>CAVTRO010000007.1:0-1881519 GCA_963737145.1 uncultured Alphaproteobacteria bacterium | reverse complement strand
GGACCCACTGGGGCCACCGGCCCGACCGGGGCCACTGGCGCGACCGGACCCACGGGGGCCACGGCCCGACCGGCGCCACTGGCCCGACCGGACACCCGCCACAGGCCCGACCGGGGCCGCTCGGGCGACCGGAGCCCACCGGCGCCACCGGCCCAACCCGGGCCTGAACCAGGCCCGACCGGCGCCACTGGCCCGACCGGAGCCACTGGCCCAACCGGCGCCGCGAGTCCTGTACCGGAGCCACTGGCCCAACCGGCGCCACAGGTCCAACCGGCGCCACAGGTCCGACCGGCGCCACAGGCGAGACTGGAGCCACAGGTCCGACCGGCGCGACAGGTCCGACCGGAGCCACAGGTCCGACCGGAGCCACAGGCCCGACCGGCGCCACAGGTCCGACCGGCGCCACCGGCGCACAGGTCCAACCGGAGCCACAGGCGACCGGAGCCACAGGTCCGACCGGAGCCACAGGCCCAACCGGAGCCACAGGTCCGACCGGCGCTACCGGCCCTACCGGCGCCACCGGCCAAACCGGCGCGACCGGCCCGACTGGAGCCACCGGCCCGACTGGCGCCACAGGCCCGACCGGAGCCACCGGCCCGACCGGCCCCACTGGCGAACCGGCGCGACCGGCCCGACCGGAGCCACAGGTCCGACCGGCGCCACAGGCCCGACCGGAGCCACAGGCCCAACCGGCGCCACAGGCCCAACCGGCGCCACAGGTCCAACCGGAGCCACAGGCCCGACCGGAGCCACAGGCCCCACCGGCGCAACCGGCCCAACCGGAGCCACAGGCCCGACCGGCGCCACAGGCCCGACCGGCGCCACAGGTCCGACCGGCGCAACGGCCAACAGGAGCGACAGGTCCGACCGGAGCCACAGGCGAAACTGGAGCTACTGGTCCGATACAGGCGCCACAGGCCAACTGGCGCCACAGGCCAACTGGCGCCACAGGCCCAACCGGCGCAACAGGCCCCACCGGCGCCACTGGCCCAACCGGAGCCACTGGCCCAACCGGAGCCACAGGCCCGACCGGAGCTACTGGCCGACAGGAGCCACTGGCCCAACCGGAGCCACCGGCCCAACCGGAGCCACTGGCCCAACCGGAGCCACCGGCCAAACCGGAGCCACCGGCCCAACCGGAGCCACTGGCCCAACCGGAGCGACAGGCCAACCGGAGCCACTGGCCAACCGGAGCCACCGGCCAACAGGAGCCACTGGCCCGACAGGCGCCACAGGTCCAACCGGAGCGACAGGCCCGACCGGAGCCACCGGCCCAACCGGCGCCACTGGCCCGACCGGAGCCACAGGCCCGACCGGCGCGACTGGCCCGACCGGCGCCACAGGCCCGACCGGCGCCACAGGCCCAACCGGAGCCACTGGCGCGACCGGCGCCACCGGCGCGACCGGAGCCACAGGTCCGACCGGAGCCACTGGCCCAACGGAGCCACAGGCCCAACCGGAGCCACAGGCCCGACCGGCGCTACAGGCGCAACCGGAGCCACAGGCCCAACCGGAGCTACAGGCCCAACCGGAGCCACTGGCCCGACCGGAGCTACAGGTCCAACCGGAGCCACAGGTCCAACTGGAGCCACTGGCGCGACCGGAGCCACAGGCGCAACCGGCGCCACCGGTGCAACCGGAGCCACAGGCCCGACCGGAGCCACCGGTCCGACCGGCGCCACTGGCCCAACCGGCGCCACTGGCCCAACCGGCGCAACAGGCCCGACCGGAGCCACGGCCCAACCGGAGCCACTGGCCCAACCGGCGCGACAGGCGCAACCGGAGCCACTGGCGCCACCGGCGCGACAGGCCCAACCGGAGCCACTGGCCCAACCGGAGCCACCGGTCCGACCGGAGCCACTGGCCCAACCGGAGCCACCGGCGCAACCGGCGCGACTGGCCCAACCGGCGCCACCGGCGCGACCGGAGCTACTGGCGCAACCGGAGCCACAGGTCCGACCGGCGCGACTGGACCGACCGGCGCCACGGCCCGACCGGCGCCACAGGCCCAACGGGAGCCACTGGCCCGACCGGCGCTACAGGCCCGACCGGAGCCACAGGCCCAACGGGAGCCACAGGCGCAACCGGAGCCACTGGCCCGACCGGAGCCACCGGCGCAACCGGAGCCACTGGCCCAACCGGCGCCACGGCGCGACCGGAGCCACAGGTCCGACCGGCGCGACTGGCCCACCGGCGCCACCGGCCCAACCGGCGCCACAGGCCCAACCGGAGCCACCGGCCCAACCGGAGCCACCGGCCCAACCGGCGCACCGGCCCAACCGGGCCACCGGCGCGACGGGCCAACTGGCGCGACAGGTCCACCGGAGCGACAGGCCCAACGGTGCAACAGGCCCACCGGAGCCACAGGTCCGACCGGAGCAACTGGCCCAACAGGAGCCACAGGCCCGACCGGCGCAACCGGCCCGACCGGTGCAACAGGCCCGACCGGTGCCACTGGCCCGACCGGCGCCACGGCCCGACCGGAGCCACAGGTCCGACCGGAGCCACTGGCGCGACCGGAGCCACAGGCCCAACCGGCGCCACCGGCCCAACCGGCGCCACCGGTCCGACCGGAGCCACAGGCCCGACCGGAGCCACCGGCCCAACCGGAGCCACAGGTCCGACTGGAGCCACCGGCCCAACCGGAGCGACTGGCCCGACCGGCGCCACCGGCCCAACCGGCGCCACAGGCCCAACCGGAGCCACCGGCCCAACCGGAGCCACCGGCCCAACCGGCGCCACAGGCCCACCGGCGCCACCGGCCCGACCGGCGCCACCGGCGCGACCGGAGCCAACCGGCGCCACAGGTCCAACCGGCGCGACAGGACCAACCGGCGCGACAGGCGCCACCGGAGCCACCGGTCCGACCGGAGCCACTGGCCCAACTGGAGCCACAGGCCCGACCGGCGCCACAGGCCCGACCGGAGCCACTGGCCCAACTGGAGCCACAGGCCCGACCGGAGCCACAGGCCCGACCGGAGCCACAGGCCCGACCGGTGCCACTGGCCCGACCGGCGCCACCGGCCCGACCGGCGCCACCGGTCCGACCGGAGCCACTGGCGCGACCGGAGCCACAGGCCCGACCGGCGCCACCGGCCCGACCGGCGCCACCGGCCGACCGGAGCCACAGGCCCGACCGGCGCCACCGGCCCAACCGGCGCCACGGCCCGACGGCGCCACAGGTGCAACCGGCGCGACAGGCCCAACCGGAGCCACAGGTCCGACCGGCGCAACAGGCCCAACCGGCGCCACAGGTCCGACCGGAGCCACCGGCCCGACCGGAGCCACTGGCCCGACCGGAGCCACCGGCCCAACCGGGCGACAGGCCCGACCGGAGCCACCGGTCCGACCGGAGCCACGGTCCGACCGGAGCCACTGGCCCAACTGGAGCCACAGGCCCAACCGGCGCGACCGGCCCGACCGGAGCCACTGGCCCGACCGGCGCGACTGGCCCAACCGGCGCCACAGGCCCCACCGGAGCCACAGGTCCGACCGGAGCCACGGGCCCAACAGGCGCGACAGGCCAACCGGAGCCACTGGCCCAACCGGAGCCACAGGTCCGACTGGAGCCACTGGCCCGACCGGAGCCACAGGTCCGACTGGAGCCACTGGTCCGACTGGAGCCACAGGTCCGACTGGAGCCACCGGCCCGACCGGCGCGACTGGCCCGACCGGCGCCACCGGCGCAACCGGCGCCACCGGCCCAACCGGAGCCACCGGCCCAACCGGAGCCACCGGCGCAACCGGCGCCACCGGCCCGACCGGAGCCACCGGCCCGACCGGCGCCACCGGCGCGACAGGGCCAACCGGCGCGACAGGTCCAACCGGCGCGACAGGCCCAACCGGCGCGACAGGCCCCACCGGAGCCACAGGTCCGACCGGAGCCACTGGCCCAACTGGAGCCACTGGCCCGACCGGCGCCACAGGCCCGACCGGAGCCACAGGCCCGACCGGTGCCACTGGCCCGACCGGAGCCACCGGCGCGACCGGCGCCACCGGTCCGACCGGAGCCACTGGCCCGACCGGAGCCACAGGCCCAACCGGCGCCACCGGCCCAACCGGAGCCACAGGCCCGACCGGAGCCACCGGCCCGACCGGCGCTACAGGTCCGACCGGCGCTACAGGTCCAACCGGCGCCACAGGCCCAACCGGCGCCACAGGCCCAACCGGCGCCACCGGCCCGACCGGCGCCACAGGTCCGACCGGAGCCACAGGTCCGACCGGCGCCACAGGTCCGACCGGCGCAACAGGCCCGACCGGCGCCACAGGCCCAACCGGCGCCACAGGCCCAACCGGCGCGACAGGCCCCACCGGAGCCACAGGTCCGACCGGAGCCACGGGCCCAACAGGCGCGACAGGCCCAACCGGAGCCACCGGCCCAACCGGAGCCACAGGTCCGACTGGAGCCACAGGTCCGACTGGAGCCACAGGTCCGACTGGAGCCACCGGCCCGACCGGCGCCACCGGTCCGACCGGAGCTACAGGTCCAACTGGCGCCACTGGTCCAACCGGCGCCACAGGCCCAACCGGCGCCACAGGCCCGACCGGCGCCACAGGCCCAACCGGCGCCACAGGCCCAACCGGCGCGACAGGCCCCACCGGAGCCACAGGTCCGACCGGAGCCACGGGCCCAACCGGCGCGACAGGCCCAACCGGAGCCACTGGCCCAACCGGAGCCACAGGTCCGACTGGAGCCACTGGCCCAACCGGAGCCACAGGTCCGACTGGAGCCACAGGTCCGACTGGAGCCACAGGTCCGACTGGAGCCACCGGCCCGACCGGCGCCACCGGTCCGACCGGAGCTACAGGTCCAACTGGCGCCACTGGTCCAACCGGCGCGACAGGCCCAACCGGCGCCACAGGTCCGACCGGCGCCACAGGTCCGACCGGAGCTACTGGTCCAACCGGCGCCACAGGCCCGACCGGCGCCACAGGTCCGACCGGCGCAACAGGCCCAACCGGCGCCACAGGCCCAACCGGCGCCACCGGCCCAACCGGCGCGACAGGTCCGACCGGCGCCACCGGAGCTACAGGTCCAACTGGCGCCACAGGTCCGACCGGAGCCACTGGTCCAACCGGCGCCACAGGTCCAACCGGCGCCACAGGTCCAACCGGAGCGACAGGTCCGACCGGCGCCACCGGCCCAACCGGCGCCACCGGCCCAACCGGCGCGACAGGCCCGACTGGAGCCACAGGTCCGACCGGCGCCACAGGCCCGACCGGAGCGACCGGCCCAACCGGCGCCACTGGCCCAACCGGCGCGACAGGCCCGACTGGAGCCACCGGTCCAACCGGAGCCACTGGCCCGACCGGGGCCACTGGCCCAACCGGCGCCACCGGCCCAACCGGCGCCACAGGTCCGACCGGCGCCACAGGCCCAACCGGAGCCACAGGCCCAACCGGCGCCACAGGCCCGACCGGCGCCACAGGCCCGACCGGCGCCACAGGTCCGACCGGAGCCACAGGTCCGACCGGAGCCACTGGTCCGACCGGCGCAACAGGCCCAACCGGCGCCACAGGCCCAACCGGAGCCACAGGTCCGACCGGCGCCACAGGTCCGACCGGAGCCACAGGTCCGACCGGAGCCACAGGTCCGACCGGCGCCACAGGTCCGACCGGCGCAACAGGCCCAACCGGAGCCACCGGCCCAACCGGCGCCACAGGCCCAACCGGCGCAACTGGCCCGACCGGCGCGACAGGTCCGACCGGCGCAACTGGCCCGACCGGCGCCACCGGCCCAACCGGCGCGACAGGTCCGACCGGCGCCACAGGTCCGACCGGCGCCACAGGTCCGACCGGAGCCACTGGTCCAACCGGCGCCACAGGCCCGACCGGCGCCACAGGCCCGACCGGCGCCACAGGTCCGACCGGCGCAACAGGCCCAACCGGCGCCACAGGCCCAACCGGCGCCACCGGCCCAACCGGCGCGACAGGTCCGACCGGCGCCACCGGAGCTACAGGTCCAACTGGCGCCACAGGTCCGACCGGAGCCACTGGTCCAACCGGCTCCACAGGTCCAACCGGCGCCACAGGTCCAACCGGCGCAACAGGCCCAACCGGCGCCACCGGTCCGACCGGCGCCACTGGCCCAACCGGCGCTACCGGTCCGACCGGTGCGACTGGCCCAACCGGAGCCACCGGTCCAACCGGAGCCACTGGCCCGACCGGGGCCACCGGCCCAACCGGCGCGACTGGCCCGACCGGCGCCACAGGCCCAACCGGCGCCACAGGTCCGACCGGCGCCACAGGCCCAACCGGCGCCACAGGTCCGACCGGCGCCACAGGACCAACCGGCGCCACAGGACCAACCGGCGCCACAGGCCCGACCGGCGCCACAGGTCCGACCGGAGCCACAGGTCCAACCGGCGCCACAGGTCCGACCGGCGCAACAGGCCCAACCGGCGCCACAGGCCCAACCGGAGCCACAGGTCCAACCGGCGCGACAGGTGCGACCGGCCCAACCGGCGCCACAGGCCCAACCGGAGCCACCGGCCCAACCGGAGCCACCGGCCCAACCGGCGCTACCGGCCCGACCGGCGCCACCGGCCCAACCGGAGCCACCGGCCCAACCGGAGCCACTGGCCCAACCGGAGCTACAGGCCCAACCGGCGCCACCGGCCCAACCGGCGCGACAGGCCCAACCGGCGCGACAGGCCCAACCGGCGCGACAGGCCCAACCGGAGCCACAGGCCCAACCGGAGCCACCGGCCCAACCGGCGCTACAGGTCCAACCGGCGCCACAGGTCCGACCGGAGCCACGGGCCCAACCGGCGCCACAGGTCCGACCGGAGCCACAGGCCCAACCGGAGCCACAGGCCCAACCGGAGCCACAGGTCCGACCGGAGCCACGGGCCCAACCGGAGCCACAGGCCCAACCGGCGCGACAGGCCCAACCGGCGCGACAGGCCCAACCGGAGCCACAGGTCCGACCGGAGCCACTGGCCCAACTGGAGCCACAGGCCCGACCGGCGCCACCGGCCCGACCGGAGCCACAGGCCCGACCGGTGCCACTGGCCCGACCGGCGCCACCGGCCCGACCGGCGCCACCGGCCCGACCGGCGCTACAGGTCCGACCGGCGCTACAGGTCCAACCGGCGCCACAGGCCCAACCGGCGCCACAGGCCCAACCGGCGCCACAGGCCCAACCGGCGCCACAGGCCCAACCGGCGCCACAGGCCCGACCGGCGCCACAGGTCCGACCGGCGCCACTGGCCCAACCGGCGCCACCGGCCCAACCGGCGCGACAGGCCCAACCGGCGCGACAGGCCCAACCGGAGCCACAGGCCCAACCGGAGCCACAGGTCCAACCGGAGCCACCGGCCCAACCGGAGCCACAGGCCCAACCGGCGCGACAGGTCCGACCGGCGCGACTGGCCCAACCGGAGCCACAGGCCCAACCGGCGCGACAGGTCCGACCGGCGCGACAGGTCCGACCGGCGCGACCGGTGCCACAGGTGCAACCGGTGCAACCGGTGCCACAGGTGCCACAGGTGCCGACAGGTGCCACAGGTGCCACAGGTGCAACCGGCGAGCGGGGTTCGACAGGAGCAACGGGAGCCACCGGCGCGACCGGTCCGACCGGCGCCACTGGTGCTACAGGTGCAACCGGCGAGCGGGGTTCGACAGGAGCAACCGGAGCCAGCGGCGCGACCGGTCCAACCGGCGCCACTGGTGCTACAGGTGCAACCGGTGAGCGGGGTTCGACAGGAGCGACCGGTGCGACTGGCGCAACCGGCGCCACAGGTGCGACCGGCGCGACCGGTCCAACCGGCGCGACAGGTCGGACCGGCGCGACCGGTCCAATCGGCGCGACAGGTCCGACCGGCGCGACCGGTGCAACCGGCGCCACAGGTGCAACCGGCGCCACAGGTGCCACCGGCGAGCGGGGTTCGACAGGAGCAACGGGAGCCACCGGTGCGACCGGCGCTACAGGACCAACTGGTGCCACCGGTGCGACCGGCGCCACGGGACCGACCGGAGCGACTGGTGCCACAGGTGCAACCGGCGAGCGGGGTTCGACAGGAGCAACCGGAGCCACGCGGCGCGACCGGTCCGACCGGCGCCACTGGTGCTGCACGGTGCAACCGGTCCGACAGGTGCAACCGGCGCGACCGGCCCGACCGGCGCCACTGGCCCGACCGGCGCCACAGGTGCAACCGGCGAGCGGGGTTCGACAGGAGCAACCGGAGCCAGCGGCGCGACCGGTCCGACCGGCGCCACTGGTGTTACAGGTGCAACCGGTGAGCGGGTTCGACCGGAGCAACCGGTGCGACTGGCGCAACCGGCGCCACAGGTACGACCGGACCGACCGGTCGAACCGGTGCCACCGGCCCGACGGGTGCGACCGGCCCGACCGGCGCCACCGGTGCGAGCGGCGCGACTGGCGCCACCGGAGCGAGTGGACCGACCGGTGCGACCGGAGCCACAGGTGCGACCGGTGCCAGCGGTGCGACCGGACCGACCGGCCGAACCGGCGCCACTGGCCCGACCGGTGCGAGCGGGCCGACCGGCGCAACCGGGGCCGACCGGACCGACCGGTGCCACCGGACCGACCGGGCGAACCGGCGCCACAGGCCCGACGGGTGCGAGTGGACCGACCGGCGCGACCGGAGCGAGTGGGCCGACCGGTGCCACAGGTCCGATCGGACCGACCGGTTCGGGCGGCGAGATCGTGGTCTCGAATATCTCCGGCGGGACCTACACCGTCACGGGCACGACCCTCGACGTCACCGGATCGGTCAGCGGCGGGACGATTTCGGTCAGCTCCGGCGCTCTCGATATCGGCGGATCGCTGAGCGGTGCGACGATCACACTCAACAGCTCCGTTTCCGATATCGGCGGATCGGTAAGCGGCGGCAATGTCACGCTCACCAGCTCCGATCTCGACGTCGCCGGAGCGGTCAGCGGCGGCAATTTCACGCTCAACAACAACTCCATGCTCCTGTTGAGCACGAGCCCCAGCGGCGGCACGATCACCTACGGCAGTGGAACCAATAGCACCGCCGATAGCGTCGCCATCACGACGATCGGCACCACTAACAGCGTCGCCCTGGCGCAGCTCAACGACGGCGACAGCATCGCCGAGAGCAACATCCCGTTTACCAGTGCGTCGTTGAGTGGTCACACGCTGACCTTGAAGAATGGGGCAAGCACGGTGGCGACCTTCAGCAACGTCACACTGGCGGGCGGCGCCTCAAGCACCTTCGAGCCCGTTACCACGGAGACCATCGGCGGGAAGACGTATTATGTCGCGACGCTCGACCCGCCGAGCGGGGCCACCACGGGTTCGACCGGCGCCACCGGCGCGCCGAGCGGCGGCGGTAGCGGCCACGACAAGCTGAGCGCGGAAATCAACCCCGGCAACTTGTTCGGCCCGCAGGATCAGGGCCCGCGGTTCCTGTATGTCGCCGGTCCCGCAGCCGGGCAGCCAGGCCACACCCCTGGCGCGCAAGGCACCGATCTGCTGATCCGCGCCGGCACCGACTTCGTCCAGAACTTCAGCCTGTCGCAGGGCGACAAGCTCGACCTGACGCAGATCCTGGCCGGTGCGCCGCTGGCCCACGATCTGGCGAACCTATCGAGCTTCGTGAAGGTGCTCGGCTCCGGCCACAACGACCCGGGCTTCGGCCCGGGCACCAAGACCTCGCTCGAGGTCACCGGGCCGCACGGCAGCGCCGTGGTCAACCTCGAAGGCGCCGGCAAGCTCAATCTGGCGGATCTGTTGAAGCACCAATCGCTGCTGCTGCCGCCGCACTAAGTGGAGCTGGGGGTAGGCGGTGGATGAATTGGGTCCGCCGCCTCGACCTGGCCGAGCGAATGAGGTATCGAGGAGGAATGAACCGTCGCTGTTTTTTGGTCTTGGCGGGCGGAGTAATCATCGGCAATTGGCGGTTCGCTGTTATGGGCCAGGCAAACGAGAAGGCCGCGCCGATGACCTTGCTGACCGCACCGATCGAGCTAGGCGGCGACTGGGACGGCTCGCCGCAGCCGAGCGTAGCCCTCGTTCTCAACCGCGCGCGGGAGGTGGCGCTTTCCGGTGTGCAGCTCCTCTCCGACCGGCAACCGGACCGGTTACGCGTCGAGGATCATATCAGCGGGCCGCCGTTTGTCTGGCTGCACAGCGATCCGCCGCGCGAGGCCTGGATCGTCGTCGACATCGACGCTCGCGACTGGCCCAAACTCGCCTACCAGTTCGGCCACGAGCTCGGCCATGTGCTGTGCAACAGCTGGCAGCTCAATGCGAAGTCGCATGTGCCCTGCCAGTGGCTCGAGGAGTTCGATGGTCGAGGCGTTCTCGATCCGCGGCCTCGGCCTGCTCGCCGAGAGCTGGGAGCGGGACCCCCCGTATGCCGGCACCAACGACTTCGGCCAGGCGATCCGGCAGTACCGCGCACAGGTGATCGAAGGCTACCGGCAGCCGGGCGGGCCCGCGCCCGGCGCCGATATCGCGCCATGGTTTGCCAAAATGCGCGATACCCTCGCCAAGGAGACCGGCCTCAACCCGATGGACGGGCCGCCAATTCTCGCCATCCTAGAAATGCTCGAGCGCGACAACGGATGCGTCGAGGACATGGGTGCGGTCAATCGCTGGCCCCAACCCGCATTGCCGATCGAGGCTTATCTCGCGGCCTGGACCGCGAGCTGCGCCGAGATCGGCGCGCCCGGGTGCCTGCCGCGGCAAGTAAAGTCCCGCCTCGGGCTCGGCTAGTAATCCGAATTTAACCCTTGCAACCCACCATTCCTGTCGTCATGCCCGGGAAAGCGGTCACCCGGGGGCAACCGACACTGTCCCCGAAGCCCTGGGCCCCCGCTTTCGCGGGGCGACAGGGAGAGCGAAATTGGGGATCCCCGGTCAGCTTCACACCAATAGGCGTTTTTGGTAACTCGGCGATAACACCGGGGAGCGTAGAGTAGTGGTGGCGCCTTCCCTCCGTTTTCGCTATAATTCCTCAATATTCTCCCAATCATAGCCATGGCTGACGGCTGCAATACGATCGGTCTTTGCATGATCGTCAAGGACGAGGCGGAGCTCATCCGCCGGTGTCTTGCGAGCGCGCTGCCGCTGGTCGATTACATTCTCGTCGTCGATACCGGTTCGACCGACGGCACGCAGCAGGTCGTCCGCGATTTTATCGACGAGCACGGCGTCCGGGGTCAGGTCATCGAGGAGCCCTGGCGCGACTTTGCTTACAACCGCAGCTTTGCACTGCAGCGCCTGCGCGAGGTCGCGGACATCGACTATGCCCTAATCCTCGACGCCGACGATGTCCTGGTGATCGAACCCGGCTTCGACCTGAACGCCTTCAAGGCGCAAATGTGCCACGACCATTACGATGTGCTGGTGGACGAGGGCGCAGTCACCCATTACCGCGGCCACATCTGCAGCAATCGGCTGCCCTACGCCTATAGGGGCGTCTTGCACGAATTTCTCGAGGCGCCGCCGGGCGAGCGTGGGCACGCGAAGGCCGCCGGGTTGTCGGTCCAGGCTAGCCGCGGTGGCGCGCGCAGCCGCAACCCGCGCAAATATCACGACGACGCGGCATTGCTCGAAAGCGCACTAACCACCGAGACCGATCCCGGGCTCGTCTCGCGCTACACATTCTACCTCGCACAGAGTTACCGCGATGCCGGGCGGCTCGACGACGCGGCAAAGGCGTATGCCAAACGCGCCGAGATGGGCGGATGGGAAGAGGAGGCGTGGCACTCCCGGCTGGCCGAGGCGCGCTGCCTCAAGGACCTGGGCGACGAGGGTGGCTTCCTGCGCCAGGCGCTCGCGGCGTTCAATCAGCGGCCGCAGCGCGCCGAGCCGCTCTACGACCTCGCGCGCTATCACCGCGACCGCGGCCAGCACGAGGCGGCGGCGCTGTTCGCGGAACGCGGGCTGGCACTCGAGCGGCCGAAGGGCGACACCCTCTTCGTCGAGGATTTTGTCTACCAGTGGGGGCTGCAGGAGGAGTACTCGATCGCGGCCAATTACGCGCGCGACGCGGCGCGCAAGGACCGCGGCTTTGCCGCCTGCAACTGGCTGGCGCTCAATCGCGATGTCCCGTCCGGGACGCGCGACTTGGCGCGATACAATCTGCGCTTCTATGTCGGGCCGGCGGCGAAATTGCTGCCGACTTTCGCGACGCAGCCGGTCGGCTTTACGCCGCCCGAAGGATGGCACCCGATGAACCCGTCGGTGGCGCGCCGCGGCGCCGAGATCGTCATGGTCCAGCGCACCGTTAATTTCGTGCTGGAGGGCGGCGAATACCGCACGCCGGGCGACGGGCCGGTGGAGACGCGCAATTTCCTGCTGCGGCTCGAACTCGACGCTCGCGGTCACCTCATCCGTCGAGATCCTGCCACCGACCGACCTGCCAGCGCCTGCCTTCGGGCTGGTGCTGGGCTTTGAGGACATGCGGCTCTTCGCCTGGCAGGGCGCGCTGTGGTGCATCGCTGTCTTGTGCGAGCTGACACCAGAAGGCTGGCGCCAGCAGGTAGTGACGCGCATCGACGAGAGCGGCACGGGCCCGCACCGTCTGGTTGATTGGCGCGTGCTCGAGCCGCCGGGACCGCGGCGGCACGAAAAGAACTGGATGCCGCTCGTCGCGGGGCCTGCCCCGGCGGAAGCCGGGGACGAGCTGCGCTTCATCTATCTCTGCGATCCGACGCGCATCGTCGACGACATGGCGCGGACCGTCGCCGGGTCGATCCCGGCGATTGCCGCCGAGGAGTTCCGCGGCGGCAGCCAGGCGATCCAATTTGCCGGGGGTTGGCTTGCGTTGGTGCACGAGGTCGGCTTCAGCGGCGCCGACAACAAGGAGCGGCTCTATCATCATCGCTTTGTCTGGTTCGATGACACTTACGCGCTGCGCGGCGTCAGCCGGCCGTTCATCTTCGAGGGGCCCGGGATCCAGTTCGCCGCCGGGCTCGCCTGGCATCCCGACGGCAAGCGCCTGATCATCTCCTACGGCATCGGCGACGGCACGGCATGGCTCGCGACGGTCGATGCCGTGGATGTGCGCGCGGCGCTTCTCGACGCCGCACGCCTGCCCTCCGCCGCGCCGGCCGATACAGCAGAGACCGCCGAACGCTTCCTCGGGTTGGAAAATTCAGCCACACCTCCGACGGATGACAGGCAATTGTCATTGCACGCGCAGGAGACAGCCAGCGTGGAATCACCTCCGGAAGCCGAGCCCGAAGTGGCGGTGGAACCCGAGACGCCGTCAACGCACAGCCCGGCTCCAGCGGTCGTACCGGCGCCCACCGAGCAAGATGCGCCGCAGAGCGATCAGCCCCCGACCCTGGTGCTCGGCTCCTTTGGTGCGGAGGATTTCGAATCGCAGCACGCGCTGCGTCCGGCGCGTGACCTGCATGCCCACATCGACGCCCATCCGCGGATCTTGCTGGCCATTCTCGCCAAGCAGAAGGAGCGGCCTCTCCCGCTTCACCTAAACTGCATCGAAGGACTGGACTATCCGAAGCCTGCAATTTTTCTCTACGTGCGGACAAACAACAATACCGATCGTACCGAGCAGATCCTGCGTGAATGGGTCCAGCGCGTGGGTCCCTCCTATGCCGGCGTCGAGTTCGATGCCGAGCCGGTCGCGGAGCCGGTCGAGCAGGTCCCGCCGCACGAGTGGAATTCGACCCGCTTCCGCGTGCTCGGCCACATCCGCAATGTGAGCCTGCAAAAAACGCTCGAGCACGGGTGCGATTTTTATTTTGTGTGCGATACGGACAATTTCATCCGTTCGTGCACATTGAAAGAGCTGGTGGCCCTCAATCTGCCGATCGTCGCCCCGTTCCTGCGCGTGACCAATCCCACTCACGGCTATTCGAATTTCTTTGCGAAGACCGATGCGGCGGGTTTTTTCGCCGGCTGCGACGAATACCAATGGATTACCCACCGCTGGGTTCGCGGCGTCGTCGAGGTCCCGGTCGTGCACTGCACCTATCTGGTCAGAAAGGACGTCATTCCCGAACTGCATTACTTGGACGGCAGCGACGATTGGGAATTTGCCGTCTTCTGCAAGAGCGCACGCGAGGCCGGCATTCCGCAATATCTCGATAACCGTCAAGTGTACGGCTACATCACCTTCGATCCGGAGTTGAATGCCGCAAAGGTGAACGTCGCGGGAGGAGATAGCGATCAGATCGGGTTCGCTCGCGCCGAGCTCGAAAAATCAGACGCGCTAAATTTGCCGGACACTGGACAACTCAGTCACTCGAATGGCTCCGTCGAGGAGATCAGGAGGCGGTTTGTGGAAATCTACGGGCGCCAGATATTCGGCCCCGGGAGCGGGGTCGGCTCGGCACCGGATAAGACCGTGGAGTACCGCGCCTTTCTCCAGCAGTTCATGGCACAGAACGGCATCCGTAGCGTCGTCGATTTCGGCTGCGGCGATTGGCAGTTCTCACAGCTCGTCGACTGGACCGGCGTGCGCTATCTCGGCATCGACGTCGTGCCTGCTGTGGTAGAGAAAAACCGACAGGACTTTGGCAGCGATGGTATTAGCTTCGAAACGTTCGAGTCATTGGGAAAACTGCCGCGCGCCGATCTGCTCCTGTGCAAGGACGTGCTCCAGCACCTACCGAACAGCCTAGTGAAAGAGTATCTGGCGGCGTTCCGGAAGAAGTACAAATTTTTATTGATCACCAACGACGAAGAGCCAGCCGAGATCCTGAACACCGATACCGAGATCGGCGGCTGGCGAACGCTGCGCCTCGACCGCGAGCCGTTCCGCGAGCCAGGCGCGACGGTCCTTTCCTGGCCATCGCCATGGGCGTTGGGAGGGACCGTAAAATCCACTTACCTGCTCTATGGAGACTTCGCGGCGCCGCGCGAGATCACGATCTGCCAAACCTCGGCGGCGAGCGGTGGCGAAAGCGTGCCGCTGAAATTTCTGCCCGCACATTTTCCCGAACTGGTCCGTACCTTCCGGGGGACGAACTCCGCCCGGGGGACGAACTCCGCCCGGGGGACGAACTCCGCCCCGCCAGTTTCAGCCGGGTCGCCGCACGAGGTCTCGATCGTTTCGGCGTTCTTCGACATCGGACGCGGTGACTGGTCCGGCGCAGTGAACGGAGTGCCGATCCCGGCATGGCAGAAACGATCGAGCGAGACGTATCTCGCCCGGTTCGACAACCTGGCGCGGCTGCGCAATCAGATGGTGATCTTCACCGAGGAACGGTTCGCCGAGGCGATCCTGGAGATTCGTCGCAAACATGGCCTGGAAGAGCTCACCACAATCCTGGTCTGTGACGATCTGCTAGGGGAGAACGGGCAGCTCGCGGATCTCTATCGCTCGATCGAGCGGACGATGGGCTCGGCATTGCACGCCCTTGTTCACAACCCGGGCTACCCTGAGTTCTGGAACCCGGATTACGTCCTGCTGATGTCGCTGAAGCCGGCGTTTGTATGCGCCGCGCTCGGTCTCGGCCTGATCGCGCATGCGCAGGTCGCGTGGGTCGACTTCGGCTATTGCCGGGACGACCAGCGCTTCGACCCGGCCGTGCCGTGGCGCTTCGATTCCCGCGGCCGGATGAATGTTTTTTATGTGCGTCCCCCCGACGATCGGCCGATCTTCGACGTGATCCGTAGCGGCGCCCAGTATTTCCAGGGTTGTCATCTGGTCGGTCCGGCCGAATGCTGGCCGCGCTTCCGCGATCTGATGGACGAGGCCTGGACGTCATTGCTGGCCTGTGGCCTGGTTCACCACGACGAGCCAAGCATACTGATGGCCTATCGTCATATGCCCCAACTATTCCTGCCCCATTCGGTCGATCCGTCGGACTGGTTCGTGTTATTTCAAAAATTCCGTCAAACGGAAGGCGACGAAAGCCGGACGCGCACCATCGGGCCCGGGCCGGCAGACGATCACCCACCCGAAATGGACGGCAGCGCCGAGGAGACAGGTGCGTTGCCGTTGCCAATGCCGCTTGTTGCTGCGGCGCCCACTCGCCTGATTTTTATCCATTCGAGCTGGCGCACCTCCAGCACCTGGTTTTGGGACAAATTTCGGCCGCTCCCGGAAACCGTGTGTTACTACGAGCCGTTCAATGAAGACCTATCGACGATCACGCTCGATCAAGCCGCCTCGGCAGGCTACGATTCTTGGGATTCCCGCCACCCGCCCGGAGAGCCCTATTATCCTCAATACCTGCCGTTGATTCAGACGGACGGCGGCGTTCGATTATTTGACCGATCCATGTCGTTGGACTGGTTCACTCCGATCGGGGGTTTGAGAGGGTCCCTGAGAGACGCTGAGGTTAAATACCTTAATTTACTCATCGACCAAGCTCACGAGATGGGTGGAATCCCAGTGTTTGGTGACACGCGGTCGCTCGGTCGCTTGTGGGTTATCAAAAATTCATTTGGGGGCCTTCACGTTTTCCTGCACCGCAATTTGTGGAAGCAATGGCTGTCGTATTTATATTATACGCGACGCGGCATGCGTTACTTCGGCGAGACAACTGCTCGCGTTATTGCTGGATCAGAGGATCACTTCCTTAGCGCGATAGCCGACTTTTACGTCAAGCGGGCGCTTGGGTTTCGTTCGTGTCGTGACGGTGGAGAGCACCAACCTCCATCCGACAACGAGAGGCTCCGTCTCTTGCACTCGCTTCCCGAAAGCGACGCCTTTGCAATGTTCATGGCTTTGCATGTTTATCTTTATTTGCATGCACAATTAGCCGCCGATTTGACGATCGACGTCACCAAACTCGCTAGAGACAGCGAATACCGCTCCCGCATCGAAAACCAACTGGCGCAGCAAACCGGCTTGGAAGTCTCGCTTTCGGACGTCACCGACCGGCAGCCGGCCACTCTCGTGGCGATCGGCGCCGCGGCGGTCGATTGGGACGAGATCCGGCAACATGCGTGCGCTGGCGTTGAGACTTTGGGTGTCTACGCCGATTCGACGGACCTGATGCAAGGCGCCACTGCATTGATCGATTCGGCGATCGAGGAGATGCAGTACAGCGAGGCTGAATTGGCGAAGCGGAGCGACGCCGCGGAGGAAATCTGGTGGGCGCGGTTGCAGGAGGCGCGATGCCACTGGGCGCTTGGCGATAACGAAGGATTTATGCGCCAGGCGTTGGCATTGCATGAAGAGCGCCCGGACCGCGCCGAACCGCTCTTCGATCTTGCGCGTTTCCACCGCGAACGCGGAATGCACGAGACGGCGGCAGACTATGCTGAAGCCGGCCTCGCGCTCAAGCGGCCGGGGAAGGATGCCGAATTCGTCGATGATAACGTTTACCAGTGTGGGCTCAAGGAGGAGCTCTCGATTGCAGCATTCTACTGCAGCGACCCCGGTCGCAAGGATCGCGGTTTCGGAGCCTGTAACTGGCTCGCGCTGAGTCGGCAAGTTCCAGAAGACACGAGAAACTTGGCGCGAAGACATTTGCGCTTCTATGTCGAGCCTGCCTGCAAACTAATGCCGTCTTTCGAGGCGCGCTTCATGCGAGTTACCCCGCCCGAAGGATTGCACTCGATCACCGCCTCGCTGGCGCGCCGGGGCGACGAGATCGTCATGGTGCAAAGCGTCGTCAATTCCGGGGAGGAGGGTGGCGATTGTCAAACACCGAACGACGCGCCGCCAAGCATGCGCAACATGCTGTTCCGTCTCAATTCGGCGATGGCCATCGACTCATCAGCAGAAATCGTCCCGCCAGGTAACCCGGCCGCAACCGACTGTGGGCTGGCGGAGGGCCTAGCGGATGTGCGGATCTTCGCCCGCCGTGGCGCGCTGTGGTGCAGCGCAAGCGTACGCGAACCTTCGCAGGGGGGCAGGAGCCGGCAGGTGTTGGCGCGCATCGACGAGACGGCGGAGGGGCCGTGCAGGCTCGCGGACTGGCACCTGCTTCCATCTGACGAGCTGCGGCGAGATGAAAACGCCTGGATGCCGCTCGTGGAGTTCGACGCGGCCCACGGGTCCGGCCTCACTCAAGCCGATGGACAGGCTCCGGCCGGGGACGGGCGCTTGCGCTTCATCTCTCTCTGCGATCCCACGCGCTTGGTCGACGAGACCGCGCGGACTGTTGCCGAGATTACGCCTTCGATCGCGGCCGAACAGTTTCGCAGCGGCACGCAGGCCATCGAGTTCGACGGCGGATGGCTTGCTCTGGTCCACGAGGAGGTATCGGGCGACACCGTCGCAGATCGAGTCTACCATCACCGCTTCGTCTTGTTTGATACCGCTGGCACATTGCGCGGAGTGAGCCGGCCGTTCTATTTGCAGAAGCACGGCATCGAGCGCGCCGCCGGGCTCGCCTGGCATCCGGACGGCCAGCGGCTCATAGTCTCTTACACTACCGTTGACGGCGACGCGTGGATCGCAGCGGTCGATGCAGCCGAGGCGAAGGCCGTGTTAGAGGAAGCTGGGCGCGTAGTTTCGGGAACGGCGACGCGAACGATGGCCACGCTTCCGGCCATGCCTCGCCAGTTATCCCGGGCGTCGAGCACACCGCCGATACACGTCATCAGCCTTGATCGAACTCCGGCTCGCTTGGCCGAGTTTTACAGGCGCAACGCCCATCTGCGCGATGTCGAGCGGTTCGGTGCCATCGACGGCTGGAAACTTGACAGAGAGAGGCTTATCGCGGAGGGGCTAATTACCAGAGATTGCGTCTATGCCGCGGGCGCATTGGGTTGCGCGATGTCCCATTTTGCTTTGTGGCGGAAAGCAGTCGCGGGGGGGCGAGCGATTACAGTCGCTGAGGATGACGCAATCTTTTCCCTGAATTTTGCTGTGCGGTCCTGCGAGCTTTTGGAACGGCTGCCCAAGGACTGGGCTTTCGTTCATTGGGGCTGGAACTTCGACGCGCGTGTATGGGTGGATATGATCCCAGAAGTTGCCAGGGCTACGATGATTTTTGACCAAGAGCAGCTACGTCAGAACATTAACGATTTTCAGTCCTGTGATCTTACGCCGATGCCAGTAAGCCTTCGACATTCATTTGGCACGGTCTGCTATTCTGTTTCCCCCGAAGGCGCGCGCTCTCTCCTGGAGCAGTGCATTCCGCTGGATGGGAATCTTATCGAATTTCCAGGATTTGGCGTGACGATACACAACAAGGGCATCGATAGCTTGTTGAATAGGGTTTATCCGTCCATCAGAGCTTTCCTTTCGATGCCGCCTCTGGTTGTCACCGAGAACCGAGTAGAAGAGACGACTATTGGGGACGAGGTCGTGGGGAAACTGGACGCATGCGCACCCCTACAAGAGAGCGGGGATAGTGTGCTGGCGCGGGGACGCCAAACCGATCAGCGAGAGTCACAAGACACGTTGTATTCTGCTAGATTTTTCGACTCCCAAGCCGCAGGCAGCTGGCAATCCGCAGGAGTGATCTTGAAAGAAGTATTTCAGCTCTATCGCCCCCAATCGGTGATCGATGTCGGATGCGGCGTTGGGACATGGCTCCGCGCAGCCAGCGAACTTGGAGTTGGCGACTTGCTCGGAATTGATGGTGAGTACGTGCCGCGCGAGAAATTGCTCATTCCTGCAGCGAACTTCCGCGCGTGTGATCTTGACCACCACAACTTAAAACAGGCGGCGCGAGACCGACGCTTCGATCTTATTATCTGCGTCGAAGTTGTCGAGCATCTTTCGTCGGAGAGAGCGCCATCATTCATTGATGAACTCTGCGAACTTGGCGAAGCGGTGCTGTTTTCAGCCGCGATTCCGGAACAAGGCGGAACCGGGCACATCAATGAGCAATGGCCTGATTATTGGGCTGCCCACTTCGCGCGAAACGGCTTCGCATGCTTTGACAACCTGCGGCCACGGTTGTGGGGCGAGCCTCGTGTCGAATTCTGGTACTTGCAGAATATCCTTTTCTTTGCTCATTGCAGAGGCAGGGCTTTCGCAGCGTTTAGCTCGGCGAGCACCCCAACTCTCTCGCCCCAGGCCCTCATACATCCTAGGTCGGGCCGCCAAGAGGCAATGCACCTAGTTTAACTGAGTAAATACAGTCTAACCGTTTGGGGGACTGCCTGATAATTTAAGGATGGCGGCAATGGTACACTGGTGTCGGAAGGTTATGAATGAACAGACTATGGCGTTCGTGTCGGCACTCCCAACCGAATCGATGGACGCGCTGGAGATCTCCGGCTATGCGTGGGGTCAGTGGTGTCGATGGAAGTCCTACGAGTTGGTTCACTTCCCCGAATTCGATCTGAACTATGATCTTGTTTATGGCAAGAGTTTTGACATCATCCTGGCTGAGCAGGTGCTCGAGCACGTTCGGTACCCGTACCGCGCCGTTAGAAACGTATATCGAATGCTCCGGCCATCGGGCTGGTTCGTCGTGACCACGCCGTTCTTGATACAAATTCACTTCGAAGAAATGGACTATACCAGATGGACTCCCAGAGGTTTAAAGTTTCTTCTCGAAGAGGCAGGTTTTGATATTCAGAGGATTTCAGTCGGATCATGGGGAAATCGAGATTGCGCAATTGCTGACTTTAATCGGTGCGCGGAAGGAATGGGGTGGAATGATTACGATGAGGCTAGGCATAGGCTTGAAAACGAGCCTGACTATCCCGTCGTTGTCTGGGGCTTTGCACAAAGGGGAGCTGCGGACTGATCGATAGGAGGCTTTCAAGGGAGACCCTAAATGGCTCGGGACGCTCAGCACGTATCGGACGAGATTGGTGTTTTTTTGGGAGATCGAACTGCCCCCGTGCCTGAGCTCGATGATATCTCGGTTCCTGATCCACTCTGGCCCGGCGGCGAGGAAGTCAGAGCTCGATGCGCATTACAGCCCGCGCGTGGCCTGAGGTCGCGTCTCAATGCCTATCCGCGCGTGCTGGTCGCAATTCTCGCCAAACAGAAGGAAGAGGCGCTCGCGCTTTATCTTCGCTGCATCGAGGGATTGGACTACCCGAAATCGTCGATTGTCCTTTACGTGCGGACGAACAACAACACGGACCGGACGGAGCAAATCTTGCGCGACTGGATCGCCCGGATCGGTGCGGCTTACGGCGGCGTGGAGTTCGACGCCGCGCCTGTCGAAGAGCCGGTCGAAAGCTTCGGACAACACGAGTGGAATTCAACCAGGTTCCGGGTACTGGGAAATATACGCAACGCCAGCCTTGCGAAGACAAGCGATCATGGCTGTGATTTTTATTTCGTGTGCGACGTGGACAATTTTATCCGCCCCTGTACTTTGCGCGAGCTTGTGGCGCTGAAGCTGCCGATCGTAGCGCCGCTGTTGCGGGTCACCAATCCACACGGGTACTACGCGAATTTCTTTGCCGAGACCGACCCTAATGGATACTACGGAAATTGCGATCAATATAGGTGGCTGTTGCAACAGCGGGTCCGCGGCGTGTTCGAGGTTCCGCTTGTGCATTGCACGTATTTGGTCCGGGCCGACGTCATTCCGCAGCTGAGCTATCTCGACGGGTCCGACCGCTACGAGTTTGTCGTCTTCTCGGACACAGCGCGCAAAGCCGGCATCCAGCAATACATCGATAATCGCCAGCTCTACGGCTACATCACCTTTGACGCCAATTCCGACGCTGCAAAGGGCATTGTCGGAGAGAGAAGGGATGATCAGATCGCGATTGCAAGCGAAGCGCTTTCACGAACAATGGAACACGAGTTCGTCGTTCGCCGCAGCGCGACCCACTCACGATGGTGCGGGGCACACGGTGCCGGGGACGCAGACTTTCACCGTGCTCGCGCCGGATCCCAGCACATGGGTCCATTCAGCTGCGTTCTCCGAACTGGCGGAAACCATATTGCACGGCCTTCGACACCTCGGCCACGAGGCCTTCGTCGTATCGCGACCGTCAGAAGCTAGGGGCCGGATTATCGCCCTTGCGGCGTTCTTCCTTGCGGACACCGATTTAACCCAATTGCCCAATTCGACGATCATCTACAATACCGAAGTGGTTCAGCAGACTCGAGCGTGACCCGCAGTCGAAATACGTGATTTTCCTTCGAGGACACGAGGTCTGGGATTACAATCGCGAAAATGCGCTGCGCATCTCTGCGTTTCTGTCGAAACCGGTGCGCTACGTTCCGTTCGGTTTCGTCCCTGAATTGGTTCGGGTCGTAAAAGGTGAAATCGAAGACATCGATGTTCTGTTCTACGGAGAACTCAATCCCCGGAGGGAGGCGATAATCCGCGGTCTGGAAGCCGCGGGTTTGACAGTGAAACACCTTTATGGGGTCTATGGAGCGGAACGCGATAGCTGGATCGCGCGATCCAAAGTCGTTCTGAACATGCATTATCACCAGCCCGGGGTCTTTGAAATCGCGCGTGTGGGACCCCTTTTGGCCAACGGCAAAGCCGTGGTGACCGAGTGCGATCCCGGGAAAGTCGTGGACCCGGACCTTGCCCCCGGAATGGTCGTGGCAACGTACGACGGTCTCGTGGATGCCTGTCGTTCACTGGCCGCTGAAGACGACCGTAGGCATGCCATCGAGCAGGCGGGGTTCGCGGCCTTTCGCGCGCGCTGCGAGGTCGATATCCTCAGGAATGCGATTGCGGCTACGGAAGGCACGGTATGCACGGCGGCTGCTCCCTCATCGCGAACCGAAGAGAAGCCGATGGCCAGTCACGCCTATACCGATGAGAGTCAACGTCAACTTGCTGGAGTCGGATATACCGAGTTTTTGGAAATGCTCGGTGCCAGCCTAGACTGTCGGACGTACTTCGAGATTGGGACAGCCAAAGGAGATACTCTCAAGGCCTTCCGATGCGATACTATCTGCGTCGACCCAAATTTTCAAATCCAGCACGACGTTCTAAATGGGAAGAAAAAGCTTTTCTTCTTCCAAATGACATCGGACGAGTTTTTCAAGAATTACGATATCCAAACACTCATGCCCGGTGGTCCTGACGTGGCATTTTTAGATGGATTGCATCTTTTCGAGAATTTATTGCGAGATTTTATCCATACAGAAAGATCTTGTCATGATCGCTCCATTATCGCATTACATGATTGTTTTCCGTTGAACCAAAGAATGGCTGAGCGGGAGTTCCGGTTTGGTGAGAACGAGGAGGGGACCGGTAACTGGTGGACGGGCGACGTATGGCGGCTCTTGCTCGTTCTTAAGAAATATCGCCCGGATCTTCGAATCCAAATACTCGATTGCCCGCCTACAGGCTTAACGGTGTGTACGCGCATTGACCGCTCCTCGCGCGTCCTATCAAATAACTATAGAAATATCGTCGACGAATTCAGTAAAATAAACCTGGTGACCTTTGAAATCGAGAGCTTGTGGTCCCTGTTTCCGGTTGTCGCGACGCGAGGTCTCGCTGAGCGGCCTTCCCACATACCGATGATTTTGTTCAATTAGGGTGTGTACGCATAGAAAGGCCTTTGCAGGGACCGCGGCGCCGATGACTCTCCCCTCCTCGACTGGAAGGCCCAGTGGCGCTTCTGCGAGACAGCAAATCCTCATCTACACTCGAACGGAATGGGCGTTCGGGGCTATCCATTCCGGCTTGGCGGCTGCGCTCCGCGGTGAGGACTGGGTTGCCGACATCAAGGACTGGTCAAAACAATATTACGCGTCCGAGTTCCAGAAGGAGGCCGCTCAATACGATTACGTCCTGACCGTGGCCAAGGAGGGTAATCGCATTCTCGTCCAGGACTATGGTATTCCGCCAGAGAAGATCATTGTCGTCGCACACGACGAGACGGACTTGCAAGGAATGATTTCCTCTGAGGGGGTTGACGGCTTTGACCGCTACGCCGCTTATGGCGTGGTTAGCGACTTACTTGCCTGCTCATCGATCGCGCTCGGGATCAAGCGTATACCGTTCATCGTGCGACTCGGAGTTGATTTTACTAGGTATCGCAGAGACATCGCCACTGATTTTTCCAGTGTCGGCTATGCCACTAGCATGCTCCGGCAGACCGTGTCGGGTATCGAGCGCAAGCGCGGCCCGCTTGCCAGGGCATGCGCGGAGGGGGCTGGGCTGCCATTTGTGCCAGTCGATAACGTGCCCTTGGAACAAATGCCGGATTACTATGCCAGCGTCGGTTCCGTGGTCATGCCGTCGCTGCAAGAAGGAGCCGGATTGCCACCCCTTGAAGGGGCGGCGGCGGGGAGACTGGTTATTGGCACTCCGGTCGGACATTTCCCTCGCTTGGCCTATGAGGGGCTCGGCATCCTGGCGCCGCTGGACGCCGGGGCTTTCCAGCGCTTCACCACGGAGACCCTGATCTATTATCGGGATAATCCCTCGGCATACGTTGAGAAATGCACCGCGATCCAGCAAGCAGCAAGACAACGCGATTGGCAATACACGGTCACGGACTGGATCGAATTCTTCGACAATGCGCGGTAGGAGAGGCCGAGCTGATGTCTTACCGCTTCCACATTCTCGGCATTCCGCACACGATCACGACGCCGGAATACAACAGCTGCGCCTTCACGCAGAAGGTCGTGAAGCTGTGCAAGATGCTGAAGGGGCGCGGCCACACCGTCATCCATTACGGGCACGAGGATTTGGTCGTTGCTTGCGACGAGCACGTGACGGTGACGACCCGTGACGATTTGGTGCGCTCCTATGGCGACCACGACTGGCGCACCAAGGGCTTTCCCAATTTCCAGACCGACGACCACGTCTACAAGGTATTTTACGACAACGCGATCGCTGCGGTCGGCGCGCGCAAGGAGGCGCACGATTTTCTGCTGTGCTCGTTCGGCAGCGGCCACCGGCCGGTGGCGGATGCGCATGGCGACATGATCGTATGCGAGCCCGGCATCGGCTATGCCGGCGGGCATTTCGCGCCCTACAAGGTGTTCGAATCCTACGCGATCCTGCACGCCTATCTCGGCCTCGGCCACGTCTCGCACACTAGCAACAGCATGTGGTACGATGTCGTCATCCCCAATTATTTCGATCTCGACGATTTCGAATTCTCCGCCGACAAGGACGATTATTTCCTGTTCCTCGGCCGGGTCTACAGCGGCAAGGGCATCCACATCGCGGTGCAGATCATTGAGGAGATCGGCGGCCGGCTCGTCGTCGCCGGGCCGGGCGAGGTCGAGCAATACATGGCGCGCACCGGGCGGCCGGTGTCCGACTATGTCACCCATGTGGGGCTCGCCGATACCGAGATGCGCAAGCGGCTGATGAGCCGCGCGAAGGCGATGCTATTGCCGTCGACCTTCCTCGAGCCGTTCTGCGGCGTCCAGGTCGAGGCGATGCTGTCCGGCACGCCGATCGTCACCAACGATTACGGCGCCTTTCCCGAGATCAACCTGCACGGCGTCACCGGCTATCGTTGCCGCACCTTCGAGCAGTTCCTCTGGGCGGCGCGCAACATCGGCCGGATCTCGCCGCAATCCTGCCGCGACTGGGCGGCGGCGAACTATTCCATCGAACGCGTCGGCGACATGTACGAGGATTATTTCGCGACCGTCATGAACGTCTCCACCGGCAAAGGCTGGTACGAGCTCAATGACGGGCGGCAGAATCTCGATTGGCTGCGCCGCTATTACCCGGAGGATCCGGCGCTGCACGGCGGCGAGCCGCCGCCCGCGCCACCCGCTGCCGCGCCGGTTTGCGCCCTGTCAGCAAATTCCGAGACGGCAATGTCCGAGGCGGCATTGTCGGGGACGGGGGCTCGACCGATGGCGAAATCGCGCCAGCAAAAGATCTGTCTGGCGATGCTCGTCAGGAACGAGGCGCCGATCATAGCGCGCTGTCTCGCATCGGTTCGGCCGCTGATTGATCATTGGGTCGTCGTCGACACGGGCTCGACCGACAGCACCCCGGACATCGTCCGCAATGCTTTGAGCGACATCCCAGGCGAGTTGCATGAGCGGCCTTGGGTCGATTTCGGCCACAACCGCACCGAGGCGCTGCGCCTGGCGCAACAGCACGGCGACTATACCTTGATGATCGACGCCGGCGAGGTGCTCGAAATGCCGCCCGGTTTCAGGATGCCGCATCTCAATGCCGATTCTTACGTGATCGAGAACGGCGGGCAGGCGCACCTCTGGAAACCCCAGCTTCTGCGGAATGCGCTCCCTTGGCGCTATGAAGGCGTGTTGCACGAATTCCTGAGTTGTGGAGCGGAGCCCGAGGGCGGGCGGGTACTGCCGCATGAGCGCAGTCAGAAGCGGCTTCCCGGCGCGCGCATCCGGATGGGAAATAATGGCGCCGGGCCACGCAATCCGGGAAGCGGGCATTATCGCCAGGAGGCAGACCTGCTCGAGCGCGCGCTCGCCACCGAGACCGCCCCGTTTCTGGTTGCCCGCTACAAATTCTACCTGGCGCAGACCTATCTCGAAGCCGGCGAGAAGGAAAAGGCGCTCGCCGCCTATCGCGAGCGGGCGGCGCTCGGCCTCTGGGATCAGGAGGTGTTCATCAGCCTCTATCGGGCCGCCGGCATCGAGGCCGATCTCGGCTTCGACGCGGACGCGGTGATCGCCAGCTATTTGCAGGCGCACGAGACGCGCAAAGACCGCGCCGAGGCGCTGCATGCCGCGGCGCGGTTCTGCCGGCTCAAGGAGCGCTACCAGCAGGGCTTCGATCTGGCGAAGCGCGGCCTCATGGTAAAGCGTCCCGACAACGCTTTCATCCCGGAAGATTGGATCTACCAGTACGGCCTGCTCGACGAATACGCCATCAACGCCTACTGGACCGGCCGTTACGACGAATGCCTGAAGTCGTGCCGGAAGATTCTCAGCACAGCCACTTTGCCGGACGCCGACCGCAAGCGGATCCAGGCGAACGCCAATTTGGCCAGGCAGAAGCTGAGCGGGGGATAGCATGGCACTGTCAGGGAAAACGGCCTGCTGGATCGGAGGGGTTCGGCGTAGGCTGCGGGCATGGCTCCGATCTCCTATCGCCGGCATCGTTTTCCGCCGGTCGTCATCCAGCACGCCGTGTGGCTGTACCTTCGCTTCACCCTGAGCTATCGCGATGTCGAGGAGCTGCTTGCCGAGCGTGGCCTCGACCTTTCCTACGAAAGCGTTCGCAGTTGGGTGCTCAAATTCGGACCGGCGATCGCTCGGGGACTCCGACGGTGCCGTCCTCGACCGACCGATCGCTGGCATCTCGACGAAATGGTCGTCCGGATCGCGGGCAAGCAGATGTATCTGTGGCGTGCCGTCGACCACGAGGGCGAGGTCCTCGAGATCTTGGTCCAGCGTCGTCGCGACCGGTCTGCGGCCGTCAAGCTGATGCGCAAGTTGCTCCGCAAACAGGGCTTCGCGCCGACGAGGGTGACGACCGACAAGTTGCGCTCCTACGGCGCTGCCTTCCGGCATCTCGGACTTTCCTGCCACCATGAGCAGGGCCTGCGAGAAAACAATCGGGCGGAGAATTCGCATCAAGTGGTGCGTCGGCGCGAGCGCAAGATGCAACGCTTCAAATCAGCGGCGTCGGCGCAACGCTTTCTGAGCGTTCATGCTGCCGTCCACAATACCTTCAACCTCCAGCGCCATCTCGTCTCCCGGTCGACGCTTCGGATCTTCCGATCAGAAGCGGCGGCGCAATGGCGCAGCGCGACCAACGCGGCATGACGACTGTCCGCCCGCCCCCGTATTCTGACCAAAACGCCTCAACTTGACAGTGCCGTTGGCAGTGCTTTGCCTGGTGTTCATTCCGCTGGAACGGCTGTGCTCACTGCATCGGCAGAAGGTGATTCGCCAGGAAGTCACCGCCGATATCGGGTATTATTTCCTTAACGGCCTCCTGGTCGGAGTAGTACTGAGCGCTCCGCTGGGCCTGGTGGCTTGGGGCGCCCAAGAGGTCCTGCCCGGGAGTTTCCATGCCGCACTCGCCGCGCTGCCTATCTGGCTGCGCGCGGTGTTGGCCTTGGTGGTGGGCGAAGTGGGCTATTACTGGGGCCACCGGCTAAGCCACGAAATCCCGTTTCTCTGGCGCTTCCACGCGGTGCATCACAGCGCGCGAGAAATGGATTTTCTGGTCAACAGCCGGGCCCATCCTGTGGACCTTGTGATCTCGCGAATGTTCACGCTGGTGCCAATTTACGCTCTGGGGGTTGCCAATCCGCTGAGCGCGTCGGGCAACATCTTCGCGATGCTGGTTCTGGCGGTGGGCGCCCACTGGAGCTATCTGATCCACGCCAACGTGCATTGGCAGATCGGAAAGCTGGAATGGCTGATTACCAGCCCCGCGTTCCACCACTGGCACCACACCCGCACGGGCGCGGTCAACCACAACTATGCCACCATGCTGCCCTGGATGGACCGCATCTTCGGCACTCACCATTTGCCGCACGGGGAGTGGCCGGAAGCTTACGGGATAACGGCTAAGATGCCAGAAACGCTGCCCGAGCAGCTCGTCTACCCCGTGTTCTCCCAACCGCCGGTGCTCACCGCGACGCGGGTCCAAGCGGTCAAACGCTAGACAACAGCGAGGGTGCCTGCAACTCGGGTATCTCGCGATGTATGCCGACTGGCAGCGACGCAAGATTGAGGTCGTCGGGGAGCGGCAATTCCATGCCGGTCCACGGGTCGCCTTGATCGCGCGCCGACCGGAACGTCTGGACTTTGGCGAAACCGTCACGGGTCTGACCCAGGGCGTGTAGACAACGAAGACTCTGCTCGGATAGCCGAGCGCAATTGACGCATTGTGGCACGAGTTAGCGGCAGTCGGGCGGACGTCCCGGAAGTCTTGAATTTCACAAACGCTCGGCACGGGTTCGCCCGCTGCCTGGCTATTCTAGGGACTGGCTGCCTTGCGCAGCGCCTTTCCGGACCTTTCTGGTGGGGCTCGATTTCAGTCGACCTTTCTTTCGGGCCGAGACCGGCTTGTCGGCTTCCCGGGCGCCGAGCGCCAGCCGGAGTTAAGGTGGCAATCCCGAGCGGGGTGCTGCTGCCAGGAACCTATACCGTCTCGGCACAGCCGCTCGGCGGACCAGTGGATTACACCGGCCATTGCCAATCAGGTCCCACAGGCGATCGCACTGTCCGCGTCCGGCGCTGAGCAGTGGGTGGTCAGTGGTGTTCGTGATGTCAGCGGTTCGTTCGATTGGCTAGGCGGCTTCGCTGTTTCCGCCGCATCAAGAATAGCAGGCTTGCACCTCCAAGAATCACGAGCCCAATAGTCGAGGGCTCCGGCACGGCGGTGATCTCGCTGGATATGGCGTACAAGGGATGCTCAGCGGTCCGGGTTTTGGTCCCGTTTTGCACCCATGCTGATGTGCCTGCATCAGACGCCCCCCTTTCGACGAACAGAGATCCTAAAGCAAGACCACTGACGGCCGTGCCGTCGGCAGATGTTCCTGTGAATACCTCACTGTCGTTGTTTATTTCCCCGTGTTCGTTGTATAGTATCGGGGTCAATAAACTTCCGCCGAAAAGTCCGTTCGTGTTCGTGGTCGCATCATCAGCGACCTTCTGTCCTTCCAAACTGTAAATCGGAATCCCTGGGTCCTGCATGATGTTGTCAATCGCATTGACAGTGGCAGTCGAGCCGATGACCTTCCATGTGGCGCCCAATGCGTCCAGGGCGGGTACGGCGTCGGCGGCGTCTGTCACAAAAGTGTTGTAGGTGCTGATATCGCTGCTTGTAGCGTTGGTGGTCCCGCTCGTGACGAACACCAGCCGATATTGATCGCCGGGACTGAGACCAGGAGGGACGGTTATGATTCCTGCGTCCGCGCGGGTTGCGATCCCCACAACGGCAAGCACCAGCAGACCCAGAGTTTTTACAACGGACAATGACATGAGCTTTACTCCTCCCCCTTAATCTTCGTAGCCACGTCTTCTGATCGTGGTAAAGCCATTCGGGCCGCCGATATGGCGTGACGTTGGTCTCATCAGTGGCTGTGCGGGTGCGGATGATTGCGTTTCGCTAGCCCCAAGTGACATCTCTATCGGGGACGCGGGTGACATTTCTATCGGTGACTTACATACAAGTGCCGCATAAGGGGTGATATGTCAAACTCGTTCGCGTTTCATAATTCTTAACTTTTGCGACCATGCTATTTCGCGGCTCGTCGTCGAGTGATTTCCGCTTGGTTCTCGTCACGATGGGAGCGTACTCCCTGCACCCATTCATCTAGCCAAGCCGTTTCGGCAACCGTTAAGCACGCGTCGAAGGCCGCGACCGCCTCTTCGAGCCGCGCCGTCCCGCTCTTCCGTTGCCCGAGTGTCCAAAGCGCGTTGCCGAGGTCGTTCTGCGTCGCCGCCCAGTCGAGCGGCACCCGATCGCGGCTCCTCTCCTCCAAGGCAAAGCCGTAAGCCAAGACCGCTTCCTCCAGCCGCGCCGTCCCGCTCTCGCGTTGCCCAAGTGCTCTAAGCGCGTTGCCGAGGTTGTTCTGCGTCGTCGCCCAGGCGAGCGGCACCCGATCGCGGCTCCTCTCCTCCAAGGCCGCGCGGTACGCCAAGACCGCCTCCTCCAGCCGCGCTGTCCCGCTCTCCCGTTCCCCGAGTGCCCGAAGCGCCCTGCCGAGGTCGTTCTGCGTCATTGCCCAGTCGAGCGGAACGCGATCGCGCGTGTATTCCTCCAGCGCCGCGCGGCAGGCCGCGACCGCCTCTTCGAGCCGCGCCGTCCCGCTCTCCCGTTCCCCGAGTGCCCGAAGCGCCATGCCGAGGTTGTTCTGCGTCATCGCCCAGTCGAGCGGAACGCGATCGCGCCTCCTCTCCTCCAATGCCGCACGGTAGGCCGCGACCGCCTCCTTCAGCCGCGCCGTCCCACTCTCCCGTTCCCCGAGCTCCACAAACGCGCCGCCGAGGTTGTTCTGCGTCATCGCCCAGTCGAGCGGCATCCGACCGCGGCTCAACTCTTCCAGCGCCGCGCGGTAGGCGGCGACCGCTTCCTCGAGCCGTGCCGTCCCGCTCTCCCGATGCCCGAGCCTCACAAGCGCGTTGCCGAGGTTGTTCTGCGCCCCAGCCCAGTCGCGCGGTACGTGATCGCGGCTCAACTCTTTTAGCGCCGCGCGGTAGGCCGCGACCGCTTCCTCCAGCCGCGCCGTTCCGCTCTCCCGTTCCCCAAGTGTCAAAAGCACGTTGCCGAGGTTGTTCTGCGCCCCGGCCCAGTTGCACGGTACGTGATCGCGGCTCCACTCCTGCAATGCCGTGCGATAGGCGGCGACCGCTTCCTCCAGCCGCGCCGTCCCGCTCTCCCGTTCCCCGAGCCTCACAAGCGCGTTGCCGAGGTCGTTCTGCGTCCCCGCCCAGTTGAGCGGCACGCGATCACGGGAAGCCAAGGTCAAGGCTGATCGATACGCGTCTATAGCGTCGCGCAGCGACTGATTGTCACCTAGCTCGACACCCCGGTCGTACAATGCCCCTGCCTGAGCGAAAGCGTATAGCCATCTTAGTGAGGTCTCATCCACCGGTAGGATCGCGATCGCCTCGGCGTAATGGCCGGCAGCAGCGAGATAGTCGAGGCACAAGCGAGCTGCCGCGGCGCGGTCGGCTCGACTTTCCGCGGCGCTGATGCGCCGACGCTTGGCGACCGCCTCCAATTCTTCCACTGCCTCGAGATCGCGCTTCTCCGCCTGGCGCAGCACGTTATCGGCCGCCGCAAAACCACCATCGCTTATCAGGACCGCCGCCTTCTTTCGTAGCGCCAGCACCTGAGGATCGTCGTTTGAAAGCCGCAGCAGCCTGTCTTGCAGACCGCTGTACTCATCAGCTTTAGTGCGCAGCCTCTGTTCGATCGATGCCGCATCGAACGGCGTGTCGACATCACCGAGACGTCTGAGGATCTCCTGAAGCACTGGCAGCGGCACGCTTTTGTCCGCGCTGACCTGCGCGGCAAGAGCGGTCAGGACGGCCCTGATTTCCGCCGTATCGCGCTTGATCTCGCCGGTATCTTGCTTGATCTCCCCGAGGCGCGTCAGCGCCGCCTCGTCGATGTATGTCCGCAAGCGCTCGCCGTAGTCGGGATGGCTGCGAACATGCTGATAAGTCTGCGCGATGATAGTCAGAAAGATTTCGCGAGCGGCTGGATTATCGCTGTCGCGCCCATAGGCCGAGGGGTTTGCTATCTCCGCCTTGGCGAGTAATGCTTTGGCGAGCCGCTCGGCGTTGAGGTCGACGCCGACGACATCCTTGGGCGCGGGGACGCAACGATCGATGATCTGCTCGAACTCGTACACGGCATTGTCGATATTCGCCTTTAGGTACCAAGGCTTTTGCCTGTGTGCGTCTTCGATCCACTCGCGGTAGCCGGTTGCGACCTTCTGCTTGATGGTGCCGAGCATTCGCCGGAAGTCACCCTGCCGCGCCCGTTTGATCCCGAGCAAAAGACCGCCGGTTGCAACCGTCGCTTCCAACACCCCGACCGCGACGAAGCCCATTTGGAGACCGAGCGCGATGATCCCGGCCGCAGCGACGATGGTGCAGAGCTTGTCTAGGCAATGGTCGTTCATCGGGCGATGCGCTCTATCAACCTGCGTCAGACCGGCAGTCTCGTCGTTCCTATTCTGGACAGCAAGTTACCGTTTGCCCTTGATCGGCCCGGCTCGTCCACGGACGAATGCCGTAGACTCCCGGCGTTGCGATATCCTTGATTTCTGCAATTGCCGGTGTGCGCGTAATCGTCTCCCATGCAGGCGCAGGGGGTTAAGGAATGTGCCGGCCTCCCCTCTGCGCTATTCCCCGCGCAGGCCGACTTCTAGAGATGTGCTAAAGCTCGCGGTGTCCGGAGCAATCCTAGGCAGGGGACAAAATGCTAGATACTTGGGCTACCATATTCTGGTGGGCGCTGGTGAATTTGTTCATACCGTTGCTCGCAATTCCAGTCGTTATGAACATCCAACGGATGTTTTCGCGACCAGCGAGCTTTGCTTCAGTCATAGCTGATGGTCAGATATGTTTTTATAGTATAGCTATACTAGCTGCAGCTTGGTACGATGTTAGGGAATTACATATAAGTGATCAGATGGAGGTATGGATTTCTGGTCTCGCCATGTTAGCTACCTTAGGATACGGCGTGCTAGCAAGCGACCATCTTGGTCAAAGACAGGTCGATCACAACAAAGCCGCGCTTGTCTCGGTTGTAATCGGCCTTGCATCTATCGGGTTGGCGATCTACGTCCATGGGAAGGTGGTCGCTGGACATTGAGAAGGGACCGGAAGGCCTACACTCATGAGTATATCTGCTAGGACAGAGCCTAGCCTCAAGAGCCCTTTCGCGACGCAGCTTTCCGACAGCGTCATCGGGGGCGGCATCGGTTCCCTCGTCGGAGTGCCCTTGAGCTCATATTTTCCAGAGTTTACGGGCATCGTAGGAATTTCATGTACCTTGATTGGCGCGTTGGTCGGCGTGGCGTTCCAGAAACTTCGTAACGCTTGGTCATCATCAACATCCAACGTCAATCCCTCAACACTAGAGCCTGATGAACCCTTCCTTTCTCGTGAAGATCAGGTCCTGATACACGCTGCTGTCGCCTATGCACGCAATCCTACCCATTCTGGTTCTAGCCGAGAGCAAGGAAAACAACGCCTTCTTACTCTAGAGGAGGTCTTTCAGACATAATGGATGATGTGCTTGGACCACTTGATGTGAATTTCGATGCCCGTGTTGCGCCCTATATCCAAAGGAATATTTCAGATCGTGAAAGGAGGTGTTTGTTTCGTTTTTTTTATCTGTAAGAAATGGCGATCCGCGTCACATATATAAACATATTCGGCTGGACCGTATGCTTCTCGTTTACGCATGCAATCACGTTATTGAGATAGTCCTTCCCTCTCCAGGCAAAGGAGTTGTTCAAAATATTCAACGTGACCCCGCCGGCCGCTCTTCATCTCTGGACGCATAAGCCCCATTCTGGAAAGCAGAATTTCCCATAACATCAGTTATCGGCGCCTCCCCGCGCTGTCATACTTCCGATCCATTGGTGCACGCGCTTTCGGGGTCGGCTGCTCGGGTTCGCCGGCGACCGGAAGGTGCCAACCGCGCCGAATAGCGACGAACCGAAGCCCGAAGCAGAGGACCGCGCCCGCAATCGTCACCTCGGTCGACTGGAGCCCCAGGGCGGCGCCGATCACCACAACGGCTGCGCCGGCCAGCGCGGCGACGGCGTAGCAAGATCAAGGCCACGGACCGCGACGGCAAGACGGTGCCGGTCATGCATGCCTGTGGCCACGATATGCATGTAGCCTGGCTGGTCGGCGCGACGACGCTGCTCGCGCGAGCCCGCGACACTTGGCAGGGGACGCTGATGGCGGTGTTCCAACCAGCGGAGGAGACCGCGGAAGGCGCCCAGGCGATGATCGATGACGGGCTCTTCGACCGCTTCCCCAAACCCGACGTGGTGCTCGGCCAGCACGTGATGGTCGGACCGGCCGGGACCATCGCGGTCGCGCCGGAGTCGTTACCTCGGCGGGCGACAGGCTGCAGATCCGATTGTTCGGGCGCGGCGCGCATGGATCGATGCCGCGAGCCAGCATCGATCCTGTGGTGATGGCGGCGGCAGCGGTGATGCGCCTGCAGACCATCGTCTCCCGAGAACTCGCCGCCGCCGAGGCCGCCGTGGTCACCATCGGTTCGTTGCAGGCCGGTACCAAGGAGAACGTCATTCCCGACGAGGCCGTCATCAAACTCAACGTGCGCAGCTTCGACGAAGGGGTGCGCAAGCGCGTGCTCGCCCCGATCGAGCGGATCGTCAAGGCCGAGGCCGCGGCCTCGGGCGCTCCCCGGCCGCCGGAGATCACGCCCCTCGACCGCTACCCCCTCACGGTCAACGATCCGGCGGCGAGCAAGCGCGTCGCCGACGCGTTCCGCCGCCATTTTTCCGCCGACCGCGTGCGCGAGACCGGACCAACGCCGGCGAGCGAGGATTTCGGATCGTTCGGCGCGGAGTGGCACGCGCCCTCGGTGTTCTGGTTCGTCGGTGGCACCGACCCCGAGCGCTACGCGAAAGCCAACGACGCGGGCCAGCTCAACGAGATCCCGACCAACCACAATCCGCGCTTTGCTCCGGTCATCCATCCGACCTTGCAGACCGGCGTCGAGGCGTTAATCGTCGCGGCGCGCGCCTGGCTGGCGCCATAGGGTGGCCGATCGCTCCTATCTGGGGTTGCAGACCGGAGGATCGCCCTGCTTGGGGTGGGAGAGCCCACGATGGAAACGCTCCTCCTGGTGCTCGATCTCGTCGGGACCTTTGTCTTCGCGCTGAGCGGGGCGATGGCGGGGGTCAAGAACCGGCTCGATGTGTTCGGAGTTCTGGTCCTGTCCTATGCGGCGGGCAATGCCGGGGGCATTGCCCGCGACCTGCTGATCGGCGCGGTGCCGCCGGCGGCGATCGGCGATTGGCGCTATCTGGCGATTTCGCTACTTGCCGGAATCGTCACCTTCTGGCGGCCCTCTGTCATCGCCCGGCTGCGCAGCCCGGTGCTCATATTTGACGCCGCGGGGCTGGGGCTCTTCGCGGTTGCCGGCACGCAAAAGGCGCTCGCCTTCGGGCTCAACCCGGTCATGGCGGCGCTCCTTGGCATGCTGACCGGAATCGGCGGCGGCATGACCCGCGATGTGCTCCTGGCCGAGATTCCCACCGTGCTGCGCGCCGATCTCTACGCCGTCGCCGCCTTGGCCGGTGCGGCCGTTGTGGTGATCGGTGCCGCATTGCGGCTCTCGTCGACCGCGGTGACGATTGCCGGCGCGGTCCTCTGCTTCGGGCTCCGGTTCGTGGCTATTCGCCGTGGCTGGCACCTTCCCGTTGCCGACGAACCCGAACCACCGACCACAAAAGCGCACGCGCAGAAGGATCGGAAGAATGACGGCGCGAGGAGGCGTTGAGATGAATGCGTTCGTCCTGGGTGCGCGGCAATGTGTTTCACGGCATTTCCGATGCCCTGACTGGTCCGGCGGAGTTCCTTGTCGAGGGATAACCGGATTGCGGAGATCGAACGGTCTTTGGGTCGGCCGTCCGGCGCCCGGGTGATCGATCTCTCCGAGCGCACCGAGCGCACGGTGAGCCCCGGCTTTTCGATACCCATGTCTACCTCACCCGTTGAGGTTGCTGCCAAGGTCGACTGCTGGCTGGAGCGCTCGCTCAGAGCAGCGCGTTCTACCGATACCAGTCGCTGAGGACAGATTGATAAGGATTGAAGGAAGAATATGGCAGTAAAATTGCACCATCAGCTGACTGGCAAGTGACCACGTCCGTCCCACCAAAAAACTGATCATCGTAATAAGACGAGCGGCTTTGCCGACCTGCAAGACCTCGAATCTCGGCTTGAGGTCACAACTCGCAAAACTCGGAATGAGCATATGTTGCCTGTTTGACAATCGACAGCAGACCTTTTGCAGCCGATAGCCGTCCGTCAACACGGATGAAGCCGCTGGAGCACCGTACCCAAAACTAAACTGACGCTGATGCCAAGGGAATTGGGTTCCTAATTGAGTTACATTGCGTCTTAGAAGCGGGTGTTGCGCTGTTGCAGTATTGCGGAACCTATCGGGGAACGGGGTCGGTATGGATCTTCATGGCCCGTACCGCTCGTCCAACTCAATGCCGCGGGTGTCTGGTTCGGGATCTCAAAGAGCCCGGCCGCATTGAGCGATTACACCCATTTGCCCCCGCGGGGCCCCGCGCGATAATCGGAACCGCCTTTCGCTAACCGCGACCCGCTCGAGGAACCGAAATTTCGCAGACTCTCCGCTGGAGGGAGGTGGATTCGAACTCGTGGTCCCGCTTTGAAAAGACCTCTTCCGGCTGTTGTCGCTATCTTGGATGCGAGACTGGCCCGCGGGGCCCCGCGCGATCATCGGAACCGCCTTTCGCTAACCGCGACCCGCTCGAGGAACCGAAATTTCGCAGACTCTCCGCTGGAGCAAAGGGGATTCGAACTGGTGGTCCCACCTCGTCCGGCGCGTGGTGCCAGGGCCTCAGAATGCGCCGATGCGCTCAGCGCGCCTTCCGTGTCGACCGGTGGGTGACCCCTCAGCTCTTCAGTCCGTTTCAGCACCGAGCGCGTGAGCTTGGCGGTGCCGCGGCCCATCATACGGTACAGCGGCCCTTCGGATCGTCGCCTAGCCCGTCGCCGTCGAGAGAGCCAATGAAGTATTCGTCGAGGTTGTGGTGAAGGCATCGCGTGGCGACGAATTTCGGGAACGAGTAACGCGGTTCGGCAATTCCGCCCGCGTCAGTCGAGATGGTAGAGCCGCTTCGCCGTGCCGCTATAGAGGGCGAGCTTCTCGGTGTGTGAGCATCCGGCGGTGATGCGCTTGAACGCATTCCACAGCGTAGCGTAACCGGTCCCCATCTTGTCCACGGGGAAATTGCTCTCGAAAGCGCAGCGTTCGGCACCAAACAACTCGATACAAGGTTCGACATAGGGCCGCCAGGCCGCCGACCAGGCCGCCGAATTCGGCGGCGCCGGAAGCTCGCGGAAATTGACCGCGGCGCCGCGGTTCAGCATACCGCCCAGTTTGACGGAGACGTTCGGGCACGTGGCCAACTCCGCCATGTTGGCTCGCCAGGCGGCGTGGACTTCGTCCTTCTTGCCGGCATAGGCTCCGTAACCAAGCACGCCGCCGACGTGGCACATCACGATTGTCGCCTGCGGCACCGCCCGCGCCAGTGCGATGATATCGGCAAGTTGCGGATGGTAGCACCAGGCATCGAGCGCTAGCCCGTGCGCGGCGAGCCGCGCCACCCCGGTGCGGACTTCAGGCCGGGCGTAGATGTGGGGCGCCGAGTTCGGACCGGCTATTGCCGATGGTCGAGTCGGCATCGTAGCCGACCGAATAGCGTACGCCCGAAAGCCGGCCGCCGCCGGCGCGGATTAGTGCCTCGAGCACCGGCTCAACCCGATCGCCCAGCGCGAGATCGGCGAAGCCGACGATGCCTTGCGCCACCTTGATTGGGCCGTAACCGCCATTTGCGCTCATCGCGGCGATGCCGGCGACGAACTCGACCTCGCCTATTGGACGCATCTCGACCGGCCCGTTGGCGCGATACATCGAGCGGCATTCCTCGAAGACTGTCGCGATGATGTTGTGGCCCGTGTTGAGGTCAGCGAGCAGTTCCGGCAGCAAATAGGTCCAGCCCCCGCGATCCCACAGATGATGATGCGTATCGATAATCGGCAGCTCCGGTTCGAGATCGGCTCGTTTTCCTGTTTTGCGAGCCACGCATCGTCGGGCTTGCCGCTATGACCAAACCGGCCCGGCTGAATGGATTGCGTCATGATGAGGTTCCTATTTCGCCGATATTGCACGGATTTCCCGGGTCCGTGATGGCCATCGTCTCGCTTTTGACCTCCGTAGCAAAGCTTTCACTCGTGACCGAGAGTGCGGGCCGCGGGAAACGATGCCCCCGACAGGGCAGGTCTCCGTTGCAGGATAGCTCTGCGATCCATCGTGCGAGGGAAGCCCGATATGCCCCAGACGCCGACCTTCGACTTACCCTCAACGATACACGAGCACGGGGATCTTCGAGTACGAGAGCACTTTGACCGTCTCTGTCAGGGCTTCAGCAACAATTTTCCGATGACCTGGCCGCTTTCGAGCAGTGCCTGGGCGCGGCCGGCTTCGGCGAGCGGCAGGCGGTCGTGGATCAGCGGGCGGATGCGGCCGGCGGCGAGGTGGTCCAACAGCACGGTCATCGCCGCGGCACGGATGTCGGGCCGGCCGTCGAAGCTATGGATCGTGAAGAAGCGCACCGCCGGGCTCTTGGCCGAATTGGCCCGCATCGCGGTCAAGAGATCGGCGTCGGGCGGGCCGTCGAGGCGGCCGTAGGAGACCACCATCCCGAGCGGCGCCAGCATGTCAAAATTGCGGCCAAAGCCCTTGCCGCCGATCGGGTCGAGGATCAGATCGGCGCCGCGGCCTCCCGTAAGCTCGCGCACGCGGGCGACGACATCCTCGCTGCGGTAGTCGATCGCGTGTTGCGCGCTAAGTCCACGGATCGCTCGGGTCTTCTTCTCCGAGCCGGCGACGCCGATCACCTCCAGGCCGGCGATCAGCGCCAGCTGCACCGCGGCGCTGCCGACGCCACCCGCCGCAGTGTGGACGAGCACCCGTTTTGCCTCGACCCCACGCGCCGCAGTGTGCAGCACGTGATAGGCGACCTGATAATTCGAAAGGCACGCCGCCGCCTCGAGCGAGCAACCGGGCGGCAAGGGGTGTGCCGCTCGCGCGGGCACGGCGATGTACTCGGCATAGCAGCCGGCGCGGACCGGCAGGTCGCGGGCGCTGACGAAAACCGGCTGGCCGAGCGCCGGCTCGGCGGTGTTGGGGCCGTGCGCTACGACCGTGCCGCTTAGCTCGATGCCGGGGATCGCCGGCAGCGACGGCATCCAGGCATAGGTGCCGCGGCGCACCAGCACTTCCGGCATGCTGACGCCGATTGTGTCGGCCTTGACCAGCACCTTGCCCTCCCCGGGAACCGGGGTCGGCACCTCGACATATTCGAGCGCCTCCGGGCCGCCGGGGCGGCGCAGCAGGATCGCCTTCATCCCTCGGCGATAATCGGGTTGCGCAGCACGCCGATGCCGCCGTCGATCTCGACCTCGACGACATCGCCCGGCTTCATCCACAAGGGCGGCTTGCGCGCAAAGCCGACCCCCTCCGGCGTACCGGTCGAGATCACGTCGCCTGCCACCAGGGGCGTCCAATCCGAGCAGTACGAGATCAGGGTCGGGATGTCGAAGATCAGATCGTCGATCCCGGTGTGCTGGACCTCTCTGCCGTTGAGCCGCGTCATCAGATGGAGCCGCGTCGGGTCCGGGATCTCGTCGGCGGTGACAATCCACGGCCCAAAGCCGCCCGTCGCGTGGAAGTTCTTGCCGGCGGCGATCGAGTGCTTGAACTGGATGTCCCGGATCGAGCCGTCGTTGAAGCAGGTGTAGCCGAAGATGTGGTTCAAGGCATCGGCTTTAGCGATGTGCCGGCCCGGCTTCCCGATGATGAGGGCCAATTCGCCCTCGTAGTCGAAATCGCCCGAGATCTTGGGGCACACCATCGGCTGATTGTGCGCGACCAAGGTATTGACGAGCCGCAAGAAGACTGACGGGTTCTCCGGCGGGGCGCCGCCGGCCTCGGCGGCGTGGGCGCGATAATTGCGGCCGGCGCAGATGATCTTGTCCGGGTCGGTGATCGGCGGTAGCAGAGTGACTTGCGACAGCGCGATATCCGGCGCCCCGCTCCTTACCTCGACTGCGGCGGCGCCTAACGCATCACCGGCGATCGCCGCGCGCAAGGTCGGATAATGATCGCCGAGCCGACGCCCCAGATCGAAGACATCGTCGCCGACGACGGCGCCGTAAGAGTTGCGCCCCGACGCCGCAAAGCTGACGAGCTTCATTGATGATCCTCCATTCGATGGCGGTACTCGCCGCAATCATACCCTAACGCCCGGGATCGTCACGGTCGGGCGCGCAGGGTCAGGATGATCCCGGCGACGATCAGCACGATGAGCACGACGTCGGCATCGATCGGGGTTGCCGAGGCGCGCCTCATGCCGCATCACCACGCAATACTGCGGCCAACGAGGGAGGCTCTACAACCGGCTGCGGTCGCATAACGAGGTACCGCCGCGGTTCGAATGCCGGGCGACGGCCTTCTCTCAACGCAGACGATCCGCTTGGCGTATCGACACTTCGGGACCGCGGGTTCGAATCCCCTTTCCTCACCGGCAAGTCGGCAACGAACCTGATTCTCGGCGGATCATGACCGCGCCCGCGATGGCCCCGTTCCACATCCGCCGCATAACTTCGAGATTGCGGGCTGTATCGGCGGTACGGCGCGCCCTGGCGGACTAGGCTTTGCGCCAAACGGTCGCGAGCCACGGCTGCTTATGCCGCGGCAGTCCTGGCGGGCGGTAGTAATGCCCCACCTCCTTGAAGCCGGCCGAGGTGACGTAATCGCGCCAAGTATCCAGATCGAAGAAGCAAGCGTAGCGATCATCGGTAAAGCCCTCCTCGTTATTCCCTCTCGGATTTGAGGAGAACAGCACACCGCGCGGCTTCAACGTCTGGAACAGTTTCAGCAGAACCCTCTGTAATTCCTGGCTGGGCACATGGAACAGCGAGGCGTTTGCAAAAATGCCGTCAAACCGGCTCTCGGGCAATTGCATCGCCAGGAAGTCCTGATGGAGAACCTCGCACTGCGAATGCGAGCACGCCATGGCGACGAATTGCTGAGATCCGTCGAGCCCCACGGCTTCGTGCCCCAAGGAACGGAAGTGGATGAGATCCCGGCCGGGTCCGCAGCCAAGATCAAGGATCGAATAAGGCGGGTCGCCCTCTATCGCGTCGAGGAACGCCGCGTAGTTTTGGCTGACATCATGGTGTCGTGTGCCGTTCCAGAAAGCCCGGGCAAACTGGTCGTAATACGCGATCGTCGGGTCTGAAAAGCGCCTGACCTGCTCGGCAGCATACTGCCTGGACGTGCGGCTCATCGATTCTCGCTGCGCTCGATCTTCGAGGTTGACCGTGCTCCCACCCAAAAACGCTGCGGCCGCCATAGTAGAGAGCGCTGCCGCTCTTACGCTATCAGTTCCCGCACCGACACACTTCGCCAATCGCCCTTGGGGGCTGGTAATTGCCCACAGCCTCGCGCGCGGCGAGCATCTGCGCCATTTGTTGATCGAGAAGCGGATAGTGTTCGACATCGCCCGCGCGGCCAGCGCTGCCAGCTGTCACCGAAACCGCTTATCCGATGCCGGACGTAGAGAAAAAACGCAGCGCCATCCCGGTCCTACGCGGCTCGACCATAACCGATCCCGTTCGCGGCGCGCCGAGCGAACGGTCGCACGGCAATCCCGCTCGCGTGTGCTCTCGACGCCGACCTGTCGCTCATGTCACTCGCGGCTTTACCTCGCGCATGAAGCATTCCATCGAGTTCGATCAGCTGCTCGACGTCGCGGTTGCCATGGAAATTGATCTGAAAAGCCTCGACACCCGCCGCTTCTCGGTAGCGCAACAGATCGCCAGCAACCTCGGCGGGCGTACCGTGCCCGGTTGACCGGTCCTTGCCGGCCGGCGGCGCCTTCCCGGTGATGGTGCTGAACTCGACCCGAAAGCTCATCCGCGTCGGGATCGGCTCGCGCCCGAGTGCCTCGCACGCCTGACGCAATGCCGCGCGGCGCTCGACCACGTCCGCTAGGGGCAGCGGTGTCGGCTGCCACACGGCCGCGAACCGCGCCGCGCGGCGCAGCGCCGCGTCGCTCGCACCGCCGATCCAGATCGGCGGATGCGGTTGCTGCAGCGGTTTGGGGCTGACATGCATGTCAGCGAACGAGACAAATTTGCCGGCAAACGACACCTTGCCTGGTGTCCAGCACATCTGCCATAGCCGCAGATATTCGTTGGTGCGCGCGCCGCGTTCGCGAAACGGCACGCCGAGCGCGGCGAACTCGGCCTCATTCCACCCAGCCCCGACGCCAGCGATCAACCGCCCGCCCGACATGCGATCGAGCGTCGCCAGCGCCTTCGCGGTCGCGATCGGGTTGCGATACGGCGTGATCAGCACAGAAACGCCGACCCCGATGCGCGTCGTGTGCGCGGCGATAAACGACATCGCGACAAACGGGTCGTAAACATTGGTCCACGGCGCCGAGCGCGCGTCGTTGCCGACAATGATGTGATCGTTCACGAAAATCGCATCGAAACCAAGTTCCTCGGCTTTCTCCGCGGCGGCGACGATCGCCTCGGGCGAGGCTTCGAAGCCGAGGTAGTCGGAATTGGGAGCGCGGGTCGAGAAGCGAACTGGCATGACACCTCTCACAGCCAGGGTGGCGGTTTCGGCTCAGCGCTACTCGAAGCCGACTACCGCGTGCGGGACGTAAGATTGCTCCAGGGCTGCGATCTCCTCGGCGGAGAGCTTGACATGTATCGCGGCAATCGCGTCGTCGAGATGGTGCAGCTTGGTGGCGCCGACGATCGGGGCGGTAATAACCGGTTTCGACAAGAGCCAGGCGAGCGCAATCTGTGCGCGCGAGACGCCACGGGCTGTGGCCACCTCGGCGACGCGATCAGCGACTTTCTTGTCGGCTTCTTCCGTCTTGGCGAACAGCCGGCCAAATGCCTCGTCGGTCTCGGTGCGAATGCTGCTGTAGTGCCAATCGCGGCTAAGTTTGCCGCGCGCCTGCGGGCTCCAGGGAATGACGCCGATGGCCTCGGCCGCACACAGCGGTAGCATCTCGCGCTCCTCTTCGCGGTAGAGCAGGTTGACGAGGTTCTGCATGCTGACGAAGCGTGTCCAGCCATGCTTCTCGGCAATGCCGAGCGCCCGGGCGAACTGCCAAGCATGCATCGAAGAGGCACCGATGTAGCGCGCCTTGCCAGCCTTGACGATGTCGTGCAGCGCCTCGAGCGTCTCCTCGATTGGCGTATCATAATCCCAGCGGTGGATCTGGTAGAGGTCGACATAATCCATACCCAGCCGAGTGAGGCTGGCGTCGATTTCGGCGAAAATTGTCTTGCGCGACAGCCCGGCGCCGTTCGGGCCGGGCCGCATGCGCCCGTAGACCTTTGTGGCGATGACCACTTCGTCGCGACGGGCAAAGTCCCTTGTCGCACGACCGAGGATCTCCTCGCTCTTGCCGAGCGAGTAGCGATTGGCGGTGTCGAAAAAATTGATCCCCGCCTCCAGCGCGCGCTGGATGAACGGCCGGCTTTCTTCTTCGCCGAGGCTCCACGCGTGGTTGCCGCGGTTGCCGCCGCCATAGCTCATGCAGCCGAGGCAGATGCGAGAGACATCGAGGCCGGTGCGGCCGAGCTTGGTGTATTCCATGCCGACGATTTTACACCCGGTGCTGCTGTTCAGGGAGAGGGATCGCCGCGCCGCCGCATTGCGATCGGCTTTTATCCCGTCCGGAATGGGAGAAGCTGGTGAAGTTGGCGGTTTCTCCAACTCTCAGCTGGCGGCGATGCACGCGGAACCAAAGGTTCGAATCCGTCTTCCTCCAGGGAGGAGTCTTGTGCGAACTCGGTTCTGCCGGCGCTATGTTGTAAGTTATCGGAACGCCCGGGCTCACCTTCGGCTGTCCGTCAATCTTAACTGGCTACGCCAAGCGTGCCAGAAAGATTAGCGTCAACGTTACGGTGATAGCGCCGCCGATGCGAGTGGCGATCTGGGCAAAGGACATCAGCTCCAAACGGTTCGCGGGACCAGCGCGCCGACCGTCAGCGCGGCAAGCGATATACCGCGGCCGGCGCGCCAGTCCGCCAGCTCCAACCGCCGGGCACCGGCCGGATCACCGCGGCGGGGTCGAGCTGGCCACTTTCGACGCGCATGGCGAAAGCGTGCCCCGCGTACGGCATCAGGTGAATATCAGCTTAGACCAGCGATAACCGGAACAGCATCCAGCAGATAGATCCAATTCGCGCTATTGTCGGCTAGGACTTGGCGTTTTGGGAGACGTTCCTGCTAGTTTCGGGACCATCGGAGCAGCAATGTGAACCGCATCACAAGGGTCGCACGCGTTCCTCGTCACCACGTCCGCGCCGCCTGGCGCGCGGCGTCGTGCGCTGGCCTGCCTTGCCGCGGCCTGCTGGCACCTGTTTCCCGACCTGGAGTTGAGGAACCCGCCCTGTGATCCGATCGTTATCGAGCGTGGAGTTGGCTCGAGGCCCGAATGTTCCAAACTTCCGCCGTTTCTGCGATCTTCGCTCTCGCGCGACCGAGACCGTCCCGGTAGCGCGCATATCGCCCGAGCTTCGGCCGCGACGGAGAAGGAGAGCGAGAGATGATCGCCGTATTGGGCGGTGTTCCGCCCATTGACGCCCGCGCCTCAGATCGGGCGCTCCTCGACATGCATGCTGTTCGATTTCCCCGGTCAAACGGAGCCATCGGAGGAAGCTCATGGAACCTGTGAGCGAGCCAGTGCACGAATCCCACCATACCCCGGGCGACGGCGAAGCTTGGGACAACCTTTTAGCGCACGCCGCCCCGCGCGATCACATTGTGCATCTTTACCAGGACCAAGACTTTCTCAATCGCGTGGTGTGTCGCTTCGCTGCGGCCGCCCTGGCGAACGGCGAAGGCGTCATTCTCGTCCCCACTCTGGCGCATTGGGATGCGTTTCGGCCGCGGTTGGTGGCGGAAGGGGTGGACGTAAAGGGCGCGCAGGATCGCGGACAGCTGACCGTCGTTGACGCTGATGAACTTTTGCCGCGGTTCATGCGTCATGCCATGCCGGACGGGCCGATGTTCCTTGGTCTCGCCGGGGAGATAATCGCACGGACCCGCGCAGCGGGCCGCTATTCAAACGTGCGCTGGTGGGGCGAGATGGTCAACGTCCTTTGGGAGCGAGGGGACGTCGCGGCGAGCATGAATTTGGAGGATCTGTTTGACCGGGTCAGCCGTGAGCAGAACGTCGCGGTGTTCTGCTCGTTTCTGATGGATAACTTCAACGGCGATGTGCATACCCGGATGCTACCCAGGCTCGGGGACAACCACTCTCACCTGATCCCGGTTGAAGATTATGGGCGACTGGAGCGCGCTGTGGCTGAAGCGCTGCGCGAGACAGTCGGACCGGACGAGGCCGTTGTGCTTCAAGATCGGCTGCTCTCCCAATATCAGGCGCCGTTTCAGATGCCGCCGGCCCAGGCGTTGCTGCTGGCCTTGCGTCAGATACTGCCGACGGTGGCAGAGGCCGTGCTGCAAATGAGCCGCCAATACTACACTGCCGAAGCGGCGCACCGGTGACGTTACAAGCCGTGGTCCGCTCTGACGGCTGGGCTCATTTTCGCCAAGTCCATCCTCCTACGGCGGGCGCGTGCTCGCCCACGCTTGATCTAATTGACATCCTCGATGGCGTCGATGTTCCGATCGTCGTCGTCGCACGCGAGTTTACCGTCACGTGCTTCAACCGCGTCGCGGCGGAGCTGCTTGGCTTCGCGCCGACAGATATCGGCCGGCCGCCCGGCGATGTCGCCGTGCTCGGCGGTTTGCGGGATCTGGAAGAGTGGTGCGCCCAGGCAATTGCCACGGGCGCAGCATGCCGGTACGATTTCCGTGACGGGCAGAAGTCGTATCTTCTGCGTGTAGCGCCGTATTCGCAGGGAGACAACCGGATCAGCGGCTCCGTGTTCACCTTCGCCAATGTAACCGCGTTCCGCGCCAGTATCGACCAAGCAATCTACGAACGCGAATACACCAAGACCATTCTCAATAACGTAACCGATCCGCTGGCCGTTCTCAGCAGCGAACTGCGCCTCCTCACCGGAAATCGCGCCTTCTACACGGCGTTCCGCTTGTCGCGCGATTCGGCGCAAAGCACTTCCCTTACCGAGATCGGCAACCGCGCTTTCGACGATGCGCTCTTACATATGCGGCTGCAGCGGACGGTAGCGGACGATTCCGAGTTCGAGCCCTTCGAGATTGATTATGATCTCCCGGAGATCGGGCATCGGCTCTTCGTACTCAACGCGCGCCGCTTTTTGCTGCCGGGCCGTTCAGGAGGCATGCTGCTGATCGGTCTGCGGGATATAACCGAGCAGCGACGCGCGGAGAATGAATTGCGCGATCGCGAGCGGCGGTTCCGCGAACTGATCGAGGCGCTTCCAGCGGCCATCTATACGACCGACGGCCGGGCGGATCACCTTCTATAATAAGGCGGCGGTCGAATTGGCCGGCCGCCGGCCGGTATTAGGCAGCGACCGCTGGTGCGTCACCTGGCGTCTCTTCCGGCCGGACGGCACGTCATTGCCCCACGATGAATGCCCGATGGCCATCGCTTTGAAAGAAGACCGGCCGATCAGGGGCACGGAATCGATCGCCGAGCGACCCGACGGCACCTGGGTCACGTTCATTCCCTACCCGACGCCGCTGCACGATTCTTCGGGCGCGCTGATCGGCGCCGTAAACATGCTTGTCGATATCACTGAGCGAAAGAAGGCCGAAGAGGCATTGCAGCGGCTGGCCGAAACCCTCGAGGAGCGCGTTGCCCAACGCACTCTGCGACTCGAAGAAGAGATAGCCGAGCGAGAAAAGGCCGAGGCGGCGCTGCGACAATCGCAAAAGATGGACGCAGTGGGCCAGCTTACTGGTGGCGTTGCCCACGACTTCAACAACCTGCTGACGGTGGTTACTGGCAACCTCGATATGCTCGAACGCTGGACGGGAGCGGATGGGGCGGCGCGCCACCATGTCGAAGCGGCGCAGCGCGCTGCCTGGCAAGGAGCGCGGCTGGCGCAGCAGCTGCTCGCTTTCGCGCGGCGCCAGGATCTGCGCCCCGAAATCGTCCATCTCGGGCACGCGATGACCGAGTACGAGAGCCTACTTCGCCGCGCCATTGGCGAGGCCATTGAAGTCACGATCGCGTGCGACCCCGATTTGTGGCTTTGCCGTGTCGACCCGGCGCAATTCGAAAATTCGATCCTCAACCTGATCTTTAATGCGCGCGACGCGATGCCGGCGGGTGGGCGGCTTGCGATTTCGCTGCAGAATGCCATACTCGGCGGCTCCGATGCGCCCCCCAGTGCAGCGCCAGGCGATTACGTTTTGCTCTCAGTCGCAGATAGCGGGGTGGGCATCCCACCAGAGCGTCTCGACCGGGTTTTCGAGCCATTCTACACCACCAAGGAAGTAGGCCGGGGAACCGGCCTGGGTCTAAGCCAGGTTTACGGTTTCGTCGAGCAATCGGGTGGCCACGTCCGCATCGACAGCGCAGTCGGCGCCGGTACCACGGCGATGATCTACCTGCCCAAAGCTGAGGGTATGGCACTTGGGCGCAAAACGCCGGACCGACCGGGCGAGGAGCTGGCTAAGGGCTGTGAAACCGTGCTGCTGGTCGAGGATGACCAGGGTGTTCTCGAAATTGTGACGGCGTGGATGGAGGAACTCGGCTACCGCGTGCTGACGGCGCAGAACGGCCGCGAGGCGCTGTCTGTGTTGAGGCGTGGCGAGCCGATTGACCTGCTGTTCACCGACTTGGTGATGCCGCACGGCATCAGCGGCGGTGAACTGGCCCGGCGGGCGCGGCAGATTCGACCGGAACTCAAGATCCTGCTGGGGTCGGGCTATTCGGCAAGAATATCGCCGGACGCTGCCGCCGCGAGCCTGCCGATCCTCGGCAAACCTTATCGACAGGTCGAACTCGCCGCAAAGCTGCGCGCGGTTCTCGCGGGGATTCCCAAACTGGCCGCGGCCGATGACCGACAAAGGGATTAGGAAAATCGGTTCATGGCGTCACGCGCTACAAGGCGACCTGACTAAATAAACTCAGCCGCGCGGTCGAACAGTTAAGACGGCTGCGGAGCGGACATTCGCACTCGACTCTGCACACGCTGACATCAGCGCCCGCCGCGCCTGGCAACTTTCCGTACCAGGGCTCCCGTGGTGAACTGCGAAGATGATCTCCGTGCCGGTACGCATCTGCTTCTTCGGCGACAGCATGGTCAACGGCACGGGCGACGATGCGTGCCTCGGATGGGTTGGCCGAATCTGCGCCTCAGCACGCCGCAGCGGTCGCGACTTAACGTGCTACAACCTTGGTGTTCGTCGTGACACGAGCGCGGATGTACTGGCGCGTTGGCAGCGCGAGGCCGAGGCCAGGTTGCCACCGGAGCACGACGGCCGCCTCGTCTTTTCGTTCGGCGCTAACGATTGCTGCCCAGGCGAGGATATCGGCGGCGTGCGCGTTGCACCCGGTCGAGCACTGACAAACGCTGAGGCCATCTTAACAGCGGCGGTCGCTTGGCGCCCGACGTTGATGGTGGGCCCACTGCCGATCTGTGACATCGCGGTCGATAGAAGGATCCGTCATTTGTCGGATGACTTTGCTTCCCTCTGCGCTCGTTTGAGGGTTCCGTACCTTGATGTGTTTGATCTCGTGGCCGCATCTGACATCTGGGAGCGCGAGATCGCGGCGGCGGTGGCGTACATCCGAATGAGGGTGGCTATGCCGTGATCGGCGATGCGGTCGAGAACTGGGCAGGCTGGCGCGCGTGGATAGATCGTGCCGCTTCGAGCTAAGCGGACGGAAGGGAGAACGCATGAGCTTGAAAGGAAGCTGCCTTTGCAAGGCGGTTTGCTACGAAGTGGACCAACTCGACATGCCGATCGGGCATTGTCACTGCGTGACATGCAGGAAAGCTCACGCTGCAGCCTTCGCTTCTACAGCTGGGGTTATGCAGGATCAGTTTCGCTGGACAGCGGGCGAGGAGAAACTCTCCGCCTACGAGTCCTCACCGGGGAAGCTGCGCCGCTTTTGTTCGGTTTGTGGAACGCAGCTTATCGCCGAGCGACCGTCCCAACCGCATATCATCCTCCGGGTGGCAACGCTCGATGACGACCCAGGCGTAACACCGGCTATGCATATCTGGACTTCGCATGAACCACCCTGGCTGACTGACGGTAGGGAAGTGCCTCGATATCCGAATGGGAACCTGGTCGGCAGTGAGTCCTGACGGGCCTCCGCGCCCGTGCCCACGGTGCGGTAGGTGGCGCGACTCACGGCACGAAATCGTCCGCAAGGTGAAAGAGGCAATCGCCCCGCTCGACGCGGCCGGGGACACGCTTGCAGATGACGGTGCCGGCGCGGCCGAAGGCGGCGATGGCGGGCTCGCGCCACGGCGTGTCGTTCGGATGGATGATCGCGGCCGGGGTGCCCGCGGTTACCTCTTCGCCCAGTTCGACGAGGGGCTCGAAAAGCCCGGGGTCGGGGGCATAGACATAATAATCCTGGCCGCGCACCTGCATGATCCGAGTCTCGGCCGCGGCCGGCGGCGGCTCGCCGCTCAGCGCCCCGACCTTGGCCAGGACGCGCCGGATGCCGCTTTCCATGATGCGCAGCGCGGTGGGCGTCACCTGGCCGCCGCCGGCGGTCTCGGTGCTCATGTGCCGCACCTCGGCGCGCGCCGCTGCCGCGGTCAGGGTGTGGTCGCCCAACGCGGCATCGACGAGGTAGGCGACGGGCGCGCCAAAGGTGCGCAGCATCTCGATGCCCTGCGCTAGGATCTCGGGCGTTTGTGGGCGGCGCATCAGCGCGCTCGGCACATAGGTGAGCGAGCTGCCGCCCGAGTGAAAATCGAACACGAAATCGCACTGCGGCAGCAGCACACTCTCAATGTAGTCGGCGATCTGCGCGGTCGGGCCGCCATAGGGGTCGCCCGGAAAGCTGCGATTGAGATTGCCTCCGTCGAGTGGCGAGGTGCGCATTCCGGCCATCGCCGCCGGGAAGTTCGCCGACGGCAGGATGATGATGCGGCCGCACACCTCCTCCGCTTCGAGGCTGCGGATCAGCTTGCCGAGAGCGACCTGGCCCTCGTATTCGTCGCCGTGGTTGCCGGCCATCAGCAGAGACTCGCGGGCCGTCGCCGTTCTTGATGCAGGCGACCGGGATCGGGATCCAGCCATAGGCCGAGCGGTGCACCGAATAGGGCAGCCGGATAAAGCCGTGCTGTTTGCCATCGCGGTCAAAATCGATTTCGGCGGTGAGACGGCTCCGAGAGCGGGCCATCAATGGCTCCTGTACGCGAGGCGAAGTTCGCCATTTGATAGCATGAAAGTGCTGTGCTTGAACTGCACCCAATTTCGACTGGACACCGGCAATAGCTGGAGGGCCTTGACACAGACCTAAGCAACACGCCACGAGAGATTGACATCAAGAGTGGAGTGACTTCAGCCGTTAAACGTCCGCTTTCCAGCGATGTGCAACCCAGCCCTCGGCAATCGAAATGCGCGAGATCATCGCTGCGTCCCCTTGGTTCGACTAGAGACGAACCGTCGTGACGACGGGCTGCCGCGGATCGAGGTGCAGGGTGACGTGCCGCGATCCGCAAAACGACCCGATTGAAAATAGATTGCGCTGGCGCTGTTAGCCTGGACTCCGAGCTACGCCCAACGAGACCAATCCAGTGGGAGAAGAGTACGGCTTAGCGAATGGCCTTGCTGTCCTCGGCCACGATCTGCGGTGATACATCTGAGAAGCTGATCGAATACGCATAACGCACCATACCAGACGCGTGCCGATCCGCATTCATCGCCTTGTATTTTCGTAGCCCGGTGATCTCGCATTCCGACCGCGCTTTATTGCAAGAAATGTTTGGACTCTCGGCCTGCCACGTCTGGCGGATCGGCCATTGCTTGAGAAAATAATATTTATCTCGCAGGACGGCTCGTTTGGGGAGCAGTTTGCCGTAATAGGTCAGCATCGGTGCGTAGATCGAATCGAGATATGAGAGCACGCGGTCACTGCTCTGCTCGACCGATTGCCAATAGGAGTTCATGAAGACATCCACGCGGTCGGTCAAATTCGGTCGGGTGGAGGCTTGGGCGATGGATAGCCCGGACTCGGCGCTATGCGCCGGAGCCTTGCCCGAGGAGGGCAAGGGTTCGGGTCGAGGTGGGACAACGGCTGTCATCGGGGGCAACGAAGAGTGAGCGGAAGGCGACATCTCGTTCCGTCCTGAGCTAGATGTCCGAGAAATGCTAAATCCAGTCACGCTAAGAACACACCCGGCAGCAAAAACTATGGCGAACCCCTGACGGGAGGCAAACGCTCCGCACCACCGAAGCAAAACCCCGTTTTTGCCGGGATTGAAAAAAGTATCAGTCTCGCCGCTGATCCACTTGTCGAGGTCCGCGTCGTTCATGATTGCTGCAAACCCTACGCCACCGCTCCAACACTATATCAGACGAATGAAAAATCATCAATTAGACTACAGGGCGAACATTTGTGAGGAATGTCTACTTCTACGGTTCCGAAGTCGTTGGTCGAGTTTCAGGGCCGCTTCGCCACGGAAGGCGCGTGTGCGGAGTACCTTTTCGAGCGTCGTTGGCCAGAAGGGTTTGTCTGCCCGGGTTGCGGCGGGGTGTGAAATGGCATCCAATCGGGACCCTCTGCCGAAGCAGCATAACGCACTGATAACGGATGCCGAATTCGATCAGCGTGGGGGTCCGATCGGTGCCGATCGGAAACGCCGCTCTGCATCGATTCGCACGGCCGGTCGTCTAGGATCGCCCGGCGTACCGCCGGGTCGCGGAGGCGGCAAAGGCGCTCCGACAACGGCAAGGCCTTGAATAATTTGTAGCGTTCGCGGAGGGCGAACGGATTGAACGAGGTCGCGATCCCGAGAATTACACCCACCGGGCGGCCGGCAACCTGCGCCGTCACTGAAGCGCCCTCGGCACGCGCCTGGTGCACGCCGGCCATGATGCGCCGCCAGCGCTCAGGGTCGGTCGGCCGGTCAGTGAGCAGAAACCACACCGGCCGACCGGTCTCCTTCGCGAGCCGCGTAATCCAGGCGAACTCAGCTGTCTCATCCTCGAAATCGCTGTTCATCCCGAAGGTGCCGGCACGCGCAGCACCCAGACCCGCGCCGATGCCGGTCAGCTCGTCGATCTCGGCGAAGCGGCCCGGCACCATCTCGCCCTGCGTCGTGTTGTGTGCGTTGGTGCGTGAGGTCGTGAAACCAAAAGCGCCGGCGAGCACCGCTTCCTCGGTCAGCCGGCGCATTTCGGCGATGTCCTCGGCCGTGGCCGGCTCGCACCGGGTAGACCCACTCGCCTTCCGCCCGCAGCGGCTCGCGGCTGGTGGCGAGGAGGGGCAGCGTCCCGCCGGCGCGCAGCACAGCCTCGCCCAGCGCCGCGGCAGCGCCGATCACGTGCTCGCAAGTGACCGGCGCGTGATGCAGGTCAGACTTGATCTGATCTATTTTCGGTCGAAGGGTTCGTCAAAGCACGCCGGCGTTGACCGAGATCGTCTGCTTGGTGATCAGCCGGCTGTCGTCGGAGGCGAGGAACAGCGCGAGATTCGCGATGTCCTCCGGCACAATCAGGTCGGGCAGGCATTGCGCCGCGCGTGCCGCATCGACCTGCGCTTCGGTCTGAAACCACAGCTGGCGGCGGCGCTCGGTGAGCACGGTGCCGGGCGCGATCGCGTTGACCCGGATGCGGTGCGGCCCCAGCGCCCGGGCGAGCGTATCGGTGAAGCCGACGATCGCTGCCTTGGCCGAGGCATAGGCTTCGAGCAGCGGGATGCCGCGCATCCACGACACCGAGGACATATTGACGATCGAGCCGTAGCCCAGCTCGCGCATCTGCGGCACGATTGCTTGTGCCGCGAAAAACAAATGGCGGAAATTGACCGCAATCGTGCGGTCGAATTGCTCCGGTGTGATCTGATCGAACTCGTAGCGCTGGTCGTTGGCAGCGTTGTTGACCAGTACGGCAGCGGGGCCGAATGCCGCGCGAATCTCGCCGAGCGCGGCGCGCAGCGCCGCGATGTCGGCGAGATCGCAGGGCAGGAACAGTGGACGCGCCGCACCTTCGCCGAGCAATTCGGCGAGTGTGGCGCCGGTTTCGCGCTGCTGGTCGAGGAACGCGACCTTGGCACCGTTCTCGACAAAGGCGCGGACAAAGGATGCGCCAATGCCACTGGCGCTGCCGGTGATGATCACCGTTCGGCCTTCGAGTGACCCGTATCGGGTAAAGCTCATCGGATCGCCTCGCTTATTGAAGTCTACCAAGCGGGATGATCTCGGCTGCTTGTGGCGCCTTGGCGCTGCGGACCAGTCGCCCATCCATCGCTTGACCTCTAAACTGGCCGCTTCGATGAGTAAAGAAAGCTGTTCGCGCGATGGAATCGCGATTTGCGACTGGGAGGAGTGGACCGGGCCGTCCGCGATGATCGGATAGTAAGTTCGATACGTGATAATGCTAGACAGCACGAAAGGAAAAGGATCATGCCCGACGAAACAACCTTTGAACTAGCATCCGTTCAATTCGGCGCTGAGCCGGTGGTCGTGTTCCGTTTCGGCTATGAGCGCTTCGAACTGCGCGCACGGCTTGGTTCTGGAAACCTAGAACACGCCATTGCTTCGGCCGCAGAGGTCGCGGCCAACGTCTTTGCGAGATGGTCGCACGAAGCGTTAGCCTTGCGCAGCGGGTTCGCGCTGGCGAGGACGGAGGACCAGTCCGTCATTAGCCGCGCGTCACGAACGAGCGCACGGCGCGTCTCGCCCGTTGCCGCGTATTCCGGCGAAGGTCTCCTCCTTCATGCGACAGCGAACGCTCAGCCTCCGCGGTGGGGATCGCCCTTCATGCCTCATTGCGGTCAGTCCTACAGGTAGTCATAGTCGCGGGTCCTCTGCGGGCGTTACAAAGGAGCCGACGTGCGATCCGATAGCCCTATTGCGGAAAAGCCACTTGCCAGGACGCTGCCCCGTGATGTCCCGAGCTATCGAGTCCAATTTAGATTGGCGACACTTCCAGGAGCCTCGGCCGTGACCGCGTGGTCGGTACAGCGCGGGCCCGACCCGCCGCAGCGGCATACCCATGACCCTCGCCGAAACACTGAGCTTCCGCATCGCCTAAATACGCCAATTCCCGGTCACCATGGATGGCGTGGTAGCCGCGCCGCTGCAATTCATTGCAGACCGAAGTTTTGCCGGTGCCGGAAACGCCGTCGATAACGAGTGGGCGCGGTTACCGGTGGGGTGCTGTCATTCGGCCAGATCGGTGCGCTGTCCAGTCTTACCCCGTCATGCCGTCACCAACTTCTGGCCATAGCTCCGCGAACTGGCTTGCCGGGCGCAGCTGATACGGTCCCTCCGATCTTTTTTCTGTGTCTGTGAGCTAGCTCACGTCATCTGACAGAAAATGCGTCGAGACTGCACGTGGGTTGGGCTACCCCGCCAACCCCGCAATGAGAGTGCAAAGGAGCGACATCATGCCGTTTTTCCAGCTTGAGCCCTTCGACACCGCTGAGGTCGAGTATATTTGGACGGGCCTCCGACAGCCCGGATTTTACCGCGTGACGGTTCGCGGACACGCGCCAAGGTTCAGCTCTGGCTTCCAACTCAAGCAAGACCCCACCTTTGTGGGTGGTTTAGCCGTCTCGGTGATGGGATGGACCGGGCCGCTCACGTCGGGGACCACGTCGTATACCGTGACCGGAAGGTTCAACGGTCGGTTCGCAAACGAGATTGTCGTGATCGGATCGAACAAGACAGAAGTGGTGCATGTCGAGGAGGTGCCGTTCACGACCGAAGAGGAGGTAATGAAGGAGCTCAGTGCGGCCTGAACGCTGCACAGCTCGTCTTGCCGGGTCGACAAATATAGCTGAGGTGATGCCGCCGGCCGTGTTCCCGCCGGCGGCCAGGGCTGGGCGCCGTTCAATGTGCAAACATTGAATGTCGGCGGGCAGGACCGGCTGTTCGTCGCTTTTGCCGTGCAAGCCGGCGGCGGGGATGATCTCGCCGGGCCCGGCCACGGGTTTGTCGACGAGTTCGACACAAACGGAAACTTCATCCGCCGTATTGCCACGGATGGCCTCCTGAACTCGCCCTAGTAGCAGCCCGGCATCAATTCGGTGTTGATCGACCCTTGCAATCCCTCGGACATCCGCATCGGCGTGTCCTGCGCGGGCCTCTGGGCGAGCACCGACGCAGGCGCCTCGTGGCAGATCATCAACCACGGCATGTACAACGAGTACATGCCGCCGGAACGGCGTGAGGACCCGATTGTCCAGGACATCCATCTTCTGTCGCGCTGCGCCGCACGCCCTGAAATCGTTTGGTGCCAGCACCACAATGGCGTCTTCCGGTCGGAGAACGCCGGAGCCGATTGGTATGAGCTGACGGCGATCCGTCCATCGAAATTCGGCTTTGCCGTCGCCGCCCATCCGCGTGACCCGGATATCGCCTGGTTAGTCCCTGCTCAGTTTCGCCTGCGCTTTGCTTGTGTCCCCGGAGACGAAGGGCACGGTGATGGTGCCTGACCTGGTGATCGCCTGACCGGCGCCGGGACAGGCCACCGCCACTCATGCGCTCCGACGTGCGGACTTGGCGCAACTGCGTTCCTCTTTCGGCCATTGCCAGGCGATCCGCACCCCACCGATCCCGGTCTATTGCTGTGGCAGCTCGCTGGAGCTTCGCAGAAACGCCCTCTCGCTGTTCATCGTCCCTCCGCGAACCTGATTACAGGCGACGGGATGAAGAACGGCCTTCCCGCTCCGAACAAAGAACTGGTAGCGCACCCAAAACAACCGCTTGACAGGAAGAGCCCCATACAAGTCCAGTGCGAACTTGCCCCTCACGGCTTCGGGGCTCCGCCGCCCCGGCCCGAGCGGCCTGTTACCTTGGGTCAACATGGATAAACGACGCTGCCGCAAGATCCGGCCCATCGACAAAAGCATCGATGAAGCGCACCGGATTGTCCGGGCCGACTTAATCGACAACCGCCTCCTGCAAGGGACAGGATTGGTCGGACCCATAATCCGGTCCACGGTGCACTTATAAGCGTGACGGGTGGCTGAGCCCCGCGGCCGGCTTTTTTGCAGGTCCGAGGCGCCGGCGGTTGGCCCGCATCCTCCGGCGATCGATCGCGACCGTTCGGGCTGGAATGAGCCCGGGACTGCCTGTCATAGCGGCAGTAACCACTGCGTGCTGAACTTCCAGCGCCGCGGACATTTTTTCCGATACCATGCGGGCTGTCTCGGCCCCGGCGGAGTCGCTACCGGCCACAAGCAGCGCGAGGCGCAAGCTAATCACTTGCTGGGCTTCGAGGCCGGCCTGCCAGAGGTTGAAGGAAAGGCGCAGCCAGGATGATTGTTTCCGCGACATTCGAGCGCGCGTCGCGCTCACGCGGGCGGTTCGGTTTCGCCGACCGGCTCGCCCTGTTCGAGCGCATGGCCGGTGAACGTACGAGTCTCCGGCGCAGGTATCCCGCTCGTCTTATATTCAGCCAGGACTGCTTCCTTTCGGGCCTTCATGCGATTGCCGAGCTCCGTCATATCGAGACCGGCAGGGCCTGAGGGAAGATCCCATCGGAGCGCTTCTCCTCCTCATGAAGGTGATGCTCGATCTGTTCCGAAAGCACTTTGACCTTGGCATCATAGAATTCCTCATCGGGCGCGCTCGCGATTAGCTCGGCGATCAGCACCTTGCTACCGTCGTGCTCGACGTATCCTTCGTTCAGCAAGTCCTCTTCGACCTTGCCGCGGCAGGCCGGGTAGAAGATCTCCTCTTCGATCACGGTATGTGCGCTCAGCTCGGTGCAGATCTGCTCGACCAGGGCCTGTTTTTTGGCTGCGCTCTTGGCGGCTTCGAATTCAGCAAACAAGGCCTCCACCCTGCGATGGTCGGCCTCGAGCAAAGCGATGGCGTCGACATGGGTTGGCATGACAGCCCTTTAGGGGAAAAGCAGTTTCGGTTATTGCGCCGGCTTAAAGGTCGCTCGGCCCGGCACGCCGTCCCTGAGTTGACAGCTCCGCAGCAGCTTAGGTTCCATGGCTGATCTGTCGCCTCCGATCGCGGTTTCTCGCGCGGCGACATCACGAAGAAGAGTTCGTTTTGGAGCTTGATCGATTGAATGACAGGCGGGGCGGGACGCTTTCCTTCTCGGGGAAAACAATCGTCGGCCTTCCCTGGCCCAAACCGCTCTTCCGGCGGAACCGCCGGCGCGGAACCAGAAGTTCGAATCCGTTTCCCTCCAGCGGAGAGTCTCGTGCGAACCTGACTTCCCAGTCAGAAGCAAGCCGCCAAAGCTCTTTGCCCGCGTTCTTGTCTCGGTAGACTTCGCGGTTGCCGCGCAGGCCAAAGCCTTTGCGACACGGTTTGGTACTGAACCGGTGATCGACGAGCCGCTAAATCTCGGACACAACGGGCCGTCGCGGTAACCATGAGCCATGCCGTCCGACGCGGCGGGGGTAAGCGTCTAAATCCCCCGCACTCCCGGCACAAGGTCGAGGTCATCCTGGACAGCCGGACTGGTCACAAGATCGGGCAGGACCTGTTCGCTATCCATTAAATGGCGACCCCGATCAACGCGGTCGGTCGATATCGGCTATCCCGGCACAAAGCCTTTAATTTTTAAAGCGAGACGCCGCCTCCGGCCCAGTGAGATATTTAAGGAGCGCCTTGGCCCCGACCCTACCCCTCCCCCGCCTGCGGTGGAGGGAATGGGAGGGGGCCGGGGCGGCAGTCATCTCGCTCCTTGTCGCTGATCCGCCAGCAGTATCCGGGTCGAGCCGTGGGAACGGATTACGCGACTGAGGGTAGTCCCAAACGCGTGTCGAATTCGATGCTTCGCGAGCCGGAGCCCCTTGTCCCTACTGCGGCCGAGTTTGGGCTTGATCCGCGACCGACGCCGCCTATCCCCACGATTACTCGTCGTTATGCTTCCAGTCGGACGAGCGTTTCAGAAATGATAGCAAGAAATATATTTGACTGTTAAATTAATACGCTGGTTGATGATATCTCGTCTCTTTGTAAAAACTTGTGAAGCTCATGGTAGTTTTTAGTTGTATTCGAGAACCATAAGTCCCATGTCGTGATATGCGCATTGTCACTCCCCATCCGAGAGTGCTAACGCCCTCAAAATTCTGGTCAGAGGAGACCATCCATGAAACTGCGCCCATTGCAGGACCGCGTTCTGATTCGTCGTGTCGAGCCGGAGGCAAAAACTGCTGGCGGCATCCTTATCCCTGACACCGCGCAGGAAAAGCCGATGGAAGGCGAAGTCGTGGCCGTCGGCCCCGGCGTACGCAGCGAGGACGGCAAGCTGCACCCGCTCGACGTCAAGACCGGCGACCGCGTGCTATTCGGCAAGTGGTCGGGCACCGAGGTCAAGCTCGATGGCGAGGACCTCATGATCATGAAGGAATCCGACATCATGGGCGTGGTTGATCACGCCGCTGCGAATACGAAAGCTGCTTAACCACTGGAGAGCAAACATGGCTGCTAAAGATATTCGCCTAGGCACCGATGCACGCGAGCGGATGCTCCACGGCATTGATACACTCACCAATGCCGTCAGGGTGACCTTGGGGCCCAAGGGCCGCAATGTCGTTCTCGACAAGAGCTACGGCGCGCCGCGGATCACCAAGGACGGCGTCACCGTCGCCAAGGAAATCGAGCTCAGCGACAAATTCGAGAACATGGGCGCGCAGATGGTGCGCGAGGTGGCCAGCAAAACCAGCTCAGTCGCCGGCGACGGCACGACGACCGCGACCATTCTTGCCCACGCGATGGTGCGCGAGGGTGTCAAGGCGGTTGCGGCGGGGATGAACCCGATGGATCTGAAGCGCGGTGTCGATATGGCAGTCGACGCGGTGGTCAAGGACATTCAAAAGCGCTCGAAGAAGGTCTCGACGAACGACGAGATCGCGCAGGTCGGCACCATCTCGGCCAATGGCGACACCGAGATCGGCCGTATGCTGGCCGAGGCCATGAAGAAGGTCGGCAACGAGGGCGTCATCACCGTCGAAGAGGCGAAATCACTCGAAACCGAGCTCGACGTCGTCGAGGGAATGCAGTTCGACCGCGGCTATCTGAGTCCGTATTTCGTCACCAATGCGGAGAAGATGCTCGCCGAACTCGAAGACGCCTACATCCTGCTGCACGAAAAGAAGCTCTCCAGCCTGCAGACCTTGCTGCCAATTCTCGAAGCCGTCGTGCAGAGCGCGCGGCCTTTGCTGATCGTCGCCGAGGACATCGAAGGCGAGGCGCTTGCCACCCTCGTCGTCAACAAGCTACGCGGTGGCCTCAAGGTCGCGGCGGTCAAGGCGCCGGGTTTCGGCGACCGGCGCAAGGCCATGCTCGAGGACATCGCCGCCCTGACCGGCGGTCAGGTGATCTCGGAAGACCTCGGCATCAAGCTCGAGAACGTCACCCTCGACATGCTCGGCCGCGCCAAACGCGTACGCATTGATAAGGAGAATACGACGATCATCGATGGTGCCGGTAAGAAAGAAGACATCGTCGCGCGCACCAACCAGATCCGGGCGCAGATCGAGGAGACGACCTCGGATTACGACCGCGAGAAGCTGGAAGAGCGTCTGGCTAAACTGGCGGGTGGCGTAGCGATTATACGCGTCGGCGGCAGCACCGAGGTCGAGGTGAAGGAGCGCAAGGACCGCGTCGACGACGCCATGCACGCGACCAAGGCTGCGGTCGAGGAAGGTGTCGTGGCCGGCGGCGGTGTTGCGCTGCTTTTCGCGAGCAAAATTCTGCCCGGCCTCAACCCCGCGAACAACGACCAGAAGGTCGGTATCGAGATCGTCGGTAAGGCCATCCAGTCGCCGGTGCGGCAGATCGCGGAGAATTCCGGGGTCGAGGGCTCGATCGTGGTCGGCAAGCTGACCGACAAGAACGACCCGAATTTCGGCTTTGATGCACAGTCGGGCGAGTACAAGGACATGGTGAAAGCCGGGATTATCGATCCGACCAAGGTCGTGCGGGTAGCGCTGCAGGATGCCGGCTCAGTTGCGGGACTGTTGATTACCACCGAGGCGATGGTAGCCGACAGGCCGGAACCTAAGGGCGCGGCTGGAATGTCTACCGGCGGCGGCATGGGGGGCGGGGGCATGGGCGGGATGGATTATTAAACTCCACTGGCACTTGGGGCTCTCCCCGCCGTGGAAAGGGCCTCGCCTCTCCTTGAAGACGGGAGAGGCGATGGGGCCCTGCCCACTTTCTAGTTCGATCCCTCAATGGGGACGACTCCCGGATTGAACTTCAAAATCGACAAACTTCAGTGACATTATCACCTAATGAAAGCCTCTCAAAATGCTCACTGCCACACAACAGCACGCCGTTGATGAATTCGCCAAAAGTCTTTCAGTGCTCGGAGACGATGCTTTGATCGATACCTATCATCAGGCTTGGGAAGATCACACAGAAGCCAGTGCCGTGGGCAGCGACAATCTCAGCAAGGCCTATGCAAAGGGTCTTGCGACCGAAAAGGCGATGCAGGATCGCTTCGCTGATTATCAAACCCGCTACCAGCTACGCTATCCGTGAACCATTTCCCGGTGCCTATCGCATCAGCTCTGCGCGTAGCCTGATCTATCTTTCCTTGCAGTCCGGGGTGAGTTGACCAGAACACCACCACGGGTGGACTGCGATTGTCATTGCTCCAGGTGAACCTGTCGCCTGCCGCGATCGTAATCAGCTGTGCTCCGGGCGCCGTAGAGTTGTTGATGCCAGGCCGAGTTTGTCAACGGCGGATCGGGGCGGGGTAATCGGCTGGCATGAGGTGTAGTAGTCCATACTTGATCTGACAGTTGGCGGTAGTGTCCGGGAAGTTCTGCAAAAGCCGCTGAGGCGGATGGTCATGGTATGCGGGTGATATCGCAATCACCGGATCCTTTGGCGAGGATGCACACCATGACCAAGAGACAGGGTAGAGCTGGGACGATCGACGTCAAAGCGCTTCTGGCGGAGGACGAGGAGTTTCTGCGGGCGCTGGTGCGGACGGCGCTGCAGGAGGTGCTCGAAGCCGAGATGACGGAGGCGCTCGGCGCCGAGAAGGGCGAACGGGCGGCGGGCCGGCAGGGCTACAGGTCGGGCTATTACGGCCGGACGCTGATCACGCGGGTCGGCAAGCTGGAGCTGCGGGTTCCGCAGGATCGAACCGGGCGTTTCTCGACCGAGCTTGTTCGAACGGTTGACTCTCCGCTGGAGGGAGCCGGATTCGAACTGTCGGTTCCCCGTCAGAATTAAACATAAGGATGGAGCCCGGCGGCGGCGAAGCGCGTATCCAGCTCACGGCCGGTAACAGGATGCACTGGTAAAAAGGGGGATTCGAACTCTGCTCCCCCCGTTAGAGTCGATACCCCCGCTGAACTGCTTCGGCACCTCCGGTTTCGATCGCGCAGCGAACGGGCGTTGCCGTAGCTGTTCGTCTGGCTTTGGTACGGAGGTCGGGCTGTTCCTCGAAAACCGCACGAGAGCAGCGGCGAAACGACACGAACCAGGGTTGACGCTTAGTGTGATCACAGGCGGATCAAGCCGCTTCGTCGCGCGTCCATTCTGCGAGCTTGGTCCAGCCAGCACGGATCTGGTATTGGGCGTCGTCGGCAGACATTTCGATGGTGCCGTCCGGGCTGACGTTGATGTGCCGGCCCGAGAAGGTTTGCACGGCCCCCATACCGTAAGGCGCCTGCAGGCGAACCCGATATCGTTCCGGGTTCTCGGGGTTCTGATGGCGCTCGGCTCGCATCCGGTAGTACTCCAGGATCCCTTGGCCCGGGTAAGGCTTCTTGAACCAGTCCAGGAACTGAGCGGTCGAGTTCGACCTGATCGTCGTGCTTGCCCTTGGGAAAGACGGTCAGCTCGTGCAGGTATTCGGCGAGCCACGGCGCCGTCTCGGGGATGTAGACGAAGCCGTTCTCGATCATCGCGGTCTGCGCGTGCAGACGCATGATCTTGTCGCAGGTCGGCTGGTAGCGCGTGACGCCGTGGCAGCCGTCGTTGATCAGCTCCTGGATCAGCTGGGTGCCCGAGGCCTTGTCCTCGATCAGCACTTCCTTCGCGTCGAACAGGCTCTGCTGCTCGCGCACGGCACGCTTGAGCGCCGGGTATTCGAGCCGCCGACGGAATAGACCGAGGAGGAAGAGGTCCTTGCCCTTCACGCCCCAGGTCGTGCACACCGAGAAATCGCTGAGCTCGGTCGCCTTGTTGGCGGTGTCCCAGCTCTGCACGATGCGGTCGAAACGCTCCGGCCGATCTTTCTCGCCGTAGCGCTTGAACCATTCCGCCTTGACCAGGCCGCCGCCCAACGGGGCGGGCGATTGCTGGTACTGGCCGGCAAAGTTGTATTCGCCGATCGTCCGGCGAATGTGGTCGAGGGTTTCGAGCGGCTCGCGGTCCGGGTGCAAGGCTTCGCCCTGACGGCGGCGGAAGCATTTCGGTTTCAAGATCGTCTCGATCCGGTGCACCTCGTCGGCCTCGGCGATCGCCGGAAAGCTCAGGAACTCCCAACCTTCCTGCGCAAGGACGTGACCGATGAGGTCGTCTTCGTGCAACCGCTGCATGATGATCACGATGGCGCCATGGCGCTTGTCGTTGAGCCGGCTGTAGAGGGTGTGGTCGTACCACTCGTTGGCGGCTTTCCGCTGCGCGTCGGAGAGCGCCTCCTCCGGCTTCAACGGATCATCGATCAGGATTATGTCGGCGCCGCGTCCGGTCAGCACGCCGCCGGTGGAAGTGGCGAGCCGGTAGCCTTGGCGGGTGGTGATGAACTCCTGCACCGCCTGGCGGTGCGGCGCCAGGCGGGTCGAAAAGATCCGCTGATACCACGGGCTCATCATGAGGCCCCGGCAATCGCGGGCGAGCTTATCGGCGAGATCCTGGGCATAGCTGACGCAGAGGATCTGGGCCGAGGGATCTTGTCCGAGACACCACGCCGGGAAGGCGATCGACGCCATCAAGGATTTGAGGTGGCGGGGCGGCAGGTTGATGATCAGCCGCCGGATCTTTCCTTCCCGCACCGCGGTGAGCTTGTCGGCGATGACCTCGAGATGCCAGTTCATCGCCAGCTCGGTCTGTGGGTTGAGGGCTTGGAAGCAACGTCCGGCGAAGGTGGCTAAGTCGCGCCGCAGCAGGAACTCGTACTGCGCCGGGGTCAGCACTGTCATTGCTCGGGTTCCCCGGTGGAGAAACGCGCCTTGATCTGTTCGAGGACCTTTTCGTCCGCCTCGCTGAAATCGGAGATCTCGGGCGTAGTCGACTCGGTCTGACGTTCGATGTCCCTCACGATATCGAGAAGGATCTTGATCGCACGAAAATCGGCGGTGGCCGAGCGGTTGACGAGCTGGGTGATGATCGCTCGGCGCTTGGTGACTTTGCGACGCCCACCGTTTTCTGTGACGACCACCATCTCGTTCAACGCCTCACTTAGCAGCGTCTTGAGGTTCTTCGCGCCGGATGGCCGGCCGCGAGGATTGCCGGACTGACCTTTCGCGAAGCGGGTCTCGCGCGGCGGCTTGCCGTAGCCCACTTCGTAATCGCCCTCGCTGTCAGGCGGCATTGGCCACCTCCGCCTCGCGCGCGAGGTCGTCAAAGCTGCGGCCGCTCGCGGCGTGACGAGCGCTGCCGCCGGTCAGTTTCTGCCAACGGCGGACGCTGGTATCGACATAGGCGGGGTCGAGCTCCATTCCATGGCAGCGTCGGCCGGTGCGCTCGGCGGCGATCAGCGTCGTGCCGCTGCCGAGAAAAGTGTCGAGCACGATGTCGCCGCGCGCCGAGCAGTCGAGGATCGCGTCGGCGACCATCGCGACCGGTTTCACGGTCGGGTGCAACGCCAGCAGATTGCCCTCCTCGCCACATCGGGCAAAGGAGTTGGCGCCGGGGTAGCGCCAAATATTACTGCGGTTACGCCCGAAACGGCCGAGCTGGACGTTGTTGCGATGCCCGTTGTGGCCATGCTTAAACACGAACACGAACACGAGCTCGTGCTGGCTGCGGTAGAGCGAGCCCATTCCGGCATTATCTTTGACCCAGACGCACAGGTTCTTCAGTTCGCCATAGGCGGCCCGACCGGCGGCCAGCAGCTCCTCGATGTGGCGCCAGTCCATGCAGACGAAATGGATGGAGCCGGCAATGCTAACACGCCGCCAGGTTGCGGAAAGCCTCGCTGAGAAAGGCCGTGAATTCGGAACTGTCCATCTCGCCCGAAGCCATCGGGAAGGGGCGATGGTGGGTCGCGCCGAGGCCGCTGGCGTGGCCTTCGATCGGCACGTTATAGGGCGGATCGGTGAACCCCACCGCGGCCTGTTCTTCGCCCATCAGAGCCGCGAAGGCCGGAGTTTCCAAGGCACTGCCGCATAACAGGCGATGGCGATCGAGCACCCACAGATCCCCGTACTTGGTGAGCGGCGGGCCGGCCGAAACCTCGGGAACTACATCTGCCGGGTCGTCGTCGCGTTCGGGCGGCTCCTCGAGTGAGGCGATCCGCAGATCGATCTCGCCCATTTCGAAGCCGGTGACCTCAAGAGTGAAATCGAGGCCGTGCAGCGAGAGATCCCTGAGCTGCTCCGCCAACAGACGGTCGTCCCAAGTCGAGATCTCGGTCAGCCGGTTATCGGCAATCCTGAAGGCGCGGGTCTGCTCCGCAGTGAGGTGATCGAGGCACAGCGTCGGCACCACAGTTCTGCCGAGCAGGCGACATGCGAAATACCTACCGTGCCCGGCGACAATATTGTCCGCACCGTCGATCAGCATAGGGACGTTGAAATCAAATGCATTGATACTGTCAGCAATCTGCCGGATCTGCTTCTTGGTGTGGAGCCGAGGGTTTGCGGGATCGGGTTTCAGCGTGTCGATGCGACGGTACACGACCTTCAATATTGTATTCCCCTTCAAGCTTTGTTCTGGAGATCTCAATGTTGGTTGCCGTTTAACTTTGTTGACCATTAATAAGTATCCTTCATATACCGAAATCCATCCGATTGAACCGTGGAGCGTTGCTCGTAATCGAACCCTCGAACGCGATCGCCGCCGACGAGGTTCGGGATCACGCCCTGTGACGCCCCCAGATTCGCTGCATCCGGTTCGAGCCAGTCGAGCGCCCCGCACGCGATAGAGGTTCCTGGCTTCAGTTTCCCCTCGCCCAAAGCGTATCCGCGGGGTAACTTCCGGTAGTAGTCCAGCCGCTTGAAGTGTCACCGACTAGGTGTGGTCGGCTCCATTCCAGCGACGGCCAAATTCACTCGCTGACGTGATGCTTCCATCGGTCTTCTCGGTGATCGATCCACAGCGGTTAGCGAATTCAGGCGGCAAGGAAGGCCAAACCTCGCTTTTAGTGCGGAGCCCGAGTGCGGCTTGTTCCTGATCGAATAATAGCTAGGAGAGCTACGGGGCGGCATTGAGGCATTTGAACGTTCCAGGGAGTTACGAATACGCATCACCGACCGATGTAGGCAGCAAGCTTTGGTAATTCTTGGGATTTATTCAGGCTGGATTTCCTCCCAGCTTGGGATTTATTCTGGCCGAATTTCTCCCAGCTTAGGAAAGACCACGACGGGGTCCTTATCAGTGAGCCTGCAGACGGCTCCCAGCTCTGATCGTAATTTCTGGAACATCGCTTCCAGGGTATCATCGTCGGGAACTACCAGTGTAACCAGTGGCGGCTCTTTGTTATCTCCACTCTCTTTGTTATCTCCACTCTCTTTATTATTGTCGGCAGACCTTGTCGCCCCCTCTCGCGCCATCGCCAAATGAATAATTTCGTTCATTTTTCCAGCTCGAAGATAATACTCGCGATCTTTGGCAAAACTCTTACGAATTCGATCTATAACGCTGCTCCTATTGTTTGGCAGGTGTCGGGTGACAATCTCGGCCGCTGCACGATCAGAAAGATCTCTGTGCCACGTCATGACCCGGCCCATCTTGATCAGTATCTGCACGTCGTCCTTCCGCTTTGGACCCGATCGAAGCGGTGTCGCCTGGAGAGCTGCCAAAATTCTGCCTTTGGGATATCGATCGAGAAGCGCCCGAATTGCCTGATTAAACTCGGTGGCATCGTCGGGCATTTGTGCACCCCGTCAAGCGATCCCCTATAGCGGCGCGGCGAGGTTCGGGTAGGGAGAACCGGCTTTCGGGGGCCAAACCTAGCCGCGCCAGTGTGGGAGTATAAGCGATCAGCGGGTTGAGTTTGATGACATCAGCCCCGCAGGCGTTCCTGCAGTGAATCATTCGGATGTGCATAAATATGCGCTGGTGCCGTGTTGGCCCGAGGAAGGCGGGGTCACCATCGTAACTTGGCGAATTGGTTAAACCCGGAAAGCTGATCGCCTCGGGCAACGTGGCAAACCAATAATTGGTAGGCTCGGCTTCTCCGTCCGGCAACTCGTTCCCGCAGCCACTCTACGGCACGGGGCTGGCTCAGCTCGGTATTGCGATGTGCCGGCCGCACCCGCTGCCGGGGCGAAGCGCGATGACAGCCAGTCCGCGGTGCCGTCGCGCCCAAGGTACTTACCGCTGCGGCGCAGAGGATTCATCGAGATGTCGCCGTAAACCAGCGAAGCCATGACAAAGCGCGGCCGTGACGGCGCCTGGTGGCATCTGCCCTGAGATCGGCTTTGACCGGTTCTCGTAGATCAGGTTAGAACGACCACTCGGGTGATTTACTACCCCCAACTAATCACTCAGGATCGATGAAGCCGATTAACTTGCGCATCGCCGAGGAACTGGGCGTCCGCGAGCGGCAGGTCGCCGCTGCAATCTCGCTGCTCGACGGCGGAGCGACCGTGCCCTTTGTTGCCCGATACCGGAAGGAGGCGACCGAAGCGCTCGATGACGCCCAGCTGCGCATCCTCGAGGAGCGGTTGAGATACCTGCGCGAGCTCGACGAGCATCGGGCCGCTATCCTCGACAGCATCGGCCAGCAAGGAAAACTCGACGCCGCGCTCGAGCAGGCGATCAACGCGGCGGACAGCAAGGCGCGGCTCGAGGATCTCTATTTGCCGTATCGTCCGAAGCGGCGGACGAAAGCTCAAATCGCCCGCGAAGCGGGCCTCGAGCCGTTGGCGGAAGCGCTTCTCGCGAGGCCGGACCAATCCCCGGAGCAGCTGGCTCGGCGGTACGTCGCGCCGCACAAGGGGTGACCGATGCGACCGCCGCGCTCGAAGGCGCTCGCGCAATTCTTGTCGAGCGTTTTAGCGAAGACGCCTCGCTGATTGGGACCCTGCGCGAGGAGGTGTGGTTGCGCGGCCGTCTGGGTTCGCGCGTTCGCTCAGGCAAGGCGGAGTCCGGCGCCAAGTTCGCCGATTATTTCGACTTCAACGAGCCTCTTGTTAAATCGCCGTCGCACCGCATTCTCGCGCTGTTCCGCGGTGAGAAGGAGGAGGTGCTTGCTCTGGAGCTCGTGCCTGACCCGACCGTGCTTGATCGAGGCGAGCCGGGCGTCTTTGAGCGGCAGATCGCGAACCGGTTCAAGATCGCCGATCAGGGTCGGCCCGGTGACCGCTGGTTGCTTGATACGGTGCGCTTGGCCTGGCGCACGAGGATCCTGGTTCACATCGAAAGCGACCTGCGCGTTCGGCTCTGGCAAGCTGCCGAACATGCTGGAGTTCAGGTTTTCGCCGGGAACTTGCGGCACCTGCTGCTCGCGGCTCCCGCGGGCGCGCGCACGACGATGGGGCTTGATCCGGGGTATCGAACCGGCGTCAAAGTCGCCGTGGTCACCGGGACCGGGCAGGTTGCCGCGACGACGACAATTTACCCGCACGAGCCGCAGCGTCGTTGGGACGAGTTGATTGCTCAACTGGCTCGGCTTGCTCAAGAGCATCGGGTGGAACTGATCGCGATCGGGAACGGCACCGCTTCGCGTGAAACCGACCGGCTCGGTGCGGAACTCATTCGGCTGCACCGCGAGCTTGAACTGACAAAGGTCGTCGTCTCGGAGGCCGGGGCCTCGGTCTACTCGGCTTCGGCTTTTGCCTCGCAGGAATTGCCGGGGCTTGACGTGTCCTTGCGCGGAGCCGTCTCGATCGCCCGGCGGCTTCAGGACCCGCTCGCCGAGCTGGTCAAAATTGATCCCCGATCGATCGGCGTGGGCCAATATCAGCACGATCTCAGCGAACACAAACTCTCGCGTTCCCTGGATGCGGTCGTCGAGGATTGCGTCAACGCCGTGGGGGTCGATGTCAACACGGCATCCACGCCGTTGCTGTCACGAGTTTCCGGCATCGGCGATGCACTAGCGCGGAGCATCGTCAATTACCGCGAGGCGCACGGTCCTTTTCGCACCCGCTCGGCGCTGAAGAAGGTGCCGCGGCTCGGGCCCAAAGCTTTCGAGCTGTCGGCGGGGTTCCTTCGCATCCGCGACGGCGACGATCCGCTTGATACGTCGGGCGTACACCCGGAAGCCTACTCCGTCGTGCGACGCATTCTCTCGGCAACCAAGAGCCAACTGGGCGCCCTGATCGGAAATACACCGGTACTACGCCAGCTCGAGCCCGAGGCGTTCACTGATGCCGTGTTCGGGGTGCCGACCGTTACCGACATCTTGCGCGAGCTCGAGAAGCCGGGTCGTGATCCGCGCCCGGTTTTCAAGACGGTAAGATTTCGCGAGGGAGTGGAAAAGCTCGAAGATCTAAATCCCGGGATGGTTCTCGAAGGGGTCGTGACGAACGTCGCCGCGTTCGGTGCGTTCGTCGATGTGGGGGTCCACCAGGACGGGTTGGTGCACATCTCCGCGATGGCTAATACTTACGTCACGGACCCACGCAAAATTGCGACGCCCGGCAATGTCGTCCGCGTCAAAGTGTTGGAGGTCGACGCGAAACGGCGTCGGATCTCGTTGACGATGCGGCTCGATGACACCCCCGGAGATCGGGCGACCGCAGCCCGCCCTGCGACTGCCCCATCGGGATCAGAGAAACGCGTCCGACCCGTCGAGACGCGTGCAGGCGGAAGCAATCTCGCGCCCGCCGACGGCGGCGAAATGGCCGAGGCGTTTCGGCGAGCAGGGCTGACGGGTAAAGCTCCAGGTCGGCAATAACCACAGCGGTCCTTCGTGCCCCCCGATTACGGGCAATCAGTGAGTGAACGCCTTTCCCTGATCGAGGCGAAAACCTCCCTGATCAGCTGATTAAATTCCCTGCAAGGCTGTAAAAAATTCCCTGTTACGATGCCTAGGGAATTGGCTTGTAAGCACCTGATTCTATGCTGTTTTTAGCCACGGTTGACGCGTCTCCGAGGCCTGAGGCGATGAAATTCCCGGTATTCGGGCGCAAATGGGACCAAAATCAAATTAGCCGGCGCGGGCCGCAGCGGCCTTATCGGCGGCATTGCTTGCGCCCTCTGGCCCCAGCGTAATGAGCGCGCGATATCGCGCAATGGCGTTCTCCAGTCGCTTTCGCCTTTTCGGGTCAGTCTCTGACTCCAACTGGGCTACACGCGCGGCTATCTCACTCTCTTTGTCAGCGATCCACGCTTCGCTGGATGGGAATGGTCCTCTCGACATTGAAACCTCACTCGGCGTCTTGTTTGACCGTTGGACCCTGACTTGGCTGCTCGATTTTGATATCGATGGTGATTTTACCCTTTAGCTTATACGCGAACCGGAGGTTATAGGCAGCTGCGTGCAGCCAATCGGCTGCTTCGTCCAAAGTCCAGGGCTGGCCATTTTCGGGCAAACTCTGAAACATCCCTTCAATCAAAGGATGCCGCGGCGGCAAATCACCCCCACTGCCGCCCACACCCTTGCCTTTTTCTTTTGGGGGCTCAATCGGGCGCGTTCCCGGCGGCACGTCAGGGAATGAGGGTCGGACTAGACGATCCTCGCCATGGGCAAAAAACCCAGCCTGCCGCGCGGAACGCATGAATGCCTGTCGCGCCTTCCCAGTTTGTTTTGGAGACACACCAGCATCCCGCATGAACCTTTCCAGCGGCCCAGGCCCCGGCAACGTGTAGCCGTCATGGGCTTCAAAGATGCGTTGGTACAGGGGTACATGAAGGAAGGCGTCGACTCGCGCACTCGGCTCGGCTACGGGGTCGGCGATGCGACGGCCAAGTGGCGTTAGCCTCACTTCTCTATGAGCATTCTCAGTTAGCCCATAGATCCGCGCATTCGATGCGCGAAGACGAAAAGTTCCGCTGCTGATTGGCGAATTGACAAAAGCCGCCAATTGGCTCAGCGAACAGGACGTACCAGCGTTAGTTGAGATTGCCCGCGCAATTCCCACGGCATCGTCCAGGTCCCCATAAGGAAATTCAATTGACGATCGTTCATATTTGTTGCCGCCGCTGTCTTCCCCGGCAGCACCAGTTTGCTCGGCTTCTGCCGCAGTCTGGGTGTTCTCGGCTTGTTCCGTCGACATCTTTTCATCCTCGTTTCGTGCTGGCGGCACGCTCGAATGCCCTTATACCGCCGCGCGTCCATAGAGGCAAACAAAAATGCCAGCTTGCGCATTATATGTTTGACAGCCAAATGGGCCGCGGTAAAATGCTCAGCATTGGAGGATAGGTAGATGCCTACAGCGCGAGAGCCCCGGCCGAGTGCCGACCCGGATGCGGGGCGAGGATATGCAAAGGGCCGCTCCCCGGCGTGAACTGAGGAAAGCGGCCCGCTGGTCGGTACTTCAAAGGCGGAGCCGGTCATCGTTGGAGCGATAGACCGGCCCCTAGACCACAACACCGGGATTGGCCCCCGCCGTCATGATCATCCCGCGGAATATAATCGAGTTGGAGCTCGATTTCCACGGTGACGGCACGGCCAATCCCGCCTCACATGGATTGGCCCCGTGTCACAACATTTCTTGCTCAGCGCCGCCGCTCGCACGTTGAGCCTCGCCCGCATCATGCGGATGACCGATGACGAAGCGCGGGACACGTTCAAGCGTATCCGCTGGGCCGCAACTGGCGGCGAGCCCTTCTGTCCGCACTGCGGTTGCCTGACCGCCTACACGCTCGCCGAGACGCCGCCTCGCTGGAAGTGCAGCGCCTGCCGGCGCAAGTTCTCGCTCACGTCGGGAACGCTCTTTCACTCCCGCAAGCTGCCGGTCCGCGATTACCTCTCGATCATCGCGCTGTTCGTTAATGGCGTGAAGGGTACGAGCGCCCTACAGATCAGCCGCGATCTCAATATCAATCCTAAGAGCAGCTTCGTCTTGCTGCACAAGTTGCGCGAAGCGATGGGATCGCAGATCCACAATCCTGATGAGCCCGAGCTGAGCGGCACGGTTGAGATCGATGGCGCGTATTTCGGTGGACACGTCAAGCCGGAAAACCGGAAAGCCGATCGTCGAGACCGGCGCCTCGCTGAGGAACGGACCGGCAAGCGCCAGGTCGTAGTTGTCGCCCGCGAAGTCATGGGCCGCACCCGGCCCTTCGTTGTGTCTCGCGAGAGCGAGGCAGTGCCGCTCATACGCCAACACGTCGCGAGCGGCACGATCATACACGCCGACGAATCGAACGCCTGGGAACGCCTGCACGCGTCCTATGACGTGCGCCGCGTCAATCACAGCGTCGAGTACAAGGCTGAGGACGGCGCGAATGTGAACCAAGCGGAGAGCTATTTCAGCCGTTTGCGCCGCGCCGAGATCGGCCAGCATCATCGGATCAGCGGCAAGCTGCTTTACCAATACGCGAACGAAGCCGCCTGGAGGGAGGACAACCGCCGCAAGCCGAACGGCACTAACTGGAACACGGTCATCGGCGCTGCACTCGCCAGCCGCAAGAGCCCGCTATGGACCGGCTACTGGCACCGGAGCGCAGCATGACCGCGAGCAAGGATCATGTCGTTTCCGGCCTGATCGAGAAGCGCCGCGAACTCGCCGGCATTATTGACGAGCTGCAACGCCAGCTTGACCAGCACCGGGCCGACCTAACGCATATCGACGGCGTGCTCCGCGTTCTCGCGACCGATCTCGACCCCGATACGATCCGACCAAAGCGCGCCTATCGCCGCAATCGCTACTTCGCGCGGAATGAACTCTCGCGGCTCTGCCTTGGCGTGCTCCGAACCGCAGCCGACGAGGCGCTGAGCACGGATGACATAGCGGGCCGGGTGATTACGGTGAAGGGCTTCGATAGCGGAGACGCGATCCTGCGCACGGCGATTCGCGAACAGGTCGGTTCGGTTGTCAAACGGTTGCACCGTGTTGGCTCAATCGAGAAAATCGGCACCGGATCTGCAAGCAAGTGGAGGCGATCCGAATAACAACTTCCTGGATGGTAGCTACGATATCGTCCACAATCATCGTGGGGCAGCATGGGGAGAGGAGCCGCCGATGATCATGGTCGATCACCAAATCCGCGAAGCCGTACATACGGGATCGCTTGGAATAGAGAACTTCGCAGATGAAGGAATACAACCAGCTACCTACGACATGCGCATCGGTGAACACCTCTATTCCGCAACAGCGGCTGAACCAGAAAAGCCGATCTCCTTAGCGCTCAATGGTCATACATATCGCATCCCTCCGTATGGCCAAGTTATATTGCTGACCCACGAAACATTGAGATTACCAAAAAATATTGCTGGCCGCTTCGGCCTAACATCAAGCCTTACTCGCAAAGGCCTGTTTGCTTCAGCCGGACCCCAAGTCGATCCTGGCTTTGAGGGGAAATTATTCGTAACCATCTCAAATCAAACCCCTGTTTCCCATATCGTCGCATATCTTGACAAATTCCTCTCAATAGAGTTCAACAAGTTAGAAGTTGAGCCAGATCGCGGGTATGCGGGGCCGTATCAAGGAAAGCGTGATGTAAGCCCCGATATTATCAGGGATCTGGTTGTAAGGAGTGAGGGATTTAACTTAAATCAGATACAGACACAATTTACCGAATTCTCTTCTCATATCAAGGAGTGGAGTGACTTTGTAAGGCGGGCAGACGAATTTATTTCCATTATGAGCAAACACACTGAGGCCCTAGAAAGAATTGCAAGCCTGCCGCATACGCAATTGGTTTCAAGAGAGCCAGAAATATCCACGACGAGAAGGGTGTCCATAAAGAGGGCAATGACAGAGATTTTGAAGTTGTTCAGAGAACGAAAGCAACTGTTTTACAGTGATATAGCAGAGGCTCTAAACCTGGATTTTGCGACTGTCATTGAGGCATGCGAGCAGTTACAGCGACAAGGCCTCATTGAAGGTGACCAAAATGGCTAAAGGGAGACAAGAACTTAGGGACATAGCTACGGTCACGTACCGCAATCCAGGAGACGCGATCGCGGGCGAGCAGATCATAGCGCAAGCGCGCGACATTAGCAGGGTTAGGGTCGTCCCAGGAACGTCTACGCACAAAATGCAAGAGGTAATCCTGAAGAGTAACGTCCTGTGTGTCATTGACCGGCCCTTTAGGTTGAAGGGCAGCGGGCCGATGAGATTAAGGGAATAAGAGATCACGCCGGCTTTCAGCGCTCTGGTCCCATTTGCGCCCGAATACCGGAATGGTCCCATTTGCGCCCGAATACCGGAATTGCCTGTATTTTCCCAGCTAGCAGGGAATTTGGGCTGCAGAGACGGGTTCGCTCGAGACTGCCTCCTCCAGCGGGGAGTCACTTGCGAACCTGAGTTTCGGGAGCGCATCCATCGCCGACGCCAGCGATTCAGGTATCCCTAGGGGAGAATCCCGCGGGGCCGCTCTCGACAGGCTCTGTCGGTCCGAGGTCGTCCCGCATCGGTCGTGCCCCGCGCAGAGCTCGCCGATGGCGACGTCGGCTGCGCTTCGCGCTCCGCGCTCCGCGCTCCGCGCCGGACTGATGATCCATGTGCCGGCGACAATAGCGAGAGCGTGCGAGCCAAAGCTCCCAACCATCTTGGGTACGAAAGTGGCAACCGGACTGGTCGTTGCGGCGATTGTGGCGATCCGTGACGCCGGATTGCCGCAACCGGGCTGCGGCTGGTGCATCTCGCCTTGGGTGGATATGGAGGTGACTGGCGAGACAATGGTCAGCAAAGCGACAGTCGATACGACGGTGCAGAAGGCCGGCATCCTCGATATGGCACGCCTCTATTTGAACGCCGCCGACCCGCGCTCGCCTTTGGCAGCACCGATCTATGCCGATAACCGGTCTCGCGCCTCTCTTGATCCAGGTCGGCGCCGCGGAGACCCTGCTCGAGGACGCGATCCGCCTCGCGAGGGTGGCGGGCGCGCCAGTCGTCCAGGTGCCGAACCAGCCCGAAGGCTGATCCTTGCGGTAGCCGGGGCAAGCGCCGGTTCTGAGCCCCGTAGAGGGGCAAGGATGCTCGCCTTGGAACTCGCCGAGAGCGGCGCGGAGCTGACGGCAATCATGGCCGCGACGATGAGCGGCCCGGCTCTCGCCACAGGCAGTAGCGCCAATGTCCCGTGATCCATAAAACCCCGAGCGTCGTCAGGGTGGCCGTCGCGAAGATAGTGCCGGGCGTGTTGCGAGCCTGCTCATCGCCGGCGGGGTGGTCGGATCTCGTAGCACATAGCCGCGACCCCATACCGTCTCGATGCAATGGCTTCCGCCGGTTGCCTGCGCCAGTTTTTTGCGCAGCTTGCTTTCGGCCGCTCGACGGGCGATTGAGCGGGTGGTCGCGGGTGCATTAAAAACGCGCTGCGCCGTTAGATGGCATCAGGCCTGCTCCTCGGCGGGTCAAGGGATAGCGCGCCATCGATCGGACCTTGAGGAGGGCCCGGAGATGAGCCAATCGGGTCGGACGAGTTTCCTGGCGGACCCAGCGGCCCCAGCCCCGGTCCGAGAGCGACGGCATCCGGCGACCTTCGCCCCGGCGACGCTGATCCTGACCGTCGTGCTGTCGGTGTTCGGCGCGGTTATCGGCGTGCAGTTGATCGTGCAGCTCGGAGTCACGCCGAACACGTCGATTATCGGCGCGCTGGTCGCAATGATCCTGGCGCGGGTGCCGCTGGCGCTATTCGCACGCTATCGCTCGATCCATGTGCAGAACCTGGCGCAAAGCGCAATCTCGGCCGCGACCTTTGGTGCCGCGAACAGCCTGCTGCTGCCGATCGGGGTCCCGTTTCTGCTCGACCGAGCCGATCTCATCCTGCCGATGCTGGCAGGTGCAGCGCTTTCGATGATGCTCGACGGGTTCATGCTCTACCGTATGTTCGACACCCGCTTGTTCCCCGCCACGGGCACCTGGCCGCCCGGCATCGCCGCGGCCGAGGCGATCCGCGCCGGCGACAGCGGCGGCAAGCGCGCCGCGCTGCTCGGCTTAGGTCTCCTGGTCGGGCTCACCGGCAGCTGGCTAAAAATCCCGATGTCGGCCTTCGGCGTCGCCTTTATCGGCAATGTTTGGGCGTTGACGATGTTCGGCATCGGCTTGTTGGTGCGTGGGTATGCCTCGCCGGTCGCGGGGATCGACATTGCCAAAATGTACGTGCCGCACGGGTTCATGGTCGGGGCCGGGATCATCGCGCTCGTCCAGGTGGGCTTGCTTATCGTCCGGCGTGGCACAGGCGACGCGATCGCCCGAGCGGCTGACGACACGCAGATCAAACGGGCGCTAGGGGCCGGAAGCGCGGGATATGTCGCGATTGCGGTGCTGATCGCCCTGCTCGGTGGGCTCGTCGGCGAATTGTCGCCGGGCATGCTGGTCGCCTTTGTCGTTTACGCGGCCTTTGCCGCTTTTGTTCATGAACTGATTGTCGGCATCTCGGCGATGCACGCCGGGTGGTTCCCGGCCTTCGCGGTGGCGCTGATCACGCTGATCATCGGGATTCTGGTCGGTTTTCCACCGGTGGCGTTGGCCTTGCTCGTCGGGTTCAGCGCCTCGACCGGACCGGCTTTCGCCGATATGGGCTACGATCTGAAGGCCGGGTTCATCTTGCGCGGATCGGGCGCCGACCGTGCCTTCGAGCTCGACGGCCGCAGACAGCAACTCTACGCCGCGATGCTCGCCTTCCTGGTTGCGATTCCGACCGTGTATTTTGCCCATCCCGGATATTTCGCGCACGATCTCGTGCCGCCGGTCGACCGGGTCTACATCGCCACGATCAAGGCCGGCGCCACTGCCGATGTCGCCAAAGCGCTGCTGATCTGGGCTATTCCCGGCGCCCTCTTGCAATTGCTCGGCGGGCCGCGCCGCCAGCTTGGCATATTGTTCGCGACCGGGCTGCTGATTCCCAACCCGCTGGCCGGGTGGGCGGTGCTGGTCGGGATTGCGATCCGCGTGGCCATGCTCAAATGGAGGGGCGCCGAGGCCAGCGGCCCGATGGAGGTGCTGGCGGCCGGGTTCATCGGCGGCGACGCGCTCTATGGCTTCTTCGACTCGGTCATAAAGACCGCCATACTCAAGGTGAAATAGAGATGCGCACCGGAACCCTGGGCACGCTGACGATTGGACAGGCGCCGCGGGCGGATGTCGTGCCGATCATCGACCGTCACGTGCCGGAACGGGTGCGCCGCATGCACCGCGGCGTGCTCGACGGGCTCAGCCACGCCGAGATCGCTGCCCGCTATCTCGCCGAGCCGGGCGAGGCCGCACTGGTCACGCGGCTCAACGATGGGCGCGTCGTCGAATTGTCACGGAGCCGGATGCGCGCCGGCGTCGAACAGGCCCTGAAGCGGCTCGAAGCCGATGGCTGCGACGTTATCCTGATCCTCTGCACCGGCACGTTCGAGGGTCTTCAATGCGAACGCGCATGGCTCGTCGAGCCCGACCACATCATCCCGGCCACGGTCGCCGGACTGGTGGAAAAGCGGCAGCTTGGCGTCATCGTGCCGATCGCTTCGCAGATCGCCTCCGAGCGCGACAAGTGGCGCCCGCTTGCCCGCACCCCGCTGTTTGCAGCCGTCAGCCCGTATAGCGACGGACCGGAGGCCGTACTCGCGACCGGCCAACGGCTTCAGGCGGAAGGCGCCGAGGCAGTCCTGCTCGACTGCATCGGGTTTACCGAGCAGCACCGCGACACCCTCGCCGTGCTCGACATGCCGGTCATCCTGTCGAACGCCGTCGTCGCAAAGGCGGTCGGCGAACTCTTCGGCGGCTAAGGAGCGGGGCCGTGCCATTAGCGTGATCGGCGGGGCGATGTTGTCCCATCCTCCCCCGCATGCAAGCGGACCGGTTTGGACGATGATGCTGGACGATGATGCGTGAAATCACCCTCGACGACATCGAGTCGCTGGCGGTCGGCGCTTGGATCCTCGGCACAGGTGGCGGCGGCAGCCCGTATCTCGGGTTGCTCAACATGCGCCGGCTTTACGCCGAGGGGCACCGGGTCACGCTGATGTCGCCCCTCGACTTGGCGGATGACGACCGGGTCGCGGTCGTCTCCAACATGGGTGCGCCACTGGTCGGGCAGGAACGCCTTGCGGATAGCCACAACATCGCCCGCGCGGTGCAGATGCAGGAGGAGTATCACGGCTGGAAATTCCACGCCGTGATGTCGCTCGAGATCGGCGGCAACAACTCGATCCAGCCCCTGATGGCAGCGGCGCACCTGGCGCTGCCGGTGGTCGACGCCGACACTATGGGACGCGCCTACCCCGAGGCGCAAATGACCAGCGTCGCGGTCGGCGGCCTCAAGCCGTACCCGTGCGCGCTTTATGACCCGCGCGGGATCGAGGCCATCGTGACGCAAGTGCCCGACTGGAAATGGATGGAGCGGGCGAGCCGGAAGATCTGCGTCGAGATGGGCTCGATCGCCTCGACCTGCAAAGCCCCGCGCACCGGGCGGGAGGTCAAGGAGTGGGGCATCCACTTTACGACCTCCAAGGCGATCGGCATCGGTGCCCGTGTGCGCGCCGCCCGGCGCGATCACAGCGACCCAATCGAAGCGGTGCTCGACGAGGCGCGCGGCAAGGTGCTGTTCCGCGGCAAAGTGGTCGACGTGGCCCGCCTTACGACCGAGGGGTTCCTGCGCGGCACCGCAACGATCGAGGGCCTCGACGACGACCGGGGCAGCCGGCTCAAACTCGCGTTCCAGAACGAATGGGTGGTGGCCTGGAGAGACGGCGCCCCGATGGCGATGTCGCCCGATCTGATCTGCGTGCTCGACACGGTCAGCGGCGATGCCTTCGGCACCGAGACGATCCGCTATGGCATGAGGGTGACCGTGATCGCACTGCCCGCGCCCGCCGTGTTCCTGTCACCGAAGGGATTGCAGCATGTCGGGCCGGGCACGTTCGGCTACGACATCGAGTTCAAATCGGTGTTTGCGTGACTGCAGCGACGCTTTCCCTGACCCGGTATTCCGGGCCGCTGCGGCGCTGACCATGAGGCGCATCGGCATCGATGTCGGCGGCACCAACACCGATGCGGTGCTGCTCGACGGCGCGCGCGTCGTGCATGCGGTCAAGACCCCGACAACTGAGGACGTGACCGGCGGGATCATCGCCGCGTTGTCGCGCCTGACCCGGCATCCGGATATCGCCGGCGCCCAGGTCGACGCGATCGTGATCGGCACGACACATTTCATCAACGCGGTCGTGCAGCGCCGGCATTTGTCGAAGGTCGCGGCGGTCCGCGTCGGTATGCCGGCAAGCGCGTCGCTGCCGCCGTTTTGCGATTGGCCCGCCGACCTGGCCGTACTGGTGCGCGGCGAAGTGTTCATGCTGGAAGGCGGTCACGATTACGATGGCCGCCCGTTCATGCCGTTCGACGAGGCGGCGATGCGGGCGGCCGCGCGGGACATCCACGCCAAGGGCATCCAAGCGGTCGGCGTCGCCTCGATCTTCTCGCCACTCGACCCCGCGCACGAAGAGCTTGCCGGTGACATCCTCGCCGAGGAACGCCCCGGCGCGGCGGTGACGCTCTCGCACCGGCTCGGGCGCATCGGGTTGCTGGAACGCGAGAACGCCGCGCTGCTCAATGCCGCGCTCGCCGGGCTGGCAAGTGACACGATCGCGGGGTTCCGTGCGGCTATTGCGAGCAGCGGCATCGATGCCCCGCTTTATCTGACCCAGAACGACGGCACCGTCATGTCAGCCGACATGGCGATGGCACTGCCCGTCATGAGCTTCGCCTCGGGCGCGACCAATTCGATGCGCGGGGCAGCCTTCCTATCCGGCATCCAGGACGCGATGGTCGTCGATGTTGGCGGAACTTCGACCGATATCGGCCAGCTTCGCCACGGCTTTCCGCGGGAAGCCAACTCGGTTGTCGAGATCGGCGAGGTACGCACGCTGTTCCGCATGCCCGATTTGTTTTCCCTCGGTCTCGGCGGCGGCAGCATCGTTTCAGCCGAGCCGCTGGCGATAGGACCGCACAGCGTCGGCTACCGGCTGACCGAGGCGGCGCTGGTGTTCGGCGGTCGCACGATCACCGCCACCGACTGCGCTGTCGCGGGAGGCATCGCCGAGATCGGCGACAGGGCGCTCGCCAAAGTGCCGCCCGCTCTGGCCGCCGCTGTGCTCGACCACGCCCAGGCGATGATCGAGGACGCGGTCGACCGGATGAAGACCGATGCCGGCGACGTGACACTGATCGCAGTCGGCGGCGGCGCCTTCCTGGTCCCCGACCGCCTCGCGGGGATTTCCGAGGTGGTCCGCGTCCCGCACGGCGACTGCGCCAACGCCGTCGGCGCCGCGACCGCGCAGATCAGCGGCGAGACCGACCAGGTTTACCGCGACCTCTCCCGCGCGGACGCGATCGCCGCCGCCGAAGCCCAGGCCATCGTCCGCGCCACCGAGGCCGGCGCCGATCCCGCCACGATCACCGTCATCGAGGTCGAGGACATGCCGCTCGCCTATCTGCCTGGGAATGCTCTGAGGGTCAGGGTGCGAGTGGCGGGGGAGATGGCTGGCGGAGAATAGGCTGGCATCATCTGCGTGGTCCCGAGCGCATCTTGCGGTCCGTCTCGTTAACTTGCTGCGGTTCAGCAAAACCTCTTATGCCAGGCGACGCAGACACCGGCAGGCCGGCCGCGTCACCCAGCCAGTTTGTGCTCGACGGCGTTAGGCGGGTGAGTATGCGGAGCACCCACAAGCGAACACAGCCGCCCTTTGGAGGGATAGCCCCGGCTGTGTTACCCGGGGGTTCGCCTGATCCCTTTCTGAGGACGACCGCACCTGCGGTGGAAGGGAAAGCGTGCCGCCGCCCTCAGCGGCAAGCCGACAAGCCCTTCCCGCTCATCGAGAGGCCCCACTTGCGGCGGAGAGGGGCGAGATCGACTGGTGGGAATCGCCGAGCCGTGACCTTGCCGACCTGGTCGCGCGCGACCGCAACGTGACCTTGATTTCTCATTACATGCCGGCGATGGGCATGCTACGCTTCAACCAACTCTACCCGCCGTTCGACAAGCCCGAGGCGCGCCGGGCATTGCTCAGCGTCGTCGATCAGGCCGAGGCAATGACTGCGGTCGCCGGTGCCGACCCGGCGAACTGGCTTGACGGCGTCGGACTATTCTCTCACGGCACGCCACTCGCTAACGATGCCGGGATCGACATCCTGCGAAAGGCTCGCGACCCGTCTGCGGCAAAAAGAAGCTGGCCGAGACCGGCTACGGCGGCGAGCCGACTGTCGTCATCGCACCGACCGAACTCGCCGGCATCCGTGCGCTGAGTTTGATCGGCGCCGAGCAGATGCGCCGTGCCGGCCTCAATGTCGATCTGCAGGAGATGGAATTCGGCGCCGTCGTCAAGCGGCGTACCAGCCAGTCGCCGCCGGACAAGCGCGGCTGGAACGTTTTCTTCACGATGATCGATCGCTCGATCCCGAACATACACCCCTTCGGCAATCCGGCGCTGCGGGCCGACGGCAAGGCCGCTTATGATGGCTGGCCCGACAGTCCGCGCATCGAGGAGTTGCGCCGCGCCTGGCTCGAGGCTAGCGATCTCGCCGACGAGCGTCGTATCGCCTCAGAGTTGCAGATGCAGGTATGGGAGGACGGCCCATTCATCCCAATGGGCGAGTATTGGCAGACCACGGCCTATCGCAACGGCCTCACCGGGATCATCCCGGGCTGCTTCACGGTATTCTATAACGTCAAGCGCACATAACGGACCGGTCTCGCGGTGTGGGCAATCGCCCCCGCTGCGCGATGACGCCGCGGGCTCAGTGGTCGCGAGCCTGCCACCGCTTAGCGTCTCTTACTGCGGATGTGATCTGCGCTGCCGTCCCGCTGCGGCTCGTCCTGCGGGTCCCTTCATTTTTGATAGTTCCTGGCGCCATAGCTTGATCTTACCGTCACTGCCGCCGCTCGCCAGCCTCCGCTTCGCCACCACCACTCGACAAGACCCCGGCGGAGTCACTACCGAAGGTTGCGGGTCTCTCTCCCCGCAAGTCAATCCAGATTTGGATTAGCACAGCCGCCCGGTCATGCCGATTTTCGAAGCTCCCGCACCAAGTTAGCATGCGGCGACGGCGTGGGTTGACGAAGCTCAGCCGCGACGAGATGGGTCTGGCCGGCTACCCAGACGTCGTGCCCGAGATCGACGCCGCCGTTGGAATGGAGTAACGCTTGCTGGCCGAGAATGCTGGTTAAGCGCTTCTTATGACGAGCCATGTTGCGGACTTAACATCCGCGTTGCGTCGAACTTTCCCGCTCCGGGGTGAGGGCGGGAAGGTCTGGAATAGGCGCACAAGCGAGCGCCCCATGTCGCAATGCGGAACCCGACCGCCTCCGCCTGTTTACTCCACGGGACGAGAGCACAGTGAAGGATCGCGACATGGTCAAGCTCGGCTACAAGCTGATGGCAGAGGAGCACGGGCCGGCCGCCCTGGTCCGCAACACGGTCCGTGCCGAGCAGGCCGGGTTCGGCTTCGCGGCGATTTCCGACCATTTCTTTCCGTGGCTCGACGAACAGGGCCATGCGCCGTTCGCGTGGTCGGTGCTTGGCGCCGCCGCGCAAGCCACGCGGCAGATCCAGCTGATGACAGCGGTTACTTGCCCGATCATGCGCTATCACCCGGCGATCATCGCGCAAGGCGCGGCGACGATGGCAGTGCTGAGTGAGAACCGGTTTATCCTTGGGCTCGGTGCCGGCGAACGGCTGAACGAGCACGTCATTGCGAGGGCTGGCCCGGCATCGGGGAGCGGCACGAGCGCCTTTCCGAGGCGTACGACATCATCCGCGGGCTGCTCGATGGCAGCATCGAGAACTACCGTGGCAAGTACTTCACGCTCGACGACGCCAAGCTGTACGACCGCCCCGAACGCGTCCCCGCGATTATCGGCGCAGCCGGCGGACCGGAGGCCGCCCGCCTCGCAGGGCGCAAGGCCGACGGGATGATTACGACTGTACCGCAGGCCGATCTCATTGAAGCTTTTCGCTCGGCCGGCGGCAAGGGGCCGCTGTACGCCGAGGTGCCGATGTGCTACGCGGCGAGCGAGGACAGGGCGCGCGAGGTCGCGCATCGCTATCATCGCTGGTCGCTGGCCGGCGGCCCGGTAATGCCGGAGCTGCCGGATACGGGCACTTTCGCGGCCGCGAGCAGCCATATCACCCCCGATCACGTTGCCGAGGAGGTCAGCCTAGGCCCCTCACCGGAGGCTCACCTGGAGGCCATCCGCGAGTATATCGACGCCGGTTTCGACCACCTGATCCTGACTCAGATCGGACCGGAGCAGGATCCGTTCTTCGAGTTCTTCGAACGCGAGTTGCGCCATACTCTTTTGTCGTAGAGTCGCCAAGGACCCGTGTCGCAGTGTTGCCGAGCTGCGCTCCGTAATCCTTGCTAGTGGCGGCGCCGTTCGAACGTGCCGCACTCGTGCATATTGCGGTCCCGCATCACCTCGTCGACATCGCGCACCCGGTATCAACGGAATGCGGTGCCGTTTTGGCAATCGCGAATGCTTCCATCTTGCCGATACCCGCACGTCATGCGGCTACCAGCGAGTTGGCCTGCTGGTTCGTGAGTTGCGCGGCGTGTCAGCAAAAACGCGGGTGTCCCGCTGATCCGGAACGACGAAAACCGGCAGTCCGTTGGTGATTCTTGTAAGGAGATCTGCAAATGTCGCCGCGACCCTCCTGGCACGGATATTTGAAGCTGTCGCTCGTCACTTGTCCGGTGGCGATGCTGCCCGCCACTTCCGAGGCCGAGAAAGTGCGCTTCCACACGCTCAACCGCGCGACGGGCAACCGGGTCCATGCCCGCTATGTCGACGCCGAGACCGGCAAGCCGGTCGATGACGAAGACCAGGTCAAAGGCTATGAGCGCGAGGATGGCGAGTACGTAATGCTCGAGGACGAGGAACTCGATGCTGTGGCGCTCGAAAGCACCCGCACGATCGACATCGACTGCTTCGTGCCGGCGAATTCGATTGGCTGGATCTGGTACGACACGCCGCATTACCTCGTCCCCGACGACAAGGTTGGCGAGGAAGCCTTCTCGGTTATCCGCGAAGCTATGGCGAAGTCGAACACGCGCGCGATATCACGCGTCGTGCTCTATCACCGGGAATGGGCCGTGCTGCTGGAACCGCGCGATAGGGGCATGGTCCTTTGGACGCTGCGGTACGGCGACGAGGTCCGCGACGAGGCCGAGTATTTCAAGGGCATCAAAGGCAAGCCTGATCCCAAGCAGAAGAAGCAGCTCGCCAGCGTTATCGCGGAGCACACGCAAGGCTGGTCGCCGTTACTGGCGACCGATCCGGTGGAACAGGCCCTTCGGTCAATGATCACAGCTAAGGAAAAGCGCGCAAGGCCCAGCACGAAAAAGCACGCGGCGGCCAAGGGCGGCAACGTCATCGACCTGATGGCGGTGTTGAAGAAGAGCCTGCAGAGCGGGCTGCCGCAGCGCAGCTGATATGGCCGCGCTCGACGCTGCGGCCGTCGCGGCGTTGCTGGTCGAGCTAGGCCGGCGCACAGCGCTCGTCGGCGACAATTACTTCCGCGCGAAAGCCTACCAGCGCGCCGCGGACACGCTCTCGGCGCTGGTCGAGCCGCTCGACCGCGTAATCGCCGAGAACCGGCTTTGCCAGCTTCCCGGGATCGGCGAGACGATCGCCGACATCGTCACCAAGTTGCACAACACCGGCACTCACCCCTTGCTGGAGAAGCTGCGCCGCGAGGTGCCGGAAGGCGTGCTCGACATGCTCTCGATCCCCGGGCTCAAGCCGGAAAAGGTCAATATTCTGCACAGGGAGCTCGGCATCACCGATCTGGACACGCTCGAAGCCGCCGTCCGCGAGGACCGGCTGAAGAACGTCAAGGGTCTGGGCGCGGCCATTCAACGTAAGATCCTCGACGGGCTTAAAATCCGCGAACACGCGCGCGGCGCTCGCCATCTGCACCGCGCCGACGAGTTGGCCCGCTCGGCTGCCGAAACGCTGGAGCGTTCCGTGCCCGGCCTGATCCGCACGGTCACCGCCGGCGACCTCCGCCGCGGCGGTGAGCTCGTTTCAAACCTGGCTCTTGTCGCGGAAGTCGAACGGCTCTCCGGCCCACCTAGGGTGATCACCTCCGGCGATATGTCGGTCTATCTGACTGACGCGCGTCGCTTCGGCGTCAGCCTGCTTTTTGCAACCGGGTCGAGTAAACACCTCGAAGCCTTGCAGCGATGGGCGGCGGATCGGGGCATGGCCCTCACACTCGAGGGGTTGCGTCGCAGGCGCAAGATCATCGCGGCGGAAACCGAAGCCGAAATTTACGAAGCGCTCGGGCTGCAATACATCGAACCGGAGCTGCGCGAAGGCCTGGATGAGATCGAGCGCGCCGCGGCGCACAAAATCCCGCCGCTCGTCACGGCCGCGGACCTATCAGGCGTTCTGCACGCCCACACTACCGCTTCGGACGGCGCCGATACGCTGGAAGCAATGGCGGAGGCCAGCCTCGCCCGTCGGCTACCAATACATTGGCATCACCGATCACTCGAAGACGGCGCATTACGCCGGCGGCCTCACGATCGAGGAGATCGAGCAGCAGCAGGCTGAGATCGACCGCCTCAACGCGGCGTTCGGCGGCCGCTTCCGCATCTTCAAGGGCATCGAGTCCGATATCCTTCCGGACGGCTCGCTCGACTATCCGGACGACGTGCTGCGCCGCTTCGATTTCATCATCGGCAGCATCCACGGGCAGTTCCGCCTCGACCGGCAGGCGCAGACCGAACGCCTCGTGCGCGCAGCCTCCAACCCATTCATCACCGTCATTGGTCACATGACCGGCCGGCAGCTGCTGCGCCGCCCGGGTTATGACCTGGACATCGAGCGCGTGCTGGCCGCCTGCGCCGAGCACGGTGTCGCGGTCGAGGTCAATGGCAACCCGTGGCGGCTCGATCTCGACTGGCGTTGGCTGCGCCGCGGGATCGAGCTCGGCTGCAAGTTCAGCATCAACCCCGACGCCCATTCGACCGGCGAGATCGCTTCCTCGACGCGCTGGGGCTTGGCGATCGCGCGGAAAAGCGGCATGCCCGCCGACCGGGTGATCAACACGCTCGACCGGGACTCATTCGCACGCTGGCTACACGCGCGCAAAGAGCGGGCAGCGCCGCGCCTAGCGCGCGCCCGGAAACCGCAGCCCGCCTAGGCGGCTTTGCGGCGCTTGGTCGTTTTCGAGCTGGCCGTCTTTTTGGGTGCGGCCTTGCGCTTCTCGGCGCGAGCCTCGCTGTCCCCCTGGGCGCTCTGCCGCAGCGCCTCCATCAAATCGGAGGGCTTGGTCGGCTCCGGCGCCTTGGGCGGCGTGATCTTGCGGCCTTCCATCTTCGCCTTCACCAGCTCGACCAGCGCCGCATCGTAGCGGTCATCGAACGTGGTCGGGTCGAACCGCCCCGCTTTCTTCTTGATGATGTGCAGTGCCAAATCGAGCATCTCGTCGTCGGCGTTCGCGTCCGGCAGTTCGCTGAACGCCTCCTCGGCGGAGCGCACCTCGTAATCGAAATTCAGCGTGTGTGCGATCAGCCCGTCGCCATGGGCGCGGATCAGCACCGAGCGCATGCGGCGGAAGAGCACCGTGCGCGCGACAGCCGCGACATTGGCCGCCGCCATGCCGTCGCGGATCAGAAGGAAGGCCTCCGCTCCTGCCGGGGTACTCGGCGCGAGGTAATAGGGCCGGTCGAAATATACGTCGTCGACCTGGTCGCAGGGCACGAAGGCCTGAACCTCGAGCGTCTTGTCGGCTTCAGGAACGGCCTTGGCGATCTCCTCGGGCTCAAACGCGATGTAATCGCCGGCCCCGATTTCGTACCCTTTGACCTGGTCCTTCGCCTCGACGCGCTCGCCGGTTTCGGCATCGACGTACTCGCGGTGCACGCGATGTCCGGACTTGCGGTTCAGGATGTGAAACGCGATGCGCTCGGCCGTGGACGCGGCCGTGAAGAGCGCGACCGGGCACGCCACCTCGTCGATTTTGAGGACGCCCTTCCAGTTCGCGCGCGCCGCCATGGTCCGTTCCCTCTTCATCAGGATGCATGTTCAACCGCCGCCGATATCCGGATGTTCCCTATGGCTAAAGGCAGCCGTCAGACAGGCGGCGGATAATGTGCGGTGGGGCGGATCGAAAAATTCGGAGAAGTCGAGGTCCTTGGCCCGGCCGTCCTAAAACCATGCCTACGAAGACGAATACATCTTTTTATCGGGGATGGGGGCCGGTCGACCCGGTCACTGGCGGACGTAATCTCGGCCCGGATTGCGGAGCAGATCCGGTGGAGTCCTTTCGGAATGGCGCACATGCTCGACTCCGCGGGGTCCGGCCTCCGACCGCATCGCCAAGACGACCGTCGTGCTCGCGGGATAGCGGGATTTAGAAGAAATGAACCGGGTGTGGCGCGAATTCTTCCCTCTCGATCCGCCGGCCTACGGCCTGCGCGTTGCGACTCGGCAACGGCAATGGGGTCGAAATCGAATACATCGCGCTTGCCGGAACAAGCCAGTCTTAGACCGGCTCTACCAAACGTGGGGCTCATCCTGCCCATAATGCCGGCATGAGCGGCTCATCGAGATCGGTCGCGATGTGTCATAGTCGGCTCCAGCAAAGCAGCTGGAGGTACCAATGCCGGCAAAGCGTGCCTACGGCATGGACCAGGACTTCTACCCCTGGTCACCGATCGTGACCCGCCCCGTTCTCCGCTGGCCGGATAACGCCCGGGTCGCTCTCGCGGTCATCGTCAACCTGGAGCATTGGGATTGGGAGGTGCCGGCCGGTGCGCCGGTGGCGGTGAGCCCGATGGGTGGTCCTGAGGGCATGTGGACAGGTAACCAGCCGCAGTTCCCCGATATCGGCGGCTACGGCAACCACGAATACGGCAATCGGGTCGGGATCTTTCGGATTCTCGCAGTGCTGGATAAATACGGCATCACGCCGACCCTCGCGCTCGACAGGGCGGTGGCCGACCATTATCCGACGCTCGTCAAGGAGGGCCAGAGGCGCGGCGCCGAATTCATCGCGCATGGGCTGTCGCGCCGGCGCATCATCCATATCGGCATGTCCGAAGACGAGGAGCGCGACTATATCCGCGCCTCGATCGCGGCGGTCGAGCGGGCGACCGGCACGCGCCCAGTCGGCTGGTCCGGCCCCGATTTCCAGGAGACACCGAACACCCCCAACCTGCTCGCCGCCGAGGGCATTCGCTATGTCTGCGACTGGGGCAATGACGAGCAGCCCTACCGGATGACGCCGAAGACCGGCGAGCTCTACTCGCTCGGCGTCAACGCCTATCTCGACGACAACTACATCCACCTGCACGGCCGGCGCACAATCAACGAAGTCAACCTGTTGTGGCGCGAGTGGTTCGACGGGCTCTATGCCGACGGCGCGACCACCGGGCGGGTGATGGTATTGCATCTGCACCCGTGGATCATGGGCCAGCCCTGGCGCATCCGGCATCTCGACGAGGTGCTCGGCCACATCTGCGCCCGGCAGGGAGTCTGGAAAGCCACTGGCCGCGAAATCATCGACTGGTTCAAGGTGCAGTCGTCCTAGCCGCCATTGCCCGTTCTTGGACCAACTCATTCCCTTGCAGTCGCACGGAGACGACAAAATGACCCTTCCGCCCGGCCGCTTCGACTACGCTCCCATCAATGACCGCCCGATCATCAAATGGCCGAACGATGCGCGCGTCGCGTTCTGGGTGGCGCCGAACATGGAGTTCTTCGAGTACCTGCCGGAGAACCGGCCGACCCAGCCGGACATCCCGCACTATTCGCGCATGGATTACGGCAACCGCGTCGGCTTCTGGCGCATGCTCGACGTGCTGAACAAGCACAAGCTGCGCGCCTGCTGCTGTCTCAACCTCGAGATCCTCGACCACTTCCCCGAGATCAAGGACGCGATGATCGCCGCCGATTGGGACTACATGGCGCATGGTCTCTACAACAGCCGGCCGATTTACGACCTGACCGAGGAGCAGGAGCGCGCCTATTGGCAGGACTTCATCACCCATCTCAAAGAGATGACCGGCAAGCGCCTGAAAGGCCGGCTCGGCGGCGGCGCAGGGTACACGGTGCGGACAGACGACCTGATGGCTGAGGCCGGCTGCCTCTACCACACGTCATGGATCATCGACGACCAGCCTTGGCCCATCAATGTCCGCGGCGGCCAGAGATTCATCTTCGTCCCCTACACCGGCCAGACGAACGACGCCGGCATGCTCGCCTGGAACCGCGAGGCGGATTACTTCCAGCAGATGATCAAGGACCAGTTCGACACGCTCTACCGCGAGGGCGCCGAGAACGGCCGCGTGATGTGCCTGTCGCTGCACCCGCACAATATCGGCCGGCCGAACGCCGCCAAGCATCTCGACGAGGCGCTGAGCTACATCCTCGGGCATGACGGCGTCTGGGCCACCACCGCCGACGACATCGCCGAGTACTACCTCGCCAACTATTACGACCAGGTGAAAGCCTGGATCGCCGAACGCAAAGCGCAAACGGAAGGGTGAAGCAGAGGAGATAACGATGCCGAGGGATCTGCTCTCTCGTTCGCTGATCGAGATCGCGGCGGACTTGCGCGCACGGCGGGTTACCGCTCGAGAATTGGTCGAGGCCGCGATTGGCCGACACGAGCGCTACGGCGAGCGGCTGCACGCCTATCACTATGGGCGCAGGAGCAGGCGCTTGTGGTCGCTCAGGCGTGATGCAGTCCGCCGCTGCTCGCGTCGTGAGAACGAAACGGGCTTGCGGCCGACACGCCGTGCCGAGCTATCGAGTTGAATCTAGATTGGCGACACTTCCTGGAGCCTCGGCCGCTGACCGCGTGGTCGGTACGGTGTGGGTTTGACGCGCCGCAGCGGCATAGCTATGACCCTCGCCGAAACACTTCGGTTCGGCCGACTCGCCCGTTCTCAAGTCGCAGTCCGCGAACCGGCGGGGGAAGTTGCGGAGCCGGTCGCACGTGTTCAACCGGTAGCGAGCTCGGCAAAACCGGAGCCGGGTCTGCGCGACTGGTTCGGCATCCTGGCGATGGGCATCGGCCTGTTCATGGCGATAATGGACGTGCAGATCGTCACCAGCTCGTTGACCCAGATCCAGGGAGGGTGGCCTATGCGCCAGCACCGACGAGATCGCCTGGGTGCAAACGGCCTATCTAATCGCTGACGTCGTCATGGTGCCGATGTGCGGGATCATGTCCCGGCTGTTCTCAACTCGCGTGGTGTTTGTTGTCGCCTCACTCGGTTTCACCGGAACCAGCGCGTTGTGCGCCACCGCCACCAGGGTCGGCCAGATGATTGTCTATCGGGCGATGCAGGGGTTTGTGGCGGGGCAATCACGCCCACCGTGTGGCCGGTCGTCTACACCAAGTTCCGCGGCCAGCAGCTGGCGACCGTCATTGCGATCATCTCAGTGATTCTGAGCCCGTCATCGACCTTGGGTCCGACCCTCGGCGGGTTTTTGACTGATACGTTTCCTGGCATTGGCTGTTTTTGGTCAACATCGTGCCCGGTCTCTTGGTCGCCACGGTCGTCTGGGTAACAATCGACATCGACAAGCCCGACTTTTCGCTGCTGCGCGATTTCGACGTGACGGGCATGCTGCTAATGGCGACCTTTCTCGGCTGCCTCCAATATGCTCTTCAAGAAGGCCCGCGCTCGGACTGGCTCGACGACTATACGATCCGCGCCACGGTGGCTGTCTCAACCGTGGGCGGCAGTTTGTTTTTCTGGCGGGCACTGACCTACCGCCAACCGATCGTCGACCTGCGTGCCTACCTCAACCGCAATTTTGCTTTTGGCTCGTTTTTTACCTTCGTCGTCGGCATCGGCATGTACGGCACGACTTACCTGGTGCCGCTGTTTCTGGCTCAAGTACGCGGTTACAACGCACTGCAGATCGGCTTGACGATCATCGTTACCGGCCTGGTAACCATGATGATGTCGCCGCTCAGTACTTACATCGCTCGCCGGCTCGATTTGCGCTTAATGCTGGCGATCGGCTTGGGCCTGTTTGCCTTCTCGATGTTTCTGACCGCCACGCTGACCAACCAGACGGGCTTCTGGGAGTTGTTCGTGCCTCAGGTGGTCCGGGGGCTGGGGCTGATCTGCTGCTATCTGCCGGCCAATATGATCGCGCTCGGCACGTTACCGCAGGACAAGATGAAGAACGCTGCCGGTCTCTACAATCTGACCCGCGATCTTGGCGGCGCAATCGGCCTGGCTACGATCGTTACGATCATGAATGAGCGGCTGCATTTTCACTGGAACCGATTGATCGAAGATATCAACCCGGCCCGCGCTGCCGTGCAACAGTTCCTCGATTTGCAAGTCAACCGTTTTGATTCGCTCATTCCCGGTGATTCGAGACACGCTGCAATAAAGATCCTTGCCAATCTGGTGCACCGCGAAGCGCTGGTGCTGACCTATAACGACCTGCTCCTGCGGATCGGCTCCCTGTTCGTCTTCGGCCTGATGCTGCTACCGTTGTCGGCCGCCCGCGCTCGTTTCTATCGCGCTAACCTTTCGGCGGACGCTGATCATTTTTCGGCCAAGTCATCATCCGTCGTGAGCCCGAACCTTACGCCCCAGCGTCGATCAGGGCCAGGCCAACATCTGTCATGCCGCGATAAGACGGCCGGCTAGCGCCGCGCCGGCCCTGACATACGTAATCCCGATCTCGTGTCGCCGCTGATGATGTGCCCGGGGTGGGCCGATTTCCTCGACCATCGAGGGTGCGGTAAGACAGCCGCTCGCCGTCGAGCACCAGCAGGCGTTCAATCGGTCAGACCGGCTCGTTGCAGTCTGACTCGGAAATCAAGCAGCATCCAGCCATCCGCTCCTCGGCGTCATGGCGGTGCTGGGCGGCAAGCTTGAAGCGCGCCCGATTCACTGACCAGGAACACCAGCGAGTTGGCCAAAGCTCTCAGCAGCTTGTCGAGATAGTCGCGGCGGCCCGGATCAGTGACGGCATCCCGTTGCTGGTTGGTTGGCCAAAGCACGGCACAGGAAACTAGTTTTTTTACTGTATGAAAAATGTAACCGCCCTTGACTTGGGTGTCGCGTCGGGTGTCCACAAATTCATAGCACCACCTCGGCATCGCGTCAGGCGGCCAGCGCCGTCGTCGCCATCGATTGGCCGAGGTAAGCCTCATCCGGTGTTCGCCAGCCGAGTGCCTGATGCGCACGCCGCAGATTATACCAGTCAAAGAACTCGCCAAGGCTGCGCTTCTGTTCGATGCCGTCGGCCGCTGGACGCAGATAGACCCATTCGTGCTTCACCGTCCACCACAAGCGCTCGACAAAGATGTTGTCGTGGCAACGCCCGCGTCCGTCCATGCTGATCGCGATCCCATGGTCCCGCAGCATCTGGGTGAACTCAAGGCTGGTGAATTGCGCCCCCTGATCGGTATTGAAGATGTCGGGCTTGCCGAACCGGACGAGGGCCTCGTTCAGCGCCTCGACGCAGAACCCTGCCGTGAGCGTGTATGGAAATCATCGTGAGCCGCGGTCACGGCCGAGAGCCGGTGTCAAATTGGATCAACGGCCGACGGGTGCTGGCGGTATTCAGCGCCGGTTCGAAGACCGCTCATGAAATCGCTCCCATACCGGCATGACGGTGAAGTCAGCCGCGGTGATCGTGCACTTGCTCGCCGAGAGCGGCGATATCGTGAAGACGGGTGAGCGACGCCGCTGCCCCAGAGGGTGAACGGCCGCCATTTATAGGCAAGCGGATCGTGCAGCCGCAGCTGTGTAAGATCTGCAAAGAGCGGCACATGCTGTTCGAGCCGCACATCTGGCCGGCTGCACCGAAGGTTTCGAGACCGGCCGAAATCCGGAAGCCTAAGGGCGTTCCGTCAGTAGAGCCGAAGGTCCGTGGAAATCGGGCCGTCAAACTTGAGGCACCGAAATCCGCGCGAGGGCGTCGCGCTACCCAGCGTGGCGCTGACAAATTATCCGGCGATCCTAGACGCAAGCGCGGCCGGCCGCCGAAGCCAAAATAGTCTCGCGCTCATTTAGACACAAACCGGATATTTCGATCTACGGCGGCCGCAGACCAAGCGAGCCCACATTTTCCGTATTTAAGGGCAAATCATGACTCTGCTTGTGAAGGATGCGAATACTACGACTCAGTCGATCTCGACGCAGATCGATGTGCAGAGGAACCTGGTGCAGGTCAACTGCCCAGCCGCGGTGCAGAACAATGTAGCTGTCCCGGTCAGCACGTCAGCGCCGCTGCCCGTCATCAATACGGCCCCGGTCTCGGTCGACGGCGCCGCTCGGCGTCATCCCCCGGAGGCTGTGCTGGCCGTTGTATGGCCGGGTAATCCGCGCGACAATTCAAGGGTAAGATCCTATGGATTTTCGCTGCCGTCACTAGGATCCCGGGAGGAATGACCATGGCGTTTGTCAGATGCTATACCGGGACGGATGGTCAGTCACACTTTGAGGACCTAGACCTGCTGCCAGCTGACATCAGAGGTCGATCGAGCAGGCCGCCAGCAGTGTCACCTTCACGCGTTCACCCAACGGCCGTTTCAGCGATTGGCACAATGCGCCGCACCGCCAGTACGCCATTTTTCTCTCCGAGGGACAGATGGAGGTCGTGATCGGCGATGAGACCACCCGGCGGTTCGGCCCTGGAGACGCGGTCCTGTTCGAAGACCTCACGGGACAAGGGCACACCAGCCGGAGCGTCGGTGGGGACCGCCTGACCGCTATCGTGCCGTTAGCGGATTAGCCTTCTCGTACTCGATGGCGGCGGGCAATAGGAAGCGACGGGTAGAGGAGCCACGCCGGAACCGGGAAGGAGAAAAACATGGCTGAGAAGATGCGCTACAACAAGATCATCGACCTCCTCGAACGCGGCAAGCCGGTTTTCAGCACCAGCACCGTCCCTAACGGTAGTCTTGATGAGCTGACCTACATTGCCGATGCCGACTACGACGCCGTCATCAATCACATGGAGCACGAGGGTTTTAGCTTTGGCACCCTGCGTACCTCCCTGCAAGTGCTGCTGAACCGCAAAAGGATTGCCGAAAAGGGCAACCTTCAACCCGATGTGGTGCCGTTGGTCCGGATTCCTCCGAACGCCCGCGAGCGCAACCAGTGGGTGATCAAGCAGGCGCTGGACACAGGAGTGTACGGTTTGGTGTTGCCTCACCTGAGCACAGTGGAGGACGCCCAAGCCGCAGTCGCGGCGGCACGGTATCCCCAGTGGCGGGGGTGCAAGACCTCGCACCGGCTAGGGAGCGCGGTTGGGGCAATCGCATCGCCTCCCGATACTGGGGCCTGAGCCCGCAGGAATACTACGACGCCGCGGGCCTCTGGCCCCTGGACCCCGAGGGCAACATCTTGTTGATGGGCATTGTCGAAGAAGCGGAAGGGGTGAAGAACATACGGGACATTTTGCGGCAGGTGCGGGGCATCGGCGCCGTCTGGGCCGGCCCCGGGGACATCTCGGTGTCGATGGGCTTGCGGGGCGAAGCCAGCCATCCGGCGGTGCAAGAAAACCTGCTGCGCGTCCTGGCCGCCTGCAAAGAGTTCGGCGTCCCCTGTGCGACGGGAGCCACGGCTGATGAAGTAGCGATGCGCCTGGAACAAGGCTTTCGCATCATCATGACCTCTCCGGTGAGAAGCACGCCGGGGCTGGCCGAGGGACGTCGTCTCACCGCCCAATGACGCGCTGCCGCTGACAGAGGCGGCGCCCCGAACCAGACCACAAACTCGTCGACCTCGCGGTCAAACTCCGGACCGATCGACCTTTCAGTCTTGGAATAGGTCGCGGTCGTCCGCATCAGCTCCGGCCCATGGTGTAGAATTCAGCGTTCGGGCGCATGGCAGTCACGTTCGCCATCCGGTTCGACAGCGCGAAGAAGGCGGCGATCGCGGCGATGTCCCAGATGTCCTCCTCGTCGAAGCCATGGGATTTCAGCGCATCGAAATCGGCGTCGCCCACAGCCTCGGCTTGGAGCGAGACCTTGAGCGCGAAGTTGAGCATCGCCTTCTGGCGCTCCGTGATGTCGGCCTTTCGGCAGTTGACTGCCACCTGGTCGGCGATCAGAGGGTTCTTGGCTCGGATCCGCAGGATCGCCCCGTGGGCCACGACGCAATATTGGCACTGGTTTGCGCCCGAGGTCGCGACGACGATCATCTCGCGCTCGGCCTTGGTCAGGTTCCCCGGCCTCTCCATCAGCACATCGTGATAGGCAAAAAAGGCCCTAAACTCGTCCGGCCGATGGGCGAGCACGAGAAAGACGTTTGGGATAAATCCCGACTTCTCCTGCACGGCGAGGATACGGCTTCGGATGTCCTCGGGTATGTCGGCGAGATCCGGGACGGGGAAGCGGCTGATAGGAAGTGCGTCAGTCACGTTGTTCGGGTCTTTTGGAGTACGGGCTCGCTCGATTGTCTACAGTATCGCGTCGCGCAGGGCCGCGTGCTTCAATCTAGCAGCAACAGGGGAGGATCAGCATGAACCAGCGCAAGATGCGTATCGGAATGTCGATCCGCGGCCATGGCTACCACCCGGCCGCATGGCGGCATCCGGACGTTGCGGCCGATTGTACGATGCAGGTCGAGCACTACGTGCGCAGCGCGCAGACGGCCGAGCGCGGCAAACTCGATTTGATCTTCTTCGCCGATGGCGCCGGCATTCGCCAGGGCGACAATCCCCGGGGCTCGCTGGCCCGGACCGGCCGGGACATGATCGAGCTGGAGCCGACAATGTTGCTTCCGGCGCTGGCCATGGTCACCAGCCACATCGGCCTGGTGACGACCGCATCCACCACCTACAACGAGCCCTACAATCTGGCGCGCAGGTTCGCCACCCTGGATCTGATCAGCAAAGGGCGCGCCGGCTGGAACGTAGTCGCGTCGTGGTCGGAGCACGAAGCCCAGAACTTCGGGTTGGAAACAACGCTGGATTACGACACGCGTTACGCGCGTTCGGCCGAGTTCGTCGACGTGGTCAGGGGCCTGTGGGACAGCTGGGACAAGGGCGCGCTGCTGCTCGACAAGGCGGGCGGCCGTTATTTCGATGAAGCCAAGATGCATGTGCTCAATCACCAGGGGCGGTTCTTTAAGGTGCGCGGGCCTTTGAGTGTCGCCTGCATGCCGCAGGGCCATCCGGCCATCGTACAGGCGGGCGCCTCCGAGCAGGGACGGGAATTGGGCGCGGCAACCGCCGATGTCATCTACGCGATCCACGGCTCGCTCGATGCCGCGCGCGCCTATTACGCCGATGTGAAAGGGCGGATGGCGAAATACGGCCGCGAGCCGGATCAACTGAAGATTATGCCAGCGTTCTGTCCGGTTTTGGGACGCACGCGTGCGGAAGCGCAGGCGAAGTTCGACGAATTTCAGGAATTGATCGACCCGCTGGCCGGTCTTGGTTCGCTCTATCCGACGTTTGGTGATCTTTCGGCCTACCCCGCTCGACAGTCCGGTACCCGATGAGGCAATCGGCACGCTGGATATCCGCAGCATCAGCGCGCAATTTCGAGAGCGGGTGAAACGGGAAAAGCCCACTATTCGTGAGCTATACCTCCGTTCCGGTATCACCGGCTCGGCAAAAATCGGTACGCCCTCTGACATCGCCGATGCCATGCAGGAGTGGTTCGAGAACGGCGCCTGCGATGGCTTCAACATTACACCGACGCATTTGCCGGGCGGGTGCGAGGACTTCGTGGAGCTGGTCGTGCCCGAGCTGCGGCGGCGTGGGCTGTTCCGTGCCGAATATGAGGGCAAGACGTTGCGCGACAATCTCGGGCTCAAACGTCCGGTGAGCCGCTACGCTGCCGCGAGCTTTGACCGGAACTTGGATGCCGCCAAATAAAAGCCGACGGCCCGCCCACCAACTCCTTCAACCGGAGAGGCGACGGTTGGGAGCGTGTTGATCCCCGACAGACAAATTCGTGTCGCGCCTCCGTCACCTCAATCCGGCAACCTCGGCGTAGGCCCTCAGCTCCCGTTCCACATCGTAACCGCTGGTCCCGAAGATGATGCCGGTGGCGCCGCGGGCCTCGAGCTGGACGAGCCGCTCGCGCAGCTCCTCGCGCGTGCCGGTGAAGGTCATCTGTTTGGCGGCGGATACATCGACGAGCGCGTCATGGCCGTTCGAAATGTCGAGGTTATGGCCGCGATGAACGGAGAGGTGGCGGACGTTCTCGTCCACACGTTCGACGCTTGCCAGCCACGCTTCGCCATTCGGCAGCGCTTTCACGCTTTCCGGATCAGTCGTGTACCTGTGGTGATAGGCGAGTGCGACGAGCGGTTTGACGGCGGTCGAGGCGCGCGGCGAGGTGACGTCCTCGCCGTCGTCGAGCACCGTGCCGCCGGTCGACACGAGGCAGGTCTCGAACCCTTCGGCCGGGCCGCCGAGGGAAATCAGGCCGTCGGTGATCTTTTTGGCGAGCGCACGGGCCTTGGCCTGCCATGTAGACCGGCACGTTGATCGGACGGTCGGGCAGCCAGCCGTCGGACGCGAGGATCTGGGCGAGACCGCCGTCGATGTCGGCCATGTCGCCGCGCAGCAATGCTTTAACCTGCGCAATATGCGTGCGCATGCTGGCGAGGCTCAACGGCTTCTTGCCCATCCCCGCACGGCCGGTAAAGCCGGTGCCGAACCCGACCATCAGACGTCCCGGCGCGAGCTGTTCGAGCGTCGCGATGGCGCACGCCTGTGCCATCGGATGGCGATAGCTCGGGATCAGCACGGAGGGGCCAAATTTGATGCGCTTCGTCTTTTCGGCGATGCGGGCGAGCGTGACCCATATGTCGTGGCCGAAGGCCGGAATCTCGGGACACCAGACGGCACGAAAGCCTAGGTCTTCGGCAAGAAGTGCGTACTCGAGCGTTTGGGGGCCGGGCGGCAGCGGGAAATCATAGGTCAGCACGGGGCGTTCCTCACAGTGCCGTCATGCCGCCGTCCACGAACAGCAGGACGCCGGTGACGTAGGAGGCATCGTCCGAGGCCAAAAACAGGATCGCGGCGGCGACCTCCTCGGCCCTGCCCGGGCGCTTCAGCATGGTGCCTTGTGCGGCCCTGGCGTTATACTGCTCGACGGTCTCGCCGGCCGCTGCGATGCGGCGCTGATGGAACGGCGTGAAGATCGGGCCAGGGCCGACGGCGTTGATACGAATGCCGTCCGGCGAGTGGTCGGCGGCGAGCGCCCGCGTCAAGCCCGCGACCGCGGCCTTGGTGGTGTCGTACTGCAGGTTGCCGCCGCCTGCTACGACGGAACGCACGGAGGCGACGTTGACGATGGCGCCGCCCTGGTTGCGGCGCATCGCGGAACCGCCGCCTTGGCACAGAAGACGTAGCTCATCAGGTTGACGTCGAGGATCTCTTTCCAGCTCGCCGCGCTCGCCTCCTCGACCTTCTCGTATTTGCGGATGCCGGCATTGTTGACGAGGATGTCGAGGCGCCCGAACTTCTGCGCGACACCGTTGACGAAGGCGAGGCATGCGGCCTCGGTACCAACGTCAGCGTGCGTGAAGGCGACCTTGGCGCCGGCGGTCTCGAGCTCGGCCGCCACGCGCTGGCCGCGCTCGCTGTCCCGGTCGCAGAATGCCACGCTCGCGCCCTCGGCGAGGAAACGCCTGACCGTCGCCTCGCCGATCCCCGATGCTCCGCCGGTCACCGGTGCAACCTTGCCGTCGAGCCTACCCATGTTCGCCACCTTTCACTGCATTGCGAAACCCGCATCAACGATACGCCGTATCCATCCGGCGGGCACCGCCTTGTTGGGCCGGCCTGGGTGTCCGACGTTAACAGGCTGCGGAAGCTTCAAGCATCCGCTTTCGGGACCTTTCGATGGGCTGACTCGCTCCGAAGAGGTTCCTTAATTCGGACCCCGCCGCCATCCTTACCACACTCGGAGAGCCGACGCGGGCTGGCGTCATCCCGCTCTACAAGTCGGATACGCTGCCAGTTCTCAACAGTCGTTCCGGCATTCCCGACATCGTTCCCGACAGCACCGGCTCGTCGTTCAGGGGCTGGTAAGACGTCCGCTCGTGTTCACCTCTATGCCTGTCTCGGAAACCTGGACGCGGGAGCGTCGCCACGAGAATCGAGCTGGTCGGTAACGATCTCGAGGTGGTCGAATCTTTTGAACATCGGCGCCTTTTGGCCCTGGCGAATTGAGATGCCCTATGCTGCAATCCAGCCGAAGCGTTTGCAACGCTCGGGGCGGCACGATGAGGACAAACCGGGACCGAATACCTCTTCTCGGTAATCGAAATACTCCGCGACTTGCCCGGCGACCGCTTCGCACCAGTCGTCTTTCCGAAGAGCCCCGGATGAACGGAGATCGCCATGCCCGATGTCAGTTTGCTCATCGCCGATCCCGGTCACTTCCATGCGGCACTCGTGCAAAAGGAGATGTACCCGAACCTCTCTCCCGACGTGCACGTCTATGCGCCGCTCGGGCCGGATCTCGCCGATTACCTTACGCGGATTGCTCGCTTCATTACCCGAAAGGAGCAGCCGACGTACTGGAAGCTCGAGGTGCACGCTGGCCCGGATTTTCTTGAACGGATGTGCCGCGAACGCCTCGGTACCGTCGCCATCTTCTCCGGCCGCAATCGCGGCAAGGTCCGACGGATCAAGGCCGCCATAGACGCCGGCATCAACGTGCTGGCGGACAAGCCTGTGATCATCCGGCGGGACGAGCTGCCGGTTCTGGAGGCGGCGCTCGACGCGGCCGAGGAACGAGGATTGATCCTCTACGACATGTCATCCGGAGGGCGGCAGCAAATCATTCCCTGTCTGATGCGCTTGCTGCGCAGTGACCCGGACGTGTTCGGCGATCCCGTTCCGGGCACGCGCAGCGAACCCGGGGTGAGGATGGCAAGCGTGCACCACATCAAGAAGCAAGTTGCTGGTGTGCCCAACTTGCGGCCTGCGTGGTTTTTCGACGTCACGCAACAAGGCGAGTCGCTGGCCGATGTCGGTCCCACCTCGTCGATCGCACCCACTCGACATTGTTTCCGGAGCAGGCGATCGATTACCGCACCGACATTCGTGTGCACGAGGCGAGCCGGTGGCCGACGTGCTCAACAGGACGCAATTTCGTCAGGTGACCGGCGAGGCGGATTGGCCCGATTATCTGGAGCCGTGGATAAAAACGGACGCTCTCGAATATTTCTGCAATGCCCGCGTCCAATACGAAATTCGCGGCGTGCAGGTCGCCCTGGAGACGAGGTGGGACTGGGAAGCCGAGGCGGGCGAGGACAGACACACCGCCTGCTGTTGCGGCAGCCGCGCGCGACTGGAATTGCGGCAGGGCGCTGAAGAAGGGTATCGATCGGAGCTCTATGTCGTGCCGACCGCCGATATCGCCGTTCCCCTCGAACATCGAGTGGCCGCGCTGCAGACGGCTTATCCGGGCATCGGCGTGACAAAACACGGCCCGGAGTGGCGGGTGATCGTTCCCGACTCGCTGCGCATCGGGCATGAAGCGCATTTCGCCCAGATGGCGCGCCGTTTTCTCGATGAACTCGAGCAGCGGCGCCTGCCCCCCGGCGTGGGAGAAGCCAAAAACGCTCGCGAAATATTACGTGTGCACCGAGGGCGTTGCGGTGAGCCAGATTTAAACGGCCAGCCCGAGCTTGCGGCTGCCGCCAGCGGCATTGTCACGGAAACCGGGTCGGGAGCCAGCGGTAGGATGCCGGCAATTCCTCTGCTGAGCTACCGCCGCCATCGCTTCCCACCCGAGATCATCCAGCACGCGATGTGGCTGTATCTCCGCTTCAGCCTGAGCTACCGAGACGTCGAGGAATTGCTGGCCGAGGGTGGGCTTGACGTCTCCTATGAAACGGTACGGCGCTGGGTGCTGAAATTTGGCCCGCTGATCGCGCGCAAGCTGCGGCAAGGCCGCCCACGTCCGAGCGCGCAATGGCACCTCGACGAAATGGTGATCCGGATCGCTGGGAAACGAATGTACTTGTGGCGCGCCGTCGACCACGAAGGCGAGGACTGGTGCTGCTTCGCGAACCGCGCCGCCGGCCACAGCAGGCTGTGACTGCGGCAGCCGACGACAGGCGTTCTTCTTCCGGACGGTGACGAGCGCAAATCTGAAACTATTCACAGGGCTTCAGGTGAGTTTGGTAACATTCTGAAAATCAACGTGAATGCATCGCCGAAGGCCGCCTAACCAATATCCGCCACAACCGGGGCTGCCCGGGATTGCTTGTCGTGGGTCAGTCCAAGCGGTAAGCTGATCAGGTCATTTGGCCGGCCAAATTGAACACTGAGCGGGCGTGGCGGAACGGCAGACGCGGCAAACTCAAAATCTGTTGTCCGTAAGGACGTGGGAGTTCAAGTCTCCCCGCCCGCACCAAGTCACATCGATCCCTCGGGCAGTTCTAGGTCGAACGCCTCGCAATCGCAGATGGGGGTCTGCATCGCGGAGGAGGCAGATGCCTCTGTTCATGCCCCCGGCTGGACGTGCCGCTATTCAGCCGCTGAGCTTTGACCGCGATGCCAAGCAGGTCGCGAGGAGGCCGGTTATCAGCAATACCGCCGATATCGGCTCCGGCACCGCCAGATCGCTCTGCCAGTACCCGGTGACCATGCACTGCGTAAACTCACAACCGCCGAGCGTGGCATCCGAGGCCAGCCAGCCGCCGGTCAGGCCGAAGGGCCCACCCGCAGCCCCTCCGATGTTGTCGTCCAACGCATCGATGTTGATGTTGACTGAAGTCAAATCGCCCGCCGTCTCAAACCAGGAAATCTCAAAGTCGCAGACGATCGCCCGAGAGCCACCGAAAGTGTGGCAGCCGCCTCCGCCGGGATTGCTCGCATCGCCGACAAATGCGGGCGTCAACGGCGCCGTAAAGGGCAAAGTTAAGATGAAACTGTCGCCGGTGTAAACGGGCGGGTTCACCCCGTCCCAAGTCGCGGTGCCGTTGCTCGTCGGGCCAGGCAGCGTCAGGGTCATCAAGACGAATGGCTGTGGCGGCAATACACAGCTGCGGGGACTGGGACTGTTGCATGATGTGATCCCGGTCTCGTAGAAGCTCCAGGTGACCGGGGTAGCGTAGGCCGCAACGGGTGCCATAAAGCCGATGACCCATATGGCTAGCCGAATATGGTTTTTCATGGAGGCCTCCCTGGTTTGCGTTCCGCAACTTTTGTGCCAAGCGGGGCCCACATAGTTAATGCAACTTGTTACATGGTTAATAACAACCGCGCTGTGAGCAAGCGTAAATTGTACCGACAGTCTAAGTGACTTCGGTCGTCGCCGTATGCTGGACTTCTAATTCGAGATAGGTGCCGATAAGAGGCTCTGGACGGCCAACTTACTTAGTTAATTTTATCAGTCTGATTGATGCAAATCCGTGGCATTACCTCTGCGTGTTCACTTCGGTTGTAAAGAACACCGGCGCTCGTAAGCGTTCGCATTGCCCGTCGGATGAGCCTCGGGACGCGGGTTTCACCGGCTAACCAGGCAAGCGTCCCGGAACCGACGTTGCTAACTCAGTATCTCTTGTCCGAAGGGAGGCGGAAGTTGAAGTCTCCGCGCCCGCAGCAATGGTGCCAGGCTTTGAAGGCACAGGGGACCGGGGCGCCCGGCGTCAGAGCCGGGTTTCGTCGGCCCGGGCCAATTCGGGCGTCTCTCGGGCAGTTCGGCCATCCCTCTGCGAGGGCAGCGGAGAGGGTATCCCCTCCGCCGCCGCTTTCGGCCGGCTCACCCTCCCGACTGGCTCGCCCGGCAACCGCGATCGCGATCATCGGCCGGCCCTCGAATTGCCCGCCGACACGTGCTCGCGAACCGAGACAGCGCAGGAAGCGCCTCAGCAAGGATTGTCTTGGCAAGTCGCGCATCGCCAAGAGCCGCTCGACGCATTCAAGCCGCAGGCGCGCATCGCGCGACCGCTGGTCGAGTTCGACCCTCGTCGTGCTCTGGTCCAATAGATCGGGTTTCGGCATGATCGTCCTCCCACCTCAAAGACCTCTTGGCAAAGACATCTCGGCGTTCGGCCAGATGCCCGATAAATGACGCGGGCGGATCGAAACGGGTGTGAGGTACCTCACATTGCAGAGAAGTTTTTAACCACTTGGTCATTGATGGCCGTATCGCACGCGATACCAGGCGAGCCCGATCAGCTCGTGAAGCGCATAATAGCTCTTCAGCAATGCCGGGACCTGCGGAAGGAATGCCGCTGCCGAGAGCGAGGGAGTCGCACCCTCGGGGACCGGTGACGGGACCACCGGGTAGCCAACCGCCCGGAAGGACCACAGCGCTCGCGCCATATCCCACCGGTGCGTGATCACCAGCGCGGCGCCAATACCGGCACTGCGGAGGATTTCAGCCGAGTATAAGGCGTTTTCGAAGGTGTTTTGCGAGCGCTCCTCCCGCCATTGTACGGGCACGCGAAAATCCTCCTGCAACGCTCTGCCCATCAGCATGGCGAGCGAGGCACCGGGCGGTCCGCCGCCGCTGACCAGGATCGGCAGGCCGAGACGCCGCTCCTGTCTCGCCGCCTCGGCGAGGCGCTCGAGAGTCAGTCGCCCCACCGTGTCGGGCACGCCGGGGACGTCGCTGCGCCGCGCTTCCGCGGACAGCACGACAATCGCCCCAGGGATCACTTCCGGCGGCTTGTCCGACGGGAGCATCGGTTCGTCGAATGCGGTCGCCTCCGCCCCTCGGATCAGGAGATCAGCGGTGACCGGCATCGCCGCCAAATAGACAAGGCCGATCGCAGCTGTCGCCACCGCCAGCCCAAACGGCTTGCGGCGCCAGGCAATCAAGACGCCGATCATCGCCAGCAAGATGAACAGGTTTGGCGGGATCAGAGAGGAATAGGAAATCCAAGCCACGTCGGTCCGTGCCGGGACGGTATCAGCCGACCGGGGCGAGCCCGCGACGCAGCCGCTGATAGATCCTCGCAGCTTGGCGCTTCAGCCCAAGGCGCAGACCGCGCCACGTCCGCGGGTTCGCCGCGGTGATGCCCCACCTCTCACGCCGCTTCGGCAGCCACAGCTTCTTATACGGATCATCACCGCGGCCAAGGCTGATCTCGCGCGGGCGATCGCCGGTCAGCACGCGCTCGAACATATCCATCGTCAGGAGCGTGCCGAGGGAAAGGTCGTCGAAGCGCTTGTCATGCGCCAGCTTGCAGATGACGGCGCGGCCGTTCCAGAGGATCCAGAACTGAGCCGCCGCCGGTATTCCGTCCACATGATATATCCCGAGCCGCAGCGCGCGGAGTTTGCCGGCGAGCCGGATCAACCCGGGGACAAAATCGGGAAACAGCTCGGGCGGCTTCCAGCTCGCAGCATAGATTGTTTCGTAATCGGCGACCGCCTCGTCGAGACCCTTGTCGTCATCGACAAAGGATATCGTCAGACGGTTGCTGCGCTCGAGTTTTCGGCGCTTGCGGCGCCAGGTATTCCGCAACTCGGAGGGGCGGGCGGAAAGATAATCGGAAAAGCTCAGGCCCGCGGTCTCCTCATACCAGGTGCCGGAGCTGAAACAGCGTTCGACGAGCAGCCCGGCGCGGCGGAGCGCGCCCGCCAGGGCGGCATAGCTCGGCTCGCGCGGGTCGAGCTCGGACAGTGAGAGGCAATCCCATTGCGGCCGTTCCGCGCGCATCTCCGAGAGGATCGCGGCGAGTCCCGCTTCGAGATCGGCACGCGGCGCGTGGAGGATGCCGTGCTCGAGGCTATGGGCGTTCGTCAAACTCGCCAGGTTCCGCCCATTATCATCCATCGTGCTCTGAGCCAGGAGGGCGGTCGCCGAAGCAGGCCGCTCGTCGGTATACACGCGGATTTCGGTGGCAGGCGGCACACCATAGCGCGCCATCAGGTCATACCAGGCCGGAAGCGCGAAGAAGCTGTCGCTGCGGGTATTGTTAAAAGTGCAAGCGAGACCGCTCGGCAGTCGCCGAAAATCCGGATTTCTGTAAAATGGCATCAGGCGAGGCCAGCCTCGTCGGGTCTATTCGGGCGCTGCCGGGTGCAAATCCTCACCTTCACGACGTTATATCCCAACCTGTTGCAGCCCCAACACGGGATTTTCGTCGAGACGCGTCTGAGAAAACTCGTGGCGAGCGGCGCTGTCAGCGCCCGTGTTGTCGCGCCTCGCCCCTGGTTCCCGTTTGCGTCTGCCCGGTTCGGGCGGTATGCCGTTTTTGCCAGGATGCCAAGCGAGGAGACCCGCCACGGCATGCAGGTCGAGCATCCGCGCTATCCTGTATCCCCCAAGATCGGGATGAGCGTGGCGCCGCTCGCGCTTTGCGCCGCGATCCTGCCGGTGCTGCGGCGGCAGATACGGAACGGTCGCGACTTTGATCTGATCGATGCCCACTATTTTTATCCGGACGGCGTCGCGGCCGTTTTGCTCGGACGCGCCCTCGATCGGCCTGTCGTCGTGACCGCCCGAGGCAGCGATCTCAACGTCATCGCGCAGCACGCCGTGCCTCGCATGTGGATCAGCTGGGCAGCGCGGCACGCCGATGGTTTGGTTGCGGTGTCGGGCGGGCTGAAGCGCCGGCTGGTCGAGCTCGGCGTCGGCGCCGACCGGGTTCGCGTTCTGCGCAACGGCGTGGACCTAGCGCTGTTCCGAGCGCAGGACCGTGAGGCGGCAAGGGGTGCGCTCGGCTTCACGCGCCCGACCGTGCTCGCGGTCGGCAACCTGGTCGCGTTGAAGCGGCATTGGCTGATGGTCGAGGCCCTCACCCATTTGCCGGGGGTCGAACTCGTCATCGTCGGCGAGGGGACCGAACGCCCCAATATCGCGAAATTGGCGCGCGAGCGCCAAGTCGCCGACCGGGTGCGCCTGCTCGGCCGGGTGCCGCAGGATTGCCTTCCCGAAATCTACAGCGCGGCCGATCTCCTGCTGCTCGTTTCGACCCATGAAGGCTGGCCCAACGTCCTGTTGGAGAGCATGGCTTGCGGCACCCCGGTGGTGGTCTCCCCGATGGATGGCATTGCGGATATCGTCGGCGCGGCCGAGGCCGGACGCATTCTGGCCGATGTCACTCCGAGCGGGCTGGCATCCGCGATCCGCGAACTCCTCGCGGCACCGCCGTCCCGCGCCGCAATCCGCCGCTACGCCGAGCAATTCGATTGGCAGAGCACGACCGACGGACAAATCGCGCTGTTCCACGCAATCTTGGAACGGCGCTCGAAGGCTCGGGCCGCTCCTTTGCACGCAGCCTAATCCCGCAAGATGCGGCGGTAGACCTCGCCGTAGCGGGCGACGCTGTGCGCCCACGAGCGCTCGTTATCGATGAACTCGCTCGCCTGCGCCCGGATGCGCGGCCAGGAATCACGGTCGGCGAGTGCCGCGAGCACCCCCTCAGCGAGGCGTTGCGGGTCATCCGGCGGAAACAGGTAACCCGTTTCCCCGGCGCGGATCAGCTCGCGATGGCCGCCGACGCTCGACGCGACGACGATGCGCTCCTGCGCCATCGCCTCGAGCGGCTTCAGCGGGGTCACCAGCTCGGTCAAGCGGGTCGAAATTCGCGGGAAGACCAGCACGTCAACCAGATCGTAATACCGGCGCATCTCTTCATGCTGGACGCGTCCGGCAAAAACGACGCTTGCGCCAAGATCGAGCTCACCTGCCAGAGCACGCAGCCTCTCCTCTTCTGGCCCGCCGCCGACCAGCAATATCGCGATGCCTGGGCCCTGACGGCGCATGTCGGGAAGTGCACGCAGCAGCAGGTCCAGACCCTCATAGGCGTAGAACGAGCCGAAGAAGCCGAGAAGGATCTTGCCGGAGAGCCCGAGCCGGTTTGCGAGAGCGGGGTCGGGAATTCCCGGTCCGGCGAATTTATTGCGGTCGACGGCGTTGGGAATGACCGTAACCTTGTCACCGGGGACGCCGCGGGCGATCGCATCGGCCCGCAAGCCATCGCAGATCGTCGTCACCGCATCCGCGCGATGAAGCGCGCGGGTCTCGACGGCCCGGGTCGCCAGGTACCGCAGGCCCGCCTGACCATGCGTACCGTGACTTGCCGCCGCGTCCTCCCAAAGGGCGCGGATTTCATAAACGATCGGGATTCCATGCCGCCGGCCGGCCCGAATTGCCGACATGGCGTTGAGGACCGGCGAGTGGGCGTGCAGGATTTGCGGCCGAACCTCGTCAATCACCTCGTCGAGCCGCCTCTCGAGGTCGCTGACAATCGTCAGCTCGCGAACCCACGGCAGCCGGGCGGAGAGCCCGGTCGGCATCCGGGTCCGCAGGAATTCCCATTCACCGATGCGCTCTCGCGCCGGTCCCGGCGCGTAGTGCTTGCCGCTGGTCAGCAGCACCGGTTCCCAGCCTAGTGCCCGCTGGCGGTCGACAATGCCAAGGGTGCGATACACATAGCCGCTCTGCAGCGGCAGCGAATGGTCGAGGATGTGCAGTATTCGCATCAAAGACCGGCGCGCGACGCGATCCTACCCGAGCAGTGAGTGGGCTTTACGAGCCCATCACACATCAAACGACCTCCTATGCGCCCGAGCGTTGATTGGCGTGACGGCCCGCGTAGGCGTGGTAGGTGCGCTTTGCGAAGCGGAACATCGCCGAATCTTCTGGGAACGCCTTGCGCAGCACCATTTCGCTGGTGTTGGCAAGCGATTTTAAGGTATGGGCGATCGGATCGCGCATGTAGTAATGGCCAAAATATCTTGCCAATTCTCGTTTAGTTTTAGCGCCTCCGTTATCCCCATACTTGGCAACAAATGGCGTGAAATGCGGATAAAGCGCTTCAACATTGTACAATGTGGTGCGCATGTAATTGCCAATCAGCAGATCATCGAACAACTCGTGTTCTATACAGGTCATCAATGAGTTTCGCGGACACTCGAACTTGATTCCGATATCAGGCCGCTCGCTATTTAGGTCCACCGTGACAGTAGATTTGCCTGCCGACACCTCGATAAACCCGAAATAGTCACGCAATACCTCGCGAGCCATAAAGTAGCGGCGAACCTTTTCCTTGTCACTGTCGGTCAAGGGATCGGACCAGCTGTCGCCGAAATCTTCCGGCTTTTTTATCATCCGTGGCGCGCGGGGCGGGTTGAGGGGGGTTATTTCGTCGGTTTCGCAATCGACCTTGACGAATGGGGGTATTATTTCCGGCCAATTTGGCAGCGCGCCCGCGAGATAATCGGCAACCTCGGGAATAAGATCGTTGGCCCAGGCGCTGTCCTCGCGCTGGTAACATTGGAAAGACGAAAACGGGATGATCTTGTTCGCGCCCATTGCCCGAGCGCTCCTTTGCGATCGCGGTGCAATTGGGCGTCGCCTCTCCTCCGGCGAAACTATTTTACGGCCGGAGGGATCAAATAGGTTCAACATATCTGCTCCCCCCCAACCGTGCAGCTGAAGCATGTACACTTCCTTAAAATGCTTCGCCAGACGCCGCACACGGAAGGATTTGCCATAGTCGCTGGAATCGTTCAGGTTGATAATGAGCCGGTCATTCACATCGATCAGCAGCATCGAATCCTGGTTTTGATTGGCAACCGAATAAACCCGGATACCCTTCGACAGCTGAACCCATTCCCGATCGGGCAGCACGCGAACTCGATACCCAGCTGCAGTGAGTTCCCGTTGAATGCGATTTGCGTAATGGTCCGAGAGCAGAAACTGACCCTTTGTCAGCATCGGAAGAGAAGCGATATTCAAATGGTCGGGGTGGCCGTGCGAGAACCAATGGTACTCCGCATCCCGGATAGCCTGGATTTGAAGTGGTGAAATTTCGTAATCGTGCGCCCAACTGCCGAAATAGGCATCCGCGTTGATCCAGGGATCCGTAGTGAGAACCGGCTTATCATCATAGGCAATCACGATTGCATTGCCCGTGGTTTCGAAGAAGCGCATTGTCGCCTGCTGTTTCCAATGGCTGCAATAAGGAGATTGTGAAATGCCAATTTGCCGTTCGGCGATACTGCGTTTATGACCGATCGAAAGATAATAGCACAAAGCTGACTTCAAGGGAACTGATGCGCAGCAATCGCAGATTTCGATCAGACTGCCCGACCTAGCCGTGTGGATCGCGATCGGTCTGCAATCGGCCGAGACGGCTCCGCGATGTAAACGTAAAGTGCAAATGCGGAATTTCTCTCTCAACCGAACGAGGATGCCTTGCAAGATCGCGTTCCGCCGTGAGGCGTTGCCCGGATTGCCCGGGCTCGAGCGGGAGTGGCGCGCGCTCGAAGCTGCCGGACACCCTTCCTTCTTTACTTCGTGGCATTGGATCGGCACGTTTTTGGCCGCCCTGCCGCCGGCTAGCCGGCCACAGCTGCTGCGCGGCACGGCGCATGGCCGGACAGTCTCGCTGGCTTTGCTCGGCGCCAATCAGACCCGCCGCAGGCGTGGGCTGGTTTGCTCGCGCGCTCTCTATTTGAACGAGACCGGCGACCCCCGCTTCGATGCGTTGACGATCGAGCACAACGGCATCCTTGCCGCGGCGGAATGGGAGCTGATTGTCTGGGACGAGCTGATCCGCTGGTTCGCCAGTATTCGTGGCGACGCCGACGAGCTTTATGTCAGCGGGTCGCAGCGGCGCTTGCCCGAAGCAGCGCTCCGCAATTGGGGACTCGGATGCCGCGAAACCTCCCTTCCCTCCTATTCGGTCGATCTGTGCCGGCTGGCGGACAGCGGCGGCGAGCTCTATCCGGTGCTCAGCGCCAATGCGCGCCAGCAGCTCCGGCGCGCACTGCGGTATTTCGAAAGGTTCGGCGCGTTGCGTCTGGTCGAGGCGGCAAGCCTGGCGGACGCATTAACGTTTTTCAATGCGATGAAGGAGCTACATTGCTCGTCTTGGGAGCGGCGCGGCACGCCGCATTCCTTCTCCGGCGGCTTCTTCGAGCCGTTCCATCGGCTGCTGATCGAGCGCAGCTTTGCCGCGGGCGCAACCCAGCTTCTCAAAGTCTGCGCCGGCGGCCGCGTCCTCGGCTATCTTTATAACTTCCGGTTAGGCAATCGCGTCTATGCTTACCAGAGCGGCTTCGACGATGCCGACCGCCGCGAACGGCCCGGGATCGTAACCCATTTCCTGGCGATCCGACACGCCTTCCGATCGGGCGCAAGGGTGTATGATTTCATGGCCGGCCGCAACCGTTTGAAGGAGAGTTTCGCGACGCGGTGCGAACCGATGCTGTGGCAGACCGTCCAGCAGCCTCGCCTCGCGTTTCGTTTGGAACACTTCGCCCGCCAGGTTAAGCAGACCCTGACGATGCATGCTGCAAGAGGAGCGTGATGTCGATCCTTCTTACCGGCGCTGCCGGGTTCATCGGTTTTCATATCGCCAAAGCACTGCTCGAGCGGGGCGAGCGGGTAGTCGGCATCGATAATCTCAACGAGTATTACGATGTGCATCTGAAGGAGGCGCGGCTCGCCCGGCTGCGGGGCTTTCCCGGCTTTGAATTTGCCAAGCTGGACGTCGCCGACCGCGACGGGGTGTTCACGATGATCGAGCGCCACAAGGACCTGCGCAGCATCATTCATCTCGCGGCGCAGGCGGGCGTGCGGTATTCGCTGGAAAACCCTTACGCCTATATCGATGCCAATGTGACCGGCACGCTGGTGATGTTCGAGGCGGCGCGCCGCATCAAACATCTGGCCGCGATCACCTATGCATCGTCCTCCTCGGTCTACGGCGCCAACCGCAAGCAGCCCTTCAGCATCGATGATCGGGTCGATCATCCGGTCTCTCTCTATGCCGCGACAAAACGCAGCTGCGAACTGATCGCGCACACCTACGGCCATCTATATGGCCTGCCCGCGACAGGGCTGCGGTTCTTTACCGTTTATGGCCCATGGGGCCGTCCGGATATGGCGGCATTTCTGTTCACCCGGGCGATTCTCGCAGGCGAACCGATCAAGGTGTTCAACGAAGGCAGGATGGCCCGCGATTTCACTTACATCGACGACATCGCTGCCGGTACGATCGCAGCGCATGACCGCCCACCCACCGCTGCCGAGGGTGTACCCCACCGGATTTACAACCTCGGGAACCATCGACCGGAAAAACTCCTCGACTTTATCGCGGTCCTCGAACGGGAGCTCGGCCGCACCGCAGAGAAACAATTCTTGCCGCTGCAACCCGGCGATGTTCCGGAAAGCTTTGCGGATATCGAAGCCTCGCGCCGCGATCTCGGCTTCGAGCCGAAGACCACGATCGAAGTCGGTCTCGCGCGATTTGTCCAATGGTACAAGCAGTACTATCAGGTGAACTGATCGGTCTCTTCATGGAACGCGGATTTGCGGTCATTGGCCTCGGCTATGTCGGTCTGCCCGTCGCCCTCGCCTTGGCGAAAAAGTTCGAGCGGGTCGTCGGTTTTGACATTTCCCAGCAGCGGATCGCCGCGCTGCGCAATGCCAAGGATAGCACCGGTGAGGTCACCGAGGCGGCGCTGCGCGGGACGAGGCTTCGGTTTACCGATGACCCGGACACGCTGGACGAGGCCAGCTTTTTTATCGTTACGGTGCCGACCCCGATCGATGCCGAACGGCGCCCCGATCTTTCGCCGCTCGAAGCTGCGTGCGCCCTGATCGGACCCCATTTGACAGTGGGCTCGGTCGTGGTTTTCGAATCCACCGTCTATCCCGGCCTGACCCGCGAATTCTGCGGGCCGCGTCTCGCCGCGGCCTCAGGGCTCAGGCAGGAGATCGATTTCAAGCTCGGCTATTCGCCCGAGCGGATCAACCCCGGCGACAAGCAGCACCGGCTCGAAACCATCGTCAAGATCGTCGCCTGCGAAGATTCCGAGACTTTGGAGCGCGTTGCCGCGGTTTATGAGGGGTTCGTCGATGCCGGGGTCTACCGTGCATCCTCGCTCGAAGTCGCCGAGGCGGCAAAGGTCATCGAGAACACCCAGCGCGACCTAAACATCGCGCTGATGAACGAGCTGGCGATCATCTTCGACCGGCTCGGAATTCCGACCAGGGAGGTGCTGGAAGCGGCCGGCACAAAGTGGAATTTCCTGCCGTTCACCCCCGGGCTGGTCGGCGGACACTGCATCGGCGTCGACCCCTACTACCTGACCGCAAGGGCCGAAGCGGCCGGCTATTACCCGCAGGTCATCCTCTCCGGCCGCCGCATCAATGACGGCATGGGCGGCTTTATCGCGCAGCGCCTCGTCAAGCTGCTGATCGCGGCGGAGCGGCCGGTGAAGGGGGCCCGGATCGCGATCCTCGGCATCACGTTCAAGGAAAATGTGCCCGATTTGCGCAACAGCCGGGTGCCCGACATTGTCGCCGAATTGCGCGAATTCGGCATCGCGGCCACGGTTGCGGACCCGCTCGCCGACCCCGCCGAGGCGAAGCGCGAATACGGTGTCGAGCTGGTGCCCCTCGAGGGGTTGGCCAAACTCGACGGGCTGATCCTGGCAGTGCCTCACCGCGTGCTCGGTGAGGGCGGCTGGCCTAGGCTGTTCGCTTCACTGGTCCCGGGTGGGGTCTTTGTCGACGTCAAGTCGGTCGTCGCTCGCGGCAAGGTTCCCCCGGGCATCCATTACTGGAGCCTTTGAGGGCTTGATACAGCGCAGAGGAGCATCCTTGCGGATCGGAGGCGGATTGCCGGTGTGCGTGGCGGCCTTCGCCACTGCCGCTATGCCCGCCGGCGCCGGCACCAAGATTCTGACCGTCGGCATGTCCGCTAATGTTCAGTACCGGACAATCAGTGCCGCTGTAGCCGCTGCCGACGCCGACAGCGATCCGAACAGCTATTACGACATCCAAGTCGCGCCCGGAACTTACACGAATGATTTTTCGGTGGTGACCCGGCCGCTAACGATCGAGGTCGATCCCCGCAGGGCGGGAAATCCCGTGCGGCTCGAGGCGACCGTGTCTTTGCCGAACCAGAAAGGGATCATTCTGACTTTCGCGAGCCTGACGGTCGATGGTCTGACTTTCATCGGAGCGATGATCGATAATTCATTGGGTGGGAACGGCGCCGGCATCCGGGACCAGAATACCGCCGCGGGCGCCACACTGATCGTGCGGAACAGCGTCTTTACCAATAATCAGGAGGGGATTTTGACCGGTAACGACACCGGCGAGACGATTGCCGTCACCAACTCGAAATTCGAAAACAACGGGAACCCCGACCCCAAATACTTTCAGCACGCACTATACGTCAACCATGCGGGCCGCTTGACCGTGACTGGCAGCTTGTTCTGCGGACAATTGATCGGGCACGACATCAAGAGCCGCGCGCTGAACACCAGGATCGAAAACAACCAGGTCTACGATGGGGAAGGCTACGCCGCAGTCGGCTGCCGCGCCGGCTCGAGCAGCTTCGCGATCGATATACCCGAGGGCGGCAGCGCCGTTATCTCGGGAAACCGCATCTTCCAGGGCCCGGCGACGCAAAACAACAAAATGGTCGCCTACGGCGAAGAGGGTCTGCCCTTCGGCAACAACGGCTTATCGCTGTCGAAGAACGTCTTTATCAACACTGCCCCGAACGCGACGGGCATTTACGACCCGAAATGCGTGCCCGTGCAGTTGACCAACAATACCTTCCAAGGCGTCTCGACACCAATCAACCCATTCGGCTGCGCAGTATTTAAGTAGCGGCCTGTGAACCTCCGTTTGTTGCTCTTGACTATTGCCGTTTTGGTCGGCGGTGCTGCAGCTGCCGACGAGCTTGTTGTGCCGAAGTCGATGCAACGAAATCGGCCTGCCGACTTCGCCTACCGCTTTGATAAGAAATTAACCGGGCATGGGTCTCTCGATATCAAATGGAGTGACGTTGTTGGCCGATTGGTCGAGCGGCGCCGCATCCCAGTCGATGTCGCCGAGGTCCCGGAGGTGGTCTTCGCCCTCGACCTCAAAAGAGCCGCCACGATGGAGAACCAACTCGTCGCGCATCTAAACCTCGACCACATCGAACAAAACGGCGGGAATCGCCACTTCGAGAACGAGGTATCAACCTCGTTCCGCATACCGCCCGCCGACGATGCGTGGTCGGATTATCAGATAATCATGTGGCAAGGACAGACGCCGGCCGGGTACGCCACGTTGAAAAAGCTGGGGGTTACAGCCGGAATGGTGCAAGCCGACCACCGCGACGAAGCGAGCACCTCGATGCCCAGCCTTGCCCGTCTGGTCGACGCCGATCTGCGCTGCTATCTGGAAAACATTGCGACCGATTTTTATTCTCCCTATCACAAGTGGTACGATGGTCGCCCGGTAGACTGGCGATTTGTCGAAGCCAAACAGCGCTATTGGGCGAACCCCGGTGATCGCGCCGCGTTTATGCGTGAGCCAAGCCTTTCCGACCCGCAATGGCTGAACAAAATTCACGATCGTCTAATCCGCAGCGTGCGGGCGCTGCATCCCTATCGGCCGCTGTACTATAATCTCGGCGACGAAACCGGGATTGGCGATCTGTCGGTGTTCTGGGATTTCGATTTCTCCGATTTTTCTCTCGCTGAAATGCGCGAATGGCTGAAGAGCGAATATCACGGCCTGGCCGCGCTAAATCAGCAATGGGGCACGGCGTTCCAAGGCTGGGACGAGGTCGTGCCTATGACGACCGATGACGCGATGAAGCGCTCCGACGAGAATTATTCGGCATGGGCGGATTTTAAGGAGTGGATGGATATCGCCTTCTCGCGCGCCGTCAAGAGCGGCAGCGATGCGGTCCACGCCGCCGATCCCGGCGCCGTGTCGGCGATCGAGGGTGCCCAAATTCCCGGCTGGGGCGGCTACGATTATTCTCGCCTCGCAACCAGCGTCGATACCATGGAGCTGTATGCTTATGGCGAGAATATCCCGATCGCGCGCTCGTTCAATCCGGAACTGATCCTGCTGACGACCTCATTCGGAAGTGGCCCGCGAGAGACGCATCGTGTCTGGCGCGAGTTGCTCCGCGGAACGCGGGGTCTCATCTTGTGGGACGACAAGAGCGAGTTCGTTGGCGAAGACGGCGGCCTGGGCGATAGAGGACGCGCAGCTGCGCCGTATTTCGCCGAGATAAGAAACGGCCTTCGCGCCCTGCTGATCAACAGCCGGCGGCTCACCGACCCGATCGGAATCCTCTATTCGCCGTCGAGCAGGCGCATCCAATGGCTGCTCGATCGAAGAGCGTCGACCGAGGAATGGAGCCGCCGCGGAGCGAGCACGGAGTATCAGGATGATGCGATCAGAGCGAGCACGCGGCAGTTCGCTCATGCGCTCGAGCATATGGGCCTGCAACATCGGTTTGTGTCATCCGAACAAGTCCGGCGAGGCGAGCTCCTCGGCGATTACCGAGTCCTGGTACTGCCGCATGCAATCGCGCTCGACGCGAGCGAGGCCGCCGAGATCCGTGAGTTTGTCGAGCGCGGCGGGGTGGTCATTGCCGACAGCGAACCCGGTCAGTTTGACGAGCATGGAAGACGGCTCACGAAACCCGCTCTCTCGGATATCTTTGCTGGTCCGCCTAACCGTTCTGCCGCCAGCTTCTCGCTCGGCAAGGGAAAAGCGATTTACCTCGCCTCGGCGAATGGCCGTGACCGGCGGAATACCGAGCGCCTCTGGCGAATTCTCGACAGTGCGGGCGTGAAATCGCCCTTATCTGTGCGTCGCATCGACGGCGGGCCGGCCTACGATGCAGAGACCCGTATTTTCCGCAACGGAGAGCTGACGATCGTGGCCCTCCAGCGCAACTATCTCCCCCCGTCGAACCCTGAGAGCCGCGAAACTGTGACTTTGGCTTTGCCGCGGAGGTTCAGCGTCTATGATGTTCGGGCGGGTCAGCTGCTCGGTTATACCGACCGGCTCGAACTCGAACTGGATGCGGTGGAACCGGTTCTGCTGATTTTCTCGGAGAAGCCGATCGCTCCTCCCTCGATCGCCGGGCCTGGTCGGGCACGTCTTGGCGAAATTGCTGAATTTCAGGTTCGATCGCACTCACCGGCGGAACATGGCGCTCATTCGCCTCGATGTTATCGACCCCGAGGGCGACACGATTTCTCAGTATTCCGAAAACTTGCTCGTCGCTGGGGGTGTGACCACCAAAGTCCTGGCTCTTGCCCTCAATGACAAAACCGGCATCTGGAAACTTCGGGCCGTAGATCTGCCGAGCGGCGGGACCGCAACAATGGAGCTGCAGGTCGATCCCTGATCTGCCGAGAGGGGGCAAGCGATCCCATGCGGATTTTTTACATATGTCGGCGCGTGCCGTTTCCACCCGACCGCGGCGACAAAATCGCCGCGTTCAACGAAATCCGTCATCTCGCCGCGCGTCACGAGGTGCACGTGTTCTGTATTGGCGATGGCGTGCAGGACCTCGCGAATGTCTCCGGACTGCAAGCTTACGCAAAGAGCGTCACCGCTGCTCCGGTCGACGGATTTACGATAAAGCTGCGCGCGCTCGCAGCGCTCTTCACCGGACACCCGCTTTCAGTGGCGGCGTTGAACGAAACGAAGCTGCATAACGCCATCCAGAAAAAATACGCTGAGCTGCGGCCCGACCTGATCATCGTCTACAGCTGCAACATGGCGCAGTTTGCCGAGCACTTCCCCGATGTGCCCCGGATAATGCATTTCGGCGACCTCGACTCGCTCAAATGGCGGCAATATGCGGAACGATCGAGCATCCCATTGAATTGGATCTACGCGATCGAGCAGCAGCGGCTTCTAGGCTATGAGCGGCACATTGCACAGATCTTCTCGCATGCGCTGGTTCATACCGAGATCGAAAAACATGATTTCGATAGGCTGATCCCCGGCATTCCGGTGACTGTCGTCGGCAATGGCGTCGACCTCGACTATTTCCGGTCGGCAGGCAGGGCCAAGAGGCCGGCATCGATGGTTTTTACCGGGGTCATGGATTATCGCCCCAACATCGATGCCGTCGTCTGGTTCTGCGATGAGATCCTGCCGGTCGTGCAGACGGAAGTACCGGCGGCGAATTTCACGATCTGCGGCGCCCGGCCTGCCCCCGCGGTGCGCCGCTTGGCCAAGCGTCGCGGGGTGACGGTGACCGGCTGGGTTCGGGACGCACGCCCTTATCTCGATCAAGCCGAAATCTTCGTCGCGCCGTTGCGAATGGCGCGCGGCGTGCAGAATAAGCTGCTCGAGGCGCTCGCTATGGGGCTGCCTTGTGTCGCCTCGACGACTGCTTGGAGGGGCACGGCCATCCCCGCGGCGGAAGGTATCGTCGCGACGGACAACCCACAGGAATTTGCCTGGCATGTAATCGATTTGCTGCGGGACAGCCATCGGCGGGCCGAGATGGCGCGCAGAGCCCGGGCTGCGGCAGAAACGAATTATCGCTGGGAGGCGCAGCTGTCGCGCCTCGATCAAGTTATTGCAATCGCAGTGTCGCAGCCAATGCGACAGATGTCAACAGCTCCTGGGCACTGATTGTCAATTGGGAGGTCGGGCAATGGAGGGCAGGAGAAAGATAGGAAAAACGGCGGCCGACATTGTAAGCTGCCGCGTTCCGGAGAAAGAGCATTCGACGAGTAGACGGGAATTCTTTACCCGAATACCAGGCGCCGCCCCATATCATTAGCGAAGCAGGCCGGTTTCGTTATCTTCTGGGTACCTCATTTCTTGTGCCTGCTACGCGGGGGAGAATTTCGAAAGGTTCGAAATCACCACCTTCGACGGGCAAAGGATCACGGTCTGATTTGCGCTGCCGGGCGCATCGGCCCGCCGCGGTGGTGCCCGACAGGCAGACAGAGACGCCGCCAACGCGAAGCGGCTTGACGCGGGTGTCCTCAGGACTAGGCTGCTCAAATGCGCTGAAATCCGAGGGGACGGCGGGAGGTTGTGGCAGATTCCAGAGTAGAGCATAGGTTCGCGGTCATTTTGTGCGCCGATGTCGTCGGCTATTCCCGGCTGATGGGGATCGACGAGGAGGGCACCCTGGCGGCGCTCAAAGCGGTGCGCCAAGATCTCGTCGACCCGAAGATCGCCGAGCACCGGGGCCGCATCGTGCGCACGATGGGCGACGGCCTGCTGGTAGAGTTCAACAGCGTCGTCGATGCCGTGCGTTGCGCGATCGCGATCCAACGGGCAATGCCGGAGCGGAGTGCCGACACGCCGCCCGATCGGCGCCTCCAGTTTCGCTTTGCGATCAATATGGGTGATGTGGTCTCGGACGGCGATCTGATCTACGGCGACGGTGTCGCCGTCGCTTCCCGGATGGAGGCGTTGGCCGAACCGGGCGGGATCAACGTCAGCCGCGCGGTGCGCGACCAGGTTCGCGATCGCCTGCCGATCATGTTCGAGGATTGCGGCCAGCACGAGCTCAAGAACATCAGCCGCCCGGTGCGCGTCTTCCGCATCCTGCTGGAAGAAAAACCTACCGGCTCGCCGAGCACTGGCCGCCGCAGAGCCGCCGCGCCGGTCGACAGACCGGCGCTCGCCGTGTTGCCGTTCCAGAACCTCGGCGGCGATACTGAGACCGAGTTCTTTCTCGACAGCGTCGCCGAGGATTTGATCACCGAACTGGCGCGGGCGCGGTGGTTCTCGATCGTCGCCCGCAACACCAGCTTCAGCTACAAGGGAAAGGGCGCGGATTCGAAGCAACTGGCGCGTGAGCTCGGCGTGCGGTATGTCGTCGAAGGGAGCCTGCGCAAGGCGGGCAATCGGGTGCGCATCTCCTGTCAGCTCGTCGAGGCGGCAAGTGGCCAGCATCTGTGGGCCGACCGCTTCGACGGCACCCTAGAAGACACGTTCGATCTGCAGGACAGGATCACCGAAAGCGTGATCGGCTCGGTCGCGCCGGTGCTGCGCGAGGCCGAGATCGAGCGGGCGCGGCGCAAGCCCGAGGAAAACCAGGACGCCTACGACCTCACCCTGCGGGCCTTTCCGCCGGCCTTCGCCGAGACCGCGCAAGACAACGCGGAGGCGCTGCGGTTGTTGAGCGAGGCGTTGGAGGCGGATCCCGACTTCGCGATGGCCAATGCGCTGGCCGCGTGGTGCTACCAGCAGCGCCATCTGATGGATTGGCCGGGCGCGCAGGCCGATGACCGGGAGATTGCAAGACGGATGGCGCGGGCCGCGATCGACGGAGGCGCCGACGCACCGCTCCCCCTGGCGCTGGGAGGCGCGGTGCACGCCAGCCTGACGCGCGACCACGATTTCGCGCTCGCGGCCGTCGACCGCGCCATGATGATCAACACCAACGCCGCCGCGGTCCTCGGCTTCGATGCCCTGACGAGATGTGTTTGCGGTTCCTATGACACTGCCATCGAGCATGCCGAGAAAGCACTGCAGCTGAGCCCGTTGGAGCCGCTCGTCTACCACGCGGCGTTCGCGTCGGGGCTGTCGTGCCTTCTGTCCGGCCGCACCGAAGAAGCCGTTGCGCATGCCCGCAAGGCGATCGACGGCAACCGCAACTTCGCTTTTCCCTATTGTGTCCTCGCATTGGCCTGCGCCAGGCTTGGCCGTCCCGACGACGCGGCGGAGGCGGTGCGCCAGCTGGCCCGCATTGCGCCGCAATTTCGCCTCGGCTCGTTGCGCAAGATCCGCTTTGCCGACGCGGCGCGCCTCCACTCCGACCTCGAATTGCTCCGCGAGGCGGAAACCCCTGACTGAGGCGGCCTGGACCGCGGCCAGCCCCCTCGACCTCACCTGATAATACAAGGGAAAAACAGGCGGGGTGTCTTGCGTGTACTTGGTTCGCGCATCCCCGTCTTGGTCTCGGGCTCTCGGGGGGTAGAAATGAAATACCGGCAAACTGCATCGCGGTCTCCGTCATAAGCGGGGACGGTACCACGCCATTAGGGCAATTTTCGGGTCGGCGGCTCGTCTCTATGGGTTGCAGACATAATCGCACCGGGGCCGGAAAAATTGCGTAAGTGTGAGCTGGTTCACACTATACTCGCTGTAAGCGGAGAATTTTAGCCGCATCTTGCGAAAAGGTGCACGGGGTCGTGCTGGAGCAACCGGGAGAGCGCGTTACGCGCCGGCTGGCGGCCATTCTGGTCGCCGGCTATAGCCGGCTGCTCCCCGGCGACGAGAAAGAGAACTTCGCGGAGCTAAGGGGGCTTCTGACCGGGGTCGTCGAACCCCAAATCGGCGAATTCGGCGGAAGTATCTTCAAGGAGACGGCCGAGATAGTCCTCGCTGATTTCGACGATGTCGTCGAGGCGGCGCGCTGTGCGGCCGCTCTGCGCGACGCGGTCGCGCAAACGAACCGGACGTTGCCCGAGGAACGGCGCATCGCGATGCGGATCGGGATCAATTTCGGCGACATCATCGCCGAGGAAGGCGACATCTTCGGCGACGGCGTCAACATTGCGGCTCGGGTCGAGGCGCTCGCCAAGCCGGGCAGTGTCTATGTATCGGATGTCGTCCATCAACAGGTCGCCAACAAGCTCGATTTCGATTTCGAGGATCTCGGCCCGCAGAGCCTCAAGAACATTGCGAGACCCATCAGGGTCTACCGGATGGCCGGCGAGATGGCCGAGCTGTCTGAAGACCTTGTCGCCGCCGCCACGCTCGCGGCGAGCGCGCCGGATTTCGACGATCGGCGTGCCATCGCGGTCTTGCCGTTCGCCAATTTCAGCGGCGATCCCGAGCAAGAGTTCTTCGCCGACGGCATCACCGAGGACATCATCTCGATGCTGGCCGGCTGGCGCGCCTTCCCGGTGATCGCCCGCGCCTCGACCTTTACCTACAAAGGCAAGACCGTCGACATCAAGAAAGTCGGCGAAGAGTTGGGCGTGCGTTATGTCCTCGAAGGCAGCGTGCGCAAATCGGGCCGCCGGGTCCGCGTCACGATGCAGTTGATCCGGGCCGACACAAACCATCACATAATGGCCGAGCGGTACGATCGCGACCTCACCGACCTGTTCGAGTTGCAAGATGAGATCGCCCATACGATCGCCGGTGCCATAGAACCGGAACTTCTCAAATTCGAGCGCGAGCGCGTTGCCGAGCGGCCGCCGCGGAGCGAAGACGCCTACGAGCTCTACCAGCGCGGTGTGTGGCACCATTACCGGCAAAACAAGGCGGACAACATCGAGGCACAAGCCTATTACCGTCGTGCCTTGGCGATCGAGCCGCAATATCCTCAAGCCATCGCCGGTCTCTCGATCTCGCTATCCAGCGCGGCGATGATTGGATGGGCCGACGATGCCGATGCCCGGTTCGAGGACGCGTACGATCTCGCGCGACAGGCCGTTGTGCTCGACCCGCGCTATCCGAACGCGCATTTTGCTCTTGGTCTGGCTTGCATGTGGACGCGCCGTTCCGAGCGCGGGATCGCAGCCTTCGAGGAAGCGATCAAGCTCAACCCGAGCTTTGCCGCCGCCCACGTGCTGCTCGGACAGATGTACCTCTATGCCGGGCGGCGAGAAGAGGCGATCGGCCTAGCGGAAAAAGGCATCCGCCTCAGCCCCAGCGATCCGCGTCTGTTCATCTGGCTTCCGGCGTTGGCCGGGGCGCATTACCAGATGCGGCAATATACGGAGGCCGTCGAAGCCGGGCGACGGTCGTGGTCGCTCAACCGCAACTGGCCGCACGGCCTTCGCTATGTCGTCGCCGGCCTCGCCCAGCTTGGCAGGATTAAGGAGGCGCAGCCGGCGCTTGCCGAACTCAAGCGAATGGACCCGAACCTGGAATTTTCCGCGAGCATATTTCGGCGGAATTGGCCCGATCCGGCCGATGTCGATCACCTTCTGGACGGGCTGCGCAAGGCGGGGTTCGAATGACGCTTTTCAGTCTCGGCGCAGTTTGAGGCCGAAACTGAATTAGCGAATGACTTTGACCAAAAGCTGTGCCAAAATATTAGCGATGTGGTCTATTAACTATATGTACCCAGGTCTAAATAGCTGATTTAACTAGGCTGACATTAATCTTGCCGGTCAATGAAGAACTCGGACGAGGAGCGGGAATTGATGCGCAAGCAGGCAACGTTTCTACCAGCGCTAGCTCTGGGTGCCGCAGGAACGATATTGTCGGCAACTCCGTCAATTGCCGTTCCGATCACCTATACGGAGCAAGTGACGGGGGCCTCTGGAAGTCTTGGCGGGACGCCGTTCGCCAATGCCACCGTGACACTCACGATGAACAACGACACGACGAACGTCAGCGGATCGTCGCCTTCGTTCTTCAATGTACAAACGATGCCATTGATGCTGAATGTGACTGGATTCCCGACGACCACGTTTACCGACACCATCCAAGCCGCTGTCAATCAGACCACGACCCTCGCGAGTCCTAGTGCCGGCTTCGGCGACAACACGGCGGTCCAAGGAATACTGTTTACCAAGAACGCTTCGTTTGATACGTATGATTTGAAGACGTCGATTGGCCCATTGATGGGCACGGCGATCTTCACCTTAGGTGAATTCTTTCCCACCACCGACGGGACTTTTGTTCTGAACACTGCTACGGGCCAAGCAAGCTTTACGGCGACGTTATCGCCCGTACCATTGCCGACACTTCCTGCGCCCGCTTCTCTGGCGCTGCTGGTTGTGGGGCTCGCCGGCCTCGGTCTGATCGAATACCGCAGGAATTCCTGAGGCCCGCACAGCCCCACCGCGGCCTCCTCTAAAAGGCCGCGGCGCGGGCGGTCCGCGAACCCGAGCGACGGATCAGGGGCAGGTGATCCCCGGCGGCTGACCTCCTTCTTGACATACATTGCCGTCCGAAACGCCCGTGTTTACGGGGTTGTTCTTGCAAACTAAGAAACCGAAATTGTTGATAATCGGCGTGCACCCCGGGGAGCCCGAACTCGCGACCGCGCCCGGGTTGGTCACCACCGGCGGCACCGTGGTACTCGCGTTTTGTGTGCTCGCCGTATCCTGATTTGTGGTGCTGTCGAACTCCAGTTCGCTCGTCGTTATGTACTGGCCCATCGTCGTGCTCCCGGCGGCGCTCGGAAGGTTTAACGCGAAGGTGATGTTGGCGCCCGCCAGCTGCTGCAGCGTAGCAGGAACCGTACCCTTGAGAATGCCTTGCGAGAACTTGAGCGAATCGCTCGGGCCGAGCCCTGACGCGTTAAACTCGACTATGAGACATTGCGCACCGTTGGCCGTACATGCGCTGTAGGCCGGTCCGATCATGTACTGAGCGCTCGGGTTGCTCGGATCATTGTCGGCGTCCGGGAAGTACTCCACGTCCTGGATCAGGTTTTCCCGTGATTGGGATATGACCTTGAACCGATTCTTGGAGTTGAATTTGAATCCGCTAGGAAGCTCGATGACGAGGACGTTAAGCGGCGACTGAGGCGCGGACACAGTAAAGTTTACCGAGCTGCCGGCGGCGATCGCTGGGGCGACAGGGACTGCCATGGCGGCACAAACACTACTGCAGACGATACAAATTCCAACTAGCGTTTTCATTTCACCCTCACTTCGTCGCCGTTAGCATCGCGGGCAGCGTGGTTTTGATGAAGCCGCTCGCCAACACCTCCCGCTGCTGTGATATCGGCAAGGTCGCGCTCTCCTCTGCCTCGGTGTTCAGCTGGTCGGCGGTTCCCTTTGAAAGGTCCGGGAGCGCATTCGCGATTGTCGGTTGGAAGCGAAGGTTCATCCCGGAAGTCCCGCCGGCGGTCATCAGGTTGACGGTGCAACCGGTTTCTGGGGTCGTGGAACACGGGCTGGTTGGCGTGGGCTGGGGTCCCGCTCCGAAAGTGTTGTGATCGAGATTGAGATCATGGCCGATCTCGTGCGCAAGCGTGTCCGGGCGCGCCGGCAAGCCCAAAAGCGGAACCCCCAGCAGGGTGTTGGAGCTGATCGCGACCCCGTTGTTGCCGACCCAGCTGAAACCATAGAGCTGCCCCGACGTCGGTGGCACGAGCGTATTAACGAAGAACATGTTGATCGTCGCCGGGTCCGAGGCCACCGGCACACCCGGCGGGGTCGTGGGGTTGGGGACGCTGCCTTGCGAGATCGCCGGCTGCTGTGTGAGGACGAGAAAATCGCAGCTCTGCTGTCCGGTCGCGGGGCTGCCCGACGGGAGACCGCAGGCCGAATTGTTGGTTACAATGTGCAGCGTCCGGTAGTCCGTCGCAGCATAAGCGCCGGTGGGGGACACGTTGGGGGCTGAGTTGTACTGAACGACCGGCAGGAAGGCCACGTTGACGCCGAGTTGGCTCAGGATGATCGACTGGGTAATGTTTGCTCCCGAAGTCGGATCAAAGAAGCCCACCTGCGTATTTGTACCGTTGAGAACGGTCTGGCCCTTACTATTGATTGGCGCGCAACTCGTCCCGGCGCTGTTGCATACATCGATCGGTTGGACCCAAACGTTATAGGGCGCCGAGACGGTCTGGGCGCGCGCGCCCCCCGATGCCAGGCACACGGCCACGGCCACCGAAGCCAGAAACCGCCACACCATATGGCTGCAGCACCACCTCAATTCCTTCATCGTTCATCTCCCATTGCGGATGCCGAAAAATGCTCCGCTCATTTCGGCGAAAGTGTGAGCTGATTCACACTTGGTCGACATCGCGGGCGGATATTTCCTTCGCAAGCCAGGAATGTGACTGAATTTCTCACAATCGTGACAGAAATCAACAAAAAACCGGCATTTATGTCGTTAACCAAACAAATTGATACGGATTGGGTGCAGGAGCCTGGTAGACTTTAGCTGAAGATCCTCCAGGGGAACGGCTCGATCACTTCAGGAAGGGGAGACATCGAAATGAGCGTATCGCTCAGGCCCTCGGTAATCTCGCGGCTCGCAGGTGCGGCCGCCGTTATCTGGATGTGCGGCAGCGGCTCTGTATGGGCGGGCGACGGGGGTTCAAGCGGATTGAGCCTTCAAGGGGTTTTGAATGACGTCTGCTCGGTATTTGGGCCTACCGTGCCCTGCCCGCAGCTTCCCACGGTCACTCAGCAGGTCATCGAAATCGCCGGCCTTACAAACGAGTCCCCCGACATCGTTCGCGTACTTAACTCCGTCTGCACCCCACCCGGATGCCCGGAAGTGGCCGTCAATGCCGTCAACGGCCCAGCGAAATCACCGCCGTTGGGGACCATCGATGCGATGTGGTACCTGACGCCGCTGGCCTTCACGCCGGGGCTCGTGGCCACGCAATATGGCGATCCTGCTGCCAAGAGCTTTTTCTACTCCCATGCGCTCGCGGGAGCGAATGGTCAGCCTCAGACCTTTGATCTATTCTACGACCTTCCCGGGACGAATAAGCTCGTTGTCCCCGTGGCCCTTTCGTTGCCGCTCGTGGTATTGAACCCGGACGGTAGCGAGCGTCCGGTCGCTGCCACGCTGAATGCGGTCTGCGTTGGTTTTGGGTGCGCGAGCGCTACGGTCTCCGGCGACTTCCTGGGAAGTGGCAAGACGAAGAAATACAGCCCGGGTGCGCTAGGGTTAAACCTCAACTTTGCCTTTGCCCCATCGCCGAACTCGCCCGTTCCGCACCCCATCGTCGAGGTGCAGATACCGCTTGCCGTGACCAGGCAAAACGACCCGGCGTATTTCGCTGCGTCTCCATGCCCTATTGGCGTCAATCCGATCTCGGGCTATTGCGAAGCCTTTACTATGGATGTCCGCGGCTTCCCAATTCCTGGGACTGGAACATCGGTCGGCATTGCCCCTTATGCGGCGCCCCCCTGTACTGCCACGACGTGTCCGCTCACGCCCCCTATGCCTCCAGCAACCTCGCCAAGTTTCTTCGGATTCTGCGCCACAATTTCCGGCAACCCGGTTATTGGGGCGTTCGCTTCCATCGGGACCGACGGCACCACATATGCTTCGACACCGACCCCGGGGGCGGCTTCTACAACTCAATGCCCGCCTCTAAATTAAGGTGACGCGATCGAGTTAATCGTCTGCACGGGCCAGCCGCTGGCCACGCCAGCGGCCGGCGCTGCGGAGCGGGACAGCCGCAGGAGGAGCGTCTGACCACTATCGTGATCTTTGGCAGTTTGCTCGCCGTCGCGCTGTGGGAATTCTGCCGTCCGCGGCGGCAGCGCGAGTTTCCGGCGCTGCGGCGGCGGCTTGGCAATCTCGGCATTTGGCTCCTCAATCTCGTCCTCGCCTCCTTCACTTTCGCACCGACCGACACCTTCCGGCCGCACCTCGAAGCAGCGCTTGGGGTGGCTTTGCCCCCCTGGCCGATCGCCAATCACTGGTTGAGCTTTGTCGCGGCTTTCCTGCTGCTCGATTTTTTGATCTACGCCGTACATCGCTGTCAGCACGCGGTGCCGTTCCTGTGGCGCTTCCACGCCCTGCATCACTCCGATCCCGATGTCGATGTCACGACCTCGGTGCGCCATCATCCGATCGAGTATTTACTCGCTGCGGGCTTCTACTGGCTGGTGGTGCTGGCGCTCGACATCCCTGTCTTCGTCGTGATTACCCACGGGCTCACCGTCTTCGCCGCCGCCGCCGTCACGCACGGCAACACCAGGTTGCCGGAAAGGCTGGAGCGGCTATTGCAGCCGGTGGTCATTACCCTCGATTTGCACCTGATCCACCACTCCATGTCCTATGACGAGGCGAACGCCAATTTCGGCGCTGTGCTTTCGGTTTGGGACCGGCTCTTCGGCACCTATGTCCGGCTTCCCCGCGCGCATCAGGAACAGATCGTTTTCGGGGTCCGCGAATTGCCGCGTCGTGAATGCCTCAAGCCCTCCGCGATGCTCCTCACTCCCTGGAGGATTCCTCGTGCGGTCGCGGCGCGTTGAGGCGAAGGACCGTCATTCGTCCGCTTGACCGATTGAGACGGTCCGGTTAGCTACACGCTTTAAGCGCAGGAAGACCGGATGTCGGCCCAGGAGCAAGGATGACCGCAAGCGCCTTCGCACCGGTGCGCGATCGACAGACCAACGCAGCCGGGTCGGGTGGCGGGCCGCCGGATACGTTTCCCAAATTGCTGATCGAGCATGCGCGGGTGCGGCCGGACCGGCCGGCCAATCGCGAGAAGGATTACGGCATCTGGCAGAGCTGGAATTGGGCGCAGGTTGCCGTCGAGGTCGAGGGGCTGGCCTGCGGGCTCGCGGCCAGCGGGTTCCGTCGCGGCGACAAGCTGGCGATCATCGGCGACAACCGGCCGCGGCTCTATTGGGCGATCGCCGCGACGCAGGCGCTGGGCGGCGTCCCGGTGCCGATTTACCAGGATTCGATTGCCGACGAGATGGCCTTTGTGCTCGACCACGCCGAGGTGCGCTTCGCGGTGGCCGAGGACCAGGAGCAGGTCGACAAATTGGCCGAAATCAAAGAACGCTGCCCGCTGCTCGAAAAAGTGATCTTCTCCGACCCGCGCGGCATGCGCCACTACCAGCATCCCTGGCTCGATGAATACACGAAGGTCCAGGAGCGCGGCCGCGAATTCGCCCACCAGGAGCCGGGGTTTTTCCGCGATGAAATCGCCAAGGGGCGGGGCAGCGACACCGCGATCATCCTCTACACCTCGGGGACGACGGGGCAGCCCAAGGGGGTCGTCCTTAGCTTCGACAACATCATCACGACCGCGAAAAGCGCGATCGCCTTCGAAGGCCTGACCGACCGCGAGGAGGTGCTGTCCTATCTGCCGATGGCGTGGATCGGCGAGCACATCTTCTCCTACGCGCAGGCCTATTGCGCCGGCTTTTGCGCATCGTGCCCGGAGTCGCAGGCGACGGTCATGCTCGATCTGCGCGAGCTCGGGCCGACCTATTTCTTTGCGCCGCCGCGGATTTTCGAGAACCTGCTGACGCAAGTCATGATCCGGATGGAAGATGCCGGTTGGGCGAAGCGTCGGCTCTTTCATTTTTTCCTCGATTTCGCCAAGCGCGTCGGGCCGGCGATCCTCGATCGGCGTCGCGTGCCTTTGACCCAACGGATGCTCTATTGGCTCGGCGGCGTGCTGGTCTACGGGCCGCTTAGGAATACCCTGGGTTTCAGCCGCATCCGCCTCGCCTATACCGCGGGCGAGGCGATCGGACCCGACCTCTTCACGTTCTACCGCTCGCTCGGGATCAACCTGAAGCAGCTTTACGGCATGACCGAAAGCTCGGTCTTTCTGTGCATCCAGCGCGATGGGGCGGTAAGACCGGATACCGCGGGGGCGCCGATCGAAGGTGTCGAAATCCGCATTGCCGAGGATGGCGAGGTGTTGTTCAAAAGCCCCGGCGCGTTCCAATGCTATTACAAGAACCCCGAGGCGACCGCCGCCGCAAAACGCCCGGACGGCTGGGTTCATACCGGTGATTCCGGGTTTTTTGACGCCGACGGGCAGCTGAAGATCCTCGACCGCGCCAGGGATGTCGGGCGGCTGCGGGGCGGCGCCCTGTTCGCCCCGAAATTCATCGAGAACAAGCTCAAATTCTTCCCCTGGATCAAGGAGACGGTGGTGTTCGGCGACGGCCGGCCGTTTGTCGCCGCCTTCATAAACATCGACCTCGAGGCGGTCGGCGACTGGGCCGAGCGGCGCAACCTCGCCTATGCCTCCTACCAGGAATTGGCCGCCGAGGAGGCGGTCTACGATCTGGTGCAGGACTGCATCGAGCGCGTCAACCGCGACCTCGCGGGGGAACCCGCCTTGGCGCCTTCGCAGATCCGCCGCTTCCTGATCCTGCACAAGGAGCTCGACCCCGATGACGGCGAGCTCACCCGCACGCGCAAGGTGCGCCGGCGGATCGTCGCCGAGCGGTACGAGCCGCTGGTCGAGGCGCTCTATTCCGGCAACGCGACGGGCCGCATCGCGACCGAGATCACCTTCGAGGACGGCCGCAAGGGCCGGATGCGCGCCGAGCTGGCAATCCGCGACATGGACCAGAGCCTGCCGCCCGCCGAACCGATTCCCTTGAAGAGGGCCAGCTGAGGGTGAAACAGGTCGGCGAGCCGATCCTGACGGCCGACCGCATTACCCTCACCTTTGGCGGCATCACCGCGTTAAACGGGATCAGCGTCGAGATCCGGCGCTCCGAAATCCTGGCGATGATCGGGCCGAACGGCGCCGGCAAGACCTCGATGCTCAATGTGATCAACGGCTTCTACCACCCGCAGGCGGGGACCATCACCTGGAAGGGCAAGACCCGGCGGCGGATGCGCCCCTATGACGCTGCGGCGCTAGGCATTGCCCGGACGTTTCAGAACGTCGCGCTATTCAAAGGAATGACGACCCTCGACAACATCATGACCGGGCGGCTGTTGAAGATGCGCCGCAATTTTCTGTGGCAGGCGATCCATTTCGGCCCGGCCGAGCGGGAGGAGCTAACGCACCGCGCCAGAGTCGAGCGGATCATCGACTTTCTCGAAATTCAGGCGATCCGCAAAACGCCGGTTGGGCGGCTGCCCTACGGGCTGCAGAAGCGCGTCGAGCTCGGCCGCGCATTGGCGATGGAGCCCGAGCTCTTGCTACTCGACGAGCCCATGGCGGGGATGAATGTCGAGGAGAAGGAGGACATGTGCCGCTTCATCCTCGACGTCAACGACGAGTTAGGCATGACGATCGCATTGATCGAGCACGATATGGGCGTCGTGATGGACATCTCCGACCGCGTCGTCGTGCTCGATTACGGCCGCAAAATCGCCGACGGCCCGCCGGGCGAGGTCCGCGCGAGCCCCGAAGTCATCGCCGCCTATCTCGGCGAAGCTCGATAAGATGGAACTCCTCGCGGCGGTCTTCCTGACCCCGTTCGCCAATATGGCGGATAATCCGGAATTCGTGCTCGAGGTCGTCATCGGCGGCCTGTTGAGCGGGGTCATGTATTCCCTCGTCGCGCTCGGCTTTGTGTTGATCTTCAAGGCGTCCGGCGTGTTCAACTTCGCGCAGGGCACGATGGTGCTGTTCGCCGCCTTGACGTTTGTCGGGATGATCGAACGCGGCGTGCCGATTTGGGGCGCCTTCGTCATCGCCGCCGCGGTTATGGTCCTGCTCGCCTTCGCGATCGAACGATTGATGCTGCGCCCGCTCGTCAATCAGGAGCCGATCATCCTGTTCATGGCGACGATCGGCCTTGCCTTTTTCCTCGACGGCTTCGGCCAGCTCGTCTGGGGCAGCGACGTGCATCCGCTCGACATCGGCATCCCGAAGGCGCCGCTGATCATCCGCGGCGTGCTCGTCAACGAGTTCGACCTGGTCGCCGCAGCGGTCGCGGGCTCGCTGGTTACGGCGCTCGCCCTCTTCTTCCAATACACCGCGGTCGGACGCGCGCTGCGCGCCGTCGCGGACGACCACCAGGCGGCGCAATCGGTCGGCATTGCGCTTCGCTCCATCTGGGTCATCGTGTGGTCTGTGGCCGGTGTTGTTGGCCTGGTTGCCGGCATCATGTGGGGCAGCAATCTGGGTGTGCAGTTCTCGATCTCGCTGGTGGCGTTGAAGGCTCTGCCGGTACTGATCCTGGGCGGCTTGACCTCCGTGCCGGGCGCGATCGTCGGGGGTCTGATCATCGGGGCCGGCGAGAAGGTAGCCGAAGTCTTTTGGGGACCCGCCCTCGGCGGCGCGATCCAGGATTGGTTCGCCTACGCGCTGGCGCTCGTCTTCCTGCTGTTCCGGCCGCAGGGCCTGTTTGGCGAACGCATCATCGAGCGAGTGTGAATAGGATTGCCATGAGCCAGTTAGGCGGTGAGATAGAACCCAAATGCCATGCCGTATGACGACATCTCATTGCCTCATCGCCGCATTGTGAAAAAACAATGATTTATCGCGAGGTCGGTCAGTTCAAAGCGAGCTACGCCGCCGACCAGGCGATCTTTTCGATCCGCCAGGACCGCTGGTTGCTGCTCGCCGCGCTCGCCGCGGCGTATCTCGTAATTCCCGCGGTAAGTTCCGAGTACTGGCTACTGACGATCATGGTCCCCTTTCTCGTCTACGCACTCGCGGCGCTCGGCCTCAACCTGCTCACCGGCTATGCCGGGCAGGTGTCGCTCGGCACCGGCGGCTTTATGGCGGTGGGCGCCTTTGCGACTTATAAGCTCACCACCGCCTTCTCGGGGCTAAATATCGTCCTCGCCCTGATCCTGGCCGGCATCATGACTGCGCTCGTCGGCGTGCTGTTCGGTTTTCCGAGTCTGAGGATCAAGGGCTTCTACCTCGCGGTAGCGACGCTTGCGTCGCAGTTCTTCTTGATCTGGGTGTTCAACAAATTCCCGTGGTTCTACAATTACAGCGCCTCGGGCGTGATCAGCGCGCCGCCGCGCGCCGTTTTCGGCCAAGTCTATGTCACCGGCGCCGAAGCTGATCCCCGAGCGAAATACTTGTTCGTGCTGACCGTCGTCGTTCTGCTCGCGCTCACTGCCAAGAATCTGGTGCGCGGCCGCGTCGGGCGTGCTTGGATGGCGATCCGCGACATGGATGTCGCTGCGGAGATCATCGGCATCCGCCCGCTGCGGACGAAACTTCTGGCCTTCGCCTTGAGCTCCTTCTACTGCGGTGTTGCGGGTGCAATGTGGGCCTTCATCTATACCAGCGCGGTCGAGGCAAGCGCCTTTGAGATCGACCGCTCGTTCCAGATCCTGTTCATGATCATCATCGGCGGCCTCGGCAGCATTCTCGGTTCCTTCCTCGGCGCCGCCTTTATCGTGCTGTTGCCGATTTTTCTCGACAACGCGCCGCGCCTCGCGGGGCTCGAGGTTCCGGTCAATCTGGTCACCAATCTCCAGTCGATGATCTTCGGCGCCCTGATCGTGTTTTTCTTGATCGTCGAGCCGAACGGCCTGGCGCGGCTATGGGCTATTGGCAAAGAGAGGCTGCGGCTCTGGCCATTTCCGCACTGAAATCATATGTCGCCGGAGTGCCGCGATTGCGCGGTAATTGGCTGCTAACTCCAGCTTTTCTGCAAACCCGCCGTGGACGTCGCTCCTCTGGCCAGGGCGCGGATAAACACGATCGGCGCCCCAGCACCTGCCAGTTCGAACGCGACGGACAAAATTGGAATAAAAAATGCGAGAGACGGAGCTATCGAAACCTGGCTCGCCTAAAATGTTGAGCGTTCGGAAGATTATAAATACGTGTCCGCGTTATCAGGCTCCTCTCAACGGGCTGATAGCTAAAACTCTGATGGATCAATTTATGACGGTAATACCTAATTCAGCTCGCAGCACGTCTACCAAGCTTCATTGGGCTGCAAATCCTGGACGCCTCTGAACATTTCGTCCATCCGGATCTTGCCAAGCACGCTGTTGGGGTTGTCGGCGTAGTTATTGGGCAGATGCCATGCCCAAGCAAAGGCCGGAACCATGCCGGTCCGTCGGGAAACGGGTACCAAGTAGCGGCTTTGGAAGCGCGGAGGAACGTTCTCGAAGCACAATCCCATGGCCGACCGATCGGCCACGGCCCACGGCGCCATTTCTAAACTCGCTTTATGGTCGAACGATCGCGACCCCACGTATTCTTTCGCTAGCTCGACATCGAGAATAAAAAAGGGGTTGTATGGGTTAGGCATATTCACCAGGGCGGTGTCGCCCAACCCTATGTAAGACTGGGCGGGCACGTAGACGGGCCAGAACACATCGCTGCTCACGAAGCCATGGCGGGCCGAACTATACTCTACCCGCACAAATGCCGGCAACAGCCCAAAGCTGCTCAGCCGCTCGCGGAACTCCAGAAAGTAACAAAAATTAACAAAGCTCAAGCGGATATCGCTCTCAAGATAAATAAAATGAGTATAGCGACCGTGATTGCCATTGACGAACTCACTTTCAATAATCGGCTTATGACACCAGGTTAGGTCCCATGGGTTAGAGAGATCGCCATAACTGCGGACCGAAGCGCTCCTGTCCGACGACAGTATTTCGGCGCAGAGGCGACGGAGCAGCGCAAGCTGCTCCTGGCGCAAGGTGTTCGTCACAATCACCACATTCAGCCGCGCTACCGGATATTCGGCGAACGCCCGCAATACTTCGGCGAGGAAGCCGAGGCGGCCAGCGTCGAAGTAAAAGGTGATGGCGACGAGGATGCGCGCCGCGGTCCCCCGTTGTTGCATGATCGACCTCATCCTATCGCGAGTAACCTGATCGCATCATGCCCGATCGTGAACGAGAACCTCCTGCTCAGCTGGGCTTGCGCATGCGGCACTTTCCCGAAATGTTTTCTATTGGCAACAGGTTAAGCGGTCCGAAGAAGTCGTCGAAAGCCGATTTCACCGCGGGCCACATCCCGGTCGGGAAGTAATCGTCGCCTATCAGAATGCCGCCGGGTTTCAACACCGGCCACCACGCCCCAAGATCGGCCGTTACCGATTGGTAATCATGTCCTCCATCCAGATGAATTATTTCGGGGCTTACTTCCAATGACTTTAGAATCTCGGACGCATTCAACGAATCAATCGGGATCGGCAGCACGTAATCGGCAACCCCGGCGCGGATCACGTTCGAAATGAATTTGTAATATAAGGCGGGGTAGCCGTTGACGAAGGCCATCTCCCCAAAGAGGCCTGTCAACCAGTGGTCGCTCGAACCCAGCCAGGTATCGACGGCGATCAGCACGGAAGCGACGCCCAACGCTTTTAGCTGCTTTGCCATGAAGACGGTGCTGCCGCCCTTCCAAACCCCGACCTCCACGATCACCGACGGGCGAAGCGCGTCAATCGACTCAGTCAGATATTCGTGTTGGCTATTCCAGCCTTGCAGGTCGTACTGGAACAAATTTTCCGGAACGCTGGAGACTGGATCGTGGCCCCTCCACAGCCGCTGGATGAGCAACTGTCGGGTCGGATTCAGCGGGAGAATCTCGACCTCGATACTCTTGAAGATATACTGGTCCGAGCCTGTGCCCAGGTAGCGTCCGCGCGGCTTCCCGACCCCGATCGACAGCGTAGGGTGGCGGTTCTGGAAGACGATTGTTGCGGCGAGAAACCCATCGCGCCGATGCTCGACCGAAATTTCTTCCGTGCCCTCGTCGAGAACGACCGTGCCGTCCTCGGCAATGCTGCAAACGTCGTGGTCCCCCCAATGATGCACATAAAGGTTGGTATTGCAGCCGGCGGCCGGCTTTGCCAACAAGGTCAGCCTGATACGGGCGCCGTTCAGTCTGGGATCGGTCCAGCGGAGTAGATGCCAATCCACTGTCGGTCCGTCACGGAGGACCAGGTGGCCGTTGTCGTCAAGACGTGCGGTGGCCCCGTGAACGGCGGACCAGACTATCCGCTCCACCAGCTTGCTCTCGAATCGCATTCCAAATCTCCCGTGGCCGGGGTCGCCGCCTTCAAGGGATCTTGTAAAAGCTAAGGCAATATGAAGCCAGCCACGACAACCCGGTTGGCCATATAACAGCTGATCGATGCGGTTGACAAGTATAGATAATTGAGTTAGCGAGTCTAGTTTCATAGGAAACGCCCACCGCAGTCGGTTTCCGAAATGGCCAACCGGCGACGGCGCGTGTTAATCTTTACCTCCAAGCAAAAAGTATGGCATTCCTTACACCTTATGCCGATCACGCCGTGAACCTTACCGATCTGGCAAATCGCTTTGGTTCCGACAAAGGTACGGTGACGGGAGTTGGCGGCCCGCCTCATCGGTACACCTATCTCTATGACATCCTCTTTGCGCCTTACCGCACCCACCCGATAAATCTCCTCGAGATCGGATTGGCCGTCGGCGGCCTGACCACTTCACGGTCGGTGCAGATGTGGCTCGAATATTTCGATAAGGCTCACATCTTCGGATTCGACATATCCGATTTCTCCGATACGTCGGAGCCGCGCTTTACGTTTATTCGGGGTGACTCAGGTTCGGAAAGCGATCTTCGCCGGCTAGCCCAAGCGGCGCTCTCATTCGAAATTATCATCGATGACGGATCACATGCGTCTTATCATCAGCAGCTGGCCTTCAAGGTGCTATTTCCAAAGTTGTCGGCCGGTGGCCTCTATATAATCGAAGATCTGAACTGGCAGCCCGATTTTGAAGGCAACTTACCTGCCGTGCCCAAGACGGCCGAGTTCCTCACCGCTTATTACGAGAACGCTCGATATATCGATAATACCGTTCTGTCCGCCGAAGCGATGGACGAATTCAAGGGGGTCACCGCCAGTTTCGCGCATTTCCCGGCATTTGATGGCACAAGCGGGCCGACGAAGTTGATCGTGCTGCACAAGCGCACGCGGAGCACCAGAACATCGCGGGCGATATGCCAACGTCGGCAGTCCGTGCAACCGGCCCGACAGAGGCTGCACCGTACGAAATCAGCTCTGGCTGGCCGTGTAGTGAAGCTGCCCGAGATCATTATTATCTGGTCAGCCACCACGATACGATTTTGTACGTCGATTGGGGTTCGCAACGCGTGCGTCACGCGCCGATCGGGATAGCGCCGCTGAACCTTGTCTTGGAATTCGTGGGCTCGCGCGGCCGGTGGTTGATGAGGGACAAACCTTCTTCGGAGGTGCGTCAATTATCCTTCGCGCAAGCTCCCGGGGAAATTCGGACGCAACCGGGCCGCGGCGATCCGGAATTCCTGATCGAGAACTGCGACGACGGCAGCATCGCCCTTCGGGTCGGTGAACATTATGTGCGAGCGGACATGCGTGGGGCGGTCTTCAATGATGTAGACTGGTCCCGGGAATGGGAGCAGTACCGTCTGATCAGGGCAGACCTGCTCGACGCACTGCCTCTGTTGCAGAGGTACTCCTGGCTCAGCCACACCGACCGCCGGATTGTTTCGCTCACTCCTCAGCCCTTAGATTTCGGCCGCGAGCGGCCCGCCGAGTTGAGCGCCATTGCGGCGACGCTCGCGCCCAACGCGATCGACTTTCGGCGCGAGCTGGTGTTCGGTCCTGGGCGCTTACGGCTGGTCGGGAGAGACCGGTCATTGGCTTTCGAGAACTCCGAGCTTCGCGGAAGCCTCCCTCCGGCTCGGCTGCACGTCGTCAACCCATCGGGAGTGACCCACAAATTCTCCCGGTTCACCCCCCTTGTATATTACTGCGTATATGGGGATGATTCGTTTTACGAATGTCTCCGTCTATCGCTGACCTCGCTGGCAAAATACGGGTGCTTTGGCGGGGCCATCGGCATCGCCTGCGATCGCCCGGCAAATGAATTGGCCAAATACGTCCCCGAAAGCTTCCACCACCGGCTTATCGTCTCGGATGCGTCACGAGAACGCGGCTGGTTCAATCAGTACTATCTCGACCATGGACTCTACGATGCATACCAACCGATTCTGTATTGCGATATCGATGTGATTTTCGACGCGAGCATTACCGACCTATTGATCGATATCCTGCGCAGCGGCCACATATGCTGCGCGACCGAGGCGCAGGCGCTCTCTCATTTGGCCGATTCGCATCCACGTCAGTGGGACGACTGGAAGGCAGGTTATTTTGGCCGAGATTTTTACACCTCTGACCCCGAGTTCCACGACGCCAAAGTTGCACTGGGCAACGCCGGAGTTGTCGGGTTCGACAACACCGCCCGCATAAAACCGGTGCGCGACCTCGTCCGGATGATCGCTGCACGGCAAAGCTCCGAGCAGCTCAGGATCTATACCGATCAGCCGATCCTGAATTACGTTCTACACAAGACCGGGCTGGGTGATTTTGAGGTGATCGACCGATATTGCCGCCTGACGCGCAGTTTGGAGGATGCGCCTCCCGCAAAGCGCCGCGGGATCACGCATTTTCATCCAGCCTCGGGAACGGGGGACGCTTCCGCGAAGATCTCCGTCATGCGATCCTATTTGGATGAACTCGGTCAACCTGCACAGCAAACAGATTATAAAGACGCTGATGTCGAGCTAAACTCGGCAATCCCCGGGCGGATGAAGATGCAGGAACTCGAACGCCTTGCGAGACTGGCGCGCGCCGTCCCGCCAAACGGGTGCATCGTGGAGCTGGGCTCGATGTTCGGCTTGTCGTCGTACACGCTCGCAAAGAATGCGCATCCCAGCGTCACTGTCTATTGTATCGATCCCTGGGTACGGGAGCCCTGGATGCTGCCCGATGAAGAACAATCCGGTCAAACCGCCTCTCTCGATACCTTCAGACAAAATGTCTCTCATCTCCCCAACGTCATTCCTCTTCAGGGGTACAGTCCGCGAGACTTTATCGGATGGCAAAGAAAGATCGACCTGTTGTTCGAAAACAGTATTCATACGAATCCGATTCTTCACCAGAGCCTCAAGTTTTGGACGCGCTTTGTTCGTCAGGGGGGCCTCATCTGTGGCCATGACTACGACGATGACTTTCCCGACGTTAAATCTGAGGTAGAAGGAATGGCCGCAGATTTGGGCGTACCGGCGGAGGTCACGATGACTTTTTGGTCCATAAAGCTGCCGAATGGATGACATCCACAACTGAGGGCCGGACGCTCGGGCTCAGCTATGTCGCCGACTATCTAGTTAGCTGAGACGCCATTTGTGCGGCCCGACCCAGCACTGGACCGGCAGCTGATAGGTGAGGCCCGGCCAGCGCGCCCATTGGTTCTCGAGGGGAATGCCGATTTGCGGCATCGTCCGCCGCTCCGGCAGAAACACGTTCTCGACGGTCCAGTCGAAGCTGCCGGTGCCGCGCAATCCTAACACCCCCGGCGTGGGCGCTGGCAGGCGGCAGCGGTCCGATCCCACCAATATTCGACCACTGTGCACAATGGGATCTGCAGAACGGCCGTCGTCCCATTAGGGTATATTGTCGTGCCGAGTAGTCCTCCCGAAGCATGTTCACTCAGGCGAGACCTGATCTGGGCTCAGCTGCCGGCTCTCACCATCTCCAAAATGTCGGTGCACGCGACGCTCGCACGACGGAGCCGGTCGCGATCCACCTCGCGAACGTGAGCGATCTCGTTACGAACCGGTGCGATCTGGCCGACCAAAGATTGAAGCCGCTGCTTTGGATCCGGTACTCCACCGAGACGCTGACGAGCATTCTGCCATGCGTCTGTGGCGAACAGGAGGGGTGGTATCTGACCGAGGTATAGGTAGTCAACAATGCTCAGCGGCTCCGACCCCGCGGGGCGGGTCCGGAGCGCGCGTGTAAGGGTCTCGCGTTCACGCTCGGGCACCGCTTCCTCAATGCGCCGTGCCGCCACCTCACCAAAACGCGCGGCATAAACATCGCGAACGACGCCGCGTAGAGCACGTTCGGTTTCCACAATTTGTTGCCACACTGCCTCGGTATCGGGCAGGAACCAGGGCGGCGTCATTGGCGGGGCATCTGGCTCGCCCCCGAGCTGGCGGAACGCGACACGAATAATGTCCGCCATCCTTCTCCGCCGCTCGCGGAGAAACTCTGTGTACTCCATTGACTCCCCACCCCAATGGAAGGGCGTGCTCAGCGCACATCCGACCCCACCGGTCGTCGCTTATCGCGAGCCTCTCGCGTAAGCGTGGGACGTACTCCGCTGGGCTCCGGCTGCTGATTACGCTGTTCTCATGCCAGCCCACGTCTGCGAGATTAGCGACTTGGTTCACTAGGCGACGCTCCCGGATACCACGCGAATGAAGCCATGCCCTCGGAAACAGATGATGAGCTTCGGTGGCCGCGCGTGCACCGCCTGCGGGAGGGTTGAGTAGGTTTTGAAGAAATTGATCCGAGAAAAGCGCCCGTGTTCCGAGAACCACTTGTGCCGCTCGGAATGCGAGCCCAGCCGGGGCTCTCGCCTTCTCCGTCTCCAGCGCCGAGACTAGAGAATGCGTCCAATAGTCGCCAGTGAGGGTCTCGCCGATTGCGTCATCGAGGCTGCGTACGAAACCTTCGGCATCTTGGGATCCAAGCCTGACAACCCGAGCCAGGTCCTGCTCAAAGACGGTCTCCGACGCCGTCGAGTAGCGTGCCGTGAGCAATGTCCCAAACACCCAACGCGCGATCAGCTCGTCGATTTTGCTTTTCGGGACACCGGCCTGCCTGCCACGGATGTAGAATGCGTAGCCGTTCACGATCGCGTTTTTCGAGGCGATGAGGGCTTCACTAACGAACCCGGCATGCTGCACGCGGAGCAAGTAGTCGCGCCACGTCGTAGTCTCCATGCATTGCTTCGCTGCCTGATCGAGTTCGTTCATCCGCTTCATGCGCGCAGAGGCGTCCGCTTCGCCCGTTATCGGATCGACGCCGCGAAGGTATCGGTAAATGGCTGACATTCGCGCGCGACCAAAGGCGACGCCGCACACGGCCCGAAGAAGCTGTTGTGTGTCGATACCGACCACCGCGCCCTGAGACATTGCCCGTGATCGCTCCTCGATCCGGTCGCGCAGCTCGCCGTGATAGACCGAGAGAAGAGTTAGGACAAAGTCCGCTTGCCCGAGTTGCGTACCTTGGTTGTTGATACGAACGAAGATTTCGGCGACGTCCTCGTCTGTCGCTTCCTCATCCTGTCTTGTCGCGGTCTTGCGAATCTCGACCGTAGGAAACCGATAGTTGTTGATGGCGTGCGCGCGATCGAGATTGCTAAACACGGCGTTTTCATACTTGTCGTCGACCGTGCGGCCCTTGTCCCGGAGTGCCTCGATGAGATCGTGCCCGATTCGGTACGGGAGCCGTCGCCCGTCCCAAAGCTCGGTGACACTGGGCAGGAACTCTGGATCATTGCGAATGGCCGCGTCGGCAACTTCAAATCGGCCGTCCCGCGGGCGGAATGCGATCGTGATTTTTCGCATCGCACCGTCTTTGCCGACTACATCCACGCCCCGCATCACAGCGTAAAGCGATGTGAGGCGCTGCTGACCATCAATGACCAGGGTCGTAGCCCGCAGGCCCGGCCTTTCTGACCCGAGAGCACGCGCGTCTCTGTCGTTGGATGTGTGCCAGAAGACGAGCGTTCCCACCGGAAAGCCCACGAAGAGCGAGTTGAGGAGGTCGCGCACCTTTGTATCTTCCCAGACGAAGGGCCGCTGCAAGTCAGGCAAGGCGATCACCCCCTGCTCGATGTTGCTGATCAGCGAAGCGATGGCGTGCTGACCATGGTCGAAGATTGGCGCCCGCCCGCGAATCCGTGGTTCAAGCGACTTGCCCGTATCGTCCTCGTCCGACACATCGTCGAGCTGCTCGGAGTTTTGGGTGTCCTGAACGGGCTGCGGTAGCTCTCGGCCTACCACGCTGGCGATGTAGTTGACCGCTTCAGGAACGTGGTGCTCCAGACTTACCGAACGCCGCACTTTCGCCATCGCGGCGTCGACGAAGCTACTGAGCCCATGTTTGAGCAAGGTGAGGGCTTCAGCCGCGCACTCTGCTGGGAATGTGAGGATCAAGCCGCCTGGGATCCACTTAAATTCCCAGTCGGTTTCGGCCTCAGCTTCGAGGGTGCCCCGAACCTCCTCGTTGACGGGTCCGATTACGCTGACCCGGACCTTCGATGGGGCAATGCCGCATGCGAAGAGCCGGCCTGTCATTAGCCGAAGGCCTCGGTCGGTCTCGCGTAAGTACCATGCGTCGCCACGCTCCTCGTCTGCGCGTTCAATAGCGAAAGCCAGAAAGCTCAGCGCGTCGCGGCGGGTGGCCTCGTTTGGAATTGACCGTTCCAGCGTCTTCCGGATCCTCTCCTCGACTCCGGGACGGTGATTCCAGGTGCCGTCGGCGGCGTGGAAGATCGCGGGTGGCTCCTCGTCCGCGACTTCACGCGTCGACGGAGTCTTTCGAAATTCGAAGAACTCTGGGAACCGCTCTAGGAAAGCAACATCAATGGCCGCGGGCCGGCTAGCGAGGACGTCCCGCCCACGGTCCGTCAGTTGAAAGCGTCCCGGTCCAACGGCCTGAAGCAGGCCAGCTTTCTTCAGGTAGGTCGTAGCCCAGCCGACGCGGTTGTAGAACCGCGTCTGGCCGCTTCTGAGCAGTTGATTTCGGTCATCATCGGAGAGCTGAAACTCTTGGGCTAGCCGCTCGACTGCCTCAATGGAGGTATGCTGGTGACGATTATTTGCGAGGTTAAATAACGGGAGCATCAATGTCTGGAAGTCAGGAACAGCCATGTTCGTTACCTATCCGGTGAATGAAACTTGAGACAATCGTCCGCAAGCGGCAGAGCGTGGATTCAGTCTATTTAACGGCTATGCCACTGGCCACTTTGGTCAATCATTTTATTGCGCTTTTAGCTTGTATTGTGCTGTTAGGCTGCCGGCCCGCCATCGCGGCTCGTTAACGCAGACGCGGGCCGGGGTCGAGGCCCAGGTAGACGCGGCCGCCGATCGGGTACCATTCCGGCGCGAGCGTTACCGTCTGGCCGACCGTGTGCAGGTCGCGCCAGCACTCGGCGAGGCGGCTTTCGCGTTTGAACGATGTGCTGCCGCCGTGCCGGTACATCAAATCCATCGCATCGCGCGCGCAGTCGGCGGCGTAGACCGCGGCCAGCCGGCAGCGGGCGCGCTGCTCGAGCGTGGTCTCCTTGCCGGACGCGACCGTGTTCCACAGCTCGGATATCATTGCGCTGCGATAGGCGCGCCCGGCGTTGAGGATCGCGTCGGCCCGCCCGACCGCATCCTGCACCTGCGGGTTGTCGCACAGCAACCCGACGGGGCGGCCGCGCGGCTGCTTGCCGCCGGCGAGCTCGATCAGCGCGTTGATGCCGGCACGCGCAATGCCGGTGATCACCGCGCTGTGGTGCGGCCCGACCCAGCACTGGACCGGGAGCTGATAGGTGACGCCCGGCCAGCGCGCCCATTGGTTCTCGAGGGGTATGCCGATTTGCGGCATCGTCCGCCGCTCCGGCAGAAACACGTTCTCGACGGTCCAGTCGAAGCTGCCGGTGCCGCGCAATCCGGTGACGTCCCAGCTCCCGGGCACGATCTCCACTTCCGAGCGCGCAAAGACGCCGCGCCAGTAGAGCGACCCGCCCTCCGGGTGGCGGCGCGGCTGGCCGTCATCGCCGAGCACCTGGAAGCTCCCGAGCATCCAGCTCGCCTCCTGACAGCCGGTGCCGAACTGCCATCGTCCGGTGACCCGATAGCCGCCCTCGACCGGCGCCGCCTGCCCGCCGCCCGGCACCGCCGTGCCGGCGATGATCGTGTCGGCTCGCTTGCCGTAGATCTCGTGCACGCCCTCGTCGGGCAAGCCGAGCGTCACGAGCTGGCCGACCCCGCCATTGCCGAGGTTCCAGCCGACCGAGCCGGCGCCCTCGGCCAAGAGCTCCACGGCGCGCAGGTAGGTCAGCGGGTCGAGCTCCAGGCCGCCCAGCTCGCGCGGGATCACCATCTGGTAGAAGCCGGCGGCACGCAACTGCTCGACCAACGCTTTCGGCAGGCGCTGCTCGCGCTCGATCTCGTCACGATCATTGCGGAGCACCGGCTGCAGCGCCGCCGCCGCCCGCACCAGGGGTTGCGCCTCGATATCCGCCGGTAAGCGCGTCTCTTCGGGCATCATGTACACACTCCCCTCATGCGATGCCGGCTTCAGCCGAATTGCGGCCAACCGCGACGCCGGTAGGCGCCGTCCCAGAACAGCCATTCATACTGGCAGGCGCGGACAAAGGCCGCCAGCATCTTGGCGCGGGTTGCCGGGGTCGCGGCATCGGCCGCCCGATCGGTTATCGCGATGACCGTCCGAACTGCCTCGCCAAAGCGCTCGTCGGCGTAGGTGTCGATCCACGCCTTGTACGGGTTCTGCGGCACGGCTGTCCGAGCAATCGCGCACCCGACATCCCAATAGATCCAGAAGCAGGGCAATAAGGCGGCGACCAGCACTTCCCAAGAATCATGGTGGGCCGCTGCGATAAGATAGCTGGTATAGGCGAGACAATCCGGCGACGGCTCGGCATCGGCAATCGAGACCGGATCGACACCGAAGTCCTGCAAATAGCGGCCGTGCAATACTTGTTCGACAGCGATGGCGCCCAGTGCCGATTGCGCGAAGGACTGCATTGTCGCGGTGTCCGGCGCTTTGGCCGCCGATATCGCGAGCGCCCGGGAGAACTGGCCGAGATAAATCGCGTCCTGGACGATGTAGGTCTGAAACCGGTCGCGACTGAGCGACCCCGCCGCGAGTTCTGTGTTGAAGGGAAGGTTGTGGATTGCCGCCCGCAACGATGTGGTGCGCTGCCAGGCATTTTCAGAAAATCGGGTCATCGCCTACTGTGTCTCCCCGGGTCTCACCAGCATTTCGAATAATCGCAGCTCGTGCACTGGTCGCATCCCTCGATGCGGATCAGCGCTGCCTCACCGCATTTCGGGCACTGCGCCATGCGAGTCGGGTGGATTTCTGGTCCGAGATCAGCGCATTGCCGGCCGCAATTTTCTGTTCACCGATCGCGGCTCTTTGACCGCGGGCCGGCAGGAAGCCGATCTCGATCATGTGCCGCTCGATCACGTCGCCGATCGCGGCCAATAGGGAGGGCACGTATTTGCCCTCCATCCAGGCCCCGCCGCGCGGGTCGAACACCGCCTTCATCTCCTCGACGACAAACGAGACATCCCCGCCGCGGCGGAACACGGCGCTGATCATGCGGGTCAGCGCGACGGTCCACGCGTAGTGCTCCATGTTCTTCGAGTTGATGAACACCTCGAAGGGCCGGCGTCGGCCGTCCTGAACGATGTCGTTCAACGTGATGTAGAGCGCGTGCTCGCTGTCTGGCCAGCGGACCTTGTAAGTCTGCCCTGGCAGCGCCTCCGGCCGGCTCAACGGCTGCGTCATGTAGACGACGCCGCCCGCCTCGAAAATATCGGCGGGTTTGGGGGAAGCCGCCGGTGCGGGCGGCGGAAGCGGCAGCTCCTGTTGTCGTGCAGCTTCCCGTCCGGCACCCGGCGCCTCGGCTCTGACCGCCAGCACCGCCCCGGTGACTTCGTTCGGCCGGTAGGTCGTGCAGCCCTTGCAGCCGAGCGCGTAGGCCTGCAGGTAGACGTCCTTGAATTGGTCGAACGATATCTCCGCCGGCACGTTGATGGTCTTCGAGATCGAGCTGTCGATGTGCTTTTGCACCGCCGCCTGCATGACGATGTGGTCCTCAGGCGAGAGAGCCTGCGCATCGATGAAGTAATCGGGCAATGGCGCGTGCTCGCCCCTGACGCGGCGGAACAGGCGATAGGCGTAATCGGTCACCTCCTCCTCGCGGCGCATGCCGTCGGGCATCAGCACGTTGCGCGTATAGCGGAAGCTGAACACCGGCTCGATGCCAGACGAGACATTGTCGGCAAACAGCGAGATCGTGCCGGTCGGCGCGACCGAGGTAAGCAGCGCATTGCGGATCCCGTGCTGCGCGATCTGCGTGCGCACCTCCTCGGCCAAGCCCTTCACCGTTTCGCCGGCGAGATACCGCTCGCGGTCGAAGAGCGGGAACGCGCCTTTTTCGGCGGCGAGAGCGGCCGAGGCGAGATAGGCCTCGCGCTGGATCGTGCCGAGCCAGCTTTCGGCCGCCGCAACGGCTGCCGCCGAGCCGTAGCGCAGGCCGCACATGATCAGCGCATCGGCGAGCCCGGTAACCCCGAGGCCGATGCGGCGTTTCTGGCGCGCCTCTTCCTGTTGCCGGGGAAGCGGGAATCGCGAGATGTCGACGACATTGTCCATCATGCGGACACAATCCGGCACGAGCCGGCGCAGCCGCTCCACGTCTAGGCGCGCATCCGAGTTAAATGGGCTTTGGACGAGGCTCGCCAGGTTGATCGAGCCCAACAGGCAGGCCCCGTAAGGTGGCAGCGGCTGCTCGCCGCACGGGTTGGTCGCGGTGATCTCCTCGCAGTAGTAGAGGTTGTTCCGCCGGTTGATGCGGTCGATGAAGATGACGCCCGGCTCGGCATAGGCGTAGGTCGCGCGCATGATCTTGTCCCACAGCTCGCGCGCCGGAAGCACCTTCCACGTGGTCTTCACGCCATCGGCGCCGCCGAAGGACAGCTCCCACGGCGCATTTTCCTCGACCGCCTTCATGAGCGCGTCGGTCACCAGCACCGAAAGGTTGAACATGCGCAGCCGGCCGGGCTCGCGCTTTGCCTCGATGAAGTCTTCGATGTCGGGATGGTCGCAGCGCAGGGTCGCCATCATCGCGCCGCGGCGATAGCCGGCGCTCATGATCGTGCGGCACATCGCGTCCCATACATCCATGAAGGAGAGCGGCCCCGAGGCGTCGGCGCCGACGCCCTTGACCGGCGCGCCGCGCGGCCGCAGGGTCGAGAAATCATAGCCGATGCCGCCGCCCTGTTGCATCGTCAGCGCCGCTTCGCGCAGATGCGCGAAGATTCCGCCCATGTCGTCGGGGATGGCGCCCATGACAAAGCAGTTGAAGAGAGTCACCGAGCGGGCGCTGCCGGCGCCGGCGACGACGCGCCCGGCCGGCAGGAATTTGAAATCGGTCATCGCCGCGTAGAACCGCTCGGCCCACAGCGCGCAGTCGCGCTCGGGCGCGGCGAGCGCCGTCGCGACGCGTCGCCAGGTATCCTCGATCGTCTTGTCGAGCATCTCCCCCGAGGGCCCCTTCAGGCGATATTTCATGTCCCAGATCTGCTGCGATATCGAGCCGACGAGAGCCATGGCCGAGATTTCCTCCTTATCGGCGGGATTGTACCACAGTTCCGGATTCGTTCGGTGGGGAGTTTCCACCCGAACCCCCATCGTCTTTGCGAGCGTAGCGAAGCAATCTCCGGCCGCTGAGCGCTCGATCGGTCGGGATTGCTTCGTCGCGCAAGGCGCTCCTCGCAATGACAGCCCAATTGAACTAAATTCGGCGCCGTGACGTCGGAAACACTCTACGACGAAGACTTCTACGCCTGGACACAACAGCAGACGGCGCTGCTGAGCCGGCTACCGCCTGCCGGGAACGAGCTCGACCTCGAACACATAGATCGAGGATTTGGGACGCAGCGATCTCCGTGCGGCGCGATCGCTCTGCCAGCAAAATCATCGAACATTTTCTAAATCTCGAATTCTCCGGCCTCCGGAATCCGACTGATCATTGGCGCGACGAGATCGTCGAATGGCGTGTCCAGCTGGGGCAAATCCTGACGCGAAGTATCGAGGCGAAGCTCGACTTACCCTCCCAGTACCGCCTGGCGCTCAGGCTCGTTCGTCGGCTCGATCGCGACGTGCCCGGATTTACGAGCCGTTTGCCGCAGGTTTGCCCCTACACCGTCGAACAGATCCGCAGCAGCGGCGACGAGGATTGGTTTCCTGTGCCGGCGTATGCCCCTCCCACCTGAGCGGCTTTACGTTAACTAGCGGGGCCCGGCCAGCAAGCGGGCTGCAAAAGGCCGGGTCACACCCGCCGCACGCCGTAGAATTGCGGCCAGCCATCGCGCACATCCTGCAGATAGGAGCGGAACGCGGTCGGCTGGTCATACATACCGAGCGGCACATAGCTCGGGTTCTGCCAAAATGCCTCCTGCATTTCGCGGCAGATTTTCTGCTGCTCCTCAAGGTCGGGCGCATCAAACCACGCCGCGCGCAAAGCTTCCATCTTCGGGTCGGTAGGCCAGCCGAACCAGGCATCGGCGCCGCTCGCGCGGATCGCGATATCGGGTCCGGGCGAGATGTTCCCCATGCCGCCGAGATAAGTGTAGAAGACGTTCCACCCGCCCTTGTCGGGCGGCTCGCGGCTCGCGCGCCGCGCGACCACACTGCCCCATTCCATCGTTTGCAAATCGATGTTCATCCCGATGCGCTGCAGCACGTCGGTGGCGACCTGCGCCTCGGCGAAAATCGTCGGAATGGTCGAGGCGGCGAGCACGACAACCCGCTCGTCCTTATATCCGGCGCCGGCGAGCTCTTGTTTTATCCTGGTGAGATCCTTTGGCCCTCGCGTGATCTCGACGCCCACAGTGCTCGCCATCGGGGTGCCCGGCACAAAGAGCCCGACATCGGTCTTGATCAAGCTCGGCTCGGCCCCAGCGACCGCCGTCATGATCTCCTTCTGGTCCAGCGCGGACAACACGACGCGGCGAATAGCGGGATTGTCGAATGGCGGGTATAGATGGTTGAATTGGAGGCAGCCGATCTCGCCGGTGCGGTCCTTGACCGTGATTACCAAATCCTTATTGCGTTTGAGCTGAGGGATAAGATCAATTGTCGGGTTTTCCCACCAGTCGACCTCGCCCTGCGCGAGCGCCGCCGAGGCGGTAGAGGGATCCTGCACGAAATTCCATACAACCCGGTCGACATAAACCACCTTGGGCCCGGCGCTAAAGCTCGGTTTTCCGTCGGCGCGCGGGACATAATCCGGGTTCTTCTCGAAAACGACACGCTGGCCGGGTATGCGCTCGGACGCCACGAATTTGAATGGCCCAGAGCCGATGGCTTCCTTGATCTGCTCGAAGGCGTCGGTGTTAGCCAGGCGCTCCGGCATAATCGAGCAAGAGGGCTCGGCTAATCCCTCCGGCAACAGCGGAAATGGCCTTTTGAGGCGAAAGCGTATCACACGGTCGGATATTGCGGAGAGCTCGTCAGTACGGGCCATCAGTGCCTGACCCAATGGATAGCGCTTGGCCCATCGCCTGATCGTAGTGACACAGTCGCGCGCCAGGACCGGCGCGCCGTCGTGAAATTTCAAGCCTTCGCGCAGTGTCAGGTCCCACTGCTTGCCGCCGTCTTCGGTCGTGTGGGCTTGGACCATCTGCGGCTGAGCCCTGAATTCGGCGTCATAGCCGTAGAGCGTGTCATAGACGGCCAATGAAAAATTACGGGTGATGTCGGCGGTGGTCCACACCGGATCGAGCGAGGCAAGATCGGCATGCGGCACGAAGTTGATCGTCTTTTTAGCTTCGGCGCGGACGATTTGCGGGGCCGCCAGCGCGGCCGCTCCGGCGAGGCTGGTCTTTACGAATTCACGTCGGTTCATCGGCGGTCGGGCGTCCATGCTATAGGTTTCGGCGAGATCATCATATCCCGGCTTCTCCCGGTGGCCAGCTTACCGCAACGGCGATGACGCAGAACATCTACGATAACCCGGAGTTCTTCCAGGGCTACAGCCGATTGAGCCGCTCGGTCGAGGGGCTGGACGGCGCCGCCGAATGGCCCGCGCTCAAAGCCCTGCTCCCGGAGCTGCGGGGCCTCAGAGTGCTGGATCTCGGCTGTGGCTTCGGCTGGTTCTGCCGCTGGGCGCGGCAACAAGGCGCGGCGGCAGTCCTCGGTATCGACGTGTCGGAGAAGATGTTGGCACGCGCCCGAGCCGCCACGATGGACGCGGCGATAACCTACCTCAGGGCGGACATAGAAAGCATCGAGCTGCCCCAGGCGGCATTTGACCTCGCCTATAGTTCCCTCGCCCTGCACTACATCGAGGATCTGGGCGGGCTGCTGGCGAAGGTGCACCGCGCTCTCTTTCCAAGCGGTCACCTTGTCTTTTCCGTCGAGCACCCGATCTTTACCGCTCCGAGGCAGCCGGGCTGGTCGGTCGGGGATGGCCGCAGGACGTGGCCGGTCGACAGCTACCTTTGCGAAGGACCCCGCCAGACAGACTGGCTCGCCAAGGGCGTAATCAAGCAACACCGCACGCTGGCGACGTACCTGAATTCTTTGCTGCAGCTGGGGTTTGCGCTTTCCCACATCGAGGAATGGGGTCCGACCGACAAACAGATCGCGGCACGGCCGGCGCTCGCGGATGAACGACAGCGGCCGATGTTTCTGCTGGTCGCCGCCCGGCGGTAGATAATGAGGTCGTCCCGCTGTGCCTAGGGCCGATGCAATCGCCGATCCAGCGCCCATCAGAAAATGGCGTAGGCATTTCGCCTGGCATGTTTGATGCCCCGATATCGGCGCCTCGTAGGAGGACGCGATGATCGCCCGAGCCGGCCCGCCTTTCACCCGGCGTCATATTCTCGATCGAGCTGATCTTGCCTTGGTACCGCTCTCGAGCGGCTGAGCGGAGCGGTTCCGCCGCTTCTGCCCGGATTGCAGGGAGGATACCGCGCATTAGAGCTTCGATGAGTGCGGCTCCGGCTGCTATGCCCAGATATGCCGCTGCCGGCGCTGCCGACATCAGGGCATGAAAGTTTGGCCGTTTGCCCTGGTGGTGAAGCCAATACTGATGCGGCTTCGTATAATGAGAAGCCCCGGACACTGGCCTCGGGGCTTCTCTTTACCTCTGCGTTAACCCATCAGAGCGCTGGCCGACGAGGTTACCTTTAGCGGGCCTGATGCGCACTGAAGGACCCGACGCAGTCGGCGCGCAACTCGGGATCTCCGATCGGCCCGCATTCCTTTCTCATCCGGGATGCGCGAAAGCTGCTGTTCGTGCTTACGAGATGCTCGTACCGCTGACTGTTGCGGACGTTCTGCGCCGGTGTCTCGCGCCATTTCGAGTGGTGATGCGGGCTGGTTGGGACCGGGGCTGCCTGCACTGATGTGGCAGCCAAAGCCGCTAAACCGACGAGCGTTGGGATGATCACACGCATTTTAGCCTCTGCATTGGGGGACAACGAGGCAGTGTGCGGGTGACTTTGTTGAGAAAAGCTGAAAAGACCCGATGCGGCTGCGGGTTCGCGCTATCGGACAAGAACGAACAGGATCAGGCGCTTTCCAGCTCGGCGAATACCCGCCGCGATCGCCTATACCTGCCGATCAGCGCAGAACGGCAGCGATATTGCCGCCGTCGACAGTCGTGACATCGGCCGTGGTCTTCAGCGCCACAGCGTGATGCAAGAAGGCCTGAGCGACATCCTCGGCGGTGACCTCGCGGCCGAGCAGATTTCCCGTCATGTAATGCTGATCGTCGACCCCGCGGGCTTTGGCGCGAGCGGCGATCAGCTCCGGCGTCAACAATCCGCTCCGGATGCGATCGGCGTTCACCGCGTTGGCGCGAATGCCGTCCGCACCGTATTCGAGGGCGTATTGGCGCACGAGCGCGAGGGTCGCCGCCTTGGGCAGTCCGTAGGGCCCGAAATCCGGGCCGGGGTTGACCGCCTGTTTCGACACGTTGAACAGCAGGCAGCCGCCGGTCCCTTGAACCCGCATGATGCGAACAGCGTTCTGCGCCACGCTCTGATGGGCAAAAAAATTCAGCTCGAAACTGCGGCGCAGCGCGGCATCGTCGACTTCACCGATCCGGCCGCGCCAAGCTGCACCGGCGTTCGACACGGCGATATCGACACCGCCAAAATGTTCGGCGACGCGATCGAACGCCCGGCGCACCGAGGCCCGATCGGTCACGTCGCATTCGATCCCGAGCGCCGCGCCGCCGAGCTTTTTCGCGGCAGCCTGGGCAGCCCCGGCATCGATGTCGAGCAGCGCCACTTCAGCCCCAGCCCCGCTCAGCGCGCGCGCCGTCGCAATGCCGATCGTACCGGCGCCGCCGGTGACGACGGTGATCTGGCCGGCCAGCGCCTTCTCGGCGCTCTGGCCGAGCTTGGCCTGCTCCAGCGACCAGTATTCGATCTCGAAGAGATCGGCCTCGCCGACCGGCTCGAACCGGCCTACGGCCTCGGCATCGGTGATCGTCTCGACATTGGACTGGGCGATGTCGGCGGCGATCCGCGCATCCCTGGCGCTTCGTCCGAGCCCGAACAGACCAAGGCCCGGAACCAGGATCACCCGCGGCATCGGATCGAGCTCGCGCTTTGGCGGGTTCTCGCGTGCGTTGTGGCGGGCGAAATAAGCATGGTACTCGGCGGCAAAACGGTCGACCGCCTGATGAACCGCCCGCTTGAACGCGTCGAGTTGCTCCGCTTCGGGGGCCGGCACGATCAGCGGGTAGTTCTTCGTGCGGATCGTGTGATCCGGGGTTGCCACCCCGGCCCGGCCGTAGCGCTCGAGGTCGGCCCCGTTCACGTAGTTGAGAACCGCTGCGCTCGAACGAAAATCGAGGATAAAGCGCTTATACGACCCAGAACCTGCAGGATCGGCGATTGCACAGGCGCCGCGAAGGATCGGCGCGACTTCCGCGGCCCCGGCGAGCGCATCCGGCAGCCGCGCCGCGGCAAACACAGTTTTGCGGCGGCGCGCCAGCCGATCTTCGGCGATCGAGACCGCCGCGATCATGCGTTCGTAAGCCTCCCGCGCCGTGTCGCCAAAGGTGAAAACGCCGTGCTTCAAGAGCACGAGCCCCTCGACCGCGGGACCTAACTCGAACACCTCGGCAGCTTTCTTCGCGAGAAGAAAGCCGGGCATGATGTAGGGCACAAGACCCATCCGCCGGCCATATAGGTCCGCGCAGCGCTCCGCCGCGTCGGGCTGATCGGCGAGGCTCAACACCGCCGTCGAATGGGTATGATCGATAAATTTGTGCGGCAGGAAGGCATGGAGCAGCGTTTCGACGGAAGGGTTGGGGGCGCCGGGATCGAGCAGGTTGGCGCGCAGCACCCGCACCATCTCGTCGTCGGACAGCGCCTCGCGCCCGCGCAGTTTGCGCAACGGCGCGATCCTCACGGCAGGAAGGCCGGCCGGCTCGATCGCTGCCATATCCCAGCCGCTGCCCTTAACACAAAGGGCCTCGACCTCCTCGTCGAGAAGGTCCTTCATTAAGGTCTTGACGGAGGTGTTGCCGCCGCCGTGCAACACCAGCTTCGGCTCGCCGCCCAAGAGGCGCGAGGTATACACGCGCAACGCGACGTCGCGTCCGACCCCCGCTGCGGCGTAGTGGTCGATCAGCCGGTCGGCTTCTGCATCCGACCACAGATTATGCATTCTCGTTGCCCATTGCTGCCGGCGAGCGCTCGGCAATCAATGCAATCTCCGATCCCGAGAAGCAAGGCTCGGGATCGGCGGCGATATCCTATATCCCTCGAACGCCAATCCGCGGGAGGCGCCCGAAGACAGCTTAGTGCTGGAGCTCCAGCACGCGGCCAGTCTGTCCGCTGGCTTGGCCGCGTACAGCAAGAGGTTCGCCGGGAGAAAACCGAGCGGTGCTCTCCGGCGAAATTGCGTCAGGCTCAGATGAGCCGGGCGAGCACAGGGCGCGCAAGGCGCGCATCCACCTGCGGTGCCGCGGCTGCCGGTCAAAGCTGCAGATCATTCCGTCGATCATGTTTTCCCGCGTGCGGCGCAGCACCTGGAGCACATCGGCATGGGTTGTGCGCGGGTCGTCGTTAAAGAATTCGATCCGCCAATAACGCTTGCCGCTGACTTCCCTCGCGGCTTGCAGGATGGGCTTCTGCAATACCTGCCGGCCTCCGACCGCCTCGATCGCGCCGACCAGGCAATGACGGCCATGGGCGTCACGCAACCGGCCTTTGCACCATTGCTGCTCGGTCGCGAGCATACGCTCCACCGCGCCGAGTTTAGCGATCGGGTGATTGTCAAAAGCATCTATTCCGTCGAAAGGCATTCTCCGCACCTCCGAGCTGCGCACGTTTCACGACTGCCCTCGCCCACCGCGAGCGGGGGGGTTGGTCCTGACTGTTTAACTCGCGGCCCTTGCTGCCATTCCAGTCAGGCCAGGATTTTTCTTCTGAACGCAGCAAAAGTGAAGCGCCGCCGCGTAACAAATTGTTCCACGCGCTAAACGCCCAACTAGAGCACAACGTGCCCCGGGGCCTCAACCGATTTTAGCCGGCGGGGTCACTTCTCGGTCTCGGCGAACCGCTCGGTGCGGAACAGGCTGCGTTGAAACTCCAGATAGGCCGCCTTGGTCATCGCCGGGCTGAACTGCGCCAGAATTTCTCTCGCCGGAGCCGCGTCTCCATGGAGCAGGTCGATCGCTGTCATCGCCAGCAGCTTGGCCGGTGTCAGGTAGCCGTGCCGGGGCTCGTTGATCCGCCAGTCCGCGCCATGCGCCTTGCCCTCTGCGGCAACGACATAAGGGTGGATGACCGGCATCATGTGCGCCAGGTCGCCCATATCGGTCGAGCCGGTACGGTGCCCGCCGATGTGGAACTGCCCGGGCCCGAACAAGCTCTCGACATTCGCGCCGAAGACTTGTCCGAGCCGCTCGTCGTTGCGCTGCGGCAGATAGCCGGGGATCGTATGGATCTCGACCTCGGCGCCCAGCGCCATCGCACCGGCCCGCAGGCAGCGGTCGACTTTTTTGTTGGCATCGACAATCGCCTCGAGCGAGCCGCCGCGAACAAAGGTTTCCATCGTCACCTCGGCCGGCACGACGCTGACCGCATCACCGCCCTTGGTGATGATCGGGTGGATCCGGATCGTGTCCTTCTCCCAAAATGTCTCGCGCTGGGCCGCTATCGCATTCATCGCGATCATTGCCGCGTTGAGCGCATTGATCCCGAGCTGCGGCAGGCTGCCGGCATGCGCGGCGCGGCCGACAAAGCGGATGCGCTTGACCAGCGCGCCATTCGATGACTTGGCGAGAAAGGCGCGAGTTCCACCTGCCGCATCGCGCGAGCCGGTATGGATCATCATCGCCAGGTCGATGTCGTCGAAATGGCCCTTCGCGACGAGCTCGGGCTTGCCGAGCATGAACTCGATCTCGCCTTTTGCGACGCGCGCCGCCCGCTCCTCGACATCGATGAACTCTTCGGCCGGCACCGCGAAGAAAACGATCTCGCCGGCGAGGTGCTGGGCCACGCCAGCCTCGGTCAATCCGATCGCTGCGCCCAGCATTCCGGCGATCTGCGCATTGTGGCCACAGCTGTGGGCCGCCCCGGTGACCGGGTCGGCGAGCGGGTGCTCCGAGGTCCGCAGGCTGTCGAGCTCGCCGATAAAGGCTAGCCGGGGACCTGGCGCTCCGCCGGCGAGCCGGCCCTTGACGCCGGTCAGCGCCAGACCGGTGCGGGGCGCCAAGCCCAAGGCCCTCATTCGATCGGCGACCAGAGCGGCGGTTTTAACCTCGTTGAAGCCGGTCTCCGGATGCCGAAGGATCATCTCGCCGATATCGATGATGGTGTCGGCGCGGCGGTCGATGGTCTCGCAGACTGCTCGCTTCAACTGGTCTTTGCTGCTCATTCGGATCCCTCTCTACACTTGTCTGCCGGCTCGACCTCCCAGGTACCCGGTATGGCGCAAAAAGACCAGCGCGTCGCGTCTCAAATGACAGCGCGCGGAAGCACCTCCCTCCCTCCCCTGAGGAGGGGAGAGAGGTTCATGATGTGGTCGGAAACGTGTGACGAGAAGGGATAACTCGCCTCCGAATTTTAGGCAATTAAAGAGAGCAATTTAGATAAACAAAACTAAACTTTTCCGATTAACTATTTTTTGGAATTGACTGATAAGCCTATAGTGAGTAAAACCGGTAGAGCTTTCAGACTTTATTAAGAATTCGCTGTCGGAAGCAGCGATTTACTACTGGCGCTTACCCGCCAGAGCATTGGAACACCGCGTGTCGGCTGCCGGACGAGAGGAGATGATCATGGCCCTCATCTACCCCAATATTGTCCCGGAAAACAATCTGCGGCTGCCGGACGCGCTCACAGTCAAGCATGGTCCGGCCCGCCTCCTCTCCCGATTTGTTCTTGAAGGCGACAAGGCAGCACGGCAGATGGGCCTTCGGCTGCGGCTGCGGCATGACTTCGGCGAGCTGCTCTATTTCAACGAGCGGGAAGTCGCTCACGGCAGCTGGTTCAAGTTGGTTAACATGTACAATCCGGCGTATTGCGATCTGTCGCCCGAAAACTCCTATTGGATATCCGGCGAAAACGAGGCGGGCGACATCGTGCTGACGCAAGCCGGGCGGATTTTTTACTGGCCGGAAACGAGCTTAAGCGAACAGGCGCACTCGATGTTTTATGCGGGCCATGACGAGGGACCGACTTGCAATGTGACGGCGCCGGCCGCCAAGAACATCGGCGGGGTCGTGTTCTGCGCCGGATCGCATTGGATACGGCCGGATTTTCGCGGGCACCGGCTCTCGCATCTGCTGGCAAGGCTGGGTCGCGCCTATGCGATGTCGCGTTGGCCGGTAGACTGGGCGATAGCGCTCGTCGCCCCGGTGCTCGTGGCAAAGGGCGTCAGCGCCGGCTACGGCTACAAACATGCCAGTCACAGCATTTTTTACCCCGCCTCGCCCTGGGGTGACCTCGAGGTCGTCCTCGCGTATTTATCCCAGAACGAAGCTTATGAGGACATTGCCGAATACCTCGCTAAGGAGTTCTCCGGTTCGATGGCTGAGAGTTTGTCGACCGCGTCCGCTTTGAGACCCCGGGATGACAACGTTACGAGCACCTCATCGGAGGGCGTCTTCCACGGCAGCAGCAATCTCTCGTAGTGCGTCGTATAGGTGCCGGGGGGCCGTTGGATCGAAGCAGTAACGTAGTCGTAACGCGGCTGGCCGGAGCTCGCTACGCTCTTATAGAATTGCGACACCCATTGCCCGTAGGTCTTATCGGGCTGGTCTTCCACTTTTGCGCCGATCGCATGCACATGGTAGTTGTCATCGAGCCAATTGTTGTGACCATCTCCAATGAAGCGGAATACGGGGTCGGCTTCAGGCGGCTTCACCCCGACAATGATCAAACGCGACAGCAGATCCTTGTTGATCGCAAACGAGATTAGGCTGGGATCGAAATGGCCGAACGACATTCTCCACTTCTGGGCCATGAGCTGAAGCGGTCCCTGCTCCGATTTGTAAAGCCTTCGGTAATCCTGCGGCTCGACAAGAAAACGGTCTTCGGCTGACAGCGCGAATCTCGGCGCGCACAATTCAGACAGCCGTGCCACAGCCAGTTCAGCGGAGCAGATGATTTCCGACTTCCAGCTGACATCAAAATATTTCAACCGAAACAGCTTGATGTGCGACGTCAAGATCTGCTGTTGAACAGCCAGCAGCGCGGGAATCTCGACATTGCGCGGATGCAGATCGATTTCGATGATCGAATTGTCGAGGATCTGAAATCTGATGAATCCCAGGTTCTTCACGGCAAAGGCAGCGCCATCGTAATCGGGTTCCGGATCCCCCAATGCCGCGCGAAACTCGGTACTGTCTTCGAGCATCCATGTTCCCTCGGCTGAAACAAGCATCGTCAGGCGGTTCACGAGACCCTCGCAAAGCGGCATCCGAACAATTTTCCGGAGATCACCGACTTTATATATCGCAGATTAACAAGAGGTGAACCACCACTCACCGAAATAGTGTTTTGTCGATCCAGTCAAATTACGCCAATATAACTTTAAATTGCCTTGGATTTTTTGTTTACGTCGTTGACTCCGTGGAGCAACTGTTCGACAGTCTTCGGATCAACCGACGCTAATTATTAATCGAATAGGGGGAGGCGGCAGGATCACGGGTGCGCAGGCCCGCATGCCCGTCCCTGCAGCCCTCACCAGCGGATTGGTACAGCGCGGAGCCGAATGAGCGTCGAGGCACTCATCCGATCGAGTACGGGCCGGCGGCAGGCGACGATGGCGCTGATGATCGCCACCGCCATGCAGGCCTTCGATACGACGATCGCCAATGTGGCTCTGCCTCAGCTCGAGCAAAGTCTTGGCGGCGGGATCGAGCTCGGCTCCTGGGTAATGACGAGCTATCTTTGCGCCTCGGCAATCATGGCCACGCTCACTGGGTGGTTGCGCCGGTGTTACGGCGCCCGGCCACTGTTCATCGGATCGATCAGCCTGTTCATCCTCGCCTCTGGGCTCTGCTCGATTGCGCCTTCCTCCATTGCGTTGATCCAATTCCGTCTAATCCAGGGCACCGCAGCCGGGATTATTCAGCCTTTGGCGCAGGCCATCCTTCTAGATATCTATCCGCAACGCGATCACGGCCGAATGCTCGCCATCTGGGGAGCGACGATCATGGCCGGCCCGATCCTCGGACCCGTTCTCGGCGGCGTCATCGCCGACCTCAGCTCATGGCGGTGGATTTTTGTTCTGAACGTTCCTCTCGGCTTGATCGCGATCATGGGTCTGGGCCGGATGCCATCGACGATCGAGCCAACCAGAAAGGCCCGCATCGACGGCGTCGGCCTTGTGCTGCTGATCATCGGCGTAGGGTCGCTGCAAATGGCACTGCAGCGGATGATCGGCCAGACTTGGCCGTTCTCCGCCGAGACCGCTGCCGAAGCTGCTGTCGCCGTCTTCGCCTTGGCAGGTATCGCGATTCGCACTCTCCGGTCGCAGTTTACCCTTTTCAGGTTTCAGGTATTTCGCAACCTGAATTTTGCCGCGGCGGTGTTTTATAATTTCTTGATCGGCGCACTGTTGTTCACGACAATCGTGTTTCTGCCGGCTCTGAGCGAGGGTCCACTGGGCTACGATGCGACACAGGCGGGCTTGGCCCTGTCGCCCCGCGGCATCGCCACGATGGCGACGATGCTGGCGCTACATTACCTGATCGACCGGGTCGATCACCGGGCATTGCTCGGGACTGGAATCATCATCACCTCGGCGGCTCTCATGCTGATGTCGCGGGTCCCGGCCGATGGGGGCGGACTTTGGTTGGCCGCAGCGAGCGCTATCCAGGGAATTGGTGTCGGCCTCCTATTCACCCCACTGAGCACGCTCGCCTTTTCCACCCTTGGCGCGGAACTGCGCACCGATGGGGCCGGCGTCTACAGCCTGTTGCGCCAACTCGGCTGCGCGACCGGCGTTGCCGTAATGACAGCTTTGCTGCAATCAAGAATTCACGGCAATTCCTTGCCGGCGCTTGATCCGCGGGCGGCCGGCATCGGTTCGCCCTCCGAGCTTTTGAGCCACCGGGTTTTTGCCGCCTATACCGGCTGCTTTCGAACCATGGCGATCATCACCGCTCTCACCCTGCCTGGAATTCTGCTCTTTCGCGTGCTTCGGCCGGAGACCGCAGCCCCGAAGGCAGCATGAAGAGGGCTGTCAAGCGCCCGCCATCGCTGGGTTTCGCTCGGTCGGCAGAGAGACGCGCGCGATGGTCCCCTTACCCGCGCAACTTTCTATCGCGAGCTTGCCGCCATGCGCTTCGATCAGGCCTTTGGTGATTGGAAGGCCCAGACCCGTGCCGCCGTAATTGCGCGTCGTCGACGGTTTTGCTTGCCCGAAAGGCTGCAAGGCGCGTTCCAGCTCTTCCTCGTTCATGCCGATCCCATGATCCTCGAATTCCACGACGGCGAGGTCGGGCTCAGCCGACAATACGCGAATACAGACCTCACCCCTCTGCCGAGAGAATTTTATCGCGTTGGACAGGAGATTAAGAAATATTTGCTTCATAGCGCGTTCGTCGGCCCAAATGTTCACCTCCCCATCCGACAGCTTTGTCACCAGTTCGACGCCACGGTTTTCGGCTCGTTCCCGCATCATGCGGACGACGTCGCCGATCAGATGCCGGATATTCAACGGCTCCTTTGAGAGCTCGAGTTTCCCTGCCTCGATCTTTGACATATCGAGCACGTCGTTGATGATCGACAATAAATGAAGGCTGCTTTGATGGATGTCCTTCATATAATCCAAATATTTCTCGTTGCCGAGCGGGCCGAATAGCTCATGCGCAATGATCTCGGAAAATCCGATGATGGCGTTGAGCGGAGTTCGCAGTTCATGGCTCATATTGGCCAGAAACTCGCTCTTCGCGTGATTTGCCATCTCGGCCTGGCTGCGCGCCTGGATCAACTTCCGCTCGGATTCTTTGAGATCAGTTATATCCGAGTAGACCGAGACAATCGCCCCGTCCGGCATTGCGCGGCGGCTGATCTGTAGCGTGCGTCCCCGGGGAGTGACGCGCTCCTTTGTTGTCGGTACGTCGCGATAGAACCAATCGAGACGTTTGGCGACCTCGGCCGAGGGGTCGTCGCGACCGAAGTCGCCACGGGCCGCCTGGAGCATCAGGATGTCGCGCAGCGGCGCACCGACCGGGAGGTCCGGCGGCAATTCGAGCAGTTCGCAAAAACGAGAGTTCCATGCGATCAACCGTCCCTGGCTGTCAAAGACGCTCAAACCTTCGCCGATATTCTCGAGCGTGCTCTGGAGCAGCCGAGCTTCGGCACAGCGTCTCCGCCGAAAAGGAGAAAGCAGGCGCTGCATCAATGACTTCACGACAGCGGTCGCTGTGAGACCCACCGCCGCGCGACCGCTCGTCGATAATGTACCGTAACCACCGAGTTTCTCGGGGTCGTCAAGCACAGATTGCAACCCGGTCTATCGTGAGCTGATGCAAAATTAATATCCGGGATCTGTTAATTTCTTATTATCATCCATTCTGTCATAGGATTGTCCGATATCCAATTGATACCTTATGCTTACATTCAATATGGTGGACCCGAATCTGACGATCCTATTCTACGGCATTGCCGCTCATGAGGGTTGAGAAATTTCCAATCCGCAGGTACGCTGCGGCCAATAGGTGAGCCTGACCTTAACGGAAGCGCACTACCAGGATCCGATCGTTACCACCGCAAACGTGCTGACCTTACAACAGCCGCTCGGGCGGAGGGCGCGTCGCGCGACGAGTGCTGACGAGGCCGAATTCGGCTGGACCTTACGGGAGTGCCCATGCAGCCGCAATCGAGCACCGGTATATCAGCTGCTTCGTCCGAACCGGAAAAGTTCGCCGCCTCTGATCCCGGCCTGCCGGTTGCGCCGAACGATCTGGAAAAGCTGGCGCGCTGGGTCCCGAAAAAGGAGATGGCGTTGCTGGTTGAGGTCTGCGAGCGCGCACAACGCGACCCCGATTTGGCCAGGCCGGCACTTCTCCTCTGCTCGGCATATGCAGAGAGGGTCGCACGCATGCTGGATCAAGATCCGTTCCCGACCGTCACCCGGCGCATCGCCGAACGGCTGCAGCAACTGCGAGCCAGAAGCGGGCTGTGAGGGGCGTCTACGAGCTGCGGTACCCGGGAGCGTCAACGCGGCACGATTTGCCGGTATAGGTGCCAGGTCGCGTGCCCGAGCACCGGCATTACGATGATCAGCGGAACGAAGAGACATACCGATGAGATCACCAGGCCACAAGCGACGATGAGCCCCCATGCGGCCATCGGCCCCGGGTTTGTCAATACGGCGCGGATCGATGTCAGGACGGCCGTGTCGAGACCCACTTCCCGATCGAGCAGCAACGGAAACGATACGACGCTGATTGCCAGCACCAGCAGCGCGAAGAGGAAACCGACGCCGACGCCGACCGCAATCATGGTCCACCCCTCAGGGGTGGCGAGCACGTCGTGCACAAAACCGGCGAGCGAGGCTGGCGGGGCCGGGCCCAAGGTGACCTGGTAAATCGCCTCGGCGGCCAAGAGCCACAGCAAAAAGAGCGCCATCAACCCCAGCCCCAGCACGACAATCGCGCCGAACGAGGGTGAGCGGAACACCCCGAACGCGTCTGCCCACGTGACCATCATACCCGCTTCGCGGCGCCGGCTCATCTCATTGAGGCCGACCGCGGCGAAGGGGCCGACCAGCGCAAACCCGGAGGCGAGCGGGAAAATCAGCGGCACCAGGTCATAGCCGAATGCCAGTCGCGCCAGAACGAGACCAACAATTGGGTAGAACATGCAGAGAAAAATGACGTCGGTACGATAGGCCGCGAAATCGTCATACCCCTTGGCGAGGACAAGCCCGAGGTCGGCCACCCGGATATGCCGGATGGCCGGCGCGGGCGAGTGAAGGTTCTCGCGCGTCCGGCGTCCGACGCGGCCTGCCGAACTCGACGGCCGAGGCCGCATGCCTGAACTGATCGACACTCCATTCGACGGGGTTGCGTATGGTCATGGCCGTTCCTTCCCGAACCGTTGGTTCGAGGGCCGCGGGCCACCCGTGGCAGCGCGCTCTGCGGCCTCCGGTCACGAGAGAACCGCGACCCGCCCTCTAATAGTTACGCCTTTCGGGCGGGAAGGTAAACGCGCTCACCGCCGGCTTGCCGCTTGACGCGTCTGGCGGGTCTCTATAGGACCCCTCATTGCCGGGCAACGGCGTGGTGCTGTCGAGATCCGATATGACCGACACCCTTCTTCCGACAACCGTGGTCGGCAGCTACCCGCAACCGGACTGGCTGATCGACCGCGACAAGCTGACCCATTTGGCGCCGGTGCGGGTGCGGGCGAGCGATCTGTGGCGGGTATCGGAGCCCTGGCTGGAACAGGCGCAGGACGATGCGACCGTACTTGCGATCCGCGACATGGAGCGCGCCGGCATCGACATCGTCACCGATGGCGAGATCCGGCGCGAAAGTTATTCGAACCGCTTTGCGACGGCGCTTTCCGGGATCGATCTCGACAACCCCGCAACCGTCTCGGGACGCACTGGCGGCTCCGTTACGGTGCCGCGCATCGTAGGCCCAATCCGCCGATTGCGCCCAGTCGAGGTGCGCGACGTCGAGTTCCTACGGCGCAATACGGACCGTACGATTAAGATCACGCTGCCCGGCCCGTTCACGATGTCGCGCCAGGCGAAGAACGAATACTACAAGGACGAAGAAGAGCTGGTCATGGACTACGCGGCGGCCGTGAGCGCCGAAATCCGCGACCTGAAGGCGGCCGGGGCCGATGTCATTCAGCTCGACGAGCCCTGGGTGCAGGCCCGGCCCGAGGAGGCGCGCCGCCTGGCTTTGCCGGCGATCGACCGGGCGCTCGAAGGTATTCCCGGACCGACCGCGCTGCACCTCTGCTTCGGCTATGCCTATGTCGCCCGCAACAAGCCGAGCGGCTATTCTTTCCTGCCGGAGTTGACCGGCACGGTTGCCGAGCAGATCTCGATCGAGGCGGCGCAACCGAATCTCGATCTTGCGACGCTCGACGGGCTCGGCGACAAGACCGTCATTTTCGGCGTCATCAGCATGGGCGACCCACAGCCGGAAACTCCGGAAATCGTTGCCGCCCGGATTCGCCGCGCGCTCGAGCACATCCCGCCTGAGCGGCTGATCCCGGCCCCCGATTGCGGCATGAAATACATCCCGCGCGACACCGCCTTCGCCAAATTGAAGGCGCTCGCTGAAGGCGCCGCAATCGTCCGCCGCGAGGTGCGCGGGTTTTAGGCAGAGGCTGGGCAAGAAATTGCCATGGGCTGGATCGGCGCCGTGCGTCCTTCGAGACAGCTGCTTCGCCGCTTCCTCCGGATGACGAAATTCTCCTGATCCCATCAGAGCTCTACGTGATCCTGAGGAGCACCCGAAGGGTGCGTCTCGAAGGACGCACCGCCGTTATGCAGCCCTTCGTCTCAATTCTTCGCAGCTTCCCATTTCCGCCAGCGCAGGTTTGATCGCCGTAAGGAAAATCCTTAAATCTGAATGACGCAAACAGCTGAGGTGACCGATGATCACCAGCAAGTCCCAAACGACATCCCACAGCCGGTCGAATCAGCTCTGCGTCTAGGCGAGGGGGACGAACTCGCTTACCGGATCGAGGGTGACCACGTAATTCTGACCAAGGCAAAGCGGGAAACGAACGATGACCCGTTCACTAAATTCCACGAATGGTCGTCCGAGGCCGACCGGCGCGCCTATGGCGATCTCTGAAAGGCGGGCGCGAGGCTAGTGAGAGCGGCCGTCATCATTTTTCCGGGTTCCAATCGCGAGCGCGATGTTTGCGCGGCGCTGGCCCGTGCCTCCGGACGGGAGCCGCTGCGGGTCTGGCACCGTGCCTCCGACCTGCCGCCGAGCGATCTAATCGTATTGCCAGGCGGTTTCGCGTATGGCGACTATTTGCGCTGCGGGGCGATCGCGGCGCATTCCCCGATCATGCGCGAGGTGCGCGACCGCGCCGTCGGAGGCACGCCCGTCCTCGGCATCTGCAACGGGTTTCAGATCCTGACCGAGGCGGGGCTTCTTCCAGGGGCACTATTGCCGAACCGCTCGCTGCGGTTCACCTGCCGTGAGGTCGATCTGCGCGTCGAAAACAACCAGACGATCTTTACCTGCGGCTATGAAGCCGGCCAGACCATCCGGGTGCCGGTGGCGCATCACGACGGCAATTACACCGCAGATCCCGAGACGCTCGACCGTCTCGAAGCGCGCGGCCTCGTCGCCTTCCGCTATTGTGGCGCGAGCGGCGAGACTAACGAGGACCCAAACTTCAACGGCTCGGCGCGCGCGATCGCCGGGATCTTCAACGAGACCCGGACCGTTCTGGGCCTGATGCCGCATCCCGAGAACGCCACCGACCCGCTGCTCGGCCGCACCGACGGGCAAGGGTTCTTCGACGGGCTGGTGGGCGCGCTGCAATAGATCATGCCGTTATTCGCCAAGCTTCCCCGCCATCGCTCTCTTTTTCCCTCTCCCCCCGCCTGCGGGGGGAGAGGGCAGGGTGAGGGGTGTGTCACCCGCGCACTCGTTGAAAGGGCATTTTCTGCTGGCTCGGCCCCCCTCACCCCGACCCTCTCCCCCCGGCCGGCGGGGGGAGAGAGAGATTAAGGCCATCCGGCGGGTATGGACCGCGGGAGCAACATCACTGCTGCGCTCGCCGCCGAGCACGGGCTGACTGGCGAGGAGTTTGAGCGCGCCGTCGCGATCCTTGGGCGCACGCCGAACATGACCGAGCTCGGGATTTTCTCGGTGATGTGGAGCGAGCACTGCTCGTACAAATCATCGAAGATCTGGCTACAGACATTGCCGACGACCGGGCCGCGGGTGATATGCGGGCCGGGTGAAAATGCCGGGGTCGTCGATATCGGGGACGGCTATGCGGTCGTCTTCAAGATCGAGAGCCACAACCACCCCTCCTTCATCGAGCCTTATCAGGGAGCGGCGACCGGGGTCGGCGGCATATTGCGCGACGTCTTCACGATGGGGGCGAGGCCGATCGCGATCCTCAATTCACTGCGCTTCGGCAGCCCGGATCACCCGCGAACCCGCCACCTCGTCTCTGGCGTCGTCAGCGGGATTGGCGGCTATGGCAATTGTGTCGGCGTGCCGACCGTGGGCGGCGAGTGCGAATTTCACTCCTCTTACGACGGCAACATTCTGGTCAACGCGATGTGCGTCGGTCTCGCGCGCGCCGGCCGAATCTTCTATTCCGCGGCAGCAGGGCCGGGAAATCTCGTCGTTTATGTCGGCGCTAAGACCGGGCGCGACGGCATTCACGGCGCGACGATGGCTTCGGCCGAATTCGGCGGCGACGCCGGCGAGAAGCGGCCGACCGTGCAAGTCGGCGATCCGTTCACCGAGAAATTGCTGATCGAGGCCTGCCTCGAACTGATGGAAGAGGACGCGATCGTCGCGATCCAGGACATGGGCGCAGCCGGGTTGACGTCCTCCTCGGTCGAGATGGCCGGCAAGGGCGGGCTCGGCATCGAACTCAATCTCGACCGGGTGCCGGTGCGCGAGAGCGGCATGACGCCCTACGAGATCATGCTGAGCGAAAGCCAGGAGCGCATGCTGATGATCCTGCGCCGTGGCAGCGAGGCTGAGGCGCGCCGGATCTTTGAGAAATGGGAATTGGACTTTGCGGTGATCGGCCAAGTCACCGATACCGGGCGGCTGGTGTTGCGGAGCGCCGGAGAGACCGCTGCGGACATCCCGGTGGGGCCCTTGGTCACCGAGGCGCCGGTCTACCACCGGCCGTGGCGGCATTCCGATCCCGAACCGGAAATCGACCCGGCTTCGCTTCCCGACCGTGACCCGCTGGAATGCCTTCAGCAGCTGCTCGCCTCGCCGGCGCTCGCCTCGAAGCGCTGGATCTGGGAGCAGTATGACCACCTCGTGATGGGCAACACGGTCAAGCGGCCCGGCGGCGACGCTGCAGTAGTTCGGGTTTCCCCCAAAAGTGCCATGGGCGACAAGGCGCTGGCGTTGGCGACCGACTGCACGCCGCGTTATTGCCGCGCCGACCCGGTGCGCGGCGGTGCGCAAGCCGTCGCCGAGAGCTGGCGCAACCTGATTGCGGTCGGCGCCGAGCCGCTGGCGATCACCGACAACATGAATTTCGGCAACCCGGAGCGGCCCGAAATCATGGGCCAGTTCGTCGGTGCGATCGAGGGCATTCGGGAGGCGTGTCTCGCCCTCGACTACCCGGTCGTATCCGGCAATGTGTCGCTCTACAACGAGACGAGCGGCCGGGCGATCCTGCCGACCCCGGTGATCGGCGGCGTCGGGCTGATCGCCGATGCGGGCACCGTGGTAGATCTCGCGTTTAAGCGCGATGGGAACGCCGTGATCCTGATCGGCGATACACGCGGACATCTCGGGGCGTCGCTTTACCTGCGCGAGATCGAACACCGCGAGGCGGGCCCGCCTCCGCCCGTCGATCTCGCGGCCGAACGGCGCAACGGCGAATTCGTGTGCGCGATGATACAAAACGGAATGGTCGCCGCCTGCCACGATCTGTCCGATGGCGGGCTTCTCGTCGCGCTCGCTGAGATGGCCATGGCGGGTATGCACGGCTTGTCGCTCGATCCGCTCCCGACGGAATTGCCGCTGCATGCTTACTTTTTTGGCGAAGACCAGGCTCGCTACTTGATCGAAGCGGAGGATGCGCAGGCGGTGCTGGAGGCTGCGCAGGCCGCGGGGGTGCCGGCCCGCATCACGGGCGTGGTCGGCGGGGCTTCGTTGACACTCTGTGGCGGCGGTGCCATATCGGTGGACGCATTGAAGGCCATCAACGAGGCTTGGCTGCCGGGCTATATGGCGCAGAGTTGAGCGGAGGGAGTCGGCGGATGGCGATGGACGCGGCGATGATCGAGCGGCTGATCAAGGAAAGCCTCCCCGACGCCCAGGTCTCGATCGAAGACCTGCGAGGCGACGGCGATCATTATGCGGCGCATGTCGTTTCCGGCGCATTTCGCGGCAAAACGCGCGTGCAGCAACACCAGATGGTCTATCAGGCGTTGCGGGGCCGGATGGGCAACGAACTGCACGCGCTCGCCTTGCAAACCGGCGCGCCGGAAGACTGAACGCAACCTTTGCAACGGCAACTTTCCCGAAAATCGAGGACAAGGACAAATGGAAGACACGGTTCAACAGCGTATTCGCCAGAACATCTCCGAGACCCCCGTCGTGCTGTTCATGAAGGGATCGCCGGTCTTTCCGCAATGCGGATTTTCCGCCGCGGTGGTGCAGATCCTGAGCCACGTGGGGGTCAAGTTCAAAGGCGTCGACGTGCTGTCCGACCCGGGGATCCGGCAAGGGATCAAGGAATTCTCGAGCTGGCCGACGATCCCGCAGCTCTACGTCAAGGGTGAGTTCGTCGGCGGCTGTGACATTATCCGCGAGATGTTCGAAACCGGTGAATTGCAGCAGCTCTTCGAGCAAAAGGGCGTCCCCGTCCGCGCTTGATCCGCGGGCGCGCGATCATCCGGTGGTGAGGTAGTTTCGAAATGTCAGGGGATCGCTGATGTTGCGGATCGGCTCGAAGGCGGTGCCGACGCCGCGAACGGTGACGGTGCCATAGCCGGACAGACGGCCGGCGAGGGTTTGGTCGACGGTTACGCTTTCGAACTCTGGCCCGGTTCATTTCGAGGGTGTGGCGCGCGAGAAGGCCGGTCTTATAGATCACGCGTTGATCGGTCACGGCCAGTTCGGTCGACGCCCGCCGAATGAAGGCGCGGAGGGCTGACGACAGCGCCAGCAAAGCAAAAATCGCCGCGGCGATACCCAGCGCGAGACCGAGGTTCTGATAGTCGGCCGTGTGCCAGGCCGCTGCCCCGAGGATTATCGCGATGATCAGCAGCAAGATGGCGCGCCAATACATGACCGGGTGCAATCGTGTCGCATAAACAACCGTTTCTCCCGGTTGCAGTACCCGTCTCACATAGCGCATCGCTGCGGGAATCCTCGTCGGTCAGTCCGGCCGGCTCGCTGGCCTTCGCCTGCCCGCGATGCAGCGGCCACCCGTCCTAGGTTGACGCGTCCGCGCGGCAGGTGCAACTCGCTCTTCGCGGCGCTGATGGCGCAGGTTAATCGGCGGCGCGCGGAGCCGTCGCCGCGCCGAGATGCCGGCGCAGCGCCGCGGCGAGAGCGTCTGCTTCGGCTTCGCTCGTGTCGAACCGGCAAACGAAACGGGCGAGGGTGCGGCTACGGCGATAGAACTGCAACCCGTCGCCTTCGAGTGCGTCCATTGTCCCATCCGGGAGTTCGAGAAAGATCTCGTTCGCCTCGACCGGGCCCAGCAGCCGGGCGGCCGGAATGTCGCGCAGCGCGGCGGCGATGCGCGCGGCGATTCGGTTCGAGGCTCGCGCCATCTCGAGCCAGAGACCGTTCTCGACATAGGCGATCAGCTGCGCCGACGCGAAGCGCATTTTGGACCAAACCTGGCCGGCGCGGCGCAACTGGACCGCAAGCCCGGCCGCGAGGTCGGGGGCAAAAACGACGATCGCGTCGCACAAAGCGCCGCCATTCTTGGTAGCCCCGAACGACATGATGTCGATCCCGGAGCGCCACGTCGCGTCGGCCGGGCTGCACCCGAGCCGCGCCACGGCATTCGCGAAACGCGCCCCGTCCATATGGAGTCTGAGACCGCGCCGCTTGGCGGCCTCGGCAATCGCCCGGATCTCGGCGAGGGTGTAGACAGCTCCGAGATCGGTCGCCTGGGTCAGGCTGACCGTGCTCGGCTGGCCTCTGTGTAGCTGCGCCGGGGAGATCCCCGCCAGTGTCTCGGCCAGCAGAGCCGCGTCGATTTTGCCGTGTTGCCCCCCGATCGCACCCAGCTTGACACCGCCGCCGAAGAACCCCGTAGCGTTGGCTTCGGCAGTGTTGATATGTGCAACTTCGCTGCAATAGACGATGCCCCAGGACGGGCCGAGCGCGGCCAGAGCCAAGGCATTGGCGGCGGTCCCGGTGGCAACCGGAAAAACCCGCACCGAGGTTTCGAACAAGTCTGAAAAGCGCCGCTGCAGCTCCGCCGTCCACTCATCGGCGCCGTACCCCAAAGCGGTTTCGTGATTGGCCCGAACCAGCGCCTCTAAGATTTGCGGTGCGGCTCGGCCTGTGTTGTCGCTGCGATAATCGATCATCGCCGTCGCTTCCGTGGTCGTGCGCGCAAGCCTAGCCCTTTTTGCCTGGACCGCCGCGGGAGTGGGCCAAGCGGAGCACGACCGTCTGCCGACCGCGCGGCTGGCCGGCATAGGCCGGGGCGCGCAGGTGCGCTCCGCGCAGAACAGTGGGCGGAGCCCGGCCGCGCAACTGCACCGAAGCGGTATGAACGGGCTTGGCGCCGCCTTTTCCAGGTATCTGCAAAGCTGCGTGGGTGATGGGAGGATTCGTCGTCGCCCGGGCGATCCGCTGAATTGAGGGCGGGGCGATCTGCGGTGAAGCCATCAGCACCGGCGCGTCCTGCAACCGTTTCTCGGGCAAAGATACCAGCGTGGGGGCGATCGGGCGTCCATTAGTAAAGACCATGCGCGGCACCACGGTCGCCAACAGCCGATTGGCGAAATCCTCGTTGAACGCTTCCAGCGGCGGTTCTCCGTCCGCCCGCACCCCAATCGCCATGACGTCTTTGACGCCGCCGAAATTCAGGTTGCGAACGTAATCGAGGTCTCTCGTGTAGCTCGGCCAATAAGTCTCGCCAGGGGCGAGCGGAAACCACGCGATAGTGGCTCCTTCTTCCGAGCTCAGACCTACACCGGGGGTGCCGAGGAACGCCACCACGGCGGGAACATAAAACGGCCGTGCAACATAGTTACCGGGAACCCACGCCCAGTGTTCGTCGATGAGCGCCCACCGGCCATAATGCGACGGGGCAAAACCCCAGGGCTGATCGTCGAGCCAAGTCCAACCCCAGGGCGCAATCCAGCTCCAATGTCCGAAGCGATAGGGCGCCCAGTCTTCCGACTGGGTCGGAAACCACACGGGGCCGTATTGCTCGTTGATTTTCCAGATGCCGGCGGAATCGAGCTCGTCATAGCCGGTCATGTATCGTGAAACGTAATAGGGCGCGGCGAGGCGGGTCTCGTCATAGTCGCGGTCGCGGCACCACGCGACAAACTCGTCCGCCGCGCCCGGTTCGATCGAGGCGGTGTCGCCCGCCCCCGACTGTGCTAAAACCGCGGCTTGACCTGCCTCTATGCGCCTGTCGCCACCTGCCCCGGCGTACTGCGCCGATCCGTCGAAAACCGCGGCGCGCAGTGGCCTCTCTCCGTCTCCGGCCTCGATATCATATGTGCCGCGGGCCAGCAGCCAGACGCCGCCCTGCGGAACGTCGATCTCGAAGCTTTCATTGTCATCGCCCTGGCGCAAATTAAGCCCGATTCGCCCGTGCGAAAGGACTATTTGACTGACCCCGTCGCGCAAGCTTGCGACCTCGATCTCGGTGCTGTTGGACAGATCGATCGTATTCGCGCCGATGCGGATCTCGCCGCGGGCTCGCGGGTCGGTGCGCAGCGCTTCACCGGCGAAGATTGGCTGGTCCAATTCGGCGTCAGTCCAAATACTCCCGTCGGAGAACTCTTAGGTCGACCTTTCCCGAGACCAGGCTGAGCTGCCCGACACGGCCCGGCGGTAACCAGTCCGACGGCAAAGGAGCGCTCGCCTCGACCGCTGGCATATCTTCGGCCTCGCTCACCTCCTGCGCGATTGCCCGGACGAGCCCCGCAACCATAAAGATGCAACAGATGCACACAAACAATCGCATGGGTCTAACCCCCCAAGCGTCCCCTGTCGAAACTTTAGCAGATAATTTTCGGAGACAATCGACAAATTGCAGCAATCGCAGTTAACTCGCGAGGCCCAATGGATACATTCGGCTTACCGGAAGTTTTCGGATAATGGTCGGGTTACTACCCGAGGACATTGCCGTCGTCGTGCTCGGCCCAGGGGGCGCCGCACTCGGCCGGCGACTGCGGATGGCGCTGGCCGGCGCCCGGCTGCACGGGCCGCGCGCACATCCCGGCGGCTGGGACGAGAGCTACGACAGGGCATCGACGCATATCGGCGTGCTGTTCGAAGCGGGTCGGCCGATCGTCGGTATCTGTGCCAGCGGCATCCTGATCCGCTCTGTCGCTCCCCTCCTCGCCGCCAAGCGCGAGGAGCCGGCGGTCGTCGCGGTCGCCGAGGACGGCTCGGTAGCGGTGCCACTGGTCGGCGGACATCATGGCGCCAATGCGCTGGCCCGAGCGATTGCCGATCTCACCGGTGGCGTCGCGGCAATAACCACGGCAGGGGATGTGCGCCTAGGGGTCGCGCTCGATGAACCGCCGCCCGGGTGGCATATTGCCGATCCGGAGAAGGTGAAGCCGATCGTGTCGGCGCTTTTGCGGGGCGAGCCGGTTTGCTTGGTCGACGAGACCGGTTGCGCCGAATGGTTGCGCGCGGGGGCAATCCGCTGGGCGCAGCAGGGCAGCCGACGGGTGGTGGTGACGGATCGCGTGGGGGAAGACGAAACCGATGCCCTGGTGTTTCACCCGCCGGTCCTGGCGCTTGGCATCGGGTGCAAGCGCGGCTGTTCCGCGGAGGAAGTCGCGGATCTCGCGCGCTCAACGCTCGCCGAGGCGGGGCTGGCGGCGGTTGCGGTCGCAGCGGTTGTGTCGGTCGAGCTGAAGCTGGCCGAGCCGGCTATCCATGCGCTCGCAACGGAACTCGGCCTGCCGGCGCGGTTTTTTCCCGCTTCACGGCTCCTCGTCGAGACGCCGCGTCTGTCGGAGCGCTCGCCGGCCGCGTTTCAGGCGACTGGCTGCTGGGGCGTCGCCGAAGGCGCGGCGCTCGCCGCCGCCGGACCGGATGGGGTGCTCGTCGCGCCGAAGCGCAAATCGCGGCGCGCGACTTGCGCCATCGCGCGCGCACCGCAGCCGATCGTTGCCGAGGCGATTGGCCGCCCGCGCGGCAGTCTCGCCGTCATCGGCATTGGCCCGGGCGATCCGGGCTGGCGCACGCCGGAAGCGAGCATGGCACTGGCGCAGGCGAGCGATGTGGTCGGTTACAAGCTCTATCTCGACCTGCTCGGGCCCGCGATCGAGGCCAAGCGCCGCCATCCGAGCACGATCGGCGATGAGGAGGCGCGGGTTCGTCTGGCGCTCGATCTCGCCGCCGAGGGACGGCCGGTGGCGCTCGTCTCCTCCGGAGACCCCGGCATCTACGGCCTGGCGCCGCTCGTCTTCGAGCTGCTCGATACCGAGGCGAAGCCGGAATGGCGCACGGTCGATCTGAGGGTTCTTCCTGGCATCTCCGCGTTTCAGGCCGCCGCCTCGCGGGCCGGCGCGCCACTCGGCCACGATTTCTGCGTGATCTCGCTGTCCGATCTGATGACACCTTGGGAGACGATCCGGGGTCGGCTCGAGGCGGCGGCGACGGCGGATTTTATCATCGCGCTGTACAACCCGCGCTCGGCGCGTCGGCAGCTGCGCCTGGCGGAGGCGGCGGATATTTTGCTGCGGCATCGCTCGCCCGAGACACCGGTTTTCATCGGGCGCAATCTCGGGCGTGACGCGGAAGAGCGGCGCATCATCTGCCTGTCCGAACTGTCCCACGCCGAAATCGACATGCGGGCGATCGCCCTCGTCGGCAACAGCCGCACTCGTCAAATCGACAGCGATCCCGCGCGCCTCTACACTCCGCGCGGCTATTTCGACCGCAGCTTCCCGTGACGGTGCATTTCATTGGCGCCGGTCCCGGCGCGCCCGATCTGATCACCGTCCGCGGGCTGCGGCTGATCGAGCGCTGCCCCGTCTGCCTCTACGCGGGTTCGCTGGTGCCAAACGAGATCCTGGCATCGGTCCCGCCAGAGGCGCGGGTGATCGACACCGCGCCGTTGACCCTCGATGACATCATCGGTCATCTCGCTGATGCCGATCGCCGCGGCCTCGACGTCGCCCGGCTCCATTCCGGCGATCCGTCGCTCTATGGCGCGATCGCCGAGCAGATGCGGCGGCTCGACGCGCTCGGCATCCCGTTTGACGTGACCCCGGGGGTGCCTTCTTTTGCCGCAGCGGCGGCCGCGCTCGGCCGCGAGCTCACCCGGCCGGAAGTCGCCCAGACCGTGATCCTGACGCGCACCGCGACGCGCTCCTCTCCGATGCCCGAGCGCGAAAGCCTCGAACGGCTCGGGGCGAGCGGCGCGACATTAGTCATCCATTTGTCTATCAACAACCTCGCACGCGTCGTGCGCGCGCTAACACCCGAATACGGCCCCGACTGTCCCGCGATCGTCGCGTACCGGGTCAGCTGGCCCGACGAGCGCCTGGTCCGCGGCACCCTCGCCGATATCCGTGAGAAGGTGAAACAGGCCCGCATTACCCGCACCGCCCTGGTGTTGGTCGGGCGCGCCCTTGGGGATGAAGAAGCCCCGAATAGCCGGCTTTACGCCGCAGATCATCACCACCTGATGCGGCCCCGAAGAGAACTTGAATATGAACGAGACGACTTTTAACGAGCTCGCCAGCTGGGTGACAGAGGCCGGGCTTGTCGGCCGCAGCGAAACCGAGCTGATGGCCGGGTTTTGCGGGCGCGTCTTTGAGGCCGGGGTTCCCTTGGCGCGCGCCCTCGTCATTCTCGACACGCTTCACCCGATTTACGAAGGCCGCGCATTCCTCTGGCGCTCCGACATGCCGGAGACGGCCGAGATTAGGGAATACGGACGCACGAACGAGGGCGAGGCGGCGGAAAGCTGGCGGCGCAGCGTGTTCTTTCATCTGCTGCAATCGGGCGAGAAGATGCTGCGGCGCCGCCTGACCGCCGGGGACCCGGTTGATTTTCTCAGCTTCAAGCAGGCCCGCGACGAAGGCATGACCGATTATTTGGCACTCATTCACCGGTTTGCCGATGAGGGCGTGATCGGCGAGATGGATTGCGTCTATTCGGCCTGGTCCAGCGATGCGGCGGACGGTTTCGACGAGGACGCGGTCGCCGCGCTGAAGCGGCTCGCGCCGTTTCTCAAGCTGGCGGTCAAATCCGCCGCGCTCGCCCGAATGGCCGGGACGCTCGCCGAAACCTACCTCGGCCGCGACGCCGGGCGGCGAGTGATGAGCGGCCGGATCGTGCGGGGGGTGGCCGAAAAAATCGGCGCCGTGCTGTGGTACAGCGACCTGCACGGCTACACGCATATTTCCGACAATGCGCCACCGGAGCAGATCATCCCGTTGCTCAATGATTACGCCGAACTCGTGATCTCCGCCGTGCACCGGCACGGCGGCGATGTGCTGAAGCTGGTCGGCGACGGCACCCTCGCGATCTTCACCACCGAAAACCGCCGGGACGCATGCGTCGCGGCGCTCGCGGCAGCGGCGCAGGTGCGCAAAGGCACCGCCAAGCTCAATCAAAACCGAAGCCAAGCCGGCCTGCCTACCACCGCCGTCTATCTCGCATTGCATGTCGGTGATGTCTTTTACGGCAACGTTGGCAGCAAGGATCGTCTGGATTTCACGGTCATCGGCCCAGCCGTTAACGAAGTCAGCCGAATCCTGGCGATGAGCCGTTCGGTTGAACAGGATCTGCTGATGTCCGCGAGCTTCGCCGACGCGCTCGGTCCGGAAATGCAGGGCCGGCTGGTGTCGGTCGGCCGCTACGCTCTGCGCGGCGTCGCGCAGCCGCAAGAGCTCTTCACACCGGAACCCGATTTCACGTGGCATTGCCAGCGAGCGTGAATCCCGTACAAGATGCGCGGCCCGCCTAGACGAGCAGGCTGCGGAAAATGCACTGATATCGTCATTCCACGGCGCGGGCTCTGCCTGCGAGCCCGGAATCCAAGGACACGGACCAGAGAAATCAATTGCTTGGCCTGTGTTTATGGGTTCCGGGGCCAGCACTGAGGGCTGTCCCGGAATGACACGCGACTTTCAGCATCCTTCTAGTGCATGCTGGTGCAGATCTACGAGGTTTGGACGCCCGAAGAAGCCGCCGCGCTGGCGCGGCGCGGGGTCGATCACATTGGGGTGTTGGTCGGAGACGGCGCATTTCCGCGCGAGCTTGCGACGAGTTGCGCCAGGACGATATTCGCCGCACTGCCGCCGGGGGCGAAGCGGGTCGGGCTGTCGCTTTCGGCAGATCCCGCGGAGATTGCGCGCGTGGTCGAGCTGACCCGGCCGGACATTATCCATATCGGGGCGGCGGTCGAGCTGTTCTCGGTCCGCGACACGCAGGCGCTCAAGGCCGCATTCCCGGATGTGCGGATCATGCGGTCCATCCCGATCGCAGACGAGGCGAGCATCGGATGCGCGAGGGAGTATCGGGGTGTCGCCGACTTTCTGCTGCTCGACAGCCATGAGCCCGGCGACCGACAAATCGGCGGGCTTGGCCGCACGCACGACTGGAGCATCAGCCGGCGCATTGTCGACGAGGTGGGCGTGCCCGCCATTCTTGCCGGCGGCCTCGACGCAGATAACGTCGGCACGGCGATTACCGCAGTGCGGCCGGCAGGTGTCGATTCGAAAACCAAGACAGACCGAGCCGGCGGTAACGGCAAAGATCTCGACAAGGTCCGGCGCTTCGTTACTGCCGCGAAACTCACCAGGTCAGGGCAGTAGCCCGCAGCTCGACCGCACCATTGTTCTGGATCACGCCCAGTAATTGCCACCGGCACTGCGATCCGGGCGCGCAGCCGAAGCGCCGGTCGTTCTCCGCCTTAGCCGCGAATTGCGGGTCGAAAATGACCGGCTTGCCGCTCTCTGTCGGATGCGGCAATGGCGCCCACAGCTGCTGCGCTATTGCAGGGGATGCGGCAAGCACCGCGACGAGAGCAGCAAGGGCGCCGTACTGCTGCATTGCGCGTCAGAGCGCCTTCAGCATCGCCTCGGCGCTGGACACGTCGAAAACACCCGGCTCCTCGACGTGCAGCGCCTTGACGACGCCGTTCTCGACCAGCATCGAATAGCGCTGCGAGCGCATTCCCATGCCCTCTTTCCTGCGGTCGAGCTCGAGCCCGATGGCGCGCGTGAATTCGCCGCTGCCGTCCCCCAGCATGACGATGCCGTCGCCGCAATTGTGCTCCTTGCCCCAGGCGCTCATGACAAACGGGTCGTTGACCGCAATGCAGGCGATCGTGTCGACGCCTTTGGCGTTGATCTCGGCGGCATGCGTAACGTAGCCGGGCAAATGGCGCTGCGAGCAGGTCCGTGTGTAGGCGCCCGGGACGGCGAAGAGGGCGACCTTCTTGCCGGCGAAAAATTCGTCGGAGCTGATGGCCTTCACGCCTTCCGGGGTGAGGTAACGCAGGGTGACCGAGGGAACTTTATCCCCTACCTTGATCGTCATTGGTTGTCCTCCGTTCAATCGATGTGGAATACGGCTTTGCCGCGGATTTGCCGGTTCCGCAGTTGCGGACCGATCTGAGCGAGCTCGCGCCAGCTGTGCTCGACGAGATGCGGCTTCAATGACCCATCGGCGACCAGCGAAACCAGTAATGCCAGATCGGGCGCAAAGCGCTCCTCGGCTTCCGACGTGAAGTAGGAGAAGCCTTGTATGCGCGCGTTCGGGTGCTCAGCCAGATCGCGAAAGCTGAACGGCGTCGGCTCGCCCGACGAGTTGCCGAAAACGACGATCGTTCCCCTTGCCTCTATATGAGCGATTTCGGCGGCGAGGGAGTACCCGCCAGCGGATTCGAGGATCAGCGCGAAGTTGCCTTGCGCGCTCTCGATATTTTCGACGATCTCGTCCACCCCGCGGAGATGACGGCCCCGCTCGGGTCCGCCGACCACGGCAGTGACGCGCGCGCCGGACCGGGCGGCGACCTGCGTCGCGAGATGCCCGACGCCGCCGGCAGCACCGGTAACCAGCACCCGTTTGCCGAGGAGCGGGGCGCCATGACGCAATGTCCGCAACGCCGTCAAGCCGGCGACCGGCAAGGCGGCGGCTTCCTCGATGAGGACATTGTCCGGCAAGACGGCCATCCGGTGCGCCGGCACCGCGGCATGCTCGGCCCAGCCGGCGTTGTCGGTCAGCGCGATGACGCGTTCGCCGGCCTTCGGGCCACTGCCGTCGGCGGCGGCTTGCAGAACCACTCCGCTGATGTCCTGGCCCGGCCGCCAGCCTTCGGGGCGGACCTGGAACAATCGCAATTCGCCGCGGTTGAGCGAAAAGGCCCGCACCTCGACGAGCGCCTCATTGGGGGCCGGCTCCGGTTCGGGCAACTCGCGCAATTCGACCGGCGCGGAGCCTTTGGGGGTGTTGACTATGGCGAGCATCGGCATCATCCGGTCGGCCCTCACCCGCCTCGCTGCGCTCGGCACCCTCTCCCGCAATGCGGGAGAGGGGGGACCAGCCCGCAAGGGCTGGTGGGTGAGGGTTACTGTCCTCGAATCTCAGTTCAGCCGCAGATCGGTGATGTGCTTCGGGTCGGGCTTCAATTCGCCGCGCTCGACCCGGGTGACGATGTCGGTCAGCACGGCATTGGTCGGCGCCTCGATGCCAACCTTCTTCCCCTCGCGCACGACAAAGCCGTTGAGGAACTGGATCTCGGTTCGCCGCCCTTTGACCATGTCCTGGCCCATCGACGGGCGGTGCTCGCCGCCGCCGGGGCGATTGGCCTCGGCCAGGCGATGCTCGTCGATTTCCCGTTGCGCCGCCGGGTCGCCCTCGCCGGCGCGGGCGAGAATTTCCGGGTCCATATGGCTGACCTCGTCGAAGGTATAGCCGAGCGCCTGCCCGACGCGGATCGCCTCGCTGCCCAGCCGGTTCGAAAAATGGCGGATCGCGTCGTTCTTGATCATGTCGCGGCTGATCATGCCCGTGCAGGCCGACAGCCCGTTGCCCATGACATTGGTGACAAGCTTCGACCAGCGTTCGCCCCACAGGTTTTCGGTCACCATCGCGCTGTCGGCATAGCTGACCAGGTTGCAGACCTCCTTCGCGCGGTCGGTCTTGCGGCCATGCACCTCGCCGACGCGGAACACAGTGTGGCGCGAGCCCGATTTCCCGGCGGCCCGCCGCACCTGGCCGGGTGCATACAATTCGACGGTGATCGAGCTGGCGATCGAGCCCAACGTCTTGCCCCAGCCGACGATGCCGGCGATCGTCTCCTCGTTCATGCAATTCTGCAGGGACACGACGTAACCGCCCGGGGCGAGGTATTGCTTGATCATCGCCGTCGCCCAGCCGGTGTCGTAAGATTTCATGCAGACAAACGCGATGTCGATCGGCGCCTCCTTGGCGAGCTGCTGCGCCTCGGTCAGATGCAATGCCCGCGGCTTGACGGCGAACGGCTCGACATCGCGGATATGAGTGATCCGCAGCCCGTCGCCGCGCATCGCATCGACGTGCTCCGGCCACGGGTCGATGAACGTCACGTCTTCGCCCGCCTGCACCATGTGCGCCCCGGCGTAGCAGCCGACCGCTCCGGCGCCGACGATCGCTATCTTCTTCGCCATTACGTCTTCTCCCGCTTGAAGTTGCGGCACCGCTCGCCGCGCGCTCCGCTGGCGATCCTAGTACGGCCGATGCGCCGGCGTCACCCTATCGCTTTGGCGCAGCCGATTTTCGCGGCCGGCGAGCGGCGCGCGAGACCTGCCGAGCCGCGGTCTTGACGCCCCGTCTCGGCGTAGCCCGCGCAGTCTTGATGGCGCGCCGCCAATCCGCGACCATGCCGACGGGGATCCCGGCAATGCCTAGCGCCATCAGCCCGCTGGCGACGCGCTCGAACGATTTAATCTCCGCGGCGATGACCACGAGCCCGAGCAGCAGGCCGCACCCGAAGACCAGCAGCGCGGTGTTAGTGTAGCGCATCCGTCGCCCTCGATGCGGCTGTCCCGATTGAACGCGAGCGCATCTGTATGTCGCCGAAATCGGCCGCATGCACTCGTTTCGAGCATTGGGTCAGACACGCTTGAAGCGCGGGGCCAGCACCGCCAGCGAGAAGATTTCGAACAGCATTTGGGCGCCGATCATGGCGGTGTTTGTGGTCGGGTCGTATTGCGGCGCAACCTCGACCACGTCGCCGCCGATGATGTCGATGCCCTTGAGGCCGTTCAGAATTGCCTGGGCTTCGCGCGGCGTCAGGCCTCCGGCCTCCGGTGTCCCGGTGCCGGGCGTGAACGCGGGATCGAGGCCGTCGACGTCGAACGAGATGTAGGTCGGGCCGTCGCCGACGACTTCTCGCGCCTTCTCGACGACCGCGTCGATGCCGATCCGGTCGACATCCTCGATGTGCAGCACTGTCATGCCGGACTTGTAGGAGAATCCCCAGAAGATCTCGGCCGGGCCGCGGATGCCGATCTGGATCGTGCGTTCGGGATCGAGCACGCCGGCCAGCACCGCCTGGCGGAACGGGCCGCCATGATGAAATTTGGAGCCGTCGATCTCGCCCATCGTGTCGCAATGCGCGTCGATGTGGACGAGGCCGACCGGCCGGTCATGCCCCAATGCTTTCAGGATCGGATAGGTGATCGAATGATCGCCGCCGACCGACAGCGGCCGCACCCCGGCAGCCTGAATGCGCCTATAAAACGTCTGGATATCCTCAATGCAGCTGTCGAGGCTGAAGCGCGAGCGCATCGGCACGTCGCCGATATCGGCCGCCTTGCACTCGGCTCGCGGGACGACACCGAGCCTGTGATTATAGGGACCGATGCGCTCGATATCGCGCACCGCGCGCGGTCCGAGCCGGGCGCCCGCCCGATTGGTAACGCCCAGATCCATCGGCACCGCGACCAGCGCGATATCGAGGCCGCCAAAGTCCGGTAGATCGGGTGCCTCCGGCCGGTAGGGCAAGTCCAACAACGTCGATAAACCGGCAAACGGCATCGCCCGTTGGTAGCTGCTGCCGAACACCAACGACAGCGCCTCCCTGAATTCGGCCGGCGCCACCTCGGTTTCCTTGGCGCCCTGATATTTGGCGCGCAACGCCTCGAGTTCTGGTCTTATCGAACATGCTGAGATTTAGCCTCACGAGCTGACCGAAAAAGGCCCTCTCCGCCCTTCAGAGGGGAGAGGGAGGGGACCCGTCGCGTTAGCGACGGGGAGGGTGAGGTGGGTCCTGCGGTCGGGGGCGCTTAGTCCCCCACCTCACCCCGGCCCTCTCCGCCCCCAAGGGCGGCGAGGGAGATGCGTCAGCGGCCGCCACGCACGCGCGGCAGGACCAGGTGCTTCCACGGATCGGGCATTTCGCCGACCGCGACCTCGATCAAGGTCGTGCCGCGCCGCTTCAGCGCGGCAGCGAGCTCGCGGCGGAGGCCCTCGGGACTGGTCGTGCGCACTCCTGCGACGCCGAAGCTTTCGGCCATCTTCGGAAAGTGAGGGTTGTGCAGATCGACGCCGATCAGCCGGTTGCCGTAATCCTCTTTCTGCATGCGCCGGACGTTGCCGTACGCGCCGTCGGCAAACACGATCGCGACGATGTCGATGCCGTGTTTGACCGCAGTAGAAAGCTCCTGGACGTTGTACATGAACCCGCCATCGCCCGAGACCGAGACCACCGGCAGGTCGGGCCGCCCGACCTTGGCGCCGAGCGCTGTCGCAAACCCGAAGCCGAGCGTGCCCTGATAACCGCTGTGGATGTAGCTGCGCGGACGATAGATCGGGAACGCCACGCGTCCGACATAACCGACCTGCGTCAAATCCTCGACATAAATGCCGTCATCGGGCAATTCGGCGCGGATGGCCCGCAGATATTCGCATTGCGGGCCCAAATTGTCGGCGAGCCTGGCGAGGGTGCGAGATTTCAGCGCCTCGAGTTCCTCTTTGCGTGACTGCCGCCGCAGATTGCGCCGCTCGAGGGCCTGGTAAAGCGCGGCAAGCGCCGCCTGGGCGTCGGCAACGATGCCGAGCGACGGCTTCAGGATGCGGGTGATCTCGGTCGGATCGATGTCGATGCGGATGAGCTTGAGGTCAGCGTCGACACCCCAGCGCACCTGCGGCTGATGCAAGCGAGTGCCTACGGCCAGCACGAGATCCGTTTCGCGCCAAAGTTCGTGGCCGGCGAGCGCCGATTGGGCGAGGTAATGGCGGTCGCTGACAATGCCCTTGCCGCCGGTGTAGCTGACGACCGGCGCTTCGAGCATTTCGGCGATCGCGAGCACCTCCCCGGCCGCGCCGACGGCGCCGCCCCCGACAAAGAGCAGCGGCTTTTTGGCGTCGGCGAGCAACGCCGCCGCTTTGTCGATCAGCTCCGGATCGGGCATGGTCGGCGCCGGCCAGTCGCCTGCATCGGGCAGCGCCACCTCAGTTTCGAGCGCCATAACGTCGAGCGGCATTTCGAGAGCGACCGGGCGCGGGCGGCCGTCGCGCAGCTGGCGGAACGCCTCGTTGACGAGTTGCCCTGCCTGGGTCGGATGGTTAATCCGAGCTGCCCATTTCGTGAGCGTTCGCAGAATCCCGAGCTGGTCGGGAATCTCGTGCAGCAGGCCAAATCCGCGCCCGATCAGGTCGGAGGGAATCTGGCCGCTGACGCACAGGACCGGGGTGTTGGTGGCGTAAGCGGTGGAGAGCGCCGCCGTGGTATTGAGCAGCCCGGGCCCCGGGACTACGACAAAGGCGCCCACCTTGCCGCTCGACCTGGCATAGCCATAAGCCATGTAGGCGGCGCCCTGCTCGTGACGCGTATGGATGACCCGAAGCGCTTCCCCGGTGTCGTAGAACGCGACGAACAGTGCATCGTTCTGCACGCCGGGCAGCGCAAAGACCGTATCCGCCCCGTGCCGGCGCAGCATTTCGACCAGCGTCCCGCCCCCCGTCATTCTGGTCATCGCGTCCTCTCCACCAGTTTTCGTCAGACGAGAGACCTCACATTTACTCGAAAGCGTAGCTGTAGGCGGTGCCGTGACGCACGATCCGACCGACCGTCGGGCTTGGGAAATGCGCCGGCAATAGGCGGGTGCCGCGCGCGGCATGATCCTCGATCAGCCGCGTCCGTGTCTGGCGCGACAATTCCGGATCGGTGCAGGCGAGGGTCGACCATTCCGGCTTCAGGAGCTGGAGTGGATGGTGGATCACATCGCCCATGAAGACCCCGGTCTGGCCGCCCGAGCGCGCATGGATCACGACATTGCCTGGCGTGTGGCCGGGCGCGCCTTCGAACCACAACCCGTCCTCGAGAGCGTAGTCATCGTCTACCAGCACCGATTGGCCGGTGCGCACCACCGGCAGCACGCTGTCCTCGAAGGCGAGCCGATGGGGCGATTCTTCGCCGTTCCGATGCACCCCTTCCCAATGCGCAAACTCGCGGCGGGCCATGACATAGCGCGCATTGGGAAAAGTCGGGACCCAGCGGCCGTTTTCGAGCCTCGTATTCCAGCCGACATGGTCCCAGTGCAGGTGGGTGCACATCACATAATCGACATCCTCGACAGCGACCCCCACTCGGGCGAGATCGGCGAGGTAGGAGCTGCGCAGCCGATGGAATTGCGGCCGGGTCGGACGCTCCTTGTCGTTGCCGAGGCAGGAATTAATGAGGATCGTGTGATGCCCGGTCTTCACGATGAAGCTATGGAAGCTGAAGAGGAGGTTGCCGCTAGCCGGGTCGATCAGCCGCGGACCGGGATGATCCGGGTTCGACCTCAAGACCTCCTTGTCGAAATCGGGAAAAAACGTCTCGGGGGCAATAAAGGGCCCCTCATATTCCGCTACCCGGTGAACCTCGAAATCCCCGATACGCGTGATTTGCATCTTTCCCTCCGCACCCCTCGCCGGCGAGCCTGCGCCGATACCCTACAGTGTCGGCGGCCGGTCGACGAGAGTTTTTCCCCCCGTTCGTGCTAGCCTGACCAGAGAGCAGAGCTAACGCGGAGGATTGAGCGATGCCGACCGAATTCGTGATGTTGCCGCCGCAAACCGAAAAAACGCGCGAATGGGGCGCGCGCCTTGCGGCCGACCTGCCCGAGCTCAAGGTCATCGTGACTGAAAATCACACGCACGCCGCGCAGGTGATCGCCCATGCCGATGCCGCCTTTGGCGTGATCCCGCTCGACCTGTTGCGCCAGGCCCAGCGGCTGCGTTGGTTGCAGGCGCCGCAGGCGGCGCCGCCGGCCGGCTATTACTATCCCGAGCTGATCGCGCACCCGGTGGCGATCACCAACTTTCGCGAGATCTACAACGACCATATCGGCGCGCATGTGATGGCGTTTGTGCTGGCCTTTGCGCGCGGCCTGCACCACTACATTCCGCAGCAGCTGAAGCGGGACTGGAAGAAATTGCCGCCGGATACCGGCGTCGTGCATCTGCCCGAGGCGACGGCCCTGGTGGTCGGCGTCGGCGGCATCGGCAGCGAGGTCGCAAGGCTCGCGGCTGCCTTTGGCATGCGGGTGATCGGCGTCGACGAGCGCCGCCGCGACGCGCCGCCGGGAGTGACCGAACTGCATCGCGGCGACGAGCTCGACTCGCTGCTGCCCCAGGCGGACTTCGTGATCCTGACCGTCCCGCACACGCCCGAAACAGAAGGTTTCATGAACCGAACGCGGTTTCAGGAGATGAAGAGGACCGCGTTCTTCATCAATATCGGGCGCGGCATGACGACCCGGCTCGACGATCTTGTCGAGGCATTGCGGGCCGGCGAGATCGCCGGAGCCGGCCTCGACGTCTTCGAGCAGGAGCCGCTGCCCGCCGATCATCCGCTATGGACCATTCCGGGCGTCCTGTTGACGCCGCACACCGCCGGCTACGGCCCCTATCTCGACGAGCGCCGCTACGAGATCATCCTCGACAACTGCCGCCGCTTCCTCGCCGGCCAGCCGCTGCGCAATCTGGTCGACAAGACCCGCTGGTTTTAGAGGAGCTGCGGGCATGGAAAAGAAGGCGCTTCGCTACCTCGCCGGCTTTGGCAACGAGCACGCCACCGAGGCAGTGCCGGGCGCCCTCCCCGTTGGCCAGAATGCGCCGCAGCGGCCGCCGCTCGGTCTTTATACCGAGCAGATTTCGGGCACGCCCTTTACCGCGCCGCGCGCCGAAAACCGGCGGTCGTGGCTCTATCGCATCCGGCCTTCGGCGATGCATCCGCCGTTTCGCAGGATCGGCAATGGCCTCGTCCGCAGCGCACCATTCGACGAGGTCACGCCACCGCCCAACCGGCTCAGATGGAACCCGCTGCTTTTCCCGGACGAGCCGGCCGACTTCATCGACGGGCTCGTCACGATCGGCGGCAATGGCGATGCAGGCGGGCGATGCGGGGTTGCCGTCCACATCTACCGTGCGACGAAGGCGATGCTGTGTCGTGTCTTCTACGACGGCGATGGCGAGCTGCTCTTCGTGCCGCAGATGGGCCGGCTGAGGCTCGCCACCGAACTCGGCGTGGTCGAGGCAAAACCGGGCGAGATCGCCGTGATCCCGCGCGGCATCAAATTCCGCATCGAGCTGCCGGACGGACCCGCAAGAGGCTATGTCTGCGAAAATTACGGCGCACTCTTCCGGCTGCCCGAATTGGGCCCGATCGGCGCCAACGGACTCGCCAATCCGCGTAATTTCCGCTCGCCGGTCGCCGCCTTCGAAGATCGCGACGAGCCCTGCGAGCTGGTCGCCAAATTCGAGGGAAATTTCTGGGTGACCGAGCTCGACCATTCGCCGCTCGACGTCGTCGCCTGGCACGGGAACTACGCGCCTTACGTCTACGATCTCGCGCTGTTCAACACGATGGGCACGGTCAGCTTCGACCATCCGGACCCGTCGATCTTCACCGTCCTCACCTCGCCGAGCGAGGTGCCCGGCACCGCCAACTGCGATTTCGTGATCTTTCCGCCGCGCTGGCTAGTCGCGGAACATACCTTCCGCCCGCCCTGGTTCCACCGCAACTACATGAACGAGTTCATGGGTCTGGTGCACGGCGTCTACGACGCCAAGGCGGAGGGCTTCGCGCCGGGCGGCGCCTCGTTGCACAATTGCATGTCCGCCCATGGCCCCGACCGCGCCACTTTCGAAAGGGCGGTCGCAGCCGAACTCGCGCCGCAAAAGGTCGAGGACACGCTCGCCTTCATGTTCGAGACGCGCCTCGTAATCCGCCCCACCCGCTTCGCGCTCGAGACCGACGCGCTACAGCGCGATTACGACTCCTGCTGGGCAGGGTTCGAGAAGCGCTTCACGGCATAGCCCCTCCGCTAGGCGCCGCTGCGGACGACCGGCATGACCTCCTCGGCGAGGATCTGCATCTGCTCGAGTGCGAGGCTGTTGGGCATCCCGGGCCAGTGCACCGAGGCGACGAGGTGGTTGACCCCAAAGCGCCGCTGCAGCTCGATCAGCTGCTCGGCAACCTCGGCCGGAGCGCCGATCAGAAAACGGTCGTCGAGCAGCTCGTCGAAGCCGTGGTCGAAATCGTCTCCAGCGGGCATGACCTTGTCCTGGCCCCACTCGCGGTAGGTCTTGTACTTGACTTCGAGATAGGGCTGCGCTAACCGGATCGCCTCTTCGCGGGTCTCGGCGACGAAGACCTCGCGCCGCATCGGCAATTCGGCCGGGAACGGCTTGCCGTACTCGTCCAATGCCCGCTTATAGAGATCTATCTGCCGCGCCAAGGTCGTCAAGGTGCTGTGCGGGTTGATGTACCAGCAATCGCCGAGCCGAGCTGCGCGCCGGATCGCGGCATCGGCATTGGCGCCGATCCAGATGGGCGGCATCGGCTTCTGCAATGGCTTGACCGTAGAATTGGCGTGGTCGAGCACGAAATGCGAGCCCGCCATGTCGACGAAATCCTCGGTCCACAACCGCTTCACCGCGTGGAGGCACTCCTCGAAGCGCTTCGCCGCCTCTTTCCGGGGCACGCCGAAGGCCTTGAATTCGACGTCGCGGTAGCCGATCCCGCAGCCGAACACCAATTTGCCGCCGCACATGATGTCCAACGTCGCCAGCTGCTCGGCGATGTCGAGCGGCTTGTGCAACGGCAACAGCACGAGCCCGCAGACGAGACGCAGGCTCGGCGCCAAGACAGCCGCCTGCGCCAGAAACGGGATCTGCTGCAAAGATTGCAGCGGGTGCGCGCTGTAATGCGAGCCTTTGACCAGCGCGTTGAAGCCGAGCTCCTCGGCCCGCATGACGAGATCGATGTCGTCTGCGAGACGGGCGCGCATGTCTCCCCCCTGACGATGCTGGCCACGAACGATCAGGCTCAATTCCATTCGCCACCTCCGTTTTCCGGCGCCCCGGACATTGTCTTCCGACCTCCGAGGATGCAAGCTCGGTCGAGCCGCATGCAAGCGAGGAGAGCGCGATGACGATCGAGCCTATGCTGACCGAAGAGACGCCGGCCAACGCGCTGGTCGCGCGGGTCCTCGAAGAGGCCGGGATCGAGATGGTCTTCGGCATTTCCGGCGGACACACCGGCCGGATCGTCTCGGGACTGAGCCAGTATCAGAACTCGGTCCGCACCGTGCTGGTGCGCGAGGAATCGTTGGGCGGCGTCATGGCGGAAGTTTATGGCCGGCTGACGCGGCGGCCGGGTGTATTGCTCGGGCAAGGCCCTTGGGTGCTCGGCAACGGCCTCCTCGGCACGATCGAGGCTCACCTGTCGAGCTCGCCGATGCTGCTCCTGACCGATTTCAGCGACGCGCCGCGCTTTAGCTTGCATGCGCCCTACCAGCAGGCGACCGGCGATTGGGGCAGCTGGGACGCGCGCCGCGCGTTCAGCGGCGTCACCAAGCACGTTATGCAGGCGCACGATCCGATCGCCGCGGTGCAAGCCACCCAGCTCGCTATCAAGCACGCGCTCGCCGGCCAGCCGGGGCCCGTCGCGGTACTCTACAGCCATGATTCGCTGGCCGGTTCAGTGGGGCCCGATTCGCAGCCGATGCTTTACCCGACCCGGCACTATCTCCCTTCCCCGCCCCCGCCGGCCGAGACGCGGCAGGTCGAGGCAGCCGCCGCGGCACTGCTGGCGGCGCAGAGGCCGGTGCTGATCGCCGGTAACGGCGTCCGCATCGCGCAGGCCTATGACCAGCTGCGCCGCCTCGCAGAGACGGCCGGGTTGCCGGTCGCGACGACGGCGGCCGGCAAGGGCTGCTTCGCCGAGACCCACCCCCTGGCGCTCGGCGTGTTCGGCACCTTCGGCACCCCAGCGGCCAATGCCTGCATTGGCGAGGCCGACCTCGTCCTCGTCATCGGCTCGAAATTGTCGCCGAGCGATACGGCGTGGGAGAACCGGGCGCTTCTAGACCCAACCCGGCAGAGCTTCGTGCAGCTCGACATCGAGCCGCGCAACGCGTCGTGGAACTACCCGGCCGAGCATGTGCTGATCGGCGACGCCGCAATCGTCCTCGACCAGCTGATCGACCAGGTCCGCTCCCGCGCCGGCGACCGCCGGCAGCAGGCTGAGAGACGCGTCGGAGCGCATCGCGAGCGCCTCGGCTACTTCAATGACCGCGCCTATTTTGCCGACGACCAGCCGATATTGCCGCAGCGCGTCATCGGCGAATTGCAGCGTAACCTGCCGGAAGATGCGATCGTCACCTGTGACGCCGGCGAGAACCGCATCATGATGACGCATTTCTACCAGACAAAGCGGCAGGAGGGCTTCTTGCAGGCCGCCGGCTCGGGACCGATGGGGTTTGGCATCCCGGCGGCGCTCGGCGCCAAGCTCGTGCATCCCGACCGGCCGGTCGTCGCGGTATGCGGCGACGGCGGGTTCGCGATGACGATGAACGGGCTGATGACGGCGATCGAGCAGGATATCCCGATCGTCACCGTCGTCTTCAACAACAAGGCGCTGGGGTGGGTGTTGCACGGCTCTGGCCGCTTCGCCGCCGAATTCAACGACTTCAACCACGCCGAGATCGCCAAGGCGATGGGCTGCCGCGGCGTGCGGGTCACCGATCCGGCGGCACTCGGCCCGGCCCTGCGCGAGGCGCTGGCCGCGCGCGTCCCGGCCGTCATCGACGTAATGACCTCGCTCGAAGTCACCTTCGCCGACATCACCTCGCAATTAGCCAAGGACGCCTCCCCCCGGCGCCGCTGAAGGATGTGGGGCTCCTCCCGTACGCGAGGCAGAGGAACTCATTCGCCCCAAAAAGTCGGGCGCCGCAGATGCGGCGCTCGATGATCTGCGATCCTCAATCGGCAGTTAGTGGAAGAAGCTACCGTCGATATGCGTGATGCCGAGGAGGGTCATCGTAGAGCCGTCCGGCAACGTGATCACGGTGCTTCCGCCGCTGACATTGGCTGTCGCCACTACGTTGGCGATGGTCCCGGCATCTTCGCCCGCAAAGGTGATCCCGTCGCCATGCGCCTGGTTGAAGCCGACGACGGTATCCTGACCGCGTACCCCGCTGTCCTGGATCAGGGTGCCCCCGGTACCGGCGAAGATTTGATTGTGGCCGGACCCGCCATCGATCGTGTCGGCCCCGCTGCCACCGAAGACCGTGTCATTCGCCCCTCCGCCGATGACCAGATCCGCCCCGGAGCCGCCGTGCACCAGTAAGGGGCCCGACCCGCCAAAGATTGTGTCGGCGCCGCTCCCGCCAAAAATCGTGTCGGGGCCGTCGCCGCCCTGAATCAGATCCGGGCCGATGCCGCCGACGATAAAGTCGCCGCCATGGCCGGCCAGGATCGTATCGGCGCCGCTGCCGCCGATGATCGTATCCTTGCCGTCTCCGCCCATGACCAGGGTCGAGCCGCTGCCCGCGGTGATCACGTCCCTGCCGCTGCCGCCGTAGATTTGCGTCGGGCCACTGCCGCCGGTGATCGTCGCGTTGCCCACTCCGCCGTATATGGTGGTCGGGCCGCTGCCGCCGATAATCGTGTCCGGCCCATCTCCTGCCGCGATCGACGTGGCGCCGCTGCCGCCCATGATCAGATCGCCGCCGTGACCGGCATAGATCGTATCGGGGCCGCCTCCGCCGGTGATCGTGTCCCTGTCGTTTCCGCCGACAATCAGCTCGGCGCCGCTCCCTGCGACAATCACGTCACGCCCGTCCCCGCCATAAACCGTGTCGGGGCCGCTGCCGCCCTGGATGGTATCGGGTCCGTCGCCGCCAAAGATCTGGTCAGCGCCCGAACCGCCCATGATCATCGTCGGGCCGTTACCGCCATAGACGGTATCGTTGCCCGTTCCGGCGATGACAGTGTGCGGCCCGGCGCCGGTAACCTGGACGCCGTAGTCGCCGGTCACCAGATTGATCGTGTTGCCGTCAGGCGACAGAATCGCCAAGCCCTGGTACCCCGCCGGCAGCGAGGCGGGGCCGGATCCTGCAGCGAGCAGCTCCAGGTTGAACAGGCCGGCCAGCGGCGGCGGCATCCCGATGCCGTCCGGGGTCGCGACCACATTCATGTTATTGCCGTTTGCGAAGAGCGTGTACTGTCCGCCCGGAACTGATGCCATTTGCCCGTACCCCTCCGATTGTGGCCGCGTGAACGCGTACGACCATTGGATGAACTCGACCAGAACAAAACACGCTTTGCGGGTTTCGTCGATGCTTTTCTATTCCAATTTTAATCGGTTGTGCTTCGATATTGCCGTAGCAGGAAACGAGTATTGCGGGAGAATTCGTATCTAATCTCCACAAAGTGCGGGCCTGTTCCGCTGTGCGCGCTACCCCTCTACGTAAATGCGAGCTAGACTCCGCGGCTGACTGACCACCCCGAAAAGGATCAGAGCGATGGTTACCGACGAGCGCGCCAGCGTCTGCACATTCGATTGCCCCGACGCCTGCAGTCTGCGCGTCAGCGTCACCGATGGCCGTATCGTGAAGGTGCGCGGCTCTGATGCGGCGCCCTACACCGCCGGGGTCATCTGCAATAAGGTGGCTCGGGACATGACCGAGTTCGTGCACGGACCCGGCCGCCTGCTGCATCCGCTGCGCCGCCTCGGTCCGAAAGGCTCGGACCAGTTCGAGCGGATCTCCTGGGACGCGGCGCTGGACAAAATCCACGAGCGGGTAAACGAAATCATTGGCCGCTGGGGTCCGCAGGCGGTGATGCCGTTAAACTATGCCGGTCCGCACGGCTTGCTGGCCGGAGACAGCATGTCGTCGCGTTTCTTCAATCGCCTGGGCGCGACGCAGCTTTATCGGCGCGCCCTGTGCGGCGGCGTGCGCAGCGAAGCGTGGTCGGGGACTTACGGCGCGGTGCCCGGATGCCCGCCCGAACTTGCCGAGACCGCCAAGCTCAACCTCGTCTGGGGCAACAATGCGACGGTCACCAACCTTCATCTCGTGCGCTGCATCCGCAAATCAAAGCGTGCCGCCGGCAGGCTGGTCGTGGTCGACCCGCTGCGCACCAAGATCGCCGAGCAGGCGGATCTGCATCTGCAATTGCTGCCGGGCACCGATGTCGTGCTCGCCTGGTCATTGGCCGCAGAGCTCGAACGCTCGGGCTCTCTGGATGCGGCTTTCATTGCCGCTCACGTATTGGGAGCCGAAGACTTCATGGCGCGGGCCCGGCAATGGCCGACGGGGCGAGCGGCTGCGGTCTGCGGGCTGAGGGAGAGCGAGATCCTGACGCTCGCGCGCTGGCTCGCCGAGACCCAGCCTCTAGTGCTTGCGCCGGGCAACGGGCTCGAACGCGGCCGCAATGGCGGCAGCGCAGTGCGCGCGGCCATTGCTTTGCCGGCGCTGCTCGGCAAGCTGGGTAAGCGCAGCGGCATCGTGCTCGGTGCGAGCAACGCCTTTCCAAAGACCCCGAACCGGCTGCAGCGGCCCGATCTGATCCCGGACGGCACCCGCACCCTCAACATCAACGATATCGGCCGCCATCTGGCCGATGACGACATCGACCCGCCGCTGCGCGCGTTATTCATTTACAATCACAATCCGATCGTCGTGCACCCCGACCAGAATCGAATGCGCCGCGGGCTCGCCCATCCGGATGTTTGTGCCGTCGGCATCGAGCTGACCATGACCGAGAGCATGAAGTATTGCGATGTGGTGCTGCCGGCGGCCACTCATTTCGAGTACGCCGACCTCTATCCGTCCTATGGTCATCATTGGCTGCAGCGCGCCGAACCGGTGATCCCGCCGCCGGGCGAGGCATTGCCGAATACCGAGATCTTCCGTCGCCTCGCCGCGCGCTTCGGCTTCGATGAGCCGTGCTTCAAGGCGACCGACGAGGAGCTGATGGACGATGCCGTCGATATCGCCGATCCCCGGCTTCGCGGGTTGAGACCGAGCGAGATACCGACGGACCGGGCACTGCAGATGACAGGACCGGATGGCGAGCCAATGGTCCTGTTCGACAACATCCTCCCTGCTACGCCGTCGGGGAAGATCGAACTCAGGTCGGAGACGTTGGCCAAACGGTGGGGTGCGGCGGCTTTGCTGCCCGATTGGCGGGAGCGCGAGGTCTCGCATCCGCTGATGCTGATTTCGCCGGCCTCGGACAAACGCATTTCCTCGACGCTCGGCGGCCTCGACGCTTCGCGTCACGCGCCGCCGCTCTTGATGAACCCCGAGGATGCGAGCCGGCGAGACCTCGGTCACGGCATCGAGGTGCGCCTCTGGAACGAGCGCGGCGAGGTCATATTGCCGCTTATCGTGACGGCGGATGTGCCGCCGGGCGTCGTGGCCAGCGAGAAGGGTGCGTGGCTCGTGACGAGCGGCACCGGGCAGACGATTTCGGCTCTGGTCTCGGCCGATCTCAAGGCCGATCTCGCCGAAGGCGCCTGCTTCAACGATACGCAGGTCGAGGTCGCCCGTGTTTGAGTATTTGCGGCCGCTCGGCTTTGGGCTGAGAGCTGAAGTCCTTGAGTATCCGGGAGGGATACCAGGCGATTTTGGCTTCATTCTCACCCGGTAGCCCGAGCACCTTCCTCTGCTTCGCCCAGCGAACGCCGCGCCATCCGCTTCACCACCGGGTTCGCGGTTACGCCATGGGCGATGACACTGAGCAGCACGGTCCAGCCGGCTGCTAACATTATTGTGTCGTTACCGGGCAGCTTCTCGTCTGATACCAGAACGCTGAAAACGATAGTGGCTAGCCCGCGCGGCCCGAACCAGCCGATAAAGAGCTTGTCCGCCGGGCTCGTCCGCGTGCCGATCTGGCACAGAAAGACTGGCAGCATCCGGACAACGGTCAGGCTCAGCACGGCGTAGAGCAATGCCAGCCAAGTGGCGCGGTCGATGAGGCGGGGAACCACTATGCCCCCGAACACCACCCACGTCAGCAGTGCCAGCGCTTCGCCCATGTGTTCGGCGCCCCGCAGCAGCTCCTCCTTGTGACGTTCGCGAAGCCCGCTCTGCAAGAGGCCGCCGACAAAGCAGGCGATGAACCCGCTGCCGATCGCAGCTGGTACAACCGTGCCGGTGTCGAGCGGGTCATGGGCTTTTGCACCGAGGACCAGGCCAAGCGATTCTTGGAAATGGTGCCTGTATTCGAGAAGGTCGTGGTGGAATCCGGGATCATTCTCCTGAAGTATTGGCTGGAGGTCAGTCCCGAAGAGCAAACGCGGCGGCTGGAAGCGCGCATCGATGACGGGCGCAAGACCTGGAAGCTCTCCGACATGGATCTCAAATCTTATTCGCGCTGGTACGATTACTCGCGTTCACGCGACGAGATGTTCCTTGCCTCCGACACGTCCTGGGCGCCGTGGTACGTCGTCCACTCAGACAATAAGCGGCGGGCGCGGCTCAACGCCCTCACTCATATCCTGAGCAAGGTTTCCTACGAGGAGCTGCCGCGCTCGAAAGTGAAACTGCCGAAACGACAAGATCGCGGCGACTACAAGGATCCCGATTATCCCTTCAGGGTCATCCCGGAGGTGTTCTGAGACCGGGTGATAGGGTCATGACCGGACATAGGTCTCTACGCCGTCTAATCGTTCTCGAGAACCGGCGAAGGTCGATCTACGCTTAGCAGGATCGGTTCGGAGATCCGGCTCTTACAGTCCTGCTGGTTTTCGAAGCCCGCCTGATTTTCCTTGGTGCGCCGTTGCCAGCGAAAGGAGTCCCGCTAGCTCGGCCAATCATCGAGACGATGGTGCTGGCCATGGTGGCGATCGTCGGCGTGCTGTCCCACAGACGCGCGGGGAATTGAGCCCTGGAGCGTTCGCCGGCATCCCCTGGACAGACGACCTGGGCGGACTAGCCAGGACGTTTTATTTCAGCCTCGCGACACCGACGACGACCGGTTACGGCGACATCGGTGCCCGTCGACCCGTTCGCCCGCAGCCTGGCCAATCCGGAGTTGGTTTTGGGGCCATTCCATCTCGCCATCACGGTTACCCGACTCGTCACTCTGGAAGTGGAAGACCAGCGCCGCTAACCTCCACTCGTTCTCGTCTCGTTACCGAGGTACTCCACATGCACCAAATTCGTGTCTGTATGTTATCCGTCATAACACTCGCATGTATTGGTATGTCGGCGGTTGCCTATGCGCAGTCCTACCCGCCCCCGCCCGGTTATGGCTATGGCCTTCCGCCTTGCCAGGCCGTTACACCCGGCCCTTTGCAGGGCGCGGGAAGGGGCGCGGCGGGAGGCGCATTGATCGGGGCGATTTCGGGCAATGCCGGGCGCGGCGCCGCAATCGGGGCCGGCTTCGGCGCCCTCCGCAGCGCAGTACGTCGCGGTTCAGCCCGCAGCGCGGGGGTCTGTTACTGAGGCAAAGAACGATTGACGAGAACGCGAGCGGCTCAGCCAAAGTGCAAAGCCTCAGACAGGGGACAATGATGAACAAAGAAGTCGTGGCCATTTTGGTGGCATGCTCTCTCGCAGCATGCGCGCAGCCGCCTGCCCCACAGCAACAAGCAGCGCCGCCGCCTGTGCCTGCGGCGCCGCCGGAGGCCGCCGCACCACCTACGCCACGAGTTACGTCCGAGGCGCAGATCGCACCAGGACGATGGGATGTCGAGCGGGTGCGCTGCTCCGACCTGCTCGGCGCCGCGGATGACGACCGGGCGGCAGCCGCCATGTTCTACTATGGCTATTTGGCGGCAAAAGCCGGAATTCACGTGATCGATGTGAGCCAAATCGACGGCAATGTCAAAAAGGTGATGGACCGCTGCGCCGCCGCGCCGAATATCACTGTGCCGCAGGCCTTCCGCCAAGCGCTCGTCCATCACCGATGAAGTTCCTCGCAGGAGAATGAGATGACATTTGGGCTGAGCGCCGAGCAGCGGGAATTGCGCGAAGCCGTGGCGCGCCTGTGCACGCACTTTGGCGACGAATACTGGCTGAAGAAGGACGAGGAGGGCGGTTTTCCGCACGAGTTCCACCGGGCGATGGCTGAGGCCGGCTGGCTCGGAATTGCAATGCCGGAGGCTTATGGCGGCAGCGGGCTCGGCATCACCGAAGCCGCGATCCTGATGCAGGCGGTCGCCGAGTTCGGCGCCGGGTTCAGTGGCGCCTCGGCGATCCATATGAATATTTTCGGGCTGCACCCGGTCGTCGTCTTTGGCACCGACGAGCAGAAGCAGCGTTTTCTGCCGCCATTGATCGCCGGCAAGGAGAAGACCTGTTTTGCGGTGACGGAGCCCGATGCCGGGCTCGACACGACGCGCCTAAAGACGCGCGCCGTGCGGGACGGCGGCCATTATGTCCTCACCGGCCGCAAGATGTGGATCTCGACGGCGCAGGTTGCCGAGAAAATGCTGATCCTCGCGCGCACGACGCCGATCGAGGAGGCTGCGCGCCCTTCGCTGGGGCTGACGCTGTTCTATACCGATCTCGACCGCAGCACCGTCGAGGTGCGCGAGATCCCGAAGATGGGCCGCAAGGCGGTCGATTCGAACCTTCTCTTCATCGACGGGCTCAAAGTGCCGATGGCCGATCGCATCGGCGAAGAGGGCAAGGGGTTTCATTACATCCTGCACGGCATGAACCCGGAGCGCATCCTAATTGCCGCCGAGGCGGTCGGCCTCGGCTGCGCCGCGCTCGACCGCGCCGCCCGCTATGCGAAGGAGCGGGTCGTGTTCGGCCGGCCGATCGGGCAGAATCAGGCGATCCAGCACCCGCTCGCCGAGCGCTGGATCGAGCTCGAAGCGGCCGAATTGATGGTGTTGCGCGCGGCCGCCGCGTATGACTGCGGGGAGGACGCCGGCGCTTACGCCAATGCCGCCAAATATTGTGCCGCCGAGGCGGGGTTCCGGGCCTGCGAGACCGCAATCATGACGCATGGCGGCATGGGCTACGCGCGCGAATACCATGTCGAGCGCTATTTCCGCGAGATCCAGATCGCCCGCATCGCGCCGGTCAGCCCGCAGCTGATCTTGAGCCACATCGCCGAGCGCGTGCTGGGGTTGCCGAAATCGTATTGACCGGCTGGAGCGGCGAATGCCCTCCCCCACCTCGCTGCGGTCGGCGCTGGCCTTTCGGTCCGGCTTGACGTAGGTTTCAGGCTGGCTCCACCGAGGGCGGGAGGCGTGATGCCGGCGCGGACGGGAAGACAATATCTCGCTGGGTTGCGCGAGCAGGAGCGCGAGGTGTGGCTCGAAGGCGAGCGGGTCAAGGATCCGACGCGCCATCCCGGCCTGCAAGGCGGTGCGCGCGCGATCGCCTCGCTCTACGACATGCAATGCGATCCCAACCTGCAGGACGAAATGACCTATGTCTCGCCGACCACCGGCGACCGGGTGGGGCTCTCCTTCATCATCCCGCGCACCCGTGAGGATCTCGAAAAGCGCCGCGCGATGATGCTCAACTGGGCGCGGACGACCTGCGGCATGATGGGCCGTTCCCCCGATTTTATGAACGTGACCTATGCCGCCTGGGCCGGCGCGGCGGATTACTTCGCTCTAGGAATGGGACGGCCCGAATTCGCCGACAACATGCGGCGCTATTACGAATACATCCGTGAAAACGACTTGACCCTGACCCACTCGCTGATCAACCTGCAGCGCAGCCGCACGGTTTCCGGCGTCTTCAACCTCGAACAAGGGACGGCATTGCAGGTCGTGCGCGAGACCGATGCCGGCATCGTCGTGCGCGGCGCGCGGATTCTCGCGACATTGGGGCCGCTCGCCGACGAGATCGGCGTCTATTCGCCGCGCATGGGGCGGCACACCGAAAACCACAGCCCGTTCGCGGTCAGCTTTGCGATCCCGTGCAGCGCGCCGGGGCTCAAATTCCTGTGCCGCGAGAGCTTCGATCTAGGCCGCTCGCATTTCGACCACCCGCTCGGCTCGCGCTTCGAGGAGATGGATTGCGTCGTCTTCTTTGACGACGTGCTGGTGCCGTGGGAGCGCGTTTTTCTGCTGGGCGATGTGGACCTCCTCAACCGCACCGCCAATGTCACGCACTCCTCCGCGCATTCGGCCCATCAAGGGGCGGTCAAGAACCTCGCCAAGGCCGAGTTCGTATTGGGCGTGGCATTGCTGATGACGCAGACATTGGGCAATTCCCAATTGCCCAATGTCGAGGAGCGCATTGGCGAATTGATGCTCTACACCCAGCTGACCCGGGCCTGCATGCGCGCCGCCGAGGCCGATGCCGAGCTCGACGAGTGGGGAGTGATGTGCCCCGATCTGTTGATGGTGGAGAGCCCGCGCAACCTCTTCATGACGGCCTATCCGCGGATGGTCGAGATATTGCAGCTGTTGGGGTCGAGCAGCTTTATGCTGACCCCGACCGAAGCCGATATGAAAGGGCCGCTCGGCCCGGCGATCGAGCAGTATCTGGCGACCGACAATTCACCGGCGAAGGACCGGATCAAACTGTTCCGCCTGGCTTGGGACATCGCCGGCACTTCGTTTGGCAGCCGCCAGGTATTGTACGAGCGGTTTTTTGCCAGTGACCCGTTGACGCGGGCCCGTGCGCTGGCGTCAATCTACCCAAAGAAAGAAGTAATGGACCGCGTCCTGGAGTTTCTCGGGCGTGACGACGACACTGAATGAAGGAGGAGGAGCGATGACACACCGGCCGATGTATCTGGGACATGTCAACATCTATGTCCGCGATGCCGAGCGCTCGCACAAATGGTACGAAGAGGTATTGGGGCTCCACACCTACCACAAGCGGCCCGGCTGGGCGGCCTTCATGGCGGCAGATCTCGACCAGTCGCACGAGGTCGCATTGATGCAGTTGGGCGACGACGCGCCGGGCCCGCAGAAGGGGCAGGTCGGGCTGAACCACATGGCGTGGCGAGTTGAGAGCCTCGACGACCTCAAGGACTTCTACCACCGCATCAAGGACAAGAACGTGCCGATCCGCGTGGCCGACCATGGCGTCTCATTGGGCATCTATTTCCATGATCCCGACGGCAACGGCATCGAGGTCTATTACGAAATGCCGCGCCAGGAGTGGCCGCGGCAGGAGCAGATCTTCGCCGCCGACATGATGAACCGCGGCCGCTTCCCCGGCCCGTGGGACGCCGAACTGACCGCTCAGCGCGCCGCAGCGGAATAGGATGGACAGCAAAGGGGAACCAATCGCCCGGCTGCTCCTGAAGCAGGAGATCGAGGAGTTCCTCTATCGCGAAGCGGATCTGCTCGACGAACGGCGCTACGAGGAATGGCTGACGCTGATCGCTGAGGATGTGCGCTACTGGATGCCGATGCGGCGCAATGTCAAGATCGGCGAAGCGGAACGCGAATTCACCCGCGCCGGCCAAGATATCAACTGGTTCGACGAAGGCAAGGAGACCCTGACGCGCCGCGTCAAGCAGATCCTGACCGGCATGCACTGGGCCGAGGAGCCGGTCTCCCGCATCTCGCACATGGTCTCCAATGTTCGGCTCATCGAGGTCAATCCCTCGGCGGCCGAGCCGGCGGAGGTCACCGTCAGATGCCGGTTCCTGATCTACCGCAACCGGGTCGAGACCGAGACCGACATCCTCGTCGGCAAACGGGAGGATCTGCTGCAGCGGGTCGACGGCCAATGGCAGATCGCGCGCCGCAAAATCATTTTGGACCAGAACGTCCTGCTCACCAAAAACCTCACATTCTTTTTTTAGGTTTAGTCGTGAGCAACCTATTCGTCTTCCCGGCGCAGGCCGGGATCCATGGCGGAGATGGGCACCGGCCTTCGCCGGTGTGGCGAACTCGGTTTGGAGGTTATCATGACGGCAGGTGAACAAGGGTACCGGCGGGGTCTCGTCGATCTGGCGGCGGGGCGGATCAGCCGCGAGATCTTTGTCAACGAGGAGATCTACCGGGAAGAATTAGAGCGGCTCTTCGCGCGCGCCTGGCTGTTCGTCGGCCATGAGAGCCAGATCCCGAAGCCCGGCGATTTCTTTGTTTCGGGCATGGGCGAAGAATTGGTGATCCTGTGCCGCGACCGGGCGGGCAAGGTCCAGGTTTTCCTCAATTCCTGCCGGCACCGCGGCATGAAGGTGTGCCGCTACGACGAGGGCACAACGCCGGTTTTCACGTGCCCCTACCATGGCTGGAGCTACGGCACCGACGGCAAGCTGGTCGGCGTCCCCTATTTCCGCGAGGCCTACCACGAGAAGCTCGACAAATCGCAGTGGGGATTGGTCGAAGTCCCGCAATTGTGCGTCTATAAAGGCACCGTGTGGGCGTGCTGGGACCCGTCCGCCCCGTCTTTTTTCGAATATCTCGGCGATTTCGTGCGCTATCTCGACCTCAGTCTCGACGGCTGGGACGGTGGCGAAGGCGGGACCGAAATACTGGGCGGCATTCAGAAGTGGCTGATCCCGTGCAACTGGAAATTCCCGGCGGAGAATTTCTGCGGCGACAGCTATCACAACATCAGCCACCGCTCGGTCGATCTGGTCGGCATCGGTCCCAGCGGCAGCGGCCGCCGCGACATGCAGGAGCGGGAGATGGCCCGCCGCCTGCACGTCGCGTTTTACGATCGGGGCCATCAGACGGGAGTCTATCTGTTTCCCAAAGAGCGCCCGATGCCGCCTTCTTATCAGCACTCTTCGGTGGTGGCGGAGTATTTCACCCATTGCGAAGAACAGCGGCGCAAGAAGCGCGGCGAATGGGCCCGCGTCATTGGCAGCCCCGGCGAGATCTTCCCGAACACGGCATTGCATCCGCGACAGCCGCGTACGATCGCCGTCTGGCACCCGCGCGGGCCGCATCAGACCGAGGTCTGGCGCTGGTATATGGTTGACGCCGCGGCGCCGGCGGAGGTCAAGGACTTCCTGCGCGACTACTACATCCGCTATTCCGGTCCCGCCGGCATGACCGAGCAGGACGACATGGAGAACTGGAACTACGCGCACGCCGCCAGCCGCGGCACGATTGCGCGGCGCTATCCGTACAACTACGAGCAGGGTCTCGGCTTCGAGACCGAGAGATACGAATGGCAGGGGCTGCATATTCCAGGGACGGTGATGGACATCACCGAGGCCAAGTCCAGCGAGCACAATCTGCGCAACCTCTACCGCCGCTGGGCCGAGTTCATGGAAGCTGACAGCTGGGACGAGCTCGCTCGATGGCGGGTTGCGCGCGCCGCGGAATGAGCGAGCCCGTCAATATACGGTTGCTCGACCCCGGCACCCGGATCGCCCTCGTCGATGGCGCAACCGCGGAGATCGTCTCCAACCCGCTCGACGGGGTCTGGGTGTTCGCGCGGTACCTCTCCTCGCCCGCCGACCCTGCCCGCCTCGGCAGCGAGGAGATGATCTTCGCGCAGGACATCGTCGAGATCCAATAGATGGATCTGCGATATCGGCGCTAGGCGTGAAAGCGTGCTGCCAGCTCAAGCAACGCGCGCTCGGCAAAAGCGGGAGCGATCAATGAAACCCCGAAGGGGAGCCCGTTTTTGCGAAACCCCGCAGGGACCGCAATCGCCGTCAGATCGAGCAAGTTCACGAAATTTGTATAAAGACCGAGATTGGCATTGAGGCGGAGCGGGTCCGCCGCAACCGCGGCTACTTCGTAGATTGTGCCGGTCGTCGGCAGAACCAGCACGTCGATCGATCCGAATGCGACATCGACCTCGCGCTTCAGCCGCGCCAGCTCATATTGGGCGCGATAGGCGTCGAGCGCGGTGTAGTGCCGGCCCTTCTCGATGGTCGAACGGGTCACCGGCAGAATTGCATCCGGGTCATCGTCAAGAAGCGCTTGCGTTGCATGCAGGCGCTCCGCCAACCACGGGCCACCGTCAAGGAGACGGCCGGCATCGCGAAACGGCGCGAATGCTGCCTCTACTCGGGTTCCGTCGACCGCCTCAAGTCTGGTTATCGCCGCCGCAAAGAGGGACTCGGCCTCTCGATCGCCAAAAAACTCGAGATCGGTCGCTAGCGGCACGCCAAATCGGGGTTTCAGGCCGAAGGTCCGCAATTCGTCAGACGAGGCCCCGCGGGCGAAAGGATCGTGCAGATCGCAGCTCGCTGCAACATCGAGCACCGCGCAGGCATCCTGCGCCGAACGCGCAAACACCGAAACGCAATCGAGCGATCTGCAGGCCGGGACGACGCCCCGGGTGCTGAGCAGGCCGCGCGTCGGCTTCAGCCCGACGATGTTGTTGAAGGCTGCCGGAACCCGTCCCGAGCCGGCCGTATCGGTGCCCAGCGCAAAACTGACGAGCCCCGCGGCGACCGCCACCGCCGAGCCGGAGCTCGAACCGCCGGGTATGTAGAGCGCATCGAAGGGATTGCGCGGCACGCCGTAGGGCGAGCGAGTGCCGACCAAACCGGTAGCAAACTGATCCAGGTTGGTTTTGCCGATCAGCACGGCGCCGGCAGCAAGCAATAGCTTCACGACCGGCGCGGTTTCCGACGGGGTATAGGCGAAAGCCGGACACGCAGCGGTGGTCGGCATGCCCGCGACATCGATATTGTCTTTAACGGCAAAGGGGATGCCAAAGAGCGGCAGGCGTAATCAAAGCGGGATTTGCAGCTGCCGCACTATCCAGTTCGGTTGCGCGCTGCCTCAGCGCGGCATCGGAGGTTCGGGTAATCCACAGCGCCGGATCGTCCCAAATCGCGATGCGCATCAAGATTTGTTCAATGAGCTCGCCTGCCGTAAGTTCGCCGCCGAAAAAGGCGGTGCGCAGCCGCGCGATTTGCAATAACTCTTCAGACGCGACACTCATTGGCACAGCATTTGAAATAGTCGGGACCGAGCGCCAACAAATGGATGGTCCATAGTCGAACGGTACGTCGCGGCCGACCCGTATTCCTGGCTTCGTCGCCTGCGGCGGCTCGCAATGACACCGCGATTACGCTGCGGTCGCCGTCTCGGCTCGGACAACGACTTCCGGGTAATGGCATGCGACCGAGCGGCCGGCATTGAACGGCCGCAGCTCCGGCATCATTGTTGCACAATTGCCCTGGCCCTTGGGGCAGCGCCCGTAGAAACGGCAGGTGTTGGGGTCGGGATCGATCGGGCTGTGCGGTTCGCCGCTAAGTCTGAGCCTTCCCGAGCGGGGCAAGAATTTCGCTATATCGGCACCATGCGTGGTTCGAGGCGCGTCCCGGCTTCGCGGGGACGCTCCTCACCATGACATAAGCCTTTAATAGAATTATAGAAGGTCGCCATCCTGCGGTGCCTCGCAAAAGCGAGGCCTCGAAGGACGCATGGCGTCGATCCAACTGGTACTAAGATACTTGCCCAGCTTCTGCGCTCTTCCGCGCTACACTGTTCCGGATGCGACAGACGGGGAAGGCAATGTCTGATACCGTGAAATATCTGCTCGAAGAGGGCCGGCTGCCGAAGGAATGGTACAACATCGTGGCCGATCTGCCGCGTCTGCCGGACCCGGTGCTGCATCCCGGCACCTTGCAGCCTGTCGGGCCCGCCGATCTCGAACCGCTGTTCCCGATGGCGCTGATCGCGCAGGAAGTGGCGACGGAGAGGATGATCGAAATTCCCGAGCCGGTCCGCGAGATCTACCGGCTGTGGCGTCCTTCACCGCTTTATCGTGCTCACCGGCTCGAGCGTGCGCTCGATACGCCGGCGAAGATCTATTACAAATACGAGGGTGTCAGCCCGGCCGGCAGCCACAAGCCGAACACCGCCGTGGCGCAGGCCTTCTACAACAAGGAGGCCGGTGTCAGGAGGCTCACGACCGAGACCGGCGCCGGACAGTGGGGTTCGGCGCTGGCTTTTGCCGGCGCCCTCTTCGGTCTCGAGGTGCGCGTCTACATGGTGCGCGTCAGTTTCGATCAGAAGCCCTACCGCAAGGCGCTGATGGAGGCTTGGGGCGCCCAATGCGTCGCAAGCCCCAGCGATGAAACAAACGCGGGGCGCCAGATCCAGGCGGAACATCCGAATTCGCCCGGCAGCCTGGGGATCGCGATCAGTGAGGCGGTGGAAGTCGCCGCGCAGCACGCTGACACCAAATACGCCCTCGGCAGCGTCCTCAACCATGTGTTGCTGCACCAGACCGTCATCGGCCAGGAGGCGATGGCGCAGCTCGAGATGGCCGGCGACTATCCCGACATCATCGTCGGCTGCACCGGCGGCGGCAGCAATTTCGCCGGCATTGCGTTCCCGTTTATCGGCGTGGGCCTGCGCGGCGGCCCCAATCCGCGCGTCATCGCCTGCGAGCCCTCTGCCTGCCCGAGCCTGACGCGCGGCAAGTATGCCTATGATTTTGGCGATACTGGACATCTGACGCCGCTAGTAAAGATGCACACGCTCGGTTCGACCTTTGTGCCGCCGGGCTTTCACGCCGGCGGATTGCGGTACCACGGGATGGCGCCGCTGGTGAGCCTCTTGCAGGAGCTCGAGCTGATCCAATCCCGCGCCTATGAGCAATCGAGCTGCTTTGAGGCCGGCATCCAGTTTGCGCGCACCGAGGGCATCCTTCCGGCCCCGGAAGCCAACCATGCCGTGCGCGGGGCGATCGACGAGGCGCTCCGCTGCAAGTCGGAGGGAGTGCCGCGCACGATCCTGTTCAACCTGTGCGGTCACGGTCACTTCGACATGCAGGCCTATATCGATTACCAGGCCGGCAAGCTCGAGGACCGTCCCTATGACGAGGCCCAGCTCGATGCCGCATTCGCCAATCTGCCGCGGGTGGCCGCCGAGTAGTTGAGGAGAAGACGATGCGTTTTGGATTGTTCGGCAGCGCGCAAGCGCGGCGCAGCGGCCCCGATACGGACAGCAGCCAGGGGTTCCGCGACTTCATCGACAACAATGTCGAAGCCGAGGCGCTCGGCTATTACAGCACCTTCCTCGTCGAGCATCATTTCACGGGCTTTGGCCAGGTTTCGGCGAGCCTCAACCTGTTGACCTGGCTCGGCGCCCGCACCCGCGATTTGCGGCTCGGCACGGCGGTGCTGGTATTGCCCTGGCACAATCCCGTGCTGCTGGCCGAGCAGGCCGCGACATTAGATCTCCTCTCCGGGGGACGGCTCGATTTCGGCGTCGGCAAGGGGTACCGCTACAACGAATTTGCCGGGTTCCGCCTGCCGATGGAGGAGGCGGATCCACGGTTCGAAGAGTCGCTCGAAGTCATCACCAAGGCTTTTACCTCCGAGACGCCCTTCTCCCACCGCGGTAAGTATTGGCAATTCGACAACATCATCGTCGAGCCGCCGACCGCGCAGAAGCCGCATCCGCCCTTCTGGATGGGGGCGGGCAGCCCGAGCTCGGTCCGCCAGGTGGCCGAACGGGGATATAACATGCTACTGGGCCAGCATTCTCTCGCCGAGGAGATCCTCGAGCAGGTCGCCCAGTTCCGCGACGACGTCGAGGCGCGCGGCCGCGCCTTCGACCCGATGCACGTCGCCGTTGCGCGCGCGGTCCATATCGCCAAGGACGCCGCCGACAAGGAGGCCGCGCTGGAGCGGCGGTACCAGGGGCACATGCGGATCAATGCGCTGGCGCGCCGCCCGGACGACGAAACCAGGGCACGCTTCAAATCGCACGAAGAAGAGGCGTGGTACGAGAGCGCGGAGAGCGCGCTCTTCGGCACACCGGACGAGATCATGCGCAAGCTCGATGCGCTGCGCCAGGGTGGGGTCGAATACGTCATCATCAATTTCGGCGGCTCGCGCGAAAACATCCGCCGTTTCGCCCGCGACATCATGCCGGCTTTCGCGGATGAACCGCAGCCGCTCGCCCTGGCAGGCCAGTAAGGGGACGCCCGCTACCCAAACCAGATATTTATCTGGTGCGGACAACTAACGTTCGCAAAAGCACCGTCTTGGCGATAACATGCGACATTGATGCCCCTGCCGAGGCTCGGTATCGACTGAGAGACCCTCGTGCTCCCGCCTCTTCGGCCAAGAGAAGGGGCGCGGGATGCTTGTCGGAACCTATGCGATCTATATCGAGACCCCCACCGGAACCCAGCTCGGCAACGCCATAACCGGCATCCGCCCGTGGATGGATCGCCATAACATCGAACCGGTCGAGTTCAAGTCAGATATAAAAGACGGCCTAATCACCCTCGATATCCGCTTTCGCAGTCGGGATGAGGCACGCCTTTTCGAGGCGGATTTCGCTTTGCTTTAGGTTGGGTGGAGGTGGCGCAATCACCTTCTTGCGCGGTGCGCAGCGCAGGCCCTAACCTGCACGGGCGGCCGATCATCGGCAGGCTCGGCCCAGCGCACTAAACGGCCGGTATTCCGCGGCAGTGGAGCCGAAAATGATCCAGGATGCACAGGGACATCGCCTCTCCGGCGCGACGGAAGCGGCCGCCACCGCATACGATCGGGCAGTACGGGCGTTCAACCTCGTCCACGGTGACGCGATCGGCCTGTTTGAGCAGGCGTGTGAGGCCGCGCCCGACTTCGCGATGGCATATTTGGGAAAAGCCTGGGTGTTCGCCCTGGCCAATGATCCTGGCTTATTGACCAAGGCCACGACTTTGGTCGAGACCGTCCGGCCCTTGACGTTGAACGAGCGTGAGCAAGCCCACCTCGCCGCTCTCACCTATTTGGTGCAAGGTTCGCGGGCCGCCGCCGCGGCAATCTTGGACCGCCACCTGATGCGCTACCCGTTCGACCTGGTGGCGCACCAGGGGGCGGCGCTAATCGACGGGTTCCTCGGGCGCTTCCCGTGCGTGCGCGATCGGTCGGCGCGGGTCCTGCCGCTGTGGTCCAAGGACCAGCCGGGCTACGGCACCCTGCTGGCTATGCACGGGTTCGGGCTGGAGGAAGCCGGCGATTACACAAGGGCCGAGGACGAGTCGCGCGCCGCCGCCGAGCTCGAACCATTGAGCTTCTGGCCGCATCACACCGTCGCACATGTAATGGAAATGACCGGGCGCCCGGAAGACGGGTTGGGGTGGATGGCGGCGCGCGAGGCGCTGTGGTCGACGCCCAGCCACATGAACCAGGTTCATATCTGGTGGCACAAGGCGCTGTTCCACCTCGAGCTCGGGCAATACGACGCGGCGCTCGCGCTCTATGACGGGCCTATGCGCGCCACGCAGCGCCCAATCGCCCTCAGCCTCACCAATGCGACGGCTCTCCTGTGGCGGCTCGACACGCTCGGCTGCGACATCGGCGACCGCTGGGCGGAGCAGACGGATTTGTGGCAGAACCACGCCGACGGGAAATGCCTCGTCTTCGCCGACATCCACGCGGCGATGGCTGAATTGCGCTCGGGCCGCGAAGCGCAGGTCGAGCAGCGCCTCGCGGCAATGCGCGACACGGCGGCGAGCGGGCTCGAAGCGGCCCGCCTCTATCGCACCGTCGGCATTCCGGTTGTCGAGGGGCTCAGCGCGTTCCACCACGGCGCCTACGTCGAAGCGGTCGAGCGATTTCTGCCGGTTCGTGTCGATCTGTGGCAGATCGGCGGCAGCCACGCGCAACGTGACATCGTCGACTGGACCCTGACCGAGGCCGCCCAGCGCGCCGGTCAGCGCGACGTCGCGCTGTCGCTGGCATATGAACGCCTGGCGACCCGTCCGCGCAGCGCCCCAAACCGCCGCTTTCTCCGCAATGCCGAGACCATCGCCGGCTGAACTACACGGCACGCAGTCGATATCGACCCTCGACGGCGGCTATCTCGCGCAGATTTCGACCAAATTGGCGATGTTCATTGCGAGTTGCGTTATGCCGGCATGCGCTCCTTCCGGCGCCGCAGATCCGCGATCCTCGCCTTCATCTCCGGCGCCGGCCAATCTTCGAGGAGCCACCGCGGCAGCGGCTCGCCGGGGCCGCTGACCGGGAGCGCCTCGTCCTCGTCGCTGCGGCCATTCGAGAACAGCTCCAGCGCATAGGGCATTTCGTAATAGATCTCGAGAACAGTGCCGTCGGGATCGGCGAAGTAAAAGCTGCGCTGGTTGACGTGGTTGGCGGCCCGCATGATCGGGACGCCGTGCTCGACAAGATGGGCGTAGGCGTCGCGCAACGCGGCGTAGCTGCCGACCTGGAAGGCGATGTGGGCGAGCCCCATCTGTCCGCGCTGCGGCCGCGGAGCATCCTCGGGCGAGGGGTGCTGCCCGATGTCGAGGGTGTGGAAATTGTCACCCAAGGTCATGAACACGCCGCCATGATCCGGGTCTTCCTCGGCGATCCGGAACCCGAGCACGTCGCGGTAAAACCGCTTCGAAGCCTCCTGGTCGGCGACCCTCAGATTGACGTGGCCGATGCCGGTCAGCTTGATCATTTTGACTCTCCGATGCCCTAGATTTGCGCGCAAGTTAGGCCCGCCCCAACCGTCCGGCAAGCCGAATGGCTGCCATCGCGGAAATGCGCTCAGAATTTGGGCAGAGCGGGTGCATAGTCCGGCGCGCGCAGATTGGGGCAGGGAATTTATGATAAGCACGAGCCTATCGGCACAGGCCGGCGAGGCCCACGCAATCCACGGCCGCCGGATCGCGCAAGGCGCCGTGTTCTCGGTCATCATGGCGCTGAGCTTTTCGCATTTCCTCAACGACATGATGCAGTCGCTGGTGCCGGCGCTCTACCCGATGTGGAAGAGCGCCTACGGCCTCAGCTTTGCGCAGATCGGGCTGGTCAGCCTGGTGACGCAGGTGACCTCGTCGCTGCTGCAGCCGGCCGTCGGGCTGTTCTCGGACCACCGGCCGCAACCCTATTCGCTGGCTGTCGGGATGGGTGCGACCCTGATCGGGCTCCTGCTGCTGGCGAGCGCCGGCAGCTACCCGATCCTGATGTTGGCGGCGGCACTGGTCGGCATCGGCTCGGCGGTCTTTCACCCGGAAGCTTCTCGCGTCGCCCGCCTCGCCTCGGGCGGACGGCACGGTCTGGCGCAATCCTTGTTCCAGGTCGGCGGCAACATCGGCTCGTCGCTGGGGCCGATCCTCGCCGCCTTTATCGTCATCCCGAGGGGCCAATCGAGCATTGCATGGTTTTCGTCGGCCGCTCTGTTGGCGATGACCGTGCTGTTCGGCGTCGGAAACTGGTACCGCAGAGAGCACGCCGGCCCGGCCCGGCCAGGCGCCCGCCAATCGGTCGAGCGCAGCCACCTGTCGCGTCGCAAGGTCGCCTGGTCGGTGGCGATCCTCCTGGCGCTGGTCTTCTCCAAATCCTTCTACACGGCGAGCCTCAACAGCTTTTACACCTTTTATCTGATCAGCAAATTCCATGTCTCGGTCGCGAGCGCGCAGATCTATCTGTTTGCCTTTCTGGCGTCAGTCGCGGTCGGCACATTGGTCGGCGGCCCGGTTGGCGACCGGATCGGCCGCAAATACGTCTTGTGGGGCTCGATCGTCGGGGTGCTGCCATTCACCTTGGTGCTGCCCTACGCCGATCTCTTCTGGACCGGCATTCTGACGGTCGCCATCGGCCTGATCCTCGCCTCGGCCTCCTCGGCGATCATCGTCTACGCGTTGGAATTGGTGCCGGGAAAGGTCGGCACGGTCGCCGGCCTCTTCTTCGGCTTGTCTTTCGGCATGGCGGGGATCGGCGCCGCGGCGCTCGGCCGGCTCGCCGACGCGACCAGCATCGACTACGTCTATCAGATCTGCGCTTTTCTGCCGCTGCTCGGCTTATTGACCGTGCTGTTGCCGAATATCGGCCGGCCGCCGGGGACGAGGCCCACTTCGCAGGTGACCGCATCGACCGCGACGCGCGGCGCCGGCGCAAGCCGGTAACCGCGCCCGTCGACGCTCTCGCCGGTGCGCATGTCAAAGCGGTAGCCGTGCCACGGGCAGCGCAGAATCCCGCTCTGCGGCGCCGCCTCGTCGAGCGGTCCGAGCCAATGCGGGCAGGTCGTGGCATGGGCGAGGAGCCTGCCGTCGTCACACTCGACGATGCGGAACGGCTCGCCGTCGAACTCGATAAGCAGCGGCAGGCCGCCGCAGCTCGGCTAAAGGGCCAAGAGAAACGGCTGCCCCGGAACCGGGCCGCCCCTTCGCAGCGCGCGCCGTCATTTCCTCGCGGCGCACCATCATCGCCTCGTCCTCGTCCCACAGCTGCGCGCAGCTGGCGCGGCATTTGCCGGCGAGCGCCGCGAGCCGTCGCGGATGCCGCTCCGGCAGATAGTACCGAACCTCCACGGCCGTCCGACGCGGCCCGGCCGGCGTCAGCAAGGTCCAAATCTCGGTTCCTGCGCCGTCGCCCGACAACGTCTGCACGCGGTAGCGCGCATTCTCCCGGTCGGCCCACAGCTCGAGGACCATCCGCCGGTCCAGCGTCCCGGGATGCTTCGTCAGCGCCACCCGCCAGCCCCAATATCCGATCTCGATCAGCTCGACCGCATCGAAATACATCTCGTGCAATACCGGCAGATGCTCCCAGTCGAAGACATTCTCCCAGATTCGTTCAATGCCGGCACGGATCTTGCGCCGCCAGGTCACGGCGAGTTCGAGGGAGGGCGCGACCCGCAATGTCTGGCGATCGACGCTAGTTTGACGATTACACATGGCAACTGGGGCCGTCGTTGCCGAGATCGGACAATCAGGAGGCGGCGTGGATGTACCGCTGGGGCCCGGATTACTGCCGACCAAAACATCGGCGGTCGGGGTCGTGCCGTTCATCCGCCACACCGCGACCTGACCGCTGGTGTTCTGAAATAGAATGCCGGAATGTCCATCGCCGTTGAAGTCGCCGTCGGGGTAATCGGGAAGGTCTTTGGCAGGGTCGCGCCGGATAGACCGGCAAAATTCATGATTTCCGTCTGATTCGGATTGTATTCGGCATATTCGAGATTTATAAAGGTCGCCGTCCAGGTGACGCCGGCAAGCGTCAGTGGCGCCGTGTCGATAACTGTGAACGGCTCACCGTTCCGCCCAAACTTCGATTGCGTCGGGTCGGCGGGATCGGCCGAGAATTGCGCCGGATAGCCTGTGTAGGCGCCGCCCGCATTGTACGAAAACGAAGACTGATTGATGAGCCAATTGAGATCCGTTTGAGCGATGGGCTCCATAGACCTGGTAAGACATTGTGGTATTTGGGCGTACCCAGCTCGGGATCGACAGAGCGCTCATGACGAGCTCCCGGTTCCGGCCGCACCACCGCCGTGCGGGGAGATCCTCTGTCCGCCGATGATATCAGCCACGGGCGCCTCCTTTATCTGCCTAAGCTCAGGGATCCCAGGTGCGGCCAGGGTTAGCGATGTTCGCGGCCCGGGAATCCCGGCCGAGATCCGCGTAGCGACCCAAAGGTTGGCATTGCCATGGGCATCCTGGCCGGCGAAGACAATTCGAGATATGGGCATGACAAACCTACGAGGGCGAGCATATCGCCCGGTAGCGATCCTGCGTCAACAAGTTAACCTCTTGACCAATCCCAATGGCGTGGGACTGGTGCCTTGACGACCGTTATTTTATCAGATCGCCGAGTTGGCAGCGCTGGCTTGCCCCTCAGGCGGCGGCGTGGATATGCCAGTTCGGGCCCGGATTATTGCCGACCAGCACTTCGAAGGCCGGGGTGGTGCCGCTCATCAGCCAGATCGAGGCTTGACCGTTGGTGTTCTGCCACAGGATGTCGGATTGGCCGTCGCCGTTGTAATCGCCGGTGCCGACAATCTGCCAGTTCGGTCCCGGGTTGGTTCCGACGGTCACCTCACTGAACGGGGTGGTGCCGTGCATCAGCCAGATCGCTGCCTGGCCGTCGGTGTTCTGCCAAACGATATCGGCACCGCCGTCGCCGTTGAAGTCGCCGGTCCCGACAATGCGCCAGCTCGGTCCCGGGTTGCCGATAACCGGCTCGCCGACCGGGGTGGTGCCGTTCATCAGCCAGATCGCCGCCTGGCCATCGGTGTTCTGCCACAATATATCGGCGTCGCCGTCGCCGTTGAAATCGTCGGCGCCGACAATGTGCCAGTTCGGTGCCGGGTTCGCCCCGACCGTCGGCTCGCTGATCGGGGTCGTGCCGTACATCAGCCAGATCGCCGCCTGGCCATTCGTGTTCTGCCACAGGATGTCCGCGTCGCCGTCCCCATTGAAGTCGCCGGACCCGATCACCTGCCAGCTCGGTCCCGGGTTGCTGCCGACCGCCACTTCGCTAAACGGCGTCGTGTCGTTCATCAGCCAAACCGCCGGCTGGCCATTGGTGTTCCGCCATAGAATGTCGGCGTCGCGGTCGCCATTGAAGTCGGCCGCGCCGATCACCTGCCAGCTCGGTCCCGGATTGCCGCCGACGGCCGGCTCATTGAACGGCGCGGCGTCGCTCAGCAGCCAAATTGCCGGCGCTCCGCTGGCGTTCTGCCACAGGATATCGGAGGTCTTATCGCCGTTGAAGTCGTAAGCGGTCGATGGCTGTGACGGCGCCGGATCCCAACCGATCACGTTCATCAATCGGATGTCGCTCTGAGTGACGGGATTGACGACGCCGGGCTCGTTGTTGTCGTTATAGGCGTCCGGCGTATACGGCGTCGTGCCGGCCCAATCACCCAAATCCCCACTGTTGCCCGTGACGAAGTTGTTCCAGTTGCCCAGATCCGTCGTACCCCCGTCGATCGAGAAGTAGGATGGGGCGCCGGTGCCGAGTTGGCGCGTGCCCGGCGAGGCATACCGAAACAAGTCCATCGGAGAATAGGAATAGCTTCGGCCGGAGATGGTTTGCCCGGCGAACGAATCCCGCCCCATCACCTCCGAGATCTCGTGTTCGGCAACCCCGATAAAGTCGTAGGCGCCGGAAACTCCCCTGTTACTGGGATCGAAGCTGAAGATGTCGTTGGCGTTGAAGCCGACATAGCCGTCGACAGCGGTGCTAGCGCCGAGCAATCCCAACGCTTTCTGGTCGGCTGTCGTAATCCAAAAATTGCCACCCCCGCTCAGATCGATGGTGGGCAGGGTGGCGATAGCCTCTCGATCGTCGGCGGAGGTCGCATTGGCCTGCAGGGCGGACCTTACCTGAGTGTATCTATAGGTTTTGAATGACCAATCGTTCTCACCGAGAGCGCCGGCGCTCAGCGGTTTTCCGTCGACTTCCCCCCAACCGACATCGATGTTGATGGTTACCGGGTCGCTGAACTTGGTGGTGTAAAACTCGATGGCCGCGGCGAACGCTGCCTTGAACCCTGCTGGCGCGCTATTGACGCTGGCGTCGTAGGTCACGTCGAACACGAGCCCTCCAGCAGCGCCGTAACTTTGCGTCGTCGCGCCGCCCGGGCTCGAAGAGGCAATCGGGGCTTCGACCGGTTGGTCGATATTTGTAGGAGGAGTGAAGACGATCGCAGCGGCGGTCGCACTGCCCTTCACGACGGCGGAAGAAGATAGGCCGGTCGGAGTAGGCGTCCCTCCCGCATCTGCGCCGCCGACGGCGGTCAGTTTGAAATCGATTGAACCGGGATCGAGCCGAGAAACGTGAGTGAACAGCCCATTGGCATAGGCTTCGGCAGCCGTCGAGTTGCTCGTCTCGTTCGTCGTCCAAGGGTTGTTTTGTGCGTTCCCGCCGTTGCCATCGAGCGGCACGCGAGATCGGGTCATAGATCGTCGTTCTCCAGGATGAGCTATGCTATGGCGTGACCTGATGGATTACAAGTTCATTACAGCGGCGAGGGCGCGATCGGAGGCGGGCCAGATTGGTGGTCAGGAGCCGGCGTGGATGTGCCAGCTCGGGCCCGGATTACTGCCGACCAGCACTTCGGCGGTTGGGGTCGTGCCGTTCATCAGCCAAATCGAGGCTTGGCCGTTGTCGTTCTGCCACAATATGTCGGATTTCCCGTCGCCGTTGTAGTCGCCGGTGCCAATGATGTGCCAGCTCGGTCCTGGGTTTGCCCCGACTGTCACTTCGCTGAACGGCGTGGTGCCGTTCATAAGCCAGATCCCCGCCTGGCCATTGGTGTTCTGCCACAAGATATCGGCGTCGTCATCGCCGTTGAAGTCGCCGACGCCGACGATGTGCCAGCTCGGCCCCGGGTTGCCGATCACCGGCTCGCTCAGCGGGGTGGTGCCGTTCATCAGCCAGATCGCCGTCTGGCCGTTGGTGTTCTGCCATAATATGTCCGAATCGCGATCGCAGTTGAAGTCGCCGGTGCCGACAATGTGCCAGCTTGGTCCCGGGTTCACCCCGACCGTCACCTCGTTGATCGGGGTGGTGCCGTTGATCAGCCAGATTCCCGCCTGGCCGTTGGTGTTCTGCCACAGGATGTCGGCGTCGCCGTCACCGTTGAAGTCGCCCGCGCCGATCACCTGCCAGCTCGGCCCCGGGTTTGCCCCGACCGTCACCTCGCTGAACGGGGTGCTTCGGTTCATCAGCCAGACCGCGGGCTGGCCATTGGTGTTTTGCCACAGGATGTCGGCGTCGCCGTCGCCGTTGAAGTCGCTCGCGCCGATCGCCTGCCAACTCGGTCCCGGGTTCGTCCCAACCGCCGGCTCGCTGATCGGGGTGGTGTTGTTCAGCAGCCATGTTGCCGGCTGGCCATTGGCGTTCTGCCACAGAATGTCCGATGTGCCGTCGCCGTTGAAGTCGCTGGTAGGCCCTCCCGCTGCAGTCGGCAAGCCAACAAAGTCGTTTGGGCTCAGACCATTGGAGCTTGCGCCGGCGGCCGTCAGCTCGCTGGTCCCCGCCGACGTCCCGTCGGTGACCCACAGATTGATGTAACCGCTCGCGTCTCTGCCGGCAAACAGCGCGGCGCCGCCGATGATTGTAATATCGGGCGCGGCGACATAGGCGAACAGTCCGCTGGCATCGCTGCCCGCGACCCTGAGCTCGCGGGTGCCCGCCGCGGTCCCGTCGGTTGCCCAAAGACCTTCAACGCCACTGGCGTCGTAGCCTTCGAACAATGCCAGATTGCCGAGGACGGTGAATCCTGGAGAGAACCCGGCGGGGAAAAAATTCGGGTCGAACAGCCCACCGGCATTGGCGCCGGCGACTGCCAGCTCGCTGGTCCCGCCTGCGGTCCCGTCCGTCACCCAGAGATTGGAATGACCGGTCGCGTCCTGGCCCGCAAACAACACCTTGTTGCCGAGGACGGTAAAATCGGGTTCGGCGACGCTGTAGAACAGCCCGGTCGCATTGCTTCCGGCGACCGTCAGCTCGCTGGTTCCGGCGCCCGTCCCGTCGGTGGACCAGAGGCTGATGTTGCCGCTCGTGTCTTCGCCGGCGAACAGCGCCTTGCCGGCAAACACCGTCAGATCAGGCGCGTTGACGTCAACGAAGAGCCCGCTGGCAAAGCTACCGGCGATGTTCAGCTCGCGGGTGCCGGCTGGGGTCCCGTCGGTTACCCAAAGACCGTCAATGCCGCTCGCATCGTAGCCTTCGAACAGCGCCCGAGCGCCGAGGACAGTGAAACCGGGAGAAAAGCCGGAGGGAAAGAAATTCAGACTGAACAGTCCGCCGGAATTGGCGCCGGCGACCGCCAGCTCGCTGGTCCCGGCCGCGGTTCCGTCGCTCACCCACAGGTTGGGACTGCCATTGGCGTCCTGTCCGGCGAACAACACCTTGGCGCCGAGGACGGTAAAATCAGGCGCAGCGAAATTGTAAAACAGCCCGTTGGCGTAGCTGCCCGCAGCCGCCAATTCGCTGGTGCCGGCGGCCGTCCCGTCGGTGGTCCACAGGCCAATATCGCCGCTCGCATCGTCGCCGACAAAGAGCGCCTTGCCGGCAAAGACGGTCAGGTGGGGCGCAATGACATTGGTAAAAAGCCCACCGGCGTCACTGCCCGCGACAATCAGCTCGGTGCTGCCAGCCGATGTTCCGTCGGTCACCCACAGACCAGCCGCGCCACTCGCGTCCTCACCCTCGAACAGCGCCCGATTGCCGAGGATAGTAAAGCCGGGAGAAAAACCGGATGAAAATCTATTGGAATTGAACAGCCCGCCGGCATTGGCGCCAGCCACCGCCAGCTCGCTCGTTCCTGCCGAATTCCTCGTGGTGACCCCTAGATTGGCATTGCCGGTCGCATTCCGGCCGGCAAAGACAATTCGAGATATCGGCATGACGGACCTCGCGGGCGACTGTGTCGTCCGGCGGTGGCCCGGGGTCAAGAAATTAAGCTTTTAACTTTATCTAGTTAAGCTGGGTCTTCGGTTGCCTGTGTGTCTGGACACCGACCCGGATCACGCGTGCCAGGTGGGGCCGCGGTTGGCGATGACGGCGGCGGCGATGGCGCTGGTGCCGTTCATCTCCCAGATGGCGACCGCGCCGCTCGAATTCTGCCACAGGATGTCGGACTTGCCGTCCTTGCAATAATTATCGTCGCCCCCGCGAAAGCGGGGGTCCAGGGTAACCGTTCGAACCTTGCGGCCCCTGGGTTCCCGCTTTCGCGGGAATGACGGATAAACGATCGATTTTGCGGAAATCATTGTGGTTCGGGACTCTTAATCGGCCCCCGCGGGTCACGAAAAATTCGGCGACTTCGCCGGCGGGGGTGGCGGCGTGCCGCCTCCGGGGGTGCCGGCGGGGGTGAGGAGGCCTTGTTCGGCGAAGCGGGCGCGGACGCTTTCGAGGACGCCGAGGGCCTGCATGAAGCCCTGCACCGGCAAGGCGACGGTGAATTCGGCGACCGGCTGCAATTCGCGGTTCTGGCCGCGCTGCACGGCTTCGAGGCGGTGGAATTCGAGGCGCACGACGCCGTTGACGACCGTCACCTCGCGCAGTCCGTCGCAGAAATGTGTGGTCATTCCAGTTCCTCCCTATGTTGCGCGCAGATTCTCCCTCTCCGCCCCCGGGGGCGGAGAGGGTCGGGGTGAGGTGGGGCAAATGCCGGCTCCGGCCTGCCGCCCTGCCCACCTCACTCCCGTCGCTCCGCGCCGGGCCCCTCCCTCTCCCCCCTGAAGGACGGAGAGGGGCAAAAGCAGGCGGTGCTTCATTTCGGCTCTCACGGCTCGCGCAAGCTTTCGCCGATGACGCGGGTGATCGGGTTGAGCACGTACTCCAATATCGAGCGGCGGCCGACTTTGATGTCGCACACCGCGCGCATGCCGGGGCGCAATGCGAAGCCTTCCGGCAGGTTGCGGAATTTGGCCTGTTTCAGTTTGATGCGGGCGCGGTAATGCGTGGGGCTCTGCCGCGCCTCCCTCTTGAGCTCGGGCGAGGCCCCCTCCTCCCCGGTCTCGCGGGCATTGTCATCGCTCAACGTATCCGGGGTCAGCGCCTTCAGCTGGCCATAGGCTAGACCGAACTGCTGCCACGGCAGCGCCTCCAATTTGATCGTCGCGCGGTCGCCGATATGGAGGCGCGCGACGTCGCGCGTGTCGACCTGCACTTCGAACAACAGCGGGTCATGGGCCGGCACCAGCCGCATCAAGGTCTCGGCCTCGCGCAATACCGAGCCGGCGGGACGATGCGCGATCTCGAGGACGGTGGCGTCCTCGGGCGCCGTCATTACGGCCAACTCATGGCGCAACTGCGCCTTCGACAGCCGGGCCGCCGTGGCGTCGCGCTCGCTGCGGTTCTGCGCGATGTCCTCGGACAATTTGCGCTGCCATTCCTCTACGAACCCGTCGCGCTCGGCTTCCGCCCCGGCGATCTGCTCGGTCAATTTCTGCTGCTCGCCGAGATTGGTGTCGAGGCGGGTCCTGGCGTCCACCAGATGCTGGCTTGCCTCGATCAGCTTCAGCTTGGAGGTGAGCTCCTTGCCGACCAATTGCTGATACATGTCCTCCTCCTGGCTCGCCAGCCGGATCTGCTCCTGCAAGCCTTTTACCTCGGTCTTGTGGGTGGCGAGATCCGCCTTGTACTGCTCGGTCTTGCGCTCCGCGGCGCCGAGCTTGGCGGTGAATTCGGCGTGGCGCTTGCGGAAAACGTCGCGCTGGGTGAGCTCGTCGGCAGTGGGATTGGGCGGATCATAGGCCCGGCCCGCGAGCTCGGCGTCGAGCCGGTCGTAGGTTGCGCTGAGATTGCGCAGTTTGGCGGTCAGTTCGTCTCTGTCGGCCAGCGAAAATGTCGGGTCCAATGTCGCCAGCACGTCGCCCGCCTTGACTTGTTGGCCCATTTTGACTGCGATTGAGCGGACGACGGAGGTCTCCACCGGCTGGATTACGATCTCGCTGTCGCTGGTGACGATCTTGCCGTTGGCGCTGACGACAATGTCCACCTTAAGCACCGCCAGCGCGATTGCCGCGGCGGCAATCAGCCCGACCATTAGCCAGAGCACCAGCCGGCGCTTGGGCGGCACCCGCAGAACGGTTTGGAAATCATAGTCGATCAGCGCGCGCGGCGTCGGCGCGCTCGACGGCGCGGCGGGCATTGCACCGCCGCGAGCCGGCGGGACGGTGGTGAGGCTCACTGGTACATCCTCGCCTGCTGGCTCCACAATTGCTTGTACGGCAGACAGCTGCCGAGCAGCGCTTCATGCGGCCCGACCTGCACGAGGTGGCCGCCGTCGACGACAATGATCGCATCGGCGCGCGCCACAAAGGAGAGCCGGTGAGTGACGAGGATGATCGTGCGGCCACGGGCGATCGCGGCGAGATGCTGCTGGATTATCGCTTCGCTCTCGGGGTCGAGCGAGCTGGTCGCTTCATCGAAGATCAGCACCGGCGGGTCGTGGATGAGGGTGCGCGCGATCGCCAGACGCTGGCGCTGGCCGCCCGACAGGTTGGTCGCGCTTTCCTCGAGGATCGTCGAATAGCCTTGCGGCAGCCGCTGGATGAATTCGTGCGCGCCGGCGAGCTGCGCGACGCGCACGACCTCGTCCAGCGAGGCCGCGGGCTTGGTCATCGCGATGTTCTCGCGCACCGTGCCGCGGAACAGAAAATTCTCCTGCAGCACGACGCCGATCTGGGTGCGCAGGTGAGCCAGATCGAGCTCCTTCAGATCCTGGCCGTCGATGTTCACCAGGCCGGCCTGCGGCCGATAGAGACCCTGGATCAGCCGGGTGATCGTCGTCTTGCCCGAGCCGCTGCGGCCGACGATGCCGACGATCTGACCGGGCTCGATCGTGAACGAGATTTCCTTGACCGCCGGGGTCGGCGATGCCGGATAGTGAAACGTCACACTGTCGAACTCGATGTGGCCGCGAATGGTCGGGGCGAGCTGGCCACTCGACGGTTCGGGTGCGGTCTGCATCAATTGCGCGAGCAGCTTCAGGGACAGCACCGAGCGCTGATAATCCTGCATCAGCGAGGAGGCATGGATCAGCGGCTGCACCAGACGCAATCCCAGCATATTGAAGGCGACGAGCGCGCCGACGGTCATTTGGTCGCTCAGCACGAACAATGCGCCCAATGCCCCGATCCCGATGCTCATACCGCGTTCGAGGCTGGCGACGACGCTGCGGGCGCCCGCCGCGGTGTGGTCGAGCGACAAGCTCTTATTGGCCGCCTCGTCGGTGTGGCGGCGCCAGCGCAGCATCGAGCGCGGCTCGAGCGCCAAAGTCTTGATCGTCGCAATCCCATTGAGGATCTCGAACAGGAAGGCCTTGCGGCGGCCCTCGATTTCGTTGACCTCGGTGAGCCGCTTGCGGAAGGTGCGCGACATCGCCGCCAGGACGACGAAGGCGGTCGCCGACACGCCGAGCACGATCAGGGTCAGCTGCCACGAATAGAGCAGCAGCACGGGCAGGTAAATGATGACGGCGAGAAAATCGAGAAACGTGTTGAATAACCGGCTCGCCAGGAAATCCCTGACGTTGTTTGCCTCCTGCAATTTGTAGGCGGTAACCCCGGACGGGTTGGCATGGAAATAATCGATCGGCAGGCGCAGCAAGTGCTCGATCGTGCTGTTGGCGACCTGGTGATCGAGGCGGCGCGTGATAAAGGCGAGCAGATAATTGCGCAAATAGTTGAAGCCGGCGTCGAACAGGATCAGCACGCCCACCCCGGCGCTCAACGCATAGAGCGTCGAGAAGGCCTGGTTCGGCACTACCTTGTCGACGAGCAATTGAAAGAAGATCGGCACCGACAGTCCGATCAGGTGCATCACCAACGCCGCGACAACGATGTCGCGCATCAGGCGCCGCTCGGCAAACAGCTTGGTCGTGAACCATGAGAAGCCGAATGCCGTGTCGGCCTTGGTCGGCGGCAGCGGAGTTATCACGAGCGCCGCGCCGCGCCAGGCTCGCTCCAGTTCTTCGCGCGGCAGGAAGAACGGCTCGCCGTCCCGGAACACCGGGTCGGAGACAGCCACCTCCTCGGGCCCGTTCCGCCGCACCCCGACCAGCACGACAGCGTTTTTGTTGTCGAGCAGCAGCAGGATCGGATGGCTGAACGGGGTATTCCGCAAACCCTCCCAATCGAGCCGAACGCGTTCGGCGCGCAACCCGAATTCACCGGCCAGCTCGATCAGGCGCGCCACCGGCAGGGTGTCCCCTTCGATCAGGTTGCGGCGGCGGACGGCGCCGATTTCGGCATAGACCCCGTTCTGCGCGCCGAGGCGAAAGAGACAAGCGAGCGCGGTCTCGCTGGAGACGACATCCCCGGCGGTACTATCATTGGTTGTTGTGATTCTCATCGAATTCAACCAATCCTGCATAAAAGAACGCGAAAGGGAGGAGCCGAAGCGGCGATCTCGCCCGACCATAACGAGCGGTTCGAACGAGGCAACAAGCGAATCTCAACAGCAGAGCTCGGCCTGGATAGGGAAAAGACACTCTTTGGCGCTTCGGGATCGGCTATACCGGCCCGCCTCGACCCGGTATGTGGGATAGATCACACAGGGATCTTTTCTGTTACGGGAGAGGATAGACGAAAATGTGTCCTCCTGGCGGCGTCGCGCCGTTGTTGGCGCCGAAAACAAAACAGGTGAACACCAGCGCCGGGTCGCCGGCTGCCCCGGGTGTCGCCGGAGGTAATGTCACGAAGGACACGGTCGGGTTGCCGAGCGAGCTCCTCCGGCGAGCGCAGGGCTGAGCTGCTGGATGGCGTCGGTCGTCCGGTTTATCAGGAACAGCCGCCAGGATCCGTAGTCGTTTGCCGTCGCCGGATGCACTTGCGCCTCGACGACTTCAAACACCTGAGACGAGCTTGAAGATCTCGCGATCGCCGATCTTGCCGTTGCCGCCCGCCTTGGTCACGAGGTCGTTGACCAGGGCATCGGCGGAGCTCGACCAATTCTCGAAATTGGTCAGGGTGCCGACGGCCTCGAGGTCGCGTTGCCCCAGATCATAGTAGTGTTGGCTAATCTCGACCATCGAGCTGGCAATCGCACCATCATAATCGATCCGCCCGAATTCGGGTGTCCCATCGGCCTTGGCCAGCGGTGTTCCCGGCATCGTGATTGCCGAGGTGGGCGCGACAGCCGGGTTCGCAATGAGCGCCTGAACCCCGGTAAGACCGGAATTGCCATAGTACTGGACTTCTGACATAGGGCCTGCCGGACGGGCTGTATTCTTCCGCGTAAAGGACGCTGTCGTCCGGAAGTATCCGGATGTCGGGCTGGCTCGCCGGACGGTGTATTTGGCCGAGCGTATGCCAGGCGCTCAAATCAGTCGAATAGCCGAGATAGGTCGCGAATTGAGTGCTGTTGATTGGGCTGTGAAACACCCCGAGATAGGGATGCGCTGGATCGTCGGTCGGAACCAGCTTGAGCGGCGCCGCACCCGCCTTCGTGTTGTTCGCGTCCGTCGTCGCGAGCTGGTAAGCGACGAGATAGGGCCGATTGGGCGCGGTCTCATTCAGGATCGCCGCGATGCCGGCCATCTCGAGAGCGTCGGCGACGGGCGGAGCGACTTGCGGCGCTGTATAATCGTAAGTCGCTGCTTTCGCTGTCGACGGCCCGAGCGCAAGGTTCGCAAGACCAACTGCTGATACGATTGACAGTAGGAACCACGAAATCGTCGGATGTTCCGGTCGCATCGGCGTGTTATTTGGAAGAATCGGCATGGCCATGCGACCAGGAAAATCCAATCCATACCCGCATCTCGACTTGACCAGATGAACGGAGAGAAAGGATTTTTGCCATGCACACCATGGAAACGGCGTTGCCGGAGATCAAAGTACTCATGCCGCGGCGCATTGGCGACGCACGGGGGTTTTTCTCCGAGGTGTGGAACGCGCGCGATTTCGCCTCGATCGGGATCGAGGTGGCTTTCGTGCAGGACAACCACATCCGCAACCCGCTGAAGGGGACGTTGCGCGGGCTGCATTATCAGGTGCCGCCAACGGCGCAGGGCAAGCTCGTGCGGGTGACGCGCGGGGCGATTTTCGATGTCGCCGTCGACATCCGGCGGGGCTCCCCCAGCTTCGGGCGGCATGCTGCCGCGGTGCTGACCGCCGACAACTGGTACCAGCTGTGGATACCGCCGGGATATGCCCACGGTTATTGTACATTGGAGGACGATACCGAGGTGCAATACAAGACGACCGACTTCTACAGCCCGGCGCACGATCGCGGCATCGCCTGGCACGATCCGATGCTGATGATTACCTGGCCGGTCACGGTCGAAACCGCGATCGTGTCCGACCGCGACCGCGCTTTGCCGCGCCTCTCCGCGCAACCCGATCTGTTTGAGTATACCGAACCGGAGGCACTCTAGAATAGCGTTAGATGAAGAATAGGGGTAGACTGGCGCTAGAGCTTCGCCTCAACCGAGGCTGCCGAGTCTCGACTATTATTTAAAATTGTAACATTTAATTGAGATTTACTGGTTGACATTCGCGATAATCTATATATCATAATGCGGCTGGGGGGAGCGGATAAGGATGGATTTTGAGAGGTGCGCTCCCTCTCCGCCGCCATGCGCCGGGAACGGATCACCTGTTGCGGCCGAGCGCCACCTGTAATTCCATTGCAGAAACAGGAGGGCGGCTCATTTGGGGCCTGCCTCGCGACGCTGTTGATGGTGGCGCGCGGCGGCATCGCCCGCGCCGGGCTGCAGATGGTGCCCTGCGGCTCCGGGGTGCTATAATAAACCAAATTTTCGAGGCACGGTCATGGACCTCGACACCGAAGCACTGAAAGCAAAGCTCGCCGCGCTGAAAACCGAACACCGCGACCTCGACGAGGTGATCGCGCGTCTCGCCGCACGCGCTCCGGTCGATCAGCTGGAGGTGCAGCGGCTGAAAAAGCGAAAGCTGCTGCTCAAGGACCAGATCACCAAGATCGAGAGCGAACTGTTGCCCGACATCATCGCCTGAGCGGCAGAATCACCCGAAGTTGCGCTCAGCGGTTGTAACCGTGGGCCGCTTGTGCAGCCGTGTGCCGCTCCTATATCGCGGCTTTTGAGGATGCCTCCAAAGGGAGTTGAATGGACAGCGCCGGTCGGTCAGTGGGTATCATCATGGGCAGCCAATCCGATTGGGAGACGATGCAGCACGCCGCGGGCACCCTCGACCGGTTGGGGATCGGCTACGAGACCCGGATCGTCTCGGCGCATCGCACACCCGACCGCCTCTTTGAATACGCCCGCACCGCAAAATCGCGCGGACTGCGTCTTATAATCGCCGGCGCCGGCGGGGCCGCTCATCTCCCCGGGATGGCGGCGGCATTGACGCCGCTCCCCGTGCTCGGCGTGCCGATCGAAAGCAGAACCTTGAAAGGCCTCGATAGCCTGCTGTCGATCGTCCAGATGCCGGCGGGCATTCCGGTTGCGAGCTTCGCGATCGGGCAGGCCGGGGCGGTCAATGCGGCGCTCTTTGCCGCGGCGATTCTCGCTCTGAGCGAAGACCCCGTCGCGCTGGCTCTCGACGGCTGGCGCCAGGCGCAGACCCAGGGTGTGGCCGACCACCCCGCCGGTCGGGAATGCTAGCTCCCGGCGCTACGATCGGCATTTTGGGCGGGGGCCAGCTCGGCCGGATGACCGCCCTCGCCGCCGCCCGGCTCGGCTACCGCTGCCATGTTTTCGCCGATGAGCCCGACAGCCCGACGGGGCAAGTTTGCGGCGCGGCCACCGTAGCCGAATTCGCAGACGGAGAGGCGCTCGAGCGGTTCGCCGGCGCCGTCGACATTGTAACCTTCGAATTCGAAAATATTCCGGCGGAGGCGGTTCGACATGTGGCCGCCCTCAAACCGGTGCTGCCGCGGCCCGAAATTCTCGAAATCGCGCAGGACCGCCTGCGCGAGAAGGACTTCCTTCGGTCGATTGGCGTCGAGACCGCCGCCTACCGTGAAGTTTCCGACCCGGCCGGGTTGCTCGGCGCGATGCGGGATTTCGGGCACCCCGCGGTGCTGAAGACGGTGCGTCTGGGCTATGACGGCAAGGGCCAAGTGACTTTGACCCCGGAAACCAGGGTCGAGGACGCTTGGCGCCGGATGGGGGGCGAGATCGGCATCCTCGAAAGCTTTGTCGATTTTTCCTGCGAGATCTCGGTCATTGTTGCACGCGGCGCAGACGGCGCCTGGGCGACCTATCCGGCGGTCGAAAACCAGCACGTCAACCACGTCCTCGATACGACGATCGCGCCCGCGCGAATCCCGGCAGAGACCGCTATGCGCGCCGAGGCGATCGCGCGTCACGTCGCCGAGAAGCTCGATCTCGTCGGGGTTCTCGCGGTCGAGATGTTCGTGACCGAGAGCGGTGCCATCCTTGTCAACGAGACCGCGCCGCGCCCGCACAATTCGGGCCATTGGACGATCGACGCCTGCTTCACCAGCCAATTCGAGCAGCTTGTGCGGGCGGTTTGCGGGCTCCCGCTCGGCTCGGTCGAGCCTCACTCCGATGCCGTTATGAAAAACCTGTTGGGCAGCGCCGTCGCCGAGTGGCGAGAGGCGCTAAACGATCCTCTGGCCAAACTGCATCTCTACGGCAAGACCGAGATCCAGCCCGGCCGCAAGATGGGCCACGTGACGCGCCTTATTCCGCACCGATGAACCCGTGTCCGGAAGTCGATCAAGCCGCGCGGGGCGCCGCCTTGTCAGTCAGCCAGGCACGCATCGCCGCCGATGTCGCGTCCCAGGCCTCGGTCAACCGCCCAGCGATATTCCGTGCGCGACGCGCGTTTCCGGCGTCGCAGGCCGCCCGCAGCTCTTCGGCAAGCCGGCTCAACCGCATTGCCCCGAAATTGCCGGCCGTCCCGAGCAGGGTATGCGCTTCCCGGCCGGTCCCATCGAGGTCATGGGAATCGAGGAGGCGGCGTATCTGGTTGATGCGCTCTGCAGCGTTGGCGAGAAATACGTCGACAAACTCGCCCAACGGCTCGCCCCCTGCCATGACCTCCGCGATCATCTCGAGGCGAGCAGGATCGATCGTGACGGGCGGCACGCAGTCTGGGTCAACCAGAGCTGGCCCCGCGCCTCGTCTGGCGAGCCCAAGGGCCACATTGTTGAGCCGGGAGAAGAGCTCCTCATTGTCGATCGGCTTCGACAAATAGTCGTTCATCTCGGACGCGAGATATTCTTCCCTGGCCCCCTGCATTGCGTGAGCGGTCAAGGCAATGATCGGCACCGCGTTCTTGGGCGGCGGCAACGCGCGAATGCGTTTTGTCGCCTGGACTCCGTCGAGCACCGGCATTTGTACATCCATAAGCACGATATCGTAATCCGCGCCGCGCACCGCCTCGACAGCCAATTCCCCGTTCTCGACGACATCGACTTGGTGCTCTGCCTTGCGAAGCAGCATTGTGATCAGCTGCTGATTGATCTTGTTGTCTTCTGCGAGCAGGATTCGCAGAGAGCGTCCTGCCGATCCCGGAGGAGGCAGCGGTGCCCGAGCTTGTTCCGCGCGCCGCATTCTCGAAGAGCCGAAGAGCTGGGCAAAGGCGTCGAGCAGCGATTGCTCGCGGACCGGTTTGGTCAGCACCGCATCGATAGTTCCGGAGGTCCCTTCAGCGAGGCCGTGACGCCCGGCCGACGAGGCAATTACGATTTTCGTCTCGGCGAGGCCCTCTGTCGCGCGGATCCGCTGGGCCAGGGCTTCACCCGAAAGACCCGGCATCATCTCATCGATGATGACGAGGTCGAACGGTTTGCCTTGATGAAAGGCCCGCTCCAGCTCGGCCACCGCGGCGAAACCATCACCGGCCGACATTGCCTCGATGCCAAAGCCGGCCAGCTGACGGGTCAGTATGCGCCGGTTCATCGGGACGTCGTCGACGACGAGGACATCAAGACCCGCCAGTTTGCCGGGCAATGCCCGGCGTTCGACGATCGGGTTGATCGCCGGCCGCAGCGGCAGCTCAAACCAGAAGCGGCTGCCGCAGCCGGGCGTGCTGGCGACGCCGATCTCGCCGCCCATCACCTCGATGAGCTGTTTGCATATTGCCAGTCCTAGACCGCTTCCGCCAAAGCGGCGGGTAATCGAGGCATCGGCCTGACTGAATTTTTCAAACAGCTTGCCGCGCACTGCTTCCGCCATTCCGATGCCGGTGTCGACAATTTCAAAGCGAACGCGACGCAAATCCCGGGTGGGACTGGAGGACACCGTCACCTCGACCGAAACGCCGCCCTGCTCGGTGAACTTGATGGCGTTGCCAATCAGGTTCAGCAGAATCTGACGAAGCCGCGTCTGATCTCCGCGAAAGCCGCCCCTGGCTGCCGGATCGACAAAAATACCGAGCTCGATCCCCTTCTCATAGGCTTTCGGCGCCAACAGGCCGACGGCGGCTTCGACCGTATCGAAAAGCTCGAAATCGATGATTTCGAGGTCGACCTTGCCGGCCTCGAGCTTCGAGATATCCAGAATGTCGTTGATCAGAGCGAGCAGCGCTTCGGCGCTGTCGCGTACCGCGACCGCACATTCGTGCTGCTCCGCTGTCAGATCGGTCTGCAGCAGCAGCCCGTTCATCCCGATCACGCCGTTCATCGGGGTGCGAATCTCGTGCGACATATTGGCGAGGAAATCGGATTTGGCGCGGTTCGCCTTCTCGGCGGCTTCACGCGCCTGATCGAGGCTCGCCCGATTGCCCTCGAGCTCGCGAAATTGAGCGCCAAGCATTCGAAACAGCACAATGAAGCCGAGGACTGCGCACCCCGCGCCGATTGCAATGAGCGTTGCTTCCCGGCGCCAATTCGCGAGGGCGGCAACTTCTGAGATCGCCACGTCGACAACCAGCGGATAATTCGCCACCGGATGCACCAATTCGACCCAGGTGATCGCGGCGGCATCCTCTTCGGAACGAAATATCCCACCGCTTGCGGCCAACCGATGCCATGGCGAGCCGGCCGGCAATTTCTCACCGATCGTATCTTCTTGGACGCGGGGATAACGCGCGAAGATCATGCCGTCCTGCCGCAGAACCGTGACCGGTCCCAGTTCCGGCAGAGTGATCGCCTTGTAAAATTCTTCGAGATACCCGGTCCGGATCGTTGCGATGATCGCGCCGAGAAATTCGCCGCCCGGTCCGCTGACACGGCGCGCGACAATAATCGTCCACCCGCCGCTGGTGCGGTTCTTGACCGGCATCCCCAAGAAACTGGCCGGCTCGTCGTGCAGCCGAAAATACGCCATAAAGTCGCGGTCCGAGAAATCGGGTGCGGAAGCCGGCCAACGGCGCGACGCATTTATCCGCCTGCCGTCCGCATCGATCAGGGCGAGGCCATCGGCTTGAGGTAAATTCTTCAGCCGATCGGTCAGAAACTGGTGCCACTTCCTGCCGGAAAGCAGCTGTTCGAACTGTGCGGGCGTTTCGATGCCGGAGCCGAGCACCCGGTCCTTGGCCTGATCCAGCACGAGGTCGACCGCCTGCAGAGTGCGCGAAGTCTGCTCGGCGAACGCGACACCTAGATTTTCGATTTCCTCAGTATAGGTTTTTATCGCCTCCCGCCGCAGATCCCAAATGGTCAGGACGGCGGCCATCAGGGTCATGCAAACGACTGCCAAGCCGATCAGGTTGAGGCGGCGATTGGATGGCGGGCGCCGCCGCAGGCTCGCGAAAAACTTCATACGAGAGTTCGCTCTGACGATGACGCAGACCGATCTTGCGGTCCGGACGGTGACCGCTCGTTGAGGTTAATCGGTGTTAGGTTAAAAAGCCGTAACGGCAGCGCCCGGTCACCCGAGGTGTCGGGATCGAATTTATTTCCTGTCGTATTCCCCGGAGATGTCGCGGTTCGTGTAGTCCGGCAGCAGCGCCGCGGCTGCCAAGCTGATGACGGCGCAGACGAAAATGTAGAGGGCGATCGCGTAGCCCGATTTGAACTCGGCGAACAGCGCCGTCGCGATCAGCGGTGCGGGGCCGCCGGCAAAGATCGAGGCCAGCTGATAGCCGATCGAGGCGCCGCTATAGCGCAGCCGACCGGTGAAGCACTCGGCGATCAATGCCGCCTGCGGACCGTACATCATGTCATGCGGGATCAGTGACAGCACGATGGCGAGAAAGATCCACCCGGGCACCATCGTATTGAGCAGCGCAAAGTAGATGAAACCAAATACCCCGGTTGCCGCCGCGCCGATCAGATACATCCGCTTGCGGCCGATCCTGTCCGACAAATGCCCCGAGATCGGGATCGAAAAGAACGACACGATGGAGGCGGTCAGCACGGCTGTGAGAAGCAGATTGCGCGAAACCCCGAGGATCGTCGTCCCGTAGGTGAAGACAAACGCGGTGAAGATATAGAACGGCGCCTGCTCTCCCATGCGCGCCAGCGCCGTGAGCATGATCTCCTTGGGCTGCCGTCTGATTACTTCAAGGGCCGGCGTCTTCTCGACCCGGTTCTCAGCGACTAATCGCGCAAAGGTCGGCGTCTCGAGAATGCCGAGCCGGATATAAAGCCCGATCCCAACCAGGATGATGCTGAGGAAGAACGGGATGCGCCATCCCCATTCGAGGAACTGGCTGCCGGCGATCTGGCTGAATGCCAGCGCCGCCAAATTCGCCAGGAACAGCCCGGCCGGCACGCCGAATTGCGGCCAAGCGGCGATAAAACCCCGATGTTGGTCGGATCGCGCCCACTCCATCGACAGGAGCACCGAGCCGCCCCACTCGCCGCCGACCCCGACGCCTTGGACGAAACGCAGGATGGTCAGGATGATAGCGCCCCAGATGCCGATCTGCGCGTATGTCGGCACGAACGCGACCAGAAAGGTCGCAATGCCCATCAACAGCAGGGTCGCGATCAGCGCCGCCTTTCGCCCGATGCGGTCGCCGTAGTGGCCGAATATCGCGGCGCCTACCGGGCGCGCGACAAAGCCGACCGCATAGATGCCGAACGCCTGCAGGGTCCCGACCAGCGGATCGGACTCTGGAAAGTACAGCTTCGCAAAAACCAGCCCGGTGACGGTGCTGTACAGAAAGAAATCATACCACTCGATTGTGGTGCCAATCGTGCTGGCGATCACGGCCCGGCGCAATTGCACCCGGTGCTCGAGCTCCGAAAGCGCGCCCACTGCCACACCTGCTGCCGTCATCTACGCTCCTCCTCACGCTTCGCCGCGGTCGGTTCTTGCTAACCGCGGGGCAGAAGGCGCCCGCGGCCGGGCTGTGGTTTTAAACAGCGGTGGCGAGCAAAATGATGCCGCCGACAATCAACGCGCCGCCGGCTATCACTCCGATGGAAAGTTCCTCGAAATGGCTGATCGAGACATCGCGGTGATCATTGAAGGCGAGGCCCAAGGCTGCAGATACTGCCCAGACCGTCACGCCCAAAACAGCAAGCGCCGATCCGAGGATCCTCTTGCGCGCCTGCATTCGATGTCGCCGCATCGTTCTCTGGCTCCTGCTCCGCCCAGCAATCTCGATCGCGACCAATTTCCTATCCCGAACCTCGCATACAAGCAAACGGGGCAATGCCTAAATCAGGCGCGCCTTCCTTTTCCGTCCTTCTCGGCTCCGGGCGGGAGTAGCTTCTGGCCGGGAAGGGAAACCATTTTTCTCTTTTGCCGAGCATCGCCCCGTCATATTAACCCTCGCCTGCAGACCGTGTTGTGCTTGTGGGCGGAATTGGCTGGGCGCGTGTGATCCGATGAGGAGGGAACGGAATGTTCAGCCATATCATGTCGGGAGTAACGACATCGAGCGGTCCAAAAAATTCTACGATGCGCTGTTGGGCGCTCAGCCGGACGTCGAGGATGCCAGGCGCCGGCTGATATACACGCACAATGGTGGGCGTTTCATGGTGTCCAAGCCGATCGGCGGGAAGCCAACCAGCCCTGCCAATGGCGGCGCGATCGGCTTTACGATGAGCGATGCCAAACAGGCCGAGGCATGGCACAAAGCCGGCGTCGCGAATGGCGGGACATCGATTGAAGACCCGCCGGGCGTGCGCCAAGGGGCCGCCGGCCAGATGTACCTCGCTTACCTTCGCGATCCCGACGGCAACAAGCTGGTCGGAGTTTATCGCATGCCTGCGGCCTGAATTACCGCAGATCAAAACTAAAGTGGGCCGCCCGTTCCGGGCGGCCCTCGTCGTCGCTGCTGCGCATCAGCAATTCTGGAGCCGATAGCGCAGCCAAACCACGCCGCCCTGCAACACCTCGGTGCTCGCCAGCGTCATCACGCTGATCGGTGCTGCGATGCCGGCATCCTTGTCGCTGGAGTCGAAGATGCCTCGAGCGCCCTTCGCTCCATCGACGGCGGGGCAGATCGCAAGGCTGATCTCGTCGATCAGGCCGGCCCGCAGAAAGGACCCGTTCGAGCCGCCGCCACCTTCGAGCAGCAGGCGTTCGAGCCCTAGCTCACGGTTCAGGATCTCCAGCGCCAATCCCAGATCGAGTTCCTGCTCGCCGGCGAAGATGTAGGAGACGCCATCCCGGCGCAGGCCCGCCAGATGCGCGTCGGAGACCCGCTCCGCCAGCACCACGACGATCGGGTCGCCGCCGATGTCGGACCGTCCCCAGGCGATCTTGCCCTGCGCATCGAGCGCGATGCCGTAGGCGGCGGCATCGCGCCGGGAGAACCAAGGTTCACGCGGATAGGTCTGGTCGGTCCGATCGGGGTAGGATTCGGCCTTGGCGTATTCACTGCCGGTCACACGGCCGATGAGCCAGGAGCCGCCGCCAAGCTGTTCATGCAGGCGCTCGAACAGGCCCGGCATTCGGTTCTCGGCGGGCCGCCAGCGGCTCCCGAGAATGCGGCCGTCGACGCTCGCGTTCATGTGACAGATCACATAAGGCTTCATGTGTGCGTCCCCAGCCTTTGTGCCATTGGCGATAGCCGCGCTCAACCGGAAAGGCGCCAGCCCACCCAGCTGCGGATCACCGTAACGCATTGCCGCCAGAACAGGGCATCTGCGTGACGTCTGTGCTCCAAGATAACTTGCATCATGATAGTTCCTCCCTATATAGCTTGCAACATGCAAGTTATCGGGATCGCACCCATGCGGCGCAAAAGCTTTGGCAACATGCAATGCCCGATCGCCCGGAGCCTGGAGCGGGTCGGCGAATGGTGGAGCATCCTCATTCTGCGCGACGCCTTTCACGGGCTGAAGCGGTTCGACGAGTTCCAGGAGAGCCTTGGCATTGCGCCTAACATGCTGGCGAGGCGGCTCAAGGCGCTGGTCGAGGCGGGCCTGCTCGAACGCCGCCGTTACAGTGAGCGGCCGCCCCGTGACGAATACCTGCTGACGCAAGCCGGCCGCGATTTTCGACCGGTGCTGTGGGCGCTGCTCGCCTGGGGCAACAGGCATTTCGCCCCCGAGGGCCCCAGCGTTGTGATCGTTGATGCCCAGACGGGAGCGGAAGCCGATCCGGTAATGGTCGACCGCAACAGCGGTCGCGCCATTGTCGAGCCGGCTTTTCGCTCCGCTGCGGGACCGGCTGCAGACGCGCGCACCCGGGGTCGCCTTGGTTTGATTGCCTGCGAGCAAGCGAAAGCCAGCGAAAGCACCTCCGCTGAATCGCCGAACAGGCCGGCGTTTTAGGTGCATCCGATGGAGCCGGTGATGGATACGATCGTCGTCGAACGAGCAGCAGTCTCCGCGCCGGCGAAAAGCCGGCTGCAATTCGGCCGCAAGCATCTGGCGCTCGCTGGGCTCGCGCTCGCCATGACCTTGGGCGGCATCGGATACGCCCGCTATTGGTGGGTAACCGGCCGCTTTATCGAGAGCACCGACGACGCCTATGCCGGCGGCAACCTCACGGCCGTGGCGCCGCATGTGGCGGGCTTCGTGTCGCAAATCCTGGTGACCGACAACCAGCGTGTCGGTGCCGGACAATTATTGATCCGCCTCGACGAGCGCGATTTTCAGGCAGCTCTCGACCATGCGCAAGCAGTTGCTGATCAGCGGCAGGCGGCGCTGGCCGGGCTCGAAGCGAAATACGTATTACAGCAGGCGATGATCAGGCAGGCCGAGGCCGATCTGAACGCAAAAACCGCCCACGCCACGTTTGCCGACGCGGACGCCGTCCGCTATCACGACCTGGCCCTGACCACCTTCGGCACGCGGCAGAACGCGGAGCGCGCGTTGTCAGCCGACCAGGAGGCGCAATCAGCGATCAAAGCAGCCCAAGCCGGCCTCACGGCCGCGCGGCAGCAGCTTACCGTGCTCGATGCGCAGATCGCCGAAGCCCGCGCGGGTGTCGCGCAGGCCAAGGCAGATCTCGAAACCGCCCGCCTCAATCTTGGGTATACCGAGATCCGCTCGCCGATCGACGGCTATGTCGGCAACCGGGCCGCGCAGGTCGGCGCTTACGTCGCGAACGGCACCTACCTGCTGAGCCTCATCCCGGCGCAAGGCCTCTGGGTCGATGCCAATTTCAAGGAGGACCAGCTAGCGCATATGCTGCCGGGGCAACCGGCGACGGTAGTCGCCGACGTGCTGCCGGGGAAAGTATTGCGCGGCCGCGTGCAAAGCCTGGCGCCGGGCACCGGGGCGGTGTTCAGTGTAATCCCACCGGAGAACGCCACCGGCAATTTCACAAAGATCGTCCAGCGTGTGCCGGTCCGCATCGCACTCGATGACGGCGGCGCAAAGCTCGGCGCGTTGCGGCCGGGCCTGTCGACGACGGTCAGCGTCGACACAAAGCCGGGCTCGGCAGCGGGAGAGTGACGGGGATGCCCGACACCGCCGGCTGGCTCAAGAGCCTGGTGCCGTTCGTGGTAATGTGTTTCGGCGGCTTCATGGCGCTGCTCGACATCCAGATTGTCGCCTCGTCACTGCAATACATTGGCGGCGGACTGTCGGCGGCACAGGACGAGATCAGCTGGGTGCAGACCGCCTATCTGATCACCGAGATCATCGTGATCCCGCTCAGCGGCTGGCTCACCCGGGTGTTCTCGACGCGCTGGCTGTTTGCCGCCTCGGCCGCCGGGTTCACCCTCACTAGCCTGTTATGTGCGCTCGCCTGGAATATCGAGAGCATGATCGTGTTCCGCGCCCTGCAGGGCATGCTCGGCGCCTCGATGGTCCCGACGATGTTCACCTCGTCCTTCTATTTCTTCCAGGGGCCGCGCCGCGTCTATTCCGCCGCAGTAGTCGGCACGATCGCCTCGATCGCCCCGACCCTGGGCCCCGTGATCGGCGGCTGGATCACTGATACTTGGAATTGGCACTGGCTGTTCTACGTCAACCTGCTGCCCGGCATCGCGGTCACCATATTTGCTGCATGGCTCGTCAAAATCGACGAACCGGATCTGTCGCTGCTCAAGGAAGCCGACTACCCCGGCATCGTTCTGATGGCGATCGCGCTCGGCACCCTCGAATATGTGCTGGAAGAGGGTTCACGCTGGAATTGGTTCGACGATGCGACGATCCGACATTGTGCGTGGATCGCAGCAATCACGGGCGTGCTGTTCGTGATCCGCAGCCTGACTTTCGCGCGCCCAGTTGTCGATCTGCGGGCGCTGAAGAACCGCAATTTTGCGGTCGGCTGCTTTCTGTCCTTTGTCACCGGCATTGGTATCTTCTCGACGATCTATCTGACCCCGCTGTTTTTGGGCTACGTGCGCGGCTTCAGCGCGTGGCAGACCGGGATCGCGATCTTCTCGACCGGCCTCGCCTCGCTCGCCGGCGTGCCGGTATACATCCTGCTCGCGCGCAAATTCGACACGCGCTGGCTGATGATGTTCGGGCTCGCCTCCTTCGGCATATCCATGTGGGCCTTCAGCTACATCACCAGCGATTGGAGCGGCGGAGAGCTCCTCTTTCCGCAGGTGCTGCGCGGCTTCCCGCAGGTCTTCGCAGTAGCCCCGGCGGTCACATTGGGCCTCGGCAGCCTACCGCCGGAGCGCCTCAAATATGCCAGCGGACTGTTCAACATGATGCGCAATCTCGGCGGCGCGGTCGGCATTGCGGTGTGCGGGGCAATCCTCAATGCCCAAACCAATTTCCACTTCAATATGATTGCCTCGCATCTGACGCCGGCAAACGGCCCGATGGACCGCCTGGTCGCTGGCCTCACGCAGCGCTACGACGCGATCCCCGGCAGTCCGGACGCCGGTCACCTCGCCGCCCTCAAAGCGCTTTGGCATCTCGCATACCGCGAAGCATCGACCCTGGCCTATGCCGACGCGTTCTGCGCGATGATGGTCGCCTTCATCGTCGCCACGCTGCTGGTTCCGCTGCTGCGCAAGGCCGCCGCTGCGCCGGCGAAGGCGCCCGTCGCCGATGCTCATTAAACCCGAGAAAGGACAACGATCACCAAGCTTCGGCCACCGGCTGCCGAGAATGCGGCCGTCGACGCTCGCGTGTCCTGTGGCAGATCACATAAGGCTCCATGTTGGCGTCCGTGTTTGGGCCGCGGAGGCTTTGCGCCCCGGCCGATAGCCCCGCGCTTGCCGGAAGCCCGGAACAGGCGCATTCTGGATCGAACAAGTAAGGAGGAACCCGATGCCGCGAATCAAGCACATCGCTCTGACCACAAAGGAGCCCGCAAAGGTCGCCGCCTTTTACAAGGACGCTTTCGGAATGGAGGAGATCCGGCGTGCCCCGAACGGCGCCGTCTTTCTAACCGACGGCTACATCAACCTGGCGATCCTCAATTGGAAGACGGAGAAATCCGCTGATGTCGGTGCCAATGGGCCGAACTACAGCGGCATCCATCATTTCGGCTTTGAGGTCGAGGATCTCGACGCAGCCGCGGCGACACTGGAACGCGCCGAGGGTCAGCGCCTTGAGGAGAAGGCGGGGCTCGATATGGAAATGGCTGCCGGAGGCCACCGCAATTTTGAGATGAAATGGGCCGGCCCCGACGGCGTGGTGATCGACATTTCTCACACCGGCTGGGAAACCAAAACCAGATAAGCGAATTCCCGGAGGAAGCGGCCATGGCTAATTTCACGATTTGCGCCGGCACCGTGGGAACCGGCGCTTGGGTGAGCCCGGACGGCGGTGAAAGCTGGCGGCAAGTGCGGACCGGGCTGTGGGCGGAAAGCCGCGTGTTCGGGTTTGCGGTCCACCCGAAACAGCCCCGCACCATTCTGGCCGGAGCGGACGACGGCATCTACCGCAGCGAGGATGGTGGCGAGCACTTCGAGCGGCTCGACTCGCCGATGAATTCTCTGCATGTGTGGAAGGTCGCGTTCGATCCGACGGTCCCCCAGACAATCTTCGCGGGGACCCGGCCGGCGGCGCTCTTTCGATCGACCGACGGCGGAAGCCATTGGGACAAATTGCCGGCCGATATGGCGGAGGAATGCGCCAATGTCCGCATACCGCGCGTGACGGCGCTGACGGTCGATCCGTCGGATCACCGCATGATATGGGCCGGCGTCGAAGTCGACGGCGTACGCCGCAGCCGTGACGGCGGAGAAAGCTGGACGCGGGTCGCCGGGGTAAACGACCCCGACATCCACGACACCGCGGTCAGCATCAATGGCGCCAAGACAGTGCTGACCAGCACCCCGCGCGAGATCTTTGCCAGCACGGATGGCGGCGAGAGCTGGCGAGGGTTGGGGGTCGGCAAGCATTTTCGCCTGCCCTATTGCCGCAGCCTGGCGCTCAAACCCGACGAACCCGGAGTGCTGTTTGTCGCCACCGGTGACGGCGCACTCGGCAGCACCGGCGCGATCCAGCGCTCCAAGGACGGCGGACAAACCTGGCAGGCCTTGCCGTTGCCCGTCGAGCCCAACTCGCCGATATGGTCCTTTGCGACCCACCCGGCGAACCCCGACCGGATCCTCGCCTGCAGTCACTATGGCGAAATCTTCGCGAGCGAAGTCGCGGGCGATTCCTGGGTCAAGCTGCGCCGGGAGTTCAGCGAGATCCGCGCCCTGGCATGGACGCCGAATTAATCTCCAATCTCTGCATCCGGCCTCACAGGGGCATCCTGAGATGCCGCAGCTGAGTTACGTACACGGCGCGAGTAGCACCCCCTTCATCGGCGACACGATCGGCGTGCACTTCGATCGGATTGCCGGACGTTTTGGCGATCGGGATGCACTGATTGTCCGTCATCAGCAGATCCGTTGGACTTACCGGGAGCTGAAAGCACGGGTCGACGCCTTTGCTGCAGGGCTGCTGGCGCTGGGGCTCAGGCGCGGCGATCGCATCGGCATGTGGTCGCCGAACAACGCCCAATGGGTCATTACCCAATTCGCGACCGCAAAGGCCGGGCTCATTCTCGTCAACATCAACCCGGCCTACCGGCTGGCCGAACTCGAATACGCGCTCAACAAGGCGGGCTGCGTTGCCCTGGTTACCGCGGCGCAGTTCAAGACCAGCGATTACCACGCGATGCTGCGCGAGCTGGTGCCTGAACTGAAGACCGCACCGCCGGGCAATTTATGCGCGGCGCGGTTGCCGCAACTACGGCTGGTGATCACGATCGGGAGCGGTGATGCCCACGGTATGGTGAGTTTCGACGATGTTGCCGGTATCGCGCGCGATGCCGCGCGGCGCCGTCTCGCGGCGCTCGCCGACGAATTGCAGTTCGACGACCCCATCAACATCCAGTTCACCAGTGGCACGACCGGTTTCCCGAAGGGCGCCACGCTCAGCCATCACAACATCCTGAACAACGGTTTGTTCATCGCCGGCGCGATGAAGCTCACGGCACACGACCGGGTATGCATTCCGGTGCCGCTCTATCACTGCTTTGGGATGGTAATCGGCAATCTCGGCTGTCTGACCCACGGGTCGGCGATGGTGTATCCGAGCGAAGGCTTCGATCCGCTCGCCACCTTGGAGACGATCGCGGCGGAGCGCTGCACCGCCGTCTATGGCGTCCCGACGATGTTTATCGCCGAGATGGACCACCCCGATTTCGCCAAGTTCGATCTAAGCTGCTTGCGCACCGGGATGATGGCCGGCAGCCCTTGCCCGATCGAGGTCATGAAACGCGCTTTCTCGTTGATGCACCTATCGGAGGTCGTCATCGGCTACGGCATGACCGAGACGAGCCCGGCGAGCTTTGCGTCGGCGACCGACGACCCGATCGAGCGGCGGGTGTCGACCGTGGGGCGTATCTTGCCGCACGTCGAGGCCAAAATCATTGATGCCGAGGGCCGGATCGTGCCGCGCGGCGCTGCCGGTGAGCTATTGACCCGCGGCTATCTGGTCATGCTCGGCTATTGGGACGACGAGGAGAAGACGCGCGAGGCGATCGACGCAGCCGGCTGGATGCACACCGGCGATCTCGCGACGATCGACGACGAGGGCTACTGCAACATTGTCGGACGGATCAAGGACATGGTGATCCGCGGCGGCGAGAATGTCTATCCGCGCGAAATCGAGGAGTTCCTCTACCGCCATCCGAAGATCCAGGACGTGCAGGTGATCGGCGTTCCCGACGCGCGCTACGGCGAGGAGCTGTGCGCCTGGGTTCGCCTGCGCGACGGCGAGAGCGCCACGGTGGAGGAGATCCGCACCTTTTGCCAAGGCCAGATCGCGCATTACAAGGTGCCGCGCTACGTCAAATTCGTCGAAGGCTTCCCGATGACCGTGACCGGCAAGATCCAGAAATTCCTCATACGCCAGCAGACGATCGAGGAACTCGGATTGAGTGTGCAGGAGACCGCGTGAACTCGGCTACCGCGTCCCGCGGTAGCGCCGGGGGTCAGAAGCGGCGCATCAGAGCGACGAGACGACCCTGAACCTTGACGCGGTCGGGTCCGAAAATGCGGGTCTCGTAGGCCTTGTTGGCGGGTTCGAGCGCGATCGAGGCGCCGCGCCGGCGCAGCCGCTTCAGCGTGACCTCTTCATCGTCGACCAGCGCGACGACGACGCAACCGTTTTCCGCGGTGTCGCAGCGCTGAATGACCACCGTGTCGCCGTCGAGAATGCCGGCCTCGATCATGCTGTCGCCCGACACTTCGAGCGCGTAGTGCTCGCCGCCGCGACCCAAGAGGCTGGCCGGAACGCCGACCGTCGTGCTCTGGTCGCGCAACGCCTCGATCGGCGTACCGGCCGCGATCCGTCCGTAGAGCGGCAGGTCGACGGCTTCGACGTCATTCGCAACCGGTGCGCCGGACAGCGAATTTGTGAAATCACCGCGGATCACCGTGGGAGAGAACCTGCCGCGTTCAGCCGGCGGCGGGGGGGCGGCAGACTCCTCCGGCAACTTTACAACTTCCAACGCCCGGGCGCGGTGCGGCAACCGTCTGATAAACCCTCGCTCCTCAAGCCCGCTGACCAAGCGATGAATGCCGGATTTGGATTTGAGATTCAAAGCATCCTTCATCTCGTCGAAGGACGGTGAAACGCCGGTCGCGGTCAGCCGCTGGTTTATAAACAGCAACAACTCGCGCTGTTTCCTGGTCAGCATGAAACCCCCTGCACCGCAGAACGTATCCTAAACAATACCGGCACGTTCTAGTTTAGTTCGCGGCCGAGGTCAAGCGGCAAGTGCGGCCGTAATTCGGAAGCACCCGGTCGGCGAGGCTCGTTTCGGAAAAGCCTGCTCCGACGAGCAGTTGGAGACCGGCCCCCACGATCAGGTAGGAAGTCGACATGAGCTGACGGCGAGTTCGCATCGATTGTTCCCAAAATGCCACGAATTGATCGGGTATTCGAGCCGTGCTGGATTACGCGTTTTTGACGATTTCATGGCTTTTCAATGACGTCTGCCGTTTGGGTAAATAATAAACTGAATTGCTATAGGTTGAAACGGAAGTGCATAAGATCGCCGTCCTGCACGACATAGTCGGCGCCTTCCAGACGCATGCGGCCAGCGTCTTTTGCGCCTTGCTCGCCGCCGCGAGCGACAAAATCGGCAAAGCTGATCGTTTCGGCGCGAATGAACCCCTTTTCGAAATCGGTATGGATGCGGCCGGCAGCCTGCGGCGCCTTGGTGCCCCGCTCCACCGTCCAAGCGCGCGCTTCCTTGGGGCCGACGGTAAAAAACGTGATCAGATCGAGGAGTGTGTAGCCGGCTCGGATCACCCGCGCCAGACCGGGTTCGTGGAGCCCGAGGGTCGCCAGAAATTCGCGCCTTTCTTCGGGGTCGGATAGCTGCGCCAGCTCCGCCTCGATTGCGGCCGAGATTACGACGGACCCCGCGCCGCGCCGCGCCGCATATTCGGCGACGCGGTCGCTTTCGCGGTTTCCGGAGGCGGCGCCGGCTTCCTCGACATTGGCGACGTAGAGAACCGGCTTGGCACTCAACAGCTGCAATCCGCGCAGCTCCCTCTGCCGCTCGGGTCCGACGAGAACATGGCGCGCCGCCTTGCCTCCACGAAGCGCCGCCAGCACTGTCTCGGCGGCATCGAGCTGCCCCTTGGCCTCGCGGTCGCCGCCGCGCGCCCGCTTCGCCATCTGCACCACGCGGCGTTCCAGGCTGTCGAGATCGGCCAGCATCAACTCGGTCTCGACTGTCTCGGCGTCGCGGATCGGATCGACCGATCCCTCGACATGCACGACATTGCCGTCGGGGAAGCAGCGCAGGACATGGGCAATGGCGTCCACCTCGCGAACATGCCCGAGAAACTGATTGCCGAGGCCCTCGCCACGGGCGGCGCCGCGGACCAGCCCCGCGATATCGACGAATTCGAGCTGGGTCGGGATGATCTTTGCCGATTTAGCGAGGCGCGCCGCGATCTCCAGCCGCTCATCGGGAACCGCCACTCGACCGAGATTGGGCTCGATCGTGCAGAACGGGTAATTCGCCGCTTCCGCTGCGGCGGTCGCGGTCAAGGCGTTGAACAGGGTGGATTTGCCGACATTCGGCAATCCGACAATGCCGCAACTGAAACCCATAAGTTCCGACTATCCTCGAGACTGCGCGTCACCAACCTGTGCGCTTTGATCCGGCGGCGCAAAGCGGCGCGCTACCTCGCTCATGAACGCGTCCGGGGCATCGGACAACAATAGCGGGATCGTCTCCGCCACCGCGCCGAGCAGCGGCTGGACCCAGCCGGTCAGCTCCTCGCCGGAAAAGTTCTGCAAGACATGGGGCTGAACCAACTCCTTTACTCCGGGATGTCCAACCCCGATCCGCACCCGCCAGTAATCCGGTCCGAGGAGGGCATCGATCGACCGCAGCCCGTTATGGCCGGCGCTGCCGCCCCCGCGCTTCACTCTCAGCTTGCCGGGCCGCAAATCGATCTCGTCATGTATGACGATGATTTCGGAAGGCAAGAGCTTGAAAAACCGCGCCGCCTCCGCGACCGACTCGCCGGACGCGTTCATAAAGGTCTGCGGCTTCAGCAGCAGAGCCCTTTCACCACCGGTCAAGACCTCCGCGAGCTCGCCCTTGAAGCGATTGCGAAACCCGGTAGCACGACGGCTGCGGGCGATCGCCTCGACCGCCATGAAGCCGATGTTGTGGCGGTTGCGGGCGTAGCGGCCACCCGGATTGCCGAGACCGACGACTAAGCGCATCAGCGGTCGATCGCGGACGCAGCACAGGTAATGGCTAAAGAGCTTGAGCAGATTCCGATCGGTTCAGACCACTTGCTCCAATCGTGATCGCGAACAATACGGTCAAAGCGCTTCCCCGGCGGAAGCCGGGGCCCACCCTTCGAGCGCTCAGCAGGCCGATAAATAGATCCCGGCCTTCGCCGGGAAAGCGCGCTGGTGGCGGTTTCATTGAGGGCGGGTCCGCCGTCCGGCCGGTGGTCAACTCGCAATGACAGTGTTCCAATTTTGTCGAAATCTGCGCTAGCTTGCTGCGGGCAGCTCGGGCGCCGGCACGGCTGTCGCGGCCGCAGCCGCCTCTTCACGCACTGCCGAAGACGCGGCGATGGTGGCGATTGTAAAGTCTCGGTCGGTGATCGTCGGTCGGCAGCCTTCCGGCATGACGACCCTGCTGATGTGAAGGCTCTCGCCGATTTCGAGGCCGTTCAGCTCGACGACGAGGTGATCGGGGATGCGATCCACCGGACAGTTCAGCTCGATCCCATGGCGGACAATGTTGAGAATGCCGCCGCGGCGGATGCCGGGCGACATTTCCGGGTTGGTGAAGACAACCGGGACGGTCACCGTAACCCGTGCATGACTGCCGAGCCGCATAAAGTCGACATGCAGCGGCGCGTCAGTTGCCGGATGGTATTGCACGTCGCGCGGCAAGGTGCGGTGGACAACCCCGTCCACGCTGACGTCGAGCAGGGTGGCGAAGAAACCGCGGCGGGCCAGAGCGCGCGAAAATTCGCGCGGCTCGAGGCTGATCAAAACCGGCTCCTTGTTGTCGCCGTAAATGATGCCAGGGATGCGTCCCGCCCGCCGTGTGGCCCGGGCGGCTCCTTTTCCGGCGCGGGCACGCGGCTCGGCGCTCAGGGTGGTGATCTCAGGCATCGGTCGTCGCTCCTCAACAACTTTGGATAATGAGCCTGCTTAAGATAAAACAGGAATGGTTTGATGCCAGCGCTGGTTCGCTTGGCACCTCGTGCCCGGGGCGGCTTTCGGAGCTCAGTCGAACAGGCTGGAGACCGATCGCTCCTCGCTGATCCGCTGCATCGCCTCGGCCATTAACGGGGCAATGGTCAACTGACGGATGTTGGGCGCAGCGCGAACCGCCTCGGTCGCGACGATGCTGTCGGTGATGACCAGCATCTCGATCGGCGACGCGGCAACCCGCGGCACCGCATTCCCCGACAGTACCCCGTGGGTAACGTAGGCATAGACCCGGGAAGCTCCCGCTTCCACCAGCGCCACCGCTGCATTGCACAGCGTCCCGGCAGTATCGACGATGTCGTCGATGAGGACGCAGCATCGCCCGGCCACCTCGCCGATGATGTTCACAACCTCCGAGACGCCGGCCCGCTCGCGACGCTTGTCGACGATGACGAGATCGGCGTTGAGACGGCGAGCGATGTCCCTGGCGCGCAGCACGCCGCCGACATCGGGCGAAACGATGACCAGGTCCCGCTTGGCCAGGCTTTCGCGGATATCCTTCACCAGCACCGGCGAGGCGTAGAGGTTGTCGACGGGGATGTCGAAGAATCCCTGGATCTGCGGGGCATGGAGGTCGAGGGTGAGCACCCGGTCAGCGCCGGCCGCGGTGATCAGATTGGCGACCAGCTTGGCCGAAATCGGCGAACGCGACGAGGTTTTGCGGTCCTGCCGGGCGTAGCCGTAATAAGGGATGACGGCGGTGATCCGACGCGCCGATGCGCGTTTCAGCGCATCGAGCGTGACCAGCAACTCCATCAGGTGATCGTTGGCCGGGTAGGAAGTCGGCTGGATCACGAAAACGTCCTCGCCACGCACGTTTTCGTGAACCTCGACAAACACCTCCATATCCGAGAAGCGGCGCACGCTGGCTTTGGTCAGCGGCAGGTCGAGACAAGCCGAAATCGCTTCGGCGAGCGGCCGATTGCCGTTGCAGGCGAGGATCTTCATATCCGGACAACAACCGCCGTGCCGACGGGTTCGGCCCGGCGGCTTCATTCACCGGCTTTGTAACAGGTCGGTAATGCTGATGCAACCTCGGGAACACGGCCGGTTTCAAGCCTGCCTGGATGCGGGAGTAGTTCTCTACCAGCCGCGCTCGATTGTCCTGACGGCTCACTATTCGGGGCAGGTGGGAGCCACGGCTCGCACCAGCCGGCGGGTCCGCACACAACTCTGTCTTACAAGATGTTGAACACGCATTGGGTGCGCATGCTTCTCGTCAATGCTGATGCTTTGATCGTTCCTTGGTGGACCATCCCGGTTCTCGATTAGCATCATCCGATTAGGTTTCGTCGGCCCTCGTCGCCCCCGCGAAAGCGGGGGTCCAGGGTAACCGGTGAGGTCACTTGCCCCTGGATTCCCGCTTCCGCGTCGCTTCGGCGGGAACGACGAACCAATACGATCGGAAACCCGTACTTCACGGATGCGGTGTCGCGCCGAAGCGATTACGCCTCGCTGACAGCAAGCCTCTGCGGGTGGGGTTCAGGATTTTCCGGACGGCTGCGGTGCGCCGCGCGCGACAAGCTCCATGATCCCGTCCTGCGCCGAGACCGCGACCATATAGGCGACATCGCCCCAGGCGCCGTCGAGCAGACCGGCAGGGACGTCGTTTTCCTGTCCGACGGTGCCAATCTCGCCGCCGTCCTTGCGACGGACATGCCACACGATTTTGACGTTCTGCTTTCCGGCTTTTGGCTTGGCGACGGCAACCTCCGCATCGAGCACGAGGTCCGCCTTGGCCTGAGCATCGCTGACAATTGCCAGATCCTGCTTTTTCAAGATCTCGGTAATCGAGGTGACCAGCGCCTGATCGCCATCCCCTGGCGCACCCGCTACGGCGCCAATCGCCAGCCGCGTGCGCCCGCCGGTCTCGGCCTCGCTGGGAGCCTCGTCTTGCAGCAAAGCTGCGACTTGGGCTGCACTTGCTGCCGCCAGGCGCGCGACCGCGTCCTCGCTTCCCGCATCCCAATCGTCGGCCGAAGCCTCGGCCCGCTCGGCGCGTTCGCCGATGCGCCGGCCCGATGGGTCGCGCAATTCCCACAGGACAACCAGCGCGGCTTTGTCTTGCGACGGCGCCATTTCCTGTATTCTGCCGGCGAGCTCATAACTACCGATGCTCGCGGTCTTGTCGCTCGCCGCGATCTCCCGCTCCTGCAATGCGCTCGCCATTGCCGGTCCGAGCTTCTCGGCTGTCGCACGCGGCAGCCCTTCAATCGGAGCGATCGCGACACTGGAGCTGTCGCGCAAGGACAAGATCGGAGCGCCTCGCCGCGGCACGTCGTCGGCGAAGGGGTGCGGCAGCGGCTGGCAGCCCGCCATCGGCAGCAGGGAGGCGAGCACTGCACCGAGAAGCTGAATCGGGCCGAACGCGATCGAATGAGCCACTTAAAGCGAGAGATGCGTATCCGTCCAAGGGCGCGCAGGTCAATCGCGAAGCGCGATCGCCGAGAGCGCGCGGCCATAGACCGGCTCGCCGCGCAGACAAGCACGCCGATAACTGAAGAACTGCGTTTCCTCGGCGACTGTGTCGTGGCCGGAGCGCTCGATTGTCGCGACCCCGGCGCGAGCCAGCCGGCGCTCGATATAGCCCGGCAGGTCGAACATGAAATGACCGGTTCGCAATCCCGGCGCAAAATAAGCCGCGCTCGCCTGGTCATTCGCGAGGAATTGCTGCGGGAATTCCGCCCCGACCTCGTAGGAGCCCTCGGCGATACAGGGGCCGATGCCAGCGCGAATGCGAGCCCGCTTGGCGCCCAAGGCTTCCATCCGGTCAAGAGTGGCTTCGACGATTCCGCCGAGTGCGCCGCGCCAGCCGCCATGCGCCGCACCGATGACCCTGGCGACCGCATCCACGAACAGAATCGGAACGCAATCAGCAGTGAGAATGCCGAGGGCAATGCCGGAGCCGCGCGTGACCAAGCCATCGGCCCGCGGCGCCGCATCACGTGGCCAGTGCTGCTCCACGTTGACCACGGTGGTGCTGTGGGTCTGGTAGCAGGTCACCAGGCAATCGGGCGAAAAGCCCAGCCGCTCCATTGCAATGGCGCGGTTCCGCGCAACCGTCTCGACGGCATCCCCCGAGCCGAACCCGCAGTTCAGAGATTCAAAGAGACCGCCGCTGGCCCCACCTTCGCGGGTAAAGAAGGCGTGGCGTATTCCGGGATCGCGATTGAAAAGATCGAGGGTTATCATTGCCGCGCCGGCTCAGCTGTATCGATGCTCGGACCAAAGCCCGCCGGGCATGCCAAGCCCGGCGAAACCACCGCCACCACCTTGAACAAATCACCCATCTCGCCTGGATCCAGCAAACGCCTCACGCCGCATTCGAGTGACCGCCGCTGGGCGGGCGCGGCCCGCGCACTCAGTGCAGCGAGCCGCAGGCCCGCGCCGAGCGCGGTGAGAAACCGTCCCTGGCTGGTCGGCCCATGACCCTCGGCGCCAGTGGCGCGAGCGGCCTCGGCAAAGGCGGCGAAATCGACGTGGGCGCTGAGATCCGCGGTTCCCGGCGCAGCGAGCGCGCAAACCGGGCGATGACGCTGAAGCGCGCGCAGGGTCGGTCCGGACGCAGTCGGGAAATAGCCATAATCGATGAACAATGCAGCACCTGGTCGGCGGGCCAATCGAAAACCGAGCGCGCCCGCCAAGGCGAGGGCGGCCGGGCAAATCTCGACGACCGTGCCGGGCGAGCTTTGGCGCAGCTTGTCCGGCACGAGCACGCTCGCCGCATGGCTCTGGGGACCATCGACAAAGACCAGCCGATCCTCGTGATCGACCGTCACCATCCGTTCCGACCAGCCGCCGAGGCCGCGAACGAACTGCCGGATCGGCAGCGCGTCGAGAAACTCGTTGGCCACCATCAGCATCGGCCCCTCGGGCAGCTCCTCAAAACGAGCCACCCATCTCGGTTGCGCCTGGCTGAGGCGTCGTTCCTGTCCGGCACGGAGCACCGGGCTCGTCTCGACGAGAAAGATGCGCACGGCGCGGCGAAACTCCGGCACGGTGCCGGCGGCGCGCAGCAGGTCGCTCATCAACACCCCGCGGCCGGGACCCAGCTCTGCCAGGATTACCGGATCCGGCCGGCCGATGCGTGCCCACAATTCGGCGCACCACAGTCCGATCAGCTCGCCGAAAACTTGGCTGATCTCGGGCGCGGTCGTGAAATCGCCCGCTGCTCCAATCGGGCCGCGCCTTGCATAGTACCCGCCCTCGGGGTCGTGCAGCGCCATGGCCATGTAGGCGGCAACCGTCAGCGGGCCCTCCCGGCGAATCCGCCTGACGATCTTGTTGGCGATTTCTTCGCTCACGACCGGGCAGGAACGGGGGCGCGCAGCGCCCAGGCGATAATCAGGATCCCGGCGATCAGCAAGGGGATCGACAACAGCTGACCCATTGTCGTGCCGAAAATCAGATAACCCAATTGCGGGTCCGGTTGCCGGAACAGTTCGCCCGACATCCGGGCCGCCGCGTAACCCACCAGAAACAATCCGGTAACGACCCCCGGACGCTGTCTCGCATGGAGCCGCTCGGCGGCGAAAAGCAGGATGAACAGCAGAATGCCCTCGCAGAAGGCCTCGTAAAGCTGGCTCGGATGGCGCGGCACCGGGCCGCCACTCGGGAAGACCATCGCCCAGGGGACATCGCTAGGCCGTCCATACAGCTCGCCGTTGATGAAATTGGCGATGCGGCCGAAGAACAGACCGATCGGGATCGCCTCGGTTATGATGTCCGAGAAGGCAAACAGCGGTATTCGACGGGCACGGGTGAACAATACGATCGCGATGGTCACGCCGATAGCGCCGCCGTGGAAGGACATCCCGCCGTGCCATACGTAAAGCGCCTCGATCGGGTGATAGATATAGTAGCCCGGCTTGTAGAAGAGGACGTATCCGATGCGGCCGCCGAGCACGACCCCGAGCGTCGCCCACACCAGAAAATCGTCGACATCCTGCCGCGCGACCAGATACGGCGGCCGTCCGGCCAGTGCGAGGCAATACCGCCAGCCGATCAGCAGCCCGACAATATAGGCGAGCGCATACCAGCGGATCGCAAAGGGTCCGATCGAAATCGCGACCGGATCGATCGCCGGAAACGGAATCACGAAAAGGGGCATGAAGGGGCGCGCGGAGGATGTTCGAGGGACCGCCGTTGGCCGGCCTCTTATAAGCAGGGAAAGCCGGATCGCCAAGGAACCCGATTAGCGGTGATCTCTCGGTAGCGCACTGACGGCGCGCCTCTCACCGGGAGGCCGAATAGGCGAGGTACCTCGAGATCTTCCAACGGCCGTCTGCCTGACGGTGGAATATATCGACCGCAGGCTCCTCGATGGTCTTTTTCGGACTTCCCGCCTTCTCGATTTCGAGCGCCCACACCAGTCTGACGACCGCCGTCTCGCCATAGACCACGATCTCGTTGACTTCTACCGAATAGCGGTACGTGAAATCCGGATCTCTCAATGCCGCGCGAAGCATTTCGCACAGCGAATCATAATCCTGTTCGGGCTCATCCTGATAGTTGGCGACGAGATCCGGCGCGAAGAGCGCGCATACCCGGTCTTCATCACGGGCGTTGAATGCGGACCGCCAATTCTCGATCGCCGCGCGGATCTCATTCTCTGCGGCTTCCGTGGGCTCTGCCCCGCCGGATGGATCGAGCGGCGCCGTCAGCGCCGCAGCAGCAATGATCGACCCGGCGGCCAATCGCCGGAGCCGCTTGCTACTGCGCGGGGGAAACCGTCGCCGGACCGGTCGCACGCGGCCTCTTCCTTGAGCGAGAGAATTAAGTCATTCGGCCCCATGACGACTGTCCGCGAGCGCCGGTTTCTGAGCACCCGAGAGTGCTTCCTGCACGCGCGACAGGCGATACGGGCGGCCGAACCAACGGGCGAGGCGTTCCAGATAGAGTAAATGACCGGCGTCGTGAAGAGCATCAGCCATTGCGAGATCAAGAGGCCGCCAATGATGGCCACGCCCAGCGGTTGCCCAGCATCAGCAGCGAGGTCCCGATCGGGCGCCGGATAAACGGTTCCGAGATGCTCATCGGCGCCGGCTCGCTCTCTTGTTCAAACGCGGCGGCTCAGCTGGCCGCAACCGGGAGCTTTGCAATATCGGTACCGTCAGGCCGAGCGTTGGGAGCCGCCGGGCTGTCGTCTGTTCCCTCTTGGAGGGCGAGGTTCCCTTTGATCCCGTCGAGAATCTCGATCACCATGTCGCGCGCATGCACCGCCATGCCGGCAAAGGCTTCCTCGCGAATTGCTTTGTTGATTGCGAGAATTTGCGCGACCACCGGTCGCGCCGCGGGCGTCAGCCATAGGGTACGCACACGGCGATCGGTCGGATGGGGGCGGCGCTCGACCAGCCTTTCCTCGTGCAATTTGTCGAGCATGCGAACCAGCGCGATCGGCTCGATGCCAAGCCAGGCCGCCACTTCGGCCTGGCTCACACCCTCGTTCCCCGCAATATTGAGCACGACTGCCGCCTGCTGACGGGTGATCGGCAGCCCCATCTGCCGCGCGCGGCGCTCAAACCGCCGCTTGATGAGGCGCGACACGTCATGCACCAGAAAACCGAAGGCACGACCGATTCCCGGGTGCGTCAGAGCTGGGTCAGGCTTTGCCGCCTTCACGGGAGTTGCGGCTTCATTCGGCGCCATGGCGGCTCCCCGCGAGGGCCGGGCTTGGGCGATCCGAGAGAGCCTCGGCCATTCGTGATGGACGATAGGCACCGCCGAGCCAGCGGCTCAGGCGATCGAGATAGAGGTAGATGACCGGAGTCGTGTAGAGGGTAAGCCACTGCGATACCAGTAGGCCGCCGATGATCGCGACGCCCAAAGGCTGCCGCAATTCCGCGCCGCCGCCGTGGCCGAAGGCGATCGGCATGGCGCCGAACAGCGCGGCAAAAGTCGTCATCATGATTGGGCGGAAGCGCAATAAGCAGGCCTGATGGATCGCCTCACGCGGACTCTTGCCCTCGATCCGTTCGGCCTGCAAGGCAAAGTCGATCATCATAATCGCGTTCTTCTTGACGATGCCGATCAACAGAATGATGCCGACGATCGCAATCACCGACAGATCATAATGCATAATCCACAGGAGCAGCAGCGCACCCACGCCGGCCGACGGCAGCGCCGACAGGATCGTGATCGGATGGATATAGCTTTCGTAAAGGATGCCGAGAACGATGTAGACGACGAGGATCGCCGCCGCGACCAATAGCGGCATCGAGGACAGCGATGCCTGGAAAGCCTGTGCGGTTCCTTGGAACGAGGCGTTTAGCGTTGGCGGCACATGCAAACGCTCTGTCATTGCCTGGATCTTATCGACCGCTTGCCCAAGCGCGACGCCGGGCGTCAGGTTAAAGGACAACGTCACCGCCGGGAAGACGCCCTGGTGGCTGATCGTCAGCGGTTCGAGCGTGTTTGTGAAATGAGCAAAGGAGCCAAGAGGTACCTGTACCCCGCCCAGCCCGGAGACGTAGATCTTTGACAGCAGGTCCGGATCGCGCTGGTACTGCGGCTGGACCTCGAGAACGACCTTGTACTGGTCACTGGCCGTGTAGATCGTCGCGACCTGGCGCTGGCCGAAGGCGTCATAGAGCGTCTCGTCGATCAGCGACGCGGAAATCCCCAACCGCGAGGCGGCATCGCGATCGACCTTGATCGCGAGGTGCGGGGCCGCGATTTGCTGGTCCGAGGCAACATCCTGCAATTCGGGCAGTTTCCTCATCTCGCTTTCGAGAATCGGCGCCCAGTGGTCGAGTTCGTCGCCGTTGGTGTCGGTGAGCGTGTATTGGTATTGGGTGCGGGAGAGCCGCCCGCCGACTCTGATGTTCTGCGGGATCTGCATGTAAAATTTAGCGCCTTCGATCGCCTCCACCTTCTTGCGCAGCCGCTGCACGATCTGTTCTGCTGTGGCGTCGCGCTCATCATAGGGCTTCAGCCCAAAGAAGATGCGGGCGGTATTCTCCGCGGGATTGTAGGCGGAGGCGCCGGCATAGGAGAATACGCCCTCGACGCCGGGATCATGGCGCACAATCTCGACAACCTGATGGCGGATCTTGTCGGTTTCGATAACCGAAGCGTCCTGGCGGATGTTGAGCTCGCCGAAGATGAAGCCGGTATCCTGCTCCGGGAAAAAGCCCTTCGGCATCTTCACGTAGACATACCCGGTTGCGACCATCAGCAGCAGCGTCGCCATTAGTGCCGAGAACTGGTGGCGGAAGATGAAATTCAGCCCGCGATCATAGCCGCCGAGCACCGCGGTAAAGACCCGTTCGGCGCCACGGTTAAAGCGGTTCTTGGGGTGCAAGCCTTCCTGCTTCAGGAACAGCGAGCACAAGACCGGCGTCAGGGTGAGCGACACAATGGCCGACGCCATCACTGCCACCGAGACCGTCACAGCGAATTCGCGGAACAGCCGCCCGATGATGCCGCCCATAAAAAAGAGCGGAATGAAGACCGCGATTAGCGAGAAGGTGATCGAAATGATCGTAAAGCCGATCTGCCCGGCGCCCCTCAGCGCGGCATCAAACGGATTCATGCCCTGCTCGATGTAGCGTACGATGTTCTCGATCATGACGATGGCGTCATCGACGATAAAACCGACCGAGATCGTCAGCGCCATAAGCGAGATATTGTCGAGGCTGTAGCCGGCGACGTACATCACCCCGAATGTCGCAAGCAGCGACAGCGGCACCGCCAAACTCGGGATCACCGTCGCCCAGATGGTACGCAGAAACAGGAAAATGACGACGACAACGAGGCCGATCGTCAGCAGCATCGTGAGTTGTACGTCGTGCACTGCGGCGCGCGTCGTCTGCGAGCGATCCGACATCAAATCGACATGGATCGACGGTGGCAGCGATTGCTCGAGACGCGGCATCACCGCCTTGACCCGGTCGACGACGGCGATCGTGTTGGCGCCCGGGGCTTTCTGGATCGCGATGCCTTCCGCCACCTGGTCGCCGAAATAGGACACCAGCCGGGTATTCTGCACCGAGTTGAGAACGTCGCCGACATCCTTCACGCGTACCGGCGCGCCGTTTCTGTAGGCGATGATGACATTGCGGTACTGCGCAGCATCGAACAGCTGATCATTGGTGTCGAGGGCGATCGACTGATGTTCGCCCTCTATTGTGCCCTTTGGCCTGTTGACCGTTGCAGCCGCGAGCGCGCTGCGGACATCTTCAAGGCCAATCCCGCGCGCCGCCAGCGCTCCGGGGTTGATCTGTACGCGCGCGGCATAAGGTTTCTGACCGAAAATGCGGACCTCACCGACCCCCGGCTCGGTTGACAAGCGCTCCGCAATTACCGTGTTGGCGTATTCGTCGACCACGTAGGGCGGCACCGCGTCGGAATGCACCGCGTAGATCAGATCCGCAAAATTTGCCGGGTTGACCTTGCGATAGGTCGGCGGGCTCGGCAAATCCTTTGGCAACACGCCGCTTGCCGCGTTGATCGCGGTCTGCACGTCCTGCGCTGCGGCGTCGATGTTGCGCGACAGATCGAATTGCAGCGTGATGGTCGTGCTGCCGACCCCGGAGAGCGAGGTCATCTCGGTCAGCGCCGGAATCGTCGTGAATTGCTGCTCGAGCGGCGTGGCGATTGCCGACGCCATCGTGCCGGGATTGGCTCCCGGGTAGTTAGCGCTGACGGTGATAGTCGGGAAATCGACATTGGGCACCGCCGCGACCGGCAACAGGTTGTAGGCGCCAACGCCGAACACCAGCACGCCGAGCATCAACAGCGAGGTGGCGATCGGGCGCCGGATAAAAGGTTCGGAAATGCTCATCGGCCGGGGCCCTCAAAGCGAATGCACGCTACGCGTGCGCGTGGCGACAGTCAGGATCATCCTTCGCCCGCCGATTTGGATGACGGGCGCACCCGGGCGCCGTCGGTCAACCGGTATTGGCCGTCGACGACGACCTTCTCGCCGGGCGACAGCCCCTTCGCAATGACGGCAAGGCCGCCCTGCACGGCGGCGACCTCGACCGGCCGCCGCTCGACCGTATCGTCTTTTTTGATCACATAGGCGTAGTGCCCCTCGGGGCCTTCCTGAACCGTCTGCGCCGGGACCGTCGGCACGCCATTGCGCATGTTGAGGATCACCCGCACGTTAACGAACTCGCCCGGCCACAGCCGCTCGTCGGCGTTGGCGAATGTCGCCTTGAGGTGGATCGTGCCCGTCGCCTGATCGATCGTATTGTCGATCAGAGAAAGTTCGCCGGTGGCCAGCAGCGTTTGATTGTCATCGCCGTAAGCCTCCACTTCCAGCGGCGCGATCGCTTGCCGCTCGCGGACCTTGTGGGCCTGATCCTGCGGCAGCGTAAAGCTGACGAAGATTGGCTTCAGCTGAGCGATTGTGACGAGCGCCGTTCCATCGGTCGCCCGCACCATATTGCCGAGATCCACGAGGCGCGCGCCGAGCCGGCCGCCGATCGGCGCGTGAATATCGGCATAGCCGAGGTTGAGCTTTGCGTTATTGATCTGCGCCTCGTCGCCTTTGATCGCGGCCTGCAGCTGCTCGACCAGCGCGATCTGGTTATCGTAGCTTTGCCGGGTTTGATAGCCGGTTCCGAGCAGCTTTTCGTACCGCTGCAGGTCCAGCTGAGCGCCTGCCAGCTGCGCCTCGTCTTTCTGTTTGGCGGCTTGAGCTTGCTCGAGCGCCGCCTGGAAGGGGCGCGGGTCGATTTGAAAGAGCGGATCGCCCGTCTTGACGTCCTGGCCCTCCTTAAATTCGACCTTGACGATCTGCCCATCGACCCGGCTCTTGACTGCAACCGAGTTGTAGGCCTGCACCGTGCCGATGCCGTTGAGGAAGATGGGCACATCCTGAGCGGCGACGGTTCCGGCGGTGACCGGGATCGCCTGTGGCGGCGTTTGCGCCGCCGCGGAGGGTGCCTGCTTATCCGAACCAAACCACCAGATCGCCGCGAAACCGACGACGGCAAGCAAAACCATCGCGCCAATCGCACGCCTGAACATCCCGGGCGCCTCCTAGCGAGGTATCATTCCAGCGAGTGTCTATCATAGACGTGTTATACGAGTTACCCGCCCCGGCTATCCCCGGATTTTTTGCCGCAGTTGGCGGACGCTCAAACCGCTATCGGCGCAGGGGCAGCTCTATCGGGGCGCAATTCGTGCGCCCCGACATCAGGCAATCTTCGATGCGGGAGCGTTCTCTGAGCTCTCGGACGAGAACCACCCCGGCAATCGCCAGCGCCAGGATGATGATCAACCCGATCAGCGCCGTTGACCTTCGTTGGTCGGCTCCGTCGTCGCCGTGTTCGGATCGATTGTCCATCGGTCTGCTGATGGGGTTGCGCGTTGCGGACAATAGTCCTGACCGCGCCCGGTCACAACCGGCGCCGCGCTCGCAACGCGCCGGTTGCGAGCCTGATCCGCGCTACGCTATTGAGGCCTTCGCAGCAAGAGGATCTCGAGCCATGGCGCAGCCTGGGCCGCTCTCCGGCATCACAATTGTCGATCTTTCCCGCATCCTGGCGGGCCCCTACTGCACGTTGCTGCTTGCCGAGCTCGGGGCGCGGGTCATCAAGGTCGAGCCGCCCCGGCAGGGCGACGACGCCCGCCATTACGGCCCGTTCAAGAACAGAAAATCGACCTACTTCGCGTCGGTCAACCGCGGCAAGCAGTCGATCGCGCTCGACCTCAAATCGCCGCAGGGACGCGACATCTTCGAGCGGCTGCTCGATAAGGCCGACGCGCTCGTCGAGAACTTCCGCCCGGGGACGATGGAAAAGCTCGGCTATGGCTGGGGGAGCCTGCATTCGCGTTACCCGCGCCTCGTCTATGCGGCGGCATCGGGCTTCGGGCACAGCGGCCCCTATTCGCATTACCCGGCCTATGACATGGTCGTGCAAGGTTTGGGCGGCATCATGAGCATCACCGGCCACCCCGGAACGCCGCCGACCCGGATCGGCACCTCGATCGGCGACCTCGCCGGCGGCCTCTATACGGCGGTGGCTCTCAACGCCGCGTTGTTGCATCGCGAGCGGACCGGGGAAGCAACAAAGGTGGACGTCGCGCTGTTCGATTGCCAGCTGGCGCTCTTAGAAAACGCGATCATGCGCTACACGACGACCGGCGAGATCCCTGGCCCGATGGGCGCGCGCCATCCGTCGATCACCCCGTTCGAAGCGTTCCACACCGCGGACGGGCACCTGATCATCGCGGCCGGCAATGACGGGCTCTTCGTCAAGCTGGCGCATGCGCTAGACCGCGCCGACCTCGCCGAGAACCCGCTCTTCAAGACGAACGATCTGCGGAACCGGCATCAAGGGGCGTTGCGGGCCGAAATCGAGGGCGTGCTCGGAAAAGCGGGCACCGAGCACTGGATCGACGTGCTCGAGGCGGCCGGCATCCCGTGCGGCGCCATCAACAACGTCGCGCAGGCGATTGCCCATCCGCAGGCCGCGGCGCGCAACATGGTTATTTCTGTCGACGACCCGGTCACCGGTCCCTTGCAGCTCGCCGGCAACCCGATGAAGCTGTCGGGTTTCGCCGACCCGCCGACCCGCCCCCCTGCCCCCGATCTCGACGCCGACCGCGACGCGATCCTGCGCGAACTCGGCCTCTAGAGTGGCTGCCCCCTTACCTTCCCTCTCCCGCTGGCGGGGGAGGGTCAGGGTGGGGGCAACCCTCTTCGCGTTGCTGCTCATCACCCTCGGCGGCGGGTTTTACCTTTATCTTCGTTCGGCATTGCCGCAGACCGATGGCCGCGTCGTGCTGATCGGGCCGAAGGCCGAGATCCGGGTCGAGCGGGACGCCGACGGCGTGCCGCGGATCATCGCGCAGAACGACGAGGATCTCGCGTTCGGCCTCGGGTTTGTGCACGCGCAGGAGCGGCTGTTTCAAATGGAGCTGCAGCGGCGCTACGGCGCCGGCCGGCTTGCCGAGATCTTTGGACCACAGGCGGTGCCCGCCGATCGGCAGATGCGGGTGCTCGGCCTCTATCGTGCTGCCGAGGCTGAGATCCCGTTCCTCTCGGCGGCGATGAAGCGCGCGCTCGACGCCTATGCCGCGGGCGTCAACGCCTTTCTCCAATCGCGCCGGGGTGCGTTGCCGCCCGAATTCCTGTTGCTGGGCTTTGCTCCCGAACCGTGGCGCCCGGCCGACAGCCTCATTTGGGGCAAGCTGATGGCGCTTCAGGTCGGCGGAAACTATCGAGGGGAATTGCTGCGGGCGCGGATGGCGCGGACGATCCCGGCGGCGGATCTCAACTTTCTCTTCCCGGAATACCCGAAAGACGCGCCGACGACATTGGCCGATATGGCGCCGATCTACCGCCGGCTGGCGCTCGACGATCTGTATGAGGCGCTGCCGCCGATCGTGGGACCGAACTACGCCTCGAATAATTGGGTCGTCGATGGGCGGCATAGCGCTAGCGGCAAGCCGATCCTCGCGAACGATCCGCATCTGGCCTTTGCCGCGCCGGGCCTATGGTATCTCGCCAGGCTCGAAACACCGCGGCATCAGATCACAGGGGCCACCGCCGCCGGTGTTCCGCTGGTCGTGATCGGCCACAACGAGCGCATTGCCTGGGGGTTCACGACGACGACCGCCGACGTCGAGGATCTTTTTGTCGAGCAGGTCGATCCCGCCGACCCCAACCGCTATCGGACGCCGCAAGGGAGCGAGCCGTTCAAATCACGACACGAGACCATCAAGGTAAAGGGCGCCGCGCCGGTCGACATCGCGATCCGCGAGACCCGGCACGGCCCGGTGCTGTCGGACGCCTTGCCGCCGGGCGCGGCCGCGCCGGGATTTGTGCTGGCATTGGCGGCGACTTTCACGATCCCCGATGACCGCAGCGCCGAGGCGTTGTGGGAGGTCAACCGCGCGGCCGATTGGCCGGGCTTCCGGGCGGCATTGCGGCACTTCGTCGGGCCGATTCAGAACATCGTCTTTGCCGATGTCGACGGCACGATCGGGTTCATCGCGGCGGGACTGGTGCCGATCCGCCGGAGCGGGCAAGGCTGGATGCCGGCGCCGGGCTGGAGCGGCGACTATGATTGGACCGGGTTTATTCCATTCGAGGCGCTGCCGAGCGCGGTCAATCCCCCGTCGGGCCATTTCGTGAGCGCCAACAACAAGATCGTGCCGGACAGCTATCCGTATTTCCTGAGCCGCGACTGGGACCTGCCGAACCGCGCGGAGCGGATCGAAACACTCCTCGCCGCGACGCCGGTGCAGACGCCGGCTTCGAGCGCCGCAATTCAGGCTGATACCTTGTCGCTGATGGCCCGGCATTTGGTTCCGCTTATGACGGGCGCCGTCGCGCAAAGCGCCGCGACGCGGGAGGCGGTCGAACGGCTGCGGCATTGGGACTTTCGCATGGATATGGAGAAGGTCGAGCCATTGCTGTTCACCGCGTGGCTGCGCGAGTTCAGCCGCTCAATCCTGTTCGGCCGGTTTGGCGACGCCGTAACCGATTACTGGGATTTGCGGCCCCGGGTCATGGAGGCGGTCTTGACCGAACGCCCGGATTGGTGCGACGACCCGAAGCGGCCCGGCAAGGAGAGTTGCGGGTCGCGGCTGGCCGAAGCGCTCGATGCAGCACTTGCCCGGCTGCGCCGCGACTTCGCTACCGACACGACGCAATGGCAATGGCGGCGGGCGCATGTCGCCGTCTTCGCAAATCCGGTGTTCAGCCGGATTCCCATCCTGCGCGATTGGCTCAACTTTGCGATCGCGACCCCGGGAGCTTATGACACGCTCAACCGCGGCCCGAGCACGATCCGTGACGACGCAACCCCTTTCGAACAGCGTTTCGGCGCCGGGCTGCGCATGATCGTCGATCTGGCCTCACCGAAGGATGCCAAGATGATTGCCACACCCGGCCAATCCGGCGACCCGCTGTCGGCTCATTACGCCGATTTGCTGCAGCGCTGGCGCGACTTCGACTGGCTCCTGCTCAATCGATCTGCAGCAGTCTCCACCCTCGTATTGGCGCCGCGGGAATGATTTCCGACCTTGAATGACTCGCGCGACCTGCAGAATGCGGATACCTTCAAGCGTCGCCACGACGTAAAGCAAGGGGTCGGTTACCGTGCAGCAGACCCGGAAATTCACAGTGGTCCTCGAACCAGAGGAAGAAGGGGGATTTACCGTCCGGGTGCCGTCTCTTCCCGAGATTGTGACGTATGGAAGGAACGAGCCTGAAGCCTTGGCAATGGCTGAGGACGCGATACGGTTGGTCCTTGAGGACTGTTTGGCTCGAGGCGAGCCGCTACCCAACGGTGAGCCCGCGCGGATTTGCGAAGTCATGGTCACACTCGCTGCGTGAGCGAGCGGTTACCGGCGCTCAGGGCGAGAGATGTCATCCGTGCGCTCGAGCGTGCCGGTTTTGCAATCTCCCGTACATCATAATCGCCCAAGCTGGTCTTACTGTGGCGGAATTCTTGGCTCTTCTGTGTTCACCCAGTCTCACTCGCAGTGGGGAGCGTGGCCATGACCGACCTGCCGGTTACAATTGCCGCGGTCCGGCAGGCCGCCGCGGCGATCGACGGCGCGATTGCGCACACGCCGGTGATATCGGCGCCGGCAATCTCCGAGCTCGCCGGCGCCGAGATCCACCTGAAACTGGAAACGCTGCATTGCACCGGTTCATTCAAAGAACGCGGCGCGCTCGCCAAGCTGCTCACCTTGGACCCGAGCGCGCGGCATGCCGGCGTGGTTGCGATGTCCGCCGGCAACCATGCGCAAGGGGTCGCCTACCACGCCCGGCGGCTCGGCATCCCGGCGACGATCGTGATGCCCGAAGGCACGCCCTTCATCAAGATCGACCGCACCGAGGCGTACGGCGCGACGGTCTTGCTCCGGGGCGACAGCCTCGCCGCCGCCCGCGCGGCGGCCGACGCGCTCGCCCGCAATCAGGGCCTCGCTCTCGTTCATCCCTATGACGATCCGGCGGTTATCGCCGGTCAGGGCACGATCGCGCTCGAGCTCCTCGCCGATCAGCCGGATCTCGATGCGATCGTCGTGCCGATCGGCGGCGGCGGGTTGGTTTCCGGGATCGCGGTCGCCGCCAAGGCGCTCAACCCGGAGATCGAGATTATCGGCGTGCAGTCGACCTTGTATCCGTCGATGTACCGGTTGATGCGCGGCGAAGATCCCGGTCCGCCTGCCGCGATCGCAACCCTCGCCGAGGGCATCGCAGTCAAGGAGCCGGGGCGGCTGACGAGACGGATCGTCAAGGCGCTCGTTTCGGACATCCTGCTGGTTGACGATGTGACGATCGAGGGCGCGATCGAGGTTCTGCTCGAGCGGCAGAAATTGGTCGTCGAGGGGGCGGGCGCCGCGGGTCTCGCCGCCGTGCTGGCCGGGCCGGAGCGGTTTCGCGGGCGGCGGGTCGGGATCGTCATTTGCGGCGGCAATATCGATGCGCGCCTCCTCGCCTCGATCCTAATGCGCGGTCTGGTGCGCGAGGGTCGGCTGGTCCGGCTGCGCTCGGAATTGCCCGACATTCCGGGCGCCCTCTCGCGCCTGTCCGGGGTGATCGGCAAGCATTCCGGCAACATCGTCGAGGTCCACCACCAGCGTCTCTTTCACGACACCTCGGTCAAGCGCGCCGAACTCGACGTCGTCGTCGAGACCCAGAACCGCCGCCATGTCGAGGTACTGATCGCTGCCTTGGTCGCGGCCGGCTTCCCGACCCACCTATTGCCAAACGGCGCCTTCGACGCAGAGGAAGGTTAGGCTCCCTCGACCAGGAAGACGCGGCCGCGCGACGCGGACTGCCGAATTTTCAGCGCTCTCTGATATTCCTCCGAGCGGTACCAGCGGCGGGCGGCATCCGCATCCGGAAATTCGATGACGACGATCCGATCCGGCTCGGGCCCGCCCTCGAGCAGATCGATTTTGCCGCCGCGCACGGCAAAGCGTCCGCCAAACCGCTCGATGCTTGCCGCCGCGAGCGGTCGATACTGATCGTAGCTGGCCGGGTCCGTCACCTGGATATCGGCAATCACATAGGCGGCCATGGATGCTCCTCAAGCTCGAAAACACCACCATCTTACCCCGAGCCTTGCCGGGGTGGCGATGATCACTACATGCTGCGCGGTTTTCGCAGCGCGTGGTGCCCGCTATGGCGAGCTTTGGCTATGCCTCGACCTTTCATGATGACCGGAGAATGCCCGACCCGGCGGCCGTGCCCGAGGCGTATGAGGGCGTGCTGTGGCGCCGGACCTTGGCCTATTTTGTCGATCTGTGCGTCATCGGCGTGATCGCGCTGCTGTGCTGGTTCGCCTTCGCCGTGCTCTGGGTGCTGAGCTTCGGATTGCTGGGGCCGGTGCTGTGGTTTGCCTTCGGATTGATCCCGCTCGCTTATCATACCCTGTTGCTGAGCGGCCCGCATTCGGCCACCCTCGGCATGCGGCTCTTCGATCTCGAATTGCGTTCGGTGACCGGAGAGCGGCCAAGTTTCTTGCAGGCGCTCATACAAACTGCGCTTTTTTATATCACGGTCTGGGGGACCTGCTCGCTGATCTTGCTGCTGGTCCTGTTCAACCGGCATAAGCGCACATTGCATGACATGCTGGCCGGCACCGTGGTGGTGCGCCGCTTCCCGGTCCGCTGGGCCACCGCGCAGAACCCGTGGCCCGCGTGATCAAATGGTCGCTTCCCGCCTGGTGGTGAGCCGGCGCCAAAGAGATCGTAAACGCGCTTGAGGTGAAGCCGCGATCTGCGCCGCGAGTAGTTCCCTCTCGCGAGATATCGCGTCCCGTTCGCAGCGCAGCCGGCTGACTTCGTCGAGCAGCGGTGGGAGATGGTGGCCGATCGCGATCACCTGTTCATCGGCCGCGTCCGCGCGGCTCGCCAGCGCCGCCGCACTGTGGCGCAGTTGCTCGTTCTCATACGATCCCGCTTCGAGCTGCGCCCGCAGATCGCGAATCTCTACTTCTAACCGATGCCGCGCCGCGTCCCACTTGCGCTGCTCGCATTGGAGCGCGCCGAGGGCGTTTTGCTGCAGCTCCGATTGCCGCGCGGCATCTTCGATCTCGGCCCGCAGCTGGGCGATCTGGCTGTCCCGCTGAGCCCGTAGATCAACAGCTGAAGAGAGCCGAGATTGCGTCACAGCGAGTTCGCCCTTTAGGGCCGTGCGGCCGGCCTGCAGCGCCGCTTTCTGCTGCAGCCAGGTTTCGCGTTCCGCCGAGAAGCGCCGCGACGCCGCCGAGGACTGGGACTTCGCCTCACCGAGATCGGTTTCGAGGCGGGCTATCGTCGCGGCCGTTTCGGCGAGGCGCGCGCGTTCGGTCTCCAGGTTGCGAGCCGCCACACGCAGCGCGGCGACGGGCGATTCCAGATCATACCCTCGCAACAGCGGCATTTCCGCTCGGTTACGATGCCATTTTGTGCCGTCGAAAACGGCAATCGGGTGAAGCATCGAGAATTGCGGCTCGGCGGGATAGCCGCGGGTCGCCAGATCGCGAAGCAGCGGTTCGATCGCCGGATGCGTGGCCGCGAACGCCTCCGGGTCCCAAAGCAGCTCAAACCGGCGCAGGCCGTCCACTGGTTCAAATTCGCGATCGGCGTGTTCTTTGAGCCACCGCGCCATTTCCGTGGGCTCACGGGCGGGGTCCATGATGTAGACTTTCCTGTCCCGCACCTCGCGCCTACCAGTCACCACCTCTCCGTTGCGCAGCGAACCCAGCACTTCATAGAGGCTGGATGGGTAGCTCAAGTTGAAGAATGCGTCATGAACCTGCAGCACGCCGTCGATCTCGACGATGGTGACGGTCTGGGTCAGGCTCTCGGGGAGAGCGAACTGGTAGCACCAGGCGCGCAGCCCGTGCTCGCTAAAGGCCCGCCACAAGGCCAGCGCGGCACCGGTTGGCGACACACCCAGCCTCCCGTTCTGCAGGATTGCCACCATGTCCACGTAGCACATCCGGTGGTCGAGCTCGGCGGTGCGGTTGGCGGACGCGACCGGCAACTCTCGATAGACCCGCCGGCGCAGCTTGTTCGCCCGTCGCGATAGGTCTTTCAAGCCGAACCCCCCATAGCCCGATCAAGGGCAGGCCGGGTTTGAAATTATCCCGGCGGCCGAGCAGTATCGGCGGCATGGCGCCCTTCCGACAAGCTTCGATTGCCCTCTTGTCCGCCGCGCTCTGCTGTGTGGCGGCGGGGTGCGGCATCCCGCGCGATGTTGGGCTCGCCGAGCGCTGCGCCGACATGATGCGGCGCGCCTATCCGAGCGCGGCGATCGAGATTACGAAGAGCGAGGCGGAGGCGACCAGCCTGACGACGATCGTCGCCAAGGCCGAGGGGGTCCGCACCGATGTGCCGCCGGGCGCGCCTGCACGGCAGGACTTGGCCGTCGAGTGCCGGTTTGACGAGAATATTCTGACCGGATTTCGGTGGACGGCCGGACCGACGCATTGAACGGGTCGCCGAGCACTGTCGTTCAGGGCTGGCGCGGGCCGCGTGCTCTCGGCCATAATCGGAACCCGAGCGCGTATTGCAAAGAGGAGGCGGGGCGATGGATCTGAGGCCCGGGGCCGAAAACAGACAAAAACGCGAATGGCTCCGGCGCGAGCCGCGCTCGGCTTCTGCGAAGGCGGTTCCTCCTCCGTTTCGGCAGTTTTTCGCGACATCACCGGTTACTTGCCCGTACGTAATCGGCCGTGCCGAGCGCAAGCTGATCGTCGAGCTCGGCAGTAACGGCGCCGCGCTATTTTATGATGATCTGTCCCGCGCCGGATTTCGCCGCAGCCACGGCTTCGCGTATCGGCCCGCCTGCCGCAGCTGCTCCTCCTGCGTGCCGGTGCGGATCGCCGTCGACCGTTTCAGCCATACCCGCTCGACCCGGCGCATCCGCAACACCAATCGCGACCTTTCCGCCCGGCTCCTGGCCGCGCGTGCGACGCCAGAGCAATTCCAGTTGTTCTCCGCCTATCAGCGCTTCCGCCACAGCGACAGCGACATGGCGTCGATGAGCTATGGCGACTACCGCGGGATGGTCGAGGGGACGCCGGTACGGACGGCGATCGCCGAGTTTCGCGATAATTCCGGAGAGCTCGTTGCGGCATCGTTGATCGACCTCCTCGATGACGGGGTCTCCGCCGTCTACAGCTTCTACGATCCGCAGCAGCCGAAACGGAGCCTCGGCACCTGGAGCATCCTGTGGCTCGTCGAGCAATGCCGCCGCCATCGGCAGCCTTTCGTCTATCTCGGCTACTGGATCGCCGAGAGCCCGAAAATGGCCTACAAGGCCCGTTTCCCGGCGCTCGAGCGGCTGGTCGACGGCGCCTGGACCGATTTTGCGCACGGCGCAAGTCAGGAAGAAGAGGCCCGGGTAGCGGGGGCGTAACGCGCGATGGCGATCGGCGCTCTCGACTCCGCAATCTTCGCCGACATGTTCGGCACCGTGGCGATGCGCGAGGTATTCAGCGACGACGCCTTTCTCGCGCGCTGCATCGAGGTCGAGGCAGCTCTCTCGCGCGCGCAGGGCAGGCTCGGGATCATCCCAGCCGAGGCAGCCGATGCTATCACGCATGCGGCGAATGCGTTAGCCAGCGGCCGCGAGGCGCTCGACTTGGCGCGCCTCAAGAACCAAACCGAGACCGTCGGCTATCCAATCCTGCCACTCGTCCGCCAGATGGCCGAATTGACGGGCGAGGCGGGCCGCTATCTGCATTGGGGCGCCACGACCCAAGACATCATGGATACCGCTGCGGTGCTGCAGATCCGCGCCGGGCTCGCCCTCATCGAGCAGGATCTGACGGCGGCGCGCGGCCATCTCGCCGAGCTCGCGCGCAAATACCGCAACACGCCGATGGCCGGGCGCACCCACCTGCAGCACGCGCTGCCGGTGACCTTCGGCTACAAGGCCGCGGTCTGGCTCTACGCTCTCGACCGCCATGCCGATCGGCTGCGCGAACTGCGCCCGCGTGTCCTGTTGGTGCAGTTCGGCGGCGCCGCCGGCACCCTTGCCTCGCTCGGCGATGGCGAGCGTAGCCTCGAGACCCGCGCCGAGCTGGCCCGCGAACTGGGACTTGGCGATCCGCCGATCACCTGGCACGTCGTCCGCGACGGCATCGCCGAGACCGTGCAGGTGCTGGCGCTGCTGGCCGGCAGTCTTGGCAAGATAGCGTTCGACATCATGCTGATGTCGGCAACCGAGTTCGGCGAGGCGGCCGAGCCCTTCATAGAAGGCCGCGGCTCGAGCTCGACGATGCCGCAGAAGCGCAACCCGATCTCGTGCGAGCTGATCCTCGCCGCGGCGAAGGTATTGCGACAGCACGCGGGGCTGGTGCTCGACGCGGTCGTCACCGACTTCGAGCGCGCCACCGGCCCGTGGCATGTCGAATGGGTGGCGCTGCCCGAAGCTTTCGGCTTTGCCGCCGGCGCGCTGCACCAGGCCCGCTTCATGCTCGGCGGCCTCATTGTCGATGCCGCCCGCATGGCAAAGAACCTAGCGATGACGCACGGGCTGATCGTTGCCGAAGCGGTGATGATGGGCTTGGCGCCATACACCGGCCGCAACGAGGCGCACGATCTCGTCTATGATGCCTGCCGCGTTGCGATCGAGACCGACCGGCCGCTGCTCGACGTACTCTTGGAGATCCGTGCCGTCGCCGACCCGCTCGGCCCGGAGAAGCTCGCCTCGTTGACGAATCCCGCTGATTATCTCGGGGCCGCCCCGGCAATGGTCGATCAGATGCTGGCTCGGCGCGCCGACCGCAAGAAGAGTTAGCTGAGCCAAACCCCATTGCCCGCGCTCGTTGCGATGGGTCGCGCTGCCGCTGGCAAGAAATTGCCATGGGCTGAATCGGCGCCTTGCGCCCTTCGAGACAGCTGCTTCGCAGCTTCCTCAGGATGACGAAAATTTCCTAATCCCATCAAAGCCCCACGTCATCCTGAGGAGCACCCGAAGGGTGCGTCTCGAAGGACGCAACCGCCGTTCTGCAGCCCTTGGTCTCAATTCTTTCGCAGCCTCGCTGCTCTACCTATCCTACGCCGACCCTGTCGTTGCGCCCTCTTGCCGCTACAGATCGTCAGAGTGCTCTTGCCACATCGCGGCGAACCGCCTATCCGCTCTTCGGTGGTTGACTTTGCGCCTGCCGAGGGAACGGAACGGACCGATGCGACCGTAGAACGGGCGCTTCCGGCCGAGCGGCGGCTGCGCGACAGCGAATTGTTCCTGCTCGCGCTCGCGTTGGCGGCCGGCGTCGCGGCCGGCCTCGGGGTGGTGCTGATCGATCTGCTGCTCGATGTTCTTCGTTGGGTCGCGTTCGCAGTCGGGTCTGACGAACATCTGGTCGATATCGAGCTCGGTCCGGCGCGGGTCCTGGCGATGCCAATCACCGGCGGGCTGCTCGTCGGGGTCACTGCGATGGTGCTGCGGCGCTGGCGGCCGCGCGAGGTCGTCGACGCGATCGAGGCGAACGCTCTATTGGGCGGCCGGATGTCGGTTTCCGACAGCCTCGGGCTGGTTGCGACGACCCTGTTGTCCGGCGGGTTCGGAGCCTCGGTCGGGATGGAGGCGGCGTACACCCAACTCGGCGCGGCGCTCGCATCGCGGCTCGGCAGATCGGTCGAGCTGCGCCGGGACGACATCCGTACGCTTGTCGGATGCGGTGCGGCCGGCGCAATCGCGGCCGCGTTCAGTGCGCCGCTCACCGGCGCATTCTACGCCTTCGAGCTGATCATCGGCAGCTATACGCTGCAGACCTTGGCGCCGGTCGGCATCGCAGCGCTGACCGGCGCGCTGGTCGTCCGGGGTCTCGGCGGCTCGACCCCGATCTTTGTCGTCTGGCACGAAATCAACATTTCCGCCTCCGACTACCCGGGATTTTTTTTACTCGGCCTGGCTTCCGCCGGGCTCGGCATCCTGGTCATGAAGGGGGTGACCTCGACCGAAGCGCTGTTTCGCTCACTCGCGGTGCCGCGCTGGGCGCGGCCGGCGATCGGCGGCGTCCTGATCGGGGCCATTGCCCTAGCCTTTCCGCAAATTCTCGGAAGCGGGCATGGCGGGATCATGCGGGTATTGCATTCCGGCTTCTTTCTGCCCTATCTCGCCGGGCTGATCATCGCCAAGATCGTCGCCTCGGCCGTTTCGATCGGCTCCGGATTTCGCGGCGGCCTGTTCAGCACCTCGCTCTTCCTCGGAAGCCTCTTCGGCAGCTTTTGCGGTGCCGCGCTGGGACGGTTCGCGCCGCAGCTCGGCGCCGACCCGTTGGTCTATGCGATGGTCGGCATGGGCGCGGTGGCGGCTGCGATCGTCGGTGCTCCGGTCACGATGATCATGATCGTGCTCGAAACGACCGGCGACTTTTCGGCGATGATCGGCGTCATGGTCGGGGTCGTTACCGCGGCGATCGCGGTGCGTCACTGGTTCGGTTATTCCTTCGCAACCTGGCGCTTCCACTTGCGCGGGTTGAGCATACGCAGCCCCGAGGATGTGGGTTGGATCAACGAGCTGCTGGTCGGGCCGATGATGCGGCGCGATCCGGCAGTGATCGCCGCAGAGCTGCCGGTCGACGGGCTCCGCAAGCGGTTTCCAGCCGGCAGCATCAGACAGGTATTCGTCGTGGACGACCGCGGGGGGTTCTGCGGCATCATTGATCCCGGCGATCCAAACGTTGTGAACTCGTCCGAGGACAGCAAGACCGTGGGTGACCTGGTCTCCCAGCCGGCCCCCTTCTTGTTCCCGAGCGACGACCTGCGCACGGCGCTCGATCGGTTCAGCCAAGCGGCGCAGGAGACTTTGCCGGTGGTCGATAATGCAAAAGATCGCCGGATCATCGGGTATATGAGCGAGGCCTACGCTCTACGCCGCTATGCCCACGAGCTCGAGCGTCATCGCGGTGGCCGGCAGGATGATGCGGGCATCTTCAGCCCAGTTCCCGGGGACACGCCGATCGGCCCCAAGCAGCCATAAAAAATGACGAAATTTGGCATGGTTGCGGTAGAATGGGTGCAACCCTATCGAGCCCCAGCGGGTTTCATCTGAGGGTTCCGTTTGGAGAGGACGACCTTCGCCGAGAAGACGTACCGTGCTGGAATCCCTGCTGTTTATTCCATTGTTCAAAACCTTCGCGTACATCCATGACAAGACCGGGATCGAGCCGGTCGGGATCGTGACCCCGCTGATCCGCGGCGAGGTCTATCCGTGGGGACAGATCATGACCGGCGCATTAGTCGGGGCGGCGCCGCCCTTGATTATCTATGCGTTTCTGATGGATTATTACATATCCGGCCTGACCGCCGGCGCCACGAAAGGGTAGAAGATGGCGCAAGTCGCGCTCCGCAACATCGTCAAGACCTTCGACCGCACCCCTGCCGTCCAGGGGATCGATCTCGACATCTCCGACCGCGAGTTCATCGTTCTGGTCGGGCCCTCCGGCTGCGGCAAGAGCACGACCCTGCGCATGATCGCGGGACTCGAGGAAGCGACCTCGGGCGAGATCTATATCGGCGATCAGCTGGTCAATGATGTGCCACCCAAGGACCGGGACATCGCGATGGTGTTCCAGAACTACGCGCTCTACCCGCATATGACGGTGTTCGAGAACATGTCCTTCGGCCTTCGGCTGAAGAAGTTCCCGAAGCCGGAAATAAGAGAGCGCGTACAGAACGCCGCCCGCATTCTCGACATCACCGACCTTCTCGACCGCCGGCCAAAGCAGCTTTCAGGCGGTCAGCGCCAGCGCGTCGCGATGGGGCGCGCGATCGTGCGCAACCCCAAGGTGTTTCTGTTCGACGAGCCGCTATCGAACCTCGATGCCAAATTGCGCGTCCAGATGCGCACCGAGATCAAAAAAATCCATCAGAAGGTCACGACCACAACAGTTTACGTCACTCACGACCAGGTCGAGGCGATGACCTTGGCCGACCGGGTCGTCATCATGAACGGGGGGCGGATCGACCAGCTCGGCACGCCGCATGAGGTGTACCACAAGCCAAGAACACAATTCGTCGCCGGCTTCATCGGCTCGCCGATGATGAACTTCCTGCCATGCCGGCTGGTCGAGAACGGCGCCGGGTTGACCGTTCGGCTCTCCGACTGGCTCGCTCTCCCGGTGCCGGCCTCCCGGGAGGCGCGGTACCGCCCACGGGTCGGCCACGAGCTGATCTTCGGGCTCCGACCCGAGCATATCAGGGAGGGGCGCGGCGAAGTGCCGCTCGGCTCGGCCGCCTTCGAGGCGCGGCTCGACGTGGTCGAGCCGATGGGCATGGAGACGATGATTTATTTCATCGTCGATGGCGTCGAGGTCTGCGGTCGGGTCGATCCCATCACCGTCGGCAACGTCGGGGAGCCGATGCGGCTCATCGCCGACCTCAACCAGATGCACCTAATCGACCCGCGCACCGAATTGGTGATCTAACTGGTCAAAGGCTATTGTTCCTTGACAATTCAACATATTTACGTTAATCTCAACTGTGAACCGATGTCAATTTAGGTGTCGCTCGCTGATAATTCGCTGCAAAAAACAGCGATAACAGCGGGGCGTCACGGGGACGTTCCGACGAAATAATCAAATTTCGGGGAATAGGCGATGGTTGAGAGCACCACGGAATTAGCCGTTCGCGACAAGATCGTCGTCATTACGGGCGCTGCGCGCGGGATCGGTCAGGAATTCGCACGAAGCCTGGCGGCGGCAGGCGCCTTTGTCGTTGCCGCAGACATAAACGACTGCTCGGCGACGCTCGACCTCGTGAAGAGTGAGAACGGGAAGGCGATTGGCGTCGCGCTCGACGTGAGGAGCGCCGAAGCCGCCTTGGATATGACCAATGCTGCGACCCGCGCATTCGGGCGCGTCGACGCATTGATCAACAATGCCGCGCTCTACGGCGCGCTGCGCGGCGGACGCTTCGACGCGATTGCCGAAGCGGATTGGGACGCCGCCATGGCGGTCAATGTCAAAGGAATTTGGAATTGCTGCAAGGCTGTGGTGCCGGCGATGCGGCAAGCCGGAGGCGGCAGCATCATCAATCTCGCCTCGCTCGCCGCGACTTACGGCATGCCGTTCGCGCTGCACTATACGACATCGAAAGCGGCGGTGATCGGATTGACGCGGGGGCTCGCCCGTGAGCTCGGGCGGGACGGCATCCGCGTCAATGCCCTGGCGCCGAGCGCGGTGCTGACCGACGGCACGCGGGAGTTCTTTGGCGACAAGGCCGGCCGCGCGCTCGAGGTGATCAAGACTGGCCAGTCGATCCAGCGCAACCTCACCCCGCCCGACCTGGTCGGCGCCGTTATCTGGCTAGTCTCGGATGCAAGCCGTTTTGTCACCGGCCAGACGATCGCGATCGACGGCGGCACGGTGATGCTCTGACCCGCTTCGGAAGGCGCAAGGATGAAGCTCACCGGAAAAGCTGCGCTCGTCAGCGGAGCCGGGGGCGGTATCGGCCGGGTGATCTGTCTCGGCTTCGCCGAAGCGGAAGCGGCGGTAGCCTGTTGCGACATCGATGCGGCCTCGGCGGAAGAAACCGCGCGTCTTGTCCGAAATGCCGGAGGGCGGGCAATCGCCCAGCCTTGCGATGTTTCGGTTGAGCCGCAGACCGAAGCTGCGGCTGCGGCCGTGCACCAGGCGTTTGGGCGGATCGATATCCTGGTGAGCGGCGCCGCCCCTCACGATCCGAGCGGCACCGTCCTCGAGACGAGCCTCGCCGATTGGGACCGCGTCTTGGCGGTGAACCTGACCGGCTCGTTCCTGTTGAGCCGCGCGGCATTGCCCTACATGATCGAGGGCGGCGGCGGCTCGATCATCTTTATCGCCTCGCAGCTCGGCCGCGTCGGGAGCGCGGGGCGCGCGGCCTATTGTGCGACGAAAGGCGCGCTGATTCAGCTCGCCAAAGTGATGGCGATCGATCACGCCGGACAAAACATTCGGGTCAACACCCTTTCCCCGGGAGCGGTGGAGACGCAGAGGACATTGCAGCGCTACGGCAGCTTTGAGGCGGGCCGGCAAGCCCTGAGCCCGAAGCATCTGTTAGGCACGCCTCGGCCAGCCGCAAGAGATTGCTGCGGCTGCGTTGTTCCTCGCCAGCGACGCGTCGAGCTTTGTCACGGCAGCGATCTGCTTGTTGACGGCGGCTATACCGCGGTCTGATTTCGAATGCATCCCGAATCACCGGCGCATCACGCCTCGGCGATGTCGACAACAGCGCCGTCGAGCCCGAAGCAGGCAGCGATCAGCCTGCCGTCCCGGCCGGCGCCGCCATCGACAGACGCGGCGAAATCGCGTTCGACAACACCCCGCCGGTCACGGTCGACGCCCCTGACGACGCGCTTGAAACCTGCGAACGGCTCCTTCAGTTCGAGGATGTCCTCACGCCCCCACCAGAAGGCGTCTCGTTGCTCGGAGAGCGGCCGCGACGGCTCGATCGCGGCATGAACGAAGACAAGGCCGCGCTCCTCGGTGAAGGCGGCGTGCCGGAGGGCCGCGAACAGCTCGGTGTGACCGGGCGTCCCATTCATCGCGCTCCGCAGGGCGCCCGTCCACCGGGTGATCGCGCGGGCGCCGTCGCGGCACGCCGCGAACCCCTGGCGCAGGTCGCCGCCATAGGCCCGAACGGTCGCCTCCATTCCCGCTCGGACCATCCACTGGAGGAGTTCCGCCGGATTGGGCGCAAACTGCAGCTGCAGCAGCTTTTGCCACATCTCTTCTCGCGCTCCGCGCAGAAAGACGACATCGCAAGCGCCGCCGCCCGGGCGGCCGAGGACGCGGCGCCGAAAATCGAGGAGCTCGTCGATCGTGGCGACGACCGCGCCGCCGCGCCCGAGATAGTTGCCGAGATAGACGACCCGGTCACCCTGCTCGAACCGCTTCGCTGATTCTGTCGTGCAGCTGGGCGAGACGCCGCGCCTCACCGTGAATGACGGCGATTGCCCAGACGCGCCGGGCGGCCCGCAACCGGGCAAATCTTGCGTCCGGGCGCGAGACCCCTGCTCCGCGCTCCGGCGCGGGCCTCATCACCCCCAGCGTTCAGGTGCGCGTTCAGGCGGTCAGCAGTTGCTCCACCCGCTGGGTTGCGGTGGACTCGTCGATCCTCTCGACGGCGGCAAATTCGCGGACCAGCCGGTCGAGAGCCGCCTGATATATCTGCCGTTCGCTGTAGGATTGCTCCGGCTGGCCCGTATTACGATAGAGATCGCGGACCACCTCGGCGATCGAACCGGGGTCTCCGGAGGCTATCTTCGCCTGGTATTCCTGAGCGCGCCGGCTCCACATTGTCCGCTTGGCACGAGACCGCCCGCGCAATTTCGCAAGCGCGGCGTCCATTTCCTTCTGGCTGGACAACCGTCGCAGGCCCGACACCTTGGCTTTGGCGAGCGGCACGCGCAACGTCATCCGGTCCTTGTCGAAATGCACGACAAACACATTGAGCGTGTGACCAGAGATCTCCTGTGTCTCGATTGCTACTATCTTGCCGACCCCATGGGTCGGATAGACGACGAGATCACCGGTGGCAAAGGGGGGCTTCTCGGAATTCATATCCGTCTCTCAAAATCGACCCACTTGGCGCTGCCGGGACGCTTCAGTTGGTCGCTAGACTGGGCGACGGTTACACCCGCAACTCGCCGACGAGCGCGGAACGTACGGTCAACAGGCAACAGCACCACGATGACATTAACATGAAATTAGGCCGCGTACCAGCCGGTGGGCGCATATCCCCTCCGCAAATCAGCGGCCGCTCCTGTCTCGGGCGACGCTGTGCCGCTCAGCGGCCGCCGGGATTGGGGCTGAAGAATTTGTCGTATTTGTCGGTGACGTCCTTGAAATCGTCGGCATCCTCCGGGAAAGGCTTCTTGCGGGTAATGTTCGGCCAGCTCGCCGCATATTGGCGGTTGAGCTCGAGCCATCGCTCCGCGGGCGGCTCACTATCGGGGATGATCGCTTCGACCGGGCATTCCGGCTCGCACACCCCGCAATCGATGCACTCGTCCGGGTGGATCACCAACATGTTCTCGCCCTCGTAGAAGCAGTCGACGGGGCAAACCTCGACGCAATCCATATATTTGCAACGGATGCAGGCTTCAGTGACAACATAAGTCATGGTCTTCGATTCTTCTCCTGGATTTGGGGCCCTTCGCCACGGGAACGGATCAGACCGCCTGGTCGAGGCCGAGCCGCTTGAGCACCCGCAGGCGGGCCTCGCCGCGCTCGCGGTCCGGGACATAGATCAGTCCACCGACGCGGCGCAGCAAACTGTCCTCATACTCGTCGAGCACTCGATCCGCATAGGCGACTTCCCACAGCATCTCGATCAGCTCGACCCGCTCCTCGAACGAGAGCCGCTCGTTGATGATCCGGGTGAAGTGGAACAGCTCGGCGGATTCGGAAGCCGCTATCTGTCCGGCGGCGAGCAGCTCATCGGCGTCGGACGGGGAAAGGCTGAAGCGGCTTTGGAGCAACCGCTCGATGACGCAGCGCTCCGCCTCGTCAAATCGGTCGTCGCTGCTCGCCGCTTCGACCAGCAGAGCAGCCAGAGCGAGGTGCAACGCCTCCTGCTGCCTGCCCGCTCCCTCCCGGTGATCCGGCCAACTGCCGCTGATCCACGCCCGGATGCTGTCAATCATCGTTCTGCGTAACACGTGGGTCGCGTCGGGGCAACCCCAGGCGGTTTGGGGTTTTCCTCGAACAATTTCGCAGGTTCGATCGCACATATGGAAATCATTTGCCGCTCCGACCGTTGTCGGCGAATTAGCCAGAAACGCTTGCGGATGCGATCGTGACGAAGCGCGGCGACATCATCGTTCTTCATTTCGCCGGTCAGATGCCGCTGGCCGGCATTGCCTGGCAGGCCATGCATTACCTGGTCGGACTCGAACGGCTCGGATACCGATGCTGGTACATTGAGGATGGCGGCGCCAATCCCTTCGACCCTCGTGCAAACAGCATCGTCATGACGTGCGACTACAATGTTCGGTGTCTGAAGCGGGCGATGGAGGAACATGGGTTCGGCCAGCGCTGGTCCTATTGGGACGCCATTCACGATCGGCATTACGGCTTGTCGCGAAACGAGGTGCGCGCCCTCTATCGGCGAGCAGATGCTATTATCAACCTCTGCGGCGCGACGCGATTGCGGGATGAGCATCTCGCCTGCCCGGCGCGGATCATGATCGATACGGATCCCGTCTACGAGCAGCTCAAATACGCCAGTGCCGACCGAGAGTCGCGCGCCTATGTGGATGCGCATACGCATTTTTTCACCTACGGTGAAAATCTCGGGTCCGACGATTGCCCGGTGCCGTTATGCGGTGTCCCGTGGCGCCCGACCCGCCCTCCCGTGGACGTCGATTTGTGGCCCGAACCGGACGATGCACCAAACTGCTTCACGACGATCGCCACTTGGGAGAACAAGGGGAAGAACATCGAGTACGGCGGCTCGAGCTACGTTTGGTCGAAGCACGTGAACTTTCTCCGATTTCTCGATTTGCCGCGGCACCGCCCGCACAGCTGTTTTCGTATGGCGATGCTGCCGCCGGATGATGGGGTACGCGAGGTTGTCGCTGCTGGCGGCTGGGGCCTCGTCGATCCGCGCCCGATTTCGGCGGACATGGAGTCTTACCGCGACTTCATCGCCGGTTCGCGCGGCGAGCTCACAGTGGCCAAGGACATTTACGTTCGACCCAACAGCGGGTGGTTCAGCGATCGCAGCGTCTGCTATCTCGCGGCTGGCCGGCCGGTGATAACCATGCGCACGGGTTTCAGCAAATTTTGCCCGGTCGGCGCCGGCTGGTTCGAATATTCCAACCATGAGGAGGCGCTTGCCGGCATCGATGCGGTTGCCGCAGATTATTCCAGCAACAGTCGGGCCGCGCGCGAACTGGCCAGAGAATATTTCGGGCCCGATCGCGTTCTTGGCGCGCTGCTGGCGGATTGCGGGTTGTGAGCCGATCACCCCTTGCTGCCAGGCCGCTTGCCACGACCGGTCTGGCCGACAAAATGATGTGTTTCCAGCAGTGGGATGTAAAATCGTGGTGGGACACGCTGTCGCTGGCCCTCGTATTAGTCGGCGTCGTCCTTGTGCTGTCCACTTTCCGCGACTACGGCGTCACCTGGGACGAGGATGTCCACAACTGGTACGGGAACTTCGTCCTCGACTATTACTTGTCGTTTTTCGCCGACAAATCGGCACTGCACTGGCAGGACCTTTATAATTACGGTGCCGCTTTCGACATGACGGCGGCGGCGCTGAACCGCGTCTCGCCGATCGGCGTCTACGAGACCCGACATCTGCTCAACGGGCTGGTGGGAATTCTCGGATTGATCGGCTGCTGGAAGCTGGGCCACGCGGTGGCCGGCCCCCGCGCCGGGTTTATCGCATCTCTGCTGCTGATTTCGATCCCGAATTATTACGGCCAGATGTTCAATAATCCAAAGGACATCCCGTTTGCAGTTGGCATTGTATGGAGCACCTATTACCTGATCCGAATAGTGCCGATACTGCCCCGGCCACCTTTAGAGATGCTGGCCAAGCTCGGTGTCGCGATCGGGATGACGATGGCTGTCAGGATCGGCGGCCTGTTGCTGCTGTGCTATTTAAGCCTCCTGCTTGCTCTGGACGGGACTTGGCGCGCCGTTGCCGCCAAACGGATCGGTGTGCTGGCCAGCACGGCTTGGGTCGGTTTTTGGAGAGTCCTCGTTCCGGTCGTGGGCGTTGCCTATTCGGTCATGTTGCTGTTCTGGCCATGGGCGCAGACCGACCCGATCGAAAATCCATTGCGCGCCCTTGCCTTTTTCTCGCATCAAACTTTCCCGTTCTACACGTTGTTCGACGGCCAGTTTGTGCCGGCAAGCGACCTGCCATGGACTTATCTGCCGACTTATATCGCACTTGCGCTGCCGGAGCTCATTCTCGTCCTGTTGTTTTCAGCTCCGGTTGCAGCCGTGGTCGCGCTTTGGGGCGGCAGTTTCCGTTTGAGCCGAGAGCAGGCGCTCTCGAGGCTCGTCCTCGGCATCGGGATCGTCTTCCCTGTCGCTTATGCTATTGCAATCAAGGCGGTGTTGTTCGACGGCATGCGCCATTTCATCTTTATACTGCCATTGATCGCCGCCGCGGCGGCGCTTACCGCAGATAGGGGGCTCGATTGGTTGTCGCGGTTCCGGCACCGGCGGCTGGTCTGGGGCGTGCTCGCTCTTTATGGCTGCGCGCATATTTCGACGATGGCCATGCTGCACCCCGATCAATATGTTTACTACAATGCCTTCGTCGGGGGGGTCGAGGGCGCCCAGCACAAGTTCAAGCTCGATTATTGGGCGAACTCTTATGCCGAGGCGGTCAAGGGCTTGGAAAATTATTTGCGCGGCGAATATGGCGCAGATTTCGAAGAGCGCGAATTTACCGTCGCTGTTTGTGGGCCGCCGATCTCGGCGGATTATTATTTCCCTCCGAACTTTCGGTTCGTCCGCGATCGCGCCCATGCGGATTTTTTTGTCGCCTTCACCAAGGACAACTGCGAACGATCATTGCCCGGCCGGCCGATTTATCGGGTCGAGAGGATGGGCGCCCTCCTCTCTCTGGTGCTTGATCGGCGCGATCTCGTCGCGGAGCAACGAACCACGAACCAAGCCTCGGCGGCGTCCCCTTCGAGGGTGCCGCCGTTGAATTTGCACTCACCGCGGTAGAAAAGATTTCGAGTGAAACCTTCCGAGTACAACAAGCTTGACCGGGTCGAAGACCAGATGTGGTGGTTCGCCGCCATGCACGCGAACCTGCTCATGGCCGCGCAGCAGTCAGCGCTCGACCATTTCGATCTCCCGATCCTGGATGCTGGTTGCGGGACCGGGGGTTTTCTCTCACGGTTGGCTGTGAAATATTGGGGGAAACCGGTAGTTGGGCTGGATCTGGACCTTCAGGCCTGCGCGCGTGCGGCTACCAAGAGCGCTCGGCCAGTGTGTGCGGGCTCGGTCAACGATCTGCCGTTTGCCAATGATGCTCTCGCCGCTATCTTCAGCGCTGACGTCTTATGCCACCAAGGCGTCGACGAGCATCGTGCGCTGCGGCAATTCCATCGCTGCCTGTCCCAAGACGGTCGGCTGATCCTCAATCTACCGGCCTATCGCTGGATGCTATCGCGACACGATAGGGCGGTGAGCAACACTCGGCGCTATACGGCGACGGGTCTTCGCAGCTTGCTGAGGGCTGTCGGGTTTCGTCCGGTGTACGTATCCTACTGGAACGCGGTGCTGTTCCCGGTGATGGTCATCACCCGCAAGCTTTGCCCCGATGGGCATGGGGTGGGCAGCGACGTCAAACTGTACCCCCCGTGTGTGGAAGTGCTTTGCCGAGCCGCGACAAGGCTCGAAACCGCGCTGCTGCGCCGTGGCGTCGGATTACCCTTCGGCGGGTCAATTCTCGCCATCGCTGTAAAGGGAGGCGACGGTCGTGACTGAGATAGAGCAGACGATTCCGAAAACCGCCATGTCCGGTGTAGCGCTCTCTATCGTAATCCCGGTCTACAATGGGGCCGGCAGTATCGCCGAACTGGTTCGCGCGATCGAGGAGCTGCGGATCGAGGGCGGACACGAGATCATACTCGTCAATGACGGCAGTCCCGACGACAGCCTCGATGTATGTTTGGCTCTGGTCGGCGGCGCCACCGTACCGATTACATTGATCAGACTCTGCGCGAAATTATGGAGAGCACAATGCAGTTATGGCAGGGCTGCGCCATGCGAGCGGGGCGCATGTAATTACAATGGACGACGACCTGCAGAACCCTCCGGAAGAGGTCGAGCGACTGCTCGCCTTTGCTCAAGACAGCGGAAAGGAGGTGATTTATACGTTCTACGACGATAAGCAGCATCCAGTCTGGCGGAACCTGGGGAGCCGCTTTGCGAACCGGGTGGCCGATCTCGTGCTCGAAAAACCAAGGGGTCTCTATCTCTCCAGCTTTCGCTGTATGACGGCTTTTGTAGTTCGCGAGATCACCCGTTATGAGGGGCCTTTCCCCTATGTCGATGGGCTGATACTGCAGGTGACCCACGATATCGATCAGCTGATGGTGCGCCATCTGCCGCGCGCGGCTGGGCGCAGCAATTACACCCTGCGCCGGCTCCTGCGGCTGTGGGCGAGTATGTTCGTCAATTTTTCTGTGATGCCGCTGCGGGTCAGCACAATAACCGGTTTTGTCCTGAGCGGACTGGGCGCTCTGGCCGGCGCGATGGTAATAGCCGAGGCGCTGACGTCTTCGCCGCCGGCTGGCTGGGCTTCGTTGATGGCGGCGGTGCTGCTGCTTTCCGGCGTGCAGCTGGTGATACTCGGCATTGTCGGCGAGTATCTAGGCCGGCTCTACCTGACCGCCAACGGAAAGCCTCAATCGGTGATCAGGGAGGTACGGCGCAGCCAATTCCCGCGCGCCGCCGAGGCACGGACGCCGGTTTGGCTACGCGAGAGCACAGGAGGATGATGTCGGTCTATTACACAAGTCTCGTGGCGGCGATATTGTTTGGGATTGGTGGACAAATCGCACTGAAATCAGCTGCCGAAAAATCGGCGACGGTAACTGCTCAATTTCTCAATCCGCTGACGATAATTGGCCTCGCCATCTATATCGTGGCTGCGCTTTGCTACATTTTGGCTCTCAAGAAAATCCCAGTCTCGATCGCCTTCCCTTCGGTTGCGGCGAGCTATGCAGTGGTGGCCGTGCTCGCGCATATATTGTGGAACGAGCCTCTCGGATGGCCGCAGTTGGCGGGCATCGTATTGATCGGCAGCGGCGTTTTGCTGATTTATCAGCACTGAAGCTTGGTTCAGGCGCAAAAACCGCGGATCTCGGAAATAATCCGATCTACCGCCTCGTCTGAAATCTGCGGATAAATCGGCAGGCTAAGAATTTGGGGTGCTGCGCGCTCGGTTACATTCAGACCCGATGGACCGCAGGCGAGACGGCCGCCATAGGCTGGCTGTCGGTGCACCGGGACCGGATAGTGAATCCCGCTGCCGATTTCAGCGGCACGCAATCGCTCCCGCAAGCCGTCGCGCTCGGCCAGCCGGATTACGTACTGATGGAACGCATGTGTCGTTTGTGGCCGGCGCGCCGGAAGCGCCAGCGGGAGCCCGGTGAGACCCGTATCATAACTGTCTGCGACGGCCTGCCGGCGAGCATTGTCAGCCTCCAACGATTTGAGCTTGACGCCGAGAATGGCGGCCTGGATCGGGTCGAGACGCGAATTGATGCCGGCGCGCGCACTGACATAACGCTCGCGCCAGCCGTACTCCCGAATTTCGCGCAGCGCGGCCGCGAGCCCGGAATCGTTCGTAACGACCATGCCCCCGTCGCCGAGCGCGCCGAGGTTCTTTGTCGGATAAAAGCTGAAGCAAGCAATATCACCAAACGATCCCGCCGCCCCGCCCCGATAGAGTGCCCCATGGCTCTGCGCGCAATCCTCGATCAGTCGCAAGCCATGTATCCGGGCGATCTCGCTGAGCGCAGACAGTTCGGCCGGCTGGCCGTAAATGTGCACCGGCAGGACCGCCGCCGGCCGGCCGGCCGGCGGCGATCGCAAAACACGCAGAAGCTCACGCGGAGCCATCGTATAGGTGCCCGGCTCCACATCGACGAGTACCGGGGTAGCGCCGGCCCGCTCGATCGCTGCGATAGTCGCAACCGCGGTATGGGACACACTGAAGACAAGGTCCCCCGAACCGATCCCGCAGGCGCGTAATGCGATCTCGATCGCGTCCGTCCCGCTGGCCACGCCGATCGCGTGCGCAACTCCGATGAAATCCGCAAACTTGGCCTCGAAAACCTCCACTTCTCTGCCCAGAATATAGGCGCCGCCGTCGAGAACGCGGGCGATGGCGGCATCGATAGCGGTTCTTTGAGCGAGGTATCCAGCTCGCGGATCGGTCTGCGGGATCGCAATGGCGGGTCGGCTGATCGTCATCGCCTCTTAGATGTAGCTCGCCAGATGGCTGCGGTAGTATTCGAGGCAACGGCGCAGCCCTCGAGCGATGCCGATGCGGGGGTGCCAGCCGGACAAGGTCCGAAAACGTTGGTCGTCGATCAGGAAATCTCCGACATCGATGCGTTTGCGCTCGGGCGGAAATTCTCGGGTGTCGTACTTTCCGCCGCCATTCGCTTCGATCATCGCTTCTGCCAGGGCCGTCAAGCTGACCGGGTCGCCGCCGCCGACATTGAGCGCCAACCCTTCGGCCTCCGTCGTGAGCGCGGCGAAGAGGAATGCGTCGGCAGCGTCATCCACATACAAAAGGTCGCGGCGCTGCTCGCCGCCCCAAACCTCGAACGGCTCTCCTTCGATGACCCGGCGCAGCCAAATACCGAGGAAGGTCTGGCGGGCATCCTTGATGCGCATTCCGGGCCCGTAGACATTGGTCAGCCTCAAGGATCGGGTCTTGATGCCGTAAACGTCGCGATATAACAGGTGATAAGCCTCGCCCGCCATCTTGTTGACCCCGTTCACGTCAACCGGGCGCAACGGGTGGCGTTCGTTGACCGGGAGATATTCGGGCCGGCCGTAGATCTGCCGCGTCCCGGCATGCACGATCGCGATCCCGGGATTGACCGCCCGGCATGCTTCCAAGAGCTGCAGTTGCGCCGTGCAGTTGATCGCGAGGTCGTTTTCCGGCGCCGCCATCGAATTGAGGTGACTGGTTTGCGCCGCGAGGTTGAACAGAAAATCCTGGCCGGCGAGCAGATGCGGCAAGAAAAACCCGCCACGGATATCGGCAATATTGACCATCACCCGACCGCGGATATCGGCGACATTGGCGAGATTGCCGCCATAATCCGGGATCATGCTGTCAACGAGCAGTACCTCGGCGCCGAGTGAGACGAGACGCCGGGCGATCGCGGAGCCGATCAGGCCCAATCCCCCGGTTATCATCGCCCGGGCGCCAGCATAGGCATCGAGCCGCGAAGCAGTGCCCCCACCCACTCTTCCTCGCTCGGAAGACAATGAATTCCCCCTTAGCGCATCCTCAACAAGCGACCTCGATGCCGCACTGCCGGGCAACGCTCGATAACGCGACCGCCTTATCGGTTATTCCGAATGCCCGCGTGAATTCCGATCCACCTGTTTTTGCAAGCGATTTACAGGCACGTATATCCCCTTACCATACGCGCGCGTCACCGCGCCGCCATTGGCTACAAAAGAACGCATAATGTAGTCCGCAAATGTGGCAATTCTATCGTTGCGATGTTTTTGCTCCGCTCTCGAACTCACCGGATGCAGAGAACCTTCTCCGATCCTGCTTAGCAATTTTCTTGGGATACCTTGGTCATTGCAGGGCTATAGAGTATCGTTTTGCGGCTCATTCTCGTCCATCAGCAGCGGCTGCCAGACCGGGGTGAATTCTGAGAGGCGCGCCGGAATCCCAATATCCTCGTACAATAGCCGCGCTTCGGCGGCGGGGCCACGGCGGCGGCCAAGCCCAAGCAGGCGAAACGTGCGATGAAAACCGCCCTGCGACACGGCGATCGTATCGCCAATCCGAACCACGTGATTGGGCTTTTTTATAATTACTTGGTTGACGGTAATCTCCCCTGCGACGCAGAGGCGAGCGGCACGCGAGCGGCTCTTGACCAAGCGCGCGAACCATAGCCACTGATCCAGCCGCCGGCCCGATATTTCGGCGGAGGTGCCCGCGCCCTTCACGCGAGCTTGAGCTCACGGAGCTTGGCGAAGGGATGATCTTCGCCGGTCTGCCGATCCCGACGCCTGCGCTCGGTTGTTTCACGCCGGCGCTGCGGCCGCATGACAAATGTCTCCCCGCCCTCATCGATTACAATGCGGTAGCCGAGCCCCGCCAAGAGTTGGGGCAAAGCTCGGGGCTCGACACCCCCAATGGCCGCAAGTTCCGCCCCAACGCGGAACGGGCCCTGGCGTGCCAGGCGCCGCGCCGCGGCAGCGAGCCGCTCCAATCGATCGGGGCGCAGCGCGAGCCCGTCGATTACACGCAAGCCGAGGGCCGCATAAAATGAGAGCGGCAGCGCCGGATCGACTTCGACCGGCTTGGCGAGACGACGTGGCGATGGCAATCTCGGCACCGGTCGACTGTCCCGTACCGCCCAGAGCAGGGCCTGAAGGCGCATCGTATCGGCGCGCAAGAGCGGCTCGAAATAAACGCTTTCGGTGCCGAAGCGGACGCCAAGCCGGCTCAGCGCCTGTTTCTCCGCTGGTTCCAGAGCCGCGACTTGCCCTGCAACGTTGGTCACGGGCAGGCATCCGAGCGCGTCGACGAGCTGATAGACAAGCCCTCGCCCAACACCACCCAGCGGCAATGCTTGTGCGGCAAAAAGCGGCGCCAACCGCCGCTCGATGTCGGTGCGCAGAAATTCCTGAAGGCGTCGGCGCATCCTCTCGCGAGCCTCCCCCTCAAGGAAGTCGCCGGCAAGCGGCTCCGCCCTCGGCACCACCAGCTTATCTCCGGCCACCATTCGGCCGACCACCGCGCCGCGCCACCGCAGCTCCCCCTCGGCGCCAATTGCGAAGGCTTCGTCGGCATCCGTGGCTAGCAGCCGCGTGCGCGCGGCGATCTCGCCGCGGAGAACGCGGCTGGCGGCCGCGATCAGCATCCGCATCTCGACGCCATCGACCGAATCGGGAACAAAGCGCAAACCCTCGATGCGGCCCACATACGCGCCCTCGACGAGAACCTCGCCCGCCTTGGATACAGCCGCGATGAGCTCGCCTTCGGAAGCCAGCTGGCGCACCAGGAACGCCGATCGCCGATCCACAAAGCGCTGTGTGATGCTTTCGTGCAACGCGTCCGAAAGCCGATCCTCGATACTCCGCGCGCGCTCCTGCCACTCCACCGAATCTTCGACCCAGTCGCCGCGATGGGTGACGTAGGTCCAAGTACGGATGTGCGCGATGCGAGCCATCAAAGTGTCGATGTCGCCATCGACACGGTCGAGGCTCGCCATCTGCCCGGCCACCCATGCGGTGGGAAGCCGAGCCTCGGGTCCGGCGAGGTGAAGAAAGCAATGGGCGAGCAGCCGAGTATGACTCTCGCTCATGACCTTGCGAAAATCGGGGATCTGGCAGACCTCCCAAAGCAGCCGAACGGCACCTGGATGAGTGGCCAGTTCGCCGATATCCGGGTTGCGTGCAAGGGCTTGCAGAGCCCGGTGGTCGTCCGCTTCGCGGGACTGGACGAGACCAGGTAGAGGCGGCCGCTCGTCTAGGCTCTTCAACAACGCCGCGATCGATCCGAATTTCAGCCGGTTATTGCGCCAGTTCAGACGAGTTAGGGGCGCAAAATTGTGCGTTTCGACCGCTTCGACGATTTCCGCGTCGAGCGTCATCTGCTCGGCGGTGGTGCCGAAGGTGCCGTCATTCATGTGTCGCCCGGCGCGGCCGGCGATCTGAGCAATCTCGGCCGCGGTCAGCCGCCGCGGACCACGGCCGTCGAATTTGCCGATCCGGGCGAAGGCGACATGGTCGAGATCCATGTTGAGACCCATGCCGATCGCGTCAGTGGCGACGAGATAATCAACCTCGCCGGCTTGGAACATCCCGACCTGCGCGTTGCGCGCTCGCGGGCTCAGCGCGCCGAGAACTACCGCAGTGCCGCCCCGCTGCCGGCGGATCAGCTCCGCAAGCGAGAACACGTCTGCAATGGCGAAGGCGACGACCGCACTGCGCGGCGGCAGCCGGGTCACCTTTTTGTAGCCCGTATAGGACAGTGTCGAGAAGCGTGGCCGGCTCACATACTCGACCTCGGGGACCAGGCGCCGCATCAGCGGCTTTATCGTCTCGGCGCCAAGGAACATCGTTTCTTGCATTCCGCGGGCGTGTAACAGCCGCGCGGTAAAGACATGGCCACGCTCGGGATCGGCGCACAGCTGAATTTCGTCCACCGCCAGGAAATCGACCTGTCGATCGAGCGGCATAGACTTGATGGTGCAGACAAAATAGGACGGGTGCGGCGGCAGGATCTTTTCTTCGCCGGTGATCAGCGCAACCGAACGAGCGCCCCTCAACTTGACGATCCGGTCGTAATTCTCGCGGGCGAGCAGCCGCAGCGGGAACCCGATCATGCCGCTGCGATGGCCGAGCATTCGCTCGATGGCGAGATGGGTCTTGCCGGTATTGGTCGGCCCGAGGACCGCGACAAGCCGCGGAGCGGGGCGGAACATGGCCATGCCCTAAAGGTATCGGGTGGAAACCCCGCCAGGGCAAGGGCAAACCGACCAAAAAATCGGCGCTGCAATGCTGCGATGAAGGTGGACTTAGGTTGCGCCGCTATTTTTAACCGCCGATTAGGGAGATTCTGCTCAAGTCGGCTTATCACGGCGAGAATTTTGCGGCAGAGTGAAGCCTCTCCAGAGAGACGATGGGATGCTGCTAGAGAGCTACTGTTCCCGACTGGGGAGCTTAGCGGAACACCGCTACTCCAGCCTCGCCCTCCTGGAGGCGAAACAGCAGGCTGAAACGGCCGCCTCTGTTGCACATGAGGCGATGTTGAAGGCTAAGGCAGCCGACCGCGCCAAAAGCAACTTCCTTGCCAATATGGCCCACGAGCTGCGCACCCCACTCAATGCGATCATCGGTTTTTCCGAGGTCATCAAGCTAGATCAAATGCGGATGCGGGAAAATTATCCCGAATATGCCGGATATATTTATGATGCTGGCACGATTTTGCTTGACATCATCAACGGTATTCTCGATCTCGCGCGAATTGAAGCGGGTCGGGTCCTGCTTCAGGAAGAGCTGATAGAGGTTGGCGGGCTGGTTCAGTCCTCTATAAACACTATAAGACCCATCGCCCAAAGGAAATTGATAAATATTGATTGTAATATCCAAAGGCCCTCGACGCTGATTTACATTGATGCGACTAAATTTAAGCAGGTCACGCTGAATTTGTTATCCAATGCCGTCAAGTTCACGGAACCGCGAGGTCGGATTCAGGTAGATTCGGTGCTCCACAAGAACGGAGATCTGGTGCTCTCGATAAACGATACCGGGATCGGCATCCCCCCCGATCAGATCGAAAGAATTTTTCAACCCTTCGAGCAAGTCGCAGATCACCTGACCCGCGAACATGAGGGCACTGGTCTCGGATTGCCGATCGCGAAGGCCTTGATCGAACTACACGGTGGCGAACTGGTTCTCAGTAGCCGGCCCGGTGCGGGGACGACCGCGAGACTTCGGCTTCCCGGCGACCGAGTGCGAAATGTTGCAGCATCCGACGCCACGCAGATGCTAACAGCTCCCCCCAGTTGAAGGACAAGTCTATTCCCGATACCAACCTTAGCGGGTTTGCAAGAATGGACAGCTGCACTCCTGCCCTATGTGATGCGCCGCATCTAGGGCGGGTTATTGCAGTCTCGGCCTGTCAAGCGGTTGCATTACTCGAAAGATCGCACGGCGCAGCCTCAGATCGCGACTTCCCACTCGAGATGGGCACCCTGGTCAAGATGCGGACGCGAGTTCTCGACAGCTTACGGCATGGTGACAGGACTGAGGGTACCGTTGCCGAGTTCGGAGGCTTCCGATAAGGATCTGAGGCTCGTCGAGCTCGAACTTGTCGGCGAGACTCGGGACAACACCGTTGTCGCTGACTTTCAGCGCGGCCTGTCCGCCTATCCGGCGCTGGACGAGCCGGTCTGTCTCGCCTCGGCACAGGATATCGCCCAGGTTTATGCCCGCCCCAAGGTGGTTGCCACCCCGGTCGGCACAATTCACCAGAACGGCGCGGTACCAGCCTACATCCTGATCGATGAGCTGTTCGGCAAACATTTCGGCATTGTCGGCACTACTGGATCGGGAAAGTCCTGTGGCGTCGCAACGATCCTCCGGGCCGTCATTGATCAAAGCCCGAACGCTCATGTCGTATTACTGGATCCCCATAACGAATATGCCCGAGCCTTTGGTGATCGTGCTGTAGTGCTCAGCCCAGGAGATGGCTTACATCTACCGTATTGGTTGTTCAACTTTGAAGAACTGACGGAAATCGTAATCGGACCAGATCGTAATGCTGAACAAATAAAGATTCTTGGAGAGGCAATACTTGCCTCCAAGCATTCTTATTTCGCCAAGGCGGGCCTGGACAAATTCGGGACAGTGGACACGCCGGCCCCCTACCGTATGTCGGACGTGCTTCGTGCACTAGATGCGGCGATGGGCAGTCTCAACCGGCCCGATGCCGTTTCCTCCTATCAGACGGTCAAGGCTAGAATCGTCGCCCTCCAGAATGATGCCCGCTATGGATTTGTGTTTGGCAGTCGGTTGACGTTGCGCGATGAGCTTACTGAAATTCTTGGCCAGCTCTTTCGAATCCCGGTGGGTGGCCGGCCGGTTACCATCCTCGACCTGTCCGGGATCCCATCGGAGGTGGTCAATGTGGTCGTCTCCGTGCTCTGCCGGCTGACCTTTGATTTCGCAGTCTGGAACGAAACGCCGGTTCCGCTAACGATCGTTTGTGAAGAGGCACACCGCTACGCCTCGCGTGATAAGCAGCTGGGTTTCGAGGCGGCGAAACGCGCGCTGTTCCGGATCGCAAAGGAGGGCCGTAAATACGGGGTTTCATTATGCGTGGTTACGCAGCGGCCATCTGATCTGGCCCCCGGTCTGCTCTCCGAATGCAACACTATCTTCGCCTTTCGGATGACCGCTCAGGAGGATCAGGCGATCGTCCGAGGCGCTTTGCCGGAAGCCTCGCACGGGCTGATGAACTTCCTGCCGGCGCTACGAAACGGGGAGGCGATCGCGGTCGGTGAGGGCGTGTCGATGCCGATGCGGATATGTTTTACACCCCCACCCGACGAGCGCCGGCCGAAGAGCGCCGCGTCATCCTTTGCGAGTGGATGGTTAAACGAGGTGGACGGCTCGGTTGTGGAGCACACGGTCGAGCGCTGGCGACGCGGCATGCGATAGCCAGGCTCCGCGATCCTTGCCGGCGACCTTGCGCAGAAAAGAATTTCGCCACATATCCTCGGCGCGTTCCCGGCAACCCTCGACGGCAGCGATGACCCAGGAAACAAGAAGCTTCCAGGCGGAGGTTAGCCGCCTGCTCGAAATCGTCGCGCACTCGCTCTACAGCGAGAAGGAGATCTTCCTGCGCGAACTGATCTCTAACGCTTCGGATGCTTGCGACCGGCGGCGTTATGCCGCGCTGACCGAGCCCGCATTAGCCGAAGGCGATACCGAATACCGCGTAACGCTTACCCCCGATAAAACCGCCCGCACACTGACGATCGCCGATAACGGAATTGGCATGAATCGCGAAGAGCTGATCGAAAATCTCGGCACGATCGCCCGATCCGGCACCGCCGCCTTTGTGAACCAGTTGTCGGGTGACGCGCGCAAGGACATGAGTCTGATCGGGCAGTTTGGCGTCGGCTTCTATTCGGCGTTCATGGTCGCCGAAAAGGTCGAAGTTCTGAGCCGCAAAGCCGGCGAGAGCCAGGGCTGGCGGTGGGTGTCCGACGGCAAGGGCGAGTTTACGGTCGAGGCGCTTCCTGATGCCGCACGCGGCGCCAAGATTATCGTGCATTTGCGCGAGGGCGAGGATGAGTATCTCGACCCGGCAAGACTGCGGCGGATCGTCAAGACCTACTCGGACCATATCGGGTTACCCATCATCCTGAAGGATGGCGGGAAGGAAGAAACAATCAACACCGCCTCGGCGCTGTGGACCCGTCCCCGATCTGACATCACGGCCGAGCAGTACAAGGAGTTCTACCACCACGTCGGCCACAGCTTCGACGACCCGTGGCTGACTTTGCACAACAAGGCAGAGGGTGTTCTCGAATACACGAACCTTCTGTTCGTACCGTCGACCAAGCCCTTCGATTTGTTCGATCCGGAGCGCAAGAGCCGGATCAAGCTCTATGTCAGACGGGTTTTCATCACCGACGAGGCGACCGAACTTTTGCCGGCCTATCTGCGGTTCATGCGCGGTATTGTCGACAGTGAGGACCTGCCGCTCAACATCAGCCGCGAGATGCTGCAATCCAACCCGATGGTGGCGAGGATTTGCCAGCAGCTGACGAGGCGAGTTTTGAGCGAGCTCGCGAAAAAAGCCGCCGATGCCGCCGACGAATACGCCGAGTTCTGGGACAATTTCGGGGCCGTGCTCAAGGAAGGTCTCTACGAGGACCGCGATCATCGCGAGGAATTGTTGGAACTAGCTCGGTTTCCCTCGACGACCCGTGACCAGCTCGTTTCGCTGGATGATTACGCTGGCGCGATGAAACCGGGGCAGGACGCTATCTATACGATCCACGGCGACAATCTCGACGTGATCAAAAAAAGCCCGCAGCTCGAAGGCTTTCGGGCGCGCGGGGTCGAGGTCCTGCTGATGACGGACCCGATCGACGAGTTCTGGGTCCCGACAATCGGCCGTTACAAGGAGAAGCCGTTCAAATCAGCGACCCGCGGCGGCGTCGATCTCGACAAAATATCCTCATCCGAAGCTCCCGAGGAGAAGCGTCCCGAGCCTCCGGCGAAGCTTGCTAGCCTGATTGCGATTTTCAAACTGGCGCTCGGCGAGTTGGTGAAGGATGTACGCAATTCCGAGCGCCTTACCGACAGCGCCGTCTGCCTTGTGGCCGACGAGGGCGACATGGACATGCATCTCGAGCGGCTCTTGAAGCAGCATCGTCAGCTCGACAGCGCTTCCCGACGCATTCTCGAGGTCAACCCGCGGCACAAGCTGATCGAGCGGCTGGCTGAGAGCGTCGGGGAGCCTGGCGCATCCGACCAGCTGTCGGAGTTTGCCTGGCTGCTTCTGGACCAGGCGCGGATCGTCGAAGGCGAGCAGCTCCCGGATCCGGCCGCTTTCGCCCGCCGCCTCGCCATGCTGCTCGAGCGGGGTTTGCCGCAAGTCGCCTAAGCGTCGGCGGAACCGTTATTCGGGAAACGGCGGGGTTGTCCCCTCGGGCACCGCGACCTGGAAAACGTTGAGGGTATTCCCGATCAGCGTGTAATAGCCGATGATCGCGATGACCTCGGTGAGGCCGGTTTCGCCCAGTGTCGTGACCGCCTCCTGGAACGCCGCGTCCGAGAGACGCCGCGTCTTGAATAATTCCGTGCAGACGCGATAGACGAGCGCTTCGTCCTTCTGTTCAAAACTCGGCGTGTCGCCACGGCGGATCGCTTCAATCGCGGCTGCCGGGACACCAGCCTTCTCGGCGAGCGGGGCATGTGCATACCACTCGTATTGAGCACGCCAGAACTGGGCAGTCGTGATGATCGCCAGCTCGGAAAGACGATCGGGCAACGACGTCCCCCAGCGCAAATGCTCGCCGAGCTTCGCTGCATGCTCGCAAATCTCAGGGGCCCGAATTAGGAGCTGAAACGGACCGCCGAACCGGCCACGCCGGCCGGCGATGATCAAATCGTGTACCCGCCGCTGGTCGGGCGTCATCTCCGTTGATGTAATGTCGCGGTACCGGGCCATTTTTCCTCCAACCAGCCGAGAACAATGGATGTCGGCAGAGCCAAAGAACGGGCTGGAAGCCAACATATCCTCGGGCCTGAAGGGAGGATAGGGTCTCGTGCGGCCACCGTAGCCAAAGCGCGCTGCAGCGATCCCGTCTCGTATGAGCATGAGGTTACAGCGAATTAATCCGCCTGAAATCCGCCTGTCACCCGGCACACCCAATTATCCGCCGATCCGCTCTCGCTGGTTGCAGTTCGCGGCCGGCCGGGCATCTCCCGCACGACAGGAGGACCGATTGGTGGAAATCAGAGAATATGATGGGCGCCGGCTCTGGCTGCGCAAGAGCCGCGCCGCGGCGCTCGGTTTCGGACTGGGCGCAACACTCGCACTCGCGCCTTTGGTATGGGCCGAAAGCCCGGCGGGAAATACCGCGGGAGAGACGATGACCTCCCCAATGGCGCTGATGCAGCATCAAAGCTTCGCGCCGCTGGTCAAAAGAGTATCTCCAGCGGTGGTGAACATATCGGTTACGCAGAGCGGGGCGTCCGATACAATGGCGGAAGAGCCTGAACAGGGTTCGCCCGAGTTTCCCAATTCGCCATTCGACGAGTTCCTGCGCCGCTTTTTTGATCAACAGAACCCAAACGGCCAGCGCCACCTCTTCCCACAAATGCCGGGCGGTCAGGCTCACCGGATCGCGCTCGGTTCCGGGTTCATCATCGATCCTTCCGGCTATGTGGTGACCAACAGCCACGTGGTCGGCGACGCCAGCAAAGTCGAAGTCACGTTGCAGGATGACAGCAAGTACCCGGCGAAAATCATTGGCCGAGATCCCAAGACTGATATCGCACTATTGAAAATCAAAGCCGACAAGCCGCTGCCATATGTGACGTTCGGCGACAGCAGCAAAGCTCAGGTCGGCGACTGGGTCATGGCGGTCGGCAATCCGTTTGGGCTCGGCGGGACCGTGACCACCGGGATCATTTCGGCGCGGGGACGGGATATCCATTCCGGCCCGTTCGACGATTTCCTGCAGATCGATGCGCCAATAAATCGCGGGAATTCAGGCGGTCCGACGTTCAACCTGGATGGCCAGGTAATCGGCATCAATACCGCGATCTATTCGCCCAATGGCGGCAGCGTCGGGATCGGCTTTGCCGTGCCATCCAACCTGGCAAAAACCGTGGTCGCGCAACTGAAGGAGCACGGCAAGGTGAGCCGCGGCTGGCTCGGCGTGCAAATCCAAGAAGTGACACCGGCGATCGCCTCCAGCCTGGGATTGCAGGGCGAGCACGGAGCACTTGTTGCTGTCGTTACTCCCGACAGCCCCGGGGCAAAGGCCGGCCTCAAGCAAGGCGACGTAATTTTGGCGTTCAACGGCAACGAAGTGACCCACCTTCGCGATCTCCCGCGGCTGGTGGCCGAGACCGCACCCGATACTGCTGCGAAGGTAAAAGTTTGGCGTAACGGCCAAACGGTAGATCTTCAGGCGACCCTGGGCGAACTCCCCAACAACGAGCAGGTAGCCTCGGCGAATGATGGGCGGGAACAGGATGAATCGGCTCGCGCGGACGCGCTAGGGATGCATCTCGCCGCGCTCAACAGCCAGCTCCGGCGGGAGCTGCACACTGGAAAAGACGTGCAGGGCGTGGTCATTACCCGGGTAGACCCCGGCAGCGCCGCCGCCGAGGTCGGGTTGAGCGAAGGCGACGTCGTGGTCGCGATCGACCAGCAGCCGGTCAAAACCCCACAGGAGGCAGCAGCGAAATTGAAGGAAGCCGCCGCCTCGCCAAAGAAGAGCGCTCTCCTACTGCTCAATCGTCACGGGGTGACGCAATATGTGGGGGTGAACCTGGGCGCAAATCAGGGCTAAACCTTTACGTGTTCGTCCTTGCAACCCTCCTCTGAACGGATGCGTCCAGAGGAGGGGACGGGACAATAATCTAGGTTGAAGGAACGCGGTCGAACGGTTCAGCGCGGACGCCAACTCGGAGCGGAGTACCCAGTTGTGTCCCGTGCCGATAACGGAACCCGAGCTTCGAGACGCTCCAGTTCGATGCGCGTTCGGGCACCCGCGCGCAGCAAGCGATCCGTCGCCTCGCGGAGCCCGGCGCGGCTCTCCAGCGTATCGTCCGCCAACGCGGCGTCGAACGCTGCGAGGAACGCCGAGATGTCGCCATCGACTCGCTCGCGCAACGCGCGATCAATGAACGTGCCGCCATTTCTTCCTTTGAGCGAGTTGACCATTGAGCTGGTACCTCCGCCGTTATTGACCGCTGCATTGGGAGCGGGGTGAACCCGGGCGGGTTGCGGGGTCACCCCTTGCTGGCGGTCCCCCACCGGCCGAATCCCCGAAGGGTCGGCCACATCGGCAACGCGCCTGTCAGGTTGCGGGATTTCCATGCGCTGAACATTGTTGTGCGACAACGAGAGATGAAGAGTGCGGCGCGGATCTCCAGGTTGGGGCTGCGGGCCGGCTGTACCAAAGAGACCCGATGAATTCCCGTTTCCCGACAAAGTGGCCTGAGCCGGCGCGTCCATATCCCGTTCGGCTGGGCGGCCCAGAATTTCCGGCACGGCAATTTCTGCCCCCACTTCAGATGCTCCTGCCGCCCCATTCGACCCGGAAGCTGATGCGGCGGATGCCAGTTCCGGATCCGAGGCCTGCGCCGTGGGAGGGAGCACGGCCGCTTCGCCGACTTCCGGCTCTCCAGCTATAAATTCTGTGGCCGGCAAATCGGTCGAGTGCCCCTTCACCAGTTGGGGTTCCGGCGATTCGATCCCGCTTGGCTCCGCGCCCTCCGTAGGGGCGTCACGCGCGCGACTTCGGCTCAAGATATAACTTATGGCTGGCGGCGAGCAGTCATAGGTCCGTGCAATGCTCGCCAAAGTTTCACCGGCCTCATATCTCTTGATGATCGAGGGCCAGTCCTGTTGGGGTATTTTCCCTCTTTTACTTGATCTCTCCATGTGCTGGACCTTTGCTACAGCTCTTATCGGTCTGTTGTTGGTTAGAAACTCACGAAGCTTTACGACGGCGCCAATCGGCACCGTTGATCACAACGAGCTAGTAAATCGACGGCTGGAGTGACGATCGGAGCTAAGCGGCGCCTGCTCAGACCCTCACGGGACCACCAAAACTCGAGCCCTTGATTCAGAAGCTTTACAATATCGCTTCAACAGTCAACGGGAAAGAGGAATTCTTGGTTCCAGAGTTCTTCTTGCAGCGAGCTGTATCCGCGTCCAGCGTTCTGGCGGGTTGATCAGATTTCGGACGATCTTGCCGGGGTTCAGAATGCCGTCCGGGTCGAGCGCCGTTTTTATCGTGCGCATGACGCTGACCGCCTCGCCGTGCTCGGCGATTAAAAAGTCCATCTTGCCATAACCGACCCCGTGTTCCCCCGTGCAGGTCCCCTCCATCGCTAGGGCGCGATGGACCATGCGCTCGTTGAGCCGGTTGGCTTCGGCCAATTCTTCCGGGCGATTCGGGTCGAGCATAAACACGAGATGAAAATTACCGTCGCCGACGTGCCCCACCAAGGCGTAGGGAATCGGCGATTGTGCGAGGTCTCGCTTGGTCTCGCCGATGCATTCTGCAAGCCGCGAGATCGGCACACACACATCGGTCGCGAGGCCCTTGGACCCGGGGCGAAGCGCCAATGCCGCGTAATAAGCGTCATGCCGCGCCTGCCACAGCTTGGAACGTTGCTCGGGTGTGGTCGCCCAGCGGAAATCATCGCCGCCATACTCGCCGGCAATCGCCTTTACCGTCTCTGCCTGTTCCGCCACTCCGCTTGGCGTGCCGTGGAATTCGAAGAAGAGCGTGGGAGCCACCTGATGATCGAGCTTCGAATATTTATTGATTGCGGCCATTTGAATTTCGTCGAGCAGCTCGATCCGAGCAACCGGTACTCCGCTCTGAATTGTCAAGATCACGGTGTTCACCGCGCTTTCAATATTCGGAAACGCGCAAACTGCGGCCGAAATAGCTTCGGGAATTCCGTAAAGTCGAACCGTCAGCTCGGTGATGATCCCGAGCGTGCCCTCCGATCCGACGAACAGGCGGGTCAAATCATAGCCCGCTGCGGACTTGCGTGCCCGCCGCGCGGTCCGGATTACCCGGCCGTCGGCGAGCACCACGGCCATTGCCAGTACATTCTCGCGCATCGTTCCGTATCGGACCGCATTGGTTCCCGAGGCGCGCGTGGCAGCCATCCCGCCGAGCGAGGCATCGGCACCGGGGTCGATCGGAAAAAAGAGACCGGTATCGCGTAAATGCTCGTTCAGCTGCTTGCGCGTGACACCGGCTTCGACAGTGGCGTCGAGATCTTGCGCATTGACGCGCAGGACACGGTTCATTTCAGACATGTCGATGCTTATGCCGCCGGCCAGTGCGGCCACGTGCCCCTCGAGGGAGGTCCCTGCGCCGAATGCAATGACCGGCGTCTTATATTTGGCGCACAGCTTGACTATTGCCGACACCTCATCGGTGCTTTGGGCAAACGCGACGGCATCGGGAGCATGCGGCGTATGGTAGGATTCGTCTTTGCCGTGGTGCGCGCAGACCGCTGCCGAGGTGGAAAGCCGGGCACCGAGCAGCTCGCGCAACGAGGCGAGTAGCGATCCATCGAGCGGGGAATGGGGAAGGGCGGCAGATGCGGACATGGCGCAGCCGATTTCCGATGAGCTGGTTCCAGTGGTTCTCAATTACTCCGGAGGGGGCACTGCCGCAACGGCTGTGACGCGGCCGTCGGTCGCGCGACAACATCGGAGCCCGCCCGGTCGGTTCCGTTACTCTAATCCGCGGCAGCCCTCATTGAGCAAGTAGCGGGGAGACACTACGTGTCCAGGGGTTACGAGGCCAAGGCTCGGAGGTCGTAATGGCGCTGGCGGCGGTCACCCTCGACGACAAGTACGCGCTGGAGAGAGGACGGGTCTACTTGACCGGTACGCAGGCGCTGGTGCGTCTGCCTATCATGCAGCGCCAGCGCGACGCCGCGGCCGGTCTCAACACGGCCTGTTTCATCTCCGGCTATCGCGGTTCGCCTTTGGGCGGTCTCGACCAGGGCCTGTGGAGCGCTCGGCGGTTTATCGAGCGCAACCACATACGCTTTCAGCCGGCAATCAACGAGGAACTCGGCGCGACGGCGGTCTGGGGCAGTCAGCAGATCGGGTTGTTCCCGGGGGCCAAGTATGACGGCGTTTTCGCCCTGTGGTACGGGAAGGGACCCGGGGTCGACCGCAGTGGGGACGCCTTAAAGCACGGCAATGCCGCCGGTTCCGCGCCGCATGGCGGGGTACTTCTCCTTGCCGGCGACGACCACACCTGCAAATCGTCGACGCTGCCGCATCAGTCCGAATACGCCTTTATGGATGCGTGCATCCCGGTTCTAAACCCATCGGGAGTCCAGGAAATCCTCGACCTCGGCCTCTATGGCTGGGCGATGTCGCGCTACTCCGGGTGTTGGGTAGCTTTTAAGGCGGTCGCCGAGATTGTCGACAGCTCGGCCTCGGTCGAGATCGGCCCGGAGCGTACCCAAATCGTGCTTCCCGACCATTTCGAGATGCCGCCCGGCGGCCTGAATATCCGCTGGCCCGATCAGCCCCTCGATCAGGAATTCCGGCTTCATAAATACAAACTCTACGCGGCGTTGGCTTTCGCGCGCGCCAATCGACTGGACCGCATCGTCATGGACAGTCCCCGGCCGCGCTTCGGTATCGTCACTACCGGCAAATCCTACCTGGACGTGCGCCAAGCGCTGGACGATCTCGGGATTGATGATGCGCATGCTGCGGAGATCGGCTTCCGCCTGTACAAGGTTGCGATGTCCTGGCCGCTGGAACGCGAGGGCATCCGGCATTTTGCCGAGGGGCTCGAGGAAATCCTCGTCGTCGAGGAGAAACGCGCCGTCATCGAGAACCAGTTCAAGGAGCAGCTCTACAATTGGCGTGAAAACGTTCGTCCGCGCGTCATCGGCAAGTTCGACGAAAACCGCAACTGGATATTGCCGTCGAACGGCGAGCTGACCCCGGCTCAGATCGCTCGGGTCATCGCGCAACGGATTGCCCGGTTCCACACCTCCCCGCGTATCGCCGAGCGCCTTGCTTTTCTGGAAGCAAAAGAACGCCAGCTCGGCGGCAATGTCGTGCCGTTCAGCCGCACTCCGTATTTCTGCTCCGGCTGCCCTCACAACACTTCCACGAAAGTCCCCGAGGGCAGCCGCGCCCTCGCCGGAATAGGCTGCCACTATCTCTCCCAGTTCATGGATCGCTCCACGGCGACCTTTACCCAGATGGGCGGGGAAGGCGTGCCGTGGATTGGCCAGGCGCCGTTCACGGAAACGCCGCATGTATTCGCCAATCTCGGGGACGGCACCTACACCCACTCGGGGGTGCTGGCGATACGCGCGGCAGTCGCCGCGAACGTAAATATAACCTACAAACTGCTGTTCAACGACGCGGTGGCGATGACCGGGGGCCAGCCGATCGACGGCGGTTTGACCGTTCCGGTGCTGACCCGCCAGCTTGCCGCCGAGGGAGTCCGCCGGATCGTCGTCGTCACCGACGAGCCCGACAAATATGCGCCAGGCATCGATTTCGCAGCAGGCGCGGCGGTGCGCCATCGCGACGACCTCGACGCGGTTCAGCGCGAGCTGCGCGAAGTCGAGGGCGTTACTGCCATTGTCTACGATCAGACCTGCGCCGCCGAGAAACGCCGGCGCCGCAAGCGCGGCCGGTTTCCTGACCCCGCCAAGCGGGTCTTTATCAACGAACTGGTCTGCGAAGGTTGCGGGGACTGCTCAAAGGAGTCGAACTGCCTGTCGGTGGTTCCGGTCGAGACCGAGTTCGGCCGCAAACGCGAAATCGATCAGTCGAGCTGCAACAAGGATTTTTCCTGCCTCAAAGGTTTCTGTCCGAGCTTCGTCACCGTGCACGGCGGTGCGCTGAAGCAGCCCAAGGCCGGCGAACTCGGCGAGGAAGAGCTGGCGCCGTTGCCCGAGCCGGCTCACCCGGACCTCGACGAACCCTACGGCATTCTTGTTACCGGTGTCGGTGGAACCGGCGTCGTCACGATTGGTGCGCTCCTCGGGATGGCCGCTCATCTCGAAGGAAAGGGCTGCACGATTCTCGACATGACCGGCCTCGCCCAGAAGGGGGGCGCCGTCTACAGTCATGTGCGGATCGCCCGCAGGCCGGAGGAGATCCATGCCGTGCGCATTGCCGCGGGCGGCGCTCACCTGCTCCTCGGGTGCGATCTTGTGGTCGCGGCAAGCAGCGATGCGTTATCAAAGCTGCAGCCCGGCCACAGCCGAGCGGTCGTCAATAGCCACGAGACCATCACCGGCGACTTCACACGAAACCCCGACCTCACATTTCCCAGCCGGCAGCTCCAGCGCAGCATTGCCGAGGCAACCGGAGCGGACAACACCGAGTTCATCAACGCTACTCATATCGCCACCGGCCTCTTCGGAGATTCGATCGCAAGCAACCTCTTTATGCTCGGCTTCGCCTATCAGCGCGGAGCGGTCCCGTTGTCCGCCGATGCTCTCGAGCGGGCTATTGAATTAAACGGCGTTGCCGTTGAATTCAATCAACGCGCCTTCCGTTGGGGACGGCGCGCCGCAGTCGATCCAGCCCTTGTCGACGCGCGTGCGACGTCGCGCGGTGCAGTGCCGGAGACACACCATCTTTCCGAAACCCTCGAACGAGCGATCGATCGCCGCATAGCGTTCCTCACCGAATATCAGAACGCCGCCTATGCAACCCGCTATGCCTCGGTAGTCCGGCGTATCCGCGAAGCGGAGGCCGCAAATTGCACGGGCGAGACATCCCTGACAGACGCGGTTGCGCGCGCCTTGTTCAAGCTGATGGCGTACAAAGACGAATACGAGGTCGCCCGCCTATACACCAAGAGCGATTTCCTTGAGCGGGTCGCCGATCGCTTCGAAGGGCCCTACGAGCTGCACTTCCATCTGGCCCCGCCACTGCTTGCCGACCGCGATCCCGAAACCGGGCATCTGCGCAAACGCATCTATGGACCCTGGATGATCTCCGTCTTCCGTATTCTGGCAAAGCTCAGACGACTGCGCGGCACGCCGCTCGACATCTTTGGCCGCAGCGACGAACGCCGAACCGAGCGCCGCCTGATCGGCCAATACGAGGCTGTGCTCGAGGAAATCATCAGCCGTTTGTCCGCCGCCAACCATCCAACGGCAGTCGAACTCGCCGCATTACCCCTCGAAATCCGCGGGTTCGGTCATGTCAAAAGGGCCAATTTGACCCGGGCGAAAGCAAAGGAGGCCGCGCTTTTGACCCGCTTCCGCTCGCCGTCCCCCGCTCACGCTCTTGCGGCGGAATAATCGGAAGCCGCCGCGCACTCAACCCGTTTCCAACGGGAGAGCGACAAAGCGAGAATTGCCCTCGCGCTCGACACGCACCAGTACGTACTTGCGTCCATTCTTTTTGGCGGCGGCGGCTTTCTGTTGCACCTCCTCGGGGGCTGCGACTGCCTCGTGTCCGACAGCAATCACGAGGTCTCCCGGGCGCAAAGCTTGCGCGGCTGCCGGACTGTTCTGGGGGACCTCCGTGATGACGACCCCTTTCGCGGTGTCGGGCAACGAAAACTGCTTGCGCAGCTCGGGAGACAGCTTGCTGAGCTTGAGGCCGAGAGCGTCGATACTCGGCGGCGGCTTCGGTTTTTCCGGTTCTGGCGGAGGGGGCGCGGGGCGGTTCGGGGTCAATGCCGCGATCTTGAGATCGATCTCATGCTCCTTGCCGTCGCGCCACATCGTCAGCTTGACAGGCGTGTCGGGCGGCGTGTCGGCGACCAGCCGAGGCAACTGTCGGCTGCGGTCGATCTGCTTGCCGTCATAAGAGAGGATAACGTCTCCGGGCTGCAGCTTTGCTTGCGCCGCTGGGCTTGAGGGATCGACTGCCGCGATCATCGCACCGCGGGCCTTGTCGAGCCCGACCGCTTCGGCGATCTCGTCGCTGACAGGCTGGATGCGCGCGCCGATCCAGCCCCGCTCTACTTTACCGGTCGCTTTCAGCTGTTCGACGATTGGCCGGGCCAATGCCGAGGGAATGGCAAATCCGATACCGATCGAACCGCCGGAAGGCGAAAAGATCGCCGTGTTGATGCCGATCACCTCGCCGGCGAGGTTGAACATCGGGCCACCGGAATTGCCGCGGTTGATCGAGGCGTCCGTCTGCAAAAAGTCATCGTAAGGTCCGGAATGGATGTCCCGTGCCGTGGCGGAAATGATGCCGGCCGTTACCGTGCCGCCCAGACCAAACGGGTTGCCGATCGCCAGCACCCAGTCGCCGACTTTCGCCTTTGTCGAATCCCCCCAAGCGGCTGCCGGCAATGGTGTTTTCGGTTCGACCTTGAGAAGGGCGAGATCGGTCACCGTGTCCCGCCCTATAACTTCGGCCTGCAACGTCGTATCGTCGGCGAATGTCACGGTGATTTGCTCGGCATTGGCGATCACATGGTTGTTGGTGACGACGATGCCCGACGGATCGATGATGAACCCAGAACCAAGCGATGCAGCCCGCGGCGCAGGAGCATTTGGCCCGCCCGGCGCCCCCTTCTCGCCGAAGAAATCACGAAAGAATTCGTCGAGCGATGATCCCGGCGGCAATTGCGCTTCGGGCGTCCCCTTTGCCGGAGCCGCCGCGGCGGCCTGGGTCGTCGAGATATTGACGACCACGCCACCCAGGCGCGCCGCGAGCTGCGAGAAAACTTCCGCGAAGGGGGTCTCCGGCGCCTCGGCCCCGCTCGGTAGCGGCGCGCTCAACAACAGTGTCAGCAATACAGCACGCATGGCGACCCGGGCGCCGAAAAACACCAAGACGTGACTCCTTTTCTGACGAGCCCCCTCGCTTCGTCCGCGTCTGGTGCACGGGAGTTCCGGGACGGGCTGTCGCGGAGGGGATATGCAATCCCCGCCGGCTGCTTGGCAAGACGGAACAGCAGGGTGAGCCATCATAACCCAAAGGCCCACCTGGGGGGACCGATATCGGCAAAGACAACTGGGCAGGGGTCTTCTATGCTCACGTCGCTCTAGAGATGTCGCTGCCGGGAGTATCGCGTCGAAAAGCTGCACTCTTCAAGAACACGAGCACGCCTAAATCACCTGTGCCAGCGATCTCCGGCGCGATCTCGGTCCTTCACTGAAGCGGTTTGGCATGGAGATGAACGCAAGGCGCCTCCGCAGCGCCAAGATTGTCGCGACACTCGGCCCATCGAGTTCGACGCCTCAGAGAATCCGCGATCTCTTTGAAGCCGGCGTAGACGTATTCCGGCTCAATTTCAGCCACGGGACGCATGAGGATCATCAAGCGCGTTTCGCGGCGATCCGCTCAATCGAAAGCGCGACGGGGCGCCCGATAGGCATTCTTGCTGATTTGCAGGGTCCAAAGCTGCGGCTCGGCACCTTCGCTGAGGGTCGGGTCGAGCTGGGGACCGGTGATTGCTTCCGCCTCGACCTCGGCCAAGAGGGCGGCGACCGGAGCCGTGCGTCACTACCGCATCCCGAAATCTTCGAAGCGCTGCGCCCGGGGACCGAGCTGCTCGTCGATGACGGCAAGGTTCGGCTACGCGTTGAGACCTGCGGCGCGGGCTTCGCCGACACTTTGTGCCTGGTCGGCGGAACGCTTTCTGACCGAAAGGGGGTGAATGTTCCGAATGCCGTGTTGCCGTTGTCAGCAGTCACTGACAAGGACCGCGCCGATCTCGCCTTCGCGCTCGAGCAAGGGGCCGATTGGATCGCTTTCTCCTTCGTGCAGCGACCCGATGATGTGGCCGAGGGACGAAAGCTGGTAGCCGGGCGCGCCGGCGTCATGGTCAAACTCGAAAAGCCGTCGGCGATCCAGAGTTTAGCCGAGATCATAGAGCTTGCGGATGGTTTGATGGTTGCGCGGGGCGATTTGGGTGTCGAAATGCCGGCGGAGGACGTCCCGAGCGTGCAAAAGCAGATAATCCACGCCTGCCGACTTGCCGGGAAGCCTGTGATCGTGGCGACGCAAATGCTGGAGTTGATGATCGGTTCGCCGGCGCCGACTCGCGCTGAGGCTTCCGACGTCGCGACCGCCGTCTACGAGGGGGCGGACGCAGTAATGCTGTCCGCCGAAACGGCAGCTGGACGCTACCCCGTCGAGTTGGTCGCGATGATGGACCGCATTGCTTGCCGGGTGCAAAGAGACCCGCTTTATCATTCGATCATGGAGAGCACGCGTATCGAGCACGAGCACACCGCTCCGGACGCGATCAGCGCCGCCGCCTGTCAGGTCGCAGCTCTAGTGGGCGCGGCGGCAATCGTTTCGTACACGACCTCCGGTGCGACTGCCTTGCGCGCCGCCCGCGAACGCCCCGAGGCCCCGATCCTGGTGCTGACCTCGAATCTCGGAACCGCCCGACGGCTCGCGGTCTTGTGGGGCGCGCATTGCGTCCGCACCAGAGATGTCAAGAGCTTCAGCGAAATGGTGCAGCAGGCGGTGCGAATCGCCCATCGCGAGAAGATCGCCGAACCCGGGCAACGGGTCGTGATCACAGCGGGCGTTCCGTTCGGCACACCCGGCGCAACCAACGTCCTCAGGATTGCTTGGGTCGACCGCTGATCCCTTGTACTTTGGTGAGCGGTTGGGCACCCAATGCCGCTAATCCTCGAGGCCGACCGCATCAGGCTCGGAGCTGATGGACCTTTCAGTCGTCATCCCGGTAAGGGACGAGGCGGCCAATGTGGCGCCGCTCGTTGCCGAGCTCCGCGCAGCGCTCGACGGCTTGTTGGATTATGAGATCGTTTATGTCGATGACGGCAGCGGGGATGGGACTGCGGCCGAAATCGCGCGGCTTCAAGCCGAGGCACCGCATTTGCGCTTGCTGCGGCACATGCAGGGCTGTGGGCAGAGTGCCGCCATACGGAGCGGCGTGAGGGCAGCTCGCGCGGCCTGGATCGCAACGCTCGACGGAGATGGCCAAAATGATCCCGCCGACATTCCAAAATTGTGGCGGATCGGGCTCACCGCTCCGGAGGCGCCGTCACTTTTGATTGCTGGCTATCGCGAGGACCGGCAGGACAGCTGGAGGAAGCGCTTTGCGTCCCAATTCGCTAATCGGGTGCGTCGCCGGATGCTCGGAGACGACACGCCGGATACCGGTTGCGGTTTGAAGCTGTTCCCACGTGCGCTTTTCCTCGACCTGCCGTATTTCGACCACATGCACCGATTCCTTCCGGCGCTCGTATTGCGCGAAGGCGGCATCGTGCGGTCGATCCGGGTCAAGCATCGTCCGCGGCGCAGGGGTGTCTCGAAATACGGCGTTTTCGACCGGCTGGGGGTCGGCGTGGTCGATCTTTTTGGTGTGATTTGGCTGAAGCGGCGAGCCGCTCGACCGTACCTCCTCGACGAGGTCTTGCCCGATTCGAAAACTGCGTCGAGCTCTGCCAGCATCTCGGTGGTGCGATGACGCCGAAGATCGGAGGAGCGGCGGCGGCGGTTCCTCTGATCGGCTTACGCCGCGCAACCCGTCTTATGGTCCTCGGCCTCATCGCAACTGCTGCTATGGCAGCCTGGCACTGGAAGACGGTTTTCGATCCGATTGCGATCACCACCGCGATTGCCCGCTATCCCGCAGCCCCCTTGGGGTTCTTGGCCGTCCATGTCGCAGCAAGCCTGGTATTCATTCCGCGCACCGTGCTCGCCATTGTCGCGGGGCTGCTCTTCGGCACCGGATGGGGCATCTTCTGGGCCGAATTGGGCAGCGTAGCCGGCGCGGCCGCGGGCTTTCTGCTCGCACGCTACGCCAGTTCCGGGTTGATCGATTTCCAACGCAGCTCTCGCGTGAGGTCGCTATCGGAGTGGGTCGAGCGGGGCGGTTGGCGTGCCGTGGCGTTACTGCGGCTGATCCCGATCATGCCCCATAGCGTTGGCAACTATGGGTTGGGCCTGACCACACTGCCGCTCGGGGCCTACGCCTTCGGGTCGCTGATCGGCCAATTGCCTATGACGATCGCCTATGTCGAGCTCGGTGCAGCAGGGGAACGGTTGCTGGATGGCGGTGCCGGCTGGATCGGGCCGACATTGATCGGTTTCACCGCTCTTTCGCTGTCGCTCCTGTTCTCGGCGTATTTCCGTCGGCGCTCCCGATGACCACTGCGCAATGCTTTCGGCTTCGGCCCGCCAGTGGCCCAATCGAGGAGCTCGACTGTATGCACGATCGGGACTGGAGAACCGGCGGCGAGTTGGGTGATGCAGCCGATGTTGCCGGTTGCGACTAGATCTGGCCGGGTGGTTGCGATGTTGACCAATTTGCGCTCCCGCAGCGCGGCAGCGATCTGCGGCTGCAGGATGTTGTAGGTCCCCGCCGAGCCGCAGCAGAGGTGCCCTTCCGGCACGTCTACCGGCTCGAACCCGGCCATTGCAAGGAGCCTCTTCGGCCCCGCATGGATCCCCTGTCGGTGCTGCATCGAGCAGGCGGAATGATAGGCGACACGCCTGTTTCGCGCCGCAACGGCGCCGGAAATTGGGCCAAGGCCGAGAGCCTCCACGATCTCGGTGACATCGCGAGCGAGCGCCGCAATACGCGCCGCCTTCTGCGCGTATACAGGATCCTCCCGCAGCATAAACCCATAATCCTTGACTGTCGTGCCACAGCCCGAGGCGTTGATCACGACGGCGTCGAGGCCGGACGCCAAGCGTTCGCGTTCCCAAGCATCGATGTTGGTGCGAGCGAGATCGAGGGCGGGGTCCTCCTGCCCGAGATGGTGAACAAGCGCCCCGCAACAGCCGCTGCCCTCAGCCAAGACCACCTCGCAGCCATGCCGGGTCAGAAGCCGGATCGTCGCTTCGTTGATCTCGGGTGCCAGTACCCTCTGCGCGCAACCGGGCAACAGCGCAACCCGCATCCGCCGATCGCCTTGCGCAGAAAAGACTCGCAACCGGTCCATTGGAGAGGCGGGAGGTACCGCAGCGGGCGTAAGTGCAAACAAAGCCGCGAGCTGCTCCGGCAGATATCTTTCTAAAGGCTTGAGAACAGCGGCGCAGCGAAGCGCCGCCCGGAACAGCCACGGCCGTGAGAGGACCGTGCCAAGCGCCCGCCTCATCCCCCTCTCTACCCACGGACGACGGTAGTTGTGTTCGATCCATCGCCGAGCATGGTCGATCAAGTGCATGTAATGCACACCGGACGGGCAAGTTGTCATGCAGGCCAGGCAGGAGAGACATCGGTCGATGTGCTTCACGGTATCGGCGGTGACTTTGCCGCTGGCGAGCATTTCCTTGATGAGGTAAATGCGCCCCCGCGGACTATCAAGCTCATCCCCGAGCAGGACATAGGTCGGGCAGGTCGCGGTGCAAAACCCGCAATGGGTACAGGTCCGCAGCACCTTTTCGGATTGTGCCGTATCGGGATCGGCAAGCTGTTCGGGCGTGAAATCGGTCCGCACCGATTCAACTCCCGTCCACCATGCGCCCGGGATTGAGAATCAGGCGCGGATCGAAGCCATGCTTGATCCGGGCGGTGAGCGCTGCGAGAGACGCGGGCTGCGGTTCGAATACCGGGACCGAGCGGCGCAACTCGGGCGAACCCTTAATCAAAGTGGCGTGCCCGGTGCCGCGCCCATCAGCCCCCCGGACCGCATCTCGGATCACCGCTGCGCCACCGTCCTCGGCGCCTGCGATCGCCGCCCAAAGGAGCCCCCCTGCCCAATCCAGATACCAATTGGTGTCGAGAGGGCGCGAGATAGCCTCGGCCAGCTCGCCCCCGCGGTTAGGTGCGACCGAGACGCGCCAGATGGCGCGGTCTCCGGATCCGCCGAGCGGCAGGACATCGCGAACCGCTCGCCAGAATGCGATGGAGGGCTCGTCGTCGAGTGAGCTGGCGTCACAGTCCGATCCCAATTCGGCCAAGAGCCGCTCGCGGCGAAACATGACAGAAGGGTGGGGACCTTCGAGGCGGAGCGCGGCGACCGCGGTCGACCCCGATAGCGGCATCAAATCGCCATTCGAAGGAGCAGGGAGGTAGGCAGCGCCGGAAACCTCATGCGGTGAGGCGAGCGCGCGGCTCAGCGTCCGCACGGCGGCCAGGGCATCGAGTTCCCAGAGCATCACTGTCGAGAGGGCTTCCGGTCGAGGCAGCACCTTTACCGTGACCTCCTCGAGCGCTGCGAGCGTACCGAAGGAACCGGCCATCAGCTTGCAAAGGTCATAGCCGGTGACGTTTTTGACGACTTTGCCGCCTGCCTTGAAGACTTCGCCACGTCCGCTGACACCGCGAAAGCCGAGGAAATGATCGCGTGCGGCGCCCGCTTTGATACGGCGAGGCCCCGAAAGATTGCAGGCTAACGCGCCGCCCAGGGTACGCCCGCCGCCGCTGACAGAAGCTGGCAGGCCAAACAGCCCCCCCAAATCTGGTGGCTCGAAAGCGAGCATCTGACCGGCATCGGCAAGTGCCGCGTCGATTTCCTCGATTGGGGTTGCCGCACCGGCGGTCAGGACCAGCTCACTAGGTTGGTAGTTCCGAATTCCTGCAAGACGCGACAAATCCAACATTCGTGGCAGCTGGAGAGGACGGCCGAGCCCACGCTTTGATCCGCCGGCGACGACCTCCAGCGGCTCTTCTGCGGCCAGCGCCTCGCCGACCGCATCGCGCAACTCGTAGAGATCGGCGGGGGCGAAACGGCTCATTGCCCCCAATTGCTTAAAAACGCGGCAGATCCGGGAACGGGAGTCGACCGGCATGGACATGAAGACGGCCGAGCTCGGCGCAGCGATGCAGCTGTGGAAAGACCTTGCCGGGGTTCAGCAAGCCATCCGGATCGAAAGCGCATTTGAGGCGCTCCTGGTGCGCCAAATCGCTCTCGTCGAACATTGTTCCCATAAGGTCGCGCTTTTCGACGCCAACCCCGTGCTCACCGGTCAGCACGCCACCCACTTCGACGCAGAGCTTGAGTATGTCGGCGCCAAAGGCCTCCGCACGCTCGATCTCGCCCGGCTTGTTGACGTCGTAGAGAATGAGCGGATGGAGGTTCCCGTCGCCAGCATGGAAGACGTTCGCGACGGCGAGCCTGTATTGCTCCGACAGTCTCCGCATCCGCGTGAGGACCTCCGCGAGGCGGGCGCGGGGGATCGTTCCGTCCATGCAGTAATAGTCGGGCGAGATCCGCCCGACAGCAGGGAACGCAGCCTTGCGCCCGGACCAAAAGGCTAGCCGCTCGGCCTCGTCACGACTGGATCGGATCGTTGTAGCGTTATGGTTGCGGGCGATTGCTTCCACCTTGGCGATGAGATGATCGACCTCGGCGGGCGCACCATCCAGCTCCACGATGAGCAATGCTTCGACATCGAGGGGGTAGCCGACCCTAACGAAGGCCTCGGCCGCATGGATCGCCGGACGATCCATCATTTCCATGCCGGCCGGGATGATCCCGGCGCCGATCACGGCGGCGACGCAATTGGCGGCATCCTCAGTCGTCGGGAAACCGACCAGCAATGCCCGTGCCGCGGTCGGCTTGGGAAGGATGCGCACGGTGACTTCGGTAACGACGCCGAGCAACCCTTCGGAGCCGGTCATAATGCCGAGCACATCATAATTGTCTGTGTCGAGGTGCTTGCCGCCGAGCCGGATGATCTCGCCATTCATCAGCACCATTTCGATGCCGAGGATGTTGTTTGTAGTAAGACCGTATTTGAGGCAATGCACGCCGCCGGAATTCTCCGCGACGTTGCCGCCGATCGTGCAGGCGATCTGGCTGGACGGATCCGGAGCATAGTAGAAGCCGGCGTGCTCGACGGCTTTGCTGATCGCCAGGTTGGTGACACCGGGCTGAACGACGGCGCAACGGTTCTCGTAATCGATTTCGAGAATGCGATTGAACTTGGCCATGCCGAGAAGGACGCCGTCAGCCAGCGGCAGTGCGCCGCCGGATAGCGACGTGCCGGCCCCGCGCGGCACGACTTTGAGGCCGAGTTCCTTGCAATAGCGCAGCACCGCCGCAACCTGTTCGACGGTCGAAGGCAGCACGACGACGAGCGGGAGCTGGCGGTAGGCGGTCAGCCCGTCGCTCTCATAGACCCGCCGCTCGGCCTCGGAAACGATAACGCCTTCACCCGGGACAATGCGGCGGAGCGCCTCGACGATGTCAGCACGGCGCTCGATGAGCGCGGCGTCCGGCATCGGCATTCGCATCAACGCATCCTCAAAACTGCGCGCGTTCCTGGCTTAGCCCTGTCGCGCCTTGTACCGCGGATTGGCCTTGTTGATGACGTACACCCGTCCCTTACGGCGCACGATCCGACAGGCCTTGTCCCGCTTCTTCAATGTCTTCAGCGAATTGACGATCTTCATATCCGTTGTCCCAGTAAGGGCAGGAAGATAGGGAGCAGGCCGGGATAAGTCAAATCCCGGAAACGCTACCGTACCCGCTCCTTTGCGAGTTCCGCGGCTATGCTGTTAGCCCCGAAGCCGTGGCAAAATCTCGGTCGCGGGAGCGCTTGACCACATCGTTGCGGCCGGAGAGGAAGGATTTGATGTTGCGTGCCGCCTGACGGAGGCGTTGCCGGTTCTCGACCAGGGCGATACGGACGAACCCTTCGCCGTATTCGCCAAACCCGATACCCGGCGATACCGCCACCTTGGCCTGTTCGAGCAGGAGCTTGGAGAAAGCGAGGCTGCCGATCGCGCGGAAAGCCGGCGGGATCGGTGCCCAAGCGAACATCGTCGCGTCGGGTATCGGTATTTCCCACCCGGCTTGGCGCAGCCCATCGATAAAGACATCGCGGCGCGCGCGATAACGCTCGCGGATTTCGGTGATACAGTCCTGCGGTCCATTGAGAGCCGCAGTCGCCGCGACCTGGATCGGTGTGAACGCGCCGTAGTCGAGGTAAGACTTGACCCGCGTCAACGCGGTGATCAATCGCGCATTGCCAACTGCGAACCCGATACGCCACCCGGCCATCGAATAGGTCTTGCTCACCGAAGAAAACTCGACCGCAACATCCCGGGCCCCCGGCACCTCGAGGATCGAGGGCGGCGGCTTGCCGTCGAAATAGATCTCGGCATAGGCGATGTCTGAAAGCACGACAATGTCGTGGCGTCGGCAGAACGCGACAATCTCTTCATAGAAGCCGAGGTCGACCGTCTGTGCCGTCGGATTGGCCGGAAAATTGAGAACGATGGCAAGGGGTGCCGGCACGCTGTGCCGCACGGCCTTTTTTAGCTCGCCGAGAAAGTCGAATTCGGGCCCCATCGGAACATGGCGTATGGAGGCGCCGGCCATGATGAAGCCAAAGGCGTGGATCGGATAGCAAGGATTTGGCACGAGGACGATGTCGCCGGGCGCGGTGATCGCCTGTGCTAGATTGGCGAGGCCCTCTTTCGATCCGAGCGTGACGATAATCTCGCGCTCGGGATCGAGTTCGACCCCGAAACGCCGCGCATAGTAGCCGGCGCAGGCGCGTCGCAGCCCGGCAATGCCACGCGACACGGAATATCCATGGGTCTTGGGGTTCTGGACCGCTTCGACGAGCTTGGCCACAATGTGAGGCGGGGTCGGGCCGTCGGGATTTCCCATGCCCAAATCAATAACGTCCTGACCGGCCGCTCGCGCTTGAGCCTTCAGCGCATTGACCTCGCTGAAGACGTAGGGGGGAAGGCGCTTGATGCGATAGAAATCCTCAGCCATAGCGTCTCGACCGCAGATGAATGGCCCCTTGTAAGCCTGAAAGGCCTATCTGGCGAGCGTTATGCTACAGCGTGACGATCTGCTACGTGGGTCAGCCTCACGGACAAAAGCGCAGATCGTCGCGCTCGTTTTCGTAGTCCTCCATAGCGCGATGAAGGACGTTGTCGGACGGCAAAGCACGCAGGGCTTGCGAGATTTCTTTGAGTGTCGCCTCGTCATAAGCGACTGGTTTGGGACATTTGCAGGAGGTATCTCGCGTGACGGTGCAGCCGGTTAGCACCAGAGCTGCAAGAATTGCCGCAGCATGGATCCGCGGTTTCAACAAAATCCACATGTCTTCAAATCTATACCACGAGCACAACCCCGCGCCGTCCTATCGGCATCGTCGGCTGCTTTCGATTAAGACTTTAGCCCTGTTATCAAGCCTGGGGGTTCTTCCACCAGGTGACGAGATCGGTGATCGTGCCGGCGAATCGGCTGCGGTCGCACCGGCCGATCCCCGCGACCGGCGCCACATCGGAACCGATGTTCCCATCAGTGTGCTGCCACAGCGCCCATTTCGACCAACCGGGTGGACAAACCGGCCGTGAGCCGTAAGCGGGCAGCCAGAGCGGGCAACGCGACAAGACATTATTGGGAAGACCGGTGCCTCGTTGGTCGGGTCCGTAGCGGTTCATATAGATCAATGGCAGACAGCCGGTCGCCATGTTCAGCCGCCCCGCGGCCTCGGCGGTCCGCGCAACCGTCACAGTGCCGCCGATCGCGTTCGGCTCGGCATCGAGCGCCAGCACAGAACAGCCTTCTGCAACGGATAGGAAGTTCTCGACTTGTAGCTCGGGCGGCGAATCATCGAGAAAATGGTAGGCCCCGACCAACAGCCCGGAAGCAGTCGCCGCCGCAAAGCGTTGCGCGAACGCCACGTCGATCCAGTTCGAACCCTGCGTAGCCTTCAGAATCACCGCGGCGATTCCCGCCGATTTGGCCCGTGCAAAATCGACCGGCGCCTGCCAATGACTGAGGTCGATCACGACATCAGACGTGATCGGCGGGATGTAGGGCGCGGACAACAGTGGCAATAATCTCGTTCGTTCGCCGGCAAAGAAGGTGGTCATAGATGAAAAACCCAAAATTGCTTGCTTGAACTGCGCCACGCCCTAGCCGCTGCAACTATCTCACCCCGAGCCAGAGGGCGGCGCGCAGGCTGAAGCGACCGCGGGGCACGATCGCGAGGTTTTCGACTTGATGGATGAGTCCTCTGCGGCCCTTGCATCACGACGAGAAAATCAGTGAACCGAAATGGGCAGTCAGCTGGACGTCGAGGAAGACGACCTATTCTGTGTTGGCGGCGTTACGCAGGCCCTCGTGGTCCACCACGGCGACGTGCCGGTAAGCGAGCGGAGCTCCAAAAATCGGCAGCAGCTAAGCGTAGCAGTCCCGAAGATAGAGCATCCCGGTGCATAGACCCGTGTTGGGATCGGTCTGCGGCAGCGTCAGATTTGCCGCCGGATATTGCGCAATGACCTCGTGCGCTGTCTGGCTGTGGATCCCGGCCACCAAGCTCTGACATTTCGTCTGCTCGGTCAGTGTACGTTATCCTTGTCGGACCCGGCGTCGAGGATATAACGCCGCCGATCGAGAAGCTCGCGCGCCTCATCAGAGGCACGTATCGCCGATTGAATGTCGGCCTTATCAGGCGGCACAGGAGCGGCATCTTGTTTTGTTTCTGTCCTTGGCGGCTCTATCGGGGCTTCCTGTCGGGGCGGAGGAGGGACGGCCACAAACGTGGATTGACGGGTTGGCGTTGAGCTGCAGCCGAACAGCAAGAAAACAATCGCCAAGCACCACACCGGGATCATTTCGCCTTCGGACGCTCGACAAGCTGCAGCTGCAGATTATTAAGTCCCTTTTGAATATCCACCACAGCGGCGCGCATCTCGGTCGCGAACTCGCGATCGTCCTGGCGGCGCTCGACCATCGCGTGCTCAGCCACGGTCAGGCGAGATTCAAAACCTGCCATGGCGACTTGGTATTCGGCTCGCATTGAAGTCATGTCGCGCTGAAGGCTGACATATCCGGTTATCATTGCACCGGTCAGCGCAATGATATGCAGGATGTGTCCGAGGTTTATTTCGGGATTAAAACGGATTTTCGGCGTCTTGGACCGCTCGACATCCGTCTCCGCGGCGGCTTCCGTTTTGATTTGATAGGATTTTGCCTCGTTCATCTTCGCCTACCGACGATCCTGATCCCGCGAGGCCCGAAGCTCAGTGTTTTGGTTTCGCCGCCGACTTGAATGCAGCATTCGCCGGTAGCCTCATCAGCCGTGATGATCTCCCCCGCCACGTCCGTATAATCGTCGGTCCGTACGATTTTCCAACGCCGTTTGTCCTCGGTGCTGTGCCAGGATTCGAGCTTCATTGCGTAATTCCCATGATCGTCCATGCGAGATTTGCCAGCGTCGCGTCGGGCGCGGAGGGTGAGACCAGGGTCAGCACGTCGCCGGCATTGAATAAAGTCGCTGAGTTCATCGTGAATGTGGCGGCGGCAGCCGATGAGGCGAAAACCATAGTCCCGAGGTTCGCGCCGTTCTTCTGAATGCTGAATGTGGTTGATGCGGTTGCAGCTGTCGCAGCGGTGCCACGGCTGCCGGAAAGCCCGGCCGGCACAGTTGCCGGGGCGGCGAATACATAGCTTTGGAGTACAAGGTTTGCCGTGGGCCTACCGCTGAACGAGCCGCTCACGATTATCGAGGAGGCCTGCCCAGTTCCCCTCACTGTGTATGTGTATACAGGAAGTGAGTTTAAGCTCTGTAATCCGCCGCCCACGATATTAATCGACGCGAATTTCAAATAGATGGTTTGGCCGATCAGGCTGTTCTGATAGGAAAACCGGCCAATGGATCCGTCGAGCCTTGCGAACAACGTTCCCGCCGGGTGATCGGTAATCGTGCTGCCGTACGCCCCGCGATAAAGGGTGGTCAGCGCATACTTACTGGCCGCGGTGAGCGTTGCAGTTTGGTAGGCGAGAAATTCGCCACCGGCGTAGCAAAGAGTGACGAGATTGGCAGCATCAATCGTCGAGACCGAGGCTAGCAGACCCCGGCTTTCGGTTAAATCTACCGAGAGGGTGTTAGTCGCATCAGGTGAGGAATGCGGCGGCAGATCGGCCGTCAGCACCCCTTGTACCGCCAACGAGTTCACCGTCCCGGCCAGGGCGTAGGAGTTGCCATCACTGGAGATCCAGACCTGGGCTCCACCCCAATTCGCACCGCCCGAAAGCGCGACCCAGATTTCCAGTCCTCCGGTCAGCAGTGCGGCCGGAGGCTCGAAAATGATCGGCGGATTGACATTACCCGGCGGCGAATTCCAATTCGGGACATAACCGGCGCCCGACTGCTTCGGATAGACGACCGCCGTAGAATACCCGCCAAAGAAATCCTCCGCAGTGATCGAAAGCGTACCTTCTTCGTCTTCCTCTACCGCCGTAATGCGCACGGACAGCGCCGAAAGTCCGAGCCGGAAATCGTTGATTTGCACGAGGTCCATCGGCTCGAGCAGGCAATATTTCCAGCCCAGCTTGAATTGATATGTATTGCGGAACAGCAACGCGCGCTGCAACAGAAGCTGAGCCACAATGGGACCGACATTGGTCGGGTCCACAATCGCCCGCGCCTTCAGCGAGCTGTCGCGCCGCACGCCGTAGAGCTCGATCGCCGCCTGATCGAAGGCCTCGACAATCGCAGTATTGTAATTGTTGGATCGATCCAGGCATTCCAATTGGATCGAGTTGTTGGCGTCCGCTGGCGTCGACCGCACGACCCGGACTGGATCGTCGCCGAACCCGCCGGTGATCGTACCCGAACCCGACCGGAGTGCCGGACCGCCCGGCGATACTCCCGAACTACCCCCGACACTCGATTGCTGGACGATGAAGTCATCCTCGCCGAGGCTGTAAAGCGGGGTCGTGTCTGGTGCGTAGGCAGCGCCATTGCCAGTGATGGGCTGATCGCCATAGGGGATGATCTTCAACAGTCCGCCCGACCACACAATCGCGCTGTTGGTGAGCTTCACAATATCGCCGAGGTGTTGTTGCGCTTCTTGCTGGGTATCCAGCAACGGCGACAACACGAGGCCGAGAGCCTGGCAATACGCTGAATAGAGGCTGAGGTCGCCCAGATTGGCGGCTGGGAAGCCGGCTCCGTAACGGGGATTGGTGAGAAAATCGGCGACAATTGCAGCGGGATTTGCATCGAACCCGTTGGTCCCGCTCAGCGACAGTAAGCCCTCCACCTCGAAGGAGAAATTGGGAAGCGTGGCTGTATTGCCCATCGCGAAATTGTTGGCCACAATAGTTGCGGTACCGGAATAGCCGATCGCCTTGTCGGGATGCCGGGTTTCCCAATATGGATCTGCGGCCTGCCCGTCGCTTCCGAGATAAACCGCGGCTGGCAACGAGGACAGCGTTCCGATATTTTTGTCCCACCACACGGTAGCAATGCCAGCAATCGGCCCTTGGCATAGCCCTAAAATAACCGAGGCACTGTATTTATATTGTTGTCCGCCACCTTTACCGCCACCACCGCCTTTGCCGGCGCCTTGCGATGATGGTGCCGCCTTGAAATCATCGTAGTCGATCAAATTCCCCGTCACGCGGGTTGTACCGTAAACGAGCGGGATAACCCCACCCTGTTGCGACGTCTGGAATTGCAGCGAGCCGACCGACTTTTGCTGTTTGGCGTTAGACCCGCCGCCGACAATGCCACCCATGTTCGACTGTCAGAGTTCGAGAATAGAAAAAGGATCGAAAAAGCGGACCGGGCGGCCGCTCAGCGGCGGCTGGTCGGCAGTACCGCAGACAACCCCGGCATCCCACCATGCGTGAATGAGCCTCGGCCATGAGACAACGACGGCCCCGTGCGAGAAGCAGCGCCCGAATTTGAACACTGCGACGTCGCCTTCCCGAGGCGGACTCACAACCTCCCGTGCGTAATAGGTAAGCCCTTCGAGGTATCGCTCGGCGTCGCGATGCAGGTGCCAATCGGGCGGATAGAACGGGATGTCGATGTGTGGGATCACCCCCGCATTTCGGTAGACTTCAGCAAGCAGCATCAGGCAATCGGTACCGCCGCCCCTAACCCGACCCATATGATGATAAGGTGTGCGGAGCCAGGTTTCTGCCTCGGCAAGAACCAGTGACCTCCGGTTCATACCGCCGTCTCCGGCGTCGGGATGAACGGAAAGCCCCCGAAGTGGGTGGCGTTATTGAACACGTTTGAACAGGTGGCCAGCGTACGGTCGCAACCGGGCAGCAGCTGAAATTGGTCGCCGGTCAGAACCGACGAGAGAAATGGAAGCTTCACGGAAACCCAGCCGGAACCAATTTTAGCGATAGTGCGGCTCGATCCGGCATTGGCTCCGGTCACGCCGATGATGGTTCCTTGGAGGTACAGGTTTGCTGAGGTCGGGCTGGAGGAGTTTAGGATTTGCGCCTGGCTAGAGCCGGGCTCTGCCGCCAAAGTCAACTGCATGCTGGACCGATCGAACTGGCACATCGCGTCGCCGAAGGTGTGAGTGCAAGATGACTGCCACAGCCGGCGCGGCATCTGAATATTCAGAAGCTCGAGATGCGAGCGGCATTTGAGGTCGATGCCAGTACGGGCACAGTCGATATCCGAAATACGGCCGGCGAACAGGATGACTGTTCCCGGGCTAGTGTCGCCATAGGTCGGCATGAAGGCGCGTTCGAGCTGCAGGAGTGCGCCGTCGAGCTGCCCCTGCCAGGCGGCCTGCAGAAAAGGCACCCCGCCGATTAGATCTGTCGGCTCGGTATAGATCCTCACTTCCAGCTCGTCGACCTGGGTGCCGATGACAATTTTGGTTTTGGACCGCTCGAATTTGGGGCCAAGCGCAAAGGTATACCCATTCACCAAGAGCGCAGTCGGCGCCGCCGAATAGCGCAGCACCGACCCTCCGACCAAGGTGATCGTGTAGAGGTCGCCCATGATGAACTGATCGGTGCTCGAAAGGAGCGTGATGAGGGCGGGGCTGGCCACTTTCATGACTGCACCGATATGAACGTCAACTTCTTGACCTGCCACAGCCGATACATGAAATTTTCGAAATCGTATCTGTCGTCGACAAATCTACAGCGAAAATAATAAGTGAAATCAGCGGTGATGATCAGCCCGCTGCTGGGAGGAGTTTCAAATGTCACCAGCCCGGTCGTCGGGTCGACGCTGTAGGTCGTCGGATCCTGCGTAATCCCGTTGAAATAGATCGCGCGTACGACATTCGGCGCGACGATCGGTTCCGAGAAGCCACCACCAGGCAACATTGCACCCATTGCGCGCTGGAGCTGGAAGGCGGGCGTGCTCGCATCCCCGATGCCGATCTGCTGCCCGGCGACTTGCCAGTCGCTAGGGTCTTGAAAAAGGAATGAGCCGAACCCTCCCTGGCAGAGCATAAAGAATCCAAGCAGGGTTCTCAGCTCGTCGTAACCGGCTGCCGGATTGTCGCGCAGAAAGTCGTAGACCAGTGCAAATTGCCACAGCGGATAAGGATAGTCGAGCGCGCGCAATTCGCGCCCGGATACCGCACGCTGGATACGCGTCTGAAAGGTCGGACTTTTAGTGACGCTCCAGGCAAGCCCCGGCAAGGCCGGGAAAATCAGAGCCATCACGCCGTCCGCAGCATTGAGCCGTTGCGCATCGCCTTATTGACCGCATTGACGAGAAGGCTGCCATTGCTCTGAAAAAATCGCTTTACGTCTTGACTGTCGATCGCGGAAACGTTGACCACGACCGCACCAGCCCCGGCTCCGCGATTGGTGGAGATCATGTTCTGAAGACCTTGGCTGATATTCGCCGGCAGGATCATTTCATTTTGATGCACCATGGCGAGTTGGTCGGACGGGACCATCCAACCGCCCGCTGCGGAAGCGATTCCGCTGGCGGCCGCCATCACAGTGGCCTCTCCGGCCACGGCCGGCCCGGCCGCCGCCGGTCCCATAATCGGAGCCAGAAATGCAAAAATGCCGGAGAACGCCTGCGCCGAATCGGTCATGATGCTTTTGATCGCATTCGCCGCCTTCACAGCCAGCCCAGCCGCCACTCCCTCGCCCTCGGCCGCAGTGCGAGCCGCAGCGCCGGCCTCGGTCGCAGTCGTCATGGCGAGTTCACTGGCGAGCCAGTTCGTCGCCATCTTGACGCCTAGATTGACGAATTCGGCAAGTATCGATTGCCCGATATTCGCCACTGCCTTTTGCAACGAAGTTGTACCCAATATCATGCCCGTAATCGAGGTATCGAAGGCCCGCTGGATTGGCTGCATCACGCTCTGCCAGGTTCTTTGGCTGGTTTGCGCTCCCTGAAGGTCGAGCTTCTCCTTGTCGCTCTGGAACTTCTGGTAAGCGAGCAGCTCTTCTGCCCACAGCTTTTCATTTTGGGCAGCATCGTTTCCGTTACTGGAGGCGGGACTGGCCTGCACAAGGCCGGCGGCGTCTCCGAGCCCGCTACTCGCGGTCATGCCCGCGCCCACCGACCCCGCGAGGTCGGCAACTTTGGTCTGCAGCGCACCGACACCGGTTCCGATTTGGCCGGTAGCTGCGTCAAGCTGCGACTGCGCCTGCTGAGCAATGTCGCCTAGCCCGGCAAGTTGACTGCGCATCGCATCGGTTGCCGCCTGAACAGAGTTTGTGGCAGCCTCCATTCCGGATCGGAGACCGTCAATTTGGGCGCTGATAATGACGCTGGTTTCGATATCGGCCATGATAGCCTCTTGCAAAAAAATGCCTGCGCCGCGGCTTGCAGATTGCCCGATGCTGGCAACGGCCTAGTCGGGAAATCCCGAGCGAAGGCGGAGTTCGGCAAAGTCGAGGACGGCGGGCGACAGCCCGGCATTGACGTCTCCCGCACCAAACCCTGGCCCCAGCTGAGCGAGCAACGAACTGGACTCCGAACTCGGTTGCTGACCTCGTCCCGCCGAAATTGACTGCGGCGGTGCGTTTTTATCTTTGCCGAAGCCCAGATAGGCCGCGACTAGCAAGTGCACCGGCGGGTGCTGTGCCCAGTAGGATGTCAGCTCCTCGATCTGGAAGAGCGTCATCTCGTCAATTACGGGGTAGCTGTATCCACAAGCGGTCGCCAGGAGACCATAGATTTCTCGCCAGGGCTCACCGTTCCCGAAACCATGTCCGATGCTGACCTGGTGCTCGCGCTGTCCGCCCCCGGGCTGGTCCCGGGGGCAGATGCTTCCCCCATAGCGGCTCCGCCTGGCTTTAGGCCGGAGCCGGTCAGAACGGCATTCAGGACGGCACTGGCATTCCCGAGATCGAGCAAATTTTCGACTTTTTCCGGCGTTGTGTCGGGATAATTGCGCTGCAGCGCCGCGGTGACGATGTCGATCAGCACGTTGATTTGCGCTTCGCCCATCGACGCGCCGATTTCGGTCAGTTGCCTCACCTTGGGCATCAACCGGCGCAGCTGGCCGAGGGTAAGTGGCGGCACTATCCAATCTTGGCCGCCCATTGCGACCGCCACACCGGGGATCATCACTCCACCGTGCTCAGATAACCGATCGTTCCCGAAGCGTCAGCAAAGGCCATGAAATCGAGCTCGCTGATCGTCCAGGTATCGAGCTTAGTCGGTAGCGACAATTTATTTGCCGTGCACGCGTTCAGGCGGAGCGCGGTGCCGCTGCCGTTGTAGGCCGTGTAAAACGTCGCCTTGAAGGTAGGGGTGATGCCCATAGGCTGGTTCGCGAGGGTCACCCTGTTCCCGCTTGTTGCGACGTTGTATGTGTACGAGATCAAAATCGCGGCACTAGCGTCGGCAGAGGAGAAACTATATGCGCCGGTAGCAAAATTGACCGAGTATTGGCCCGCGCTCGAAGGCGTGGTTACCCGGTTGAAACGCTTGCCGCTTCCGGCATAGCTGACACCGAGATCGTCATTGTAGCTCGCCGCATTGGCGGGGATGACGGTGTAAGGTGTCGTCGCCGGAACCGTGGCGGCCTCCAGCTGCGAGACGGCGAACTGCCCCGTAGCTGGCGTCACCCCGAAAAAAATGTCCGAATACAGCAAACCGAGGATCTGCGCGAATTTGGCTTTCCCGGTTATCTTGCCCTGCCCCCGGGCTATGGCCACGGGGAACTGGAGTTGGCCGTAGAGCTCTTTGTCGCTCCAGTCGAAATCGATCTGGATGTCTTGCAGAACGCCGAATTGTCGCGGGCCGATGCCCGATCCGATTACATCGGTGCGTTCTCCCCATATCGCGCCGGAGCCGAAGCTTAATTGCATGTCATTTACTCCCCTTCAATAGCCGCTTCAGCCTCTCCTTGGCGGCGTGGGCGATATTCCAGGCCTGCGTGTCGCGGGCGACCGCCGAACCCGGGAAATGGTCGGCCCACCAACGTTCGATCAGTTGCTCGATCGAAGGAGGTGTGGCGGTTTGGTTGGTGCCGCAATCTTCCTCGGCCATTGGTCAGTCCTTCGAATAACGGCGCCTTGGAAACATTGAGGCGAGCGTACCCAATAAACGTCCGCCTTGATCAGCGGCCGATCTTCAGAAGCACAGGACCTCGACAGGCACGATCGCGATAGCCTGATCGCCGAGTACGCCCTCGTCAGTCTGAAGCTTGCCGGCTATATAGGCGTGCTGAACCATTTGAGGCAGCCCAAGGTTCTGGATCCCAGTCGTCGGTGACGGTGCGAGCGCGGCTTCGAGAGCGTCGAGCAGCGGGTTCAAAATCGCCGCTGGGGCCAGATAGGGGTCGCTTGAATGGGCATACACGTAGAACTCGGCGTAGAGTGTCCATACGGTCGGCGCGCCAAGCTTCTTTATTGCGGCCTGACCCCCTTTTTCGCTCATGAACAACGCCGGCTGCTCCGCCGGAGCGACGTCCGCCCAATGTCGCAGGCGGCGATTTGCACTGGTGAACTGCGCCGCACTTGCGCCGAGCTCCCACAATGCGGCGTAGATCGTTTCACGAACTATCATTGGTCGATTTCGAATGCCAGGCCGCGGCGGTCCACAGCTGCGACGCCTGTCGTTGAAGCGCAGACCTGTCGTTTCTGACCGTGAGGACGAGGAAGCCAAGATTAATATGCTGAGCGATCATCATCGCGTTAGTGCCTCGCGCAATGCCGCTTCCACCTCATCGCGTATCGCAGGATCCATATCCTCCAGTGCCGAGCTCAAAAAAGAGCGCTTCGGAACGTCTATCCCGCGGCGGTCTGTCCGCAGTTTGATCGCCTTCCTGGGCCCCGGGCGTCCGAACGCCTTTTTGATGCGGCGCAGCTTCGCTCCGACACCAACCGCGCCGTATCCGTGAGCGTGGGCATATTCGCTGTCGCTGGAAACCGTTGCTGCAATCCTGTCGTCGCTCTGATCGAGTTGCAGACTTGTACTCGATCCGAGCGACCCGAGCGGGCAGCAGGGTTTGGCCAGTGAGCTCATTCTCCTGGATCTTGCGCTGAAGTTCGATACCCAGCGTGGCGATCGCACGCGCGAGCCCCGAAGCGGCCGATCCGGAGTGGCGCGCAGCCAAGCCAGCGCTGCGTCGTCGCCGACGAGGCGGGCAGTAATCACAGGACGCCGGATATTATCGCAGCATCGCTGCCGGTTGCCGCCGGTGCTTGTTGGATCGCGGCGATCGGTGCAACCAGGACGATATTGTTGCAGCAGCGTTTTGATCGGGTCGCTCATATCCTTTTGCGCATACGCGACGGTCTCTGCACCGCCCAATGATCTCGAGACTTCGCCAATGCGCGTACGCTCCCGATAGCGCAGCGAGACGAGCTCGATGCATGCCTGTGCGACTTCGGGCGGAGTAGTCGAATACCCGGCCGTATACGCGATGACAACGTTCTGAGCCCCGCGGTTGAACCTGTAGCCGCGAACCGAAACCTGCGTGGAACTGAACCTATAGCCTGCCGCGTTGATCGAGGTCGCCGCAGGAACAGCGTGACCGTCGATCGTCAACGACAGCACTGCGGTGACCGGAAAGCACGCGAATTGGAGCCTGTGGCCTCCAGTCCCGTCGCGGATTTCGAGGTAATCGGCCGACGCGATCTGGCGGTTGAGCCAAGTCTGAATATATTGGCTTGCCGCCGAGATAAGACGGGTAAGCAGCGCGTCGTCGGTTGTCGGAAAGGCGGCCTGCCCGGTTTGCAGCCACGCCTTAACGTCGGCGAGCGTCGTCAGATCCCCGAAGGCCACCGGATCAGCCCTTTTTGGAACGATTGCTCGGCGCCGATTTTGCTCGATTCTGAGGCCACCATCGTCTCCTCGAAAACGGGGACGAAGCCGTGCGCCAACAGCTCGGAAGCGGCTTCGGCCGGCACGAGCACGTCCCCATTCGAATCGCCGAGATATTGACGGCCGGCATAGGAACACCCCGCCGCATCGTCATGGTGCAGCGGTAAGCACGCCGGCGGAAATCGTATTGCCGCCGGTCTTTGCCAATACGAACCCCCCGATTGTCGTCAGGGGGCCGACCGCCTCCAGAGGCACTTGGATCAGACCGTCGCTATCGACCGAATACCGCGCTGCCCCGTAGTTCGCCTCATCTTGGCCAAAGGCGGCGCGCAGCGGTATTAGGTCCCCGCCGAGCGAGACCCCCGGGTTCGACCCGGGGGCTGCCACAACAGACGCTTTCGAAGAAAGCGCCGAGATCTCGAGCATTAGCGTCACCCGTTTGCGATGTTGCTGATGACGCCCATCGCAAAGGGCGCATAGACGGCCAGCACTTCCTCGGCATAAACACCGACCTGGCGCTGGCGAGTAACGATCGGCCAATCGATCTGGTAGTAGTCTTGCCGCGTCTTGATCTCGGCGACGTTCGGTACCTCGTTCGACTGGTACTGGATCGGCAGGTTCTCCGCCCAACCGATGACCGTGCCGGGCGGCACCTTCGGGTGGATCCGGATCGGAATGCGCAGCCCCCCATTCAAGGCGAAGGGATTGTAGTAAAACTGAACGACTCCGGACGCGGTCAGCTGATACTCACCGTCGCTGCCGTCAGCGGGGCTATCGTAGCGCAGCAGCGGACCCGAGGCATTCGACAGCACCTTTGCCGTTATGTTCTTCAGCTCCTGCGAGTTGACGTAGAGAACCGTCGGCGACACTTGAAAATTGTCCCACATCTTCTGGAACATCGTGTCGATCTCGACGACCGAGCCGCGGCCCGATGCGGTCAGAGGCGTGCCAGTCCCTGCCGTCCCGGTCGGCATGACATTGACATAGGCATTCGAGCCCGGTTTCAGCGCCGTCGTCAACAGCCCGTCATAGGCATAACTCGGGTTGGCAGAGTTGTCGGCAGTAATAGCGCTCTGCGACTGGGTGCCGGTGCTGAGCGGCGCGGATACAGCCAGGCTGTTGATTGTCGTGATGGCCTGCAACGTCTCGCTGCCGCTCGTGGTCGACACATACCAAGCATAGGCGACCGCGCCCTGGACCGGGCTGACGGAGCAGAACAGCGTCTGACCGAGCGTCACCGCCTGGCTTGCCTCGGCGCTGATGTTCGAGGAGCCGCCAGACAACGTGAAGTTCTTGCCGTCGGCTCCGGTCACGGTCTTGGAGGTCGCGACACCGCCCAACAACGCTGGTGTTCTGGTAGCCTTCGAGGGTCAGCGCTACAACTTTGACGAAATAAGTCGCGGCCGGCAGCGTTGCGCCGGCGCCTGATGCCGATAAGGTCGGAGTAGAAGGGGTACCGAGCGTCAATGAGGCGTTGCCGGCGAGGATCGCCATCTCCTCCTTCAGCATCATCTTCTGCAGAAGGCGGAAAGCCATCATTGGCCTGGATGTCTTCGAAGGTCCGGCCGGCGGAGATCGCTTCGAAAGTCGCCGCGTCTTCCTCCCCGATCGTGACAAAAGCCGAGGTTTTGTTCGAGGTCGAATACGACATCTGGCCCGAGCGTTGGCCTTCCGGCACCCACCCCATCGAATCGAAACCGGAGCCGATGATCGCGTTCACTTGCCGCCAATTTGTAGCGGAGCCGACGCCACCGCCGACGCGTGGAACGATGTTCCTGAGCGGAGTGACAAACGGATAAAGGTTCTTCGCCGGCGCCTGAAGGTCATACGCCAATAGGCCGGTCGCAGTCGAAATCGATTTGGCCAATCGAAAATCCGGCTGTGCCAGAGCCCCTTTCATGAGCTCCAGCAATTCTTGAGTGATTGAGTTCATCAAATTCCTCCCGGAGAAGGGGGGCAACAAAAAGCCCGGCAAGGCACCGGGCTCGGCGACGGCCGTTGGGCCGGATGGTGCTGTGTGCGTGACCGTCAACGCCTTGAGCGAGTTGCTCCCGGCGGTTGGTCGACCGCAGATTTCAAGATTGATCCGCAGCTGAGCCGGCGATCCGAATAGGAGTCGCGTAGCTGGCCTTTATCAGCGTCAGCGTCTGTTCCTCCTTGCTCATCTTGGCGAGCGCGGCGGCGATCGCTTCCGGCGACAGCTCCGGGTCGCCGCTGCCAACATTGCTTCCGCGGTCCTGCTGCTTCGATATCGAAACAGTGCCCTTGGCCATGGTCAAAGGCGGTAGCGGTGTCCGCGCAATCTCGTCGACTCGCTTTGTCAGCCGCTCGATCATCGGAACAACCTCCCCCAGAACCTTCGCCAGCGCCGCCTTTTCGGCGGGCTCACCGGAGAGCGCGTTCGCTGGTTCTGCCGCGCGCGTCGTCCGTCTCGAATGCGAGTTGGGCCGGCGCGCGCGGACTCGTCGGCGCCTGTCGCGTCGCATCTTGGCCCCGGCCGCAATCAGATGACGATGCGATGCTTTGAAAAGCTCCATCGTCTCCTTTGAATGGCGCGCCCCCAACTTCGTGGCCTTTTCGCAAACACGCCCGTCGGTCAGCGCCTGGAGGCATTCATGAGCCAGATCCATCAGGTTCTGGTGGGCCGCGTTCCCGTTTGCACAGCATTTTGGCGACGGCGGCGAGCACTTTCACAGTGTCTACCTCGGGACTGTCACCCACCGGGCATTCCAGCAAAGCCGGCGAAAGGTCGTCATCTTCTGTTCGTCCGGCGGTCCAGAGCGGGGCAGGCATCGCGCCAGCTTTCTGCAGATAATCGCGCGCCTGCTCCATATTCGCCTGCTCATCGACCGATAACCCGCCAAATTTCAGACATTGGTCGCACGCGAAATGGGCCGTATCCAGCAGTGCCTGGTCGCCCCGCGAGTGCTTGGCCTTCGCGATGGCGCCGCCAGCGAGCTGCGGCGTATTGGAGCGGTCTTTCCGGAGAAAAGCAGCGACGCGCTCAAGGTCGGACGCCTCGGCCATACCGAGCATCCCGGGCATCGACGATCCAGTAGCGAACCGTTGGTTTCCGCATCGCCCGGGATTTCAGCGATTTCTTCGTTTGCCAAGGAGCTCAGGAAATCACAAAGTTCAGTGATGATCGCCTGCAATCGCGCCGGCTGCGGCGACTGATCGTTCTCGATAGCTGCCTCGAGTTCCAGAGCTTCCCTTAACCACTCGAGCTCAGCAATAATGCGAGCGATCTGACCGACATCACGCAGAGCTTTCGTCAGAGAAGCTCCGGGATGCCTTGGCGAGATCTTTTGCAGAGGCGGAGGCTGTGGCTGTGGCGGCGGTAGCGCGCCCGTCTTCTTGTGGTCCGGCGCCGCCCTCGAGGCATTTGAGCGCATCCGCTTTGGCCAGATGACGGTGATCGGGAACAGTGCAGGCCCAGATCTGGATTGGAGCGTTGAATGGTTGCGGTCCCGACGGGACCTGTTCTGTGTCGGCGGGTTCGCCTTTCGACAGCTGGCTCTGCGACACCGAGAGGAGCATCCGGCGGCATTGCTGCTTTCCAGCAGTCGAAAATGGCTTCCGGGTTAGCGGGCCGATCCACCAAAGAAATTTCGTTCAAGACGAGACCGGTGATAGTATTCGGGTTGCCGGCCTCGCGCTGTGTGACGCGCCCGCCGATGGAGAAGCCTCGATAGACCTGATTTCTCACCTTGGCCACCGCGACCGGGTCGACGACATGGGCGACGATGCGGGTGGTGCCGTCCTCGCAAACCTCGGCTTCGAGCGTTGATCCGGCGGCAGAGAGTTGATGCATTTCTCGAAGAGCGGGAAAACGCATGTAGTCCGGGATCGCTGCGCGAATGGCGTCCGCCCGCACGATCTCTCCCTGTTCGTCTAAAGCCTCGGATGTCGCGATCCCGTACACCCGCACGGTCCCGTCGTCCTGAGGCTCGACCTTCTGGATTGCGCCGTAAAGCCGCATAATTGGAAATCCCAGTCAGTGTCGGATTTAGTTTGGTAACGCGCACAAGAGAAACCAGTGCTCCGAAGGCTCAGGGCCCCGGCAGCTTGCATTGCACCGTCGAATTGAGCTTCAGCACACGCCCGTCGCTCAAATTAGCAGTGGCCTCGAGAATATAATTACCGCCAGCTGCCGAGGCCGGCATACCTCCGATCACACCGACGGAAAATGACCCCGTACGCGTCTGCAGCGATCCGTCCATCGGCGAACGCACTTGAATAGCAGTTTGCGGGGAAACCGAGAAAATCCGCGACTGCGGTGCCGGATCGATCGCTGTCTCGTACGGGCCCAATGCGCAGTTCCAGCTCGTCGATACGATCACAGCCGCACCCACATCCGGCGTGAAGTCAAACGCAAAATGATCGACTTCACCAATCTCTATCGGGGCGAAAGGCGTTGTAATGCGCATTGGGAAAACCTCAATCACCTCTGAGCGGATGAATACTGTGGGGCCCCGCAAGTACGCGGATCCTACCAGGTGAGCGCAACAGCCGTTCCGGTGCAACGATCAGCAGGGACGGAAGGCCCACCCATTCCAAACCGAGCAGCCCATCCGCTGAGATGCGTGCACCATTTGTCAGCGCTTCTGCAGGAAGGAGCACCTCGCTATCCGGAATAGCGAGAAACTCAAGGCGGATTTGTATGTTGCTCAAGGCAACGCGTGCAAATTCGACGAAGTCCAGGGTATCGCGGTGTAACGCCGCGGCGGCTTCGAACGGCGTCAGCGCGTCCGTATAGAAGACCAAGGAGGTTGCCCATTGAAGCGGGACGAGGGAGCTGCGAACAACAGGACAAGAAGCTTCAACCGGTGTTTCGCCATCGCAATGAATTTCTTGGCACCCTTCGGTCGCCACTGCGACACCGCTCGGGACAGAGAGGCCAAACTCTATCGTCTCAAAAGCTTCTATGCGGCCGACTGATTGATGCTCCATTGCAGTCCGAGACTCCGCCACTATCGTGGCGCTGATTGCGGGCGCATAGGTGATAACGATGATGCCGTTCCCGCCACTGCCTCCGAGACCGGAGGCAAGGCCATTCCAGCCGCCACCTGCGCCGCCGCCGCCGTAACTGCCGCCATCACCACCGGGACCGCCCTGGCCGGCGTTCCCAGCCTGAGTGCCGCCGCCGCCGCCGCCACCGCCGCCAGATCCGTGAGCCGAATCCCATTCCTGCCCGAAGCCGCCACTACCGCCGGATGAATTGGCACCGGACGCCGCTCCGGCCCCGCCGCCTCCACCACTCGCTCCATTGGAGTCACCAGTGCCATGCGACCCAGGTGATCCGGTCGATGACGCCCCGGCACCGCCAACCTGTGACGCAGTGAAATTCGCCCCACCACTGCCGCCGGTATTGCCTGAGACGCTCGAAGCTGCGGCGCCGCCGCCAGAACCACCCCCCCCGCCGCCGCCGTCGATGCTCGTTGAATTGGCATTCGCCCCACTGCCGGCCGCGCCATCGCCGTTGGGGCCGGCGGCGCCGCCCCCGCCGGTACCAGTCGCGGGATTCGCGCCAGCGTTCGACCCGCCGTTTCCACCCTTGTATTTCGTCGTACCGACGCCGCCGGTATTGCCGGGCTGCTCGCCGCCGGTCCCGCCGATTCCAGCACCGCCATTGCCCGGCGCGCCAGCGGTTCCGCCCTTGGAACCAACCGAGGATGCGCCGAGGTTCGCGCCGTTGAACCAAGTATCGCCGCCGGCCGTGCCGGCGGAGCCTGCCGTGCTCGAGCCCGGACCGCCGCCGCCGACTTGAATCGTGACGGTTCCGGAAAGGCCCGCAAGATTGGTGACCTTCGAATAGCCGCCGCCGCCACCGCCAGCCGCGGCCTGCGGATTGCTTGCGGCGGAACCGCCGCCGCCGCCGCCGATCGTCTCGATCGTGTTGGTGTTGGACCAATCCGGCGGCACCGTCCAGGAGGTGCCCGAGATGATAAAAATTTGCGTCACGTCAGGACCAGAAGGCTGTCGGTCAGCCGGATTCCCCCGCCGAGCCTACGAAGTTCGGGCCGGCGACGACGACAGGCTCGGCGTATCGAAGAGGGGGAGTGTCGACGCCTTCGTCTGGGCGTCATAACGGTGATGGCGAGCTGGGGGCCCGATGATCCGAAACTGGGCATCGAGCTGATCATCGCGCAGACGGGCGCGAAAACGCTCCGCTGATATAACGGTCGCCAGGCACTGCAACTTCATTTGCGACGAGCTGCCCTTGCCGATGTGAATCGAGCGCCGGGTCGGCACTACAGACGGCAACCACGTTGCCTGATTCGTCGACCACGCAGCACCGCCCGCTGGCTGGCGTGCAACCCGTCGCTTCAGCAATTGCGGCTCGGCAGGCCGCGTCATCATAGGGACGGGTAAGCGGGAGCAGAAGCACGCTCTCACCCGGTTCAGCGCGTAGCTGCGCAAGCACCATATCTTCATCGGGGATGACCTTTCGACGAAGAATTTTGCTTTCGGTTGCGTAGAAGACCGCAAGGTGGCTAGCTGTCGGCATGGCGAGGTTCCACCGCTATTACCGTTACGTCGTGGTCCCTTGTGTCCGCAGGTCGGCCCAGCCCTTGTAGGTCGCGGTGCCAGCCGGTAGCGTCAACCGTAGCCACACACCTTGAGCACCGGAGGTGTTGGGCGCGGCGCCCGAAGGCAGGTTGCCCGCACCAGGCACACTGACAAAGGCGGGTTGCGAGATGAACGAGCCTATGCCCGAAGAAGGTGCTGATTGACGATTAGCGGCAGTGCCGGTGTCGTTCAGAGCCGTAGCCAACGCCAGATCCAACAGAGCGCCCGCGGGTAGGCTCGGCGCTTCGCTCGCAACCTCGATCTGTGCACCGGTCAGTGCGGTGGCAGTGTTGTCGTTGACAACAAACACTTTTTCGTAATAGGTGCGCTGCGCGCCGGCCGGTCCGTCTGCTGCCGTGTTCGAGAACATGCGGGTAATGGCCGTGATGGGATTGGGCGAAATTTCAAAGAGCATTCCTTGGAGAATTTTGTAGCTGGTTGTATTGTCCGGGATCGTGGCCCAATCGCGGCTGACGGCCACTACGTCGGTGCCGTAACCTGACGTGGCGATGATTTGGCCTAGCTGGTTCGCACCGGTGCCACTCCCTGATCCAGATCACCTGTCCGGAGGAGACGTTGGCTCCGTCACCCGCCTGCAACTTGAACAAGGCCGGGGTCGTCCCCGTGTGATTGGCGGAGCCGCCCTGTGCGGTCCGAACCGTTGGGTCAGTGGTGACTGAACCGGCCGGCAATACACAGACATGCGCTGCCAGCGCGACATCGCCAACCGCAGCCGTGCCACCGGGATTGGCGGCGGGGCCGTTTGCGGTGGCTCCCGACAAAGCGGCGAAAAGCAGCCGTTCCAGCGGCTGAGAACCGGTTACCCAACTCTGTCCATTCAAGGTTAAGGTCTGATTCTGAACCACGCCGGTCGCGTCACGACCGTAAAAGGTAATCTCGGTCGCCGTGTCACTGGCTGAGCTCGATATTACGTCTAGGTTGCCAGCTGGCGCGATATCGTAGAATGCGACACGACGGCTAAAATCAACAGCGCCGCCGTTGATCGCGCCATCCGCCTCAGGCATATTAGCCGAACCATAGACGACGATGTCGGAGGGCAGAACACTCATTAAGGGCTCCTAGCGTGCGTATTCATTGTGCTCGCGCAAATAATCTACCGGCGCGGCGTTGAGCGATGGCCGCAGCCTCGGTCGCCGGCGAGCTAAATCACTGCCATTACAAATGTGCGGCGAAACCTAAGTATCTGCGTGCCGACTCCGGTTATGTTTATCGGCATCGCTCAGCAGCACGGGTCCTTGTGGTGTCAAAAACATCGGCTCGTCCCCGCCTGCGACCGGGGGCATTCCCAGAATGTCACGCGCATCATTGATCGAGTAGATGCCGTCCTTCACGTAACCGCTGAGGATCGTTGCCTGATCCTTTGGATCTGTCGGCCGGCTATTCGACCAGGCAAATTCGAGATCGACCTGGCCCATCCTGGTCTGGATGACGCCGTCGACCAACCGCTTGACCCACCCGAGCAAGGGCGCGAGCCCTTCTTCCAGGGCCGCTTCCTGCGCAGTCTGCGCCGTGGCCCGATTAACCTGCGGCGTAAAAGCGGTGGGCGGCAGTGAGAACGCATAACAGACGATCCGCGCCAGCCACTCGTCGAAATCATCCTTATACGGCGCCTCCTTGAAGGCTTGGTATTTGGCGCCACTGGGACCCCAGACGAGACGGGTGCGATGAGCCGTATTTCCCGCTAGAATCGAGTCGAACCACTCCTGGAACTGACGGATCTGCTCAGGGCTCCACCCGTCCGGCGCGTTGAGCAGCCCGGGCGGGACGTTACCCTCGGTGAAATGTTGCAACTGCATCGCTTGGCGGCGCAGCGCGATATTGACCGTCGTGACGATCTGCTCGACCGGGCCGAAACCGTACGCCTTGTGCGGCCGCGGGTTCCGCGGCAGGTACATCAGCTCGTCGGTGGTCAGGAGACGCCAAGGCCGCCCGTGAATGATCTGCTCGTAGGCCGGGGCCGGTGGCCGTGGCCGCCGACCGGTATCATCGAGCAACACCTTGATCGTCGAGCCGTCGACAACGTCGAGCCCGATGATTTTCCCGCCGCGGTTACGGCGTAATTCAAATGCCGCCGCGTCGAGCACCAGGACGTCTTCGAGCGCCTCGCGAAGCCAGGTTGCGAAGGGGCGTTCGCCGTCGGGGCTTCGCCAGAACTCGGTCAGCTGGTCGATCCGAGAGGCAGCGTCCCTGTCGGGCGTTTTCTCGTTGCGAGACTTGATCGTCCAGTCGAGTTTTTCGATCTGGTCCTTTCGAGTTTCAATCGCGAGCCGAGTGATATCGTGAGTTTCGGCAAGCGCCCTCAGTTCGTCGAAACCGATCGCTTCGTAAGAGCGCGGCGTATAGATCGCATTGTAGCCGACTGGATAATCCCAGAGGCGTACCTGCTCGCGCTCCGGCGGAACCAGCGGATAGCTGGGTGAAAAGCTTCCGCCGTCGGGCTGAAAAACATCGCGAAATCGAGTGACGTCGTTCTGACTGCCCCAGCCGCCCCAACTATATGACGCCAACGAAGTCCGCTTCCCGTCAGGAGCAGGCATCAGAGCAACTCCATCCGGATCATTGAAAGCCAACGCAGCTGTAGGCAAGAACGTCGCCGTCAGCAAAGGCCCCGGTAAGCACCACGCTGGCAATTGAAGTGGCTGTTGGTCTTACGAGCGTCGGCCCGGTTTCGTCGAAAGCCGAGCAAATCGGAGGGTTCGGCCATGGCGATACGAATGTAATCGTGCAACGGCCACCATTGGCAGCACCAACGGTAACCCGCCCGGCACTGTCATTGCCGCCGATCGACGGTGAAGTCCCACAGTCGCTAGATCCCGAGCCGAGCGCCGGGGTTGCTCCCGTCGTATTCTGATGCCCGAGCATTCCAAGCGCCGAGGCGCTGCGTGGGGTAATCGACAATATTCGAAAATTGCTGCCGTCGAACTGCAACGCCATAAATTCGTAGTTGACAGGCGCCAATGTGACAGAGCTCCCGGCAGAGCCGGTCGCACCAGCCGGATAAAGGATGTGTCCGCCCGAAGCGCCATTGACTTGAACAGTCATAGTCTTGCCGTTGTCAGTCGCAAAGCCCATCGTCCAGCCGGCACTTATCGCAGTCGTCGGCGGCAGCGTCACGGTTAGAGAGCCGGCCGGCGTGTTGTAACTGGATAACGCGTTGCCGATGTCGCTTTGTGAGGCGGCATATGTGCCAACCGCCGGAAAACTCCAACGATTGATCCCCGGGGCGTTGCCGCTAATCCCCATCAAAGTGGCCGTTGCCGGTGTCGCTTGGACAACCCGGAAATTCCCGCCGTCGAATTGCAGCACGACCAGTTCGTAATTTGCTCCGGCGAGCGAAGCCGACGTAGTGCTTACGCCACTACCCGGGTAGACAATATGCCCACCGGAGGTGGGATTGGTTTGCACCGCGGCGGTCTTGTTGCCATCGGTCGCTATCCCGATCGTCCATCCCATCGGCACGGCCGTCGTCGACGGCAAGGTTACCGCCAAATAGGAAGCCGGGCTGTTGAGGCTCGACAGTACATTGCCATTGTCGGCAACTGTGGCGGAGTAAGAACTGGCCGTGGGGAAACTCCAGCGGCTGATCCCGGCGGCGCCGAGCATGCCGATCGCCTGCGCGGTCGCCGGTGTCGCTTCGAGCACCCGGAAATTACCGTTGCCGTCGTACTGCATCACCATGAATTCGTAAGCACCCTGGCTGGTGCTGGCCATACCTATTGATGTCTGCGATCCGCCGGAACCAGGCCACAGGATGTGACCACCGGCGGTGCTGTTCACCTGGACCGACAGACCCTTGTTGTTGTCCGTAGCAAAGCCTATCGACCAGCCGTCGGGCAGCCCGTTTGTCGAGGGCAGCGTAACAGTCAGCCCTGAAGCGCTATTGTAGCTCGAGAGGACGTTGCCGTTGTCGCTGAGGTTGGCGGCATAGCCGGAAGTCGCAGGGAACAGCCAGTTGCTCGGCCAAGGCGGCGGTTCAAAGCCGTTCGCCAGGCGCGTGTTTCGGGTTGACGACACCATACGGAAGTTGTTCCCATCCGATTGCAGCCGGACATATTCATAATCTCCGGCGCCCATCGTGATCGACGCGACGCTTTTGCCGCCTGAGATGATCGAACCGCTGGTGGTCGTGATCGTCATGCCCTTGCCGTTATCGGAAGCAAATCCCATGCTCCATCCTGCATTGACACTGGAAAGCGCAGGCAGGGTCACTGACATGGATGCGCCCGGAGCATTATAGCTCGAGACGCTCAGCCCATCATCGATCGGCTTTGCGACATAAGACCCGACGGCCGGAAACAGCCAATTGTCTCGTGATCCTGTGCCGATTACCGATATTCCCGTCGAGAGCGGTCCGTAATTGACCGTGGCGCCGCCATAATTGGGGTTGATCAGCACATTGCCGTCGCTTGCCGTCGCATTCACCGCGGTGACACAGTTGAAATAAGGGGATACAAACGTGTTTAGACCATTGTGACTAAAAGTTATCGATAGACAGGTCGGGGACACTTCGAGATCAAGAGCGAAGAAGGTGTTGCTGAAGTTGTAACCGTTCTCCAGAACCACCCCACGGCCACTGATGCCCTCCGCCGTGCCCGCACCTGAAATCCGGGAAAACTGGACCTGCTCGAATGCGAGACCGGCCGCGCCGCCAGTTGCTACGCAGACCGCGAAAATATCACTGTCCAGTACATAGTTGAATTGGCAGCCTCCGCCCGCTGCTGCGGTATTGGCATTGTTGACAATCAGATGATCGAATTTTACCGAATTGTGCGCATCGGAGAAATCGGTTTTGCCGACCACAACGACATAAGCCGGAGTATTGCCGTTGACAAACAGGCTGCCCTCTTCTTTGAAATAGAAACATCCGGTCGGACTGCTGGTCGTACCGCCGCTGCATTGGATCTGCAGCACCGGGCCGGATGCGATCGTTCGACCGTCGATGACGGCGCCGTCCGAGATGAGGCGGAACCCTTGGCCGGCCTGGGTGGCGTAGTCGATAGTCACCCGGGACGTGACCTTGTAGGTCCCCGCGGGTAAGCGCACCGGCCAGTTATTCGCGACAGCAGCTGAGATCGTGCTGTTTATTGCGTTCGTATCGTCGTGATTCCCGTCCGCCACGGCGCCGTTGCAACGAACATCGATCCACGGGTGCCCTGAGCACGTGACCACGTCACCTTGCAGAGTGGACTGGCCCGTGATGTTGAGTGAGGAGCCGATGATCGTCTGTGCCAACGTCGGGAGCGTCACGCCGAGCCCAAAAGCAAACGCCGTGGCTCCCAGAAGAATACGGCTGATTTGAAATCCGCGGGCTGGCTGCCGGTCAGCCGGGCGGGCTCCGCTTCTCTGGTTGTCGTTTGCGCACTGCTGCCCCGACCGCAGGCCATCCAGAACCGCGGTGGCGGGGAGCGCTCGCCACGCGCTGAACAATCGGAATCGGGCGATGCGGCGCGCCAGCCCGGCCTCAGGAAATTACAAGGCGGTCGTTGTAGCGAGCGAAATCCCGAGAGCGGCGGCAAAGCCCGTCGGTACCGTCATGGCCAGATGCGGCACAGATGCTGATACCGGCAGAGACATCACCATCTCCGCGCCGCGAAGGACTGGCCGGTCGAACCGGCAAAGAGGCTCACAGCACCCGCCGGCTTATAACCAGAGGGTGTGATGAACACTGCGCCCGGCGCGATTGGGATCGAGCCCCCGCCCGCGCTTGCCGCACCGACATCGGAAACATACAGGATGGCCGAAGAGTTGTTTGCGACGAGAAAGCCGTTGAGCGGAACAACGCCGGCAAATAGCGGCTGGGCCATGCCACCGGTCACGACTGTGCCGCTGCCGTCGATCGCCGCGGAGCCAGCCGCATTGATAACCGGAAGAGGAGCCGTCGGGCTAACCGGGGTCGCTACGCCGCCATTGATTGCCGCCGGTGCATGAACCGGGACGAGGTTGCCGGCAACGTCAGTCTGCGTCGATATCGATTGTGTCGTAGTATTGGCGTCCTTGACGAGCAGCGTCAATGATCGGCTCCTTCCCGGTAATGATTGCCCCGGTAACGATTGGCGAAGCGCCTTTAAGAATCGCGTTTCCCATTACCAGGCAGTTGACCACTAAGCTGGCGATACATCTCGTAAATCCCTTCTGCGGGCATCGACTTCGACCAGGAGATCGGTCAATGCCCAAACCAGCGCATCCACCCGATCAGGAGAGTAGCCGGCCGAACGGGTCGAGAGGTTGCCATGCGCGTCGGCGGTGAAGGCGCACATCTGATCCTCCAGTTCCGGAAACACCCCAAGGTGGTGCACGCGGCCTTGCTCGTAGAGCGCCGCAATCGGTTCTGCGCGAGTTACCTTTCCGCGTGAAGCATGCACGGCAGTGAAGGGCGCGTTTGGCTCGATCACTCGCAGCGTGGCCTCGACCATATCGCCGCCATTGTTCACCTCGGCTACGATTCGATCGGCCCGGTGCGCGCGATAGGCCGAAACAGCTGTTTTGGCCCATTCGGCCGGCTGGTAGCGACCCGAGGCGTCGGCGAGCACCCAACCTCGTCCGCCGGCATCTTTGCCCGCGACAATAATCCCGGTTTCGTCAGCCCGCTCAGTCGAGCTCGCCGCTGGGTCGATGGCGACGACCACCCTTATCAGCGGCGGCGCCACGCGGAGTCGTGATCCCTCCAACATGCCGCGGTTCCACAAGGCACCGGGAACATCTTCAAGGAGCTCTGCTTCAAGCTCCTGGCGGCCGAGACGAGTCCCCTGATACTTGCGAATTATCTGTCCGAAGAACGCCGAGGCGAGATTGGCGCGGTTCTCGTAGGTAGTGCCTCGCGTCACAATAACCGTTGGATCGGCAATCAACCCACGAATGAGCGACGTCGTCCGAGGCGTCGTGGTCACCACGACGCGCGGATCAGTTCCTAAGCGCAGGCCGAACATAAGCATGTCCCACGCCTCCGGATGACGCCAGCTGGCAAGCTCGTCGCACCATGCTGCGTCGTGCTGCGGTCCGCGAAGGCGCTCGGGTTCGTCGGCGCTGAACAGCGTGGCGACTGCCCCATTCGGCCAAGTCAGACGCCGCTTGGATGGCTCATAGCGCGGCCGCTCCCAAGGTGGCGAGATAGCCAGGATGCCGCTTTCCCCTTCGACCATGACGTCCCGGGCATCGCCCGCTGTCGGCCCTACAAGCGCAAGTCGATGTGCGGTTCGCGCACTGACCCGAGCGCGGATCATTTCCGCGCCGGTTCGCGTTTTGCCGAAGCCGCGGCCCGCAAGCACGAGCCATACCCGCCATTCTCCATTGGGGGACAACTGATTCGGCCGGGCCCAGAATGCCCATTCATAAAGCAGCGCCCGCGCTTCTGCGGGGGTCAGAGCGGCGATGAGTTCGTTCCTGGGCCACTCCGCTCCCGAGCCAAGCCCCGAGCCAAGCCCCGAGCCGAGCGAAGTGGCGTGCAAACGCCTCGCGCGCATCCTTTGAGAAATCCTTTGGTGATTTGTGAGGCCTCGCGCTGGCCGCTAAAGCCCAGGGCGCCGGCGCACCAAGGACTGGTTTCTTGGTTCGGCTTTCTTCCGGGGCACCGCCGGTATCGGGACTGAACCCGTCGGGGGGCCGGCAGCACTCGACTTGGTCCCGTTCCCCACCATTCCCAGCGTAGGAGAACTATATCACCTCGATCCCGAATTGTCAAATCATAAATATGATCTTAGCAAGCCTTCGATTGAGCGAAATGTGCCTCGAGCGTGCCCAATGAGGCAATCAGGATGCCTGAGGCCGCCTCCTGGCTCACGCGCCGCCCGTTCCAGCCCTGCTCGAGGGCCCATTCCTTGAGCGATTGTTGCCATCCTACAACGTGCCATATACACGAACCGCCGGCTGAGCCGAGACCGCCAACGGCAAGAGTGGCGCGCCAAACCTTCTTGCGCGCACTCTCGATGCGTGACCCAGGCTCTTCCACAGATTTAAAGCCGCCACGACCGCCAATTTTCGGCCGCGATATGTCAAATGCGCTCAGCGGATCGAGTTGGGCGACGGCAAAACAATCTCGGAAATCCTCTCCGGCTTGCCGCATGCCCGCGGTGATCGAGCCCCGTCTTTCCATAATCGCGAGCGTGTCGACAAAACGGTAAGGTCGGGAAGGACGGCCTGAAGCATCGCTGATCGTCCGTTCCAACCGCTCTACGATGCCGTGATTACTCCGCTCCGGCGTTGGAATAACCTCGGGCATTGTCGTGACTGGCCGCCCCAGCCGAGAACCTTTCTGCGTCATCGGCCTGTTCCAGAACAAAACATGAACTTATGGCTCAAAAAATTTCGCGAACGGTCAGCTCCAGTCGTTTCAGGAACTGTCGAGTGGGTTCGGCGCGCTGTCGCGCGCGCCGTCCGCCGACAGCGCTTGCGAGGGCTTCGACTTCGCGCAATCGGTCGGTTTCAGCCTTGCTGCCGCCCATGATGTAGCAAACCGAATGATGGTGCGGACAATAAGACGAGGACAGCCGACGTCTGGCCCCGCAAGTTTGCCGACCGCTGCCTGCTTCGTCGATTATATAGGCGCACCCATCGTCCTTCTGTAAATCCTCGAGCCCATCGTACGGAACACGCTTTGTCATATTAATCCGATATTTCATCAAATGGCTTGTCAGTAATGCACTGATATGTTACGCAGTCGTTGTCAGGAAGTCAATAACAGCAAATTGTGAAGGACGCATTATGGACGGTTCCTGGTTTAGTCAAGCCTTGGCGCGTGTCGGTGCCTCCCAAGCCGATCTCGCTCGCCATCTCCGTCTTGCCCCATCAGCCGTCTCCCGCATGCTCAAGGGAGATCGTCAGATGAAACCGCTTGAGGTTGTACATCTGGCGGCTTTCCTGCGCGTGCCAGAGGACGAGGTCCTGAGGCATGCCGTCGATACCACAGCCAGTCCACCAGCCGGCGAGGTTCAACGGCCGGGGCGAGGTCGCCCGCCGTCTGCCGGGTCAACTACACCCGGCGCTTCGCCGCCGCGACCGCTCCACGAGCCGGATCGGATACCGATCCGCAGTGGTGCGCGGGGCGGGACCGACCAGGAGATGTTCCTTGAGGATGGCCCGATCGGATACACGCCACGGCCAGCCAATTTGAGCGGCGTGCGCTCGGCTTACGCCATCTACATGGTCGGCGACAGCATGGAACCACGCTATGAACCGGGTTGGCTATTGCACGTCAACCCCTTCAAGCCACCCATCCGCGGCCGGGACGTGGTCGTATACAAAGAGGGACAGGCGGTTTTGATCAAGCAGTTCGTGGGCTGGGAGGGAGACGCGCTTGTCCTGCGTCAGTTGAATCCCCCAGCTACGCTAAGAATTCCGCGCGAGGAGGTCAGAGAGTGCCACTTGGTCGTCGGCTCCGATCAGGAAGGATGAAGAACCGGGAAAGACGCCTTCTCGCGCCCCGACTCTTCAAGCTTCGCCGAAGACCGTTCCGCCCCCGCTCAGAACCCGGGCGGCTGATCATCCGGCAGCGGCTGAGGCCGGGGCTGCACCAGATTTTCTTCTGCCTCTTGGCGCTCCCCCTCGGCGCCGTCCAACTCGACGTCGGCCGGAGTGGTCGGGCGCTGCGGTGCCCCGCCCTGAGAAGTGGCCTCGCCGTTCGCATTCATGATGCGGAAATAGTGCTCCGCGTGCTGATACAGATTTTCCGCTGCGATCCGGTCTCCGCTCGCCGCCGCCTCACGTGCGAGCGCGACATAACGTTCGAAGACTTGGTACGCATTGCCGCGGATCTTTATGTTCGGACCGTTACTGTCAAACGTCTGAATGCGATGAGGCATTCGCGGGCGGTTATGATGCTGGTTGGCCCCGTTGTTGCGACCGCGCGATCGTTTGTTTGGTCCTGGTCTCATGATACCTATCTCGTCGCGGTGGACATTATCGGACCTTTGTCCGGCAGGAGCCTTCCCCTAGCCCCCTCTCAGCGGTTTCAAGCGCGTATTGCCGCCCTGTGCCGCGGACACTTAGCCCCCAAACTCGGCCAGCCTAAACGGGACCAAAGCGCATTCCAACCTTTTTCTGTTTCGCCGTCCTTGCGGCGCGGGACGCGCGACGACGCATCGAGCGATACCGGCAAGATCCCTCTCGATGCCGTCCACGATCAGACCGTTATCTTTCATTATCGTGGCGACCGAGTTCGGCCTGACCGGCCCCGATTTCCGTCGCCAAGATCCCGTCGGGGGACAGAAGTCTCGGTGCAGCTTCGGCTATTGCCCGGTGCGACTGTAAACCGTCCTCACCACCATCGAGAGCCCGCCATGGGTCGTGCCGGGCGACCTCACGAGGAAGTAGCGCGAGTGCTTCGCTCGCGATGTAGGGCGGATTGACGAGAACGGCATCAAACCGCCCCGACACTGCAGTTGCCCAATCACCGACAAAGAAGCGGGCCCGATCGGCAAGCCCCAAATCGACAGCGTTGCGGGCTGCGGTCCTCACCGCGCCCTCGGCGATGTCGATACCTACTCCGCTCGCTGCCGAAAACTCGGCAAGGAGTGCAAGCAGGAGGCAGCCCGTACCGGTGCCGAGATCGAGTAATCGGAGGGGCGCGTCTCGATCAGGCGCCCGCCTCAGCACGGCCTCGATCACCGTCTCCGTGTCGGGCCGCGGGTCGAGAGTGTCGGCGGACAAACTAAACTCAAGCCCCCAGAACTCGCGTCTTTCGAAGAGGCGGCTTAAAGGCTCACCGGCGACCATGCGCCGCAACAGCGCCCGGACCCGGCTGATCTGTTGTTCATTCACCGCGCGGTCGGGATGGCCGAAGAGATCCGGCGGCGGTATCGCGAGAGCTCCGGAAATCAATCGGCGGGCCTGCCGCCGAGGATCCGCGGCACCAACCGCCGATAATGCTGCCGCAGCTTCGGCAACCAGCCAGCCGCACGTCCCGTCAGGCTGTTTCAACAGCGGCCAACCTTGCGGCCTGATCCTCGGCCAGAATTGCGTCGATGATCTCGTCCAGTGCCTCCCCGCTCATCACCTTGTCTATTTTGTAAAGGGTGAGATTGATGCGGTGGTCGGTCACTCGCCCTTGCGGAAAATTATAGGTGCGAATCCGCTCTGATCGGTCGCCGCTGCCGACCTGGCTCTTGCGATCGGCAGCGCGTGCGCTGTCGCGCGCCTGCCGTTCCATGTCGTAAAGGCGCGAGCGAAGAACCTTCAGCGCCTTGGCCTTGTTCTTGTGCTGCGATTTCTCGTCCTGCTGGATTACCACCAGACCTGTCGGCATATGCGTGATCCGCACCGCGCTGTCGGTCGTGTTAACCGACTGGCCGCCGGGTCCGCTCGCGCGGAAAACATCGATGCGCAAGTCCCTCTCGTCGATGCGGATGTCGACGTCCTCCGCCTCGGGAAGCACGGCGACCGTTGCGGCGGAGGTATGGATACGACCTGCCGCCTCGGTTTCAGGCACGCGCTGAACGCGATGCACCCCCGATTTAAATTTGAGCCTGGCGAAAACGTCGCGGCCGCTGATGAGCGCGGTCGCCTCTTTAAATCCGCCGAGGCCGGTTTCGGAAAGGCCGAGGATCTCAAAGCGCCAGCCGCGCAATGCGGCGTACCTTTGGTACATGCGAAAGAGTTCCGCTGCGAACAACGCCGCCTCGTCGCCGCCGGTACCCGCGCGGACCTCGAGTATCGCGTTTCGCTGATCGTCGGCATCCTTTGGGAGCAGTGCCAACTTCACCTGCTCCTCCAGATCCGGCAGACGCTCTCGCAGCGCCCGCAACTCTTCCTCCGCAAGCTGCCGCAGATCTTTATCGTCGCTCGATTCTGCGATATCGGTCAGTGACAATAACTCATCGCGCGCGCGACGCAATTTCGCGATGCCATCGACGATCGGGGTCAGGTCGCTATATTCTTTGGACGATTTTGCAAAATCGGCGCCCGCGAGACCCGTGCCGGCCAGCGCATCGCGCAGCTCCGCGTAGCGGCGAAGAAGCTGATCCAAATGCTCCTCGAGAGATGGCCCCATAACCGCGATCAGCCGTAGAACGCCTGCAGACGGGCACGCAACTCACTGAACGAGGGATCCACCGGCACCTCGGTCTGTTCGCCGCTATCGAGATCACGCAGGGCAACGACGTTGCGCGCAACTTCCGCCTCGCCGATCAGCAGCGCTACCCGCGCGTTCACATTGTTCGCTCGGCGCATGCGGCGGGCCACGTTCCCGGAATAGCCAAGATCCACGGCCCAGCCATGGTTTCTCAACGCCTCTGCGAGACTCAGCCCCTCCCCTTCCACAGCCTCCCCAATCGGCACCACGGCGATCGGGCGGGGCGGCGGGGGCGGGGCGGCGATCAGCATTGCCAGTCGCTCGATACCGGCCGCTAAGCCGACCCCGGGCAGCACAGGCCCGCCCATCATCGCGACCAACCCGTCATATCGACCGCCGCCCATCACCGTGCCCTGCGCGCCCAGGTCGGCCGTCACGTACTCGAATGCGGTATGGGTGTAATAATCGAGCCCACGCACGAGCCGTGGGTTCAGCCGGTAATCTATATCGAGCCGATCGAGCCCGGCCCGGACCCGATCGAAGAAGCGGCGCGACTCGGCATTCTGGTAATCAGCAAAGGGGGGAGCATCCCGACCGACCCGCTGGTCGTTTTCCTCCTTCGAATCGAAAATCCGCAGCGGGTTGCGCTCGAGCCGCCGCCGGCTGTCCTCCGAAAGTTCGGAGGCGCGCGCCGAAAAGTAGGAGACGAGCGCTTCGCGGTAGGCGGCGCGACTGTCGGTGTCGCCGAGCGTATTGAGCTCGAGCACGACCCGGTCGCCTATGCCAAGCGCGTCGAGAATGCGGCGGCCCGATGCGATGACCTCGATATCGGCTTGCGGCTGCGCGACGCCGATCAGTTCAACGCCGATCTGGTGAAATTGACGGTATCGGCCCTTTTGCGGCCGTTCGTAACGGAACATCGGGCCGCTGTAGAAGAATTTGAGCGGCACGCTCTGGACGAGGCCGTTCGATAGCACCGCGCGGACGACGCCTGCGGTATTCTCCGGCCGCAAGGTCACCTCTTCGCCGCCGCGATCGGTAAACGTGTACATCTCCTTGGCGACGATATCCGTATGCTCGCCAATCGGCCGTGCGAAAACCTCTGTGAACTCGAAGATCGGGGTCGCCATCTCGGCAAAGCCATATAGCTCGGCCACGGCCCGCGCCGTCTCGCTCACTTCTCGGTGGCGTCGCGCCGCGTCCGGGAGAAGGTCTTGGGTGCCGCGGACCGGCTGCAGGGAACGCATGCGCAAATCTCCGTGATCGCGACAAGATGTTAGCGCGCGATCGATGTCACAAGAGGGGGTGCAGCGCGGCCCGATGATCAGCCACGCGCGCCCGCCATCGCGACTGTCGCGATCGCCGTAATTACCTCGAATTGCGCGAGACCGCCTTATTTATCGAGGTCTTTACCTAGCCGCGGTTGAACGCCGGGATGACATCCTTAGCGAACCACCTGAGCTGCTCCTTGAACTCATCGGGCGGCAATCCCTCTGCCCAGTGGATCATGAAATCCTCCAGGCCCGGATACTTCGCTTCGATTGATTTGATTCCTTCGATGACCTGAGACGGCGGGCCACAGAACCAAGCCTTCTGCTCAACGCCGTCGCGCAGCGAGGGCACCCGCGCCGGCGCACCAGGGGTACCCCAAGTCCGGCCTTGCTCATCGGCGTAGCGCACAAAGCCAAACGGTGCGAACCACTTGTAACGCTCGTCGTGCGAAGGCTCGACGCGACGGATCGCCTCTTCACGGGTATCGGCGAGGTAAACGCCTGCCCCCCAAATCATATCCTGGCCGAGCTGTGATGAGCGGCCGTGCCGGACGCAGGCCCCGTGGAAGGCGCGCACCACGTCATCGAGGATTTTTTCGCCGTTCAAAGTGACCATCGCCTTCAGGCCGTATTTCGCCATCATGTCGATGGTCCTGCCGCTGGCAATCGGCATCCATATCTCGACCGGCAAGTGTTTGGGCCGTGGAACTACCGTAATTTCCTCGAGCTGGTAGCCGCGATACGGGACGGATGGGGGGCATTCATAACATTTGCCCCTATGATGAAACGCTTCCTCGTTGAAGCATTTCAGCAGAAGCTGGAGCTGTTCTTCAAAAAATTCACGATTGGCTTCCGCGTCGAGGAGAGGTGCTCCAAAGGTCTCCACCTCGCGCGTGTGATAGCCGCGGCCAATTCCCATTATCACACGGCCATCGGTCACGATGTCCGCCATGGCGTAGTCTTCCGCCAAGCGGATCGGGTGCCACATCGGCAGGATATTGAAAGCGCAGCCAAATTTCAGATGACGTGTCTGGGTGGCCAGCCAAAGTCCAAGCTGAATCAAGTTGGGCAGGCACTCATAACCCTCACGCTGGAAATGGTGCTCGGCCGTCCAGAAGGCGTAATAGCCGAGCTCGTCCATCTCCCGGGCTACATCGCGGGCCGTCCAGAATACCTCGCTGAGCCGCTCGTTCGGATACCGGCGGTCGTTTGCCGGCGTGCCTTGCAGGCCGATGTTGTCCAGTTCGATCTGGCCGACATAGAGTGCATGAAATCGTTTGATCATCGGTTTGGTTGACCTCCATCACTAGAGCAGGCCCCGCTGAACTACCCACGGCGGCATTCGGCATTTACCGAAACACCCCAGGTCCGGGCGGCGCCCATGAATAGGGATAGCTCGGTGCATAACCATATGCGGGCGGACCGGCAAAGTAATTGGGATAATAACGTGGCGCTTGTGGCGGCTCGGGTAGGCCCTCGGTGGAACTCCGGAGCCGCGGATCGGGATAATCGCTTGGTGGGGAAAGATGGCCGACAGCCCCGGTCGGCGACCGATCCCGCCCTGGGCGTTTTTCGGAAATGACCGCGCGGTGGCTTTGTCGACGAGAGCCGGCACCGATCGAACGGTTCGTAAGCCGCAGGGTTGCTCGCTTTTTGGCCACGCCTATGCCGCGATCCGATGCTGAATGGAGGCGAGGCTTCCTCTCCGGCAATTGGGACTTTGGTCGATCGGACCTAATCGCCGGCGCACGCGGGTCCGATTGACTGCGATTTGGCGCTGCGTTGGGCGTCTGCCTCTCGCCGGCTTCGGCAGGGGCGCTCCGCGGCGGCGGGAGCGGAGCCTTCGCGACCGGCTCGTCTTCGGCCCAAGCTTGAGATGCCGAGACAAGAAGAAGCAAGGCCGTGCTGGTTATGAAGACGAACCCGGCGCGTTCGATTGTCGGCTCAGATCCATTAATTGGCGGGCCACTCGTCTTCCGGCGCGGCCTCTCCCTCCCCATCAGTGATAGGGGTCGGCAGCATCGCGTAGTCCGTCCCCGAAAAAATTGAATGCGAGGACAGTGATGATGACACAGGCAACCGGAAGCATCAGCCATGGATAGAGCGCAACGACATTGATGTTTTGGGCTTCGTTGAGCAGCACTCCCCAGCTCGTCATCGGTGGCCGCAGCCCGAGGCCGAGAAAGGAAAGCGCGGTCTCGCCGAGGATCATGCCGGGAACCATCAGCGTAGCCGAGGCGATCAGGTGGCTCATAAAGCTCGGCAGCAGATGCCGGCCGATAATTCGCGCGGGCCTCGCGCCCATCAGCACTGCGGCGGTGCAAAAATCCTCCTCGCGCAATGCCAGGAGCTTAGATCGTACTGCGCGGGCGAGATGGGTCCATTCGATCATGCCGAGGATCAGCGTGATGCCGATATAGACGAGGATCGGGCTCCAGCTCACCGGCAGGATGGCCGACAACGCCATCCAAAGCGGCAGATGCGGAAAGGATTGGATGACCTCAATTCCACGCTGGATAAGGATGTCGGTCCACCCCCCGTAATAGCCGGCAATGCCGCCGATCAGAATACCAAGGGTAAAGCTGACAGCTACGCCGAGAAGCCCGACCGTCAGCGATATGCGCGCCCCGTAGATCATTCGAGATAAGAGATCACGGCCGAGCCGATCGGTCCCGGCCAGAAAAAGCTGCCCGCCCACGGCCGGGCAAACCAGGTGCAAATCACCCGGAAACAACCCCCAGAAGCGATACTCGCCGCTGTGGCAGAAGAAACGTATCGGCTGTCGCTTGCCGTTGTTCGAATAGACCCGTTCGAGGGTGTTCATGTCGAGCCGGTAGTCGTACCCATAGACAAACGGGGCGACCAGTCGGCTATTGTCGAAGATCCGGATCCGCTGTGGCGGAGCGTAGATGAAATCGGTATTGCGAGCGTCGAGGTCATACGGCGCGAGGACCTCACAAACCAGGATCGACGCGTACATAATCAGAAGGACCGCACCGGACAGAACGGCGACGCGGTGGCGGCGTAGCTTCCACCACATCATCCGCCACTCCGACGCCATATAAAAACGCTCCTGCGCCGGCGTCATTCTTTCGACGGAATAGGGGTCGAACGGCGCGTCGGAAATATAGTGCGGCAGCCGGTCGGCGATCGGAGCAGGCGGGGCGCCAGCCCGGTCCCGTGGGACGCCGCCTGTGAAAGTCATCTCGCTCATTCGCGCCGGCCCGCCTGGAGTTGGATGCGCGGGTCGAGCACAGCGAGCGCGAGGTCCGATATGAAGACGCCGATGACTGTGAGGAATGCCATGAACATCAAAAACGAGCCGGCCAGATACATGTCTTGACTGCGCAACGCGTCGAGCAACATCGGTCCGGTTGTCGGCAAAGACATCACCACGGAGACGATCGCCGCGCCGGAGATGACGTGCGGCAAGAGTGAGCCGATATCGGAGATAAACGGATTGAGGGCCATCCGTAAAGGATACTTGAATAATAGTTTGAACGGGTGGAGGCCTTTTGCCCGGGCGGTCACGACATATTGCTTCTGAAGTTCATCGAGCAGATTGGCGCGCAACCGCCGGATCATGCTCGCAGTTCCAGCGGTGCCGATCACGACGACGGGGATCCAGAGATGCGCCGCCACCGATAAGACCTTACCAAAACTCCACGGCTGATCGGCGTATTTCGGGTCCATCAGCCCGCCAATCGAGATACCGAAATACACATTGGCCAAGTAAAGCAGGACCAGAGCCAGCAGAAAGCTCGGAGTTGCCAACCCTAGAAATCCAAGGAGGGTCAATAGGTGGTCCGACCAGCTGTATTGGTGAGTTGCTGAATAGACTCCAATCGGGAATGCGACAATGTAGGTGAACAAGATCGTCGAGAAGGATACAATAAAAGTCATTAACAGCCGGTCGCCGACCACTTGGTTCACCGGCAAGTTATACGCAAAAGAGTAGCCCATGTCCCCATGGAGGAGACCGCCGGCCCAGAAGACGTATTGCTCCCACAGCGGACGATCGAAACCATACTCCGCTTTCAAAAAATTGATTTTGGCGAGGTCGGCCGCCTCGCCGGAGCTTTGCAGCTCGGCAATGTAGGTTGTAAAGTAATCCCCGGGCGGCAGGTTGATTATCGTGAAGATCACGATACTGATCGCTATCAGTGTCGGGATCATGATCAGAATACGGTGGATAATATAGCTGAGCATCTCTCGCCTGGCTTCCTATTGCGGCGTTGGCGGCGAGACAGTGGCAGACGCCGATTTCGCCGACGTCTCGGACAGGTCGAACCAGAACCCGTCCGGTTTGTAAATGCCGAAATAGGCTCCTGGATCCCAATTGTAGATCCCCTGCTCGGGGACATTTCGGAGTTTGTCGTTGACCACTATCGGTTGCAGTACGCCGGCGACGGTTCCGAGCGAGAACACCTCATCCGCCCAGATCTGAAGCATGTCCTGCCAAATGCGCGTGTGCTCTTCATCAGATCCTGCAGCAAGCCACTCTTCGTAGAGTTTCAGCAGCCGGATCGCGGAAGGTAGCGCTGGAGCTTCGCCCGCCATGCCTTTCGTCTCATAAAACTGACCCCATTTGGGCCATTCCAGTTGCTGCTGACTAGTCGGCGCGAACTCCCAGGGCGACATCGCCTCGGTTGCCAAGCCGTTCTCGACCCCCTTATCGATCGACATCAACGCTTCGCCAGAAAAAACTCGCCGCCGGAACAAGGTCAACTGCGACGGTTTGGCGAAGAGCTTGATCCCAACGCGACGCCAGGAATCCCTGATCAGCTCGAGCACGTCCGATTGTTCGGTCGATTCTCCCGAATTCTCGACGATAATCTCGGCCGGCCTTCCATCCGGAAGCTGCCGCATGCCGTCGCTCCCCTTGACGAGCCCAATCAGGTCGAGGAGACGGTTGGCCTCGCGCGGGTCGAACTGTGCCCAAGCCGAACGATACCGGGGTTCATAGAGCGGACTTTGCGGCAGCAGCGTGTTCTGCCCCTCTATGGCCAGCCCGAAATAGATGACCTGGTTGATCTCGTGACGATTGACCGCGAGCGACAAGGCGCGTCGAAAACGCAAATCCCGCACGAGACCTCGCCAGACATCGTCATTGACATTTAAGTTTGGATAAAGCGCCAGCTGGCTACCGGGACCAGTTCGCCAAAGTCGCACCTTGTAGTGGTTGCGGTCTTCGCTCGCCTTCAGAAAAGTATAATTATCGAAGCGCAGATATCGCCCTTGGAGATCGCTCTCCCCGGCACCGGTCTTGGCCGGAATGATTTTGCTGTCCGCTATGGATAGGGTTACCCGATCGATGTATGGAAGCTGATTTCCTTGCTTGTCTATTCGGTAATAAAACGGGTTCCTTTCAAATATAAAGCGGTCGGCGGGTGGTCTAGTCGTCAGTATCCAGGGCTCCAAAGACGGCAAGTCAGGGTTGTCATCCCGATACATTGCGTCTAATTTGTTATGATACGCTGCCCAATTGCGTTGCTTTGCCTGTTTTACCAAAGCATCGAGCGTCGCCTTGTCGGCATATTTTTCGTGGAATTGCTTCAGGTAATGAGATGGCCGGTAGATGAAGAGCGGGTCCGGCCCCGCCAGATTCGGCAAAAAGAGCGGGTTCGGCCGCGCCCAGCTATAGCGAACCCCCGTTTCGCTCAACACCTCGAAATGGGGTCGCTCGCCTTGCGGCAGCAGCGCTATTGGCAAACCCGATGGCGACAAGTGTTTGTTCTGTGCGACATCCTCAAACCAGTATCGGAAGTCTTCCGTGGTGAAAGGTTTTCCATCCGACCATTTATGTCCCTTGCGTAGGTGCAGGGTGAAGATCCTGTTATCTTCGATATCGATCGATTTAAGGATATCCGGCGCAAATTTGAGCGAGGGAGTGTACCCGACGAGCCTCGCATATCCGTACACCACCATCATACGGGTGTCCTTGGGGCCACCCATGAGCATGCGCAACTCGCCCCCCGGCGTGCCGATGGATTCCAGCTCTGCCACAGCCGGATCATCTGGTATCCGATCCTCGACCCTGGGCAGTTTTCCAGCTCCTACATCGTCCTTGAGAGCCGGCGTTTCATGCATTTCTGCCGGTGCTTCGTTCGGCAGCGCAAGCGCGACAGCCGCCGCAAATCCCAGTCCTATCGCTTCGCGGCGGTTGGGATGGATCTCGGTCATGGGCGCGGTGGGTTTACGCCCGGACGCGGCTGGCTGCCCAGCCGGGCAGCACGACCGGAGGGGAACTCGCCTCGACGCAGTGACCTTCCGCTATTTCAATGAGTCGCGGCGGGTTCACGGTATCGCGACGAAATGGCTCCGGCCAAGCTGCCGGATCCGATGCCTTGTCGGCGAGTAGCTGATTGAAATCCAACGGTTGCGATGGGTCCGGCTTTGGCACGGCCGCGAGCAGCGCCTGAGTGTAAGGATGAACCGGGTTGCGGAACAGCATTGCACGGTCGGCGATTTCGACTATGCGCCCGGCGCACATCACCGCGATCCGGTCGGCGATGTAGTCGACGACGGCGAGGTTATGCGAAATGAACAGGTAGGTCAGGGATAATTTTTGCTTCAGATCCATCAGCAGATTGAGGATCTGCGCCTGGATCGAAACGTCGAGAGCCGAAGTTGGCTCGTCGCAGATAACCAGGCCCGGCCGCAGCGCGAGAGCGCGGGCGATGCCGATGCGTTGCCGCTGACCTCCTGAAAAGCTGTGCGGGTAACGCTTGACATGCCTCAAATCCAGCCCGACCAGGGTCACAAGTTCGTGGACCATTTCACGACGCGAGCGCTGATCGCCGATGCCGTGGATGATCAGGGGTTCTTCGATTATGTCGTAGACCGTCATGCGCGGGTTTAGAGATCCGAACGGATCCTGAAAAACAAACTGCACTTGTCGGCGAAACTGCTTCAAATCCTCGCCCTCGAGCGCGAGGACGTCGATCAACCGCCCGTGGTCGTTGAAAATGATCGAGCCGGAGTCCGGGTTGACGGCGCGCAACAGAACTTTGCTGAGGGTCGTCTTGCCGCACCCGCTCTCTCCCACCAGTCCAAGGCATTCTCCACGTTCTATCTTCAGGCTGATCGCGTCGACCGCGACCACGCGCGGCCCCGATTTGGCGCTGCCGAATAACCCGCTTTTGCGGATCGTGTAGGTCTTTCTCACGTCAACACATTCGAGCAGCGGGGCGACCGCATCGGCCGGCCATTTCCTCTTCTCCGCCATCAAATGCGGAGCATCTCCGGCTGCTATCTCACGTATCGGGACCAAGCGCTCGCCGGGTTTCATATCGAAGCGCGGCACCGCGCGAAGCAGCGCCTTCAGGTAGGGATGTTCCGCCCGGCGGAAAATGTCGTCGAGCGTTCCGCTCTCCATTACCTCGCCGCGGTACATGACAACAATTTCTTCGGCAATGTTGGCGACGACACCGAGGTCGTGGGTGATCAGCAGCACCGCCATGCCGAGTTCGCGCCGCAGATCGATCATCAATCTCAAAATCTGCGCCTGGATCGTCACGTCGAGAGCGGTCGTCGGCTCATCGGCGATCAGGAGCGCGGGCCGGCAGACCAGCGCCATCGCAATCATCGCCCGCTGGCGAAGTCCGCCGGACAGCTCGAAAGGGTAACTGCGGCACGCGCGCCTGGGATCGGGAAAGCCGACGAGGCGAAGCATTTCCTCTGTCAACTCCGCCGCTTGCGCAGCAGTCACCGGGCGATGAAGCCGCAGTGCCTCTCCAACCTGATTGCCTACAGTATGCAAAGGCGACAGCGAGGTCATCGGCTCCTGAAAAATTATCGAGATCCGGCCGCCGCGGATCGCCCGCATTTCCGCGCTGTCGCTCGGCAATTTCGCGATGTCGACAATCTGGCCATCGAGCCGGGGGTCGGCGAATAAGACCTCGCCGCGTGTGATGACGCCGCTGCGCGGGAGGATCCGAAGGATAGTTTGGCTGACGACCGACTTTCCGGATCCCAATTCGCCGACCAGAGCCACGATTGATTTCGGGCGCACACGCAACGAAACGCCTGTCACCGCGCGGATAAAGCCGCCGGGTGCCGCGAACCGGACGTGAAGATCGCGGACCTGCAGGAGATCGGTCATACAGCGGCAACTCCGGTCGCGTCGCCAAGTCGCGGTTCCGTGGCCCGCAGTTCGATGCCAAGAGCCTGCAGGTTGGCCGACGTGGCCGGATCCAATGGCAGTCGACGCATCTCGGCAGCTTTGGCCGAGGCTACCACCAGCTCGGAAAACCCCTGAACCCGGCTGTCGACTCGCAGGATCGACCAGCCGGCGCGAAGCTTGAGCTGCATCCACCCGCCACGCCCATCCCGGCGGGTGGAAAAATAGGAAAGTTTCATACCGTCGAGCTTGTTCCACCAGATCGACGCGTGCAGCAGACCCGAACTTTGCAACGCCGTCTCCGTCACTTCGATCGAGGTGCAATGGCGAAGCGCGGTCCGGAGCCCAAATACCGCAAAAAGGGCCGCAAACCCGCCCAGCATTGTCCCGCTGACAGTTCCGACCGGCCCGATAGCGAGTACCGCAATCGTTGGGAAGAACCCGGCCGCGGCCCGGAGATAATCGCCAACAAGAGCCGAAGGCGGATAGGAGTGGCGGGTCATGCCGGATCACGCATATCTGGAGCGAAGATTTCGCCTGCATCGAGCCAGAGCACCGCGGTATGGGCGAGGCTCACCGCGGTCAGCCGGTCAAGAAACGCGTCGGTCGCCCCATCCTGGATCAGATGGTGGGTCAGAATTCCCGTCGGCTCGTCCGCGCACACGGCGCACAGGCGCCGCGCCCGAAGGTGCTGCACCAGACCACCCAAGGCCGCGTCTTCCCCGACAAAGCCGCGACTTCCTTTCCAGTCAACCAGGTCCACATGGATATTCACCTCGATGACGCCCGGCGCCCGCGGGGCGGCGCTTCGCGGTCCCGCTCGTGAAATCCCGGAGAGGCCAGCACCAGCGAGCAAACTGAAAAGCGAGCCATCGAACCGGTTCCACGGCGGCACCAGGACCGGTTGCGCTCGGGTTCCGAACAAATCAGTCAGGCGCGCCCGGCCGGCGGCGAGTTCATAGGCCACCTCCGGCCTCGGGCGTTCCCCCGGAAATTCGCTCTTCTTGCCGACGCCCGAGTGGTTCCTATGCCGCCAACCGTGCTGAAAAACCGCAACCGACGCCTTCGGCGCCGATTGCAAATACTGGGCGAGCCACTGAGCGAGTTCCTGTTGAGCATCAGCAGGGATCACCGCGAGTGAGAGCGGCACGCCCGACGCGATCGACAGCAGGCAGCCGAGTCGTGCGGTCGGTATCACCGCGTCGTCATCGCGCCACCATAGCGTCGCCACCTTCCCCGCCGCCTCCCAGCAATCGAACTCGGCCATTAGATCCGGCCATTTCATCATCATCGGCCCGGCAACAAACCGGTTGTGAGCGGATCATACCGATAGTCCCGAGCAACGCCAAATTCTCGGTCGGGAAATCGGATCATGTCCGCTATCAGCCTGGCACTTCTTCGAGCTCCCCGTGTGTCAATCGCAATCGTTGCCGGGCGAGCAGAAATCGCATGATCTATGGCAGAAGCGAGGCATTGGGGCGACAGCTGGTTCTCGGGAACAAGTTCGAGAACGCCGCGGCCGGCGAGCCGTTCGGCGCGTAAGCTCTGCTCGGTCTCGCGCCCAGATGCAAACGGCACGACGACAGCCGCTGCTCGGGCCGCGAGAATATCAAGCACCGTATTGTATCCGGCTTGACTGACCGAGACGCGGCAGCGCCGCAAGATCTGCGGAAAATCCGGCCGATACCGTTCGAAGACGACTGTCTCGGGCAGAGCGGCGGCGAGTGCCGCGAATTCCGGTTCGGGCAGGTTCGGGCCGGCAAGCAGGCGCCACCTCAGGTTTGCCAAGCATCCCTGCCGGCGGGTCTCGATGGCGGTTCTCAGCAACGCGCCCCCGACGGCACCTCCGCCGACCGAGACCACAACCTCGTCGGTGCCAGCGGTCTCGTCCGAGGCAGCCGCATCACCGGCCTCATCGGCCTCCGCGACGTAGCCGGTATAGATCAACTTATCGCCGATTTCCGATCCGCGCGGGAAGCTGTCTTCAAGCGGGATGAATGCGGGATCGCCATGAACCAGCACGAAATCGAAATCATTGCGAACCCGATCGACGATCTCTCCGGGACGCCGCGGGTCGCTAGGCAAAACTACGATGTCTCGCAGCGAACAAAGAAGAAGGGGCCGGGGACGCCGCGCCCGGGCGGCTTCGATCAGCGCATCGAGCTCAAAGCGAAAGGCCCGGCGGCCAAACGGAAACGCCTCGATCAACAAGGCGTCAGGCCGCTCGTCGGCAAAGGCCGCCAAAAGCGCCGAGCGACGTACTGTCCGCAACGCGTCATCGATCGGTCGGCCGGTCTCGTCCACCAGCACCCTGAACCCCGCGTCGAGGGCCCTGATCGGGGGCAATTGGATGACGTTTTCGGCCAATTTGTATGCCAGAGAGGAAAGCGGTTCTCCGCCCGAGATCAGAGTGACCCTGATACCCTCTCGCACCAGCGCCTCGGCGATTAGCAATGACCGGCGCAAATGCCCGATCCCGAGCAGGTGCTGTACGTAGAGCAGGACGGAGCCGGTCATGAATTTCTCCACTCCCGATTACGCCCGGCTTCCGCGAATACCGCGTCGAATACCGCATTCAGTCGATGAGCGGCGGAGGAGATATCGTGCTCCGCCCTGACACGGCGCCGCGCGGCTTCGGCAAAGGCTGCACGCCGGGAGCGGTCGACGAGAAGGCTGCGCACCGCCCGGGCAAAGGCCGGTGGATCGCTCGGAGCAACGAGAAGGCCGGTTATCCCATCCATAACGATCTCGCTGACGCCGCCAGCGGCGCCTGCCACCACCGGCACTCCACTCGCCTGCGCTTCCAGCAGCGCCATGCCAAAGGCTTCGCTTATAGCCGGCCACACGCACAGATCGGCCGAAGCCAACCGCCGTGCAATTTCGGCGGGACCGACTTCTCCTGCCCAGGTCACGCGCTCTTTCAGCGGATAGAGTGCGTCCGCAACGTCCCGCCGCGCCGGCCCGTCACCGATCACCTCCAACGACCACGGCAAATCCAGAAGGCGCGAAAGAGCATCTCCGAGAATCTGGTACGAAGCGAGCTTGTCGCCGTAGCGCATCATCGCGACCGCGATCAGGCGGGGCGGCCCAGCCCTCACGGGTGTTCGCGCGGCATAGGAAGCGGCATCGATAAACGGCTTGAAGCTCACCCAGCGGCGTGCGTCCGGCAACAACGGCAGGACGCACTCCCGATCGGCCGGATTCAACCCGATCACTGCGTCGGCGCGCCTGAGCGCGCGCTCAGCCGCCCGACGGCCGGCCGCCCAGCCGCGCGACGCCTGCTTGGGCGCGTCGGAGGCCTCGGCGACGACATAGGGAATGCGGAGAACATCTGCAATCTGCGGTCCCAGGCAATCGGGCGCCTTATGATAGAGGTGATAGGTAAACCAAAGCTCTGGAGCAGTTTGCGGCGCCTCGCGGCAGCGGCGAACAAAACGCGCCGCAAGCCGTGCGCCGACAGACGCCACACGAGCCTGGCGCAGCGGGTCGCCGCGTCCGTCATAGCTGCGAAATCGGGAGGCGATCACGGTATCGTGGCCAGCCATGCGCAACGCCACGAGGAACAGCTGCGCGACCCTTCTGTCTCCCGAAGGGACTGGATGATCGGGAGGTTTCAGCGGCGCGTAAAAGGCGACACGCATTCCATTTGAGCTGCGTTCTGCCGGCGGCCAGAAACTTCCTCCGGGGCTCGGACATTCTTACCAGGACCGCTTCCTCGGGGAGAGGCGGAACCCAGCCCAAAACGCGTCACCAGCAGATCAATGCCGGCCTCCATCGAAAAATGGCGGCGCACATGGCGTTCGCCGGCCGCACCGAGCCGAGCCCGCTCCTCAGGACTGCGAATCAGGCGTTCGAGCGCTTCGGCGAGCGCTATTGGGTTGCCCGGCGGAACCAGCAGCCCCGTCACATCTTGCTCGATCAATTCCGGGATTGCCGAAACGTCGGTCGAAACGCAAGCGAGACGCTGGCTTTGCGCCTCGATCAACACATTGGGGAGGCCATCACGGTCGCCATCCTTCGCAATTTTTGAGGCGAGCACGAAGAGGTCGGCCTCGCGATAGGCGGCGAGAACGTCCGGTTGCGCCATGGCGCCCCGCCATTCTATCCGGTCCGATACACCGAGGCGCTCCGCCTGGAGCCTCAGCGCCGCGGCAAGCGCACCGCCGCCGATGTGAACAAAGCGCCACTCGAGGTCGGCCGGAATAAGCGCAAGCGCTTCGAGCAGGTCTTCGTAGCCTTTTTTCGCAACCGCCCGACCGACTGAGAGAATGAGGACAGGATCATGCGGGCCGCTGCCGTCGCGCCGGTTTGCACGCTCCGGCGGCGCCGCGAAACGATCAAGATCGAGCCCATGGTAGCAGAGACAGACGATATTCAGCCGCGATGTCAGGCTCGCGAGATGGGTGTGCGCAATCTCGGTACAGGTCACAATCCATTCTGCTTCCGCCAGCTTTGTGCGCTTCTCCCATTCCGGCATGGTCCAGATGTCCCGGGCGTGCGCCGAAACTGTCCAGCCGAGCCCTGTCAACAGCGCAGCATAACGGGCCACAGAAGCCGGCGTATGCAGAAAATGTGCGTGGATATGGCCGATGTCGTGGGGTAGCTCGGCCGCCAGCACCAGTGCCTGGCCGAACCGGCGGATGCGGTTCGGGGTCGGATCGCGTCTCAGGTCGGAGAGCCAGGCAGCCCGCGCCGCGGAGTATCCGGGCAGTCGGCGAGACTGCAGCCAGCCGCGCCAAACCCGAGCCAGTTCCCGATGCAGGTATTCGGGGAGATAGAGCAACGCCGCACTGATTTGGCGATGGATCGGATGTATTGCGCGGTCCGTGGGATGACGCAGAGAAACGATCAGGATCTCGAGCCCGAGGCGCTCCAGCGCCAAAATCTCCTGAGCGATGAAGGTTTCCGAAAGCCGCGGATACCCTTTGAGGACAAAGGCGACGCGTCCTGCTGCCCCAGGAGGTGCCGCCACCCTCAGGTTCCGTAACGCGCTCGTGCAGCAAAGCAGCCGGGCCGCCCCTGGTCGAGCCACCACCGGGCCATGCGGTTCACCTCGGGCAGCCCGTCGAGCAGGCCGGAAATATGAACGGCCGAAGGCGGCGGCTGTTGCGGTAGACGTCGAAGGGCGGCCGCCATGACACGGGGATCGCGCCCTTCCTCCTCCGACAGCATCGCCAGCAAGCCAAGCTCGGCGGCGCGCCTGGTTCTGATGAACTGCTCCAAGCGTGGCGCCGTCCTCGGTATGATCAACGCACGCTTGTCGAAAGACAGGATTTCGCAAAAGGTGTTGTAACCACCCATCGCGACGACGCCGACCGCACGCGCCATCAGACTCTCGAGCCGTGAGTTGAAAGTGATCGCCCGCACATTATCGAGCTTGGCTGCTCGGTCGGCGAAAGCCGCTCGCTGTTCCGGCAGCATAAAAGGACCGAAAACCAGCAGGGCGGGGTGGGGAATGGCCCGATCGTACTCATAGGCCGACAGCACCAGATCGATCAAAGCCTCGCCGTCTCCGCCGCCGCCCGGGGTGACCAGCAGAAAATTGTCGAGGATCCCCACGATCTCCGGGGTGAGCTGCAACTCGTGGGCGATGCGCTTCAAATACCCGGTATAAATCATCCGCTCGTGAACGCTCGCGGGCACCGACAGGCCCGCCAGCGGGTCGCAGATCTGGGGCAGCCCATAGACCCAGATCTCGTCGTAATACTCCTTCAAGGCCGGAACTACCTGCTTGCGCTCCCATTCGCTCTCGAGCGCCTCGGGATCGTCCATGACGTCGCGCAGCCCCAAGATCAGAGCCGTTCCACGCCTTTGCAGCAGATCGAGAGTATCGCGCACTTCGCCGCGCAAGCCCAGGGGCTCCTTGTCGACGATCAACAGGTCGGGATCGAAGATGTCTGCCGTGTGGCGAATGATCGACGAGCGCATCGCGAGCGTCTCGTCGATGTCGATGTGCAGATTGAGCGAGACGTATTCGCCATTTCGGAGTTTGATGACGCCCGGCACGCGCACAAAGTCGACTCGGGAGCGGAAATCGAAGCTCCCTATGATCGGCGAGCCGGAGAGGATCAGGATCGACACCGCGGGGTCGGCATCGACCAGCGAGTTGGCGATGGCCCGACAACGCCTTAAATGGCCTAGTCCGAAGCTGTCGTGGCTGTAGATAAGCACCCGTTTGTGATGACGGCGAGCGGTCACACAGGGCTCTCTCACGTTAACCGACCGCCCGACTATTGCATAACCGGTGTCATCGCGAAATGATCTTTTGATGAAGCCGATGATGAAGGGAGTGGCGGAGGCCCTTAGCCCTTTGGACGGCGTGTTCCCCGCTTCGCGGAATGCGTTTAGAGCGGTGGTACGACCAAAGAAGCGGACTGGTTCACCGGCCGCGCAACCGCCGGAAGCGGAGGCCAGTGACCCCGACTTGATCGAGCCTACGATCTACTGTTTTATCCTTCGATATAGTTTGCCGCAACAGATAACACTAATTTTATTCACCTTTGTTCCTTTCCGTTTCTCTATTTATCGCTGGACCTTCCTAAGACGATTATCAATCGAGCAATCGGCGGCAAACAATTCCCGCAGAACTTGTTCGGTTACAACTTTGTCCAGTGACGTACCTTCTGATTCTATGCGGATTATTCTTGACTCTTGTTCGGTCTGCGTCACATTCCTGTGCGACCAGCCGATTACACGGGGGAAATTATCAAACGCCGGGCTCGGCAAGCCTACGAGGCTCGACGTTTCGGGAACATCGATTTTGATCTTCATGCCGACTGGATCGATTACGAAGCTGCGGGGGTTGAGGATGTGAATGCCCTTTCGCGGCGCATCACTGAGGTGCTCGTGCGTCTCGATCTCGACGAGGCAATCTATTCGTTGGGGTTGCGTTGGCGACTGGATCCGGAAGTTGATCCCGAGGCCGCCATGCAGTTGCTGGACGCCCGGAAAGCGCTCGCTCGCCGGCTTGCCGAGGACGGAATTACCAATCTCGTCGAGACTTACGATCCCGAGCGGTTCAATCTCAATGCGTCGGTGGCGGAAAACCTGCTGTTTGGCACGCCGATCGGCCCGGTTTTCGATTTCGAAGCGCTCGCGGACAACGCTTACGTGCTACAGGTTTTAACACAGGTCGGATTGATCGAAGATCTGGTCGCCGCTGGCAAGCAGGTGGCCGAAACGATGATCGAACTGTTCGCCGACTTGCCGTCTGATCATGAATTCTTCGCGCAATTCAGCTTCATCAGCGCCAATGATCTTCCCGAGTTCGTGACTATCCTCGGCCGGATCGGGGAAGGGGGAACCGCGGCCCTCGCCAAGCATGATCGGGCGAAGCTTCTCTCGCTGCCCTTCAAGCTGGTCCCGGCGCGACACCGGCTCGATGTCGTCGACGAGGTCATGCAACGCCGGCTGCTCGAAGCACGGAAGTTATTTCGTGCCAATCTTCCGCAAAAAGCGCGGCAGCAGATCGAGTTTTTCGATCCCGCGCGCTACAACGCGGCCGCCTCTGTCCAAGATAATATTTTGTTTGGTAAAATCGCTTATGGCGAATCGGATGCCCCGACCCGAACCCCCAAGGCGCTCGGCGAAGTGATAGACGGGTTGTCGCTGCGCCAGATCATCATCGATGTTGGTCTCGACTACAACGTTGGCATGGGCGGATCGCGATTATCGATGGCGCAACGACAGAAGACCGCAATCGCCCGCGCCGTGCTCAAACGTCCCGACCTCCTAATTCTCAACGAGGCGACCTCTGCCCTCGAAGGTCAAGACCAGACCAAGATCAGCAATGGGTTGAGAGAGGAATTTGCCGGCCGAGGGATCATCTGGGTGCTGCATCGGGCGAGCCTCGCCCGGAATTTCGATCGCGCCCTCATCTTGAGCGGCGGCAAATTGCAAGAGCAAGGTAGTGTCTCGGAATTAGAAGGCAACGGTTCGCTGATGTCCTTGCTGGTCGCGGCCGAGTGAAGGAACCAATGGCAAAACGAACCCGAGGAGGGAGGAAATGAGCCTCAAACAGGAATTCGAACTGCTTCGGCGTGTCCCGTTCTTTGCAGAGATCGAGCCCTCGAAGCTGAAGCTGCTGGCGTTTATGAGCGAGCGGGTCGGGTTCGATCCCGGCAAGAATCTGATGCGGCAGGGTGACCACGCCGACGCGGCCTATCTGATTATCGACGGGCGGGCCGAGGTAATTCTCGAAACACCGGCCGGACCGGTAGTTGTAGCCACGCTCGGCGCCAATGAGATCGTCGGTGAAATGGGGATATTGGGTAATGTGCCTCGCGCGGCGACGGTCCGCGCCAAAGACCGCGTCATCGCTCTGCGCATCTCGAAGGAGCCGTTCATGCGTATGGTGCGCGAGTTTCCGAACATGGCGGTCTCGATCATGCAGGAGCTGGCACATCGTGTTGAATTGACAAACAATCAGCTGCGCGCCGCTCTCGCCGAATTGAAAAAGTTGCGCGAAACCACCGGCGTTGCCGCGTGAGTACAGTGAGCCGGCTGGACAGCTTCATTCGACGGCTCGAGGCGCAGCGCGCTTGCCTTCAATTGGCCGCCGATCTGATTGCCGGTCTGGAGGGTGAAGTGCTGGAGCTCGGCCTCGGCAACGGCCGGACGTACGATCATCTCCGAAAGCTCTTCCCGCAACGCAACATCTACGTCTGCGAACGCACTGTTGCAGCCCATCCCGACTGTGTTCCGCTGCCGCAATTCCTCCTTCTCGGCGATATGCGCGAGACGCTGCCAGCCGCGCGTGCCCGGCTTGCCGAGCGTGTGGTGCTTGCGCATCTCGATCCCGGAAACGGCGAGATCGCGGCGAGCAAAGCGCTGGCCGACCAACTGGCCCCCCTGATCGTCCCGCTTTTGCGGCAGAACGGGGTGCTGGTCAGCGAACCAGCCGTGACTGCCGATGAATTAGGCGCTCTTCCGCTGCCCGGCGGGATCGAGCCGGGCCGATATAATCTATACCGGCGTGTCAGCCGCCGATCGCCACCATGACGGGGACATGATCCGACGCCTTGCTCCAACCGCGACAGTCACGGTGCACCCGTGCTTCGCTGAGCGCAGCGACCAGAGACGGGCTCACCCAGATATGATCGAGGCGGCGCCCGCGATTTGAAGCTGACCAATCGCGGGCGCGGTAGCTCCACCAAGTGTAAAGACGCTCCTGCGGCGGCACGAAATGCCGCACCGCGTCGACAAACGCCCCCGCTTGCTGCAATCGTCCGAGCCGGTCCACCTCTACGGGGGTGTGGCTGACCACCGTCAGGAGCTGCTTATGCGACCAGACGTCGGTTTCCAGCGGCGCAATGTTGAGATCGCCCACCGCGATCATCGCAGAGCCATTCTGCCGCTCTGCCCTAAACCAGGCCGTAACCTCGTCGAGAAACTGCAGCTTGTGGCCGAATTTGGGGTTTGTCTCCGGATCCGGAACATCGCCGCCCGCCGGAACATAGATGTTGTGGAGCTCGATGCCGCCGGCCAGCTCGACGACAGCATGCCGGCAATCGGCGCGGTTGCACCAGGCTTTTGTTCCGGCCGATGCGAACGGCGTGCGGGACAGGATTGCCACGCCGTTATACCCCTTCATTCCGTGGACCAGCATGTGGCGATAGCCGAGCGCCTCGAACATCTCGCGCGGGAAGCGCTCGTCGGGGGTTTTGGTTTCCTGCAAGCATAGGACGTCCGGCGTCCATTCGGCGACCAGCTGCCGGACGTTGTCGACACGAAGCCGGATCGAGTTGATATTCCAACTGACGACGCGCAGCATCAAACTTTTGCTGCCGGTTGGCGCTCGCGGAATGCGCCGGTTCGCAAAAACAACGGCGCCCGGTCGGGGGGGAAGACCGGGCGCCTGCATGTCAGAAGCGTTTGGGGGAAATCGGGCCCGCAGGGGAGACGGGACCGTTCTAAAGAGAGTTTGACAACTCTCTCCGCTTCCGAGTGATGCAGATGGGGTGCAGCCGAGTAAAAACAAACTTCCATTTCTGCATATCGGAAGCGGTGAAAATGCATGCGTCTTTGCGGGAACTATTCTGATCACAATTAAGCCGCGCGGGACGCGACGGCAACCCTAGCCAAGGTTGTGTGAAGGCAAGCCTGGGCAAATGCAGCGAATAATGCCCTCGACAGCGGGTTCTCCAGCACTTTGTACTCGGGGTGCCACTGCACGCCGACGACGAACCGGGCCTCGGGCAGGCTCACCGCTTCAATTTGACCGTCGGGCGCAACCGCTTCGACGCAAAGCGCGGGCGCAGGACAGTCGATCCCTTGCGAGTGCAGTGAGTTCACCATCACTTCAGTTGTGCCGGCGAGTGAGGCCAAGCGCCCACGGGGGTTCAGCGCCACACCATGCGCCGGGCCATAAGGACCATCCGGCGAATCTTTCCGCGAACGATGATTGAGGCGGCCGGGGAGCTCATGAACGCGCTGGTGCAGAGTGCCACCAAGCGCGACATTCAACTCCTGGATCCCTCTGCAGATGGCCAGAATTGGAAGATCACGCCGAACCGCTTCGCGAATCAGCGGCAAAGTCGTCGCGTCGCGCTCCGGATCATGCATGGTTTCCGGGTGACTCGCCTCGCCGCCGTAGTGGCTCGGATGGACGTTCGAGGGGCTTCCGGTCAGCAGCAAACCGTCGACCCTATCGAGCATAACGCAGACATCGACTTTCGACCCTATCGCCGGGATCAGCATCGGCAGACAACCGCTCGCATCAATGACTGCGTTCGGATATCTCTCGTTGACCCCGTGGAAAACCCGCTCATTGACTGTACGCATGCAGGTCGGAATACCGATGATCGGGACATGACGGGCGGGCATTGGGCTCAGCTCAAGGCTCAGATTGGCGGCGCGAAGCGGCATAGGGATCCTGATATACAAACAGCTTGGGGTCGAGCGCCATACCGAAGCGCTCATCATAGAGCGAAACGGTAGTCGTCTTACGCTGTTGATCGACAATCGACCATTGCCGCAATGCGAGCGGGTTATCGCTGAACACCATTGTCAAACTGCCATTGTCTGGTTCGGCCTGCTCGACAACGGTCAGCTTTATCGTGTTCGTCCCTCGCTCGAAGCGGGTCACGATAAGATCGCCGAACGTAATCGGGTCACGGAGCAGGAGCCAAGCGGGCGTCGACTTCAGGCCCACTTTGGACATCTGGATCAGCTCCTTGTCGATATAGTAGACGTAAAACATATCGGCCAGGAGCAGAATCGGCGAGGGCGGATCATATTCAAACCGCATCCGGCCGGGTCGCGCCATCCAGAGCTGCCCGGTGGCGACACCGCCGCCTGAGGCAACCTGCCGAAACTTGGCGTACATCGTGCGAATGCTGTTCAGGTAAGCAGAGATTCGCTGCAGATCAGCGTTGTCCTGCGGTGTGAGCGGGACAGCCGCCGGCGGCGGCGCGGCAGCGGTGACCGCCGAGAGCCGCGCCGCCGCAAATCCAACGAAGGCCGCCAGCACGGCCCGGCGGTTCACGGAGGCTCACCTCCCGAGGAATCGCCACCTCCTCGGCGCTCCCCGGCACCGGTCATCTTGCCTCCGCTCCTCTAACCAACATTGCGAGGTAAATGACACCGGCCGTCTGAGGCTTCAATTGCGCTCATTCACCGCCGCGCGCCAATACCTCGCGTTTGCCGACATGGTTGGCGGGAGTGATGATGCCTTCCATTTCCATTCGCTCGATGATTCGCGCTGCGCGATTATAGCCAATCTGGAGATGACGTTGGACAAAGCTCGTGGACGCCTTGCGCTCGCGACAGACCACAGCCACCGCCTGGGCATAGAGGTTGTCGGCCGATGGGCCATCCTCGTCTCCAGTTAAGGGCTCCAACGGCGCATCGTCATCCTCGGTGATCTCGTCGATGTAGTCCGGTATCCCGCGCGTCTTCAGGAACGAGACGACGCGCTCGACCTCTTCGTCCGAAACGAACGGGCCGTGGACACGGGTGATGCGCCCCCCGCCTGCCATATAAAGCAGGTCGCCCCGGCCGAGGAGCTGCTCGGCACCGCCTTCGCCGAGAATCGTGCGGCTGTCGATTTTCGAGGTCACCTGAAAGCTGATGCGGGTCGGGAAATTCGCCTTGATCGTGCCGGTGATGACGTCCACGGACGGGCGTTGCGTCGCCATGATCAGGTGAATCCCGGCGGCTCGGGCCATCTGTGCCAGACGCTGGATCGCCGCCTCGATTTCCTTGCCCGCGACCATCATCAGATCTGCCATTTCGTCGACGACGACGACGATCAGCGGCAATTGGCTCGTGTCGAACGGCTGCGGCTCGAAAATCGGCTGACCCGTTTCCGGATCAAAGCCCGTCTGCACCTCTCGGATCACGCTCTCGCCCTTGGCCTCGGCATCGGCCAAGCGGGCGTTGAACCCGTCGATATTGCGCACCCCAAGCTTCGACATCTTACGGTAGCGGTTTTCCATCTCCCGCACCGTCCATTTCAACGCCAGCACCGCTTTCCGCGGGTCGGTGACGACCGGCGCGAGGAGATGCGGGATGCCGTCATAGACGGAGAGTTCGAGCATCTTCGGGTCGATCATGATGAACTTGCAGCGGTCGGGCGGCATCCGGTACAGGATCGACAGGATCATCGTGTTGATGCCGACCGATTTGCCGGACCCGGTGGTGCCGGCGATCAGCAGATGCGGCATCTTCGCGAGGTCGGCCAGCACCGGCTCGCCGGAAATGTCCTTGCCCAGGATCAGCGCGAGGCGTCCGGGATGGCTCTCGTAAACCGGTGAATTGAGCAGTTCGCGCAGAAACACCGTTTCCGCCTTGCGGTTGGGGAGCTCGATGCCGATCACGTTTCGGCCCGAAACGACTGCGACGCGAACCGAAATCGCGCTCATCGAGCGGGCAATGTCGTCGGCAAGACCGATGATCCGCGACGCCTTGATCCCGGGAGCCGGCTCGAACTCGTACAGCGTGACGACCGGCCCCGGGCGAACCTGCACAATCTGCCCGCGGACGCCAAAATCCTCGAGCACCGTCTCGAGCAGCCGGGCGTTTTTTTCCAGCGCTTCCTCGTTGATTGCCTCAGCCTTGGCTGCCGGCGGTTTAACCAGGAGTTCGAGTGAGGGCAGTATCGGCTGCTGTTCGGGTTCGAGGTCAAGCGCCGGCTGGCGCTCTCCTTCGGAACGTTTTCCTGGTGCGGGCGGCCTCGCCGCTGGTGCGATGAAACGAACGAGCCCGCCTCGGTCCCGCGTTTGGCTGAACCGGGGTTCGCGCCGGCTGGGCAACGGCGTGACGACTGGCGGGTGGCGCGCCTCCGGGGCGCGGGAGCGCCGATCAGTTTCCGGGTTGCGCGCGGCACGCGATTTCTGCCGGCGGCGCCAAACCAGAGCAAGAAGAGAGTCCACCTCGGCCGAGCCGCTTCCGGAAAGCTCGGCCAGGCGTGTAGCCCCCCGCCCGGCCCCCGCACCGATCGCACGCCAATCTCGCAGAGACAGCCCCATCGTAGCCAGCAGCAGGAGGCCGGCAATCGCCGCAGCCGCCATCGAGATAGGCAGCGCCGCGGTGCCGAGACCGGAGCGCACCAAGAGGCGCGCCATGACCCATCCGATGGCGCCGCCGGGGCCCGCCGGCGGAGAGAGCGCTCCGAGATCGAGGATCGAAAGCGCTACCGCCCCCAATGTGAGGACCGCCGGAAGGAGCGCCAATCGGACCCAGCTGGACCGGAGCGGGCGGTGCAGCATAAGGCGAAACGACCAACCAAGCAGGAGAATCGGGATCAAGAAGCATGCGAGCCCAAGACTCTGCCACAGAAGATCGGCCAGCACCGCGCCATCATGGCCGAGAAAATTGTGGGGCACCGCGTCGACCGCCGTGTTCAGCGATCCATCGCGCGGGTCATAGGTGACCAATGACAGGAACAGTAAAAAGCACCCCAGCAGCAGAGCGAAGCCGAGCGCCTCCGCGAGCCGGAGCTTCACAACCGCAAGCGCTTCTTGGCTTGCCCACCGAACTGTCGCCTTGGCCATGCTGTCCCCCCGGCGCCGTCCCACCCCAAAAATCTTCGCTCCAGTTACAACAACCGCTGGTTTTGTGCAAATCTGGAAAGCCCACTCCCGTTGCCTGAGCGCACTCTCGGCTTCGGGGCTTCGGCAAGGCTTCGCGAAGGGGGGAGCGGGCGGGGAGGCACGGGCCCCGCCTCCCCAGCCGACCCCCTGGGTAGACCGCCAGGGTAACCCGGGATCCCGCGGCTCATACCCAAGCTCGTTATGAGGCTAACTCGTCATGGCGCTAGTATAATAGTTTTCTTCAAGACATGCGGGTCATCACGCTCGGATTAATTCTTCGGTCGCCGAGCTTAGGCGCGCCTTATCGATGAGTGCTGCTACGCGGCGCAGGTCGACGCCGTGGTCTAGCTCCTCGACGCTGCGCGGCAAGCGCCGGCGCCAATTCGGGTGCGCGTCGGTGGTGCCGGGCAAATTTGCCTGCTCGACCTCGGAGAACACATCCTCGAGCTGAACCAGCATGAGACGAGCGCACGAGCGGCCGAGATAGGCGAGGATAGCGTCGGCGAGCTCGGTCGTATAGACCGGCGCACCGCCTTCGGGAAGAAACTCCGCGGTTCGGGCGGGTTCAATCAATCCTTCCCGAACCAGCGCGTCGAGCAGGAGACTGCGGTCCCGGTGGCGCTCGGCCGCCTCGGTCTCCTGAGCATGCCGGTCGGGGTAAAGTCCGAGACGCTCGCGCCAGACGATATCGTTACCCAGCCAGAACCCCTTCAGGGTCGCAATGTCGTGAGTCGCCGCCGAAGCCGCGGCCAGCGGCGGGTATTTGCTCGGCCGCTCGAATGTCCCATCAGTTTTGCGCTCAAAGACGAAGATTCGGTACGACAATATATCGGCCGATCGCATGGTGTCGCGAAACCCGTCGGGCACAGTGCCGAGATCTTCCCCGACAACGGCGCAGGCCTGGCGCCAGCTCTCGAGCGCAACCAGCCGAATCAACTCCTCGAACGGATAATTTACGTAAGCGCCGGCTTTCGCGTCCATCCCGCTCGGAATCCAATAAAGCCGGTTTAGCGACATCACATGATCGATCCGCAGAATCCCAGCATGGCGCATATTAGCGCGCAGCGACGCAATGAACGATGCAAAGCCCTGACGCCGCAGCACCAAGGGATTGACCGGCGCCAGGCCCCAATTCTGTCCGCCGCGGCTCAACGCGTCGGGCGGCGCGCCGATGGACGCTCCCGGCGCGACCAGCTCCTGATCGGCCCAGGCTTCCGCCCCGTTCGGGTTGGCGCCGACGGCGAGGTCCCGATAGAGTCCAATCGAAAGCCCGGCTTCCCGGCTAGCCCGCGACGCGGCTGCGAGCTGCCGGTCTGCTTCCCATTGCAGAAATTGAAAGAATTCGACGCGATCGCGATGCGCGGCCGCAAATGCGGCAACCTGCGGCGATCGCGGATCGCGCATCGGCGCCGGCCAGCTGTGCCATGAGAACTGCCGGTTCTCGCGAAGGTGGTGCTCGTGCAAGGCTTCGAACACGGCAAAATCGGCGAGCGACTGGCCCGCGGCCTGCTGAAACTCCCGGAAAGCCCGTCCGGCTGTGCTAAACCGGCGAAACAACGCTTCCAGTACGGACCGCTTGCAAGCGGCGACGGCGCCATAGTCGATAAACTCGGCCGAGCGAGCTGCCCAGTGAGTCGCTCCGAACCACTGGCCTGCCATCAACTCGCGTATTACCGGGTCCTCGCCAAACCCGGGAACTGCTGTCACGTCTATGTAAAGATAGTTGAGCTGCCTGCGACTCGAAGGCGAATAGGGGCTGACATGCCGAGGCTCTGCGGCGAACAGCGCGTGCAGCGGATTAATGCCGACCACCGAAGCGGTGCTACCTCCGGCGGCGCGGGCGAGCGAGGCGAGATCGGTAAAATCTCCGATGCCCCAATTGCGCTCGCTGCGCAGACCGTAAAGCTGACAGCTCAGCCCCCAGCTGCGCGAGCCCGGCCCGAGCTCGGCGGGAAGGTAGCAGCGATCCGGCGCGACGATCAGATCGGTGCGGGCGGTGATGCCGCCAGCCTCGACTTCGAGGCGGTGATAGCCAAGCGGCAACCCGCTCGGCAGGGCCATTGCGAACCGCTCTTCACTCGAGTTGGCATCGACCATCACCCGGCCTGAGCGCTCGTCGCCGTCTGCGAGACGGCAACTCCAAGAAAAGTTGCGGCAGCCCGGTGGCAGGCGGAGCACGAGCTCGGGGTGCTGATCCTCGACGTGCACCAGATGCGCAGCTTCGAGCCCGAGCGGCAAAGAGCGTTGTTGCTCCTCGATTTGGCGCCGGGCACGCACCGGGTCCGATGGCAGGCCGAAGGCAGCTGTCAGCGCCAGTAATGTATCATCCGACACCTCCCGGGTTTGCCCCAGCGCGTCCGTGTAACGCGCCTCGACGCCAATCAGTCCGGCGAGCTGAAGAAGGGCGGCCCGACTGCTCATATCACGACAAAGCACCAGTCAAGACTGGGACACCGCGCGGTGGTGTCGGCCTCGGTGTTCGATCAATGAACAGAGCAAACGAGTGAGCCTGCAGCCGATAAATTTCTCCCGGCTCGTAACGCTTCGCCGCGGCAACGCGCCCGGTCGGCTCTGCGGTATCCACCAAAGGCTCCCACGACATTGGCGAAGCAAGGGTTGGAATGCGAAAATCGAGCTCCTCACTGTGCGCATTCATCATTACGAGAAAGCTTTCGTCGATATCCCGCTGGCCGCCTGGGGTGAAGAATTCGCCGGCCGCGCCGCTGAGGACATAGCCGAGCGCCAGCCCTGCCGGATTGTTCCAGTCCTCGGTCGTCGCCTCTTTGCCTAAAGGAGTGATCCAGGTGATGTCCTTGACCCCGGCCTCGGAAAGGACCTCACCGCGCAAAAACCGTGGACGGGAAAAGACGCGGTGACGGCGGCGGAGATGGATCAGATAGCGGACAAACCAAGCCAATTCCTCTTCCGCCGGGCCGATGTGTTGCCAGTCGAACCAGGAGATCTCATTGTCTTGACAATAGGCATTGTTGTTGCCGCGCTGTGTCCGCCCGATCTCGTCGCCGGCCAGCAGCATCGGCACGCCGAGCGACAACAGAAGGGTGGCCAGCAGGTTGCGCTTTTGGCGGTCGCGCAGGGCAATGATCTGCGGATCATCGGACTCCCCCTCGACACCGTAATTGCAGCTATAGTTGGCGTCGGTCCCGTCGCGGTTGTCCTCGCCATTAGACTCGTTGCGCTTCCGGCTGTAGCTGACCAGATCCTGCAGTGTAAAGCCGTCATGGGCGGTAACGAAATTGATGCTCGCCCAAGGCCGCCGGCCACGATATCCGAAAATATCCGACGAGCCGGCCACCCTCGAAGCGATATCGGCGACGAGACCCTTCTCACCGCGCCAGAAACGCCTGACGACGTCCCGATAATGGCCGTTCCACTCGGCCCAGCCGGGCGGGAAATTGCCGAGCTGATACCCGTAAGGGCCGAGATCCCAGGGTTCAGCAATCAACTTGAGCCCGGCCATCGCCGGATCCTGTCTGATCGCATCGAAGAACGCGGCGCCCTGGCCATAATCGCCGTTTTCGCGGCCGAGGGTCGGGCACAGATCGAAGCGGAACCCGTCGACATGCATCTCCAAGGCCCAGTAACGCAGCGAATCCATGACCAGCTGCAGCACCCGCGGATGATCGAGGTTCATCGTATTACCGGTGCCGGTCACGTCGTAGTAAAATCGGCGGTCCGCTTGCAAACGATAATAGGAAGCATTGTCGATCCCGCGAAACGAAAGTGTCGGGCCTAGGTGATTGCCTTCACCGGTGTGGTTGTAAACAACGTCGAGAATGACCTCGATACCGGCATCGTGCAGGCGTTTTACCGCCGTCTTGAAGCCCGCGATCGACGGCGTCGCCAGAAAACGCGGATCCGGCGCGAAAAAGCCGATCGTATTGTAGCCCCAGTAATTCACCAGCCCGCGTTCGAGCAAGTGCCGATCGTCGATCGAAGCGTGGATCGGCAACAATTCGACCGCGGTGACGCCCAGGCCGACGAGGTAGTCGATCAGGGCCGGCGAAACGAGTCCAGCGACGGTGCCGCGATGCGACGGCTCCACATCGGGGTGCTTGATGGTGATGCCGCGCACCTGCAGTTCGACTATGATCGTTTCTTCCCATGGGGTCTGAGGGCGCCGGTCATCACCCCAGGTGAAGGCGGGCTCGACCACCCGGCACTTCGGGATGTTGCGCGAATTGTCGCGCCGGTCAAAGGACAGGTCCTCCCGCGGACTTCCCAGTCGATAACCGAACAGCGCGTCGGCCCAGCGAAGCCGCCCCTGCAGCGCCTTGGCGTAGGGGTCGATCAGCAGCTTGTTCGGATTGAACCGATGCCCGTTCGACGGATCGAATGGTCCGTAAACCCGATACCCGTAAAGCAGGTTGGGTCGAGCGTCCGGCAAATAGGCGTGCCAGACCTCGTCGGTATACTCCGGAAGCACGATTCGCGCCTCCTCTTGGATGCCGGAGCGATCGAAGAGGCATAGCTCGATCTTTTCGGCGTGCGCCGAAAAAATCGCAAAGTTCACGCCCTCACCGTCCCAAGTGGCCCCGAGCGGGTATGGACGACCCGGCCAGACCTTCCATGACGTCGCCATCAGGGGTGGGAAGCTGAGAGGAAGCCGACGACTGACATTCAGGGATATGGAAAGCCGGTTTAATTAACCCGGGGTAAAGACCAATGCGCCGAGCGGCGGCAAGTTTAAGCGGATGGAGTGGGGCTGGCCATGCATCGGCTCAGGGTCGGCATGAACTTCCCCCGCGTTGCCGATCCCGCTGCCGCCATACTCCACCGCGTCGGTGTTGATGCGCTCGCGATAGCGCCCCGGCTGCGGCACTCCTATCCGATAGTTCTCGCGCAAAACCGGGGTGAAGTTGCAGACGATGACCGCGATTTCATGCGGATCCCGGCCCCGGCGCAAATAGGAAATGATGCTCTCGGCCGCGTTGGCGACGTCGATCCAGTGGAACCCCTCGGGCTCGCAATCAAGCCGGTGCAACGCCGGCGTGCTGCGGTAGAGATTATTGAGATCGCGCACCACGCGCCTGACCCCCTCGTGCAACGGTTCGCCGAGCAGCTGCCAGTCGAGCCCGATATCGTGGTTCCACTCGCGCTCCTGAGCGAACTCGCCGCCCATGAACAACAGCTTCTTGCCCGGGTGGGTCCACATGAAAGCGAAATAGGCTCGCAGATTAGCGAAACGCTGCCAGCGGTCGCCCGACATCTTGCCGATCAGCGAGCCCTTGCCGTGCACCATCTCGTCATGGCTGAGCGGCAGGATGAAGTTCTCGTGAAACGCATAGAGCAGCCCGAAGCTCAGGTCGTTGTGGTGGTATTTGCGGTGGATCGGATCCAACGACATATACCGCAACGTGTCGTGCATCCACCCCATGTTCCATTTGAACCCAAAGCCGAGGCCGCCGACATAAGTAGGGCGCGACACCATCGGCCAGGCGGTCAACTCCTCGGCTACTGAGGTCGCGCCCGGCTCCCCGAACACCAGCTCGTTCATTCTGCGCAGGAAGGCGATCGCGTCGAGGTTCTCGCGCCCGCCGAACGCGTTCGGGATCCATTGCCCCGGGTTGCGGCTGTAATCGAGGTAAAGCATCGAGGCGACCGCATCGACCCGAATGCCGTCGATATGGAATTCGCGCAGCCAGTAAAGCGCGCTCGACAGCAGAAAATTCGCGACCTCGCGGCGACCGTAATTATAGATCAGTGTGTTCCAGTCGGGGTGGAAACCCTGCCGCGGGTCGGCGTGCTCATAAAGTGCCGTACCATCAAAGCGGCCGAGCCCGTGCGGATCGGTCGGGAAATGCCCGGGAACCCAATCCAAAAGCAAGCCCAACCCAGCGCCATGGCAGGTGTCGACAAAGGCGCGGAAATCGTCCGGCGTTCCGTAACGGCTGGTCGGCGCGAAGAGCGAGATCGGCTGGTATCCCCAAGAGCCGTCGAACGGATACTCGGTGACCGGCATCAGTTCGAGATGCGTGAACCCCATTTCGGCTGCGTAGGAGACGAGCTGGTCGGCGAGCTCGCGATAGGTCAAGTACCGTCCGTTCCCGGCCAGGTTGCGGCGCCACGAGCCGAGATGGACTTCATAGATCGAGATCGGCGCTTGGCGATCGTTGCGCTCCCAGCGATCGGCCATCCAGCGCCCATCCTGCCACAAATGTCGCGACGGCTCGGCAATGATCGACGCCGTGTTGGGCGGCCGCTCGGCCCGCTCCGCCTGCGGGTCCGCCTTGAGGGGCAGGAGCTGACCGTCGGCGCCGAGGATCTCGTACTTATAGAGATGACCGGGGCGTAGGCCCGGCACGAACAATTCCCAGAACCCGCCGACATTCCGCATCGGCATCCGCCGGCCATCCCATCCGTTGAAGTCGCCGACGACGCTGACCCGATGTGCGTTCGGCGCCCATACCGCGAAGGCGACCCCCTCAATACCCTCATGGACCAGCGGATGCGCTCCGAGCTTGCGGTAGCTCGCCAGGTGGTTCCCCTCGGCGAGCAGATGAATGTCGAGCTTGCCGAGTACCGGCGGAAAAGAATAGACATCGTAATATTCGTGTTCGGCGCCGCTCGACACGCGCAACCGATAACGGAACACCTCCTTGCGGTCGGGTATTGTTGCGACGAAAAAACCGTCGCGGTGGATTTGGACAGCCTTGGCCGCAACTTCGCCAGTCGCGGACTTCGATTACAGATACATCCTGTGCGCCCGGCAGCATCGCGCGGACGGATATTCCGCCCGGCGTCTTGTGCATTCCGAGAAATGAGAACGGGTCGCTGTGGCGCGCCTCGACCACTGCCGCGATTTGCGGATCAGGCCGCCGCAGCACGCTCGGCCCCCTCCATCTTCGCCAAGAGGCCGAGCACGCCCTTAAGCGGGATGTCGACCCAGCCCGGCCGGTTCGCCAACTCGTAGGAGACTTCGTAGATCGCCTTTTCGAGCGTAAAGAACGCTAGCATCCGACGCGCCTGACTCTTGTTCGTGGGGTAGGCCATGCAACCGCGCATCGTTTTGCGATAGGCGGCACGGAAGCCGTCGACCGCGCGCTGCCGCCAATGCCTCCGCCAATTCCAGCATTCTCGGTTCGGCTGCGGGGCGCGCCTCGGCGAGCTGCCGCACGGCGGTAAAGCTGGCGTAGTCGAACGAGCGGATCATGCCGGCGACATCGCGCAAAGGCGAGCTTTTGCGCCGACGGTCGGCGAGAGGCCGTGCCGGCTCGCCCTCGAAATCGATAATAAAGAAGTCGTTCTTCACGGCGAGAACCTGGCCGAGGTGAAAATCGCCATGGTAACGGGTCTTTTGGGCCTCGGTCTCGTCGCGGGATCAACGTGCGAATCTGGTGGAACAAGCTTCTCGCGGTCGGCGATGAGGCGCTCCACGAGTTCCTGTGCCGAATCCGGCAATCGGGTCCGCTCGCGTTCCAATTTTGCCAGCATGTCGGCGGCGCCGGCCTCGAGCGCGCGCCGCCATTGGCCGATATCCTCACCGGTAATCGGTTCGGGAGCAAAGTCGGGATCGTCGCGTCCACCCTCGGCTAATGCTCGATGCATCTCGGCAGTACGGATCCCGAGCTGGCGCGCCAACGAAAGAAAGAACACGTCGGGATCGGGCAGGTCCGACGCGTGAGTGCCGGTCGACAACGCATCGTCGAGATATCGTGTGAAGTAGTCCAAGGCCTGGGTCCAGCCATCCCCCTGATTGCGCACAAAGCCGAACAACACGCCGAGAGCATGGGTTTCCGGTCCGTTTTTGCCGTCGAGATCGAGCTCCATGAAAGCCAGCAGCGGCGGCGTGTTTGCAAACCCCGCCCGCTCGACCAGAAACCGCGACATCTCGATTTCCGGATGCGGGCCGGGCTGCAGGCGTCGGTAGATCTTCAGCATCCCATAGTCGTCGAAGAGGATCGAGCTGTTCGACTGCTCGGCACCGCTGCGGCGTGGCACAAGGCGTTCCGGTACCCCGATCTGATCGAATGACGGCGTCTTGCGGCAGCGGATCTCTCCACCGTCCTCGAGCCGCAGGGTTGCATCCTGCCGGATTGCATCGATCAACGCCAAAGAGAAGCCGTCTTGCGATAACGCATCAACCAGCGCGCCTTCGCGTCGGGATTGCCGCACTTCGGCGAATGTCACGGGGACCAGAGACTGGCGCAATTCGGTCTCGGCGGACGACCAGATCGCAGCCAGCGGGATGAAATATCGCTGGCGTTCGCCCTTTGCGAGTTCCACTTCGACGACGCCCGTGGCGAAAGATTCCGAACCTGACCCGTCCTCAGCGGGTCGAACGATCTCGCCACGCGCCAGCACATGGGCCGCCTTGATCCTTTGGTCCTTTGCTCCAAACCAGCGCTGGCGCGGCAAAAACGACGGAATCACATCGCGCTCGAGCTGCAGTAGATTATGCTCGCGCAACAGATCGGGCCAGCCGCCGCGCGGCATGACCAGCGTGATAAATTCAGGAGGCGCCATTCCGTAGCTGCTAGAGTCGGTGGTGGTCGGAAGTAGCTCGAACCAGATAAAAGCTGTAACGCCTGCAAGTGTCAGGAGGTACGGCAATTCGCCGATGGGCGGAAAGACGCTGCGCCCGAGCAGTTCGACTGGCTGGCGGCCGCGCCACTCGGACAAATCGAGTTCGACCGCCTGCAGCGGCGCGAGCCAAATTGGCGACGCATAGGACGATTTCGTCGCCATAAGCGCGCATATAGGCGATGACCTTGCGATTTGACGGGTACAAAAACTGCAGGCTGCCTCGGCCGAAAGGCGCGGCGCGAGCGACGGGCCGCGATAAGCCGCTTGATCCAATTGAGCAGAGACGAAGGCGAGCGGGTCTGCGCCTCGACATTGACCGCCTCGAAACCATAGACCGGATCCATGATCGGCGGCAGATAAAGCCGCGCCGGGTCAGCGCGCGAAAATCCGCCATTGCGATCGAACGACCATTGCATCGGCGTACGTACGCCGTCGCGATCGCCGAGAAAAACATTGTCGCCCATACCGATTTCGTCGCCGTAATAGAACACCGGCGTTCCCGGCATCGAGATCAACAGCGCATTCAACAATTCGATCTTGCGCCGGTCGTTTTCCATCAGCGGCGCGAGGCGCCGACGAATCCCGAGGTTTAACCGCGCCCGCCGGTCGGCGGCATAGTAATTCCATAAGTAATCGCGCTCGCGATCGGTGACCATCTCGAGCGTAAGCTCGTCGTGGTTACGCAGAAAAACCGCCCATTGGCAGGTCTCCGGAATATCCGGCGTCTGGCGCATGATGTCGGCGATCGGGTGGCGGTCCTCGGTTGCTACCGCCATGTAGATCCGCGGCATCAGCGGGAAATGGAACGCCATATGGCATTCGTCGCCCGCGCCGAAATACTGCAGCACGTCCTCCGGCCATTGATTGGCCTCGGCAAGCAGCAGGCGGTCGCGGTAGCGCATGTCAAGTTCATGCCTCAGTCGGCGCAGCACCTCATGGGTCTCGGGAAGGTTCTCGTTGATAGTTCCTTCGCGCTCGATCAGAGTAAGGCACTGCATCCAGACGCATGCCATCGACCCCCAGATCGAGCCAGAACCGCATTACGTCGACAACCGCTCGGAACACGCGCGGATTGTCGAAATTCAAGTCCGGCTGATGCGAATAGAAGCGGTGCCAATAGTATGCCTGAGCCACCGGGTCCCAGGCCCAATTGGATTTTTCGGTATCGACAAAAATGATGCGGGTTTCCGGAAACTTCTGGTCGGTATCGCTCCAGACATAGAAATCGCGCAATTTCGAGCCCGGCTTCGCACGGCGCGCACGCTGAAACCAAGGATGCTGGTCAGAGGTATGGTTGATGATCAGCTCGGTGACGACCCGGATGTCGCGCCGGTGCGCATCTCGAATGAACGCCTTGAAATCGGCCATCTTGCCGTATGACGGATTGATGTTCTTGTAATCGGAGATGTCATAGCCGTCGTCGCGTAAGGGCGAGGGATAAAACGGCAGCAACCATAATGTAGTGACGCCGAGATCCTGCAGATAATCCAGTTTGCGGCGCAATCCTTCGAAATCGCCAATTCCGTCATTGCTGGAGTCGAAAAAGGCCTTGACGTGCAGCTGATAAATGATGGCGTCCTTGTACCACAGCGAATCGGATGCCACCGTGCGTGCGATTGCGCGGCTGTCGGGCACCGGAAGAGTCAAATCGTTTAGCAGCGTCATGTTGCTAGGCTGATCGCAAAAGTGCATCCATTAACTAGACGCTCTAATCCCGAAAAAGGGCCGAAATCGGGCCTGAAAAGAAGTTACCGCGCCGCCCGATTTATTCGCTGATCCTATGGGGCCGTCGAAGGCAGAAAACCAAGGCGGGATTTATCGCCGGATCGAGATGAAAGTGCTGATGGGCGCCGCGGCAAGCAACAGCGCTGCCGGTAAATGCCTCCTCGAGCAAATATCCCGCATCGGCCGAAATTCCGCATTCGGCAAGCGGCAGCTCGACGGTATCCTCGTGCACGGCGTGCGGATCGAGATTGACGACGATAATGACAACATTGGCCCGGTCCGAGGAGATCTTCGCATAAGCCAGAACATTCAGGTCATTGCAGTTTAGAAAGCGAAGGTTAAGAAGCTCCTGCAGCGCCGGATTATTGCGCCGGAAGCGATTGAGAACAGCGACATCATTGTTTATGTTGCCCGGGCGGTCCCAGTCCCACACCTTGTATTCATATTTCTCCGAGTGGAGATACTCCTCGCGCCCGGGGATTGGAGTGTTCTCGCACAGCTCAAACCCGTTATAGATGCCGTAGACCGGCGACAAGGTGGCGCCCAGTACAAGACGGATGCGGAAAGCCGGCCGGCCGCCCTCTTGCAGGAACACCGGCAGGATGTCCGGCGTGTTGGTGAAGAAGTTCGGCCGAAAATATTCTTTCGCTGGATAAGCCGTCAGCTCAGTCAAATATTCGATCAATTCCGATTTCGTGTTGCGCCAGGTGAAATAAGTATAGGACTGGCTAAACCCTGATTTTGCCAGTGCCCGCATCATCTTGGGCCGGGTGAACGCTTCGGACAAGAAGATCGCCTCCGGGCAGCGCGCCTTGACCTCGCGGATCAGCCACTCCCAAAACGGCAATGGCTTGGTGTGGGGGTTGTCGACGCGAAAGGTGCGGACGCCCTCGCCGATCCAGAACAGGATCGTGTCGCGCAATTCGATCCACAATCCCTCGCGGTCCGGATTATCGAAATTGACATTAACGATGTCTTCGTACTTCTTGGGAGGATTCTCGGCGTATTTGATCGTTCCATCGGGCCGAAAACGAAACCACTCCGCGTGCTCGCGCACCCACGGATGGTCGGGCGCGGCTTGAATCGCGAAATCGAGCGCCACCTCCATCCCGAGCGCCGCGGCGGCCCGGACGAAACGGCGGAAATCCGCAAGTGTGCCGAGCTCGGGGTTGACCGCCCGGTGGCCGCCTTCTTCTGAACCGATCGCATAGGGGCTGCCCGGATCGCCCGTCTCCGCCACCGTGGTGTTGTCTCGGCCTTTTCGGTTGACGCGGCCGATCGGATGGATCGGAACCAGATAGACGACGTCGAACCCCAGCCGCGCGATTTCAGGAAGACGCGCAATACAATCATCAAACGTCGCGCCTTTGCCCGGCTCCATCCCCTGGCTGCGCGGGAACATTTCATACCAGGCGGCAAACCCCGCCGCCTTCCGGTCGACCACCACCTCCAGTTCGCGTGGATAACGCACCGCATCGCTGCGCGTCGGACAGCGCGTCATTGCGTCGCGAACTTCTGATGAGAGAAGCAGTTGGGCGCGGCCGGCGCTGTCGTGCAGCTCGAAATCGCGCAACATTTTGCGGATATACGCCGCATCTCCGCCGCGGGCCTGCGGCAGCGCGGCCTCCACGATCTCCCGTCCCTCAGCAAGATCGAGATCGATATTCTGGCCTGCAGCCAACTTCTTTTCGACCTCGTCGCGCCAGCTTTCGAAATGATCGGTCCAGGCCTCGATCGTGTACCGCCACAGGCCGACTGCATCCAGAGGGAACCGGCCGACCCAGCGGTCATTATCGAAAAAAACGAGCGGCGCTTCGCGCCACGGTTCGTCTTCGCGCCGGTACTTTACGACGGCTCGCAGCTTGTCATGCCCGTCGCGAAACAGGTCGGCCCACACCTCGAACAGCTCGCCGACGATCCGCTTTACGGGATAGCGGCCGCCATCGAGCTCGGGATACACCTCCTCGATTTGTATCCGGTTCTCGGGTCGCCATTGCGGATGCTGCCGGACGGCACGCTCGGACCGGGTCGAGCCCGCCCGCAACACCCGCACCTCGAACGGCGCCACCGCGACAGACGAGCCTTCGATTTCGATCCGACTGGTTTGTTGCTCTTGTGTGTTGAGGAGGATGAAGGCGCGGTCGTCGTCGCGTTCGGTCCGCCGCTCTAGCACGACCAGCGGATCGGCTTGGTTGCTCAGCCGCCGCAGCGGACCCTCTTCATTCAGGGCGGGAATCGATTTCTTGGTCGCATTGACCTCGGCGACGAATTGGCTGAGATCAAAGCGCTCGGGCTCCGGGTCCTCGTCGGGGTTGGCAACGACATCGAGCCGCCGCGACCAGCCGTATTCGAAACCCATCGGCATCATCACACCGGTCGAGTAAGCCGCGGCAAAGGCGTAAGCCTGCCGATAGCGTGGCTCGATCTGCGGCTCCGGAATTCCGGCGGCGCGCAGCTCATTGACCAGCCGGTCGGTATCATGGCTCTCCGGAAAGCCGATCGACGGCGCGATATGGCGAAAATCCTTATATTGCTCGAGCAGCCAAGGGCTTTCGAAATCCCACCATTTGACGCTGTTGAAGAGGTAATCGAAACCGGCTCCGCCGAGCGCGAGGACTGCTTCCTTCGGCGCCCCGAGGTTTTCGGCGCAGAACACGACGTCGGGATCAGCCGCCTTGGCGTCGCTGATCAGGCCGCGCCAGACCTCGGCGGGTACCTTATATGCCGCGTCGCAGCGAAAGCCGCCAAAACCCAAGCCGATGTAATGACGCACCAGCTGTTGGAAATAGCCAAGGATCTGACGCCGCTGCGGCGGCCGGTAATCGAGTTCGGCGAGATCGCCCCAAACCGTCTTTTGGGTGGGGTCGGCAGGGTCGGTCGCGAAGGGCGAGACGACATTGCCGCGCGCGTCACGAGTGAACCAGTCGGGATTGCTGGCAACGAGCTCGCTATCCTTCGACGTATGGTTGACGACCAGATCCATGATGACGCGCAGACCGTGCCCCCGCGCCGCATCGGTAAAAGCGCACAACAGCTGGTCGTCGCCGCCGGACTCGCCGCCGCGAAAGCGGGGATTGAGCCGGTAGTAATCCTTGACCGCGTAGAGGCTCCCGGAAAAACCCGGGTAGTGAAACGGGTTCACATAGACGGCATTGAACCCCATCGCCGCGATCCGCGGCAGATGCGACGCCCAATTCCGGGTCGTGCCTGCCAATGTCGGAAATAGATTGTAAACACGGAGCCCTTCGCTCATTGCGACAGACCTGAGTTGTCCAGATTGCCCCCGCTCCCCGCCATCCTGACCTAAAAATGGCCTCCCTTTGCGTGAAGTTCCATTCGGGCGAACAGCGACGTTCACCGGCTCGGAAGAACCATGATCTCCGGTTCGGCCGGCAGCTCCGACCGGGTAAGAGCGATGGTGCGCCCCTCCGCATGCCGGACTGCATAAGAATCCCCGATCCTTGTCAGAATTTGTCCAAGGTGTTCATAGTGACGATATCGGGCGTGACTGGCGCTCGTATCGCATCATTGTAATCCGTGACGATCCGAACGCCACCCGGGCTTTCGATCAGAAAACTCCCATGGCTGAGACAGGTGATCGAAACCGCGCCCTCGGCGCCGGCGACCGCAAGGCGTAGTGGGTCCCCAGCTACGACCCCGGTACACGCCGCGTGCGCCGACGAAGCGATTATGAAGACGAAGAGAAGGGTCCAGCCGATCAGCTGCGCGGCTCTGCTCGTCGTTCCCGCGAAAGCGGGAAACCCAGGGCGGCCCGCACCGATATCTCCCGCCTGGGCCGGCCCTCGCTTGCGCCCTAGGGTATGCACTTTTCGTGGCACTCTGGAGCAGGAGAAGACGGGCGGCCTCTCCCTCTCCCCCCTGGGGGCGCAGAGGGTCGGGGGTGAGGTGGGTGATTTCCAGAGCGGCCGTGTTGCCCACCTCACCTTCCCACGCCTTTGGCGTGGGCCCCTTCCTCTCCCCCCTGAAGGGCGGAGAGGGGCTCCTTACCGGTCCGCCGAGATATGTGCATGCCCTAGCGTTTGCGCGGGGTGACGGCGGAGTTCAGAGCACGACCTCGACGAGGAACGGGCCGGGTGTGGCGATGCCCTCGGAGAGGCGGTCGTTGAAGGCATCCATTGTCGTGACCCGCGCGCCGGGCACCCCCATCGAGCGTGCTAGACCCACCCAGTCTAGATCGGGGTGCCCCAGATCGAGCATATCGAGCGCCTTGCGGCCGGGATTGCCGGCGCCGACATTGGCGAGCTCGCCGCGCAGGATCGCGTAGCTGCGGTTCGAGAACAGCACCGTCGTCACATCGAGCCCCTCGCGCGCCTGCGTCCATAGCGCCTGCAATGTGTACATTCCGCTGCCGTCGCCTTCGAGGCAGATCACCTTGCGGTCCGGGCACGCCACCGCAGCCCCCGTCGCGACCGGCATCCCCATGCCGATCGACCCGCCCATGTTCGACAGCCAGTCATGCGGCTGAGCAGAACGGGTCGGGGCAAAAAAACCGCGGCCGGTGGTGACCGCCTCATCGACGACTATTGCATTCTCGGGAAGCAGCGCCGCGAGCGACCTGCCGATCGCTTCCGAATTGAGGGCTCCGGTCGCCGGCGACGGCGGAGGATCGTTGGTCACCGGCGCCGGGGTCGAATGCGCGCCGAGTTGGTCGGCCAAAGCGGCGAGCGCACCGATCAGGTCCTCCTCCGGCCGCGCGAGGACGTGACCAACGGCATCCGGCGGTGACAGCAGGCTCGGCTTGTCGGGATAGGCGAAGAACGCCACCGGCATTTTGGACCCGACCAGGATGATGTGCTTGAGACCGGCCAGGACCTTGACCGCCTGATCGACGACGTAAGGCACCCGTTCGACAAAGACCCGGCCGCGGCCGCGCTGGGTGCGGGCGTTGGATCCCTGCGCGATCAGCCTCGCTCCGGTCTTCGCGGCGATGCGGCCGGCGAGATCGAGCCCTTCCTGGCGCAAGGCGCGGCCCGTCACCAGCAACAGGCACGGCTCGCCCGAGCGCAACACCCGCGCCGCCTCGGCGACCGCCTCCTGCGACACCGGCGCCGGGGGTGCAGCGGGGGGCACTTCGACGGGGCCCGAGCCCTCGCTCCACGCCGTGTCGGCCGGCAAGATCAGCATGGCGATCTGGCCCGGCGGCGTGCGCGCCGCGGCGATCGCCGCCGCGCCGTCGGCCGCCACCGAGCGCGCATCCGGAGAAATCTTCACCCAGCGCGAGAACGGCTTCGCGGCGGTCTCGATATCAGTCGTGAGCGGCGCGTCATAGCGGCGATGGTAGGTCGCGTGATCACCGACGATGTTCACCATCGGCGTCAAAGCCTTGTTGGCGTTGTGGATATTGGCCAGCCCGTTGGCCATGCCGGGGCCGAGATGCAACAGCGTCGCCGCCGGGTTTTCGGTCATCCGGGCGTAGCCGTCGGCGGCGCCGGTGACGACGCCTTCGAAGAGGCCGAGCACGCAGCGCATCCCCTCGACCCGGTCGAGCGCTGCCACAAAGTGCATCTCCGAGGTCCCCGGATTGGCGAAACAGACGTTCACACCGCCGCCGACCAAAGTGCGCACCAAGCTTTCCGCGCCGTTCATGATCTCCTCCGAATAGGCGGCCCGCCCGCTGGGATCGAGCTTTAACATCCTCTCATGCAAACCGGAAGGCATCGGGGCATGATATGAAAAATAGTGCAGAATTCGGCTTGACGCGGCGTCAAACCCAGGATAAAGACGCACTAAATTTCCTATGATCACCTTCGACCCCGCACCCCGACTCTATCGCCACTGGCGCCTCGCTTGCGCCGAGGCGGTCGCCACGCTCACCTTGGACGTCGCGGAGGAGGCAGGACTTTCCTCGGATTACCGGCTGAAGCTCAACTCTTACGACCTCGGGGTAGATATAGAGCTGCACGACGCGCTCAACCGTATCCGCTTCGAGTATCCCGAGGTGCGGGTCGTGGTTCTGACGAGCGGCAAGGAGCGCGTGTTCTGCTCCGGCGCCAACATTTACATGCTTGGTCAGGCAAGCCATGCCGAAAAGGTCAATTTCTGCAAATTCACCAACGAGACCCGCAACGGCATTGAAGATGCGAGCGCGCACTCCGGCCTCAAATTCCTCGCCGCGATAAACGGTGCCTGTGCCGGCGGCGGCTACGAGCTGGCGCTCGCGTGTGACGAGATCATCATGGTCGACGACCGGTCGAGCACCGTCAGCCTGCCCGAAGTGCCACTCCTGGGTGTGCTGCCCGGGACCGGCGGTCTCACGCGGCTAGTCGATAAGCGCAAGGTGCGGCGCGATCTCGCAGACGTCTTTTGCACCACCGCCGAAGGGGTGCGCGCCGACCGCGCGAAGGCGTGGGGGCTGGTTGACCGGATCGCGGTGCCGGCGCAGTTCAATCAGCTCGTAGCGGAGCGCGCTCGGGTGCTCGCCGAACTCAGCGAACGGCCCGCCGACGCCTCCGGTGTTCCGCTCGCCCCGCTCGAACGCATGATCCACCCGGGCGGTTATCGTTACCGCTGGGTCGAAGTCGGCGTCGAGCCGAACGAGCGCGTCGCGACCTTGACCGTAACGGGAGCCCAGATAGACCAAGTTCCCGGCGATCTCGAGCAGATCGTCGAGGCCGGCGCCGGCTGGTGGCCGCTGGCGCTGGCGCGCGAGTTGGACGATGCGCTTTTGATGCTGCGCGCGAATCATCGCGAAATCGGAACCCTGGTGCTGAAGACCCGCGGTGCCGTCGATGCGATCCTAGCCGTCGACGAGACGATGCTCGCGAATGAACGCCACTGGTTCGTGCGCGAGACGATCGGATTCCTGCGCCGCACATTGCAGCGGCTCGATGTTTCCTCGCGCAGCCTTTTCGCGATTATCGACCAGGGCTCGTGCTTTGCCGGAAGCTTGTTAGAGCTGAGCCTTGCCGCCGATCGCAGCTTTATGCTGGCCGAAGGGCCGCAAATCGCGCTGAGCGGGCTCAATTTCGCCGGTCTGCAGATGGTAAATGGCCGCACGCGGCTGGCGACCCGTTTCAACGATGAAATCGGGGCCGCCGCACTGGAGCACCTGGCCGCCGCGCCGCTCGACGCCCAGGCCGCGCTCGAACACGGTCTCGTCACCTTCACGCCCGACGAGCTCGACTGGGACGACGAAATCCGCCTCGCGATCGAAGAGCGCGCAAGCCTATCGCCCGACGCGCTGACCGGTATGGAAGCGAATTTGCGCTTCCCCGGCCCCGAAACCGTCGCAACCAAGGTATTCGGCCGGCTGTCGGCTTGGCAGAACTGGATCTTTACGCGTCCCAACGCGACCGGCGAGCAGGGCGCGCTGAAGCGCTATGGCAGCGGCGCGCGGGCGCGCTTCGACTGGGAGCGGGCATAGCCTGGGGGAAGAAATGGCGATCGACTACTACGAGCGGATCCCGAACAATGTCGGCCTCGCCGACAATCGCGCGCTGCAGCGTGCTCTCGAACAGTGGCAACCGCGATTTCTCGACTGGTGGCGGGAAATGGGGCCGAGCTCGTTTCGGGGCGACGTGTATCTGCGTACCGCCACGACAGCCGACGAAAACGGTTGGGCGAGCTATGGCCACGTCGCGATGCCGGAATACCGGTGGGGGATCTTTCTCGCCGACCCGGTACCCGATAGGCGCATCGGTTTTGGCGATGCGATGGGCGAACCGGTGTGGCAGCAGGTGCCGGGTGAGCATCGGTCGAGCCTGCGCCGGCTGATAGTGACGCAAGGCGACACCGAGCCGGCCTCGGTCGAGCAGCAGCGCCGGCTCGGCAGCACCTGCCCCTCGCTCTACGATTTGCGCAACCTCTTCCAGGTCAATGTCGAAGAAGGCCGGCATCTCTGGGCAATGGTCTATCTGCTGCACGCCTATTTTGGCCGCGACGGCCGCGAAGAAGCCGAAGAGCTGCTGACGCGCCATTCGGGAGACGCCGATAAGCCGCGGATTCTCGGGACCTTCAACGAGCCGATCACCGATTGGCTCAGCTTTTTCATGTTCACCTACTTCACCGACCGCGACGGCCGGTTTCAGCTGAAGAGCCTCGCCGAAAGCGCGTTCGACCCGCTGTCGCGCAGCTGCCGGTTCATGCTGGCCGAAGAAGCTTTTCATATGTTTGTCGGCACCAGCGGCATCACCCGGGTCATCAGGCGCACGCTCCAGGTGTCGAAAGAACTCGGCACCGACGATCCCACGGCCGTGCGCAACGCGGGCGCGATCGATCTGCCGACCCTGCAACGCTACATCAATTTCTGGTTCAGTTCGTCGGTCGACCTGTTCGGCGCCGAAATATCATCCAATGCGGCGAGCTATTTTGGGACCGGCATCAAAGGGCGGCCGGACGAGGCGCGCTTCCCCGATCACCTCGGCGCGGGCCGCCTGCAGATCGATTTGCCCGACGGCAAGGGTGGAGTAATCCCCGAAGAAGTGCCGATGCGCAGCGCGGTGAACGAAGTGTCGCGCGCGGCCTACGTCAAAGATTGCGAAATCGGCGTGCAGCGCTGGAACCGGCTGATCCAAGAAGCCGGCCACGATTTCCGGCTCGCTCTGCCGAGCTCGCGGTTTCGGCGCTCGGTCGGAGCCTGGGCTGGCATCGCCACCGATCCCGAGGGCAAGCCTATTTCCCCCGAGGAGTGGCGAGCCCGGCAGTACGATTGGTTGCCTTCCCATGAGGATCGGGCCTTTGTCGGCAGCCTGATGCAGCGCGTGACCGAACCCGGGAAATTTGCCGGCTGGATCGCCCCGCCCGACGGCGGCATCAACAATCAGGGGCTCGCCTATGAATACGTCCGCCTCAACTGATCGCGGCTAGACCGTCATTCCGGGACGGCCCGCACGGCCGGGCTTGCGCCCGCGCCCCGGAATGATCTGCTCGACACCTCACCCCGGAGCTTGGTGAGGGGGTGCTCCCCGATCGAAATTGCTCTAGAGTTTGGACCGCAATGGTCAAACTCTATCAGGCCGAATGGATAGAATGCGGGCCCGACTGAAAGACGCCTATCGCAACAGCCGCATTGTCGTAACGGGCGGAGCTTCTTTTATTGGCAGCCACCTTGTGGAGCTTCTCGCCGGTACCGGCGCCGAAATTACAGTGGCGGACGACCTTTCGAGCGGCCGCCGTGAGAATCTGGCTGCAGTGGAACCGCATATTAGCTTTTTGAAAGGAGACCTGCGCGAACCGGGGTTTGCCAGCGCCGTAATGGAAGGCCAGCACCTTCTCTTTCATCTCGCCGCCTCTCATGGCGGACGCGGATATATCGAAACGCACCCGGTCGAATGCGCCAACAATTTGCTGCTCGACCATACGGTCTTTGCCGCCGCCGCCGCGCGCGGACTGAAAAAGATCGTTTTCGCGAGCTCCGCATGCGCATATCCGACAAGCCTCCAAGCCGATGAAAGCTCGCGCATTCTCCTCAAGGAGGATGATGCGAATTTTAACGAACCGGGCAGGGCGTTTGCGGACGGAGAATACGGCTGGGCAAAGCTGATCGGCGAGCTTCAACTGCGGGCCTTTTACAAGCAGTTCGGCGTTTCTGGCATCGCTTGCCGGATTTTTACGGCATATGGTGAGCGGGAGAACGAAAGCCACGCCGTCATTGCGCTGATCGCTAAAGCGGCGGCGCGCATGGATCCTTTTCCGATCTGGGGCGATGGTCTTCAGACGCGGAATTTCACTTACGTGCGGGATACGGTGGCCGGGATCGCCCTTGCCGGGGCAAGCCTCGAAGGTTTCGACGTGGTGAACGTCGGAACGGATACCCACCACACCATTCTCGAACTGCTTCAGGAAATTTTCGGTTGCGTCAATTGGAAGCCACAACGAATAGAAAAGCAGCTGGATAGGCCAGTGGGCGTCAGAAGCCGTGCCGCAGATGTCTCCAAATGTCGCGAGCTGCTCGGCTGGGTTCCCTCGTACAGTCTGCATGATGGCGTCAGTCGCACGGTCAGTTGGTATCTCCAGTGCCATCGAGATCGGGACAAGAAGACGCTCGATCGGCTTCTGGTGGAACGAAGCTGACCACCATAACTATGCCGATGAAGCTGCACATCATATGCGAGCGGGACGTCGGCCTGTTTTCATTAATCCAGCAGGTAATAGCCAATATCCCTTGGGCGTTTCAGTCCGGCTATGTTCCGGTGGTTTATTTCACGGATCGGACTTGCTATTGGACGCCGGAAGGCTATCGCGGCGCAGATACGGTCTGGGAATACTACTTTGAGCCGATCGTGAAGGAATATCCGGTTTCCGCCATCCCTGAACACATCCGCTCGCTGATCGCGAGCAGCCCGCCAGTGATCATAGAGCGAGGTGAGCGTCAGACGGTCGAGCCCGAAGCCCTCGGCTACGCTGCTGATGAAAACACGTTCATCTGCGCACAATATGGGGATCACCCGCTCCTCGAGGGAAAGACACTGCCGATCCCTTATCTGCGCGACGATCCCGGTCAAAGGCTCCGCGAGACAGCCAGTCGGATCGTTGCCGCGTTCATACGCCCAAGAAGTTACCTGCTCAACAAAGTCGAGGGGTTCTTCGCGACCCACATGCAGGGCCGCGAGCTCGATCGGCGTGCATATGCGCGGCACCGATGCCGTCTCGCCGCAGGAAAAACGCCAGTATCGTCGGGGCTCGCTTGCACTACCACGCTATGCCGACACGGTTTGGCGGCTGCTCGAGAACAGCAACAGGGCCAAAATCTTTGTCGCGACCGATGACGAGGCTTCTCTGGACTTCTTCAAAAAAATTTTCGGCGGCCGCGTCATCGCCTATGACAGTCTTCGGCACTTGAGCGGCGAGCCTGCAGCACCGGGACCTTTGGGTCGCCTGATGCCCGCGTACATCGCGGCCGACCGCAGCAGTGCGGCCAGGAATGGTGAAGAAGCGGTTATCGAATACCTGTTGCTCTCCCGCTGCGTTCATTTGGTCCATAACGGATCGAGCCTCGCACGGACTGTGCTGCTCAAGGAACCCGCGCTGCCCCATACCAATACGCACACACAAAATGGGCGCTCAGTGGAGGCGGGCCATTGAGCGATCGCATGCCTTTGTTAAGGCGACAGGGGCTATGGCATCACGCGTTGCGCGCGCTGTCAGACAAGGGGCGTCGCGCCTCGCGGCGGTTGCGGTGGAGCCTTTTTATCCGCCCACACCAGCAAACTATAGCGCAGGTCAAAACACAAAAGCGACAACAGCGCCTTTCCGGGCTGATGTATAACGACAAGCCGCGAGTGTCCGTCATCGTCCAGTCGTTCAATCAGATGAGGAACATTGCTTTTCTTGAAACCCGGCTGCGCGCGACCTGTATGGACGAGCTGATCGTCTGCGAGGATGGCTCGCTCGACGGGTCTGCAGAGGAGTGGCTGAGGCGTTTGACGCATCCCAATGATTTTCTCCTGCGCTCGAACGATCTTCATGAGATCCGTGCCTATAGGAGGGCGATCGATTTCGGCCGAAGCGAGATCGTTTGCCTGATGCAGGATGATGATCGGCCGCCAAAGGACGGGCGGTGGCTGGCGGACGCATTGGACCTATTCGAGAATTATCCGCGGCTCGCAATTCTCGGCGGCTGGATGGGCTTCATGGATTTTTTTATGTGGCCATACAACTCGCCATGGCTGCTGCCCGACCGCAGCGCGATTCCGTTTGAGGATCCGCATACTGGCCGAAGCTTTATGTTTGTCGAGAACGTGAATATCGGTCCCTATCTGGTCCGCAAGAGCGCCTATACCGATCTTGGCGGCTTCGATTTGAGATTTTCGAAGCCCGGCTCGCCCGGGATCTGCTTCGAGTCCGAGCTTTGTTATCGGGCGTGGCAACGCGGCTATCAGGTCGGCCTCACCGATCTCCCGGTGAAGGCGCCGCTCGACGGGGATTACATATTGCCCGGCGGCACTCTCCTTTGGGGCAGGGAGGAGCGCGATCGCAATGAGAGGGTGAACAAGCGGAGACTCAGCCAGTTATACGGCAAGCAGTTGCACACGGTGCAGGCCGAGGTCAAACGGTCGAACCAAGAGCTGCGCCGCCGCCTCCCCGACCCCTACTTTGAAGAACACGGCGATCGGCCCCTCCGCGATGATGCGGGCTCGAATTCGGCGATACAGGATCAGCGCTGAGCGCCGACCGAGGTCTTTTATCGCTCGGAGATGCGCGGTGGTTGTTTGCCGTCGCGACGGCTGTCCGGTCTGGCCGACATCGCCCGGCGCCTCGGGTCGATGGCGAATTGCGGTGATCCGCCTCGGCGATCGTGACATCGTGCGTGATACGGTGGTCGCCGATATGCTGACCCTGTTGTGAGCGCAACCCATCCGCCGCAAAAACGAGAGTTGACGACGGGTCGGCAGGATCGCTTACTGCCGCCCGAATGGTGACCCAGGCAAAGGAGCCCATCATATGGCGCCGCAACCGTTCCACGGAGTGCTCGTCCCCGTTTTGACGCCTTTCACGCCGAGCGGCGAGCCCGACGCCGGGCGGTTCATCGCCTTCTGCCGCTGGCTGCTCGAGCAGGGCGCCGGAGGACTCTCGGTTTTCGGCACGACGAGCGAGGCGAACTCGATGTCGGGGCCCGAGCGCATGGCGCTGCTGGACGCCCTGATCGAAGCGGGGATTCCGGCCGAAAAGCTGATGCCCGGAACCGGGGCTTGCTCGATAAGCGAGGCGGCGAGCCTTGTTCGCCACGCCGTCGGCCACGGCTGCGGCGGCGTATTGATGCTGCCGCCCTTCTACTACAAGGGCGTGAGCGAGGACGGCATCTTCGCCTTCGTGTCGCGCGTCATCGACAAGGTCGCCTCGCCCGCGCTCCGGGTCTATCTCTACCATATCCCGCCGGTCGCTCAGGTCGGCTACTCGCTCGACCTCGTCGGCCGCCTCATCAAGGCCTATCCGGAAACTGTTGTCGGGCTGAAGGACAGCTCCGGCGATTGGAGCAATACCGCGGCGCTGCTCGACCGCTTTCCGGGCTTCGCGATATTCCCGGGCTCCGAGGTCTTTCTGCTGGACGCGTTGCGCAAGGGCGGAGCCGGGTGCATTACCGCCTCGGGCAATGTCAATGTCCCGGGGATCCGCAAAGCCTACGAGAACTGGCGCGGGCCGCAGGCCGAGGCATTGCAGGCCGAGATCACGACCCTGCGCAAGGCATTGCAGGCCTACCCGATGATCCCGGCGCTCAAACGCATCGTCGCGCATTTCCACAACGACCCGGACTGGGCCGCGGTGCGCCCGCCGCTCGTGCCGCTCGACCCGGCGCAATCCTCGGCGCTGATCGCCGATCTTGCCAAGCTCGGGTTCACTCTGCGCGAGCGGCCGCGTTCGATGGCGGCCTAGCGATGGCTGCAGCCGAACGCCAGGCTTTCTATGACCGGATCGCCCCGGCCAACCTGGCGCCGCTCTGGGAGCAGCTGCATTCGCTCGTCACCCCCGAGCCGACCACGTCTTGCGTCCCGGCGCTGTGGCGTTATGAAGAGATCCGGCCCCATTTGATGCAGGCCGGCGGGCTGATCACGGCGCAGGAGGCGCAACGCCGCGTCTTGATCCTGGAAAATCCGGGATTGAAGGGGCAGGCCACGATCACCGGCTCGCTGTTTGCCGGCCTGCAATTGATCCTGCCCGGCGAGATCGCGCCGGCCCATCGTCATACGCAGTCGGCGTTGCGCTTCATCATCGAGGGTCACGGCGCCTATACCGCTGTCGACGGCGAGCGCACCGCGATGCAGCCTGGCGATTTCGTCATTACCCCGTCCTGGACCTGGCACGACCACGGCAACGACACGCAAGAGCCGGTGGTTTGGCTCGACGGGCTCGACATCCAGATTGTCAAATTGCTGAGCGCGAGCTTCGCCGAGCAGGCCCCGGCCGAGGTGCAGGCAGTGACGCGGCCGCAGGGCGACAGCGCCGCGCGGTTCGGCAACAATTTGGTGCCGGTCGATTGGCGGCCGGAGGTCAAGACCTCGCCGGTGTTCAACTATCCCTACGCGCGCACCCGCGAGGCGCTCGAAACCCTGAGCCGCAACGGCGCGCCCGACCCCTATCACGGCCACAAGATGCGCTACGTCAATCCGGCGAGCGGCGATTATGCGATGCCGACGATCGGCACCTTCATCCAGCTGCTGCCGAAGGGCTTTTCGACCGGCCCCTGCCGCTCGACCGACGGGACCGTCTATGTCGCGGTCGAGGGCACGGGCCAGAGCCGGGTCGGCGGCCATGTCTTCCGCTGGCAGCCGCGCGATATCTTCGTCGCGCCGAGCTGGTTGCCGGTGAGCCACCATGCAGAGGAGGAGGCCGTCCTGTTCAGCTACTCCGATCGCCCGGTCCAGGAGAAGCTCGGCTTGTGGCGCGAGCGGCGCGGCAACGCCTGAGGAAATCATCGACGCAGCCCTCACCCCGACCCTCTCCCCGCCAAGCGAGGCGAGGGAGAAAATAGCCGACGATCTTGGGAGGTCGTAGATGACGGGCACGGCCCAGCGCGACGAATCCGGCCTCGCCGGCAAGGTGGCGATCGTCACCGGTGGCGGGGCGGCGGATGCCGGGATCGGCAATGGCCGCGCGGCGGCGATCCTGCTCGCCCGGGCCGGCGCCAAGGTCCTCGTCGTCGATCTCGATCATCAGCGAGCCGAACGCACCGTCGCGATGATCCACGAGGAGGGCGGGACCGCGGCTCCGTTCGCCGCCGACGTCACCGACGAACAGCAAGCCCGCGCGATGGTCGATGCTGCGATCGCGCAGTTCGGCCGGCTCGACTGCCTCGACAACAATGTGGGGATCGGCGGACGCGGCAGCGTCGTCGAGATGGCGCCGCAGGACTGGCGCCGGGTCATGCAGGTCAATGTCGACAGCATGTTCACGGCGTCGCGGCACGCCATCCCGGCGATGAAGGCGACGGCGGGCGGCGGTGCCATCGTGAATGTTTCGTCGATCTCCGCCCTGAGGCCGCGCGGGCTGACCGCCTATTCGACGTCAAAGGGTGCGGTCATCGCGCTGACCCGCGCGATGGCGGTCGACCACGGGCCGGAAGGCATCCGCGTCAATTGCGTTGCGCCCGGGCCGGTCTATACGCCGATGGTCTATTCGCGGCAGATGAGCCCCGCCGGGCGCGACGCGCGGCGCCGGGCCTCGGTGCTCGGCATCGAGGGAACGGGTTGGGATATCGGACACGCTGTCCGCTTTCTTCTGTCGGCCGAGGCGCGCTACATTACCGGGCAGACCCTGGTCGTCGACGGCGGAGCCACTCTCGTGGGACCCGCCCGGGCACCCGAGTGAGAAGATCCGGGAGGACACCCCACGATGGCGCGTCTGCCTTATCTCGACAAAGCCGATTTGCTGCCCGAGCACCAGGATCTTCTGGCGCGGAACCTCAACCTGTACCGGGTTCTCGCGCACAGCCCGCGCGCGGCGCGCAGCCTCAACACGCTGGCGCGCTACATCCGCGACGGCAGCCGTCTCGACCCGCAGCTGCGCGAGCTGGCAATTCTTCAAGTCAGCTATCTGGCGCGCTCGGCCTGGGGATACTCTCACCATCTGCGGATCGGGCGCGAGGTCGGCCTTTCCGCCGAGGACATCCACGCTGTTGCCGATGAAACCGCCGGGCGCCCCACCAGGCTCGAACCTCTCGCGAAGACGGTATTGCGCGCCGCGCGGGAGATGACGACCGAACTGTCGGTTTCCGACAGCACCTTCGCCGCCTTGCGGCAGGAGCTGGATGACGAGCGGCTTACCGACCTGATGGTTACGATTGCCTTTTACAATGGCCTAGTGCGCTTGCTGGAGACGATGGAAGTCGATGTAGAGGAGGATTACCTCCCCTACCTTAACGAGTTCCCGCTGCCGCGGAGCTGAGCGCCGCGGCCGGCCTGTCGCGTCACCGGCTCGCCAACGCCCGGGCGAGCTGGCTTACGGCTTCCTGATGCTTCTCGTTTCTGATTTCGGCAAAATTGCGGGCGATCTCCAGCAGCATCCGCTGATGAGGCGTGATCTGCCGCGGCGCCTCCTCGCCGATGCCTTCGTAAAAATAGGTAATCGGTGCGCTCAACGCGCGCGCGATCTCGAACAGTCTTCCGGCCGAGACGCGATTGATGCCGCGCTCGTATTTGTGAGCCTGCTGATAGGTCACGCCGATCATCTCGGCGAGCTGCTGCTGGGTCAGGCCCAGCATGATGCGGCGTTCGCGGATCCGGCTTCCGACATGATCGTCGATCGCGGCGGTCGACCGCCCTCTCTTCGGTTTGGCCATGGTTCTCACCCGTCTAAGGTATTCTTCCGACGTGCTGATCGTCACCTGCTCATATCCATTAACGCGATAAAGCGCGGTTAATTCCGACGCTTCAACGCAGCGGCCAAAATAGAAGGATCAGAGGAACGCCGATCCCGACAACGATCAGCGAAAGCGGCAGTCCCAATTTCCAGTAATCCGCGAAGTGGTATCCTCCCGGTCCCATAACAAGAGTATTTGATTGATGGCCGATCGGCGACAGAAAATCTGATCCCGCCCCGAGCGCCACGGCAATCAGGAACGGATCGATCTTGTAGCCGAAGTTTTGAGCTAGCTCGGCCGCGATCGGCCCCATGACCAGAACGGCGGCGGCGTGATGCAGGATCGGCGTCACCAGCATCGTCACCGCGAGAATTACCGCGAGGACGCCATAGGCGGGCAGATGTGCGGCAAATCCCGAAATCAAGCCGGCGAGCAGATCCGTCGTGCCGGTGCTCTTGACCGCCTCGCCGATCGGGATCAGCGCGCCGATCATGATCAGGATCGGCCACTCGACCGCGGCATAGAGCTCGCTCAGGCTGAGCAAGCCGAGAAGAGCAATCGCAAGCGCCGCGGCGACAAAGGCGATCTCCGCCGGAACCACTCGAAACGCCGCCGCGGCCATTGCCAACGCGAGGATCGCGACCGGCAACAGCAGCTGGCGGCGGCGCCCGAGCCGCAACTGACGCTCGGCCAGCGGCAGGCAGCCCAGCGTCGCCAGCGTTTCGTACATCACTGCCCGACGCCCCTGGAATACGATCGCGTCGCCGAGCTGGAACTTCAGGCGGCGCAGCCGAACCGCCGTTTGCCGGCCTCGCCGGCCGATTGCCAGGATGTTGACGCCGTATCGCTCGCGCAAATGCAGATCCGCGGCAGAACGGCCGATCAGCTCCGAATCGGCGGTGACGACCGCCTCGACCGTGGCGAGGCCGGTTCGGATCCAATTCGGCCGGCACGAGAGCGGCATCGTGTTTCGCTTCCGCAGCCTCGGCCTCTGCCCCTTCAGCCGCCTGCGGCAGTTCCTTGCTGCCGACGACCTCGAGCTTGCCGTCGCTGATGAACTGCTCGAGCGCCTGCGGGTCTGCCTCGACCACGAGCAGATCGTCGGGAAGAACAGCCCAGCTTCCGCCGGGGACATACCGCCGGTATTCGTCGCGAACGATCGCGGCGACAGCGACGTCGCCGCCGGCCGAATCCTCGATCTCGGCCACCGTTCGGCCGGCAAACGGAGAGTCCGGTCCGACCTTAAGCTCGCTCGTGTAGTCCTCGATCTTGAACGCGGCATCGGCTGCCGTCGAGCGCCGGCCACGCGGTATCAGGCGCCAGCCGAAACTCAGGAACGACAACGCCGCAGAGCGCGGTCCCGAACGCAACCGGGAAAAAATCGAACATGTGAAACGGTGCGCCTTCGAGCTCCTGCCGCACGGTCGCGATCAGCATGTTCGGCGAGGTGCCGATCAACGTCATCGAGCCGCCGAGCAGCGAGGCGAAGGCGAGCGGCATCAGAAATTCCGATGGCGACCGGTCGTTTCGCCGCGCGACCTGAAAGGCTACCGGCATGAAAATCGCCAACGCGCCGACATTCTTGACGAAGGCCGAAAGAGCGGCGACGCACGCAACCAGCACGCCGACCTGCAGAGCGGACGACCGCAACAGCGGGGTCAGCCAGCGGACCAGGACTTCGACGGCGCCCGACCGGGCGATCGCCGCGCTGACGATCAGCGCGCCCCCGATCAGCGGCACGACCGGGTTCGAAAAGCCGGAGAAGGCGCGATCGGCCGGGACGATGCCGCCGAACACGGCAGCGAGCAGTGCCAGCAATGCGACGAGGTCGTAGCGCAGCCTGTCCCATAGGAACAGGACGATCATGCCGCCTAAGACGGCAAGCGAGACGATCTGGTCGCGGCTCACTGTGCCGTGCTGGGAATTGAGAGCGTCTCGGCCGATCGTCGAGTTACCATTCCCACGAGGCGGCCGCCGGCGTCGAGAACCGGCATCTGCTCGATGCGGTGCTCGGCCATGCGTTCGGCGACACTCTCTGCACTGTCCTCCTCGGCGCAAGTGAAGAGCGAAGAGGACATCACCTGCGACACCGGGGTCGCGGTAGGATCGAGACCGGCAGCGACCAACCGGATCAGGATGTCGCGAATCGTCAAGACCCCGGTGACGCGGTCCTCGGCCCCGACGAGGATGACCCGGCTGTCGATATCGGCCATTGCCCGCGCGGCGTTCTGCACGGTGTCCTCGGATGGAACGAGCGTCACATCCCGCAGCATCAGCTCGGAAACCCGCATTCACCCGACCTCTCGATTGCCCCGCAGGGTTAACACCGTGGCAAGGCCAGTGTCTCACGGTCGTACTTATCGCGACCGATCCGGCGCTTTGAGAGGATACCATGACCGAACCGGTCGGCCTGGCCCGCGGCCTCACCAATTACGGCGACCCCGATTTTGCGCTCTACCTGCGGCGCTCCTTTGCCCGCTCGATGGGGTATTCGACCGATCTCTTGGCGCGGCCGGTGATCGGCATCGCCGACACCTATTCCGGCTTCAACAATTGCCACCGGCACTTCCCCGAGCTGATCGAGGCGGTCAAGCGCGGCGTGCTGGCGATGGGCGGGCTGCCGCTGACCTTTCCGACGATCTCGCTCGGCGAGGTGTTCCTCAGCCCGACCAGCCTGATGTTCCGCAACCTGATGGCGATGGACACCGAGGAGATGATCCGCGCCCAGCCGATGGATGCGGTCGTGCTGGTCGGCGGCTGCGACAAGACCGTGCCGGCGCAGCTGATGGGCGCGATCTCGGCCAACCGGCCGGCCATCGGGCTCGTCGCCGGGCCGATGCTGACCGCGCGCTGGCACGGCGAGCGGCTCGGCGCCTGCACCGATTGCCGCCGCTTCTGGGCCAGGTACCGCGCCGGCGAGATCGACACCGACGAGATCCACGAGATCGAAGGCAACCTCGCGACGACCGCCGGAACCTGCGCGGTCATGGGCACCGCCAGCACGATGGCCTCGATCGCCGAGGCGCTCGGCATGATCCTGCCGGGCAGCGCCGCGATCCCGGCGGTCCATGCCGACCGGCTGCGCGCCGCCGAAGCGACCGGCCGCGCCGCGATGCGGCTCGCCGGTTCCAGGCTGACGCCCGATCGGATCGTGACGCCGGATGCGGTCGAGAATGCGCTGCGGGTGCTGATGGCGATCGGCGGCTCGACCAATGCGGTATTGCATCTGACCGCGATCGCCGGGCGGGCCGGCATCGACATCGACCTCCGCCGGCTCAACGAGATCAGCGAGACGACGCCGGTTCTGGTCGATCTGAAGCCGACCGGCCCGCACTACATGGAGGATCTGTTCGCCGCCGGCGGCATCGGCGCGGTATTGCGCGAGCTGAAACCGCTGCTGCACCTCGATTGCATGACGGTCGCCGGCGAAACCTTCGGCGAACGGCTTGCCGCGCCGGATGGTCCGGTCGACCGCGCCGTCGTCAAACCCTTGAACGATCCGCTGCAGCCGAAAGGCGGCCTCGTCGCGCTGTTCGGCTCGCTGGCGCCGAAAGGCGCGATCTTCAAGCGCTCGGCGGCCGACCCGAAACTGTTCGAGAAGGAGGGCCGCGCCGTCGTCTTCACCTCGCTCGAGGATCTCTCGGCGCGCATCGACGACCCCGAGCTCGATGTGACGCCCGGACGATTTCCTGGTGTTGCAGAATGCCGGGCCGCTTCAGCGCCTCGGGCATGCCCGAGGCCGGCTATCTGCCGATCCCCGGCAAACTGGCGCGCGCCGGGATCAAGGACATGGTGCGCATCTCCGACGCGCGGATGAGCGGCACGGCCTATGGCTCGATCGTGCTGCATGTGACCCCCGACGCGGCGAGCGGCGGCCCGCTCGCCAAGGTCCGGAACGGCGACCGCATCCGCCTCTCGGTCGCCGAGCGCCGCCTCGACCTCCTGGTCGCCGCCGGAGGAGCTGGCGCGCCGCCCGGTCCGCCCCGCCGCCGGTCCCCGAGCGCGGCTACGCCCTTCTCTACCGCCGCGAAATCCTGCAAGCCGACCGCGGCTGCGACTTCAACTTCCTGCGCAAGCACCCGCTCGGCGCGGCGGAATCGGATTGACATGAGCGGTCGCCCTTGCTGTACGACAGCGTCTATTGCGCTGGCGTCCCCGGCATGTGATCCCATTACCTGTAAGTGACCGCAATGCACTCGACCCCGCTTTGCAATGCTGAGATTGCCGCAGCTACGTACCTAACTGCCCTTCCTGCCCGATGCGGCACAGCAGGACGCCGCTCGCCGCGCTGTAATACCAGCCGCAAGTCGTACGACGAAATTGCCGTGCGGCAATTTCTCGCCGGAAAGGTCTTTGCGCCTGCGCGCGCAAACTAGCAAATTAGGGAACCGCAAAGAATGTCCTGCTGACATAAACGTCTCTCAGTTCGTCCTTAACACATCCCCGTCAGGACTCGGCTGGAGTACGCGGCTGGTTTGGGTCACCACGAAAATCCAGGCATCTTCCCTCGTATTTGTCGAGCGCTAACGAGCCGAAGCTGTCATTCCACGAGTTTGGCGATCTGGGTATTCCGCCGCAGCGAGCCGGCAATCCGGTACCAGGTTCGGATGGCACCTTTGCGCCGCAAGCGGCCACTCCCGCGATCGCGGGTCGACCTGCTGAAATAGAGGTGACGAGAGCTTCCATGCTGCCCGGCCGCCGATCGGCCGTGAATCCGTCTCATGATAGAATGCGGCTGCGGCTGAGTACGTTCGAGAGGGCAGGGAGGGATCTCACCCAGATGCTTGTTCGTGCGGCTGAGGTCACCGAATGACGAGGCGCGATTTAATTGCTTTACTGCTCACCGCCGCCGCGACGGCGCCGGCGGCCACGCCGGCGCAAGGCAGGACTCTCCGCCTTGGCATGCTGGTCAACACGCGCGACGCCTTGGGCGACGAGCTGATGAAGGCGCTGCGCGATCTAGGCTATACCGAAGGACAAAACCTCACCGTCGAATGGCGCTTTGCGCAAGGCGTGGCCGAACGCTGGCTCCCGCTCGCGCGGGAATTGGTGGCACTGAAGGTCGATGCCATCGTTGTCCCGACCACGCCCGCGGCGCTCGCAGCGAGACAGGCGACGAAGACGATCCCGATCGTTCTGCCGACTGCAATCGACCCGGTCGGCGCCGGGCTCGCGGAGAGCCTCGCACGGCCCGGCGGCAACGTGACGGGTTTCAGCATAATGTCGCCAGAAATCAGCGCGAAGGCGTTGTCGTTGCTCAAGGAGGCCGTGCCGGCGTTGCGCCGAGTTGCGGTCTTGTGGAACGCGGCCAATCCGGCGTTCGCGAGTGTCTGGCAGTCGGTCGACGCGGTCGCCGGTTCGCTAGACCTAACGGTAGTATCGGCTTCAGTGCGCGAGCCGGAAGATTTTCCGGCCGCATTTGCGGCGATCGCGTCGCAACGGCCTGAGGCGTTCTTTGTTCTCGTCGATGCGCTGCTGGGCTTGCACTTGGGCGAGATCATTGAGTTCGCGGCGAGCGAGCGGCTTCCCTCGGCATCGACATTCAGGGAATTCGCCGCGGCGGGCGGCCTCATGTCGTACGGGCCGAACCTGGCGGCCCTGCTGCGCCAGGCCGCGGATTACGTCGACCGGGTTTTCAAAGGCGAAAGCCCCGCTATGCTGCCGTTCCAGCAGCCGACAACGTTAGAGCTGGTCATCAATCTCAAGACCGCGGAGAAGCTCGGCCTCACCGTGCCGCAATTGCTGCTGGCCCAGGCCGACGATGTGATCGAATAACCGCGTCCCTGCGGGCCAATTCTGTTTCCCAAATGGAGAGCAGGTCCGGTTTGGGGCATGAAGACCAGTTCCCGCTGCGCCCGGCTGACCGCCCGCTCTGTGATCAGAAAGCGGACCGTCGCTGCGACCCGACGCAATGGGCGAGACGCGCCGATTTCCGCCATTCGCGAGACGGCAACGAAATGCGGGGATCGAACGTTACCGCCAGTCGTCGAGTACGAAGAGGTCGGACCGGCTGTAGCAGGATTCGTTCGGCCGGTGCATCGCGATACCCTGGATCTGAGTGCGGAAGCCGCCCCTCAGCATGTGCCTATAGGCGTGTTCGCGCGCCAGATTGACCCCGGCCAGCACATTCGGCTGGCCGGCCGCTACGGAGAGCGCACCGCAGGCGTCGAGCAGCCCCGAAAACCGCTCCTCGCTGCCGGGCCCGGCCCGCGCCGCACCGAATTTGACAAAGCAGCAGCCCTCTCCAGCCTCGCTATCGGGGCCCCAATGGCAGATCGCAAACCCGGCGAGCCGGCTGTCGCCGTCCCAGGTTAACACGGTGTCACCGAGACCGCGTGCCGCCACCGTGCGGATCTCGCCGCCGAGATCGAGGCCCGGATAGAGCTCCTCTGCCAGGTCGTGCGCCGCGCTCTCGACTGCGGCCCGCTGCCGCTCCGGTAAATTGCCGTAGCGCGACCAACCGGCGGCACTGCCCGCCCGCGCCGGCGCCGCCATGATCGCGGTCAGGAAACGGGGATGAAAGCCGAACTTGCCGTAGGTCCAGACGTGCTTGGCGCTGTCGCCGAAAGTGAAAAGACCGGCGTGGCGGATGCCCCATGCGGCAAAGGTGTCGCAGGCGGCGCCGACGAGGCGCTGACCAAGGCCGCTATTCCACAGATCGGGCCGGATCGTAAGTGGCCCGAAGAACCCGACGCTGCCCCACCGCGTCGCGAAATTGGACCCGACCACTTCGCCATCGGCCTTGGCGACGAAGCCGGCGACGTGCTCGGCCCCGAACCGGCCGTATACGTAATCGCGGTCCATCCAGAAATTTTCTGGGTCTGGCGCGCCGAGAAAGGTTCCGAACGCCGCATGACAGATCCGCTTGGCCGTCATCCGGTCGGCCTCAGTCATCGGTCGGATCGCAACGTCCATCTGGTCCTCCCTCATTCCGGCAATCCGGCCTCCCACAGAGCCTCGACCAGTGTGGCAGAGTACGCTCGAACTCAGCTCAAACGCGAGCGTTTAATTCAGCGACGCCCACTGATTGAGTGACGACTTTCCATCCGACTTTGCTGCTTCTTGGCGTAGCCCTGGATGTCCGCTTCGGGGCGTGAGCCGTCATTAGGGGCTCGATTCTGGGGAGGCTCGGGACGGGTCGACGGGAGTGCGGAGGAGGTTCGGCAAATGCCGGCTCTTGGCACGCCTCGGTTCGGCAACTCCACACGTTCGATTTATCGCGAGCGGGCCGCAAGCTGAAGTTTAAGACACCTCGCGGCTTGGGAAGAAAAAGGGGACAAGCACCGGGTGCTCCCAACGGCGATCGCTGATGCGTTCGGGCGGTGACACGGTCAAGGTCGCAACAATAAAATTGCCACATTCGCATGCCATTTTCGCATCCAGAACGGCGCTCGTGTGGGGCGCCGATCAGCGCGAGGGAACATTCGATGCCTGTAAATTCCGTGCAGGAACAGGTGGAGCGGGAGGAAGACGGCCGGTTCCGCAAGGGCCAGTCGGGCAACCCCACAGGCGCGGCCCATGGGGTCGCGCAACAAGGCGACCGAAGCCGCCGAGCTGTTGCTTGACGGCGAGGCCGAGGCGCTGACCAGGAAGGCCGTCGAGCTTGCGCTCGAAGGGGAGGCGTCGGCGCTGCGGCTGTGCCTCGAACGCATCATCCCGCCGCGCCGCGAGCGGCCGGTCAATCTCGGCCTGCCCGCGGTTCGCGGCACCGCCGATCTCGCCGGCACGATGGCGGCGATCACGACGGCGGCGGGGCAGGGCACGATCACGCCGGGTCGAGGCGGCGGAACTGGCGCGGGTTGTCGAGATCTTCGTCCGGGCGGTCGAGACCAGCGATTTCGAAAGGCGGCTGCGGGAGCTGGAAGAAGCGTATGCCGCGCGTCCGTGACACGAGGCTGGCTCGCCTGGCGGCAGAGAGGACGCGCTTCGATTCGACGCACAGGCCTCGATCGTTGCACGCTGAGGGCCTGGAACACGGTTTGCGGTCTGGTCCGCGATGGCTTGGTGGAAGCGGGCATCGACCCGGAAAGTGCAACGGCCTTGCAGCTCGGCGGGATTGCGGCCCACTTGACCGACGGCGAGACGCTCGAAGGGCGGCGCCTCGAGGAGGAATTGGCGGTGGGCGACCATGATGGTCTGGCGGGCATTTTCGCGGTGAAAATCGGAGAAATCGCGCGGCGTTTCCGGGACGGACACGAGCCCGATTTCGCCTCTGCCTCCCTGGCGGAGCTATTCGCCTGGTGTGTGGCGCGGAGAGACCCTTGCGGAGGATGAGCTTCTCGGGCAAACCGCCTTGGCCTCCCGATTGACGGTGGCGGCGGACCGATGCAGCGAGGGCTGGAATGACCGATTGGATTTTGCGCGGCGGCGAGGTGATCGACGGCAGCGGCCGGCCGCGCCGGCGCGCCGATGTGGCGATCGCCGGTGACCGCGTAGCCGCCATCGGGTCGGTCGGCAGGGTCGAGGGCGCGCGCGAGGTGGACGTCAGCGGCAAGATCGTCGCGCCCGGCTTTATCGACGTGCACACCCATGACGATCGCGCGCTCTTTGCGACCCCGGAAATGGCGGCCAAGGCCAGCCAGGGCGTCACCACGGTGGTGACCGGCAATTGCGGGATCAGCCTTGCGCCGCTGCTGCTCGATGAGGCGCCGCCGCCGCCTCTCGATCTGATCGGCGACCGTGCCGATTACCGTTACGGCCGTTTCGCCGAGTATCTCGCCGCCCTCGACGAGTCGCCGCCGGCGCTCAATGCGGCCTGCCTCGTCGGCCATTCGACGTTGCGGGTCGGAGCGATGAGCGCGCTCGACCGGCCGGCCGACGACGCCGAGCTGGCGCAGATGTGCGAGCGGCTGCAGGAAGCGCTCGACGCCGGCGCAGTCGGCATGTCGAGCGGCCTCGCCTACGCGCCTGCCGCGGGCGCGCCGCCCGCCGAGATCGAGGCCTTGGCCCGATTGCTGCGCCCCGCCGGGGCGCTCTACACGACGCATATGCGCAACGAGGGCGGCGCCGTTCTCGACAGCCTCGAAGAGAGCTTCGCAGCCGGGCGAGCGGCCGGCGTCCCGGTGGTGATCTCGCACCACAAGACGATCGGACGCGAAAATTTCGGACGCACCGCCGAGACCTTGCCGGTGATCGCCGCGGCGATTGCCCGTCAGGAAGTCGGGCTCGACGCCTATCCCTACATCGCCTCCTCGACCGTGCTCAGCGCGGCGCAGGCCGAGAGGTCGCTGAAGGTGCTCGTCACCTGGTCGAAGAGCGCGCCCGAACAGGCCGGCCGCGAGCTTTCGGCGATTGCCGCCGATTGGGGTGTCAGCGAGAAGGAGGCGGTCGATCGGCTGCAGCCGGCGGGCGCGGTCTATTGGACGATGGACGAGGCCGATGTGCAGCGGGTGCTGCGCTTCGAGCACACGATGATCGGCTCCGACGGGTTGCCGCACGATTCCCACCCGCACCCGCGGTTGTGGGGCGCCTTCCCACGCGTTCTCGGCCATTACAGCCGCGACCTCGGCCTCTTTTCGCTCGAAGAAGCGGTGCGCCGGATGACCGGTCTTTCCGCCGCCCGGTTCGGCCTGACGGCCGCGGCATCCTGGCCGCCGGAGCTTATGCCGACATCACCGTCTTCGACCCGGCGAGCATCGCCGATCGCGCGACCTTCGAAGCGCCGATGACCCCCGCCGCCGGCATCGAGCACGTCTTCGTCAACGGCCGCCCGGTGTGGACCGAAGGCAAGCCCACCGGCGAGCGCCCGGGCCGCGCGCTGCGCCGGCAACAGATGCAGGCGGAGTCCCGCTGAAACCCCTCGCCGCCCTCGGGGGGGAGAGGGAGGAGCCCACGCCGAAGGCGTGGGAGGGTTAGGTGGGCCGGCTGCTGTTCCGGAACGCCTGCTCCTCCACCTCACCCCGACCCTCTCCGCTCCCGGGGGCGGCGAGGGGGAAATTGCTCAGGAACCGGTTCTCACCATCTCGGCGACGACGTTCCGCGCGACCTCGCGCAAGAGCCGGCTGTCTTCCTCCGGGGTAGCGGCGGGGGGAATGCCCGGCACCACCCGGTCATGCGCAAAAGTCGCGATTGCGCGCCGTTCACCATGCCGGGATGCGGCGGGTCGAGCGCCGTCTTGCACCGCCCGGATACTGCGCCGGAGCATGTTGCGCATCATCGTCACGCCCCGGTCCGTCGAGGCGAGGTGTTCGAGACCGTGCCGGGAGATGCCGCCATGGATGCTGACCTGCGCATCGTAATCGCCGGGGACCCGCTGCCGGTCTTCGTAGGTCCGGCTCGCATCCTGCCCGAAACCCGCGCCGCGCCGCGGTTCCTGGCCCTCGGGCGCGCGGTAATAGCCGATCTGCATCGTGTGGGTGTCGTCGAGCGGGACCGCCCAGGTCGTCGCCGCCGGGCGGTTGATCACCGTGCGCTTGGCCATCGGGTCGGCGTTCGGCGGAAATTGGTGAATGTTCGGCGGGATGAAATCGGCGACCCGCACCCAGACGCGGTCGCCCTGCCGGCGGGTGTCGATGTAGACCATGCCGGCCGGGGTCTCCATCCAATCCCATTCGCCGAGCGCGCCGAGATCCTCGGTAAAACCCTGGCTGCCGGGCAGCGTGTGGAGAAAGGCGAGATGCGCCGGGTCCATGCTGTTTTCCTTGACCTGCAGCCAGTTGCACTCCCACAGCGTCGGGGCGCGCGCGACCATCCGGTAGCCGGGCAGGTCATAGGTGTCGAAGATCGGGAAATCGGGCTGCTTCTCGGGTGGCCCCATATAGGCGAAGACGAGCCCCTGGTATTCGCGCACCGGATAGGCGCCGTGGAAGAGCCGGTCCTTCAATGTGCTGTCGGCCGGCTCTCCGGGAGTTTCGAGGATCGTGCCGTCGACGTCGAACAGCCAGCCGTGATAGCAGCAGCGGATCCCCTTATCGGAAATCAGGCCGAATTCGAGCGAGGTGCCGCGATGCGGGCAATGCAATTCGAGGAGGCCGACCGCGCCGCTGCGATCGCGGAAGGCAACGAGATCCTCGCCCATGATGCGCAGGCGCCGCGGCAGGTCGCGCAATTCCTCGGACAGGATGACCGGCTGCCAGAAGCGCCGCAGATATTCGCCGCAGGGCGTGCCCGGGCCGACGCGGGTCAGCTCCTCGTCATCCGCCGGCCGCTCGCGATGATGGTATGCGCCATAGGACGCAGTAAGAAACGGTGCCCGCTCTGCCATGGCAATCTCCTCGGATCCCAGATCACGAGAATTCTACCAGCCGGGAGCGCACCCGGGCAAACGCGGAGGCGTTCAGCGGGCAAGGTCGCTGGCGAGCGAGAAGGCCGAACTCCCGGCCGACCTGGCCGCGGTAGATCTGCAGGTTTTCGAGGACGCGCTGAACGTAGTTTCGCGTCTCGTTGATCGGGATCATCTCGATCCAGTCGACCATGTCGATGCTGCCGCCGCGAGGATCGCCGTAATCGTGCACCCATTGCCGCACCCGGCCCGGCCCGGCGTTGTAGGAGGCGATCGCCAGCGCGTAAGAGCCGCCGAAATCGTCGATCAAGGTCTCGAGGTAAGCGCGGCCGAGGAGCACGTTGTAGAGCCCGTCCGCGGTCAGCCGGTCAGCCGAAAACGGCAGTTGCATCTTTGTGGCGATGGAGCTGGCGGTTGCCGGCATCAGCTGCATCAAGCCGCGCGCCCCGACGCGGCTGACCGCGTCGCGCTCGAAGGCGCTTTCCTGGCGCATGATCGCGAACAGCAGCGAACGTTCGGCCGTGCCGCCATCCGGTATCGGCCGTCACGGGGTAGCCGTGGATCATCAGCGGGGTGCCGGCTTCGATCGCTCTCTTGGCCACCGCGATCGCGAGATCGATGCGCCCACTGGTCTCGGCGAGGCTCGCCAGCATCGCGAACCTTGCTGGGGTCTTGGCGTTGTCGGCCAGGTGAATGAGAAAAGCTCTTGCCGTGAGCCCCGTCGCCGAGATCGAAGAAAATCCGGGCGGCACGAACCACCTCGTCGCCGTCGAATTGCGCCAGCTCCGCCGCATCGGGGACAGGTTCCGGGGTCGGACGCGGCGGCGCATCGTGCCCGAGCTGGTGCGCGGCGAGCTGACCGTAAAAGGTCGCCATGTGGTCGGCCCCGGCGGCGTACCACTTTGCCGCGAGCTCGGGCTTGCCTTCCGCCTCGGCGGCCCGTCCCCCCCAATATCCGGCACGCGCCTTCGCATACGGCGTGTCGACCCGCGTCAGGATGCGCGAGAAGTGCTCGAAGGCCAGCGCCGGCTGCTTCATATAGCGCAGCGCAATATAGCCCAAGCAGGAACTGGGCTTCGGAGAACGCGTTCCCTTCGATCAGACCGTGCTGCTCGATGAGCCGATAGGCAAGCTCGGCGTTGCCGCCGGCGAGCACCCGCCGGGCAATCGCCTGGCGTTCCGCCCACCATGCCGCGGGACGGACGAGGTCGTTGGGCTGGGCGAGCAGAATTTGGACCGCCGCATCGGTCATGTCCTTCTTGCGGCGCCAGCGCAACTGCTCGAAGACGAGCCCGGGGTCCGAGCGCAGCTGCGGAGGAACCCGCGCTACGAGAACGTCTGCTTTTGGGGCTTGCGCTGCGAGCGCCAGGCGCGCCTCGGCCAGCAGACGATAATTGGGCGGCACCAGCGGCAACATGCGGCGCGCCGCGTCGGTTTGCCCATCCCACAACAGCCGATCGATCCGCTGCACATGGTCCTCGGGCCGCAGCGAAGCGGCGTGCCGGGCGAGAAAATTCCTTTCGTCGAGCGGGCCGAAATCCGCGGCGATCCAGAGCGCCCGCAGCGCGGCGGTGCCGCCTTCGAGATCGCCCGAATTCATCATTATCTCCGCTTCGCGGAGCTTGCCGGTGGAGCTTACCGGCGGATGGTGTTTGAACCAATCGGCCGCGACCGTGTCCGATTCGCCGGCCAAGGCCTCTTCGGCATGTTTACGCAGGGCCTTCTGCGCCGGCCAATCCGGATTGCGTTCGATGAACTCGGAGATGTCAGGAAACCGGCCGGGGGCACCCGGCCGGGCATAATCCATCCAGTGCAGCATCTTCATCGGCAGCGGGTCGGTTATCGCCGACGCGTCGGCGTAGGCGCGGGTCCAATCGCCGCCCTGTGCAGCCGCCAGCGCCACGCGCATTACATCCAGATCGGCGGCCGGTAATGCCTCGGCGGCAGACGCCGGCAGGCCTAGCGTCAAGACGATTAAAACAATCGACAGGGTTCCGCAGACGATCGGCGGCAAGGTCGGCGGCTCCTTGGCTGAATCAAAGATGAGGCAAAGTCCTCTTACTGGTTTTCTGGCCGCCGGGGCAAGTCCGGCGCCAAGCTCGCCGTGAGCGCGCGCGGCGGGGCGGTTCGAGCGCTGTTGAAGCCGGCGGCAGCGAGGACTATCGTAAATCGGCAATGCCGCAATCCCGGAGGAAACGATGTTCAAGGGATCGCTCGTCGCGCTGATCACGCCGTTTCGCGACCACGAGCTGGACGAGGGCGCATTTCAGGAGCATGTGGCTTGGCAGATCGACCAGGGCACGCATGGATTGGTCCCGTGCGGCACGACCGGTGAATCGCCGGCGCTCGCCGATGACGAGCAAAGGCGGCTCGTGACGCTATGCGTCGAGGTTGCCAAAGCTAAGCGAGTCCCGGTCATTGCCGGAACGGGCACGAACTCGACCGAGCACACGATCGCGTTGACCCGGCAAGCAAAGCAGGCGGGCGCCGATGCGGCGCTGATCGTCTGCCCCTATTACAACAAACCGACGCAGGAAGGGCTTTATCAGCACTTCAAGGCGATCCACGACAGCGTCGATCTGCCGATTGTTATTTACAATATTCCGGGCCGCTCGTCGGTGGACATGACGAATGCGACGATGGCGCGTCTTGCCAAATTGCCGAACATCGTCGGCGTAAAGGATGCGACCAACGATCTCGCGCGGCCGCTGCGTATGCGAGTCGAGATCGGTGCCGGCTTTTGCCTGCTGTCGGGAGAGGACGCCACGGCCGTCGCCTATCTTGCCCAAGGCGGCGACGGCTGCATCTCGGTGACGGCGAATGTCGCGCCGCGGCTTTGCTCGGAATTGCATGAGGCGTGGCAGCGCGGCGATGTCGCCTCGGTGCGCGAGATCAATCAGCGTCTGATCCCGCTACATGATGCGCTGTTCGCCGAAACCAGCCCGGCGCCGGTCAAATATGCAGCATCCCTGCTCGGACGCTGTACCGCGGACGTGCGGCAGCCGTTATGGGCAATCATGCCGGAGACACAGGACAAGGTGCAGAAGGCGATGCGGAGCGCCGGTCTGCTCAATTAATGCGGGCAATCGACCGACATGTCGCGCAAAATCGGCGGGCGCGCCACGATTACTTGATCGAGGACACGCTAGAAGCGGGGGTCGTCCTGCAGGGCACCGAGGTGAAAGTGCTGCGCCAGGGGCAGGCCAGCATCGCCGAGGCTTATGCGGACGAGACACGCGGGCGAGCTTTATTTGGTCAACGCGAACATCCCGGAATATTCAGCCTCCGCACACTTCAATCATCAACCGCGCCGGCCCCGAAAGCTGCTTTTGCACCGCAAGCAGATGAATCGGCTGCTGGGTGCGATCCGCCGCGAGGGCATCACGGTCGTGCCGCTGTCGATTTATTTCAACGATCGCGGGCGCGCCAAGGTAGAACTCGGCCTCGCCCGAGGAAAGCGAAAGGCGGACAAGCGTGAAGCCGAGAAGCAGCGGGATTGGCAGCGCAGCCGGGCCCGCATCCTGCGCGAGCGAAACACCTAAGGCCGGATGGCGTTTCGTAAGCATCCTGCGCCGTGCGGCACGTCGAGGCAGCTGCTCAGCGTGGCGAAGATCGCTTCGAACATTGCGGGGCTGAGCTTGCCCGTATTGGTGTTGAGCCGAGAGCAATGATAGCTGTCGGCGAGCGTCAGCCCGCTAGGCAAACCATGAAGTCGGCCGTGCTCGAAAGGAAATCGCGCGCGGCGGAAGCCGAGTGCGGTGAGCACCGCATGATGCGCAATCGCCCCGAGTGCCAGGATCGCCCGGAGCCGGGGCATCGCGCCGATCTCGGCGGCCAAAAACCGACGGCAGTTCGCAACTTCGCTCGGTTCGGGCTTATTTTGCGGAGGGACGCAGCGAACAGCATTGGTGATGCGCACGCGCTGGAGCTCGAGACCGTCCTCCGGACGGGCGTCATATACGCCCTTGGCGAACCCGTACTTGCACAACGTTGCATAGAGCAGGCCGCCGGCGTAATCGCCGGTAAACGGGCGTCCCGTCCGGTTCGCGCCGCGCAAGCCCGGGGCGAGACCCACAATCAGCAATTCGGCGTCAGCATCGCCGAAGGGTGGAACCGGCGCGTTGAACCATTCCCGGTGGGCTCTCTCCTGAGCCTCGCGGAAAGCCGCAAGGCGCGGGCAAAGAGAACAGTTCCGTGGCGGCTCAGCCTCCGCGGCAGGAACGGTCACGCATCGTCCACCGGTTCGGTACGCGCGCGGTTGACATCCTCTCGCATTTGATGGTTGCGCATCAGGTTCGGCGCGAGATCCTGAAGCTCAATGAAATTGTCCGCTTGGCGGCGCAGATCGTCGGAGACCATCGGCGGCGACGAGCGGATTGTCGAAACAACCGATACGCGAACTCCTTTACGCTGGACGGCTTCTACGAGCCTTCGAAAATCCCCATCGCCCGAGAACAGGATAGCGTGATCGATGTATGAAGCCATTTCGAGCATATCGATTGCCAACTCGATATCCATATTACCCTTGATCCGCCGACGTCCCATTGCGTCGGTGAACTCCTTCGTCGGCTTGGTGACCATTGCATACCCGTTGTAGTCTAGCCAATCGACAAGCGGTCTGATTGGCGAGTACTCTTGATCTTCTACCAGGGCAGTGTAATAAAATGCCCGGATCAGCCGTCCCTTTGTGCTAAACAATTCGAGCAGCCGTCTATAGTCTATGTCGAACGCGAGACCCCTAGCGGCTGAATAGAGGTTGGCCCCGTCAATGAAAATGGCGAGTCGCTCTTCCGGATAGAAAATCATCTGACAAAATGCTCCTTCACATCGATAATGTAGCAGAAGTGTCTTACAGTGCGCATTCTGGGTCAAGCGGCGACCATATGGGGCAAGCCCGGTGATTCTGATCGGGATCGGCGGGAATCTGGAAAGCGCTCGGTTTGGTCCGCCGCGCGAGACGCTCACCGCTGCGCTGGCGGCTTTGAAAGACCAGCGCATCCGAATCCTGACGCGCTCCGGATGGTATCGCACAGAGCCGGTGCCTCGCTCGGACCAACCCTGGTTTGTCAATGCGGTAGTCTCTGTGGCGACGGAACTTGGAGCGAAGGATTTGCTAACGCTGCTGCAGGCCACCGAGAGGCAGTTTGGACGCATTCGCGGAGAACGCAACGCGCCGCGCGTCCTCGATCTCGACATTCTGGATTATCAGGCCGAGGTGATGAACGCCAGATCGCTCGTCCTGCCTCACCCGAGACTGCACGAACGTCCGTTCGTTTTGGTGCCGATCGCCGAAATCGCGCCGGATTGGCGGCACCCGATTTTCGGACTTGCGGCGGCGCAACTGCTAGCCCGACTGTCCTCCGAACAGCGGATCGAGCGCCTTTCGTGTTGATCGATACTCGTTCCATGGATTGTGCCTCCCAGACGCGGTAGATATAAACGCGTGACACGAACGGGAGGCTTGATGAGTGTATTGGAAGTTGCCCGCTCTCGTATGCTCGAGAGCCAGCTGCGACCCAACAAAGTTACCGACGATCGGGTGCTTAACGCCTTTGCCAGTATAAGGCGCGAGCTTTTTGTGCCCGAACACCTTCGCCCTGTTTCGTACATCGATGAGAATTTGCCGCTCGGCGGCGGTCGATATCTGATGGCGCCGATGGTCGCCGCCCGGCTGCTGCAGGCGGCGGCAATCGCCCGCACGGATGCCGCGCTGATTGTCGGTGCCGGAAATGGATACGAAGCGGCTCTGACCGCGATGCTTGCTCGGAATGTCCTCGCTCTGGAACAAGATGCCGATCTGGCCCGGCATGCGCGTACCGCTCTCGTCGAGCACGCTATCGCGTCGGTCACTGTCGTCGAAGGTCCATTGCGCCAGGGATATCGGCCGCGTGCTCCTTACGATGTGATTCTGTTCGGCGGAGCGGTCGCCGCGACGCCGCAGGATATCAACGCCCAGCTTGCCGAAGGCGGTCGGCTTCTGGCTGTCATCAAACCCGGCAATGCGGCGGGTCGTGCTACTATTGCGACACGGACTGGCGGAGTGCTTGCGCAGCGCGTTATATTCGATGCCGCTACGCCTTTCCTGCCGGGCTTCGCACCGAAGCCGGCTTTTGAGTTCTGCTGATGCTCTGATCAGGAGCCGAAGGAAAATGCACCGGCGCGTTGGTCCGACCTGCCTCTACTCGGCCGCTCAACGCGCCGCCCGCGGCAGCGTGCGCCGGATCGTGAATTTGGCATCGACTGCCGGCGTTGTTGTCGGCCTGACGGCGGTCTCCACACAAGCTCAGACGCTCACCGATGCCCTTGCCGAGGCATACAACACGAACCCACAACTCCTCGCGCAGCGCGCATTGTTAAGGGCGACCGATGAGCAGGTTCCGCAAGCGCTCTCGTTCTGGCGCCCGACGGTCAATTTCACCGGCCAGATGGGAGGCGAACGAAGCGCTTTCACGCCAGGCAGCAATGGCTTGCCCGGCCCCGGCGGGCGCAGCACCTATTCGACCTTTTATGAGAACAGCCTCGCTCTTCAGGTAACGCAGCCGGTTTACCGGGGCGGCCGGACCGTGGCGCAGACGCGCCAAGCGATCAACACCGTGGAGTTCGACCCGAGCGCAGACCCTCGCAGTCGAGACCACGGTATTCCAAGCGGTGGCGATGGCTTATCTCGACGTCGTTCGTGACCAGGCGTTGCTCGAGGTCGACCGCAACAACGTGGAGGTTCTACGCAAGCAGCTCGAAGCAACCCAGGACCGGTTCCGTGTCGGCGAGGTTACCCGTACCGACGTGGCGCAGGCCGAGTTGTCCCTCGCTCAGGCCCAAGGCACGTTAGTTTCCCAACAAGGAACACTCGAGATAAGCCGGGCCGAGTATGTTCGCGCCGTCGGTCACCCGCCCGGGAGATTGTTGCTGCCGCGGGACCGTCCGGCGCTTCCCGCTACGCGCGAAGAGGCGCTGAGCCTTGCGGCGCATAATAATTTCAGTGTGATCTCGGCAACATTTGCCGAACTCGCCGCCCGCGACAACATCGACGTCGTGCGCGGCCAACTGTTGCCGCAGATCTCGCTCGTCGGCAGTCTCAACCGCTCAGTAGCTCCCTCGGTCACGTTAAACAATGCGCTAGAACAGTCGGCTGCGATCATGGCACAAATGACGCTGCCGCTCTACGAAGGAGGGGCCATCTACTCGCAGACGCGGCAGGCCGAGCAGACCGTTGGGCAACGGCGCAGCCAGGTCGACGATGCCCGCCGGGCGGCGGTCCAGACGGCCACCCAATATTGGTCGACCCTGGAAGCCGCGCGGGCGAGTATTTCTTCCTTCGCCGCGGCGGTGCGAGCGGCGCAGATCGCCCTCGAGGGAACGCAGCAAGAGGCATTGGTTGGCACTCGCACCGTGCTCGACGTACTGATCGCCAACCAACAGCTGCTCACCACCCAGTCCCAGCTCGTCACCGCGCAGCACGACGCGGCTCTCGCCGAGTTCAACTTGGCGGCCGCCGTGGGCCGTTTGATCGCACCAGAACTCAAGTTACCGGTCAGGCTCTACGATATGGAGCAGCACTACAAGCAGGTGAAAAACAAATGGGCCGGCTTCCGCGGCGGCCTTTCCGAGTGAACCGGCGAGCGCAGGACGGTTCCGCTGGCAAATCCTCGCCGTCTTACCTACGTTAAAGAGTGTTCCAAGCCTTTTTTGGTCTGCCTCTATGCCGGAAAATCCAAAATCGCCGTCAGAACCCTCTATGGAGGAGATAATCGCCTCGATCAGCCGTATCATTACCGACGAAAAGACGTCTATCGAACCGCTCCGTCCAGTTCCCGGGGAAAAGGGTGAGGTTCTCGAACTGAACGAGGTCGTCGATGACGACGGCTCGGTGCGGCGCGTCGCCCCCGAGGCCAGTAGTTCAGAGAGGCGGCCTACCGGGCCCGCAGCCGCCGTGGATCCTATGGATGCGAATGCGACCGCACGGAGCGGTCCGGGCCCTCTGCGTCCCGGGGCCGAGGTCGAGCCGAAGCTCGAAGTCGCCCGCGAACGCATCTTGTCGTCGGCGACATCGGGAGCCGCTGCGGCTGCGTTCGCGCAGCTCGGCGCGCTACCGCGAGAGCGGCGCCGGGAGGGCGAACTCCCGCTTGGAGGCGTCGACCGCACACTCGAAGACATCGTGCGCGATATGCTGAGGCCGCTGCTACAGACTTGGCTCGACGAAAACCTCCCCGGGATCGTCGAGCGGCTGGTCCGCGAAGAGATCGCCCGCGTCGTTGGCGAAGCCGGACTGCGCTGACCCGCAGTTGAGGCCCCCTCACGGGCAGCGGCGTTTGGCCGGGGGCTGCAACCAACTTCTCAGATATGAACGATTAACTGATGTTGGACAAGACTTATCAACCCGCTGCCATGGAGGCGCGGCGCTACGCGCTCTGGGAACGTTCGGAAGTTTTTGCCGCCGACCCCGATAGCCATAAGCCGCCTTATGCGATCATGATGCCGCCCCCGAACGTCACGGGGAGCCTGCATATGGGGCACGCGCTGACCTTCACGTTGCAAGATGTGCTGGTACGATATCAGCGCATGCGAGGCCGCGACGTGCTCTGGCAGCCCGGTACCGATCATGCCGGCATCGCCACCGAGATCGTGGTGGGCAACCAGGTGATCGCGGAAGGCGGCACCAAGTCCGGCCTCGGCCGTGAGGGGTTTGTCGCGCGCGTCTGGCAATGGCGCGAGGACTCGGGCGGAACGATCACTCGCCAGCTCCGCCGGCTCGGCGCTTCTCCCGACTGGCGTCGCGAGCGTTTCACGATGGATCCGGCCTTGGCCACGGCAGTTCGCCGGGTCTTCGGCCAGCTCTATCGGGAAGGCTTGATTTATCGGGACCAGCGGCTGGTCAATTGGGATCCGGTTATGCACACCGTGATTTCGGATCTCGAGGTCGACAGCCGCGAGACTAAAGGTTCGCTATGGTATATCCGCTACCCGGTGGCGGAATTGCCGGGCCGATTTGTTACTGTTGCGACGACTCGGCCGGAAACAATGCTCGGCGACACCGGGGTTGCCGTGCATCCGAACGATCCGCGGTTTACCGATCTGGTCGGAAAATCGGTGCGTTTGCCGTTGGCCGACCGCCTCGTGCCGATCGTCGCCGACGAGCATGCCGATCCGGAGACCGGCACCGGCGCCGTCAAGATCACGCCGGCTCACGATTTTGCCGATTTCGAGGTGGGGCGGCGGCACGGTCTCGCGCTGATCAATATTTTCGATCAGGACGCTCGGCTCACTGATTCCGTACCGGCGGCCTACCGCGGTCTCGGCCGGCTCGCCGCACGCGAGAAAGTGGTTACCGACCTCGCCGCCGCCGGCCTCCTCGACCGCGTCGAAGAACACACATTGATGGTGCCGCATCACGACCGCTCTGGGGTCGTCATCGAACCTTGGCTCACCGATCAGTGGTATTGCGACGCCCGGGTGCTTGCCGCCCCGGCGCTCGCAGCGGTCGAGGACGGCCGTACGCGGTTTGTGCCCCGCCAGTGGGAAAACACGTTTTTCGACTGGATGCGCAAGATCCAGCCCTGGTGCATCTCCCGGCAACTTTGGTGGGGTCATCAGATACCCGCCTGGTACGGGCCGGATGGAGCGGTTTTTGTCGCGGAGACAGAGGAGGGCGCGCGCCAGCAGGCGGCCGAAAATTATGGCAAAGAGGTCGAGCTACGTCGTGATCCCGACGTCCTCGATACGTGGTTTTCCTCGGCTCTATGGCCGTTCTCGACCCTTGGCTGGCCGGAGCCAACTCGAGAACTGGCGCGTTATTACCCGACCGATGTGCTGGTTACCGGCTTCGACATCATCTTCTTCTGGGTCGCCCGGATGATGATGATGGGGCTGCACTTCATGGGCGATGTGCCATTCCACACCGTCTACATCCATGCCCTGGTCCGTGATGCGCGCGGCCAGAAAATGTCGAAATCGCGCGGCAATATCATCGATCCGTTGGAGCTGATCGACCGCTACGGCTGCGACGCGCTGCGCCTTACCTTGGCGGCGCTGGCGGCGCCCGGCAGAGATATCAAGCTCTCCGAGAGCAGGATCGAGGGGTACCGCAATTTTGCAACCAAACTGTGGAACGCGGCGCGTTACGCGCAGATGAACGGGTGCGCGCTCGTCCCCGGCTTTGCTCCGGCCGATTGCGGGCTGACCGTCAACCGCTGGATCACCGCGGCAATCGCGGATTGTGCCCGGGCGGTCACCACTGCTCTCGACACATATCGTTTCGACGAGGCGGCGAGCCGGCTCTACCACTTCGTCTGGGGCGCCTTCTGTGACTGGTACCTGGAATTCACGAAACCGATCCTGCAGGGGGACGACGCGGCGGCGCGCGCCGAGACGCAAGCCACGACAGTTTGGATCCTGGGCCGCATCGTCCACCTGCTGCATCCGATCATGCCCTTTATTACCGAGGAGGTATGGGAGCAGCTGGCGGGCCGAGACTTCGGGCATGCTGATCACCGCGCCATGGCCGGAGTTCCAGCGCGATGCCATCGATCCGAAAGCCTCGGCCGAGATGGAGTGGGTCGTTCAGGCGATTTCAGCAATCCGTGCGGTGCGATCCGAGTTGAATGTCCCTCCCGCCGCCCGGGTCCCGTTGCTGATCAAGGACGCCGAACCCGTCGCGGCGCAGCGGATCGCGCGCCACCACGAGCATTTCGTGCGCCTCGCCCGGGTCGAGCGGTTCGAGCCGGTCGAGTCGCTTCCGTCGGGCGGCGTCCAGGCCGTCGTCGCGGGCGCGACTTTGATCCTGGCTCTCGGCGAGGTGGTCGACCTGCGAAAAGAACGAGAGAGGCTCAGCAAGGAGATCGGCAAGCTGGATGTTGAGCTGGCCAAGATTATTGGAAAGCTGGCCAACGCTAATTTCCTCGCCAAAGCCAAGCCCGAGGTGGTCGAAGCGCAGCGCGAGCGTCAGGTGGACGTGACCCGCGACTGCGATCGTCTAAGGGCTGCTTATGACCGGCTGACAGCAGGCTGAATACCGGTGACCGAATGACAGCGGCCCAGATTTTCGGCGCAGAAGATTTCATTCCCGCTGGCTTGGCCGAGCCGAGTTCGACTTCGAGAGATCCGTCGCGTGGCCGACCAATTCGCCGTCGCTGTGACCGAGGATGTGGCGGAGCTGATCGATCCGGCCGATCCCGCGGACCCGATCGCGGCGCAATTTGTGCCGACCGCGGCAGAGCTGACCGAAGCGCCGGAAGAACGCGAGGACCCGATCGGGGATGAGCGCTGGTCGCCCGTCCCGGGCATCGTTCATCGGTACCCCGACCGAGTGCTGCTTAAGCCGACGCTGCTATGCCCGGTCTATTGCCGGTTTTGCTTCCGCCGCGAGGTCGTCGGCAAGAAAGGGGCGGTCCTCGACCAAGCCTCTTTGGCGCGCGCTTTTGACTACATTCGTAAACGGCCGCAGATATGGGAGGTGATCGTCACCGGCGGCGACCCGTTTCTGCTCGCGCCGCGCCGCATTGCGGACATCGTCCGCATCCTCGACCAGATCCCGCACCTGGGCGTTATACGCTTTCATACCCGTGTTCCCGTGATCGATCCACGGCGGGTGAGTTGCGCGTTGGTCGAGGCGCTCGCCGCCGAAAAGGCAGTTTATGTGGTTGTTCATGCGAACCACCCCCGCGAGCTGACGACGCAAGTCCAGGAGACAGTGCTAAAGCTGAGCCGGGCCGGCATTCCATTGCTGTCGCAGACGGTCCTTTTGCGCGGCGTCAATGACGATGCGGCGGTCCTGGAAGCGTTATTCCGGCGTTTGGTCGCGATGCGGGTCAAGCCCTATTACTTGCATCAAGCCGATCTTGCCCGCGGCACGGCGCACTTCCGCACTGGGATTGCGTCGGGGCAGCGTCTCGTTCTCTCGCTGCGCGGCCGTGTGTCCGGGCTTTGTCAGCCGACTTATGTGCTCGACATACCGGGCGGTTATGGGAAAGTGCCGATTTGTCCTTGTGCGGCCGGTCGAGTGGGCTCATCTGGCGAATGGATCATCGAAGATAGTGCCGGCGTTCGGCACTCTTATCCGCCTGATCCCAGCGAAGCGGAGGGCTGAGGCAGCCAGTGGTCTCGGAGCCGGGCGATCCTGCCATGATCGTCGTCGGCGGTGGTGCGATCGCGCTCAGCACGGCCCAGGAGCTTTGTGCGCTGCAAGGGCATCGCGTGGTCGTGCTGTGGCGCCGGGATCCGGACTTGGCGCGGGCTGTCGAGAGCAGCGGTGCGGTTTTCATTACTGCGGCCCGCCCGGATAGTGGCGAGGGGTTAGACCGCGCCGGAGTGCGTGACGCGGTCACGATCTTAGCGCTTTCGCCCGACGATCATCTGAATCTACACGCCGCTCTTCTTGCGAGGGATATCAACCCGCGGATCCGCATCGTTTTGCGGCAATTCAATCGGGCCCTCGCCCACAAGATCGAGCAGAACCTGCCGAACTGCTCGGTTTTGTCGCTCGCCTGGCACTCGGCGGCGACCTATGCCGCAGCCGCAATCGATCCGTCCTGCTTCCGCGGGCTGCAGTTCCCGGAGCCCGACGGCCCGTTGACCGGATTTGCCACCCGGATCGCCGAAGATTGCGGGATCGACGGCGATACCGTCGCTCACGCCGAGCGGGTGTTGGGGGCGCGGATCATTTCGATCGACGGCGTTACCGACGTCTCCGAAGACGCGGTGCTCGCGGCCGGAGCGGAACTGGTCGTGTTTAGTGGAATTGCCACGCTGCAGGGTACCGCGCCTCTTCGAACGACGGCTAGGAAGAGGCCGGAAATCGGACGCAGGCTTTGGTCGCTGCTGCGTCGCCGACCGCATCGTCCGCCCCGGCTCAACCCGATCCTTGTCCGGCTCGCCTGGGTCACCTTGATCGTGCTACTGGCCGGGACGTGGTATTTTCACGCTGTCTTCGGAGGCGCTTGGCTCGACGCCGTCTACTTCGTTGTCGCGACGATGACGACGACCGGATACGGCGACCTGACCCCCGACCGGGGCGAGCCAACCGAGATCGTTGTCGCGATGCTGCTGATGCTTTCCGGCATCACGCTGACCGGCCTCTTTATCGCCTTCGGGGCTTCGCTTTTGACTCGGGTACACTGGGTCACGATGCAAGGCCTGCGTCCGGTGCACCGCCGTGGGCATATTGTCATATGCGGCGGCGGCAGCATCGGCTCCGGGGTTATCGACCTGCTACTCGCGCTTGGAAAGCGGCTGGTAGTCGTCGAGCTCAATCCCGATGCGACGATCGTCGAAAGGGCGCGCGAGCAGCATTTCGATTTGCTGACCGGCGATGCGAGCCGAGACACGACGCTCGATCTCTGCAATCTCGGCGCCGCCCATAGCCTGATCGCCCTGACCAACGTCGATACCTTGAATTTGGAGATCGCGCTCGGTGCTCGAGCCCGCAATCCGACGATGCCGATCGTGCTTCGGATCGCCGAGGCCAGTTTTGCCGAGTTCGATCGCCCGACACTTCGAATTCGAGACCACGTTCTCGGCGGCGGCGCTCGCGGCGCCGGCCTTTGTCGGCCTGGGGCGGTTTTCGGGGTCGCGCGGGCGAGTCGCATTCGGGGGCCAGGAGTTTGCGATTGGAGAGATTGGCGCCGAAGACCTCTCGCGGACTGCGCCGCCTGATGCCATCCCGATCGCCGTCTCGCGCGGGGACCAGTTCGAAATAGCCCATAATCTGCACGCTCTGGGCCCGGATGGCCGTGCTCTGCTCCTCTTCCCGATCGCACGTTTCAGAGAAGGGAAGGACACGTTCGCCGCCGCGGCGGAGCGGTTCCTGCAGCGCAGTTAGGCTAGACCGTGAGTTCGCACCAGATCGGGGTGTGATCGGACGAGCGGTCCTTCGCCCGAGGCTTCTTGTCGATGTTGCAGGCGGCGATTCTGTCGGCCGCATGCGGCGACAACAGCAGATGATCGATGCGCAACCCCTCGTCGCGGTGCCAGCGCCCGGCTTGGTAGTCCCAGAAAGTGTAGCGGTGGGGCTCGCGGTGAAAGACGCGGTAGGCGTCGGTCAGCCCGAGGTAAAGGAGGGCGTGAAACCGCGAGCGCGCCTCCAGCCGGCACAGTGCGTCGTCGCGAAATGCCACCGGATCGTAGACGTCATCGTCGGTCGGGCAGATGTTATAGTCCCCGGCCAGCACGAACGGGATCTCACGCCGTAACATTTCGCGCGTGTGGCCAATCAGCCGCTCCATCCAGGCGAGCTTATAGGTAAATTTGTCAGTGCCGACCGGATTTCCGTTCGGCAGGTAGACCGAGGCGACGCGGAGCTCGCCAAAAGACGCTTCGATATAGCGTGGTTGCTCGTCTTCGTCGTTGCCGAGCAACCCGGTGACCACCTCTTCCGCAGGGCGCCTCGATAGTACAGCGACACCGTTATAAGCGCGCTGCCCGATAGCCTCGACGTGGTAGCCCAGACCCTTGAGTTCGAGCATCGGGAAGTCTTGCGCGAGACACTTCGTCTCTTGCAGGCACAGCACGTCGGGTTGCGCATCCTCAAGAAAGGCGAGGAGATGGGGCAGCCGCGCCTTGACCGAATTGACGTTCCAGCTGGCGATCTTCACCGGACGACGGAAATCTGGCGGTCAGCCGATCGAAAAGGAATTGCCGCAGCCGCAGGACGAGGCGGCATTCGGGTTGCGGATCTGGAACGACGCGCCCATCAGATCTTCGACAAAATCCACCTCGGCGCCGTTGAGGAGGCCCAGCGAGACCTCGTCGATGACGACGCCCACCCCGTCTCGCTCGAATACGACATCGTCCTCGTTGCGCTGGTCGTCAAACGAGAGCCCATACTGAAATCCAGAGCAGCCGCCGCCCGAAACGGCAATTCGCAGCAACGCGTTTGCGGCATTTTCCTCGGCCTTCAGCATCGCGATCCGACGGGCGGCGCTTTCGGTTAGTACCACCCGATGCTCGCTCGATCTCGCTCGCGCTCTCTGCCATCTCTGTTGATTCTCCTGCGTCCCGCCGGTGGCCCCGACTTCCGATCGTATTATGTGGGCATGGCCCGGGATTTGGTCAAACAGTCATCCGCTTCCCGCTAACGGCGAGATTGAGGAACCGGGATCCTGGTGCCGCTGATATTTCCCGTGCTGTCTTCCCGGATCATCGGCGTGCTGCTGCCGGATTGGGTCGGCACCGGCCGGGGTGCCTGGGTAGTCATGACCGGAGCCGCGTCGACCTCGGCCTTTGAAAGAGCCAGGCCAACCTCAGAGTTTCCCTTACCGATTTCGGGCTTGGCCCGGTCCCAGGCGACCGCATGATTATTGGCACCGAGACTGACCAAGCCGCTGGTATCGATGTCGAGGGCCACGAGACGGCCATTGCCGAAAGTGAGAACCACATCCTTTATGTGCCCGAGATCGGCACCGTCCGACCCGACTACCGGCTTCCCCAAAAGCTCGGTTTTTAAATCATAATAACGATCCTGACTTTCGGCCCCCTCTTTGGGGGGCGCACCGTTGGCGAGCGCTTGGCTACTCAGCTCGGTCACGAAATGCGGCGTCGGCTTGCCCTCGAACTTCAGGCTTCTCCAGGCGACCGTGACTCGGCCGTGCTTGAACGATTTCCCACTCGCGGGACCCAGAACGGCCAGCTCGACCGCGCCCTTCTTCCGGTTGACGATCAGGTCGTCAATCCTGGCGACGACGGCTCCTTTGGAATCGCGGACATCAGTTCCGATCGCCTGGCTGGCGCCGATCTGGTCCGCAGTCTCGGCGACTGTCGGCGTTCGCGGCGCACGGTTGGTGAAGCCGTTATACATCTGCGGCTCGGCTATCGGTTCAGCGGCAAACGAGACCGCCGAAAGGGTGCACGCGAAGCCAAGCATAAGAGCAATGGGAGCGGCTCGATTGATCATCGTTCTCTCGCGGCTGTTTCAGCTCACTAACACCCGATCCCGGCTGAAGAGACTCATCCTAGCGATACAGATCGGATAAACTGCGTGCCGAAGCAGGAGGGGAATATGCTGCAAGCCCTGGAGAGCGGAGCTGATCGGGAAGAATCAGGTATACAGGACAAGATTGCGTGCCTGAATGCGCTTGAGCGCAAGGTGCTGTGGCTGTCGACCTGGATGATCCACAACGCCAACCACCTGCGCCCGAACCGCGACGGCTTGAAGGTCGGCGGCCACCAAGCATCGAGCGCCTCGGTCGCGACATTGATGACGGCGCTCTATTTCGACGTGCTGCGGCCGCAGGACCGCGTCGCGGTCAAGCCGCACGCCTCACCCGTGTTCCACGCCATCCAGTATCTGCTCGGGTATCAGAGCCGCGAGAAATTGGAGCGGTTTCGCGCCTTTGGCGGCGCGCAATCCTACCCGTCGCGCACCAAGGACGGCGAAACCGTCGATTTCTCGACCGGCTCGGTCGGGCTCGGCGTCGGGATGACGTTGTTCGCCTCTATGGCGCAGGATTACCTCCGCCTCAAACAGCTGGTGCCGACCGATGCCCCGCCCGGCCGGATGATCGCCCTCGCCGGCGACGCCGAGCTCGACGAAGGCAACATTTTCGAGGCCCTCCTCGAGGGCTGGAAGCACGACGTCCGCAATCTCTGGTGGGTCATCGACTACAACCGCCAGAGCCTCGACGCGGTCGTCTCGGATCGGCTGTTCGGCCGCATCGACGCGATGTTCGAGATGATGGGCTGGCGCGTCGTGACCCTGAAATATGGTCGGCTTCTGGAGGGCGCCTTCGCCCGGCCGGATGGCCATCATCTGCGGGAGTGGATCGACGCCTGCCCCAACTCGCTCTATTCGGCGCTGGTCTACAAGGGCGGCGAGGGTTGGCGCGAGCATCTGCACCGCGATCTCAATCGCTATCCCGGCATCCGGGCGATCCTCGACGACCATGACGATGCGGCCTTGCAGAGCCTGATGACCAACCTCGCCGGGCACGACATGGAATCGGTTCTCGACGCCTTTCATGGCGTCGCCGACGACCGGCCGACCTGCTTCATCGCCTATACGATCAAGGGCTACGGTCTGCCCTTCGCCGGGCACAAGGACAACCACGCCGGCTTGATGAACCTCGACCAGATGATGTCCTTCCGGCGCAATATGGGGGTGGCGGAGGGGGCCGAGTGGGCCCGGTTCGCCGGGCTCGAGGTGCCGCCGGAGCAGCTCTCCGCGTTTGTTGCGGCGGTGCCGCTCGCCGGGTCCGCCCGGCGCTGGCACGATGCGCCGCGAGTTGGGGTGCCGCCCAGCCTTCCGGCCCCGCGCGGCGCGATGCTCTCGACGCAGGAAGCCTTCGGCCGGATCCTCGGCGACATCGCCGCCGCCGGCGGCCCGCTCGCCGAGCGCATCGTGACGACCTCGCCCGACGTCACGGTGTCGACCAATCTCGGGCCGTGGGTCAACCGCCGCGGGATCTTCGACCGCGCGGAGCGCGCCGACACGTTTCGCGAGGAGAAAGTCGTTTCGGCGCAGCGCTGGGCGATGTCGCCGAAGGGTCAGCACATCGAGCTCGGCATCGCCGAAAGCAATCTGTTTCTGCAGCTCGCCGCGCTCGGTCTCGCCGGCCCGCTTTTCGGCACGCGCCTCTTGCCGATCGGCACCCTCTACGACCCGTTTATCAAGCGCGGCCTCGATGTGCTGAACTACGCCTGCTACCAGGACGCCCGTTTTATCCTGGTGGCGACCCCCGCCGGCATCACCCTGGCGCCCGAAGGCGGCGCCCACCAGTCGATCGGCGAGCCGCTGATCGGGCTCGCACAGCCCGGGCTCGTCAGCTTCGAGCCGGCCTATGCCGACGAGCTGGCGGTGCTGCTGCGCTGGGCATTCGAGGAGATTCAGCGGAAAGATGGCGAGTCGGTCTATTTCCGACTGTCGACGCGTCCGGTCGAGCAACCGGCGCGGAAGATGGCCGCCGACCTCGAGGAGGCGATCATCGCCGGCGCTTATTGGTTGCGCGAGCCGGCACAGGGGACGGAACTCGCGATCGCCTATTGCGGCGCGGTCGCGCCTGAAGCGCTCGCCGCGCGCCGGGAATTGGCCGAAGACATCCCCGGCGCGGGGCTGCTCGCGATCACCTCGCCCGACCGATTGCACCGCGATTGGCGGGCCGCCCGCGCCGGCGGCAAGACCAGCGTCGCCGAGCGGCTGCTGGCGCGGCTGCGCCCCGGCGCCGCGCTGGTCACCGTCGGCGATTTGCACCCGGCGACCCTGTCGTGGCTCGGCGCGGTCGCCGGCAACCGCATCGTGCCGATGGGGGTCGACCGGTTTGGCCAATCCGGTGACATCCCGGACCTCTACCAAGCCTACCACATCGACACCGGTGCGATCCTCGATGCCGCCGCCCGCGCCTGCCTGCTCGCGCTGCGCTGACCTGCAACCAGACCTTGCGTTGCTGAATCATTGTCGCTGCACCTGCAGCGAATTTGCAGCAAACTTCTCCTAAAAGTTGAAGGGTGTCCCCGGCCCGGCGCTCGCCTCAAGCCCCACCTGGCTGGCGAAGCCGGCACCCGGCGGGATTGCCCGACCGTCCCTTCTCGAACGGCCGCCGCACCCCCGCGCCGGCGGTTGTAGGAAGCCCATCAGCGATCGCTACCTCCTTCTGCCGATCCCGCGGCCCGCAGGGCAGTCCGGGGAAACTTTTATCCCCTTAAATCGTCTTGCGCGGACTTAATCCGGCGTCCACGCCTTTGTTTCGGCTCCTCAAAGGCGTGGATGCCCACGGAACCAGTCCGGAGGTTGAAGGCCCACGGGACAAGCCCGGCCAAGACGAAGTTATCGGCCAATTCCTCTCTTGTTAGACCGCAAAATTACCCGGACAGCCCTGCCACGGCCGGGCGAGTGCAAAGGAATATGCGATGCAAATCAAGCAATTTTATGACGTCGGTGAGGCCGCAGTGATTGCCTCTGGAACCCCGCCTTCGCCTCGCTTGCACGGGGATGACGAGTATCTTCGCGAACACCGCATGGCCGGCTGACTACCATGCGAATTCGCCAATTTGATGGTCGTCCTGTGTGACGGGTCGGCCGGTTGCAATTCGGGCTCCGTTGCGTCAGCTTCGGCCTGGACTTCAGGAGGCTAGCCCATGACCACCCGCCCCCCAGCCGAGATCGGCATGACCCTCGACGAGGTCGACACCCCCGCCCTCATCGTCAATCTCGACGCGTTCGAGCGCAATCTGCGCCGCCTGGCTGAGCGGATCGCCGGCACCGGGGTCAGGGCGCGGCCGCATGCCAAGACGCATAAATGCCCGGTCATCGCGCTGAAGCAGATGGCGCTCGGCGCGGTCGGCGTATGCGTGCAGAAGGTCAGCGAGGCCGAGGCGATGGTCCAAGGCGGGGTCCAGGACGTGCTCGTGACAAACGAGGTGGTCGGACGCCAGAAGTTGCGGCGCTTGGCCGCGCTCGCGCATATCGCCCGCGTCGGGGTGTGCGTCGACGACTTGAGCCAGATCCGCACGCTCGACGAGGCGGCGGGCGAGGCCGGGGTCACCTTGCCGGTCTATGTCGAGGTCAACATGGGCGGCAACCGCTGCGGCGTCGAGCCAGGCGAGCCGGCGCTTGCGCTCGCGCGGCAGATCACGCAAGCCCCGCACCTCGCCTTTGGCGGATTGCAGGCCTATCACGGCTCGGCGCAGCATCTGCGCGGCTGGGAGGAGCGGCAACACGCGATCGGCGAAGCCACGAAAAAAGCGCGGCTGACCCGCGACCTCCTGGCGCGGCATAAGATCGACTGCCCGACGATAACCGGGGCCGGGACCGGCACCTTCGAGTTCGAAATCGGCGAGCGGCGTCTATACCGAGCTGCAGTGCGGCTCCTACATCTTCATGGACGCCGATTACGGCCGCAACCTCGACCGCGACGGCGCCCCGACCCGGGCCTTCGAGCCGAGCCTTTTCGTGTGGGCGACGGTGATGAGCCGCCCGACCGAGGACCGCGCGATCGTTGACGCCGGCCTGAAGGCGCTCGCCTTCGACTCCGGCCCGCCGCTCGTCTGCGACGAACCCGCCGCCACCTACGAGCGCGCCTCCGACGAGCACGGCCGCCTTGGCATCTCGGGCGCCACCAACCGTCTCGGTCTCGGCGACAAGATCCGCCTCATCCCCGGCCATTGCGACCCCACTGTCGAATCTCTACGACTGGTACGTCGCCATCCGCGGGGGCCGCGTCGAGCAACTCTGGCCCATTACCGCCCGTGGCGCGGTATATTGAGGTTCGTGTGGCTAGTAGGCCGGTGAATCTCCGAGTCACCAAAAACCGGGCGGATCGACCGGCTCGGCGTCGTTCCCCGCCGCCTCGAGTAGTGTTGTATGCCCCATCAGCTGTTCGAATTCGCCCGGGAGCGACAACCACCTTCGGAGCGAGTTGAATTCGAACGCCGGCGCTTTGCACGCCAGAATGCGTAATAGCCGAGTAATTATCGGGTAGTCGGCCGATCCGTAAAACGCGATGTCGCTTGCGAGGTCGAGCTCGTGTTCGAGCGCGACATCGAGCAAGGCCAAGAAATCTTCTGTCGTCGCCGCCGGCGCATTCCGGATTTCGGCGACGAGCGAGTTGATTTCGAGCAGGAGCCTCGCTTGGTGCTCGCGCATTGGCGCCAACTCCGTCAGCCTAGCTCGACATCCATCGATTGCAATAGCAAGCTCGTGGTGCTCGTCTTCGAGCTTAGCCCATTGCTTGTGCAGCACAGAGGCTGAGCGGGTTGGGCTTTCGGTCACAGTTTGTCTCCCTTGGCCATATCGGGGATCATCCGACCGATCACGCGCATGGATTTAACTGATCCGGCCCACCGGATGCAACTTGGCCCTGTGGGACGCGGGAGAATTCGAGCCAACGCCAGGCATTCGCCGAAGGTTAGCCAAGGCCGATCCTCGGCGGCGCGGGATCGTGCGGATGTCTCGAATTGAGTTGACTAGGCCGCACCTGCTCAGGTATCGCGCGGGTAGCAGTGGTATCCGCCGCGAGCGCACTCGCGAGACGTGACACGGTGAAGCGCGCACGTATAATGCTGCGCGCGTGTAATATGGTTAATAAAAGTCCCGGCGTAGCGAGCGCCGGCGAACGACGGCGCCCGAGATGCCTCCACTGTGTGATCCAGGCCGCCGGGAGAGAGCGAAGGCGGTGAAATCGAACCTTAGCCCAAGTAACGAACACATCGCCCGCCGGTCCGCGGGCGGGTGGGTGCCAGCGGCTCTGCCGAGAATTTATCTGGTGGGCAACATGCGGGCGGTCGCGCCCGATGGCGCCGACTTTCTGCCACGCGGACGAAAAACCCGCGGCTTATTGGCCTCTCTTTGCCTCGCGCAAGGCGAGCGCGTTTCGCGAGGTCGTCTCGTAGCCCTGTTATGGGATCGCTCCGCCGAGGCACAAGGCCGAATGAGCTTGCGCCAATCACTGTCGGAGCTGAACGGCATTGTTAATCGTCACGTCCCCGAGCTCGTTGAGATCGATCGCGACGGCGTGCGGATTGATGTCCGGAAGTGTTGGGTCGATGCTCTCGCGATCCTTGAGGTGAGCGACGAGGCCGCCGCACATACCAGCAGTCTCGTTGAGCCCTATAGCGAGCGTCTCCTCGAAGATCTCGACGGGATCACTCCGTCTTTCGATCAGTGGCTCAATGCCGAGCGAACGCGCTTCCAGGATCGTGTGCGTAAAGTCTTGGAGGCGGAGCTCGAGCGCCTGACCGAAGAGAACGCTAAGCCGGAAGTCCGCGCGGCGGCCGCCCGCCGACTGATCAATTTCGAGCCGACCCATGAGGGCGCGGTGCGCACCCTGATGAAGGCTTTTGCGCAAATGGGCGATCGCGCCCAGGCAATTCGGGAATTCGAGCGTTGTCGGCAGGTGCTGCAGCGCATGCTCGACTTGCCGCCCTCGAAGGAGACGGTTGCTGTCTACGAAGCCATACGGGGGGAATCGACGGGACTGATTTCCCCTATGACTTCCCGCGAACGTGCGAGCGGCGAGCCGAGCAAAAACCTAGCGGCCGGACCGCTTGCAGCCTCTCCCGTTCGCTGGGAGATCAAGAAACAAAGCGATCCCGCCTCCGGTCAGGAGCCGAGGCATGAACCGTCGATTGCCGTGCTGCCCTTTCGCAACCTCACCGGCGATCCGGCGCATCACTTTGTTGCCGAGGGACTGGTCGAGGATCTTATCGAGGCACTCTCCCGTGTTCCGAACTTGTTTGTAATTTCCCGGCTCTCAACACTGGCCTTCAGGGACCAGGATCGCCATCCGCGTGAGATCGGCAACGTGCTGGGGGTCCGCTACGTACTCTCGGGCAGCCTGCGGGTCTTCGAGGATCGCCTGCGTTTATCGATCGAGCTAACCGACACGCAGCTGGGTGCTGCGCTGTGGTTCTCAAAGCTCGATGAAAGATTTGCAGATCTCTTCGCGGTGCAAGACCGCTTATCCGAAATGATTGTTCGACAAGTCGCGCCTTACCTGCGCGCGGCTGAAATGAATCGTATCCGGGTCAAGCGGCCCGACAGCCTCGAGGCCTACGAACTCTTTCTGCGCGCCCAAGAGAATATGCATAATTCCTCGCGCGCCGTGTTTGAGACGTCGGAAGGGCTGTTCGCCTCCGCGATCGCGAAGGACCCGAACTACGCCGCCGCTCTCGCTTGGCGGGCGCGCTGGCATGTGCTGCGGGTCGGACAAGGATGGTCGCCCGATCCCGCGCAGGACGCGACACAGGCCGACCGCTACGCGCGGGCGGCAATCGAATGCAATAGCATGGAACCGATGGCGTTCGCCGTTCACGGTCACGTAGCGTCTTATCTGTACAAGGACTTCGATCTCGCGTTCCGCCGTTTCGAGGCGGCGCTGCAAATCAACGCCAATGCCGCGCAGGCCTGGATGTGGAGCGCCGCGGCGCATGCTTGGATGGGCAATGGCTCCCTGGCAATCGAGGAGATCAACAAGGCTATGGCGCTGTCGCCCTACGACCCCTTGATGTATGCTTACAGTGGTAACGCTGCCATGGCCTATCTCGTCGATGGGCAATACGAGCGGGCGATCGAATGCGCTCTCCGTTCCCTTCAGGAGAACCGCACCTACACGTCCGCTCATCGGCAGCTGGTAATGGCGCTGGTGCTTGGCCGGCCGCGAGGACGAAGCCCGCGCATCGGCGCGGCGGTTACTCGAGCTCGAGCCGGGGCTGACCGTGGCGGGGTTCCGGGGTCGTTATCCCGGCAGCGCCAGCCCGCATGCCGAGATCTTTTGCGATGCGCTTGCTAGGGCCGGTATTCCGCCTTTTAGTCGAAACGCGGACGAAGCCTACCCCGGGGACGAATCGAGTTCGGCGAGTGGGCCCTGGCGAGCATCGAAATGATCCGCTCTACGGTCGAAGCTGGCTGCGAGTTCTAGCATTTCCTTTCGCGCGCCCGGGTAACGACAACGACGGGCAAGCGTGCGAAGCCCGTGCGCGATTTCCCGAAAATGCGCGCCGTCAAGAGGCGGCGGGCTATTCGGTCGCGCGGTCATGGGTGAGGTCTCGCCCGGCTGTTTGATCGAGGCGGGGCGGAGCATCTTCACGGCGAGAGCGGCTATACCGCTGAAGGCGAGTAGTGCGTAGGCCAAGAAGGCCGTGGAGTTCAAACGCACGATCCCAGGAACGGAATTCTTCCTCAGAGAGCTGGTAGACACGGCAAGCCTCCTCAACCGTGATCCCGCCGCTACGCACGGCAGCCACCACCGCGGCCTTGCGACGGACGACCCACCTCTTGGTGCTCGGATGTGGCAGTTGCTCCATGAGCCGTGTCCCGCCTACCGACTCCCCAGGGGGCGTTTTCATCAGGCACCGCCAAGCAGCACCGGATCCCGCCTCGCACCAGCAGGATCCGCTCGTGACCGAACTGGCCGGAAAGACAGCTGCATGCTCGGCTCCTTTTCTACGACCCCGCGTTTCAGCAGCGGGGCAATTCCCGTCCGTTTCACGATCTTTTCACGCTCGCGAGCGTGTTGTCATCAATTTTTTCGAGGTTCCTAAATCGGGCGCTAGCATCCGTAAACGCAGCGTTTATCGGCTGGTCTGATCCAGCGCTCAGGGTCGGATCCCTCCTGCAAAGCTCATGCCGAAACGCGAGCCTCCGACGGCCAAATCGCTGATTTACGCTTTTTTCACGTAAATGGAGTGCCATTTTTCACGTTGGGTTCTTGCGTCAAGCGTGAATTTCACCCTCGTTTAACGAGGGCAATCCTGCCCTTGCTTAAATCGAGGAGGGACGAGATGAATTCGACTGAACGGATGACCCCGGGATCGACGATAACCGGCTCCCCGGCGCTGCGGTCGCCTCAACCCGAGATCGTCGACCGCGGCACGGTGCGCCTCGGCGACGGTTGCATCACGGCCGAGTTCCCGCCATTGCGGCAGCCGAAGCCCGAGATCGTCGACCGCGGCACGGTGCGCCTCGGCGACGGTTGCATTACGGCCGAGTTCCCGCCATTGCGGCAGCCGAAGCCCGAGATCGTCGACCGCGGCACGGTGCGCCTCGGCGACGGTTGCATCACGGCCGAGTTCCCGCCATTGCGGCCAGCCGAAGCCCGAGATCGCCGACCGCGGCACGGTGCGCCTCGGCGACGGTTGCATCACGGCCGAGTTCCCGCCATTGCGGCAGCCGAAGCCCGAGATCGCCGACCGCGGCACGGTGCGCCTCGGCGACGGTTGCATCACGGCCGAGTTCCCGCCATTGCGGCAGCCGAAGCCCGAGATCGTCGATCGCGGCACGGTGCGCCTCGGCGACGGTTGCATCACGGCCGAGTTCCCGCCATTGCGGCAGCCGAAGCCCGAGATCGTCGATCGCGGCACGGTGCGCCTCGGCGACGGTTGCATCACGGCCGAGTTCCCGCCAACGTCGTTAGAAACGCCGACGGTCACCACGCTGAACGGAGTGCCAGGGATGGCTAAGCAGGTCTGAAACAACCATCTGCCGATTCTACCAGCTCATCCCCGGCGCTCCGGCTCCGCGGCCGGCCGACCGCTCGGCCGATGGCATGCTTCCGATGCGCGGCTATCGCTATTGCGAAGCCGTCGCCGCCGCCTCGGCGTTCGGGTGGTATATCTATCCGCCGCTAAGTTTCAGCCTGGTTTGGGACGGCGTCGAGGTTGCGTGGACTTACGCAGGCGCCGAGGATTGGTACCCGCTGCGGGGGGCTCAGTTTCCCGGATTTCGGCCAGCTGTTCGAACAGGTGGCGCCCGACCCGGTCAAGCCTTTGGCCCCCCCTTTGCTCGCCGTCTCGCGCGAGCCCGGCGTCGTCCAGATCTGGAGCGGTTATCTGGCGCGTACGGCGCCAGGCTGGGCATTGCTTTCGCGAGGTCCCGCCAACATTCCCCGAAACCAGGGTTACGAGCACTTTGAAGGCATCATCGAGACCGGAAACCTGGTTCGGCCCGCTTTTCACCAACATTCGGCTGACCCGCACGAATTCGCCAGTCGAGTTCCACGTCCGCTATCCGCTGTTCCAGGTGCAGCCGCTGCGTCGGGAATGCTACCGCGCGCCTTCGTTCGAGGTCGTCGCCTTGTCGGAGTTCACCGCCGCCGATTGGCAAGCTTTTGAAGCGACGATGAAGCCCAACACCGATCAGATTCGGATGCTGGGACATTACGCTCGTCGCGACACGACGGCGAAGCTCGGTCAGAAATCTTGACGCCACCTTCAAAGCGCAGTTTTTGGCTGCGCGACCGACGATGCAGGCGTCGCGGCGAGCAGGCAACTCACGAGGATCGCAGCGACACCAAGGTAACTGAGGACGTCCGGCCTCTCGCGAAAAAAAGCGAGCCCCGCAATAACTGCAATGACCAGGCGAAGGAGCGTGTATGGCCCAAGGGCCGACGCGCTTGCATGCCGTACCGCCACAATTCCCAAGAACATTCCCATCGGGCCGAACAGCAGGACGCCCGACAACCACGGCCAGACCTCGGGCTCGGGTAGCGCTGTCGTCGACAGAACCGGAAGGTTGCAGATAAGCGCAACGGCATTGACATAAAACATTGTCGTCAATTCGGAATCGCCGCCGGGCTGCTGCAGATACTTGTTGAGCACAAAGGCGAGGCCATTGAAGCTGGTGCCGAGCAGAGCGATCAAATAGACGATGTTGCGGTCGAGAAAGGCTGGCTTGACAATGAGCAACGCGCCGCCGATGCCGATCGCAGTGGCCAGCCATCGAAGAGGTGTGACGCGTTCATTCAGAATGAGCGTAGAAAACACGGCGATATACGCCGCCTGGGTGTAAGCAATCGCCGTTGCGGCGGCAAACGGCAGATGGGCGAACGAATACATCGCCACCCAAAGGTACACGACCGATACAAACCCGCGCAGCAGCTGCAATGGCAGCTGGTTGGTCTTCAATACCGACCAGCCGGTTTTCCAAGCGAGCAGCCCGACGAGCATCAACCCTCCGCCACTGCGCAGCAACGCCAGCTGCATCGCGGAACCGCGCGGTCCGATGTAATGGATCATCGCAGTCTCGACCGCAAACAGGACCGCCTGAGCGATCATCAATCCGACGGCAAGTCGCTGGTTGTTCATGATCGCTCCCCGGAACAGGGTTTCGCGCAATAGCGACGAGCCTGCCGTCGGCGCAGCGCAGGCTTCGATTGGGGGGGAGGCCTTCCACCGCGGTCGGATTGCGACCGCAACACGCCGTTTACTTGTCGAGACAGGTCCTTCACGTAGCCCCGCGCGGAAAAGCGGCGTTCCGCGCGCTTCCAGTGATGAGCGCGTTCAAGTGGCGGACAATTCCGGAGCGGGCACCAGCCCTTGGTGCCGGGTGAGGGATTCGAACCCCCGACCTTCGGTTTACAAAACCGCTGCACTGCCACTGTGCTAACCCGGCCTGCTTGCCGAGAATATTCGATATCGCGTTATGGCTGGCGTCCCCTACCGGATTCGAACCGGTGTTGCCGCCGTGAGAGGGCGGTGTCCTGGGCCTCTAGACGAAGGGGACAAGGCCGCTCGCCGTTATTACCAGCTGGCCTCCCCGCGATCAAGCGCGCGCGAACCGTCGCGAGCGGCTGTGCTGCACTACGATCATCAGTGGTCGGGGCCTCCCCCCGGACCGCGACCCGGGGGAGGCGGGTGAAGGTCTGCGCGGACTAAGCCCGGTCGGCGTGGTAATAAGTGTTGCGCAGCACGCGGCCGGGCAGCGCGCCGGTGTGCTTGCCGTCTTCCATCAGGATTTCGCCGTTGACGACGGTCGCCATGATGCCCTGGGCCGGCTCCTTGATGCGCTTGGCGCCGGTCGGGAAATCGTGCAACACCTCGAGCGGCAGCGGCTTCACGGTGTCGGGATCGAAGATCACGATGTCGGCGACCATGCCGGGGCGCAGCAGGCCGCGGTCGTAAAGGCCGAAAATCGAGGCCGAGTCGAAGCTCAGCCGCCGCACCGCCTGTTCCAGCGACATGATCTTCTTTTCGCGCACCCACTCGGAGAGCAGCCGGGTCGAGAAGCCGAAGCCGCTCTGGAACTGCACATGTGCGCCGCCGTCCGACAAGCCGATAATCGCGTTCGGGTAATTCAAAATTTGCGCGACCGCCTTGTCGTCGACGTTGTTCTCGCCGTGCAGCCACTCGCTGTCGAGGTTTTCTTCGATCGCCAAGTCGAGGAAGCAGTCGATGATGCCTTTGCCCTGGGTCTTGGCGATCTCGCCGAGGGTCTTGCCCTCCATCCACTTGTTCTTCGGCAGCACCGCGGTCTGTAGGACCATGTAGTCCCACCAGGTGCTGCAGATGCCGATCGCCGGCCCGCCCTTGAACTCGATCGCCTCCTCGTGAAGCTTTTTGCGCACATCGCGATCGGCATAGGCCTCGAGCATCTCCTCGGGCGGGGCCAGGCAGATCGGGTGCCACACCGGCAAGCCGCGGAAGGTCTGCGTGTTGCGCATCGTGAAGTAGTCGGTGATGCGGTTTGGCGTGCACATCGGATAGGCGCGGATGCCCCTCGCGGTGGTCGCATCGACCTGGGCCATCTGTTTCTGCCACTGACCGGGCCGGCGCATCGTTTGCCCGAGATTGTTGTAGACGACGACGCGCCCGGTCGCCTCGCTGAGCCGGCTCATCAACGCGTCCTTCATCTCGGCGCCGTTGCCGCCGCCGGACTGGATGAGGCCGGTGCCGAGGTCGCGCAGCACATCGCCGAGGGCAAAGATCTCCCTCTCGTCTGCCCAGATCGCCGGGATGTGTACGCCCTGCGGGTCGAAATGGCCCTGGTTGCGCGACACCGAGAGCCCAAGCGCGCCGGCCTTCATGCCGTCGCGCACGACATCCTGCATCCGTCTGATTTCGTCGTCGGTAGCGGTGCGCTTCTGGCAATCCTCGCCCATCACGTAATAGCGGACCGCGGTGTGGCCGACCAGGTTGCCGACATTGACCCCGAGATGGTGGTCCATCTGATCGAGATATTCGGGGAAGGTCTCCCAAGTGAATTCGAGCGTGTCGAGCACCTCCATCGGAATGGCTTCGACATAGGAGAGGAACTCCGACAAGCGCCGCTCCGATCCCTTGCGCACCGGCGCCAGAGACAGCGAGCAATTGCCGAAGATCACCGTCGTCGCGCCGTGGTCGCACGAGAACGAGCACAGCGGATCCCAGGTGACCTGCGCGTCGTAATGGCAGTGATTGTCGATAAACCCGGGAGCGACGACCTTTCCGCCGGCGTCGATGGTCCGCTTCGCGGGCCCGCTCAATTTGCCGATCTCGGCGATCTTACCCTCCTTGATCCCGAGATCCCCGCGGAAAGCCGGCATTCCCGACCCATCGACAATGCGGCCGTTCCTGATCAGCAGGTCGTACGCCATCGCTATCCCTTTCCCGATTAGTTCATAACAACTCTAACACGCAACACCGCCGGAGCCGGCACTGCGAAATCGACGTTATGGTCTTCCTCCCCCGCATGGCTGCGGACGGCTGGGCCGCTGGTTGCCTCTGTGGGCGGGCCGGTCCACAATCGATCGGTCAATCAGAAAGGGGGAAACACGATGAAATACGAGACCGCCCGCGATGCATCGCTGTCGCGGCGCAGCCTGCTCGCCGGGACCGCGGGCCTCGCCGGGGCGGCGGCGGTGACCGGGGCCGCGCGGGCTCAGACAAACGCCAATCTCGGCACGCCGGCGACGGTGATCAGTAACCCGCCGCGCGACTTTGCGCGCGGGCATCCCTCGATCTACCCGGACCCGGACGTGGTTGTCGTCGACCAATCGTTCCTGCCGCTGAGGCGAAGCCAGGGGGCGATTTATCGCGTGTGGACCGGCGCGTTGTGGGCCGAGGGCCCGGCATGGTCGAGCCAGGGCCGTTACGTCGTGTTCAGCGATGTTTCCGGCAATGTGCAATACCGCTATATCTGGGACGACGGCCGGGTCACGGCCTTTCGCCGGCCGTCCTACAACAGCAACGGTAACACATTCGATTTCCAGGGCCGCCAGATCTCATGCGAGGATTTCAACCGCCGCGTCATTCGCTGGGAGCATGACGGGTCGGCGACCGTCATTGCCGATTCCTTTGACGGCAAGCCATTGAACTCGCCGAACGATGTCGTGCCGCACCCCGACGGCAGCGTCTGGTTCACCGATCCGCCCTATGGCGGCTCGCTCGCCGAAGGCCACCCGGACGAGCCGGGCGGCCCGAGCAACCCGCAGGGGCTGTTCAATCCGCGCGCCGGCGCGGAGACCGCATTCGCAATTGGCGGACGCCGACGGGAACTGTCGACCAACGTCTACCGCTGGGACCCGAGCGGCCGGCTCGATGTCGTGATCACCGAGGACCAGCTGGCCGACCCGAACGGCATTTGCTTCTCGCCGGATTACAAGACGCTCTACGTGATCAGCACCGGCAAGGGGCCGGGCGACACTGGACCGGGCGGCACCCGCTCCATCTATGCTTTCGACGCGCAGGGCGCCAACCTCGCCAATATGCGGCTGTTCACGGATATGACCGTCGATGGGGTTAAATGCGGGCCGGACGGCATGCGCGCGGATGTCACCGGCAATTTGTGGTGCAGCTCCAGTGCGCCGCTCGGCTATGCCGGTGTGCTGGTCTTCAACCCTGCGGGCAAGCTGATCGGGCGGATTCGACTGCCCGAAGTGTGCGCCAATCTGTGTTTCGGCGGCCCCAAGCGCGACCGCCTGTTCATGGCCGCGAGCCAGTCGCTCTATATGATGCAAGTCGCGACGCAAGGCGCGGCTCCCGGCTGATGCGAGCCTTGAAACCGTCATCGTTTCCGTGCATGCCGGGGCGACTACAAGGGGAATCTCACATGTTGTTGCGCTTGGCGGCCGTTGGGTTACTGGGTTGTGCGACGATTGCAGCGAGTGCTCAAATCGCCGCGGCCGGCATGCCGCCGGAGCTTTTGCTGGTACAAGCCCAGCCCCCGGCGCAGCCGCCGAATGTCGAGGCTAATATTGCGAGCCTCCATCAAAGATTGCAGATCACGCCCGCTCAGGAAGCCCAGTTCAACGCTGTCGCCAATGTCATGCGGCAGAATGCCCGAACGGAGGCGAGCGCACCGCATGCCCCTCCCGCGAATGCCAGTGCGGTCGACTTTCTGCGCGCCGAGATTCAGTCCGGCGAGATGGAGCTCGCCGGAATGAAAAGATTTCTGCCGGCGCTGGAAGCGCTCTACGCGACCCTATCGCCGGCGCAAAGGCAAACTGCCGACGCGATCTTTCGCCAGGGACCGGGAGGGTGACGCAGAACGCTCGGGCATAGCCGGACCGCGGCGTCCCATGCAGAATGGCGCATTCGAAGGGTAAGGAGAAGCGGTGGCATGTTTGATCTGATTGTAACCGGCGGCAGAGCGGTGATGCCGAGCGGGAGCGCGGAGCCAGCCGATATCGGCGTAAGCGGGGGAAAAATCGCCGCAATTGGCGGGCCCGGGAGCCTCGCGGGCATTGGCACCACACGGATTATCGACGCGTCCGGGCAGATCGTGATGCCGGGCGGGGTCGATCCGCACATCCATTGCAGCTCGCCGATCCCGTTCCCCGGCCGCCGCAACGAGGATCTGCTGAGCGCGCCGCCCGAACAAGTAAGCCGCGCCGCGTTACATGGCGGGACGACGACCCTGCTCGATTTCGCGCCGTGCCCGTCGGACCAACCGCTGCAGCAATCGATCGAGCTGCGCAAGCGGGAGTGGGCCGGCGCCTGCTACTGCGACTACGGCTTCCATCTGCTGCTGCACGGCAAATTGTCGCAAGGGGTGCTCGACCCGCTGCCGGAGGCGATCCAGGACGGCCACGCCTCGGTCAAGATGTTTACGACCGACATTCGGCCAAATCGCCAAGGTCGGATGGTGCAGTTCGGCGACATTTGGGAAGTGCTAAAATTCTCGGCGCCGCCGGCGGCCTCGCCGCGATCCACGCCGAGGACAACGACATCGTCATGCACATGTACGAAAAGCTGATCCGCGAGGACCGGGTCGGCTTTGAGAACATGGCCGAGGTGCACAACACGTTGTCGGAGGATTTGTCATTCAACCGGGTGATCCGGCTGGCCGAGAATATCGAGGGCGCCGCGCTCTATATGGTGCACGTCTCGGCGGCAACCGGCGTCGCGGCGATTGCCCGGTCTCGGGCCCAGGGCTACCCGATCTATGGCGAGACGCTGCACCAGTACCTGCTCTACACCGCCGAGGACTACAAGCGCCCGGGTGGGCAGATGTTCCATACTTACCCGTCGCTCAAATTCGCCAAAGACCAGAAGGCGCTGTGGGCGGCGACCAATCACGGCGCCATTCAGGCGGTCGCGACCGACGAGGTCTGCTGCCCGTTGAAGGTCAAACTGCAGGGACGGCGCATCGACGACACGACCGGCGGCAATTCCGGCGTCGAGCCGCGGCTTTCGCTGATGTACACGCACATGGTCGAGAAGCGCGGCTATAGCCTCGCCGATTTTGTCGGCCTCACCTCCACAAATGCCGCGCGCATCATGGGTCTTTACCCGCGCAAGGGCGCGCTGGCTGTCGGCTCGGACGCCGACATCGTGCTGCTCGACCCGCGCTCGCGGCGGGTGATCCGCAAGGAGGATTTGCACGAGACCGACTACACGCCATGGGAGGGCCACGAAGTCGCCGCCTGGCCCAGCATGACGATCCTGCGCGGCAAAATTGTCGTCGAGGGCGGCCAGTTCCATGCGACTCTCAGCGACGGCGGGTTCCTGCCGCGCAAAATCCCCGACGAAATCCGCTCCCGCCCTACTGTTTGACCCCAGTTAAACTCAGCTGGGGTCCCCGCAGGTCGGGCAGGCGGGGTCCTTGTTGATGCGGATCGAATGGAAACGGGCGCGCAGTGCGTCGTAGAGGAGGAGCGTGCCGTCGAGGCTTTCCCCGAGCTGCAGTAGTTCTTTGAGGACCTCGACGGCCTGAAGGGTGCCGAGCACGCCGGCGACGGCGCCGAGAATGCCGGCGGTCTCGCAGCGCGGCACCAGGTCGGGGGGCGGCGGATCACGGAAGAGGCAGCGGTAGCAGGGGTGGCCCGGGCCGAGATACGGTTTGAAGGTCGACAGCTGGCCTTCGAACGGGGAGAGCGCCGCCGCGACCAGAGGCTTTTCGAGCCGACAGCAGATATCCGTCAGCAGGTAGCGCGTCTCGAAATTGTCGCTGCCATCGGCGACGAGGTCATAATTGCGGATTATTGCCTCGGCATTGTCCGGCCCGAGCCGCAGCGGGTGGGTCTCGACCCGCACGCCGGGGTTGACTGCGGCGAGCGTGTGCCGGGCGCTGTCGACCTTGAGCGCGCCGATGCGGTCGGTCGCATGCACGATCTGGCGCTGCAAATTGGTCAGGTCGACCCGGTCGGCGTCGATAATGCCCAGGGTTCCGACCCCGGCGGCGGCGAGATAGAGCAGCAGCGGCGAGCCGAGGCCGCCGGCGCCAACGACGAGAACGCGCGAGGAGAGCAGCCGGATCTGGCCCTCCTCGCCGACCTCATCGAGGATCAGATGCCGGGCGTAGCGCTGAAACTGCTCCTCGGTAAGCTCCATCGACGCCTCAGATACCGTCGAAGAGCACGGTCGACAGGTAGCGCTCGGCAAAATCGGGCAACACCACGACGATCGTCTTGCCCGCCATCTCGGGCCGCGCGCCGATTTCGAGAGCGGCGGCGAGCGCCGCCCCGGACGAGATCCCGACCGCAAGGCCTTCGAGCCGGGCCGCCTGCCGCGCGCAGTTGACAGCACTGTCGTTGCCGATCCGGACAATCTCGTCGATCAGGCTGGTGTCGAGAATATCCGGGATAAAGCCGGCGCCGATTCCCTGGATTCTGTGCGAGCCCGGGGGTCCCCCAGACAGCACCGCGCTGTCCTCGGGCTCGACCGCGATCATTTTCAGACCGGGCTTGCGCGGCTTCAGAACGGAGCCGACGCCGGTCAAGGTGCCGCCGGTTCCGACCCCGCTTACGACGATGTCGACCGCGCCGCCGGTGTCCTTCCAGATTTCCTCGGCGGTGGTGCGGCGGTGGATTTCCGGATTTGCCGGATTCTGAAACTGCTGCGGGATGAATGCGTCGGGCAAGGATGCGACGATTTCCTCGGCTTTGGCAATGGCGCCGCGCATGCCCTGTGCGGCCGGGGTCAATTCGAGCTCGGCGCCGAGCAATAACAGCATCTTGCGGCGTTCGAGGGACATGCTCTCGGGCATCGTCAGAATCAGCCGATAGCCTTTTGCGGCGCACACGAAGGCGAGCGCGATCCCGGTGTTGCCGGAGGTCGGCTCCACCAGCACGGTGCCGGGCTTGATCCGGCCGGCGGCCTCGGCGGCGGCGATCATCGAGACCCCGATACGGTCCTTGACCGAGGCGAACGGATTGAAGAACTCGCATTTCGCCAGAATGTCGGCCTTGGCCCCGGCTTTCTGCGCGAGGCGATGGAGGCGGACAAGCGGGGTCGCCCCGATCGTGTCGGCGATGCTGCCATAGATCCGCCCGCGAAACTCGCCGCTCTGCCCTCTGGTGCTGGTCGCGGTGTCCATCAGCCTTTCCCTTCTGCTGGTACCGATGTTGACTAGATTGTGATTATCTAGGGCGCCTGCTCAAATCTCGAAATCTGTGTGTTCGCTGGCGCGCCCGGCGATGCCGGCCCGGTGCGCGCGACCACAAAGCTCATCGAGGGTCAGCAAGTCCAACCGCTTCATCATCTCCTCCTGGAGGTCGAGCCACAGCGGGCGCACGATCTGATGACCGAGGGCGCTGCCGGCCGGGTCGGCGATCGGATCTTCCGCAGTCTCGAGCCCCTGCAACGTGCGCACGATGTCGCCGAGGCTGATGCGCCGCCGCTCGCGGGCGAGCCGGTAACCGCCGCTCGGCCCCCGGATCCCGATAAGGATCTTGTGCCGGACCAATTCCTGCAGCACCGGCTCCAGGTAGCGGCGCGGAATGCCCTGACGCTCGGTAATCTCGGATGAACGCACCGGCGCGTGACCGCCATTGTAGGCGATGTCGAGCACCGCCTCGATTGCGAAAAGCAGTTTCTTGGTTAACCTAATCATGTTCCCCGAACCGCCACCCCGTGTTTCCGGGTTTGTTGAGAGGATTGTCACCCCGGAAGCGGATCGGAACAAGCGGCCTCGACGCCGGTCGAACCGAACCCGGCGTCTTGCCGGCCGCCCCGCCCCGAAAAAGCCGACACAATCGTGAAGTCCGGCCTCGTAATGCGGGTGAAGACCAGTTGGCCGATACGATCTCCCGGCCGGATCTCGATATTGTCGCCGTTCTGCGCAGGATTGCGGTTCCATGCGGAAATGAGGCAGGGCCCTTCGTAATCGGCATCGATCACCCCGACCGTGTTGCCGAGGACCAGCCCACGCTTGTGGCCGAGACCGGAACGCGGCAGCACCAGCGCGCACCATTCGGGATCGCCGATGCGAAAGGCGATGCCGGCGGAGATCAGGGTGGCGGGGGCTTGCGGCGGCAGGACGAGCGGAGCGTCGAGGCAGGCGTGGAGGTCGAGCCCCGCCGCGAGATCTGATCCCCAGCTTGGAAAGCCCCACCCGGGGAGGCGGGGATCGAGGATTTTCAGTTGGACCTTCACGAGGACCGCGGATGTCCTAGCGATCCGGCGATCCGATCGGCCAAGCGAGTGGCGACCTCCCGTTTTGTTAACAGGGACCAGCCTTCCACACCCGCAGCCTCCACCAGGTGGATCGTGTTGCGGTCGCCGCCGAAGGTGCCGGTTCCAGGCGAGACGTCATTGGCGAGAATCCAGTCGCAGCGCTTGCGTTTCAGCTTGAGGCGGGCGTTCTCGACGACATCGTCGGTCTCCGCCGCAAAGCCGATGACGAGAGCGGGGCGGTCGTTGCTGCGCTGCGCGATGCGGGAGAGGATGTCCGGGTTCTCGGCGAGACGGAGCACCGGCGGGCCGGCCCGATCCTTTTTCAGCTTGTGGAGGCCGGCGCCCTCGACGCGCCAGTCGGCGACGGCCGCCGCCATGACGGCCACGTCGACCGGGAGCGCGGCTTCGCAGGCGGCGAGCATTTCCGCCGCGGTCTCGACCGGCACAAGCTTGACCCCGGCCGGCGAGAGCTCGTGCGTTGGGCCGGAAACGAGCACCGTCTCGGCGCCGAGCGCGGCCAAAGCCGCGGCGATGGCATGGCCCTGCTTGCCCGAGGAATGGTTCGAGATGTAGCGCACCGGATCGATCGGCTCGCGGGTCGGTCCGCTCGTAACGAGCGCCCGCTTTCCGGCTAGCCTTTTATCCCCGACCAACACGTGCTCGATTGCGGCGACGATTTCCAACGGCTCGGCCATGCGGCCAGACCCGACCTCGCCACAGGCGAGCTCGCCCGAGCCCGGTCCGACGCGCATCACCCCCCGCGCATCGAGGGTCGCCAAATTCGCCTGGGTCGCCGGATGCTCCCACATCATCAAATTCATCGTTGGGGCGATCAGCATCGGTTTGTCGGAGGCGAGGAGAGCCGTCGTCGCGAGATCGTCGGCGAGCCCCGCCGCCATGCGGGCGATCAGATCGGCGCTCGCCGGCGCCACAACGACGAGGTCAGCCTCGCGCGACAGCCGGATATGACCCATCTCGCTCTCGTCGGTCAGCGACCAGAGATCGTCATAGACCTGGTCCTCGCTGAGCGAGGCCACCGATAGCGGCGTCACGAAATGCTTCGCCGCAGCGGTCATGATGCAGCGGACCGCGGCGCCCCGCTCGCGCAGCCGGCGGATCAAATCGAGGCTCTTGTAGGCGGCAATCCCGCCGGAAATGATCAGCAGAATGCGCCGGTCCTGAAGCAAGTCAGCCCTCCGAATCTTTCAGCCGGCTGAATATGCTACTGCCCGGTGCCAAGGGCGAGAGCTATCGCTACCTGCCGAGTAGGAGCGCGACGGCGATCCCGGCTAAAGCCAAGGCTGTGATCCACACCGGCACCAGTACGATTCCCAGATGCCGAGCACGATGGGCGGCCTGACGCGCCAACGTTTCAGCGTGCATCACGATCCCTTCGCGCGACCAATCGGCAATCAGTGCATCGAGGCTTCGCACCAGCCGCGGGACACGTTCGACAAGATCGGCCACGGTTTCCAGGCCCAGCCGCAGTCGGGCTTCAGGTCCGCGATTGTCGCGCATCCAGTCCTCGATCAGCGGCCGCGAGAGAGCCCAGATGTTGATCTCGGGATCGAGGCGGCGCCCAACGCCCTCGATGACGACCATGGTTTTCTGCAGCAACAAGAGCTGCGGCTGGGTTTCCATGTCGAACTGCTCGGTAATTTCAAAAAGCTGCGCGAGCAAGCGGGCGACCGAGATCTCCTGCAACGGTTTGCCGAGGATGGGTTCGCCGATCGACCGGCACGCTTGTGTGAAGGCGTCGATCGACCGGCCTATCGGCACGTACCCCGCCGCGAAATGGACTTCCGCCACCCGCCGGTAATCTCCCGACAAAAAGCCGATCAGCATATCCGCGAGGTAGAAGCGGGTGTCGCGATCGAGCCGCCCCATGATGCCGAAATCGACGACGGCGATTGCGCCATCGACATCGACGAACATGTTCCCGGGATGGAGATCGGCGTGAAAAAGCCCGTCGCGGAAGACTTGGTTGAAAAAAGCTGCGGCGGCTTTGCGCAATAGATCTTCGATGCAATGCCCGGCCGCGAGGAGCGCCACCTTGTCGTCGATGCGGATCCCGGTTATCCGCTCGAGCGTCAAGACGGTTCGGCCGGTGCGCTGCCAATCTACCCGAGGCACGTGGAAATTCGGGTCCCCGGCGAAATTCTCGGCGAGCTCCGCGGCCGCGGCGGCCTCCAGTCTCAGGTCCATCTCGAACCGGACCACCTCGGCGAGCGTCTGCACGACCTCGACCGGCTTGAGCCGTCGCAGCGCCGGCTGCAGCCGCTCACCCAAGCCGGCGAGCCAGAGGAACAGATCGAGGTCGCGGGCAAACGCGGCGGCGATACCTGGCCGCAGCACCTTGACGGCAACCTCGTGCCCGTCGGTGGTCCGAGCGAAATGGACCTGGGCGATAGAACCGGCTGCGATCGCCCTCTCGTCAAAGGATGCGAACAGACCACCGAGCGGGCGGGCGAACTCCACCTCGATCAGCGCCCGCGCCTCTGCGCCCGGGAAAGGCGGAAGCTGGTCCTGCAGGCCGGTGAGATCGGCAGTGATCTCTTCGCCAAGGAGATCGGCTCGGGTGGATAGAAGCTGCCCGAGCTTGATGAAGCTCGGCCCCAATTCTTCGAAGGCGGCGGCAAGCCGCTGACCCGGCCGCGGCCACACCCGCCCGCGGCGCCGTGCAAACAGGTGACCAAATCGCACAAAGTGCGCTGCGGCAGGTACGGCCGTCAACGGCGACAGCGCATCGTGCCGGGCGAGCGTAAGGCAGATCCGGACCAGCCGCACAAAATTGCGGACGCTGCGCAGAAGCCCGAAGCGGGGTCGGAGCGGGTCAGAGGCGCCAGGCGGAATGGAGCGCAGCGACGCCCCCCGTCAGATTGCGGAACTTCACCTGGTCGAACCCGGCGCGAGCGATCATCTCGGCCAGCTCGCTCTGCCGCGGAAATCGCCGGATGCTTTCGACGAGATAGGTGTAGGCGTCGCGATCACCGGTGACGACCTGGCCGAGCAACGGCACGATCTGAAAGCTGTAGAGATCATAGAGCGGCTGTAGAAGCGGGGTTATTTCGGGCGTGAATTCGAGACACAGAAAGCGCCCGCCCGGCTTCAGCACGCGGCGCGCTTCGCCGAGCGCCCGATCGATACGGGTGACGTTGCGTAGCCCGAAACCGACCGAATAGAGGTCGACGCTGCGGTCAGCCACCGGAAGCCGCTCGGCATCGGCGCACACCCATTCGATCCCGGTCAGAATTCCTTCGTCGAGAGCGCGCGCGCGTCCGATCGCGAGCATCGGCTCGCTGACATCGCAGACTACGGCGCCGCCCTTCGCGGCCCCCCCTTGCGCAAGGCGCGGCAGGGCCCGCAAGGCAATGTCGCCGGTGCCGCCGGCGACATCGAGCAGACGCTGGCCCGCACGCGGCCTGAGCTGGCCCACCATCTCGTCCTTCCACCAGCGGTGCACGCCGGCGCTCATCAAATCGTTCATCAGGTCGTAACGCGCGGCGACGCTGTCGAAAATAGCGCGGATCAGCGGCGCCTTTTCCGCTTCGGGCACACGGCGAAAGCCGAAATCCGTTCGGCCGCTTGTGTCTTCGTCCCTCATCGGGCAGGAACATACCCATCTAGGACCACCGACGCCACGGCGCGTTAACCGGAAGCGCATGCCTGAACTACCTGAGGTCGAGACCGTCCGGCGCGGTCTCGCGCTGAAGATGAGCGGCCGCCGGATTCTGCAGGCCGAATTGCGCCGGCCGGATCTGCGGCGGCCGTTTCCGCCGGCCCTTGCCGCGCGGCTCGATGGCGCCCATATCGGCGCGCTCGGCCGGCGCGGAAAATACATCCTGATCGAGCTCGATTTCGGACGGAGTTCTGCTGCTGCATCTCGGCATGTCCGGGCGGGTCACGGCGGGCACCGGCGCTGTGCCGGACGCACCGCACGATCATGTCGTGCTCCGGCTCGACGACGGTACCGTCATTCGCTTCAACGATGCCCGGCGCTTCGGACTGCTCGACTACATCAAGCGCGGCGAGGAGAAACAGCACCCGCTATTGGCGGGGCTCGGCCCGGAGCCGCTCGAAGCCGAATTCAACGGCGCCTATCTCGCGGCGGCGCTGGCCGGCAAGATGACGCCGATCAAATCGGCGCTGCTCGATCAGCGGATCGTCGCCGGGCTCGGAAACATCTATGTCTGCGAGGCGCTGTTTCGCGCCGGCGTCTCGCCGCGGCGCCTCGCTGCTTCGATCGGCCGGCGGCGCGCGGAGCGGTTGGTCGATGGAATTCGCTCGGTCCTGACCGAGGCGATCGAAGCCGGCGGCTCCTCACTGCGCGATTACGTCCAGGCTGACGGGGAATTCGGGTACTTCCAGCACCGCTGGGCCGTCTATGGCCACGACGGCGATCCCTGTCCCGGCTGCGATTGCGGCGGCGCCGTGCGCCGGATCGTGCAGTCCGGCCGCTCGACCTTTTTCTGTGCGAAACGACAGCGTTAAGTGCTGCGGTACCCGTTCACTGAACGGAAATGCGGTTGTTGAAAGATCTTCACCACGGAGTTCACGGAGGACACGGAGAGCAACGGATGGGCCTTTTGCATGGCGGTACGTTGAGCGAGCGCGTGATTGGGCTCGCAATCGATGTGCACCGCCAACTCGGGCCAGGATTGCTCGAATCCGCATACGAGGAATGCTTGTGCTTTGAGCTTGCTCAGAATGGCCTTCCTCATTTCCGGCAAGTTCCCCTCCCAGTGGTTTACAAGGAGGTTCGCCTAGACTGTGGTTATCGAATGGACATCGTTGTCGATAGTGAGCTTATCGTAGAAGTGAAGGCGGTCGAGCGGCTTCTGCCGATACACACCGCTCAAATGCTGACTTATCTCAAGTTAAGTCGATACAAGATCGGACTACTCATGAACTTCAACAGCTTGCAACTCAAAGCCGGCCTGAGACGGCTCGTGTTATGATCTATCTCTGTGGACTCCGTGGGCTCCGTGGTGAAATGCGCTTTTTGGGGATACAAGGATGAGTGAGCAAGCCGGCTACCAGAACATCCTCACAGAGCGGCGCGGCGCGGTGGGTATCGTGACGCTCAACCGGCCGGCAGCGCTGAACGCGCTGAATGCCGCGCTGATCGCCGAGCTCGCGGCCGCGTTAGACGAGCTCGAAGGCGACGCGGCGATCGGGGCCATCGTGCTGACCGGAAACGAGAAGGCTTTCGCCGCCGGTGCCGACGTCAAAGAGATGGTGTCGAAGAGTTATCCGGAGATCTACAGCGAGGATTTCATCACCCGCGGGTGGGAGCGGGTCGGGCAGTGCCGCAAGCCGGTCGTTGCGGCGGTCGCCGGGTTCGCGCTTGGCGGCGGATGCGAGATCGCGATGATGTGCGACATCGTCATTGCCGCCGACACGGCGCGCTTCGGACAGCCGGAGATCAATCTCGGCACGATCCCGGGGGCGGGCGGGACCCAACGGCTCACCCGCTTTATAGGCAAGGCAAAGGCGATGGATCTGTGCCTCACCGGCCGCATGATGGATGCGGCGGAAGCCGAGCGCACGGGGCTCGTCAGCCGCATTGTTCCCGCCGCCGAGCTTCTCTCCGAGGCGGTAAAAATCGCCGAGCGTATCGCCGGCATGTCTCGCCCGATCGCGATGATGGTCAAGGAAGCGGTCAATCGGGCCTATGAGACGACCCTCGGCGAGGGGGTGCGCTTCGAGCGGCGGCTGTTCCACTCGACCTTCGCCACCGAAGACCGGAAGGAAGGCATGGAGGCTTTTATCGACAAGCGAAAGCCCGCCTTTCGCAACCGGTGACCCGAGTTAGCCTGGGCCGTCCTTGTTCGAATGGCGCAGCGGCAAGGGCTGGACGAGCGGCTCGGGCGCCAGAGACCCCAAGACCTTGCGCCACATCACCCGCACCGGACGCCATACCGTAGAGCGAATCATCTCGGCGGCGATATTCCGTCCGGGTTCCTCACGAAGGCTTGCCATGCCGCGCCGGCGGAAATCGGCCACCCAGACCTCGACAATTCGCCGCGGCACGCCAAAAGCTGCGGCGGCCTCCGCGCTTGTCCAACCATCGACAATGACGCGCTGGACGATCTGGCCTCGTTGAACAACGCTGATAATTCGGCGGCGTGATTTGGTGTTCTTCATGACCCGCCAACGCGCGGAGCGGGCCGAGAATTCCCGAAAGATCAACCGGTAACGTCGACGACAATCCGCCCGCGGATCGCGCCGCCGAGGATCTTGGGCGCAAGGCCCGGCAGCGCGGAAAGCGGCACGGTCTCGGTCATCCGGTCGAGCTTACCGAGCGGCAGGTCGCGCACCAGGCGCTGCCACGCTTCGCTCCGCTCGCCGCGCGGGCACATGACCGAGTTGATGCCGAGCAGATTGACCCCGCGCAACAGAAACGGAAATACCGTTGCCGGCAGGTCGCTGCCCCCGGCAAGGCCGCAAGCGGCGACGCTCGCGCGGTATTTCAGCTGCGTGAGTATGGTCGCCAGGGTGGTGCCGCCGACAGCATCGATTGCTCCGGCCCAGCGCTCGGCGTCGAGGGGACGCGACGGTTTCGCCGCGAGTGTCGCACGATCGATCAGATCGGCCGCGCCAAGCCCGGTCAGATAGTCGCGCTGCTCGGGCCGGCCGGTGGAACCAACAACCCGATACCCGAGCCGGGAAAGGATGGCCATCGCGACGCTGCCGACCCCGCCGGCGGCCCCGGTAACCAGCACATCGCCTGCGCCGGGCTCGAGCCCGTGCCGCTCGAGCGCCATGAGCGCCAGCATCGCCGTGAACCCGGCGGTGCCGATCGCCATCGCCCGGCGGGCGCCGAGCCCTTCCGGCCGGCGCACCAGGTAGGAGGCCGCGACGCGCGCCTTCTCGGCGTAGCCGCCCCACTGCGTCTCGCCGACCCGCCAGCCGGTCAGGATTACCGGGTCACCCGGCTTGAACTCCGGCGAATCCGAGCGCTCGACGGTGCCCGCGAAATCGACCCCGGGAACATGCGGGTAATTGCGCACCAATCGGCCGATCCCCTGCAGGATCATCCCATCCTTGTAATTGAGCGTCGAATATTCGACCGCGACGGTTACCTCACCCGGCGGCAACCGATCCTCGTCAACCGCCTCGATCCGCGGGACGATCTTGCCGCCCTCCTCGTGCAGCACCAGCGCGCGGTACGTCGCCATTGCCCCCACCCTAGCCCTCCCCCGCATGCGGGGGAGGGAATGGGAGGGGGCTCTCTGGAAGCTGTAACCGGCGGATCGGCATTACGCGCGCAGCGGTTCGAGGATGCTGACGAAATTGGCGACTGCGGCGCCGCCCATGTTGAAGACGCCGGCAAGCGCGGCGTCGGGCACCTGGATGCCGCCGGCCTTGCCGGTCACCTGCATCGCCGCCAAGACATGCATCGACACGCCGGTCGCGCCGATCGGGTGCCCCTTCGATTTGAGCCCGCCCGACGGGTTGACCGGCAATTTGCCCTCCTTCTCGGTCCAACCTTCGAGAATCGCCCGCGCGCCCTCGCCTTTCGGGGTCAACCCCATCGCTTCGTATTCGATCAGCTCGGCGATCGTGAAGCAGTCATGGGTTTCGACGAGATCGAGATCGTCGAGGCCGAGCCGAGCGGCGGCGAGCGCCCGTTTCCACGCAAGCTCCGGTCCCTCGAAGGCGATGATGTCGCGCCGGCTCATCGGCAGAAAGTCGTTGACCTGCTCGGCGGCGCGGAAAATCACCGCCTTCTTCATGCTGAGCGCCGTCGCCGTGTCGGCGAGCACGAGCGCGGCGGCGCCGTCCGAGACCAGCGAGCAGTCGGTGCGCTTCAGCGGGCCGGCAACGATCGGGTTCTTCTCGGAGACAGTGCGGCAGAATTCGTAGCCGAGGTCTTTTTGCATCTGCGCCAGCGGATTGGCGACGCCGTTCTTGTGGTTCTTCGCGGCGATCCGCGCCAGTGCATCGGATTGGTCGCCATAACGCTGGAAATAGCTCTGGGCGATTTTCCCGAAGATCCCGGCAAAACCGCCTTCGATCGCGTCCTCCTCCTTGCGGTAGGAGGCGCCGAGCAGGATGTCGCCGACTTGCGCGCCGGAGACCTCGGTCATCTTCTCGACGCCGACGATCAGCGCCAGCCGCGCCCTGCCGGCAGCGATCGCGTTCAGACCCTGATGGATCGCGGCCGAGCCGGTGGCGCAGGCGTCCTCGACCCGCGTCGCCGGCTTGAAGCGCAGCGCGGGGTCTGCCTGAAACACCAGCGAGGCCGGGAACTCCTGGCGCACAAAGCCGCCATTCATCGTGCCCAGATAGATCGTGTCGATATCGGCCGCCGCGACCCCGGCATCGGCCAGCGCCGCCTGCGCCACCTCGACGATCAGCGACTCGACATCCCGGCCCTCGTGCTTGCCGAATTTGCTGTGCGCCCAACCGACGATGCACCCGCTCATGCCGCCCTCCAAAGTCCCGGTCGCGGTACGCTAAAAACCCCGCCCGCTACGCTCCACGAGATATGGGGCGGTCCGCGCTCAGGTGCCAATCTGTGAAAGCCCGGCCATCTTTGTCACGCTGCCAGCCGTTGGTTGCGGATAAGTGACAGGATTTCGGCGGCGGCCTTGGGGATGTTAGTGCCGGGGCCGTAGATTGCGCTGACCCCGGCTTTTTTGAGGAAAATGTAGTCCTTTGGCGGAATGACGCCGCCGCAGACGACGAGAATGTCGGCTGCGCCTTCGCGCTTCAGGGCTTGGATCAAGGCCGGGACGAGGGTCTTGTGGCCGGCGGCGTGGGTCGACACGCCGATGATGTGGACGTCGTTCTCGACGGCTTGGCGGGCGGCCTCCTCGGGGGTCTGGAACAACGGGCCGATATCGACATCGAAACCGATATCGGCAAAGGCGGTGGCGATGATCTTGGCGCCGCGGTCGTGGCCGTCCTGGCCCAATTTGGCGACCAGCATGCGCGGCCGCCGCCCCTCCTCGCGGGCAAATGCCTCGATGTCGCGCTGCACGCGGCGGAAGCCTTCGTCGTCCTGGTATTGGCCGCCATAGACCCCGCTTACCGCGCGGATCTGAGCGCGGTGGCGGGTAAACACTTTTTCGAGCGCGTCGGAGATCTCGCCGACCGTCGCCCGCGCGCGGGTCGCCTCGATCGCCATTGCCAAGAGGTTGCCTTTGCCGCCCTGCGCCGCCTCAGTCAGCGCGGCAAGCGCGGCGTCAACCCGGCCCTTGTCGCGGAGCTGGCGTACCCGCGCGAGGCGCTCGACCTGCCGGTCGCGCACCGCGGTGTTGTCGACGTCGAGCAGCTCGACCGAGGCGGCCGCGGCGGAACGGTATTTGTTGACCCCGACGATCGTCTCCTCGCCGCGGTCGATGCGCGCTTGACGCCGCGCAGCGGATTCCTCAATGCGCAACTTGGGCATGCCGGCCTCGACCGCCTTGGTCATGCCGCCGATCGCTTCGACCTCCTCGATCAGCCCGGCTGCTGCCGCGGCGATCGAGTACGTCAGGCTCTCGATGTAATAGCTGCCGCCGAGCGGATCGACGACATGCGGAATGCCGCTCTCCTCGGCAAGGATCAGCTGCGTGTTGCGCGCGACCCGCGCCGAAGCTGGGGTCGGCAAGGCGAGCGCTTCATCGAAGGAATTCGTGTGCAATGACTGGGTCCCGCCGAGCACTGCAGCCAATGCCTCCAGGGTGGTGCGGATGATGTTGTTGTGCGGGTCCTGCTCGGTGAGGCTGACCCCCGAGGTCTGGCAATGCGTGCGCAGGGCGAGGCTCACCGGGTTCGTTGGCACGAACTGCCGCATCAGCCGCGCCCACAACACCCGAGCGGCGCGCAGTTTCGCGATCTCCGTGAAAAAGTTCATGCCGATACCGAAGAAGAACGACAGCCGCGGAGCGAACTCGTCGATCGCTAGGCCGCGCGACAACGCCGCCCGGACGTATTCGAGCCCGTCGGCCAAAGTAAAAGCGAGCTCCTGCACCGAGGTCGCGCCGGCTTCCTCCATGTGATAGCCGGAGATCGAGATCGAGTTGAACTTCGGCATGTGCCGGGCGGTATATTCGATGATGTCGGCGACGATCCGCATCGACGGCCCGGGCGGGTAGATATACGTATTGCGGACCATGAACTCTTTGAGGATGTCGTTCTGGATCGTGCCCGAGAGCTTATCCTGCGCGACACCCTGCTCCTCGGCGGCGACGATATAGCCGGCCAGCACCGGCAATACCGCGCCGTTCATCGTCATCGACACACTCATCCGGTCGAGCGGGATGCCGTCGAACAGGATCTTCATGTCCTCGACCGAATCGATCGCCACACCGGCCTTCCCGACGTCCCCGACGACCCGCGGATGATCGCTGTCGTAGCCACGATGGGTCGCGAGATCGAACGCGATGGACAGCCCCATCTGCCCGGCCGCGAGATTATCGCGGTAGAAGCGGTTCGAACTCCTCGGCGGTCGAAAAGCCGGAATATTGCCGGATCGTCCACGGCCGGTTGGCGTACATCGTGGCCCGCGGTCCGCGCAGATAAGGCGGGAACCCCGGCATCATGTCACGCAACGCCACGCCAGAATGTTCGATCCCCTCGAGGTCCGCGGCGGTATAGAGCGGCTTGACTAGGATGGCCTCCGGCGTTGCCCAATCGAGGCTGTCGACGGGTTTGCCGCGCAGCTCGGTGCGCGCCTGCCGCGCCCATTCATCGAGGGTCTTTGCCGGAAATGGGCTGTCCTCTGCCATCATCTTCTCCCGCGTCAGGAGAAATTATATGGTCGCCGGCGCTCCCGCGTCCATGACAGCGGCTGCGCGCAAAGTGTGCCGGAAAACAATCCCGGCGGTCAGCAGCAGAACGGCTCCGGCCTGATGCGCCGCGGCGAGCGGGATCGGCACGACCAGCAGCAAGGTCGCGATGCCGAGCGCCACCTGCAACACCGCGATTGCCAGCAGCGCGTGCAGTGTTTGGCGAGCCGGTTTCGGCAGGTTTGCGCGCAGCCCCGCCGACCACAGCAGGAAGACAGCGCTCAAGGTCGTGACGGCGAGTACCCGGTGGTCGAACTGGACGGCGGCAATGTTCTCGAACCAGTTCAGCCATAACGGACGGAGCTGCGCGTAACCGGCCGGAACCAGTCTGCCGTCCATCAGCGGAAAAGTGTTGTAGGTCAACCCGGCGCGCGTTCCGGCAACAAAGCCGCCGGCAAGGATCGTCAGCGCGACCATCACGAGCACGGCTTCGCTGGCCCGCCGCCAACTGGGCCCCGCATCCGGAAGGGGAGAACCGCGGACGATGCCGAGCGCCGTCCACAGAATTGCGGCATAGATCGCCAGTGCGAGAGCGAGGTGGGCGACGAGGCGGTATTGGCTGACCTCGACGCGGTCGCCAAGGCCGCTCTCGACCATGTACCAGCCGAGCAGGCCCTGGAGGAACCCGAGCAGCAGGATGCCGGCAAGCGGCGGCGCGAGACGCCGCGGCAGCCGCTGCCGCGCCAGAAACCAGATGAACGGCACGGCAAACGCCACGCCGATCAGCCGGCCCAACAGGCGGTGGAAGTATTCCCAATAGTAAATGCTTTTGAACTCGTCCAAGGTCATTGCGAAATGGACAGCCGGGTATTCGGGGATCTGCTGGTATTTCGCGAATTCCGCGGCCCAGTCGGCGGTCGACAGCGGCGGCACGATGCCGATGACCGGCTTCCATTCGGTGATCGACAGGCCCGAAAGCGTGAGCCGCGTGATGCCGCCGACGACGACCATCAGAAAGATCAATCCGCAGCAAAAGAACAGCCACGCCGCCACCGGCCGCAGGCCCACCGCTGCCGCCGCTCTTGGCGCCACTCTCGAATTCGCAGTGCTGGCTGCCGAAATCGGCAAGGTCTGATCCTCATAACGCAAATATCGGGCGAGGTGAGTGCGCCCCCGCACGGGGGCAAGGGGGACCCGATCGCGCACCTCTCTTACCTTCCTCTCCGCGCCGGCCCCCTCACCCGCCTCGCTGCGCTCGGTCGCGGCGGCTTCCTACTCGGCGGCGCCGCGACGGTGGGAGAAGCCCTGCTCCTGGCTGGTGATGAATTCGAGCAGCGCCGCTCGCCCGTCTTCGGTCTGGCGGCGCGCCCGCAGGATCGCGTCGCCGATCTGCGCCGGGTCCTCGACCCGCTCGCTCCAGCCGCCGAGGTCGCGCGCGATATTGGCATAATTGCCGCCGAGGTCACGGGCCCGGTAGCGCTCGTGCGACAGCGCCATCGCATGCGTCTCGATCGCCATCGTCGAATTGTTCAAGACGATCGTCAGGATCGGGATGCCGCAGCGCGCCGCGGTCTCGAAATCGAGACCGGTCATGCCGAACGCCGCGTCCCCCATGAAGTTGACGCAGAACTTGTCGGGCGCGGCGATCTTGGCCCCGATCGCGAGGCCAAGCCCGGTGCCGAGCTGGTGCGACTTGCCCCAGCCGAGATAGCCACGCGGGCGCGTCGCGCGGTAGAACGGGTTGAGCTGCTCGCGCGGGCTGCCCGAAATCATGGGTGACGATCGCCTCGGCCGGGTTCACGACCCGCATGAACTCCGAGATCACCCGGTAGGGGTTGATCGGCCGCTCGTCCGAGCGCAGTTTCGGCTGCCAGCGGGCGAGCCACTCCTCGCGCTTGCCGGCGATTTCCTGTGCGATCGCGTTCGACCGGGTCTTGCCGTTCAGCCGGTCGCGCACCGCCTCGATCAGTTGCCCGAGCACGAGCTTGGCGTCGCCGAGGATCCCGAGATCGGCGGCAAAGGCCTTGTGCAGATCGCGCGTGTCGTTCGTCGCGTGGATGATCTTTTTGCCGGGCGGCAAAACCGGGGTCGCGATGCCGTGCCGCGTAAAGCTGCAGCCGATGCCGAATACCAGATCCGATTTGTGCAGGATGTGGCGGCCGTGGCCGGTGAAGGTGCCGCCGCCGGGCCCGAGGGCCAGCGCGTGATCCTCCGGGAAGGCGCTCTTGCCGTCGAAGGTCGTCATGACCGGCGCCTGCAACAGTTCGGCGAGCTGCCGCAATTCATCGGTCGCCTCGGCGTAGAAAACGCCCTGGCCCGCGAGGATCATCGGGCAGGACGCGTCGAGCAGCATGCGCGCCGCCTCGTCGATGTCGCGCTCGTCGCCGGCCGACCGCGTCGTGCGAACCGGCCGATAGTCGTTCGCATCGACCGAGACGTCGGTGGCGACGATATCCGCCGGCACCTCGACCATGACCGGCCCCTGGCGCCCGTTCTTGACTTGCGCAAAGGCGCGCCGCATCGCGTTGGCCACCTGCTCGGGAAGGATGACCTCCTCGACCGATTTGGTCAGCGATGCGTAGGTCCGGGTCGATTTGAACATCGGGAAGAGCTGCGCGGTCTCGCGCGGGTGCCCGAGCGGCAGAAACACCGTCGGACTGGAATCGGAAAAAGCCGTCGCCACGCCGGCGAACGCGTTTTCGGCGCCCGGCCCGTATTGCATCGCGAAAACGCCCGGCGGGCGGCCATTGGAGACGCGGGCGAACCCGTCGGCCATATGGACGCCGACCCGCTCCTGGCGGCAGATGACCGGCTTGATGCCGACCGCCGCTGCGGCCTCGATGATCGGGGTGGTCGGAAAGCAGAAGAGCGTCGAGATGCCCTCGCGCTTCAGGATCTCGGCGATCACGTCCATGACGAGCATCGATGGTTCCTCCCAACGTCATTCGGGGTGTCGGCGAGTGCGCCGGCAAGAGAGCCGAACTTTAGCTTTAGCGAGGTCTCGATGCCAATCAGCGGCCCGAGGTGGACCCGGCGCAGATGACGGGGCGGCCTTGCGCAAGGTGCAAGGCTCGGCGGCGATCCCTTGTGGCGCAGCGCTTCGAATACCCCCAGAATAGTTAGTGTTATACCCGAATTCTCCGGAGAACACCCATGACCGCGCATATGACCCCTGAACAGGTCCGTTCGAAAATCGACCATCCAATCGTCGATGGCGACGGCCATTGGGTCGAATACGATCCGGTGTTCAGCGACAAGATGCGCAAGCTCGGCGGCGAACTCGCTGCAAACGGTTTTCTGAAGGCGATGGGAACGACGCGCGAGTTGCTCTCGATGTCGGTCGCCGAGCGCCGCGAGAAGCGCTTGGGGCAGCAGGCCTTTTGGGCGCGCCAGGCGGAAAACACGCTCGACCGCGCTACAGCTATGATGCCGAAGCTCTTGTACGACCGCCTCGACGAGCTCGGCCTCGACTTTGTCGTCGTCTACCCGACCGCCGGATTGCGCTTGCCGCGCATCCAGGACGACGCGACACGCCGCGCCGTGATCCGCGCCTACAACATCGTCTCGGCCGATTACTTCAGTGGTCTCGGCGACCGGCTGACCCCGGCCGCGATCATCCCGATGCACACCCCCGACGAAGCGATTGCCGAACTCGAATTTGTCACGAAGCAACTGGGCTCGAAGGTCGGCATGTTCGGCAGTAACATGGCCCGCAAGGTGCCGGCCGCTGCCGCCAACGACCCTGACACCGCGCGCTTCGCGGTCTGGTACGACGTGCTCGGCCTCGACAGCGACTACGATTATGACCCGGTCTGGGCGAAATGCGTGGAATTGGGCATCGCGCCGACCTTCCACAGCGCCTCAAGCAATCAGGGTCTGCGTCTGTCGCCGACCAATTTCACCTACAACCACATCGGCCATTTCGCCGCTGCCGGCCATGCGACCGCCAAGGCGATCTTCCTCGGCGGCGTCACGCGGCGCTTTCCGGAATTGCGTTTTGCGTTCCTCGAAGGCGGCGTCGGCTGGGCCTCGCAGCTCTTCGGCGATCTGATCGAGCATTGGGAGCGGCGCAGCGCCAAGGCATTGGAGCGCATGCATCCCGACAAGCTCGACCGCGCCCAGTTGATGAGCCTCGTCGAGAAATACGGCTACTGCGACATCGCAGCGGCCTTGCGCGAGCGCGGCGGATTGCCCGACCCGGAACAGGCGTATCTCACCGGCAATGTCGAGAACATCGACGATTTCTCGGCCTGCCAGATCACCCGCAAGGAAGACTGGGTCGACCTCTACGCCAAGCCCTACTACTTCGGCTGCGAGGCCGACGACCGGATGAACGCGACCGCGTTCGGCCGCAACAACCCGTTCGGGTCGAAGCTCAACGCGATCTTTTCGTCGGACATCGGGCATTTCGACGTGATCGACATGCGCCACCCGTTGCCCGAAGCCTACGAGCTCGTCGAGGACGGCCACATCACCGCCGACAATTTCCGCGCTTTCACCTTCACGAACGCGGTCAAACTGTGGGGCACGCAAAACCCGCGCTTCTTCGAAGGCACCCGCGTCGCCAAAGAAGCCGCCGCCGTCCTCGCCGCAGCCCAAACCCCAACCCTCGCCGCAGAGAATTAACCCTGGCGCGGCAGCGCCGCCGAAAGGATTATTCGACCCCCACATCACCCCAAATCGTCTTGCGCGGGCTTGATCCGCGCATCCACGCCTTTCTCCGCTCCTCGAAGGCGTGGATGGCCGGGCCAAACCCGGCCAAGACGAGACTTATTCGGCTGATTTCCACTCCTGTTCGGCCGCGAGATTTCCCCGCGCAGCTCTGCGCTTCACGCGCTCGACATCTCTTCCTTAAATGCGCCGAGCCGGTTGACGCCGTCGAAGGCTGCGATCTTATAGCGTTCCGCGAGGGTTGGGTAATTGAACACCGTGCCGATGAAGTAATCGATTTTGCCGTCGAACAACAATACCGGCTGACCGATATGGATCAGTTCGCTCGCCCCCTCGCCGATGATGTGGACGCCGATCGCGACTTTCTTTTCGAGCTTGGCGCCCGGGATTGCGGCGCTGACCGGCCGGCCCAGAGCCGATCACCAAGAGATCATAGTCGAACGCGTCCCAGACATGCGTGGCCCCCGCTGCCGAACCGCCGCTACGGTTGAAGGGTGCAATAAACGTGCAACGGATCGGTGACAATCCCATGAACCCCGAGGCGCGGCGCGCGTAGAATGGACGCGGTCCATGGCGGCAATTCTTTCGCAGAGCGGGAGTCCGGCATCGATCCGAACTGACGGATTCCGCGGGTTAGTGGCAAAAATTTGGCGTTCGCCCCGCTGTCCAGCTATGGAGAGGGCAGGGGGAACTGCAATGTTGAAGCTGACAATCACCTTTCTCGCGGGTGCGCTCACCTTTGCGTGCCTGCCGGCGCTCGCCGTGGATCTTCCCGACTACGGGTCGAAGAATTTCAACCCGTCGGACGACACGCCGAGTTACTTCGCCAACGAGGCCGCTCCGGTATCCGCCAGGACCGCGGACACGACTCCGCGCGACTGGTCTGCCGTCGATGAGATGGCGCCGGCACGGCCGAGCTTCGAGGGGACCCGCTCGGCCCACGGCCACAGGGGACGGCACGGTAGATATGGCGTCGCCCAAACTTCCGGCCGACAGGGCGCCGGCAGATACGGCGCGGCCAGATACGGAGGCCGGGCGGTCAGGGCGACGAGCGGGAAGCACGGCAGGCCGGGCGCGAGACACGCGAACTCCGGTGCGGCTCACTACACGGTGAACTGACCGTCAGCACGGCCTGTCCCGCGCCCGGCCGCTGGGGTGTTGGACAGAGCCCTCCCTGCCGCCATATAAGCGGCGCGATGGGCCAGGTCCCGTTTTTCAAGATGCACGGGCTCGGCAACGATTTTGTCGTGCTCGATTTTCGCCGCCGCGCGCTCCCTCTCGGCGCCGCGGCCGCTCGCAGACTGGCAGATCGCCGGACCGGCATCGGATGTGATCAGGTCATCCTCCTCGAGCCCCCGCGGCATCACGCGGCGCAGGTCTTGATGCGCATCCGCAATTCCGATGGCAGCGAGGCCGCGGCCTGCGGCAATGCTAGCCGCTGCGTCGCCGACCTGCTCCATCGCGAAAATGGGGACGCGTGCGTGCGGATCGAGACTATCGCGGGTCTGCTCGAGGCGAAGGCGCTGCCCGACGGGTCATTTGCGGTCGATATGGGACCGGCGCGAACGGCTTGGCACCAGATCCCGCTGGCGCGCGCGATGGATACCGCCCGGGTCGAGCTGGCATTGGGTCCGCTGACCGAGGCGGTCTGCACGAACATCGGCAACCCGCACGCGACCTTTTTTGTGGATGACATCGATGCCGTCGATCTCGCCGCGCTCGGGCCCGCGCTCGAACATCACCCGCTCTTCCCGGAGCGGGCGAATATCGGTGTTGCCGAGATCCGCAGCCCCAGCACAATCCGGCTGCGCGTCTGGGAACGAGGCGCCGGGATCACGCGGGCCTGCGGCACCGGCGCCTGCGCTGCGCTCGTCGCCGCTCACCGGCGGGGGCTCACTGAGCGCCGCGCCGCCGTCGAGCTCGATGGGGGCACCCTCGATGTGGCTTGGCGCGAGGACGGCCGCATAATCATGACCGGGCCGGCGAAGCTCAGCTTCGAGGGCACGTTCGACGCCAATCTGCTGACGGCGGACTGAGCGTCATGCATCAGAACCAGGTCGTCACCTTCGGCTGCCGGCTGAACGCGTTCGAATCCGAGGTGATTCGCGGCGCCGCGAACGCCGCCGGGCTGACTGGTGCGGTCATCGTCAATACCTGCGCGGTTACTGCCGAGGCCGAGCGGCAAGCGCGCCAGGCGATCCGCCGCGCGCGCCGGCAGCACCCCGAGGCGAGAATTGTCGTGACGGGTTGCGCCGCCCATTTGTCGCCGGAACGATATGCCGAGCTGCCGGAAGTCGACCGCGTGCTCGACAATCGGGCCAAGCTGTTGCCGCAGAGCTATTTGCCACAGGAACCTGCGCCCCCCGATCCGATCGAAACCGCGCCGCATCTCATCGACGGCTTCGAGGGCAAATGCCGCGCTTTTCTGCAGGTGCAGCAGGGCTGCGATCACCGCTGCACCTTTTGCATCATCCCCTATGCTCGGGGGGCCAGCCGATCGGTCCCGATCGGCGTCATCGCCGATCAGGCGCGCCGTCTGGTCGCCGCCGATTACCGGGAGATCGTGCTGACCGGGGTCGATCTGACCGCCTATGGGGCCGACCTGCCCGGAAAGCCGAGCCTCGGGCAGATGGTAAGGCGGCTCCTCGCAGCCGTGCCCGAACTGCAGCGTCTTCGCCTCTCCTCCCTCGACCCGGCCGAGATCGACGCGGAGTTGTGGCGGCTGCTGGCCGAAGAAGAGCGGCTGATGCCGCACCTGCACTTGTCCCTGCAGGCCGGGGACGATCTGATCCTCAAGCGCATGAAGCGGCGCCACTCCCGAGGCGAGGCAATCGCTGTTGCAAGCCGAGCCCGAGAAGCGCGCCCCGAGGTGGCGCTCGGCGCCGACCTGATCGCCGGGTTTCCGACCGAGACCGAGGAGATGTTCGAGCATACCCTCGACCTGATCGGTGAGTGCGGGCTCGCCTTTGTCCATGTGTTCCCCTACAGCGCGCGAGCAGGGACGCCCGCGGCCCACATGCCGCAATTGCCGGGCGCAGTGATCAAAGAGCGTGCCGCGCGGCTGCGGGCGGCAGCGGAGATCGCTTTTGCCGCAGAACTTTCCACTCGGATCGGCAGTGAAACCGATGTCCTCATCGAGCGCCCCGGCATGGGACGCGCCGCGTTCTACGCTCCGGTGAGCTTCACGGCTCCCGGCGACGCGGGGTGGGTCCAGCGAATGCGCCTGGTCGGGGTCCGCGGACGCAATCTTATCGGAGCAGCTTTTCAATGAGGTTCTGGAGACGACCTACTCCCGGACCGGTTCCAGGACCCGATCCGGGAGCCGATGCCGTTACGGAAGACACCGAAGACCAGAAGCCGGAGGCGGAAGCGGCGGTTGCAGAACTGCAACCGGCGCCTGCGCCCGAACCCGACGCGACCGAGAAGGTCTCCGCTGACGAGGCTCCGTCTCCGTCGAGCGATGCGGACCGGGGGGAGCGCGGGCTGTGGAGCGGCGGTTTCTGGCGGCGCGCCGAGCCGGCGCCTCATCCGCAACAAGCCGAAGTCTCAGAGCCCTTGAAACCGGCGACGGTGGAGCCCGCGCCGTCACAGATTCCTCCTGCCAGTGCCGAAGCTCAGGAACGCCGCGGCTGGTTCGTCCGGCTCAAGGCGGGGATGGCGCGCAGCTCGGAGCGGCTGAACGCGGGCATCAACACGATTTTCAACCGCCGCCGGCTCGATGATGCGGCGCTGCTCGAGCTCGAAGAGCTCTTGATCGCTAGCGATATGGGTATCGGCATCGCCGCCGAGGTGACCGAGGAATTGCGCCGGAGCCGGTTCAATCAGGAGGTCTCACCGGAGGAGGTCCGTGGCGCGCTTGCCGAGCAGGTGATACGGCTCGTCGAGCCGGTGATGAAACCGCTCCGCATCGACCTCGCCCGCAAGCCGTTCGTCATCCTCGTTGTCGGCGTCAACGGCAGCGGGAAGACGACGACAATTGCCAAGCTGGCAAAACAATACCGCGACACGGGACACGACGTGATGCTCGCGGCCGGCGACACGTTCCGCGCCGCCGGGGTGGAGCAATTGCAGATCTGGGGCGAGCGCACCGGCTGCCGGGTGATCGCCCGGCCGTCCGGGTCCGATGCGGCGGGTCTGGCCTTCGAGGCCTTCGAACAGGCGCGCGCCGACGGCAGCGACATCCTGCTCATCGACACGGCGGGGCGGCTGCACAACAAAGCTAATCTGATGTCGGAATTGCAGAAAATCGTCCGCGTCCTCAAAAAGGTCGATCCGCAGGCGCCGCATTCGGTATTGCTGGTCCTCGACGCGACGACCGGCCAAAACGCGCACGCGCAGGCGGAAATCTTTCGCGAGATGGTCGGCGTCACCGGCATCGTGATGACCAAGCTCGACGGCACCGCGCGCGGCGGCGTCCTGGTATCGTTGGCGGAAAAATACGGGATTCCGATCCACGCCATCGGGGTCGGTGAGACCGCCGACGATCTGCGGCCGTTTGAAGCGCGAGCCTATGCGCGAAGCCTGGTCGGGCTCGATGCCTGAGGCTTGATCCGGATCGGGTCAGTCGAGGGCGGCGAGCATATCGGCGCTGACCAGCGTCACGCCCCCGTCGCTGCAATAGAACCGTTTCGCGTCCAGCTCCGGATCTTCGCCGATCACCAAGCCCTCCTTGATGCGGCAGCCGCGGTCGACGACGACCTTGCTCAGCCGCGCGTGGCGGCCGACGAGCACGTCCGGCAGCAGCACCGCTTCGCAGGTCTGGACGTAGGAATTGACGCGGCAATTCGAAAACAGCAGCGAGCGGCGGACCGTGGCGCCGGAAATGATGCAGCCGCCTGAGACCATCGAATCCACCGCCATGCCGCGCCGGTCGTCATCGTCGAACACGAATTTCGCCGGCGGCAACTGTTGCTGATACGTCCAGATCGGCCAGTTCGGGTCGTAGATGTCGAGCGACGGGGTCGGCGTGACGAGATCGAGGTTGGCCGCCCAATAGGCGTCGATCGTACCAACATCGCGCCAGTAAGCCTCGGCTTCCGGTGTGGTCTTGACGCAACTCTCCTCGAAGGAGTGGGCAACCGCGAGCCCGCGGCTGACCAGGTGGGGGATCACGTCCTTGCCGAAATCATGGCTCGATCCCGCATGCCGATGATCGCGCTCGAGCTCAGCATAGAGGAAATCGGCGGAGAACACGTAGACCCCCATGCTGGCGAGCGCGCGTCCGGGTTTGTCCGTCATCGCCGGCGGGTTCTTGGGCTTTTCCAGGAAGTCGGTGATCGCCATCGAATCATCGACCGCCATGATCCCGAAGTCGGAAGCCTGGTCGATCGGCACCTCGACGCAGGCGACCGTGCAATCGGCGCCTTTGTCGATGTGATCGGCAAGCATGTTGGAGTAATCCATCTTATAAATGTGATCCCCTGCGAGGACGATGAAGTATTCCGGACCGGCGGCACGGAAAATGTCGAAATTCTGGTAGACCGCGTCCGCGGTCCCGCGGTACCAGGTCGCCTCGTCCAGCCGCTGCTGCGCCGGCAGAAGATCGAGGAACTCGTTCATCTCCGGACGCAGAAAAGACCAGCCCATCTGCAGGTGGCGCAACAGGCTGTGCGCCTTGTATTGGCTCAAGATACCAATGCGGCGCACCCCCGAATTGATGCAATTCGATAAGGCGAAATCGATGATGCGGAACTTGCCGCCAAAAAACACCGCCGGCTTGGCGCGGCGATCGGTCAACTGTTTGAGCCGGCTGCCGCGGCCGCCGGCGAGCACCAAGGCAATTGACCGCTGCGCCAGTCTTTGTTGGATGCGAGCGCTCGACAGCATTTTCCGCGACCCTTCTGCGGCGGTGAGGTTATGCGACTACGACGGTGCGTGAGCCGAAAGCTTGCGTCAACGTCAACTACGCCGTCGGGCACAAATAGATTAACCTCGATGCCCCGAACGCCTTCCGCCGATTTTCCTCACCTTCGCTGCAGTCGCAAAGATGTTCAAATCACGAGGACTATGATCGGGAGAAACGGCTGATGCTGGAGAACATCCCAGCGGCGCTCGCAGGGTTTGTAATCGCGACGATCTCCGCGGGAGGCTATCTCGGCATTGTGGGTTTGATGGCGATCGAGTCGGCCTGCATTCCGATCCCGTCGGAAATCATAATGCCGTTCTCGGGTTACCTCGTTTCGACCGGACGCTTCGATCTTCTCCTCGTTGCCACCGCCGGTGCGGTCGGCTGCAATCTCGGGTCGACGCTTGCCTATTTCGTTGGCCGTTACGGCGGCCGGCCGCTGGTCGAGAAATGGGGCGCCTACGTGCTGATGAGCCGGCGCGATCTCGACGTCACGGACCGGTTCTTCGCCCGCTTCGGCGGCATAGCGGTACTGGTTGGCAGGCTCTTGCCTGTTGTGCGGACGTTTATCGCGCTGCCCGCCGGCATCGCTCGTCTGCCGCAGCTAAGGTTTCAGATCTACACCTTTATCGGCTCTTGGCCGTGGTGCTTCGGTCTCGCCTACATCGGATACAAGCTGGGCAAGCGCTGGAACAGCGATCCCCGGCTGCAAGCCGTCATGCATCGCCTGGACGTGCTTGTTCTGGGGCTCATTGTGCTGGCGCTGTGCTGGTATGTGTGGCGGCACCTGCGCCGCGGCAGAGAAGAGGGAGCGCGAAAGGCTCCGTGACGCGCTCGCGATAGGGAACCGGATCTTCCTGCATTGTCCGGGGTTAAACAGCGAGTCCGGATAACCTCGCGGGCGGTCCCTTGCCGAAGATCGAGCACGTCGTCGTTTTGATGCTGGAGAACCGCTCGTTCGACTGCATGCTGGGGTACTTGTATCCGAAGAGCGACGCTTTCGACGGTCTCGACGGCAGCGAGAGCGCCCCTTGGCACAGACCCGATGGCAGGGTCGAGGAGATCCGGGTCTGGAACAACCCGGCAATCCGCCCCGAAATGGCGTGCATTCCGGACCGGGAATTGGGCGAATTGTTCGCCGACATCAACATGCAGCTGTATGGACTGGAGGCGGCGACAAAGGGCGTGCCGAGCATGCGCGGGTTCGTAGACAATTTCGTGCGCCAGCCGCCCGAAGATGGCCGGCTGCCCGATCCCAGAGCTGTCGTGCACTGCTTTGCGCCGGCCCAGCTCCCGGTGCTCAGCCAGTTGGCGGCCGCCTTTGGCGTTTCGGACCGCTGGCATGCATCGGCGCCGTGCGAGACCTGGCCTAACCGCTATTTCGCGCATGCCGGCACCGGCGGGGGATACGTCAACAACGAGTTTCTGCCGCTTCCCCGCCCCAGCCTGCGTCCATTGCGGACGATCTATCGGCGGCTCGAAGAATGCGGCTGCACCTGGAGGATCTACTTTCACGATCTGCCGCAGGCGGCGACGCTCGCAGACCTATGGCTCAAGATACCGACGCATTTCAGCCTGTTCGAGGATGAGTTCGCCGAGGATGCGCGCGATGGCCGATTGCCGAATTACAGCTTTATCGAGCCGCGCTACTTCGCCAGCCTGTGGACCCATAAGGTGCCAAACGACCAGCACCCGCCGCACAACGTCCTTTACGGCGAGCAGCTTATCGCTTCTGTCTATAACGCCGTCCGCAACGCCCCGACCTGGCACCGAACCCTGTTGATCGTCGTTTATGACGAGCATGGGGGCTGTTTCGACCACGTGCCACCCCCTCCCGCGGTAGCGCCGGGCGGCCCCTACCCCGCCGGGTTCGAATTCGACCGCTATGGGGTGCGTGTGCCTGCCGTGCTAATCTCGCCCTATGTCGCGCCGGGCAGTATAATCCGGCCACCGCCAAAGCCGCCCGGCCAAGCGATGTTTCCGTTCGACCATGCCTCGATCATTGCCACATTGCAGAAGCTGTTCGAGCTGGGGCCGCCGATGACGCCGCGCGTCGCCGCCGCACCTGATCTGCTCAGCGCGCTGACCCTGGAGCAGCCGGAAAACGCCGGACCGCAGCGCGTCGCAACCCACCCCAGACAGCCCACACGGCGCGAGGCCTGGGCGCATGCCCGCCGGCCCCGTAACCGCCTCCAGCGCAGCATGCGAAACCCGATCTGGGCGCTGCCCGGCACAGCGGCACGCGGCATCGCCCATTTGAAGAGACTGCGCCGGCGCCGGCGATAATGGCGCCAAATGAGCTTACAGTCTCAACGACCTGAAATTTGCGATTTGAGATTTGCTGCAATGGCGTGGCAACTGAAGCATCTAAAACCGCTGAGAATCTTGAGACGTTATTGCCCTGCACTTCAACTTTTGGAAAGGGTCCGCTGTAGTATGGCTGCAGGTCTACAGCGACATGCAAGAAATCCCTCAATTTTGGATTGCAGTTCGCGGCCGGCGTCTCACTCGAAGAAACGCGGGCGGGCGGCCGGCGGCTCCCGCTTTTGCCTCGTAACGGGTCGGCGGCCAATCGGGCGGGCGCTCGCGCCAGTCGCCGGGACGGCGGGCTAGCCATTCGAAGGCGGGGTGAGCGGTGATGTGTTCAAGAATCCAAGAGAGGTTGCCGCCGTCATCGGTTGCGATGCGCAGCTCGGCATTGTCGGTCATGATCTCCGCCAATGCGTTGAGCGTTGGGCGCGACACGATCCGGCGTTTTTGCTGCCGGCGTTTTGGCCAGGGATCGGGGAACAGAATGAAGACGCGATCGACCGAGGCGGGCGACAGCGCCGCGATCATCAATCGCGCGTCATCGGCAAAGATCCGAATATTGTCGAGCCGCCGCTGCTCGACGTGCGAAAGCAGCTTAGCTATCCCGTTCTCGAATACTTCGCAGCCGATAAACCCAATTTGGGGATGCTGCTCGGCCATTTGCGCGAGATGCTCGCCGCCGCCAAAACCGATCTCGAGCCAGATCGTTGGGCGTGCGTTACCGAACAGGGCAGCGATGTCGAGGTGACCCGATGGCGGAAGATTTATCGCCAGCCGCGGCAGCAATTTGGTAACGAGGGCCCTCTGCCCGTGACGCAGGGGCCGCCCGCGACGGCGGCCGTAGACCTGGTGACGCCGCTCCGGTTCGCAGCCGGGTTTGCTCAGAAGGCGCGCCGCAGATCGTCTACGAGATCCAATCTCTCCCACGAGAAACCGCCATCGGGATCGGGCCGGCGACCGAAATGGCCGTAGGCGGCGGTACGCCGATAAATCGGCTTGTTGAGACTAAGATGCGTACGGATGCCGCGCGGCGATAAATTCACCAGCTCCTGCAGCACCGCGGCGAGCCTTTGCTCGTCGGCCGTTCCAGCGGTATCGACATAGAACGACAGCGGCTTTGCGACGCCGATTGCATAGGCGATCTGGATCGTGCAGCGCTCAGCGAGCCCGGCGGCGACGACGTTCTTGGCGAGATAGCGAGCGGCATAAGCGGCCGATCGGTCGACTTTTGTCGGGTCCTTGCCCGAGAACGCGCCACCGCCGTGCGGTGCGGCGCCGCCATAGGTGTCAACGATGATCTTACGGCCGGTGACCCCGGCATCTCCATCGGGGCCGCCGATCACAAAGCGGCCGGTAGGATTGACCAGAAAGTTCTCCTCCTCGCACATCCAGCCTTCGGGCAAGGTTGTGACGACGTAAGGGCGCACGATCTCGCGCACTTCGTCCGTGTCGATCCGGTCGGAATGTTAAATCGACACGACGATTTTCGCCGCCCGTACCGGCTTGCCCTCGACATATTGCAACGTCACCTGGCTTTTTGCATCGGGGCCCAGAAGCGGCGTTTCCCCTGCATGCCGCGCCTCGGACAGGGAGTATAGGATCGAATGCGCGTAAAAGATCGGCGCCGGCATGAATTCCGGCGTCTCGCTGCAGGCATAGCCAAACATCATGCCTTGATCGCCGGCACCCTCGTCCTTGTTGCCCGATGCGTCGACGCCCTGTGCGATGTCGGAGGACTGACCGTGGATCAGGCATTTGATCGCCGCCGAGCGCCAATGAAAATTTTCCTGCTCGTAGCCGATCTCGCGGATCGCATCTCGCGCCACCTCAATCAGCTTCTCGCTGGTAATAGCCGCGGGACCGCGGACTTCTCCGGCAAGTATCACGCGATTGGTCGTGACCAGCGTCTCGACGCCGCAACGGGCCTCCGGCTCGGCCGCCAAAAAGGTATCGACGATCGCGTCGGAAATGCGGTCGCAAATTTTGTCGGGGTGCCCCTCCGACACAAATTCGCTCGTGAATACGTAATCCCGGTTGGCCAAGGCTCTGCCTTTCCCGAAAGCGTCAAAAATGGACGGTAGCACTTTGGCGTTGATGCAATCTTGCTCATTGAGCGTCAAGCCCGATTTTCCACCGGGCCGAGCAGAAGCGTTATTTCCCCGAAACTCGTTCGCCGCCGCCGGCCAGAGCCCTGGCGAGATCGAACAGGCGGCGGCGCAGAGCCGGATCGTCGATCCGGTAGTAGGCGCTGACCAACTCGACGGTCTCACGCCGACGCAGCGGATCGGAGTCGAACGCTTCGGCCGCGGGTTCTGCGAAGCCAGCCGGGATCGCGGGCGCGCGCACCGGGTCCATGTCGTCGAAGAAGAAGGAAACGGGGACGTCCAGCACCCGGCTGAGGTCGTGCAATCGGCTGGCACCGATCCGGTTGGCGCCTCGCTCGTATTTCTGGACCTGCTGAAAGGTCAATCCGATCGCCTCTCCAAGCTTTTCCTGGCTGAGGCCGAGCATGTTGCGGCGGAGCCGCACGCGGGAGCCGACATGAATATCGATCGGGTTCGGCTTGTCGCCCTTCCGGCGACCCGGGCGCCGGGCCTGTTGTTGCATCACCATCGATAGAGCACTAGCGCAAAACAGCGGAAGTGATTTGATAAGGCACCCGATCGATCGCGGTCAACAACGAGAGTTAACGGGTGGTTAAGAGCCGCGCTCCCGGGAAGCCGTCAACGCAGCCGAAATGCAACCGGAAGTAGGCCGAGGCCCAGGAGCGCAAGCAATATCCAATCGCCGCCGCGGGCATAGAGCGTCGGCGCCGAATTGTGTGCGGGCAGCGGGAGATCGGCATAACCGACGGTATCCAAATCGATCCGCGCGACGACCCGGCCCGCCTCATCGACGATCCCGCTAATGCCGTTGTTCGCGACCCTCACCAGCGGCAGTCCTTCTTCCACCGCGCGGGTCCGGGCGATCGCAAAATGCTGATAGGGACCGGAGGTGCGTCCGTACCAGGCGTCGTTCGTGACGTTCAGGATCCACGCCGGGCGGTCGTGTTCGTCGACGATTGCGCCCGGAAATATGACCTCGTAGCAAATTAGCGGGGCGAAGGGGGGAAGCCCCGGCAGGTCCATCGTTCTCGGTCCGGGGCCGGCGGCGTAGTCGAGGCTTCCGGGCGTAATCTTTTGCAAAGGCAAGATCTCGCGGAGCGGCATGTACTCGCCGAACGGAACCAGATGTGCTTTGTCGTACCGGGCGACGATCTCACCGTTGCCGTCCACCGCCTCGATGCTGTTCCACACCTGTGAGACCGGGCTCGGCGGCGGGTTTGCCCGCACCGCGCCGGTGATGACGTAACCCCGACCGGAGGCCACGGCGGCAACCTCGCGGAGATGATACGCATCACGCCCGAGCAGGAACGGGGTAGCCGCCTCCGGCCACACCACCGCGGCGAGCTTTCGGGTCCCCGGGGCGCTGCTGAGGTCGAGGAGAAGACGGAAATTACGTTGCGCGGCGGCCGCCTCCCACTTCATCGTCTGCGGGATCGACGGCTGGACGATGCGCAGAAAATATCCGGTTTCAACAGTCCGTGTGGCCGCCAGCCGGAGCGCGCCCAAGAGGCTCGGTACGAGGATTAAGAGGCCCGCCGCGATCACCGGGGCGAGCCGCCGGCCCGGCGTGAGCGGGCTCAACGAGGTTATCCCCAAAAGGGCGGGCAGCGAGGCCGCGAGTACCGTCAGGAAGCTCAGCCCGTAAATGCCGACTGCTGCGGCGCTCTGCAGCATCAGAAGCGCCCCGGGAAATCCGCCCGACCAGGCATAGCCGATCAGGTTCCAGGGAAGCCCGGTGAAGGCGTGCCCACGCACCCATTCGGCTGCGGTCCAAGCAACGGCAAATGCGAAGATGCGAGCCGTGTCCGGCAACCGCAGATGCCTGACGGCGAGATTGGTGGCCAGCAATGCCGCCCCGATATAGAGCGCGAACGCCGCCGGGAGCCCGGCAGCGGCGACCGGCACCAGCCACCAGAAGCTGGCGATGTCGACAAACAGCGCGGCAGCGATCCAATAGAGGCCGCTGACGAAGAAACCGAAACCAAAGGCGTAGCCCAAGCGAAAGGACGCCCACGGGCCGGTGCTTCCGTCGTCGAGCCACAAGAGGCCGGCAAAGGCCACCAGCAGCAGCGGCGTCAAATCGACCGGCGGCAGGGTCGCGGTGGCGCAGACACCCAGCAAAAAGGCAAGCCCGTAACGGCGCCAGCCAGAAATGGAGGCGAGGCGATGGGCCAGGCGGCAGAGCGGGGTCTCGACCCGGGAGCCGGGCCGGATCCGCAACACCGACGTCTCAGGCACCAGCCGTGTCACTGCGGGCCGTTGGTGCCGGGGGGCGGCGCACCCTGAGGCGTTTGATCCTCCGCGGATCGGCATCGAGCACTTCGAATTCGATGCCCAGCGGATGAGCGATGACTTCGCCGCGCTTCGGCACACGTCCGGCCAGGCTGGAGACCAGTCCGCCCAAGGTGTCCACCTCTTCCTGGTCGCCGTCCGGGCGCAACCGAGCGCCTTCATGCTCCTCGAGCACCTCTATCGGGGTGCGGGCATCGGCGATCAAGCTCCCGTCGCTGCGCTCGACGAGGGTCGGGCCGCCAGCCACATCGTGCTCGTCCTCGATCTCGCCGACAATTTCCTCGATCACGTCCTCGATCGTGACCAGCCCGTCAATCCCACCAAACTCATCGACCACCATTGCGATATGGGTTCGCGCCTGGCGCATCTGTACGAGGAGGTCGAGGATCGGCGCCGACGGGGCGACGAACAGCACCTTGCGCAACAGCGGCGTCAACTTGGTGTCGCGGTGCTCGGCGACCGGGCCGAGGACATCTTTTACGTGCACGAATCCGATCACGTCGTCGAGCGTTTCGCGATACACCGGAACCCGCGAATGACCTTGCTCGACCATGCATTTGACGACTTCGGGGAACGGCGTCTCGGCATCGAGCGCCACGATATCGACGCGCGGCACCATCACGTCGGCGGCCGTCTGGTCATGGATTTTTAGGACATTGCCGATCAGCAGCCGCTCGTGGCCGCTCAGCGAGTCGGCATCGTCAGCGGCCGGCTCCTCGATCATCTCATCAATGGTTTCGCGCAGGCTCTCGCCGTTGCGCGGGCGGCGGATCAGGCGGAGAAAGTTGCGCAGCCAGGAAAAGGACCGATCTTGCCCGGATTGGCCGCTACTACCTGGGGGCTCGAAGGCGCTCATGGCTGAACTGCCGCCGGTTCGGTTGACGACATCGGGTCGCGATAGGGGTCCGGAACCCCCAGCTCGGCCAGAATGGACGTCTCGAGCGACTCCATGATCGCCCCCTCGAGGTGCGTCAGATGATCATAGCCGAGGAGATGAAGCACGCCATGCACGGTGAGATGGACGAGATGATCCCCAATCGGCTTTTCCTGCTCGGCTGCTTCCTGCGCCACGGTTTCCAAGGCGAGCACGACGTCGCCGAGTAGGACCGGCGCCCCTGGAGGGTGCCGGCGGTCCGGCTCCCAGACTGGAAAGGCCAGAACATTGGTTGGCACATCCTGCCCGCGATAATCGCGGTTGAGCTGCCGCTGGCGGGCAGCGTCGGCGAGGGTAATGCCGAGTTCGACAGTGCCCTGAAATGCCAGTTTCAGAGCGATCGTGCCGCGCGCCAGAGCACGTTCGGCGGCGCCCCGCGCGAGACTTTCGGCGCCGGGACATCGGCGGGTCCAGCCGGCGCAGGCCAATGCGACGTCGATCGTGCAGGCCAGGTTCATTTAGGATTTGCCTGACCCCGCCTCGCTCCCGCGCGCTTCATAGGCGCGCACGATGCGGGCGACGAGCTCGTGCCGCACAACATCCCGGTCAGTCAGCCGCACCGTGCCGATCCCGTCTATGCCGCTCAGGGTCTCGAGCGCCTCGGCCAGGCCCGAGCGCGCTCCCGCGGGCAGATCCACCTGTGTGGGGTCGCCGGTCACAACCATGCGCGATCCCTCTCCGAGCCGTGTCAGGAACATCTTCATCTGCACGGGCGACGTGTTTTGCGCTTCGTCGAGAATGACAAAGGCGTGCGAGAGAGTGCGCCCGCGCATAAAGGCGATCGGCGCCACCTCGATCTCGCCGCTGCCCAGGCGCCTCGCCAGTTGGTCCGCTGGCAGCATATCGTTGAGCGCGTCGAAAATCGGCCGCAAATAAGGGTCGACCTTGTCACGCAAGTCGCCCGGCAGGAAACCAAGCCGCTCCCCGGCCTCAACGGCGGGGCGCGAAAGGATGATCCGCTCGACCCGGCCGGTCATCAGCAGATCGACCGCCGCAGCAACCGCGAGATAAGTCTTGCCGGTGCCGGCAGGTCCCAAACCGAAGACCAGCTCGTTATCGCGCATCGCCTTGATGTAGGCTGCCTGGCCGGGCGAGCGCGCCGAGATGCGGCGCTTGCGGGTGCGGAACGCCGCGTCTTCCCGCCAGAGTTCTAGGCTCCTGTCGCCGAGCTCCGCCTCGGCCAGCCGGATAGCGGCCTCGACCGCCGGCAGATCCACCTCCTGCCCCCGCTTCAGACGCTCATACAGTTGAGACAGGGCGAGATGAGCCGCCTCGGTGGCCGATGCGGGGCCCGAGATTGCTAGGCGGTTGCCGCGCGTGACGACCGAGACACCGAGCTGCCTCTCGATGCGATTGAGATGCTGATCGCGCTCGCCATAGAGCAAGGGCAGGAGCAAGTTGTCGTCGAACTCGAGCTGGGTACGCCCCTCGGCAAACTCATCGGTCGCGGGCGACAGCTCACTCATGCGTCAGCCACCTCTGCCAGCGAGCCCGACAGACTGTTGGCGCTCGCCGCCGTAATCAGCGCCGGCACGATCTCGCCGATCCGTTCCGCTGCCGCCGCGACATGCACGCTCTGCAGATAGGGGCTGCGTCCAGCGAGCTGTCCTTCGTGTCGGCCGGCCTTTTCCAACAACACGAGCATGGTGCGGCCGATGCATGCTGCGTTGAAGTCGCGTTGCTGGCTGGCCACCAGCAGCTGCAACTCCGCGAGCCGCTGCGACTTCACGTCGTCAGGGACTTGGCATGCGGCTGACGCCGCCGGCGTGCCCGGTCGCGGCGAGTATTTGAACGAAAAGGCCTGAGCAAAGCGCACCTCGTCGACGAGGTCGAGTGTGGCCCGATGATCCAAATCGCTCTCGCCCGGATGGCCGACGATCAGATCTGTGGAAAGTGCAAGATCGGAGCGGGCCGAGCGAAGCCGTTCGACAATCCGACGATATTCCGCAACGGTATGGCGACGGTTCATTGCGGCAAGGATGCGGTCCGAGCCGCTCTGCACCGGGAGATGCAGAAACGGCATCAGCTGCGGCACGTCATGGTGGGCCGCGATCAGCTCATCATCGACATCCCGCGGGTGCGAGGTCGTATACCGGATGCGATCGAGACCCGGCACTTCCGCCAGCCATCGGATCAGTTCGCCCAGCCGCCATTCTCGGCCATCGGGACCTTCGCCATGATAAGCATTGACGTTTTGCCCCAGCAAGGTGATCTCGCGCGCGCCGCCGCGCACCAAGCCGCGCGCTTCGGCCACCACTTGCATCACCGGACGAGAGTATTCCGCGCCGCGTGTATAGGGGACCACACAAAAGCTGCAGAACTTATCGCAGCCCTCCTGGACCGTGAGTAAAGCCGCAACACCCCGTGGGCCGGTGGTCTCGGGAAGAAAATCGAATTTCGGTTCCGCGGGAAAGCTCGTATCGAGTAACTCTGCGCGCTCGGCGCGCAGGACGCGGGCGATCAATTGGGGCAACCGATGATAGCTCTGCGGGCCAATGACAAGATCGACAGATGGCGCGCGCCTTATCATTTCGACACCCTCGGCTTGCGCCACGCAACCGGCCACAGCCACAATCATCCGGCCGCCGCGCTCGGCCTTCGCCCCTTTCAGACGACGAATTTTACCAAGTTCCGAATAGACCTTCTCAGCCGCCTTTTCCCGAATGTGGCAAGTATTAAGGATCACTAGATCCGCGTCCTTTGCCGTCTGCGCGACCGTAAAGCCGAGCGGCGCCAGAAGCTCGGCAATGCGAGCCGAGTCATAGACGTTCATCTGGCAACCATAAGTCTTGATGTACACGCTCTTTGTCACGTCCGGTGCCGTCCTCGCGGTAATGTCGGTTTGCGTCACCCGTTCACCGCCGCCTGCGGCATCGCTCCAGGAAACTTCCCCCGAAATGAGGCTCCGGGGTCCGGCGGTTCCGGCATCGGCTGCGGCCGATCGAAAAGGGCCCCAGCCAAGCCCCCGGCGATCCGCGCATGACAATATTCCGCTAGAGCCTTTCGTGATCCGCAGTCACGGAGAAAGGTCGGCGGATGAAATTCGACTATGACCTCCACAGTCCCAAGACCAACCATGCTCCATAGGTGGGGCGCTAGGTCGACCGCGCCGTACCATGCGAAGAACGGCCGATAAAGCCGCCCGATCGGTATTCCGTCGAGGCGTGTATAGGCGAGGGAAACCGGTTGAACGATCACTGGGGGGATGCCCTCGGCCTGCTGCGCGGCGCCGAACAGTGCGCTCTTGAACGGCAGCACGCGATTGCCGTCTCCGCTGGTGCCTTCCGGAAATAGGATCAGCAAATCGCCGGCAGCCAGCCTCTTGCCGATCACGTCCCGCTGGGTGGCGGTGCTACCCACTTGGCGGTTGACAAAGACACTGCGCTGCAATTTGGCGAGCCAGCCGAAGAACGGCCACCGGGCCACCTCGGATTTAGCGATGAAGGAGCCGGAGATTACAGAGCCGAGAACCGTGATGTCGGTATAGGAGATGTGATTGGCCGCAAATAAAACCGGACCCTCACTGGCTGGTGTGCCGATCACTCGAATTCGAAACCCGAGGATCCGACAGCACCAGCGATGATAAAAGACTGGCAGCGTGGTCGTCCACCGGCGACGCAAGGCTAAACCGACCAATTGAACCGGCATCAGGCCGGCGGTCCAAGCGCAATATAGCGCGAGGCGAGCAAGCCTCAGCGTCGGCGAAGCCATGTCCTCAAGCGGTCCATGTGTCTTTGGACCGCCGTTCGTAGTGGCGGGAGTACTTCTCGGTTACCAGATCTGTTTTGACGACGATGCAGACGTCTGTGGTGTTGAACTGCTCATCGATGACAGCGCCATCACCGACAAAGCCGCCCAGCCGCAGGTATCCTTTGATTAATGGAGGCAGGGCCGCCATTGCCCTAGTCGCATCAATGGCGCACGGTCCGAGCCGCGACATCTCGACATGGCGACCAGCGAGTGCGCGCGGCCGCAATGCCGGGGGCGCGAGATGATATTGATGCAGATATGAAAGCGGCATGGAAAGAGCAACGGGGTTGGTCCCCGGCAGGCTGGCACAGCCGAACATCAGAACGACATCGTAATGAAAGACGTAGGCGGCAATGCCGCTCCATAATAGCTGCATGGCCGACCGATTGCGATACGCGGGATCGACGCAGGAACGGCCCAATTCGAGAACCTCTCCGGCATGGAGCACGACAGAAGAGATGTCGAACTCCCTGGCCGAATAGAAACCACCCAGGCGGGCTGCCGTCTCCCGCCGAATCAGCCGGTAGGTTCCGACTACCCTGCCGGTGCCGCGGCTGTGGTCGAGAACCAGGAGGTGATCGCAATCATTATCGAATTGGTCGACGTCGCGCCGTCGGCATGCCATCTCCGGTAATGGCCGGGCGCCGAGCCGCTCATAAAAAATGCGATACCGCAGCGCTTGCGCAGCTTCTATATCCGCCGTCGTTTCTGCCAGCCGCACCTGCAGCGGGCCGGACCGGATATCGACGATCGCCGGACGCAATCGCGTTGCGGGCGGCAGTGCAGTCTCGACCGGCGGGATGGACTGCTGCTGGACCATGTTGCCGGTGATCATCCGGCATTGTCCGGTTTGCGGCAATGGCCGGTTCCCGGCAACTTGGCCGGAGGCGGCCCGAGTAGATGCGGTTCAGACGACAGTGAAACGGTCATTCCGTATCGGAGCTCGGCTTGCCGCCACGCGGAACCGCATACAATTCGAGCCGATGTCCGACCAGTTCGTAGCCAAGCTCATCGGCGACGATCTGCTGCAGACGTTCGATATCCTCGTTGCGAAACTCGATCACACGACCAGACTGCAGGTCGATGAGATGGTCGTGATGCGCGCTCGGCATTTCCTCGTAGCGGGATCGGCCATCGCCGAAATCGTGCCGGGCAATGATGCTCGCCTCTTCGAACAGCCGCACCGTCCGATAAACTGTGGCAATGCTGATGCGCGAATCAATTGCAGTTGCTCGCCGGTAAACCTGTTCGACATCAGGATGATCCGCGGATTCCGACAGGACCCGCGCAATCACCCGTCTCTGCTCGGTCATCTTTAGACCCTTGTCGAGACAGAGCTGCTCCAACCGTGAGATCATCGCGTCTCCGTGATCGCGAGGCTCATCGAGCGGCACTATATCCGAAAGCATCGGATGCGCCTACTCACCGGAAGAAGGCGCATCGGATCGTCGACCGCAAGCGCGAAGCACTCAGGCCCGGGACCGCCTTGCGCGGGTTCCCAGACCGATTTCCTTGGCGAGGCGCGAGCGCTGCCGCGCGTAGTTCGGCGCTACCATCGGGTAATCGGCACTCAATCCCCATCGCTCACGATACGCCTCAGGCGTCATGTTGTAAGCGGTCTTGAGGTGCCGCTTTAGCATCTTGAGTTTCTTTCCGTCTTCGAGGCAGATGATGTAATCCGGGTTGACGGATTTCTTGACCGGTACGGCAGGCTGCGGACGTTCTGCCGGCATAGCCGGAACACTGCCGATGTTGGCAAGTGAATTATATACTTGGTTGATCAGCTGGGGCAGATCACCAACCGCGACGGTATTGTTGGAAACATGCGCGGCGACGATCTCCGTCGTCAACGTCAGCAAATCGTTGCCCTGATCCGAGTTGTTCATCATAATGATCCCGCCGTTAGTCTGATTTCGAATATAATTAACAAACGGCAGCGAAGCAATCCGTTGAACGATCGATTTCTTCAAACTCCCGCGCTTTCAAGAACATCCGTGGTGAAACGCAAGAAACTGACAGGCAAGATGGGATGAAACCCAACTCAAGTTGGCAGCGAAGCTGTTGACAGCTGCACTCGCAATACCAGCGCATCCACCAGCCGTTCTGCGCGGCGGTAGTAATTCCGACGACGTCCGACGGCAGTAAAACCTCGCGCTGCGTATAATGCGCTCGCCGCTTCGTTGTCCGACGCCGTTTCGAGCACGACGCGTTCGGCGCCCCGCAATCGGGCCTCGCCGCATACTGAGTCGAGAATAGCCGAACCAATTCCGCGCCGCCGATAATCCGGCAGGACCCCGAGCGACACAATTTCAGCTTCCTCGCCAAGCGCAAGGGCCAACGCGAACCCGACCGGCGCGGATTTCGCCCACCCGACTCGGCCGAAAAACCCTGCGATGCCCATTATCTCCTCGATCGCTCCGGCATCCCACGGGTCTTCAGGAAAGCACGCGCGGTGCAGCAGAGAGATCGGGCCGGCCACGCCGCGCGGCAGCGGCTCGATGCGCGAGGTCATGTTCTGGCGCAACTCGGCTTTTGCGGCACCTCAGGCAGTGTGACGTCAGGAGGACGAAGATAAAGCGGCCGCCGAGCATGGGCCTCTTTGCCGAGCCGCAACAGGCGAAGCCCGGCTCGTAAAATCCCGACCGCGCCTGGTGCCGAAACTTCGAGGACGGCGGTGTCTTGGCGCCGCGCTAGTGCCGCGGCAGCCCGCTGCGCCGCGTCGCCGGCGACCAGCAACGGGCTCGCGCCAATGGTCGCGTCCACAGCCTGGCGGAAGAGGAACGGCGTGATTGCTTCTGGCTCGCGGAGCGCATTCCCATGCGGGTCGAAGAATTGGACGTAGAGGTCTTCGCGACGGCTTTCGAGAGCGACCAGCAAGAAGTGGGATTCAGAGCTGTCGTTCCGGACGGCTCCGAATGCGACTGCGTCAAAGCTAGTTATGCCGAGTAGCCGCGCACCAGTCGCCAGCGCTATTCCGCGTGCCGCCGCAAGGCCGGCGCGGATCCCGGTAAAGCTGCCTGGCCCGACGCTCGCTACCACAAGCTCGAGGGCCGCGGGTACTTGCCCAGCCTCGCGCATTGCCCTGTCCACCAAGGGCAGCAGCGCTTCGGCCTGGCCATGCATCGTATCGATACGCTCCTCGCCGAGCACCTCTTCGCCGAGACCGACCGCCACCGAGCAGGCCAAACCCGCTGAATCGAGAGCCAGAGCAACCGGCGGCGAGCCCGCGTCGGTCATCGCACCAGAGCAAGCGCCGTCGACCCGATGTCTCTCCTCACCAGCCGCGCCTCAACGATCCGGGTCCTCAGACCGCGCGCACCTCGACCACCTCCGGGATGTAGTGGCGAAGCATGTTTTCGATGCCCGCCTTCAACGTCGCAGTCGAGCTCGGGCATCCGGAGCAGGAGCCCTGCATATGCAGGTAGACGACGCCATCCTCGAAATCATGAAAGATAATATCGCCGCCATCCTGCGCCACGGCCGGGCGCACGCGGGTCTCCAGCAGCTCCTTGATCTGTGTCACGACTTCGTCTTCAACTTCCTCACTCGTTGCCGCTGCCGCAGTGGCCCCTGGATCGCCGAGCAAGACCGGCCGTCCGGCGGTAAAATGCTCCATGATGATGGCAAGTACCGCCGGCTTTAGCCGGTACCAGTCGCCCTTCTCGCTCTTCGTGACGGTGACGAAATCGGCACCAAGAAACACGCCGGTTACTTCCGGCAATGAGAAGAGCCGCTCGGCGAGCGGCGAGATGCGGGCCGCCTCCTCGCTGGTGAAATTGGCGGTGCCCGATGTTACCACGGGACATCCCGGCAAGAATTTGAGCGTCGCCGGGTTCGGCGTTTGCTCGGTCTGGATGAACATTTGGCGACTCCGACGGCAAAGGGGACGGAAGATGGTCTCATACCATGGGGCGTCAGTTCACCGAATTAACCCTTAGCCTCGGCTCGTTCCTGCGTCTCAACTGATCGAGTCGAGCTGCTCGATCGTGGCGCCGCCAGGCACGATGGTGATCGGAACGCGCAGCCTGGCCGCAGGCTTGCCGGTCAGGTACGAGATCAGCGGTCCCGGTCCCTCGGGACCGGTTCCGGCGGCCAGCACCAGGATCGAAATGCTCGGCTCCTCGTTGATCAGCGCCAACAATTCGTCGCGGCGAACCCCCTCGCGGATATAGACGATCGGTATAGAGCGGGCGATCGGCGAGATCTCTTCGCACAACCGATGCATCAGCTGTTCCGCTTCTTCCCGGCGCTCTTCGCGCGCCAAGTCCTCGATCGCGCGCCAATGCTGGAGTTCCGAGGGCTCGATTACGTAGAGCAATGCAACCCGCCCGCCTGTGTGAGCAGCGCGGCGCGCAGCATAATGGACGGCGATCTGAAGCTCCTCCGTCTCGTCCACCACAACGAGGAAAACGCGCTGATAAGCGATCTCCACCATCTTAGATCTATGCCACGCCCCAGCCTTGATAGGATCAGCCGCCTCTAAAAGGCAGACTTGCGAGCCATCCTGCCACTACTGCGGTCAGTACCGCAATCGCGCCGTAGAACCCGGGCTGACGCATGGAGAATTCGAACACCGCGGCATCGACCCCGACCTTGGAAACCACGAGCGGGGTCGTCTGCCCGCTCACTACGTCTTTGTCGCGGACCAGGAACACCTCGACGAGATAGGTTCCTGTCGGGACGTTCGAGGGAAATGTAATTGTCGTACGAAAGAGCCGCTTGCCGAGGAAATCTACTTTACCCGTACGCACCGCAAACAGCCCCGCCTCTCGCTGTGTGCGTTCGAGCGCGGTGCGGAACGCGTCAACCACAACCGATGGCGCTGCGGTTGCAGCTACCAGCTTCAGATTGGCTATCCCGAGTCGGTAGAACGCCGCAGCCGCCGGCGACAGAATGTCGGGCATCGGCCGACTCGCGGCAACGGCGTAGAAGCTGGGCAGATTAGCGAAGGTCACTTGCTCGGTGTTGACCCAGATGCCGGCGACGCGGCTCTTGCGCCGGACCGTCATCTCGCGCTCGGGGCCGCGCACGGCGACGATGACGTCCCCGGGACCGTCGGTCGCGCCAAATAGTACCACGGAAGCGCCCGTGAACCCGGTCGTGATCGCGATCAGGTGGCTGGTGAGGTCTGCGACGAGCCCCTCGGCCCGCGCCGCCGACTCCCAACACAACAGTGAAAGGGCCAGCAGAACGCCGAGGGAACTGAGCCCTGGCTTCATCCTTTCTCCGAGGCGATCGAATAGAGGTCGGTCGGGCGCGCCGTCATGTCGAAGGCCAGCTTCGCGGCGACCGCGAGCACCATGAGGGCCAACAGGAAACGCAGCTGCTCGCCCCGCAAACGCATGCCGAACCGGGTGCCGATCCGTGCTCCGACAACCCCACCGACGAGCAGGACTAGAGCGAGGACGGCGTCGACAGTGTGGTTGGTATAGGCTTGCAGCACCGTTACATTCGCGGCGACAAAGATGATTTGCAGCAGAGAAGTGCCCGGTACCACCGATGTTGGCATTCCCAACATGTAAATCATTGCCGGCACCATGATGAAGCCGCCGCCGATGCCGAGAATTGCGCTAAAAATGCCGATCACAAACCCGATTCCGACCGGCAGCAGCGCGCTGATGTAGAGCCTTGAGCGGCGGAAGCGCGCCTTCAGCGGCAGCCCGTGCATCCAAGTGTGCTGGTGCAGTCGGCGCCGCGAGGCTCCGGGTCGATGCAGCCGAAACAACGCACGGATGCTTTCAATCATCATCAGCGCGCCGAGCGTCCCAAGCAGCAGCACGTAGCAAATCGAGATCGTCAGCTCGATCTGACCCAGGCGTTTCAGCAAGGTGAAGATCCACACCCCGAGAAACGAGCCCGCCAGGCCGCCGACCAACAGGACGTATCCCATCTTAAAATCGACGTTGCCGCGCCGCCAGTGAGCGAGCACACCCGAAACCGAGGCACCAACCAGCTGGTTGGCCGAGGACGCGACGGCGATGGTGGGGGGTACCCCGATGAAGATCAGCAGCGGGGTCAACAAAAAGCCGCCGCCGACGCCGAACACACCGGAGAGAAAGCCGACCGCTGCACCGAGGCCGAGCAGAACGAAGAGGTCGAGCGACACCTCGGCGATCGGCAGGTAGATATCCATGGTGCTCGAAGCGGCGGCTAGGTGCTTTAGTTGCGCGCCGCTTGCCCACGGAGCGCGCTTGCACCGTCAACTTACAACCTAGGCAAAGGCAGGAAAAGCGTGAACCCTCCTCACGGACGCAGCAGACCGCTGATTTCCTGAGCTTCGCGCAGGACTGGATCGGCGATTGCCCTCGCGCGTTCGGCGCCTCGGCGCAAGATCCTGTCGATGTACCCAGGGTTGTTCATCAATCGGCGCATCTCGCCGCCGATTCGCCCCAATACCTCGATCGCCAACTCGGAGAGGGCCTCCTTGAATTCGGAAAAGTTCCGCGCGGCAAACCGGGCGATCGCAGCTTCACGCGAAAGCCCCGACAGGGCGGCGTATATGCCGATCAGATTGTCGGCCTCGGGCCTGCGTTCGAGGCCGGCAACATTTCCGGGAAGGGGCTCGGGATCTGTCTTCGCCCTGCGGATCTTCAGCGCGATCGTTTCCGCGTCATCGGTCATATTGATGCGCGAGTAATCGGAGGTGTCCGACTTCGACATCTTCTTTGTGCCGTCGCGCAAACTCATCACGCGCGTTGCCGCGCCGAAGATCTGCGGTTCGGGCAAGGGGAAAAAGTCGCGTTCGTAGCGGCGGTTGAACGCGCCGGCGATATCGCGTGCGAGCTCCAGATGCTGCTTCTGGTCTTCGCCGACCGGTACGTGGGTCGCCCTGTAAACGAGAATATCCGCCGCCATCAGCACCGGGTAGGCGTAAAGCCCGAGGCCGGCCACGTCGCGATGCTTCCCGGCCTTTTCCTTGAATTGTGTCATCCGGTTCAGCCACCCGAGCGGCGTCAAGCAGCCGAGCAGCCAAGCCAGCTCGGTGTGAGCGGCGACCATGCTCTGGTTGAAGATCGTGCAGTGTTCCGGGTCGATCCCGGCGGCGATATAGGCAGCAGTCACCTCGCGCGTCGAAGCGCGCAACTCGGCGGGATCCTGCGGCTGGGTGAGCGCGTGCAGATCGACGATGCAGAAGATGCAATCGAAATCGTGCTGCAACTCGACCCAGTTCCGAATGGCTCCGAGATAATTGCCGAGATGCAGATTGCCGGTAGGCTGGATGCCGGAAAAAATTCGGTTCATTCGACCTCATATAGGTGACGGTGGCGGCGCCTGTTATCGCTGCAGCGCGGCGCCGGTCAAGCCGGTTGCCGACGCAGCCGCCCGAGGAGGGCGCGCCAATCGGCGACCCCGAAGGCGAGCGCCAGAAACGCGAAAGCGGCCAGACCCGAACCAACCAGCGCTGTGAGCGCGCCCACCCGAACGAGAAACGGGCCGGCTAATGCCGGGCCGAGGGCGAACCGCAACAGCGCCAACACGACCCCCATGCCTAGGGCGGCAATGCCGATCCGCGGCAGGTTACGCCGGGCGCGGCTGTCGAACCGGAAATACCCGCGCCGGAGCAGCAGCCCGAGCAGGGTCAGCGCGTTGACCCAGCCGGCAACCGTCGTCGCCAGGGCGATCCCGACATGCGCCAAAAACTGCATCAGGACGAGAGTCAAACAGAGATTGGCCGTCATCGCGGCGATCGCCACTTTGACCGGCGTGGCGGTATCGTGGCGCGCGAAGAAGGCCGGGGCCAAGACCTTGACGAGGACAAAGGCGGGCAGCCCGGCCGCGTAGGCGGCGAGAGCGGCGGCAGTGGCAGCAGTATCGGCCGGGCCGAAGGCGCCACGCTGGAACAGCACCGCCAGTATCGGCGTGGCGAGCACAGCTAATGCCGCTGCTGCCGGCAAGGTCAACAGCAGCGCCAGCTCGATCCCGCGGTTCTGGGTCTCGACGGCGTCAGCGGCAAGCCCGAGCCTCAGCTGGCGCGACAAGGGCGGGAGGATCGCTGTACCGACCGCGATGCCGACGACGCCGAGCGGCAATTGGTTCAGCCGGTCGGCGTAATAGAGGTACGATACCGAGCCGCCAGGCAACAGCGAGGCGAGAGCGGTTGAGATGAGGAGATTGAGCTGCGTGACGCCGGCGCCGATCGTTCCCGGCGCCATCACGGCGAGGGTGCGCCGCACGCCCGGCGTCAGCCGCGGCACGGGCAGCCGCAGCGCCAGCCCAGCCCGGGCGCAGGATGATAAAAGCCAAAGGAACTGCGCGAGCCCTGCTCCGGTTACTGCCCATGCCAACGCGCGGCCGTCATGCCAGCCGAACCGGTCCATCATTAGGAGCGCCGCGATCAGGAACAGGTTGAGCAGAATCGGGGTCGCAGCGGCGGCCGCGAAGCGGTCGACCGAGTTCAGCACGCCCCCATGTAACGCCACCAGTGCGATGAATAGCAGATACGGAAAGGTGATCCGGGCGAGATCGACGGCGAGACCGAACTTGGCTGGATCCTCGCCGAACCCTGGCGCGATCAACGACATTACCATGGGCATGAAGATTTCGCCCAGCAGAACAAAGCCGAGCAGTGCTGTCAGCAGCACGGCAAGTGCATCCTCGGCGAAGACCCGAGCCGCCTGCTTGCCGTGTTCGGCCATCGCGCCGGCAAAAAGCGGGACAAAGGCGGCACTGAAGGCGCCCTCGGCGAAGAGGCTGCGGAACAGGTTGGGCAGACGCTGCGCCACGAAAAAGGCGTCCGCTACCGGTCCTGCACCAAGGATGGCGGCGGTCAAAACGTCACGGATGAACCCGAAGACGCGGCTCAGCAGCGTGTAGGACCCGATCGTGGCGACGGAGCGCAGCAAGGCCATGCCGGCCGGATAACCTGTGGCGACTGCCCTCACTCACCCGCTGTCGCGGGGGGGGTGAGAGGCTGCTTCCAATTTTACGGGACTGCCGTGCGGCGTCCACCGGTAGGCCTCCGCCCACTTTTCCTTTCGCGCGGACAGCGAGGCCGCGGCGACGAGATTTTTTGCTGAGACGAGGCGCTCGAGCGCGGCGAGCCAGTGGTGGTAGTAGCGGGAGCCGTCATCGGGTTCGCCGCGCCGGCTCGCTGCCGCGAGCTCCTCGGCGAGCGCGGTCGACCATTCGCTCCAGGTGAAGAGGCCGGCTTCCGACAGTTTGACCGCTAGCGCAAAGGCATGGGCCTCCCACGGTTCGGTGAAGACCGGCTCCGCAATGGGCATCGGATTAGGCGGGTTCGAGATAGTCCTCCCACAGATCGATATAGACGGCGTCCCGCTCCGCTGCACCCTCGCCCCACAACTCGCGCGCCGAAAACCGCACGGAATAGAGATGCTGCGGGTTCTCGCCGAGAAAATGCGCGTTCGTATCGGGAAAGACATGCGCGCCATGGACGCGGTCGACGACGCCGAGATTGCCTCGGGCATAGCGCGGCAGTCGGGTATGACCGGCCGGATTGATTTTCTTCGCGCGCACCCGCTCGCCGACCGCGAACCGCGGCGGCGTGTTGACGGGACGCTCGAACGTCCCGCGTGCCGCAACCACCTCTGCCAGTTTTTCATAAGTTAGTGCCGGCGCAGCCTTGACCGTTCCGGGACTGGGGCGCCCACTCTCCAACTCGGCTTCGCTGGCAAGGCCGCTCTCCTGCAGCAACATGATGAGCCCGGCGAGCCATTTTTCGTAATAGCTCATGCGCAGGTAATCGGTAGGTGGGATGCGCTCCCGAGAGTGTCGCCCGGCATCGATGTTCCATTTGCCGAGAAACGCCATGGCGCGGTTGAGCGCATAAACCTGCGCCTCCCAGCGCGCGTGAAATACCGGCTCGTTCGGCTCGGGCGCGATCGGGCCCATGCCGTGCATGCCGCCCATATCGTGCACGCCGTTCACTAGGCACCTCCTGTAAGCTTCACCTTGGCGGTGCCGATCATCGCGTCCCGCGTAACCAGGGCGGCGAGCTCGTCTTCGCTGAGCTGCTCGCTGCCGGCGGGCCGCTCGGGCAATACCAGGTAGCGCATTTCGGAAGTCGAATCCCAGACGCGGATCTCGACATTCTCGCCGATTTCGAGCCCGAACTCGCGCAGAGCGCCGCGCGGATCGATGACCGTGCGCGACCGGTAAGGCGCCGATTTGTACCAGACCGGCGGCAGACCGAGCACGGGCCAAGGATAGCAGGAGCAAAGCGTGCACACGACGACGTTGTGGCAATCGGCCGTGTTCTCGACAACGACTATGTGCGCACCCTGGCCTCCCTGATAGCCGAGCTCGGCGATCGCCGCGCTCGCATCGGCGAGGAGCCGCTTTTTGTACTCGGGGTCGACCCAGGCGCGCGCTACGACGCGTGCGCCGTTGCGCGGCCCGATTTTGTGTTCGTAGGTGTCGATCAGCGCGTCGAGTGCGGCCGGATCGACCAGCCCCTTCTCGACCAGCAAGGATTCGAGTGCCATCACCCGCAAAGCCGGGTCGGATGGTGCTTCCTGGTGATCGTGCTCGTGATCTTCCATTACCGCCTCCGCGGCCGACGACACTCGCCTTGAGTTTTATCCGGCAATCGGTAACCGTTCCAGCCTCACGAAAGGGAGGCACGCATGGCTGGGACCAAGATGGGCGTCGTCGGATGCGGCGGCCGGATGGGCAGGATGCTGGTCGCCGAGATCGCTCACACCGAGGGTTGCTCGGTTGCCGGCGGCAGCGAGGCGCCGGGCAGCGGGTATGTCAACCAGGATATCGGCGAGCTGGCCGGCATCGGTCGAATCGGCATCCCAATCGGCGAGACCGTCGAGAAGGTGATCCGCGACAGCGACGTCGTGCTCGAATTCACCTCGCCCCAGGCGACCGCCGAGCATGCCGAGCTCGCCGCTTCCGTGGGCACTGCAATGGTGATCGGCACGACCGGTCTCGGGCCGGAGCAGGGCGACCGCGTGCGCCAGGCGGCGCGCCAGATTCCGATCGTTTGGTCGCCGAATATGAGCCTTGGGGTCAATGTCCTGTTGAGCGTCGTCGAGGAAGTCGCGCGCCGGCTCGGGCCCGACTGGGACGTAGAGATCATGGAGATGCACCACCGCGGCAAGGTCGATGCCCCCTCGGGCACCGCGCTTGCGCTCGGCCGAGCCGTGGCGGCGGGCCGCGGGGTCGAGCTCGAAGGGGTCGAGCAGCGCGCCCGCAACGGCATAACCGGCCCGCGCCGCACCGGCGATATCGGTTTCGCCGCCCTTCGCGGCGGCGATGCGGTGGGCGATCATCATGTCATCTTCGCCGGCGCCGCCGAACGTCTCGAACTGATCCACCGGGCGACCAGCCGCGTGATCTATGCGAAAGGCGCCATACGCGCCGCCCGCTGGGTGGTCGGCAAGCCACCGGGGGTTTACGGCCTGAAGGAGGTCCTCGGGCTTTGAGCCGCTCGCCTTACGGGCGAGCCGGGTTTAGCGAATTGCGCCAGCGGGTGAGCGCGTCGCGCAAGGTCGCCGCGAGCTCGCGCCGCGCGGCGGGAGGAACAAAGTCGCCGATCACCAGGCTGCGGCCATGCGAGGCGACGAGCAGGCGGTTCGATGCATCCGGCCGCTCTTCGAGAACGACCCTGACCCAGAAAGGCTGGAACCGCCAATTGCGGCGCTCGCCGCGCACACCGACCCGCTCGATCGAGAAGACGTCGCAGGCGAGCCGGATCGTCTCGCGCTGTCGGGCTGTGCGATAGTTGAGCCGGAAGGCGAGATAAACGAGCGCAACGTCGAGCCCGAAGAACCCGATCACCGGCCAAGCGCCGACCGCCACAAACCCTACCCCGACCGCAAAGCTGATCAGGCCGAGCGCGCCCATCAGCAAATGGAAGTTGCGCGACGGCAGGCTGCGATGCGGCCGCAGCACGCGCTCGAAAAACGGCGGGCCGGACGGGGCGGCGGAGTTGCCGACGATGGGGCTCGATGTCATCTATCGCAAACATAAAGGCGGGGTTGCCGATCCGCAAAGTGGTCGCGAAATTCCTGTCGCCGTTTGTCGCCGGCGGCAAGCCCCTCTACACTCCCGGTGATGCGCGCTTTTTCGAAACGTGAGGTGCGGGAATTCTATCGCCGTCTGGCCGAGACGCGCCCGATCCCGCAGACCGAGCTCGAATTCATCAACCCGTTCACCCTGCTGGTCGCCGTCGTGCTGTCGGCTCAGGCGACCGATACCGGCGTCAACAAGGCGACCCCGGCGCTCTTCGCGCTCGCCGATACGCCGCAGAAGATGCTGGCCCTTGGCGAGGAGCGGATCGTCGAGCTGATCCGCACGATCGGCCTCTTTCGTACCAAGGCGAAGAATCTGGTCGCGCTGAGCCGGATGCTCGTCGAGCAATATGGCGGGGAGGTGCCGCACGACCGCGCTGCGCTGGAGGAATTGCCCGGCGTCGGGCGCAAGACCGCCAACGTCGTGCTCAACGTCGCCTTCGGCGAGCCGACAATCGCCGTCGACACGCACATCTTCCGCGTCGCTAACCGCACCGGCCTCGCTCCGGGCAAGACGCCGCTCGCGGTCGAGACCGCGCTTGAGAAGGTCACGCCTGCCGAATACAAGCGCTATGCGCATCATTGGCTAATATTGCACGGTCGCTACGTGTGCCAGGCGCGCAAGCCCGATTGCCCCAATTGCGTCGTCGCCGATCTCTGCCGCTACCCCGCCAAGACCGGCCCCGCCGAGCTGATTGCGGCGCGCGTCGGCAAGGGCGCGCCCGAGGCTTCGAGCGAGTCGGGCTGAGGAAAGGGAGGCGCAGGAAATCGCGTCCGCCTCGGGGTAGCCGTGCTGTAGCGGATGCGGGGTTGCGGACCAACTCCCTTGTCGCGGTCGGTGCGGCGGGGTTTGTCGTGCTCTCGATGATCATCTCGAACGAAAATAATCCAACCCAGGTCGCTGCCCAGGTCGTTTCGAGCGTCGGCTTTCTCGGAGGGGGCGTGATCCTCCGCGAGGGGACCAATATCACCGGCTTGAACACCGCCACGACGCTGTGGTGCTCGGCGATGGTCGGAACCTTCGCCGGCGCCGCAGAGCTCGCCGCCAGCGAGATTGCCGGCGGCTTCGTCGTCCCGACGAACCTGTTCCTGCGCCCGCTGGTGCGGCGCATCAACCGGCAGCCGCGCGGCGCCGCCGAGATCGAGACCCATTACTCCCGTCGAGCTGCGTTGCCAGGGCGACCAGGAGGCGCACATCCGCGCGCTGCTGCTTCAAGCCGCCGCCGACGGCACCTCGGCCTGCGCCGCCTGACCAGCGAAAAAAATCGAAGACTCCCCGCAAGTCACGGTCAGCGCCCTCCTCGTCTCGGCGAACTGCAACGACGCCGCCCTCGAACAGATCATCGGCCGAATCAGCCTCGAATCATTCGTCACCGCCGTCTACTGGCAGGCCGCTAGCGCCGCGGCCGAGAGCCGAACCCGGCCACGGCTTCCATCAACCATAAATTGTATTTCCGATCGCCCTGGCTGTATCTGCAGCGAATCAACAGCGAGGTCTCGCCTTCTGATCGAATCTGCCCGGTCGGAAGCCGTCTTGCGAGCCAAAGCCTCGCCTCCGCACATGCATACATACCTTCCCGAAGCCATCGCCGGAGTGTGCAATGTGAAGAAGGCAATTTTAGGGTGGTATGATCCCCAAATCCCCAAATCTTGCGCTTAAGTGAGTTTCTGCTTAAGTGAATTTCGGCGCAGAAAGATCCGCGCGTCCGGACCGTCTCCGCTTACACCGATACGGACCGTGCGGCGCTCGCGAAGCTTCCGTCCGTATATGCTCGATGGTTCGGAATTAACGAGATTCGTACCCGTATTCAGGTTGCTCCCCATCTCACAATCAGCGGCGTAGCGCCTCCGGAGCTGCCTCCTGGCGAGCATGTAGTCACGATCACGATCTCCACACCGCCGATCCCGGAGAAGCTGTTTCGAGTTGCCGACCTGCCGGTCCACGACATCCCCTGGGACGGGAGCATCTTGCTTGGGCGCGAAGATATGTACGGCGGCGATAACCGCTGATCCCGTATAGACGCAATGCAACATCGCACGTTCGACGGCACCGATAACCTGAATGCGAATCTCGCCAGAGCCGCGCTGGTCGTAACGCTCTATGATGAGAACGGTTGTCGGAAGCACGTGCTGGCCGAGCACGCATTCCGATCTTAGTCCTCGAACCTCGCTTCGTAAGAAGCTACGAGCGCGTCAATGAACTCGCTCCACCGGAGTCCCGTGCCAGTAGCAGGCAATTGTAAATCGATCGAGCTCTGATCGGGGTCGTAAACCAACACGGCGATACCTTCGAGTAAGTGAGGCGCATCAGCCTCGGTCCTTCGGCCACCTGCTCGGATCAGTCTTGCGACCGCTCGGTTTATGAGTGATCGAGTGTCCCTTCGCCTCGGTGCAGCATCCGGTATTGCGATTGCACCTTCTGGGCCGCCAGCCTCCAGGTCGGTTCCGTCGGCGACCGCTATTTCTGCAGCATCCGCCTCTCGTGCCGCCTTGGTCCCAGATTCTTCGTAAGTGGGTATCACGAGGACGCCACCGACCACACAGAATGGGAATTTTAAATGCAAATTCACAGCGAAGGTCCGTATATCACCAAATCGGTTCCAAATCGCCCTTCCTACCGCCAGATTCACGGGTTTGAGTTCTATTGCCAATCGTAAGCCATCGATTGGATGGATCTCAGAGACGTCTGCATTCACAGATCGCAGCGCGCCAGAAATTTTTCGTTCTCCAACAATCCCGTGTCTGAACTGCGGCAGGCGCTCTCGGAGTTCGTCTGCTAGAGCCTGACCGAGCATGTTCGAGAGGCGAATCTGTCCCGCTTTTTTCGGACCAGGGCTAAGTTCGCGACTGCGCCTTACGTATTCGCTCACAGCAGCGATGTACTCCCCGACTGTGCAAGGCTGTCCGGGTGTCCAGCCATCAATCCGATCAATGCCGGTTGGCGGTAGTTCCCTTCGGCGGGCGCGATCGATGCGGCTTCTCGCCATATATGCGCCTTCTGATTGGCCACAGCCTCGGCAATCTCATTTACGCCCGAGAGCTTGCTGACTCGATTACGATTGCAGTGTGATTATCGACAAGCCAACTCGCGGCTTCCCGCGCAGCCCTACGAGTAGCAGTATTCAGATACTCTTCTTCGATTTCGACCGAGATAGAGTTCCGACCGGCCCGAATTGCTGCGACAGCCGTCGATCCCGAGCCAGCGAATGGGTCGAGAATAATATCGCCCGCAAAGCTGAACATCCGAATTAAGCGCTCCGCGAGCTCCGGCGGGAATGGTGCGGGGTGTCCGGCTCGCAGACTGGCACCGCGGATATCTGACCAGACTGGTCGCATCCAGGCATCCATCTCATCGCGTTGGAGCATTGAAAGCGCTTTCTGGACCATCGGTGTTGTTCGATAGCCCCCCGGCTTTCGCAGCATTACGATATGCTCGTGATCATTCTTGATGATCGCGCCAGGCTGATAGGGCTTACCGTAATAACCGCTCGATCCTCCCCCCGCCTCGTTCGTGCGGTTCCCAATTTTAAACCAAAGGATCGGCGTCAGATTATCTAGCCCGTTATTCCGGCTTCGGACCTGTATATCGGAAGGGAGCGGCAGAACCCGATGGCGGCCATCTGCGCGCCTCGGAATCAGTATGTCACCGATGACGCAACAAATTCTCCCGCCGGGAACAAGGATGCGTTCGCACTCCCGCCAGACACGGTCCAACTCGTCAAGAAATATCTCGTACTGATCGATCCGACCAAGCTGCCCACCACCAGCGTCGGAGGCGTAGGCCTTCAGGTTGAAATATGGCGGCGATGTCACGACAAGATGGACCGATTCGCTCGCGATATTCCTAAGATCGCGAGCGTCCCCGATTATCATCTCGTGCCGCGTCCGGTCGTACGGCGCGGGCCATCGACGCGCGCGAAGGATTTTGTTGGCCTTTAGAAGTGCTTCGGGGCCCCCAGGCCCGTTATCCGTGGCTGGAATGTGCGGAATATCGCGCCCTTGCTGAAATGGAGCGACCTCTTCGGACAGCCATGCCACGCTCTTTTTTACCATTTGGAGCCTCCTACGAGAAATGGTAGGCAAATTCGCTCGAATCGCAAGATGTTGTAGACAGGTCCTTACCACGACTATCTGGTCGGGCGTAGCACCGCGAGAATGGCACGGCTTTGATACATCTTCAACGGGAACGTTCCCTTAATGTTCTAATCAAGTCAAGGTAAGGCAGCCTTCAGCTAAGAAGGGAAAAGTGCGCCAATAGGACTGCTTCGTAAAATCAGCTGCAGTGTTCCGTCGCCTAGCCGACCGGAACGCAGCGGGGGAAGGTGTGGCTCCGACACTGCGCAGCTTGCAACAAATCACCAAATCTTCGTAGCGGCGGTGGCCCATGGCGCCTTCGGCGAAGATGCCGCGGCTGGTGATCCAGTCGACCGGGTGAGTGTGGGCTTCCCTGGTATAGGTCTCGAAGATCAAGCGCTCTCCCGGGCCCCAGCGGCGCGCGCCCATTAGCGGCTAGAAGTGCTCGGAGAATTTGTTCCTGAGCAATGCGTGTAGCGGCCGGGGCGCAGGTCGAGGTGGAGTTGCGCCGCGGCCGCTCACAGTGCCAGAACCGGCCAGCCGAATCGACGGCGCGCGCTCGCCGTACTGCCTTCAAAACGGCTCTGGATCTCGGCTTCCTCGATCGAGGCGGTGCATTTGAACAGCCCCGATTAGGCGATCTCGACGTCGCGCCAGTTGTTGAGGTTAGCCTCGGGGCTGCCTTCGACGATCAATTGGTCGCAGGAGGTGATCTCGCCCGAAAGGGTGATCTCGCGGCCGACGGTCAGGTTGCAGACCTCGCCGTTCGTGCGCCGCGACCGGGCCGCCTGGGCGGCTCCAGCGGGCGAAACGTCATCGTCTCGCCCGCGCGCGCCCGATTTACCGGTTTACCCGCAGCCGGCGACGGCGCGGCGGGCCATGACGCCGACGAGGTGGGCGCGGTATTCGGCGCTGGCGTGGATGTCGGAGTTGAGATCGGTGTCGGGGATCGTGATGTCCTTGATTGCGTCCGGCGTGAAGGAGCGGGCGAGCGCGGCCTCCATCTCGGGGACGCGGAAGACGCTCGGTCCGGCGCCGGTCACCGCGACGCGCACGCCGCCTGCGGTGCGAACGACGAACACGCCGACGATCGCATAGCGCGAAGCGGGGTTACGGAATTTCTGGTAGCACGAGGCCTGCGGCTTCGGGAAGCGGACAGCGGTGACGATCTCGGCCGGCTCGAGCGCCGTCTCGAACATGCCGGTGAAGAAATTGTCGGCGGCGATCTCGCGCTTGGTCGTGTGCACGGTGGCGTTGAGCCCGACCACTGCTGCCGGGTAATCGGCGGCGGGATCGTTGTTGCTGATCGACCCGCCGAGCGTGCCGCGGTTGCGCACCGCAGGGTCGCCGATCATCCCGGCCATTGCGGCGAGCCCCGGGATGCCCTGCTTGACGACCGGCGAACGGTTGACCTCGGCGTGCCGCGTCATCGCCCCAATGATGATCGCATCGCCGGCGTCGGTAATTCCGCGCAACGACGGAATGGCGGCTAGGTCGACCAGATCCGAGGGCTTGGCGAGCCGCAGCTTCAGGGTCGGGATCAGGGTCATGCCGCCGGCGACGAGCTTGGCTTCCTCATTGGCGCCGAGCAGGTTGGCGACCTCGTCGAGGCTCGTCGGCTTGTGGTAGTTGAATTCGTACATCGGGCTCTCCCTATTCCGCGGCGAGCGGCGAGCGGTGCTGTTGGATGAGGCGCCACAGCCTCTCGGGGGTCGCAGGCATGTCGAGATGGCGGATGCCGAGCGGCTTCAAGGCGTCGACGAGGGCGTTGGTGATCGCCGCCGGCGCGCCGATCGCCCCGGCCTCCCCGCAGCCTTTGACGCCCAGCGGGTTGTGCGTGCACGGGGTGACGTTGGTCGACAATTTGAAATACGGCAGATCGTGAGCGCGCGGCATCGTGTAGTCGTTGTAAGACCCGGTCAGCAGCTGGCCCGTTTCCTTGTCGTAGACGCAGCCTTCAAGCAGCGCCTGGCCGATGCCTTGGGCGAGCCCGCCATGGACCTGGCCTTCGACGATCATCGGGTTGAGGATGCGCCCGAAATCGTCGCTGGCGGTGAAATTGACGACCGCGACCTGCCCGGTTTCAGCGTCGATCTCGACCTCGGCGATATGGGCGCCCGACGGGAAGGTGAAGTTCTTCGGGTCGTAGAACGCGGTCTCGTCGAGGCCAGGCTCCAGCTCCTCGTGCGGGAAGTTGTGGGGCACATAGGCGGTCAATGCGACCTCGGCCAAAGTCTTCGAGCGGTCGGTGCCGGCAACGGTGAACTTGCCGTCCTGGAACTCGACATCGGCCTCGGCGGCTTCGAGCAGATGCGCGGCGATCTTGCGGCCCTTGGCGACGACCTTGTCCATAGCCTTGACGATCGCGGTGCCGCCGACCGCGAGCGACCGCGAGCCGTAGGTGCCCATGCCGTAGGGGATCTTGTCGGTATCGCCGTGGACAATCTCGATGCTCTCGATCGGGATGCCCAGAGTATCGGCGACGAGTTGCGAGAACGTCGTCTCGTGCCCCTGACCGTGGCTGTGCGAACCGGTCAGCACCGTGACGCTGCCGGTCGGGTGGACGCGGACCGCGGCGCTTTCGAAGAGGCCGGCCCGCGCGCCGAGCGAGCCCACCACAGCCGATGGAGCAATGCCGCACGCCTCGATGTAGGTAGCGATGCCAAGGCCGCGCAATTTGCCCCGCGCCGCCGCCTCGCGGCGCCGCGCTTCGAAACCCTCAACATCGGCTGCTTTCAGCGCCAGATCGAGGGTCGCGAAGTAGTCGCCGCTGTCGTATTGGAGGGCGACCGGGGTCTGGTACGGGTAGGCATCCTTCGCGATGAAATTGCGGCGGCGCAGCTCGGCCGGATCCATGCCGAGCTCGTCGGCCGCGAGATCGACGATGCGCTCGAGCAGAAACGTCGCCTCGGGCCGGCCGGCTCCGCGATAGGCGTCGACCGGAACCGTGTGCGTGAACACGGCCTTGGTCTCGACGTAGATCGCCGGGGTCGTGTACGTGCCGGCGAGCAGCGTCCCGTAAAGATACGTCGGGATCGAGGGCGCGAAAGTCGAGAGATAGGCCCCCATATTGGCAATCGTCGAGACCTTGAGCGCAAGGAACTTCGCATCGCGGTCGAGGGCTAGCTCGACATGGGTGACATGGTCGCGCCCATGCGCGTCCGACATGAAGCTCTCGGAGCGTTCCGCGGTCCATTTGACCGGCCGCCGCAATTTGCCGGCGGCCCAGGTCACGATCGCCTCTTCGGCGTAGTGATAGATCTTCGAACCGAAGCCGCCGCCGACATCGGGCGCCACGACCCGCAATTTCGCCTCCGGGATGTGCAACACAAACGCGCCCATTAAGAGGCGGATCACATGCGGGTTCTGGCTCGTCGTGTAGAGAGTGTATTCGCCGGTAGCCCGATTGAACTCGCCGATCGCGGCGCGCGGCTCCATCGCATTGGGGACGAGCCGGTTGTTGGTGAGGTCGAGCTTGACGACCCGCGCCGCTTTGCCGAACGCGGCCTCGACTGCGGCCAGATCGCCCAGGTGCCAATCGTAGCAGAGATTGCCGGGCGCTTCGCTGTGGACCTGCGGCGCGCCCGGCTGCAGCGCCGCGGCTACCTCGATCGCCGCGGGCTCCTCGGCATAATCGACCTGGATCAGCTCGGCGGCATCGCGGGCCTGCGGGAGCGTCTCGGCGATGACGACGGCGACCTGGTCGCCGACATGGCGGACCCGGTCGGTGACGAGCGGCGGATGCGGCGGCTCCACCATCGGCAAGCCGTCCTTGGAGTGGATCTGCCAGCCGCAGGGCAATCCGCCGATCCCGTCCGCGGTCATGTCCTTCCCAGTGTAGACGGCCACGACACCCGGCGCGGAGGCGGCTGCGGAAGTATCGATGCCGGTGATCCGCGCATTGGCGTGCGGGCTGCGCAGAATGTAGGCGTGGAGCTGCCCTGGCCGGTTGATGTCGTCGGTGTAGGTGCCCTGGCCGGTCAAAAAGCGATAATCTTCACGCCGCCGGACCGGCGTTCCGATGACGCTCACCGCCCCTTACTCCGCCGCCACCCCATGGGCGCTGGGCGGCGGCGCCTCGCCTCGCATCACCGCCGCCCCCTCGATGATCGCCAGCACGATGTTGTGGTAACCGGTGCAGCGGCAGAGGTTGCCCTCAAGATACTCACGGACCTCGCGCTCGGTCGGGTTGGGGTTGTTTTTGACCAGGTCGAGCGCGCTCATGATCATGCCGGGGGTGCAGAACCCGCACTGCAGCGCATGATTGTTGCGGAACGCCTCCTGCATCGGATGCAGTTTGTCACCATCCGCGACGGCCTCGATGGTCAGCACCGAGCGGCCTTCGGCCTGTACCGCCAATAACGTGCATGCCTTGACGGCTTCCCCGTCGACATGGACGACGCATGCCCCGCATTGGCTCGTGTCGCAGCCGACATGCGTGCCGGTCAGACCGAGCTGCTCGCGCAGCAATTGGACCAATAATGTCCGGCCTTCGACCGTCGCCGAAACCGGCTTGCCGTTCACGGTGAGGCTGACCGTCTTCTGCATCGAGATCTCCCTGCATCGACAACCCGGGGCATCGATCACCCGGCCGCCTAGGGCGGCGGAAAACTCCGGGCGGAGTTTTATGCCGCCGCCGCTTCCGGCTCAAGGCTTCGCGACGCGGCTTCTTATCGGGCTACGCGGCGACCCGTAAAGAAATACAACATTGCGCCGACTATCGCGACGAGCCCGGTTACCCACACCGCAGGCGGAAGCCTGATTTCCTTTTTTGCCGGTGGCGCGGCGGCGTTCGGTCGAGCCTCGACGGTAGTCGTCGGCGCAGCGCGCTGAACGGGGCTTTCGGCGGCGACCCGATCCTGCGGCGCCGCTTCGGTTTCCGCCGTCGTGCCGGAGGCGGGCGCTGCCTGCTCGGGCGCGACTGCCGCGACAAACCGCGTGAAGAAGTTTTCGGCCATCCGGCGGGCGACCGAGTCGATCAAACGCGAACCGATCTGCGCCAGCTTGCCGCCGACATGAGCCTGGACGGCATAATGCAGCACCGTCGCGCCGCCATCCTCGTCGAGGTTCACCTTGGCGCTGCCCTTGGCAAAACCGGCAACGCCGCCGGTGCCTTCGCCGGCGATCGTGTAGCTCCGCGGCGGTTGGAGATCCGACAATGTCACCTTGCCGCCGAAATTGGCCTTCACCGGTCCGACCTGCGCGAGCACCTTGGCGGTGAATTCGGTGTCGGATAATTTCTCGATCGTCTGACAGCCCGGGATGCTGCTCTTCAGGATCTCCGGATTGTTGAGTCCCTCCCAGACGCGCTGGCGGGGAGCGGGGATGCGAAACTCGCCCGTCATTTCCATCGGCGTGTTCCCTTTCTGCGGTCCGCGAGTTTGGGGCCGGCGAACGGCGATTGCAACCGCGCCGACAGAATCGGCGGTTCCGGGGAATAACTTGGCCGTTGCTGCGGTCTTGGTCGGTACGGGATAGAAGAGCGCGCATGGCGTGGATCACGGAGCGGCGTCGGCAAAGCCGGTTCGAGGCGGTGGTGCTGCCCCATCTCGACGCCGGTTACGCGCTCGCGCGCTGGCTGACGCGCAACGATGCCGACGCCGCCGATGTTGTGCAGGAGGCATCTCTGCGGGCGTTTCGTTATTTCGACAGCTTTCGCGAGGGCGATGCCAAGAGCTGGCTTCTAAAGATCGTGCGGCGAACCTGTTACGACTGGCTCGAGCGCAACCGGCCTGCGGAGCTGGTGCCACTCGAGCTCGAGGGCGACCCCGACGGCTCGGTGCAGAGCCCGCCGGCGCGAGCGGTCGATGCCGATGCGCTGCTCGAGACCCGCTCCGACCTGCGGCGCCTCGACGTGCTGATCGAAGGTCTGCCGCCACCGTTGCGCGAGGCGATCGTGTTGCGCGAACTGCAAGAGCTCGACTACCGCCAGATCGCCGAAGTTACGGGGGTGCCGATTGGAACGGTGATGTCGCGGCTGCACCGGGGGCGCGCGGCGCTGCGCCGGGCCTGGGACGGAAAAGGATGTGGCAATGCGATGCGATGAGGCGCGCCCCCGGCTCGATGCGTATCTCGACGGCGAACTTCCCGAGACCGAGCGGGCGCCGTTGCGCGGTCATCTGTTGGACTGTCCCGATTGCGGGCCTGAGGCGGCGGCGCTCGAACGGCTGCGCGACGAAATCCGCCGTTCCGCCCCGGTCTATCGGGCGCCCGAGGCGCTGCGATCGCAGATCCGCTTTGCGATCCGCCGCGAGGCGGCGGCGAGCACGCCGTCGGCGTCGTTGCGCGCGCCGGGCTGGCTCGCCTACGCCGCCTCGATCCTGCTCGCCGTCGCGGTTGGCTCGGGCGGCACGTTTATGCTGCTGGGCGAGCGGCAAACCGACACGATGGCCAGCGAGATCATCGACAGCCATCTGCGATCGCTTTTGGGAAACCACCTGACCGATGTCGCGTCCTCGGATCAGCACACGGTCAAGCCGTGGTTTGCCGGCCGGACAGATCTGTCGCCGCCGGCCGTCGATCTGCGTGCCGAAGGCTTCCCGCTGGTCGGCGGCAGGCTCGACCTGATCGCGGGCAAACCGGTCCCGGCCCTCGTCTACAAGCGCCGCGAACACGTGATCAACCTTTTCGTATTGCCGGCCTCGCCGGCCGACCACGGCGAAACCCTGACCCGCCGAGGCTATAACCTGCGGCATTGGGACGAGGGCGATCTCGGCTTCTGGGCGGTCACCGATGCCGCCCCGACGGAGCTCGCCGAATTCGAGCGCCTCTACCAATCCGCGACAAAAGGCTGACCTAGCGCTCGGCCTTTTTCGATAGACCACTCCAGCCTCTGGCAGGAGGGCGCGCGTGCTCTCGACGTTGTCGAAATCTTGCTCCATCGTCCGCAAATCGGGCGATCGTCGCAGATTCAGGATCGAGCTGCACCATCGCCCTTCACTCCGATAAAATCGAACGGCGATAGGAAGATTGGTTCTCTCCGCTCCAGTCAAGGTGTCAAACGACCTGCATTGATCAGCCCGATCGCAAGCGAGAAGGCTCCGAGCACGGCGCTCTCCGTCGGCCTGTCAGAGGGTGAGCCCAAGCTTGGTAGGACGCGATAAGTTTTTGGTTGCTGCTGTTTTTCGAGCGGCTTGACCGGCGGCGCCGCGCCACGCAGGTTGCTGTCTCCTCATTCGGGAGGCGCATCATGGGACCGCTTGCCGATATAAAGGTCGTGGAGTTCACTGGCATCGGGCCTGGGCCGATGTGCGCGATGCTGCTCGCCGATCTGGGCGCGACGGTGTTGCGGATCGACCGGCCGGAGCCGAGCGACCTCGGGCTGATGCGCGAGCTGCGGTATGACCTTTTATTGCGCGGCCGCCGCGCCTTGGCGCTCGACCTGAAGAGCCCAGGCGGGAAGGCGCTCGCGTTGCGCCTTGTTGAGCGCGCCGACGCGCTGATCGAGGGGTTCCGCCCCGGCGTGACCGAGCGGCTCGGTGTCGGCCCCGATGATTGCCTCGCCCGCAACCCGCGTCTCGTCTACGGCCGCGTGACCGGCTGGGGGCAGGATGGGCCGCTGGCGCATGCGGCGGGGCACGACATCAACTACATTTCGCTGGTTGGCGCACTGCACGCTTTCGGGCAGCGCGGGCAGCCGCCGACCCCGCCCTTGAACCTGATCGGTGATTTCGCCGGCGGCGCCCTTTATCTCGCTTTCGGGATCGTCTGCGGCATTCTCGAGGCGCAGCGCTCGGGGCGGGGACAGGTCGTGGATGCCGCGATGGTCGACGGCGCGGCCTCGTTGATGACGGCATTTCACGGCATGGTCGCCGCCCGGCTCGCGACGCATGAACGCGGCACCAACCACCTCGATACCGGCGCGCATTTCTATAATGTCTACGAATGCGCCGACGGACGTTGGATCTCGATCGCCCCGATCGAGGGCAAGTTCTACGCCGAACTGCTGCGGCGCCTCGACATCGATCCGGCGACGTTGCCGCCGCAAATGGACCGCACACAATGGCCTGAGGCGCAAGCCCGGCTGGCGGCGCTGTTCAAGACCCGCACGCGCGCGGAATGGTGCAATCTGCTTGAAGGCACCGACGCCTGCTTTGCGCCGGTGCTGACGACCGACGAGGCGCTGCGGCACCCGCACAACGCGGCGCGCCGAACCTATGTCGAGATCGACGGGATCGCGCAGCCGGCTCCGGCGCCGCGGTTCAGCCGCACGGTACCCGATCTGCCGATCGCGCCCCAGCCGGCGAGCCGCGGCGGCGAGGCCGAAGCCGCGCTCGCCGGCTGGCTCGAACCGGCCGAGATCGCGGCGTTGCGCGCCGCCGGCAAGCTCGGTTGAACGCCTCGGTCAGGCGGTGACGGGGTCCGTCTTGTAATCGCTGTCGCTGACGTGCTCGGCCCAGGTCGTGCCCTGGCCCTGCTCGCCATTTTCCGACATTGCCAGATGAGCGAACAGCCGGTCAGGCGCGGTGCCGTGCCAATGCATCGTATCAGGCGGGATCATCACCGTGTCGCCGGGATAGATCGCCTGCGGCCGCGAGCCTTTGCCGATGCAGATGCGGCCGACACCGGAGAGGCAATAGAGGGTCTGGCCGATCGGATGTGAATGCCAGCCGGTCCGCGCTCCCGGAGTGAACGAGACGACCGTCGCCCGCATGCGCGACGGCGCCTGACCGACGAGCACCTCGTCCTGAAACACCTCGCCTGTGAAGTTTTCCGCCGCGCCGCGCCTGGTGGCCCGTGCACCTGCCCGCACAACCGTCATCGCTTCCTCCGTCTCGCGGTGAGAATTCGGCGCGAGAATAGGCCCGCTATCCCTCGGCTTGCAAAGCCCCAAATCCCACGCTGGAATCCACCTATTCGGTCCGGGCGCCGTCGTCCAAGAACTTCTGCCGCCGAGCCGCGTTAGCCACGGCATGGTTTCGGAACCTCGCTCCCCGCTTGACGGCGCTTGAACGCTGCGTCGCAGGCCCGGATCCGGGCAGAACAGCGCTATGGGGCGGCCTGACGGCTTGGCTCAGAGGGCCGCGGCGATCGAGGTCTGCAGCCAGTCCCGCGAACCCTCGGCTAGTGTGACATGGATTCGGCAGCGCGATCTCGGTCCTCCTGGTTCACCGAAAGACGCGCCTCGACGATGCGGTTGATCTCGGCTTTCGCCTCCGGATTTGCTGCGAGGAACCGCCCAAAATCGGCTTGTCGCAGAACGAGCAGGCGGCAATAGGTCAGAGCCACCACATCGGCCTGACGCGGCCGGCCCGACAGCGGAGCCATTTCGCCGAAGAACTCGCCGCTGCCGAGCCGCACGCGGCGCCCCGGCAATCTCACCTCGACGGCGCCGGATGCAATAAAGAACACGGCGTCCCCCCGGTCCCCCCGGCGGATGATGCGCTCGTTCGGCACCGTAAAGCGTGGCCGCAGCAGGTTGGCCACACGTTCCAACTGACGCTCGTCGAGGGCCGAGAGGATATCCAGCCTCTCGATCAGGCGATGCGCGTCCAGGCCGATCTCGAAGCGCGGCCGCGGCTCGGCCCGACTACCCGATACTCCCCGTTTCAAATCGTCGTAGAGCTCCTGCGGGATTAATCCTTCCTCGTACAAGGCCTGGTAGCGGCCCATCTCTCGCCGCAGCGCCGATTGCCGCAGGAATCTCTCTTCCAGAGCCGCCACGTAGTCGGGGTATTGCCGGCGAAGCACATCCCAGGCGTCGCCCACTTGTTCGCGGCGATGCTCGATAATTTCCCTGGTGATCTCGGTTAAACGTTTACTGAAAACTGCGCCCAGGCGCTCATCGTTGAAACTGACCAGCCGCTCGACCAGCAGCCGCGTTACCAGCAGCAGTTCGACACGGCCAGCCAGCCGATCGGCAAGAAACCGCTGAATTCCGAAATGCCGGTAAAGGAAATAGGCGATGCGGAATGCCGGCGGAAACGAAAGCGCCCGTTCCGCAGCTCTCTGGTATCCGAGACGGCCTTCGGAACGTGCGCCTTCGACCAGCGCATCCGCATTCCGCAACAACACCTGAACGGTCGCCTGCGACGCGACCTGGTCGGCGCGGGTTTCAAGGACAAGCACCCGCTCCTGGTTGCCCAGAGCAACCAGCGCGATCGCCAGCTGCTCCCGCTCGGGCAGCCGCTCGGCTTCGTCTCGGGCGTCCGCGGCGGTGATCCAGCTTTGATATGGTTCGATGACCTGCTCGACCGATTTTGGAGCAAGACCGTGGTATTGCCCCATCTGCCGCACAGAATCGGCCACATCCGCATAAGCAACTGCGAGAATCCGGTCGCGCAGGACCAGGTTGCGCGGCGAAAGGCGGTGCAGCCCGAGCACGGCGATGACCAGGCGTAATGTCGTGCCGTTGATGAAAAGCGTGAACAGCACGAAGCCGGTTGCGAGCACCGTCACGAACCGCTGAGCGTGGTTATCGAGGGCTGCGTTTTCGGTCACTCCGAGCGCCAGCACCAAAGTCAACGCACCGCGCAATCCGCCCCAGGTGATCGCATATTTATAGGCGGAACTGATCGGCTGGGTGAGCTTGAGGACCTCGAGCAGTGGCATGAGCACGAACAGCACAAGGATGCGAGCCGCGAATGCCGCTGCTATCAGTACCGCGAGCAGCAGCAAGTAATAGGGTTCGATATCGCCGAGCAGCCTTGGAACAAGGATCGAGGCGAGGATAAAGATCAAGGAGCGGGCCCAAAACGCGATCTGGTCCCAGAGGTCGGTCAGGAACGACCAATTGTAGGGCGCGATGCGAGAACGGCCGAGCGCGCTAATCATTAGAGCCGAGGCCAGCACGGCGACGACGCCCGATACGTGAAGCAGGCGCTCGGCGACGATAAAAACGCCGTAGGCGAGCGCCAGAGTCAAAGTCGCTTCCGCGAGACGGTCGTCGCGCACCCATGGAATGACCGAGAGCAGCGCCCGGCCTGCGAGCATTCCGAACAGGCCGCCGCCGACAAACGAGATGAAGAACTCTTTCAGCCCGGAACCTATTTGCAGCTCACGAGCGGTTCCGATCATTCCGAGCAAGACCGCGAACAGCGCAATCGCGGCCGCATCGTTGAGGAGAGCCTCGCCTTCGACCAGGCGGGTCAAGCGCGCCGGTGCGCCGATGTCACGAAAGATGGCGATGACGGCGGCGGGGTCGGTGGTCGACACCACAGTGCCGAGCAGCAGGCAGACGACCAGCGAGACCCGGGCAAGCGGCCAAAGTGCCAAACCGACGACCGCGGTGGAAATCAACGTGGCAACGATCGCGAGCAGCAGGATCGGCGCCGCATCTTCCAGCATGCGCCTGACGTCGGTGGCGATCCCGGCCTCGAAGACGAGCAGGGGGAGAAAGACATAGATAAAGGTGCCGGAGCTGACCGGGAAGTTGACGAAGACTTCGGAAAATGCGTCTGTTTCGCGGGACCAGCCCAGATGCGTCACCAGGGCAGGAAACCCTCCCAGGGCCAGGCCAACCACGCCAAGCAGCACAGGCGGCGGCAGCTTCAAATAAGCCGCCAGCGGCTGGCACAGACCGACAACGACCAGCAGAGCGGTAATGACGATCAGTACAAAGGCGATGTCGAGCATTTGCGTCGGAGACCACTGAACCCAGAAAGCCGAGCGGTTCGATCTGAAGCGTACTCTATGGTCTGTTGCGCCGCTGGGACACCGAAAGCGAGAGACATACCTGGATTCGCTGTTTCTCTATCTAACGAACGGACCCGGTAGGCTCCCTTATTCGTGGAACGAGAGCACGTTCCTCGCGATATTTGATCCGCCCTGTCGGTGGAGATAAGCAAAGGGGTTCCGACAATGGCCGTCATAGTTGCCGAAGATCGCTCGATTTGCGTGCAGCCGAACCAGGTTGTGCGGACTGCTTGGGTGGATATCGACCTGTGCCGGCTCAGTTTTCGGCTGCCGATGAACCCGGAAGCGGTAGAAAAGAAATATCGGCGTCTAATGAACCTCGGCGAGTGCGCCCCGTGGCCGCCCATCGTCGGCCATTGGGAGGATGAACGTTTCGTCGTCTATGACGGGCGCCACGATTACCTTGCCGCGCTGATGATCGGCCGCCGCGACAAGCTGTTCGTCTGCTGGCTCGAGGCGGCACCCGAGGCGATACCGGATCTGCGTTATCGGGAGCTGGTATGCGCTTAGGCGGCGGAAAAAGGCTTTCCAGACTCGCCTCGACCTCTCGCTGTCGCTCATTCGTAATCATAAGCGCGGCGAGCCCCGGCTGGTGCGCAAGACGATGCCGGTATATCCGCAATGCGGCAAACCGTGATCTTAAAGGAGGCGGTCGCCTGCATCGTCACCCGCGCAGCGCATCCCGGGCCAAAGCCGGGAATCTTTATGGCCCTTTTATAGGCCAAAACGTCAATGCCTCTCGAATCCTAATAGTGGAAAGTGCACTTGATCTGTGCAACCCGAGCCGGGCCCGGAGAGCGGGCGCATCGGAGCGGGGCAACGCGCGGGTATTGGCTATTCTGGTTGGGTGAAGGGGGCGTCGATTTAATCTGCTTCAAAGTCGCCCGGCTCGCCGTTCACAGCAAAGCGGGGAGGGGAAATGTTCCAGGGTCTGCAAGACACCTGCTGAGGTAATCACATGCTCGATTTCGTGATGATCGCAATCGGCGGCGGTTTTTTCGCGGCCTCCATCCTCTATGGGCTCGCCTGCGAAAGAATGTGAGACAGCCATGCTGTTCGACTACGGCCTCGGCTCGATCGTGAGCATCGTCATCATGGTCTATCTCGTCTACGCGCTGATCAACCCCGAGCGGTTCTAGGAGTTTCCGATGACAATCAGCGGATGGCTCCAGATCGCGCTGTTCGGCGCGATTGTGATCCTCATCTCGCGCCCCCTCGGCGGGTACATGACGCGCGTTTTCGAGGGCGAGCGGACCTTCTTGAGCCCGGTTCTGCGGCCGGTCGAACGCGCAGTCTATTGGTGCTGCGGCGTCGACGAAAAAGAGGAACAGCACTGGCTGACTTATGGGGTCGCGGTGCTGTTTTTCAGCGTTGTGGGCTTTCTGAGCTTGTACGCTTTGCAGCGGCTGCAGTGGTATCTGCCGTTCAACCCGCAGGGCCAGACGGGAGTCGAACCGAGCAGCGCCTTCAATACCTCGGTCAGCTTTGTGAGCAACACGAACTGGCAGTCCTATGTGCCAGAAACCACAATGAGCTACCTCGTGCAGATGGCCGGGCTGACGGTGCACAACTTCGTTTCGGCGGCGACCGGTATTGCGTTGGCATTGGCGCTCATTCGGGGTTTCACGCGACGCGAGGCCAAGACGATCGGGAATTTCTGGGTCGATCTGACGCGCGGCACGCTCTATGTCCTGCTGCCGATCTCGATCGTGATGGCGCTCGCGCTGATGTGGCAGGGTGTGCCTCAGAACTTGGCAGCCTATGTCGACGCGACGACGGTCGAGGGCGCCAAGCAGGTCATCGCGCAAGGTCCGGTCGCCTCGCAGGAAGCCATTAAAGAGCTAGGCACGAACGGGGGCGGGTTCTTTAACGCCAACTCGTCGCATCCCTACGAGAACCCGACGCCGCTCAGCAATTTGATCGAGCTGGTTTCGATCTTCGCGATCGGCGCTGGGCTCACCAATGTCCTGGGCCGGATGGTCAAAGACGAGCGTCAAGGCTGGGCAATCTTCGCCGCTATGGGAATCCTGTTCCTCGCTGGCGTTACGACTGCTTATTGGTCGGAGTCGCACGGCAATCCTGCCGTCGCAGCCTTCAGTGTAGAAGCGGCGCCGGGCCCGCTGCAGGCAGGCGGCAACATGGAGGGGAAAGAGGTGCGGTTCGGCCCAGCGCTTTCGGCTTTGTGGGCCACCGTAACGACCGACACCTCGTGCGGCGCGGTCAATTCGATGCATGATAGTTACCTGCCGATCGGCGGCATGGTCCCGCTGATCAACATGCAGCTTGGCGAGGTGATCTTCGGCGGCGTCGGGTCGGGCCTCTACGGCATGCTCGCGTTCGCCATCGTCGCGATGTTTGTCGCCGGGCTGATGGTGGGTCGCACGCCCGAATATCTCGGCAAAAAGCTCGAGGCCAAGGAGGTCAAGATGACCATCCTCGCGCTCCTCAGCCTCCCATTGTCGATCCTCGGCTGGACTGCGCTCGCGACGGTCTTACCGGCGGGCCTCGCCGGCATCGCCAATACCGGGCCGCACGGCTTCAGCGAGATCCTCTACGCCTACACCGAAGGCACCGGGAACAACGGCAGCGCCTTTGCCGGACTCTCGGCCAACACGCTCTTCTACAACACGACGATCGGGTTTGCGATGCTGATCGGGAGGTTCATCATGGTCATCCCGCTGCTGGCCGTCGCAGGATCGCTGGCACAGAAGAAACTTCTCGCTCCCTCAGCCGGGACCTTCCCGACCAACCGGCCATTGTTTGTCGGTCTTCTCGTCGGCGTCGTGCTGATCATCGGCGGACTTACCTTCTTTCCTGCCCTCGCACTCGGGCCGGTAACCGAACAGGTCGCGATGAACCAGGGCAAGCTCTATCCGGCCCCGTGACCAGCGGCATTCCTGAGGATGACCCATGACTGACATCTCCCCCCTGATGATCGGCTCGCCGGAGGCCGGCCTCTACAAACGCCAGCTCCGGCCGCTGTCGATCTTTGACCGCTCGCTGATCGTGCCGGCGATCGGGGCCTCGTTTCGCAAGCTCGATCCGCGCACCCTGGTCAAGAACCCGGTGATGTTCTGCGTCGAGCTGGTCGCGGCGCTGACGACGATTTTCTTCTTGCGTGACCTGATTGTCGGCAACGGGACTGTGATTGGGACAAACGCCGCGTTTTCGGGGCAGATCACGCTGTGGCTATGGTTCACCGTCCTGTTCGCCAATTTCGCCGAAGCGGTCGCGGAGGGGCGCGGCAAGGCGCAAGCCGATACATTGCGCCGGACGCGGACCGAGACGAAGGCGAAGCGGCTGCAGGCGGCCAATTCGCGCAACTTCGAGCTGGTTGATGCGACCGCGCTCAAGTCCGGCGACCTCGTGCTCGTCGAGATCGGAGACCTGATTCCGAGCGATGGCGAGGTCATCGAAGGCGTCGCTTCCGTAGACGAGTCGGCAATCACCGGCGAATCGGCCCCCGTAATCCGCGAGAGCGGCGGCGACCGCTCGGCCGTGACCGGCGGCACGCGCGTGACATCCGACTGTCTCAGGGTCCGGATCACCGCGGCGCAGGGTTCGACCTTCCTCGACCGCATGATCGCGCTCGTCGAGGGGGCGGTGCGGCAGAAGACGCCCAATGAGATCGCGCTCAATATCCTGCTCGCCGGCATGACGCTGATCTTCGTCTTCGCCACGGTCACGATCCCGAGCTTCGCGTCCTATGCAGGAGGAGCGGTGTCGCTCGTCGTCCTCATCGCGCTCTTCGTTACCCTGATCCCGACGACGATCGGCGCTCTCCTGTCGGCGATCGGCATCGCCGGGATGGACCGCCTCGTACGCTTCAATGTGCTCGCGATGTCCGGCCGTGCCATCGAGGCCGCGGGCGATGTCGACGCCTTGCTGCTCGACAAGACCGGCACGATTACGCTCGGCAACCGTCAGGCAACCGAATTCATCACGCTTCCCGGTGTCGAGGAAAGAGAGCTTGCCGACGCGGCGCAGCTCGCCTCGCTGTCCGATGAGAACTCCCGAGGGGAGGTCGATCGTCGTGCTGGCCAAGGAGAAATACGGGCTCCGTGCGCGCGAAATGTCGCCGCTGAATGTGAAATTCGTGCCGTTTTCGGCCCAGACCCGGATGAGCGGCATCGATTCCGAGGGGGTTTCGATCCGTAAGGGGGCGGTGGACTCGATCATCGAGTTCGCCGAGGGCGGCAGCACCGGCCCGGTGTGGCGCAGCGCTGCCGGCGGAGCGCAAGCGGCTTTGCGCGCCGCGCCGATCTCCGATGCGGTGCGCCAGACGATTGCGATCGGGGAGCGCATCTCTAGGGAGGGCGGAACCCCGCTCGCGGTCGCCAAAGACAACCGGCTGTTGGGGGTGATCCACCTCAAGGACATCGTGAAAGGCGGGATCCGCGACCGTTTCGCCGAGTTGCGCCAAATGGGCATCCGCACCGTGATGATCACTGGCGACAACCCGCTGACCGCGGCGGCAATCGCGGCCGAATCCGGGGTCGACGATTTCTTGGCCCAAGCGACACCCGAGAACAAGCTCGAGCTGATCCGCGAAGAACAGGCCAAGGGCAAGCTCGTCGCGATGTGCGGCGACGGCACCAATGATGCGCCGGCGCTCGCTCAGGCCGATGTCGGCGTGGCGATGAACACCGGCACGATGGCGGCGCGTGAAGCCGGCAATATGGTCGACCTCGACAGCGACCCAACCAAGCTCATCGAGATTGTCGCGATCGGCAAACAGCTCCTGATGACCCGCGGCGCGCTCACCACGTTCTCGATCGCCAACGACGTCGCGAAGTACTTCGCGATCATCCCGGCGATTTTTGTCGCGTTCTACCCGCAGCTCGGCGTCCTCAATGTGATGCATTTGCAGACGCCGGAGAGCGCGATCCTTTCCGCGATCATTTTCAATGCGCTGATCATCATCGCGCTGATCCCGCTGAGCCTGCGCGGCGTGACTTACCGCCCGGCGGGCGCGGCGGCCCTCTTGCGCCGCAACCTGCTGATCTACGGCCTCGGCGGCATCATCGTGCCGTTCATCGGCATCAAGCTCATTGATATGGCGATCACCGCCATCGGCCTTGCCTGAGGATCACCACAATGTTCCGTCAAATCCGCCCCGCTATCATGATGATCATCGTGATGACGGTGATCACCGGCCTCATCTACCCGCTCGGCATGACCGGCATCGCGCAGCTCGTCTTTCCGCATCAGGCCAATGGCAGCCTGATCGAGAAGAACGGCAAGGTGGTCGGTTCCGAGCTGATTGGGCAGAATTTCACCGACGATAAATATTTCCACGGCCGTCCCTCGGCGACCACCGATACCGACCCGAACGATCCGACAAAGACGATCCCGGCGCCCTATAACGCGGGGAATTCGGGCGGGTCGAACCTGGGGCCGACCAGCCAGCCGCTGATCGACCGCGTCAAGGACGATGCCGAAAAGCTAAAAGCTGAAAACGCCTCGGCGCCGATCCCGGTCGATCTTGTGACTACGTCGGCGAGCGGCCTCGACCCCGACATCACGCCCGCAGCCGCCGAGTTCCAAGTGCCGCGCGTCGCAAAGGCGCGCAATCTGCCACTGGACAAGGTCCAGGGCCTGGTGGCCGACATGACCCAAGACCGGTTTCTCGGCATCCTCGGCGAAAAGCGGGTCAATGTGCTCAAACTCAACCTTGGGCTCGATCAACTGCACTGAGGCCGAGTTCGCTGTCACCCCAGGCAGGGCGTGCGGAAAGATATGAAGTCAGCCGAAACCGCGGTGATGCAGCCAGTGCATCAATGGTTTCGCAGACGCTTTCGCGAGAATGACGAACGAAAATGAGTTAAATTGAACTGATGGCGGAGCGCGAGGGAAGACCGTCACCCGAAGCACTGCTCGCCGCGGCGAAACAAGAGCGCCGCGGGCGGCTGAAGCTTTATCTCGGCGCCGCGTCAGGGGTCGGCAAGACATACGAGGTGCAATTGAGCTTGCAACGAGCCCCGCCGGAAGCTGAAGCCGCTTGGCAAGCTCTTCGAGGTGCCACTGCCACCATTGCCCCGCGATATCCTACAGCGCTCGTCGTCGATGCGCGGCCAATTCCCCCCTTCGGCGTCCCTGATGTCTTCGTTCGTGCGTTCGATGTGAGGAATGACGAGCCGGTTGGCTTCTGTCCTATTTTTTGTCCCGAGAGCTTGGACCCATTCCCTTTTGCCGAACACGCCAACGAGGTGGTCGGGGACGCGTCGCCGGAACCGGTATGAACCTTTCCATGGCTGGACATACGGCATCCTGCCAAACACCGCGTGTATCCTTTCCGTGTATACGGGAAGGATCAGAAAACCCCATTAACCCAAAGACTTCGGAATATCTGCGGTGGTTTCGCAAGGCTGGCGGAGAGGGAGGGATTCGAACCCTCGGCCTTTCAGCCGGAATCCAGCATTTCTGCGGGTCTTTACACCCCCGTAGCAGCCAATCTGCACCCCTATAGTGCACAATTTGCACCCCTGCTTCAACGGAATCCTACAATCCGAACTTGTGCACGCGGGGTTGCTGTGGACTTTCGAGTGAATCTTCTGGCCACCGCCATGTCGCCGAGCCTGAACGGTATTCGCCGCGGGTGTTCAGGCTATCTGGGATGTCCTGATGGTCAGGTGTCAGGAATTGCCGTGGCCGGGTCAAGCCCGCACCAGGATAAGGCGGTGTATTCGGCGAAGGCGCGAAAAACCGTGATCTGATAACGACCTATGCGGGTTGCCCTATGGAGCCCACTTTGATGCTCCTGAGGGTCAAGAAGGCCGCAGAAACGCTTGAGTTAGGGTTTCGACCCGTGGACCTTCAGCCCACGATTTATGAGTTTTCCAGCGGTTTTCGACACTTCGACGCCACGATTTAGACTCCGACTATGGCGCATTTTTAAACTTACAGCCACGGAAGCTCACATAGGTATCGTTGTCGAGAGGTTTCAGCCCACGAGAGCACAACCTGAATCCAGCTTTTCCTGCGGCTCTGACGACCCGAAGGGAGGGTGAGAGACTGGACTCCAACTGCACAGTTTTGGATTCCCGGCAGCACAACGCTCGGTGGAGTCACTGTCTGCTCTGCCGATGCTGCGCCCGAGGACCGCAGATAACCGGCAAGCCACGGCGTCACTCCGAGGGTTGATGATCGAACCTATTAAACCAACGCCGGTTCGACAAATTGCCTTGGCAAATGGGGCGTGGCGGGCGACCTTCCTTGCCGTGGAACACGGGACGATCACTGATGGTGTATCGCATCAGCCGTGGTACAAGTCACGTATGTAGTGCCATGCGTCTGGCAGAGTGTTCGGGGTTGCCAGCCAAACAAGCAATACGATTATTGCTACCGTAACATTGCCAACTTTAATCCAGCAGGAAATCCGATCTACTTCTCGATCGCGCCCGCAAATCCTCGAAGGTCTTCCGTCCGCGACAATAGCCTCGCTTTGGTAATCGATGCGTTGGAAATAGCGAATACCCCAGAGCGCCGAGCCACCTGTCACAAGTAATAGAATTAGCAGAAACACCCATGCAGGAACAAGATCCGCAAAGACTGCTGTAGTGGCTGAGGCAATACTAATCCACGTTGGGACGATACCAGCAACTTCTGCGGCAGTTTCCCCGGTTGCCACAATCGTAGTAACTAACGCCTCTTTGGCCCGTTGAGGATCGTAAGCCACGCCGGGGTTTACATCGGCGGGTGGGAAAACATGCTGAGTTGCATGGATCTCTGCTTTTGGTCGAATAACTTCGGCGGAAATAGGGTTCGTGCGCTCCGCTAGATACGCGAGTAAGGGAGGGATAATTCCTAGCAGGAATGATTTGCCATCCATTCTAGCCAGCTACGTGACGTTTACTATCACCGTGTGTCCATTTGATGGGGAGTGGTCAGGATTGAAGCTCGGTGCGCCGCTGTACCTGTATCGGACCCTGCCACAGCTTATGACCTCGCTGCCCGTGGCGGTAGTTGCGGCTTTTGAGATCGGCTCGCGTATCATCAAGCCTTGGCTTGGGGGGGTCAAATTAGGCGGGATAAGCGCGGGCTTGGTCCAAGCTGCACCCGAAGTGGAGGTCAACAAGCCCATCGAACAGTTACAATCAACCTCCATGTCAATGGGAACCGTGAACCAATTCCAGACCTCTAGTTGGTGTACCGCACCAGTAGTTGTACTGGTTATACTTAAAGGGGCAGTGGGATCAATTCGGAGTCCTGATACCCGGAACATCAGCTTGGCTATCCCCCTCGGCAGCCACATTCACGGCGCAGTTCGTTGGGCGGCTTCTCGTTGGGCGGCTTCTCGTAGGTCACCAAGAACGTGGCCAAGCATCTCATGAACTTCTTTTTCGAGATCGTCTTGAGCGGCAAGGCGCGTCTTCTCGACTACGGCAGTTTTCACTACTATCTTGCTGATTTCGCCCTGTAAGGTCGGTATGTCCTGTTCGTGCAGATAGACACCGATTGACTCCTGCTCAGGGCTTACCTCAGCATCGAGGTTTGCCCATACGATGAGGGGCGACTTACGTGCCTCCGCCTCAGGGAGACACTCAAATCGAACAAGCTGTGCGCCAGCCAAAAACTCGGGGGCTATCGGCACCACATGCTTAACCCGGCGTTTATCTGCCAAGCCGGGGTTTACGATCCACCGGTCATAAGGTGCGGACCTCTTCATCAGTTGTGCCGCACTCTCAAAAAAGACGCCGAGGTCTTGGATCGCTGGATCACCCTTCCAAAGAACGGTGAGGCCGCTTGTCCCCAGAGCGGTAGCATGTGCGGCAAGGCGAAGACCGCGCCACGGGTAATAGAACCACGTCCCGCTTGGGGTCGGAAACATTGTGCCGAACATCGTCAACTCCATTCCAGCCGGAAGACTCGTCCGGTCACCTCGTCGTTGACACGGGCACCGTCACCTATCGTTACCATCAGACGACCCTCTTCATTTGGCAAACGGGTCTGGACGCCGGATATAGTGAAGACTTTGCGACAAGGCCGTGAAGTTTTGTAAAATCTCTGTCGGATCTCGCGGGCAGTGTCAAGGCTCGCAGAGCCGCCTGCTGTGCACACCGGCACGTCATGTAAGCCTCAGGCGCAGAACAACCAAACCCGGCTCTGAGCGACTTTGGAACAAAGTCAACAGGTTGACATGAAGAAATGGTTAATCCTCTCGACATAATTGAACTTACGGTCTCCATCCTCATCCTCTTAAGAACTATTTAGAGCTAAACCTCGAATTCGCAACGAGATTTTCAGTCTGGCTGCGGGAGCGAGGTCCCAACTTGCACCCTGGGAATAATAGATTCGACACTGGCGTCGGCCATCGCTTGACGCGACGATAACGCAATCCTTCTCAGGATTCGGGGTCGCGGAGCAACGCGGCTCTCGGCTACGGGCGGATCATCCCGCGTCAATGCCGGGCGAAAGCTAGGGATCGCCAACGGCTGGATGCCTCGCCCTGTGCCGCGAGGAGCCATCTTCTGTGCCAACGGGGGCTTTTTTGGAGATCACCCGCTCGAATGGGGGAGGTGGACCTGCCAGTGTGTAATTCTTAATTATTTATATCAGATCGATCCGCATTTGTCAAGGAATGATGAGAGATTTAGAGAATTATCGCAAATATCTGGTGTAATCGCGGGTCGGTGCACTTTATCTCCGCTCCGATGAGGGTTCGATAGCGGCCTAATACGTCAGTCCTCGGTGGGCATCAATGCCAATCGTCGAGCGGCGAAGTCGGTGCGCTCCTGATCCGCTAATCGCAATGCTAAGCCGTATATATCTGACATAACAACGTTATGTCGACATTGTGTTACCCGATCCTTATCGACCATATTTCAGACGCGGAGGTTAACACCGGCTGCGTCCCTCAGTTGCGTAGGGTGTGGACTCGCCAGCATTGGTTAACCACCTCATCTACTGAATATGAAACCTGATCTAACCGATTAGGAAACCGACGCACTCGCGCGGCTGCTCCGCGACACAATCGACGCCGACCATTACCGCTTTCGCCGCGGGTCCAGATGTGGAAAGGCATCCTCGCCAAGATCCGGCCCGAGACAAAAACCCGAGCCGTTGCCGCCCCTGAAACGTTACGAGCCGCCGCGAGCGGGCCGATATCGGCGACGTAGGTGAAATCCTATTCCGGCCCACCTTTAACGCTCGGGAACGCAGCGGCTGCTTCGGGGCGGTAGCCCCGAGTCTGGACGCTTCGCGTCCAAGCCCATGTTCGCCTGATCGTATGGTGCCTCCCTTCGGCGAGCCTCACGGCTTCGCGGGAGCCACACGGCTTTACCGGGTGCCTGGAAATGCCACCATCCTGTTGAGCCCGCTAAGGCATCACCTCATGCCGCCAAAGGTGGCACAAGTGCCGATCCCGCCTGCGAAGCTCCTGACGGAGCCATCCACATCTCCACGACCCGCGAGAGAGTCCGAGATTATAGGGGATTGGGGGAGGCTTACGCCTTCCCCTCGGTTTTCATCTCGCGCGCCGCCTTGGCGTTGGTCGCTTCTTCCATGAAGTGGAGAGTCTCCCCGGCAGGCCGCGACGATCGCTGCCATCTGATCCACAACCTCGAACGGGATACTGATGGCAATATCCGGTGGCAATTCATCGGCGCGTTCAGCGTCCCGCCAATCCTCGGTCTGCCCCGATCCCGACCAATCGACAATGCGGATCATAGGCTCAGCACTCTCGCCACTCTCCGAGTCGATGCTGGTCAGTCTTTGGATCACAGGTGATGGTGAGGCAATCATCGTCGCCTCGCCGCCAGGAAACTTAAGATAGATGGCCATGCTTAATGCTCCCATCCCGTTGTTGGTGGCTCCACCAAATCGGCTGGCTAGGCCCGCCCCTAGAAAATGCGGTGTTAGCCCACCTAGATGGATCGTGGGGGTGGATTGCGGTCATCACGTGTGGAAACCCGAGCGCGCGCAGATGGCGAGGCGATGGCTCCGAAGTCACCGTTATGTATGATCGAAGCGGCTCATCTGTTCACGTTTCAGCAGCAGGATATTGTTTCTGATGTCGTGGGCTGAAGGCCCACGGGTGAAAAAAGCCGATCCTGGCTTTCTGCCGCTTCTCACCACCGCTGGAGTTTGAAAGTGGACTCCATCCTGGCTCACTTTTTGGACTCACGGCAACGAAGCAGGAACTCGGCACCGAGGACCCCTCCTATTTATAGCCGCCAAGTGCGGCGGCGTGTCGCACCACGTAAAGATCACGTGGTTTAGACGCAAGGTTTAGTGGCTTTCTAAAGATTTGATCGCCATATGCGGTTGCCGGGGCAAACGTGCTGGGGAAAGTGACGCGGTGGCTTCTACCGTAGCCGTAGTAGGAGTAGGAGTTTCAGACATATCGCTTTTTATCGCAATCCAATGTAAAAATCGCACTCAATATATCCGAAAATCACAACATAGTCAAGCAGAAACGTTGGGGAGGGTTCGCCAATGCCCTCACGAAATGTATGGCATCGACCTGACAAATCTCGCAAACGCCTCACGCGGCGTAGCTTGATTAAACTCGCTTAATCGCATAGACATAGGAAATGTCTGCGGTGCAGCAGATGTCAGAGGCTCGGTATGCCTGACCGCATCGAAGTAACCTACTACGGCGCAGATGCCGAGCGTAATGTCTTAGATCTTTATGATGCTGGCCGAGCATTATACGGAGTCGCTCGTTTCATCTACACGCTAGAGAATTTTCGTGTTAGCGGTGCTATCGTCGAGCACGCGACATCTGCCCGCGCGAAGTTTGAGCTACTTCCGTCTCGGCCCGGAAGTTTTACGTTCGGTATCGAGCACATATTAGCAGCTATAGGCCCAGAGAGCGCTGCCAAAATCCTGAAAGCGCCGCTCTCGGCTATGGTCGCGTGGATCACTGGAAAATTGGTCGGGGAGAAAAAATCAGATGTCGATCCTATTTTGCGTCAATCAGTAGAACTCGAACGTGAAAAGACCACCCAAGTCACTGTCGAGGCTATGCGGGATGTCGCGGTAGCAGCGATTAAGACCAAGGAAGCTTCCGAGCGGCAGCAACTGGCCCTGATAGCCCATTTTGAACAAGAATTGTCTGGTGTCCCTGAACAGCGCGTGCGTGCTCTTGCGTCCAAACTCCGACCCTCTCTCATAGATATGGCGCGCCCTACTTCGAGTAGTGCGAGTTTTATGACCTTATCGATAAACCGAGAAGAACCGGTCCTATATATGGATGAACAGACAGCCGAAAGCCTGAAGGGCAATAAAATCGATGCTCTGCCAGAACTCACGAATGCTAAGTTCATTCAATACAACGTAGAGACCGGGTGGGGCAAGGTCAGGCTACCCTGGCGAATAGCACCATTCCAATTCATGGTGCATCCCCTCTTGAGACCTACCGCCAATCCCCAGATCTTAGCGGCAATGGACTTGCCAGATCCGGTGTGGGTCTGGTTCTACCCTGTGCGAGACAAGTCCGGCAACATAGCACACCTCCTTTTTCAGAAATTCGCGGATGAATCGGAAATCCCGGCTCCGTAGGACCGCACTATTGTCAATACGTCCAGTCTGCATGAGCAAGCGGAGCATTATTGAGCATCTGTCGTGACGGCCTCCATCCTGGTAAACACCTATCCAGGATGCCAGTAAATTGGTCATTGTGATAACGTACGACAAGGTGCACCATTTCATGCACCACTATATATTCAAGACATTGCGGTGGCTTCTTCGCGAGATCGGTATTGACACGGATGCTCTTAGACGCGGAGTTGCAGCTTCCCCATTTAGTCTTCATTTTTTGCACAAAGAACTTCTCCACCTTCACGCCTATCACTGGCTCCCACTTTGCGATCAACGATGGCACGGCCCTTCTAATCTGCTCTCGATACCATGCCTCGACGACCGCTTGTTTCTTGTTGTCAGGAGTCCCTGAAGGCGACCGCAGAAACATCTGGCTGTGTTTCAATTCCACAGACGGGCGTTCATTGCACGCGATCACCTTGAGGAGATAACGTTTCCCCCAGACGAAGTGGCTCTCACGATCCAGATACTCGCGCGGCGTCTCGCGCTCCTGCCGACGCAGCTTCTCCTGCTGCTGCTTGATCCAGCCCAATTTGGAAATCGCAAAAACGCGAATTGTATCGAGGGTCATACGCGAGGGGGCCGAAATGCGAACCTTGCCAGACGGGGGATAGACGCTGAGGTGGATGTTCTTGATGTCCTTGAGGACCACTTCCACCGCTATCTCACCAAGCTGAAGCTGCGTCACCATCAATATTCCTTCTGCGCCTTGACGATGAGGAAGATGCGCTCCACTTTGGCGGCATCCTGCAATACCCCATACAACGCCGCCTTGATGACGCGCTCCTTGGCTTGAACACCACGCCAATCGTCTGGACGCGTCTTCTTGATAGTTTCGTCGATTCTCAATGCCAGTTCTTCAATTTGGTTAAGGTTGTTGAACAGCGCGCGTTTCCCCGGCGTGTCCAGCGTCTCAGGCGTCTCACTTGCCTGCCCGGCCTCAACTCTCTTCGCCAGCTCGGCGATGTGATTCAAATATTCTTCATACTCGACGGCTTTAGCCTTCCTTGCCGCGATAATCTCGTCCAGAAGCTCGGACATTTTCTCGTAGTAGGCCGGGTCGGTCAGATGCTCCTTGATGATTTTGCTGCGGACGTTGTTCTCGATCGTTTCGGCAACGGCATCCTTGTTGCCCTTCATGTTTTCCAACCGGGTCGCTATCGCATCAGCAATGCCGGTCTTTACGATCAGATCGAGTAGGCTCATGTCGTCGAAAGGCGAAATCTTCCGTGATTTCTCGGCTTCGATGTATGTGTCGATCAAGTGCCGCATGTCTGCCTCGAAGGGCTTCAGGTCGAGGCTTTCCCCGCTGGCCATGCGGACGATTTCGCGGACATTTAGATAGTGATTGAGCTGCTGCTTGATCCGAGCGATGTCTACATTACTGTATCCGGCAAATTCCAGTTCGTCGGCAATGTTGGCGTAGGCACGCACGAAGGATACGGCTGCTTTGTAGAGCGCGGCACGTTGCGGCTCCCGCTCTTGCAAGTCTGATGGAATCTCGGTATTGCCGCAGAAGTAATGAATATGCTCCAGCTCGCCTTTGGGCGGCTCTACCGGCTCGCACAAGAGCACGAGAGTCTCCAGCGCATTGTCCAGGCGTTCCCGGCCCTTCTTTAGCCGGTCCTGAACGAGCACCTCCGGTTCCACTCCGCCCGCGCTGTGATCCAGTTCCGAACTGTAGACACCGATGGCATTCTCGACCTTTTTGAACAGATCCTTGTAGTCGACGATGTGCCCAAAGTCCTTGTCCTCGCCGTCCAGCCGATTGGTGCGGCAGATGGCCTGGAACAGACTGTGATCCTGCATTGACTTATCGATATAGAGATAGGTGCAAGGCGGTGCATCGAAGCCGGTGAGTAGCTTGTCCACAACGACCAGCAGCTTCATGTTCGCCGGTTCTCTAATGAACTGAGATTTCGCGCTCTCCTCGTAGGTCTCGGTCTTGGTCATGCCGGGCTTGGCATCAACCCCTTTGAGTAAGTCAGCATAGGTGTTGTAGATGAATTGCTTTTCCGTCTCGGTGTTTGCGCCCGTTTCCTCCAGTGTGATGTCCCGTGCCTGTGGGTTGTAAGAGGTTATTACTGCGCACTTGCCCTTTAACGGAGTTTTCTGAAACAACTCAAAATATCTGCACGCGTCGTGGATGCTCGACGCGATCAGGATGGCGTTGCCGCGTTCGCTCGAAAGTCGCCGTTGCACACCAAAATCGTGGACAATATCGTTTACCACCTGATCCATTCGTGAGCGTGAGCTGAGCACTTTCTGCATTGTGCCCCACTGTTTTCTCAGCTCGTCCTTTTGCCAGTCGTTAAGCCCCTTGGTCTTGGCCTCGAACCATGCGTCGATCTTGTCTTCGGAACCGAGGCGCTGGTTGATGTCTCTCGCCTCATATACGAGGTCGAGAACCACCTCGTCTTCCACGCCTTCGCTGAACTTGTAGGTATGAATGTAGCCGCCGAAGACCTCGAAGCTCGTCCGTCTGTCCTTTGCGAGCAAAGGCGTGCCGGTAAAGCCGACGAACACCGCGTTGGGCATCATCGCCTTCATCACACGGTGCAATCTGCCGCTCTGCGTCCGATGGCACTCATCCACAAAGACGAATACCTCTCCCACCGTTTTGCTCGGCTGGGACTCCAGTTCCTTGATGAATGCCTCGAAGTCCTCGATATCTCTCCGACCGAATTTGTGAACCAGCGAACACAAAAGACGAGGCGTGGCTTGCCCGAGCTGCCTCATTAGGCCGCGCCCGCTACTGGTTCGCTTGATCGGCTCTCCTACCTCGGTGAAAACCCGCTCAATCTGTTTGTCCAACTCGTCGCGGTCAGTGACGATTGCTACACGAGCATTTGGATTATTCTCCAGAGTCCATTTCGCCAGGAGCACCATGACGATGCTCTTACCGCTACCCTGCGTGTGCCAAATAATGCCGCCCTTTTGGGCTTGCACATGCTTTTGAGCGGCCTTGATTCCGAAATACTGGTGCGCCCGAGGGAGCTTCTTGATTCCGCCGTCGAAGAGAACAAAGTCGTGCATCAGCTCGATCAGCCGATCCTTGCGACACAATTTGAGTAGATATTTATCCAGTTTGAACCGGGTATCGTTCTGCTCGTCCTCCTTCCACTTCAGGAAATACTTTTCGGGCGTAAGTATCGTGCCATATTGCAGGCCCTCGGAGTCATTGCCAGCAAAGATGAACTGCACCGAGCTGAAGAACCAAGCGTTGAACTCGGGCTGCTGGTTGGAAAGGTTCTGCCGGATGCCCTGGCCGATGCTGATACGGCTGTTTTTCAGTTCCACGACACCGATGGCGATGCCGTTCACATAGAGCACAATGTCGGGGCGTCGCTCCTGGCTGCCCCGAAGTGTAACCTCTTTTGCGATGGCGAAATCGTTCTTCTCCGGCTCCCGCCAGTTGATGAGGTGGGCGGTTTCGGTGACCTTGCCCGCCTCGATCTTCACCGGCACGCCATATCGCAGTAGGTCGTAGACGGCCTTGTTGTTGCCGTAGAGACCGCGGCTGTGGTTGTCCGCTTCGGTGCGCAGCTTGTAGATGGCGCTGCCGATTTGCGCTGCGCTATAGCCATTTCGGGTCAAGTAAGCCGCGAGCAACCCTTCCTCGATGTTGCTGTTGCCGTCACGGTCAGCCCAATCTCTCAGATAGCGGTAGCCCAGCTCGTCGCGGAACAAGGCGATAACGCGGTTCTGCGTGGTGCGTTCGGGCGTGCCGATGTCGCTCATATCAGGCTCTTGCGGCCAAGCATGACGCGATAATAGCTCGTCATACCAGCCAAATCCTTCCGGTGAGTAGTTCCTGCATCATGCCTTGTTTAACCTGACGGGCCTTGGCCAGCTTGGCTTCCAGCCCGCCGATCTCCGCGTCCACGTCGGAGAGGGCCTCTGCAATGGCTCCCTGTTCAGATTTGGTGGGCGGGAGGGGAACCCAGAGCAGGTTTAGATCCCTCAGATTCACAACCATCTGAGCAGACCCGGCCCCAGGCTTCAGAAACTCTTTCCGCCCAGAGCTTGAGTTTAGATAGCAGGTCAGGAATCCAGCATTTAACGCATTACTTGGTCGTAGTAAGCCGACCGCGCGGGAAATATTCGCACCTCCCAAGGCTTCAGGTATAACCGCAGCCTCACCGGGATACCCAACGAGCGCAATGACAACATCCCCATGCCTCAGGACAGTGCGTTGATACTCGGCACTTTTCTCCCGACTGATCAACGGTAGGTCCGTATTTACTCGACCGCCTTTGATGTCGCCCCCTCGCAACATCGGAATCCCCCGACCTTGAAATATACCGGCCTTCACAACTCCGTATGTAGCGGGCTGGCTCAAAAGGCTTTGGAGCCTCATCGTTCTCCAATCTTCGGGGATCACCCCGACCTCGGTCTGCTTGTAATCTTCTTTGACTACGAACCCCGGCAGACGCTTTTTGCCGGTGAGCAATTCCTGCATAGCTCCGTGTTTGAGGTGGCGTTTTTTGGCAATGAGTTGCTCAAGCGATTCAATGAGGGCATCCGCATCACTCAGGGCTTTGGCCATGGCCTCTTGTTCGGCTTTGGTGGGCAGTGGGACCTTCAGCTTAACCAAATCCCTACTGTAAATCGCAGCGACACTCGTTGTTCCAATCGCAATTTCCCGCAGAGCTTTGAGTGACCGCGGAGTGTTCAGGATATAGTTCATGAAGAATTTGGAGGCGACCTGACTCTCATCAAACTCCATTCTCATAAGATTCGAGTTGAAATAAGCCTCCGGCAGCTCATTACGCCAGATTACCACCTTCCCAACGAGGTCGAGTGTGTTCCTCGTGTTAAAGAGAATGTCTCCTTTCTTTAACCTGTCCTTACTTGCGGGAGGCTGAGAGGAATCTATAAACTCGACTTTGTCGAGCTTGATGCTACCCCGCCCAAGGTTTCCCATTTTGATAAGAGGCCAACTTGTTTCTCTTTCACTGTTCTTGTAGTTTCCGCCAAGTTGCATTGACCTCAAGATCGCGCCGAGATTGGGCGCATCCCAATCCTCCGGGATTATCCCCACCTCGGTGTGCTTGTAACCGGGGGTCAGTGCCATACGAATCCCATTCTCTCCAGGTGCCGATTCACTTTCGCCTCCAGCTCGGCAACTGCGTGAACCTGCTCGGGCATCGGGGTTTGGTAGCGCTCGGCCAATACCTTTACACGCTCGGTGAGGCCCTGGCTGATGCGATCCATCTCGCCGCGGATGGCAGTGTCGAGCGTGCCGAGCCATTTGTCGTCCACGACCAGCGTCTTGACTTCCGCCTCGGTGAGCCTGGGGTATTTGGCGTAAGCCTTCGCATCGAGCACGGCCTCGGCGTTCTTCAGGGCCTTTTTGAAATCAGCCTCGTCCCCGGCGAGCTTTAGCCACTCATTCAGCACGGTGGCTTCGTTCTTGGCCTCCTTATCGCCTTTGATCTCCTTCAGGCGGGCAGTGACATTGGCCTTGTTCACCTTGTCGAGTTCGGAGAATGTGCCCTCTTCGCTGCCGTTTTCTTCTTCCAGCTCAGTCATGCGGGCGTTAACGCTTTCCAGTTCGACCGCGAGCTTGTCGATGTCCTCCTGCTCCTTGGCGAAGTAACGACCGACGATAAGGCTTTTAGGCACGAGATCGCAGGTCCAGCCCTTGTCCTTCTCCTTGCCCTTCTTGTCCTTCTCGATGATGCGGCTGGTATCGGCCTTCCAGCCATCGGCTGCGATCAGATAGCAGTCGTCCTGCATCGCGTCCGCCCAATAATCCAGAAGGTGCTGATAAATGTCGTAGTTATCGATCAGAGGCTTACCGGCGTAATGGGCGAGCAAATCCTCGGCGAGCCTGACTATGACCTCCTTTGGATGGAAGTCGATATTCAAATGCCGAAGCGTCGTAGCGGTCCTCTGTCGCCAATCGGCGAACACGGAGTTCATGCGGGCGATTAGGCCGGTGAACTCGCGGTGTTCGTATATCGCTGATTTGATCTCGGCCTTGTCCACGGCGAGATCGAGATAGCCGGGCCGGTTCGGTTTGAACAAGACCTGACGGAGCTGCGGACACACGGCCCAATAGCGATGGAGTGCATCAATGTCGACGACCGGAATACCGCCCTTCAAGTGCCCTTCGATGTCCTGGATGTCCTCAGGCGTTTGACTGTCGATGTAGCGAGGAAGGTTGAGGTTGAAGTCGTTCTTCTCGATCTCCTCGAAGGAGACGATACGGGCATATTTCGGGACTTCGAGATGCTTGTTGAAAACGTCCACGATCTTATGCATGTCTTGTGAACGAAGACGGTTTTTGGGGCCGTCTTTCATAAAGCCCTGGCTTGCATCGATCATAAAAATGCCCTTGCGGGCGTGCGCGTCGTGCTTGTCGATGACGACGATGCATGCGGGGATGCCGGTGCCATAGAAAAGGTTCGGCGGCAGACCGATGATTCCCTTGACGTAGCGTCTGCGGACAAGGTTCCGGCGAATGTCCGCCTCGGCATTGCCACGAAACAGAACGCCATGCGGCAGAATGCACGCGCCCTGGCCCGTGCTCTTGAGCGAACGGACGATGTGCAGCAGGTAGGCATAGTCGCCCTGCTTGTTCGGGGGCACGCCGAAATGCTTGAAACGCTCATACGGGTCGTTGAGCGGATCGAGGCCGGTATTCCATCGCTTGTCGCTGAACGGCGGATTGGCGACGACGTAATCGAAGGTCTTGAGCGCGTAGAGGTTATCCTTGAACTTGGGGTCCGTGATCGAGTTGCCCTGCACGATGAGCGCAGTTGGGTTGTTGTGCAGGATCATATTCATGCGGGCGAGGCCAGCGGTGCTGGCATCCTTGTCCTGCCCATAGAGGGTGACGGGAGTGTGGGCCTCGTCCGCAACCTTCAGCAACAGCGACCCGGAGCCACAGGTGGGGTCATAGACGGTGGTATCGTTACTGGTTTTCGCGTCATGAATGCCAATAATCTGCGCGATGACCCGGCTCACCTCCGCGGGGGTATAGAACTGCCCCTTGCTCTTGCCACTCTCGGTGGCGAAATGCCGCATCAGGTATTCGTAGGCGTCGCCCAGGATGTCGTCGCCATCAGCGCGGTTCTTCGAGAAATCGAGGGCAGGATTCTCGAAGATGGTGATCAAGTTGGTGAGGCGGTCGACTTTTTCCTTTCCGTCGCCGAGCTTCGTGGGGTCGTTGAAGTCCGGCATGTCGGACAGCTTGTTGGCATTCGCCAATGGGGCGACGATCTTTTTGTTGATCTGATCTCCGATGTCCGGCTTGCCCTTCAGCGCGACCATACCCTTGAAGCTCGCGCCTTCGGGAATCTCGATGGGTGCGTAGGGCACCCCAGCGTATTTGTCGCTGACGTATTTGATGAAGAGCAGGACGAGGACATAATCCTTATACTGGCTCGCATCCATGCCGCCGCGTAGTTCGTCGCAGCTCGACCACAGCGATGAGTAAAGTTCGGATTTCTTGAGGGCCACGGTCTCTCCTTCTGTATTGAACTGCGGGCAAGAGCAGTCGCCGCCGCCAAGCGCTCGAACTCCGCTCGTAGTAGCTGATCATCGCAGATGTCTGCCCGCCGCGCTGTTCGACCGTCACGGCGCTCGTTGCCTCGTCATACCACACGGGGAGGGACCGATGTGCGGAATCCGATAATATGCTTCGCACTTGCTTTCTGATTGTTTCTCCCCGAGGTATGCCATCGAAGCCAGGAGTTGGGCGCGGGTTGGCGTGCGATGGACCTTGCCGACCACGCCGCCCAATTACGTTGAGCAGCGTTCAACCACGTGAATTGGCTTGCTGACTGTCAGAGACATTGCGAAGATCAGTAAATACGTTAGTATCCATCGAGAAAAGAAATAATGCTAATTTTGGAAATCTTAAACTGGAATAACGATTCCGCCGAGGAGAAGTCTTTCACAGTCTCAACACCATTTGCCTTCGGCTCCATTTAGTCGAGACCCGACAAATCTTGCAAACGCCTTTACGCGGCGTGGTTTGGTCAAGAGCTTCTGGAATTTGAACGGATCAGAAGGTCAGCCCTCACGACCAACGCCGCCCGATGGAACTGAGTTGATCCCGAACGGCACCTCGGAGCCGGGCATGGCGTCTTGGGAAGCTGAGCCTCTCGAAACGGAGCGCCCGGTGGGTCCGCATCGGTTGGTTCCGTTTCGGTAATATGGGAAGTATCGGCGACTGATTTGGTCCACTTTATAAACTGACGGAGATCTGGGGCTATGCCCGATTGTCGCGCGGTGTTTCGAAATCCGCATCCTTCCGAATAATACCCGCTGCGATACCCCTGCTGTCGAAAAGTATTCTGATCCCAGCGATCTCTAGCGCCTGTCTCATCGCGGCGACGCTATTGGAATGCAGCGGTTTCTGTCCCTTCTCGAAGTTTCGCACCGTGTTGACCGACACATTTGCTCGTTTGGCAAGGTCGTCCTGCGACCAAGCGAGCCAAGCACGCGCCGCGCGACTTTGCTCGGGAACCATAATCTGACTGGTCGGCGAATTGTCGACGCGAGGCACGATTTTTAGTTGACTCCTCCAAATTTAGCGGTTATAACCAAATACGATGGTTTTCACTAAGAGGGTTTGTTCCGTGCCCGTTCCCGAAACCGCCAAAAATAACGCCACAACGCCGCACGTTCATGAGGCTGGCCCGCATGCCGATGAAGCGACTTGCCCTTACTGCGGCCAGCCGATCTCGCGCAAGCAATACCGGCAAATCGTGGCGAGGATTGAGGCCGAGGCACGTGGGCGCGTTGCGGAAGCCGAAGAGGCGCTGAAGCAGCGATTCGCGCGGGATTTAGCGCAGGCCATAGAGAAAGGCCGAAAGGATGCCGTCAAAGCCGCCGAGGCGCACATTAAGGGGCTTAAGGCGACCCAGCAGGCTGCCCTCGAACAGCGGTTGAAAGCAGAGCGGGAGACATTCGAGAAGAAAATCGTAGAAGCGGTCAACTCGGAGAGGGTTAAAGGGTTTGAGGAGCGCACAAAGCTTGATGAAAAATTGCAGGAGCTTCAAAGAAGATTACAAAAAAACCGCTCTATCGATTTGGGGGACGAACGGGAAACTGAAGTATTTGAGGCGTTGCACAGAGAATTCACAGGATTCGGTGATAATATTGTTCGAGTTGGTAAAGGAAAATCAGGAAGTGATATACATCACATAATCTCTTGCCACGGAATTTCTGTCGGCAAGACCATATTCGAGACAAAAAATACTTCCAGATGGATAAATCAATATGTCGCGAAACTCCGTCGCGATCAGGTTGCTGAACAGGCCGATCATGCCGTTCTCGTAACGACAGTATTTCCGGCTGGTATGCACGAAATCGGCCTAATGGACGGCGTTATCGTTGCGGCCCCGCAGCGGGTCGTTGCTATTGCGCATTTGCTCCGCCGAGCGAGCGTTCAAATGCATCTGCTTCGGGCCGGGAGCGAGGTCCGCGCCGAAAAGACCCACCGACTTTATGCGTTTCTGGTGTCAGATCGAGCCGCGCGCCTCTGGGCTCAGATCAGCCAAGCGACCAATGAGATGCTTGGCCTCGATCGTGCTGAAGTGGCGGCGCACCAGAAGACGTGGGGTCGCCGCGCCGATCTGGTCAATACGGTCAGTGCGTCGGTGGGCGAACTCTTATCGCAAATCGACGGCATCATTGAAGGGGCTGAGGCGTCCGCATGAGCACGCGCTCACGTCCTCCAGCCATCACTGCGGAAACATGCGGCCCGACAAGAGCGCAGTCATTGGTCGAATCGGGCCTCCTTGATGTTGCTGCCGGAATATCCAATTTGGCCAGTTCACTGACCGCCTCGGGGATCGCGTCAATCGAGACGCGGATGTCGGAGCGAGGTCGCCGAGCTTCCAGGGACGAGATCGAGTTTCTGCGCGCGGCCATATTCGACGGTATCGCCGGGCAACTCATGCAGAGGGCGGAACGGAAGCTCGAAGCCGAGCCGCAAAAATACCGGACTAATAACCCAAGCTCTGCGCCGACCATTGCGACGACCGTAGCGCCGCTGCGGCCAGCGTTGGTTACGATCCAAGCGGCTTGCGCGTATTTGAATGTCAGCAAATCCACCTTCTACAACCGTGTGCTGCCAAGTCTGGAAGTTGTGCACCTGCTGTCGAACAAGCCGCTCATCAAGCTCGATAGTTTGGATCACTTGATTGCTGCCAAGACTGTAGCACCAAGATTACCTGATGATCTCATACGAAACGTATGAGGTTTGTTTATTTTAATAAGATGAGTAAGCATTGGGCGGATGGGATCTGAAGTGAGGTTGCAGACCTGTGAGAATGTACCTCCTTGTGAAGTCGCAAAATAATGGTCCCGGCCCGCTCATACGCATCTATAGGGATAAGTCACGTAAAACTGAAAGTTCAATATTTCGACTGGCCTAAGGTTTTCCGGCGAAACGTGTGTTTTTATTCTGCCTACGAAGATAGCTGCACAAGGTCAAGAATAAGACAGGTAAAACTCTCCCAATTTCCGAGTGGGGGGTAACGTGATCGACCGCACGACGCCCAATTAACTTTATTGTTAAACAATAAGCCAAATAATCCGATGCAGGACCATAAAGTTTGGTCTTGACGTTCCCTCAGCTATGGTCATAGCGTTGGGGAACCTGAGCGCATCAAGGAGGGTTGGCTATGAAATAATAGAACGAAAACGGTCGGGCATAGGCCCGACCGCCTCGCCCCCGTCGCTGGAACGACGGAAGAACCGTCCGGAGCATTACGCTCAAGACAGCAACATACGACGACGTAATCGCTCCGGTCTCTTTTTGCAAGCGCGCAAGCCGTGCCTCGCTGCGCGCTACAGGAGACCAATGTGAAAATTGTTTTGACAGACGAACTGATCGCCCGGTTGCGACCGACTGAGAAGAACCAGCCCTTCCCTGACGGCAAGCAAACTGGTCTCGTGCTGCGGATCACCCCGGCTGACACCCGGACGTGGTTTGCTGTAAAGCGGCCCAAGGGGGCCAAAGACCCGGTCTGGAAGAAGATCGGCGAGTGGCCGGAAATGCGCGTCCGCGCCGCCCGGCGCGCGGTGCTTCCGGCCTTGGCCGAGATCGGCAAGGTTCCGGCGACGAAAGAAGAAGATGATTCTGGGGAACCGTGGGAGGTCATGGCTGAGCGCTACATCAGCTATCTGCACCGGCTCGATCGCCACGGAAAGCCGGTGGTACGCTCGGCGCACCCACTCGAAAGCCTGATCCGGCGCTTTTTGATCCCACCCTGGCGCGGAGTGCCAGGACGCCAGATCACCCGCGAGATGACGATCGACGTGCTGGTGGCGCACAAAGAGGTGCGGCCCAATCCGCTGGCTGGAAAGCAATGTGAGAAGCGCACGATCGGCGGTCCCTTCGCGTGCCGTAATCTTCATAGTGTGGCGCACGCGATGTTTGGCTGGTTGGCTGATCCGCCTGTCGATATATCGCGCTCGCGCTTCATCCCAGCCAATCCGGTGCCGTCTGATGGGGAGAAGATCCACGGGCTCACAGCCGACGATCGCAAGAGGGATGTGTGGCTCGATCGAGAAGTCCAAGCTCGTGGCAGTATGGCAGGCTGCCGGGGTGATGATGGAGGACAGCGCGCCGGGCAGTGGCCTCTTTGGGCGCTTGACGCGGGTGGCGCTCGCCGAGGGGCAACGGCGTTCCCAATTCGCCAAACTACGCCGTGATCAGGTCGAGGACGGCAAATTGTGGTTTGGCCGCGATCAGATGAAGGAGAATGTCGAGCATGTCCTACCACTAACAACTTATATCGATCAGCAATTGTCGGCCCTGCCGATTATCGATGGCTCACCATACTATTTTACAGTGAATGGCGACGTGCCGTTCAACAATTTTGATTATTGGCAAAAACGGCTACGCAAGCTGTCGGGGGTGCCCGATTTTACGCAGCAAGATCTGAGGCGGACGATGCGCTCATGGTTAGGACAAGTGCGACTAGCCAACGGCAGGCGTATCGACACCGATATCCGGGAGATGATCGTGGCGCACGCGAGACAGGGCATGGAGAGGGTCTACGATGTATCAACCTGCCTGGAATATCAGGACGAGCTGAAGGAGGCGCTGGAAGCGTGGCAAACCCGCCTGCTTGGGTTGGTAGAGCGGGCATGAAAATGACCCGCGATCAGACGCGCCCCTACGCCCGGCTCCGTCTCGACGATTTCGAGGCCGGGATCTCCGATCTCAATGCTGCCACGTTCTGTGTGTGGCGCGGCGGCCCCCCACAGCGCGGAGGAAACAATGGCATCATCCATTGGCGGCGGCTGTGGGCGGATGCAGGTGGAAATTTTTCCCTAGAATTTGCCCCGTTGCGTGATAGACCGTGTGACAGCCCCGCAAAACCGGCAGGAAATCTAGACTTAGTAAAAGAGCGGGGCTCGAAGATAGTCGATCCGAGCGTATCCAGTCGGACGGTAGAGCCTAGCGTTTCCGCCATTCTGGGCCTATGTTGGTTGCCGCGCACCCCCTCGGAAACCCGAGTTTGTGTGACAGCCTGTGTGACAGTCGCGGCGCAACGTCGGCCTGCCGGCGCAACCACCCCGGTCTGCCGGCACAATCACCCCGGTCTGCCGGCGCAACCACCCCGGTCTGCCGGCGCAACCACCCCGGTCTGCCGGCGCAACCACCCCGGTCTGCCGGCGCAACCACCCCGGTCTGCCGGCGCAACCACCCCGGTCTGCCGGCGCAACCACCCCGGTCTGCCGGCGCAACCCAGCCCGGCGACGAGCTTAGGATGCTCTCGGAAATTCTTGCTTCTCCGTTATTTTTACGCAGGACAGGGCATCCTTTCAATCTCGATACGGTCTCGCCGTATCTCATAAATCCCATAATGCCGCCCGGACGCGCCGCCCTGACTCCGCCCCGTTATATGGTTCACGGTATCTTCGCGCGTCGCCGGTTCAAGCTCGTTCCGGTGAACGAACTCAAAGGTGTGCCGCCAGCTATGGTTCGGCGCGATCCGTTTATCCTTGATCTTGAGCTTGTTTCTCATCCACTTCGATATTCGGCGGCTGGCCGGGTTGCCGCGTCGGCCATCTCGATCCGGTTTGAGCATCGGGAACAGCGGCCCCTCGCCGAACTCGCGGCGAACGCTGTCAACATAATCCAGGAAACCCTCCCGGTCGATCAGAGCCGAATGTAACGCGACGATACGATGTGACTCTTCGTTCTTGAGGCTGGCGTCCTCCTCGCGGTCATCGAGCAGGATTTTGATGCACCACATGCCGCCGATCTGACACACGTCTTTCGTGCTGGCCTCCGCGATCTCGCTGACCCTGGCACCGGTCGCCCATGCGCCCCATTGGCACCAGCGGATGACCGGCCCCTCTTTACGAGCTTCGGTCAAGATCCTGATCCGTTCGTCCAGCGTGTAGGGACGCCATCTGCTGCGCCCGTTTTTGCGGTCCAGTCGGGTCACATCGTCGGTCGGGTTGACAAAGCTCCGGTTTTTCGAGGCGAAGATGAACAGGGTCCGTAGATCGTCGAGGTGATGCTTCACCGTCGTGTGCCCGAGCCCGCTGTCAGGCTTCAGCAGATCCTCCTTGTAGCGGATGTATTCCTCGCGGGTGACCAGCCGCATATCGTCGGGGCATGCGGCCACGCCGCGTATCTCCCGGTCGGTTTTGAGCCACCTCACGAAGCGGACGGTTTTGGACAGATAGAGCCGCTTGGTGGGATGGGGGACTTTGCTTTCGCGCGCCCATTTCTCGACCATCTCCTGAAACCTCACCGGGTCATCGGCGACCGTCACCGCGTTGCGTTGTTCTGCTTGTTGTCTGGCCCGATAGATAGCGTCGATAACCTCGGATGACGGCTCGACAATGACCGAACGCGTATCAGGGGCCGGGAGGTTCTCGGCTTCGCTCTTGAGCATCATCCTACCGCCAAAACCACCACGCTGGATAACGCGGGTCACAATCTCTGGGTGCGATGTTGCGGGAACGTAGACATAGCCCCCGAGCTTCGCGCGAGCAGCGGCGATCTGCTGTTGAAATTTTGCAATGACTGCCGGTGCCTTCTCGACGGCTATCCGGTGGTCCTTTGTGTGTAGGCTCTCCAGAAGGTTCTTTTTCCCGATGAGCGGCACCAATTCATCCGGCACCACGATACGAACCCACCAGATACCCTTCTTCTTGACGATGAACCCCATCCATGCCACTCGCATCTACCTTTGCACCCCTATTTTGCACCCCTCCGGGGTTCTGCAAGGGGCAGAAATGCTGGTGCTTCAGGGTTCCTGTGGCTTTGTGGTCACGGAGAGGGAGGGATTCGAACCCTCGGTCCCCCGCAAGAGGGACAACGGTTTTCGAGACCGCCCCGTTCGACCGCTCCGGCACCTCTCCGAGTGAACGCAGACAACGACTTAGCACGACACCCCTAGGAACGACAAGAGACAGACCTGGCAATTGGCACCGGATTGGCACCGGAGCCCTTTAAGCTGGCGATTTTGCACCGAAGCCCATCGCAGCCTTAATTGCCTTGGCGGCGGCTCAATCCTTGCTCGCGAACTTGTGGGCGCAAACGGTCAACCACCTTTTTGTCGGTGATGACCTGGCCGATCGCGGGAAGGTCTCCGGTGCCCAAGGAGATTGTCGCCTCCGTGGGCGATCTCGGTTATCCGATTTTATTCGGTAGTCGAAGTAGCGCTTGTCGTCGGTGAATTTAATTCCGGCCGCGCGTTCGAGATGTTCACTCCCCGGTAGTTGCCGAAGGTTTACGTTTGCAATTTTCAAAGTCTTGGTCCGAAACAGGACAAAGCGAACCCACGGGAGCTATCCGAGCGCTGCATCCTCTCCGCCATCAGGGGAATCGGAATTGCATGTCCGCACTGGTTTTGATCGTCGCAGGCGTTCGCTCCGATGCGCTTAGACGCGCTGAAGTTTACTGGTTTCATGGTCACAATCGTCGGGTTCCGGTATTGATCTCAGACATTTACAGTCGCCGGCTTAAGTTCTTCGGAGTGCACGGCCCCGGCCTCACCCCCAGGCTGCTTGCGCAGCGGGCTTCAGGCGGCCGATCGAAGTAGGTCTGGCCGGTCGTGGTTTCGGCCCGGAGGATGATGGAGCTCGCGTAGACGTGTTCTCGCTTTCAACCTGGCCGCAATTCTCCTGACGCTGTCGGACCTTTTCGGGTGGCTAAATTACAAATTTCTTCCGCTGCCGCATACGATCGGCCTCCTCGTCATGAGCGTGGTGACATCGCTCGTTCTGGTCGGGGTCGATTTCGCCTTCCCGGGTAAGCACCTATGACCCCCTGACAAATGCGCTCCTGCAGATCGATTTCAGCGCCGTCGCGATGAACGGGATGCTCGGCTTCCTGCTCTTTGCCGGCTTGATGTCGATTTGGGCAAATTGCCGTGACCGGGCGGTGCCCGGTGGTGATCCTCGCAGCTTCGGCACGGTCGTCTCGACCGCGGTGGCCGGAGTTGCAATCTGGAAGACGGCTCATCGGCCATCCGTACGGTTTCTGCTGATCGGGCTCGAGGTGCTGGTGCTACGCTTCGAGCCGTTGGCGCTCGCTCTCGCGGGGGCGGCGATCCCGATCGTCCTCCTCGGCTGTCTCCTGGCGGTAACCGGCCCGGTGATCGTGTTCGCCTGGAGCAATTTGATGTCGATCCGCAACGTTCCATTTTTGACGTGGGCGGGCATCCGCGGCGGCATTTCGGTGGCGCTCGCGCTCTCCCTGCCGGACAGCCCGGCCAGGCCCGCGATTCTCGCCGCCACCGACTTGTTCAGCATCATCGTCCAGGGTTCGACGCTCGGCATCGTGGCAAGGCGGACCATCGGCTCGGGGAAGAACGGGGAAAGCGGGGCGCCAGAGTATTTGATCTCCAGCGGCAGTCGCTAAAAAAACACCTCAGGCGGGTTGCCGAGCAGCACCTGCCCGACGGCTTCGTAATGGGCGTCGCGGGATTGGATTTGCTGCGAGAGGGTGTGGATGTCGCGGAAGCGGCGCTCGAAGGGGCTGCCAGGGAAGATCGCGGCGACGCCGGCGGCCTTGTAGGTCCGGTTGGCGACCGCGACGGCGCTGGTGATCGCGTTGGAACCGGTGAGGCGGGCGCGGGCGCGGTCCGGGATGTCGATCGGGGCTGACGGGAGGGCGCGGCGGTAGATCTCGGTCACTGTGTCGATCAGATAGCAGCGTGCGGCGCCGAGGCAGGCTTCGGCGCGCGCCACCTCGGCCTGGATCACCGCGTTATCGGCAAGACGGCCGGCGCCGCGTGGGGTCTTGCGCAGGGCCAGCTCGACGAAGGCGTCGAGCATGCCGCGGGCGATGCCGAGCGCTACGCTGGCAATGCCGACCGAATAGAGGGTCTGTTGCGGGAAGGCGTAGAGCGGGCCGGGCTCGCGGCGCAGCATCGGGTCCTCGCGGGTGCCGGTGAATTCCTCAGGCACGAAGAGGTCCTCGACCGTGTAGGATTCCGACGCCGTGCCGCGCAATCCGATCGGGTCCCAATTTTCGAGCAGCCTCGCCTGCTCGACCGGGAACAGCCAGGTGCGCAACGTCGGCCGGCCGAAATTGTTGAGCCGCAACGAGCCGTCGGGCTCGACGACCGTGCCGTGCGCGCCCATCCAGCTCGCATGGCGGCAGCCGCTGGCGAAATCCCAGCGGCCCGTCACCCGGTAGCCGCCCGGCGCCGCGATCCCGCTACAATCGTTGGGCGGCCCCCACGCGCATGTAGAACGCGGCGGCCCGAACACCGTGCGCGCCGCCTCCGGCTCGAGATAGGGCGCGAAGAGGCCGGTGCTGTTGGCGATCGAGGCGCACCAGCCGACCGAGCCGTCGGCCCGCGCCAATTCCCCGACCGCCTCGATATAGACCGCCGGCTCGACCTCGTCGCCGCCGACCGAGCGCGGATAGAGCATGCGGAAGAGCCGCGCTTCGTGCAGTTCCTGGATCACCGGCGGGGTCAAGCGCCGGCCGCACTCGATCGCGTCCGCCTCCGCGGCGATCAGTCGGGCGAGATCGCGCGCGCGGGCGACGGGGCTCGGCAGGCTCAGATCGTTCATCGGGCGTCCTAATCGGATAGGGACGCCATTAAAGCCTCAGGCGAGCAGCCCCTGCAACGGCTTCGCCGCGGCGCTGTCGGGGAATACGGCCCCCTCTAGTCTTCCCTCGTCGGCGCGGAGGTGGTCACGCAGCAAACCCTTGAGGAGGGCGCGCAGATCGGCCGTCGGCTTCAGATCGCGCTTCTCGTAGAGATCGGCTTCTTTGAGGCCCGGCCAATCGGCGATGACGCGGCCGCCCTTCAATGCGCCGCCGGCCAGCAACGCCACCGTCGCGGTGCCGTGGTCGGTGCCGTCATTGCCGTTGAGGCGCGCGGTGCGGCCGAATTCGGTGACCAGCACAACGACGGTTTCCCGCCAGGCCTCGCCCATATTCGTCTCGATCGCGGCGATGGCGCCATCGAGCGCCCCTAGCAGGTTGGCGAGCCGGCCCTTGTCCGCCCCCTCGTTGACATGCGTGTCCCAGCCGTCAAAGGCGAGCGCGCCGACCCGCGGACCCTCCGGCTCGGCAAGGAATTTGGCCGCGGCGCCGGCCGTATCGGCGAAGTAGGTGCGAACCTGAGCAATGCCACCGGCCTGGATTACCGGGCGCTCGTCGCCGGGCTCGCTGTTCATGGTCCCAACCTTCGCGATCGCCGCGAGCCCGACGCGCTCCTCGAGCACGCGCGCAAAGGTCGGATCGGTATGGCGGTAGAGGTCGAGGAGGCGCATCGTCGTTTCGTCGCTGACGGGCGGCAGCCTGGGCGGAACCCAGGAGAGGACTGGCGCCGGACCGCGGACGACGAGCGGCGTAATCGGGCCGACCGCAAAGGCATGGCGGCTGTGCGGATCGACATGCCCGCCGGGCTCAAGCGCGGCGAGCACGCGGTTGAGCCAACCGGTATCCGCGGCGCCCGGTTTCGCGACCCCACTTTCGAGCACGTCCTGGCCGTCGAAATGCGAGCGCTCGCGGTAGGGGGTCGCGACCGCATGCACGATGGTCGCCTGGCCCGCTTGATAGAGCCGGTGCAGGTTCGGCATCGCCGGGTTCAGCGCGAAGAAGCCGTCGAGCGGCAGGGCCGGGGTCTGGCCGTCGGCGGTCAGCGATTTTTCACCACGCAGCTTGGTCCAATCCGGATCGCCGACCGGCGCGACGACGGCGAGCCCATCGAGCGCGCCGCGCAGAACGATCGTCAGAAACCGCGGGTCACGGCCTTCGGCTCGCGCAAGGCGCGGCACCGCGGCCCAAGCGAACAGCACTCCCGAACCGAGCAGCAGCTCGCGTCTGGTCGGAGCGTGAAATTCGGCGAGCATCGTCACCTCCGCTGGAATTCCGAGGCCATCAGCAACAAGGTCATCGCCTGCGGCCTGCTCTCAGCGCGGGCGATCGTTTGGCGGGTCTCTGGCGAGGCCAATGGCCCCAGCGCCGTTTCCATGATTGCCTGTGGTTCGAGGGCCAGGCCTCCACGGTGTGCAAAAGCGTTGGCCATATCGAGCCGTTGCGCCAGGCCATCAAGCCACGCCGCATTTTCGTCAGAAAAACCCTTGGGCGCCGCCGGCCGCCACAAGGGTTCCCCGAGGAGCGCCATCCCTCCGAGGATGCGCTGGGTATCGCCGGATATCCCGGTCGCGCGCAGTATTGCGACGATCCATTCGCCCGGGCGTTTGATCTTGACCTGCTCCGGCGCCCAGGCTTCGGGTGCCGCGATCATCGCCATTGTGACTTCCTTGAGGTCGCCGTCGGTGTCCAGGAAGCGCTGCGTCAGCTTTTCGACGAGCGCCGGCAGTGGGTCGTCGGCGATGAAATGGCGCGCCAGCTTGCTTGCAACGTGCTTCGCGGTCGCCGGATGGCGGGCGAGGTCGGCGAGCACCGCCCGGCCCTGTTCGGTCCCGCCCTCGTCGTACTCGTTACCGATAACGGTTTCCGGGCCCGGCTCGTGCATACGCTTGATGTAGACGAATTCGCCGCCATGGTCCGGGTTCGTCACGGTCGGCAAGATCGTCCAGCCGGTCAGGACCTTGGCGAAATTGGTGACGTCGTCCTGCGTATAGACCGTGCGCACGCCGAGCGTATGCAGTTCTAGGATCTCGCGAGCCAAATTCTCGTTGAGGCCCTTGTCGCGATTGATGCCGGCGACCGAGTCGGGCCCCATCGACTGGGCGTTGTCGAGGTAAAGAAGCATCGCCGGATGGCCTTCGGCGGCGAGCAGCATGTCGCCGAATTGGCCCAGGACATGAGGGCGGATCGCCTCGCGCTCATAGGCGCCGGCCATCACGGTCTTGTCCTGGTTGACGCAGAAATGGTTCGACCAGAACCACACCAGCCGCTCGACCAAGCCGATTTCGGCGTCGAGCGCCGCATCGATCCTCGCTCTGGCTTCCTTGCGGAAGAGCTGCCGCGGCAACGGCACCGCCTCGGGCTGGGCGGGCGCCGCTTCCATCGCGGCCTGCGCGGCGTCGCGCTTCGCGAGCTTTTTCTCGGCGTTGCGCGCGGCCCGATACTCGAAGACGGCGCGGTTGGCGGTGCCGCTCGTCGGCAGATCGGGGGTGGTGATCCGCCCCGCGCCCGGCCGGTCGAGCTCGGCGATCAGCGCGCCGCGCGGATCGGCGGCAATCTCCTCGATTGATCCAGTGCGCGGCCCAAACCCGAACCTGTGCAGGGCCAGCGCGGCCTCTTGCGGATTGCGAGCCATTTGCCACACCTCGCACCAGTCGTTTGCGGCATTATACGCAGCAACCCGCGATTACATCACCGTCCGCGTAGCGCTGGGCGTTAGGATAATGTCGAGCCAGCCGAGCGGGGTAACCGTGGCCGCTTCGCCCGGGTGCAGCAGGACCGTCGTCATCGGCGATTCGATGATTGCCGGCCCGGCGATGGTTTGTTTCGGCGCTAATGCATCAAAATCGTAAACCGGTGAGGTGACCCAGTCGTCGAGATAGGTTCGCCTCTCATTGCGGGGGGCAGCCGGCGGCGCCTCAGGCAGATCGGGCTCTTGCGGCAGCGCTGACAAAAGGCCGGCGACCGCGACCCTGGCATTAACGAGCACCGTCTCCTGGTCGGGCAGAGAATAGGTGTAAAGCTCCTCGTGGCAGCGATGAAAGCGCTCGACGATCTGCGGCAGCGGATCGGCAGCTTCCCAATCCACCCCGTCGAGCGGGACGGTGATCTCAAAAACCTGCTCGCCATAGCGCATATCGACCGACCGCGCGGTGCGCACCGGCCCGTTGAAAAACTCGCGCAGCCGCTCGAGCCCCTCGGTTTCCATTTCGGCGAACAGCCGCTTCACCGCCCCGCCGTCGAGCGCCCGCATGTCGGCGATATGCGTGCGCGCGACCTCGAAGCGCAGATCGGTCTTCAGCATACCCCAGGCGGAAAGCACGGCGGCAACGCGCGGCACGATGACCCGCGACAGACCGAGCTGACACGCGATCTCGGTGGCGTGCAGCCCCGAAGCGCCGCCAAAGGCGAGCAGGGCAAAATGCCGGGGATCGACGCCGCGGCGCACCGAGACGAGCCGCACCCCCTCGGCCATCGTCGTGTTGACGACGCGGTGGATGCCGCGCGCCGCGGCCAGCCGGTCGATCCCGAGCATCGCAGCGATACCGTCGACCGCGGCTTCGGCGGCCAACCGGTCGAGACGGCGCCGCCCGCCGAGAAAGCTCGCCGGATCGAGGTAGCCGAGCACGAGATTGGCGTCGGTGACCGTCGCGGCGGCGCCGCCGGCGCCGTAGCAGGCGGGGCCGGGAACAGCACCGGCGCTTTGCGGACCAACGTGAAGGATGCCCCCGGCGTCGACCCGGGCGATCGAGCCGCCGCCCGCGCCGATGCTGGCGATGTCGAGACTGTTCAGCGCGATCGCGTGGCCGGCGACCCGGCGGCCCGTGACCAGGGTCGGCTGGCCGCCGACGATCAGCGAGATGTCGGTACTGGTGCCGCCCATGTCGAACGGGATCAGATTGCCTTCCCCGAGGTCTTTCTCGAGCAACCGCGCGACATAAACGCTGCCGGCGATGCCGCCCGCCGGGCCGGAGAGCACGGCGCCGGCCGCGAGGCGCCCGGACTCGGCGATCGGCGCGACACCGCCATGCGACTGGATGATCAGGGTCGGCCCACCGTAGCCGGCTTGCGCGAGCCGTCGTTCCAGCCGCGTCAGATAGCGCGACAAGGCCGGTCCGACATAGGCGTTGACGACGGTCGTCGAAACCCGCTCGTATTCCTTGATCTGCGGCAGCACCTCCGCGGAGAGCGAGACGTAGATTCCGGGCAGTTCTCTTTCGATCGCCGCCTTGGTCGCGAGCTCGTGCCGCGGGTCGCGGTAGGCATGCAGGTAACAGACCGCGACTGCCTCGACCTGTTCGGTCTTGAGCGCATCGACGGCGCGATCGAGCGACGCCAGGTCGAGCGGCGTCTCGACCCTTCCATCGGCTCGTAGACGCTCGCGCACGCCGAGGCGCAGCTTGCGCGGAACCAGCTGTTCAGGGGGCGGCAGGCGCAGATTGTACCGGTCCTCCTTTAAGCCCTCGCGCATCTCGATCACGTCGCGATGGCCTTCGGTCGTCAACAGCCCGACCCGGGCACCCTTGTGCTCGAGCAGCGCATTCGTCGCGACCGTCGTCCCATGAACGACCCGCTCGGTTTCGGCCAGAAGCGGCGAGAGCTCGGTCTCGAGCATTTCCGCCAGCAGTTTCAGCCCATCGAGAACACCGACCGAGGGATCGTCAGGGGTCGAGGGCACCTTGGCCAGGGTCGCCTTGCCGAAATCGTCGACCGCGACGAGATCGGTAAAGGTCCCGCCGACATCGACCCCAATGCGGTACATCGGGTCAGCCCTCTCCCATTCCCTCCCCCGCTTGCGGGGAAGGGGACGCAGCCGCTGCGCGAGCGGCCGCCGCGTTCGTCACGAAGCCATTCTCGATATCGCTCCGAACCTGGGCGGGGTCGCGTTCGGCGGCTTCGCCCCAGCCGCCGCCACCGCCAGATTCGAGGATCAGCACATCGGCGGGATGGATCACCAAGCCGACCTCCTTGGTTCGGATCGCGCGCGGCGACTCATCGTCGGAATAGAGCACATAGCGGTGCGGCAGCCCGTCCTTGCCGCCGAGGATGCCGCAGGCGCCGTGGCGCACGCCGTCGCCCGCGGTGTTGCCGACGGCCGGCTCGGCGGTTTCGACGACCGCCTCCACGATCCCGCCGGGACCGCCGCGGAATTTGCCTTCCCCGCCGGAATCGGGGCGGAATTCATGGCGGCGGAAGAACAGCGGGAAGCGCACCTCGGTCACTTCGAGGCTGCCGAATTTGATGCCGCCGGCGGCCTGCCATTCGCCGGCTCCCGGCCAGCCATCGCCGGCGGGGGACGCCCCGCCCCCGGGCCGCGCCTGGAAGAAATGCCAGATGAAGGGCTTCTCCCACCGCGGATCCTTCCCCTGGATCGCGATCCGGAAGCGGCGGCCCCAGCCGGCCATTGCGCGGTCGGGACAGGCCGGCGCCAACGCCTTGATGATCGCCTCGATGATCTCCTGCCCGCAATGGTTGGTCGCCAGCGTGACCGGCGCGCCGGGGTTGGCCCACACCACCGTGCCTGGTTTGGCGACTACCGTCAGCGGGCGGAACGTGCCGTCGTTCTTTGGCGTGTCGGGGTCGATCAGGTATGACAGCGCGACGACGACCGAGGAATACATGTTCGGGTAGGAAGAATTGATGAAGCTCATCACCTGCTCGTGCGAGTCCGAGAGGTCGACCGTCAGATCGCTGCCGCACTTCGCAACAGTGGCGCGGATATGAATGTCATTGTTGCCGCGCCCGTCATCGTCGAGCAATGCCTCGCCACCGTAGACGCCGTCCTGCCATTGGGCAATGACCGCGCGGGTCTGGCGTTCGGCGCCGTCGAGCACCGCCTCGATCGCAGCGTTGGCGAGCGGCCAGCCGAACTCGGCCGCCAATGCCAAGAGGCGCCGCTCGCCGACATGCGCCGAGCCGATCATCGCCGCGAGGTCGCCGCGAAAGTCACGCGGGTGGCGCACATTCGTTGCGATCATTTCGAGGAGATCGCGGCGCACCTCGCCGCGGTCGTAGAGCCGCAATGGCGTGATGCGGATCCCCTCCTGCCAGATCTCGGTCGCGGCGGCGTTGTAGGCGCCGTGCGTCGCGCCGCCGATGTCGCTCTGATGCGCCCGGTTGATTGACCAAAACCGCGGCCGGTCTCCTTCGAACACCGGAACGAACGCAGTCAGATCAGGCAGATGGTTGCCGCCGTGATAGGGGTCGTTGAGCAGAAAGACATCGCCCTGATGGATATCGCCGCCAAAGAATTCGGTCATCGCTTTCGCCGCAAAAGGCAGCGCGCCGACATGGATCGGCACATGCTCGGCCTGCGCGATCAGCCGGCCGTCGAGATCGCAGATCGCCGTCGAGAAATCGCGGCTCGAATTGAGGATCTGCGAGTAGGAGGTGCGAAGCATCGCTTCGCCCATTTCTTCGACGATCGCCAACAGGCGATGCTGGATTACCGAGGCGACTATCGGATCGACCGGAATGGTCATGCCATTTACTCCCGCAGAGCCTCGGGGAACGGGAAGCCGAATTCGAACGGCATGGCGAGGCCCTGGAACCATTGGGGCAGGGGCGGGAAATGGCCGACCGCGGCGACCATTTCGGCGACGCGGTTGTCGATGTCTGGGTAACCCGAGCTGCGCCGTACCTTGAGAAGCGCGATCTTGCCGTCGTCGAGCACGACGAACTCGACGACCACCATCCCGCGCCTGCCGGCGAGCTCGGCCGAAGACAGCAGTTTGTAGTGCTGACGAATCAGTGAATGCATGTAGGCGAGGTACTCGTCGCGCGTCGCCGCGGGGCCGGGGAACCTTCCCCGGCGCGGCGCCATATTCGCCGGGTCTTCAATCGGTTTCGGCACTCGATGAGCCGCCGGCGTCGGCTTTGGCGCGGGCTTCGGAACCGGCTCGGGCTTCGGCGCATCCGGTTTCGCCGGCGGGAGCGGCGGCGGGGCCAATGCCGCTGTTTGCTGCGGCTTCTCGGGCGGCTTCGTCTCGGCGGGAGGAGTTTCGTCCTTCGCCGGCTTTTCGGCCGCCGGCGGGTCGCCCTTCGGCTTGTTGAACTCTTTGGCTTCGGGTTCGCCGAGATCCTCCGAAGCAAGGCGACCGCGCGGCGGGGGCGGGGTGGGTTTTGGCTGCGGCTGCGGCGGTGCCTGCGCCACCTTCGGCGGCGGCTCGAAGACGAGCTGCACCGGGATCGGCGCGACCTCGGCCGGCGGCGAAATCTGCCAGTCGATCAGCAACAACAACGGCAGCAGGTGCAATACGAGCGAACCAACCGGCCCACGCAACCTACTCCACCACCGTTGCTCTTTGACGGCGAGATCCCGATCGCCGGGCTCAATCGTGAAAGGAGCTGCACCCCGATCGTGCGTGCTTCGAGACGCACCCTGCGGGTGCTCCTCCGCATGAGGAAAAACCTTACTCGCGTTAAGACAATTCCTCATCCTGAAGAGGCCGCGAAGCGGCCGTCTCGAAGGACGCACTGCGCCCACCGAGCTTGGCCTCTCCGCCGGTATTACAAGGCAGATCGTCGGGTCTCGCCCATTCTCAGCACCCGGGCCGAGCACCGGCTGTAAGCGATTCTCGTCATTATCGCCAAGCACTTGACGCCATCATCCCGCCGCTTCGCCGGCGAGGGCGAGCCAGGCCGCCTCGTCGAGGAGTGTGACGCCGAGCGCGGCTGCCTTTGTCGCCTTCGAGCCGGGATCGGCCCCCGCCACGACGTAATCCGTCTTGGCCGAGACCGAGCCGGTGACGTTGGCCCCCAGAGCCTCGGCTCTGGCTTTCGCCTCGGACCGGCTCATGGTCTCCATTGTCCCCGTGAAGACGATGGTCTTGCCGGCGAGAGGCGAGGCGGCGCGCTGCGCCGGCGCCTCATAGTCGAGGACCGTCACCTCGCGCGCGAGGTCGTCGAGCACGGGGCGGTTATGCGGCTCGGCAAAAAAACCGAGAATGTCGGCGGCCATGTCCTCGCCGATGCCGTGGATGTCGAGAAGCGCCGCCCGCGCCTCGCTCTCCGGGTCCTGAGCCGCTTCCATCTCGCGCCGCCAAGCCGCGAGCGAGCGGTAATGCCGCGCGAGGAGCCGTGCCGTCGCCTCGCCGACCTGCGGAATGCCGAGAGCATTGATGAAGCGGTCGAGCGAAATTCGCCGGCGCTCGTCGATCGCGGCCATCAAGTTGCGCGCGCTGAGCTCGCCCCAGCCTTCGCGCTTGGCGATCACCTCGGGTTCGAGGCGGAAGATGTCGCCCGGCTGGCGGATCAACCCGTCCTGCCAAAAAGCGGTGATGTGCTTCTCGCCGAGCCCCTCGATGTCGAAGCAATGGCGCGACACGAAATGCCGCAATCGCTCGACCGCCTGCGCGGCGCAGATCAACCCGCCGGTGCAGCGCCGCGCCACCTGCCCCGGCTCACGCACCGCGATGCTGCCGCAGATCGGGCAGTGGTCGGGAAAGTGATAGGGCACCGCGTCCTTCGGACGGCGGTCGAGCACGACCGAGACGATCTGCGGGATCACGTCGCCGGCCCGTTGCACGACGACGGTGTCGCCGATGCGGACGTCCTTGCGCTGGATCTCGTCCTCGTTGTGCAGAGTCGCGCGCTGCACGACGACGCCGCCGACCGTGATCGGCTCGAGCATCGCCACCGGCGTCAACGAGCCCTGGCGGCCGACCTGGATCGAGATGTCGCGCAATACGGTCTGCGCCTGCTGCGCCGGGAATTTCTGCGCGACCGCCCAGCGCGGCGCCCGGCTGACCATGCCGAGGCGCTCCTGCAGCGCCAAGTCGTTGACCTTGTAGACGACGCCGTCGATGTCGTAGGGCAGTTCCGCGCGCTCGGCCGCGATCTCGCGGTAATAGGCGAGCGCCTCATCGACGCCATGGCTCAGCCGCGAACGGGGGTTGACCGAAAATCCCCAGGCGCGAAACCGCGCCAATGCTTCCTCATGCGTGCGGGCGAAGGGCGCGCTCGCCTCGCCCCAGGCATAGGCAAAAAATTTGAGCGGCCGCCGCGCTGTGATCGATGAATTGAGCTGCCGCAATGAGCCGGCCGCGGCATTTCGCGGATTGGCGAAGACCGATTCCCCGGCCGCCGCGCGCTCCTCGTTCAGCGCAAAGAACCCGGCGCGCTCCAAATACACCTCGCCGCGCACCTCGATCAGCTCCGGCCAATCCACGCCGGCGAGCATTTCGGGCACCGTGTCGAGCGTACTGATGTTCGCGGTCACGTTTTCACCGGTGGTGCCGTCGCCGCGCGTTGCCCCGAGCACGAGACGTCCATCCCGATAAGAGAGCGCTATTGAGAGCCCGTCGATCTTCGGCTCCGCCATGATCTCGATCGTGTCCTCGGCCACCAGAAGTCTCGGTCGCGGTTCGCCGAAAGAAGTTACGGACGCCCGCAAAGAAATCGCGGACATCCTGTTCTTCGAACGCGTTCTCCAGCGACAGCATCGGCCGAGAATGGGTGACCTTGGCGAAGCCGGCGGCAGGGGCGGCGCCGACACGGCGCGTCGGGCTGTCGCTGCGGATCAGCTCCGGAAAGCGGAGCTCGATCTCGCTGTTGCGGCGGCGCAGCGCGTCGTAATCGGCATCCGAGATCTCGGGCGCCGCGTCGGTGTAATAAAGCCGGTCGTAGCGCTTGATCTCGTCCGCGAGCGAGGCAAGCTCGGCCCGGGCCTCGTCCTCGGTCAGTGCATCAACCGGCCGCCACTCCGGCTCCTCGCGCCGCCGCGAGGCGGTCGAAGTCCTCATGCACGGCCTCCGGCGATCAGACTCGCCGCCGCGGCGCGCGCCTCGGCGGTGATGTTGCGGCCGGACAGCATGCGGGCGATCTCCTCCTGCCTCGTATCCTCGTCGAGCTCTTCGACGCGGGTCACGGCCTCGCGCGCGGCGAGGCTCTTGGCGACCCGCCAATGATAGGCGCCGCGCGCCGCAACTTGCGGCGAATGTGTCACGACGAGGACCTGCAGATTTGTCCCCAGGCGCTGCAGGCGCTCGCCGACCGCCGCCGCGACAGCGCCGCCGATGCCGCTGTCGACCTCGTCGAAGATCAAGGTCGGCACCGAGGAGGTGCCGGCGAGGACCAGCTTCAGCGCCAGCATGAAGCGCGACAGCTCGCCGCCCGACGCAATGCGCGCCAGCGGCCCGAAACCCGCGCCGGGGTTGGTCGCGACCTCGAAATGTACGCGCTCGCAGCCATGCTCGCCCCAATCGGGCTCGGCGAGCGCCGTCAGCACCGTGCGGAACCGCGCCTTGTCGAGGCGCAGCGGCTTCAGTTCGGCTGCGACGCCGGCGTCGAGCCGGGCGGCGGCGGCGGCACGCCCGCGCGACACCGCTTCGGCTGCGCAGATGAAACGGGTGCGGGCCTCGGCGGTAGCCCGGCCGAGATGCTCGACACTGTCAGCGCCGGCTTCGAGCGCTGCGAGCCGGGCCGTCAACTGCTCGCGCAACCCCGGCAGATCGACAACGGCCACCTGGTGTTTGCGAGCCGCCGCACGCAACGCAAAGAGGCGCTCCTCGACTTTTTCGAGCTCCCTCGGGTCGGCCTCGAGATCGCGCGCGATCGTCTCCAGTACGGCGAGCGCCTCGGCGGTTTCTGCGGCGGCGCGCTCTGTCGCGGCAAAGGCCGAATTGAGCAGCCCCTGAGCGCGGTCGCGGGCGCGCTCCAGGCGGCGCGCCGCGCGGGCGAGCGCGGCTTGCGCACCGGAGCTGCCGTCAAGTTCGGCGATCGCCTCGGCCAGCGTCTCGGCCAGCCGTTCGGCGCTCTGCAACAAACTGCGCCGGGCGGCGAGGCGATCCTCTTCGTCCTCTTCGGGCATCAGCGAATTGAGCTCGGCCAGATGGTGGCGCAGCAGGTCCTCTTCGTCCCGGCTCGCCGCGAGCCGCCGCGCCGCTTCCGCCTCCTCCTGCCGCGCTTCGCACCACCCCTGCCAGGCCTCTGCGAGCGCATTCGGGGTCACGCTGTGCTCGGCGAAGGCGTCGAGGATCATCCGGTGGTTGGCGGGGTCTAGCAGGCCGCGCTGCTCGAACTGGCCCTGGATCTCGACCAGGCTGTCGCCGAGCTCGCGCAACAAACCGACGCTCGCCGGCTCGTCGTTGACAAAGGCGCGGCTGCGTCCGTCGGCCCCGATGAGGCGACGCAAGACGAGCGCCTCGCTGTCGGCGTCGAGCCCGGCCTCGCGCAGGATCGCGTGCGCCGGGTGGTTGCGGCCGACCGAGAATTCCGCCGATACCGCCGCCTGCTGAGCCCCTGGACGCACCAGCCCGCTCTCCGCCCGCTTGCCGAGCGCCAGACCCAGCGCATCGAGGAGGATCGACTTGCCGGCGCCGGTCTCGCCGGTCAGCACGCAGAGACCGGGACGGAGGGCGAGGTCGAGGCGGTCGATCAGTACAATGTCGCGAATATTCAGGCCGAGCAGCATTGTAAGCCGCAGTTGGGAGCGCTTAATCATATAGGCGCCTCGGCCGCCAAGCCAGCATCGGCGCGGCGGCGCGTGGCGAGGGCCGAAAATGACCGCCTCACAAAAGCCGGAGCTCTACCGTGATCTCGCGCGGCAGCTCGCGGCGCTGCTCGCCGAGGAACCGGACCCGATCGCCAACGCCGCCAATGCGGCCGCGCTGATCTATCACGGATTGCCAAATCTCAACTGGGCCGGATTTTATTTCCGCAACGGCGCGGAGCTGGTGCTCGGGCCGTTCCAGGGTAAGCCCGCCTGCGTGCGGATCCCGATCGGCAAGGGGGTTTGCGGCACCGCGGCCGCCCAACGTACAACAATACTGGTTCCGGACGTGCAGGATTTCCCGGGCCATATCGCCTGCGATCCGGAATCGCGCTCCGAGCTCGTCGCGCCGCTGATCGAGAATGGCGGCATCTTGGGGGTGCTGGATCTCGACAGCCCGCTGCGCGCACGTTTCGACGAACTAGATCGCGCGGGGTGCGAGAACCTTGTCGCACTTTTGCTCGTTCACCACCAGAAATATTCGCCCGGCCGATCGTGGCGTAATTTTGATGACCGCGCATGGGATCGGCGTTAGGATTTGGTTCGGCGGCGGAGATAGACACATGAAGACTCTGCTCGAGGACGCCGAACACTGGTTGAGCCGCGCCGAGGAAACGCGCACGATTGCCGAAATCATGACCGACCCCGAGGCGAGGCGGATCATGTTCGACATCGCGGAAGGGTACGACCGTTTGGCGGAGCGCGCCGCCGAGCGCACCGGCAGGCACAAAAGCGATATGCTGCAGTGAGCTAGCCGTGTTGCTAGGCTGGTACGCCGATGCAATCCGCGACAACCACGGCGGCGCTCAGCTTGCACCTGCCGGTCCGGCAGCAGTGGTTCGAACGGCGCCGCGAAGAAATCATCGAGCCTGACCTGCCGATCCTCGACCCGGCCATCGAATGCTCCCCCGTGGGCGGGCTTGTCCCGGCCACCCACGTCTTCGTCGCACACCCTGACGAGCGGCAAAAAGGCGCGGATGGCCGGGCCATACCAGGCCAAGCCCGGCCATGAAGAAAACCGCAGGTTTGGCTCACTCGCTTCCCGGCTTTGCCAGCGGATACCTTACACCGGCATCGTGCAGGTGGCAGGAGGCCCAGTGGCCGGGCTGGACTTCGCGCAGGATTGGCGATTCGTGCCGGCAGCGCGCCATTGCGTAAGGGCAGCGGGTGTGGAAATGGCAGCCCGGCGGCGGGTTGATCGGGCTCGGCACGTCGCCCGTCAGGATCACCCGCTTGCGGTCCCTCGCGCCATATTTCGGGATCGGCACGGCCGACAGCAGCGCCTCGGTATAGGGGTGCAGCGGCGTCTCGAAGAGGCTCGTCTTGTCGGTCATTTCGACTATGCGGCCGAGATACATCACCGCCACCCGGTCACTGATGTGCTCGACGACGGCGAGGTCATGAGCGACGAACAGATAAGACAGCTGGTACTCGTCTTGCAGATCCATCAACAGATTGATGATCTGGGCTTGGATCGACACGTCGAGCGCCGAAACCGGCTCGTCGCCGACGATTAATTCCGGGCTCAACGCGAGCGCGCGCGCGATCCCGATGCGCTGGCGCTGCCCGCCGGAGAATTCGTGCGGGTAGGCCCGGGTCAGCTCGGGCCGCAATCCGACCCGCTCGAACAACTGCGCGACCCGTTCGCGGCGCTCCTTGGGAGGGCCGACCCTGTGAATGACCAGCGGCTCGCCGACGATATCGCCGGCCGACATCCGCGGATTGAGCGAGGCATAAGGATCCTGGTAGATCATCTGCATCTGTCGGCGGTAGGGCAGCATCCGGTCCTGGTCGAGGTCGGTGATGTCTTCGCCGCGAACCCTGATTTTCCCTGCGGTCGGCTCGAGCAATTTGAGGAGGGTCCGGCCGGCCGTCGACTTGCCGCAGCCGCTCTCCCCGACGAGCCCTAATGTCTCGCCGCGATCGATGTGAAACGAGACGCCGTCGACCGCGTAGACCTGCCCGGAAGTCCGGGAGAACACGCCGGTCTGGATCGGGAAATGTTTCTTGAGCCCCTCGACCTCGAGGAGCGGGCTCATATGGCGCCTCCGAGCACCTGCTCGGCGTGCCAGCAGGCCACCCAATGGCCGGGCCGGTATTGCGACAGCGGGGGATAAGACGCGCGGCACTCCTCGCTGGCCAGCCCGCAGCGCGGCGCAAAGGTGCACCCTTTCGGCAGGCTCGCGAGCGACGGCACCATTCCCTTGATCTCGTTCAACCGCGCCCGGCGCGCATGAGTATGCGCTGCGACCTCGACATTGGGTATCGAGCCCAGCAGTCCTTTGGTGTAGGGATGACCCGGGTGCTCGAACAAATCCTTTGCGCTGGCTTCCTCGACCTTCCGCCCGGCATACATCACTACCACTCGGTCCGCATTCTCGGCGACGACCCCCATGTCGTGGGTGATCAGCACGATCGCGGTGCCGAGCGTCTCCTGCAGCTCGCGCATCAGGTCGAGGATCTGGGCCTGGATCGTGACATCGAGCGCGGTGGTGGGCTCGTCGGCGATCAGCAGCTTTGGACTGCACGACACCGCCATCGCGATCATCACGCGCTGGCGCATGCCGCCCGAGAGCTGGTGCGGATAGGCGTGCGCGCGACGCTCCGGCTCGGGGATATGAACTCGGCGCAACATCTCCACTGACTGGTCCATCGCGTCCCGGCGTGACACTCCCCGGTGCAGCGCGATTGCCTCGCTGATCTGGCGGCCGACCGTCATCAGCGGATTGAGCGAGGTCATCGGCTCCTGGAAAATCATCGAGATGTCGTTGCCGCGAATGCCCTCCATCTCATTTTCGGGCAGATCCAGCAGATTGCTTCCCTCGAAACGGATCGCGCCGCCGACGATCCGCCCCGGCGGCTCGGCGACGAGACGCAGGATGGACAGCGCGGTGACGCTCTTGCCGCAACCGGACTCCCCGACCACCCCCAAAGTCTCGCGGCTCCGCACCGTATAGGAGACGCCGTCGACCGCCCGCACGACGCCACCGGCGGTAAAAAAATGCGTCTGGAGATGATCGATCTCCAAGACAGTGCGGGTCTGCTCTGCGCTCGTCTTTGCCACGCCCTGTTCCGCGACTGTCGTTTGATTCAACAAGTGACTCCCAAGATTTTGTTATGATATTTGAAGCCATCAGAGCACGCCGTGCTCCATCTTGAAAAGACCCAAAGGGAGGGAGGCATTATGAACGACCGGCAATTTGGACGCCGCTGGTGGACCCGTCGCGGCTTCCTGCAAGGCAGCGCCGCCGTGGCCGCTGGCATCTGCGGTCTGCCCGGGCGCCTCGGCCATGCCGCCGAGATCCCGCTCGAATTCGACGGCTCGAAATTTCAGCTGAAGGCTCCCGAGCCCAACCCCAAATCCGGCGGCGTCTTGCGCTACGGCATCACGATGCGTCCGCCACATTTCGACATTCATCAGTCCGGGACGATCAACAATATCGGTTCGCAAGGCTGCATGTTCGACAATCTGATCCGGCACGACCCGCGCGACAGCGGCAAGACAATCATCCCCGACCTGGCGCACAGCTGGGAGATCGCCAAAGACGGCAAGACCTATACGTTCTTCTTGCGAAAAGGGGTCGAGTTTCACGACGGCGCAGAGCTGACCGCGGAAGACGTGAAGGCGACCTTCGACCGGATCGCCAAACCGCCGCAAGGCATCAATATTCCGCGCAGCATCCTCTTCAAGACCGTCAGCGAGATCAATGCGCGCGATCCTTACACCGTCGAATTCAAGCTGGCGGAGCCCCGTCCGGTAAACTTCATGATGCTGGCGATCGCCAGCGGCTGGAACGTGATCGTTCGCAAGAAGACGCTCGAAGACAACAACTACAATCTGCGCAAAGTCGAAGTCTACCCCGGGACCGGGCCGTTTCGCAGCGTCCGCCGCGTCGAGAATGAAGTCTGGGTCATGGAGAAGAATCGGAATTACTGGAACAAGGGGTTGCCGTATCTCGACGGCATCGAGTTCTACCACGCGCTGCCGTTTTCAACGGAGCTCGGGTCCGCGATTCTATCAGGCCGGGTGGATTACATCCGCATCACCGATCCGGTCACGGCGCGCAAGGCCAAGGCGACGCCCGGGTTGTCCACCACCGCCTTCAATCAGAGCGTGATCCAGGGGACGTGGGTCAACAGCAAGCGCAAGCCGTTCGACGATCCGCGGGTGCGCCGGGCCTTGCACCTGGCGTTTGACCGGCCGGCATTGATCGACGTCGTCAAGGACGTGACGCCAATGCGGGTCGGCGGTTTCATCTATCCGATCTCGGAATTCGCCACGCCGCCCGAAGAGCTCAGCAAGCGGCTCGGCTATCAGACGGATACCGGCCCGGCGCTCAAGGAAGCTCGTGCATTGATGGCAGCGGCCGGCCATGCCGAAGGCCTCAAAGGTTTGGATTTCCTGGTGCGCGACGTCGCCAGTTTCAAACTCTGGGCGCAAGCCATTCAGGCGATGCTCCAGGAAGGGCTGAATGTCCAGTGCAACCTGCGCACGGTTGTCGAGTTGGTGTGGTTCGACGACGCCGTAAACGGCCATTACGATCTGGCGATCGGGGCCATTGTGTCGACCTTGCTCGACCCGTCGGATTATTTCAATGCCTGGTACCGCACCGGCGGCCCGCAGAACTACTCATTCTGGGACAATAAGAAATTCAACGACCTGGTCGACCAGATCGACCGCGAGGTTGATCCCGCCAAGCGCAAGGCATTGGTCCGGCAGACCGAAGCCATCATGGAAGAGGACCCGCCGGTCCTCCCGGTCGCCTGGGAAAAGATTAACGATGTCTGGTACGATTATGTGAAGGGGCACAATCCTTACGATTACTTCGGCATCTACGACGTAGTGCGCGAGGATACGTTCTGGCTGGACAAGGCGTGAACCGAAGGAGCATGCGATGACCCGGCCAATCGCTGGAGGATGCCTCTGCGGCGGAGTCCGGTATGAGTGCTCGGGAGAGCCGATCTTCGCCCTGCTCTGTCATTGCCGCGATTGTCAGCGCCAGAGCGGCAGCGCCTACGCGGCGGCGGTGCGGGTACCTGCCGCGAGCTTCCGGGTCACCCACGGCGAACCGAAGCTTTATGTCAAGACCGGCGACAGCGGCAATCGGGTAACCCGGGCGTTCTGCCCGGACTGCGGCTGCATGCTGTTCCTGCGGGTCTCGGCGCGGCCGGACCTGGTCGGCATCCGGGTCGGCACGCTCGACGACCCGAGCTGGTTTCGGCCGGAGGCGGACATCTTCGTCAAGAGCGCCCAGCCCTGGGATCACATGAACCCGGATCTTCCGAAATACGCTACCTATCCGCCGGGCAAGGCCTACGAACCGCGTTCGTGACTGTTGTCGAGTAGGCTGGCATGCGCTCCGTCATTGGTGACAGGCCGAAGCGGCGGGAGGACTTTCGTTTCGTCACCGGCCATGGGCGTTATCTCGACGATTTTGTCTTTGACGGGCTGGTGCATGCCGTGGTGCTGCGCTCGCCGCACGCGCATGCGCGGATCGAGCGCATCGATACCGCATCCTTGCGGGCGGCGCCTGGTGTGCTCGCGGTGTTGACCGCCGTGGACGCGCAGGGCGACGGACTGCAGCCGTTGCGGCCCTCCGCGGAAGCCAATGCCACGACCGGCGAGCGGTTCGCCTTCGCGCCGCAGCCGCTGATGGCCTCGGGCAAAGTCCGTTATGTGGGCGAGCCGGTGGCATTGATTGTCGCTGAGACCCGCGCACAGGCGCTCGACGCCGCCGAGCAAATCGTGGTCGACTATAGCCCCCTGCCGTCCGCGACGACCGCCGCTGCCGCGCGTGCGTCGGGAGCGCCCGAAATTTCGCCTGAAGTGCCGGGCAATGTCTGCTTCGATTGGCGGGCCGGCGACAGTGCCGCGGTCGCCGCAGCGTTCGATTTGGCGGCACATGTCGTCGAACTCGACCTCGACAATCACCGTATTGTCACCAACCCAATGGAGCCGCGCGGCGTCATTGGGCTTTGGGACGCGGATCGCAGCCGGTACACGGCCTACGTCTCAAGCCAGAGCATTCATGCGACGCGCGACAATACAGCTCGCGCATTGGGTGTGCCGCCCAGTGCAGTGCGTTTTGTCGCGCCCGACGTCGGCGGCGGCTTTGGCGCGAAGAACTTCATCTATCCCGAGCATGTGCTGATCCTGTGGGCGGCGAGGCGCGTCGGCCGCCCGGTTAAATGGATCGCCACCCGCAGCGAGGGGTTCCTCTCAGACCATCAGGCGCGCGATCATCGCGCCGAGGCGGTCTTGGCGCTCGACGCCGATGGCCGTTTTCTCGCGCTGCGCGTCAACAGCGCCGCCAATGCCGGGGCCTATCTGGTCAGTGCGGGCGGTGTGCAGACCTTCCAGTACGTCCATATGCTGGGCACGGTCTATCGCATCCCGGCAATCGATCTGCAGATCAGCGCGGTGCTGACCAATACCGCGCCCGTCGGCGTCACCCGCGGTCCGGGTTTTGCCGAGGCGGTAAATATCATCGAGCGGCTGATCGAGAAGGCCGCACGGCAATGCGGTTTCGACCGCGCCGAGTTGCGGCGTATCAACATGGTCCCGCCCGCGGCGATGCCGATGACCAACGCCTTTGGCAATACAGTCGACAGCGGCGCATTCGCGCAGACTTTCGACCATGCACTGGCCGCGGCCGACGTCGAGGGCTTTCCGGCGCGGCGTCGGGAAAGCGAGGCGTGGGGCTTTCTGCGCGGCCTCGGTTTCGCGTACCACATCAAGGGGACCGGCGGCTCGCCGCACGAGAATGTCGATATCCGCTTCGAGGCGGACGGCACCGTGTCATTGATCACCGGCACGCAGACGATTGGGCAGGGACACGAGACGACCTTTCCGCAGATCCTCGCCGACTGCCTCGGTCTCCCGAACGAGCGCATCCGGTTGGTACAGGGCGACACCGACCGGATCCCTCTGGGCGGCGGCCACGGCAGCTCGCGCGCGACTTATATGGGCGGCACGGCGATCTGGCGCGCATCGGTCGAGATCATCGCGAAGGGCACCCGCATTGCCGCCGACGAATTGGAGGCGGCGGAAGCCGACATCCGTTTCGAGGACGGCCGGTTTGTCGTGTCGGGCACGGACCGCTCGGTGTCGCTCCTCGACGTCGCCGCGGTCGCGCGTGACAAGGGGAGGCCGCTCGACACCTACCACGCCTGGACCCGCGAATGGATGACCTTCCCCAATGGCGCCCATGTCGTCGAGGTGGAGATCGACCGCGACACCGGCGAAGTGAAGCTCGCCCGCTACACCGCCGTCGAAGACTACGGCGTGCTCGTGAACCCGATGATCGCCGCCGGCCAGGCGCACGGCGCAATCGCCCAAGGCGTCGGCCAAGCCCTCTTCGAGCACGCCGTCTATGACCCTGCTTCCGGTCAGCCGCTCGCCGGCTCGTTCATGGATTACGCGATGCCGCGCGCCGACGACCTGCCCTCATTCGAGCTCGGCTTCAACGGCACGCGGTGCACGACCAACCCGCTCGGGGTGAAAGGCTGCGGCGAAGCCGGCGCCATCGCCGCCTTCCCCGCCATCGCCAACGCCATTGCAGACGCGCTCGCCCCTCTCCGCGCTCCCAATCTCACCGGCCCCGCCACCCCGCCGCGGATTCGAAAGCTCATCGAGTTCTGACCCGAGATCGTGCTCAGCAGACGGCCTTGACACAACCAGCAAGGCGGCCATTTCCAACCAGTATTAAAATAGTTGAGCCAGAATGGACACGATAGGCGCCTTCGAAGCCAAGACGCACCTGACCCGACTTCTCGACCGCGTGGCATCCGGCGAGGAGATCACGATTACCCGGCACGGCACCCCGGCTCCGTTGCGCTTGCTTGGGCAAGTAACGGCACGAAGGCCGTTCACGATCTTGCGCCCTTCGAGACGCGCCCGTTGGGCGCTCCTCAGGATGAGGACAAGTCTTTTACAGCATTAAGAAATTCGTCATCCTGAGGAGACCGCGAAAGCGGCCGTCTCGAAGGACGCACGGCGCCGATCCAGCCGACTGGAGTTTCTTGCCCGGCGTCTTATGTTAATCCGCTATACTGGTGGCGGAGTAGTAGTCCAGTGTGTCGGTGGTTCAATTCCGCCCTGCGGACCACGCGTCCTTCGGCCGTGCAGCTTGCCGAGCCAAAGGCTGTGTTCTAAATGCCAGAGGCGGGCCGCAGCATCGCCGTGTTCGACCTCGGCGGGGTGCTGATCGACTGGGACCCGCGGCTTCTCTACCGGAAGCTGTTCGCCGGCGACGAGGCGGCGATGGAACATTTTTTGGCAACCGTGTGCACCCATGAATGGAACCGTTGCCAGGACGCCGGCCGCAGCTTCATCGAAGGCGCGCGGCTGCTGAAGGCCGAACATCCCGCCAAGGCCGAGCTGATCGACGCCTATGGCAAACGCTTCGACGAGATGATCGCCGGCCCGATTGCCGGATCGGTCCAGATCTTGGCCGAGCTTCGCGATCGCGGCATCCCGCTCTACGCCCTCACCAACTGGTCGACCGAGACCTTTCCGGCGGCGTTGCAGCGCTTTGCGTTTCTGCGCTGGTTCCGGGGAATTCTGGTTTCGGGCGAGGTCGAGGTGATCAAGCCGGACCCGCGCATTTTCGCGCTGCTGATCGAGCGGTTTGCGGTCGAGCCGCAGCGCGCCGTCTATATCGACGATGTCGAGGCGAATGCCGCCGCGGCGCGTCCCTTCGGCATCCATGCGATCCATTTCGCGACACCCGCGAAGTTGCGGGAGGAGCTGGTCGCGCTCGGGCTGCTTGCGTCTAGGAATGCCTAACCAGCATTTCTGCCCTGGGCACGGCCGCGGCCGTTATGGCAGGATTGCCGCGGATCAAAATGGGAGGGAGCGATGGCCGGGTTGCTCGACGGGAAATCGGCGTTGATCACCGGTGGCGGAGGCGGGATCGGCCGCGCCACTGCTTTGGCCTTTGCGCGCGAAGGTGCGCGCGTCGCGGTCGCCGATGTCTCGGCCGAAGCCGCCCGCGAAACCGTCGCGCAGGTCAATGCCGCCGGGGGTCAGGCGATCTCGCTTTCGGGTGACGTGACCCGCGACACGGATGTCCGCGCGATGATCGAAGGCGTGCTCGGCGCCTATGGCCGGCTCGACTGCGCGTTCAACAATGCCGGCATCGCCGGGTGGCACGTCGAAGCGGCCGGCAAGAAGACCGCGGAGTGGTCAGAAGAGGCATTCGACCGCATGATCGCGGTCAACCTCAAGGGCGTGTGGCTGTGCATGCGGCACGAGCTGCCGCAGATGCAGGCGCAGGGAGGCGGGACGATCGTCAATACCGGCTCGATCGCCGGGCTCGTCGGATTGCCGACTTCGTCGGCTTATGTCGCCGCCAAGCACGGCGTGCTCGGCCTTACCAAAACCGCCGCAATCGAATACGCCGAGGCGCATATCCGGGTGAACGCGGTGTGCCCCGGCTATATCAAGACCCCGATGACCGAGGAGACGATGCGCCGGCGCGGCGAGGCGATCCTCGCGCAGGTGCCGTTTCACCGCATGGGGAACCCCGAGGAGATCGCGGAAATGGTCGTCTGGCTGTGCTCCGACCGGGCGAGCTACGTCTCGGGCGCCGCATACAATGTGGATGGCGGCTGGATGGCAATCTGACGCGGACTGCCGCTTCAGAAAATCCTCGGAACCCAGCGCGGCGCCGCGCCCTCACGCCGCCCTTCGAACCGCCGCTCCGTTTCGTCGAGCGGCGGTGCACCTCCGGAGTCGACGCGAGGAACTGGCACCGTGGCGAGACCAACTATCCGGGACCGGACGTCGATCGGCATCGATTTCGGCACGACGAATTCCGTGGTTGCCGTTGCCAGGCATGGCGAGCCGGCGCGCGCGGTAACTTTCCAGGAAGAGTCAGATATCTACCGGTCGGTGTTGTGCTTCGAGCAATTGGCGGCAAGTCGGTTCGACGTCGAAGCTTCCGCCGGCATGAAGGCGATTAGGGCCTATCTGACCTCCGCCTACGAAACGCGCTTCATTCAGTCGCTCAAGAGCCACGTTGCGAGCGCCATCTTCGATGAAACTCGCATCTTTGGCCGCGGTTACAAATTCGAAGATCTGTTGTCGACATTTTTTCGCCTCTTGGTCCGCGACTCGAATGGTCAACTCGCCGATCTTGGCGGCCGCATCGTCTCGGGCCGGCCGGTTGCCTTTGCCGGCGCCGCGCCGGACGAGGCGCTCGCCGCCCATCGTTATGGCGAGGCTTACCGGCGGATCGGTGTTCGTGACCCTCTATACGCGTACGAACCGGTCGGTGCCGCCTATTACTATGCGCAACGCCTTAAAGCTGACGCGCTGCTGCTGGTTTGTGATTTTGGCGGCGGCACCAGTGATTTCTCGCTCATCCGCTTCGAGAGGCGTGGCGCCAGAGTAAGTGCCACCCCGATTGGTCACGCTGGAGTGGCTGTGGCGGGCGACAATTTCGATTACCGAATAATCGACGCGGTGGTCTCACCGCTGCTCGGCAAAGGAACCCAATTTAGATCGTTCGATAAAATTCTTCCGATCCCTCAACATTACCACGCCAGTTTCGCACGATGGCATCAACTAGCGATGCTTAAGACCCCGGAACACATCCGCGAGTTGGAGAGCTTACAGCGAACCTCCCTCTCTCCCGACAAGATCGCGAAGTTTGTCGAGATCATCCGCAATGATGGGGGTTTCAACATATATCGTGCCGTCTCGGACGCGAAGGTGCGGCTCTCTTCTATGCTGACCACGAATTTTGTCCTCAGGCTCGGCGAGCTCCATATCGAACAGGAAATCTCCCGTCACGATTTTGAGGGCTGGATTGCTGATGACATCGCGCGGATTGAGCAGACCGTCGACCAGCTACTGCAACGGGAAAGCGCGTCAGTCGACGAGATTGATCACGTTTTCCTGACCGGCGGCAGCTCGTTCATTCCCGCCGTCCGCCACGTCTTTGAGACGCGATTCGGGGCGGATCGGCTGACAGACGGGGAACGTTTTCAATCGGTTGCCTTTGGCCTTGCGTTAATCGGACTGGAGGATGATGTCGGCCCATGGCTGGCTCAGCCGCCAAGCTAGTGTTCAGACCCAATCACATGATTCAACGTACAGAATCTGTAGTATGGGTTGAGCATCGCGAAACCCATCGCAACGACCGCAAAGGTGGGTTTCGCTTCGTGCAACCCATCCTACAAGTCCATCGCGTTGAATCATCTGAATCCATGGTTCGCTGAAGCGGAGAATAAGCGACAGCTGACTGTTATTGGCTGTCGCAGCCTGCCAAAACGCGACAGTTTCCGCGGCCCAGGCCGGGCTGCTGGCTGTAGTTTTGCGGCATCTACAGCGAGTATCAGCGAGGTCGGCGGGTCCCGCCGCGGCGCGCCGGACAGGTCAGCCGCGGGCGAAGGCGCGCTGGAACGCCGCCCAGACTATGCGTTGCGCGTTCATTGCGTCGTCGACCGCCGGCACCATGCCAAAGAAGGCATGGATCATACCGGGGAACTCCTTGTACTCGACAGGCACGCCGGCGCGTTGCAGGGTCTCGGCATACCGCTGACCATCGTCGTGCAGCACGTCGCATTCAGCGGTGATCACCATGGCGGGCGCCACTCGGGCGAGGCTCGCCGCCTTGATCGGCGACGCGCGCCAATCCTCGGCATCCCCCGGGCTGCGCAGATAGTGGTCGCGAAACCACACCATCGCGCCTTTTGTCAGGATGCCGTAGCCATTGGCGTATTTTTCATAGCTGTCGCCAACCAGGCCGTAATCGGTGATCGGGTAGACGAGTGACTGCAGCCGCAAGTTCGGGCTGCCCGCGTCGCGGGCGAGCAATGCCACGACCGCTGCGAGATTGGCGCCGGCGCTGTCGCCGTGCAGGCCCATTCGGGAGGGGTCGGCGCCGAGGTTTTCGGCATTCGCGCCGACCCACTGAAGGGCAGCCCAGGAATCGTCGACCGCCGCGGGAAATTTGTGCTCGGGACCCATGCGATAATCGACCGAGGCGACCAATCCGCCGGCCCCGCTGCAGAGATTGCGGGCGACGAAATCGTGGGTGTCGAGGCTGCCGATCACGTGGCCGCCGCCATGGTAATAGACGATCGCCGGAACCGGCGTCGCGGCGAGCGGCCAGTAGAGGCGCAAGCGGATGTCGCCGGCGGGGCCCGGAATCGTGCGCTCCTCGACACGCACGACGCGCAGCGGCTCGGCTTTGCGCGCCCGCGCCATCGCTTCCATCTGCTCGCGTGCCTCGGCTGGCGTCATTTCCTCGATTGGCCGAAGCTTCGCCTCAGCCATGACCCTCAATACTTCCCGAATCTGTGGATGAAGCCTCGGCACTGCGCCCTCCGACCGCATTGTCGTCGCCGTCACTCTATCACAGTCCCCGTTCTGCAAAGCGGTTCAAGAGCCGCGGCGTCCCATGTCGGGGTAGGGCGTGCCGTCCCGGCGGGTGTAGATGGCGGGTTTTCCATCGGCGGGCGCAACCATGTCGATATCCGAATAAAAGGCTGCGTTGCCGGGAACACGACTGCCGATTTCGAGCACCCGGGCATCAGCGTTCGACCGGTTCTGCAGGCAATGCCCGTTGGTGTCGCCGGCCGGGAACCCGGCCGCGTCGCCGGCGCGCAACACCTCTTCGCCGCCGTCAGTGACGAGCACGACCTCGCCGGAGAGAACATAGACGAACTCGTCCTCGCGTGTATGCCAGTGGCGCTGGCTCGACCAGGCGCCCGGCGGCAAGCGAAGGAGGTTGACGCCGAATTGCGACAGTCCGGCGGCGTCGCCGAGCCTCTTGCGTTCGCGCGCGCGACAGGGCGCGTCAAACGGCGACGGGTAGAGCGTGCCGACCACGGAATTCAGCGCGGCAATGTCGATCCGTTTTTTCACAGATTTGCTCCTTGATCAGCCGGCCAGGGATTCGTGGGCCAGCAGTTTTCAGCGCGCCGTCAATGAATGTCTTCCTGCTCGTCGAAGGCTTGGCGGAGGCGCGCGACCGAGAAGCCGGGGGTCTTCGAGGCGTCGATGATCACCTTCTCGCGGCGCGCGATCAGCGCGACGGCGGCCGGGATTTCCTTGACCGCCTCGGGCGGGATCACGACGGCGCCGTGGCGGTCGGCGTGAATGACGTCATTGGGTGATACGGTCATTCCGGCGACGCTGACGGCGCCGCCATAATCGACCAGATGAACATGAGCGTGCGACGGCATGACCGAGCCGGCGAGCACCAGGAAATCGGGCGCCATCGCGTCGAGGTCGCGCACCGAGCCGTCGGTGATGACGCCGGCGCAGCCCAGCCCCTTGTGGACATGGGTCTGGACCTCGCCCCAGAACGCGCCGAACCCGGTGTCGGGCGCGTCGATGTCCTGGATGACGGCGATGCTCGGCAAAGGCTCGTCGGCGATGTGCTGGTAATAGCCGAGCCGAACCTCTTTTGCCTCCTCGCGGCCGCGCGGATGCGGTTCGCGCGAGCGGATGATGGCGGTCCGGGCAAAGGCGACCACCGGCTTCATCTCGGGGAAAGCGGCGAACAGCGGTCTGCGCGTGAACCCTATTGCACGGCGCGCCGGAGCAACGAGTTCGAGCGCATTGCAGATAGTCGGCGTGTCGAACACCCTCAGGGCCTCAAGATCGGCGTAGTCTGGCAGGCGGGGCATGGCAGGTCCTCCGAGCATCATCGTCGGAGGGCCAGCCTTATTGGGGAAACCCGCCCTCGGCAAGGCCTTTGCTGTTAGGGCTCGGACACGTTCAGATAATTCGATGCCGCCAGATACGATGCCGCGCCTCCCCCTTCGTCTTCCCGTGGGCCTTCAGCCCACGGACTTGTTCCGTGGGGAAGGCCGGGATCCATTTCCACGATGGGCACCGGCCGTCGCCGGTGTGACGAAGTTTTTGGGCTAGCATTGGTCCGGCATTGACCGATCAATCGCCCTCGATGGATGAGAACACTAGCTAGTGCTCAATTCATTCAGACGGTGCACAATGACAACCTATTCGCCCGGACTTGTATGGGGCTTTTGGTATCAAGTGATTTGACGTGGATGCGTTTTGGGCCATCGCCGAAGCCGCATCTGATGTTTCCCATTGAGATCAATTCCCTCATTGGCTGTGGGGCCTGTGGGTATGTGGGCGAAAGCGAGCATTTCCCCGGTTTTCGAGCTTGCTCGGGAAGCGGGGGAAGCAGAGCCGGTCGGCGAAGCCGATCGTCCACATATCCACAGGCCTTGCGGTGACCGAGATTTGTCAACGACGATAATCCGAGGGGAGCCCGCCACTGGCACGATCGATCGCGCCACAAACTTGTATTCGGTCGATCCGAGAGATCGGACCATGATGCAGTCATGCGCATCGGCGGCGAAGCTCCGGGGCGGCGGGTCCATTCTTGATCGCGGCACGAAGGCCATGTCCGCAGTCGGCTCACCACCACCTCGGTTCGTCAACGGCGGTCCGCGATCGATGACAGACCGCCGAAACCCGGTTTCGTGCTTGTCGGCAGACCGGCCATCACGCCGCTGCTCGCAGCACAACGCCCTGCGGAACCTCGCCGGTGGTCATCAGGCGCCACAGGGCGATGAGCAGCTTGCGCGCCAGAGCTTGCCCCTGCGCAGGCAGGGGGCGACGATCATCGTTTTGCGGGTGCCGGGCCGGCGATCGGCCGTGCGCGCCTGAAACCACTGTGCCAGGGCGCTGTCTTTCTGGAACATCAGAAAACGCCATGCCAGTTGCAGCATGCCGCGGCGCACCCGTGCATTGCCGGCCCGGGCGAGCCCCTTCTCGCGCCTTCTGGCGCCGCTCTCGTCGGGGGCGCCAGTGAGACCGGCATACCGTGCCACCGCTCGGCGGTCGCGCAGATTGCGCACAAACACCTCGTGCACCAGCATCTCAGCGGTCTCGATACCGACACCGACGACGCGCGCCAGCAGGATGAGCATCGCATGGGGTGCATCCGCCGGCGGCTGGGCGAGACGCGTCAGCCGTGTCTGCTCGATCTCTTTGATGTGTTCTTTCACCAGTTGCAGACGCGCCATGTCGCGCTGCAGCTCGGCCAAGGTATTGGCCGGGACAGCTACGCCCTCTGGCGTGCGCAGCGCCGCCAACCGTTCTCGGGCCTTGCGCAAATTCGGCCTGAAATTGCGGATGCCGAGGCGTGCCAAAGTGCTCTTCATGCGGTTGATGATGCGAGTGCGTTCACCCACCAGCGTCTCCCGCTCGCGGCTCGGCCGCCGCGCATCCTCCAGCTCGAGCGTGGGGATCGCGGCCATCTTGCAATGATCGCGCTCGCCCCGCAGCCAGCCGAGGAAGGCGCGCTTCAGCAGCTCGACATCCAGGCGATCGGTCTTGGCGCGCCGATGCTCGCGCGAGACCGCGACGCTGGAGGCATGGATGACATGGGCCTCGATGCCGCGCGTCCGCAGCCAGCGGGCCAGCCAGAAGCCATCCCGACCGGCCTCGAAGGCGACCGCGATGCGCTTTACCGAGCGGCCCGCCTTGGTCGCCTCGTCGCGCCAACGCTGCAGCAGCCGCAACAGCTCTTCGGCGTCTGGTGCAAGCTTCTTCAGAGGATGGCGTTCGATGCCCGGAACAATCGCGCCGACCAGCCAGCTCGCCTGGCTCATCTCGATAACGGCGATCAGCGTGCTATCCTGGTCAAGGGCGGTGAGGGACCGGCTCAAGTCATTGGGCTGCGGCATTGGCGTGCTCCATCGCTTCTTTCCAGCGACGATGGTGCCATTCCCTCGCCGCCCGCCCCATACCATCTTGATCCGCGCATTCACGCGAGCGGAAAGGCGTATGCCGCAGTTCGTGGATGGCCGGGACGAGCCCGGCCATGACGACTCACTGAATCGTCCGTCTGATTCTGAACACTAGGTACCCACGATGCGGCCGCCGATCAACACCCCGAGCGGGATCACCAAGGACAAAATGACGAGCGCGACCGCAAAGCAGCGTTCGGCCCGGCTCCATCGTTTCCAGTCGGAAATCCAATCCTGCATCAGAAAGCCCCCCGGCAACTGCACCCTTCGGCAGAGTTCCCGTGTAACCGATCAGCATGAAGAAAATTCGACGGAAGTATGGCCTTGTGGTGATAAAGAAAACGTAATCTCGCCCAAAATGTTTACGCGTCAGCGATGGAGGGTGAAATGTATGATCCGAATCGAGTGAAGCAGCTGCGGCGGCCGCAGGGGCACCCTTTCCGCATCGGCAAATTGGGTCATGTCGTGCTCAATGTGCGCGATGTGGAGGGGTCGGCCCGGTTTTATACCCAGGTGCTCGGGTTCGAGATCTCGGACGTCTATCCCGAGGAGATGGTGCCGGGCGGCATGGTGTTTCTGCGCTGCAACCCGGACCATCACGGGATCGCGCTGGTCGGTTCGCTGAAGGAGCCGGCGGGGAACGCCGATCTCAACCATATCGCCTTCGAGGTCGCCACGCTCGATGAAGTCCTGCGGGCGCACGACCATTTGTGCCGGCACGGGGTCGAGATCGACTTTGCCGGCCGGCGCCGCGCCGGTTGTCAGATCGCCGTCGAATTCCGCGATCCCGACAATCACCGGCTCGAGATCTATTGGGGCATCGATCAGATCGACAGCGGCGGCCATGTGCGCCCGCCGAGCGAATGGAAGGGCGCCCGCAGCCTCGCGGACGCGATCGCCGACCCGGTGCGCGGTCAGGATACTACCTTGCACGACCCATCGCTGTTGGAGCGTGACCGCTGATGCTCGACATCTCCGCAGATATCGCGCCGCCCCAACCGGTGCGGCTAGCCGAATATCGGCCGCCCGATTTTCTGATCGACACCGTCGATCTGGTGTTCGAGCTCGCAGACAGCGATACGCGGGTCAAATCGCGCCTCCGGTTACGGCGTAATCCGGAGAGCTCCGAACGCCCGACCGCGCTGCATCTCGATGGCGAGGAACTCGCCCTCCTCTCGCTGGCGCTTGACGGCGCGCCGCTCGGCCCCAATCGCTATGAGCTTCCCGCCGAAGGCGGCCTGATCGTGGCCGACGTACCGGACGCCTTTACGCTCGAAGTGGAAACCCGAATTTCACCCGAGACCAATACCGCGCTCTCCGGCCTTTATGTGTCGGGCGGCAATTTCTGCACCCAATGCGAGCCCGAAGGCTTTCGCCGCATCACCTATTTCGTCGACCGGCCGGATGTGATGGCCCGCTACATGACGACGATCATCGCCGAAAAAAGTCGCTTTCCGGTGCTGCTGTCGAACGGCAACCCGGTCGAGCACGGCGAAATGAGCGACGGCCGCCACCGGGCGAAATGGGTCGATCCTCATCCCAAGCCCTCCTACCTGTTCGCGCTCGTGGCCGGCGATCTGGTCGCCGTGCCGGACCGCTTTACCACCCGCTCCGGCAAGGAGGTGGCGCTTGCCATCTGGGTGCGCCGCGGCGACGAGGACAAATGCGGCCATGCGATGGCTTCGCTGAAAAAGGCGATGCGCTGGGACGAAGACGTCTTCGGCCTCGAATACGATCTCGACGTCTTCAATATTGTGGCGGTCAGCGACTTCAACATGGGGGCGATGGAGAACAAAGGCCTCAACATTTTCAATACTCGCTATGTATTGGCCAAGCCCGACACGGCGACCGACACCGATTACCAGAACATCGAGGCGGTGATCGCGCACGAATATTTCCACAACTGGACCGGGAACCGGGTGACCTGCCGCGACTGGTTCCAGCTCTCACTAAAGGAAGGGCTGACCGTATTTCGCGACCAGGAGTTTTCCGCCGATCAGGGGAGCCGCGCGGTGCGGCGCATCGCCGAGGTGCGCACCTTGCGCGCCATCCAATTTCCCGAGGATGACGGCCCGCTCGCCCACCCGGTGCGGCCGGACAGCTATATCAAAATCGACAATTTCTACACGCCGACCGTCTACAACAAAGGCGCCGAACTGGTGCGCATGATCCATACGCTGATCGGGAAGGAGGGGTTTCGCCGCGGTATGGATCTCTACATCCGCCGGCACGACAACCGTGCCGCGACGATCGAGGACTTTGTCGCGGCGATGCATGACGCCGGCGGCGTCGATCTCAGCCAATTCAGGCGGTGGTACGAGCAGGCGGGCACCCCGGAAATCTCTATCGAGGACCGTTGGGATGCCGATATGCGCAGCTACGAGCTGACCGCGCAGCAAAAAGTGCCGCCGACCCCGGGACAACCGGAAAAATCGCCGATGCTGATCCCGTTGGCGATGGGGTTGATCGGACCGGAGGGCGGCGAATTGCCGGCCCGGCTGGAGGACGAAGCGGCAAGCCGGATCGGGACGCGTGTCCTACCGCTCACCGATTTGCGGCAGAGTTTTCGCTTTGTCGACGTGCCGGCGCCCCCGGTCCCGTCGCTGCTGCGCGGTTTCTCGGCTCCCGTCAAACTGAAGGACGTGCCGCTCGACCGGCTGAAATTCCTTGCGGTGCACGACACCGAGCCTTTTGCCCGCTGGGAAGCCGGCCAGCAGGTTGCGACGAAAATTCTGCTTGACCGGATTGCCGGTCATCAGCGCGGCGACGCGCCCGCCCCGCTCGACCCGGATCTCGTGGCGGCGATGCGGCGCATTCTCGCCGACACCGGCCGCGATCCGGCCTTCGCCGCCGAGGCTCTGACGTTGCCGAGCGAGTTTTTTCTCGCCGACCAGCTTGCCGTCGTGGATGTCGACGCCATTCACGCCGCCCGCGAAGGCGCCCGCGCGGGGCTCTGTAAAGCCTTGGCGGCGGAATTTGCTGCGGCGTACCGAGATCTCGCCGATGCAGGCCCTTACATCATCGACGGCGCCTCGATCGGCCGGCGGGCATTGCGCAACGCTTGCCTTGCCTACCTCGCCGGCGCCGATCAGGAGAACGGTGCGGCGCTCGCCCTGGCGCAGTTCGGGGCCGGGCGAAATATGACGGACGTGCTGGCGGCGCTGGCGGTGCTCGTCGATCTCGACCGCCCCGAGCGCGCCATGGCGCTCGCCCGCTTCTATGAGCTGTGGTCGCATGACGATCTCGTTATCGACAAATGGTTCGCGTTGCAGGCGCGCTCGTCGTTGCCGCAAACCCCGGACCGCGTGCGGGAGCTGACGCGCCATCCGGCTTTCGAACGCAAGAACCCGAACCGGGTTCGCGCCCTCGTCGGCACCTTCGCGCAGGCCAACCAGCTGCGCTTTCACGCTGCGGGCGGCGCCGGATATCGCTTGCTCGCCGACGAGGTCATCGCCCTCGATCCGCTCAACCCGACGACGGCCGCACGTCTCGTCCAGCCCCTCGGCTCATGGCGCCGGCACGAACCAGGGCGCCAAGCTCTGATGCGCCGTGAACTGGAGCGCGTTCTCGCCACCCCCGACCTCAGCAAAAACACCTATGAAATGGTATCGAAGAGCTTGGCGTAACCCCCCCGGTTCGGAGCGTCACGAAGCCCAAAATGTGAGGTGGGTCGTACCGCCGGAGTCTGCGGCTCCCCCCACCTCACCTCGGCCCTCTCCGCCCCCAAGGGCGGAGAGGGGGATCTTTGGGCTCTGGGAAATAGAACGCTTCCCCGGCGGAAAGCCGGGGCCCACCCTTCGAGCGCTCAACAGGCCGATGAATGAATCCCGGCTTTCCCCACGGATCGAGTTCCGTGGCTGGCGGCCCACGGGAAAGCGCTCTAGTGGCGGTTTCATGGAGGGCGGGGCGGCCGCCCGGCCGGTGGTCAACTCGCAAGCGGAGCCGATCTAACTCGACTCTCACTCAACATTTCACGTAATGGCAGGTCACCAAACCGGTCACGATCGGACCGGTGACTTGGTTGAGCGCGGTGAAGAATTTGTAGACTTGTGCGGCCGGGGCGTCGGCGACAAAGATGACGTCCTTGTCACGCACCGGGAATTCTTGCGCCAGTCCATAGGTTTTGGCGTCCCGCAGATCGAAGCGGTAGATCACCGGCGAGACGCCTCCTCTGGCACCGGCGGCGATCGGCTGATCGAGCGCCCGAAGCACGGAGTCCGGCTCGTAGCGGAACAGAAAGACGCCTTCCGGCTTGGCCAGATCATCGCGCAAGCCCTGTGATTTCGCGAGCGCGTCACCGAGCGTGATGTTGCGCGCGTCGAACGCGATTTGCGCGTTCCGGCCGGTTGCGCCGAAGACGCTGAAGGTTTGCGGCACCGGCAAGAGGGTGACCACGTCGCCGGGTTGCGCATAGAGGTCTTCGGCCGGGTCCGCTACCAGCTGTTCCAACGGGATCGTCGCAGTCACCCCGCCGCGGGATAGTCGGACAAAGGTTTCGTGGACCGGAGCCTTCGCTCCGCCTGCCGCGGCGATGATCTGCAGCAATCTGTCGCCGCCGGGCGAGAGGGGCACTCGCGTACCAGCAGACGCAGCCTCAGTGGGGTTCGGCGACACTCCCGCACCCGCCCCCCCGGAGCGCACCTCCCCAAACTCGTTCAGGAGCACCGTCACAGTGTTGGCGGCGGTTTTCTTGTCGATTAGCAGGACCTGCGGGCCGAGCGCCTTTTCGGCCAATCGCGCCTCGATCGCCTGCTGCACCTCTGCCGGCAATCGGCCGGCGGCGGGCACGCGCCCGGCATACGGCACGCTGATCGCGCCATCAGCTCCGACCTCCTGGTCTGGGATCACAGCAGACCGCCGCCCGGCCGCCGCGCCGATTGCCTCCATCGGAAAAGAACCGCCCGCACTTGGCGGTTGCTCCTCCTGCGGGCGGCCCGGTTCCGTCGGCCGGCGCGGGGTCCCGAATTCACCCTGCTGCCCACCCGGCTGGGGCCGCGATTCCGGAGCAAGCGGCTCGATCCCCGACAGCCCGCCAGCCGGCGCCGGAGTCGGCGGCGTTTCACTGAACAACCCGCCCGCAGCGCTCTCCCAAATCAGCACCGAGACGGTATCGCCGATCGCGATCTTGACCTCTGGAGGTTGCGCATCCTTCTGGAAGCGAAGCGCAAACCTCTCTTTTGGCTGGGCCATCAGCGCGTTCACCACTCGGTCATCGACCTGGACGACATCGAAAAGGATCTCGCCTGCGGCCCGCCCTTGTTCGAGAACATCGCTCGTTGACGGTCCGGCCCTCGGAATCCACGAGCATGAACCGACCGAAAGAGCGATCAGGCAGAAAAGGAAAACCCTTGGGTTCATTGCTTTCGGCATTTCCAACCAAAGCGGCAAAAACCTAGCACAACCAACCTCGAATATAAACCCGCCAATCCTGGTCGTGCCTCGACAAGCAAGCATGCTAGGATCGGATGGTCGCCTGGTAGGCGACGCCAACCCGCGGCGAAAGGATCGCGAATGCAGCTTCAGTTGCAAACCTGGCAGGAAATCGAGGCTTATCTTCAGACCAGCCGGGGGATCATCCTGCCGATCGGCTCGACCGAGCAGCATGGGCCAAGCGGCCTGATCGGCACCGATGCGATCTGCGCCGAGGTGATTGCGAACGGGGTCGGGGAGGCTGCCGAGGCCCTTGTCGCGCCGACAATCGCGGTCGGCATGGCGCAGCACCATCTCGGCTTCGCCGGCTCGATGACGTTGCGGCCAAGCACTTTGATCGCCGTCCTCAAGGACATGGTCAACTCCTTGGCGGTGCACGGGTTCGAGCGCTTCTACTTCCTTAACGGCCATGGCGGGAACATCGCTACCCTGGCCGCCGCCTTTTCGGAGATCTACGCGACGCGCAGCCTGGGCGCCGCAGCTAATATCGCGTCAATAAGATGCCGGCTGAAAAATTGGTGGCAGAACCAGGAAGTGCACGATTTGGCCAAAGAGCTCTATGGCGATGCCGAGGGCAGCCATGCAACCCCGAGCGAGGTAGCAATTACCCAATTCGCTTACCCGAGCGCGATCAAATCAGTCATTCTCGACCCGTCGGTAGCACCGCGCGGCGACTTCGCTGATGCGGCCGACTACCGGCGCAAATTCCCCGATGGCCGCATCGGTTCTAACCCCGCTCTGGCGAGCCCGGAGGCGGGGCACCGCCTTTACGAGGCTGCGGTAGCGGCGATCGCCAGGGATTATCGGAGCTGGATCACCGCCTGATCTTACGCCTCGGCTGGCGCCGCGCCGCGGACCGGCATCTTTGCCGCCGGCGGCGCTCGAACGCCGCCGATCCGCGCGTAGGTCGCAAGCGCCTGAGCAACGACTTGGTCCATGTTGTAATAGCGGTAAGTCGCAAGTCGACCTACGAATTCGACATCGGGCTCCGCGTCTGCCAGCTTGCGATAGCGCGCATATAACTCTGCATTGTCGGAACGCGGCACCGGATAATAAGGCTCTCCTTCGGCGCTCGGGAACTCGTAGGTGACCGTTGTTTTAGGATGAACTTGGCCGGTCAGGTGCTTGTGTTCGGTGACCCGGGTATACGGGACCTCCTCGCTTGGGTAATTTACTGTCGCGACCGGCTGAAACTGCTCGCGTCCGATCGTCTCATTATGAAATCTCAGTGAACGGTACGGCAATTTACCGTACCGAAATTCGAAGAATTCATCTATCGGGCCGGTGTAGACCATCCGCTCATAGGCAATCTCATCTATTACATCGCGGTAATCGGCATTGAGCATGACTTTTATGTTTGGGTGATCGAGCATGTTCTCAAACAGCCGGGTGAACCCGTCGCGTGGCATGATTTGGTAGGTATCGTTAAAATAACGATCGTCATCATTGGTCCGCACCGGGATGCGGGCAGCAACCGATTTGTCGAGCTCCGAAGGATCCAGCCCCCAGTGTTTTCGGGTATAGCCGCGGAAGAAAATCTCATAGAGCTCACGTCCCACCTGGCTGACCACGACATCCTCGGAGGTCTGGATCCGTGCGACAGGCTCGGCCCTTTTCTTCAGAAATTCGTGCGTTTCGGCTTCTGACAGATCAAGGCCGAACAGCCCGTTGATCGTGGTGCGATTGATCGGAATGGGGAACGTCATATCGCCCACTGCCGCGCGGACGCGGTGCTGATAGGGCCGCCAAGCTGTGAAGCGGCTCAAATAGTCGACCACTTGCTTCGAATTGGTGTGAAAGATATGGGGTCCATAACGTTGGACCAGTATCCCGTCGTCATTTTGGGAGTCGTAGGCATTCCCCGCTATGTGTGACCGCCGGTCGATCAGGAGGATGCGCCTATCGGCCGTGGCCGCGAGCCTCTCGGCCAGTACGCTTCCGGCAAAGCCCGCACCGACGATCAGATAATCGAAGCCGCGAGCGCGCGTCCGCAGTAACGCACCCGGAACCATCAGGCGGGCGCCGCAACACGGGACTGCCGGGGCGGCAGATCAGCGATCAGCACCCGCATCCGTTCCCAGGTGCTGTCCCATGACAATCCTGCGAGATCGCGGTCGATCTGATTGAGCCAATCGCCGGGTCTGGCGGCGAGCGCGATCGCCGCGGCAGCCTTGGATGCGAAATCATCCGGGTTTTCGGCTATGAATGTGGCGTCGAGATGCCCCCAGCGGCGCCCTACATCGGCCACCGGTGTCGAGACCACGGGTTTGCCTGCAGCGAGGTATTCCGGCATTTTTGTCGGGCTGATGAAGCGGGTGGCGTCATTGAGCGCAAACGGCATCAGCGCGACTTCCCAATGCGCCGTATACGCCGGCAGCTCCCGATAATTTTTGATACCGAGATAGTGGATGTTTTCGGCTTTCGGCAGGCTGGCCGGATCGATTTTGACCACCGGGCCGATCATCACGAAGTGCCAATCAGGTCGCCTGTCGGCGAGGGCGGCCAGTAAGGCCGTATCCATCCGCTCATCGATCACGCCAAAAAACCCGAGACGTGGGCGAGGAATTGCGGCCTGGTCGGAAGGCTCCGCCAATCGACCTCGCGCCGCGCCGAAATGGCCGACATCGACCGCGCTCGGAAACGCATAAACGCGCGGATGCCTGGCCCGTTTTGCCTCGTACAGGCTCAATCCGCCGGTAAACACCAGATCGGCGCGATCCAGCAGCAGGTCTTCCAGTTCCGGCAATTCTGCCGGCGCGCCTTTGAAAGCCGAAAGCTCGTCCATGCAGTCGTAGACGACTACTGAGGCGGGGATCTGGCCGGCGAAAGTGATCGCCATAGGAGTATAGAACCAAAGATACGGGTCGGTTATGCCATGTCTGGCGCACACCTCATCTAAGAGAGCGCGCTGGAATGTTGCTGCGCCGGAATTGAGTCCCCGCGGCAGATGCGGCACTCCAACAGTCAAATTGCCGGTGATCGCGTGCAATTCCAGCCATGGTGGTCCGGTATCGTCCAACACCGGTTCTTCTATGAAGAATACCGGCATTATTTGTGCAAATCGCGTCATTATATGCTGGGGACGCTGAAATACAAATCCCCACCTTAGATGGGATAGACAAATCAGCGCGCGCGTTGGTTCGAAGCGAAGATCCGATTGCCGGCTTATACTATTCGCGACACGCAACTTCACTGCTCCCAACCGGCCGCACGTGCAACCAGCAACGACGAGCCTTCTTCAACAGTTCCGACGACAAAAAGGAATTGGCCCAAAAAAGGATACTGCAGGCCGGGAACACAGCTGCCGCCCGCGTGTTGGCGCTCGCAACTCGAATTACTGCGAGATCCGTTGGTGGAAGTCGAATTCACCCGCGTCGGTGACGCCACCGAAAGTTCATTTTCGTGGATCAGGGTGGTGCCGCGAATTCCGTATTTCATGACCGAGGAAGGCCTGTCCTGGATGCCAATCGGTCAGAACGATTCCATCACCTGGCCGGAATTCCGCGGTCTGATCGGGCGGCGCGATCTGCCCGCGGTCGAACGTCATTTGCGTTCGCTGCGCGACAGCGGGATCACTTGCCTGCGTTTAATGCTCGAATATTGCCAGAATGATGAATGTTATCTGGAGCGCCCGGCCGGACGCCTGCGCCCATCCATGATCGCGCTCTGGGACGATCTGGTCGGCCTTTGCGCGCAACTCGGGTTACGGCTGCTCCTGACGCCATTCGATACCTTCTTCACCTGGAACAACTGGGCGAGGCACCCTTACAACAGCGCGAATGGGGGGCCGTGCGCGGATCGTACGCAGCTGCTTACTTGCCTGCGAACGCGTGAATTTATCAAGTCACGCCTGGCCTTTGCCACCAAACGATGGGGTTCAACGGGAGTGGTGTTCGCCTGGGACTTGTGGAACGAGATGCATCCGGTCCAAGGCCAGGATAACCAGCGCTGCTTTGAAGATTTTATCGAGGACGTCAGCCCGTTCCTGCGCCAACTGGAGCTTCGGCTGCACGGGCGAGCCCATCTGCAGACGGTCTCGATCTTTGGACCCGAGCTGCAATGGAAGCCGTGGCTGAACGATCCGGTCTACCGCCATCCGCTGCTGGATTTTGCGACAATTCACCTCTACGAGGAAGGCACGATCGATTTTCCGGAAGACACGATTGCCCCGGCCGTCAGCACCGGCCGGCTGATCCGCAACGCCCTCGCCGAAATTTCCGATATGCGCCCGCTTTTCGACAGCGAGCATGGCCCGATCCACACCTTCAAAGATCACGGGATGACCTTGCCGGAGCCGTTTGACGATGAATACTTCCGGCATATGCAATGGGCGCATTTTGCCTCGGGCGCCGCTGGCGGCGGCATGCGGTGGCCAAACCGCACGCCGCATTCGCTGACCCCCGGCATGCGGCGCGCTCAGCAGGGCTTGGCCGGCTTTCTTCCTCTCATCGACTGGCTGCGGTTCCAGCGCCGCGATCTGAACGATGTGATTGTCGTAAAGGGCGGCTCAGTGGCGGCGTTCGGCTGCGGCGATGCGGAACAGGCGCTGATCTGGCTATTGCGCACCGATGCGATCGGCGTGGACGGCAGGATCGACCGTCTTCGTCCTCCCGCTATCCTGCGCATCTCGCTGCCAGGCCTGCGACAGGGAAATTACCGGATCACCTATTGGGACACCGAAGGCGCCCGAGTGGTGGGTGAAGCCAAACAGGGCCATAATGCGGATGCGCTATTGAGCTTCAACCCACCGCCGGTCGCCGCCGATCTCGCAATCGCCGTCCGCCGGCTGTAGGGGACGGAGCTCGACTTAGCCTATCGAGAGTTCAGCCGAGAACCGTGGTCTCCGGGCTCAACAGCAGCGAGACGATGACGCGCTGTCAGCTGCGACCGGTTCCAGCCAGCATCGGATCAGCAGGAAGACCGTAAAGTCGAGTGGCCGCCGTCGGCTCAGGCTACGACCAGATCGGCGGAGAGTACCTTGCCCCTCGTCTCCGGACCGAGCGCGATCGCGATGGCAAAACTCAGCGCCGCGCCGATTGTCCCGACCAGCATCGGAATGGCATAGCCCAAATTCCCTGCGGTGGCGAACCAAGCCAGGAGCGGTGCAACCAGGCCGCCCCAGATCGCCCCCTGGTGGTAGCAGAACCCGGCTGCCGTGGCGCGCACCTCAGTCGGGAACCGCTCGGCGAGGTAGGCCGGCGCCTGGCTGGCAAAGCCGCCGCTGCCGAACGCGCCCTGAATTACAAAGGCCCACCAAATCAGCGTGAAATTTCCGGTCAGCAGATACAGCGGCGCGATCGGGATGGCGATCAGGCCGGGCAGGATTTGCGCCGCCTTGCGGCCAAACCGATCGGCCACCCAGCCCCAACCTATGCTGGCCAGGAAGACGACGAGATTGGCAGCCACGCCGATTTCGCCGATCGCCCCGGGAGACATCTTCAAATCGACCTGAAGATGCGTCGGGAACAGCACGTTGATCGAATAGTACAGAACGAACCCGCTGGCCATGAACCAGCAGCAGTTCAAGGTGTTGAGGATCATGCCAGGTTTGAAGATGCTGATCAGCGGCGCCCTGACTTCGCGCTTTTGGGTGCGCTGAAGCCGCCGGTTTTCGATCCAGACCTCGGGCTCCTTGACAAAGAAGCGTATATAAAAGACGGCCAAGGCAGGCAACACGCCGACCCACAGCATGCCGCGCCAGCCGATCGAATTAAAGAACAGCCCGTAGATCGCGAACGACAGGAGAAAGCCGAGCCCCCACGAGCCCTGCAGAAGACCGCCCATGAGCCCGCGTGAGCGCTGTGGCCATGTCTCCATCGCCAAGGAGGCGCCAGCAGGCCATTCGGCCCCCATGAATAGGCCGAGGATCGCGCGGAACAGAAACAGGAACCAGAAGGTCGGCGAGAAACCGGCGATGAAGTTGCACGCCGAATAGCCGAGGATCGCGATCATCAACGGCAGCTTGCGACCCATCCGATCGCCGAGCCAACCCGAGCTGGTAGCGCCGACAAGGCGCATCCACAACGTGATCGTGAAGACGAACGTCACCGCCGTCATCGACACGTGGAAGGTCTCTGCGATCGGATGCATGATCAGCAGGAAGACGGTGAAGTCGAAGGCGTCGAGGGTCCAGCCCAACCACGCCGCTACAAAGGCATACCACTGATCCTTGGTGGGCTCCTTCCACCAGGGGATAGCCCTTACAGTCTCCGCCGCCGCCATACTCCACCTCTCAGTTCATACCGGCTCATGAAACCGAGCCTTGCAAGAACTGTAGTAGAGCGTTGCGCGATTGTCTCTTGTTTTTTGTGATTAATTTTTGACCATTTTGATTCTGCTGCGCAGACTGCGGCGTAGCGAAGCACCGGCGATCCGAACTCGGGTCTTGTGCTGTCGGCCGTTGCGATGCGCGAGCTCCCCGTTCGAACTCGCGCGCTCCGCGGAGCGTGCGTAGTTTATAGGGCTGCCATAGCCGGAACGGTTAATCAGGCGCATGGGCGAACAACGCGCGAGTGCGATGCGAGACCCGGCTGCCGTTGCGGCCGAGGGCGCCGCCGAGTTCCAATGCCGGCGCACGCTCTGGGTCATGGTCGGCATTCAATTCATCATGACGGGGCGTTCTCGATGCTGAGCCCGATCATGCCGCTGCCATTGCCCGAGCTCGGGGTCGAGACGGCGAGCGCGGTCGATCTGTGGGCCGGCGTCCTCAACAGCGTCACCTCATTTGTTGCGGCGTTTGCTTCACCGGTATGGGGGGCGCGTCGCCGACCGCCGCGGCCGCAAGCTGATGCTGTTGCGCTCGAGCCTCGCAATTGGCGTGTTCACCGCACTGATGGGGGTCGCGGCCAATGTCTGGCAATTTTTTGCGTTTCGCGCGTTGATGTGCGTGTTCGCCGGATTTTCCAGTGCGGCCGTTGCGCTGGTGGCGAGCCAGGTCCCGGCGGGGCGGCTCGGCTACGCCCTCGGCTGGCTCAGCACCGGCCAGCTCGTGGGCTCCCTGGTGGGGCAATTACTGGGTGTTCACCGCCCAACGGTTCGGCGTCGGCCTCTTCATCGGCGGCCTCTTGCCGACCGCCAATGCGCTGGTCGCCCGCCTCGTGCCGCGAGCCGAGCGCGGCACCATCTACGGGCCACCGCCTCAGCGACCTTTCTCGGCAATTCGCTCGGCCCGCTGACCGGCGGCGCCGTCGCCGCCGCCTTCGGCCTGCGCTGGGTGTTCCTCGTCACGGCGGCCGTGCTGTTGGTGAACCTGCTGTGGGTATATTACAGAGTGCCCGAATACGTGGACCGCCAAGACTGAACGAAGCTGCCCGCCTGGAGGACACCATGAGAAGCACGCGCGATCTGTGGCCCGAGGGTCCCAGCATTGTGATCCTGACCGGCGCCGGAATTTCGCGGGAATCGGGGCTCGCGACGTTTCGGGATGCCGACGGGATCTGGGCGACGGTGCGCCTCGAAGAAGTGGCGACACCGGAGGCCTTTGCGCGCGATCCGGCGCGGGTGCTGGCCTTCTACGACGCGCGCCGGCGGCAATTGCAGCACCCCTCGGTCACCCCCAATCCCGCGCACGAGGCATTGGCCCGGCTCGAAGCGGTGCGGCCGGCCGAGGTGATGATCGCCACGCAGAACATCGACGATCTGCACGAGCGGGCCGGGTCGCGCGCCGTAATCCACATGCACGGCGAGCTGTTGAAGGCGCGCTGCATCGCGTGCGGCCAGACCACCCTATGGTATGACGATTTGACCGGCAACGAGGGCTGCCCGAGCTGCGCGATCGAGGGCCGGCTGCGCCCGCATGTCGTCTGGTTCGGCGAGATGCCATTGGGCCTCGATACGATTTATCAGGTCCTTGCGCAATGCAAGGTCTTCATCTCGATCGGCACCTCGGGCACTGTCGAGCCGGCGGCCAGCTTTGTCGAAGAAGCCCGCCGCGCCGGCGCCCACACCGTCGAGCTCAACCTCGAACCCTCGCACAGCGCCAGCCTCTTTGCCGAGCGGATCTACGGTCCGGCCAGTCGGATCGTGCCGGAATTATGTCGCAAAGCTGCTGACCGGGTGAAGCACAGGCAGGGCTGGCAATCGCCCCACTGTGAACCGCGGCTGCGCCGCCGATCGCCCGTACCACCTGGTCGGGCACCGCATAGTGGATCATGTGACCTGCATTGGGGACGAGCCGCAGCGTGCTGTGCGGTATCTCGCTCACTGAGCCGGACGGCATGCCGCCGGTGATCGACAATGCGGTCCTGCGTCCCGGCCATGATCGTCACCGGCATGCGCAATTCCCGATACCGGTCGTGCATTGCCGCCGCCGCCGAAATCATCATCGCTGTGTCCTCCGCTTCCGCCCGGATCTGGGATGGGCGCAGCGCGAGGCCGGCCGGGAATCCCCTGGCGAAGCGATCAGGCACGGGAAGCGGCGCGAAACAACGCTTGATCAACGCCGGCAGCATGGCTGCAGCCAACGGCGGCGAGACCGTGTAGCGCATGATATCGCCAATGACGGGAATTGCCGGAGGCGAGAACAGCGCGACATCGGCGCGCACGGTCGGGTGGTAGTACCCCGACAACAGGATCAGGCTGCGAACCGCCTCGGGATAGTCCAGGCGAGCGCCAATGCCACCAATGTGCCCCAGGAATGACCAATCAAGACGACTGGTTCCGGCGCGATTGCTGCGAAGGCCTGCCGCAGAAGCCCAGCCTGGCGCGCAGCAGTCCAAATTACCCCTTGCGGGCGGCGGCTATACCCGAAACCGGGCCGGTCGAACGCAATGACGCGGTGGCTCTGCGCTGCGAGAGCGAGCACTCCGCTCAGTTCGAAATCCTTATTGGTGATGCCATTGCCATGAAGCATACCACCGGCGGACCCTCGCCCCGATCGAGGTAATGGAGCCGCACACCCTCGACGGTCAGAAACCGGCCTGCCGGCCGCTGCCGGCGCTCCGCCTTACGCGCCCGGTAGACGTTCCAAGCCGGCCAGCGCCGCAGCCGAACCGGCGAGGATGATACGCGCTCTCGACACGCCCAATCTACCCGCCATTGTGCGCCGCACCATGGGCGCTAGCGGGTGAACCCTCCCGATTGCCGGGAGTTCCGGGATCGAAGTGGCGCTGGTTTCCGGCCGACTAGGCGGCAAGCCGCGGTTTCACCTCTGCGCAAAGAAGTCGCAAGGCGGTGACCACCTGTTGTTGCGGAACGAGGCCGCCGCAATTGAGCTCGGCGAGAATGCCGGTGAGCCCGATTTCCCGGCGCAGGGTTTTCAGGCGTTCGGCAATCGCCTCGGGGGTGCCGATCAAAGCGTGGTTCCGCAAGCCGTCCTCATAGCGCAGGCTGCGCAACTGGTCGACGCGCCGCATCCGCCGGGCGGCGGTTTCCGGGTCGACCAGCCGCGCCGCGCCTTCGAGCAGGTTCGCCTGCTCGTGGTAGAAATGCATTATGCTCTCTTTGGGTTCGGCGCGGGCGCGCTCCTCGGTCTCGGCGATATAGGTTGGCGCCGAGACGAAGACCTGCCCGCGCCCGGGATGGCCAGCTTTTTCCCAGGCGTCGTGATAAGTTTCGATCTGCTTGGGGAGGTCGTCCCAAGTCGTGTGGCGCGTCGAGGCGAAGATCGGCGCACCGCGCCGGCCGATCGCCGGGAACGTGTCCGGGGTGCTGGCGGCGATGCGGATCGGCGGCGTCGGCTTCTGGTAGGGCTTTGGCACCACCGCGACGTCTTTGAAGCTGTGATATTGCCCGTTGTACGAGAAGCTCGGCTTGGTCCAGGCCTGCTCGACGATGTCGAGGATTTCGCGGAAGCGGTCGCGGCTTTCGGCGTAGGACACCCCATACGCCTCGTAGGTTTGCGCTACCCCGCTGCGCCCGACACCAAAGATCAGTCTGCCGTGGCTCAGCTGATCGACCGTCGCGGCCTCCTCGGCCAAGCGCAGAGGATGACACAGCGGCAGAACCTGGACGGCGATGCCGATCTTGATGCGCCGCGTGCGCGCCGCAATCGCGCTCGCAATGCTGAGCGGCGCCGACAACACCGACCGCCGCGGCTCGAAATGGAGCTCGGCCAGCCACATCACGTCGAGCCCCAACCGCTCGGCCGCGTCGACCTGCTCCATCGCCTCGTCGAAGGCCTCGCCCTCGGTTCGACCCGGAAGTGACGGAAACTCGTGGAACATGCCGAATTCCATTGGGTGCTCCTGCTGCGGCCGAGATCCGCCGAACCTAGCCAAGCTTGCCGCCGCAAGCCATCCCGATGAGGAACCAATATCGTCTGGAAACGAGTTGTTCACAACAAGTGTGACGATCGTAAGACATCATCTTCCATTGGAGAAACGCTAGTCTAAGTAGAAAGAACGGAGGGCAGACCTAGTCTTCGGCAGCAGAGCGGAAGTTGGGGAATTTGCGAAAACCAAAGCTGCGCGGCGGGCGCAGCGCGGCTTTCGCCGAGTTTTCAACAGACTTATCCACAGGCGCGTTTTCGCGTGCTTACCGGCTCCCGATAATCCAAACTGACGCAGTCAACGCCACCAACCCCGGATTTCCCCATGCCTCAAGAAGTCGTCTCCGAGCTTGCCCCGACCGGCGTTCTGCGTGCAGCCATTAATATGGGCAATTTCCTGTTGGTCACAGGCCGCACCCCTTCGGGCGATCCCGAGGGGGTAGCGCCCGATATGGCGCAGGAGATTGCTTCGCGTCTGGGCGTACCCGTCGCTTATGTGCCATATGCGCGGCCGGGCGAACTCGCAGATGCGGCGGGGAGCGGCGTGTGGGACATCGGGCTGATCGGCGCCGAGCCGCAGCGCGCCGAGAAAATCGCGTTCACCCCGGCCTATGTCGAGATCGAGGCGACCTATCTGGTGCCGGCGGGATCGCCCCTTGAAAGCATTGCCGATGTCGACAAACCCGGCGTGCGCATCGCGGTGAGCGCGCGGAGCGCTTATGATCTGTGGCTCGCGCGCAATATCAAGCACGCCGAAGTCGTTCGCTCCGAGGGTGGCGGCGGCGCCGCCTTTAAGCAATTCGTCGACGACAAGATGGACGCGCTCGCCGGCTTGCGCCCGGGACTGATGTCGGACCTCGAGAAATTGCCCGGCGCGCGAATTCTCGACGGGCAGTTCACTGCCGTGCAGCAGGCGGTCGGCACGGCACGGAGCAATTCCGCCGGGGCCGCCTTTCTGCGCGAGTTTGTCGAGGAGGCGAAGAAATCCGGATTGGTGGCGCGCCTGATCGAGCGCCACAACGTGGTCGGCCGGCTCTCAGTCGCCCCTCCAGCGTAGGCAATGCGGAGCGCCCGAGGTAAGGAAGCAAGTTAATCGTATTGCCGCGCCGGATGCGGGCGTAGTTTGGTCGCCCGGGCTTCGAGGTCGGCCGGGTTATTCCGGCTGATGCCCTCGCCAATCCCCAGCTGTTATGGGTGAGCGCCATCGCGTAGGGCGACAATTCGAGACCGCAAAGAGACTTGACGTGGTCGTGCAGGGATCAGCTCTTCGGCTAATTGCTTGGCCTTGTCAGGCCCTGGCTCGCCGCGTCCCGGTAGAGGAACTGGATTTCGATCTCCTCGCCGGCCGCCCCCTTGACGGTGTTGCCGTGGAGCGCCTGAGAGGCCTCGACCGCCTGCTGGAATGGCTGCCCCAGGTCGCGAAGGCGCCGGTGTAGGAGGCGATCAGCCCGAGCTTGCCGACACCGCCGGCGGACGCCGCGATGGTCCACAGCCGCAGCATCCCGCCGACGACGGTCCCAAGCACTCGCCGCATTGCTGATCCTCTGCGAATGGGTGCTCCGCGCCCTTTCGCCGGCGAGGTTAGCCCGACTTTCGCAACTCGAGGCATAGAAGCCGCCAAACTCGAGGTTTTCGCGGTGTACGGTCGAAAAGTCGGCACCACACAGGGCGGTATCATGGCGCGGCAACCCGTCGACCGAGGCAATCCTGGGTGACGGCTGAGCGGGCAAGTCGATCTTCAACTGGCGGAGCAGGATCAACTGGTCCAGTTCTGGCTCGGTGTAGCGCGACAGCAGGACCGTGCGCCCATCGGTGGTCGGCAGGTGCATATCGACCATCTGGATTGCGGCCATCTTCTCCAACACCGACCGTGGCGTCAGCCCCGGCGCCAGGGACCGCAGCCGCTGCTTGAGCCGTCACCTGCAGACAGTAGGCCAGGAATGCCACGAAGATGTGGGCTTCGATGCGCGCGTCGGTTTGGTGGTAGATCGGGCGGATCGCCAGGTCCCCCTTGAGTTCTTTGAAGGCCTGCTCGATTTCCACCAATTGCAGATAGAACGCCCAGAGTTTCGCCGGATCGCCGTCCGTGAGATTGGATCGCAGCAGATAACCGCCTTCCCGCCGGCGTGCCTCCCGCAGCTTCGCCAGTTCAGCTTGAAGCAGAAAGTCTCTGCCGTGACCGCCTGGTCCTTGCCGAGCAGCTGGATGTCGATGATCCGATAAGCGACCGGCCCCGCTTCCGTTCGTGCAGCTCCCAGCTTGATCAGCAGTTGATCCCGGGTCAGCTTCTGTTGGCGTAGCTCAGGCAGGCGTTTGACCAGCTTCTTCAGCCGCCGCCGCCGCATCGCCTGCTCCTTGTCCCGTCGTCCGCCGCTGCGAGCCAGGATGTAAAGTTCACCATCCTATTCAATCAGCTTCACCTGAACCGAATCGCGAACCTGTGCCCAAGGCCTCGCCAGGAATTCTTGCTCCAACTGGCTGAGCCGCGCGCGGGGTGTGCCGACCAGGTAGTGGGTTGGCGTCTTCGCAGCCCGCATCTCGGTCAGCACGGCTTCCCTCGGGATGCCACGGTCCATTACCCAAGTGCGCCCGGCTTTGCCATATTGGACCTCGATCCGACTGAGGAAGTCGCCCAGCGTCGTCTTGTCCGAGGTATTGCCCGGCATCACCTCGTAAGTCAGCGGGAAACCCTCTGGGGTCACGATCAGGGCAATGACCATCTGGACGCAGTCTGATCTGTGGTCCCGCGAGTGGCCGAACCGCCGCTTGCCGGTTTCTGGCGGATCGCATGCGAAATACGTGCTGGTCAGATCATACAGCAGGATCTCGAAATCGGCCTGGAACAGCGTCTGCCAGCGCTGCCGCAGGAAGCTGAACAGCTCCTGCTTATGCGCCAGCAGCTTGTCCAGACACCGGTACAGGTTGTCCTTGCCGGCCACGGCGAAATCCTCGCCCAGCAGGTCGCCGATGGCGCTTTGCGCGTACCACTGCCGATGCAACCGCCATTCGCTGCCTGGGTCGACCAGCCGGTAGGTCACCAGCGTCTTCAGCACGTTCAGCCAGCGCGTTCCCTGTCGCGAGGCCGGCAGTCGTGGCGACCAGAAGTCATCCAGCCGCAGTTGATCCCACAGATGGCAGGCCAGCCAGCAGGCGCCCCACTGCCGCGGCCGGTGCAGCCGCAGTCCGCTGAGCCGGACATGCACCACATCGCAATCCAGAACTGGCGCCGGGCGGTCCTCGGGGAACAGCGCGATCTGCCTCGGGTCCTGGCCAGCCTCGTCGAACGCTTCGATCGTTCGGCACCACGCGGCTTTCTGGCCGTCATTGATCTCGCCCAGATACAGCACTTGCCGCTGCACCGTCCGCCCGCCCGACACCCGGCGGTTCTCGACGATGCTCCAGTAGCGGTGCTCCTTGCCGTCCTTCCGGCGAACCTTGTAGCGCAAAAACATGCCGCGAGATTCTGCAGCCGCCGATCGTCCCGCAAGCTACTTGGTCGGCACCGCTGCCGCTTTTCCACTGTTCTTCCGGATCGTACCAAGCCGATCAACCAGTTGCCGTTCAGCCCATCCGCAAAATTCCCCAAATCAGGGTCGAGTTGCGAAAGTCGGGTTAGGCCGTCAGTCAACTCGTACGAAATATCCGCGTTCGTCGAAATGCTGATCGAGGATGCCATGAAACGCGTGATTGCGGGCTCGCTTCAGAAATTCACGCCGGGCGAACGCGGCGGGTGCTGGACGATCTCCTCGCTCGGTCCGAGATGGGCGGGTTGAACCCGGCCAGCGCTGCTCCGTCACCGGCGGTCGGACCGCCTACTGTCGGCGCATGGCTGGCGTACAGCTGCTCCCAAAGCTGGCGAATAATGTTGTGCGTCGTTTGGTGAATGAACACATGGCCGTATTGATCAAAGCCGAACAGCGTCGTTTCAGGATCATTGCGGATCGACTGAAACGCATGATTGATCGCGGTGAAAGGGCGCAACCGACCCATCATTGATGCAAAGCAATCCAGCTCTAGCGCGGAACCAATCGTCTATCGTGACCGAGTTTTCTGACCTTCTCGGAGCCCGTCAGGACCCTCTCACCCCGCTCGCTCCGCTCGCCCCCTCTCCCGCATTGTGTAAAGGCTGGGGAGATGGTGGACGGGTGTTCGGGGACATGGTGGACAGGTTGGCACTGGCGCAGCCCGTCCCGGTAGTCACAAGAGAGACCCGCGCGCCCGCGGAACGACGCTGCGCTCCGCGGGCCGCCGCCGGCCCGATCCTCAAATTCTCGGAATAAGCCGCCGTCCGATACGTTGGTAGCTTCCGAGAGGTTCAGCAGCCGTCGGTAGCTCTGGCGAGGAACCGAGCTCTCCGCGGCCGCTCGTCGCACGGCATTATGCGAGGCTTGGATGAGGATATTTGCCGGCAGCGAACGCATTTCTTGAACCATACCGTTTGCGAGGTGCGGCGTGCGGCCGAGTTCTTGGCGGAGAAACGCGCAGCTATCGACGAAACCGAGCACCCGTTGCTCCAGATCAGCCCGACGTAACCGCGTTAAATGCATTTCGCGAAAAAATTTCTGAGACGCATGCCGTCAAACACGATTAATTCGCATAGGAAATCGGAAGAAATCGTGCGGAGAAAGGCCCAGTCCAATGGACTAGAGCAGTGAGGAGACTTTTGTCCCAGGTCGCTTGACGATGGTTCAGAAAAAAATCGCTGATGGCTCCGTTATCCGCGGGACGGCTGACTGACGCCGGTAGAGTAATAAAACTCGGGCTCAAGGTGTTGGGTGCGGCCAGCCTCGCCCGGACGGACCCAGCCTTCAGCCGAGGTTCTATCACAAAAAGTTTGTTGGCAGTGTGACCCCGGTCACACTTCTGGATCACGAAGTGTCCGAATGATCGTCAAGCTTGCAGACGTGAATCGAGAAGGAGGGGGGTTGATGTCTGTCGCGGTCGAGTTTCGGACAGGGAAACCCGGGGGCGAGGTTAGCCGGAATTGGAACAAACGGGTCCCTTCCCACGATGACCCGGCCCACAGATGCAGCTGACTGTAAGGTGGTGCGACTGCCGTCCATTGGAAAAGCCGAAGGACGCCCGACCCACCAGTCACCAAGGCAATCGCCGCCCGCTCGGTGTCGCGATCCCCTGATCGCAAGTCCAACATTTCGGAATTACCGGTAAACGAGTTGTTAACTAATTCTGGTAATTCTGATTAACCAAGGCCCGCCGGCATGACAACCGGCCGAACCCCGGAGGTTCCAATGCGCGTGCTTTTAGTCGAGGACGATGCTCAAACCGCAGCCAGCATCAAAATGCTGCTGATCAATGAGAATTTTATCTGTGATACGACTGATCTAGGCGAGGATGGCCTGGAGATCGGCAAACTCTACGATTACGATATCATTCTGCTCGATTTGATGCTGCCGGACATCGACGGTTACGAGGTGCTCCGGCGCCTGCGCGCGGCGCGGGTTCGCACGCCTATCCTGATCCTCTCGGGTCTGGCCGAGCTCGACCACAAGATCAAGGGGCTGGGGTTCGGCGCCGACGATTTCCTGACGAAACCGTTTGACCGGCGGGAGCTGATCGCGCGCATACAGGCAATCGTGCGCCGGTCGAAGGGCCACTCTGAATCGACTATCCGGACCGGGAAGCTGGTGGTCAATCTCGACACCCGCGTCGTCTCGGTCGACGACCAGCCCGTGCACCTCACCGGCAAAGAATACGGAATTCTCGAGCTGCTCAGCCTGCGCAAGGGCACGACGTTGACGAAGGAGATGTTTCTCAATCACTTGTACGGCGGCATGGACGAGCCCGAGCTGAAGATCATCGACGTCTTTGTCTGCAAGCTGCGCAAAAAGCTCGCCCAGGCGACCGGCGGCAGCCATTACATCGAGACGGTATGGGGCCGCGGCTATGTTCTGCGGGATCCGATGCCGCTGCCCGGCGCTGCGACAGCCAGTACCAGCGCCGATATGTCGGCCGTGCGGCGCAGCACGGCAGCAGCCTAGCGGGCTCGATGGGCTGAGCCGGGTCCTTATCGGGGAACGACCACCCTGAGCCGGACCCGTCCCGGCTCCGCGGTCGCGCTCAAAGAGCGCTCGAGCGCTCTGGCGAGGAGCCCGGTGAAATAGGGCTGCACCGTCCGAGCTGTGAGATCGGCAACCGGCGTCGCGAGCATCAGCGCGTCACGCGCTTCAGCGGACAAAGCGGCGCGCTCCCCGACCGCTTCGAGGCTGAGCGGTTGGTCGGTCAGAACCAGGCGGCCGCCGCGCGGCAACGCATCGGCCCCGACCGAAAGCAGATTGCAGGCCAGCTTCTGCCAGTCGGGCGACAGCATCCGAATTCCCTCGGCATAATCGCCGACGATATTGGCCGCAGCCAAAAAGCCGGTGGCGATCTCATGCGGCGCCGGGCCTGCGATCGTCGAGCCCGAGCTGAACCCGTAGGCAAAGCGATAGAATTGCAGCCGGCAGCGCGCGCGGCGCGCACTCTCGCTGACCAGTGTGACGGCATCGTGCAGGAAGGCCGGGTTGGGCGATGACCCGAGACCAGGGTCCTCCTCGGCGAGCAGTTCGACGCCATTGCCGATCGCGGCGATGGGCCCGCTCAACTCGTGACAGAGGCGCGCCGACAGCAGCTCAAAGACGCGCAGATCCACAGTGCCGGTCGAAGCGGCATACCGATACTCGACCGAGAGAGATGAGGGCTCGACAGCGTTGGCGACAGCCGTTTGCGGGTTGAAACCGTCCAAACCGTGCCGGGCCATCTGCGATCATCCGCTCGGCTGCAAAGCGGTCTGCTAGCACCGCGAGCGTCAGTCCAGCGTCCAGACCTGAGGCACGTTCGCCGATCGGCGCAGAGAAACGATGCTCCGTCTTCCTCAGCTCGATGGTGGGTCGCTTCTCTCGGCGATGAGGAGCGCAGCGGCGGTATTTAGGTCTTCCGGCCGGTTGGCATTGAAAAACGGGTCTATCGGCTCGCCGGGGAAGGGCACGGTCGCGAGGCGGTGACGCGCCGTCCACAGATCGACCTTGCGGACCAATTGTTCCACGACCGCGCGGCGCAGGTCTTCCCGCAGCCGCACCGGCCAGAGGCCGATCACCGGATGCGCATGACCGCCGGACGCCGCGCAAGCGAGGTCCGCGCCGGATTCTTCCATGCCGCGCACGAGCCGTGACACAAGGTCTCGCGGCAGGAACGGCGCATCGGTGGCAACGCTGACGACGTGAGTACAATCCGGGCGGTGCTCAGCCGTCCAATCAAGCCCCGCCAGCACCCCGGCCAACGGCCCGGCAAAACCGGGCACGCTGTCCGGTACGACCGGGAGGCCGAAGTTTGTGAAACGGGCGGGGTCGCCATTGGCGTTGAGCACGAGCGTTTCGACCTGTGGCCGCATCCGCTCGATCACCCGCTCGAGCAGCGGCACCCCGCCGATTACCCGCAACGCCTTGTCGCCGCCGCCCATGCGGCGGGATTGCCCGCCGGCGAGCAGCAGGCCGACGATTTTCACGCCGCATCCTCCTCGACGCTGGCTTTGCGCGCGACGCGGGGATGCTCGTTAACCGACCTCATATCGCCGTCGAAGACAATGCGCTCGGTCCCGGCGAGCGCGAGGAACCGTTTCCCTTTGGCCCGGCCGATCAGGGTGAGCCCGGCCTGCCGCGCGAGATCGACGCCCCACGCGGTAAACCCCGATCGCGAAATCAGGATCGGAATGCCCATCTGAACGGTCTTGATCACCATTTCGGAGGTCAGCCGCCCGGTTGTGTAGAAGATCTTGCCCGCCGGGGAGATGTGATGCCGGTGCATGTAGCCGGCGATTTTGTCGATTGCGTTGTGCCGGCCGACATCCTCCATGTAGATGAGCGGCCGATCCTCCTCGCACAGCACACAGCCATGGATCGCCCCGGCCGCAAGATAGAGGCTCGGCACCGTGTTGATCTTGCGGGTCAGCGCGTAAAGCCACGAGGTGCGCAGCACCGCATTCGGGTCGAGCCGGACCTCGTCGAACTTCTCCATCAGATCGCCGAACACGGTCCCCTGAGCGCAGCCCGAAGTCAGCGTCTTCTTTTTCAGCTTGTCCTCGAAATCGGTCTCGCGGTCGGTGCGGACTACGACCGTCTCGAGCTCCTCGTCGTAATCGATGCCAGTGATGCGGTCATCGGCGCGCAGCATGTTCTGGTTCAAGAGATAGCCGATGGCAAGATAATCGGGGTGATCGCCGATCGTCATCATCGTGACGATCTCACGACCGTTGAGAAACAAGGTCAGCGGCCGCTCCATGACGACGGCCGCGTCGACCCGCCGTCCTTCGTGATCGATGCCGGCCACGGTGCGGGTCAGCCGCGGGTCGTCGGGCCGGGGCGCCACAACAAATTCCTGCATGTGTCGATGATGGGGCGGGAGAGCTTCCGCCGCAAGGCGGCTGATGCCATATTGAGGCTGTCATGACGGATCTGAAAACCCTCTATGAAACAGACACCGTCGCTTGGTCCGAGCATCAGGCGGCAGCCCGTCACGGCTGGCGCCGCACAATCCGGCTGGCGCGGACCGATATCGCCCGCATCCTGGAGGATAGCCCCAGTCTGAGGCGTGAAATCCCGCGTCTCATAGAGAAGGAGACCGCGGGAGCTGTTCAGCTCGCAATTCTCGATTTAGAGGAGCACGGCGAAATCGATCAGATGGAGCTGCCGACCATCAAGGCTACGGCCTACGCCGAGGAGCAGGTGCTTGGAGATTGGTTCCCAGAGGAGCCGCCGCGCTAAGGCTCGGGGGGGCCATGAGGAGATCAGGGGCGACATCTGCTCGTCGAGCGCCTATCTTAATAACGCGAGGCTGCGGCGCAAATGAGCAAAGCATGATCGACCCGTTTGGACGAACAATAACATATCTGCGCGTATCGGTGACCGATCGCTGCGACTTCCGCTGCGTTTATTGCATGGCGGAAGAGATGACGTTTTTGCCGAAATCCGAGCTCTTGACCCTCGAAGAGCTCGACCGGGTGTGCAGCGCCTTTATCCGGCTCGGCGTCAAAAAGCTCCGTCTGACCGGCGGTGAGCCGCTCGTGCGCCGCAACATCATGAGCCTGTTCCGCTCGCTCGGCCGTCACATCGACAGCGGCGGACTAGGCGAGCTGACGCTGACGACCAACGGGAGCCAGCTCGCCCGTTATGCCGGCGAATTGCGCGACTGCGGCGTGCGCCGGGTTAACGTATCGGTGGACACGCTAGACCCGGTCAAGTTCACCGAGATCACGCGCCGCGGCCGGCTGGACGTGGTTCTCGAAGGGCTCGCGGCGGCCAAAGCTGCCGGGCTCGCGGTCAAAATCAATGCCGTGGCGTTGCGCGGGGTCAATGAGGACGAGCTCGACGACCTCGTGGCATGGAGCGGTGAGCAAGGCTTCGATCTGGTATTCATCGAAGTCATGCCGATGGGCGATATCGGTGGGGAAAACCGGCTCGACCAGTACCTGCCGCTCTCCATGGTGCGCGCCCGATTGCAGCGGCGCTGGACGCTGGACGACACCGATTACCGAACCGGCGGTCCCGCGCGCTATGTCACGGTGAGGGAAACCGGCCGTCGGCTCGGCTTCATTACGCCGTTGACCCACAATTTTTGCGAGAGCTGCAACCGCGTGCGTTTGACCTGCACCGGCACCCTCTTCATGTGTCTCGGCCAGGAAGATGCAGCGGATCTGCGCACGCCGCTGCGCCAATCCGAGGGCGACGAGGTGCTCGAAGCGGCGATCCGCGAGGCGATCGACCGCAAGCCCAAGGGTCACGACTTCATCATCGACCGCCGCCATAACCGGCCCGCCATTGCGCGTCATATGAGCGTAACCGGCGGGTGAAGCCCGGTGACCGGGCCGCCACGCCGCATCGCCGCCGTCGCAGCGGATACCGAGGCCGCGCAGCAGGCGCTCAGAGAACTTTGTAGCAGTTACTCCTGCGTTCCTCCGGAGCGCGCCGAAATCATCGTGTCGCTTGGTGGCGACGGCTTCATGCTGGAGACCCTTCACCGCTTCCTGCCTCTCGGCCTGCCGATTTACGGCATGCATCGCGGCAGCGTCGGGTTTCTGATGAATGCCTACCGGCCGGGTGGACTATACGAGCGCATCGCCGGTGCGCAGCCGGTGGTTCTGCATCCGCTCGAAATGATTGCGGAAAACCAGCATGGCAGCCCCCACCAGGCGCTCGCCTTCAACGAAGTCTCATTGCTTCGGGAGACGAGGCAAGCGGCGAAGCTGCGGGTCAGCGTCGACGGCGTCGTTCGGCTCGAAGAGTTGATGGCGGATGGTATTCTCGTCGCCACCCCGGTCGGCAGCACGGCCTATAACCTCTCGGCGCACGGTCCGATCATCCCGCTGGGCGCCGGCGTCCTCGCGCTGACCCCGATCAGCGCCTTCCGCCCGCGCCGATGGCGCGGCGCGCTGTTGCCACATCTGGCGCGGGTCAGGATCGACGCGATCGAGACCGATAAGCGCCCGGTCAGCGCAGTTGCCGATTTCACGGAGGTTCGCGATGTGGTCTCCGTCCAAGTCAGCGAAAACCGCGATATCGCCATGACCCTGCTGTTCGATCACGATTTCAACCTGGAAGAGCGGGTGCTCAAAGAACAGTTCGCTTCGTGAAGATAATCGCTGCCGCTGATTAGCGGGTGGCAACGAGCGAGAACGCCAGCGGCAGCCATGGCCTGTCCGGCCAACGGTAGAGCCCGGACGCATCCTCAACGAGCATTCCGAACATGCGCCAGGGCACCGCATCGTGCTCGTGCAACCATTCCAACGTCATCCCCGACGCGATGAGGTTGGTGACGACTTCGCCCAAAGGATGGATCCAGTTGTAGACGGCCGCATTGGTGAGCCGGGCGTTGGGATCCACGTAATCGCTCCCTTCCGTGTCGACCACCGGCTCACGCGAGAAGTACGGGGCGAAGAAGCCCGGCGTGCCGTCGGGAGCGCGCGTTGCGTCATCGAAGACCTAGGCCGTGGGATGACCTTCGGCCAAATAGAGCGATCCGCCGGGACGCAGCAGCGCCGCGACGATCTGCGCCCATCGAGAAATGTCGGGCAGCCAACAGATGGCGCCCCAAGTGACGAACACCACATCGAACAGATGGGGCGGCGGGATCGCCGCCGACGAATCGTAGAGATCCGCGTGAACAAAGCGCGCGCGGTCAGCGAGACCGAGCTCTCCGGTTAACTTGCGCGCCACCTCGATGGCAGGGGCCGAAAAATCGAGGCCGACTATGTCCGCGCCGCGCTGTGCCAGCGTGAGGCTGTCCGCCCCGAAATGGCATTGCAGATGGGCGACGCGTTTGCCTTCGACCGGAGGCAGCTCCGCCTCCTCGATGGCGTTCAACTTACCGCGACCGGCCCTCAGCTGGGAGAGATCGTAGCCGCCTGGGCCGATATGGACGCCGACACGCTCGTCCCAGTTGGCACGATTGGCGCGATACCACTCGGGTTCGGTCATGGCGAGATCTGTGCTACCGTCGCAGATCAGGAAACCTGCTGTTGAACGACAGTCGGTGGCGGGGGTTTCCCGAGGAGGAAATGGAGCGCTGAACGCAATTGGGCTTTGAGCGCCGCCTTGCGCGGCTCGATGAGGCTCGCAAGCCCGAGCGCTCCGCCGAGTGCGAGACCGAAAACAAGGATGCGGTGCAGTGCTCTGTCGGGCGGCCCTGGTACTACGGTGCCGAAGAAGTTCAGCAGCGGGTAGTGCAGCAAATAGAGCCCGAAGGACGTTCCGGCGAGCCCGCGAACCAGCCGTTCGAACCGAGCTGCTGGCATCGGGAGCTGCGCATTGGCGAGACCAATAATGAAAAGCGCCACAAGAGCACCAAGGACGAAATCATACGCCGAAAAGTTGGGTGGCAGCCATTCGCTCCTCGGGTGCCAGAACAGCCGCTCACCGCCGAGGGCCTCGAGCGCGAAAAAGCAGGCCAGGCATACTATCACCAGCGGTCGCCCCAGGGGTCGTTCGAGGGGTCGCAGCATCTCGGAACGCCATCGCCACGCCGCAACCCCCATCAGCCACACCGGAAGGAGGAACAGGATTGTCGGTCCCGCCACCAGCGCAGCCACGGCGACGGCCGCTATCCGCACTCGTCCCCGGAGAAATATGGCGGCTGCGAATAGGACATAATACCAAGCCTCGTAATTGAGCGACCAATAAGGGACATTGAAGCCGGGGAGAACTCGTGTCGTCCAGCTCTCACCTAGGAACACCGCCGAGAGCGCATAGTCGATTACCGGATGGGCCATCGCGTGGCCCCATTGTTGTCCGTACAATCGCGGATCGATCATTTTGCCGATGCCGTCAAGGACCGCCGTCAGGACGAAGGCGGGGACGATGACCGAATAGAGCCGGGCAGCACGGCTCAGACCATACTCCTCGAGAGTACGTTCCCGCGTCTCGCTCACCCAGGCGATGACGAAACCCGACAGCACAAAGAACACGAGGACGGCGGTTCGCCCACCATCGAACTGCCAGAACAAACCCCCGCTGATCCGCCCCGTGGAGTAATGCGACACGAACACCGTAAGCGCCGCGCCGAAGCGCAGCGCGTCGAGATACAGCGAAAGGGCGTTGGTCATCGGAAGGGCAGAATGACCCGCCCGATCGCGGCGCTGTCCGGCGTCAGGAGAGACCCAACGGCTGTCCGTCGAGATCCTCTGCCTTATCGATTTCGATCAGGACGGCATACCCGCTCTTTTGCGGATCACGGTCCTTCTCCGGCTGGACGAGGCGCCGCCATACCCCCTCGTAGATCGGGCCCGAGCGGTAAATCCGGGCGCGCCCATAGAACCGCGCAATTCCGCCTTTCGGAAGCACGCCCTCTTCGCGCAGCTGCGGCTTGCGGAAATACACGGTCAATAGGGTCCCGTCCGCAAGGTTCTCGTTAGTCGAGCCTTTGCCGCGCTCCCACAGCGCGATGTGCGTATCGTCGAACACCATCGTGCTGCCGCGGGGGCTGATCTGCGCAAACCCGTTGGGCAGCACGCTGCCGACCAGGCAGACATTGGCCGGAAAGGCGGTGTTGATGTGAGATTGCAGGACCTCCGGAATCTTTGCCATCAAGCCTCCATTTTAATCATCCGCCGCATAGGCGCGCGTCTCGAGTCTGGCGCTGGCAAAATCTTTCAGCGCCTCGATCATAAAGGTGATGTCGGCCTGCAACTGGCCGAAGCCGCGAGTCTTTTCCAGCGTTTTCTGGTCCATGTAGAGTGCGCGGTCGACCTCGATCTGGAGGCTGTGCCGGTTGGCCGCCGGACGGCCTTGCCGCTTGACGATTTCGACCCCTTTATAAATCTCGTTAATGCGCACCGTGTAGCCGCGCTCCCGCAACACTCCGGCGACAAAATGGGTGAATTCCGGTGCGCAGGTAGTGCCGTCGCGATCGCCCAACACAAAATCCGCACAGCGCCCGCCCTTCTTGCCGCTGCGCTGCGACGGCATCGAATGGCAGTTCACATGCCAGACCGTACCGAACTTGCGGTGGGCGCGATCGCAAGCCTCTTCCAGCACGCGATGATAAGGGGTGTGGCAGCGCTCGACTCGCGCCATGACCTCGGCGGCGGTGAGCTTGCGATCATAGATCGGAATGCCCGGCCTTGCGACGCGCCGTACGAGCCCGAGACCGGCCCGGGTCCTGTGCGAAGGCGAGAGAGGCGTCGGCCATATGCCGTCGATATGCATGGTGTCGAGATCGTCCGCCGCCCGGTTGGGGTCGAGATAGCTGCGCGGAAATACCGCGCCGATCAGGGTCGCGCCCAGTTCCGGTGCGGCCGCGTAAAGCTCGTCGACATAGGCGTCTTCGGCCGTCCGCAAGAGGTCGAGGGAGCAGCAAAAGCGAAAATCTTCGGGATATTCCGACCCGCTATGCGGTGAGTCGAAGACCAGCGGCGCTTCAGCCGCCCGTGGGTCGCGGCGCCACAACACTCCCGGGATCTCGAAGCTCATGCTGTCAAGCTCGTTGGTTGCGGCGACGCGCCAAGCCTTTGGTTCGAGCCGTGTACTCCTCGCACAAATCTACGCATGCTCCTGTCTGTGAGCAAGCAACGAAGGTCACAGCCCGCAATCTGACGGGCCGGTTCAGCTCCGGCACGACCTCGGATTCAGGCTGCTGCGGCCTGTTGTCGGCGTGACGAGAGCAGCGATCCGAGGCAAGATGACGACGATAATACTCGAAACCGGGAGCGCCGTTTGCCCGAACCTACCTATGCAGTCGAGCTGACCCCGCCCGACATCGAGCCCTACCGGGCCGGCAACACCGGGATCGATTACGTCACGACCTTCGACAGCGGGGCCGCCGGACCGCATGTTCTGGTCACCGCCTTGACCCACGGCAACGAGATTTGCGGCGCGATCGCGCTCGATCGATTGTTCCGCGCCGGATTGCAGCCGCGACAGGGCAGGCTGACTTTGGCGTTCGACAACATCGCCGCGTATCGCAGCTTTGATTTGCGCATCCCGACAGCATCGCGCTACATCGATGAAGATTTCAATCGGCTGTGGTCCGCCACGATGCTCAACGGCCCGCGCCAATCGGTGGAACTGACGCGGGCCCGCGCCTTGCGTCCGATCGTCGATGCCGCCGATTTTTTGCTCGACATACACTCGATGCAATACGCGACGGCGCCGCTGATGTTGGCGGGAACGCTGCACAAACCGCTGGCATTGGCCAAGCAGGTCGGGATCCCGGAGCTGATCATGTGCGATGCGGGTCACGCCGCCGGCCCCCGGATGCGCGACTATGGCGGGTTCGGTGACCCCAACTCGGCCAAGACCGCGCTGCTGATCGAAGCCGGCCAGCATTGGGAACGCCGGGCTGCGGAGGTCGCGACCGATGTCATGCTGCGCTTCCTGATCGCGCTAACTACTGTGACGCGCGACGATGCCGCGGTGCTCGCCGGCCCGGATTTCGACGCGCACCCGCGGCAGCGCGTCATTCAAGTCACCGAAGCTGTTACGATTACCGGAGACAAATTCGAGTTCGTCCAGGATTTTCGCGGGCTCGAGGTGCTGTCGCCCAAGGGCACCCTGATCGGCCGCGACAACGGGCGTGAAATTCGCACGCCCTACGACGATTGCGTGCTGATCATGCCGTCGCGCCGCCTCGCCAAGGGCCAGACGGCGGTCCGCCTCGGCCGCTACGTCGAGTGAGAGGCGGCACTGGCGTCAGCGCCTCGGCTGCGCCCGCCAAACACAGCTTTCTGCCGGTCGTTGACGCGCAGGCGCGCGTCCTCGTTCTGGGCACGCTTCCGGGTGAAGAGTCATTGCGCCGAGGCGAGTATTACGCCCATCCGCGCAACCTGTTCTGGCCGATTATTTTCGCTTTGTTCGGTGAGCCGCCGGCTTTGAATTATCCGGAACGGCTCGCCTTTCTGGCGGCGCATCGGATTGCCGTGTGGGACGTCTGCGAACTCGGCGAACGCGAGAGGAGCGCCGACACGACAATCCGCCTGGAACGGCCTAATGCAATCGATCGGCTGCTCGAAGAGCATCCGCTGATCCGCGCCGTCGCCTTCAACGGCACGACCGCCCGCCGCCTATACGACCGCCATTTCGCGCGCCGCCTGGCGCTCACCTATCTCGCATTGCCCTCGACGAGCCCGGCGCATGCCACGATCGATTTCTCGGCTAAGCTTGCGCGCTGGACCGCGTTGCGCGAGATCCTCGAACAAGACGGGCGGCCATAAACACCGTGCCGCCTCTTACGCTAGCGGCTCGAAGAGGCGCTCGATGTCGCCGGCTTCGAGGCCGGCGCCGGTGCCGCCCGCAGCATCGTAAATTCCGGCGGCGAGCGCCTTTTTGCGCTGCTGCAGCTCGAGCATGCGCTCTTCGACGGTGCCTTGCGCGACCAGCTTGTAGACAAAGACGGGTTTGTCCTGGCCGATACGGTGGGCGCGGTCGGTCGCCTGGTCCTCGACGGCCGGGTTCCACCAGGGATCGTAATGGATCACCGTGTCCGCCGCGGTCAGATTGAGGCCCGTGCCGCCGGCCTTGAGGCTGATCAGGAACAGCGGCGCCTTGCCCTTCTGAAATTGTGCGACCGGACCCGCGCGGTCCTTCGTATCGCCTCGCAACTCGACGAAGTCGATACCGGCTTCGGCCAGGGCGGGCTTGATCAGGTCGAGCATGCTGGTGAATTGGGAAAACAGCAGGATCTGCCGGCCTTCCTCAATCAAGGGCGGGAGCATTTCCATCAGATGCTCGAGCTTGGCGCTGGCATTTACTTGGCGCGCCGCGGTGAGCTTGACGAGGCGCGGGTCGCAGCACACCTGGCGCAATTTCAGAAGCGCGTCGAGCACGACGATGTGGCTGCGGGCGATCCCCTTCTCCGCGACCTCGCGGCGGACCTTCTCGTGCATCGCGAGCCGCACCGTCTCATAGAGATCACGCTGCGGGCCTGCGAGTTCGAGCGGGCGCAGGATTTCGGTTTTCGGCGGCAGATCGGCCGCCACCAGGCTCTTGGTCCGCCGCAACAGGAACGGTTTCAGCCGGCCCGACAGGACGGCGCGGCGTTCGCCGTCCTGCTTTTTCTCGATCGGGGTGCGGAACACGCGCGCGAAACGCTTGGCGTCGCCGAGCAGCCCCGGCATCAGAAACGCGAATTGCGACCATAGCTCGCCGAGATGGTTCTCCATCGGCGTACCGGTGAGACACAGCCGATGGCGGGCATCGAGGCGGCAGACCAGCTGCGTCGTCTTCGCGGCTGAATTTTTGATCGCCTGCGCTTCGTCCAGCAGCGCCATGTGCCACTGAACCGGGAGCAGACGGTCGGCATCGCGGGACAACAGCGCGTAGGTCGTCACCACCAGATTGGCATTATCGATCTCGGGAAAGCGGTCCGCTCGATCGGGGCCATGCAATGACAAAACCCGCAACTCGGGGGCCAGCCGCGCCGCTTCGGCGACCCAGTTCGGCACGACGCTCGTTGGGCAGACGACGAGGCAGGGCCGGTCGAGGCGGCCTTCGCGCTTTTCGACGAGGACATGAGCCAACGCCTGCACCGTCTTGCCCAGCCCCATATCGTCAGCGAGAATGCCGCCGATCTGGTACCCCCGCAGAAACTGCAGCCAATTGAGCCCCTCGCGCTGATACGGGCGCAACTCAGTCCGCAGCCCGGCCGGCGGTTCGACCTCGACGATCCCCGAAAAGCTCGACAGCCGCTCCGCCAATTCCCGCAGCCGCTCGCCGCCGAGCCAGCGCAGCCGGGTCGCCGCTTCTAGGGCTGCGAGGCCCGTCATTTCACCGGCCGAAACGCCGAGCTTGCCCGCGGTGGACAGGTTTTTCGGGTCGTACAGCTCGACGAGGGTGGCCATGATGGCCTTGGTGCGCTCCAGCGGGAGCGCGACGTGCCGACCGTCTTCGAGCCTGCCGAACACGGTGCCGTTATACGCCAGCGCGTCGAGGTCGCTCGGCATGTCTCGATCGCGCAGACGGGCGAGCAAGGAACTCAGTACCGGCAGGAGCGCGACGCGCTCGCCCTCGACGACAATCCCGAGATCGAGCGAGAACCACCACCCGCTGCCCTCGTCCAGCTCGGCCGTCCACTCGCCCGCGCCATCGACGACGCGATGACGAAAACCGTCCTCGAATTCGATCCGCCAGCCTTCGCGCTCGAGTTGAGGCACGGCGTCATAGACAAACTTCGGCCAGTCCCGTTGCCCCTCGGCGAAACCGAAGGCAATCCGGTCCTCGTCGCGATCTTGCGCTTCGAAGGTCTCGACAGCCTGCAACCCGAATTCCTGCAAGCGCTTCAGCGCTCCGCGCTCGGCGCTGCGATTGCGGCGCCGCACAAGGATCCGCCCGTCCTCCAAGGCGCGCAACTCGTTCCGCCGGTCGTGCGGATCGATGACAATGCCGCCATAAGAAAAGCCGAGGAGCGCCAGATCGACATTGTCGTCCCACTCCTTCGTCCGCACTCCCCAATAGTTCCAGCCTCGCTTCCGTTGAACGAGAGTGAGTACTGGAACCGGCGGATCTTTCCGGATTTCTTCGATGATATCGGAGCGCGGCCGCGGCAAGGAGAGACCAGGCAATTCGCGTTCGAGGGCAGCGCCGACCGCCTCAGCCTGCGCCTTCGTCACCGGCGGTGCCGACAACGCGACCCTGACAAGCGGTCGCGCCAGATCGAGCTCGACCGGCCCCGCCAGGTGCTCGGCCGGAACGACATACCAGGGCGAGGCGGAGGGCAACACCACCGCGGACGGATGGTCGAGCACGACACGCATGCTCTGACGGCCGTCATCATCGAGCTGCCAGCTGAGCCGCCCGGCGCGGCTCGGCCCCAATTCCAACGCCGGCGAGGCAAGGTCCTGCCAGGGGCAGCGGCCGGTCGCGAGCATCCGGCGCACGGTCAGATCGGCAATCTCGGGATCTGGCGAAAGCTGAGGCTGTGCGCTCCACGAACCACCCTGCAGCAACCCGATGATGGCGCGGTCGGCGGGGGTCATGTAGTTGGCGCTCGCATTCTGTAGTTGCTGCACCGGCAGCGCGCGATCGGCCCCCCACGCACCCGATTTGAGAATGCGCACGACCCGCAGGTCGATGACGAACGGCAATCCCGGCGCGACCGGCTCGTCGAGGCGGTACACGATCGTCTCCGGCGAGGTCGGCGGATGTACAGCCTGCCGCAGGCGGTGCAGCCAGCCCCCGACCGCACCGTCCAGCAGACTCTCGTCGCCCCGCTCGACCGGCGGCGGCTTTCGCAAAGCTTCGAGCAGCACGGCTGCGGCGTGCTTGCAGTTCCATCCGACCGGACAGCTGCAGCGGCCGGACAATACGACCGGCTCGGAATCTTCGATCTCGACAAAGACGTGGTAGGGGCGCGGCCGGTTTCCCTGGACCGACGCGATCAGGCGTTGTCCGCCTTTGTCCGCGCGCAGCTCGCGAACCGCACCTTCGCGATGATACGAACGGCCCTTTTCGTAACTGCCCGGAAGGCAACGGCGGATATCGCCCTCGTCGAAGGCGACTGAATTGAATGCGAGATCCTGCAACAAAGTCGTCCGCTTCAAGTAGCGCTGCGCCAGTCTCGACCGCGCCCCGTTGGTGTCAAGCGGCAGCCGCGATGCGTGGCCGATCAGCGCTCTGGCTTCGACAGGTGATGGCGTTGGGCGGCGAATCTCAGAGCTATCGCAAGAATGCGTCGAGAAATGCCGAAACCAACGGTTTCATAAAATACCCGTGATCGGGAGTGATCGTCGCCTCGACGCCTCGCCGCCGCAACGCCTCGGCAACGACCGGGCCGATGGCGCCGATTTGGATCCCCTGCAGCGCGGTTCGCAATGCCTCTTCGCCTCGGGTAGCCGCAGCGACCTCAAAGAGCCGTCGCACCTGCGGCGAGCTGGTGAAAGCAATCGCATCGACGGCGCCATCGGCCATTCCGTCGATCAGCTCGACGACCTTCTCGTCATCGGCGGCGGACGCATAGATGTAGGGCAGGACGGGGTCGGGCTCCGCCCCCGCCTGCCGCAGGAAATCGGTGAACCGGGTGTTAGGATCCCCCGGGTACAATTGCACACCGATGCGCCGGCCGCTGAGATCGAGGCTCGACAACGTCGCGATCAGCCCGTCGGTCGTCGGCTCCTCGGCGCGTAAATCGGATTTGAGCCCGAGCTCGCGCAGCGCCCGCTCGGGCTTCGGACCGCGCGTGATCTTCCGCGCCGCCCGCAACCCGCCGAGAAACGCCGGTTCGAGTTCGAGCCGTTGCGCAACCCCATGCAGCCGGCGCAGCCCTTCACCGGTGAACAACACCAGATCATCAAATGGCAGGCGCGTCAGCCAATCCCGGACCGGCGCGGGATCCGGAGCATCCCGGATCGCCACCAGCGGACACCGCAAGGTTTCGGCGCCCTGCTCCTCGAACATGCGCGCGAGCCGGTCGAGCTCGCGGGTTTCCGGCAGGGCTATGCGGCGGCCCGTGAGCGGGGAGGCTACAGGATTGTCGCTCATCGAAACGGAACCTGATCTCGGCAAGCCCGTCGTGCAAGACTATAGTCGCGCGAGAGCACCGCAGCGCGAAGGCATTCGAATGGATCGCGAATACGAGACGGTGCGGGTCGACGATCGCGGCGAGGGCTTGGTGCTGCTGACCCTCAATCGCCCCGAGGTGGCTAATGCGTTGAACACGCAGATGGGCCGCGATCTTCTCGCGTTTTTTGACGCGATCAACGCGGCACCCGCGAAACAGCGCTGCATCGTCGTGACCGGCGCTGGGGAGCGGGCGTTTTGCGCCGGCGGCGACCTCAAGGAGCGCAACGGCATGACCGACGAGGCCTGGCAGGACCAGCATCTGCTGTTCGAGCGGATGGTCCGGGCGTTTATCGGCTGCCCGGTGCCGGTGATCGGTGCGGTCAATGGCGCGGCCTATGCCGGCGGCTGCGAATTGGCGTTGTGCTGCGACTTTATTTACGCCGCGGAGAATGCCCGCTTCGCGCTGACCGAGGTCACCCTCGGCATCATGCCCGGCGCCGGCGGCACGCAGAACCTGCCGCGCGCCGTCGGCGAGCGCCGCGCGAAGGAGATCATCCTGACCGGGCGCCCGTTTACCGCCGCCGAGGCTCACGAATGGGGCATGGTCAACCGGCTCTGCGCGCCTGGCCGCGTCGTCGAGGAGGCGATCGAGACCGGGCGCCGTATCGCCGACAACGCGCCGATCTCGGTGCGCCAGGCCAAGCACGCGATCCATTTCGGCCTGCAGATGGATCTCGCGAGCGGCATGATGCTGGAGATCGAGGCCTACAACCGCATGGTCCCGACCGAAGACCGGCGAGAAGGCGTGCTGGCCTTCAACGAAAAGCGCAAGCCCCGCTTCAAGGGCCGCTGAGGCGCGTGGCAAAGCTGACGGAGTAGAAAATGGATGGAACAAACCTTACCGGAGTGCTGGCGCGCAAATCTGCGATGCTCGAATACGAGGATTTACCTCCGGAGGCGCATGAGCTCGCACGGCAATGCATCCTCGACTATTTCGGCGTGGCGGTGGCCGGCGCCGGCGACGAGCTGGTGCGGCTTCTGCTGGACGAGCTGGCGGAGGCCGGCGGCGCCCCGCAGGCGAGCGTCATCGGCCATCAGACCCGGTTGCCGGCGCTGTCGGCGGCGCTCGTCAATGGCGCAGCGGGACATGCGCTCGATTACGACGACGTCAACATGGCGATGCCGGGGCATCCGTCGGTGGCGATCCTCCCGGGCCTGCTCGCGCTGGCCGAATTGGAGCGCAGTTCCGGCCCCGAGGTGATCACCGCCTTCGTCGCAGGGTATGAGACCGCCTGCCGGATCGGCGCAGCGCTCCAGCCCGGACATTACAATCTCGGTTTTCACTCCACCGGCACGGTCGGCGCGTTTGGCGCCGCAGCGGCCTGCGCGCGGCTCCTCGGTCTCGATGCCGACGCTACTGCGATGGCGCTCGGCATCGCCGGGACGCAAGCGGCCGGGCTCAAATCGCAGTTCGGGACGATGTGCAAGCCGTTCCACGCCGGCAAGGCGGCGCAGAACGGCCTCCTTGCGGCGCGCCTTGCGGCGCGCGGATTTTCGAGCCGCGCCGACATTGTCGAATGCGTGCAGGGTTTCGCGTTGACGCACGGTCCGGATTTTTCGCCCGAAGCCGCGCTGGCCACACCCAAAGCCGGGCTGCACATCTTCGCCAACCTCTTCAAATACCATGCCGCGTGCTATCTGACGCATGCGCCGATCGAATGCGCCCGCAAGCTGCGCGAGCAGCAACCGCTGATCCCCCAGGCGATCTCCGGCATCACCTTGCGCCTCGATGCGAGCTGCGAGCGGGTCTGCAACATCCCGGCTCCGGTCGACGGGTTGCAGAGCAAGTTTAGCCTGCGCCAGACGGTTGCGATGGCATTGGCCGGCGTCGATACCGCGAGCCTCGGCGCCTACAGCGCCGGGAATGCGCGCGATCCGGCCCTCATAGGGCTGCGGGAGCGGATCGACATCGATTGGCAGGACAGCTGGCCGCAGACCCTGAGCGAGCTCGAAATCGAGCTGAGCGGCGGCGAGCGCGTCACGGCGCGTCATGATGCCGGCATTCCCGCCGCCGATATTGCCGACCAAGGCGGGCGGCTCGCCGCAAAATTCGATGCACTCGTCGAGCCTTTGCTCGGCGGCCCCCGGACGCGCGAGCTGCTCGAAACGATCGCCGGCATGGAGCGTCTCGCCGATGTCGGCAGCCTTACAAAGCTCGCCGCAGCGTGACCCTCACCCACCAAGCCCTCCGGGCTTGGTTCCCCCTCTCCCGCGGTGCGGGAGAGGAGCTTTGAGCTCCGGTACATGATCGCGTCTTAGCCCCTCTCCCGCACCGCGGGAGAGGGTGCCGAGCGCAGCGAGGCGGGTGAGGGCGGCGTGTTGCAGGACCCAGTCGTCGAAAAAATTGTCGCGCATGTCGAACGGGTAGCGGAACACGGAGTGCCGGAGGCGGTCCGCGCGGCGGCCAAGGCGTTCATCGCCGATACGTTGGGCGTCGGAATAGCCGGCTGCCAGGCGCGGTGGCGCGGCGAGATCCTCGACATGCTTGCCGGCATCGGCGGCGCGCCTGAGGCGACGGCGTTGGGCGGCGGCGAAAAGCTGCCGCTCATGCACGCGGCGATGCTCAATGCCTATCAGATCCACGGGCAGGAGTTCGATTGCGTGCACGAGGGGGCGGTCGTCCATCCCATGGCGACGGCCTTGCCGGTGCTCCTGGGATGGGCGGAGCGGGAAGGCGGCGTCTCCGGCGCTCGCCTGGTCCGCGCGGTTGCCGTGGCGGTCGATGTCGCGGCGACATTGGGCTTGTGTTCGCGCGCGCCGATGCGGTTCTTCCGGCCGGCGAATGCCGGCGGGTTCGGCGCCACCGCGGGTCTCGCGATGCTGGCCGGCCTCGACAGCGTTCAGCTGCGCGACGCGATCGGGATCTACTACGGGCAGTGCGCCGGCACGATGCAGGCGCACACCGAAGGAACCCCGCAATTGGCGATGCAGATGGGTTTTGCCGCACGCAGCGCAGTGACCGCGGTCGAGCTGGCGCGGCGCGGCATGCCGGGGCCTCACGCGCCGATTTCCGACGAGTTCGGTTACTTTGCTGTGTTCGACGGCAAGGCCGATCCCGCACCGTTCGATGAGCTCGGCGACCGTTGGCGTATCACCGAGCTCAGTCACAAACCGTTCCCCAGCGGGCGAGCGACCCACGGCGGCATCGACGGGCTGCAGCGCCTGATGACAGAGGATCGGGTCACCGCCGATCGCGTCGTCGCCTGCCGTTTTCGCGTGCCGCCTTTGACGGCGCGGCTGGTCGGCCGTCCGTGCGTCGAAGACATGACCGCCGGCTACGCCCGGTTGTGTCTGCAATATGTCGGGGCCGTCTGCCTGCGCCGCGGTGGTGTCGGGCTCGGCGATTTTACCGCGGCAGCGCTCGCCGACTGGGACACATCGAGGTTGGCCCGCCGGCTGAGCGTCATCGAGGACGGCAACCCAGACCCCAATGCGCTGCTGCCGCAGCGCGTCGAAGTCGATCTCGCCGAAAGCCGAACCGTCGCGGTCACGGTAAGCGAGGTGCTCGGCAGCCCCGAGCGGCCGTTGTCGCCTGAAGCTGCACGCGCCAAGTTCATCGACTGCTGGGGTTCCGTGCCGGACCTTCCGCCGGAGCAGGGCACGGCGTTGTGGGACGCGGTGTTTGCGCTCGAGACCCTCGATGACGTTCGCCCTCTCGCCGCTAGAACATCGATTTGATGTCCGCGGAGAAAGTGGGGAAGCCGTAGATCAGGTCCTTCACGTCGCCGGCGGCGATGCCGTGCTTCATCGCGAGTGCGAAGATGTGGATCAGCTCCTCGCCGGCGTGACCCAGAATGTGCGCCCCGACGATGCGGTCGGTCGGTTTTTCGATGAGCACCTTTGCCCAGGCGGCGCTCTCGGCATAGGTGCGCCCCGACAGCCAGCCCTTCATGTCGTTGACCTCGACGCGCAGCTCGATCCCCTGCTCCTCGGCCGCCGGCTGCGTCAGCCCGACGCTCGCCAGAGCCGGGACGGTAAAAACGCACCCCGAGATGCTCGCGTAGTCGGGCTTGTGTTTCGCGCCGTCGACAATGTTGCGGCCGACGAGCCGCCCTTCATAGGTGGCAATCGGGGACAGCTGCGGGCTCGTCGCGACTGTGTCGCCGCAGGCGTAGACCGCCGCATTCGAGGTCGAGCGAAGATAAGCGTCGAGCGTGAGTCGCCCGCTTTCCGACGCAACGTGGCCGGCTCCAAGATCGATTCCGTCGACATCGGCTACCCGCCCCGCCCCGTTGACGACGCGGTCGGCCTCGATCGCGCGTTCCGACCCGCCTTCGGTGTAGACGACGCGGAGCCGCTCGTCCGCGCGCTCGATGCCCTGAACCTCGACCCCGGTATGCACGGCAACCCCGATCCGCTCAGTCGCGCCCTGCAATTGCGCCACCGCATCGGCGTCCATGTTGGTGAGCAGGCGGGGCAGGACTTCCAAGATCGTGACCCGGACGCCCGCCCGGGCATAGACATGGCTGAATTCGAGCGCGATCACGCCGCCGCCGACAAACACGACGCTCGCCGGCAGGGTGCGCTCGCTCAGCACGTCGTCGGAGGTGATCATCAGCTCGGCGCCGGGAAACGGCAGCCGGCGCGGCTTCGAGCCGGTGGCGATGACAATGTGTTTAGCCTCCAGGGTCTCGCCGCCGACCGCAACCGCGTTGGGACCCGCAAAACGGCCGCGGTCGCGGATCACCTCGACGCCGCGCCTCGTCATCGTCTCGGCGAGCGAGCCCGGAATGCCCGCGATCATGGCCTTCTCGCGATCGATCAGCGCCGCCCAATCGAGGCTCGGCCGGCCGACCGAGATGTGGTGCGCCTTCGCGCGCTCGATCTCGTCTAGCGCATGCGCGGCGGCGACCAGGACCTTTTTCGGCATGCAGCCGCGATTGGGACAGGTGCCGCCGAGCAGATCGGGCTCGATCATCGCAACCGTGAGCCCCGCCTCCCGCGTCGCCACCGTCACACCCATGCCGGCATTGCCGCCGCCGAGGATCACGACATCGAAATCGCGCGCCGCCATGTTCCGCCTCCTCTCCCGAAGCCGGGCCGGAGAGAATGGCATAGGCGCGGCTCGGGGACTATTGTCTCCAGCATGGCGGCACAAGCAGCGGAATGGGCGCGGTTCGGGGTCGAGCCGGGATGGTCGTTTGCGATCCCGCATCGGGTGCGCTGGAGCGAGTGCGACCCATTCCGCCATGCCGGCCACCGCGCCTATTTCGAGTGGTTTGAGGAGGCGCGCAACCGGTATCTCGAAGCCGTCGGGCTCGCGCCGCTGTCGCCCGATGCGCCGGGCCCGGTCATCGCCGAAACAAGCATCCGCTACGATCGCCCTCTGGTTTACGCCGACGAGATCCTCGTCACCGCGCGCACGGTTCGCCTCGGCCGCACCAGCTTCGAGATGGAATACGCGGTCTGGCGCGAGGGGCTTTGCGCCCTCGGCCGCGCGGTGCTGATCCTGATGGTCAACGCGACCGGCGAAAAGACGCCATTGGCGCCCGAGTTGCGCGAACGCATCCTCGCCCGCGATCCGGCCGCTAACGCGCCGCCATCGCTATAATGCAGCGGATTTGAGGGTGCACGGCCAACGCGAACGCAGCCCCGAGGGGATGCTCCGCGAGGTTTTCGGGTTCGACAGCTTCCGCGGCCAGCAGCTCGCGATCATCGAGCACGTAATCTCTGACGGCGACGCCGTCGTGCTGATGCCGACGGGTGGCGGCAAGTCGGTGTGTTACCAGATCCCGGCGCTGCTGCGCTCGGGGGTCGGCGTCGTGGTGTCCCCGCTGATCGCGTTGATGAAGGACCAGGTCGACGCGCTGCACCAGGCGGGGGTGCGCGCGGCTGCGCTCAATTCGCGGCTGTCGCCCGGCGAGGCCGCCGAGATCGAGCGCGCCGTTCGGGACGCGAACCTCGACCTGCTCTATGTCTCGCCGGAGCGGTTGATGACGCCGCGCTGTCTGGAGCTTTTGTCGCACACTCGTCTCGCCCTTTTCGCCATCGACGAGGCGCACTGCATCTCGCAATGGGGGCACGATTTCCGCCAGGAATACCAGCAGCTCTCGATCCTCAAGGAGCGCTTCCCGGGGGTGCCGGTAATGGCGCTGACCGCGACCGCGGACGGCCCGACGCGGCTCGACATCATCGCGCAGCTGAGCTTGGCGGAAGCGCGCATTTTTGCCGCGGGGTATGACCGGCCGAACCTCTTCTACCGCGTCGTCGCAAAGCAAAGCCCGCTGGAGCAGTTGTGGCGTTTTCTCGCTACGGAACATCCCGCCGATGCCGGCATCGTTTACTGTTTTACGCGACGCGCTGCCGAGGAGACCGCGAGCTGGCTGAAGGCCCGCGGGCGCGACGCGCTGCCCTATCATGCCGGCCTCGAACCGGCGGTGCGCGAGCATCACCAGGAACGCTTCCTCCGGGAGGAAGGGGTCGTCATTGCTGCAACGATCGCCTTCGGCATGGGGATCGACAAGCCGAACGTCCGCTTCGTCGCCCATCTCGACGCGCCGAAGAACCTCGAAGCCTATTACCAGGAGACTGGCCGCGCCGGCCGGGACGGGCTGCCGGCGGATGCGTGGATGACCTACGGCATGGCCGATATTATGAACCTGTTTCGCCTGCTCGAGACGGGTGAGGCAACCGATCGCCAGCGCCGGATCGAGCGGCAAAAAATCGAGGCGCTGATCGGCTATTGCGAGACAGTCTCGTGCCGGCGGCAGGTCCTCCTCGGTTATTTCGGAGAAGCCGATCACCCGCCCTGCGGCAATTGCGACAATTGCCGGATGCCGGTCCCGAGCTGGGACGGAACGATTGCCGCGCAAAAGGCCCTTTCGGCAATTTACCGCACGGGACAGCGTTTCGGCGCGCATCACCTCGTCGACGTCTTGCTGGGCGCCGAAACCGAGCGCGTCCGCAGGCTCGGGCACAATCGCCTCAAGACTTTCGGCGTCGGCACCGAATTGGACCGCCGCGGATGGCTCTCGGTCTATCGCCAGCTCGTCGCGCAGGGCATCGTATTGCCGGATGCCGCCAGCCACGGGGGTCTGTCGCTCGCGCCCGGAGCTGCCGAGATCCTGCGCGGTTCCAGATCGGTCCGCTTTCGGGTCGAGGAAAGCGCGCGCGAACGGCGCTCCGCTCGGGCCGATCGCAAATCGGCCCCCGGCGCCGCGGACCTCGATCCGGCGGCCCGCTCGCTGTGGGAAGCGCTGCGCGCCTGGCGGCTCGAAGAGGCGCGGCGGCAGGAGCTGCCGCCTTACGTGATCTTTCACGATTCCACTCTGACGGAAGTGGCGCGGCGCCGCCCGGTCTCGCTGGCGGCATTGGCCGAGATTCCGGGGGTGGGCCGCAGCAAATTGGAACGTTATGGCGGCACGGTTATCGCCGTCGTCGCCCAGAGCATGGCCGGCACACGCGGCGCCGCCCCAGATCCGCCCCGCTAGTACAGTGTCTCTCAATTGTCTCTCAATTGCCTTAACATACCGGGCTCGCAGCAGCCCTCCCTCTCGATGGGGGAGGGTTTGGGTGGGGGTGACGGTGCCGCCGCTGCCAAGGCGCCGCAAAGGCCGCAAAGAAAGACATCCGATCCCAGCAAGCCGTTTTTTGCTTCAAAGAGATCTTCATGCTCGTTCCGGCGCTCACGAATGGACCGGATTTCCGACACTCGCGGGTCGCGCGCGACGATCTGGCGGACATCACCCCCACCCCACCCTCCCCCATCAAGGGGGAAGGCTTCAGGATGTTTGGCATAAGAGAAGTGCTTCATCGCCGGGTGAATCGTGTGAGTGACTATAAATACTCGGATGTCGTCTGCGCCGTGGATCGGCGGCCCGCTCCGCAGGATTACCGGACTGGCCCTTTGGAAACGGCCGCCCGCGGACGGGCTTTTGCTGTTTCTGCTGTTTTTTGCAGCGAAATATCAGTCATCGTTCCATCTCGTTCCCTCACCTCGCGCCGGCCCTCGGCGGTACTTGAAGAGACATGGAACGCCAAAATTATGGCTACTTTATAGTTGCTGATTCAGCAATAGAGATGTTTGCTGCGGAACGCCGGGTCGCTCCTCGAGTATGACGCAGGGACGATGTTCGAGAGCGATGTGCGCGATTTCGTCTATCAAAAGCTGTTCCCGTACCTGCACGGTTTCACGGCCAACTCCGGGAATGCTGCTTGCAGGTCGTCGAGACAGGGTCCGGCAAACGCGCCTTGCGCGTGGAGGGCGACCGGGAAGCCCGCCGGCTGGCGAAACAGATTGCGCGGGCCTACGGTGCCGCTCTCTAGGATACAAACCGACATTCTCCGCCTGCTTGCCGGGCACCGCGACCCGGAAAGCTAGGTCTCGGCGGAGTACAGGACGCCGGCGGCGCGCAGTTTTTTGGCTAGCTGGCGGGCCCCGATCGGCGCGGTGCTTACTGCGTTGTATTGCCGGAGGTCGGCTTTCCTCCGGCCGGCATCCGGTTCATCGAGGCCGGATTGTTTGCCTGGAACTTGGCGACTTCTTGCTGGTTCAGCTGGTCGGCGGGCGTCCCGGCCGATGGGTTCTTCGCCGCGTGGACAGCATGGCGCCGATGATGAGCGCGCGTCACGGAGCCCGTATGCCCGGCCGGAGCCGCCGGAGCTGCAGCGTTTGTGCCCGTCGAGGCGGCGGTTTGCGCCCCGGCCGGTGCGGAGATCGCGAGTGCGGCGACAACCGCCGCGCCGATCAAGAGATGCTTCATGGTGTCTCCTCCTTGTGGTTTCGTCCTCAAGATGACTACGGCCGTGCCCTTTCCCTCAGATTATTTTTGCCAAACGAAATCGTAATTACAGGAATTACTGGTCTGGCGTGCATGTACCGTGCCGGCGCGGTCGATGGTGCCGCTGACGGTGATCTCGATCGGCTGCGATTGGCCCGGCCCGGAGGCTCGCATCGCCAGCTCGCCCTGCGGCCCGACGCTTCCTCGGACCCGGTAGCCTGTGGCGCTCTTATAGCGCGCCTGACCCTGCGTGATGGTGAGCGGTCCCGGTCTGCGGTCCGGACATTGGCCCACCTGCGCTTTCCTCGTCATGTACGTCTGATTGACCCTCGCCGAAGAGACCAGCCGGTAGGTCCCGTCGAATGCCGCTCCGGCGGTCGCGGGCGGTGGCGCTTGCGCGTCTGCAGCCGCCAGCGAGGCGAAGAGCCCGATCGTCAAAAATAACCCAATGTGCCTTCGCATGGATCTGTCATCCCATCATCGAGTTGCCGACGCCCAAACGCTGCCCTCACCCACCAAGCCCTATAGGGCTTGGTGCCCCCTCTCCCGCGGTGCGGGAGAGGAGCTTTATGCGAGTGCGTTGTGGCCCCTCTCCGCACCGCGCGAGAGGGTGGCGAGCGCGGCGAGACGGGTGAGGCGCTATTCGGCCGCGGCGCGGACCGGGGTTTTGCCGAGCACTTGGGCGGCGGCGTCGGCGACTGGAGTGCCTTCGAAAAAATCGGGGTTTTGCGTGCCGAAGAGGCGCACCGCGTTGGCGAAGGTGAAGTCGCGGAAGTCGTCGCGGGTGATCAGCTCGTCTTCGACCAATTCCCAAGCTTCCGGCAAGACCATCCGCATGTCGGGGATATCGAAATGGCCGACATCCGAGCTGAAGATCGCGTTGATCCGGGCGCCGAACGGGTTGAGCTTGCTGAACGCGACGGCGTTCATCCGATCGTCCGGCTCGCAGCCGAAGAAGAACGGCTTCGCATAGAGCTCGATCCAGTCCTCCTTGCGGGTGATCTTGCAGGCGGCGTAATCGTCGTGCACCGGGACGCCGCCGTCTAGCTCGTCATCCCCTGGGTTTGGCCAGCCGTCGCGGCGCCGCAGCTCGTCGCCGATGTCTTTGTACCCGTATTTTTCGACCAGCTGCGCCAGCAACGGCCGGTCGAGCTTTTTCGGGTCCATGTATTCGAGCCCTTCCTTGCCGCGCCGCTCCCAGTGCTCGATCAGGTCGGCGAACAATTGGCAGGCCCAGCCGGAACCGCCCTCGAGGAAACCAAAGCGCAACTCAGGGAAGCGCCGCGTCACGCCGCCGAGGAAAATGGCCTTGGCCACCGCATGGCCGGCGGCGGCGAAGTGGCCGATGTGGTTGAACGTGAAGTTGCTCGGCCCATTGCGCAAGCCGAGGCCGCGGCCGCCGGTATGAAAGGTCGGCGCGATCTTCAGCTCCAGGCATTTCCGCCAGACCGGGTCGTAATCGTAGTCGCTGTCGAGGCCGAGCTGGTCGTAATGCGCCGCGAAGCGGGCCACGGCGGGGTCGATCCCCTCGGCGATCGGCAAGGTCCGCCGGATGCCGCTGCCGAACATGCCGACCTTGGAGCCGAGCTGCCGGGTGACGAATTCGAGCTCCTCGATCGCCTCCTCGGGGGTGTGCATCGGGATCACCGCCGCCGGGGTCAGCCGGTCGCTGAGATCGCGGAAATAATCGGCGGTGACGATGTTGAAGCCGCGGATCACCGCGCGACGGGTCTCGTCATCCTCGATGCGCGCGATGCCCAGCCCCGCGGTCGGGTAGATGATGCCGAAATCGATCCCGAGCTCGTCGAGCCGGTCGTACAGCATGCGGGGCATCATCGCGGTCGCGCGGTCGCGGGTGTTGGTTGATTGCCGCCCCCAATAGCCCTCCATCGCGATGCCGCGCCGCCGCCGCTCGGCGATCGACAGCGACAGCGCGTCGGGAATGCGGCGCATGTGCCGGAGCAAGCCGTCCGCCGCCTTGTCGCCGGCCGCCTTGCGCACCTTCTCGGCGAACACCGGCCCGTATTCGATCCAATGGCCGTCGGCGTCGATGACCGGATGGGTGAGCCCGGAACGGACCTTCTCAGGGTGCCACTCTTTGCGCGCGCTCATGCTTTCTCCTCCGCGGATGTGCTCAGTGCATTGTGCTGCCATTCTTAACAGAGTGCCAGCAACGATTTCCGGATGCGGGTCAAACACCGAGGCGAAGCGGCGGCCGAGGAAGTCGAGCACGTCGCCGGCGCAGCGGTCGGGGAAGGCGTCGCAGATGTTGTGCGGGGCGCCTTCATAGACCCGCATCTCGACGTCCCTGACGTGCCGGCGGAACGGTTCGTAATTCGCGGTGGAGCCGATCGGCTCGGCGCCCGGCACGACGACGAGGGTCGGGCATTGGATGCGGTGCAGCTGATCGCTCCAGTCATAGCTCGCCATCAGCAATACGAATTTGCCGATATAGGTGGGATCATTCCTGGCGGCCTCGTCGAGAAACCACTCGACGAGGCCCGGATCGACCTGGTCGAGCGGCAATCGGTCGGAGATTGTCTCGGCGAGAAAGGCGCGCATGCCCTTCGCCTGGATCTGCGGGATCCAGCTCGGCGCCTGGCTGTGCTTGAGTCCCGGCGTGGAGCCAGCGGACGCATTGTTGTCTCCCTGGATGTGGTGAACACGGTGTCGCGGGCGCGGTTACTGGACCGCGGCGATCCCCGCAACCGCAACGCCGGAAGCGCCGGGACGGCGTCCACTCAGCAGCCGGTTGGCCTCTTCCAGACGACCGGCGCCGAGATAGGCCTTCAGCAATGTGAACTCGATCAGATCGTGCTGCGCGCGGCTGCCGCCGATACGCTCGTTCTGGCCGGCAAGGGGAGCCAGCGCCTCGATTGTCGCAGCGAAATCCCGCCGTTCGAACGCGGCGAAGCCGCGCGCCAGCGCCGGCAGGTAGAAGCCGGAGGGATAGCGCCCGGCAGCGGCGAGTGCCTCGATTTGTCGATTGCGGGCCTCGAGCGCCGCATCGTCACCCGTCACGGCATGCGCCAGGATGACGTGCAAGTCGGCGAGCCCACTGGCCGGCCGCGGCAACGCCTCGCCCGCATAATCGTACATGACGCGCCAGGCGGATTTGTTGCGCGGATGGCCGGCGAGTTCGGACCGCCACAAAAATGCGCACCCATCCGACATCTTCTGCTGCGGCCCACCGCTATGGCGGCCGAGTTCGATAGCGTCGCGGTAAAGCTGTTGTGCCTCCTCCAAATGGCCGAGTGCGATTTCGACCAGCGACAGATGCCAGCTCAAGTGACCGTAGAAGAATCCGTCGCGCGGATACTTGGCGAGCCACGGCAACAGAAAGGCGCGCGCGGCATCGGGTTCGCCGCTTTCGTAGCAGACGTGGGCAAACCCGTGCGCCCCATGCGCGTTCTTCGGGTTCAGCGCCACCGAACGCTCGATCTTCGGCCGTGCCTCCGCGAGCCGTCCGTCTTCCGAAAGTGCCATCGCATGGTACGACAGGAACCAGTAATCGTCGCCGAAATGCGGTGCGACGCTGTCCATCAGCTCGGCGATTTGGTGCTTTTGCCCGAGACGGCCGGAGCCGCCGATCAAGCCGTTCGGGTTGGCCGCAATCGAAATCACCAGCGCGTCGCACGGCCACGCCGCCAGATGCTTGTGGACGGCGGCGATTGCCGCCTCGGTCTGCCCGGTCGAACCTAGATCGAAAATTGCGATGTGGCTGGCCTCGCGTTCGGAGACGCCCGCAACCAATTCCTTTGCCGCCCCTAGGGCCGCGCGCGCCCCCGCTACATTGCCTTCGCGCATCAGCACCTGGGCCTTGCCGGCGTGCGCCAGGGCAAAACCGGGCTCGGCGGCGATGGCGCTGTCATAGGCCGGCAGCGCGCCCGGGTAGAAGGTCAGCGCCCGCTCGCTGGCGTCAACATAGGCGTCTCGCGCCGCGGCCGACGATGTGGACAACGAGAGGCCGAAACGATCAGCCAACATTAAAAACGCTCCTCGCGACCCATTTGGGAATACTTACCCGCCCCTCGGGCTGCCGCAAGCTATCTGGCAGCGGGTTCCCGAAGCTCGTCTCGCGGCGTAGCAGATTCAGCCTTGCGCGTTGAGAGCTGGCGCGTCCGCAAGAACGCTTCGGGTCAAGGGCGGCGGTTCGGCACGACGCACGCATGCTTCAGCACTGCCTCCATAAGCCGACCCCGCCGGCGAGACTGACAGGCCTCTTGGCACTTTTTCGCACGCCGACCGCCCGAGCGTGTGGAGGGCTCGTCACTGCCGGCATCCGAAAACCTGCACAAAGGCGGAAGTCACGAGCACGACCCGACCCCGCTCGCTCACATCGGTCGACGATCGCGAGTAATACGGCTGCATTTTGAAGCGGCCTTTAGTTTGAGGCCAGATCTGATACAAATGCCTGCAAGCACGGGGCTCGTTAATGGAACGCCACAGATTTGGCAATTCTGATCTGACGGTTTCAGCCCTCGGTCTCGGCTGCTACGGCATGTCGGGGGTCTATGGTCTGGCGGACGAAGAGGAGTTGATCGCTACCATCCGTCGCGCGCTCGATCTCGGGGTCAATTTTCTCGACACATCGGCCAGCTACGGCGCCGGCCACAATTACCGTTTGATCGGCGCAGCAATCCGCGGCCGCAGAGATGATGTCGTCATCCATTCGAAGAGCGGCAGCCCTCGCGACGGCAGCCCAGAGGGGGTACGCGGCGGAGGCGATCCGCGTTATCTGCGTCAGACCTGCGAACAGAGCTTGAAAAATCTTGGCATCGACACGCTCGACGTCTTTTGCATGTCGCGCGTCGATCCGAACGTGCCAGTCGAGGAAAGCGTCGGGGGAATGGCCGAGCTCGTCAAGGAAGGCAAGACACGTTTCATCTCGGTCTCAGAGTGCTCGGCAAAGTCGCTGAGGCGTGGCAGTGCCGTTCATCGCTCGTATCGCTGCAGATGGAGTATTCGCTGTTCTCGCGCGATGCGGAAGAGCAAGGCCAGATCGACGCCTGTAAGGAGCTTGGCATGGCAATGATGGCCTATGCCGTGCTCGGACGTGGAATGCTGAGCGACCAGGTTCCCAAAGTCGAGGAATTGGCAGCGGACGACGTTCGCCAGAGGCTACCTCGCTTTCAGAGTGTCAATATCGAGAAGAACCTCGGGCTGCGCTCTGTGCTCGAGGCCATAGCGCGCAGGAAGAACGCCACGCTCGCCCAGCTCTCCATTGCGTGGCTAATGGCCCGGGGAACGCGTGCGGGAGTTTTCATCGTCCCGATACCTGGTGCTAATCCGCTTCAAAGCGGTAGAAGCGGGAGAAGCGCATCAGTGGCTCATCAGACATTGAAAAGAGCTGCGCATCCGTCGTGGCGGCGTGCTCGAACCTCGTCCAGCACGGCACCGCGAAGGTGTCGCCGCGTTGCCACGCGAAGCGCTGGTCTCCCGCGACCGTCTCAGCCGTTCCCCTCGACGCAGCAGAAGATGCGGTTGGCGGTCGAGCGCTGACGACGCGTGTGAGCACCCGAGGCGAGCCGCTCGTCCAATGGGCCGCATCAATTGGGTTCCGACATTACCGCCCGAATAACGACCAGGAGGTCGGTTGCAAAGGGTTTTTCGAGCACGCTGGTTATACCCAAGCGCGCGGCCCGCTCCTTGGTGGTCGTGTCTAGCCGGCCCGAAATCAGGATCGCCGGTGCCCGGACGCCCTCTTTTTGCAGCCGGTCGACGAGGTCTAGGCCATTCATATTGGGCATGTGTTGGTCGATTATCATACGATCCGCACCGCGGCGGCGATCATCGGCAATCAGATCGGCTCCCGAATTATAGGAATGCACATCGTAGCCGAAAAGCTCGAGCAGTAGCTTCAGGGAATTAGCGACCCATTCGTCGTCATCGACGACGCAGATCTGGACGCGGCTCTGTTCAGGCGACGGGCGCCCCCAAGGAGCGGGCATGGCGACCTCTCTACGAGAAGTGCCCATGAGACCCGGAACTGGCACGGCGCGCGCTGACCCAGATCAACCGCCGACCAATCCCGTCAGGTCTCGCCGGCCGCCTCAAGAGCGCCGCGGTCGAGCAGTTCGATCTGGTGCGGATTGGGGATGGCGATGACGCCGCTGCGCTTGAATGACGACAGGGTTCGGCACACCGTCTCGATCGTCAGCCCGAGATAATCCGCAATGTCATTGCGCGACATCGGTACGTCGAGAGATTTTGTCCGGTCGCGCCGCTCGAGCATTTCGATAAGGCGGCCACGCGCTCGGGTGCGGTCATGCGGCCCAGCAGCAATGTGCGCCCGTGCGCTTGGCCAGATCGCGCAACGTCGTATCGCGCAGCAGGCAGGCCAAAGCGAGGTTCTGGTGGATCAGCCTTTCGGTTGCTTTACGCTGGAAGCGCATCGCGATGACATCGTCCACCGCTTCCGCCGAATAAAGGCGTTCGCCGCCGCCCTCGATCCCGAAACAATCGCCACTGAAGCAGAATTCGCCGATGTGGCGCCGGCCATCGGCGAGAAGCTTGCAGATCCGGACGGTCCCCGAGACCACCTTGTACCAGCACTCCGCGCTGTCGCCCTCGGCATAGATCTCGTTATTGCGCGCGAAGTTGAGCCGCGTGCCGATTTGCTCCAGCGCCACCAGCGCATCGAGCTGACCCGACTGAACGACTGTGAGACTGTCCTGACCCGGCCTTGCAATCCCGTTGCGGTAGCCGGTGTTGCCAAACTGCCTGTACATAATGTCCCTCCAGCGCCTTTCGATCGAGAAACATTGCCAGTTCGGAAGCGGCCGAAATTCGGAATGTCCCTTCGGAAATGTACGTACGTAAAATTACGTATCTCTCACATGCCAACCCGCCGATAGCATCGGGCCTTACATTCCCCAGCACCCGCACGAACCAGGTCTTGACCAGTCGTCTGAGAGAAATCATAGAGGAGGTTGTTGGTCAAAATCTTGCGACCTTCGAGCACCCCTTCAGACAAGACGGTGAGATTTTTCTCTAGGAGGATGATGTCGGCAAACTCCTTGGCGATGTCGACGACGGTATCCACCGAGATCCCGATATCGGCGCTCTTCAGTGCAGGACCGTCGTTGATATCGTCGCCGAGGAAGCCGACGACATGTCCCGCCAGATGGAGGGCTTCGGTGATCCGGACCTTTTGCGCCGGCGACACCTTGGCGCAGACCGTGACGGTTTCGAGGCGCTGCGACGATTCCTCATCCGTTAGCTTGTCTGCCGCAGCACCGAGAAGGACGTCGTCGGTCGTGCCCCCGACCTGGCGGCAGATCGTGTGGGCGATGATTTCGTTGTCGCCGGTGAGGATCTTGACCTGAACCCCGAGCGGGCCAGCGCGGCGAGCGGTGCCACGCCGCCGTCCAACGCGTAGCGTGTGCAAGCGGCAAAAACCTCCTCGACTGCGCCTTTGCAGATCAACAGGTGCTTCTTTTCCTCGTCGCGCCGTTGATCACAAAGACGCTCGGCACGATGACCGCCATGAAGCGGACCATTCGACGGGCATCGCCTCGCCAGTGAGCGACGCCTCGTTCAGAAACAGGTCCTTAGACCCAGCACCCGCAGATCGGCCGGGATCAGGTCCCCGGCCGACAGCCTCACGATATCCCCGGGAACGAGCTCTTCGATCGGGACTTCCAGGACCTGCTCGCCAGCCTCCGTGCGCCGCAGAACGGCCGCGGTCGTTCGCACCATTGCGCGGAGCCTGGCGGTGGCATCGTTCGAGCGATGCTCTTGCAGGAAGGCAAGCGAAACGCTCAGCACCACCATAACAACGATCACCGCGGCGGCCCGCTGGTCACCGAGGAAGTACGAGATTGCTGCGAGAGACAGCAGCAGGAAATTGAGCGGGTTCTCGGCGCGTCCGATCAGCTACTCGACGAGGCTTTTCCGGCGCTCGTGAGCAACGAGGTTCGGGCCGAGGCTGGAGAGTCCTTGGGCCGCCGCCTCTGCGGTCAGACCCTCGGATGTCGTATCGAGCCGTTTCAGCAGCTCCCCGGTTTCCGAAGCAGCAGCATCGACCTGCCGCTGGGCAATGGCGGCGTCCCGATGACGATGTGGAGAAGGCAGACGCCGGAAGCCCTGCCGCCATAAGCCCGACAGGGCTGCAGCGCCGTTCATGATCGGGTGAGGCTCAGCGAAGCGTCTGGATATAACCGATCAGATCGTCGATCTCGGCGCGGCTCAGCGCCAGGTCCGGCATCGAACCATGCGGGTGCGACAGAAACGCGCGAAGCTGGTCGGGCGTCATTCTGCTGTGCGCGATTGCGGGAAAGGTCGGCGGGCCTTGTGGCACGCTGGCGCTGGAATTGTTGGCGATGACGTGGCAATTGGCGCACCACTGCCGAGCGAGTTGCGCGCCCTTGGCAGCGTCGGCACGGGCGGCATGCGCGGCAATAAGGCCAAGCATCAATAGTACCCAGATGGCGGCGAGAGCTCTGTAGGACATTTTGTGTTACTCGCTATTTTCGCGGCATTCGATGCTCGCAGCCATAGGTCAAACCGGCAACTGCGATCGCGGGATAGCGTGGTATCCGCTTCAGTTCTGTTCTCCCGATCCGCGCGCGGCGGCGAGCTGTTTTGGGGCCGCGCCGAGCTCGCTGCGATGCTGGTCGTCGAGCGGATCGCGCGCAGCCAGCGACCGGGCGAGCTCGGCGAGGATCTCCGCCAGCAGACCATAGTGCAGATGAACCACCGCCTCGCGCCGATCCTCACCCCGACGCACCAGCCTGATGGCGACGCTGTCCATATCGGCATAGGCGTCGAATTGCGAGTTGCGGCCAAAGCTGCCCATATAGGCTTTGTCCGGGAAATCGACGGAGACCTCGGCCTTGTCGGTGATCGGATGCAGTGACATCTCGCGGCGCCTTTAGCTCAGCAGATAGGCCGCAACCGGCCGCATGTGGCCCTCGACCCGGCGAACCCCGGGGATATTTTCGGCAGCGACGACGAGTGCTCGTCTTTCCTGCTCGGAAAGGCAGCCTCCGGCACGGTTGCATTCTCGCCGACTGTAATCACCTTGCTCGTCATAACGTCCATCGCGCGCATCACACAGCAACTCCTACTTGCCGTCGCCGGTGGTTTTGATCTTTCGAGCCCATGCCGGACGGTAAGATCGTCGAACCGGGAAAAGATGTCCCCCAAGAGCGCTACCGTCTCCTCCGGTGAGAACCGGGCGGCAAGCGAAGTGAAATTCACCACATCGGCAAAAAGAACCGTCGCCTCGGCGACGCGGTCGGCGATCACCGTCTCGCCCCGCCGCATGCGTTCCACGATCTGACGCGGCAGAATGTTGAGGAGCTCGCCATTGCGATACCCTCTTCGCCGTCGACCGCCATGACGATCTCGTAGCCGCGACGCGCGAGCCGACGCGACAGCATGTCCCAATTCATCTCGTTGTCCTCGACGATGAGGATCTTGGCCATGTCGCACCCCTCAACCGTCGGCGGCGACTTCCGCCGCGATATTTCCCGCCGGTGGCCCCCGGAGCGGCCGGCTTGGAGCGTATAGCCAGCGGCCCGCCTTGCGGTTTATGATGCACCGGATGATCACCATGCAGTGATCAGCGAGCGAGGAGGGGAAAATGAGCAGGACCATGTCTCGTCGGGCGGTAATCGCCATCGCCGGTCTGATAGGGGCCGTTTGTGCAGCGGGACTCGCCCTCGCAGCGCCGATATCTTTCACCGTACCGCTCACCGGCGCGCAGCAGGTGCCGCCGGTCCAGACGAACGGCAGCGGCACCGCCAACCTCACCTATGATCCGAGCACCCGGGTCGCGACCTGGTCGATTACCTATAGCGGCCTGTCGAGCCCGGTCACTATGGCCCATTTCCACGGTCCGGCCGAGCCCGGCAAAAACGCCGGTATCCAAGTGTGGTTGACCAAGCAGGGCAGCCCAGTAGAGAGCCCGATCAAGGGCGAGGCGACGCTGAGCCCGGAGCAGGCCCAGCAGTTCATGGCCGGCCAGTTGTACATCAACGTGCATACGCGCGACCATCCGTCAGGTGAGATCCGCGGTCAGGTGACGCCACCCAAAACCTGAGCCGTCCCCACACTTAGCTTGGGGCATAGCGTCGGTTGTTATTTGAAACAACGCTACGGCCGAACGGACTGAGAAAGTCACGGGTCATGCAGCGACGACCCGCGCCTGGCCGAGATTGAGGGGGCGGCGCTTATGCTTGTATGCTTCAGCGCGCCCACACCCAGGGTGACGGCTCGGCTCCACGCAAAGGAGACCACATCCATGACGATCCATGTCGCGACCGGCATTGCCCGCATTCTCAAAGAGGAGGGTGTGGGTTGGGTTTCGACCTTCCCGGTCTGCCGGGTGAACAACGCGCTGGGCCGCGAAGGGGTGCCGATGCTGATGATGCGCGACGACCGCTATGCCGTCGCGGTCGCCGACGCGTTCTCGCGCATCACCGCGGGGTCCCAGGGGGGCTCACGAATCGGGGTGTGCACCTTCCAAGGGGGCGTCAACGCCGCCGGCATGCAGTACGCCTATGCCGGGATGGCGCAGGCCTATGAGGACGGCTCGCCCGTTCTGTGCATCACCGATGGCGTGCCGGCCGGCAGCTCGGGCAACAGCCAGTACGATGTCGCATCGGCGATGAAGACCGTGTCGAAGTGGTTCGGCTATCTCGATAAGCCCGAGCGCACGCCCGAGCTCATGCGCCGCGCCTTCACGATGCTGCGCAGCGGCAGACCGGGCCCCGTGATCCTGGCCATTCCCAATGCCACGGCCACCTACGACGAGACCGCCGACCCCTACCGTCCCGTGAAGGGCTGGAAATCGGCGCCGGACCCGGCGGATGTGCGCATTGCTGTCGCCCAGCTCCTCGAAGCCCGCAACCCGCTGATCTACGCCGGCGAAGGGGTCATCTATGCGGGCGCCTCGGACGACCTGAAAGCGGTGGCCGAGCTCGTGAATGCGCCGGTGATTACGACGCTCAAGGCCAAAGGGGCGTTCCCGGAGGACCATCCGCTGTTTGTCGGCGTGCGCGGCGATCAGGTGGCACACTACCTGGACAAAAGCGACCTGATCCTCGCCGTCGGCACGAGCCTGTCGCCCGGCCGTTTCAGCCACGGCATTCCCGATGCGGCGAAGAAGACCATCATCCACTGCAATGTCGATGAATTGCACATCAACAAGATGTATCCGACGGCGCACGCGGTGATCGGCGATGCGCGCCTGACCTTGCAGGCGCTCTGCCAGGAAGTGTCCGACCGCACGTCTGGGGCCACGGGCGGCGCCGGACGGAATGCGGGTGATGTGCCGGCGGAAGTGAAGGCGGCGCGCGACCAGGGGCTCGCCCGATACCGGCAGGTCATGAACTCCGACGAGACGCCGATCAACCCCTATCGGGTGTACGGCGATCTGATGCAGGTATTGGATCTGAAGAATTCGTTTGTTACGCACGAAAGCGGCAACACGCGCGACCAGCTGAGCACCGTCTTCGACACGCTGATCCCGCGCGGCTTTCTCGGCTGGGGCAATGTCTCGACGCTCGGTTTCAGCCTGGCTGCTGCCATCGCCGCCAAGAAGGCGTTTCCGGAGAGGGCATCCGTGGCGGTGACCGGCGAGGCGGGCCTTGGCTACATGCTCGGCAACCTCGAGGTTCTGCTGCGCGAGAAGCTCGGGATCACGGTCGTGCACATCAGCAATGGCGGCTTTGCGGGGTATGGGCCCGGCTTCTGGGGGCCGGGACACGATCCCTTCACCCACCGGGTGCTCGGGCCCGACGAGGTGGACATGTCGAAGGTGATCGGCGCCCTCGGCTTCCACACCGAGCGGGTCAGCGAGCCGGCGGAGGTCATCCCAGCCCTGCGGCGGGCGCTCGACATCAATACGTCAGGTCGCCCGGCCTATATCGAGTTCATCTGCTGCCAGTACCCCGTCTACGGCCAGTGGGTTGGACGGGGGGAGGGGTGACACGGGATTCTATTCGGGGTTCCTGCGCAGGCAGGAACTGATTTCGCCGGCGACCGAGCGGTTGCACGATGGGTCCCCGCAGGGATCCGGCGAAGGGGAAAACCTACTGTCGCGGCAAGGCGGTGTAATGAGCCGATTTTTCTGATCCAGGGTTGCCGCAAACCTCGGGTCCCTGCGCAGGCAGGGATCCATGTTCCGGTCCGCACGATGCCGTTCGTCTATCTCCTCGCCTCTAATCCGTATGGGACTCTCTACGTCGGTTCGACCTTCGAACTCGCGCGCCGCGTTTGGCAGCACAAAACACGAGCCATCCCCGGCTTTGCCGCCAAATACGGCGTGGACCGTCTCGTTTGGTTCGAAACCCATGAACGCCTTGAGACGGCGCTCATCCGAGAACGGCAAATCAAGAAGTGGAAGCGTGACTGGAAGATCAATCTGATTGAACGCGAAAACCCGAATTGGGCTGATCTTTACCCATCCCTGTCGCCGTAGTGCGGCGGAGTGCCGTTGCGGTAAAGCGTTAGGAGTTGTTAAAATGCGTGAAGTGCCGGGTCCCTGCGCAGGCAGGGACCCATTTTCACCAGCGCTAGAGTGGTTGCCCTATAGGTCCCTGCCTTCGCAGGGACCTTATAAATGTCAGGCTCCGAGGAAACGATGCCAAAGCTGATCCCCGTCCCCGACGCTTTGAGTAAGCCCTTCTGGGACGCCGTCAATCAACGGCGGCTCGTCTTGCAGCACTGCACGGCCTGCGATAGGCTGCAATACCCGCCGCAACAGGCCTGCCAATTCTGCAACTCGGCCGCCGGTCTGACGTGGAAAGAGGTCGACGGAAAAGGCCATATCGCGACCTACATCGTGATCGAGGATGGCCGCCTCAACCGGCGCATGCCCGACCAGCCCTATAACCTGGCAATGGTGACCCTGGACGCGGACCCGCGGGTCAATTTCTATTCCAATCTCCCGGGCACCCCGCCCTACAAGGTGCCGGTGGGCGCCGCCGTCGAGGTGACCTTCGAGGAGGCAGCCCCAGGCCAGCTCATCCACGAGTGGCGGGTCGTCGGCTAATGCTGCAGATATGAGACTCGGTATCTCGCCGCGACTTCAGAATTCAGCCGGAAGCGACTGCATTACGCATAGTCGAGAAATCGGGTATTAGAGTACCTTTAGCAGCTTACGAAAGATCAGGGAGCTAACCATGCCCGCACCCGTTCCCCCGTTCAGTTGCGACACTGCGATCACAAAGGTCCGGATGGCGGAAGACGCTTGGAACAGTCGCGATCCCCATCGCGTTTCACTGGCCTACACCGAGGATAGTCGCTGGCGTAATCGCTCGGAGTTTATTAATGGACGCGCCGAGATCGTCGCCTTTCTTACGCGCAAATGGAACAAAGAACTGGATTACCGCCTAATCAAAGAGATGTGGACGTTTGGTGACAACCGTATAGCCGTTCGCTTCGCATATGAATGGCATGACGACAGCGGTAACTGGTTTCGCTCCTACGGCAACGAGAACTGGGAATTCGATGCCGCAGGCGCGATGCAGCGACGTTTTGCTTCTATCAACGATCTGCCGATTACCGAAGCCGACCGGAAATACCGTTGGCCTCTCGGGCGACGGCCCGACGATCATCCAGGTCTATCCGAGCTAGGCCTTTGACCCGGGGTTGGGTCTGCGATCAACAAATGACTACTGCTACCCACCGCAGGGTACCAAGTGCCAGATTTCTACCATTTTCGTCCCTGCCATATTGTCACTGCCGGAGCATAGAGGAAAGGTGAAGCCATGAATGCGCCAGACCGGTATCAGTGGCGGCGAGATAAGGACGGGCTCGGCGTATGGCAGCACCGCGGCAAGGTCGCCGTGGCTGGTGTCGGACATTCGCCGGTCGACCGTCGCTGGGACGAAGTCTCGATGGACAAGACGCTCGGCGCCTACTCCATCCTGGCCTGCCGGAAGGCGATGGACGAGGCAGGCGTAAGCCCGGATCAGATCGAGGGCGTCATCTGCTGCGACAGCCATATTGCGGGCGGCAGCGGCGGCTCCGCGTCGCAATGGGCGCCACGGTCCTACTTCGCGCCGCCCTACGATTCGGAGTGGGGGCTGACCCTGGTCAACGCGCAGTGGCTGATCGAGCAGATGCGCCTGCCCAACGTCAAATTTGCTCCGACCGGTGTGCCGACCATCAGCGAAATGGTGGGCATGGCAGCCCAAGCCGTGGGTGACGGCCTTTGCCACACCTGTCTCGTCATCTACCCGACCGGCAATCTCGAAGGCCGCTATCGTCGCGGCGGCGAGAACGCCGACGACTACGCCCGCGGCGCCCGCCAGTGGACGGCCCCCTGGGGCAATCACGGCGGCAACGATTTCATCAACATCTTCCCGCACAATCAGTACTGCCTGAAATACGGCGGCAAGCACGACGACCTCGCCCCCTTCGTCGTCAACCAGCACCGCAACGGGCTGCTCACGCCGTGGGGGTACAATGCCACCCACAACGTACCGCAGCTCACGATCGAGGATTACGTCAATTCGCGCTACGTGCTGAACCCGCTCAGGCTCTGGGACTGCGACCGGCCGGTCAATGCATCGGCCGCGTATCTCTTCACCACGGCCGAACGCGCCCGCGACATGCGGCAGCCGCCGGTCTATGTGCTCAATCACTCGCAGCACAATTTCCGGAAGCGCACCACACAAGAAGATTTGGACGAGATCGAGGACTGGACCGACCGCGCCGCCAGGAGAATGTACGAGGGTGCCGGGCTGGGGCCGGAGGACGTCGATATCTTCAATCCTTACGACGGCTATGCACCGATGGCGCAGTTCTTCCTGGAGGCCTTCCAGTGGCACGGCGTCAAACGCGGCGATGCCTTCGCGTTCTACGCGGGCGATATCAGGGTCGAGGGACCGCACCCGTTCTGCTCGAGCGGCGGCAATTTGGGGAACGGGCGCACCCGTACGGCCATGTACACCGACAGCATAGAGCAGCTCCGCGGCACGGCGGGCGCACGGCAGGTCACGGTTCGGGCAGAGACTGCGCTGGCGGCATTCACCACTCCAAGCAGTGGCGGCTGGATCATGTTCGGCAAAAACCCGAGCTGAGCCGACCTTTACTTTTAGAGACCACGACGTTATTTTGGTTCTCCCATGCCGATGATCGCCGTCACGAATGTCCCCGCGGATGCGCCGCTCGCCGACGAGTTGGCGGACGAGGACCTGGTCGAGATGGCGAACCTCCCGGAGGAGGATACCGGCATCCCCGGGACGATCTTCGTATCGACACGCATGGGCAGGCACGGGCCGCGCGTGAAGTACTTCGATGGCCGGGCAGGGGAAGCGCAGCCGAGCTGCTCGGTGACGATCGCTGACCCGCCGCGGGTGGTGGCAAACAGCCTGCCGGACCACGTCGTCAGACAGCGCGCTCCGCTGGTCTCCGCGTGGGTCGCTCTCAACCGCGACGCGCTGCTGGAGTTCTGGAACGAGGGGGCGAGCTGGACGCGCGCTGAGGTCTCCCGCTTCCTTGACGGGTTGAAGCGCCTCAAAGAGCGGTGATCCCCCCAAACCGTCCCCTTTTGCGCTGCTTTTGCGCACGGCTTCGACCCACTCCTCGGGAAGCTCTTCGGTAAGCCCGACGCGTCGATCGCGCGGTTTGAGGCGCGCATATTCCGCGGCCGACGCATGTTGGACCATGCAGACAGGGACAGTTTGAACATCAATGCAATCATTGATTACGATGGCAGTATGCAGAGGGCAGCGCCGACATGAGCAGCATCACGATCCGCAACCTTGACCCTGCGGTCAAAGAGCGGTTGCGCATCCGCGCGGCCCAGCACGGTCACTCGATGGAGGCCGAGGCCAGGAGCATCCTGCAGAGCACGCTCAAGGAGCCGGATCGGCTACCGGCGCGCAATCTCTATGAGCGCATCCGCGCCCGCTTCGAGCCCCTTGGTGGCGCGGACGATCTCGAGCTGCCGCCGCGTCTGCCGGATCGCGATCCGCCCCGGTTCGATTGATCCCCGGTTTGATTGATGTTCGTCCTCGACACCAACATCCTGTCCGCGATCATCAGCGCCCGGCCGTCGCCAGAGGTGGCGGCATGGATCGCCGGCCAGCCGGAAGATGCGCTGTTCACCACCACGATTTGTCAGGCGGAAATCCTCGCAGGCCTCGCCGTCATGCCGCAAGGCCGCCGTCGCATTGCTCTTGAAACGGCGGCTGAAGCCATATTCGCAGACGATTTCAACGGGCGCGTGCTCCCGTTCGACGCGGCGGCCGCAGCGGCCTACGCGGACATTTTCGCCGCCCGCCGAAGGGCCGGCCGCCCGACCGCGCCGCTCGATCTCATGATTGCAGCCGTCGCGCGCGCCAGCGGTGCCGGCGTGGTCACGCGCGATATCGGCGGTTTCGAAGATTGCGGTGTCCCACTTGTCGATCCGTGGCAGGCTTTATCTTGAAGAGGCCGCCGCAGGACGAACGCGCCCGCCAGGAGAATGTACGAGGGTGCCGCCCTGGGGCCCGAGGACGTCGATGTATTCAATCCCTACGACGGCTATGCACCGATGGCGCAGTTCTTCCTGGAGGCCTTCCAGTGGCACGGCGTCAACCGCGGCGATGCCTTCGCGTTCTACGCCGGCGACATCAGGGTCGAGGGACCGCACCCGTTCTGCTCGAGCGGCGGCAATTTGGGAAACGGGCGCACCCGTACGGCCATGTACACCGACAGCATAGAGCAGCTCCGCGGCACGGCTGGCGCCCGGCAGGTCAGGGTTCGGGCAGAGACGGCGCTGGCGGCATTCACCACGCCCAGCAATGGCGGCTGGATCATGTTCGGCCAATCCCCGAGCTGACGGCCCGTGACACTGGAGATCACCGGCTCGCGGCGATCACTCTCAGCCACGTGCAGTGCTGTTGGTTAAAGTTAAAATCTGAGGCTTGGTCCGGTCGGGGTGGAAGCGGACATTCGCAGAAGATTTCTGCGCGAGGTAAGTGATTGTTCCGCTGACGCCTGCGCCCCGATGCGGAAAATCTTCATATCTACAATAAGGCAGCCGCGTGCGAAACCTCCTGTTCGAACGGAGCAAACCCACCGGCGTGCGCTCGAGACAAAATATACTTAACCATAACGGACCCTTGACATAGGACCACAATTCGGCCTTTTTTGCGCCACCAAAAATCAGGAATAGCTTTAGTTCTGGAGGGGACGGGGAATGGCAGCGAAACGGTCAACAAAGCCTGGCATCGGGCTCGCGGCGGTGCGGATTAGCGCTGGCCTCCTATTAGTAACAAGCGTGACGACACTTGCTTTGGGCCAGCCTACCGATTTGACGGCAACCTACAACACCATAAACAATGAGCTCAACACGGTGGCCAGCGAGGACGTACTACTACCCGCCCAAGGCTATGCGCCTTTGTACAATGCCGAAATCTCAATAGCCAATCAAGAAATATCGTATGACAACGCCGTGGTGGCCATTACTCCAGTGCCCTCCTATAATCCGGCTGGTTTTTCCCCAACTATAAACGCTATATCAATTCATCTAAGCATTCTGCCTCTAGAGGGTCCAGGCTATTCAAGCGGTGACCAGCAGGCAGTCAGTGAATATGTAGGGGATCTAGAGTCAGGCTTGCTGCCGCCGCCTGCTGCTAGTCCATCTCTTTACGTGACTTTGAGCCTTTCTCCGAATGAGCGTACGATATACGCTACACCTACAATATCGACCGCACCACCCCCGCAGCCAGCGGGATGGTTAGCAACCAACTTTGTTACAACTCTTCCCAGTAATGCAACGACAATTCAGCAGGCCGCGACAGATTTAGGATATTCGAGCTTCCAATGGCAACAGATTATTACAATTCCTGTCCCCAGTCCATATTTTGGATGTACAGATCCTACCTGTGACATCGCTCAAAACGTGGTTGGCACTTCTTTCGATCCGCCGGTATATGGATGGGATTATTGTCATCCAGGAACCGTTGCTTATGCACAACTTCCCGCACGGTACAAGTTCGACTGCACTCAAAATTTTCCCTATTACCCGGATTTTTTCGGCAACACAACTTTCACGGATACTCCTACCGATACTTGTTTGTCTGGCGGGACCGGTAACGGCTGTGGCGGCGAGACCGCTTCGGAGGGTGAAGTACTTGATTTTAGCACGTTTTTGATTGGAGTACCCACTCTAGGACCGCCAGTCACCGTTTATGATTTTAATTGGACCGATAGCTTCAATGGAACGTCTGGCATGATAGCCACGACCGTGAACGATCAACCAGTTGATCCCGGGAGCGGAACCGGTGGCATAACGATTGTGGCTATTGATGGCGTGCCAGTCAATGTCCCCGAACCTTCTACACTCGCCCTGTTAACCGTTGCTATTGTCGTCTTCAGGTTCCACCGTCGCGAGCAGCATTTTGAATACAATTTCTCGTTAGCTTGAGGGGACAGTAGTTATGCCAATGAGCAAGGAAATTGGATACCACCCATGTGGTTGTCGCAACCGACACTTTTGACTGGACTGATTACCCGGTATACGTTACCCGCGATCGGGGCGGCAAGCTCAATCAACGACAGCTATGGGGTCGAGGCTGTGTGAAAACGCTCAAGAGGCAACAAAAGGGAGAATTGGGAATTACGGTGACAATTACAGGATTGCGCCTCGCCACTATAACATTCTCGCAAATCGGCGGAAGGAAGCGCAGGCATGGCCCGGATCGCGCGTGTTGTTGTGCCGGATTTGCCCCACCATGTCAGCCGACAGGGTATCAAGCGTTAGTTTTGATCACTATGTGCCGCGAAACACGACGAGGGCGTCTGCCGCCTTACTCCCTGACCTGACGGCAGCACCATGAGCGGATTGATGTCCAGCTCTGCCAAGTGTCCTTCAAGGTGCGTGGCGAGGTGCGACACGCGCACCAGGGTATCTGCGAGCGCCTCGAGATCCGCCGCCGGCCGTTCGCGGGATCAACCGGGCTCCTTTGACCTCTGCGATCATCGCCTGTGCTTCCGAGCGCGTGATGGGGCAGCGTCGCAGGGCCACATCGTTGTAGACCTCGACCCTTCGGGCGCGGGTTCTCGTACCGGGGTTTCAGCGGAGAAGAGAAAGGCGCCGGAGGTCCGCTTCGGTCCACCGCGCCTGTATCTCGATCATGGAATGCAAGGTACCCATCGGGAAGGTGTCGCCCGGGCGGTGATAGGTGACCGTCACTCGCCGTCCGTCCGCGTGACGGTAGCGCTGGTGCGATCCGCGCTGGTTGTGGAGCGAGAAGCCGTCGCGGATCAGGGCGCTGATGATTTCGCGGGCCGTGAGGGAGCGGAGCGCTCCCCACGGGATCTCCGTCATACCGTGACCGCGACCAAGGGCTCCTCGGAGACCGCAACGTCGGCCGGCACCGACCTGCCTTCCTCGGCCAGCTCGCCGACAATCATCTCCAGAACCTCGCGGATATTCGCGAGCGCTTCCTCGCGGGTATAGCCCCACGTCGAGGCGCCCTGTGCCTCTAGAGCGGGGGCATAGGCGCGCCAGCGGTCCTCGTCGGGTTCGACGACGATGCGGAAGGTGTAGGTGGTCACGCCGTCCTCCTTGGGGTTCATGCCGCCATTATACCATATCGGCGTCGCTCCCCCGCCCTGGCGCATGCCGGCCAGTTTTTTGGTTCTTTATTCGGGTTGACCACGTGCAGTGCTATGTGCCGCGCAACATAACGAGGGCGTCTACCGCCTTCACTCCCCGACCTGACGGCAGCACCATGAGCGGATTGATGTCCAGCTCTGCCAAGTGTCCTTCAAGGTGCATGGCGAGGTGCGACACGCGCACCAGGGTATCCTCGAGCGCCTCGAGGTCCGCCGCCGGCCGGCCGCGAAAGCCCTGGAGCAACCGGGCTCCTTTGACCTCGGCGATCATAGCCTGTGCTTCCGAGCGCGTGATGGGGCAGCGTCTGAGCGCCACATCGTTGTAGACCTCGACCATCACGCCGCCACTGCCGAACAGGAGCACCGGGCCCAATTGCGGGTCGCAATTGACGCCAATGATGACTTCGACACCTTCTCCTACCATCTCCTGCACCGACACGCCGGTGATCCGAGCCTGTGGAGCATAGGCCTTGGCGCTGGCCAAGATCTCTGCGTAGGCCGCTCGCACTTGTGCCGCATCGCCGAGGTTCAGCCGAACGACCCCGGCCTCCGTCTTGTGCGGAATATCCGGCGAGTCGACCTTGAGAGCCACCGGAAACCCGAGCTCTTCTGCGGCCGCAACGGCGGCCTCCGCAGAATTTGCCCGCTGCTCACGCGCACTCTGCACTCCCCAGGCTGCCAACAGCTGCTTACTCTCGGATTCCGAGAGTGTCGGACGCCCCAAGCCAAGAGCCTGGGCGATGGCCTCATCCTGAGGTGCGGTGCGCGGCGGGGCCGTGGCAAAGCCATCGGCCAAGCGACGCTCGCGCCAAGTGTGATACACGAGGCGGCTCTGCAGGCCTCGGGCCAATTTGTCCGGCGTGTAGAAGATCGGTATCCGGGCGCCTTTGAGCTGTGCCAGGCCAGCCTTGGCGTCCCGGCTTCCGGTCCACAAGAACACCACACCCTTGTCGGTCCGATCACGCTGGCTGATGACCTGCTGAGCTTGGGTGTCCGCCCCGGCACTTGCCACGACGAGCGTCCCCATCCGGGGATCACTGATCATATGCTCCATGATTTGCGGGAAGGACTCGCTGTTGGCAAAGCCTGTCACATCGGCAGGATTTGCAGCCCACCCGAAGCCCTTCAGGATCCCGTCGATGCCGTCACGCGCCTCCGGCCCGAGCGGCGGCAGATCGAGACCGGCCTGACCGCACATGTCGGCGGTCAGAGAACTGATGCCGCCCGAGTGGGATACCACCGCGATGCCGGGCACTAGGGGCTCGGGGGTGTGGGCCAGGAGGTGCGCCGTCTCCAGGAGTTCGTCGTAATCCTGGACCCGGATCACCCCGTATTGGGCAAAGATCGCATCGTACCGGGCATCGGCACCGGTCAGCGCTGCAGTATGCGAGCGTGCCGCCCGGGCTCCCAGTTCCGAACGCCCGATTTTAATGAGGACGATCGGCTTGCCGCGCTCTGCGGCGATTTTTGCGATTTCGAGAAACTTGTCGGCCGCTTTGAAGCCTTCGACAAAGCCGGCAATGACCCGGGTGTCCGGATCGTCCAGCAGGTAGCGGGCGAAATCGGTAAAGTCGAGGTCGGCCTCGTTCCCGGTCGAGATGATATAGCTGAAGCCGATGCCGTTCTCGACCGCCCGCACCAGGAACGGCCCGAACGCCGTCGCGCCGCTTTGGCAGACGAGGGCAATCGGCCCCGTCAGACCCTCGGCCCCGCGCGAGGAAGCGGTGGCCCAGATGTCGTCTTTGACGTTCGCGAGCCCGAGGCAGTTGGGACCGCTGATCCGCATGCCCGAGGTGCTGGCAAAGGCACCCAATTCCCCCTGCAGATCACGCCGGTCGTCTTGGCCGCGCTCCGCAAAGCCGGCCGAGATCACGATCGCCGAACCCGCGCCCTTGCGGTGGCTCTCCTCCAGGACATCGAGCACCTGGTCCCAGGGCACCACGACGGCGACCACATCGGGGGCCTCCGGCAGGTCCGTCACACTCGGATAGGACTTCACCCCCATGATTTCGTCATAACGCGGGTTCACGGCATAAACCCTGATCCGGTCTTTGGCCTTGAGCGCAGCAGCCAGAAACCGCCCGCCATACTGCATCCGCGGTGTCGCGCCCACGATCGCAATGGAGCGCGGGTTGAGCATTTTGTGGATCGACGCCATCTGTGGTTCTGTCCAGAACGCCATGACACCCCCTGAAAAGAACGATTGCGCATCATTGGCTGAAGCGGAGCGCTTGCGGCAGAGCCTGCTGGCCGATGCCGGACGAGGAGATTTTCTCAAGACGACATGGCTTATCGGAGGCTCGATCAGATCCAGCGCATGCAGACCGCTCACGAGTTTGGGGTTGCGAACGAAAAACGTGCCGAGGGGCCAAAAAGTTGGAACGCATGCCGATCGTTCCAACTTTTCTTTTCAGAGCAATTTTCTGAGTCATTGATTTTGAAAGTGGGTGCAGCAGGACTCGAACCTGCGACCCGCTGATTAAGAGTCAGCTGCTCTACCAACTGAGCTATGCACCCGCCCCGGGGTGCGCTCTATAGCAAGGTGCGTCTGGCTTGTCGATACTCGACGCCCAAATCCCTTCCTCTGAGCGCAAGTTCGATGCGGTCCTTTTCGACCTGCTGACGGCGCTGCTCAATTCCTGGAGCTTGTGGAACCTCGCCGCCGGCAGCCCGGAAATCGGCCGCAGGTGGCGCGCCGCTTATTTGCGCCGGACGTACGATACGGGCGCCTACCGTCCCTATGAAACGCTCGTCGCCGAGACCGCGGCCGAGGTCGGACTTTCACCGAACCTGGCGGCACGGCTCGCCGCCCGCTACGGCGAGCTCGAGCCCTGGCCCGAGGTTCTCGAAGTGCTCGGCGCGCTGCGCCGCGACGGGGTGGCGCTGGGCGTCGTCACGAACTGCTCCGAGGAGCTCGCCGCCAAAGCGGTCGCGTGCACCGGCATCGATTTCAATGTCGTTGTCACTGCCGAGCGCGCCGGTTTCTACAAGCCCGACCCACGACCATACGAGATGGCGCTCGACGAGCTGGGTATGGCGCCCAGCCGGTGCCTGTTCATCGCTGGCTCCGCTTACGACCTGTTCGGCACGAGCAAAGTCGGTCTGCCGACCTATTGGCACGACCGCGTGGGCATGGCGCCGCCACCCAATGCGCCCGAGCCGATCGCGCACCACCGCTCGTTGTACCCGCTCCTCGAATTGGTGCGATCTGCCGGCTAGGGGCTTATTCCGGCAGCCGGGTGGATTGCCAGGTCACCATCTGCCACTGGCCGCCTTTATTGGCGTAGACGTCGGTGAAGCGGACGCTGAAGCTGTTCGGGCGGCCCTGCGACATGACGCTGATGCGGCACGAGCCGGTCAATACCACCGCGTCGCCCAGATCCTGCGCCTTGACGTCGGAGGGCTCGACCGCGGTGTAGACTGTCGACCCCAACTCCATGTTGCCGATCAGACTCTGCTTGGTGTCGAGCCGTGCCGAGGAGTGGGTGTAGATCAGATCGTCGGACAAGAGCCTGCTCAATGTGGCGAGATCTTTTTGCGCCATCGCAGTCATGCGCTTCTTGTCGAGATCGATCACCATTTGCCCATTGCCTGCCATTTGTCTCTCCCTTCAACGGATTTCAAACACCAGCTTGCCGTGCAGATGGCGGCTTTCGCTGACCCGGTGCGCCTCTGCCGCGTCCGCGAGCTTATAGCGGGTGATCGCCGGCGGCGATACCGCGCCGGCTTCGAGCAGCGCCAGCATCCGTTCCAGATGCGCGCGGTCGCGCGCCACTCCGGGACGCAGCACCTGCACATCCTTGCGGGTCGGCTGAAACCCGGCCGGCGCCGGCGCGATCCACACCAGCCGGCCACCCGGCTTCAGCACCTCATAGGAGCGGACCTGCACATCGCCGCCGACGGTGTCGAACACGACGTCGCAGTCGCTGACGACCTTGGTGAAGTCCTCCTTGTTGTAGTCGACGACCCGGTCGGCGCCCAAATCGCGGACGTAATCGTGATTCCGGGCGCTCGCCGTCGTGATCACGGTCGCGCCGAGATGCTTGGCGAGCTGGATCGCGAAACCGGCGACGCCGCCCGCGCCGCCCTGGATCAGGATGGTTTCGCCGGTTTTGAGCTTGGCCGTCTCTTCGAGCGCCCACAGCGCCGTCAGGCCGGTCAATGCCATGGCGGCGGCCTCGGCGTGGCCGAGACTGCCAGGCTTCCTGGCGATGATCGCCGCCTTGATCGCGATCTTTTCCGCGTAGGCGCCCTCGATCCCCTGGTCGCAGACCCCGAATACCGGGTCGCCGACCCGCAAATCGGCGACACCCGGGCCGAGCGCGCTGACCACGCCCGAGAAGTCGCGTCCGAGGATATGCGGGAGCTTGACGCCCCTGCCGCCGTAGGCGCCGCCGCCGAGCCGCACCTTGTAATCCGCCGCATTGACGCTGGCGGCGTGAATGTCGACGACAACCTCCCCGGGTCCGGCGGCCGGGTCGGGCACCTCGGCCAGGTGCAGTACCTCCGGTCCGCCATGCTTCTCGAACAGCACCGCCTTCATACCCGTTCTCCCTGTACAGCCATGTCCACCTGACCCATAAATCTTCATAACGAGGGTAGCAAGCAAAGCCGCTGCCTGAACCGCATGTGAGGAGCTGCGAATGATTACGCCCGCCTATGTCCGCACAATGGCCGCCTACAATGCCGAGATGAACCGGCGGCTGTACGGCGCAGCCGCGCGCCTCTCCGACGCCGAGCGGCGGCAGCAGCGCGGCGCCTTCTGGGGCTCGATCCACGGCACGCTCAACCATCTCCTCTGGGGCGACCGCCAATGGATGTCGCGCTTCGACAACTGGCCCAAACCCGATGTCGCGATCAAGCAGAGCGCCGGCCTGATCGAGGATTTTGCGGCGCTCAGCGCAGCGCGCGAGGAGGCCGACGCTAAAATCTCGATCTGGGCGGGGAAAGTCGACGACCCCTGGATGGCCGAAGACTTGGTCTGGTTGAGCGGTGCCGCCGGGCGCGAGATGCGCGCGCCAAAGGGCTTTTTGATCAGCCACTTTTTCAATCACCAGACCCATCACCGCGGCCAGGTGCACGCGATGCTGACCGCCGCCGGGCAGGAAACCGGCGACACCGATCTATTCCTCTTGGTCCCGGAGCCGCTGTGATCGAAACCTATGAGGGCGGCTGCCACTGCGGCCGGGTGCGCTTTCGGGTGCGCGCCGATCTGGCGCAACTCCTCGAATGCAACTGCTCGATCTGCACAAAAAAGGGGATCCTGCATTTGATTGTGCCGCCCGAGCAGTTCGAGCTGTTGCACGGCGAGGCGGACCTCGCGACCTACCAGTTCAACACCAATACCGCCAAGCACACGTTCTGCCGGCACTGCGGCATCCACGCTTTTTACGTGCCGCGTTCGGACCCCGACAAGATCAGCGTCAATGCCCGCTGCCTCGAGGGGATCGATCCGGCGGCGCTGCAGCCGACGAACTTTTTCGACGGGCGAAATTGGGAACAGGCGCAAGCGGCGCGCCAAAACTAGCTCGCGGCGCGCTCACAGTCTAACATTCGGGCGGCATCAATTCGCTGCCCTGACTAATACCCCGTTCAAATAGGCCGAACGGATCACCTCCGGTGCGCCGTAAAACGGCGCTTCTATCCTGGTCTGCCGAAGAGCAAGACAGAAAAGCTTGTCGTGCGGCGTCGATGCCGCTAACGCGTGCCTCGATGATCAACCAAAAGTGGGCGCCGCATGCGTTGCTCCAGTGGGTCTGACCGGTGGCTCGGATCGATCGGAGCGCGCCGCCTCCAAACGATGTTGCGGCTGCTGCCAGTCCTCCTTCTCGCCGCCTGCGGCCAGCAGGCCGCATATGGTCCTGGCGGCGGGCGGATGGAAATCGGCGCGGACGGGTGGAAGTGGGCGTCACCGCAGCGCTTCTACCCGCCGCCGGGCCCGCCTGAGGACCCCTGGGGCCCCTATGTCCGCGAGGCCGCTGCGCGATTCCGTGTGCCCGGGCACTGGGTGCGCGCGGTCATGCATCAGGAATCGGGCGGTGAGCAGCAGGCCACCTCGCCGGTCGGCGCGATGGGACTGATGCAGGTCATGCCCGCAACCTATGAGGGGCTGCGGCAGCGCTATCAACTGGGCGACGATCCGTACGACCCGCACAACAACATTCTCGCCGGCACCGCCTATGTCCGAGAAATGTACGACCGCTACGGCGCGCCCGGCTTTCTTGCCGCCTATAATGCGGGCCCCGATCGGGTCGACGCCTATTTGGCCGGTAAAGGGCCGCTGCCGGATGAGACAGTAAACTACGTCGCCGCGATCACGCCCAATCTCGGCACCGAGGTACCGCGGTCAGGGCCTTTCGCCGTGTATGCCTCCCGCTCCGGCCGCGCGCAGAGGCCAACCATAGCCAGCCTGGCGGCGGGATGCGACGTGAACGCTGCGTATGACCCGAACCACCCCTGCACAACCCTGCTGCAGGCCGCGGAGCAGCCGGTGCCGATCCAGACGGCCATGCTCCCCCAGCTCGGCGCCAATGGCTGCGACGTGAACGCGGCCTACGATCCCAGCCACCCCTGCACCTCGCTTCCCCAGACCGCAGCGGTGTCGCAGGCGGCTTCGGCGCAGCGGGTTGCGGCGAACGAATGCGGCTGGAACGCGGCCTATAATTCCTACGATCGTTGCGGGTCGGCTCCGCCGCCGGTGTCCTCCAGGGTGAAGATCGCGTCGGCTGGCGGCCACGCCGCGATCGGGACGATCCGCGTCCCGGCGCCGGCAAGAGCCCACCAGGTAGCCGCGGCGACGCCCGCGGCCTATTACCGGCCAGCGGCACCGCCGCCGCGGCATCCCGCCGAGCCGCACGGCGATTGGGCGATCCAGGTGGGCGCCTTCGCCAATCCGGCCCTGGCCCGCACGGTGGCCGAGGGCGCCCGCGCGCAGGCGCCGGACCAGCTCCACTCCGCCGCACTCGCACTGCAGCCGACGGCGCCGTTCGGCAAAAAGGTGCTCTATCGCGCCCGCCTCGCTCATTTGTCGGCCAGCGCCGCGTCGAACGCCTGCGCGCGTCTCAACCACCGCCAACTGCCCTGCGTCGTCGTCCCGCCCAGCCGCTCGTGACCGCGTCGGAGACTCCCATGGCTGACCAAAACGAAGCGGGAATTCGCTGAACTCCCGCTTTCGCCGGGGCGACGATACGGCGTTGTGATGACCGGCTTCATTTTCCGATGAGCAAAGCTTTCGTTAAGGAATCGGATGATGAGGGCGACCTCCCCGACGAGCCGCCCGCCGTTGCGGCCGGCCTGAAGAACTACATGACCCCACGCGGTCACCGGCATATGCAGGAGGAATTGCGCCAGCTGCTGCGGGTGGAGCGACCGAAAGTGGTGGAGACCGTGGCCTGGGCGGCCGGCAACGGCGACCGCTCGGAAAACGGCGACTACATCTACGGCAAGCGCCGGCTGCGCGAGATCGACCGGCGGATTCGCTTCCTCACGAAACGGCTCGAAAGCGCCGAGGTGGTCGACCCGAGACAGCAGAAGCGGCGCGATCAGGTGTTCTTCGGCGCGACCGTCACCTACGCCGCCGAGGACGGGACCGAGAATACGATCACGATCGTCGGCATCGACGAAGCCGATTTCTCCCGCGGCCAGGTCAGCTGGGTATCCCCGATTGCCCGCGCGCTGCTCAAAGCGCGTGAGGGCGACACCGTCGAACTCCGCGCCCCTGCTGGCGTGGAGCAGATCGAGGTGCTCGAAATCCGCTACGGGGCGGCTCAGTAGGTGGAAATCTCTATCGAGTTTTGGTCCGGGTCGTCGATATAGACCGACTGGATCGTGCCGATGGCGCCGGCGCGCGGGCCGTGCATCCGGACCGGCACGCCGCAGGTTTCGAGATGGGCCGCGACCTCGGCGATCGGCGCCCCGGTAATGAAGCAGATATGCGCCGGCATGCGTTTTTCGCCGCTCATCGCCATAGCGCCGCCGGCGGCGTCGAGATGGATCTTCTGCTGGCCGAAATAGAGCGCGGCGCGGCCTTCGCCCATGCTCTCGGTCTTCAAGCCGAGCACGCGCTCATAGAACTCTATGCTGCGGCCGATATCGGCGACGGTAAGGTTCAGGTGGTCTATGCGCTCGATCTTCATGGCCGGCCTCGTCGGTTTGCGGAGACCCGGAGCTTGGCACGGAACAGAGGCATCTGGCCAGCGCGGCCGAACTCATGCAAGATCCTCGCATGTTGTCCGAGGCCCAAGCCCGCTTTCTGGCGAGTTGCCGGGTCGGCCATCTGGCGACGGCCGATGCGCGGGCAATGCCGCATGTTGTGCCGGTTTGCTTTGTCGTCAGCGGGGGCGCGCTCTACATCACGATCGATCAAAAGCCGAAAGGCGACGTCAGGGCATTGAAGCGGCTGCGCAACATCGCCGAAAATCCGGCCGCCGCCTTTGTCGCCGATCGCTGGGACGAGGACTGGAACGGGCTCGGCTGGGTCATGCTGCGCGGCCCGGCGGAGGTTCTGGCCTACGGCGCCGAACACGATCGGGCGCAAGAGCTGCTCCGCTCACGCTACCGCCAGTATCAGGGGATGGCGCTCGACCCCCTCCCGGTCATCGCCCTACGCATCGAGCGGGTGAGGAGCTGGGGTAACCTGTCGCTCGAGTAGAAGATCCCAAGGCGCAGGTTGCTTCGATCAGTGAGGGCGTGGATGATCGCCGGCAGCGAAGCAACGACGGCGAGGTCCGGCGTGGACAGCTTTACGGCGAGCGACGGCATCAGGCTCGGTTATTGCATCGACGACTTCACCGACCCGTGGAAAGAGGCGCCGGTTCTGCTCCTGTTGCACGCCGCAATGGGCAGTGCGCGCCGCTATTATGCCTGGGTCCCGCCGCTCAGCCGGCATTACAGGGTGGTGCGGATGGATCTGCGCGGCCACGGCAGCTCAGAAATTCCACCCGCCGACCGCGAACTTACCCTCGACCGGCTGGTGCGCGACGTCATCGAGCTGATGGACCATCTCGGCTGCGCCAATGCGCATATCGTCGGCAATTCGGCGGGCGGCTATCTCGGCCAGCAACTGGCAATAAACCATCGCGAGCGGGTGCGCAGCCTGATGCTGTTCAGGCTACCGCACTGAAGGCGCTGCTCGACGAACCGCGGCTGCATTAATGCCGGGTTGCGGCGATGGAATGGGTGCCCGGCTGATCGAGGAAGCCGGCTTTCGCACCGGCTTTGTCTCCGGCTCGAGCGTGTTGGCGATGCGCCTCGCGATGCCGGACATGGATCTGGTGAGTTTCAACGAAATGGCCGATGCGGTGGAGAGCTGTATCGCGGCAGCGCCCAATGTCTTGTGGCTCGCCGATGGGGACACCGGCCACGGCAATGCGCTCGCGGTGCAGAAGGTTGTTCGTGCTTATGCGCGCCGCGGCGCCGCAGCAGTGCTGATCGAAGACAAGATATGGCCGCGTCCGCTCGGCCGCGAAGGCGCGAAGCTGGTGGTCGAGCGCGAGCATGCGATCCTGCGCTGCCGGGCGGCGGTCGAGGCCTGCCGCGACGAAGGCGTTCTGCTGCTGGCGCGCACCGACGCCCGCGTGTCGCGCGGCTTCGACGAGGCGCTGGCGAGAATACGGGCATTCGTTGCCGAGGGCGCCGACATCCTGTTTCTCGATTCGCCGCAATCGGAAGAGGAGATGCGCACCGGTATCGAGGCTTGCGAAGGCAAGCCAGCCCTCGCGGTCACCTCACCGGCGGGCAGGCACTTCATGCCCGGCGACGCCGAGCTCGAACGCATCGGCATCCGAATTGTGGTCTACCCGCAGGACATCCTCGCCGCCAGCGTGCGGGGGATGCGCGACGCGCTGGCCGGTTTAAAGGCGGCACCAAGCCGCCGATGGCCACTCCCGCCGAACTGGCAACGGCGATCCGCATCGCCGAATACCTGAGCCGGGACTCGCGCTGGCCCGATCCGAGCTGACCGCGGGCTATCGGTCCTCAGTCGAGCCGCTGTTTCTGCCCGGTGGTGGAGGCGCGCACGATTGCGTCGATCAGGCGGTGGCGCTTGAGGGCGGCGTCGAAGCCTGGGCTCGCCGGCGAGCCGTTGCGGATGCTGTTCGCGAGCTGCACGTATAGCTGCGCGACGTTGTAGGGGGAGTTTGCCGGCGTGTTTTCAGGCACGTAGCGGTATTTCTCCGGGATCGGCAATCCCGCCAGCTTCGTGCCTTTGCCCTGCGCACCATGCAACGACAGCTCCTGCCGCTGCATCGATCCGCCCGTCGTCGAGGCCAATGCTAGATCGCCCTCGGTGCCGTGAATTTCGAACAGGAATTCGGTGCCGCGCGTCATTCCCCCCCGGATCTGGAACGACACGACCGCACCATTTTGTAAAATGCCGCTGACCGCGAGCTGGTCGGGCGAGGTCAACGCCACCTCGCCCTGATCCTTGGTGACGATGCGGTCTCGCTGATTGACGGCGAAGGCGCTGAGCTCGCGAAACTCCCCGAGGCAATGGCACAGCGCGTCGATCTGGTGCCCGCCGGTAATTGTCATCAAATTGGCGCCATTCGCGAAATCGGCCTGGTAGGCGCGGTCCAACGCAGCCCCCCAATTCGGGGCACGGCCGATCAATGTTGCGGTCAGCACCTTCCCGAGGTAGCCGTCGGCTACCAGGTCTTTGACGTAATTGATCGTCGGCGACCACTGGCCCTGCAGGCCCACGGCGTGGCATACGCCTTTGCGTTCCGCCGCTTCCAGCATTTCTTGGGCCTCGGCGGTATTCCGGCCGAGCGGCCATTCGCAGTAGACGTGTTTCCCAGCATCGATCGCCGCCATCACCGGGCGGTAATGGTCCGGCACCTTCACGCTGACGGTGACCAGATCGACATCGGGATGCCGGGCAAGGTCTTCCGGGTTCGAAAACGCCAGCGGTATCCCGAATGCTGAGCCGCCGCCTCCGCCGATTCCTGGCGGGTTGTGCAGACTGCGGCGATGTCGAAGTCGGAGAGCGCACGCAACGCCGGAATATGCGCGATTGAGGCAAACCCCCGTTTGGGGCTCAACCCCACGACACCCACTCGTATTTTGCTGCTGCCAACCACCATGTCCTCCATATCACCTCTGGAACCGGCCGATCGCGGCTAGTCGATGACGAGCGCCTGCAAGGCCCGACCCAGGGTCTCGACGATGCGGTCGCATTCAGAGCGGGTAATGACCAACGGCGGGCACAGCGCGATCGTCGTGCCGAAGCGACGGCCGCCGCCGGCGCGGCCGACGATGACGCCCTGGTCGCGGCAAAAATCAACGACGCCACCGATCTGGGCCGGATCGAGCTGCTCCTTGGATGACCGGTCCTTCACCAATTCGACGCCGATCAACAACCCCTTGCCGCGGATATCGCCGACATTCTTGTGGCTCTTGAGGCTTTGCAGCGCATCGAGGAAGTAGGCGCCGATCTCGGCCGCGCGACCGGCGAGCTTTTGCCAGACCGTCGTGTGGAATACCAGGATATCCGGCCCGATTACGGCCTCCACCAGATCGAGGATGCTGGCACGGCGCACCAGCTCGGCCGCCCAGGGAAACAACAGGTACGGCTTCACCCGGTTCGAGGCGTGGCGCTTCAGACTGTACGGGTTCTGATCGCCGAGCACGAGCGGCTCGGCGCAGGTGCGCAGGCAGTCATCGCGAAGGCGCTCCGCCTCTGCCGCCGACAGCAATCGTCGTCCAGGCAGATAGCCGTCCCGCCGATAGAGTTCGACTTCTTCCCGCGACAGCATAGCTATTCCCGTCGATCAGACTGCGTCGACACTAATGCATGCCGACGGCAGTGATGCTGCTCCAATCGAAAGATGGCGTGCGGCCGGCTACCGGCAGGATGCCGCGGCTGCGGATGTAGGGATGCACGGACCGGATTGGCGCGTCGAGCCACAGCCGCAGCAAGTGACGACGCGCGTCTTCCGGCGCGTCGCCGTCGTCGAAAGCGGTGCGCGCATGCAGGATCGTATAGTTGTTGATGAAATACGCTTCGCCCGGCTGCAGCGTGAATTCGAGCATGAGTTCCGGCCGTTTCGTCACCGCCTCGAACGTGTCGATGACAGCGCGTTCCGCCGCGCCCATCGGCCGTCCGGCCGCTGCTTCACCGGCCTCGATGTAGGAGCGCACATAGCGCACCGACACCTTGCCTGCGACATTCGAATAGACCGGGATGCGATAAGGCGTGTAAGGCAGCTCGCCCGGCTGCTCCTCGCCGCGCCGGTGGCGGACATAGCCGCGGTAGAGCGCCGCGAGCACGTCGGGATGCTCCGCCAGCAGCGCATTGTGCACCGAAATGGCGCTGGTCAGCCGCGACACCCCGCCGCCTGCCTGCGCGTTGCGCAGACACAACAGACCAACCAGGTCGCACGAATCCGTGTGCGGCGATAATTCCTGCTTGTTGCGGTAGGCGCGCGCCCCCGGGTCCTCGCGGCTGAAATCCTTCACGTGCCCGAGCCGGTCGCCCATGACGCTCTGCGACAGGCCGCGTCCGAGATGCGTGCCAATGCCCCAGAAAATCAAGCCGAGATCGTCTTTCGAGTAATCCTCGATGGGCAGCCGCCGCAATAGCACAAAACCGCGCCCGTCCTCGACCTGCCGGCGGATTTCCTCGACGGCCGGGCGCAGCGAGGGCACCTCGAAATGCTCGCGCCGCAACCCGTCGAGGCCGATCCCAGCCGCTTTGATGCGCCCCACGGCCGCAGCGATGTCGCGCAGCTGCGCCGCGTCGAGGTCGACCGAGTAATCCGCCGGCGAGCGGAAATCGGCGATAGTCCAGGCGCTCGGATGCCGGATCGGCGCGGCAAAGACCGGGGTCGCCGGCGTGTCGCTGTCTTGCGCTGTGCGCGCCTCAAGAATTGCCGTCATTGTTCCGGCCTCCAGCTGTTTCGCCGAATCTGTACCGCCGAAACCCCTCCCGTTCAACGCTGCACAGCCGCTTGAGCGCGCGCCATGGCAAAAATCGGCCACGGGAGCTGCGCCCGCAGGCAGTCCGCGCGAGCGCCGTTTGCAACGAGTTCCCATCCGGGGCGCTCAGCGACCGCTGTCCGCTCGTCAGGCGAACTCCGCCGAGACGCACGGAGATGAGCGAGAAGCGCCGTTTCCGGACTCTTGGCCGACGCTGATCGAGCGTTGAGCCGCGTCGACTTTGGTCGTTCCGCCTGACGGACGTGTCTATCTAATCTCCGCAGGCAACCGGAGCCGTTCTCGCGGCACCGGGTGTTCCCATTCTAGCCCGGCCATCAGCTGAGCGGCGAGCCATCCCCAGTCGTCGGAGGACTTCGCCCCCTTGCCATTGCAGACGACCGCGACGGCAATGCGGTCGCCCATCACATGATCGATGTAGGGCAAGCCGGTCGCTGTGAAGGACACGGCACATGTGTCTGTGTGCCAGTGCCGGCAACGATCGAGCGCCGGGATAAGCCGGGTGACGAACGCCTGGAAGTCGCGGCGGTTCTCCGCGGAACCCGCGCTCTTGAACCAGCTTATGAGGTCGGGCAGCGACCGCAGCTCGGGGTCGGCCGTGCTGCCGATGCCGATCTTCAGGTACTGGCGGCCGTCCGGGTAGCGGATCGGTGGCAGGATGTAGGCTCCGGACTCGGCATCGATGAGAGCCGGCATGCCGCCGAGCTCTGCCAACAGCCGGTCATCGATATGCGCCAGCAGCACTGTCCTGCCGAGTACCCGCAGCCTCAGGCCGACCGGCAAGAGGCCGCAGGCATCGGTGAAGGCGCCGATGGCGACCAGCACCCGCTCGGCCCGCAGAGTGCCGCCGCGGGCGGTGTCGACCTCAACGCCGCTTGCGGTCGGGCGTACAGCAGTTGCCTCATCGGCAATGATCACGGCGCCCTGCTGCCGGGCAACTTCGGTCTGTGCGCGCACCAGGGCCCGCGGGCTGACATAGCCGGCGTGGCCTTCGTAGAGGCCCCCGGCGCCGTCCGGCACGGCCAGGAACGGAAACCGGGCGGCGATACCGGCGGCGTCGAGCCGCGTGGTGTCGGCACCGAACATCCGTCCCACTGTCTCGCAGCGGTCGAGGTAATCGGAGCCGGCGGCGCCGATCCCGAGATAGCCGGCATCGGTGAAAAAGCGGATGCCGCTGCGGGCCTCGATTTCGGCATAGCGGTCGATCGAGCGCTTCGCCGTCACCGCCCACGCCGGGTCCCGGTCAACTACGCGTGTGATGCGGCCCTCGTCGTAATGGCTGGCATATACGCCGGTGTGCGTGGCGCGGTGGGCCGGCTCGTCCGGGCCAAGAACAACCACGCCGTCGGTCAGTGCCGACAGATGCCGGCCGGCGGCACTGCCAACCAGTCCACGGCCGACGACGATGATCCGGTGCATCTCGTTTCCTCCTAGCCCAGGGCGTGGCTGGTGAGCGCATAAATGCGCTGTGGCGCCGACGATGCCGGCCAGTCGCCGCGCAGCATGGCGGGCGACTCGCTGTCCAGCGCAAGGCCGCATGCGGTCAGATACCGGCCGAAATTCGTCGCCTCTGATGCCCAGTCGACACGCACGAAGCCCAGACGCGTAGCGGCGGTGAACAGGGCGATCGCATCGGACTCGGTCGCCGCTACCACCGGACCGACGACTGATCCGCGGCCGAAGCCGCGCTCGATGGCATAGCCGGTCACCTTGGCGTCCTCGACCAGCACGAAGGCCCGGCCGACCGTCAGCAGGTGATCCAGGACGGCCGGCCGCGGGACACCGACCGCAGCCGCGTCCAGGCGCAGCACGGCAGACCGGTCCTCGGGGGTCGCCGCGCGAATCCGTGGATCCGGGTGCCGTCGCCCGCTGTACTCGCCCTGCTGTTGGCAGACGGCGCCGACCTCGACAAAACCGAGCCTCTCATAGAGCGGCCGACCGGCCGGCGTCGCCAGCAGCATGACGGAGCGAGGGGCGGCGTCGGCCAGCAACTGCTCAACCAACCGGCGGCCAATCCCGCGACCCTGGCTGTCGGGGGAGACCACAACGAGACCCAGCCGGGCGGCAGTGTCGCCGAACGGCCACCACAAGCCGACCCCAAGCGTCCGACCGTCGCCGGCGCGCGCTAGCCGCCCACGGCCGAGTTCGATCAGCGCGGCGATGTCGGCCCGCCGGTGCGGCCAACCGACCGCCACCACGATCGCCGCGATAACATCCAGGTTGGCCATGGACACCGGCGGCAGCGTGATCGCATCAGTGGAACTCATTGCCGGCCGTCCGTCAGCCCCAGCAGGCCCGGCAACTCACCGAGGTCGGCGATTGCCTGGTAGCCGTAGGCGGGATTGCCGGGTCCGTGCCCTCGGTCCACGAACACCCGCTGGCCGATGCGCAGGTCGTGCGCCGACATCAGGTCGTAGCGTAGGCTCGACGAGACGTGCACGAAATGCTCCGGCCCGCAGCCGAGGGTATCGAACATGAACTCGAAGGCCCGCAAACGCGGCTTATACGCCTGCGCCTGTTCGGCGGTCAGCACGGCGTGAAAGGGCGCGCCGAGCTTGTCGACATTGGACCAGATCTGGTTGTCGGCAGCGTTGGAGAGGATGACCAGCGGCAGGACCTCGGCGAGCTTCGCCAGGGCCGGCGGGACGTCCGGGTGTGGTCCCCAGCTCGGCACTGCCTCAACGATAGCCTGCGCGTCGGCCGGATCGAAGGCGATGCCCCAGCGCCGGCAGGTCCGCTCGAGCGAGCCATGCAGCACCTCTGGATACGGCTTCCACGCGCCGAGTACCTGGTCGAAGCGATAGGCGGTGAAGTCTTTGAGGAAGCCCGCCATCGGGTCGGGTGGCACCCGGTCGGCGAGCCGATCGCGGGCGACATCGCCGACCCGGAAATCGATAAGCGTGCCGTAACAGTCGAAGGAGACGTAGCGGATCGGCAAAAGGGACACCGGGGAGTTTCCTTGCAGAATGCGGCGGTCGAGCGGAAAAACCGGCCGTCTAAATCAGAGCCCACATCGCAAGCAGGGCGGCCGGAACCGCCGATCCCGATTGCTGGACGGTTCGACTTTGCGAATTGTGAATTCGGTCCTCGCGATACAGTCCGACAGCGGCGAGAAGCCGATTGTCGAGTTGGCGCAGGCTGTCTTTCTTCGGTTCTTCATTGTGTCCGCGCCAGCGGCTGTTCAGAACCGAGCGGAGGCGGGTACTCCAACGTGAAGGCGTCTGATCGCTGATAATTCCAAGCGATTGTGCCGACCGAATAACTGCTGTGTGCATGGCGACTCCAAGAGACAGGTGGTTGCCGAACCAACGTAGCGATACACTGACAAATCAGGCAGAGCTCATTTTTGAGACATACTGATATGCAGGTGTATCGCCATGCACGGCACCAACGGCTCCGGGCTGCTCGATTGGAACGACGCCCGCATCTTTCTTGCGGTCGCACGGCACGGCTCATTGCGCGCCGCCGGTCGCGCACTTGGCATAAGCCAGCCGACCATCGGTCGGCGGATTGCAGCCTTCGAGGCAGTTTTCGGCGGACCTACCCTGTTCGACCGCCTGCCCGAGGGACTGCGGCTCAATGAGGCCGGCGCAGCTTTGTTGCCGGTTGCCGAGCAGTTGGAGGACGCTGCCCTATCGCTCGAACGGCATCGCGCGGCTGCGGCATCGGTCCTGAGCGGCACGGTACGAATATCTGTGGGCGAATGGGCCGCAGCGTTTCTAAGTCACCATGTCGGCAGCTCGTCCGCAAACCCGCCGCCAGCCGGGATTACTCTTGAGCTTGTCGAAACCATGCAGACCGCGAACCTTGCCCGCCGCGAAGCTGATCTTGCCGTTCGGCATTACCCGCCGGAGAGCGGTGACCTATACATCTCTAAGTTGGGTGTATTCGCGGGGGCCATATACCGCCGGGCGGGTACCGAGGCGCGTGATTGGGTCACCTACCCCGAGGAGCAAGGGCACTTTCCGATGCCCCGCTGGGTCGAGGAGCATGTCCGCGAAACAGGCGCTTCGGTGGCGTTCCGTGGCTCGGACATGCCGATGCAGCTCACCGCCATCCGCGCCGGGGCGGGGCGGGGGATTCTTCCGTGCTTTATCGCCGACGAAGACCCACTGCTCGAACGCCTTGCTCCGCCAATGCCCGAAACCTCTTGCGACTATTGGCTTATCGTCCACCGCGACTTGCGGCGTGCCGTGTGCGTGCGAGCGATTATGGATTGGATCCAATCCCTTTTCAGAAGCGAACGAGATCGCCTCGCCGGTAGTCGTTGAACGGCGACACCATTATCTTTTGGCGGAAGCAGACGGCGCGCGTTTGGGAGGCAGCTTCCGGGCATCAATACGCATTCCGAGCACCGGCAAGCTACGGCGCAATTGCGCCGATAGCGGCCGGCGGCCATAGCGCCACCATGGGACAGCCTGACCCAAAACGGCCCTCATGAAGCGTCGCCGACCTCAGGCTCTGATCCTCGCAAGCTGCCGGTGATATTTCGCGGATCAGCTATGGTGGAGGACACTTGCTCTCCGGAGGACCTGGAGGCTTGCCTTCGCTGAGAAGTCAGCGAATGAGGCTGCGTGTTTGATCGGAATTGTGACCGCCCTGGCTGTTGCTCCCGAAGAGGCATTGGCGCAGCGTCCGCCGGACAAGATAAGGGCATCGCGTCTTTCTCACGGACTTGCACTGCGAAAGTCGGACTGGCAAAAGGTCCCTATGCCGAAGGTGCGCCAGGCCGCCGTGGAGCTCGCTGACCGCGAGGTCCTGATCACGAACCCCGACAAGCCGTTCTTTCCGCAAGCCGGCCACACCAAGCTTGACCTGGTGAGATACTATATGGCGGTCGCGGAGGGCGCACTGCGTGGCATCGCGGGGCGGCCGATTGTGCTCAAACGCTATGTCGATGGCGCCACGGGTGAGCCGTTCTTCCAGAAGCGGGCCCCCGAGCAGCGCCCCGAGTGGATCGAGACGGTGGAGCTGCGCTTTCCGTCGGGACGGACGGCGCGAGAGATCGTCGTGCGTGACGCGGCGCAGCTTCTGTGGATGGTGAACCTCGGGTGCATCGACTTGAATCCGCACCCGGTGCGCGCCGACGACCTCGAACATCCCGACGAGTTGCGCGTCGATCTCGACCCCGGCCCGGGCGTGAGCTGGGACTTTGTGCGGCGGGTGACATTGCTGGTGCGCGACGTTCTCGACGAGCACGGGCTGCGCGGCTGGCCGAAGACCTCGGGCTCGCGCGGTATGCACGTCAACGTGCGTATCCAGCGGCGCTGGAGTTTCGAGCAGGTGCGACGCGCTGCGTTGGCCCTGGCGCGGGAGGTGGAACGGCGCGCGCCGGACCTCGCGAGCAGCAAATGGTGGAAGGAGGAACGCCGTGGGGTCTTCCTCGACTACAACCAGAACGCCAAGGACCGGACCGTGGCCTCGGCCTGGTCGGTGCGGCCCACGCCCGACGCGCGCGTGTCGATGCCTCTAGAGTGGAATGAGGTAGCCGACTGCGATCCTGCGGCATTCACGCTGGCCACCGCGCCGACGCGGTTTGCGGAACGCGGCGACGCGTCGGCCGGCATCGACAGCGCGGCGGGATCCCTCGATGCACTCCTCGAGCTGTCTGCATCGCAAGAGGCTGCAGGTCTCGGAGACGCGCCGTGGCCGCCGCACTATAAGAAGCAACGTGACGAGCCGCTGCGCGTCGCGCCGTCACGACGGAAGACCTCGGGCCCCAGCACTGAACGCCGCGGCCGCCGTCAGTCCACCCAGCCACTCATCACCGTCGCCAAGGCGGCGCGTAAGACGGACGCGCTCGCCGGCCTCGAACGCTGGAAGGTCCGGTATCCCGAAGCGGCGGCGCGGCTGCACGTGGACGATATCCTCGTCGAACTCGATGCGCGGCCGATCGACCAACTGGACTCGCATCCGGATCAATCTGCGCAACGTTCCCGAGGGCGAGCGCCCGCCAGAAGATCCGCCCGAACCTGACTATGATCCCTGGCCCGCGGGCGGCGCACGGCTGACTAGGGGGTCGCGCGCGCCGAAAACGCGGTCCAGCTCGTAGGCGGGCGTGACTTCCAGCTGATCGTAGCGGCAGTCCTGCGGGCGCTTGTCTGGACGCCAGCGCCGGAATTTCGCGGCATGTCGGAACGGAGTACCCTGCATGTGGTCGTACGCGACCTCACAGACGCGCTCCGGCCGGAGCGGCTCCCAGCTCAGATCTTTCCCGCGGTTCCACCGGCTGGTCGCACCGGGCAGCCGCTGTCCCTTCGCGCTGGCTTCCTCCTGTGCCACGGCCCAATCCCGCCATGGATGGTCTTCGAACGCGTCCGCGCGCAGCGGCGTCAGCTCGACGACGAGCTGCTTGCGCACCGTGGCCGTGAACGCCGCGGCGACCCCGACATGGTGGAGCGTGTGATTGTCGTCGTAGAGGCCGAGCAGGAGCGAGCCGATCATCGTGCCGGCCCCCTTCTTGTGCCAGCGGAAGCCGGCGACCACGCAATCAGCCGTGCGTTCGTGCTTCACCTTGATCATTGTGCGTTCCCCGGCGCGATAGGGCGCGTCGAGACGCTTTGCCATGACGCCATCGAGCCCGGCGCCCTCGAAGCGGCGGAACCAGTCCGCCGCAAGCGCTCGGTCGCGCGTAGCCGGGGAGAGGTGCACCGGCGGCGCCGCGCCGGCCAGCACGTGCTCGAGTCGTTCGCGCCGAACGGCGAGCGGCGCGTCGCGCAGGTCATCGTCGCCGAGCGCGAGCAGGTCCCAGGCCACGAACGAGGCCGGCGTCTGCGCGGAGAGCAGCTTCACCCGCGACGCGGCGGGATGGATGCGCAACAGCAGGGCCTCGAAGTCGAGCCCACCGACCCCGACGATCACGATCTCGCCGTCGACGACGCAGCCTTCGGGTAGCGTACCGGCCAGTGGGGCGATGAGCTCCGGGAAGTATCGGTTCATCGGCTTCTCGTCGCGGCTCTGCAGCAGGATCTCGTCGCCGTCGCGAAACACCAACGTTCGAAAGCCGTCCCATTTGGGCTCGAACTGCCATCCCTCGCCGCCAGGCAAGGCGTCGGCGGCGCCGGACAACATAGGGGGAAGAGGTGGAGCGAAGGGCAGGCGCATGGCTCAACACATTCGGCCGTAGCGGGCAGGATTCAATCCCGCGCGCGGCGGCGGAATTGCAGGCACAGCAAATCGGTGCCGACAGGGCCTGAGGCGCCGGCAAAGGCGGGATCCTCCGGGCCGACGAAGATGCAGGAATTGGCCGGCAACGGATCGCCGCCCTCGACCGCGGCGTCGCCCGCCAGCACCAGCCAGAATTGCCCACCGCCGGCGCTCGGCGCGGGCCCGGCAATCGCGGTGCAGGGCGGTATCTGGTAGCGCCAGCCCGCCAGCCCGTCTTCGGCTTCGAGAACCGGGCGGCAGGAAATCGCCGTCGCCTCACACAGCTCGCCGAGAAGCGCCGCCGGCATCGGCTTGGTGGTGAGTTCCCAGTGCTGGTCGCGGTCGCGGGCCGCCTCAAGCACCTCCCGCTCGGCGGGCATATACCGGGCGCCGGGGTCCCAGCGGTTGCGCAGGGTGAACCACCAGATGCCCGACTTCCCGGCGACAATCGGTCCATAAGCCGAGTAGGCGTCGGTGTAATGCACCGCGCCGTCGCTGAACTCATGGTCACCGAGCATGCCGCGACCGGCAACAACCACCTGGAAATTGGTCGGCTTGGTGGAAGTGCGGCCGGGTGACGGCGCCCGGCCGCTTCTCGACCAGGAAGGCCATCGGGTACAGCGCATCGTCAGCCGGCGGCTTCTCGTCCGGCGGTAAGGTGTGCCGGTTGACGCCGATAAAGCCAGTGTCCCAGCCGGTCAACGTCTGGCGTCGGCGGGTGCCGCGGGCGAGGATGCTGTCGGCGATCAGTACCATGCCGTACTCCGTTATTGCTGTCGGCGGCATGCGCAGCCGTGCGTCACGATGTTCTGCCGCACCCGGTCCCAGACTATTGCGTGAGCGCTTCTCATCGAATCAGCTAGCCAACTTGACGCAACGGCATACGAACCCGTGCCGCTCTCGCCACTGCGCGCATGTTCTGGCATGGCGCATATCGATTTCCAGCCAAGCAGGCGCCGCTGTCTCGCGGAGTGCCGCCTTAGGGGCATGGGCGGGCCTTCTGCGAGCGGGATCGCATCCGCGAGCCTGGGGCGGTTCAGAATCCCGGCAATCTCACGATGGACCGCGGCAGAGATCGCGAAAACGTCGGCTTCCTCGGCACGCAGCAGTGCGCGCCCGGGAATGCATCCACCTTGAGCCCCGCGCTTTCTCGCTTCAAGTTCGGTCGGCGGTGGGCGCAGGCGCGCCCGGCAAGACCGGCCGCTCCTCGGCGGCGGCCGCCGCCGGCGGCTGCGTGCACCGCACGCGAAAACTGCAGCAGCCAGCCCGAGCGCGACAAAGCCGCCGAACAGCGCGATCATGCCGACGCGTTCCGGTACGGCAGCAACGCGACGACGAAGCTGCCGAGAGCGGCGGCGGCCATCTGCAGAAAGCCCATCAGCCCCGACGCGGTGCCGGCAAGCCGCGGATGGATGCTGAGCGCCGCCGCCATGACCGCGGGCCCGCTCATGCCATCGCCGATTTCGGCCAGCCCGATCGGCAGGAAACAAGAGCCAGACGCTGACAGGGGCCGAGCCTGCCCACAGCGCCATCGCGAGCGCGGCGGCAAAGGCGAGCGCCCGGCCGGCGAGCAGCAGCGGCAAGCTGCCGAAGCGCGGCGCGAACCGCGCTGCCACAGCATTGCCGAGCATATAGGTCGCCATCGGCAGCGGAATCATAAGCGCGTAGGTGCTCGGCGGCAGGCCCAGCGATTCCGCCAGGATGTGCGGCGTGCTGGCGATAAAAGTAAACCACGAGGCACTGGTGCAGGCGCCGCATACCGCAAAGCCGACAAAGGCGGGCGAGCGCAGCAGCGCCAGGTTGGCCCCCACCATGCCGGCGAGATCGAGCCGGACCCGCCGCCGGTTGGTCTCGCCGAGCCGGATGACGGTCGCAACAAGAACGACGCCACCCAACCCGCCGAGCACCGCGAAGACCGCCCGCCAGCCAAACCATTCGGCGAGGTAGGCGCCGAGTGCCGGCGAGATCGCTGGGGCCAGCGTCATCGTCATCATGACCAGCGCCAATCCGCGCGCCGCCGCCTCGCGCTCATACACGTCGCGGATCATCGCGCGGCTAAGCACGACGCCCGCGCAGGCACCGAGAGCTTGCAGAACGCGTCCCGCGATCAGCGCCAGCAACGACCATGCGGCCCCGCAGAGCGCCGTGCCGACGAGAAACGCCGCGAGGCCGGCGAGCAATACCGGCCGCCGCCCGAAGCGGTCGGAAACCGGGCCGTAGACAAGTTGTCCGGCGGCGATCCCGGCGAGATAGAGGCTCACGGCGAGCTGCACATGCGCCGGCGTGTCAGTGAATACCGTGACGAGCAGCGGCAAGGTCGGCACGACCATATGCAAGCCGCAGAACGCGAGCAAAGTTATCGCCGATAGCAGCGCCAGCGACGGTGCTGGTCCGCCGCTCACGCGGTGCCGGATCGGAGATCCGCCAGGCTCCGGCGCTGCCTGCTGTTGGCTGTGAAAGTACCCGGGTCGAGCCAGCGCTCGAAGGCCGCGCGCAGAGCCGGCCAGTCGCGGTCGATGACCGAGAACCAGGCGGTGTCGCGGTTGCGCCCGCGCGTGATCATCGCCTGGCGCAACAGGCCCTCATACTGAAAGCCGAGCCGGACCGCGGCGGCGCGCGACGGCAGGTTCAGCGAATCGCATTTCCATTCGTAGCGGCGGTAGCCGAGTTCGTCGAACACCCGGCGCATCATCAGATACATCGCCTCCGTCGCCGCAGGCCGGCGCTGCAGCCGCGGGCTGAACACGAGGCCGCCGATCTCGATCGTGGCCATAGCCGGCACGCAGTTGTGATAAACCGCGACTCCGACCGCCTGGGCCTGCCCATTGTCGCGGATCGCGTAGTAGAGCCGGTCGGGATTGGTACAGGCAGCATCGAGCCAGGCGCGATATTCTGGAAGCGTCGCGAACGGACCGAAATTGTAATAGGTCCACAGCCGCCCTCGCGGTCCTCGGCATTGGGTCGAACAATTCGGCAGCATGGCGGTCGGGGTCGAGCGGCTCGACCGTGGCGAAGCGGCCAGCCATCGCGGTTCTCGGCGGACGCGGCGACCAGCCCTCGACTGGCCAACCAACGGGCTGGCACCGCCCATTGCGCTGCGGGTCGTGTTCCATCACGCATGGCCAGCACACGCGTTCGGCCGCGTCAACACTCGCCGGTTGAAGTCGAGCGGGCAGGGGAGCATGAGGATCCGCGGGGTGGCCCGATCACGTCATCGCCGATGTGCGCCGCTTCGGACCGGCGGGAGAAGTCCACGGCGACGTGCTTTCCTGCTCTTCGAACCGACCGCGATGTTCGCCCTCTCCCTTCGTTGCCTGCCGATCGCGATGGCGGTCGACATTCACGTGCAATTCCTGAAGCCCGTGCCGCCAGTGCAACAGCGGCGATAACCGGCAGGCTTGTTCGGGCAGGCCGGCAACTTGCCTTCTGCCAAGCAAGTGCACTTGCCGGCGAACAGCTCTGCGCGCCGCACAAATCACAAAATCAATAATGACCAAGTTCGGTTGATCAGCGGACTCTGCCTGCACGTAATCCTCAGCGACGCTCGCACGCACTGGTGCCGGGCTGACGCCGCGCTGCGTGCTCGAGAAGTTCGCCGCCGTGCAGATGATGATGTAAACCTGCCGACCACCGACGGTCGCGAGTTGCTGCTGATCCGTTACACCGAGCCGGAACCCGAACTCAAACTCCTCCTCAAGAAGCTGGAGCCGGAACTTCCCGGCTAACCGCCACCCTCGCAGCATCCGTCCTGCTGACCCCGCTGTGGGGTCCGATCTAGCCTATAGCTTAGCGGCATCGGGCGCGGGCGGTCCGTTGCCTCGCGTGCCTTCCCGAGCGGTTCGCACAATCGCGGGCCGATCCCGCGCCCACCCGCGGCCTTTCGAGGAGGCGCTGCGCTATGAAAGCCGGTAAAAACAATTCTTCCGCACGACGGGGCGCGAGACCAAGTCAGGCGCCATTGCACGCAAAGCGGCTTTCGAGCGGCGCCCGCGTTGGCGTTTCCCGCTCGATCTTGTCGAGCGCGAACTCGCGCCAATCGGCGCGGGGGACTTGGCAACGCAAGGCATTGCGGAACTGCGCTCGGTTCTTGGGTATAACCTGCTCTCTCCACGGGTTCTGGGAGGCCGGGATGACCCAAATGACCGCGCCACGCTGCAAGTGATCTGGCTTCGGCGCCTGCTCAGCGCCTCTACTCGGCGCCGCGCTCGGCGTCCGTGCCTGGCGCAACGATGATGGCGAACGCCCGCCACTGCGCGGCCCTTGCGCTCTATCGGCAGCGGTGGGGGTTGTTGCACCTTGGTGCCCGCTGCCGACTGGGGCCAGCGGCGAAACCCCGCCAGATTGAAGCCTGCACTGTCCGTTTCCTGGCGGCATTGGCCGAGGAGACGGACAGCAGCACGGAGGTCCTGCGCCTGATAGAAAGAGAGTGGTTCGCCGCGCGCTCTGCGGTCCGGAACCGACGACGGGATTCGCGCGCCGCGGCTGCAGTCAATGCCGCGGAAATAGATGTGGACCTTGCTTTCTGGCGGAGATTGAACGGTGCTGCATGGTGTAAGCCCGCAAGATCTTGAACCGCTGCCCGCTCGGACATCGAAGGGTCAAGCCTCCTAATCGGGTAATCGCCGAGTAGAGGCGTTCCAATGCGCAAAATAACGAACCCCTCTGGCGACGAAGGATAGGATCTCCACCGTGCTCGGCTTAACTCCGGGCCCCCTGTCGCAATGCAGCTTGTACGGCCGTATCGAGCGCGCTGAGAAACCGAGTTCGGTCCTTTTTGGTAAGCGGAGGTGGCTCGCGGGTATTCATTCCGAGTTCCCCGAGATGCCTCGCTATTTCACGCCCAGCGAGTGCGTTGCGTACGTTCACTTGTGTAAACTGCTTGCCGGTAGGGGAGACGACGCGCGCACCTTTCTTCAGACAGCCTGATGCCAAGGGAATGTCGGAGGTGACGCAGACATCGGCGGTCGAAATGTGTTCAGCGACCCAATCGTCGGCCGCGTCCGCTGTATCGCCGACTAAGACCATGTGCACGCTCAAAGCACCCGGCGGCCGGATTGGTCTCGACCCGTTGGAGACGACGTAAACATCGAGCCGAAGGCGCGCCGCGACGCGGTAGAGCTCCTCTCGTACCGGACAGGCATCGTCATCAACGTAGATGTCAGTCAACTTCGGGCGCGATGGCTCTGCAAGTCAGCCACTCCCGTAGCTTCGACCACCGTCGCCGTGCCCGCGTTCCCTTGACCGCGATCGCCAACGCCTTTCGCTGCCCGACCAGCACCACCAGCCGCTTGCCCCGTGTCACCCCCGTATAGACCAGGTTCCGCAGCAGCATCGGGCAGTGCTGGGTGCTGAGCGGGATCACGACGGCAGGGATTCCGAGCCCTGGCTCTTGTGGATGGTTCCCGGCCCTCGAAATCGACGTGGAGCTCGCCTCCTTCGGCGTCGATGTGCGAAACGACACCGAGATCGCCGTTGTAGACCTCCTTGTCGTAATCGTTCTCGACCTTCATGACCTTGTCGCCCGGGCTGAAGATCCAGCCAAAGCGTTCGATGCGGATCTCTCCGGGCGCGTTCAACACCTTTTGGAGCTCGATATTGAGCGACCGCGCACCGAGACCGCCGCGGTTCATCGGGCAGAGCACCTGGATGTCCCGCACGGGATGGAACCCGAAGCGCTGTGGGATCCGCTCCTGCACAATTGCCAGCAGCTTTCGAACAGCCTCGTCCGCGTCCGCGGCGTCGACGAAGTAAAAGTCACCGCCTTCGAGGGTTGCGAGATCGGGCATCAGGCCTTGGTTGATGCGATGCGCATTGACGATGATCTGGCTTTCGGCAGCTTGGCGGAAGACCTCGGTCAGACGCACGACTGGCACGGCACTGGACGCAATAAGGTCTGCCAATTACCTGCCCGGGCCGACCGACGGCAGCTGATCGACGTCGCCGACGAGCAACAGCGCGGCTTGGCCGGGCAAAGCACGCAGCAGAGTTCGCATCAGCGGCACATCTACCATCGAAGTTTCGTCGACGACGAGCAGATCGCAGTCGAGCGGCGTCTCCTCTGTGCGCCGGAAAGCTCCAGTCCTCGGATCCGTTTCGAGCAAACGGTGGATCGTCTTCGCCTCAAAACGGGTACTCTCGGACAGGCGGGTTGGCGGCGCGGCCGGTCGGGGCGCAGAGCGCAATCACGACGGCCTTCGCCCCGAGGATCCTAAGGATCGAGTTGACCAACGTTGTTTTGCCGACACCTGGCCCGGCGGTGATCACCGGCACCTTCGAGCGGAGCGCAACGCGGATGGCCTCTTGCTGGCTACCCGCGAGCGTCAGCTTCGTCCTCTGCTCGACCCAGGGAATCGCCTTGTCAGCGTCGATAGACGGCCAGGGCGGCTTCCCGCGCGCCGGTGTCTTGAGCCTCCCGGCGATCTCGCGTTCAGCCCGATATAGCCCGGCGAGAACACGCAGCGGCGGCCGTCGAGATCGTCTGCTACGGCCGTACCTTCTTGGAGTTCAAGGCTGAGAGCGGTCTCGACGAGTTCGGGCGGAACCTCGAGCAGATTCTGCGTTACCGGGAGGAGTTCCTCGGCGGGGAGACCGCGAATGCCCTTCGTCCATGGCCTCGGCAAGCGCGTAGGAGCTCCCGGCGCGCACACGGATGAGGGCCGTCTTCTCGATACCGAGCTTGGCGGCGATCTGGTCTGCCGTGCGGAAGCCAATGCCACGGATGTCGCGGGCTAGGCGGTATGGGTTTTCTGAGATCAGTTGGATGGCATCGGCCCCGTGAGTTCTTGTAGATGTGGACCGCCCGCGACGTGCCGACGCCGTTGCTGTGGAGAAAGAGCATGATCTCGCGGATGACCTTCTGCTCGGCCCAGCCGGCGATGATTTGCTCTGCACGCTTCGGCCGATCCCGGTTACTTCGCGCAGGCGCGGCGGCTCCTGCTCGATGACGTCGAACACGGCCTCGCCAAAGGCGCGCACGAGCTTCTTGGCATAGACCGGCCCGATGCCGCGGATCATGCCGGAGCCGAGATACTTCTCGATCACTTCAATCGTCGTCGGCGCCGTGACCTTGAGAAATGACGCTCTGAATTGGACTCCGTGGGTGCGGTCGCTGATCCAAGACCCGCTCGCCTGGACGAACTCACCGGCCGAGATGATCGCCGCGTGACCCGTGGTGGTGATGAGGTCCCGCTGTCCGCGAGCTTTGACGCGCAGCACGCAGAAGCCGTTATCCGGGTTCTGGAAGGTCACCCGGTCGACTAGACCCGCCAGAACCTCGATCGAGCTCACCGTCGATTTCCGCCGCTCTCGGGCCCGGCATGCATCTGTGCAACATCGGCTTCTCGGTTCCGCGTGGAGTTCAGAATTCGGCGATATGCGCGCGTGCAGGATAACACTGTTTCGTGGATCTTCCGCTCACAGACCTTCGCGATGTCTTCGGTCGATGCTGCCTTCGCCAGATTACCTGCAACCCCATGAACTGCTGCGAATAGGCCGCCTGCGTCCGACAGAGCCGTGAGGGCGCGACGGGCCTGGTCCGGTAAAAGGAGAGGCCTCGTTCCTGCCGAAGACCTTGGAGCCTTGGAAGCGCACAAGGCTGCCACCAGTGTGCTTGCTGCGCTGCCGACGCCGCCCTCTTTCAAATTTCATCGGGTGTGGGTCGGTTTCTTTGCACGTCGACGGCCAGATTGTCCTCGCGCTCGCCCAAATAGACGACATGCCGGAGCAGACCATCCGGCGTCCACTCGGCATAGCTGACCTCTACGACCATCTCGGGTCGTACCCAATGGATCCGGCTTAGGACCAGCGGCGAGCCGAACCGGCTGTTCCGCGGCGGTGGGACCGACAGCGGCATCGTGTCGATCGCGAGCGGCCGGAGACGCTGCCACACGCGCTCCAGCTCCGCGACCGGCATCCCAGTGCCGACGCGGCCCGCATAGATCAAGTCGCCGTTCGGGGTGAAGTAGCCCAGCAGTAACGAGCCGATCCGATGCCGGCTCCCCTCGGGATCGGACCAGCCGACAACGACAAACTCTTCGCGGTTCAGGCATTTCGTTTTCAGCTATGTGCGGCGGTCAGGCTCGTAGAGGCCGTTGATGCGCTTCGATACGATGCCTTCCAGGCCATGCTCGCAAGCTGCACGATGGAATGCCGGGCGGTGGCCGATCTGATGATCGTTGTACCTGAGGCAATCCGGTGCACCCTCTAGCAGCGGCGCCAGTCGGGATTTGCGATCGACCACCCGCAGCGCGGTGAGGTCCTGGTCGTCGAGGTAGAGCAAGTCGAACAGAAAGAACACCAGCATCCCCTCGCCGGTGTCGCTAGGGTTTTGGATCAGGTTGAACGAGGTTCTGCCATCCGGCGCCAGACCGCAGAGTTCGCCGTCGAGATAGGCGTCCTTCGCCCGGAGCTGACCGATGGCCGCGGCAATGGTCGGGTACTTGTCGGTCCAGTCGTTGCCTCGGCGAGTGAGGATGTTTACTCGGCCTGCGTCGAGCCGAGCATGCATGCGATTGGCGTTCAACGAACACGCGCGCCAAGCGCTCCGGGCGAACCCTCTGGTCGTCGCATTAGATGGTTTTACGTCCGAACCGCGGCGCTTCGGCGCGGTGAGCGCCTGGTTGATCGATGCCATGCCGGAATCGGATTACCGGGCGCGGCAAGCTGCAGCTCAGGTGCTGATCCGTTGGCTTACCTATTTCGACGGGGAACGGTACTGGATCGACACGCCGAGCTATTCCGAGATTCTGCACCGTCGATCCGTTCCCTAGGCATGATGAGGCGCAACCGAGGGGAGCGGGGTGCCCGGTGACCCGAGGCGCCGCTGAACCGCTGTGGCCGTGTCACGCAGGCCTGCCGCGCGATTGCGGAATCAGTCTATTGCAATCTGGTCGACGTCAGTCCGAGCGACACGAAGCAAGCGGACGCTGATCACTGATCCCACTCTTTCCCCTCGAGCAGTCGGCCGCCGGATTTCGGCGAGAGGCCGCCCCATTGCTTGAAGAAGGCCGCTACCTTCGCCTCGAGGCACTGGTTGCGGACGTCGATACCCGCCGCGTATCCATTCGCCGTGCGCGCGGGCCGCTCTCGCCGCCAACAATCACCCAATCCGATGCCGGCGAGGTCGAGCTTGCCGACCGGGCCGATGAGCGGCTCTACCGAGAGAAAACGGATGCCGGCGTTGGCTTTTTGCAGGTGAGCGATGCGGGAGGTTTCCGGCGCCATTACCTGCATCCGCACGCCAATGTGGGTTGCAGGCCCGCGCGTGACCGACCTTCCTTTCAAGTTCGACGAGATCGGCTATTGGTCCGAGCTGAAGCTCGAGATCGTGGAAAATTAGGGTGCAGCATACACGACCACGTTCGGCAACACGCGCAACCTGAAGAAATATTACATCGACGGGTTCAGCGGCGCCGGCGTCCACGTCTCGAGGACAACCGGTGCCCGGATCGAGGGGAGCCCGGCCCGAGTGCTCAAAGTGACGCCGCCTTTTGACGAGTTTTATTTCATCGACCTCAATGCCAACAAAACCGATCATCTCCGGGCGACGTGCGGGAATCGACCTGACGTCCATATCCATACGCGCGACGCCAACCAATACCTCACCCAGCAACTGCTGCCGACCATCCAGTTCAGAAACTTCAATCGCGCCCTGTGTCTGTTGATCTCTACGCGCTGCAGCTCGATTGGGAGGTAATCCTGCAAGCCGGACAGTCCAACGCCGTCGATATGTTTCTCAACTTCCCGGTCATGGACATGAACCGCAACGCCATCTGAAAAAACCCGGAGAAGGTGCCACAGCCCGGCGTGGATCGAATGAACAAATTCTGGGGCGATAAATCGTGGCGAGCGGCAGCCTACGCGGAATTCCAGCAAACCAGTCTATTTGGGCCGGAAATGGTGAAGCAGGGGAACGACCAGATCGTCGCCGCCTTTCGCGAGCGCTTGACGAAAGTCGCCGGCTTTGGCTTCGTGCCCGAACCCCTGCCGATGCGCAACAGCAGGAACGCGATTTGTGTATTACCTGTTTTTTGCCTCACCCAAAGCGGTAGCCCTCAAAATCATCACTGACATCTTCGGTAAATATGGCGCTGCGCGATAACGCCGCCTCATGGTCACGACCTCGCCGACGCTGCTCAGTTCGCTCGCGGTCCCGTCGATGGTCGCCAATGCCGGCGAACGCGCATCGCGGCCGTTTCTCGATTTCTTCGCCGCCTCGATCGAGAACGATAATACGCGCATGGCCTATTACCGGGCCGTCTGCAATTTCTTCGCCTGGCTCGAGCAGCACGGCATCGGCGAGCTCCCCGATATCGAGTCTTTTCATGTCGCAGCGTATCTGAAGGCGCTGAAGGTATCCGAGCCCGGCGATCCGATCCTAAGGCAGCGCGCTGCGGCGAAGCCCACCGTCAAACAGCACTTGGCGGCGATCAGCATGCTGTTCGATTGGCTCATCGTCGGCCAGGTGCTCGCGATCAACCCGGCGCATGCGGTGCGCGGGCCCAAGCACGTCGTTAAGCGCGGCAAGGCGCCAGTGCTGAGCGAGGACCAGGCCAGACGCCTGCTCGATAGCATCAAGGTGGTAAAGACGGCGGCGTTGCTCGACGGGTCGGAGGCCGAAGCGCCGTGGCTCGTCGGCCTGCGCGACCGCGCGCTGATCGGCGTCATGGTCTACACGTTCGCACGGATCAGCGCCGTCGTCGCGATGCAGGTGGAAGACTACTTTCCCAACGGCAAGCGCTGGTGGATACGGCTGCATGAGAAGGGCGGCAAGCGGCACGAGATGCCGGCCCACCATAAGCTCGAGCATTTCCTTGATGAATACCTGCCGCAGCCGGCATCGGCGATCAGGACAAGACCCCCCTCTTCCGCTCCGCAGCCGGCAGAACCGGGGCTCTGATAGACCGGCCGATGCCCCGTGTGGATGCCTACGCGATGGTCCGGCGGCGTACGGCTGAAGCCGGCCTCAAAGGGAAACTCGGCTGCCACGTATTTCGCGCAACCGGCATCACTGCCTACCTCGATGCCGGCGGCACGCTCGAAAACGCGCAGGCCATGGCAGCGCACGAAAGCCCGCGCACCACACAGCTTTACGATCGCACGGGCGACGGGATCACGTTCGATGAAGTTGAGCGGATCAATGTCTGATTATGAGCCCTCAGCAAACACGATGGGGCGCCAGGGCCTGATCAAACGGATCATAGTGGAGGTGCATAGAGCGAGCCGTTGGTGGTTTGCGACGGTCCGCTCTAGCCTCCGATAGAGACCATCAGCGTGACATCGCGGACTGGCAGCTCGGTGCCATGACCGGACATCTCGCGGCGGTCGGGATTTGGTCAGCTCCCGATTGCAGCCTGGGCTTCTATTGGGAACAGTTAAAAGCATCGGGCACTAAAGGGCGCTTCTTAACCCGCTCGCTTAATAGTTCCAATGTGCTCGGTATCCGCCCTCGGGCTCGCCTCGGCGACTGCGCCGCGGAAATGGACGATGGCGAGAAGTCCGGTTCCGTTTTTACCGTCGTGCAGGCGCACATCGGCCCCCAACCGGTCGGCCAATGCCCGGACAATAGCAAGGCCCAGGCCGCTGCCCTCAGGCCCGCCTCGGCGCGGAATGCGGTAAAGCGTTCGAACACCCTGGCCCGGTCAGAGGCCGGAATGCCCGGGCCTTCGCCCTCGACCTCCAATCGCCCGCCATTATCGTCGGTCATGACCCGAACAATGACGGCGCCGCCCTCACGGTTGACCTGATTGCATTATCGACTAGGTTGGCGATGATTTCCTGGGTCAGCACCTCATTCGACGCGATCGGTACCGGCTCCGCCGGCCCTTCGAACTGGATGTCTACTCCAGTCGCGAGTGCTTGCGGGACCCGTTCGGCAACCGCTGCCGCTGCGATGCGCGCGAGGTCCACCGTTTCGGTCTCATTTCCGACCGAGCCGCTCTCATCGGCCCGCGCCAGAGCGATCAGCTGCGCCAGCAGGCGTTCGAGACGTTTGGTCGCGCCCGCGATGTCGTTCAGCGCGGCGCGGCCCTCCGGCGTATCGATGCCGCGTTGCTGCAGGATCCCCAAATGCGTGCGCAGAATCGGCAGCTGCGTGCGCATCTGATGCGATGCGTCGGCTGTGAAGCGGCGGATGCGCCGATTGACTGCTTCAGCCGCTCGAGCAATGCATTGAGCGCGACCGCCGGCGGCAGCGCTTCACGGGGCACTGCCGAGGTTGAGAGGTTCCAGATTGATCGCGCCGGGCACGCTGCGGGCATCGATCTCGCGGCCCAGCGCAGTCAGCGGCTGCAGCCCATGGCGGATGCCACGCCAAGTCAGCCATCCGACCAACCCGAGCAACCCCAGTTCAAGCCCGCCCAGCGCGGCCAGCATGCGATGCTCGATGGCGCGGCGGGCATTCGTCGTCTCGGCGACCTCGACCAGTACCGGATCGGGTTTGCCAAACACGTGCCGGAGCTGTGCCGCAATGCGTATCGGATAGCCGCGGTAAACAGCGTCCCAATGGGTCGTTTCTCCTACCGCCAGTCGCATCAAATCCGGGCGCGGCAGATCCTGGTAGCCGGTCGCCAGCGCGCCGCCATAAGTGACATTATAATAGATGCTGTCATGGGCTTGGCTTTCGAGCATGCCGAGAGCGGCCGGCGGCAGGTCGACGGTGACTTTGTTGTCCTCGTCCACGGTCAGGCGCTCTGCGATCGCAAGCACGGAGCCATCGAGCAGCCGGCCATGCGCGGTCTCGACGACATTGCAAATCATCAGGCAGCCGCCGACCCCGAGCGCCGCCGCAAGCGCCGCGGCGGGCAACAGCATGTTCAGCATGAGCCGCCGCCGCAGCGAGGGCGGCGGCGGTCTAGCGGGGATCACGCCGTCTCCAGCAAATAGCCGATGCCGCGAATCGTGCGGATCTGCGGCCCGTCGGGCTCGAGTTTTTTGCGCAACCGCGCCACATAGAGCTCGAGCGCATTGGGTGCGACCGGCTCGTCGAAGCCGAACACCTCGCTGATCAGCCGCTCCTTCGGAACGACCTTGCCGGCCCGGGTCATCAATCCCGTCAACACGGCCAGCTCGCGCCGCCTGAGACGCAAGGGCAGGCCGTTCAGGCTCACAATGCCGGCGGCGCGGTCGAGTGAAAGCAGGCCGCAGGTCAGCACCGGATCCGGCAGACCTTGGCCACGCCGCACGAGCGCCCGCACACGGGCGGAGAATTCGGCGACGTCAAACGGTTTCAACAGATAGTCGTCGGCGCCCAAATCGAGCCCCGTCATCCGGTCGGTAATCGCGTCTCGTGCGGTCAGGATCATCACCGGGACCTTTGAGCCCGACCGGCGAATCTGTCGCAGCGCGTCGAAACCCGACAGGTTCGGGAAGCCGAGATCGAGCACGACAAGGCTGTAGGGCTTGGATAAAGTAAGCGCTGCCGCCTCAGCGCCGTCGGCCTCGTGATCCACGGCGAACAGCTTCAAGGTTCCGGCGAGGCCACGGGCCAATGCCGCATCATCTTCGACGATGAGAATTCGCATCTCGTGCACGCTCCCGGCCGGCGCCGAAAATTTTTTCTTTTCTTTGATCCGCGACCGCTTCGCGACAGCCCCGAGTCGTATCCTCCGCCAGCATACAGGAGCAGCCGCCGTCGACGAAGTGGAGGAGTTCGCGATGAAGAGACTGCTGACCGTATCTGCTGTCGCCGCTCTGGTCGGAATGTGGGAGCCGGCCCTGGCGCAGATGCCGGACGGCTACGACCCCGCCTATGCCCAGACCGTCGACGCCGCGGCGCTCGAAGGCGTTGTCGCAATCTACACGACCACCGATGAAACCGAGGCCGCCGACCTGCTGGCCGGCTTTCATGCGCTGCAGCCGAACATACGGGTCGAGAACGACGATCGCTTTCTCACCGAAGCTGCCGCCGGCAAGGTCACCAGCGACCTGGTGTGGAGCTCGGCGATGGACCAGCAGATGAAGCTGGTCGATGACGGTTACGCCGCGACCTACGCCTCGCCCGAGGCGGCGCATTTGCCGCAATGGGCCGCCTGGAATTACGAGGCTTACGGCGTCACCGCCGAACCCGTCGCCATCGCCTACAACAATCGGCTGCTGCCCGCGGCGGAGATACCGAAGACGCATACCGATCTCGCCCGGGTATTGGCGGGTAACCCCGAGGCTTTCAAAGGAAAGGTCGCGACCTACGACCCGGAGCGCAGCGCCGTTGGACTGCTCTTCAACACGCAAGATGCGCAGATCACAAACAGCACCTGGGAGCTAGTCCGCGCATTGGGCGAGGCCGGTGTCAAGCTCTACAGCACGACGAGCACGATGCTCGACCGCATTGCGGCCGGCGAGCAGCTGATCGCCTACAACATTATCGGCTCCTATGCGTTCGAGCGCGCCAAGGCAGAGCCCTCGCTCGGCGTCATTCTGCCAACGGATTATACGATCGTCATGTCGCGGATCGCCTTCATCCCGAAAGGCGCCCCGCACCCCGACGCCGCAAAACTGTTTCTGGATTATCTGCTCTCGAAGGACGGCCAGAGACGGCTCGCAGCGCGGTCATTGGGCTCCGTGCGCGACGATGTTCCGGCCAACCCTATCGAACAAGAGAGCTTTTTGCGGCCGATCCGCGTCGGGCCAGAGCTCTTGACCTATCTCGACCAAGCCAAACGCAACCGGTCCCTGAAGGAATGGCGCCGCGCTTTGCAGACCCGCTGACTGAGAAAGACGCCGCGAGAGGAGAAGGACCCATGGAAGTCACTGGCATGCTGTACGGCGCGAGGCTGCTGCAATTTGCAAGGTTTCCGACCGCCGAAGTACTCGGCCCGACGCCAGCGAGGAGGAGATCAAGCGTCTCATCGAGAAGCACGGCTTGATATTCGTCAAACCCGTTTTCAAGGGCGGCGTCGGCAAGAAGGGAAAATCCGGGCTCATTGGCCGCGCCTCGGATCTGAAGACCGCGCTCAAAGAAAAGGAGCGGCTCTATTTCGTCGAGCACCGCATCGGCACCACAGTCGCCAAGGCCAATCGCGTCACGTTTGAAGGCGCGGTGCCGGCCGAGCACGAGATCTACTTTTCGATCGCCGATTCGACGCGCTTTCGGGCGCCGACGATGACCCTGATGCATCAGGGCGGCGTCGACATCGAGGAGCTCGATCCGAGCGTCGTCGCGCGGATCCCGTTCGATCCGCTGACCGGCCTGAAAGCGTTCGTCGTCGCCAATGCGCTGTCGGACCTCAACGCGCCGAGACCGCTGATCTCACCGCTGGTGCAACAGCTCCCCAAACTGTGGGAGCTCTACCACAATTTCGGCATCACGACATTGGAGCTCAATCCGATCCGGATGCGCCCCGAGCGCGGCCGCCTCGTCCCCGTTGCCTGCGATTTCAAATGCGGGTTTGACCGGGACGACCCACGCTGGCAGCACCTCGGCCGGCCGCCGCATCTCTTCGCGGTCGACTATTCCGACGTCGAGCAGGAGATCAATCAGCTGCGCACCCATCAGGGTCAGAGTGACGTCTATGTGGTCAATGCCGCGGGCACGATCCTGGCGCCGACCTTTGGCGGCGGCGCGAACTCGCTCGTCACCGAGATGCTGGGCGACGACGCGATCATCTCCTCGGATTTTGGCGGCAATCCACCCTATGGGAGGATGAAAGAAGTCGCGCGCATTTGCTTCAAGCATTGGCTCAAGCAGAGCAATATCCTGTTCCTGATCGGCGGCAAGTCCAACAATACCGATATTTCGAGACCTTCTGCGCGATTGCCCACGCATTGCGCGAGCATGTGAGCCGGAACGGTCCGACGCCGCTCTACGTGGTCGCGGGCCGCGGCGGTCCAAATCTCGTCCGCGGCATGGGCGGCGCTGCGCGATACCTGCGAGGCGCTGGGGCTGCCGTACCGGATCTTCGGCTTCGACTCCGATATGAGCGAAGTCATCGCCTAGCCCGTGCAGCGAACGCGTGGATGAAGTCAGGGGGACGCGAACAGGTGGCGGCGCACCTCGGCCCCACCGCCGCGCCGCTCGCGGCCTGACGCCGTCACTCCCATTCCAGTCCCAAAGGATCTCGACCATGGCTCGCAACGGTGTCGGAAATTTCGAGTATTACGTCGGCATCAGCTCCCTGGCGCAGATTGCAAGACGCGAGGATCGCGTCTGCGTTCTCAATATCCTCGGCGGCGAGTTCGAGCGAAGTCACCCCGGTGGGGCACGCCTATTCGGGCGGCAATGTCGTGTTTGGCACCTCGCCGGGGCGCCGCGGCCAAGTATTGGAAACGCCGATCGGCGACATCCCGGTCTACAGCAATGTGCGCGAGGGCCTCGATGCCGGTCATCGCTTCAATTGCGGCGTCGTCTACCTGCCGCCTGCGGGCGCGCGGGATGGTGTTGCCGAGCTGATCCGCGTCAATCCGGATCTCGAAAAGATCTTTATCGTCACCGAGAAGATGTCTGTGCATGACGCCCGGGAGATCCGCGCAATCGGCCAGCAGAACGGCATCGATATTTTCGGCGGCAACAGCCTGGGCGTCGCCGACTCCTGGAACCAGGTGCGCATCGGCGGCGCCCTTGGCGGGGACGACCCGGCGGAGGCGCTGAAGAGGGGCTCGATCGCGATCTTCTCGAACTCGGGCAACTTCACCAGCACAATTGCGACCCATCTGCGCCTCGCCGGCTGGGGCACGACGACGCTGATCTCAAGCGGCAAGGACATCTACATTCAATACGCCGCTCCCGAATTCGCCTTCGCGCTCGCCAATGACGCGCGCAGCCAAGCGGTGGTGCTATATGCCGAGCCAGGCGGCTATTACGAGCTCGACGCCGAATTTACAAAACCCATTGTCGCCTGCGTCGGACGCTGGAAAGCAAAGCTGACGCGCGCAGTCGGGCACGCCGGCGCATTGGCCGATGGCGATGATGATGCCGCCGCCAAAGAACGCTGGTTCATGGAAAAATTTGGCGTCGACGGCGCCTTCACACCCGAAAACCCGGTCTTCTCGCCATTGGGTGCGGTCGTCACGAATATCGCCCATATCACGGCGGCGTTGACGGCGGTTATGCGCGAGAACGGCGTGCAGCCCGATTTCGCTCAGGAGGGCAGTCTCGCTCTGAAGCCCTGGTTCGGCTCGAGCCAAGGATGGCGTTGCTACCCGAGATCGATCTTCCCGTCGTCGAGGCAACGCCGCCCGACAACGAGCAGATCGCGCAGCTCGCAAAGCAGCTCGGTGCCGTCTTCCCGCGGCAATCGATGAAGGACGCCTCCGGCGCTTCGCAAATGGACCCGAAAACGCAGGTAACCAGTCTGCACGGCGTCGCGATGCTCGACGCGGCCCGCAACACCCTTGAGGCCAATTTGTGCCTCGCGCTGCAGCGCGAGGCCAGTGGCGAGAACGACCATGCGCTCCTCAACACGGTCGTCGGCGCCGAGGTCAATCTCTACGGCACGCCGGCTTTGGCCGCCGCGGAGGCGGCGCGCGAGGCCGGCAGCTCGCCGAGCGGCGTTCTGGCGGCCGCCGCCGCGCTCGTCGGTCCGCGCCTGCCCGAAGGCGCGCGCCTGGCCGTGCGCGCGCTGCTGGACCGCTTCGGGCAAGCCGGGCTGAAGGACGCGCTCGACGAGTTGTTCGATTTGAGCCGGGTGTCCGAAGACACGACTGCCCAGGTTTTGCTGACCTCGACGGAACCCGATCCGAAGGCGGAACGAATCCTCGCTGGGCTACACGCCCGTGGAACCCGGTCGGTATTCTTGCGCTACCTCGATAGCCTCGGCGGTTATCCGACGGCGGATGCGGTGCTCGCCGCCGCGACCGCGACCCTCGGTTGGGGACCGCTGATGCGCAAGCGCGTATCCCGGCTGACGTCGAGAACCTCCCATGGTGGGTGAGACTGCTCGGCACGTGATCGGTGCCTCGGTCCCCGCCGAGCATCACGAGCCCAATCGGTTTTGCGGTTTGCCGACCGAGGAGATCCTCGGCACGCATTCGCTGACCGAGGTCGCCGGCGCCGCGCTCCTCGGCGAGACCTCATCGAACCCCGCCCACCTCTTCGTCTTTCAAACCCTGGTTGGGCTGTTGCTGTCAAACGGCCCGGGGACGATTTCGTCGCAAGGCGCGAAGGGGGCGGTCGCCGCAGATGGCCCGGAATCGCCGGAACGGGTGCAGTTGAACAAAGCCATGATTGGCTTCTTGAGCCACTCGGGTTTTGCTCACGGCGGCAATGGCTATGAGGGGATCGCCTTTCTCGTCGAGCAATTCCGCGACAGCGGGCTCGGCGACCCCGGCGACCCGGGCCACGGCATCGATCTCAAGGCCTTGGCCGCCCGCTATGTCGCCGAGTACGCGAATTACAAATCCGCCAAAAAGTCGGCCGGCGGCCTCGATGTCCAAAAGATTTCCGAGGTCAACCATCCCGTGTTCAAGGACAAGCCCGTCAACTACGACCCCCGCGAAGTTTGGATACACGATCTCTTTACCCAGCGGGGCGAGTACAACGTCTTTCATGAATACTATCACGAACTCGTCGAGGCGTTGTTCAAAGGCGGCGTGTCACGCAACGTTTGTTGCGTCAACATCGACGCGGTGATCTCGGCGTTGCTTCTCAAGGTGCTGTGGCGGCCGTACCGCAGCGGCGATTGAGCGACGACGCCCTCGAGACTGCGGCGTTCACGATCTTCCTCTATGCCCGCATGCTCGGCTGCGCCGCCGAGGTCGAGGACCACCTGAACCGCGGCCGCAACATGGATACGCGCACGCCGGCCTCGCAGTGCGGCCACATCGCCTGAATCTAGTTTCTTTCATGGAAAAGGATACGCGAAGTGACAGACACGACGGTCTTTGAACGCGTCTCGACCAGGTTTTGGCCGCAAGGTTGGTGGAAGCTCGTCGACTTCCGCATCGGCGTGGTGCCCGCGGCGATCTATGTTTTGCTCGCCGCCCTCGTCACGTTCTTTATTGCCAAGGACGGAAAGCTCGCCAGCGATGTGCCGACAATGGTCGCTGTTCTCGCGCTCGGCGGGTTTGGTTGCGCCGAGATTGGCAAGCCCCTGCCGGTGATCCGTAACATCGGTGCAGCGGCGATTTTCGCCACCTTCTTGCCCTCCTACCTGGCCTTCGCGCACCTCCTTCCGGATGGGATATTGAAGCCGGTTGCAGAGTTTACGAAGGCTTTGAACTTTCTCTATCTGTTCATCGCTACGGTCATTGTCGGCAGTATTTTCGGCATGGACCGGCAGGTGCTGATCAAGGGCTTTCTGAAGACCTTCGTTCCGCTCTCAGTAGGGTCGATCGTCGCCGGGGCGGTCGGGACATTGGTCGGCGTCGCGCTTGGGCTCGGTGCCTACCACACTTTCTTTTTATCGTGATCCCGATCATAGCGGGCGGCGTCGGTGAGGGAGCGATCCCGCTGTCGATCGGCTATTCCGAGATCCTGCATCAGGAGCAGGGGGTGCTGTTTGCGCAGGTGCTGCCGCCGATCATGCTCGGCAGCCTCACCGCGATACTGCTTGCAGGATCGTTGAACTGGGTCAGATCGCCACGCGCATCGGCGGTGCAATAACCGTCACCCTGACGCTGATCCTGCTGGCCCGATTGGGATAGCCTTACCCGACGCCGCGCGCTTGCCGCCAAATCATTTCGGGCTAAATGAGAACGGCTGACGCAGAGCTCGGCGTCCTCCGTGGAAACGGTTCATCATGAAATCTCGTAGGCGGCGAAGAACATCCCTTCCGACAATGATGACCGATCTGATGTGCGCATCATGGGAGACAGTTGCGCTTCGCGCGCTGTTGATTGCAGAGAACAAATGTTCGCCCGCTGAGTACGGCCGGATGCTCAGCGAAAAGGCCGAGGCGGTTGCCGCAACCGGGTTGGCACTTATCTCGAGCGGCGGCACGGCCACAGCGGCTTCGATCTTGGCGCCATGGCACCGCCGCGCCGTCGCCAATGCGAAGCGCCTACGAAAGAAGTAGAGTCGCCGACGAAAACACGGGGCTTGGCTGCTAGTTTCGCATACCCTCCTGTCCCGCCCACGAAATTTTCTTTTTTTACTTGCGACAGCTTCGCGACAGGCCCAACCGTTCTCTTCGGCCAAAGGTGCGGCCGAGCTCGTAATGCAATAGCCGATCGGCCGACCGAAGACGTTCGGCTCGCTCGTTGACACAATCGGGGGCTTCGATGCAGCCCAGGATCGCAGTCATTGTGTGCACCGCAGGCGCAGCACTGCTCGTAGGGGCGGTCCTTGCCTATTCAGCTATCCGTCCTGATCAGCGCTCGACGCCGGTTCCGGCGACTTCACCAGCGGTGCCGGTGGTCGCCGAGCCGGTCAAGTCCGGCGACGTGCCGATCTATCTGCGCGGCATCGGTACGGTGCAAGCCTACAACACCGTCACGATCCACAGCCAGATTACCGGGCCGATCATCCAAATCGCCTTCACCGAAGGCCAGACGGTGCACAAGGGGGATCTGCTGGCGGTGATCGATCCGCGCCCATATCAGGCGCAACTCGACCAGGCCCTCGCCAACCAGGCGCGTGACAAGGCCCAACTCGACAATGCCCAGCAGTTATACCAAAGGAACCGGCCATTGCTGGGAAAAGGCTTTGTCCCGGCGCAAATAGTCGAAACGCAGAAGGACCAGATGGCGCAGTACACTGCAATGGTGCAGTCGGATGCAGCCCAGGTGGAAACCGCTCGGGTGAACCTCGGCTATACACGGCTGATCTCACCGATCGACGGGGTAACGGGCATTCGTCAGATCGATATCGGCAACATCGTTCATCCGACAGATCCGAATGGGGTTGTCTTCGTAACCCAACTCCAGCCGATCTCGGTGGTCTTCACCCTGCCCGAGACCGATCTGCTCCAGATTTAGTAGGCGATGGCGAAAGGGCCGCTCACCGTCCTCACTTACAGCGAGGACAACAAAGTCGAACTCGACAAGGGCACGCTCGGAGTGCTGGATAACCAGATATTGCAAACTAGCGGCTCGGTCCGGCTCAAGGCCAATTTTCCCAATCCCGCCCATCGCCTCTGGTGAATGTCCGGCTGTTGATCGAAACCCGCTCCAACGCTCTGACAATTGCCGCGCCGGCGGTGCAGCAGGGTCCGCAAGGGCCTTATGTATATGTCGTGAAACCGGATGGCACGGTCGAAAGCCGGGGCGTCAGTGTCGCACAGCTGGGCAATATCAGAGCCGTCATTGGTTTCGGTCTGACAGCAGGTGAACAGGTCGTCATCGCCGGTCAATCGCGGATCCAGCCGGACAGCCATGTGACGCTGTTTCAGGGCCATGCGGCGAAGGCCGCGCTAGGCCAGGAGCAGCAGACCCAGCAGACCGCGGATCCCATGAACATTTCGGCCCCCTTTATCGCCCGGCCAATCGCTACCATCCCTGCTGATGGTGGGTCTGTTGCTGTGCGGGTTGGCGGCATACGCGCTGTTGCCGATATCGTCGCTGCCGAATGTCAACTACCCGACTATCGCTGTGACGGGCCAGCTCTCGGGCGCCGATCCGCAGACCATGTCGGCATCGGTTGCGACTCCGCTCGAGGAGCAGTTCGGGCAAATCCCAGGCATCGTCCAGATGACCTCGTCGAGCACGCTCGGCTATACCTCGGTGACGATCCAGTTCGATCTGAGCCGGAACATAGACGGCGCCGCGGCCGACGTCCTCGCCGCGATTAACGCCGCCGGCGGGCAATTGCCGCAAAACATGACCTATTCGCCGACGATCCGGAAGGTGAACCCGGCCGACACGCCGATCCTGGTGCTCGCGGTCACTTCCGATTCGGCGCCGCTGACCACCGTTGATCCCTATGCCGAGAATATTCTGATGCAGAAGATCTCCCAGATCTCCGGCGTCGGTCTCGTCGGCATCGGCGGCCAGCAGAAACCGGCGATCCACGTGCAGGTGAACCCGCAGGGGCTCGCCGCCCGCGGCATCAGCCTGGAGACCGTCCGAACGGTGCTGGGTCAGGCCAATGTCGATCTTCCGAAGGGCACGCTGAACAGCCCACAAGAAACCTACACGCTCAATACCAACGACCAGCTGCTCAAGGCGGAGCAGTACAACAATCTGATCATCGCCTATCAGAACGGGTCGCCGGTGCGGGTGCGCGACATAGGACAGGCCGTCTCCGCACCGGAGAATGACCTGCTCGCCGGCTGGAGCAACGAGCAGCGGGCGATCATTCTGTCAATCCAGCGGCAGCCCGGCGCCAACGTGATCGAGAGCGTGGACCGGATCAAGGCGATGTGCCGCAGCTCGAAGCCTCGATCCCGCCGACGATCAAGTGTCGATCCTGTCGGACCGCACCCAGACCATCCGTGCCTCGATCACCGACGTCCAGTTCACGCTGTTGCTCAGCGTCGGGCTGGTGGTGATGGTGATCTTCCTGTTCCTGCGGAACGTCCGGGCGACGCTGATACCGGCGGTAACCGTGCCGCTGTCGCTGATCGGCACCTTCGCCGTGCTTTATGCGCTGGGCTACAGCCTCGACAATCTGTCGCTGATGGCGCTGACGATCGCGGTCGGGTTCGTCGTCGACGACGCGGTTGTCGTCATCGAAAACGTGCACCGTCACCTGGAAGAGGGACTGAGCCCGATGGAGGCAGCCTTGAAAGGCGCCGGCGAGATCGGCTTCACAATCGTCTCGATCACCGTGTCGCTGATCGCCGTCTTCATTCCGCTGTTTCTGATGAGCGGCTATGTCGGGCTATTGTATCGTGAGTTCGCGATTACCGTCAGCGCGTCCCTGGTGCTGTCGCTCATCATCGCGCTGACCTTGACGCCGATGATGTGCTCGCGGCTGCTGAAGCCCGAAGACGACGCGCGCCACGGGCGGCTCTATCGACTGCTCGAATCTGCTTTTGACGGTCTTCTGCTTCTCTACGAAGGCGGCTTGAAGCATGTTTTGCGTCACCGCTTCGTCACCTTGCTGGTGATGCTCGGGACGATTGCCTGCACCGGTTACCTCTTTACCGTGATCCCCAAGGGCTTTTTTCCGCAGCAAGACACCGGGATGATCCTTGGCATCGCCGAAGCGGCGCAGGACATTTCTTATCAGGCAATGGCAAGCAGATGCAGGCGGTCGTCGCCGCGATCTTAAAGGATCCGGCGGTCCAATCGGTCGGTTCGCAGATCGGCGCGACCGGAACGATGACGCTCAATGACGGCCGCATGTTCATCGCGCTGAAGCCGCGCAGCGAGCGCGACGCCAGCGCCGACCAAGTGATCAACCGGCTGCGGCCGGAGCTCGCGAAATTGCAGGGCGTCACCGTCTATATGCAGGCGGCGCAGGACATCACGATCGGCGCGCGGCTCTCGCGCACGCAGTACCAGTACACGCTCGTCGACGCCGATCCCGACGAGCTGGCACGTTGGGCGCCGATGTTCCTTGACAAGCTCAAGGCCCTGCCGGAGGTCACTGACGTCGCCAGCGACCAGGCGAACGCCGGGCCGATGCTCGACATGAGCGTCAATCGCGACGCCGCATCGAGCTACGGCATTCTGCCGGCGACAATTGACAACACGCTCGACGACGCGTTCGGCCAGCGGATCGTCTCGACGATGCTCATGCAGGCGAACCAATATCGTGTCGTCCTGGAGGTGCAGGCGCGCTTTCAATACAGCCCGCTGGCGCTGAACGACCTGTATGTCACGTCGCCAAGCGGCCAGCAGGTGCCGCTGCGTTCGCTCGTGAACACGGCCACCATGGTTGCGCCGCTTATCGTCAACCATCAGGACAAGTTTCCGTCGGTGACGCTTTCGTTCAATTTGAAGCCGGGCGTTTCGATCGGCGATGCGGTCAATGCCATTCACCAGATGGAAAACCAGCTCGGCAAGCCGGCCTCGCTGGCGACGACCTTCCAGGGCAACGCCAACGCCTTCCTCGCCTCACTGTCGAGCGAGCCGATCCTGATCGCCGCCGCGCTCGTGGTCATCTACATCATCCTCGGCGTGCTTTATGAAAGCCTGATCCATCCCCTCACGATCTTGTCGACCTTGCCTTCAGCCGGCATCGGTGCGCTGCTGACGCTGATGGTTTTTCGTTACGATTTCAGCATCATCGCGCTGATCGGCATTCCTCTGCTGATCGCCATCGTCAAGAAGAATGGGATCATGCTGGTCGATTTCGCGCTCGCAGCCCAGCGCAACGGGACGCTGACCCCGGAGGAGTCGATCCACCGCGCCTGTGTGCTGCGCTTCCGCCCGATCCTGATGACCACAATGGCGGCGTTGTTGGGGGGCGTGCCGCTGATGCTCGGGACTGGAACCGGATCGGAGATCCGCCAACCGCTGGGCTACACCATAGTCGGCGGTCTGATCCTCTCGCAATTGTTGACATTGTAAACTACACCCGTCGCTTACCTCTATCTCGACAGCCTAGCCACAAGATTCCGTCGCCTGCGCGGCTCGCGCCGTGGCGTCGATGAAACACCGGCAACCCACGGCGTCGCAGAATGAGCATCGTCTCGACTCCCAGCCCGCAGCCGCTGAATCAGCGGCTGTTTCCATGGGTCTGCCCCCGGAGCTTGTCCCGCTCGCATGAGGGGTTTCGCACGCCAGCACCGCATCCATTGGGCGTCGGCTCTGGGTCATGGGCGGCGGTTCCGGCCCGACGTCGACACGGCAGGTCAAACTCAATAAGCGGACCCTCACCCGCGAGCCGTACGGCTCTCCTTTTTGCAGAAACAAGACTTTCGGGAATTTTGTTTGCATCAACCCCATCAATGAGTTAAGCTTCCCGCAGCCGGACGCAGAAGCGCGGCCAGCATATGGGCCGTCCCCGGAAATTGACGGCCGCGCAGGCCGAGGCCCGCCGACGCCGGGCCGAGGGTGCCACCCTCGCCGAGCTCGGCCGCAGCTACCGCGTGGGGAAAAGCACGATTTCACGGCTCAAATGAAAAGCAAAGAAGTAGGTTTCGCCACAAATTTAGCGTTCTTAGATAATACCGGGAGGAACCGATGCTCGCGACGCCGCTCGAAACCGCAACGCTGCCGCCCGGCATCCGCTCCCGTTTTGTCCGCGGCGTCAATGGCCTTGACATCCATATTCTCGAGGCGGGCTATGCCCCGGCGAGCCGGCCATTGGTGCTGTTGCTGCACGGCTTTCCCGAGATCGCCTATTCCTGGCGCAAGGTTATGCCGGCGCTGGCCGAGGCCGGGTTTCACGCGGTCGCACCCGACCAGCGCGGCTATGGCCGCACAACCGGCTGGAGCCTCGATTTCGACACCGATCTGCGGCCGTGGCGCACGCTCAACGCCGTACGCGACGCGCTCGGCCTCGTCGCGGCGTTGGGGCACGGTTCGATTCACGCCGTCGTCGGCAACGATTTCGGCGCCGGGATCGCCGCGTGGTGTGCGCTGGTTCGGCCCGACGTGTTCCGCTCGCTGGCGCTGATGACGCCGTTTGGCGGACCGCCCGACCTGCCGTTCGCAACCGACGGGAAGGAGCCAGCGCCGCCCGCGACGCCGACGATCCACGAGGCGCTGGCGGCGCTCCCCAGGCCGCGCAAGCATTACCAGTGGTACTACGCGACGCGGACGGCCAATGCCCAGATCATGCATTGCCGGCAGGGCGTGCACAATTTCCTGCGCGCCTACTACCACCACAAGAGCGCCGACTGGAAAGGCAACAAGCCGCATCGGCTCGCCGGCTGGACCGCCGAAGAACTGGCGAAGATGCCGACCTATTATATCATGGACCTGTTCGACGACATGCCGGCCGCGGTCGGCAAGGAGATGCCGTCGGCGGCGGAGATCGCCGCCAACCAATGGCTGACCGAGGCGGAGCTGGCGGTCTATGCCGGTGAGTGGCAGCGCACGGGGTTTCAGGGCGGGCTGAACTGGTACCGCTCGCGCACCTCCGGCACGTTTGAGGGCGAATTGCAGCTATTTGCCGGGCGCACGATCGACGTGCCATCGATCTTCATCGGCGGCATGAGCGACTGGGGCATCTACCAGACGCCGGGCGCGTTCGAACGCACGCAGGAGGTCTGCACCCGCATGATCAGCTATCAGCTGCTCGACGGCGCCGGGCACTGGGTGCAGCAGGAGCAGGCGGAGCAGGTCATCCCGCTGCTGCTCGATTTCCTGCGCCAGCAGGCGGCGGCTTAAAACCGGACTTAGCTAGCTCAGCTAGCCAGCCCCACGCCGAGCCGTGTCCGTAGGGCGCCTCTCTACGTGATAATCGGGTTTATGGCGTAGTTCGCAGCAAGCGCCGCTCGTCGACAATTCGAAGTAATCGGCTGGCCAGCATCAGCTCTTCCATGACTTCGAGAACGTCTGCGAATGTCCGGTTCGTATGGGCGCCGGGATTCCTGAAACGGCCGAGCGCTCCGGCGAACAGGTCTGATACAGCCTCACAATCGGCTTTGTCATCGCTCGGCATCGACAAAGGGCCGCCCAATGCAAAAGCCTTGAACATCAGCGCCTTTCCCATCTCTTTTGCGACAAATCCGCCCGCAGAGCGCGCTTAGATTTCAACTGTTTTAAACGCCTTGAAAATCGGCCGTGCCAAGATCGTCAGCGATGAAGTAGCTGAAAATTCGTCCGTGAAGGAGCGGATGGAGCATTTCCTCCCGCAGCAAGTTGCGGACACGAACGCGCTCGAAATTTGTCCGCTCTGTTGCGGATTTCCCCTTTTCGGTCAGCACCATGTAGCCGTTGCGACCGTTCATTCCAGGAGCAGGCTCGGCAAGCTCCCATTTTTCAAGCAGCGCAGAAGGCGCCCCGGCCTGCTCTATTAGTTGATCAGGCAGCTCTCGGTTTTTGCGACCGTCCGAGGAAAGGGTCGCCACCGACATTAGCCCCCCCGCCAAGTTCTCACGACTGGCCATGCTCAGGATCGGATTTTGTGCGCGGGCCTGCATATACTCGACAGGCGCCCAGGTTAATTCGTCTGGGGTCATCGACAACACGTTCTCTGGCGAACCGGCTATCTCCAGCAACTGCCGCGACATCGCGTAAAACCCCTAAATGCCGATCCGCTCGACCTCATCGAGGGTGAGCTCTTCGCGGCGGCGATCGTACAGCTGCGTCGTGCGCGTCGACGCATGGTTCGCCATTGCAGCCGCTTTTTCGAGTGTCCCGCCATTCTGAGATAGGCGGTGATCCCGGTTGCCCGGAAACTGTGATTGCCGAGCTTGGTGTCAATCCCGGCCGCAGCTGCGCGCCGACGGATCATGGCATAGGCGTTCGCCGTGGCAGCACCGTGCGCGTGAGCTTCCCGGTGCCGCGGCCGATCGTGCGGAACAGCGGCCCCTTGGGATCGCCGCGCAGCCCGGCACCCTCGAGATAGGCGACGAGGTAGTCCTCGAGATTGTGGTGGCACGGCATGGTGTGGCGCTTGCCGCCCTTTTCGCGCAGCCGCACCAAAAACCGGCGGTTCTGCGTATAGACATCCTCGACCGCCATGCCGAGCGCGGCGCCGATGCGGGCAAACGAATAGACCATCAGCCCGATCAGCGCGCGGTCGCGCAGGCCTGCGAGGGTCGAGACATGGATGCTGTCGAGCAGCGCACGCGCTTCGGCCGGATCGAGTACCGGCGTTTGCCCAGAGATAACGACATGCCGGGGCCCGCGCACTGCGTGCGCCGGGTTGACCGGCACTGCCTGGCCGTTGACCAACCAATCGAATAGGTGGCGCAGCGCCGCGAGCCGTTGTTTGACCGAGGGTGCAGCCAGCTCGCGCGTGCCGATCTCGATCCAGGTTGCAACGTGCACCGGCTGAACGGCGGTGATCGAGGCACGCCGGCGCTCGCGCACCAGGTTAGAAATTCCTCCGCCGCCCGGTAATAAGCCCGCCGCGTGTGCGGGTTGCGGATGTTGGCCGCAAAGAATTCGAGAAAGCGCGTCTCGGCGCGCTCGCCGGCGGCAGCGACAAGGGCTGGAATTGCCGGCGGAGCGATCGAAACAAGCTCGCGAGAATCAAGCATTGTGCTCAAATGCGCACGCCCATCGGAGCCGTATACGTCGAGTCGATGACGCTTCCGGTGTTCAGGACACCCGCCGGTTCCAACAAGATCACCTCGGCCTCTTCGTAGGCGGCAGTGCGATGCTCGACACCGCGGGGCACGGCGACAAGCTCACCCGGCCCCAGTTCGACGGTCTTGTCCCGGAACTCGACGCGAAATCGACCGCGCCAGACCAGGAACAGCTCTTCCACGTCATCGTGGTGGTGCCACGGGAACGTCCCCTGCACCTTGACCAACTTGACCTCCCGACCATTCAGCTCGGCCACAATCTTTGGCTGCCACTGTTGCGTGGCCCGGGCAAACTTTTCAGCGATATTGATACCTTCCATTAGCCTCCCCCTCCGCCAGCGATTTCCAGCGATCGGCTCCGTTGCGGTGCTGCGCCAGCAGGGCGTTCACCAGCTCCTGACGCATATGAAGATTGGTCGCTCGGAGTGCCGCCAGTGCGGCCGGAAGCTCCACTAAACCGCGCCGGGCGGCGCGATCGAGAACGCCCAGGGCGCGCGTGACCTCGATCCCTTGTGCGCGCGCCGCGGCGACCCCGGCGCGATCGTCCATCAGCAGAAGGTCGGCCTTGATCGCGGCGGCGAGCGCGATAGCTGCTCGTTCGCCTTCGTCGAGGGATGCGAGCCCAGCGTCCGTTCCCGCCGGAGCGGGCATGATGGACAGCCAACCGGGCGGCGCAGCGATCCACTGCCGAACGGCAGCCGGCGTCATCGGATCGTCGAGTTCATCGCGCACGACGGTCGGGATGGAAAGGCTGCCGAACAGCTGTGACACCAGATCGATCCGACCGATGAGCACCAAATAGTTCAAGGGCCCGGTATCGGCCACAGCCCGCACGGGTCAAAAACCGAGCCGGTCCAGAGTCTCGCGGTCGCGCTCAAATTCCTCCAGCGTCATGCCCTCGTTGACGCCATGCGCCTTGAGGAAGCCGTCGAGCTCGTAGCGCGTCCCAAAACCGATGAGGCGGCGCAGCTCGGGCCGAGTCAAACCGCCCAGCCTGATATTCTGCCAGTGCGAAGGCTTCGAGCGCGCGGCGCTCGATCTCGCCCGTGCTGCCGAGCAGTCGGGCGAGTTCGTCGGGGATAGTGAGGGTGATTTCCATAGGGTCGAGACTACTCAGGCGCGCGCCGCGGTCAAAGCCATACGATAAAGACATTATCACATACAGAACAAGAGGGCGTCGGCAGGATCACGCCGGCAACTATTTGCGGGTCCTTCCTGCCGCGATCGGCTGGCGCGACTCGCAAACAATCGTCGCGCATTGCCTCAACCCCTCAACCGAGCCGCTACCTTGCTGGGCCGACTTGTGCGCCAATGCTGGCCCCATGGGGGCCGAACCTGACCAGGAGAGAGAAATGGTTCTTCAGATCGAGCGGTTTCAGCCGGAAGGGATGAATGTCAGAATGTCGGGCGGAAACCCGTCCTACTCGCACGTCATCACGGTGAACGGCAACGGCAAGATCGTCTACACCGCCGGCCAATTGGCCCGCGACGCTGACGGCAACTGCGTCGGCAAAGGCGACATGCGGGCGCAGATGGAACAGACGTTCCAGAACCTCGACCGGTGTCTCAAGGCGGCGGGCGCCACATGGGCCGACATCGTCAAGACCAACACCTTTGTGACTGACTTCGACGAGTTCCAGAAGTGCGCCGATATCCGCATGCGCTATATCGGGGTAGCGACTCCGACGAGCACGACCGTCGGTGTCACCCGACTCGCTGGACCCGATTTCATGATCGAGATCGAGGCCGTCGCCGTCGTCAATTCCTGAGAAGCGGCTCCGGGCCGACGCCGATCCGGCGGCGCAGTCCGGCAAGCCCGACGGTCAACGGCTTGGCCTAGACAAGCCTGACCAAGGAGACGAGGAATGAGCGAAAGCACCCTCGAAGATCGTGCAGCGATCCACGATCTCTTCACGCGCTATTGCTGCGCGCTCGACAATGGCGAGATCGAGATCGTAGTCGATTGCTTCACGGTAGACGCTATCCTCAAGAGCCCCGTCATCGACATCAGCGGCCGCGACGAAATCCGCGCCTTCGCCGGCCGCTTTGCTGCGCAGCTCGCCTCGGGCACGCAATTTCGTCATATGGTCAGCAATATCGCCGTGACGATCACCGGAAACCGGGCCGCCGCTAGTGCCTATCTGCTGGTGCTCATCTCAAAAGACGGCAACCACCGTAGCCTTCCGCCCGGCCGTTATACGTGCGAGCTGATCAAAGAGGACGGCGGCCAATGGCGCTTCTCGCGTCGCACCGTCTTTCATGACCACGACTATACGCTCGACGGGATCGGTCGTTAAATTTGCGGGACAAGCGCAGGACCATCTCAGCCGCGCCTCCGGTCCGCCGCAAGGTAAGGCGCCTCAGCGGCCAATCTCTCTGTCCATCTTGCCAGTGATAACGCATATGTAAGTGGAATTACGGTAAGTTTTGTATGAACGACTCGGATACGCGAAAATGGATTTCGTTCTGAGAAGGTGCCGATCGGCGATAACCTCGTCCGGTGATCCCGGAGATCGACATCTGACGCGCGCCGGAAGCGGCCCTAACGAAAGCCGGATTGACCCCCGCCGCCGAGACATGATCTCGTCCTCGCCTTCTCCGATTGATGAAAGTCCCGACGGCACCATGACGATCGAGACGCGTGAGATTGAAACCGCTCCCGACCTAGTGTTCGACTGCTCGGTCGGCGGTGATGCGTCGGCGCCGCTGATGCTGATGCTGCACGGCTTCTGTGTCTCGCGCTATTTCTGGGATAACCAGATCCCGGTGATGGCCGCGGCGGGATTTTTGCCGTGGCCCCCAACCAGCGCGGCTATGCTGCCGGTGCGCGTCCCGACCCGACCGATTTCGATAACTACCGGATCGACAAGTTGATCGGCGATGCCAACGACATCGTCACTGGCGTCGGCCACGGCGGCCGGCGGTTCCACTTGGTCGGCCATGATTGGGGTGGCAGCCTCGCCGGGATCATCGCCGATCGCTGGCCGGAGCGAATCCCGTCGCTGACCATGCTGTCGCGACCGCATCCCGCATCGTTCGCGCGCGCCTTGAAGATCGATCTCGAGCAGCCGCACCGGTCGCGCCATCACCAGGAATTGCTCGATCCGGACGCCGGGCAGAAGCTGCTTGCCGAAAACGGGAAGTGGGTGCGGGACCGCTTGGCGCGCAACGGCGTTCCCCGCGAAGCGATCGAAAAGCACTTGTCGGTGATCGGCAATCCGCCGGCCATGGAAGCAGCGCTCGCTTGGTATGGCGCGCGCGGCCAGCGCGCGCCGATCGGCCCCACCCGCGTGCCGACCCTGTTCATCTGAGGCGAGGCCGATGACACAGTCGGCCGCATAGCCGCGGAAGGGACGGCTGAATTCATCGAGGCGGATTACCGTTTCGCGCCATTGCCGGGCGTCGGCCACTACGCCGCCGATCAGCAGCCGGCGCGGATCAGCGAGTGCTGCTCGATCACCTCACCCGCCACCCGGTATGACCGCCGAACCGCCCCCAGCGGAGGACCGTCAGATGACCGAATTCCCGCGGCGACAGATCGGGCACACAGGCTTGCAGGTAATCGACCGGCTGGCCGCTCCCGGCCTTAGCCGCGGCCAATCGGTAAAGGGACGCAGATGAAGCCTTATGTCATCTGCCACATGAATACGAGCATCGATGGCCGGACCTGGAGCAGCCGGTGGCGGCCGGCGGAGAACCGTATGGCCGGTCTGTTCGAGCGCATCCACGAGCAGCTCGGCAACGGCTCCTGGCTGATCGGCCGCGTCACCGGTAGCGAATACGCCAAGGCAGATGCCTATCCTGATCACGCCGGCGAGGTCTTCCCACGCGAACCCTGGTTCGTCCGGCGCGACGCCACTGCTTATGGTATCGCGCTCGATGCGCACGGCAAGATCGCCTGGGGTCGCGCGGATATCGGCCGGGACCCGATCGTCGCGGTGTTGACCGAGCAGGTCTCCGACGGGCATCTGGCGGGGCTGCGCCGCGACGGCGTCTCCTACATCTTCCGGCGAACGGGAGCTCGATCTGGCGCTCGCGCTGGACATCCTGAACCGCGAACTGGGGGTCGAGCGCTTGCTGCTCGAAGGCGGCGGCAAATCGAACGGCTCGTTTCTGCGGGCCGGCCTGATCGACGAGATCAGCCTCGCGGTCTGCCCGGCGGTGGACGGCGCCCGGGGCGGACCCTATGCCTTTTCCCGCGAGGACGAGATCGACGCGCGAGCTCCGCTCCGTTCGATAACGCTGGAAAGCTGTGAAGTGCTGGAAGGCGGCGCGGTTTGGCTGCGCTACCGGCTGCAGAACGGCTGATCCACGGGAGGACCCCTATAGGATCGGACACACTGCGCGAGGAGAGTAGGGGCAATCACGGCGAAAGATGCGACCTCACAGCGCGAGCAGCGATGGAGGCCATCGAGAAACAGGAAACTGCCCCACCCTTGCCCATGATAGCGCCGATCGATTTGCCCGCGCCTGCCGATCAGCGTTGCTGGAATCAACGGATAGCGCGGCAGTCGTCTGGCGATGTATTCCGGCAAATCAGGGCCAGATCCTTTTCGTCCGACAGCACGGAAGGTTTCACAACGACCGGCGTCAAACAGAAGGCTTACCCGTGCAGGAAGCGTCGCAACGCCTCACGAGTGTCGTGCTCGGCCTGCCTGGTCACGCGGGCATTCGTCGCACGATAGAAGCCGTGATACGCCCGCGGATAGATGTGAAGCTCGACCGGCACCCCCGCGCGGCTCAATCGATCCGCATAGATCATGTTTTCTTCAAGGAAGAGATCAAGACCGCCAACCGAAATGTAGGTTGGAGGCAGACCCGACACATCCGCTGCTCGTGCAGCAGCCGCATAAGGCGAGACGTCGGCCGAGCCCGGCTCTTTGCCCAGCAGCGAACGCCAGCCGAAATAGTTGTTCTCTTGCGTCCAGACGAATTCGCCGACGTAAGGATGTAGGTCCCTGCGCACCGCCGTGCGGTCGTCGATCATCGGATAGATCAGGTGCTGAAAGGCGAATTTTGGTCCCTGCCGATCACGGGCGTAAAGTGCGGCCGCTGCCGCGAAACCGCCGCCTCCGCTTTCGCCCTTAATACCGATGCGGGCGGGATCAAGCCCGAGCTGGCCGCATTCGCGTGCAGCCAAGCGAACACCGAGTAGATGTCCTCCAATGGCGCCGGGTGCGGCGCTTCCGGCGCGAGGCGATGATCCACGGAATAGATCGCGCATCTTAGCTCTGATGCGAAGAGCCTATTTTCCACATCCTTCATTTCCGGCGCGCCCATCACGAAGCCCCCGCCATGGATGTGTACAATGACGGGCAGTGGGTCGTTGGACGTGACCGGGCGATACGTCAGAACGCGGATCGGCTTTGGGCCAAATGCACTATCGACGTGGATCTCGCCCGTCGCGATGTCGGGCAGGTCTGGTGTCGGAACGGAGCTCAGTAACGCGAGCGCATCGGCGCGGCGCCGCGCCAAGGTTTCGGCCGTCAGCGACACCTGTGGCCACAGCGCGAGCGCATCGCGCAATTCGGGGTCGACAAATTCGATTGTGCTCATGGTTGGCAGCCGGGTCCGTTTTGGGGCGGAGCAAAACGGTATGGCAGCGAATGCCTGGCCACAAGTCAGCGCGGATTTCGGCTATAGATGAGCAGGCCGGCACCGAGTGCCGCCGAAGGGCAGGGGACTATTCCATGTTGGACTTGCCAGCATCATTTTCGGCGCCGAGTATGCCCTGACTCAACCAGGAACGCGCCGCCGCGCCTACGTGATAACCCGGGCGGCCACCCCGACAAGTATGTTTGCACGCGATGCAGTTTTCAGTGTTAACTGAGATGGCTCCCCAGTTGGTGTCTCGTGTCTCTCCTGGGCTCCAAGCGTGAGGACCGGGTGCCAACGAGACGAGGCAAAACGATGGCGGCTACGCTGCACAGAGGAGACGAAAACATGGCACAAAAAGGTCGCGGGATTTTCATGGTGTACGTTGATATCGACGCCCAGCACGTGCAGGAATTCAACGATTGGTATAATAAGGAACATCTACCGGAATTGCTGTCGGTGCCCGGCATTCTCTCAGCGGCCCGCTACGAGGCGGTCAAGGGTGGCCCGCAATACCTGGCATGCTATGAACTGGAAAGCGTGGCGGTGATGCAGACGCCGGCGTTCACCAACCGGCCGCGCACGCCGTGGGAACAGAAAGTCTCGCCTTCCGTGATTGGGAAGAATTTGACACGCATTGTTGGCGAACAGATTTACCCGGACGTCGTGGAAATGCCGGAGCGTGGCATGGCGCCGGTGTTGCAGATTGGCCGCATGTCCGTCCCCGCCGAAATCGATGCGGAGTGGAACGCCTGGTACAATGGGGAATATGTGCCAGGCTACCGCAAGGTGCCGGGAGTGATCTACGCCCGCCGCTATCGGGTTCTCGAGGGTACCAGCGGCTACAGCACGGTGTACGAATTTGCCAGTACGGCCGTGCCCGAAAGCCCGGAGTGGAACGACCAACAGCAACATTCCTCGCCCAATTCGCCGCGCATGCGCCAGGCCATGACGCATGCACCGGGTTCTGCCGGGGTGTACGTACGGGTGAATCCCTAAAGGAAGAGCGCGGCGCGTTTCGACGAGCTTGCGGCCGACGGGCGATCACGACCGCGCGGTGACCGGCGCCGGATTACCGATGCCGTAGGGCAGCTCGCGAACACAACACCATGCGGGCCAGCGCGCTGACCCTGCGCATCGCGTTCTGACCCAATAATCATCACACCGCTTCCGGAACAATCGAGGCGGCCTTGCTCGCGACCCCGGTCATTTTGAAAATTAATCTGGCGCAGGCCTTTGAGAATTATCTGGCGCGCCGGGCGGCTATGCCGATCTCCCCGCCCGATCTCCCTCGCTGGGCGATCTGGCCGTCCGTCGGACCGTCCGCGTCGACCGTCGTTAGCGCTTGATCCCGGCCAGGCCGTTCTGGATCCCGGCCTTCGCCCAGGGACCCCATGGCATGGTGAAGAACTTGAACCCCTTCTGGACGAAGAAGTTCGGGTCCATCTCGGGCGGGATGAAATACATCCCAGCGGCGATGCCGCGCTTTGCGGCGGCTGCCGCGATTTTATTGAGTGCTCGCTGGTAGGTGTCGCAGGAGTAGTCGAGCGGCACCCCCAGCTCGATCGAAAGATCGGACGGGCCGATCAGCAGGACGTCGACGCCCGGGACCGAGGCGATGGCATCGAGGTTTTCCAGCGCCTGGTTGGTCTCGATCATCGGCACGATAACGAGCCCGTTGTTCACGGCATCGAGGTAATCGCGGTAATTCTCGAATTCGCCCCACTCGCCGCGGACCCCAGCGTTGCTGCGGTTGCCAAGCGGATGATAGCGGCAGGCGCGCACGGCGGCCTCCGCCTCCGCTTGGGTGTTGACCATCGGCACAACGATGCCGCGCGCCCCGGCGTCAAGTGCGAAGCAGATCAAATCGGCGCGGTTGCCGGCGACGCGCACCAGCGGCGCCGCCTGCTTGCCACGCATCGCCTGGATCGACGGCTGCAGCTGCTTGGGCTCCCAGGGGGAGTGCTGGGTGTCGAAGAGCACGAAGTCGTACCCGGCGTCGGCTAGGATCGACACGTCGACGTTCGGAGCCCCAGTGGTCCCGACGACGGTTCTACCTGACTTGATGGAGTCTTTGATGGCGTTCATCTGGCGTCGATGCCTCCCACAGTAGCGTTAGCGCCGGTTCAACGACCGACGATGACGGGCGCGTTGGCGCGGCATTATCGCATATTGGCGGGAAGTCGCCGCGCCGATCGCTGTCGTTTTGAAAATTATCTGGCGCCCCGCTCCTGCTCCTTGTGGGCGTCGCCTGGGCGTGTCCGCCAAACGGTCGATGAGCGGTCATCACCCACGAAATGTCCTGGAGTTTTGGGCTGAAGACGCCAAGCCGGACAAAAATGATTGCCGGACAGGAAACGGATCAGCACGTCACGCCGGCAGAACCGGCGCGGGCTGCGCCACATAGCCTCAAAGAGCACCGCCACTTAATGTTCAAATGACACTCGACCCCTCCCCGTTCTGCAGTTTTATTCTTGATAACAGATTTTATCGAGAAAACAGCGCGGTGAAACAAGGGTGAGCGGGCAGGGGAGGGGATGGACCTTTGCTGTGGCAGGGTCTGATGCAGTCGTGGTATTACCGACGTCGCGACAATATCCGTTTTCCCGGCCGATTCGGAGAAGATATACTCACTAAGAGTGTTATCCCCCCTGACCCATAGCGGTCGTCCACTGTTTCTGGAGCGGGGGGCAGAAAGGATGATTGGGGAGCATTCTTTGCTCGATACTCCATTCTGGCACTCCCATCCTAAGCTGACCGAGGCGCCCGGTAGCGGAGCGCCTCGACGAGCAGGGCGAAGGCCGGGGTCGATTGCCGACGGCTCGGGTAATAGAGGTGATAGCCGGAATATGGTGGGCACCAGTCGTCGAGCACCCGTCTGAGGCGGCCCTTGGCAAGATGGGGCCGCGCCACGTCCTCCGGCACATAGGCGAGGCCGAACCCGGCGAGCGCCGCATTCAGCATCTGGAACGTGCCGTTGAAGACGAGCTGGCCTTCGACATGCACGTTCAGCTCGCGGCCGTCCTTCTCGAACTCCCAACCTACAACCCGCCACGCGTCGGCAGACGCAGATTGACGCAATTGTGACCGATCAGCTCCTGTGGCCGCCTCGGTTCCGGATGCTCCTTGAAATACGACGGCGCCCCGACGACCGCGATACGCATATCGGGCCCGATGCGCACGGCGATCATGTCCTTCGCCACCTGCTCGCCATAACGCACACCGGCGTCGAAACGCCCGGCGACGATATCGGTGAGCCCGTAGTCGATCATGATCTCGACCTTGATGTCGGGGTATTGCCGCAGGAACTTCACCAGTTTCGGCCAGAGGACAGTGTCGGCCGCATAGTCGGTTGCCGTGATGCGGATCGTGCCCGCGGGTTTTTCGCGAAGCTCGCCCAGCGCTTCGAGTTCGGCCTCGATCTCTTCGAAGCGTGGGGCAACGGTGTGGAGTAGCCGCTCGCCCGCTTCCGTCGGTGCGACACTGCGAGTTGTGCGGGTCAGCAGCCGCAGGCCGAGCCGCTCTTCTAGGCCGCGGATGGTGTGGCTGAGCGCGGATTGGGATACGCCCAGCTTAGCCGCCGCCCGCGTGAAACTGCGCTCGGTCGCAACAGCCCGAAACACCAGGAGGTCATTCAAATTGCCGTGCTGCATTCATCGCCGCCGCTCATAACTCCATGCCAATTATAAGGGCTAATCGCGTCCGCCGCGCGCTGCTAGATGTCGGTCGGCGGCGGCCGCGATCGGAGGGGCGGACCGCCCCGGCGCGTGGGAGATTGCGGCATGGCAAATTTCGATGCGAACACGCTGCGGGAACTGCGCGATGTGCGGGAGTTGAGGATCCGGACCGGCAGGCACCCGAAGACCGCGGTCGTGATCTGGATCGTCGTAGCCGACGACGAGGTCTTCGTGCGGTCGTGGCTCGGCGTCAGGGGACGCTGGTACCGGGACCTCGCAGCGGGCGGACCCGCCACATTGGAGTTCGCCGGGCGCCGGCTCGAAGTGCAAGCATTCCCGGCGAGCGATGATGCCTCAATCGCCCGCGCGAGCGCCGAGTTCCTGCGGAAATACCGGCCGAGCTCGCATGCGCAGGAAATGGTGCGCGCCGAGATCCTCTTGACCACGCTGCGGCTCGAACCGCGCTGACGCGCGCCGGATCAACTGGGCGGCATCGAACGGAGGCGGTGATGCGTTTGTTCTACCAGAGCTTCGGCGTGTCGCGCGGCTCTCGCGACGGCGCCTACGGCCAGGTGCTGAAGCGGATCGTCGACTCGGCAGCGGCGCCCGGAACCGAAATCTCCATAAACGGGCTGAGCCCGCATCGCGCCATTGCCGAGCAGTATCGCTACCTCGAATTCCTCGACACCGCCGAGGTGATGGAAAATGGTCTCCGCGCCGAGAGCGAAGGTTACGACGCTTTCCTGATCGGCAACATCTTCGATCCCGGGCTGCACGAGTTGCGGGAGCTGCTCAATATCCCGGTACTCGGCTTGCGCAAATCCTCCGTTCATGTCGCCTGTCTGATGGGCGCGACGTTTTCGCTTATCAGTGTCAATCCAAAGTTCACCCATCGCATCGTCAAGGGGATCAAGCTACAGGGACTCGCCTCCCGTCTCGTCTCGGTCGAGCAGATGAAGCTCGATCGGCCGGGGATCTTCGATCTGGCATTGCGCGATGACGCGGCAAGGGCGGAGATCGTCGGTCAGTTCGCCGAAGCTGCACGGCCCAGTATTGAGAAGGGCGCGGAAGTGCTGATCCCGGCCGGCGGCAGCCTGATGGCGCTGTTGGCTGACGCCGGGGTGCATCGGATCGATGCCGCGCCGGTCCTCAATGCGCCGATCGCGCTCGTCAAGGTGGCCGAACTTGCCGTCGGAATGCGCCGGATCGCCGGCAACTTCACGAGCAAGCGTCTGATCTATGCGCCGCCCACGGGCAAGCTCCTCGCCGATATTCGCGAAGCTTACGGCGCGCATGTCTATCCCGGAGCCGCATAGCCAAGGAGACGCCGATGCGCTTGAAAGAAAAAGTGGCAATCGTGACCGGCTCCGCCTCGGGCATCGGCAAGGCAATTGCGCAGCGCTTCGCAAACGAGGGGGCGTTCGTCATCATCGCCGATAAAAACGAGCGCCGATCTCGGCGCCGCGCGCGGCGACACATCGGCGCGGTTCGCGGCCGCCGCATCGGGGCCGCGCCGTGGGTCGAGATGGGTTTGAGGCGGCTGCTGATCGAGGCCGGGATCGATCTCGAGCGCGACGCGGTGACGATCGCCCCGGTCCCGGGGGCCACCGGGGCCACCGTGAATTTCGGGCTGACCGCCGCCAAGGCGCTCGAAGAAGGCAAGATCGACGGGTTCTGGGCGAACGGCATGGGCACCGAAGTCGCGGTGCGCCGCGGCGTCGGCACCATCATTCTGGATGTGCGCCGCGGCGACGGACCAAGACCCTGCTTCAATTACACGATGGCCTCGGTGGCGGCGACCGACCGGCTGATCGACGGCTCTCCGGAAGCTGCGGCCGCCGCAATCCGCGCGATCGTCGCGACCCAGGCGGCGGTCAGAGCCGACCCGGAACGCGCCGCCGAGGTCGGCCGCAAGCTCTTCCCGCCGACGAGGCGGAGCTGATCGCTGAGCTGATCCGCCGCGACCTGCCCTATTACGACGCGGCGATCCCGCCCGAGTTCGTCGCCGGCATGAACCAGTTCACGCGTGACCTCGGCATTCTGCACGGCGAGGCTCCCTATGACCGGGTCGTCGCGACCCGGTTCGCGCCGCTGTGGCATGCTAAACCAAGCGCTCGATGAGGTGGACAACCCAGGCACTACTCGGCCTTGCGGAAACGGCAATAGCTGCGACGACTGTTACGCGCATGATCAACACCAGGGCCAGAGCCGCCAACCCACGCCAGCCATTTCCCCGGAAGTGGCTCCTGCCCAGCCTGAAATCGTAGTCAACAACCACGGCTGTCCCTCCTGTGCACGACCTCCCGACCCATTGTTCGCATTATGTTCTATGCAGCGAAATTGTCAATTAATATTTATTGACAACGAAATTGAGACCGGTTCGACGGCTGCGAGTACGGGCGGTCAATGTCAGCCTGATCGGAGTCAACAAAGCCCACCGCTCGCCAAAGGGCGGCGGATTGACAGGCTTGGCGCAAGGGGGCCTATGCTGGCGAGCCCACCGCCTGCGAGGAGAAGCCATGCTGTCGCGTAATACCGATCCGGCTCTGCTGCCGGCCCAAATCATGTCGGAAGAGATCGGCGCCGGCCGGCTCTCGCCGGTCGACATCGTCGATGCGGCGCTCAAACGGATCGAGGCGGCGGACGGAAAACTCCACGCCTTTGTGGAAGTCTATGACAAGGAGGCGCGGCTGGCCGCCGAGGCTGCGGACAAGGCGATCCGCTCGGGGCATCGCATCGGCCCGCTGCACGGCATCCCGATTGCGCTCAAAGACCTGATCGAGATCGAAGGGCGGGTCACGACCGGCGGCTCGCAGGTGTGGCGCGGGCGGCGCTCGGCCTATACGGCGACCCTCGCGCGGAAGCTCATAGCCGCCGGGCTCATTGTCATCGGCAAGACCCATACGGTCGAGTTTGCGATGGGCGGCTGGGGGACCAACCAGCACAGGGGCACGCCGTGGAACCCGTGGGATCCTGATGTCGCGCGACTCCCGGGGGGTCGAGCAGCGGCTCGGGGGTGGCGGTCGCCGCCGGGTTTGCGCCCTGGGCGATCGGCACCGACACCGGGGGCTCGGTGCGATTGCCCGCCTCGTGGTGCGGCCTCACCGGTCTCAAGACGACAATCGGCCGGGTCAGCACTTACGGCATCCTCCCGCTCGCCCCGACCCTCGACACGCCCGGGCCGATGGCCCGCTCGGTTATCGACGCGGCCCTCCTCTACAACGTCACGCAGGGCCCGGATCCGCTCGACCCGCGCACCCGCGGGGTTATGCCCGATGATCCGATGCCGGCAATCCAACGGGGGATACGCGGATTACGGCTCGCCCCGATGCCCGATACGGAACGCAATGGCGTCGCGGCGGAGGTGCTCGCCGCCTATGATGCCTCGCTCGATGCGCTGGCACGGCTCGGCGCCGAGATCGTCAAGCTAGAACTGCCCCGCCGGTTTGCCGATTTCACCGACCTGACCGGTCGGATCATCGGCGCGGAAGGATACTTCCTGGTCGGCCATTTGGTCGATGACATGACGTTGCCCATCGACGATGCGGTAAGGCCCCGCATCGCCTCGGGCAGAGGCATCTCGGCGCGGGACTACCTGCGGGCGCTCAGCGAGCGCGATACGGCAAAACGGGAATTCGCAGCAGCCCTCGCCGATGTCGATGCATTGCTGACGCCGACCACGCAGACCGCCGCCATTCCGGTCGATCAGGTCGATCAGGCTTCGACCCCGGCGCATTTCACACGCTTCGTCAACGCGCTGGAGCTGTGCGCGCTGGCATTGCCAAACGGGTTCACTGCAACGGGATTGCCGCTATCGTTGCAGGTCGTCTGCCGCGGTTATGACGAGGCGACCGCCTTGCGCATCGGTTGGGCTTATCAGCAGGCAACCGACTGGCACGCACGCCGCCCGTCCGGGTTTGGCTGAGGGCTGCTGGTGCAGCCAATCGCCAAGCCCGTACTCTTGGTGACCCGCCGTCTGCCGCCGGCGGTCGAGGCACGCGCCGCTCGCGACTACGATGCGCGGCTCAATCCTGAGGATGTGCCGCGCAGCGGCGCCGATATCCTCCGCCTCGCCGACGGCGCAGCGGCGATCCTGTGCTGCCCGGCCGACCGGCTCGATGCCGCGACGATCGCGGCGCTGCCCGAGACGGTGCTGGTCATTGCCACGTTCAGCGTCGGCTACGACCATGTCGCGGTCGAGGCTGCGGCGGCGCGCGGCATCACCGTGTGCAATACGCCGGGAGTGCTGTCGGTCGCGACCGCCGAGACCGTGATGCTGCTGATCCTCGCCGCTGCGCGCCGCGCCGGCGAAGGCGAGCGCCTGGTCCGTTCCGGCCAATGGCGGGGCTGGGCGCCGACCCAGCTGATCGGGACCCAAGTCTCGGGCAAGCGCCTCGGCATTTTTGGTATGGGCCGCATTGGCCGCGAGGTTGCGCGGATGGCGCGCGCATTCGACATGGAGGTGCATTACCGCGACCAGGCCCGTCTGCCCGCCGACCTCGAGCAACGGGCAATCTTTCACGACAGCGACGAGAACTTTCTTCCGCAGTGCCAGGTGCTGTCGCTCAATGCGCCGGGCGGCGCGACCACCCACCATTGGCTGAACGCCGGGCGCATCGCATTGCTGCCGCAGGGCGCCGTGGTCGTCAACGCCGCCCGCGGCACATTGGTCGACGATGCGGCCTTGATCGCGGCGCTGCACACGGGGCAGGTCGGGTATGCCGGCCTCGACGTTTACGACGGCGAGCCGATCGTCAAACCGGGCTATCTTGGGCTGGACAACGTCGTCCTGCTGCCGCATCTCGGCAGCGCTACGTTGGAGACCCGCGACGCGATGGGTTTCCTGGCGTTGGACGGGATCGACGCGATCCTGGCTGGACGGACCCCGCCCAACGCCGTCACCTGATTGCGCGCTACGCCCAGCGGCCTTCGGTCCAGACCCAGCCGTTCGGCCCTTGCTGCCAGTAGCCGGGGACCCAGTTCGCGCTCGGCGTCGGCCGTTGCACATATTGCCCGGCGATCCAGACATATTGTCCGCCGCTCCAGCTCCAGTGGCCCGGTTGCCAAAGTGCCAGCGGAGATGGCGGCGGTGGCGGGGTCTCCACGCGCGGCGGCGGAGGAGCGAACGGCGCGACACTGACAAAAGTCGTCCCGGCGTTGCTCGGCGCGGCTCCCGGCAACGTTGTCGGCCCGTATGGCTGCGCCACGCCGGCGGGCCAGTAGGGCGGGGTTGTTGCGGCCGTGGGCGGCACAAAAGGCGCCGGCTGCGGCGGCAGCGCCGTCGCGACGTCAGACGGCACATAGGGCTGCGGCTGCGGCGGCAGCCCCGTCGCGACCTCAGATGGCACATAGGGCTGCGGCTGCGGCGGCAGCCCCGTCATCACATCAGTCGGGGCGACGGCAACCGTCCCGGGGGGCGGCGGATAGCACGCCGACAATCCCAACGCCGTTAATGCGATCGCGGCCATGCCGCTCAGATGCTGGAAACGCTGCATCCTGTCCTCCAAACGTTGCATAGCGGTCGAACGATCTCGATCGCTCTTTACGCAGCTAGAACACAAAATGCCTCGCGATCGCTCCAAAACCCGATGCCGCAAGCCAATCCGATCGATTGACGATATAAAGATATGTGTATATCTTTCTGGCCTTGCCCCTTCTGCATTACGATCACGGAGAGCCAAAGATGCCTGCCTTTATCGACTATAAGGTCGCCGATATTTCGCTGGCCGACTGGGGGCGGCGCGAGATTGCCATCGCCGAGACCGAAATGCCCGGGTTGATGGCGTTGCGCGATGAATTCGGCGCTGCGAAACCGCTCGCGGGTGCGCGCATTGTGGGCTGCCTTCACATGACTATCCAGACCGCGGTGCTGATCGAGACGCTCGTCGAGCTCGGCGCCACGGTCCGCTGGAGCTCGTGCAACATCTTCTCGACCCAGGACCATGCCGCCGCGGCGATGGCCGCCCGCGGCATTGCGGTCTTTGCCTGGAAAGGCGAGACCGAGGAGGAGTACGAGTGGTGCATCGAGCAGACCCTGCGCGGTCCGCATGGATGGACGCCAAATATGGTGCTCGATGACGGCGGCGATGCGACCAAGGTGCTTCACGATAAATATCCCGAGCTGCTGAACCACATTCGGGGGATCTCGGAAGAGACCACCACCGGCGTGAACCGGCTTTACGAGATGGTGCGCGACGGCTCGCTGAAGGCGCCGGCGTTTAACGTCAACGACAGCGTCACCAAATCGAAGTTCGACAACCTTTACGGCTGCCGCGAGAGCCTAGTCGACGGAATCAAGCGCGCCACCGACGTGATGGTCGCCGGCAAGGTCGCGGTGGTCTGCGGCTTTGGCAATGTCGGCAAGGGCTCTGCGGCGAGCCTCAGGAGCCAGGGCGCGCGGGTCATGGTCACCGAAATCGATCCGATCTGCGCGTTGCAGGCGGCCATGGAGGGGTATCAGGTGGCGACGATGGACGAGATGGCGTCACAAGGGGACATCTTCGTTACTGCGACCGGCAATATCGACGTCATCACGATCGATCACATGCGGCAGATGAAAGACCGTGCGATCGTCTGCAATATCGGCCATTTCGACAGTGAGATTCAGATCGATGCGCTGCGCAACTATCCCTGGGAGGAAGTCAAGCCGCAGGTCGACGAGGTGGTCTTTCCCGACGGCAAGCGCCTGATCGTCCTGGCCAAGGGACGGTTGGTCAATCTCGGTTGCGCGACCGGTCACCCGAGCTTTGTGATGAGCGCGTCGTTCACCAACCAGGTGCTCGCGCAAATCGAACTGTGGACCAATCACGGCAAATACGACAACAAGGTCTACGTGCTGCCGAAGCATCTCGACGAGAAGGTCGCCGCGCTGCATCTCGACAAGCTCGGCGCGAAACTGACGGCGCTCAGCCCGGCCCAGGCCAGCTATCTCAGCGTCGAGCGCGCCGGACCCTTCAAACCCGACCATTACCGCTATTGACGCTCCGTGGCGAGGCCGCTACGGCGGCGCCGATACGTTCAGGAGAGACCATTATCAGGACAGTCCGCGCGCGCGTTCGGCAACCAGAGCCATGGCTGTCGACGGCGTCCCGTCGAAGACCACCCAGCGTCGCCCGAGGTAATTCCAGGCGAACACCGGAAAGACCGCGAGGATCTTGGCCAAGGTTGGATCGAAGCTCAGGATCTCGGCGAGGAGCCAGACCACTGCGCTATTTAGACCGAGGCCGATCAGGGCAATTACGAACAGCCTGAGTATTTCTTCGCGGCGCGAGAACCGACCGCGACGGAACCAAGGCACAGCACAACAGGTAATTAGCGAGGGTCGCGGTCACGAACGAGGTGGCCGATGCAGTGAGCGTCGCAAGCCCAAGGTAGCGCAGGGCAATAAAGCCTCCGATATCGATGAAGAAGCAGATCCCGCCGACGACGAGATAGAGCGCCAGCTGCCGCTGCGCCACAGCCAGATTATGCGTGCCCGAAGTGCGATCGGCGGCGCGTTTGGCCCCGTTTCACCGATGCCACACCTGGAGCTGCGTCTCGCGGATTTGCGGGGAGGTCTGAAGATCCCCCTTGCCCAGGCTTTTCTCGAGAAAGCAATAGAGGACAATGAAAAAATAGCGTGAGCCCATTTCGTTGATCTTGAACTTGGAGACGCCATGCTTGCGGTTAATCCAACCATTCGGCACGACCGCATATCGGTAGCCGCGCACGATCGACTTCAGCGGCAACTCGACCGTCAAATTGAAGTGCTGGGCGAGCAGCGGCTGGATCCCGGCGATCACTGTGCGCCGGTACATCTTAAAGGCGTTCGAGATGTCGTTGCAGGAAATGCGAAACAGCAGCTGAATGAACCAGTTCCCGAGTCGATTCAACAGCAGTTTTGGGCGAGGATAGTCCACGACGTGTCCGCCGCGGCTGAACCGCGATCCAAAGACGCAATCGTAACCTTCGTGCAGTTTGCGATAGAACGCGACGAGGTCGGCTGGCATATCCGACCCATCTGCCATAACGATCGCGACAACATCGCCGCGAAACTCGGCCAAGCCCCGGCGTACAGCAAACCCGAAGCCGTTCGGTGGGTCGTTGTTGACGCACCGCAGCGCGGAATTCCTGCGAGCGAGAGCACGCACGATTGTCTCCGTCCGATCGGCGCTATTGTCGTTCACCACTAGGATCTCATAGTGGATGTTTGCGTCTTGCAGCGCCGCAGCAACCTCCTCAATGGTATCCGTGATTTGACCCTCCTCGTTATGGGCCGGTATCACGACGGAGAGCATGCCGGCGATGCCTTCCCGCTCCCATTCGGCTAAGGACTTGACCTGGAGCGGCATCAAACTGCCTCTGATCGCAATGCTCGGGTGCTTACTGCGTCAAAAATCTCACCGAGAATGGCATCGAGATCATAGCGCATCGACCACCCGGGGTAATGCGTCTGGAACCGGCGGATATCGCTAATCCACCATATGTGGTCGCCCGCACGATTGGCGTCGTCATAGGACCATTGCAGCTCGCGGCCAGTCAGCCTTTGGCACTTCTCGATCGCCTCGAGCATCGAGCAATTGCAGTGACGCCCGCCGCCGATGTTATACACCTCTCCGGCCCGCGGCATTTCGAAAAAATGCCAGAACGCGTTCACTAGGTCGAAAGAATGGATATTGTCGCGCACCTGCTTGCCACGATAGCCGAACACGACATAGGGGGTATCGGTCACCGCACATTTTACCAAATAGGCGAGAAAACCGTGCAGCTGCGTCCCCGAATGGCCGGGACCGGTGAGACAACCCCCACGAAAGCAAGCTGTCTTCATGCCGAAATAGCGCCCGTACTCCTGAACGAGGACATCGGCAGCGACCTTGGAGGCTCCGAACAGGCTATGCATCGTCTGGTCGATGCTCATCGCTTCGTCGATCCCATACTGCCCATAGGGATGGTCGTCCAGCAGCTCCCAGCGGGTGGGTTGCTCGACGAACGGCAAGCGATTGGGCGTGTCGCCATAGACCTTGTTGGTGCTGGTAAAAATGAAGCACGCGTCCGGGCTGTGTTGCCGCGCCGCCTCCAAAAGGTTGAGCGTGCCGCCAGCATTGACCGAGAAGTCGACTATCGGCGCCTTCGCAGCCCAGTCATGGGAGGGCTGCGCGGCGGTATGAATGACTATCGCCAGGCTCGCGCTGTATCGCCCGAAGAGATCCGCTACCGCGCTCTGGTCGCGGATGTCGATATCGTAATGCCGGTAAACCTCGAGCTCGCTTTCGAGGCGTCGACGGTTCCAGGCCGTGCTGGCCTCCTCCCCGAAGAACTGGCGGCGCAAATCGTTGTCTATGCCGACGATATCCAGCCCCTTGTTGGCAAAGAATCGCGCGGCCTCCGCTCCGATCAGACCGGCCGAACCGGTAATCACAGCAACAGCCATTCCACCCGCCTTTCATTTCAGTATAACTTCTAGCTCGCGGCGGTGTTCGCGGAGCCACCGAAAGATGTCGTCCAGTATTTCGGTTATCGAGAGATGCGGACGCCATCCGGTCGCCGCCGTCACGGCGGAATTATCCGTCACATAGTACGGCACGTCCACCGGGTTGGTTTCAGGTTGAGAAGTGATAGGCACACGCCGACCAGCGCGTTCCACGCAGGCTTCTGTCAGCTCCGTTAGCGATACGCTGCACTCGGCGCCACCGCCCACATTGTAGGTCTTTCCGCTATGGGCGGGCATTTGGGCGACCTGATCCCGGATCAGCGGATAAAGGTCATCGACGTGAAGGGCGTCGCGCACTTGCAACCCAGAGCCGCCGAACCCGTTGTAGGAGAGTGGTCCCCCGAACAGGTGGCGGGCCGCCCAGCGGACGATGAAGCCTTGATCGACCTTACCCATTTGCCACGGTCCCGTCATCACTCCGCAGCGGTTGATCACTGCCGGCAACCCATAGAACGCGACATACTCGGCAATGAGAAGTTCCGAGCAAAGCTTGGTCGCCCCGTACAGCGAGCGGCTTCCGATAAGCGGGAAATTCTCGGCGATGCCGCGGGCTGACCATCCCTGCCCCGAATTTGCCTCGGGGATGAGAAGTCGCCGCTCACAGGCGACCAGCGGCAGGTCGCGCAGCGATGCGATCGGATAGACGCGGCTCGTCGACAGGAAGACCACCGCCGCCCCGTGGCGACGGCAATGGTCGAGGCAATTGATCGTGCCGATGAGGTTCGTATTGATGAGATATCGAGCATCCCCCGCAAGTCCCGCTTGGACCGAGGGCTCGGCCGAGCATTCGATCAGCAAATCCAGGGTGCCGGCGTCGGCAAGGTCTTCGCGATTGCGGATGTCGCCGTGGCGAAACTCGACACCGCCGCGAGCCAGCCGCCGCAACGCTAGTTCGCTGCCTCGCCGCTTTAAATTGTCGAGTGCAATAACAGTGCTGTGCGGCATGTCTCGCTTGAATGATAGAGCAAGATGCGAGCCGACAAACCCCGCGCCGCCGGTGATCATTATTCGCATTTAACTCGCTGTCCTGACGATCTTTGATGCCGTATCGTTACGGGGAGCGGCGCTGGACCGAACACCAGCCCTGCTCCCACCTGTCCGGGCTGACGCTTGCCGATGGTGCGGGTCGGAGTATACCCCCTAAAATTTTACTAAAATTTTTCCCGATATGCCACACTCTGTAAGTCGCTGACTTCGCATGCCGGATCTTCCGGCTTCGGATTCCGATAGGGCAGGAGCCGCGCACGAGCGCCATGAGGTACGTGGGATGCGGTTCGAGTTGTTGCACCGACCCGGTCACCCTCACCCGGGCTTGCTATTGAAAGAAGCCGCCGATCGCGAGCGCGGGCCGGGGTGCTGAAGGTATGGCCGTGCGCCAGTGGATGCCGGTCGGTGTCTTCGCTTCTGCGCTTATCTTCCTCGTCATCACAATGAATAGGTTCGTCAATCCATATGACGAAGGATTAATCCTTGTCGGATCCACCCGGGTTCTGTCGGGAGATATACCTTATCGCGATTTCTATGCAAATTACGGTCCGGCGCAGTTTTACGCCTTGGCCGCACTGTTCAAGCTCTTCGGTCCGTCGGTCCTCGTCGAGCGCGTATGGGATCTTCTAGTCCGCTCTTGCGTGGTGCTCGTCATCTATCTCATTGTCGATGGGCCTTGGAGCAGAGGGAGAGCCATCTTTCTCGCTGCATTGACGGGCCTCTGGCTATCATATTTCGAGAACTACGGATATCCCGTCTTCCCTTGCATTCTTTTTTCCCTCCTCAGCCTCTATTACGCGATCCCGGTTTACCGGGAAAGTCGCGCAACCGCGCCGCTGCTGGCCAGCGGGTTCTGCGTCGGTCTCACCGTCCTGTTTCGCCATGATGTCGGCATCGCAACCGCGGTCGGCAATGCGTTCACGCTCGGTTTAGTTCACCTCACGCAAAAGCTGGACGCTTCTAGCAGGGCTCGCGTTCTGTTGCGTTCGGCCACGATCTTTACGGGCGGTATCGCGTTCGCCTTGGCTCCGCCTCTCGCGCTGCTCCTCGCGGCCGGTGGTGCTCACGACATGCTTCTCGATCTCGTACTGATACCGGCCAGGATCTACGTCAGAATGCGATCGCTGCCTTTCCCTTCGGTCGCAGAGACAGCTCGCGATGTGATCCATCGGAAGCTTGGATCGCTCGGTCAGTTGGCTGTCTACCTGCCAATCGCGGCTGTCCCGTTGGGAGCAAGCGCCGCGTTGGCGCTTGGCAGAAAACAGCGGTCTCCAACGAGCACCGATGACCAGGCGCTTACCTCGCAACGGCTATGGATCCTGGTGCAACTGAGTGCTTTCAGTCTGCTCTTTTTCTTTAAAGGTTGGGTGCGCGTTAGCCCCATTCACATGGCCCTGTCGATTGTTCCTTCGCTAGTGATTATGGCAGTTTGGCAGATTGAGCTGCGTTCCGGTGCGGCAAAAATCCTCTTCGGGTTAGGAATCACCTGCCTGCTTTTCATATCGCTGGCACCGATGTGGAATGCTCTCGCTCGGTTCGCAGAGAACCTTGCCTGGGCTGCAGACGGCCGTGGTCTGTTGAATAGCGTCTTCAGTCTCGCCCGGTCGGAGAATGGAAGTTGCTTCCCCCGAGCAGGCTTGGAACGGATCCGATGTTTTTACATTTCTCGAGAGCAGGCAGCGGCGATTCTCTATATCGAGGAACACACTGCAGAAAACGAACCCATCTTTGTCGGCTTGAATAGGCACGATAAAATCTACATCAATGACATTTTATTTTATTTTCTGTCGAAAAGACCGTCCGTCACAAAATGGCACCAATTCGATCCCGGGGTGCAAACGAGCATGGAAATCCAATCGGAGATGGTCGGCGAACTCCAGAGGCGCCGGCCGCGATACGTCGTTCTGAGCTCCGAGTGGGACGGCGTCGAGGAACCGAACGAAAGCGGTCACAGCAGCGGGGTGACGCTCCTAGATCAATTCCTTCGCGCGAATTATCGATTTGTCGCTACCTTTGGTAAAACAGCTATTCTTGAATTTCAGTAGTGATAAGGGATGGCAGTCGCTTCTCCATCTCGCGCCGATCGGCGGGAGCCCGGCAGGTCTACACAACCTTAACTATATTCTATACGCCAATGCTCTTGCTATTGGGTAAATTATCTCCTTATTATGGGATCGTATGGGAGATCGATAGATCGCCGATATGCCTGCCATAATAGCAAGGGCGAGTGATTGTGCTCGAATCCGCCGCTGCGTTGTGCCTGATCGTCATATTGGCTTCGGTTGCTGCTCTGTTGCGCATCCGCGCCGAGTTATGCGAAGCGCGTGCGAGATCCGCGGTATTCGAAACCGTCCCGCTCGAATGGTTTCGCTGGCACCCCGGTCGGACGGATCGTCGGGCGAACCCTGACGCATCAGGTAAGCCGTCCAGCTATCGCCAGTTCCTCGCAAGGCTACAGGCCGTCGATGCTGAGCAACTGGAGAAGGCCCGGCAGAGGCTGCAATCCGGGGGAGCCGCTTTCTCGACCACTTTCGTTACCCGCAGCGGAGCTGCTTACGCCATCGAAGGCCGGCGCACGGCGAATGGCGATGCGGTGCTGTGGTTTCTCGATGCTTCGGCTGCGGTGGCGGTCCAGAGGGCGCGCCAGGAAGCCGCCGATCTGCGCCAGATGCTCGACCTTATTCCACTCCCGGTGTGGCGGCGAGGCCCCGATCGTATCCTCGTCGATTGCAATCGAGCCTATGCGAGCGCCCTCGACGCGACCGCCGATCAGGTGGTCGCGGAGGGCCTCGAATTGGCGTCCGGCGCCGGCCCCGGCGAATGCCGGCACGTTGTCATCGGCGGCTCGCGGCGGATGGTCGAGATCGGCGAGGTGGCATGCTCAACGGGAGGCACAATCGGTTTCGCCTGGGACCGCACCGATCGCGAGGCCGCCGCGACGGAGTTGTGGCGCCACATCAATGCGCATGCCGAGGTGCTCGAGACCATCCGCGCCTCCGTCGCCATCTACGGTCCCGACAAAAGCCTCAAATTTTTCAACGCCGCGTTCGCCTCGCTGTGGGGCATCGCAGAAGACTGGCTCGCCACACAACCTTCCTTCGAGGAAGTTCTGGAACGGCTCCGGGAGGCTCGCCGTCTCCCCGAATCAGCGGATTTCCGGGCCTTCAAGAGCGAGCAGTTGGGGCTGTTCACCTCGGTCATTCGGCCGCAGCAAGATCTGTTGCATTTGCCCGATGGCCGCACTTTGCTATTGTCGATTTCACCACATCCATTCGGCGGCCTCACTTTCGTTTACGAGGACGTCAGCGATCGCCTGGCGCTCGAGCGCTCGTGCAATACCTTGACGAAGGTGCGCCGCGCCACTCTCGACCACCTCTTCGAAGGCATTGCGGTCTACGGCAGCGACGGCCGGTTGAAGCTCCATAATCCTGCCTATTTGGCGCTTTGGGAATTATCGGAAGGCGATGTCGCGGGCGAACTGCACATCGCGGAAATCCTCGAGAAGACCCGCGCTCTCCTCGATAATTCGGGCGATTGGAATGCGACGAAGCAGAAAATCATTTCAAAAATCACCGCTCAGGCGCCGGCGAGCGGCCCGGTCTACCGAACCGACGGGTCGATGTTGCAGGAGGCGACGGTTCCTTTGCCGGACGGCAATGTGTTGGTGACCTATCTCGATGTGACCGATGCGGCGAGGTATGAACGCGTTCTGCGCGAGCGTAACGAAGCGCTCGAAACCGCGGCGCGGCTAAAAAGCGAGTTCGTCGCCAACGTTTCGCACGAGTTGCGGACACCGTTGAATGCCGTTATAGGGTTTGCTGAAATCTTGACCAACCAGTATTTCGGCGACTTGAACCCGCGGCAGCTCGACTACAGCCGCGGCATCCTCCAGAGTTCGCAACAGCTGCTGGGGCTCATCAACGATATCATCGACCTCGCCACGATAGAGGCGGGCTACATGGTTTTGGAGACCGGCCGGGTCGAGATTTTCGAGATGCTGAAAACGGTGCTGGCGCTGACCCGGGGCCGTGCCAAAAGCCGAGGGCTTGAAATCGAGCTCTCTTGTCCACCGGAGATCGGCGCGATTGCCGCGGACGAACGCCGGCTCAAGCAGGCGCTTTTCAACCTGATTTCCAATGCGATCAAATTCACCCCCCCGGGCGGCACGATACGCATCGAGGCCGAACGCCGCGAGAGGGAGTTGCTGCTGAGCGTTGCCGACAGCGGGATCGGCATCCCGCGGCGCGATCAAGCCCGGACGTTCGAAAAGTTCGAACGCGGCACGCCTCGGTCGGGCGCGGGGCTCGGCCTGTCGTTGGTCAACAGCCTGATCGATCTGCACGGCGGAGCCGTTACGATCGAACTCGGCCGCCGGTCGGGGAACCACCATCACATGCCGGCTGCCCACGGGCTCGCGGGAATCCGCGGGCGTCGGGCCTTCGGAAATCGAGAGCCGGGCGGCGGCATAGACGAACTCCTAACCCGATTCGTCAGATGGCGACGCCATGCGGGTGAAGCTGATCTCGACGACCGCCCATCAGAGCGGCGCACAAATACCGGGGCCGCACATATTGCGCCTAGCCGATGCCGGGCTATACAACGTCTAGGTAATGATCGTTGTCGATCTGCCGGACGAAACTGCCACCGCCGCGCTCGCGGCCCGCATCGCTGCTCTGGCCCTCCCGGGCGACATCATTGCGCTGAGGGGCGACCTCGGCACCGGGAAAACCGTCTTTGCGCGCGCCTTCATCCGGGCGCGCGGCAACCAGGACGAGGTCCCGAGCCCAACCTTCACGCTCGTGCAAGTCTACGACGCTGGCCCGACGGTGATCTGGCATTTCGATCTGTATCGGATCCGCGCTCCCGAGGAGGCCTGGGAGCTGGGCATCGAAGATGCGTTCGCCGCGGCTATCTCGCTGATCGAGTGGCCCGAGCGGCTGGGACCGCTGCTGCCCGACCGCCGCCTCGAACTCAGCTTCGCATTCGGCGATGGGCCCGGCGCGCGACGTATCGCGGTGGACCCGGGCAAGGAGTGGGAAGCGCGGGTGGCGAAGATTGCAGCCTATGTGTGATCTGAGCGAGCCCGCGCGAAGGCGGGCGTTGGCGGACTTTCTCGCCAGGTCCGGGTGGGGCGGCACCCGGTTGGCGCCCCTCGCCGGCGACGCGTCGTTCCGGAGCTATTACCGCCTCGGCGGCAATGGCCGGCGGGCCGTGCTGATGGATGCGCCGCCGCCGCAAGAGGATGTCGTCCCTTATATCGCCGTCGCGCGGATGTTGCGGCGGCTCGGGTTCAGCGCCCCCGAGGTGTTCGCGGAAGACCGCGCCGCCGGCTTTCTGCTGATAGAGGATTTCGGCGACGACACCTACACGCGCCTTCTCGACCGCGGCGCCGACGAGCCGGCCCTTTATACTCTTGCGGTAGATACGCTGGTCGAGCTGCAGCGCGCAGTCGAGGCGCGCGGGAGCCCGGACTTGCCTTCTTACGACGCGGAGCGGTTCCTCGCCGAAGCGGCACTCCTGGTGGATTGGCACGCCCCAGCGGCTCTCGGCGAGCGGTTGTCGGACGGCTTGCGCGACGAGTATCTCGATCTGTGGCGGACGCTTCTGCCGCAGGCGGAGCTTCCCGGCGAGACTTTGGTTCTGCGCGACTATCACGTCGACAATCTGATGCTGTTGCCGGATCGCTCCGGGGTGCAGGGTTGCGGCCTCCTTGATTTTCAGGACGCGGTATGCGGCCCGCCGAGCTACGATCTCGTATCGCTCCTCGATGACGCCCGGCGCGACGTTCGGGCCGACCTCCGCCAGATGATGACCGAGCGTTATCTTGCTGCTTTCCCGGCGCTCGACCGAGCGGCCTTTCTGCGATCGGCGGCCATCCTCGCGGCTCAACGCAACTGCAAGGTCCTCGGTATCTTCACGCGATTGTGGAGGCGCGACGGCAAGCCGCGCTACCTTGTGCACCTCCCGCGGATCTGGCGGCTGCTCGACCAGGAACTTGCGCACCCGGCCCTCGACCCGATCGCCCGGTGGCTCGACCGCCATCTGCCCCGCTCGGCTCGGCATATCTCCGCATGATCGTCTTGCCGCGGACGGCAATGGTGCTTGCCGCCGGGCTCGGCACCCGGCTGCGGCCGGTGACCGAAACCATTCCGAAACCTTTGATCGAGATAAACGGCCGCACCCTGCTCGATCATGCGATCGACCGGCTGGCGCTGGTCGGGGTCGAGACCGTGGTCGTCAATGTCCACTACAAGGTCGAGATGGTCGCTGCACAACTGGCCCGCCGCGACCATCCGCGGATCGAGATTTCCCACGAAACCGAGCTGCTGGATACCGGCGGCGGTGTCGCTCGGGCACTGCCATTGCTCGACGAGGTCTTTTTTGTCGTCAATAGCGACGTGTTCTGGCTCGACGGCAAGGATCGCGCCCTGCAGCGGCTCGCCGCCGCCTTCGATCCCGAAGGCACGGATGCAATCCTGTTGCTGCAGCGGACCGTGACCGCGGTCGGGTACGAGGGCAGCGGCGACTATTTGATCGACCCGAGGGGTTGCCCGCGTCGCCGCAAGGACGGTGAGATCGCGCCCTGCCTCTACGCCGGCATCCAGCTACTGCACCGCCGTGCCTTCGCCGGCATTTCCGACCGCGTTTTCTCGCTCGTGCGGCTGTTCGACCGCGCCGAACAATCGGGGCGCCTGCACGCCATCGTGCACGATGGCGAGTGGTACCATATCGGGACGCCGCAGGGCCTCGCCGCCACCCGCGAAAGGCTGTCGTCGCACCGCGTCGAGCGGTAGGCAAGGTTTGAAATCGAGTGCTGCCCAAGGTTTATACGATAGCCGCGCACCGGCCGTTTCTGGCAACCCTGGCGGCCGGGCTGCTCGGGATGGCGGGAGACGACCCGCTTCAGCTGCGGCGCATTACGGTTCTGCTGCCGACGCGCCGCGCGGTGCGCTCATTGCGAGACGCATTCCTGCGTGTCGCGCCCGACGGAAAAGCGCCGGGGACCCCGTTGCTGCTGCCGCGGATGCGGCCCATCGGCGATCTCGATACCGACGAGCTGTCGTTGTCCGACGGCGGCACGGAGGACTTGGCGGTGCCGCCGCCGATCCCCGAGTTGCGCCGGCGTCTGCTGCTGACCCGGCTGGTCCTGCACTGGGGCGAACGGCGCGGCGAGGAGCCGCTCCTGCCCGGACCAGCCGCCGCACTCGCGGCGAGTCTCGCCCGGCTTCTCGACAGGGTCGCGACCGAGGGGGCGAGCTTCGCGAAGATCGCCGATTTGGTACCGGATGGCCTGGCGGAGCATTGGCGCGTCATCCGTAATTTTCTTGAAATACTGCCGCAGCATTGGCCCCGAATCCTTGCCGAGCAGGGGGCTCTCGACGGGGCGTCACGGCGCAATCGCGTGCTGGAACAACAAACCGCGGCTTGGCGCCGCTCTCCGCCTCGTCATCCGGTAATCGCTGCGGGGCTGATCGGCGGCATTCCGGCGATGACCGAGCTGCTTTCGCTCGTCGCTGCGCTGGACGAGGGCGCGGTGATCCTCCCCGGCCTCGACCGCGGCCGTGATGCTGCCGAGTGGGCGGCAATCGAAGAGGACGAGGCTCATCCGCAGCATCTCATGGCGGGGTTGCTCCGGGCGCTGGGCCTGACCCGGGCGGAGGTTCGCGATTGGCCTCCAGGCCGATCGGAGCCCATCCTGGCCCGCGGCTTCGAGGGCATCTCGGATCTTCCCCTGTTTGCTTCTGTCGAGCGCGACGATGGGGACGCAATTGCGCGCCGGGTTCGGCTGATTGCCGAGGCGTTACGGCCGGCAGTCACTACCGATGCGTGGCGGCGCCTGCCCGCGCAGCGCGCGGATACCCTCGACGGGTTGAGCCGCTACGACTGCGCCGGCGCGCAGGAGGAGGCGGTCACCATCGCCCTCCTGCTCCGCCGCAAGCTGGAGACGCCGGGCGCGACGGCCGCTCTCGTCACCCCCGACCGCGCGCTCGCCCGCAGGGTTGCGGCGGAATTGCGCCGGTGGGACATCGACATCGACGATTCGGCCGGTGTGCCGCTGAACCGCACACCGCCAGGCGTTTTTCTCCGTCTCGTCCTCGATCTGGCGGCCAGCCAGCTCGCTCCGGTGCCCTTGCTCGCCGCACTGAAGCATCCGCTCGGCTCCGGCGGGCTCGCTCCGGTCGCCTTCCGCGATCTCGCTCGTCAGCTCGAACAGGCGATCCGAGGGCCTCGTCCTGCTCCGGACTTTGCCGGCCTCCGGGCTGCTCTCGCCGGCGAGAGGGCCGGTTTGGCGAAGTTTGTAGACCGGCTCGAGGCCTGCCTCGGCCCAGTGCCGGAATTGGTGGCTGCGGATGCCGTGCCGCTGTCGCGTATTGCGGCAGCGCATGTCGAGGCCGCCGAGCGGCTCGCCGCGACGGCGATGGAGACCGGGGGCGAGCGCCTCTGGCATGAGGCGGCGGGCGAGGCGGCCGCGCGCTTCTGCCATGAGCTGATCGATGCCGCGCACGACTTTCCGCCTCTGCCCGGCCGGGATTATCCGGCTCTGTTCGAGGCGTTGGCTGCCGATGCGGTCGTGCGCCCGATATACGGCCGGCATCCCCGGTTGGCGATCTGGGGTCTCCTCGAAGCGCGGCTGCAGCAGGCCGACCTCGTCGTTCTTGGCGGTCTGAACGAGGGCAGCTGGCCCGCTTCGGCCGAGCACGACCCATGGATGTCGCGGCAGATGCGGCGCGAATTCGGCATTGCCCTGCCCGAGCGAGCTATCGGAATAGCCGCGCACGACTTTGCGCAGGCGCTGGGGGCGCCGGAGGTAGCGCTGACCCGCGCGGCGCGGAGCGAAGGTGTTCCGACCGTGCCGTCGCGCTGGCTTCTTCGCCTCGATACGGTATTGCAGGCGGTCGGACTAGACGGGGCGCTCCGGCCGGACGACGCGATCCGGCACGCCGCGGAGCTGATCGATCGGGCACAGGGGTACCGCCCGCTACCCGCCGCCCGAGCCGCGTCCGCCTGTCGCGGCGCGGCCGCGAAAGCTTTCGGTGACGCAGATCGAGACCTGGCTGCGCGATCCGTATGCGATCTATGCCCGCCACATCCTCGGGCTGAGGCCGCTCGAAGAACTCGACGCTGATCCCGGCCGCGCCGAACTCGGCACGGTTATCCATCGGACGCTCGACGCCTTCTACCGCCGCTTCCCGCAGGGGATGCCGGATGACGCCGAGGCGGAGCTGCTGCACATCGGCCGCGAGGAATTCGGACCCCTCCTGTCGCGTCCCGGCGCCTGGGCGTTCTGGTGGCCTCGCTTTGCAAGGATCGCCCGCTGGCTGGTCGATCAGGAGCGCGTCCGACGCCCCGGCATCCTCGAGAGCCTCAGCGAGTGCGAGGGAAGCTGGACATTACAGGGGCGCAGCGGGCCGTTCACGATCACCGCCCAGGCGGACCGCATCGACCGTCTCGCCGAAGGCGGGTTTCTGCTGGTCGACTACAAAACCGGTAGCTTACCTCCGGCAAAGCAAGTGCAAGCGGGGTTTGCACCGCAACTGCCTCTCGAAGGCGCGATACTGCGCGGCGGCGGCTTCAAAGGCGTCAACGGTTCTCCTGCGGCGCTCGAATATTGGCGGCTGAGTGGCGGCGAACCCGCCGGCGAGCGCTGCCCGATCGATTCGGGCGACCCCGGCGCGCTGATCGATCGCGTGGTCGCCCGCGTCGAAGCGCTGATCAACCGGTTCGACGATCCGGCGACACCCTATCTCGCGGTTCCATCGCCGCTTTGGGCGCCGCGATATTCCGATTACCGGCACCTCGAGCGGCTCGCCGAGAGCGAGGCCGAGGAATGAGCTCGTTCGGCGACCCCGACACCCCGCAGCGCAAAGCTGCCGGCCCGCGTGCTTCCGTCTGGGTGTCCGCCTCGGCTGGAACCGGCAAGACGCGGGTGCTTATCGACCGCTTGCTGTGGCTGATGCTCGACGGAACGGATCCCGCCCGCATCTTGTGCCTGACCTTCACACGCGCCGCTGCTGCCGAGATGGCAAACCGGCTGAACGAGGAGCTGGCCAATTGGGCGACCTTGAGGTCGGGGGCACTCGCCGAGACTTTGCAGAAGCTGACCGGGCGCATGCCGAGCGACGCGGCGATCGCCCGGGCCCGACAGCTTTTCGCGCGCGTTCTGGAAACTCCCGGCGGCATCAAGATCGCGACGATCCACGCCTTCTGCCAAACCCTGTTGCGCCGCTTCCCGCTGGAGGCGGGAGTGCCGACCGAATTTGCGGTTCTCGACGAGCGCAGTGCCCGCGAGACGCTGATCGAGGCCGGTGAGCGTGTAATCCTTGCCGCGCGCGGTGGCGGCGACCCCGAGCTCGCCGACGCGCTCGCCGTGGTGGCTCGCCATGCGGCGCAAGAGCGCTTCGGCGCGCTGATGGCGGCGCTCGTGGCCGAGCGCGGCAAGCTGCGCCAGGTGCTCGCAGAGGGCCATCCAGAGCTGCGGGACGAGCTCTGCCGGGCCCTGGACCTGTCTGCCGGAACGACCGAAGAGGCAGTCGTTGCTGCCTTCTGCGCGGCCGGCGCCGGAGACGAAGTAGGGCTGCGCTCCGCGGCGTCAGCGCTCTCCGCCGGATCCTGCTCCGATCGGGAGCGGGGCGCCGTCCTTGCCGCATGGTGTGAGGCTCCGGAGCAGCGCCGTCAGATACTTCAGGCGTTTATCGCCGCATTTCTGACAGCCGAGGGCGAGCCCCGCAAAATCCTGATTACCCGGGACGCGGCCCGCGGCGCCGGCTGCGATGCTCGGGCCGTGCTCGATGCGGAGGCTGAACGGGTCAAACAATTCTGCGAGACGCGATCGGCGGCGGCGCTTGTCGAGGCGAGCTGTGCGCTGATTCGGCTCGGCGGTGCGTTGATGGACGCCTATGCAGGAGCCAAGAACGCCCAAGGCGTCCTCGACTATGACGACTTGATCTCGGCCGCCCTCGATCTGCTGCGCCGCCCTGGTATCGCGCCCTGGGTGCTGTTCAAGCTCGACGGCGGCCTCGACCACATCCTGATCGACGAGGCGCAAGACACCAACCCCGAGCAATGGCAAATAGTGGCTGCGCTCGCCGAGGAGTTTTTCGCCGGTGAGGGCGCCGGCGACCGCCTGCGCACGATCTTTGCCGTCGGCGACGCCAAACAGTCGATCTATAGCTTTCAGCGCGCGGATCCGCGAGCCTTTCTGGCCATGCGGGACTATTTCGAAAGGCGCATCAGCGGCGCCCGGCAGGAATGGCGCGTCGTGCCGCTGGAGGTCTCGTTCCGCTCGACCGAGCCGGTGCTGCGGGCGATCGATGCCGTCTTTCGACAAGAGGCGGCCCGCGACGGCGTCGCGCTCGACGGCAGCGAGATCCGTCATATCGCTTCACGCGCTGGACACGCGGGAGTTGTCGAGTTGTGGCCGCCGGTGGTCGGAGAGCCCGAGGAGCCGCTCGACCCGATGGCGCTGCCGATTATTCGCCAACGAACAACGCAGCCTCGCACCCGGCTGGCAAACGCGATCGCCGCAACTATAGGAGATTGGCTCGACAAGGGGGAATTGCTCGAAGCCTCCGGCCACCCGATCCGGCCGGGAGACGTCATGGTGCTGGTGCGGCGGCGCAACGAGTTTGTCGGAGAGTTGCTGCGCGCCTTGAAGCAACGCGACATTCCGGTGGCTGGGGCCGACCGCCTCATCCTGACCGCGCAATTGGCCGTGCAAGACCTAGTGGCGCTCGGCCGGTTCTTGCTGTTGCCGGAAGATGACCTCACCTTGGCGACGGTGTTGAAGGGCGCCCTTTTCGGCATCGGCGAGGAGATGCTGTTCGATCTCGCCTATGCCCGCGGCAGCGAAAAACTGTGGCCCCGGCTGCGCGCCAAAGCCGGCAAATCTTCGCAGCTTCGGCGGGCGGTTGAGCGGCTCTCCGATCTCCTGGCCCGCGCCGATTTCGTGCCGCCTTACGAACTATACGCCGAGATCCTGGGCGCGCAGGGAGGACGGCGCATGCTGCTGGAGCGTCTCGGGATCGAGGCCGAGGACCCGGTCGAGGAGTTCCTTACGCTGGCACTCTCCTACGAACGGGAACACGTGCCGTCGTTGCAGGGTTTTCTTCGCTGGCTCGTCGCCGGCGACACCGAGGTCAAGCGCGATTTTGGCGCAAGGCAGCGCGACGAAGTGCGCATGTTGACGGTTCATGGCGCAAAAGGGCTCGAAGCGCCGGTGGTCTTTCTGCCCGATACGATGCAATTGCCGAACCTGCCCGACACGCTCCTGTGGACGCAGGGTGAGGGGCTGCCGCTGTGGTGTCCTCGGGCCAATCTTGCAGTTCCTTTTTACACGGGCGAAAAACGGGCGTTGCGCGAGCGCAACCTGGAGGAATATCGCCGCCTGCTCTATGTCGCGCTGAGCCGGGCCCAGGACCGGCTCTATATTTGCGGTTGGCAAACTCGGGAAATGCCCAAGGATGATTCGTGGCACGCGCTGTGCCGCACGGGTCTCGCCGAGATTTCGACCGCTTTTCCTTTCGACACGACGGCGCTGATCGGCGCCGATGGATGGTGCGGCGAGGGCCTCCGGCTCACCAGCCCTCAGACCTTCCCGCCGGCTCGGGAGCGCCCGGCAGCAGCCGTAACGGCAGTCGGACCATTGCCGGACTGGGTGCATCGCCCGCCGCCAGCCGAGCCCGATCCGCCGCGGCCGCTCGCGCCGTCGCGACCGAGCGGCGCCGAGCCGCCTGCTCTCTCGCCGCTCGCGGCGCAAGGGCGCGACCGGTTCAACCGCGGCCTCCTCGTGCACCGGCTGCTGCAGGCTTTGCCCGAGCTGCCGATCGAGGAGCGTGAGATCGCGGCGCGGCGCTTTTTGGCACTGCCGACGCATCGCCTCGCTGTCGAGGAGCAGGACGAAGTCCGGCGCGAGACACTCGCCGTCTTGGATCACCCTGATTTTGCCGCGCTGTTTGGTCCGGGGTCGCAAGCCGAGGTGCCGCTCGTCGGGCTAATCGGAGGGCATGCCTTGTCAGGGCAGATCGATCGACTGGTCGTCGCAGAGGATCGCGTGCTGATCGTTGATTTCAAGACCTTGCGCCCGCCGCCCGCTGCCGAGGATGCGGTAGCGCCGATCTATCTGCGCCAGCTCGCGGCTTACCGAGCGGCCCTAGCGCGGATATATCCGGACCGCGAGATCCGTTGCGCCCTGTTGTGGACCGAAGGCCCGCGGCTGATGCCGATCAGCCCCGAGGTCCTTGCGGGGTACCTGCCTTGACGGAGCATTTTCGGCTCCCCTAATCTCCACCGCGAATAAACCGAAGGAACATTCAGATGAAGCCGATCGCCGTCACCGACAGCAGCTTCGACGCCGAAGTGCTCCGCGCGAGCGGGCCGGTAGTCGTCGATTTCTGGGCGGAGTGGTGCGGCCCATGCCGCATGATCGGCCCATTCCTCGAAGAGCTCGCAACCGACATGGCCGGCAGGGTGACCGTCGCGAAGGTCAATATCGACGAGAACCCGCAGACCCCGATGAAATACGGGGTGCGCGGAATTCCCACCATGATCGTCTTCAAGGGCGGCCAGGTCGCCGCCACCAAGATCGGCGCCCTGCCCAAAAGCAAACTCTACGAGTGGGTCGAATCCGTGCTGTGAAGGCCGCCGGCTCCCGCCGGGGGTGAGACAACCAGCGCACGGCGCGCACCACGCGGGGGAAAAAGTTTGGGCGCGCGAAGCTGCGCTCGGGGGGCCAAGCCCCCTCCCATCCCCTCCCCCGCCTGCGCAGGGCCGTCCGGGGAACTTTCCTTGAAGAGCAACGAGTTGTCGCATTTCAAATCACCCCCAACTCGTCTTGCGCGGACTTGATCCGCGCATCCACGCCTTTGTTTCGGACGCTCGAAGGCGTGGACGGCCACAGAACCATTTCGTGGGCTGAAGGCCCACGGAACAAGCGCGGCCAAGAGGAGTTATTCGACCGACTTCTGCTTTATTCGGCCGCAAAGTTTTCCCCGGACAGCCCTGCCGCCTGCGGGGGAGGGTTAGGGTGGGGGGATTGGTGGGTGAGGGCAGCGCCGCTTTCCAGCAAACCACAGCTGTCGTCCCCAGGCGATAGCGGGTGAGGATACGCCGTCCGATTGCCGTCGGAGCCGATTGGACGCTCGTGCGGCTAGCCTCGGGCGAATATCTCTGCGTCGACACGACCGCCTTCGAGGCGCTCGGCTATATTCTCGGCTGGGAGTACGAAGCCGACGTTATTCGCGTTTTCCGGACCTTTCTGACCCAGCGCTCGGTGGTTCTCGACATCGGCGCCAATTTCGGCCTCTACACCGCGCTGAGTGCCAGCATCGTGAGGAAGCACGGCCGCCTCTACGCTTTCGAGGGCAACCCGCGAGTGTTTGAGAGCCTGCAGCGCACGATCATCGCCAACCACCTCTATTTTAATGAGAACATCGTCACCGCTAACGTCCTGGCATCCGACAAAAACGGCCGCGGAGTGCTGTATTTTTCGGCAAACTTTCCGTCCGGTGGCACGATGTCCGACACGAGGCTGTCCGGCACTGTGGGGCGGAGCGTCGAGGTGGACATGACCACCATCGACGATTTTCTGCCGTCTGATCTGCCCGTCGATTTGGTCAAGATCGACGTTGAAGGGCACGAGCCGCTGGTAATGCGCGGCATGGAGCACACAATTGCGCGATCACCAAATATCCGGCTGATCATCGAATTTGCCGACGGCCTGCTCGCTCGCACAATGGCCCCGGCCGATTTTGCCGAGTACATCCGCGGACTCGGGTTTGCAATCTGCGTGGTGCGGCCGAATTTCAAAATCCACCTGGTCCCGCCCGGCGTTTCCCCCAGCGGTTTCAATTATTGCCTGTTGACCCGGACACCCGAAGAGGACATTCGGTCGGTCGAACAGCGCCGGAAATTCCTGCCGATCCGCTTTAAGAGATGGCTCAATCGGCATCCGGTGAGATGGGGTCGTTGGCGCCGCATCTGGGCCCGCTGGTGACGCCGCAAGAGGCGCCTGGCCGCTGTCGCGGGCGAGATCGATCCCGGGGTGATCCTCGTTCTATCGTTGGCGACGACGCGCGCCGCCGCCGCGCCGGGTGAGAATGATGTTGCTAGTTTACCATCTGTTCCTGGACTTGTCGAATTGAGTGTTCTATAATTGCGGCTTATCCAGCTGCGACGAGGGGATCGCAGCTGGCGGATGACGGAAACGCTTCCGGCTGTAAATTTGCTGCAGAAAACAGCGAAAACAGCGGGCCAGGACACCGCCGAGACAACCCGCGCCTTGCCGGCGCAAGGCAGCGCTGTTAGGGAAGCCCGTGTTCGCACGGAGTGTCAAAGGGAGCTTCTTTTGCCCGCGGAAAATCCGAGCGAAGCCGCGATCCGGGACTGGTGTGTCGAGTATTTGGCGCGCACGCTCGACCTGCCGGACCAAACGATAGACCCGGAGATGACGTTCGCCCGCATGGGCCTCGATTCCGCCAACTCGGTGTTCTTGATCGTCGAGCTCGAAGATTGGCTCGGATTAGAGCTCACCCCCGACCTGCTGTTCGAGTATGCGACGATCGGCGAGCTCGCCCGGCACCTGGCAGCGCGCGCCGGTCGATGAACGAAACTGAGGCGCGAACCGAGTTTTCGTCCTTGGTTGACGTGCTCCGGCATCGGGCGGCGGAGCAGCCGAACGACCCGGCCTACGTCTTTTTGCCGGACCGCGGAGCCGAGCGGCCTTCCTTGTCGTTTGCCGAGCTCTATGCGCGCGCCCGGGCGGTCGCTGTGAGCCTGGCCGAGCGCGGACAAAAAGGGGACAGAGCGGTCCTGCTGTTTTCGCCGGGCTTGGATTTCATCGTTGCGTTCTTCGCTTGCCTCCTCGCGGGGGTGGTCGCGGTGCCCTTAATGGTGCCGCGTCGCGCCAGCTCGAGGGATGCCAGCGCGGCCATTCTGGCAGACTGCTCGCCGCGCTTTGCGATGACCCGCCGCGATTTGCTCACCGACGCTCGGCCGGAGCTGATCCAGCGTTTCGGCACTGGGCAGCTGGATTGGGTTTTTGTCGATTCCTGCAGTGCGGCTCCAGGAGAACTGCGGACCCTGCTTCCCCTTCCCGCGCGGGAAGACATCGCACTTCTGCAATACACCTCCGGGTCAACCTCGTTACCCAAAGGGGTCATCGTCAGCCATGGCAACCTGATCGAAAATTCAGAGATGATCCGAATTGCCCTCGGCAATACGCGCAACTCGACGCACGTCAGCTGGGTGCCGCTCTATCACGACATGGGACTAATACTGAATGCATTGCAATCGCTCTATGTCGGAGCGCCGTGCGTCCTTATGGCGCCGGTCAGCTTCATGCAGCGCCCGCTCACCTGGTTGCGGGCGATCCACGATTATCGGGCGGAGGTCGCGGGCGGCCCCAATTTCGCGTTCGATCTCTGCGTCAGACGCCACCGCCCCGAAGAGATCCACGGCATCGATCTCTCTTGCTGGAAAGTCGCCTTGAATGGGGCCGAGCCTGTCCGGGCGAGTACGATCGACCGGTTCGCCTCCACCTTTGCGCCGTATGGCTTCGATGCCAAAAGCATTCACCCCGCCTACGGCATGGCAGAAGCGACACTGCTGATTTCAGCGGGCCAGCGGGGGACTGGCCCAGTCAGCCGCAGGATCGACCGCGACCCCCTGCAACAGCACCGGATTGTCGCCCCGGCGCAACCGCAGGATGCTCAGATACTGGTCGGGTGCGGCCGGCAGCTCCTAGGCGAGCGGCTGGCGATCGTCGATCCGGAAACGCGGATGCCGCTGGGGCCGGGGCTGGTCGGGGAGGTTTGGGTCGCCGGCCCGCATGTCGCGCAGGGCTATTGGCGCAACTCGGAAGCGACTGCCTCGGTGTTCAGGGCGCGCACGGCGTCGGGCGGCGCCCAGCACTGGCTGCGCACCGGCGATCTCGGCTTTCTCGACGAGGGTGGCGAACTTTACCTCACCGGCCGGATCAAAGACCTCATCATCATCCGCGGCGTCAATCATTATCCGCAGGAAATCGAGGAGACGGCGCAGGACTGTCATGCCGCGCTGCGCCGCGATTGTGGAGCCGCCTTCAGCGTGCGCGACCACAACGACGAGGAGCAGCTGGTTCTGGTCCAGGAAGTCGAGCGTACCAACCGGCGGCGGATCGCCATCGAAGAGATCATCACCTCGATCCGCGAGGCGATCACCAGAGAACATGAAATTGCCCCCCGTGAGATCGTCCTGATTCGCACCGGCAGTTTGCCCAAGACGACCAGCGGCAAGGTTCAACGCCGCCTCGCGCGGCAGATGTTTCTGGAGGGCACGCTCTCAGTTGTCTAGTCTAGCAGGATCTCGAACGCCGCGTCCGCGGTCATTCCGGCGTTCTTTCGCACCCTGCTAGTCGGGTTTCCGAACCCAAATGACCGGAAACCGGTTTTTAGCGCGTAATTTCGGCCAGCGCCTGAAGTTCGGCTTGGAGAATGTTCTGTTGGCGCTCCATGCGGCGGAGCTCGACGAGCAGCGTGTCGCGTTCGGAGCCGGTCGCGCGTCCAACCTGCTCGCGCAGGCTTGGAAGATTGCCCTCGACGGTCTGCAGCTCCGCTTCGATCGCGCCGCGGTCGAGCTCGTCCGGCGGCAGCGCCTCGTCGGCGAGCACGGTGCAGCGCTCCGGGGTCACCTCGGCGATCCCGCTGGCGACGAAGATGCGCCGCGTCACGGTTTGCCCCTCGTAAATATCGATTGTTCCGGGACGGATCGAGGAAATCAGCGGCGCATGGCCGGGTAGGACACCGAAATTGCCCTCGGTGCCGGGGACCACGACCATCTCAACCATTTCCGAGAGCAACAGGCGCTCGGGAGTGACCAACTCGAACTGCACGCGATCGGGCATTTACCGAACAGCCCGGCTCAGGCTGCCTCGGCTGCCATCTTGCGCGCTTTGGCGACCGCCTCTTCGATCGTGCCGACCATGTAGAAGGCGCTCTCCGGCATGTCGTCGTGGTCGCCGGCGACGATCCCTTTGAATCCCTTGATCGTGTCTTCGAGGCTGACGAGCACGCCTGGGGTGCCGGTGAATACTTCGGCGACGTGAAAGGGCTGCGACAGGAAACGCTGGATTTTTCGGGCCCGGGCGACGGTCAGCCGGTCTTCTTCGGACAGCTCGTCCATGCCGAGGATCGCGATGATGTCCTGCAGCGACTTATAGGTCTGCAGCACGCGCTGGACATCGCGCGCGACCTGATAGTGGTCCTCGCCGATGACCCGCGGGTCGAGCAGCCGGGATGTCGAGTTGAGCGGGTCGACCGCCGGATAGATGCCGAGCTCGGCGATCTGCCGCGACAGCACAGTGGTCGCGTCGAGATGCGCGAAAGTGGTCGCCGGCGCCGGGTCGGTCAGATCGTCGGCCGGTACGTAAACCGCCTGAACCGAAGTGATGGAGCCCTTCTTCGTGCTGGTAATGCGCTCCTCCAAGGTTCCCAAATCGGTGGCCAGCGTCGGCTGGTAGCCGACCGCCGACGGGATCCGCCCGAGCAACGCCGACACTTCGGAGCCCGCCTGCGTAAAGCGAAATATGTTATCGACGAAGAACAGCACGTCCTGGCCTTCCTCGTCACGAAAATATTCGGCGAGGGTGAGCCCCGACAAACCGACCCGGGCGCGCGCCCCCGGGGGCTCGTTCATCTGGCCATAGACGAGCGCCGCCTTGGAGCCGGGTCCGTCGATGTTGATGACCCCGGATTCCATCATCTCGTGATAGAGGTCGTTGCCCTCGCGGGTGCGCTCGCCGACGCCGGCGAACACCGAGTAGCCGCCATGCGCCTTGGCCATGTTGTTGATCAACTCCATGATGATCACGGTCTTGCCGACCCCGGCGCCGCCGAACAGCCCGATTTTCCCGCCTTTCGCATAAGGCGTCAGCAGATCGACCACTTTGATTCCTGTGACCAGGATTTCGGCTTCGGTCGATTGGTCGACAAACTCCGGCGCTGGCTTGTGGATTGGCGAGCGCTGCTTCGTGACGACCGGGCCGCGCTCGTCGACCGGTTCGCCGATGACGTTGAGAATGCGGCCAAGCGTCTCCGGACCGACCGGCATCATGATCGGTTCGCCGGTATCGACCACCTCGGCGCCGCGCACCAGCCCGTCGGTGCCGTCCATCGCAATGGTACGGACGACGTTCTCGCCGAGCTGCTGCGCCACTTCGAGCACCAGGGTTCGGCCGCGGTCCTTGATCTCAAGTGCGCTCAAGATTGCCGGCAGCTCGCCGTCGAAATGGACATCGACGACGGCGCCGATGACCTGGGTAACTGTGCCGATAGAATTCCTTGCCATGTCTCAGCCTGTCCCTCCCCGTGGCCGCACTTGTTCCGGCCACCCACGTCTGCGTCGCCGTCCTCGCGTGCCACAAAAAGCGTGGATGGCCGGTCCAAGCCCGGTCAAGGGGGTCTGGGGTTGTGTCAAATACTTTGGCAGCTCATAGAGCCTCGGCCCCGGAGATGATCTCGATCAGCTCCTTTGTGATCACGGCCTGGCGCGTGCGGTTGTAGTTGAGGGTGAGCCGGTCGATCATCTCCCCGGCATTGCGGGTGGCGTTGTCCATCGCGGTCATGCGTGCGCCCTGTTCGCTCGCGGCATTCTCGAGCAGCGCCGTAAATATCTGGACCGCAAGGTTCTTGGGCAGGAGTTCGTCGAGGATTTCTTCCTCAGACGGCTCGAACTCGTAAACCGCACCAGCGCGCACGCCGACTTCCTCCTCGGAGCCGGTCTGCGCCTCGGCCGCGGGCGCAAACGGGATCAGCTGCTGAACCGTAACGATCTGCGTCATCGCCGAGCGGAACCGGTTGTAGATGATCGTGCAGAAGTCGAACCCGCCCGACCGGTAGAGCAGCAGGACGCGCTCGGCGATGTCGCGGGCCTCGTCGAAGGTGAGCCGGCGCCGGCCGACATCCGTCAGGCTGTCGCGGATCACGCCGCCGTAGTCGCGGCGCAGCCCGTCGCGGCCCTTGCGGCCAATGATCAACAATATGACCTTCTTGCCCGCTGCTTCGGTCTCGCGAATTCGGCGGCGCGCCTCGCGCAGGATCGACGCGTTGAAGCCACCCGCCAAGCCACGATCGGAGGTCGCAACGATGATCAGGTGCGTTTCTTCTTTGCCGGTGCCGACGAGCAGCGGCGGCGCGCCGGGAAGACCGGTCATGCGGCCGGCCAGCGACCCGAGCACCCGCTCCATGCGCTGTGCGTAAGGGCGGGCGGCTTCGGCCTGCTCCTGCGCACGGCGCAGCCGCGAGGCAGCGACCATCTTCATCGCGGAGGTGATCTTTTGTGTCGACGTGACACTGCGGATGCGCAACCGCAGGTCTTTTAGGCTCGGCATCTCGCTAGGCTCGGGCTCGGATCAGGCGAAGGTTTTTAGAAACCCGTCGAGGAATTCGCTCAGGCCGTTCTCGACTGCCGGCGAGATTTCCTGCTCGCTGCGGATCGCCGCCAGCAGCTCGGGATGCGTTGAACGCAATTCGCGCAGCATCGACGATTCGAACCGGCTGACACCCGGCACTGCGATCGTGTCGAGGTAGCCGCGGGTGCCGGCAAAAATCGAGACGACTTGCTCCTCGACCGGAACAGGCGAGAATTGCGGCTGCTTCAGCATCTCGGTCAATCGGCTGCCGCGCGCCAAGAGGCGCTGCGTCGATGCATCGAGATCGGAGGCGAATTGCGAGAAAGCGGCCATCTCGCGGTACTGCGCCAGCTCGAGCTTGATGCGTCCGGCGACCTGCTTCATCGCCTTGATCTGCGCCGCCGAACCGACGCGGCTGACCGAGAGGCCGACATTGATCGCCGGACGTACCCCTTGATAGAACAGCTCGGTCTCGAGAAAGATCTGGCCGTCAGTGATCGAGATCACATTGGTCGGAATGTAGGCCGACACATCGCCGGCCTGGGTCTCGACGATCGGCAGCGCGGTCAATGAGCCGCCGCCATGGTCCTCGTTCATTTTCGCGGCGCGTTCGAGCAACCGCGAGTGCAGGTAAAAGACGTCGCCGGGATAGGCCTCGCGTCCCGGCGGCCGGCGCAACAACAATGACATCTGGCGATAGGCTACGGCCTGCTTCGATAGATCATCGTAGATGATCAGTGCGTGCATGCCGTTGTCGCGAAAAAATTCGCCCATCGCGCACCCTGCATAGGGGGCGATGTACTGCAGCGGCGCCGGCTCGGAGGCGGTTGCCGCGACGACGATCGAGTATTCGAGCGCGCCGTAATCCTGCAATGTCTTGACGATCTGCGCGACGGTCGAGCGTTTCTGGCCGACCGCGACGTAAATGCAGTAAAGCTTGACTTTTTCGTCGGTGCCGCTGTTGTTTTGCTTTTGATTGAGGACGGCGTCGATAGCGACCGCAGTCTTGCCCGTCTGGCGATCGCCAATGATCAATTCCCGCTGACCGCGTCCGATCGGCACCAAGGAGTTGATGGCCTTGAGCCCGGTCTGTACCGGCTCGTGCACCGAGCGGCGTGGCACGATCCCCGGCGCCTTGACCTCGACGCGCGCGCGGGTGACATCGGTCAACGGTCCCTTGCCGTCGATCGGCTCCCCGAGCGCATCGACGACCCGACCCAGGAGGCCGCGTCCGACCGGCACATCGACGATGGCGTTGGTGCGTTTGACGGTGTCGCCTTCGCTGATATGGCTGTCGTCGCCGAACACGACGACCCCGACATTGTCGCTCTCGAGGTTGAGCGCCAAGCCCTTCTCGCCGTTCGGGAACTCGACCATCTCTCCGGCCTGGACCTTGTCAAGCCCGTAGACCCGGGCGATACCGTCGCCGATCGACAATACCTGACCGACCTCCGCGACATCCGCCTCATTGCCGAAACTGGCGATCTGCTGTTTGAGGATCGCCGAAATCTCCGCCGCGCGAATTTCCATGAAAACCCCTTCAGGGAACACTCTTCATCGCCAGCTGCAGCCGCTGCAGCTTGCTCCTGATCGATCCATCGACCATGCGCGAGCCGAGTTTGACGACGAGCCCGCCGATCAGCCCCGGGTCGACGTGAACATCGACCGAGACCCGGCTGCCGAGGCTGCGGCGCAGCTGATCGTTCAACGCCGCGCGCTGCGCTTCGCTCAAAGGCTGCGCCGCGAACACTTCGGCGGTGACTTCGCCGCGGCGCGCCGCGAGTTCGGCGAGAAAAGCCTCGATCATCGCCGGCACGGCGAAAAGACGCCGATTGCGCGCGACCACCGCGAGAAAATCCCGTACCAGCGGGGAAAGACCGGCGTGCTCGGCGAGCGCCCCGATCCCGTTCGATTGCTCGTCGCGTGAGAGAATTGGGCTGCGGATCAACCGCAGCAGATCCGGACTTGCCTGCACCATCGCCCGCAACTGCCGCAGATCCGACGCCACCTCGTCGAGGATTTGGCGTTCGTCGGCGAGATCGAACAACGCCGCCGCGTAACGCGCTGCCAAGCCGGAAACGCCTGTCGTCTCGGAGGCCAATGGAATCCGTCCTCATCGGCCGTTCGGGCCAAAGCCCCACAGCCTTCGTCGCCTTCAGATCGCGGGCGGCAACATGCGCCTGCGCAACAACGCCCCGCCAAACCGGCGCGGTTCCTAACATATGCAGGGACTCTGCGCAACAATCGGGGCAGGATAATATGCCCCGGCTTTGCGAGCGCTCAGGGCCGGGAGGGTGTGGCGCCGCCTGGCTGCCGCGCGAAGGCTTCGAGCTGGTCGAGAAACTGCGTGATGTTGTCCTGAATTGCGCGGATTACCTGAGTACGGTTCTGTGTCGCGACCGCCGGATCCTCCAGGCTCGTCACGCCAGTGGCGAGAGTGCTCAATCCTGCACTGCTCATTATATCGGCGCTGAAAACCGGGTAGCCGGCCGGAACATCGAACAGCTGATAGCGGGCGAACACCGACAATATGTTTCCCGAGAGCGAAAATTCCAGGACCATGACAACGATCGACATCCGGCGCGCGGCATCCGGTCGAAAGACGCCTTGTCTCGTCGCCGCGTCTTGCAGGGCCGCCTGCCACAGCGGCAAGAGCGGGGCCAAGCTGCGCGGCAGTGGGTAGACGTCTCGGTCGCGGCTCGCCGGCTCGACGGTGACCGCCGCCAGCCCGGCATCGATCCGAGCCGTGGCCGGTGTCACACTCGCCAGCGCGAGCGCGGTCTGCGGAACAGGTGAGCAGGAGAACAAAAAGGCAAACAACAGGCCGGCGACAACGTAACGCATTCGCATCAGACCACCCCATTTCGCCTAAGGGCGCGCGATTTCCTCCGGTGTATAGCCCCGCCTCGTCGAATTCGATGCAGGTGAGAACCCGTGTCCGAGAAATTTTCGACGAGCACAAGTGGGACCTGCGTCACGCCGGTTGACCATTACCGGCGGCCATTTTCGTAACGTGGGCGGATTTGAGGAGCAGCTGGGGCCTGTTTTTCCAAATGTCGGTTGAAAATGCCCCGAAGACCCGTAGGATCTTGAACTCCCCAGAACACGACGCATTGCTGAAGTACCGGCCATGAAAATACGATGGAAAATAGATTTGGCTATATCCGGCGCATTTCTCGCCGGGCTCGCCCTGGCCGGTGTCGGCGCCTACACAATCCTGACGAGGAATGCCTTCGAGGATAGCCTGCAAAACGCGAGGATCATGATCGAAGGAGCGTCGGCGATCCGCAAATATACTGCCGACTACAATTGGCCGTTGCTCGAGCCGCAGCTGAAGATCCAGTTTCTGCCGCAATCGGTTTCAGCGTTCGCAGCGCAAACCACTCTGAAATTGGTGCGGCAGAAATTACCAGAATACACTTATCGCGAGCCGACGCTCAACCCGACCAACGTCAACGACCGCGCGGGGGATTGGGAAGCCGACATCATCAACGGTTTTCGCGACGATCCCAGCAAGTCGGAAACGGTGACGATCCGCGACACCCCGGGAGGGAAGTTTCTGACGCTCGCCCATCCGCTGAAAATCGGCAGCCAAGTTTGCCTCAGCTGCCACAGCACACCCGAGAATGCCCCCGCGACGATGATCGCCCTCTATGGCTCGCAAAACGGATTTGGCTGGAAACTGGGCGAAATTGTCGGAGCACAGGTCGTCTCGATCCCGCTCGGCGTGCCGCTGGGCCGCGCCTATCAGGCGCTGTTCTGGTTCTTGCTGGCCTTGGCCGGAACCTTCGTTGTGACCATCATCATGGTTGATATCCTGTTGCGCGTGCTCGTGACGAGACCGGTCGCCGAAATTTCCGCAATGGCCGACAAAGTCAGCATGGGGCAGCTCGACGCCCCCGAGTATGTCCACGCCAGCCGGGACGAAATCGGGTCGCTATCGGCCTCGTTTAATCGGATGCGGCGCAGCCTGCAGAATGCGATGACCATGCTGGAGGAGCAGAGCTGAACTCAGTCCCGGACGGCCCTGGTGGCGACGATTTCGATCGCCTGCCGGACGTGGTCGTTGTTTCAGAAGAAATGAACACTGTCCGGTCGATCGGCCGCTATCGCATCGAAGCATTGCTCGGCACCGGGGCGATGGGCGAAGTCTATCGCGCTCATGACCCGGCAATCGATCGCCTGGTCGCAATCAAGGTCGTGCGCCCCGAGCTGGTCGCCGGCAGCGGCGGCGCGCAGTTGCTGGAGCGCTTCCGGCGGGAAGCGCGGGCCGCCGGGCGGCGGTTCCACCCGAACATCGTCGCGATCTGGGATTTTGGCGATGATGACGGCACGCCGTTTCTGGTCATGGAATTGGTGGAGGGCCAGAGCCTCGATCAAGTTATCAAATCGACCGGTCCGCTCGCACAAGAGCGCAGCGTCGCGATAATAACTCAGGTCTTGAGCGCCCTCGGGTTCGCCCACGCGAGCGGGATCGTCCACCGCGACATCAAACCGTCCAACATAATGGTTTTGCCGGGCGACCAAGTTAAGGTCGCCGATTTCGGCATTGCCCGTCTTGAGGCCTCCGAATTCACCATCGTCGGTGATTTATTGGGAACGCCCGCCTACATGGCGCCCGAGCAGCTGTCGGGAGGCCCGATCGATCACCGCACCGACCTGTTCGCCACTGGGGTCATCCTGTTTGAAATGCTGACCGGGGTGAAGCCGTTCCGGGGCAAAAGCATTACCGAGATCATGTCCTTCATGGAAACGCGGGGGCCCGAGGATATACGGGCGTTGAACCCGGCAATCCCCGAGGCCATGAAGCACGTCATCGCCAAGTCGCTGGCCTTCGAGCCGGCGCAACGCTACGCCGAAGCTGCGGCGTTCTCGAAGGCCGTTGCCGATGCGATGCCTGGCCTGCGAGGGGAGCCGCAAGCCACCGCCAATGCGGCGCAAACCAAGCCGGGCGAGGCGCCTTTCAGCGCCGAACTGCTGCGGGAAACCGAGCACGATCTGGCAACTTTCATCGGTCCTATGGCATCGATCGCGGTGAAGCGGGCTGTCCGAAACGCGGGCGATCTGCTGGCATTGTATGATTTGCTCGGCAGGCAAGTGGCCGACCCGAAAGACCGTGCCGAATTCTTGGCGAGAGGGCGTCAGCGCGCCGCTTTGGGGCTCGACCGGCGGCCCCCTGCGTCGCGGACTGCACCGGGGAAGACTATCGAGCAAAAACCCGTTTCTGCCGCCCAATCGCCGAACTCGGCAAGCATAGTCGCGATAGAATCCGACCTTACCCGCTATATAGGCCCGATTGCCCGAATTCTCGTAAAGAGAGAGCTGGGGAAATTCGAGTCTCTGGCCAAATTATGCCTGGTGTTGGCCACTCATATTCCCGATGAAAGGGAACGCAGGGCGTTTCTCAATGCGCACGGAGCGGAGTGATTGCCGGCCGAGTTAGGAACGCGAGAATGAACGGGGGCGACATCGTGCGGTGCGCGTTTTTTTCACTGGCCGTCGTGACCCTGCCGATGCAGCTGTGGTCCGCGGGGCGGTGCGCTGCCGAGGTGGCTGGCAAGGCCGAAAACCTCGAGGTTACTCCCTCACTGGTCCGCGAAATCCAATTCATGCTGCTCCGTCTGGGCATGGAACCGGGGCCGATAGACGGGGTGATTGGCCCTCAGACGACGGGAGCCTGGCGGAAGTTTCAGCAGGATACCGGCCTGCCGCAAACCGATCTGGTCAATGGCAGCAAGATCCCGGCGGCCGCGTTGACGCGCCTGCGAAGTGAAGCGTCGCGGGTCATCTTCGAGGGTGAGAGGAGGGCGGAGCCGCCCGCCTCAGCCCCGACACCCCCGACGGCTGCGGTCGCGCCGGTGCAGCCGCCAGCCGGGGCGCCCAATCGCTTCGCCGCATGCCCCTTTCATGCCGAAGATTTCCGGATCGGTGCGACCCAGTACACTCCCGAAAAATATCTGCAGGAAGGGTTTGACGGCTCGACTGCGCGCGCGGTTTCGATGCTCAAGGACCGCCTAAACGAAGCGCGGCAGATTGCCGGGAATATCGGCGGGGCGGCGCTGACCGAAGTGCAGCGGCAGTCTCGCGTTCTGGATTATTACACCTGCCGGTTGAAGGTCGAACAAGCATCCCAAAAATGAAGGCTTAAAGAAGATGGCCTGTCGTTCCGCTGCACGCACCCATGTGGGGACGGTGCGCCGGCGAAATGAGGACGCGGTGCTCGAGCGGGCCGAGATCGGCTTGTGGGCGGTTGCCGACGGCGCGGGAGGCCACGAGCGCGGCGACTACGCGAGCAGCCGCATCATCGCGGCGTTGCGCCATGTGGATCCAGCGCTTTCCGGTCTCTCTCTGGTGGAGGAGGTGAGGCGGAGGCTTGCGGAAGTCAACCGCGAGGTGCGGGCGAAGGCTGCAGCGATTGGTCCGCATGCGTTGATCGGCAGCACAGTGGCGGTGCTTCTGATCTGGGATGACCAAAGCTGCTGCCTGTGGGCCGGGGACAGCCGATTATATCGGATGCGCGCCGACCGGTTGCATCAGCTGAGCCGCGATCAGAGCCATGTCCAGGATCTGGTCGACCGCGGCGAGATTTTGCCCGAAGCGGCGGCAGCCCATCCAATGGCAAACATCGTGACAAATCTGATCGGGGCCTTTGACCGGCTGGTGCTCGAAGAACGGCGCGACCGGCTCCAACCGGGCGACATTATGCTGCTGTGTTCGGACGGGCTCAGCGGTGCCCTCACGGACCCCGAAATAGTCGCAATATTGACTGGATCGCCACTCCCGGCGGCGGCCGACCGGCTGATCGAGCGAGCGCTCGACCAAGGCGCGCGGGACAACGTCAGCGCCATAGTGGTCGAATACACGGGATGAATGCGCCGCAGCGGGGTTCCTTGCGGGCCGGGACCTATTTCCGCGATGGGCACCGGCATCTAAGCACTAAGCTCGCGGTGATAGATCGGCGCCGCTTTCATCCGCCGTGCCCAGAAGGGTTCGTTATCCTCCGCCGCCCCGGCAAGCCGAGCCGGGCGGCGAGTTGCTCGAGGGACCTCACTCGGAGCTGAGCTCGGGCCGCCCGGATGATTTCAGCGCCAGAGCCGGCGGCTGGCGAGCGCCGCTCCGTGGGCCAGCGCGTCGAGCTTGGCCCAGGCGATGTCGGAGTGGACCCGGCCGCCGAGACCGCAGTCGGTTGAGGCGATAACCCGCTCCCGGCCGACCAGGTTCGCGAAGCGAAGGATGCGTTCGGCGACGAGTTCGGGGTGCTCGACGACGTTGGTGGCGTGGCTGACGACACCGGGCAGGATCACCTTGTCGTCGGGCAACTTGACGTTTTGCCAGACCTTCCACTCGTGCTCGTGGCGGACATTGGCGGCCTCGAACGAATAGGCATGCGCGTTGACCGCTAGCATGACATCGACGATGTCGCGCATCGCGATGTCGGTAATGTGCGGCCCGTGCCAGCTGCCCCAGCACAAATGGAAGCGGATGCGGTCCTGCGGCAGGCCGCGGATTGCGTGGTTTAGCGCCTCGACCCGGACCATCGAGAACTTCTTGTACTCCTCGATTGTCGGCTCCGGATTGATCATGTCCCAGTTCTCGGCGATCGCGGGATCGTCGAGCTGGAGGATCAGGCCGGCGTCGAGGATTGCCTTGTACTCCTCGCGCATCGCATCGGCGCAGGCGTAGAGGAGCTCCTCCTCCGTCTTGTAGTATGAGTTGCCGATCCGCGCGGCGCTACCCGGGGCGACCGCTGTCATGAACCCTTCCGTGACGCCGGCGGCCTGCAACGCCCCCTTGAAATTGGCGATGTCTCTCTGGATCGCGTCGTGCCCGGCATAGTGGATCGGAGCGACACAGATCGGTGCGGGCGGCCTCGGGCCGGTCGTAATGCCGGAATTGGGATCGTTGTACGCCGCGGCGAACCGGGTGCGGTCGCGGCGATCGCCAAAGCTCGTCAGCAGAACCTGGCCCGGCGAAGAGCGCCTCGGCTCCATCTCGTACAAGCTGGGGCCGTGTGGGTCGAGCCCGCCGAGCCGGTTCCAAGAATATCTCCACCACGAACCATAATTTACCCGCTGCGCCATCGGCTTGCCGAACTCGCCGTCACCGGGCACGTCGATGCCGATTTCCTTCTGCCGGCGAACGACGTCCGTTACCGCTGATGCGAGCTTTGCCGCCAAGGCATGTTCATCATTGCTTCCCCACGCCTCGATCAGATCGTCGGGACGCGGCAGGCTTCCGGCATGGCTGGTCAGGATATGGTCAGAGCTGGTCTTCATGACTCCCTCTCAACTCCAGAGCTGGCGAGTGGCGAGCGCGGCGCCCGCGACCAGCGCTTCGAGCTTGGCCCAAGCAATGTCGGGGTGGACGCGGCCGCCGAGACCGCAATCGCTCGAGGCGATGACCCGCTCCCGGCCGACCAGATTGGCAAAACGCAGGATCCGGTCGGCGACGAGCTCAGGGTGCTCGACGACATTGGTGGCGTGGCTAACGACCCCGGGCAGGATCACTTTGTCGTCGGGAAATCTGACGTCCTGCCAGACCTTCCACTCGTGCTCGTGGCGAACATTGCCGGCTTCGAACGAATAGGCGCCAGCATTGACGGCCAGCATTACATCGACGATGTCGCGCATCGGGATGTCGGTCGTGTGCGGTCCGTGCCAGCTGCCCCAGCACAGATGGAAGCGGATCCGATCCTGCGGAAAGCCGCGCAGCGCGTGGTTGAGAGCCTCGACCCGGACCATCGTAAATTTCTTATAGTCCTCCACCGCCGGCTCGGGATCGATCATGTCCCATCCCGTGGCGGTGGCGGGGTCGTCGAGCTGCAGGATAAGCCCGGCACCCAGGATCGCCTTATATTCCTCGCGCATCGCCTCGGCGCAGGCGTAGAGGAACTCTTCGTCGGATTTGTAGTATTCGTTCGTTATCCGATAAGCGCTGCCCGGCGCGACAGCGGTCATAAACCCCTCCTCGACCCCGGCAGCTTTGAGCGCGGCCTTGAAGTTGGCGATGTCGACAGCGACCGCGGTGTGGCCCGTATAGGTCAGCGGGCCGACACAGACCGGACCGCTGGTGGGCCTGGGTCCCATCCAGACGCCCGAACTCGCGGTCGGCATAGGCCGCTGCGAACCGCACGCGGTCCCGCCGATTGGCGGCGCTGGTCAGCACAATCCCCCCGGGGCGGGAGCGCTGCGGCGGCCGGGAATCCAAGGCCGGCCCATCCAACTCGAGCCCGCCCAAACGATGGAACGCGTAATTCCACCATGCGCCGTAATTGACGCGGTGCCCCACCGATTTCCCGAACTCGCCGTCGCCGGGCACATCGATGCCGAGCTCCCTCTGATGTCGTACAACATCCGCCACCGCGCCCCGAAGTTTCTCGTGAAAGACATGCTCGTCGATCGCCTCCCCCGCTTCACGGGCTCTGTTCGCCGCGATCAAATCATCGGGCCGCGGCAGACTTCCGACATGGCTGGTGAGGATATGATCGGAACTGGTCTTCATGGTTCCCGTCCCTGCAGGAGAGCGTCGGCAGATCGCGACGCCATTTTCCTGAAGCTTACAATCCCTCGGACATAAGCGCTACCGAGACAGCTGTTGGCCAGAACCGCCCTCGCGGATCGGCTGCCGGTTCGCTGCCGGCCGCAATACGCCAGGTGGCCGCAACCCGCGGAAAAGCTATCCTCCAACGGTTCATCGCCATAGCATCCGCTTTTCCAGCGAGGCCGGCGCGGATATTACGCTGGCTGCGCAACGGCAATCGGCGAGGTGATCCCGTGAAGCGCGTCCTGACCGCCCGTTTCATGCATGAGACCAATACCTTCAGCCGGGTGCCGACGGATATGGCGATGATCCGCCGCCGCGATTACCATCTCGAAAACGAGATTCCCGAGGCGTTCCGCGGCACCCGCTCGGCCTTTGGCGCGACCTTCGAGGCGGCCGACAAATTCGGCTGGAGCCTGGTTCACCCGGTCTCCGCCAACCCCAACCCATCCGGCATTGTCGCCGACGAGGCCTTCGAGACGATCATCGCGATGGTCCTCGACGCCGTCGACATGAAAGGCCCGATTGACGGCGTATTGCTGCATCTCCACGGCGCGATGGTCAGCGAGAGCCATGAGGACGCCGAGGGCGAGTTCTTGGCGCGGCTGCGCCGCCGGCTCGGACCCGAGGTGCCGGTCGTCGTCACCCTCGATCTGCACGCCAATGTGACGCGCGGCATGGCCGACAACGCGAGCGCCCTGATCGCCTACCGCACCTATCCGCATATCGACCAGTACGAGCGGGCCTGGCAAGGCGCCGAGTTATTGGAGCGGGCAATGCAGGGCGAGATCCGGCCAAAGACAGTGATCGCCCGCCGGCCGATGCTCTACGGACTCGACCACGGCCGCACCCAGCGCGGACCGATGGCCGAGCTGATTGCCCGCGGCGAGGCGCTCGAGCAGAGCGGCGAGGCGATGGTCGTTAGCATTTGCGCCGGGTTCAGCCGCGCCAATATCCACGACGTCGGCCCGTCGGTGACCGTGACAGTGGATCGCGACACTCGGCGGGGGCAGGCGATCGCCGAAGAGTTCATGGACTACGCCTGGGAGACGCGCGATTTCACGACGGTCAAATTGCTGCCTGTTGCCGAGGCAGTTGCGCTGGCGCGGCAAGGCAAGCCCGGTGACAAACCACTGGTTGTCGCGGATTACACCGACAACCCCGGCGGAGGCGGCTACGGGGACGCGACCGCTTTTTTAAAGGGCCTGGTCGAAGCAGGCGTCGAAAGCGTCGCATTCCATGCCATTTGCGACCCCGAAGCGGTGCAGGACGCCGTGCGCGCCGGGGTCGGGACTAAAACCACTTTGACCCTCGGCGGCAAGACCGACCCGTCGATCGGCGGCGGCCCGCTCTCCCTCAAAGGCGAGGTCGTCTGCCTGACCAACGGTCGGTTTATCGCCTACGGCCCGATGGGCGGTGGCATCGAACGCGATTACGGCCCCTCGATGGTGTTCCGGATCGGGGGCATCGACATCATCGTCATCACCAACAACGGCCAAGCGGTCGATCTCGGCCAGTTCACCTCATTGGGTGTTGACCCGACCCGCTACCGCACTGTCGCGGTCAAGTCGATGCAGCATTTCCGCGCCGCCTTCGAGCCAATCGCGCGCGACGTCGTCCTCGTCGACACCGGGGCGCTGTGCTCGGAGATCTACACCCCCGAGCTCTTCACCAAAGTCCGCCGCCCGGTCTGGCCCCTCGACCCAATCCTCGACCCCGTCGCCGCGTAGCATCGGTGGGTCGCATTCATTCCTCAGGCACGCCCGCCTTGTGCAAACCAGCAAAAAAGGTGGCCTCGTATAGTGCACGGGTAGCCGGCGCCCCCCAATAGCCAGCCCTCATCCCCGCTATGCTGGAGAGGCTTCCACCGCCTATCAGCCGGCGAGCCTCGATAAGTTCTGCGCGGGCTCGCTCCAAATCGCCTTTAAGAGCATATGCGGAAGCAAGCCACGGGTGTGTCCACGGCGATGTCGGGTTAGCGGTGCGCGCCTTTTCAAGCCAGACGATTGCCTCTTCGGTGCGCGACTGCAGCAAATGAACTTGGCCGATCACAAGATACCGGTTGAAGACGGCCGGATCGTGAGGACTGAGACGGATAGCCTGCTCCTCCAGTGGGATCGCTTCCTCTATAAATCCCGTTTGGACCTTGCACACGCCCAGAGCGAAGAACGCTCCAGCCGCGTTCGGATTCGACGCAATCACCGCCTCGAATTCGGGGACGGCCTGATCGCAACGTCCCTTGGCGCGTAACAGTTGCCCTTTCGGCATATGGGAGCACGCGCAGCCGGGCGATGCCGCTTCTATCTGGGCGAGAAGACGTTCGGCCCGGTCGATATCGGCGTTGCGCGAGTGACTCATCCCCGCCAACACCCGGCTGGCTAGCTCCCCGGCCAATAGGCTTTGAACCTCGATCGACTGGGGATTAAGCGCCAATGCATGTTCGAACAGGTCAATGGCTCGGGAAAAGTTTTCTGGGGACGCCCCCTTGTTCAATACGGCGCGTCCGCGAAGGATATAGTCAAGCGCGTCGGGATTGTCGGTCGGCCGGGCCGCCTCTCTGCTGGTTAGCTCAAGGTTGAGTGCTATCGCGATCTGTCTTGTTATTTCGCTTTGCAAAGCGAACAAGTCGCCCAACTCGCGTTCAAATCGTCTGGCCCAGAGATGCGCATCGCTCTTGGCATCAATCAGCTGGGCGTTGATCCGAATCTGCTTCCCCGAGCGCTGGACGCTTCCTTCCAGCACGTAATGGACGCCCAGCTCGCGACCGATTTGCCTGGTGTCGGCCGGCTTGCTCGCATAGGTTGAAGCGGTGTTGTGCGAGATCACGAACATGTGCGCAATCCGCGATAAATCGGTGGTCAAGTCGTCGGTAATACCGTCGGCGAAATATTGCTGCTCGGGGTCGCTGCTCAAATTGGCAAAAGGCAGCACCACGATTGACAAACGCGGCGCGACCGGAGGTTGACCTATCGACGGGGCAGCAGTTACCGCCGGCATCGGTGTTTTCGTCACCGGCCAAAGCCACCCGGCGAGAACAGTGACGAGCGCCAGTGCGGTGATCGCTGTCATGGCAATGAGAACTGTGCGTCGCGGGCGCGGCGCTACATTCGTCACGCCCGCGAGCGGCAAATCGGCGACGGCTTCGGGGCGCAACGCGTAGACCCGCACTGGCCGCGCAATATTTTTAACGTTCTGCTCGCCCCTATCCTCGAACGGGTAGTGGAGCTTGTCGCGGATCTGGTCGCGCACTACTCGCGAGATGCAAATGCCTCCGGGCTCCGCTAATGCCTGCAGCCGTGCGGCTACATTGACACCATCACCATAGATGTCATTCGGCTCGGCGATTATGTCGCCGAGGTTGATGCCCACTCGGAAGGTGATGCGCCTGTCCTCGGGCGTTTCCGCGTTGCGGTCGGCCATTACCCGCTGCATCTCAGCACCGCAGCGCACCGCATCGACGACGCTCGAGAACTCGGCAAGGAAGCCATCGCCGGTGTTCTTGACGATCCGGCCGTGGTGCTCGGCGATCTTCGGGTTGACCAGTTCTCGGAAATGCGCCTTGAGGTGTTGGTGCGTGCCTTCCTCGTCAGCCCCCATCAGACGTGAATAGCCCGCCACATCGGCGACGAGGATCGCGGTGAGACGGCGGGTCGAGGCCATGGCTGCGGCAGCCCACGGTGCTCCGGGTTATCGTTAAGCACATTATATCAGACAACCCACGCGCGCCGCATATTCGAGCGAGCGCCTCAAACTGCGCTAAACGGATTGAGCAACCTCGACCCTCAGCAGGTGGAAGGGGCGCAGATTGAGGGCTCCCATTGCCGGGATTTGCGGTGTCGACAACCACATGATCGCCATAATCGCATTGTACTCTCAGGGCATCGAGTACCCTTTGAGCGGGCGCGAAAATCATCGAATGGAGTTGGCGATGCCTGATCTCGACCTGATAAAACAGGCGCAACAGGTGTGCGGGGCGGGCGCGCGGTTGCCAAGGGCCGCTCCGGCAATCCCGACGGCGGGCAGTGCGTCTGCCGCGACCACGTTAACCGCGTCGCCCACCTTCGCCTGGCGTCCTCCGGCGTCGCCGGCTATGTGACGTCGAGGCCGAGATCGAGGATTGGGGCGCTGTGCGTGATCCAGCCGCTGGAAATCAGATCGACGCCAGTAGCGGCGATGATCGGGGCAGTTTCGAGATTGATCGGCCCGGAGGCTTCGGTAATGGCGCGGGCCAGGCCGTCGATCTCGCCCAGTTCACCTCGCTCGGCATCGACCCGATCCGCTATTGCACCGTCGCAGTCAAATCGATGCAGCATTTCCGCGCCGCCTTCGAGCCGATCGCCCGTGAGGTCGTGCTCGTCGACACCGGCGCCCTGTGCTCGGAGATCTACACCCCCGAACTCTTCACCAAGGTCCGCCGCCCCGTCTGGCCCCTCGACCCGATCCCCGACCCCAACGCTCCATGAAGGCTGGGCGGACGGTTATCTCGCTATGTAACCCATTCAGCTGCGGCCGCAGGCTTTGCGCCCGAGCTCGAGCGCGGCGTAGGAATAGACCGGCGCCGGCATCAGATAGCGGAAGCCCTTCTCCAGTAATGCTTCGACATTCTTGGTGTCGACATGCGGGTGTCCGCAGGGGACGTTGTATTGTTTGCAGATCGCGAGAATCTCGTCCATTGCCGAAGCGACCGTCGGATGATCGTATTGCCGCGGGAACCCGAGGTCCTGCGACAGATCGCCTTCGCCAATGATCACGACCCCGATCCCTGCAACCTCATCGAGCATCTTCGGCAAATTTTTGATCGCGCGCACTTCCTCGCACATAATGGCGACCAGGATTTCGCCCTGCGGATTGAGCGGCCAGACATCGGCGCGGGCGTAATATTCCTGCTGGGACAGCCCCCAGTAGCGCGCCGCCGCCGCGGGCGCATCGCCTCGCTGACCTGCGGGCTCAAAATATTGCGCCGAGCGGGGCCGCGAATAACGGCAAGCGGTGACCGCGTTGCGCGCTTCGTCGACGGTGCTGACGTGCGGCCAGACAATCCCGTAGACGCCCTGGTCCAAGACCTGCTTGGCGACCCACTGGCTCGCCTCGCCGCCATTGGGCGGGATGCGCACAAACGGCGTCACCCCCGGAGCCAGCGTCCCTCTTTGCAGGATCTGACGGCGGTCCAGCATGTATTGCAGGCAGTCGCGCAAGGCGCGGATGTCATACGGCCGATGCTCCATTTCGAACACCACGCCGTCATATGACGCGGTGTTCATCGCCTGCGCCACTCCGATTTCGGCGGCGCAAAAACTGACAAAGGCGGGCTTGCCTTGCTCCAAAGCGGCAATCACACCATTGAGACGCGGTGTATCGGCCATTGTCGTCTCCCTCCCGAGGATAAATCAGCGCATGTCCGCAGTCTGCCGTGCGTTAAACCGGAGCTCGCGGCAGGCCTCCGGCCCAAGACTCCGCGGACCTTCGGTCTCATATTGGCCAATCGATCGGGCGTCGGCAATCAGCGCTTCGACCACATCGAAATGATCTTGCCAGCTCGGCGCCTGCCATCCCGAGAGGCGACGGAGCTGAGCGGCGCGCCGCGGCGACGCCGCCAGCGCATAATCGATAACGGCGCTGCGCCAACCGAGCCCGTCGAGGGGATCGAGGTACTCTGGCACGTCCCCGCCATTCTCGCGCAACGCGGCGAGATTGCTGCATAGGACCGGGACCCCGAGGGCCAGCGCCTCGACCAGCGGAAACCCGAACCCTTCGGCGAAGGATGGCAGCAGCAATGCCCGGGCGCCCTGGACGAGGCGCGCCGCCTCGTCATCCGGCACGTTGGCGCGTTCGAAGACGACGCCGCGCAGGGCCGGGCAGCGTTCGAGCATGTCGATCGCGTTTTCGGTTTCCCAGCCGCGTTGGCCGATCAGGACAAGACGGGGGACGGCAGCGCCCAGCTCCTCCGCCAACTGGCGCCACAGATTGAGCAGCAGCAAATGGTTCTTGCGCGCCTCGATCGTCCCGACGCACACGAAATAAGGCGCCTTCACAGCTGGCGGGTGGGCCGGCAACGCGGCGGGCGGATCGACGCCGAAGGGCGCGACCACAACGGGCGGGGCGCGGCCGGCGCGCGCCAGATAGGGCGCAAATCCTTCGCGTGTTACGGTCGAGTTGACGATCACTGCGTCGGCCAGCGCCGCGGCGGTCTCGATCCGCCTGCGGTGCTTGTCGTTTTGGCCGGGCAGCGCGTATTCGGGAAATTCAATCGGGATCAAGTCGTGGATAAGGCAGACGAAGCACGCCCGCACCTGCTGCTTCAAACGGGCAATGGCGCGGCGCTTTTCGAGATGGTGGTGAGAGACGAGCATATAGGCCACGCGGTCGGCCTCAGCGCCGCATTGCCCGAGGAATGCGCGTTCTCCGCGCCAGAGGGCGGCGGCGCGGAGGGTTCGCGCTAGCCGCTTCGCCCGTGCAATACGCTGCGGCGACCCAGCTTCCCGCCATACTCCGCCAAGCGCCTCGAGATACTCCTTAGCAACCGCCTCCGGCAACATGCCGAACCCACCCAGCGGCGTCATCATCGTAAAGAACAGAGGGGTGCGGCCGGCAACCAGATGCTCGGCATAGGCGAGCTCGACCCGGTCGATCCCCGTCGGCGTCTCCCGCCCGGCGCGCGAGACCAGCCGCGACAGGTCGAACAGGATCACCCCGCGCCCCGCAAGGATTGAACAAAATCCCGGACACCGTCCTCCAGAGAGTGAAACGGCTGATCGAATCCCGCGGCTCGGAGTTTTGTCATGTCGGCTTGGGTAAAGTACTGGTACTTGTCGCGCAGTTCGGCGGGAGTGTCGACGAACCGGACTTTCGGCGAACGTCCGACCGCCGCGGCAACCGCATCGACGAGGTCGAGAAAGCTCCGTGCGGCACCGCTACCGACATTGAACAGACCCGTCACCTTGGGGTTCTGCAATAACCAGCCGACCGTCGCGACACAGTCTTTTACATAGACAAAATCCCGCAATTGCCCGCCATCCCGATAGTCGGGGTTGTGCGACTTGAACAGCGTGACAGTGCCGCCGGCCTCGATTATCGGGTAGACCTTGCCGATAACCGATTGCATGTCGCCCTTATGGGCCTCGTTCGTGCCGTATACGTTGAAGAATTTGAGCCCGGCCCATTGCGGGGGGCTGGGCCGTCCGCGCACGGCGTCCTCGACGACCCGCCGATCCACAACATGCTTGCTCCAGCCATAGGCGTTGAGCGGGTGCAGCGCAGCCAGTGCCGCAGGGCTCTGGCCGTCGCTGAAACCGGCGCTGCCGTCGCCATAGGTCGCAGCGGAAGAAGCATAGATAAAGCGGGTCGCATTGGCGGCGCACCACTCCCATAGATCCACCGTCAGGCGGATATTGTGGGCAACGAACCGGTCGATATCGGGCTCGGTCGTCGAGGATATCGCCGCCATGTGCACGATAGCCGCCACTTTGCCGCGATGACGCTCGAGCCACTCGGAAAGCATGTCGGGTCGAACGAGGTCATAAAGCTGAGCCGAGGCGATGTTGCGCCACTTATCACCGGATCCGAGAAGGTCCGAGATCACGATGCGCAATCCCAACTCGGCCAGATGATTGACTATATGGGAGCCGATAAAGCCGGCGCCGCCGGTAACGACGACTAGGTCGTCCCCGGACAAGCTCTGCACCCTCGGCATGACGTCCTTTCAAAAAGGATACGCGCTAGCTGGCCTTATATGCCGAAACCGCACGCTATGGTGCTGCGTTCTTGACGACGATGCCGGTGATGACAGGTCCAGTCAGGGTATTCAACAACGTAAAGAATTTCTGCAGCTCGTTTAGCCGCGCGTTGGAGACGTAGATGATGTCCTTGTCCTCGACGGGAAACCGCTGGGCAAGGAAAAAGGAGTTCGCATCACTCATATCGAGGCGATAAACCACCGGCGATGTCTGATCGGGACCGGTGCCCAGCTGGGGAGCGTTCAGCGCGGCGACGATAGCCGACGGCTCGAAGCGGAAAAGAAATACGCCCGTCGGATCGGAGCGCAGATCTTGCAACCCGCCGGCTTTAGCGAGCGCTTCGACCAACGTGATCCGCTCGGCATTGAAGGTGATCTGGGCGTTCTGGCCAGTCGCCCCGAGCACCGAATAGGTCTGCGGCACACGAACCAGGGTCAGCACGTCGCCAGGCTGTGCGTAGATGTTCTCAGCCGGGTTCGACACGAGCCTTTCCATCGGCATCGTTACCGTGACGCCGTTGCGGGAAAGCCGTACGAAGGTGTCGTAGACCGCCGCCTTAGCGCCGCCGGCGAGCGCGATCAGATCGAGCATGCGATCGCCGTTGACCGAGAGCGGCACCCGCGCGCCGTTGACAACCTCGCCGGACACGGTTGCGGCGTACGTCACGCTCTTCGCAATCGTTACAATGACCTGCGGCTCGATGGCCTTCTCGGCGAGACGACGCTCGATTTCGTGCTGGACTTCGACAGTTGTCCGTCCGGCCACCGGAACCCGCCCGGCAAACGGCACGCTTATCCCGCCGTCCCGACCGACGACCTGTTCTGGGATCGTCACGCTTCGCGAACCGGCCGAGACGTGATCGGTCGGCGACGTCCCGAACAGGCCGCCGCCCGCGGCTTCCCAGATCGAAACGGAGAGCGCATCGCCGATCCCGATCTTTGGCGCCGCCGGCATGCCATATTTCCCGAAGCGGGCGCGAAAGCTGTCTGCCGGCTGCGACAACAGTGTCGCGACGACCCCGGAATCAACGTCGACGACATCGTAGCGAATCTCGATTCTCCTGCACCCGCCGATCGATCACCTCGCCGGCGGTCGGACCGGAAGTCGGCAGATATGCACAGCCGGCCAGTGCGACGCCGCTGAGGCAGATAAGCAGTACGGCAGACTTCATCGACGCGGTACGTTTTATATCCGGTGCAGTATTCTACCGATACGAGGATCAGAGCAAGTGTCGGGGGGCCGATCACCGCCGTTGGATCGGGCACCTCTTTCCCGGAGCCCGATCGGGTGACGGGGTGCGCCGAAAGCTAGACGCGCTGGAACTGCGTTGCGATCAATCGCGATGCATAGACGCCCATCCACCCGGTCGGGTCGAGCCAGCCCTTTTCATTGCGCGGCGGGCGAATGGCGCGAATATGAGCATCGGTGATTTCGGACAAATCGTTGATCGGACGGGGTGGGTCGAATTCGGTCGACCAAAAAAATCGCGCCGCGCCGCCCACCTGATGTTTGGCGACCAGGCAATTCGGCGCGCCTCCCGCCCGGTTGTAGAGCCCGACCGCGGAATAGGCCTCTTGATGATTAACCATCATTACCCCTTCCGTCCCTGGAAAGGCGTATTTCATGGCCGAAAACCACCGGCACAGCGCAGCCAGTTCCTCTTCGGTGAATTCATAGCTGGCTGGCGAGGACGCTTTATCTGCGGCTGATCGGACCCCCCTTACCGTCAGCGGGAATGGTACAACGTTCGTCTGCTTCGCCACTTTGTCCCCTCGACCCGTCTGGAATTGCATTCTGCAGCCATGCTCCCCCGAACGCGACCGCCCCCGTGCCCAAGTCCGATCACGTCCTCCTCCCCTTCCCACGCCGAACCGGAAAGGCGAACGTTTGCCGACTACTTGTCGCTTCGAGACCGATACAGCACACAGGCCACAATCGCTTCCCAAATACTATCCGGCGACGGTTTAGAGTCAATCGAGGCCACATGCAGTTTAAGGTTTTTCATCGAAGTGTGTTGCTTCAGCCACAGTGGCAAAATGGCGACGCTTTAGCGGTGCCGGTCTGGGGAATGCCTCGATCAGCAGGCTACGCCGGCGCGGCCCGCAATCAGTTCTGTTTCCAGCTTGATATCGGATCGGAACCCCGCGCGAGTTGACCTCGCGGACGAGCCCCCGATATAAATCTCGTCCCTTCGGTCACGGCGAATTGCATGGCGAACCACAAATCAGCGGAAAAGCGCATCCGGCAAACGGCCAAGCGGACGGTCACCAATCGCGCCCGGGTGAGCCGCGTGCGCACTTTTGTCAAAAGGGTCGAGACGGCGATCGCAACGGGCGACAAGACGACGGCAGAGTTGGCCCTTCGGCTGGCGCAGCCCGAGTTGCATCGGGCGATAACCAAGGGCGTGCTCCACAAGAACACGGTCTCGCGCAAGTTGTCGCGGCTCGCAGCGCGAATCAACGCGCTCTGATCCAGAGATCGTGCCGATCCCGTCCGCGGCGGAATGCCGCAGAAGAGGCCCGACCAGGATTTCTTGCGCGAACGAACCGCCGGCGCTCATATCGGAAAATTATTTCTCATGTTCCTTCTTCGATCCCATTGCCACTAATCCGCCACACCGGTAAACTTCTAAATAACGGTGCCCAGAAGTACGGCAAAGCCGTGTAAATGTCGGTGAGCGTCAAGAAAACGTCCAAGCTCTTGGCATTTAACCGATTGTAATAAGCGACAGGGAGGGCGTCTCTTCCCGTATTGAGTAGTGTTGTAGAGCCACGATTGTGCGCCTCTATAAGACGAAGTATTGCCGGCAGTCGGCCGGATTTGCGTCTGTTCTATTGATTGGGGGTAGAGGGGTGACGCAAGCAATTCAACAAGATGCGACCAACACGACGGCAGCGTGCGAGGCGGAGTGGATCGGTGTTCTCGGTCAGCTCAGGACGGAAATTGGCGAGGACGCCTTCCGGAATTGGTTGCAACCGATCAACCTGGAGCACGTCGACAGCGGACAGGCGGTAATCGCCGCACCTACGCGTTTTTTGCGCGACTGGGTGGCAACCCATTATGCGGATCGGCTTCTCGCGCTATGGCGGGCGGAGAACGAGCAAATAAAGCGCCTCATGGTCGTCGTCGGCGTGCCTGCCAGGCCGGCAAACGGACATCATTTCGCCGGCCCGGATGAGGTCGTGGAAGCCCCTCCGGCCTTGGCTGCTTCCGCCGGACCCGTACTGGCGCTCGAAATCGCCGACGACCGGGCACAGCTCCTGGCTCTTGATCACCGCTTTGTTTTCGAGAATTTCGTTGTCGGTAAGCCCAACGAACTCGCCCACGCCGCCGCCCGCCGCGTCGCCGAAGCCTGTGCGTGTCCCGGGAACCCGGTGCCGTTCAACCCACTGTTTCTTTATGGCGGCGTCGGGCTCGGCAAGACACATCTGATGCACGCCGTGGCTTGGCACGTCCGCAAGCATGCCTGCGACCGCAAGATAATCTATCTGTCGGCCGAAAAGTTCATGTACCAGTTTATCCGAGCACTGCGCTTCAAGTCGACAATGGACTTCAAGGAACAATTCCGCTCGGTCGATCTGCTGATGATCGATGACGTGCAATTCATCATCGGCAAGGAATCGACCCAGGAAGAATTCTTCCACACCTTTAACGCTCTAGTCGACGAGAACCGGCAAATCGTGATTTCGGCCGACAAATCGCCCTCCGACCTCGAAGGTATGGAAGAGCGCATGAGATCCCGGCTCGGCTGGGGCCTGGTCGCCGATCTGCATCCGACCACTTATGAATTGCGGCTGGGAATTTTGCAGTCGAAAGCGGAGCAAGGCGGCCTGCGGATTCCGCCAAAGGTGATGGAGTTTCTGGCCCACAAGATCGCCTCGAATGTTCGAGACCTCGAGGGGGCGTTGAACCGAATCGCCGCTCACGTCCAGCTGGTCGGGCGCGATATCACGCTGGAGAGCGTCCAAGAGGTGCTGCACGATCTGCTTCGCTCGCACGAGCGGCGCGTTTCTATCGACGAAATCCAGAAAAAGGTCGCCGAACACTTCAATATAAAATTGGGCGAGATGACCTCGGACCGCCGCGCCCGCGCCGTCGCCCGGCCGCGTCAGGTCGCGATGTATCTCGCCAAGCAGCTGACGACGCGTTCGCTGCCACAAATCGGCCGCAAGTTTGGCGGCCGTGATCACACCACCGTCATGCATGCGGTGCGCAAGATCGAAGAGCTGATGCGCACCGACCCGTCGCTCGCCGAGGATGTCGAGCTGTTGCGCCGGATGCTGCAGGGCTGAGCGCCCATAAGGCGTCTGCGGCAAACGCGGGTGCTGAGGCGGGCGGCCGATCGTGTTATAATGCTGTCCCGTCGAGCCGGAATGACGCGGCGGGGGCACTGACCGCCCTCGGGGGATGACCCAAGGGCGGCGGAGGCCGGGTCGGCAACTCTTGTGTAGTCAACATGAAACTGACCATTGAACGGGCGGCCTTCTTGAAGGCACTGGGCCATGTACAGAGTGTCGTCGAGCGACGGACGACGATCCCGATACTCTCGAACGTTTTGCTGCGCGCCGAACCGGGCAGACTGGCGCTGAGCGCGACCGATATGGACCTCGAGATCGTCGAGCGCGTTCCGGGCCGAATCGAACGCGAGGGCCGCACCACCGCACCGGCCCACACGCTCTATGACATCGTCCGCAAGCTGCGCGAAGGCGCGCAGATCGAAATCGAGACGAGCGGCGAGCGCAACGCGATCGTGCTGCGTTCGGGCCGCTCGACCTTTACCCTCGCCTGTCTCCCGCCGGAGGATTATCCGCTCATGGCGAGCGGCGAGCTGCCGCACAACTTCTCGCTGTCGGCGACCGAGCTTCGGACTTTGATCGACCGCACCCAATTCGCGATTTCGACGGAGGAGACTCGGTATTATCTGAACGGCATCTATCTCCATGCGACCAAAGCCGACGAAGTGCCGGTCATTCGCGCCGTCGCTACCGACGGGCATCGGCTCGCGCGGATGGAAATGGTCCTGCCCGAGGGCGCCGCCGGGATGCCGGGGATCATCATCCCGCGCAAGACCGTGCTCGAACTGAGAAAGCTCGTCGAGGAGAGCGAGGACGAAGTGCAGATCGGGCTTGGCGAGACAAAAATTCGCCTTGCGATCGGCGAGGCGGCGCTCACCTCGAAATTGATTGACGGCACGTTCCCAGACTACGATCGCGTGATCCCGTCCAACAATGACAAGGTTCTCGAGGTCGAGTGCAAATCTTTCGCCGAGGCGGTGGACCGCGTCTCTACGATTTCGACGGAGAAGAGCCGGGCGGTCAAGCTGAAGATCGAACAGGGTAGTGTGGAAATCTCCGCAACCAGTCCCGAAAACGGCAAGGCCGAAGAGGAGCTCGAAGCGCGCTATTCCGCCGCTCCGCTCGAAATTGGGTTTAATTCGCGTTACCTGTTGGATATCGCCGATCAAATCCAGGGCGAGGGCGTACAATTTGAACTGTCCGACGCTGGCTCGCCGACCATCGTGCGCGACAGCGATGATCGCAGCGCCCTTTACGTGCTGATGCCGATGCGGGTTTGAGTTGGCGCGCGGCGGCGCCACCCGCTGCCACCGCCAAGCCCTCGAAATGCTCGCAAACAGGTGCCTTCGGCCCCATATATTTCCTATGTTTGCCGAGGCACAGCAAGCCCGGGACGATGCCGGTGCCGCGGCAGATCGCGTTGGTGTGACGCGGCTCGTGCTGACCGATTTCCGCAATTATCGGGAGGCGAAGCTTGCCATCGGCACGGCGCCGGTGGTGCTGACCGGAGCCAACGGCGCCGGCAAGACCAATCTCCTGGAGGCGGTGTCGTTTCTCGCCCCCGGCCGCGGATTGCGTGGCGCCAAGCTGGCCGAAATCGATCGCCGGCCGCCGCCGGGGCAGGATGACGCGGCCCGCGGCTGGGCTGTCGCCGCAATCGTCGCGACTCGCCGCGGCGGCCTGCGCATCGGCACCGGGCACGATGTAATGGCGGGCGAGCGGCGGGTCGTGCGGATCGACGGCGAGCCGGTGCGCGGCCAGGCCGCGCTTGCCGAGCGACTCGGTGTATTATGGCTGACCCCGCCGATGGACCGGCTGTTTGTCGAGGGTCCGGGCGGACGGCGGCGTTTTCTCGACCGGCTCGTGCTCGGCCTCGACCCGGCGCACGGCTCGCGCGTCGCGGCTTATGAACAGGCACTGCGCGAGCGATCGCGGCTGTTGCGCGACGGCCCGAGAGACCCCGCTTGGCTGACCGCCCTCGAAGAGGTCATGGCCGAACAGGGGGTGGCGGTCGCGGCGGGGCGCCGCGAGGCTGTGCAGCGGCTCGACCGTGTCTGCGCCGAGGCCGAAGGCCTGTTTCCGCGCGCCCGGCTGGTTCTCGCCGGCACCGTCGAGAATTGGCTCGAAGCAGCGCCGGCGTTGGCGGTCGAAGCGGAGTTCGCCTCGGCGCTCGCCGGCAATCGGCAGAGCGATGCTCAGGCCGGCGGCGCTCTGATCGGGCCGCATCGCTCCGACTTGCATGTCAGTCTGGCTGAGACGGGAATTGCCGCCGAGCTGGCCTCGACCGGTGAGCAAAAGGCCTTGCTTATTTCGATTCTCCTCGCGCATGCGAGGCTGCAGCAGGCGGTGCGCGGTGAGCCGCCATTACTGCTGCTCGACGAAATTGCGGCACATCTGGATGCGAGCCGGCGCGCGGCATTATTCGATGCGCTGCTGCGGCTCGACAGCCAGGCCTGGCTGACCGGCACCGATGAGGCCCTGTTCGCGCCATTGCGGCGCGACGCCCAGTTTCTGTCGGTGCGCGACGGGCAGCTGACCGCGGCTTTTTGAACCCCGAAACTTCGAATAGGACGACATGGCAAACATTTCCGCATCCGACCCCCTCGGTCCCGCCGCAGGCAATCGCGCGGCGAGCACCGGTTTGCCACCGGCTGAGATTGCTGCCGTGCCGAGCGGCAACGGCGCCGCCAATGGCGAGGATGCGATCTATAACGAGCGGTCGATCGAGGTGTTGCGCGGGCTCGATGCGGTGCGCAAGCGGCCGGGGATGTATATCGGCGACACCGACGACGGCTCCGGCCTGCATCATATGGTCTACGAGGTTGTCGACAATGCGATCGACGAGGCGCTCGGCGGCTATTGCGATACCGTCACCGTAACGTTGAACGCCGACGGGTCGTGCACCGTCACCGACAACGGCCGCGGCATCCCGGTCGGCATCCACGACGAGGAGGGAGTGTCTGCCGCCGAGGTCATCATGACCCACCTGCACGCCGGCGGGAAATTCAATCAGAACGCCTACAAGGTATCGGGCGGGCTGCACGGCGTCGGCGTCTCGGTGGTCAACGGCCTCTCCGCCCGCCTCGATTTGCGCGTCTACCGGGGCGGGTCGGAGTGGTTCATGCGGTTCCGCGATGGGGTGCCCGAGGCGCCGCTCGTCGAGCTGGGTCCCGCCCCCGCTTGGCCGGCGGGCTCAACGCGCCAGGGTCAGGTCACCGGCACTGAGATCACCTTTTTGCCGAGCACGGCGACGTTTAGCAAAACCGAGTTTGACTTTACGACCCTGGAGCACCGGCTGCGCGAGCTCGCCTTTCTGAACAGCGGCGTAACCTTGGTGCTGAGCGATCTGCGCGGCGTCGAGCCGAAGACCGTCACATTGCATTTCGAGGGCGGGCTGGAAGCCTTTGTCCGCTATCTCGACCGCTCCAAGCAGGCATTGCATGCGCCGCCGATCGTCATCCGCGGCGAGCAGAAGCCTGCCCCGGCGGAGGCCGGGGGCATTCTGCTCGAAGTCGCGATGGAGTGGACCGACAGCTATCACGAGACGATGCTGTGCTTTACCAACAACATCCCGCAGCGTGATGGCGGGACCCACCTCGCCGGCTTCCGGGCGGCGTTGACCCGGACGGTCAATGCCTATGCGAATGACAGCGGCATTGCCAAGAAGGAGAAGGTCGCGCTGACCGGCGAGGACATGCGCGAGGGTCTGACCTGCATCCTCTCGGCCAAGGTGCCCGACCCGAAATTTTCATCGCAAACCAAGGACAAGCTGGTCTCTTCCGAGGTTCGGCCGGTCATCGAAGGGATCGTCGCCGATAGGCTGACGCAGTGGTTCGAAGAGCACCCGGCGGACGCCAAAAAAGTCGTCGCCAAGGTTGTCGAGGCGGCGGCGGCGCGCGAAGCGGCGCGCAAGGCACGCGACCTGACCCGGCGCAAGGGCGCGCTCGACATCGCCAATTTGCCCGGCAAGCTCGCCGACTGCCAGGAGCGTGACCCGGCAAAAAGCGAGCTCTTCATCGTCGAGGGTGACAGCGCCGGAGGCTCGGCCAAGCAAGGCCGCGACCGGCGCTTCCAGGCGATTCTGCCGCTGAAGGGCAAGATCCTGAATGTCGAGCGGGCGCGTTTCGACAAGATGCTGGGCTCGGCCGAGATCGGCACGTTGATCGCCGCGCTCGGCACTGGGATCGGCACCGAGGATTTCGACGCCGAGAAGGCGCGCTATCACCGCATCATCATCATGACCGACGCCGATGTCGACGGTAGCCATATCCGCACGCTGTTGCTGACCTTCTTCTTCCGGCAGATGGCGAGCCTCATCGACAAAGGGTTTCTCTACATCGCACAGCCGCCGCTCTATCGCCTGCAGCGCGGCAATGCCAAGGCGGTTTACCTGAAGGACGATGCGGCGCTCGAAGCCTATTGCATCGACGCGGCACTCAGGGACTCGGTTTTCACGCAGCACGACAGCGTGGAGCGCGCCGGCAACGATTTGCGCAACCTCTTGGAGCAGGCGCGGGTCCACCGCCGCTGGCTGCAGCCGCTGGCCGGCAAGGCCGGCAGCATGGAGGTCATCGAGCAGGCGGCAATCGCCGCGGCATTATCGGCGGGATTGCTCGCCGACCCGAACCGCGCGATAGAGGCCGCCCATACGACTGCCGAGCGGCTCAACCGCCTCGCTCCGGAGCACGAGCGCAATTGGCAGGGCGATGTCATTGCCGGCGAAGGCCTGGTCTTCCGGCGCACCCGCCAAGGCGTCGACGAGCGGCACCTGATCGATGCGGCCTTATTGCGCAGCGCCGAGGCGCGCCGGCTCGACGCCGACAATGCCCGGCTGCGCGAGGTCTACGAGCGCTCCGGGACCCTCGCCGCGCGCGACAAGACCTGGCCGATCACCGGCCCCGTGAGCCTCGTCGAGGCGGTCATGGAGCTGGGCCGCAGCGGTATCGACGTGCAGCGCTACAAGGGTCTGGGCGAAATGAACCCGGAGCAATTGTGGGAAACCACGCTCGACCCCGAAATCCGTTCATTATTGCAGGTCAAGATCAGCCATGCCGACTCGGCCGAGGAAACCTTCTCGACCCTGATGGGCGACCTCGTCGAGCCCCGCCGCGACTTCATCCAGAGCAACGCCCTTAGCGTCGCCAACCTCGACGTGTGAGCTGATCTGGCTCAGGGTCGGCGCAGAGCCCGCTTCCGCTTCGCCGGCCGCGCCAATGTACGACCTGCCTCCATCCTGGCGCAATCGGCGCCGGTCAAGCTGTCCTCATTTTTTCTGTCTCACTCATGGGGTGCAGTGCAGTTGCTTCGGCTGTTATTTCGCTGCAAAGAACAGCAAAAACAGCAAGCGGAGCCCGAACGCCGGCTCAGCGGATCGCAGCAGTAATTGCCGCACCGAGGTCCTTGGTGCCGGCGTTGCCGCCGAGGTCGGGGGTGCGGGTGCCGCCTTCGGCGAGGACCTCAATAATGGCGCGCTCGACGGCCGAGGCCGCCGCACTCTCGCCGAGATGGTCGAGCATCATCGCGCCCGACCAGATCTGGCCGATCGGGTTGGCGACGCCGCGGCCGGCGATGTCGGGCGCCGAGCCGTGCACCGGCTCGAACATCGAGGGGTATTCGCGCTCGGGGTTGATGTTGCCGGACGGCGCAATGCCGATCGACCCGACGACCGCCGGCCCCAGATCGGAAAGGATATCGCCGAACAGGTTCGAGCCGACCACAACATCGAACCAGTCTGGATGGCGCACGAAATGCGCCGTCAGGATATCGATGTGGTACTGGTCGGTCCGGACGTCGGGGTAGTCGCGCGCGAGCGCCGCAAACCGCTCGTCCCAGAACGGCATCGTGTGGATGATGCCGTTCGACTTGGTCGCCGAGGTGACGTGCTTCTTTCGCGTGCGCGCGAGTTCGAACGCGTAGCGCATGACCCGGTCGCAGCCGCGCCGCGTAAACACCGATTCCTGCATTGCCATTTCGTGTTCGGTGCCGCCATAGAGCCGGCCGCCGATCTCGGAATATTCGCCCTCGTTGTTCTCGCGCACGACATAAAAATCGATATCGCCCGGCGCGCGGTCGCGCAGCGGCGACGGGACCCCGGCGAGGAGCCGCACCGGACGCAGGTTGACGTATTGGCGGAAGCCACGTCGCAGCGGGATCAGCAAACCCCACAGCGATACGTGGTCCGGCACCTCGGGGTGACCGACCGCGCCGAGATAGACGGCATCGTAGAGCCGCAGCCGCTCGAGCCCGTCCTCCGGCATCATCATGCCCATATTGACGTAGCGCTCGCAGCTCCAGTCGAATTCGTGCCATTGGAAGCCGAAGCCGTAGGCCCCCGCCGCGGACTCCATTGCCGCAACGCCCTCCGGCATCACCTCGCGTCCGATGCCGTCCCCGGCGATCACCGCGATCCGATAATTCTTTGCCATGGCGAGTCCTCCATGCCGCCGCCCAACTTCGGCGCTTTTCGCCCTAGACCACTAGCCTTCGAGGCGTTCCGGCTCTTCGTCGTCCAGCGCGTTCTCCTGCGCGGGCATTCTCGCGCGGGCCTGACCGAGCGCCCGCTCGAGTTCGGCGAAGGTGCAAAGACCGAGCTCGACCGGGTGCCGGGGCTTGATGTTGGGGCTGTTCCAATGCGTGCGGTCGCGCACCGCCGCAATCGTCGGCTTCGTCGTGCCGATCAGCTTGGTGATCTGGGTATCCGACAGCTCGGGATGGCTTTTCAGCAGGAAGGCAATCGCATCCGGCTTGTCCTGCCGCTTGGATATCGGGGTATAGCGCGGGCCCTTGTGCTTGAAGACTTCCGGTGGATGGGCCTTCGGAGAAAGCTTGAGCCGCGTCTCCGGATCGGCTTGGCAGCGCTCGATCTCCTCCGCCGTGGTCTGGCCGTTCGCCACCGGGTCGAGCCCTTGCATCTGGTTCGCCACTTCGCCATCGGCGATGGCCTGGATCTCCAGCGGATGCAGTTCGCAGAAATCCGCAATCTGGTCAAAGGTGAGCGAGGTGTTTTCGACCAGCCAAACGGCGGTCGCCTTGGGCATCAACGGAGGGGCCATGTGAGTTCCGATACAGCGGGGTGCGGGCGGGGCCAAAGCGGGTCCCCGTCACGCTCAAAAAAGTTAAACACTATATAATCCCGCGGTTCGTCCCAGGGAAGACAGTAGGAAGACGAAAGGAGAACGGGAGGAGATGGACGAGTCGGATCTCGAACCGCGGCGCAAGCCGGCGCAGCCGAGGGACTTGACCCTGCTGGGGATCGCGGAACTCGAAGCCTATATCGCCGAACTTGAGGCCGAGATCGCCCGCGTGCGGGTCGAAATTACGGCAAAGCTCGGCCAGCGGCATGGCGCCGAAGCGCTGTTCAAACGGTGAGGCCCCCGCGCCGCGGGCGGTTCCCTCGCGCCCGTAAAATCTGCCGCCATCGGGAGCATGCAGCTGCCGGCGCGTTAATCCCCAGGGCAGACACAAGAGATTGCGGCATGAGGGATTTGCGTGGAGCGAGCGTCGTCATCACCGGCGCGTCGAGCGGCATCGGGCGGGCGGCCGCGATGGCCTTCGCCGGGCGGGGCGCGTCTGTCACGCTGGCGGCGCGGCGCGAGGCGGTGTTGCGCGAGGCTGTTTCCGCTTGTGAGGGCGAAGGCGGCAAAGCGCTTGCAGTGCCGACCGATGTCGGCGACCCGCAAGCGGTGCGGCAGCTGGCACGGCGTGCGATCGAGGCGTTCGGGAAGATCGACGTGTGGATCAACAATGCCGGCGTCGGGGCCGTCGGCGCTTTTGTCGCAACCCCGATCGAAGCCCATGATCAGGTCGTGCGCACCAATCTGCTCGGGTACCTGCACGGCGCGCACGCCGTATTGCCGCATTTCATCGAGCAGGGCGCCGGCGTGCTGATCAACAATTTGTCGTTCGGCGCCTGGGTCCCGGCGCCGTTTGCCGCTGCCTACAGCGCGAGCAAATTCGGCCTGCGCGGGTTCACCGACGCTTTGCGCGCCGAGCTCGCCTTCGCACCAGGGATCCATATCTGCGACGTCTATCCTTCCTTTATCGACACGCCGGGGGTCCAGCACGGCGCCAATTACACCGGCCGCGTCCTGAAGCCGGCACCGCCGGTCTATGCGCCACGGCGCGTCGCCGAAGCGATGGTCGCTCTGGCCTTGCGGCCGCGACGGTCGGTCACCGTCGGCAGTGTCGCCACTCTGGCCCGGCTCGGCTACTTCATCGCGCCTCGGCTGATGCGGGCCGGGTCAGCGGCGCTGATGAAAGCGTATCTTGCGCAAGCCTCAAGCTCGCCGGTCACCGACGGCAATCTGTTCCGGCCCACCGCGGAAGGCCGGGCGATAGAGGGCGGCTGGCGATCCCCGGCGGAACGGACAATGGTGACCGCGGGGCTGGCGATCGCGGCCGGGTTGGTCGCCTTGCTGCTGGCGACGCGCGCCGGCCGTGGGGCCGACAGACCGGGTCTTGCTATGCGTGCGCGGTAAGCGGCGGGGCAATCACGGGTACGGGCCCTAACCGAGCCGACGAAAGCTCTTCCAGCTCCTTCGCGTCATGCGCGCAAAACAGCCGGATTTCCCGGCCGTGAGCGCGTTTCAGCTCGCGCAGGCGCGTCTGGTTGATGAGCCGCGTTGCGTTATCGGCCGCCATCAGTCGCTGGTAAGCGCGCAACATCGGGGTGCAATAATATCCGCCGAGAGCCATTTCTTCGCGGAAGAAATAGGCGTCGCCTGCATGGAGGAGCCAACCTTCCTCGCTGCGTATCGCGATGCCGCAATGACCGAGCGTGTGCCCGGCCAGCGGCACCATGAGGATTTCGGGCGGCATGCCGACCAGCTCGCGCACGCACGAAAACCCGAACCAGCGTTCCCCCTCGGGCGTATAGCGCTGCCAATTGACATCCCGATCCCATTGTCTTGGCCGATACCGTTGGCGATCGAGCCAGCCATTTTGCGATCGCACGGCATCCAGCTCGGCACCAAAAACGTGCACCGTGGCGCCGGGGAAATCTTCGATGCCGCCGGCGTGGTCAAAGTCGAGATGCGTCAGCACGATGTGCCGAACATCGGCGGCCGTGAAACCGAGGTCTTCGATTTGCCGCAGAGCGGTGTCCGACTCGCGCAGCCGGATCCGATTGGCAATTCGAAAAAACGGGCTGAGTCGTTGCGGTTGCGCCACTTCGCGCGTGCCGAAACCGGTGTCGACGAGTACCAGCCCGATTTCGGTCTCGACCAGTAGGCAATGACAGACGATCTCGGCGGGTCCGAGGACCGGGCTATGACCGTCCCATAGCCGGCCGCCGAACGGACACATCGTACCGCAGCTGAGGTGGTGGATTCGCATCGTCGTGCACCTGTGTTGCGTGCGAAAACACCTGGCGCGCGCTCTGGGTTCGGCACCCTGATAATTTTGCCGAGCCCGGCTCAGAGCTGCGCTTTTTTTCCGATGGAGCAAACCCGCTCAAGGCGACGTTACATGTTGGAGTCATAGCGGTGCCCAAAGCAAAGAGGAGCGGACATGACGACGACTGTAGGGACGGAGACCACCCTCGAAAGCCTGCTGGAGGACCTAGTCCAGCTGGACTACGACGCGGCGGATGCTTACCAGGCGGCGATCGACCGTCTCGAAAACTCAAGTTACCGTACCCGCTTAACGGAATTTAAGCGGGACCATTTGCGGCATATCACTGAGCTCGGCGATATCCTGTCGAGCATGGGGCGCAGCCCGCCGAAAGAGGGCGACATGAAAGCCCTCCTGGCCAAAGGCAAAGTGGTCATCGCCGGCCTGATGGGCGATGAGGCCATTCTGCAGGCGATGCGGACCAATGAGGCGGACACCAACACGGCGTACGAGCGCGCCGTCAACTTCAATGGATTGCAGGCAAACACCCGGGAGGTGCTGCAGCACGGTCTGGCGGACGAGCGGCGCCACTGCGAGTGGATTTTGGAGCAGTTGAAGCACGAGTAAGGGAATGCCTGCCGCGCCGGCTTATCCTGTGCCGGCGCGGGCTCGTCGAGCCATGGCAAAATGCGGCTTTCGCTCGCCTCCGGCCACTCGGATCGTTAGAGTCACTTGCGGAAGCTGGGGAGATGCCGGGCAATGACGCAAGCCAATACAGCGGTTGACGCTACCCTCGACGCGACCGGATTGTTGTGCCCGTTGCCTGTATTGAAGGCGCGGCGAGCATTGAAGCCGCTGTCCCCTGGCGCTGTGCTGGAAGTCCTTGCGACCGACCCGGGCGCGGCGAAGGATTTCGAGCATTTCTGCGCAACGACGGGGTGCGAATTGCTCGAAGCGAGCGAGCAGCCGGGTGGTGTCCTCCGCTTTCGCATGCGCAAATCCGGCTGAGGCCGCGCGATGGCTCCGATCATCACGATGCCACGGCTGATGGCCATCGGCGGCGGCGCCCTGGCCGAGCTTCCGAGTTCTATTACAGCGGCTCGGGTTGTCGAGACCACTCGTGGTCACCGACCCGTTCCTGATGCGCTCCGGGTACCTCGATCGGGTAACCACAATCCTCGACGAGGCCAGGATCCCTTGGCGGGTATTTTCGGATACCGTTACGGACCCGACAACGGCGCTCGTCGAAACCGGCACCCGCCGGCTTGCTGAAGACAGTTACGACTGCCTCGTTGCCGTCGGCGGCGGCAGCTCGATCGACACGGCAAAGGGAATGTCGGTGCTTGCCGCGAACGGCGGGCAGATGCGGGATTACAAGGTTCCGGCGGAAATCGCGAAAGTGGGTCCGCCGGTCGTGGCGATCCCGACGACGGCCGGGACCGGCTCGGAAGTGACGCGCTTTACGGTTATCACCGACACCGAGACTGACGAGAAAATGCTGATCGCCAGCCTGGCCTGCTGCCCGGTCGCAGCGATTGTCGATTACGAGCTCACCCTGACGATGCCGTTGCGGCTGACTGCCGATACCGGGCTCGACAGTCTGACGCACGCGATGGAGGCCTATGTCAGCCGCCGCGCCAATCCTTTCACCGACAGCGTCGCCAAGAACGCGATGGGATTGATAGCCGGTCATATCCGCAAGGCGTGCACCGAGCCCGATAACCGAGCGGCGCGCGAGGCGATGATGCTCGGTGCGACGACGGCTGGGATAGCGTTCTCGAATGCCAGCGTCGCTCTGGTCCACGGTATGAGCAGGCCGATCGGCGCCTTCTTCCACGTCCCGCACGGGTTGTCCAACGCGATGCTGCTACCCGAGATCACCGCGTTCTCGGCGCCGGCCGCGCTCGAGCGCTACGCCGACTGCGCCCGCGCAATGGGAATAGCCGAAGATGGCGAGGGGAGCCAGGCTGCGGTCGCCCGCCTCCTAGACGAATTGCGCAGGCTCAATGAGGATCTGCAGGTCCCGACGCCCCGAGCCTGGGGCATTGATGCCGGGCGTTACGAGGAGCTGTTGCCGGTGATGGCAAGCCAGGCGCTCGCCTCGGGTTCGCCCGGAAACAACCCGCGGGTCCCGACGAGCGACGAGATCATCGACCTCTATCGCCGGGTTTACGGGTGACGACGTCTATCGCCGGTGTACGGTGACGATCGAGCACGGTCCCGTCATTGCCGCTCTCAATCGAGCTTTACCTGGATTTCGTTGTCGACGACGCGCACCCGGTAGATTTTAAGATCCTCAGTCGCCGGCGGGTCGAGCACCTTTCCGGTGCGGACATCAAAGCGCGCGGCGTGGAGCGGGCACTCGATGAGCTCGCCGTCGAGCCAGCCATCTGACAGCCGGGCATACGCGTGGGTACAGATGTTGTCGGTCGCGAAAAGATCGCCGTCGACGTCGTAAAGCGCGATCGAGTGGCCAGCGACCTCGACGCCCAGCGGCTCTCCTTCGGCCAGATCCCCACGGTTGGCCGCCCGGACCCAACCCGTTTCGTCCCCGCTCATCTCACCTCCGAACCCTTAGGGGCGGGCGACGATGCGCGGCGGACGGGCGAGAAAGGCCGGCAGATGGTCACCGAAACCGACGACCTGGCGATCCGGTTCCGGTTGCCGCTCCGGCCGGCGCGGAACGCGAGTGACGGCGGTGCGCGGGAATGAGGTCACGTTTGATGCGGGTTGGTCTTGGCGCGCTGCCTCTTTTGCGCTCGGCCGGCTCTCTCGCTGCGGGACGCGAGGTTCGGCCGGCTCCCGCCGCGGGGCGGCATCGGTGCGGGTGCGGCGGCGATCGGACTTGAGACGATCGGATTTGACGGGCCGGCGGGCCCCGCGGCGCGAGCGGCGCTCGCCGTATTGGAGTTCGGCTGCCTCGATCCCCTCGATGGCGATCGGCGGAATTTCCCTGCCGATCAATTTGACGATCGCGGCGACGGCGTCGCCGTCCGCCGGCGAGGCGAGCATGAAGGATCGGCCCTCGATACCGGCGCGGCCGGTTCGGCCGATGCGGTGAACATAATCCTCGGCGTGGATCGGCACGTCGAAACAGAAGACGTGGCTCATGCCTTTGATGTCCAAACCGCGCGCGGCGACGTCGCTGGCCACGAGAAGCCGGATTTCGCCATTCCGAAAGCGGTCCAGGGTTTCCGTGCGCTTCGGTTGCGGCATGTCGCCGTGCAATGCCGCGGCGTCGAACCCGTGCCGGGTCAGCGAACGGAACAGAATGTCGACATCGCGCTTGCGGTTGCAGAAGATCAGCGCGTTCTTGACGTCTTCTGAGCGGACCAGCCGGCGCAGCCCCTCGCGCTTGTCTCCCGGATCGATAACCGCAATCGACTGCGCGACGAGCGCGGCCGGAGATGCCGGCGGCGCCACGGAGATCTCGATCGGATTGCGCAGAAAGGCGTCTGCGAGCTTGCGGATCTCGGCCGGCATCGTCGCCGAAAAGAACAGCGTCTGGCGCGTTTCCGGCAGCAGGCCGACGATCCGCTCGACATCCGGAATGAAGCCCATATCGAGCATCCGGTCGGCTTCGTCGATGACCAGAATGCGGGTGTCGGAGAGCAGAATCTTGCCGCGCCCGTAAAGATCGAGAAGGCGGCCCGGTGTGGCAATCAACACGTCGACCCCGCGGTCGAGCTTGCGTTCCTGGTCGACAAAGCTCTCGCCGCCGATCAGCAGCGCCATCGTCAGGCGGTGATGCTTGCCATAGAGCTCGAACGAGGCGGCCACTTGAGTCGCCAGTTCGCGGGTCGGTTCGAGGATCAGCGAGCGCGGCATTCGCACCCGGGCCCGCCCGGCCGCCAGGATGTCGACCATCGGAAGCACAAAGCTCGCCGTTTTACCGGTTCCGGTCTGGGCGCAACCAAGAACGTCCCGGCCACGTTTTACGTGGGGGATCGCTTGTTCCTGGATCGGAGTGGGATTGGTATACCCGGCGTCGGAAACCGCCTGAAGAACCTCAGGCGAAAGGTCGAGTTCAGAAAAATCCATTGATACGTTGTAGCCTTATTGTAACGCTTGCTGCATTTTTACCTTCCCGTGAGATTGGGTTTGACGAAAGAAATGTCAAACTGTTTCGACGGGTGAGGCATGCCGTGACCACAGAGCAGATGCCGGATCGATCGAGAACTGTTGCGGCTCAGCGGCGGCGGTATTGCGGACGGGGCGTCATTGCCGGCGCCGCCCGCTCGTCCTTGTGGCGGAAATTAATCCGGCCTTTCGTAAGATCATACGGGGTCATTTCTACCGTGACACGATCGCCGGCAAGTATTCGAATTCTATTCTTCTTCATTCTGCCGGAGGAATAAGCAAGGGTCTCATGACCATTGTCGAGCTTCACACGAAAGCGTGCGTCGGGAAGCAGCTCGAGTACTGTACCTTCAAACTCGATCAAATCTTCCTTAGCCAAAGAGATCTCCTGGAGGAAAGAAAGGGGGCGCCGGTTTAGGCGCCCCCGCAGATACCCGCCCGGTTCAGACCGCGCGCAAATTCACCGCAGAGACCCGGCCCCGCTGCCCCTGCTCCAGCTCATAGTTGAGCTTCTGACCTTCACGCAGATTATCCATCCCGGCGCGTTCGACCGCCGAGATGTGAACGAACACGTCAGCGCCGCCGTTTTCAGGCTGGATGAACCCATACCCCTTTTGCGCATTGAACCATTTGACCGTACCGGTCGCCATCAGCAGTAACTCCAATTAGCATTCTAGGACGCCACGCGAGCGCGCAGCGCATCGGACATCGATTGGCTCGGGAGACACGGTCGGACGATCGCAGAGGAACGCAGGCCGGAAAGCCGAACCCAAACGGGTCGACGGGCCTTAGTTAAGGGCGGCCGCAGATTTGCGCAAGTGGTCTTCAACCAGCGAATGCCGACCCGAACCCCATCTCCGTCTCACCCGGGAACCCCGTGAGCGTATGGTTTCAATGCCGCATAGATAAAACCGTTCGCCGGCGTTTTAATACCGTGGCGGCGGCCGAGTTCGACCACCTTGCCGGCGAACCAAGGCAGTTCGAGCCGGCTGCCGCGGATCAGGTCGTTCGCCATCGACGTCGTATGGTGCGGCGGCATCGAGTGCATCAGCGCGAGCGTCCGCTCGACGCTGTCCGATGGCAGCCGCACTCCTTCGGCAAGGCCGACGCATACGGTCTCGTGCAAGGCCGCCTCATAGAGGGCCAGGAGATCGGGATCATCCCGCCACTTACCGAGCGGCAACCGGGTCAGCGCATTGAGCCCGCTGAGGGGCACCAGCAAGATGAATTTCTCCCAGACCGGGACCATGATATCCGGGCTCAGTACGCCCTCGAACCCCGCCGCTTCGCAGAGATCGCGCAGCCGCCGGCCGCGCTCGCTGGCGCGGCCGTCGAGCTCGCCAAAGGTCATCCGTTGATAGGTGCCGGTCTGGCGGATAACCCCCGGCGCGATGATCACGCCGGTGACGAACGCCATGCCCCCCATTACCGCGTCATTCCCGAGGATTGAGGTCAAGCGTTCGGCGGCGTCGATGCCGTTCTGCAACGGGACGACGGCAGTCTGCGGCCCGATGACCGACCGGATCTCCTCGGCGACACCTTCGAGGTCCCATAATTTGACACAGCACAGAGCGATATCGACCGTGCCGATCCCGGCGATGTTGTCTGTCGCCTGAGCCGGCCGGATGTGGGTTTCGCCGCGATCCCCTTCGACGCGAAGTCCGTTCTCACGTATCGCCGCGAGATGAGCGCCGCGCGCGACAAAGGTCACATCCGCCCGACCTTGGCGAGCGCGGCGCCATAGGGCCCGCCAATGCCGCCGGAGCCGATCACCGCGATGCGCATTCAACCCCGTCCAAAGCCGAAACCCGTGCCGCTTACACGTCGAGATCGCGGGCGAAGCGGGCGTTTTTCTGGATGTAGTCGAAGCGCAGCTCAGGGCGCCGGCCCATCAAGGTTTCGACCAAGGCTTTGGTGCGTTCGAATTCCTCCGCGGGCAGCTCGATCGCGGCGGGATCGGGTTTCGCCGGCAGGGTCACCCGCAGCAATGTGCGCTGCGCCGGGTCCATCGTCGTCGCCTTCAGATAGCGCGCCGGCATTTCACCGAGACCCTTGAACCGGCTGATCTCGACCTTGCCGCGGCCGTTAAAGGCGCTGTGCAGCAATTCCTCGCGATGCGCATCGTCCCGCGCGTAATGGGTGATGTCGCCCTGAGTCAGCCTGTAGAGCGGCGGTAGCGCCAGGAAAAGGTGGCCGCTTTCGACCAGCTTCGGCATCTCGCGAAAGAAGAACGTCATCAGCAGCGAGGCGATGTGCGCGCCGTCGACGTCGGCATCGGTCATGATGATGACGCGCTCGTAGCGCAATCCCTCCTCGCGGTAATGCGATCCCGAGCCCGCGCCGAGCGCCAGGATAATGTCCGAAAGCTCCTGGTTCGCGCGCATCTTATCGGCCGAGGCGCTGGCGACGTTGAGTATCTTGCCGCGCAACGGCAGGATCGCCTGGGTCTCGCGGTCGCGTGCCTGTTTCGCGGAGCCGCCGGCGCTGTCGCCCTCGACGAGAAAAATCTCCGTACCGGCGGCGCTGTCTCGGCTGCAATCGGCGAGCTTGCCGGGGAGCCTCAACTTGCGGGTTGCGCTCTTGCGCGCCAATTCGCGCTGCTGACGGCGCCGCTGGCGCTCCTCGGCACGTTCGGCGATGCGATCGAGAAGCACCCGTGCGGTCGCCGGATCGGCGCTGAGCCAGTGGTCGAAATGATCCTTGACGGCGCTCTCGACCAGCCTCGTCGCCTCGGCAGAGGCCAGCCTCTCCTTGGTCTGGCCCTGGAACTGCGGGTCGCGGATGAACAATGACAGCAGCATCGCCGCGCCGCTCGTAACGTCTTCACCGGTCGCCTGGGCGATGCGGCGGTTGCCGGCCAATTCGCCATAGCCTTTGACGGCGCGCAACAGAGCGCTCCTCAGCCCCGCCTCGTGCGTGCCGCCCTCGGGCGTCGGGATGGTATTGCAGTAGGAATGGCTGAACCCTTCCTCCTCGTCGTCGGGCCATGCGACCGCCCACTCCACACCGCCACCTTCCGCAAAGTCGATTTGCCCGACAAACGGCCGGGGCGTCAGCATGGCGTGCCCGTCGAGGCTCGCCGCGAGGAAATCGCCGAGCCCGCCGGGGAAGTGAAGCCGCGCCTCGGCCGGAACGGCTTCCGGATGCGGGACGGACGGGTCGCAACTCCAGCGAATTTCGAGCCCGCGGAACAGATAAGCCTTGGAGCGCGCCATGCGGTAAAGCGTCGCCGGGCGAAAGCCGAGCTCGCCGAAAATTTCCGGGTCGGGATGGAAGCGCACCGTCGTGCCGCGCCTATTGTGCACCGGCCCGCGGTCCAACAGCCCCGTTTTCGGTATTCCCCGGCAGTAGCTCTGGCTCCACAGCTTGCGGTCGCGCGCGACCTCGACTTCGAACTCGTCGGCGAGCGCGTTGACGACCGAGACGCCGACGCCGTGGAGACCGCCCGAAGTCCGATAAGCCTCGCCGCCGAACTTGCCGCCCGAATGAAGGGTCGTCAGGATCACTTCAAGCGCCGATTTGTCCGGGAACCGCGGATGGGGATCGACCGGGATGCCGCGGCCGTTGTCCCGAACGGTCACCCAGTTGCCGCTACCAAGCTCAATCTCGATGCGGGTGGCATGGCCGGCGACCGCCTCATCCATCGCATTGTCGAGGATTTCGGCCACGAGATGATGGAGCCCGCGCTCGTCCGTGCCGCCGACATACATGCCGGGACGGCGGCGAACCGGCTCTAGTCCTTCCAGAACCTCGATATCCTTGGCGGAATAGCTGTCGCCGGCCTTTACGGGCGGGATGTCGAAGAGATCGGGCATCGCGCGAATATATGGAGGGCTGGCGTCCCTGCAAGCAGCATAAAGTATGAAGAGCGTCCGGCCCCTCAATATGTTGGGATGAAAGGATGCGAGATATTGGGATGAAAGGATGCGAGCCGGCGATGACGCAGGCGAGGGGGTTATCGGCGGCCGAACCCGGCTGCACGGGGAAAGCTGTGACTAACGCCCGTATGAGCGAAGGCCGCACCGAAGAGATATGGTCGCCCCCGGCCAACACGGTGTGCAAAGCCGTGGCGGAACCCCCGACGGCCGCGACCGGTGTCAAGCCCGAGACCGGGCCAGTACCCATAATCGGCCCAGTACCCGTTATCGGAGAAGTAGGAGAAGCCGGGCGCCACACAGCCATAGTTGGGATCGAAATAGAGGCCTGGATTGCAGGAATAAGGGCTGGCATGCGGCTGCGCAGCTGATGGCGGTGAGCCGCGCAACACTGTCGGAGCGCCGCGATCGGAAGCGGCGGCGACCTGTTCGGGAGAAGCGGCGGAGCCTCGCAACACAAGCGTCGAGGAGACGAGGTCGGGCGAGGGCGAATGCGAAGCAGCTGCCTGAGCGACGGTTAAATCCGCCAGGGCCGAGACCACCGAAGCCGTCAACAGCATGGTGTGGATCCACTGTCCTGCGCGGCGCATTGCAGGTCTCCTCTGGCGTTAGCCTGTGGTGTCATTTATTCTTCCAGCAACTCTTGAGAAGAGAGGCGGGGTGCCGCGCTTGCGTTTATTGCGTGGCATCGCTATATAGCGCCGCTCGAAAGGGCGGCGGGCCGGGTCATCTCGGCGCCGCAGGCCTGAAACGGATCTCGAGATGCCCAAGCTGAAGACGAAGAGCGGCGCCAAGAAGCGCTTCGGCCGTACCGCCACCGGTAAGATCAAGCGGAACTGGGGCCACAAGCGCCACCGGCTGATCAGCAAATCGACCCAGGGCAAGCGGCTGCGGCGCGGCACCACAACGATGGAGCCGGGCGACGCCAAACTCGTCCTGACCTACATGCCCTATCTCCGGAGCTGAGCCTTGGCGCGCGTCAAACGCGGGGTTACCACCCACGCCCGCCACAAGAAAGTCCTCGATCTCGCCAAAGGCTACCGCGGGCGCGGCAGCACCGCCTACCGCGTCGCGATCGAGAAAGTCGAGAAGGCGTTGCGCTATGCCTATCGCGACCGGCGCAACCGCAAGCGCGATTTTCGCGCCTTGTGGATCCAGCGGATCAACGCCGGCGCTAGGCAGCACGGGCTGACCTATTCGCAGTTCATGCACGGCATCAAGCTCGCGGGGCTGGATCTCGACCGCAAGGTGCTATCCGATATCGCGATCCGCGAGCCCGAGGCTTTCCAGGCGATCGCCGCCACCGCTCAGGCCGCGCTAGACAAGGCACCTCAGGCCGCCGCAGCTTGAGGGGGCTATTACGGTCCGCACCGGGGCCCGGCACTAATCAAACCGGAGGAGACAGCATGCAGATCGTCGATTCCCAAATCCACATCTGGGAAGACGCTCGGATGTCGCCGCAGCACCGGCAGATCCCGACCTACTCGATGGATGATGCGCTGAAGGAGATGGGCGAGGCCGGGGTCGACGCAGCGGTCATCCATCCTCCCAGCACTCTCGGCGAGAAGGTCAATGAGCTGGCGGTCGAGGCGGTCCGCCGTTACCCGGGTAAATTCTGCATCCTTGGGCATTTCGACCTGCAGAGCCCGGATCGCGAGGCGATCGTGAAGAACTGGCGGCAACGCCCAGGCATGCTCGGTTTCCGCTTCACGTTCAACCAGCCGCATCAGCAGAGCTGGTGGAACGACGGTTCGCTCGATTGGTTCTGGGCGGCCTGCGAAAGGAAGAAACTGCCGGTCGGGTTGCTGGCCGGCGGACATATGGCCGGTTTCGCCAAAATCGCTGAGCGCTATCCCGGATTGAAACTGCACATCGACCACATGGGCCGCCACGGAGGCGGTGCCGCCGCGAAGGACGACGCGGCTTTTGCCGATCTCGGAGAGATGCTGGCGGTCGCCAAATATCCGAATGTTGCGCTCAAGCTCTCCGGCGCGCCGAGCTATTCGAGCGAGCCCTACCCCTATCGCAACATCCACAAATACATCCGGCAGATGTTCGACGCATTCGGCCCGCAACGCTGCTTCTGGGGCACCGACATCACCCGGATGCCATGCTCCTACCGGCAATGCGTAACGATGTTCACCGAGGAATTGCCGTGGCTGCAGGGCCGCGACAAGGAGCTGGTCATGGGACAGGCGGTCTGCGACTGGCTCGGCTGGAGGCGGCCGGCCTGATTACGGGGCAGGCCGGCCTTCCGGTTCGGCCGCCACACTGCCGCCGCTCGGGACATCGGCCGCGGCGTAGGCCGTCGGGTCCTTCTGCCACAGCCGGATGCCGCCAGTCAGGCCGTCGGTATTGGGCACGATCGTGACATCGGGCGCCAGCGGAAAGCTGATGTCCTTGGCGTTGCCGCCGCCAATATAGAGGTGGTCGAAGCGGATGACCTCGCGCAAGATGCCGATGGCTTTGGCAACCCGCTTGTTCCAGGCCTTCCGGCCTTTCTTCTTGCGAGCGGCGTTGCCGATGTATTCGTCATAGGTTTTGTTCCCGCTCACCGGGTGATGAGCGAGCTCGAGATGGGGCATGATCTCGCCGTCGCGAAAGAGTGCCGTCCCGGCGCCGGTCCCCAAGGTCAGCACCATCTCCACGCCTTGACCTTTGATCGCTCCGAAACCCTGGACATCAGCATCGTTGAGCACGCGGACGGGCTTTCCCAAATGCTCGGCGAGCACCGATTGCAGATCGAAACCCGCCAACGCGTCGGTGCCGAGATTGGGCGCGGTGATGACCCGCCCATCGCGGACATAGCCGGGAAAGCCGACGGACACCCGCTCGAAGGTGCCGAGCGGCGCCGCCGCCTGGTCGATAGCGTGGACGAGATCCTCGGGGGCGACCGGCTTAGGCGGCGTCGGCACTCGCTGCCGCTCGCCGATAATGCTTCCAACATCGTCGAGCAATGCGGCCTTGATCCCGGTCCCGCCGATATCGATTGCGAGCGTGCGAGGTTCGTTCATAGCTCCTCTTGTCCTGCCAGGAAGCGGTTGCTCTTGCTCCGCTTGCAAGTGCGGCTGGAAGGCATTCGGGTCAAGCTTATTTGTCGGTATACTCGGCCGATGCAGCGGATCGTGGCGGAGCGGGGATGCGTATTGCGGCGATCGTGATGAAGATCTCGGCGCTCGCCGCTTTGGTGGCGCTGCTCTCGTTGGGGAACGCGCGGGCAGGCGGCCCGCCGGCCCCGGAAGATTTGGTCAAGGCCGAACTCCTGGCGGAAACCGCTTCGATTGCGGCCGGGGCGACCCTGTGGGTCGATCTCCATCTCGAGCTCAAGCCGGGCTGGCATGTTTACTGGCAGAACCCCGGTGATTCCGGCCTGCCAACGGCGATCGACTGGAAGCTGCCGTCCGGGTTTTCGGCGGGGCACATCCTCTGGCCTGTGCCCGAGCATTTCGTGCAAAACGGCATTGGCAATTACGGCTATGCCGGGACTGTCGATCTCCTGGTTCCGCTCGCTGCCCCGAAGGAGCTGGCGGCGGGACAAACCGCGGTGCTCGACGCCGAGGCATCCTGGCTCGCCTGCGCCGACATCTGCATTCCGGGTAGCGCCAAATTAGCCTTGGAACTGCCGGGCGCTGCGCCACCCGCCGCGCCCGATTCTGCCGTCGCGCCACTGTTTGCGGCGGCACGCCGGCATCTGCCCACTCCCGCGCCGTTCGAGACCCGCTTTGCGTCTTACGGGAATAATTTTCGACTGTTGGTGCCGTCGAGCGGCATTGGCGAACTGAAGAACCCGACAGGAATGTTTTTCCCGATCAAAGAATCGCTGATCGACGCCGCCGCCGACCCCCGCGTCGAGCGGCGTGGGAATGATTTAGCTATCGTTTTGCCGAGAGCATCGGAGGCGACGGCTGCGCCGGCGACCCTCGATGGCGTGCTGTCCTTGCGCGGCGAGGACGGAGCGGAACGCGCCTTCGAAGTCAGCGCCAACCCCGTTCCGGGGATGCCGGCCGAGGGCAGCATCGTGTGGTGGCAGGCGCTACTGCTGGCGTTTCTCGGCGGTGTCGTGCTCAATGCGATGCCCTGCGTCTTTCCGATCCTATCCTTGAAACTGCTGAGCGTTGCGCAGCACGCGCATGGGCATCGCTCCGAGCGGGCCTATCACGGGCTCGCCTATACGGCGGGGGTCCTTGCAAGCTTTGCGGCGCTCGGCATCGCGCTGCTCGCGCTGCGCGCCGGCGGCCAGGCGGTAGGCTGGGGCTTTCAGTTGCAATCGCCGGTTTTTGTCGCGGTGCTCGCCTACCTCCTCTTCGCAATGGGGTTGAGCCTGTCCGGAATCGCGGGTTTTGGCGGCGCCCTCGGCGGCGTCGGCGGGCGGCTCGCCGCGCGCTCGGGGCTCGCGGGCACGTTTTTCACCGGCGTCCTGGCGACGATCGTCGCGACTCCGTGCACTGCCCCCTTTATGGGCGCCGCGCTCGGCTTTGCGCTGATCGCGCCCGCGGCAACGGCAATCGGCATCTTTCTCGCGCTCGGCCTCGGTCTCGCCGCCCCCTATCTCGCCGCGTCGCTCACCTACCGGTGGCAGCGCTTGCTGCCGAAGCCGGGAGGGTGGATGGAGTTCGTCAAACAGCTGCTCGCCTTCCCGCTTTACGGCACCGTCGCGTGGCTCCTCTGGGTGCTGATCCAGGAGGTCGGACCCGGCGACTCCTTGGGTGCGTTGTTCGGGCTGGTGCTCGTCGCTTTTGCGGTTTGGGTGTATGGACAGACGCGGTTTGCTGCGCCTCTCGGCTGGTGGGCCGGCACCGCTTTGGCCGCCGCCGGGGGCGCCGCTGCGATCTTCCTCGCCGCTTCCCTGACCGGAGCAGTGCCAGCCGGAGCAGTGCCGGCCGGAGCAGTGCCGGCCAAATCCGCCGCCCTCCGCGACGGATTGCCATACGAGCCTTTTACGCCGCAGCGGCTCGCCGCTCTGGAGACCGCGGGCAAGCCGGTTTTTGTCAATCTGACGGCGTCCTGGTGCGTCACCTGTCTGATCAATGAACGGGTCGCGCTCGACAGCAGCGCCGTGCGCCGGGCTTTCGCCGAGCATGGCATTGTTCCCCTCAAGGGCGACTGGACGAGCCAGAACCCGGAGATCACGCACTTTCTGCAGCAATTCGGCCGCAGCGGCGTTCCGCTCTATCTGCTCTACTCCGGCAGAGGAGGCGAGCCCGTCATGCTGCCGCAGATCTTGACCGCGGCGAATGTGCTCGACGCGATCGGCAAGAGTTGATCCACAAACCGACGGAGGCCCCCATGCGCGCCCTGAGCAAGACCCTGGCAGTTGCCGCACTCGCCGCGATCGGCAGCTTCGCAGTTGAGCACGCCACTGCCGTTCCGTCCGCCGCCACCGCAAGGCCGGGTCAGCCGGCGCCCTCCTTCAGCGCTCCCGACATTGCCGGCAAGACCGTCCGGCTCGGCGACTATGCCGGCAAGATCGTCGTCCTCGAATGGACCAATGACGGCTGCCCGTTTGTCGGCAAGCATTACAACAGCGGCAACATGCAGGCGCTGCAGCAGAAATACACGGGCACCGGGGCCGCCTGGCTGACGATCGCCTCGTCCGCTCCCGGCGAGCAAGGCTATGTGACCCCGGCCGAGGCCAAGGCCGATCTCGCGCGTTGGCGCGCCACCCCGACGGACTTCCTGCTCGACCCCGACGGCACCATCGGCCGCCTCTATGATGCGCGCGCGACGCCGCACATGGTCGTGATCGACCGCGCCGGCCGTGTGGTCTATATGGGCGCCATCGACGACACGCCGTCGACCCGCCTCGCCGACGTCAGGACGGCGCATAATTACGTCGCCGCCGCGCTCGACGCGATCGCCGCCGGCCAGCCGGTCGCAGTCGCCTCGACCCGCGCCTACGGCTGCTCGATCAAATACCGAGACGAGTAAGCCCGGCCCTAGCTGTTTTTGCTGTTTTTTGCAGCGAAAATAGAGCGATCGGCTTCGCTCCGCCGCGGAAACCCTGGGTCGGAGTGCCGCGACGGGGCACAGTAACAGCGGCAATTCCGCTGTCGGTTTGCTGTCTTCCGCTGTAGCGGGAGTGTGGCTCAAGCTCAGGTCCTTAGCGGGGCGTATACCCGTACGGATCCGGGCGGTTTGCCGACTGCGCGTCCTCCAACTGCCGCAAGCGATTGTCGAAATCGCTCGCATCGATTGCCCGCAGGAAGCTTTCGATCATCTGGGACAGCGCGAAGCCTTCGGCAGGGGTGATGCCACCGCGCCCGACCGCGTCGGCGACCGCCTTTATTGCGCCGAGGATGTCGGCCGCGCAGTTGATCGGCGGCAGAGAGAGCTCGACGGACCGGTCGCGCCGCGGCGCGACGGTGCGGTCGAGACAGAGCCGCAAAGCCGTCGGATCGCCGGCGAGGGCGAGTTCGACCGCCTTGCGGCTCAGCGCCGTTGCTTCGCCGTCGAGCAACAGCTGCGCCGCCCGGGTAGACCGGTTCATCGAGCCGCGAGGCCGGCCGCCCGGATTTCCGGACTGCCCCTTCGCAAACGGTCGACCTCGAACCCTTTTTGCTGTCGTTGCTGTTCTCTGCAGCGAAATATCAATCATCGCTCCACCTCGGTTCGGTAACCTTGCGCCGGCCCTCGGCGCTTCCGGAACCACATGAAACGCGAACATTATGGCAATTTTATCGTTGCTATTACGATGATGGTCTATTGAACATAAGGAATTTAGCCACCGAGCGCGATCTCTCTCACCCAAACTATCATTTTCCCGATGGCAGTTTGTCGCACCATGAAGGGATAAATGGGCTCTCTCCCGCACTCCTTCGGCCTTCAGCAAGGGCAACCATTACAGGTGCTTCGCCGCTTCGCTGCGGGCTGACCGCACAATGATGGGCGCAGGCTGTAGAATTGCGGTCGTCGCGTGCTCCGCTCAATCCGAAGTTCGAAGTGTCCGATGTCGATGGATCGGCGTGTAGTTTAGTAAGCTGCCACCGTAACTCCCACGCAGTGCCGACCAACAGGCCGGCACTCGGGGCCTTCCGCTACCATGTCATCGACCTCTGGCGGCGCACGCTTCGGCGACGCGGCCAGAAGCGCCGCATGACGTTGCAGGAGATCGGGAAGCTCGCCGACGACTGGCTCCCCAAACCGCGCATTCTTCACCCCTGGCCGAACCAACGCTTCGCCGTCAAACACCCAAGGTGGGAGCCGTATGCGGGAAAGCCGCACGTACGGTTCTGTGCGGGGGGCGCTCAGTAATGAGCGTCCCTACCGCAATCCGTAGCTCCCCGATTTGGTTTCTCCCTCTGGAGCTGGTCTCCTCGGCATATCCCACCCCGCGATGCGATGCGCACCATGGTAACATTCGGAGAGCGCAAACGCGTCCGGGCTGGCCCTCAATGTCGATCAGGCGGCCTCCTGGAGTACCACCAACGCAGGCATCACGGTCCTCGATGGCAAAGATTTCCGGAACCCTCTGTCAACGCCGTTGTCGCGCGTATGGACGGTCATTAAGTCGAGCCACAACGCTCTGAACCGCGTTCATGACTTCAAAACCGCCGAAGCCAAGATCAGCGTAAAAGGCGTGCCGCCGCACTCGCCTGTCATATTCGCCTCTGAAATATTCCGATAGCCGCTCTACCACACGTTTCCGCGCCATGTAACCCGGTTCGCCACGACCCGTATTGCTCCAGAGCGCTTGCATCTCCTGTGCGACTTCATATGACGCAAAGCTCATATCGGCCGTCACGCCAATTAGGTACTCTAGGCGACGGAGAAGATACTTCTGGTGTATAAACCCAGAAGCATGCACTTGTACCGCGTCGGAGGGCTGCAACTGGGTCTATCAAAAGACTTTCGGGCTCAATTAATCCCCATTCCACTAATTGTACAAGCCCGCCGAACGCGTCTTCGTCGTCGTAGCCTAGCTGCTCCATCCTGTTAACAATGGTGGGCGCTAATGCATACCCCTCGACTGAGAAATCGATTCTTTGCTTTCGGTTTCTTATCAAAAATTCAAGAATATCTGCGTACAAGAAATTGCTCGGTCTTTTCGCATTCCTGCACACACCCAATATGTTATGAATGTAAAGGCTTCGATCGTTAAAAATCCTATATCGGCCGCGCATGAGCGCTCGCAAAATATGGTCTTCCGCAAAGCGCGCGGGACCCGAGTGAAGAGCCGCACCTGTTATCTCGCTGGTCGGGATATGGGATGAAACAAGAATATCAGCAAACATCCCTAATGCACGACGCACATCTTTTGCTACTAATGCTTCGAGCGCACCCCCAATATCGGCCTTCTCGAATAGGGACAGATAAATACTCATTAAAAACTCGCCCAACCGCGTTGCGGAATACAATACGGTTGCCCCCGATTCGAGTGCATATCGTTGATTGCGTGCTAGCTCATTCTCATTGCCACCTATGTTCTCCAACACAAGTTCTAGTCGTTTGCGTATAACTGCGGAAAAGCGAGGTGGTTTTATGTAAAAATTAATCGCATTGATGAACGCATCAAGCGGCGGCTCCTCTCGATGCGCCTCAAATGTTGTATCCCTGAGGTTGACGATGACGAGCGCACGCGTGACATCCTTGAACCACTGAGCAGCGTCGAAGATTTCCAATTGTTCATCGCGCGACCGCTTGTCAGCGTTATCGAACACGCAAACAAGACCACAACTCATTTCGCCGGTAAAGTGTCGTGCAATACCTTCTAGATATTTAGCTCGGTTAGTGGTTAATTCCTGAAGCCGCAAATATCGTTGTTTCTCGTATTCTTTTGGATCGGATTTTTGTAAGTATCTTAGCCGGACCTCGCGTGAACTGCCGCATCTCAGGAGCAAATATTTTTTCAATGATATCAAGGTCGGTCACGTTTAGATTGTTTGCTGCCTGAAGCGACGTAACAAATTCATCCACTATCCACTCGCGAAGGGCCAGTCGCTCGCCAGGGACACCGGGACGATCGAACGTACCGGGCGGGACGACATTGAAATTCAGAAACCCCCACAGGGTATGATGGTCATTCGGGAGAAGTCGTTTGTAAAAACGCCCAATGAATATGCTCTTTCCAGCACCGACACCTCCCACTATCAGCTGCACACGCCCGTAATAGTGGGGGTTTTGTGCGAATAGACGGACTTGGGTTGATATACCAGAGGCCGTATTTCGGCCAGTAACGATTGTTTGAAGTTGGCCCGAAGCCGCAACACGAGCGCGATCTTTTAAGTATGTTTCTAAGACCGCGTTGTACTCGCCTCTCTCCTCTGACGACACATAGCCACGATCGATGATGTCATCACTAGCTTCGTCCGCCTCAGTGCCGAAGTATTTAGTAATTACGGGGATCAGTTCTCGCGCAAAGGAGTTAATCCCCATCTGCTCGAACACGCGTGAAGGCCCGAGTAACGAGGAAACACGATGGAACCGTCCACTCTGAAATTGCCTGCTGAGGTATTCGGCGCGCTTCGCGAATTCATCCTTGTTGAGGAGACCCTTAAAGGCGGCGAAAACAGCAGAGCCCGGTTGTACATCCGCAGCCTTCGCGTAAATGATCTCCGTTTCGCTGTCCCACTGCGTGAGAGCAAATTGCTCGCCGTTCGATGCTAAGATGTATGCTATCGGGTTTATATTTGGGGGGTAACGTTTGTTTATTTCGATAGAATATAACCGTGATTCACGTATAGCTGCTTCTATGCTTTCCTCTGGCGATTTGGCCTCGACAATAACGAGCGGAAAACCATTCCGCCAAATCGAGTAATCAGGAATGTAGCCATATCGCTTGCCCGCGCCCTTATCGATTTGGGTAGGCTCCATATATCTTTGGTCCTTATCCATTCTGGCGGAATTCCTAGATAGCTTGGATGACACAAAAAATGGGTAGAGCAACTTTTGCTCAACATCACTTTCGGTTTTAAGCTCCGCGATTTCCGTTATCGGACTTAGACCTCGGGGCTGCGGCTGCAATCGGGCGATCAACCCAAAATTCCTCGTAATTCAAGCTTCGATAGCGCGATTATTTGCCTGTGTGAGCCGCGTGACAACCGATTTCGAGGTAAACCCGGCCCGTTGATGATGTTGCGCATCTGGGGGAAAGACGGCTTTTGGGACTTGGTCAGGCCGTGAGCCGCGAAATCGTGCTCGGATGGACGTTGTAGCTGCGGGCGATGTCGCCGAGTGTTTCGCCCCGGTCGCGAGGGCAAGTCGCTTCGCTGGTGCGGGGTGAGTTTGAAGGGTCGGCCCAAGCTCTGCCCGCGCGCCTTCGCCCGCTCCCGGCCTTCGCCGGTGCGGGCGCGGATCAACTCACGCTCGAACTCCGCCAATCCGCCGAGCACGGTCAACATCAACCGCCCGTGGGCCGTTGTCGCGTCGGCGAGGGATCGAAACTCGGCTTCCTTGGCGGTAATTGCCGCGAGGGTGTTGAGAAGAACTCGGGTCGAGCGCGCCAGCCGGTCGAGCCGTGTCACCATCAGCTCGTCGCGAGGGCCAATCCCGGCGAGCAACCGGCGAAGCTGCGGCCGGTTGGTCTTGGCTCCGCTCGCAATCAGGTCGGCAGCCCGGAGGCGATCGTCCCTGGGTCTCGACCTCGATGACCTCGACCCCGTGAAACGCGACGGTCCGAACCTTCGCGACCATACCCTACCCTAGTCCCCGTAACTGAATTGCGAATGGGTCAGGTCACGCCGCGCGGCGGCTGCGGACGCGGGTGTTTGAGCTGCGGTTCCGTCGAGGAGCTCGGCGAGGCGCTCGAGCATGACGCCACCAAGCTGCTCGGCGTCGACGATCGTCACGGCGCGGCGGTAGTAGCGGGTCACGTCGTGGCCGATGCCGATCGCGGTGAGCTCGACTTCGCCGAGGCGCTCGATGTCGTGGATCACTTCGCGCAGGTGCTTTTCGAGGTAGTTGCCGGGGTTGACGGACAGGGTCGAAATCGTCGACCGGGGCGCCGTCCGAGATCACCATCAGGATGAGGCGCTGCTCGGCGCGGCCGCGCAGCCGGTCATGCGCCCAGATCAGCGCCTCGCCGTCGATGTTCTCCTTGAGGATGCCCTCGCGCAGCATCAGCCCGAGATTGCGCCGCGCGCGCCGCCAGGGCGCGTCGGCCGGTTTGTAGACAATGTGGCGCAAATCATTGAGCCGACCCGGATTGGGCGGCGTGCCGGCGGCGATCCAGCGCTCGCGCGACTGCCCGCCCTTCCAGGCGCGCGTCGTAAAGCCGAGGATCTCGACCTTCACGCCGCAGCGTTCGAGAGTGCGCGCGAGAATGTCGGCGCTCATCGCCGCGACGGTGATCGGCCGGCCGCGCATCGACCCGGAATTATCGATCAGCAAAATCACGACGGTTTCGCGGAAATCGGTCTCGCGCTCGCGCTTGTAGGCCAAGGGCAGAACCGGGTTGGCGACGATGCGCGACAGGCGGGCGGCATCGAGCAGGCCCTCATCGAGGTCGAACTCCCAGGCGCGGGTTTGCTTGGCATCAGTTTGCGCTGCAGCCGGTTGGCGAGCCGCGCGATAACGCTTTGCAGGTGCGACAGCTGCTGGTCGAGCAAATGGCGCAGCCGCGACAATTCGTCGGCATCGCATAGCGTGTCGGCCTCGATGACCTCATAGCCGCGCCGATGCCGCTCACGGTAGGGTCGCGCAAGAAAAAGCGCAATTCTGCAAAACTGCGAAGCCGTGGCATCGCCCGTTACGAAGACCGCTGCCCTTGTTGTGAACCGAAGATGTAACCCAGCAAAGCAGTCAAAGTGGGCAGCAGTAGATTAAGCAATACCAGTTGCAATATCTGCAGCCAAAAACTGCGTGCTGTTTGTCTAGCATCAAGAGCGTCTTTACCGATCTCTCGCATCAGGCGAAGCCACTCGAGGTCGAGCCCTTGGGCGATGGTGTTAATCTTAATCGAGGCGAGCGTGTTCAGGCAGGCATCGGTCGCTGCTTGATGGTCGGGGAGGCTGATGGACGAGGCGCCAGTCGGCGGCGGACGAAGTTGAGTGATGCAGGTTTCCAGAAGTCGTGATCTCCTCGGTAGACAGGCGCCCCGAGGCACGGAGATCCCGTACGAGTTCGACCACCGGTGCTAGATCAGTATCCGATATCGTCGGCTCGACATGATCGCGTGTAACCCGGAAGATTACATCGGCGGCAGAGCGACGCGCCGAGAGCGCCGCCCTGGCGTCATTTCCGGAGGCCAGGTATGTGAGAAGGGCTTGTGTGATATCATTATAGGGCGGGAAGTTTTTGTTTTCGACCCAAATAAGAGAGCTCACAAGGCCGAGAATTGCGGCTCCGATAAGGCCTAGCACTATATATGCTAAATATAGGCCAGCCCTTTGAGCTCCGCTCAGTGGAACGACAGGAGCAGGGCTTGTGACGGTTGGGTTATTAGGTTGCGCGGCAGCAAGTGCTGCCGCGAAGCTGGGCGGAATTTCAGGCGTGGCGCTTTCCATTCCGGATTAGATGCAACTACGATGCTCCGTCGGTGGGTTGCGGCCGGTCGGTCGGGCTTGACGACCCGAGATCGGCAATTTGTTTGAGGGTGACCTCGATCGGCGCTTCGACAACAAAGGCCACATCGGGCTCGATCGTCAGAGGTTCAGTCTTTTCTGTCAGGCTTGCTCTCCCGGCACCGGAGCAGCGTCGCCTACCGCGCGTCGCCGGCTCGGAAAACCCGTTCTAGCGCAGCCATTACGAGGCGATGCAACCTGCCGCTCTCGGGATCACCTGAGAGGATAAAGTGCCCGCCACGGCTCTCTGCAACCGCCCACTGTAACAGCGTTAATGCCTCAGCCAGCACGATTTCATCGCGAGCGATACCGAGGTCACGACGGAGTGTCTCAAAGCCGTCTCTGGTGTTTTCAGGGTGTACGGGTGCGGGGGACGGTGGCCTGGGTTCAGCTTTATTTATGCAATCCTTGCACGGACCGTCGGTCATGCGGCCGGGTCCATCGTGGTAATTCTATCGAGCACCGGCATTGCTAAACGAACGAGTTGATTCTTCATTTCGGGGTCTGCGGACAGGATTACTCTCCCGTGCCGGCGCTCGTCGGCAGCCCAATTCAATAGCGTTAGGGCTTCCCGCGCAACCTCTGTATTTGATCCGACGCCGATCTTTCTCCGCAAGCCGTCGATCCAACCGTCGTCGATCTGAAACCTGACTTCAGCCATTTCATTCTCCACGAGTACTCAGGGCACAACCGTCCATCTCATTTCCGGATATAATCCGAAGATCTTCCATGCCAACACCTTTGAATACCGCCGAGTGCCACCTAGCGACAAGGATGTTCGTAGTTGATCCGCGGAACCCGGCTCTATGAGCTCGCCCTTCTGGGAGCATACTCAAGCGCACCAAGCCTGCTCGCGGGCACCTTGGACGCAGTGCAACTCGGCTACGGTCGGCCTTTCGAGGGGAAGGTATTAGTCGTCCGGAGTGCCCGACCAGGGGTCAAGCGGCGCGGCGGCTGCGGACGCGGGTGGTGGCGCCGCGATCTTCGTCGAAGAGCTCGGCGAGGCGCTCGAGCATGACGCCGCCGAGTTGCTCGGCATCGACGATCGTGACGGCGCGGCGGTAGTAGCGGGTCACGTCGTGGCCGATGCCGATCGCGGTGAGCTCCACTTCGCCCAGGCGCTCGATGTCGTGGATCACCTCGCGCAGGTGCTTTTCGAGGTAGTTGCCGGGGTTGACGGATAGAGTTCAAATCGTCGACCGGCGCGCCGTCCGAGATCACCATCAGGATACGTCGCTGCTCGGAACGGCCGCGCAGCCGGTCATGGGCCCAGATCAGCGCCTCGCCGTCGATGTTCTCCTTCAGGATGCCCTCGCGCAGCATCAGCCCGAGGCTGCGCCGGGCGCGCCGCCAGGGGGCGTCGGCCGGCTTGTATACAATGTGGCGCAGATCGTTGAGCCGTCCCGGGTTGGGCGGCTTGCCGGCGGCGATCCAGCGCTCGCGCGACTGCCCGCCCTTCCAGGCGCGCGTCGTAAAGCCGAGGATCTCGACCTTCACGCCGCAGCGTTCGAGAGTGCGCGCGAGAATGTCGGCGCTCATCGCCGCGACGGTGATCGGCCGGCCGCGCATCGACCCCGAATTGTCGATCAGCAAAATCACGACGGTGTCGCGGAAATCGGTCTCGCGCTCGCGCTTGTAGGCGAGAGGAAGGACCGGGTTGGCGACGACGCGCGACAGCCGCGCGGCGTCGAGCAGGCCCTCGTCGAGGTCAAACTCCCAGGCGCGGGTTTGCTTTGCCATCAGCTTGCGCTGCAATCGGTTGGCGAGGCGCGCGATGACGCTCTGCAGATGCGCCAATTGCTGGTCCAGGAGATGGCGCAGCCGCGACAACTCGTCGGCGTCGCACAGCTGATCGGCTTCGATGACCTCGTCCGCAGCGACGCTGAAGGCGCGGTAGATCGCGGTGTCGTCGTTGCGGCCGCGCGGCATCTGCCCGGGACGGCCGGGACGGCCCGGATCGTCGTCGCTCGACCCCGGCATCATCTCGCCGTCGCCGGCCTCGGCGGCGTCCTGCGCGTCCTCGGCCGCCCCCTCGGCGGGCGAGCCCTCGTCGGAAGCCTGGGCGCCGGCAGTGGCGCCTTCGCCCTCGCTCTGGTTCTCGCTCTCCAATTCCTCGCCGCCCTGCTGCTCCTCGGTGCCCTCCAACTCGTCGGCTTCGCCGAAATCGATGTCGAGATCCTGAAGCAGCTTGCGGGTGGCCCGCGCATAGGCGTCCTGATCGAGGATTGCGCGGTCGAGCTCGGAGAAATCCTTGCCGATGCGCGATTCGAGCCAGGGGCGCCACAGATCGACGACGCGCCGCGCCGCAGGCGGCGGCCGCTCTCTCGTCAAGGCCTCGCGGGTCAAGAGGCGCACCGCTTCGGCCATCGTGCTTTCGGTGCGCTCGGTGATCCGCTCGTAACCTTGCCGGCGGTACTGCTCGTCGAGCATCGCTTCCAGATTTGACGCAACGCCGGCCATGCGCCGCGAACCGAGCGCCTCAACCCGCGCCTGCTCGACGGCGTCGAACACTGCCCGGGCGAGCGGCCCGCTCGGCACGCGTTTGCTGTGCACCGCGTCGTCGTGATAGCGCAGCCGCAACGCCACGCTGTCGGCGGCGCCGCGCAATTGCGCCGCCTCTTCCGCCGGCAGATCGCGCGGCGGGTTTGGCAGGCGCACCCGCGCGCCGCTCTGGCCGGCCGGTTCGGGGCCGAAGCCCACGGTCACATCGTCGCGCTCGGCGATTGTCCGCAACGTCGCCGCAGTGGCGCGTTTGAAGATTTCCGTCGGGGAGAAGTCTTGGGCCATCAGTTGCCCCTCACCCCGACCCTCTCCCCGCAAGCGGGGCGAGGGAGCAGGGTCGGAGATTCCCTCGCCCCGCTTGCGGGGAGAGGGTTAGGGTGAGGGGTATCACCGAACGGCCCCTACATCAACGTCGCATTGACGCCGGTTTCCGCCAGCTCGGTGCCGAAGCAGCGCTGGTAGTATTCGGCTACCGTCGGGCGTTCCGTCTCGTCGCATTTGTTGAGGAAGGTCAGCCGGAAACCAAAGGCCAGATCGCCGAAGATGCGGGCATTCTCGGCCCAGGTCATGACCGTGCGAGGCGACATGACGGTCGAAATGTCGCCGTTGATAAAGCCGGCGCGGGTCAGATCGGCCAATGCCACCATCGCGCTGATCGTGCGCCGGTCTTCGTCGTTGTCGTAGTCCGGCACTTTCGACAAGACGATGTCGACCTCGGCGTCGTGCGGCAGGTAGTTCAATGTCGCAACGATGTTCCAGCGGTCCATCTGGCCCTGGTTGATCTGCTGCGTGCCGTGGTAGAGCCCCGTCGTATCGCCGAGGCCGACGGTGTTCGCCGTCGAGAACAGCCGGAAGCAGGAATGCGGCCGGATCACCCGGTTCTGGTCGAGCAGGGTCAGCTTGCCTTCGACCTCCAGTATCCGCTGGATCACGAACATGACGTCGGGGCGTCCGGCATCGTATTCGTCGAAGCACAACGCGACGGGATGCTGCAACGCCCAGGGCAACAGCCCCTCGCGGAATTCGGTGACCTGCTTGTTGTCGCGCAACACGATCGCATCCTTGCCGACCAGATCGATGCGGCTGATGTGGCTGTCGAGGTTGACGCGGATGCAGGGCCAGTTGAGCCGGGAGGCGACCTGCTCGACATGGGTCGATTTGCCGGTGCCGTGATAGCCCTGGATCATCACGCGGCGGTTGAACGCGAAACCGGCGAGGATCGCCAATGTCGTGTCGCGGTCGAAACGATAGGCGTCGTCGAGATCGGGAACGTGCTCGCTCGCCTGGCTGAACGCCGGGACCTGCAGATCGCTGTTGATCCCGAAGGTCTGGCGAACCGAGATCGTGATGTCGGGCTGTTCGAGCGGAAAGGCGGGGGTGGGAGCCGCTGGCTGGACGGATGGCATTATTCGGTTTTATCCCAGTAGTGGAGCAGGATGGGTTCACGGCCCGGCGGCGCGAGGTTCATGCGAAATAGCTCGCCTTCAACGTGGCATAAGCCTGATTGATGATCTTGAGCTTCTCCTCGGCTGCCTTGTCGCCGCCGTGGGCGTCGGGATGGTGCAGCTTGACCAGGACTTTGTACCGCGCCTTGAGGCGCACCAAGGTGAAGGGCGGCTCCAGTTCGAAAACGGCGAGCGCCTGCTCGCGCGCCGACAGCGCGCGCCGCACCGGATCCCGGCCGTTATCGCCATTGCGCCGGCGACGTTCCCCGGCCCCCTCCGGGCCGCCGGAGAACACGCTTAAAGGATCGCGGATCCGATCGCCGTAACCGGGGCCATGACGATCGCCCAGCCGCCAGCTCGGGCGCTGCCAGACGGTGTCGTGGCGGATCTCGGCCTCGATCTCGGCATCGCTCATCCCCGCGTAATAATTCCACGCGGAGTTGTAGGCGCGCACGTGCTCGAGGCAAAACCAGTGATAATCGTGCAGGTCGAGCCGGGATTTCGGCGCGCGGAAATCACCGCCGCAGACGCAGCCCGGGTGGTCACACAACCGAACCGGTGCGTTGGCTTCGGCCTCGAAAATCGGGTCGGACAAAAGACGCCGCATCGCAATGAGTATGGGCAGCGGGCTGTCTGCTGGCAAGGATGCGGAGTGCTGTGCGGATCGGCGGTTTGGCTAAGCAGAGCAGGGTTGCGGCAGGCGCAAACGCGGAGTGCCGGCTAAAGCCGCGAGGCAGGATCCGGCCAGCCGCCAAATTGCGCCCGCGGATCGGCCCAGCGCAGAATGGCGGCGCGCATCTCGCGCGGCAGGCGATGGAACGCGCCGCGGCACCGGTTCTCTTTGACCGGGGCGAACAGGTCGAGCAGCGGCACCGGCTCGGGTTCCCGGGCGATGGCGATGCTGCCGTCAAGCAGCCTGGCGAGCCTGGTCCCGCCGATCGCCGCAACTTCGACGATCGCGTCGCGCCAATATCGATAGCGGCCTCCCGCGGCGACGACGAACGAGCTGAGGATGGCGGTGCGCGGACCGCTCGAATTCAGCCAGGCGATCGTGCAGCGGGCCAACTTCTCGTCGGCCCCGCAGCGCGTCAGGATAGCGATTTCGGTGCCTTCGTGGTGGTTCTCGGCAGCCGCTTGGGGAGCGAAGCGGCCGACCACGACGCCGCGGCGGCAATAGCTGGATATAGCGAGATATTGTCCGCTGCTCGGCAGTTCGAGAATGCGCCAGCCGCGGTCGTGAAAAACAGTCGCCGGCGGCCGCCACGTTGCGGCCGCTTGGGCAAGTTTGCGTGACGGAAACGGAATGACCTCGCCCATTGAACCTCCTCTCTCCGGCACGCAAAACAAATGCGGAGCCAGGATCGATCCAATTCGGGCTTTATGCAACCCATCCTCGTGCTTAACAAAACACCGCCCGCCCACGATTTCCCGCGGGCGGGCGGCTCGATGACTTACCCTTCAGGCTGACCTGCGGGCGTCACTGCGGGCCGGAGCGAAGCAATCTCGGGCCGCTGAACGCTCGCTGGATCGAGATTGCTTCGTCGCGCGGGCGCTCCTCGCAATGACATTACCGGATGGTTAAAAGTCCATGCCGCCCATTCCACCACCGCCGGGCGGCATCGCCGGCGCGGTCTTTGGCTCGGGCTTCTCGGCGACCATCGCTTCGGTCGTGATCAACAGACCCGCCACCGAGGACGCATCCTGCAGCGCGTGACGCACGACCTTGGTCGGGTCGATGATGCCGGACCGGATCATGTCGGTGAATTCGCCCTTCTGAGCGTCGTACCCGTAGTTCGGGTCGGTGCTGTCGAGCAGCTTGCCGACGATGATCGAGCCGTCCGTGCCCGAGTTCTCGGCGATCTGGCGTGCCGGGTAGGACAGCGCCTTCTTGACGATGTCGATGCCGACTTTCTGGTCGTTATTCGCCGGCTTCAGTCCATCGAGAGCGCGGATCGCATACAGCAGCGCGGCCCCGCCACCGGCTACGACGCCTTCCTCGACCGCCGCGCGGGTCGCGTGCATCGCGTCGTCGACCCGATCCTTCTTCTCCTTGACCTCGACCTCGGTGGCGCCGCCGACGCGGATCACTGCAACGCCGCCGGCGAGCTTCGCCAGGCGCTCCTGCAATTTTTCGCGATCGTAGTCGGAAGTCGTCTCTTCGATCTGCTGACGGATCTGGTTGCACCGGCCCTGAATGTCGTCCTTCTTGCCGGCGCCGTCGATGATCGTCGTGTTCTCCTTCTCGACGCGCACCCGCTTGGCCTGGCCCAGCATTTCGACCGTGACGTTTTCGAGCTTGATGCCGAGATCTTCGCTGATGACCTGGCCGGCGGTCAGGATCGCGATGTCCTCGAGCATGGCCTTACGGCGATCGCCAAAACCCGGCGCCTTGACCGCCGCCACCTTGAGGCCGCCGCGCAATTTGTTGACGACGAGTGTCGCCAAGGCCTCGCCCTCGACATCCTCGGCGACGATCAACAGGGGTCTGCTGCTCTGCACCACCGACTCGAGCACCGGCAGCATCGCCTGCAAGCCAGACAGCTTCTTTTCGTGGATCAGGATGTACGGGTTCTCCAGCTCGGCGATCATCTTCTCGGCGTTGGTGACGAAATAGGGCGAGAGATAGCCCCGGTCGAACTGCATGCCTTCGACGACGTCGAGTTCGGTCTCGAGGCTCTTCGCTTCCTCGACCGTAATGACGCCCTCGTTGCCGACCTTCTGCATCGCTTGCGCGATCATCTCGCCGACCTCGCGCTCGCCATTGGCCGAAATCGTGCCGACCTGCGCGATCTCTTCGTTCGTCGAGATCTTCTTCGAACGCTGTTTAATGTCGGCGACGACGGCCTCGACCGCCGTGTCGATGCCGCGCTTCAAATCCATCGGGTTCATGCCCGCCGCGACCGCTTTTGCGCCCTCGCGCACGATCGCCTGGGCCAAGAGCGTCGCAGTCGTGGTGCCGTCGCCCGCCTGATCGCTGGTCTTCGAGGCGACCTCGCGGACCATCTGGGCGCCCATATTCTCGAATTTGTCGGGCAGCTCGATTTCTTTGGCGACGGTAACGCCGTCTTTGGTGATGCGCGGCGCGCCAAACGATTTGTCGAGGACGACGTTACGCCCCTTCGGGCCCAACGTCACCTTGACGGCATTGGCGAGAATGTCGACGCCGCGCAGCATGCGCTCGCGAGCGTCGCTATGAAATTTGACTTCTTTGGCAGCCATCTCTCTTTTTCTCCTCAGGCGACCTTTTGGGCGGCGGCGCCGCGTTCGAGCACGCCCATGATGTCGGACTCTTTCATGATGATCAGCTCTTCGCCGTCGAGCTTGACCTCGGTGCCCGACCATTTGCCAAACAGCACACGGTCGCCCGCTTTGACGTCCATCGGCTGGAGCTTGCCATCCTCGCCCCGCGCACCCGGACCGGCGGCGACCACCTCCCCTTCCATCGGCTTTTCCTTCGCCGTGTCGGGGATGATGATGCCGCCCGCCGTCTTCTCCTCGCCCTCGACCCGCCGGATCAGCACGCGGTCGTGCAATGGACGGAAATTCATGAATACCTCCTAAAACGCAAACCAAAAATCCGGAATTAGCACTCTCGCTCTGAGAGTGCTGCCGACATAATTTGGCCTTGCTGGATTGTCAAGCAGTTATCGCACACCGAGGAGCCCGCGAAGGCTATGCCAGCATCACGGGCAAGACACCTCGAAAAGAGCTGAACCCAGGCGGGTGGTTTGTGGTTATGATACGACTACCCGCTACAAATGAGCCGCCAAGATGTCGCGAACCGTAGATTGGGAGATACCGGGCGAGATCCAGCCGAAGCAGGCGGATTGCACTTTTGATCTGGAGCGCGCGCTGAGCGCCGTCCTCGGCTTGCGCGCGACCGTCCCGGAGGATGCCTTCACCGCCGGGACGCTGGGCACCGAACGAGCAGGCAGCGGGGTTCTGATCCGCGAAGACGGTTTGGTGCTGACGATCGGCTATCTTGTCACCGAAGCCGAGACGATGTGGCTCACCTCGGAGGGAGGCGGCGCCGTGCAAGGGCATGTCCTCGCCTATGACCAGGAGACCGGCTTCGGTCTCGTGCAGGCGCTCGGGCGGCTGAAGGTGTCGCCGATCGATCTCGGCATCGGGGTGCGGGTCGGCGCCGGCGACCGCGCCATCATGGCCGCCGAAGGAGGCCGGCGCCACGCGCTGTCGGCGAGGGTCGTCGCGCGGCAGGAATTCGCCGGATATTGGGAATATGTCCTCGACCGCGCGATCTTTACCGCACCGGCCCACCCGTTTTGGGGCGGCGCCGGGCTGATCGGCGCCGATGGCCGGCTGATCGGCATCGGTTCATTGCATGTTCAGCACGCCAACGGCCGCGAGCTGCGCCGCGATGTCAACATGGTGGTGCCGATCGAGCTTCTGCCCCCGATCCTCGACGACATGCTGACATACGGGCGTCCGAACCGGCCGGCCCGCCCGTGGCTCGGGCTGCTCGCTGCCGAGGTCGAGGACGCTATCGTAGTCGCCGGGCTGGTCGAGAAGGGCCCCGCAAGCAAAGCCGGGCTGCGCCCCGGAGACCGCATCCTGGCGGTGCGCGACGATCCGGTCGCCAGCCTCGCCGGGCTGTGGCGGAAGGTGTGGGCGGGAGGGCCCGCCGGCTGCGAGGTGGTGATGCAGGTGGTACGCGACGACGAAACATTGACGGTTCGCATCCTGTCCGCCGACCGGACGCGATACCTCAGGACACCGAAGCTGCATTGAGCCTGAGACGCGCAACGCGCCCAACCGCCGCTATCGGTTAAGTATTCAAGGACATTCTTTGCATATTGTCGGCAACCAAACCCTGCCTGCTCGGATATTGCCCGAACATCTGAAGCGCCTCGAAGCCGAGTTGATCGGCATTATCCGCGAGGTGGCTGCCGAATTCCGCAACCGGTGCTGCTCTATTCGATCGGGAAGGACTTCGAGCGTCATGCTGCACCTGGCGCGCAAAGCGCTTTTCCCCGGCACGCCGCCTTTTCCGCTCCTTCATATCGACACCGGCTGGAAGTTCCGCGAGATGATCGCGCTTCGCGACGAGACCGCGCGCCGGCTCGGGCTCGATCTGGTCGTCCACACCAACGAGGAGGGCAGGGCACTCGGCATCAACCCGATCACTTCGGGATCGGCGCTGCACACGGCGGTGATGAAGACCGAAGCGTTGAAGCAGGCGCTCGACCGCCATGGCTTTGACGCCGCACTCGGGGGGCGCGCCGGGACGAGGAAAAGAGCCGCGCGAAGGAGCGGATCTTCTCGGTGCGCAGCCCCGACCACGGCTGGGACCCGAAGGACCAAAGGCCGGAACTCTGGCGGCTGTTTAAAACTCGTCTGGGCGAGCGGCAGTCTATGCGCGTGTTCCCGCTGTCCAACTGGACCGAGTTGGACATCTGGGAATACATTGCAGCAGAAGAAATTCCCGTCGTGCCGCTCTATTGCGCCAAGCCGCGCCCGGTAATCAGCCGCGGTGGGGTTTGGATCATGGTCGACGACGATCGTCTGCCGCTCGAGCCCGGCGAGCGCCCCGAATTGCGGCGCGTCCGGTTCCGCACCTTGGGATGCTACCCGCTGACCGGCGCCTTAGAATCGGCCCCGCCACGCCGTGCGAAATCCTCGCCGAGCTGCGCAATGCGCGCCATTCCGAGCGGCAGGTCCGGCTGACCGACAGCGACGAGGAAGCCGCGATGGAACGCAAGAAGCGGGAAGGTTACTTCTGATGCCCCACCCGCACCGGGCGCCTTCCGCGCGGCCCGGCAAGGAACTGCTGCGTCTGCTGACCTGCGGGTCAGTCGACGACGGCAAGTCGACATTAATTGGCCGGCTGCTCTACGAATGCGGTTCGATCCTCGACGACCAACTCGGCGCACTGCAGCGCGAATCCCGGCGCTTCGGTACGACCGGCGACGAGGTCGATTTCTCGCTGCTGCTCGATGGGCTCGAGGACGAGCGCCAGCAGCGCATCACGATCGACGTCGCCTACCGGTTCTTTGCGACGCCGCAGCGCGCCTTCATCGTCGCCGATACACCAGGGCACGAACAATACACGCGAAATATGGCCACCGGCGCTTCGACCTCCGAGCTCGCCATAATCCTGGTCGATGCGCGCAAAGGCGTGCTGCCGCAAACCAAGCGGCACGCCTTTATATGTTCGCTGCTTGGTATCCGGCAGATCGTGCTCGCGGTCAACAAAATGGACCTAGTTGGGTTCGAGCAGCGCCGCTTCGATGAGATAGCGGGGAGCTTTTCGGCGTTCGCGGCGAATTTCGGCGAGGTCTCGGTTGCGGCAATTCCGCTTTCGGCCCGGCTCGGCGACAATGTTACCGAGGCCTCGGCTCGGATGCCTTGGTACGGCGGACCCGCCCTGATCGAGCACCTTCATTCCGTCGAGATTTCGGGCGACAGCATCGAACGGCCGTTCCGTTTCCCGGTGCAATGGGTCAACCGTCCGAACGGCGATTTCCGCGGCTTTTCGGGTACGGTGGTCTCCGGCTCGATCGCGCCCGGCGACGTCGTCTTGCTGGCGGGCTCCGATCGATCCGCAAGGCTCAAGGAAATCGTCACCTTTGACGGCATAGCCGATCGCTCTCGGGAGGGTGATGCGGTCACCCTTACCTTCGAAACCGATATCGACATTGCGCGCGGCGATCTGCTGGCGGATCCTCGCGAGCCGCCTGAATGCGTCGACCAGTTCGCCGCGCACGTGATCTGGATGAGCGACCAGCCGCTGGTTCCCGGCCGTTCTTATCTGCTGAAGATCGGGACGCGCACCGTCCCGGCCACCGTTACCGCGCTCAAGCACCGCATCGATGTGGAGACGATGGCGCATCTGGCGGACCGGACGCTCCGGCTCAACGAGATCGGGTTCTGCAACCTGTCGACCGCGGCGCCAGTGGCTTTTGATCCATATGCCGTCTGCCGCCACACCGGCGCTTTCATTCTGATCGATCGTCTCACTAACGAGACGGCGGGAGCTGGAATGATCGCCTTCGGCCTGCGCCGGGCCAGCAATATCCATTGGCAGGCGCTGACGGTCGGTCGGGAGCAGCGCGCCGCGCTGAAGGATCAGTTGCCGGCCGTGCTGTGGCTGACCGGATTGTCGGGCGCCGGCAAATCGACGATCGCCGACATCGTCGAAAAAAAGCTGCTCGCGCTCGGCCGGCACACGATGCTGCTCGACGGCGACAACGTCCGGCACGGTCTCAATCGCGATCTCGGCTTCACCGACGCTGACCGGGTCGAGAACATCAGACGGGTCGGCGAAGTTGCAAAACTGATGGCCGAGGCGGGGCTCATCGTGATCTGCTCGTTCATCTCTCCGTTTCGCGCAGAGCGCAGGATGGTCCGCGAGCTGACCGCCCCGGCCGCCTTCCTCGAAGTGTTTGTCGACACGCCGCTCGAGGAATGCATGCGCCGAGACCCCAAGGGGCTTTACGCCAAGGCAAGGGCCGGACGGCTCGAGAACTTCACCGGTCTCGACTCCCCCTATGAGCCGCCGGAGGCCTCCGAAATCCGAATCACCACGGTTGACGCAACACCCGACACCGCTGCCGAGCAGATCCTCGAGGAATTGCGGGCACACAAGATCATTTGAGGGCTTGCCGGGTCAGCAAGGTTCCTCGACCAGCCGCTCTAGATAGCTGCCATACCCGCTCTTGCTGTATTCCCGGGCAAGGCTGAGAAGCTGGTGCACGTCGATGTAGCCCATGCGGTAGGCGACCTCCTCGACGCAGGCGATCTTTAACCCTTGGCGCAGCTCTATCGTGCGGACGAATTCGGATGCCTCCAACAGCGAATCGTGCGTCCCAGTATCAAACCACGCATAGCCGCGCCCGAACCGCTCGACGTTGAGCATCCTCCGAGACAGGTAGACATTATTGAGGTCGGTGATCTCCAATTCTCCGCGGGGCGAGGGCTTTAGAGAGGCGGCAATCTCGGGAGCGGAATTGTCGTAGACGTAGAGACCGGTGACAGCCCAATGAGAGCGCGGCTGCTGGGGTTTTTCGACGATGGCGACAGGTGCGCCGCCGGCATCGAATTCGACCACGCCATAAGCTTCCGGGTGACGCACTTGGTAGGCAAAGATCGTGGCGCCCGAGCGCGGCCTTGCCGCCTGCCTGAGCATGTCGGGAAGTCCGTGCCCGTAGAAGATATTGTCCCCCAGGACCAGGGCGACGTAATCGCCGTCGATGAAGCTTCGCCCGATGACCAGGGCCTGCGCCAGCCCCTCGGCCCTCGCCTGTTCGGCGTATCGGATCGAGAGGCCCCATTGCCCGCCGTCCCGCAGCAAATTGGCGAAGCGGGGCAGCTCCGCCGGGGTTGTGATGACCAGAATATCCCGGATGCCCGCCAGCATCAGGGTGGTCAGCGGGTAATATACCATCGGCTTGTCATAGACCGGCAGGAGCTGTTTACTGAGCGCCAGGGTGGCCGGGTAGAGGCGGGTGCCGTGACCGCCGGCCAGAATGATCCCTTTCATCGGATCTCCGGCCCGATCAGCTCTCGGATCACAGCGGGGAGACTGGACCGCCAGGGCGGCGGAGAGATGCCGAAGGCGGCGATCTTACGGCAATCGAGCACCGAGCTCATCGGGCGCTGCGCGGCTGTCGGATATTGGTCCGTGGTGATCGGCTCGAGCTGAGGCCCGGCTCCGCTCGGCCACGCACCAAGCTCCCCGGCTAAATCTACAATCTCCTCGGCGAACCCATGCCAGCTGGTGCTGCCGGCCGCGGCGAAATGGAAAGTGCCCCATTCCGTCCCGCTGCGCCCAATTTGCCGGGCGATCGCGATCAGCGCCGCAGCGATATCGGCGGCGGCGGTGGGACAGCCGCGCTGGTCCGCGACGACCCTCAGGACCGGCCGCTCGACCCCGAGCCGCAGCATGGTTTTTACGAAATTCGCTCCGTAGGCGCCGTACACCCAGGCGGTGCGCAAGATGATGTGGCGAGGCGCCGCTGCCCGCACAGCGCGCTCGCCGGCCTCCTTGCTGCGCCCATAGACATTGAGCGGATTAACCGCATCCGCCTCACGGTACGGTTCGCTGTTGCGCCCATCAAACACGTAATCGGTCGACAGGTGAACGAGCGGCGGCCCGTCCTCGCCGCATACGGCCGCAATGTGGGCAGCTCCCGCACAATTGACCGCCCAAGCCGCTTCGGGCTCGCTTTCGGCGCGATCGACGGCCGTATAAGCGGCGAGGTTGATGACCAGGTCGGGGCGTTTTCGCGCGATGATCGCGTTTACGGCCCCTGCCTTGGTGATGTCGGCCGCGTTGCGACCGATGGGAACCAGCTCGTATGATGCGGGCCAAGCCGCGCGGCAAACCTCGCGGCCGACCTGCCCGCCGGCTCCGAACACCAGAACCCTCACCAAACGCCTCCTAAGCGGACACCCCGTGGGAACCAAGCAGCTTGTCGAAATAATCGATAGTACGGGTCAGGCCGTCTTTCAGCGCTGTCTTAGGATGCCAGCCGAGAACCCGTTCGGCTTCGGCGATGTCGGGACAACGCTGCACCGGATCGTCGACGGGAAGTGGCCGGCGGGTGATCTTCGAGCGCGAGCCGGTCATGTCGATGATCATGTCGGCGAGCTCGGCGACCGAGGTCTCCACCGGATTGCCGAGGTTGATCGGCCCGGTGATCTCGTCGGGGGCGGCCATCAGCGCCAGGAAGCCGTCGACCAGGTCGTCGACATAGCAGAAGGCGCGGGTCTGGCTGCCGTCACCATAGAGCGTGATCGGCGCACCCTGCAACGCCTGGACAATAAAGTTGGAGACGACGCGGCCGTCGTTGGGGTGCATGCGCGGGCCGTACGTATTGAAGATGCGCACGACGCGGATTCGCAGATTGTGCTGGCGGAAATAGTCGAAGAACAGGGTCTCGGCGCAGCGCTTGCCCTCGTCGTAGCAGGCGCGCGGACCGATCGGGTTGACGTTGCCGCGATAGGCTTCGGGTTGCGGGTGGAGGGTCGGGTCGCCATAGACTTCCGAGGTGGACGCCTGGAATATTCGGGCCTTCAGCCGCTTGGCGAGGCCGAGCATGTTGATCGCCCCAATCACGCTGGTCTTGGTGGTCTGCACCGGATCAAACTGGTAATGGATCGGTGAGGCCGGGCAGGCGAGATTGTAGATTTCGTCGACCTCGACAAACAGCGGATGCGTGATGTCGTGGCGCATCGCCTCGAAATGCGGAACCCTCAACAGCCGGGCGATATTGTCCTTGCGGCCGGTGAAGTAGTTGTCGACGCACAACACGTCGTCGCCGCGGGCCACCAGCCGCTCGCAGAGATGCGAGCCGAGAAAACCGGCGCCGCCGGTCACCAGAACGCGCTTTCGAACAGAGCTCATGCAAATTCTCGGGTTGCGACGACGTTCAGGCTCGGGAGAGCTGCGGGGGACGGCCGATGCTGACATAGCCAAGCCCCGCGGCCGCCATTTCGGCCGGCTGGTAAATGTTGCGCAGGTCGACGACCAGCGGCTCTGCGAGCAGCCGGCCGATTCGGGCGAGGTCGAGGGCGCGGAACTCGTTCCATTCGGTCAAGAGCACCAGCGCATCGGCGCCTTCAGCCGCTTCATAGGCGTCCTCGCAATAGACCAGGTCGGGCATCAGGTTTCTCGCCTCGTCGATCCCGGCCGGGTCGAAGGCGCGGATCGCCGCGCCCGCCGCGGCGAGCCGCGGCAGGATCGCGAGGCTGGGGCTGTCGCGCATGTCGTCGGTGTTGGGCTTGAAGGTGAGGCCGAGGACGGCGATCGTCTTGCCGGCAACCGTGCCACCGCAGGCGGCGATGATCTTGTCGGCCATGCGCGCCTTGCGCGCCTCGTTGACCTGCACGACCGTCTCGACGAGCGCCAGATTTTGCTCGGCCTCGCGGGCGGTGCGCACCAAGGCCTGGCAGTCCTTCGGAAAGCAAGATCCGCCAAAGCCCGGCCCGGCGTGCAGAAACTTGCGGCCGATGCGGCCGTCGAGCCCGATGCCGCGGGCGACGTCCTGGACATCGGCGCCGACCCGTTCGCACAGATCCGCAATCTCGTTGATGAAGGTGATCTTGGTCGCGAGAAACGCGTTGGCGGCGTATTTGATCAGCTCGGCGGTCTCGATGTCGGTGAACAGCATCGGCGTTTCGCTCAGATAGAGCGGCCGGTAGAGCTCCCGCATGACCTCCCGGGCCCGGTCGCCGTCGGCGCCGATCACCACCCGGTCGGGGCGCATGAAATCCTCGATCGCCGAGCCCTCGCGCAGAAATTCCGGGTTCGAGGCGACGTCGAAATCGCCGGCCGGGCAGACCCGGCGCAGGATCGCGGCGACCTCGCGCCCGGTGCCGACCGGCACCGTGGACTTGGTCACCACGAGCGTATAGCCGCCAGCTCGGGCCTCGGCCAACGCCCGGCCGATCTCCACGGCGGCGGCAAAGACATAACTGAGGTCGGCGTGTCCGTCGCCGCGCCGCGACGGGGTGCCGACCGCGATGAAGACCGCATCGGCCCCCTCGATCGCCGGCAAAAGCTCCGTGGTGAAGGACAGCCGTCCCGCCGCCGTATTGGCCGCGACCAAATTCTCGAGCCCCGGCTCGTAGATCGGCATTTCGCCGCGCCGCAGCCGCGCGATCTTTGCCGCATCCGTGTCGACACAGGTCACCGACACGCCGAATTCGGAAAAACATGCTCCCGAAACCAGACCCACATACCCCGTCCCGATCACTGCGATGCGCATCGGATCGATTTCCCCTTAAGAATTGACCGCGGCGAACCGGCCTGCTCCAGCCGGCGGCGATCAGCTCAGTTGAACGTGTCGTACCATAACTTTATTTCCTAGCACATTTATTGCCAGCTCGGCTGTGGAATGCGCCGGCCGCCCGTGCGATCCTCGCGATGTAGCGGCTGCGATCCGTCGCGATGCATGGAATGCGACCGGCTCGTCAGTCACATCCCGCGTCAAGTTTAGTTAATTTTTCTTCGGCGTCAGTAGGATATCATTGTTGCGAGCTTTGAGCGGCGGCTCACTCGTAGCAAAGCGCCGACGGTTTTCTTATTGGAACCCTCTAATTACTACTCTTGTTTCGTATACGAGGCAACGCCTCCGGCGTTGCGAGATGGAGGATTATATGGATAAGAAAATCGCCGGATTGCTCGGCGCGGTTGCTGGACTGGCGACCATGAGTACTGCGCAAGCTTCAACTGGTCCCGCATCGGACCCGGCTGAGCCGCTGCAGGCGTCCTCTTATGCCGACCTGCTCGCGCCAATCTCGAACCCCGCGGCGGCGTTGCAGGCGGACAACGAAGTCCGCGCGAATGCGGCCGAGCGTCTCAATGAGGTCGAGCTGGCGCAGGCTTACTACACGCCGTACTATTCACCGCCCTATAGTTATCCGTATCGCTACCCTGCCTACAATTATCACCATCATCATCACCACCACCACCACCATGCCTACGCCCATCACCACCATCACCATCATAACAATGCCTTTATCGGCATCCCGGGCATCGGAGGCGTGGTCGTCGGCGGGCGCTGACGACGAGACTACAACGCGGCTCCCCGCCGCTGAGGCCTTGGAGGGGGTTTTAGGACCCGGCCTCCTTGGCCCTGGCCCGTGCCGCGCGCAGGATGTTGCGGTAGGTAGCGTCGAACACGGTGTTGGTCGACGATGTCCAGCTCGAACTCTTTTCCCAATGTGTCGCGGCTGGCATGGATGCGGCGATAGCGCATTTCGCGCTCGGCCGCTTCCTCTTCGTCCATCGGCGCCAGCTCGAACTGAGGTTCCGCAGGTAAGAATACGATCTGCATGAACGGCTCGCCGGGCCGGAAGATGTGGGCGCGCCCCTCGGGCGGAGCCTTGAACACGACAAACGAGATCATCGGCCACCAGCTCGTGCGCAATAGCGCGGGCACGGCGATCGGCACGTCATCGGCGGCGGAGGTGTAGAAACGGGGATGGGGCTCGGTCCGTACCGCCATGTCGTCGGCGACCTTGAGATCGAGCAGCAGCTGATACGTGTAGTACTCCTCGCCAAAAATGCGGAACGGCGGCCACTGGATGCCGGTCATCGGGTCGGGACCGAAATCGCCGTCGAGCACGACCTGGCCGCTGCGTTTGGTCACGTGCAATTCGTTCTCGTAAGGGTAGAACAGCTCGACGCCGTACTGCGCGCCTTCAATGAATGGAATGCAGTGCCAGGCCTGTTCGTGCGAGCCGTCGCGCCGCGGCTCCGAATTGCCGCCCCAGCCCGGCACCTCGATTTTCGTGCGGCGCGGCGCCAGCCGCGGCTCGAACAGTCGGTGTTTGACGGTTTGCACGGGAACCCCTCGATCGCCGACCAATACGCAAACCTAATAAACGCTCCGCCCTCCCGGACGGGTTCCGCCGGTTTGATCCCGGGCGGGTGACCGCCCCCTAATAATGTCCCGCCGAACTGTCCTGATGTCCAGCGGCCCCGGTTATGGCGTCGCTTGCGGTGATTCCGGGATGATCTGCACCTGGCCGCCGTCGGCTAATTGACCGGCGGCTGCAGGATGACCTTGCTGCTCATAATGCCGCCACACGCCCAGAGCGAGAGCGCATGTAAACAGCAACGCCCCCGCTCAGTTCTAAGCTAACCTCAAACCCGCAGATTTAGGTGTGCGCCCCGGCCGGAGTAAAATCCGGTGAAAACCGGTGAAGCGCAGCAATCTGTATTTACCAAAAATTTACCAAGAGTGATTGGCGCAGTTGGCGTCAGCAACACATATCCGGTCATGAAAGCCGGCTGGGTCGTCATTGTCCCGTGCGCGGCAAGGTAGCATAAGGAGTCATCAATGCGCGAATCAGGCAATAGCGGAGCCCGCCCTAGGAAAAGGTGGCGTCTGATGAGCATTGCGGCTGTGTTGCTGGGCGCAGCTGTCCTCTGCCAGCCAGATCTCGCCCATGCCGCGCAATGGGGCGGTGGCGGAGGGCACGGCGGCGGAGGCGGAGTCCATGGCGGAGGCGGATTCCATGGCAGGGGGTTTGGCGGATTTCACGGCGGAGGCGGATTCCATGGCGGCGAGTTCCACGGCAGCTTCGCCACCTTGCACAACGGCTTCGGCGGCCGCGGGGGGCGCTGGTACCATGGCGGGCACGGCGGACGCCACGGCTGGTGGTTGGCCGGACCTGGACTGGCGTGGACCTATTATGATTATCCGTACTGGGGTTATTATCCGGATTACGACTATTACGGCTACGGCCAGCCTTACGCCAGCCAGACTTGGTACTACTGCTCCGATCCGGCAGGCTATTACCCGTACGTGACACAGTGCAACACCGGCTGGCAGGCGGTTCCAGCCGGCTGATCCCTTTCAGTCAGCTCTCCCGGCCGGGTCCAGCGCCAGCCGGGAGGAGACCATTTTTGGCGCACGGGGCGTGTGGTCGTCGCGGCTGTCTGCGGGGTTGAGTTCGAAAGCAAGAACACTCCCAAACGCGTCCCGGACCCGGTAAATTCGACGCCGGCTCGGCAAAAATTGTCCGTTACTTTTGCTCCAGCCTCGTCGCTTGGGATTAATGTACGACTGAGCTACATTAGACAGATAAATTGCTGTCTTGAGAGACCCGATAGGCGCCATGATTCGCAAAGCTTGGAACAAGCTGAAGCAACTCAATGATCTGATCAATAGCAGCAGTGACATGCTTTATCGTAACGAAGTTATGCTCAGACGGCTAAATGCATTGGTGTATATTAACGCCGAACAATATCGTCGCGCCCTGTTTTCCGACCATAAATATCGTGAAGGAAACCGTCTGGAACCGTATGGCTTCAAAGTGTATTCTCAGTGTGATGAGGACGGCATTGTTCAAGAAATTTTCAATCGCATTGGTGTGAGCTCAAGCAAATTTGTCGAATTCGGAGTGGGGAATGGCTTGGAGAACAACACGCTCAAACTTTTGCTGGAAGGTTGGAGCGGATTGTGGATTGAGGGAAACCACAGCTATGTGATGCAAATACACGAGAGATTTGATGATGTCGTGACTGCCGGCAAATTACGGGTTACAGCCGCCGTCATCACGCGCGAAAATATCAACAGCCTTATCCAAGAATATTTTCAGGGCGAGATTGATTTGCTGTCGATTGATATTGACGGAAATGACATCCACGTTTTTGAGGCAATCGATGTCGTTGCACCGCGGGTTATCATTATCGAATATAACGGTAAATTCCCACCGCCAGTAAGCATCGCACAAAGATACAATCCAGAATACCGATGGACTGGGTCTGATTACAGCGGATCTTCGCTGGTGGCGATTACGAAGGTTGCAAATCGCAAAGGATATAGCCTCGTAGGTTGCAATATCGTTGGCTCTAACGCCTTTTTTGTCAGAAATGATTTGCTCGGTGACCGGTTCGAGGCGCCCTTTACGGCGGATAACCATTACCAACCGACGCGCTACTTCCTGTTGTCGACGTATCCGTCTGGTCACCCCCCTGATTGGAGGCCTTACGATCAAATCTAGAGCCGGGGCAAATCAAAACCGCGACCGGTCTCTGCCAACCGCATGCCTGCTTCGCTATTGTGAATTGCGTTCAGTCTCGCGCCGCATCCGCGGCTGCGTTAGCATGCCCCAGATTAGATCGCAAAGGAGGGAATGTCGATGACCCGCGCCTACGACGTTGTCGATGCCGACGGCCACATTTTGGAGCCGCTCGATCTCTGGGACAAATACATCGATCCCGAGTACCGCGACCGCCGGCCGCGGTTCGTCATCGACGAGAACGGCAAGGAGCGCCTCCAGGTCGAGGGCAAATTGCTGGGCAATCCGCGGGGGATCGGCAGCCTCGGGTCGGTCGGGGTGCGGCAAGGCACCGTCAAACCCGACACCCTCAAATATGCCGAAGGGAGGAAGGGCGGGTTCGACCCGCACGCGCGCATTGTCGACATGGATGCCGACGGCATCGACGCCGCCTTCCTCTACCCCAGCCTCGGCCTGTTCGCCGGTGCCGTCGAGGATCCCGGCCTCGCGGCGGGCATGTGCCGCGCCTACAACCGCTGGCTCGCCGACTACTGCAAGCCCTACCCCGAGCGCCTCTTCGGGGTCGCGATGCTGCCGATGCAGTCGGTCGAGCTCGCGATCGAGGAGATGCGGTACGCCCGGGAGGAGCTTGGGATGAGCGGCGGCTTTCTGCGGCCCAACCCGTATCACGGCAACAAGATGATCAGCGACCCGATATACGAGCCGTTCTGGGCCGTGGCGGAGGAGCTCGACTTCTCGATCGGCTTTCACGAGGGCTCGACGACCGCGATGCCCACCGTCGGCGTCGACCGTTTCGAGGGCGACCGCGCGGCGCGCCACATGATCTCACACACGATGGAGATGATGCTGGCGGCGATGGCGGTGATCTGGGGCGGCGTGGTCGATCGCCACCCGCGACTGCGCGTCGCGTTCCTCGAATTGGGCGGCGGTTGGATCGCGCCGTGGCTCGACCGGATGGACCGGCATTTCGACGACCATGGCTTCAACGAAACCGCCCCGAAGATGCGGCCGAGCGAACTCTTCCAGCGCAATTGCTGGATCTCGTTCGAGCCGGTCGAGAACAGCATCGCTGTCTTGGCCGACTATATCGGCCCGCACAAGATCATGTGGGCGACCGATTACCCGCACCAGGACGGCTTCTTCCCGGGCGCGCCTGATATGCTCCGTGACCGGCTCGGGCCGCTGTCCGCCAGGGCGAGGCACCAGGTGCTGGCCGGCGGCGCGATGGGGTTCTACGCCTTGCAGTAGCGCTACACTCGTTTCAGGTCTGCCGTCCTAAGCCGGCCTAGCGGCACGGTAGCGAAGCGCCTCGACCAGCAAGGCGAAGGTTGGCGGCGGCTCGGGTAGTAGAGGTTATAGCCCGAATACGCAGGGCACCAATCATCGAGCACCCGCTTGAGACGGTCCTTCGCGCTGTGGGATTGCGCCACGTCCTCCGGCACATAGGCCAGGCCAAATCCGGCCAGCGCCGCATCGAGCATCTGGAAAGTGCCGTTAAAGACGAGCTCGCCTTCGACGTGCACCCTCAGCTCGCGGCCATCTTTCTCGAACTCCCAGGCGTACAATCCGCCATGTGTAGGCAGACGCAAATTGATGCAGTTGTGGCCGATCAGCTCCTGCGGCGTCTGCGGTCCCGGCCGCGTATTGAAATACGACCGAGCGCCCACGACGGCGCTGCGCATGTCCGGCCCGATACGCACCGCGATCATGTCCTTCGCCACTTGCTCGCCGCTGCGCACGCCGGCGTCGAAACGCTCGGCGACGATGTCGGTCAGGCCATAATCGATGACGATCTCGACTTTGATGTCGGGATACTGACGTAGCAACTTCGTGAGTTTCGGCCAGAGGATCGTGTCGGCTGCATAGTCTGTGGCGGTGATGCGAATGGTGCCGGCGGGCTTCTCCCGAAGTTCGCTCAAAGCCTCGAGTCCGGCCTCGATCTCCTCGAACCGCGGGCCGATGGTGCGAAGCAGGCGTTCGCCCCGCCTCGGTTGGCGAGACGCTGCCGGTCGTGCGGGATCAACAGCCGAAGACCGACCCGATCCTCGAGGTCACGAATGGTGTGGCTGAGCGCGGATTGAGAAACGCCCAGCTTCGCTGCGGCCCGCGTGAAACTGCGCTCCTGCCCGACGGCCAGGAAGGCCAGCAGGTCATTCAGATTTCCGCGGTGCATTTATGGCACCTAAGCATAAGCGCTGTACGAATTATAGAACCTAATCGCGACAGAGGCGGCCGCTAAATCATGGCCAGCGGGATGAGAGGTTAAGCCATGGCGAATTTCGATGCCGACACCCTGCGCGAGTTGCGCGACGTGCAGGAGGTGAGGATCCGGACCGAGAAGTACCCCAAGCGCGCGGTGGTGATCTGGGTGGTGGTCGCCGACGACGAGGTCTTCGTGCGCTCCTGGCTCGGTGGCAAGGGGCACTGGTACCGGGACCTCGCGGCGGGTGGGCCCGCCACATTGGAGTTTGCCGGCCGCCGCCTCGCGGTGCAGGCGCTCCCGGCGACCGATCCCGAAGCGGTCGAACGTGTCAGCCGCGAATTCCTGAGAAAGTACCAGCGCAGCACCCATGCGCAGGAGATGGTGCGCTCCGAAACCTTGCCGACCACCCTGCGGCTCGAACCCCGCTGATCCGCCGCCTCTGGCCATAACATCGAGATTGCTTTGTCGCTGCGCTCCTCGCAATGACAACCACTCACGACGTCATTGCGAGCGAAAGCGAAGCAATCTCGTGGTCGCGGACACGGTACTAAGCGTCAGGTTCGCACCACTACTTTTGGTGGATGTGGGATGACGACAGCTTTCGACAGAAAAGTGGGCGCTCGTCACCGGAGCTGGCGGCGGCATTGGCCTGGCGACGGCAGAGGCTTTCGCCAAGGCCGGCGCCTCCGTGGTCTTGCCGATCGCGACGAGGGGATGATCGGCAAGGCGGCCGAGGGCCTGCGCGCAGCGGGTCACAGTGCGATAGGTATCACCTGTGACGTGAGGGATACCGCTCAGGTCGAGGCGATGATCGAGCGCGCCGTCGGCACCTATGGGCGGCTCGACGCAGCCTTCAACAATGCCGCCGTAAATTCCGAGGCTGCCGCGTTTCTGGAAACCAGCGACGGCGAATTAGCACGCGGTGATCGGTTTGACGCGGAGTGCGGCTCTCGACTATGCCGCCAAGGGCATCCGCATCAACGCGGTCTGCCCGGGAATGGTCAACACGCCGATGGCAGCCATCGTCACGAAGAATTACGATCCAGAAAACGTGCGGCGAATGGTGGCGCAAGAACCCATCGGACGCTTCGGTGAACCGGCAGAAATCGCCGCTGCTGTGGTATGGCTCTGCAGCCCAGCCGCAAGCTTCATGGTGGATCATGTCATGGCAGTCAATGGCGGCCTGCTCGCCGGCTGATTGCAGGGTGCGGAAGTCAACAAAGGCTGCACTAGACGGCCCGCTTTCGACTCTTTCCGGACCTTCGGCTCAGCGAGCAAAAGCGCGTCCGGTGGGTAACCCGATCGCAAGTGCCGCGCACAAGAAAGGGCCAGCTTGATCGGCCGGCCCTCTTCGCCCCACCATTGGCTGAGACAGCCGCGGGCGGCTGGGTCAACGCGCTCTGCGGCGAGACCGATAGAGCCCGAAGCCGAGCAAGGCGCCGCCAAGGAGAGTGAGGCTGGCAGGCTCCGGCACTGCTGCTGCTTCCACATCTGAGACGGCCGAGGCGGTGATGTTGGTGTTGTTGAAAGTGAAAGGTGTGGTGGTCTCGGCTACCAAGGTCGCGCCCGGGGGAGCCACCAGAGAACCACCGGGGTCGACATCGGACACGAAGCTCCCGGTCAGAGTGGCCGTACCTCCCGCGCCTCCGCCCGTGTAGCTGAAGGTGAGAATGTCGCTGATGCCACCTCCGGCCTCAGTAAACGCGATCGTGCCGCTCGTCGGTGCGACGAGCGCTCCGCCTGTGATGAACTGACCTGTGAAACTGTGAGTGATCGGACCGCTGGCGGCGGTTCCTTCCGAAACTGTCCTGCTTGCAGTGCCGAGGCCGGGCGCCAGGAGCTGCGTGCCGTCAAGGGAAAACCCGCTCCCTGTGTCAAATTGGCCGACACTGAAGACGATGTTTGGGTCCGCGCCAGCGTCATTGATGACCAAACTCGCAGCGCTTGCGGGCCTCGGTGCGATGAAAGCGATCGCCGAAATCGCCAGACCCGACGCGAGTAAACGGTTCATTTGGTATCCCCTCTTTAGATTGGAAATGAGTACCTCTTGACGGGTGTTAATGAATGTTAGTGCAAGCTTTAGGCCATTAAGGTTAATCAATGGCCTACCGACGTTGTCGCGCGCAAGTGTCAAATTTTCCGAACCGGAACAATCCGCAACATCTTTGCGTAACCCCAACTCTACCCAAGCTCTTCAGCGGCTACTATGGGTCAGTGGTGCTATGCGCATAGCTCATCGCGTCCTGGCGAGAGTTCGGCGTGTCAAATTTACCGACACACCTGCGCGTGCGAAACTCTTGATAGTCGCGTCCACCCCGCACGTCCGCTTTCCACCCCGAGCAGACCTTCGGGGCAATAATTGGGCCTTTCAGTGCGCACGGATACCCGCGGTTGAACCGCCATCGACCGGAAGAGCCACACCGGTGATGAAACTGGCATCGTCAGACAGCAGGAACGCGATCGCTGCCGCGACCTCTTCGGGTTGACCTTCGCGACCAATCGGGTGAGCCGCGCGAATCCGCTGCACGTTTTCGGGGTCCTCGAACATGGGCGCCGTCATCGGCGTACGGATCATCCCCGGCACGACGGCATTGACGCGGATGCCGAGGGGTCCCAGTTCCAATGCCATCGTCTGGGTGATCCCCACGACCCCGTACTTCGACGCGGCATAGGGAAGGCGGTTGGGCACGCCCCTGATCCCGGCCGCAGAGCTGAGGTTCACGATCGCCGCCTGCGTTTGCGCTTGCCTCACGGCACGGGCGAAAGCCTGGCACATGTTGAACGTGCCTTCGATGTTGACGACAGGACCTTCCGAAAACCTCGGGATCGGTGTCCAGAACGTTGCCCACTCTTCGGATGCCGGCGCTGTTGACCAGGCCAGAGAGTTTTCCGAACCGTCCAACCGCTCCGGACACGAACGCGGCCACCTGATCCCGGTCCGAAATGTCGAGGCCGGATTGGCTTTTCGTATTCAGCCGGCGAACTCGCGAATCAGCTCCGGGTGCGCTGACCAGCCGGTCGAAAACATCCCACGGTACGTGCTTCAACAGCCCATAAAAACCGCTATTCTGAGGGGGCATGGCATCGACCCCCAATCTCGTGTCCGGAACGTCGCCCAAACGTCCAAGACCGAGTGGATTCAATGCCCTGCTCCTTGTCCACAAAACTCAACCGGACAGCCGTGGGCTTGACCCGGCGATCCAGGAGATGCCCGGGTCAAGCCCGGGCATGACGCTCTTCGATGCACGATCTGAAATGGCTTCGTGACCACCCGGTGGAATTCAAACGCGGACTGGCTCGGCGGGGCCTAGAGGCTGACGCCGGAAAGGTCCTCGACCTGGATCGGAAATGGCGCGATGCCGAGACGCGCGCTCAACAAGCGCAGGCCGAGCGCAATCGCGTCTCTAGGTCGATCGGGGCTGCCAAGGGCGCAGCGGCCGGTGTCAACGTTGAATTCGACCAGTTTGGGGCGAGGTCAGCCGCCGCGGCCGCGCGAGAGGCGACCGAGAAGGCGGCGGGACTGCGCGCCGAAATCGACGAGATCCTCGCTGGTCTTCCGAACTTGCCGGCCGAAGAGGTGCCGGACGGTCCGGACGGGACCGCCAATGTGGTGGTGCGCTATCATGGCGAGCCGCCGCGTTTCGATTTCGCGCCATTGTCTCATGAGGCCGTCGGCGAACGGCTCGGCATGATGGATTTTGCGCGCGCTGGGAAGTTGTCCGGGTCCCGATTCGTCGTTCTACGCGGCGCGCTCGCCCGGCTCGAGCGGGCCCTCGGCCAATTCATGCTCGATCTTCATACGACCGAGTTTGGCTACACCGAAGTTTCTCCGCCGCTGTTGGTCCGCGACGACGCGGTCTTCGGGGTTGGGCAGCTGCCAAAGTTTGCCGAGGATATGTTCCGAACAACCGACGACTATTGGCTGATCCCGACCGCCGAAGTGCCGCTGACCAATCTAGTGGCGGGCGAAATCATCGAAGAAGGCGCCCTGCCGCTGCGCTACACCGCGTGGACGCCATGCTTTCGCTCCGAGGCCGGTGCGGCGGGCAAGGACACCCGCGGCATGATCCGTCAGCATCAGTTTGAAAAGGTCGAGCTGGTGTCGGTCGTCCGGCCGGACGAGGCCGCGGCCGAGCACGAGCGGATGACCGCTTGCGCCGAGGAAGTGCTGAAGCGCCTCGGCCTCGCCTACCGGGTCGTGCTGCTGTCGACCGGCGACATGGGATTTGCATCGCAAAAAACCTACGACATCGAGGTCTGGCTGCCGGGGCAGGGGACCTACCGCGAGATCTCCAGCTGCTCGAATTGCGGCGCCTTCCAGGCCTTGCGCATGAAGGCGCGCTATCGCTTCGCCGAGGGAAGAGGGACATCGCCCGTTCACACGCTCAACGGCTCCGGTCTTGCGATCGGGCGCACCCTGATCGCGATACTGGAGAATTTCCAGCGGCACAACGGCACCGTGGCGCTCCCGCCGGTGTTGCGGCCCTATATGGGAGGCCAAGAGGTCATCGAACCCCATGGCGAAACCCATGGCTGACGCGCGCATCCAACTCGCTAAGGCACGCATTCTCGTCACCAACGACGACGGCATCGGGTCGCCCGGTATCAAATTGTTGGAAGAGATCGCGCGCGATCTCTCGCCGGACGTCTGGGTCGTCGCGCCCGAGCAGGAACAAAGCGCCTCCAGCCACTCGCTGACGACAAGGCGCCCGTTGCGCATGTCGGAGTTGGCCGAACGGCGCTACGCAGTGGACGGGACGCCGACCGACTGCGTGATGTTGGCGATCAAGCACCTGCTTCGCGAGCACCGCCCGGACCTCGTCCTTTCCGGAGTCAATGGCGGCGGCAATGTCGGAGAGGATCTGACCTATTCGGGGACCGTTGCGGCGGCGATGGAAGCGACATTGCTCGACATCCCGGCGATCGCGCTGAGCCAGCATTTCATCGACGGCGAGCCGATACCCTGGCACACCGCTTCCCGTTTCGCGCCCGAGGTGATCCGGCGGTTGACCCTGTTGCCGTGGCCCGAGCACACGTTGATGAACATCAATTTCCCGGCCACCGCTCCCGAAGACGTCCGCGGCATCGCGGTCACCCGCCAAGGCAAGCGCGCGATCGCCTCCAATCTGAGTGAGCGCCTCGATCCGCGCGGCCGGCCCTACTATTGGATCGGCCCGGTGCGCGAGGGCGGGTTTGCCGAGCCTGGCACCGACTTGGCGGCGATGAACGAGAAGCAGGTTTCGGTCACCCCGATCTACCTCAACCTGACCAATGTTCCTGTGCTCGCCCCTCTAAAGAAGGTCTTCGGGTGACGCCTGGCCGAGCCGCCCCGGCCGAGCCGGGGTTGATCCAGAAGAAGCTGCGTCTCCTGATGGAGCTGCGTCGCGCCGGGATCGGCGACACGCGGGTGCTCGGCGCCATCGAAAAGACCCCTCGGGAGAAATTCGTGCCCGCCTCGTTCGAGGACCAAGCCTATGAGAACATGGCCCTGCCGATCGGCAATGCACAGACGGTGAGCCAGCCCTATGTCGTGGCGCTGATGACGGAGAAGCTCGAGCTCGGAGCACGGCAGAATGTCCTCGAGATCGGAACGGGTTCCGGCTATCAGACTGCGGTTTTGGCCGCGCTCTGCCGCCGGGTCTTTACGATCGAGCGTCACCGCGAACTGTTGCGCGACGCCGAGCGCCGGTTTGAAGAGCTGCGCCTGCGCAATATCGTGTGCCGATTCGGCGACGGCACAAAGGGCTGGCCGGAGCAGGCGCCGTATGAGCGAGTGCTCGTGACTGCGGCGGCTCCGGAAATCCCGGCGACCCTCGTGGACGCGCTCGCTCCCGGCGGCATCCTGGTTGTCCCTGTCGGCGAGGATCACCGCGACCAGCGGCTGATGCGTATTCGCCGAGAAAACGACCGCTTTTTGACCGAGGATCTCGGCCTCGTTCGGTTTGTCCCGCTCGTCGCCGGGCTGCCGCGCCGCCAAGCGGACCAGCCCTTGACATAATTCTGCCTTCGCGTACCAAATACGCGGGGTTTTGCGCGTCGGGGGGCGTGCCGGGGAAATGATAATTCGTATTGGCCCGTGGGGCGGTTTTGCGGTCCGTGTCTCGGCTTGTGGCGGTCCTTGGTTGTGCCCTCGCGGCATGCGCTCCGCGGGTCGAGGGACCAGCCCCAGTATTCGGCGGCCCTGCGCCTGCCCCGGTGGAGCGGGGCTCGCAGACAATCACGGTCCAGCGCGGGCAGAGCTTGTCCGAGATCGCCCACAGCTACCATGTCCCGATGCGGGTGATTGCCGAGGCGAACGGTCTGGCGCCGCCGTACCGCATTCAGGTTGGGCGAACGCTCGTCATTCCGGGCGCCGGCCCGCCACGGCTCGCTGCGGCGCCTGCATCGGTCGCGGCCTTGCCTCCCGCACAGCAGATGGAACTCCCGCAGACCGCGGCCGCCCCGGACATTCCGTCGGTTGCGGCTGAGCCGATTGCTCCGCCTGCCCCAGGAGCGTTGCCGCCGCCCGCAGTTTCTGCCTCGACACCGCCCCGAGAGGTCCCGGAGAGCCCGGATTCGGGGCGCGCCGCGACCCCCGCGGCCGGCGGCACCGGCGCATTCCTCTGGCCGGTTCGCGGCCATGTTCTCGCAAGCTATGGTTCAAAACCCGACGGCACACACAATGATGGCATCAACATCGCCGCACCGCGCGGCACGGCAGTGCAAGCCATCGACGCCGGCGTCGTCGCCTACACCGGGAACGAGCTGCGCGGGTATGGCAATCTCGTTCTCATCAAGCATGCCAACGGCTGGATCTCGGCTTATGCGCACTGCGATGCGATTCTCGTCAAGCGCGGCGAAAAGGTCGAGCGCAGCCAGGTGATTGCGCGGGTCGGTTCAACGGGCAATGTCAGCGAGCCGCAGCTGCATTTCGAGCTGCGCCGCGGCCAACACGCCGTCGATCCGCGAGAATTTATGCCCCCGTTGCCGACCGCGACGACAAGGGATTCACCGCCGAGCTGAGGATTACGTCTCCTGCGCCGGCTGACAGGCGGGATCACCCGAGCGGTTTGCCGAGGCGGCCGGCGAGGTCCTGGATGAATTGCCAGGCGACGCGGCCCGAGCGCGAGCCTCGGGTGATCGACCACTCGGCGGCCTCGGCCCGCAATCGGTCGGGCGGCAGATCCAGCCCGTAACGCTCGGCGTAACCCCTGACGATCGCGTGGTAGGTCTCCTGGTCGATGCTGTGGAAGCCGAGCCAGAGGCCGAAGCGGTCCGACATCGAGACCCCTTCCTCGACCGCTTCGCCCGGGTTGATTGCGGTCGAGCGCTCGTTCTCGATCATGTCGCGAGGCATCAGATGGCGGCGATTCGATGTTGCGTACAGCACGACATTTGCCGGACGCCCCTCGATGCCGCCTTCGAGGACCGCCTTCAGCGATTTGTAGCTCGTGTCGTGCTGGTCGAACGACAGGTCGTCGCAAAACAACAGACACCGCCGCGAGCTCGTGCGCAGCAGCGACAAGAGGTAGGGCAAGCTCGGGATGTCTTCCCGATGGATTTCGACCAGCGCCAGGGCGCGCGGATCTTGATCGTTGACGGCGGCGTGCGCGGCTTTGACGAGCGAACTCTTGCCGGTCCCGCGGGCGCCCCACAGCAATATATTGTTGGCCGGGAGCCCCGCGGCGAACCGCTCGGTGTTGTCGAGCAGGATGTCGCGGACCCGGTCGATACCCCGCAAGAGCCCGATCTCGACCCGGTTGACCTGGTGAACCGGTTCGAGCCAGCCGCGGTCGGCGTGCCACACAAAAGCGTCGCTGGTTTCTAGTTCGTTGCGAGGCGCGGCGGGAGGGGCCAGACGCTCCAGCGCATCGGCGATGCGATTGAGCAAAGGCAGCAAGTCGGGATTGGTTTTGGGCAAGTCCAAATCCTGCGGCAGCAAGGCGCGGCCGACGCTATCACAGCGGCCGAGAACCGCGGAACCGCCTTGGCATTGCCCTTTAACCGGGCATCGAGTAGCAATTGGCCCGCCGCACGGCAGGCACCATATGACGGGGACGGCGGAGCTGCCCGTCGACGGATGCGGCACGCGATTTTGAGGCACCCTTCCGATGTGGATCTCCACGGCTTATGCCCAAGGAACAGGCATATTAGATCAGAACACGCTAATCCAGTTTCTGCCGCTGATCCTGATCTTTGTCGTCTTCTATTTCCTTTTGATTCGCCCGCAGCAGCGCAAGGCCAAGGATCAGAAGGCCATGCTGGACGCATTGCGCCGCGGCGATCGGGTGGTGACCGGCGGCGGGATCATCGGGACCGTGGCGCGGGTCGACAACCCGGAGGAAGTCGTCGTCGACATTGCCGAGAATGTGCGGGTTCGCGTATTGCGCAGCACGATCACCACCGTTCTCGCCAAACCCGACCCGGCCGCAGCCCGCGAGGCCGCCAAGCAAAAGGCTGAGACACGGGCAAAAGTTGGCACTAAGGAGTGATGGGGAGGCGGGTGAGGGTCGCTGGTGCCCAGGCCTGAGAAGTAGTCAATGCTGTATTTCGAGAATTGGAAGATCACCCTGATCTGCGCGGTGTGCGCGCTCGGTGTACTGCTGTCATTGCCGAACCTGTTCAGCCCGTCCCTTCTTGCGCATGTGCCGAATTGGCTGCCGCACAAGCAGGTGGCGCTCGGGCTCGATCTGCGCGGCGGTTCCTACCTGCTGCTCGAGGTCGATGTCGCCGCGGCGCAGCGCGAGCGCCTCAACTCGATCATCGACAATGTGCGCAACGCGTTGCGCGACGCCAATATCGGATATACCGGGCTCAGCGTTGAAGGCGATGCGATCGTCTTCACGATCCGCGAACCGGACCAGATCGAAGCGGCGCGCCAGGCCTTGCGCAAGATCGATCCCGACCTGACGGTCGACCTTGCCCCCGACGGAGCCGGAAGCATGCGCTTCAGCACGGTTGCAATCGACGCGCGGCGCCGGCAGGCGGTCGATCAGTCGATCGAGATCATCCGCCGGCGCATCGACGAGACCGGGACCAAAGAGCCGACGATCCAACGCGAGGGATCCGATCGTATTCTTGTCCAGCTCCCGGGGGTCGACAATCCCGAGCATGTCAAAACGCTGCTCGGCCGCACCGCCAAGCTGACCTTCCAGCTCGTCGATACGACGGTCTCGGTGGAAGACGCGCGCCATGGCCGGCTGCCGCCCGGCGACGAAATCCTGCCGGCGGAGGAGGGGAGGGCAGGGCGTGCCGGGCCTACGGCTTATGTCGTACGCAAGCGTGTTATGGTCGGTGGGGATACTTTGGTCGACGCGCAACCGACCTTCCAGAACAACGAACCGGTCGTCAGCTTCCGTTTTGATGCCGCCGGTGCGAAACGGTTTGGCGATGCGACGCGCGAGAATGTCGGCAAGCCTTTCGCGATCGTGCTCGACAACAAGGTGATCAGCGCGCCGGTGATCCGCGAGCCGATCCTCGGCGGCAGCGGCATCATTTCGGGCAGCTTCACGGTCCAGTCGGCGAGCGATCTTGCGCTGCTGCTGCGGGCGGGCGCGCTGCCGGCGCCGATCACGATCCTCGAAGAGCGGACGGTCGGCCCGGATCTCGGCGCCGATTCGATCCACGCCGGCGCGATGGCGAGCATCGTCGGCGTCACCTTGGTCATCGTCTTTATGGTCCTCTTCTACGGGTTATTCGGCGTCTTTGCCGACATCGCGCTGATCTTCAATTTGTGCCTGATGCTCGGCAGTCTTTCGCTGCTCGGCGCTACGTTGACGTTGCCGGGTATCGCCGGCATCGCGCTGACGATGGGCATGGCGGTCGACGCGAATGTGCTGATCTATGAGCGCATCCGCGAAGAGGTCCGCGCCGGCCGCACCGTTCTGTCATCGCTCGACGCCGGCTTCAAGCGCGCCTTCGGCACGATCCTCGACAGCCATGTGACGACCCTGGTTGCGGGCGCGCTGATGTTTTGGCTCGGCTCCGGGCCTGTCAAGGGGTTCGCCGTGACGCTCAGCATCGGCGTCTTGACCTCGCTATTCTCTGCGATATTGGTGACCCGGCTGTTGATCGTCACTTGGCTGCGCGAATGGAAACCGAGGGCGATCCCGATTTGACCGTGAAAACAAAATGAGACCGCTGATCGTCATCCGGCGTACGCCGAAAATCGACTTCATGGCCTGGCACAAGATCGGGTTCGCGTTCTCTTTGCTGCTGACCCTGGGCTCGATCGGGCTGTTTTTGACTGTCGGGCTCAATTATGGGATCGACTTTGTCGGCGGCACGCTGATCGAGGTTCGCTCTACCACGGGGCCGGCGAACCTCGCCGATATGCGGCAAAAGCTCGACGCCTTGCACATCGGGGAACCTTCCCTGCAGGGGTTCGGGCCGCCCACCGATGTGCTGATCCGGCTGCCGCGGCAGCCGGGCGGCGATGCCGCGCAAGAGCAGGCGGTCGAAAAAGTGAGGCAAGCGCTCGGTTCGGGCGTCGAGTACCGCCGCACCGAGGTCGTCGGCCCGAGCGTCGGCAGCGAGCTGATCCGCGCCGGGGTGATCGCGACCGTTCTCGCGCTCTTCGCGATCGCCCTCTACATCTGGTTCCGCTTTGAATGGCAGTTCGGCGTCGGCGGAATGATTTCGACACTGCACGACGTGATCACGACGGTCGGCCTCTTTGCGCTATTCCAGCTCGAATTCAACCTGACGACCTTGGCAGCGATCCTGACGATCGCCGGTTATTCGGTGAACGACACCGTGGTGATCTATGACCGGATTCGCGAGTCGTTGCGCAAATATCCGAGGATGCCGTTTCGCGACCTGATCAACCTGGCGCTCAACGAGACATTGTCGCGGACTATCCTGACCGTCAGCACGGTTGCGCTCGCGGTTCTGTCGTTGTTGTTCCTTGGCGGCGAAGTGCTGCGAGGCTTCAGCATCGCCATGCTGTGGGGTGTCGTGATCGGCACCTATTCGTCTCTCTTCATCGCGGCGCCAATCCTCTACTATGTCCGGCCGAACCGCGCCGCAATCGCGCGGTCGAGCGAAGCAGTGCCAGCCCGCGCTCCCGGGGCGCACTGAGCCAGACGCTCGGCGCGATGGATATCACCCCCATAGCGACGACCGGCCGCCAGATCATCGAGCGTTATGCAGCAAGCGGCTTTCGGGTGAGCGGGGTCATCTATCACGGCCCGGTCCTGGTTTTTCCCGACCTCACTGTCGCGTGGGATGCAGCAAGCCCTCCCGATGTGAGCTGGGAGACCCTGGCTCCGGTGATCGAGCATGGCGGCGTCGAGATTCTGTTGCTCGGTCTCGGGGCCTCGACGAGCGCCGTGCCCGCTGGGTTGCGGACCGCGTTCCGTACCGCCAGGATCGCGCTCGAAGCGATGGACACCGGCGCCGCATGCCGCACCTACAATGTGCTGGTCGCCGAGGACCGGCGTGTCGCCGCGGCGCTGATCCCGCCAGCGTAGGATCGGCTCAAGCTGTAGCTGATCATCACCCGGCGAGCAATCATGACGCTTTCGGGAATTGCCAAGGGATTGCTGACGTTGTCGACCTAGACGTTTTAGGGAGTCGATGATGACCTTTCGCTCACGCTTCTTGGGTACCGCCGCGCTTGTCGCGGGTCTGGCGATAGCCCCTGCCGTTTATGCCGAACATGGGCACGGGGGTTATCATCACCACGGCGGCGGTGGCGCAGCCGGGGCGGCAATAATCGGCGGTCTCGTCGGTCTCGGCCTAGGCGCCGCGATCGCATCGAGCGGCGGCTACGCACCCGGCTATTATGCGCCCGGGTATTATCCGCCTCCCTACAGCTATTACGCCCCGCCTTCGGCCTATTACGCGCCCCCACCGCCGGCCGTTTATTACGGCTACTGAGTGATGGAACCCACTGCTAGCGGAATACCCCAATGAACCTATTTTCACAGAACCGGTTTGCCGCTGTGGCCGTCGCTGCGCTCCTCGCACTTCCGGGAGCTGCGCTGGCGCAATCCTCTCAATCCCCCTCGGCACAGGTGCCGACGCCGCCCGCCGCCTCATCTTCCCCGATGGCCGGCCACCCGGTCCCCGGCAAAAACGCGGAAGAGCGCGTGGAACACCGCATCACGGAGCTGCATGCGCAGCTGCAAATCACCCCGGCAGAGGAGCCGCAATGGAAGCAGTTCGCCGACGTGATGCGCGAAAACGCGCGCAACATGGATCAGGCTTTCATGCAGCGCGCTCAGCAATTCGAAACGATGAATGCCGTTCAGCGCATGCAGTCATACCAGCAGCTCGCGGAAGCTCACGTGCAAAATCTGCAAAAGCTCGTCCCGGCCTTTGAGAAGTTGTACGACTCCATGACTGATCAACAAAAGCAAGTGGCTGACCAGGTATTCCGCGAAAATGCGAAGCAACACGCGCAACACGGGGCGCGTCGCGGGCGCAACAGCTAGCCCGAACCTCCCGTAACGGCTTAAGAAAGCCCCGCCGAGAGCGGGGCTTACTTTGGAAACGCGCGGCGCGCTCTTTGCAGGGGAGATTCGGCATCGAGTGAGCCCGTAATGAGCCCTGGCAACTCAAACCTTTATTTTGTCTCGCCCGGCATCGGCCACAATCGCGGACCCCGCCTCGATCCCGGAGCCGATTGGCGAAGGTTCTGCTGGAAGAAGGCGCACGCGCAGGCGTGGAAAGCGCCGTCGCGCGAAATTGTGCTCGCACGCCTCGCCCGAGCCCGCGAGCTGGGAATGACGTATCGGGAATATACCGCGATACTGCTCGACAGAGGCGTGCACCCGTGAAAAGCCCCGCCGAGGCGGGGCTTTTGCATCATGTCGCCGGTGGCTAACGCGCTTTCGCGAGGTTCTGGGCGACAAAGTCCCAGTTGATCAGGTGATCGAGGAAGGTCTGGACGAAATCCGGCCGGCGGTTCTGGTAATCGAGATAATAGGCGTGCTCCCAAACGTCGCAGGTCAACAGCGCCGTCTGGCCTTCGGCCAGCGGATTGACCGCGTTTGGCGTCGCGATGATCTTGACCTGCCCGCCATCGGCGGCAAGCCAAGCCCAGCCGCTGCCGAACTGGCCGACGGCGGCGGTTTTGAACTGCTCCTTGAACTTATCGAAACTGCCGCAGCCGCGGTCGATCGCTTGGGCAACTTGTCCGCTCGGCGAGCCGCCGCCGTTGGGCTTCATGCAGTTCCAGAAGAACGTGTGATTCCACACTTGAGCGGCGTTGTTGAAGACTCCGGTCTTGGATGAGTCTTTGGCGGCGGCCTTGATGATCTCCTCGAGAGATTGGTTCTCCATCGGAGAGCCCTTGACGAGGTTGTTCAGGTTGGTGACGTAAGCTTGGTGATGCTTGCCGTGATGAAAATCGAGCGTCTGTGCCGAAGTGTGGGGTTCGAGCGCGTTTTTCGGGTAGGGCAAGGGCGGCAATTCGAAAGCCATGGCGACCATCCCGCGTTATGTGAAAGAGGTCATTCGAAAAACACCGGTTCCGGAGCGACGTTCCGCTGAAGCGGATCGCCTGTCGCCGGTCGCGGCGGTGGTGCGGCGCCATGACCGCGACCGCTATCAAACCGTGCTGTTTGCCCCGGCCGCGCGCCGTGAAGCGCTGTTCGCGCTTTACGCCTTCAATTACGAGATTGCAAGGGTGCGCGAGACCGTCACCCAGCCGACGCTCGGCCACATCCGGCTGCAATGGTGGCGCGAAAACATCGCCGCCGCATTTGCGGGCGGTCCCGTCCGCCATCACCCGTTGGTGGAGGCGCTGACCGGAGTGATCCGCGAACTCCCGCTGACGCGCGATCATTTCGACCGGCTGATCAATGCACGAGAGGCTGATCTCGCGCAGGAGCCGCCGGCAAGCCTTCCCGCGCTAGAAGATTATGCGGAGGCAACCTCCGCCAGGCTCATCTATCTCGCCCTAGAGGTTCTTGGAGTGCACAACGGCGCTGCGCGAAAAGCGGCGCATGACATCGGCATCGCTTATGCGCTTGCCGGACTATTGCGCACCACGCCGTTCCACGCTCGCGCCGGCCGGCGACTTATTCCAACTGACGTCATCGAGCGGGCCGGGGTCTCCGAGCAGGATTACCGCGCCCTTCGCAGCACTCCGGCCCTCCGTGCCGCAACCGCCGAACTCGCGACCGGTGCCTTACGCCGCCTTGAAGCCGCCCGAGTTCACCCGATCCACCGCGCAGCGTTCCCGGCTTTGTTGCCCGCCGTTATCGCTCGACGCTCCCTCGCCCGGCTGAAACGGGCCGCATACGATCCTTTTGACCGAGCCCTCGCCGCTCCGGATCCGGTGCAGGGCTGGCGGCTCGCGGCTGCGATGCTCTTCAACCGATTTTGAAGCGGCTTACCGGCCCTGAAAGTTCGGAAGGCGGCGGTCGGCCATGGCCTTGATGCCTTCCTTGAAATCCTCGGTCCGGCGCAGCCAGTCCTGTTCGACGAGCTCGCGCTCAGTTGCAGCCTCGATTGCGTCGCACAATCCGCGCCGTACGGTCTCGCGCGTCGACATGACGGCAAGCGGCGCCGATTGCGCGATCTCCAGCGCCAATGCTTGGGCCGCGCTGCGGACTTCGGCGAGGGGCACCAGCACTTCGGCAAGGCCGATACGCACCGCTTCGTCGCCGGGGATACGCCGCCCGGTGTAAAACATCAGAGCCGCCTGCTGCACCCCGACCAGCCGCGGCAGGGTTGCGGTCAGCCCGAAGCCGGGATGGAAGCCGAGCCGATTGAAGTTGGCGCTAAACCGGGCCTCCTGGCAGGTCACGCGAAAATCGGCGACCAGCGCGAGACCCAGACCTCCGCCGACCGCAGCGCCGTGCACCGCGGCAATGATCGGCTTGCGCGTGCGGAAGAGGCGGATGGCTTCCTTATAGAGGTGCCGGCCGGCGCCGCTGCGGCTGCCCTCCGATACGGTTCCCGTCTCCATGCGCCGGGAGAAATCGGCCCCGGCGCAGAACGAACGGCCCTCGGCCGCGAGCACGATTGCGCGGCAGCCCGGGTCGGCGTCGAGGCGCTCGAAGGCCTCGCCGATTTCGGCAATCAGGTCGCTGTCGAAGAAATTGTGCGGCGGCCGGCGCATCTCGACTGTCGCGACGTAGCCGTCCTGGCTGACATGCGTCTCGCTCATCTGCGGATCTCCTCGGGCATCCGTTTGACGATCAGGGCGTCGACCACGGTCAGACCCTCTCCTTGCGGATGGACAATGACCGGATTGAGGTCGATCTCCTCTATCAGGTCGGCGTGATCGGCGGCGAAGCGCGACAATGTTGCGATCAGCTCGGCTAGCGCCTTACGATCGACAGGCGGCGCTCCTCGTACTGCGCCGAGAAGCGCTGCGCCCTTTAGCTGGTCCAGCAAGGTGAGGGCTTGCTCCGCCCCGATCGGCACTGGCGCGAATGCAATGTCGCGTAACACTTCGACATGAATGCCGCCGAGCCCGACCATCAGCATCGGGCCGAAAGTCGCATCCCGTGTGATGCCGAGGATGATCTCGTGGCCCGGCGGCGCCATTGCCTGCACCAGGACCCCCTGGATGGCGGCCGCCGGATACGCCCTTTTGGCGCTCTCGAGCACCCGCTCGTAGGCCTCGCGCACCGCCGTTTCGCCGACAATGCCCAGAGCGATGCCGCCAGCCTCTGTTTTGTGGGTGATGTCGGGAGATTGCACCTTGAACGCGACGGGGCCGCCGATGCGGGCGGCGGCCTGCGCAGCCTCGTCGGCGCTCGTCGCCAGCGCCTCTTGCGGGCGCGGCACACCGTATAGCGCGAGCAAGGCCTTGGCCTCGGTCTCAGTAAGCACGGGGCCGGCGGCTGCCAGGGCCCGGCCGACCTCGCCGCGCACTCCCGGCGGGGTCGCCGAAGCCGCCATCGGCTGACGCCGCTGCTTCTGGAACGCGGCGTAGTCGACCAGCGCACGGATCGCACGGGCACAGCTCGGCATCGAGGTGTAGCAGGGGATGCCCGCTTCAGCGAACCGCGCCATCGCTCCCGGCGACGCGGTCGTGTAGGTCGACAACAGGATCGGCTGCTCGGTCGAGCTGGTGATCGCGGCGAGCTCTTCGGCGCGCTTGGCCGCGGTCGCCTCATTGGCCAGCGAGCCGATCAGCAGGATCGTGTCGATCCGCTTCGACTCGCGCACGATCTCGACCAGCCGCGCGTAGCCGACCTCGTGGATTGCCTGCGCGGTGCCGTCGACCGGGTTTTGCGCCGAGGCGTAAGAGGGGAGGAGCGCGAGGACGCGCCGCTGGATGTCGTCCTCCAGAACCGGGAGCTCGAGCCCGTGCGCCGACAGGATATCGGCCATCCAGACCGCGCTGCCGCCGGACCCGGTGATTACCGCTACGCGGTTGCCGCGCGGCAACCGGCAGAACGAGAAGGCAGCCGCGATATCGAGCATATGGTCGAGATCCTCGCCGCGGATGATGCCGTGGTGGCGGAAGATCGCATCGTCGATATCACCCGATTGCGCCAGTGCGCCGGTGTGCGACGCTGCCGCACGCCGCCCCGCGGCCGATCGGCCGACCTTGGCGAGGATCAGCGGCTTGCCGGCATCCGCAGCCTTGTCGGCGACCACGCGGAAGCGGTCCGGGCGGCGGATTCCCTCGAGATAAAGGAGGAAGATGTCGGCGCTGCCCTCGTCGAGCCACCAATCGACGTAGTCGTGCGCCTCCAGGACCGTCTGGTTGCCGGCGCTGACCTGGTGCGTGAAATGCAGTTGCCTATCGCGGCCGCGGCTCAGGAACGAGAAGGTCAGCGCCCCGCTCTGGCAGCTGACCGCGATCGGCCGTGCCGTGCTGACGGCGGGCAGCAAGCTCCGGCTTGGATCGTGGAAGACCGGGCTGAAAGTGGCAACTAGCGGCCTCAACGGGTTGACGATTCCCTCGGAATTGGGGCCGCAGACGACAATGCCGTGGCGTTCGGCGATCCTGCCCAGCTCGATGTCGCGCGCGCGGGCCGCCTCGTTGCTCTCTTCGGCAAAGCCGGAGCTGATCACGACAGCCGCGCGGACGCGCCCGCCGCATTGCCCCAGGGTTTCGACGACATGCGCCGCCGGCACCAGGATGACCGCGAGATCAACCGGCTCGGGCAGCGCCGCGACCGAAGGATAGGCCCGCAGCCCGAGCACCTCGCTCTGGCTGCGGGTCACCGGAAAGACCCGGCCGTCGTAGCCATGGCCGATCAGCGCGTGCGTCAGCCGGCCGCGCAAGGTCTCGGTATCGGCCGAAGCGCCGATAATGGCGATGCTGTCGGGCGAGAGGAGCGGCCTGAGATCCGGCATCGACTCAGCGCAGGCCGAGGCCGCGGGCGATGATGCCGCGAAGAACCTCGCGGGTGCCGCCTTGGATCGTCAGCTTGGGCGCGATCAGGGTGGCATAGCGCAGCGCTTCCTCGAAACGGTCGTCGTTGCTGTCCAGTTGCGAGTCGCCGATTTGCGGCGCCAAAAGTCGCACCTTGTCCGGAAGGGCCTGCTCGAAATTGGTGCCCAAATCCTTGACGACGGCGGCTTCGACGGCGGGCGTCTTGCCGGCCTGCAGCATGCCGGCAACTGACAGCGACATGCGGCGCAGAGTGGCTAGATGCGCTATCTCGCGCCCGATCCCCTCGGCCAGGCGCTCGCTTGGATCGTCACCGGCCAGCCGCACCAGTTCGACGAGAGCGGGAAACGTTTCTATCCACCGGTCGGGGCCGCTGCGCTCATAGGCGAGCTCGTCGGTCGCCTGCTTCCACGCCATGTCGACCTCGCCGATCAGGTGCGAGTCGGGGAGAAACGCGTCGTCGAACACCACCTCGTTGAAATCGTGCGACCCGGTCAGGTTGATGATCGGCCGCGTGGTGATGCCCGGAGTCTTCATGTCGACCAAAAACTGGGTCAGCCCGTGCCGGCGGTTTTCCTTGGTGGATGGGGAGGTGCGCAACAGCGCGATCATGTAATCGGCGTGATGCGCGCCGCTCGTCCAGATCTTACGGCCGTTGACCAGCCACCCGCCGTCGGTCTTGGTCGCCCGGGTCGAGGCGGCGAACACGTCGGATCCCGAATTCGGCTCACTGAGCCCGATGCAGAAGCACAATTCGCCGCGCGCGATCTGCGGCAGTATCTTCTGCTTTATCTCCTCCTGGCCGTAACGCAGGATGACCGGGCCGCTCTGCCGGTCGGCGGTCGAGTGCGCGCGGGTCGGCGCGCGCGCCGCGAGCATCTCCTCCGTGACGACGTAGCGTTCAAGGTGCGAGCGTTCGTGCCCGCCGTATTTCTTCGGCCACGTCATCCCGATCCAGCCGCTGGCCCCCACCTTGCGGCTGAACTCGCGCGAGAACGACCCCTTGCCGCCGTCAGGCGAGAATGTCCCGGCCTCGATTTCCTCGCGCAGAAAGGCGCGGACCTCCTCGCGCAATTCCTTGGCCTCGGGAGGCAGCTCGACCGGATCGAAACGAAAGCTGAAGCTCATCGGTGCCTCACGATCCTGCTGTGATGAAGGGCCAGAGCCCGTCGGCGCCGCGCTCTGCGACCATACGGCCGAGGCGCGCGGCCCAGACCGCCTCGTTGCCGAACTCCTCGCGCCACGCCCACAACCGGCGCGTCGAATGATGCAGCGAATGCTCGTAGGTGAAGCCCATCGCGCCGTGCACCTGATGGGCGATTCCCGCGCCCGTGCCGGCCGCCTCGCCGCCGCGCACCTTGGCGATGGCAATCTCGCCAATCGCGATGTCCGGGATCGCGCAGGCTTCCGCGGCGGCGTCGGCAGCGGCGCTCGCCGCCGCGACCTCGCCGGCCAATGTCGCAAGATTGTGCTGCACCGCCTGAAACTTGGCGATCGGCCGCCCGAACTGCACACGATCGAGCGCGTATTGGACCGACTGCTCAAGGATCTTTTCGAGCGCCCCCGCCATCTGCTGCAAGCGGACAGCGGCCCCAAAGCAGACGAGCGCATCTTGATCTACGGCCGCCGGACGCACGGCCTCGGGGATGGCGCCGTCGAGCGACACATCATCGTGCGGTTCCCCGGCAAGGCTCGTGGCTTGGCTCATCGGAAGGCCGGTGGCGCCGACCAGCGCCACCACCGTCTCGATGCCTCGGCGTGCGAGAACGGCGATGTGGCCGGCATCACGGGCGAACGGGACCCGGCGCGCCCGGCCGCTCAGCGTGCCGTCAGCAGCGAGCGCAATCCAGCCATTGGCGTGGACCGGCGCGATCGTCAGCGGCCCGCCTGGCACTGCGATCCCGGCCTTGGTCAGCAGCCAACCGGCCATCATTGTTTCGGCGAGCGGCACCGGCGCGGCAAAGCCCCCGGCCGCGCGCAGCACGGCGAAACCGTCGGCCAGCCCCGCCCCAGCCCCGCCCAGCTCGTCCGGCACCCAGGTGAGCGTCAGCCCCGACTCCTCCAATGCGTCCCACAGGGCCTTTGGCCATACGCCTTGCTCCGCTTCGTTGACGGTGTTGGCCTGGCAAAGATCCTGAAAGATCCGGGTCGCAGTATCGACGATGATGTTGTCGGTGTTGTCGGCCATCGCTGCGTTCCCGCCCTTGTTGCCGTCATCGTAGATCAGCTCGCCAGTGACGGAAAGCCTTGCTTGCCAGGCTCCGCGTCGATCGCGCCTAAACACTATTTACAGTTGAGTTGGCGGCAAGCTTCCGCTGGATCTACATTCCCAGCTTCTTGACCTTCGCGCCGCGCTGCTCGGCCGCGACGACCCGGCAAGACATGCTTGGCGTGCTCCTTCGACTGGTGCACGTCGAATAGCGCCATAATCTGCCGCATCATGACGTGCATCGGATCGTCGCCCATCTCCTGGGTGATCGAGACGAGCTTGACGCCGTTCTTCGCCGGCCTGCGGACGTAGAATTCCAGCTCGAAGTGGTCGCGGAAGAAGCGCGAGAAGCTGTGGACGATGCGATATCGAACGGCGCGGGCTTGCTCGTCCCGGCTTCGATCATGCGCTGGAACTCGGGGCGACGGTCATTGGTAGCCGATGCGCCGGGTTCGAGGTAGATTTCCGCGAGTTGGTAGCCGCGCGATTGGCAGTAAGCTTCGCCCTGCCGCTTCTGATCGGGGATCCAGCCATCATGCTCGGCCTGCCGCGCCGTCGAAACACGCAAGTAGAGGGCAGCGCGCAGCGGCACGGTCATGGCAGGCGTCTCCTTGTCAGATCATCGGCATGGCCCGAAGAGTTCATCGAAGAGGTCGCCGAAACACGCCTCGAACCCGTCGAGCTCGGCGTCGGTGACAGGCACGCGCTCAGGCCAATCGTCCGTGACGGCCCAGGTTTCGAGGTCATGCTTGGCCGGCCGACCGATATGGGGCCAAGGCTCCAATCGGATGTAAAGGTCATCGGGCACAACGCCCAAGCTCGCGCGCGGTCGGGACATGCCGACAGCATCGCATCGCGGGGCACTCAAACGAACGGCCTGTCTCTATCCCGCAGCACGCTTTTTCTTTCCGGAAAATCGGTGATGAAGGAGCGGATGCGCTCACCTTAAGGCATAACCGCTTAGCAAGCCCCGCCGGGCCGGCGACAGCCGGTCAAGGCCGCAGCCGCGAAGCAGGGGCGCGGAACGCGCCAGCCTTGCCGGGCGGGCGGCGGTCCGGCCTGCTCGCGTCCAAGCGGCTATGGTTCAGCTTGCCTTGCGCGACAACGTAATCGGCAGGTCCAATTCCACGCGGTCATGCATCACCTTCGGCGTGATACGGCCGCGCCCGCCGCGTTCGAGGCGGACCAGGCCATAGCCTTCCATGGTCCGCAGCGTGCGCGACAGGTTCGACTTGGCCTTGCCGGTGATCCGGGCCAGCTCGTCGAGCGAGCCCGGCGCCTTCTCGGCGATGACGCGCAACAGTTCGCGATTGCCGGCCGACAGGACCTTGGCAAAGGACTCGGTTGAGGTGAACCAGACCTTCGGCTCGTCGGCGGCGATGCGGTGCTCTCCGCGCGCCACGGCCATCGTGCGGCCCTTCATCTCCTCGTAGCTGGCGATGCCGACCTTCAGCGTCGTCATGGGATCACTCCTCTCTCGCGCAACACTGTGTCCACGGTCTCCCAGCAGTCGGCGAGCAGGGTCGCCGCGTCCCGGTACTCGTAGGGCCGGACGCTTCGCAGCCGGTGGCGATTGTACTGTGGATCGCCGCGCCTTTGCCGTCCCACCGGATGGGCGTTATCGAAGCCGACCAGCCGCTCGCCGTCCGCACCGTGGAGCGTGAGCGAGTAATCGATGCCATGCGGCTTCTCCGGCGACACCGGCACCCGGGTTACGATGAACCGGACCCAGTGACCGCCCTCCGGGTCCACCACGAGAACCTGCCCGTCGAGGTCGAGAAGCACATCGAGGGTCGAGTCGCGCGGCTCAGTCACCTAACAGTTATTATACTGAAGCAACACAATCAACAGGGCCATTCGGCGGCTTTAGGCAGGGTGGCTGGCACTCTGGGCTTTTATGTCATTGAGCTTTCGGCTCGAAGCGCCAGCAGCGGGTGTTGCAGGCGTTGGCAAATCTCTTAATCTTGCCAGCCACGTACGCCGGACCGCTGGCCGGCCTCAACAAAGACTTCGCCGCCCGCAATGCACCGGCGGCCGCTGCGCCCCAATCGCATTTATCCAGCAACCAGCGGACTTGATGACCGCTCTCCCCCATTTCTTTGTCAGCAAGCGTAGGGCGGTTGCAATCCGCGATCGTTGGTTGCCCGCGCGTGTTGATCGCGCCACCCGCTGGTCGGGTTCAAACCAGTGACAAAACCGCCTACTGAGCAACGGCGGCGCTCCGGCGATGGTGAGACGGCGGATTGCATCCGCGCCCTACGCACTTTCGGCGCGCCGGAACCCTTTGAATGCGTACGGTATGCGGCGGATGTCTTGGATCAGATCGCGCGGCAGAGCCCCGGGCTGCGCCGCATTGGCCCGCGCGTTCAGCGCGTCGGTCAGCCCGCCAAACCGCTCGGTAATGGCCTTGACGATCTTGTCGTAGCGGCCGACCGCGGCGAACAGGTGCACGACATCGTCGGGCACCTCCTTGGCCATCTCGCTCCACTTGCCCTGCCGGGTCATCGCGTTGAGCTTATGGCCGAGATCCTCGAGCCCGTGCACGGCGAACACCGGCCAATAGGCCTGCGTCGAGCCGTAGAACGCGACGCGCTCGCGCACCCATTCGAACATGCGCGCGACCGTCGCGTCGTCGGGGCCGGTGGCGAGAAAGCCGCCGCCCGAAATCTCGTAATTCTCGCGCTTGCGCCCGCTCTTTGCGAGGCCTTCGGCGAGGCGCGGCATCACTGCCTCCTCGATGTATCTGCGGCTGCAGAAGCCGTGCAATTTGACCCCGTCGCATTCCTCGGCCGCCACTTTGAGCATCGCCGGGCCTACCGCGGCGATCATTACCGGGGGCGGCGGCGGGTCGATCGGCTCGGGCGCAAAGTTCGGGGTCATCAATGTAAAACGGTAGTGCTGACCCTCGTAGCCGGGTCTTTCTCCGGTCTTCCAGCAATGCCAGATCGCGCGCAGGACTTGCACGTATTCACGCATGCGAGGCGCCGGCGGCGTCCACGGCACCGAGAAGCGCCGCTCGTTGTGGGCCCTGACCTGCGAGCCCAGACCAACGACAAAGCGGCCGCCGGTCGCACCCGCCAGGTCCCAGCCGACCTGGGCGACGGCCATCGGGGTGCGGGCGAAGGCAATCGCGACGCTGGTGTGGAGCTCGATGCGCACGGTTGCGGTCCCCGCGACCGCGAGCGCCAGGAACGGGTCGTGCTTGTTCTCCATCGAGGCGACGCCGTCATACCCCTCGGCCTCGACCGTCCGGGCCGCCGGCGCCACCTTGTGCAGATCCTCCTGCGGCAGTGTCGTGAATACTCGCATCCGCTGCCCTCCCGACCCATCGGTCAGGATCGGGCCACAACTCGATGATCACAGGCAAGCATCAGGCTGCCAGCTCGATCCCGAATGTCTCGGATAAGCCGCGTTTGCCCTCCGGTGTGACGAGCAGGGCGCGGGTGTCGCGCATATGGTCGACCCAGCGGAGATCGAAGCAGCGCGCCGCGAGCGCGGCGCCGAGGGCGCCGGCAAGGTGCGTCCGGCGCTCGCTCCAATCCAGGCATGGCCGGCAGAAGGGGCGGCGAGACGGGCTCTTCTCGCGCAGGTCGACGCCGAAGCCCAACAAGAACGCTTCGCCTTCAGGCGTGACGATGCCGCCGTCTTCGGACATTGCAACATGATCCCGCGCGACGAGCGCGTCGGCCAAACCCACGCCGAGACGTCCGGCCAGATGGTCGTAGCAGGTGCGCGCATTCCGCAGCGCGTCGCCGCCGCGCCATCGCGGCTGGTAGCGGGGCGGACCGTCTGCCGCGACCGCCATGATGCTTTCGAGCATTCGGCCGATCATCGGTGAGGCGAGCCGGTAATAGGCATGCCGGCCCTGCTTTGCCAGAGTGAGAAGCCGGCCTTCGGTCATTTTGGCCAAATGGCCGCTCGCGGTCTGCGGCGCGACGCCGCCGGCCAACGCGAGTTCGGCGGCGGTCAGGGCGCGGCCGTCGAGCAACGCGGTCAACATGTTGGCGCGAGCGGGATTGCCGACGAGCGCGGCCACTTCGGCCAGCGATGACTGAATTGGGTCCATACCAATGAAGTTAAGCCTGCGCTGCGGTGATGTCATCGCGCGATACTACGGAATTGGCCGTATTGATCGCGTTGGACCGCCTGCCAAGTGAATGACAAATCGTCATCAGGAGCAGAGATCATGTTCGCAGTGATTTTCGAAGTGAACCTTAAGCCGGAACAGTGGGAAGCCTATCTGGGCTATGCCAAGCTGCTGCGGCCCGAACTGGAGCAGATCGACGGGTTTATCGACAACGAGCGCTTCTCCAGCCTGCGGCGGGAGGGTTGGCTGTTGTCGCTCTCGATATGGTGGGACGAGAAGGCGGTGATCCGCTGGCGCACCCGCGCCCGTCACCACGAAGTTCAGCTAAAAGGCCGGACCGAAATCTTCGGCGATTATCATCTCCGGGTCGGCGAGATCATCGCCGATAACCGGCTGCCCGCCGGCCAGGTTCTTCGCGAGCAGCGGTTTGACAAGACGGCGGCTGCGGCAAAGTTGGTAGTATTGTCGGAAGCCGCTCCGGAAAACTTGCCGGCCGAACCCGATGGCGGCGCCATAGCCGCGCGGCTGGGACTGCTCGACCCAGCCAATCCCGACCTTGCCGACTGGGATGTCTTCGAAAGCATCATCCAGCCCGGAAAATTCATTCTCCTTACGTCGTGGCATGATACGGCGGCTGCAGAAGGCTCGCTGCAGGGCGGCGCTGATATTCGCCTCCGCCGAGTTCGTGTAATCCGTGATTACGGAATGTTCGACCGTGCCGAAGCGCCGCAATATTACCCGCCGGTGCCGAGGGTCGTGTAACAGCCGGTTTGCTGCTAACCTCTGTCCGTTAGAGGAGAAGCGCGATGCCGAGGAATGTCGCGATCGGGCTCGGCCTGATGGAATTTCCGTTCTCCGGCGTCGGCGGGTTCTGGCGCTGGGCCGATTTGTGCGAGGCGGGCGGCGTCGACTCGCTGTGGCAGACCGACCGGGTCGTCAGCCGAGAGCCGATCCTCGAATGCATGTCGGTCATGGCGGCGCTCGCCGGCCGGACCCGCCGGCTCAAATTCGGCGTCAATGTGCTCTCGCTGGCGTTTCGCGACCCGGTTCTGGTCGCGAAGCAATGCGCGACGATCGACGTGTTGTCCGAAGGCCGCCTGCTGCCGGCCTTTGGGATCGGGAGCCCGCTCGCGCCGGAATGGCGCACGCTCGACCTCGACACCAAGACGCGCGGCCGCAAGACCGACGAAGGGTTGGAGATCATCGGCCGGCTGTGGCGCGAGGAAACGGTCGATTTCCAAGGTGTCCATTACCACCTCTCCGGCGCCTCGATCTCGCCAAAGCCGGTGCAGCCCGATCTGCCGATGTGGATCGGCGGCTCGTCGGAGGCGGCGATCCGGCGCACCGCGCGGTTCGGGACCGGCTGGCAGGCGGGCGCCGAAACGCCAGACCAGGTTGCCGGCGTGATCGCCGGCATCCGCGCCGCCGCAGCTGCCGAGGGCCGCGCGATCGACGACGACCATTACGGCGCCGGCATCCCGTTCCGCTTCGGCCGGGCGGAAGATCCCGGGCTCAACCGGTTGTTCGACGCCTACAAGAAGCGCACCGGCCGCGATCCGCTGCGCTATTTCGCGATCGGCGACGCCGAGGCGGTCGTCGAGCGCATCGCCGCCTATGTCGCGGCCGGAATCTCCAAATTCATCCTGCGTCCGGCCGCCCGCGGCGACGAAGAGATGCTGTCCCAGACCCGCCGGCTGATCGAGGAGGTCTTGCCGCTCGTCGCCGCACGCTGGCCGAAACCCGCAAAGCGCCGCGCCGCCGCGGAGTAACGGCAGCCCCCTACTGGTGCATCGGCCATCACTTACTCCGAGAAAACGATTGCGATATTGAACGCGGCCGCGGCCGGCACCAGCAGCCGGCGAGGCTCAACGCGCAAGCCCGGGACGGAGCGCAGGCATTCTCTCGTCACGGGCAGCGACCGGACCCTGATCCCGAGAGCCGCCATGTATTCGGCGCGGCCGGCCCCCTCAGCCGCCGCCTCGCCGAATTCGGCCGCTATCACATCCGGCGTGGATAGCTCTACCTGCACGGCGCCGGCGGCGAGGATTTGTCCGCCCTCGCGATCCGCTGTCGCCTCGTCGCCGAAAAGACCGCGGAACAGCCCCGCCGTGCGCTGCGGATCGGCGGTCGCGACCACCACGCGGGCGATTGCGCACGCGCCGTTCGGATGGGTCTGCCACTCGGACCGCCATACGAGGTCGGGGGTCTGGTGTTCGCAGAAATAGACGCGGCCCATCGGCACCTTCTCCGCATCCAGCCGGGTGGTGCGAAACCGCGCATCTTGCGTTCCGCTACCGAGCGCGACGGGACGGGAGAAGGTCTGAACCGGCAGGATCGGGAGACCCGCTGCTATCGCGTGGGCATGAACCGAGGCGGCGTCCCCGGTCTTGAAGACGAGCCCGTTGAGACCGACCGGAAAGCGCATGATCTCGGGGCGGATCCCGTCGCCCGCAAACCCGAGCAGCTCGAGATAATCGGTCGCGAAGATCGCGAGGTGGTTGAGCGAGCCCAGCGTATGTCGACCGCGCGGCGTCAGCTGGAAGCCGAGGGACCGAAAGCACCGCATGCCCTCGTCGATGCGGTCGCGCACATCGACCACGACATGGTCCAAGACAGGCGAGAGCACGGTCATGTGAAGCTCCAACGGGCAAACGTGATCAGGGTAACGGCGCACGCGCATCGAGGGTCGTGGACGCTATCCGCGCATAAACCCTTCGAGCTAGTCGGATGCCCAGGCGATCGCCTGGTCGATGCTTTCGCCCTGCTGGGTGCAGCGCGCGATCATCTTAGTCATGGTCGCCTGCGAATACATTTGCGATATTGGTCGGGGCCGGCGCGGTCCGGGACGCCGCCCTATGCGGTAACACGCGCCGCGCGAAAAGATTTCGTATTACGGCGCGCCGGGGGCGGTGGATCGCATGATATCCGTGTAGAGCAGCTGGACTGCGTCGCGTCCTCTGCCCGCGCGCAGTCGTTCGCTAAACTCTCGTCTGGCCAGCAGGCGAAGCCTTTCCAGCCTCGACAACCGGGCATTGGCTGCTCCGTCGGCGGCCGCCAGTCCCGAATTCGTCAACACGCGGGTGCGGTATCGCTCCACCGCGGCCGGAAATTTGTCCGCCGGCCGCCCGCCGCCGATCCATTCGTCCAAATGTCCGGGCCCCCAATTGTAGGCGGCGATCGCGTCGGGCCAGCTGCCGTAGCGCCGGAACATGTGAGCGAGATAGGCGCGGCCGAGCCCGCGGTTTTCCGTCTCGTCGAAACGATCGCCACCCCCGATATCGGCCGCCGCCGCGGCTGAGACTTGCATCGGTCCCTGTGGGCCATCCGGTTCGGGGCGCCACATTCGCGGGTTGTCGCCATGGCTCGACTCTGCGCCGTCCACGCCATAGGCGATGCGGTCGAGAACGCCGCCGGCCGACGCGAGTTGCGCAGTGCCGGTAATGGCGAGGACCATCGACAGAGGAAGAGAAGAAGCCCGAAGAAGCCGCAGCATCCGCAGCTCAGTAATTCGAGATTTCGACCAGGTTAAGGTCGGGGTCGCGAATATAGATCGACTGTATCGTGCCGATCGCGCCGGCCCGCGGCCCCGGTCCCGCCACTATAGGAACGCGGCAAGCTTCGAGATGCGCCGTCACTTCGGCGAGCGGCACAGAGGTGATAAAGCACAAATCCGCCGATCCCGGGGTCGGCCGGTCGGCTACCAGGCCTGGGATTTTATTGGCCGGATGCAGGTTGATCTTTTGCTGGCCAAAGCGCAGCGCGGTGCGGCCTTCGCCAAAGAGAACGACCTCCATGCCAAGGACCCGAGTGTAAAATTCGCAGGTGCGTTGGATCTCCGCGACCGTCAGAACCAGGTGATCGAGCCGTTCGATGTGCATCAGTGGACCCCGCCGCCATAAGGACGGTTCGAGATTGCCATGATCGGCGCGGTGCGGCCAGTGCCAGCTATGGCAATCGCGCGGCCTGCCGGCCGCTGACCTCGGCGCCGGCGTCGGGCGACATCTTTAGGAAAAACGGCACCGACAGCAGCGAGATCAATGCGACAGCGACAAAGACCGGGTAGAAATCGGCCGCCACAAGGGTTGTTCCGCCACGCCATGTCAGCACCGTGTGCAGCAGCAATGCGGCGGTGGCGACGCCGGCCGTTTGCGACAGTTGCTGGGCCATGCTCGACAGGCTGGTGGCGCGGCTCAGCATCGAGGCCGGCACATCGGCATAGCTCAAGGTGTTGATGCTGGTCATCTGCAACGAGCGGAAAAAGCCGCCGGTGAGCAAGGCCAGAAAAATCACCAGATGCGGCGTATCCGGCCGGAACAGGCTGTAGCCGAACAAAAACGCGGCGCTGATCACCGCGTCGCCGACCAGCACGATGCGGAAGCCCAGAGCGCGCAGGATGCGCACCGCCGAAGTCTTCATCAGCATCGCTCCGGCCGCGCTCGCGAAAGTCAGGAGGCCCGAATTCAATGCGTTGAGGCCGAACCCGACCTGCAGCATCAACGGCAACAGGAAGGGCAGCGCGCCGAGCCCCATCCGAAACAAAAATCCGCCGATCGAGGCCGACGCATAGGTCGGGATGCTGAACAATGCGAGATCGATGATCGGATGCGACACGCGCCGAGCGTGGCGGGCATAAAATGTGAGGCAAACCGCGCCTGCCGCCAACAGGCCGATCACGGCTCCGCTTGGCAAAGCGCCGCGGCCGACATTTTCGAAACCGAAAGCGAGGGTTGCAAGACCGATACCGGTCAGCACAAAGCCGGTCCGGTCCAGCGGCCGGCGCCCAGTTTCCTTCAAATCTCCGACCAACAGGTTGACGAGGACGAGCCCCAATATCCCGATCGGGATATTGATAAAGAAGATCCAGCGCCAAGAGGCGTAGGTGACGATAAAGCCGCCGAGCGGCGGACCCATGACGGGGCCGATCAACGCCGGGACACTGACGAACGACATCGCCCGCACCAGATCGGATTTCGGGACGGTTCGCAACAATACGAGCCGCCCGACCGGCACCATCAATGCGCCACCCAGGCCCTGCAGGATACGCGCGGCAACCAGACCCGGGAGCGAGGTGGACATGCCGCAGGCGATCGAACCCAACGTGAAGACCACAATCGCAAAACTAAACACGCGCCGCGCCCCAAACCGGTCGGCGGTCCAGCCGCTGATTGGGATGAAGACCGCGAGGCTCAGCAAGTAACAGGTGATCGCGACGTTGAGGCGCAACGGGGTCTCGCCGAGCGAGTGTGCGATCGTCGGCAATGCAGTCGCGATCACCGTCGAATTGAGGTTCTGCATGAACATCGCGCAGGCGACGACGAATGGAACCAGCGCCTGACGCGACAGGTTCAGGCGCACAGACGCCCTCCAGGTGTCCCGCCATTGTCGGGCTTCAGTTGCCCGTCGTAGAACGATTCCAGCGCTGACGCGGGCGATAGATTATGGTCATCACATATCATAAACAATATATACAGCAGGCAGGCAGGTGGCAGAAGCGCAATACCGGCGGACCTCGGTTGCGCGCAAAGCTAACCGCCGGCCGGGCGGTCCTTCTTGGCGGGCTGTTGCAGTTCGCCGCCTGTGACGCGGTGCAGATCGTCGAAAGCGCCGACACCCATGTCTCGGTTCGCTACGACGGCATTATGAACGGCCTCGACCAGGCGACAGAGCTCGCAAAAAAGGCCTGCGCCGCCCACGGCCGGACCGCCAAACTGCAGAAGGTTTATTATGAGGGGCTGGGCGCCGGAGAGCGCTTCGCCTTCTTCGACTGCGTCTGATAGCCGAGCGATTGCATCGTCGCGCGAGGCGCTCCTCGCAATGACACAGCGGCACCCTGACGATGAGCCGTTATCGCCGGTGCAGCAGCACGTCGCGGGCGCGATTGATCTTGGTGGCGAGATAGTCGGAGCCGCCATGGTCGGGGTGCAGTTTGACCATGAGCCGGCGGTGCGCCTCCTTGATGGCTTCGGCGTCGGCGCCGGCGGATAACCCGAGGATCGCATAGGCCTCCTCGACACTCATATCGCTGCCGCTAGTCGAGCGTGCGCCGGCGCTGCTTCCGCTGCCGGCGGCCCGTTCGCCGGCGAGTTCGTCGCGCCATTCCGGCTGGACGCGGTCGAGATAGGCTTCGAGCAGCCGCGCTCCCTCCTCGTCCTCCGCCCGGCATTCACGCAATAGCGCGAGGAGCTCTGCCGGCCCCAGCTCGTCGAGACGCATGCCGGCGAAGCCGCCGCGCAGAATTGTGCCCTCCATCCTGCCGGTGTCGTGGTCGAGCGTCATGCGCAGGAACGCGGTATTCACGGTCGAGGTCTGGCCGCCGGCGGGAGGGCGATAGCGGTCGAGAATGGAGCGGACCCGCGCCAGAAGTGGCGTCGCCATGGCGAGCGGCAGCAGCAATGCCGCGAATTCCCGGGCGGGCGGCAGCAGGATCAGCGCGACGATCGCGATGCCGGCGATCGTTATCCCGGTCCATTTGAGATTTCGGGCGAGCCGCGCCGGGTCGGCGTTGACAAACAGATAAACGAGCATCAACAAGCCGCCGAGGATCGCGAACCCGCCGAGGAGATAGAGCATCGCCCGCGCTCACCCGCGCAATTGAGAGGTCAGCCGCAACACCTCGCCTCCCCTCTTTTCGCCATAGGCGGTCAGCGCGCGATAGCCTCCGGCGGCATAGACCGCGACGGCAGCGAGCAACTCCTTGAGGCGATCGGCGCTCGCCAGATCGAAGCTGAGATAGGCGCCGTGCGACAAATTCGCGATTTGCTTGAACGCCGCCGCCGCGGAGCGGTCGCGGCCCTCGTGAAATATGAAGACAGGAACGCCTAGGAGGCCCAGCTCACCGGCCAGCCGGCACAGCCGGTCGACCTTTTCCTCCATCGCGTCGCCGACAAAGACGAGCGCATTGACCTTGCGCGCTCGGGTTTCGCGGATCGCATGGCTCAGCACCCGCTCGATCTGCGTTTCGCCGCCGACGCAAAATACCGATCGCATGACCCGGTGCAGATCGGCGGCGGCCGTCATCCACTTGCTCGATTTGCATTCCGAAAAGCCGCGATAAAACAGCAGCTGGATCTCGAGCCCACCGAGCGCGGCGGTAGCTTCGAACATCTCGCCCTGGATGCGGCACGCGCGGTCCCAGGTCGGCTCGCGGCTCGCCGTGGCGTCGAGCGCAAAGATCAGTCGCCCGCGCCCGCCACCCGGATGTGCCGGCGGCGCCTTCTTTAGCTTGTCGAGAAATTGTTCGACCTCGGCGGAGCGCGCCTCGGTCGGGAGCCGGTTTTTGCTGTCGCTCATCACGCCCCTCACGCCGGGCTGAGCCATACCGAAGTATCGTGGAAAACCGCGCCGCCACGCGGCAGACCGGGATCGGCGCTCGTCAACAAGTTGATCCCGATACCCTCTTCGAAAGCATGATTGGGCCACAGCCCTTCGACGATCACCACCCGCCTCTGCAGCCCGTCAAAGGCGCGCGCGTGAACGACGACGCTGCCGCGACGGTTCCCGATGCGCAGCCGGTCGCCGTCGCGCAGACCGAGTTCGGCCAGCACCTCGGGATGGACGAGGGCGGTGGGCCGGCCCTCGCGGGCGATGCTCGACGGCGTGTTGTTGAAGCTCGTGTTGAGGAACGAGCGCGACGGCGCGGCGATCAGCCGGAACGGCTGTTCGGGGTCGCCATCGTCGATCACTGCGGCGTGGTCGGGATATGCCGGCAGTTGCACGTTCTCGGGCCCAATCGCCTGCCAATCGGGGCGGAAATGAAATCTCCCGTCGGCATGCCCAAACCCGTCGAGAAAATGACCGGTTTCGAAAGGCGGGCGGCAATCGAGCCAGCCTCCTTCCGAGAAGCTCTCGATGCCGGGCAGTCCGCTGATCTGCAAGGTCCGGTCGATCAGTTCGATCGCGCTCATTGCGAAACCGGGGTGGCGCGCCCCGAGCCGCTCGGCGAGCCCGCAGATCACGTCGTGGTTGGAGCGGCACTCGGCATAGGGGTCCAATACCGCGCGGCCGATCTGCAGATGGGTGTGGGCGCCTGCTGGATAGATGTCGTCATGCTCGAGGAATGTCGTTGCCGGCAACACGATATCGGCCATCGCCGCGGTCTCGGTCATGAATTGTTCGTGAACGCAGACAAACAGGTCGGAACGCGCGAATCCGCGGTGCACCAGGGCCGACGCCGGGGCGACCACCATCGGGTTGGTGTTCTGAATGAACAACGCGGTGACCGGCGGCCCGTCCCCGATGTCGCGCCGGTCGCCGGTCAGCACCGGCCCGATCCGCGACTGGTCGAGGATGCGCGTCGCCGGGTCGAGCCGGTCCAGCCCCTCGATCAGGGTCAGATCGAGCGCAACAAGTCCGAGGTTCGAATAGAGCGCGCCGCCGCCTTCATAAGCCCAGGCGCCAGTCACCGCCGGCAGGCAGCTGACGGCGAAGAGCTGCGCGGCGCCGTTGCGGGACCGCGAAAAGCCGTAGCCCACGCGAATGTAGCTGCGCTTGGTGCGCCCGTAGAGCCGCGCAAAACCGAGGATCTCGTCTTCGCAGAGCCCGGTGATCCGCGCCGCCCAGGCCGGGTCGCGGGTGGCGAGATGCGTCTCGAGCCCCTCGGGGTCGTCGGTGTAGCGCGCCATGTAGTCGCGGTCGGCATAGCCTTCCTTGAACAGAACATGCATTACCGCACAGGCGAGCGCGCCGTCGGTGCCGGGGAGCGGCGCCAAATGGACGTCGGCGTGCTCCGCGGTCGCAGTGCGGTAGGGGTCGACGACGACGAGCCTGGCGCCGCGTTCCTTTCGCGCCGCCGCGACATGGGTCATTACGTTGACCTGCGTCGAGACCGGGTTGCCGCCCCAGACGACGATCAGATCGGATTTGGCGATCTCGCGCCCGTCAACGCCTCGTTTGGCTCCGACCCCGGCGAGCCAACCGGCATCCGCCAACATGCTGCAGATTGACAAATGCTCGCGCGAGTAGCGCATTGCGTGGCGCAGCCGGTTGAGGCCGTCGCGCTGCACCAGCCCCATCGTCCCGGCGTAGTAATAGGGCCACACCGTTTCGGACCCGTAGCGCTGGGCCGCGCGCGTCAGTGCCTCGGCGGCCTCGTCCAGCGCATCGTCCCATGAGATCGGCATAAACGCCGCTTCGCCTGTTCCCTTCTCCCCGATCCGGCGCATCGGTTGTGACAACCGCGCAGGATGATGCTGGCGCTCGGCATAGCGGGCGACTTTGGCGCACACCACGCCGAGTGTGTAAGACTGTGCGCTCGACCCGCGCACCCGCCCGATCCGCCGGCCGTCGATGCGCTCGACCTCGAGCGCGCAGGCGCTCGGGCAATCATGCGGGCAGACGCTGGGGACGATGTCGAGCGGCAAGGATCGGCTCCGCCGTGAGTGAGGCGGCGGAGAATACCACAAAGTATCGGCCGTCGGGGTGATCTGCCGCGGCGGGAATCGTTCCCAGCCTTGGCCGGGACCGCAGGAATTAGAAAGGGGCAGGCCTCACCAGCCTACCCCTTCCTAAATTGGCTCCCCGGGCCGGACTCGAACCAGCGACCAAGCGGTTAACAGCCGCTCGCTCTACCAACTGAGCTACCGGGGATCAGGGCGTCCGCCGGCGCGGGCGCAGCCCCTGGAGGCCGGAAGCGGAATCGAACCGCTGTACGAGGATTTGCAGTCCTCTGCATAGCCACTCTGCCATCCGGCCGGCTCGCATCTCCGGCATATAGGCGCGTGCCGCTCGGCTGGTCAAGCACGCCCGATGGCGCAATGGGAAGCGCACGCGCTTGTTGCCGGGTGCCGGTACGCTCCATATATTAGCCGATTAAGCTTTCTCAAAAAGTCGAGAGAAATGGCGCGCGTCACCGTCGAAGATTGTGTTGTCAAAGTCCCGAACCGATTTGAGCTCGTCCTGCTCGCGGCCCAGCGTGCGCGTGAAATCAGCTCGGGCGCCCCGCTGTCGATCGACCGCGACGACGACAAGAACCCGGTCGTTGCGCTGCGCGAGATTGCCGACGAGACGGTCGCAGTCGATCATCTGAAGTCCTCTGTGGTGCGCGGCATGCAGAAGCATGTCGAGATCGACGAGCCCGAGGAATCTCACGAACTCGAACTCGATACCGCTTTGTTCGGCGTCGGCGCGCCGGCCGGCGCGCTGATGGACGAGGAACTCGATACCGAGGTCGATGCCGACACCGATAGCGAGGACGCCGAGGACGCCGAGGACGCCGAGGATGCGGAGGAGGGGAACGAGGACGAGGAGGTTCTCCCGGCAGAAACTGCCGCCGACCTTGTGCAGCTCGATGCGGACGATGAACTCGCCGAAGACATGTTGGAAGTCGAGGAAGAGGTCGATCTCGCCGACTCCCCCGAGCCCGACAGACCGGATGATTTTGACGAGGAGCTCTGACCGCGGACAATGCGCCGAGCCGGGTGAACGGCGCCCAGAATGAAACTCGCGCCGCTCCATCGATACGGCCGAACCAACGCCCGCGGTCGGAACAAGCCCGGTCGGAACAGGCCCGGTCGGAACAAGCCCGGTCGGAACAAGACGGGGAAGACCTCGTCATGATGCGGCAGTTCGAGCTGGTCGAGCTCGTCAAATCCTACGACCCGAACGCCGACGAAGACGCGCTCAACCGTGCCTATGTCTATTCGATGAAGGCCCATGGCGCGCAGCTGCGCGCCTCGGGCGACCCATATTTTTCCCATCCGGTCGAGGTCGCCGGCATTCTGGCCCAGATGAAGCTCGATGCCGCCTCGATCGTGACCGGGCTGTTGCACGACACGGTCGAGGATACGGTCGCCACCCTCGACGACATCGAGCGCGTGTTCGGGCCCGAGATCACCCGGCTGGTCGACGGCGTGACCAAGCTGTCGCGGATCGAGCTGCAATCCGACCAGACCAAGCAGGCCGAGAATTTCCGCAAGCTCGTGCTCGCGATGTCCGAGGACATCCGGGTGCTGCTCGTCAAGCTCGCCGACCGTCTGCACAACATGCAGACCCTGCGGTTCATCCAGAGCGACGAGAAGCGCCGGCGGATCGCCCGCGAAACGATGGACATCTATGCCCCGCTGGCCGAGCGGCTCGGCATGCAGCGCATGAAGGATCAGCTCGAGGATTTGGCCTTTGCCGAGCTGCATCCCGACGCGCGCGTCAGCATTCTCGCGCGTCGCGATTTCTTGCGCGACAAGGGGGCCGGCGTCGTGCCGCGCATCCTCGCCGAGCTGCACCGCAAGCTGGAGGAGGGCGGGGTGCCGAACGCGGTCGTCTCCGGCCGCGAGAAATCGGCATACTCGATCTGGCGCAAGATGCAGCGCAAGAACGTCGCTTTCGAACAGCTTGCCGACTTGATGGCCTTCCGCGTGCTCGTCGACGATGTCGGCGACTGCTATCACGCGCTCGGCATCATCCATTCCGCCTATCACGTGGTTCCCGGCCGCTTCAAGGACTTCATCTCGACCCCCAAGCCGAACAATTACCGCTCGCTGCACACCGGGGTCATCGGCCCCGAGCAGCAGCGCATCGAAATGCAGATCCGCACCCGCGAGATGCACGATGTCGCCGAGCTCGGGGTCGCCGCGCATTGGACCTACAAGCACGGCGCTCCCAAGACCGAAGGACCGCAATATCGCTGGCTGCGCGAGCTTTTGGACATCCTCGACCATGCGGCGGGGCCGGAAGAATTCCTCGAGCACACCAAGCTCGAGATGTTTCAGGACCAGGTGTTCGCCTTTACCCCCAAGGGCGATCTGATTGCCCTGCCGCGCGGCGCCACCGCGGTCGACTTCGCCTATGCGGTGCATTCCGAGATCGGCGACACCTGCGTCGGCGTCAAGATCAACAGCCGGCTGGTCCCGCTGCGCACCCAGCTGCAAAATGGCGACCAGGTCGAAATCATCACCTCAAAGGCGCAGACGCCGTCGCCGACCTGGGAGCGGTTTGTCGTCACCGGCAAGGCGCGCGCCCGCATCCGCCGCTTTATCCGCACGCAGCAGCGTACGCAGTACCTCGATCTCGGACGCGCCATCGTGCAAAAGGCGTTCCGCCAGGAAGGCCAGGAGTTTTCCGAACGGCCGCTCGAGGCGGTGCTGAAGACCTTCAACTGCTCGACCGTCGAGGACCTTTACGTCGCGGTCGGGCAGGGGCTCGCGACCGGGCGCACCGTCGTCCACGCGGCTTTCCCGCAGCAGCACGAGCCCAAGGCCAAGGTCGTCTCGCTGGATCGAGCGCGGCGTCGGGCCAAACGCAACGACGTCGCGGTGCCGATCCGCGGTCTCATTCCGGGCATGGCGCTGCACTTCGCCGGCTGCTGCCACCCGTTGCCTGGCGACCGCATCGTCGGCATCGTCACGACCGGGAAGGGGGTGACGATCCACACGATCGATTGCGAGACCCTGGAGAGCTTCGCCGAAACGCCGGAGCGCTGGCTCGATGTTGCTTGGAGCAACGACGAGGATGCCAACCATGTCGGCCGCCTCAACGTGACGATCGCCAACGAGCCCGGCAATCTCGGCAGCCTGACGACGGTGATCGGCAAGCAGGGCGGCAATATCAGCAATCTGAAGATCACCAACCGCTCGTCGGATTTCTTCGAGATCATGATCGACATCGAAGTCGCCGACGTTAAGCAGCTGACGACGATCATCGCCGCGTTGCGCGCGACCCCGGTCATCAACTCGGTCGAGCGGGCGCGCGGCTGAGCGCCGCCGCAGCATGTTCGATGATCCTCGGCCTCGGCAGCGACATGATCGATATCCGTCGCATCGAGCAGGCGATCGAGCGCTTTGGCGAACGTTTTCTCGACCGCATCTTCACCGATGCCGAGCGCCGCAAATGCGATCGGCGCGCCAACCGCTCGGCCAGCTATGCGCGTCGGTTTGCCGCCAAGGAAGCCTGTTCGAAAGCGCTCGGCACCGGGTTTCGCCGGGGCGTCTTCTGGCGCGACCTCGGGGTCGTCAATTTGGCTTCGGGGCAGCCCTCGATGCGGCTGACCGGCGGCGCCTTGCGGCGGCTCGAAGAGATCACCCCGGCAGGGATGACGGCCCGCCTCGACGTCACATTGACCGATGAGCCGCCACTCGCCCAGGCCGTCGTGATCATCACCGCCGTGCCGGCGCAGGAACGCGGGATTTTCGAGCGGGCATATCCTTAACTCAACTCGTGACAGGGCTTGGCGCGTCCTGCCCTCCAGATCCCAAGGAATTCCATGAAATCAAAATCCGGTCCTACGGTCCTCACCCGGAAAAAAGCTGCGGGCGGCATCCTCGACACGATAAAGACGATCGTCTATGCCGTGCTCATCGCACTCGTCGTGCGGACAGTTGCCTATGAACCCTTCAATATTCCATCGGGATCGATGGTCCCGACTCTGCTGGTAGGCGACTATCTGTTCGTTTCGAAATTCTCCTACGGGTACAGCCGCTACTCGCTGCCTTTGGGATTGCCGCTGTTTCCCGGACGGATTTTCTTTCATTCGCCGGAGCGCGGCGACGTCGTGGTCTTCAAATTGCCAACCGACAATTCGACCGACTACATCAAGCGGGTCATCGGCCTACCCGGCGATCACATTCAAATGAAGAACGGCATCCTCTTTCTCAACGGTCAGCCGGTGCCGCGCAGGCGCATCGAGGACTACCTCTATCAGGAGGGGAACGGCGCCGTCATTCCGCTTGCGCAATACATAGAAACCCTGCCGAACGGGGTGCAGCACCGCATCATCGAGATGAGCGACAATGGGCCGCTCGACAATACGCAAGAGTATGTCGTCCCCCCCGGCGACTACTTCATGATGGGCGACAATCGCGACAACTCCCAGGACAGCCGGGTATTATCCGCGGTCGGCTACGTACCGGCCGAAAACCTGATCGGGAAGGCACAGTTCATCTTTTTCTCGACAAACGGGTCGGCCCGGCTCTGGGAAATCTGGAAATGGCCGTTTGCGATACGGTACGGCCGGCTGCTCCACGGCGTCCAGGGCATCGATTGACCGCCGGCCTCGCGCAAAAGATCGGGTATCTCTTCGCCCGGCCCGAACTGCTTGAAGAAGCCCTGACCCATCCGAGCGCGCTCGCGTCCGAGTATGGTCGCGGCCGGCGCGCCAGAAAGCCCGCTCACCGCGGTTATGAGCGCCTCGAATTTCTCGGCGATCGAGTTTTGGGTCTCGTCATCGCCAATCTCTTGTGGCGGCGCTTCGAAAACGAGCCCGAGGGACACCTGACGCGCCGTCTGACGCATCTCGTTCGCGGCGAAGCGCTCGCGCGCATCGCCGCCACGATCGGGCTCGGTGACCATCTGCTGCTGTCGCGTGCCGAACAGGCTGCGGGAGCCGCCGCCAACCCCGGGATTCTCGCCGATGTCTGCGAGGCTGTGATCGCGGCGATCTACCTCGACGGCGGCTTCGACGCGGCTTCGGCTTTCGTGCGCCGGTTCTGGCAGCCATTGATCGACGAGATGGAAGGTCCGCCGCGCGACCCGAAGACCGCCCTACAGGAATGGGCGCAGGCGCGCGCCTTGGCTCTCCCGACCTACGAGCTCGTCGGCACCACCGGGCCGGACCACGCCTTGCGCTTCACCGTCGCGGCCAAGGTCGCAGGCCGCGACAGCGCCACCGCGACCGCCTCGTCAAAGCGCATCGCCGAGGCAAGAGCCGCCGAGCTGCTGCTCGAACGGCTGGCCGCCGAGGGGTGAAATTATCAGTCGGTCTTGGCGGTCGAGCCCGGCCCGTCTGGGGTACTCGAGGACACGGCGCCTGAGGCTATGCGAGCGATCATTGCACGGACAGCGGCGATCTGCCGGCCAGTCTTCGTCGCATAATCGGCATCATCGTAGCCCCACCAGTCCCAACAGCCGAGCGGATTGGACGGGGTTGGCGCCGCCTGCGGATAAAGCACGATGATGCTGTTCGCGTCAGCCCACTGGTTGTACCCGGCATTTCGGACGAAGGTCGTTCCAAACGTTACGAGCCCCGCTCTTGGGTCGAAATATTCATAGGTCTGGTACTGGCTGCAGCCGTGAAACGCGATGTGTAGACGGCACGGCTGATGGTTCGCGCAATCGGTCGGTACGAATAGCCAACCCTCCTCCGCCAAGCCGTGGCTGCCTGCATTCGCGAGAAATTCGCGCTGATCGAACCCGATGAAAGACCCCCGGAGCCGTCCGGTCTCCTTTGGCCGCAACGCGCCGTAAATCCATTGCAGCAACGCGCCGGCGCCGTCGTAATGGCAGTTATCGATGTACGGATCATCCCGCACGTCGCACGGATTCCCGAAGAAATCGGTCGGTTGCGCGTGTTCCGCCCATAGATCGTTCTTGTAGAAGATGTTGGCTTTATCGACATAGTGCAGCAGATAGGTTTGAAGGTCGTCCATGATCCTCTGCGGCACGGCCGTGTCCGCCCTCCCGGAGAATAGCCAGAAGCGGCCGTTCCGTAGGTTCGACGTTGCATCGACCAAACCTTGCTTCGCGTTGTGATCGGTGACGCGGATGAGCTCGGGCACATTTGTCGTGCCCGCTCCGAAGCAGCCGAATGGGACGCAGCTGCACACGGAAGTCGCGGTGATCTCGTCGCCTTGAGCACAGTAGTAGGGGCCGCCGGCAATGATCCCGGCGCCTTTCGAGATGGACGAGAACGCGACCTCGAACTGCACGGCCATAAACCCGCCCGAGGACAGCCCTGACACGGAGGTCTGGGCGATATCGACATTGAAAGCGGGCAACGGCTCCGCGGCGCGGGCGCGCACCGCCAGCAGCGCGATGCCCGCAATCACCACCATCAATGTCCGCCAAGCCCACCGTCGAGCGAGATTGTGCACGGCCCTCTCCGTAAGAATTGATGTTCCGGGTTGCCGGTGCGGCGCGAGTCACGGCCCCTGCCTCCGAGCCCGATCAGAATAGATCGTGGTCTGGCTCGAAGACTGTGACTAACCTCACAATGGGCGTCAAATCAGCGTAGTTCATAAGGCCGGGACCATGCATCGCATGGGCACCGGCCTTCGGTGTGACAGGATTTTTGTGAGCTTTGGTTCGCACTGCCGAGCGAATCTTCGGAAGGATTTCGAACACCGGTCAGCCTCTATCCGGAGCGAGTCGCGCGGAAGCGCAGGCGGACGTAATCGGCAATCCAGGTTTCGGTCTCGTCCATCAGGACGGGGCGCAACAGATCGGCGATTTCGGCGCGGGCGCGTAATCGGTCGGGAGCCTCGGTGATCGCTCCGATAAAATCTTCGGCGAAGGTGTCGAGCCAAGCCTCGATACCGGTTGGCAGCGTCGTCGGCCGCGGGATAATCGCGATTTCCTCGACGGTGAATTGCGCTTGTTCGAGCTTTTGGCGGTAGGCCTCGGCGGATGGAAAATACCAGGGATTGAGACGGTGAGCGTCGAGCCCGCGGCGCGCAAGGACCGCGCTCAGCGCAACGATTATCGCCGCGGTGTTGTTGTGGCCGCCCATCTCGGCGACAAAGCGGCCGCCCGGCTTTAGCGCCCGGTGCACGCCGGCGAGCACCGCCTGCTGATCCCGCATCCAATGGAGCGCGGCGTTCGAGAACACGGCATGGAATTCGCCGGCGAAGGTCAGGTTCTGGCCGTCCATGACCCTGGCGTCGATGCCCCGCGCCCGCGTGGCAGCGACCATGTCCGGCCCGGCATCGACTGCGATCACCGTGGCGCCCGCTGCGGCGATCTTCTCCGTCAAGACCCCATCGCCGCAGCCGAGATCGAGGATGCGCTCACCAGGGGATGGCGCGAGTAGTTCAAGGACGGGAGCGCCGAGCGCCGGCACGAAATGCGCGGTCTCGGCGTAGCGCTCGGCCGACCAGCGCTGCCGCGCGATTTCCGCCATCGTCAGACCTCCATCCCTTGCACCTGGCGGGCCTCGGCCTCGCGGCGGATTTCCGACAGGGTCGTGCGAGTCGTGATCATCTCCGGATCCATCTTGAGCTCGATGATCGCCGGCCCCTTACCCGCGACCGCCTCCTCGAAGGCCGGCGCGAACTCCTCGGTTCTCGCGACCGAGGCGCCAAAGACGCCGTAGGCCCGGGCGAGGCCGAGGAAATCAGGGTTCTTCAGCGCCGTCCCGACGACCCGGCCCGGGAAGCGGCGCTCCTGATGCATGCGGATCGTCCCGTACATCGCATTGTTGAAGACCAAGATGATCGGGCCGCCCCCTTCGAGCATCGAGGTCGCAATCTCCTGCCCGGTCATCATGAAGCCGCCATCGCCGCAAAACCCGACGACGAGGCGGTCGGGATGGACGAGCTTGGCCGCGACCGCAGCGGGCACGCCGTAGCCCATCGCTCCGCTGGTCGGGCCGAGCTGGCGGCCCGGCCGGCGGTACTGCAGGAAGCGGTTTGGCCAGCCGCTGAAGTTCCCGGCGTCGCTGGTGACGATCGCGTTGTCGGGCAGGCGCTCGCGCAACCAGGTCATCACCTTGCCGAGATCGAGCGCCGCGCCCGCTGCGGTGGACACCAGCCCGGCCTCGTATTCCGAGCGAACCGCGGCGCGCCAATCGGACCAGCGCGGCGCCGGCCCCGGAGGCAGAGCCGCCGCGGCCGCCGCGAATTCGGACATGCCGGATTGTATCGGCAGGGTTGGGCGAAAAACCCGGCCGAGCTCCTCGGCGCCGGCATGGACGTGGATCAGTACCTTGCCCGGGTCGGGGATGCCCATCAGCGAATAGGATTGCGAGGTGACCTCGCCGAATTCGCGCGCCGACCGCCAGCAAGAGGTCCGCCTCCTTGATCCGCGCGACGAGGGCGGCGCTCGCCCCGGTGCCGAGGTCGCCGGCGAAGGACGGCGAGCGGTTGTCGACGATGTCCTGCCGGCGGAACGAACAACAGACCGGCAGCTGGTTGGCCTCGGCGACCCTCGTGATGTCGTGGCAGGCTCGATCGTCCCAGCCACCGCCGCCGACCAGCATCATCGGGCGCTCCGCCGCGGCAAGCAGCCGCCGCATCTCCGCGAGATCCGCAGCTCCGGGATGGGCGTGCACGGCCCGGTAAGGGCCGACTACTGCCGCGGCGCTATGGTCCCGCAGCATATCCTCCGGCAATGCCAGCACGACCGGGCCCGGCCGCCCGGAGGTGGCGACCTGAAAGGCTTGGTTGATCAGCTCGGGGACGCGCTCGGCCATGTCGATCTGCGCCACCCATTTGGCAAGCGGTGCGAACATCTTGCGGAAATCGACCTCCTGGAAGGCTTCGCGGTCGATCTGATGGCGTGCCACCTGGCCGACCAGCACGACCATCGGCGTCGAATTCCTGGAAGGCGGTATGGATGCCGATCGAGGCGTTGCACGCGCCGGGGCCGCGGGTCACCAGCAGCACTCCCGGCTTGCCGGTGAGCTTGCCGTAAGCCTCGGCCATGAACGCGGCGCCGCCCTCCTGACGGCACGTCACGAGATGGATCTCCGGGGCGTCGAACAGCGCGTCGAGGACTTCGAGATAGCTCTCCCCGGCGACGCTGAACGCCATGTCGACACGATGGGCGCGCAATGCGGCGACGACGAGCTGGCCGCCGCTGTGAAGATTAGTCGTCATCGCCCTACCTCGAGCCCTGAGTCCAAACCGACATTTGAAACGATGCGATGCCCGGACGGAAGAGGATGCTTTGCGGCCGGACGCCATATAATTGACAGCCCCTATCGGCACCGTGGAATCGTGATCCAGTAGGTCGCGCGCGACGCGCAGGCGAAAAATCGCTAGGTTCTCGCCGCCGAATTGCCGGTCCGAAGGAGTACATCAGGTCTCGGACGACATGGACGATCAGCGAAGCGAAATTCTTGCGCCGCCCGGACGGGTGAGAGTGGACGAGCCGTTCGTTCGTCCTGCCCAGCCGGGTGGCGTCGTGTCGCACCGGCCGCGGCGGGCGTGGGGGCGGCGGCTTCTATTGCTGCTGTTGCTCGCTGCGATTGTTGCCGCCGCGCTTTGGTATTTTCCGCGGCCGCAGACAGAGCCGAAGCAGGGCGGCCGCGGCCTGGCGGGTGCGCCGGTGCCCGTCGGGGTTTCCCCGGTGGCCAAAGGCGACATGCCCGTGACGTTGAGCCAGCTCGGCACCGTGACCCCGCTCGCGACGGTCACGGTAAAAACCCAGCTCAGTGGTTACTTGGTGCAAGTCGCCTTCAAGGAAGGCCAGATGGTCAACAAGGGCGATTTTCTCGCCCAGATCGACCCGCGTCCCTATCAGGTGGCGCTCGAACAAGCCGAGGCCCAGCTGGCCAAAGACCAGGCGCTCTTGAAAAACGCGCAAGTGGATTTGCAGCGTTACAACACCCTGGTCGCGCAAAACTCGATCGCGAAGCAAACCCGCGACACGCAGGTTTCGCTGGTCGCGCAGGACGAGGCGACGGTCAAAGCCGATCAGGCGCAGATCGACGCGCAGAAGCTCAACCTGACCTATTGCCGCATCGTCTCGCCGGTCACCGGCCGCGTCGGGCTGCGCCAGGTCGACGCCGGCAATTATGTTCAGAACAGCGATCCCAATGGCATCGTCGTGGTCACGCAGCTGCAGCCGATCTCGGTCATCTTCACTTTGCCCGAGGACAATTTGCCCGAGGTGATGAAGCAGGTGCGGGCCGGGGCGGTCTTGCCGGTGACCGCCTACGACCGCACCGGCGCGACCGAGCTCGCCGGCGGCAGGCTCGACACGGTCGACAACCAGATCGACACGACGACGGGCACCGTCAAATTGCGGGCAACATTCGACAACGAAAACCTGGCGCTGTTTCCGAACCAGTTCGTCAACGTCAAGCTGTTGGTCAATACACTGCATGACGCCGACCTTGTGCCCAATTCGGCTATCCAGCGCGGCGCGCCCGGAACCTTTGTCTATGTCGCCAAGCCGGACAAGACGGTCGCGGTGCAAAAGGTCAAGCTCGGGCCGAGCGACGGTCAGCGCATCGCGATCCTGTCGGGGCTCGAACCGGGTGAAAGCGTCGTCACCGACGGCGCCGACCGGCTGCGCGATGGCGCCAAAGTTACGATTGCTCCGCCGGCCCAACCGAACCCGGCCGCCGCGGAGCGTCCGCCCCAGCCGCAAGACCAGCAACAAAGACAAGGCTCAGGGCGGCGGCGGAGCGCCCCGTGAGCCACCCGGCAGTCACCCTCACCCACCCAGCCCTGGCGGGCTGGGTTCCCCCTCTCCCGCGGTGCGGGAGAGGAGCTACTCGGCGGCTTTGCGCGATATGGCCCCTCTCCCGCACCGCGGGAGAGGGTGGCGAGCGCAGCGAGGCGGGTGAGGGTCGTGCAGCCGGGATGCCGCATAGAGCTCACTGATGAGCCCTTCGCGCATCTTCATCCTGCGTCCGGTGGCGACGACGTTGCTGATGGCGGCGATCATGCTGGTCGGCGTCTTCGCCTATCGCTTCCTGCCGCTTTCGGCGCTGCCTCAGGTCGATTATCCGACGATCCAGGTGCAGACCTTCTACCCCGGCGCCAGCCCCGATGTGATGACCTCCTCGGTCACCGCGCCGCTCGAGGTGCAGTTCGGCCAGATGCCGGGGCTCAACCAGATGTCCTCGACGAGCTCTGCCGGAGCTTCGGTCATCACCTTGCAGTTCAGCCTCGACCTCAGTCTCGATGTAGCGGAGCAGGAAGTTCAGGCGGCGATCAACGCGGCCGGCAATCTGTTGCCGTCGGATCTGCCGGCGCCGCCGATCTATGCCAAAGTAAACCCCGCAGACGCGCCGATCCTGACCTTGGCATTGACCTCCAAGACGATGCCGCTGACCCAGGTCGAGGACCTCGCCGACACCCGTCTCGCGCAGAAGATCTCGCAATTGCCCGGCGTCGGCCTGGTCAGCATCGGCGGCGGGCACCGGCCGGCAGTGCGCATCCAGGCGAATTACCGCCAGCTCGCCGCCTACGGCCTCAATATCGACGATCTGCGCACGACGCTCGCCAACGCAAACGTCAACACGCCCAAGGGCAATTTCGACGGGCCGAGCCGGGCCTACACGATCAACGCCAACGATCAGATCAGAAAGCCGTCCGACTACAACGACCTGGTCGTGGCTTACCGGAACGGCGCGCCGGTGATGCTGTCGGATGTCGCGCGCGCCACCGAAGGCGCCGAGAATACGAAGCTCGCCGCGTGGATGAACACGGACGAGGCGGTCATCGTCAACATCCGGCGGCAGCCCGGCGCCAACGTCATCGAGGTCGTCGACCGTATCCAGGCGCTCCTGCCGCAGCTGAGGGCGGCGCTTCCCTCGGCGGTCGATGTCGCAGTGCTGACCGACCGCACGACCACGATCCGTGCCTCGGTTGCCGATGTCGAGTTCGAGCTCGGCCTTGCCGTGGTCCTGGTCGTCATCGTGATCTTTGTGTTTCTGCGCAGCCTTTCGGCGACCCTGATCCCGAGCCTGTCCGTGCCGCTTTCGCTCGTCGGCACCTTGGCGGTGATGTATCTCTGCGGGTTCAGCCTCAACAATCTCTCGCTGATGGCGTTAACGATCGCGACAGGGTTCGTCGTCGACGACGCGATCGTCATGATCGAGAACATCTCGCGTTATATCGAGGCCGGCGATCCGCCGCTGCAGGCGGCATTGAAGGGCTCCGAGCAGATCGGGTTCACGATCATCTCGCTGACCGTGTCGCTGATCGCGGTACTGATCCCGCTCCTCTTCATGCCCGACGTGGTCGGCCGCCTGTTCCGCGAGTTCGCGATCACCCTCGCGGTCACGATCGTCATTTCCGCGGTGGTCGCGTTGACGCTCGTCCCGATGATGTGCGCCAAGATTCTGCGTCACCGCCATGCATCGGAGATATCGCTCGTGGCGCGCCGCAGCCAGCAATGGTTCGACGGGCTGATCGCCCAGTACGGAAGGCTGCTGAATTGGGTGCTCGACCACCAGCCGCTGACATTGCTGGTGGCGGTCGGCACCCTTGGCCTCACCGTATTTCTCTACATCGTGATCCCGAAGGGCTTTTTCCCTGTCCAGGACACCGGGCTCATCCAGGGGATCTCCGAGGCCGAGCCTTCGGTCTCCTTCGAGGCGATGGCGCAGCGCCAGCAGGCGCTGGCCGCAGCCATCCTCAAGGACCCCGACGTCGTGAGCCTGTCCTCCTTCATCGGCGTCGACGGCACCAACTCGACCCTCAATACCGGCCGGTTTCTGATCAATCTGAAGCCGCGCGACGAACGCCGCACCTCGGCCAGCGACGTAATTCGGCGGCTGGAGCGGGAGACGCAAGATGTCGCGGGCATCTCCCTCTACATGCAGCCGGTGCAAGATCTGACGATCGACGCGACAGTCAGCCGCTCCCAGTACCAGTTTGTGCTGGAAGACGCCAATCCTAACGAGTTCTCGACCTGGGTTCCGAAATTGCTCGAGCGTCTGCAACAATTGCCGCAGCTCGAGGACGTCTCCAGCAACTACGCGGAGAACGGCCTTTCTGCCTACATCCTGATCGACCGCCCCACCGCCGCGCGTTTCGGCATCACTCCGGCCACCGTCGACAACGCGCTCTACGATTCGTTTGGCCAACGCATCGTCTCTACGATCTTCACGCAGTCGAACCAGTACCGGGTCATTCTCGAAGCCGATCCCGACTTGCAGAAATCCTTGAGCTCGCTGGGGCAGATTTATCTGCCGTCATCGACCGCGACGAACGGCGAGGTCCCGCTGTCGGCGATCGCACAGGTCGAGGAACAGACGGCGCCCCTGGAGATCAATCATCTCGGCCAATTCCCGTCGACCACGGTTTCGTTCAATCTCGCACCCGGCGTTTCCCTCGGCGAGGCGGTCGATGCAATCAAGCAAGCCGAGCAGGAAATCGGCATGCCGGCCAGCATGATCACCGTCTTTCAGGGTGCGGCGCTGGCGTTTCAGGCCGCGCTCGGCAACGAGCTCGTGCTGATCATCGCGGCGATCGTCACGATGTACATCGTGCTGGGTGTGCTCTACGAGAGCTTCATCCACCCGATCACGATCCTCTCGACCTTGCCCTCGGCCGGGGTCGGAGCATTATTGGCGCTGATGATCGACGGCAGCGATCTCAGCGTCATTGCGATCATCGGGATCGTCCTGCTGATCGGCATCGTCAAAAAGAATGCGATCATGATGGTAGACTTCGCGCTCGACGCCGAGCGGAACGAAGGAAAGTTGCCGCGCGAGGCGATATATCAGGCCTGCCTGCTGCGTTTCCGGCCGATCCTGATGACGACGATGGCGGCGCTCTTTGCCGCACTGCCGCTGATGCTCGGAAACGGAACCGGCTCGGAATTGCGCCACCCCTTGGGGGTGACCATCGTCGGCGGTCTGATTTTCAGCCAGTTGCTGACCTTGTTCACGACCCCGGTGATATATCTCGGCTTCGACCGGCTGGGCGGAGCGTTGCGGCGCCGGTTCAATGGCGGCGCGGCGGTCACCGAGGGCGCCATCCGGTGAACCCGTCGACGCCGTTCATCAAACGCCCAGTCGCCACGACGCTGCTGACCATCGGCATCGCGCTCGCCGGTTTTTTTGCTTATCTGAAATTGCCGGTCGCCCCGTTGCCGCAGGTCGATTTTCCCACCATCTCGGTGTTTGCGACGATGCCGGGGGCGAGCCCGGAGACAATGGCGACGACTGTGGCAACACCGCTCGAACGCCATCTCGGCATCATTGCCGACGTTAGCGAAATGACCTCGTCGAGCACGGTAGGCACGGCCCGGATCACGCTGCAATTCAGCCTCAACCGGAATATCGATGGCGCCGCGCGCGACGTTCAGGCGGCGATCAACGCCGCGCGGGCGGACCTGCCGACCAGCCTGCGCACCAACCCCACCTATCGCAAGGTCAACCCGGCCGACGCGCCGATTGCGATCCTGGCGATGACCTCAGCGACCTTGACGCGGGGGCAGATCTACGATGCCGCCTCAACAGTCGTGCAGCAGGCATTGTCACAGATCGACGGCATCGGGCAGGTCGCGATCAGCGGCGCTTCTTTGCCGGCGGTGCGCGTCGAGCTCAATCCGCTTGCGCTGTTCAAATACGGGATAGGTCTCGAAGACGTGCGCGCCGCGCTCGCCTCGGCCAACGCGCATAGTCCCAAGGGCGCCATCGAACAGGACGACCGCCGGTTCCAGATCTATACCAACGACCAGGCGAACCACGCCGCCGATTACCGCCCGCTGATAGTCGCCTATCGCGACGGGTCGCCGGTGCGGCTGACCGATGTCGGGCAAGTGAGAGACTCGGTCGAAAATCTGCGGAATCAGGGATTGTCGAACGGCAAACCGGCGGTTCTGGTTTTTCTTTACAAACAACCGGGCGCCAACATCATCGAGACGGTCGATCGCATCAAGGCGATCTTGCCGCAGCTCGAGGCCTCGATCCCGAGCGCCATCAACGTCGCATTGACATTGGACCGGACAATCACGATCCGGACCTCGCTGCACGATGTCGAACGGACTCTGATCATCGCGATCATTCTCGTCGTTCTCGTCGTTTTCGCGTTCCTGCGCAATCTGCGTGCGACCTTGATCCCGAGCGTCGCGGTGCCGGTCTCGCTGATCGGCACGTTCGGGGTAATGTATCTGCTGGGCTACAGCCTCGACAATCTGTCGCTGATGGCGCTGACAATCTCGACCGGTTTTGTCGTCGACGATGCGATCGTCGTCCTTGAAAACGTGACGCGGCACATCGAAGCTGGCAAGACGCGAATGCAGGCGGCGATGCAGGGCGCCGGCGAAGTCAGCTTTACGGTGCTGTCGATGAGCCTCTCGCTGATCGCCGTCTTTGTGCCGATCCTGCTGATGGGCGGCATCGTCGGCCGGTTGTTCCGCGAGTTCGCGATGACCTTGTCGGTCGCGATCATGATCTCACTGGTCGTCTCGCTGACGACGACGCCAATGATGTGCGCTTATTTGCTCGGCGATCTGCGCGCACAGACGCATGGGCGGCTCTACTGGGTCAGCGAGCGGGCTTTCACCGGGATCCTGAACCTCTACGACCGCAGCTTGCGCCGTGCACTGCAATGGCCGTCCCTCGTGATGCTGAGCCTATTGGCGACTCTGTGCCTGGGTTTCTACCTCGTCAAGATTGTTCCGAAGGGCTTCTTTCCCACGCAGGACATCGGGCTGATGTTCGGCGGCATTCAGGCCGACCAGAGCATCTCGTTCCAGCTGATGGAGCAAAAGCTCACCCGGTTTGTGAACATCATTCGGCACGATCCCGCGGTCCAGAGCGTCAGCGCGTTCACCGGCGGCGGCCAGACCAATTCCGGTTTTGTGTTTGTCGTATTGAAACCGTTGTCCGAGCGTCATGTGGCGATGCAGAAGGTCATGGCCCGATTACGCCCGAAGTTCAACGAGGTCGCGGGCGCCCGGCTCTTTCTGCAAGGAGCGCAGGACATCCGCGCCGGCGGGCGCGCGAGCTACGCGCAATATCAGTACACCCTGCTGGGCGACTCTGCCGACGAAATCTACGAGTGGGCGCCGAAGCTCGAAACCGCGTTGCAAAAATTGCCGCTGCTTACCGATGTAAATCTCGACCAGCAGCAAAAGGGGCTCGAGACCGATCTGGTCATCGACCGCGCGACCGCGGCGCGGCTCGGGCTGACGGTGAGCCAGATCGACAATACGCTCTACGATGCCTTCGGGCAGCGCCAAGTGTCGACGATCTATGCTGCGCAGAACCAATACCATGTCATCATGGAGGTGGCGCCGGAATACTGGCAGAACCCGGACACGTTGAACCAGATTTATGTCAGCACGAGCGGCGGCTCAGTCGGCGGCACAAAGGCGACCAACGCGCTTGCCGGAACGGTGCTGGCCAAAGTGCCGCCAGGAAAGAGCCCCGCTGCGCAGACCGCCACCGCGCAGATCGCCAGCGACACGGCGCGCAATCTGGCCAACAACGCGCTCGCCAACACCGGCCGGGCAGCGACCTCGACGGGCGCTCCGGTCAGCACTTCCCATGAGACAATGGTGCCGCTTTCCGCCTTTGCCCATTTCGGCACGGGCAATACGCCTCTCGCGGTAAACCACCAAAATCTATTCGTCGCCTCGACGATCTCGTTCAACCTCGCGCCGGGCGTCTCGCTCAGTCAGGCGACGGTGGCGATCGACGATCAGATGCGCCGGCTCGGCGTGCCGGCGGCGATCCATGGCAGCTTTCAGGGCACGGCCAAGGTCTTTCAGCAATCGCTCGAGAATGAGCCGCTTCTTATCGCCGCTGCGCTGCTCGCGGTCTATATCGTGCTGGGCGTTCTCTATGAAAGCTATGTCCACCCGATCACAATCCTGTCGACCTTGCCGTCGGCCGGGGTCGGGGCGGTGCTGGCGCTGATCGTCACCAATACCGAGTTCAGCATCATGGCGCTGATCGGCGTCATCCTGTTGATCGGAATCGTCAAAAAGAATGCGATCATGATGATCGATTTCGCGCTCGATGCCGAGCGCAGTTTGGGCTTGAGCTCGCGCGAGGCGATCTATCAGGCCTGCCTCAAACGCTTCCGGCCGATCATGATGACGACGATGGCCGCTATGCTCGGCGCGTTGCCGCTTGCAATCGGGTTTGGCGAAGGCTCCGAATTGCGCCGGCCGCTCGGTATTTCGATCGTCGGCGGGCTGATCGTCAGCCAATTGCTCACGCTTTACACGACCCCCGTCATCTACCTCTATCTCGACCGGTTCCGCCTGTGGGGCGGGCGCCGCTGGCGGATCCGCCACCCGCGCTTCTATTCGGGCCATATCCCCGAACCGGGGGAATGAGAGCGTCCTGACCGATTTAGTTGCGTACTTTGGGGGGAATCCAAAGAGTGGGGAATGGGGACTTAGACTGTCGCCCGCAGTGCGGGAGAGGGTATGCTGCCTTATTCGCAACGTCGCTTCTGCTTTCGGCGTGTACCGTCGGGCCCGATTATAAACGGCCCGAAGCTCCGGTGCCGGCGCAGTACAAGGAAGCCGGCTGGAAGCTCGGGGAGCCGCTCGACGCGATTGAGCGCGGCGCCTGGTGGTCGGTTTACAAGGATGCGTTGCTCGACGATTTGGAACGACAAATCGACATCTCCAACCAGAACCTGAAAGCCGCCGAGGCGGCGTTCCGCCAGGCGGAATTCATCGTCGCGCAGGCCCGTGCCGCCTACTTCCCGATGGTTGACCTGAATGCGAGCTCGCAGCGTTCGCGAACCGGCGGCGGCTCCAGCAGCAGCACGGGGGCCGGCCGATCCGGGTTCCTCGCGAGCTCGTTCAGCACCTCAGCGTCGGCGAGCTGGACGCCGGATCTGTGGGGCAGGGTCCGTCGCACCGTCGAGAGCGATGTCGCGAACGCCCAGGCGAGCGCAGGCGATCTCGCCAGCGCGCGCCTGTCGGCGCAGGGCACATTGGCGAGCGACTATCTGCAGCTGAGGATGTCGGACGAGCTGAAGCGCCTGTTCGATGCGGCGGCCGGGTACTATGCCGAATCGCTGCGCATCACCCGCAACCAATATCAAAGCGGCACCACTGACCAGTCGGCCGTCGCGCAGGCCGAGGCGCAACTCGAGAGCACACAAGCGCAGGCGATTGCAGTCGGCGTTACCCGTGCCCAGCTCGAGCACGCGATCGCGGTTCTGATGGGCAGGCCGCCCGCCGAATTTTCGATACCGGCAACGGAAGCGAGGATCGCGGTGCCGGTAATACCGGCAGAGATGCCGTCCGCGCTTTTGGAGCGCCGCCCGGATATCGCCGCCTCAGAGCGGCTGATGGCGGCGGCCAATGCCCAGATCGGCGTCGCGGTGGCGGCGTTCTATCCCGACATCGCGCTTTCGGGCGATTACGGCACGTCGGCGTTGACTCTGAACCGCCTGTTGGCCACTTCGAGCCGCTTCTGGTCATTCGGCTCGACCCTTGTGCAGACCATCTTCGACGCCGGGGCGCGCAGCGCCCAGGTCGAGGAGGCCCGCGCCCTTTTTGACCAAGACGTCGCGAATTACCGGCAGACCGTTCTGACCGCGTTCCAGCAGGTCGAGGACCAGCTGGCCGCTCTGCGCATCCTCGCGCAGGAGGCCGAGGTTCAGGACAAGGCCGTCGCCGCCTCATTTGAGGCCGCACGGATCCTAAACAACCAGTATCTGGCCGGCACCGTCGCGTTTACCAGTGTCATCGTCGCCGATCAGACGGCGCTCGCCAATGCGGAGACGGCCGTCAATCTCCGGCAGAGCCGGCTGGTCGCGAGCGCAGCGCTGATCCAAGCGCTGGGCGGCGGCTGGGACGCCGGGCAATTGCCGAGCCGAGAGCGCATAGAGGAGGACGCCCCGCTCAATTTCAACCCGCTGCCGCCACCGATACCCGAGGTAAGTGCCCGCTGAGCCCGCTCAAGCCATTGTGATTCGCAAATCGCGCGGATGCGGTAGAATTGGGTGAACGGCGCGAAGGAGAAGGCATGGCTTATCAGAGCATGGACCGGCCGCGTTACGTGGTTCCCGCCTTGGGCACCGTGTACAATGCTATCGAGGTCTACAGCTGGCCGCTGGTGCGGTCGGCAACCGGGTTCTTTTTTCTGCCTCATGGCATGCAGAAGCTGTTCGGGTTCTGGGGCGGCGATATTACGAAGACCGCCGAGGGCTTTGCGAAGCAAGGACTGAACCCGGCGTGGTTCTGGGCCCATTACATCGGCTGCCTCGAGTTCTTCGGCGGAATTTTGCTGATCTTGGGTCTCTTTACGCGGCCGGTGGCGGCATTGTTTGCCGGTTTCATGTTCGTCGCGGCGTTCCACGTTCATATCCAGATCGGCTGGTTCTGGACAAACCGGGGCATGGAAGTGCCTATTTATCTGCTGCTGATCTGCCTCGCGATCGTGATCCGCGGCGGCGGTCCGCTGTCGCTCGACAGCCGCCTCGGCCGCGAAATCTGACGCCGATCACCGTAAGAAATTGCGCGAGAGGGCATGGTGGAAGAGGGCGGAAGACTGGGCGTCGATATCGGCGGCACTTTTACCGATGTGGCGCTCGAAGCGGCCGGGCGCCGTTACAGCGCCAAGATCCTGACCACCCCGGAGGCTCCCGAACGCGCCGTTCTCGAAGCAATCGAGACGGTGCTGCGCCAAGCGGCGCTCGCCCCGGCCGATCTGTCGATCATTATTCACGGCACGACCTTGGCGACCAACGCGATCATTGAGCGCAAGGGCGCCAAGACCGCCCTCCTCACCACCGAGGGCTTCCGCGACACGATCGAGATCCGGCACGAAAACCGGTTCGAGCAATACGATGTCAACATCGACCTGCCGCCGCCGCTGGTGCCGCGCCGATTGCGGTTTCCGGTGCGCGAGCGGATCGACGCGCGCGGCCGCGTGCTCGTACCGCTCGACGAGGTGGGGGTGTCATCGCTGGCCGACCGGCTCGCCGCCGCCGCCATTCAGTCGGTCGCGATCGGCTTTCTGCACAGCTTTACCAATCCGGCGCACGAGCGCCGCGCCGGCCAAATCCTCGCCGACCGGCTGCCCGGCGTCCCGATAACCTTGTCGAGCAACGTGTCACCCGAGATGCGCGAGTACGAGCGCTTCTCGACCGCCTGCGCCAACGCCTATGTCCAGCCCTTGATCGGCCGTTATCTCGCCGATCTCGAAGCCATGCTGCACCGCGAAGGTTTCATCTGCCCGCTCTTTCTGATGCTGTCCGGCGGCGGGCTGACCTCCGTCGAGACGGCGATCCGCTTTCCGGTGCGGCTCGTCGAATCGGGCCCGGCGGGCGGCGCGATCTTCGCCGCCGAGATCGCGCGGCAATGCCGCCTCGACAAAGTGCTGTCCTACGACATGGGCGGGACGACCGCGAAGATCTGCCTGATCGATGATTTGAAGCCGCAGACCAACCGCGCGTTCGAGGTCGCGCGCATCTACCGCTTCAAAAAGGGCAGCGGGCTGCCGTTGCGCATCCCGGTCATCGAAATGGTCGAGATCGGCGCCGGCGGCGGCTCGATCGCGCGGGTAGACCGGCTGAAACGGATCACGGTCGGGCCCGACAGCGCGGGGGCGGACCCAGGGCCCGCCTGCTATGCGAGGGGCGGCGGCGCACCGACCGTCACCGATGCGGATTTGCTGCTCGGCCGCATCGACCCGACCGGCTTCTCGGGCGGGCGCATGCCGCTCGACCGCGGCGCGGCCGAGGAGGCTTTGCGGCAGGAGGTCTCCGAACCTTTGGCGCTGGCGGTCGAGCTCGCCGCGCTCGGGGTCAGCGAGATCGTCGACGAGAACATGGCGAACGCGGCGCGCGTCCACGCGATCGAGAGCGGCAAAGACGCGCGCGGCCGCACTCTCGTTGCATTCGGCGGCGCCGCGCCATTGCACGCCGCCCGCATGGCCGAAAAGCTCGGCCTCGACCATGTGCTGGTACCGTCCTACGCCGGCGTCGGCTCTGCGGTCGGCTTTCTACGCGCCCCGATCGCCTACGAGATCGTGCGATCCTCACTGCAGCGCCTCGACGAATTCGATCCCGCCGAAGCCAATGCGCTCTTCGCCGCGATGCGCGCCGAAGCCGAACCCATCGTCCGCCGCGGCGCCGGCGACCAGCCGCTCACCGAAACCCGCTCCGCCTTCATGCGCTACCGCGGCCAAGGCCACGAGATCGCCGTGCCGTTGCCGGCCCGGCCCTATCGCGACGACGACGCGGCGCTGTTACGCGATGCGTTCGAGGACGCCTACCGCCGCCTGTACAGCCGTGTCATCCCCGGTGTCGAAGTCGAAATCCTCAGCTGGGTAATGCTGCTCTCGGCGCCCATCCCGACCGAAACCGAGACTGCTATGGCGGCACCCCCGCGTTATTCACCCGAGCCCGCGCGCGTCCGCGCCATCTTCGATCCGGAGGCCGGCGAATTCATCGAGGTCGCAATCCACGACCGCCGCGATCTCAAGCCGGGCGCCTCGATTCCCGGTCCCGCCGTTATCACCGAAGACGAGACCTCAACTGTCGTTAGCCGCTCCTTCGACGCCAGCGTCGACGCCTTCGGTTACATTGAGCTCATCCGCCGGGGAGCCGAGCAGCGCCGATAGCGCACACATCGTTCAAAATCGGCCGAGCCTTTGGCGCCAACCCTCTGGAGCTTGAAATATCGGCCCATAGCTCTAATTATGGTCATCCCAGATGACCAGTTGGGAGGGAATTTTGGCCGCCAGTCGAATCGTCAGCGCCAGCGAGTTCAAGGCGAAGTGCCTGGACATTCTCGACCGGATCCGCAGTAGAGAGGTGGAGAGGGTCGTTGTCACGAAGCGGGGTGTCCCTGTGGCCGTCCTCGTGCCGCCCCCGGCCGAGGCGGGAGAGGTAGAGCGATTGCACGGGTTTTTGCGAGGGTCTGTCGTCGTTCCGCCTGAAATAGATTTGACGGCGCCTATCGCCGATGAAGCCTTTGCTGCCGAGGAGGACGTGATCCACCGGTGAGTTTAAGTGCCCTGCAGACCGCGGTGTTGCTCGATACCTGCGCAGTGATTTGGCTTGCCAACGGTGATCCCATGGCGAGCTCGGCGACGGCAGCGATCCGCAGCGCCGGCGCGGCGGATGGAATATTCGTCTCTCCGATTTCCGCGTGGGAAGTAGGGCTACTGAGCAAGCCCAGAGCTGGACGCAATGTCGTCGTCCAGTTCATGCCCGACCCAAAGACCTGGTTCGCTCGGGTGATGGCGGGCCCTGGGATCAGAGAGGCTTCGTTCACTCCCGAGATTGCGATCGACGCCTCTTTTCTATCCGGCGAGCTGCACGGGGATCCCGCAGACCGGCTGATCGTCACGAGCGCCCGCCACCTCGGTATTCCAATCGTAACCCGGGATCGTAGAATGATTGCCTATGGACGCGACGGCCATCTGCAAGTAATCCCGTGCTGAGCTACCGGGAGGGGTTCATGTCGTCATTCGATCGCCGCCATTTCTTGCAGGGATCCGTCGCGCTCGGCGGCACGCTATTGGCAGGGAGCGCACCGCTGTACCGCTCCGCCGAGGCGGCATCCGTGCGCATCGACGCACCGGTGGTCGACCGGGTGGTCGTGCAGGAGATCACCGATGGCTCGCACGACATCTTTCTTCGCGGCGCGGAACTGCCCGGCCTCACCGTGCAGCGCGTCGGACCGGCGGCGTTCGCGCCGCAGGGCCGGACCTTGAGCAGCGAATGGGGGCTCGCCTTGCACATCGAATCGCACAAGGGCGGCGAGACCCGAAATTATCTGCTGGATTTTGGCTTCACTCCGACCGTGTACCTAAACAATCTGGACCTGTTGAAGATCGACCCCGCCGCCGTCGATGCGCTGATCCTCAGCCACGGTCATTTCGATCATCTCGGCGGCTTGATCGGCTTTCTGGAGGCGCAGCGCCCGCGAATGCGCAAGGATCTGCGCCTCTACACCGGCGGCGAGGACAATTTCTGCCACCGGCTCAACCGCAACCCCGACGGCAGCTTCAGCGACTTTGGCGTGCTGGACCGCCATCGGTTGAAGGCCCTCGACGTCGAGCCGGTGCTCTCGGAGATGCCCATCGTCATCGAGGGCCACGCTTTCACGACCGGCGCGGTGCCGCGCACCAGCATCGAGCACGTGCTGCCCAACACCTGGGTGGAAGTCGGCATCAAGGACGGCCTGGGCTGCGACGCAAACGCCTATATGAACCACCACTTCACCGCGGACGAGCTGGCCGGCAAGCCGCAGCCCGACCAGCACTGGCACGAGCACGCCACCTGCTTCCGCCTGGGCGACCGCGGGCTGGTTGTGATCAGCTCCTGCGGCCATGCCGGCATCATCAACACGCTGCGACGGGCGCAAGAGGTCACCGGCGTCGAGAAAATTTACGCGCTGGTCGGCGGCTTCCACCTAGCACCGGCGCCCGACGATTATCTGCGCCAGGTAATGGCCGAACTGAAGAAATTGGACCCGGAGCACGTCCTCCCAATGCATTGCAGCGGCCAGAACTTCATCGATATCGCGAAGCAGGAGATGCCTGAGAAGCTGGTCCTCTGCACGACCGGGAGCCGCTTCACGTTCACAAGCTAACCGGAACGCCGCCGGCCGTTCGAAATCGAACCGTCGGTGATCGAGATCTCAAAGCCTACGTTGGAACCCGGCGATCGATTTAAGAATTCATCGGTGGAGGGAGGATCACGCCATGGCCACTGCAAGCGCGGCGGAGCTCGCTGCCCGGCTCGACAGGCTACCGATGACGCGGCATATCTGGGTGCTCGTAACGCTGATTTCGCTCGGCGGCTGCTTTGAGCTCTATGACCTTTTCCTGACTGCCTATATCGCGCCGGGGCTGCTCAAGGCCGGCTATTTCACGCCGGAATTGCTGGGCCCGTTCAGCGTGCTCGCGCCCTATGGGGTGGCCGGAATAGGGACATTTGTCTTTGCCTTGTTCGCCGGATTGTTCGTCGGCGCGATCTTTCTCGGTCATTTCGCCGACAGCTACGGCCGGCGCACCGTCTTCACCTTTTCGCTGATCTGGTATTCGATCACGACCGCGATCATGGCGTTCCAGACTTCAGGGTTTGGCGTCGATCTGTGGCGCTTTATTGCCGGGATCGGCATCGGCATCGAACTGGTGACGATCGACACCTTTGTGTCCGAGCTGGTGCCGCGCAGCCATCGCGGCCGCGCTTACGCCTTTAACCAGTTTTTTCAGTTTCTGGCGGTGCCATTGGTCGCCTTCCTCGCCTGGCTGCTCGTGCCGCGCGCGCCCCTCGGGCTGGATGGCTGGCGCTGGGTCGTGCTGATTGGCTCGGCCGGCGCGATCTTCATCTGGTTCATCCGTCTGTCGTTGCCGGAATTGCCGCGCTGGCTGGCACGGCACGGCCGCATCGCGGACGCCGAGCGGGTTGTCGTGAGCATCGAGAACCGGGTCGCGACGGAAAGCGCTGGAAGACTGCCGCCGCCGGGCCCGCCGCAGCGTGACGAAGCCGGCGAAGGCACGTTCGCCGAAATCTGGCGGCCCCCCTATGACCGGCGGGCGATCCTGATGTCGGTATTCAATTTCTTCCAGACCTTTGGCTATTATGGTTTTGCCGCCTGGGTCCCGACCTTGCTGATCGCCAAGGGCATCAACATCACCACCAGCCTCGAATACTCCTTCATCATCGCGATCGCCAATCCAGTCGGGCCGTTGCTCGGCACGCTGATCGCCGACCGGATCGAGCGCAAATGGCAGATATGCCTAGGCGCGATCGGAATTGGCGTGTTCGGCATGCTGTTCGCCAACGCCCAAGCGCCGGCGCTGCTGATCCTCTTGGGCGTGCTGGTGACGTTGTGCAACAACCTGCTGTCCTACAGCTTCCACAGCTATCAGTCCGAGCTGTTCCCGACCCGCATTCGCTCGCGCGCAATCGGCTTTGTCTATTCCTGGAGCCGATTGTCGGCGGCGCTCTCGGGGCTGGTCGTCGCCTTCCTGCTCAATCTGGGCGGGGTCAACGCGGTCTTCGCCTTCATCGCTTTCGCGATGGCGGTCGTCGTGGCGACCATCGGCGGCTTCGGCCCGCGCACCCGCGGCCTCGCCCTCGAAGCAATCGCGCACTAGACATTGCATCCCTACGTCTCTATCGCTTTAATCCGACAGCCTACAACCGCCCAGCTTGATTAAGCGCATGTGTTGCTCAAGGATTGTCGGCGGATCGCCACCCGATACGACAAGCCTCGCTGCCAATCTAAACGCGGTGTCCGCCTCCTTGCCATTCTCGTCTGGCGGCTAGGATTGAGTCTGCGTTCTAAAGTGGGGTCGAATGCCAACCGCTTGACCGGTTTCGACCCTTAACCGGCCACTCAACCTTCGATACCGGAATGGCTCCTCCTTCACCTCAACGGACCTTGCCGCAACCACCAAGCAATTGTCAGGTTGGTGTTTCTTCCCGCGCTTCCCTCCGCCGGTCCCGAGTATTGGGCTTTGTCCTCTCGCCCTGTTTCGAAATACCCTTTATCGTTAACAGGAGGATTTTGTCGGACTGTGTAAAAGGCTTACAGAATGTCGGTTTGCGGCTTTGACGAAATTCGTCACACCCACCGAGTGAGAAGATGGTAGAATCCGTGCCTGAGAAATCGGATTTCAAGCTCCGGAGGGTAGCATGACGCTTAGGATCGCTCTCTGCTTTGCCCTCCTCATAATTGCCGTGTCCGCACCGCCTACTACTCACGCGCTGGCGCAGAGCAAGATCTGGCGGATTGGCTTTCTGGACCTGGGCATGCCGCCAACCACGGACAGGCCTTCCGGAAACCTCGAACCGTTTCAACGGGGGCTCGACGAGTTAGGTTACAAGGAGGGCCGGAACTACGTCATCGACGCCCGATTTGCCGAAACTGATCGGAGCCGGCTTCCGGCCCTAGCGAAAGAACTGGTTGATCGTGGCGTAGACGTCGTCGTGACGATTGGAACACCAACAGTCCGCGCCGCAATGGAAGCGACCGCCACGATCCCAATCATCATGGCCGGAAGCCAAAGCCCAGTCGAGAATGGTTTCATCACCAGCCTCGCGCATCCGGGTGGAAACGTGACGGGGCTTACCCACAACCCGGGGCCCGACTTTGCCGGTAAAGCACTGCAACTGCTTAAGGAGACGGCTCCGTACAGTTCGCGTGTTGCCATTCTCGTAGCTTCGCATGGCGGTTTCTCGTCGTCTGTCGATGTGCAACGGGCTATTGCTGGATACCTGGAGATGACGTTGCTGGTCCATGATGTCTCAGAGGCCAAGAGCGCCGACGACTTCGCTGCGCTTCTGTCCAAGATCATGGAAGAACATGCGGATGCATTGTTCGCGTTTCCTGAGTTTACGGTTGGTAAACACAAGAAGGCGCTTCTCGATTTTGTCTCGACAAATAAGTTGCCTTCCATGTTTCAGGAAGCTCGCTATGTTGAGGAAGGGGGATTGATGTCCTATTATACAGACTTTCCCGAACTCCGCCGCCAGGCCGCGCGTTACGTGGAGAAAATTTTCAAGGGGGCGAAGCCGGCGGACCTCCCTGTGGAACAGCCTAGTCGATTCGAACTTACCGTTAATTTGAACACCGCCAAAGTATTGGGCTTAGCGGTCCCACCCTCAGTCCTTGTTCTTGCCGAAAGAGTTTTTGACTGAAGAAGGGTACAAAGATCAGGTGCAAAATGTCAGCAAGGGATCGCACCCGACGGTTTGCTGGCGGTCGGGTCAAGGGCCGCTTTCGGCCCGCTGCCGCCGTTCACTCGCACCGGGGTGAAGGACCGCTCACCACCCAACTCGGTCACTGAGAGCAGACGAGCCGATTGGGTTTGACCTAGCGTTGCGGCCGCATGGCACGGGACATATTGCCTTCGCAATGGCGGTCGTCCTAGGGACGAGCGGCGGCTTCGGTCCCCGCACCCGCGGCCTCGCCCTCAAAGCAATCGCACATTAGAACGTAGCCCGCAAATTAGCCGCATTCCCGTGCCAGAATGCCCAGGCGAAGTAGGAAGGCATTGCAACTCATACGGGCGATCTCGCTGTAGATTGGCTGCAGAAAACAGCCCGAACAGCATTGGGCGGACACGGTCAGATTGCATGCTCCGGCGGCCGAGATTGCGGACCGGGGCGGGACGGATCACAATGTTCGGCGTCGCAAGGAGAAGGCTGATGCTTGGCAGACCCAATACCGCTCTGTCGCAAATCCACATGCAGATCATGTGGAGGCGGCTGATCGCCGTCGTCGAGGAGCAGGCGCAGACGCTGGTGCGCACCGCGTTCTCGACGTCGTGCGCGAGGCGGGCGACCTCTCGGCCGGGGTGTTCGACCGCGACGGCAACATGCTGGCGCAGGCCGTGACCGGCACGCCGGGGCACGTCAATTCGATGGCGGCGGCGGTCAAGCATTTCCTCGACGCCTTCCCGCTGAAGACGATGAGGCCGGGCGACCACTACATCACCAACGACCCGTGGCTGACCTGCGGGCATTTGCATGATCTGACCGTGGTCAGCCCGACCTTTCTGCGCGGCGAGCCGGTCGGGCTCTTCGCCAGCACCGTGCATGTCGTCGATATCGGCGGGCTCGGCATGGGGCCTGACGGCCGCCAGGTCTTCGAGGAGGGGCTGGCGATCCCGCTGATGGCGCTGGCGCGCGAAGGCCGCATGAACGACGACCTGCTGCGCATCATCCGCGCCAATGTGCGCGAGCCGTTGCAGGTCGAGGGCGACGTCTATGCGCTCGCCGCGTGCAACGACGAAGGCAGCCGCCGCCTCTTCGAGATGATGGAGGAGTTCGGCATCGCCAATCTCGACCGGCTCGGCGAGCACATCATCGAGACCTCGCGCCAGGCGACGATCGAGGCGATCGGCAAGCTGAAGCCGGGCAATTACCACAACAGCGTGACGATGGACGGCTATGACCGGCCGCTGACCCTGGCCGCCGAGATGACGATCGGCGAGGACGGCATCCATGTCGATTATACCGGCACCTCGCCGGCCAGCGCCTTCGGCATCAATGTCGTGCTGAACTACACGCTCGCCTACACCGCGTTCGGCGTGAAATGCCTGGTCGCGCCCGAGGTGCCGAACAATGCCGGCTCGCTGGCGCCGATCACGGTCAGCGCGCCCGAGGGCTGCCTGCTCAACGTCAAGCGGCCGCGCGCGGTCGCGGCGCGCCACACGGTCGGCCACATGCTGCCCGATGTCGTGTTCGGCTGCCTGCATCAGGTCATGGAAGGCGGCGTGCCGGCCGAGGGCGCGTCCTCGCTGTGGAACCCGCAGATTTACGGCGGCGCCGACGTGCTCGACGAGCTGGGCGGAGGAGGGGAGGGCGCCACCGGACTCCAGCCCTTCAGCACCGTGATCTTCCATTGCGGCGGCACCGGCGCGCGGCCGGGCAAGGACGGGCTCGACGTCACCGCCTTCCCCTCCGGCGTGCGCACGATCCCGGTCGAGGCGACCGAAGCGGTGGCGCCGGTGATGTTCCGCCGCCGCGAGTTCCGCGAGGGGTCGGGCGGCGCCGGGAAATATCGCGGCGGCCTCGGCCAGATCATCGAACTGGGCGGCGCCGACGGCATGCCGATGGCGATGCTGTGCAATTTCGAGCGCATCGACAACCCGGCGCGCGGCCGCGACGGCGGCGGGACCGGCGCGCCGGGCCGGGTGACGCTGGTCTCGGGCAAGCCGATCCGCTCCAAAGGCCGGCAGACCGTGCCGGGCGGCGATTTCATCCGCCTCGAACTGCCGGGCGGCGGCGGCTTCGGCAACCCGGCCGAGCGCGACCCCGAGCAGGTCGCGCTCGATGTCGCCGACGGGCTCGTATTCGCGCGAGACCGCCGAGCGCGACTACCGCGTCGCACTCGCCGCCGACGGCGCGGTCGACCGCGCCGCAACCCAACGGCTACGCGCGGGGTTATGACAGTCGAAGCTCTTCCTCCCGCGGAACTCCGAGAGGCGGTCGCGGCGCTGTGGCGGATACGTGCCTAGAGCGGCCCCGCCACGTCAGTTATTAATTGAGGCTCTCTTCGCCCAGTCGTTTCTTAACTATGTTCCTTTAGCTACCGTAATGAATTAGGCGGACGTATTGGGCGCCATCAACGCTGTACCAGGCGGCGAGCCCGTCGACCTCAGCCGAGGCGGTAGATGCACAAAAAGCCGGGTGAGACTTAGCTCCCCGGCTTTTTTAAGGTCGTGGATCTCTGAGAGGCTGCGGTCAGTGCCTCTCGAGCTGGTAGATTTCGTCCTTGATGCGTAGCTTTTGACGCTTCAGATCGTGAACTGCGTCTTGATTGGGGAGGGGACGCTTGTTTTCCTCATCGAGAGCGCGTTCAAGTGCGGCGTGTTTCTCCTTCAACGCCTCGATGCGATCCTGCAGCGACATGCGCGGTCCTCCTGCTAGACGATGGCGGCGGTCGATGGTAGCGCCGGTGATATAAGCCGGCTATAGGGTCGTTGTCCCTCGGACGGAGATATGATGGAACGATTAATTTGACAGAGGGCGGCATGGCAGAAAATTCCGCATGCCCCGTCTGCCCCAAGCCGCAGGATTGGGGATCAGGCAGACCGGTTCACTGATCTTGCGCGAGTGCGTCAAGCGCTTCTTGGATAACAGCTGCTTCCTTGCTGCGGACCCTTTCCCCGCCCAGATAGAGCACGAGATTGGCATGGGCGGCAGCCCGCCGGGTCCCTAGGACACGGATTTGCGCCGGCCTCTCCGGCAAGTCGCGTGAGAAAACGCCAGAACGCTTCGTCCTCTGATGTTTTTCCGGACTCATCCATTTGGCGATATTACGGTTCGTTGCGGACCGGGATAGGTTACCCGGCAAACTGAAAGCGGGTCTTTCGCGGGAATTCAAAGAGCTGCGGGAATAGTTTCAAGGTGGCAGAGTTGCACGTGACCGATCCCCGCATGGTCGAACGGCTCCAGCGTTGCCATTTAAGTGACCCAAGGCCAGCGCGCTCAGCACGGTGCGCGGTCGATGGAAGGACGACAACATGTTCAGACTTTATTACGCTCCCGGTACGTGTGCGCTGGCGACGCACATCGCGCTTGAAGAGGCTGGCGCGCCGTACGAGGCGGTTCTGGTCGATTTTCGCTCTCAGGGCCAGCGGAGCCCCGAATACCTCGCGGTAAACCCCAAAGGGCGCGTTCCCGCGCTGGTCACCGAAGACGGCACGCTTACCGAAACGCCCGCGCTCCTGTGCTTTGTGGCACAGCGCTTTCCGCACACCGAACTCGCCCCCCTCGCTGATCCCTTCGCGCTTGCGCAGGTTCAGGAGTTCAACAGCTACCTGTGTTCGACGGTGCACGTCGCACATGCACACCGCATGCGGGGTACAAGGTGGGCGGATGACGCCGCAGCGATCGAGGCAATGAAGCGTAAAGTGGCGTCGAACGTCACGGAATGCTTTGAGCTGATCGAACACAAGCTCATGAGGGGGCCGTGGGTAATGGGTGATAAGTATACCATCTGCGATCCGTACCTGTTGACGATCGCTTCCTGGATAGAGGGTGACGGCGTTGACGCCACCAAAGTACCCCGCGTCCTAGAACATCGCGCGCGCATGCTGGCGCGTCCTGCTGTTCAGAGGGCTGCGGCTGCCGAAGGCACGCAAATTCACTGACGGTGACCCTTCTGCACCTGACACATATTCTGGTCATCGGCGCTGGTGCTGCGGGGTTGATGGCGGCCCGCGAGCTCGCGCGCGCGGGAAAACGAGTGACGATCCTCGAGGCGCGAGACCGATGCGGCGGACGCATCTTCACGCTGCCCGCCGAGGAATTCGGCTACCCGGCGGAAGGCGGCGCCGAGTTTGTCCACGGGGCCGCGCCGGTGACGCGAGCTCTGATGCGCGAAGCGCAACTTTCGCTCTCGCCTCGCGGTGGCACGCGATGGAGTGCCCGCACGGGCAAGATATCGCCCGACCGGCCTTTGGTGCCTCATATGGGTCGCTTCTACCAAGCTCTGAGCGAAATGAAAGCCGATCTGCCGATCGCCGAATTTCTCGAGACGCATTTTGCCGACCGGCGATACGACGAGATGCGGCGGTCGGTGACCCGAACGGTCGAGGGCTACGACGCGGCGGACCCTCGCCGCGCCAGCACTCTTGCGCTTCGCGACGAATGGATGGCCCGGGACGATGGTCCGCACGGGCGGATCGCGAAAGGCTACGGCGCGCTGATCGACTACCTCGCATCCGAATGCCGCAGGCATGGAGCCGCGCTCCATCTCGGAGCGGCCGTCACGGCGATTGACGGAACCGGCGGGCGGGTTGTTGTGCGCTGTCGTCACAACGCCACGTTCGAGGGCGATGCCGCGATCCTTACCGTGCCACCCCCGCTCCTGCCCGAAATCACGCTTCCGTCGGGCGCACGCGAACGGATCGCCGCGGTTGCAGATATCGGCTTTGGCAATGTCGTCAAAATTCTATTTCGCTTCGCCACGAAGTGGTGGGGCGATCACGGCGGGCGAGACCTGTCCGACCTATCGTTCCTGCTTTCCGATGCAGCGGTCCCGACCTGGTGGACCCAGTATCCAGACGAATATCCGGTGCTGACCGGTTGGTTGGCGGGCCCCAAGGCCGACCGGGTGTCGTCGCTTGCCGAGGCCCAACTCATCGACATGGGGCTCGCCTCGCTGGGCGAGGTTTTCGATCTGCGCCCGGACCGCATCAGACAGAATTTCGTCGGGGCGCGCGCGATCAACTGGGGCCACGATCCGTTCGCGCGCGGCGCTTATTCCTACGCCACGCCAAGAACACGCGAAGCGCAGTCGGTGCTGAGAAAACCGAGCGGCGCCATATTCCTATCTGGCGAGGCGCTCTATGCCGGCCCGGAGATGGGCACGGTCGAGGCGGCGCTGGTCAGCGGCCAGGAAACGGTGCAGACGATCTTGACAGGGTCTTCCGCGACAGCACCCCACGTCTGATAAAGTCCCGACCGTTTGAGCCTAGAGAAACTGGGTGGTTGCAAACGCTTTCGAGGGTCGACGGCTTGGCGCCCAACCCATTCCTGAGCAATCGGGATTGGAATTTGCCGCGATCGTGACTGTTATCCTCGATAGAGCACGCGGCGTAGACTTGCCAGTGCGGCGGTAAACCGTAGGAGTGGGCAAATGATTCTTGGTAGACACTTGGCGCAGACTGGTCGGGGTTTAGCGATTGGGGCAGCGGTTCTAGCTGGCGTCGGATTGACCACCGTGCCGCGGCCCGCGCATGCCCTCAGCCCGGGCGCCGGGGTAGGGATCGGGCTCGGCGCCTTCGCGGCAGGCACCGCGCTCGGCGCGGCGACGAACCCGTACTACAACCCCTATTACTATAATCCCTACGGGTACTATTACCCATCGGCCCCGGCCTACTATCCGGCGACACCGTATCGTCAGCCGCGGACCTGTTGGGACCCGTATTCCCGGCGTTATTACGCCTGCTGACCGAAGACGCGGGCGAAGATCGTGTCGACGTGTTTGAGGTGATACGCAGGATCGAATAGGGCGTCGAGGGTCGAATCAGGGAGAAGCCGCGTGATCTCCGGGTCTTCCTTTAACAGATCCGAGAAGCGCCCGTCGCCGTCCCATGCCGCCATGGCGTTGCGCTGGACGGCGCGGTAGGCGTCTTCGCGGCTCATCCCAGCCCGGGTCAAGGCCAGCAGCACCCGCTGCGAATCGACCAGTCCGCCCAAAGATTCGAGGTTCCGGCGCATGCGCTCGGGATGGACGACGAGCCGGTCGATGAGACCGGTCAGCCGGGCCACTGCGAAATCCAGCGCGATCGTCGTGTCCGGCGCGATGACCCTCTCTACCGAAGAGTGAGAGATGTCCCGCTCGTGCCAGAGCGCGACGTTTTCCAAAGCCGGCACGACGGCGGCGCGGACGATGCGGGCGAGACCGGTCAAGTTTTCCGCCAGGACCGGGTTTCGCTTGTGCGGCATCGCCGATGAGCCCTTCTGCCCCGGCGCGAAATATTCCTCTGCCTCGCGCACCTCGGTGCGTTGCAGGTGGCGGATCTCGGTGGCGAGGCGTTCGACCGCCGCGCCGATCAGGGCCAGCGTCGTGAAGAATTGGGCATGGCGGTCGCGCGGGATGACCTGCGTCGAGATCGGCTCGGGCTCGAGGCCTAGCTTCGCTGCAACGCATTCCTCAACCCGAGGATCGACATTGGCGAAGGTCCCGACGGCGCCCGAGATCGCGCAGGTCGCCACCTCCTTGCGTGCAGCGAGCAGGCGGGCGCGGTTGCGCGCGAATTCGGCGTAGTGCCCGGCGAGCTTCAATCCGAAGGTCGTCGGCTCGGCATGGATCCCGTGACTGCGCCCAACGGTCGGTGTGTATTTGTGCTCGAAGGCGCGACGTTTCAGCGCCGCGAGCAATGCGTCGAGGTCGGCCAGCAGAATTTCGGCGGCCTGCTTCAGCTGAACCGCAAAGCAGGTGTCGAGCACGTCGCTGGAGGTCATACCCTGGTGCACAAAACGCGCCTCGGGACCGATGTGCTCGGCGAGGTTGGTCAGAAATGCGATCACGTCGTGGCGGGTCTCGCGCTCGATCTCGTCGATGCGCTCGGGCTCGAAGCCGCCACGTTCCCAGACGGCGCGAGCGGCGCTCTCGGGGATAATCCCCAGCGCCGCCTGCGCATCGCACGCATATGCCTCGATCTCGAACCAGATCCGGTAACGGTTCTCCGGCGACCAGATCCGGGCCATCTCGGTTCGGCTGTAGCGCGGGATCATCCCGTTCGCACCTCTTCGCAGCCCAACCGACGCAAAGCCGCGACCATATGCGACGGGACCGGGGCGGTGATTTCGAGCGGCGGGCGCGACGGATAGAGCGGCAATGCAATGGAGCGCGCATAAAGCATCAGCGGTTCTCCGCTTCCGCCAAATCCGTACACGGGATCGCCGACCACGGGACAGCCGAGCTCAGCGCAATGGACCCGCAGCTGATGGGTCCGGCCGGTATGCGGCCGTAATTTGAGCCAGGCGCGGCCATCCGCGGCGCCGCAGACACGGTAATCGGTCACTGCGGATTGTCCGGCGGAATCGACGATCATTCGCCAGCCGCTACCGCGATTGAGCTTCCTAAGCCCGGTCTCGATCCGTCCCTCGGTCTCGGGGGGCTGCCCCTGCACAACGGCCCAATAGACTTTCTCCACCTTCCCTCCGGCGAACAACGCACCCAGCCGCCGCAACGCCTTCGGGTGCCGCCCCAATACGAGGCACCCGCTGGTGTCGCGGTCGAGTCTATGGGCAAGCGCCGGCGGGTGCGGCAGACCGAAGCGCAGTTCGTCGAACCCAGTTTCGAGATTTGGTCCGCCGCCGGGCCCGGGGTGCACCGCAATCCCTGCGGGCTTGTCGATGACGAGAATCAGGCCGTCGCGATAGAGCACCCGATCGCCGAGCCACAAACCTTTTCCGGCAGGCATGCCATTGCGGCCCTTTGCGCCTGCGGCTCCCCCCGCCTCACCCCGACCCTCTCCGCCCCGAAGGGCGGAGGGGGAGATATCCCGGCCGACTGTCGGGGCAACGGCAGCGTAAGGGGCGACCCTCGAGCGCATCGATCAGATTATTCCGCCGCTTCGCGTGCGTCCGGCAAGGTGCGAAACCGCGTGCGAAGCGCGTCCCATTCGTCCGCCCCAAAACGGCGGAACATCTCCGTTACGGTCATCTCTTTTATCGGTGTGGGGTGGCGGTGGGTCGTCTTCAACTCCTCCAGCATCCGGTCGCAAATGCCGACGACGCTCTTGATCAGGAGCCCCGGCACGATGGCGAGCTTGTAGCCCATTGCTTCGGCCTGCCGCAGATCGAGATCGGGCGTCTTGCCGCCCCAAACCACATTGAGGAGGCACGCTCCGTTGACAAGGCGCGGCACCGCGGCGACCTCGTCCCCGGTCTGCGGCGCCTCAATGAACGCCATGTCGGCCCCGGCTGCCAGCGCCGCATTGGCGCGGGCAACGGCCTCGTCCAAGCCCGCGACGGCGCGCGAGTCGGTGCGGGCGATGATCAGGAAATCCTGGTCGCGGCGGGCCGCAACCGCGGCGCGGATCTTGGCGGTGTAATCCTCGCGCGGGATGACCTGCTTGCCTTCAAGATGGCCGCATTTCTTCGGGAATTCCTGATCCTCGATGTGAATCCCGGCAACGCCGTTGCGTTCGAACTCGCGAATCGTGCGAAAGACGTTGAGCTCGTTGCCGTAGCCGGTGTCGGCATCGGCGATAACCGGGAGCTCGACGGCGGCGGCGATACGTCCGGCATTCGCCACCATCTCGGACATCGTGACGAGGCCAAAATCGGGGTACCCCAACGTCGCCGCAGTGCCGGCTCCGGTCATGTAAACCGCGGAGAATCCCGCCTGTTCGATGAGCTTGGCGGTGATGCAGTCATAGGCTCCGGGCGCCACCACCATCCGCTCCCGCTGCAGCAGATCTCGAAAGCCTCTCGCCTGGCTCACTGCCGCCTCCCATAATGCCGTCTCAGGTCACGCTAGAGTACGATCCGAGGAGGGGCAAATGCACGTGTTCAATCTGAAGGCCGAGCAGGCGTTCGACCCCGAGAAACACATGGAAAGAGTGCTCGGCAGGATCGGTGAAGGCGATGTCACGATCGCCTGTTGGGAGCCGGGTCAGACGAGCCCCTATCACTGCCACCCCGACGCTACCGAGATCTACTTTTGCTTCGAGGGCGGCGGCACCATGCGCACCCCGACCGAAACTACCGAGATCGGACCGGGGGCCTTTGTCGTTCACCCGCGGGGCGAACTGCACGAATATGCCAACGGCCCGCAGCGCACCTTGCTGTTCCGCGTGCGTTACGGTGACGAGATGTCCGGCCGCACCAAGGAATGGCCGAGCAACCCGGATTGGAAACAGCGCCCCGAAGACGTCGAGTATTTCGGCCGTAACCCGGGAGCATAGGATTGCCGCGCGGTTTTTGTTCCTCCGCTCGGCCTGGCTACCAACCTCGATTCAGCGCTGCTCAAGCCGGGGATCGACCCAGGCCGGCTGATAATAAGGGATTACCTCGGAATCGGCGCGCGCGACGAGCGTCTCAGTGTTTGGGGCAGCCTCATTGTTCGATGCGGGCCGTTCAAGCCGGGGATCGACCCAGGCCGGCCGATTGTAGGGGATTGCTTCGGAGTCAGCGCGCGCAACTTGGGTCACGCGCGCTGGGGCAGCCTCGCGGTCCGGCGCTCGCCCACCCCCGAGGGGTTCGACGCTGACTGCCGCGATGCCGCTGCGAACGACACCGATCTCTTCGGCGGCACGAGGCGAGAGATCGATGATGAAACGCCGCCGATAGGGCCCGCGGTCGTTGATCTTCACGACCACTGCGCGGCCGGTGTCGAGGTTTGTGACTTTTGCGTAGGAAGCGAGCGGCAGCGAACGATGGGCAGCCGTCGGGGTGACCCAATCGAGAATTTCGCCGCTCGCGGTACGAGAGCCTACCCAGTTGTACCAAGCCGCTCTGCCTATCTCGCTTTTTCCGATCGTATGCATGGGGCCCACATACGAATCGGGCGCCCCACCGGCCGGCTCGGTAGAATCGGAGTCGAGGTCGCGCGACTGCGTGCGAGCGTTACGATGCGCATGCGTGCCGCAGGAGAGTAACTGCGCTTTGCCTTTTCGTACTTTGGCTCTTTCGGATTCCCGTTGAAGTTGGCCGGGATCAGACGGGGAGCCTTTGCTCGGCGTCCTCGCGATCGCACCAGTGGAGATCATCAGACACGCAAGCGAAATGCCGATGGTTCGACGCATTGGCATTGCATGGCCCCCTTTTGCTGGGCACCCCCGGCTTCGGGTAATAACTACCGAGCGCCACGCCACTGATATTGGCTGGACGAAGAGGGTGCGGATCGGTGTCTTCCCGGATTGTCCCCGACAAACCGGGCATGACAGGCAGGAACAGCCGACCGTAAACAGCCAAAAACGGGCTTGTCAACCCTTACAATATTTTTTCTGCACGTGGCCGTCGAGTGCGATGCTGAGGCCACACGGATATAGTCTAAAGAATTACTCGGGGATTACGTGATAGCTTGGGCACGATACTGCGAAATTAACTTTCCACTCGCGATCCCCAAAAATAGCCTGGGACCCTCCAAAAACGCGGCAGGTCTGTTTTGCTCTTAAAGTGTCGCACTGGGCGGAAGACCGGGAACCGGTTTATTTATGGCGATTGGAATGCGATAATCGCGGCGCGATAACGGTCTGCGGGATGCGAACGCGTTCTGCACAACAGAGAATCTTCATGCCGAGCGATCGTATGCTGGCTCCGTGAGGTCGCCTGCTGATGCAATGGGCAATCGATTCGACACCACCCCAGTTGCATTCGATCCGCCTGATGACGCCGGCTGGACTGTGCGATATGAACCTAAGACAAAGCAGTGAGGAGCCAGATGGGCGTCATTGATCGCGTTGCAGAATTTCACGATGAACTGGCAAATTGGCGGCGCGACATCCATGCTCACCCGGAACTCGGGTTCGAGGAACAGCGCACCTCCGCTTTGGTCGCACAAAAGCTCGCCGAGTTCGGTTACGAGGTGCATCGTGGCATCGGCCGCACGGGTGTCGTCGGGCGACTGCGCGCCGGCACATCGGCGCGCTCGATCGGGCTGCGGGCCGACATGGACGCGCTGCCGATCGAGGAGGCGACCAACCTCACCTACCGTTCGCGCCATCAGGGTCGCATGCACGCCTGCGGCCATGACGGGCACACTGCGATGCTGCTGGGCGCGGCCCGGTATCTCGCCGAGACCCGCAAATTCGACGGGACCGTCAACCTGATCTTTCAACCCGCCGAGGAAGGTCTCGGCGGCGGCGAGGCGATGGTCGAGGACGGGCTGTTCGAGCGCTTTCCGTGCGACGCGATTTTTGGCATGCACAACCGGCCGGGACTTGCTATCGGCAAATTTCAGATCCGCACCGGCCCAATGATGGCGGGCGGCGCCTACTTCGATATCACTGTCACCGGCCGCGGCGCGCACGGCGCCCGCCCCGAGGCCGGGATCGATCCGGTGATCGTGGCAAGCCACATCACGACGGCGCTGCAGACCATCGTCTCGCGCAATGTGAGGCCGCTCGACACGGCAGTCCTCAGCGTTACGCAGATCCACGCCGGCCACGCCTACAATGTAATCCCGGAGCAGGCCTTTATCCGCGGCACCGCACGCGCCTTCGCTGCTGAGACCCTGCAGTTGATCGAGGACAACATGCGGCGCATCGCCTCCGGTGTCGCCGGCGCTTTCGGCGCGGCCGCGGAACTCGATTTCCGGATACTCTTCCCCCCGCTGGTCAATGATGCCGCCGAGACCGAATTCATCGTCGAGACTGCCGCCGAACTGGTGGGCGCCGATAACGTCAACCGCGACGGCAACCTGGTGATGGCCTCGGAGGATTTTTCGTACATGCTGAACCGCCGGCCCGGCGCCTACATCCAAATCGGCAACGGCGACGGAACCGGAGGCTGCGAAGTCCACAACCCCGGCTACGATTTTAACGACATGGCATTGCCGTTCGGCGCCAGCCTGTTCGTGCGGCTGGCCGAACGAAAATTGGCCCGCTAATCCTTGCCCGCCTCGCTCCACCGGGGTCCGTGAGGGTTTTCCGATCAGAGACCCGGAGACGGCCGGATGCGCATCGTCGTGGTCGGCACCTCGGGCGCCGGCAAGACCACGCTGGCGCGCAGAGTTGCGGCACTTTTGCAGTTGCCGCATATCGAGCTCGATGCGATCAACTGGCAATCGGGATGGCGCGATCTGACGCGGCATGACCCGGAGGAGTTCGTCCGCCGGGTCGATGAGGCGATCGAGGCCGAAGCTTGGGTCGTCGACGGCAATTACGGTCCTGTGCGCGACAGGGTCTGGCAGCGGGCGACCCACCTCGTCTGGCTCGATTATGAACGCCGGGTGATCATGGCACGGGTGATCTCCCGCACGCTTTCCCGGCTGGTGCGACACACTGAATTGTGGGCGGGCAACCGCGAGCGCTGGCGGCATCTGCTGCGGCCCAGCCACCCAATCCGGTGGGCGTGGAGCACCTGGGAGCGCCGCCGCCGCGAAACCGCGGAACGCTTGGCGCAGAGCGAGTGCGCACATCTCGTTGTATTTCGGCTGCGCCGCCCGAGCGAAGTAACGCGGGCACTCGACCTCCTAGCGGGTGTCACCGGCGCCGCTCGGCGATCTTGAGGGTCGGCTCCGATGCGGATCTCGGCTTGCGCAGCGGGAAGCAGCGTGTCACGCGAAGCAACTTATACGTTTCATACGCGGAGTCATTCCCAGAAGGGGCGCACTCGCGACGCAAAATTATGGCCTTGCGCAGCCTTCGAAGGCATTGTGGGGACAAGAGAACCCGCCGCCCGGATCTGGTCCGAGATAGGCGTTCCCGACCCCTGGTCCGCACCCGGCGAGCAGTACCGTGAGCACAACCGCGAAAGGTGCAAATTTCAACGCCCTCATAGGCGAGAGGACCGCCGGGCTTGCGGAAGTCTAGATCACCGCGATCGCTTCGATTTCAATCAGAAATTCGGGCAGTGCCAGTGCCGAGACGGCGACCAAGGTCGAGGCCGGCATCTTCTTCCCGAAGAATTCCTCGCGAATGGCCGCATAATCGGCGCGGTGACGAATATCGGTCAGATAGGTATTGACCTTGACGATATTCGCCATCGTGCCGCCGCCGGCCTCGACCTGGGCCTTCACGGCCTGCAATGCCGCCCGCGCTTGCGCCTTGAAATCGCCGGCATGCGCGGCACTGCCGTTGTCGCCATACGCCACCTGGCCCGCGATATAGAGGGTCGCCTCGGCACCGGTGACCTTGACAGCCTGGGAATAGGTTGGCGGATCCCACACTCCGCGGGCGGCATATTGCTCGATTTTGGCCATCGCTCGCTCCTTCTATGATCGGAACGGCCCCAAGCTAAAAGCCGACCGCCACGAGCGTCAATTCGCTCGTCGCCGCCGACCGTAAGGTTGCTAGCCGGCTTTAAGGTTGCTGGCCAGCCGGCCGGGCGCGTTCGGCGGATTGGTGGCGATAGATTTCCCGCTGCTTCTCGCGCCACGCCGCTCGTTCCTCCGGATCGAGCTTGCCGTCGTGATTGCTGTCGATCTGGTCGAACCGCTCGTGATAGAGCTGATCGCGTTCCTCGGCCGGCATCGCCGCCAGCCGATCGTAATAGGCCTTGCGGCGCTCGACGCTCGCTTTCTCCGCAGCAGAGAGGCCGGGGTCGGCCAGCTGGCGTGCAAGGCGTGCCTGGCGCTGCTGCAGGTCGCGTGCGCGGAAGTCGCGGTACTGGTCGAAGGTAATCATCTCACCGGCCACAGCGGGTTCCGTCGCTCGTTGCGCAACCGCCGGCCAGTGCGACCAGGCTATTGCGAGCAGGACCGCCACGGCGGCCGGGAGCGTCCATTTCTTCATCGTCATCTCCTCGGAGTTGCGCCCCCGAGACGCATAGAACAAAACATGATCGAACATGGCAAGCTAAATCTTTTCAATCGGCCCTCGGGGGTTCTGCCCCCCTCAGACGAAGAGCCGCTCCTTCTCGAGTCCGTCGTAGAGATGAGCCACAAACTCGCCGTACCCGTTCCATTTGAGGGTCGGCACGCGCTCGTTGGTGCCGAGCACCCGCTCCGTCGCCTGGCTCCAGCGCGGATGGGGAACTTCGGGGTTGACGTTCGCCCAGAACCCGTACTCGCTGCCCTGTACAGTTTCCCAGAAGGACACCGGCCGCTTTTCGGTGAACGAGAAGTGGACGATCGACTTGACCGATTTGAACCCGTATTTCCACGGCAAAACCAGCCGCAACGGCGCCCCGTCCTGCTTTGGAACGGGCTTGCCGTACATGCCGGTCACGAGAAAGGCGAGCTCGTTTCCCGCCTCGGCGATCGTGACGCCCTCGACATAGGGCCAAGGGTACCAGACTTCCTTCTGCCCCGGTGCGGTCTTGGGGTCGAGAAACGTCTCCATCTGAACGTATTTCGCCGAGCCCAGCGGCTTGGCGAAATCAACCAGAGCCGTCATCGGGAAGCCGCTCCACGGCACCGCCATCGACCACGCCTCGACGCAGCGGTGGCGATAGAGACGCTCTTCGAGCGGCACCTTTTTCAGCAGCTCGTCGATATCGACGGTAAGCGGTTTCTCGACCAGCCCGTCGATCTTTACCGTCCACGGATGGATCTTCAGCGCCTGGGCTTCGGACGCTATCGATTTTTGCGAGCCGAACTCGTAAAAGTTGTTGTACGTCGTGGCCAGCTTTTCGTCGGTCAACGGCCGGTCGAGCGTGTAGCGCGCGTTGCGCTTGGCGGGGTAGAGGGCTGCCGACGGATCTTCCTCCGCCGCAAAGGCCGACCGCATCGCGGGCGCAAGGATCGGGCCGGCCGCAATCGCTTTGAGCAACGCCCTGCGCCCGAGGAATACCGGCTCGGGCGTCGCCGCGCTCTCCGGCAGCTCCCAACTTCGTTTTCGCCCGATCAACACGACCACACCTCGCTTCCGTTGCGACACAGAAGTTGGACCGGGAGCCGGCGGCGCCAAGTCACGCTTTCGCGATCGACCCTATTGCGCTGCGTCGGCCGTGCGCGAGGCAAGGACCTTCTCCGCCGGTCTGCCGGTCAGCTCCTGCATATGGTCGAACTGATGCGCGAAGCTGCCGACGCCCATCGTCAGCGACCGCAGCTCGACGATCAGGTCGTGCAACTCGCTTTGCGGCAGATGCGCGCTGACCACGTCCCAGCCGGGCCAGTCTTGCTTGGCGTCGTAGCCGAGGATCTGGCCGCGCCGCCCCGAGACCAGTCGCTGAACCCGGGCGGTGAACGCGTTCGGCACCGATATCTCAACCGAGTCGATCGGCTCGAGCAGGATCGGCTCGCATTTCGGCAAGGCTTCTTGGACCGCCTGCCGACCCGCCGTCTTGAACGCCTGGTCCGAGCTGTCAACCGCATGGAATTGGCCGGTAATCAGATTGACCGCGGCATCGATGACCGGAAACCCCATGGGTCCATGGCGGAGTGCTTCGATCACCCCTTCTTCGACCGCCGGGATGTAATTGCGCGGAATGGCGCCGCCGACGACGCTGTCGGTGAAGGTGAACCCCGAGCCGCGCGGCAGTGGCTTCACCTCGATCGTGACGTCGGCAAACTGTCCGTGCCCGCCGCTCTGACGCTTGAAGCGGGAATGCTGCTGCGTGCCGCGCCGGATCGTCTCCTTGTAAGGGACTGCGGCGCGCCTGCCGTTGACCGCCAAATTGTGGCGGGTGCGCAGGCGGTCCATCGCGATCTGCAGATGAATGTCGCCCTGGCCCCACAGCACCATTTCCTGGGTATCGGCATTCTGCTCGAGCTCCAGAGTGGGGTCCTCCTCGATCAGCTTGCCGATCGCGCCGGTCAGCTTGACGTCGTCCTGACGCCGCTCGGAGGTGATCGCGAGCCCGTAAACCGGCTGCGGCCGTTCCGGCTGCAGCAATGGGGTTGCCTTGCCGGACGGGGTCAGGACGGTGCCGGTAGCGATCTCCTCCATTCGCGTCAGCCCGACGACTTCGCCGGCCTGAGCGGCGGGAACCTTCTCCTGCTGAGCGCCGACCAGGCGCAAAACGCCGGCGACACGGCTGCCGTTCAGCACCATCCCCTCGGAGATCGTGCCGCGCCAGACGCGAACCAATGACAGCTTGCCGGTGTGCGGCAAGTGATAGGTCTTGAAAACCTGCGCTAGGGGCTCGCCTTCCGGAGCGATCCCCAGCCGTTCTGCGGTCTCCTGCGGCGTCGGCGCCTCATGGCGGAGCGCCTTCCACAGTCGTCGTATTCCAAAATCCGCGTGCCCCGAGCCGAGAAACACCGGCACGACTTGCGCGCCCCTCAGGGTGCGGGTCAGGTGCTTGTAAATCTCCTCCTTGGGCGGCTCGACCTCTTCGAGCAATTGCTCAAGCAACGTGTCGTCGAAATCGGCGAGCTTCTCGATCAGCCCGGTGCGCGTTGCGCCCTCCTGCTCCCAGAAATTGTCGGGCAGCGGCATCAGGTCCGAGGGCTGGCCCGGCCGGTAACGATAGGCGCGCTCGCTTACCAGGTCGACATAGCCGGTGATCTCGCCATCCGGCCCGCGCAGTGGCACCTGGCGCAGCACCAGTGGACGCTCGGAGACCGATTGCAAGGCCGCCAGCAGATCGCGCACCCGCGCGTTCGCGTTGTCCATCTTGTTGATGAAGATCATGTGCGGGATCTTGTGCCGGTCGAGAAACCGCAAGAGAGCGCTGATCGTCAGGGCGCGCTCGACCTCCGGCTCGACAACGACGACGGCAACGTCGCTGACCAGCAACGCCCCCTGCGCCTCATAAAGCAGCTCGACCGAGCCCGGGCAGTCGAGGATCGTCCAGCGGTCACCGAGAAAGCTCGCACCGGCGACGTTGAGCTCCGTCGACATCTGCCGGGCGCGCGCTTCCGGCGAATGATCCCCAACCGAGTTGCCGTCGCGCACACTGCCGCGCCGGCTGGTGCTGCCGCTGGCATGCAGCAAGGCTTCGAGCAGGGTGGTCTTGCCCGAAAGATACGGACCGATCAGCGCCGCACAACGGGGAGCTTCACTGGTATTCGCCATTGGCGCCTCCATCATCCTGAGAGCTGCCGCCGAACATCGCGACCCCGGGCCCGGCGGCGCCGTTATCTGTTCTCGAAGTTGCGCGCCGGCCGGCAGGATGGCAATCGAAATTTCGCGCGGTCCGACCCCGCCGGTCGCGGCGGTTCGGCAGCCCTCACCTAGGCCGTCAGCGCGCGGCAGGCGCGGTCGATGCGCCGGCAGGCGTCGCGCAGCACCTCGGTCGAGGTTGCGTACGAAATTCGGAAATGCGGCGACAATCCGAAGGCTGCGCCGTGCACGACTGCAACGCCGGTTTCCTCCAACAGATAGCGGACGAAATCCTCGTCATTGGTAATCGCCTGGCCGGCCGGGGTTCGTTTGCCGATCACGCCGGCGCAGGATGGATAGACGTAGAATGCCCCCTCGGGCCGCGGGCAGAACAGACCCGGGATGCGGTTCAGCATATCCACGACGAGATCCCGGCGCTCCTTGAAGCTGCGGTTATGGACCGGGATGAAATCCTGCGGGCCCGTCAGCGCCTCGACCGCCGCCGCCTGGCTGATCGAGCACGGGTTCGCGGTCGAGTTGGACTGGATCGCGCCCATCGCTTTGATCAGTGCTTTGGGACCGCCGCCATACCCGATCCGCCAGCCGGTCATGCAATAGGCCTTGGAGACGCCGTTCACGGTCAAGGTTCGGTCGTAGAGACGCGGCTCGACCTGGGCAATCGTCCGATATTCGAAATCGTCGTAGACGAGGTGCTCATACATGTCGTCGGTCATCACCCAGACCTGCGGGTGACGCAGCAGAACCTCGGCAACACCCTCCAATTCCGCCTCGGTGTAAGCGGCCCCGGTCGGGTTCGAAGGCGAGTTCAGGATCAGCCATTTGGTGTGCGGCGTGATCGCCGCGTCGAGATCCTCCGGCCGCAATTTGAAGCCATTGTTCTGCGGGCATGGCACCGGCACGGGAGTGCCATCGCACAGCAGAACCATCTCCGGGTAGGACACCCAAAACGGCGCCGGAATGACGACCTCGTCCCCGGGATTGATCGTGGCGACCATCGCATTGTACAGCACCTGCTTGCCGCCGGCGCTGATCGTGATCTGCGACGGCTCGTAATCGAGCCCGTTCTCGCGTTTGAATTTGCCGCAGACCGCGCGCTTTAGTTCGATCGTGCCGTCAAACGTGGTGTAGCGCGTTTCGCCCCGCCGCATCGCCGCGATCGCCGCCTCCTGGATATTAGGCGGGGTGTCGAAATCGGGCTCGCCGACCGACAGGCTGACGATATCACGCCCAGCCGCCTTCAATTCCGTGGCGAGCGCGGTCATCGCCATCGTCGGCGACGGTTTCACGCGGGCGAGACGGTCGGCGAGAAGGGACATGACACAACCGTAATCGGAAATCGAACAAACGCGCCAGCCTAGTGCGGAACCCGCCTTTTGTGAAGTTGATCGAGCTCGCGGAAGTGACTGAGGTTAACGGTTCGCGGGCGAGGAGGCCTGATCCTAATCAACCGCCCCCGTAGTAGTGGAATTCCCTCTGGTCTCCACGTTTCTTAGCCGGGGCACGTTTGCGAAGATATCGGGTCTGGATTTCTGCAGGAGCCTCGTCCCCACGAAAGCCGATTCGCCCCGGCGGCGTGTCGGGGAAATCGGGGAAATTGGCGGGTATTGCAGAAAGCCACTCCGTTGGCGTGAACGCCCCGACTATCTCTCCATTGTAGACGGCCAATACATAGTCGACGTTCTTTGCTCTGCGCAGATTTGCTCTCCAAGCATAGCGCGCGGCATCGTAAATCGGTCTGTCGCGGATGGATTTATAAATCTCGACCAGCATAACCCTGTCTCGGAAAATAGCTTCTGGTTGTCCTGCGTCGTGCGCGCGCATGTCGTCCCACGTTCTCTGGCAAGACACCCTGTATGTACATGCTTAACGCCGCGTAAAGCCCGGGAAACGTCGATACTGAATGGTCCGCAAAGGCCAGTCTTGTAGGATGGTAGAGCGGAAGCGAAACCCATCGCCCAGGTTGTTATGATGGGTTTCGCGACGCTCAACCCATCCTACCGCTTGTGACGGCCTCGGCCCGCCGCCGAAGTGTTGCAGGGCCCGACGTATTCGCTGATAGCCCCAAAGGCGAAACAGCGACGAGCCCTTGCGTCACCCGCAGGAACGCTCGGTTTCTAACGATCATGGCACTACAATAACAGCAAAAGGCTCGCTGTTATTGGCGCTGATTCTGGCTGATACTGGGCATTAACGTTCGCATTGCGCTCGCTTCTTGGTCCGATTCGCTCTTTGATTTTGACTCATCATCTCACGGCATTGTGGCCGAGGGTTGTGTGCGAATTGTCCACCGGCTGCGGCGAGGAGCTTGGGGCGCTGATAAAATTCCTTCCTCTCCCGATTGGCGGGCCTTTCCTATATACGATGGATGGTGCCGCTACCGGGACCCCGGCATGAAATCGGCTGACACGCTAGACTTGATCACGATGCTGCCGCTGATGGCGGCCGAGCGGCCGCAGAGCGATATCGGCAGGCCGTTCGCGATCAGTTCCGAATTCGAGCCGGCTGGCGACCAGCCGCAGGCCATCGAGGAATTGTGCGACGGAATCGAAGCCGGTGAGCGCGACCAGGTGCTGCTAGGCGTCACCGGCTCGGGCAAAACCTTTACGATGGCGCATGTCATTCAACGCATCCAGCGCCCGGCAATCATCCTCGCTCCGAACAAAACCCTTGCCGCGCAGCTCTATGGCGAAATGAAGAGCTTCTTCCCGGAAAACGCAGTCGAATATTTCGTCTCTTATTACGACTATTACCAGCCCGAGGCCTATGTTCCGCGCACTGACACCTATGTCGAGAAGGAATCGTCCCTGAACGAGCAGATCGACCGGATGCGCCACTCCGCGACGCGGGCGATCCTCGAACGGCGCGATGTCGTCGTCGTCGCCTCGGTCTCCTGCATTTACGGCATCGGCTCGGTCGAGACCTATTCGCAGATGACGCTATCGCTCGCCAAGGGCGACCGCATCAACCGCACGCAACTGCTCGCCCGTTTCGTGGAATTGCAGTACCGCCGCAACGACCACAATTTTTTCCGCGGCTCGTTCCGGGTGCGCGGCGACACGATTGAATTGTTTCCGGCGCATTACGAGGATCGCGCCTGGCGGATCTCGCTGTTCGGCGACGAGATCGAGGCGATCCACGAGATCGATCCGCTGACCGGCGAGAAGACCGCTTCGTTGCACTCGGTCAAGATCTACGCCAACAGTCATTACGTGACGCCGCGGCCAACCCTGTTGCAGGCAATCGAGCAGATCAAGCGCGACCTCAAGATCCGCCTGGCCGAACTGCACACGGAAGGGAAATTGCTGGAGGCGCAGCGGCTCGAGCAGCGCACGACCTATGACGTCGAGATGATCGAGGCGACCGGCAGCTGCGCCGGGATCGAGAACTATTCCCGTTATCTGACCGGTCGCAAGTCAGGCGAGCCGCCGCCGACCTTCTTCGAGTACATGCCGCGCGACGCACTCGTCTTCGTCGACGAGTCGCACGTCACAGTGCCGCAGCTCGGCGGCATGTTTGGCGGCGACTGGACGCGCAAGACGTGTCTTGCCGAATACGGTTTCCGATTGCCGTCCTGCACCGACAACCGGCCGCTCAAATTCGAGGAATGGGACGGGCTGCGCGGCCAGACGGTCTTTGTGTCGGCCACCCCCGGCCCTTGGGAGATGCGGCGTACCGGCGGCGCTTTTGTCGAGCAGATCGTGCGGCCCACCGGTCTTGTCGACCCGCCCTGCATCATCCGGCCGGTCGACAACCAGGTCGATGATTTGATGGCGGAATGCCGCGAGGCGGCCTTGCGCGGGCACCGCGTCATGGTCACGACATTGACCAAGAAGATGGCGGAGGCGCTGACCGAATACCTGCATGAGGCCGGGCTGCGCGTGCGCTATATGCATTCCGATATCGACACGATCGAGCGCATTGAGATCATCCGCGATCTTCGCCTCGGCATGTTCGACGTCCTGATCGGGATCAACCTGCTGCGGGAGGGGCTCGACATCCCGGAATGTGCGTTGATGGCCGTGCTCGACGCCGACAAGGAGGGCTATCTGCGCTCGCGCACGTCGTTGATACAGACAATCGGCCGGGCTGCTCGCCACATCGACGGCCGCGCGATCCTCTATGCCGACCGAATGACGGACAGTCTCAAGGCGGCGATCGACGAGACCAACCGCCGGCGCGAAAAGCAGCAGGCCTACAATGCCGCACACGGCATCACACCCGAAAGCGTGCGCCGCGGCATCTCCGATATCCTCGAAAGCGTCTATGAGCGCGATCACGTGACCTTTGGGCTGGCGGAGGGCGAAGCGGCGCATTACCAGGGGGCCGATCTGAAGACGGTGATTGCGGATCTCGAAAAGCGCATGCGCGAGGCGGCCGCCGATTTGGAATTCGAGGAGGCGGCCCGGTTGCGCGACGAGATCCGCCGCCTCGAGCAGGCCGATCTCGGCCTCTCGGTTGCGGCACCGAACGGAGCCGGATCCCCACGCGGCCAGGGACAGCGGGGCCGCTCGATCGCGGGGCGCGCCGGGATCTCGGCGCGCGACGTGGTCCGCGCGAAGATGCGAGCTCGTAAGGAACGCCGTGCCCGTCGGTGATGCTCTCGGTGATGCCGAGCCCGGCAACCAGCCGACCGGGGCGCTGCCGGTTCCGCCGATTCCGCGCGCGGCCCTGGTAACCGGCGGCGCACAGCGGATCGGCCGCGCGCTCTCGCTCGCGCTTGCCGAGGACGGTTTCGCTGTTGCGGTTCACTTTCACGGCTCGCGCGACGCAGCCGAAAAGCTAGCCGAGCTGATTCGAAGCAAAGGCGGCGCGGCGGTTGCGCTTGCCGCCGATCTCGCCGATGAGGCAGCCGTTTCCATGCTGCTTCCGCAGGCCGAGCGCGAGCTCGGGCCGATCGGCTGCCTGATCAACAACGCCGCAGTCTTCGCCAACGACACGGTCGAGACAGTGACGCGCAAGAGCTGGGATTCGCATATCGCGGTGAACCTGCGCGCCCCGTTCGTTCTTATTCAAAATTTCGCGGCCCGGCTGCCGGCACATGCTGGCGGTGTAATCGTCAACCTCTTGGACCAGCGGGTGTGGTCGCTTACACCCTATTTCGTGTCCTACACCTTGGCGAAAGCGGGATTGTGGACGTTAACGCAGACCATGGCGCTCGCGCTGGCGCCGCGCATCCGGGTGAACGGCGTCGGTCCCGGTCCGACGTTACCGAGCCCGCGCCAGACGGCAGACCAGTTCGCCCGACAATGCGAACTGATGCCGTTGCGCCGCGGGACCGGTCCCGAAGAGATCGCGGCAGCAATGCGCTTTATCTTAGCGGCGCCGGCGATGACGGGTCAGATGATCGCACTCGATGGCGGACAGCACCTCGGTTGGGCGCAACCGCAACGGCAGTTGCCGATCGAGTAAATCAGCCTGCCGGGGCGGAAAAAGGTGGGGGCGGACGATGTGGCGCGGATTTGTTCACAGGCGAAGCTGCCGGGATTCCACAGCGGGCGGAACGAGCAGATTGTTACATACTGTCATGAACATTAACCAATTCGGACAGAACCCCAGTCGTATCAAGTCTCTAACCGTTTGCCCAAAATTTAATCAAATGTCACAAACGCCCGGGATGCCTACAATTCGGGTTTGCTCGCCCCAAGTTTTCAACAGAGTTATCCACCGATTTCGTGGATACCCGGAATCAGCGTGTCTCCTCAATCAGTTGACGAGACGGTGACGGAAACGACGGACGAGAACGTGACGGCAATCGGGACGCCGGTTAGGACGCGGCGGGGCCGCAGCGTGCCCTCGCTGACCGACCTCCGGCGGGCTCCAGGCGGCGTCGCCGAGCACCGGCTTTCCGAGAGCGATCCGGTGACCGATGCCGAGCCTCCGGATCCCACCGCGGCCCAGCCGGCTGGTACCGGGATCGCGGCCGGCGTCGCCAGGATTCGCGAGGCGTTGAGGAGCATGCCGGCCAGTCCGGGTGTATACCGGATGGTCGATCGCCGGGGTGACGCGCTCTATGTGGGGAAGGCGCGCAGCCTGAAGAGCCGAGTGCAGAATTATGCGCATCCGGCCGGCTTGTCGAACCGGCTGCGCCGCATGATTGCCGAGACTGCCGCGATGGAGATCGTGGTTACCCACACCGAGGCGGAAGCGCTGCTGCTCGAATGCAATCTGATCAAGCGGCTGATGCCCCGCTACAATGTCCTGTTGCGGGACGACAAGTCGTTCCCGTTTATCCATCTCACCGCCGGTCATGACTTTCCGCAGCTCACGAAATTCCGTGGCGCGCGGACCAAGGAAGGCAGCTATTTCGGTCCCTTCGCCTCCGCCGGGTCGGTCAATCGCACCCTGGTGACCCTGCAAAAGGCGTTCCTGCTGCGGTCGTGCAGCGACAGCGTCTTTGCCATCCGCACCCGCCCCTGCCTGCTGTACCAGATCAAGCGCTGCAGCGCTCCTTGCGTCGGTTACATCGCCCGCGAGGATTACGCGGCGCTCATCGAGCAGGCGAACACCTTTCTGTCGGGCAGGAGCGACGATGTTCAGCAACGGCTCGCCGCTGAGATGGAAGAGGCTGCGAACGCGCTGGATTTCGAGGCCGCGGCATTGCTTCGCGACCGGATCCGCGCGCTGTCGCTGGTCCAAGGTCACCAAGACATCCATGTTGCGGGTGTCGTCGATGCCGACGTTATCGCCGGCCATCAGGAGGGCGGGCAGACCTGCATTCAGGTCTTTTTCTTTCGCGGCGGGCAGAATTGGGGCAATCGGGCGTACTTCCCAAGCCATGACCGGCAGCTCTCCGTCGAGGAGGTGCTGACCTCGTTCGTCGGGCAATTTTATGATAATCGCGCGAAACCGCCTCTCGTATTATTAAGTCATCGGCTGGTCGAGCAGGATCTGGTCGAAGAGGCGCTGTCACTCGGCAGCCCGAGGGTTGGCCTCGCGGTACCTCAGCGCGGCGACAAAAAGCGGCTGATCGACCGCATAGTCGCAACCGCGCGTGAGGCGCTCGGCCGTCGCCTTGCGGAGAGCGCCTCCCAGCGTCAGTTGCTCGACGGTGTCGCAGCCGTGTTTGGCATCGATAGGCCGCTGCACCGCGTGGAGGTTTACGACAACAGCCATATCCAAGGTACCAATGCGGTCGGCGCGATGATTGTTGCGGGTTCCGAGGGGCTCGTCAAAAACGCCTACCGCAAATTCACGATCCGCGGCCGGCAAGCGACGGATCCTCTACATTCCCCTCACAACGGCAACCCGGGCGGCGATGATTATGCGATGATGCGCGAAGTCCTCCTGCGCCGTTTCGCACGCGCCGTCAAAGAAGATCCGGAACGCGACCGGGGCACCTGGCCCGATTTGATCCTGATCGACGGCGGCCAGGGGCAACTGAATATTGCCCGCGGCGTTCTCGAAGAGCTCGATATCGCCGATCTCGCAATCGTCGGGATCGCGAAGGGGCCGGACCGCAATGCCGGGCGGGAGCACTTCTTTGTGCCGGGGCGCGCGCCGTTCTCGCTCGACCGGCGCGACCCCGTTCTCTATTTCCTGCAACGCCTACGCGACGAAGCTCACCGGTTTGCCATCTCAACACACCGCGCCAAGCGAACGAAGGCCCTGGGGCGCTCGCCGCTCGATGAGATCGACGGAATCGGCGCTCGCCGTAAGCAGGCGCTGCTGCACCATTTCGGCTCGGCGCGTGCGGTTGCCCGGGCCGGGCTCGGGGAACTCGAACGCGTGTCCGGCATAAGCAAAACTGTCGCCAAAAAGATTTATGACCACTTCCACCCGGATGGCTAAGCTGCCTTCCCTCCGCCTCAGCAGGAGTAATGTGTGCCGATTACCAGCCTGCCCAACCTGCTGACCTTGTCGCGCATCCTGGCGATTCCGGTGGTGATCGCGACGTTTTATGTGCCGGGCGACTATGCGCGTTGGTTCGCCTGCGCGCTATTCTCGGCGGCGGGGGTGACCGATTGGCTCGACGGGCACATGGCGCGGCGCTGGGAGCAGCAATCCGAAATCGGCCGTTTTCTCGACCCGATCGCCGACAAATTGCTGGTTTCGGCGACATTGTTCATGCTGACGGCCTTTGGCCGGCTCTCCGCTGAGGCGTTGCTCCCGGCGCTGGTTATCTTGTGTCGAGAAATCCTGGTGTCCGGGCTCCGCGAGTACCTTGCCGGGCTGCGGGTCGGCATGCCGGTGTCCCGGCTCGCCAAATGGAAGACGGTAATTCAGATGGTCGCGATCGGATTCCTGATCGTCGGCGACGCAGGCCCCGGTTTTGTGCCGGTGGCGGCAATCGGCGAGATTTTGTTGTGGATCGCCGCAATCCTGACCCTGGTCACCGGATACGACTACCTGCAGGCCGGGCTGCGCCACATGGCGCGCCCTCGCGCGACCCCTGCGAGCCGCAAGTCAGAGCATTTGGCCTAGGCCATTGCGACCGCCGTGCTCGTCTCCCAATTGAGGCTAAGGATGGGTCACGATGCGGATATTTGGTCTCGCCGGTTGGAGCGGCAGCGGCAAAACGACGTTGATAACGGCGCTGATACCGAAATTCGTTTCGCGCGGGATCACCGTATCCACAATAAAACATGCCCATCATTCCTTTGACATCGATAAGCCGGGCAAGGATTCCTGGCGCCACCGGCAGGCGGGTGCGCGGGAGGTGATGGTCGCCTCGGGGCAACGTTGGGCGCTGATGCACGAGTTGCGCGGCGCGAATGAGCCTTCGCTCGACGAGTTGCTGGAGCGTATGAACCGGGTCGATCTGGTGATCGTCGAGGGTTTCAAGCACCATGACCACCCGAAGATCGAGGTCTATCGCCACGCGCTCGAAAAACCGATGCTGCACCCCGATGATCCGTTTGTCGTTGCGGTTGCTTCCGATCAGCGCCTGGCCGAGTTCTCCAGGCCCTGGCTGCCGCTGTCGGATGCGGGTGCGATCGCCGATTTCATCCTTGGGCACGAACCCGGGCTCGAACCATGGCACAGCTGAGCGATGATTGTTTCGCTTTTGGGGGCGCCCTGCTGAGCGTCGACGCCGCGCTCGGCGGGATCGATGAGCGGGTCACAGCGGTCGTCGAGACGGAGACGGTTCCGCTGGGAGGCGCTTGCGGGCGCATTCTCGCCCGCGACGTCGTTGCCTCGATCAACCTGCCGCCGCACGCCAACAGCGCGGTCGACGGCTATGCTTTCGCCCATGCCGATCTCGTGCCGGGACGGGAAACCGTGCTTCCGGTTTCCGGCAGGGCAGCCGCGGGTCATCCGCTCGGCCGTCCCGTCGAGCGCGGCGCGGCGATCCGGATTTTTACCGGCGCCCCGATGCCGGAAGGCGCCGACACGGTCATGATGCAGGAGGACTGCGCCGTCGAAGGCGGGCGGGTGCGGCTCAAACCGGGAATCAAGAAGGGAGCAAACCGGCGCCACGCCGGAGAGGACGTCGCCGAGGGCGCGGTGGCGCTTGCCGCCGGGCGCCGGCTCGCGCCCGCTGATCTCGGGCTGGCTGCCGCGCTCGGCTATTGCGAGCTGCCGGTGTTTCGCCGATTGCGCGTGGCACTGCTCTCCACCGGCGATGAGGTCCGCGACCCGGGGACGGCGCTGCCGCCGGGCATGATCTACGACGCCAACCGCTTCATGCTGGCGGCCCTGCTGAACGGGCTCGGTTGCGCCGTCAGCGATTTCGGGATCCGCCCCGACCGTGAGGCGGCGCTCGCCGATGCTCTGGCGGCGGCGGGCGCCGGGCATGATCTGATCGTCACATCGGGCGGCGTTTCGACCGGCGAGGAGGATCATGTCAAGCCGGCGGTGGAGGGCCTCGGCGGGCTGCATTTCTGGCGGCTCGCAATCAAGCCGGGGCGCCCTGTCGCGCTCGGGCAGATCGCCGGAGTGCCGCTGATCGGGCTTCCGGGAAACCCGGTCGCGGCGCTCGTGACCTTCGTCGTGCTGGCCCGGCCGCTGATCCTGAGACTCGCGGGCGCCGCGGCGTCGGCGCCTCGGCTCTTCCCCGTGCGGGCCGGCTTCGCTTACCGCAAAAAGCCGGGGCGGCGCGAATATGTCAGGGCCAGCCTGCAGCGCGAAGGGAAGGACCTCGTCGCGGCCAAATACCCCAGGGATGGCGCGGGCATAATCTCTTCAATTACGCAGTCGGAGGGGCTCGTGATCGTCGACGAGGAGACCAGTGAGGTTGCGCCCGGCATGAATGTCGATTTTCTGCCGTTTTCCGAGGTGATCGGGTGAGGCTGCTTTATTTTGCCTGGTTGCGTGCGCGGATCGGCTGCGCCGAAGAGGAAACCGACTTGCCGTCTGGCGTGACTGACGTGGCAGGGCTGCTCGACTGGCTGCGATCGCGCGGCGTTAAATATGCCGAGGCGCTGCGCGATCTTTCAGTCGTTCGGGTGGCGGTCAATCAAAACTATGTCGGGCTCGAGCACCCCGTCCGGGAGGGTGACGAGATCGCCGTATTCCCGCCGGTGACCGGAGGCTAGCGCGATGATCCGCGTGCAGCGCGAAGATTTCGACGTCGGCGTCGAGCTCGAGCGCCTGGCGGTCGGCAATCCTCGGATTGGCGGGGTCGCGAGCTTCATCGGATTGGTCCGCGACATGGGCGGCAATGACCGCGTTTCGGCCCTGACCCTCGAGCACTATCCCGGCATGACCCAGAAGAAGCTCGGCGAAATCGAAACCGAAGCGCACCGGCGGTGGCCGCTCGATGCGGTGCTGATCATCCACCGCTACGGCCGGCTCGTGCCGGGCGACCGCATCGTGCTCGTCGCCACCGCCTCGCCGCATCGCGAAGCGGCGCTCGCCGCCTGCCAGTTCCTGATCGATTGGCTGAAGACCGACGCGCCCTTCTGGAAAAGCGAGGAAACCCCCGCCGGCGAACGCTGGGTCGCCTCCCGAGCCGAGGACGAAGCCGCCAAGCGGCGCTGGACGACCCATCCGAAATAGCGCTGTTTGTCGCCCTCGGCGGCCAGCGAGAGCTACGAGCATCAACTCGATGTCGGGACCTCGTCAAGCTCTAGCCTCCGCTCGATCCGTCCGACACGGCGATCGAGATTGTCTAGTCGGACGGACAAACCGGCGTAATCGCTATGTAATCCGGCAACCTCGCGTTCGAGCCTGCCGAGGCGCACGATTATCTCGTCCAGTTTCTCGCGCTGTGCCGATTGCTCGGCGCGGATCGCCCGCAACATGTTCAGGACAAGATCGGCCCGTTCGTCACTCACACTTGCTTCCTGTAACCAGAGACCGCAAAAGATTCGCTAAGCTGCGCTCGCCACCTGCTTGCCGACCTTCCGATCGTAATCCTCCCACATCAGCCGGCAGATCGTGCTCGGCGTAAAGCGGTAATGCCCGTGTTCGCCGATGATTTCGCCGACTGGGGTCACTTCGGCCGCCGATCCGGTCAGGAACACCTCTTCGGCCTTCGCGAGCTCCTCCGGCATGATCGGCCGCTCGACCACCTTGATCCCCCGTTGCTTCGCCAGTCCAATCACCGTCTGGCGGGTGATGCCGTTCAGAAAGCAGTCCGGTGTCGGGGTGTGCAGCTCGCCATTGATGACGAGGAAGATGTTGGCTCCGGTGCCCTCGGCGAGGCGGCCGCGCCAGTCGAGCATCAGCGCATCGTCGCACCCGTTGGCTTCGGCCTCGTGCTTTGACATCGTGCAGATCATGTAGAGCCCCGAGGCCTTCGCCGCGGTCGGCGCCGTGTGAGGCGCCGGACGCGCCCACCTCGCCCATTGCATGCGGATCCCTTTGGCGCGCGCCTCCGGCGAGAAATAGGCTGGCCAATCCCAGGCGGCGAGCGCCAGATGGATCTTGGTCGCCTGCGCCGAGACACCCATCTGCTCGGCGCCGCGCCAAGCGATCGGTCGAACATACCCGTCGATGATATTGTTCGACGTGATTACCTCTTGCGTCGCCTTTGCCAGATCGTCCATCCCGGCCGGCACCTCGAAGCCGAGGATCCGCGCAGAGTTGAGGAGGCGCTCGTTGTGGTCCTCCAATCGGAATACTTTGCCATTGTACACGCGTTCGCCTTCGAAGACGCAGCTCGCATAATGGAGCCCGTGGGTCAGCACGTGGAGCTTTGCATCGCGCCAGGGGACGAGGCGGCCATCGTACCAGATGAAGCCGTCTCGATCGTCGAACGGAATCACGGACATCGGATCTTCCTTCGAATGGCCGGCCGGTGCGGCGGCAAGACGGCCGGCATATATGTCGCCTGGAACTTTATATCCCGAAGGACGCCTGACAAGTGTCAAAGGTAGCGGGATAAGTCAATATGTCTGACATAAATTTCCCGGCTCATTTGCCTCCGATCGACGAGGAGGAGGTGCGGCAGGGGATCGAGCTTCTGTTTTTTGCCTATCGTGACTTCACCTCCGGACCCGACGCGATCCTGGCGCGTTACGGTTTTGGCCGCGCCCATCACCGCGTCATCCATTTTGTCGGACGACACCCGCAGATGACCGTCGGCGAGCTCCTGGCAATCCTGCGCATCACGAAGCAAAGCTTGAGCCGCGTCCTCGGCCAGTTGGTCCGGCAGAACTTCATCCTGCAACAACCTGGTCCGCACGATCGGCGACAACGTCTGCTTGAACTGACGCCAAAGGGGCGCGATCTCGAGCGGCGACTTTCCGAGCCGCAGCGGTCACGGATCGCCGACGCCTACCGGCAAGCCGGATCTCGGGCTGTGGAGGGTTTCCGGGAGATCATGCTGCGGATCATCGCTGCAGAAGATGACCGGCGTCGCTTTGCCCCCCTGCCGCCGAAGAAGCATTAACACGACATCCGTCGTATATTCCTTCGCGTGACGAGTGCACCCGACCCCGATCTCCCAGAGCCCCATCTTCTTGTCGTCGATGACGACGCCCGTCTACGGGAGCTGTTGCGCCGCTACCTGTCGGATAGGGGCTTTCGGGTGACCGCCGCCGCGGATGCGAGCGAGGCGCGCTCTAATCTCGCAAGCTTCGCCTTCGACCTCGTCGTGCTGGACGTCATGATGCCGGGTGAGAGCGGGTTGGAGCTGACCCGCGCGTTGCGGGCGGAAGGGCGCGTGCCGGTGCTGTTGCTGACCGCGATGGCCGAGCCCGAGGACCGGGTCAATGGGCTCGAACAGGGAGCGGACGATTACCTCTCCAAACCCTTCGAGCCGCGCGAGCTCGTCCTGCGCGTCCGCAATCTCCTGCAACGCCGGCCGGCGACCGATCCCGTATCCAAGGATGTCCGCTTTGGCGGCTGCCGGTTCGACGTAGTGCGCGGAGAGCTGTACCGCGGCGGCGATTTGGTGCATTTGACCGCGGCGGAAGCGGGGCTGCTCTCGATGCTGGCCCAGAAAGCAGGGCAAGCGGTGTCGCGCGAGGAGCTGTCGATATCGCTGAGCGGCAATGTTCGCAATGTCGATGTCCAGATGACCCGGTTGCGCCGCAAGATCGAGCGCGATCCGCGATTTCCACGCTACCTGCAGACGGTTCGCGGTACCGGCTATATCCTCAAACCGGATTGACGGTCCGCGGGTGCGACAGTGACGGCCCACGACATCGAGGCTGATCTCTCCGGGTCGGAGCCGGAGGACGATTTCGAGATCCGGCGGGATCCGTGGATCAAACGGGTGCTGCCGCGCACGATGTTCGGGCGCTCGCTGCTGATTGTCGTGATGCCGCTCATCTTGCTGCAAGCGATCGCAACCTGGGTATTTTACGATCGGCACTGGGCCGCTGTTTCCTGGCGGCTCTCGGCGGCGGTAGCTGGCGATATCGGTCTGTTGGTCGATGCTCTAAAGCTCGCCGATTTGCCGGCCGCAACCGCTCGACTGCTGGAACGAACGAGGGCGCAAACCGACCTCGACGTCACGATCGGCCGCGCTGAAACACTCCCCCCAGCATCGCCCGGGACCGGCAGGCTCGTTGAAGACCAGCTCAGCCAGGCAATACAGGGCCGCTTAAACCACCCCTTTCGCATCGACCTGCTCGATGATGGGGGTGCCGATATCAAGGTTCAGCTTTCTGATGGCGTGCTGTCGGTCGGGGTGCCGCGCAATCGGCTGTACAGCTCGACAACCTACATTTTCGTGATGTGGATGTCGGGCTCGTCGCTGGTCCTGTTGGCCGTGGCCACGGTTTTTCTGCGCAACCAGGTAAAATCGCTGCGCCGCTTGGCTGAAGCAGCCGACAGCTTCGGGAAGGGGCGTCCCGTTCCGTCCTTCAGGGTCGAAGGCGCTGTCGAGATCCGGCGCGCCGCGGTCGCCTTTATGACGATGCGTGATCGTTTGCAGCGGCAGGTTTGGCAACGCACGCAGATGCTCGCCGGCGTGTCGCACGATCTGCGCACGCCGCTGACCCGGATGAAGCTCGCCCTGGAGATTCTGGGCAACGATCCAGCCGTCGCCGAGCTGAAATCGGATGTCGCCGAGATGGAGCACATGGTGCACGGCTATCTCGATTTTGTCCGCGGCGAGGGGACTGAAGCGTCGGTCGAGACCGATATCTCACTACTGATCGAGGATCTCGCCGCCGATTTGCGGCGCGAAGGAACCCCGCTGACGGTCACGCCGCCGCCCGAATTTGTGATGCCGGTCCGGCCGAATGCGCTGCGCCGTTGCCTCGGCAACTTGATCGGCAATGCACGCCGTCACGCCAGCCACGTCTGGCTGACCGGGATCATCGTCGCGGACGGGATCGACATCCTGGTCGATGATGACGGACCCGGCATCCCGCCGGCCAATCGGGCGCGCGTGTTCCGGCCCTTCGTGCGGCTCGATGCATCGCGTAATCCTCTGACCGGAGGCGTCGGCCTCGGCCTGACGATTGCCCGTGACGCGGCGCGCAGCCATGGCGGCGACATCAGGCTGGAGACCTCTCCCCGGGGCGGTCTGCGCGCCCGGGTCCATCTGCCGCGGTGAGATCAAATTGATGCCCGGGCAATCGGAGCATCACCCTCGCCCTCAAGAACGAGTTGATCGACCGAATCTGCAACGACTTCATCTTCGGCATCGATTTCGACAAGAGCCCCCCCCGATCGCGGGCATTGCTCGAAATCAACATGTACCTGCATGGCGACGGAGGCAGCCGCATCTATGCCGCCGATGCGCTCGACCAGACCTTAGAAAGTCCGCCCGGACAGGATGCCGAGTTGACACGTGATAAGGGGAGTTGCGCACCGCCATAAACAGGCGGTCTGCAATTTGACGCAGTTCTGACCAATCCACCGTTCTCAATGACCAAGGAGCTGAATATCAAAACCGAGGCGCAAATTTTGCGTCAGTACGATCTGCCGAAATGGCTCATGCACAAAGATCGGGTTGCATGGAAACCGCCGCTCAGATCCGGACGCGACACTCACCCTGCTCATTCGATGCCAATGAGCAGCGGCTTACACCCACGTTCCCGCTTTTTACACTAAATATAGATCGACCGGATGCTCGTGGATAAGCCTTCACCAGAATACGGCAAATTTTCGGTCGCGCGCATCGGATCGGCAGCGGGGATTGCGTTTACCCGTACGCACGTTTATATCTTTGCGGTCGGGCAACCGACTATGGCGATACACGGCTTGTGAAATAAGCGTTGCGGACCCGGGGGCAGTACCCGGCGCCTCCACCACTCTCCCGCCGGCCCGCCGGCGGTTTATGGGGGCGAACTAGGCTCGACGCGCGTGGTAAAGGCAAGATCCGTCGCCCGGCATGATACCACCGTTATCGGGTCATAATCTAGCTGCGAACGACAACTTCGCACAAGAGGCGCTCGCGGCCTAACCCCTAGCGGGGTAAAAGCCTTGAGCAAATCGCGGTCCGAGGGGCACCGGGCAACAGAAGCCCCTCACTCGACCTCTCGACCTGTCCCTTGCGAATGAACGAGCCTCCCTAAAATGGCCCAGGACCTCTTCGATTACCCTAAGATGGTCGAGAGCGCGTTGCGCGGCGTCATGCGCGAGGCGCTGGCGCGGACGGCCCGCGAGGGACTGCCCGGCGACCATCACTTCTACGTCACGTTTCGCACTCGCGCCCCGGGGGTCGGGCTTCCGACCTATCTGCTCGGCAAATTTCCGGACGAGATGACGATCGTGCTGCAGCACCAGTTCCGCGCGCTCGAGGTCGGCGACGACGCGTTTTCTGTCAATCTCAGCTTTCAGAGCCGATCCGAGCGGCTGAGGGTCCCCTTCGCCGCGGTGACGACCTTTGCCGATCCCTCAGTCAATTTCGGGCTCCAGTTCGAGGTCCCCGCCGCGCCACCGGCGGAGGTGAGCGCCCTCCCCGCGCAAATCCTGCCGTCCGAGCCAGAGAAGCCGGCGGAACCCGCGCGTCCGGCGGCCGAGGTCGTCACGCTCGACAAGTTCCGCAAGCGCTAGCCTCCCGCCGGCTCGCTTGACGCCAGCGCGGAAAGGTTGATTCTGCGCTAAATCGCAGCGCGGAGCGACGCATGAGCGATGTCGCCTATCACGAACTCTTCCCACTCGGGCCGGATGATGCGCCTTACCGCAAGCTGACCGGCGATCATGTCTCGACCGGCACATTCGATGGGCAGCGCGTCGTCAAGATAGATCCCGCCGCGTTGACCCTGCTCGCCCACGAGGCATTCGTCGATTGTGCGCACTTGCTGCGCCCGGGTCACCTGGCGCAACTGCGGGCCGTCCTCGACGATCCGGACGCCTCGGCGAACGACAAGTTCGTCGCGTTCGATTTCTTGAAGAACGCCAACATCGCGGCCGGCAAGGTCCTGCCGATGTGCCAGGACACCGGCACCGCGATCGTGATGGGCAAGAAAGGGCAGCAGGTGTGGACCGGCGGCGATGACTACGCGGCGCTTTCCGCCGGCATCCGCCGCACCTACACCGAAACCAATCTGCGCTACAGCCAGGTCGCGCCGCTGTCGATGTATGAGGAGGTCAATACCGGCGACAATCTGCCGGCGCAGATCGATCTCTATGCCGAACCGGGGGACGAATACAACTTCCTGTTCGTCGCCAAAGGCGGCGGCTCCGCCAACAAGAGTTTCCTCTATCAGCAGACCAGAGCAGTATTGAACCCGAAATCGCTGGTCAAATTCATCGACGAAAAGCTCCGCACGCTCGGCACCGCCGCCTGCCCGCCCTACCATCTTGCGATCGTGATTGGCGGCACCTCGGCCGAGATGAACCTGAAAACGGTGAAGCTCGCCAGCTGCCGCTACCTCGACAATCTGCCGATGGAAGGCAACCGCTTCGGCCAGGCTTATCGCGACTTCGAGGAAGAGGTGCTCCAACTGACCCGCGGGCTCGGGATTGGCGCCCAGTTTGGCGGGAAATATTTCTGTCACGATGTACGGGTGATCAGATTGCCGCGCCATGGCGCGAGCCTGCCCATCGGCATCGGCGTGTCCTGCTCCGCCGATCGTCAGATCCTCGGCAAGATCACAGCCGAAGGGGTTTTTCTCGAGCAGCTCGAAGCCGACCCGGCGCGTTTCCTTCCGGATATCGATCCGGCGACGTTCAGCGGGCAAGTCGTCGCGGTCGACCTCACCCGGCCGATGGACGAGATCCGCCGCACCCTGTCCCAGTATCCGATCAAGACGCGCCTGAGCTTGACCGGTGCGTTGATCGTCGCCCGCGACATCGCGCATGCCAAATTGCAGGAGCGGCTCGACCGGGGCAAAGGACTGCCCGATTACGTCAAGAACCACCCGATCTATTACGCCGGGCCAGCCAAGACCCCGGAAGGATACGCGTCGGGTTCGTTCGGGCCGACCACTGCCGGACGCATGGATGGCTATGTCGATCGGTTCATGGCGGCCGGCGGCAGTTTCGTGACTCTCGCCAAAGGCAATCGCGGCGCCGAGGTGCGTGCCGCCTGCAAAAAGCACGGCGGATTTTACTTGGGCTCAATCGGCGGGTCGGCCGCTCGCCTTGCGCAGGATTGCATCCGCAAGGTGGAGGTCGTGGAATATCCGGAGCTCGGGATGGAGGCGATCTGGCGTATAGAAGTCGTCGATTTCCCTGCTTTCATCGTTATCGACGACAAGGGGAACGACTTCTTTGCCGGGCTCACCTGACCGCGACGCTGGACCGAGTGACGACGGGACCTCCTGATTGGCGCAAGACGGCGATCTCGACGGGCTTCTGCGCGGCGACAGGGGAGCCTGGCAAGCGTTTGTGCGGCGTTACGCCGGCCTTGTCGTTGCCGCGGTGCGAGGCGTCGCGCGCGAGGCCGCCGAGGTCGAAGATCTGACGCAGGACGTCTTTCTGCGGCTCTGCAAGGATGATTTTCGGCTGCTGCGCAGCTACGACCCGTCTCGCGCCGGTCTCTCCACCTGGATCACGATCGTCGCGCGCAGCACCGCGCGGGATGCGATGCGCCGCCACCGGCCGGTATCGGTGCCGATCGAGGCGGTGCCTGAGGGACGCCTCGCGATCGACCCGGTTGAGCCAGTACGCAAGCTCAAATTGCCGGAAGCCTTGTTGTCGCCTCGCCAGCGGGAAATCTTAACGATGCTGTACGATCGTGACATGGATGTTGCCGAGGTCGCCCACGCCCTTGGGATCGACCCGCAGACCGTCCGCAGCGCCCACCACAAGGCGATGATCAAGCTGCGCGCCCATTTTCGGGCAGAGGTCGAATGAACGCTTTGGTTGTGGGGATGAATGAGCTGCCCGCCGCGTAAACACGGTAGGAAGACGTTGCAATGACGCAAAGCGAAGAACTAGAACAAGCGCCAAACCCGGCGGCGGATCGCCGCCTGTGGCAGCGATGCCGTGGGATGGATGCCGTCGAAGACGAGGCGGCGCGATTTATTGGCCTTGCCGCCTATGCCGATGGGCTTCTCGATATCGAGGAGCGGGAGCGCGTCGCCGCCTTGCTCGCCGCGGATCCAGAGGCCGCGGCAGACGTGCGCGCTGCCCACGCGATTGTTGCTGCCGGGCGGACGTCCGCCGGTCTCGAGCGGATTATCGCGCGAGCCAGTGCGATCTCGCCCGACACGGGCTCAGTAAGCGGCACAGTCATCCCGCTCGCGCCTCGGCTCGAGCGCCGCCCTCTCCGAAGCTTTGCGCAATGGGGTAGTCTTGCGGCGGCCATCGCATTGGCCGGGTGGCTCGGTTTTGCGATGGGCAGCGACACCTCGCTTGCGCTCAGCGATCATCGCCAATCCATCGACACTGGTCTGCTTCCGGAATTGTTCGACCCGGGAACCGGCTTCGTGCGCGATCTGGGCGAGGGTCTGCGGACGTGAGCATCGCCTCGGTTGCATTGCGTCCCGGCTCGCGTCAGCATCTCTTTTGGGCCGTATTGATCTTATCGCTGGCGCTCAACCTATGCTTCATCGCCGGCGCTTTGTGGATCCGCGTCCAGGGGCCTCCTGCGCCGATGACCCCGCAACAACGGCTCGAGCAAATCGAGCCGCAGCTCAGCCTGGACTCTCAGCAAAAGGCGGCCTTTGACCAATATGCTCGAACCGTGCGTTTGCGGGTGCAATCGATGCGCGAAGCGATCGAGCCATTGGTTGGACAAGCCTGGTCCGAGCTCGCCAAACCCGACGCGAACGAGGCCAAAATCATGCAGCTGTTCGATCAAGCCGAGGAAGAGCGGCACGCCTTCCGGCGAGAATTGGGAACGGCGACCTTCAATTTTCTGGCAAAACTGACGCCCCAACAGCGGGCGAAATTTGTCGAGCTGGCGCGCCAGCGTCATTGGGCGAGACGGCACCCCGACGCGACCCGGTAATCGGAGCAAAATCTCAGGACTTTGGCAGCCTGAATACCTGGCCCGGATAAATGCGCTCGGGATCGCGGATCTGGCTGAGATTGGCTGAGTAGATGATCAGATAACGGGTGCCGATGCCGTAGGCGCGGCGGGATATCTGCCACAAATTGTTGCCTGGCTGCACGGTGTAGATTTGCCCTGGCGTCAGCGCCGCGTCAGCGGCCTGGGTCAGCGGCACGACGATGCGCTGCACGACGCGAGCGTCTTTTCCCAGCTGATCGAGACGCAATTCGACGCGTCCCGGACCGACCGCTCGCGTTGACCTTGCCGACCATTCCCCGGCCGCGTCGGCCGTTGCCGTCGCGAACGGCTGGTTGCCGGCATAGATTTGAACGCTTGCTCCGGGCGTGGCCCGGCCCGACAGCACGATCCGGCCGTGATCGTCGTACTCCAGCGCATCCATCGACAAAGCAAGGGAGTTGTCGGCAGAAAGTGTGCCTTGACTGCTCGGCAACGATCCATTCGGGCGCTGCAGCACGCGAGCCGCTCCGTTGCCGTTCCGCGGCAATACCACCGCGAGCGCTGTCTCTTCCTTCCCGCCCGGTTTGGGCGGATTGATCGACAACGCTACGGTCTCGTCCGATTTGACCGTCGCGCCAACCCTAGGGCCGGAGGCCTCGAGCGAGAGCAGCCGGTCCCCGGGCCCGATCGGCTGGTCGGGGACGAGTACCCATTCGCCACGGCGATCGGCTGTCACCTCGCCAATGACCTTGTCGCCGTCGCGGACCGTCACTTTGCTTCCCGGCTCGGCGCGTCCGGCGATGACCGCAGTTCCGCTCGGACCGACTTTGACGACGTCAAATCTTGGCAAGACGGGCGCCGCGGGCTGCGGCACAAGACTGGGTGCTGCTCTGTCCGGCGTGGCGGGTGCCGGGCTACCGGGCGACAATGCCGCTCGCGTGCTGGCCTTCCCGTCCGGCGGACCGCTGCGCGGGAGCATCACGACAGCAGCGGCGCCAACCAGCAGAACCGCGACAGCCGAGCCGACGAGATAGCCGTGCCGCACAGATCCTCGCGAATATCGTCGAATTGCCGCACAGCACAGTGTATGCCTCGGCAGATGTGCTTGCAATCCTCACCACCCGCCCGGGCCTGACCGGGATGCCGAATATCCGGCGATTATGCGTCTATTGCGGCTCGTCCGGCGCGGTCGACCGGCAATACCGGGAGGCGGCGACCGAGCTCGGCGCTTCCGTGGCGGCGGCCGGGATCGGAGTGGTTTACGGCGGCGGGCGGGTCGGGCTGATGGGCCTTGTCGCGGATGCTGCTTTGGCCGGCGGCGGAGAAGTGATCGGAATCATTCCGTCGCGCTTGCGCGATGCCGAGTTGGCGCATCGCGGTGCGACGGAACTGGTGGTTGTCGAAAGCATGCACGAGCGCAAACGTCTCATGGCGGGGAAAGCGGATGCCTTTGCGGTGTTGCCCGGTGGCATCGGCACCCTCGACGAGATGTTCGAGATCCTCAGCTGGAAGCAGCTCCGGCTGCACGACAAGCCGATCCTGCTCGTCGATATCGGCGGTTACTGGGCGCCGCTCGGCGCTCTTCTTGAGAATATCGTCGCAAAAGGCTTTGCGCGGCCGGAGGCGCGAGAGCTGCTCCGGGTCGTCCCGACGGTCGCGGCCTTGATGACGACGTTGGAGGAGGAGCCGGCCCGATGCCGCAACTCAGACACCGCTGTTTTGAGCCGGTATCGGATGGAGTGAACAACCATCAGCGGCATCGCTTGCCTCGGATTTCCCGGCTCTTTATTTTTGCAAACGTCAAACTCGCGCATCTTAGTGCGGTCCAATACGAGGATGAGATTCATGGCGAAAATTAAAGTGGCCCAGCCGTTGTCGAGCTCGACGGCGACGAGATGGCGCGGATCATTTGGAGCAAGCTGATCTAGCCGTATCTCGAAGTCGAGCTGAATATTACGACCTCGGCATGGAGAGCTGCGACGCCCTCACGTCAGTGAGAGAAGATAGGCTATAATCGTCAACACATCAACTAAGCCGAAACGAACGCGGCGCGCGGAGGTGCAAACATGTCAGATCTCGAAATCGTTTGGACGAAGGTTGATGAAGCGCCTGCGCTTGCTACGTTTTCGCTTCTGCCGATCGTCGAAGCCTTCGTCGGTACGGCCCGCGTGAAAATGAAGCTGAGGGACATTTCGCTGACTGGCCGCATCCTCGCCAACTTCCCCGACAAACTGTCACCAGCGCAACACGTTAATGACGAGCTCGCCGAGCTTGGCCAACTTGCGACGCGCCCCGAGGCCAACATCATCAAGCTGCCCAACATCTCCGCCTCGATCCCTCAGCTGAACGCTGCGATCAGGGAGTTGCAGAGCAAGGGTTACGACGTGCCGGACTATCCGGACAGCGACGCGACGCCGGCGGATAAGGAAATCCGCGCCCGCTACGCCAAGGTGCTCGGCAGCGCCGTCAATCCGGTGCTGCGTGAGGGCAATTCCGACCGCCGCGCCGCCGGCGCCGTGAAACAGTACGCGCGCAACAATCCGCATAGGATGGGCGCCTGGACCAAGGACTCGAAAACGCGCGTCGCGCACATGGCGGGCGGCGATTTCTACGGTTCGGAGGTCGCGACGACGATTGCGGCGCCGACCAATGCCCGTATCGAGTTGGTCGGCAGGGATGGCGCGGCGGCAGTGCTGAAGGCGAAAACGCCGCTTCAGACCGGCGAGATCATCGACGCGGCGGTGATGAACCGCAAGGCGTTGCGCACTTTCTTCGCCGCACAGATCGACGCCGCGAAGAAGGACGACATCCTGTTCTCGCTGCACGTGAAGACAACCATGATGAAGATCTCTGATCCTATCATATTTGGTCATTGCGTTTCCGTGTTCTTCGCCGATGTGTTCGAGAAGCATGGCGCCACGCTGACGCGCCTGGGCGTTGATCCCGATAACGGCGTGGGCGACATGCTGACCCGGATCGAGACGTTGCCGGAGGCTGAAAAGGCGCTGATCAAGGCCGATATCCAGGCCACCTACGCGAAGCGGCCTGGCCTAGCCATGGTCAATTCCGACCGGGGAATCGGCAATCTGCACGTGCCGAGCGACGTGATCATCGATGCATCGATGCCGGCGATGATCCGCGAGGGCGGGCATATGTGGGGCCCTGACGGCAAGCTGCACGACGTGATCGCCGCGATCCCCGATCGTTGCTACGCGCCGCTGTTCCAGGCCGTCATCGAGGAATGCAAGGCGCATGGCGCGTTCGACCCGAAGACGATGGGCTCCGTGCCGAACGTCGGGTTGATGGCGCAGCAGGCCGAGGAGTACGGCTCGCACGACAAGACGTTTGAGGTCGCCACGGGCGGAACGGTGCGCGTGGTCGCCGAAGACGGCACGGTTCTACTGTCGCAGCCGGTCGAGACGGGTGACATCTTCCGGATGTGTCAAGTCAAGGACGCGCCGATCCGGGACTGGGTCAAGCTTGGGGTGCGCCGCGCGCGCCTGACCGGCACCCCAGCAGTGTTCTGGCTCGACGCCAAACGGGCACACGACGCGCAGTTGATCGCCAAGGTCGAAACTTACCTGAAGCACGAGGACACATCGGGTCTCGACATCCGCATCCTGGCACCGGTCGAGGCAATGAAGTTCTCGCTCGATCGCATCCGCAAAGGGCTCGACACCATTTCCGTCACCGGCAATGTGCTGCGCGATTACTTGACCGACCTTTTCCCAATCATGGAGCTGGGCACGTCGGCCAAGATGCTGTCGATCGTTCCGCTGCTGGCGGGCGGCGGGTTGTTCGAGACCGGGGCCGGCGGTTCGGCGCCCAGGCATGTCGAGCAGTTCCAGCACGAAGGCTATCTGCGCTGGGATTCGCTGGGCGAATTCCTGGCATTGGGTGCTTCGCTGGAACATCTGGCGCAGACAAGCGGGAACAAGGACGTGCAGGTTCTGGCCGAGACACTCGATGAGGCAAACGGCAAGATCCTCGAGTACAACCGCTCGCCGGCGCGGAAGGTTGGCGAACTGGATAATCGCGGCAGCCATTTCTACCTGGCGCTATATTGGGCACAGGCGCTGGCCGCGCAGGACAAAAGCCCGGCTCTTGCAGCCCGCTTCAAACCGCTGGCGGAGGCGCTGGCGGCCAACGAGGCCAGGATCAATGCCGAGCTGATCGCCGCGCAGGGCAAACCGGTGGATACTGGCGGCTATTATCTGCCCGATCCGGCCAAGACATCGGCGGCGATGCGGCCGAGTGCGACGCTGAACGCCGCCCTCGCCGCCCTCTGACGCGATGTCAAGTGGAGCCGCCGGGGCAGCCCACCGATGACCGAAGTGGCGTAACGGGCAGCAAAGGGAGGCGGCAATGCGGCTTAGCATTCTCGACGATTATCAGGGCGTCGCGCTCGAAATGGCCGATTGGTCCCGGCTCCGCGGCAAGGTCGATATAGTGGTCGAGCGCAAATCCTTCGCCAACGAGGATGAAGCGGCACGCGCTCTCGCCGGCTCCGAGATCATTGCGGCGATGCGCGAACGCACACCCTTCCCGCGCAGCCTGGTCGAGCGGTTGCCGAACCTGAAGCTTCTGAACACCACGGGAATGCGCAACGCCTCGTTCGATCTGGCGGCCTTGCGCGATCGCGGTGTCACAGTTTGCGGGACCGAGGGCGGGGGTTTGGACACCGCCGAGCTCACCTGGGGTTTGATCCTCGGCGCGGCCCGCCGGATCGCCGAGGATCACCGCGCGATGCGCGAGGGGCAGTGGCAGACCCGGATCGGCACCCGCCTCGAGGGCAAAACTCTCGGCGTCCTCGGGCTCGGCAGGCTCGGCAGCGCCGTCGCACGGGTCGGACTTGCCTTCGACATGAAGGTCATTGCGTGGAGCCCGAACCTGACCGCCGAACGCGCCGCCGCCGTGGGTGTCAAACGCGTCGACAAGGAAGCGCTGCTGCGGCAATCGGATGTGCTTTCGGTGCATATGGTGCTCAGTCCCCGCAGCCGCGGGTTGGTCGGCCGCAACGACATCGCCCTGATGAAAAAGACGGCGATCCTCGTCAATACGTCGCGCGGGCCGATCGTCGATGCCTACGCGGTCATTGAGGCGCTCGAAACGGGCAGGCTCGGCTACGCTGCTTTCGATGTCTATGACCGCGAGCCGCTGCCGGCCGATCACCCGCTGCGGCGCACGCCGAACGTTCTGTTGACCCCGCACATCGGCTATGTGACCGAGGAGAACTATCGCAGCTCGTACCCGCAGATCGTCGGGAACATCGTCGCTTTTCTCGACGGCCACCCGGTCCGCGTCATCCAGAGCTGAGGCCATGCTTGATCACCCATGAATGTCGCCATCCGGTCATCGCGCGAGGACGACATAGGCGAAATCGCCGCGATCTATCGGCATCACGTCCTTCACGGCGTCGCCTCCTTCGAGGAAATCCCGCCCGGTGAGGACGAGGTCGCGCGCCGCCGCCGGGCTATCCTTGCGCTGAAACTGCCCTACCTGGTGGCCGAGCGGTCGGGACAGATGGTTGGATACTGCTACGCTTCACGATATCGCGCACGCTCGGCCTATCGGTTCACACTCGAAGATTCGATTTACGTCGACGCCAGGGAACTCGGTCGCGGCATCGGACGAGCCCTGCTCTCGTCGCTCCTCGAGCGTTGCTGCGACCTCGGCTATCGCCAAATGGTCGCCGTGATCGGCGGCAGCGACCAGTGGCCGTCGATCCGGCTGCACGAGACACTCGGCTTTACCCGCGCCGGTCTATTACCCGCCGTCGGCTTTAAATTCGGCAGCTGGATCGACTGCGTCCTGATGCAGCGAACGCTCGGTTCGGGCGCAACAACGCCGCCGAGCGACATTGGTTAATCCAACACGGGAGGTCAGCTTGGCTGCAGCATTCGCCGATCCCGGGATCATCTCGGGATACCACGCTCATCTTTACTACGCGCCGCAGACCCGGCCGACCGCGGAGCGGCTGCGTGCCGCCATCGGCGAGAATTTCCCGCAGGCTCGGATCGGGAGCTGGCATGACGAACCGGTCGGGCCTCATCCCGTATCGATGTATCAGGTGGCCTTCGCGGTCGAAGAATTCCCCCGGCTAGTGCCGTGGCTGATGCTGAACCGCGAGGGGCTCGATGTCCTCGTGCACCCGCTCACCGAAAACAGTGTCGCGGATCACACCCAGTTTGCGCTTTGGCTAGGCGTGCCTCTGCCCTTGCGCATCGAGGTATTGCGGAGAGGGCCGCGGACGGGTTGATCCGGCCGAGGCCGCTGCGGCCCATCGCCTATATTCGACCTAGGGCGAGCAGAACGATGATTATGACGAGCAATAAACCGAGCCCGCTACTCGGGTAGTAGCCCCATCCGCCGCTATAGGGCCATGTCGGCAACGCGCCGACCAACAAGATGATCAGAATGATCAGCAGGATTGTGCCCAGCATGCTAGCCCATCAGCAAAGTTGCTTCCTCGATATACAACCTTGGGGCGGCGCGAGAGTTCCACGTCCGATTTCCAAAGGCCGGCGCAGTCCCCGCATTGCGCGCACCGCGGGTGCCCGGAGACGCCGCGCTCACCAGCGCCGGATCGGCCCGCAATCGACGTGGACAAAACCCGATCTGGGATAATAGCCGACGCCGCCGCATCGCAGGCTCAGGGCCGCTTCGTGCACCTGCTCCAAGCTCCGTCCCTCCGACCGGAGATCGACGGCCATGGCTTTGGTGTGATAGCTGTGCTTGGCCACCCCCTCGCCGCGGAGATACAACCTCGTATTGGTGGCAGGTGAGCGGTAGCCGCTGACCACCAGAAAGGGATCGGGCGTGTCGAGCTGTTCGCGCAACATGCCCAGGACGTCCAGAACCCCGGCATCCATCGGGCGCATCTCGTCGGTGTGGTGATCCCGCAAGATCCAGTTGATGTCCCTGACAGCCTCGCGAATGTAATGGCCGTCGGCCCAGTACACGGTCCGCAGCCACTCGCCGGTATGCGTGTTGTAAAGCGATATCGATCGCGGTGCATAAGAAATGGCTGGAGCCGGTGTGACGAGACCAACCATAGTAACTGCAGCCGCAGCGCCGAGCAATCGGCGCCGGCTCAGCAAAGTAGATGCTGGCACTGGCAACCCCCCAAATTTCCCCGAGGGACGCCATAGCACCTCGAAACTGCCCAAACAACCCCGATCGTCTCTAATCAGCCAAATCTCTGGAGATTTTCCTCATGTCATTGTGCAGTGGTTGAAAAGGACTGCAGCTAGATCACCCTTTCCGCTGGCCGGCGGGGGAATCTTGTGCAACCGGCACCGGTTGTGCCCGGGTGAGGTAACGCCAAATCTCCTCGTCTCGCCCGTACGGATCGCCGCTGAACCGGACCGAGCCATCCGATTCGCCGTAGGCAGTCTGGTAGACGATAAAAATCGGCATCGGGACCGGCAACGCTCGCCGAGCGGTGTGTCCGACGGCGATTCCCTTGTCGATCGCCTCCATCGGCTGCCCGAGCAGCATAACCGCGAGAGTTCGCGGGTTTTCGACGCGGACGCAGCCGTGGCTCATCATGCGCGCGGCGGACTGGAACAGCGACTTGGTCGGAGTGTCGTGCAGATAAACGTCATAGCGGTCGTTCATCTCGAATTTCAGCCGGCCCAAGGCGCTGTAAGGCCCAGCTTCCTGCTGGATCGCCCCATTGCTGCGAAATCTCATGTGATGGCTGGTCAGGTAACCGGGATCGGCAGCCAATTTCGGCAAGATTTCTGTTTGGGCGATCGACCGCGGGATGTTCCAGGGCGGGTTCAGCAGGACGTCAGCGATCGTCGATTGAAGTTCGGGCGTCTGCTTGTCGGTCTCGCCGACGACGACCCGCGTCGTGAATACCGGCCGGTCATCGCGGAACAACTGAAGGCGGGCGATGGCGGCGTTGACGACAATCCGGTCCCGCGGAATTTGACGCGGCAGCCAGCGCAGCCGTTCAAGGTTTACAACCAGCTGCCGCAGCCGCGCTGGGGCTGCCGCCGGGTGTTCCGGAGATGTGCGCACAGCTTTGGACCGTGCGCCATGAGCGCCGAGGGCGTTCGCCCGGTATTCGGCGTAGGCGCGGCGCATGGTCTCGTATTCCGCCGAAGCGGGGGCGAGGGTCTCGATGACTTTTGCCGGATCCGGAGCGGCAATTGCGGCATCGATCACCGCGACGATGTCGACCGGTTCTGGTGTCAGATCCTCGTCGTCCATCCGCTCCTCGATCGGCATTGCCCCCCGCGCCAGCGCATCGGCATAGGAAAGAAAGGCATCCGAGAGCAGCAGATCCCGTTCTACCGTCGACAGGTTCGGGCCGCGCTCGCCGAGCAGGTTGGCGTGGAAGAACCCCGGCTCGAGACCCTGGTCGGCGGCGCGCATAACCGCGTCCCGCAACAGGCGGCTGGCTTCTGCCGGGTGCCCGTCCCACACCGTTTGATATCCGTGCGCGATGTAGAACCGGCGCAGCAGCCAGCCGTGAAGCTGCTCACCGGCGACCGTCAGCTTGCCTGGCGCATCGAGCCGCGTCTTGATCTCGAGATTCCCGGTGAAGGGGGTAGCCTCCGGGGTCGCGGCGCCGGGGCTGGGCACATCGGGGCGTGCCGCCGAATTCGGCTGTGCGGCGTATTCTGCGCGTGACAGCGCCGAACCAAAAAAGACAAAAGCGAACGCGACGACGCCGGCCGCCAAGGCCCGCCATTTTCCGTGTCGAACGCGATGACGAATAAACATGTTTACCTCGCTTCGCGCGGCACTCGACATGCACGCCCGCCGCCTTATCGCTTCCCGGCCGGATGCACGATCTGAACACGAAGAGATCTTATCCTTTTTCGGTGCAATTTATTCCCCAAAAAGCGCGGGGTACGAGGAGCCAAGCAGGATTGCCCTGCATCGAACGCAATGGCTAACACTTATGGAGTTGGAATGTGCCGGATTTGCGCGGTGCTGGCGAAAGCGGCGCTTCGCGGGGGCGACGAGGCCCGACGCAACCTGATCGGATGATGCTATAGTCACCGACACTCGCACGCGGGAGATAGCCAATGGAGTTGAGGGGCGCCGTCGCACTGGTGACCGGCGGCAATGGCGGGCTCGGCCAGCGCATTTGCCAGGCGCTGGCGAAGGAGGGCGTGCATATCGCCGTCATGTACGCGCAGAGCCGTGACCAGGCCGACGGGGTCGCGCGCGAGCTGGCTTCGAAGCATCAGATCAACGCGGCGGCCTTTGGCTGCGACATCACCAATGCCGCGGCTGTGGAGCGGGTCGTCGGCGACGTGACCGGGCGCTTCGGCCGCCTCGACATTCTTGTCAACGACGCCGCCTACAACATCGCTATCCCGTTCACCGACCTCGACAGTCTGACGATGGAGGTGTGGGACAAGATCATCGCCGTCAACCTGACCGGGCCGATGCGGCTGATGAAGGCGGTAGGGCCGGTCATGAAGTCGCAGGGCCGGGGCCGCGTTGTCAACATCTCCTCTGTGTCGGGGATCGGGCCGACCGGCTCGTCGATCGCCTATGCGGTCTCGAAGGCGGGGCTGATCCACCTGACGCGCTGCATGGCGGTGGCATTGGCGCCGGAGACATTGGTCAATTGCGTGGCGCCGGGCCTGCTGGAAGGCACGCGAGCAACTGCCAACCTCCGCCCGGAGCAGATCGAGCGCTCCGCGACCACCGCGCTCCTCCAAAAGCCAGCCGACAAGAACGACTGCGCCGACATGGTGGTCACGATGTGCCGCACCGAGACGATGACCGGCCAGACGGTCGTCATTGATTCGGGGCGCTATTTTCACTAACCCTCCGAAGGCCCTCGCGAATGATGGACATCTCCGGCAAGACCGCCATCGTCACCGGCGCCGCTTCCGGCATTGGTCTCGGCATTGCGACCGCGCTCGCTGAGGCCGGTGCGAATGTGGTGATGGCCGATATCCAGAAGGATGCGGTCGAGCGGGCGGCTCACGGTCTCTCCGGCACCAACAAGCGGGTCATGCCGGTGCGGATCGATGTGACGCAGGAGCAATCCGTGCTCGACGCCTTGGCGGAAGCCGAACGCAACTTCGGCAAGCTCCACATCGCCTGCAACAACGCCGGCGTGCCGATGCACGGCACCAGACTGGTCGATGTGCCGGTCGAAGATTGGGAATTCGTCATTGGCGTCAACATCTGGGGCGTCATTCACGGTATCCGCCATTTCTTGCCTGCGATCCTGAAGCACGGCGAAGAAGGGCACATCGTCAACACCGCCTCGGTCGCCGGCTTCCAGAACCGCCGCGGCACCAATCAGGGGCCGTATTCGATGAGCAAATACGCGGTCCTCTCACTGTCCGAGGCATTGGAGCACGAGCTGGAAGGCACCAATGTCGGCGTCTCGGTGCTGTGCCCGGGTCCGATCGCCACGAATATCGCCCACGGCGCCCGCAACCGCCCGGACCACATGGGCGGGCCGCAAATCCGCGCCAGTGAGGAAGCGGTATTGGCTGAGCGCCTCGCCACGACAGGTCTCGATCCGAAGAAGGTCGGCGAACGCGTCGTCGACGCAATCCGCACCAAGACGTTCTACGCCTGTGTCAGCGCCGTTCCCGCCGAAATCATCAAGGCGCGGCACCGCCGCATCGAGGACGCCCTGAACAGCCCATGGGTCACCCATTACTGACCGGTGCGGGGTCACGCACCTCCCTCTCCGCCATTGGGGGCGGAGAGGGCCGGGGTGAGGTGGGGGATCCAGAGCGGCTTGTGTCCCGCGGGCCGGGGCTTGCTGTTATCGCTGTTTTCTGCAGCGATTTATCAGCTAACGACATCTCGCCCTCCGCTAAATCCTCGGCGGCCGATGGTCCGGCTGTTTTGAATAACAGCGGGACCTTGTGGCTGTATTCGCTGTTCTGTGGCGCAAACAGGCATCTCCACGCGTCATCACAGGCAAGTCCAGCTCAGCACAAATGCAAACGACTGACGATATCACAATCAGCAATATTTGTCAATTAAGCAACAGATGACCAATCTCCCGCTGCCGGTCCAGCTGTGTCTCGCATCGCCGGATGGCCGCAATGTGTTAAGCTCTTGGCGATCAGAGGGAGTTCGAACGATGACCGAAGCCAAGCTCGCCCCAAACCTTCCCGACTGGATGGTCGAGCATGCGAACCGCTATCTTTCCAGCGGCGGCGCCGACGGGCACATGTATAAAATGACCCAGCCGGGCCGGCCGGAGATCACCGTACCGGCGCTATTGCTGACGACGACCGGCCGCAAGTCCGGAGAAAAGTTCATCTTCCCACTGTTCTACGGGAAAGCCGGCGACAGCTATTTCGTCGTCGCATCGAAAGGCGGCGCACCGCAACATCCGGGCTGGTACCGCAACATCCTCGCCAACCCGGACGTCGAAGTGCAAGTCGGCACCTCGAAGATGAAGGCGCGCGCCAGGACCGCTACGGGCGAGCAACGTGCGCGGCTGTGGGAAAAAGCATTGGAGTTCTGGCCGCCCTACGCCGATTACCAGCGCAAGACCGAGCGCGAGATCCCCGTCGTCGTGCTGGATCCAGCACGCTGACCTCAACGGCACCGCCGAAGCCTCGCAGCAGCGCGAGAAGGGCAACGCCATATCGCTGGTGGAAGGTCCACCCACAGGAGACGGCAGCGCCGACATAGCGGTCACCATCTACCGCACCTGGATCATCACCGGCCAGACGATGGTCATCGCTTCCGGGCGCTATTTTTATTGATGCCGCCGACAGCCGCCGTCATGCGGTCGGACTAGACCGTCCGGTTTCGACCCGAAGCAGCCGTTCGGGGCTTACGGAAGGATGCGGGTCGTGACCTTGTGTACCCTGCCAAGAGGAGTTGTTCAGGCTACGGAAGGCGCCATCGCATGACTATGTGGGCTGAGGATCATCCAATACCGTTTGTTGCCATGACGAACGATAATTTAACCGTTTCTAATCACGTACAAACTCTGAAGGCCGCTCTTTTCGCTCTAATCGACGACGCTACGGATGCTGAGGTTCAGATCGAAGCATCACGAATTCTAAATCTCGTTGCTGCTCTAGGGCCACAGCCCGAAGGCTGGGCACTCACCCTGATTGAGGCGGGGATTAGGGCGCTGAAAGCGAAAAATCGGAACGTTAACATCGCAAAGTTCATCCGCAATCGACTTGAAATAGAATTGCGAAATCAAAAGCAAGGTCTCGTACCTTGGATATCACGAAAGCTCAGCGATTCGCCAGTCTATGCTATGTTGGTCGGCGTCTTATCCTCAGGTGTAGTATGGCTGCTTGTGTTTATCGCCGTACTTGCGGTCGGCTCGGAGCTGAACAAGCTTGCAGGAACGGACTTCTATATGTCACCAGTGGAGACGAAACCGTTGGTTTTTGCGGCATTCGTGGGGAGTCTCGTTAGTCTTCTGAGCCGCATTAATGAATTTGCGAACCTTTACATTTTTGATCCTTTCCTAGTGTTCTTGAACTCGCTCCTGAAACCGCTCATAGGAACAGTATTTGCCCTGACGATCTATGCGATTATGAAATCCCATATTGTCCAACTCAGCGGCATAACCTTGGAAGTGGGGCCAGATAATTACCGGTATGTTTTCTGGGCCTTCGGGTTCGTAGCCGGATTTTCGGAGCGTCTAGCGGGCGACTTTATTGCACGAGCAGAGACTGTGGTTGGTCGCCCAGGTGAGAACAAGGAGCAGGTCAGGTAACCAAGCCGAGTACGCGACCATGTTTTGGCTTTCGGGAGATAATTTCCGACGCGACAGCCGGTGTCGGCTTCCTGCGCCGCTGTGTCGTCGATACGCGCGGCCGCGAAGGACCGCATTCCACCCTGAGCGGTCGTTCGAGAACGCCTAGGGGTTGACGGCTGCGACCTGCGGTTCGGTGAAGGGCTCGGTGCGGTGCACAACGCCGTCGGCGTATAGTTTGTCGATGGCGCCCTCGGACATGCCGAGCATTTGCGCCAGGATGTTGGTGGTGTCCTCGCCGATCGACGGCGCGCCGCGCCAGATCCGCCCGGGGGTCAGCGACATTTTTGGCACGACGCCGTAGACGCGGATCGGCACGCCAGACTGGCGGTCGAGCACCGGCACCGTCATCTCGCGCGCGGCGTAATGGGCGTCTTCATATTGATCGCGCGTGTTGAACACCCGCGCGCAGCCGATCTTCGCCGCATTCAACTCGGTTTCGACCTCGAGCGCGGTGTGCGCCGCGCAATACTCGCGCAGCCGCCGGTCGAGCTCGCAGCCCTTGTCGGAATTGACTGCCGCCGCATCTTTCGAGCAGGCGTCATAGCTATATTCGATCGGGTCGAGGCCCAGGAATTTGGGCACCCGGTCGTAAATCGCCCCGCCCAGCGCACCGATATAAACCCACCCGTCGCTGCAGCGGAACGTGTCATAGGGCTGGAACCCCGGCGGACGGTTCCCGGTGTGTCCGTAGACTGCACCTTCGCCGGTGAAGAGCGGCAGGGTGTTGCCGTTGGTCTGCGCCACCGCTTCGTATTGCGCGAGGTCGATCACCTGGCCGCGCCCGCTCTTCTTCACCTCCCACAGCGCCATCATCGTCGCCGCCCATCCGGTGATCGCGGTGAGGTAATCGCCGGTATAGGTCTTGGCCCGCTGCGGCGGCCCGGCCGGGTCGCCGGTGAGGTTGATCATCCCGCCATAGGCCTGCGCGATCGCGTCGTAGCCCGGGCGGCCGAGGTAGTCCTCCCTGCCGTATTGCCCATAGGTGCTGACCCGCACGATGACGAGGCTCGGGTTGACCGCCAGTGCCAGTTCGTTGGTGATCCCGTTGCGTTCGCACGTCCCGGGCATCGACGATTCCATCCAGACGTCCGAGATCTTCCACAGCGCCATCAACAGCTCGATCCCGCGGGCGTGCTTCAGGTCGAGGCCCATCGACAATTTGTTCTTCGTGACCTCGGCCTCGTCGCAGCCGTGCGGGCGCGGGCCGCGGGTCAATTGCGGCGCGGTAAAGCGGAACACATCACCGCCGGGACGCTCGGTATGGATCACCTCCGCGCCGAATTCGGCCAGCTTTGTGCCGATATAAGGCTGCGCGATCAGCTGGCCGCTGCCGACCACCCGAATTCCTTCGAGCGGCCCGAAGGCGGGAACGACGCACGGCGTTTTCGGCCGCTTCAGGTTCTTGATCCAGTCCGGGATCCCCGGTCTCAAATCCGCGATCGTCTCCTCGTGTTTGATCAGCCTCGGATCATGCGCCATGAATTTCGCTCTCCCTGTCATGCGACGTGGCCATCAACATAGCAGAAAACCAGCGCAACGGGGTTGAGCAGATCCGAAAATTGGGCTGAACTCGCGGGCCGACACATTGTGGAAGGAGAAACTGCCATGCCGTTTTACCAGAAAGGCGACGTTCGCATCCGCTACGAGGAGGCCGGCTCCGGCTTCCCATTGCTGGTCACCCCCGGCGGGGGCTTGAACTCGCGGGTCAGCAATTGGCCGACCGCGGTGTTCAACGCGATGGAGGAATTCAAGAACGACTTCCATTGCATCACGATGGACCAGCGCAATGCCAATGGCGGCGAGTCAACGGGTCCCGTTCCGGTCGAGAACGCGTGGGACGCGTTCGCCGACGACCAGCTCGGGCTGATGGACCATCTCGGCATCCGCGAATTCTTTTATATGGGCTACTGCATCGGCGGCTGCTTCGCCGGCAAGCTGCTGCAGCGGGCGCCCGATCGCGTCGTCGCCGCGGTGTTTTGCCAGACCGTCGGGCACCGGCCAGAAGATCCGGACGTTATGTGGCGGCACAGCCACGACAATTGGCTGGCCGACTTCCGCACCCGCCGGCCGGACGTGTCGATGGACACGATCGAGAAGTATTTCCACAGCCTGTGGCGCGTGCAGCCGGATTTCCTCTACAGCGTGCCGCGCGAATTCATCAAGAACTGCCGCAAACCGATCCTCGTCTTGCCGGACGACACGCCGTCGCATCCGCTGCAGACCTCGATTGATGTCGCCTCGCTGGCGCCCAACGCCGAAATCACGGTCTATCCGTGGCGCGAGCCCCCGGAATTGAAGGCGCGGACGATCAACCGCGTGCGCAATTTCCTGCGGGCGCATGTGCCGATGAGAGCCGCCGCGCAATAACAATCTTGTAGGGCGGATGAGCGCAGAGGCTGGGCAAGAATGCGTGCATTGGGTGCCTGCGTCCTTGGAGACGCACCCTCCGGGTGCTCCTCAGGATGAGGATAGGCCTTTGGTATGTTGAAATTCCTCATCCTGAAAAGGCCCCGAAAGCGGCCGTCTCGAAGGACGCACGGCGCCGATCCAGCCGATCGTGAAGGCTTTTCCGCCCTCTGCTTATTTCTCCTTGTCGGCCTCGCGCACCGCGGCGATGCGCTCGGGGTCGGCGGCCAGCGGCGGGATGCCGGAGCGCTCGACCTGCAAGAGCCTGGCCAACGGGCTGTCGCGGTGGCCCCAGCCGCGGTTCATCGCCTCGGTCAGTTCCTCGCAGCGCGAGGTTGGCGAGGCGCATCGGCACGCCGACCTCGCTTGCCGAGCCCGACCGCCAGCGACACGTCCTTGTGCAACAGGCGCAACGCGAAATCGGCCGGGTCGTGCTTGCCGTGCAGGAATTTGCGCCGAGCCGGTCGAAGGTGCGCTGCCGCCCGGTCGCGCCCTGGCGCACCGCCTCCCACAATTCGAGCGGGTCGACCCCGGCCTTGATGCCCATCGTCATGACTTCGGCGAGCGCGACCCCCAGCACCGCGCTGGTGCAGTTGTGCACCAGCTTGGCGATCGTGCCGGCGCCGATCGGGCCGATATAGGCGGCCTGGTCGCCCATCGCGTCGAGCACCGCTCTTGTAGCGGTTGAACTGCTGCTCGTCGCCGCCGACCCAGATCGCCATCTTGCCGCTGGCCGCGCCGCCGGGGCCGCCGCTGACCGGCGAGTCGAGCATGTAGAGGTTCTTCTCGGCCAAGGCGGCGTTGATCTTGCGTACCACCGCCACCGAGTTGGTCGACATGTCGAAGAAGGCGGTGTCCGGGCTGCATGCCCTCGATCAGCCCGTTGGGCCCCGAGCGCCACCGCCTCGACATCGGCCGGCACCGGCAGCGAGGTGAACACGACCTCGCTCTGCTCGCCGACCGCTTTCGGGCGATCGGCCCAGACCGCGCCCTTCGCCAGATACGGCTCGGCCGCGGCGCGGCGCAGATCGTAGACGACCAGATCGTGCCCGGCCTTCTGCAGATTGGCCGCCATGCCCTTGCCCATCATGCCGAGCCCGATAAACCCGACGCGCATCTTCCCCTCCACGCTTTTTCGCCCAAGCCGCTGCGGGACGAGTTTTGCCCTGCGCCGCGCCCGAGCGCAAGCAGACGCCCCTCGCCGTCCCCCGGAGTGCAATCCCGCTTCGCGCCCAAGAGTATGAATTGCGACGCACCGCCCCCCTCACCCATCAGGCGCTGGCGCGCTTGGTCCCCCTCTCCCGCGGTGCGGGAGAGGGGCTCCGCGGTTCCAGAAGTTCGTCGTGCGCGAGCGTGCGAAGGCGAATTTGTGAGCCGGATCAGGAGGCGCTTATAGGCTCGGCAGATAATCTTTGCGGGGGTATTCTTCCCAATACTGGCGGAAGCCGCGGTGAGTGGCTTCCTGGTGAGGGTGAGCGCGAAGCTTGCCGACATCGATGTCGATGCCGAGGCCGGGTGCTGTCGGCAGATCGATCCAACCGTCTTGCACGGTCAATGACTTCGTAGCGATTTCACGGCAGAGGTCCTGGAAATTCACGAAATATTCGGTGATCCGAAAATTCGGGATTACCGCCGACAGGTGAACTGTCGCTGCGAGGCCGATGAGCGTGCTGTTGTAATTGTGCGGCGACATGACGACCGCCTGCGGCTGCGCCATTGCGGCGATGTCGAGCATTGCGCTGATCCCGCCGACCGCGCAGATGTCCGGGTTCAGAATGTCGGCGGCGCGTTTGGCGAGGCACTCGAAAAAGGCTTCCTTCGAATAGATCGCCTCGCCGGTGACGATCGGGATCGGCACGGCGCGCCGCACCTCGGCGACCAAATCGATGTTTTCCGACAGGCACGGCTCCTCGTACCAGTCGATGCCGAATTCGGCGAGGCGATGCCCGATGCGGATCGCATGCGCCGGCGCAAAGCGGCGGTGCGCCTCGATCAAGAGCTCGAAATCGGGCCCCAAGGCCTGGCGCATCGCCCGGACATAATCGATCGCGAAATCCTCGTCGCGACGGTCGACAAAGCTGCGCCACGGGCCGGGAAACGGATCGAATTTGGCGGCGGTAAAACCCATTGCCTTGACCTTCCGTCCGCGTTCGACCCCCTCCTCGATCGTCGTCCCGCGCGACCAGCCATTGGCATAGACGCGCACCCGCTCGCGTGAGGCGCCGCCGATCAGATTATAGACCGGCAATCCGGCGCGCTTGCCGATGATGTCCCAGGAGGCGATCTCGATCGCGCTCCACGCCGCCATCAGCTCCAATGAGATGCGGCGGATCGCAAAATCCTCGAACATGATCTGGCCGGTGTGGCGGATGTTGAAGGCGCTGCGGCCGATCACATGCGGCGCCATCGCCTCGATGCAGTCCGCGACCACCTTCTCTTTGCCGTGCGTGACATAGGCCTCGCCCCAGCCATAGAGAGCCGTCCTCGGTCTCGACCCGGCAAAACAGCAGATCCTTCGAGCTCCCGGTCCCGAGGATAAAGGTTTCGATGCGCGCAATCTTCATGTCCCCTCCGGCGATTGCTCAGGTCACGAACCGAGTAGGCGGGCAGTCCAATGCCTCGCGAATGGCGCGGGCCAAGGTCTGCAGCTGATAGGGTTTGCGTACGAGCGGCAGCCCGGCTTCCAGCGTGTGCAAAGCCTTCGCATAGCCGCTCGTCAGCAATACTGCGACGTCCGGGTATTCGTCCTTGATGCGCCGCGCGAGAGCCAGGCCGTCGAGCTCTCCGGGCATGATGACATCAGTGAACACCAGGTCGACCCGCTTCGCCCGAAGCGAGCAATTCCAAAGCAGCCGCGGCCGATTGGACATAAAATACGCGATAGCCGAGCTGATTCAGCAACAACCCCGCCACTTCCTGGACTTCGGGATTGTCCTCGACGACCAGAATGGTTTCGCAGCCTTGCGGCGGGTTGCTGTCAACAATCGGTTCCTCGCTGAGCGGCTGATGACTTCGCGGCAGAAAAATTGTCACCGCGGTGCCTTCGCCAACCTGACTGGCGATCATCACGGTGCCGCCCGACTGGCGCGTCAATCCATAGACTTGCGACAGACCCAATCCGGTGCCTTTGTCGAGCTGCTTTGTCGTAAAAAACGGCTCGAATACTTTCGGCAAGACGTCGGGTTCTATGCCGCAGCCGGTGTCGGCCACGGTGAGCGCGACAAACTCTCCGCTCAGATGCTCTGGGGTGTCTTCCGGCTGTAGGCGAACGTTCTTGGCCCTGATCGTGATTGTTCCGCCATCCGGCATCGCGTCGCGGGCATTGACGACCAGGTTGATCAGAGCGAGCTCCAATTCATGAACATCGACGGCCACCGGCCAGATGTTCCGCCCGACATCGATCGAAAGCCCGATATCGCCGCGCGCGGAACTGGCGAGAAGATCGCGGAACGCGGCGAGGCGTTGGCGCAAGCTAATCACCGTTGGGTTCAACGATTGGCGCCGGGAAAAGGCGAGCAGCTGGCGGGTCGAGAGTCTCACCGCGCGCCGCGGCGACCTCGATCGCCTCGACCGCACGCAGGTTCTTCGCATCGCGGACCCGCTGCTTCAGCAATTGCGCATTGCCGCTCACCACCATGATCATATTGTTGAAATCGTGCGAGATGCCGCCCGTCAGCTGGCCCAGCGCCTCCATCTTCTGCGACTGTGCCAGCTGCTCCTGCGCGCGCCGCAACTTCGCCTCCGCCTCACGGCGCTCGGTGATGTCCCGCGTGATCTTCGCAAACCCAGCGAGCCTCCCCTCCTCGTCGCGGATCGCGTCGATCACGACGCTTGCGAAGAACAGGGACCCATCCTTGCGGACGCGCCAGCCTTCGGCCGTGAAGGTCCCCGATACTGCGGCGGTCGCAAGAGCCCGTTCGGGCACGCCTGTCGCGCGATCCGCAACCGAATAGAAACAGGAAAAATGCTTGCCGATGATTTCGTGCCCGGCATACCCCTTTATGCGCTGCGCGCCCGCATTCCAGCCCGACACAACCCCGTGCGCGTCCAGTCTGATCAGCGCATAATCGGTGACCGCCTCGGCGAAAAGGCGGAACTGCCGTTCGCTTTCGCGCAGCGCTTCCGCCGCCAGTTTTTCTGCCGTGACATGACGGCCGATGACATAGATCAACCCGTTCTCGGCCGTCATTGTCCAGTCAATCCACCGCCAGCTTCCATTCTTGTGGCGAAACCGGTTTTCCATGCGCACGGTCGGAACGCCTTCGGCGAGCCGCCTGCGGCCAGCCATCGAATGGGCCGCGTCGTCGGGGTGCCTCAGCTCGCTGACATGCAGCCTTTTGATCTCGTCTTCGCTCCAGCCGAGCAGCGCCGTCCAGGCGGGATTGACGCTGGTGAAGTAGCCGTCGAAGTTGGAGACGCCGAGCAGGTCTTCCGAAACCTGCCAGATGCGGTCGCGCTCGCGGACGCGCTGCGCGATTTCGGCCTCGAGCCTGTCGTTGAGGAGACGCAGCGCCTCCTCTTTGCGGACGCGCTCGGTCGTTTCGATGCAGGTCGTCAGAATGCCGCCGATCCCGTGCGGCGCCGCTTCGTCCGGGATCGGGCTGTAGCTGATGGTAAACCGGGCGTCCTCGACAATCGCGTCTTGGCGGTGGACGGCCCACGGGTGATCTTCGGCGAAAAAGGCTTCACGCTCGCCGCGCAGGATCGCTTCGTTCAACGGCCCGAGTTCGGGGTAGACTTCCCACCAGACCTCGCGCAACGAGCGGCCCAACCCGTCCGGGTGCTTGTCGCGCAGAATGGGTCGATAGGCATCGTTGTAGATGAGGACCAGCTCGGGCCCCCATCGGATCGCCATCGGAAATCCCGAAGCGAGGATCATTGCGGTACTGAGCTTCAGACTTTGCGGCCAAGCCCGGCTATTGCCGAGCGGGGTCGCCGACCAGTCCATTTCGCGGATCCGTCGTGCCATCTCTCCGGGCAGGTTGGGAAAGGCGCGGACGGTCATCGACGTCGTCGAGGTTTCCTCCCGAACATAGGAAGCGCCTAGGACACACGGGAACGCCGCGTATGTCCAGCCCCACCTGTTGTGGTAGAAGTCCCGTCGACGGGCTCGTCTCTTTTACGGGAGTGTGCGGCAATGAGGACTTTTGTTCGGTGCGGTCAGCTCTTCTCCGGGCGCGAGGACGAGGCCCGGAAGGGCGAAGTTCTGGTCTTCGACGAACAAGGGGTCATCGAGCATGCCGGCCCTGAGGCGGCAGCGCCGCGACGCGCCCGCACCGACCAGTTGCTCGATTATTCCGGCTGTTTCGTCCTGCCAGGCCTGATCGACGTCCACACCCATCTCGCCTACGGCAACGCCAAAAGCGAAGAGGACATCGATCTCTACAGCCCGCTCGAGTTCCGCACCCTGCGCGGCATGTTTTTCGCGCAAAAGATGGTTGCGGCCGGGTTTACCGCGCTGTGCTCGCCGGGCGACGCGGGCCAGATCAGTCTGTCGATCCGCAACGCGATCCGCGCGGGCCTCTTCGATGGGCCGCGGGTGATGGCGGCGGGGCCCTACATTACGAGCCACCAGGGCCTGACCGACTGGTATCCGACCTGGATCGGCGCGCCCGAAACCTCGATCGGCAAGCTGGTCACGACGGCTGCCGAAGCGGTCGAGGAGATCCGCCGACAGACGAAGAACGGCGTCGACTGCGTCAAGATCGCGATGGACGGCATTCAGCGCCGCGACGACGGCACGCTTGTCGCCGCCTTCACGCAGGACGAGACCGACATCATGGTGCGCGAGATCCACCGCCACGGCAAGAAGGCGGTCGTGCACGCCCGCGGCCGCGAAGCGACATTGTACTCGGCGCGCGCCGGCGCCGACCTGATCTTCCACGCAAACCATCTCGACGACGAGTGCGTCGCGGCGATGCTCGAAAACGGGTGCATGCTGTCGCCGACGATGACGCAGCCGAAGAACGTCATCGATTTCACGCAGCCGCACGAGCCCGCCGGTCAGCGCGGCCGCCCCGAGCATGCGCAGCGCGAATACGAGATCGGCTGCGCCAATTGGAAAAAGGCCCGCGCCGCCGGCGTGCCGCTGTTGACCGGGACCGATACCGGCTTTGCGGTCACCCCCTACGGCGAATGGAACGCCCGCGAGCTCGAGCTCTTTGTCGACGACCTCGGCTTCACGCCGGCCGCCGCGTTGCGCGCCGCGACCGAGGTCAATGCCCGCTTCATGACCGAAGGCGACCGCATCGGCGCGCTGGAGCCCGGCCGCGCCGCCGACTTCATCGTGCTCGACGCCTCCCCGCTCGGCGACATCCGCGTGCTGCAGGACCGGAGCCGATTGCAGGCGGTCTACATCGCGGGCAAGGAAATCCGCATCCCCGACCGCCCCTACGACCCGCGCCAGGTCACCGATTTCGCATTGTCGAACTGGACCGACCTCTACACCCGGGCGCGGGTGGCCGAATTGCGGCAGCAATGCCCGACCCTTGCGGCGGCCGAGTAGAGCTACTCCTGGAACTGCGCGGAGCGCCGCCTGACGGCGTCAGGGACACCTTCGCTGGCGACAATCTCGCGGAACTCTTGGCCAAATTTGGTCTGGGTCGCGTAGAGCGGACCGACGACGTCGAGCCCGGCGTAGAGCGCGGTGCGGAAACCGGCGGCGGCGGCGCCGCGGCAGGGCATGAAACAAGACGAGCCGTCATTGCGAGCGCCAGCGAAGCAATCGCGTCCCGATCGAGGCTCCTCCGCCCGAGATTGCCACGTCGCCTTCGGCTCCTCGCAATGACCAAGGCCCAGTTTTTTAGCCCGAAGGTCCGCTCGTGGTGGAAAGCGGACATGCGGGGTGGACGCGACTATCAAGAGTTTCGCACGCGCAGGTGTGTCGGTAAATTTGACACGCGAACTCTCGCCAGGACGCGATGAGCTATGCGCATAGCACCACTGACCCATAGTAGCCGCTGAAGAGCTTGGGTAGAGTTGGGGTTACGCAAAGAAGTTGCGGATTGTTCCGGTGTCGGAAAATTTGACACTTGCGCGCGACAACGTCGGTAGGCCATTGATTAACCTTAATGGCCTAAAGCTTGCACTAACATTCATTAACACCCGTCAAGAGGTACTCATTTCCAATCTAAAGAGGGGATACCAAATGAACCGTTTACTCGCGTCGGGTCTGGCGATTTCGGCGATCGCTTTCATCGCACCGAGGCCCGCAAGCGCTGCGAGTTTGGTCATCAATGACGCTGGCGCGGACCCAAACATCGTCTTCAGTGTCGGCCAATTTGACACAGGGAGCGGGTTTTCCCTTGACGGCACGCAGCTCCTGGCGCCCAGCCTCGGCACTGCAAGCAGGACAGTTTCGGAAGGAACCGCCGCCACCGGTCCGATCACTCACAGTTTCACAGGTCAGTTCATCACAGGCGGAGCGCTCGTCGCACCGACGAGCGGCACGATCGCGTTTACTGAGGCCGGAGGTGGCATCAGCGACATTCTCACCTTCAGCTACACGGGCGGAGGCGCGGGAGGTACGGCCACTCTGACCGGGAGCTTCGTGTCCGATGTCGACCCCGGTGGTTCTCTGGTGGCTCCCCCGGGCGCGACCTTGGTAGCCGAGACCACCACACCTTTCACTTTCAACAACACCAACATCACCGCCTCGGCCGTCTCAGATGTGGAAGCAGCAGCAGTGCCGGAGCCTGCCAGCCTCACTCTCCTTGGCGGCGCCTTGCTCGGCTTCGGGCTCTATCGGTCTCGCCGCAGAGCGCGTTGACCCAGCCGCCCGCCGCTGTCTCAGCCAATGGTGGGGCGAAGAGGGCCGGCCGATCAAGCTGGCCCTTTCTTGTGCGCGGCACTTGCGATCGGGTTACCCACCGGACGCGCTTTTGCTCGCTGAGCCGAAGGTCCGGAAAGGGTCGAGACCGGACACCACCCATTTGCTTCGCGGATACGCACCCGACGCCAACCCCAGCCATACTTCGCTGTCGCCACTTACTCCCGAGGTGTGCGGTTCTCATCGTACCACCGCCTTGTGCCGAGCCCAACCAACGGGCTAATCCCTTTGACGGAAACAAACCATGAACCCATATGTTGGACTTGCTTCCCCCAAGTCCCACCATGCCGGAACTCGCGCCCGATCCGCCTTCGCCGTCCTGTTCTCACCTGTTTCCTGGGCCAGGAATTGAAGTATCTCAAACACCTGCTCCTGATCTCTTTTCGCCGAGTGCGGCTTCCGATCAAGCAGACCCGTCGTCCCCGCGAAAGCGGAGACCCAGAGCCTGCCCCTGGCTTGAACAGGGGGCAAGCGAGGTGCGGCTGCCACTGGGCCCCGCTTTCGCGGGGGCGACGAAGATCAGGGCAACCTGATCGGAACATGCAGTAGCGCGCGCGATGCGCGCGGGCGCTTCGCGAAGGGAAGCTCAGGCAATCCGCGCGGCCGGCCGCGCGGCATCCCGAACCCCCGCCGCCGGGTGCCCGATCTGTTGGCACGGCCGGTGACGCGAAGGCGCTGTCGAATCTCCTGGACCGCAAGCCGCATCTGTTGCGGCCGCTCGCCAAGCAGCTATTGCCGCCGCCGGTTTCGATCAGTGCTGCGGAGCGCTTCTGCATCGACCTCAACTCCGTGCGCACGGCCGAGGATTGCCGGCAGGTGCTGACCGGTGTTCTGGCGGCCATCGGGCGCGGCGAGATCGCACCCGCCGAGGGCGTGCGCATCGCACGCAAAGTGCGGGCCGTTCGGCGCCTAGCGGAATGACGGGCAGCGCTGCGCGCATGAACCCGCGAAGAGGCTGAGCAAGAATTGCTGCCTCGCTGCCGCGCGTGCTCGAGACGCGCCTTTCGGGCGCTCCTCAGCATGAGGTTAAGCCCATAGTGGGATTAAGAAATCACCTCATCCTGAGGAGCCGCCGCAGGCGGCGTCTCGAAGGTCTCACCGTCGCCGATCCGATTATTGCCCAGCCTCGAAGTGCGTTATTCCCGGAATTGCGCCGAGCGCCATCTAACGGCGGCGGGGACGCCTTCGGCGGCGACGATATCGTGGAAGCGCTGGCCGAATTCGGTCTTGGTCGCGTAGAGCGGGCCGACGACGTCGAGGCCGGCGTAGAGCGCGGTGCGGAAGCCGGCTGCGTCGGCGCCGCGGTTGATTGCGCGCTTTGCTGCGTAGAGCGCTTCCGGGGAGATCAGCGAGAGGCGCTTCGCGTAGCGCAGGCTCGCTTCGTGCAACTCGGCCAGCGGCACGACGCGGTTGACCATGCCGAGGTCGAGCGCCGCACGGGCGTCGATCGTGTCGCCGAAATAGAGGAGCTCTCGGGCCTTCTTGTAGCCGATGATCATAGGCATCACGAGCGCCGGGCCGACGCTGGAGAACCGCACTTCCGGCTCGCCGAAGGACGCATTGTCGGCGGCGATCGTCAGGTCGCACAGCATGACGAGCTCGCAGCCGCCGCCCATCACGTGCCCCTGCACCGAGGCGATGACCGGTTTCTTCATCGTCCACGGCAGCATCTCGAATTCGAGCTGCGGGTGCAGATGCGCATGCGCCTTGGCCGCATCGCTGCGCCAATCGTCGGCGCCCGGGTCCTTGGCCGAAATGTCGTAGCCGGCACAGAAACTGCGGCCCTCAGCGCGCAACAGGACGACGCTCGTCGCGGGATCGGCGTCGGCCCGTGCGAATGCGTCGCTCAGCTGCCGCTGCAATTCCGCGCTGATCGCATTGAGTTTTTCCGACCGGTTGAGCGTGACGATGGAGACTTTATCGTCGATATCGTAGAGCACCAAAGCATCGGGCATCATCGCCTCCTTTCGGCGGGTCTGGAAAAAGCTGCGAAGCAATTCGCCGGCGCGCCGCTCCTCGATGCCGCCGTAAATCTCCGGCCGGTGATGCGTCGTCGGCTGCTCGAACAGGCGGGGGCCGTGCTCGACCGCCCCGCCCTTTGGATCATACGCGCCGAAATAGAGCCGGCGGAGCCGCGCAAAGCCGATCGCCGCCGCGCACATCGCGCACGGTTCCAGCGTGACGTAGAGATCGCATTCGGCCAGGCGCGCGGTGCCGAGGCGGGCGGCGCTTGTCCGCAATACCAGCATCTCGGCATGGGCCGTCGGGTCACGGTCGGCCTCGACGCGATTACCGGCGGCGGCGAGCACACGCCCTTCGGCGTCGACCAGCACGGCACCGACCGGCACGTCGCCGCGACCGGCCGCCGCCTCGGCTTCGGCGAGGGCCAGTTGCATCGGCGACGGCTGCGAGGTCATCCGCTGTGCCAGCGGCAGATGGGCTCGGGGATCGCGATCGGCCGGCGGGTCGACAGGCGCATGAACAAACCCTCCTGCTCGGCCTCGGCATGAAGGGCGCCGTCGACCAGGAATTCGGCGGCGAGTCGCCAGCGCACCCGGGTCAATCCCGCGACCCGCATGCGCCCGACGAGCGGATCCGCGATTGTCACTGGCCGGCGGTAATTGATTCGCGTCGACAACAGGATCGGCGCGATGTCCTCGGCGAGCGCCCGGATCAGCGGATATGCCTGGTCCAAAAGGCCGAGCCGCAGATCCTCGAGCCAGCGAATGAACACGATGTTGCTGACAATGCCGGCAAAGTCTATGTCGTAGGTCCGTATCGGGAGCGGCTGCTCGTAATACTCGCTCATCGCCCCTCTCAGTCTGAATGGGATCTTCAGCATGGCACAGCCGGTCATCGGTCTCACCCTCGATCACGAGCCGCCCGGCGGCTATTCCAATTTCCCGTGGTATGCGATCCGCGAGAATTACTGCGAGGCGGTGCGCCGCGCCGGCGGATTGCCGATCCTCTTGCCGCACGATCCTGATGCGGTGGCGGAGTATCTCGGCCGGATCGACGGGCTGATCGTCACCGGCGGCGGGTTCGATGTTGACCCGGCGCTGTTCGGGGAGGCGACGAGGCACCCGACGGTCAAGACCAAGCACCGCCGCACCGCCTTCGAGCTCGCCGCCGCAAAGGGCGCGCTCGCGCGAGACGTGCCGGTGCTCGGGATCTGCGGCGGCCAGCAGCTGCTAAATGTCGCGCTCGGCGGCACGTTGATCCAGCATATCCCGGACGAAGTCCCGGATTGCCTGCCGCATCGCCAGCCCAACCCGCGCAGCGAGCCCGGGCATACAGTCCGGGTGATTGCCGGGACCCTCCTCCACCGCATCACCGCAGTGGACAGAATCGGCGTCAACAGCGCGCACCATCAGGCGGTGAAGGCCGCCGGGCCGGGGCTCGTCATCGACGCCGTCGCCGAGGACGGCGTCGTCGAGGGGATCGAGGATCCGCGCCGCCGTTTCTGTCTCGGGGTGCAATGGCACCCGGAATTCGAGATCAGCGAGGCTGACCGGCGGATATTTCGGGTTTTTGTCGAAGTTTCCGGCGGATGAAAAACTCAGCGCATCGCGATATCAATTGACAAGGCCGAGCCCGCGGATTTTCTCGAACGCCGGGTGGATCTGCGCGCGGTACGCCGCAGACCCGGAACGCGATAGCCAGAGCTGTTCAAACGCACGCGTCCGGTGCTGAGGGTAGAGTCCGCGGAATTTTGCTGCGGCTTCGGTCGCTTCTCTGTCCCGCCCGAGCGTAGACAATGCAGCTGCCAGGAACAGCTGCGCGCTCCCATAGCTGGGATTGCGTTCCAAGGATTTGCAGAGGAGGGAAACCGAAGCCTCGGCGCGCCCGAGCAGGAGTTCGGCAAACCCGCCGAAGAAGAGCCAGATGCTGTGCCGTCTGTCCGATCGATCGAGGGTCATTGCGCGCTCGTTTGCCGGCACAGTCTCCTCGGCGCGGCCGAGAAAGGCCGCATTGTACCCGGCAAAGCCGTGCGCAATACCTTGGCCTGAAATCGGTCGCGAGCGCGCGCTCGAAGGCGCCGCCCGCCTCGTCCAGCTGTCCGGCAGCCGAGTACAACATCCCCTGCACACAATGGGCGGCGCTGTGCCCCGGGGCGATCGAGAGCGCGATCGCCGCCGCCTCGCGGCCCAGGTCGGCGGCGGTCGCCACGACTCGCGGCTCTGCCCACCACGGGTTGCTGACGAGATGTTGGCAGGTTATCGCCAGTCCGGTGAGCGCCTCGACGTTGCGTGGGTCGCCCGCCAGCGCGGTCAGATACCAACGCTGTGCCTCGGCCGAGAACTCCGCGCGCATGCCTTGTTGCAGTGTGCTCGCCGCCCGCGACAGCGCTTCGCTGACGCCGTGCTCGTTGCCCGCGTCGAAAACGGCCCGCCGGCTGGCCGCCTGCAGCAGCAGGAGGTGAAGCTCGCGGGATATCCGCCGAGTGATCCTCGTCTGGATCGGTGCGAGTTCCTCAGGGCGGAACTCGTGCCGCCCCGCCCAGACGAACTCGGAGGTCGCGGCATCGACGATCCGCATATTCACGCGCAAATTGTCCCGATTGCCGCACTGAGCGCTCCCGGTAACGACATAGTCATATTCACGCTCTGAAGCCCGCGGCCGCGCGGGGTTGGCTATTGTGGGCTGCTCGCCTTTCAACGGCTTGAGCGATAGACCGCGGCCCTGTCGGAGGAGGTCGGTGACGAGGTCATCGCTGAAGGCTTCCACCAAACGTTGCCGATCGGGATCGCCCGTCAGATTGCGCATCGGTGCTACTGCCACGGCAATGTTCGGCAGCAGGCATGGCCATTGCGCCTTTTCTGACCCAGCGCTCGGCCGCTCCGGCGATCGAAGGCTTAGGCTTTCCGCCACGCGAACGGCCAGCGTGCGCGACGCGGGGCGAGCCTGGTTGCTCGGTGCGCCGCTCGCGATATGGCCCTCCCCGCCCGAACGGGCTATCGAGCGCGCCAGCGCCTCGGTCTCCTCGTCGGGCATGACGCTGAGCTCGCGTTGCAGCGTCATTGCGCAGCTCTTGTACTGGCGGAGCGCTTCACCGCGCCGGCCGCCGCGCGCGTAGGCGCGCATCAGCGCGCGCTGCCCAGCTTCGGACAGCGGGTCTAGGGTCACCAGCCGGCGCCCGGAGTGGATCGCGGCTTCGTAGTCAGCGGCCGCATCTTGCAGCGCGATCAACCGTTCCAGGACGTCACAGACCGCAGCAAGCGCGCGGTCTCGCGCCGCTCCCAACCATTCCTGAAACGGCTCGGAAGCGATATAGAAATCAGCGAGGAAATCTCCGCGGTACAAGTCGGCTGCCGCCTGCAGCTCGCCGCGGTCCTGCGAACGCGACAGCCGCTCGAAATGGTTGAGGTCGACGATGGCGCCCTCGATCCGGCAATTGGCGAAGTCGGCTGCCAAATCCGATGCTGCTCCTCGCCCGAGCGCTTTGCGCAGCTCCAAAAGGCAATTGCGCAAGCTGTGGCGGCCTTGCTCCGACCCCTGGTAGGGCCACAGCAAGTCAGCCAATCGTTCGCGGCTGACCGCTTCGCGGTTTTGCGACGCGAGAAAAGCGAGTAACGCGCGCGCCTTTTTCGGGAGCTTGTCGAGCCGATAGCCGTCACTCTCGATCATCAAAGGTCCGAGCACATGAATTGTCAAAGACATCTTTAATACCCTAATGATGGCTGAGCAAAAACTCGCGACCGATAGTTATTTTGAGCCATGCATCAGCTGCCCGGTGCGGCGCATCAGCATAAAACCAGTCACAACCACTGCCTCCCAATTCGATTAGCCATTCAGGACAGCGGCATCGGATTCGAACGCGCTGGTGTCGCACTCAACGGAGCTGCCACTGCGGTTGGGAGCTTGGCTCCACTGTGTTACTATCGTACGAATTATGGCAAAATTAAGTCCACTCGCGACGGATTGTTTCAATTAATCAAATCAGGCCGGATTTTAGCCGCTTTTGACATGCCTGGATTTTTGACAGCGGTCAGACGTGGAAATGACGTTCGCCTGACATGGGCCAGCTAACATGATTAACCTGGCGGATTGCGCCTCCACTGCAATGCTTGAAGCGAGGCGACGTGAAACGAACTGGCGCCATCGACGGGATCTACGCCGCGCAGATACGAGCTCTCTACCAGCACATCCCGATAGTCCTGCTCGTCAACATCGTCAACTCCGCCTTGGTCGCGATAGTGCTAGCGTCCTATAGAGGACAGACTTGGTGGCTGTTATTTCTCGCCTTGACCATTGGCCTTACCGGGGCGCGTGCATTCGGATGGGTCCGTTACCGCCGCGCTAGTGACTCGGCCCGGTCCGCGCGCCGATGGGCGGCGGCGGCAATCGCCGGATCGGGGCTGTCCGGATTGCTGTGGGGCGTCGGCAGCGTACTTTTGCTTCCGGACAACCTGGTGGAGCAGACTTTCGTCGCGTTTGTCATCGGCGGGATGTGTGCCGCCTCGCTTGTCGCGTTTTCCAATTATCTGCCCGCCTTCATTGCCTACGTCTTCCCCGCCTCGCTACCGCTGGCGGCCCGGTTCTTTCTCGACGGTTGGACTGTGCACGGCGACATGATGGTGGTGTTCGCGCTGACAATAACCCTCGCGGCATGCAATTCTACGCGCGGCTTTGTGCATGGATTGCGTTTGAACGGCGATCTGACCGGAAAGACCAAGGAGCTGGTTTCCGCAAATCAACTACTGCACTTGGAGATCGAGCAGCGCAGGGCCGCGGAGGACCAGCTGCGGCAAATCCACAAAATGGAGGCCGTCGGTCAATTGACCGGCGGGATCGCTCACGACTTCAACAACCTGCTCACAGTGGTTGTCGGGCACCTCGAAATGGCGCAAGACCGCGTCAGCGCCGATCCCCGCACTTTGGCGTCGTTGCAGGCAGCCCTGCATGCGGCGGAGCGTGGTGCTGCGCTCACCCGGCATCTGCTCGCCTTTGCGCGCCGGCAGCATCTGGATCCAAAGCCGGTTGATATACCCGGCGTGCTCAGCGCCGCGGAAAGACTGCTCGGGCAGACCATCGGCCCTGAAATCAAGCTGGTGATACGCTCGAAACTTGATCTGCATCCGGCATGGATCGACCCGAACCAGCTGGAGCTCGCGATCCTGAACCTCGCCCTCAACGCGCGCGACGCTATGCCGGGAGGCGGGGTTCTGCAGATCAGTGCGGAGAACCGGAAAGGAGATGCCGGCAACCTCCCGGCCGAGCTCCACCCGGACGACTATGTGGTCATTTCGGTTACGGACACCGGCGTCGGAATGAATAAGGAGACCCTCCAACGCGCGTTCGAGCCGTTCTACACTACGAAGGAGGCCGGCCGGGGCTCGGGACTAGGTTTATCGATCGTTCACGGCTTTGCGGCGCAATCGGGCGGATTGGTCGAGATTGCCAGCGTTCCCGGTGAAGGCACGAAAGTGGATTTGTGGCTGCCGCGCGCCGAGAGCAAAACGTCTCACTGCGTGGCACCCGATCCCGGTCGGTCTTTATTCGAGCCGCGCCACGCAAGAATTGTGGTTTGTGACGATGATCCGGGTGTGCTGAGTTTCGTCGCGACCGTTCTGCGGGACGATGGCCACGTCGTGTGGCAAGCGGACACTCCCTCTGAGGCCCTCGCGACCATCGAGAGCGAGCAGTCGCTCGATCTTCTGTTGGTCGATTACGCGATGCCGGGAATGAACGGCATCGCCGTCATAGATCGCGCGCGGGCCTGTCAGCGGCACTTGAGCGTGATACTGATGTCTGGACACGCGGATGTGCTTCGCTCGGGGGGCGCTCGAGGAATCCCGCTTCTCGCAAAGCCGTTCAAGGTCGCTGAGCTGCGGCAGCGTATAGGCGAAGCGTTATTGGAGCCGCCGCTCAATGCCGGTTTCAGCTTTCCCGGAATGCAGCATTTCACCGTGTCGCCGACTTGAAACGCCGGTATTCAGATCAACGGGACCGTCACGCTGCTCACCAGATCGAGTGGTCCGTAAGGGAGAAGGCGGGGTGCGATGAAATCGAATGAGTGGCTCGCGCAGATCGTTACCGTGGCTGGGGATGTCGTCGGGTCGACCGCGACTGAAACGCCGATCGAAGGCGTGCCGTAGGCAGCCAATACCTGCTGGGCATACCAGGCGGAACAATTTGCTAGCGGCGTATTCGACAAGGCGGGGCATTGCGCGGCCTGGGTCTGAGGCACGCAATTCGCGGGCGTTTGGTGATTGTACGTCATCGCATAGCGGCCGGCTTGTTCGACCGCGATCAGCATTGTGTTGTAGGTCCACATGGCTCGCGCGGTTTCTACGGCGCCGACGATAGCCAGCAGCAGCGCCGACATGATGAGGGCGGCCTCGACAGCCGCCGACCCCGCCTCGGCTGACTGCCCGGACCGCTTGCGGCTGTTCATTGCAGCCGCACTTCCGCCGCGGCGGTCAGCATTTCCGGAATGCCCGGCCAGGGGACCAGCGGCGTAAAAGGTTGGTTTGCCGTGATCCGAATAAAAATGCGATTGGGTCCCGGACGGCCGACTGTGGCACACGATTCGCTGCAGGTAATCGGCGTCTCGTCATTGCACTCGCAGCTCCGCGGAAAGCTGGCCGGAAAGCTCAATGCGGGCCCGAAGCTCATTGCGCTCTGCATCGCGTGCTGTATGCCGCCGGTGTCGGCTGGGTAAATCCGCGCATATTCCGCCCCGATGCGCGCGGTTGCCGCCAGTCCGACGGATCTGGTCGCGAGCACACCGAAATCGGCAATTCCGGTCGCGATCAGAACGAGGATCGGCGCCATCAGCGCGAACTCGGCGGCCACGCTGCCGGTTTGGTTTCCGCACCCCGAGGCGATTTCTCCGCGCCGCTGGCCGCAATCTCGAGTGAACCTCTTGGGCATCTTCACTCCGCGACAGCAACAGTACCAATTTCGGGAAGACTGCCCAGGCCAGCGCCGGCACATCCGCCGGCTTCGAGCCGCGACGCAGCATCGATGTCCAGGGTCTTGACGACCAGCACCAGGCATTGCGGGCCGGCGGCGCTTGGTTCTGCGTGAAAGGTCAACGAGGAGTTGGGAAAATAAACAAGCCCGTTGAGTGCCGTCCCCGGCGCGCCGCCGATGGTGCTGTGGGTCGAGGTGTAGGTCATGCCGGGCGGCAATCCATTGGAATCCTGAATAATCGCAAGGCCGGCAAAGGGCCCTGAATGTGGCGCATTGAGAGTCAAATCGGCGCTGGAGGCCACCGATATCGCTCCGATCTTATTATTCCGCGCGGTCAAGATGATCGTAACGCCCGGATCTTTCGCATTGTCGCAAGCCGAGCACTTGAGCACGGCGCGCGACTGAAGGGTCAGATTGCCGGCAACCCAATAGGTGCCCGGCGACAGGTCGACCGTCTGGCCGGACGTGACCTGCCAGGACCCGGATATCCGGGTGTTCGCCGACAGAAGAATTTGTGAATCGGTTAGTGACTTTCCGGGTATTGTGCAATTGCCGGCATAGATCGTTACCTGCCCTGTGATTTTGGATTTGCAACTCGGCGCCGCCGGCATGCCGGCCATCAGAAAGGCATGGGTAAGGGTACCAGCATAAGGGTCGGCTACGCTCGCCGCGCCGATCATCGCAGGTAAGGACAGCGCGAACTCCGGTGGCGGTGCCGCCGGGTCGATCGGGGTCCCTTGCAACGAAATTTCGCCGGCGGTAACCAAGGTTGCCGCAGCTACGGCGCTGGTGCTGCTGAGAAGCTCGATCGCGGTGCTGCTGATTGAATTTGCCGCTACCGAACAGTCGGGCATGTCGAGCCGGGCAGAAGCGGCGATTTCCACATCCGTGCTGTTGGTGCCCAGTGCCAGAATGCAGGGATTATTGAGCACCTCGATAATTGCCACAGCGGTACTGGCTATAGTAACACCGGGCAGAAACATTGCGGCGAGCAAAGCTCCCTGGGATTGCCGCAGGTTAACCGCTACGCCGTTGGCGACGATTCCATCGCTGTAGGGGGTAACAATTACCGGCACACTGCCCGCGTAGCCGTTCCGTCCGGCTGCCTCCTCGGCGGCGGCGGTCAACTCGCCGACCATCTCGGCTTTCCCGGCGATCACCTCATAAGCCGCGGAGATGGCGGCGGAGTTGGCGGCAGACTGGTTCTGTAGTTTCACGGCAAACCAAATGCCGGATTCGACACCGAGCGCACTCATCCCGATCAGACAAGGAAGAGCGATGGCCACAATTGTTGCCGTAGCCCCGATCTGGTCGCGGAAAATACGCGTGATCACGCGCCAAACCGTGCCGCGCCATTCGAAGACGGGATCTGCCGAGCTGCAGTCCGGATGAAGTCCCGTCACGGGCCCCTTGCCAGCATGTCGATGATGCGCAGCGCCAAGGGCGTGCCGATCACAATCATCAAAGACGGCAAAATAAAGGTCATCAACGGCACGGTCATAAGGACGGGAAGGCGCGCCGCGCGCTGTTCGAAGCGCCCCAGACGTTCGGTTCGCATCTCGGCTGCCACGGCTCGCAGCGATCCGGCAAGCGGCGTACCGAACCTGATCGACTGGTTGAGCGCCGCAACGATGCCGCGCAGGCTCGCAATGCCCGCTCTCTGCGCCAAATTGTCGAACGCTTGATCGCGGACTGCGGAGATGCGCATCTCTGCCGCGGCAGCGGCGAACTCCTCAGCAACCTCGGGATTGGAGGAGCGGAGAACGCGGCTGACCTGTTCGATCGCATGGTCCAAGCTGAGACCGGCCTCGGCGCAGATAACGAGTAGATCAAGCGCGTCGGGTATGCCGGTTTCGAGACGCACGCGCCGTCTTGCCGCCAGCCGCGAGAGGACCACATCGGGACCCCGCCAGCCGAGGATGGCCGCGCCCACCAAAATCCCCAATCTAATAGGGGTCGCTCCGTGGAAGAGACGACACCATTCGAGCACCAGCCAACAGAGTGGGAAAAACGTGATGGCGCTGAATAGCTTGGCCGTAAGCAGAGCCGCCAAATGGCCATGTCCCTTTATCCCCGCTGCGCCGAGCGCGGCCAGCAATCTCTCTTGAGCTGCCGTGCCGATGACCCGACTCGCCGCAACTGTAGTTCCGAGCCACTGATACCAGGGCTGCCGAGGTTCCCCTTGGGGTTCGGCGAAGTGATATGGCCCGCGCCTCAGCGCCTCTAAGAGGCGCCTTTGACGGCCCTCCGACTGAGCGATCCGTCCGAGATTGAGCGCCGACAGCACGGCCGCGCTCAAGGCAATCGTAAGAACGCAGCTGTCAGCCGGACTGAATCTCATCTCGCCAACACCGAACGCAAGATAGCCTTGGGCGACGGAGGTCAGCCATTCCATAGGTGTGTCGGACATGCCTAGCGCAGATTTTTCTTTATCAGAGCGCGCATTACCGCAAGCCCCGTGAGCAGGCTGGCGACGGCAATCCCGAGCAAGAAGCGGCCGCGCGGGTCAGTAAACAGGACCGAAGTAAGATCCCGGTTAATGAGGAACAGGCCCACTCCGGCAACAAAGGGCGTGGTCGCAATAATTGCAGCGGAGGCTTGCGCCTCGGCGGTCAGCGCGCGGGCTTTCATACGTAACGCCTTTCTTTGACGAATAATGCTGCTGAGATTGGATAGCGTTTCAGCTATTCCGCCCCCCGTTTGGCGTTGCAGGAGCAAGCTGACGGCAAAGAACCGGAAATCCGGCACGCGAATGCGGTCGGCGGCGCGCTGCAGCGCTTCGTCCATTTCGGTCCCGATGCGCAGCTCGTCCAATATTTGCCGAAACTCGCTGGCGACGGGTGGTCGAACCTCATGCGTCACGAGCTCGATTGCTTCGGGTGCGGGTAGACCGGACCTGACCGCGCGGACGATCAGATCGAGCGCGTCCGGAAACATCTCCAGGAACTTCTTTTGGTATCTGCTCTGTGCAAACCGGAGGAGCAGCGCCGGAGCACCTGGCGCCGCCGCGACGACGACACCGATGGCGAGCATGGGATGAACCGAAGCCGCGACCGAGACCAGACCGATAACACCAGCTGCAGCAATTCCCACCGCAATGAGGTGCGCCGGTCCGATGCGATTGCCGGTCGACGCAAAGGCGAGGTCGAAGCGGCTCGACAGCAGGGTCGGAACCGCGGTGCGCGGCGGCCCTGATCTCCGTAAGGAGAGGCCTTGCACATCAGCACTGGAGGCAGTCCGGGCGATAGTGCTGAGGAGCGGCTCGAGATCCGCTCTGCGGCGCTCCGAGCGCAGCACCCGCAAAAGCGCACCGCCGAGCAGCACCGTTGTGACAAGGGCGGCGAGGAGAATTGGATCCAACATTCAGGTCTCCCCAATACCAAGCGCGTCGAGGAGGTCTCTTTCGAGGCCGAAACGGGCTGCGCGCACGGTGAAATCGGGACGCCTGCGCATCGACTCGAAGCTGCCCTGGGTGGCGCCGCCGAGCCGCTCGCCGCGGCACTGAAAGCTGAAGAGCTCTCGGATCGTGATGATCTCGCCTTCCATCCCTGCGATCTCGGCAACATTCAGCACCCGGCGTATGCCGTCCCGCATACGTTCGATGTGCACGACCAGATTGACCGCGCTGGCAATCTGCATGCGGATCGCCCTGAGCGGCAGGCTCAGATTGGCCATCATCACCATGTTCTCGACCCGGTAGAGCGCGTCGCGCGGCGAGTTGGCGTGCACCGTCGACATCGACCCATCGTGTCCGGTATTCATCGCCTGCAGCATGTCGAACGCCTCGACGCCGCGGACCTCGCCGACGATGATGCGGTCGGGGCGCATGCGCAGTGCGTTGCGCACGAGCTCGCGCTGCGCGACCTGACCGACTCCTTCGATGTTGGGCGGGCGTGTTTCCATCTGCACGACGTGCGGCTGCTGCAGACGCAGCTCTACGGCGTCTTCGACTGTGATCACCCGCTCGTGGCAGTCGATGTGTTGCGACACCGCGTTCAGCAATGTCGTCTTGCCGGAGCCGGTGCCGCCAGAGATCAACAGGTTGAGGCGTGAGCTTGTCGCGATCTCCAAGAGCCGCGCCATCTCGGACGACAAATTCTGCTGCTGCACCATCCTGTCGAGCGTTAGGCTCTGCTTCGGGAATTTGCGGATCGAAATCGACCCGCCGTTCAGCACCAGCGGCGGCAAGACGATGTTGACCCTGCTGCCGTCAGGGAGCCGGGCATCGACCATCGGGCTCGCTTCGTCGATGCGCCGGCCGATCGCGGTGGCGATCCGCTGCGCAATGCTGGCGAGATGCTGCGCATCGCGAAACCGGGCCGCGGTCTTTTCCAGCTTGCCATTCCGCTCGACGTAGATGTCAAACGGGCCGTTTGCCAAGATATCGGTGATGTCCTCGTCATCGAGGAAAGGTTCGAGAGGACCCAGCCCGACCATGTCGTCGCTGAGATCAGCGGCGAGCGCCATTTCCTCCAGCTTATTGAGTTGAACACGCTCCTCGGTCGCAATCTCGTTCACTAGTTTGGCGACCTCACGGCGCAATGCGGCGCGCGGAATGCGGCCAGCCACCGTCGGGTCGATCCGCGACAGCAGAACCGTGCGAATTCGCTCCTTCAGTTCGCTCAAAGAAGCTAAATCCACGACCGGCGCAGGAAAATCCGCAGCGCCGTCGGGTATCAGGACAAGACTTGGGCGCGGCGGTGCGGGAACACCGCGCCCAAAGCCGGTCGTCATCATGTGGCGAACCTCCACCACCGTTTACGTTCGATCGCGCGGCCGGAAATTTCCCCGGCAAGGGCTGCAACCACTTCGGTCAAGGCGCCGCGTCGCAACGGCCCTGGTGCGGTGAACAGGCTCGGCCGGTACGGGATTACGAAATTCGGCTGCAGCTTGATTGTGGCCATCTCCTCCAGGGTCATTGCCCGGCGGCCGCCCTCGCCGCTCCGATTGACGACGAGCATGTTGGAGTGCTCGGCGCGACCTGCGCGGAAGCCCTCGCGCAAGCGCACCGTGTCGCGGACCGAGCGCAGCGTCTGATCGGCGACAATGATGCGAAGATCGGCGGTGTCGAGCGCCTGCCAATAACCTGAGCCGGGTAATCGCGGCACATCGGCGACAATGTAGTGAAACTGCGTTCGCAAAACGCCAACCAGCTTGTCAACTGCCTCGGCGGTGAATTCGGCGTCGATGCGCAAAGGCTCTTCCGCGCTGAGCACAAACAGGCGCTCGCCGTGAAGCGCCATTGTCCGGTCGAGAAAGACACTGTCGATGCGCAGCGGGTTGGCCAGCGCTTCCCGCAAGCCGGGCGTGGGCCTGAGGTTCAGCGCCAGCGCGCAGTCGCCGGTATGCAGATCGAGGTCGAGGAGCATGACCCGGCGGCTCTGCTGATTGGCGAGATGCAACGCCAGATGGATTGCTAAAGTCGTCGCGCCAACGCCGCCGCGGGAACCAACTACGGCGACGACCTTTCCGAGCTTGCGGCTTATCGGGCGTCCTTCGTCCGAGCCAGGCGCGCCGCTCAATGCCTTGGCCAGCAATTGAGCAGTAACCGGCTTGACGATGTATTCGCTGACTCCGCCCTCACCAGGTCGCGATAAAGGGCAACATCATTTTTGTCGCCTATCGCGATCACCATGACGCCAGGCTCACAAAGCTCGGCAAGGTCATGGATCTGCGAGGCGGGCATCTCAGCGCCGCTGATATCGACGATAATGCTCTCGGGCGATCGTTCGGCGCCGAGGTAGCGAATTGCGCCGGCGAGGCCTCCGCGCCTGATCGTCGGGCTGGGAACCGGGAGCTGCGCCAGACATGAGTTCAATAACGCCTCGTTCTCTGCGTCCAACACGAACGCCATCAATCGGACACGGCTCACCGGTGGTGTAACCGCCTTCTCTATTGGCCCTGGGGTCTGAAGCGGGCTCTTCAGGTACTGGAGGGCATTAATCACACGGCTATCCCAAACGCAGTTCCATCAGATGGAGATTCGCGTTGTCCGGAAATTCGGCCGGGGTCGGAACATCACTGCGCCTTAACCGACACGGTTTTGCTTCCGTGGATGACCTCCACGATCGGCCGCTCGACAATGATTGTCTTGGCGGGGCCGGCATCGCCCAGCGCCGGCGAGACGTCGCCGGCCCAAATCGGTTTGATCCCTGCGGTTCTGATTAAGTCCGCCGCCGAGGACACGGCCACATTCGTTCCACTCACACTGCGCAATGTCAGCGAGAGCTTGCCGAGCTCGGTGGCGACATTCACCCGTTCGGCCTGTTCAGGCGTTACTTCCAGCGTCACTGTTCGGCCAAAACCATTGGCGGTGCCATTTGGCCGGGATTCAAGCGCGTCGATCGCCAACACCCGCAAATTCTCGACCACAGTTTCGCCAACCGAGCGGCGCGCCAGCGGCGGGTCGTTCTTGAAGGTTTGTGTCAGGATCACGTCGACCCGGTCACCCGGATATAAAATGCCGGTGCTCGCACCACCCGTCGTCACCGGGATTGCGATCGCGCGCGCTTGGGGCGAGAGCACGACCTGGAGAAAGTCGCGGTCGCCCGGCTTCACAATGGCGCCGCGGCTGATCGGCTCACCAGCCCGGACGCTGCTGCGCAGTGCGGCCCCATACACTTCGGCGCGTGCCTGCTGATCGAGCTCGAGATTGAGATTGCCGGCTGCAGTTCGAGGACGGGCGATCTGCCCCAGCCCGGCATTGCCGCCAATCTGCTGCCAAGCCACGTCCTTGGCCCGCAACAATGTGCCGGTCTGCAGCATCGTCGCGGCGACAAGTATTTCCTCCCTAATTTCGGCTGTATCGCCATTCATGCGCTGCGGCAGTGCGCGAAAGGCGAGAATTACGACGACGCACAGCGAGACGCAAAACAACAGACTAAGTATCATTTTGGCGGGCACGGCTGTTTACCTTGCTGCTATCAGCGTAGTCACGCCAGCAGTGGCGGCGGCGATCCCATAAGGTACTGTCGACCCTTTTGAGGCTGCTCCGTCTCGGTCGCATTGGCGGCAATAACAAGAATGCCGACTGCGACGGCCAGGACTGCCGAGTGCATGGCTCACTTCCGCTTCGCGGTGACGTCTGCGCAGGCCGGTCGGAAACGGAGATCCGTTGCCGACCGGCTGCGGTGTGCGGCGCCTAGGGCGCCGGTATGGCGATGCCAGTAATGGTTTGACTCGCCCGGGTGAACAGGTCGGTGAGGGAGTTGCCGAACGCTTGTGCGCCGACCGCAATTGCAAGGGCAACGAACACGATCAACATGGCGTATTCGGTAGCGGTGGCGCCACTCTCGTCACGACAGAAGCGACTGGTCAGACTGCGCATTTCTACTTCCTCCTTCAGGGGTGACCCTGTGGCCAGTGTGCGCCAGAGGCGATCACAGTCGCCACTCAGCCAATGGCCAAACTAATCCAGTCGCTGTCAGTGGCCTGTCAGGGCGCCGTCAGAAAAGCGCCTTTTGCGACTTATTTTATTAAATTGTGCGCGGAGGAAACATTGTCCGGCTGCGGGGAATGCGCCGCTCGGAGAAGTGCGGCCGCTAGGCGTGAGGCAATCCCGTAGCTGAGTTCTTCAGATTCCGACGCCGAGAGACTCCGGATCGTGTCGAATACCGGAAGGATCTGGGCGCGATAGGTGGCTGACCGCGAACGCGACAGCCATAACTGCTCGCACGCTCCTGCCGGTCCGTCGGGATATTGTTGCCGAAACAACGCGGCAGCCTCGGCCGCTTCGCGATTTCGACCACTAAGAGACAAGGCCGCGATCAGGAACATTCGCGCACTGCCGTAACTGCTGTTGCGTTCCAAAGACTTCCGGAGCAAGGCAATCGACGCGTCGGTGCGCCCCATCAGCAATTCGGCAAAACCACCAAAGAAAAACCAGATGCTGTGCCGCCGGTCGGCTCTGTCCAGACGCATTGCGCGTTCGATCGCCGGTAGAGTATCAGCGGCGCTGCCGAGAAAGGCAGCATTGTAAGCGGCGAAACCGTGGGCGATTGCCAAACCCTGATCCATCGCCAGCGCCCGCTCGAAGGCAAGGGTGGCCTCGTCCAACTTGCCGGCGGCAGAGTGCAGCATCCCCTGGATGCAATGCGCATCGGCCGCCCCCGGCGCAAGTTTCAATGCGATCGCGACCACTTCGCGCCCGAGATCGGAGGCCACCGAGGCAGCGAGCGGATCGCCCCACCACGGATTGCTGACCAGCTCCTGACAGGTTCTGGCCAGACCGACGAGCGCTTCGACGTTCCGTCGGTCGTCGGCCAGCGCGGCCAGGTACCATCGCTGGGCCTCAGCAGTGAGGTCTGGCCGCAGCTCTCGCTCGAGGGCGGTCGCTGCGCTGGACAGACACTCGTCCAACTCAGGTTCTGAATCCAAATCGACGGAAGCGCGGTTAATTTCCTCTTTGAGGAGTAGCAGGTGCAGCTCTTCAGAAATTCGCCGGATGATTTGGGTCTTACTGAGCGCGGGCTCTTGGGCGCCGAATTCGTAACGATCGGCCCAAAGGTACTCGGACGTTTCCATATCCGCGATCTGGACATTGACGCGCAGCATTTCGGAACCAGCTCGCTGGACGCTCCCCGTCACAAGATATCTGCCTTCCGGCTCGGCGCTCATGTCGGTACGGACCACGCTGCCCCGCCCGGCCGATGACCGCTGCACCGAGAAGCCTCGACCGTACTTAACGAGTTCCGAGATGAGATCTTGAGTGAAGAGCTCTCCCAGCCGGTTCTGGCCGACATCGCCAGTCAGATTGCGCAACGGTGCCACGGCGACAGCAATCCTCGACCGCAGACAGCGCCAGTGCGGTGCCGCTTCTCGCGCCGTCGCTGAGGCAGCGGCCTCCATACCTCGGCTTTTCAACTGTCGAGGCGCAGCATTGCGGACCACCGTCTCGCGACGCGCCTCCGTTTTAGGATTGGCGTCCCGCCGGACACGTCGAGCAGTCATGACCCGAGCCCTCAGTTTGCCACGCCGAGGACGCGGATTTTTTCGAACAGTGGATGGATTTGCGCGCGATAGGTTGATGATCCCGATCGCGACAGCCAGAGCTGCTCAAATGTCGTCATCCGGTACTCCGGATATTGCTTGCGGAATGATGCTGCGGTCTCGGCGGCGTCCGCTTCACGACCGATCAGGGACAGCGCGGCCATGAGGAAAAGTTGGGCGCTCCCATAGCTGGCATTGCGTTCCAATGATTTCTGTAGCAAGTCGACCGCGTTTTCAGTGCGACCGAGCAACATCTCCGCAAATCCGGCGAAAAAGAACCAAATGCTATGTCGGCGATCAGTTTGATCGAAGCGCATCGCCTGCTGAATTGCCGGCCACGTTTCGTTGGCGCGGCCGAGGAGAGCAGCATTGTATCCAGCGAACCCATGAGCCGGCGCCAGTGTTTCATCCACTGCCAAAGCTTGCTGGAAGGCGCGTGCCGCGAGTTCCAGCTGTCCTGCCGCAGAGTATAACATGCCTTGAATGCACCTGGCGAATGCATGCCCCGGCGCCAAATCGAGCGCAATCGCCACCGCCTCACGCCCGAGATCAGAGGCGGCCGCTACGGTGCGCGGGTCACCCCACCATGGATTGCTGACAAGATGCTGGCAGGTTGTAGCCAGACCGGTTAGAGCCTCGGGGCTGCGCGGTTCGTGGGCCAGGGCGGCGAGGTACCATCTCTGCGCCTCGCTCGTCAGCTCCGGAGTGTAATTTCCTCTAAGTGCGCAGGATGCTTCGGAGAGGCATTCGGTGATTCCGAGATCCATCCCCGACTTAGCCAAAGCCCTGCGGCTCGCTGCTTGAAGGAGCAGGACATGGAGTTCCCGCGAAATCCGCCGGGTAATTCTCGTCTGGATCGGAGCGAGGTCCTCGGGCTTGAATTCATGCCGGCCCGCCCAAAGGTACTCGGAGGTTGTCGCGTCGGTTATTCGCATGTTCACCCGCAGCAAGCCGGGCCCGCTAGTTTGGGCGCTGCCGGTGACAATGTAATCGTAGCCACGTTCCGACATCCGGTTGCCATTGTCCGCGGGACCACGATCGTCCCCCAACGGCTTCAGCGAGAGTCCGCGTCCGTGCCGAAGAAGGTCCGTTACGAGGTCGTCGGTAAAGGCTTCCATCAAATATTGCTGGTCGGGATCGCCCGTCAGGTTGCGCACCGGCGCAACAGCCACGGCGATGTTTGGCAACAAACAAGGCCAGCGCGGGTCTGCCGTATGTTGGCTGGGAGCATCCACCTGCGGTGGGATGGCGGAACGCCACGGCGAACGATCCGATGCGCTAACGCGCGCAATCGAGTCGTGATCTTCTGCCGAAAACCCCGGTGAATTGTGCTCCCTGGCAGTGTTCGAACGTGAGATCTCATTCGCCAGCGATTGCGTCTCGACGTCCGGGGCGACGCCCAGTTCGCGCTTCAAGGTCTCGGCGCAGCTCCTGTATTGGCGGAGAGCTTCACCGCGGCGTCCGGCGTGCGCATAGGCGCGGATCAGCGCGCGTTGTCCGAATTCCGAGAGCGGGTCGAGAAAAACGAGCAGACGGCCGGACTGAATCGCAGCCTCGTGCTCGCCAGCCGCATCCTGCTTCGCGCTCAATCGATACAAGACATCGCACATCATCGCGAGCGTGCGGTCGCGCTCCCCCGTCAACCATTCCTGAAACGGCTCGGAATTGATATCGAAATCAGCGAGCAGCTCGCCGCGGTACAAATCGGCAGCCGCCCGCAGGTCACAGGGGTGCTGGGAGCGCGACAACCGCTGAAATTCAACGAGGTCGACGATGGCGTCCTGTATCCGGCAATTGGCGAAGTCGGCAGCTAAGTGGACGTCGGTACCCCGCCCCAAAGCTTTGCGCAGCTCCAATAGGCAGTTGCGTAGGCTGTGGCGGGCCTGCTCCGACCCCTGGTACGGCCACAGCAGGTCGGCCAATCGTTCGCGACTGACCGGCTGGCCTGCTTGGGCCGCAAGAAAGGCAAGCAAAGCGCGTGCTTTTTTCGGGACTTTCCCCAGCCGACAATCCCCGCTCTCGATCACCAAAGGTCCGAGAATGCTGATTGCCAACGTCATTGCAAATATCCCAAGTTGCGGCTAGCATTATCGACGCGCTGAGGCATTCGAGCAAACCCGAATATACTTCGCTGCTGGTCAATCATTTCGGATACTGTCTTCGCGTCTAAAGCGGGGAGGGAATCGCATACCTTTGCCGCCGCGATCATCATCCATTCGGCTTAGTGCCGATAAGCCGCATCTTGCATTCGAGAACACTGCATAGCTCGTGGTAACCGCGGGCCCTCAACGGTTCGATCAGGTCCTCGTAAAAGATGATGCGGTCACCAATCGATCCGAAAACGGCAGCATTCCATATTTCGCCGGGTGTAACGCTCGGGCCGAACGCTTCGGTCTCTCCGATGCCGGCCGCGAGGAACTCGAGCCGGGTACGCAGACATTTCTCGCACTCTCCGCAATTTGCCCGCGACCCCACGCTGGCCGGGCAGACGCGCAGAGCAGCCAGTCCCGCCGGCCATCTCGCGAGATCACGTACCTTCTGAAGACGCGAAAAGCGCGACCCATCATGGATGATCGTGATGCGCTGACTTGAAAAGAGCTTGTCTATTGTGGGATGTGATCCCCACGGAACCTGATGGCTGATGGGCCATGACGCTCCGATGAATAGAAAAGCTGATCCGAAAACCGCCGAATGACCGATAGCGGCCAACGCTGCGCCATTGTGCCGGTGCTCCCAAAAGTCCGGCTTCGAGGGGAGATGGCGGAGATTTGTCCGGCATTGAATGAGCCGTAAGCCAAGATCCGCGACGACCGGTTCGAGGCGCTCCAACATCATTCGGTAGCGTTCGTCTTCGGGATCTCGGGCCCGCTTCCCGATGTCGAACCCATGGATAAACAGCACCTCGTGCACATACGCGGGATCGTCTCGGTTGTAGAGCCGACGGTTCCGCATCAGCATATGAAGACCATCTACTCCTCCGGACAGGAACGCAAAGGCCCGCCGTGGAGCTGCGGCTATTCTCCTGGTCTGTCCGCCTGAGATCTCAATCGCTGGAACCGGGCATGGCATTCCGCCCCAGCTCGTCCACCAGGCGTGAGCCGTATAGAGGCCCTCGATCAGCATCGGGCAAGCTTGCCCTCCGATTCGGACCCTCAATTCTCCGTGCACGGCGGCGAGAGGAAAACACGCGGATAAGAAGGCGTCTGCACAGGGCTCCGCAGGCGCGTCACCGATCCCCTCGCCGTGAGTTTCGAAGATGAGCTCCTGTTCGGGGTGCTCGCAATCCTCCCAAACTACGGTTGCGAAGGCGACCCTCGCATCGCTCTTGGCGATCGAGCCAAAATCGCGAATGATCATCCAGTCTCCCTTACGTGCAGCAGCAGATGCCAGTAATAGCGTTCGCGAACGCGAGCCGGGCACATTTCTTCGCGATTTAAGGTTAATCCGGCGCGCGTCAAAAACCCGTCAATCCGCTCCGCCGGCAGGAATTATTTAGCAAACCGTTAGGGCAAGAACCCGACTCCGGCTATATCCGCCCGGTCAGTCGGCTCGAGCGCCTCCGACAGTTCTGACCTGCTGCAGAGCAGGCTCCTACGATCCCGACCTGGATCTAGGAGTTGCTCACCCCCTTATGAGGGAGTTCGCTTGTTAAATGTACTCAGCAACAATCTCGACGAAACGAGCGAGTTTAGCAATGCGAGGCGTCGCCTTCTACTGCTGACCTTGACCATCGCCTGCTCTCTAGGACAGGTCGCGTCGACCATCTACGTGCCGTCTGTCCCAGCGATCGCCAGCGCGCTCGATACTTCGGTGTCCCGCGTGCAATTGACCTTCGTCGCTTATCTCGCAGCCTTTGCTGTGAGCATGCTCGTGCTCGGGCCCTTATCCGACCGATATGGGCGGAGGCGAACGATCATCGCCGGCCTTGCGCTCAGCGCGCTGGGGAGCATCGCCTGTGCCGCGAGCCCGACCATCGGATTGCTGATCGGCGCCCGGATATTCCAGGGGATCGGCCTCTCGGGAGGCATGGTCGTCGGCCGTGCCACAATTCGCGACTTCTATGGCGAGGACGGCGCCGCTAAGATCATCGCAGGGCTATCCATCGTCATTACTCTCTTACAAGCCTTCGCACCGATCCCCGGCGGTTACTTGCAGGCATGGATTGGTTGGCGTGCGAATTTCGCCAGCCTCGCGATCTTGGCGGTTGTGGCGCTGGCACTGGTCCTGCGATATGTGCCGGACTCATCCCCCAGGGAGGGGCCCTCTCATTCCGGAACCGCGGCCTTGCTCGCCAGAACGATGCTGGCCAGTTACCACAGTTTGCTCCAAACCCGGCGGTTTGCGGCGTATGCGCTTACGGCCGCAGGCGCCCATGCGGGCTTTCACATCTTTACCGCCGGCGCGCCGGCCGTGCTGATCATCGGCCTTGCCATACCTCCACAAGATTACGGCTATTACGCTTCGCTTCCGCCGATTGGCTTTCTTGTCGGCAGCTTCCTGTCCAATCGGCTGGCGCGGCGCCTCGGGGTGGACAATCTTATCGCGATCGGCGTCGCGGTGCTGATCCCCGCCGGCTTCGCGATGGTGGCCCTCGCAGCGCTGCATTTTGGCAGCCCTTATGCGATCGTCGGTCCGATGGTCCTGATTTGTTGCGGCAGCGGCCTCATCACGCCCAACGCGGTTGCCGGCAGCCTTGGGGTGAAGGTCGGCATCGTCGGCACGGCCTCGGGTCTGGCCAGCTTCATCCAGATGATCGGAGCCGCCGGCGCCACCGCCGCGCTTTCGTTCGGCGGCAGCGGGAACCCTCTCGTATTGGCCGTGGTCATCGCCGCCGCCGGCCTCTTCGCGGTGACGGCGTTCGGCTCGCTGGCTCAGTTTGTCAGGCTTCCCGTGAAAGCCGGGGCGTCAGTCTAGCAGGCCTGCCGATCCACCGTCTGGTCGATCCGGGCCAGCAACTCCGGCGGCAGCGGGCCGGCTTCAGCCGCGGCTACGCACTCTGCCAGCTCCTGCCGGTTCTTGACGCCGAGCACCAGCGTGTCGATGGCGAGCGACAGCGTATAGCGATGCGCCAAAAAGGCCGGAGTGAACCCCAATTCTCCGGCGAGCCGCCGGAACCCGGCGGCTCGCCGATAATCGCGCATCTCGGGGTGGCCGTCGGGTAATGGCCGATCGAGGGCGCTGGTCAGCGCCCCCGCCTGCACCGCGCGAATGCCCATCACGCCGACCCCGTTGGCCCGCGCCGCAGCCATGACCGCGCGAGGTTTCGCCGACCCGTCGAAGAATTTCAGCCCGCCCGGCGAATCCAATAAATTGGCGATGCATTGCACTGCCGACGGGGCCGGGCGCTCACCGAGCAGTTTGATGATCGTGTCAGGGTGACCGATCCCGGTCAGCCCCCAGGCGCCGATCAGATCCTCGGCAACGAGCCGCTCAAATAGCGGGCGCACCTGGTCGACAAAAGTCGTGCAAAGCGTCATGCGGCTGGCGGCCTCGGGCCGGCGCTCCATGTGGTCCGCGCCCGGGACGACGTTCGAATGCAGAAAGAACAGATCGAGCCGGGACAGCCGCAGACGCCCCAGGCTTCCTTCGATCGATTGCCGCACCAGCGGTTCGATATCGGCGGCGGACGGGTTTCCGAGATTGCATTTGCTGGTGACCCGCACGCCCTCGGGCAACCGGCCGGCGAACGCCTCGCCGACCACCAGCTCGGCCTTGCCCTCGCCGTAACGCGGCGCGAGGTCGATCAAGTTGATCCCGGCATTGACCGCCGCGTGTACGGTGGCGACGCATTCGTCGAATGTCGTTTCGCCCCACACCATGCCGAGGCCTCCCCCGCCGAGGGTCACCATCGAGACCGGCGGAAGCTTGCCAAAGCTCTTTTGCTGCATGTGAAAGCCTACGAACTCATGAGTGTGGCCGAGAGCCTACACTCATGAAGGGGCAATTTTAAGGTGGATCATCAATCTGAGCGAACCCGCGAAACTTTCCGGCGTGCGGCTCTGTTTCCAGGTTACTTACGGGCGCATAGGCGCCGTTCCGCTTCATCAGTTAAGGAGTGCTCAGTCATGGGTTTGAAGCAGACCGTCCTCGCGGCGGCCTTATTGCTCGGCAGTGCCGGTTTGGCGATGGCGCAAGGCGCCGCGCCGAACACGACTACCGGCAATCACACCGCGCCCTCCGTCGGGACCTCAACAAACCCGAATGCGAACGCCACTGGCGCCGGCAAAGCCGCGTTGGAGCCGGGAGCCAACAGCTTCACCGAAGGGCAGGCGCGCCGCCGGATCGAGGATCACGGCTACACCAATGTCGGCCAGCTACGCAAAGACCAGAACTCGATCTGGCAGGCCGAGGCGACGAAGGACGGACGCCGGGTGCGCGTCGGCGTCGACTTCCGCGGCGATGTCGTCGAAGAGAACCGATAGGAGAACAGACAATGGCAATCCGTACGATCGTCGCGCTTTTCGATGATTACCGCGAAGCCGAGGGCGCAATTCGTGAGCTCGAATCGATGGGCGTTCCGTCGACCGATGTCAACCTGATCGCCAATAATGCGGGTAATCGTTACGGCAACTATCCGCAGTACGGCGTCGATCGCCCCGCCGGGGCCGATCATACCGACACGGCGTCCGGAGCCGGCACAGGGGCCGGCATCGGTGCGGTGCTGGGCGGCGCCGCCGGGCTTCTCGCCGGCATCGGCGCGTTGGCAATTCCTGGGGTGGGGCCGGTGGTGGCTGCGGGTGCGCTTGCTGCGACCCTTGCCGGCGCCGGGGTTGGCGCGGCGGTTGGAGGACTGGTCGGAGCGCTGGTCGAGGCGGGCATTCCTCGCGAGCACGCGGACATCTATGCCGAGGCGGTTCGCCGCGGCGGGACGTTGCTGACGGTTCGCACCGATGACGCTCTCAGCGATCGGGTCTCGGACATCCTCAATCGCCACTCGCCGGTCGATATCGAGGATCGCGCCGAGAGCTGGCGGCAAACCGGTTGGCGGGGCTTCGATGAGCGGGCCGAACCCTATGCCGCGGCGTCCCCCGTAGAGCGGCCGCCCCCTGCAACTCCCGGCGTCGTGTCCCGTCCTGAGACCGGGCGCAATTATGTCCGCATCTATCCGCCGGTCGAGAGGTACTAAGCGACAGCCGCCGATCTGATCAGGATAAAAGAAGTGACCGGCGCTCCGGAAGGAGCGCCGGTTCTTTATGAGGGCCTCAAAAACCGCATTACTCGCAGAAAGTTTTCCCGTTTACGCTGCTCGATAAGGAGGCCTGCTATTTCGTGACGATCAGTCTTAGCCGACGACGCTCTCGCCTAAGCGCTACGAACAGACCGGCTTCGCGGGGAGCGTGGTTGATGCTCGGCGGGGCGTTCGCGGCGTTCACCGTCAGCGCCGGCATCATGCATTCCTACGCGGTGTTCCTGCTGGCCTTCATCGAAGAGTTCCGGTGGAGCCGCGCTGAGACCTCGATCGCCTACTCGGTGTCGCAGCTCGTTGCCGGCGGGAGCTCGCCCTTGGTTGGCGCGCTGGTCGACCGGCTCGGGCCGCGCCGCCTGCTGGTGCTCGGCGGCGTCCTGCTGTTCGCCGGCCTCGTCGGCAGCGCGCTGATCTCCGCGCTGTGGCAGGACGTCCTGTTCTACGGGATCGTCATGACCATCGGGGCCAATTGTCTGGGTCTCGTAGTCTTCGTGCCGCTGTTGTCGCGCCAGTTCGTGCGGCGCCGCGGTATGGCGATCTCTATCGTCCAGTCGGCCAACGGCTTCGGGCGAGCGGCCTCGGCGCCGCTCGTTCAATTTCTGATCTCGACGATCGGATGGCGAGAGACTTTTTGGGCGCAGGCGGCCTTCATTGCCGCTGCGGTCCCGCTGCTCGCCGCACTGTTTCGCCGCGCCGCCTGCTACCCGGTCGCGAACGCACCCGCCGCGATGACCCCGGCCTCGCCCGAGGCGCCCTTGCCGGCGAGCAACTGGACCCTGAGCGCCGCGATCCGCACGCCGCATTTCTGGCTGCTATTCGCGGTGTATCTGTTCACCGGTCTCGGCAGCTTTCTGGTCTCGCTGCACCAGCTCGCCTTTGCCGTCAATGTCGGGTTCGACAAGCTCTATGCGGCGGGAGTGCTCGGCATCGGCAGCTTTCTCGCCATCGGCGGAACGATCGTTACCGGCACCTTGTCCGACTATATCGGCCGAGAGTGGTCGGCGATCCTCGCCTATGGCTTCTCGATTATCGGGGTCGTCTGCGCGCTGCTGATCACCAGCCCCGACCAACACTTGCTCTTATGGCTGCACGCCTGCTTCTTCGGCCTGACCTGGGGCGCCCGGGGTCCGGCCATTACCGCTAAGACCGCCGATCTCTTCCCCGGATCCCGCCTCGGCACAATCCTCGGGGTGATCACCATTGGCAGCGGCATCGGTTCCGCTGCGGGCGCCTGGGGCGCGGGGTGGATCTTCGACATGTGGGGCAGCTATCGGCTCGCCTTCCTCCTATCGATCCTCTTCTACATCTGCGGCTGCATCGCCTTCTGGGCCCTGCGCCGCCCGCCAGTGCGGCAATTGCGTGGGTAGTCCGCGGCGCGAGACTTCAGTTTTCCGGGAAACCGATGCGGCGTAGGCCTTGAGAATGTCTTATCCTGGAGTGCCCAGAACCGGGGGGAGCTTTCCTTACTGGTCCAGGGTATATAGGCGTGCCATTGGGCCAGCGAGTTGACCTCCGGTTTGAGTTTCAGGGACTCGGCAAGCGCCGCCTTTGCCCCGTCGAGGTGGCCCTTGAGCCCCAGCGCTCCGGCGAGCTCATGCCAATGAAACCAACTGCGTGGGTTGGCACTACTGGCCTTGGTGAACAGGTCGATCGCCTCGTCCACACGGTTCGAAAGCAATTGGCACCATCCCAATAGTTGGTACCGCCAGGCTATATTCGGGTCACGTGGGCTGAGCCGCAGGCTTTTCTCACCCTGTGCGATCGCAACTCCAGGTTCGCCCAGGAAGAGGAGTGTCCAGCCGAGCTGCAGGTGTGCCCACTCTAAATTGGGATCGAGTGTGATCGCCCTCTCGAAGATTATCCGTGATTCGGTCAAGCGACCCTGCATTCGCCGTAGAAACCCCATGATGGCGTAAGCCGTCGTCTGGTTTGGATCGCTCTCAATGGCTTCGAAGAGCAATCGTTCGATTCGCCATACGTCTTGTTGCGCCGCGTCTTGTTGAAACGAGGTGCTACTCCATACGTTGGCGAGACGCACAGCGAGAATCCTTGCAATTCCGATCCTCGCATCGCTAGAGCGCGGGTCGATCTCCAATGCGCGCTCGAACGTGTGTAGGGCCTCTTCTGCGGCTTTTGGGGACTGCGGCCCGTACCACCGGGCCCAACCGCGCATGACGAGATCGCGTGCGTCAGGATCAATCGCGTTTTCGTGCTCGATGCGACGGCCGGCATCGCTCAGCAGCGCAACATTGAGGGTCCAGGCCAGGCGGCCGGTGATTTCGGTTTGCGCTTCCGCGAGGTTCGCACGATTGGTGTCGAACCGGTCGGCCCAGAGATGGGCGCCGCTGTCTCCATCGATCAGCTGCACGTTCATGCGAACCTGCTCGCCCATCCGCCGTACGCTGCCTTCCAGGACATACCGAACGCCGAGCTCACGGCCGATCTGCTTGGCGTCGGCCGGGTTGCCCTTGTAGGTGAAAGCGGTATTGCGGGCGATCACAAAGCTGCCGGAAATCCGCGAGAGATCGGTCGTCAGATCGTCGGTGATGCCGTCGGCGAAATATTCCTGGTCAGGATCGTTCGATTGGTTCGCAAAGGGCAGAACGACGATCGATAACCGCGGCAGTTCCCGGCGCCGGGTCGCACGGCGGCGTGTCACCTTCGGTTTCGCCGGCGCGGTGACTGGAGGCAATTCCGCCACGGCTACGGCCCTCAATGCGTAGACGCGCAGTGGCCGTGCGATATTCTTTACCTCCTGCTCGCCCATGTCGTCGAAGACATAGAGCAGTTTGTCGCGGATCTGATCGCGCACCGTGCGCGAGATGCAGAGGCCGCCGGGCTCCGCCAATGCCTCCAGCCGCGCCGCGATGTTGACGCCGTCGCCGTAGATGTCGCCGCCGTCGGCGATGACGTCGCCAAGATTGACCCCGATCCGAAAGGTAATGCGCTTGTCCTCTGGCACCTCGGCGTTGCGGTCGACCATCGCCCGCTGGATTTCGACGGCGCAACGCACCGCGTCGACGACGCTTGAAAATTCCACCAGCATGCCGTCGCCCGTGGTCTTGACAATCCGCCCGTGATGCTCCCGGATCTTCGGGTCGACAAGCTCGCGGCGGTGCGCCTTCAGCCGATTGAGGGTACCCTCTTCGTCGGCGCCCATGAGTTGTGAGTAGCCGACGACATCGGCGGCTAGAATCGCCGCGAGCCGGCGCGTCGCGGTCGACCCAACCGGTACTGGAGCAGCGATAACTCGCACGCCGAGTTTAACCTACTTCCGGCGGAAACACGCCAATTTCATGCGGCACGGTGGTACCTCCGGCCCGGCAGTTCGGTCATTCCTCCGGCACCCCGGCATTGCGCAGGCCGGCGAAATAAGTGGCTTCGACCAAAGCGCGGATCTTCGGTACACCCCAATTCTCCATGGTCCTGAGGCGAGCGATGCTCGAAAAGCGGTCGTCGCCGAACAGTCTCCGGGCTTCGGTGAGTTCCGCGGCGGCGCGGTCGGGCTCTCCTTTGAGGCCATAGGCCGAGGCGAGGAATGCGTGATTGTACGGTTGTCTCGGATCGGCATTGCGCCCTTTTTCGAGCCAGACAATGGCCTCGTCGGTACGCGACTGCTCAAGATGCACTGCGCCTATCCGTCCATACCGATTGGCGATGAAAGGATCGCGAGGGTTGAGGCGGATCGCTTGCTCTGCCAGCGGGATGACCTCATCGATCGACCCGGTTATCCATTTGCACCAGCCTAACAGGTGTAAGGCTTGGGTTGAGTTGGGGTTAGATGCGAGCACCGTCTCGAATTCGGGCATGGCTTCTTCGGGTCGGTTCTGGGCGCGCAGCAGTACGCCCTTGGCCAAATGCGCGAGCGAGTTGTGCGGCGATGTCGCCAAGGCTCGCTCGATCAGCCCTTTCGCACGTTCGAGGTCGGCCGTGGCCGAGTTGGTTTTTCTTTCAAGCACGCGGCCTCCGAGCGCGCCGGCCAACAAGCTCTGCGCCTCGACGGAGCCGGGGTCGAGAACCAATGCGCGCTCGTACTGGTCGATCTCCTCCGCTAAGGCCTCACGCGAACTCCCCTTATTATGTGCGGCGCGACCCCGGAAAATATAATCCAGCGCCTCGGGATGATCGGTTGGTCGGGCCGCCTCCACGCCGACCAGCTCAAGGTTAAGTGCGTTCGCGATCCGACCGGTGATCTCGTTTTGCAGGGCGAAGAAGTCGCCGAGGTCGCGGTCGAACCGATCCGTCCACAAATGCTTGTCGGTCTCGGCGTCGATCAGCTGCGCGTTTATTCGGACCCGGTTGCCCGACCGCTGCACGCTCCCTTCCAACACATAACGCACGCCCAATTCGCGACCGATCTGCTTCGTGTCGACCGGCTTGTTCCGATAAGTGAACGCGGTATTGCGTGAGATCACGAAACTGTGCGCGATCCGCGACAGGTCGGTCGTCACATTCTCGGTGATCCCGTCGGCGAAATATTGCTGGTCGGGGTCGTTGCTGAGATTCGCGAACGGCAATACGACAATCGACAGGCGCGGCGGCGATTTATCTTCGTTGACGGGCGACGCGCTCGTGGCCGTGGGCGCGTGAACCGACATGGCCGGTAAGTTTCCTTTGGGCCAGGCCCACCAAACCGCGCTCCCGATGCCGATCACGGCGACGATGCTCGCCACCAGGACAGCAAGCGGCAAGCCGTTGCGCCGGATTGGCGCAATGGGCCGCAGCGGGATTAGGACTTCCGGTAATGACGCTACCGCAGTCGCGTTCAGCGCATAGGCGTGCACCGGCTGGGCAATGTTTTTGACGCTCTGTTCCCCAATGTCGTCGAAGGTGTAGGGCAACCGGTCGCCGATATGATCACGCACCGTGCGCGAGATGCAGATGCCACCGGGCTCCGCCAATGCCTCCAGCCGCGCCGCAATGTTGACGCCGTCGCCGTAGATGTCGCCGTCATCGGCAATGACGTCGCCGAGATTGACCCCGATTCGGAAGGGGATGCGCTGGTCTTCGGGCTCCGCGGCATTGCGGTCGACCATCGTCCGCTGGATCTCGACGGCGCAGCGCACCGCGTCGACGACGCTCGAAAATTCGACCAGCATTCCGTCGCCGGTGGTCTTGACGATGCGCCCGTGATGCTCCCGGATTTTCGGGTCGACCAGCTCGCGGCGGTGCCCCTTCAGACGGTTGAGGGTGCCTTCCTCATCCGCTCCCATCAGCCGCGAATAACCCGCCACGTCGGCGGCCAGGATGGCCGCAAGCCGGCGCGTCGTGGCCGCGGCTACGGGCTCACGCGATCTTCCCTTGTGATCGGTGATGCCGCGGTCGACGAATGCGCGCCCCTCGGCCACCTATTAGCCCCGCCTGTTGGAGGCCTATCCGAAAATCAACCATAATTCACAAAATGCCGCGGGTCACGTGTTCAATCCGGATCAAACCGCGAAGTCGATCAGCTGGCGCACCGGCGCGCCGGACTTGAGCGCGGCGAAGCCGTCGTTGATCTGGTCGAGCTTGAGCCGGCCGGATATCAAATGGTCGAGCTTGAGCCGGCCCTGCCGCCACAATGACAACAGCCGCGGCATGTCGACCCGGAAGCGGTTGCCGCCCATCGAGGTGCCTTGGATCTTGCGGTCGCGCAGAAAATCGAAACCGTGCAGTTCGATCTTCACGCCATAGGGCACCATGCCGATGATCGTCGCGGTGCCGCCGGCGCGCAGCATCTGGAACGCCTGCTCGGCGGTGGCCTTGGTGCCGAGCGCCTCAAACGAGTAATTGACGCCGCCGCCGGTCATGTCCCTGACCGCTTTTACCGGGTCGGCGTTGCTGACGTTGAGCGTGTCGGTGGCGCCGAGTTCGCGCGCCAGCTCTAGTTTCGAAGCGACCGTATCGATTGCGATGATCCGCTCGGCGCCGGCGAGCGCGGCGCCGTTGACCGCCGACAATCCGACTCCGCCGCAGCCGATAACCGCGACGGTCGAGCCCGGCTCGACCTTGGCGGCATTGAACACCGCGCCGACCCCGGTCATCACGCCGCAGCCGACCAGCGCAGCGCGGTCGAGCGGGATTTCCTGGTCGATTTTCACCAGCGCGTTCTCGTGCACCAGCATTTGCTCGGCGAACGAGGACAGGTTGAAGGCCTGGTTCAGCTGCTCACCGTTCCAGGTCATACGGCGCGCGACGCCGGGCAGCATCTTGACTTCGGTGTTCTCGCATAAATTCGGGTGACCGGTCAGGCATTGCGGGCAGGTGCCGCAGAACACCGAGAGACAGGTGATCACATGGTCGCCTGGCTTGACATAGGTGACCCCGTCGCCGACCGCCTCGACGACCGCCGAGGATTCGTGGCCGAGCACGACCGGCGTCGGGATCGGGTACAGTCCCTCCATGAAATGCAGGTCGCTGTGGCACAGCCCGGCAAAGGCGGTGCGCAGCAGCACCTCGCGCGGCCCCGGCTTGTTGACCGCGACCTCCTCGATCGTCATCGGCTGGTTCGCGGCGTGGAAAACGGCGGCTTTCATTGCATTACTCCTGAAAAAGGCCTAAGCGAACCCCGTCATTCCCGCGAAAGCGGGAATCCAACGGGGCAAGCTCGTACTCGGCAGCTCTGGGCCCCCGCTTTCGCGGGGGCGACGATAAGAGTGGCGAAGTATTGCGGGCACGCCGCGGATCACTCCTGAAAATTGAGGCGCAGGCCTGGCTCCGGCCAATCCATCGCGGCCAATTGACCGATGCCGGAAAGGGTAACGTAGGCGGTTTTCATATCCCTCCCGCCAAAGCAGATGTTGGTCGGGTAGACGTCGGGCATCTTAACCTGCCGAACGACCCTTCCATCTGGTGCGATCACAGTGATGTTGCCGGTGATCAGGGTCGCGACGGCGATGTTGCCCAAAGCCTCGACTGCAAGGCTGTCGAAGCGCTGAAAGCCGGGTAGACCGCAGACGAGGCGGCCGGTGTAGGGCGCCGGGAACGGCTCCTTGCGGAGGACGCCCGGCTCGACGATGTCGAACGCGAAGAGCCGCGAGCTCTCGGTATCGGCGACATAGACGGTCTTCTCATCCGGCGACAATCCGACCCCGTTCGGGCTCAGCATCGGATGGACGAGCTCGACGATCTTGGAGCCGTCGGGCAGCGCATAATAAAGCCCGCCATGGTCGCGGTCGCGCGCCCGCCGCTTGCCGAGATCGGTGAAGTAAAACCCGCCCTGCCGGTCGAACACGATATCGTTCGGCGCCGACAGTTTATGTCCGCCGAATTGGCTGTAAAGAATGCGCGTCTCGCCGCTGCGCGGGTCGATCCGCTGGATATACCCGCACTGGTAATCCTTGGACGGCCCGGTCGACAGAAACCCGCCTTCGGCGTATTCGTTGCCGCCATTGTTGCACAGATAAAGCCCGCCGTCGGGGCCGCGGGCGAGCCCGTTCGGCCCACCACCCGCCGACCCGATCGCCGACTTGCTGCCATCCGGCGCGACGCGGGTGACCGCGCTGCCGGCGATCTCGCCCAAGATCACCGAGCCGTCGGCCATCGCCACCGGCCCCTCGGGAAACCGCAACCCCGTCGCCATCACCCGTACATCCGCCATCGCGCCCTCCTCCCCCGATCTGTCTGCCGCAGAATTCTGTCGCCGGGGCGGCCCGAGCGTCAAGCGCGAGCTCCTGATCATCTCGTGTCTCATTCACGCAATTGAGGATTGTAGTTATTGAGCGCACTGCGCCTGGTACCAGTCGAGGATCTGCTCGCCGGTCCAGAACAGCACGTCGTGATAAGCGCGGATGTGGGCGAGGGCGGCGCGGAAGTATTTGAGGCGGTGCGGCGCGCCCATAATGTAAGGGTGTACGACTAGTGCCATCACCCGAGCCGACTCGGCTGCATCTCGGTAGAGCTGGTCGAATTGGTCGACCGCACGGTCGTAGTATTCGCTGGCTTTGTGATGCTGGATCAGCATCATCGCAACGTCGTTGCATTCCTGCGTGTAGGGAATGCCGGCGATCGGCTTCGTTCGGGTGTTCAGCGATACGGGCTGGTCATCGAGCACCCAGTCGCAGACGTATTCGTAGCCCTCTTCGACCAGCAGATCGGGGGTTTCCCACGTCTCGGTGAGGCCGGGGCCGAGCCAGCCGCGCGGGTTCTTGCCGGTAAACCCGCGGATCGCCGCGGCGGTCTTGCGGATGTCGTCGCGCTCGTCGGCGACCTTCTGCATGTTTTTCTGCGTGAAGCCGTGGCCGATGAATTCCCAACCGCGCTCCAGCGCGGCCCGGGCGATCGCCTCGTATCGCCCGATTGCCGAGCCGTTGACCGCGAGCACGGCTCGGATGCGGTGCTCGTCGATGACGTCGAGCATGCGCCAGAAGCCGACCCGGTTGCCGTACTCGTGCCACGCCCAGTTCGGGATGTCGGGCATCGGCGCGCCGCCTGCCGGCGGGGTCAGCACTGTCCGCGGCATCGGTTGCGCCGGGTCCCACTCCTCGACATTGACGATGACCCAAACGACGAGCCGTGCCCCGTCCGGCAGCGTAAGTTTTGGCCGGTGCGGTACGGCCGAAAAGTCGAGACGTTCGGTCGGCAGCATCACTGGTTTCCCCTCGCGGATATGTACCAGTCGAGGATCTCGGCCCCGTTCCAGTGCAAAACGCCGGCAAAGCGGTTGACATGGTCGTACACGGCTTCAAGGTATTTGATCCGGTGCGGCTGCCCGCTGATGTAGGGGTGGATCGCGATCGCCATGATCTTTGCCCGCTCGGCGCCTTCCCGGTAGAGCCGCTCGAAGCTGTCGATGCAGCGCTGCGTGAAGTAAGCCAATTCATGGTGCTGGACGAGCATCATCGGGATGTCGTTGAGCTCGACCGTATAGGGCAAGGTGACGAGCGAGCCGTGCGCAGTGCGAATTTCCGTCGGCTCGTCGTCATAGACCCAGTCGCCGACGTATTTGACGCCGGCGGCGGCAAGCAGGTCCGGCGTATCCTCGGTTTCGGTCAACCCCGGCCCGAGCCAGCCGACCGGCCGCGTGCCGGCGAACCGCTCAAGTACGCCGAGCGATTGGTCGATCATCGCGAATTGATCCTCGACGTTGTGGATCGGCATCTGCTCCCAGGCGTGGCCCATGAACTCCCAGCCGGCGTCCCGCGCTGCTCCAGCGACGCGTGCGTATTCCTCGCATACCCGCGCATTGATCGACAGGGTCGGGCGGATCGCGAGGCGCGCGAACAGCTCGAAAAAACGCCACACGCCGACCCGCATGCCGTATTCGTGCCATGCCCAGTTCGGCACGTCCGGCAGCAGCACCCGGCCGGTCGGCGCCGGCAAGACCTGCCGCGCCATCGGCCGCGCGATGTCCCAGAATTCGAGATTGACAATGGTCCAAATGACAACGCGGGCGCGGTCAGGCAAAATAAGCGGCGGCCGGTCGACGATTGCCGAATAGGCGCAGCGTTCCCGCGGGATCATAATGCCCTCCCGATCGTTACCAAGCAAAGCATAACCCTTTTGGGTGGCGCGGCGATTGGCCACCCGGTGCAATACTGCAAACCAGCGGTGCAAAGTCTACATTCCTTAAAGGCTGCGCGCGGCTCCACTCTCGGGCGGAGCGGCCGCGCCCTTAGAGGTGGGCGAGAACAGGGGAGCCGATGAGATCACAAAATTTCCGCGGCAATGTTTTCGTCGCGAATTTGCCGCCGGAGATTTCCGACGAGCAACTGGCCGAGGCCTTTGACGCTTTCGGGATCGTATTGAGCGCCACGGTGGCCCACGATCCGGCGACCGGAAAACGGCTGCGCTACGGGTTTGTCGATATCGCGACGGAGCGCGCGGCAAAGCTCGCCGTAGAGGCGATGAACGGCGCGGCAATCGACGGCTACAACCTCGATGTGCGGATAAGCGAGCGCCCGTTAACGGCCAAGAAGCCGCGCGCCGCCCCCCGGGCAGCCCCACGCGCCGCTGGGGTGCCGCCGCGCGCGCCGCGCCGTGTGATGCCGCCGCCCGGCGACGATGACGGCGAGAGGCCGGGCGCCTTTACCCCGCGTTCGCAGCCGAGGAAGCAGCCCACATTTCAGGTGGAGCGCCGTTCGCTGCCGCGCCGGTCCGGCTAGCCCCGCACGAGGTCTAGCCTGCTTCGCGCTACGAGGCGCCCGCCTGCTTCTTCTCCAGGATGCGCTGGTGGAGGTTGCGCACGATCATCCCGGTCAGCCTTTCATCGTGGATGAAGAGGCGCTGGCCGATCGGGTAGGGATCCTGTTTGGTGACTTCGAGCGGCTCCTTCAGGATCTCGTCGGGGCCGAGGCCGCGCTCGACAAACCGCTCGATATAGCCGACCCAGTTCTCGACGATCTGGCCCTGCTCCTTCAGATAGGCCTTCGTGCAAGGCTCGCCGTGCCCGGGGACGACCGTCTCGACATCGAGCGCCGCGATGCTGTTGAGCGCCGCGAGCCACTCCCACGGGTCGCATTCCTGCAGCCAGCTGCGGCATTTGTGGAAGACGTTGTCGCCGGTGAACACGACGCCTTCTTCGGGCACATGGACCGAGGTCTGCGGTGCGGTGTGGCCCGGCATATGGATGATGTTGAAGGTGTGGTTGCCGACGTGCAAGGTCAGCCGGTCGTTGAAGGTCATCGTCGGCGGGTTCGATGCCGGGTAGTCCGGGTGCCCGACCAGAAAGACGCTGTCGGGGTCGGTCTGCTTGAAGCGCTCGCGTTTTTCCTCGAGCGAGCCGAACGCATAGAGGTAGCGTTCGAAGCATTCCTGCAACTTGACCTGCCCGACGACCTTGATGTTCGGGAAATAAGCGTTGCCGGAGATGTGGTCGCCATGCGGCTCGGTGTTTATCAGGTAGCGGATCGGCGCCTTGTCCTCCATGCGCTCGCGCCAGCGCACCGCGTCAATCGGCTGCTGCGGCAAGTCGATCATCACATAGCCGTCGCTGGTCTCGACAAAGCTCGGATTGCAGCCGGCAAAATAGACCTCGGTGATCGAGTGTGAACCGACCCTGCGCATCGCGCTCTCCTCTCTCGATATTATTCTGCAGCCAACGGCACCGGCGCGCGGCGGATCCCGACACGGGCGCCGCCGGCGCATAGGAGGCTCAATAGCAGGAGCGCGGCCACCACGACCAGCACGAGATCGGGCCGTCCGGCATCGATGATCATGCCGTAGGGCACCGGCATGATCGCGCCGCCTAAGGACATGCCGGAGCTGACGAACCCGAACACCTTGCCGATCTGGCCCGCCGGCGCCGCGTCCTTTACCATCACATCGCGCGGCGTGCGGCTCGCCCCGGTCATGATCCCCGCGGCGAAAAGAACGCCGATGGTGGGCAATTCGGCGAGCGAGACGACGCCGGTCAGCAACAGCAGCGCCGCGGCGCCGACGGTCAGGACTACGACGAACGGCAGATGCCGGTCGGTGCGGTCAGCCACCCAGCCGCCGACCAGCACGCCGCCGATCATGCCGACCATATACCCGGTCAAGGCCGAAGATGCCGCCTCGATCGTCAGGCCATGCACTTCGTGGAGGATTGTGATCAACCAGGATTGGATCCCCGCCCCGGCCATCGACGAGACCATGAAGAACGCAAAGAACATCAGCGTCGAGCGGCGCAGCAGCAACCGCATGCCGGAAGCCGGTGCAGCCGCGCGGCGGCGCGGCTCCCCAGCGTGATCGCTCAGGATGCGGCTCTGCCACAGGATCGTCGCAACGACCGGTAGCCCCAGAAGGCCGATGAACAAGAGCGCGCCGCGCCAGCCGAACAGCAATGCCAGAGCCGCCGTCGCCGGCGGGGCGGCGGCAAACCCGACATGACCGGTAAAGGTGTGAAAGGCAAAGGAGCGCCCCAATTTCGCCCGATCCACCGACCCGCTGAGGATCGCGTAATCCGCCGGGTGAAAGACCGAGTTGCCGACCCCTGACAGCAACGCCAGCCCGACCACCTGCCAATAGGCGGTTGCCAGCCCCATCGCCGCGATCGACAGGGTCATCAACAAGGTTCCGCCGATCAGGAACCGCCGTGCGCCATAGCGGTCGACGAGAAACCCCATCGGGGTCTGCATCACCGCCGCCGCGCCCGCCATGACCGCCATCGCCAGCCCCAGCTCGGCAAACGAAACATCGAACGTCTTCTGCCAGGCGATGAACAGCGGCGGCAGACAGAGCTGATAGAAATGGGACAGAAAGTGCCCGGTCCCGAGCAGCGCATTGACCCGGGCATCGCGCCCGAAGGTGAACCGATACGTCATCCGCCCATGTTGCTATAAAAAGCGGCGTCCGGTCGAGCACAGAAACCGCCCGCGTGGTATGCTTCTATCGCGCTTTTCGTATATCCCAACCGCGGCCTTGACCGCCGCCGATTTTTCAGGGACTTGGCGCAGGCGGATGCTCGCAGCTGCAGCGGGACTGTGCGTGCTGGGCGTCTTAGGCAGCCGCTACATCCTTCTCGTCCACAAGGTGTGGAGCATCGGCGTGCCGATGGAGGTGCGCCTCGCACTCTTTCCCTTTGCGCCTTTCGCTCACGCCGCCTTTGCGCCGTAACCTCCGCAGCGACCTTTCCCTAATTCCCGCTAGTCGAAACGCTGGGGCTTGGGCGTTTCTGCCTGGGTGATGTTGTAATGTCCCAATCCGCAAGCCAGATCAAACCGCCGGGCAAGCCCACCACGATCAGACAGACACCTACTAGAACCGAGGTCGCCAGCGCCGCCTCGGCTGGAACCCCGAATGAGCCGAGCGCGACGACCAGCGCCGCTTCCCGAACCCCCCATCCGGCCAGCGATACCGGTACCAGCTAAATCAAAGTCACAGGGGGCACGATCATCATCCAACTGCCGAGCGAAAGCCGGCTCCCGACAGCATCCCCGACAAACTTAAAGCCAAGGACAGTGAACGCGATCGTAATCACGGACAGACCGAGAACGGTGCTGCACCGTCTGGGGTTCGTGAACAGGCGCCGACTGGCTCGCGACAACTCGGCAAATGGCGCCATCAGTCGAAGTCGCAAGATTGGCCGAGGCAGGCGATCCAGCGATACGAGCGCAAGCAGCCCAAGGAGGCCGACTGCAAGCACGGCGAGCACGGCGCCGCGTTCCCGCGCGTCAGACAGAATTTGCAACAGGGTCGGCAGCGCGACTGCGTACAGAACCACCAACACCAGGTAGCCGCAGGCGCGATCGAGCAGAATACTCCTAATTGCAGCGCCCAAGGCGATGCCCACCCGGCTGCAACGCCATGCGCGAACGGCGTCGCCGCCGACACCGGTCGGCAGGACCTGATTAAAAAAGAGGCCGACAAATACGATCTTCAGTAATGTCGCGGACCCGGGGGAAGGCGCCTCGGCCGACAGAATGAGTTGCCAGCGCCAGCCGACCACGATATTCGCGATCAAGAATACCAGAAGCGTTGCCACGATCAGAGGCAGATTGGCGTGGCTTATAAGCTCAGCAGCTTGGCCTATATCAAACCGCGTTCCTAGCGCCAAAATTAGTCCCGCGGTGACCAAAATGCGAGCGCTGGTCGCCAGAATTTTAAGGATGGCGGTTACCCCTGGTATCGGTGCGGAGAATGCCGGTTCCGCGCGGCCAAGTCAATGCCTGCGAACCGGGAGGTACCAGCCGATGGTGTCATGCTTACGATTACAGATCACGATGGAGGCGGATCTCGTTGCGCAACGATGCGGTTGGCATCAGAAAAAAGGCTCTTCAGTACTTTGCTGCTTCCCATATCTCAGCGAGATCCGCAACAACGCGGCCGGCTCTCCGAGCCCGAATGTCCCACGCCCAACAGCTTGCCTCATATCCAATGGGGGGAAATCTATGCTGACTGATCTACTTCATCGGGCTGCCAACAAATTTCGTTTCTACGCACCGTCGACGGTTATGACATTGGCATATATGGCGTATCGGGCTCGCGGCGCCTACCTTCAGGATGGGCTACTTACGGTCCATAACTCTGACTTCCGCAAGGATCAAAAATTCCGGGAGGCTTATCGTCTCGGCAAGGCTACTGGGTCGTGGGGCCGCCAGGACGTTGAATGGCGTGCTTATGTCTGCTGCTGGGCAGCCTGGAGCGTGCGCAACAAGGAAGGCGACTTCGTCGAGTGCGGCGTCAATCGCGGCGGTTTGTCACGCGCAGTGATCCATTACATCGACTTCGAACGGCTCAATAAGCAGTTTTGGCTATTGGATACGTATGAGGGCCTGGTTGACCGGCTCATTTCCGAGGACGAACGAAGACGAGGCATTCTGCCAGGTGGCTACGAGCCTTGCTACGAAAACGTAGTGGAATTGTTCCGCCCGTTTGGAGGGGTCCGGATTGTCCGGGGTGTCGTGCCCGACACGCTCTCGCAGGTGACCGCCAGGGCGATATGTTACGTTTCGTTAGATATGAACAACACCGCACCCGAGATCGCAGCAGCGGAGCATTTCTGGGACCGATTGGTGCCCGGGGGTATCATTGTTCTCGATGATTATGGATGGCGAAAACAAATCAATCAGAAGATAGCTTTTGACAGATTTGCAGAGAACAGGAGCGTTAATGTGTTGAGCCTACCCACCGGCCAAGGTTTGCTGATAAAGCCTTAATCGACCTCTTTTGTACTCGGCACGGGACCGAGCGAGCTTCGGTCAACCCTTGATGCTTCAGTCAAAACCTCCCGGCAACCGCGGCTCGCAATCGAGGAAGCGCACGGTCGACGATCCTCGAATAGGATAAATACCGGGCTATACCAGCCGGCCCAAGAAAAAGTACGGAACGTATCGCTTTGCTAATTGCACCAAATTTGCCGGCAGCTGCTGCCGCGAGGGCCACATTCACCTCGATGGATGCTTCGGAAAGGCGCAGTGTAACCGCTCTTGAATCAGGAATAAGTTTATTGATGTGACGATCGATTATCGCGCTATGTTGGGTTCTGAAGTCTTCAGTATCCCGGCTTCCTAAAACAGTGAGTGAATTCTTGTGGACCCGAAAGCACGCCAGTGGAGTTGAATGGTAACAAATATCGCCGGTCGACGCGATCTTCAGATACAGATCCCAGTCTGCCGTATACCACAGCGCCTTGTCGAGCCCACCGACCATAAGGTAAGCATCGCGTCGGATTGCCGGTGTTGGGATCCCGATAAAATTCTGGACCAGCAGCCGTTCATATAGCAGCTGCGCCGGAACCGGGGAGCCGTCGGCCGGCAACGGGCAACGCCATAGCCCGAGTCGCCTTCCAACCTCATCGACAATATAGCAGGGGTGGAGATGCATTACGGCGTCAGGCCGGCTTAACACCCAGGTCTGCAACTGCGCCGATCGGTTTGGCAGCCAAAGGTCGTCTTGATGCAACATGCAAATCCAATTGCCCTTCGCCTGCTCCACTCCGAAATTGGTCTTCGCCATCCAAGGGAGCAGGTCAGGCCGTCGAAAAGCCCGAATTACAAGCTGAGTCGAGAACGATTCAGCAATTGCTAGAGTCGTATCTTCAGTGCTCGAATCGACAACAATAACCTCAATGCCACGCTCTTTCTGGTCGGCGATCGATCGGAGCGCGGTAGAAAGCCAACGCTGCCCGTTGTGGGACGGAACAATTACAGATAACCACACCTCCTCCATTCCCGTCCTCGTAAGTCGCGATGCTGCTTGATCAACGGGGATGGACCTGATCCGTGGTGCTACATGTCGCGCGGTAATCGAGAAGGTGTAGGAAGAACGACCCGTAGAGGATCTGCGCTCCAAGCACCAGTGTCGTGCTGCTTGCGATAACGAAGCGTATCGCGCTACCTCTGGTCAGTGTCCCGAAGCCGACATCGAACCAGTCGGCCAGCGCGGCCCCAAACGTGATCAGGCCGAGAAGCAGCATCGATGCGCCCAGCGCAAGACCGCGCTCGAGGGGCATCGCCTGCCGCAGTTTCTCGAACAGCGGGTCGCGCAGAAGGAGCCCGCGCTGGATCGCGATCACCTTCGCAAAGGCCCAAAACAGCATCGCCTCGAAGCCGATATTGATCGCGGCCGCGGTCATGACCATCGTATGCTCGGCGAAGCCGATTTGTCCCACGGCAATATCGCCGGTAAACAGGATAAGCGTAGCCAGCAGGCCGAACAGAAAAACGGCGACGCCCGGATAGAGAAACACTGAGCGCGGGCTGAGCAGCAGGAAAAACCGAAGGCTGCGCCACCCGTCGCGCCAGCTGCGCAGGTGCGACGGCCGCCCGCGCCCGTCGACCGATAAGCGGGTCGGCACCTCGGTGATCCGAAGATGGTGAATGCTCGCCTTCACGATCATTTCGAGGGCGAATTCCATCCCTGTCGCATCGAGTTCGAGCGCCAGCACCGCGTCACGTCGAAAGCCGCGCAGCCCGCAATAAAAATCCCGGCTCGGGCTCCGGTATAAGGTTCGGCCAATCAAGGTCAGGAACGGGTTGCCAAACAAACGGTGCAATGGGGGCATAGCGCCCGGCTCTATCCCACCGCGGAAACGGTTGCCGAGCACCAGGTCATATCCGTCGCGAAGCTTCTCGACAAACGGCTGCAATCTCAGAAAATCGTAGCTGTCGTCCGAGTCGCCCATTATGACGAACCGGCCACGCGCTTCTCTGATGCCCGCGCGCAGGGCGTTTCCGTATCCTCTCGAAGAGACCGGTACCACGCGGGCGCCAAACCCGGCAGCGATTGCTTGCGAGCCGTCGCTGCTGCCATTGTCGGCAACGATCACCTCGCCTCGCACATTGTACATTTCAAGGTACGCCAGCGCCTTCTGAACACAGGTGCCCACCGTCTGCGCCTCGTTGAGGCAAGGCATCACGATCGACAATTCTGGCGTAAGATCGCCCGCCAGCCTCGTTTTTGCTTCTAACATTTCAGATGTGACATCCATCAATGGCGATCGATGCCGATCGGCTTCCAGCCGGTACCAAAGAATTATCCTAAACTCCCGTTCAGTCGGCGGTTCTACGACGAGATTTGTGATCAAGCAAGGCTTCAGCAGCCATGATGAACCCTCGATTCCAGCTTCACAGGCGCCTGACCGGCGAAAACCCATAGGGATTAACCGCAGATCGCCGGGCGCTTGACAGGAGGAGCGAAGACCGATGTCGGCAAGAAGCGACGATCGTGGCAATAGGTGCCTCGACGCAATGGTCGTCGGCGGTCAGCGGCCGGACACCACGGATCAGCCCCTGTCGCCCCGTGCTTCTAGTTTGGTGAGACAGCGACAGAATACGGAAGTGTGGCGCACCCGGCGAGATTCGAACTCACGACCTCTGCCTTCGGAGGGCAGCGCTCTATCCAGCTGAGCTACGGGTGCCGCGCAGCGTGTCGTATAACCTGGGCATGGTGACATACAGCCGCTGGGCGGCGAGTGCAAGATCCCTCGCAGTTCGCGGCCATCCTGTCCAAGAACGAGCCGAGGGCGTTTCACACTTTCGAAAAAACCTTGCTGTAGAAGCAGCAACAACCAACGGCAGGCCTCGCCATGCATTCGCCGCAATCTTCGACGGGACTGGGTGACGGACCGAGCCCGAGGGGCGCACAACCGACGCGCCTAGGGGGATAAATGGATCTTCAGCTGCCCGAAAAGCCGCGGCATCGCCCCGGCCTGTCGATCGATCGCGGCGTGCTGGAAAAACTGGAAGAGCGACTCGGACGGCTGCACGCGCGACAGCGGCTCGGCATCGAGGATGAGCGCGAAGGTCGGGTATTCGGCCAGGGCATCAATTTCTTTCATCCCGAGAACTGGTATCTCAGCCCCTCGATCATTCGGACAGCGTTAATGGCGACCGGGCTCTATTGGCGCGCGCGCAAAAACGCCGAAGACATAAAAATTCGGCGCCATGACATCCGCTTGCCCCACGTGCCGGACCCCTTCGACGGATTTACGATCCTTCATCTCAGCGATTTGCATGCCGACATGAACGGCGGGGCGATGCGCCGCCTCATTGAGCTGCTGCCGACTGTTTCCTACGATCTGTGCGTTCTGACCGGCGATTATCGCGGGAAGACCTATGGTCCGTACCAGGCAGCAATAGACGTCCTGGCGCGAATCCGGGCGCACCTCCAGGGCGCGGTCTACGGCGTCTTGGGCAACCATGACTCGATCCGTATGGTCCCGGCGTTGGAGGAGATCGGGATCCGGATGCTGCTCAACGAGTCGGAGGCAATCGAGCGGGGAGCCGAACAAATCCACCTCGTCGGCATCGACGATGCCCACTATTACCGGGTGGACAATATCGAAAAGGCGGCGTCGAGCGTGCCCGCCGCGGAGTTTGCGATCCTGCTGTCGCACACCCCGGAGATCTATCGGCAGGCCGCGCATGCGGGCTTCCACCTGCTGCTGAGCGGGCATACCCATGGAGGACAGATCTGTCTGCCCGGCGCCATACCGATCATTCTCGACTCGGATCTGCCGAGACGCATGGGGGCCGGAGCGTGGACCTATCGCGGCATGGTCGGGTACACCTCGGTCGGGGTCGGCTCCTGCATCCTCCCGGTGCGGCTCAACTGCCCGCCGGAAATCACGTTGCATCGGCTGTTGCGCTCGCCTCAATAAGGGCGATCACGCAGCCGGAACGCATAGAGCAGGCGCGAGAGCAGCACCTCGCCGACAACGAAAATCACGACGCAAACCACAATGTCGGCGGCCGTCAATGCCAGCAGATCGCGGCAGGCGAGCAACGGCAGAAGCAATTCCGGGATCTGGTCGAGACCGCTCGCGCGGCTGCTCGACGGCAGGCCGAGGCGGCGTTTGCAAAAACTCGAAAAGAGGTCGCCGGCCATCGCGAACCCACCGACCAGAAGACCGATCCTCCAATCAACGCTGATGAGCGGCGCGATCGCGGTCGTTACCAGAACAGCCAGCATGATGCCGCGTATCGTTTTCGAGCGGCCGAATACCGGCCGCCCGTCGGCAAATGTGAGATTGCCGTCGAGGGGATAGGAATAATGTCCGCCGAGCGCCTTCTTTGCGATCACCGGCGTGCCGTTGGCCAGCATCAGCAAAATCGAGAATTGCAGGATGACGACCGGGTGCATCTCTCAGCGTGCGTCCAGCGAGAGTTGGCTGGCGCCAAACGAGAAGGCTTCCGCCGCTGCGCGATCGGCGCCCGAGGGTAGCGCTGCGGCGGGAGCGAGCACCCAGCTTGCGACATCGCCGGCCACAACGGGCCCCTCGAGATCGCGCAGCAGCATGTGGTAGCCATCCTGGTACCAGGCGAGCCGCGCCCCGCGGCGGCACTCCGGCGGCAAGCTGCTTACAAAACGCCGGATCGGCGTTTTCGGCACGATTTCGTCCTTCGCGCCGTACATCACCAGCAGCCGCACGTGGAGCAACGGTGCCGAATCGAGCGCGGCATCCATCAGATCGACCAGCCCGTAGATCGTATCGACCCGGGTTTCCTTGATGACCAGCGGGTCGCGCGACAAGGCGCGCAGCATCGCGATGTTGTCGGATGGCTTTATCTCGAGACCGCGGCCCGTTAAGGTGAGCCCCGGCATCAGGCGCACCGCCCCCCACAGGGCCAGCCGCGGCAAAAGGCCCATTGTCGCGCGGCCCCACACCGCCGGCGCGGTCAGGATGACCCCGTCGACATCGGGAACCGATGTGCCGCTCTCGCCTGTTATCGCGACGACCGCCACCGCACCGCCCATACTGTCCCCGAGGAGATAGAGGGGCACTCCCGGGTAGCGGCGGCGCAGGATCTGCGACGCCGTCGCGGCATCGGCGGCGAGCGCCGCCCGACCCGGCCAAACCCCGCGCTCGGGCGCGGCGCCAAAGCCACGCTGGTCATAGGCGTAGGTCGCGATGCCGCGCTTGGCCCAGGCTTCCCCCGGGCCCTCGAAAGCATTGCTGTAATCGTTGAACCCATGCAGGGCGAGGATCACCGCCTTGATCTCGCCGTGGGGTAACCATTTGCGGAGCGGCAGCACTTGTTCGTCGGCGGCGGTAAAGCTCGTTTTGGTAAAGCGCGGCATCGGCTGCGGCTCGGGTGCAGCTCGCACAGTGCCAATGCCGGCGATCCGGGCGTCCTCGTCGATGGTCGGCGCGCAGCCGGCCGCCAGCAGCAGCACGGCGAGCACCCAAGCCCAACACAGGCCCAAAGCTATGTGTCGCCGGCCGCTCACGCGTTCCCGTCGATGCCGTGACCGCGAAGCCGCCACCCGGAGGGGGTCATTGATTGTCGAGCGGCAAAGCGTATCATCATGCCAGTGAAATCGTCAGCTGTGCGGGCCGGCACCCATACCATCACTCACTCGCATATGGGCCCTTTCGAAACCATCTACATTAACGAGACGGTCGCTGCCTGCAATGGCGGCGGCGGGGCGCTCGGCCACCCGAGAGTCTTTCTTAATCTGGGGCGCGACGGGAAGGTCGAGTGCCCCTATTGCTCCCGTCTGTTTGTCAACCGCGCGATGCAAGAACCCGCCGGTGGCGCGACGGCGCCGCCCCGGACGTCGGAAGAGCGCAATGCTTGAGTGAAGGAACCGTGGACGAGATCATCGAACCGGTCGTTTCCGAGCCACACCCAACAGCCGTTGCGCATGCCCCTTCGGCAGCGCCACACCACGTATATCTGATCGACGGCTCGGGCTTCATCTTCCGGGCCTATTTTGCGCGCGCCAAGGATCCCAAGGCAGAGCGGTTCCAGCGCCAATCCGATGGTATGGCGACCGAAGTCGTTATGCATTTCAGCAATATGCTGGACAAAAACTTGAGGGATGCCGACGCCGACCACATAGCCGTGATCTTCGACGCCTCCGGCCGCAGCTTTCGCAACGAAATCTACGACCAGTACAAGGCGAACCGCCGGGAGATGCCCGATGATCTCGCGCCGCAACTAGCGCATGTGCGGCAGGCGGCCGACGCCTTCGGCGTCTGCCGAATTGAGATGGAGGGGTTCGAGGCCGACGACCTGATCGCGACCTACGCGCGCCACGCCACAGAGGCGGGCGCCAAGGTGACCATCCTATCGTCCGACAAGGACATGATGCAGCTGGTCTCGGACGGCCGGGTGATGATGCGCGACCCGATGACGGACCGGCCCATCGGCGAAGCCGAGGTGCGCGAGAAATTTGGGGTCGGGCCCGACAAGGTAGCTGACGTACAGGCGCTGTGCGGTGACAGCACCGACAACGTGCCGGGAGTTCCCGGCATCGGAGTCAAGACTGCAGCCGAGCTGATCAATACCTATGACGATCTCGAGACCCTTCTGGCGCATGCCCATGAGATCAAACAGCCGAAGCGCCGCGAGACGTTGATCGAAAACGAGGTTAAGGCGCGGCTATCGAAGGAGCTCGTCAAGCTGGACGACAAGGTGCCGCTGCCGTGCCCGTTATCGGCACTCAGGGTTAAGCCATACGATCCGGAAAAGCTTTTTCCATTTCTGGACGAAATGGAGCTGCGCGCTCTCAGAACGCGCATCGCCCGGCGTCTCGACATAACGGCGCCCATCCCGACAGGGCCGATGGAGCCGGTCATTCCGGAGATCCCGCCCTTTACCGCGCCGCGCACTTACGCGCTGGTCAACACGGTCGAGGGCCTCGACCACTGGATCGAGGCGGCGCAGCAGGCGGGTGCAGTCGCGATCTGGCCCGAGGCGAGCAGCGTCCGCGGAACGCGTCCGGCGCTGTGTGGGATCGCGCTCGCCGTGGCGCCCGGGCTTGCGGCCTATGTGCCCGTCGGCCATCGCGCAGCCGAAGCCGAGGCTCCCTCCTTGCCGCTTATGGCTGGGGCTGCCGACGCGGGTGAGGGCAAGCTGACTCTGGAGTTGGCGATCGAGAAATTGCGCCCGCTTCTCAGAAATCCCGGGGTTCTCAAGATCGGCCACGACCTCAAGACTGCGGCCCATCTGCTGGCGCGCTATGGCGTCACGCTCGCGCCCTATGATTGCACGATGCTGATGTCTTACGTGCTCGACGGCGGACAGCTCGAGCACACGATCGAGAGCCTCGTCCGGCGCTGCTTCGAGCATGACCTCACGACACTGAAGGCGCTGGTCGGTACCGGCAAGAGCCTCATCGCCTTTGCCGAAGTCGCCCCTGAGAGAGCGCGCGACTTTGCGGCCGAGCGGGCCGACGCGTCGCTGCGCCTGCACATGCTCCTCAAAGCGCGCCTCGTTCGCGACCGAATGACCGCGTTCTACGAGACGATCGAGCGGCCGCTCGTGCCCGTCGTCGCGGCGATGGAGCGCGAGGGCATCAAGGTCGATCCTGCGGCCCTTACCGAGCTGTCGCGCGATTTCACGCGCCGCATCGCCGATCTCGAGCAGGCGATCTTCCGGGCCGTCGGCAACGACTTTAACATCGGCTCGACCAAACAGCTCGGCGACGTATTGTTCGAGAAGCTCGGATTGCCCGGCGGCAAGAAGGGCAAGACCGGCGCCTACGGCACCGACGCTTCAATGCTCGAAGAGCTGGCCCCGTTGCACGAGGTGCCGAGGCATGTCCTCGAATGGCGCCAACTGACCAAGCTCAAATCGACCTACGCCGATGCTCTGACCGAAGAAATCGACCGCGACAGCGGACGGGTGCATACCTCCTACGCGCTGGCGGTGGCGGCGACGGGACGGTTGTCGTCGAACAACCCCAACCTGCAGAACATCCCGATCCGCACCGAGGAAGGCCGCCGTATCCGCCGTGCCTTTGTCGCCGAGCCCGGCCATGTGCTGCTGTCGGCCGACTATAGCCAGATCGAATTGCGGCTGGCCGCGCACGTCGCCGACGTGCCTGAGCTGAAGCAAGCCTTCCGCGACGGGGTCGACATTCACGCGCTGACGGCGAGCCAGGTTTTCGGCGTACCGCTCGCCGCGATGGACGCCAACACGCGGCGGCGCGCGAAGGCGATCAATTTCGGCATCATCTACGGCATCAGCGCTTTTGGCCTCGGAGCGCAAATCGGCGTGCCGCAGAGCGAGGCGGGAGCCTACATCCGGGCTTATTTCGACCGTTTCCCGGCGATCCGCGCCTATATGGAGCGGATCAAGACCGATTGCCGCCGCACCGGCTTCGTCGAGACGATCTTCGGGCGCAAATGCTGGATCCCCGGGATCCGCGACGCCAACCCGGCGCGCCGGGCCGGCGCCGAGCGGCAGGCGATCAACGCGCCGCTGCAGGGTTCGGCGGCGGACATCATCAAACGCGCCATGGCCCGCATCCCCGCCGCCCTTGCCCGCGAAAAGCTGCGCGCCCGCATGCTCCTACAGGTGCACGACGAGCTGTTGTTCGAGGCTCCCGAAGCCGAGGTCGAACACACGGCCGAGGCCGTCAAGGCAGTCATGGAAGGCGCCTGCGCGCCCCACTGCGAACTCTCGGTGCCGCTCGTCGTCGAGACCGGCTGGGCCCGGAGCTGGGACGAGGCGCATTAGCTCGGACGGCCGGCGCCAATTTGGTCGATCCGGGCAAATCAAGCTGGCGTCAGATGTAACGCCGGCCTGGTCCCATGATCCTTTTCGAGGTCAGATCACTTGACGGGGGCAAATTTCGTGGTGGAATAAGGAAGAAGGGCCAATGCTGCCGCTCCCGAGTTAGAGCATTCCGCTTATCGGCTCACGATTGGGTTGTGCCCGGAGTAGCAGCCTAGCCGAGGGGGGCGAGGTGCACACCGTTGCCGGCAATCCCATTATCACCGCGAGCGCAAGCTCAGCAGAGATCGCGTCGCCAACGGTTAAACATATCTTTGCGTCGACTGACCTGCTGAAGGGTCTCGCGGCCACCGAGGTGGCTGAACTCATGTCGGTCTGCCGGGAACGGTACTTTGCACCCGGCGAATTTATCCTGCGCGAAGGAGATCACGAGCCCTTCGTTTATATCTTAGTCGATGGCCTTGCCCAGCTCACCAAAAAGACGTCCTTCGGTGACGACCAAATACCAATCCGTGAGCTGCGGTCCGGCGACGTGCTCGGCGAGTCTGAAGATCGTCGATCCACAGCCGAGCTCGGCCTCGGTTTTGGCTGTGACACAGATCACCGCGGTGGCGATCGATCTCGACGCCTTTGCCAAATCAGCCGCGTTGGCTGCCGCGCGCGCCACAGTGGTTGTGTGCGCCGACCCGGGCGGTTGGCTGGTCTATTGGGCAAGACGGCGCCGCCTGAGCGCCGTGCTCAGGCGCTAGGGGAATTCGCCGGCATCAGCATGCTGCTGGAAACCACGCTGGCCGCCTATGGCGTAAGGGCCCGCCGCTGGCTGACTGAAAACCGTGCGGATCCACATTATGAAGAGGTGCTGCTCGATCTGGCCGGCGCGGGACATCCGATCGCCGTAAAGCACTGTCCCGGCCTGCCGTGGACGGAAGTGGATAATCTCGTTGATCTGGTCCGAGCCAGAGAGCGAATTTGGCCTCGGCCCGCTGCCCCGGCATTCCGCCGTTTGACGCCGAGATCAGCGCAGCCCGCGGTTAACTAATTCGCGGGCGAACCCTCGCGCTGGCTGATCGCGCTGATAATGCCGAGTAAGAACAGGGACGAGACGGGCCAAGCCGCAGAAATCCTCGCTTTTGGCGAGAGCCTAGACGAAATAACAGCCGGAAACAGTGGGACAGCAGACGGGTGCGTTTTTGCATCGTAAATCGAAAATATCGGGTCCAAGCGATGAGATAACCTAAAAAGATGGCAATCTTGCGGTGTAATCACGCCCCCGGCGTATCAACAAAATCGGCCGGGCGCGAGGCCCGGCCGATCGAGGGTCATTCGGTTGTTCGGCTTGAGGTTAGTCGCGCCGGGTACCGAGCAGCTGCATCAGCATCATGAAGAGATTGATGAAGTCGAGGTAGAGGCGCAACGCGCCCATGATCGCCTTTTTGCCGGCGATCTCGGAGCCATCACCCTCGTAATACATCTCCTTGATCTGCTGCGTGTCATACGCGGTCAGGCCGGTGAAGACGAGGACGCCGATCACCGAGATCGCAAACTGCAGCGCCGAGGAGGCGATGAACATGTTGACCAGCGAGGCGATGATTATGCCGATCAGCCCCATAAACAAAAATGAGCCGAATTGCGATAAGTCGCGCTGTGTCGTGTAGCCATAGAGGCTCATCGCGGCAAAGGTGCCGGCGGTGATGAAGAACACGCGCGCAACGCTCGCTCCGGTAAACACCAGGAAAACCATCGCGAGCGACAAACCCATCAGTCCGGCATAGGCCCAGAAGACGAGCTGCAATGTGCTCGCCTGCATCCGCTGCACGCCAAAGCTCATCAGCATTACAAGGCCGAGCGGCGCCAGAATGACGAGCCAAATCAATGGTGTCCGCGCGATCGACTCGTAGAAGCCCGAATACGCCGCGACATAAGCCACGATGCCGGTGAGCGCGAGCCCCGACGCCATATAGTTGTAGACGCGGAGCATGTAGCCCCTCAGGCCGACATCGATGCCGACCTGGGCGTCCGCCGACCGCACCGTCCAGCGGGGCTGCGAACCTAAAGCCATAAACCCCCTCCAAGGAGAGAAGCGAGATTGAGGAAGATTCCTCACGCGCCCGATATTGGCACAAAACAGGACCTTTTCAATACGCACCCATAGCGGCGCGCCTAGGAAGATCCTTTACGGAAACGCTATTCGTTCCGCAAGTAGGAGGCCGGCTTGGCGCCGAGCGCGCGCCAGGTTCCGGCAAAACCCAGCGCAGCGGTCAGCAACGCGGCGAGGGTCACCGTCCACAGCAGCGGCGCCGGCAGGAACGTCCAATCGAGCTTCATCAGCCGGGTCACCAGGAAATAGGCGGCGATGGTGCCGAGGGCGCCGGCCACCAGCGCGGCGAGCACGCCGGTAATCCCGTTCTCGATCAGAAAAGCCCGCGTGATCACGCCACGCGTTGCGCCCAACACCTTGAGCACGACCGCATCGTAAACCCTGCGTCGATGTCCGGCCGCGACAGCGCCGCCGAGGACGAGCGCCCCGGCGGCAACCGTCACCAGCGCGGTCAGGCGAACCGCACTCCCGATCATGCCGATGATGCGATTGACCGCGTCGAGCGCCTCTCGGACATGAATTGCCGAAATATTCGGAAAGCGCTCGGTCACCGCACGCGCCAGGTTTTCCTCCTCGGCGGGCGGCAGGTAGACGGCGGCGAGATGGGTCTGCGGCGCGTGCTCGAGCGTTCCCGGCGCAAACACCATGGCAAAGTTGATGCCAAGCCGCTCCCAGTCGATCGAGCGCAGATTGGCGATCGTGGCGGTAATTTCGCGGCCGAGCAGGTTGACGGTCAGCGTGTCCCCGACCTTCAGCCCCATACCGCGGGCCAGCGCAGCATCGAACGAGACGAGCGGCGGGCCTTGGTAATCGGGCGGCCACCAGGCGCCCGCGGCGAGGCGCGAACCTTGCGGCAAGCTCGCGGCATAAGTGAGGCCGCGGTCGCTGCGCAGGGCCCACTGCGCTTCCGGCGCGACCGCCGCGTCTTCGACCGGCACGCCGTTCAGCCGGGTGATGCGGCCGCGCATCATCGGCACCTGATCGAACCGCGCCCCTGGGAGCGACCGTACGAGGGCATCAAAGCCGGCGAGTTGATCGGGCTGGATGTCGATGAAGAAAAAGGCGGGGGCCTCGGCTGGCACTTTGGTCTCGACCTCATGCGAAAGATTGGCCTCGACGAGCGCGACGGCCACCAGCACGGTCAGCCCGATCCCGAGCGAGAGCACGATCTGCGCGGTCGGGGCTCCCGGGCGATGCAAATTGGCGAGCGCGAGGCGCAGCACCGGCCGGCGGGGGCGGCCGAGCCGCCGCGCTGCCCAGAGGATCGCCGCTCCCGCTCCCCGGAACAATGCAAAGGCGGCGATCGCCCCGGCAACGAACCACAGCGCGACATTCCGGTCCTGCGCGGTGACGACGGCCAGCGCTGCGAGCGTGAGCGCCAGAGCCGCCGTCGTCCCGATTACCCCCGGAGGAATACGGCGCCGCGCCCGATCGACGGTGTCGCGGAACAGCGCTCCGGCGGAAATCCGGCCAATTCCGGCGAGCGGCCAGAGCGAGAAAACCAATGTCGTAAGGAGCCCGAACAACGCCGCCACGGCCAGCGGCGCCGGATGGATCGCAAAGCGAATGGAAACCGGGAGCACCCCGGCCAACAGAGGCGCTGCGGCGACCGGCGCCAGCGCACCCAGGAGGAGCGCGACGGCGATGCCGAGCACGGCGAGCCCCAAGACTTCGAAAAGAAAGGCGGCGAAGACCAGCCGGTTCGAGGCTCCCAGGCATTTGAGGGTCGCGATCGTCGCGGTCTTGCCGGCGATGTAATTCCCGATCGCATTTCCGATCCCCACGCCGCCGACCAGCAGAGAGGTCAACCCGACCAGGCTCAGAAACAGACTGACGCGATCAATCAATCGCTGCAATGACGGCGAGGCCTCGCCAAAGCTGCGAATCCGCCAGCCCGCCTCGGGGAACGCCGCGCGTGCCGAATTGGCCCACGCCACCGCATCGACCCCGGGAGGGAGCCGCAGCCGGTAGCGATATGTCACCAGCGCGCCGGGCCGGATCAGTTCAGTTGCGGCGAGCGCCGCACTGGAGATCAGCACGCGCGGCCCGAAAATGAGGCCCCCCGTTACGGCATCGGGCTCGCGCACAATCGTGGCGCGGATCTGCAAGACCGCCTCGCCGATTTTCATCCGCTCGCCGATCGCGAGACCGAGCCGGCCGAGGATGGCGGGGTCGACCGCCGCTCCGTAACTGCCGTCGCGCGCCTCGAGCGTGACCTCGAGGCTCTGCGCCGGCGAGAGGACGACCGCACCGTAGAGCGGGTAGGCCGCGTCGACGGCCTTTAGCTCGATCAGGCTGCGCCGGGCGCCGTCCTCGCTGCGCGCCATTGCCCGCAGCGTCGCGATTTCAGAGAGCGACCCGCTCTTTGCCAGAAATGCCTTTTCATTGGCGTCGGCCGGACGGTACGCCAGCCGTGCCTCGGCGTCGCCGCCGAGCAGGTCTCGGGCATCCGCTTTGATCGCGGCGGTGACCGAGGCGGCGATCGAGCCAATCGCGGCAATCGCGGTCACACCGAGCACGAGGCAACCGAGAAAAACGCCGCGGCCGCTCATGCCGCCGCGCAGCTCGCGGCGGGCGAGGCGGAACGCATAGAACGGCGAGACCGAGCTCAACGTGCGTGCCCGACGGCGGCGATCCGGCCTCGGGTGGCGCGACGATCTTCGACAATCCTGCCGTCCATCAGCCGGATTTGCCGCTCGCACCGTTCGGCTATCGCGGGATCATGAGTGACCAACAGCAGGGTCGTCCCGTGCCGGGCCTGTTGCTCGAACAGGCAATCGATGACGAACTGACCGGTATTGCCGTCGAGATTACCGGTTGGTTCGTCGGCCAGCAGCAGCTTCGGCCCGGCGATGAAGGCGCGGGCGATCGCGACGCGCTGCTGTTCGCCGCCCGAAAGCTGGCCGGGATAATGGGTCAGGCGGTGAGCGAGGCCGACCGTTGCGAGGGCTTGTTCCGCGGCGGCAAATGCATCGGTCCGGCCGCCGAGCTCGAGCGGGATCGCGACATTCTCAAGCGCCGTCATCGTAGGCAGCAGGTGAAAGGACTGAAAGACGATGCCGACCCGAACACGGCGGAGCCGGGCGAGCGCATCCTCACCGAGGCCGCCGAGATCGACCCCGTCGACCCGCACGCGTCCGGAGCTCGGCCGCTCCAACCCGCCGAGCACCATCATCAAAGTGGATTTGCCGGAACCGGACGGGCCGACGATGCTCACCATCTCGCCCGCCCCGATCTCGAGCGAGATGCCGCGGAGAATGTTGACGGGACCGGCGGCGCTCCCCAGTGTTAGGTGGACGTCGTCCAGCATCACGAGCGGGCCGCCGGGATGAAGCGAGGTGGTCATACTCCGTCCGAACCAGGAAGGGCGGCCGGCCGGCAATTTTCGACCCGCGGCGCCGGGCGCAAAGGCTCCGGACGATATGGCGCAGGACACGCTCTTTTCAACGTGACGCCAGTACAGTGCGATGCCCCTCACCCTCCCGCTGACGCGGGCCCCTCCCTCTCCCCGCCAGCGCGGGGCGAGGGGCTTTCTCCCTCTCCCCGCTCGCGGGGAGAGGGTCGGGGTGAGGGGCGCCGCAGGCGAGTTCTCGCCGTCGCGCTGGCTCTGCTGTTCATAACTACCCCGGTTATGGCGCACGTGCCGGTAATCCTCGGTTTTGGCGACAGCCTTACGGCGGGTTACGGCATAGCGGCAGCGCAAGCCTTCCCGGCACGGCTGGAGGCTTGGCTTCACGAGCGCGGGATTGCCGCGCGCGTGGTCAATGCCGGGGTGTCCGGCGATACCACGGCGGGCGGCCTGGCGCGCCTTGATTGGGCGCTCGCCGACAAGCCCGACCTCGTCATCCTGGCGCTCGGCGCCAACGACGCGTTGCGCGGCATCGAGCCGTCGACCGTGCGCGACAATCTCGATAAAATGATCGGGAAGATCCAGGCCACCGGCACGAAAGTGCTGCTGCTCGGCATGCTGGCACCGCCGAATTGGGGCGAGGAATACAAGCGCGCGTTCGACCAGATTTTCCCGGAGCTTGCACAACTCCACCGTCTGCCGCTCTATCCGTTTTTCCTCGAGGGTGTGGCGATGAACCCGGAACTCAATCAACCCGATGGCCTCCATCCGAACGAGAAGGGCGTCGCTGTGCTCGTGGACAGAATCGCACCGGTCGTCGCCGGCCTCATCGGGGGCGCGTCGTGAGCGCGCAATTTGCTGCGGCGGTGGCGACCGGCGATCCGCTCAGCCTCGCAGCGCGGTGCGTTGCCGGGATCCCGGCGATCAAAGGAGCCAATCTCGGGATACTTTATCTGAGCGAGCCGGCCGCCCCGGCTTTTCCCGAACTCGTTCGTGCGCTCGCAGAACGCACCGGGATCCATTCCTGGGTCGGCGGCGTGGGGCTGGGTGTCTGCTCGGCGGAGGATGAAATTTTCGACGAGCCGGCGGCGGTTGCGATGACCGCCGTTTTGCCGCCTGAGAGTTTCCGCGTTTTTTCGGCGACCGACGATCCGGGTTCGGAGCTGCCGCGCCGGCATGCCGCCTGGATCGAGAGGTCGCAGCCGGCGCTGGCGCTCGTCCATGCCGATCCGCGCTGTCCCGATTTGGCGAAGGCCGCAATCGATGTGGCGACGGCGAGCGGCGCCTTTCTGGTCGGCGGTCTGGTATCGCACCGCTGTGCCAGCCCGCTGCTGGGCCGCACCCCCAACGAAGAAGTTGACAATGAAGAAGCTGGCCACGAAGGAGACGGCCTCGGCAGCAGCGGTGTCGCCGGGCTGATGCTGGCCCCCGGAATTGCCGTCGCCACCGGGCTGACGCAGGGCTGCACGCCGATCGGGCGGGTGCACCGGATCGATGAGGCGCGCGACAACGTCGTCATGGTCATCGACGGACGCCCGGCGCTGGCTGTGTTCACCGAGGATATCGGGCCTGGGCTGGGCGGCGATTTGCGGCGCGTCGGCGGGCTGATTTTTGCCGGGCTCCCCGTGCCCGGTTCGGACACCGGGGATTACCTCGTCCGCAATCTTATGGCGATCGACCCGGGCCGGGGCTGGCTGGTGCTGGGTGCCGAGATTGCAGCGGGTGACCCGATTGTGTTCTGCCGCCGCGACCCTGAGAGCGCCCGCCGCGACATGGTCCGCATGGTCAGTCAACTCGCCGGGCGGCTCAACGGCCCTCCAAAGGCGGGAATTTATGTCAGTTGCGTCGCGCGGGGAGCCGCACTGTTCGGTGAAGCCGGCGTGGAAACCGCGCTCATCCGCGAGGGTCTGGGCGAATTTCCGTTGATCGGCTTTTTCGCCAATGGCGAGATCTCGCGCGATCGCCTCTATGGCCATACCGGCGTGCTCACGCTTTTTACGTGAGGGGGGCGCCGGGGAGCTGTGGGCGGATGGCATGCTGCGTATCTTTGTCGGAATCAGCTTCCCGCCGGAACTCAAGCTGCACCTGTCGCTGCTGTGCTCGGGGTTGCCGGGTGCGAAATGGGTCGACCCCGGTAATTTCCATCTGACGCTGCGCTTCATCGGCGAGATCGGCGAGGATGTTGCGGCCGATATTCATGCCGCGCTGTCACGGCTGCGGGCGCGCCGCTTCACGTTGCAGATTGCCGGGACAGGCGTCTTTGGCGGGGAAAAGCCGCGCAGTCTTTGGGCCGGAGTAGAGCGCAGCCGGGAGCTCGCCGGGTTGCGCGACAAGGTCGAGCAGGCGCTGATCCGTATCGGCTTGTCCCCGGAGCCGCGCAAATTTTCGCCTCACGTCACTCTGGCGCGGCTACGGGACCCGCCGCTCGATAAGTTGCACCAGTTTCTCGCCGCTCATGCGCAGTTCCGCGCCAATCCCCTCTTGGTTGAAGGCTTCAGCTTGATCGCGAGCTTTCAGACCAAGTCCGGCTCGGTTTATGAAGACCAGGCCAATTACCCTCTGCTCTATTGAACGGCGGGAAAGGGGACGTTCATGGCTCATTGGCTGCTCAAATCGGAACCATCGAGTTATTCCTGGGATCGGCTGGTGGCGGATGGCTGCACCAATTGGGACGGCGTGCGCAATGCGCAGGCGCTGAACAATTTGCGGGCGATGAAGCTCGGCGATCGCGCCTTCTTCTATCATTCGAACGAGGGCAAAGAGATCGTCGGCGTCGCGGAGGTAGTCAGAACATTCTACCCCGATCCCGCCGACAAGAGCGGCAAGCTCGGCATCGTCGACATCAAGCCCGTGATGCCGGCAGCGGTCCCGGTCGGCCTGAAGGCAATGAGGGCCAATCCCGAGCTCTCTAATCTTTCCCTGCTGAAGCAATCGCGACTGTCTGTCTGCCACATCACAGAAAAGGAATGGTCTGTACTCTGTACAATGGCAGGCATTCCCGCTGGTATTGAAAACGACGAGAGCCGCTGATCGTCAAAATTCCGTCCTATTTACGATATGTTACAGCAACGTTACAAAATTTTACCGCATACACTTCAAAAGGGACGCCATTCTTCAGCGATCAAGCCTGGCATAGCAAGCATTCGCGGAGATCGCTGAGATGCTGGATCATTACATTGAAACTGCGGCAGCTCTCTCGCATGGCGTGGTTGCCGGATTTTCCGGCCCCGTGCGCCGACACCTCGCCATCGTCGATCAAAGCCGATTGCGGTCCGACTGCCTCAAGCTGGCGCTCGGCATGCAACCCCGGCGCTGGCATGTAGTGGACGTCGCTGGAGTTTCCGAGCTGATACAGCGGGTACTGCATGGTGAGGAGTTCGATGTGATCCTCCTCGGCAGATCAACCTGCTCGCAGATCGATCTGGGCGACGTTTCCTCTCTGGCCGCAGCAATCCCGCAAACGCCGATCCTCGTCGCCGCAGACTGCGACGACCGGGAGCGGGCCCAGTTGATCCTGCGCGCCGGCGCGCGCGGGTTCTTGCCGGCGAGCTATAGTCTCAAGGTTTTGATTGGCGCGCTCGAGCGGGTCCGCACCGGCGGCACCTATGTGCCCCTGACATTGACCGAAGCGGCGACCGAGCCGGGAGCCGAGGCGGGCCAGACCGCGCAGCGCGAACCATGGCGCGCGCTGACGCACCGCCAGTGCGATGTTCTCGCGCTGATCGCCGAGGGCAAAGCGAACAAGCTGATCGCAGACGCGCTCAACATGTCCGAAAGCACGGTCAAGGCGCATGTCAAGCAGATCATACGACGCCTCAATATCGCCAACCGAACGCAGGCGGCGTTGCTCGCGATGCGCACCAAAATGGAGCACTGAGGGGCCAAGCCCCCGACGGGTATTGTAACCGCTTAGCGGGGCGGAATATCCTCTGCACATAATCCGGCGCGAGGCCAGCGCCGGCAGCCGAGGAGGAAAGACGCCATGTCCGGGCGGACCGTCATCCCCATCTCTGCCCATTCGCAAGTGGGCAAAATCAGCGAGGCCGAGTATTTCCGGCTCTACGGCCAATCGCTCGTCGACCCTGACCATTTTTGGGCCGAGCACGGCAAGCGCATCGATTGGATTAAGCCGTTTACCAAGGTCCGGAACGCCGGTTTCGAGGGCGATGTGCACATCGCCTGGTACGAGGACGGGGCGCTAAACGCATCCTACAACTGCATCGATCGCCATTTGCCGAAGCGCGCCGAGCAAACCGCGATCCTGTGGGAGGGCGACGACCCGGGCGAGGATCGGCGGGTCACCTACCGCGAATTGCACGAGGCCGTGTGCCGGCTCGCGAACGCTCTTAAGGCGCGGGGCGTTCAGAAGGGCGATCGGGTCACGATCTATCTCCCGATGATCCCCGAGGCGGCGATCGCGATGCTGGCCTGCGCTCGCATCGGCGCGATCCATTCGGTCGTCTTCGGCGGCTTCTCGCCCGATAGCCTCGTCGGACGGATCCAGGATTGCCGCTCGACCGTGCTGATCACCGCCGATGAGGGCCGCCGCGGCGGCCGGGCGATCCCGCTGAAGCGCAATGCCGACAACGCGCTGCGGCATTGCTTCGGTGTGACGGACGTTATCGTGGTTCGTCATACCGGCGGCGACATCGACTGGGTAGAGGGCCGCGATCTCTGGTACCACGAAGTCTGTGGCGCCGCCTCACCCGATTGCCCGCCAGAGGAAATGTCGGCCGAGGACCCGCTCTTCATCCTCTACACTTCGGGCTCGACCGGGCAGCCGAAAGGGGTGTTGCACACCACCGGCGGCTATCTCGTCTTCACCTCAATGACGCACGAATACGTCTTCGACTACCGCGAGGGCGAAGTCTATTGGTGCACAGCCGACGTCGGCTGGGTCACCGGGCACAGCTACATCGTGTACGGACCGCTCGCCAATGGCGCGACCACCTTGATCTTCGAGGGCGTGCCCAACTACCCGGACCCCTCGCGGTTCTGGCAGGTTGTCGACAAGCACAACGTCCGGATCTTCTATACCGCGCCGACCGCAATCCGCGCGCTGATGCGCGAGGGCGAGGAGCATGTCCGGCGCACCAGCCGGCGCTCACTGCGGATCCTCGGCACCGTCGGGGAACCGATCAACCCCGAGGCTTGGCTGTGGTACTACGATCATGTCGGCGAGCGACGCTGCCCGGTCGTCGATACCTGGTGGCAGACCGAAACCGGCGGGATCCTGATAACCCCGATCCCGGGCGCGACAGCGCTGAAGCCGGGCTCGGCGACGCGGCCCTTCTTTGGCGTCGAGCCGGTCATCGTCGACAACGACGGCAAGGTCGTGGACGGCCCCGGTGAAGGAAATCTTTGTATTGCCCACGCTTGGCCAGGAATCATGCGCACCGTCTTTGGCGATCACGCGCGGTTTGTGCAGACCTATTTCTCCCATTTTCCCGGGCTGTATTTTACCGGTGATGGCGCCCGGCGGGACGAGGACGGCTTCTATTGGCTGACAGGACGAGTGGACGACGTTATCAATGTCGCCGGCCATCGGCTCGGCACCGCTGAGATCGAGAGTGCGCTGGTCGCCCATCCGAGGGTCGCGGAAGCTGCCGTCGTCGGCTTCCCGCACGACATCAAGGGGCAAGGCGTCTATGCCTACGTGACCCTGAGAGTCAACGAGACCCCGAGCGAGGAGCTGCGTCGCGAGCTCGTCGCCTGGGTGCGGCAGGAAATCAGCCCGATTGCGGCTCCCGACCTATTGCAATGGGCCCTGGGCCTGCCGAAGACCCGCTCCGGCAAGATCATGCGGCGTATTCTCCGCAAAATCGCCGCCAACGAGCACGATGCCCTCGGCGATGTGACGACCTTGGCCGACCCTACAGTCGTCGACGAACTCGTCGACAACCGCATGAACCGGGCGCCGTGAGCCTTTCTGCAAGGAAGCCTTTGTTCGAGGCCAAGATCGTCATCCCGGGACGGCCTGTGGGCCGGGCCCGGGATCGATGAACACCGCGCCCTATGCGGCCTGCTTTTCCTCCTTTGGCCGAACATAGGCGACCGCGGCATGAACTGCGCAATAGGGCTTGCCCGGCAACGGGTGGCCGCCGCAGAAGTGGAATTGAGGATCGTCCGGGTGGCCATGCGGCCACAGGCAGCCCGGCCCGCTGAATTCGAAAAAATTCCTTTGCGGCAAGAATTTTGGCCCGGTCTCGCGCCGGCTCATGCCGTTGCGGTGCAGCCTGCCGATGATCGTATTTTTCGTCAAACCCATGCGGCGGCCGATCTCGGAGGTCGGCAACCCCTCCTCAAACAGGTGATTCAACATCTCGACGCGCTCGGGCGTCCAGGTCATTTCCATCGATTCCCCCGTATACGGTGGGCCCCCCAGCCCACCTGCACAAAATACGGTAGCACGCTTGTGGCGCGCTGGCAAGCAATATCTATATCTGGGTCAAGAAATATCTCCGTGGCGGTGATAGCTCACCACTTTCGAGAAATAGGCCAGAATGCGCTCACCGGGCGTAAATCCCGGGCTCCACAACCGATCGAGGTCCTCGCGGAGATAACTCTCGTAATAGGGCTCGTGAAACGCGACGGGAAAAAGCTCGAGCGTGCCGTCGTAATCAGGTTCGTCCCCCGTCTGCAGCGAATCGACAAAGATCAGGGTGCCGCCGGGCCGCAACACCCGCCGGATCTCGGCCACAACCGCGCGGCGGATGCGCGGCGGCAATTCGTGAAACAGATAGATGCAGGTGACGACGTCGAATTCCGCGTCGGCTAAGGGCATCGACTTGGCCATGCCCTCGACAAACCGAGTGCGCGACCACGGCGCGAGCTCGCGCCGGGCAACCGAGAGGTAATGCGGCGACAAATCGAGACCGGTAACATGGAGGCGTGGGTAATTCACCTTTACTTCGCGGAGAAATCGCCCGGTTCCGCAGGCGACGTCGAGCAATCGCACTCGGCCCGGCCTGGAAATAGAGTTCCCGCCGGCGAATTTTTCGGCGAGCGCACGCTTCAGCGGGACGAGCGCCTGACGGCGCATCGCTGCTGCGCCGCCGCCGAACAGCACCTCGACCTGATGATCGTAGCGTTCTGCGGAAGCATCGCTCAGATAGCCGTCGGTCTGAAAGTGGAATTTCTGCAGATAATACGTCGGGTATCGACCAGGCGGCGCCTCTGTCACAACGCGCTCCTCATTTCCGCCATGCCGCCTCCGCTCGACGGCAGTTAGATCGGCGAAGAAGTCGAGTGCGCGGCGGATCTCCGCCAGCGGCTTGCCGAGCCCGTCGGCCGGGGGCGCATAGTAGCCGGCCTCGATGTTTCGCCAATCCTGCTCCACCAGCGCGCGCAGGTCAGCGAGGAGGCGTTGCCGGTCCGGCATTGGCCGGCCGCGAAGCGCTTCCGGCAATCGCACTGGGCGACCCATTCGGGCGGCCAGCAGTTTTTGGCCAAAGAACCAGCCGATGCGCGCCGTCTGCGCCGTGTTGAAAGCCATCCTGTCCAATGGGGATGTCATCGCGAACGAGGACTTAACGCTGATGCGCGGCTTTGCAAGGGGACGCGAGCAAGCGATGTTGCCCCGCATTCGGGTGCTGATATTATCGACAGTCGGACGGAGCGGTAGATCGACCGAGATGGCGCTGAGTGATCATCGCAGATCGCTGGCCGGAAATTGTGAAATTGGCCATCGTTGGAGCCCATCGCCGGCCGGGGGAAGGCGCGATGTCGGAGGATAACGCTTTTCGCGGGCCCTCGGTCCGCGGGATCCCCGAAGGCGACAATCGCGAGCGGATGATATGCGCCGAATGCGGTTATATCCTCTATGACAATCCGAAAATCGTCGTGGGCTCGGTCGCCCGTTGGGATGACCGCATTCTGCTGGTGCGCCGTTCGATCGAACCGCGCTATGGCTATTGGACTTTGCCCGCCGGGTATCTCGAGGTCAATGAGGCTGCCAGCGCAGGGGCTGAACGCGAGGCCTGGGAAGAGGCCCACGCGCGGATCGAGATCGAGGGGTTGCTGGCAATCTACGACATTCCGCGGATCAGCCAGGTGCAGCTGATCTACCGCGCCCGCCTGCTCGACGACGCCATCCAGGCGGGATCGGAAAGCCTTGAGGTCAAGCTGTTCAAGTGGGAAGAAATCCCGTGGAACGACCTCGCGTTCCCCTCCATAGGCTGGGCGCTCCAGCACGATCGCGAAGCTCGCGCCACACGCGACTTCACCGCACGGATAAATCCGCCCGGTTCCTAGAGGTCCGATCCGTGCAGAGAGGAGAATTCGGGTTCAATCCAACTGTCATTGCGAGTTGACCACCGGCCGGCCGGCCGACCCGCCCTCCATAAAACCGCCACCAGAGCGCTTTCCCGGCGAAGAGCCGGGATCCATTATCTGCCTGCTGAGCGCTCGAAGGGCGGGCCCCGGCATTCGCCGGGGAAGCGCTTTAACCGTATGGTTATCCCTCAACCATCTTGTTTCTTGGGAAGCGACAGGGAAGCAGTCTCGGGTCGTCGCGCAGGACGCGCCGCGCAACTACACGCCAAATGATCGGAATGATCCTCTAGAATACGCGTGCGGCGGTTGACCGATCCCTGACCCAGACCTGAGCCTCGCGGCCGGCCTGCAACGCGTCGCGCGCCGCATCCACAGCATCGAGAAGCGCCTGCTCCTTATCGAGATAGGCGCCGTAGACGGAACCCCCGACCATAACGACCCACCTCGTTGCCGGCCCCCGCCGGCAGACCTGAAATTCCATCACTCGCCGTGCTCCAGCCAATAGGCTCCGCTTCCTATCGCAACCAAATATGATCGGCCTTGCGGCTTAAATAAAGATAATTTTGTTACCGCCTGATACAATGCGAGGCTGTGGGCCTCAATTTTGCCGTATTCTGCGCCGGGCGGGGGTGGTTTCGCGTTAGGACGGAGCGCATCTACCAAACAGTCGTGATCACCTTCCCGAGGGCTAACGGGCGATGGCGAGCACTATCGAGGTCAAGAAGACGACGCTCGTGCACAAGGCGGCGGCGCTCGCCGGTCAGCTGTTCGACCCGGCAGAGCAGGCCACCGCCAATCGGTTCATCCAGCAATTCTACGACCACGTTCCGCCGGCGGATGTCGCCGAACGCACCCCCCGCAATCTCTACGGAGCTGCCCTGTCGCTGTGGCGCTTTGGCGAGCGTCGGCGCCCCGGCCAAGCCAAGATCCGGGTGTACAACCCGGACCCGGCGGCTGATGGATGGTCGTCGCCGCACACGATCGTCGAACTCGTCAACGACGACATGCCGTTTCTCGTCGACTCGGTGACTGGAGCGATCAATGCCAGCAACCGCGTCGTCCATTTGATCATCCATCCGATCCTGACGGTGGCCCGCGGCCCGGACGGGCGCCTGAACGACATTCTAAAGCCCGGCGCTGCCGGGACACGCGAATCCTGGATGCAAATCGAGATCACATCCGAAGCGGATCCGGCGGACCTCGCAACGTTGACGCAAACATTGTCAGGTGTTCTCGCCGACGTCCGCGCTGCGGTGACCGACTGGCAGCCGATGCGGCAGGTCTTGCGCGAAGTCGCAGCCGAATTGTCGGCGCAACCGCCGCCGGTTCCCGCCGCCGAACTCGCCGAAGTTCAGGAATTCCTGCGTTGGCTCGACGACGACAACTTTACGTTTCTCGGCTACCGCGAATACCTTTTCGATGGAGGAGCCCAACCCGAATATGGGCCGCTCGGGATTCTGCGCGACGAGACCCATCCGGTCTTCGGGGGTCTACGGGATCTCGCCTCTTTGCCACCCGACGTTCAGGATTTTGTCCGCCGCTGCGAGCTGCTGGTCATCACCAAATCAAACCGCCGCGGGACGGTCCACCGGACCGCTCTCATGGATGCCATCGGCGTGCGGCGCTTCGGTGCCAACGGCGAGGTCATCGGCATCCGCATCTTTCTCGGCTTCTTCACGTCGCTGGCCTATAGCCGCAGCTGCCGCTCGATCCCGCTGCTGCGGCTCAAGTTTCGAAGGATCGTCGAGCGTTCCGGAGTGTCGCCGTCGAGCCACGACGGCAAGGCTCTGTTGCACATCCTCGACACGTTTCCACGCGACGAGCTGTTCCAGGCCGACGAGGACCAGCTGTTCGACACCGTCACCGGCATCCTCAACCTGCAAGAGCGGCAGCGCATTGCCGTATTTGTCCGCCGCGACCCGCTGGAGCGCTACGTTTCCTGCTTTGTCTATGTCCCGCGCGAGCGCTACGACAGCGAATTGCGCGGCCGCTTCGGGGCGATCCTCGCAGCGGTGTTCGCCGGGCAAATTTCGGCCTTTCACACTCACCTGGACGAATCGGCGCTGGCGCGCATCCATTTTATCATTCGCACAAACCGGGGTGCGGTCCCCAGGGTGGACACCGCGGCCCTGGAAGAGCGGCTGGCCGAAGCGGGACGCAGTTGGACCGACCGACTACATCAGGCGGCGGCGGCGGCTTTCGGCGACGAGCAGGCCCGTGCCCTGCTGCGCCGCTTTCAGTCCTTCCCGATCGCCTATCAAGCAAGAACGGATGCTGGGCAAGCCGTCGCGGATCTGGAGCGGATCGAGACGGTATCGGCAGGTTCCTCGCTCGAGGTCTCGCTCCATTCTGTCCCTGATGCTCAGCTGCCCGCGCTGCGGCTCTATCGGGCAAAGGAGCCGGTCGCGCTCTCCGACGTGCTGCCGATGCTTGAGAACCTTGGTCTGCGCGTGGTGGCTGAAGAACCGTTCCGGATCGACAGCGCCGACGGCACGGCAGTTTGGATACATGAGTTCCAGCTGTCATCCGGGATGGCGTTGCTGACCTCGGTCGCTCCGGCAATCAGGGCGCGCTTTGAAGCGGCGCTCGTCGAAGCGTGGACCGGGCGCGTCGAGAATGACGGGTTCAACCGTCTGGTCCTGGCGGCCGGCTTGTCGGCGAGGCAGGTCACGGTACTGCGGCTCTACGCGAAATTCTTGCGGCAGGCGGGAACCACCTTCAGCCAAGCTTATATGGAAGACGCGCTGAGCGGTCATCCGGAGATCGCCCGCCGGCTCGTTCAGTTGTTCGAGACGCGTTTCGATCCTGAACGCGCCGGTTCCTCGCTCGCGGCGCTAGCCGTGATTCAAGCGATCGATCATGCGCTCGATGAGGTCAGCAGCCTCGACGAGGACCGCATCCTGCGCACTTACCTGACGCTCATTCTGAGGACCGTGCGCACGAATTATTACCAAGAATCGGCGTCGGGCGAGGCAAAGCCCTATCTGGCCGTCAAGCTCGCCAGCAGCGAGATCGATCTGCTGCCGCGGCCGCGGCCGCTGTATGAGATCTATGTGTACAGTCCGCGGGTCGAGGGCGTGCACCTGCGCGCCGGCAAGGTCGCCCGCGGAGGCATCCGCTGGTCCGACCGAAAAGAGGACTTCCGCACCGAGATCCTCGGCCTGATGAAAGCGCAGACGGTCAAGAATGTCGTGATCGTCCCGGTCGGGTCGAAAGGCGGTTTCGTCGTCAAGCAACCGCCCGATGCACGCGACAGACTGCAGGCGGAGGCGGTCGAATGTTACAAGACGCTGGTCCGCGGCCTTCTCGACCTCACCGACAACATCGTCTCGCAGGGGCCGGGAACACATCGCATCGTTCCGCCGCCGCAGGTCGTCAGGCACGACGGCGACGATCCCTACCTGGTGGTTGCGGCCGACAAGGGCACCGCCACCTTCTCCGATTTTGCCAACGCTATATCCGAAGAGTACGGGTTCTGGCTCGGCGACGCTTTTGCGTCAGGCGGGTCGGCCGGCTACGACCACAAGGAGATGGGCATCACCGCGCGCGGCGCCTGGGAGCTCGTGAAACGTCATTTCCGCGAGCTCGGGCAAAATATCGAGAGCAGCGAGATCACCGTGACCGGTGTCGGCGACATGTCCGGCGACGTGTTCGGCAACGGCATGTTGATGTCGCGCCATCTCAGACTGCTCGCCGCCTTCGATCACCGGCATGTATTTGTCGACCCCGATCCGGATGCCGAGCGCAGCTTCGCCGAGCGGCTGCGTCTGTTCCAGCTGCCGCGCTCGAGCTGGGCCGACTATGACCCTGCGCTGATTTCGCCTGGCGGCGGCGTTTTTGAGCGCAGCGCCAAATCCATCCCGATCAGTCCCGAGATGAAGCGCGCCTTCGATATCGAGGAGGGCCATCTCACGCCAGCGGAGCTGGTCCGCAAATTGTTGACCGCCCGGGTCGACCTCTTGTGGTTCGGCGGGATCGGGACGTACGTCAAGGCCCCGGCCGAGAGCCATGCCGAGGTCGGCGACCGCGCCAACGACGCTCTTAGGGTCAACGGCGGCGAGATCAGGGCAAAGGTCATCGGCGAAGGCGCCAATCTCGCCGTGACCCAGCGGGGACGCGTCGCGTTCGCACTCGCCGGCGGGCGCATCGACACCGATGCCATCGATAATTCGGCCGGCGTCGACACCTCGGATCACGAGGTCAACATCAAAATCCTGCTCGATCAGGCGATCGCTTCGGGTGCCCTCGCCGCCGCGGACCGTCAGCCGCTCCTCGCCGAGATGTCGCGTGAGGTTGCTGGCCTGGTGTTGCGCGACAATTACCTGCAGGGCGAGGCGCTCTCGGCCGCGGAGGCGCGAGGCGTCGTCTCGCTCGATCGGCAGTTGCGCATGATCCGCGATCTCGAGCGCGCGGGGCGGCTGGACCGGTCGCTCGAATTCCTGCCGGACGACGAGACCCTCGCCGCACGATCGGCGCAAGGCCGGGGGCTCGTCCGACCGGAATTGGCGGTGCTGCTCGCCTACGCCAAGATGACGTTGTACGAGGCGCTGCTCGCCTCCCCCCTGCCGGACGCTCCGGAACTGGCCGACGAACTGCGCAGCTATTTTCCGAAGGCCGTGCGGCAGCGGCTTGCCGCACAGATCACAACCCATCCGCTGCACCGGGAGATCATCGCGACGGTCGTCACCAACGAGATCGTCAACCGCGCGCGAATTACCTTTGCCCACGACATGCGCGCGCGCACCGGCCGGTCGGCGCCCGAGGTGGCGCAAGCCTACATGATCGTACGCGAAGTGTTCGAGCTGAGGAATCTGTGGGCTGAAATCGAGGCGCTCGACAACAAAGTGGCCGCTCAGGTGCAGATCGAGATGCTTCTGGAGATCGCCGATCTGGTCGAACGCGCAGCTGCTTGGCTGCTGTATCGCAAGCGCCTCGCGATCGGCCCCGAGATCGGCAGCTTTGCGTCGAGCGTGCGCAGCATCTCTGCTTCTCTCCTCGATCTGCTGCCGTCAAGCGATCGCAATCTGGTCTCTGCGCGCAGCCTTCGCTTCGCTGAGGCGGGTGCGCCCGAAGCGCTCGCAACCCGCGTCGGCGGGACGATGTTTCTCGCCGCCGCGCTCGACATCGCCGATCTGGCGGTGCGCTCAGGACAAGAACTCGACCAAGCCGCTCGGGTGTACTATGCGGTCGGCGCGCGGTTCGCGCTCGACGAGATGCGAATAGCTGCGCGACGCCTGCGGGCCGAGACCTCTTGGCAGAAGCAGGCGGTCGAAGCGACGATCGAGGATCTCTTTGCGCTGCAGACCGATTTCACAGCGCACATACTGGCGGGCAGCAGCGTAACCCACCCGGAAGATCCGATTGCCGCATGGTCTGCCGCGCACGCGGCCGCCCTTGCGCCTGCCGAGCCGTTGCTCAGGGAACTGCGGTCTGCTGCTGCTCCCGACCTCGCAATGCTCGTCGTTGCCGGCCGCCAGCTCCGCCACGCGCTGGGGTAACGAGGCCGGGCATGCTCATCCGGGATGGAAAAAGGGCTGATTAGGAGGCGCCGAACCACGCGGAAGTGCTGGCGCGCCCGAGATATCAAACCTCTCAGTTTTTTAGCTGTTGCCTCGGGATCGGCGACGGTCGGCAATCCACCCATTCCAGAAATTCAAACTGAGACATCACCCGGCACGACGGTATGGCAAACCCGAAAATTGCCGTATTGTCATGGTATGGTGCTGCTAAGTTAAGCGACTCGCAGGATAATCGATTATTGTATTGTGGAAACCGGACTATTCTCAGCGAGAGAAATTTGCTGTTCTTGCCCGCTATTTCCGGCTGTTTCGCGCTGTTTTTGCCGGTTGTTCCTGGCTGTTATTGTGCCAGCGTCATCCCAAAACGTGAAGAGCGAGCGCCGCTTCCGTGGCTGTTTTTTCGCTGCATTTAACAGCGATAACAGCGACCGCCGTTGGAGGGAAGGGTAACAGGCTGACCAGAAATGAAGTGTTGCTTCTCAATGGGTTACCGCTGCTATCCGTCTTTCCCGCGAAAGCAGGAATCCAGGGTTGCAAAGCCGGAGCGGTTGCCCCTCGACCCCCGCCTTCGCGGGGGCGACGATACCCATTGTGACGGCCGACTTCAGTTTGAGCCCGGCCCTAAGCGGCGAGCGCTTCGTCGAGGTCGCGGATCAGGTCTTCGGCGCTTTCGAGGCCGATCGACAGGCGGATCACGTCGGGGCCGGCGCCCGCGGCTTGGCGCTGCTCGTCGGTGAGCTGGCGGTGAGTTGTCGAGGCGGGGTGCAGGATCAGGCTGCGGGTGTCGCCGATATTGGCCAAGTGCGAGAACAGCTGGACGCTTTCGACGAGCTTGATCCCGACCTCGTAGCCGCCCTTGACCCCAAAGGTGAAAACCGCCCCGGCGCCTCTCGGCAAGTATTTCCGGGCGAGGGCGTGGAACGGGCTCTCTTTCAGCCCGGCGTAGGACACCCACGCGACGCGCGGGTGACCCGACAGGAACTCCGCAACCCGAAGGGCATTCGCGACATGGCGCTCCATGCGCAGATGCAAGGTTTCGATGCCGGTGATCGTCAGAAAAGCGTTCATCGGCGACAAGGTCGGGCCGAAATCCCGCAATGCCACCGCGCGAGCCTTGGTCGTGAACGCGAAATCTCCGAAATTCTCGTAGAATTTGAGCCCGTGATAGGCGGGCTCGGGCTCGGTCAGGGACGGAAAGCGGTCGCCTTGCGCCCAGTCGAAGCGGCCGGATTCGACGACGATGCCGCCGAGCGCATGGCCATGGCCGCTCAAGAACTTGGTCGTCGAATGGCAGACGATGTCGGCGCCCCAGGCGAAGGGTTCGCAGAGGTAGGGGGTCGCCAGGGTGTTGTCGACGATGAGCGGAATACCCGCCTCGTGGGCGATCGCCGCCACCCGCTCGAGATCGACGACGATGCCGCCCGGATTGGCGAGGTTCTCGACAAAGATCGCCTTAGTGCGCGGGGTCAGCGCCTTGCGGAAATTCTCCGGGTCTGTCGGGTCGATAAAATGGCACTGCCAGCCGAGCTTTTTGAACGACAGCCCAAACTGCGTCAGCGAGCCGCCGTAGAGATTGCGCGAGGCGATGAACTCGTCGCCTGCTTCCATCAACGTAAAGAAGATCAGGAACTGTGCGGCATGCCCCGAAGCGGCGGCAACGGCGGCACGGCCGCCCTCGAGGCTGGCGACCCGTTCTTCGAGAACCGCGACGGTCGGGTTGTTGAGACGCGAATAGATGTAGCCGAAATTGTGCAGGTTGAAGAGCGAGGCGGCGTGATCGACATCCTCGAAGACATAGGAGGTGGTTTGGTAAATCGGCGTGGAGCGGGCGCCGGTCACCGGGTCGGGTGCCGCCCCGGCGTGGATGGCGCGGGTCTCAAAGCCGTAAGTCATGTTGTGCGAGGGCGCCGGCCGCTCCTTGCCATGCCGGGCGATCGGCGGCTCCGGCGCCCGGTTGCGGATGATGCCGCTGTTGACCCCGCTCCACGACAATTCGCCGCCGAGCCGGCCGAACTCGATTTTCGGACAGCGGTTCATGACGACCTCAATGCCGGCTTTCTCCGCCGTAGCCGCCGCCCCGTCGTTGCGGATCCCGAGCTGCATCCACACCACCTTGGCGCCGATCGCAATCGCATCGTCGACGATCGCCGGCGCGTCGCGGGCGGGACGGAACACATCGACCATGTCGACCGGCTCGGGAACGTCGCGCAACGATGCGTAAGCCGTTTCGCCGAGCAACATCTGGCCGGCGATGCCGGGATTGACCGGGATGACCCGGTAGCCTTTGCCCTGCAGATACTTCATTACGAAATAGCTCGGGCGGTTCCAGTTGGACGAGGCGCCGACCATGGCGATGGTCTTGACGCGCTGCAGGATCGCGCGGAGCTGCGCGTCGGAATAGGGAATGGGATCCAGGCTGCTCATGGCTGTCTCACAGTTGCGCGCGGCGAGCCGCGTCTCACTTACCGGCCGCGGTCGACTGCGTCACCGGCGTGCCGTTGACCAGCTCCGGCCGATATTCGAAATGCATCGTATCGTAGTGGGACCACTTCCCGCCCCAGATGAAGCCGTGCCGCTCGAAGATATTGATAATATCGGCTGGTATCGTGGTGCTAGCCGACGCGACCCGGGGCCACAGCCAATATTCGGCATAGGCCGCATTGATGTCGATCGCCGCGCCCCAGGAGTGCATGCTCGGTTCCCCGGTATCGGCTACCGTGCGGCAATTGTACGTTCCCGATGGCGGGTAGACATAGCGCTTCACAGGCGCGGGCAGTGCGTCCAGTTCCGCGGAGATCTTCTCCAGGCGTTGGGCCACGCCATTGACGGATGTGACCCGGATCGTGTGGCCCCAGCTCCGCGGAAGCCAATTCACCGGCACGAGCTGTGGCGTTACCTCGCCTCTCCAGCAATCCCCGTACATCTTGTCGAAGAAAGCGCGGTTGCGAATCCGGCCGGGGTCGCTTCGGGGAATGAGCGCGGCGTTGCTGGCGCCCGCCGGGTAGGGCAGCCGAAGTTGATCGAGGATCGAACCATGCCGCAGCATCTCCTCGAAACTCTTGTCTGGCTGCCCGTCCGACAGCGGCATCCGCGTGCCGTCCCGCCACATGAGATAGGTGGAGTCGTAGCCGGCCAGGTGCTGGGGATACGCGCTAACCAGCGCATCGATGGCGGTGTCGTCCCCAGCCGTTGCTTCTCTATCGGCAATGGCGCAGAGCGAGAGAGCCAGAATGGCTAGCCAGAAGGTCCCCCTCGCCGCGCGATGCGGGGAGAGGGCCGGGATGAGGGGCACACCTCAGCCGGGCAGTTTCCAGCCGAGCCAGTCGCATACCGCACGGCCCATGACGAGTTCGAGGTCGCGGCCCTTGAGCCACGGCATCTCCTCGGTGAACATCGTCACGCACTCTTTCCACGAGCACGGCATGCGGGTGATGTCGGTGCCCCAGAAGGTGCGCTCGGGTCCAAACGCCTCGACGATCTGCTGCGTGTATTTGTGGATGTTGCGATAGGGGTAGGGCTGGCTCGAATTGCCCGGAGCACCGGTCGCTTTGACCGCGACATTGGGATACTTGGCGAGCGCCAGCAACGCCGGCTGGTTGCCGTGCGCGGCATCATCCTTGCCGTCGCGGACCCGCGCGTAGTGGTCGATGATCAGCTTCAGTCCCGGATAGCGCTCGGCAATCTGCCCGACCTGCCGCAGATAATTCGACGCCATCAGCGCAATCGGGATACCGGCCTTTTCGGCCGCCGGCCACAGCCAGTCCATCGTCCCGTCGGTCATCCAATTGGCCTGGTGCGGCTGCGTGAACGCGTAACGCAGCCCGAGCATCCCCGGGCGCTGCTTCCAGGTGCCGATCAAAGAGCGGTTTTCCGGCTTATCGACCGGGAAGTTGCCAAGGATCCCAAAGCGGTTCGGATATTTGGCCGCGGCCTCCTCCGAGATCTTCCCCGAGTTGGGATCCCACCCCGGTGGGTGCAACAGGCAGGCATTGACGCCAGCCGCGTCCATGTCGCGGATGCACTCCTCCGCGGTATAGGAATTGACTTGCCGGTGAGCCTGATTGGTGGGTGGACCGGCCGACCAGATGTGAACCTGTGCGTCGACAATCAACATGGCTTTTCTCCTCCTCAAATTCCTGCCGGGGCTCTCAGCGCTCCATGCCGGGCGCATCCACGGGCACATCGTAGAAGGCCAGCGTCATCGACACGCTGGAATAGAAGCCCATCAAGCAAATCACGTCGGTGATGCCTTCATGGCCGAGCGCCTCGACCGCCCGATCGAAGAGACCCTTCGACACCCAGCGCGAATTGGCGAGGCAGGTCGCCATCTCGTAGATGACCTGTTCGCGCTTGTCGTCGAACGAGGTCGGCAGCCCGGACAGCATCGCCTCGACCTTGGCGGCCGGGAGGCCCGCCGCCTTCGCGGCGCGCTCATGCGCGTTGGTCGGGTAGGCCGAATGGAACTTGCTGTTGATGATGACGACGGCGATCTCGCGCTCACGCTCGCTCAATGAATAGCCGGTGCGGAAATAGGCGCCGAGCGGCCCCATCACCTTCACCAGCTTGGGGTTTTGGACATAGATCTTGTTCGGGCCGGGCAAGCGGCCGCGCGTCTCCAGCAGAGAGCGGTAGCCCTCCTGCTGCTCGGGGGTCATCCGGTCATAGGGGATCTCGGCATAGCGGCCGAAGGTCGGTGTTTCAGGCATCGGGCAAGTCCTCCTTGTTGTCGACAGCAAACGGCCGGGTCAGAACCCGGCCATTCCTCGTCCTATGTTGCGAACCAATCGGCTCGGCTATTTCTGGTCGGGCTGCAGCATCAGCCGCTCGACCCGGCCGCCCTCGATCAGATGCGTTTGCAGGATCTCGTCGAGATCTTCGGTGCTCTCGTAGCGGTACCACACACCCTCGGGGTAAATCACCATGTTCGGGCCTAACTCACAGCGGTCGAGGCAGCCCGCGGCATTGCACCGGATGTTCTCGATGCCGAGAGTCTTTGCCTTCTCGCGCATGTAACCGCGCAGCTTCTCAACACCGCCGGCCGACGCGGCGCGAGCGGTGCAGGACCCGCGCGGGTGACCTTCCGGGCGCACATTCGTGCACATGAATACATGGCGCTTATAAAAGAGCGGCGGGTCCGCCGGCGCAGTTGCCATTCCAATTCTCCATGCCGGTGTGATGACGGAGCGAATATCGCATGCCGTCGTTCGAGAGTAGGCTAGGAAACCTAACGCGTCGAGCCGCTTGCGGCAACGCTGCTATGAGAGAACCGGGGAACATGACCGACCGCAACCGTCTCGGCGAAGAAACCAGCCCCTATCTCCTGCAACACAAGGACAACCCGGTTCACTGGCAGCCATGGGGAGCGGAGACGCTCGCTACCGCCAAGGCCGAGGACAAGCCGATCCTGCTATCGATCGGCTATGCCGCCTGCCATTGGTGCCACGTGATGGCCCATGAGAGTTTCGAGGATCCGCAGATCGCCGGGCGGATGAATGAGCTGTTCGTCAACGTTAAGGTGGATCGCGAGGAACGCCCGGACCTCGACTCGATCTACCAGCACGCGTTGGCGCTGATGGGCGAACAGGGTGGCTGGCCCTTGACGATGTTCCTGACCCCAGACGGCGAGCCGTTTTGGGGCGGGACGTACTTCCCGCCGGAGCAGCGTTGGGGCCGGCCGGGCTTTCCACAGATATTAGAGGCGATGAGCAACGCCTATGCGCAAAAGCGCGACGGCGTCGCGAAGAACGTGCTCGCCTTGCGCGAGGCACTGCAAAAGCTCGGCCGTCCGGAGCGCGGCGGCGGAATTGGCCGGGACATGCTGGACCGGATTGCCGAACGCCTGCTGCGCGAGACCGACCAGCTGCACGGCGGGATCGGAACCGCGCCGAAATTCCCGCAGACCGGGGTTCTCGAACTATTGTGGCGGGCCTGGAAGCGCACCGGCCAACCGCCCTATCGCGATGCGGTCATAAAGGCGCTCGACGCAATGTGCCAGGGCGGCATCTACGATCATCTCGGCGGCGGGTTCGCCCGCTACTCGACGGATGCGCGCTGGCTCGTTCCGCATTTCGAGAAGATGCTTTACGACAATGCCGAGCTCGTCGATCTGCTGACCTTGGTCTGGCAGGAAACGAAGAGCCCGCTTTATCGCGAGCGGATCGACGAGACACTCGGTTGGGTGAGCCGCGAGATGGTGACCCCGGAAGGCGGGTTCGCAAGCAGCCTCGACGCCGACAGCGAGCACGAGGAGGGGAAATTTTACGTCTGGTCGGAAGCCGAAATCGATGACGTGCTTGGCGAACGAGCCAGCTTGTTCAAACGCTTCTACGACGTGACGCCGGCAGGGAATTGGGAAGAGAAGAATATTCTCAACCGGTCGACGGCGCCCGAAAGCGCCGATGAGCAGATCGAGCGCGAGCTGGCAGCTTGCCGGGCCCTTTTATTGCGGGCACGCGCGCACCGGGTGCGGCCGGGGTGGGATGACAAGGTGCTTGCCGACTGGAACGGCCTAACGATTGCGGCAATGGCCAATGCGGGGGTCGTCTTCGAGCGTCCGAAGTGGATCGAAATTGCACGGCGTGCCTTCGACTTCGTCCGCGGCGAGATGACCGGCGACGATGGCCGGCTGCTGCATGGCTGGCGGGCCGGTCGCGCCCGGCATCCGGCCAATGTCGACGATTATGCCAATCTCTGCCGCGCCGCGCTTGCGCTGCACGAAGCCACCGGCGACGAGGAGTTCTTGTCGCAGGCCCGCGATTGGATCGCCGTTCTCGATCGGCATTATTCGGACGAGGCCGCAGGCGGCTACTTCTTCGCTGCCAATGACACGGAGGGTCTGATCGCCCGCACCAAAACGGCCGCCGATTCCGCCGTCCCCGCCGGCAACGGCACCTTGGTCGGGGTCCTGACGCGGTTGGCAATCCTTTCCGGGGAAGAAACTTTCCGGAGCCGCGCCGAGGCGATTGTCCAGACGTTTTCAGGCGAAGTCGCGCGTAATTTCTTTCCGCTCGCGACATTATTGAACAACGTTGAACTGCTCGAAAAACCGCTCCAGATCGTCATGATCGGAGAAGCCAACGACTTGGCGTTCCAGTCACTGCTCCGCGCGGTCTACAACGTCTCTCTGCCCAACCGGATATTGCTCACCCTGCCGCCGGGGGCACTGCTTCCGGTGAACCATCCGGCACATGGCAAGGGTCTCATCAACGGCAGGCCCACCGCGTATGTCTGCGAGGGCCCGGTCTGCTCGTTACCGATGACCGATTCCGAGAGTTTGCTCGAAAGTCTCGGCCGAGTGCGCTAGCGTTCTTCCCTTTCGAAGAAGTTGGAGGAAGGCGATGGCGTACGCAATTCGGTTCGAGAAACCGGGCGGTCCGGAAGTTCTGACCTGGCAAACGGTCGAGGTCGGCAAGCCGGGCCAAGGTCAGGTTCGGTTGCGCCATACCGCGGTCGGGCTCAATTACATCGACACCTATCAGCGCAGCGGCCTTTACCAAATGCCGATGCCGAGCGGCCTCGGCTCCGAGGGCGCCGGGGTCGTCGAGGAAGTCGGACCTGGCATCAGCGGTCTGAAACCGGGTGATCGCGTCGCCTATGCCGGCGGGCCGCTCGGGGCCTACGCCGACGAGCGGGTAATGCCGGCCGACCGGCTCGTTCCGGTGCCCGACGGCATCACCGACCAGCAGGCGGCAGCAATGATGCTGAAGGGCATGACCGCCTGGTACCTCGTCCGCCGCACCCATCCGGTGAAGCGCGGCGAGGCGATCCTAATCCACGCCGCGGCGGGCGGCGTCGGCCTCATCGTCTGCCAATGGGCCAAACACCTTGGCGCCACCGTTATCGGCACGGTTGGCGATGAGGCGAAGGCAACGCTCGCCAAAGATCATGGCTGCGACCACCCGATCCTCTACAAGCACGAGGATTTTGTCGCGAAGGTCAACGATCTGACCCAGGGCAAAAAGCTCCCGGTCGTTTACGACTCGGTCGGCAAGGACACGTTCTACAAATCGCTGGACTGCCTGGCTCCGCTCGGGCTGATGGTATCGTTCGGCCAGTCTTCCGGGGCAATCGGACCAGTCGATATCGGCATCCTCGCGGCCAAAGGCTCACTCTTCCTGACCCGGCCGACGTTGAACACCTATACGGCGACCCGGCAAGATCTGCTGACCGCTGCCGGGGAGTTGTTCGATGTGGTGAAGAGCGGAGCCGTCAAGATCGCGGTAAACCAGACCTATCCACTGCGCGAAGCCGCTCGGGCGCATCGCGATCTGCAGGACAGGAAAACGACAGGGCAAACCGTGCTGACAGTTTAGCGCGCCTCACTGATCGAGATTGCTTCGCTGCGCTCGCAATTACACATCGTCATTGCGAGAAGCGCCGCGACGAAGCAATCTCAATCCCCGTCTTGCCCTAAGTATTCATCGCGTCAAAGAACTCGGCGTTGCTCTTCGATTCCTTGAGCTTGTTGATCAGGAACTCAAGGCCGTCGACGGTGCCCATCGGCGTCAAGACGCGGCGCAGCACCCACATCTTCGACAGGACGCCGCGATCGACCAGCAATTCCTCCTTGCGGGTGCCGGATTTGGTGATGTCGATCGATGGGAAGGTGCGCTTGTCGGCAACCTTGCGGTCGAGGATGATTTCCGAATTGCCGGTGCCTTTAAACTCTTCGAAAATCACCTCGTCCATACGCGAGCCGGTGTCGATCAGCGCGGTCGCGATGATCGTCAATGAGCCGCCTTCCTCGATATTCCGAGCAGCGCCGAAAAACCGTTTCGGCCGCTGCAGCGCGTTAGCGTCGACGCCGCCGGTCAGCACCTTGCCCGAAGAGGGAACGACGGTGTTGTAAGCGCGCGCGAGGCGGGTGATCGAATCGAGCAGGATCACGACGTCCCGCTTGTGCTCGACCAGCCGCTTTGCCTTCTCGATCACCATCTCGGCGATCTGGACGTGGCGCTGCGCGGGCTCGTCGAAAGTCGAGCTGATGACTTCGCCCCGCACCGAGCGCGCCATGTCGGTCACCTCCTCGGGCCGCTCGTCGATCAGCAGCACGATCAAGTAGACCTCCGGGTGGTTGGCCATGATCGCATGCGCGATGTTCTGCAGCATCACCGTCTTGCCGGCGCGCGGGGGCGACACGATTAACGCCCGCTGTCCTTTGCCGAGCGGCGTGATCAGGTCAATAACCCGTGTGGTCAGGTCCTTGCGCGTCGGATCGTCGAATTCGAGCCCGAGCTTCTCCTCGGGATAGAGCGGCGTCAGATTGTCGAAGTTGATGCGCTGCCGCAGGCGGTCGGGTTCGTCGAAGTTGATCGCATTCACCTTGAGGAGCGCAAAATAGCGCTCGCCGTCGCGCGGTGAGCGGATCTGTCCTTCGACCGTGTCGCCGGTCCGCAGGCCAAAACGCCGGACCTGGCTCGGGCTGACATAAATATCGTCCGGTCCGGGCAGATAGTTGGCCTCGGGAGACCGAAGGAACCCGAAGCCATCTGAAAGTACTTCGAGCACGCCGTCACCGGAAATCGGCACATCGTTTTCGGCCAGCTGCTTGAGAATGGCGAACAGCATGTCCTGCTTGCGCAGCGAGGACGCATTCTCGATTTCCAGCTCTTCGGCAAAAGCGAGGAGCTCTGCCGGGGTTTTACGCTTCAATTCCTGGAGATTCATGGGTTCGTGTCAAGATGAGGACCAGGGGCGCCTGTCGACGCGGACTCCCGCTGAGAGAACGCTTCGAGCAGTGTCTTAGGTTCAAGCGCGGATGGACAGGGACTAGCAGAAAGAACCAATTGCGGCTCGGCAATCCCTTTATCCGCTTGAGATAAGCCGGCCGAACACAATTACAAGATCTCTACTCATCAGAGAACGCAACGGAAATCCAGGCTAGAACGGCTTAACCACAACGAGAATAACGATCGCGATCAGCGCCAAGGTGGGCAGCTCGTTGACCAAGCGGAAAAACCGCGTCGAATGGCGATTTTGGTCCGCCGAAAACTTGCCGCGCCAGCGCGTTAGCGCAAAATGAAAAATGGTCAATCCCGCAACGAGAGCAAGTTTAATCCAAATCCAACCCATTCGCCAATTGACCACCCCCGGCATCCCCGTGAGCAAGAGCCCGAAACCCCATGTAGCAAGCATTGCGGGTGTCATAATGCCGCGCAGCAGGCGGCGTTCCATCACCTTGAAGGTCTCCGAGGCATCCGATTCGACCGGCGCCATCGAGTGATAGACGTAGAGGCGCGGCAAATAGAGCAGCCCGGCCATCCACGCGACCATGCTCACGATATGGAGTGACTTGATCCAGGGATAAGCTTCGGAAAGCCACTTGATCAAGCGGCGAGTCCGGGCATTGCGCAACCAGCAAAATCGAAAGCACAGCCCCCAATCCGATCCTCGGCGCAAGCCCGGCGGACGAGCGCAGCGAGCGATCGGATGAATTTAGGCTCGGTCCCGACGGTCGGAACACGATGATAGGCCGGCACGCCCGAGTCCACCGCCAGATCGCGGTAATCGAGGTCGAGCTCGACCAAGGTCTCGGAATGCTCCGAAACAAAGGAGATCGGCGCCACGACTACGGCGACCCTGTCCCTACCGGCCCGGCGAATCTCATCGTCGGTTGCCGGACCGATCCATTCGAGCGGTCCGACGCGACTTCTGATAGCAAACCGTCCAATCAAGACCCGGCCGGTTCAGCGCGGCAATCACGGCCGCGGCGGTTCTCTCGACCTGGTTCGGATAAGGGTCACCGGCCTGGACGATCCTTTTCGGCAAGCCGTGGGCGGTGAGCAGCAGGCGAGGCGGTCTTTTGTGATCGGCAGCCGCGTCGAGCGCCGGTCGGATCAGGCCGGCTATCACTTGCACAAACCCCGAATTGCACGGATAGCAACACACAACCCGCGTCGGGCAGTAAATTCCCCGCGCTATTGCCGAACTCCGCCAAGCGGCGAGCGACGAAGCCGTAGTCGTCGTCGAGAATTGCGGATAGAGCGGCAGGCAAACCACTTCGTCCGCCTGCCAATCGGCGACCTCTCGCACGGTCTGCTCACTGGTGGGGTCCCAATATCGCATAGCGACAAAACACCGGTGCTGCGGCCCTAAAACTGCTTCGAGCGCTCGTGCCTGCGCCTGCGTGTTGGCGAGCAACGGAGACGCTCCATCGAGCCTACGATAGATCTCCTGCGCTAGCCGAGTTCGACGCCACGCAATGATACGCGCCAGCGGCAATCGAACAAGCGCGGGCAAACGTAGGATGGCAGGGTCGCTGAACAGGTTGAACAGAAAGGGCTGCACCGCTTCCAACCGATCAGGACCTCCCAGGTTCATCAGCACGACCGCAGTACGCGCCACATCAGGCATCCATCGGTTCGGTCATGAGGCGAGCGAGCGCTTCCACGTTTTGCGGCGGTGTTTCCGGCAGCACTCCGTGACCAAGATTGAAGATGTAAGGTCCCCGTCCGAGGTTCTGGCGGAGTTCTCGCACAGCTTCTTCGAGTGCCGCCCCTCCGACGATCAGTAGGACAGGATCGAGATTGCCCTGAACCGTCCCGTGCGGCTGCAGGGTTTGATGCGCATAGCCTGGCGGAACCGTCGTATCAATGCCGATTCCGTCAACTCCGGTCTCGTGAAGATAGCGCTCATGCAGCACACCGGTGCCGCGCGGAAAACCGATGATCGGATAATTGGCGAAACGAGCTTTCAATCCGGCGACAATGCGCCGGGTCGGCTCGATCACCCAGCGCACGAAAGCCGGTTCGGGCAGAATTCCGGCCCAGCTGTCGAACAGCTGCACGACCTCTACGCCAGCCTCGATCTGACCGGTCAGGTACTCGATCGTGGCTTCGGCAAGCAAGTCGATCAGGGCGTCAAACCCTTGAGGGTCGCGATATGCCCAGCTCTTGACCCGGCGGAAATCCCGGCTTCCGCCGCCTTCGACCATATAGGTCGATACCGTCCAGGGCGCCCCGGCAAAACCGATGAGTGACGTCCGAACATCCAGCGCGCTTCTGACCCGCCGAGCCGTTTCAAAGATCGGATCGAGAGCCGAAGCAATGCTGCCGGGGTCGAGCCTCGCAACTCCAGCAGAATCCTCAAGGCGCTCCAGCACTGGCCCTTCTCCCTCGTGGAAGGCCAGCTTTTGCCCGAGAGCGCAGGGCAGCATCAGAATGTCCGAGAACAAGATGGCACCATCCATGCCGTATCTCCGGATCGGCTGCAATGTCAGCTCGGCGGCCAGCTCCGGGGTCAGGCACAGCTCAACAAAGTCATGTGCTCTAGCGCGCACCTCTCGGTACTCAGGCAAGTAGCGCCCGGCTTGCCGCATCAACCACCACGGTGGCGGCGAAAGCGCTTCGCCCCCCAACGCGCGGAGCAGAGGTTTTGCGGGCCCGGTCTGCATGGATGCGCTGCCCTCCTTCCTTCACGATTAGCTATGGGTAAAATGGTAGTGGATAGAGGATCCGTGTGGATACCGAGGATTGAAATTGTCCTCTGATCGGTACGGAGGCCGCGAGCACTCGAACGCCGACCGTGCCGGATGTGTATAAGATTGTGGCTTACTTTGCACCATGGCAGAAGCTGGTGCTGTGGTCGGAACGAAAGCCGGGGATGAGCATTCCGGCACATCTGGCCTATGCCCGATTTACCCAGGCCGGGAAAAGTCGACTGCGCCGTGGCACAAGAGATGGACTTATAGAGGAAAGCCGGGGAAAATCCGAAGATGGAGCGCCGGTCAACCGGGTTTTCCCACGTTCGCGTCATAATCACTCACACCGTGAGTAGGATAATTCGGGCGAGGTTGGCGTGACCCGGTTTCATCTTCACCTCGTTTCCGATTCAACTGGAGAAACCGTGCATTCGGTGGCCCGGGCCTGCCTTGTTCAATTCGATGATGCCCAGGCGGTCGAGCATGTCTGGAGCATGGTGCGCACTCGCAGCCAGATTGACCGCGTGGTGGCTGGAGTTGAAGCCAATCCCGGGGTTGTTCTGTTCACGATGGTTAACGACACGCTTCGTCAATTGCTGCAGGAGGGCTGCCGCCGGTTGCAGGTGCCGGCCATTCCGGTTCTCGATCCCGTAATCGGCGCGCTTGCTTCCTACCTCCACCGCAAGAGCCGTGGAGTGCCGGGGAAACAGCATCTGCTCGACAGTGAGTATTTTGCCCGCATCGACGCGATCACCTTTGCCCTCAACCATGATGACGGCCAGTCGAGTTGGGGTCTCAACGATGCCGATGTCTGTCTCGTCGGCGTGTCTCGCACCTCTAAGACGCCGACTTGCCTCTATCTCGCCAACCGTGGCATCAAGGCGGCCAATGTGCCCTATGTACCGAGAGTGCCGTTGCCGCCGGAGCTGACGACGGCCGAGCACCCGTTGATCGTCGGGCTGACCAACGATCCCGAGCGGCTGATCCAGCTGCGCCGTAACCGTCTGGACCTGCTCCACCATGACGGTGCGACCGAATATACGGACCTCGAGGCGGTCCGAGCCGAGGTGCGTGAGGCACGGCGTATCTTTGCTCAAATGCATTGGCCGGTAATCGATGTGACGCGCCGCTCGATCGAAGAGACGGCGGCGTCGGTGATGAAGTCGCTGGCCCGCCGTCATGGCATGAATGACTGAGGATTTGGTTCTGGCGTCTGCGAGCAGCATACGAGCCGAGCTGCTCGCCGCCGCCGGCGTCGATTTCCGGATCGAACCGGCCGAGCTTGACGAAGGTTTACTCAAACAGGTCTGCCGGGCCGAGGGACGCGATGCGGCCGGCTGCGCGCTTGCTCTTGCCGAGGCGAAGGCGCGCCAGGTTGCAACGCGCCGTGGTCGAGCTGTTGTCATTGGCGTCGACCAGCTTCTGGTCTGCGGCGAGGTATGGTTCGACAAGCCTGCGGATCTCGGGCAGGCCCGCACCCAGCTTCGGGCTCTGCGCGGCCACACCCATGAGCTTGTCACGGCAGTCTGCGCCGTTCAGGACGGATCGCGATTGTGGCATGCCGTGAGCAGCCCGCGGCTGAGTATGCGGCACTTCACCGACCCCTTTCTCGATCATTATGTTTACGCCGAGGGGGCCCACGTTCTCGGATCTGTTGGCGCTTACCGGCTTGAGGGCAGAGGGGTACAGCTATTTGAACATATCGAAGGCGATTACTTCGCGATCCTTGGATTGCCGCTACTGGAGGTGCTCGGGTTTTTGCGAACCAAGGGCATGATTCCAGCGTAATCGGGAATAACCTCTCGTGCGAGGAGCACCTTTGGCGTGAGGTATTGGCAATGAAAATCGCCGGGACGACCCGGCTGGCGGGCATCATGGGCTGGCCCGTCGCTCATTCCCGATCACCATTGCTGCATGGCTTTTGGCTGGACGACACGGGGATCGATGGCGCCTATGTCCCGTTGCCGGTGAGGCCCGAGCACATTGAGCAGGCGCTGCGGGCGCTGCCGATCCTAGGCTTTCGCGGCTGCAATCTGACGATACCGCACAAACAGATGGCGCTTCAGATCGCTGACCGGGTCGAACCCTCGACGCGGCGCATTGGAGCGGTTAACACGATTATTGTCGCGCCGGACGGCACTCTCGAAGGGCGTAACACCGACGTTTTCGGGTTTCGCGAAAGCCTCCGGGAAGCGGTGCCCGATTGGCAGCCGTCGGCGGGTCCAGCGGTAATCCTCGGGGCAGGCGGATCGGCGAGGGCGGTGGTGGCGGCGTTGACCGATGCCGGGGTAACCGAGATCCGGATCGTCAACCGCACGCTCGCGCGCGCCGAGATAGTGGCGCGCGATCTCGAGACATCGGCGAGTTGGATCACGGTTCATCCCTGGAGCGAGGTGAGCAATCTCCAGCGGGATGCCGGGCTGCTGGTCAATACGACGAGCCTCGGCATGACGGGTGAACCGCCTATTGTTCTCGAACTGCTGTTGCCTCCCACATCCCCGGTCGTCGATATCGTATACGTGCCGCTCGAAACCGATCTGCTCAGCGCTGCCCGTCGGCGGGGAAACCCCGCCGTCGATGGCCTCGGCATGTTGCTGCATCAGGGCCGACCCGGATTTGAAGCTTGGTTCGGCGCGCCGGTGAGGGTGACGCCGGAGCTGCGAGCGGCGATCGTCGCGACCCTGGCGCGGCCTTGATTGTTCTCGGTCTTACCGGCTCGATCGGTATGGGAAAGAGTACCGCCGCGGCGATGCTGCGGCGCCTCGGAGTGCCGCTGTTTGATGCGGATCTGGCGGTTCACCGACTGGTGGCGCCGTCCGGGGCTGCCGTTCCGGCCGTTTCTGCCGCGTTTCCCGGCGTCGAGACCGATGCCGGCGGCATCGATCGAGTGTTGCTTGGGCAACGCGTGTTCACTTGTCCCGCGGCGCTGAAGCGGCTTGAAGCAATTCTTCACCCGATGGTGGCGGCTGAGGAGAGGCGGTTTCTTGCTCGATTACGTGCCCGGCGGGTGCCCCTGGCCGTGCTCGACATACCCCTCCTGTTTGAAACGGGCGCCGAGCGCCGCTGCGATTATGTGCTGGTGGTTTCGGCACCCGCCCTCGTGCAGCGGCAGCGCGTCATGCGGCGGCCCGGGATGACCGAGATTCGCCTGAACGCCATTCTGCGCAAACAGATGCAGGATCATCGGAAGCGCCAACGCGCCGATTTTGTGGTGCCGACCGGGGCGGGCCGTGGCCTGACCTTGCGGCGTTTGAAGGCGATCGTCAGACTCCTCCGCAAAAGGGGGAGACGATAGTTGCGCGAAATCGTGCTCGACACCGAAACGACTGGGCTGGATCCGGCCGAAGGTCATCGGATCGTCGAGGTGGCCTGCATCGAGCTCGTCCACCATGTCCCGACCGGCCGGAAATTTCACCGTTACGTAAATCCCGAACGCGACATGCCCGGAGAGGCTCTCGCGGTCCACGGCATCACCGCAGAGTTTCTAGCGGACCAGGCGCCCTTTGCCGCGATCGCGGACGAGTTGCTGGCCTTTATCGGTTCGGACCGGTTGGTGATCCACAACTCCGAGTTCGACCTCTCGTTTCTGAACGCTGAACTGGCTCGCTTGCAACGAGATCCCATCGGCTGCGCGTTCATCGATACTCTCGGGCTTGCGCGGGTGCGATTTCCCGGAGCGCCGGCGAGCCTCGACGCCCTATGCCGGCGTTTCGAGATCGACCTGTCGGACCGCGTCGAGCATGGGGCTGAGATCGATTGTAGACTGCTCGCAGCGGTCTATCTTGAATTGCTCGGCGGCCGGCAACCAGGTCTCGATTTCGCAATGCCGGCCGACGAGGTCGCCATATCCGAGCGAACCATGCGGCCGCCGCGTTCCCATTCGGCTTCCGCAGAGGAGGTGATCGCTCACCAGGCCATGCTGCGAATGATCACTCAGCCTATCTGGCTCGTGGAAGGCTGAGCCTCACACCACCGGGTTGCCGGGGGTAGCGGAAATTTGGGGGTCGGCCTGCTGGCGGCGCAACAGCTCGGCGAAGTCGATCGGATTGATCATCAGCGGTGGAAAACCGCCGTCACGAGTTGCGTTCGCGATAATTGCGCGGGCAAATGGAAAGACGATCCGTGGCGTCTCGACCAGAACCAGTGGGGCCAGCATCTCCTGCTGCGCATTTTTCACCGTTACCACTGTCCCATAAGCGAGCTCGACGAGAAAAACGGGTTCGTTCTGGATGCGGGCTGTCGCGTTGATCGTCAGGACGACCTCGAAAACCTCCGGTCCGAGATTCTGTGCTTTGACATCAACATTGATGTCGACCGAGGGCTGTGTTGTCTGTTGGATCAGGCTCTGCGGCGCCCGCGGATTCTCGAACGACAAATCCTTGATGTATTGCGCATTGACGATCAGCTGCTGCGCCCCCTCAGGCATTGCCGCTGGCATGTCGCTTTGGCCGTTGCCTTTCGCCTCTTCCGCCATCCCCGCCCACTCCAAAACCGTAGGCCGCTGGCCTAACACGGATCGGGAAGGCGCATCAACGGTCGGTCTTTGGCCTAGCCCACGTCCGGGAGAAAAAGCAGCTCGGGCTCCCGGTCGAGTTGGGTCAGATCGATCCGCGGCACGGCACCGTTCGGTACCTCAGCCCGGTCAGCGCGAAGCTTCGGGATCGATGCAAGATCATCTCCTCGGTTTCCTCCGTTTGGGCCACCACTGATCTGGAAGATGATCGAATGCCAGATTCGGCCACCCGGCGCGAAGCTCGGCTAAGGGCGAGCCGATCTCGCGAATGAACGAGAAGCGTTCGGCAATCAATGGCTCCACCGGAACCGGAAGGCCCATATTTTCGGCTATGATACCGGCGGTTTTCGAGTGCGCGCGCATAAGGGCTGGTGGTGAGCCGCTGGAGATCGAGAGACAGTATAACCTGGGCTGCGGCTTGCGCTTGACGGCGTCCCTGATCGGTTAAACGAGGGTCGCGGACGCCGGGGTCCCGGCCGGTAACGGAGAAGACCCGGTTGAATTCGGTTTGTCCATGGCGGATCAAAATCACTGAGTTTCCTCAATTCCGAGGGGAGCCGAGGAAAACCCGAGCTCTTCCGATCGGCGTATCCTCGCGCCAACGTGCTTGCCGTGGTGACTGCCCCCCCCCATGTAGTCAAGATCCAGCCGAGGCCCGGAGCCCGGTATTTCTCGACGGCGGCAGGGCGCGGAAGGGAGATGGGCGACTTTCAGCAGTACTTCGATATAATCCTGTTCGCGATGGTCGCCGGCTTTTTGGTGCTGCGCCTGCGCAGCGTTCTTGGGCGGCGGACCGGAAACGAGCGGCGGCGGGAGTTGTTTGTGCGCCGGGCGCGGCCTGCGCCGGAAAAGAGGCCGACTCCAACTGAGCCCAACCCCGGTATAGTTGCTCCCCCGGCAGCCGCCCCGCCGGCCGACGCGGTCGCAGAAGGATTGAACCAGATCCACCGCGCCGACCCCGGCTTTGCCCCCTCTCAATTCCTCGAGGGTGCTCGCATTGCATTCGAGATGATTGTTACCGCGTTTGCGAACGCGGACAAAGCGGGGTTGCGGCCTTTGCTGAGTGACGAGGTGTTCCAGCAATTTGGCACTGCGATTGACGAGCGTGCCGCTGCCAAGGAGACGCTGGAGACGCGAATCCTGCGTTTGGACAGCTCGGATATCGTCGAAGCCGAACTGTTGGGGCGCAACGTGCAGGTGACGGTTAAGCTGACCTCGCAGCAAATCAACGTGACCCGCGCGATGGACGGCAGCATCGTTGACGGCGACCCTGAGCACCCGACCGAGAAGACCGATTACTGGACCTTTGCGCGCGATACCCGATCTGCCGATCCCAACTGGGTTCTCGTCGCCACGAGCAGCGGCTGAGCCTCGGCGGCGGGCGAGTTGGGCCGGCCCTGCCGCGGCGGCAGTGCTCCTCGGCATTTTGGCGATTGCCTTCACGCATGACAGCGGACTGCGGCGCTTCAGCATCGAGCCGGTAGGCTTCGACCGTTTATCGGGCTGGACGCAGGATCACATCGCGGCGGCGGTTCCGGTTTTCCTGAGATCCTGTGCTCGGTTCTTGACCCGGGCGGATGCGGCTCCGCTCGATCCAGTTGCGATGAGCCTAGATTTCGGGCGGGTGGGAGACTGGCGGCGGTTGTGTAAGACGGCGGCGGAGTTGCCGTCCGGGGATGATGGCGCTGCCCGGGAATTTTTCGAGAAGGGGTTTACTCCGGTTGCCGTGGCGGACTACGGCAATGCGGAAGGACTATTCACCGGATATTACGAGATCGAGCTCAACGGCGCGCGGCATCGCCATGGTCGCTATCAGACCCCGCTTTACCGCAAGCCCCCAGATCTCGGTCCCGAGCCTCCGACGCGAGCCGAAATCGAGGATGGAGCGCTCGCCGGGCGCGGGCTGGAACTCCTCTGGGTCGACGATCCGATCGGCGCTTTCTCTCTGCAGATCCAGGGTTCGGGGCGCGTCCGGCTGAACGGGGGCGGCGCCGTTCGGGTCGGCTACGATGGACAGAACGGCCGTCCCTACGTGCCGGTCGGCCGACTGCTGATCGAACGGGGAATGATCCCGCGAGACAAGCTGACAATGGCGGCGATCAGGTCGTGGATGAAGCAGAATCGGGAAGCCGGGGCCGCACTACGACGCGAGAACCCGTCTTACGTATTCTTTCGGGAAATCAATGGCGATGGACCGATCGGGGCTGAAGGAGCCGCGTTGAGCCCGGAGCGGAGCATTGCCGTCGATCGCGCGTTCGTGGCTCTCGGCATCCCGGTCTGGCTCGAAGCGGATGAGCGGTTCGCCGCGGCGGAAAGCGTGCGTCGTCTGATGATCGCACAAGATACCGGGGGTGCGATCAAGGGCCCGGTGCGCGGCGATGTCTTCTGGGGCACCGGAGAGGCAGCGGGCAGCCGCGCCGGCCTCATGAATGCGAGCGGCAGGTATTACCTGTTGCTGCCGAGCGCCGTAGCACGCCGTCTCGCTCCCGGCCGGTTGGCGCGGCCGGATTGATTTGCCGGCGGGATCGAGCCTAACTTCGGCACGCTGTTTTTACCGATGCCGGCGGGCCGAGCTGAATGCGTGTAGCGCTATTTGTCACATGCCTTGTCGATTTGTTCCGGCCGACGGTGGGCTTTGCGGCCGTCAAATTGCTCGAAGGCGCGGGGTGTGCGGTCGAGGTGCCGCGCCGACAGACCTGTTGCGGTCAGCCCGCCTACAACTCCGGGGACCGGGCCGATGCCAAGGTGATCGCGGTACAGGTATTCGATGCGTTCGCCGACTATGACTATGTCGTAGCACCCTCGGGCTCTTGTGCCGGGATGTTGCGGGTGCATTACCCCGAGCTCTTCGCAGACGATTCCGAGAACCTGCCGCGCGCGCAGCGACTCGCCGAGCGGAGCTGGGAGCTCGTCTCGTTTCTCGTCGATGTCTGCGGAATGCAGGCGGTCGCCGCGAGCTGGCAGCGTCGAGTCACCTACCACGACGCCTGCTCGGGCCTGCGCGAACTCGGGGTCAAGCTTCAGCCCCGCCAGCTTCTCGCATCCGTTAGCGGTCTGAGCATCGAGGAACTGCCGGGCGCCGAAGTGTGCTGCGGCTTTGGCGGCACCTTCTGCGTCAAATACCCGAAAATTTCCGACAAGATGGTGACCGACAAGGCGGCTGAAATCGCGGGGACCGGCGCCGAAGCGGTTTTGTCGGGTGATATGGGCTGTCTGCTCAACATCGCGGGCAAGCTCTACCGGCAAGGCCGGCAGATCGAAATCCGCCACGTGGCCGAAATTCTCGCGGGCATGACCGACGGGGTTCCGCCGATCGGCGCGCCGCGGTAGCTCGGATGCTCTCAAGCAGCCGCAACTCAATCCCCCCTGCGAATTGACCGGAGTTCGGCGGCCTTGACGAGAACATTCGATGAACAGATATGTCAACCTGCTCACTCTGGAGCCCCCCGCCGATGCCGGAGATCGTTGCCGATCCGCCTTTGCCGCCCTGTTATCTGCTGATTTCCAGATCCGGAATTGACGAATCTCAAAGACTTGCTCCTGATCCCTTCTTGGCTTGCGCGTGCGCGGTCGAGGTCCCGCCGGTCGGCGTGCCGGGGTAACGGGAATGCTCGCGACCAGCCGCAATTTCGAGGCCGCAGCCCAGGCTGGCTTGGCCAACCAGAACTTGCAGCGCGCGCTGGGTCTGGCGCGAACCGGGTTTCCGCTGCGGCGTCGCCTAGCTGTCGAGCGGTTGCCGGAGTTCGAAGCGCTGCGCGAAACCGGTCGGTCGATCAAGGATCACACGCTCCGGCATCTCGACTTCTACCTCGAGCTCTACGAGAACCAAGTTCTCGCTTCGGGCGGCAAACTGCATTGGGCGAGTACCCCTGAGGAAGCCTGCGCAGCGGTGCTGCAGATCTGCCGCTCGGCGGGCGCCAAGCTCGTCGCGAAGGGCAAGTCGATGATTGCCGAGGAAGTCGGGCTCAACGAATTCCTCGAGGCGAACGGCATTACACCGATAGAAACCGATCTCGGCGAATACATCATCCAGCTTCGGCACGAGCCGCCCAGCCACATCATCGCGCCGGCGATCCATCTGGTTAAGGAGCAGGTTGCCGAGACATTCCGGGCCGAGCATCGCTCGCTCGACCCGGACCGGTTGTTGGTCGAGCCGCGCCAGATGTGCGACGAGGCGCGTTCGGTGCTGCGCCCGCGGTTCCTCGCTGCCGATGTCGGCATCACCGGCGCCAACTTTCTCATCGCGGAGACCGGGTCGAGCATCATCGTGACCAATGAGGGCAACGGCGATCTGACGCAGACCCTGCCGCGGATCCATATCGCCATGACCAGCATCGAAAAGCTGGTACCGACGTTCGAAGATGCCGCGACATTGCTGCGGCTGCTGGCGCGCTCGGCAACGGGTCAGGAATTCTCGAGCTATACGACGATCTCGACCGGACCGCGCCGGGCGGGTGATCTCGACGGTCCCGAGCAATACCATGTGGTTCTGCTCGACAATGGCCGCAGCGCGATGATCGGCACGGAATTCCAGGACATGCTGCGCTGCATCCGTTGTTCGGCGTGCATGAACCACTGTCCGGTCTACGCCGCGATCGGCGGCCATGCCTATGGCTGGGTCTATCCGGGGCCGATGGGCGCGGTATTGACGCCGAGCCTGATCGGTATCGAGGAAGCTGGACATCTGCCGAACGCCTCGACCTTATGCGGGCGATGCGAGAGCGTATGCCCTGTCAAGATCCCGTTGCCCAAGATGATGCGCCATTGGCGCGAGCGCGAATACGCCAAAAAGCTGAGCCCGCCAGCCTATCGCAGCGGCCTTTCGGCGTGGGCATGGGTGGCGCGCCGCCCGGCGCTTTATCACGCGTTTGCCGAGATAGCCAGCCGGGTGCTCGGCTGGGCCGGCCGGGGGCGCGGCCGGTTCCGCACGCTGCCGCTGGCCGGCGGCTGGACCGGGGTTCGCGACATGCCGGCCCCGGAGGGGCGCAGCTTTCACAGCCTTTGGGCGCAGCGGCAGAAGAATGGAGCGGCGAAGTGAGCGAGGCCCGCGAAAGGATACTTGCCGCCGTTCGGAACTCGCTCGCTCGCAGCCGGCTGGATCCTAACGGGGAGGCGGAATTGCGCTCCCGCCTCGCGGCGCATCGGCGAAATCTGGTTCCCGCCCGGACGACGGCGCTTGATGAGCGGGGGCGGATCGAGTTGTTCACTGCGATGGCCGAGGAGGTGCAGGCAACGGTAACAAGAGTGGCCTCGCCCATGGCGGTGCCGGAGGCAATTGCGCGCTATCTTGCCGCGGAGAACCTCCCGGCTGAATTCGTCATGGCCCCCGACCCGAGCCTCGACGATATCGCGTGGGATGCATGGCCCTTGCTGCAGATCCGCCGCGGCCGGGCCGAGGCGGAAGACCGGGTCAGCGTCACCCCCTGTCATGCCGCAATCGCCGAAACCGGCACTTTGATGGTGATTTCCGGAGCACAAACCCCGACGACGCTCAATTTTCTGCCGGAGACGCATATCGCCGTGGTTCGCCGCGACCAGGTGGTCGCGACCTACGAGGATGGCTGGGACCGCCTGCGAGCCGCCGCAAAGGCCGAAGCGTTGCCGCGGGCCGTCAACTTCATCACCGGTCCGTCCCGCACGGCGGATATCGAGCAGCACATCGAACTGGGTGCACACGGGCCCAGGCGTCTCCATATCGTTCTCGTCGAGGATGATCAGGCGGCGTAAATTGAAGGGAACGAGGGACATAGAGGGCCCGCGCGGTGATCGCGGACTCTGGCAAGAAGCGGTTCGCAACGTTCGACCGTTGCGCGGTGCTGGGCCGACCAGTTCGGCGGACTCGCCCCGCGAGGCGGACGCCGCTTTGGCGCGAGTTGAGCAAGGCCGCACTACGCCGCCTATGCCGCTCCCGCCGCTCGACCGGTTTGCCGGGATCGACCGCGCCAGCGCCGAACGGCTGAAGCGCGGTCTGCACAGGATCGAGGCGCGCCTCGATCTTCATGGAATGACCCAGGCCGAAGCGCATGGGGCCCTCTCCGTCTTCGTCGCGGCGTCGCGGGCCGCAGGACGGCGTTGCGTGCTCGTGATCACCGGGCGCGGACTCGGCCAGAATGGGCCGGGCGTCCTCAAGAGTTCGGTTCCGCGCTGGCTTGAGGAACCGGAACTGCGGCGGCACATTCTCGCTATCGCGTCGGCGCAGCCGCACCACGGAGGCTCCGGCGCCACCTATCTGCTGCTGCGCCGCCGCTGAACCAAAACGAGACGAATAGTCGCATTTCGCGCGAGAACGGCAAGAATGCCGCGGCATTTTTCTTGCGAGGATCTGTCGGTACCGTCACAAGACCACCTAGCTTCCACGTCACGAAGTGCCATGGCCGACAACAGCGAGCTCCTACCTTACATCGATCGCCTGAAAGCGGCGCGCGTGTTGTGCATCGGCGACGTAACGCTCGATCACTACGTTTATGGCCAAGTCGAGCGAGTGTCCCCGGAAGCACCGATCCCGGTGCTGTGGATCGAACGCGAAATGAAGACGTTGGGCGGTGCGGGAAACGTGCTGCGCAATCTGCGGGCGCTTGGAGCCGCCGCGTCGTTCATCTCGGTTGTCGGCAACGACGAAGCCGGCCGCGAGATCGGGCGTCTGGTAGAGGCGCAGGACGGGGCCGAAGCGCATGTCCTCGTCCAGCCGCAGCGCACGACCACGGTCAAGACGCGCTATATCGCCGGCAATCAGCAGCTCCTGCGCGCCGACCGCGAAAGTGCGATCCCGCTTGATCCCTATATCCGCGAAGACCTGTTGCGGCTGGCGCGCGAGCTTGTGGCCGACCATTCGGTCGTCGTCATCTCGGATTACGCCAAGGGCGTCCTGACCGAAGGGGTTGCGCTCGAGATCATCCGGGCGGCTCGCGAAGCCGGCGCCCGTGTGATCGTCGACCCCAAGGGCGGCGATCCCATCCGATATCGCGGCGCCGATCTGGTAAAGCCGAACCGGCAGGAACTCGCTCACGCCACGGGAATGCCCGTAACAACCGACGACGAAATCGTTGCGGCCTCTCGCTCGCTGATCGAGCGTTGCGGCTTCGGTGCCGTTCTAGCTTCGCTCGGCGCGGAAGGATCGGTGCTGATCCCGGCCGACGGCGCGGCCCATGTTCAACGCGCCGAAGTCGGCGAGGTCTTCGACGTTTCCGGGGCCGGCGATACTGTCGTGGCGGCGGTCGCTGCAGCACTCGCGGTCGGCGTCGGCTTGACGGATGCGGCGCGCCTCGGAAACGTCGCTGCCGGCATTGTAGTCGGCAAGATCGGCACCGCAGTGGTGTATGAGAGCGAACTCACCGCCGCTCTCAACGGGCGTGATCTCCACGCCGCGCACAAGGTCGTGCCGCGCTCGCATGCGCTCGATCTGGTGGCGCGGTGGCGTCGCCACGGTCTCAAAATCGGCTTTACCAACGGTTGCTTCGACCTGCTGCACCCCGGGCATGTGGCCTTGCTCGGGCAAGCCAAGGCGGCATGCGATCGGCTCGTCGTCGGGCTCAACAGCGACGCGTCAACGGCTCGGCTCAAAGGGCCGCGCCGTCCGACCCAGAGCGAAACCGAGCGAGCGGCTGTGCTGGCCTCGCTCGCGGTGGTGGACCTGATCGTCGTCTTCGAGGAGGATACGCCGATGGAGCTGATCCGGGACATCCGTCCGCAGCTTCTCGTCAAAGGCGACGACTATCGCCTCGATGAGGTCGTCGGAGCCGACTTCGTCAAGCACGCGGGCGGCGAAGTACTTCTCGCCGAAGTCGTGCCGGGTTACAGCACGACGGCGACGATCGCACGCCTCGCCAGCTGAGAGGCGATAACGGGCAGACGCCGTCTGCGCGACCGATTGGTTTGGCAACGATGGCGCCGCAGCGTCCATCACATTCCGCCCAATCGCCCCGCTTCGGGGTCGAGAAGGCGGCGCAGCCGGGTCGCCGCAATGCGGGCGAAGCGCATCGTCAGGGCGCGGCGCCGGGCGGCGTCAAGCCTTGTTGTGCTGCCGTCGCGAAGCACGGCCGCGCTGAACGTATCCGCCACCATCAAGCCACATTCATCTGGGATCAGCGGGCGTGGAAAGTCGTTCGGTACAGCGAAGTAAAGGCGGTCCGAGAAGTCACGGTAGGCGCTCCATTTGCGGTCGGCCCGAAAATCGGCCACGGAACTCTTGATCTCGACGATCACGAGATCGCCCGCCTTGCCGAGAGCGAGAATGTCGGCGCGCTGGCCATTGGCGAGCGGGAATTCCACCAGGCTCACATAACCAAGCTGCTCCAGGGTGCGGCAGACACCACGCGCGAGAAGGGCGGCATCGGTCGGCTCGATGGCGGACGCAGTCATAACGAACCGGGAACGGTAAGCCATATCATCAGGCAGGGCTAGATCGACGGAGGTAATCATGGCGGTGGCGACCGAGCGGGGGTTCCTGCGTCAGGCCTGGACCCTCGCGTGGCCATACTGGAATTCCGACGAGAAATGGACGGCGCGCGGGCTGTTGCTCGCGGTCATAGCGCTCAACCTGATTACGGTCGGCCTCAATGTCCGTCTCAATGCCTGGAACAACGACTTCTATGATGCCCTGCAGCAGTACAACTGGCCCGAGTTCTGGCGCCAATTCGCAATTTTTGGGATCATCGCCTTCCTGCTGATCGTCGTTGCTGTTTATTCGCTTTACCTGCGGCAAATACTGCACATCCGCTGGCGCCGGTGGCTGACCGATCGTTTTTTGCGCAATTGGCTGGAGAACCAGGCTTATTACCGGATGCAGCTGGACCACACGACCACCGACAATCCCGATCAGCGAATTTCCGATGATCTCGACCGGTTCGCGACGATAACGCTGGCCTTATCGCTCGGACTCTTGAGTTCCTTTGTGACCCTCGCGTCGTTCGTCACGATTCTTTGGACTCTCTCCGGTGCGTTAACGATCCCGTTAGGCGGGGGTGTCCTGATCGAAATCCCCGGTTATATGGTCTTCGCCGCTTTGATCTACGCGATCGCCGGCACTTTGCTGACGCGATGGATCGGGAACCCGCTGGTCCGGCTCAGTTTCGACCAGCAGCGTTACGAGGCGGATTTCCGCTTCAGCATGGTCAGACTGCGCGAGAACGCCGAGAACGTCGCGTTTTATGGAGGCGAAGCGCGCGAGTTTGATACGTTCAAGACGCGATTTGCTCGAATCGTGCAGAATTGGTGGGGTATCATCATCCGCCGCAAGAAGCTGACCTGGTTCACCACCGGCTACTCTCAGCTGGCAATCATCTTCCCCTTCGTCGTTGCGGCCCCGAGATACTTCAACAAGACGATACAGCTCGGCGGGCTGATGCAGATTTCTTCCGCCTTCAACCAAGTGCAGGAACTCGCTGTCCTTCATCATCACCTCCTATACCGAAATTGCCGAATACCAGGCGGTCGTGCAGCGGCTTTCCGGGTTTCGCGAGCGGATGGAGAGCATTGCCGCCGAAACCAGCGCGCCGCACCCGATCGAACTCGAGCGCCGCGGCGCCGGTGTCGAAGTCGACATGCTCGATCTCAATCTGCCGGACGGTCAGTTGTTGCGACCGAACATTTCGCTGGCGGCCGGCCGCGGAGAATTGCTCTTGATCACCGGTGCTTCTGGGCTCGGCAAGAGCACGTTGCTGCGCGCCATTGCCGGTCTTTGGCCGTTTGGGCGGGGGCGCATCCGGGTGGGCGACGGGCGCTGCCTGTTTCTGCCGCAGCGGCCCTATCTGCCTCTCGGCACTCTGGCGGACGCTCTGGTCTATCCGCGGGCAGCCGCCGAACTGCCGCGTGACAGTCTTGCCGAGGCGCTGCGCGCCGTCGGTCTGCCCGAGCTCGTCGAGCGGCTGGACGAGGAGGCTAATTGGGCCCAGCGGCTCTCGATCGGCGAACAGCAGCGGCTGGCGTTCGCCCGGGTCTTGCTGGCCCGCCCGGAGATCGTCTTTCTCGACGAGGCGACCTCGGCGCTCGACGACGCAGCGGAGATCTCGTTATACCGGCTTTTGCGGGAAGCGCCATGGAGACCGACGATCGTCAGCGTCGGCCATCACGGCACCTTGCGGCGTTTCCATGATGCGGTGGTCGATTTCACGCATAGCCCAGTCTCGCGGGCTGCCGTCGGCTAAGTTGCCATCCTGCGGAGTGGAGGAGCCGAGCGATGACCAACAGCGAGCGCCACCCGCGGGACGCGGAGGACCCGTTGCGAGTTGTCCGAATGGGCAAGCGCGACAGCCTTGAGGCGCTCGGGATCGATCCCTACCCCTATAACTTTGAGCGGACGCATGAGGCAGGTCAGCTCGAGCGGCACTACACCGGGCTCGCCGCCGGTGCCGAAACCGAAGATCGAGTGCGGGTCGCCGGCCGCATCCGGGCAATGCGCAACAGCGGCATGTTCATCGACCTGCACGATGCGTCTGGCAAGATCCAGGTTTTTTGCCACAAGGATTTGCTCGGGTCCGAAGCGCTCGGAATGGTGCGGCTGCTCGACATCGGTGATCTGATCGGCGTCGAGGGCCTCGTTCGGCGGACCCCGCGCGGCGAGCTTACCGTCAACGCGACCGCAGTTACGGTTCTCGCGAAGGCTCTGCGCCCTCTCCCTGAGAAATATCACGGCCTCGCCGATATCGAGCTGCGCTATCGCCAGCGCTATCTCGACCTGATCATGAACCCGCAGAGCCGGGACACACTGCTCCGGCGCAGCCGGGTCGTAGCGGCGATCCGCAGCCATCTTTCGGAGCGCGGTTACGTCGAGGTCGAAACGCCGATGCTTCATACGATCCCCGGCGGCGCTTCGGCGAAGCCGTTCGTGACGCATCACAACGCGCTCGACATCGACCTTTATCTGCGGATTGCGCCCGAGCTGCATCTGAAGCGCCTGTTGGTCGGCGGCCTTGCCGACAAGTTGTTCGAGATCAACCGGTGCTTCCGCAATGAAGGCCTCTCGCCCCGACACAATCCGGAATTCACCACCCTCGAGCTCTACGAGGCCTATGTCGACTACACCGCGATGATGAAGTTGACTGAGGAGCTCATCACCGCCGCGGCCGAGGCGATCCTCGGGACATTGCGGATCGGCTACGGCGGGACCGAGATAGATCTATCGGCGCCGTGGCCGCGGCGCAGCATGGCCGATCTCGTTCAAACGGCCACTGGAGTCGATTTTCTCGCTCTCGACAACGCCGAGGCGGCTCGCGAGGTAGCGTCGCGCATCGGCGCGGCGCTGACAGGCGGTGAGAGTTGGGGGCAGGCGCTGGAGGCGGCCTTTGCCGCGCGCGTCGAGGACACTCTGATCGAGCCGATCCACGTCACCGGATTTCCCCGCGATATCTCACCGCTGGCCAAAGCCGACCGCAACGACCCGCGGCTTGTCGAGCGGTTCGAGACTTACATCTACGGTTGGGAGATCGCGAACGCCTTCTCCGAGCTCAATGATCCGCAGGACCAGCGCGAGCGGTTCGAGGCGCAGATGCGGGCGCGGGCGGCAGGTGACGACGAAGCGCAGCTCCTCGACGAGGACTACGTGACCGCGCTCGAATACGGGCTGCCGCCCTGCGGCGGTCTCGGCATCGGCATCGACCGACTGGTCATGCTGCTGACCGACAGCCCATCGATCCGCGACGTCATCGCTTTTCCGACCTTGCGTCCGCGCTGACTAGTGTTCAACCGACGATTGTGATTGGAGGTTTCGCCGTGAGAAAGAACAAAAATTCGGCGGCGTGCTGGTTGAGGGGCGTTACGCAGGGCATGCTGCTCGTCGCGGTGGCAGGCTGCGCCCAGCAGGCGGTGACTGGGACGGTCAGCATTCCGCCGATCCCGACGGGGGAGGCTCGGATCTGGTTCTATCGCGATTACGAGCCCTATGCCGGCAAAGGCCTTCCAGCCATCGCTGCCAATGGGGGATATGTCGGTGCGGCCGAATTGGGTGGCGCGTTCTATCGCGATGTTCCTCCCGGACATTACCTCGTGACCGTGCAGACCGTCGGCATAGACACCAATCAGACGGCCGATTTCGAGCTCGCCCCGGCCCAGGAGGCCTATGTAAAAATCGTCTCGCTGCCGAGTTGGGACACGGGCGGCGACAGGAACCAATGGGAGCGGCCGACCTTTTACGCGTGGCTGATCCCGAACCAAGTCGCGCAAGCCGATGTCGCGCGTCTCTCTTTTTACGGCGGCACCTGACCCCCGGCGTCGGCCCCAAATTTTCTCGCGAGGCTCAGAAGTTTTCCAGGCTCAAGACCTCGCTGTCATAGTCGTACGCGAAGATCTCGGCGTGCCGGCCCCAGTTGATTACGGTGTCGAGCACCCGCTCGGCCTCCTCCTCTGACAAGTGATCCTCGAGCTCGCGCAAAAACCGAGCCCCCGGCGCGCGATGGCCGGGCCGCTCGTCGAGGACACGGCGGATGTGGGCAGCCAACGGCACGTGCTTTAAGAGCGCCTCGGCAAAGATCTGCTTGCGAGCGAGCATGTCGGCCTCGCCATACGCCCGGCCGAGGGGTGTCAGCTCGATGTCCCCGCCGCTGACATGGGCGAAGCCGAACAGCTGCAAGGTCTCGATCAGCGGGAACAACTCGTCCATGACGAGGTTCTCCTCGTCGGCGAGATGGGGCAAATCGGCACGGCCGTAATAGGGCGTCTCTGTCAGATTCTCGATCAGTCCCGAGAGCTGCTGCACCGACGCATCGGGCAGGCGAAAGCCGATACCGATAGGTTCGGTCTTTGCCCCACGCCGCCCGTCGCGTCCGGGCTCGGTCGTCAGCAGGGTGTAGACCTGGTCGACGATCTGACGAAAACCGGCACTCTCCGAGGAGCGCGGGCGGGGCAAAGAGATCGGGATTTGCGCGCGGATGCGGCCGGGATCGCTGCTGAAGATCAGGATGCGATCGGCGATTTCGACCGCTTCCTCGATGTTGTGCGAAACGATGAGTATCCCCTTGGTCGGGATGCGGTGGGCGTCCCACAAATCGAGGAGATCGCCGCGCAGAGTTTCGGCGGTCAGAACGTCGAGCGAGGAAAAAGGCTCGTCGAGCAGCAGGATATCGGGGTCGACAACGAGCGCGCGGGCAAAGCCGACACGCTGACGCATGCCACCGGAGAGCTCCTTCGGATACGCATTCTCGAATCCGTCGAGCCCGATCAGATCGATCGCACTGACCGCCCGCCGCCGCCGTTCGGCACCGGAGACGCCTAGAGCCTCGAGGCCGAGTTCGACATTGCCGAGCACGGTCAGCCATGGAAATAGCGCATAGCTCTGGAAAACCATCGCGATGCCGTGAGCCGGTTGGGCGACGGGGATGCCGCGATATTCGACAACGCCTTCGCTGGGCGGCACGAGACCCGCGAGAATGCGCAAGAAAGTCGACTTTCCGGATCCCGATTTGCCGAGGATCGCCACGATCTCGCCGTCGCGCAGGGTGAAGTCGATATGGTCGAGCACGAGCCGCCCGTGGTGATCGGGGGTTTGATAGGTTTTTGAGACCGCGTCGGTGCGCAACAACGGGCCATTCATCGGAGCTTCCCTGCGAAAGAACGTCAATCCAGGCGCAAGCGTTCGGCGGCGAGATCATAAAGCCGACGCCAGAGCAGCCTGTTGAAGGCGAGTACATAAAGGCAGAGGACGCCGATGCCGAGCGCAATCCGGGCGCTGTCGCCCTCGGCGGTAGTGCGAGCAATATAGGCGCCGATGCCGGTCGCGGTCAGCGTCGTGTTGCCCCATTGGACCACCTCGGACACGATGCTCGCATTCCACGAGCCGCCGGCTGCGGTGACAGCACCGGTCACGTATGCCGGAAAAATCGCCGGCAAGATCACACGCCGCCACCACAACGAGCGTCTGACGCCGAGATTTTGTGCAGCGCGTTGCAGCTCCTGCGGCAGGGCAGTGGTGCCAACGATAACGTTGAACAGGATGTACCACTGCGTCCCGAGGATCATCAGCGGGCTGAGCCAGACCTCCGGGTTCGCATGAAACCGCAGGATCAGCACCACCGCCATCGGGAAGAATAGATTTGCCGGGAATGCGGCGAGAAATTGCACTATAGGCTGCACGCGGTCTGCCAGGTGTGGGCGCAGCCCGATCGCTACCCCGATTGGAACCCAGATCAGGGAAGCCGCACCGATCAGGACCAGCACCCGCGTGGCCGTCGCCAGACCGAGAAGAAACACCTGCCCGATCTCTGCGAGATCGACCGTCTGGCGGATGAATTCAATGATCCATATAGCCGCCGCCCCGGCCAGTGCCAGTAGGGCGATGTCGAGCAACCGGTCGAGCCGGGGCCGCGGTCGCCGTTCGATCAGCGTCTGGCGCCGCCGAGCCAGGCCGGTGAGCGCGTCGTCGATGATCCGGTTGAGTTCGAGCACTCCGGCCTGGACCAGATCGAACAGGCGGGCACGCTGCAGCACGATAAAAAACCATGGCCGCACATTGTCTTCATCGGCCAACGGGTCGGCCTGGAACTTGCGCGACCACGCGAGGAGCGGGCGAAACAGCAGCTGGTCATAGAGCAGAATGACAACGAACATGACCAGCACCGCGTAGCCGATTGCGGCTAAGTCGCGCTGATTGATCGCGGTCGCGATGTAGGAGCCGATGCCGGGGAGCATGATGGTCTGGCCGGCGACGGTGATGGCTTCAGAGGCGACGACAAAAAACCAGCCGCCCGAGACCGACATCATCATGTTCCAGGTGAGCGAGGGTATGGCGTGCGGCACCTCGAGGCGCCAAAACCGCTTCCATGATGACAGATGGTACATCCGAGCCGCCTCGATCAGCTCGGCCGGCACGGTGCGCAGTGACTGGTAGACGCTGAAAGTCATGTTCCAGGCTTGCGAGGTGAAGATGGCGAAGATCGCCGCGCATTCGACGCCGAGCAACCGGCCTGGGAAAAGGGCGATGAAGCCGGTCACGGTGATCGACAGAAACCCGAGGATCGGCACCGATTGCAGTATGTCGAGGATCGGGATCAGGATCTTTTCGCCCTGTCGGCTCTTGGCCGCCACCGCCGCATAGACGAGGCTGAAGACGAGCGAAGCGGCGAGCGCGCAGATCATGCGCAGCACCGTGCGAAGCGCGTATTCCGGCAGTCGCCAGGGATCGAGGCTGATCGGCAGAACCTCGCCGACGTGATAGCGTGCGCTCATCGCCATGCCGCCCCAGGCGATCAACGCGATCGCCCCGAGCACCATTGGCAGGGCGACGAGATCCCATAGATTGGGGCGCAGCCGAGACGGCCAGGCGATCAGGGGCAAGCCCCAGCGCTGTTCCATGCTCCCTCTTGCCGATGGCCGCCGCCGTGGCGGGGGCGCAGCTACCAGTACCCCAAGCCCAGCAGGCTGGCTAAACGTAATTTCCTGGAAGCCAAGCGCTCGTTTACCACAACCTACAGCGATTCTTGCTTCGGGCCGCCGAACTCCTGACAATGAGCGCCTTGACACTGTGACGGGGACAGCCGTGGATATCGGCGAGCGGCGCCACGCAAACATCCTGGTATTGGCTCCGGTCGGGCGCATCGACAATCTCACGAGCACCGAGTTTCAGGCGCGGCTGCTCGCCGCCGTCAGCTCCAGCCTCGTGGATATCGTCGTTGACTTTTCCAGGGTCGACTACATCTCGAGCGCCGGCCTGCGGGCATTGATGGCCGCCACGCGGCTGAAGCCAAAGGAGCGCCGGCTCGGCGTTGCCTGTCTCCATACGGTCGTGCGCGAGATCTTCGCGATCAGCCGGTTCTCACACGTCGTCCCGGTCTTCGACAGCGTCGAGGAAGCGAGCACTGCGTGGGAGGCCCCGCCGCGACCCGAGGGGGCGAATCCCAATGTCGAAACCGGCTCGGTCGGGCCGTTGCGTGTCCGCTTTTGGGGCACCCGCGGCTCGTTGCCGGTGCCGCTGCGGGCGCAGGCGGTCCGCGCCAAGATCCGCGATGCGCTGCTCGCCGCTCGCGGGCACGCGCTCGGCACCGAGCAGGCAATCGATGCCTTCATCGACAGCAGCCTGCCGTTTTCAGTACGCGGCACTTTCGGCGGCAACACCAGCTGTGTGGAGATCATTACCGGCGGCGACGAATATGTGATTTGCGACCTGGGCACGGGCGTGCGGGAATTTGGCAACCGGGTACTCCAGGAACACGGTCCGGGACCCCAACACACCTACAACATATTCTTGTCGCATCCGCACTGGGACCACATCATGGGGTTCCCGTTCTTTGCCCCCGCTTACATTCCAGGCAATCGGATTTGCATATACGGCTGCCACGACATGATGCGCGAGGCGCTGCGCACCCAGCACTCGGCTCCTTGGTTTCCCGTCGATTTCAACTCGCTGGGCTCAAGTATCGAGTTCATCACCTTGGAGCCCGGCCGCACCTACGAAGTAGCCGGTCTTTCGGTTACCTCGATCAAGCAGTTTCACACGGGAGACTCCTACGGGTATCGCTTTTTCCAAGGCGGCAAATCGATTGTCTACTCTACTGATTGCGAGCACAAATGCGCCCACATCGACGAAACCTACCCATTCGTCGAGTTCTACAAAGACGCCGACTTGCTGATCTTCGATGCAATGTATTCGCTGGGTGACTTGGTCTCGGTCAAGGAGGATTGGGGTCATTCGAGCAACGTCGTCGCGGTTGAGCTGGCGCAGGCGGCGCGGGTCAGGCGCCTCGTACTGTTTCACCATGAGCCGGCCTATGACGACCGCATGCTCGAGGAGATCTTTGCCGATACCGTCCGCTTCGAAGCAATCAGCCGGCCTGGCCACGAGGCACCTGGCCACGGGGTCGAGGTGATCTCGGCCTACGACGGGCTAGAACTGGAATTGTGACGCGCGGTCTCGCGGTGGGCCGGAGCATCGCCCTGTTGCGCGGTCCAGGCCGAGCGGCCGCGCTCGCACTGGTCGCGGGCGCCTTGGTGCTCCGCATCATCGACCCCGGTATCATCACCGAATTGCGCGTGCGCAGCTTCGACTTGGTAGAACGAGTGTGGCCGCGCGCCGTCGATTCGGCGCGAGTGGCGGTCGTCGACATCGACGAGAAGAGCCTCGCGCAATACGGGCAGTGGCCGTGGCCCCGGCATTTGGTGGCCAAGCTCGTCCGGCGCATCGCCCAAGGAAACCCGCGCGTTCTCGGCATCGACATCCTCTTCGCCGAACGAGATCGGCTGTCGCCGGACGAGATCGCGCGGGAACTGCCCGACCTGACTCCAGCTTTGGCGTCCGCGTTGGCGAAGCTGCCGCGGAGCGACCGCGACCTCGACGAAGCGATAGCAACGCTCCCGACGGTACTATCGCTCGCTCCCAGCCATGAGGCGACGGCGCGAAATTCAGGCCCGCTCCGCCTCGCCCCGATCCGCCAGGCGGGAGACGATCCGACGCCGTTCTTGAAGAGCTACAAATCCCTGGTGCAAAGCCAGCCCGATCTCCGCGCCGCAGCGTTGGCTGCCGGGAGCGACGGGGTCGAGCCGGACGCCGACGGCGTCGTCCGGCGGCTCGCTCTCGCTGTGGCCTCTAAACACACGATAGTTCCTAGTTTTGCGCTCGAGGTCGTGCGTGTCGGCGGTGGCGAGCGCGCTATCGTGATCGATACCGGCGCGCTCGGGATCGAAAGCTTCAGGATCGGCAGCATCAGCATCCCGACGGACAGGCGGGGCCGGGCGATCCTCCACTTCGCGCCGTCGCAGGCGCGGTACATCTCGGCCTTGGACGTGCTCGATCCGGCGTTCGACCCAACTGAGCTGCGGGGGCAGGTAGTCTTGCTCGGGGTTGCAGGCGTCGGCATCGCCGGGCTTCGGCAAACGCCCCTCGGTCTCGTCCGCGCGGTCGACCTCCATGCCCAGCTGATCGAATTCGATCCTGTTCGGCGACCTGCTCCGCCGACCACCATATCTCGATTGGTTCGAACTTGCTGCGGCGCTCGCGGCCGGGCTCGTGGTCATCTGGCTGTTGCGCTATGCGAGGCCGATGCGCGCGGTCGCTATCGCTGTCGCGCTCGCGGCGGCGCTTTTTGGCGTCGAACTCGTGCTCTTCCGGTTTGCCGATCTCCTCTTCGACAGCACCTTCCCGGTGCTGACCTTGCTCGGCGCGTTGGGTGTAATGCTCGTCGGCAACCTCCGCGCCGCGCAGGCGGAACTCACTCGCGAACGCGAAGCGAAGCAGCGGGTCGAGGGCGAGCTTGCCGCAGCGCAGGCTATCCAAATGGGCCTCTTGCCGCGGCGCTTTCCCGCATTTCCCGATCGTCACGACATCGATGTCTACGCCCGCATCGAGCCGGCGCGAATGGTCGGGGGCGACCTCTACGACTACCTGTTGATCGGAGAAAGCAACCGTCTGTTTTTTCTGATCGCCGACGTGGCGGGCAAAGGCATTGCGGCGGCATTGTTGATGGCGGTGACCAAGGAGGTCGTCCGCGACGCCGTGCTGACCTTTGGGCCGGCGCTCGACCGTATCGTTGCGGAGGCCAACCGGAAGACCGCGGCGGCGAGTGCGGAGCTGCAAAGCGAGGGCGGCGTCTTCGTCACCGCGTTCGCGGGGATTCTCGACCTCGGCTCGGGCGAGGTCACTTATGCCAGTGCCGGTCACGATTTGCCCTTTGTTCTCGGCGGTGGAATCGGCTTGCGGCAGCTCGTCACCGAAGGCGGTCCGCCACTCGGCGCGGTTGAGGACTTCCGCTTCCCGATCGATCACGACCGCATCGAGCCCGGCGAGGTCCTGCTGCTCTTTACCGACGGGATCACCGAGGCGGCGAACGCCGACCATACGCTCTATTCCTCCGATCGGCTGGCCAAGGTTCTGGTGGCGGCAGCAACCGTCGATGCCCGACACGTAGTTGCGGCGGTAATCGACGACGTCGTCCGCTTTGTCGGGGGGGCCGAGCAAGCCGACGATATGACTGTTCTGGCGCTGCGGCGCGTCGGCCGCGCCGCTACCTGACCGTGATTTCCACGCGGCGATTGCGGGGCTCCGGGGTTTGGTCGGCGGTCGGCACGAGCAGGTCGTGCTTGCCGCGGCCGGCGATCGAGATCGCCTGCCGATCGATCCCATCGCGAACCAGTGCGTCGCGGACCGCTGCCGCGCGAGCGAGTGACAGCTGTTGATTATCGGACAGATCGCCGAGCATGTCGGTGAAGCCGATCACCTCGATTTGGTAAACCGGTCGTTGCCTGACATCGTCGAACACAGTGCGATAGGCGGCCTGGGATTCGGGGGTCAACTCGTTGCTGCCCAGGATGAAATAGAGGCGGAAGTGATGCGGCAGGATCGGCCGCGCCGCGATCGCTCGCCGGAAGATCACGCTGACGTTTCCCGGGGTTTCCTCGCTCGGCGCGATGCTGCCCGCCCGCGACTTTGCCGTTGCATAAGGCTGGTCGAGGGTCGTTGCCGTCTCGCCCTCCTCAACCGTGATCGCCCCGACGCCACCGCCTTCGGCATTGGGCAGCACTACGAACAGCGCTTGCCGGGGACAACCCGCGAGAAGGAGCAATGAGGCGAGTGCCGGGATTGTCCGCCGCATCATCAGTGGTCGCCATAGACTTGAACCACAAAGGTCGTGCCGCGCACCCCGAGGATTGCGGTCGGCGTCCTCACTTTCATCGCCCCAGGGGTGCTGCGCGCAATGTCGCCGGAGACGACGGCCAAGGTTCCCTGCCGCATGTCGGCCAGCATCGCGCCGCGGAAATCGTTCGAATTGAACTGGAATTCGTCGAGCGCGATCTGGCTGTTCGGACCGGCGGAGAATACCGTGTTATCGATGAAGGTGATGCCGATCCCGCCATCCGCGCCTGTTTCGATGACATCCTTGACAAACAGCATGTCCCCGACTTTCGCGGGCCGACGCTCGCCGGAGCGCAGGATCGCCGCCTGCCCGATTACCTTCTTGATCTGGGCAATCGCCGGAGATTCGGCCGCCGAAGGAATGCCCGGCGTGGCAATCAACAATGCTGCGGCCAAACACAGCGCCCAGCCCAATTTCTTCCTCCCTGCCAATTTCTTCCTCCCTGCCAATTTCTTTCTCCGTGGTTGATCACGGTCTTTTTGATACACGAGATCGGGAGGCTCTTGGGAGCAAGATGAGCAGCCTCCGGTGAAGAGGGCGTCGATCACGCTGCGTGCCGAGCACGCCGAGTTCACGCGGCTCCAAGCCTTTGCCGACGAATTCGCGCGGCAGTGCGGCCTGCCGGATGACGAGCGGTCGCGGCTTTTGATCATTCTCGATGAGCTCTTCACCAACGCGGTAACACATGGTCTCAGGCCACATTCGGTGGGAGGAACCGTCGCCGTCTCGCTCGGGTGGAGGGGAGGCCGCCTGCGGATAAGCTTCGTCGACGATGGGGGGCCGTTCGATCCACTGGCTTTCCGCGGGCCGGATTTGGACGGGGCGGCAGAAGAGCGCGGCATCGGCGGGCTCGGCATCCATTTCGTCCGCTCGCTCGTCCACCAGGCCCGCTACCGCCGTGAGGGCGAGCGCAACCACCTCCATCTGGTGCGGCGCATCGGGTCGTCCAGCTGGGGGTTGCCCGGCGAGTTGGGCGGGTGATCTTGGCTCATCTCGCCGATGCGGCGAGCAAAATCGTGATCTCTCCGACTTGCTGGACCGCCCCGAGCACATCGCCCGTGTAGCCGCCGATCTGGCGATTTGCGAGCTGAGCCATGGCGAACACGACCGCGCCGGCGAGGCAAAGCGCTATCCCTCCTCGCACCGGCCCCAATGCCGCCAAGGCGATCGCGGCGCCAATCCAAGCCGCCGCGATCGCACCGCCTGCTCGAGGTGTTCCCGCCGTCGCCCCGAGACCATCGGGGCGCGCGGGCGTCAATCCCATCATCGCCGCCGGCAGTGCGGCCCGCGAGGCGGCGTGCGCCGCGATCAGCGCGAGACCCGCGTGGATCACATCCCCGATGGCGGCGAGCGCCGCGGCTCGCAGCAGCACGCTTAGAACGATCGCCAGCACGCCGTAAGTGCCATGCCGGCTGTCCCGCAGGATCGCGAGCTTTTCTTCCCGGTTTCGCCCCCCGCAGAACCCGTCGGCGGTATCGGCCAGCCCGTCCTCATGCAACGCTCCCGTCAACCCGATGCCTGCCAGCACCGACAACAGCGCCGCCGGCCAACTCGCCAAGCCGATCACCTGGGCCAGCATAAGAGCGAGCGCCGTTGCGCCGCCGATCCCGGCGCCGACGAGCGGAAAGGCCCAGGCCGAATTGGCGAGCCGCGACACGCCCGCTGCCCGCCGATCGACCGGCAGCCGCGTGAAGAACGCCGTGGCGGCGAGGAAGCCGGCGAAAAGCCCGGCGGAGTGGCGTGAATGGCTCATAGCTCACGATAACCGGTTTGGCCAAGAACGGGGCGAATGGCTATATTTCAATCCGATGGCGAGGATTACCGGAGCCGGCGTTGACGTTGCTCGAGCTTGATCGCCTGCGGGAGGCGCCGCTGTGCCGCGACCCGTTCGACTATGTCGTTGTCGAGGAGTTTGTGCGCGGCGACGAGCTGAGCCCTCTCGTCACCGATTTCCCGAATGTCCCCGGTCACGGCAGCTTCCCGGTTGAAAGCCTGGCGTGCGGGCCAGCCTTTTCACGGCTCGTTGCCGCCTTGACCGGGCCGGGGCTGCGCAGCGCGGTCGAGGAAAAGTTTGGGCTCGACCTCGGCAGCCGCCCGACAATGGTGACGGTGCGCGGCCGGAGCGACGGCAAGGACGGGCGCATCCACACCGATTTCGGAAAGCAAGATCATCACCTTGCTGCTCTATCTGAACCTTGCCTGGAAGCGCCCCGAGGGACGGTTGCGGCTGCTGCGCGGGCCCGACGACATCGACGATTACGCGCGTGAAGTCGTGCCGCTCGCCGGCACGATGCTGGCGTTTCGCCGCAGCGCCCGATCGTTCCATGGGCATCTCCCGCATGTTGGGGAGCGCCGGATCGTGCAACTCAATTGGGTGACCGAGCCGGCGGTTGTCCGGCGCGAGCTCAACCGCCACCGCTGGTCGGCGCGCTGGAAGGCGCTCAGGGGGTTGGCGCGGGGCGAGAAATCGATTAACGGATTGCGCGATATGGGACGGGCGGTAAACGCGGATCGAGAACAACGATAATGGTGGGAATTCGTCGCTGCGTAGTTGGCGCCGCTATGCTGGCCGCCGCTGTCCCGGCGGCTGCGACGGCGGAGACCCCGGTGGTCGACGAGTTTAAGTTTGGCGTCCTCGCGCATGACGTCGGCCTCTTTGACAAGCACGTCGAATTGGGGTCGGACATCAATTTCGAAATGTTGTTCACGCCACCGGAATTCTTTCGCGTGCTCGGGTCGCCGCGCCCTCATCTCGGCGGTTCGCTGAACACGGCGGGCAAGACCAACGACGGCTATTTTGGCCTGACCTGGGGGATCACGCTGATCCAGAACCTGTTCGGGTGGGGCAGCAGTGTCTTTGCCAATGGCAGCCTCGGGGGCGCCCTGCAGGACGGCTATACCAACAGCGCCCCGCCGGACCGCAAAAAGCTCGGCTCGACCGCCCTGTTCAGAGGAAGCGTCGAACTCGGTTACCAGCTGACACCCAACCTCAGCGTATCGGGGTTCGTCGACCACATGTCGAACGCCAATCTCGCGCCGCATAACGCTGGGATAACCGACGCCGGCGCTCGCCTCGGCTTCAAGTTCTAGCGCATTTCCGATCATATGGGCGCTGCATTGCCAGGCGCGACTTTCGCGCGCCGAAGCAATCTCGCTTGAGCGCTCAGGCGGCCTGAGATTGCTCCCTCGCGGCTCAAGCCCGCGGGTCGCAATGGCGGAGTGAGTTGTGCAATCTCCTCCCGTTGACCCGCTGTTTTTGCTGTTTTTGCAGCAAATTATCAGCCGCCGATCTCGTCTACCATGCAGACATCCGGTTTTGGACATCCCGCGATTACCTACCCCGAGATGATAGCATCTTGATATTAAAACAGCAACGCAATTCTAATTTGTAATCGCCATACGCCGCCTCTGGGCCGAGGAGTTTGCCCAACTTTGGGGCAGTCTCGCGCATCTCGCTAGCGCGATCCGGTCGATAAAACGCGCCAACTCGGTCATTTTGGTTTCGCAGACCGGCTGACGGAATTTAGTCATATCAATGTCTTAAATCGTAGTGTTGTAGTTTAGCCACGCTGAGACGAAAAGACCACGTGGGCGGCAAAGCTTTCTTGATCGGCCCCCGCCTCTGCATATCCTGACGCGAGACGCACGGTGTCTCGGCCGGCTGGCTGCAACCGTTGATTTCTCGGGGGAGCAATGACCAGAAAACTGAATATCGGCAGGGCCGCAGCAATTGGGGGCTTGACCGCTTCGATGGCGCTGCTGATGGGCTTACCGGCGGTGAACGCCGATGAATTGGCGGATCTTCGCGCCAACCAGGAACTGCTCCAGCGCCGCATCGAGCAGCTGGCTCAGGCAGCACATGGAGCACCTGGGGTTCCTGGGGGCTACGGCGCGGAGGCAACGCCGGGTCAGCCGATGGCCGGCGGCAGTTTTCCGCGGTCGTTTCTGATCCCGGGCACCGACACCTCGATCCGCGTCGGCGGGTTTATCGATGAGACCCTGGACTATTACTTCCAGGGTGGCCCGCCAAACGGCAACCAAAGCACGACCGTCGGGGCCACCGGCAATTTGGAGGCGATCCCGCTGAACGCGGGTGGCAAGACGGTTCCCGGCTTTCCTACCGCAGGGAATGTGGTTCCGCAAAGCACAGCCACTTCGCGGGGCAACGGCGTCTTCTTGCAAAGCCCGCGGGAAACACGCCTCAATGTCGAAACGCGCACGCCGACCGCCTGGGGCGAGTCACGGACTTTCATCGAATTCGACTTTGCCGGCGTCGATAACTTTAGCGGTACTACAACTGGCCTTACGAATGTATCGGATAGTTTGGTCCCGCGGTTGCGATACGCCTATGGCACTCTCGGCGGCTTTCTCGCCGGGCAGGCCAACTCGAACTTCGCCGATCCCGACGCTAACGCAGAAACGCTCGATTTCGGCGGCCCCACCGGCCAGGCCGGCGTCGTGCGTATCCCGCAGATACGCTACACCTATACGGGGCCATGGGGCAGCGCCTGGTCGATCTCGGCGGAAACCCCCGAGACCGACTTCGTCACACCGGCCGGCAATGTGAGATCGGACTCCAACACGCAAGCGCTGCCGGGTGGCCCAGGCGCAGTGGTTAATGGGACCGCCGGCTGCGTCGCCAATGGAGTGCTGATCAGCCCGACCGTGGCCTGTACACTTTCCGGCAATCCGACCAAGGCCTCGGCGCCCGACGTCACGTTTGCCTCGTACTGGTCGGAGCCATGGGGCCATGTCGATTTTCGTGGCGTGGTGCGTCCGACACTCACACTCAACGACGGTCATCTCATCGACAAGACTTTCGTTGGCGGCGGTGGCGGTGTATCAGGCGACGTCAAGCCCGGCTGGTTCGCTTGGGACAAGGACGACTTTCTGTGGCAATTCACCGTCGGCAGCGGCCTCGGCCGCTATCTGAACGACGGTTCCGGTGCGGCATTGGCGACAAACTTCCTGACGTCGCCGGCTACCGCGGCGGCAGCGGGGTCCATCCTCGTCAGGCCGGTAACCGAGTTCGGCTACCAGCTGGGCTATCAGCACTTCTGGTTGGCGAATTTGCGGTCGACCGTTGTTTACGGTTATTCTTATTTCGGTTACCCCTCACAGCTGATTGGGCCGACGCAGTCGATCGTCTCGAACAAGCAGCTACAGACCGCTCACGCCAACCTGATCTGGAGTCCGGTCGCGTTTATCGATGCGGGGATCGAATACACCTGGGGGCAGCGCCAGACCGTCGCGAACATCAAAGGCCAACAACAAGCCCTGATCGGCAAGTTCCGCGTGAAGTTCTAACGAGAACAAGTATCCAGCTTTGAAGCCCGCCGGCGCTGTCGGCGGGCCTTTTTGTTGTGTGCCATGCGGTCACAGACCCGCCGCGACCTCGCGCAAGACATTCCGCAGCCAGACGACCCCTCGGTCCGCGCCATGGTCGCGGTGCCACAATGCCATGATGTCGAACGGCGGCGAGGTATAGGGAGGTTCGAACAGCTGGAGGCGGTATGGCTCGGCGAAGGCCGCCGCGAGACGGCGCGGCAGCGGCGCCGCCATGTCGGACTGGCTAACGACTGCGAGGGCGGCCGGGAAATGCGGCGTCGTCAGGCCGACCACCCGGCGTAATCCGCGCGCCGCCAGCGCACCTTGCAGCAACCCGACTTCGCTGCGGGTGACCAGCCGCTCGAGGCCATGGTCACTGACATAGCCGTTGATCGCGTGCTCGTCCTCTCCGGTCGCGGAAATGATCAGATGCGACAGTGAGGCGAGGCGTTCGAGGGTCAGTTCGCTGCGCGCTGCCGGGTGATCGGCGCTCAGTACCCAGACCCGGGTCTCCTGAAACAAGGTTTCGCAGAGGAAGGGCTCGGGCACTCGTCTGAAGCTACCGATCGCGAGGTCGATGCGACCGGCGAGCAGCGCTTCCGTTACTCCCATATTGCTCGGCCGAATGCGCAGTTCGGCATTTGGCGCAAGAGCCCGCACCCGGGCAATAAAACCCGGAACCAGCACCGTGCCGACATACTCGCCGCAGGCGATCGTGAAACGCCGCTCTGTCCGTTCGGGCACGAATTCGGTGGGCCCGAGCGCCAGCTGAAGCTGCAGCAGCCCCTCGCGCAGGCGCGGAGCGATTTCGGCGGCCCGCGGCGTCGGTCGCATGCCGTCCGCCACCCGCACGAACAGTTCATCGTGGAGCACATAGCGCAGCCGGTTCAGCGCATGGCTGATTGCCGACTGGCTCAACCCGAGCCGTTCGCCGGCGCGCGTGACGCTGCGTTCCTCGATTAGCGTATCGAAGACCCGCAGCAGGTTCAGATCGAGTGCGTGGAAATGCAGATCATTCATGCGTGCGATGCACAATTATCATTGGCGTGCAACAGCAACTTGAGGCAGCCTTCTGGGGAACCAACAGAGGATCTGGAGGACGCCGCTATGTCGAGCTTGCTCAAATCGGCCGTTGTGAGTTTAGGGCTATTGGCCGGCGCCGCGGCAGTCGCGCACGCCCAGTCGGTCACGTCGCTGCCGCCGAGCAGCCCTGCAACGGCTCCGGCAGTTACGCCACCCTCTTCTTCCACTTATGGAACCGATAACTGGCAGCATCCCTATTCGACATCGGTCGGCCCGCAGCCAGGATCGCATTCCTCGGGCAAAGACGAGCATTATCAGGCGACCGAGGGCGACAATTCCCCGACCCGCCATCCATACACCTCCACTCTTGGTCCTAAGCCAAACTAGGAATCGCGCGGCGCACACGCGCCAATATATCCTTCCTTCGAGACCCGCCGGCGCAACCGGCGGGTCTTCTGCGTTGAGTCGGCCCTATTCGTTGGAGCTTGATGCGGCGGTTCTGACGGGAGCAGATTGCGCTGGTTTGACGGCTGCAGCGGAGGGAGGGTTCGGGTGGCGACGCAGTTCTACGACACCCTCGAGACGCGCGATCCGGCCGAGCGCGAAGCAGCTTTGATGTCGGCGCTGCCGCAGGTCATTGCGGCGGCAAAGGAGCGCGCGCCGGCGTATCGCCAACTGCTCGCCGGGGTTCATCCGGAAGATGTGATTGACCGACGCAGCTTGGCCGAACTGCCGCTGACGCGAAAATCCGAACTCATCGAATTGCAACGCAACGATCCGCCGTTTGGCGGGTTTGTCGCACAACCGCTATCCGCACTTCGCCGGGTGTTCGTGTCGCCCGGACCGATCTATGAACCGGAGGGCCGGCGGCCCGATTACTGGCGCTTTGCGCGGGCCCTTTTCGCCGCCGGGTTTCGTGCCGGCGATCTCGTCCACAACGCCTTTTCGTATCACCTGACCCCGGCGGGTGCGATGGTCGAGAGCGGCGCCGAGGCGCTCGGCTGCCCGGTGATCCCGGCCGGCACCGGTCAGACCGAGCAGCAATTGCGCACGATCGCTGATCTGCGGCCGGTCGGCTATATTGGGACGCCGTCCTTCCTGAAAATCCTGCTCGACCGCGCGGCGAGCGAGGGCGGCGATGTTTCCTCATTGAAGAAGGCGCTGGTCGGGGCGGAAGCCCTGCCGTCGGCATTGCGCGCCGAATTCCGCAGCCGCGGGCTCGGCGTGCTGCAGTGCTACGGGACGGCGGATATCGGCATCATCGCTTATGAGAGCACGAGCCCGGACGGCGAGGTCTGCGAGGGCATGGTGGTCGACGAGGGGATCATTCTCGAGCTGGTCCTGCCGGGCACCGGGGAGCCGGTGGCTCCCGGCGAAGTCGGCGAGGTCGTCGTAACGACGTTGACGCCGGAATATCCGCTGATCCGCTTTGCCACCGGCGATCTGTCGGCGATGCTGCCGGGTCCGAGCCCATGCGGCCGGACAAACCATCGGATAAAGGGGTGGCTCGGCCGCGCCGACCAGACCACCAAGGTGCGCGGCATGTTCGTCCACCCCGAGCAGGTCGCCGAAATTCTGCGGCGCCATAAGTCGATCATCCGTGCCCGCCTCGTGGTGGAGCGGCCGCGCAGCACCGACGAAATGACCCTGCTGGCCGAACTCGGCGAGCCGGCGCAGGATCTGGGCCTCATCGCTGACAGCCTTCAGGCCGTGACGAAAATGCGCGGCACCGTTAGCCGCGTGCCGGAAGGCAGCCTGCCCGCCGACGGCAAGCTGATCGAGGATCGACGGAAATTGACTTGACCGTCACCAAAAAGGTCACAATTTTTTCAAACCAACGTCCCAATCGACGCCCTATATAGGATGCGTAAGGTTAATCCTTACAGGTTTGTCCCCCAAACCTCGTACTCGGTCGAGCAATTCGACCGTGGCCACGCGGCTCCGGTATTCCCCCACCGGAGCCGCTTTTTTTCCCGCTGCGCGCTTTGACCAAACCCGATCTGGTTGCCGAAGGTCTCGCTTGCCGGCGCGGTGAGCGTCTGGTCTTTGCCGGGCTCTCGTTTCGCCTGCCGGCAGGGGGCGCTCTGTTGCTCACCGGAGCGAACGGCAGCGGCAAGACCAGCCTGTTGCGTGTCCTCGCCACACTGATCATGCCGGCCAGCGGCCGTCTCCTGTGGGGCGCTGCGCCAGTCGAGGCCGAGAGCGCCGCCTATCGCGCGCAATTGGACTTTGTCGGCCATCAGGATGGCATCAAACCCGGCCTTACACCGCGCGAGACGCTCACGTTCTGGGCAGCGCTTCGGGGTACGCAGGCGAGCCGGGCGCCGCGCCTCCTCGAAGCGGCGCTGGCCGCATTCGACCTCGACGGGGTTGCCGACTGGCCCTGCCGCTGGCTTTCCGCGGGGCAGCGCTGCAGGGTGGCGCTCGCCCGTCTGATCGTGGCGCCGGCGCCGATCTGGCTGCTCGACGAACCGACCAGCGCGCTCGACCATGAAAACCAATCGCGGCTCGAACAGGCGATCGCCGAGCATCGCGCCGCCGGCGGACGCGTCGTCGTCGCCAGCCACACGCCGATCGACATCGGCGCCGCCACCGCCATCCGCCTCGATGAATTTGCGCCGCTATTGGACGATGCAGCCGCCGGCTGAGGATGGCGGCGTTTCTCGGCCTCTTCCGGCGCGATCTGAGCCTCGCCCTGCGCCAAGGCGGCGACACCGGTCTCGTCATCGGGTTCTTTGTTCTCGCTGTCGTGTTGTTCCCGTTCGGCGTCGGTCCCGAGCCGGAGGTTCTGCAACGCATCGGAGCCGGCATTATCTGGGTGGCGGCATTGCTCGCGGCTCTGTTGTCGCTCGACCGGCTGTTCGAGGCGGATTACCAGGACGGCGAGCTCGATCTGTTGGCCCTTTCGAGCCTCCCTCTCGAGCTTGCGGTGCTCGCAAAATGCGCCGCGCATTGGGTGGCGACCGGCCTGCCGCTGGCGCTGACCAGCCCTTTTCTAGCCCTCCTTGTCGATCTCGATCCGGGGTCGATCGCGACCTTGTTCGCGAGCCTGTTGATCGGCACCCCGGCATTGAGCCTGATCGGCAGCGTCGCCGCGGCGTTGAGCCTGGGGGCCCGGCGGCAGGGCGTCGTGCTGTCGCTGCTCGTTCTGCCGCTCTACATACCGCCGCTGATTTTTGGCGCCGGGGCGGTCGAAGCGGGCGCTTCCGGCAGCGGCGCGCGCGCTTATCTGCTGATCCTCGGCGCCGTCACGTTGGCGGCTCTGGCGCTCTGTCCATGGGCGAGCGCTGCGGCGTTACGCCAGGCGCTGGAGTAAGCGCGGCATCGCCGACGCTGACTTGACGCAAAATCGGCATTACATTTGAGCAGCGATGATGAATTGGCTCGCCAACCCGGCGCGTTTTATGCGGCTGAGCGCCAAGGCTGTGCCGTGGTGCGGCTGCGCGGCCTTGGTCGTCCTTGTCGTCGGCCTTTTCTGGTCCCTCGTCGTGGCCCCGCCGGATTATCAGCAGGGCGACACGGTACGGATTATGTACGTGCATGTCCCGGCTGCGTGGATGGCCCTCAGCGTCTATCTGTTCGTCGCAGTCGCGAGCGCGGTTGCGCTCGTCTGGCGGCATCCGCTGGCCGAAGTGGCGGCCCGCGCGGCCGCTCCGATCGGCGCCGCGTTCACGTTCGTCTGCCTCACCACCGGCTCGCTGTGGGGGCGCCCGATGTGGGGCGCCTGGTGGGTGTGGGACGCCCGGCTCACCTCGGTGCTGATCTTGTTCTTTCTCTACCTCGGCTACATCGCGCTGGCGAACGCCTTCGACGATCCCTCGCGGGGCGGCAGGGCGGCCGCGGTGCTGGCGCTGGTCGGGGTGGTCAACCTGCCGATCATCAAATTCTCCGTCGATTGGTGGAACACCCTGCACCAGCCGGCCAGTGTCATGCGGATCGGCGGCCCCACAATCGACACCTCGATGCTCACCCCGCTGCTGATCATGGCTGTGGGGTTCACATTGCTGTTTGCCGTGCTGCTGATGGTGCGCATGAGAACCGCGCTCAACGAGCGCAAGGCAATGGCGCTGCGGCTCAATGCAGGTGCCGTGCGCGCTCCGCGTCCCGAGCGCGAGCGGGCCGTTTCGGCCCGAACCGCGGTGCCTTGATGGGGGACATCGGCGCGTTTCTCGCGATGGGGGGTTACGCTGCTTTCGTGTGGCCGGCCTACGGGGTCGCCTTTGCGGTTCTCGGGGGTCTCGCCTTATTCTCCTGGCGGCGCTACCGCGAGAGCGCCGCCGCGCTGGAGCGGCTGCAGCAGGATCCCCGCAGGAGACGATGACCCGCAAGCAGCAGAGATTGGGGTTGCTGGCGTTCGGCATGGCGGCTCTCGGCGGAGCCACGGTGCTGGTGTTGAGCGCGTTCAACGACAGTCTCGTATTTTTCTACAGCCCGAGCGAGTTGAAGGCAAAGGCGGTCGCGGCGGATCGCCGGGTGCGGATCGGTGGTCTGGTCGAGGCGCACAGCCTGTCGCGCGGCTCCGAGGGGCGCAGCGTCTCGTTCCGCATCAGCGACGGCGCGAATGATGTCGCAGTCGTCTACCAGGGCCTGCTGCCGGATCTCTTCCGCGAGGGACAAGGCGCTGTCGCCGAGGGAAAATTGCGCCCCGACGGAGTGTTCGCCGCATCGAGCGTGCTGGCCAAGCACGACGAGAACTACATGCCGCGCGAGGTTGTCGACGCGCTGAAGAAGAGCGGGCATTGGCAGGAGGGCGGCGCGGGTGGTACGGCGCCGGCCGGAATGGCCCAGAAGAAATGATCCATGGGACGCAAGCTCATCTTCCTGTTGCCGGTCGCCCTTTTTGCCGTGCTGATCACTGCATTTGCGGTCGGTTTGAGGCATGATCCGCACCTGCTGCCGTCGGCATTGATCGACCGCCCGGCGCCCGGTTTCGCGTTGCCCGGCCTTTACGAGAGCGCTAAAGGGTTGGCGCGCAACGACCTCGACGGGCGGGTGACCCTCGTCAACTTCTTCGCGTCCTGGTGCGCTCCGTGCCGCGAAGAGCACCCCGAGCTGATGGCGCTGCGCCGCCTCCCCGGGGTCACGCTCGACGGCATCGCCTATAAGGACAAGCCCGAGGACACGCGCCGGTTTCTGGAACGCCTCGGCGACCCGTTCGGCCATATCGGGGTCGACCGCAACGGCACGACCGCAATCGATTTTGGGGTTTACGGTGTGCCGGAGACTTATATCGTGGACGCCACCGGCCACATCCGCCTTCGCCACGTCGGTCCATTGACCGCAGAGGACGTCAAAAACGAGATCCTCCCCCTGATCCAGCAAATTGGTCGGTCCGAATAGCTCTGGGTCAGGGCTCGGACTCGCGGTCCTCGCTGGAGACTTCGGCGAGAAAACCGGGGAGATCCGGCCAGCCATAGGCGATGGCGTCTATCGCCGTGCCGCCGACGGCGATCGGCTTTCGGCTCACTTGCCGGGCGCCGAGCCGCTCATAGAAGAACCGAGACGGATTTTCGCGCAGCACCCACAGGATCGCCGACCGCCGCCCTGCAGCAACGAGCCGGCGGAACAACGCAATCAGCAGCCGTCGGCCGATCCCCTGGTTCTGCCAATCCGGGGCGACGTAAAGCGTGAACACTTCACCGGTGAAGGAGCGGTCCCCGCGATTGGGTCCGCAGCTGCCAAAACCGAGGATGGCGCCGTTCGAACCGACCGCGACTCGCACATCCCGCGGCTCCCGCAGGATCGCGCCGCGCCATCCTGCTTCGCGGCGCCGTTCCGACAATCCGACGAGGTAGGCCGTGGAGAGCACCCCGGCATAGCTCGTGCGCCAGGTCTCGACATCGAGCCGGGCTATGCCGCACGCGTCTCCCGGCCGCGCCGGCCGGATCGTGATCTCGCTCATGCCCGCCATTTTGCCCGGTTTCGCGCGCCGAGGGGAGAGCGATGCGTTGCCGCGTGGTTTTGAAAGGCCGGCTTCGGTATGGTGCGGTCATGAGGACATGGCGGCCGCTTCATTTCAGCTTTGTTGTGCTGCTCTTGATCTCAGTGGCGGGCCATGCCGAGAGCTCGAAAAAACCCGCTAATGCCGCGCAAACCATTGCGGGGACCCCGGCTGAGCGGCTTGGCGCCGCCGATGCGTGGACGGCCTACGCCTACACCGAAAAATCCGGGAAGGTGTGCTATTTGGCCGGTGAACCAAAGAAAAGCGGGCCGGCCGGGGGCAGGCGCAAGCATCCCTTGGCGATGGTCACCCATCGGCCGGGTGAGAAAGTCGCCAACGTCGTCAGTTTCGCCGAGGGCTATCCGCTCAAAGAGGACAGCGAGGTTTCGCTCGATATCGGCGGTGCGAAATTCGATCTGTTCACCAAGGGGGACACCGCCTGGGCGCGCACGCCCGAGCTCGACAAGTCAATCGTCGAGGCGATGACCAAAGGAAAACAGGCGATCGTCAAGGGGACGCCCCAGAAAGGCCCGGCCACGACCGACGACTATTCGCTCGCCGGCTTCGCCCAGGCGCTCGCGCTCATCGACAAAGCCTGCGACGTGAAGCGCTGAGCCGGGCGGCTCCCCACATAGAGCGAGCCATGCTGACCGCGACTTCATCCGAACCGCCGCGCCGCAACCTCGTCGGGTTGGGCCGCGAGACGCTCGCCGCCGAAATGTCTGAATTCGGCGCCGAGCCATTCCGCGCGCATCAGCTGTGGCACTGGATCTATCGCCGGGGCGCCACCGATTTCGCGGCGATGACCTCGTTGTCGAAGCCATTCCGCGACAAGCTCGCGGCGCGCTATGTGCTGGAACGGCCGGCGATATCGCGCGCGCTCGCCTCGTCCGACGGAACCCGCAAATGGCTCCTGCGCTTCGCCGACGGCGAGGAGGTCGAAACCGTTCATATCCCTGAGGATGATCGCGGGACCTTGTGCGTCTCCTCCCAGGTCGGCTGCACGTTGACGTGCTCCTTCTGCCACACCGGCACACAGCGTTTGGTGCGCAATCTGGAGTTGGAGGAGATCGTCGGGCAAGTAATGGTCGCGCGGGACGCGCTCGGCGAATGGCCGTCGCCGCAAGACGACCGGCAGGTGACGAACATCGTCCTGATGGGAATGGGCGAGCCGCTCTACAATTACGAGAATGTCGCGGCGGCCTTGAAGATCGTCATGGACGGGGAAGGTCTGTCGATCTCGCGGCGCAAGATCACATTGTCGACCTCCGGGGTGGTTCCGATGATCCGCCGGTGCGGCGCCGAGCTTGCGGTCAATCTCGCGGTCTCGCTGCATGCGGTGCGCGACAACATCCGCGACCGCCTGGTGCCGCTCAACCGCAAATACCCGATCGCGGAGCTGCTCGAGGCGTGCCGGAGCTATCCCGGGGCGAGCAACGCCCGCCGCATCACCTTCGAATACGTCATGCTTAAAGGCATCAACGACAGCCCGGCCGATGCCCGCGAGCTGGTGCGGCTGGTCGCGGGGATTCCAGCGAAAGTCAATCTGATCCCATTCAATCCGTGGCCGGGGGCGCCCTACGAGTGCTCTTCGGATGCGGCGATCAAGGCGTTTTCCGACATCGTTTTTGCCGCCGGCTATTCGGCGCCGGTGCGTACGCCACGCGGCCGGGACATCCTTGCCGCCTGCGGCCAGCTCAAATCGGCGAGCGTCCGGGTGCGCCGGAGCGAGCGGCCGCCGTTACCCGCCGCCTGAATTTTGCCGTCGTCACATTTCCGGCTAGCCGGCGTGTTGTATGCGCTTCTCGGATCTGCGCTCGCCGCCTATGGGGTGGTGGTCGGCGGTCTCTATGTGTTTCAACGCCATCTGCTCTACTTTCCCGGAGTCGGGCGCCCAGAGCTCGCCGCGCTCGGCGTCCGCGAGGTCACATTGCAGACGGCGGACGGGCTGTCGTTGCTCTCGTGGTACCTGCCGCCACGCGACCGCAGCCCGGTCATTGCATATTTCCACGGCAATGGCGGCCATATCGGATACCGCGCCGACCGCCTGCTGTGGTTTGCGCGCAGCGGGTACGGGGCGCTGATGGCCGAGTACCGCGGCTTTGGCGGCAACCCCGGTACGCCGAGCGAAGCAGGCTTGCTCGCCGACGGCGCCGCGGCTCTCGATTTTCTCGGCAGCGAGGGGATTACGCCGGACCGGCTCGTGATCTACGGCGAGTTCTGGGATCGGGAGTTGCCGTGCCGCTGGCGGCGCAGCGGGCGGTCGCGGGTTTGATACTCGAAGCGCCTTTCACGAGCGTCGCCGAAGTCGCCCAGCACCATTACTCGTTCATCCCGGCCTTCGCGCTGGTGCGCGACCGTTTCGACTCGCTCGCGAGGATCGGCGATGTCAGGGCGCCGATTCTGGTCCTTCATGGCGAGCGAGACCGGGTCGTTCCGGTGCGCTTCGGCCGAGCGCTGTTCGACGCAGCCCCGGAACCAAAGGAATTGTGGCTCGCCCGCGACGCCGGTCACGAGAATCTGGTCCGGTACGGCGCATTCGAGGCGGTTCTCGACTTTTTGCAGCGCCGCATCGGCTGAGTTGTCCCGCTCTGTGGACGGTTTAGGGGATAGTGTCGCTATCTTGGGGGTAAGCCTGTGGGCAACGATTCCGCCGCTTGTGCCGGAAGTTTCCGGCGATAAGCTGCCTCTCGTGGTCGACACGGTGAACTCGAGGCCGTGGCCGACGGGTCGGCGGGCCAATTTAGGGGGAAAATGGGAGCCCTCAGACCACGCCAGGGGCGGTCCATTCGGACCGCCCCTTTTGACTTTGGACAGACTTCAAGCCCGGATTTCTTGGCGTTGAAAGACCACATAGGCGATCGCAAAAATGACGATCATTCCGGCGATGAGGCCGGTCATCTGCGGCCATACCAGGATGAAGCTTTGCGCGGCCGGCAATGGCGCGCCGAGCAAAGCGCCCTGAACCTGGCTGTAGAGCACCGGGCCGAGGGCGCGGGTCGCCGGCTGCAGCAACGCGAGGGCGATTTCCGCGTAGAGCGTGTTCGGCGAGATCCGGTCGAGCACTTGGGCGGTGTGCAAATAATCGAGGTTTGGGCCGAAGATCCCTTCCGGCGGGCCGGCAATCAATGTCGCGACGAGGGGGGTGACCACCGACCAGAACAAGGAGAACAGAAGCCATACGCCGAGTGCGGCGAGCGCCGCGGTGGCAGGCGCGCGGAACACCACCGAAAACAGAAAGGCCACCGCCAGCCAGACCCCGCCATAGGCGATAGTCGCGACGAGAAAGCCCAGCATGCGCACCATCTCTTCGGTGTTCGGCGGCAAACCGAGAAACAAGAGGCCGAGACCGATCGTCAAGAGCCACAGCGAGAACAGGCCGATCGTGAGCGCCACCAGCCCGGCGAGGAATTTCCCGAGCAACAGGGCGTCGCGGTAGATTGGCTGCGCCAATACCCGGCTCAAGGTGCGGCGGTTGAATTCCCCGTTGATCGCATCGAAGCCGATCGCAATCGCGACCAGCGGGATCAGAAAACCCAGCAATGCGATAAAGGACGGCAGCGGATCCTGCGCCATCGTCAGCAGCCGCAGAAAGAGGAAGGGGCTCTCGCCAATGCTCGCGCGGATCGACAGGATCGCGGCATAGGCCGCGGCGATCGCGGTCAGAAAGACCAGGGCTTCGAGCACCCACATCCGGGCACCCGAAAGGTAATCCGCCGCCTCCTTGGCGAGGACGACCCCGACCCCGGTAAAGGGGGAGCCTCTACGCCGCATCGCGGATCTCGTCGAAATAGCGGGTATAGACCTCGTTGAGGCTTGGCTCGGCGAAGCGGATGCCGAGCAGGTCGAATGACGGGGCGAGGCGCCGTGCGATGTCGGCGCGCAGGTCGCGCGCGCAATCAACCCGGTAGAGATCGGGATCCAGCACCTGCACCCGGACCACACCGGGCACAGCGGCGAGCTGGTTGCGGACCGCGTCGCCACGCGCCTCGACATCGATCACATACCCGCCGCCCAGCACCCGCTGGGCCAGATCGGTCACGCTGCCCGACAGCGCGATGCGCCCGCGATTGAACAGCGCGACCCGGTCGCACACGCTCTGCACCTGGTCGAGATGGTGCGAGGACAGCAGAACCGCGGTGCCGTCGGCCTTGAGCCCGCGGATCATGCCGAGAAATTCCTGCGTCGAGTGCGGGTCCAGGGTCGCCGTCGGCTCGTCGAGGATGGCGATGCTCGGGCGCTTCATCAGCACCTCGGCAAGTCCGAGACGCTGGCGCATGCCGCGCGAGAACGTCGCCACCCGATCCCGCCCGACATCGGGCAATCCGACCCGCGCCAGCGCTTCGGCAAACCTCTGGTCGATCTCGGGCCGCGACAATCCGGCCAGCCGCCCGGTATAAGCGAGGTTGTCGCGGGCCGAGAGCCCGTCGTAGAAGCCGATCGAGTCCGGGAGGTAGCCGACCCGGCGCTTCACCTCTAGCGGGTCGCGCAACGGATCGAAGCCGGCCACTTCGGCGCGTCCCTCGGTCGGCTCGGTCAGCCCGAGGAGCATCAGGATCGTCGTCGTTTTCCCCGACCCGTTGGGCCCGAGAATGCCGACGATCTCGCCGGCGCGGACATCGAGATTGATGTGGTCGACTGCTACGGTCGCGCCGTAGCGCTTGGTCAGCCCCTGCGCGCTGATGACAACGTCTTCACTCATCCTGACCTGCTTCCCCGTTTCGCCACACCGGCCCACGGGTCCGCGGGGCGCGCGGCCCGAGGACAGGCTCCGGCCGGTGCCCATGTCGAGATGGGTCCCGGCCTCCGCCGGGATGGCGACAAACAAACACTGCGTTCACATTAGCGCCGGCCGAAGCGGGCGACCGCGAAAACGACGACCAGCAAAGAGAGCGCGATAACCCCGATCCCAACGGCGCCCCACAGCGTTGAGGTCAGGACCGTAATGCGGAAGTTCGCCGATTCGGACTGACCGCCGGCCGCATTGGCGCGGATCGTCGCCTGGTAATCGCCGGCGATGGCGCGCGGCGACGGGGTCAGGCTGACCTTGATCGCTTGCGATTTCCCGGCTGCCAGCTCGGGCAGCTGCTTGGGGTCGAAGCTGGTCTTCCACCCCTCCGGCGCGGTCGCGCTGAAGTCGACGTCGCGCGCCGCTTCGCTGCCGTCATTGCGGACGACGACGGTCAATTGGCCGTCCTGGCCGGCGTAGGCCTCGCCGCTGAGGCGCCCGCCCTCGCCGGCCAACGCCAGCCGAGGCTGCCCGACAATCGTTATCCCGAGATCCAGATCGGCCGAAGCCGCCTCGCTCCTGGCGTGCAGCGCCAGCTTGTAATCGCCGGCCGGGGTGTCGCGCGGCTGAGCCACCGAGGCTTCGATGTCCTTTGATTTGCCCGCCTCGATCGGAATGCTGGTGAGCTGCTGGCTGCCATAGGCTTCGGTGAAGGTGACCTGGAAATTCTTCGGCGCATCGGCGCTGAAGTTGATCGTGGCGTCGCGCCCGCTGTCATTCGCAACGGTCACGCGGAACTTGAACGAAGTCGTCGCGGTGCCGCGCAGCGAGGGGAAGTTGGTGGTGAGTTTGAGCTTCGCCGGGAGCTCCTGCCCGATCGTGACGGTGATCGGCAATTTGAGATCGTTTGTCCCGCCTTTGGCATCGACAACAAAATGGTATTCGCCGGGTCCGGTGCCAGCCGGCGGCTCGAGCCGCAGCTGCAATTTCTCTTCGGTATCGGGCGCCACGATCGCCGACTCGACCGGCTGCCCGCCGCCCAGAATTGTTGCCTTCCAGCCCTGAGCGACATCCGGCACCGAAAGAGCCAGCTGCTGCGGCGGATCATTGAAGTTGCGCAACGACAGGTCGATCGTCGTGGTCTCGCCCGCGCGTACGGTCAGCGCGGGATAACGTGTCGTCAAAAAGACCCCGGTAATACCATTCGCGGGCTTGTCCGCGGCGCCGGCCGCTGTCGCCGTCAATAGGACAAGACATAATGCGACAAGGCGCAGCAGCACTTCGACACCTCCGACATGAACGGACTTAGTTGGCGCGCTGAAATACGTCAGCCGGCGGCAGGCGCGAAATTAACAATTTTTCATGTTGGCGCGGAGATCGAACCGCCAAAGCGGGTCAGAAGGCGCTTCCGAAATTGCGCGCGAACCAGCCTTTGGGCGGCGAACCGGGTGTGCCGGAAGTAACGAGGGAATACGCGTCGACATACCAGTCGCTGCCCGGGTAATTGTGGCCGAGCACCGCGGCATTCTCTTTGGCCTCGTCGTTGAGGCCGAGCGCCAGATCGCACTCGACGAGGCGTTCCAGCGCTTCTGGAACATGCGTTGTCGTCTGATAGTTGTCGATGACCCGTTTGAAGCGGTTCATGGCCGCCAGATACTGTCCCCGCTTCAGATAATAGCGGCCGATCTCCATCTCCTTGCCGGCGAGATGGTCGCGCGTGAAATCCAACTTCAGCTGGGCGTCCCGCGCGTATTTGCTGTCGGGAAAGCGCTTCACGACATCATCGAGCGCCTTCAGAGCGAGCTCGGTTGTCTTCTGATCACGGCCGATGTCGACGATTTGCACGTAATATGAGATTGCCTTCAAATAATAAGCGTAGGCGATGTCACGATGGCCTGGGTGAAGTTGAATGAAGCGATCAGCCGCAATGATCGTCTCACCGTAGTTTCCTGCTTCGTACTGAGCATAAGCCGCCATCAGCTGGCTTTTGGTGGCCCAGACGGAATAGGGGTGCTGACTTTCCACTTCCTCGAATGTCTTGGCCGCCGTGGGGTAGCGTTCCTCGACGAGTTCATCCATGGCCTTGTTGTAGAGATCGTCGACCGGCTTCTCGACATAAGCCTCCTTCTTCGAACCGCCGCAGGCAGTCAGCGCGCCAATCAGCGCGGCTACGCCGAACCATCGAAGGAAGGGCAAAAAACGCATTGACTTACTCTGGACAGGAATGTTGAAGCGCCGCTTATAGCACAACTGTCCGGTCGGCGAACAAGTCGGCGCGCTCGTCAATCGCCGGCGAGCTGCAGCCCGTCCTGCCATTCGCGCCCGCCTGGATGGGTCGACCCGCTCAGAGTGGTGTAGCACCAAGCCTCACGATCGGCGAAGAGCGCCGAGAGCAGGCGCCGGGTATGGGCATGTCCCGAGCGGACGCCGCGGAAGGATCCGAGCAGCGGAGCCCCGGCGAGATAAAGGTCTCCGAAGGCGTCGAGGAGCTTGTGGCGCACGAACTCGTCGGCGTAGCGCAAGCCGCCGACGTTCAAGACGTGACCGCGGCCAACGACCACGGCGTTATCGAGCGAGCCGCCGCGCGCCAAGCCGGCGGCGCGCAGCCGGTCGAGTTCGTCGAGCAGGCCGAATGTGCGCGCCCGGCTGAGCTCCGTCTTGAACGTGTCCGCATCGAACATCAGACAAATGTCCTGGCGGCGAATCAGCGGATTTTCGAAATCGATCTCGAAGCTCATCGAAAACCCGTGGTCGGGGAAGAGCGCCGCCGTCGCCCCGTCTTCGGTGACGCTGACTTCTTTCAACACCTTGATTGCGCGCCGTACGGCATCCTGTTTGACAACCCCGGCGCACTCGATCAAAAACAAGAAGGGTGCGGCACTCCCATCCATGATCGGCACTTCGCGGCCATCGAGCTCGACGATGGCATTGTCGATGGCGGCACCGGCCAGCGCCGCCATCAGATGCTCGACCGTGCCCACCGTCTTTCCCTCGCCGTTGGACAGCACGGTAGAGAGCGGCGCGTCGATCGTATTGGCCCAGTTTGCCCGAATCTCGGCCGCCGAACCGGCTCGACGGAACACGATGCCCGTATCCGGGGCGGCGGGGTGCAATATCATTGCCACCCTTTCGCCCGAATGAAGTCCAATTCCCCGGCACCCGATAGCTGTTTTCAGCGTCTGTTGAGACGCCGTCGCGATATCCCCCAACATGCGACAGACTTCTGTAAGTGGTCCCCTGAAGAGCCCAACGCTACTTTCGCCCCAACTTCGCCTCAAATCACTCTTTGTTACGAATTGTTGCATCCCCCAAGAATGTTTCTGACGCTCGCCAGGACCCGCGCCCGCCTCAACTGCGTTCGTCCCCTCCATTCCCTCCCCCGCAAACCGCAAGCGGGGTAGGGTTAGGGTGGAGGCTCAGTGGGTGAGGGTAGCGCCGGCTAATTGGCTTGGCGGCGCAGGAAGGCGGGGATGTCGAGCAAATCGTCTTCCTTGCTCAAATTCGGCCGGTCGTCGGGCTCCAGCGGGGCCAGGCGGGGCTGTGCATTCGGCTGCGCGGCAGGCTTTGCCGGCTGGACGAGCGGGCGCGGCGCGGGCTCCGGCGCGGTCGCGCGAGCGCGGCCCACTCCGGTCACCCGCTCGATCAGGCTGGGCACCCGCCCTTTGGGCTTCGGCGCGGTCTCTTTGACGGCGGGAGGAACCGCGGGCTGGGTCAGCGGGACCGGTCGCGCCACCCCGGCATCGGCCGGCCTCGGAGCGATGAAGGCGCCGTTTCGTATTGCCGCGGTCTCGGCCTCAGCTGCCGCCTGCGGCAGCGGTTCGCTATCCAATTCGGGACGCGATTTAGTCGATTGCGCCGCATTCTGCGTTAGCACGGGCTGGGTGTAACCGCCTGTCGTCGCTTCGCGCAGCGGGGGCACCGAATCGCGGCTGCTGACCAGGCTGATGGCCGGGCGCGGCTGCGCGATCGCTTCGGCGTCGATGCCGGTGGCGACGACCGAGATCCGCATCTTCCCTTCGAGCCTCTCGTCGAAGGTCGAGCCGAAGATGATGTTGGCCTCGGGATCGACTTCCTCGCGAATGCGATTGGCGGCCTCGTCGACCTCAAACAACGTCATATCGAGACCGCCCGTAATGTTGATCAGAACGCCTCTGGCGCCCTTCATCGACACGTCTTCGAGCAGCGGGTTCGAGATGGCGGCCTCGGCGGCGTCGGTCGCCCGCTTTTCGCCTTCGGCCTCGCCGGTTCCCATCATCGCCTTGCCCATCTCGCCCATCACCGTTCGAATGTCGGCGAAGTCGAGATTGATGAGACCGGGCATGACCATGAGGTCGGTGACGCCGCGCACCCCCGAATGCAGCACGTCGTCGGCCATCTTGAACGCGTCGGCAAAGGTCGTGCGCTCGTTGGCGATGCGGAACAGGTTCTGGTTTGGAATGATGATCAAGGTGTCGACAAACTTCTGCAACTCCTCGATGCCGGCCTCGGCGCTCCGCATCCGATGGCTGCCCTCGAAATGGAACGGCTTCGTCACGACGCCGACGGTCAGGATCCCCAATTCGCGCGCGATGCGGGCAATCACCGGCGCGCCGCCGGTGCCGGTGCCGCCGCCCATGCCGGCGGTGATGAACACCATGTTGGAGCCGCCCATCGACTCGAGGATGTCGTCCAGCGCCTCCTCGGCCGCAGCCCGCCCGACATCGGGTCGTGAGCCGGCGCCGAGCCCGCGGGTGACGCCGATCCCCATCTGGATTTTGCGCGGCGCGCTCGATTGCAAGAGCGCCTGCGCGTCGGTGTTGCAGACCACGAACTCGCAGCCGATCAAATTCGAGCGGATCATGTTGTTGACGGCGTTCCCCCCGGCGCCGCCGACCCCGACCACCGTAATGCGGGGTTTCATCTCGTGCTCGTCCCTCGGGATGCTCAGATTGATCATGCGGTCCCCCTCCACTGCTGTGCCCCTAACGTTACCCGGTCCGGTCCGGGCTCCCCCCTCGCTGGCTCACGTGGTGCCGGGCGAGCAAACTAAAACGAATCTGCCTCAAAAATTGTCCTTCAGCCAATGTCCGAAGCGGCCGAGAACACCCCATCGCGAGCCCTCCGCGCGGGGCCGTACGCCCGAGACCTCGGCGCGCTCGGACAAAGCAAAATGCAACAGCCCCGCGGTCGTGGCAAAGGCTGGACCACCGGTCGCCTCGGCGAGGCCCGCGACCCGCTGCGGCCGTCCCATCCGCACCTGTTTATCGAGAATCAGTCCGGCGAACTCGCGCGCCCCGTGGAGCTGGCTGGCCCCGCCGGTCAGCACGACACGCCGGCCCGCGACCTTATCGAAGCCGCTCGCCTCCAGCCGATTGCGCACCAGCTCGAAAGTTTCCTCGATACGCGGCGCGATGATGCCGACGAGCAAGGATTTCGGCACATGGTTGACGTGCCCCTCGTCCTCCTCGCCGATTTGTGGAACGGCGATCATCTCGCGCTCGTCGGTGCTCGCGGCAATCGCGGTGCCGAACAATGTCTTCATGCGTTCGGCATGGGCGACCCCGGTCGAGAGCCCGCGGGCTATGTCGTTGGTGACGTGCATGCCGCCGACCGGGACGTAATCGGCAAAAATCAAATTTCCGTCGAAGAACACGCCGATCGTTGTCGTTCCGCCGCCCATGTCGATAACCGTAACGCCGAGACCGATCTCGTCCTCCACGAGGCAGGAGAGCCCCGAAGCATAGGGGCTGACAACGAGAGCCTCGACCTCGAGATGCGAGCGTCCAACCGCGGCGGTGTGGTTGCGCACGCTGGCGGCGCTCGCCGTCACCACATGCATGTTGACCCCGAGCTTCTCGCCGAGCATGCCGCGCGGATCGCGGATGCCGCGGCTGTCGTCGACCGAAAATCCGACCGGGACGGAATGGATGATCTGCCGATCACCCGGCTCGCGCATCACATAGCCGTGCTCGAGCACCCGCCGCATCTCGGCATCGGTGATCTCGCGTCCGGTGATGCCGATCTCCGCCTTGATGATCCGTGAGGCGGAGAACCCGCCCGACAGGTTTGCCACTACCCGCTCTATCGTCTCGCCGGCCATCTCCTCGGCGGCGTGCACCGCATTCAGTACCGAGGTCCCGGTCGCCTCCAAATCGACGATCCCCCCGTTGCGCACGCCGCGCGAGATCTGATGCCCAATGCCGAGAACGCGCGGCTTGTCGTCCTCGACCCGCGCGATAAAGCAGCAGATCTTTGTCGTGCCGATATCGAGCGCGGTAATCAGGCTGCCGTGCGGCCGGGCCGCCGGTCTGCGGGATTTCGGCTGGCCATCGGCTCGGGTCTGTGCCGCTTTCTTGCTGCGGGGCGGCGCTTCATCCACTGTCGTCATGTGTTCTTCGCCGATGGGCGTCCCTTCTTAGATGCCGGCGATGTCGGCGCTTCTTTCGGCACCTCCGGGTTGACCCGCAGAACGAGCCGGTCCGGCAGGCGCACATCGACGGCCTGCACGTCGCGCTCGAGGATGGCGCTCGACCGCTCGAGGCGGGCGAGCTGAGCCCACGCGCCGGCCGGCGCGTCGGCCGGGAGGAAAACGTCGATCGCGTTGTCGATGCGCAAGTTCCAGCGGCGATCGCCAACCCGGACCGCGGCGCTGACGCGCGCGGCGAGCTCGGGCTCGGTCGCCAGCATGTCGAGCAGTTCGGCGGCATGTCCCGCGGCACCTTCGCCGACCACCAATGGCAGCTTGGCGAAGCGGTCGAGCCGGGTCACCGGGATTACGCCGCCCTCGCGGTCGATCAGATCGAGCTTGCCGCCGTGCTGCCAAAGGGCGAGCGGTTTGCGTTCGACGAGGCGGACATAGAGTGTGTCCGGCAGACGGCGCTCGACCACCGCGGAGCGAACCCAAGGCAATGTCTCGAGTTGTTTCTTGGCCCGCATCGGGCTCATGGCGAGGATCGGCGTGCCGGTACCGGCGCCGAGCGCGGCGAGAATCGTGTTGCGATCCGTCGTCTCGCGTCCTTCGACTTTGACGTCGGTTACGACAAGGCCCAGCCGCGCGGTGCCGTCGAGCATCCGGTCGGCCGCATACTGCAGCATCGATTGCCCGAGCGGCGATCGGCTCAGCTGAACGGTTGCGTAGAGCCCGGCCGCCAGCAAAACGGGGATACCGGCCCACACCCCAAAACGGCGCAAGAGGGCGGAGAGCCGGCCGCGTCGCGGGCGCCGCGGCGGCGGCCCCTTCATCCGTCGCATGACGCGTTCTCCACCATCCACGCGACCAGCTCGTCGAAGCCGATGCCGACATGCCGGGCGATGTCGGGCACCAGCGAGGTCGGCGTCATCCCCGGTTGCGTGTTGACCTCCAGGAGATAGAGACGGCCGCAGCCTCCGGGCGTGTCGTCATAGCGCAAATCGGCGCGGCTCACGCCGCGGCAGCCGAGCGCGCGATGGGCCCGCAAGCCGATCTCGAGCGCCTCCTCATACACAGGCGGCGGAACCGGCGCCGGCGTCAGGTGATCCGATCCGCCCGCCGCGTATTTCGCGGTGTAATCGTAAAAGCTGCCGCGCGGAACGATCTCACACGCGCCGAGCGCCCGATCCCCCATCACCGCCACAGTGAGCTCCCGACCGGGAACAAAGCGCTCCACCAGCAATTCGGCACCGTAGCGCCACTCCACCACCTCCTCGCGCCAGGAATTGTCGTTGATCCGCACGATCCGCACACCGACGCTCGATCCCTGATTGGTCGGCTTGACCACAAAGGGAGCCGGCATCGGGTCGCTCTCGACCAGGCTTTCGCGGGTGGCGACCACGCCCTCGGCAACCGGGAGGCCGGCATCGCGGAATACCGCTTTTGCCGTCGGCTTGTGCATCGCCATCGCCGAGGCGAGGACGCCCGAATGGGTGTAGGGGATGCGCAGCATCTCGAACACGCCCTGCACCGTGCCGTCTTCCCCGCCGACCCCATGCAATGCGTTGAAGATCAAGTCGGGGCGCGGGGCCAGCGCACGCATCAGCGCCGGCAAGTCACGGCCGACATCGATCAGCCGCACCTCGTAGCCGCGGTCCACCAGCGCCTTGGCGCATTCGCGTCCGCTCGACAGCGAAACCTCGCGCTCAGGCGACCACCCGCCCATCACCACCGCTACGGTCTTGGTCACCGTCCCCCCTCATCGTGCACTGCCGGGACCCCCGCGAAAGCGGGTGCCCAGAGCCTGCCCCTGGCTTGAACAGGGGGGCGACCGGCCAAAACTTCGGGATCTCTGGATTCCTGCCTTCCCGGGAATGACGAAACCATGTGCTGCATGTCTGAAAGCGGGGAACCGATGCGCTCGATTTCCCACTCGAGCAAAATTCCGGAGGTGTCATGGACGCGGCGCCTGACCTCTTCGCCCAGCCCTTCGAGGTCGGCGGCTGTGGCGGCGCCGGTGTTGATCAGAAAATTCGTGTGCTGCGCCGATACCATTGCGCCGCCGTGGATTAGGCCGCGGCAGCCGGCGGCCTCGATCAGGCGCCACGCGCTGTCGCCCGGCGGATTCTTGAACGTCGATCCGCCAGTACGGGCGCGCACCGGCTGGGTGGCTTCCCGCGCGGCGCGGATCTCGTTCAGCCGGCGGCCAATTGCAGCGCGATCACCGAGCGCGCCGCGCAGCCGGGCTTCAACCAAAATCCAGCTCGGATCGGCATCGCTGTGGCGGTAGGAGAGCCCCATGGCCCGGCTGTCGATGGTATGGGTTTTGCCGGTGCGGTCGAGCGCGATTGCCGAAACGAGCACATCCTTGATATCCCGGCCATAGGCTCCCGCGTTCATTCGCACACTGCCGCCGATCGAGCCGGGGATGCCCGACAGGAACTCAAGCCCGCCCAACCCCGCATCCGCCGCGGCGAGCGCGACGATTCGATCGAGCGCCGCTGCGCTGGCGCGCACTTCATCACGCTCGATCTCGATAGCGGCGAACCCGCGCCCGAGTCGGGTCACGACACCGGGGATGCCGCCGTCGCGCACGAGGAGGTTCGAGCCTACCCCGATCACCGTCACCGGAATGGGCGGCGGCAGCGCTGCAAGAAACCCGGCAAGATCGGCAAGGTCGGCAGGCCGGAACAAAACCTCGGCAGGGCCGCCGACGCCAAACCAGGTCTGCTTGCCGACCGGCGCGTCCAGGCTCAACCGGCCGCGTACCGGGGGGAGCTGCGCAATCAACGGGTTCATGCGACGCGGCTCGGCGATTGCAGCGCCGCGAGATCGGCCGGCAAACTGTTGGCCCAGCCGGTGATCGAACCCGCGCCCAGGCACACCACCATGTCGCCGGGGCGCGCCAGCTCCCCGATAATCGGCGGGAGCTCGCCCGGGTCGGCCAAGGGGCGGACGTGGCGATGGCCGTGCTCGATCAACCCGGCTACCAGAGCGTCGCGGCTAACGCCCTCAATCGGCGCCTCCCCGGCTGCGTAGATATCCGCCACCAGAACCACGTCGGCGTCGTTGAAGCACGTACAGAACCCGTCGAACAGATGCGACACGCGCGTGTAACGGTGCGGCTGGACGACGGCGATCAGCCTGCCTTCGACGATCGCGCGCGCGCCCTTCAGGACCGCCGCGATCTCGACCGGGTGGTGGCCGTAATCATCGATGACGGTCACGCCGTTCCATTCACCGGTCCGCGTAAATCGGCGTTTTACTCCTTTAAAATTGGAAAGCGCGGCCCGCAGGGCATCGTCCCCGAGCGCCATCGCCTCGGCGACCGCCGCGGCAGCGAGCGAGTTCTGCACGTTGTGACGGCCAAACATCGGCAGAAAAACATCAGGGATCGTGCGGCCCCGATCCGCCAATGCATCCGAAATCACGATGTCGTATCGCGCGCCTTCCCGTCCGAGCTGCACATCGACGGCACGGACGTCGGCCTGCGGGCTGAACCCGTAGGTCAGGACCCGCCGGTCGGACAGTTTCGGGATCAGCTGCTGCACCACCGGATGGTCGATGCAGAGGGCGGCAAAGCCGTAAAACGGAATGTTGCCGACAAAATCCTCAAAGGCTTGGCGAAGCGCGTCGAAGCTCTGGTAAAAATCGAGATGTTCCGGGTCGATATTGGTGACGACCGCGATCGTCGCCGGCAGCCGCGTGAACGTGCCGTCGCTTTCGTCGGCCTCGACGACCATAAAGTCGCCCGCTCCCAGCCGTGTGTTGGTGCCGTAAGCGTTGATGATTCCGCCGTTGATCACGGTCGGGTCGAGCTGCGCCGTCTCGAGCAGCGCGCCGATCATCGAGGTCGTCGTCGTCTTGCCGTGAGTTCCGGCGATTGCCAGCGACCATTTGAGCCGCATCAACTCGCCCAGCATTTCGGCGCGGCGTACCACCGGAATGCGGCGAACCCGGGCGGCGATGACCTCGGCGTTGTCGGGTTTGACGGCGGATGAGATCACGACGACCTCGGCGGCGCCGAGGTTCTCGGCTTCGTGGCCGACAGCGATCGGAATTCCGAGATCGACGAGGCGCCGAACATTGCCGCTATCGGCCAGGTCACTACCCTGCACCCGATAGCCGAGATTGTGCAATACCTCGGCTATGCCGCTCATCCCAATCCCGCCGATTCCGACGAAATGGATGGGTCCGATCGATCGCGGGAGGGCTCTCATGCCGCACGTCCTTGCGGCCTCGAGCCGAGACCGAGCTCGATGGCGAGGTGCGCAAGATCGCGCGCCGCGTCGGGCCGGCCGAAATCGCGGGCGCGCTGAGCGGCGCCGCTCAATGCCGCCGGGTCCCCCAACAGCTTTTCGAGATAGAGAGCGAAGGTATCCGGGCGCAACTCCGGTTGCGCAACGACCCATCCGGCTCCCGCCTCGGCAAAGGCTCGGGCGTTGGCGGCCTGGTGATTGTCGGTGGCGTAGGGGTACGGTATCAGAACAGCGGGCCGGCCGATCGCCGCGAGCTCGGCGACAGTCGAGGCGCCGGCGCGGCAGATTGCCAGATGCGCGCGCGCCAGCCGTTCCGGAACATCGGTAAAGAAGCTCTGCAATTCCGCCTGAATGCGATGTTTCCGATAGATCACCTCGGCGGCGGGAAGATCCTCCGGGCGCGCCTGGTGGCTGACCCGCAGCATCTCGCGCAGCCGGGTCGGCAGCGCGGCGAGCGCCGGCGGCACCGCCTCGCTCATGATACGCGCCCCTTGGCTGCCGCCGAGGATCAGCAGCTCGATCGGGCCGCCGCGTTGCGGCGCCTTGTACTTGGTGCGGGCGAAGGCGAGCACTGCCGGGCGTACCGGGTTGCCGGTCCGGACGGTGCGGGCGCGGTCAGCCGGGCGCACACCGGCCACCGCCGGAAAGCCGGTGGCGATCCGCCGCACGCGCGGTGCGAGAAGCCGATTGGCGCGGCCGAACACCGCGTTTTGCTCGTGGATCGCCGTGGGCAGACCGAGAGAGACCGCCGCGAGCATCGTCGGGATCGAGGCATAACCCCCGAAACCGATGACGCAGGCCGGGGACAGCCGGCGCAGCAAGCGGCGCGCCTGCAACGTCCCGAGCGCCAGCTCGCCGAGCGCGTGCGCGGTATGCGCCGCTCCACCCCCCAGTTGGGCGGCACGCACATGGTGCGTCTCGATCTCGGCAAGCCGCCCGGCGAAGGCCTCGGCGCGCGCATCGCTGAGCAGATGCACCTTGCTGCCTGCGCCGAGCAGCTCGACTGCCAACGCCTCGGCCGGGAACAGATGGCCGCCGGTGCCGCCCGCCGCGAGCACGAAGGAGCCGCTCACAGCTCGCCTCCCCCGAGTCGGCGCCGCGTCAGCGCGAGCATCATCCCCATGCCGAGCCCGAGCGCCAGCATAGATGAGCCGCCATAGGACAGGAACGGCAAGGTCATCCCTTTGGTTGGGATCAGGTGCAGGCTCGAGGCCATATTGATCGCCGCCTGCAGTCCGAACTGGACCAAGAGGCCGGTCGCCGCGAGTAGGACGAACAGGTTGCCCTCCTGCGACATTCGCGAAAATCCGCGCAGCACGATGAACGCAAACAGCGCGACGATGACGAGGCACACGACGACGCCGAATTCTTCCCCGGCGACGGCGAAAACAAAATCCGCATGCGCGTCGGGGAGGACGTCCTTCACCGTGCCTTCGCCCGGACCGCGCCCCCACAACCCGCCGTTGGCGAAGGCCTCGATCGAGCGGTTCACCTGATAGCTGTCGCCGGTCGAGGGATCGAGGAAATGGTCGACCCGGACCCTGACGTGCGGCAGGTACATATAGGCGCCGACCAAGCCGCCGAGTCCGGCGAGGCCGCCCGCCGCAACCCAGTAAAGCCGCATTCCGGCCATGAAGAATTGTGCGAGCCAGACGGCAGCGACGACCGCCGCCATGCCGATGTCCGGCTGCTTTATCAGCATCGCGAGGATGAGGACGAACAGCGCAATGCAAATCAAATTTCCGGGAAAGCCGGGGCGCAGCTTCTGTTCCGAAAACAGCCATGCCGCGACGACGGCGAAGGTCGGCTTGACGAATTCGGAGGGCTGCAGCGACAAGCCCGGGAAATTGATCCAGCGCCGCGCGCCTTTGATCTCGACGCCGATGACGAAAGTCAACGCGAGCAGGGCGAGTGAGATGCCGAAGCAGATCACCGCAATTCGGCGGATGGTCCGGGGCGGCTGCAGGGAGATCACAAACATGAGGCCCAGGGCCAACGGCAGCATCGCCAGATGGCGGCGGACAAAATGCAGCCCGTCATAACCGATCCGCTCGGCCACCGGAGGGCTCGCCGCCAAGCTCATCACTACCCCGAAGCCGATCAGCATGCCGAGCGCGGCAAGGCTCCAACGGTCGACGGTCCACCACCAACGCGCAACCGGGCTCTGGTCGATCCGCGCGAATCTCATTCGCCGCCCTGGAGGAAAATCGGGCCTGCAGGCAAGACCCTCACCCGCCTCGCTGCGCTCGGCACCTTCTCCCGCAGTGCGGGAGAGGGGCTCTGATGCCATTTTTTGAAAACTCCTTTCCCGCAATGCGGGAGAGGGGGGACCAACCCCAAAGGGGTTAGTGGGTGAGGGTCCCTCACCATGCTCTTCACCGCAGCTTCAGGGTGGCGAGGCCGGCAATGGCCAGGATCCAGGCGATGATCCAGAAGCGGATGACGATGGTCGGCTCCTGCCACCCCAGCTGCTCGAAGTGATGGTGCAGCGGCGCCATGCGGAAGACGCGCCGTCCGGTCATCTTGTAGCTCGCGACCTGCACGATGACCGATACCGCTTCGAGCACGAAGAGCCCGCCGATGATGGCAAGCACCAGCTCGTGCTTGGTAACGACGCTGATCGTTCCGAGCGCGGCGCCGATCGACAATGATCCGGTGTCGCCCATGAAGACCATGGCGGGCGGCGCGTTAAACCACAAAAAACCGAGGCTGGCGCCGACCATTGCACCGCAAAACACGGTCAGCTCGCCCGCTCCGACGACGTGATTGATCTGCAGGTAATTGGCAAAGACCAGATTGCCGGCGAGATAGGCGATAACCGCGAAGCAGCCCGCCGCGATCATCGAGGGCACGATCGCCAGCCCGTCGAGGCCATCGGTCAAATTGACCGCGTTCGAGGCTCCGACGATGACCAATGCGCCAAACGGCACAAAGAACCAGCCAAACGCAAACAGCAGGTTCTTGAAGAACGGAACTGCCAGAGCGTTCGCCAGCCCGGCCGGCGCTATAAGGGAAATGGCAGTGCAGGCAGCGGCGGCGAGCACGAATTCGAGAGCGAGCTTGGCGCGGCCCGAGAGGCCGCGATGCGAGTTCCGAGTCAGCTTGCGATAATCGTCGAAGAACCCGATCAGCCCGAAGCCGGCCGTGGTGAGCAGCACGATCCACACATAGGGATTGGTCAGATCCGCCCACAGCAGGGTCGACGTCGTCAGCGCCGTCAGGATCAGAAAGCCGCCCATCGTCGGCGTTCCCTTCTTGCGCAGCAGGTGGCCATCGGGACCGTCCGGGCGAATCGGCTGGCCGGTTGACTGCTTGCGCCGCAGCCACAGGATCAGGTGCGGACCGAGAATAAAGCTGATCAGCAACGCGGTGACGACCGCCCCGCCCGAGCGGAAGGTGATGTAGCGGAACAGGTTGAAGAACTGGAATTGGTCCGCAAAAGGATAAAACAGCGGGTACAACATCGGTTCACGTCTCTGGCCGACATGGTTCGGGCTGGCCTGCTTCGAGCCTGGCCGATTGGGCGCGCAACAGCTCTACGACGCGGCTGACGCGCACGCCGCGGGAGCCCTTGATCGTTACGACATCGCCGGGTTCGAGAAAGCGCAATAGCGCTGGCATAGCTTCCTCGGGCGATCGCCACAACCCGCCTTTTTTTCCCTCGGGAAGAACCTCATCGAGAGCAGCGATGGCTTGGCCGATCAGAAAGACGCGGTTGACCTCGGCGGCGGCGAGCGGTTCGGAAAGCTCGCGGTGCAGGCGCTCCAATTCGTCGCCGAGCTCGAGCATATCGCCGAGCACCGCCACGCGCCGCGCGCCGGCCCCCGGCTCGGTGGCGGCGAGCACGGCAAGTGCAGCACGCATCGACGGTGGGCTGGCGTTGTAGCTCTCGTCGATGATGGTCAAGGTGCCGCCCCGCCAGGTGAGTTCGTGGCGGCGGCCGCGGCCCGGCAGCGGTTCAAGCTCGGCCAGCGCCTCCGCGGCGCGATCGACTGCCGCGCCGGCGGCCCGCGCCGCGGCGAGCACAGCGAGCGCGTTCATGACCCAATGCCGGCCCGGGATCGGCACCCGAAACCTAACAGTGGTGCCGCAAACCGCCGCCTCGACAGTGCTGCCGCGCGAATCGAGCACGCAATCGACCAGGCGCGCGGCGGCTTCCGGATGGGCTCCAAAGCCGAGGATCTCGACGGCGCCGGCCTCCTTTGCGGCCCCAGCCAATCTTGCGTAATGCGGGTTGTCGCGGTTGAGAACCGCGACGCCGCCGGGTTCGAGGCCGAGAAAGATCTCGGCCTTCGCATCGGCAATCGCCTCGACCGACGGAAAGAAGCCGAGATGCACCGGCTCCACCGTCGTGATCACCGCGATATGCGGTCTCACCAGCCGGGTAAGGCTCGCGATCTCGCCGGGATGGTTCATGCCGAGTTCGAATATCCCGTAACCAGCTTCCGGTGGTAAACGGGCGAGGGATAAAGGCGCTCCCCAATGATTGTTGAGCCCACCGGCCGAAGCGTAGGTCGGGCCGGAGCTGGCGAGCGCCAGGCGCAGCGCCTCCTTCGTCCCGGTCTTGCCGACGCTGCCCGTGACGGCAACGATCCGAGCTCCGCTGCGGTTGCGCCCTGCCGCGCCGAGCCTGGCGAGACCGGCCAGTGTATCGGCGACGATGAGCAGCGCAGACGACCCCGGAAGCTGCGGGATCGCCCGGTCAACCATTACCGCGGCGGCGCCCCCCTGCAGTGCCGGCGCGACAAAGTCGTGGCCGTCGTGGTTGGGACCATGCAACGCGACGAACAGGTCACCCGGGGCGAGGTTGCGGGTGTCGATCGAGACCCCCGTCGCGGCCCACTGCGTGAGGCTCGACCCACCGGTCGCGGCCGCTGCCTCGGTGGCGGTCCACAATGCGCTCATCAGCCGGCCCTCCGACGGGATGACGGCCGGGATTCGCCCGCAAATTCACGCGCGATTACGGCATCATCGAACGGATATGTCTCGGTGCCGATGATCTGGCCGGTTTCGTGCCCCTTGCCGGCGATGATTAGGAGATCGCCCGCCTCAAGTTCGGCAATTGCCGTCGCGATCGCGTCGCGACGGTCACCGATCTCGATTGCGTTCGGTGCCGCCTTGAGAATGGCGCGCCGGATCCCGGATGGCGGCTCGGTGCGCGGATTGTCGTCGGTGACGTAAACCCGGTCGGCCAAGCGGGTCGCCACCTCTCCCATCAGCGGACGCTTGCCGGTGTCGCGGTCCCCGCCACAGCCGAACAGGACGGCAAGGCGGCCCAGGGCATGCGGGCGCAGCGCCGTCAGAACCGTCGCCAGTGCATCCGGCGTGTGGGCGTAATCGATGACGATCGCGCCGCCGCCCTCGTGACGGGCGACGAATTGCAGGCGGCCGGGAACGCCGGTCAGAGCAATAAGAGCGGCGATGGCGGCACCTACGGGGCCGCCGGTCGCGATCACCAACCCGAGCGCCGCGAGCGCGTTCATCGCCTGGAACTCGCCGGCGAGCGGCAGCACCAGCTCGTGCCTGTGGCCCAAAACCTCCAGAACCAGGAATTGACTGTCGACGCGCGGCTCGCGGGCAACCAGCCGCAGATCGGCCGCAGCATCGGCGCCATAGGTGATTACCGGATGACCGCCATTGCGGCAGAGCCCGTCGAGCCGGGAGAACTCGGCGCTGTCGTGGTTGAGGATCGCGGAGCCGCCCGGGATCAAGAGGGCGGTAAAGAGGCGGTCCTTGGCGGCCCGGTAATTTGCCATATCGCCGTGATAATCGAGGTGATCGCGCGTGAGGTTCGTAAACGCCGCCGCAGCCACCGATAGACCATCGAGCCGAAATTGGTGCAGGCCGTGGCTCGACGCCTCGATCGCGATGTGATCGATCCCTTCTTCGGCCAGCCCCGCGAGATCGCGGTGCAGCGTGACCGGATCCGGGGTCGTCAGCGCGCCGGGCCGGCGCTCGGCGGCGGTCACGATCCCGAGCGTGCCGAGGCTTGCAGCCGGGTGGCCGAGCGCCGTCCAGATCTCGCGCGTGAAATGGACCACCGAAGTCTTGCCGTTGGTGCCGGTCACGGCGGCGATCGTCCGCGGCTGCCGTCCGTGAAAGCGTGCCGCCATCAAAGCCAGCCGGCGATGCGGGTTCGGGTCCGCGACAATACAAACCCTGTCGCGCTCCTCCGGGTGAAGCGCGAGCGCAGCGGTTTCGTCCGTTAGGATAGCGACGGCGCCGCGCGCGATCGCGTCGGCGGCGAAACTGCGTCCATCTTGTTTGGTGCCAGGCAAGGCCGCGAACAGAAAGCCCGGTTGCACATTTCGCGAATCGGCAGTGATACCGACAGTCTGAGGGTCGTTCGATCCCGTGGGCGCCGGCACAGGGGCAATCAGCTCAGTAAGCTTCAATCCGCTTGCCCTGCAGCGTGTCGACCATCAGCGCGCGCTGGACCTCGGGCGACAATTCGTCGATCGGCTGCACGCCGACCAGTGGCGCCATGCGCTGGACTATCCGGCTGGTTGCGGGAGCGACGGTCCAGCCGGCGGTTGCGTAGCCATGGCTCTGCTTGTTGGGATGAGGTTCGTCGATGACGGTCAAGATCAGATATTTCGGATCGTTGATCGGAAAGACCCCGACAAAGCTCGAAAGTAGCTTTTTCTCTGCATAATGCCTGCCCGAAATCTTCTCGGCCGTGCCGGTCTTACCGCCCACCAGATAGCCGAGAGCTACGGCCTGGGTGCCGGTTCCGTGCTCAACCACTAATCGCATAAGCTTGCGCATTTGTTCCGAGGTCTTTGGCGAAATGACCTGCTGACCCTTCGGCACATCGTCGGGCGGGAGCTTCAGTAAGGTGGCCTGGCGCAGCATGCCGCCATTGACGAGCGCCGACGCCGCGCTCGCGAAACTCAACGGCGTCACGGAAATGCCGTGGCCGAAGGCAATCGTCATCACATTGACCTCCCGCCACTTCGCCGGGAAATGCGGCGCCGCCACCTCCGATACCTCAATCTTCGGCGCTTTCAACAGGCCGATCCGGGAAAGAAATTCTTTCTGTCTTTGGCCGCCGGCGGCCATTGCTATTTTGGCCGCACCGATATTCGACGAATACATGAGAATTTCCGGGACGTTCAGCACCCGATGCTTGCCGTGATAGTCCCCGATCGTAAAGCGCCCGATATGGATGTCGTGGCTCGCGTCATAGGTGCTGGCGAGCGTCGAGGTGCCGGCATCGAGCGCCATCGCCACGGTAAAGATCTTGAAGATCGAACCAAGCTCGTAAACGCCGAGCGTATTGCGGTTGAACATCCGGTCCGCGATGGCGATGTCGGGATGGTCGGGGTCCGCGGCGCCCGGGTGGTTCGGATCGAAATCGGGCAGCGACACCATCGAAAGAACTTCGCCGGTGTTGACGTCCATGATCAGCCCGGCGGCGCCTTTTGCGGTGAAGTCGTCGATGACCCGCTGCAATTCCTCCCGGAGGATGTATTGGAGGCGGAGGTCGAGGGACAATTGCAAAGGCTCCCGCCGGTCCTTCAGCGTGCCGTCGAGCCCGCGCTCGATCCCCGCGAATCCGGCATTGTCGATGCCGGTGTAGCCGATGACGTGCGAGGTCAAGGTTCCGTCCGGATAGACGCGGCGCTCTTCGTGCTGGAACTCGACCCCCGGAATGCCGAGCTGATTGACCTCGTATTGCTCACGCGGCGTCAAATGTCGCTTCAGGTAGACGAAACTCTTGCCGGAGGTGAGTTTGGCGTACACCTCGAGGGGCTTGAGGCTCGGGAACGCCTTTACCAATTTGCGGGTCGCGTCCGAGGGGTCGAGGATCTGCTTCGGATTGGCGTAGACCGAGGGGCTGTCGAGGGTCGTGGCGAGCAGCCTGCCATTGCGGTCGACAATGTCGGCGCGGGCGGGCGCCGGCGGCGCCGGAATTCTGAAGCGCGGCATATGTGATTGGGCCGTACCGCCTTCGAGCAGCACGACTTCGACGATGCGCAAGGCGACGACGCCAAAGACGCAGGCAAACAGAATGCCGGTGAAAAAAAGCCGGGCGCGGCACGCCTCCAGCGCCTTCCTCGCGGGCCCCTCGGGGACCACGGGGGCGCAGGGCGGCGGCTTGAAATGCCGCGGCCGGCACGGATTGTCGTCATAAGCTTGAAAGGGTTGGGCTGCGATCATCACCGGCTCGTCATGATCTGGGCAATCAGGTCGTCGAGCGATTTCGCGTGCCGGGCTGGGCTGGGCTTCGCGGCCGCCTTCATCGGTGCTGCCTTGGCCAGTTGCGGCGCCGCCGCCGGCTTCTCCAACAGGGCGGGCATGACGCGCAGCGCGCTTTGCGTCGTGGGCGGCTCTGCCGCGGTCTGGGGCGCCGGTTCCGGAGTGCGCACCGGAACCCCATCCGGGGCGCTCGGGGCCGCTGCCGCTGCCGGACCCGGCTCGGCAGCTGCGACAACCGCAGGCGGTTCGACCGCGGGCTGCTCGGCCACAGGCGGTTGGGTTGGGGGCGGCGGTTCGGGCGGCGGTGGCCGCAGCGGGATGTCGGCGGCCGTCGTGTGGAGCTGCTTTGTCGCGATCGGGCCGAGCGACAGGAATTGCCGGTTCATGGCCTCAAGCTTCTCGGGCCGCGTCAGATAGGCCCATTCGGCGTCGAGCACCCGCAATTCGTGCTCCTCCGCCGCGGTTGTCCGATTGGTTCGCGCCAGCTCATCCTCGAGTGCCTGGACCTGGTATTTGACCCCGAACATCGCAAAAGCGGCCGTCGAAACAAAGATCAGCCAGAACAGGGTGCCGAGCCTGATCATGCGCGCTGTCTCCGATGCGGGCCGCCAAGATGGCGCTCGCCATTCCGCGGCCATGGCGGCGCCGCGGTTCGTGCAGCGGCTCGCAGACGTGCCGCGCGAGCGCGCGGGTTGTGGGCTATTTCCGCTGCACTGGGCTTGACCGCGCGGCGCGTCAGCAAGATGAAGCTCGGCAGCGGCGATTCTGCCCCGACGGGCCGGTGTCGCGATGCTCGCGGCGCCATGTCGCTGCGCCGGCGCAGGAACTCCTTGACCCGGCGATCCTCGAGCGAGTGAAACGACACGACGGCGAGCCTGCCGCCGGGCATCAGCAGCTGCTCGGCGGCAGCGAGGCCGCGATCGAGCTCACCCAATTCGTCGTTCACGGCGATCCGTAAGGCCTGGAATGTGCGGGTCGCCGGGTCCTGGCCAGGCTCGGATTGCGGGACCACGGCACGGACGATCTCCGCGAGCTCGGTGGTGCGCCGAATGGGCTGGCGCTGTCGCGCCGCGTTGATCGCGCGGGCGATCCGGCGGGCGAACCGCTCCTCGCCAAGCGCGCGGATCAGCTCGGCGAGGTCGGATTCCGGCAACGTCGCAACCAGATCCGCGGCGCTCTGTCCGGCGCCGCTCATCCGCATGTCGAGCGGGCCGTCGAAACGAAAGGAGAATCCACGCTCCGGCGTCTCGATCTGGGTCGAGGAGACGCCGAGATCGAGGGCAATTCCAGCGACCGGATCGGTGTTCACCGGAGCGAGGAGCTGCGCCATGTCGCCGATAGCGTCCTTCGAGGACCTGCAGGCGTCCGCCATGACGCCGAGCCAGCTCGCGGCCGCGCCGCACTGCTTCGGGATCGCGGTCGATGCCAAAGACCCGGCACTGCGCGGCGCTGAGCAGCGCCTCGCTGTAGCCGCCGCCGCCAAACGTGCCGTCGACATAGACCGCGTCATCACGCGGGGTCAGTGCGGCGAGGACGGCCTCGAGTAGAACGGGGATATGCTCGGCAGAGCGCCCCGCCTCCGGTACCCCGGGCGGCGTTGTTGATGCAGGTGGGCCCGGTCATTCCCGACGACGGTCGGCACGGCCGCCGAGCGGCGGCAATCTGGTCCCCTGCTGGCGGGCGCGCTCGCGCAGCGTTGCCTGGTGGTCGGCGAAGCGGTTCGGCTCCCAAATCTGAAAGCTTTTTCCCAGTCCGACGAACGCGGCGCTATCGGTAATATGGGCGTATTCGACGAGGTTTTCCGGCAAAACGATTCGGCCCTCCGGATCGAATGCCAGAGGCTGCGCTGCGGCAAACAGCATCGCCAAATTCTCGTGCTCATCGGAGAATTCGTCGAGAGTATTCAGCCGATCGCTCATCTCCTCCATCCGTTTCATACCGCTCCCGTCTAGTGCGGTATACTTGAACGAGGGGAACACGACGATGCCGGGAAAGCTTTGGTCTGCAACAGCAGCGCGAAAGGTCGCCGGCACTGAAACTCGCCCCTTGCGGTCGACCTTGTTCACGAAAGTGGAGAAAAACAATTCCACTTCTTCCCCCAACGCTCACCCGTGGACGCTCGGCAAGGGGCGCCCGATAGGCACTGCCGCGTTTCCCCCCATCGGCAATGCCCGTCCATGGGTAAATATGGGATATCATGGTACCAAATGGGCGTCAATGGGTTTTCTAAATAAAACCATCAATTTCTTTTTGCTGCCGCCGTGAGTTCTTGAAATGTTCGTAGAAAGAGCGCCAGACGGCGTGTAAGCCGGGTTCTGTCCCGCCCTGAGGAGCTCCCTTGGAGCTGGTCCTCGGAGCGGGGATGGCCATTCCTCTGGGACGCCCGTTGCCGAGCGCCTCGTGCGACCGACCCGAGCGGCGGCGCGAAGGTCCGCCCGGCATTCCCGCGAAGGGGATGCCTGCCGCTCCTACTTGGTCTTGCTCCCGGTGGGGTTTTCCCTGCCGCCGCCGTTGCCGGCGGCGCGGTGCGCTCTTACCGCACCGTTTCACCCTTGCCGCCCGCCCGGGTGTCCCGAGACGGGCCGGCGGTGTACTTTCTGTGGCACTTTCCCTGGGGTCGCCCCCGCCGGGCGTTACCCGGCACCGTACCTCCGTGGAGCCCGGACTTTCCTCCCCCCGCCCAAAGGCAGAGAGCGGCCATCCGGCCGTCTGGCACTAGAAAACTTGGGAGTTCGCGACCCGCCTGTCAAAGCCGGAAGGGAAACGCATGCGCGCGGCCGTATGGGATTTTATGGGCTGCAGCACCTCAGCCGCGCGGGGCCGGATCGCGATTGTGCCGCGAGAGTGCGCCTCTATAATCGCTGCAAATCATCCAGCGCCCGCAGATTAGCAGATAAGAGGAAACGCCATGTCGGTCGTATTGGGGACGGACGGCTATCGTTACGAGGTCAGCGACAATTGGGCGAAACTGCCGCCGGGCATGGAGTTCAACGCCGATGTCGCCGCGGTCGGCGTCGACAAGAACGACAACGTCTACGCCTTCAACCGCGGCAAGCACCCGATGTGCGTGTTCGACCGCGACGGCAATTTCCTGCGCTCGTGGGGCGAGGGCATCTTCGTGCGGCCGCACGGCGTCCACATGGCGCCGGACGATACGATCTGGCTGACCGACGACGGCGACCACACGGTCCGGCACTGCACGCTCGACGGCAAGGTGCTGCTGACGATCGGCGTCCCCGGCAAGCCGGCGCCTTATATGAGCGGCGAGCCGTTCCACCGCTGCACGCATACCGCGCTGTCGCCGCAGTGCGACTACCTCTACATCTCCGACGGCTACGGCAATTCCCGCGTCCACAAATACACGCCGGACGGCAAGCGGGTGACCTCATGGGGCGAGCCCGGCACCGACCCCGGCCAGTTCAACATCGCCCACAACATCTGCTGCGACCCGGACGGCTGGGTCTATGTCGCCGACCGCGAGAACCACCGCGTCCAAGTCTTCGACGGCAACGGCAAGTACGAGGCGCAGTGGAACAACATGCACCGCCCCTCCGGCCTCTACATGGAAAGCGGCACGAGGACGCCGCGCTTCTTTATCGGCGAGATCGGGCCGGACATGGCGGTCAATATCGACCTGCCGAATTGCGGTCCGCGGGTCAGCATCTATACGAGGAAGGGCGAGCTGCTGGCGCGGCTCGGGCACGCCCATGCCGGGCTCAACCCCGGCCAGTTCATCTCGCCGCACGGGCTCGCCGTCAACTCGCGCGGCGACATCTATGTCGGCGAAGTCTCCTTCACCAATTGGGGCCGCCGCGTCCGCGCCAAAGGCGAGCAATTGCCGCCCGGGCTGCGCAGTCTGCAAAAGCTCGTCAAGGTGAGTTGATCCACGCCAACTTCCGTCGTCCCGAGAGCATGTGAAGGAATTCATCCACCGCTCTTTTTACGCTTCCCCGGCGAAAGCAGGGGTCTATCGTTCTGCGGCACGAGCCCATTCTCGCTGACGAGGGATTGCATTGCTTTAGAAGTTCCGAGTGGCGGAGAAATGGGTCCCGGCTTTCGCCAGGAAAGCGAGGAGGAAATTGTCGATTGCATATTCAAGCGCGATTTCAGAGGCTCTTAGGGTGAATGAGTCTAATCGCATGAGCAATTGACGCAGGATGATGACGATCTCGAATATTTTAATAAGGAGCAAGAGATGACGGATAACCCGCGCTGGAAGCGCCGCCCGCCGGCTCGACCTGGGGCGATTGGGGCCCCGACGATCAGCTCGGCCGGCTCAACCTGTTGACGCCGGAGAAGGTGCTCAAAGGGGTCGCCGAGGTGAAGGAAGGCAGGACCTTTTGCCTGCAGCCTGCCGCTCGATTATCCGGGCGGGACCGTCGTCAACCCGCGCCGCCACCCGCCGCGGCTGATCGCCAACAAGCGCAACGGCATGCCCTACATAGCCTACCCGCTCGCCCGCGAGGACCCGAAATTGATCGACGTCGTCTGCGACGACATCGTCGAGATGACGTTGCAGTATTCGACGCAGTGGGACAGCCTCGCCCATGTCGGGCAATTGTTCGACGCCGACGGCGACGGCACGCCCGAGATCGTCTTCTACAACGGCTACCGCGCCGGCGAGGACATCATCGGGCCGATGGACTACCGCGGCGGCGGCGCGGTCGAGCGCGGCGAGCATGTCGGCGCGCTGAAATTGTCGATCGACCATATGGCGGCGCACGGCATGCAGGGCCGCGGCGTGATGATCGACCTCGAGCACCATTGCGGCCGCGGCGAGAGCTTTGTCGGCTACGACCAGCTGATGCGGATCATGGAAGCGGACAAGGTCGAGGTCGAGGAGGGCGACCTCGTCTGCTTGCGCACCGGCTACGACCGCGTCATCCTCGGCATGAACAAGAGCCCCGACGCCGCGGTGCTCGGCGCCAATCCCGGCGCCGGCCTCGACGGGCGCGACGAGCGGCTCCTCAACTGGATCACCAGATCGGGCGTCGTCGCGCTGATTTCCGACAACCGGGCGGTCGAGCAGATGCCGTCGCGCCCCTGCGAGAGCGAGGACCACTGCGCCTCGTTGCCGTTGCACGCCCATTGCCTCTTCAAGCTCGGCGTCTATCTCGGCGAGATCTGGCACCTCTCCGACCTCGCCGATTGGCTGCGCGCCAACGGCCGCTCGCGTTTTCTGTTGACCGCGCCGCCATTGCGGCTGCCGGGTGCGGTCGGCTCGCCGGCCAACGCGATCGCGACGGTTTAACCGGCTCCGAGCGCGGCTGCCGCCTGGTAGGTCGACGAAGGCCGCGACATAGGCCAGCGCCAGCATGTAGCTGAAGAGGAAGAGCGGTCCACTTCCAGCTGTTGGTCTCGCGGCGCACGACGCTCAAGGTCGAGGCGCATTGCGGCGCGAAGACATACCAGGCGAGCAGCGCCAAAGCGGTGGCGAGGCTCCAATGTGCGGTCAAGACGCGGCCGAGCTCGCCGGGATTTTCGTCGGCGCCCGCGATCGAATAGACCGTTCCGAGCGCGGCGACGGCGACTTCGCGGGCGGCCATTCCCGGCACCAACGCTACGTCGATCTGCCAATTGAAGCCGACCGGGCGCAATACCGGCTCCATCACCTGGCCGATGCGAGCCGCAAGGCTGTAATCTGATCGCCGGCTCGGCAGCACCGGGCGGTGCGGGCGGGACCGAGCACAAGAACCAGATCACGACCATCATCGCAAAGATCGTCGTGCCGGCCCGCTTCAGGAAAATCTGGCCGCGCTGCACGAGGCCGAGCGCGATGTTCCGCAAAACCGGCCGCTTGTAATCCGGCAGTTCGAGCATGAAGGGCTCGCTCGGCTCCCGCCGCCACAGAAAGCGGTTGAAGACCCAGGACATGCCGAGCGCGCTGGCGATGCCGGCCGTGTAGAGGCCGAACATCACGAGCCCCTGCAGACTGAGCCAGCCAAATACCGTGCGCGCGGGAATAAAGGCCGCGATGATCAAGGTGTAGACCGGGATGCGCGCCGAGCAGGTCATCAGCGGCGCGACCAGGATCGTCGCAAGGCGCCCGCGGCGGCTGGAGATGACCCGGGTCGCCATGATGCCGGGGATCGCGCAGGCAAAGCTCGACAACAGCGGGATGAAGGCGCGGCCATGCAGCCCGGCGCCGCCCATGATGCGGTCCATCAGAAATGCGGCCCGCGCCATGTAGCCGAAATCCTCGAGCAGCAGAATGAAGAAGAACAGGGTCAGGATCTGCGGCAGGAAAACCAATGACGCTGCCGACCCCCGAGATGACCCCGTCGCGCACGAAGCTCAGCAGCCAACCCGGCGGCAGCACCGCTCCGGCCCGCGCAGCGAGCCCGTCGAAGCCGCTCTTGATCAAGTCCATCGGGGCCTGTGCCCAGGTAAAAACCGCCTGGAACATCAGAAATAGAATTGCGAGCAGGATGACGAGGCCGAGCACCGGGTGCAGCACCACCCGGTCGAGCCGCCGCGTGAAGCCGTCGGGCCGACCCGGCGCCTTGACCGCGGCATCGAGAATGCGGTCGGCTTCGCGCTGCGTCGCGCGCAGTTGCGCCGCATTGGGCTCGGACCAATTCGGCGCTCGCGGCAGTCCGCGCTCGCGGATCACCGCGTCGATGCGGGCGAGGAGATCGTTTGTGCCGCCCCGGCGGACCGCGACCGACGCCACGACCGGAATGCCGAGCTCTGCGGACAGCCGGTCGAGGTCGATCTCGAACCCGCGATGGCGGGCGATGTCGAACATGTTGAGCGCAAGGATCATCGGCCGGCCGACCCGCTTCAGCTCGAGCGCGAGGCGCAGCGCCACCCGCAGATTCGTCGAATCGGCAACGCAGACGAGGAGGCTTGGAGTGGCCTCGCTCTCGATCCGTCCCAGCACGATGTCGCGGGTCACGATCTCGTCGAGGCTGCGGGCGCGCAGAGAATAGGTGCCCGGCAAATCGATCAGCCGCACCGCGAGCCCGGCGGGCGTTACGACCAGCCCCTCCTTACGCTCGACCGTGACCCCGGGATAGTTCGCGACCTTCTGGCGGCTCCCGGTCAGCGCGTTGAAGAGGGCGGTCTTGCCGCTGTTGGGATTGCCGACCAGATGCCACGCGGGCCGGCAATGCCAGCTCGCTCATCCGCGCTCCGGCGCTACCAGGATCGAAGCAGCCTCGCGTCGGCGCAGCGCGACGGTCGCCTCGTTCACCCGAACGGCGATCGGATCGCGGCCGAACAAGCCCTCGTGCAATATTTCGACCCGGGCGCCTTCGACGAAACCCAGCTCGATCAGCCGCCGCTCGAGCTCCGCGGCCGACAGCCCGTCATCTTCGGCCACGACGCGGATCGTGTGGATTCGGCCGGCAAACCCCACTGGGGCGGCACCGAGCGCCACGGCGCCGTTCGAGATGTCTTTCGCGGCGGGCATACGTCCAACTCGAGCTTTGACCCGAAAGTTATTGCGAATCGGTTTCAGTTGCAAGTGATCTCATGGCGGGCGTACGGCCTTTCCCGCCGCGAACTGCAATTTTAGATTGCGTCACTGATCACGTGTTGCTGCTCCTGCAGCAAATCTGCAGCAAAACCTCTCCTTTAAGTTGCCGGGCACGCCTCACCATCGTGCTCGGCCCGGGCGGTCTAACCCAATAAATCACTCGCCATCACATCCCACCCGGAGGTGAATCCCTGGTGAGCGGCATCAGTGGAGAATTATGCACTACGAATTAGGCGATTTTTCGATGGTCATAGCACAGCCATTCATCTCCGGAGCACCGGCAAGCGGTCGGTAACGTCTCCGGCCGGCCGCTCAAAGCAGCCTCTAGCTGACTTGGTTCTGAACGGCTCAAAAGGGGGGATTTCGGTCCATCGTCGCGACCGCCCCCAACGGGGAGGTTGCGCCGATTCCGGCCATTCACCTGGCAGCGAATGGCCGACGCAAGTCGACCCATCTAGCACCTTCAGGCCCCCGCCAGCGGCTGGCAGTGTCGCCCAGGAAGGAAAGCATTCGCGTTAGACTTTTGGTCATGCTGGTGGATCGGCTCATGTCAGTTCGTCTACCAGCGCCTTTGCTTCTTTGAGATCGGGCGTATCGAACCCCTCGGTGAACCAACCGTAAACCGGCGCGAGCAGATTGTGCGCCTCGGCTCGACGGTTCTGTTCGCCCCACAGCCGGGCGAGGCTCGTCGCGGCGCGCAGCTCATAGGACTTCGCCTGCTGCCGCCGGGCAACGCCCAGCGCCTCTTCGAGGGCGCTTTGCCCTTCTTCGAGGCGGTTGAGACCGAGGAGCGCGATGCCTTCGAGGCGATGAAGTTCCGACTCCCACCGGCGTTGGTCGGTTCCTTCCTGTAGCCTTTGCCCGCCCCTCGTCGCCTCAAGAGCCGCGTCGAAGTCGCCCTGCCGCGTCAGCGCTTCCGCCAGGCTGGCAAGCCCGAAGGAGCGAAACGTCAGTGCACCGAGCCGGCTGGCAAGCCCCTCGCGTAAACAGGCCACGCCCTCTTCGAGCGCTCCCTGGGCGCTCAAGGCGGCGCCGCGCGCGAACCGCGGTTCATACAGAAACCCCAGCCGCTGCTCGGCCGCCAGCGTCTCTGCCGCGTCAAGCCGTTGCAGCGCCAATTCCGGTTCCCGGCGCTCGAGGCGGAGTAACGCGTTCCAAAGCAGGGCCAGCTCGAGGCTGAACGGGTGAGCGAGCCGCTCGGCCAAGGCCACTGCTTCCCCCTGAAGCGCCAGCGCCTCCTCGGGATACCCCAAGAGCCACTGAGCCTGCGCGCCTATGTAGCGCGCGCAAGCACCGGGATCGTGCCCGCCATAGAGCAGGCGATGGGAGCGGTGCTGTTCCGGATCGTAAAGCTGGCGCCCGATCTCGCTGTGGCTGCGGGCTGTTGCCGGCTCGCCGGCGTACAGACAGGTGGACCAGGCGCTGTGATGAGCCTGCAGGTATAACCCGTCATCCCCCGTGCCTTCGGTCAATTGTAGCAGCCGGTCCGAGAATTTGCGGCATTCGCGCGTTCTGCTGCCGCTGTTGGCCGATTGCCAAAGGCCGTAAACTGCCATGAACTGTTGGCGGGGATCGCCTCGCTGCTCGGCGAGCTCGCGGGCGTGGGTATAGATTTCGGTCGCCCCGCGGGCAGCGAACCCTTCGGTTGTGAACAGCGACAGGCCGAGGGCCAATTGCAGCTCGATTTCCCGTCCATTCGGAGCCGCGGCTTCGGGAAGTGCCGCCAGCGATGCAAGACCGCGCTGGAAATGGCGGATCGCTTCGGGATGGGCTAAGCGCGCCGCGGCATATTGGCCGGCCTTTAGCCACTGATCGACCGCGCGCTCGGTATCACCGGCCGCAGTCAAGTGATGAGCCAGCAGTTCCGGCTGGCGCCCGACCAGATCTGCGAAATGCTGTTCCAAGACCGCCCCGACGCGCGAGTGCAATTCCTGGCGTCGCCCACGCAACAGGGTCGAGTAGGCGGCATCCTGCACCAGCGCGTGCTTGAACAGATAGGAAGCGTGCGGAACGATGCCTCGGCAGAACAGGAGCCCGGCCTCGCTGAGCTGGCCCAACGCCGTTTGCAATTCCCTCTCGTTACGCTGTGCCACCGGCTCGATCAGCTCATAGGCAAACTCGCGGCCGAGCACCGCGCCGATCTGCGCGACCTCCTTGGCCGCCGGCCCGAGTTGGTCGAGCCGCGCAATCAGCGAGGCATGCAGGGTCGCGGGCACCGACAGCGCGGCAAGCGATGCCGCTCCCAGCACCGTAGCAACCCGGTCTCCCGGCGCGGCGCTTTCCAGCACCGCCTTGGTCAGCTCCTCGACAAAGAGCGGCACCCCATCGGTGCGCTCGACGATCTCGGCGACGATCTCGGCGGTGAGCGCGGCATTGCCGTCCAGCTTTTGCACCAGCGCTTCGCCCTCGCGTTCGCCGAGCCGATTGAGCGTCAAACTCGTGACGTGGGCGCGGCCGCCCCAAGGCGGCCGGAATTCGGAACGAAAGGTGATCACCAGCATTACCGGCAGTCGCCGCACGCGGTCGACGGTCAGATCGAGCAATTCGCGCGAGGTCGGGTCGATCCAGTGGGCGTCCTCGAATACCATCAGCACCGGCTGGTGCCGCGCCTCGGCTTCGAGCTGGCTGAGCATCGCCTCGAACAGTTTCTCGCGTTTGCGCTGAGGGCTGAGGTTGAGGTCCGCGGCGGAACTCGGCAGCGAAAGCAGCTCGCTCAAAAGCGTTAGATCATCGTCGTCCCGCGAGCCCGGCGCGAGCAGTGCCCGCAATTTGCCGAGCTTCTCTTCGACCGCGTCGTCACGGGCGAAACCGGCGGCGCGTTCGAGCTGCGCAATGAAGGGATAGAGCGCGCTGTCCTGATGATGCGGCGAGCAGAAATAGCGCAACCGGGTATGCGGCTCGGTTCCGATCTGCTCGGAAAGTGCCGCCGTGAGCCGCGACTTGCCGATGCCCGCCTCGCCGGAGATCAGCACCACCCGTCCTTCGCCGCTCTTCGCCTGTTGCCAGCGGCGCAGCAGCAGCTCGATTTCCTCCTCACGCCCGACGAGCGGCGCCTCCGCCGAGCGCAAGGCCTCGAAGCGGCTTACCACGCCGCTTTCCCCCATGACCCGCCACGCGTGTTGCGGCTCGGCGAAGCCGGCGAGCGCTTGCCGTCCGAGATCCTCCAGGTCGAACAATCCGCCGATCTGCCGGCGTGTCGCTTCGCCTATGACCAGGGTGTTCGGCGCGGCCAAACCCTGCAGCCGGGCGGCGAGGTTCGGGGTCTCGCCGACGACGCCGCGCTCCTGCGCCGCGCCCTCGCCGATCAGATCGCCGACCACGGCGAGCCCGGTCGCGACGCCGAGCCGCACGCGCAAATCCTCTCGCCCCGGCAATCGGCCGACCGCCTCGATCACCGCGAGGCCAGCTCGCACCGCGCGCTCGGCATTGTCCTCGTGCGCTTGCGGATAGCCGAAATAGATCAGCACCCCGTCGCCCATATATTTTGCGACGAAGCCGGCGAAGCGGCCGACCGTCGCGCTCACGGCGCGGTGATACTCCCCGATCAGCTCGCGCAGATCTTCCGGGTCAAACCGCGTCGACAGCGCAGTCGAGCCGACAAGATCGCAGAACATCACCGTCAGCTGGCGCCGTTCGGCGGCGCCGGAGATCGCAACGGCGACGGGTTCGGTGTCGGCGGCGGTTTGCGGTGCATCTCCGCGAAGAGCGGCGATCGCGGCCACCAGCTTGCGGCGGTGCCCGACAAGGGTTACGCCCAGATCTTTGAGATCGTCGGCCGTCAGTTCGCGCAAAACCTCGCCATCTACCGCGTTATCGCGGAAGGCAAGCGCGTATTGTTCGAGGCCCAGCCCGCGGAGCCACGCGTCTATGTCCATGCGGTGATCCTCGGCTCGGAGGAGCGCAACCCCCAACGCGCCAACAGCCGGATGCTTGCTCCATTAGCGCGGCAATGAAGCGCGCGTTCCGCTACATTGTCTTCTGATAGGACCGGAGTCTCAGAGCAACCGACTTGGGATTTGGCTTGAGCGCGCTGGGCGACTTGTCATCAGCCGCCGGCGCAATAGGTGCAGCCGGCCTCCTGTGCGCGGTTCAAGCCCCACACTCCCGACGGGAGGAGAGTGATCCCCGGCACCAGGTTCGCGATCCATTCCTTTGCCGCGTCGTCCGCGCTCACGCCGGCGTTGCTTGCGAGCTGCTTGCTCAGGTTATGCAGCGCCAGGTTGCATGCGCCGAATACCGCGCCTTGCCCGAGCAGCCGGTCAACAGCCATATCGTCCGCTGGCAGGACGCCGGGCCTTGGATGCAGGAAAGGATTTTTCACCGCCGCGGCCTTGGTCTCCGGATCGATGATCTTGAATAATTCACCGATCTTGTATTTTTCCCACATCGCACTGTTGAGAGCGATCGGGAGCGCCTGAGCGCGCAGAACGATGACCGACGTCGCTGAACCTGGCGCCGCGTCCGTGAGCAGGAACGCATGTGCGAATACAAGCGGACGGCCGTCGTTGACCGTATAAGCGTCAACCACCTGGCGATGGCCTGCAAGCTTTCCGGGCCAGTTCGGGCTGTCGCCTGCCGCCGCCGTTGCGGCCTGTGCGCGCGTGGCCGCAGACGCAATTCCAGCGAGCCCAAGCACCGTTGCCCCGGCGAGGCGAAAGAAATTTCGGCGCGGCGCGCCCTCCGGCGTGCTTGTGTTGAACGTGTTCATCTCTTCCTCCATTCCGCATGTCTAATTGGTTGGCTGGCGGCTTGCTGGCGATGGATCGGCCGGGTCTGGAGCGGGTCCACCTGTGCCGCTCAGCCTCCCGGAGCCGCAGAGTTGCGTCGCAGGGTTTGTACGTTGTCCTTCTGCCATTGCTGGATCGATTGCCACGGCCCGGTCAAATGCTGCGATGGCGGGAACGGGCCGAGGAACGGCGGATAGGTCGCGTCGGCGGGCTTGAGCGCGCGGTCGGGAAAATCTCGCTCGTTGCCGAGCCGGTGCGGCCGCGGCTGACTATCGATGAAAACGGCAACGTCGAACGCATCCTGCGCACTCAGGACAGGGTGTGCGTAATCGGTGCCAAACGGCATGTTGGCACGGATGAAGTTAGCCGCCGTGATCGGCCGTGCCATCCCCGCGCCGTCGTTATAGCTGTCCGGTCCCCACAATGGCGGAAATTGGTAGCGATGGTCGTTGCTCCGCTGCCTCCTCCGGCCCCCAAAGCTTCCCCTGCCCGTCCGCCTGATGGCACACCGCGCAGGTTTCCGCGAACACCGCCTCGCCATGTTTCGGATCGCTCGCCGCGGTTGGCAATGGCATCGGCGGCGCCCCCCGTCCCTCCGCGCCGTGCCCGGTCGGGACGCCGGCACTGATGAATCGGATATACGTCAGCATCGCCTTCATCTCCGGGCCGTCCGGCGGGAGCGCGCGGCCGTTCATGCTGCGCTCCAAACAACCGTTGATCCGGTCCTCCAGCGTGCGCACCTCGTTCTCGCGGCCGATGAACTGCGGAAAGAGGCCCCAGACGCCCGCGAGCGGCAACCCGAACTTTTTCCTGCCCTCATCGAGATGGCAGCTCTGACATTCGAGTCCGTTGCCGGAGAACCGTTTCGCAGGATCGCTGGCATCCGGCCCGATCGTCGCCGCGGTGTTCACGATCAAGTCGCGGCCCATGCGGACCGTCCGGCCGAACGCGTCCATCGGCAGCGCGTCGACATCCGGAACCGCCCATTCCTCGGCCGAGGCGCTGGTCAGCAAGACGCCGCAGATCAGCGCGATCATCAGCAGAAGTTCCCGCATCGCGCGTGGCCCGCCAGCCCTCCCCATCGTTGCCACGACCTGTTCATAATCTTGTTTCGGTGTCAACCGGGAGGTCTCCGACTGATGATCTCCCTGGACACGACAGTACAACACGCTTGCAGCTCGACATCACAGCGGCGCACCGGGTCAGGCCGGCGCGCGGTAGACGCGGATCGGGGGAAAAGCAGAGGGCACGGATCGGTCAGTTTATTTTGCGAGGATCGGGAACTCGTCTCTTGTTGGTTGCCTGACCGGTATCTGGGTGGGTCACGAACACTCGGCTAGTCCGACGCTCTCCCCTTGTGGGCAACACCCTAAACGCGACCCGTTCCTACCCCATCGTCGAATTGAAGGCGCCGCCGTCGAGGAGGAGGTTTTGGCCGACGATGAAACCGGCGGAGGCGCTGCACAGAAAGGCGCAGGCGTCGCCGAATTCGGCGGGGTCGCCGACGCGGCCGGTCGGGTTCGACTGGCCGCGCTTGGCGACCATCTCCTCAAACGAGATGTTCTGCCGGCGCGCCTCGTATTCGATGCCCGAGCGCAGCCGGTCGGTCAGAAACGGGCCGGGCAAGAGGCCGTTGATCGTCACGTTGTGCTTGGCGACCTGGCGGGCGAGGCCGGCGCAAAAGGCGGTGAGACCGGCCCGCGCGCCATTGCTCATGCCGAGATTGGGGATGGGGGACTTCACCGACCCCGAGGTGATGTTGACGATGCGGCCGAATTTGCGCTCGCACATGCCGTCGACCGTCGCCTTGATCAGCATGATCGGGGTCAGCATGTTGGCGTTGAGCGCCTTCTGCCAGTCCTCGACCGACCATTCGCGGAAATCGCCATGCGGCGGCCCGCCGCAATTATTGACGAGGATGTCGGGGTGGGGGCAAGCGGCCAGAGCGGCGGCGCGTCCTGCCTCGGTCGAGATGTCGCCGGGAACCGCTGTCACCTTGGCGCCGGTTTCCCTGCGGATCTCTTCAGCGGTCTTTTCGAGCGCCTCGGCGGTGCGCGCGGTAATCGTCAGCTCGACCCCGGCGCGCCCCAAGGACATCGCACAGGCGCGGCCCAACCCCTTGCTGGCCGCGCAGACCAGGGCCTTGCGGCCGCGAATTCTCAAATCCAACATGGCATCCTCCGCTGTGAGCCCAACATAATGTTATGCGGCATAGTGTAATAATAAGAGTGATGAAACTGACCCTGATCCTCGACCCGGCGCCAATCGGCGTGCGTGCGAGCCTTGTCGAAGAATGGGACGAGGTTGCCCGCGGCACCAGGATGGAGCCGCGGGTCCGGCTGTTTGACACGGATGAGGAAGCGCTGGCCTGGGGCCGCTTGCTGGCGCACCGCCGCGGGCTGAAACAGCTGTTCCTGACCGACAACAGAAAGAAGCCGCCCTCGGATGGTCCCGGCCTGACGCATCAATAGCTGGGGGGTGGCGGAGCCGGCGCTCCGGGATATGCCCCTGGATAGGCGCCCGGATTTCCCCCGGGACCATAAGGCGGGTAACCCGGCGGACCGGCGTAAGGCGACTGGCCGGGCGCACCATAGGGCGGGGGGCCGGGCGGCGGCGCGAAGCTGGGCACGGTATTGCCGTGCGCGCTCATGCACTGGGCATACATGACGTCGTATTGCTGCTGTAGCGACATCTGCGCGTAGCCGGAGCCACTCGCGCCGGCCACGGTGCCGAGCGCGGCCCCCGAGGCAGCGCCGATCCCGGCGCCGCGCCCGCCGCCGATGGCACCGCCGAGAGCCGCTCCGAGTGCCGTGCTGAGAATGGCCCCGCCTACCGCCTGGTTGTTGGCCGCGTTCGCCCCCTGCGCGGTCTGCGCCCCGGCATATTGCTGGCATGCAGACTGATCGGCCGCGAAGGCGCCGAAGCTCTTGTTCGCCCCGGGCGAAACCGGAATCGTAGGCCCTAGCGGCGGCGCGACGCAGGCCGTCAACGAAATCGCCCCGGCGACGATAGCCGCTACCCGCCGATCGATACGCTTCATGTTCCCCCCTTCGGTCAACGCAAGCCGATTTTGCGGCCAGTCTTTCTATGCAAGCAAGCGGCAACCGATCCCTCGGTGAAGGGCTTTGTTCATCCCCCCAAACTATCGAGGTCGACTCGGCCTTCTGGTTATCTATGCGTCGGCCACCGCGAGGCGCGCGCCGATAGTCAACGCGGCGAGCTGATAAACCGCGTTCCGGCCGGCGCGCCAGTCCGCGAGCTCCTCCTCATCGAGGCGCTCGGGGATGCGCGGGTGCCATTCGCCGGGTACCGGCCGGATCACCGCGCCGGGGTCGAGGTCACCGCAATCGACGCGCATCGTGCAACGGAAGCGGCGGCCAACCTCGAACGTCAACTCGATGATGGTGTTGCGCGCGAGCCGCGGCGGGACGGGCTCGAAATACATGACTTTCCGGGGCGGGCTGCGGCGGGCCATTCCGTATCCTCCTCGTTGGGTCGGGTGAGGCGATTCTCAACTCTATGTAGGATAAAACGGCGCCTCCTGCATGGGAATGCCTTACCGCCTGCACATTTTTTTGCGCCAATATGATCGGAAATCGGTCTGGCGCGGATGTCCTAAGCCGCTAATCGCGGGAGGCCGCGCCCAGCGCGGGCGGCGTTGTAGCGCCACAACGCCACGGCGACCGCAACGACCGTGAGGCCAGCGACGATGATGGCCCATGGCTGGGCGCCGAGCCGCTCGAACCACTGGGTGTAGAAATGGATCGCGCCAAAAGTGACGGCGGTGTTTACGACCCAGCGCCGGTTCACGGAAGCGCCCCAGATCCCGACGGCGACGAGCAGCCCCGCCCATCCGATGACGAAGACATAATTCGGGATATCCCAGGCCGCGGCGCGCCAGCTGCGCCCAGTCTCCGGCGCGGAATAGGTGCCGCCGTGCATCCAGCTTTGGCCCGGGTAGTCGCCCCATAACGAGCCGACCCAGAACCCGAAATTGACGAGGAGCAGTGACACGCGGGCAAAGACCAGCGCCAGCCTCTCATAGACCGGCTCCACGTGATGCGAAGCGACATAGGCAGTCGCGGCCAGCAGCGAAAATACGAAAATCGTGATCGCCGGCTCGCGGACGATCAGCATGTAGGTCGCATGCCCGTAACCGGTGCTGCTGCCGAGCGCCGCGGCGACCGCGAGCGGCACGAGCGCCATCAGAAAGCTGCTGCGGATAAGCAACGCGAGCGCGAACAGCAGAGCGGCCGTGAAGCAGGTGCCTATAAACGCCCCTTCGAAGAGACCCAGCACCCCACCCGAGAGCAACAGCGCGCCGATGATCGTAGTCGCCGTGCCTAGCAGGCTCCATTGTTCCGAACCGCGAAACGTCACGCCAAGGCCGACCAGCACGAAGGCGGTGCCGAGCGCTGCGCCGGCCGCAAATGACGGGTTCAGCGCGAGAATGCCGGCCGCCACGGCAGCCGCGCCAAAAACCATCAAGGCATTGATCGCGAGGATGCTCGTGTCGCGCAACGCGAGGGTCTTCAGCCGCTCCGCCTCGTCACGGGTGAGTTTGCCCTCCTGCACCAGCCGTGTGACGTCGAGAACGATCTTGATGTCTGGCCTCCTTATGGGCTCAGCGCGTAAACGGATTATGCGGGGTTGATGACAATCTCGCTACCGCACACTAACTTCGTGATATGGATGGTGAATTTGTGTCCCAGTGCGCAGCTGCCGCCGAGGTTCTCGATCTTCACGAACCGGCAGAGCGCCGGCTGCCGCTCGTCCTCGCCTCGCCCCATAGCGGTTCCGAATATCCCGAGGATTTCGTCGCGGCGTCCCGGCTCGATCCGCTGGCCCTGCGGCAATCGGAAGACAGCTTTGTCGACGAGCTCTTCGCCGCCGCCTCGCAGCTCGGCGCTCCGCTGCTCGCGGCACGCTTCCCGCGGGCTTATCTCGACGTCAACCGGGAAGCTTTCGAGCTCGACCCGACGATGTTCTGCGACGCCTTGCCGAGCTACGTCAATGTGGGCTCGCCGCGGGTTCGCATCGGGCTCGGCACGATTGCGCGCATTGTTGCGAGCGGCGACAACATCTACGCCGAGAAGTTGCGCTTTGCCGACGCCGAACGGCGCATCGAGTGCCTCTATCACCCTTACCACCAGATGCTGCGGCGGCTGGTGCAAGATACGGCCGCGATGTTCGGCGGTTATCTCCTCCTCGATTGCCATTCGATGCCGTCGAGTTCCGGTTGCGGCCAAGGCGGCGCCGACATCGTCCTCGGTGATTGCTATGGTGCGGCCTGTGCTCCGCCGGTCCTCGAGGCGGCCAACCGGTTTCTCGTTCACCGAGGTTTCAAGGTCGCGATCAACGCGCCCTATGCCGGGGGCTTCACAACGGGATTTTACGGACGGCCGCGCGCGCATCGGCACGCGTTGCAGATCGAGATCAACCGGGCGCTCTACATGGATGAGCGCCGCTATTGCAGGAAGCCGAAATTCGTGCAGCTGGTCAAAGACCTCGCCGATCTGATCGAGGAGCTGGGCCAGGTCACGCAGGAATGTCTGCCAAAGGCGACCTGCAAAAAGCCTAGCCAGATCGAAATTTAGCGCCCCTTGTCGTCATTCCCGCGACAGCGGCTCGAAAGCGGGAATCCAGGGCTGCAGGGCCACAGCATTTGCCCCCTGGACCCCCGCTTCCGCGCGGGAGACGAGTAACATTGATGCGCCGTCCTGGCGTTCATATTTGAGAGGTGGCGCAACCACGCGTGGGAGGGCGCGAAGTTCGGGGTAGGTCGATGACCGAGGTGCGGGAAGAATTTGGTTCGGATTTTTCGATCGAGCAGAAGTGGCAGGATTACAACGAAGAAGAGCACGCGATCTGGCGATTGCTGTTTGAACGCCAGCAGCGATTGCTGGTCGGCCGTGCCTGCAACGAGTTTCTCGACGGGCTCGGCGCGCTCGGGGTTGCCGCGGACGGAATCCCGGATTTCCGCCGCTTGAACGAAGTGCTCGACGCCGCAACCGGCTGGCAGATCGTCGCGGTGCCGGGGCTGGTTCCCGATGATGTTTTCTTTGCCCATCTCGCTCGCCGCCGCTTTCCGTCGACGTGCTTCATCCGGCGCCGCGAGCAACTCGATTACCTGCAGGAACCAGACATTTTTCACGACATCTGCGGCCATGTACCCTTGCTGATGAACCCGATTTTTGCCGACTACATGCAGGCTTACGGGGAGGGGGGGCTGAAGGCATCGGGGCTCGGGCACCTGCAGCGTCTGGCCCGACTGTACTGGTACACCGTCGAGTTCGGGTTGATCGCGACCGAAGAAGGCCTGCGCATCTACGGCTCGGGCATCCTCTCTTCCGCCGCGGAGTTGGTCTATCGTCTCGAGGACCCCCGCCCAAACCGGATCCGTTTCGACTTGCGGCGGGTAATGCGGACCCGCTACCGCATCGACGATTTCCAGCACACCTATTTCGTGATTGACGATTTTCAGCAGCTGTTCGATGCGACCCGGCCCGACTTCGCGCCGATCTATCGCGAAATTACGTCGCAGGCCGACATCGAGCCCGATGCATTGATCGGTTCGGACCGCAAATTCTATCGGCCCCCCTTTTGTCGGCTGAGCCCGAGAAAAAATTGGGGGCAAAAAAATGGGCTGCAGGTCAACCGCAGCCCAAGTTTAGGGAGGAAACGCCTAGAAGACGTACGGTAAAACCACAACGGGTGATCGTTACCGCACTGCACAATTTAGGGCTTCGGACGATGAAGTCAAGCGACTTTTTCGAAACGCTTTGGCATGGTTGGAGAATCGCGGTCAGATCAGGCATTTAGTGCAGGTGCAGCAGCAGGGAAATGGGCGCGCACTGTGCAACGCACAAAGACGCCTCTTTGACGGTCGCCGAATCCCTGACGCCGCCGCTCGATGCACTGTCGGCTCTGTTCCTCGACGTCGACGGGACGCTGCTCGAGATCGCTCCCCGTCCGGAACTGGTTCGAGTGCCGAAGGGCTTGGCGCCGCTGATTATCCGGCTTTCGGCCGAGCGCGAGGGAGCGCTTGCCCTGATCAGCGGCCGCCCGTTGGCCCAACTCGACCGGCTGTTCCAGCCATGGCATGGCGCCGCAGCGGGTTTGCACGGGCTCGAACGGCGCCGAGCGGACGGAATGCTCGATCGCGTGATCGACGGCGACAGCGCTGCGGCATTCGATCGCGTTCGGCCAAAGCTTGCGGCACTCGCGCGGGACGGAACCGGCCTCACGCTCGAGGATAAAGGCATGACGCTGGCGTTCCATTACCGCGCCGCGCCGCAACGAGAGCCGGAAATCCGCGTGGTCGTCGAGGCGCTCCATCGCGAATTCGCTTCGGCATTGCGCCTGATCCCAGGCAAGATGGTGTTCGAATTCCAGCCAAGGAGCGCGGATAAGGGGCGGGCGATCGCTGCCTTCCTGGCCGAGCCGCCGTTTCTTGGACGCCGGGCCGTCTTTGTCGGGGACGACACGACCGACGAGGACGGCTTTGCCGAAATCCGCCGCCGCGGCGGCATCGCGGTCCGGGTCGGGCCTTGCGGCTCCACAACAGCCGCAAATTACCGCCTGCCTACAGTCGAAGCGGTTATCGCTTGGCTCGCGAGCAGCGATTCACGTTAAACATCGTCAAAGTAGAAAGCAGCTTTGCCGAACGATCGCTACTGGAACATAATCGAAGAATTCGGCGTTGACCGAGGCACTTGCGGCGAGGCGGGAAATGGCCGACAGCGATTTTGTTTTACCCGGTTGGGCCGGCGCAGCCAGAAAGCCGCGATTGGCAGATTCCGTATTCTCCCGAGCAAACGCGGCGACCCGGCGATTGGTGGTGGTTTCCAATCGCGTTACGCCGACCGTCGCCGCAAAGCCCGATTCTGGGGGTCTGGCCGTCGCGATACGGTCCGCTCTGCAGCAAAGCGGCGGCATCTGGTTCGGCTGGAGTGGCGAAGTTCAGGAGGAGGCAGGTACCGAGCCCAGTATCGCCAGGGACGGGCAACTGACCTTTGCGACCCTCGATCTCTCGCGGAAGGATTTTGACGAATACTATATCGGCTACGCCAATCGCGTGCTTTGGCCTTTGTTCCATTGCCGCAGCTCGCTCGTGCAGTTTTCGCGGCGTAATCTCTCCGGTTATTTGCGCGTCAACCGGTTATTTGCGCGCGCCTTGGCGCCGATGTTGCTGCCGCAGGATCTCGTCTGGGTTCACGATTATCATTTGATCCCGCTTGCCGAAGAGCTGCGCAAGCTGGACCAGAGCGAGCCGATCGGTTTTTTCCTGCATACACCTTTTCCTGCCGCTGAATTGCTGCGTGTCTTGCCGAACCACCAGTCGCTGATGCGATCACTGTGCGCTTACGATCTGGTCGGCTTTCAGACCCAGTCGGATTTGGACGGTTTCAGGGATTATCTGCTGCGCTGGGCCGGTGGAGAGGAACTGGGGGACGGCGTCTTGCGTGCCTTCGGACGAGTGGTGCGCGCCCAGGTCTTCCCGATCGGGATTGATGTCGCGACTGTTTCAGCTCAGGCCGAGGCCGCCGACGGCAACCGGCACATGCGGCGCCTGCGCCAAAGCGTCGGAGACCGGGCATTGATGATCGGTGTCGACCGGCTCGACTACTCCAAGGGCCTCGAGGCTCGCTTTCGGGCGTATTCGCATCTGCTCGACACCTATCGCGAGACGCGCGGCCGAACGGTGCTCATGCAAATCGCGCCGCCGTCGCGCTCCGAGGTCCCGGAATATCGTGATATACGCAAGAACTCTCGCGGCGGCGGCCGGCCAGATAAACAGCCGCTACGGCGAATTCGACTGGACACCGCTGCGCTACATCAACAAGAGCTTCAGCCACCCGATCTTGACCGGGTTTTTCCGCGCGAGCCGGATCGGCCTCGTCACGCCGCTGCGCGACGGCATGAATTTGGTGGCAAAGGAATATGTCGCCTCGCAATCTGCCGATGATCCCGGAGTGCTGATATTGTCGTGCTTTGCCGGTGCGGCACGTGAGCTCGGGGAGGCGGTGATCGTCAACCCGTTCGATGTCGAAGGAATGGCGGAGGCCATCCTGCAGGGGCTCGACATGCCGCTCGCCGAGCGTAAGGAACGGTGGGCCGCAATGATGAACGTCCTCGAACGCAACGACATCACCGCGTGGCGCGAGAGGTTTGTGCGCGCGCTGACGGCGACCGCCCGGGTATGGTGAGTTCCGCGCCGGGCGCGCCCGAGAGTTGGCTGGTCGGCGATATCGGCGCCACCCACGCCCGCTTCGGCCTGGTCTCACCGGACGCAAAGCTGCTGCACTCGCGCACGTTCGCCGACGAAGATTATCCGACCATCGAAGATGCGCTCGCCGCTTTTCTCGCTGAGCGCGGCGAATTGCCGATGCCGCGGCAGGGAGCGATCGCGATCGCCTCGGCGATCACCGGCGACCGGGTCGCGATGACGAACCACCCCTGGAGCTTCTCGGTCCAGGATTTGAAGGCCCGCTTCACGTTCCAGCGGTTCGAGGTGATCAACGATTTCACCGCGCTGGCGTTGGCGCTCCCGAGTCTCGCCCCGGAGGACCGGCAGCCGGTCGGCGGCGGCGCTGCGGCCGCCGGCGCGCCGCTTGGCGTGCTCGGCCCGGGATCAGGACTGGGCGTCTCCGGACTGGTGCCTTCAGGCAAGGGCTGGATCGCGCTGACCGGCGAAGGCGGGCATGCGACGATGGCGCCGGCCACCGATCGCGAGGGCGCCGTCCTCGATCGGATGCGCGGGCATTTCGATCATGTCTCGGCCGAACGAGCCTTATCCGGCCCCGGGCTCGTCAACCTCTACAACACCCTCGCGGTAATCGACGGCGTGCCCGCGAAGGGCTACACGGCGGCGCAGATCACCGATTTGGCGACCCGCGCCGAGGACCCGCTGTGCGTCGAGACGACGACGATGTTCTGCGCGATGCTCGGGACGATGGCGGGCAATCTGGCGCTGACGCTCGGGGCGCGCGGCGGCGTCTATATCGGCGGCGGGATTGTCCCCAAGCTCGGCCAGATGTTTCTGGATTCGCCCTTTCGCGAGCGATTTGAGGCGAAAGGACGCCTGCGCAGTTATCTCGCGCCGATCCCCACCTTTGTCGTGACGCACCCGCTGCCGGCGTTTCTCGGCTGCGCCGCATTGCTCGCTCAATAACGACTAGGAAGCGCCCTCGGAGAGGTGGAGCCCCGCAACGCCGAGCACGATCACGCCCAGACACAGCAGTTTCCAAGCTCCGGCGCTCTCGCCGAACCAAACGATGCCGATCGCCGCCACGACCGCCGTGCCGACACCGGACCACACTGCATAGGCGATCGACAGCTCGATCCCGCGCAATGCCAGGGCCAGCAGCGCAAAGCTCGACACGTAGCAGAGGACGACCGCGCCCGACGGACCGACCCGGGTGAACCCGTCGGAGAGCTTCAACGAGGTCGTTCCGCAGATCTCCAGAATGATCGCTGCGGCGAGATAGAGGCCACTCATTGCGCAAACTCGGCGCGCACCGCCGCCGTGTGCTCGCCGAGCGACGCAACCCGGCCGGGTTGCCGCTCGTCCTCGAATATCGCCGGGGCAGGGGGCAGCCGAACCTGGCCCTGTGGGGTCTCGACCGCGATCCGCCGGAGATGCGGATGGCGGGAAAAATCCTCGACGGTGTTGAAATTGCCGAAGGCGATCTCGGCCGATTTCAGCCGTTCGGTGAGCGCGCCGCGCGAATGGCGGGCGAACTCCGCGGCGACCCGCGCGTCGACCTCGGCGCGGTGCGCGACGCGCCGGTTGTTGTCGCTGAAGCGCGGGTCGTCGGCGAGGACGGCGTCGCCGAGGATTTCGGCGCAGAAACGCCGCCATTCCCGCTCGTTCTGAATCGCGATCAGGATTTCCTTGCCGTCGCCGGTTGCAAACAGGCCGTAAGGCGCGACCGAGGGATGGGCGAGACCCATCCGCTCCGGCGCGCGGCCGGCGTAATCGAAATGGATCAGCGGCACCGCCATCCATTCTGCCGTCGCGTCGAACAAGGATACGCGGACCAGCGCCCCGTCCCCGGTCCTCTGCCGGGCGATCAGCGCTTCGAGGATTGCGGCGTAGGCGTTGAGCCCGGCCGCGATGTCGGTCACCGAAGCGCCGACCCGGCCCGGCGCCTCCTCCGGCCCAGTAAGCGAGGCGAGGCCGGTTTCCGCCTGGATCAGCATGTCGTACGACTTCATATCGCGGTAGGGGCCGCTTTCGCCGTAGCCCGAGATCGAGCAGATGACGAGCCGCGGATGACGCCCCCGCAGTTCTTCCAGATCGCACCCGGCGCGCGACATCGCGCCCGGCATCAGGTTCTGCACGAGCACGTCGGCGCGGGAGATGAGGCGCGTCAGCAGGTCATGGTCGTCCGGGTTTTTGATGTCGAGAACGACGGATTGCTTGCCGCGGTTGAGCCATACGAAATAGCTGCTCTGGCCGTGGGCGGCACGGTCATAGCCGCGCGCAAAATCTCCTTCCGGCCGCTCGATCTTGATGACCCGGGCGCCCGCATCCGCCAGCCGACACGTGCACAGCGGTGCGGCGACCGCCTGCTCGACCGAAACCACCAGCATTCCTTCGAGCGGCCGACCCATGTTCTCTCCTCCTGCATCGCACGCACGAAGCGCCCGGTTGAGGCTACGACATTTCCTCCCATATTCGTTACATGAAGGAAAAACCTCGCGATACTGCCGAGCCGCGCCCCGCCACTCCCCCCGAAGCGGCTCAACCGCAGCAGCCCCGGGAGATCGGCGGCCCGAAGGGGCCCGAGCCGACCCGCTACGGTGACTGGGAGTACAACGGGCGGTGCACCGATTTTTGAGACGCTAATTCGCGCTCGGTACTCGGCCCAGGGCCCGAACCCGCACCCGCCGCCGGGCACACCGCCCGAGCCGCCGCCCGACCCCGACGAGCCGGCGCCGATCATCGAGCCGCCCGACCCGGTCCCGGTGCCGCCGGTCGAACCGCCGCCGTCGCCCGTACGCGACCCGCCGGTGCGCAGTGGGGGCGGGCATAGCTTGGCGCGCGTCCCCGATCGGCCGTAGAATTGCGGGTACGCAGGATGGGGATAATTCGATGGATTTAGGGTCTTCTCGGGCTGTCGAAGCCGGTAGACGCGAGCGACTGCGGATCCGCTCGCGGGACTTCTCGGGGCCGACCGCGGGACTGGCGCCCGGTAACGTCCAGGCCAACCTCGTCATTCTGCCGCAAGCGTTGGCCCACGACTTTCTGCGGTTCGCCCAGGCAAACCCGAAACCCTGCCCGGTGCTCGCCGTCTCCGAGCCGGGCGACCCGCGCCTGCCGAGCTTGGGCGAGGATCTCGATATCCGCACCGATCTGCCGCGGTACCGCGTCTGGCGCCGCGGCGAGCTGATCGAAGAGCCGCCGGAGGTTTCGCATGTGTGGCGCGACGATCTCGTCAGCTTCGCGCTCGGCTGCTCGTTTTCATTCGAGCATGCGCTCGTCGAGGACGGGATCGAGCTGCGCCACATGACCTGCGGCTCGAATGTCCCGATGTACCGGACCAGTATTCAATGCCGACCGGCGGGACCGTTCGCCGGCCCGCTCGTCGTCTCGATGCGGCCCTTGAAGCCGAGCGACGCAATTCGCGCGATTCAGATCACCTCGCGCTTTCCATCGGTGCACGGCGCGCCGGTGCATATCGGTTTGCCGGCAGCGATCGGCATCGCCGATCTGGCGAAACCCGATTACGGCGACGCCGTGCCGGTCGAAAGCGGTGAGTTGCCGGTGTTCTGGGCTTGCGGCGTCACCCCGCAAGCGGTCATCGCCCAGGTCAGGCCGGAGTTCTCCATCACCCACGCGCCGGGTGCGATGCTGATCACCGACCTGGTCAACTCGAAATTGGCGAGTCTTTAGGGTCTATGTCGGCCGTAAGTGCAGTTATCTATCCTCTCCCTCTCCGCCCGCTGTCGAGGGGAGAGGGCCGGGGTGAGGTGGGTCGCGCCGGCGTCCCAGAGCAGCCGGGAATCCACCTCACCCTCCCACGCCTTCGGCGCGGGCCCCTCGCTCTGCCCCGCGAGGCGGCGGAGAGGGGCGTTGCGGCGATACCCACCGTGCAATAGCGATGGCGGGCCACCCGCTTGCACACTCGCTGATCGATGAGATCGAGCAGCTGATCCAGGTCGATGTCGGGCGCCATGTCACCGCCTTATTCGAAGCTGCCAGGGGCGGCTTGTGGAGCGCCGTCTCGGCTCTCACAGCGGCGCCTTCCGCCAGGGTCGGATTGATTACCGGCTTTTACGTTCCGCTGGGTTCGCCGCCTGCGGCTGAGACCGACGGGCCGGTGGGCGCGGCGTTGCTCGCCAAAGGACTGGCCGAAGTCGGTATTTTTTGCCGGCTGGCTACCGACGAGCCGTGTCGCACCGCCTGCACTGCCGCGTTGGCAGGAGCGGGATTATCTAGCGTCCCTGTCGATGCCGCCAGTGTCCCCCGGATGATCGACACTTGGCGCCGCGCCGGAATCACTCACGCGATCTCGATTGAGCGTTGCGGGCGCAGCGCCGACGGCGCGCCGCGCAATATGAGAGGTCTCGACATCAGTTCGTACACGGCGCCGCTCGACGAGCTCTTCACGGCCGGACCTTGGGAGACTATCGCGATCGGCGACGGCGGCAACGAAATCGGCATGGGTTCGCTACATCGAGAGCTGATCGCGAAACATGTCGATCATGGCGAGACGATCGCCTGCGTCACTCCGGCGCGGCATTTGATCGTGGCCGGGGTCTCCAATTGGGGCGCCTATGCTCTTCTCGGTGCGCTCGCCGTGTTGCGTCCCGACTGGCGCGAGCGGCTGCTCGCCTGTCTTGACGAGAAGCTCGACATAGCGGTCCTCGAAGCCACCGTCAACAACGGGCCGGCGGTCGATGGCGTCTCGCGCTTGCGCACGATGACTGTCGACAATCTCGATGTGACCGTTCACCACAGCAAGTTGCGGGAGATCCGCGCATTGGTCCAAGCCGAGCATGGGGTATAACGAGTTCGTCTTTGAAGATTACTGCTACGATTCCGCGCGATCGACCCTGTCGCTCTTCTACAGCTATGATGGCGGGCCGCGGTTCGAAGAGCAGCTGATTTTTGATTTTGTTGCGCAGCCGCTTTCATCGTCGGCCAGAGAAGTGCTCGACCGGGTTTTCCGCTTGATCTTGCTGTTGTCGGGGGTGAGCTATTACAAGGCGTTTATACCAAAGGTACTGACCTGCCGAGCTTTCGACATCGACGAAACGACCGCAGAATTTCTGCAAAAATTCTATGAAAAGGGCTTGGCCGAATTTGCGTTTAGAAATGGCGTCTCGCTGCACGGCCATTTACGCTTTCAGTCGAGTTCGGCGCCGGCGGCCACTCCGACAACCCTCGATCTTCCGAGAAGGATTTGTGTTCCGGTTGGCGGTGGCAAGGATTCGATCGTCACGATCGAATGCCTCAGGCAGGGGGGCCAGCCGCCGATGCTCTTTTCACTGGGTGATGCCGAACCGATCGCTTTCTGCATTGCAGCTGCAAAACTGCCCTTCATCAGGGTGCATCGCCGGCTGGACGCCAGCCTGTTGAAGCTCAATCAGGAGGGCGCGCTGAACGGCCATGTTCCGATTACCGGTATCCTCAGCGCCATCGCTCTGGCCGCCGCCGTGATGTCAGGCTGCAATGCGGTAGCGATGTCGAACGAGCATTCCGCCAGCGCTCCAAACCTTGAGCTCGATGGCGTCAAGGTCAATCACCAGTACAGCAAATCCCTCGAGTTCGAGCGAGATTTCGCCCGATATGTCGAAGGTTTCATTTCACCGAGCATCAGCTATTTCTCGCTGTTGCGGCCATTGTCGGAGATCGAAATCGCCCAGAGATTCGCGAAACACCGGGAATATTTTGGCGTGTTCCGAAGCTGCAATACGGCATTCCGGCAAGCGCGCGAGGCGCGCGGGCGGTACTGGTGCTGCGACTGCCCGAAATGCCGGTTTGTGTTTCTCGCCCTTTCGCCGTTTGTCGCAAAACCGGATCTGATCGAAATCTTCGGCCGCAACCTGCTGGACGACGAGACCCAGCGCGACGGCTTTGCCGAATTGTGCGGCTTGCAAGCCATTAAGCCATTTGAATGCGTCGGAGAGACTTCCGAAAGCGCCGGCGTCATGTCCCATCTTGCAGGTCACCCCGAGTGGCGCGATGACAGGGTGGTGCGCCGGCTGAACGAGGAATTCCCCTCTTTGCGGCACCGAGACCCGGCGGAATTTCGAGCTCTATTGGAGGGCCGGCACCCCCACCGGGTGCCGCCACGATATCTGGCGATGCTCGATGCGTGCGGCTGACATCGGGACGCAGCGCGTTGCGGTCTGGGGGCTCGGCCGCGAGGGCCGGGCGGCGATCGAGTTCCTGAGGGGACGCCATCCGAGCCTGCCTCTGCTCGTGCTGGACGATCAACAGGGGCAGGCTCCGGATTGGCTGGGCGACGGCATCGAATACGCCTTTGGGCTGGACCGCATCGTTGATGCCCTGGCCAATGTCGATATCATCGTCAAATCCCCTGGCGTCAGCTTCTACCGACGCGAGATCCAAGCGGCCCGAGCAGCGGGTACGCAGGTCACGTCGCTGTTGAACCTGTGGTTTGCCGAACGTCTTCCTCTCACGACGGTCTGCGTGACCGGGACCAAGGGGAAGAGCACGACGGCCTCGCTGATTGCACACATCCTGGCAAGGCTCGGCCGGCGGGTGGCGCTGGTCGGCAACATCGGCATCCCGATCACCGGGATCGACAGCGCGGCCGCCGATATCGCAGTGATCGAGGTCTCCAGCTATCAAGCTGCTGATTTTGAGGGGCAATGCGATATCGGGGTGCTGACCTCGCTCTATCCTGAGCACATCGATTGGCACCTCTCGGTTGAGAATTATTATCGCGATAAGATCAACCTGCTGAACCGCAGCCGCCGCCGTATCGTTCGCCGTGGCGCGGCAGACATCGTCGAGCGGTTCGCCGCCGGCCCGCCTGCGCGACAAGATCTTTTCGAGGACGGACGCCAAATTCATTGCCGCGGCATCGAGGTGTTGGACGGCGCAACGCTAATCGGGCGGATCCGCAACCCCTATCTCGCGCGACCCCATAACCGGTCCAATCTGTGCGCGGCGTTGGCCGTGGCGAAGTCGCTCGATTTCGATCCGGCAGCTGCCCTCGAGGCGGCCAGCGGGTTCTGCGGGTTGCCGCACCGCCAGGAGGAGCTGGGTGAGATCGCAGGGGTCCTGTTCGTCGACGACAGCATCTCGACTATTCCGGAATCGACCATGGCGGCTTTGGCGGTCTATGCCGGGCGCGAGATAACGGTCATCCTCGGCGGACACGACCGCGGTATCGAGTACGGCGAACTCGTCGAAAAGGTGGTCACAGGCGCTGCCAAAACCGTGATCTGCCTCGGCGACAGCGGCGAGCGGATTTATTCGCTGGCCAAGGCGGTCGCGACCCGGCGCGACGCCGTCGCCTGCAAAATCCATCGTGCTCAGTCCATGGCGGACGCCGTTGCGTACGCACGCCAAGTGACGCCGCTGGGGGGCGTGGTCCTGTTGTCCCCGGCCGCGCCCAGCTATGGCCAATATCGCGATTACATCGAGCGCGGTCGTGATTTCGCGGCGGAGGCCGGGCTGGCCGCGGCGGACAAATCCAACAGCTATTCGCCTCCCGAATAGCTGTTATCCGCAGCAGGGCGGGAACGCCCTGGACGTGGCTTGCCAATCGTGAGAGGAGAAAGCGTGCGACGCCTGGCACAGAGGGACAGCCATGAGCCCGAGATCGCAGCGCCGCGACCCGTTCGTCTACGGCAGCAGGCGGGGCGGAACATTTTCCGCCTGGGCAATGGCGATCGTCTTCGTCACAGTGGCGGTGGTCAGTTTTGCCATCGATCAGAACTCTCAGCCTCGCGCCAGACCTCGACGCATCGAACGCGCCCTCGGTGCTCCACCCGGTTCAACTCATTCAGTCGTTAATGGACGCTGCTGCGGACTGAGCACCCGTAATCACGCCGCTGCGCGTTTGCTCTTTTTTACATTGCTCTTCGCGGCGCTGGGCTCCGCGTGCACCGGGCCCAAGCCGTTCCTGCTCCAAGGTGACGCCAATTCTGCCCAGGTCGGATATTCCGGCGATATCGACGGCACGACGCTCGTTGCCAGGCAGCATTGCGCGCAATACGAGCGGGTGCCGCGCTTCCTCGAAGCGCAGGAGAACATCGCATTCTTCGACTGCATTCGCCCGTAACGCCGGCGATCGGCGCTTGATGCCGGGCGCGATCACGGTAATTCTGAGGCATGGCGGAAACCAATGTCGTAGGAAAGGCCGGTCGCGATGAGCATCGAACTCCACACCTGGAATACCCCAAACGGCCGCAAGATAAGTGTGGCCTTGGAAGAAATGGGCCTGCCCTACACCGTGAAGACGGTCAATATCTCAAAAGGTGAGCAATTCGCCCCCGCTTTCGTCAAGATCAGCCCCAACAGCAAGATCCCGGCGATCGTCGACCCCGAGGGGCCGGGGGGGCAGCCGATCAGCATCTTTGAATCGGGTGCGATCCTGATCTTTCTCGGTGAGAAAACCGGCAAGTTCTGGCCCGCAGATTTGCGCCGCCAAGTTCCGGTGCTCGAATGGCTGATGTGGCAGATGGGCGGTTTTGGTCCGATGCCCGGTCAGGTGCACCACTTCCTGCAAGTCGCCAACGAGCAGGACCGGCGCTACGGCCTCGAACGCTATTCAAAAGAGACCCGCCGGCTCTACGGCGTGCTCGACAAACGGCTCGGCGAGGCCGAGTTCGCCGGTGGCGATATCTCGATCGCCGATTTCGCCATCCTCGGCTGGGCGTGGCGGCACGAGCGCCATCAGGTCGATCTGGCCGACTTCCCGAACGTCAAGCGCTGGTATGAGACAATGATGGCGCGCCCGGGTGTCAAGCGCGGCTTCGAAGTCGCTTTGAGCTGAATGGACATCTCAGGAGATCGATGGTGGAGCCGAGGGGGATCGAACCCCTGACCTTCGCATTGCGAACGCGACGCTCTCCCAGCTGAGCTACGGCCCCATGGCGTCCGTCGCCCTTCACGGGGCGCGGCTGAACTATGCTGATCGTGCGGCGGCGTGTCAAGCCAGGCTCCGGACCCGAGCGGTGTCCGCACCTTGCAGACCTCCGCGGCTGACGGTACGGTCTAGCTGCCACTCGCCGTCGAGGTTCCCGCCAGATGTACGCCTTCCTGAACCTCGTCAGCACGGTGATCTCGATCTACGTCTGGCTGCTGATTGGCCAGGCGGTGCTGAGCTGGCTCGTCGCTTTCGGCATTGTCAACCGGTACAACCGCGTCGTCGCGACGATCGGCGACTTCCTGTGGCGCGTAACCGAGCCGCTGCTGCGGCCCATCCGCCGCGTGCTCCCCGATCTCGGCGGGATCGACATTTCGCCGGTGATCCTCATTTTGCTTCTCTGGTTCGTGCGCAATCTTTTGTTCGAATACTTTGCCTGATGGACCTCTCAAGGCGGCGATGGACGGCGTGCGGGTGGCGATCCGGCTGTCGCCGCGCGCCCGGACCGACCGCCTAGTGGCGGTCGCCGCGTCGGCGGAGGGCGGGCAAGTGCTCAAGGCGACGGTTACCGCACCGGCAGAAGCCGGGCGCGCCAATGAGGCGCTGCTGCAATTGCTCGCCCGTGTGTGGCGCCTTCCGCGCCGCGACCTCTCGATCATTGGGGGCTCGACCAGCCGAAACAAGATTGTACGCATCGCCGGCGATCCGCAGCGCCTGGTCGAGCAGGTCGCTCCCGAGATCGCCCGTCTGCCCGGCGGGTAAGGCGGCGGCCCGATGAGCCATGCTCTCCTCTCGCTGGCCATCGCCGCAATTGCGTTCTGCGGCAGCCACGTGGCGCTGTCGAGCACCTGGCTGCGCGGAGCCTTGCGCGATCAGCTAGGCGAACGGGGCTTTCTCGCCGTCTATTCGCTGGTCGCTTTGGTAACGTTGGCGTGGCTTCTGGTGGCCTATTCGCACGCACCGACCATTCCTTTGTGGCCTCGGGAAAGGTGGATGGCTCTTGTTCCGGTCGCCGTCATGCCGTTGGCGGCGATCCTGCTGATCGCCGGCTACACCACCCCCAATCCGACCACCGTCGGGATGGAGCGGTTTGCCAGGGCAGACGATCCGGCTCCGGGCGTGCTGCGCGTTACGCGTCACCCGGTCATGTGGGCGATCGGGCTGTGGGCGGTGAGCCACGTCATCGCCAATGGCGACTTGCGCTCGCTGCTGTTCTTTGGCGCGTTCGCCGCGCTATCGCTCGGCGGCGCCGTGCTGATCGACCGCAAGAAGCGCCTCGCCCTTGGCAGCAACTGGGCGCGGCTCGCCGAAGTCACGTCGAATGTGCCGTTTGCCGCGCTGGTTACCGGCCGCACCCGGTTGCGCTGGCGCGACATCAGCCTGTTGCGGGTCATCGCCGGTCTGCTGCTCTACGCGGTCCTTTACAACGGTCACGCGATCATTGCCGGTGCGCCGGTCGTGATCCCCTGACATCTGACGAGGAGAAAATCTGATGTTGCTGCCGCTCCCAAGAGGCCGCCTCTATTACGATCTCACCGGGCCGGAGAACGGGCCCGTCGTTTGCATTACGCACTCGCTGGCCTCTGACGGCGGCAGCTGGGCCGAGCAGGTGCCGCCATTGCTCGAGGCCGGGTTTCGCGTGCTGCGCCTCGACATGCGCGGCCACGGCGGCAGCGACCCGGTTGCCGGCGACTACACGATGCAGGCGCTCGCCGGCGATGTCGCCACCGTGCTCGACGCGCTGGCGATCCCGCGCGTGCACTATATCGGCCTGTCGATCGGCGGGATGATCGGCCAGGCTTTCGCGATCGAGCACGGCGCCAAGCTGATCTCGGCGATGTGGTGCGACACGCTGCCGGCGAGCCCCTCCGGCGCGGCGGCGATGTGGGAAGAACGCATGAGCACGGTGCGCCGCGCCAACTCGCTCGAACCGCTCGCCGACGGCACGGTGGAACGCTGGTTCACCGACGCCTTCAAGTCGAGCAAACCCGGGCGCTGGAAGCAGATCCGCGACACCGTCGCGGCGATGACGCCGGCGGGTTACCTGGGGTGCTCGGCGGCGATCATGAATTTCGACTTCACCGCCAAGCTGCCGTCTTTGCGCATCCCGGTTTTGGTCGTGTGCGGCGCCGACGATCCCGGCACCCCGGCGAGCGAGAACCGCCGGCTTGCCGGACTAGTGCCAGGCGGGCGCTACGAGGAAATCGCGGCCATGCGCCATTTCCCGAATGTCGAAGCGCCCGACGCCTTCAACCGGATCATGATCGGCTGGCTCGAAACGCAGCGCCGAGCGTGCTGACCGCAACCCTCACCGGCCTGCCTCCACCCTAGCCCTCCCCCGCAAGCGGGGGAGGAAATAGGTGGGGGCCGCGCCGCAATTCCGACGCGAAATTGTCCTCGCGGCACAAGGGATGTATCCTGTGACGGTCGAAGTCGACGGCGGAGGGGACCCATGCCCCGCAAAGAACTCGCGGTCGAGAATGTGACCGAGGCCTATCTCGCGCTGCTCGCCGAGCGCGGGGTCGAATATCTGTTCGCCAATGCGGGCACCGATTTCGCGCCGCTCGTCGAGGCGTTCGCGAAGGCGGCGCGGACCGGCACGCCGGTGCCGCAGCCGGTGCTCGCCACTCACGAGAACCTCGCCTTCTCGATGGCGCATGGCTACGCGGTCGTGGCGCGCCGGGTGGCAACGGTAATGGTGCATGTCAGCGTCGGAACTGCGAACGGCGTATGCGGCGCGCTCAATGCGGCGCGCGACAATGTACCGATCCTGTTCACCGCCGGCCGCTCGCCGCTGACCGAGAGCGGGCTTCCCGGAGCCCGCGACGTCTATATCCACTGGGCGCAGGAGATGTTCGATCAGGCCGGCATGCTGCGCGAGATCGTCAAATGGGAATACGAGTTGCGCAACGGCCAGCAGCTCGAAACGGTGATCGACCGCGCGCTCTCTGTCGCGATCTCGGCCCCGAGCGGGCCGGTTTATTTGTCGTTGCCGCGCGAGGTGCTGGCGGCGCCGCTGCCCGGTTTTTCCTACGATAGTCCGGCGCGCCGTGTTGCCGCCGCCCCGCCGGGCCCCGACAAGGGCGCGATCGAGGAAGCGGCCCGTCTCCTCGCCGCGGCCGACAATCCGCTGATCATTACCGCCAGCGCCGGGCGCGACCCGGCGGCTGCCGAAGCCCTCGGCAATTTTGCGCAGCGTTTCGCGATCCCGGTTGTGCAGCACCGTCCGCGTCACCTGTGCCTTCCCGCCGATCATCCCTGCCATCTCGGCTATGACGCGGGACCCTATCTCGACGGCGCCGACGCCATCCTCGTCCTCGAATGCGACGTGCCGTGGATACCGAGCCTCGCGGCGCCGCGGCCGGAATGCCGGGTCATTCATCTCGGCGTCGATCCGCTGTTTTCGCGCTATCCGATCCGCGGTTTTCCGTGCGATCTCGCGGTGACCGGAACCGCCGCAGCGGCGCTACCGGAGCTCGCCGCCGCTCTCGACGGCCAGGTTAGCGCTTCCGCCCTCTCGCAACGGCGCCGCCGCGTAGCTGAACAGCGCGAGGCGCTCGTCGCCGGGTGGCAGAAGACGCGCGAAAGCGCCGCGAGCATGCGCCCGATCGACATGGCCTGGGCCAGCGCCTGCATCGCCCGGGTCAAGCCCGAGAACGCGATCCTCGTCAACGAATACACGTTAATGCCCGAGCATTGCGGGTCGAACATGCCGGGGAGCTATTTCGGTTCGAGCACGGCCTCCGGTCTCGGCTGGGGCGGCGGCGCCGCGCTCGGCGCCAAGCTCGCCGCGCCCGACCGCCTGGTGATCGCCGTTCTCGGCGACGGGTCACACCTGTTCGGCAACCCGGTCGCGGTCCATCACGCCTCGGCGGTGCACAAACTGCCGGTGCTGTTCGTCGTCATGAACAATTCGATGTGGGGTGCGGTGCGCCGAGCCACTTTGGGTATGTACCCGCAGGGCGAAGCGGCGCGCAGCAACAAGCCGCCCTTGATCGACCTCGACGAATTGCCGGCCTTTGAGGAAGTCTGCGCCGCCGCCGGCGGCTATGGCGAGCGGGTCGAGGATCCGGCCGCCCTGCCGGCAGCGCTCGATCGTGCCGTGCGCGCCGTCACGGTCGAGAAGCGCCAGGCGCTCCTCAACGTGATCTGCCGCGGCGTATAAAGGGCGAGGTAGAGCAGACTTCGGAACCGGCGCGCGGGGCGGGCCGGCACGGCCGGCCCGCGGGGGGCTACCGCACCGGTGAGAAGGCCGCCGGGACCAGCAGTTTGTTTTCCTGGCGGACCGGGCGGACGCCGGCTTGCGGCGGCCAGGCGCCGCCCGGGCGGCGGGATTCCTCGCGCACGCGGGCGCGCTCGTTCAGGTCCTTGTACACCCAGACGTGGGTGAATTTGTTGAGCGCGCCGAGCTCGCTCGTCCAGCAGGCCGCCAGCGGGGAGAACCGCTCGCGTGCCTCGATCGCCTTGCCCCACGCGTCCAGCACCTTCGGGATGTCGCCCGGGGCGTAGGTGTAGGTGCGCATCTCGTAGACATTGCCGGTGCCATAGTCGCGGCTGCCGAGCGGGCGCATGAACGGCGCCGGGTTCATGATCTCCGCCTCTTGCGCCACGATCAGGTCCTGGCCGCCCGGGAGCGCGTTGCGCGCCGCGTCCTGCGCCATTGCCGCGCGCACTCTCGTGCGGTGCTGCAGATCATCGTAAGGATAGACGTGGACGACCTGATTGAGCGGGCCGAATTCGGTGTGCCAGAAGGCTCCCAATTTCGAGTGTTTCTCCCGCAGCGGGAGGCGCTTCTCATAGCGCTCCTCGAATTCGGCCAGGGTTCCGGGGCGCAGGGTGTAGGTACGGACTTCGTAAATCATTGGCATACCTCACAAAGTGAAACGGCTCGCCGACTATTCGGCTGTTTCCTCTTTGACCGGCGTCAGGTCGTAGCGCTGCATCGCAAAGCTGATCGCTTCATTCCAGCCGCGGCTGCGTATATCGATGTGGACGTCATCGGGGCCCAAATACTTCAAGTTGACGGCGTCGCCCATCGGGGTCCGCTCCGGCCCTTCGGTTTTCGGGATCGGCACGGGCGAATAATTTGCGGCTTCCAGTTCCTTGGCCGTTGCCTGCTCGTCGTCGACATAAAATCCGATGTGGTGAATCCCACGCATCTCGGAGGTTTGCCCCGGGCCGAGCTTCGGAGCGCCGGGCTCGCCATATTTCAGAATAGCGAAATAAATGTATCCGTCGCTGAGCCAAACGCCCTTCTCCCCGGTGTCCCCGGGCCGGCGATACAGCTCGGTCAGGCCAAAATGTTCCTTGTAGAATTCTGCGGTCTTCGCAGGATCGTCGGTGACGAGTGCAATATGCCTGATGCGAGCCATCTGCCATCCTCCCTCGGTACATGCGCTTCCGCGAAGCACAGATGACGCTGTGTAGGCTTTCATCCTGGCTATCGTCAAGATGATGCCGCGAACTGGCGGGGCGCGCGGCGGAGCGGAAGAGGCAATCCGCGGGGATCTCAATGCAACGCCGTGTTGCCACCCATGGTCTGGCGACTGGACCAAATCCGAGTGAGGTAGTTCACACGTGCCGCGCTCGCAGCTGTGCTAGTTCTCGCTGCGTCCCTAAGTAAGCGACAGCCTGTCGCCGCTGATCGGGATTGTCGACAACGCGAGGACAATATGCCGACCTTGAGCCCCAATGCGCGCGCGGATCAAGCGGAGAAGATCCGTATCCGCGCTGCAAAGACGGAAAAACACGTCGTGACGCATCACGACAATGGCGACGAAGCGCTCTATCCGGGGCGCTGGGGTAATTATTCCAAAGGGCTGGAGCACGACGCTAAGGGGAATGTCGTCCCATCCTCCTACGACAGTATGTTGGGCGCACTACAGACTGGGACACCGACGGATTTCGAGGCAATCGCACTGGGCGGCGACGTCCCGCTGGTCGACCCGCAGGCGGGTCTCGCCTATGTGCTCGAAGGGCGCGATCCGCAGGCGTTGGTGCTGCCGCCGGCACCGAGGCTCGCGAGCGCGTGGCGAGCCGGCGAGGCGGTGGAGGATTACTGGATGGCATTGCTGCGCGATGTGCCGTTCAGCCAATTTAATACCAATCCGCTGGCGCAGGCGGCGACCGACGAGCTCAGTACGATTTCCGACTTCCGCGGGCCGAAGATGGCGGGAAACGTTACCGCCCAGACGTTGTTCCGCGGGTTTACCCCGGGGGATCTGGCTGGGCCGTATATATCGCAATTTCTGCTGCTGCCGTTTGAGTATGGCGCGATCCACGTCGATCAGACGTTTCAGACTTACCTGCCGGTCGGCGGCGGCGGGCTCGATTACATGACCGACTTCGCCTCTTGGCTGAAGGTGCAGAACGGACAGGCCACCGATCCGACAAAACTGCGGTCGCTGCCGTTCGGTCCCAATAACCCCGATCCGATGCGGCGTTATCTGAGGGACGGGCGGGGGCTCGCCGCCTATGTACATGTCGACGTGCTGTTCGAGGCGTATTTCAACGCATGCCTGGTGGCGCTTGATCTGAGCGCGCCGTTCAATGTCGGAAATCCGTACAACAACACTAAGGAAGAGCAGGGGTTTGGCACGTTCGGCACACCATATGCCAAGACGCTGATTTCGTCCATTGCAGCGCCGGCGCTGAAGGCAATCTGGTTCCAGAAATGGTTCGTGCATCGCGCGCTGCGCCCGGAAGCCTATGGCGGCCTGGTGCACAAGACGTTGCTGCCGACTTCGGACCCAATGCATTTCGCTTATCCGCTCCATGGCGACGTGCTGAATTCCAAAGCAGTCCAGCGGATCCAGGCCACGTACGGCAGCGCTTTCTTGCCGCAGGCCTTTCCCGAGGGAAGCCCGTGGCACCCCTCCTACGGGCAAGGGCACGGGACAGTCGCCGGCGCGTGCGCGACGATGCTGAAGGCGATTTTCGACGAGGACTGGGTGTTTCCCCAGCCGATGATGGCGAGCGACGACGGGCTCGCGCCGCTCATACCCTATACCGGACCTGACAAACTGACCTTAGGCGGCGAGGCCAACAAGCTAGCAGCGAATATCGCGATCGGGCGCAACCATGCAGGTGTACACTGGCGTTCCGATTACGAGAAGTCGGTGATCCTGGGCGAGGAGGTCGCCATTCACGTGCTGCGTGACCAGAAGGCGGTATATAACGAGCATGCCAGCTGGACCTTCACGCGGTTCGATGGAACCAAGATTACGATCTAAGGCAGGACGCGGCGCCCGGCGGCCCTTGGGAGGTGCTAGAGCCGGGCGCCGTTCCCCACATTTCCGAAGTCCCGCGGATCAACTAACAGTCTTAACAGTCTGTGGTCGCGAAGAGCCCATAGGGCGGCAATCTCCAAACAGCTTCGTGCGCTGTCGACGAGATTGCCTCGCTGCGCTCGCAATGACGGCCATTCTTTTTATCGATCTGTTATAACAAGCGCCGAAACACGGCGGCTTAGCTCTCGTGTTCGCATCGTAGTGGGAGGTGATCCATGGAAAAGCGGCGCAGCATCAACGTATCGGGGGCGAAGCACGTCAATCCGATCCCGAGCGCCAGCCGGCGTGGCCCTTTTGTAGCCTCCGGAGCGATCTCAGGCACCGACCCGGAATCCGGCAAAGTCCCCGCCGATCTCGACGAGCAATGCCGGCTGATGTTCGAGAATGTGCGGCGGGTCATGGCGGCGGCCGGCGGCTCGCCCGACGACATCGTCAAGATGACGGTTTGGATCACCGACCGCTCATTGCGCGAGATCATGAACCGGCATTGGGTCGCGATGTTCCCCGACCCGCAGTCGCGGCCGGCCCGTCATACGCTGACCTCGCGCGACTTCACCGCGCCGATGCAGATCCAATGCGACCTGATGGCCGTGCTCGGCGAGGACTGACACGATGAAGATTGTCGATGTCCGCACGACGCCGCTCTCCTACCGCTGCGACCCGCCCTATGGCAGCGCCGGCGGCATGCAGGCGCGCCGCGGCGGCCTCCTCGTCGAGATTGAGACCGACGAGCGGGTCACCGGGATCGGCGAGGCCGGGGTCGGCGGCGGCCTTACCCGGGACGTCATCGACAAGCTGCTGCAGCCGATGCTGATCGGCGAGGACCCGCTGCTGATCGAGGGGCTGTGGCAGAAGATGTTCGCGCGGACGCGCCAGTTCGGTCGCCGCGGCATCGTCATGAATGCGATCAGCGGGATCGACATCGCGCTCTGGGACATTGCCGGCAAGGTCGCCAAATTGCCGCTCTATCGGCTGCTCGGCGGTTGCCGCGAGCGGGTAGAGGCGTATGCCAGCGGCGGTTTCTACCAGGAAGGCAAGTCGATCGACGATCTCGCCGGCGAAGCCGAGGGCTACCGCGCCCGCGGCTTCAAAGGCATGAAGATGAAGATCGGGCGCAATCCGTCCACGCAGACCCATCTGCGCCATCTAGTCGATCATGCCGAGCTGTGCGAGGTCGACCCCGAAGAAGACATCGCGCGGGTCGCGGCGGTGCGCCGCGCCCTCGGCCCACACGCGAAATTGATGGCCGACGTCAATTGCGCCTGGAGCCCCGCCTTTGCGATCGAAATGGGCCGCGCGCTCGAGCAATATCAGCTCTACTGGATCGAGGAGCCGGTCGCGACCGACGACATCGACGGCAGTGCGCGGGTCGCCGACGCGCTCGCCACCCCGATCGCCGGCTACGAGACCGAGATCGGCCTTTACGGTTTTCGCGAGCTGATCACCCGCGGTGCCGTCGACATCGTCCAGCCCGACATCGCGTGGGCCGGCGGCTTCTCCGAATGCCGCCGAATCGCCGCCCTGGCGCAGGCGCACCAACTGATGGTCGCGCCGCACGCCTTCGCCAGCGCCGTAACCCTTGCCGCCTCGCTGCATTTAATCGCCTCGATACCGAACGGATTGGTGCTCGAGTTCGACCAGAACCCCAACGGATTGCGCGACGAACTGCTGAAGGAGCCGATCCAAATCGAGCCTGACGGCATGATCCGGTTGCCCGAGCGGCCAGGCCTCGGCATCGAGCTCGATCGCGGCGCAGTCGAGCGTTACTGCAGCCAATGACCGGCCGCACACTCTACACGATCGGTTACGAAAAGACCCTGCTGAAGGATGTGGTCTCGACGGTCGCAGTCGCTCGCGTGGCGACCCTCATCGATGTCCGCGACCGGCCGATATCGCGCCGGCCCGGCTTTTCGAAGCGGCAGCTCGCGGCGGCCCTGGATGAAGCCGGAATGCGCTACGTCCATCTCCAGGCCCTCGGCACGCCGCCGGAGGGCCGTCTCGCCAACCACCGTCGCGAATGGGACCGGTTTTGGGATATCGTCGAGGAGAAGCTCGCCCGCCCCGAAGCCCAGCTCGCGCTGCAGGAGGCCGGCGCGCTCGCCGAAGCCGCGCCGAGCTGCCTGTTGTGCTATGAAGCCGATTGGCAGATCTGCCATCGCCGCCGGGTCGCCGAAATATTGGCAGAACGTTACGGTTTTGCTGTGTCGCACCTCTCGGTACGGACGAGCTGACGGGGGGGATGACGTGAACCGAGCGATCTCAGTTTTTATCCTGAATTTGGCCGCGCTCTTAGCCATGATTAGCGGCTTGCGGGCGCAGCAGGCCAACATGACGTTTTTCGTGACCAGCGTTGGGTCGGGCAAAGGCGCCGATCTCGGCGGCTTGGCCGGTGCGGACCAGATCTGCCACCGTCTCGCGCAGAGCGCCGGGGCCGGAAATCACAATTGGCATGCCTGCCCCAGCACCCAAGCAACCGACGGGCAGCCGGCCGTCAGTGCGCGCGACCGCATCGGGCATGGGCCATGGCAGAACGCCAAAGGGGTCGTTATTGCCAAGGATGTCGACGAGCTGAACGGCAACAACAACCTGACGAAGTAAACCGCGCTGACCGAGAAGGGCGAAATTGTCAACGGCCGGGGCGACACTCCCAACAAGCACGACGCGCTGACTGGCACGCAGCCCGACGGGCGCGCCTTTCCGCCCGGCGACGACAAAACCTGCCACAACTGGACGAGCAGCACGCAAGGCACGGCGATCGTCGGGCACATCGACCGTCAGGGCCTGCGCGACGACGAGGCGTCGCATTCGTGGAAATCGTCGCACCCCTCGCGCGGGCCCGACGGCGGCTGCAGCCAAGCCGACCTGCGCAGCACCGGCGGCGACGGCCTGTTCTATTGCTTCGCCGCCGAGTAACGCGCGCCTAATGCTCATCCGGCGCGGTACGGCGCTGCTGTTTGACCGTGGCGCGGCGGGCTTTGGCCTGTAACCGCCGCTCCTTGGCGGCGCGGCTGGGTTTGGTAGGCCGGCGTGGTACGGGCGGCTCAGCCGCCCGGCGGATCAGCGCGACCAGCCGGTCGAGCGCGTCCTGGCGGTTGCGTTCCTGCGTGCGGTAGCGCTGGGCAATGATGACGATGACGCCGTCGCGCGTCAGCCGGCGTCCGGCGAACCGCGCCAGTCTCTCTCGCACATCTTCTGGGAGCGAGCGCGAGCCCGACAGGTCGAAGCGGAGCTGCACCGCGCTCGACACCTTGTTGACATTCTGGCCGCCGGGACCAGAGGCTCGGACAAAGCTTTCCTCGATCTCGCGGTCATCGAGAAACAGGTGACAGTTAATCGGGATCAACATAGCGCTTCACGCCGGATGGCATGGTAGTGTAAGCGTGAGCGTCATCCCTATCGGGTCGCATCGTGACAGCCTGCCCGTGCAGCGGTGCACCTTTGTGATTGTCAGGAGCCGAGAATGCCTAGTCTGAGTTTCACCGCACCGACCACAGTCGACGAGGCGATCAATGCCCTCGCCCGCGCCCCCGGCTTGGCAAAACCGCTGGCCGGCGGGACCGATCTGTTGGTGCAGATGCGGTCGGGCCGGATGCGCCCCGAGATGATCGTCGACATCAAGAGAATTCCGGACCTGATCGGCATTCGCGATACCGGGGACAGCTTTGTGATCGGCGCCGCCACTCCGGGGGTCATGCTGAGCGAGCACGAGGCCTTTTCCCGCGCCTGGCCGGGGATCGTCGAGGGTGTCGATCTGATCGGGTCGCAGCAGATCCAGGGGCGCGCCTCGCTCGTCGGCAATCTGTGCAACGCCTCGCCCGCCGCGGACAGCGTCCCGGCGATGATCTGCGCGCGCGCGGTCGCCGTCATTGCCGGCCCGGACGGCAGGCGCGAGGCGCCGGTCGAGGCGATCGTCACCGGGCCTGGGCAGACTTCGCTCAAAAAGGGCGAGTTCATCGTCGAGTTTCGCGTGCCGAAGCCCAAGCCACGGCAATCTGACGCCTATCTTCGCTTCATCCCGCGCACCGAGATGGATATCGCGGTCGTCGGGTGCGGCGTCAATATCACCCTGGACGCGAACGGTTTGTGCACCGATGCACGCGTCGTGCTCGGCGCGGTAGCGCCGACCCAAGTCATCGTCGACGAGGCCGCCGACGCCCTCAAAGGCCACCGGCTCGACGACGACACGCTTTCCCGGCTCGACGCCGCCGCGCAGCGAGCCTGCAAACCGATCAACGACAAGCGCGGCACGATCGAATACCGAACCAAGGTCGCCGGCGTCCTCGCAAGACGGGCGGCCGCCATCGCATTTGAGCGCGCCGCCGGGCGCGTGGCGGGAGTCCACTGAATGGCCAAGCAACACGTATCCACGATCATCAACGGCGAGCCTGTCGAATATCTGTGCGAGCCGCAGCAGACATTGCTCGATGTATTGCGTGACGAATTGAACCTGACCGGCAGCAAGGAAGGCTGCAGCTCGGGCGATTGCGGCGCCTGCACGGTCATTGTCGACGGCAACATCGTCTGCTCGTGCCTGATGCTCGGCGCCGAGGCCGAAGGCCGCAAGATCCAGACGATCGAGGGCATCGCCGAAGGCGAGAAATTGCATCCGGTGCAGCAGAAATTCCTCGAGCATGCGGCATTGCAGTGCGGGTTCTGCACGCCGGGGTTCATCGTCGCGGCCAAGGCGCTGCTCGACGAGAACTTGAACCCGACCGAAGAAGAGACGCGCTACTGGCTCGCCGGCAATCTCTGCCGCTGCACCGGCTATGACAAGATCATCCGCGCCGTGCTCGACGCCGCGGCGGAGATGCGAGCGGGGGCGACGCGATGAGTTACCTCGACAAGGAGCTGCTGAAGGTCGTCGGCACCCGGCCCATTCGGCCCGACGGGGTCGACAAGGTCACCGGGCGGGCCAATTTCGGCGCCGACATGAAATTGCCCGGAATGCTGTGGGGCAAGATCAAGCGCAGCCCATTCGCGCACGCCCGCATCGTGTCGATAAACACGGACAAAGCGATGGCATTGCCCGGCGTCAAGGCCGTGACGACACGCGCCGATTTCCCCGAGATCCCGCCGGACAAGCGCACGATCGGCGCCATGCCGCATAATCTGTGGGACCTGTCTCGGAACTGCATGGCCAAGGGCAAGGCGCTCTATGAGGGCCATGCGGTGGCCGCCGTCGCGGCAACTTCGCCGGCGATCGCCGAACAGGCGCTCGACCTGATTGAAGTCGAATATGAGGTGCTGCCGCACGTCATGGATGTCGAGGCGGCGATGGCCGACGATGCTCCCGTGCTGCACGACGACATCTTTACCGCCGGGGTCGAACCCAGGCCGACGAAGCCGTCGAACGTCGCCAAGATGGTCCGCTTTGCCAAGGGCGATGTCGAGGCCGGGTTCGCCGAAGCCGAAATCCTTATCGAGCGGCGTTATACGACAAAGCCGGTGCACCAGGCGTATATCGAACCGCATGCCTGCGTCGTTTCGGTCGCCGCTGACGGGCAAACCACGATTTGGAGCTCGAGCCAGGGCCAGTTCATGGTCCGCGCCTATACCTCGCGGATTGCCGGTGCTGAGGATAATGCGAGCATCCGTGCGATCCCCGCCGAAATCGGCGGCGGTTTTGGCGGCAAGACGATCATCTATCTCGAACCGGTCGCCTACGTGCTGTCGAAGAAGTCGGGCCGGCCGGTCAAAATCGTGATGAGCCGCGAAGAGGTGTTCCGGGCGACCGGGCCGACCTCGGGCGCCGTCGTCGAAGTCAAGATGGGCGCCAAAAAGGACGGCCGGATCACCGCTGCCAAGGCCGTGCTCAAATACCAGTCGGGGGCGTTTCCGGGTTCGCCGGTCCAGCAGGGCTGCATCTGCGGACTTGCGGTCTACGACCTGCCCAACGCCGAGGCGATCGGCTACGACGTCCTCAGCAATCGCCCGAAGGTTGCCGCCTACCGGGCCCCCGGCGCGCCTATCGGCTCGTTTGGGGTTGAAAGCTGCATTGACGAGTTGGCTCGCGAGCTCGGAATCGACGCGATCAAAATGCGCGAGATCAACGGCGCCAAAGACGGCACCAAGGCGGCGCACGGCCCGACCTGGAACAACATCGGCTATATGAAAACCGTCGAGGCCGCCAAGGCGCACCCGCAGTTAAGCGTTCCGCTCGGTCCCAATCAGGGCCGCGGCATTGCCTCGGGCTACTGGCACAATGCCGGCGGAGAGTCGAGCGCCGCATGCCATGTCAACGAGGACGGTACGGTCGACGGTAACCGAGGGCCATCCTGATATCGGCGGCTCGCGCGCGTCGATGGCGATGATGGTGGCCGAGGTTCTGGGTATTCCGTTCGAACGGGTCCGTCCGGTCGTCGGCGACACGACGGCGATCGGCTTCAGCGCCTCGACCGGCGGCAGTCGGGTTACCTTTGCCGGCGGCATGGCGGTGACACAGGCGACGCAAAAGGTCGTCGAGGAGCTCAAAAAACGCGCGGCGATCATCTGGGACATCAGCCCCGAAGCGGTCGAGTGGAAGGACGGAAAGGCGTTTCCGGCCGGCGCCAATGCCGGCAGCTTCGAGCCGCTTGATCTGGCCGCCATCGCCGCTAAGGCAGCGCGCACCGGAGGCCCGATCAGCGCCGAGGTGCAGATCAACGCGCAAGGCCAGGCGCCGGGTTTCACGACCCATATCTGCGACGTCGAGGTCGACAAGGAGACCGGCCACGTCAAGATCCTGCGCTATGCCGCGATCCAGGATGTCGGCCGCGCGATCCATCCCTCCTATGTCGAAGGACAGATGCAGGGCGGTGTGGCGCAGGGGGTTGGCTGGGCGCTCAGCGAGGAATACATCTACGACAAGGATGGACGGCTCGAAAATCCCGGCTTCCTCGATTATCGCGTGCCGGTCGCCTCGGACATGCCGATGATCGACACGGTCATGATCGAGGTGCCGAACCCGCGCCATCCGTTCGGCGCGCGCGGCGTCGGCGAAGTGCCGATCGTGCCGCCGATGGCGGCGGTCGCGAATGCGATTGCCGACGCCACCGGCATCCGCTGCGCGATCTGCCGATGTCGCCGCCGCGGCTGCGCGCCGCGCTCGACGCAACGGAGCCGATGCGCGCCGCAGCGGAATAAAGAGAGGGTCATTGCGAGGAGCGAAGCGACGAAGCAATCTCGATCCAGTGCATTCGGGGCCCGAGATTGCTTCGCTTCGCTCGCAATGACAGCGTCTAAGGTCAGAACGGGAGTAAGGTTCGCATGACGTATATGCCGAAGGAATTGCAGAAGGTCGTCGGGACCCGTCCGATCCGCCCGGACGGGGTCGACAAGGTCACCGGGCGCGCCAATTTCGGCGCCGACATGGTCATGCCGGGCATGTTGTGGGGCAAAGTCAAACGCAGCCCGCACGCCCATGCGCGGATCATGTCGATCAATATCGACAAGGCGCTCAAGCTGCCGGCGTCAAGGCCATCGTGACCTCGGAAGACTTCCCGCCGATCGCGTCGGAAGAGGCCTTTGTCGGCGAAGGCCCGATGAATTTCCGCGACCTGTCGCGCAATTGCATGGCGCGCGACAAGGTCCTCTATGACGGCCATGCCGTCGCGGCGGTGGCGGCGACATCGCCCTCGATCGCCGAGGAGGCCTGCGAGCTGATCGAGGTCGAGTACCATGTGCTGCCCTACGTCATCGATGTCGAAGAGGCGATGAAGCCGGACGCGCCGCTGCTGCACGACGACCTGTTCACGCAGGGCGTCGATCCCAAGCCGACGCACCCGTCCAACGTCGCCAAGGTGGTCGCCTTTAACGAAGGGCGACATCGAGGCCGGGTTTCCGCGACGCCGACGTCATCATCGAGCGGCGCTATTCGAACGCACCGGTGCACCAGGCCTATATCGAGCCGCATGCCTGCGTCGTGTCGGTCGCAGCCGACGGCCAGTGCACGATCTGGAGCTCGAGCCAGGGCCAATTCATGGTGCGCGCCTATTGCGCGAAATTGCTCGGCATCGACATCTCCAATATCCGCGCGATCCCGGCCGAGATCGGTGGCGGGTTTGGCGGCAAGACCTTGTTTACCTCGAACCGGTCGCGCTGGCGCTGGCGAAGAAGAGCGGCCGGCCGGTCAAGATGGTAATGAGCCGCGAGGAGGTCTTCCGCGGCACTGGCCCTGCGGCGGGCTCGGTCGTCGAGGTCAAGCTTGGCGCCAAGAAGTGACGGCCGCCTGACCGCCGGTGAGGTCGTGCTCAAATACCAGGCCGGCGCCTTCCCCGGCTCGCCGGTCGGGCCCGGCTGCATGTGCGCCTTTGCGATGTACGACGTCCCGAACGCCAAGATCGACCGGCTATGATGTCGTCAGCAACCGCCCGAAGGTCGCGGCCTATCGCGCGCCCGGCGCACCGAACTCGTCCTATGGGGTCGAGAGCTGCCTCGACGAGCTGGCCGATCAGCTCGGCATCGACCCGCTGACATTGCGCGAGAAGAACGCGGCCAAGGACGGCGTCAAGGCGGTGCACGGGCCGACGTGGCAGAACATCGGATATGCCGAGACCGTCGAGGCCGCGAAGAACCATCCGCATATGAGTGAGCCACTCGGCCCCAATCAAGGCCGCGGCATCGCGTCGGGCTTCTGGTTCAACATCGGCGGCGAGTCGAGCGCGGCCTGCCACATCAACGAGGACGGCACCGCCGTCGTCGTCGTGGGCAACCCCGATATCGGCGGCTCGCGCGCCTCGATGGCGATGATGGCCGCCGAAGTGCTCGGCATCCCGGTCGAGCAGGTGCGCCCGATCGTCGCCGACACCAGCTCGATCGGCTTCTCCTTCCTGACCGGCGGCAGCCGCGTAACCTTCGCGACCGGCATGGCCACGACGCAGGCCGCCGAGAAGGTCGTCGAGCAACTGAAACAACGCGCTGCGATGATCTGGGACATCCCCGCCGACGCGGTCGAATGGAAGGACGGCAAGGCCTACCCGGCCGGCCCCAACGCCGGCAGCTTCGAGCCGTTGCCGCTCGCCGAGATCGCGATCAAATCGGGGCGTACCGGCGGGCCGATCAGCGCCGAGGTGTCGATCAACGCGCAAGGCGCCGGCCCCGGCTTTGCGACGCATATCTGCGATGTCGAAGTCGACAAGGAGACGGGGCAGGTGAAGATCCTGCGCTACACGGCGGTGCAGGATGTCGGCCGCGCCATCCACCCGCTCTATGTCGAGGGCCAGATCCAGGGCGGCGTCACCCAAGGTATCGGCTGGGCGCTCAACGAGGAATACATCTACGACAAGAACGGGCGCCTCGATAACCCGGGCTTTCTCGACTACCGCGTGCCCCTAGCCTCGGACCTGCCGATGATCGAGGCGGTCATGGTCGAGAACCCGAACCCGCGCCACCCGTTCGGCGCGCGCGGCGTCGGCGAGGTGCCGATCGTGCCGCCAATGGCGGCGGTCGCCAACGCCATCGCCGACGCGATCGGCGTGCGCATGCGCGACCTGCCGATGTCGCCGCCGCGCCTGCGCGCCGCGATCGACGCGCAGCAGCCGGTACGCAAAGCGGCGGAATAACGTGCGCTGCGTCACCGAGATTGCTTCGCTGCGCGCGCGATGACAACATCTATTCCCTGTCATTGCGAGGCGCCGCCAGGCGCCGCGGCAATCTGGTCGATGCGAGTGAAACCAGAGAGTATCGTTTAGCGATGCCGCGCGTCGTCATCTCCGGCCAGGCCGCCCGCCGGTTCACCGGCGGCGCGACCGAGCTCGAGGTGGAGGCGGATACCTTCCGTCGGATGGTTCTCGAGCTCGACCGCCGCTTTCCCGGCCTCGGCCGCCAGATCGACGAGAGCATGGCGGTCGCGATCGACGGCGAAATCTTCCAGGACGCCTACCTCGCCCCGCTCAACCCTGACAGCGAAATCTACCTGATCCCCAAAATCGGCGGCGGCTGAGCCGCGTCGACAATTTGCGCCGCCGAACAAAACGAACAGCCCAGGGTGACGCAGCATTAATTAGATTTGGGTTTTTCATTAGTGGGTGGCGCGCCATGTGCCTGCCTAACTCTTGACCACGCTGTTTCCCTCGAAAATAGGTTAAGGATCACTTTCAGCATCTCGGGCGTTTATCATCGCTAGGGTTGAGAACGCGGGAGCAGTGGTGATGGTCGAGGCGGTCTGGGGACGGTTGCTCCCGATCAGTCGGCGCCATCAGCGCGACCCGGGCCGATGGCTTCGATGGCTGCTTCGCCTTGTCGCGGTGCTGCGCTGGGCCGCGGCAATCGCAGTATGTTTTCTGCTCGGCTGGGGCATCACCACCGAGGTCCGGACCTCATACCTGCAGTCCCGTTTGCTGTCGCGCTGGGCCGCCCACATGAACTTCACGGTTCAACCGGGCCCCAGCGAGGACATCCGCTTTCCCAAATGGGGGCCTTATGACGAGCGGCTCGGCTATGCGAAGCTGCCGTCGTTTATCGAATCCCTGAACGCCCGGCATTTCGCCGTCGCGAGGCAAGCGCGCTGGTCGCCGGCGCTGGAGCGGTTTGTCGACCAGGGGGGCTATCCGATCTACGGCGAGAAAACGCGCGCCGGGGTGACACTGTTCGACCGCGATCAGAACCCGCTTTACCAGACGAGCTATCCGGATCGGGCCTATCGAGGATTTTTCCTCGATCCCGCCGCTCGTGGTCGACAGCCTGCTGTTCATCGAGGATCACGACCTGCTCGACCCGCAAGACCAGGAGCGCAACCCAGCCGTCGAATGGGGCCGGTTCATGCTCGCCGTGGCGGGGCGGATCGCCAGCCTCGTAGATCGCCGCTTCAGAGAAGGCGGCGCCAGCACGCTTGCGACCCAGATCGAAAAGTTTCGCCACTCCCCGGGCGGCCGGACACCCGGAATCGCCGAGAAATTCCGCCAAATGGTAACAGCCTCGGTGCGCGCCTATCGCGACGGGCGGGACACGGCTGCAGCCCGGCGGGACATCATAACGACGTACCTCAATTCGACCCCGCTCGGATCGCGGCCCGGTTACGGCGAAATCATCGGCGTGCCGGAGGCCCTGTGGGTCCGGTACGGCGTCGATCTCGCCGAGGCGAACCGGGTGCTGACCACACCGGCCACGACCAGGGCTCAGTTGGCGCGCAAGGGCGAGATTTATCGGCAAGTCCTCGGCCTGCTGCTCGCCAACCGCCGCCCGGCCTATTATTTGAACGGCGACGGAGCCGCTCTCGCCGCCTTGACCGACGGGTATCTGCGCCTGCTGGCCGGGGCGGGGATCATCGACCCGGCGCTGCGCGACGCCGCTCTCGCGGCCAAGCTGCATTTCCGCACCCAGCTGCCGCCTCCGGCAGCGGTATCCTTCGTCGGAAACAAAGCGACGGACCGACTGCGGGCAGAGCTGATGACGTCGCTTCACCTGCCCGACCTCTATGCGTTAGACCGGCTCGATCTGACGGGCTATGGGACCGTCGATACGGCCGCCCAGAAACGCATCACGGATGTGCTGGAGCGGCTCGGCGATCCCGCTTACGTCAAATCGCTGGGGCTCGTCGGTCACAATCGGCTCGGCGGAGAAAAGCCGGGCAGGCTCGCCTGGAGCGTCGTGCTTTACGAGCGCGGCGCCGAACGCAATTACCTGCGCATCCACGCGGACAGTCTGAATTCGCCGTTCGACATCAATTCCGGCGCAAAGCTGATCCTCGGCTCGACCGCTAAATTGCGCACCCTCGTCACCTACCTGAACATCGTCGACGAATTGCACCGCAAGCTGGCGGCGCTGCCGCGGCGCGATCTGGTGGCCATGGCGGCAGCAAAGGGCGACCCGATTACCGCATGGGCCGCGGGCTATCTCGCGAAGGCGGGTGATCACGGGCTTCAGCCGATGATCGACGCGGCGATGCAGCGCCAATATTCGGGCAGTCCTTCGGCGTTCTTCACCGGCGGCGGCGTGCACGTGTTCGCAAATTTCGAGAAATGGGAGAATCACTCGAATCCGACGGTGCTCGAGGCTTTCGAGCACTCGATCAACAACTCCTTTATCCGCATCATGCGCGACATCGTCCTCTATTATCAGGCGCAGAGCGGGATAGACACCGAGAAGCTCCTCTCGGACGTCGACGACCCGAACCGGGAAGCCTTTCTGCAGCGGTTTGCCGACCAGGAGGGACGGCGCTATCTCGGCCGGTTCTGGAACGACTACAAGGGTCTGACGCCGCAAGAGGCGTTGGACAAGCTGGCACGCCGGACGCGCCCGGCAGCGCGACGGCTCGCGGTTGTCTACCTCACTGCGCGGCCCGAGGCGAGTCGCGCCGAGCTCGGCGAATTTCTCGCGCTACCACTTACCGCCCTCATCGGTAGATAACGATGAGCTCTGGGATCTGTGGAGGGAGTACGGACCCGGCCGTTTTTCGCTGCAGGACCGGGGCTACATCGCGGGAATTCATCCGCTGGAGCTGTGGCTGGTCGCCTATCTTCAGGATCATCCGAACGCGCCCCGCGACGAGGTCGTCGAGGCGAGCGCCGATGTGCGGCAGGAAGTCTATGGCTGGCTCTTCAAGAGTCGTAACCTGCACAAGCAGAACACGCGCATCCGCATGCTGCTCGAGGAGGATGCCTTCGACCGGATCCTGCAGGATTGGCGGCGGCAGGGCTATCCATTCGGACATCTCGTTCCGTCATACGGCAGCGCGATCGGCAGCTCGGGCGATCGGCCGGACGCGCTCGCCGATCTGATGGGCATTATTCTCAATGACGGCGTGCGGCAGCCGAATATCGACCTGCAGCGCCTGCATTTCGCTGCCGGCACGCCCTATGAGACCGACATGACGCTCAAACCGAAGCCGCAGCGGGTCATGGCGCCCGAGATCGCCAAGACGGTGCGGCAGGCGCTGATGGGCGTTGTCATGGAGGGAACCGCCACGCGCTTGCGCGGCGCTTACCACGCGCCGAACGGAACCCTGCTGCCGGTCGGCGGCAAAACCGGCACGGGCGACAATCGCCTGGACCGCTTTGGCCGCGGCGGCCAGTTGATCTCACAGCGCGTCGTCGACCGCACCGCCACTTTTGTGTTCTTCCTCGGTGACCGCTTCTTCGGAACGATCACTGCGTATGTCCCCGGCGCAATCGCCGGCACTTACCATTTTACCAGCGCACTGGCCGTGCAGCTCCTCAGAGCCCTCGAACCGCAGCTCGAACCACTTCTCCAAGAACCGGCGCGCGATGCTGCGCCGATGCCTATCAGCGAAGCACCGCCCGCCGTCGCCGGGCTGCGGAAGAGCAGCGAAGGGAGCGCCGACTAACTGCTAAGACGACCGGGCTACGCTTTGCAGCAGGTCGGTCTTGCGGTTCAGCGCCGTCACGAGGCCGTCAACGCCTTCGCGCCGTAAGATTGAATAGAACTCCGACCGATGCACCGCCAGCTGGCTGATCGTGCCATCGAGATACACGTCGGAGATCTGCCACGCCCCCTGATCCTGGCGCATCAGATAATCGAGCTTAGTTGTCTCGCCGTTCGATTTGACGATCTTTGTTTGCACCATGATATCTCTGCCGGTCGGCCGCTCGCCGGTGACCTGCAGTTGTTGCCCCGAATAGCTGTCGAACTGATCGGCATAAGCAGCCGTGACATAATGTGCAAACGCCGCTTGCACCCGTTGCTGCTCCGCCGCTGGGAGGGTATCCCAGGTCGGACCGACGGCTAGCCGGGTCATCAACGGGATATCGAAGGTACGGTCGACGACCGGCCTCAGCCTGGCGTAACGCCCGCTTTCCCCGAGAATTCGGCTTTGCCGCATGTTGCCGAACAAAACATTGTAAAAGCTTCGCACTGCATCTTCGGGATTAGGAGCTGCCGCCCAGCCCGGTGCAATGAGGCCCACGCCAACAAACAATGCGAGGCAAAGGCTCAGAACTTTATCTTGCCAGGCATATCGAAAATTCCGCTCACTCATTCCTTGTCTCCTTATGTCGAATTGCCACCTCTCTGCTGACCTTCGGGGCACAGCATCATATGCAATCTTGATCTTTTTGTCCCCTGCTGCCGTCACGGCTCGCCACATAAGGAATTGGGGCGAGTTATCGTCGGATGCAACCGTTTCGGCTTAAACCCTCCTCCTATTTACGAAAGAAATCACCGACACTGGCAATAGGATCAACCACTTACGTTAGAGTTGACCTGACGATTGCCCTAAAATGCCACATCCGATCACAATATCCTCCTGTCGCTGAGCGCTGAAAAGTGTTCAAAGATTCAACTTATCAGATATAAACAGGATCTCCGAAAGGGATAATTGAACGATTTCTCTTGCTTCATGTTCATCAACCAAGGAGAGACATGATCAGGAGGGTGATCGATGCGAACACTTGCAACAGCAGCGGTCGTCGGGCTTGGATTGCTCGCGGGAACCGCGGCGACGGGCCACGCCCAGTACTACAGTTATTACGGAACGCCCAACGCCTATTCGTGGTCACCTTACAATTACCCGGGGTACCAGACCAGCACCTCGGCCAATCCATGGTTCTATTATTACCCTGGATACGGCTACGCCTACAACTACCCCACTTATAACTACTATGCCGGATCACCGTTTCCCGCCCCGAAGGCGTATTGGGATCCCTACGTCGCCCAGCGGCCGTATTCTGACAACGCGGGTCCGAAGGCGAGCGGCCACGGCAGCCCCTAGTCTCGACCAACCCTGAGTGGTTGCTCGGGCGCGCCCTCGCAACCGGCCCGCCCGAGCCCGACAGCGCTCTAGCTTCATCGGACCGGCATCCTGCGCTATTCATGGCGGGGGAAAAGCGCGGGAAGGTCATGGTGGCAAACCAGCGGATTGAAGATTATGCGCTGATCAGCAACTGCGCTACGGCGGCGCTGGTCGGGCGCAATGGATCAATTGACTGGCTCTGTCTTCCGCGGTTCGAACTCGGGAGCCTGTTTCGCGGCGCTTCTCGGGAAGCCGGAGCACGGGCGGTGGCTGATTGCGCCGGCCGATCCCTCCCACCGAGTTCGAGCGCCGGTATCTGAACGGCTCGCTGATCCTCGCGACTACGTTCGAGACTGCGGCGGGCGCGGTCGAGGTGGTCGATTTTATCGGATTGCGGCACGGCTTCTCCGACCTCGTGCGGCTGGTCCGGGGCGTGCGCGGCCGCGTCCCGATGCAGACCGAGTTCATTCTGCGCTTCGACTACGGCGCCGTGGTGCCCTGGGTCGAGCGGCTGGAAGAGGGCGGGATATCGGCGATTGGCGGCCCCGAAAGAGTGGTCCTGCGCACGCCGGTGCCGCTCCATGGCGAGGATCTGAAGACGGTCGGTGAATTCGACGTCAGCGCGGGTGAGACGGTCCCGTTCGTAATGAGCTACGGGCCCTCCCATCTTCCGCGGCCGCAGCCTATCGACGCAGAGCAGGCCTTGCACAGGGTCCAGGCTTTTTGGCGGCGATGGGTATCACGATGCTGTCCCGCCGGTCCGTGGACCGATGCCGTCAAAGGCTCTCTGGTTGCGCTTAAGGGCCTGACCTTTAGCGCGACCGGCGGAATTGTCGCGGCGCCGACCACCTCGCTGCCCGAGCAGATCGGCGGCTCGCGCAATTGGGATTACCGCTACTGCTGGCTGCGCGACACGACCTTCACGCTGCTGGCCCTGATGCACGGGGGGTTTTACGACGAGGCCCGCGCATGGCGGGATTGGTTGCTGCGAGCGGTCGCGGGCAGTCCTGACCAACTGCAGATCATGTATGGGCTGGGCGGCGAGCGCCGGTTGGAAGAGTGGGAAGTGCCGTGGCTGTCTGGATACGAAGGCTCGCGACCGGTCCGGATCGGCAATGCCGCAGTCAAGCAGACACAGCTCGATGTGTATGGCGAGGTGCTCGACGCGCTCTACCATGCCCACTGCCATGGTCTGCCGACAGTGGAGCGCGCGCTCGCGATCGGCCGCACCATTCTCGGTCACTTGGCGCGGATCTGGCGTCAGCCTGACGAGGGCATCTGGGAAGTACGCGGGCCGCCTCAGCACTTCACACATTCCAAGGTAATGGCATGGGTCGCCTTCGACCGGGCGGTAAAATTTCGGGAACAACTCGGGGAGCAGGTGGGCGGCGCGGGTGAGAGCGAGCGGTTGCGGCGGATACGCGACAGCATTCACCAGGATGTCTGCCGGCGTGGTTTCGACCCGGATCTCGGCAGCTTCGTCCAGGCTTACGGGTCAAAGTCGCTCGATGCGAGCCTCCTGCTGCTTCCGCTCGTCGGGTTTCTGCCCCCGACCGACCCGCGGGTCGTCGGAACCGTCAAGGCGATCGAGCAGCGCCTTTTCGTTGACGGTTTTGTCATGCGTTACGACACCGGCGAGGTCGCGGACGGCTTGCCTCCCGGGGAGGGGGCCTTTCTGGCCTGCAGTTTTTGGCTGGCCGACAATTACGTCCTGCAAGGACGCATCAGCGAGGCCCGCGAGCTTTTCGAGCGCCTGCTTTCGTTGCGCAACGATGTCGGACTTCTTGCAGAGGAGTACGATCCGCGCCTTTCCCGCCAAGTCGGAAACTTCCCGCAGGCCTTCTCGCACGTCGCGCTGGTCAACACCGCCTACAACCTGACCCGCGCGCAGGGCCCCGCGCAACAGCGCGCGGACCGCCGCAAAGCAAGGCGTCACCTCACCTCTTAAACTTAAATCCTCGTGCCGAAGGGGGCTTTACCTCCTCACTGCCTTGGAGAGTGCGGTGGCACAGTCGCTGACAGCACCGCGTGCCGCTGAAATAAGCCGGCCGTAGCGGATGAAGCCGTGATTGAGGCCCTCATAGACCTTGAGTTCACACCGCACGCCAGCCTCCTTCAATCGCGCCGCGAGCCGCCGGCTGTCATCGAGCAAGGGATCGAGACTGCCGACGATGAGATGCGCCGGAGGCAAGCCCGACGGGTCGGCGAGCGCCGGTGCGGCGCGCCAATCCTTCTGCTGCTCCGGCCGTTCGAGATAGGTCTCCCAGATCCAGCGCATCTGCGTCTGCGACAGACCGGCGCCGCGGCCGAAACGCTGCCAGGATTCGCTCTGGGTATCGGTTGAGAAGCAGCCGTAGATCAGCAGCATGAAGCCGAGAGTACGCTCGCCGGCATCGCGCAATGCGACAGCGGCTGACAGCGCGAGATTGGCGCCAGCCGAATTGCCGCCGACGGCGAGCCGCGTTGGGTCGATGCCGAGCCCTTCCCCCTCGCGCGCGGCGAGGCGCACCATCGCGACCATCTCCTCGAAGGCCACCGGAAATAGGTGCTCGGGCGACAGGCGATAATCGACCGACAGCGCGGCAACCCCGCTCTGTCGGACAAGCTCGCGCAGCATCGCATCCCAACTCGGCAGGCTGCCTTGCATAAAGCCGCCGCCATGCGCGTAGACCATCAGCGGCGGCCGTGAGGCATTGTCCGGCAGATAGAGGCGGCATGGCACCTGGCCGTGCGGCCCGGGCAGGCTCAGATCTCGCTCGCGCCGGAGCGGGACGGACCCTTCGCCGAGGAACGCACCGATGCGATCAGTTGCGGCACGGACCTCGCTCAGCGACGCCTGCGTGCGGTCCGGCGCGACGAGGCCGCGGCTCTGGAGCAGCTGCCCGGCGGCCACGAGCTCGGGATCGATCCAAGGTGTCGCGTCATTCATCTCTTCTCTCCTCTATTTCGTCGCTCGATCCCAGAGCGCGGTGCCAGTTGGCTCTGGGTCCCCGCTTCGGCGCGAAGGACGAATGTTGGTGTTTGTACACGCAACGCCCTCTCCCGCCAATTTGCACTTCAGAGAGCCCGGCTATCGCCGCCGGCTCGAATAATGGTAACGGCAGGCCACGAATTCGACCCGCTGCTCATCGCCCGCATCGCGGGCGCGGTAGACGATGCGGTGGTCGCCTGAAATGCGTCTCGACCACCAGCCGCTGACATCGCCGCGCAGCGGCGCGGGTTTGCCGAGGCCTTTGAACCGGTTCCGTCGAATATCCTGTAATAATGCCTTGATCCGATGGAGCGTGTCCGGATCAGCTTTCTGCCAATATAGATAATCTTCCCAGGCCGCTTCGCTCCACAGGAGCTTCATTCGCCAACATCATGCTCGACCAGCTGCGCCGTCTCCGCCTCGGCGATCGATCGCAACAAACGCTCCGAGTTGGCCGGATCCCAAAATGAAGGGTCTCCTGCAGGCTCTCATATTCGGCCAGCGACATCATGACGACCGCTTCTCCATTCTACCGAGTTACGACTAGCGGAGCGCGGCTGTCGCAGACGCTGTCCAAGTGCCTTTTCAGGTTCTGGCGAAGCTCCGTGTACGATACGAAACGTAGCCCATCGGGGTCTCCTTTCGTACAGATCAATGTACGTACTTGGGTCAGTGTCAACCAAACTCACGGGATCTCGTAGACCGCCATTTCGTCGGCGATGCCGCGCAAGGCGCGGCTCTGCGATACCGGTCTGAGCCCGCTGGTTTTGAGCAAGGCGGAAGCCTGCGGGTCGGTGACGACGGAGCGGGTTGCCAGGATCGTGCGCGAATCCGCGAGCGCCTGGACCCGCGCGGCGATATTTACGGTGGTCCCGAAATAATCCTGCTTATCGTTGAGCACAACCGCCAGACAAGGTCCTTCGTGGATGCCGATCTTCAGCAACAGATCCTCACGCTTATGCCCGTCATTGAGGTCGCGCATCGCTTCGCGCATCCGCAGCGCCGCGGAGACCGCGCGGCCGGGGGTCGGGAAGGTCGCCATGACCGCGTCACCGATGGTCTTGACGACGGCTCCGGCCTCCGAGGCGACAATCTCGTTGAGCACGCGGAAATGGGCTTTGACCAGGTCGAAGGCGACCAGGTCGCCGACCCGCTCGTAAAGCTCCGTCGAGCCTTTGAGGTCGGTGAACAGGAACGTCAGACTGGTGATCTTGAGCCGCTGCTCGACATCGATCGTGTCGGTGCCGTAGAGGTCGCGAAACACCTGGTTGGTCAGCAGCCGCTTTGCGGTCAGAAACGGCCGGCGCCTGCCGAGCAGCTCGTGGAGCTTGTCGCCGGCGATCCACAGCCCCGGCAGGAGCCGGGTTTCGGTGCGGTTTTCCAATGTGAGGCGCAGTGGTCCCGGACGCAAAGTCACGGTGCCGGTCGGCGCGCGTAGTTTGTCGAATACAAGCGAGAGGTTTTGCCGCTCGCGCGTCGGCTCGCCCTTGACGTCGAGGAACTGCGTCCCGTGCGTCACCGGGTCCATGACGATGACGAATTCCGCGGGCAGCTGCAATGATAGCAACGCTTTTTCGCCGGGCGGCAGCTCGACCTGGTCGAGCACGATTTCCTCGACCAGCTGCTCCAAATCATCCGGAACATCAATGCCCGAGCCCCAGAAGATCTGACGAAAATATTCGGCGAAGGGGAGCTCGTGCGGGTCGTGCGCGGCGATCCTGCGGATCCGCCGGCTGACCGTGAAGGTGACCTCGACCATCTCATCGAGCGTCGGCCGGTAGCCGGCGGCGCACAGCGCGCAGTCGTACTCCTCCTTGTTGACGCTCTTCAATGTCGTGCTGGTGTCGAGGACGCCGCCGCAGCCGGGGCACAGCACGTTCCACGACAGCTCGAAGAGCCCGAGGCGTGCGGCATGCAGGAAGGCGGCGACGGCGCGCTCCTCGTCGACCCCGGCTTGACGCGCAAAATCGATCACATTGACGCGGCAGAGGTCGCGATCGGGCGCGTCCCTCACCAGCTCTTCGATCGCCCCCGGCAGATTCGGGATCGGCCGACTGCCCGCAAGAGCGTAAACAAATTGCCGGCTTCGCTCATCTCAGGCTCCTGGGCAATGCGGGTGCACGCCACCCTCAAGGAATCTCGTAGACCGCCATTTCCTCGGCGACGCCGCGCAGCGCACGCCGATGCGGGACCGGCTCGAGCCCGCTGGTTTCGAGCAATTTGCAAGATCCGGGATGTTTGACGACCGACCCGGTCGCGAGGATCGAACGGGAGTCCGCCAGACCCTGCACGCGCGCGGCGATATTGACGGTGCGGCCGAAATAATCTTGGCGCTTGTCGAGAACGACGGCGAGGCAAGGTCCCTCGTGGATGCCGATCTTGAGCAGCAGGCCGTCGCCGGTGCCCCCGTCCTTCAAGTCACGCATCGCCTCGCGCATGCGCAGTGCTGCGGCCACCGCCCGATCGGGGGTCGAAAATGTCGCCATCACCGCATCGCCGCTGGTCTTGACCACGGCTCCTGCCTCGGCGGCGATAATGTCGTTGAGCACCTCGAAATGCGCCCGGACGAGGTCGAACGCGGCCAAATCCCCGACTCGCTCATAAAGTTCGGTCGAACCTCTGAGATCGGTGAACAGGAAGGTCAGACTGGTGATCTTGAGACGCTGGTCGACATCGATCGTGTCGGCGCCATAGAGGTCGCGAAACACCTGGTTGCTCAGCAGCCGCTTTGCGCTGAGGAAAGGCTTGCGCCGGCTCAGCAGCTCACCGAGCCGGTCCGTCCCCACCCACAATCCGGGCAGCACGCGCGTGTCGGTGCGGTTTTCGAGCGACAGGCGCAATGGCCCCGGGCTCAACTCGATCATTTCCGCCGCGGGACGCACCTTGTCGAAAAACAGCGAGAGGCTCTGGCGCTCGCGCGTCGGCTCCCCCTTGACCTCGAGAAATTGGGTCATGTGGGTCACCGGGTCGAGAAGCATCACCAGGTTCGCCGGCAATTGCAGTGACAGCAGAGCCTTCTCACCGGGCGGAAGCTCGACCGTATCCAGTGTCACTTCCTCGATAACCTGATCGAGGTTCTCCGGAAGATCGATCGCCGAGCTCCAGAATACCTGGCGAAAGTACTCCACGAACGGAAGCTCGTTCGGATTATGCGCCGGAATCCGGCGCACTCGCCGGTTGACCGTGAACGTCACCTCGACGATTTCGTCGAGGACCGGCTCATAACCGGCCGCACACCAGGCGCAATGGTACTCCCCGCGGTTCACGTTCCGCAGCGTCGTGCCGGCATCGAGCACCCCGGCACAGCTCGGGCACAGCACATTCCATGAGAGCTCGAAAAGACCGAGGCGCGCGGCGTGCAGAAATGCCGTGATCGACCTCTCTTCATCGAGGCCTCTCTTCGCGGCGAAATCCAACACGTTGACCCGGCAGAGGTCGCGGTCCGGCGCATCGCGCACCAGCCTCTCGATCTCACCTACGATGTCGGGATCGACGGATTGCCGCAAAATCGGAAACAGGTTTTTGGCTTCGCTCATCGGGAAAGCTCGCCTCATCATCCGGCACGGATCGGCTGTCGAACCGCGAGGTGTAAAGAATCTGTGAACGGTTATACGGTTCGGCAAGGTTGCGGCCCCGATCCGTCGTGCTAGCCTCGGCAGTATGAAGCTGGCCTACACTCTCGGCATCGAGCGCGCCGCGATCTTTCATGTCGACGATGTCGGGATGTGCCACGGCGCAAACCGCGGGTTTCTCGATCTCGCCGAGCGCGGCTTTATCACCTGCGGCTCGGTCATGGTGCCGTGCCCATGGTTCCGCGAAATCGCCGAGGCCGCTGCCGATCCGGCGCTCGATCTCGGCGTGCACCTGACCTTGACCAGCGAATGGGAGCACTATCGCTGGGCGCCGATTTCGACGGTCAGCCGGGCCTCGGGCCTGATCGATGACGATGGCTATTTCTGGCGCGATGTCGCGAGCTTGCGCCGGCATCTGGTGCCGGAAGCCGCCGAGGCCGAACTGCGCGCGCAGATCGAGCGGGCGCGGTCGGCCGGGATCAACCCGACGCATATCGACGCCCATATGGCGGCGGCGATGTTGCCCGAGCTGCTCGACTGCCATGTCCGGCTCGGGCATGATTACGGGCTTTTTCCGGTCCTGCCCCACAAGATCCGTTTCGCGCCCGACCCGCAGAGCTACGCCGCCACAGTCGCGGCGCTCGAACGCGCCGGGTTGCCGGTCGTCGACCACATTCGCGGCACCTTGCCGGTCGCGGCCGAAGCCGTCGAGCCCGGCTACCGCAAGCTCGTCGAAGAGCTTCCCGCGGGCGTCACCCATTTCGCGCTGCACTGCACCGCGCCGGGCGACATCGAGGCGATCACGCCGCAGCACGCCCCGTGGCGAACCAACGAATATGCCCTCTTCGCATCGGGCGCCGTCGCCGAGTGGTGCGCTGCCCTCGGAGTGGTGCCGATCGGCTACCGGGACATTCAGCGCCTGTGGTGCAACACACAGCAGTCGGGTCCGCCGCCGGCAAGGTGACGTTGTTCCAGCTGCTAAGCTAAGCAGAGGCGGAAGATTTTGCTTGCCGGCGAGATGCATGCCGGTTATTTTTGCGACTTAGTCGCATTCGCTCGTTCTGCCAATTTCCCCGGAAAACCCGAAGATGCTTCGCTTCAGCCGCCTCTCGCTCGCCCTGGCTCTGGCGGGCAGTCATATCATCGCGAAATAGGCGGGGCGGTCGCGATGCTCGGAGCAGCCATCATCGTGTTTCGTGAGGTGCTGGAGGCAGCGCTGATCGTCGGGATCGTCCTGGCGGCCAGCACCGGTGCGCCGCGGCGCGGGTTATGGGTCTCGACCGGTCTGGCGGGAGGCGTCGTCGGCGCCGGGCTCGTGGCTCTGTTCGCGGCCGAGATCACCTCGGCTGCTGCCGGCATCGGCCAGGAATTATTGAACGCAGTGATCCTGTTCCTCGCGGTCGGAATGCTCGGCTGGCACAACATCTGGATGTCGCGCCACGGCCGCGAGCTCGCCGCGACCGCCAGGGACGTCGGCGGCGCAGTAATCTCCGGCGCGCGGCCGCTCTATGTGCTGGCGGTAGTGGTGGGGCTCGCCGTGCTTCGTGAAGGCTCGGAGACCGTGCTGTTTCTTTACGGCCTTGCGGCGGGCGGCGGTCTCAGCGCGGGCTCCCTGCTCGCGGGCGGCACGCTCGGGATGGCCGGCGGCGTCGCCGTCGGGGCCGCGCTCTATCTCGGGCTGTTGCGGATCCCGACCCGGCGGCTGTTTACGGTCACCGGCTGGATGGTGCTGCTGCTCGCCGCCGGCATGGCATCGCAAGCCGCCGACTATCTGGTTCAAGCCGATCTGCTGCCGCCGCTAGGCACCGCCGTTTGGGATACTTCGGCCGTGCTGACCGAGGACAGCGTTCTCGGCAAAGCCCTGCACACATTGATTGGCTATGTCTCACGGCCGCAGGGCATCCAAATCCTGTTCTATATCGCCACCCTTTGCGCCATATGGCTGTTGACCCGAGTGATCGGCAGTCCCGTGAAACGGCGGTCAGCTTCCTTGAGCCCGGGGGCCGCAATGCCGCTGATCGTCATTTTGCTGCTCGGCGCGGCCGCGGCGCCAGCCATAGCCGATGACCCCAGTTTTTCGATTGTATTGAAGAACAACCAATTCGTGCCGAGCGATCTCCAGATCCCAGCCGGTGTGAAGGTGAAGCTCATCGTGCGCAACGAGAACCCGACCACGTCCGAATTCGAGAGCACTCAGTTCCATCGCGAAAAGGTAGTGCCCGCCGGCCAGGAGATCACCGTGTTCGTCGGGCCTCTCGATTCCGGCACTTACGAGTTCTTCGACGATTTCCACCCGCAAACTCGCGGTCACCTGGTCGTCAAATAGGCATCAAGCAGATGCTGGCGACGTGCCCCCGCCGTGGTTGAGAACATCCGAGACATGCGAATGCGTTTCATTAGCATTGCGCCCCATATCGCCGGTGCGGCTTTGACGCTGACCACCGTGGTTCCGGCCGCGGCGGATTTCAAGGTCCAAATGCCTGACGCCGAAACCGGAGAGTTCGCGATCGAGCCGCTCGGCGACTATGGACATGATCGCCTCCCTGCGCACAGCGGGGAGCTGAGCCTCACGCAAGAATTCGAATATGGGGTCAACGGGTTTTGGCGCACCGAGCTCGAACTCGAGCAGGGACGGGACGCCGGCCCTGGACAATCGTTCAATTTCAGTCAGGTCACTTCCGAGAACATCTTTCAGTTCACGGAGCGTGGCCAGTATTGGCTGGATGCCGGATTTTTCGCCGAGTTCGGCAAGGCCACCCTCCGGAATACCCCGAACGAGTTCACCTTCGGGCCGATATTCCGCAAAGAAATATTTGGGACAATCAATACGGTAAATCTCTTTATGGAAAAGGAAGTCGGCAATTCCTCCGCCGGGCGGCCGTTCTTTTTATATGCCTGGGAAACGCGGTTCGCCTTCGGCACGCCGATCGAGCCGGGCTTTCAGGCCTATGGTCAGCCGAGCGGATTTGAGGGGTTCAACTCACACTGGCCGCAGGATAACCGCATCGGCCCGCAACTGTTCGGCATCGTCTCGAATATCGGGCCGGGCACGCTCAAGTGGAATGCCGGCGTTCTATTCGGCGTCACCTCCGCTTCACCGCGCGAAACGATCCGTTGGCAGTTCGAATACGAAATTCACTTCTGAGCCTAATCGGCCGCTTCGGCCTTCGGTAGCGGCTCGGTGCCGGTCCAGGGATGCTCGGCGATGTCGAAGAGCACGCCTTCGGGGCCATACAGCTTGATCTCGAACCCGCCGGCGCGGCCGCCTGCTTGGTCCATGTAGTGCTTGCCACCCAACGCCTCGACCTTCTTCGAGAATCTCTCGACGTCATCGACCAGGATGCCGAAATGGTGCAGGCCGGTATAGTCGAGACCCTTGCCGATCTGGTCGGTTTTGAACCGCAGGATCGCCAGATCGAGGGTCCCGTCGCTCAGGTGATAGCCATAAGCGAGCGGCCCGTCGGTCTTGCGGACCTCCTTGAAATCGAACGCCTTCTTGTAAAACTCCGCCATCGCATCGGGGTCCTTGGCGGCAATGGCGATGTGACGCAGCTTGGCCATGTTTCAACTCCTCATTCCTGGCTCGGGGCGGCGGCAACGCTACCCCGCCACGTCGTTTTCGCGCTCAGACTAACCCACTAACTCAGGCATTCGCCAACTTTTCCTAACGTTGCGGCGAGGCCGTGGTTTGCGTCAGAGTGTTTACCAACACGGAGGCTAAGATGCCCGCCTATGTCGTCGGAGAAATTCACATAACCGACCCGGCCGCCTACCAGGCCCATGTGCCGATTGCGCTGGCCACGGTTGCACGGTTTGGCGGACGTGTCGTTGCCGGCGGCGGCAAGATGGAGCTGCTCGATGGCGGGCCGATGCCGGAGCGGATCATGGTCATCGAGTTCGCGGACGCCGAAACCGCCCGCAGGTGGTATCGCTGCGACGAATACCAGGCCGCTTTGAAGGTTCGCCTCACGACGTCGCAGGGCCGGGTATTTCTGATCGACGGCGTGGAACCGTCGCTGCGGCCCGCCTGGCCGCGCCCGACAGAGGACTGAGACCGTCCTAAAAGCTCCTTATTCCGGTTGTATATGTGCCGATGTCGCAGGGTCCGCGGTTGCGCTGTCCGGGCTGCACAGAATTACAACTATTCAGAGAAGTCACGCTCTACCCTGGCTTCGATCCGCTGCACGCGAACACAGTGCGGCTGATCTACCGCCTTGCTTTGGAAGTCGACGGCCCGTCCGGCCCGACGGGCGTCAAAAACATCAGAAACTATCTCAACCAGCATCGCGTCTTCACCCGCGACGGCGGCCGCTGGGGCATCGGACAGGTTCACCGCATCCTCACCCGGACGACCTACGCCGGCCGGCACGAGTTCAACAAGCGCGCCAAGAACAAGGCGCTCAAACCGGCCAGCGAGATCAAGGCACGGCAGGGCGAGACCGGCTGCAGGGGCCGCTCGAGGATCGACGGCGGCGGTTATCGCCGGGACCATCTTCGGGCGCTCGCCCAGCGCGTCGAGGTCGCGGATCGCGAGGTCCGCATCATCGGCTCGAAAAGCAATCTGCTTCAGACGCTCACCGCCGCTGCCGGCGCAAGGCCGGCTACGCCCGGCGTTCGCAGTTCTGTTCTGAAATGGCGGATGGGGTGTCCGCCTAACTCGGACAATGACGGATTTCAGTGGACGCAAAAATCAGCATTATCTACGTATTTAACGGATGCCGTGTCTTGCGCCGTCCGTGGCTGTCCGCTACTGTCCGACCCTCAAGGATAGGTACAGGGATAGGTGGGAATGAGTTCGGCGGACACTCCCGAGCGGCGGCCAGTTCCGCGCGTAGTCGGTAAACTCACGAGCGTTTCGGTGCGCCAGGCGCATCGCCGTGGATTGTATGGCGATGGCGGCGGCCTCTTCTTGCAGGTCAGCGAGCGGGGCGCGAAGAGTTGGATCTTTCGGTTCAAAAAAGATGGTCGACTGCGGGTGATGGGGCTCGGCCCCGTGCACACGATCAGCCTCGCCGAGGCACGCGAGCGGGCGCGCCAATGCCGAAAGTTGCGCCTTGACGGAGTGGATCCGATCGAGAAGCGCCGCGGCCGGCGGGTCGAGGCTCGCCTTGAGGCGGCAAAGGCGCTGACTTTCGCCGAATGCGCTGCCGCCTATATTGAGGCTCACCGGTCGGGCTGGCGCAATGCAAAGCACGCTGCCCAATGGTCGGCGACGCTCGCCGCCTACGTGCACCCGGTCTTTGGCACTCTTCCGGTCCAGGCCGTCGACGTCGCGCTCGTCTTGCGCGCCGTCGAGCCGATTTGGAGCACGAGGCCAGAGACCGCAAGCCGGGTGAGAGGCCGGATCGAAAGCGTTCTCGATTGGGCCGCGGCGCGGGGGTATCGGGCAGGCGAGAACCCCGCACGGTGGCGCGGGCACCTCGAGAACCTACTGCCCGAGGCGCTCGAAAGTGCGGCGTGTCAAGCATCATGCAGCCCTCCCTTACCGCGAGATCAGTGATTTCGTGGCCGAGCTGCGTCAGCAACCGGGTACCGCCTCCCGCACGCTCGAGTTCGCCATCCTCACCGCCTCGCGCACCAGCGAGACGATCGGCGCGCAGTGGGATGAGATCAACCTCGCCGAGCACCTTTGGACGGTACCAGGCGACCGCATGAAATCGGGTAAGGAGCACCGGGTGCCGTTGTCAGACCGCGCCATGGCTCTTGTTGCCGAGATGGCAGCGATTCGTTCCGGCCCGTATGTGTTCCCCGGCGCCAAGCCCAGCCGGGCCCTCAGCAACATGGCGCTGTTAATGCTACTGCGTCGCATGGCTCGCGGAGCTCTTACCGCGCACGGCTTCCGGTCGACCTTCCGTGATTGGGCGGCGGAGGCCACGGCGTTTCCGGCCGAGGTCGCGGAAATGGCGTTGGCGCACGTCGTCGGAGACAAGGTCGAGGCCGCTTACCGGCGCGGCGACCTATTCCAGAAGTGCCGGCAACTCGCCGAGGCCTGGGCCACTTACTGCAATTCGCCGGCGCCGAGCGCGGAAGTCGTGCCAATCCGCGCGAACGGCCCGAACGAGTAAAATTGACTCGATATCGGCGCCGCCGGGTCTGCAGCCCGAAACGCTCTTTTGCCCTGACGGGGCTGCCGCGCCGATCCGTCCGTCGGGGTCTCGCTTGCGTTTGGGGGCGCCAAAACACCAGTGGATCATCCAAAGAAGGGGCAGCATCCGCTTGCCCCCGATTCGTGGTTTCAGATTGGCTGGGCAATCCAAAGGGGAGAACACCCGCAGCTAGAGCACTTAATTGCCGCCCTCTATCGCAATGAGCGGCTGACACTGTCGGACGCGGGCGAAATGCAGATGCCAGACGGAGTGCAGCTTTACATAGCGAAATTGCTGGATAAAAAGTTCAACCGCAGAGGGCGGCCTGGCAAATCTGAGAATAGGAAGCTCGACGAAGCGTACTATTTAGTCAGGCGAGTTGATCGTTTGGGGGAGATATTTTAGTCGACGCAAGAAATTGCGAAGATGGAAGCAGGCTGCTTTTGAAAAGGTAGCAGATGAACGCGGCTGCTCAGCTTCTACCATTAAGGAGTATTACGATGAGGCAAAAAAACTGCTCGTAGGGTGGACTTTTGCCACTTGTGACTGGAAGCATAAGAGGATCATGCGAAGCTACGAAACTAGGGGCCGCCGTTCTGGGGGGTGAGAAACAAATTATTTTCTGCCCCCCTCGAAACCGAGACACGTTCAGCGCGACATCTCCGGCGCAACCGCTGGGACAAGTGCGCATCCAAATGGAAAATCAAATCACTGCGACAATCCCCGAGTTTTGCCGGATGACCGGAATCGGGCGAAGTTCGGTTTACGAATTGATCTCAGAAGGCGCGATCAACTCCATCACCATGGGACGTCGGCGGCTGATCGTGATCGAAAGCTATCGCGCCCTAGTTGCTCGAAAGCGGGTGGAAGAGCAGCTGCAGGCGAATGGCAGGCCGTCAGCCGCATCGGCATCGAGTACCCCACAATCGCAGAAATCGGGCAGCCGACCTAGCAGACCTTCGCGGCGCGCCAGCCGCGCGAGTTAGCGCGCTTTGAATGCCGAAGGGGGGATCCGGCGCTGCTAGGTGCGGCCACCGGATCAGTGCTGGCTATCAACGGCAAAGCACTGCACGAGCCGCTAGACGGGCGCAAGGCCGGGCTGCCCAGCGCGACAGGGGCAGCCGATGACGGGACAATCCGAATCGCGCCGCGGGGAGACCGCGACTTGGGGGCCTCGCGCTGGTATTGCGGAGCAGCGACCAAAGATGCGGCTCGGGTCATGGAAACCGGCCGCCAGGGGCCGTTTGCGTGGCTTCGCTACTGTCGAGCTACCTATCGGGCTGAAGCTCACCGACTGCGCCGTATTCGTCGGCGCAAACGGCGCCTGGGTGAGCTTGCCCGTAAAGCCGCAGCTCTACAGACAGGGCCGCCAGCGAAAGGGGGCTGACAGCAAGCCTAGCTATGTCCCGATTCTTGAATGGCGTAGCCGGGACCTCGCTGAGCGATGGAGCAAATCGGTCTTTGACCTGGTGAGGCAACGCCGTCCGGCCGCGCTGGGAGATGACGTCTCGTGACGGCCACACCAACGGATCGGCTTTATAATCCAGATGCGGAGCAGGTGGTCCTAGGGGCCATTTTCATTCAAAATTCGCTGTATTGCCAAGTTGCCAAGATTTTGCGGCCAGACGATTTTGGTAATTCGCTGCACTCACGTATCTTTGAGGCCGCTGCGCACCTGATTAGGGCAGGCCAGACGGCGACCCCCATCACTTTAAGAAATCAGTTCGATGTCGACCAAACTCTCGCGAAGGGTGGCAGTAACGAATATCTTGCACAACTAGCGGCTGCTGCCGCAGTAGTGGTGCACCCGCTTGATTACGCGCACAATATCGCTGACTTGGCTCGGCGCCGCCAGATCATCGCCCACTGCGAGGAGACGGCGCGCCAGGCTTCGCTGGTAGATCATCAACGACCAGCATCGCTGGTGATCGAGGAGCACGCGTTAGGCGTTGAGGCTATTAGGCGACGCGCACTACCGGTCGATTATGCAGGTGTATGCACGAAGGCGGCTAATTGGCTCCAACGTGAGATGACAGAGCCCGACTTTCTTCTCGGTCATATTATCTCGACGACCTCTCGCATGCTGCTTGTCGCGCCGACCGGCCTCGGTAAGACAAATTTTGGCATGGCCCTCGGTGCGACCGTAGCCGACGGCGCCAACTTCTTGCACTGGCGCGGCAGCGGACGCCAGCGCCGCGTCCTGTTTATAGACGGCGAGATGTCCCGCCGGCTGACGCGGAGGCGGCTGGATGACGCAATCCGCCGGCTGGGAGTTGTTCCCGAGGGGTTTCACCTTCTTTGCTGTGATGACATCGATGATATGCGCCCGTTCGACACTGATGCCGGCCAGAGATATGTCGATGGCTTTATCGAAAGCGTGGGCGGTTTTGATCTGATCATTTTTGACAACGTTCAGGCCTTGCTCACGCCTGGCGACAACTATGGGGCTGACAGCTGGGACCGGACTCTGCCCTGGGTTCGCGATCTAACGCGCCGTTCCGTCGGGCAGGTCTGGATCCACCACACCGGGGCGAACGAATCTCGGTCCTACGGCACGACGACGAGGGAATGGCAGATGGACGCGGTCTGCCTTCTGGAGCGCTTCGACGACGCTGGGAGCCCGTCCGATATCGCCTTCAAATTTTCGTTTTCAAAAGCCCGCGAGCGAACGCCGGATAACCGAGCAGACTTTGAGCCTGCGATTATCACGCTCGCCAATGACGAGTGGAGTTCGGAGCGCGGCAACGTCCCCAATGGCAAGAAAGCTCCGCAAAAAGACCGGGCTCTTGAGCTTCTGGAGGACGAAATTAACCGAGGCGGCATAGTGCCCCCCGCCAACCCCCGTATTCCGCCTGGTACGCCGTGTATTGAGGAGGCCCAATGGCGCCAACACTGTAAGGCTGGCTGCATTTCCGAAGGCACCGACGAAGCCAACAACCGAGCATTCAGACGGGCAGCAAGTAAGCTCATAGAAGCCGGCCAGGTTGGAAAACACTCCCCCTGGGTGTGGATCGTGCCGAGGCGCCGATTGAATGGGGCTTACGGTCTCGCCGGAGGCCCGGAAGCCCGGACAGCGGACCGCCGGACACCCCTATAGGGGTGTGTCCGTCCGTCCGTTTCCGGTCGGTCGCCGCGGACCGTGTCCGGACATGTCCGGACCGGCGGGGGAAGGCTTTTGACCTTCCGTGCGGCGCTCTCCTGCATCTGAGCCCCGAGCATCGCCTGCCGGCGATTATGCTCCTGCAGGATGCGATGTCCCGGCCCGGCCTTCCCGCTTGTCCACTTCAACGACACGTGCTGCGGCAGCGTCGCCGAACTGCGCTCCATCATCCTCAAGGCCCGCCGTCTCGCCGATAACGATGCGCAGCGCGAGCGGGCGGCCGCCGCGGTCAAGACCTGGCTACTCGCCCAGATCGGGAATAAACGGCCCCCATCGCCGGCGGATAACGCGGAAACGGCGCCGGACGAGCCGTTCGCCTCCGAACGCCTCGCCGCCTAAGCGATGCTATTGCCGCCAAGGGCTTCGATGCCGGGAATGGCATCCTGCGTGCGGCGATGCGATCAGGTCGGAGATGTCGTCAAGCGGTTGCACCGACTTGGTCAGGTCGAGAAGGTCGGGATCGGGCGCGCGATGCGGTGGAAGCTAATAGGATAGACCTAGCGAGAATCGCAGAGTTGTCCACAGCATGTTGCGTCGTCGGCGCTTTTGTGCGATGCTTCCCGCAGACACGAGAAAGGCCACGGTTGGTGGGCCGTGGCCTGATCTTGTGGCCCGCGATTGGTTGGGAAGCCGCGCGGGCAACGGGAGGTCAATACGGGGTCAGGCATGCCATCCTTGCCAAGACCACAACAAGACCCATCACAGGGCTCCTTTATGCCGCGCAAAAATTTCGGACCGCATAGTGTCAAATTTGAAATCCTTTCCCTTGTCCGGGAGCTTCGCCCATTGGTTTCGAACAAGTAGGATAAACTACCGATGTGATTTTGTCAACGGCTAGTCTATAAATTGCTCTAACCTGGACCGAGCGAAAGCCAATTGCACTTTTTGCGCGCTCCGCTCGCCCCTCTAATGGTCCAATTTGTGCCCCGAATACCGGAATTCCCTGTATTTTACCAGTTAGCAGGGAATTTTGGAGGGGGGGACTCTCGCATCTTTCAGGCTCAAGACCGGGCGACTCGACCGGCGAGGCCGAAGAGATCAGCAAGGCTGCCTAGCAGAATAGCGGCCTCCACTTTAGCCGCCCGACGCGGGTCGAGTTGGAATTCCCTTCGTCTATAAAAAGGACTCGATACTCGGCGCTGAATACGGCGCCGCCTTCCGGCATCTCGGACTTTCCTGCCACCATGAGCAGGGCCTGCGAGAAAACAATCGGGCGGAGAATTCGCATCAAGTGGTGCGCCGGCGCGAGCGCAAGATGCAGCGCTTCAAATCAGCCGGATCGGCGCAACGCTTTCTGAGCTTTCATGCCGCCGTCCACAATACCTTCAACCTCCAGCGCCATCTTGTCTCCCGGTCGACGCTTCGGATCTTCCGATCAGAAGCGGCGGCGCAATGGCGCACCGCGACCACCGCGGCATGACAACAGTTCGCCCGTAACCACGTATTTTGCCTAGAACGCCTCAACTTGACAGTGCCACTGAGCTCCCTACACGCCGGCGACGCTCAAACACTCTGATTAACCTTCGACGGAGCCTGCAGCGCGAGTGGTTTCGGCGCAGTGCCCTGGCCGATCTGCTGGGCGAGGATGCCGGGCTGGCCGAGATCCACAAGCTGTATCGCTGTCATGACCGGCTGCTCGAGCACAAGCAGGCGGTATTCGATCACCTGGTGGGACGGTGGCGCGATCTGTTCAACATCAGCTACGACGTGATGCTCTATGATCTGACGAGCACCTATTTCGAGGCGGACCCGCCGTTTCCGGAAGGCGACAAGCGCCGCTTCGGGTACTCGCGCGATCACCGGCCGGATTGTGTGCAGATCATCATTGCCCTGGTTGTGACACCCGAAGGTCTGCCGCTGGCCTATGAGGTGCTTCCCGGCAACACCGCGGATAACACGACGTTGCGGGGGTTTCTCGAACGCATTGAGCGACAATACGGCAAGGCGCGCCGGGTCTGGCTGATGGACCGCGGCGTGCCGACCGAGGAGGTGCTCGTCGAGATGCGCGCGGCCGACCCGCCAGTGCACTATCTGGTGGGTACGCCAAAGGGTCGCTTGACGCGTTTGGAAAAGCATCTGGTCGCCAGGCCGTGGCAAGAGGCGCGACCCGGCGTGCAGGTCAAGCTGTTGGCGCAAGAGGGTGAGCTCTACGTCTTTTAGCCCAAAGCCGCGATCGTGTTGCCAAGGAGCGGGCGATGCGGCGGCGCCAGTTGAAGCGGCTGTGGGCGCGGCTCAAGCAACTGTCGACGATGCAGCTGACGCGCGAGGAGCTGCTGATGAAACTGGGTGCCGCGCGCGATCAGTCCCGCATCGCCTGGCGCCTGGCGGTGATCGAGGTCGCCGCAGACTGCGCCGCGTTCAGCTATCGGCTCGATCGCAATAAGCTGCGGCAGACACGGTCACGCGAAGGCCGATATCTGCTGCGCACCAATCTCGTCGAGGAAGACCCGGCCAAGCTGTGGAGCCATTATCTGCTGCTGGTTGCAGTCGAGGAGGCGTTCAAGAACCTCAAAGGCGATCTCGCGATCCGGCCGGTCTTTCACCAGCTTGAGGCCCGCGTCGAGGCACACGTCTTCATTGCCTTCCTGGCCTATTGCCTGCACGTCACTCTCGCGCGGCGCCTGCATGCGCTGGCGCCGGGACTGACGCCGCGCAGCGTGCTGGAGAAGTTTGCCGCGATTGCAGATGATCGATGTGCACCTGCCGACCACCGACGGTCGCGAGCTGCTGCTCACCCGCTATACCGAGCCCGAACCCGAGCTCAGCGTCTTGCTTGAGAAACTGAAACTGGAGTTGCCCGCCCAGCCGCCCCCCAAGATCACCGCCGGACCCATGCCGCCGATCCCGCTGTAGTGCCGACCTTTGGGGGTCGGCCTAAGCAATCTCAACCACTTAGGCGCCCTAAAGTGCTCGAATCGGCGAAGTTGGGTTAGCGCGCCTGGCGATGCGCCGCCGGGCTTCTCCAATTAGCTCTCGGTTCACCGGCGAAGGTGTGCCAGCGGTGGCTGCGAGGCTGCGAGTTGCCACTCCTCGCGACTTAAAACAACGTCGCGTCGGCGAGATTGTGGCCCGAGCTCCGTAAAAGCAGAGAGCCGCTGAACGCCGACGCACCGCAAGACTTGCAGATCCCGGGCATCGCCGCGTATGGGCCTTGCATCAAAGTCGGGGAATTCCTGTTGCGGTCCGGGCTGATGGCGATCCGCCCTGACGGCTATATGGCCGGAAGGACGATGTCGCCGGGGTTTGCGGGTGTGACACGGCATCCAATCGGCACCCTCTGCCGAAGCAGCATAGGCATTGATAACTGATGCCGCATTCGGTCAGGGTTCCGATCGTCGCCGATCGGAATCCCGGCAAAGATTAAATTTCCCGAGCAACATCAATGCTTTTGCTCTGATCTATGGTGGGGTTCCAATTGGGTGCCGAAATACAGATCACGCCGATCAGAGGCCGACGAGGAGTAGGGCGAAGATGCTGCGCTCGATCCATTGCCACTCTTGCGGCTCCGTGAGCCGTGCATTCATCGGCCGGTTTGTCGAGCTTCGGCTGACATTGTCACTTGGGAGGAGGCGCTTGGGCTACCAAGTGAGGAAAAAGCCGATGTCACCGGGCATTCCTCCCGGATAGTCGAGCACTTGAGCCTTCAGTCCAAAACCCAGCGGCCTCAAGTTATCGCGCCAGAAGTCGTAGCCGAGCTTGGGTCGACCCTCTAAGGTCGCCTCCCATTCAGGCAGCGAGTTGTTGATCCTTCGGCCACCATCGCTACACAGGGAATTCGGAAAGCGGTAAATCTGGACCTCGCTCTGCCCGCGCTCAGCCGCCCGATCCACGAGCTGCATCAGTAGCTGCAGTAGCTGGTCGGGCGTCCTATCCGGAGGCCTCCGAAACTCCTCCATCACCGCCTTCTGCTTCTCCTCCTGCTCCTTCATGTGGCGCATTTCCTCGGCGGCCTTGGCGGCTTCCCGTTCGGCCATCCGGCGCCTCAGATCAACGGCGGAAAAACCGCCGCTCGTAGTGCTGCGATTTTCGGACATGGCTCCCTCTCTTCCCAACCCTTCAGCTTCCGACCAGCGCGCGGGCGTGGCGAGCGATCATCAGATTCTCATCGGTCTTGATGACATAGGCAGCCACTCGGCTGCCAGGGGCGCTGATGCGTTCTTGGTGTGCCTGGTTGGCCGCCTCGTCAAATTTCAACCCCAGCCACGCGCACGCACGGCAGATTGCACCGCGTACCGGCGCCGCATTCTCGCCGACGCCGGCTGTAAAGACAATTCCGTCGAGACCGCCGAGCGCGGCCGCGAGCGAGGCGATGTGGCCGGCGACACGATAGCAGAACACCTCGATCGCAAAACGCGCACGAGGGTTGTCACTGGCCAGGAGCTCGCGAAAATCGGACGAAATACCAGAAAGCCCCAGCATACCCGAGCGCTTATAAAGGAGGTCAACCAGCTCCTCAGGCCGCATCCCTCTCTGCTGAAGGAGATGCAGCACGACGCCGGCGTCGAGTTCGCCGCAACGCGTGCCCATCGGCAAGCCATCCAGCGCCGTGAACCCCATTGTCGTCGCGAGAGAAACCTGGTTGCGCAGGGCGCAAGCCGAGCAGCCATTGCCGAGATGCGCTACGACAATGCGGCCGTTAGCGATTTCGGGCGCGCGCTCCGGCAATACCGAGGCAATGTATTCGTAGGAGAGCCCATGAAAGCCGTAGCGTCGGATACCCTCCTCATAAAACGAAAAGGGCAGGGCGAACGCCTGCTCGACCTCCGGCGCGGTACGGTGAAAGGCGGTATCGAAGCAGGCTATTTGCGGTAATCCGGGATTGAGGCGCATCGCCATCTTAATGGGCGCGAGATTGTGCCGCTCGTGCAACGGCGCGAGCGGCACCAGTGTCTCCAGCTCGGCGATTAATTCGGGTGTGACGCGTGCGGGTCGAGAATAACGCATCCCGCCATGCACAACGCGGTGGCCGAGAGCATCGAGCCGCCTGTCGCCGAGCCTCTCTCGGGCCCACGGCAATATTACCGGCAATACCTCGCTTGGCACACTCGGCGGTTTCGCACCGAGATCCGGGGATGCAATCGTTTCCCGGTTAGGTCCGGTGGCGCTTGCTGAAGGACGGGCGCCAATCCCATCGACCTGCCCAGTCAGAACCGGCCGCTCCCCCTCGTAGAAACTGAACTTAACGGAGGAGGAGCCGGCATTGATGACGCCGATCAACGGCTCTGTAGATGGTGCGTTCATATGGAGGGAGCCCCTCAACCGAGGATGTGATAGCCGCCATCGATATAGATCGTGCCACCCGTCATCGCGCCGGCATATTGGCTTGCTAGAAAGACGCAAGCCGCGCCGACCTCTTCGATGGTGACCAGACGTCTTGCAGGGGCACGCTCCGCCACCCGGGCCATCAGCGCATCAAAATCGGGTATTCCGGAGGCGGCGCGGGTCGCCAATGGACCGGGACTGATGGCATGAACGCGGATGCCTTTGGGTCCGAGCTCGGCGGCGAGGTAGCGCACCGCGGATTCGAGCGCTGCCTTGACCGGGCCCATGATTCCGTAATTCTCGATGACCTCGTTGGCGCCGTGATAGCTCATTGCGAAGATCGTGCCGCCTGACGTTATCAGCTTTTCTGCGCGGCGCGTCAGGTCGAGCAATGACCAACACGACACGTCCATCGCGGTCAGGAAGCCGTCACGGGGGCAATCGGTGACCCGCCCTTCCAGCGCCTGCCGCGGCGCAAAGGCGATCGAGTGTACGAGAATGTCGAGCTGGCCCCACTTTGACGTGATCGCCTCGAACAGCGCATCGACCTGTGTCGAGTCTCGGACCTCCAGAGGTAACAGGAGCGACGCCTCGACAGTCGATGCCAACGGCTCGACATAAGGACGCGCTTTGTCGTTGAGATAAGTCATCGCGATCTCCGCGCCGGCGCGGTGCATCGCCTGCGCGCATCCCCAAGCGATCGAGCTGTCATTGGCGACGCCGACGATCAGCGCCTTTTGACCTTTCAGAATAGAGGAGCGGGTCAGTTCGGGCGGCATGCTGCCCATCTCTGTCATGTTATTGCTGCCGCCGCATTTCTGCGTCGCGCCTCTGCCACCAGGCTTGCTACGGCGCAGGACGCCAGCCGGGTGATGACACTGTCGGCGCGGCTGGTCAGGATGATCGGCACCCGCGCGCCGAGGACGACGCCAGCGGCGGCCGCACCGGCGAGAAACGAGAGGCTCTTGGCCAGCATGTTGCCGGATTCGAGATCCGGCACCACCAGCACGTTGGCGCGTCCCGCCACCGGGGAGACGATGTGCTTGATCGCCGCCGCGTCTTCGTTGATCGCGTTGTCGAGCGCCAGCGGGCCATCAAGGATCCCGCCGGTGATCTGGCCCCGATCCGCCATCTTGCACAGCGCAGCCGCTTCGATCGTCGACGGGACGGCGGGATTGACCGTCTCCATCGCCGACATGATCGCGACCCGCACATCGGGAAATCCCAGCGCATGCCCGAGGTCGATCGCGTTCTGCACGATATCGATCTTGTCGGCGAGGCTCGGCGCGATGTTGACCGCGGCGTCGGTGATGATCAGCGGGTCCTTGTGGCCCGGGACGTCCATCACAAAGCAATGGCTGATCCGCCGTGCCGTGCGAATCCCGGTCTCGCGCGCGACCACGGCGCCCATCAGCTCGTCGGTATGGAGGCTGCCCTTCATCAGGGCCTCGACTTTTCCCTCCCGAACGAGTTCGACCGCTTTGGCGGCAGAGTCGTGGCTGTGCGCCGACTCCTCGACTGGGAAGCGGGAAATATCGGCTTCCGCCTGCTTTGCCGCTTCGCAAATGCGAGCGGGCGGCCCGACCAGGATCGGCCCTATCAACCCGAGCCTAGCCGCCTCGACGACGCCCTCGATCGAGATCCGGTCGCAGGGATGCGCAACCGCCGTCGTTACCGGCGGCAGTTGCTGCGCAGCGCGCACGAGCCGATCGTATCGCTCACGTGCCCCGTTCGGCTTTGTTTGCATCGCTTGCCCCTTCCCTCGCCGCTACGCCGCCTTATCGCGGCCGACCTCCGGGGGCGGACCGGCGAACATCGCCTCGATGCGCTCGAGCCTCCGGCGGCCCTCTTCGGGAAGGGCGCCGCGCGCCGCCAGAACCCTGCGCACCAATCCCAACGCCTCCTCGCACTGCCGGCGATTGTCAGGCAGCAGCTTCGGAAGCGCGGCGATCGCCCTCTCTGCGTCCAATAACAGGATCAGGTATTGCTCCTTGACGATCTCCTTGAACCGGGCGAAGCCGACCCGCTTGGCCGCCGGCAGCTCGGCGCTGATCTGCTTCAAGGCGGCAAATCCGCGCTCGTCGACCTTGCCTTCGGGCAGACGCACATAGATCAGCGCGCGCACAGCCGCCTCGATCAACCCGCCGTGATCGATCTGCTGCTCGAGGTCGGCGGCCGCCTGTTTGGCGGCGGCTTCTCGCGCTACGTCGCGACCGATACGCCGGCTCACGGAGGTGTTGTCGGTGCGCAGGCCGACTATCGACTGGACAACCGGAGAACCGTAGGTATTGAAGAAGAACGTCTCAGTCGCCGCATCTCGCGCATTGCCCCACAGTTCGAGACTGCTGGCGATCATGTTCGATGCCATGCGCTCGAAGGCAAGGAACGGATTGTTCGGGCTTACCGGACGGCGATCTCCACGCACTGTCTCCGCCCAATCCGCGATCGGCCGCATAAGCGGGTTCTGATCCGAGAAGGCCTCGAAGCGCAGGCGGTTCGGATGACTGCGCCGCATCAGGTCGGCGCTCGTTTCCGTGACCATCGCGCGTACTGCCGGCCGCATTAGAGTGCTGTACATCCCCTGCGTGACCTCCGAAACGCGAGCGGCTGTAGCGAAGGCAAGGTCGTCCTCGGGGCTGTTGCCGCCAATCTTGCGAATGTCGTCGAGCTTGCGTGTCTCCAGACTGAACAGGTAGTTGCCTTGTACCAGCTCGGGATTTTCGACCGTTTCGTCGACACCCGTGATCACCGCCTCGTAAAGACCGGGCGGCATCAAATCGATCATGTCCATCGCATTGGCAAATTCCTCGTGCTCCTTCGTCGCCACCTTGCCGGAGACGAAGATGCCGAGATGCCCGATGCTCTGATGCAGGCAATAGACGATCGTCTGGCCGGCTTTGACGATCTCGTCCTCGTGATCGTAGAGGTCGAGAATCCAGTCGAGTGCCTGCTGCGGCGGCGTGATGTCGTCGCCCCAGGAGCAGAACACAATAATCGGGGATTTGATGTTGCGCAGGTCGATGCGCCTATCGTTTGAGCTGCGCAGTTCGCCCGATACGAGTTTGTTGCCGACGAACAATTGGTCGGCGATCGCCTGCATCTCCTCGGCATTGAGCAGTACCGGGCTGCCCCACCACTTCTCGAATTCGAGAAACCGCGGCGGTTCGGTGTCGACTTTCGAATACACGCTGTAGATCTTCTTCCAATAGGTGTTGTCGGGGTGCAGTGACTCGAAATTCGCGACGAGATTGGCGCCGTCGAAGATGCCGTTGCCGAGGTCACCGGCCAGTGAGGTCAGCCAGGTCCCGCCCAACAACCCGCCGAGATAGCGCATCGGGTTTTTGCCGTGCACGCCGGCCCAGTAGGAAAGCGGCGATCCGGCGAGCATGAGCGGGCCGATCTTTTCCGGGTGAATCGCGGCCATCATCATGATCTGCCAGCCGGCCTGGCAGTTGCCGATCAGACAAGGCTTGCCCTCGGCGTTCGGGTGACGCCTGACAACCTCCTCGACAAAGCGGGCCTCCGCTTCGCACACATCCTCGATCGTCTGACCGGGCACCGGGTCCGGCAAAAAGCCGACGAAATAGCAGGGATGGCCGGCGGCGAGCGCGACGCCGATCTCGCTGTCGTGCTTCATGCCGCCGATGCCTGGGCCGTGGCCGGCTCTGGGGTCGAAGACGATGAACGGTCGCTTGTTCGGGTCGACCGAGGTGCCCTTAGGCGGGATGATCCGCACCAACCCGTAATTCACCGGCCGCGGCAGCGAGCGGCCATCGAGCACCAGCTCGACATCAAAGCTCAACACATTCGGCGCCGTACGGGCGTTGTGCTCGCGGCTGTTGTTCCCGCGCTGCCGCAGCACGTCGAGCAGCAGAATGGAGCGCTGCCAAGCGTCGACCCAGTAGTCGAGCAGGTCGTTCGCGCCGGGCATCGGCCACGGCGATGGTAGGTTCCGCGACTTTCTCCGCCACTTGAGATCCAGAATTACCTTTCATGTCAGCCTCTCCGCTCATGAGCCGTGGTTGATAGAATTGCGGTTTTATTTTACAGTTTTGTGAACTCGCCGCCCGCACAACGGGGGAATAACGGGCTTGGCGGCGGCTCCTTGATCTAGATCAAAGCACGGACGACCGCTAAGCGAGCTTGTTGCGACGCACAAAAAACGCCTGCTGTTGCCGAGTCAACTGGAATCCGCAACGCCTTCCGCGTCCATACCAAATTTCGCGGAACTCCGCCGCGCGGCTGTATATAACCATGTTTGATCAGGCGGCCGACGACACGGCCTGGGATGGCTTACCCGCTTCCAGGGCTCGGACGAACTCACCGGACCCGGCACCCCATTTTGTAAAAACCCGGAGTGCTGTGGTAAATGGCACATCCACCGGATGGACACGCTCGGGCGGTAGGATATATACCGCTCCAGCCATTGGCGTCGGCACCGAAGGCACCAGCACGGTAAAGGAACCGTTTTTCAATTCCTCGACAATCAGTGCGGGAACCAGTGCCTCCTCAATCTCGGCGAGACAAGGTGCGAAAGCCGGATCGTCCGCCTGACCCATGACGCGTCCGGTAAGGCCCTGCAACAGCGTATAGCCGGGAAGCCTTTGTAGTACCCTCCGTTCAATGACATTCTTCGCTCGTAAACCCGCCCTGGTGCGGACGATCAAACCGGCAATAAAGCACATTACGGCGAGTAGTAGGATCGCCAGGATCTCCTCAAACTTCACAGAACCGGGGATGGCAGCCGTGATCGGCTTCATCGCAGTCACAATTCCTTGAAGGCCCTTCAGGAGCAAAAGCACCGCGATATAGACCGGCAGAACAATGAGCAATCCGCCGATCAGCGTGGTTTTGATGAATTCAGGAATCGTTCTCATCTGGGTCTTGCTCCGAATAGGCTATCAGCGACGGCCCTTCTTCCACCATTCATGATATGGCCTCACGTATCGTCGCACGAAACCTGGGCCATTATCGGTGCACACCGTTGCTCACATTTTTTTCGCGCATGGCAATCAGCAAGGACTGCACGTGCCCGCTGTTACGCTGGATGACTGATACCAAATCGGCGTGCTGCGTGCCGGCCGTGCTGATGCCGTTGACGATAACGTCGGTGATCTTGTAGCCATGATTGGTCGAGTTGAGCCGCCAATCGATCCTGATCGGTGCGCCGCCATTGATCTGGACCCGGCTCGATACGATGACCCCTTCCCTATCGGACCCGCTTCCCAGCATTTCGAAGCTTGCGCCGCCGAGGGCGCGGACGGCGGTGGAATAGCCGGCGACGACATAATCCTCGTAAAGTTCGACGAACTCCTGCCGCTGCGGCGCGGTCGCAGCACCCCAATATGTCCCAAGAGCAAAACGGGCGCAGGCTTCCACGTCGAAATACTGACGGAACAGCCCGCGGAACCGCTTCTGGTTGGCCGCCGCCGTATCCCCGTTTCTCATGGCTGCAATGGCGCGACTCCCAAGATCGCCGACAATACTCGCCGGATCATCCGTGGCGGCCAAGCTTCTCGGAGTATCCACGATGATGCTGGAGAATAGGACGAAGGCCGACAGCAGCAAAAAACGTTGTATCATTTTGAACCTCAAAGGCGGTCGTACGGCTCGGCCTTCCGGTGCCTGGGGCTGACCTGCCCGCCTGGACAGGGGCTCCGGAAGAATTGTCGCGCTGAGAATTCGCATCAGGCAGTGCGACGACGAAAGTGCAAGACGCAGCGGGGGTCAAATCGGCCTGACGCCCAAGCTTTGCCTTAATACGAGATTAACCGTCAATCGTGCGTCGGCTATGCAGAAAAAACGGATTTTACGGGTTAACCAATCGCCCCTGACAACAAGCTGCCCCGAACGCCGAGCTGGTGGCAAAGCGCCACACCTCGATGACGTTCATACGCCACGCGCGGCAGTGCCGCGACTAATTCTGGCGTCCCTGCTGTTTGCAGTTGCGCTTGTCCGCGCCGACGGCCCCATTCGCCCCACGGCAGTCCTGCCGGGTGTCCCGGCGCTCCCGCGTCGCTCCATCCCGTTGGTTTGGGCGATGGTGAACGAGCCGTCAGTTGATGCCTCATCGATCACCTTGACAGTTTCTGCGTTCGTCGAGATGGACATGCCAACGACCATGCCGAAAATGATCATGGATGATCTAATGATCATCAACGATCTAGAGGCGAATTCAAGTGTCACGTCTTGGTCCTCCTTTGGGGACGATTCTTGCGATCTTCAGCCAGAACCGATGAGGTGTCTAAAGAGCTAAGCTGGCCTAGCACTTAAAGCCTAGACAGCGGGTTCGCCGCTGGCTATGCAGAAATAACGGATTTTATGGAGTAGCTAATCGCCTCTGAGCTGGGCTCAGCCCTTCATGTGCTGTTGCGTGGGTTGCGGCAAACACGCAGTTGCGCTGCGTGAAGCCGATCCGGAACCGTAAACAAAGGTCAACATGCATCGCCAGTGCTCCCGCCTCCGGGGAGGCCATTTTGAGGCGAATACGCGTCCTGAGCCGCAAATTTGTGGAAAATGCATAGGCGGCGCAATCAGCCGATGGTCTTCTCCGGCGGCTCGGGATTTTTTGGACAGCGGAAGAAAGCTAGAGGGTCGGCTGCAGGTCGGAGACCAATGCGACCACGGCAAATCAGGCGCATCTTCTTCGTAGAGTTCTTTCGGCTTATTCGCGCGCTCTGGCCGATCCTCTCCGGGGTTCTTTTTGCGATGGTCGGACCTGGACTTCTGATCGGGCACATAGAGGGGTGGCGCGTTGTTGACGCTCTTTATTTCACCTTTGTGACCGGTCTCACCATCGGTTACGGTGATCTGACGCCCCGACATGTCGTGTCGCGACTGCTCGCGGTAGTGATTGGTCTTGCCGGTATCATGCTGACCGGCCTCGTCGCGGCGGTTAGCGTGCAGGCCCTCCAGGTGACGGCCCGCGAGTTTAGAGACTGAAACAGGCCGCTCGCGAGCTGGCGGAGCTGCCTTCATCCCGGCACCCGTCCTTTCAGGAGGGAAAAGGGGGTAGGAAATGATGGACCCGAATGTGCTGAAATCTGATCAGGCGCCTTGGCGCTCAACCATCCTGGATGTTGCGCTCCAAATCGGACTGGTAGGCTTTTTGGTCTACGCCTGCAGCCGGTTCATATCGCCTTTTACCGACCTCCTGCTCTGGTCTGCAATTCTAGCGGTGATGCTGTATCCGCTGCATCTTCGGCTGGCCGTCCGGCTCGGCAATCGCTGGTCGGCGCTGCTGATCGGGCTGGTCGGCGTCACCGTGATGTTGGTGGCGATGGTCACAGTGGTGACGTCGATTGCGTCTTCCCTGTATTCGCTAATCGTGGGCTTGCATAATCAAAGCCTGACTGTCCCACCGCCGCCGCCATGGGTTGCCGAGCTGCCGCTGGTGGGTAGAAAATTGGCGGAGACCTGGGTGCTCGTCGCCACCAATATGCCGGAGGCGTTTGCCAAATACCGCGAGTCGTTGAGCGAACCAGCGGCACGGCTCGTATCGTCTGCTGGTGGCCTAGCCGCCGGCCAACTATCGTTCGTTCTCTCTTTCGCGATTGCCGCCGTGCTCGTTGCCTACGGCAAGGGCGCCGCCGATTTCGCTCGGCGTCTGCTCGGACTTTTTACCGGCAGCGAGGAGCGGGGGAGCCATCTGGTTACGCTGACGGCCTCGACGATCCGCGGTGTGGCGGTAGGCGTTGTCGGCGTAGCGGTGATCCAGTCGCTTCTCCTCGCAGTCGGCTTCTTCGCGATTGGTCTTCCAGCAGCTGGCCTGTGGACGGTCGTGTTGCTTTTGCTATGTATCGTACAGGTGCCGGCGGTAATCGTGACACTGCCGATCATAGTCTATGTTTTCGCGACGGAAGCAACGCAGCCGGCTATCATCTTCCTGGTCTGGACCCTCATCGCCGGGCTTAGCGACAACGTCCTAAAGCCATTGCTGCTCGGCCGCGGAATGGAAGTGCCGATGCCGGTAATTCTGATCGGCGTCATCGGCGGCATGATTGCCGACGGCCTTCTCGGCCTGTTTGTGGGGCCTGTGGTCCTGGCCGTCGGCTATGTACTGCTCATCGAATGGATGCGACTGCGCCGCGCCCAAAGGGAGCTGCCGATCGCCGATCGGACGCCGTAAAATGCGACTTTTGCTGTCGGCACGCCTCGGGCTCCAGGAAGCTGGCATCCGTGCCAGGGCTGCCAATCGCGTGTTGCCTCGATGAGCACCGAGTTTGAAACCACCAGCAAAATTGCGGTGGAGGAACGCACCCCTGCGAGGCCCGCTCCCGCGGAAACCGACTCTGCGAACCCGCTGCGCAGGGCGGCGCTCATTGTCGTCGCCGTGACCATTCTGCTGTTTTTCTTGTCGATCGTCATGGAGCGGCTGACGCCTTCGTCATCGCAAGCGGTCGTACAAGCATATGTTGTCCGCATGGCTCCCGAAGTCGCGGGCCGTGTTATAGGCGTCGACGTCGCCGACAATGCTCGCGTCGACGCAGGGCAGGTCCTGTTCCGCATTGATCCGCGCCCCTTCGAAATTGCCGTGGCTGAGGCGCAGGCCCAGGTCGAGCAGATCGGTCAGACGCTGGGAGCCTCGACGGCCGCCGTGGACTCGGCACAGGCGAAGGTCGTGAAGGAGACCGCCGAACTCGAGAACGTTCAGGCCCAGACGGAGCGGGTTTTCGAACTTGTCAAACGGGGCGTCTACCCCGCTTCCAAGGCCGATACAGCCCGCGCCGCACAGGACGCCGCACGGGCGGTGCTGACCGCCAGCCAGGCCGACCTTGCCAAGGCGCGGGAAGAGCTTGGCCCTAAGGGTGCTGACAATCCCCAGCTCAAGGCGGCGCTTGCGACCTTAGAGCGTGCGCGGCTCAATCTTCTTTATACGACGGTCAAGGCCCCTGCCGACGGCTTGGTCTCCAATCTCCAACTTAGCAACTGGCCAGTTCATAGGGGCAGGGCAGGCTGCCCTCACTTTCATCGACTTGAGCACGGTCTGGGTTTCGGCCGAGTTCAAGGAGAATAGCCTCGAACACATGTCTACCTCCGATCGGGCCGAATTGGTCTTCGACTTGTTGCCAGGCGCAATCTTCAAAGCCCACGTCGAGAGCATAGGCTGGGGCGTCTCCCATAATAGCGTTGATCCCAATACCGGCCTGCCAACCATCAAAAACGCCACGGGCTGGGTGCGCGACCCGCAGCGTTTCCCGGTGCGTTTGATCGTCGACTACCCGCCGCCACGGGGCAGCGTGCGGGTCGGTTCGCAGGTGAATGTCGTCGTCTACGCCGGCAACAATCCAGTCACGGACGCACTGGGTGCTGTATTTATCCGCCTGATCTCCATCCTTACTTATGCCAGCTGATGTTTCCGCCCCCGCGGTGGCCCTGGCACGCCAGCGCCGCATCGGGCTGCGGGTCGCGCTCGCGGTCGCTGCCGGATTCACATTGAACCTCGCCACGGGCGAGGTCATCCCGTTCTTTGGGCCGCTCCTTGCGGTGCAATTCCTGATTTTTGGCGCCGGGCCCTTGCCGCTAGCGAAGGCAGTCGCGTTCGCCGGGCTCGTGCTGGTCGTCGGACAGGCCTTCATTCTTCTGAACGGCATCTTTGGCGACCAGCCGATCCAGCTGCTGGCACTGCTCGGTCTGTTTTATTTCGTGTGCTTCTTCATCCAGGCGCGCGGACAGGGTGGCCCCGTCATCTTCCTCTGCTTGGTGATCGCGATCACGGTTACCCTGCTCGATCGTGTGCACGACACGCTGGACTCGAGTATAATTGCGATATTGCTCCAAGCTTTCCTGAGCGCCGTGGTCCTGTCGTGGCTCGCCCACGCCGTATTGCCGGGCCAGGATGCGACCGAGGACGCGCCACAGGCGGGTGCAGCCATTGACAGGCCTGCCATCCGGGCCGCCGCCAATGCGGCTATCCTGCTCGGCGCCATGACTTTCTGCCTGACCAACAACGCCCTTTCCTTGGCGCTCGTTCTTCCGATCACCGTCGCTTCCGTGCTGCTTCAATTCGACTTCGCAACCAGCATCCGCTCCGCTCTTAGCCTTCTCGCCGTCAATCTGCTGAGCGGAGTGCTTGCCTCGCTGGCCTTTGCATTCGTCGAGCTGCGCCCGTCGCTGCCGTTCCTGTTCCTGACCGTGTTTCTCGTCGGGCTGGTTCTGGGTGGGCGGGCGGCGGCCGGTCGCGCCAGGATGTATGCTGGAGCGCTCACGACATTCCTGATACTGTTCGGGTCGGGCATAGCGCCACTGCCGACAACTACGCCAGAATCGTTCGCGACCCGGATCGGCTACGTCCTGGTAGCGGTCGGGTACACTCTGTGCATGACAGCGCTACTCTGGCCGCGCGAACGATATGTGTCGACCCGACTCCCACTGCGGTCTTCAGGGCGCGCTGCGACACGGTGACGGGGTTCGCCGGCAGCTCCACTTCCGTAACGTTGGCCGCGCGCGTCGGTTGATCGACAAGTTTGTTCCACTTCGGTACCCCCGCTTGTCACCCGACTCTGCCGTTGCTCCGCCTCGGTGCAATGCCTGGAAAGGGGTAGCTGCCGGCAATTCGGTGTCGGGCGCATCGGCTTCTCGAGGGAGCGCTCTATCGTCTGAGGGTTTGTCGATAAGCCTGCCTAAATGCCTCGACGGCCGGTTGGCCAGGATGGTCTGCGCAGTACTTCTCCGCCCATTCCTCGGCGTTGGGGATCGCGGCCACATTGATGGCTCTGCTACCGAACCGCGCGGCCTGATAGCCGGTATAGAACAGCGATGCTGCGGCCCGATCGTCTGATGATAACTCCAGCAGCCTTTCGCACGTCGCCCCCTGGATATTAACCCAACGGCTGCTGGGCGTCGGCTCGGCTACCGGCGCTGGCGCAGGTGCCGGAGCAGGTGCCGGGGGTGGCGGCGATGCGGCGGGGGGAGCGGCCGGGGCGGCGGCTTCTTGGGGCTGCGCGCAGGCACACAACAAGCCGGGTAGCACACCCGATAACAGTACAAAGGCGGTTTTCCCATTCATCGCGTTGCTCCGGCAGCAAGGAAATCTGGCTTCGCAGGCATTACCGTGGCGGCGGGTTTCAAAGGCCTTCAACCGTTCGGATGTAGAAATACCATAACTCAGCCGCTCTTAACGAGTTGCGACGGTTCAAAGTGCCGTCGTGCTGGAGCGCTCAAAGTCCGCAATTGGGGTAATCCGGGTATGGACAAGCCGGGTACGCGTATGCCGGGGCCGGATAGGCCGTGCTCGCGACGGCACCGCCGACGATGGCGCCCGCCGCGACGCCAGCGGCAACGCCGCCCCAACCTCCCCCGTAATAAGCGCCACCGTACCCACCCCCGCTTACATTGACGTTGCGGTTGACATTGACGTTGCCGTAGTTGCTCCGGTTCACGTTGGCGCTGTTGAAGTTCCCGCGGTTCACGTTGGCGCTGTTGAAGTTTCCGCGGTTCACGTTGGCGCTGTTGAAGTTGCCGCGGTTCGCGCTGGCGCCACTGAAATTGCCGCGGTTCGCACTGGCGCCATTGAAGTTGCCTCGGCCGGCACCGGCCCAGGAACCGCCACCGGCGCGAGCACCGCCACCGCCCCGTGCACCGCCGCCACTAGCCCGAGCACCTCCACCAGCGCGAGCACCGCCGCCGCCTCGCCCTCCCCTCTGGCATGCGAGGGCCAGCGGCACACCTGCCCCCTCCGGCGCGGTGGCGGTGATATTGCGACCCATGCTGCCGCTCCGGGCAGCCGTAGCGGCGGGCGCCTCGGCAGCCACCAACCCGACCAAGACAATCGGCGCCATGTAAAGCAGACACTTCGTCATCGCTGTGGCCTCACTCGCTGTATTGCTCCGAATTGCTAGCTAAACCCGCCATCCGCCGCGGCCTGACTCGAAGGGTAGCTCGGCTTCGGGGCACGAAGGCTGCCAATGCAGTCACGGTTCCACACCCAGCGCGCCTGCTGTGATTTTGTGGCACGCTGCGTTCCGCGCATTGTGCCCGAATTTCGTTGCCGCGCTGATCCTGCGGGCCAGTAGAAAAGAGCGCTACTCGGCGCGGATCCTGCCGCGATACAAAACAAGCGCGAGCTGAACCACGCCTAAGTGATCCTTTGCCAGTTTACATCGTAGTGACAATTGATGGTCGATACCCGAGCGTGCAGTACATGAGTTTGTGTATCGAAGTTTCCGTCGAGATCTTCATCCACCAATGCGGGTTGTGCTTGTCCGGTCAAGGTTGCGCCATAACCGCTATGCATCGTCAAATGACCTTGCGGCGTCACGTATCCCGCAAATGTGACACCCATCGCCTGGAACTGCGCGAGGCCGTTGCTGACCGTCAGTGTCGGTGGGGCATCAAACGGCTGGCAACCTGTTGTGGTTGGCTCGAAAGCCTTTAGTCCTGTACCGGCCGCGCTGGTGCTGCGATTGGATATGCCCCGATATGTCCCGTCGAAAGCAGTTGTAGTGTTGCCGGCTGAGCCACCTGCGTGAGTTGGGCCAGCGTTCTGTCCTGCTCCTGTCCACTGCGAACTCAGAGGATCTGTCGACGACTGTTGCGCCGTGCACGCCACCATGGTGAGCAACGATAGGCATGAGAGAACTGGAATTTTCACCGCGCCCTCCTTTTACGGACCGGAGCGAAAGAAATCACCGGGGAGCGCCGCCGCCTATGCGTTTTTGACGGATTTTTGAGGAAAATGCAGCCGCAGCGGCTCAGACCCAAGGCGATAGAAGGCTCAGCACAAGCGCTCCAGCGCAAGTTTTCTCTTGAATGATGCTGACCGCGCGGCGGTCACCCGTGTGCGCGAACGGCTAAGAGGGTTGGTAAATTTCCGGTTGACAAATTGGCGCGGATCAAACCGTTTTAGAACACGATTCGGATCTTTGCGCGTTCGAACCCCGCTTCACCCGAGGGTCGACATGCCTTCAAGCACCGTCCGCACATTTATCGAACCTGATCCGTACTTTGCGGGAATACGGAATCTGCAGATTGAGGGAGTCGTCACAAAGCGCGGCGAATTCCACGCGGAGTTGACGCGCATCGACCTGCATCGCCTGTGGATGCATCGGCTCGACGAGAGGCTGCCTCGGATCATGAGGATAACGCCGAGCGGGAAGCGGGCGGTGATCCTCTTCGCGACCGATCCCTTTCAGCCGACGATGCAGGTCAGCGGGATTGAAACCTCGCAAGCTCAAGTCGCAATGTTCGGGTTGGATTGGCCGTATTACCTGCGATCCTCTGCGGCTTGCGGATGGGGCACCATGTCGCTGACGACCGCGGACCTTGCCGCCGCCAGCGAGGCCATCACTGGGCACCCATTGCTGCCTCCCTCATTCCCTCGATCGATCAGCCCCCCTGCACCTGTAGCGTCCCGGCTGTTGCAATTGCACGAAGCCGCGGGTCATCTTGCGAAGACCGCTCCCGACATTCTCGCGAAGCCAGAAGTAGCGCGAGCGATCGAGGAGGCTTTGCTCGAAGCAATGGTCTTCTCCGTGACCGAGGGCCATTCGGACAATATCCGCAATGTCCATCGCCATCGAGCGAACGTCATGCGTCGTCTCGAGGAGGTCCTGACGTCGACCCCCGACAGGCCTCTTTACATGCCCCAGCTCTGCGCGACGGTAGGCGCTTCCTACACAATGCTGCGTGACTGTTGCCAGGATTATCTCGGCATGAGCCCCAAGCGTTATCTGTGGCTGCGGCGGATGCACCTGGTACGCCAAGTTTTGCGAAGCGCGGACGCGGAGAGAAAGACCGTTACCGAGATTGCCACCGACTATGGCTTCTGGGAATTGGGCCGCTTTGCGGTCGCCTACCGGTCCCTATTCGGCGAAACACCCTCGGCGGCACTGCGTCGAATCCCCGAAGAGATAAAACCAGCCGAAATCATCGCGCCGGCATGGAAATCTGTTAAATCTGCATAGACGCCGCGATCCGGCGAACCATCCTTGTATTTTGCCGCAATGCTCGGTCTGCAACGTGGCTCTTCGGTTTTGCAGAGAGATGAATGCCGGGCAGCGGCACGCGCACCTTCCTCGAGCCGGACCACTACGAGGCGAGCCTGCGTCAGGCACAAATCGAAATCGTCATTGCACCGAGCTCCAAGTTCAAGGCCCGCCTTACCTGGGCGGAGCTGCACGATTTGGAGGTGTTGCGGTGTGAGGAAGACTTTCCGCGGGTCGCCTATGTTTGTCTGAGGCCGCAGCTCTCTTTCGTGACGTTTTCAGCGCAATCCGGGCCACTGCCGGTATGGGGCGGGACGGAATTGCAGCCGGGCGAGATCGTGCTCCGCGGCCGCGGCGAGCGGCTGCACCAGTCAACACCCGGCTCCTTCGTGTGGAATGTGATTGCACTGGACCCGGTGCGGCTCGAACAATATGGTCGGGCTCTTTCCGGAAAGCCGTTCTCTTTGCCACAGGAGGGAAAAATCCTGCGCCCCTCACCGCGCGATATGGCACGCCTGCGGCGTCTCCATGCGCAAGTCTGCCGCCTCGCCGAGACCAAGCCCAGATTATTGGCCCACACAGAGGTCGCGCGCGCCATCGAGCAAGGATTCATCCAGACGCTGGTCGCTTGCCTGACCGGCCCCAGCGCACGGGCTGACGGCCCAACCAAACGCCGTCACGCCAGCATCATGGTCGGGTTCGAGGAGGTGTTGGCGCAGCATCTCAGCAGCCCTCTGCACACGACCGAGTTGTGCAAACTGATTGGAGTGACCGAGCGGACCCTGCGCTCGTGTTGCGCCGAATTCCTTGGCATGAGCCCCGCCCAGTATGTGCTGTTGCGCCGGTTGAGCCGGGCGCGTGTCGCATTGCGTGACACCGCTCCCGACGGGGCAAACCTCTCAGAACTTGTTCGCGGGTTCGGTTTTACAGAGCTAGGACCTTTCGAGGCGGCTTACCGGACGGCCTTCAGCGAGGCTCCGTTGACCACCCTGCAACGTGCTCCAGGTGCGCGGTTCATCAATCCATAAAATCCGTTATTTCCGCATAGTCGCCGGCGAACCCTGCTGTTTAGGCTTTAGCTGCGGGCGGGGTTTTGCCCTTAAACACCCCCGATTAATCACCCAAAGGAGGGAGATCTATGAATCCACTAAACGCAATCCTGAGCGCGACGGGGTTGGTCTTGGCTCTTTCCCTGCCCAGCTGGGCGCAGGAGGTCAAACAGCTCCCCACACAGACCGTCACCCTTTCGGGCACCGTGGCGACCATCGATCATCAGAAGCGAACCGTGAACATCAAGAAACCCGATGGCAGTTTCGAGACCGTTGACGTGCCGCCAAGTGCGAAGCGGTTTGATGAGCTCAAGGTCGGGGACAAGGTGTCGGTAACCTATAATAACAACGTCTCAGCGCGACTGAAGCCGCCGGGCGAGGCACCTGTTAACACGCAGACCGGGACCTCCACTGCTGGGCAGGGGGAACGGCCTGGAGGCACGGCATCCTTGCAGAGAACGATGACCGCGACCGTCGACGCCATCGACAAGAACGCATCGGCGATCACCTTCACAGGTCCGAACGGATGGAAATACACCCGACATATCGTCGATCCGGCTGTGCTCGATAAGGTCAAGGTCGGCGACAAGGTTGACATCACCTGGAACACAGACGTCACGGTTGCGGTGCAGTAGCACCGCTTGCCTGGCAAACATCGGGAGACAGAGCCATGATCATAAACCGGGCAGCCGTGTCGTGTATTGTCCCGCTGACTGCGCTGATGTTAGGAGCTTGCGTATCGCAAAGCGCCTACGATCAGCAGCAGGCACAAAATCAGCAGCTGCAAGCGCAAAATCAGCAGCTGCAGGCGCAGCTATCTCAATCCCGGGCGGAGCAGAAATTCGTCGAGGCTGGCGACATGCTGTTCCCGGAGGGCGGGTTCCAGCTCAGCCAAGGCGGCCAATCGGAACTGGCGACCAATATCGCCCCAAAATTGCGGGATCTGCAGAATGCGAAGGTCGTCGTTTACGGTTATACCGACAACACGCCCGTCGGACCAGCACTGCAGCGGCAGGGCGTCCCTGACAACCTGGTCTTGTCAACGCGTCGGGCCGCGACAGTGGTGACCTACCTCGTGTCGCAAGGGGTCAACCCCAATGTGATTTCCGCCAAGGGATTCGGCGAGACACGCCCGGAGGCCTCGAACGACACGCAGCAGGGCCGAGCCGCGAACCGACGCATCGAGATCACTATCCAAGGGCCTGGCGCCCCCGCCGCCTAACATCGGCTCGTTCCTTAGAGCCGCTAACACTGCCAGGATCATAATCGAGGAAGGGTGTTGCGTATGCCGTCTCCGCCCTCGAAGGCGGAGAGTGGGAATCGGCATAATTCGATGACCCAGATCAATGTGCCGGCGGTTCCCACGCCTAATTTGACGAGTTTAGAAGGGAGGCAAAACGGATGCGATCGTATCAACTTCGGGCCACTATATTGGCGCTGGCTTGCCTGACCTCTGTCTGCCCGGCGCTGGCGCAGAACCCCTCGACCACGCCTGCCGCACCCGTACAGGAAGTGCCGACGCCCCCCGCTGATAACCCAACCTTCCTGGATGGGTTGCGTAGGGTCGGCGTAATGGCGGGCCAAGTGGTCGAATGCTCGGCCGACGCGGACAAGCAGGATCAGATCTCTCGGGCAATGGAATTAGCCAACCTGATCGCGATCCATTTTGGCCTCAAGGCCGCCTTCACCTTTACGGGTGCCCTCGGCTATGGATCCGGGCGTCCGTTCGACAAGGCCGGCTGCAGCCAAGCGATCGACGGCTGGAAACAGATCCAAGCCAAGTACCTCAACAAGTGAGGCCTCCGGTCATGAGGAAGCTATTGATCTACGTCGTGCCCTTCGCGTTGGTTGCGGCGCAAGCATCGGCTGCCCCGTCATCCGGACGGGGCGGGATAGGGGCTTTCGATCCTGCTGCTGGGATCGGCGCCGGAAAGGACGGGCCTGTGGTGCTGGTGCAGCGTCGTGGCGGTGGCGGTGGTGGCGGGGCCAACCGGGGCAACGTCAACCGGGGCAACGTCAACAGCGCCAACGTCAACCGGGGCAATTTCAACAGCGGCAACTTTCAACGCGACGTATCGGCCAACCGTAACGTCTCGGCGAACCGCAACGTAAGCGGTAACGTAAATGTGAACCGCAACGTCTCGGTCACCGGCAGTAGCTATAACGGCCCCAACTGGGGCGGTGTTGCCGCCGGCGTCGCGGTCGGCGCCGGTGTGGCGGCGATGGCGAGCAGTGCCGCCGCCGCACCCCCTGCCTCTTATGCGCCGCCGCCTTATCAGTATTACCCGCCCGGCTACTAATGTTCGCACCCCTCTTAAAACGTCTGGACGCCAAGCCTCAAAGGTCCATGTAGAGATTTCGCGCGGCATCTCCTATGCTACACCGATCTGTGAGCCAACCCAGACCGAGTGTTTTGCCTATGACGAGTGGAACAAGTCTTGCCGGGGAGCGGTCGAGTCGCTTGCTGACCCTTGCGCTGCGAGCGGCGGGTACTCTCATTTTGCTGTCGGCTTTGGCGGCCTGCCACAAAGAAGAGAAGGCTGCGTCGCAGGCTGTCCGGCCCGTGCGCACCGTGACGGTCGCGTTGCAGGAAGGGGGGGAGAAAGTATCGCTGACCGGCGAGATCCAGCCGCGTTACCAGGCCGACATCGGCTTTCGGGTCAACGGCAAGATCCTCGAGCGACCGGTTGACGTCGGGGCGCAAGTAAAGAAGGGCGATCTCCTCGCCCGGCTCGATCCGCAGCAGTATCGTCAAGACTTCGAGGTCGCGAAAGCCGAGGTCGCTGCAGCCGAAGCCGAAGTGACCCGCAGCCAAGCCCAAGAATACCGCCAGCGCGAACTCCTGAAGAACGGCAATACAACTCGGGTCCAGTACGATCAAGCGCTCAAGACCTTCAAGACCGCGCAAGCGCAGCTCGATGCGGCGCAGGCCAAGCAGATCCAGGCCAGCGAAAATCTCGGCTATGCCGACCTGAAGGCGGATAACGACGGAGTCATTACCGCCATCGGGGCCGATGCCGGGCAGGTGGTCAGCGCGGGACAGATGGTCGTTCGTCTGGCGCAGCCCGGCGAACGCGAGGGCGTGTTCAACATCGCCGAGGGCGCTTTCAAGACCCGGCCGAAGGACCCGACCGTAACAGTACACCTCGTCAGCAACCCAGAAATCGAAACGACGGGCAAGGTCCGCTACATCTCGCCGCAGGCCGACCCCGCCACTCGCACCTACACCGTGCGGGTCTCGCTGCCCGATGCGCCGCCGCAGATGCGGCTCGGCGCCAACGTCGTCGGCACCGTGACGTTGGATCAGGGTCAGACCGTCTCGATACCGGGGAGTGCGCTCTTCCAGAAGGACGGTAAGCCGGCCGTCTGGCTCGTCGAGAAGGACAAGACGGTGCAGCTGAAGCCGATCACCGTGCAGCGCTACCAGGGCGACTCGGTCGTTGTCGGCGACGGACTGGCCCAGGGAGACGTCGTGGTGACTGCCGGAGTGCAGAAATTGCTCCCCGGCGAGAAGGTCGCCCTCATGGACGCGGGCACCGTGCAATGAAGGGCTTCAATCTCTCCGAATGGGCGATCAACCATCGCTCCTTCGTATGGTTTCTGATGATCCTCTTTGTCGCCGCGGGCGTCCTCTCCTACAAGCAGCTGGGCCGCGAGGAGGACCCGTCCTTTTCGATCAAGACGATGATCGTGCGAACCTATTGGCCGGGCGCAACGATCGACGACACGATGCTGCAGGTCACCGACCGGATCGAGAAGAAACTGCAGGAAACGCCATCGCTCTACTACCTGAAGAGCGAAACCAAGCCCGGCGTCTCGACGATTTATGTCAACGTTCTCGACAGTACGCCCAAGGAGTCGATCCCGGACATCTGGTACCAGGTCCGCAAGAAGGTCGCCGACATAAAATCGACATTGCCGCAGGGAATTTTGGGGCCGAGTTTCAATGACGAGTTCGGTGACGTCTTTGGCATTATCTACGCGTTCACGGCCGACGGGTTCACGCACCGCGAGCTGCGCGACTACGTCGAACGAATTCGCACACAAGTATTGACGATCAAGAATGCCACGAAGGCGCAACTAATCGGCGCCCAGGACCAGAAATTCTATCTCGAATTCGACACTCACCAACTCGCCGGGCTCGGCGTCAGTCGCGATGAGGTCATCTCGAGTTTGCAGGAGCAAAACGCGGTCACGCCGTCCGGCGTCGTCCAAACCGGTCTCGAGAAATACGCAATCCGCGTCTCCGGTGCATTCAACTCTGTCGACGATCTGAAGCGCATCAATCTCTATGCCAACAGCAAATTCTTCCGTCTCGCCGATGTCGCCTCGATAAGCAAAGGCTATGCGGATCCGCCGGAGCCCATGTTCCGTTTCAATGGCGAGCCGGCGATCGGCCTCGCCATCTCGATGGCGCAGGGCGGCAACAACCTCGTCTTTGGCGAGGCCGTGGCGCACAAGATGGACCAGATCATCGGCAAACTGCCGATCGGGATCGAGGCGCATCTGGTCGCCGACCAGCCTGTGGTCGTCGAGGAAGCCGTCGGCGGCTTTACCAAGGCGCTGTGGGAAGCGATCGCAATCGTGCTTGCGGTCAGCTTTGTGAGTCTCGGTATGCGCGCCGGAGTGGTGGTTGCTTGCTCGATCCCGCTCGTGCTCGGAATGGTCTTTGCCTACATGGAGTATTCCGGCATCAGCCTGCAGCGCATCTCGCTCGGGGCGCTGATCATCGCATTGGGCCTCCTCGTCGATGACGCGATGATCACGATCGAGATGATGGTCAGTCAGCTCGAATCAGGGGTCGACCGAGAGCATGCCGCGACGCATGCCTGGGTCACGACGGCGTTTCCGATGCTGACCGGAACGCTCGTCACTGTTGCCGGGTTTGTGCCGATCGGCTTCGCAAAGAGCGGCGCCGGCGAATATTGCTACTCGCTGTTCGCGGTCATTGCCGTCGCGCTGTTAGCTTCATGGATCGTCGCGGTAATGTTTGCGCCGGTAATCGGCGTTACCATCCTGCCAAAGACGATGAAGGCCCATGGCGGCGGTCATGGGGAACCTGGCCGTATGATGCGGCTGTTCCGCGCCGCTCTTGTATTCTGCATGCGCGCCCGGTGGCTCGTTATCGCGGTCACCGTCGGGCTGTTTGCCGCTTCATTGTACGGATACGGGTTCATCCAGCAGCAATTCTTTCCGGCTTCGGACCGGCCGGAGCTGGTTGTCGATCTAAGCCTTCCACAGGATTCGTCGATTTACGCGACTGAGCACGAAGTCGAGCGGTTCGAAGCACTGCTGAAGGACGACCCGAACATCGAGCACTACAGTCTCTATGTCGGGCAAGGGGCGGTCCGTTTCTACCTGCCGTTGAACGTGCAATTGTCCAACGATTATTTCGCGCAGGCGGTCATCGTGACCAAGGGCATTGCGGAGCGCGAAATCGTCCGGGCGCGTCTGCAAAAGGCGGTTGACACGGAATTCGCCAGTCTCAATACGAGGATTTACCCGCTGGAATTGGGACCGCCGGTCGGCTGGCCGTTGCAATACCGCGTCAGCGGCCAGACCCCGAATGGCACCCGGGACGCGGCTTTCCTGGTTGCCCAAACGATCGGGCAGAACCCGAACACACGGCTCATCAATTTCGACTGGAACGAGCCGATGAAGAGCCTGCGCGTGATGGTCGATCAGGACCGGGTCCGCCAGCTCGGCGTCAGTTCCAAATCGCTCGCCGAGGCTCTCAACGCCGTCACCAGCGGAATGGTCGTCACTCAGGTCCGCAACTCGATCTATCTGACCGACCTTACGGCTCGCGCGACGGAGCAGCAACGCGCCTCGGTGCAGACTTTAAAAAATCTGCAAGTCGCGCTGGACAACGGGCAGACGATCCCGCTGAGCCAGGTTGCAACCGTCCAATATGAACTGGAACCGCCCGTGATCTGGCGGCGCAACCTCCTGCCGACGATCACCGTTCAGGCCGATGTCGTGCCCGGCATCGAGGCGAAGACCGTCAACACGCAGCTAGCCCCGGCGATCGCGCAGTTGTCGGAGAAATTGCCGGCGGGCTACACGATCGAAGCCGGCGGCACGATCGAGGAGAGCGCCAAAGGGCTCAACTCGATTGTCGCAGTCTTTCCGCTGATGATCATGCTGATGCTGATCATCCTGATGGTGCAGCTGCAGAGCTTCCAAAAGATGTTCCTGGTGATCAGCGTCGCGCCTCTGGGTTTGATCGGCGTTGTCGCGGCTTTGTTACCGACGGGCACGCCGATGGGCTTTGTCGCGATCCTCGGGATAATCGCTCTGAGCGGAATGATCATTCGCAATTCGGTGATCCTGATCGATCAAATCGACATGGACATGGCCAAAGGCTTGCACCCTTGGGACGCAGTGATCGATGCGACGACAAACCGCATGCGGCCCATTGTTCTGACCGCCGCAGCGGCCTCGCTCGGCATGATCCCGATCGCTTCGGAGGTGTTCTGGGGACCGATGGCCTACGCGATCATCGGGGGCCTGTTCGTCGCAACGCTCCTGACCCTGTTGTTCCTACCTGCGCTCTACGTCGCCTGGTTCCGGATTAAGGAGCCGGCAAAGGAGCGGGAGATGGATGTCAAGGAACCGGCACATGCCGTCGCCCTGTGATGCGACCTCCGCGGTAGGACTCCAGACGGGAAACTGCGACTGACCAATTAAATTTCAGTGGAACTTGGGAGACGGCAAATGGCGAACGTGCTATCTGACAATGAACTGAGATTAATGGATGCGTACTGGCGTGCCGCGAACTACCTGTCCGTCGGCCAGATCTATCTCTACGACAACCCATTGCTCAAGCAGACCCTGACGAAGGAACACATCAAGCCGCGACTCCTCGGTCACTGGGGAACCACGCCGGGTTTGAACTTCATTTATGTTCACCTTAACCGGCTCATCAAGAAGCACGACCTGAACATGATTTACATTACCGGCCCCGGGCACGGCGGGCCGGGGCTGGTCGCCAATGCCTATCTCGAGGGCACCTATAGCGAGGTTTATCCGAACATTTCTCCCGACGAGGAGGGCATGAAGCGGCTCTTCACGCAGTTCTCGTTCCCCGGCGGGATTCCGAGCCACGTCGCGCCTGAGACGCCCGGCTCAATTCACGAGGGCGGCGAACTCGGCTATGCCGTCTCGCACGCCTACGGCGCGGCCTTTGACAACCCCGATCTGATCGTCGCCTGTGTAGTCGGCGACGGCGAGGCGGAGACGGGGGCGCTGGCGACGAGCTGGCACTCCAATAAATTCCTGAACCCGGCGACGGATGGAGTGGTTCTGCCGATCCTCCACCTCAACGGCTACAAGATTGCCAATCCCTGCGTTCTGGCTCGGATCAGCCACGAGGAATTGGACCACCTGTTCCGAGGCTATGGCTACACCCCGCATTTCGTCGAGGGGGATGAGCCGCAAGCCATGCACGAGCTGATGGCGGCGACGCTCGACACTGTCACCGGCGAGATCCGGCGCATCAAGGCCAATGCGCGCGAGAATGGTTTCACCGAACGCCCGCTCTGGCCGATGATCGTGCTTCGCACACCAAAGGGATGGACCTGCCCGAAAGAGATCGACGGCCGCCGCACCGAGGGCTACTGGCGCGCGCATCAGGTGCCGATGGGAGAAATGCACGAGAACCCGGAGCATGTGCACATCCTCGAAGACTGGATGAAGAGCTACCAGCCCACGGGACTGTTTGACGGCAGCGGCCGGCTCCGGCCCGAATTGGCCGAGCTCGCCCCGCGAGGTGCCTCCCGCATGAGCGCTAATCCGCACACCAACGGCGGCTTGCTGCTGCGCGAACTGCGGCTCCCGAATTTCCGTGATTACGCTGTCGACGTGACCGCACCCGCCGCCGTCACGGCCGAATCCACCCGTGTGATGGGCAGGTTCCTGCGCGATGTCATGAAGCTGAACATGGAGTCCCGGAATTTCCGGCTGTTCAGTCCCGACGAGAGCAATTCAAATCGCTGGCAGGATGTACTCGAGGTCACCAACCGTGCCTGGGTTGCCGAGACGGAGCCATGGGACGACCATTTGGCGCCCGACGGGCGGGTCATGGAGATGCTGAGCGAGCACCAGTGCCAGGGTTGGCTGGAAGGGTATCTCCTAACCGGTCGGCACGGGTTCTTCTCGTGCTACGAGGCCTTCATTCACATCATCGATTCGATGTTCAACCAACACGCCAAATGGCTGAAGGTGTGCAATCACATTCCGTGGCGGCGGCCCATCGGCTCGCTCAATTACCTGTTATCGAGCCATGTATGGCGGCAGGACCATAACGGCTTCAGCCATCAGGACCCCGGTTTCATCGACCACGTCATAAACAAGAAGGCGGAGGTCGTCCGCGCCTATTTGCCGCCCGACGCTAACTGCCTGTTGTCGGTCACCGACCACTGCCTGCGCAGCCGGAACTACGTCAATGTTGTCGTCGCCGGCAAGCAGCCCGCACCACAGTGGCTGACCATGGACGACGCGGTCAAGCACTGCACCAGCGGTCTCGGTATCTGGGAGTGGGCGAGCAACGATCATGGAGCGGAGCCCGATGTCGTGATGGCGTGCTGCGGTGACGTCCCGACATTGGAGACACTGGCTGCCGTCGACCTTCTGCGCAAACACGCGCCCGAGCTAAAGGTGCGGGTCATCAATGTCGTCGACCTGATGAAATTGCAGCCTGCGACCGAGCACCCGCATGGCCTGTCGGATCCCGAATTCGATGCCCTGTTCACTGTCGATAAGCCGATCATCTTCGCCTTCCACGGTTACCCCTACCTCATTCACCGGATGACCTACCGGCGGAACGGACATCACAACATCCATGTCCGCGGCTACAAGGAGGAGGGCACCACGACGACGCCGTTCGACATGTGCGTACTGAACGACCTCGATCGCTTCCATTTGGTCAGCGACGTGATCGACCGCGTGCCGAAGCTGGGCGCGCGGGCGGCTTATGCAAAGCAGGCGATCCGCGACCGGCTGATAGAGCACAAGCAGTACATCTCCCGCTACGGCGACGATATGCCGGAGATCACCGGCTGGAGATGGGGACAGGAGGCTGCGGCCGCGGGCGTGCGCTTGACAGAGGCGGACAACGTCTGACCGTCAGGAGGCGAGCGTGAACGTCTTCGCAATCAGGCATGGGGAGACCGCTTGGAGCCTCAGCGGCCAGCACACGGGGACGACAGACATCCCATTGACCGATAATGGGCGCCGGCTCGCCCATCGGATACGGCCGGTGCTCGCCAAGGGGGCCTTCGCGCTCGTTCTCTGCAGCCCTTTGCAGCGCGCACGTGAGACCTGCGACTTAGCCGGTCTCGGCGACACCGCCGTTATCGAACCCGACCTCGTCGAGTGGAACTATGGCGTATACGAGGGTCTGACGCCCCGGCAGATCCACCAGACTGCGCCGGGGTGGCTGATCTTCCGGGACGGATGCCCCGACGGCGAGGCGCCGGAGCAAGTAGCTGCGCGCGTGGACCGAGTGATCGCCCGAGCGCGCGCAGCTGAAGGCGATGTCGCACTGTTCGCCCACGGCCACGTGCTGCGCGTCCTCGCCGCACGCTGGATCGGATTGCCTGCGGGCAGCGGGCAGCATTTCCTGCTCGATACGGGCACGCTGTGCGTCCTTGGATACTACCGCAACATACCCGCCGTGAAAGTCTGGAACGGACCTCTGATCGGTTAGCGCGCGGATGAATCGGTCTTGAGAAAAGTGGAGTACACCTGCGTACGGGGGAATCCTTTGTCGACCGTCATGAAGCGGAGAAATTTGGCTGGCGCTAGACGGGCGGTGCATTGCGCCCGGTCAGCAGGGGATGCAAGCGGAGCGGGCTAACGGGGGCCTCCCGTCGGGTGCGAGCAAGTGACTGGGATAGCGGAGCGGCACAGTTCAGCTGAAACAATGACCGCCGAGACTCTCGCCGGCGGCGGTTTGGCCATAAATGTGTTGGCGGCGGGCGGTGTCGGCCGAGAACGTGAGGAGAAATGGATGCGACCCTGGTTACTAAACTGCTTGTCAGCGGCGTTCGCAGTCTGCGTTCTTTTGCCTGCGGCCGCACAGGCCCAAGTCATCCCATTCGCCGGAAACTTTGGTCAGGGTCTCGCGCCTTCCGATAACCAGATGGTGTTCGAAAGCGCGGCGCGGCTGAATGCGGTCGAGCCGAGCAAGGTCGGCCAGTCCGAACTCGTGGAGTAATCCGGAGACTAAAAGCTCGGGGACCTCGACCATACTTCGCGTGTTCCACTCGGGGGGCATGGCTTGCCACCTGGTGCGCCATCAGATTGTCGCAGGAAGGCCACCGCCTCGAGACTACCGCCTCACCTGGTGCCGAACGCCGACCGGCGAATGGAAGACCAAGGGCTGACCCACCCGCGCGCCACCGCTTTTGGTCCCAGCACAGTCCGGAGCGCAACAAATTGATCTCAGTCAGTGCATTCGGATGATTTGTGAGTTCATAGTGGTCAGTGAATTAATCGCCAATTATCGCGGCACCGGCCGCGACCTCGTCTGACCCCTCAGATTCGGTGTCGTGATGGGCCAATCTAATATAATAATTGTTGTCCTTTTCCTGAGCCTGATCACGCTCTGCAGTTGCCAGGACCTAGTTCCACTCGACACGCAGAGTCTGTTTTTCCCTGGGCTTCAACGGTCAGAGATCTTCGGCTTTCTGGCGGGTTTCGGAACAACCTTTGCTGCCGTGCCGGATTTGGTCAGCATGCTCAAACGTCGGTCGCGCGCGGGTATGTACCCGATGATGGCGGCAATCATGGGCACTTTTCAGATCCTCTGGGTCTACTATGGCTTTTTGATTGCTTCGCGACCAGTGATCGCATGGAACGTGGTAGCAGTTTTGATAAATTTCGGAACGGTAGGCGCCTACGGTTATTTTGGTCGAAAAGAAAAGCCCCCAGTGAGTGGAAGATGACAGACGTGATTTGCGCCTGCCGAAGGCCTGAACGAGAGAGAATTTAGCGCGTTGTTTCAGGCCTGTCTTGGAACTCAAGTAAAATTCGTCAAAGAACGGCTGATTACCGAGGAGAAGACTGTGCCTAACCAGGTGTGCCCAGAACGCGGGAAGACGGCGGAGGAGTTGCGATTGGATGAGGCGCGAGAGAGCGGAGTGCCGTGGAAGCAATGGGGCCCCTATCTCAGTGAGCGCCAATGGGGCACGGTTCGCGAGGACTACAGCGAAAACGGCGATGCGTGGAATTATTTCACGCACGATCAAGCGCGATCTCGGGCTTATCATTGGGGTGAGGACGGCCTCGCCGGTTTCAGTGATGACCGCCAGCAGCTCTGTTTCGCCTTAGCTCTGTGGAACGGCAAGGACCCGATCCTCAAGGAGCGGCTGTTCGGGCTAACCAACAGCGAGGGTAACCACGGCGAGGATGTCAAGGAATACTACTTCTATCTCGACAGCACGCCGACCCACTCGTACATGAAGTACCTCTACAAATATCCGCAAAATGCATATCCCTACGGTGACCTGATCGAGACGAACCGGCAGCGCGGGCGAGACGGTTGGGAATACGAATTACTGGATACTGGCATCTTCAACGACGACCGTTATTTCGACGTGTTGGTGGAATATGCAAAAGGGACGCCTACCGACGTTCTGATCCAGATCAGCGTGGCTAATCGCGGGCGCGAGCCGGCTCAGCTGCACGTACTGCCCACCTTGTGGTTTCGCAATACCTGGAAATGGTGGCCGGAGGAGCCGAAGCCCTCCTTGCGACAGATGCCGGATCAGAACACAGTCACGATCGAAACGACACATGCCGAGCTCGGCAGCCTCCTGCTGCATTGCGACGGAAATCCGCAGCTGTTGTTCACCGAAAACGACACGAACAACGAGCGGCTGTTCGGGACACCCAATGCGACGCCGTATGTCAAGGATGGGGTCAATAATTATGTCGTGTCTGGCAAAAAGGACGCGGTCAACCCGAGCCAGACGGGGACGAAGGCTGCCGCGCACTATCGGCTCGACATAGGCGGGGGCGAAACCGCCGTCGTTCGACTGAAGCTTAGCAACGCCCGCTCCCGCAACCCCTTCGGCGGGCAATTTGATCAAATTGTAGAGCAGCGACGGCGCGAGGCCGACGAATTCTATCGGGCGATTACTCCCGCCCGTGTCGGCGCGGATGCGGCCCGCGTGATGCGGCAGGCATTGGCGGGGATGCTGTGGAGCAAGCAGTACTTCTTTTACGACACCGACAGATGGCTCGAGGAGCACGGCTACGATGCAATGCGGCCGACACCCCGTCAGGTGCGCAACCGCGAGTGGTTTCACATGATCGGCGACCACATCATCTCGATGCCGGACAAGTGGGAGTATCCGTGGTTTGCGGCCTGGGACCTGGCGTTCCACACGCTTGCCCTGGCGACCGTCGACATCGATTTCGCCAAACAGCAGCTCGATCTGCTGCTCCGCCAGATGTACCTGCATCCGACCGGACAGATCCCCGCCTATGAGTGGAATTTCAGCGACGTCAATCCTCCGGTACAGGCCTGGGCAACGATCTTTCTCTATCGCATGGAGCAGGCGGTGCGCGGCCGATCCGACCTCGATTTTCTGAAGCGGGTGTTCGGCAGGCTGGCACAAAATTTTGGCTGGTGGGTGAACCGCAAGGACCGGTTCGGCCGAAGCCTTTTCGAGGGCGGGTTTCTCGGCCTCGATAATATCGGCGTCTTTGACCGCAGTGCGCCGTTGCCCACCGGAGGCCATTTGGAACAGGCCGACGGTACCGCCTGGGTAGCCTTGTTCTGCCAGAACATGCTCGAGATAGCTTTCGAGCTTGCCGCACACGACCCGACCTATGAGGAGTTGGCGGCGAACTACGCGATGGAGTTCGTGCTGATCGCGCGTGCGATGAACGAGATCGGGCCGGACGGCATGTGGGACGAGGAGGACGGCTTCTACTACGACGTGCTTCGTTTGCCCGATGGCACCGCCAGGCGGCTCAAAGTGCGTTCGATGGTCGGTCTCCTACCGCTGTGTGCCGCGACGGTCGTGGAGAAATGGCAGCGCGAGCGGGTTCCCAGACTGACGGCGGCAGTTCAGGAGCGGCTGCGGCGCATGCCGGAACTCCGCGAGTCGATCCATGAAACCGGGCCGGGCCATTTTGGGATCGCGGAGCGGGGCATCATGGGACTGGTAAATCAAAACAGGTTGCGCCGGATTCTGACCCGCATGCTCGATGAGAACGAGTTCCTCAGCCCCTACGGGATCCGTTCACTCTCCCGCTATCACGCCGAGCACCCCTATGTGTTTTCGGCGGGCGGTCAGGAATATCGGGTGGGTTATCTGCCGGCAGAGTCGGACAGCGGCATGTTTGGCGGCAACTCCAATTGGCGGGGACCGATCTGGATGCCGGTCAACGCGCTGATTATCCGCGCCCTGATGCACTATTTTTCGTACTACGGCGACAATTTCAAGATCGAATGCCCGACCGGCTCCGGCAACTTGATGAACCTGTTCGAGGTCGCCCATGAAATCGTCAATCGCCTCACTCGGATCTTTCTGCGCGACGAGAAGGGACGGCGGCCGGTCTTTGGCGGCGCCGAAAAATTCCAGCACGACCCTGATTGGCGGGACAATCTGCTGTTCTACGAATACTTCCATGGCGATAACGGCGCCGGTATCGGCGCCAGCCATCAGACGGGTTGGACCGGGGTCATCGCGGGCCTGATCGATATTTTTGGCAAGCTCGACGCCGAGACCTTTCTCCAAGGCGGCCCGCAAGCGGCTCTCGCCCGAGAAAAAGAGACGGCGTAGGGGACGATCATGTCGACCGCCCCACGCTATCCAACTCTTTATCAGATCAACACGCGTGTCTGGCTTCAGCGTCTGTCGCATGAGGCCGGCAAGCGGGTCACCCTCGCGGATATCGACGACGCGACGCTCGATGGCTTTGCAGAGCGGGGCTTCGACTGGATCTGGCTTCTGAGCGTCTGGCAAATCGGCTCTGCGGGGCGGGCGGTTTCGCGCAGTAACCCGCAATGGCACGCCGAATTTCAGACGCTTCTGCCCGACCTGACCGAGGACGATATCTGCGGCTCCGGTTTTGCAATCACTGCCTACACGGTCAGTGATGCACTGGGCGGTGAGGCTGCGCTGGCCCAATTCCGCGAGCAACTGGCGAAGCGCGACATCAAGCTGCTGCTCGACTTTGTGCCGAACCACACCGCTCCCGACCACGCGTGGGTGAAGACCCACCCCGACTATTATATGGAGGGCAGCGAAGAGGCGTTGGCTGGCGCACCGCAAAACTACCTGCGGGTCGAGACCGACCGCGGATCCAAGATTCTGGCCTACGGCCGCGACCCAAACTTTCCGGGTTGGCCCGATACCTTGCAGCTCAACTACGCCAATCCCGAATTGCAGCGGGCGCGCATCGACGAGCTGATCGCGATTGCCGGCAAGTGCGACGGCGTGCGTTGCGACATGGCGATGCTGCTGCTGCCCGAGATTTTCGAGCGCACCTGGGGGATAACGCCGGAACCGTTTTGGCCGAAGGCAACGGCGACAGTACACGCTCAGTATCCTGCCTTCACCTTCATGGCCGAGGTCTACTGGGACCTCGAATGGACGTTGCAGCAACAAGGCTTTGACTATTGCTACGACAAGCGGCTCTACGACCGTTTGAGGGAGGGCCATGTCGGGGCGATCCGCGATCACCTGCTCGCCGGCCTCGACTACCAGGACAAACTCACCCGTTTTCTCGAAAATCATGACGAGCCGCGGGCAGCGTTCGAATTCTCTTGGCCGCAGCACCGGGCGGCGGCGGTCATCACGTACTTCGCTCCAGGCCTGCGCTTCTTCCATCAGGGTCAATTCGAGGGCGCCCGGATGCGGGTACCGACCCATCTCGGCCGCGGTCCAATCGAGCCGGCGAATCCTGAGATTGCGTGCTTTTACGCCAAGCTGTTACAGATCCTAAAGACCAGGGCCTTCCGCGACGGCACCTGGTCGCAGATCCAACCGCTGCCGGCCTGGTCCGGCAACTGGACTTCAGATGCCTTTGTCGCCTACGCCTGGGCTGGCGAGGACGGCAGCCGCTATGTCGTCGTCGTCAATTACGCCGGAAACCAGGCGCGATGCCGATTGCCACTGATTTTCCCGGAACTCCGCGGCGAGCAAGTCCGCCTGACCGATCTGATGGGGACCGAGGTTTACGATCGCGACGGCAGCGAACTCGTAGATAACGGCCTCTACATCGATCACGCCCCATGGCAGTTCAACGTGTTCGAGCTGCGAGCAATGTAGAATAGCTATGCCCCGAAGACTTGCTGCCGCCGTGTTGATATCCCTCGTAGCGGCGTGCACCAGCATCGGGCCCGGAACGGTGCCACACGACAGGATCGACTATGCGAGCTCGATCGGCCAGTTGTTGATCCCATCCCCGTGGCACACAACTGGGTTAGATAATGGCCCCTACCGGTCAATCTGGGTCATCGCGTTGCGCAAGGGTTCGTCGGAGAGTCGCATGAGACCGCGGTAGGGCTCGTTCAATTCAAGGATAAGGAAAATTGCGCCCGCGACCGACAGCGCGCCCACTAAGAGTGCCACGGCGACGGTTGTATTGAAGCGGGCGAACAGACCGAAGCCGAGAAACAGCACGCAGATCCAGAAGACCAGCACCGTCAGGAACGGCCATGAGATTGAACCGCCAAGCTGCTCGAACATCAGCAGACGTGATTGCGTGATGCTCTCTGATTCCTGCACGGCCCGGCTCTGCATCATCCGTTCCGAGTCGGTTTTAGGCGAGAGGCTTAAGAGCTGCTCGATGTGAGCGTTCACGGTGTTTTGTGTTGCCCGAGCGTCGAGATTCTCAGGCCGCACACCCTCCCGCGAACTCCGGTCATGGGTCTGCACGATAGCCTCACGCAGCCCATTACGCGCCTCCTTTGCGCCTGGCCCGTAAAACTTCAGCGTCCGGTCGAGCAAAAGCACGTTGGTTGCGAGCGCCTTCAGTTCACTGCTCTGCTGGTCATACGAGCTGTTGGCGGATGCGATCAGCAGACTGAGCACCAGCGCGGACATGGTGGCGATCAGGCCCATCACGAGTTTCACAACATCCCGCGAATCCGAGTCCAGATGATGGTCAGGCAATTTGACGTGCAGGACCATTCCGATGAGCGCGGCTCCGAAGGAACAGCCGAAAACGACCGAGGCGATAGCGAATGAACTCATCGGGGGGAGGACTCTCCTCTTCTGCCTTCAGGATGTATGCGCGTTGGAATCCAACAACCGCTGACGCCGGTGCAGCCCTCGACGACGGATACCCCAGCTGATCTAAATCAATGGCAATATCTTGTTGTATGATAACTTCCGGGACTAGCCCGTCTTATTCATGATCTGTCTCAGGACTACCTGGCCGGCAGCGCGCCCGAGGAATGGATCCCGCTGCGCTCGTCCAACTTCTACCGCGAGCATGGGATCGAGTTGAAGCTCGGCGTCTGCGCGGTCGCAATCGATCCCACGGGCCGAGAAGTGCGGCTCGCGGATGGCAGCCGGCAACGCTTCGGCGCTTTGCTCCTCGCCACCGGCGCCGAACCGGTCCACCTCGGCATTCCTGGGAATGATCTTCCGCATATCGTCCATTATTTGCGCACCCTCGCCGACAGCAGGGCGTTAATTGCCGCGGCAACGGCCGCGCGTCGGGTGGTCGTCATCGGCGCCAGCTTCATCGGTCTCGAGGTCGCGGCGTCATTGCGCACACGCGGGCTCGAGGTGCACGTCGTGGCACCCGAAGCGCGGCCGATGGAAGCAGTATTTGGTCCGGAAGTCGGAGACCTCGTGCGCCTGGTCCACGAGGAGCACGGCGTTGCATTCCACCTCGGTAGCACCGCGACTTCTTTCGGTCCAAACCGCGTCACATTGAAAAACGGGGAACAGCTCGATGCCGACTTCGTCGTCGTCGGGATCGGGGTGCGGCCGGAGACCGCACTCGCCGAAGGTGCCGGGATTGCTGTTGACCGTGGCGTCACGGTCGACCGGTGTCTCGAGACAAGCATCCCGGGTATCTGGGCCGTCGGTGATATCGCCCGTTGGGCCCGACCGGCTGACCGGCGAGACGATCCGTATCGAGCACTGGGTTGTTGCCGAACGGCAGGGCCAGACGGCTGCCCGCAACATGCTCGGGGCGCGCGAGCACTTCGACGCGGTGCCGTTCTTTTGGTCCCAGCAGCACGATCTGCTGCTCAATTACGTCGGACACGCCACGAAATGGGACCGGCTCGAGACCAATGGGAGCCTCGTGGCGAAGGACTGTACGGTGACTTACCGGCAGAACGGCCGCAAATTGGCGGTGCTCACGATCGGAAGTGATTGCGATAGCCTCGCCGCCGAAATCGAGCTCGAAAAAACGAAGGGAATCCCGCTCCAATCCCGACGCGAGCGCTTATAAACGCCAGCTAAACCAAAGTCTTACGACCTAAATTCCCTGGTGAGGAAACAGGGTATATCGCAAAGGCCGAGCAATGAATTAATCTGGCCGATCAGAGTAAATTATTTAGACATCAGCGTAAAAGCAGCCGACCGAGGAGAGAGCATGTGATCCATGGCCCAATCTACCTCGATGAAACGCCGTCTCAGATCCTGCAGCCGGTCGCGTAGGGCCGCAGCGAGCAAATCGGAGAGATAACGCCCTTCCGCTGTCCTGATTCATTTCGACTCTCAAAACCTGGATTGCGACTGGCGCACTTCGAAAGGTCACCCACACCGACGCCCAGCGCAAACTCCGCGAATTCGTTGAACCTGGCGCACCCCTCTGACCTTACGTCAGTTGCGAAACTCAACTGGCGCAGGGACTGGCGCGAGCTAGCGCACGAAGCAGTGATTTGCGCTAGTGCGCCAGTTGCGCCAGTCCCGTATAGCCCAGTGCTCCTCCAGATGCGACACGGAGCGCGGCCTGAGATAGGAGACACTCGTGTCCAGCAATTTCCGGAAATCCGTATTAGACCGGGTATGCTTCCAATCCACCTTCATTATAAATCAAGCATTTGGCGAAGTTTGCGGCCAAGCGCCTGAACTGAGACCGCCCAGATGAGTGCGAGCGTGATCGCCGCCACGATCAGCCACGGCAGCGCCGACCATAAGCCGGCGAGCGCCGTTTCTCTTTCCGGACTAGGCAGAGGGATAAGGCCTATTCGTAGGCAGCTAAGCCGCCCAAGTGGTCGCCTTGGCAACTGTAATTCGTGGCAAGCCGGATCAGCTCATTCCGCGCGATCGGCAACCGAGTTTGGCGCGCGATGTCTCGAATTTGGCGAGCCAAGCGGCGGTAGTCGTGGCCGTCGGGCGGGCTAGGGATCGGCTCGGCGGGTAAAGGTGCTGCGTTTTCATCTAGCATTCGAGCTTTATGCCAGAGAACCGTCGCAACGTGAAGTCACGAAGGTGGTTAAGCAGACGATCTACGATTGTGGCGCCCGGATCAGAGCGAGGCGGCTCGGGCGCCGCTATTGGGTGTCTCTAATGTGGCGGCCGGTGTTCCGCGCCGGCCGTCCATCCGGCATCCGAGGGTCTTGCTGCTGAGACCGTCTCTCGCCGGGTTTTGCCGCTTCCTGACGGCGCTCACCGTTGCGCGCCCTTCCTCCCCAGATGGCCCGACGATTTGCCGGATTGGAACTACCTCGCCCCACTCCAACCAACAAGAGCAGGCAGCCCGGCTGAGCTTCTGACACTTCCGGCAAACCATGCCGCTGTTCATGGGTATATCGTTCCAGATTTTAGATGCGTCAGTACCAGACTTTGATGCTGTCCGGCAACATCGAGCGGCGCAGAGGGCTGGCCTACGCCGGAGAACAAGCCGGGTATCCGGCCTGACCGCCATCGCTACCCTCGAATATTCCGGCACACCAACCGAACGAAGTTTTTGCGCTCCGGCGGGAAGGCGCGCCTGCGACCCCCCTCACCCTCCAGCCGCGGCACAACGATCGCAACCGGAAGTCCGCCTCCGGGCCACAGGCCAGCGGCCGAGTGGCGTAAACCCCTTCACCAATTGGCGTCCCAAGGGAGCTCGCACTCCTGCGAAAATCAATGTGATAGCAATGAGGTGGGACTGCTTTTCTTCTGCCGTTTCTCGCGCGTTTCAGTGTCCCACCAACCAGGACGGGCGACCGTGATTTGCAGCTAGATCGAAGCACCCTCGAAGAGACCAAGCACGACATTTCGACAATCGGCTGTTGGAGATCGTTCGCGGCGATACCGGCGCCGATGTCGACCGCCCACCAGAGCTAGACGGCCAGAATCACGACGGCTCCCGCGAAGCTCGAAGCCTGCGGTGCCAAGCGCAAGTGACGAGCGCGCCAGGTGTCTGCGGCGGAAACGAACAGTATGATCGGAGGTGAGCGAGTTACAAAGGGCGCGCCGGTCGCGCAGCGGGGCCTCGAGCCGCCCCGATGCCATATTATTTCGCACAGCAAGATGCCAGATCATACCAGGTAGCTGGGTATCGAACGCCCGTGACAACCTGCCGGATCGCTTCGGTCACCAGCTCTGGTTGATCTTGGTGGATGTCATGGCCGCTGTCTTTGGCGACGAAGAAGCGCGCCTTCGGGACGAGCGTCGCCAGGTCCTCGTTAGCTGCACGCAGGACTGATTCAAGTGCATCGGACGAGAAACCCTCCGCCTCCCTGGGCAGCTCGAACGGCCGCGCGTGGGCAAGGACTGCCAGAGGCATCGCACGAAGCGGCGTGGTCACAGCCGCTTTGCGCATCACGACGTTATCTTTGCCGTATCCGATCGTCTCGAGATCGCCGTAGCTCGGGATAGGCTCCACTGTGTCACTGCCTGACCGAACGTTTAACCGCACCAGGGCCGCCCACCGCTCGGGTGTCAACAGTGTCTCCAGCCTTTCGGAATAGGGGTCGACGAGGATGAGCCCGACAACGTCACCAGGGTACGTGCTGGCGTAAAGCCGCACGAACAAACCGCCCAGCGAGTGGCCGGCGAGGACGTAGGGGCCCGGGACGCCGGCCGCGCGCAGCAGTGTGTGGAGGTCGACAACCGCGTCGGGGGCGGTCCGCGGCTGGGGGACAGGGTCGCTGCGGCTTGGGCGGACGTCGTCTTTGAGGGGGGCTACGGTCCCCGGTCGATCATAGGCGCAAACTCGTGTGAAACCGGCCACGCCCGCGAGAACCGCCGTCCGTGGCGCCTCTCCCTGACGGAGGTCCTCGCTCCAGAGCCTGGCGGAACTTCGGTAGCCGGCTTCGAGCACGACCGTAGGGCTGCCCGTACCGCGGCAATCCAAGTAGATGCGCCGACGGCCAATGTCGATCAAACCAGCAAAGTGACCCTGCACGGCGAGCGGCTCTGCCGAAGCGCGATGACCGCCGGCCGCGGCCAAAGCACCCACCAGGGCGGCGACCGCGAGGCATAGCAAGACATGGCGATCTTGTGGGACACGCATGATTGTGTCGCCTCTTCCCAAACGTCAGCTGCAATTCGCCGAGGTGCCGATGTGCTACGCGCCGAGCGAGGACAAGGCGCGCGAGATCGCGGATCGCTACCATCGCGGGCGCTGGCCGGCGGCCCGGTAATGCCGGAGCTGCCGGATACGGACACTTTCGCCGCCGCGAGCAGCCATATCACCGCCGATGACGTTGCCGAGGAGGTCAGCCTCGGCCCTCCCCGGAGGCTCACCTGAAGGCGATCCGCGAGTATATCGACGCCGGTTTCGACCACCTGATCCTGACTCAGATCGGACCCCAATTACGCACTGCCATAAGTCATGAAGCTACGGCTGCGTCGGCGTCAAGAACTGAAAGATTGTACCCTGGGGCTCGTTCGCCTCCGCCCACAATCGTCCCCCATGCGGCTTCGATGATCGAGCGGCAGATCGATAGGCCCATCCCCAAGCCGGTGGTCTTGGTAGTATAGAAGGCCTCGAAGAGGTGCTCAAGAGTCGCTGGCGCAAATCCCGGGCCCGAATCCCGCACCGCGACGACACGCCGCCCAACTCGACTTGCCCGGTGCTGATCAGCAACTCGCGCGGCCCGTCGCTGACGCCGCCCATGGCCTCGACCGCGTTGATGATCAGTTGAGAAGCACCTGTTGCAGCTGGACCCGATTGCCGCTAATGAGCGGCAAGCCCTCCGCGAATTGCATCTGCACCGAGACGCCGGTCTTTACCGCTTCGCGACGGGTGAGTTCCGAACAGCCGGTCCTGCCCGCCGACATTCAATGTTTGCACATTGAACCCCAGCCGCCGGAGGGGCGCCCGGTATAAGCCAGGTGAAGGCCAGCATCTGAACCTATCAGAAGGCCTGATTGTCGCGCCGCGACACTCAAACCCTTTATCACCCCTTCGCGTTGCCTCACCGAGGAATGTTCCCGAGACGGTTAATGATTGTGCAATCGTCCTCCGCCATAATCGAAGTCCGTGCGCACTGTCGAAGAACCCAGCCAAAAAGACCGTTATGGAACTCATTATCAGATACCCGGACAGAATTACGAATACGAGACAACTGAAGCGGATCTCAACGATCGATGGGTGTAATAGGTTTGGATGTCCTCACTCAGAGGAATAGCCATAGAGCAGAGATCGCGCCTGATGACTACTGTCACTAATCTCTCGACGAAGAGAAAGTATTCCATATCAACTGATAGGGTATCAGAAGATTGGTGGGAAACTAAGGTGTTTAGGAAGACTTTTGGACCTCCTGCGAATTTTTGGAGATCGAGGCTTTCTTTATTTTGTCATACCGAGCATGTAGATGCACATCATACATACGTTGTGTCCATCGTTCAAAATCTTAACCCAATCTATTGGCAAATGTTCACATCTTGATCTCAAGAAGTAATCCAAAATGACGCTCTCTGACCCGCGGGGGTATTTTTCCCTCCCTTAAAAAAGGGGGCGGCGTGAGGCCAGGTGCAATTCCGCCAATCGATCCCGTCAAGCGTGTAAGCCAGTGCGGGACTTACCCCCGGCTCCGCCGAGATTGCCGGGCGACTTGCCGTTCGAAGGAGGCTTGCTGGGCAAGGTTCGCCGCAGGCAATTGACCGACGACGGCAATGCTCTCGCCGAACGCCGCGCGGGCAAGGGCGTCGGCATGGTCGCTGATATAGCGGCTGTATTTGCGCTCGTTCATCCCTGGGCGTTGTCGAATACCGCGGCGCCCGAGCATCAGATCATGGCCCTGATCGTCTTGAAAGCGGGCCGCACAACAAGCTGCTCGCGAACCCGCTCTTCCCGGTCGCCCGCGCCCGCTCCAGGATCAGATCGACGCGGCCCGCGCGCTGCGGATACCACTTGTAGGGCTCCATAGTCGTGCGGATTTCGTCCCGCTCCTCGTCATAGATGCGGATCGTCGCCTGGACAAGATCAGCCCCGAACAGATCGCCAGGCAATGCGTCGCCGGTGGGACCGGGTGCGAGCCGGACCTGATCGTCTACCGATCCGGCGCGCTGGTAATCCCCGCTCTCGGGCTCCCGGACAAACCAGGTGCCCGCTCTTCCGGACTCGGCTTTCCGGCTTACCGGCCGTAATCAGACGGATAACCGGCTGGCGGCCAATCTCCTCTGTACCGACCGTAATCAGATGAGGCGCCCCACCCAGGGCCGTAATCCCGGTTGCCATCGCCATAACCGTTCCCCGGCCATTGGCGGCGGTAATCCCGATCCCGTGACGATCCGTAATTGCGCTCGGCACGGTTGCAGGCAAGCTGGCCGTCCATATTGCCGATGTCGCCGACACAACGATCCACATCCCGGAGTGCGGTTCTGGCCCAGCTCCCATCTGTTCGGCGGCACTCGGCTAATAGCCTGTCGCCGTTTACCGCGATGTGCGCGCAGGACCGCAGATACGACCCCTCCGGGAAGCCTTGAGCGTGTAAGGGGGCTGCTGCGACGGATAACAGCATGGCGGCTCCGCCAAAGAGGGCGCACTTTCCAGCAACTAGGACCTTGGTCATTCTTGCCTCCTCGGGATGTCCTAGTACAGGAACAGTTCGTTTCTTATAATAATTCCGAGCCCGTCCGGCTCTCGACCGTAAGGGACATCTCTCGCCTATTTCTAGGTCTTCTTAGGAAGATACCGCTTTCTAGGTCTTCTTAGGAAGACACCGCTTTCTAGGTCTTCTTAGGAAGACACCCGCCTTCGGGAATGCTCGCAGGTTCCGACCCGCGCCGCGATCCCAAATCTCGAGCTCTTTGGTCGGATGGGCGATCATGTCGAAAGGTGGAGGCGCCGAGGTGCAGGCGTTCAAGCCGAAATTGGAGGCCAAAGCTCGCGCGCGCCCGCCCAATCCGTGATATGACGCAAACTGGGAGGAGATAGTGAAAATACGCGACGTGATGACGCCGGAAATCGACGTGGTGACCCCTGGGGACACCCTCAGGACGGCGGCGCAACTAATGGCCGCGCTGGATTGCGAAGCCCTGCCGGTCGCTGAGAATAATCGGCTCGCGGGTGTGGTCACCGGGCGCGATATTGGGGTGTGTGTTGTCGCGGACGGCTGCGATCCGAACAAGGTTACGGTAGCAGAGGCGATGACACCCGACCCGCTGTATTGCTTTGAAAATGAACCCGTCCAGACGGTTGCGGAGAAGATGGCCGAGTGGTGGGTGCGCCGCCTCCCAGTCGTAAATCGGGACAAGCACCTGATCGGGGCGGTTTCGCTGGCCGATATAGCAAGCCCGAAGGCCGCACCGGAGCCAACCGAGGCGGCAACGCAATCCCAAAAATCCCGCCCCAGTCGTTCTGTATGGCAGACCCGGCGGGTCCGCAAGACGACAGTTGCGGCCTAGGTAGCACCCGAACGAAGCCGGCGCAGGCCTGGCCGCGGCTCATCAACGGCCGCTACCGCTTTGAACGCGTAGCTCGCCGGGTTCGCCGAAACCGGGCGCTGGAAGGATGTAAAATCTCTGGATACTGGGCGCCAAGCTCGACCCGCTCACCCCCAATTCGATCCGGCGCGGGGACACGGGCTCTCGCAACATCCCGGCGGGGGCTGGGGGTTGCGCGTCTTTCCCGATTGAAGGTGGCGCGTATTGAAGCGCACCTTCCGGTTCGGCGCCGGGCGCGTCTGTGCCGATCGCGGCGAGAACTGCGAGTATTGATGCGACTACGGTGAGCAGCTTGTGCATTGACGCCTCCAGGTCAAAGGCGGAACCCTCGGCCTTGACCCGAGGGTTCGACCAGATCCCTTTTGGGACAACCGGGTGCCCCCGGTCTAAGCGCGGGTGAATACTCGACCCAGCACCTACAGTGAGAAACATTCGACCTTTGGTTAAATGCCTCAAGCCCAATCTTTGTCACAGGAGCTGAATTCCCGGCAAGCCTGCGGCGAAACGCGAGATTTAGGCAGTATCACGCTAAGCTGACGGTCGTCCGCGGTGACTTCGATGTTGATGACTTTGGCGTTCCGCGGGCACAGGCTGCGCAGTTCATTGCATACGGTGCTCGCATCCCGTGGGTTGTCGAACCGCTTTTGCCGGTTATGATCAGTCGACCAAAGGCAATTCCTGCCCGCATACCACCCGGTGATCCTCGCATCGGTTCTGGACCGAAGTTGTGATGCAGTAGGGCATTACGCACTCCTTTCCTGCCGCCTTTTGCGTTCGTTATAGCGGCGATCACGACGGCCGCATGAACCACCACGACATCGCGCTATGCGAGAACCCGAACCTGCCGAAGCCGCCGGCGGAATGGTCGATGCTCGACCAGCCGGTCGCGATCAACCACATCGCGATCAGCATGCCGAGCCGCGAGGCGTGGCTGAAGCAATTGGCCTGGCTACGCGCGAAGGGCGTCAAGTTCGAACGCCGCGTCAACCACGGCATTACGCACAGCCTCTACATCGTCGATCCCAACGGCTACGGCGTCGAGGTGCTCTACGAATTGCCTCGCGAGGTGTGGGGCGACAACATCCAGGGCGCGATCGAAAAAAACTGTCAGCACAACCCAAAACAACGCTTGACAGGAAAAGCCCCATACAGGTTCGAATCCACTTCCCTCCAGCGGGGAGTCAGGTGCGAACTCTCGCGCCCCCAATCTCGCGCTTCGAAGCGCGCGGCCGCTGCTACTCCTGCTTGGTCGTGGTCTTCGAGCGCGTTGTCGTAGTGCCCCCGTCGGGGTCAGTGAAGGTCTTCGTATGCATCTCCGTGCTGCCACCCGCCCCCTCGCGGTAGCTATCCTTCTTCGTGATCTCATTCCCGTTGGCGTCCACGCCCTTGATGATCGTCGTCGCGTGATCGTTGGTCGGGGAAACCCGGGTCGTGGTCGTTGTGGAGCCGGGCACGCCGACTGAGGGAGGTGCGACAGCGGCAGGGGGAGGCGAGGTGGGGACGTAGCTCTGCGCCACAGCGGCGCCGGACAGCAAACCGAACGCGGCCATACCGGCCAGTAGATGCTTGGTCATTGTGGTCCTGCCCTTGCTTGTTGATGATGCACGTTCAACGGTTGCGGCGTTTGACGAGTTCCCCAGAGACGAGAGTGGGGCTCCCGCGCGCATCGGGCGCTCAGCCGGAAGTGCATGCAGATCAGCCATTCTGGCCGCGCATGTTGCACCGCACCCCTCCGCCGCAATAGGCTCCCCGGAGGCAAGTGAGGAGCGATGAACGGATCAACACCGACGAGGCTTGGAGGACGGACCGGACGGCGCTCGGAATTGCAGCAAACCGACATACTGCTCTACCTCGTCGAGAACGGACCTGGGCGCTCGGAAGTAGAGTTGTCAGCGGCGATCTACGGCCTTCCGGGATATCCCTAGCGCCTCCAACAAGACCTTCTTAAGCTCGTCACCGCTGGCGAGATCGAACGCCGGGGCGAAGGGAGCCTCGCCGACCCGCACACATATCACCCGATCCTGTTGCGTCGGCAGGCGTAAGTCCCACGGCCCATTGAGCTGACGGGCGCCACACCCTCAGCTCGCCCCGTCAGCCCGCGAGCATCCGATAGATCCCTGATGCCCAGCCGCCGCGCGATTTCCGCCTTGCCGAGGCCCTCTGCCGCAAGCCTTTGGAGTGTCCTTCACCACCCGCCCCCGGTGCTCGGCGATCTGCGGCTCGATCAGCTCCTGGAGGTCCAGCACAAGGGGCTGAACAACAGAGCGGAAAACTCGCACCAGCCGACGCGCCGACGAGAGCGGCAAATGAAGCAGTTCAAATCGCCCGGCCAGGCGCAGCGGTTCCTCTCAGCCCACGATCAGATCAATAACCTCTTCCATCTGCGCCGCGATCATGTCACTGCCGCCGAGCACAGAGCTTCCAGGACCCAGAAATTCCAGATCTGGGCCGAAATTTGCAGTGTGGGTCGGCAATAAATCACCAATGCTCACTGCCAGTGCCTGCATTCGCCTGACTCGGCTTGGAAAGTTGACGGTGCCTCAAAGACTCCCTTGATCCTGATGACTTCTCCTACACAGTCACATCAAAAGAGATGGCATAATCAATGCCCGAGAGAAATTCCTCGCAGATATGGACAATCCGACGATCCAGAGTCTCTACTGTGGCGTTAGTCCGATCGGGTCCAGCACGGAACAGTCCTCCACGCGCCGGGCTTAAAGAAAATTATGACATCTGCGGCCATGCGCGCCCCCAGGACGAGGTATTGAATTACTTCTAACGGATGTTGGCCACGCTAGCATCAACACCAAGGCCAGAGCCCGCGACCGCTCCAAGCCGTCATTTCGGCGCTCGCGCCGAGCGTCCCTTCGCCTCAACCTTGGAAGATCAGAGCTAGATATACGGCGAACAGCACAAGATGCACTGCGCCTTGCATCACGTTTGTTCGCCCGCTAGAGAACGTGACGACGCATACGACCAGGGTTAGGACCAACATGACCAGGTCCGCGTGTTCGACCCCGAGCACGATTTCTCTCCCGATGATGCGGCTAACCAACACAATCGCCGGGATCGTCAGCCCTATGGTTGATAGGACCGAGCCAAGAAAGATGTTGATGGATCGCTGCAGATCATTGGCTAGCGCCGCTCGCACCGCGCCGATCGCCTCGGGGGTGGCGACCAGCACGGCAATGATGAGGCCACCCAAGGCCGTCGGAGCCCGTAATGTCTCGATCAGATAATCTACGGGATGGGCGAATTGCTCCGCCAGGAAAACGACGGGTAGGAGATACGCGATCAGTAGAGCAGCATGCGCCAACAGTGGGAACGGCCGCGATGTCGGCGCGCGGTGACCGACATCGGCGCTGCCGGCAATCTGTCCATGGGCCACGTCGGCACCAAACCTGAAGAAACCGCGGTGCCGTCGGGTTTGCACGGCGAGGAACGTAGAATACAGGCCCAAGCACACTAGCACAAGAAAGATATCCTGCTGATGGGACAAGAGCGAGCCCGGCGTGGTCACGGTAAAATCCGGCAGAACAAGACAGAGTACCGCCAAGGGGATGATCACCCCAAGATAGGCGTTGGCGCCCTGTAAATTGTATTGCTGCTCACGATGGCGCCAGCCGCCCATCAGCAGCGACAGGCCGACCATACCGTTGAGGATGATCATCGCCACGGCGAACAGTGTGTCTCGGGCCAGGGTTGGATTGTTGGCCCCATGCAGCATGACGGTGGCAATGCTCGTCACCTCGACGAATGTCACCGACAGGGTGAGAAGTAACGTCCCGTAGGGCTCCCCCAGCCGCGAGGCAAGCTGCTCGGCATGGCGGCAGATAGACAGCGCCGAACCGAGCACGGCCATAAATAGCCACAGGAAGATAAGCGCCAGCCAGGTAGGCTCGGCTAGCCGGGCAAATGGAGTATCGCCATAGAGCAGGAATACCAGGCAAGTGCCTCCGCTGAAGCTGAGGAACCACTCGTCACGCAGCCGCCCGAGGAGGAACATATTCCCGATTAACCGCTTATGCTTGCCGGACCCCGGCAACGGCTTCTTCCGCACGGTTTGCAGCGGCCTCTCCGCTGGAGGGGAGCGAATGCCTTCACTGTGTTTCGGCACCCAATTGGAACCCCACCATAGATCAGCGCCAAGGCATTGAGGTTGCGCAGCGAAATGTAAGTTCGCTGGGGTTCCGATAGGCGCCGATCAACCGTCATTCGCGTCCTCTTCGTGTTCCGTCCACCCCAGTTCCTGGCGGTCGCCGAGATCGGGCTCCAGCGCTCCGATGCGTGTCAGGTCCGCCACCGGCGTGCCGTCCTCTGCTATGGTGACCGCATCCGTGTAGCGCATGCCGAAGCGGATATCTCCCGGCAAATAGGTGCGGATCTCGTGCACCGATGTCGCGAGCGTCGGATCGCGCGCTTCGAGCGTCACGAACACTCGCGCGTCCGCTTGGCTCGCTCGCGCCGCATCGTAGCCGTGCAAGGGGCTGCGCTCGTCCAGCACATGCATGAGTGTCCAGGAGAGTGGAAAGAGTGGTATGTGTGCCCGCTCGAGCCGCAGCTCCTGCGCGCGGCGGAAGAGCTTCCCCTCCCCGGTAGTCTCGGTGAGCAGGACATTCAGCTTCGCCGCCGCGTCCGTGAGGACGCCTGTACGCCCATTGCCGACCCGCACCATCAGCGTCGGCTTGCCGTTATGAATCGCCACCACTGGATTGGGGGCGAAGACCAACTTGGCCCGCGGCCGCGAGAAGCGGACGAAGGTGAGGCCGGTCAGGATGGCGGTGAACGCGAGCCCGCATACGATCTCGGCCGACGCGACCACATGCCCGTACAGCGTCGCCGGATACATCTCGCCATAGCCGACCGTCGCCAAGGTCTCGATGCTGAAGAAGAAGGCGTCCGCGAAGCTATCCGGCCGGGCATTCGCAACCGAACCGGGGACCAGCCAAAAGAGCGTGGCGAAAACGACATTCACCGACAGATAAAGGCCGAGCAAGGCGGCGAGGAATTGCGGCCAGGTCAGGGCGATGGCGAGATGGTAGGGATCACGCAAGTCGAAGCGCGAAACCCCCTTCTTTTTGAACTCGTAGGAGCCGAGACGAACCCGCGCCACTTTTTCACGCGTCTCCAGCTGATTGATCGGAACGCTGGAAGCCCGGGCCTTTCGATGCCGCGTCCCCGGAACTACCCTCGATGTCGGGTTGGGTATCATCGATGTGGCCGAAAAATCGATCCCGCTGCCACCCTCATTAGCGCAGTCGATGTTGCACATCTTTGACCGGCTGGTCGCTATGGGCGACCGCCGAAGCGCAGCGCTGCAAACAGCGAGGTATTCAAGGAGGTCCGATTCTAACTGCTCCCGTTACTTGGCGATCATTTTGGATTGCGTGAAGCTCCGTAACGGGGGCATGGAGCTCGAGGCGCGGCAGGCCGAGCTCGAGAAGGAATATTTCGCGCCCGAGCTCCACAACCGCATGCCCGCGGTACTGAAGCCGGAGGCGTGGCCGTTGTGGCTCGGCGAACAGCCGGCCGATGCGCCACAGCTCAAGGCGCTGCTGGCCCCCTACCCTTCCGAGGACATGATCTGCTGGCCGGTCAGCGAGCGGGTCGGCAACGTCAAGAACAACGACCCCTCGCTGATCGAGCCGATCGCTGCCTCCTGATCGCGGGGCGCCGACGAAATCGGGAAAAAGTCGAGGTTTGGTGCTGTATGATTAATTAGACGATCCGATGTCCCCCAAAAGTCGATCGTTCACCAAGAAACCCCGGTTCCCCCCGCCGGGGTTTTTTCTGTGCCTAAGGCGGCGCTTTCCGCGCTTACCGGTCTCTTCGCACTTGCGGCAGCAACTCCGGGTGCCGCACATCAACCGCGCCGGTTTCGAGATCGCAGGCGATGTCCTCGAAATCCTGCGCCATCCTCTGCAGCATCTCTTGGATGTCATGTTGGTGCATGTGCTTCGCTAACGCTAACCGGCGCACATGCTCTGCTTGTTCGCGGTAGTAACCCGGCGGATGCATATCCCATCAATAGGGGTTTCTCCCGATTCAATCCTGTTCCGGCAATATGGACGGATCGGGACCTGATCACCGATGACGCTGAAAAGGCTCCCGCACAACAGGGGGCCGGCGCTTGCCGGCGGCGGCTTCCGCAAGTTCGATCCACACCGGCGCGTGATCGCTCGCATGGTCGCGGCCGCGCACCTCGCGGTCGACACCGGCAGCAACAAGGCGGCCCGCAACCGCGGGGCTCAGCAGCAGATGATCGATGCGTAGCCCGGCGTCGCGGGCAAAGGCATTCCGGAAGTATTTCCAAAGGTGTAGATCCGCTCGCCTGGATGCAGCGCGCGCAGCGCGTCGGTCCAACCCTGTTCGACAAGACGCCGATAGGCACCGCGCACTTCTGGCCGGAACAGGACATCATCGACCCAGCGCTCCGGCGCGTACACATCGAGTTCAGTCGGCATCACGTTGAAGTCGCCGGCCAGGATCACCGGCGCGCCGCTGTCAAAAAGGGCTTGGGCGTAGCTCATCAGCCGTTCGAACCAGCGCAGCTTGTAATCGAATTTCGGGCCCGGCGCCGGATTGCCGTTCGGCAGATAAAGGCATCCTCGACCGCTTGAAGGCCCCGAACCAGAGAGGGACTGAAGGTTCGAATCCGGCTTCCTCCAGCAGCGAGTTGAGCGAACTCCCATCCCAGAACTGGCAATCCCGCGACGCCGCCTGCACCGCCGCCTGCTTCAAGGGCCTGCCCTCGCGAAGGCGGGGGACCGCATGCTCCCGAGCGACTTCTTGCGCGGCGACGTCGTGCTGAGCTTCCAGGAGGACGCCATCGGGATCCGCCTGCGCGACGTCATCGGTGTTGGCAAGGTCAAACGCATGGCGAATTGCCCAAGGGGTCGGCCAGGCGCTACTCGAGGACAGCTATTACGAGCCTCAGAACGGCTGGCTGCTGGCAGCGAGCTTCATGGATTACGCAAATACGCCGCTGCGCAGAGAGCAATGCCATACGAGACGATGTACGCTCAATGTATCTCTGCCAGGGGTTACCGAGTGCCGGGCTTCTCACCGTCGCCCAATCTCCTGGCTATCAAGGCGAGTTGCCGGGCCCTGCGGCTCATGATGGGGGTGCCTGACAACGTGGGATCGAGCAGACGGGCTCAACAGCTCGAGTGAGCCTGACAGGTTAAGCCAAGAGGAGGTCAGGAATGGAGAAGACAATCCTGCGGGCGGCCTTCAGCCCCGCCGGCATCGGCGATCATCGGGTTGCCCTTCGGGATTCCGCGCCGAGTTTCTGAAGCTCTGCGCGCATCGCCGCAAGCCGGCGCTCGAGGATATTGACGATCTGGCCGCCGATTTCGGCCGCCGTGAGGGTGATTTGGTTTATAAGTCCACGCCTACTATAGATTGCATCTTTGGTCCCGACGATCACCTCATCGGCATTGCGATACACGGCGATGAGGCGCTCGGTCTCCTCGATCTGTTGCATCAGATCATCGATCGTCATGGCGTAGTTCCGTTGGCAGTGCTAAGGAATCATCGGCCTAGGGCGGCGAGCTTTCACCTACCCGAGACGCAATGCTGCCCTCCAGTTGCCTGAACAAGCGGTCGCGTGATGCGCGTAAAGGTCCCCTAACCAGTTCCAATAGACCAACGGCTCCGGTTCGCGACTGCGCTGTTTGCGGCAGCAAGGTTAGATGAAGACTCACTCCTCAAAGGTTCAGTCGGTGCATTTGTCCTATCGGATAGCGAGTGCCTGATGCGGCACCGGGCGGTACGATGCGGTCGATTTCTGCGACATCATCTGCCGTGAGCACAATATCCGCGGCGCGCATATTCTCCTCAAGGTGCTTGCGCGATTTCGCGCCGGGTATCGGGACGATGAAGACACCCGCGCGCTTTCCCTGGTCCATTGGCCAAGCAATGGACAGCTGGGCGACGTCGAAGGTTTTTCTCGAAATTGGCGTTTTGAAACCGAGGCAGCTGCACACGAATGTCGTCCGGTGCCATTTCCTGCAGCTTGGGAGCCTGGGCGCTCAGCATCCCGCGCCCGAGCACGGCATAGGCCATGATTGCCATGCCAAGTTCCTTGCAGGCGTCGATCTGGCCTTGCTCTTCCGCGTCACGCGACAACAAAGAATACTCCATCTGCAGCGAGACGAGCGGATGCACGGCACTGCCACGCACCAGCGAGTTGGCGGAGCACTCTGAGAGCGAGATGAAGCGTGTCTTGCCTTCTTTGACGAGCTCAGCCATTCCGCCGACGCTTTCCTCGATTGGCACGCTCGGATCGACGCGCGACATGCAAAAGACATCGAGCGTCTCGATTTCGAGATTTTTCAAGCTCTGCTCGCAGGTTTGACGCAGGTAACGCGGATCGCCTCCCCCGCGCACAGCGTCCGAGCTGCCGCCGGGTGGGCTGCCGCTCTTCGAGTGGATGACCACATCATGTCTGCGGCCGCGGATTGCTTCGCCGATCAAGCGGTGATTGTGGCCGGCGCCGTAGCTGGCCGAGGTGTCGAGAAAATTCACCCCGAGATCGAGCGCGCGGCGAATGGTGGCGATTGACTCCGCGTCGTCCGCCGCACCATAGGCGCCCGACATGCCGTAGCAGCCGAGACCGATTATCGAAACCTTCAGATCAGTGTTGCCGAATCTGCGGTGTTCCATAAACCAGCCCTCGTGTTTAAGGCATTATATCACAGCCTTTTGCGGGGCAGAACGCCCTTTGATGTAGCAAGTGTTTGGGAGGCGACTTTGGGCTGGGCAATTTTCCATTGGTTTGAATACAGCCGTCGGTAGAGCCAGCGCTCGAATCCGGCCGCCTGAAATAGTTGCTGCACAGCTGTTCCCGGATGTTCTCCACCGGGTGAGTCGCGTACGACGGTAGGGCCAGAAGTAACTAAACATCCGGCTGGTACGCATAAGGGGCGGCAATGCCATTCTCGCTCTTCACCTTTCGGCACGTGCCGAGGGCATTCCAAGATTGTTGGCGCGAACGGCTTCATGGGACGTGTTTTCCTGCCAGTTTGTCGTCGTGACGCGGCAGTAGAGCTCCGTGGCGAGCTTCACACATTCGTCCAGGTCGACCGCACCTTTCATGGAGTCTCGGGCGGCGATCAATGTCGTCGCGGCTTGCAAGCACGCGGCCTTGAGCGAGGTCTTCTCTTCATTGGTCACGAGGCATTTCCCTTTTTGCCGCCCACAATGAACACGGGCGCTAATCGAAGCCGTTCTCGTTATGAGGGATGAGGGTTGCCCAAACGTTTATCATGAGGCAGGACCGGGTTCAGACCGCCATCGCCGCGAAAGTTTATTGTCGATGAGTAGACGCGGGGATGCCGTCTAAGCGGTTCCGCCGCCCGATGCCGAGCTGGTGGGACAATTTTCTGAGACGACGACAGATCAGGGCCTGTAGGGGGAGGCTGAATTCGGGCTCGCGCGTTTAGCCTCCTCCACCACACATCCGACGGCTACGGGCCAATGCCGATGGCCTTCGTAACGCCTTTCTTGCGGGGAACCGCAAGTTCGAATCCACCGCCCTCCAGCAGACAGTCCGTGTCTCGCCCAGACCCGGCCGTTACAGGTCGAAAAACCCGCGGTTCCGCGCGGGTGTGCGTCGCTGGGGTCCGCAGAGACTCGCAGGGGTTAGTCGAGATTGCGCCAAGCGGCGCTGTTATCTCTATCGGGCGATATTCCAGTACCGCAGTGCCGCTGATATCATGGGCAACGGCGGCCGCGGCTAGCCAAAGCTGCGGCTCGGGTCAATTTCTCAAGCCAAGCAGGGCGCGTTGCTCCTGCCAGGCTAGCGGCAGACGTGAGTGGGCGAGCAGCTTGTCTGCCGTGAGATGGGGTGGCTGATTGCCGTCGAGGATGGCTTGCGTGATGTCGGGGGCAAGATAGCTGAGGCGGACCAGCCGCGTGAAATAGGACCGGCTCACGCCTTCTTGCTTGGCCAGTGCCGCAAAGGGCACGCCGGGGCTGCCGACGAGTGTGGCATGGAAGCGATGCGCCCTGATCATCAGCTTGATCAGCCGCGGGTTGGGTTTGGCGATGGCAGACGGATCGGTGCTGTCGATCAGCATCCTGATCTCCCGCCCGGAGCGGCGAAGCCGTATCGGCACGCACAGGGTCTGGGTTTCATCGTCCGTCGCGCTCGGGGATGGTGCCGCGGCGCCATCGAGGAACGCGCCAAGCTGTGTCGGGCGAGTGCGGATCTCGATTTGGTCGGCTCCAACCTCGATGCGGTCGATCAGGGCGGTAACCAACGCACGCTGGCGTGCTCCTGGCAACTCGGGCCAGATCTTGCCGATTTCCGCGGCTCGCGCCAGGAATTGGCGTTGCGCTGAGGCATCCGAAAGCAACGTGGCCTGATAGATGCTGGCCGGATCGAGAAGCCATTGGCGCATGCGGCTCGTGACTAGCTGCTCGATCTCCGCGGCTGGAATGCGCAGCCCGGGGGACCTCTCGCTCTGATCCTTGGTGATCAGCGGGCGAGAGACGTAGTAGCGGTAGCGTGTGCCTGTCTTGACGGCGTGGGTTGGCGTCATCGGGTTGCCATCGGGATCGAACAATAGGCCGGCGAGCAGGCTCGGCTGCCGACTTCGCGTGCCGGAGCTGCGTTCGGCGGTATTGTCGGCGAGACGAGACTGCGCTGCATCCCACAGCGGCTGACCGATGATCGGCGCGTGATCGCCGGGATGGGATTGCCCCTTATGAACGATCTCGCCGAGATAGGTGCGGTTCTGCAGCATCAAGTAGAGCGCGCCGCGCGAGAATGGCTTGCCGCCAATCGGGCGGCCGGAAGCGCTCGTCCACGATTTGCTCTTGATGCCGCGGGCGTCGAGCTCCTGCTTCACCAACAGGACCGAGCCGAGTTCGGCATAGCGGCGGAAGATCGCGCGCACGATCTCCGCCTCGCTGTCGATGATGCGAAGCTTGCGGTCCTCTACACGGTAGCCGAGCGGTGGCACGCCGCCCATCCACATCCCCTTCCGTTTCGAGGCGGCGATCTTGTCGCGGATGCGCTCGCCAATGACCTCGCGCTCGAACTGGGCAAACGACAACAGCACATGGAGAGTGAGGCGCCCCATCGACGTCGTCGTATTGAATTGCTGTGTCACCGAAACGAAGGAGGCGCTCCTCTGATCGAGGATCTCGACGATCTTGGCAAAATCGGCGAGCGAGCGGGTCAGCCGGTCGATCTTGTAGACGACCACGGTATCGACCCGCCCCGCCGCGATGTCGGTGAGCAGCCGCTGCAGTGCCGGCCGCTCCATCGTCGCGCCGGAGAACCCGCCATCGTCATAAGCCGCGCGCAGGCACACCCAGCCTTCGTGCCTCTGGCTGTTGATGAAGGCCTCGCAGGCCTCGCGCTGCGCCTGCAGCGAATTGAATTCCTGATCGAGCCCCTCCTCGGAGGATTTGCGGGTGTAGATCGCACAGCGGATCCTGCCGGTATGTCGTGTGGTGCTGGCGGCTGACCTCGTCATCAGTCAGCCTCGGCGGCGGCCGAAGCACCGGCTGACTTGGTCAGGCCAAAGAACCGAGGGCCCGACCAATGCGCCCCGGTGATCCGCTTGGCGATTACGCTCAGCGAGCGATAACGCTCACCCTCATACTCAAACCCGTTGTCGCGAACGAGGACGGCGTGGGTGTGCCCACGCCACTGACGAACCAATGTCGTGCCGGTCTTCAGCACGACAGCGGGATCGAAGGACGCGCCGCGCTTTTCGCGCTCTCCGGTCAGCGCCTGCAGGCGACGCCGCAAGGCCCGGCCGGTTCCACCATAGCTCTGCTCTTGTAGCTGGTGAGCGAGGGCTCGGATGAGCAGATCGCGACTGAGCCCTTGGGGCGCTGCGACCTGATGCAATTGGCGCCAGTCAAGGCGCAGTTCGTGCGTCGACCGATGCGCCAACTCGGCAATTTGGCCATCGACCTCGGCCACAACTCCGCCCCGCGGTTCGCCGCTCGGGTTCCCGCTTCGACTGAGAACGGAGGACGGCCCGCCAGAGTGTTGGCGGGCCAAAGTGCCGTGGCGCGACGGTTTCATACGCTCGCCGGTTCGGTGATGCGGTAGACCCGGCCGCGTTCCTCTTGCGCCGAGGCGAGCGTGAGCCCGAGCTTCTTTTTCAGGGTTCCGGAGAAGAGACCGCGCACAGTGTGCCGCTGCCAGCCCATAGTGCTCGCGACCTCGTCGACGGTGGCGCCCTCGGGCCGGCGCAGCATCGTGATGACCTCATCCTGCTTTGACGGTCGCTTCGCGTCGGATTGCGGTTCCGGCTCGGGCAGCGCCTCGATCGCCGACCACAGCTCGTCAATCAGTGCCGCGCGATCCCCGACCTTTTTCCGTTTTTCGACACCGGGCAGCGCATTCCACAACGCCAGCAGCCGTTTGCCGATGAGCGGGGCGGCCTGCAGTTCCTCCTTCGAAGTGACGGCAATCTCGCCCTCCGTCACTGTAGCCAATGGCTCGCGGCACAGCGTAATTCCATCATTGCCAATCACGTAGATGCGCATGGGTGGGTTCTCCTGACTTATCCCGCGGCCGGTTGCCGCTGGTGACCCACTCACGCTCTCTTTGCCCACCAAAGCCACTTCATTCCGGATAATCTTGTGGCGTAGTTGAGCGCAGTTCGAGCATGGAATTGCTCGGCTGAACACTGCGGCTCGTACTGGCGATGAAGGCGACGGTCCTAACGAAGTGATAACCCCAAGCGTCCGCTATCGAGGCGAATGCTGACCGAGCCTGAGCGGCAAGGCGGGTCTCAGTTTGACCCGATTCGGAGATAGGCATTGCGCGCATCAGGGAGGCTCGATCTCGCCGCTAATGATCTTTACCACCTGTGATGCCGAAGGCGTCAACAGCGGGATTTGTGTCGATTAGGTAGGTCGCCGATTGCTCCCATTGTTAGGTGTCGGCGACTGGGCGAAATTCAAGTGCGAGCGCACGACCTCGCGCACGTCGCGGCTCGTCCAGAAATCGACCACAGCGGTGGAGCCATCGTCACGGTTCTTTTCGAGGATAGGCAGCTCAGGAATTTCCCCGCTCGCGGCGTCGGGACGGATCGCGCCGGCTAAGCGTTCGATGACCCACCCGTAATACGGCGAGAGCCGCATCGACGATAAGGGTCAGCCGGGTCTGCAAGGAGGGACAGCCACGAAAACCGGATGCTCGCTCACCGCGTCCCAGCCGGTCAAACATCTGCAGAAATGACGGCTGTCAATGTGGGGATGAGCCGCTGCGCTATCGTTAGGTGCAGTTGGAGCTGAACAAAGCCGACCGATGCCGCCGGCTGGCTCTATGGCGAGGACGATTATCGCGGGCAGCGCTATGAGCTCGATCAGATTAATGCGGAGAGCGTGCCGGGGCTCGCGCTCGTTTGCACGTACACCTTCCCAAAGAGCGAGGGATCGGAGCCAGCGTCCATTGTGTACGACAGGACGCTTTACGCGGCGACCGCGCACAACGCCGGTGCGCTTAATTGCAGGCAAGATAGTTCGCGGGAGGGGTACCGTCCGAAATGCCCATTTGATCCGCGCCTCGTGCTTTCTGGGCACTAACTTCGATGTGCCTAGCGGATTTGGGCGATGCACAGCTGGTCCGACTCCCGCCCGCTTGGCGGTCCCGTGATCGGAGGCGACATTGCTTAAGCGGATGGCGATCGGTGTCGGAGGCCTGATTGTTGTTGGCCTGGTCGTTTTCTTTGCGCTTGCTTGGCGACCGGCCATCGCCCCCATCAAAGAAGCGGCAAATTCCAGCTTTCCGGCCGAGCTCATCGCCAGAGGCCAGGTGCTTGCCGGCGCCGGATATTGCGCAGTGTGCCACACCCGGGCGGGCGGAGAACCTTACGCCGGGGGTTACCCGATGCCCACGCCGTTCGGGACGATCTACTCGACCAACATCACGCCCGATCCGGAAACCGGCATTGGCCGATGGTCGCTCGAGGCTTTCGCCCGCGCGATGCATGAGGGCGTCGCCCGCGACGGCTCTCACCTGTTTCCTGCCTTCCCGTACGACCACTTCACCAAGGTCACGGACGACGACGTCAAGGCGCTGTACGCCTACATTATGACCCGACCGCCGGTCCGGGCGACGCCGCCCCTCGAATACGCTTCCATTTCCGCTCAATATCCGCGCGCTCCAGGAAGGCTGGAAGATTCTGTTCTTCAGGAGCGGCCGCTATCAGCCGGACCCGTCGAAGAGCGCCGAGTGGAATCGCGGAGCCTATCTGGCCGAAGGTTTATCTCACTGCGGTGCCTGTCACACGCCGCGCAACCTGCTCGTAGCCGAAAAGGTGAGCGAGCCTTATGCAGGCGCCCCGATCGAGAACTGGATCGCGCCGGCTCTCACGGATGCGAACCCGTCACCGGTTACCGTGGACGCAGGACGAACTGTTCAGCTATCTGCGCAGCGGGATCACCCCCCTGCGGTGTGCGGGCCGTAGCCGTCTATTTCGCCGATCTCGACCACGCGGTCGCTCGTCAGGCCGCCATTGAGCCAGCCGTCAAGAAGGCGCTGGCGGCGTCCCTTCTCGGCAGTGTTTATCTCCTCGCCGAAGAGATCACTTCCGGGCGGGAAGATCGGGATTATCTTAGCAAGTTTGGGCGGGTCGCCAGCGAAGGCGATGCGAGTGACTCCGTCATCATCCAGTGTGCGCATCATTCGGCCCCATTAGCGGAACGTCAGAGCCGCTTCACCTGGACGTTGTGCTTCCTCCAGAGCACCTTGGCGCAATCATTGGAGATGTCGTTCACAACCTTCGAGTTCGCGCTCGATCTCGTTGCTTGCGAAATGATCAGAGCAGTCGAAGGTGGGGACCGCGAACCATCTCCGCGTCATTTTTTTTGGAATGTGATGTGGGTCACATCGAAAGCCACTCAGCCGGCATACATTTCCGGGCGCTGCCGGCCACACCCAATACAGCTGGCGGCCAGTGAATGACCTACCGGCGCGTACCCGACACGGGAGTGCTCATCAGGTATAGGAGACTAGCGATGATCGACGGCAATAAACTGTGGAGTTGCGTTGGATCGGCGGGCATCGTCGATACTGCCGATATTGGGAAGGTCGTGTTTGCAGGTTCGGTCGCACAACTGCCTGGGGTTGTTCTTCAACCTCCTCCGCCAACCTCGGGAGCGGCGGTACACCCGCAAACGAAGGCCGTTATCCGATATCCAGTGACGCCGGTTGATGGAGTGGCGCTCCAAGCAAATCCTGTCGAGCGATATTTTCTGCGCGTGCTCGCTCGGCTCGGCCGAGGCGGTATCCGTGTGCGATCCTGCAGGTTCCCATCGTAACCGGGCCAACGCCTACGATCGGGGAGGTCGCTTTGTTCGATTTTCCGATTGAGAACCATAATGCGGGTTTCAATGTCACGAATTGCTCCAATGTTTCGGCCCCTGAGTTGGACTTTGTGAATAACTGCTATTACGCCGAAATTACCTTGAACGAATCCATCGGACCCGTTGTGATCGACCCGCCCGGAGTAGCGCTGATTCAATTGGTACACACACCTAATTTTTGAAACAGTGCCGGACTCCCCGGATGAACAACCTTCATAGCAACGACAGCTCGGCGCATGCCGCGAAGTACACCGAGCCGCATGAGGAGATGGATGGCCATGGCGAATTCCACCGATCATTCTGCCTCCGTCCGCGAACCCGGACGCGCTGGTCGAGGCGATTGGCCAGGCGCTGGCGGCGGACGCGCCCCTGCTTTTGGAGCCTGGCAATCACTTCACGCGCCCCGGCCACCGGCAGCGCATTCCGGTGGGCGCCGCCGGGCTCCGCATCAGCTCCACCGGGCCGTCGCCGTTGCCGATCAACCCGGCGGTGAATACGGCCGTAATCCGGCGTCCCCGCCAAGCGTCTAATCAGCCGCTCCCAGACTTCAACTTCGGCCTGTTCTTCATCCCGACCGGTCCAACCGATGACGAGTTGGCCGTCATGAACTGGAAACCCTTTGTCCAGCAGGGTTTGGGCGCTTTTGAGTTCGGCGTCGTGATGCGAGGGGGCGTGGAGATCAGCCGGGTGTTGGTTGACTGCAACATGCACGAACAAGGTCTTGAGAATGCGCCGCAGGACGCGGCGGAGCATTCTGCGATGCTCGGTTTCTCCGGATTCCGCTACGCCGTCAAACCCAGCCCAACCGGAACGCCGCGGTTCGTCTATGTCGGGTTTGACAGCGTGGCGCTGCATGACATGGGCTTCATCAACGGCGGCTTTGCGGATGACGTATGGGTCTCCTACTCCGGCGCAGAGTTTCATCCGCACATCGAGAACGTCTCGATCGAGCAGGTCGCTTCCGCACACCGGGTCAATCTGCGGCGCGCGACGCTGTCGTTCTCCGGTCTCGCGCACAGCATCCGGATTTACGATGCCGACATATACAGGCTGGCCGCCGAGCAGGACGGCGATTGGAAGGATGCGCCGCGGCGCGACACCGCGTTCAGTAAGGCATTCTGGGATCTAGCCCGTATCAAGGCTGAGCTGATGAGCTTCGCAGTTAAAGGCAAGGTGATGTTGTTGCAGGCGACCGCACTCGAGGCGAACACTGGCTTTCAGGTGCATTTTTCCGGCGGCGTGATCCGCGACAGCACGCTGCGGGTAGCGCCCGAAGACAGCCGGTTTTTTCGGCTTGACGGCATCGACTTCGACCACGTGATCTGGCGGCTTCCGGCCGATGCCGCGGGGAAGGTTGTCGGCATCATTCCTCGCTGCCGCTTCAACGACACCTGCATTGCGAGCTTCACCAACAACGCGTTCCAGGTAACCGGTGCCGCCAGCTCCGGTCAGCTCATCGATAGCGACTATTCCGTCACTGAGCCAGGCAATGTGGTGACGCTCACATTCGTTGGCTGCACCTATGAGCCTGGCTTCGGTTCGCCCGCCCTACCCGGAACAAGCATCGCTCGCGTCAGGGAGCGCGGGATCTGGACTTTCAGCGAGGCCGACCTCGCCGGACGCGATCCGGCCCAGGCGCTACCCAAGGCCAACCACCCTGACGTGAGACTGTTCATTGTATGACTGTACCACCCGGGAGCAGCGGTGTGGCTCAGCGACGTCGCCCGGGTGAGAGCAGGTCAAGTCGTCGCACCTAACTATTGTGGAACAGCGTTGCACCAGCCGACAGCTGGAAATCGGCCATTGCATGTTCCAGACCGAGTTGAAGCGCTTCTTGTGCCGCGACCAGAACGTCGTGCGCCGTCCATTTCGTCGTGGGGATCCGAGTTGGGCTCAGTGATAATGGATTGGGCTCTCCTGATGAGCCGACGACCGCACCGACAGCGCTGAACGGCAGCTTTGTGATGTGCGGTGAATGGCGGTGCGTCGTCGGCTGCTCGCAGGTTCACAGCGGCCTCTTTGCTGGAGGGAGATGGATTTGAACTTGTAGTACCGCGGCACGAGAGCTCGCGATTTCCGACGCACTCTGGTCGATCACTCTCGCCATGAAAATCAACGGCGGAACCGATCGTTCGCGGACTGTCGGGCTGCTGGAGCAAGCGGGCTTCGAACCATCGGTCACTGGCGACAAGTCCTTCCCCGAAGTCACGCCAAATACACGTCCCCGCGCGCCATTACGAAGACCACGCGCTGGAGCACAGCCACGTCGTCGACGGGGCTCGCATCCATGGCGATCACATCGGCCGATTTGCCGGCCGCGATCGTTCCAACTTCGTCGGAAAGGTCGAGTAGCTTGGCAGCGTTGATCGTCGCTGCTTTGATCACTTCGCGGGAAGTCATCCCTGCTTCGACCATGTAGCCGAACTCACGTGCGTTCTGTCCGTGGGGGCCCACACCCATGTCCGTGCTGAACGCGATCGTCACACCGGCCTTGTGCGAGCGGGCGAGGGCCTCCTTGATCTTTCACCCCGACCACCTTCGCCTTCTCGATTTGCGCTGGCGTCAAGACGCCATCGCCCCGCGCCATCTCCAAAACGGTGACGCCTGCGATAATCGTCGGCACATGAAAAGCCCCTTTGGCGATGAACAGCTCGAGCGAGCGAGCGTCGAGGAAGCTCCCATGCTCGATTGAGTTGACCCCCGCTTCGAGCGCCGCGTTGATGCCGGCAGCGCCGTGCGCATGGGCAGCGGCCCGCCGGCCCAGGCGATGGGCCGTTTCGATGATCGAGCGGATTTCGTCGTCGGTGAATTGCTGATCGAGTCCAGCCTTGATGTTGGAGAGCACGCCGCCGGTTGCCACGAACTTGATTGCGTCCGCACCATAGCTAACCTGGCGGCGCACCGCGCGGCGACATTCGTCTACGCCGTCGCAAATTCCCGAGGTCGATTGCACGCAAGCGCAAACGTCGTGGCGAAAGCCATAGATCTGGCCATGGCCGCCAGTGGGCGAGAGAATGGCGCCAACGCAAAGAACTCGCGGTCCCGCAACCTTCCTCTCAGTAATGGCGGCCCGTAGTGCGAAAACAACATCGGGATTACGGGCGCCCACGTCGCGCACGGTAGTGAAACCGGCGGCCAGCGTGACTGCCGCGTTGTGAGCCGCATTGAGCGCGACTTGGGATCGGAGTTTTCGACCGTGCGCAATCGGGATCCTTGGTCGAGCTGCGCCGTCAGCTGCACGTGGCAATCGATGAGCCCCGGAAGGACGAATTTCTTGCGAAGATCGATAAGTGAGCTGGACCCCGAAAATGAGACAGGTAGCTAAGGTGGAGCCCTGCCCCTAGAAAGCGCGGATAGCGCGGGAGCAGGACATGAAACGGACACGGAAGAAGCACAGTGCGGGACTCAAGGCGAAGGTGGCGCTGGCGGCAATCAAGGGCGACCGGACCGTCGCCGAGCTGGCGGTGCATTTCGGGGTCCACCCGAACCAGATCCACAACTGGAAGAAGCAACTGTTGGACGGTGCGGTGAGCGTTTTCGAGGACGGCGCGTCGGCGGAGGGAGGCAGCAAAGAGGCCCAGGTCGATCATCTGTACCGGCAGATCGGCCAGTTGAAGGTCGAAAATGATTTTTTGGCACGAAAGCTCGGCAACTGAGCCGGGCGGAACGGCGCGCGATGGTCGAGCGCAAGAACCCGGCGCTGGCAATATCCCAGCAATGCCGGTTACTGGCGCTGCCCCGCTCGTCAGTGTATCGCCACCAAGCCGAGGTCAGCGCAGGGGATCTCGCGATTATGGCGCTGATCGATCGGCACTATCTGGCCCGGCCCTATTATGGCTCGCGCCGGATGGCGGCATGGCTGGCGACCCAAGGCCATCGCGTCAACCGCAAGCGGGTGCAGCGCCTGATGCGGTTGCTGGGACTGGTGGCGATCTACCAGCGCCCGAATACGAGCAAGCCGGCGGCGGCGCACAAAATCTATCCGTACCTGCTGCGCGGGCTCGCGATCGAGCGGGTCAATCAGGTCTGGTGCTCCGACGTTACCTACATCCCGATGGCCAAGGGCTTTCTCTACCTGGTGGTGATCATGGACTGGGTGAGCCGCGCGGTGCTGGCATGGCGCCTCTCCAACACGCTCGACGCCGATTTTTGCGTCGAGGCGCTCGAGGAAGCGCTCTCGCGCTATGGCCGACCGGAAATCTTCAATACCGACCAAGGCAGCCAGTTCACCAGTGACGATTTTACCGGCACCCTGAAACGGCATGGCGTCACGATCAGCATGGACGGCAAGGGGCGGTACATGGACAACATCTTCGTCGAGCGGCTGTGGCGCAGTCTCAAATACGAAGAGGTCTATCTCAATGCCTATGCGACAGTGGCCGAAGCCAAGGCCGGCATTGGCGTCTGGCTGGACTTTTACAACACGGAGCGCCAGCATCAGAGCCTGGGTTATCGCACGCCGGGGCAAATTTACCAGGAAGGCCTGTGGATATGTGGACGATCGGCGTTGCCGACCGGCTGCGCTTCCCCCGCCTCCCGAGCGAGCTCGGAAGGCGGGGAAATGCTCACCTTCGCCCACATACCCACAGGCACTACAGTCAACAAAGCGATTGATAATGATGAAATGAACAGCAGACTGGTCCAATCAGGCGGCGTGCCCGCTGGGATCGGAGCCGACACCCAAACCGGCCGGGCTACACCTTAACAACCGGCTCCGACTGTCTCACGATCGGGGTCCACCTCAAAGCTCCCCGCCCGGAGGTGGATCAATGAAGCCGTCCGACACCGCTTTGATCACGCCGCGCACGTCCGTGTTGAAGGTCCGGTCGAACTGCTCCTCGGTGATCTTTCCGAGCTTGCCGAATTCATAAACCCCGGCATTGACCGCCAACACATCGATATGCCCGGCTCGTGCCTGGATGGTGGCGTAGACGCGGTCGAGGTCGGCGAGGTTGGAGATATCGCCTTGAATCGGCGCAGCATTTCCGTCGATCCCGGCGACTGCCTTATCCAATTCGGATTGCCGGCGTCCGACAATAAATACTCGAGCGCCTTCTTTGGCAAAATGCTTCGCAATACCGAGGCCGATGCCGGAGCTGCCGCCGGTCACGAGCGCGATTTTGCCTGCGAGCTTACTGGCCATGGGGATCTCCTTTTGGGCGCCGCCCCAAAGGGCGGCGCTCAACAACGAGCTGTTCAGGCTGAATTTACTGCGCCGGCGGCACGTTGGCGAAGAGGTCGCCGAGCCCTTCCGCCATCGTCGGATGCGCGAGGATCGCGTCGCGCAGCTTCGGGTAGGGCAACTCTGCCAGCATCGCGGTTTGCACGACGGCCATGACTTCGCCGGCTTCGGCGCCGATCATCGTGAAGCCGAGGATGCGGTCGTCACGTTCCCCGACAAGAACCTTCATGAAGCCTTGGGTTTCGTCGGTCGTCGCCGTCCGCCGCACCCCGGTCATCGGCAACCGCGCGACCCGCGCGCTGACACCCTGCTGTTGCGCTTCGCGCTCGCTTAGTCCGACGCGGGCGAGCGGCGGCTCAGTAAACATGCAATATGGAACCAGCCGGCCGCGCGTGGTGCGGTTGGCGCCGGCCAAATTGTCCCGGATAATCCGAAAATCGTCGATCGAGACGTGGGTAAACTGCGGACTGCCGGCACATTCGCCGATCGCCCAGACATCGGGCGCTGTAGTCTCCAGCCGGTCGTTGACGCGAATGTAGCCGCGCGCGTCCAGCTCAACGCCGGTCTCCTCCAGCCCGATGCCGGGGGTGTTGGGAACCCGTCCCGCCGCGGCCAGGATGTCGCTGCCCTCTATCTTTTGCTCGCCGGCGGGCGTGCGCACCGTCAGGCTGACTTCTTCACCGGACCGGCCCTGCACATTGAGAGTTTGCGCCTGGAGGAGAAATTGAATGCCTTCCTCTCTCAAAATTCGGTGCATTTCATCGACGACGTCGGGATCCTCGCGGGTCATCAGCTGAGGACCGGTCTCGATCACCGTGACGCGGCTCGCGAAGCGACGGTAGGCCTGGGCCAGCTCGAGGCCGACATAGCCGCCGCCTAATACCAGCAGATGCGACGGGGCATAGTCGAGTTCGAGCGCCTCGATATGGGTCAGCGGCCGGGCGGCTTCGAGACCGGGAACCGCGGGAATTAAAGCGTGCGTGCCGAGGTTGAGAAAGACCTGGTCGCCCGCCAATACCCGCGTGCCGCCGTCACTGAGGCGCACCTCGAGCGTCTTTGGCGCGACAAACCGCCCGCTGCCCATGATCAATTCGGCGCCCGTTGTCTCATAGTTGTGCAAATGCAGTTCGATCTCGCGGTTGACCATATCGCGCTTGCGCTGGCGCACCTTTGCCATGTCGGTCGTGACCGGACCGGTGATCATCGTGCCGAAGTGGGCCGCGTGATGCGCCTGGTGGGCGATCCTGGCACTCCAGATCTCGTTCTTGCTGGGCAGGCAGGCGATGTTAGGACAGGAACCGCCGATCCACCGACGCTCGACGACGGCAGTCCGCCGCCCGGATCGCGCCATATGCCAAGCCAACAGTTTGCCTCCGAAGCCACTGCCGAGGATCACGACTTCAAACCGTTCAAGTTCAGACATGAGCTGCCTCCGTCTAAGATTTCCTCGTCGCGATGCTGACGCTAACGTGGTTCATGTGCTTGCATGCCTCGGTCGGTCCGACGCGGTCTACTTATCCAGCAGGCGGTAGAACTGTGTCCAGACCTGGTCCTTCTTCGCGCCGGCCATATGACAATAGGCGCATTCCGACGTTGCCTTCACCTTGGATAGGTCGGAGCCTTTGGCCCGAAATGATTGAAAGCCCAGCCGCCGCTGGCAGCAGAGCGCTTCGTATCCTTGATCGTCACATCGGCGCCATTGAACGCCCGGGGAAATAACCGCGCCCCGAAGGCTCGGTTCGTGAGCCATCCGGATTTCTCTTCGTTATTCCTGTTAGAGCGGTTCCCGCGCGCTTATTGGGCGCCCGGGCTCAAGTAAAGGGATAGCCGGTCGAAAATCAGGTTCGCACGTGACTTACCGCTGGAGGAAAGGCGGATTCGAACCGCTGGTCCCACTTGCGCCTAAAAACGGGAGCAATGCCGGTGAGCGCGATGCCCTCCCTCCAGCAGCGAGTTTGCAAACCATCGATCCCTCGCGAGATCTGAAGACGCCAGCAGGCCTCCTGCGAATGCTGGACTGGTTTACATTCGACCTCTAACCAGAAACTCCGTTGACAACTGATAAGGGGGGCCGGGAATGGGTTCCGCAGCCGGATCGCAACCGATCTAAAATCGGTGAGATCGCCCCGAACAAAGTAGGGGCTCCCGCCTGCGGAACCCTTCGAGTCTAAGGCGATTTATTTTGTTCCATGGCAACCTCTGCCAAGAGGCTGTCGCGTCCTCGAAAGATTGTCGCGACGGCCAGGGTGCGGTCGGCCTGGCGGAAGCGCAGCACTACGTCGTGAGCATTCGGATCACCGTTGCGGACAATCTCGTCCCAGGCGGCGGCATGGCCGACATAATCGATCGACACATCATAATGCTGGCTCCAGAAGAACGGCACAGCGGCGTAGCGCTCGCGCCGACCGAGCATGTTGCGTGCTGCGGTCTGGCCTTGCCGCTCGGCCACGACCCAGTGCTCGATGCGCAGCCGCTCGCCGCTGTACACGTCGGGCCAGCGGGCGATATCTCCAGAGGCGAAAATCCCGGACGCGCTCGTTTCAAGATACTCGTTCACCAGCACGCCGCGATCGATCGCCAATCCGGCCTGTTCTGCGAGCTGGATCCGCGGCTGCACGCCGATGCCGACCACGACGAAGTCGGCGTCGATTGTAGCGCCGTGGTCGAGCCGCACCCGCTCGGCTTCGATGGCGGCCACCGTGTGGCCGAGATGGAACACTACGCCATGGCTCTCGTGCAGTTCCCGCACGAAGTCGCCGAGCTCCGGGCCAAGCACGCGCTCCATAGGTCGCGCCTCGGGCGCGACGACTTGAACCTCGACCTCGCGATGACGCAGCGCGGCGGCCGTTTCGAGCGCGATGAAGCTGGCGCCGACGACGACAGCGCGGCTTCCCTTGTTGGCACGGGCGATCAGGTCGCGGCTGTCGGCGAGCGAGCGCAATGTGCGCACGTGAGGCAAATCGGCGCCCGGCACCTGCAGCCTGATTGGTTCGGCGCCAGTTGCGAGCAGGAGTTTGTCGAACCCGAGCTCTTCGCCGCCGCTGAGCATGACGCGGCGGCCGGCGACATCGATCGCCATCGCAGTTGTGCCGAGCCGCAATTCGATGCCGTTATCGACGTAAAATTCGGGCGGGCGCAGCGGGATCCACTCCTCCTGCGCGGTGCCCGCGAGGTAATCCTTGGACAAATTCGGACGGTCGTAAGGCGCGGCAGGGTCGTCGCTGACGATGGTCACGCCGCCTCCATAGCCCTCACGACGCAGCATTTCCGCCGCGGCGTAGCCGGCCGCGCCGCCGCCGATAATTACCATGTGCCCTGGCAGTCCGGTGGTCGGGCGCGGCCTTGTCGGCATGCGCCGTCCCGCTTCCGATATCTTATCGCGCACGACGATGCGGCCATCACGCCGCTCGACACGCCAGCAGGAGGTAGCGTTCAGCGCTGGCGCGGCCAGAGCCTCGCCGGTGCGCAGGCTGAAGCAGGCATGATGCCATGGGCAGCGCACCGTGTCCTCGACGATCAGCCCCTCTCCAAGCGGACCGCCGTAATGCGTGCAGGTTGCGCCGATCGCAAAGATTTCCCGGCCGCGGCGAGCCAGCAGCACTGCCTCATCACCGACCTGACCGACAAGCATCGCCCGATCGGCGATATCGCCTTCGGGAATGCCGTTCGTCAGGTCCGGCTTGTCCTGGCTTGCTTCTGGCATTTGATCCTCCTAGGACCCGTGTTGCCGCCTCACCGCCCGCCGCGTTCCCCTCTGCAACAATCACCATGTAATGAGCGGTGGCGTCGTGCGCCTCCGCGCGTACTTACTTTGCAAAACAGCTCTTACGTTGCGTTGTTCCGGAGCGGTGCTCAGTCAACGATCGCTACGGCCTCGCTCGACTCTTGCAGAATGAGATTGTCCTCACAGCTGGGTGACCTAAGACTCCGTAGTCCCCGTCCGAGGCGCTGATGCCGTCCGCCTTTATCGCGACATTCTAACTCCCATGAAAGGCGGCTGCCACCCGGCCATGCAGAACCCATTCAATTGAGCTATCGCCGATGTGGGTTGGGTGGGGTCCGGTTTATGAAGGAGTTAGGTTGGCACTGCACTCTTTGGTGGCGCGTAGGAATACAGTCAGGTTGGGGGAGGATGCCCTCGGCCCAGTGATCTCGGCATCGGCAGTTTTTCGGGTACTGGCCGCCCGCTCGGCAGAAGCTGGAATAGCGGCCACTGGGCTCACGCGCTGCCTCTCCTCCTCTCAATCTCGGGACTTAAAGCATCAGGTTCACGCTTTCGGGCAACGGGAACTCGAGGGCAGCGCGCGCCTTTTGGTTCGAATGTAGGTTTCTCACCCGCCATCCCTTGATCGAGCAGGAAATCAATGAAGCGCGCCGCGCTCTGGGCCGGGCGAACCAATCAACAGCCGAACTGCGGGAATGGAATGGCGACCGAGGGCTAAGACGCCTTGGCGACATTTCTCAGCAAGTCGACCTTGCGGTTCAAAGCCTGGATGAGGCCATCGATGCCCTCCCGCTGGAGGATTGAATGGAACTCCGAGCGATGTACCGCCAGCTGACTGATCGAGCCGTCGAGATAGACATCTGAAATCCACGGTCCGCCTTCATCCTGCCGCATCAGATAGTCGAGCCGCGTAGCGTCGCCGTTCGATTTTACGATTCTCGTCTGCACGACGACATTTGCTCCGTGGGGGCGTTCACCGGTGACTTGTAGCTGCTCGCCCGAATAAGTGTTGAACTGGTCAACGTAAGTGGCGGCAACGTAATGCCGGAATGCGGCGATCAATAGCTGCTGTTCGGCTGGGCTGAGGTTCGTCCACGAGTTGCCGACAGCGAGCCGGGTCATGGCCGGGATGTCGAAAATCCTGTCGACGACGGGAGCCAGCCTGGCAAGACGCCCGCTCGCGCCAAGGGTACGGCCATCCCTCATGTTAGTGAGCAAGACCCCGTAAAAACCTCGGACAACATCCTGCGGATCCGACGCCGCGGCGGCTCCTGGTGTGAAGGGAGCAGCGGTGAGCAACAGAATGAAGCAGAGACTTGCAAGCACCATCAGGGCACGGCGAGTGATCCGATAACCCATATCCGCCTCCTGATCCTTATTTTCCCACCCAATTCGCGCAACAACCCTAGACAAACCGGCCTTGATGCCGGCCACCCATTCGTCTCTCCAACAAAACCCGCCCCGAAATTCAATGGTTCCTGCCGCCCAGCTGCACAAATTCTAGGCGGGTGGCCAATCTGGAACCTACGACTATCCTGTTCCGGTCACGAAATACCTCTCCATCCCACGATCTCTTGTGTCGCGAGATCGCCGGCGCGTCGGTTGTCACGCGTTCAAGGCAGGACGTATTTTGTTCTCCTTGCCACTTTTTTGCCACCCTGATTGGCGAACGAGAGCGGTACGCATCAGAGGCTAACAAACCGAAGCCAGATCCGATAACGCGCCCTGCTCTCGATTTCATGCGAGGTGACGAAGCGCAATTTTTGACGCAACGCACATTTCCGGCAACATCCAATCTTCGCCAAGCAGCCGAGACTTGACCATCTTCGCGCTGGCACCCTTGGATCGGTACGACTTCCATGTTCGTGGTCTGTTCTGCCGGAACTCCACGCCGCTCAGCACCCAGGCCGTCCAACAAAGCTGTGCCCGTTATCTATGGCTGGCTGGCAATGTGAGGCACATCGACGGCACCGGATCTCTCGCGAGGTACCGATAGCTTGCAGACTCGCCGCTGGAGGGAGATGGATTTGAATCATCGGTACCCCGCCAATTTTTTTTGGCCGCCCGTCGATCCTTCACCTTCCGCAATATAAACCGGCTCCCTCGCGAATCCATCTCCCTCCAAGATGATCGTACGCTCCACGAACGCTGGGAGGAATATCTGAATGCTGCGGAGGCCGCTGACCAAGCCGAGTTTGCGTCCCTCGCTCCGGTCCGTCGATCGCGCTGATCGTGCCACAGCTCTGGCTGCCTGACGATCGCGATCGATCATTCGGGACCGCTTGCGGTGGTGCCGCTAAGACATAACGATCCTATTCCATCGCGGTTTCAAGCCCGGGCGTCTCCTCATGGATCTCTGCGTCCTTGCGGAGGACGAGGAGCCGGGGAAGCAGAAACACCAGAGGAACTGCGATCAACGTGGTCAGCGAATTGGCGAGCACCAGGCTGTCAAAAGAAAAATGATATTCGTCGAGCAAATGCGAGCCGAACCAGTCGGTCCCGAACAGCGCCAGATTGCGGACGCTGACCATCAACGAAAAACCCAACCCCTCGCTGCCGGCAGGTGTCGCGCGCACGGCAAGATCCATCAGCGCCAGCTCGGCCAAGGTGTAGCCGAAGCCGTTCAATGCTTCGATCGCCTGCGCGCGGCCCGCCGAGCTGTAGAACAGATAGGCTAAATTGGCCGCCGTCGCGAAGATCATGCACCCGACCAGCAAGGTGCGGAGATTAAGGCGCCGGCACAGGATTTCGTAACCGACAGCGGCGAGCACGCCGCAAACACCGGCGATCAATTGCAGGAAGCCTTGGGCTTGCGTCCCGAGGTGCAGCTCGTTCTGCTGCTTGTAGAAGAGTGCCGTCGCAAAGCCCGGCGCAATGTAGAACAGCGCCATCAGGCCCGCGGCTCCCCACATAGTCCGGGCGGTGGCGATTTTGACGAGCTGGCGGCGGGCATTCTCCAGAAGGTGTCGCGGATCGGATCGTTGCCGCTGTTCCCGCAGAAACAGGATGGTCACCGGCACCAGCATGAACATGACGCCGCCGCACGCCGCGGCGGTCCAGCCGAAGGCGATGCTAGCCAGATATCCGGCCGCGGGGCCATTGACGATCCAACAGGCCTGCTGGACGAACTGGCGCAGCGCGGTTAGACGGCCCGAGCCCGAATTGGCCTGCGCCGTTTCGACCATGTAGCCGCCGACCACGGTGCTCGTGACCATCATAAACGTGTTGATGACGATCACGACGAACAGCAGTTTGCGGTATTCGTGCGGGGTAACGATCAGGACCAACCAGGACAGCGCCGCCAATGTCGCGCTGACCAGGATGTAGCTCTTGCGCCGGCTGCCGAAGAGCGGGAACGCGTCGGTCAGGATCCCGGCGAAGGGCTTTAGATACCACGCCAGCCCGGCCCAGAAAAAGAACGCGGCATTCGCGGTGCGGTCGACGTGCAATTCGTTCTTGAGCAGGTTTTGCAGCGGGAGGCGCGCCAGAACCTGCGTCTGCGCCAGGGTGGTGGCCAGCACGCCGGCGACGATGACGATCGCGGCGTAAACGAGGGCTCGGTCGGGTCGCTGTGGGGTGGCGGTCGGCGCGGCCATACGCGGTTTTACGCTATTTCCCGCCCGGCAATCACGGCGATCCGGGCGGATCAGAACCACGGAATACTCCCTCTCCCCGTTTGCGGGGAAAGGGTCGGGGTGAGAGGTGGCCGCCGGCGCGCAACATCACCGGCGCGGCAGGGACGGGGCAGCCAAAAAAAAACTTGGCGGGGTACCGATGGTTCGAATCCATCTCCCTCCACCAGCGAGTCAGTTACGAACCTGACTTCCTCTCCATAGCGCAGCACCTGCCATGGTCCGGCAGCGACTACCCCCACTCCGAGGGGTGCCTTCCCGAACGCGATGAACGAATTCTTCGGGATGCCACTCAATAGCGATCCTGCGGCGTCACGGAGGGCAAATCCGTCGGGCGCCACGGGCAAACGCGTCGATCGCCGAAATCGCCCTCGCTGCGTTAAATGCGCGCTCCACGGCGCAGGGTGGAGTGTTGTTGGTGCGACCGGTCGCGAACTCGGTTGGCGGGCGCATTGTCCGCCGCAATCGCGGGGCTCGGGCTGGTCCCTAAGGGCCCATTCCACAACCTGCTGCAGCAACTGACCGATTACGAGGACGCGACAGCCTCTTGGCAGAGGTCGCCATGGAACAAAATAAATCGCCATAGACTTGAAGGGTTCCGCAGGCGGGAGCCCCTACTTTGTTCGGGGCTGATCTCACCGATTTTAGATCGGTTGCGATCCGGCTGCGGAACCCATTCCCGGCCGCCCCTTATCAGTTGTCAACGGAGTTTCTGGTTAGAGTTCGAATGTAAACCAGTCCAGCATTCGCAGGAGACCTGCTGGCGTCTTCAGATCTCGCGAGGGATCGATGGTTTGCAGACTTGCTGCTGGAGGGAGGGCATCGCGCTCACCGGCATCGCTCCCGTTTTTAGGCGCAAGTGGGACCAGCGGTTCGAATCCGCCTTTCCTCCAGCGGAGAGTTGTGTGCGAACCAGACTTGGTCTCTGGCTGATACCCTATCGAACGACGCTACAGCAAGGCGGGGTAGAGGGTGACGACCGGGAGTGGTGCGAGTTTTCTCAGGCCAGGTGCCGCTGAACGCATTCTGGGTCGTGTCCTCACTTCGCTGGTTTGGATCGGTTTGATCCGCGGTCATTTCTACGTACTCGAAGTCCGGGGGCGAAAGAGCGGCAAGACAATCTCGCTCCCCGTGGACCCGCTTGACCTCGATGGGAAGCGCTACCTGGTCTGCGCCCGCGGCGAATCCAATTGGGTGCGCAATGTCCGCTCGGCAGGCGACGTTGTGCTCGCCCGAGCGATGCGCCGCCACCGCTATGCTGCGCGCGAACTTCCCGCCAGCATGTCCACCGGTTCTCAAAGCCTATCTTGACCGCTTTGCCAGCGAGGTACAGCGCTTCTTTCCCGTCCCGAAGGGATCGGCGGTGGAAGCATTTAACGATCTACGCTTTTTCGCAGACCGGGCTTCACCGGCAGATCGATTTGATGGTCCTACTCGTTGCGTTCGGTTCGCCCTGGCATGTAAGCCGTTCGGTGGGCAACCTAATCCGAGGGCATTCCGTCAGGAACGGAGGCGCCACAGGCAAGCGCGTCATCGCGGAAGGCTGATTGCCAGTTCCGAGTGACAACGAGCTGAGCGCAGTTCAAGAATTGGGCTCCATTCAAAAAAGCCCCGGCAAGACGAGCGCCATCGAGTACCGCCTTGAAGAAGTTGGCGCCGTCGAGATGCGCACCCGACAAATTCGCCCCGCTCAAATTCGTGCCTCGGAGATCGGCACCTCGAAGATCGGCGCCAGAGAGTTCGAGGCCACTCAAGTCGAGCCCTCGCAGACCGGCCCCAGACAAGTCCGGCGCATCGTGGGATTTCGCCCGCCACTCGTTCCACACTGCGGCGCCGCGCCCAAGCATCGCGACATGCTCATCGTTTGCCATCTTCCACCGCTGTCAAGCGTACGGGCAGCTTTGTGCCACTGTTGCAGTGGGCCCGATTGATCTGTCCCTGCGTCAGGCCTTCGACTCCATCCAAGTTGGCATCCGACAGATCCGCTGCGTCGAGCCTTGCCAACCGCAGATACGCGCCGCGCAAATCGGTACCCCGCAGCGACGCGCCGACCAGGAACGCACCACCAAGCCGGGCATCACGGAGGTCGGCCGCGTCCAGCTTTGCATGACGGAATCCGACGCCACGCAGATTCGCCTTTCGGAGGTCGGCCCCGGTGAGCACGGCCGCATCGAGCTGAGCGCCGCTCATGTCAGCTTCACGCAGGCAAGCGCCTCTCAGCACCGTGTTGGCCGCCAATGCGAACTCCATCTCGGCCTCGGCGAGGCAGGCGTCCTCAAGGCTTGACGAAACGAGGTTCGCGCCGCTCAAACGCGCCCGGGATAAATCCGCACGGTCGAAGCACGCCTCTTGTAAGATCGCGCCGATTAGGTTCGCGCTTTGGAGATGGGCTCCGGTGAAATCAGCCCCGCTGAGCAAGGCGCGGTCCATCTTGATCCCGCGCAGATTGAGCCCCGAGAAATCTCGCCCGGTCAGATCGGCTGATGAGAAATTCGCGCGGTGGCCTTGGTGATATTCCGTCGCCAGGTAAAGCCGGTGCTCCGCCAGCATCCGCTCGATCTCATCGGGCGAAAGCACCCGGAGAGGTGTGCGGGCGGAAAGGTCGGCCATTCCGGCAAAGGGTGATCGTGGCCTCTCGGACTCTGACATGGAGCGACTTTAGCCGAAGTGCAGACGACGACACAGCTTCCCAGCCAGACTTGCTGAAGACCGGCTATGTGCGCCGGTAAACGGATTATGGTTTATAGTGCGGCACATCGCCGTGCTCCGCCCGCTGCTGCCACCCTGAAAAGGAGAAAACTCAATGATCGACCTCTATTTCTGGCCTACCGGAAACGGCAAGAAGATCGTCATTCTTCTCGAGGAGTTGGGGCTCCCTTACACGATCAAACCGATCAATATCGGCCGCGGGGACCAGCTCGCTCCCGAATTTCTGAAGATTTCTCCGAACGGCCGGATGCCAGCGATCGTCGATGACGAGCCGATGGGCGGCGGCGCCCCGATCTCGATTTTCGAATCCGGGCCGATCATGATGTATCTCGCCGAGAAGACCGAACGGTTCTACCCGCAGGACCCGCGCGGCAAATACGATGTCGCTCAGTGGGTCGGCTGGCAATTGGCCAATCAGGGTCCGAAGCTCGGCGAGCAGGGCCATTTCCGGCGGGCTGCCGAGAGTGGCAACAACGGCGATCTTTCCTACGCCCTGCGCCGCTTCGACAACGAAGCGCATCGTATCTTCGGCGTGATGAACCTCGGTTTGTTCAACAAGCGCTATCTCGCGGTCGGCCAATACACGATTGCCGATATGATCTGCTATCCCTGGGCATCGAGCTGGGCAACCCGGAAGATCGACATCGACGAGTTCCCGAATGTAAAGCGCTGGCTGGGAGAAATCGGCGAGCGGCCGGCCGTTAAGAAAGCCATGGCCATGGGGCCGGAGTTCCGTGAGGATCCAGCTTCGATCAGCGCCGAGGAGCAGGCCCGCCGCAGAAAACTCGTCGCAGACCAGCGGGCGCAGCCGATTCCGCAGGAGTGGATTCGTGCTGCGTAGTGCATTTGTTGGATCCGAAACGACGCTGAGGCTCGAAGGTCAGCCCTCGTCGTGCTGGTTCCAATGGACCAAGATTGGAGAAGTTAACTCGGGCGGCTAGCAATCATGTAGTCGGGTTCGCACCGGACTCTCCCCTGGAGGGAGATGGATTCGATATTTCAGTTCCGCGCGCATTAGACAGCGGTTTCGAGGCTTCGGTCGAATTGAGGCCGATCGACTGTCGGCATGGCGGTATTATCCGAGCGGTCATCGGCCTCAGCAAGCCGATAGAGCTGTTTAGGCGCTTTGGCGCTGGCGAGGCATCGCGGAACTGAAATTTCGAATCCATCTCCCTCCAGCGGAGAATGCAACAAACCTTCGGTTCCTCACGGTGATTGGGGAGCGGGCACGGAGACGCTGGTCGAAGCTACGCGAGTTACGTTGGGATCAAGCGCGGCAGTTTATGGGTGGGGTCCCGCCTCAGTGCTGAAACACAGCCTCACGGATACGCACAAGCAGGCCGCCGACACCAGGGCGTATACGATTGGCCGCCGCGGTTCGTACAAGGATTATGTCGACCTGTATTTCGTGTTGGCTGAGCGCCACGCTACCGCTGTGATCTCCGCGCGGCGCTCGGAGGCTGACGGTTCAGGCGTGGTCGCTTTGTGCCAATCGGGCGAAATGTGCGATTATAATACATAGTACATCGTTTCCGAATTTGCGCAGCTATGGATTATGCGGCGGTATCGATTTGATAGTGCCAGCGGTGGATGACCGGGTCGCGGTTGAGATCATCGATGAACTCCATGATGCGTTGTTTCAGCTCGTGTTTCGAGCTGACGCGGATGTGACGGAGCACGGAGCGGGCGGCTTTGACGAAGAACCCCTCGACGAGATTGAGCCAGGAGCCGTGCTTGGGGGTGAACACGAACCGAAAGCATCCTTCAGGTCGCGCCGCCAGCCAAGCCTTGGTCTCTTGCGAGACGTGCGCCGAGTGATTATCGAGGATTATCTTGACCGCGGTCACCGCGGGGTAGGCGGCATCCAGCCCCTTGAGGAATTCGATAAATTCGCGACTGCGATGGCGATCCCCGGCCTTCGCCGGGGCAGGCTCTTGACGAGGGCGTGCACCTGGCCGGCCAGCAGGTCGATGCCGCCTCGACCCCACGCGCCTCAAGCCAGCGCGCCAACCAGAAGCCGTCGCGGCCGGCTTCGAAGGCCAGCGCAATCCGCGTGACCTCTTTACCGGCCCTGACTGCCTCATCGCGCCAGCGATGTAGCAGACCAAGCAGCCGTTCTGCGCTCGTTACGCACCCGGATAGATCGGGATTTTTGATAAATCGAACTCCGACCGGGTCCTGGGATGCCTGGCAAGCCACGATCGCAGCGGTGCGCTTTGGAAAACTGCGGCTGTGATGCCCCATCGCCGCCCCCCAGATGGCTGGGGATTTAACTCACTTTCCAATCTCTCTGACGAAGTTGGCGCTTGCACCATGACGTCGTTCATGACTCCACCTCCGCATGAATGGGTTCACAAATGCGACCACGAGACCGGCCCTTCCATCTGTCGCATTTCCAATGATATTCGGTAAGTCGTCGAACAAGTGTGAACTGGGTCACACTGCCCCCGGGCTCTAAGGAGAGCACAGTAATGATGCAGGACAACCCCACCGTCGCGCGCCTAAAGGCCCGGCTCGACCCCGAACGGCCGGCAATCGCGATGGCGGCGCATAACCCGCTGGCGGCCAAGCTCGCCGCCGCAGCGGGCTTTGACGCGATCTGGGGCAGCGGATTCGAACTGTCCGCCTCCTACGCTGTGCCCGACGCCAACATTCTGTCGGTCAACACGCATCTGGAACTAATGCGTGCGATCGGCGAGGTGCAGGATGCGCCGGTCATCGCCGATCTCGACACCGGCTACGGTAATGCGGTTAACGTCGCCTATTTGGTGCCGCGTTATGCCGCCGCCGGCGTCGCCGCGGTGGTAATCGAGGACAAGACCTTCCCGAAGGACAGCAGTCTGCGCCCCGACGGGCGGCAAATCTTGGTAGCGGTCGAGGAGTTTCAAGGCAAGATCGAGGCCGCCCGGCTCTCCGGTGGCCCGCTGGTGGTCGCGCGCACCGAGGCGCTGATTGCCGGGCTCGGTCAAGACGAAGCGCTGCGGCGAGGTGCAGCTTACGCCGAAGCAGGTGCCGACGCCGTGCTGATCCACAGCAAGGAAAGGACACCTGAGGAGATCCTCCAGTTCTGCCATGATTGGTCCGGGTCTGTCCCATTGATATTGGTGCCGACCACATACCCGCAGCTCTCATTCGCCGATGTCGCGGCTTTGAGAAAGGTCGGGCTGATCATTTGCGCCAACCACGCGATCCGCGCGGCCGTTGCCGCCATGCGAGCGACCTTTGCTCGTATTCTTGCCGAAGGCGGCATCGCCGGCGTCGAGAGCAGCATTGCCTCTGTCGCCGAGATTTTCACCTTGCAGGGTGACGACCGGATGCGCGAGTTGGAACGCCGCTTTCTGCATTGAGGTTCAGTCGCGGGTAGCGTACGGACGGAAACCGAAATTCGGGGTGGCGTCGTGGTTCCCGATGCCGCACATGTTGCCTTCGACAGTTCCGAGCGTCTCGGCCTCCGCAAAGTTACTTCTTTCGTGGCCCCCACCCCATCCGATCACTGTGTACGCTTCGCATCCGCGGTCGCCGACGACTGCGCAACACTCGCTTCCCGGCGGTACGCTACCGCCTTACCGGGGCCGGTCTTCCAGGTCTACCCCAGCGCCTATCACGCCTTCGACGTGCAGGGGATGCATGACCATTGCAAGCTGGGCCATATGCTGGCCTACGACGCCGCTGCGACCATGGACGCACATGTTCGGGTGCAGGCCTTTCTCTATCGATACCTGAATTGAGGAGTCCGGTAACGACTTCGCCCCCACGGACTCGCCGCTGGAGGAAGCAGATTCGAATCCCCGGCCGGGGGCTGTTGGCGAAGAGCCGCCGCACTTCCAGGGCCGGCCGCACGATCACGCGGATTGCGGTTGCCTTCGAAGCCGGCTAGGCGGGGAATGACATAGTCGAGAATGACCTTCCGAGCGCGATGTTTCCTGATTGGAGGTCTCGGACTCCTCACTGCCGCCGGCCTGATCGGTTGGTACTTTTTCGACGGTCGTGGCGAGGTTCTAAAATCCGATGGCGGGCCGGTCGTGACGGTACCCGCAAGGAACACGCCCGCAACGCGCTCGGGATCATCTTCGCGACGGCGGCCCTGACAACGCTCGCGGTTTTGTGCTTCACCGGCTATTGGCGCTAGTGCCTGTGACGAGGGCCGGCCCGATCATCGTCGCGGCCATGATTGCGATCAGCTCCGCGCCGCTCTCCGCGAGGGAGTACCGATCCCGCGAGGTAACTCGGGAATTTCAGCGCGAGCACCCTTGCCCCTCGACGGGCAAAACCAGCGGCGCCTGCCCCGGCTACCGCAAGGATCGCGACGGACGCCGAGCGCGTGCTCGGCGGCGTCGAGCTTCACGAACGCTGCTGGGTTGGATCGTTTGGCATTGGGGCGTATGACGAGAGCCAGCCTGATTATTATTATAACGCTGCTGGTGGCGCTCGCGTATCCCGCCCCGTCTTTCGGCGAAGCAGTACCGATCCCGCGAAGTGACACGGGAATTCCAACGGGAGCCCCTGCCCATCGACCGGGAAAGCAAGCGGTGCTTGTCCCGGCTACTGGAAAGATCACATAAGGCCGCTCGCCTGCGGCGGTCCGGACGCGGTTTCGAACATGCAATGGCAGACAGTCGCCGCCGCGAGAGCTAAGGATGCGTGGGAACGGAGCGCTTGTGGTCGTTAACCAGAGCTTTGGCGGCTTGCTTCTGACTGGGAAGTCAGGTTCGCACGAGAACTCGCCGCTGGAGCAAAGCGGATTCGAACTGGCGGTCCCACCTCGTCCGGCGCGTGGTGCCACGACCTCAGAATCCGCCGATGCGCTCAGCGCGCGCTCCATGTCGACCGGTGGGTGACCCCTCAGCTCTTCAGTCCGTTTCAGCACCGAGCGCGTGAGCGCTCTATGCCGGGCAAAAGCCGTGGTGGTGAGCGTTGCGGAAACGCGGGATAAGATTTTGGCAGGCGCGGTCGAGAGAGGCGAGCGCAAGCGAACCTGGTGGCCTCCGCCTGAAAAGCCTGTAACGGGTGCGCTCCGCCCTGTTAGCCACTTCTCTGCTGCGGCTTGGGAGCGATGGCAATCCGCATTGAAACAACCGGAGCAGATCTCGTCCGCCGAGCGTTCCGGCTCGAATGGCTAACCGCTGCATGGATGGCGGTGGAGGCAACAGTCGCAATCGGGTCGGGTGTCGCCGCGAACAGCCTGTCGCTGATAGCCTTTGGCGCGGACAGTTAGCGGGTGTCGACTGCGACGTGCTCCACGTCGAGCACGAACAGATTTATCAGGCAATTATTGATGCCGCCGAGGCCAGAAGGTGCGATTTGATCGTGATGGCGTCGCACGGGCGACGCGGCGTCTCGGCGGTTGTTCTCGGCAGCGAGACGGTCAAAGTGTTGACGCACTCGAAAATCCCCGTCCTGGTGTACCGCTGAGGATGTTTTTGGGAGTCTTGTCGCTTGCTGTCCTCCTTTCTTCTATCACTTCTAATGAATGGTCTCGCCGCGTGATGGGCCGTGTTCGGCCATAATGCGTGCGTAAAGTTGCTGCGTCAGTCCGGTTACGTTTTCCATTCGCTGGAGCTGCACCATGGTCTCTTTGTACTGACGCTTGAACCTCCGCACACCAGAGATGGAAGTCTAACCAATGACACGCATTGCATAATGGCTCTTGAGCGACAACTCGGTTGAGCCGGTCATGAGCTTTGCGCACCTGCCAATGTGCGGTCTCGACATCACGTTTGGCCCGGTCAACCGCACGTTGGAGGGCATCGGCGATCCGAGCGGCAGTGCCTTCTAGAGCTTCGTAAGCAAGGCGACCCACAGCAGAGGCTTCATTCTTAACAGCGGCCACGGTCTCTGGCGGCAATGCCGCAAAGCGGCAACCTGGATCTCCGTCGTGGCGATCGTCCGCATGAGTTCGCGGTATTCGATCGCCAACTGATGCTGGTCTGGCGTCACCATATCTATGACAGCATAGAGAAGTCGTCGAGTTAGGGTTCCGTCTGTCGGGACACGAAGGCTAAGTGTTCGTCGCTCTCGGGTTCGCTAATGAAAATTCTCCCGAAGACTTTGAGTTCGAGCACCATGATCCCCCCACCGTGTTGTCTCACATACCAATCATCAGAATTTTTAGCCGGATCGGCGATAAATTCGATCTCGCCTGCCTCGCCATGTATAAGCACGCGATCGCCCGGTCTGATTTCCTCGCCGGATGAGTAGAAAAACGGCATCACAATCACGACTGTTTTTACATGTCGATAGAAACCATATTTCTCGCCCTTACGGTTAATTTATTAACCGTACCGGTCTTTATTATTGATATACTAAGCCTCGGATGCTCACCTGAGAAGATATTTTTATGCTTCTCGCCTTGGAGCTACATATCGCAGTCCTGCGGGACGAATTATCCGATGCAGGAGCGTGCGTTTTGTCTCTTCGTCGAACTTCTATTCACTCGCTAGGTTCTGGCGCGCTGGTTGGCAGCGCGGTGGACGGGCGTCAGGCGGAAAACGAAAGAACATGGCCCACCTCCTCGGAGCCGAAGATCTCAGGTTCGTCTAATGTTCTCAAACTGAGCGCCAAAGGCGAGGGCGTGGTCGAGCGGTTCGTCGCGACAGGTGGGCGACTATCTGTCCTGCGTGAAGCCGAGGTATGCGAGGGCACCGGCCACAAGAACGCCCAGCCAACTCACCCAGAACGGAATGCTTAAGCCGCCGATCTCCACCTGCCATCCAAAGATGATCCGCAGCAGATGCATTATTGCCACGACGAGAAACAGCGTGGCAGTGACCGTCATATAGGTTTTTCGGTTCAATCGGCCTGCCTTTCCGCCTCGCGTCCAACAACTCCCGACAGTAGCTTACGGCCCATCACGGGTGACCCCTACGCGGTAGGTCACGTACGCCATCCTTTGCCCACCCTGTCGACCGATGACCCTATCTGCCCTTTCGCTTTCGAGCTTTGCGGGCGGCATAGCGGGCGTCGCGAGTGGCCTGCCGCTCGGCTTCCAGGGCGGCTTCCCGCGCTGTCTGCTCAGCGAATTCCGCATCGCGGGCCTCTTGCTCGGCTTTCAGGGCGACCTCACGAGCGGCAGCTTCGGCGGCTTGCGCAGCGGCCAGGGCAGCAGCCTGACGAGCTTCATTGGCCAACTTCGTGGCTTTTCGCTCTGCGATACGGGCATCGCGAGCTATCCCAACCGCTTCCCGTGCCTTCCGCCGCTCGACAGCGGCGGGGCTCTCGGCAGCAGACCTCGCTTGGGCTGCCCGTTCCAATTGGGCCTTCTTCGCATCTGCGGCTGCGCTCAGGCGGTCGGCAAAACCAGTGTTCTTGGACCTGTTCATCTCAGTTTTTTACGCACAAGAAAACGGCTCCTCGCCCAAGGGATCGACGGTTTCAGATCGGCGCTCGCCGTGCCATATTCCAGGCCATGGAAGAGACCAAGGTTGAAAAGCTCGCTCGCCTGTCCGGCAAGGCCACGTCGAAGGTTCTCGATGCCCTCGGGAAACGCGGGTTTGATATCCGAGGAAAGTTGTCCGCGCCGATCAGCCGAGTTCCGCGCCGAGTTTCTGCTAAAAACGCAAGACTGAGGGGCGACCCTACATCCATCTACAACTGGCGTCGGCTCGACGATCGAATTACGACCTCAGGTCAGCCAACGGAGGCGCAACTAGCTGACATCCGCGCATTGGGCGTGCGCCACATCATCAACCTCGGGCTTCATACTCATGAGAAGGCTTTGCCGGACGAGGCGGCAAGTGTCAGCCGTCTCGGCATGACGTATATCCACATCCCGGTCGATTTTCAGAACCCCACTGACGAGGATTTCAATCGGTTCTGCTCCGGGATGGCGCAGCTAAAAGAGGTCCGGGTGCATGTTCATTGTATCGCAAACTACCGGGTCTCGGCCTTTCTCTACCGATATCGCCGGGATGTGCTCGGGACGAATGAGGAGCAGGCGCGTGCCGATATGGAAGATGTTTGGCATCCTGAGGGTGTGTGGGCGACCTTTGTCGGTCGCTAGGGCTGCATGCGAGCTAACTGAGAACTTACACGCTCCGCGTTGGGGCGATGGCGGAGGCCGTGAAGCTCTACCAGGAACTCGGTTTCCCGGCGCTCCAGAAGGGCGGGCAGGACAAGAAGCTGGTCGGCTACTTCCAGAGCGATACCGGCACCATTAATCAGCTTGTGCATCTTTACAGCTGCGCGTCCGGGTCATAGTCCTGGCCAGGTAAAGATCGCCGTCAGGTCGAGAGCAACCGTTGTGATGCCAGGAAGTGAGATAGCCGCAGTCCGCGCACCACTGAAGGCGAAGACGATACCGCGCCGACGCGCATCGCTTTCCGAGAGATTTGCCAGCGCCTGCAGGAGCGTGAAGTCGATCAGCGAGCGGTGAAGGAGATGTGCTGCGCCGAACATCGGCACTTTTCCGTCATTCAAAAGCTGCCATATCGATGTCGAGCGCCTGTCCCATTCCGGCTTGCGATCAAACAGCTCTCTCATACTCACTTGCTTGACCGGCCCGTCTTCCCCGGAGCGGGCGGCGGCGCGTTGTAGCCACTGGCCGGCGATGCTTTCGCCTTCCCAGCCGGCGCTTGTCGCCTGCATGTAGGCGCCCATCAGGATGTCAGCTTCTTCGGGCGCCTTTTCGGCAGCCGCCCGCACCAGCTCTTTGGCATGCGGCCCGCCGACCGCCTGTGCGATCTGCGCCGCCATGAGCAATTGAACGGCAGTCCGTTCGTGGCGCTTGTTCCACTCGCTAGTGCTGTGCTCGATCAATTCATCCCATTTGCCGGACGCGATCGCCAAGCCCACGCGCAACTTACGGTCGTTCGCATCGTCCCGGGTTGCAACCAATTGCCGAAGCAGGGAGGAGGCCTCATCAAAGCGGCCCTGGCGGTAGAGCGACCAGGCCAGCATCGTCTTAAGTACAGCAGCTTGCTCGACCAAAGCCGAATTTTTCTGGAGGAATTGAAGCAGCTCGTCGTACTGCCCCGTCTCGTTCAATACCTTCGCCACCCGAAAAGCGTCTTCGAGGGCATGAGTTGTGCCAAAGAGCCGCTCTGCGAACGGAAGGAGCTCCTGCCAGGATTCTTGTTGTTCCAGCAGCACGACGAGATTTGCGAGATCGCTGAGGCGACCCGTTTCCTCGTATTGCCTCTTACGCTCCGCCGCAGGATCGGCGCCCTCAGTCTCCGCAATTATCCTGCGCAGATGCTGTTGCTCAGTGCCTCCCAATCCGTGGGCAAGGGCTTCGCCCAGCCGTTCCTTCGCGGTATCGATCTGACCAGCGCGCGCCAGCATTTCGATCTCGATTGTCAGGACGGCGCTTTTGTGGAGATGCTCATACAGCTGGCCGCGATGCCGGGCGATATACTCGGCTATCCCCTTGGGATCGCCTTGCGTGAAGGCAAGCGCCAAACGCGCGAAGGCCTCATCCACCGTGCCTCCGCCAGATAAGGCTACCCGTCGCTCGATTTCCTTTTCAATCGTGGCCAGATCCAGTTTGAGTCCGAATTGAAGCGCGAAGGACAGTCTGCGAAGGGACTGTTCCGGATCTCGCATACTCTCACGCAGCGCTTCCATACCCTCGTCATGAGCCTGCGGGTCCCTAAGCTTCAGCCAGAGTGCACTATCGGACGCGACATTTGACGCGTTGGCGACTCCTACCGTCAGCGCGAAGGCTGACACCGCTTCGAACGCCTCGATCGCCCGCCGCCGGAACGCGAGCGCCGCTGGATCGGCGGCGAGCGGAAACGAGGCGACCTCGAACGGAATTCTGCGATAGAACGCTCGAACGAAGCTCGACCGGCACGGCCTGCATCAGGCAGGCCATTCCGACAGCGTGGTGAAGGACAGGCGTCTCAGTCATATCCGCCGCTGTCACCTGCGACGCGTGATCCGCCGCTTCCTGCCATCTTTCTGCCGCTAGTGCACTGAATCAAACGGATGGTACAGGGCAGCGGTCGAGTTTGGCCAGAATAGCGTCGGCGGATTTGGTCCAGACGAAGGGTTTGGGGCTGGCATTGTGCTCGGCGAGATAGGCATTGATGGCGGTCTGCAGGTCAGCAATCGAGTGGAAGACGCCGCGGCGGATGCGCTGCCGCGTCATCTTGGAAAAGAAGTTCTCCACGGCGTTGAGCCACGAGGCTGAGGTCGGGGTGAAGTGGAAAGTCCAGCGCGGATGGCGCGACAGCCAGGCCAGCACTTTGGGATGCTTGTGAGTGGCATAATTGTCGAGCACGACATGGATCGGCCTGCCAGCCGCGACTTGGCGCTCGACAGCGTTGAGGAAGCGAATGAATTCGAAATGGCGATGGCGCTGCATGCAGCGGCCGATCACCGTGCCGTCGAGCACGCTGAGTGCGGCGAACAGGGTGGTGGTGCCGTGCCGCTTGTAATCGTGCGTCATGGTCTGACAGCGCCCCGGCTTGATCGGCAGTCCGGGCTGGGTGCGGTCGAGCGCCTGGATCTGGCTCTTCTCGTCAATCGACAGCACCACGGCATGGGCCGGTGGATCGAGATAGAGCCCGACGATATCAGTCAGCTTGGTGGCAAAGCTCGGATCGCGCGAGCGCTTGAAGGTGCGCAGCCGGTGTGGCTGCAGTTGGTGCGCCCGCCAGATGCGCTGCACCGAACCCACGGAAATGCCGATGGCCTTGGCCATTGCGCGGCCGGTCCAGTGGGTCGCCTGGTGCGGCGGTGCCGTGCAGGTCAGCGCCACGACCTGCGCCGTGGTTTCCGCCGCGAGCGGCGCCTTGCCGGGTTTACGGGTCTTGTCGCGCAGCAAACCTTCGACCCCGCTCGCGGCAAAGCGCTGTTGCCAGCGCCACACCGTGGGCCGGCTAATGCCGATGCTTTGCGCCACCCGCTGCGCCGAGTGGCGATCTGCCGAGGCGAGCACGATGCGCGCCCGCTCGACGTGTTTGCGGGGCCGGTTGCGGTCGCCCGCGATTGCCGCCAACTGCTCGCGCTCCGCGCTGCTCAATACCACACATAGCTGTTGTGCCATGACCCCCGTCCCCCACGTCATGGCCCGCTATACGATATCTTAACGCGTTTGTGAATCCTCTGAATGGGTCAGAGCACTAGTTCGTTCGTGATGTGGAAAAACTTGCCTTCGGCATCGAATGAATTCGAGCGTCAAACCCGCTCTCTCGACCCAAGCAATCGCTCCAGCCGCTTGTTCGCTATTGGTGACGATGCGCAGCGCCGCGGATCGCGCCGCGGGCATATTAATAGGGGCCAACAAAGCTAGTGCGGCGTCCTTGTCCTCTGCCGCGACAATGAAGGCTTCCGCAAGCCGCACTTCGCCGGTTTCGGCCAATGTCTTTGATTTTTTCAGCAGCTCGCGGGCGCGGCCCAAAGTTTCCGGCTGGCAAAGCAGCCGAGCACACCAGGCAAGGCCTTTTGCCCGAAGCTCGTTTGAATCACCTACCAGTTCCGTCCGCTCTATCCGTTCGGCCAACTCGGCGGCCTTCTGGGCGGCGGGATAACCATTGATGAATCGCCCTTGCCTGATTGCCTCGATTTCGGCCCCGATCTGCTGATCCGAATAGGTTCGCAAGAAGCCCATTTGCTGCATCGAGTCTTGCAGCTTTAGAGCCTCGGCCGTCACTTGCTGAAACTTAGCCTCGTGCGTCTTTTTCCACGCTTTCAGCAGGTCCGCTGGACACGTTTCGCATTGCTTATCGACCAGCGGATGATGATGCCCGCACATGAGTATGAGATTGTCCGGCGAATTGCGCTCGGCGGCGGTGAGGCCAGGTTTGCCCCGCGGTCCATTATCGGAGGCCGCGTAAATGTGGCAAATCTGCGCGACGACGGAGGCGTCAGAAACAGAAGTTCCGGGCGCGATGACAGGATTGGTACAGCCGGGGAAGGCGCATTGGTTCCCCGAGGCTCCAAACAAGACCTTAATTGTGTGTGGCGAATAACGACGCGCTTTCATCTCGAAGACTTGGCTTGGTCCGAATTTACGAACCGGTTACGGCTACTCCAGACGCAAGGTGAACTAGGGTTTGCCCGAACCCGACCGAAGGATAGCACAATTTGGCAAGTGCAGACGACCTCGGTTAGGATTGTTGTCGGCGCCACGGGGCTAACGGATGCGAGACCGCGCCGTTCCGATCGGCGAGCGGGGTGAAGGCCGTCGGCATGGTCTGGGTCGGGCGAAATCGGGTGGCCATCAGCCCGGCCAAAGAGGCATCGAGCGCACCAGCCAGCCGGCGCAAGTTGCAGACTGCGCTCTGCCTCATCTTGTGGACGATGTGGCGGCGCTGATCAAGGCCGCGAACGCCAAAAAACCGTCGTGCTGATCGGGCATGATTGGGGCGGGATGGTTGCGTTGGTGCTTTGCCGCCCAGCAGCGGTTCCGCCGGCTCCCGAAGCCAGGTTCGCACATGACTCAGCGCTGGAGCAAAGCGGATTCGAACCATCCGTCCCGCGCGCAATGAATACCGCTGCTGGTCCAGAACATCGCGAAAACTCGCGCGATTGTCGCGGCCGACATCGAAGTAGCCCGAGGTGGTGACCTATCGCTTGTTGCCATCGAAACCTGGTCCGTCATCATGGTGCGCGCTTGCGGCGGCAAGGGAGCGGGCGGTGGAAAAGGACCGGTTGCTTGCATTCACCGATGGCGTGATTGCAATCATCATTACGATCATGGTGTTGGAGCTGAAGGTGCCCCACGATGCCAGCCTGAGCGCGTTAGCGGCGGTGACGCCGATCTTCCTCAGCTACGTGCTCAGTTTCGTTTACGTAGCCATTTACTGGAACAACCACCACCATTTCTTCCACTTGGTCCCGCACGTCGATGGCGTGATGCTATGGGCTAACATACACCTGCTATTCTGGCTTTCGCTCATTCCGTTCGCCACCGGCTGGATGGGGGAGAACAATTTTGCCCCGGTCCCGACGGCCGTCTATGGCATTGCGCTGCTGATGCCGGCGCTCGCCTGGCAAGGCATGCAACTGGCGATCCTTCGCACGCACGGACGGAACTCGGCGCTGGCCCAAGCGATCGGCCGCGACCTCAAAGGCAAGGTTTCACCGGTGCTCTATCTCGCCGGCATCCTGTCCGCCTTCGCCGATACGCGGATCGCCGGCGCAATCTACTTGCTGGTGGCCCTGATGTGGCTGATTCCCGACCGGCGCATCGAAAGGGTGGTACGCCGCCCTTGAGCCGGCGGGGAGATCGGCGCGAGTTTTTACCCCCACCGGACTGAGTCTTTATCCCCTCGCACGCGCGGAATCGACCCCTCACGGCTACCAGCCTCGCGCGCGAGGGGAATAAACTCTGCACGGCCCGGCACCGTCATACCCGAGGAAGCCCTCAACAGCTTCTGGGTGTTACCCATACTGAGGAGCAAGCCGACGCTGGAAAAGCGCCCGTTAAGCCAAAGGAGGACAACCAATGAGGCTCGCCAATAAAGTCGCCATAATTTCCGGCGCGGCGTCCGGCATGGGCGCAGCTACGGCGCGAATGTTCGCGCGTGAAGGCGCCAAGGTGGTAATCGCCGACGTGCTCGAACACGAAGGCCAGCAGGTGGCGGAGGGCATCGGCGCCTCAGCGCGCTTCGAACTGCTCGATGTCACCGGTATTGCTCGAGCAAAACGATGAGTGGCAGCTGCAGCACCGCTACATGCAGGTTGAGGTCATGGCCGAACTGGCTACGGCCGCCGCCACCGATCCCCGGCAGATCCCGTGCGCGGCCTAGCCAATCCCAAGCGATCCACTGCGCCGTCGAACGGCATGGATGCCAAAAGCTCGGCCGGAGTGCCGCTGTCAAGCCCCGCAGCCGCGCAGCGGTGCGCCGAAGGCGCAGGGCTTGATAGCGGCACTGCGGCCGCAGCACAATCCGCCATGCCGTCGATCGCGTTCCTCACTGCCACCGCTCCCGCCCGCCGATCACTTTCCGCCAACGCCGCTGCACCCGCAGCGCCTCAGCTTCAGTCTCGAATCTCCACCAGCTTGACGGACGTGACCGTTCGCCTTATCGTTTGGTGCCGCGATTGCGGCCACCGAGTAGAACCCGATCCGGGCGAAATGGCTGCTCGGTATGGAACTGAGACAACGGTTCCTGACTGGCGCGAGCTGTTGGTCTGTTCCAAATGCGGCAGCCGCGAGATTGATATGGTCGTGGCCGGGACGAAGCGGCGCCCCATCTGACGCCCTGCAATTCCATGAACCGGGTAGCTGCCCGGCATTCTGGCGCTGGGTTCGATCCACTGAGGCGACGGCATTTGTAAAAGAGCTCAGGTAACCGCGGGCTCGCGACGGTTTGGTTGAAGCCTTTTGCCATTCGTTTCGGAGTTTCGGAAGCCGCGAGTCCTTTTCACGTCGCGCCGTTTTGACTTCGGGGACCACTGGTTTGCAGACTCGCCGCTGGAGGGAGATGGATTTGAACTTCTAGTACCGCGGCGCGAGAGCTCGGCATTTCCGACGCACTCGGATCGATCACTCTCGCCCTCCCGGCGCGGCGCGCGGATTCCTTGGAGCCGCTCCGGCTTGTTCGCGCACCCACAGGAATTGGAGCGCCTATCCACTTCGATTTTGATCAGTACACCCTGGAGATAAATTTGCTCGTTAGAAGAACGGGATGCCGATCCCGTTGGCGGCCAGCTGCTCGGCGGCCTCGGCCGTGCCGATCGCCACGGGGCGGAGCCAAGGGGCCGCCGTGCCGATTGCTGCTCCGGGCCACGAGCGCAGCACGATGCCGATTTCGCGGAACCGATTATAGTGGTCCGTCCGCCGCGATGGGCTGGAACAGCACGGGCGGCAGTCTGACGGTGTTCCCGGCTGTACTCGAATCTGCGATGCCGCCGAGGAATTCCATGAGCTGGGTCGCGCGGACAGTCGCACAGTCTACCGGATTGCGTGGCTTAGGCTGAAACCCTCACAGAGAACAGCGGTCATTCGCCGTGTCACACGCATCCGAAATCCGCTTTCATCTATGCGACGGTGCTCGAGGGGGCGATCCGCAGTCAAGTCAACAACGGACCGGTGACGACCTACGAGGCCGGACAGAGTTTTTCCGAAATGCCCGGCGATCGCCATGGCGTCAGCGCTAATGCCAGCGAGACGAAGCCGGCCAAGCTTCTTGCGGTCTTCGTGGTAGACACCAATGAGATGCAACTCACGACCCCATGCCAGAACTGAGGTAACGAGCGGAGCCTGGCTGATCCGAACAGCCGACGCTATCGACGTCTAACGACGAGGGATCGCCGCTTCCCCGAGCCGAGGATCACCCGATGGACATTGCGGCCTGGCTGCAGGACTTAGAACTTCAGCGCTTTGTATCGGCGTTCCGCGACGACGATATCGACGGCGAGATCCTGTCGAAGCTGACCGCCGAAGACCTGATCGGCATCGTGGTGACCTCGGTCGGCGTCGCCGCCGGTCACATTGCGCGCCCCTCTGAGGCGCGCGGGAAAGGCCATCCAGGGGTTGTTACCGAAAAACGCGGCCGTGGCACGAGGTATGCTAGTACCCCTGACCCTACTCTTGCAAAATGCAAGCCTATGAGCGCCGAAGGGCGAGGCCGACGCGGCGGCGTCGGGGCGGCCGACGATAATCCACGGGGAGGGCACGAACCGCTCGCCCTCCCCGAGCTCTCACGGACGAACGCGGATGACCGTCTTCCCCCTGCGTCGCTCGGTCGGGTTTAAGGCCGCGACGGCATCGTCGAGGGTCGAGACGTTGCCGATGTTCGTCCGCAGTCGTCCGTCCCGCACCCGCCGGACGATCTCACTCAGTTGGGCACGATCGGACTCGACAACGAAGTCGACCGCCAAGCCGTCGGCAGGCCGCGCCTCGGCCGGACCGACGACGGACACCAGTGTTCCTCCAGCTCGAATCAAGCCTGCGGACCGCTTCTGGATGTCGCCGCCGATGACATCGAACACCAGATCGATGCCACCGACGTCTTCCAGCGCGTCGTTGTCGAGGTCAACGAACTCCTGCGCGCCGAAGTCGAGCACTTTCTGACGGTCGGCCGCGCGTCCGGTGCCGATGACGTAAGCGCCAAACTCACGTGCGAGCTGCGTCACCATCGTCCCGACTGCGCCTGCCGCGCCGTGCGCGAGGACGCTCTGCCCCGCCTGAAGGTGGCCGAGCTGGAACAGTCCCTGCCACGCGGTGAGGCCGGAGATTGGCAGGCTCGCGCCCACCGTGAAGTCGACGTCGCCCGGCAACGGCGCGAGGTTGCGTGCCTCGATGGCTACATACTCCGCCAGGGTGCCGTCGCGATACCAGTCGGCGAGGCCGAACACCCGCTGTCCTACGGACAGTCCCGTCGTGCCCCAGCCGAGGACAGTGACCACTCCGGCAAGCTCGTGGCCGGGGATCGACGGTGTTCGGTCACGGTCGCGGCGATCGGTCCAGGTCGAGGGCCACTCCATCTCAGTCGGGACGAATCCCGACGCATGAATCTGAACGACGACGTCGTTTATCGCTGGCTGCGGCTCGGGCCGCTCCACCAGCTTCATCCCGGCCGTTCCCGCAGCCTGCTCCGTCACAACGATTGCCTTCATCGTCCGTCTCCCTGTGTCGAGTCCTCGCCTGCACGTCAGCCGTTCTAGTCTGCCGCTCGATGGGCGCTTCGATCACCGTGCCGGTCGCCGGGTCAAAAGGCGGAAGCCCGGAGACATAAATCGTTGTCATCACAGCGGGTCACAGCCGATATCTGCGGCGGCTCCGGATTTTTGGACAGCAGGATAAGCTAAGGCGGTCCAAAGGATTCGAGACGTGGGCTGTCGAAACTTGTCGCAGCGGCCCTACGCGAATGTTCCGGCTTGGAACCATCCTAGCTGTTTTTGCTGTTATTTGCAGCGAGTTTACAGCCATGAGCCGCAACCCAAGCTCGGCTTCGCCGCGCCCGATGGGGCGCCTTTGCGAATATCCCAAATGCGAGCGATCCAAATCGCAATTAACTTCATCTCTCTTGCTCCGCAATTTGCGGCACCGACCAGGGACCGATGGCCGATCGCGACTATGGCGCCCGCCGCAACGGCGCGCCCTTCATCAACGTACAGCCGCGCTTCGGCATCTACCGCGACTGGCGCTCGGAGACCCAGACGATCTATTTCGACAAGATCATGTTCTGGAACGCCGCCCCGGCAGGACATCCGGACTGGAGCGTGAGTTCCGCCGCCGGGTTGATTGCCGATGCGGCCCCGACCTCGCGGGTATCCACACAGGAGGGAGCCGGCGCCGCACGGCACCAGTTTCTCGTTCGCTGACGCTTACGTTGGGTGGGGAGTCAAGCAGAGCGGACACGAGCCCTCTCGAAGTCTTGATCCTATCGCGCGGTACTGATGGTTCGAATCCACTTCCCTCCAGCGACGAGTCTGCGAACCATCCGTCTCTCAGCGGTGGAGGAGGTAAAAGCACCAGAGCTAGACGGCCAGAATCACGACGGCTCCCGCGAAGCTCGAAGCCTGCGGTGCCAAGCGCAAGTGACGAGCGCGCCAGGTGTCTGCGGCGGAAACGAACAGTATGATCGGAGGTGAGCGAGTTACAAAGGGCGCGCCGGTCGCGCAGCGGGGGCTCGAGCCGCCCCGATGCCATGTTATTTCGCACAGCAAGATGCCAGATCATACCAGGTAGCTGGGTCTCGAACGCCCGTGACAACCTGCCGGATCGCTTCGGTCACCAGCTCTGGTTGATCTTGGTGGATGTTATGGCCGCTGTCTTTGGCGACGAAGAAGCGCGCGTTCGGGACGAGCGTCGCCAGGTCCTCGTTAGCTGCACGCAGGACTGCCTCCAGTGCATCGGACGAGAAACCCTCCGCCTCCCTGGGCAGCTCAAACGGCCGCGCGTGGGCAAGGACTGCTAGAGGCATCGCACGAAGCGGCGTGCTCACAGCCGCCTTGCGCATCACGACGTTGTCTTTGCCGTATCCGATCGTCTCGAGATCGCCGTAGCTCGGGATAGGCTCCACTGTGTCACTGCCTGACCGAACGTTTAACTGCACCAGGGCCGCCCACCGCTCGGGTGTCAACAGTGTCTCCAGCCTTTCGGAATAGGGGTCGACGAGGATGAGCCCGACAACGTCACCAGGGTACGTGCTGGCGTAAAGCCGCACGAATAAACCGCCCAGCGAGTGGCCGGTGAGGACGTAGGGGCCCGGGACGCCGGCCGCGCGCAGCAGTGTGTGGAGGTCGACAACCGCGTCGAGGGCGGTCCGCGGCTGGGGGACCGGGTCGCTGCGGCTTGGGCGGACGTCGTCTTTGAGGGGGGCTACGGTCCCCGGTCGATCATAGGCGCAAACTCGTGTGAAACCGGCCACGCCCGCGAGAACCGCCGTCCGTGGCGCCTCTCCCTGACGGAGGTCCTCGCTCCAGAGCCTGGCGGAACTTCGATAGCCGGCTTCGAGCACGACCGTAGGGCTGCCCGTACCGCGGCAATCCAAGTAGATGCGCCGACCGCCAATGTCGATCAAACCAGCAAAGTCACCCTGCGCGGCGAGCGGCTCTGCTGAAGCGCGATGACCGTCGGCCGCGGCGAAAGCACCCACCAGGGCGGCGACCGCGAGGCACAGCAAGACATGGCGATCTTGTGGGGCACGCATGATTGTGTCGCCTCTTCCCAAACGTCAGCTGCGATCCCGGAGTTCACGATGTTCAGCGTCAAGGGTAGGTGTGGTGTGGGGCTCGGGCGTGGGAGTAGCTGCCGGCCGGTCTTCTGGTTGACGTGTCCGACGAGCACGAATGAATCTAACTGGTAAGGCACGCCCTGGCGATCCGCTTTGTCGTCTGCGCGAAAGAAACCGCAGGCGCCACGCCGGCCAACGCCGTACCGAGCGCGTGCGGGGCTTGGCCGGCTTAGGGTATGATTACGGCGAGTACCGCCACCAAATTGAGGATCATCAATGAAGCTCGTCAGCTTTGCGGCGTCGGGGCGCAACTCTTACGGCGCCGTCGTCGGCAACGGTGTCTTCGATCTGGGGCGTCGGCTCGGCGATCATTATCCGACCTTGCGCGCGGCGATCGCCGGTGATGCGTTAGGCGCCGCGGCAGTCGAGGTAAGGAGCGGAGCGCCGGATATCGCGCTGTCGCAAGTCACTCTGCTGCCGCCGATCACCGACCCGGACAAGATCATCTGCGCCGGCCGCAATTATCGCGCCCACGCCGCCGAGGCCGGCGGCGCCCGGAGAACCCGTCAGTCTTCTTGCGGCTCGTCAATACCTTGGTCGCGCACAATCAGCCAATGGTGTGCCCCAAGAGCTCGGGCGATTTCGACTACGAGGGCGAATTGGCGCTCATCATCGGGAAGCCGGGCCGGCACATCGCTAAAGCCGACGCCCTGGGCCACATCTTCGGCTACACCTGCTTCAACGACGGCTCGATCCGGCACATCCAGTTCAAGCACTCGATCGCCGCCGGCAAGAACTTCCACGCGACCGGCGGCTTTGGGCCGTGGATCGTCACCGCCGACGAGATCCCGGACCCGACGCGGCTCCATCTGATGACGCGGCTCAACGGGAGCGAGGTCCAGCACACCGGGATCGACGATCTGATCTTCGACATCCCGACCCTGATCTCGTACTGCTCGGATTGGACGCCGCTGGTGGCAGGCGACGTGATCTCGACCGGTACGCCGGAGGGGGTCGGCTTTGACCGCAAGCCGCCCTTGTGGATGAAGCCGGGCGATGTCGTCGAGGTCGAGATCGACGGCGGCGTCGGCGTGCTGGACGTCCACGCCGCCACCGATTCACCGATCGCCAAAGAAGCGCTCGATCGCATTGCCCAGCTCTATGCTGTCGAGAAGACCATCAACCGATCACCGCCCGAGCGGCGACGATACCAGCGCCAGCTCCAGCTCCAGTCAAAGCCGATCGCCGAGGCCTTGGCCGCTTGGGCCGACAGCACGGTGCGCCAACTCTCGCGCAAATCCGAGCTCGCCCGAGCCTTCCGTTATATGCGGGCGCGCTGGACGGCACTGGTGCGCTGCTTCGACGACGGCCGTCTGGCGCTCGACAACAATCCCGCCGAGCGCGCTCTGCGCTGTGTCGCTATTGGCCGTAAGAATTATCTGTTCGCCGGCTCCGATGCCGGCGGTCGCCGCGCCGCTGCGCTTTACTCATTAATCGAGAGCGCCAAGCTCAACGGCTTCAACCCGCAGCACTATCTCGCCGACGTGCTCGCCCGCATCGCCGATCACCCGGCGCGGCGCATCGCCGACCTGCTGCCCTGGAACTGGCAACCCCTCGACGCCACCGCGGCTGCCGCCTAAGCCAGCGCCCCCTCACCGAGCGCTTACGAGCTGCCTCACACATTTTCCGGAGAAGTGAGGCCTATTTTGCTGGAAGGAACATCAATCCGGCTACACCCAGTCCCGCTAGCTATGCTGTTCAAAAAAGTAGCGGCCGGAATTAGCTCGGGGCCGACAAATAGCTGAAGGAGTGTGCCTTTTGATGAGCGGAAATCCGAGGGCTCCCGGCATCACTAGGCGGGCGATCCGACGCTCCCACCGTCATCGGGGCTGGTTGTGCTCAAATTTTATTGCCGGGGAAAGGCAAGAGGCAACCATCGTCCTGACCACCTCGAGCATTTGGGGGAAGGTAGTGTCCGGGAAGTTCTGCAAAAGCCGCTGAGGCGGATGGTCATGGTATGCGGGTGATTGCGCGATCACCGGATCCTTTGGCGAGGATGCACACCATGACCGGCAAGAAAGTTAAGCCTGGAACAATTGACGTGAAAGCCCTGCTGGCGGGGGATGAAGAGTTCCTGCGGGCACTGGTGCGAACCGCGCTCGAGGAGGTTCTCGAAGCGGAGATGACCGAGACGTTGGGCGCCGAGAAGGGCGAGCGAACGGCGGGGCGGCAAGGCTACCGGTCGGGCTACTACGGGCGGCGCTTCGGCTTTGTAGGCCTGGCAGCGGTCAATAACCTCCGCAAAGCTGGCGCCCGGCACGCCGCCGAGATCGCACCGGGCCATGATCACGAAGTCCGGGTCGAAAGCCTGTTTGGCATCCATCGCCGCCCGGAGCTTTCCGACCATCTCCTGAATCGAGATACAGCGGCGGCGGGGGCCGGATTTCGGCGGAAACGTCTGGTCTTCGATGTGGGCGCCAGCGATGCCGGCCTGAATGTATTCCCGCACGGTGTAGTGCGTACTGATGGCATCACCGTAGCCTGTGTCGGCATCCGCGAAGACCGGGATCTGCACGGTCAGGACAATTTTCCGGGCGTTATCCACCATGTCGCGCATACTGGTCCCGGAGTCGGGCCAGCCCAGTTGGTGCGCCGAGGTATTGCCCCCGGACATGTAGAAGGCGTCATAGCCCAGCGCTTCCGCCATCTTCGCGCCAATGGGATTGATCCCGCCCGCTAAGACAAACAATGCGGGCCGTTGAAACAGGGTCTTCAGTCGGGTCGTCATACGTTGACGCTCTGGCATACGCAGTCTCCTCGTGTGTGACCGAACTGTCCTGGCGCGGGCCGGGTCATGGTGCCGGGCGGCCAGCCAGCGCCTCGCCGGCTCATGCCAAGATGCCTTGCGGTGCCTCAGAGCAACCGAAGTGCCATGGGGGTGTCCTCATACGTGGATGGGGCAGGATCCGCGTTAGGCGCCCACCGCCACAGTGGCACTGATCCGCGGAACTCCTAACGAGCGCGTCGTGTGGCCCTGGGCTGTGAGGTCGTCAGCGAGGACCACATCACCCGGTCCAAAACGCCGCGTGGTGCCATCGCCGATCCCGATTTCCATCTGCCCCACGAGAATAAAAATGTATTGTCGCCGGGGCGCGGTGTGCCAATCGCTCCAATGGTCCGCAGGAAAACGGCGGAACACGAGGTTGGCACCCGCCTGAAGCGCAACGTTGTGGCTCTCCTCGGCCGGCAGAGGGAGATCTTCAAAATGGGTCTGGCCGTCGTCGCCCGTATATATCCGTACGATCATGCGCGTGCTCCTTCCCATAGAGGGTCGGAAATCATTCTCGACCGCAAGGTCGCCGACAAGCGCACTTTCCCGTCTATCGACATCACCAAATCCGGCACCCGCAAGGAGGAATTGTTGGCGGCTTGTCGAGCCCTGTTATTTCGGGCGCGCGAGCAGCGGGTGCGGCCAGGGTGGGATGACAAAGTGCTCGCCGACTGGAACGGGCTGATGATCTCGGCGACCGAGCAGAACAAACCCAAATGAACCGCCGCCGCTCCGGCGCCTCCTATCCGGAAAGCCATAGCCCGCAAGTTCCGCCTCGGCCTCGTCGCCAGGCGCCCAGCCGCCGCTGGCATAGCCTCGCACCGAGCTGCGCACCGCGCCAAGCGCCTGGTAGAGTGGGATGCCGAGAGCCTGTGCCTTTGCGTCCCACACCGCAATGTCGACGCCGACAATCGCTTCCATAATTACACCACGGCGCCGGCTTTCATCGGCCTGTGTCACGCCACGCTCGAGCGCCGGCCTGCTGCGCGAGCCGTTATACATCTTCTCGTAGGTGCGCTCGGAGAACATCGGATCCTCGCCGACGACTTCCGGTGCGAGCTCGTGCTCGACGATGGCGCATTGCCTCGCCTGAAATGTTCCCGGAAGCTGAGATGTTGCCTCATCTGATTTGCTCCCGACCGATGTTCATCGGCGGGGCTGGGGATGAGGCAGATCAGCATGGCGGCGCGTGACGAGTTAGTGGCAGCGATAGCAGGACGGTATGCTCAAGGGGACCGGAGTGAGCGGAGTTGGATTTCTGGACAAGTTCACAGCGGTCACTGGCTTTCACCGCAAGCACGCGATGCGTCTGTTGCGGACCGGGCAAGTGAGCCGGCGTAGTGGACCGCGGCTCGGCCGTCGGGTTTACGATGACGCTGTGCGCGAGGCGCTGATCGTGGTCTGGGAGGCATCCGACCGGATCTGCGGCAAACGGCTGCGGCCGCTTCTGCCGATCCTCATCGAGGCAATGGAGCAGCACGGCCACTTGCAGGACCCGCTGTCTGACAATCTTGTCGAGACCAGCGGCAGCTTCCGGGCGTCCCGGATCAGGAGGGGCATGCGGGCCGATCAGCGATCCTGAGCTGCGCGCCAACTGTCTCGGTTCTTTCAGCGTCTACGAGCCTCGATAGGCCGCCGCGAGCCTCGGCGCTATGGGCGAAGCTCCTCGATCATATCGCTGGGAACGCCAGCCCTTGCCAGTGCCGCCCCAAGCCCCTGTAGAGCCTGCCCGCCAGCCACAGTGTAGCTTTGGAGGATGGGCTGCGCGGGAGGCTATATTTCGGCCAATTATTAACCATGTCTGCCTTATTTTTCGGCTTGACGCGTCTCGCCGGCCATCATTAAGGTTAAGGATTAAGCTTAATCTGCTCTGCCCGATAAAAACCTGGTAGGGATGAAATGCAGGGGCTCCCCCGACGCACGTCCGTCAGGCGCTTGCGCTGGTCCATTCGCGACCCACCCGGGGGCTGAACAATGCCACCTACGCGATTCAATGCAAATCTCCCCTTGTCTTGAGCAATTGGGGAAAGGGAGGAGGCTACTTTGAAAATCATAGGCTTATGTTCTCTCGCCGTGGCGTGCACTTTTGCGCCTCTGCTCGCATTGCCCGGATCTTCGCGGGCAGCATCGACGACCGTAGTCAACCCGACGCCGCTTCCGCAATGTATGGACAACACGGCATTTTTTGATCCAACCCTGCCGCCGTCCATTAATTTGCCCCCAGGGTTCAAGGCATCGGTTTTCGCCTCGGGTCTGAATGCCCCGACCGGGATCGCCTTTCTGGGTAATGCGACCAGCTTTCAAGTGTTAGTTCTCGAATCTGGGCATGGCATACCGAGCGCTTGCAATGACGAATTGGCTCAGCCCGGAGGTACGTTCGCCTCGAACAACCCCTTCACGCCGGACATTCTCGTATTCAACCAAAACGGCAGGAAGATCCGCGGACCTCTCGGTAAACCCACGGCCAGCGGCGGCGGGTTCCAGCCCTCGGGTCCGGCGATCGACATCGCGTTCGTCAACGGGTTATCCGGAGGGCGGCTCTTCGCGACCGATTCCAACCAATCGACGCATCAGCACAACGGACAAAACAACAGTTCGCGTATCGTCATCGTGAACCCGATGACGGGGCAGGTGACCCCGTTCATCACCAATCTGCCGACGGGCGACCACCCGACAGAGCAGCTGGCATTCAGAGGTGATGGGTGGATCTACTGGTCGCAAGGATCGACGACCAACAGCGGCGTGGTCGGGCTCGATAATGGCGGCGGGCAGAACCAGTCCGATATCCCTTGTCAGGACATCACGCTGAGCCAGAATGTGTTTATCTCGAGCTTTGGACCGCCCGAGGTAGCCACGAGCGGTTATTCTCCGTTCAGCGTGCAACAACCTGGAGCCACAATAAAGGCCTTCTTCAACTCGTTCACGGGCCAGATTCGGCAAGGGGTCTGCGACGGCGCCATTTTGCGGGCGCAACTGACCAATGCCAATAACATTCAGGCCTTCTCCTGGGGATATCGGAACCCATACGCCATCCGCTTCCCGCCTGCTGGTCATCCACTGTCTGGGGGAATTCTTGCCGGAATGGACGGGGCCGACGAGCGTGGCGCCCGACCCTCCAACAACGCTCCGGATGAATTGCATCTGGGACGTCAGAACCCTGATGGCTCTCCCGATTATCACGGCTGGCCGGATCGCTACGGCGGCCTCGCGACGAGCCAAGCGGTATACAATCCCGTCGGCGGGTCTAACGATGATGTGTGCCCGGCCCCGTTCGATCTGGCCACGTGTGTTGCCAACCTGATAAAGGCGAACGACATTCCGATCCGCGATGTGCTTGCGGGCCCACCCCAACAGATCACGGGACCTCTGGCGAATGAGGCAGCAGATTCCTCGTTCACCGGGATCGACTTCGTGCCCGACGCTTTCGTGATTGGGCCGGTTCAGCCGGGTGCGGTCCTTTATAGCCTCGAGGGGGATTTCGGGTTCTCGGCACCGAATTCCAGCAATCCTGAGACGGAAGTCGGCCATGAGGTCAAGCTGATCAACTTCAATCAGCTGCCCGGCTCGCCGCTGGCCTTGAGGATCCAGAACTTTGCCCGCAACAGCACCAACGACCAGGCATTCGTCACCAATATCAACGGGTTCAACCGCCCGACCAATCTCAGGTTCGGCCCGGATGGATGCGCCTATGTCGTCGATTACGGCGCAGTGCGCGACCTCTCCCCCGACTCGCACTTTGTGGGCCCACCTGCCAATGGCCCATTGGTCCAAATACCTGGCACCGGGGTTATCTGGAAGATCTGCCCGATGTAGCACGCATGCAATCGGTTTAGGGCGGCTACGGCCGCCCTTTTTTTTCGTGCGCCAGGCACGGCGCGTAGCGCCGTTACCGGCGCTGTCCAGCTTCGCTATGGTGGCGGGCTCTCGACTTGGGAATGGCAACAACGGAAAACTTCCTCGATGAGAAGGAATTGACAGCGAATTATGAACCGAAGTCGGTTCTGTTACCTTATGAGGCGATATCGGCGAGTAATCCTCTGGGGTCGCCGCGAGGGGCCTCCTCATCGGAACCGATCGTTCGAATCCGGCTCCCTCCAGCGGGGAGTCAGCAACGAACCGTCCCGGCAATCGGCCCCGCGTTGCGAGAGGGCGCTTCCTGTCGGGTAAACGCAAACCGGTCACAGAGGGGGCACAGGGGCACAGTCAGGAGATAGCGGTAGCGGCGGTCGAGTTCGCGCGTGACTCGCCGCTGGAGGGAAGTGGATTCGAACCATCAGTACCGCGTGGCACAACCAAGTTTACCGAGAGGGCCTCATGTCGGCTCTGCATGCTTCCCGCCGATGGAAAAGGCGGCGCGAACGAGAGCCGATGTCGCAGGATCCCGGGCGTCTTCCGCGGGACTGATGGTTCGTATCCGGCTCCCTCCAGGGCAGAGTCCAGTGCGAACTTCCTCGAACGAACTTTCATCAGGTGTCGGCGGCGAGTTTGCAAACTTTCGGTTCCGCTACGCTGCCTTGCTGTGAGCGGCCGAAAAAAGAACCCTCGACAATGTCGGGGAACTGGAAGTTCGAATCCAACTCCCGTATAGGGCGAAAGCCTAAGGATTCCGCCGTTTTCGCGCGGAGCCCATACCCCGTTTTGTATCCCGGACTGTCTCCGATTTTTGTATCCCGGCGATGGCGGATTGGAGCGGATCGGGGCGAGCGAGGGCTCTCCCGCGACCGTGAGTGTTGACCTTGCGACGGTGCTCTGAGCGATAACGGAACCGCACCCCAACCCGGCTGTTCCTCGGGGGTAGGACGATGTGCCATCGTCCCCTTGTTGATCGTCGCTCGAAACCCCGGCCAACCACGGTCGGGGTTTCTGCTATCGGCGTCTGCCGTATCTTCCCCATCGCGGCGGCTCCCAATGCTGCGGGCGGGGAGCGGGTTCGCGGGCGTTTCCCTCTCGGTGATCTCAATCCGTTGCACTCCACCGCCCATCGCGTCCTCCCGAGAGACCCCGTCATTTTCGAAAGCCTAGCAACTCCGCAGGGCGGTTGGAGAGCTTGTCGATCGCATCCATTACGGCTTCCCGATATTGCGCGAACGTATGGTAACGCTCCTCAACCGAGGGGCGTGGATCGCCCGCGGCAATGCGCTCGGCCTTGGTCGCCTCGAACGGGATGTATTGGCCCGAAGCGAAACAGGACGATGTCGGGCTGATCGCGCTGCTGACCGGGGAAGCGGAGCGGCGCTCATTGGCTGCTGAACAAGTTCTGCGGGATGCCGGCGGCAGCGAAGACGTAATCGCGCGAGGCCTCGAGCTGCCGACGCAGATTTGACAGGTCGACATCGAGCAGCTGCCCCTTCCATTTGCGCACCTTGCCCGCGACGATCACGGTCTCGACGTTGGTGCGATCCATTAGCGATACGATGGCCCCGGGCACCTGATTGAGCGGCGCCACGTTGATCCGGGTGGCGTCAAGAATGATGATGTCGGCCTCCTTGCCCGGCGTCAGCGAGCCGGTCTTACTATCGAGCCGAAGGGCTTTCGCGCCGTTCATCGTCCCAAAACGCAGCACATCGCGCGTCGTGAGCGGGGCGACCGTGCCGGGGGGCGGCGTCGGCTCGCCGTTCGGTACATCCGGTGGAGATCCCGGAAGTCCCCAATCGACAGGGTCTGGCGCAGAGCCCTGTAAGAGAATCATCTCGTTCAGGACCACCCTCTGCAGGTTCATGGCGGAACGCAGCTGCGTGAAGAAGTCCGCCGTGAGCGTGCACTCGACATCGACGCTCAGCGACGGCTCCATGCCCAGGCTTTGCATCTTGAGGATCGGCGGCATGCCGTGCCGCATGTTCATCTCGATCGGAAAGGCGATCGAGACCTGCGCACCCTTGTCGTGCACTGCCTGCCATCCAAGGTCCGACATCCCGGTCATATGGATGAACAGGTTGTCCGACCCGATCCCGATATTGTTATTGGTGCCGCCTTGGCCAATCGCGAGCTGGTTCAGGATCGGACGTATCCCGAACGGAGAGAGGATGTGCGCGGCAACCTGCAGACCGAGCTGGCGGCCGATTGTCCAGGACTGCGTGTAGACTGGCGTCCCGAGGTAGACCTCGCCGCCCATGATCATCGTGACGAGCTGGTCGGTCGACGAGAAGTATTGCTGTTTGATGCGGAACGCATCCTGCGGATAGGCATAATTAGGGCCGTTGCTGCCGGCGCCCTCGAAGTAGCCGAAGGCGGCGCGACGTCCGGTATCGAACAACGCCTGGATTGCGGCGTCGGAGTGCTGCGGCGTGTGGTGGATTTGCGAGACGTCGTGCACGGTCGTGACGCCGTCGTCGAGTTGGCTCAGCCCAGCGAACAGCTCGTTGATGTAGACATCCTGAGGCCGAAACACGGGAGCGAAGGTCAGCAGAATGTATTCGTAATATGTAGTGGTCCCAGCCGCTGTGCCTGATTTATCGTTAATCAGCACCCCGTCTGCGAGAAAGCTGCGCAGCACCGTCTCGAACTGGTGGTGATGTGTATCGATGAAGCCGGGCATGACGATACGGCCCGTAGCGTCGATCTCCGCCGCGCCGCCCGCCTGCAGTTTTGGCCCGACAGCGAGGATCTTTTTGCCCTCGACCAGCACGTCCGCCTGCGCGAAGTCACCGACCTGCGGATCCAATGACATCACGGAGCCGCCGCGAATGATGTAGCGCCGGCCAGGCCGGCCGCTGCCCATTGGCGGATCGTCCGCCGCGGCCGGGCGCGGGGCGAACAGGCTGAGGCCCGTGGCAGCAACCCCGGCTGCCGTCGCGCCTCTCAGAAAATCGCGCCGCGAACGGACATGGTTCTGCGGCCGTCCCTCGTCACATGATTTGCACATCCCGCGCTTCTCCCTTAGTGCGAGTTATCTGCAGCAAGATCGCGCTTATGGGAATGTTTGGCAACTCACTATGCGCGGCAATGCGTCATCTCATCAAATGTCAAATTGGGCGCAGCGGGCGCTTTGCTGGAAGTACCGCTCGGGCACAAACACGATCTCTGAACATTTCCGCATTTTGCCGAGATCGAAGTGGCGATCTGCGCGACTTGCTGGCGCTCGCGTCGTCGATCACCGCGCGTCAGTCTGGCGCCGCCGCCATTCGTCGGCGACTGCGCCCATCTGCTTTGGCGTCGCAGTCCGGACGCTGAAAAAGCATTTTCCGCGCGAAATCGCGGTGATCTTCGGATTATTTCTGGTGGCCGGCTTGATTGCGAAACCTGTCCTCATGCTGAGCGTGGGCTGACCGGGTTACGTCGCGGCGGCGGTTGACGGCGACGTACACCTTCACCATAGCTTGCGCGCAAGATGCCCTCGCAACACGATTACGACCTGCTTCTTCGGCCCGCTCGCCTTTACAGCCGCCGGGAGGTACTCATCCGGCCGAGCCCAGTTCCCGCACGCCCGGGCGTCTATGGGTGGTACTTCTCTGAGGTGCTGCCTGGGGTACCGGTGGATGGGTGTAATAGGCACGACGGCCTAACGCTGCTTTACGTCGGCATCTCGCCCAGCAAGCCCCCTTCGAACGGCAAGTCGCCCAGCAAGCAGTCACTTGCGGCGCGCGTCCGCTATCACTTCACCGGCAATGCAGAAGGTTCAACGCTGCGCCTGACCTTGGGCTGTCTGCTTACTGACCAGCTCGGCATCAGGCTCACCCGTGTTGGGTCAGGCGGTCGATACACTTTCACCAACCCGGGCGAGATCAGGCTAGATACCTGGCTTGAGCAGAACGCCCGGGTGTGCTGGGCCGAACACCCAGAACCTTGGAATCTTGAAGAGCAGCTTCTCAAGACGCTGTCGCTGCCACTGAACATCGACGGCAACGATCTCCATCCCTTTGTCGCCACGCTTCGAGCATGTCGGAGGGCGGCGCGGGCTGCTGCCGACACTGCGGAATGCCTGATCGACAGCGGAGGACCAAGGCGGTTTCGGTGAAGTGGCATGGGCAGAGCCACTACGCCCTCTATGCGATGCGCTTTGGCCCGATGCTACCCGGGGTAAGGAACGGCGCCGGGTTGGGGAACACTCTCAACGCCGCTCCCTGCTCGGTTTGGTCCGGCCGGATCGTGATTGCCGAGCCCGTCGATCCTACGCGCGGGCGGTCAACGCCCGAAGGCGGCGAGAGGCCGCGGCAAAACGCTTTTGGAGAAGACGGCGGCCCGGCCCAAATAAACCATCCGGAGTTGCTATCAATACAGCGGTACCGTGGCGCTGAGCCCGTGCAGGCGTCCCAGGCGGTCCCAGCCGCGAACTGCCCGTCGAGTAACCCGTCAGTGTCGTTATTGCCGGTGATGATGTCGCGCAGCACGCCACTAGGCCCGATTGTATCATAGAGAAGCGCGTTGAAATTGCCGACGCGACCGCCGATCAGGGCGTTATGCGGGTGATCAGGCTTCCCCACAATGACGCCGATGCGCTGGTCCCACCAACGATCCCGAGGCTCAAATCCAGCCGCGCCATTTGAACCAAACCAGCGGCAGGATCGCGCCCAGCGCGATGAGGGCGAGCGCGTAGGGGTATCCCCAGGACCAATCATATTCCGGCATGCCTTTGAAGTTCATTCCATAGATGCTGGCAATCAGGGTCGGTGGGATTCCTACCACCGAGACGATCGTCAACACCTTGATGATATTGTTCTGCTCGACGTTGATCAGACCGAGGGTGGCGTCGAGCAGCAGCTGGACCTTGTTGACGATGTGCGCGTCGTAATCGCTCAGCGACAACACGTCCTGTCGCACCGTGTCGAGCCGCGGCTTGATTTCGGGCGGCAGCCAATCGGCAGCGAGGCCTGAGACATAGGGCACGACCCGGCCGACCCCCAGCAGGCTGTCGCGGATCTTCGACGCGAGATCGCCACTATGGCCGACCCGGCGCAGGATGACCCTCAGGTCGCCACTTTCGCGCGCCGGTGGGCGTCGCGCGGCGGGCTCGGTCGCCGGGGTACGAAACAACCGGTGAGACAGTGTATCGAGTTCGGCGGCGATGTTTTCGAGTACGTCGGCGAGGCGATCGGCAATCGCATCCATCAGCCCGGCAAAGACCGCCGCGCTGCTCAGCGGATCACTTTCGGCTGCAAGGTCGCGATTAGCGAAGGTATCGAACGGATCCAGCTCTTCGAAACGAACCGTGATCAGCCGCTCGCGCGTCAGCACAAAGCCCACCGGGGTCGTCAGCGGCTGGTCGGAATCCGCGCGATAGACCAGCGGCGCACTCAGATAAATGGCGCCGTTCTGATGGCGCAAGCGGCTTGAGCTTTCGATCTCGCTGAGATCCTCGATGCTCGGCACATCGAGGCCGGTCGTCCGTTTAACGAATGAAACCTCGTCCGGCTCGGGCCTCAGCAGATCGATCCAAGCGATGTTTTTCGGCAAGCTAGCCTCGGCGAGGTCAACTGGCCGTTCGCCGCGCCGCGCGCGGCTCTGATAGAGGGTCAGCATTGGCCGAGATTATCGCGGTGACGCATCTCAGGGTAACTTTATTGCGATTAGAGGAGCCCAAAGTCGGATTGGCAATCACACTGCCGCCACTGCATTTCGCTATTCGCTCGCCGCTGCGAAAGATCCACAGCCTTGATCGCGAGACGGGATCGCGTTGAAGATCGAAGGTGGTCCATCGTTAGGACGATGATTAGCGTGAGGTTGAGGATCACGGTATAAGCGCGGTCTTCTGCCAATGGAGACTAACTCATGACCATCGCCGATCTGATGCAACGGATTTCGGGTTCGCTTCCGTGAGTGACGTTACTGCCATTGAGATCGAAGATTATGCGCTTATCGGCGACACCAAGACCGCGGCTTTGGTCGGTCGCAACGGCTCAGTAGATTGGCTGTGCTGGCCACGTTTCGATTCGCCGGCGTGTTTCGCCGCCTTATTGGGCGCGCCCGAGACCGCGCGGCCTACCTCACCCCCGCGATCGGCGGTCTACGGAAGCAGATAGTCGCCGGTCTGGGTCCCTTGCAGACGAAGGTACTTGCCAAGCGCGACCTGCTCCGGCTCCCAACGAGCGAGCGCCATGGCGATGTCGTTGGGGGAGGACTGCAGTTCATCGACCAGCGCGAGAGCATTGGCGGCCGCTTTGGAAGTGCTCGCAGCGGTGTGGGGCCGCGGAATGGCAGCGGCATCACCGATGATGATGACGCGGCCGGCGACCATGTGGTCCGAAGCGAGGTCGCGGATCGCCTGCGCAAAGGGCTGGGCCGTCGCCTCGATCACCTCGCGGAACGGCGGCGGAAGCAGGTTTTCTGCGTCGCGGTGGAGATGCGTGATCCATCGGTCGGCAAGCTGGCCTTCGGGAATGGCGTAGCCGCGCGGCTTGCGGTTGCGATCGGTCATGATCTCGGCCAGCAAGCGTTCATCCGTCACGCGATACCAGACCCAGTTATAAAGTCGATGGCCGGGCCGAACATCGTTGTGCTCGCCCGGCACAAGATAACCGAGGATGTGAGAGCCTTTGTTGTTGGCGAACCCGAAGTCGCCATGAAGCATCTCTCGTGCGCTCGGGGGCATGCCGTCTTCGGGGAGAAGCCCTCGCCATGCGAGATAACCGGCATAGGTCGGATGCATGTTCGGCCAAAACTGTCGACGCACAACCGAGTTTCCGCCATCCGCCCCGATCAGAAGATCACCCGTTTCTTGGGTGCCGTCGTCGAAGTGCGCGGTCACCCTTCCTGCCGAAAGCTCCTGATCGATCCGCACAAGACTCTTCCCTTGGTGATAGCTCTGGTCGCCGAAGGCCGCCTTCAGGGTCGTGTAGATTAGCGACCAGGACGTCTGGGCTTGCGGGGCGTAGTGCTTCGACTGGATCGACCCGTCTGGCTGCAACACGGTGCGGTACCCGGACCGCACGGCGAGATCGACTGTTCGAAGATCAACGCCCACCCTCCGGAACACTTCGAGCACTTCGGGCTGGAGAACGATGCCGCCGCCGCGGCTGTCGAGGTCGTGGGGCGAGCGTTCAAAGATGTCGACGTCCCAGCCGATTTTACTGACGAGAGACCCTGCGAAGAGCCCGCCGAGCGACCCGCCAATGATCAGGGCCCGACGCTTATTCGTGTCGTCCACCTTTGTCATGGTTGAGTTCCTTTTCCGGGTCGGATCACGCTGTGGGTCACGGCGCGAGCTGACCGACAGCTTTGAGAACGGCCTGGCGAATAGCACCAACCGGCTGAGCGCCAATCAGGGCAGTACCGTTGATGTCGAAATGGGGCACGCCTCGGATTCCGTGATCCTGGGCGGTGCGCTCGAGCGCGCGGACGCTGTTGGCGCCTTTGTTCGAGTCGAGGAAGGCTGCCACGGCGTCCCGGTCCAGGCCGATTTCGCCGACGATTTCGGCCAGCACCTCTTCGGATCCGATATCGTGTCCTTCTGCGAAATAACCTTTCAGCGCTGCTTCGACGAAGGCCCGCTGCTTGCCCTCGCGCTGCGCCAGCCATGAGACACGATGCGCCTGGAATGTGTTGGGGGTACGCCTGATGGCCTCATAGTCAAAAACCAGGCCGATGGCCTTACCCGCCATGACGGTCTGGGCGTCCATCGCCTGGGAGCGCTCCCAACTGCCGAATTTCCGCGAGCGGTAGCTTTTGCGGTCCATGCCCTCGGACGGCATGTTCGGATTGAGCTCGAATGGCAGCCATTGGAGCTGCACGTCGATGCCGGCGGGGAGGCCCTCGATCGCGAGGGCCAGGCCGTTTTCACCTATGTAGCACCAGGGGCAGATGAAGTCGGAGGTGACATTGATCTGGATCTGCATAGCTCGAACTCCTTGTTCGAGACCTATGTGATCCATAGCGGAGGATGTGATAATCGGCTAACTTCGGCGATGTTCGTTGCACGTTGCGCAAAAGTGAGCAGCATGGATGTTTTTGCTTCGATCAAGGCTTTTGTCGCGGTCGCGGACGAGGGGGGATTTGCTAAAGCAGCCCGAAAAGCAGGTGCAGCGACCTCTTCGATGACACGGCAGGTCGACGCGCTTGAGGAACATCTCGGGACAATCCTCCTCAACCGCTCGACACGCCGAGTGACCCTCACGCCGGCCGGCGAGGCCTACTATGTTCAAGCCGCCCGCATCCTGTCCGACTTGGAAGAGGCGAACCGCAGTGTGAGCGAGCTCAGCGGTCCGCCGCGCGGCCTGCTTCGCGTGACTCTTCCGGTGGCCTTCGCACGACTGCACGTCGCACCAATCGTCTCGGAATTTCTGAAGTCGTGCCCGGAAATCGAGCTTGAGCTCCTAATGACCGACAATGTCGTCAATCTTGTCGAAGATCGGATCGACATGGCGATCCGTATCGGCAGCCTCAAATCGTCAAGCCTGGTGGCGCGCAAAGTGGTGCCCCACCGCCGAGTCGTCTGCGCAAGCCACGATTATCTCAAAACACATGGCAAGCCAGGCGTTCCTACAGATCTCGCCGAGCACAACTGCCTAACGTTTTCCTATTCCACGGGCGACCGTACCTGGGGATTCTCGAGAGCCGGTCAGGATGAACAAGTACGCGTCCGCGGTAACCTACGCGCCAACCATTCGGAAACGCTGAGAGAGGCGGCGCTGGCCGGCCTTGGACTGATCTTGATGCCGACGTGGCTCATCGGTGCAGATCTGGCACGAGGTCGGCTGAAACCAGTGCTCATGGATTGGCAGGCGAACGTTGAACACCAAACCTCAGCGGCGCATCAGGATGGCGGGATCTACGCTGTTTACCTCCCAGATCGGCGCGGATCGGGGAAGGTCCATGCCTTCACCGAATTCCTGTCCAAGAAATTTGGATCGCCGCCCTATTGGGACCGGAACGAGAGCCCGACCGGGCCCGGCCGATTGAAGCATGACAGTGCCTGCCGCCCGGACTAGCTGGCGGCCAGCGTGATCGCTTGATAACGTTCAGGCTGGAACGAAGGCGAGCAAGTCCGGATTGATCGCATCAGCATAAACCTTGAGCATGCCGTGCATGCTAGCCCGGATACCCCCGCCGGAACGGACTGGCGCTGGCCCTGCGCGAAATCGGACCGATCGAGCGCGGGCTATCAAGCCCGGGAGCGCCGGATTCCCAAGGAAGAGTAATCTGACTCCCACGACCTGGATGGTGATCGGGGATACCGATCAGGCCTCGCCCGGCTGCGCGATGACGAGAAACGTTATTACAAGCCCACTGTTTGCGAGTAGATGTATCGACGGGACCGCAAGACCTGAGTTCGGCGGAAGATGGGACGATCGCCGAATGGTAACCTTTAAGATCCTTAGATAGCGCTGTCGCCCGAGTTCGAGGAACTAGCCGGTCATGGCGGAGCAGCCGTTATCCTCCGATCGGGAAACCGCTTTGGCTCCCTCTGCCCCGGCGCATCGAGCGCCTCCTGAAATGCCGTGGGCACGACGATGGCCGTGGTCTGGGATTACTATCGTCCGGTTCGCCGTTCTGCTCGCCGCCGGGGTTCTCGTCGGCGTGTTCGCTACTCAATGGGACCGCTGGGTTGGGTTGGCGGTTCGGCAGGTGACGGATGACGCCTATGTGCGCGGCGACATCACGCCGTTGAGCGCGCATGTCGAAGGATATGTGCGTCGTGTCCCGGTGGACGATTTTCAGCGCGTCAAAACGGGTGAGGTGCTGGTCGAGATCGAGGATGATGATTATCGGGCCCGAGTGGCGCAAGCCGAAGCAGATCTTCTCGGCGCTCAAGCCGCCATCGAAAACCTCAAAGCGCGAAAGGCGGCGCAGCATGCGCAGATCGCCGAAGCGGACGACGCGATTAAGGCGACACAGGCCGATGTCGAGCGCACCCGGCTCGAGGCGGCACGGCAACGTACCCTGCTCGCGACGACGTTTGGCACCCCGCAACGGGTCGAACAAGCCGACGCCGAAGCGCAGCGCTTTGCCGCGACCTTGTCCCGCAACCAGGCTGACCTAGAGGCGCAGCGAAGCCAGATGGCGGTGCTCGACACCCAGGAAGCGCAATTGCGAGCCGATGGTAAAGCAAAAAAAGTGCTCCTGGATCTGGCCAAGATCAACCTGGGATACACGCGTATCGCCGCCCCGGTCGCCGGAATGGTGAGCGAGCGCGGCGTGCGAGACGGCGAATACGTCCATGCTGGGAGCCAGGTTATCACCGTGGTGCCACTCGACAATGTCTGGATCCTCGCGAACTACAAAGAAACCCAGCTCACACATGTCGCAATTGGCCAGCGGGCCGAGATCCGCGTCGACACCTTCCCGGGTGTAGTGATCAACGCGACAGTCGACAGCATCGCACCGGCTAGCGGCGCGCAATTCAGCTTGCTGCCGCCGGACAATGCGACCGGCAATTTCACCAAGGTCGTACAGCGCATTCCGGTCAAATTGCGGATCGCATCCGACAACCCGCTGGCCGGCAAGTTGCGGCCGGGCATGTCCGTCATCGCGACGATCCTCACCGACACTACACCGCCACCGCCTTGACCGGACCGGCGACTTTAGCAGCAAAGCCGACACCTCTGTCCGCGGTAGGTCGCTGCGAATATCCCGTCGTCGGTGTCGTCGCAGTGATGATCGGCGCGTTTATCTCGACCCTCAACGTGCGGATCACGACACAGGGTCTCGCCGACATCCGCGGCGCGCTCGGCTTCGGCTTCGATGAGGGCTCCTGGATCAGCACGATCTTCTCCGCCGCCCAGATGATCGTGACGCCGGCGGCCGCTTGGATGAGCACTGTGCTCAGCACCCGCCGGGTATTGCTGTGGACTGGCGCGATCTTTGCCATAGCCTCGCTGCCGCCACCCCTCGTGCACAATTACGACACGCTCATCGCCTTGCAATTCCTCCGCGGGCTCGCGGTCGGGGCCTTTATACCCGCCGCACTCGGCTTCGTCCTGCGCAGCCTGGCCCCGCAATGGTGGATCTGGGGCATCGCCGCCTACGCGTTCCGCTTTACCTTTTCGCAGAACATCGCCAGCGCGGTCGAGGGGTGGTATTCGGAGACCGGGCATTGGGAATGGATCTTCTGGCAGAACGCGGCGCTCACACCGGTGATGATGCTGCTCACCGCCTTCGCAATGCCGCGCCGAGCCGTCGACGGCGAATTGTTGCGCCGGACCGACTGGGCTGGCATCGTCTATGCCGGGATCGGCTTCGGCCTCGTGTATGCCGGCCTCGATCAGGGCAACCGGCTCGACTGGTTCAATTCCGGGGTGGTGACCGGACTTCTGTTTGCCGGCGGCATGCTCGTCCTCGCCTTTCTGGTCCACGAGGCCCGCGCTGAATACCCACTGATCCACCTGGGCGTGCTGGTCCAGCCCAATGTCGCCGTACCGGCACTGCTGATCTCGATCTACGGTTTTGGTGCGACGGCAACCTCCTTCGTGCTGCCGGACTATCTGACCCGTGTCCAGGGGTTGCGCGCTTTGCAGATCGGGGACGCTTTGAACTGGATCGCCTTGCCGCAATTTGTGCTGGTCCCGGTTGTGGTCTTGTTACTGAAGCGGATGGACGCCCGGGTGTTGCTGGTCTTTGGCTTCTCGATGATTTCGATAGGCAGTTGGATCGATACTGGACTGACCCACGACTGGATCGGCGAGGATTTCATGGTCTCGCAATTGATCGAAGCTGTCGGTCTGGCCTTTGCGATCACAGCGCTGATCACTTTCGCGGTTGCCAACATCACACCGCCGCAGGCGGCGGCGATCGCCGCAACGATCCAGATCGCGCGGTTGCTGGGTAATGAAATCGGCAGTGCGGGAGTCCAGACTTTTGTGCGGGTCCGCGAGCAGCTCTATTCCAATCTAATCGGACTGCACGTCATCGCCGGCCTGCCAGCAACCGAGCAGGCGACCGCGCAGTTGGCTAGCCGATTCGGCAGCCGTGCGACGGGAATTGGCGATCCTGCTGCGCAAGGTACGGCGGTGCTTGCCAGCATTGTGCGCCGAGAAGCTTATGTGTTGGCCTACATCGACGCGTTCTGGCTGATTGCCTGGGTTTCGCTGCTCGGTATTCTGCTTGTGCTCCTGCTGCGCCCGCCGCCGCCGAACCCGCTAATTCCATCGCGCGGAGCCTCATGAATTTGTGGCTGATCTTTGAACAGCCCGATTCCAGCAAGCAGCCGTTGTGTTTCGGCACCCAATTGGAACCCCACCATAGATCAGAGCAAAGCAACTGATATTGCTTAGCAAACGCAAGGTTTGCCGGGGTTCCGATCGGCGCCGATCGGAACCCCACGTTGATCGAATTCGGCCTGTGCTAATAATGCGTTATGGTGATTTGGCAGAGGGTCCTGATTGGATGCCGTTTCACAGACGTGCGACGGCGAATTGCGGCGGCGGTGCTTATCCTCGGGCATGAATAGCGGCTGGCGAGAGCCCCCGGGGTCAGTGGGCACGGCTACGGCCTAAGCAGCCTGACGGACCAGTTCGAGGCGAAGCGGGGCGAAATCAAACTCCTTCGTGCGCCATCGAGTTCCACATAAAGACGACGACCACGGCTGTAAAATAAGTACGCTTCCCGGCCACTTTCCGCTCGTCGTCAAGAACCGCTCCGAAGCTACTGCACGAGCATTTCACTCCGCCTTCCGTTCAAGGTCGAGAAGCCGCACCAGCAGACACCGGAGCGCCTCTGGGAGGCTTTTATCGCATCTGACGGCGTCCCTCTTTGCCTTCTCGGCAATCATTCGAGGATCGCACTGAACCCTTGAACCGCGTCAGTTCCTGGTCAATTGCTTCATTTTGCTGCCATGATCGGTGAACCACCAGTTCGCAAGAGGACGACGTAATACATGCCCAACGCCTGCACCAACGGCATCGACACCGGGTTTGTCGCGCTCGGCTATGCGAAGGTCGCCGTGCTGGGCGTTGTCCAAGGCATCACCGAACTGATGCCGATCTCCTCGACGGCGCATATGCGTATCGTGCCTGCGCTCTTCGGCTGGCAAGATCCCGGCTCGGCTTTCTCAGCCGCGATGCAGCTCGCCGCGCTCGCCGCGGTGATCAGCTATTTTTGGCTTGACGTGAGCGACCTCCTGTTCGGCTCGTTGTCGGCCATCGGCAGGCGCGACTTCTCCGACCGCTCGCTCAAGCTCGCCTTCGGGATCGCGATCGGCACGATACCGATCGGCATTGCCGGGCTTGCCCTCGCCAAGCTGCTCAACACCTGCACCTCCCCGATCCGCGGCCTCGAAGTCGTCGGTATCGCCTGCATGGTCATGGCGCTGCTGCTCGGCCTTGCCGAGCTGATCGCGCGGCATCAACGATCGTTCGAGCGAGTGGGGCTTCTCGATTGCCTGGTCGTCGGGATCGCGCAGGTCGGGGCGCTGATCCCCGGCGTATCGCGCTCTGGCTCGACGTTGACGGCAGCACTTTTCCTCGGCTTCAAGCGCGAGGAGGCAGCACGGTTCTCCTTCCTGCTCGGCCTTCCCGCCATCGCTCTCGCCGGCTTGAAGGAGCTGGCGGAACTACATCATGCCGGTCTTGATGCGCACGGCTGGTTGGTGCTCGCCGTCGGACTCGTCATCGCCAGCCTCTCGGCCTTTGTCGCGATCTGGGGCGTTATGCGTATCCTCGAGCGCTTCTCGGCTTGGCCCTTCGCCGTCTACCGGGCATTTATCGGCGCGGTATTGCTCGCGGGCGTGGCGACCGGATGGCTCCGCTGAGATCCGGGCGACGGTCCCATAAACAAGATCAGTTGAACTCCAACGGGATACCTGATTTTCTTGATTTCTTCTCGCGCGGGACCATGAGTTCGAATCCACTTCCCTCCAGCGGGGGAGTCTGCGAACTATCGGTCCCTTGAGGACCATCCAGAACAAAGGATCGGTGAATGGCGCTGGATTGGGAACCCAGCCGCACTTCTGCCTTGCATGAACCACGGCAGATCACTTCATAGACGGGCGGAAATCCTGATCTCTGACTTTCATGATTCCGCTTGGCATCGGCCAAGCCGTTACGGTGCGGGTCGCTTTTGAGCTCGGCGCTTCGGCACCGCGAGCCGCACATCGTGCCGGCGTCGTCGCGTTGTTAGTAGGTGTAATCATAATGATGGCTTGCGGGCTCCTGATCTGGATGGCGTCGCGCGCAATTGCAGGGGTCTACCTCAATTTGCAGACCCGGCGAACCACGTCACGAGCGTCATCGTGCTTGAGTTTGGCAGTTGCTGCAGTGTTTTAGGTTTTCGACGGCATCCAGGTGATTGCCGCGGGTGCACTGCGCGGCCATCGCGATACGGCCGTGCCATTGCTGATCCGAAGTGTTTACTTCCAAACCCGTCGACCGGACCTTTCGATGCGGCATAGGTGCTAGCGCCGTCGATTGCGCTGAGCGAGACTACTGCACCCCAAGCTGAATTTTTCGTATGGGTGTTCTCACTCCGTGCCGCCGAGGACTGGAACCTACCTGCGCAGCTGGCTGATCGCTGTCTCGGTACCACGTAACGCGACCCGAATACCAAGCCGCTCACCCTCATCGTGAATACGCTCGAGTTCCGCGGCGAGCTCCGCCATGTCCGACTGACCGCGGCCGCACGCCGCCAAGGCTCGGCCGCGCGCGATGTAAAAATCGCCGAAAGGCAGCGGTTCCGAGCGGGTATAGTGTTCCAACTCCGCCACAGCGCGCTCCACGCAGTCCCAATTGCCGGCTTCGAGGTAGACCTCGATCGCATCGCGCGGAAACAATAGATGATTGTGGCTCACAGCGCCCGCCCGAAGCAGCTCTTCGGCCTCCTCCAATGCTGCCTGACGCGCCGTCGGGTTGTCGCTCGTTAAGGCGAGTGCGCCAAGTGCGAAGGGGCCGAGAAAGGCGATGCTCGTGTCGCGACTGATCTTGACGGCCTCTTCTGCGTTGGCGAGCGCCTCCGCCCGACGTCCAGCTAACCGGTGAAGCTCCGCCTGAAATACCAGCGCTTCGGTCTCAAAGCGCCGGGCGCCGAGTTGTTGCGCCAGCGTCAGGGCGGCTTCTGCGTCTCGACACGCCCCTTCGAAATCCATCAGGGCGTGCCGGCAGAAGAATGCCGCGTGGTGGCCAACCATTTCCGCCCGGCGATGTCCAACTCGCGCCGCTCGGTCGATCGCGGCGTCAGCGACCGCGAGCGCGCCTCTCGTGTCGCCGGCAAACCATTGGGTGAAGGCCATCATCGGCCGGTTCGCCACTTCGATGCGGCCGAAGCCGTGCCGTTCACTGAGTTCGACGCACAGGCGGAACCGGTTGTATGCGCTGATCATCCTTCCGCGAACGTACTCGGCGTCGCCGAGACCGCCGAGGGCCATGGCTTCAAGCTCGACCGCGCCGGCACGCCTCGCTGATTCCAGGGCGATCCCATGTTCCCGCAGGCAGCCCTCTATGTCCCCTCGCGGAAAACATAAATTGCCGCGCAGGAAATGAATTCGGGCCTGCTCCGCGAGGAGAGCGTATTGCACGGCGACCGCTTCGGCCTGCTCCAGATCCGCCAGCGCACCCGAAAGATCATCGGTCACCCGTTTCACTGCCGCGAGCCCGATCCATGCCGCGCAACGCTCCTGGTCGTCGACGGCTGCATTGAGCGCCGCCTGATAGGCGCGACCCGCCTCCGGCATAGCGCCGAAGTCGTGCAAAATTTCACCTTGCAGGCAGGTCAGCGCAAAACAGTCGGTCCGATCGGAGGCGACCGCGAGACCGCGCTCGACAAGCTGCAGCGCCGCTTCCTGACGATATTCGGCCGCCTGCGAGCGAGCCGCGACCAGATAAGCTCGCGCGGCCTCGGGATCTTCGCCCCGATCGAGATGTTCGGCGCGCAACACCAAATCACGATTGGCATACCATTCCGCTGCGCGCCGGTGCAGCTCCCGTCGCCGGCTCCGGAGCAAGGTGTCATAGATTGCGTCCCGGATCAGCGCGTGCGTGAACAGAAAGACGTCTCCACTCGCTTGCTGTGGTCGCACCAGGAGTTGCGATACCAGACGATCGGCGACGTAGTCCGCGCTATCGAGCAGATACGCTAGAGCCGAGTTTACGAACCGCTGGCCGAGGACTGAGGCAGCCTGCACCGCCGCCTTATCCACCGGATCAAGCCGATCGATGCGCTCCTGGACCAGACTCTGAATTGAACCGGGCACCGCAACGGCGTGGCTCTCATCGGCATGACGAAGGAGCTGATCAAGAAAAAGCGGGTTGCCGGCGGCACGCTCGACGCAGCGCGCTGCGAAAGTCTTATTCGCCGCGATCAACGCCTCGGCAAGAGCGCGGGCATCGTCCGATGGCAGAGGACCGAGATCGATTGTCGTTAGCGAGGCACCTGCCGCTTCCGTACGCCATGCCTCATCCAGCGGATCGCCTTCGATCCGCGACGTCATGATCAAGAGGACGGGGTGTTGCGCCGCCGTGATTGTCAATCTGGCCAAGTGCCGTAGAACCGGCTGGTCGGCCCAATGGAGATCTTCGACAATCAACAGACGTGGTCGCTGCCGGGTCTTGCGATCGAGGATGCGGGCCATGACGCGCTGTCGCCCATAGCTGCGCGTGCCACTATCCATGGCCTCGTAGATGGGCCTCAGCTCCGGTGGCTGCGGCAGGGTGAGGAGATCATTGAGAAAGACCGCATCATCTATCGCCACCACACCCGAGGACAGTGCCGCAGCCGCCGCGGCGCGAGCCGTCTCTGTATCGCTGGTGACCTCAACGCCAAGTAAGCCGCGTGCAAGCGCACGGATCGCGTCGTGCCCCGCGCCGCCGCCGAAATCGAGCACCAGCGCGACATGACACGCAAACCCGATCTCCGTCGACGCCCGCTGGATCTCCTCGATCAGGCGCGTCTTGCCGATCCCGGCCTCGCCACGAACGTATATGGCTTGGCCGCGGCCAGTCTCGCGGCACGCCGCCAGCGCCGTCTCCAGTATGCGAAGTTCAGCACGCCGACCGACAAATGGCCGATGGTCGCGTGCAGCCGGTCGTAAGCCGCGAAGACGCCATGCCTGAACTGGTTCGGCAAAGCCTTTGATGTCCAAAGTGCCGGCGTCGACGCAATCGAGCCGCTCCGCGAGTGCGCCATATGTATCATCCGACACCAAGATTTCGCCCGCCTCGGCGGCGTCTGTAAGGCGCGATGCGAGGTTTGCCGCGTTACCAGTCACGGTGTACTCGCTGTATGTCGCACTGCCGGTTCGGCTGGCGACGACTTGGCCGCCAGCGACGCCGATATGGACGCCGACCGGGCGGTCGACATGAGCCGATACCTCAGGGATCGCGGCTTGAATAGCCAATGCAGCGCGCGCGGCACGCTCGGCATCGTTGTCGTGCGCAACAGGCGCACCGAAGACTGCCATGACGCAGTCCCCAATGTGCCTGGCGATATGTCCGCCATGATGTTGGATAATACCGTCCACGCGATCGAAGAATTGCTGGAGTAGGGCGTGGACCTCTTCAGCATCGAGCCGCTGCCCCCACTCCGTGTAGCCGGAGAGATCGGCAAACAGCACCGTCACCTGGCGACGCTCGCCGATCGGGTCGACCGGTGACGCCGACAGTATCCTTGCCTCTCGCGCGTCATCGGACGCGGGCGAGGCGGAGAGGCGCAAGGCGGCAATCGCGTCGAGCAATTTGCGGCGGTGGCCCACAGGGATGACACCGAGTTCCTTGAGATCTTCCGTCGTGAGCTGGAGCAGCACGTCCGGCCCTATCGCGTTGTCACGAAACGCCTGCTCGTACTGACCCAAACCAAGGTTGCGCAACCAAGCCGAGAGGTCCATGCCGGAACTCCTGCTCGTATGGAGGTCGTTATGCGCTCAACTTCAATCGAATTTTTGCATCCTGGCAGATTAGTGGGTTTGTCGTGTAATACAAACATTTTAGAGGTCCTCGATTTCGTGGCGCAGCCCGAGAGCCCACTCGCTCCTGACCGGGTGAGCGGGACCAGGAGTTCGAATCCGCTTCCCTCCAGCGGCGAGTCAAGCGAACTCCGGAGTTGTGATCACACGTCCAACAAGGCGGGGCCCGCCCGCCGGATTGCCGGAACTTTTTAGCGCGCGTGAGTTTAATGGTTTGAGGGGCCGGGCTCGACCTCATCACTCTCGCAGCCACGCCGGTGATGATCTTGACTGGCGAATCCGTCTGTGTGCGCGGAGTCTGGGGGTTTTGATGCGCAGCCAGCGGCTAGACCTTACCGATAACGAGCGCGCGGTCCTGATCACCGCGCTGCGCCGGCTCGTCGATTTCAACCCGCAGCCGCTATCGCCTCAGATCCAAGCCTTGAAGGCCATCCTCGAACGGCTGGAGCCGCAGAAACCACAACCCATTCCCGATACTGCGGGCACCGGGTGAGCCCGCCGCGACGCCGATCAAAAGCTCTCGATTTGCTTCGCCTCCGCCACACTGAGCTTCTGGCACACCGCCGCCTGCGGGGTATTAGAGATCGCCGCGGGGATCGCGACTTGCTGCGGGCGATTCGCGCCAACCCCGAACTCGCTTCTACCCCGGTGCTGTTCCTGACGGCGCGTGCCGGGACCGACGCCCGTATCGAGAGCCTCGAGGCTGGCGCCGACGACTACCTCGCCAAGCCTTTCACGAGGCCGAGCTGATCGCGCGCGTCGGCAACCTGCTGCGTGCCCGCGCCCAGGAGCGCGACCTCGCAAGCCTCAACCGGCAGCTAGCCTACCTCGATCCCGAAACCCTCGTCGGGCTCGTCCGAGAACGGAACTACCAGGTTGTCTTCGGAATCGTGACGCGCAAAGATCCTGATGGCCGATCTGGGAACTTACCGCTGTTTTCGCGCATCAGCCTGATGCGGGTCGTGAGAAGCCTCCAATTGATGGGAGTGCCGGCGCGCGTGATTTTCGTTCAAGACGGCACCGCCGCGGGTGAAGGCCGGAAGAAGCGGCGCAAGAAACGCGGTGGCGGCGCACCTGACGAGGATATTGCCGCCGCGGCATAGTCACAGGGAAGTTAGCTAGCGGTGCGGGCGGCCGGAATTGGGCACTCCCGGGGGAACCAGTTTTCTTGAGACCTGCGCGTCTACAGCGTTACCCGTTCCAGTCGTTGCTTTCGAACGCGCCAATCTGGCATCAGCGTGTCGAGAAGATCGTAGAAATCTACGCTGTGGTTAGGATGAATAAGGTGCGTCAGTTCATGCGTGATGACGTAATCAATGCACGCCGTCGGCGCGCGGATTAAGTCAGGGTTGAGCAGTATCTTTCCAGCGCGCGTGAAACTTCCCCATCGGCGCGGCATGGATCGAAGTACCGGTGTGGGAGGGACGCAACCGAGCCGAATAAAGCGCGGCGCGATCTCGTTGAAGCGCTCGATAATTCGGCTCGCTCCCTTCTCATGATACCAAGCGCAGACGAGCCGCTTTACCAATCGGGAATTCTTTTGCTGCAACGAGACCACAAGGAAAGAGCCCTTGAGTTTCACCCCCTCGGCGTCGTTTTTGATAAGTTTCAGGCGGTACTGGCGTCCGAGGTATAAATGGGTCTCGCCGCCGACATATCGGCGTTTCGGGGAGCGGGGGCGAAACTGCTGAAAATGGTGTAACTGACGAAGCACCCATCGCGCACGTTTGCGAAGCCGGACCTCGACCTCCTGGCGCTCAGTCCCGCTCGGCGCGATGATTTCAATCGAGCGATCCGGGTAGACCGTTATCGCCATCGTTTTTCGTTCCGAAAAACGTACGCGATAGTAGAGCGTGTGAACCGAATAAGTGATGGAACCACGCATCGTCAGTCCGGCAAACGTGCGCGGGCGATCCTCAATGTGCGGTCGATGATGTCATCCATGATGGCGGGGGTAAGGAGCAACCCCTTTTGATCCCGCATCACGTCGAAGAGGTAGTCATCCAAATCATTTCGCATTTCGTTTTGGATATCCTCGCGCTGCGCCCAGTTCACGACCCTTCGACTCTGAATAATTTCCAGCATCGCCTCGGCGGCTTCGGCAGCATCCGCGCGCACGTCCTTTCCGGGTGTCGCGTCAGCAAGATGCTTCTCCAAGGCATGATAGAAGGAGACGGCTGTGTCGTTATTGCGTAGCTGCTCAGGTACATCTTCGTGTCGAGGCCTCACGACCTGATCGCGGGCTCCACGCACGATATTCAGAAAATCCAGCTCGGAGATTCGCTGCGCCCGGTGGTCATCGATCGCCTTTTGAATGAGGGCCGACAATCGCTCGAAATAAACAGGGTCTTCCTCCATGCGCTCGGTGATCGTGCGTTTGGTGAGGCTCGCAATTAGGTCGGCTTTGGACGCTGGGGTCGTCTGCTCACCAACGGCTTTGTCAAAGGCCTCTTCGTCGAAAATGTTGACGGGAGCTGTCAGCGTGGTGATCTCGTTGGCATGGATATGCTGATCGAGAAGCTTGCGTACGCGCTCCTCGTAGAGCTTGAAGTCGATGTCTTCTTGGTAGCGTTTGCGAACCGCCGTTCGTAGCTTTTGAAAGCGGCGCAGATCGTCCTTATAGGTTGCGATGATAAGGGCGTTGTCCGGATCATTAACCCAATCGGAGGTCGAGAGCGCAATCGCAAGGATGCGGGCGAAACACGCTAGCCGTTCGTAGAAGTCTTCGCGTCGCTCCTCATCGGCAAGGTGCCGCTCAAAGGCCTCCTCGTCGAGTTTGTTGCGTATCTCTTTGAAAAGGTCCCAAAGCTCGTGGTGGCGCTGAGGGAGCTTCTCGATCTCGGCCAGATTGTCGGTGATGACAGCCTGAATGTCCTCCGTCTCAAAGTCAGCAAGTGCAGAGTAAGTTTTCAAGGCCGGATCAAGTTCGCCGAGGACACCCGCATAGTCGATGATGTACCCGTACTCCTTGTCATCCTCGACGCGGTTTACGCGAGCAATGGCTTGCAACAAACCGTGCCCTTTTAGTGGTTTGTCGAGATAGAGAACCGTGTTTTTAGGGGCATCGAAACCCGTCAAAAGCTTATCGACGACGATGAGAATTTCGGGGTCTTCCCGAAACTTAAAGGAATCGACGATAGAGCGGTTGTAGGTCTTTTCGTCCCCATATTGCGCCATCATCTTTTTCCAGAAGCGGACCACTTCCTCGCGGGATTCGTCGCCCACCTCGTCATATCCCTCGCGGTCATCCGGTGCGGAGATGATGACCTCCGATGACACCATGCCGATCTCGTCGAGCGCGCGCTTGAAGAGCAGAGCGGCTCGCTTTGAGCGGGTCGCAAGCTGCGCTTTGAAGCCGGTACCCTTCCAATTCTTCGCGTAATGGTCAGAAACATCGTAGGCTATGCAGTAAATGGTGGGTTCAGTCTGGCCGATTTCGCTGTAGCGAGCGAATTTCCTCTTAAGATCGGCCCTTTGGTCGGGTGTCAGATCGCGGCTGACGCGCTCAAACCACACATCGATACCATTTCGGTTGACATCCTGTTCGACGTGACGGCCCTCATAGAGAAGAGGTACGACCGCCCCGTCCTTCACGGCCTGATCGATGGCATAGATGTCGATGAGACCGCCGAACCTCGCGGCCGTACTCTTCTCCTTCTTCATGAGCGGAGTGCCGGTGAAGCCGAGATAGCAGGCGTTAGGGAACATGCGCTTCATCCGTGTGTGCATCTCGCCGTACTGGCCGCGATGGCCTTCGTCGATCAGCAGGAACACGTCCGTAGAAAGGTCACGGTGATCGCGGACATTGAGTGCGGTATCGAATTTATTGATGACGGTCGCGATAATCGCTGCCCGCTCCTGCGCGACCAGCTTCAACAGATGCCGCCCCGAGGCCGCATTTTCCGGTTCAAAGCCGCAAGCGGCAAAGGTTCTTTTGAGCTGGTCATCAAGGTCGATGCGGTCGGTCACAAGCACAATGCGCGGATTTACGATCTCTGGATCAAGGGCAAGAGCCCGCGCGAGCATCACCATCGTCAACGACTTGCCCGAACCCTGCGTGTGCCAAATGACGCCGCCTTGCCGCCGCCCTTCTGCATCACGCTTCTTCACCCTAGCCAGAATGTTCTTGACGGCGAAGAACTGCTGATAACGGGCGATCTTCTTCACGCCCAAATCGAACAAGGTGAAGCGGCGCGCCAAATCCAAGAGGCGGTCCGGCCGACAAAGAGAATAGAGGACGCGATCCTGCTCGGTGATCTCGCGCCCTGCGCCCGTCATCAGCTCGAAGGGCACCTGTTCCTCTTCAAAACCGTCCCCAAAGGTCCGTTTGGCCTGCTCCGGTGTCAGAGCCCTTGCGAGCAAGGGCTTGATATCGGTGTCCGTGAACTCTTTCTCACGCCATTGGGCCCAAAACTTTCGGGATGTTCCCACCGTGCCATAGGACACCTCATTCCGGTTTGTCGCGATCAAGAGCTGCACCGATCGGAAGAGCTGAGGGATTTGGTCCGGCCCTTGGTTGCGAATGTTCTGTGAAATCGCCTCCTCAAAATCCTCGTTCGGACCCTTGCACTCGATCACGCAGAGCGGAATGCCATTGACGAACAAAACGATGTCTGGTCGACGGGTCTTGGACGACCCAACACGCTCCACGTCAAACTCCTTACAAACATGAAAGGTGTTGTTGGACGGATTGGTCCAATCAATATATTTCAGCGACCGGCCCCGCGTATCTCCCTCAATGGTCTGATCGACCGAAGTGCCAAGCTGTAGCAGGTCTGAGGTCAGCTCATTGAGTTTCATCAAGCCTAAAGGCTCCCGGCCGCGCAGCCGCTCGATTGCCGTCTGAATACCCGCCTCTGAAAACGGATACTGCCGCCCACGATGCTCGATCGTGTTGATGCGCATGAGCTGCGTGCGCAGAATGTCCTCAAGCAGGACATTCGAGAGTTTTTCCCGGCGTTCGCGGTCAACCTCGCCCTTGGACAGCATAACCCATTTGGGTGCCATCACCTGCAACAGATGCAGTGCCGGTATTTGCGAGAGGTGCTTCTCACCATCCCTGAACGGCCGCCGATTGCTCATTGTGCGGCCTCCACAACTGAACGACTTCCGGGCGTGCCGCTACCTGGCTCGGGCAAAGGAACACGCCATTCGCCGCTCAGTAGCTTTCGCATAAGTCCGCGTTTCTGTTTTTCGAGCACATCCTGCTCGCTGTTGAGTAGCTCAATTTCGTGATTAGCGATGTTCAACACTTCTGCAATATTTCTTTGTATTCCGGCAGACGGTAGCGGGATTTTAATTTTGAGGAATTCTGTTTTGTTTAACACACGGTTCCGCCCCGCTCCACCTGGCGACGCAATACCAAGATCGTAAAAAAAGCGGCGCGTCCTGACTGCATATCCGAGGAAATCTCGATAGATTTTCGATTCATCGATCTCGAACGTTGGGAATTGATGAGACACAAAGCAGCCAGCATCTATCGGTTTGGCAAGCGCGATCGCCCCTTCCCACGCAAAAGTAATATTCACAATTAGGTCACGGGCCCCCACGGCATAGACGGTATCCATGTCAATTTCCTCAGGCCGATCAACTGTGCGCTGAAATGTCCCTTTGCCGTGACTGCGAATGCTCACTGCTTTATACGCAGTTTTCGGGGTCGGCAGAGGTCTGGAGATTGCACTGATAACGTCGCCGATGGGACATTTTGGCCAGTTAGAATTCGACATCAACATCCTCGTCAAGTACTCTCGGCGTTTTTCCGTCGCGGCAATAAGTCTGCTGACCGTTTCAATCGCATTGTGCCAATGCCCCAAGATTTTCCCAATGACCCGCTGCTCCACTTCATCACTCGTGTAGGGAACAACGGTTCCTCTTAACTCTGCGAAGTGCCTGCTGTAGCCGAGGTTCTTCATTCGCTGCACAGCAAATTCTGCTAGGTAAGCGATGTATCGAGCGTCTGCATTTTCTTGCACAGGACGCAGAAGTTTTGTGCCGTCGGCGCCGACAGCAAACTCGAAATCAATAAATTTAACTATACGCGTGTGGTCACCAAACACCGTAAGAGGAACCTGTTTGACTACACGCGAAACATCATCGGTATAACCGACGACTAGATCCTTGCCTTGATCGACGATTGGTATCGCCCCAGCGGTACGGTACTGCGACGTTTGAAGTTGCTTGCCTGTTGTGCCTACCGTTGATACAAGTTGGCCAAACTCTAGGGATTTGAATGATCTTTCACGCATCGACGCCAAGCTCCTTCAGGTAATGGATCATCTTCACTTTCACGTGGGTCAATTCAATTTCAAGCTCGCGGATTTCAGCTTGAACCGCCCTTATGTCGATCTCTTCCTCTACCTCGAACGTGTCGATGTAGCGAGGAATGTTGAGGTTAAAGTCATTCCTCTTAATCTCACTTGATGGCACGACGCGCGCGTACTTTTCGACATCTTTGCGCGCATAGTATGTCTGAACGATATTTGAGATGTGTTCGTCAAGAAGGAGGTTTTGTGTTTTGGCGGGCTGAAAGGCATGGCTTGCGTCGATAAACAAAACGTCTTTCCGGTTCGCAAGCGTACCGCCGGGCTCCCGTCTGCGGTCGAAGACCAACACCGCGACTGGAATTGCCGTCGTCTGAAATAGATTCGCTGGCAGGCCGACAACTGCGTCGAGTAGATTCTCCTCGATGACTTTCGCCCGAATTTTGCCTTCAGCGCCTCCACGGAACAAAACTCCATGGGACGCAACAACTGCGACACGTCCCGCCTTCTGCCGTGACGTTTCGATCATGTGCGTTATAAAAGCCCAGTCGCCTGTACTCTTCGGCGGGATGCCGCGATGGAAGCGTTTGTACTTATCGTTGTCGGCGTTCTCCGCGCCCCACTTGTCGAGCGAGAAGGGTGGGTTGGCGACGACCACGTCGAAGGCTAGTAGTTTATCGTCTTCGATCAGCTTGGGATTGTTGAGCGTATCGCCCCATTCGAGCTTCGCGCCATCAATGTTGTGCAGGAACATATTCATCTTGGCGAGTGCGTGTGTTCCGCCGTTCACTTCCTGCCCGTAGAGCATGACGTTCTTAGAGCCGACCTCTTGCGCGGCCTCAATCAGTAGGGAGCCGGAACCACAGGCTGGGTCTGAGATCTTCTCACCAGCCTGAGGCGCAACGAGTTTGGCGAGCACGCGCGAGACCTGGCGCGGCGTATAGAATTCGCCCGCCTTCTTGCCCGCATCGGACGCAAACCGTTCGATCAAATAGATGTAGGCGTCACCGATAATATCACCCCTTTCGAGGTTTTTTGGGCGAAGGTCCAGGTCCTTGAAATCGCCGAGAAGGTTCTTGAGACGACGGTTGCGATCTTTCGTCTCGCCAAGCTTAGTTGCCGAATTGAAACTGATGTTCCGGAACACCCCATCAAGCTTGGTCTTGTTGGCTTCTTCAATCGCATCCAGCGCGATGTCGATTAGTTCGCCAAGATTATCTGCATCTTTTTGTTCCCATACCTCCTGGAAGCGTGCGCCTTTGGGCAGCACAAAGCGCTCGCGATCCATGCGACGGCGCAACCTCTCTTCATCGCCGCCATAGCGCGCCTTGGTGTCGTCGTAGTGCTCCTGCCAAACGTCCGAAATACTCTTCCAGAAAAGGGTGACCAGCACATAATCTTTATATTCGGATGCATCGATGAGGCCACGGAAAGTGTCGCACGCTGCCCACGCTTTGCGGAAGACATCTTCTTTGGTTGTCTTGGTGAAACCGGTTTCTTCGTTCATGGTCCTTCTCCTGTTCTCTTCGTTCAATCGAGGCGGCGAGGCGCGAGGCGCCTTGCCGACTTCGATCCGGTTAGCGATCGCCGCACGCCGGGTTGTATTGCTGCCGCAGCTGCTGCTCGACCTTCGCGCGAGTAGCCGCATCGCAATAGAAGGCAGCCACGTTGAGCGTGGTATGGCCGGTGGTCTCCCATTGCGCCTTGCGATCGTGATTCGCGACACGATCTTGCACGTCGCCACTCTCGCCGACATCGACAACGTTCCAGTTGCCGCCGCCGGCGCCGCGACCGAGGATAGCGTAAACCCCCGATCGAGCCTGAAGCTGTGACGTGCTCGCGAACGGGCCGTCGAAGCTCAGATTGCCAATGGTAATCGTCATAACTACATTCCTTTCGTTCTAGCGGACCTAGGACATGACCTGAGGGCGTTTGCCGCGCCGCTCGGGTCGGTTGGAAGCCGGAGGTGTTCCGACACTTCCGGCTTCCTTCGCACGCTCAAGGGTGAGCGCGTGAAGCTCTTGCAAGCGCAACTGATTGATGCGCTCGGTGATATCGGATTGCTTGCGGACCAATGCGCCGATTTTCACGAGCTGCCGCTGATCCGTCAGGCTGGGTAGCGGCACTTCCAGCTGTTCGACCGCGGAACGGCGCAAATTGGGAATGGTCGAGCCCGTCGCCATCTGGCGGAGGGCCGCTTGGGTGGTCGGAAGATTTCAGAAAGAAGACGAGATATTCGGTCGCGATCCGGGCGGGGTCGGGGGACAGAATGAAGAGTGACCCTGCGGCAATTAGAGGAGCATCCGTGCTAGGCACGACAGCGGCCCGATAACTGACGCCGCGCGTCTGGAACACGATCTCGCCAGCCTTGAGTACGTCAGCTTTTTTGTTCGGCGCCTCGGCGATGCGGACCATGCCGCCAAGGATGAGATCGCCGTCCAATCCGACGTCCTTGCCTTGGACCACGAGGTATTTTCCACGTGGCTCATGCACGATCCGCTCCCGGAAGGGCGATCCGATGCGGACACCGGCGACCGTGGCAAGTGGTGTTTTCATGTCGCAGTAAAGCCTTTCATGTGAGATAATTTACATGCTCGCGGCGGCATGTCAATCAAAAAGAAATCGCTAGAAAGGCTTTACTGCGATATCGAGTGGTCCAGTCTCAGTGCGATCCTCGCGGCCGATTAGCTCGCGTCGCCAGTCTATTCGGATGGGCGCCAGCTCGAATTGGCTCAAAGCTGACCGAGAGACGACCCGGCGCGCCGAGAGTACGCGCTCCTCGCGCGCCCGAAGGCCGCGGACCGAGTGGCCGTCGCGTGCTGCGGAGTTCGATTCCGTATGACAATCACCACTCAGTTTAATTTGGCTTCATAGCACATCTCGGCCGACTAATAGCGGCGCCCTCGAACGGCCGGGTCACTTCACGACAGTTTGCGGTCCTTTGTCGTAGTGCATTGCCAACCGGTTTGAGGTCAGACCCTGGCAAACCGCCTGAGAGCAAGCTGGATGGAGGCGAGGGTCACGAAGGTGGCCAAGGTTTCGGCGAGGGAGAGATAGCGTCCCAAATCGGACCGATCGCGATGGTGAACGGTGCAGTAAGCGAGACGCGCAGAACCATTGCTTGGAGCCTATCGGAGTCGAGTTCAGCCCGCTCAATAGGGCAGGCCGACATAGTTTTCGGCGAGTGCAGCTTGGGCGGAAACCGATCGGACGAGGTATTCGAGTTCTGCTCTCTGCACCTTCCGGTCGAAGCCGCTGTCTTGCGGGAAACAATGGAGCAGCCTCGTCATCCACCATGAGAAGCGCTCGGCCTGCCAGATACGGGCCAGCGCGCGTCCCGAATAGGTGTCGAGACCGCGACTTGATTTTGTCTGGTAGAATTCGATCAAGGCCTGCGACAGGTAATAGACGTCACTCGCCGCGAGATTGAGGCCCTTGGCTCCTGTCGGCGGCACGATATGAGCGGCGTCGCCGGCGAGGAACAACCGGCCGAACCGCATCGGCTCGGCGACAAAGCTGCGCAACGGGGCAATGCTCTTCTCGATCGACGCTCCGGTCACAATGGCACCGGCGGCGTCATCAAGCCGAAGCTTCAATTCCTCCCAGAACCGCTCGTCGGGCCAGTCCTCGATCTTGTCGTCGAGGCGGCATTGGATGTAAAGCCTGCTGAGCGTATGCGAGCGCATCGAACAAAGCGCAAAGCCGCGTTCATGATTGACGTAAATCAGCTCTGGTGAAACCGGCGGCGTCTTGCTGAGGATGCCCAACCAGCCGAACGGATGGACGCGCTCATACGTGCGGATCGCCGCTTCAGGGATGGCATGACGGCTGACCCCGTGAAAACCGTCGCAGCCGGCGATGAAATCGCACTCAATCTCCGCTTCGACACGATCCTTGCGGTAGCGCACGCAAGGCCGCTCCGAGGTGATGTGGTGGAGACTGACCGCCGCCGCCTCGTAGAAGGTCGGCGCACCTGTCGTGCTGCGCGCCTCCATCAAATCGCGGGTGATTTCGGTCTGGCCATAGACTATGACGGCCTTGCCGGTCAGCTTGCGGAAATCGATGCGCTGTCGCCGGCCGCTGAAGCTGATCTCGATGCCCTCATGGACGAGACCCTCGCGGTGCAGTCGCGCTCCGACGCCGGCGCGTTCCAGGAGACCGACCGTTCCTTCTTCGATCAGCCCGGCGCGCACGCGGCTCAACACATATTCACCGCTGCGCTGCTCAAGGATCACATTTTCAATTCCGAATTTCTGCAAAAGCTGCCCAAGCAGTAATCCGGACGGCCCGGCGCCGATGATCGCGACCTGGGTGCGCATCTTCAAAGTCCGGCTCTCTGTTCCGGTATCGAATACATTCGGTGCTTCCCTGTTTCAGGGTGGAACAGATACATCGTCGTCCCGGCGAAAGGCGGAGCCCATCTTGCGACCGCTGGTGAGTTTACAAGCAATGGCAAGGTCTTCAACTGCGCAAGGCTTGTGCGTCGGCAAAATGAGCCCCGGCTTCCGCCGGGGCGACGAGTGGCTGGAACAAGCGTCAATCAATGCAATCAGGTACTAGCCGCGGCCCGAGGCAACATGACTTTGTGCTCGGTAAGCACAACAAGTCGGATCGCTTGGCTTTGGTGCGAGCCAAATTAGGCGTGGGGCCTTAGCCCGATCGCGGCACAGCTTTCAGCCGTGGCCGGGTTCGTCGTGCTTGTCGTGTTCACTGTCTTGGTCGTGGTCGCGTATACCGCAATCCTCCGGGCGCACACCACTGCCACGGAAGTCGAGATTCCCATTCACCTCGTGCTTATAACGAACGAGTACGTCGGGGCAGACGGCCTGGGGCGTTTCCAGATTGCCGCCGCAGACCCAATTGGCAGCGTTGTCGATGTCGCCGCTGCCGATGTACTGGGCAGTCTGCGGATAAGGACACAGCGGGCGCGAGAGCGGGGTCGCAACTCCTGCACCCTGCCCGATGACTTTGCTCGGCGCAATGTCCTTCTCGACCCAATCGACGAGGGCATTGAAGTCAGCGCCGTTTCGCGGCCATGGTACGTTGGGTCCGATAGCGCCGGAAGGGGCACCACAATGGCCGACACCGGGCGCATGGAACAGGCGATAGAAGCGCTGCACTCCTTCAAAGCCGGTTTGATCGCGATCCGTTTGGTACCGTTCCGCCATCTCACGATAATAATTGATGACACCACGCGGATAGATGAACTGATCGTTACCGCCGACGAAGGTGATGATCTTCCCGCCGTGCTCCCTGAAGGTATCGAGCGGCCCAAACGTGTCCGTGACGTCTGCGATATTGCGCGAGCCGTCTTGCGCGACTTGTGGATAGTCGAGGCCCGGCCCGGCGAGCGTGACGGTGTCCCACTTCGACGGCGGAGGCGGCCCGAAAAGTCCCGGTTGGATCCCAGCTACGTAGCTGGGATCCTTCTCGTCCCATTCAAACTGGACGACGCCAAGCTGGAACGGCGCGGGTCCGTTGAGGATCGAAAAGTCGGTACCGCGATCGAGGGGGAACCAAATCCGGTTACCCTTTTCGTTGCGCGGCCCGTCCCAGATTTTATTGACCGCCGCCGATTCCGCTGCGGTGAGGCAGTTCGGCGAAGCGGGCGCGCCAGCTTTGCCGCAGATATTGGCGGTTGCGTCGAAGTGACAGGTTCGAGGATCGTCGATGATGCCGTCCTTGACGCCGTCGTTCATATCGCAAGCAGCTATCGCTGACTGTTGCACAGCCATGAGCTTGGCCGGAGGGATCGCGCCGGGCGGCGTCTCGCCGGCCAGCTCAAACATCGCGATCTGGCCCCACATCTGCGCAGTCTGGAACCGCGTCCAGTACATCGCCGGCGCACTCGCGAGAATTCCGTCGAGTTCCTCGCCCAGTTCCTGTCCCAGGAGGTATCCCTGACGGCCGCCGGTCGAGCAGCCGTTCCAATAATTATAGGCGGGATGCCGGCCGTAATAGGTCGTCGCTATTTGCTTCGACCAGATAATCTCCTGCTTGATGCCGATGCGGAAGAAATCTTCGATGAAGCGTAGATTGTAGGTGTGATTTGCGTTCACCCCGGGCGTGCAATCGCCGCCGCTATGGCCGCCGTCGGTACCCGATCCGACGTAGCCGGTGTTCACGGCAGCATCGACGCTGAGATTCCCTGCGCAGCCGCCGCCCCCTAGGCCCTGGGTGCGGCCGTTCCACGCGCCCAGAATTCCACCGGTTCCACCATCGGTCAGGCTCAGCGGCAGGCCCACCGCTATCGTAATATTCTGGTTCAGGTTAGTGCCATAGACCAGGCTCACTAGGCAGTATCGGACACTGGCCGGAGCAGCGGTCGTCGTGACGATGCTGGTCACCGACTTGATGGCTGGATTACCTTTCAGCCCGTATTGGGGGTTGGTTGCCAGGCTGGCGCAAGTCGGTCCGGCCTCGGCGTCGCGCGGCGCCCATCCAATGCCGAAGGTACCGAACGCGATTGCGCCGAGGCAGGCCGCCATTCGTCCGAATCTTGCTTGAGTTTTCATGGGCTCTTCCTCCCTCTCACGTGCCTTTCGACCCGAGAAGCTGCGCAGTTTCAGGGGCGCCTGCGACTTAGAATTTCCCAGTGTTGTGCATCTTCGGTATTATAAGCAAGGAGAAGTAGAAGCCGTCTCCGCAGAGATTGGCCATAAATGAAATCCACCGATGTCAATTTCGGTTATGCCCCGCGGAGAAGAAAGGTCGAGCATGACGGATCGCAAGCTCGTAGCACCTTCGGCTTTCAGTCACTTTCTCGCGACGAATTACCCGGTAGAGCCCGATTATGTCGTGCACGGCCCGGATGACGGCGTGATCGCCGCCAAATGGCACCGCCCCGCATCACATAGCGCGACGGAAATTGTCTTAGCGCAACACACGCTGATGTATCACGTCGGAGGATCGACCTCGGTCGCCAAATATGTAAAAGGCCGTTGCGTGGGGACATCCGCGCAATACGGCTCGCTCACCTTCAGTCCGCGGGACGAGTGCAGCCAATGGGTCCGTGGTGGCGTCTGCGAGGTAATGCACATCTACATCGCACCGCGGCTTATCCAACAATACACCGACGAGAACTTCGCCTGCGCAGCCGCACCTGAGATCGATCCTATATTCGCCGTCCAGGATCCTTGGTTGCAGAGCTATTTCATGCTGCTGCAGAGCGAGTTCGAAACATTTGGAGGCGGGAAGGATCCCGACGCTCTGCTCCTGACGCAATCGATGGAGCTTTTGATACGACATCTCGTGTGCTGGCATTCGAACGTGTCATACAATAGTCGAGGACGAGTGGCGCCGCTCGCCGCACTCCGTCCTCTCGCGCCGCGCCACCTAAATCGGGTTCTCGCTTACATCGAAGGAAATATCGGCCGCGACATTGCCCTCTGTGATCTCGCGCAGCTGGTCGGCGTTTCCAAACATCATTTCATTCGCAGCTTTCGCGCGGCGACTGGAGGAACGCCCTATGCTTATCTGGTCGATCGCCGCCTCGCCCGCGCGGTGGACGGGTTGAGACATAGTGCGATGCCGATCGAGCAGATCGCGCGCGAGGCCGGCTTCAAGAGCGCCCCCGGATTTTCTAATGTGTTCAAAAAGCACTATGGAATGTCCCCAGGCAAGTTCAGGGACCGGTCACGCTGAACGGCGCCCCAGTTGGTTATGTCCTTTGACCGCGCGACCTTGCGCCCACACCTTTGATCCGAACCCGGCAATCGGTCGCCGCTGGTGCCTGCGCCACCGTGACATGATTGCGGGCGGAGGTTTCGGCATGATGACCAGCATTGACCCCGAGAAGACCTACGGCTTGGAATGCGCGTTGTCCGCAACGGGGTCAAACTGAGACGACCTGTCAGCGGCAATGTGTCGGCGCGACGCAGGGCGACGTGGGGGCCCGCTAGCTGGACAGCAGCGACGCGGCGCGCAGCTTGTTGCGCAGCGTCTTGCCCACCGGCCGCATAGCGTCGCTCAACGCCCATTGCATTAGACCGTACCAAGCCGCGCGGCCCTTCATGGCGATGTAGAGCGCGCCCGAAGCGAGGACGATGATTGCGCGGCTCCGTCGTGCCTGCCGCAGCAGCGAGAGCGCGGCATATTGACTGGCGATCTCACGCGCCTCGCCGAAGCACCTTACCGGCCGCGCTTGCGCCTCGATTGACGAGTCGCCGTTCGCCGCGGTCGCTTCCCAGAGATGATCCTCGACTTCCTGGCGCACGCGATGCGCCAGTGGGCGGTCGAAGCCGAGCTCACGTTGGGCGGCTTTACGCGCGGGTGACGCACCATCCGGGCGAGCGCGCCAGCGCTCGAAGCTGAGATTGACTGGCCCCGGCTGGTCGCGCGGGGCGACCTAGGGTCACGGGCGGCCGATCTCGCGCTCGCCGCGAACGGCAGCATTGGGTCCGAAACCTGTCGCCCATTGCCAGGATGAGGGACAGCGCTCATCCTCCCTCGACGCAAAAACTTCGGGAGGGCGGGACCATGCTCGAGACGCGGGTGCGGATATCGCGTCGGTCAATGCTGGCGGCGGGCGTGGGGGGTTCCTTGGTGCTCCGCGCGCCGGCGGTACTCGGCCAAGCCAAGAGCAAATACGCCGGCACCACCCTCCGCGGCGCCGCCTTCTCATTGCCGTTCCACGAATACCTGCGCGGCTACCTTCCCGAATTCGAGGACCGAACCGGAATTAAGGTCGCTTTCGATATCCAGGCATTCCCGATTTACAACCAGCGCATGGACCTGGAACTGTCCACGCGCGGCAGCACCTATGACGTGATCATCGTCACCTTCATTTATCAGAATCGATGGATTGGTGCCGGCTGGGTCAGCAATCTTGATGAATTCACCTCCGATGCCAATGCAACGCCTACCGATTGGGATCCGGCCGATTTTGTGCCCGGCGTGCAGCAATCGATGCGCGATCCGAAGGGCCATACCTACGCTTACGGGGTCGAAGCTGGAGCGATGATCCTGGGCGCCGCGCGGGGCGACCTGATTGAAAAGGTCGGCCTGCAGCTGCCGACCAATTTCGACGAGGTGATCAAGGTCTGCGAGGCGGTGCACAAGAAGGAGAACGTCGCCGCCTGGACCGCCGACAAGCTGCATCATTGGAACTGGATCCCCTATCTGATGGGGATGGGCGGCGGCGTCTTCAAAGACCCGCCCGACAATCTCACTCCGACCCTGGACACGCCGGTCGCGGCAAAGGCGGCGCAATGGTACGCCGACCTCTTGACCGGCTTCGGCCCCGACGGCGTCCTTTCCTACACCGACGACCAGTCGATGCAGTCGCAGCTGTCAGGCCGAGCCAACATGCGCAGCCAGGCAATCACGTGGCAGCTCCCATTGGCGAAAAACCCCGACAGTACGGTCAAGAAGACGGTTCGCTACGGGTTGATCCCGGCCGGCCCGAAAGGCGCCTTCCCGGGCGTCGCCTGCCATGGCTTCGGCATCCCCGCCGGGTCCCGCCAGAAGGGCGCGGCGTGGGAGTTCATCAAATGGTCGCTGTCGAAGGAGATGCTGACCCGGCTCGTCAAGGAGCACGGATATCCCAGCGTGTGCCGCCGCTCGGTGATCGACAGTACAGTGTTTCATGAGGTTCTGACGCTGAACGGGCAGGATGTCGCCGCGCTCTATTCGAAGACCCTCGAGCGGGTCGGCGAGGCCGGCTACATGAAGTACCGCACCGTGCCGGTGTTCCCGCAGGTCGGTGACAAGATCAATCGAGCGATCGAAGCGATCGCAACCAAACAGCTCGATGCGGCGGCGGCGCTGAAGCAGGCCGAGGCGCAGGCGGTCGAAGACATCAAGAAGGCCGGATTCACCGTTGATCGATGAGCATTGCCGCATCCGCCGCCGCAACTCCGCTTCTATCCCGGCAAGGGAGCCTTCGCCGGCAGCGCCGCTGGTTTCTGACCTTCTGCCTCGCGCCGTCGCTGTCGGTGCTGATGGTCGTGACCTTGTTGCCGATGGCCTATCTGCTGCTGACCAGCTTTACCCCGCTCAATCTGACCAACCCGGCAAGCGAGTGGAATTTTCAGCACCCGCTGGTCAACTACGCCCTGCTCCCGGGGGATGTGCGTTTCCTCAATTCCCTATGGGTGCAGGCGAAGCTGTCGTTCTGGACGGTGTTCCTGCAGCTATTGATCGGCCTGAGTTTCGCCCTGCTGCTCAATCTGAAGAGCGGACTGGTCCAGGCGGCGCGTACCGTGTTTCTCATTCCGATGGTGCTGCCACCGATCGTCGTCGCGATCATCTGGAAGGTGCTCTACACACCCGACATCAGCCCGGTGCACTGGCTGTTGCGCGCGCTGGGCTGGGATATCCCGGCTTTGATCACCAATCCGGAATGGGCGCTGACCGCGATCATTATTGCCGATACCTGGGAATGGTTTCCGCTGACCATGCTGATGGTGCTCGCCGCGCTTCAGACCGTGCCGGAGGAGCTCATAGAACTCGGCGCGGGTCGACGGCGCCGACGCCTGGCAGATGACATTGCATGTGCTGCTGCCCTACATCCGCGGCACGCTGATGGTGGCTGGGCTGTTCCGTCTGATCGACAGCATAAAGGCGTTCCCGCTGATCTATCTGTTGACGGACGGCGGTCCCGGCTCGGTGACGGAGGTCACCAACTATTACGCCTTCCAGCAGGCGTTCAATTTCTCTTATCTCGGTTTCTCTTCGGCGATCACCGCGGTGTTGGTCGGTGCCACCCTCGTGCTCAGCTGGTTCGTGGTGCGGCTGACCGGATGGGGCGCAGTCGAATGAGCGCCAAGAGGACAAACCGGCTGATCATCCAGGCCCTCGTCATTGGGCTGGCAGCCCTCGTGCTGGCACCGTTTCTGTGGCTGGTGCGAATGTCGTTCGAAACCAACGCGCAGATCTTCGCGTTTCCGCCGCGGCTGTGGTTCACCCCGACCATCGGCAACTACCTCGCGCTGTGGCAGACCGAGTTTCGCCATTCCTTTCTCAACAGCACGGTGGTCAGCCTCGCCTCAACCTTGGCCTCGATGGTTGTCGGTGTGCCGGCCGCCTATGCGCTGTCGCGCATGCGCCGGCACTCCGACATGCTGAGCCTGTGGATCATCGCCAGCCGGCTGGCGCCGCCGACCGCCTTCGCGATCCCGTATTTTCTCGTCTATCGCGAGCTGGACCTGATCGACACCAGGCTCGGCCTCGTTATCATCTATCTGACGTTCAACATTTCGCTGGTGATCTGGTTGATGCGCTCGTTTTTTGAGAACACGCCGCGTGCCTTCGAGGAGGCGGCGTGGATCGACGGCGCGGGGTTCTGGCAGGGCCTCATCCGCATCGTGCTGCCGACCGCTGCGCCCGGATTGGCGGCGACCGCGATCCTTTGCTTCGTGTTTTCCTGGAACGACTTCTTTTTTGCGCTGATCCTAACCCGCAGCGACGCGATGACCGCGCCCGTGGCGGTCGTCAACTTCATGAATTACGAAGGCTGGGAATGGGGCCGCATCGCCGCTGGCGGCACGATGGTGATGCTGCCGGTCCTGGTGTTCTCGCTGGTGGTGCGGCGCTTCCTGATCAGCGGCCTCACCGCCGGAGCCATCAAAGGGTAGGGATGGTAGGCGACCGGCTGCGATACCGGGCTTCCCGGAAATGCTCGTCTGCGTCATGCTGCCCAAGACCAGGGTAAATGGCCCGCCCTTCCAGGAGACGCTTGAATTTCGGGAGGAGAGATGACCGCCACCTGCACACGGCGCGATGTGCTGGGCCTCGCCGCAGCAACCGGAGCCCTCATCGCCTTCGACGGGCGGGCAAGCGCAGCCGGGTTCGACTGGAAACGCTTCAGTGGCACCGAATTGCATTTCATGCTGTCGGTGCATCCCTGGACCGCCTGGGCCGAGAAGCAGCTCCCCGAGCTAGCGAAGGCAACCGGCATCAAGGTCAATTGGGAGATCATCTACGAAGACCAGTTGCGCCAGAAGCTGCCGCTGCTGTTACGCTCCGACCCGGGCGCGGTCGACGGCTTCTTCACCCTGCCGTCCTGGGATATGGCAGCGTTCTCGCGAGCCGGCTGGTACGAGCCACTCGATAAATACATCCACTCGGAGCTGACCGCCCCGGATTGGGATTTCGCCGACTACTTCCCCAACATTCTGAACACACACCAGACAAACGGCGAGCAGATCGGGATCCCGATCACGATCGAATTGCAGACCCTCTTCTATAACAAGGCGATGCTGGCCGCAAAGCAACTCCAAGCGCCGCAGACGCTCGACCAGCTGATGGCGGCGGCGAAGGCCCTCAATGATACCCAAGGCAACGTTTCGGGTTTCGTGACGCGCGGCGACGGCGTACAGGCGGTCTATACCCTGGCGCCCTTCGTTTTTGCCTACGGTGCGCGCTGGCTCGACGACAAAGGCCAGCCCGAGCTTGCCTCACCCGCTTTCATCGATGGACTGCGCTATTACGGCGAAATCCTGCGCGCTGCCGGGCCGCCCAACATCGCCGGCATGCAGTGGAAGACCACCTATCCGCTGTTTCAGCAGGCGCACGCTGCGATGTTTACCGATGCCACCAATTTCATCGCCTTCTTCAAGGACCCGAGTCAGTCGCGGATCGTCGACAATGTCGGCGTCGCACCCCTACCGGCGGGCCCCGCGGGAAGCCACAGCACGTTGATTTCATGGGGTCCGGCGATTGCCGCCTCGTCGAAAAAGAAGCAGGCGACCTGGACCGTAATCCAGTATCTGACGACAAAACAGATGGCCGCCTCAGCCCTCGAGGCGACGCATATGCCACCGTCGCGCCAGTCTGTCTACAATAGCGAGATCTTTACCAAATCAGTTCCAGCCGACCTAGTCGCGGCAACCAAGACGGAAATCGCAACCGCGGTACCGAACGGCGCCAATCCGGTAGTGGTGCCGGTCCCAGAGGTGCGCTCTGCAATTGGCACAGCGATCGTGGCAGTACTGCAGGGAAAGGACGCGCGCGAGGCGGCGGAGACTGCGCAGAAGGAAGTCGTCAAGATCCTCCAAGGATAGCCTATGGTCGCGCTCGTCCCCGAACGGACCGCCATGGCTCCAGCGCTCTGGCGTCGGCTGCGGCGGCGCGACTGGACGCCCGACCTGCTGCTCGCGCCGGCGCTCGTCGCGATTGCCGCGGTGATGGGATTTCCGCTCGTCTACCTCCTCTATATGAGCCTGCACAAGTGGTCGCTGATCGGCTATGCCGCACCGGCCTTTGTCGGGATCGGCAATTTGACCGGACTGATCGGTGACCAGCGTTTCATCGATTCGCTGCTGCGCACGCTCTATTTCACCGCGCTCGGCCTCATCACCAACATTCCGGCCGGGCTCGGCATCGCGCTGCTGCTGAACCGCCCGTTTTTCGGCCGCAGCGTATTGCGTGCGCTGTTGATCTTCCCGATGGTTGCAACCCCGGTGGCGATGGGCCTCGTCTGGGTGGTCATGCTCGACCCCTCGCTCGGCATCATCCGCCATCTGTTCGGGTTGATTGGCATCGCCAATCCGCCGCTTTGGCTGTCCGACACGAAGTGGGTGATCCCCACCCTCGTGATGGTCGACGCCTGGATGTGGACGCCGATGGTGGCGCTCATTTGCAGCGCCGGCCTCGCCGCCCTGCCGGTCGAGCCATTCGAGGCGGCGACCGTCGACGGCGCCTCGGCCTGGCAGCGCTTCCGCTACCTGACTCTGCCGCTGTTGATGCCGATGCTGCTCGTCGCAGCGATGCTGCGCCTGATGGACCTGCTGAAGGTCATCGACATCGTCTATGTGATGACCGGTGGGGGGCCGGGTCATGCCTCGGAGACGATCAACCTCTACAATTATCTGGTGGCGCTGTCCTACGACAAGATCGGCTACGGCGCAGCGGTGGCGCTGGCGCTGTTTGCGCTGGTGCTGGCCGCGACCTTGGGGCTGATCCGGCTGCGGCGGGCAGCCGCATGACGCGCGCCGCGCACCTGCGTCATGCCGGCAGTGCTGCCGCAGCCTGGGCAATTGTGCTCGGCATGATGCTGCCCTTCCTGTGGATGGTGCTCGGCTCGTTCAAGACGACGCGTGACTTTCTCAGCTTCCCGCCGGTCTGGTTGTTCCGTCCGACCCTCGACAACTACGCCGAGGTGTTCGCCGACAACGCCTTTTTCCGCTATGTCCTGAACAGCACGATCGTTGCCGCCGGCGCAACCGGGATCGGATTGGGCCTCGGCATCCCCGCCGCCTACGCGATGGCGCGCTGGCGCCGTACCGCGATAGGAGTTGTTTTGCTGGCGGCGCGGATGGCGCCGGGGATCGCCTTCTTAATCCCGCTTTTCGTCGCCTGCCTCGAATTGCACCTCGTCGGTGGCTATGCGAGCCTCATCGCCAGCCATCTGATTTTCACCCTGCCGCTCGCGGTGTGGATGATGGTCGGATTTATCGAGGCGGTGCCAGTCGAAATCGAGCAGGCGGCGCTGATCGACGGTTGCTCGGTTTTCGGCGCGCTCTTGCGCATTGTTGTACCGCTGACCCGTCAGGGTATCGCCGCCACGGCGATCCTCGCCTTCATCGCCTCGTGGAACAACTTCCTGTTCGCGTTGGTGCTGTCGAACGACAGTACCAAGACGCTGCCGGTCGCCGTCTTGGCGTATATCGGCTACAACTCGATCCAGTGGGGTGCCCTGATGGCGGCCGCCTCGATCATCACCTTGCCGGTGCTGGCATTGGCGCTATGTGTGCAGCGCTACATCGTGCGCGGCCTGGTCAGCGGCGCCGTCATCGGATGATGCCATGCTCCATGGCGCTGCGGGTCGATATCATCTGTGCCGGCAATGAGAATCCCTGCAAGGCTCTGGGCGACGCCAGATCGGCATTCGCTGCTCGCCCAACCGCCGCCCTGGAGCCCGGTGTAGCGAATTACGTAGACGCGAGTTAGAAGGGGGGGAACAGCCGCCATTGCTCGAACTCGGCGGTCATATCGCGGACCAGATGGCCGCTCTCGGCGTAGGCGATACCGCGACCAGATGACGATGGTCAGCTCTCCACCTACTGCGGCTGCTAGCCGTTCGGATCGGGAATGGCAGCAATGGCTCAAAAGTGAGACCAATGTTACCACTGAGCCCTGGTCAGCAGTCGAGTGGATAGCAGACGCCGACCTGATCAGGGCATCGTTCTATTGGGATTCGGTTCCACATTGCCGCAATCCGCCCAGTGCGTGCCAAAGTTCGCGGCCGAGCAATTTTATGCTCGGATGGCGCCAAACAACGCCATGACATTATCCCGAATAGACTGGCTTTGACCGCTGAAGAGAGCGTGAGTGGGGTCACTGGCGCAACCGCGCAGGTCAAATCAGGAGATCCCACCCATGCGCATCTATATCATCGGCAATGACGGAATCACTGTGTGCCGTGAGCCTCCGGCCACCGCGAACAAGGGCGAAGTTGCTGTTGCCTCCAGGGAGGAGTTGCACGCGGCCCGGCTCAGCGGCAAACGCCTGCTGGCGCTGTGGAACGCGCTCCCGGGCGTCGAGAAGCAGACGAAGGTCGGTGATCGCGATACGCTGATCGATCAGCTGTGGTCGGCGGTCGAGGCCTTGCCGGACCCGGACCAACCGTCCGACACAAAGCGCCCGTCAAAGCAGGAGGCGGTGATCGCGATGCTGCAACGACCCGAGGGCGCGACCGTCGACGAAGTCGCGGGCGTGATGGGTTGGCAGCGGCACACGGTCCGGGGGCTCTTCTCCGGAACTCTGAAGAAGAAGCTTGGGCTGACCCTCGCCTCAGCGACGGAGGAGCGCGGCCGGGTCTATCGCATCGCCGCCCCAGAGCCGGCATGAGGCGCGCGATCCAAGATGCAACGGCTTGCCGGGAGGCGCTCTTGCGCCTCCCCAAGCTCGGCCTCGGCGAGCTTCGGCAGCAGTGGCGCGTTCTCTACAAAGCGGAGGCGTCGCCGTACCTCAGCCGCGAACTGCTGCTGCGAGCTGTCGCATACCGGATGCAGGAGGTCGCGCTCGGCGGCCTCCGCCCGGAGCGGCAGCGTCAGCTCCGTCAATTTGCTCAGCAGCTCAACGGGAGCCAAGAGGTGCGGATACGTCCTCGTCCCGAGCTGAAGCCTGGAACTCGGTTGGTTCGAGAATGGCAGGGTCGAACCTATGATGTACTGGTGCTCGATGACGGCTTCTCCTGGCAGGGCACGAGTTACCGCTCGCTTTCCGCCCTCGCGGGAAAGATCACCGGCACAGCGTGGTCGGGACCGCTCTTCTTCGGATTGAAGGCGAACCGCACCGCTGCTCTCAGGCCCTCGCGGGGACCACGTTCAGCCGAAGAGGACGGCGATGCCGCGAGCTGATGCGAGCCGCAGGCGTTGCGCGATCTACACCCGGAAATCCTCCGAGGAGGGGCTCGACCAGGAATTCAATTCGCTCGCGGCGCAGCGCGAAGCCTGCGAGGCCTACATCCGCAGCCAGCAGCACGAGGGCTGGGCATCGGCGAGAACCCGCTATGACGATGGCGGGTTCTCCGGTGGCACTATGGAGCGGCCGGCTCTGCAATGCCTGCTCGCCGATATTCGGGCTGGACGGATCGATATCGTGGTCGTGTACAAGGTCGACCGGCTGACCCGCTCGCTCGCCGATTTTGCCCGGCTGGTCGAGCTCTTCGACGCACAGGGTGTGTCGTTCGTTTCGGTGACGCAGCAATTCAACACGACCAGCTCGATGGGGCGCCTGACGCTCAATGTGCTGTTGTCCTTTGCCCAGTTCGAGCGCGAGGTCACCGGCGAACGCATCCGCGACAAGATCGCCGCCTCAAAGAAGAAGGGCATGTGGATGGGCGGCAATGTGCCGCTGGGCTATGACGCAAGCGAGCGCACGCTCGTCATCAACCCTGCCGAGGCCGAGACCGTACGCCGCATTTTCGCTCTCTATCGTGAGCTCGGCTGCGTGCGCCGGGTCAAGGAGGCGGCCGACCGTCTCGGGCTTCGGACGAAATCCAGCACGACAACGAATGGCACCGAGCGCGGCGGCAAACCCTTCTCGCGCGGTCATCTCTACACACTGCTCTCGAACCCGATTTACACCGGCCACATAGCTCACAAGGGTGAACTCCACCCCGGTCAGCAGGCGGCCCTGATCGACCATGAGAGCTGGTCCACTGTTCGCGACCAGCTCGCCGCGAATACGAGCAACCATCGGCGCAGGGCTAAAGCCGCCGAGCCGAGCTTGCTGGCGGGCCTGCTGGTCGATGCTCGGGGGAAGCGGCTCACGCCATCACACGCCGTCAAGAAGGGCCGACGCTATCGCTACTACGTCTCCGCTGCACTGATCACCGATGCCGGAACGGATCGCGAAGGCTGGCGGCTCGCCGCCTGGGAGATCGAGGAGGCGGTGATCAGGATCCTGGCCGACGCGCTGACCAGCCCGGCGTGAGGGGAGAGGCGTTCGCCCCTTTCGTGTGAAGCACCGCTGTGCTCTGGAGTGACCCGGATCTCCCGCGAGGGACCGATGGTTTGCAGACTCGCCGCTGGAGGAAAGCGGATTCGAACTGATGGTCCCACCTCGTCCGGCGCGTGGTGCCACGACCCTCAGAATGCGAGGCGCAGCAGGATACGAGCAACACAAACTGAGTCGCGATTGTCATCCTCGGTCTCGTCCGCCCTGAGGTCACATAAAACAAAGCGCGGTCGGCGCTCTTGAGATGGCACCTCCTCGGTCATGGAACCGCGCCACTCATATGGCGCTTATCCGATACTACTCGGCCTTCTTTCAGGACCAGCTGCAGACGCCGTACATTGGTAATGTCCTCGAGCGGATTGGCCCCGATCACAATCAAGTCGGCGAGCTTGCCCGCCTCCACAGTGCCCAGTTCGGCGCCGACGCCGCACATTTCAGCGCCATGGCGCGTGGCCGCTACCAGCGTCTGCCAAGGCGTCGCGCCGTCGCGAACCCACAGCCCCATCTCGAGCAGCGCGGCGTCCTTGAGAGGGCCGATGTCGGAGCCCAACGCCATTCGTACACCGGCATCAAGCGCCTTGCGGAACCACGTGGCGTGCACGTCCGAGGCTGCCTCGGCACGGCAACACAGCGCATGCGAGAGCCCGCGTTGCGCAACCCAGGCGGCTTCGAACGGGTTGGTGGCCTGGCTGGCCGTAAGATGGCTGATGGCGAGGGTCGGCACGTACCAGGTATCGTGCTCGAGCAGGAGGGCGATGCACTCGTCTTCCATGATGTAGCCATGCTCGATGCTATGGGCGCCCAGCCGGATCGCATTCTTTACCGCATCCGGGTTGGTGGCGTGCGCCATGACTTTGAAGCCGCGCTTGCGGCAGATCTCGAAGGCGGCGCGGATCTCGTCGTCGAGCAGGAACGAATGGGTGTGGAGGTCCCAGGCCGGCCCCATGATGCCGCCCGAGAGGTTAAGCTTGATGTGGTCGACGCCATTCTTGATCTGCTCGCGGATGGCTTTCACCCAACCATAGGGGCCGTCGACCTCCAGCGCATGACCCGAGGTCAGGAAATGTCCACCGGTGGTGGTGAGGAAATAACCGCTGGCGAACAGCCGAGGGCCGACATGCTGTCCGGAGTCGAAGGCCCGCTTCCATGCGACATCCATGAAGTGATGGGCGCCGGCGCAGCGCATTCCGACAATGCCGGATTCGGTTAGCGCGGCCGCGAGCCGGTGGCCGAACAAGGTCACCTGATCGGGAAGCGGCATCTCCTCGAGGGACAGGTAATCGGGATGGATGTGCACGTCCCAGAGGCCGGGCATCAGGTACCCGCCTTTAAGATCGATCACCTGCGCGTCGCCGGCGCTGCGCGCTCTCCGCTTGGCAGGATGGCGCGGATGCGGCCATCCTCAATCATCACAGCAGTATCCGGCTGCACCTGGGGCTCGACGCAGTCGATCAGGTTCGCATGGGAAAGGATTGTCTTCATGACCACCTATTCAGGCTGAGGTTTGAGTTATTTGGCACCGAAGCCCAGATCTGCTTGCCGACAAGGGGAGTGGCCTGCTGTTCGTCTGAGCAAACGGCAGTATTGGCACAAAACCCCACTTGTCAGCCAAACAAGCTGACCTCCGGTGAGCACGATCTAACCTCAGGTTCAATCCGGAAGTAGACGTATCGGCTCGCCAATCGTCGGCCTTAAGGCCAGATAACCCGCGTACCAACAACAGAGGTGCCGTTGCGGGGGCGAGGGTGTCTGCAAATCGGCTCGATCTCGATCCTGTCAAGGCACCGCCGCGACCCCCAAGACCGGAATGCCCGCGGCACCCGGCCTCCTCGCGCGGAGCAGACGCCGGCCCTCCTCCAACCGATTGGCCTCGATCAACGCCCGCAACAAGGTGAACTCAATCAGGCGTGCTGCGCGCGACTGGATCGCCGGTTTGATCGATCGGCGACAGAGTAGCTGCGGCGTACTTGGCAGACACTGCCATATTGGCCCTCCGCGTGCTCAACTGATCGGCGAGGGTGGCGTCCCTCGCTAGCCGCACGGAATCTCACGCAGCTGGTTCGCGAAGCGGCTCGATCGCGAATTGCCGGGCCGCGTTGCCGCCCATCATGCGGGCGATCAACGGCTCCGGGACATTGGCGCTGCGCAGGCGGGTCAGTGCGTCCCAGGCGCTCGTCGCATCGTGATGCGGATAGCGCGACCCCCAAACCACTTTGCCGGCAAAGTCCTGCGGTAGCTTCTGGATCATCCGCTCCTCGGCATCGAAGCCGAGCAACACGTTGCCGTGTTCCCAGATCTCTTCCGGCTCGGTGCTGACCGGATAGTGATGCAACAGCGGGATGACACGGGTCGAGGCCTCCATTTTTTCCAGCACCTCCTGCATCCAGGAGGCTTTGCCATGGGCGACGACAACCTTCATTGCCGGGTAGCGCTCCATCACCGTGAAGCCGATCAAGGTCGAGGCGACGAACATGTGGTTGTCGAGCCAATTGGCCAGAATGGGCGCCAATGGATGACCAAGCGGTGTGGCACCAATGAAGGTGATCGACTGACCGGCGCCGCCGCTGCCGCCGGCGAATGGGCCACCGCCGCCACCGGGAACCGGCGGCTGCGCCAAGCGGTCTTTGACCTTTTCGAGAAACGGGCCGTGCGAGGTCCATTCCGGGCTCCACAGCCCCGGCGTTGCATGCACCGCCGCGGTAAGTCCGAGTTGCTCTAGTGCCGCCCACAGTGGGTCGTAATAAGGGTGATTGAGATAGCGGTCTTCAAGAAACATCGGCCGAATGAAGACGGCCCGGACCGATGGAATGCCGGCCACCCGAGTCAACTCCTCGAGCGCGAAATCCATATTCTGCAGCGGCAGGATCGTGGCGGCGAAGAGCCGCTCCGGTGCCGCTTTGCAGAAGTCGATGACCCAATCATTGTAGGCGCGCGCGAGCGCGTAGGCGATGTCCGGGTCGCGGACCTGGAAGAAGCCTTCGGCGAACCAGGTCGGATAAAGCAGTGCGCGGTCGACTCCCATCGCGTCCATATCGGCAAGCCGGGCGTGCGGGTCCGAGGCGCCCTCGGTGGCCGGATGCCTCATGTGCGGATCGAGTTCCCCAATCGCTTCCCAGGTCATGCCGGGACGCCACAGCGCATGGCGCGGCAGGTTGGGGTTCGAGCGATCGCGGAAAATCTCGCCGTTGACCTTGAGGTAGGCGCCGGTGGGACCTTCTTGGCGCCATAGCGCATGCCTGCCGAGCGTTCGATACTCGGGGTCGACGTATTTCTCCCACAGCTCGGGCGGCTCGACGACATGGCTGTCGCTGTCGAACACGATGAAGTCCTTGGTGGTCATCATCCGCTCCTCATTTGTGCCGCAGCGTCACCCGTCCTTCTCGCGCAAGCGGAACCTAGGGTGACCAACACGCCGCTTGCTCTGACCCCCTCGCTTGCGCGGGGCTTACGAGGAAAGGGTTTGATTAATAGGATCGGGACTGAGCGACGTGAGTGACTGCCGCCTCCGGCTTCAGCGAGGCGCGGACTTCCTCCTGGGTCGGCCACCAGTCCGGGCGCTCGATCTCGGTGACGCGCTCGCGGATGATGTTGGCCGGGGCCTGCACCTTGTAGAGGCGCCGTGCGTTAGCGCCGAGGAACTTGGCCTGATTCTCCTTCGGCAGCGCGTATTTCTGCATCGTTTCGATCGCACGCCAGGCGTCGTCGCCGTCATGGTGATAGACGTCGGATGACCAGCACAGGATGTCGCCATAGAACTCTGGGAGCCGAGCGGGCGGCGCTTCGTCGCCCTCGAAGCCGGTCATGCAATGCTCGAAGAAGGTCTCGCTCGGCAGTCGCTTCAATGGCGGCAGCTGGCGCTCGTTCTTGTACAGCTTGTAGGCCTTATCGCACTCATCGATCAGGAAGCTGAGCCAGGTCGACGAGGCCTCGAACACCGCGGCGTTGATCTTTGGGTGGCGCTCGAAAAAACCCGACATCAGTGTCACTGAGACCCAGAGCGCCGCTTCGGCCTGGAAGTTTTGCACATTGGTCAGGAAGGTGTGCGGCAGGCCGGCATTGGCAATGGTCTTGCGGATCAGTTCGGCGCCGGAATATTGCTCGCTGTAGCCGGACGGTTTCGAGCTGCCGAAGGCCGGGAACGGGTGCATGCCGTATATCATACCGGTCTCTTCGAGCGCGTCCCATACCGGCTCGTATTTCGGCTGCAGCGGGTAGTTGCCCATCGCATCCATCGGGCGGACGAGAGCGACGCGGCAACCGAGCGCCGCTACCCGCCGGATCTCCTGGACCGCGTAGTCGGGGTGTTGCATCGGAACAAGGGCGGCAAAGAACAGGCGATCGGGGTTTTCCAGCGTGTACTCGTACGCCCATTCGTTGTAGGCGCGGCAGAACGCCTTGGCGCCAAGCGCGTCCTCGAGCCAGGGATAGATATCAATCTCGGTCGGAATGATCATGACCTGATCGATACCCTGGATATCCATGTCTTTCAGACGTGGCTTCGGTTCGTACGAGCCGGCATGATCGAGATAGGCGACCTGCTCCTGCGTCAGCGCGGTCTTAGAGTTAAGGTTGCGCACATTCAGGGCGCGCTGGATATCGTGCTTGACGCCCGGGCCGGCATTGGTGATGACGCGCATCGTGCCGGGGATGCCGCCGCGCCGTGGCGAGCCCAGACCGATCCCGGCGCGCCCGTTAACGACCAGCAGGCGGCCGTCCGCGTCCCACCAGATCGTGCGTTTCAGCGCATCGAGTTCGTCGCGGGTCAGGAACTCGTGGGCGCGCTCCCAGATTTTCGGCGGCTCGGTGACATGCGCGTCGCAATCGAAGGTCGCGAAATCCTTGGTCATCGGCGCAAAGCGTTGAACCGGCATGAGGCTCCTCCTCGTGTGATGTTGTGCGCTAATCTTCCAGCCAACCGGGCGGCACGGTCACCGCACCGTTACGCGCCAAGATCGCGTCGACCTCTTCCATATCGGCGCTGCTGATCTCCCAGCCCAGGGCGCCGAGGTTTTCGGACACCTCGGCCGGCGTACGGAAACCCACCAGCGCGGTGCCGACGACCGGATTGCTCAGCGTCCAGCGCAGCGCGAACTGCGGCAGGCTCTTGTCGTATTTGCCGGCAAGACGCTTCAACTCCTCGACCGCGGCTAAGTTGCGCACGAAATGCTCGGGCCCGAACAACGTGCGGAACAAGTTCAGGTTACCGAGATCGCCCCTTTTCGAGCGCCAGTCATTTTCGTCGAAGGACATCCCGAGATGGAACGTGCCGCTCAGCATGCCGTATGCGAGCGATCCGTAAGCCATCACCGCGACTTGATTGGCCCTGCAGTAAGGGAAAATATTCGCCTGCATGCGGCGATCGAACATGTTCCAGGCATATTGTACGACATCGATGCGGCGCGTGCGCATCGCCGCTTCGATCTGTGCCAGGCGGAAGTTCGACACGCCGATACAACGCACCTTGCCCTGGCGCACGACGTCGTCGAGTGCCGCCATCGTCTCTTCGAGCGGCGTATTGGGAGCGGGCCAATGCACCAGATAGATGTCGACATGATCGGTGCGCAGCCGCTGCAGACTCTTGTCGATCGAGGCGAGCACCCGTACCCGGCTGCTGTCGCGGCGGTTCGGCATTTCCTCGTAGCCCACGCCGAATTTGGTTGCGATCACAACATCGTTGCGGCGTAACCCGAGTGCCCCCGCCAGCGCCTCTTCCGAGATGCCCATGCCATAGGCTTCCGCCGTGTCGAAACAGGTGATGCCGCCGTCAATCGCCCGCGCAACGGCGCGCCGAAATTCTCCCTCGTCGATGCGGCCGTAGGTGCCGCCGACTTCCCAGCAGCCAAAGCCGATCGCCGAAACTTTTAGGTTGGTGCGGCCGAATTGCCGGTATTCCATCGCGTCCTCCCCTACTTTGCCGCAGTTGCGGCAGGCCGTGCGCCACAGCGTCGCTCCATCCCGCGGCGCACTCAAGCGCCGAGCTGTCGGGAATCGCCGCGTTCGGCATTGTCAACTTAGTGGACCCAGGGCGCCCTTTTGCGGCCCCGCTCGATTAAAGCGGGGCGGCACAATAGGCTAGCAAACGACCTTCCGACCCGAGCCTTCGCGCCACCGACACAACGAGCATACCACGGGCGGCTAAGTTGACAACGCCCTCACGTAGTGCCGTAAAACGCACTGGCGTGCTCCGCTTCGCTCCGCCGGCCGCGCCCGAGGCGCTCGAGCCGGTTATGCTGGTGCAGGTGCACCGTGTGCTCTCCGGTAAGTCGGGCAAAACCTGGGCGCGGGGAGGGTGCATGAAAATGCGGCGGGCGGCTTGCGATTAAGTTGCGCGGGCGTCGGCGGGCTATTTCGCGAGCAGGACCACCAGCGAGCCGACGCTGGCGTCGACCTGCTTCAGCGCGTCCTGCAACACGCGGATGTTTTCCTCCGTCGAGCCGCCGTTGGTGTTGCCGAATACACAGGCCGCGTCCTTGCCCTTGTACAACGCGGGATAATGGATCTTGTTGAGGCAGGTGTTGACCTGTCGCAATGTCCAATTCAGGTCGGCGAGTTGCTTTTTGCCTTCTTCGTTGAAGTATTTCGCGATCAGGATTGCGTTCAACAGATAGGCCTCGTTCCAGGAGATGACGGCGTCGTTGTAGCGCTTCCAGGCTTCATCCTGGTCGGCTGGCGGAAAACCGTCGGCGAGATCGCCGGCGTAGCGTTCGGACCAGAAGACGCGCTGCGAGATCATGTGGATCATGTGCCGCAGCAAGTCGCCCTGGGCGCCCTGCTCGGCCAGCATCACGGCCTCGCTCCTCTTGAAGCCAAGATCGACCATTACCTTGTCCCAGGAATCGAGCAACGTCACGGTCGCGGCACTGCCTGCCGCAAGCGAGGCCAGCATGACGCCCAAATGTGACTTGCTGACCTTCGCGGCCATGGCGCGAACCCGCTTAGCCCGAGATTTCGCGGGCGGTTTCGACGACGAGGCGGAGCTTCGCATCGCTCGACCAATCATGTTCCTCTTATACCTCATGCTGTATTGGTGCGCGAACCGCGGTCCACTACTTCGGGATCGTCGCTGGGAATTTGAGCAGGTTTCCGTTGCGTTCGATGAACAAACTAAGAGAGAACCCGCTGCGCTCACCCTTCTCGAATAGCGCGAGCGGCTCGTCTGCTCCCAGTGCGGCAGCCGCGAAACCGATGTGGTCGTGACTGGCGAGCGGGGCCGCGCCGCCTGAGCCGCAAGTTGATGCACCAGGTAGACTTGGCGCCGGGCTCAAATCGTCTGAGGCGACGGCATTTGTATAAAAGCTTAGGTTAACGGCGACGCCGATCGGGCGATTGCATGAATGCCCCGGATGATCGCCTCCGCTTCGCGTATCGGCTCCGGGGTTGCATATTTATCGTTCGGCACAGAACCCGGCGGGGCCAATCTCTCTACTGTTTCACGGATCAGGCGTAGTGCTGCCCAAAGTTCGCGGGTATTGTCGGGGGCCCCGCCGTCGCCATCGGCATCGTCAAGGGTATGCCGCCATATAATGGGCGGCGCTGCGGAAACTATCGAGCGCACGCCTTCGTTTCCCAGTGGTCCTTAGCCTTGGCCTCGCCGATCCTCTGCCATTGCATGTTCCAAACGGCGTCGGGTCCACCGCAGGCGAGCGCCTTGATGTGATCCTTCCGATACCCCGGACAGGCGCCGCTCATCCTGCGCGTCGATGGGCACGGATGCTCCCGCTGAAATTCCCGCGTTACCTCACGCGATCGGTGCTCTCTCGCTGAGAGGGGGGCCGAAATGAGGGCGGCGATAACCGTGACGATGATCGGGCCGGCTCTCGTCACAAGCAGTAGCGCCAAGACCCGGTGAACCACAAAACCGCCAGCGTACTCAGGGTTGCCGTCGCGAAGATGATCCCGAGCGTGTTGCGGGCCTGCTCCTTCCGGGTCGGTATGCGCGCGACCTGGGCCATGATGAGTTCGAGATTGCTTTCCACCAGGGCGAAGTCAGTCCTTGCTTGGTCCGCTTGCCGCAACGTCAGGATGTTTTCGTTTGGCATGGCGCACGTTATGGCCGAACGGGGTTACGCGAGCGTTAAGGCGTTGACAGCGCCCCCGGGGCGAATATTGAACGGGTTCTTGGTGGCTTCGCGCCCTCAACATGCCTGCGGGGACCGAGGCGGCTCCTACGGCTGCGGGGAGAAAGGGCGATCGGGGCTGATGCGGCGGCTCAGTTCCTGGACTGGTTCAAGAAGCCTTTCCCGGGCCAAGGGATCCTGGAGTACTACCGCCTGCGAGCCGAGCGCCGTCAGAACCCCGATAACCCGGAACGATATCGGGTTCGCCTGCAGGCGCCTTATGGTATGGGGTCCGTGCAGACCTTCTCGGGCCGGCACATCAACGTCAGCCCGGACGGCACCATCGAAATGTCTGCCGATGACGCCCAGTACCTGATCCGTGCTGGCTGGGCCAAGCTCGCAGAATGGACGCGCGGCGAAGCGGCTTGATCCGCCTGGCCTCACCAAGCGGTCGACCCCGGTTCGTACCGTTCCCCCGCTGCAGTGGTGCGGTTTTCGAGGAATAGACTGACCTCCGTACCATAGCCAGATGAACAGCTGCGACAAGGCCCGTTCACTGCGAGATCGACTCTGGAGGTACGAAGCAGTTCAGCGGAGGTATCGACTCTAACGGGGGGAGCGGAGTTCGAACCCCCCTTTCTGCCAGTGCATCCTGTTGCCGGCCGTGAGCAGGCGCGACCACGCAGGCAATTCGATGAGCCGTGGATCAGCGACCTGAAGACGGCGGAACAGACGCCGGTCAGTGCGTAGGCCATCGGCCTGCAGCCATGTGCCTCCACCCCGTACATCACCATGTTAGCGCGCTCGCCATCAGGGTGGGACCGTGAGTTCGAATCCGCTTCCCTCCAGCAGGGAGTCAGGTGCGAACCGAGAGTTTCGGGGGCACCCATCTTTGCAGGTTCGCGCTGTTATGGCGCTTTGCATCGATCCCGGCGCCCCGCGTCACCATCGGCCCGGCGCTGCGCTCGAATATTTCGATGCCTCGAAGGGCGATGCCTGCACACAGGCCGCCGATCTGACGGCTTGACCTCGAACAAGGTGCCAGGAGGGCGACGCCGCCGCACTCGGTTCAACTTCAAAAACGTGAGTTCGCACCGGACTCTCCGCTGGAGGGAGATGGATTCGAACCATCGGTTCCCCGTCAAAATTAAACATAAGATGGAGCTAGGCGCGGCGAAGCGCATATCCAGCTCATGGCCGGCAACAGGATGCACTGGCAGAACTCTGCTTCCGCGTTAGAGCCGATACCTCCGCTGAACTGCTTCGGCACATCCGGTGGCGCAGCGAACGGGCGTTGCCGCAGCTGTTCGTCGGGCTTTGGTGCGGAGGTCAGGGGGTTCCTCGAAAGCTACACCAGAATAGCGGCGAAGGTACGAACCGGGTCGACTGCTTGGTGTGACCACAGGCGGATCAAGCCGCTTCGTCGCGCGTCCATTCTGCGAGCTTGGCCCAGCCAGCACGGATCAGGCACTGGGCGTCATCGGCAGACATTTCGATGGTGCCGTCCGGGTCGACATTGATGGTCCGACGCGACAAGGTATACACGGACCCGAGGCCGGAAGGCGCCTGCAGGCGAACCCGATATCGTTCCGGGTCCTCGGGGTTCTGACGGCACTCGGCTCGCATCCGGTAGTACTCTAGGATCCCTTGGCCCGGGTAAGGTTTCTTGAACCAGTCCAGGAACTGAGCGGTCGAGTTCGACTTGGTCGTCGTGCTTGCCCCGGGGAAAGACGGTCAGCTCGTGCAGGTATTCGGCGAGCCACGGCGCCGTCTCGGGGATGTGGACGAAGCCGTTCTCGATCATCGCGGTCTGCGCATGCAGACGCATGATCTTGTCGCATGTCGGCTGGTAGCGCGTGACGCCGTGGCAGCCGTCGGTGATCAGCTCCTGGATCAGCTGGGTGCCCGAGGCCTTGTCCTCGATCAGCACCTCGTTCGCAGCGAACAGGCTCTGCTGCTCGCGCACGGCACGCTTGAGCGCCGGGTATTCGAGCCGCCGACGGAATAGACCGAGGAGGAAGAGGTGCTTGCCCTTCACGCCCCACGTCGTGCACACCGAGAAATCGCTGAGCTCGGTCGCCTTGTTGGCGGTGTCCCAGCTCTGCACGATGCGGTCGAAACGCTCCGGCCGATCGTTCTCGCCGTAACGCTTGAACCATTCGGCCTTGACCAGGCCGCCGCCCAACGGGGCCGGCGATTGCTGGTACTGGCCGGCAAAATTGTATTCGCCGATCGTGCGGCGAATGCGGTCGAGAGTTTCGAGCGGCTCGCGGTCGGGATGCAAGGCTTCGCCCTGACGGCGCCGGAAGCACTGCGCTCCCCAGATTGTCTCGATCCGGTGCACCTCGTCGGCCTCGGCGATCGCCGGAAAGCTCAGAACCTCCCAGCCCTCCTGCGCAAGGACGTGACCGATGAGGTCGTCTTCGTGCAGCCGCTGCATGATGATCACGATGACGCCGTGGCGCTTGTCGTTGAGCCGGCTGTAGAGGGTGTGGTCGTACCACTCGTTGGCGGCCTTCCGCTGCGCGTCGGAGAGCGCCTCCTCCGGCTTCAACGGATCATCGATCAGGATGATGTCGGCGCCGCGTCCGGTCAGCACGCCGCCGGTGGAAGTCGCGAGCCGGTAGCCTTGGCGGGTGGTGATGAACTCCTGCACCGCCTGGCGGTGCGGCGCCAGGCGGGTCGGGAAGAGCTTTCGATACCACGGGCTCATCATGATGCCCCGGCAATCGCGGGCGAGCTTATCGGCGAGATCCTGGGCATAGCTGACGCAGAGGATCTGGGCCGAGGGATCTTGTCCGAGACACCACGCCGGGAAGGCGATCGACGCCATCAAGGATTTGAGGTGGCGCGGCGGCAGATTGATGATCAGCCGCTTGATCCTGCCTTGCCGCACCGCGGTGAGCTTGGCGGCGATGACCTCGAGATGCCAGTTCATCGCCAGCTCGGTCTGTGGGTTGAGCTCGTGAAAGCAGCGCGCGGCGAAGGTGGCGAAATCCTGCCGCAGAAATGCCGCGTACTGAGCCCGAGCGAGGTTCTCGATCATTCGGTCTCCGGGGTCGAAAACCGCGCCCGCAGCTGCTCGATCACCTTTTCGTCCGCCACGGTGAAACCGGAGGTCTCGGAAGAATCCGGCTCGCTCTGGCCTTCGATGTCGCGAAGGGTGTCGAGCAGGATCTTGAGCGCCCGCAGATCGGCGTTGGCCGAGCGGTTGACCAGCTGCGTGATGATTGCTTCGCGCTTGGTGATCTTGCGGCGCCCGCCTTCCTCGGTGACAACGACCAGTTGGTTCAGTGCTTCATTCAGCAGCGTCCTGAGGTTCTTCGAGCCCCTCGGCCGACCCCGGGAATTTCCGGATTGTCCTTTCTTGAAGCAGGTGTGACGAGGCGGTTTGCCATAGCCCACCTCGTATCCATCTTTTCCGTTAGGCGACATGCGCGGCCTCCGCCTCGCGGGTGAGGTCATCAAAGCTGCGATCGGTCGTGGCATGACGGGCGCTGCCTCCGGTCAGCGCCTGCCAGCGGCGCACGATCGTGTCGACGTAACCCGCATCGAGCTCCAAGCCGCGGCAGCGTCGGCCGGTGCGCTCTGCGGCGATCACCGTTGTGCCACTGCCGAGAAACGCGTCGAGGACGATGTCGCCGCGGGCCGAGCAGTCAAGGATCGCATCGGCGACCATCGCTACCGGTTTGACCGTTGGGTGCAGCGCCAACAGGTTACCCTCCTCGCCGCCGCGAGCGAAGGAGTTGGCGCCGGGATAACGCCAGACATTGCTGCGATTGCGCCCAAATCTTCCGAGCTGGACATTGTTGCGGTGCCCGTCGTTGCCGTATTTGAATACGAAGACTAGCTCGTGCTCGCTGCGGTAGAGCGAGCCCATCCCGCCATTACCTTTGACCCAGACGCAGAGGTTTTTGACTTCGGAATAGGCGGCTCGGCCGGCGGCCAGCAGCTCCCCGATGTGCCGCCAATCGATGCAGATGAAATGCAGCGAGCCGTCGCGGCTGAACGCCGCCAAGTTGGCGCAGACTTGGCCGAGAAACGCCGCGAATTCGGCGGGGTCCATCTCGCCGGATGCCATCGGAAAAGGCCGGTGGTGGATCGCGCCGAGCCCGCCGACATGACCGTCGATCGGCACGTTATACGGGGGATCGGTGAAGACCAGCGCCGCGCGCTCCGCGCCCATCAGTCTGGCGAAAGCGGCCGGAACAAGCGCGTCGGCGCACGCCACGACGTGTTCGTCCAGGTGCCATATATCGCCGATCTGGGTGACCGGCGGGGTCATCGGCAGGGCGGGTAGCAGATCTGCCGGGTCGTCCTCCCTCTCAGCCGAGCCCTCGAGCGAGGCAATCCGCAAATCGATCTCACCCATCTCGAAGCCTGTCAGCTCCAAGCTGAAATCGAGCCCCAGCAGGGACAGGTCTTTGAGCTGCTGCGCCAAAAGCCGGTCGTCCCAGGTCGCGATCTCGGTGAGCCGGTTGTCGGCAATCATGAAAGCGCGTGCCTGGGCGGCGGTGAGGTGGTCGAGGCAGAGCGTCGGCACCTCGGTCCAACCGACCGCGCGGCAAGCCAAGATGCGGCCATGGCCGGCGATCACCTTTTGGTCACGGTCGATCAGAATCGGGACGTTGAAGCCAAAGGCCTCAATGCTGACGGCGATCTGCCGGATTTGTTTTTTGCTGTGATGCCGCGGGTTGTCGGGATCGGGTTTTAGCTCGTCGATCCGCCGGTACTGAACTTGTAACGGAGTGCATGGTCCGTTGCCCGGTGGGTGAACCGGGTGGTGGTTTGAAGATTTCATAAAATATGCTCCTCGGCATGCGCCAGTGCGAGGTCACGCACATGGGTCGCGCCGCCAGGAGCATCGAGTTCACAAAAACAACAAAAACCTGAAGCTAGGGGGTCTCAGCCAATCGTATTGTGATCAGCCGCGCCGGATCGATTGCCAAACCCTTCGTCTTGGCGATGATCGATGCGTGGTACTCAGCGGCCTCGACCACACATTGGATAACCCATCGGTTGAACAGGAAGGTCTCGAGACCCAACCTGCCGATGGTTGGCGCAGCGAGCTGTAAGAAGAGCTGAATAGCACTCGCGATGTGAATTACCGGGAGGCTTGGGCGCCAAACGCGGGTTTCGACATTATCCGGATCAGTCTGACCGGTGTCTTCGAGCACGAGACGCGCCAGTTGATTGATCGACACCCGTTGCGCCGGCTTTGTCGTCGGGTCGGATATCGCAAATTTCAGAAATCCGATCGCCATGCGCCCGGCAGCCATCCGATCTCGTAAACGGCGCTGCAACGTGCGCAGGTCCTTTCTGACCTCGTGCGAGGTCCGCAGTGCGTAAAGTGGTTTGATCGGCTGTGAGTGGAGTGCCCAGTCCGGGGTGAATTCGCAGACTGCTCGGAGCGCATGGTGGCAAAGCGAGGCGTGAGCGGCGGCGCGGATCTCTTCTTCGCTGTTACCGGGGAACGCGAGCAGGCTGATCAGCACAGCCCCGGCCTCGTAAACCGTGAAACGATGTAAATCGATCACATGTGCGGTCATTGCCCAAACCTCCATCAAATTCGTTTTAAATGTGGTCCGCTGCGAGCTGCTATGTTTCGTGGTACATCAACAGGTCGTCACGATGTCCATTTTATGCAGATGAGCCGTCGACTAAACTTCAACCACCATTTTACAGCTGCAGATATAATGTTCGTCGCGCGGGGGCGCATCCCCGACCACCCCGAACCGAGTACGCGGGTTATCGCCGACGCCCTCTCCGGTGCTGGAGACCCCTGCCCATGAGTAGCGTCAATAGTTTGCGAGCCGATACGGGCATTCCCTGATCAGGGCGCGAACTTCCCTGATCGCCCGATCCAATTCCCTGTTAAGGCGAAATTAATTCCCTGTTCGTCTGTATAGGGAATTGCTCTCTAACGCCTTGGCATTACAAGCAGATTATGAGGGCCTTTCGCGTTAAAAGGAGCCAAACGAGCATAATTGCCTGTATTTTCCCAGCTAGCAGGGAATTTGGCTCAAGAGACGAGTTCGCTCGTGACTGCCTCCTCCAGCGGCGAGTCCAGTGCGAACTCGATTTCCTGGACGATCGGGCGGCCGGGGCATCGGCGCCTCAGCGCGCTTCGAACTGCTTGATGTCACTAAAGAAGAGAGCTGGGCCGCGGTCGTCGCCGCCACTATCAGGGAATTTGGCACGCTCGATATTTTGGTCAACAATGCCGGCATCTCGGGCAGCGCCGAACAGGATTTCTACAGCACCGAAGCCTGGCATCGGATCATGGCGGTCAACGCGACCGGCGTGTTCTTCGGCATGAAGTGCGCTATCCCGGCCATGGTCGCTAACGGTCGCGGGTCAATCGTTAATCTGTCGTCGATTGCCGGCGTCATCGGCAGCGAGCACGTTCACATCGCGTACAATGCCTCCAAGGCGGCGGTACGGCTCATGACCAATGGGCCGCGGTGCAGCACGCCAAGGACAACATCCGCGCCAACTCGGTTCATCCGGGCGTGATGCAGCCAATGCGCATATCCGGTCGCACTGCCGACCCCGCGGTGCGGGCTGAACGCATGCGTTTTATTCCGATGCGCCGGCCGGGAGAAGTCGACGAGGTGGCGTACGCCATTCTGTTCCTGGCTTCCGATGAATTGTCATACATCACAGGATCAGAAATCCACGTCGACGGCGGAGTTCTCGCGATTTAGGCCCCGCGCCGCCGCGGATGCTAGGTCTCAAGCGTGAACCCCTCAGTGTGGCGAAAAGGTCCAGATCGGCGTATCTAGGTGTCGGGCGCGCGAGGGATAAGAACCTCGGCCTGGGACGTCTCGCCGCGCACAGCGCGTTTTGCGTCCTACCCTTCGCCGGCGAGAGCAAGGGGCGAGCGGCCTGGCCAAACCGGTGACGATTTCGCGAAAGTTCGCCGCGCCCGAAAGCTGGCCGTACAGCAAGGCCACAAACTGGCTTTTCGTGTTGAGCCGACGAACCCGCGAATCGTGCCCGTGTTCGCCGACCAAGCGGTCAAACACATCCCAGCGGTCTCGGTGTGTGCTAGGGAGGAGTGCGTTGCAATGGTTGGAAAAATGGTGCTCGGCGAACCAGGCGATCGCGTAAACGAGCTCGGAGAAAGATCAAGCTTCGCTCATGGCGAGATCGTAGCGGGTAGGCGCGGCCGCTTTGGCGGTCGGTTCCATTGTCTTTGCTATAGCGAACACAGCAGGCTCCGACCAAGGTCAGGATAAGATGCGGGTGCTGGTGGTCGGGGCGACGGGTTTGATCGGCAGCGCGGTGGTGGGCCGACTGATTGATACCGGACATCAAGTCGTCGGAATTGCGAGAAGGACCGAAGGGGCGGCGCGGAGTGTTCCGGCCGCGCAATGGGTTGGGTTCGACATCGCCGGCGCGAAGCGGCCCCAGGACTGGTCTCCGTTTCTCGCCGGGATAGACGCGGTCGTCAATTGCGCGGGCGTGCTGCAGGACAGTCCTTATGAGTTGACCCGGGCGGTCCACGTCGAGGGCATCACCGCATTGTTCGCCGCCTGCGAGTTCGCGGGCATCCGCCGTGTGGTGCATTTTTCCGCGATGGGGGTCGACCGGGCGGCGCCGACCCCATTCTCGCAAACCAAAGTCGAGGGTGACCGGGCTTTGATGAGCCGGGACCTCGATTGGGTGATCCTGCGGCCGTCCGTCGTGGTGGGCGCTGCCGCTTATGGCGGGAGCGCGCTCTTCCGCGGGCTTGCTGCGCTGCCGATCCTGCCGGTAATGCCCGACACTGGCCTCCTCCAAGTCGTTCAGCTCGATGACGTAGTGGAAACAGTCACGCTGTGTATGGCATCGAAAGTCCCGCCGCGCACTGTTCTTGAACTTGCCGGTCCCGATCGGCTGTCGCTGGTCGAGATTGTCCGCCATTACCGATGTTGGCTCGGCTGGGGCGAGCCTCGGATAGTGCGATTGCCGCGCTGGGCAGCCGGTTGGCTTTACCGGCTCGGTGACTTTGCCGGCTGGCTCGGTTGGCGGCCGCCGATGCGTTCGACTGCGCGGCACGAGATCGCCCGCGGTGCCATTGGCGACCCGAGCCCCTGGATGCTTCTGACAGGCATTATCCCGAAGTCAATCTCGGCGGCCTTGACCGCTCGTCCCGCCTCGGTGCAAGAGCGCTGGTTCGCCAAGATGTATTTTATCAAGCCGCTGGTCATCGCGATGCTGTCATTGTTCTGGCTCGTTACCGGCTTGATCGCCCTTGGGCCGGGTTACCGGGCTGGTGTTGGATTGATGCAGGACGGCGGTGCCGGCACACTCGGTGGCGTCGCGGTCGTCGCCGGCGCGCTCGCCGATATTCTCGTCGGTGTCGGCATCGCGATGCGTCGCACTGCGGCTCCTGCGCTCTGCATCGCTATCGCGGTCTCGATTTTTTACATCGTCGCCGGGACAATGATGGCTCCATGGCTGTGGCTCAACCCACTCGGCCCGTTCCTGAAAGTCGGGCCAATTGTGGTGCTGACCTTGGTGGCATTGGCGATATTAGAGGACCGCTGATGCTCTATTTCGTTTTGAAGTGGCTGCACCTGATCGGGGCCGCGGTGTTGCTGGGTACGGGCGCCGGCATCGCTTTTTTCATGCTGATGGCCCATCTTACGCGACGCCCAACAACGATCGCCGCAGTGGCACGGATCGTCGTCATCGCCGACTTCCTGTTCACCGCCACCGCTGTCATCGCTCAGCCGGCTACCGGGATCGCACTTGCCGCGGAGGCCGGCTACTCCCTGCGCGACGGCTGGATTTTATTGTCGATCCTGCTCTACCTCTTTGCCGGCGTGTTCTGGCTGCCAGTCGTCTGGATGCAGATCCGAATGCGCGAAATCGCTGCGGCTGCGGCGCTGGCGAAACAAGCCCTGCCGAAATCCTATTACCGGCTGTTCTATACCTGGTTCGGCTTCGGCTTTCCTGCCTTCGGGGCGGTGCTGGCCATCTTCTGGCTAATGATAACCCGGCCGCCCATATCCTTGCCCTTTTCCACATAGGAGACATGATCTCTTGCGCGCGGGGAGCAGATGCTTCAGCGCGATGCGCACTGTGCGGATTACCAACAGCGCTGCCTGCGGGCGCAGCTCGAAGCCTTCCCGTTTCGGGCTAAGCGCGGATGGCACGCCACACCCGCTCGGGGGGGCCCCGGCATCTGTTGCACAAATGTTGATGGGCTAACCAGCATGATTATGGTGCCGAGGTGGCGGGAGAAACGGATCCGGATAGCCCGCGAGCCTATGGACGTCGATCGCCGAGAGTTCGCCTGATTTTATGAGTTTCGTCGCGACACGCTCAACGTTTGACCAATGCTCATTGATCAAGGCTAGAGTTTCCGCCTCGTAACGGCGATACAGCGCGACAAGCTCGGCATCCGTCGCCGCGGGATGCAGCTTGAGCAGGTGACGTATTGCGTTGCCGTCGTCATTGTCGACCGCCATTTCGTCCTCGAATTCGTCGCGGATCTCGACAATGTACCACTCGATGTCGTCGTCTGTCGGACCTGACCGGGCGATAAGTCAGAACCCGGATCGATTTCGCGCCAAACGCACTCTCGACCTGGATCTCGCCCGTCGCGATGTCGGGCAGGTCCGTATCGGAACGGAGCTCAGCAACGCGAGCGCATCAGCGCGACGCCGCGTCAAGGTTCGGCGGTCAGCGACACCTGTGGCCACTGGGCGAGCGCATCGCGCAATTCGGGGTCGACAAGTTCGATTGTGCTCATGGTTGGCAGCCAAATCCGTTTGGGGCGGAGTAAATGGATACAACGCTGCTAGCCGTGGCGGGTCAGCGTTACATAGGGGGGTCACCCGCCGGCGCACGCTGGGGGGCCATCCGGCCATTTCGCCGGACCGCCCGCATAGACCCGTCGTTAGCGCTCGATCCCGGCCAGAGCGTTCTGGATCCCGGCCTGTGCCCAGGGGCCCCACGGCATGGTGAAGAACTTGAATCCCTTCTGGACGAAAAAGTTCGGGTCCATCCCGGGCGGGATGAAATACATCCCGGCGGCGATGCCGTGCTTCGCGGCGGTCGCCGCGATCTTATCGAGCGCTCGCTGATAGATGCCGCACTGGTAGTCGAGTGGCACCCCCAGCTCGATCGAAAGATCGGACGGGCCGATCAGCAGGACATCGACGCCCGGGACCGAGGCGATGGCATCGAGGTTCTCCAGCGACTGGTTCGTCTCGATCATCGGCACGATAACGAGCCCGTTGTTCACGGTGTCGAGGTAATCGCGGTAATTTTTGAACTCGCCCCACTCGCCGCGCACCCCGGCGTTGCTGCGATTGCCGAGGGGAAAATAGCGGCAGGCGCGCACGGCGGCCTCCGCCTCCGCGCTGGTGTTTACCATTGGCACAACGATGCCTCGTGCCCCGGCGTCAAGCGCGAAGCAGATCTGATAGGCCTGGTTCGCGGCGACGCGCACCAGCGGCGTCGCCTGCTTGCCGCGCATGGTCTGGATCGACGGTTGCAGCTGCTTGATCTCCCAGGCGGAGTGCTGGGTATCGAACAGCAGGAAGTCGTACCCAGCGTCGGCCAGAATCGACACGTCGACGTTCGGTCCCGCTGTCGTCCCGACGACGGTTCTGCCTGACTTGATGGAGTTTTTGATGGCGTTCATCTGGCGTCGATGCCTCCCACAGTAGCTTTAGCGCCGGTTAACCGACCGACGGTGACGGGCGCGTTGGCGAGGCATTATCACAGATTGGCAGAAAGTCGCCGCGCCGCCTGGCTCTCATTTTATAAATTATCTAGCGCACCGCTCCTTTCAAATTACAACCAGGCCGTCCGATCTGCCAAACTGCCCTGTTGGCAATCGGGGGGAGCGGAAATGGCACGCTTCGACAACAAGGTGGTGCTCGTGAGCGGCGGGGCGCGCGGCCAGGGTGCCGCGGAGGCCCGCCTACTGGTAGCGCAGGGTGCGAAGGTGGTGATCGGCGACGTGCTGGACAATCAGGGCCAGTCATTGGCTGTCGAGCTCGGGCCGGCTGCGTCCTTCGTCCGGCACGATGTGACCTCGGAAGCCGATTGGGCCCGCGCCGTCGAAGCCGCCGAGAAGCTCGGCGGCTTGCACGGCCTGGTCAACAATGCCGGAATCTACCAGCCGGCCGCGCTGATGGAGACCGACGACGCGCTCTGGCAGCGGCACATCCAAATTAACCAGTACGGCTGCTTCCTCGGCATGAAGGCGGTAGTGCCGGCGATGGAGCGCTCGGGCGGAGGGTCCATCGTGAATATCTCATCCGTCGCCGGCCTCAAGGGCTCGCCCGGGTCCTTCGCCTATGCCGCGACCAAATGGGCGCTGCGGGGCATGACCAAGTCGGCAGCGATCGACCTCGGCGGCCGCAAAATCCGGGTGAACTCGGTTCATCCCGGTCCAATCGATACCGACATGATCGCTTTCCGCACGCCTGAACAGCGCGAGGAGCGGATGAAGCAGGTGCCAATGCACCGTCACGGGACGCCGGAGGAGGTTGCGCAGCTGGTGGCATTCCTGCTCTCCGAAGAGAGCAGCTACATCACCGGGGCGGAGATCGCCATCGACGGCGCTTCATCGGCCTAGCCCCTAGTGACGGGCTGCCACGGTCGGCCGTTGCAGCGGCACTCTCGATAGAATTTGTGTGCACCGGTCCGGGCGGTATGGTTGTTGGCGAGCTGGCTGCCGGCCACGGCGATCCGGCGCCAAGTAGCGGCGCCGTCGTAATCGCCGTCAAGAGCGAGCTGGTCGGCCCGTGCGGCGCTCTCGTCGAGCGCTCTGTGGCCGTAGCGCTTGAGCAGCAGGTTACCGGAGCGGCACGCCAGAGATCGATCTCGGGTATCACGCGGAGAAATTGCACGCTTGCTGCCGAGAAACGTTTAACCCAGCAACTGCATGGCTTGCGAAACCTGCATGTCAAGGTGGGCAGCGACATGGCACCGATACTGACAGGCGAGGATGTCGTCTCAGAGTTGCGCGGTCGTGAAGGCGGGACGTGATGGAGGAACCCGTTCTGCGCACACAGCCGCAAGCTCGTCGGCATGCGTGGCGGTCTGATCGAGCGCCTTTTCGCCGTAACGCTTGAGCATCAGGGTGGCGGCGCGCCAGAAATTATCTTTGGCGTCGACTCTCAAGGCCGGCAAGCGGTGCGGAAGCTGCGCAGTCAAACAGGGCACATGAGGAGCTGGGTTGTGGATCAGCTGAGTTCGGCGTCATTCGATCCTTCACATTGGGTCGTCACTCGCGAAGTGGGTGTCAGCGACGTTGACCTTCTTGTTTGCCGCGCTTGCTTTGATCGGCGAAAATCGCAAAGAAGGAAAAATCACGCTACTGGGATACATCGCGCTCGTCGGATTTATTCTCTGGCGATAGTCAATCTCGTTGTAGTCCCTTTTGTGCCGCGCGGTTGCTTAGGATAATAAGCGCACCGGAGCGGGGGTACCGCGATTCAGCTGGATTATCATGCGCCGTAAGCCCTCCACGATGCCGCCGCATACGCGTGGCGTGAATCGCATGTACACCCATCACAGATTGCTTGAATACAAAAAATCCGACGATTTCTGCTTTGCACCCTGTGTGTTGGAGTGCTAAAGGCCGAAGAGCTTGATCGATCCTGGTCAACCTATACTCTGCTTTGAAGGTACAAAATGTCGACTCTGGGCGAGATCACCAAGGAGAAGCAGCGGCTCGGCGAAGCACTCGCGCGCGTCGATGCGCAGCGCGACAAGCTCGCCAGCCAGCTCACCGAACTGGAGGCGACCGAGCGTGTGCTCGCGCGCTACAGCAAGGGAACGCAAACAAGAAAGACGCGCTCAGGCAAGAGCCCGATGACCGCGACACAGGCGGCCGCTCCAGCGCGGCAAAGCGGGCCTCGGCGCACTACGATCGCAAAACCAGCTGGCGTCAGGCCGACCTCCCCGAGCCTAAACGATCAGGTCCTTGCCCTGGCAATCGGCAAGACGCAGCCGGAAATCACCGCCGCATGCAACGGTGCTCGCCCGAACCATGTCGGCGCGGCGATTGCGCGGCACAAGCGCGCTGGCCGCATTGAAGAGCGCGATGGGAAACTCTACGCCACACACTCCACGTGACAGAGCAAGCATAAGCGAAGGAGGTCGTTTGCTGTGGCCGCCTCCCAACTTGCGCCAGTCTGGCCCGGGGAATGAGGCGAGACGGGCCAAGGGTGAGCTCGCCGGTACGCGTCATTCGAGGATGTCCAGACGAAATTTATTGCTGCCATAAAAGCGCAGCACGCTGCGTCGTGCCGCGCACAGAGTGAAGGGGCACACGCCGGGTGCAGGAAGAGCATTCGGGTTCGTAAGGAGGCGTGGGAGTGGCTCGCGTATTCATAACCGGATCATCGGATGGCCTCGGCCTCATGGCGGCCCGGCTCCTAATCGACCAAGGCCATGAGGTCGTATTGCACGGGCGAAACGAGAGGCGAAGTCGCGACGCTCTCTCGGCGGCAGCCGGGGCTGGCGGAGTTGTCTCCGGGGACCTCTCCACCATCGCTGGGCCAAGAGCAGTTGCCGACGAGGTCAACAAGCTCGGCCGCTTCGATGCTATAATCCATAATGCGGGCGTCGGTTATCGCGAGGGGCGGGTGGAAATGGAGCCCGGAGTTCCGAGCGTCTTTGCTGTCAATGTGCTCGCGCCCTACATTCTGACTGCGCTGATCGAAAGACCGAAGCGATTGGTTTATCTGAGCTCCGGGATGCATCGCGGCGTGCGTCCGCAAATGGACGATCTGCTGTGGACCAAGCGACCCTGGAGTGGCTCGCCGGCTTACGCCGAGAGCAAGCTTTGCGATGTTTTGCTGGCATTTGCTGTCGCTCGCCGCTGGAAAGACGTGAAAGCCAACGCGCTGGAGCCTGGATGGGTAGCGACAAAGATGGGCGGCGCTTCAGCGCCGGACGATCTGCATCAAGGATGCGTAACCCAGGCGTGGCTTGCCACGAGCGAGAACGAGTTGGCGCAATCCAGCGGCGGGTATTTTTTTCATCAACGCCCTCGTGCGCCGAACCCGATAGCGGCCGACCTCAGGACTCAGGAAGAGTTGCTGGCCGAGTGCCGCCGCATCTCCGGCATATCTCTCGATTGACGCTTTTGGGCCCCACGACCGGGACCGATAGACGCTATGGGGCGGGCGACGAGGAATGGCAACTTTGTCGCTTCATGTAACGATGGAGTGCCGCAATGCCCCAGCCGAACGACTTGAGCAGATCTCTCGTCACCCTGGACCAAAATAGCACGGTCATTGCTGTCGTCGAGCTGAGCCAGTCGAGCTGGCTCGTTGCCGGCATGCTTCCCGGGATTGAGCGTCAGCCGCGCAAGAAGCTGGAGCCGAACCCGGAACGGCTGCTTGGCCTGCTGCATCGCTGGCGCGATGAGGCGGTCAGGGCCGGCCGCAACCGCGTGCTCAGGCGTCAAGGCGCTGCGAAACACAAGCTCCGCTAGGCGGCAAGCCGCCAAGCTTGCTACCGTTTCGGTCCCTTGACCCCTTCCGCGCGCTCCGCGAACCTGATCGCAGGCGACGGGACATGGCGTAATCGCAGGGCATCGGCTGCTGACCAACAGCCGGTAAGCTCTGCGGTGTCAAACGCCACCCGGAGGAACCCATGGATCAGCAGTGCCATTACGTCGGCCTCGACGTTGGTCCCCTATGGACAAGCCGGGGAAAACGCCATGCGTTTCCCCCGCCTTGCCCACAGGTCGGCGGCTGCCCACAAGCTTCACAGCACCCCACAACAACACAGGATGAATTTTGATTTTCGGGGGACATGATCAAACCAGTAGCCGGCTACCGGTCTTTAGCTTATTCCTCCCCGGAAGCTGTCCAAACAACCGGGACCGTCGCATACTGCCAGCCCGATTGCGACGGCCAGCACGAACTTCCCAACAGACTTTTTCGTAGATCACTCTCCATTGCAGGCGCTCGAGGGCGGAGCTAAGCAGGAATTTGGGTGACGACGATTGATTGAAGGCGGCGTATCGACGCGGGTGTCAAGCCTGCCAGAACCTCCCTGAAAGAAGCGATACGCCATGTTGAAAGATACCACCGTCATCCGTTTGCGTCAGCCTGACGCAATTGACGATCCTCTGACCGAACTTGCCCGTGAAGGCGCCCGCCGAATGCTGGCGCAGGCGCTGATCGCCGAAGCGGACGCCTTCGTCGCGCTGCGCAAGGACTTAAAATTACCGGATGGTCGCGACCGCGTCGTGCGTCACGGCCATGGGCCGCATCGCGCGATCCAGACCGGCGTCGGGCCTGTCGAGGTTCGTCGCGCCAAGGTCCGCGACCGGGGTGAGGTAAGCGCGGAGGAGAAGATCCGCTTTACCTCGTCGATTCTGCCGAAGTGGGCGCGGCGGACGAAGACTCTCGACGCGCTGTTGCCGGTTCTCTACCTGCGCGGGGTGTCGACCGGCGACTTCCAGGAGGCGCTCGCCGCGCTCTTGGGCAAGGCCGCGCCGAACTTGTCGCCAGCCGTGATCTCGCGGCTAACCGTGCAATGGCAGGCGGGTTACGATGCCTGGCAGAGCCGCGACCTCTCGGCCCGGCGATACGTATACGTGTGGGCGGATGGGGTCTACTTGCAGGCCCGGATGGAACCGGCCGCTGAATGCATGCTCGTGTCTGGAAGGCCATCGAGGAGGTCTTTCCGGGCGCCCGGCACCAGCGGTGTTGGGTTCACAAGACCGCCAACGCTTGATGTCGATGAGGAGTTCGCGCCAGCTTTGTGCGCTCTCCCGCACCCCGGTCTGGAAGCCGACCAATTCCTTCTTGCCCTCAGGGGTCGCCCCGATCAGCGTACTGAACAAAGTTCCCCTCTCGGTCCAGATCAACATGAAGGCAGACCTTCGTGAAATTTACGGTGCGCCGACCCGCGCGTCGGCCGAAGCAGCCATCGATGTGTTCGCCGACAAGTACAGCGCCAAGTACGACAAGGCGGTCGCCTGCCTGACCAAGGACCGGGAAGCTCTACTCGCCTTCGTCGACTTCCCGGCCGAGCAGTGGGACCATCTGCGAACCTCAAACCCGATCGAGAGCGTATTTGCGACGGTGCGTCATCGAACCATACGGACCAAGGGAGCCCTGTCGACCAAGACCGCCAAGCTCATGGTGTTCAAACTCGTCAATGCCGCCGCGAAAACATGGCGACGATTAAAGGGTGAAAACCAGTTGCCGAAAGTCGTTCAAGGCGTCAGATTCCAAAATGGCATCGAGGTCATTGAATTGACGGCTCACCACGCCGCCTGATCACCTCGTCACCCAATCTCTTGCATAGCTCCTGCTTACGACCGGTCGTTTCAATGAGGATGGGGCGATCAATTCGCGGGACAGCCGTCAGCAAAGCCGTGAAGGGCAGTCTTCTGGGTGCCGACGAGAAGGCACAAACAGCGTCAAACCTACAACCAAGCCCCGCAGGACAACACCCTTGCAGGTTTTTTGCGCCGCTGCCTGATACTGGCGGGTAGGAATCTCCCGCAGAGAGCCGACCACGCGGGTGGTCGGCATCTGACTGGCGAACATTGGACAGAAAAACGCCCACTGTCACGTGGAAAGGATCACTCGACCTTTTCGAACTTCTGCAGCGAGCGGAGGTTGGACGGGTGCGGCCGACCTGGATAGATTTGCGGCCATGCGGTCCAGGAAACCTCGCCGACATAAACATCGCCGTGAGAATCCACCGCTAGACCATGCGGCGCTAAGAATTTGCCAAGCTCGGTCCCCGCCGGCGTGTCGCCAAAACGACCAATCAGCTTGCCCTGGTGGTCGACGATGCTAACCCGCGGCCCAAGGTTGGGGATGTCTCGGCTTACGGCAGCGGCAGGACCGACCTCGCCGACGTAGAAAATCGGCTGATGGCCATAGGGCATGCAGAGGCCACACGGGCGGTGCAAGTTCTGCCATTGGGTCTCAAACTTGCCGTTGCCGTCGAAGACCTGCACCCGGTGGTTCTCACGGTCGGCGACATAGACCCAACCATCGGCGTCACAGCAGATGTTGTGGACGATGTTGAACTCGCCTTCACAGGTGCCGGGCTCACCCCACGACATTAACAGCTTTCCGTCCGGCGTGTATTTGTGGACGCGGGAATTGCCGTAGCCGTCCGAGACGTAGATGTGGCCTTGCGGCGACAGCGCGGTGTGGGCGCAGCGATGGAACGGCTCCCCGCTCATGTAGGGCGCCGGCTTGCCCGGCACGCCGAGTTCCAGCAGCACCTTGCCGTCGAGCGTGACCTTGCGCACGAAATGCCCGCCATCGTCGGTGAGGAACATCGTGTCATCCGGCGCCATGTGGACGCCGTGCGCCCGCGGGTACTGGCCCTCTCCCCATGACCGCAGGAAATTGCCCTCGCGGTCGAACACCATCATCGGGTGCTCGCCTCGATTGAACACATAGACGTTGTAGTTCGTGTCGACGCCGACACCCCCGACCTCCTTGAAGGACCAGCCTGCTGGCAATTTCGCCCAGTCGGCATTGACCCGGTGCCTGAACTTTCCGCTTCCGACGATCATCGAAACGTTCCTTCTCGTGGTTGCTTCGGTTTGCCGTCAGCATAAGGGCGCCAGAGCCCGCAGCCGTCTTAAACTTAACGAGGAGGAGACTATGCGCCTCGAGGACAAAGTCGCGATCGTCACAGACGCTGCGCACGGCACGGGTGAGGCGGAGGCGTGGCTCTTCGCCCAGGAAGGCGCCAAGGTCGTTGTTGCCGACGTATTGGGCGAGCAGGCCGAGGCCGTAGCAGCCGACATTCGCGCAGCTGGCGGAGAAGCCATCGCGGCTACAATCGACGTCACCAGCGAGCCCGCATGGGTCGCATTAATCGAGAAGACCGTGGCGCGCTATGGCCGGCTCGACATTCTAGTGAATAACGCCGGGATTTCCGGCAGCTCGTTCGGCGATCCCGATGGGCTGGAAGGCTGGCACCGGATCATCGCGGTCAACCAAACCAGCGTCTTCCTCGGGACCAAGCTCGCCGCCGAGCAGATGGCGAAGACCGGCGGCGGTTCGATCGTCAACATCAGCTCGATCATGGGCTTTGTCGGGGGCGCCAGCGGCCATCCCGCCTATAGCGCCTCGAAAGGCGCAGTGCGGGTCTAACGAAATCGGCGGCGGTACGCTATGGCCCCCTGGGCATTCGCGTCAATTCGGTGCATCCTGGCTATATGCCGCCAATGCTGAATGCGACCAATGCCAATGAGCGTGCCGACAAGGTTGCGCTCACTCCACTCCGCCGCCTCGGTGAGCCGAGCGAAGTTGCTTATGGCGTGCTGTTCCTCGCCTCTGATGAGGCATCGTTCGTCTGAAATCGGCGCATCTCGCCCAATGCGTCGCCTCTCGGCGAAAGTCGCGTTACCGAAGCGGTAACGGCCACTCGACGAATATAAACCTATCGACGGTCTTTGAAGTGCAGGCGAACCTTCAAACGCTTCTGCTCAGCTCTTTACGCGCCTTCTCGACCGAGACCTGCCCGCTTGCCTGGCTAATCAGCTTTGGGGCCGCCGCCAAGACACGAGCAGAGCAGGTACCCACGGCAAGTAGAGGGCAGCCGAGCTAGGCTCTCGGACAACGATTTGGAAAGGCCTCGGTGCCTACAGGCACCCCCGAGCACGCCGAGCAGGTTGCCCACTTGGGTGGCGCGCGCCCGTTGACTAGCCCCTCCTCCATGCGCAACCACCGGTCCGATAGCCCTTACAGTCGCGACGCGCGCAGGTGTCCTATGTTGCTCAACACCTTCGACAGGCTCGCAGCGGTGCCTCGGAAAGAGCAGATCTTTTTCCCCGGCCAGCGCGTCGCGTTTTTATCGGCTGAGGAGCTAATATGATGAGGTGCCGGAGCTGATCCGGCCTCACAGAGGAACAAGACCATGACCGATCTGCCGACACATGTGGAGATCCACGAGGAAGGCCCGCGCGAGGGGTTCCAGATCGAGCCCGGCCCGATCAGCACCGCCGACAAAATCAAGCTGATCGAAGCGCTCGCCGAGACCGGGTTGCACCACATCCAGGCCGCTCGTTCGTCAGCCCGCGCATCGTACCGGGCTGGGCCGATGCCGAGGATGTCGTCGCCGGGTTCACGCCCGAAGGAAGGCGTCCACTACACCGCGCTGTGGTTCAACGCCAACGGGCTGAACCGGGCGCTCGTCTTCCGCAACAAGCTGACGATCACCGGCTCGATCTCGCTGACCGCCTCGGAGGGCTTCACCCAGAAGAACCTGCACCGCAGCCACGCCGAAAATGTCGAGGCGATGAAGAAGCAGACCGCACTGCACCTCGCAAAACGGCGTGACGGTGCCGCGCATCGGCGTGATGGCGGCGTTCGGCTGCAACTACCAGGGCGATATCGCGCCGGCGCAGGTCGTCTCGACCCTGGAAGACGGGCTCGCGATCGCCGAGGAGGCCGGCGCCGAGATCAAATATTTCTCGCTCGCCGATACGATGGGCTGGGCGACGCCGATGCGGATCGAGCGCGTGTTCGGCGAAGTGCGCGGCCGCTGGCCCGACATGCCGATCTCGCTGCACCTGCACGACACCCGCGGTCTCGCGGTCGCCAACGCGCATGCCGCGCTGAAGATGGGCGTGACGCAATTCGACTCGACGGTCGGCGGCCTCGGCGGCTGCCCGTTCGCCGGGCAGCCAAAGGCGGCCGGCAACATCTGCACCGAGGAACTGGTGCTGCTGTGCGAGGAGATGGGCATCGATACCGGCGTCGATCTCGACGCGCTGATCGAGGTCGGCCGCATGGCGCGAGGAGATCGTCGGCCACCAGTTGCCGGGCGAACTGATCCACGCCGGCAGCCTCGACGCGTTCCGCCGCCGCGGCCGCGGCCTGATGTCCCAAATCGCCGCTGGCTACGCCGCTCGCCGGACTGAAGGTTCTGGAGTTCAGCCACACCGTGATGGGACCGACCGCCGGGCTGGTCTTCGCCGAACTCGGCGCCGACGTCATCAAGGTCGAGCCGGCGCCGAAGGGCGACCACACGCGCGGGCTCGGCGGTTTTGGCGCCGGGTTTTTCGCCGCCTTCAACCGCAACAAGCGCAGCCTCGCGGTCGACCTGAAGCGGCCGAGGGCCAGGCGGTGATCCACCGCCTGGTCGCCGACCGCCGATGTGGTGCTGGAGAATTTCGGCCCCGGCACGATGGAGCGGCTCGGCTGCGGCTATGAGCAGCTCGCGCCGCATCAACCCGCGCCTGGTCTATCTGGCGCTGAAAGGCTATCTCGCCGGCCCTTACGAGCATCGGCCGGCGCTCGACGAGGTCGTGCAGTTCCAGACCGGCCTCGCCTTCATGACCGGGCCGCCGGGCCAGCCGCTGCGCGCCGGCGCCTCGGTGATCGACATCATGGGCGCGGTGTTCGGCGTCGTCGCGGCGCAGGCGGCGCTGCGCGAGCGCGAGATCACCGGCAAGGGCCAGCGGGTCGGCAGCGCCCTGTTCGAAAGCGCCGCGTTCCTGATGAGCACGCACATGGCCGGCATGACCGCGACCGGGCTCGAGGCGCGGCCGATGCCGGCGCGCCGCGGCGCCTGGGCGATCTACGAGGTGTTCCAGACCGCCGGCGACGGCCAGCTGTTCATCGGCGTCACCAGCGACCAGCAATGGGCGCGCTTTGTCGAGGAATTCGGCCTGCAGGAGCTGGCCGCCGACCCGCGCCTCGCGACCAATGTCATGCGGCTGGCGGAGCGGGCCTGGCTGATCCCGGCCTTGCAGGAGGTGCTCGGCGACGCTGCCGCAGGACGAGGTCGCGCGCCGCTGCGAGCGCGCCAACGTCTCCTGGGCGCCGGTGGGCCAGCCGGGCGATCTGTTCACCGACCCGCATCTGCTGGCGACCGGCGGGCTGGTCGATGTGTTCATCTCTCGCTTTGGCGGCGGCGAGCGGCAAGATCGCCGGTCTGCCGGCCCTGCCGGTCGAGTTCGGCACCGACCGCCACCGCCCCGGGCTACGGCGCCAGCCGCCGCGCATGGGCGAACACAACGCCGAGGTGCTGGCCGAAGCCGGCTTCACCACCGCCGAGATCGCCGGCCTTGCGAAAGCCGGGGTGATCGCCGCGCGGATCGGAGAGGGCGTGTGAGCGAACAGATGGGCGAAGATGGGGGCGGCGGCCGCTGCGGCACCCTTCGCCTCGGGCTGCGCCTCTCGCGCGCCCGCGGACACGCGACTGCGCCTGCAGCTGTTTGTTCTGCCGCACCCACGAAACGCGATGTTGTGAAGGCTCAGCCGACCGCAGCGCGAAAGATGCGCACATAATTGCCGCCGGCAATCTTTCCGGCTTCCTCGGGCATGAACCCGCCGCGCAGCATCGCCGTGACGAGGTGCACCCACTGGGTGTAGTCGGGCACACTTCCCGGCGTGACATGCTGGTCGGTGCCGATGCTGACGTGATCGACGCCGACTATCTCGGCCATCTCCTTCAGACCGTCGACGTATTTGTCGAGGCTCGGGAAGAAATGCCAGATCCCAATTGAGCCGCCGGTCTCGGCGATCGCACGCGCATGGTCGGGGCTGATCTGCCTGCCGCTCAACGGGGTTGGGCCCATCGCCTGCGATCCGGAGAGAGCGGTGTGCGAGAGCAGCAAGGGTTTCGTAGCGATTGTAACCGCCTGCTTCACCATGTCCTCGGTTGCATGCGCTACGTCACAGACGAAACCGAGCCGGTGACAGGCGCGGATCACCTCAGCGCCAAACGAGGTGAGCCCCTGATGAATAATGGCCCCGGTCTGGAAATCGCCAATCTCGTTAGGCGTGTAGTGCACGAGCTGTAGGTGCCTGATCCCGCGTTGGTGCGCTTCTTCGAGCCGTTCGAGCTTTGTCTCAAGAAAGTCGAGTCCTTCCACGTCGGCGATGATCGCGGGCCGTCCCGCTTTATGGGCAGCTTCGAGATTGGCCGCGGAAAGAGCGCGGCGCAGACCGTGGTGGGCGACCATCTCATCCATCCAAGCGAGGCGCTCAAGATGGTGCTTATAGAGCTGGCCCGGCTTGGGGGTGCGCACCGCACCCAGAACACCTTCGGTATTTCTGCCGAGCACCGGGCAGTCGGGCACGTCGGCCAGGCATGCGACCGCAAGCGACCCCGTCCGCATGGCGGTCGCGAGGTCATCGTTCGGAGGCGCCTTCGACGTGATCCCGGTCATACCGCCATGCGTATGGACGTCGACGGAGATGGATTTCCGCAGGACATCGAGCGCGGCAGAGGCGCTCTCGGCCGTCTGGGCAGCGGCGGTCGAACCACGCGGTCCAACAGCGCCGGCGAGCATCGCGCCGACCGAACTCAGCGGCATGCTCCCGATCCAGGTTCGCGGCGTGTGGGTATAGCCGTGACCGCAGCAATCCATCTCGTCCTCCCGAGAATATGCCGGCGCTAATGTCAAAACCGGAGTGTCTTACTCAGACGAGGGCCTAGATCACCCGATTTTCTGCCAGAACCGAAAGTTCCGCGCGAGACAAACCCAATTCGTCGCAGAAAATTTCCGCATTGTGCTCGCCGATCAGCGGCGCGCGTCGGGAGATCCGCCAAGGAGAGCCATTATAGATCGCCGCCTCGCCCGGGTAGATGAAGCTGCGGCCGAGCTCGGGGTGCTCCACCTTTTTCCAGAAGCCGCGGTCATGCAGATGCGGGTCGTCAAGCAGCGCCTCCGGAGCGCGCACCGCCCCCCAGGTAAAGCCGCGTTCCTGGGCAGCGTGGTAGACCTCCTCTGCCGGCAGGCTGGCAATGAAGCCGGCGACGAGATCATCGATGATATGAGATGTGTTTGCGGCAATGACCGCCGGGTCCTGGTATTTGGGATCCCTGAGATCGCCGGCCATGCCGTTGGTGTCCAGCAGGTCTGCCAACTCGCCGATGTATTTGGGGGTAAGCCGACCCGCCACCAGAGCGCAGACATATGCCCCGTCCTTGGCGCGGAACTGGGTACGGGGCGTCGGACGGGCGGCATGATGTCGACCCGTCTGGCGCCGCAGCACCTCTCCCCGGTAGACATAGTTGGCGATCGCCGCTTCGGTAGTTAGCGCACAAGCCTCGTGGATCGACGCGTCTATATACTGGCCTTGCCCCGCGAGCGTTCGGTATACCAGCGCGCCCAGGATGGCTATGTAAGCGAAATGACATCCCGTGTGCCAGGCATTGCCGCCACCGGGGGCAATCGGCGGCGCATTCGGCACGTCTGCCTCGTCGTACCCCGATGAGGCCATCTCGCCACCGGCCGCCATGTGGAGCAGATCGCTGGACAGGTAATCCCGCCACGGACCGGTCTGGCCGAACGGCGTCAGCGCACACATGATCAGCCCGGAGTTTTGTTTGCGGAGAGACTTGTAATCAAGTCCTAGGGACGCCAAGAAGCCCGGCCGCAAGCTTTCCAGAATGACGTCCGAAGCCGCCGCCAGTCGCCCGAAAAGCTGGCGGCCGTCGGAAGTTTCCAGATTGAGTGTGATGCCGCGCTTGGACGTATTGTAGTACCAAAAAGATAGACTGCGCTCCGGGTGGGGGATGTCATCGAGAAACGGCCCAACGCGGCGGTTGCGCTCACCACCGGGCGGTTCGATTTTGACCACATCGGCACCGAGATCGCCGAGAAGCTTGCCGCAGAATTGGCCAGTTTCATCCGCGAGCTCGAGGATTCTGAGGCCTGCCAGAGGGCCGGGTAGAGATTGGGCGCCGCTCACTGGAGCATCTCTTCCATATACGGAAAGCGTGCCCGTTTTGCTGGCCAGAACGTGCCGTCGGCAAACCCTGCACGGAGCTCTTCGTGGCTATAGCCCAATAAGCCTTCGACAATCTGCCGAGTGTGTTGCCCGATTAAGGGGCTCGGCAGGTGATTTGAAGCGGGGGTTTCCGAAAATTTGAACGGGGCATTTTGCACTTTGTGCAGTCCGAGCGCTGGATGCTCCATTGCCAGATACATCTCCCGGTGCCGCAGTTGCGGGTCATACTCTACCCGGTCTTCTGCGCTTTGTACGGGAAGGGCGCGAACACCGGCGGATTGGCAGCGCTCCGTCACCTCGTATTTCCCCAAGTCCATGCTCCACGCTTCGATCTTGTCGTCCAATTCCTCCTGGTGCTGCAGCCGTCCAGCGACAGTGGCAAATCTCGGCGAGGTGGCCCACGGCGGAGCGCCCATCACCTGCACCAGACGCTGCCATTCCTCGTCGGAGTGACAGACGATCGCACACCAGTCGTTATATTCGCCAGGATGAGTGCGATAAGCATTGTGAGGCGCAACGGTTGGCCCGCGGTAGTTATTGACCAGAGGCGTACCGGGCCAGTGCGCACGATTGCCCGGAGGATAGCCGGCCCGGCGCGAACCGCGACCGTTCACCGTGAAGTCGAGAAGCGCGGGGCCGTTGAGGGGAACGCTCGCCACCATCTGGGACAGGTCTATGTGCTGGCCCTTGCCGGTCATGTTACGATGGTAGAGCCCGGTGAGCGCACACATTGCCCCGTACACGCCGCCGGTATCATCCATGTAGGACCAGCCCCAGCCAGCCGGCGGCTTGTCGGGCAAACCGGAGAGATAGGTCAAACCGGATGCTGCCTGCGCAACGGGACCGAATGAGGTATAGTGATGCTTCCGGCCGGTATGGCCGTAGCCTGACATCGACACATAGACGATATCCGGTTTGATTTTGCGCAGCTCCTGATAGCCGAGGCCCCACTTCTGCAGCACCCGGGAGCTGAAATTCTCGATCACGACATCGGAGATGGCGATCAGCCGCTTCACGACCTGCAGGCCCTTTGCGGTCCGTACGTTCAGAGTAAGGCTCTTCTTATTGACGTTCGTATCATTGAAGTTCCCCGAGGTGTTCAGATTGACCTCGAGGTTCTGCGGGGTTGTGGTGCTCGGTAGCCTACCGCGCTCATTCTCCGGCCACTCGATTTTGATGATCTCGGCGCCAAAAGCCCCGAGCCAGCGCGTAGCCCATGGCCCGGCACGTACCCAGCTGAAGTCCACAACTCGGATGTTTTTAAGGGCTCGGGGACGAGACATGACGTCGTTCTCCTGCTGAGGCCAGGTCCAGAAAGTCAAACCGCCTCGCACAGCCTAATGCGCATGCGGCTTTACCGCCGTCGACAACACCGCTTCGGGTTTGTCTGCCCTTAGGGATGCCTAAAGCGACCTTCGTTGCGCGGGTATCGTGCATAGGAGGGAGATACCCGAAGATACCCAACCGCCGATGGCGTATTTTTTTGAATCAGCCGCGCGACTTTATTGGTGCGGGCTCGGCCTCTTTCGGTCTTTCGGGGACATGCGGCGTCGTGAGCCCACCGCCATACGGTAGCTGGGCAAGGCGGGCTGCAGGCTCTGACGCTTGAAACCTCAATTGTGAAGCGGAGTGCCCCTTGCGCCATCTCTTTTGGAACGAGAGGGTACGCAAGCGTCTCGGCGACATCGGCCGGCAGCTGGACCAGTAAGCCAAAACGATCGTTGTGACCCGAAGCTTGCCCCTCGCGACACTTCGGCGAATGGCCGAAATGGGTCGTAGAGCCGACCTTCGCCGAAGCCCTGGTGAACGGAGAGGTAGCGCCGTTTGCGGCCATTCGCCGGATACGTCGATAGGGGCTCGGTCGGCCTAAGCCTACTACCGCCGGCCGCGGGCCCAGGATCAGCTACGTGTCACAGCGTCTTTTTGCGTATGTCCGCGCCTCAAGGCTCGGGCGAACTCAACGTCGACCGCCACGCTGATCCCGCCCTACCCCGTCGACAACCGGGCCGGCAATCTGCGCAATGATCAGGGTGGCCGGTTCGAGAGGGATGCGATGTTCGAGGTTGATACGGTTCACTGGCATTGCCCATCTCTTAGCCGGGTTCAGCCCTTTTTGGGCTGCCCCGGAATCACGGAACTTAAGTTCCTCCGCCATGTACGCTCAGCGCCCGCCACACGCGCTCGGGGGTGGCGGGCATGTCGATATTGGCGCCGGCATCGGCGACCGCATTCATCACCGCGGCGAGGGAGGCCGTCGTGCCAGCCTCGCCGACGCCCTTGACGCCGAGCGGGTTGGTCGTGCAGAGCACCGGGTGCAGCAGGCTGACGATATCGGGCAGATCGTCGGCGCGCGGCCATCGTGTAGTCCATGAACGAGCCGGCGATGAGCTGGCCGCTCGCATCGTCGTAATGACCCCATTCCAGCAGCGCCTGGCCGACGCCTTGCGCGACCCCGCCCTGCACCTGCCCCTCGACCAACACCGGCTGCAACACCCGGCCGCAATCATCGACACAGGTATAGGCGGCAAGCGTCGTGCGCCCGGTGGCGGGGTCGATCTCGACCTCGGCGACGTGGACGCCATTGGGGAAGGACGGCGCGGCGTCAAACGAGCTTTTCGCATCGAGGCTGTCGCCGAGCTGCTTGGCGCGGTCCGCCAGCTCGAAGAGCGTGATGTTGCGGTCGGTACCGGTGATCTCGAACACACCGCCGCGATATTGGATGTCCGCTTCCGCGGCTTCGAGGACATGCGCAGCGAGACGCTTCCCTTTTTCGATGACCGCGTCGAGCGCCCCGGCAACCGCGCCGCCGACCGACATCGTCGAGCGCGAGGCGACCGCAGCGGCACTCGGCACCTCGTCGTCACTGTCGCCATGCGCGACCTCAATGATCTCGGCCGGGATGCCGAGGTAGTCGGCCACAAGGCGGCGATAGACCGTGCGGTGCCCCTGCCCGCTCGCCTGCACGCCGATCGCCAGCAGAAGCTTGCTGGACCCGGGAAAGGCGACGGCAGCGCCCTCGCCCGGCTGGCCCCCGGCGATCTCGAGGAAGCACGAGACGCCGAGGCCGCGCCGTTTGCCCGCCGCTTGCGACGTCGCCCGGCGCGCCGCGAAACCCGCAACATCGGCGCTGGCGAGCGCCTCGTCGAACACGGCCGCGAAATTGCCACTGTCATAAGTGGTTCCGACTGCAGTCTTGTAGGGCATGCGCGCGGGTGAGATGAGGTTGCGGCGGCGGATCTCGATGCGATCGATGCCGGTGATACGCGCCGCCTCGTCGACCAGCCGCTCAAGGCAGTAATTCGCCTCAGGGCGCCCCGCGCCGCGGTAGGGCCCGGTCGGCACCGTGTTGGTGAAAAGGCATCTGATGCGCAGACCCACTGCCGGGATGTCGTACATGCATGGCAGGCAGCGCGCGAAATTCACGGTCGCGATAAAAGCGCCGTGCGAGGTGTGGTAGGCGCCGAGCGCAGCGATACTGTCGATGTCGAGGGCGAGGAACTTGCCGTCGGCGTCCATCGCGAGGCGGCCCTCGATGATGGTGTCGCGCGCCTGGTTATCGGTGAGGAACCCCTCCTGTCGGGTCGAACGCCAGCGCACTGGGCGGCCCAACATCTTCGCCGCGACCAGCATTGCCGGGTATTCGGGATAGCCGGAGGTACGCATGCCGAACGCGCCGCCGACGTCGCGCGACACCACGCGCAGCTTGTCGACCGGCACACCCATCGTGCGCGCAACGTGCTGGCGCATCGCGAAGGCGCTCTGCGATGCGACGTGCAGTACGTAGCGGTCGGTTTCGGGTTCGTAGACGGCGACGCCGGCGCGCGGCTCCATCGGCGCCACGACGATGCGCTGATTGACGAGCCGCACACTTGCGATGTGGGCTGCGCCGGCGAAGATGCGGTCGAGCTCGGCGCGGTCCTCGGGTTTCCCGCCATAAGGTTGCCAGTCGACCGCGATATTGCCCGGCGCCTCGGGCCAAATTTGCGGCGCCTCGGGCGCGGCGGCGCGGGCGACGTCGGTGACGGCTTCGCGCGCGGCGTAATCGATGTCTACCAGCTCGGCCGCATCGCGTGCCTCGGCCTCGCTCCCGGCGACGACGAGCGCGACTGGGTCGCCAACATGGCGCACGCAGTCGCGGGCGAGCGAGGGCCGGTGCGGCGACACCATGCCGGGCTGCCCGGCACCGGGACCGGAACCGACACCGAGCCGATGCCGGTCGCGTCGAGAGCGGCGGCGGTCAGCACCGCGAGTACCCCCGGCGCCGCCTGGGCGGACGCAATGTCGATGCCGCGAATGTCGGCGAACGCATGCGGTGAGCGCACGAACACGCCCCAGGCCGCACCGGCGGTCGCCTCGTCATCCTGAAAATTGCCGGCGCCGGTCAGAAGCCGGTAATCCTCCACCCGCGGCTCGAACGCTCCGTCCATTCTATCGTTTTGCTCCATGGCGGCGGTTTCGATCCCCATCGATTACTTCGAGACCGACATTCGCCAGATGCCCACCGGTTTCGAGTAAGAGGTCGCGTCTTTGAACGCTTTGATCAACGGCAAATCGCCGTCCCTGAGACGAAGGTCGGTTCGAAGCCAGCGGTTGACGCCGAGCTGTACCCTGAAATCGACGATGTTCAGCCCTAAGCTAACGCCAGGTTCGGGGGCATGAAGACTGGTGCCTGCCGGAGAGCCTGAACGGTGGCTGTCGGTCAAGTAAAGAGACCTTCACCAAAGCACGCCGCGCCGCATCAGAGATGCCGTTTCCAGCCGCTGATGACACGCCCTCGTCCCTACGCCGCCGGTAACGACCCCTGGGATTGAACGATCGGACTCCTTGCTATTGCGCGGCGGCGGATTCCGGCGCAGATGCGAGCAGATCCCAGCGGCGGGCCGACTGCGCGAGAATGCGCTCCGAGTCCTCCGCCAAGAGGTAGCCAGCGTCGATCAGGCACTGCGCCGCGTGACTTACCTCATCGAGGTAGGCGGCCTTGCCGGGATAGCGTGCCGCGATTGACCGGCGCGGGTCGCCTTTCGCTGCGCGTTTGCTCTCGGTGGCTGGGAACGGGATCGTTGACCCGATCAGGCTCATCAACCGCTCGGGTGTGCCGATCTGGGGATGGCGCAGGTTCCAGCCGGTATAGGTCGCCAGCGGTACTGCCACATCGGGCAGCCGAATACCGCTAAGCTCATTGCCGTCCGGATCGACCGACGGGACGAAATGTGGATAAGCCTCGCCTTCCCTTGGCGGCAGCGTTGTGGCGATCCCGTTCGCTGCCTCCGGGCCGAAATCGAGCCGCGTGACCCGCGGCGGATGCGCTGGAAACCCAACTCCCGGAATCGTGGTGACGACGGCCTTCACCGTCTCCGGTGCGACGGCGCTGCCGTCGGCCAGGCGTGGATAACGGCTCGCGGGCGGCGCCTCGCCTCGGTTAATCCAGCAATCCATCTGCACCAGTAGAGCGCGCAGCAGCGGGTTGTAATCGACCGAATTCAGTGCCTGCTGGCCACGCTCGCCGTTTTGCGGGTTGGTGTCAGTAAGCGGCAAAGTCCCGGCGGAGTGCTGCGTCCCGGCGAAGTGGTAGAAGCGCGAGGAAGCAATCGGCTCGATGTCGCGCGTGCCGGTCGCATCCGTGTGGATCAGCGACGCATCGCCCCGCCAATATTCGCACGAGGTGTTAGTGAAAAAGATTTTCGGCACCCGATGGCGCAAGGCGAGGCGTTGTAGGAGCCCATCGCTCCGACCGCTGACCGGATCGGTGGCACCCATCTCATTGAATGGGAACGGGTCGCTCGGCAGCGACGCCGACGGCTGCCCGAATCGCATGTTGAAGTCGCCGCCGCGCTTGCCGCCGGCGATGTGAACCAGCACGCCGTCGAATACCATTCGTTCCGCCTCGTCTTCGTTTAGGCCAAGATAGAGGAACTGGCGCAGAAAACGCCCGCTTTGCGACGCGCCGAAGGCGTAGGCGTGCTGGATATCGCCGGCGCACGGGTTGTCAGCCCCAGTGCTGTGCCGCAGGAAAGATAGAATATCGCGCGCTGCCAATAGACCCAGGCCAATTACCGGCGCGCCGGTTGTCGTGTAGATCACTTCATAGATCCTGCCGGGCTCGAAGCCGGTGGTGAGATAAATGTGGTTCGGATCGGGGACGATGCGTCCCGCCTCCACCCGGGCGAATGACCACCTTTCGCGGGGGATCGTTAGTGGCTGCGCTTCCTCGCCGTCGCGCACCAGCAGCAGAGCATTCGGGTTGTCCAGATCGTCGCTTGGATAAGGGCGGTGACCGCGGTCGGACAGGAGCTGGACCTGGCTCGGCTTGCTCGGCTGAAAACCGACCATCAGCCGTCCTGAGACCGGGCGACCATCGATCCGCGCCTCGGGGACCTTGATGCGCATCAGCCCGTCGGCTTCGGGCACGTCGTGCTGCCAGCCGCACCAGACCACGGTATAGCCATGGCGCATCAGAAAACCATCGCCTGCGTCGGTGGGCCCGGCAGGATTGATCGGACGCGGCACGCCGTTAAATGTCGCCAATGCCAGCCGGTTGCCGCGGTTCGGTACATCGAACAGCAGGCGGTGGTTGCCGCGCGCGTGGTCGGCCGGCGCAAGGATGCGGACGTCAGCCGTGAAATGCACCAAGCCGTCGCGCCCGCGCTCGGCCAGATCGATATCGGTGACAGCGCAGTTCAACCGATGCGCCGGGTCAACTGCGAAGTGTGCGGTGCCGTCGAGCTGCTCGTAACACCCGACATGGTCGAATTTCCGACCCTCGGCAAGCGGCTGGCGGGTCTTGATCTCAAGCCTGACAACAGCCATTCCACCCCTCTCCATCAATGCGCTGGACATCTTATCATGAATCCACGGTTCGTGCCCGCCGGTATGGGTGAGCAGAAGGAGGGGCTACAACCTGAGGAGCCCAAGCACGACAAGGCGCGGTCCCTTTTGAGCGCTGCGCTAAGGACTCGCTTGGCAAAATCTGAACGACTGAGCGTCGAGCTTGCGGGCAAAGGCAGGAATGGGGCATGAGGACGCGTTCCCGCGCCCAAGGCTGAGCGCTCGCTGTCGGTTCAGTCTACGAACCTCGCGGGGACTACGGGGCAAAGAGCGAGAGGCGCCGATCGCGGACCCTCGGCCTACCATACTGACGCAGGCAAAGCGCTGTCTTTCGGCGCGGTGGGGCCAAGCCAACGGCCGACGGGGCGCCTGCCGGGTACGCAAACGCGCGATTACGGTTGCTCAAAACGCTCAAGACAGCAGTCGTGCCTCGACACCGCTGGCAATCTGTTGAATGTCGATAAGACCGCGTTCGGGGAAGGTTCATTCAATGGAACTAGGTATCTATCACGAGTTTCCGGTGCTGCCGGGCCACAGCCAGGCCGAATGCTTCGCCGCCGGGTTCGACATCGTCGACGCGAGCGAGGAATACGGCCTCGACGTGATGTGGCTCGCGGAACTGCATTTCGACAAACGGCGCGCCCTCGCCGCCAGCCCGCTGGTTCTTGGTACCGCGATCGCAGCCCGCACGGAAAGGATTAGGATCGGGACCAGCGTGCAGGTGCTTCCGCTGGCCAATCCGCTCCGCATCGCCGAGGAAGCCGCGACGTTGGACCACGTCTCCAAGGGCCGACTGATCTTCGGCGTCGGACGCAGCGGCGTCGTGAAGACCTACGAGGCGCTGAACATCGCGTATTCCGAAAGCAAGGACCGCGAGATCGAGTGTCTGGAGATCATTCAACGCGCCTGGCGGGAAGACAATTTCTCCTTTAAGGGCAAGTTTTACGACATCCAAGACGTGACGGTCGTGCCGCGGCCGGTGCAACAACCGACGCCCGAAATCCGCATCGCGGCGGTCAGCGTCGAAACATTCCCCGCGGCCGGCAAAGCGGGCCAAGGCCTGTTCCTATCGGTGCGGCACGAAGATGCGCGGGTGTTCAAGCAGCACATCGACGTCTACCGCAAAGCCTGGACCGACGCCGGACATCCCGGGGACGCACCCGTTTATCTCCGTTGCCCCGGTTTCGTCGCCAAAACCGATGCGGCAGCCCAGGAAGCCTACGGGCCGACGCTGATGCGGCATTTCCAGAACCAAAGCCGCCTGCTCGCCAACTCCTCTCGTAGGCAAAACAGCCCGCCGGACCACCCGCGCTGGAAAACCTCGCAGCGCCTCACTGAAATCACGCTCGAGGAAACATTGCGCGGTTCGGTGTTCATTGGCTCACCCGATACGGTGGTGGGCAAGTTGAAAGACCTACAACGCGACATCGGGCTGTCGGGCGTGCAGTTGGAAACCAATTGTGCGGGCCTGGCAGATCACGGGGCGGAACGAGAGGCGATCCGGCTACTGGCGCGGGAGGTCAAGTCGGCGTTCCGTTGAACGCGGCTTCTAGCCTCCGCGGCGACGATCGTAAAAGGCCGGAGTGGGGCAAACCTGCCGTTCGATTGCGGTTTGTTAGATGGCCGGGATGGGCTCGGGAACCCGGGAAATTCGACCCGATTGACAAGGAGGAAGAGAGCTTGACGGCGATCTCCGATTACAGAATGGAATCGTGCCCAGAACACGGTTGATGGCGGGGTCGGTCGGATCGGCCGGCGTGACGAGCTGAACCGACAAGGGTGAGTCGAAAAGATAATCGGGGGTGTAGCTGACCTGTCGTAGCGATCATGCTGAAGGCGAGGGCTAGTTATCGCGCCGACGACGCCGACCATCCATCGCGGCCACCATTTGGTTCCCGGCGACCGTGGTCATTGAAGATCTCGCCGTCGAGATCGAATTCCTTCGCGCAGATGCCGATAGGTGACCGCGTCTCCAGGCGCAACAAGCCTGCGACGAGGGTGACGGTCTGCGAATATGTTCTGGCATACACCCTCTGATCAGGCATTAGCCTGATTTTTACTCGGTGCACACGCGCGGATTGCCGCTTCAAAGCGGGATTTGGCGTCCGGGCCACGGGCGAATGGGCTGAGGATTGGCACGTCGATGCCAGATTGCCGGTAAGCGTTGACCCGTGCACGGCATTGGTCCGGCGTACCGGCGACGCTGGTTGCGTCGATCAACTCCTCGCTCACCGCACGCTCGGCCGCTTCTCGGTCGCCGCGCGCCCACGCCTCAGCGATCGCCGCAGCCTCAATTGGATAGCCGTGCTCGGCCATCATCCGGTTGTAGCGCGGGAAAAACCCTGCATAGAACGCGAGGCCCGGTCGCAACGCGGCAAGCGCCGCCTTTCGCGTATGGCCGACCGATATAGGTAACAAGGACGTGACCTCGATTTTCGCCGGGTCGCGTCCGACTCGGTGTGCGGCTTCGGCCAATTGCACCCGCACCGAAGCGGCCGTACGCAATGTGCTGCGCGTCAAGATAATGCCGTCGGCGACTTCGCCGCAGAGTGCGATCCCTTTCGGGAACACAGCTGACAGGTACACTGGGACCTCCCGGTGCCACGGCGCGTACCACAATTCGAAGTTCTGGATGCGGATCGTTTCGCCTTCAAAGCGCACGCGCCCTTTGCGGATCAATTCGCGGACAATCGCAACGGTCTCGCGGGTGCGCGTCAGCGGTTTTCCATAGGGAACACCGTGCTCGGGTTCGACCTGCACCTTGTGGCTAGAGCCAAGCCCGAGGATGAAACGGCCGCCGGAAATATCGGCAATCGTTGAGGCGGCCATCGCGATAGTCGGCGCGGTGCGAACGAAGACGCTGCTGATGCTAGTGCCGAGCAGGATACGGGAGGTGCGCGTCGCGCATGCTGCCAGGATCGCGAACTGGTCGCCGCCATGCCCTTCGGCTACCCAGGCCAACTCGTAGCCGAGGCCCTCGGCCAGGACGACGAGGTCGATCATCTCAGCCGGGTTCGGGCCGCCCGAAATGGCGATGCCGATCCTGTTCATTCCCGTGCCTCCGCTTATGGTGCCGCCATGAAACATACGAGTGCAATACCCCACCAACGCAATTGCGCCAATTTCAGTCGAGGTTTCCTTGTTGATGTATCGCGGATCGGTATCTAGGCCCTCGCGCGCGCGAGACGAAGACCTAGCAGAAACAGCGTTCAGATCCCAAGGCGCGCGAGGTGGCTTTCTGGGTAGCGCAGTCCCGCTGCGGCGCCCGGCGCGAAGACACGGGCGAGCACGTCCGCTGTATCGGCGGAAAGGGAAAGCGCTGGGGCCGCGGCGTTCTCTTCGAGACGGCGGACGCGGCTCGTGCCGGGAATGGGCACGACAAACGGCTTCTGCGCCAACAGCCAGGCAAGCGCTAATTGCGCCGGAGAACAGTTTTCGGCTTGCGCGTGCGCCTTCAATTCCTCAACGAGCAGAAGGTTGCGCCGCAGATTGTCGCCCTGAAACCGCGGCATATTGCGCCGCACGTCGCCGGCACCGAATGCGTCGGCGGTCACGACATTTCCCGTCAGAAAGCCGCGGCCCAAGGGACTGTAGGCGACAAAGCCAATGCCGAGCGCTTCGCAAAGGGGCAAAATTTCGCTCTCCACGTCGCGCGTCCACAGCGAATATTCGATTTGCACGGCGGCGAGAGGATGCACCGCATGCGCCCGCCGGACGGTCGCCGCCCCGGCCTCGCAGATGCCGAGAAAGCGTACCTTGCCCTCGCGGACAAGCTTGCTCATCTCGCCGATCGTGTCCTCGATCGGAACGGTCGGATCGACCCTATGGATGTAATAGAGGTCGATGACGTCGGTCTTGAGCCGCCCGAGGCTCTTCTCACAGGCTTCGCGCACATATTCCGGCCGGCCGTCGGCGAAGCGCGGGTCGCCGAGCAGTCCGAGATTGCCAAACTTGCTCGCGATGACGTAATCGCCGCGGTGCTCTCGGACTGCCTCGGCTACGAGCTCCTCGTTGCGACCCCGTCCATAGCCGTCGGCGGTGTCGAGAAGATCGACGCCGATCTCGCGCGCTCGCCGGATCGTGGCGATCCCCGCGGCGCGATCGGGCTCGCCGTAGAATGGGGTCATCGTGCCGCAGCCAAGACCGACGGCTGAGACCTCCAACTGCCCAAGCCTGCGACGCTGCATGCTGTGCCTCCCGAACAAGTTAGCCCACCGTGACCGGCTTGATCCTCCTGAGCCGGGTCAATACCTCCTTCGCAAACAGGCGGAGGGTCCATTTTCGCCTTCGGGCGAGCAGGTCTGGCGGCAGCCTGGACGCGGCGAGGTCTCTAGGCAGTAGGTCAGGACCTTCTGCTCGCGGGCGATCTCCTCGTCCAGCGACAGCGTGTCGACGCCCCAGTGCAGATCCACCTCCTGCAGATGCACCCGGCGCGCCCGCAGGCGCTGGGCCAGCTCGGGGAAGACAACGTGTCGCAGATGATCGCGTTCGGCATGCATATCGTTGAAGGTGCTGGACGCGAAGATGTGAATCGTGCGCCAGTCCTGGATCATTCTTTTCGTCCTAGGAAGATCGCCATGCACCGGTCACGGCGGCAATGAACTGAAGACCGCCGGGCTTTACCAGGGTACGATGCTGTCGAAGCGGGATGCGCAATTCGGCCGCTGCCCGATCCCGCAACTCTCCTCTGGCATGAGGTGCATATGCCAGACATACACAGCTTAACATTGCGGCAGGTCGATTAAGCTCGTTCCGACTTCGCCCTGATCGAAGGCCATCTCGAATTCATCGCCGACCAGCTCGCGCAGATGCCGACCCGCGGTGTGTGCCCACGGTTCGGCCAAGGATCGGAATTGCGCCTTGGCGTCCACGATGCGCTTGACGATCCCGAACAGGTCGAAGGTGCTGCGCGCGAGGCGGTCGATGCGAGTCACTGTCACCACGTCGCCGCGGGCGACGCGGTCGAGCATGCGAAGAACCTCGCGCCGGTCGGGGTGGATACTGAATTAATACGACCGGCGGATTTGGCCTTTCCCGAGAACGACGAGAAGCGTCCCGAGCTTTCCGCCGGGCGTCTTGATTAATGAGACATCGGTCTCCTCTGGTATGCAGCCGATCGCGCTCGTTCCGTGGAATTCTCGGATCTCCGTTCCCGCGGGGTCGCTCGCGCCCACCGAAATCATCGGCTGATCCGTGAGGGTTCCGAATATCTCGAGGCGCTGCGTGCCCTGCAGCGTTATCGGCTCCCGTAGCCTGACCGTAGCGCCCGCGGTTCCATCGCCATGGCAGGTTTCATTGAATGTCGCCACGACACTACCTTTTTCGGGGTCAATAAGCTCGGCCCTGCCTTTGAACATAGCGGCATCTCCTAACCAAAGCGGCTTTCCAGGCACCGCCTGTTTTCAGCCGCAGAGAGAATATCGGCCAATTGCAAAAATTACGTGTGATCTAGCTCACACCGGCGGGGGTGCTCTCCTGCTATGACCGGATCATCGTCACCGGCGAGCAATGATACGACGACCTTGCCCGAAAGGCCGACGCCCAGCTCGAATGCCGCTTCAAGGGCACTGTTCAGCCCCGGTCCCTGCACTCTGCAAGGGCGTGGAAAACCAACGGCCCCGGTTACTCGTTGGCTGGCCGATACCGGAAGCCCAACGGTTTTTGCGTGACCTGATTGAGCTATGGCACTCGGCATCCGAGTGGCCGGGCTGTGCACTACCTGAACGTGTCACGATTCTACGTGGCGACAACGACCTTTGGGTTCTTGAGTCATGAAACTCGTCCTCGCCACCCGCGGACAAATCCATCGCCTTCATCAGAAAGCCTGTCGCCCGTTGTTCTCCCTTGGGTTCGACGTCATCCTCGCCACATATTAGGCGAAACGCCACCTTCCGCAGCATGCCCATGCACTCGCCCAATGATGACGCGATCGGCCACGGTCGGATATCGCGACCCGAGTCGCCTCGGGCCGAGCCGGCGATCATCCCGCCAGGCGCCGACTTCCCGCCGCGACCGCGTCGCGAGGCCTTTGTCTTCGCCCATCACGGAACCCGCATCCGTGTCGCGCGGCTGGGACCGTTCGGCATTGCGATGATTTTCTCGGGGCCGGGGCTCTCGGCGCGATCGGATTGCTGATGCTGCTCGGGGCGGTCCTGGTCGGCGCTGCGGTAATGGGTGTAGTCGTCGCCGCCGCGCTATTCTCCGGGCTTTTGCGCGGCCCGGCCCGGCCTTAGCCGCGTTCCGTCCGTCAGGGGTAAGAGGAGAGGGCATGGCTCGACGCGCCGGGACCGCCGACCTGCCGCTGCACGGCGGACATATTCCATATTGGCTGGCGCAGCGGATGGCGCGCCTCGGTGCGGTGATCAGCGAGGCCATCATCCATCACTACGGGCGTGATGAGCTGTTGCGCCGGCTTGCGCATCCTTACTGGTTCCAGTCCTTCGGCGCCGTGATGGGAATGGACTGGCACTCGTCGGGCATAACCACGAGCGTGATCGGCGCGCTAAAGCGCGGGCTTACGCCGCTCGCGGCCGATCTCGGAATTCACGTTTGCGGCGGACGCGGCAAGCATTCGCGCCAGACGCCGCACGAGTTGATGGCCATCGGCGAGCGGGTCGGGTTTGACGGCAGCGTCTTGGCGAGAGCCAGTCGGCTCGTCGCGAAGGTCGACAGTGCCGCGGTGCAGGACGGCTTCGATCTCTACCTACATGGCTTCATCGTTACCGACGATGGCCAATGGGTGGTAGTCCAACAGGGAATGAATGGAGATCGCCGGCAAGCCCGGCGGTATCACTGGCTCTCGGAGGGTCTCAGGAGCTTCGTCGAGGAGCCGCATGCCGCGATCGACGGGCCCGATCAGGGTGAGATCGTCAATCTGACGGACCGCCGCGCGGCCGCATCGCGGCAAGCGCAGGTCAATCTGTTGGCGTCGCTGGGGCCGGATGGAATAGCCCAACAATGGCGCGAGGTGCGCCGCGCGGAGGCCGCCCAATTTCAGCAGCCCGAACAACAGCAGCTGCCACACCTCGTTATGCCGGCACAGCACGAGGTCCGCCCGGGCGACGTGTTCGAGCGCCGCTTGCACGGGACTCTGGCTGCCGCGGCGGCCCGCGGCCCCCTGGATTTTCCCGAGCTGCTGCTCAGCCCCGGGGTCGGCGCGCGGACCGTGCAGGCGGTAGCGATGGTGGCCGAACTGATGCACGGCGCGCCCTACCGATTTGCCGACCCGGCGCGCTTCTCGTTTGCTCATGGCGGCAAGGACCGCCACCCGTTCCCTGTGCCGTTGAGGGTATACGACGAGACCATCCGCCTACTGAAATCGGCTGTCCAGCACGCGAAGCTCGGTCGTGAGGACGAGCTTGCCGCGCTGAAGCGGCTCGACGACCAGGCGCGCCGGCTCGAGCGCCACGTTACCGGCCCGTCAGTGCATGCGCTGATCCAGCAAGAGCGGCACGGCTCGCCACTGTACGGCGGCCGCAGCGTCTTCGGCTGGGAGCCGGGACGGCCTCCGGCGCAGACCGCAATCGGCGAAGAATAACGGCCTTCAATTCGCTTTCAGGCGCGGCTCTGGCCGTTGGCGTCGGCGACCGGATTTGCAGTGGCATCGCCCCGAAGGTCAGGCTGATATCCTGCAGCAGGAGCAATGGCGGCGGCATATCGGTGCCTAGCGCCGCTCGTCCTTCGCGCACCGCCCGCCGTATGCTGTTTTCTTTCATGACTCGTTCCAGGCCTCCTTCGGGGGAAGGTGTTGTCGACGATGCCGGCAGCGACCGCAGGACAAGTGCTGATGCTGACACCGATTGGCGGTTTTGCGCTGTCAACCCTCATATTCGGTGGAGCGATGACAGCGCGGATGTCCTCCTCAGCGTCGCCTTAATCGTCGGCGGCATTTTTTCGCAACTCCGCGACGGTGATCCTGACACACTGCCCTCCGTCAGCAGGGCAAAATAGAACAGTCTGCGAGGACGAATCCATGTTCCAACGACAGCCGACCGAGGGAGTACTTATTTCCTTTTACCAACCACACGCGTCCTCAGCGAACCGATTGACGGGGACCGCATCTCCACAACATCTCCGGGCTTCAGGAAGCGCTCCGGTGCAGAGGTCTTGTCAGCCAACAATTCGCTTAAGTCCGCAGCGGTACCTGCCGCCGTCCCACCGCTGATGACGTCACCCGGATAGAGTGTGAAATCGCGCGACAGATATTCGAGATATTCACCGAATGTGAACACCATATCGCGCGTGTTAAACCGCTGCCTGTACTCGCCATTGACGAGCGTCTCCATGTCGATATTCGTTGGATCTGCCTCGCCCACCGCAATGCATGGACCCATTGAGCACGACGTGTCGAAATTCTTTGGAAAGTTAAAATTGAGCGGCCCCCCAGGCGTCTCGCGCGGTGCGCGGATGCTCCAATCGGCGAGCATTGTGACCCCCCAAACGTAGTCCTTCAGTTGCGAGGCCTTCAGATCGGCACCCCTTTTGCCGAGTACGATCGCGATCTCGCCCTCGTAGTCCAGGCGATTGCATCGTTCCGGATAGATGAGCTCACCATCGGGACCGACGATCTCGCGTCCAAGCTTCCAAAAGCCCCAGAAACCGGCGTTGCGGATCTCCTGGTAGGCATCGCCTTCATAAGGTTTGCCGCGCATCCTCACGGCCATGGCCGCAGCATGGTCGGCGAAGTTTCCACCAGCGCAAGCAATGCGGGCGTTATTGGGCCGCGGAGAGTGCAGGTGCACGTCCGCTATCTCGTGAATGAGCCTTTCGCCTCGTGGGCCCAATTTGTCTGGCGCCTGACCGAGAAGATAATCGAGCGCCGTTTGCGCGGCCTCGAGCGCGCGAGGGCCACCTTCGATTAGGCGTGCGAGGTCCGAAGGGACCACGACAGCCGCCATTTCGATTGGGCTGGGCTCGTTTGACCGCTCGCGCAGATACTTGGCGTATGTATAGGACAAGTCGACGACTGTTCCGTCCTGAAGGACGCCGGTTCGTTTAAGGGGGCCGAAGACGACGATTTTCATGATGGAGCGGTACCTCCAAGTGTTTGGTGTTAAGAGCGGCCGGGCGTAATCGGCATGGTGGCAATGCTCGTCCAGGCCACAGGCGCCCCAGCGTTATCCGCCGCTTGCTCGGGCGGTAGCGCCGGATCCCAATGGATTCCGAGAAACCGTCGACCCGTCACGTGGGCAGCGGCATCGGAGACCAGCCATAGCAACGGCGATACCATGAGCTCTGGCTGGATCATCTTGGTGCGATCGAAGCCTGACTCGGACACCATAGGCGTGTTCGTTATCCCCCCCGGGACGAGGACGTTAACGGTGACTCCGGTGCCGTCGAGGTCCTTCGCCATGATCGCGCTGAGCGCTTCGAGTGCGGCCTTGGAGGGTCCGTAAGTTGGGGAGCCGGCATTCAGCATCGTGCCCAGGCTCGTCGTGACGTTGACGATCCGGCCCCAGCCTTCGCGCATCATTTCCGGGACGACCGCGTTCGTCAACGCAAGCGGCGCCGTCGTGTGGACCGCGACAAAGCGGCGCCACTGATCGGCTGTGATCTCCCAGAACTTGAGCGGCCGCTGCCAGCTATCCGGCCGGATTGCACCGGGGCCGATACCGGCGTTGTTGACGAGAATATCGATGCGGCCGAACCGATCGCGGGTGGCCTTAGTGATCTCCTCTGCCGCGGAGTTGTTGGTCAGATCGGTCTGGATCGTAAGCAGGTCGTCCGCCTTGCCCTGTTCGCGCGCTCTCGCCGCAAGCGCCTCCAACGGACCCCGATCACGATCGACGCCCGCGACCCGCATGTCTGCCGCCAACAGGCCCCGCACCATCGCCCTGCCGATACCGCCCGCCGCGCCGGTCAAAACCGCTACTGTTTGAGTTTCGGCCATAGCTGGTTTCTCCGTGGTTGTCCGGCCCGTATCCTACTCCGGATTTGAAAGAAGGACGCGTCTGCGCGGCACCATATGATCCGAGCAGACCTCGGTCCGCGGGAACGATGACAATGCACTGGGCGGGGCTTCTAGTCTTCGCCACATTCGGGCCGACTTTAGGATGGCCTCGCCTGCTCGATAAAATCGTGATTGGAGGCGTCGCGGTCCATCGCTGCCGTCGGTCTGATTGGCTGTCCCTTCTTCAGCGGGCGGGTCGAGGTTTTTCAAAAGTGTTCGAATCGGCGAAGTTGGGTTAGGCTTTCTTGCGCCGGCCGGGCGTGGTGGTCGTCGTCTTGGCAACGACCTCTTGCTTCCGTTTTCGCCCGCCGGACAGCGGCAGCAGCAATGCAGCTTGGCGTCGATCGGCCGCGCTCCCCCTGCGCTTGGGCGTGGTCCGTGCACCTGGCTCTTCGCTAGTCCCTTCCCGAGCAAGGCTGCGCTTCAAGGCGGCCATCAGATCGATGACCGGCGAAGGCGCGCCGACTGCTTGCGGTCTGATGGGCAGCCCCTTCATCTTGGCCTCGATCAGCTCTCGCAAGGCCTCCTGGTAGCGGTCTCGGTAGGCGCTCGGATCAAAACTCCCGGTCCGCTGCGCGATGATCGCCTTGGCGATGGCGACCATCTCGGCATCGGGCTCACCCTCGGCGATGCCGAATTGCGCCGCCCGAACCTCCTCTGCGGCGCGCAATGTGAACAGCGCCACCCCGGCACCGCGCGGCTCTACCATGACCATCCGCTCGCGCCGGCTGAGGGTAAGCCGCCCGATCCCGACGACACCAGCCTCGGCCATTGCCGCGCCGATCACCCGGAGCGCCTCGACCGCAATCGGACCATCGGGATAGACGTAGTACGGGCTGTCGAAATAGACCGGATCGATGTTGCCGCCCGGTACAAACTTCTCCAGGTCGACGATCTTTGTGCTTTCGACATCGAGCGCCTTCAGCTCGTCGGCGGTGAAGGTGAGGAATTGGCCGCGGCTGTATTCGTATCCTTTGAGGACCTCGCGCTTGTCGATCTCCTCGCCGGTTCCGGGATCGTGCGGCCGGAGCGTGATCCGGGTCGCGGCCGGGGTCTGGTCTCCATCAGGGCTGCCATTGTCGGCGAGGAGCCGCCGTATCGATGGCGCAGAACCCTGCTGCCCTCCACCCCGATCCGGCAAGTCGTCCTCGTCCATATCGACCGGCGCTGGTTGCCACACCTGGTGCAAGCGAATGGGTTTCGTGCGTGTCGTCGCCGGCGACAAATAAATCGGGCAAGACACCAGAGAAAGGCGCAGGAAACCTCGCCAACTCGCCCGCGGCATTTCAAATCTCCTTGACGATACGGTAAGTCAACGGCCGGTGCCGAAGTATGGGTCCTGCGTCGGCGCGAGCTTCGTGATTGCTCATTGGGGGGCCTCCGAAGCGGCGTGCACGGCCAGCAAATCCTGGCGGTAGCGCTCGACCATTTTTGAATAGCTGTTGCTACCAGTGACCTTGTAATCGCGCACCGCATCCCAATCGCCGGCTCTGGCGAGGGCGAACAGCCGGTCGAAATGCTTCTGGTAATGGGGGTTCGCCGCTGAGGTCACGACCGGCGCCTTTTCGGGAAGCCGCCCGGCGGCGATCGCCTCAGGGTCGATGGCATATCTCGACCGCGACGACTTTTGCGGCGCCGTCGCTTTGGCACGCCGGGACTGCGCGGCGGGCCGCGCATCGCGCTCCGCGTCGTAAGCCCGGATGTCGGCTTCCCGGAACATGCCGGAGCCGCCGCCGGGATATTCGGCGCGCCAATGATTGGGATCGAGGCGGCTTATAATCGTCGCCTCACGCCACGATTTGCGCTTGCGCACCATTACGCTGGTGCCGTTTGGCCACTGGTTCGGGGCCGGTTCGCTCAATGCCGGGAAGGGCTCGGTGGCTACTGGCGCGGGCTGGGACGCGGCTTCAGCCTCTGACGCGGGCTGCGGTGCGGCGTTAGCCGTCGCGGGCTCGGTGGCCGATGGCGCGGGTTGTGACGCGGCCTCAGCCGGCGACGCAGCTGCAGGCTGCTCCGCTGAAGCTTCGGCAATCTCGGTTTCGACTTCATCAGTCGTCGGCGCAGTCTTGGCGATTTTCCAGACGATCTCAAACCCATCGTCACTGGACTTAATGCCGTAGTCGACCGCCGGTGCGGTCCCCTTGCGGATCATTGTCCGGGCGGCACGCTCGGCGTTCTTGCGCAATGTGAACCTAGAAGCAGTGGTATCCATCGGGTTCTCCTATTGAAGACGACGACACACACGCTCCGTTCGGCCGCACAGTCCACGAGATTGCGTGGTTTAAGCCTGTGTCATTGCGTGGTTAATATCGGTGCACTATGTGACCGGCGGGCGTTTCGGGCAGTGAGGGATTTGCAGCAGCACGAGGTGATCTATCTGATCGTGCTTGGCTTTGCCGCAGCCGGCAACGCGGCAATGCTGTTCTTTTGCGAGCAAACCAGAAGGCACTGTGCTAGGTGCTCCCCTCTTCCTGCTGTTGTTTCTCGTACTCGACGCTGCCCGGCGCATACATCGGCTTCGGCGCGGGCCTCACATTGGCCTCCGCCAGCTTGCGCGCCTGCTCGCGGTAGAGCTCGAAGATCCCGGAATTCGCCATCGGCTCGACAAGCAGATCCGTCAGAGCCCAGACGAGCGCGTCGACTCTATCCGGCGAATAACCCGCTGTGGCGCGGTCAAAATCGCTAGTGAACCCGCACATCTGATCTTCGAGCGTCGCAAAAGTGCCGACGTGATGGATTTTGTTTTGCTCGTAAAGCGCAGCTACGGGTTCGGCGCGGACGATTTTTCCGCGGCTGGCCCACACCGTCGTGACCGGCACATTGGGGTTGACCATGCGAATGGTCGCCTCGACCATGTCGCCGCCATTATTGCGCTCGGCGACGATGCGATCTGCCTTGTGCGACCCATAAAGCGAAATGGCGACGCGAGCCCACTCGGTCGGCGGATATCGTCCTGATCGATCCGCCAGTACATAGCCGTGTCCGTTTCTGTCCTTGCCGGCGACAAGGATGCCCGTCTCGTCAGCCTCTTCGCCATGCGATGCGGCCGGATCGATCGCGACGACGATCCGAACCAACTCCGGCACATTTTTGTGCGCCGCCCAACGCGCCTCCTCGATGCGCTCGCCGCTCCACAGGGCGCCGGGACGTCGTCGAGGATCTCGGCGTCGAGCTCTTGACGGCCGAGCCGGCTACCCTCGTAGCGGCGGACGATTTGCTGCAGGAACGCCGGCGCCAGGTTGGGCCGGTTTTCGTATGTCGAGCCGCGGGTGACGATGACGCTGGGGTCGCGCAATAGCCCGAGGCGCCGGTTGTTTTCTCCTGGTCCGATCAGCAGATCGATCGGCTTTGGCGTCGTGGTGACAACGACGCGCGGGTCGGCGCCAAGGCGCAGACCGAACATCAGCATGTCCCAGGTCTCCGGATACCGCCACGCGGCGATCTCATCGCACCAGGCCGCGTCGTGCTGCGGACCGCGGAGACGTTCGGGCTCCTCCGCGCTGTAGGTTGTCGCTATTGCGCCATTGGGCCAAACCAGCCGGCGTTTTGATGGTTCGTATCGCGGCCGCTCCCATTCTGGCGAAATCGCCAGAATGCCGCTTTCCCCCTCGACCATGACATCGCGCACATCCGCGGCGGTAGGCGCGACCAGGGCGACGCGGCGGCGCTTATCATGATTGACCTGGTGGCGGATCCATTCGGCGCCGGTGCGCGTTTTGCCGAAGCCGCGACCGGCGACGAGAAGCCAAACGCGCCAATCGCCCGGCGGTGGCAGCTGATTCTCTCGACCCCAGGTCAGCCAATCGTATTCGAGTGCTTCTAATTCCTGATCATTCAGACTCTTCAGGATCTTCGCTTGTTGTGCTTTCGGCAGCAAGGCGAGCGAGCCGGCGAGTGATACGTTCTCGGACAGTGGACACCTCTATCGCATCGCCATGCTTGCCGCTGTGTTCGTGAACATTCGTCTCTTTCCAATGCATCCGGGTCTTCGCCCAGAAGATTGCGAGCGTTGCGCGGGCCCGCTCGTCAGTAACCGGCGGCCTGCCGGGTATTGGAACGCCGAGGATGGTGGAGAAAATGAATTCGCCCACTTGGGCGTTCGCTTTGGTGGCTCCGGTATCGAGCTCGTCCCGGAAGTATTTCAGCAACGTCGGCTTGGAAACTCCGATGGTCCGGACGATTTCCGTCACGGGGATGCCATAGCGCGCCATGGCTTCGACTTGGCCGCGCTGGTTTTCTGTGGGTTCGAATCGTGGACGGCCGGTTGCGGCCATTGTGTCACTCTCTAAAAATTACACTAGACTGCACGCATGCCCCGAGCCCACGCGAGCGCGCACGGTTGGCGGGACACAAGCCCAGCAAGTCGGCCGAGCCCGATGCTGCAGCCGCCAGGGCGTGATGCCCGAGAAGGCCAATAATCACCTCGCCTTCGAGCCATGGGCGACGGGCTCGAATTCCCGTTCCTGCGTGACGAGTGAATAATCGTCCGCGGCCGCAGGTTCCTCTGTGGCTGCTTTCGCAGCACGCGCGGCGGCGATCTCATCGAAGCATCGACCGTCACCGTCGAGCGTTGCCCTGGCTCCGGTGAAGTCCTGCCAACGCTTTATCGCGACATCCACATATTTCGGTGAAAGCTCGATCGCGTGGCACGAGCGTCCAGACCGCTCGGCCGCGATGATCGTCGTTCCACTCCCAGAGAAAGGCTCATAGACGGCCTGGCCGGGCGAGGAGTTGTTCTCGATCGGCCGCTGCATGCACTCGACCGGCTTTTGCGTGCCGTGGCCAGTCTCCGACTTCAGGTTCTTGTCGATGTTCCACACCGTGGTCTGCTTGCGGTCGCCGGCCCAATGCCCGATTGAGCCCTTGCGGACTGCGTACCAGCATGGCTCGTGCTTGCAGTGGTAATGGCCGCGGCCGATCGCGAAGTTGTTTTTGGTCCAAACGAGTTGCGCGCGGATCTCGAAGCCGCAGGCCGCTAAACTGTCCTGCACGATGCCCGCCTTAGTCCCGGCGTGCCAGATATAGGCCACCGCGCCGGGGAACAGTGCCCAGGCCTCGCGCCAATCAGCCCGGTCGTCGTTTTCCACCTGGCCAGTGGCTCGCGTCGACTTCTTTTGCCCAATCAGCCCGGCCGCGGCGGCGCGATTGCGCCACGCTGGATCGTATTCTATCCCGTAAGGCGGGTCTGTCACCATAAGGTGCGGCTCGATGCCGCCGAGCACGCGCTCGACGTCCGTCGCCACCGTGCTGTCGCCGCAGAGCAGCCGATGCCGCCCGAGCAGCCACAAATCGCCGGTCTGCGAGACCGGGTGCTCTGGAACTGCAGGAGCATCGTCGGGATCCGTCAGACCCTCGGTCTTGTCCGCGAGCAGCGAGCCGAGCTCGATCTCGCCGAAGCCGGTGAGTGTGAGGTCGAAGCCGAGCACGTTCAGCTCACCGAGTGCTCAAGCCGCAAAAGTTCTGTATCCCATTCCGCCCAATTTGCCGAGCGGTTGGCGAGTAGGCGGAACGCCTTGATCTGCGCGTCCGAAAGCTCGTCCGCGAGCGCCACGGGCACATCGCTCATGCCGAGCTTGCGAGCGGCTTTGTAGCCGGAGGTGGCCGTCTACGATCGTGCCGTCAGACTTGGCCACGATCGGAATCCGGAACCCGAAGTCCCTGATTGCCGCCGCCATTTGGTCGACGACGGCCTCGTTCTTTCTTGGGTTTCTAATGTATTCAATCAGCCGATCGATCGGCCACTGCTCGACCGTGAGCTTGTCGGCAAGGTTCACAGACGCGTCTCCCGCGCGCGCACGCGCTCTATACAGCCTAAAAGAATTCGGGTGGCGGATTTCGCTAACTTTCTGCGGGTCTCCGCCACGGGATTGACCGCGGCGCCGTTGTCCAGCACCATCTACGGTGGCGCCTTTGCCCCCTCGGCCGAACCCGAGGTCGACGTGGTTCGGAGTTTTCGGCCAGGCCGCTCGGACTGAACATACCTTTCCGATAATTCGCTTAATAGCATAACACAATTAACGACGGCTGTCAATACTTGTGGCAACCCGGTAGTGTCTCAGTTTAAATTGAGACACTACCGGCAACCCACGTTGGCGCGAGCCGCGACCATGCAGTTCTTGGAGTCAGGTAGCGCATGTTCTGACCCCCGATAACTTTCGCTTATCGCGGCCCAGCTGTTCAGCTTCCTCAGCCGCCGCATCGATCGCCTAAATGGTCAGCTGCCCTGAGCCGAGCAGCGCTGCTCGCCGCGGTTCATATGCCGGCTAACCCTTGGATCGTTACCGCCGACGAGATCCCCGACCGACCCGTCTCCAGTTGGTGACGCGGCTCAATGGCACAGAGGTCAAGCACACCGGAATCAACGATCTGATCTTCGGCATCCCGAGCCTGGATTGGAACGCCGCTTGTGGCCGGCGTCGTGATCTCGACGGGTACGCCGGAGGGGTCGGCTTGCGGGCAAGCCGCCCTTGTGGATGAAACAGGCGAAGGTGTCGAGGGCGAGATCGACGGTGGCATCGGCGGTGCTCAGCGACCCATCATCGCCGAGAGCTGATTCCGGCGACAAGCATGGAGGCCATCCTGCTGCGCCGCCCGGGCGACCCGTCGGCGCTCGAAGATGTCGAGGTGCCGGGTGGTAGCAGGCAAACGCGCACCGCGCGCGGCTTGACGTCGCAAAGGTTTGTTCTCATCATGTTCCGCGCGGGCAAGAACCTTCTCGAAACGTCACAGGTGAACGGCCGGGATGGAAACGACAGCCACCATCCTCCATGCAGACCTGGATGCCTTTTATGCCTCGGTCGAACAGCTGCTCGACCCTTCGTTGCGCGGCAAGCCCGTCGCCGTCGGTGGTGGGGTTGTGCTTGCCGCCTCTTACGAAGCCAAGGCCTTCGGGGTCCGCGGCGGCATGCCGGGACGGCAGGCGCGCGAACTCTGTCCGCAACTCACCTTTGTCCCCGGCCATTTCAAGGACTACCAACGGCTGGGAGATGCGGCCATCAAGGTGGTCAACGATTTCACGCCCCTGATCGAGCGGATTTCTATCGACGAGGGCTTTGCCGACGTCACGGGCTGCACCCGTCTCTTCGGTCCGCCTGCCGAAATTGCGAGCGCAATCCGGCACCGCGTGCGGGCGGAGCTTGGCCTTCCGATCTCGATCGGCGTGGCGCGCACCAAGCATCTGGCTAAAATTGCATCGCAAGTTGCCAAGCCCGATGGGCTGGTGGTTGTCGATCCCGACACCGAACTGGAATTCCTTCACAACCTGTCTGTCGAGCTGATGTGGGGAGTGGGCCCGGTCACCAAAACGCGTCTGGCCGAGATCGGCGTGCTCACCATTGGGCAGTTGGCAAAGACGCCGGGATGGTCGCTTGAGCGGTTGCTCGGTCCCGCAGCGGGAGAGAAACTCGCGGCGCTGGCGTGGAATCGCGATCCACGGGATATCAAGACTGACCGAAAGGCCGGATCGGCGGGAGCACAGTCGGCAATCGGCAGGAAGCCTGCCGACGAGCGAGTTTTCCGCCCCACTCTGCTTCATCTTGCAGACAGAATTGGCACCCGTCTACGGGCCAAGGCCAAGGCCAAGGCTGGTCGAACCGTGACGGCCCGCGTTCGCTTCGCCAACCTGGCCTCAACCACTCGCTCGGTTACGCTCGACGCGCCAATCTCCGCGACCGTGATCCTTGCCGAGATCGCCGAGGAGCTGGTGCGCGCGGTCCTCGCGGATCACCCTGATGAGAAGATTATCTCGCTCCTGGCGATCTCCGTGTCGCATCTCGAGGAGCACTGGGATTTTCAGCTGGAACTCCCGCTTGGGCTCAAAGGCGAAGCGCGCCGCCCCGGCACCAAGAAGGGCATGGCACGCTGGGCGGCCGACTGCGCTGTCGATAGGATCCGCGATCGATTCGGATGGGATGCTATCGGATATGCGTCGGTGGCGCTGGGGATTTCCCGTTCAGTGCCCGACGAGTTTCGCAAACTCGCCGAAAAGGACCTGTGACCAAACCGGCTCGGCAGCCACATGGCGACGCAGTGACAAGGACGGATGGCGTCACTGGCGAGCTGTGCCGCCACCCGCTCCGCGGCAACGGCCAGCTCGGAATAGCTCAGCCGGCGATGGCAGTCTCGCACCGCTCAAGCCCGCGGCATGATCCGCCGTGTCGCACTGCCCCCCGTTCAGCATTTCCGCGAAACCGGTGCACGGGCCGCAAGACCTAGCCTGATGTCGTCGTCGATCTTGTAGAGCGCCACGGCCAAGATACGACGCGTGGAAACGTTCTGACCCCGCGATATCACGGTCTGGACGGCTCGGCAGCGCCGGACCGATAACGTCATTCGTTGTCAGCGCCCGCGCCGGAAGTGATCGTTGGCGGCCGACCGTCCCGGCTCGACCTGCGCGCCCGGCCGCCGAGGGGTTCGGGCTCATCGTCCGCAGCGCCTTTGTGATCAGCTCATGGCCTCCCGCACCATTTTCGTCCATGTCGCCAACTTGGCGCTCGCGAACGTTGGCGAACTTTCATTGCCGGGATGCCTCCTTTGCTCATTCCAGCCGACTGCCGTCGAGGGACGCAATGGGCCGTCTGCGCCTCGTTGGCTGGAAGATAATGAAAAGGCGTCAACGGTATACGGTTTATTGCGCCGCCGCCCTGCCTCAGGTCATCCCGAGCAGACCCCACGCCAGGCGGGCCTCAGTCATTCGCGATTGTCCGTAACGTCTGGATAGGTCCTTGGATAGGTTTACACTTCAGGCAATCCGCTACTGCCATTATATAAGTGTGTAATTTCCGTTTTAATGGCGGATGGGGTGGGATTCGAACCCACGGTACCCTTGCGGGCACGCCGGTTTTCAAGACCGGTGCCTTAAACCGCTCGGCCACCCATCCGGGGCTGGGTGCGTGAACATCATGTGAGGCGGCGGCGGGGTCAAGGGGTCGACCCGGGGCTGAGGTGCGGCGCGAGAGCCGGCGTCGAGCGGCGGCCCTCTATTCCGTCGGAGACGCGGAACGCGAGCTGGCTCGCCCTTGTTTCAAGACTTGCCGGCGCTGCCGCGGGAGGCGGGTAGGTTCGAGCTGGAAAGCCCGAGCGGCCTCGCCAGAGGGTTTGGATGAAAATTCGCCGAAACCGGAAAGATCGAACAGCAGTTGGGAGGACGCCCCCCCCAAAGGGCCCAACGCTTCGGGAAACGGCGCTGACGGCGCGCGTCGCCGAGCTTGAGGCCGAGTTGCGGGCGCGCGACGATTTCCTGGCGATCGCAGCACACGAGCTGCGCAACCCGATGACGCCGATCAGCGCGCGGCTGGAGCTGCTGTTGGCAAGGGCGCGGCACATGTCGGAGGGGGTGCCGGCAGGACTGGTGCACGGCCTCGAACTTCTCGAAGGGCTGGTCAATGCGTATCTGCGGCGGGCGACGACCCTACTCGAGATGGCCCGCGCCAGTTCCGGAAAACTGAACCTGCAAGCCGCCGAGGTCGATCTTTCGGCGCTGATCCGGCAGGTCACGACCAACATGCTGCCATCGGCCGAAAGTGCCGGGTGCCAGGTTCGAATCACAGTCGAGGACGGGGTGAGCGCTTCATGCGATCCAATAGCGGTCGAGCAGGTCCTGGAAAATCTGCTTTCCAATGCCGTTCGCTTCGGACCGGGGCGACCTGTCGAGGTTTCTTTGGTGAGGGATGATGAGTTCGCCCGGCTGTCGGTTCTCGACGAGGGGGTCGGGATAGCCGATTGCGAGAAGTCATTGATTTTCGAAAGATTTCATCGCTCCCGTCGTGCGAAGCCCAATGGCGGGTTTGGCGTCGGCTTGTGGGTGACGCGCCAGCTGGTGCGCGCTATGCGGGGAGAGATCAGCGTTTCAAGCCGCCGGGGTGGTGGCTCGGCATTCACCGTCAGATTGCCGCTGCGGCCGGGCAGCGCAGAAGATGCCGATTGACGAGGCCGGCCGGCCCCCGCTCAAACGCATCCCGACCGGAGTGCCGGGACTGGACACGGTTCTGCGCGGCGGCTTTCTGCGCGGCGGCGTCTTTATCGTTCAAGGCTCGCCCGGGGCGGGGAAGACCATCCTCGGCAACCAAATCTGCTTTCACCATGTCGCTACGGGTGGCCGTGCGCTCTATGTGACATTGCTGGCCGAGAATCACGCGCGGATGCTGTTGCATATCGGGCAGCTCGGCTTTTTCGAAGAAGCAGTCATCCCGGAACGGCTCTACTACATCAGCGCGTTTCAGGTGCTCGAACAGGAAGGCCTCGCGGCGGTCTTGAAGCTGCTGCGCCGCGAGGTCCAGGCGCGCGAGGCGAGCGTCCTCGTCCTTGACGGATTGTCGGCCATCGAAGAGACGGCGGCATCGAGCCGAGAGTTCAAGAAATTCATCCACGAATTGCAAGCTCAAGCTGCAATAGCGGATTGCGCGATGCTGCTCCTGACCGGCGTAACCCAAAGCTCGGCCGAGCACACGCTGGTGGACGGGGTCATCGAGCTTCAAACAAAATTTTACGGCAGACATGCCGAACGCATCCTGCAGGTTCATAAACTGCGGGGCAGCGGCTACCTGCGAGGCGCGCATTCATTTCGCATCACCGACAAGGGGATCGTCGTCTATCCGCGCACCGAGGCGTTGCTGGCGCATCCTTCGGTCCCCGGTAAGGTGACCGGGCCGCCGGTTTCGACAGGTGTTGCTCAACTCGACCGGATAATGGGCGGCGGCTTCCCGCAGCACTCGACCGCGCTGCTCGTCGGCCCGCCGGGGATCGGCAAGACCACGCTCGGACTGCATTTTCTCAGCGAATGCAATCACGACAATCCGGGCCTGTTCTTCGGGTTTTATGAGACCCCGGCAGCGATCTGCGATAAGGCGAAAGCACTGGGGCTGCCGCTCGATCAGCTGATCGCCGAAGGCCACGTCGAAATCGTCTGGCAGCCCACGACCGAAGGGTTGCTCGATGAAACCTGCGATCGGCTCGTTGCGGCGCTCGAGCGCCGCGGCGTGCGACGGCTGTTCATCGACGGCCTTCAGGGGTTCCATAGGCTGGCTCCCGATCGGGAGCGCCTCGGCCACATTTTCTCGGCCTTCAGCAGCGAATTCCGCGGGCGCGGCATCAGCACGCTCTACACGTCGGAAGCCGATTTGATCGGGCCTGTTCTGGGGTTGCCCTTTAGCGGCCTATCGCTTCGGGGCGTCTCGTGCATAGCAGAAATCATTCTGGTGATGCGCTACGTCGAGTTGCGCTCACAGCTGCACCGGATGATTTCGGTACTGAAGGTCCGCGACTCGGAGATCAACTCTGCATTGCACCGGTTCACGATTTCCGGGAGTGGCATTGTCATCGAGCCGGATTCGACGGCGGCAGAGGAGATTCTGGCGGAGGTGGTACCGCAAGGCGGGTATCAGGGCCCGGTCGGGGAGCCAGCGACCGGGCATGATGGTGAGGATTAGGGTGGCGCTCATCCTGGTGGTCGACGACGAATTCAGCGTTGCCGAGGTCCTCCAATCCGTATTGGCCGACGCCGGCCACGAAGTGGTGACGGCAGTCAACGGCCAGCAAGGGTTGGAGCTCCTCGGCAAAAGGCGGCCCGACCTGATCCTGCTCGACTTCATGATGCCGATAATGGACGGACCGGCCATGCTCAAGGCCATCAAAGAAAATCCAGCCTACCGCAACATCCCCGCGGTGGTCATGAGCTCGCTCCCCGAGAGCGCCGTCGCCGAAGCCGCACGTGGCATGTATGCCGCGTTCTTGCGCAAACCGTTCAAGCTCGCGGCGGTAACCAATATCATCAAAACCGTGCTTGGCCAGCACAACTGAGAGACGGACCGGTTGGAGACGCTGCCTTTCGGTCCCCTGACTGACCGCACCGCCCATCTCTGCGTCGACATGCAGAACGTTTTTGCCGAGGAGACCCCCTGGCATACGCCCTGGATGGCGCGGGTGCTGCCGGTCGTGACACGCATTGCCGAGCGCCACCCCGCGCGGACGGTGTTTACCCGTTTCATCCCGCCACGGCGCCCCGACCGGATGCCGGGCAGCTGGCGGCGCTATTACGAGCGGTGGAGAGAGCTGACATTGGAGGGGATCGACCCGCGGCTGATCGAGCTGGTCCCGCCATTGGCGGCGCTCGCGCCTCCCGCCGAGGTGATCGACAAGAGGGTGTATTCGCCATTTTCCGAGCCGCAATTGAGCGACCTTTTGCGCCGGCGCAGGATCGAGAGTTTGGTCATCACCGGAGCGGAGACCGATGTCTGCGTGCTCGCCGCCGTTCTTGACGCTGTCGATCTTGGTTACCGCGTCGTGCTGGCAACCGATGCGCTGTGCAGCTCCTCGGACGCCACGCACGATGCGTTGCTGACGCTTTACCGCAGCCGTTTCAGTCAGCAGATCGAGACCGCCGGCAGCGAAACGATACTCGCGTGCTGGGATTGATACAGCTCGGCCCGAACCGGCAAGATCGTCCATTCCGGGACGGCCCCTGGGCCGGGCCCGGAAGCCATAAACAACGGCTCATGAGCCCTTGTCGCCGCGGCCCGTGTTCATGTTGGGGTGGACGGCCCCTACGGGTTCCGAGCTCACCGGCGGAGCCCGCGCCTGGAATGACCCGACGAAATGACAGGCCGTTTTCATCCCACGTCGCGCATGCCGGGGTTCGGCTGCGCCCGTTTCGGCATTGATTATCCTTGGGCCGGTCCCACCGTGTCGGCCATCCGCGCGCCGCGCATTCCGAGCGGCTTGGGCTGACCGGTCGTCGTTTCGCTGGTGGTCTGATGCTCCATCTCGGCATCGATCTTGGCGCCGACCAGAACGACGATGATTGAGATCCAGATCCAGGTCATGAATCCGATGATCGCGCCGAGCGATCCATAGGTCTTGTTGTAACTGCCGAAATTCGCGACGTACCACGAGAACAGAACCGAAGCGGCGATCCACACCACCGTGGCAAAGGCACTGCCCCAGGTGATCCAACGCCAGCGCGCCTCGGCGCGGCTCGGGCCGTACCTGTAGAGCGCTGCCAGCGCCAACGCGGTGAGCACGAAAAGTATTGGCCACCGCGCGATCTTGACGAGCAGGTCCGTTCCGCCCGGCAGTGGAATGAAATTCAACACCACCGGTAAAAGCACGACCACCGCAATCGCCAGAAGAATGAAGACAACGGAAGCCAAGGTAAATGTGAGTGTGGTCAAATAAAATCTGACCAAGCCCCGCTTCTCTTTTTCTTCATAAACGATGTTCAAAGCATCGAAAATCGCGCTGACGCCCGAATTGGTGGTCCACAACGAGACGGCAAGACTTACCAGAAAGCCGACGCCGAGCGTCGTCCCGCCATTGGAGGCGAGGCGGGTCATGTCCTCACGAAGCAAGTCGATGGCACCACCCGGCGCGACATTGGCCAGCGCATCGAGGTGGCCGGCAATGTCTGCGGGATTGGCGAACAGCCCATAAATCGAAAAGAGCGCCGCTATCCCGGGGAAAATAGACAGCAAGAGATAAAACGTCACCCCCGCCGCGACCAACAGGATGCGGTCTTCCGAAATCCCGTGGTAGACCCGCAGAAGAATATCTTTCCACCCCTGGGCCGGAATATCCGAGGGTGTGTCGGCGGATCGTCCACGGCCGGCTTCCGACGGTACGCGATCTCCGCTCGGGGCCGTCTCCTCGGCGGATCGCCTACGGTCAGCTTTCGGCGCTGCGCGATCCCCGGTCCGCACTGTCTCCTCGCCGGCGCGGCGCTGGCCGAAACTTACGGCGAGCAGCAGCGCGGCAAACGCGACGGCCCAAGCGGGCGCGCTCGCGGCCTGCCCGATCGGGACATCTCTGGGCAAATCAGTGCTGCTCATGGCTCGGTCCATGCGAGAAATGGCTCGCCCAAGCTGGGCGTGTCTCTCGGAAAACCATGAGTCTCTGCCGCGGAGTTCCGCTACCGTCGGGTTAGCGTCAGCGCTCGGGAGGAATAGCCGAGGTTTGGGTGCCCGGCCAGTTCATGATCGGGACGCTGCTGAGGCTGTTTTTGGGGCTGCCCTCGATGACGCGATTGCTGTAGGCCACATAGACCAGCACATTGCGCTGGCGGTCGATGAACCGGACGACTTGCAGCGTCTTGAACACAAGACTGCGCCGTTCGTCGAAAACCCGCTCGCCGTCTTTCAGTTCGCCGGTAATCTTGATCGGTCCGACCTGGCGACAGGCGATGCTGGCATCGCTGGTGTCCTCCGCGACGCCCAGCCCGCCCTTCAGCCCACCGGTTTGCGCTCGGCTGATGTGGCAGGCGACCCCCTCGACCTTCGGGTCGTCAAAGCCGTCGACGACGATTTTGTCATTCGGCCCGAGCAGGTGGAAGCGGGTGCTGACCGAGCCGGTCGTGCCGCGCTCCGGTCGGCTGTAGACCCAAAACCCGAAGAGAAGAACGATCGCCAAGGCTCCAGCCCCGACAATCAGACCCAATTTCCGCATGTCGCCCTCGCGATTGACTATGGGGAGATCCCACCCGGGGCACATCCGCCGCGGGACCATGACGTAACCGGTTCTTATGTAGTGCCCAAATGAACCAAGTGGCGGGTTACTCGTTAGGGTGCGTAGCGCGAGGAGGCCTATGGACAACGCAGTCGAACCGGTCGAACGGATATTCGGGCGCCTTTTCTCATCTCATCTGTCCCTTGAGCGGAACAGGACGCGGGAGGGCGGGCGGCTGTTCCAGACAGCGGCGACCATGAAACCGGTTTTGGCTGCTACCACGAGGCCGAACAGCATTAATCGATATGCCCCGTGAGCAGGACACGCCGGGGTTATGCGCGAGAAACGGCGCACCGCAGCACGATGAGAATGTCATGCGACGCCACGGACGAAGCAATGATGGCGCGTTGCATCGAACTGTCGCGGATCGCGGTGGGCAAAGGCGAATATCCGTTTGGCACGGTAATCGCGCTGGACGGGCAAATCGTGGCGGAAGGGATCAACAGCTGCATGCGAGACGGCGACGTGACCCGTCACGCGGAGATCATCGCCCTTTCGCAGGCGCAGCGGACGGTCGGTCGGGAGCGGTTGCGCCGCTACACGCTTTATAGCAATATCGAGCCGTGCGCGATGTGCGCCTATTGCATACGCGAGGCCTGGGTCAGCCGAGTGGTCTACGCCCTCGACTCTCCGGTTATGGGCGGCCTCTCGAAGTGGAATGTTTTGCGTGATCACGGCCTCTCGGATCGCATACCCGAAATTTTCGGCGCGGTGCCCGAGGTAGTCAGCGGGGTCCTGTTCCATGAGGCTCAACAAGCGTGGCGGGACTGGAGCCCCTTCGCATGGGAGATGATCAAGTTACGCGGGCTGCTGACCGCACCGTGCGCCCAGGACGGCCACATCCATGTGCAGCCCGCCCATAGCCGCTCGCTATGGCATTATTTGCACATTCTGTTCATGCGAAGCGTCCAATCTCGCAGTCAAATCGGGCATCCGCTAGAAGGAGACCATACCGATTTGTGAGCTGTTGCTCAGAAGCATTCAGACTATTGAATACCGCCTCTCCCGACTGCGTCTTCCCGTGGGCCTTCGCCGGGGCGGCAGAATTTTGGTTGCATTCGTCCGCGGTCGACTAGTGAAGCATATGATTGGGTCTGAACGCTAGCAGATTTGCTCATGGAACATTCAGTTATGGATCGACTTGCTCGTGGATGACACTCTCGGAATCACCGACACTCGGGGAGCTGTCAGCATCCTTGGCCGCCGCGGTACCCTGCACGGTCCCTTCCGCCGTTGCTTGCGTCGTCTGATTCACTTCTTCGCTTACCATCTAATTCTTTCCCAGAAGCGGACCTGGATCACGCGGGCCGGCGGCTTTCGTCTCGTCGTGCACCCCACAGTATTTCATCCGCGCTATTTTCTGAGCAGCGAATACTTTGCCGAATTCCTCAGTCACCTCGACCTGAGGGGCAAACGCGTGGTCGACGTCGGAACCGGATCAGGCATTCTTGCGCTCGCCGCGGCACGGGCCGGCGCCGAAAACGTGATAGCCGCCGATATCAATCCCAACGCCGCGCTGACGGCCGCAGAAAACGCGCGCGCCAATGGTTTCGATGATCGCGTCAGTGCTCTGTGCTGCGACCTGCTCTCGGCACTCCCGCCGCGGCCGCTTTTCGACGTGATCCTCTCGAGCCCTCCCAAGCATGCGGGCGAACCGCGCGATCTCGCCGACCGGGGCTGGCATGCCGGCCCACGCTATTGCGAGATAGCAGCTCTATTCGACCAGTCTCGCGAGCGCCTAAAACCAGGAGGTCGGCTGTATGTAATGGTTTCGTCGGATTCCGACCTCGACCTGTTCAGCTCCTTTATGGCGAGGGCGGGTTTCCAAGCGCGGCTTGTCGCCGAGCGTTCGATATTGATCGAGGCTTTTCTTCTGTTCTCATTGCAGGCCCGTGAAGGGCAACGGGAGCTGTCGAACTTGCGCGGGACCTCGATCAATCGATGGGGCCCATGAGCCACAAGACCCAGGTCGCGAGGGCAAGGAAGGGGCCGAACGGCAACGCCGAGTGGATGCCAAGTCGGATGCCGGCGAGCCGCAGGCAGCCGGCGGCGGCGAGCGCCGACAGCGCGGCGAGCAGGACCACCTGCGGCAGAGCGGCGGCGCCGAGCCAAGCGCCGGAAGCGGCCAGCAGCTTGGCGTCGCCTCCGCCAAGCCCGTCGCGGCCGCGCAATGTGCGGTACAGGGCCGCGATCGCGATCAAACTCAAGTAACCGAGCCCCGCGCCCAGAGCGCGGTCCGTCAGCTGGTCGGGACTGAACAGGAAGGCGGCAGCAAGGCCGGCTATGATAAGCGGCAAGGTCAGAGCATCGGGCAACAGCCAGCAGCGCAGGTCGATCCAGCCCAGGGCGAGAAGCCACCAGCCGAAAAGACAATCGAGCCAGGCGTCCTGCCCGCCATCAATCAGCACGGCGGCAAGCGCGATGGCCAGGGCGGCCAGCTCGACCCCGGGGTAGAACCACCCGAGAGGCTGGCGACAATAGCGGCACCGTCCCCCCATCATAACCCAGCTGAGGATCGGCACGAGGTCGCGCACGCGCAGCGTGGCACCGCACGCGTCGCAATGCGATCGGCCCCGAGCGATCGGCGAGCCCTCCGGCAGACGTCGAATGAGAACGCCAAGAAAGCTGCCGATGAAGGGCGCAACCAGCACGAGGCTCCACTCCGCCGCGCGCGCCTCGGCCATCCAGCCGAGCAATTCACTCCCGTATCCTTGCACTTGCTCCGACCGCCACTACCCGCGCCGGGCGACCGCGCCCGTTGCCGCTCATAGGCCGATAGCGGTTGCTTCGCAAACTCGCGGCTCCGCTGCTTCAGCCGAAAAGACCCCCAATCCCAACGTAGTTTCTATCCCCGGTGAACCGATCTGTCCCAGAGTTGGTATCGAATAAACAAGTTTTGCGATCGAAAGTCGATCGCCCATTGGTGTCCATTGATCCAGCGGTCCACCGCCGCTCGCGGCCCGCACATCAACGATACTTTGTCGGCTCCAATCTTCCAGATCTTAAGACTGTCCAGCCTACGAAGAAGCTTCGTGATTTTTTTAAGCTGCCGTGGCTGTTGTGCAGGGCGCAGGTTGCTACATAGTAGCGCAAACTCCGGTCTCAGCGACGTCGAGCGTCCGGAGCCCCTTGGGAACGGACCTCCGCTGCCCACCGCCCCCGGCAGGGCGTTCAAGTAATGGGATACCCGCCGGTGCTGCAGTTCAGCCCGGCCGTCCGGCGGAAATATGTATCCTCTTTCCCCACCCCGATGAGCGTTGTGTTTCCTATATATCGTTCGGCCGCCCTCCGGAAAGAGAGTTGTCTTGAATTTCTCGCCAATCTTTTCGTCCGTTTCTGACGACCCCGCCGAGGTACTCGGCAGGCTCGGCAATAACCTGGTGGACAGCGGCGCCATCGACCGGCGCACCTTGGACCGCGCGCGCCGCGTCGCGGCCGAGACCAGGGGCCGCCTCGATCAGGTCTTGACCCAGCTCGGCCTGGTCAGCGATCGCGGGCTCGCCGAAGCCTTGGCGCAGCTGATCGCCGCGCCGCTGGTAGGAGCCGCCGATTATCCCGACACGCCGCTGCTCCACGATCGCCTAAAACCCAAATTCCTGCGCCGAGTTCGCGCAATGCCGATCGCGGCCACCGATGACCGGGCAACTATTGCCATGGCCGATCCGCTCGACATGTTTGCGCGCGGCGCTATTGCAGCGGCGATCGGCCGGCCCGTTGCCGTGGCGGTGGCAGTGCCGATCGAGCTCGAGGCGGCTCTCGAACGGCTCTATGCCGAAATGAGCGACAGCAGCGATGCCGCAGAGATGCTCGACGAGACCGTTTCTGACGCCCAGCCGGCGGAAGAAGATGCGGAGCGGCTGAAAGACCTTGCGAGTGAGGCGCCGGTGATCCGGCTAGTCAATCAGCTGATCGCACGGGCGGTCGAGACGCACGCCTCGGATATCCATCTCGAGCCGTTTCCGGACCGACTTCGGATACGCTATCGCTATGACGGCGTGCTGCACGAGGTCGAGCCGCCCTCCGCGCGCCTTCAGGCCGCAGTCATATCGCGCATCAAGATCATGGCGCGGCTCGACATTGCCGAACGCCGGCTGCCCCAGGACGGCCGCATCAAGCTGACGGTGCGCGGCCACGAGATCGATTTTCGGGTATCGACGATCCCCTCGCTGCACGGCGAAAAGGTGGTATTGCGGATTCTCGACCGCACCGCGGTCGAGTTCGACTACGCCAAACTCGGTCTGCCTATCGACATCCGGGGGGGAATTGAACGTGCGCTGGATCTGCCGAACGGCATGGTGCTGGTGACCGGACCGACCGGCAGCGGCAAGACGACGACCCTCTATACCGGGCTGTTGAAGCTGAACACGGTGGCGCGCAACATCGTAACCGTCGAAGACCCGATCGAGTATCAGCTGACCGGCATCAACCAGATCCAGGTAAAGCCGCAGATCGGGCTCAATTTCGCCAGCCTGTTGCGCTCGATCCTGCGGCAGGACCCCGACGTGATCATGATCGGCGAAATCCGCGACCTCGAAACCGTGCAGATCGCGGTGCAGGCGGCGCTGACCGGCCATCTCGTGCTGTCGACCATCCATACCAATTCGGCGGCGGCGACGATGACGCGCCTGCGCGACATGGGGCTGGAAGATTATCTGATGACGGCCACCTTGAAGGCGGTCCTCGCGCAGCGGCTCGTCCGCCGGCTATGTCCGGTGTGCAAGACTCCCGATCCGGCGCCGTCGGCGCTGATCGAGCGGCTCGGCCTCCAACGCCTCGCTCCACCCGAGACGATCACCCTTTTTCATCCGAAAGGCTGCCCGGCCTGCCGCGGCACCGGCTATCGCGGCCGGCGCGCCATCGCCGAGCTCCTGGTACCGAACAGGGCAATCGACCGTCTGATTTTCGAGGGTGCCGACGACGCCGCGATCGAGTCCGCCGCCGTCGAACAAGGCATGCGCCCGATCTTCGACAACGGCTTGCTCGCGGTGATCGAAGGCGAAACCACGATCGAGGAGGTCGTACGCTGCATCCGGAGTGAGGCTTAGGATGCCATCCTTTCGTTGGTCGGCGGTGAATCCCGGCGGTGACGTCGCGCGCGGCGTGATGGAGGCGGCGGATCGCGCGGCAGTCGTCGAGCGGCTGCAGCGTCAAGGCCAGATCGTGCTGCGTGCCGATTTGGCCGCGGGGCGCGGGGGCTGGGCCGATTTGTTGCAGATCGAGCTCGGCCGCAGCCGCGGTCTCGATAAGGCCTCACTCGGCGAGGTCACCCGCGAGCTGGCAATCATGTTGGCGGCTGGGCAGGACCTCGATCGCGCGCTGCGTTTCGTCGTGGAAAACACGCGTAATGCGCGGACCCGTGGCATTCTCGGCAATGTCCGCGACAAGGTGCGTTCCGGCAGCTCGCTCGCTGCCGCCCTCGCCGCGGAACCGCGAAGCTTCTCCAAGCTCTATGTCGGCCTGGTGCGAGCCGGAGAGGCAGGCGGCACCCTGCCGGCGACGCTCGACCGCCTGGCGACGCTCCTCGAGCGCGAGCGCAGCCTCAGCGCCAATCTGCGTTCGGCGCTGATCTATCCGGCGCTGCTGGTTGTTGCAGCGATCGGCTCGATCGTGCTGCTGCTCGATTACGTGCTGCCGCAATTCACGCCGATTTTCGAGCAGGCCGGCGCGGAGCTGCCTGCTGCGACGCGCGTGCTGATGACCGTCGGGACGGTCGTCGGCGCCTTGGCGCCCTGGTTGTTCCTGGCGCTCTTGGCCGGCGTGTTGATCGCCCGCCAGCTGTTGATGCGGCCGGCCTACCGCCTGAAGGTCGATCGCGTGCTGCTGCGTCTGCCGGTGGCCGGCGGGCTATTGCGCGAGATCCTCGCGGCTCGGCTCACCCGCACGCTCGGCAGCTTGTTGCAGAATGGCGTCCCGCTGATCCCGGCCCTCGGTATCGCCAAGGATGCGCTGGGAAATCTCGCTGCCGCCGCGGCGGTCGAAGCGGCGGCGCTTGGCGCAAAGGGCGGTGGCGGGCTCGCCCGGCCGCTCGCCGCCGGCGGCGTGTTCCCGGCACGGACAATCCACCTGCTGCAGCTCGGCGAGGAGGCCGCGCAGCTCTCGTCGATGGCGCTCAAGGCCGCCGATATCCACGACGACCAAGCGCGCTTGATGATGCAGCGGCTGGTCGCGCTCGCGGTCCCGATGATCACGATTGCGATGGGTCTTGCCGTGGCCGGAATTGTCAGCGCGCTGCTGACGGCAATGCTGAGCCTCAATGATTTGGCGGTGTAGAGCCTCCCGGCCCGATCTGAAGCGCCGTAGCGGGTTTACTCTGATCGAGGTCATCGTCACGCTTGCCATACTCGGTTTCGCGCTGGTTCTCGTTGCCGGCTACAAACCTCCGTGGAGCAGCAGGCTCGGGCTCAAGGGGACGGCCTCCGACCTCGCCTCGGGACTGCGCCTGGCGCGGTCGGAAGCGATAGCGGGCAACTGGCCAGTGGTTTTCGATCTCGATGTGACCGGCCGCGTTTATCGGGTCGGCGCGGGGTCGGCGCGCCGCTTGCCGGCCAATCTCTCGATCGAGCTTCTGACCATCACCGGCGAAAATCGCAGAGCCAATGTCGGCGACATCCGCTTCAACCCCGACGGCAGTTCCACCGGGGGCAGGATTGCGCTCGCCGACGGCAAGCAGCGCGTGGCCGTCGGCGTCGACTGGCTGACCGGGAGGGTGAGTGTCGCCGATCTGCGTTGAGCGCACGACCAGGGACAACGGCTTCACCTTCCTCGAGGTCGTCGTCGCGTTGGCAATTGCTGGGCTGGCCCTGGTCGGGCTGTTCCGCGCAGGAAGCGGTGGGCTCTTTGCGGTGGACACCGCGGCGCGGGCCGAGGAGGCCGTTCAGCGCGCCCAGTCGCATCTCGCGGCGGTCGGGCGCGACGCCGCGTTGGTCGAGGGCGAAATGACCGGAGATGACGGCGGCGGCTATCGCTGGACGCTCCGCGTCTCGCCGCTGACCTCACGGCAGTCCTTGGCGCAAGACGGCGTATCGAGGGCGACCATCACATTGTTCAATGTCGAGGTCGCAATCTCGTGGCCCGGCCATGAGGGCGACCGGTCGGTGGCGCTGAGAACGTTGCGTCTCGGCACTGCGGGAGCGGGCCGGTGATCCCGCCGGCGAACGACCGCGCCTTCGCCCGGCAGGGCGGGTTCACTCTGCTCGAAATGCTCGTCGTCGTGACGGTGCTCGGCTTCTTGGTAATCGGCCTGACGCAAGGCGTGCGCACCGGGCTCACACTCTGGGAGGCGCAATCTCGGCGGGTGGGCGAAACCGCCGAGCTCGATGCGGCCACCCGCATTCTGCGAGCCCTGTTGAGCGGGATTGCGCCACCACCGTCTTTCGGCCCTGCCATCGGCGGCGGGGGTGGCGAGGAGCTCAAGGGCGCCGCCACCAGCCTGGTTTTCGTCGGCGATCTGCCCACCGGGCTTGGAACCACCCAGCGCGCCGACATCACGCTCGAGCTGAGCCGCGGTCGGCTCGTCTTGAGTTGGACGCCCCATCGCCACGAGCTGTCCACCGCCGCGGCCACCCCGCCCACCGAAACCGAATTAGTGGGCAAAGTCGAGCGGCTCGATCTCGCTTATTGGGGTACGCCTCGTTCCGGGCAGGAAACGGGGTGGCAAACTGAGTGGGACGGCCCGGCGATTCCAGAACTCATCCGAGTCCGGCTCGTGTTTGGCGAGAATGACCGACGCCGCTTTCCGGATTTGATTGCCGCTCCTCAGTTGTGAAATCGGTCGATTCGCGGTTTACCACTCGGTGCGCGCCGTCGTCGCCGCGCGTGGCCCCTTATTTTCCGCGGCGCATCGAGTATTCCGCGGGCGAACTTGCCTTGATCGAGCCATATTCGGAAAATCTTCTGTGAGGCGGCAAGCTGACGGGTAAAGAGCCTTTGTGTGCCGTTGCTGTGCCATATGGATGACAGCGGCGGCGCAGGCTGGATTTAGATCGGCTACGGTCTCGGAGCATGTTACGCGAGTTCTTTGCCTGGTGGTGCGCACAGCTTGCGGACTTGCTACCGCAGGAATTGCGCCGGTCTGCGCTGGGGACCGGCGATGCGCTGGTGATTACTCCGATCGGCCCCCTGGGGCAAGGGGTCGAAGCCGTCGCCGTGGATCAGCGCCATAGCGGCAAGGAGAGCCCGCTCGGCCATTTTGCTCTCGGGGCGATCGGGATGGCCGACCTGCCTGGCATGGCGGGGAAGACCCAGGTGCTTCGCCTCGGCGAGGCCGATGTGCTGGGAAAGACCGTCAGCCTGCCACTTGCTGCCGAACGAGAGCTCGACCAAGCGCTCGCTTTCGAAATGGACCGCGAGACCCCGTTTACCCCGGAGGAACTCTACTGGAACCATCGAGTCATTGAGGCCGACCGGCAAAACGGGCGGTTGTCGGTGCGCCTCTGGCTGGTCCCGAAGGCGAACCTCGACCCGCTGCTCACTGACCTGGCGGCAATCGGAATTCGGCCGAGGCGGGTGGAGATTGCTGACGGTCCGGACCAAGGAACTTACCTGCCGCTCAACGGGGACGGAAGCCGTAAGCATTACGCCTCCCACCGCCTGCTCTGGCCGGCCGCCGCGTGCTGCGCGGCTCTCGCACTGGCCGCCGTGGTAACGCCCTTCGTACGCCAGGAGCTGACCCTGGCGTCTCTCAACGCTCAAGTCGGTGCCGCTCGAGCCGCCGCTGCAGAGGCCGACAATCTGCGCCAGGATATCGATCGCCTGTCGGGCAATGCCGGCTTTATCGAAAGCGAGCGCGACAAGGCCGGGCGGCCGCTCGTCGTACTGGCGGCCACGACCCGCGTTATGCCGGACGATACCTACCTGACCGAGATGGAGCTGCGGCAACGTAAACTGACGCTGAGCGGGCGCTCTGCCGCGGCCGCCCGGTTGATCGGAGCGGTTGCCGCCGACCCCGAGTTCCGCAACCCCGGCTTTTCGGCACCCGTCACCCGGCTCGAGGCCCTCAAGGCCGAGCTTTTCACGATCAACGCGGAGGTCAAGCCCTAACCTTGTTTACTACTATGCCGACTGGCCGGCGAGGCCAGCTTGTGGCGCTGAGCTTGCTGCTCGTCGCGCTGGGAGGCGTCTATCTCCTGGTCGTCTCGCCGTTGCTTGGGCTTTACGCCGAGCGGGCCGCCGTGCTGGAAAATCGGCGCATGCTGGTGCCGCGGCTGCGCGCCGCCGCGGACAAGTTGCCGGCTCTGCGCGCCCGAGTCGAGCAGCTGCGTACGGCTGCTGGCACACGCAAGATCACTTTGGAGGGCGCCAGCGATGCGATCGCCGCGGCCACTCTGCAAAGCCGCATAGAGGAGCTCGCGTCCTCCGCCGGCGCGACGATCGGAAGCACCGAAAGCCTTCCGGCCGAAGCGCGCTCGGGCTATCGCCGCATCGGGCTGCGCTACGTCCTCAGTGGGTCCTACGAGACGTTGGTCAAATTCCTCACCAAACTCAAGTCTGCCAACCCGCCTCTGGTGATCGATAATCTGCATATCCACGGGGTGTTGAGGCGGCCCGGGACGCCGGCGGCTGCGGGGCTCGATGCCGGTCTGGATGTTTACGCTTACCGTGACGGCGAAAAATCGGTGGCGGTCAAGCAATGATCGAGCGCCTCGTGCTGTTGCTGCTGGCTGGGGGATGCCTGCTGTTCGGCGCGATCGTAATCATGGAACTTGCGCCCGCCGGGGCGGAGGATGAGGTGGTCGCCGAGGCGGCGCAGTCCGACACAGCGAGCCCAACAACTCGGCGGCAGAACCCGAGACCCGAGGAGCTGGTTGCCACCGCCCTCGCTCGACCGCTCTTCAGCAGCACGCGGCGGCCTCCTCAAGACGCTGGCAGCGGAGCCGCGGCTGACTCCGATCTCGATGCGAGGCTGACCGGCATCGTTACGACACCCGGCCGCCGCATCGCAATCTTCGCGGTCAGCGGCGACAAGCCGCTGAAGGTCGCCGAAGGCGACGCCGTAAGCGGCTGGCGGATCGAGAGCATCACGCCCCGCGAAGTCTCGTTGAGCGGGCCGAGCGGAACCAAGACCTTGCAGCCCAAACTCGATCCAAACTTGGCGCCGCCCCCTGGGCAACCGCCGATCGGCCAACCCGGCGGGCGAGGGCCAATCCCGCCGATTGCCGGCAGGCCAAGAATGCCTGTGCCTGGCGTACCCCCAGCCGTCGCGCAACCGCGTCCAGGTATTCCCGTTGCTCCTCCCGGCACATTGCCGCGGGCAGCGCGGCTGCGCCAGCAGCGGTAATGTCGGCGTCTCGATATTCTGCTCGGCCCGTTGCCATTGCCGTAGCGCTCGCCGTGCTGGCTAATTGCCAGCAGCTGCCGGCACAGCCGGGTTTAGAGCCGTTGGAACAGCCGAGCAGCTTGCAAGCCGCGGAGCCTCGAGTAAACAGCACGATCCCTACCGATCGCAGCCGGCAACGTCCCTTCGTCGCGTCCGGCGCCGCCGCAGCGCCCGTCGTACCACCGCCGGGTCCAGGCGCGACGAGCACTCAGGCCGGCGATGTAACCCTCAATTTTGTCGACACCGACATCCGGGAGATCGCACGCACCATTCTCGGCACCACACTCAATCTGAACTACACGATCGACCCCAACGTGCATGGCACCGGGTCGATCGAGACCGGCACCCCGATGCAGCGTTCGGCGTTGCTGCCGACACTCGAAACCTTGCTCAACGCGAACGGTGCGACGTTGATCGAACGGAATGGCGTCTACGCCGTGGTCCCGTTGCCCGCGGGTGCGACCCGCAATCTTGTCTCAGGCGCGAACGCAATAGGCGCCGGCACGCAGGTCGTGCCACTGCGCTACGCCTCGGCCAAGGATCTTGCCAAGGTGCTCGAACCCTATGTTGGAGAGGGCGGGAAAATTGCCGCCGACCCAGCCGCCAACGCGCTGATCGTTTCCGGGGATGCTGCGGTCCGCCAGACCCTGGTCGGTCTCATCCGGGCTTTCGATATCGACATCCTGGCCGGTCAGTCCTATGCCCTCTTTCCGGCGGGCGACAGCGACCCGGCAAAGCGCGCCAGCGAGTTCGAGCGGGTGTTGCAGGCTCAGGCCGAAGGCGCACTCGGCGGCATCGTACGCGTCGTTCCGATGGATCGGGTCAACGCCGTCCTCGTCGTGTCGTCGCAGCCCCGCTACATCGATGCGGCGAGACGATTTTTCAGGCTCACAAACCAGCTCGAAGACGCGACCGCGCGGGCCTGGCATGTCTATTACGTGCAGAACGGCCAGAGCGCCGATCTTGAGAACCTCCTCCAGCGGGCGTTCACGCCGCGCAATGTTTCCCCGACGCCCGGCCCGCCGGGGAGCACTGCGCCCGGCGCCGAGCAGCTGACCATCGGTGGGGGGCGCCCCCCGGGAGGCGGCACTACGGGTTTCGGTGGCCAAGGTTCCACGGCAGGCCTTGGGGGGGCCGGCGGAGGGACCGGCGCCACTACGGGCCTGCCGGGGGCCGGAGGAGGTGCAGTGGCCGCAGGTGCCCTTGGTGCCGGCATTCCGCAGCCGGGCGCTGTGGCCGAGGCAGCGCCGCCCGCCACCGAGCCGTTGTCGGCCGAAACCGGGCCGGGCGGCGCGGCGCCCGAGAACCGCATGCGCATCATCGCCAACCGGCGCAACAACGCCCTGTTGATCTACGCGACGCCGAGCGAATACGCGGTGGTCGAGGGAATGCTGCGCAAGATCGACATCATCCCGCTCCAGGTGCTGATCGAGGCGACGATCGCCGAGGTGGACCTCAATGATTCGCTGCAATACGGCACGCAATTCTTCTTCAAGGCCGACCACGTCGCCAACACCCTGGGCCCGCTCTCGGGGCTTCCTGCTCTCGGCAGTCTCGCCTTTCCCTCGACCGCCCCCTTTTTCACACTGAGCAAATCGCCGAACTTCGCGCTCTCAGCGCTCGCCGCGATCACCAAGGTCAAGGTGCTCTCGGCGCCGCAGGTCATGGTCCTCGACAACGAGCCGGCACGTCTCCAGGTCGGCCAGCAGGTGCCGGTGCTGACCGGGACCGCGACGAGCACGCTCGCGGCCAACGCGCCAGTCGTCAATAGCGTCGACTATCATTCGACAGGCGTCATCATGCAGGTGACGCCGCGGGTCAATTCCGGCGGGCTGGTTTCGCTCGATATCGCCCAGGAGGTAAGCGACGTCGCGCCGGCAGCGGCGAACACGGTCCAAGGCTCGCCGACCTTTGACGATCAGACATTCCGCACGCGGGTGGCTGTCCAGGACGGCCAGACCGTCGGGATGGCCGGGTTGATCCGCGACAATCTTTCGAACGATAACAGTGGTATACCCTTCCTCAAGGACATCCCGATCCTTGGCACGCTGGTTTCGACCCAAAGCAACGCGCGAAAGCGCACGGAGCTGTTGGTGCTGATCACGCCCCACGTCGTGCACGATCAGCGCGATGCCCGCGCGCTGACTGAGGATTTGCGCAATCAGCTGATCAATGCCGGGCTGGTCCCGCAACAGCTCCAGCGCCAGGGCTCTCCCGGGCTGGCGAACCCGAACAAGCTGTAGGCGATGCCGCGCCGGTTTCCGCCAGGATCGGCGGAATGCCGTCGGAACGGCGGGTTCGCGCTGATCATCGTGCTGTGGACGTTGGTGCTGATCGGCTTCATCGTCGCGCATATGACCGCGAGCGGGCGGACGGAGATCCGCATAGCCGGCAATCTCGTGGCGAACTCGACCGCGCAAGCCGCCGCCGACGGCGCTATCTTCGAGGCCATCTTCAACCTCTCGGATCCGCAGCCGGAACAGCGCTGGCCGGCCGACGGGACGCCGCGTCAAGTCACGGTCGGCAGCAGCCGGGTCATCCTGCGGGTCGAGGACGAGGCGTCTTGGATCAACCCGAGCACGGCTTCACCCGCCCTCCTCGAAGCCCTGTTGCGGGTGACCGGCAGCGACGCCGAAACCGCCCGTCGCATCGCCGCCGCGATAAGCGGTTGGGTGGGTTCCGCAGCACTCCCGGGGCAGCAAGACGCGCTCGTTGCGGAATATCGCGCGGCCGGGCTCGATTATGGTCCGCCCAGCGCACCGTTCGAGACGCTCGGCGAACTCGGCCGGGTGCTCGGCATGACTCCCGCCGTGCTGGCGGCGATCCGCCCGCATTTGACCTTGTATGGGCCGCCCGAGCCGAACCCGGCCACCGCGGATCCGGTCGTAGCGGCCGCACTAGCCTTGTCGTCGGCCGGCCAGCCTGTGGTGGGTCAACCGAGCCAGCCGCCGCCGGATGCGTTGACGGTGCGGATCACCGCACTGGCATCTGGACCCGGCAACGCTCGTGTAACCCGGACTGCGGTGGTTCGCACCGGGGCGAGCTTGCCGCAGGGATACGCGGTGCTCGCCTGGGGCAGCAGCCTCAATTCGGACGCGCCTGTCGGCTCGCCTCAGCCGTCGGTCAGTCGTTGACGATGGCCGCGTCGGCGCCCGAGCCGCCGGGCTGGCCCGTCGGGCCGAGCGAGAGGAGATCGTATTCGTGCCCGGGCCGCTGGCTCGGGCTGCGGTAGATAAAGGGCCGGCCCCACGGGTCTACCGGCACCTTCTCGCCCTTCAGATAGGGCCCGTTCCAGCGGGTGACCCCCGATGGCCGGGTAATCAGCGCCTGCAGACCCTGATCTGTCGAAGGATAGCTGCCGACATCCAGCTTATAGATGTCGAGCACTCCCGCGAGGCGCTCGATTGATTGGTGCGCAATCTTTTCCTTGGCGGAGCCGAGCTGCCGCAACGCGGCGGGGGCGACGAGGCCGATCAGCAGCCCCAAGATGGCGAGCACGACCAGAAGCTCGAGCAGCGTAAAACCTCGCTGCCGCCTCCGAGGGTGGCCGGCCGGCCGGGCAGGGTTGAAAAGAATGATTTTCGAAGCGCGCACTGTGTCGCAACCAGGGTTTTTCTTGGAATCTTCGTCTAAAGCTGGATTTGGACATATTCATGATCGTGGGCCACAGCGCAGCCAGTGCGGCAGTTCGACGCGCCGATTTGGCTGAGAGCACCAAGTCGCGGACAGCAGGCTAGCCACGCAATGACACGTCCCGGTCTGGCAGCGCCATGGTTTGAGCGGCAATACCGGCTGGGTGCGGCGTCGCGTTCGGCTCCGGCCTATCGGGCATTGCGCGCGGGGTCGGTTTTGCCGCCGCAGCCAGCGGGGTTGTATCGCCGGTGATCAGCCGCGCGCCGCGGCCGTAGGTCAGCCAAGCCCATATCCAATTGAGAAAGACCGTCATCCGATTGCGGAACCCGATCAGGAAGAAGATGTGGACGATGCCCCAGAGCACCCAGGCGACCGGGCCAGTCAGCTTGACCCAGCCGAGATCGGCGATGGCCGAATGGCGGCCGATCGTGGCGAGCGCGCCCTGGTCGCGATAATGGAAAGGCGGGGGCGCCGGCTCGCGGCGCACAAGGCGGGCGACCACCTCTCCGACGTATTGGCCCTGCTGTTTGGCGACCGGCGCGAGGCCCGGCAGCGGCTCGCCGGTTGACCCAGTGGCGAAGGCGGCATCGCCGATGACGAAAATCTCCGGGTGACCCGGCATTGATAAATCGGCGGCAACCCTGACGCGGCCGTCTTTGCCGGCGGCAACCCCAAGCCACGGCGCCACCGGCGAGGCCTCCACACCGGCGCACCAGATCACGTTTGCCGCTTCGATGCGCTTGCCTCTTGCAACGACGCCGGCTTTGTCGATCGCTTCGATCGGCGTGTCGAGCAGCACTTCGACCCCCATCCGCTCGAGCGAGCGCTGGGCGAAAGCGGCGAGCTTTTCAGGAAATCCTGACAGTACCCGCGGGCCAGCCTCGACCAGCAGGATGTGCGCGGTGTTGGGAATGATGTGGCGAAAGTCGCGGGACAGTGTCGCATGAGCGAGTTCGGCGAGGGCCCCGGCCATCTCGACGCCGGTCGGGCCGGCGCCCACCAGGACAAAGGTCAACAAGCGCCGGCGCATCTCCGGGTCCGTCACGGTTTCCGCCTCTTCGAAGGCGAGCAGCACGCGACGGCGGATCAATGTGGCGTCGTCGATCGATTTGAGGCCCGGGGCCAGTGGCGGCCAATCATCATGGCCGAAATAGGCGTATTGCGACCCGGTCGCCAGGATCAGGTAATCGTAGCTCTGGTCCGCCCCAAAGCGTGTCTCGACCCGCCGCGCCGCCACATCGACGCCGATCACCTCGTCGAGCAACACGGTAGCGTTCTGCTGATCGCGCAGAACCGCACGGATCGGCTGCGCAATATCGGCCGGGGACAGCGCCGCCGTCGCTACCTGGTAAAGGAGCGGCTGGAACAGGTGGTAATTGCGGCGGTCGATCACCGTCACATCGACCGGTGACCGCGCCAGCTTGCGGGCCGCTTCCAGCCCGCCAAAGCCGGCGCCGACGACCACGACGCGCGGCCGGTCGCCGTAACCCGCCGGAATGCACGCAGAGCGATTTGTCATCGCAATCTCCCGGGTGAGAGCAGTTCGGCAGGCTAACGAGCGGCGGCGAGAGAATATCCGACGCGCCGCTGCGGTTGGCCAATTCCTCCCTGAGCGCTGTTCTTCGCCTCATCCTGGCGGCATCATCTGCAGAGTCACTGGTTAAGGAGAGAGCCTTGCCTGTCACACAGCTTCCGCCGGTGCTCGTCGCCGACAGCATCACCCGTGTTCAAACTGAGGCGGCCGGAGCGGTTGTCGTCAACGGCTCGCACGGCGGCATCTATGCCGCCTATGTCGCGGCAAAGCTGCGCGTTGCGGCAGCGGTCTTCAACGATGCCGGGGTGGGGCGGGACCAGGCCGGCATCGCCGGGCTCGATTATCTGGCCGGGCTCGCCATACCCGCTGCCGCCGTCGGGCATGACACGGCGCGCATCGGGGACGGGTCCGACATGATGGCGCGCGGCGTCATCACTCACGCGAACTCGCCCGCGGCGGCGCTCGGCTGCCGCCCGGGCATTTTCTGCCGAGAGGCCGCGGCGGCATTGCAGCAAGCCGGCCCGAGCCTGCGCGAGCCTCCCCCGGCTCTGGAAGCCGCCTTCCTGCTGATCGCCGAGTGGCCCGCGGTATGGACGCTCGACTCGGCTTCGCTGGTTGGCGCCGAGCAGGTCGGGACAATTGTCGTGACCGGCTCGCATGGCGGGCTTCTCGGCGGCAACCCGAGACTGCGCTGAAGGCCGATGCGCTCGCTGCCTTGTTTAATGATGCCGGAATCGGAATTGACGAGGCCGGCGTCACGAGGCTGCCGGCGCTCAATGATCGCGGCATTGCTGCAGGCACGGTGGCCGCGTCGAGCGCCCGGATCGGCGATGCCCGCTCGACCTATGAAGACGGTATTCTGACGCGAGTAAACCAGCGCGCCGCGGCGCTGGGTATCGCGCCGGGGATGACCGCCCGGCAGTTTGTCGAAATTGTCCGCCGCACCGCGGCAGAACCAGGGAGGAACGCATGACAGACCTATTGCCCATCGGCAACCGGCCGCCCGTCAGCAACCGGCCGTCAGGCCGCATGAACGGCGGGCGAGCGCTCGCCGAGATGCTGCGGTTCGCCGAGGTCGGGCCGATGTTCGGGATGGGCGGTTTTCAGCTCCTGCCGTTTTACGATGCGCTGGCGCAGCTCGGCATGCGGCATTTCCTGATCAATGACGAGCGTTGCGGCGCGTTCGCCGCGGACGCCTATGCGCGGGTAACCAACCGGCCCGGCATTTGCGACGGCACGCTCGGCCCCGGCGCCACCAATCTCGTGACCGGTCTGATCGAGAGCCTCAACGCCGGGGTGCCGATCGTTGCGCTGGCCGGCGACACCAACCGCGCGCATTCCTGGAAGAACATGACGCAGGAATGCCGGCAGACCGAGATCTTGCGGCCGGCGGTAAAGGAGCTGATCCGGATCGAGATGACGAGCCGCGTCCCGGAGCTGCTGCGCCGCGCTTTTGCAGTGGCGACCTCCGGCCGGCCGGGGCCGGTATTGCTCGACGTTCCCGAGGACGTCTGCCACGGCGAGCACGACTTCGGTGCCGAAGATTTTGCGATCGACCCGTCGACATTGAGTGTGCCGGCCCGACGCATCCGGCCGGATCGGGCGGAGATTGCGCGCGCCGCCGCGCTGATCGCGCATGCCAAGCGCCCGCTGCTCCTGGTCGGCGGCGGCATCCACCTCTCGGCGGGATACGACGCATTGCTCGGCTTTGCCGAAGCACAGTCGATCCCGGTCGCGCATACGATGAGCGGGAAGGGCGGCATCGCCTGCACCCATCCGCTTTCGGTCGGGCTCTTCGGCCGTTATTCGCGCATCGCCAACGAATTGATCGAGGCTTCGGACTGCCTCGTCGTGGTCGGCTGCAAGCTCGGCGAGATTGCGACGAAGCGCTATGCATTGCCGCCGGAAACAATCCCGCTGATCCACCTCGACATCGTCGCCGAGGAGATCGGCCGTTCCCGAACAGCGGATGTGGCGCTGTGGGGTGACGCCAGGTCCGGCTTGGACGATCTCGCCGAGGCACTTGCCGATAATGCGAAACAAGGGCGGGCGGCGCGCGCCGATTATGTCGCCGAGATCCCCTCCCGGATGGCGTCATGGCGCGAGGAGGCGGCGGCGCGCCTTCATTCCGAGGAGCGGCCGATCCACATGGCTCGGCTCTGCACCGAACTCAACAAGGTATTGCCGGCGGACAGCATCCTCGTCGCCGATGGCGGTTTTGCCGGCCACTGGACGGGACTGCTCTACGACACGAAATCGGCGGGGCGGCACTTCATCCCGGATCGCGGACTGGCGTCGATCGGCTACGGGCTGCCGGGTGGGATCGGGGCGGCCTTGGCCGCTCCGTCCATCCCGAGCGTGGCGATTACCGGCGACGGCGGGTTCAACATGATGCTCGGCGAGCTCGAAACCGCCCGGCGCGCCGGCGTCGGGCTGACAATCGTTGTCGTCAACAATGCCGCCTCGGGTTACGTCAAGGCATTGCAGCACGCCATCTTTCGCGGTCGCTATCAATCCTCCGATTTGGTCGAGATGGATTATGCCGCGATCGCCCGTGCGATGGGCTGCAACGGCGTCCGGGTCGAGGACCCGGACCGGCTCGGCGAAGCGCTGCGGACCGGCCTTGCCGAGCGCACCCGCCCGACCGTGCTCGACGTCGTCGTGACCCGCGACCCCGCCCGCATGCTGCCCGCCGTCGACAACCGTACCGTCGAGATCAAGCAAGGCGATCGCGTGGCGTGATCTCGAGAGAGGCTCCCGAAATCAGGGCAGGTTCCAATCAGATTCAAGCCATCATTGCGGGCGCTAGCGAAGCAATCTCGGGCCGCTGAGCTCTCGATCGATCGAGATTGCTTCGTCGCGCAGGGCGCGCCTCGCAATGACAGCGCGAAATCTGAGTTACCGGGTCGCCGCGACGATTGCCTCGCGCAAGATCTCCGGGATGCGGTCGAGCACCTCGGGAGGGGTCATCAGCGGCGGGGCGAGGCAAATGGTGTCACCGATCGGCGGATCGGCGCTGCCGGCGCGAATGCGCGGGAGCAGGCCGCGCGCCAGCGCCTCGCGCGTGATGCGGGCTCCGAGCCCGAGCGCCGGAGCTTTGGTGCTGCGGTCGGTCACCAGCTCGACGCCGCACATCATGCCGAGCCCGCGCACATCACCGACGACCGGAAGGTCACGTAACCCTTCGAGCCCGGCGAGCAGCCTCCGGCCCATTACCGCCGCGCGCTCGACCAGCCCCTCGCTCTCGATGATCTCGACGTTGCGCAACCCGACCGCGCAACAGACCGGGTGGCCGGAATAGGTTGCCGCATGCATGAATTTGCGGTCGGCGGGCGCGCCCTCGATCGCCTCGTGCACGCGCTTCGACGCGATCACCCCGCCCAACGGCAGATAGCCGCTGGTCACTCCCTTGGCGAAGGAGACCAGATCCGGCTCGACGCCCCAATGGCCGAGCGCGAACCATTTGCCGGTGCGGCCAAAACCGGTGATCACCTCGTCGGCGATCAACAGCACATTGTGCCGGTCGCAGATTTCACGCAGCCGCGGGAAATAAGACGGCGGCGGCACGATGACCCCGCCCGCCCCCATCACCGGCTCGGCAATGACCGCCGCCACAGTATCGGGCCCCTCCGCGAGGACCGCCTTCTCCACCGCATCGGCAGCCGCGACCCCAGGCTCCTCGTTACCGGTCCAGCGATAGGCATAAGGCGGCGCGACCTGGATAAAACCGGGGACGAGCGGCCCGAACATCTTGTGGTAGGCCGCCATGCCGGTGGCGCTCATCGCGGCCATCGTCACGCCATGATAGGCGTGGAGGCGCGAGATGACCTTGGTCTTGTGCGGCCGGTCTTTGAGCTTCCAGTAATAGCGCGCGAATTTGAACGAGGACTCGTTCGAACTCGGCGCCCGCGGTCGTGAAATAGACGGCCGCAGAGCTCGGGTAGGCGTGGCGGACGATCTTTTCCGCCAGGCGTACCGCCGGCTCGTTGGTGGCGCCGATATAGGCCGAGGCGAAGGCGATCCGGCGCATCTGCGCGCTCGCCGCATCCGCCAGTTCGCCGCGCCCATGACCGACATTGACGTTCCACAATCCGGACAGCCCGTCGATGTATTCGCGCCCTTCGGCATCGCGCAATATCGCGCCCTTCCCCTCGACGACGACCAGCGGCTGCCGGTGGTCATCGGGATGGTGCAGCGGGTGAACGAGATAGCGCCGGTCGCTTTCGAGCAGTTGCGTCGTGCCGTCCATAGTCCCTCCTATCCGCCTGACCGAAACACTTACCCTCGGCTGCCGGCCATGTCGTAAGCGTGCTCTCCCATCGTCGCAATGGCAAAATGCTCGCAAGCCCGATATATTCAACTGCAAGAAACCATGACCCGAAGGAGCATGACAATGGCAGACGGCGCCTCTTCGATTGTACCGCCCACCCCTGCCGAGGCGGTCACCCCGCGCGGCGTCAACCATCTCGTCATCAATGTGCGCGACATCGAGGAGTCGCACAAATTCTGGACCGAGACGCTGGGCTTCAAGCAGGTCGCGTACTCGAAGCGCCGCAACGGCAAGATGCGCTTTTATTCGGGCGACCACGAAGGCCGCATGAACCACCACGACATCGCGCTCTGCGAGAACCCGAACCTGCCCAAGCCGCCGGCGGACTGGTCGATGTTCGATCAGCCGGTCGCGATCAACCACATCGCGATCACGATGCCGAACCGCGAGGCGTGGCTGAAGCAATTGGCCTGGCTGCGCGCGAAGGGCGTCAAGTTCGAGCGCCGCGTCAATCACGGCATGACGCACAGCCTCTACATCGTCGATCCCAACGGCTACGGCGTCGAGGTGCTCTACGAATTGCCGCGCGAGGTGTGGGGCGACAACATCCAGGGCGCCATCGACTATGCCGAGCCGGTGCCGACCGAAGGCGACGAAGCCTTCATCGACGACACGAACTACCCGATGTTCGGCACGGCGGAGGAAGCCGCCGAATAGCGCCGTAGGGCGGAAGGGCGAGGCAAGCCTCGCCGCCCGCTCACCGGGAAGATGCGACGATCTGGCGGAGGGTGCTGCGTCTTTCCGCCCTACGCCAGCTGGGCTCGTCTGGCGCTGTGGCACCCGAGCCCATCAAGCCTGGGGGACAACGATGAAACTGCGGACATCCGGTATCCGGCGTCTTATCGCGTTGGCGCTTTCAGTGTGCGTGACGGGATTGCTACTTTCGCCGTCGACAGCAGCGGCGCAGGGGAAATTCGTCATCAAGCCGGTGGTCGAGAAGAAGCTGGAGCAGCTGCCGGCCGGGCCACTGTATTGGCGCATCGAGAACTTCCCCACGCTGGCGCAGGCGCAGGCCGCCGCGGGTCCGATGTCGTTGGCGGCCGAGATCTCTGGCAAAGCCTGGCTCTTCACCCTGGGACAGAAAGGCGGCGCCACGCCCGGCGCGAGCGAGGTCGCCGAGATCGGGCCCTTACCGCCGATCACCGCGCCCGAGTACCTGTTGCGCATCAATCACGCGAGCGGCCCGCCGGGAGCTAAAACGGGAGTGCATTCACATCCGGGTTCCGAAGCCTTTTACGTGCTGGCCGGCCGTGTCGGCCAACAGACCCCGGAAGGCGTCCACTATGCCAAGGCTGGGGAGGCAATGAACGGGCACGGTCCGGGCACGGCGATGGAGGTCTTCAGTGCCGGGCACGTCCGACCCGACCAGCACTTGCCGGGCGCGGCCGGCTGATATGAGTGGGGCTTAGCGTCGGCTGGTGGCTAACTGCGCATCGCTCGCCAGATGCGCTCGGGAGTGGCGGGCATTGGCAGGTCGGTGACGCCGAGTGGGGCGAGAGCGTCGAGGATCGCGTTCATGACGGTCGGCGTCGCGGCGACGGTGCCGCCTTCGCCGACGCCTTTGGCGCCCAATGGGTTGGTCGGGCTCGGAACCGGGCTGAAATCAACGGTGACCCGCGGCAAGGTGTCGGCGCGCGGGATGCCGTAATCCATCAAGCTGCCGGTCAAGAGCTGGCCGCTTTCGGGGTCGTAGACGATGTCCTCGGAGAGCGCCTGCCCGGCGCCTTGCGCGACGCCGCCGTGGATCTGCCCCCTCGCCAGTAGCGGGTTGATCACAGTGCCGATGTCGTCGACGACCGTGTAGCGGTCGAGCGCGGCCGCGCCGGTCTCGCGTTCGATCTCGACCTCGCAGATATGGCAGCCATTGGGGAAAGTCGGCTGGCTCGGCGAGAAACCGCCGGCGCCCTGCAGTCCGACACCGAGCTCCGACGGTAGCCCGACCGGAATGAACGACATCTGCGCGACCTGCTCGATCGGCATCGAGCGGTCGGTGCCGGCGATCGTGAAGGCGCCGTCGGCAAAGGCGATGTCGGCAGCGTCGGCCTCCATGAAATGCGCCGCAAAGCGTTTGCCGCGCTCGATGACCTCATCTGCCGCGGCGCGCAAGGCGCTGCCGCCGATCATCATGCTGCGCGAGGCATAAGTGCCGCGGCCGATCGCGACCTCGTCGGTGTCGGCCTGCAATAGATCGATCTTCTCGAGCGGCACGCCGAGCCAGTCGGCGGCCATCTGCGCATAGCTCGTCTCGTGCCCCTGCCCGTGCGACAAGGTGCCGGCGACGATCGTCAATCCGCCAGTGGGGTCGAACCGCAATTCCATTCGCTCGTTGAAGACGCCGGTATTGTCGACATAGTAGGTGATGCTGCGGCCGCGCAGTTTGCCGATGGCCTCGCTCCGCGCACGCCGCGCGGCATAGCCGTCCCAATCGGCTAATGCCTGGCATTTGGCCAAGGCCGCGGCGTAATTGCCGGTGTCGTAGATCCAGCCGGTGCGCGTCTCGTACGGGTAGGCGTCGGGGCGGATCAGGTTCTTCCTGCGCAATTCGGCCGGGTCGATCTGCATCTCCCGGGCCGCGCGGTCGACGAGGCGCTCCATGATGTAGACTGCCTCTGGGCGGCCGGCGCCGCGATACGGGACCAGCGGCGCCGTGTTGGTAAAGACGAGGCTGCTCGTCACGGCGACCGCCGGGATGTTGTAGACGGTCGAAGCGAGCTTCAATGAAAACACGATCATGACGATGCCGGCGCCCTCGATATAGGCGCCGGCATTGTGCGCGCCGGTCCAGCGCAAGGCCAGGAACCGGCCGTCGGCGTCGAGCGCCAGCTCCGCAATGACGTTCTGGTCGCGGCCCTGATTGTCGCCGAGCAATGCTTCGGAGCGGGTCGGGATCCATTTGACAGGCCGGCCGGTCCGTTGCGCGGCCCACAGCACGATCGCCTCCTCGGGGTAGACATTGCCTTTCATGCCAAAGCCGCCGCCGACATCGCGGGCGACGACGCGAATGCGGCTCTCGGGCACATGCAGGATCTGATGCGCGAGGATCTGGCGGACGCCGTGCACATTCTGCGTGCTGCTGTATAGCGTCCAGCGGCGGGTGCCGGGATCATAGTCGGCAATGCAGCCGCGCGGCTCCATTGTAACGGCAGTGAGCCGGTTGTTATAGAGCGACAGTCGCGTCACGTGATGCGCCCGCGTGAATCCGGCCTCGACGGCAGCGGCATTGCCCAATTGCATTGTGAACGAGGTGTTGTTCGCAGCGCCGTCATGGACCAAAGGCGCGCCGGACCGCATTGCGTCTTCGGCTCTAACGACCGCGGGCAGGGTTTCGTAATCGACGGCGATTAGTTCCGCTGCGTCCCGCGCCAGCGCCTCCGTCCCGGCGATGACGACCGCGACGCGCTCGCCGACATAGCGCACGCGGTCCCGCGCCAATGGCGGGCGCTTCGTGCGGAAGCCGGCTGGCCCGCCCATGTCTTCGGGCATCGTCTCCGGCTCGAGCTCGCCGAGCCCGTCGGCTGCCCAGTCCTCGCCGCTGAGGACGGCCAAGACGCCGGGCGCGGTCTCCGCTGCGCTTTTGTCGATCGAGCGGATCCGCGCATGCGCATGCGGCGAGAAGACGAGGACAGCGTGCGCCTGGCGAACAAAGTCGATGTCCGCGACATAGCGCCCCCGCCCGGTCAGAAACCGGGCGTCCTCCTTGCGCGTGACGGGTTGTCCAATGCCGAACCGCATGACCGCTCCCTCGAGTTCTCGCGCTGAGCTTACCTCAGAGGGCGGGGACGGTCGATGCGGCGGCGATTTGCCTGCTGCGAGAATGAGCCAGCTCTAGCGAGCGGAAGCGCCGGCGATCTGTTGCCGCATGACGGCGAGAATAGCCTGGGGGCGGCCGCCGTTGCGCTCGACGACGCCCTCCAGTTGCGAGCGTCCGTTCGCGGCCATGCTGAGCCCTTCGATGATGATGTCGCTGATCTTGTAAGATCCGTTTTGCGCGGTCAGTCGCCAATCGACTTTGAGCGGCTGGGCCGTCCGTGCGCGAAAGATCTGGCTGGAAACAAGAACCCCATCCGCCTCCGGCCGGCTACCGGTCACCCGCGGGCAACTGCCGCCTTCGGTATAGTCCGACAGTTTCTCGCTATAGGTGAGCACGACGTAACGCTCGAAAAGCGACAGGAATTCCTGCTGTTCGAACGGGGTGAAGGCCCGCCAGAAACGGCCGAGCACAAAGCGGCCGAGGCCGGGCACGTCGAAATCGGTACGGAACAGTTCCTGAAAGCCCGCCAGTCTTTGCTCCGCCGAGGCGCTTCTGGTCACCGTCTGCAGCTGGTTGCCGAGATTGTTGATGAACGAGCCCGGATCCATGCCAGCCGACGCAGGCGCTGACGGCGCCAAGACTCCAGTAACCAGGATTACGGCAGCAGCCCGGAATGAACTTCGAAACATTGCAGCCACCCTCAACCGTTCGGCGGCTCAGACTTAGCAACGGTGCGGTGAAAGGGATGTGAAGCGGATTACACTTCACCATCTTTTTCCCTCCGTGCCGGTCCACACCTCCGCCTGACGAGGTTCAGATGGCTGGGCTCTGCAGAAGTGCTACGACGGAAGCGGATTCGGTGATCGCAGCGTATGCTGCAGCGCGTTATCCCTGAGACGGGGGTAGGGTGAAATCGCGCGTATTGCCGATACGTTCAAATGCTGAGGACAGTTTCGGCTAGGCCGGCACAATCGCGGCTTGCATCGATACGGCGGGCTGCGCCTCGCGCAGATGGCAGGCGACCTGGTGGCCCGGGAGGATCTCGCGCATCGCGGGCTCCTCTTGCGAGCAGCGGGCGAAGGCGTAGGGGCAGCGGGTGTGGAAGCGGCAGCCCGCGGGAGGATTGATCGGGCTCGGCACGTCGCCTTTGAGGATGATCCGCTGCTTTGCCGCCTCGGGGTCGGGGACCGGCACCGCCGAGAGGAGCGCCTCGGTGTAGGGGTGTTGCGGGCGGGTGAAGAGGGCGCTTGTCGGCGATTTCGACGATCTTGCCGAGATACATGACCGCGATGCGGTGGCTGATGTGCTCGACGACGGCGAGGTCGTGCGGGACGAAGAGGTAGGAGAGGCCGAATTCGTTCTGCAAATCGCCCAGCAGATTGATCACCTGCGCCTGCACCGAGACGTCGAGCGCGGAGACCGGCTCGTCGCAGACGATGAGGCTCGGGTGCAGTGCGAGCGCGCGGGCGATGCCGATGCGCTGGCGCTGACCGCCGGAAAATTCGTGCGGGTAGCGGTCGAGCGCCTCGGCGCGCAGCCCCACCTTGAGGGTCGGATGCAGCAAACAGCACAGGCAGCTGCGTAAACGATTTCAGACAACTGGCAGTGATAGGCCCAGGTAAAACCGTATCGTCCGAAGGACCTCGATCACCGCGCTCACGTCCTCGCGGATTGCGTGGAGCTTGACGAAATGATGCAGCTGGGCCTTGCCGTCGCGCGTCAGGTCCCGATGGATCTTTCCCCCGATTGCCGTCGCTTTGGCGACCGCGTTCGGACGGTCGGCGATAAAGACGGCGAAAAACTGCTCGGGCAGCAAATCCTCCAGCTCCCAATCGAGTCCCTTGAAGTCGGCATTATGCCGCTCGAACGTCTTCTGCAGCGTCTTTGGATCGAGGTTGCCTGTAGAAGGCATCACCGGCTGAATTCGAAACACGTCCTTATATTCTACAATACTAGAATCTAGGTTCCGGGCAGCACTCACCGCCTGCCTGCCAGCCTTATCGTTGTCGAAGAGGCCGATGAAGCGATATCGCGGCCGGCCGTTCCGCAAGAGACAGGTTCGCGCGTATCCCCGTAAGCAGATGAGCTCGCGGATCACGCCGTGTGTCCCGCCGCGGTCACCTCCACCAGCTGCGACGATGGCCAGTTGCATTCCCAAAGGGTCGACGCCGGTCTTTTCACACTCCAAACGAGCCGCCAGCTGGAGTAGTTCGGCATCCGTGTTCCCCTCAACCAGAACAGTCCGTGGTCGGAGTTCCCAGCCTAGGGCCAACCCGTAACGCGCGACAGTGTCCAGTTCTTCTTCTGCCACGTGCCCCTCAATAGATCTAGGTGGGGCCCGCGGTCGGGGGGCGCAGAAAGGGCCCATTATGACCGAAGGAGACGTGGCCGGCAAAGCGCAACCCAGGGCGTGGGTCGCGAAAGCCGAACTCCTCCGACCTGAATGGAACCGGTTGCTTGTTAAACTCCTGCACGCGCGCCATCGCCCGATGGCCATAGTCCGAGCCAGCGAAGGCGTGCACGGTCTTCAGTGCCCTGGTATCGGCGTCACGCAACCAGCGTAATCGCTCTGGCACGTGAACGAATTGCTCGCTTTCCCGCCAGAGCTGTCTCAAGGAGCGGAACATATTGTCGCCCTCGACCGCACGACTGTTCTGAAAGAGAAAAATCGCGTACTCAAGCCGCAGTTGAGGCGTCATCCGATAGTCTGTGGCCTGCAACTGTCCAGCGAGTTCCAGTTGTCTCCTGAACGCGTATGGATCGCCGAGGCAGGTCAGATCGAAGATGAGCCGAATGACCTGCATGTTGCCTCGCCCGGCCGGATGGGCGAGCGTGTCGAGCGCCCGCTCGCGATTCGCTGCGGGAAGCTCCGATAACGCCATTCCTGACCGGTAATCGCATCCTTCGACCAGGATGATCCAAGCCTGGGTAAGCACGTCGATCGCGCTGGTAGGCTCGAGATGCCTCGCCCCTATCGGTGATTGCTTGAATAAGATCTCAAGCGCTTGGTCGGCCAAATCGCCAAGTTGCGCCCTGCGGAATGTCTCCTCGTTCGAAGTTATCGCGGAAAAGAGGATCCCCAGCGCCTCGATGCAGTGATCAACCGCCTGATCCGAAGAACCCCGCGCATTCCCCAAAAAATTCTTCACATAGGTCTCTATGACGAAGGAGTTGGTTGGGCTCTCCTCATACGCCCGCCGTGTCGCAACGTTCGCTAGCCGGCGCAGTTCGGCGATCCGCGCACGCGGGGCCCCTTTAATCAACTCGGCTTCCGCAAGGTCGAGGTAGGCGTTAGCAAGCGAATTGTACAAATTAATGTTCGGCTCCGAACCGGGGGTGTACTCAATAGAGCGCAGTGCGTAATTGATGTCCTCGATCGCCCGGCTGAGGAGGACGAGTTTGTCCTCGGTGTTAACGCCATAAAATGTCTCGTTCAGCTTCGCAATCCGGCGGCGTGAGACAGCCAAGTGATGGCGAAAGACCCGACTGGTATCGCGCAGCGACCCCGGCATAGTGTCGAGCGCATCGAGGACTTCTCGCCAGAACGGGCCAAAGCTGCCACGGTCGTGATCCGGATCGATCTTGAAGATCGAAGTCGCGAAATCCTCGCCGATGGCCCTGTAAGCTCGTTCCCCCAGCGCGCGTTTCTGGGAGATCTGACGCAGCAACAGGAACCGGAGATGCTCGGGGTCTTTTGCCTCAGCAAAGCCTAACTCGTCGCGGATCGGGAAGTCGTAGAAAAGTGCATTTATCAGGAAGCGCCCGAGGATGTCGTGGAGCAGAGCCCAGTGCTTTTCACCGTCTGCCGAGATGCGTACTAGGCCCAGCGCAGCCAGGCTTGATCTGCGGTCTTCCAGAAGATGCGATACCGGCCATTGTCCACTCGATGATGGCAACAACCCTTCCGGCAGCGGCAGGCGCTCGGACGAGAGCGCCGCGATTTCAAGGATCGCCGTCCGAATGATGTTATCGCTGGTCTTATTCTCGAACGAGCGATACATCCATTCCTGGATCAACTCCGAAAGATCGTATTGCCCCTGTATCCAAAAAGATAAAGTCACCCAGAACGCCGAGGTTCCCTCCAGGTAGCGGACCGTGTGATCCTGGTAGAATTGGTCCCACTGCCAGTCCTGCCGCTCCTTGCCGTATACCCGCAGGAACTGATTCAAGTGGCGCCCGAGATCTTGCGCTTCCTGTTGATCCAGTGTGTGGTTTAGCTCAGCTACCTGTTTGAAGACCGAAAAGTCGAAATACGAGAGCTCCCGAAATCGGGCCAGTGACGACCAGCACGCAGACTGGTCGTCCCTGCCTCTCCATTTCATTGCGGAAGCGGCGCAGCTCGGTGTCGCGATATTCCCAATGCAGGCGATCGAAGACGATTATCCACGGTGCCTCGTAGCGGCGTGAGGCGGCCTCACGCTTGTGGTCGTCCGATTGCCCACTAACGGGTCGAGATGCCGCTTCCGAGTCATACCGCATCCGATCCTGAAATTTGAGTTGCGCGCGCTTCAGGAAATTAGCGACTGACAGCGCGTTGGGCACGAAGGGCAGCGCTTTCGCGATGAGGACGGGGTAGCCTTCTCGCGCGTATTCCCAAGCCAGCGTGCGGGCGATCGTCGTCCCACCTGCCCCCGGCTCAGACAAGATATATGCGACGCAGTTTTCCTCCGACCCGACTGTATCGAGGTTCTTTAAGAAGCGGCCCAGGTTCCTCTTTGACTTCCCATCCCAAATCCAAGGCAGCCCCGCTGCATAGGGGCGCCACGACGCTTCAGGGTCCCGGAAGAAGGCGACAAAATCCTCTTCCGACAGTTCTTCCGGCATCAGTGGCGTGAGATTCCGTTCTTCAAGAACGGAATATTGCTCGAAGATCGGGCGCTCGGGCTCGTCGATCTCGGTCACGTCAATCTTGTGGAAGGTCCCGCTCTGGTCGCGCATCCGGATAATGCGCCGGTCTTCAGGGTAGCTCGTGGCATAGCGCGCCAGGATGTCCTCGACGATCCGGGCTGCGGGTAATCGCGACAGGGCCGCGGCCATTACGCCGTCAGTTTCGCTAAGCCAGCGTTCTAAAATTGCTTCCGCGTTGGTCGAATCTGAGGCGAAAGTCAGATGCGACCGGAACCCGGAAGACCAGAGATCCTCCAGTTCTGGTGGGACGGGATCAACATCGCCTGAGATAACCAGGATCTGACGCACGCCCGACCGACGCAGATCCTCGAGCATCGTCATGCGCCGGAGCCGGGTCTCGAAATCAGACGAGGCGACGGCGACCTGCCGGCCGCTTAGGAGATAAATCGGCAGGCACCGCTGCGGAAATTCGATCCGCGAGGGATCGCTGTCGATGACCTGGGCGAACCCGCGCTTGCGAAGTCATGGGATCGCTAAAGTTCGAGGGCTCTTCCAGAGCTCTGACCAATTCCGGGTCTGAGACCTCGGACAGGACCAGCCGCCAAGGCAGACCGATGAATGCAACGAGCTTCTCCTGGGCGAGCGGATCCCTCGGCAGGTTGCGGACCCACAGCGCGACGTCCCTGCTATCGAGGTTCGACAAAAGATTGTCGGGAACCTCGTCAATAATGATCACTTTTTTTTCGGTCACACCGCACCCCGCGAGCCGCAGGCATCCGCAATGAACTGTGCAGAATAGAGATTTCGCATCAATCCCTCCCGACGGTCTCTCCTTCGGCGTTTGAGCATTCTGCTGCTGAGGTTCGTAAGCACAATCGAGAGTTAACCTGAGGATTGTGTCGAATTCTACGCCAATTCCGCCATGCGAGGTCGAACTATTCCGCCTGTTGGGTCGGCTTAACATAAACGCTCGTGATAGATTTGGTCCGCTCGGTGCGGCCGCCTCAGTCGGTCGCGGCGTGTCGTAGTCGGCGGCAAAGCGTCCGCGCGCTTCTTGGGCTAGACCGGAACCGCCGCGACCTGCGTGGACGCTGCAGGCTGCGCCTCGCGCAAGTGGCAGGCGACCTGGTGGCCGGGGAGGATTTCGCGCATAGCGGGCTCCTCCTTGGAGCAGCGGGCGAAGGCGTAGGGGCAGCGGGTGTGGAAGCGGCAGCCCGCGGGAGGATTGATCGGGCTCGGCACGTCGCCTTTGAGGATGATCCGCTGCTTTGCCGCCTCGGGGTCGGGGACCGGCACCGCCGACAGGAGCGCCTCGGTGTAGGGGTGTTGCGGGCGGGTGAAGAGGGCGCGCTTGTCGGCGATTTCGACGATCTTGCCGAGATACATGACCGCGATGCGGTGGCTGATGTGCTCGACGACGGCGAGGTCGTGCGGGACGAAGAGGTAGGAGAGGCCGAATTCGTTCTGCAAATCGCCCAGCAGATTGATCACCTGCGCCCTGCACCGAGACGTCGAGCGCGGAGACCGGCTCGTCGCAGACGATGAGGCTCGGGTGCAGTGCGAGCGCGCGGGCGATGCCGATGCGCTGGCGCTGACCGCCGGAAAATTCGTGCGGGTAGCGGTCGAGCGCCTCGGCGCGCAGCCCCACCTTGAGCGCCAATTCAATGGTTCGCCGATGATGTCGCGGATGCGCAAGCGCGGTTGAGCGAGGAATAGGGGTCTTGAAGAGATGCCGTCGATCGCGTGGCCGCTTTTATACACGTAGACTGCGGCTCATTGCATTGCTACGATCGAAACAAATACGACTAGGGAGGTGATCATGGCCCTCATCGAGACACTGACCATTAATGTGGCTGCGGCATTGGCGAAGGCCGTCGTTAAGCTGTGGCTAAAGGACGAAGGTCCGGTCGCCATCGGCGAAGGTGTGATCGAAACCCTTAAAAAGCGGTTTGAAGCGTTTCCCGTTGCGCGCTCGGCTGAGCGGCTAGTGCACGACATCGAGGACGACATTGGAGCGCGGCTTGAGCGCTTCGTCCGCATAGAGTTCCCCAATCTCGCCGACAACGAGCGCGAGGCCGCGGCGCTTGCGGTCGCGGACGCGCTTGGGCGCCTAGAGATGGAGGCAACTCTAATGCGGACTGATCTGGATGCCACCCTCCTCGAGCGTGCCGTGCACAAAACAGCGCCCGACCCGTTTCGTCATCTGGGAACTCAAACGCAAGCGCTCGGAGAGCGGTTGCTCCGAGAATGCTGCAATTACATCGTGACGATAGCTCCAAAACTCCCGCAATTCGACGCCGCGGCCACCAGGGAGCTGCTAGTTCGCAGCACTTCGATATTGCAAGAGCTGCAAAGCGTGCTGGACCAGTTGGTCGCTATACGACGCCAGCCCTCGGATAGGACTGATCAAGAGGCGGCCGAGTTTGAAGACCAATATCGGATTGACCTCGCTCGTGTACTGGACCGCGTGGAACTGTTCGGCGTCCGCCTAACCGGCGCGGCGATGCGTGAATACGGACTTACGCGGGCCTATGTGCCGCTGACCGTTGTGCGCGGGGACCCCGGCGAGCCCTGCCGGGTGGAAGACGGACTCACGGGCGCAACGCGCATCGTGCTGCGGGGCGAAGCGGGGTTTGGGAAGACCTTTGTTATGCAGTGGCTCGCAGTGCAGGCAGCCCGGCGCACCTTTACTGGAGCACTCGAACACTGGAATAGTCGGATACCCTTTTACTTAAAGCTACGGGACTTTCGCGATTCATCGCGATCGCTACCCACGCCAGGCGACTTTTTGTCGGGCCCGCTTGTGAACCTGCGCGACTTAATGCCTAAAGGGTGGGCCAATCGCGCCCTGGCAGATCGCGGCCTCCTGTTAGTGGACGGCGTTGACGAACTGCCCGCGCGGCGGCGATTGCAGCTGCTGGACTGGTTGCGAGGGTTGCAAGAGCTTCATCCCGAAGCTGTGTTTGTGGTCAGCTCACGGCCTGCAGCACTTGATTCAGGAGTTGATTCGGAGGTGTCTCTTGGGGAGCGTCTCGGCAAGGCGGGCTATGAACCACTCACCCTTGAGCCGATGACGCCGGATGATAGCGAGGCGTTGGTGGTTCGGTGGCACGACGAAGTTGCGAGCGGCCTAGCCGACCCTGTGGTGCTGGAGCAACTGGCTGAGAACGGACGGAGCTTGCGCCAGGCAGTGCGTGAACGGCCTACAATTCGCAATCTCGCATCGAGCCCGCTACTTTGCTCGATGATGTGCATATTGAACTGGGACCAAAAGGCTAATTTGCCCGACGATCGCATGGAATTATACAGAATCGCGTTGGAACTTTTGCTTGAGCGTCGAGAGTCGGATCGGGAAATCGGCGCCACTTATGTGGACGGGTTGGATCGCGCAAGCAAGCAGACGTTGCTCGACGGCATTGCCTATTGGATGCTGCGCAATGGTATGAGCGAGGCAGAGCGGAGTGAAGCCGAGGTTGAGATCGGACGGATGCTGCCATGGCTTGCGCATTTGCCCCGCGAACCCAACCGCATTACGCAGGAATTAGTAGAGCGTAGCGGTGTATTGCGCGAGCCACAACACGGCCTAGTGGACTTCATGCATCGAACCTTCTTGGAGTACATGGGAGCACGCGCCGCGCTTGCGCAGGGGGATCGAGATTTTTTGGTTACTCAAGCAAGCCAGGAGAGTTGGCGTGATGTGGTGGTGTTCGCAGCCGGTCACGCGCAAGGGCAGGTGCGCGATGACCTTATAGAGCGGCTATTGCGGCGCGATCGATTCAGATTCCGCCGGTCGGTCGAGGCGGAGGTTACGGCGGTCTGTTGCCTTGAGACGGCGGGCCGCAATCTCCGACCAGATCTGCTCCAACGCTTACGCGAGCTTGCCAAATCCCTATTTCCGCCTAGGGACTTTTCGCGGGCCCGCGTGCTCTCTGCGGCCGCCGCATACAACCCAGAGCTTCTTGAGGGACACGCGGGGGCGCAGCCAGAGATCATTGCGGCATGCATACGAACAGCTTCGATTGTCGGCACGCCTCGAATGCAACAGGTCATCGCGGGTTATGCATCGGTCCCTGGGGAACTGATCGACCAAGAGATCACCCGCGCTTACCAAATCTTCGACGATCAGGCCTTCGAGGAGCGGGTGCTGGCCGACCGGAAGGAGATGTTTGGTGTGAATACTTCTCAGCTAAACCCTAAGTCGGCGGAATGCTTTAAACTTCTCCTCCGGTACAAGAGAGCGACCCACACCTCCGATCAGTTTAGGACTGCCTTTGATGCGTTTGAGCGCCGGAATGCCCTCGATCTCGCAGAGTTTACAATTGGTGTGAGCGAAGAAGATGAAGACGATGGACGATATTTTGAGCGGCGTGCAGCGGGCCATAATCTAACGTCACCAACGGGGAATCGTACTCGCTCTAGGGAGGTCGAGCGCATCGCGCGGCTGACTTCGCTAAAGTCATTGCGGTTGGCGAGCGTGGATCCAGACGCGATCGGAAATGTGGGCGCACTAAAGCTGGAGGATCTCGGGATAACTCTAGGTGAGGCTGCCGATCTCGGACCCATCGCCGACATGCAAGGACTTGCGAGCCTGAGTTTGATGGGGGATGGCATTGTTAGGCTCAATTCCTTACGCCGATGTCATAGTTTAGAGCGCCTCAGCATAAGTATGGCTAAGTTCTACAATGAACTTGACTGCGTCGGCCCCAACAGCTCTCTGCGCGAATTATCGCTTAGTCATGTACCGATATCCGACTTCGCGTCGATTGCCCTGGCACACGGGCTAAAACGCCTAACGCTTACTTCGGTGCCGATAGCCAGCTATGCTCAGCTTGGTACTCTGAAGGGATTGCAGGTATTGTGCCTCGAATACCTCAAGCTTGACGAGGGATTTCCTTGGCCAGCCATGCAGTCACTCACTGATCTCCGCTTGTCATCGCCACCCCCCTCGTTGTTGCTAGGGCTTAGCGATTTGCCGGCTCTGAATACCCTCGTCGCCCGCGATCCGCCCGTTGAGACCATATCGTGGATGCCCAGCTCGGTAACAGCCTTGGAGATCTGGCGGAGTGGCAATGCTGTTGATCTTTCAGGTATTGCTCGATTGAGAGAACTGAGAAAATTCAACTCGTCACGATGTGTTGTACGTGGGGCGGAGGAGCTGACTGAATTGCCCATGCTTAAGGAAGCTGTATTTTATGCAAGCGGAGGTGACTATCCCGGAGTGATACCCGCCCTCAAGGCCAAGGGGGTCGACATCCAAGAATGGGGGGATCCATATTAAATACTAAACGTCGGTTCTCGACGGGTTCGGGACAAATACACTGAAGATCTGTAAGGACTTCATAACAAATCAGCGGTTTACGTCTCGCGCAGGTGGCAGGCGACCTGGTGGCCGGGGAGGATTTCGCGCATCGCGGGCTCCTCTTGCGAGCAGCGGGCGAAGGCGTAGGGACAGCGGGTGTGGAAGCGGCAGCCCGCGGGAGGATTGATCGGGCTCGGCACGTCGCCTTTGAGGATGATCCGCTGCTTTGCCGCCTCGGGGTCGGGGACCGGCACCGCCGACAGGAGCGCCTCGGTGTAGGGGTGTTGCGGGCGGGTGAAGAGGGCGCGCTTGTCGGCGATTTCGACGATCTTGCCGAGATACATGACCGCGATGCGGTGGCTGATGTGCTCGACGACGGCGAGGTCGTGCGCGACGAAGAGGTAGGAGAGGCCGAACTCGTTCTGCAAATCGCCCAACAAATTGATCACCTGCGCCTGCACCGAGACGTCGAGCGCGGAGACCGGCTCGTCGCAGACGATGAGGCTCGGGTGCAGTGCGAGCGCGCGGGCGATGCCGATGCGCTGGCGCTGGCCGCCGGAGAATTCGTGCGGGAACCGGTCGAGCGCCTCGGCGCGCAGCCCCACCTTGAGCGCCAATTCTTCGACCCGGTCCGCCAATTCGCGGCCGCCCGAGACGCCGTAATTGATCAGCGGCTCGCCGATGATGTCGCGGATCTTGAGGCGCGGGTTCAGCGAGGAGTAGGGGTCCTGAAAGACGACCTGGAGCCGGCGGCGCCAGGGCCGCATCTGCTGGCGCGTCAGGCGGTCGATGCGCTCGCCGTTGACCCGGACCTCGCCGGCCGTTGGGTCGATCAATTTCAGGATCGCCTTGCCTGCGGTGGATTTGCCGCAGCCGCTCTCGCCGACGAGCCCCAGAGTCTCGCCCGGGGCGATATCGAAGGAGATGCCGTCGACCGCATGGACCTGACCGACAGTGCGCTGCAGCAGGCCCTTCTTGACGGGGAAATGTTTTACTAGCCCGCGTACTGACAACAGAGGGGAGGTGCCCCCACCCATTCCCTCCCCCGCAAGCGGGGGAGGGTTACGGAGGGGGTGAGGCGTGACCGGCGTCATGCCGCGGCGACCCGGTCGGAGTGGAAGCAAGCGGCGAAATGACCGGGCTCCTTTTCGTCGAAGGCCGGCATTTCGCGGCGGCAGATGTCGGTCGCGAAGGCGCAGCGCGTCTCGAACGGGCAGCCCGGGATCGGTTCCCTGAGGGACGGCACGGTGCCGGCGATCTCGGCGAGCCGCGGCGCCCGCTCATGATCGAGCGAGGCGCCGAGCCGCGGCACCGAGGCGAGCAGCCCCTTCGTGTAGGGGTGCAGCGGCCGGCGGAACAGCCTGCCGACCGGTGCCTCCTCGGCCTTGCGGCCGGCATACATGACGACGACGCGCTGCGCCATCTCGGCGACAACGCCGAGGTCGTGAGTGATCAGCACGATCGCCGCGTCGATCTTTTGCTTCAGCTCGCGCATGAGGTCGAGGATCTGCGCCTGGATCGTCACGTCGAGCGCGGTCGTCGGCTCGTCGGCGATCAGGAGCTTCGGATTGCAGGCGAGCGCCATTGCGATCATGACCCGTTGCCGCATGCCGCCCGACATCTGGTGCGGGTATTCGGTGATGCGGCGGTCGGCTTCGGGGATGTGCACGACGCGCAGCATGTCGGCGGCCTTGGCGAGCGCCACCTTGTGGCCGAGCCCCTGGTGCAGGGTCAGGGTCTCGGCGATCTGCCGGCCGATCGTCAATACCGGGTTCAGCGAGGTCATCGGCTCCTGAAAGATCATCGAAATCTCGTTGCCGCGAACCTGGCGCATCTGGGGTTCACTGAGGCGCAGCAGATCGCGCCCGGCAAAGCGGATCGCGCCGGAGACGATGCGGCCCGGGGGCGACGGGATCAGCCGCAATATCGACAGCGCCGTGACGCTCTTGCCGCAGCCGCTTTCGCCGACGATCGCCAGGGTCTCGCCTGCGGTGACGTGAAACGAAACGCCGTCTACCGCGCGCACCACTCCGTCGCGGGTAAAAAACCAGGTCCGCAGATCGGCGATGTCGAGGATTGGCTCGACCGCGGCGGCCGGGGCCTTCGGGAATGTAGCGACGTAGGCAGCCTCGGGCATGCGCTACATGCGCCGCGCGAGGCGCGGGTCGAGCGCGTCGCGCAAGCCGTCGCCGAGCAGGTTGATCGCGAGGACGCTGACCGAAAGGAACGCCCCGGGGATCAGGACGATGTAGTAGGCGACCTGAAAGAGGCTGCGGCCCTCCGCCATGATGTTGCCCCAGCTCGGGATGTTCGGCGGGGTGCCGGCGCCGAGAAAAGACAGGATCGCTTCGACGATCATCGCCGAGGCGGCAACAAAGGTGCCCTGCACGAGGAGCGGCGGCACTGTGTTGGGCAGGATGTGCCGCCACAGGATGCGGAAAAATCCGGTGCCGCTGGCATGGGCGGCCTCGACAAAGGGCAATTCGCGCAGGCTCAGCACTACGCCGCGGACAAGGCGCGTCACCCGCGGCACCTCCGCAATGGTGATTGCAAAAACGACATTCTCGAGGCTGGCCCGGGTCAACGCCATCAGCGCGATCGCGATCAGGATTGCGGGGATCGACATCAGCCCGTCCATGATCCGCATGACGATCGCGTCCGTCCAGCGGCTGAAACCGGTGACGAGCCCGATCGCCAGGCCCAGCGCGGTGCTCAGCAGGGCGACGCTCAACCCGACGGTCAGCGATATGCGCGCGCCGTAGATCGTGCGGCTGTAAATGTCGCGCCCGAGCATGTCGGTGCCGAACCAATATTGCGCCGACGGCCAGCGCAGCCGGCGGATCGGTGATAGCGCCTGCGGGTCGACCGTGCCGAGATAAGGGGCAAAGATCGCCATCAATGCCATCAGACCAAGCAGTGTCGCGCCGATAACGATGGTCGGGTGGCGGCGGATATAGGCCCAGGCGCCGCGTCTGCGCCGGGGAGGAGCGGCGAGAACGGCAAGATCGGCGGGCGCTATGGTCATCGTTTCTCGTCGCCCCCACAAAAGCAGGGGTCCAGAGCCTGCCCCTGGCTTGAACAGGGGGCGGCCGCCGGAGCTCGGCCTTTCTGGATTCCAGCTTGCGCGGGAATGACGGATTGAAGATCCGTATCAGGTGATTTGACGAGCATCATTCGGCGTCAGTACCGGATGCGCGGGTCGAGGAAGGTGTAGCTGAGGTCGACGAGCAGATTGACCAGCACGTACGCGGCCGAAAAGACGAGGATGATCCCCTGGATGATCGGATAATCGCGGCGCAGGATCGCATCGACGGTGAGCCGCCCGAGACCCGGGATCGCGAAGACCGTCTCGGTGACGACGACGCCGGAGATCAGCGAGGCGACGCCGATGCCGATGATGGTTGCGATCGGCACGGCCGCGTTCTTCAGCGCGTGGCCGATCAGCACTCTGTCGTTCGCCAGACCTTTGGCTTGAGCCGTGCGGATATAGTCCTGCGCCAGCACGTCGAGCATGCTGGCGCGCGTCATGCGGGCGATCAACGCCGCAAAAACCGCGCCGAGCGCGAGGGTCGGCATCACGATGTGCGAGAGGAACGGCCCCACGCCGCTGCCAATCGAGGCAAAGCCCTGGACCGGCAAGAGATCGGTCGAGATCGCAAAGACATAGATCAACAGGTAGGCGAGCACGAAGACTGGCACCGAAAATCCCAGCACCGCGAAGAGCATCACCATCCGGTCGATCCAGGAGCCGGCCTTCCACGCCGCGAGCACACCCATCGGGATCGCCGCGAGGATCGAGAAGATGAGCGTGGAGATCGTCAGAGTGACGGTGGGCTCGATCCGCTGCGCGATCAGCTTGGAGACCGGCAGATTGGTGAAGATCGAGATCCCGAGATCACCGTGAAGGAGGGCCCAGACCCAGGTTGCGAACTGGATGTAGAGCGCCTGGTCGAGCCCCAGCTTCTGGCGGATGCGGGCGATGTCGTCGGCCGTCGCCGTGTCGCCGGCGATGATCGCGGCGGGGTCGCCGGGGCTGAGATGCAGCAGCGCGAAAACGAACAGCGCAACCACTGCCATCACCGGGATGGTCGCCAGGATCCGCCGAACGACATAGGCGAACATCTAGAACCCCCACCCTAACCCTCCCCCGCCTGCGGGGGAGGGGACCGGACCAAGGGGCGAGACGCATTCGACCCCCTCCCCCGCGGGCGGGGGACGGCTGGGGTGGGGGGCGCCTCTAGCCCCCTTATTTCTTCTCGACATTCCATAGAAAGACGACCGGCGAGATGATGATGCCGTCGAGGCTCTTGCGATAGGCGGTCGGGATCTGGAACTGGCCGGTCGGCACATAGGGGATCTCGTGGCTATAGGCCTCGACCTGGATCGCCGTCGCGAGTTCCTTCTGTCCGGCCAAATCGGCCGCCTTGAACCAGTCGTCGATCAGCGCTTCGAGTTTGGGATCTTTAGGCCAGCCGAACCATGCCTTGTCGCCGTTGCCGCGCAGCGGGCCGTTGAGCGCCGGCGACAGCATGTCGGGCGCCGAAGTCCAGGTGTGGAACAGATCCCAGCCGCCTTTGTCATCCGGCTCCTTCGAGGCGCGCCGCGTGATCAACGTGCCCCAATCATTGGCGTCGAGCCGTACCTTAAGGCCGGCCTGGGTCAGCGCTTCGTTGGTGACGAGCGCCTGGGCGTGCACGATCGGCTGGTCGGTTGCGTCGAGCAACACGATTTCTTGTCCCTTATACCCAGCCGCTGCGATCAATTCCTTGGCATGCTGCAGGTTCGGCGCGCGCAATAATTGGTCCGCGCCGGCCTCGGTCGCGAAAGGCGTGCCGCAGACGAAGATCGCAACGCATGTCTTCCAGTATTTCTCGTCGCCGGCGACCGCCTGCATGTAATCCTTTTGATTGACCAGGTTCAGCACCGCCTCGCGCATCTTCGGATTGTCGAACGGCGGGTGGATCTGGTTGAAGCGCAAGACGCCGATATTTCCGAGCGGATCGACGGTCTTGACGACGACATCCGGGTTCTTGGCAAACAGCGGCAGCAGGTCGTTCGGCGGCTGCTCGTACCAGTCCGCCTCGGCGCTGTTGAGGGCGGCCGCCGCGGTCGCGGTGTCCGGGATATAGAGCCACTCGACGCGGTCGACTTTTGCCACCTTGCCGCCGGAGGCGAAGCTCGGCGGCTCGCCGCGCGGCACGTAACCGGTGTTCTTGACGAACACTGCCTTGTGGCCGGGCTCCCATTCCGCCTTGACGAATTTGAACGGGCCGGAGCCGATCGCGTCGGGTATCTGCTTGAACGGGTCGGTGTCGGCGAGCCGTTCCGGCATCATGAACGGCACGTTGCTCGACAATTTGCCGAGCGCGTTGAGCATCAGCGGAAACGGAGTTTTGAGCGCGATCGTAAAGCTCTTGTCGTCATCCGTAGTGATCGACGCGACCGCATCCATGAGCTTTTGCCCAAACGGATCGCGCGCTCCCCAGCGCTTGATCGAGGCGACGCAATCGGCGGCGCGAACCGGCTGCCCATCATGCCATTTGAGGCCCTCACGCAACGTGAAATGCCAGCCGAGCTTGTCGTCGCTGACATTCCAATGATCGACCATCTGCGGCTGCGGCTTCAGATCCTGGTCGAGCGCGAACAGCGTATCGAATACCAGATACCCGAAGTTGCGCGTGACATAGGCCGTCGTCCAGATCGGATCGATGCTGCGCAAATCCGCCTGCGGAATAAACCGCAGGGTTTTCTGTGCCGGCTCGCTCCATCCAGCGGCTGAAGTGAGAAGGGTGAGGAGGGCAGCACCCGCCGCGGACCGAACCGTGTGGGCCAAAGAAATCATCCTTCCCTGTCCGGCATTACTTTGTCTCCGCGAACTTACGCCATCCATTCCGGAGTTGACAGTGCAAAACCCGGACCATGCGGGGCAGGCCGGTCCATTCGAGCCCGACGCGCATTGATGTCCAGCATGCTAAAGATTTCAGAAAAGCCTTGAACCGGCTGGCATTTTTCCTATTTTCAACGCCGACGCAATCGCACGTGCCTAGAACCCCTTTTCGCCAAGGGGTGCTGCTACGACGTAACGCGTCCTTTTCGGTCGAGCCGGTCACCCGTGGGCCGGTGTCCTTAAGGGAAACGGATATGTTCCGGCACGCGATGCGAAGTCCTCGCACCATCGTCTGACGTCCTCCGGGCGGTCTCGCCCGGCGCGGCGTTTCACCCTGATCGGTCATTCCGCCTCCGGCGCGTTTGGCGCCCGGAGCGGCATGTCGCCTCCTGGTTCGGAGGATGATGCGATGGCGCAAGCCCGTCTTTTTTCTGCCCGCCCACAGGGGCGTGCTGTCTTCTCCTCGATCGATGCAGTCGTCGCCCGGACGCGGCCGAGCGATCCGTTAATGTGCCTTCGGCCGGCAGTGATCGCCGGCGCCGCGCAGCTTTTTGTCGAGCTCTTTCCGGGCGATGTTCTCTACGCAGTCAAGTGCAACCCCGAGCCGCGCGTGCTGCGGGCGTTGTGGGCCGGCGGCATCAGCCATTTCGATTGCGCCTCGCTCGCCGAGGTGGCGCTCGTGCGCAAGCTGTTGCCCGGGGCCGAGGTGCATTTCATGCACCCGGTCAAGTCACGGCCGGCGATCCGCGACGCCTTCGATGTTTATGGCGTTACCGATTTCGCGTTCGACAGCGCCGACGAATTGGCGAAAATTCTGCAGGAGACGGTGCCGGTCGGGCTAGTCGGCGATCCGCCGGTGTTGGGCTTGTTGGTGCGGCTGGCTCTGCCCAAGGGCGGCGCGGTCTATGACCTGTCCGGCAAGTTCGGCGCACCGCTCGACGAGGCGGCCGAGTTGCTGCGCGCGGCCCGGCCGCACGCCGCCCGTCTCGGCATTGCCTTTCATGTCGGCTCGCAGTGCCTCGAGCCGGATGCCTACGCGCGGGCAATGGCATTGGTCGGCGAAGCGATCGCGAATTGCGGCGTGCCGGTCGACATCGTCGATGTCGGCGGCGGGTTCCCGGTCAGCTACCCCGACATGACGCCGCCGCAGCTCGCCGACTACATCGCGGCGATCGCGGCTGGCGTCGCCGCATTGCCGGCCGGCGTAAAGCTGTGGGCCGAGCCGGGGCGGGCGCTCGTCGCGGCAGGCGGGTCGGTCGTCGTGCAGGTTCAGCTGCGGCGCGGCGACACACTCTACGTCAACGATGGAGTCTACGGCAATCTCAGCGACGCCGGCGCTCTCGGCTTTCGCTTTCCGGCGCGCCGCATTCGTCTCGCCGGCGCCGACGATCCGGGAGAGGGGCTCGCGGATTTCGCGCTGTTCGGACCGACCTGCGACAGCGCCGACCGGATGCGCGGGCCGTTTCGGCTGCCCGCCGACATGCGCGAGGGTGACTGGATCGAGCTCGGCCAGCTCGGCGCCTACGGCGCCTGCCTGCGTACCGGCTTCAATGGCTTCGGCCGCGCCGACCTGGTCGAGGTCGGCGACCCGCCGATGCTGGCCACCCCGGGATACGAGTAAGGCGCGACTCCCTCACCCACCCACCCCACCCTAACCCTCCCCCGCTTGCGGGGGAGCGAATGGGGAGGGGGGCTTGGCTCAGCCGCCCACCAGTGTGGGGCGGCGATCGCGGAAGGGAGTGCCCTTCTCGAACGCGTCGGCGACACGAAACAGCGTCGGTTCCTGGAAGGGCTTGCCGACAAGTTGGACTGCCACCGGCAGGCCGCCTTCACCGAACCCGGCGCATACCGAGATCGCCGGGTAACCGGCGACGTTGAACGGCATCGTAAAGTTCGGCGGGCCGAACAGGTCCCATTTCGGCACGGCGTCAATTTTCGCCGCCTCGGCCGGTTGGGTTGCGGTCAATACGACATCGACCCCTCGCATCGTCGCCTGCAGTTCGGCACGAAGCTCGCGCCGCCGCCGCACCGCTTGCACGTAATCGACCCCGGTAACGAAGGCGCCGAGCATCAGCCGGCTGCGCAGCCGCTCGCTGAAGTCGCCGAGGCGCGTGCGCGCCCATTCCTCATAAGCCGCCGCACGCTCGGTGATCGAGATCAGCGAGCCGCAGGCCAGCCAATCCTGCAACGGCGACAATTGCGCTTCACGAATTTCCGCACCGAGATCGCGGAAAGCGCCGATCGCCGCGGTAATGCCGCGCTGCGTGCCGTCGCTGACCTTGTGATCGGTCTCGTGGAAATGGTGAATGACGCCGATCTTGAGGCCTTTGATGCCGCTGCCGAGCTGCCCGGTGTAGTTCGGGATCGGGCGCGAGGCGCTGGCTGGATCGCGCGGATCGTGGCCCGCCAGGGCCTGCAGCATCAGCGCGCAATCCTCTGCCGTCCACGCCATCGGGCCGATGTGGTCGAGGCTGAACGCGGCCGGCGCGACCCCGGCGCGGCTGACGAGCCCATAGGTCGGCTTGATGCCGGCAATGCCGCACAAGGCCGCCGGGCCGCGGATCGACCCGCCGGTGTCGGTGCCAATCCCGCCGAGGATCAGCCCCGCCGCCACTCCAGCGCCGGTGCCGCTGCTGCTGCCCGCGGTGAAGCGCGCGGTGTTCCACGGGTTGCGCGCCGGCGGCTCGGGCAAATCGAAAGACGGGCCGCCATCGGCGAATTCATGGGTCGTGGTTTTGCCGATCAGCACTGTGCCGGCGGCGGCGAGCTTCTCGGCGCAAGTCGCGTCAGCGTCGGGGATGTTGTCCTGCAGCAATTTCGATTGGCACGTCGTTGGAATGCCCTTTGTGTCGACGATGTCCTTGAGGCCGATCGGGATGCCGTGCAATGGCCCCTTCGGACCATTCGCCATGATCGCAGCCTCGGCGGCGCGCGCGTCGGCCAAAGCCCGTACCTCGGTCAAATGGACAAACGCGTTCAACTCCCCGTCGAGCTTGCGGATGCGATCGAGGCAGGCATGGGTGAGCTCGACGGGCGAGAGCTGCTTTGCCGCGATGGCCCGTGCGGCCTCCGCAATCGTCGGGATCGCGCCGCTCATGCGAGATCCTGTTCGCTGAAATCGTAAACATGCGCCGGCTCGGCCATACGGCCGCGCGGCTTACGCACCCGCTCCGCCATTGCAGCAATGCCGGCGTAAACTCCCTTCAGCTCGGCCTTCTGCACCTCGGTCAGATCAAGTCCGGCACGGGCGAGCAAAAATGCCAAGGCAGCGTCATCGATGTCGGACTGCATCGTTATGTCCTCCTGTGCGATACCGGCCTACGCGTGTAGTCCGCTCGGCAGCCGCCCGCCGCGGCCATGGGGCAATGTGTGAAGTTTCAGCTCGACTGGGTTGCCGAGCCAGATCGCAAAACTGCTGTGGTCTTCGACCGCGTCCTTGGTCAGCGGGTGGACCAGCACGTCGAGCCCGTCACGGTTCAGCATCAGATACGGCACGACGTGCTCGAACTGGTCGGGCTTGAAGATGACCAGGACATTCGCGATCGGGTGTGGCCCGACCGGCGTGTCGCGGAAGCCGTCGATCTCGACCGGGAATTTCTCCTCGATTGCGGCGCATACTCGCTCTGCGGCGCCGCGCGTCTTTTCCGGGTCGTAATAGATGTGGGCGTGATAGCCCAAATTGCCGACGGATTGCGTGGTCTTCTCGATCATCGGGCGCGCTCCCTGCTGGCTTTGCTGCGGCATTCGGCATCTTTCCACGATTGTGCCCGCAAGTCGATTCACCCGGCGGAGACTCACGCGGCCATCCGGGCGGCCGGCCGGCGGGCCATGTCGGCCGCCTTCTCGCCAATCATGATCGTTGCGGCGTTGGTGTTGCCGGAGACCACAGTCGGCATGATCGAGGCATCGGCAACGCGCAACCCCTCGATGCCGTGCACCCTAAGCTCGGCGTCGACGACCGCCATCGGGTCGCTGCCCATCTTGCAGGTGCTGGTCGGATGATAGACCGTCCCGCCGCGGCGCCGAGCGTAATCCAAGAGCTCCTCATCGCTTTCGACCGCCGAACCGGGCTGGAATTCCGCCTCGATGTAGCTTTGCATATGCGGGGTCGCCAAAATCTGCCGGCACAGCTTTAAACCGGCAACGATCGTGCGCTGGTCGGTCTCTGTCGCGAGATAATTAGGGTGGACCGCCGGCGCGTCGAACGGGTCGGGGCTCTTCAACTTGATCTCGCCGCGGCTGTCCGGCCGCAGCTGGTAAGCAATCGACGTAAACCCGGAAAACCGGTGCAAACCATCCTGCGGCCGGTCGGCGCTGAACGGCGAGATCGAAATTTTGACGTCGGGCGAGGCGAGCTCGGGACGGGTGCGCGCGAACAACGCCGCCGGCGAGCTGATCATCGACAGCGGTCCGCGGTGGAACATGTAGTATTCGAGACCGGCCTTCAGTTTGCGCGCATTGCTCAGCATTACGTCGTTTACGGTGACCGGCAATTTGCACCGGAGCTTTATCGCGGCCGAGTAGTGGTCCTGTAAGCTTTGTCCGACACCGGGAAGGTGATGCACAACCGGAATGCCAAACCGGGCCAGGTGCTCTTGCGGCCCAATGCCGGAGAGCATCAGCAATTGCGGCGAGTTGACGGCTCCGCCGCACAGGACGACCTCGCGCGCGGCACGGGCGGTGCAGAGCCCGCCATGCCGGCGAAATGTCACGCCGAACGCGCGGCGGCCTTCGAACAGAATCCTCTCGGTCAGGGCCCCGGTGACGACGTTGAGATTGGCGCGTTGCATAGCCGGGCGGAGATATCCGACGGCGGTAGAGCAGCGCTTTCCGTTGCGTGTCGTCGTCTGGTGGTAGCCGACCCCGTCTTGGCTCGCGCCGTTGAAATCCTCATTGCGGGGAAAGCCGAGCCCGGTCGTCGCCGCGATAAAAGCCTCACTGATCGGGTGTTGCGCGACGTCCGACACGCAGAGCGGCCCGTCGGCACCGTGGAACCTATCGGCGCCGCGCGTCTGGTGCTCCGAGCGTCTGAAATAGGGCAGCACATCGTCGAATGACCATCCGGTATTGCCGAGCTGGCGCCAATGGTCGAAATCTTCGGCCTGGCCGCGGATATAGACCATGCCGTTGATCGACGAGGAGCCGCCGAGCACCTTGCCGCGCGGCCAGAACACGCGGCGATCGCCGGCGCCAGCGTCGGGCTCGGTCTCGTAGCACCAATTGACCGACGGGTCGGCGAAGGTCTTGCCAAAGCCGAGCGGGATGTGGATCCAGCGGTTGCGATCCTCGCCGCCGGCTTCGAGCAAGAGCACGCGGGTTGCCGGGTCCTCGCTGAGCCGCGCCGCGACCGCGCATCCGGCCGACCCCGCGCCGACGACGATGAAATCGGCCTCGATCTGGTCTTGTGGGATGGTCATGGTTCTTGCTCCCCTCCGCTCACCACCCGATCTTAACGCTGAGCGGCTAACGTCGCCAGATTGGCAAGGCGGCGTGGCAAAACTCCGCCCCCGCACAACAAACGGCGGCGAAATGGCGTTCACATTCGACAGCTTGTCTTAAGCCAAGCACCTTCGCGATAATGGCGTTCCGCAAAACCAGGCGGAGGCGCACGCCGACGCGGCGAAGATGTTCAGCATGAACGAGTTGGTTACGAAGGAAGATCTTCGCATCGCGGTCGAGCTGATAACCCTGCGGCTGACCGTACGGATGGGCGTGATGCTGGCGACGGGCCTCACCTTGCTGGGGGCCGTGCTGAAGCTGCATTCATAGCGGCAGTCTCTTTTTCGCTGGAGAAGGCGCTAATGACCCGAACCGTTGCTCGACTGCTGGCCGAAAGCCTCGAAGCGCATGACGTGGACCAGGTCTATTGCGTGCCCGGCGAGAGCTATGTCGGGCTGACCAGCGCGCTTATCGAACGCAATTCGATCCGCGTCATCGTTTGCCGGCACGAGGGTGGTGCCGGCTACATGGCGGTGGCGGACGGGCGGCTGCGCGATCGCGCCGGGGTGGCGATGGTCTCGCGCGGGCCGGGGCTGTCGAACGCGATGGTCTCATTGCATTCGGCCTATCACGACGCGACGCCGCTGGTGATGCTGGTCGGGCAGGTCGAGCGGAAGGATTTCGGCCGGCTGGCGCTGCAGGAGCAGAACTATTCGCGTCTGTTGTCCGACGTCACAAAGCTGGTCATTGAGGTCAACGAGCCGGAGCAGGCCTCGGAGGCGATCGCCCGCGCCTTTCATGTCGCCGAGAGCGGCACCCCCGGGCCGGTCGCGGTAATATTGCCGGAAGACATTTTCGACGAGGAGACCGATGTTGAACTGAACCCAGCTCGGCCGCGCGTCGTCGCGGGACCGCGCGCCGCAGATCTCGACCGGCTGGCCGGGATGCTCGCGCAGGCAAAGCGGCCGTTGGTGCTGGTCGGGGGCGCGCTATTGGCCGACGCTGTCCATGACAAGGCCGTCTTCGCCGATCTCAACCGGCTCTCCGAGGAATGGGTATTGCCGATCAGCCCGACCCATCGCCGCCCGCAACTGTTCGACGCGACACATCCGAATTACGGCGGCTATATGGGAATCCGCGTGCCACCGGCGCTGATCGGCGAGATGCAGCGCGCCGATATGATGGTCGCATTGGGCGAGCGCATGACCGACACGATCAGCCAGTCCTACAGTTTCCCAACCGCGCCGCAGGCGCAATTGCCGCTTGTGCACATCTGGCCGGACCCCAATGAGGTGGGCCGCGTCTGGCGGCCCGATCTCGGCATCCCTTGCAGTCCATACGAGGTCATCAAAGCGCTGTTGCGGCGCGGCGCTCCCGCCGATGCGGGCAAGCGCCGCGGTTGGGTCGATCGGCTGCACACCATCCATCGCAAGCTGCTGGCCAAGGACTGGGAGCCCACCGGCGACGGCGTGAATTTCGCTGCGATTGTCTGCGAGATCGACAAACACCTGGCGCCCGACGCCACTATCACGACCGATGCCGGGAATTTCGGCAGTTTTGTCCATCGCTACATCGGCTTCCGCCAGGGGCAGATCTTTCTCTCCTCAGTGGTTGGCGCGATGGGCTCCGGCATGCCGATGGCGGTCGCGGCGGCGTTGCGCCGGCCCGGCACGCAGGTCGTCGCCTTTCTCGGCGACGGCGGCGCGCTGATGATGGGCAATGAGATCGCCACCGCCCGCCAATACGGCGCCAACCCGATCATGATCATCTCCGACAATGGCATGTACGGCACCATCGGCATGCACTCCTATGTGCGCTACCCCGAGCGCGCGTTTATGGAGGGCACAAAGCTCACCAACCCCGATTTCGCCCAATGGGGCCGTTCCTTTGGTGCCGAAGGCATCACGATCCGCACCGAGGCAGAAGTCGCCGACGGCATCGCCCGCGCTTTTGCAGTGAAGACCAAGCCCGTCGTGGTCCATTGCCTAACCTCGGCGGTGCAGATGAGCGCGTGGCGCCGCTACACGCGGTCCGCCGCGCTACCGTGATGCGGGAAACGGGTTTATGGCATCGCTCGCAGATATTCGCCGCAAGGTTCGAGCACTGGCGGCATTGGCCCAGAATGCCGGCGCCACTGAGCACGAGCGGACCAATGCCAAGGCCCTGAAGGCGAACCTCGAGCGGCGGCTCAAGGCCGCTGGCGAGCCCAAGGGCGACTGGTCGGACAACATTTTCCGCCTCGGCAAGCAGCTTAAGACGCTGAACCAGGGCGTTTCTCCTACCGTCCCAAAGGGAGACTGGACGGACAATGCCTTCCGGCTCGGCAAGGCATTGCGCCGCGGCTATAAGAGCTGGCTCTGAGCAACCAGTGCCGAACGCAGCCGGTAAGATATGGAATGTCGCCGTCTGCGGCATCGGCCGCGCTCATATTGAAGGATACAGACGGCATCCTGACAAGTTTCGGGTGTTGGCTCTGTGCGATATCGACGACGGTCGCCTCGCGGCAGTCGCCGATGAATTCTCTATTGGGCGCCGCACGCGGTCTCTCGACGACGCGCTGCGCATGGATGACATCGAGATCATCGATATCTGCACCCCTCCGGCATTGCACGTCGTGCAAACTCTAGCCGCTCTGTCAGCGGGTAAGGAGGTTCTCTGCGAGAAGCCGGTGGCCGGATCGCTGACGAACATCGATCGCATGATCGCGGCCGAAGACCAGGCTTTCGGTAGGGTCATGCCGATTTTCCAATACCGCTTCGGCAACGGGGTGCAAAAGGCCAAGCTCCTCATCGATTTGGGAATAGCCGGAACCCCCTATCTGGCAACTGTCGAGACGGCTTGGAACCGCACTTCCGAATACTACAAAACGCCATGGCGCGGGCGACTGAATACCGAGCTCGGCGGCGTGTTGCTGAGCCACGCGATCCATTCGCACGATTTGCTGACCTATCTGATGGGCCCGACCGCGTCGGTGTTTGCACGCACGGCGACCCGGGTCAATCCGGTCGAAGTCGAGGACTGCGCCGTCGCCAGCGTCGTGATGCAGAGCGGTGCGCTCGTCTCGCTCGCCGTGACGCTGGGCTCGCATAAGGAGATCAGCCCGCTGCGCCTGTGTTTTGAGCATGTGACGTTAGAGAGCTCGCAGAAGCCCTATGCTCCTGGCGACGAACCGTGGCAGATCATTCCCGCATCACCCGAAGCCGCCGCTCGCATTGGCGACGCATTGGCGGGTCACCGTTTCGTGCCGCCCCGCTTTGTGGGGCTGATGGAGGCGTATCACACAGCGCTGACAACTGGCGGCGCCTTGCCGGTAACCCTGGCGGACGCCCGCCAGTTACTGGAGCTGGTCACTGCCCTCTATCATTCGGCCGCGACCGGTAATGTCGTCATGCTGCCGATCGAGCGCGGTCATCCGCGATACAATGGCTGGCAAGACACCTTGGACTGACGGCCCCTCACCCCGACCCTCTCCCCGCAAGCGGCCGGAAGCGAGAAGAGGGGGGCCGCGTCAGTGAGAGGCTGAGGGCCGGCCCCGCCACGCCGCAGGGGCGTAGAGCTCCTCGCCTTGTATCGGCCGGTGGGCGACCCTATCATCCACTCGCGAATTGATGCGAGGGAGCCCTCATGGTTCAGATCGCCGAACTCGACACAGTCCCGGAAACGATCGCAGCGACGCTCAACTATTTTGTCGATACCGGCGCCACGCCTGTCTCGCTGGTCGGCGCCCCGGGCGGCACCGATACACGGGTTGGCGGTGGCCAGTCGGATTCGCGGCGCGTCGTATTGCACAACGGCCGGACTTATGCCGACCGTTTCGCGCTCGAGCGTGACGGCTTCCGCTTTGTCCGCCACGAAACCAAGATTGCCGATTTCTACGACGAGGACGAGATCCGCCGGGTCTACTACCCGGAAATGGAAACGCTGGTAAAAGCCGAGAGCGGCGCCAAGCGCGTCGTCGTCTTCGACCACACCTTGCGCACACCGGACCAGGAATTGCGCGAGGCCGCGAAGATCCGTGAGGTCGTGCGGCGGGTGCACAACGACTATACCGAATGGTCGGCGCCAAAGCGGGTGCGGGACCTGCTGCCGGACGAAGCCGACGAGTTGCTGCAGCGCCGCTTCGCGATAGTGCAGGTGTGGCGGCCGATCCGCCACCCGGTCGAGTGCTGGCCTCTCGCCATCGCCGATGCACAGAGCCTTTCGCCTTCGGACATGGTGGTGACCGAGCGCCGCTATGAGGACCGCGTGGGGCAGACCTCGGCGATCACCTACAACCCGGCGCATCGCTGGTACTGGTTTCCGCAGATGCGCCCGGACGAGGCATTGGTCTTCAAGGTCTACGAACTCGATGAAGGACGGCCGCGCCCGGTTTACCGCCCACACCGCCTTTGACGACCCGACCACTGCGCCGCATGCCCGGCCGCGCGAGAGCATCGAGATCCGCACTCTCGCGTTTTTCTGAGGGCGCGCCGTGTACGTCGGTACGCAGATCCGGCCGCGCGACGACAGCGATTATCGGGTCTGGGCGCAGCTCGGGGTATGGCATGTCTGCGTCGACCCGCCCGGCAACCCGCACCACTGGAGCCTCGATGATCTGAACCGCCATCGCGAGCACGTCGAGTCGTTCGGCCTCACGCTCGACATGGTGCAGTTGCCATTGTCGTCGCGGCCGATCGAGGAGCAGGAGAGCCCGCATATCCTGATGGGGAACGACCCGGAGTGGCAGCGCGAGATCGATAGCATCTGTGGGCTCATCGAGCGGCTCGCCGCCGCCGGCATTCCCGCCGCCAAATACAATCTTTGCATCATCGGCATCCCGCGCACCGAGCGCGAGGCGGGGCGCGGCGGCTCGCGCAACGCCGCCTTCCGCTGGAGCCGCGCCGACCAGGACGCGCCGCCGACCCTGGCCGGCATTGTCTCAGAGGACGAGAACTGGGAACGGATCGACCGTTTCCTCGCCGCCGTGGTCCCGGCCGCATCCGCCGCAAAGATCCGGCTCGCCTGTCATCCGCACGACCCTTACACGCCGCCCGGCTACCGCGGCGTGACGCGCGTTCTCGGCACCGTCGAGGGGCTGAAACGGTTCGTGCAGATGCACGAGAGCCCCTATCACGGGCTCAATTTCTGCCAAGGCACGATAGCCGAGATGCTCGACGACCCGGCCCGCGAGATCTTCGATGTGATCCGCTGGTTCGGCGAGCGCGGCAAGATCTTCAACGTGCATTTCCGCAACATCAAGGGTCGTAAGCTCGATTTCATGGAAGCGTTCCCGGACGAGGGCGATATGAACATGCCACGCTCGCTCGCCGCCTACCGCGATGTTGCCTATTCCTACATGCTGATGCCCGACCACGTGCCGCAGATCGACGGCCGCGACCCCTCCGGTGTCGCGTTCGCCTATTGCTACGGTTACATCCAGGCCCTCATCGACGCGCTGGCGCCTCAACCCACCCCTCGAGATGGTTAGGCCACTCCGCTCGTAGCCTTACGGATTTCAAATTGAGTTTTTTTTGAATGCCACCCTCTTATACGCGCGCACCGCCGTAAATTAAGCTACATAATCATGCCAATCTCTCGCTTTCCGCAGTGGCGCCGGCATGGTTCTCAGTTACTCGCGGCTGACTGCCTGCCCGCTCAGGCAACGTGCGTGACCGCCGATGGGCGGACTTTCTCGCGATCTGAAGTGATTGATCTAATCCTTGCAGGAAGGGAAGCTTGGAACGCCTTTAGAGCGTCTCTCCCTCATCTTCAGTGGTATCGTGGCCCATGCTGGTTACCCGGTTTTGTGCTTCGGCTCGACCGCGCCGATCTTCGCAGGCGAGATTTATCAGGATATGATCTGACAGGGTGCGCTTTCCGGCACTGCCATTTTGGTCGTGTTTCATTCGAGTATGCCAATCTTGCGGGTGCAGGACCTCACGGGACGCATGAGAATCCCACAGAATTCATTGGCTGTAACCTACGTAGTAATGCATTCGTCGGGTCAAAGCTGGACGGTTGTAGATTTGATCGATCAGACCTCTCTCACGCGGAGCTAAACGGAGTATCGCTGTATCGAACCAACCTAAGTTATGCGAAGCTATTTAAGTCAGTGATCTCTGCAGATTTCGAAGATACGATTCTCGTTGGGACTGACTTTTCTGATACCTACCTCCTTGGATCAGGGTTTATTAACACAGATCTGGGGTATGTCTTAAATCTTACCAAAGCAAGGGTCTTCGATCATATTACGTTAGACCATCGAACACTACTCAAATCTGGAATTCTTCCTAAGTCATTCTATCGTTCATGCGGACTCCCGGACTTATTTGTCGAATACCTCTCGTCTCTTGTAGCGGACGCAATGGCCATCGCATCTTGTTTCATAAGCTACTCGTCAAAAGATGAGCAATTTACTACAAAACTATACGCGGACCTGCAAGAGTTCGAGAGTGCCCTGCTTCTACGCTCCAAAAGATCTAAAAATTGGATCCATAATCCGAGATTCGGTGAACAAGCAGTACACATGCACGATCGTCTTCTGATCATACTTTCTCAGAATTCGATCTCCAGCGCATGGGTGGAACATGAAGTCGAGGCTGCCCTTGAGAGGGCGCGAACTGAAAATCGCACCGTTCTTTTCCCAATAAAGGTGGACGATGCCATCATGTCAACGAAGAAAGGCTGGGCGGGTAATCTAAGGAGGCAAAGGCATATAGGCGATTTCCGCGAGTGGAAAGATCGGAATAAGTACTATGCCGCGTTTCAGAAGCTTCTATCCGACCTCAACCAGGTATCGGCCTGAGTGCGGTCCCAGGGAGACAATTTTCGGACCGGATACCGTTCCGACCGCCGGCTAGCGCACCGGAGCGGTAGTATTGTTTCGGTCGGCGTTAACGGGGCTCTACGCCACCTGACTAGCGCGGCATAGCACGTGCTGGCGACGAAAAGATGCTGAGACGAAAGTTTCGATGCTGAACGATCCGGCGCGCCCGATCTCGAGGCGAGCCGCTGGTTCCGCGAGACCGGTAACCTATTCACCCTTAATCTCCGCAGCATCAAAGGGCGGAAACTCGACTTTATGAAGGCTTTCCCCGACGAGGGCGACATCGACATGCCGCGCTCGCTGCCGGCCCATCGCGATGTCGCCTACCCTACATGCTGATGCCCGACCACGTGCCGCAGATCGACGGCCGCGACCCCTCCGGCGTCGCTTTCGCTCATTGCTAGGGCTACATCCAGGCATTCATGGACACGCTGGCGTCGCCCCGCAGTTCCAGCGATTGACAAACTTCGTCACGACCCTAGCCCGCGTCATGTTTGCCAGTCTTCGAACCGCAGCCCTGGGACGCGTCCGAATTCCTGCGTGTTGTGTGTGACGAGGACCAGGTTACGCGCCACAGCCTGGCCGGCGATCAGCACGTCATAAGGACCGATTGGCGTTCCCCTTGAGGCTAGCAGCGCACGGATTGCGCCCGCTTGCCGAGCGTCCTCCTTGTCGAACTCGAGCACCGCAAACTGAAGCGCATCGATCAGCGCCACATTCTGCGCGGCGCGCCTGCTCTTGAACGCGCCATAAAACAGCTCGTGTGCAACGATTGCCGGGATGGCCACGTCATCTGGCTGCTCGCGCCGAACACGCCGGGCTGCGTTTGAGGACGTGTCATTCAGTAACGCTATAATTGCGTTCGCATCGAGCAGATAACGAATCATTTAAAGAATTCGTCGAGCTCACGCCTCTCCTGTTGCTCGGGCTGCTCTTTGACAGCTTCGACAAAATCATCATCGAGCTTGCCTGCGATCGCGTCCAGCCAAACCCAATCGTCAGCCAGTGGCTCGAGGATGACGGCGTTGCCGTGGCGCCGGATGCGCACCTCCCCGCCACGAAAGCGAAAGTCTTTCGGAAGGCGCACCGCTTGCGATCGGCCGGACCAGAAAAGCTTCGCTGTAGTCATTATCAAACCCAATGTCATCTAGCAGTGGTATATAGCAAAATCCTCGGATCTTCCGCAAGATCTGACACTCGGGTTGGCTCGCCTCACCATTCGATCAGCATGAGCTGCGGCGCGATCACCACCGTGCGCCGATGCGGTTTCACCCCAATCAAGCGCCATAGGGCAAAGCGGGACGCCCGCGTCGTGGGCGGTTGGATGTGGTGGTTCCGGCTCACATTGACGGCGTGACTGGCTCGCCCGATCTTACCCGACCGCGTATGCCAGCTTTGGCCGTGCGTGCGTCCGCGCCATTATGCCACAGGAATTGGACAGCGCGAGCCCGAGGGGGCATTTGATCGAGGGCGCTGCGGCTGGGCGGCTAAGCGATTGATGCGGAAATTAACCCAGCGTTAAAGCGCTTCGCGCCCTCGCCAATCTTGTGCATATTATGGCACCTGCGCCGAACCGCGCGCTGGCGCGCGGCGACTCTTGCGCCAACGGCTTTGGGTGAAGAGCATACGCGATGACATTGCCTGAGGGACAGGGCCTCTACGACCCGCGCAACGAGCATGATTCGTGCGGCATCGGTTTCGTCGCCCACATCAAGGGGCGAAAATCGCACGACATCATCGCGCGCGGCCTGCAGATCCTGGTCAATCTCGACCATCGCGGCGCTGTCGGGGCCGACCCGCTGGTCGGCGACGGATCCGGCTGCCTCATTCAGATGCCGGATGCATTGCTGCGCGACTGGGCGACGCGCCACGGGCTGACCCTTCCCGAGCTTGGCCGGTATGCGGTCGCGATGTGCTTTCTGCCCTGGGAGGAGCGGGCGCGCGCCATCGCGATCGAGCATGTCGAAGGCTTCATCAAGACCGAGGGACAAGCCCTGATCGGTTGGCGCGACGTGCCGACGGACACGACCGGGCTCGGCGCCACGGTCATCGAGACGATGCCGTGGATCAGCCAGGCGATCGTCGCCTGCGGCGCTGAAATCGCCGATCAGGACGCCTTCGAGCGCAAGATCCTGACGATCCGCAAGCAGGCCTTGAACAGCGTCTGGGCATTGGCCGAGTACCACGGGATGCCGGCGTTGCGCGACCTGTACATGCCGTCGTTCTCGACCCGGACCCTCGTCTACAAGGGCTTGCTGTTGGCCCCGCAGGTCGGAAGCTTTTACGAGGATCTGCGCAACCCGCTGACGGTTTCGGCGCTGGCCCTCGTGCATCAGCGCTTTTCGACCAACACCTTCCCGTCGTGGCGGCTCGCCCACCCATACCGGTTCATCTGCCACAACGGCGAGATCAACACGGTGCGCGGCAACGTCAATTGGATGGCGGCGCGCCGGCAGGCGATGACGTCCGAATTGCTCGGCCCCGATCTTGCGAAAATGGTGCCGCTGATTGGGCCGGGTCAGTCGGACACCGCCTGCATCGACAATGCGCTCGAGCTTCTCGTCATCGGCGGCGGCTATTCGCTCGCGCATTCGATGATGATGCTGATCCCCGAAGCCTGGGCCGGCAACCCGCTGATGGACGCGCAGCGGCGGGCGTTTTACGAATACCACGCCGCCCTGATGGAGCCGTGGGACGGGCCGGCGGCGATCGCCTTTACCGACGGCCGCCAGATCGGCGCCACGCTCGACCGCAACGGCCTGCGGCCGGCCCGCTACATCGTCACCGACGATGATCACGTGATCATGGCGTCGGAGGCCGGCGTGTTGCCGGTCCCCGAGGAGAAGATCACCCGCAAATGGCGATTGCAGCCGGGCAAGATGCTGCTGATCGACTTCGAAGAAGGCCGCATCGTCGACGACGACGAGATCAAGCGCAAACTGGCCGCCGAGCATCCATACGCAGACTGGCTCGAAGCGACCCAATTCAAATTGCACGAATTGCCGGACCTCGCGGAAGAGCACGAGGAGGAGTTTTCTCGGGCGACGGTGCCGATGCTGCCCAACGACCCGACGACGCATCTCGAGCAGCAGCAGGCTTTTGGCTACACGCAGGAAGATATCCAATTCTTTCTCGAGCCGATGGCGAGCGACGGGGACGATCCGGTCGGCTCCATGGGCACCGACACGCCGATTGCCGCGCTGTCGAACCGCCCGAAACTGCTCTACAACTATTTCAAGCAGAATTTCGCGCAGGTCACCAACCCGCCGATCGACCCGATCCGCGAACAATTGGTCATGTCGCTGGTCTCGATGATCGGGCCGCGGCCGAACCTCTTGGGGCACGAAGCCGGCTCGCATTACCGGCTCGAAGTGGCGCAGCCGATCCTGACGAACGGCGATCTGAAGAAGATCCACGCGATCGAGAAGCTCGTCAGCGCCTTCCGCACCGATACGCTCGACACGACCTGGGCGGCGGCCGAGGGTGCGGATGGCATGGCGCGGGCGCTCGAACGGCTGTGCTACGAGGCGACCCTGGCGGTGGAAGCCGGGCACAACATTCTGATCCTGTCCGACCGCGCGACTTCGGCCGAGCGGGCGCCGATCCCGGCTTTGCTCGCGACATCGGCGGTGCACCACCACCTGATCCGCCAGGGTCTTCGCACCCTGACCGGCATCGTCGTCGAGACTGGCGAGGCGCGCGAGGTGCATCATTTCTGCGCATTGGCCGGATATGGCGCGGAGGCGATCAATCCTTATCTCGCCTTTGCCACGCTCGAGCAGCTGCGCGTCGAGAACGACCTGCCGCTCAGCGCCGAAGAGGTGCAAAAGAACTACATCAAGGCGGTCGGCAAGGGAATCCTCAAAGTCATCTCCAAAATGGGGATCTCGACCTACCAGTCCTATTGCGGCGCGCAGATCTTTGACGCGGTGGGTCTGGCCAGCGATTTCGTGGACAAATACTTCACCGGCACCGCGACGACGATCGAAGGCGTGGGGCTGCGCGAGATCGCACAAGAGGCTGTAGCGCGGCATCGGAACGCCTATGGCGACAACCCGCTGTACCAGGACATGCTCGATCTCGGCGGGGATTACGCCTTTCGACTGCGCGGCGAAGATCATGCCTGGACGCCACAATCAGTCGCCAAATTGCAGCATGCGGTGCGCGGCAACTCGCTCACCGATTACCGGGCCTTTGCGGCGACGATCAACGAGCAGAACGAGGGGCATCTGACGATCCGCGGATTAATGTCGTTCAAATTGGCCAATGCGCCGGTGGCGCTCGACGAAGTCGAGCCGGCGAGCGCAATCGTCAGGCGGTTTGCGACCGGTGCAATGAGCTTCGGCTCGATCAGCCGCGAGGCGCACACGACGCTCGCGATCGCGATGAACCGCATTGGCGGCAAATCCAATACCGGCGAAGGCGGCGAGGAGTTGCAGCGTTTCAAGCCGCTCCCCAATGGCAACTCTATGCGCTCGGCAATCAAGCAAGTCGCCTCGGGCCGCTTTGGCGTGACGACGGAGTACCTGGTCAATGCCGACGACCTGCAGATCAAGATGGCGCAAGGCGCCAAGCCCGGCGAAGGTGGCCAGCTGCCCGGCCGCAAGGTCGACAAAATCATTGCCGGGGTGCGTTACTCGACCCCCGGCGTGGGGCTCATCTCACCGCCGCCGCACCACGACATCTACTCGATCGAGGATCTGGCACAGCTGATCCACGATCTGAAGAACGCCAATCCGCGGGCGCGAATATCAGTCAAGCTCGTGTCAGAAGTTGGAGTTGGCACCGTCGCGGCCGGGGTCAGCAAAGCCCGCTCCGACCACGTCACGATCGCGGGGTTCGAGGGAGGCACCGGCGCGAGCCCGCTCACTTCGCTGACCCATGCCGGCTCGCCCTGGGAGATCGGGCTCGCCGAGACGCAGCAGACATTGGTGCGCAACGGGCTGCGCGGCCGTATTGCCGTGCAGGTCGATGGCGGGCTCAGAACCGGCCGCGACGTCGTCGTCGGGGCAATGCTCGGCGCCGACGAATTCGGTTTCGCGACCGCGCCGTTGATCGCGGCGGGCTGCATCATGATGCGCAAATGCCATCTCAATACATGTCCAGTAGGCATTGCAACGCAAGATCCGGTACTGCGCAAGCGTTTCACCGGTCAGCCCGAGCACGTCATCAATTACTTCTTCTTTATCGCCGAGGAAGTACGCGAGCTGATGGCGCAACTCGGCTTGCGCACCTTCAACGAAATGGTCGGCCGCGTCGACAAGCTCGACATGCTGCGCGCGATCGACCACTGGAAGGCGAAGGGTATCGACCTGTCACGGCTGTTGCACCGGGAGCCCGCAAAGCCCGGGGTGGCGATCTACAATTGCGAGCGGCAGGAGCATCAACTCGACAAAGCGCTCGACAACGAGCTAATCGCAGAGGCGCAGCCGGCACTCGAGGAGCGCCGTCCGGTGCGCATCGAGCACCCGATCCGCAATGTCCATCGCACCGTCGGTGCAATGCTCTCGGGCGAGGTCGCGCGCCGCTATGGCCATCCCGGTCTGCCGCCGGACACGATCTGGGCGACGTTCCGCGGCAATGCCGGGCAGAGTTTCGGCGCTTTCCTCGCGCACGGCGTGACGTTGGAGCTCTTTGGCGACGCCAATGACTACACCGGCAAGGGCCTGTCGGGCGGGCGTCTGATCGTGCGACAGCCGCCCGAGGCGAGCCGCGAGCCAACCGAAAACATCATCATCGGCAACACCGTGCTGTACGGCGCAATCGCCGGCGAGGCTTATTTCGAGGGCGTTGCCGGCGAGCGCTTCGCGGTGCGCAATTCGGGCGTCGCCGCCGTCGTCGAGGGTACGGGCGATCATGGCTGCGAATACATGACCGGCGGCGTGGTCGTCGTGATCGGCGATACCGGGCGCAATTTCGCCGCCGGCATGTCGGGCGGCATTGCCTATGTCTGGGACCCGAAGGGGCGCTTCGCGAGCCTCTGCAATCAGAGCGAGGTCGAGCTCGAGCCGATAGCCCCAGCCGAGCCCGACGACGATGCCGAGCCGGATGACCGGCCGCGGCAGCGCGCGCCAAGCGTTCATAACAATGGGATGGGCGACCCGCTGCGCTTCGATGCGGCGAGATTGCGCATCCTGCTCGAGCGCCATTACCTGTTCACCGGCAGCGGCCGGGCGCGCGCCCTCCTTGAAGACTGGGACAACACTGTCGCTTCGTTCGTGAAAATAACCCCGAAGGACTACCGGCGCGCCCTTCTCGAATTGCAGGCCGAGCGGCAGTCCGCCCGCATCGAGGCCGCGGAATGAGCGGGTGTTTTTTGTCTTCCCGGCGAAGGCCGGGACCCGTCGAACCATGGGCGCCGGCCTTCGCCGGTGTTACGAGCTGTGGGTAAGCCGACGGGATTTCTCGAGATCGAGCGCCGCGATCGCCCCTACGAGAAGCCGGAAATCCGCAGCCGCAGCTGGAAGGAATTCGTCAAGCCGCTGCCCGATGCCGAGAACCGCAAGCAGGCGGCGCGCTGCATGGATTGCGGCATCCCGTTCTGCCACGAGGGCTGTCCGGTCAACAACCTGATCCCGGATTGGAACAACCTCGTCTATCGCGACCAATGGCGCGCGGCACTCAAGGCATTGCACTCGACCAACAATTTTCCGGAATTCACCGGCCGCATCTGCCCGGCGCCGTGCGAAGCGGCATGCACGCTCAACATCGACGACAATCCGGTCACGATAAAGACGATCGAATGTGCGATCGTCGACCGCGGCTGGCGGGAGGGGTGGATCGAGCCGGCCGCGCCGGCGCGGCGCACCGGCAAACGCGTCGCAGTGGTAGGCTCCGGCCCCGCGGGGCTCGCCTGCGCGCAGCAACTGGCCCGCGCTGGGCATTCGGTGACCGTATTCGAAAAAGCCGACCGCATCGGTGGCCTGCTGCGTTACGGCATCCCCGATTTCAAGATGGAGAAATGGCTGATCGACCGCCGCGTCACGCAGATGGCGGCGGAGGGTGTCAGTTTCCGGACCGAGGTCGAGGTCGGCGTCGATATGCCGGTCGCAGCGCTGCTCGACGAGTTCGACGCGGTTGCGATGACCGGGGGCGCCGAGCACCCGCGAGATCTCGAAGTGCCGGGCCGCGAGCTTGACGGTATTCATTTCGCGATGGATTTTCTGCCGCAGCAGAACAAGCGCTGCGCCGGGGACAGCGAGGAGCGCGCGGCGCCTGCATGGAGCGATCACCGCCGGCGGCAGGCACGTTGTCGTGATCGGCGGCGGCGACACCGGGTCCGACTGCATCGGCACCTCGGTACGGCAGGGCGCCGCTTCGATCACCCAGCTGGAAATTCTGCCAAAGCCGCCGGAGCGCGAGAACAAGGCCCTGACCTGGCCCGATTGGCCGATGAAACTGCGGACTTCGTCGTCGCAGGAAGAGGGCAGCGAGCGCGACTGGTCGGTCCTCACAAAACGGGCCATCGGTGAGAACGGCCGAGTGACGGCGCTCGAATGCGTCCGCGTCGAGTGGCAAAACACCGATGGCCGTTTCGTTATGCAAGAAGTCCCGCACAGCACCTTCACCTTGAAGGCCGATCTCGTGCTATTGGCAATGGGGTTCCTCGGCCCCCGCCGGGTGGGCATGATCGAGCAATCCGGTGTCGAGCTCGACCCGCGGGGCAATGTCCGCGCCAATACGCGTCGATTACGGCACCTCGATCGCCAAGATATTTACTGCCGGTGATATGCGGCGCGGCCAGTCGCTGGTCGTCTGGGCGATCCGCGAAGGCCGCCAATGCGCCCGCGCCATCGACGAATTCCTGATGGGCGCCAGCCTACTGCCCCGGTGACCTCTGTTCGTCACCCCGCGAAAGCGGGGTCCAGAGCTGCCGCTGCGGGCCCATCGTCCTGGATTCCCGCTTTCGCGGGAATAGGAGGGGAGGGGATATGTTTGGCAGGACGACACGACGGATTGTGTCGACGATTGCAGTGCTACTGGGCACCGGAGCGGCTGGAGCTCGAGACACCGTCGGGGCCGCCGGTCACGATCGGGTTCAGCATGCCGTTGACCGGCGGGCTCGCGGTCAATGGCACTTCGGGGCTGCTCGCGATGCAGATCTGGGCCGAGGACACCAATCAAAAGGGCGGGCTGCTCGGCCGCCCGGTCAAGCTCGTCTATTACGACGATCAGACCAATCCGTCATTGGTGCCCGGCATCTACACAAAACTGCTCGACGTCGACAAGGTCGATCTCGTCGTCTCGGCCTACGGCACCAATGTCACGGCCCCGGCATTGCCGGTCGTGATCCAGCACAACAAGACGTTCATGGGTCTGTTCGCAATGGACGTCAACGAGGAGTTCCACTACCCGAAATACTTCTCGATGCTGCCGGTGGGGCCGGATCCGCGCGCGGCGATCTCCGAGGGTTTTTTCGAGATCGTCAAGGCCAATAAGGACAAGCTCGGCCTGAAAACGATCGCATTGGCCGTCGACGACGGCGAGGCGACGCGCAATACCGCCGACGGCGCGCGGGTCAACATCAAGAAGGCGGGCCTCAATGTCGTCTACGACAAGACCTACCCGCCCACGACGACCGATTTCAGCCCGATCATCCGGGCCATCCAGGCGACGAGCCCCGACATCGTTTACTTCGCATCCTATCCGCCCGACAGCGTCGGCTTGATCCGTGCGATGCACGAGATCGGGCTCAACACCAAGATATGCTGCGGCACGATGACCGGGCCGCAGAGCACGTCGCTCAAGACATCAATTGGTCCAATGCTCAACGGCATCATTACCTTCGACTGGTGGCTGCCGGCGCCGAAATTGCGGTTCCCCGGCGTGATGGAGTTTTTGGAGCGCTACCAGAAGCAGGCGGCCGGCAAGGGCGTCGATCCGCTCGGCTATTATCTCGCTCCTTGGGCCTATGCCGATTTGCAGGTAATGGGGGAGGCGGTCGAGCAGACCAAGAGCCTCGACCAGGACAAGATTGCCGATTACATCCGCTCCCATACCTTTAAGACCGTGGTGGGCGACGTCGCCTTTGGCGAAAAGGGCGAGTGGAAAAAGGCCCGCGTCCTGACCATCCAGTTCCAAGGCATCGCCGGCACCAGTGTCGATGACTTCCGCGACGGCAAGGGCGAAGTCGTGCTGTGGCCGGATGAGTACAAAGCCGGCGAGCCGATCCTGCCCTATTCCTCCGTCAAACACTGACTTTCAACACAGAGATACGGAGAGCACGGAGCGAGGCGTTTATGCCGAATGTCCTAACCATCACCCGACCGGATGTCATCGCGCTGATCGAAAAGACGGCGAAAAAGCTGGCTCGCGGAAACAAGACGGAAGCGGTCGCTCTGGCGATGCGGCGTCTGTTGGACGAAATGCCCGCGCGGGCTCCTTGTTCGGCGCTCATCGCGGTTCTGTCCGGATACGCGAGGGCGTCGATCTGATCGCGGCGGCTCTCGATGTCGTGCCGGATACTGCTACGGGTCGAGAAATCGAGCGGTGACGGATCGGCTGCTTCTCGATACCCATATCCTGGACAGCGGCGATGACGCCTGCAGCGACCGACGCGCACGTTGATCGACGATTGTCGGCAGAACGGCGGAACCATTCTTTTGAGCGCCGTCAGCGTCTGGAGATCGCACTGCTCGTCGATATCCGACGGATCGAGCTTGATCTTCCCATCGAGGCGTGGCTCACGCGATTTGTCGAACGGCCCGGCGTCGAGGCTCTACCGCTCGGCCACAGCGCTGCCTCGCGAAGCTATCGTTTGTATCAGCTCGCGCACCGCAACCCCGCCGACCGGCTCCTGATTGCCAGCGCGATCAAGCTTGCGTGCCTACTCGTCACCTATGACGAGCGCATCTTGCGCTTTGCCGCCGAGCATGGCCGTCAGTACCGGTTTGCCGCCGACAGCTGAGCAGCGAATACCGTCACCCGAAGCGGTTCGAGCGAGGGAAGCCGTTGGGTACCAGCCGGCCGGCGGCGCCGCGGGAGCCGAGCCAGGGGGTAAGGTTGGTTTCGGTCCGCACGCGGTTTTCGCCTTGGCGCCAGGAGAGGCCGTCGGCGACGCGGAACACTTTGCAATCGGCGAGCCCGCCCGATTTGTAGCGTTGCAGGATGACGCCGCGGCCGCGCGTCATCAGCGGGATCTCGTCGAGCTTCAGGATCAGCATCTTGCGGTTGTCGCCGACAAAGGCCACCGCGTCGCCGGTCTCCGCCTGCAGACACACCCGAGCGACCGCACCTTCTGCCGGCGTCAGCACTTGCTTGCCGGCGCGGGTTTGCGCGACAGCCTCCTCGCCGTCGACGACAAAGCCGCGCCCGTCATTGGCGACGACCAACAGCTCCATGCCGGGCCGATAAGGGAACATCGCCACGATGTCGTGCTCGTTCGGCAGGTCGATCATGAGCCGCAGCGGCTCGCCATGCCCGCGGCCGCCGGGCAGCCGGTCGACCCCCAGCGTGTAAAACCGCCCATTTGTGCCGAAGACGATCAGGCGGTCCGTCGTTTCGGCCGCCACAGCAAACCGCGAAGCGTCGCCCTCCTTGTATTTCTGCTCGGCGGTCGAGACGTTGTGCCCCTTGACCGCGCGGATCCATCCCTTGGCCGAGCACAGCACCGTCACCGGCTCGCGTTCGACAAGCGCCTCGGCGGGGATCTCAATCGGCGACGGCGCGGCGGCGATCTCGGTGCGGCGGCGCCCGAGCGGCGTCTCGGCGCCGAATTCGGCCGCGGTCGCTTTGACCTCATTGGCAATCGCGCGCCATTGCCGCTTCTCGCTCGACAGCAGCGCGGTGAGCTTTGCTTCCTCGGCCGAGAGCTGATCGATCTCCTTGCGGATCTCGATCTCCTCGAGCCGGCGCAATGCACGCAGCCGCATATTCAGGATTGCCTCGGCCTGGACTTCGGTCAATTCCCAGCGGGCCATCATCTCGGCTTTGGGGTCGTCGCCCTCGCGGATGATACGGATCACCTCGTCGAGATTGACGTAGACGACGATCTGGCCGCGCAGGATCTCAATGCGGCGGGCGACTGCCGCGAGGCGGTGGCGGCTCTTGCGCTGCAGCACCACCCGGCGGTGGTCGAGAAAAGCCTGCAATGCCTCCTTCAAGTTCATCACCCGCGGCACGCCTTGCGGGTCGACGACATTGAGGTTGAGCGGCACCCGGACTTCCAGCTCGGTCAGCCGGAAGAGCTGCTCCATCAGCATTTCGGCCTCGACATTGCGCGTCTTCGGCTCGAGGACGAGCCGGACGTCCTCGGTCAACTCGTCGCGAATGTCGGCGAGCAGTGGCAGCTTCTTCTCTTCGAGCAAGGCCGCGATCTTTTCGATTAGCCGCGCTTTCTGCACCTGAAACGGCATCTCGGTCACGACGATCTGGTAGAGGCCGTGGCCCAGCGCCTCCGTCGTCCAGCGCGCCCGCAGGCGAAAGCTGCCGCGGCCGGTTTCATAGCCTTGCCGAATGCTCTCCGGCGGCTCGACCATGACGCCGCCGGTCGGGAAATCGGGTCCGGGAATATAGGTATGGAGCTCACCCACCGCGCAGGCGGGCTGTTCGATCAGATGCAAGAGCGCGGCGCAGAGCTCGCCGACATTATGCGGCGGGATGCTGGTTGCCATCCCGACGGCGATGCCCGATGCGCCGTTGGCGAGCAGGTTCGGAAAGCGGGCGGGGAGGATAACGGGCTCGCTGTCCTCGCCGTCATAGGTCGGCCGGAAATCGACGGAGTCCTCGTCGATCCCTTCGAGCATCGCTTGCGCGACGGCGGAGAGGCGGCTTTCCGTGTAGCGCATCGCCGCGGCGTTATCGCCATCGATATTGCCGAAATTCCCCTGACCGTCGACCAGGGGATAACGCTGCGAGAAGTCCTGTGCGAGACGCACCAGTGCGTCATAGACCGCCAGCTCCCCGTGGGGGTGGAACTTGCCTATTACGTCTCCGACGACCCGCGCGCATTTCTTATATCCAGAGGCGGGATCGAGGCGAAGCTGATGCATCGCGTGCACGATGCGGCGGTGCACCGGCTTGAGGCCATCGCGCACATCGGGCAGCGAGCGCGACATAATCGTCGACAGCGCATAGGACAGGTAGCGCTCACCGAGCGCGTCTGCGAAGTCGACATTGCGGATCTCGCCTGAGAGGGCAGTAACAGGCATAGGATTACCTCAACCGTGCGCCGGCCCGTCACCCCCGCGCAAGCGGGGGCCCAGGGTAACCGCTGGCACTTTCGCCCCTGGCTTCCCGCTTTCGCGGGAATGACGGCCTCAAACGTTAGTTGCGCATCGTACCAACCGCCACCGCGCGCCGCATGCGTTCGGCCAGCCGTGACCGCGCCGCCGGCAGGGTCCGGCCTTGCGGCACGAACACGTGATGGACGAGGAAATGCTCGGTCAACTTCATGCCGAGCTCAATCTGGCGCCGATCGGCAGGTTCGTCGCAGCACAGAAATCTAGGCAATACCAGGAGCTTATCACGATATGGAAGGCCTGCCGCTCGCGACACCGCGCGTCCCGTGCGGGGCGAAACATAGGCTAGGTCGGTCGTAACTCCCGAGACCGCGCAGCGATCGAGATCCAGACCGTACCCCAAACCGGCGAGCAGGTCCCGCTCCCAGCCGACATAACGCGCCGGCCAATCGGTTGCCGAATCGAGCGCCCGGAGCAGAGTATCGAACGACGCAAATACATCCGGATACGGTTCTCGTTCGGGCAGCGCAGCAGCAACCAAAGCAGCCGCCGCGGTGAGACCGGCCAGCCGGTCGGGATCGTCGAGCAGTCCCGCAGCATGAGGCCGCACCAGCTCGCAGGCGATCGTGCCGAGGTGCTCGCTGAGGCGTCCGCGCCAAACCGCCGTAACCTCGTTGCCGGGCTGCAGCAGCGCCCGCCGCTTTGGCGATTGCCCGCCGCGAACGAGGCCGGCATGCCGCCCGTGCGCTGCGGTCAGAAGCTCGACGATCGCTGCGCTTTCGCCATGGCGGCGAGCATTCAGGACAAACGCCCGATCATGCCATTCCATCAGGTGTCGTAATCGAGCCCGAGCGCCTCGAACCGCTCTCGATCCTCGACCCAGTTCTCGCGCACTTTGACGAACAGGAAGAGGTGGGCGCGCCGGTCGAGCATGCGTTCGAGCTCAGCGCGGGCCCGTGCACCAATGCTCTTGATCCTCTTCCCGCCTTCGCCGAGCACGATGGCGCGCTGCCCCGGCCGTTGCACATAGATGACCTGCCCGATCCGAACGCTGCCGTCCGGGCGGTCTTCCCATTGCTCGGTCTCGACCGTCGAGGCGTAGGGGATCTCCTCATGCAGTTGCAGGAAGACCTGTTCGCGCGTCACCTCCGCCGCGATCAGGCGCTCGGAAGCATCGGAGAGCTGATCCTCCGGGAAAAGCCAGGGTCCCGCCGGCAAGCAAGCGGCGAGATGGCTTTTTACGTCCTCCACGCCGTCTCCTTGGAGACCGGAGATCATGAATATGGGATCGAAACAGCCCTGCGGCGAGAGCGCATCGGCTAGGCCTAGCAGGCGGTCGCGGTGGACCAGATCGATCTTGTTCAGGGCGAGGATCGATCGGCGGCCGCGCTCCCGCAGAGCGCCAAGGATGCGGCGGGTGTCCTCGTCGATCCCGCGGGAGGCGTCGACCAGCAACAACGTTTTGTCGGCATCTGCGGCGCCCGACCATGCCGCGGCCACCATCGCCCGGTCGAGCCGCCGCCGCGGCGCAAAGATGCCAGGGGTATCCACATAGATGATCTGCGTCGCGCCCTCGACCGCAATGCCGAGCAGCCGGTTGCGCGTCGTTTGCGCCTTCGGGCTGACGATCGCCAGCTTGTGGCCAACGAGCCGGTTGAGCAGGGTCGATTTGCCGGAATTCGGCGCCCCGATCAGCGCGACATAGCCGCACCGCGTCGGCGCTGGCGCGGCTTTGGCCACCGCGTCAGGCGGCGTGCTGGCTGGCCCAGCCGACAACCTCGGCATGCGTCCCGAACCAGACGCCCTGGCGCGATTTCGCGTGCCGGATCATCTCGTCGAGAATCCAGATGCGCGACCGGTAGCCGATGATATGGGGATGCATAGTGAGCTGAAAGACCCCGCCCTCGTCGTAAGCCGCGTCGAACTCGCGCCGGAAAATATCAAAGACGTCATTCGGCGGCGTGTAGGGGCGGAGCGACTGAAATCGGTTCATCATGAAATAGACGGCGTCGTCGCGGACCCATTCGACCGGAAATTCGACGACCCCGGCCGGCTCGCCATCAAGCAACAGCTCGTAGCAATCTTCGTCGCTCATCAGCGAGGAATCGTAGAGCAGCCCCATCTCCTTTTCGAGCTCGAGCGTGTGCTGACTGAAGTCCCAGGAAGGCGTGCGCAGACCGACCGGGCGAATGCCGGTGATCTGCTCGAGAGTATCGGCCGACCGGTTCATCAGATCGCGCTCGGCCTCCTGCGGCAGGACGGAATTCAGCTCGTGGATCCAGCCGTGAATGCCGATTTCATGCCCTTCGGCGACGACCCGGCGCTGCTCGTCGGGGTGGAGCAGCGCAGTAACGGCGGGGACATAAAAGCTCGCCCTGACCCCGTGCTTTTCTAAGACTTTCAAAATTCGCGGCACGCCTACGCGATTGCCGTATTGGCCCCACGCCAAGCGCCCGATCGACTTGCCGCCGTCGCGCAAGTCGCTCGTTTCGTGGTCGCTGTCAAAGGACAGCGCGACGGCGCAGCGCGCGCCGCCGGGCCATTCGGAGGGCCGCAGCTTACGCCCGGCGCGGACGCGGTTGACGAGCTGGCGCCAGTGCTCCTCGGGCCATTGCCAGGGTTCGAGGCTGGACTCGGGAGTGTTCATCTCTCTCCGCCTCCACATCATGATCCGGCCGGCGGAGGGGGCAAGGGGGCTGGTCGGAGCGGTGAGATTCGAACTCACGACCCTCAGCACCCCATGCTGATGCGCTACCAGGCTGCGCTACGCTCCGACCGGCGGCTCTGCCGACGAAAGCGATCATAGTGTTCCGCCCGAAGCCGCGCAACGACTCCCCATGTCCTCAGGCTGCGCCCCGCTTCCTCTTGTTTCCAATGGGCTCTGCCAGACCATGGTTGATCTGATCTTTCAGGGCGTGGGAGGCGCGGAAGACCAGAACGCGGCGCGGGCTGATCGGCACCTCCTGACCGGTTTTGGGATTGCGGCCGACCCGCTGCCCCTTCTGCCGGACCGCAAAACTCCCGAACGAGGAGATCTTGACCATTTCTCCACGCTCGAGGGCACCGGCAATCTCGGCGATTACCGATTCGACGAGTTCGGCCAACTCGTTGCGTGACAAGCCGACCTCTTGATAAACCGCTTCACTGAGCCTGGCGCGAGTAATGGTCTCTCCGGCCATGCAGTCCTCCCATTCTTTTATGGAAGGTTAAACCCGCGCAAAAATAACGTCAAATTCCAAAGCTTTGACCCGCCCCGGTCGTTACCAACGCACCAGGCTGGCTCCCCAGCTGAGCCCGCCGCCGAGCGCCTCCATCAAGACGAGATGCCCGGGCCTGATCCGCCCATCATCAACCGCGGCCTCGAGCGCGAGCGGGATCGAGGCAGCAGAAGTGTTGGCGTGCCGTTCAATGGTCACGACGATATTGTCCCGGGATAATCCCAGTCTTCGCCCCATGGCATCGATAATGCGGCTGTTGGCCTGATGCGGAACGAGCCAATCTATATCAGACGAGGTGAGATTATTGGCGTTCAACGCCTCGTCGATAACGTCGCTCAAGTGCTGAACAGCCTGACGGAAGACCTCGCGGCCTTGCATCCTCAGGAAACCCGAGGAGCGGGTCGACGAGGGGCCGCCGTCGACATAAAGGATATCGTACTGCCGTCCGTCCGAGTGCAGATGGTTCGAGAGGACGAACCGCCCGCCGGGTGACGCGGCAGAGACCGCCCTCAGCACCAGGGCGCCGGCCCCGTCGCCAAAGAGCATGCAGGTACTGCGATCCTCCCAATCGAGAATGCGTGAGAACGTTTCCGCCCCGATCACCAGAGCGGTCTGGGCTTGGCCGAGCCGCAGCGCATTGTCGGCGATCGACAGCGCAAAGATAAAACCCGCGCAAACCGCCTGAACGTCGAAGGCGGCGCCTCGCACCATCCCAAGCCTGGCTTGGACCTTGGCGGCAGTCGCCGGAAAAGTGTTGTCGGGCGTCGCGGTCGCCAGCACAACTAGATCGAGATCATTGCCGTTCATCCCCGCGCTCGCCAACGCCCGCTGTGCCGCGCGAAAGGCCAGATCGGAAGTCAGCTCGCCGGGGGCGGCGACCCGGCGTTCGCCGATCCCGGTGCGCTGGCGGATCCATTCATCCGAGGTGTCGAGACGATCGGCGAGCTCGCGATTGGTGATGACGCGTTCGGGAAGATAGGCGCCGCAGCCGGCTACCTGGGATCGCAGGATCATATACGAGGCGCTTACAGCGCGGGTTCCGGGGCGGAGGACGCCTCAGTGAGGCGGGCCAGCTCGACCCGGATCTTGTCGAGAACGCCATTCACCTTCATGTCGACGGCGACGCCGATGGCATTGGCGAAACCGAACGCGTCGGTCGAGCCGTGGCTCTTGACGGCAATCCCGCCCAAGCCGAGAAATATCGCACCGTTGTAGCGGCGCGGATCACTGCGCATCCGAAGCTTCCGCAGCGCGCGGCGGGCAAACAGGTAGCCGATCCGCGCTGACAGCGAATGACGGAAGGCGGCATCGAGAAATTCGCCGAAGAGCTGGGCGGTTCCTTCAGCCGTCTTGACGGCGACGTTGCCGGTGAACCCGTCGGTCACAATGACATCGACGGTACCCGCGGCAATATCGTTTCCTTCGATAAAGCCGTAAAAATGGATGGGCGTGACGGTGTCCCGCAACCGCGCGCTTGCGCCGCGGACGGCGTCGTTTCCCTTCATATCTTCCGAACCGACATTGAGCAGCCCTACTGTCGGCTCGATCAAACCAAGAACCGTGCGCGCGAAGACATCGCCCATCAGAGCAAATTGGACGAGGTTCTCCTCGTCGCATTCGACATTGGCGCCGAGGTCAAGCATCACGCTTTCGCCGCGCCGGGTCGGGAAAAACGATGCGATTGCCGGCCGGTGGATGCCCGGCAACATCTTCAGGACGAATTTGGCGATCGCCATCAACGCGCCGGTGTTCCCGGCGGAAACCACCCCATCGGCTCGTCCCTCGGCGACCGCATCGATCGCCAACCACATGCTCGATTGCCGTCCCGTCCGCAATGCCAGGGACGGCCTCGCATCGTCGGCCACCACCTCGCCGGTGTGGTGCAGGGTCACTGCGCTGGCGAGCCGGGGAAGTTTCGCGAGCAGCGGGCGGACCTTTTCTTCCGCGCCGAACAGCAAGAAATGAACATCGGGATGCCGCCGCAGCGCGATATCGGCTCCCTTGACGACCATGCGGGGAGCGCGATCGCCGCCCATTGCATCGAGGGCTATCGTGACGCCGCCGCTCACCTTATGCCTCTCACCCTGGTCTTGTTGTCAGCCGGCCTCCGAAGCAACCTTGGTAACCTCGCGCCCGTCATAGTAGCCGCACGATTCACACAGGTGATGGGGACGCTTCAGCTCGCCACAATTCGGGCACTCCGCATAGGCGGCCGGTTTCAGCGCATGATGTGATCGCCGCATATTGCGCCGCGATGGCGAAGTTTTCTTTTTGGGAACGGCCATGGGGAGCTCGGTGCTTTGGGGGTAGGTGCGTAATTAGCCAAAAACAGAGGCGGCGGCAACTATGATGCGACCGGCCGGATAGGGTCTCAACATTCCGCATTCTTCCGCACCCGCGCCAGCGTTGCGAAAGGCCCCTCCAACGGCTCCCCGAGGGCCGCCTCATCGATCCTCGCCTCGGGATCGCGCGGGAATGTCGGGAGCGCCAGGGAGAGTTCCTGCGCGACCGCCTCCCCGATATCGATCGAATTGCCATCGAGGGGCTCGAACGCCGGTTCGTCGCTGGTGAGCGCGATTTCCTGCTCCGCTTCCGGAGCCGGGCCGTAAACCATCGAGAACCGGTCGGAAACCGTGCCGCGGACCGGCTCGAGGGTCACCGCGCAGCACTGCTCGAACTCCGCCGCAAATTCGGCCTCCAGAAGGATCACCTCGGGGCTCTGACGCCGGAGTTTCACTTCGGCCACGAGGCGGTCGAGGGATATCAGGTCGAACCGTCGCGAAAGCCTTTCGCGTTCCTCTGCGGTCGCTTCGATTCGCTGCCGGAACGGTCGTATGCTCAGCTGGGCGAGCGGCACGAGCCGGGAGAATTCCGGCGCCGGAGGGCTCATCGTGCCTCTCCAGGCAGGTAGGAGAGCGCTTTCGGACACCGACCCGACGGGACCTCGAACGATATATCACCGGCGAGAAGGTCGGCCCCAGACTGGCTGCGCAGTGCTCGAACCGCCCAGCGGACGTAAGCCGCCATACCATCCGCAGCGCATTCCGGCGCGTGAACCGTGCCGAAGACGTTCCGAGCGAGGGCTGCGGCCAGCACCGAATCATCGCCGGCGAGCCCGGCTTCATAGGAGAGTATGCGGCCGTAAAAGGCTCGCGCCATACGCTTGACGTGCTTGCCGACGCTAAGGTCACCGACCCCCATCTCGCGTAGCGAGCGGTCGAAATCGGCGAACATCCGGTCGAAAAAGATTTGGCAGAATGGGCTCGCCTGCGGCCGATCCGCCTTGAGGCGATGAAGATAAAGAAACGCGTGGAGGCAAATCAGCTCAAAGCGCCCGTCGAGCGTGTCCGGCACGCCATAGTCAGTGAAGAAAACGGTTTGGCGGGCCTGCTCGACGACCCGTTGGTACGCGACGTCTGCAGCCTCTCGCGCCGGATTGCGTCCTGAGAAAGAAAGCACTGCAGCCGCTCGCAAAACGCCGCAGACGTTGACAATCAACAACCCGCGGGTAAACCTGCCTTACCAGAAAAATGGGCGTGTCCCTGGTCGGTTTCAACAGAATGCCGGTTGCGTGATCCCATGTGCTCTCCCGAAGCCACCCCGATACGGCGATTGTTTGTTCTTCTCGCCACCGTTTCCGGCGCCGCTGCATTGGTGAGCTGCGCGCCAAGTGTGGACCAGCGCGGCAATCTGCCGAACCCGGACAAACTTGCCGAGATTCATGCCGGCAGCACGACTAAGGACGAAGTTGCGAAAATCCTCGGCACGCCGTCGAGCGTCAGCGTCTTCAACAACGACAAGTCCTGGTATTACATCAGCCGGCGCACCTCGCAGACCGCTTTCTTCGACCCAAGTGTGCTCGACCAGCAAGTTTATATCGTCGACTTCGACGACCAAGGGGTGGTCAAGGCGGTCGACCATAAGGCCTTGGAAGACGGGAAGGAAATCACGCCGGTTGCCCGGGCCACCCCGGCGCCCGGCCGCGAATTATCATTTCTCGAGCAGCTGATCGGCAATCTCGGGAAGTTCAACGGCAGTAGCGGTGGCGGCGGGGGCGGTAGCCAGCCGGGTCCAAGACCGAACGATCCAAGCGGGAACCATTAATGATTGCCGTCCGCGTCAGCTCGCCCACTTCGCCAGGATCGCGAGCAGCAACAGCGCGACGATGTTGGTGATTTTGATCATCGGGTTGACCGCGGGTCCAGCGGTGTCCTTGTAGGGATCGCCGACCGTATCTCCGGTCACCGCTGCCTTGTGCGGCTCGGATCCCTTGCCGCCGTGATGGCCTTCCTCGATGTATTTCTTGGCGTTGTCCCAGGCGCCGCCGCCTGAAGTCATCGAGATCGCGACAAAGATCCCGGTCACGATCGTTCCGAGCAACATCGCACCGAGTGAGCTGAACGCCGCCGCCCGGCCCGCTATGGCCGCAATCACGATCCAGAGCGCGATCGGAGCCAAGACCGGGAGCAACGAGGGCACGATCATCTCGCGGATCGCCGCGCGCGTCAGGATGTCGACGGCGAGCCCATAATCGGGCTTGGCGCTGCCCTGCATAATGCCGGGGATCTCGCGGAACTGACGACGCACCTCGATGACGACCGCCGCCGCCGCCCGTCCCACCGCGGTCATGCCCATTGACCCGAAGAGGTAGGGCATCAGCCCGCCGATGAACAGACCGATTACGACGTATGGGTCCTGCAGGGAGAAGTGAACATCGAGGTTCGGGAAATAATGCTTCAGATCCTCGGTATAGGCGGCGAACAACACGAGCGACGCGAGCCCGGCGGAGCCGATCGCGTACCCCTTGGTCACCGCCTTCGTCGTGTTGCCGACGGCATCGAGCGCGTCCGTCGTCCGGCGCACATCGCGCGGCAGGTCGGCCATCTCGGCGATGCCGCCGGCATTGTCGGTGACCGGGCCATAGGCGTCGAGTGCAACGATGATCCCGGCCAGCGCCAACATCGTCGTCGCGGCGATGCCGATGCCGAAGAGACCGGCAACGAGAAAAGAGGCGAGGATCCCAAAACAGATCACGACAACGGGCAGCGCCGTTGCTTCCATCGAAACGGCGAGACCCTGGATCACGTTGGTGCCGTGGCCGGTGGTCGAACTGCGCGCGATGCTGCGCACCGGCCGATAGTCGGTTCCGGTATAGTACTCGGTAATCCACACAATAAATCCGGTAACGGCCAGTCCGATGATCGCGCACAGCCACAAGCCGGACCCGGTCACCAAAACGCCGGTGCTCATCGGCAACGGGTCTGAGAATCCCAGCATCAGATAGATCAGGATCCCGATCGCAATAATGGACAAGATTCCGGTCGCGATGAGGCCTTTGTAAAGCGCTCTCATGATGCCGTTGTCGGGGCCTATCCGAACGAAAAAGGTCCCGATCACCGAGGTTACAATGCACACTGCGCCGATTGCGAGCGGCAGCACGAGCAGCTTGTCGCGGAGCGCCAAACTGGCCGTTGGGGGCACGAAAAAGATCGCGGCGAGCAGCATCGTCGCGACGATCGTTACGGCATAGGTCTCGAACAGGTCGGCCGCCATCCCGGCGCAGTCGCCGACATTGTCACCGACATTATCGGCGATGACCGCCGGGTTGCGCGGATCGTCCTCCGGGATCCCGGCTTCGACCTTGCCGACGAGGTCGGCACCGACATCGGCGCCCTTCGTGAAGATCCCGCCGCCGAGGCGGGCGAAGATCGAGATCAGCGAGGCGCCGAAGCTCAGCCCGACCATGGCTTCGAGCACCGGGCGCAGGTCATCTCCAGATGCTGTCGCGCGCAGGATGAAGTAATAGATGCCGACCCCGAGCAGGCCGAGGCCGACCACCAGGAGCCCGGTGACGGCGCCGGCTTTGAATGCGATCGCAAGCCCGGCCTTCAACCCGCTGCGCGCCGCTTGCGCCGTCCTCACATTGGCACGCACCGAGACGTTCATCCCGATAAAGCCGGCGGCTCCTGACAGCACCGCTCCGATCAAGTACCCTATCGCGACGCGCACCCCGAGCATCAGCCCGAGGATGATAAGCACGACGACGCCGACCCCCGCGATTGTTCGATATTGGCGGTTCAGATAGGCTCGCGCGCCGAGTTGCACGGCACCCGAGATCTCCTGCATCCGAGCAGACCCGGCGTTGGCCGCCAATACCTGGCGGCTGGTAAACCAGCCATAGGCCAAGGCCAGCACGCCGCACGCGATTACCAAAAAGTATACGGAAGTCATCCGGAAAGTCCCCAGAAATAAAAACACCTGCTCTCAACATTGCCCGGCGCCGCGGAAGCAGGTCACAGCCGGAACATGCCAGAACAGTGGCGGGCAAGCAATCATCTGTGCTCTGCTTGCCACTCGAACCAGCCGAGCGTGCAGCCGGTCAGAAATGGCGGTAGCCCGCCGCCTCCACCGGGATCGTTCGCCCGTCGTCATCGACGAGCCGGACACCCGCCCCGGCCTCTATCCTCCCGATCTCCGTAACCGGGATTTGGAGGAGGGACGACAACGCGACGACGGCATCGCTTGCGCCGGCAGGCGCCGCGAACAGCAGCTCGTAATCGTCTCCGGCGGCGGCCAAGCGCGGGAGGATGCCGCGGCTGCTTTCCACGATCGCTCGAGCCGCAGGCGACAAAGGCAGCCGCGCCATCGCGACGGCGGCGGCCGTTCCCGAGGTTTCACAGATGTGCCCGAGATCGGCGAGCAGGCCGTCCGACACGTCGATCATCGCGTGCGCTGTGCCGTACAGCCGAGGACCGAGTTCGGTGCGCGGCTCGGGTAGGCGGAAGCGGCCGGCCAGATACTCCCGATGCTGCCGAGAGAGGTCGGGATGGGCCCCGCGCAACACGCCGAGCCCGAGGAACGCATCACCGATCGTGCCGGAAACCCACACGAGGTCGCCCGGCTGGGCGCCACTGCGCCGAATTTCCTGACCCGCCGCGACCTCGCCGATAGCGGTCAGTGACAGAACCGCTGGGCCCGACGTGCCGACCGAGTTGCCGCCCAGGAGATCGATCCCGTAGCGGCGTTGGTCCTCGGCGAGCCCGGCAGCGAAACCGGCGAGCCATTCCGTCCCAAGCTCGGCGGGGAGGGCTGTTGTCATGATGTAATGAAGCGGGCGCGCCCCCATCGCCGCGAGATCCGACAGATTGACGCGCAACAGCTTGCGCGCAACCAGGTCCGGTGGATCGTCGGGCAGATAATGCACTCCGGCGACGATCGCGTCCGCCGTGACGACGAAACGCTTCCCCAAGGCGCAGTCGATAAGGGCGGCGTCGTCGACGAGTCCGAGCCCGCCCGGCCCTGCGAGCGGCGCGAAGAAACGTCGGATCCGCTCGAATTCCCCCAGCTCGTCTGCAGCCATCGGCGCTACATCTCGGAAGAACGCAACGTGCGACCCAGTTTGTCGAGGACCCCGTTCGCGAGGCCCGGCTCTTTGCCGGAGAAAAAAGCGTGAGCAATCGTCGTGTATTCGTTGATTGAGACGCGTGGCGGAACGTCGCGCCGATGCACCAGCTCGTAGGCGCCGGCCCGCAGGATCGCGCGCAGAACCGCATCGACCCGCGGCAACGGCCACTCCTCGGTAAGCACCTCGGAAATGGTCGCGTCGAGCCGGTCCAGATCAGCCGCTACTCCCCGGACAATATCGGAAAACAGCGCGGGATCGGCCTCGCCATAGCGATCGCCGTCGATGTCATGGCCCAGACGGTGCCGCTCGAACTCGCGCACCACCGCTTCCGGGTCGGCCTCGCGGTTCAGGTCCAGCTGATAAAGCGCCTGCACCGCCGCGAGCCGGGCAACGCTGCGCCGCCGGCCGCCGGCCCGCGGCCCGCCAGTGGCAGCCTCAGACCCTACCAATTGCAGACTGCCGGGCGGTGGCTCTGTCGGTATTTTCATATTCCTCCCCGCCAAAGCGGCGCTTCAGATCCACCAATGCCAGGCAGGCGCGCACCGCTTCGCCGCCCTTGTCCCTGTGCTCGGCCGAAGCGCGCGCCAATGCCTGCGCTTCATTCTCGACCGTAAGAATGCCGTAGCCGATCGCGAGCCCCTCGCGCACCGCCAAATCCTGCAACCCGCGTGCGCTCTCGGCGCAGATGTGATCGTAATGCGTCGTCTCGCCCCTGATCACACAGCCGAGCGCGACAAAGCCGTCGAAGCGGTCGGTGGACCGCGCAACCATTCCGATGGCCGCCGGTATCTCGAAAGCTCCCGGCACCGAGATTACCTCGTGAGTGGCGCCGGCCGCCGCCATTGCACGCTCGGCCCCTTTGCGCAGATGGTCGGCAATGTGGGTGTAGTAGGGCGCCTCCAAGAGGAGCAGATGCGGCGGTCGTTTCATGGCACCCCCTCCGCGCGTGCGCCGAGAAGGCGGGCGACGTAACGCGCAATCTGATCGATTTCGAGGTTCATCCGCTGGCCGGGCTCGGCCGCGCCGAAATTGGTGCCTGCCAGCGTATGAGGAATGATATTCACGCCGAAACGAGTTCCCGAGACTTCGTTGACCGTCAGACTCACCCCGTCGAGCGCGACCGAGCCCTTCGGGGCGATAAACCTTTCCAGACCGCCGGACACCTCGAAAACGAACCGCACCGACTCGGCTTCCGGCCGCCGCTCGACGATGCGTGCGATCCCGTCCACGTGTCCCGAAACGAGATGGCCGCCCAGTTCGTCACCGACCCGAAGCGATTTTTCGAGGTTCACCAAGGTACCCTCGTCCCATTCGCCGATTGTCGTGCACGCGAGGGTCTCGGCCGATGCCTGGACCGAAAATTCCCCGGCCGCGGTCGCGACCACGGTCAGACAGGCCCCGGAACAAGCGATCGAGGCCCCGAGCGCGATGGCCCAGGTGTCGAACGCCGTGGCGATCGTCAAATCGACGAGATCGCCGCGGCGCAACCGCTTTACCCGGCCGAGGTCGGTGACGATGCCGGTGAACATGCCTTTAGGCTACGGTTCCTCAAGATGATTTGCCAGAGCGTCTTTGCGCCCCCTGGAATGCGATGGCGCGGTGTTTGTTCGCCAAAGGGGAAACAAGCAGGCCGAAACGATGACCAGAGCCGCGGGAGGTATTCTGCTGACCATGATCCTCGCCGGCGCCAGTTCCGTCCCGTCGCGGGCAGCTGACGAAATCAAGGCCGGAAAATGGCAGTTCACCACTCAGATGCAGTTGCCCGGCGCCGCCCAGTCGCCGCCCGGCGTTCAAGCGTCAGCGGCCGGCGATGCCCCGATGACACTCACCGCCTGCATCGATGCCGCCAACCCGGTCCCCGCCGAAGGACAATGCAAGCTCGACCGCGTGGATCGTCATGGCGGCGGCGTCACCTGGGCAATGACCTGCAACACACCCCGGGGCCCGATCGTCTCCGCCGGCTCCGGGCGTTACGCCGGCGATACGATGGAGGCGGCGTTGACGGCGCGCGTTCCGGGTCCCAACGGTCAGCCGGTCGATACCCCCGGCCGTATCACCGGTCGTTACCTCGGACCGTGCGACGCGAAATAGCGGCGTCCTATGCGGCTGTCGATGCTGTAGAGGCCACGTCGTGCTCCTGCGAGATGTCGCGGTTGGTGTAATCCGGCAGGAACGAAGTAGCGGTGATGCTGACGATCGCGCAGAACAGGATGTAGAGCGCGATCGCGTAGCCGGAGCCGGTCCAGGCAAACAGCGCCGTCGCAATGATCGGCGCGGGACCGCCGGCGATCACCGAGGACAGATGGTAACCAAGCGAGGAGCCGCTGTAACGCAGCCGCGGGGTGAAACATTCGGCGATCAGCGCCGCCTGTGGGCCGTACATCAGGTCGTGCGGGATAAATGACAGGATGACGGCGAGAAAGATCAATCCGGGAACCGCGGTGTTCAGCAGTGCGAAATAAACAAATCCGAAGACCCCCACGGTGACCGCGCCAATCAGATACATCCGCTTGCGGCCGATACGGTCGGATATGTGTCCGGCGAGCGGCGTGGTAACGGCCGACAATGCGGTTGCGACGAGGACTGCGGTCAGCAACATGTCGCGCGAGCTGTGCAGCACGGTCGTGCCGTAGGTGAAGATGAAGGCGGCGAAGATATAGAACGGACCCTGCTCGGCCATGCGCGCCAGCGCGGTAAGGGCGATCAGCTTCGGTTGCCGCCTGATCACCTCGACCACGGGGACGCGTTCGATGCGCTTCTCCGCCAAAAGCCGCGCAAAGGTCGGGGTCTCGAATATGCCGAGCCTAATGTAGAGCCCGATTCCGACCATGACGATGCTGAGCCAGAACGGAACGCGCCATCCCCAGGTTAGGAACTGATCGCCGGAAATCGCGCTGAACGCGAGCACCGCGAGGTTCGCCAGGAACAGCCCGGCCGGCCCGCCCCATTGCGGCCAGGAGGTGATGAAACCGCGATGGGCATTGGTTCGCGCCCATTCCATCGACATCAATGTGGCGCCGCCCCATTCACCGCCGATCCCCATGCCCTGAATGAAGCGCACGATGGTGAGGATCACCGCGCCCCAGATGCCGATCGCCGCATAGCTCGGGACGAATCCCACGGCAAAGGTCGACAGCCCGGTCAGCAGCAACGTCGCAATCAGCGTCGCCTTTCGCCCGACGCGGTCTCCGTAGTGGCCGAAGAGCGCGGCGCCGACCGGACGCGCGATAAAACCGACCGCATAGATGCCGAACGCCTGCAGGGTCCCGACCAGCGGGTCGGATCCCGGGAAGTACAATTTTGCGAAAACGAGTGGGGCCACCTGCACGTAAAGCAGGAAATCGTAAGCCTCGATCGCGGTTCCCACCGTACTGGCGACGACGGCACGGCGTAGTTGCCTGCTGTGCTCGGTTTCGGAAAGGGCGCTTGCGGCGATTCCGGCGGCGGTCATCAAATTTCCTCCCGCTGGCGAGTACCGTGGACGGCTAAACGGCTCTTGCCCGAACAGTCCCGACTTTGTCGTATTCCTCCGAGATGTCCTTATTGGTGTAGTCCGTCAGCAAAGCGGTCGCGACGATGCCGATGACGGCGCAGCCGAGGATGTAAAACGCAATCGGCAAACTCGAAGCAAAGGCGGCGAACAACGCCGTCGAGATGAACGGCGACGGGCCGCCAGCTATGATCGAGGCCAGTTGATAACCGAGCGAGCAGCCGCTGTAGCGCAGACGCGGCGAGAAGCTTTCCGCGATCAGCGCCGCTTCTGGGCCGTAGAGCGTCATGACCGGCAGCCCTGACAGCGCGACGGCGAGGAAGATCAATCCCGGCACCTTGGTATCGAGCAACGCGAAATAAATGAAGCCGAACACCGCCATGACCACGCAGCCGATCATATACATGCGCTTGCGGCCGATGCGGTCCGACAGATGCCCGGCGACCGTCACCCAGAGAAACCCCAGGACGGCTTGAACGAGCACGCCGATCAACAGGAAATTGCGCGAGGCGCCCAGGACCGTCGTGCCGTAGGTGAAGACGAAAGCGCCAAAAATATAGCCCGGCGCCTGCTCCGGCAGCCGCAACAGCGCAGTCAGGGCGACCTGCTTCGGCTGGCGCTTGAGCACTTCGAGCACCGGCACGCGTTCGATGCGGTCCTCGTCGATCACCTTCTGGAAGACCGGGGTTTCGAGGATGCCGAGCCGGATCCACAACCCGACCCCGACCATGACGATGCTGATCAGAAACGGAATGCGCCAGCCCCACACCAGGAACTGGTCGCCGGAAACCCAGCTGAACACCAGCACCGCCAGATTGGCCAGGAAGAACCCGGCCGGCGCGCCGAATTGCGGCCAGGACGAGATGAAGCCGCGATGCTTGGTGGTTCGCGCCCACTCCATGGCCAACAATACCGACCCGCCCCATTCGCCGCCGACGCCGATCCCTTGGATCAAGCGAATGGCCGTCAGCAGAACCGGGGCCCAGATGCCGATGCTCGCGTAGGTCGGGACCAGACCCACGGCAACGGTTGCGATGCCGGAGACCAGCAAGGTCGCGATCAACGTCGCCTTGCGCCCGATCCGGTCGCCCCAATGGCCGAATATCGCCGCGCCGATCGGCCGCCCGACAAACCCGATAAAGAAAATGGCGAAGGCCTCAAGCACGCCGACCAAAGGCGCGGAATGCGGGAAGAAGAGCGGTCCGAAGACCAGCGCGCTCACTTGGCCGTAGAGCAGGAAATCATACCATTCGATCGTGGTGCCGACCGTGCTGGCGACCAGTGCGCGGTGCAATTGCGCGCGATGCTCGATGTCGGAAAGGCGGGCGCCGCCGATATCGGTTGCGGTCATTGTTCCCTCCCAGGGCTGGGGCGAGCAAGATGCCCCGTTATGACTTATGGGAGGATGCTAACAGTTGAAAAAACACCGCGAAAGAGGGATGTGCGGACTCAGCCAGAAGCCCGCAATATCCGCAGCGGGTTCGGCAGGCGGTCGAGGGCCGTCTGAAGCCGGCGCCGCGCCTGGCCGAAGCGCGCCACCTCGGCGAGCCGGCGATCGAGAAACTCGCGCGTGTCGACAAATCCCGGTGAGCGGTCTTCTAGCCAATAGAGCAATGTCGCGGCGTAGATCCCCGCGAGGGTGGCGCGCTTTGTGTAAAAGCTGAAATCGGTCGCGCTGTCCCCGGCGGCGTACCAGATGCCGTCGACGGTCTCGTACAGCAGACGCATTGCCAATGGCGCGTTTTGCGGCAAGGGCAGAATGGTCAGCGCGCGCCGCACGGCCTCGCGCCAGGGCTCGACGATCTCCAGCCGGATGTTGACCGCGAGCGCGACGCGCTCCGGCACCCGCAGCTGGCTGAGCGGAAAGCTCTCGATCCGGTCCAGCATGCGGCGATCCGCCCAGCGGCTGAAGCACGCGGCAAAATCGGCAGGACCATCCGGGAATAGGGCCAGCGCTTCCGCCGCCGGCACACCGGTGCGCCGCGCCGCCGCGCGCAACGCCGCGCGCGACCAGCCGTCGAACGGCACGTCCGGCAGCATCGCCTCGATCAGCGCATCGCGCTGGCTCTCGGCGAGCGGGCTCTTCATGCCGTCGGGCTTTGGGCGAGAACGGCGGCGAGATCGATCGGATGGCGCTGCAGTTCCTCGACAAAGACCAGCAGCCGATGGTCCGTCATGCGCTGCGGATAAAGGATGCCGTCGAGATGGTCGCATTCGTGCTGGACGACGCGGGCGTGGAAGCCCTCGACCTCGCGCTCGACGACCTCGCCGTCGAGGCCAGTCCCGCGATAGCGGATGTGCAGGTGACGCGGCACGACACCGCGCAATCCCGGAACCGAGAGGCAGCCCTCCCACCCGAACGCACGCTCCCGTCCGATGGTCTCGACGACCGGGTTGATCAGCACCGTCAGATCCTGCGCGACGTCGCCCGGCAGGTCGCTGAGACGATCTCCCAATACCTGAAACACGACGATCCGGTAGGGCTGATGCACCTGCGGCGCGGCAATGCCGGTGCCGCCGGCGTCCTCCATCGTCTCGACCATGTCGTCGACGAGGCGGCGCACCCAGGGCGCTGTCGGGTCGTCGACCGCGCCGGCGACGCCGCGCAAAACGGGGTGCCCCATCCGGGCGATCTTCAAGAGAGCCATGACGTCAAGTATGCGACGGGAGGGGATCGGGGTAAAGCCGAGTCGCTACCCGGTAGTGTCTCAGTTTGAAACTGAGACACTACCCGCTACCCACCGGCGGGCCGCCTTCACAGCACGTCGTGAAAGTGCTAAATATTGCCGCAGACGGACCGTCGCCGCGGCCCGGCCGCATCGCGCTTTGTAATTACGGAGAAGAGCCCCCGTGCAAATCCTCGTTCGCGACAATAACGTCGACCAGGCGCTCCGCGCGCTGAAGAAAAAAATGCAACGGGAAGGGGTCTTCCGAGAAATGAAGCTCCGCCGTAATTACGAGAAACCCTCGGAGCGGCGGGCGCGCGAAAAGGCCGAAGCGGTGCGCCGCTACCGCAAGTTGCTGCGCAAGCGTCTGGAGCGCGAGGGGTACTAAGCCCGGCCGCTCCGCTGAGGGCGCAACCATGCGCGCCAGACGCGATCCTCGATGAGGGCAGTTCTACTATCCCGAACCTGGCGTTCGGCGCTGGTGTGCGCGTTGGCCGCTGGCGGGTGCATGGCGCAGGCGGCCCCGGAGCAATCGACCCCGCAGCCCGGCGATGCGATCCGCCGGCTGAGTCCCAAGACCAAGCAGCACTATATCCGCGACGTCAGGAAAGGTTTTGAGATCCTCGACCTCATAACGCAGATGATACACGCCGCCCCGGTTGCTGCCGATGACGGCATCGACCGGGCTGTTCTCACCAAAGGGTTCCACCAGCTCGATGAGCGTGTCGCCCTGCATGCGGGCAAAACAAACCGTCACCCGCTGGATCGGATCAGAGACCTTGGCGCTGATGGCAAGGGGTGCAAAAACCGGCCGGAAGACAAGACGCCGCCAAGCGGGGCGTTACCCCGTATGAAAAACCGTGATCGGGTGCAACGCTTCGGTGACATCGCCATCACTTGTGCAGAGCTCAAAGCTCTATTCAAGGCCGGTGACGAAGTCTTCGACGAAACGGTCGATATTGGCGGTGGCGTACCCCACGTGGTGAAAGCGCATCGTGCCGACTCTGGATTGGTCGACGCGACGGGCTGATTTGGTAACGGGGCGTCATGTCGTCGATCAGCCGCTGGCGTAACCGGCTGATGGCCTTGTCGGTCATTGGGGGCTCCTGCCTTGGGTGAGGTTCTAGGCCCCTCAATCTCAAGACAGGACGCCCGCTTCCCGCTACTCTCCCAACTCTCCTCTCGCCACAAATTACCGCGAGAGCGGTTTGGTCCTGCGGCGCCGAGCTGCCGGTGCGCCAGGCGCCGCGAAACGGCGAGTGTTGCCCCATTCCGGTCATTCCTGGGCGCGCTTGACGCGGCGGCGGGCGGGTCATGATACTGGTCATACAGATTGAGCACGGGAGGAAACGCTATGGCAGTCCGGCTCGTCGTTACGTTCAACGCGGCGTCCGGCAAGGGCGCCGAACTCGCGCAGGCGATGAAGGCGCGCTGCGAGGTCTCGCGGCAGGATGCCGGTTGCGAACAGTTCGAGGTGTTCCAGAGCGTCTTCGATCCCGACAAGCTGGTCCTGCTCGAATTGTGGAAGGACCAGGCGACACTTGACGCCCACGCCAAACTGCAGGCGCAGCGCCCGCCTTTGCCGGAGGGGCTGCGGCTCGGCGCCGGCGAACGCGAAGACTATAGTTACAACCGTACCCGCTGAACGGGAGAGGCGCCAAATGCAGGTCTCGTATTTCGAAACCGGCCGCTACTACGCACCCTCGAACCTGCCGCGGCAATGGCCGATGCCGGCCGGCGTCTACGACCGCGAGGCGGGTCTGCGCGCCTTTCGCGGCATGGTCGAGCGCAGCCAATATGTCGAGGAGCTCGGCTTCGACTGGGTCAGCGTCTCCGAGCACCATTATTCGCCGCGCATCCTGACCCCGTCATTGCCGATCGCCGCGGCCTACATCGCCTCGCACGTGCACAACATCAAGATCGCGCTATTGGGCCCGATCGTGCCGCAGAGCAACCCGGTGCTGCTCGCCGAGGAAATGGCGATGCTCGACACGATGGCAGAGGGTCGCCTCGTCGTCGGTATGCTGCGCGGCACCACCAACGAGATGCTGACCTACGACCTCAACCCCGAGGAATTGCGCGAGCGCACCGACGAGGGCATGGAGCTGATCCTGCGTGCCTGGAAGGAGCCTGAACCCTTCGGCTGGCAGGGACGGCATTTCCATTACCGCACCGTGTCGGTTTGGCCGAAACCGCTGCAGCGGCCGCTGCCGCCGACCTATGCCCTCGGCACCAGCAGCGAGGCCAGCGATTTCGCGGCGCGCAACCATGTCGGCCTCGGTGTGTCGTTCGGCCCGTTCGACGCAATGGGCAACGTGACCGCCTACTACAAGGACCAATGCGCACGCTGGAGTTGGCAGCCGGAGCCGCAGCAGATCATCTACCGCGCGAACATCCTGATCGCCGAAACCGACGAGAAGGCGCAACAGGCGTTGGCGCAGTATCCGCGGCAGGCGGTGTTCCCGCTGAAGGCCGGGGTCGCCACCAGCCTGTTGGAACTCGATCAGCGCAATGTCGCCGGCGAGGGGCGGCGGCCGGCCAATGTCAACCGCGCGCTGCCGATCAATTTCTGCGGCGGGCCGCACGAGATAGTCGCGCAATTGAAGCAGTGCCGCGAACAGATCGGGTGCGGCGTCGTCGACCTGTCGTTCCAAACGCCGGGCTCTGAAGATCCCGACGCACTGATGGAAGCGCTCGAATTGTTCGGCAAGAAAGTGCTGCCGCACATCCGGGACATCTGAAATCCCTGACGGACGAACAGGCAAGAAGCGCTCACGCGATCGAAAACCAGACCTGCACCGACCCCGATCAGGAGGCAACATCGGTCGGTAGATGGCTCAGCGAGCGGATCGCCGAAGGCCTGCCACCACACGAAATCGGAGTTTTCGTCCGCGCCAACTGTCAGCTGCGGCGAGCCAGGGGCGCGGTCAGGATCGCCGGCTCGACCGCGGTCGAGCTGAGCGACAAGATCGAAACGTCGCAAGGCCGCATCTCCATCGGCACCATGCATCTGGCCAAAGGTCTGGAATTCCGCGCCGTCGCGGCGATGGCTTGCGACAACGAGGTAACCCCGCTGCAGGAGCGCATCGAGAACGTTGCCGACGAGGCCGATTTAGAGGAGGTCTACAATACCGAAAGGCATCTGCTCTACGTCGCCTGCACAAGGGCACGCGACCACCTGCTGGTGACTGGCGTAGAGCCAGCCTCTGAATTCCTCCAAGATCTCAAAGGCTGATCCCGAGGTCACGCACCTGCGGTGATCGCGTCGGCGCCTTCGATGCGGGAGGCGAGGGCGGCGGCGAGGAAGCGGTCGAGGTCGCCGTCGAGGACCGCGCCGGTGTTCGAGGTTTCGACGCCGGTGCGCAGATCCTTGACCATCTGATACGGCTGCAGCACGTAGGAGCGGATCTGGTGGCCCCAGCCGATGTCGGTCTTGGTGGCGTTCATCGCGTCCGCCGCCGCCTCGCGCCGCTGCAATTCGGCCTCATAGAGCCGGGCGCGCAGCATCGAAAAAGCATGGGCGCGGTTCTGGTGCTGCGAGCGCTCGCTCTGACACTGCACGACGATGCCGCTCGGCATGTGGGTGATGCGAACGGCGCTGTCCGTCTTGTTGACGTGCTGCCCGCCGGCGCCCGACGAGCGATAGGTGTCGATGCGCAGATCCTTGTCGTTGATCTCGACCTCGATCTTGTCGTCGACCACCGGGTAGACCCAGACCGACGCAAAGCTCGTGTGCCGCCGCGCGTTCGAATCGAACGGCGAGATCCGCACCAGGCGATGCACGCCGCTTTCCGTTTTCAGCCAGCCATAGGCGTCGGGGCCGCTGATCCGGACCGTCGCCGATTTGAGCCCGGCCTCCTCGCCGCCGCTCTCTTCCAGCCATTCGGTCTTGTAGCCGTGCGCCTCGGCCCATCGGACATACATCCGCAGCAGCATCTCGGCCCAATCCTGCGCCTCGGTGCCGCCGGCCCCGGCATGCACTTCGAGGTAGCAGTCATTGGCGTCGGCCTCGCCGGAAAGGAGGCTCTCAAGCTCGCGCCGCGCCGCTTCGGCGCGCAGCTTTTCGAGCGCGGCTTCGGCATCGGCGACGACGGTCGCTTCGCCCTCGGCCTCACCCATTTCGATCAGCTCGAGGGTGTCGGCGACCTCCCGCTCGATCCGGCGGTAACTGCCGATCGCCTGGTCGAGCTTGGTGCGCTCGCGCAGCAGCTTTTGCGCCGCAGCGGGATCATCCCACAGCCGCGGGTCCTCGGCCTGGGCGTTCAGCTCGGCGAGACGGCGGTTTGCCGTTTCCCAGTCAAAGATGCCTCCTCAGCAGCGCCAACGACTTGTTGATGTCGTCGGCGGCCGCCTGAATTTCGGCGCGCATGGCTTACTCCAAGCTATTCGACGTCTACCTGCTTAATATAGGCCGCCGGTGCCGCTTGCCGGAGCCCCGCGCATCTGAGCCGGCGCCGGCATTGTTTCGCCGCCGTCCTCGGCCGCGCCGGTCGAGGCGAGCGGCGTCTCATCCTCGCCGGGTTCGCGCTGCACGCCGAGATGGCGATTCTGGCCGGGCTCGGTCCCGGGTTTGTAAGCCTCGTAGATGGCCGCTTCGCCGCCGCCGACCGGCAACCCCGTCGCCGCACTGACCCGATAAATCCGCATCCCGGGAGGCACGCGGAACTCGGTCGCCGGCGCATCCTTCAAAGCGGCGGTCATGAAGTCGCGGAATATCGGGGCTGCGACATGTCCGCCGGTTTCATCGTTGCCGAGGCTGTCCGGATCGTCAAAGCCGACATAGACGCCCGCCACCAGGTCGGGTGTGAACCCGACGAACCAGGCGTCGCGCCAGTCGTTCGTCGTGCCGGTCTTGCCGGCGATCGGTTTGCCGACGGCCTTGACCAGGGTGGCGGTGCCGCGCTCGACCACGCCCTCCAGCATCGTGACGATCTGATAGGCTGAACCGGGATCGGCGACCTGCTCGCGGGTATCCGGGATGACCGGCACCGGCTGCCGCTGCCACTCGACGTTGTCGCAACCGTCGCACGGCCGCTCGTCGGCGCGGAAAATGGTTGCGCCGTTGCGGTCCTGCACGCGGTCGATAAAGGTCGGCGTGATGCGCTTGCCGCCGTTGACCAGCATCGCATAGGCTGCCGTCATCCGCAGAGGGGTCGTCTCGCCGGCGCCGAGCACCATCGAATACTCGCGCGGCATATGATCCATGATGCCGAAGCTCTCGACGGTGTCGGCGACGGACTCGATCCCGACGATCGTGGCCGCCCTGACCGTCATCGTATCGATCGACTTTTCGATCGCGATGCGCAGCGGCGTTGGCCCGCGATACCTCGCCTCCTGGCCTTCCTTCGTATAATTCCGCGGTGTCCACATCGGCAGTCCCGGGCCTTGCGGGAGCGATATCGGCGAATCGTCGATCAGCGTCGACGGGGTAAATCCGTGATCGAGCGCGGTCAAAAAGATGAACGGTTTGATCGTCGACCCGGTTTGCCGTTTTGCCTGTGTGGCACGGTCGAATTGGCTGGTCGCGAAGCTGAACCCGCCGCTGACCGCGAGGACGCGCCCGGTGTGCGGGTCCATCGCGACAAGGGCGCCCGAGACTTCCGGCACCTGGCACAGGGTGTAGAGATCAGCCGGCTTGCTGCCGCTCGCCTCGGGCTTTGACGACGCGCTTAGTGGCTCTACCATCACGACATCGCCCGGCTTGACGACGTCCGCCGCGCCGCGCGGGCGCGGGCCGAAGCTGCCGTTCTCGTAGCGCGGTCGCGCCCAGCGGATTTCGGAGAATGGGATGCGCCCACTGGCGCCGTTGGCAAAGCCGATCGCCGCGCCGTCCGGCTCGCTGCGCACCACCATCGCGAGGCGCCATCCGACATCGGTCGCGACGCCGGGCACCGGCACGGCGGCGAGATGCGCCGCCCAGTCCCCTTTGGGGTCGATGCGGGCGATCGCGCCGCGCCATCCGCCATGGCTGTGCTCGTAGGCGATCAACCCGGTGCGCAACGCCTTGTCCGAAGCCGCCTGCAGCCGCTCATCGAGGCTGGTGCGCACCGATAGCCCATCCCCGTACAAAACCTTTTCGCCATAGCGGGCCAGCAGGTCGCGCCTGACCTCCTCGGCGAAATATGGGGCTCTGACCTCTTCCGCCTCTTGCCGGTGGCGAAGCTCGAGCGGCTGAGCTTCGGCCTGCGCCGCCTCGGCCTGCGTGGCGGCGCCGTCCTCGACCATTCGGTCCAGCACCCAATCGCGGCGGGCTTTCGCCGTCTGCGGGAAGCGCGCCGGGTTGTATCGGTTCGGCGCTTTCGGCAGCCCGGCGAGGAAAGCGACCTCCCCGAGGGTCAGGTCGTCGAGCGATTTGTCGAAATAGGTCAGCGCTGCAGCGGCAACCCCGTACGCACCGGAGCCGAGGTAGATTTCGTTCAGGTACAGCTCAAGGATGCGCTCCTTCGGCAACGCGGCCTCGATGCGGGTCGCGAGCAGGATCTCCTTGATCTTGCGTTCGATCGAAACCTCGTTCGACAGCAGCATGTTCTTGGCGACTTGCTGGGTGATCGTCGAGGCGCCGACCGGCCGCCGATTGGCGCGAAACCGGCTCACATCGGTCATCGCCGCACGCAGAATCGAGGCTGGATCGACCCCGTGATGGTTGTAGAAATTTTTGTCCTCGGCAGACAAGAACGCGTTGATGACCGGCTTCGGGATGGCCTGTATCGGCACAAAAATCCGCCGCTCGGTCGCGTATTCGGCGAGAAGCCGCCCGTCGCCCGCCTGTACTCGGGTCATGATCGGCGGCTGATAATGTGCAAGCTGCTGGTAATCCGGCAAGTCACGACCAAAATACCACAGCGTGATCCCGACAAATCCACAGCCTGCGATGGCCAGCAAGACTGCGCAGACAAAAAGAAACCGAAAGATCTTAACCATATTTCTGTGGTCTGGGACCATCTCCATGCAGGCGGCCTGCCGGACGACTGTCATCCACGAGCCCTCGCGGCCGGGGCTTCATATGCGCTATTGGCGATACCATTCCAAGCATGTTTTAACGCATGCGTCCCGCCGTGCGCGATGTCGCCGGTCGAACGAAAGCCCGGTCAGACGAAAGGATTGTGGGAAGCTGCTTTACTCTATAGAGTCACGGTCGCGAAAAACCGCCGTTCGCCGACCGGGCGCCGCGCCCGGTGGGGCAATGCGACGCAAGCCTGCGGGATCGGCAGCTGCTCGGCTGCCGCCGCGCCGGCGCGCAGCGCCGGGCGATGCGGCCCGTAGGAAACCCGAAGCCGCTAAAAGGCTCCCCTGATAAACCATGGCCGATTTCTGCTCATCGCTTAATGGAATAGCTTCAGGCGCCTGTGGCTTCCTTGCAGACAGAAGCGCGCCGCCGGCCGATTTTCGCACGGCCGCGGCAGCGCGCCCCGGAGTTATGCCAGAATGGCAAAACGTATGCTCATCGATGCCACTCACCCGGAAGAAACCCGGGTGGTGGTCCTCAACGGCAATCGAACTCGAAGAGTTCGATTTCGAATCGTCTACTAAGAAGCAGGTAAAGGGTAACATCTACCTCGCCAAGGTTACCCGCGTTGAACCGTCGCTGCAGGCGGCATTTGTCGATTACGGCAACCATCGGCACGGCTTCCTGGCTTTTAGCGAAATCCACCCCGATTACTACAAGATTCCGGTCAGCGACCGAGAGCCGAACGGCGTCGATCCGGTGCACGAAGAAGGCGAGACGCGGGAAGCCGAACCCGAAGGCGCGAGCGAAGAAGGAGTTTCTTTAGCAGCGGCCTTGCCCGAGCCGGTTCCGGTCCCGGCCACACCGGACGGCAGCGACGAGGAACGACCAGATACTTCGGCTTCGCCAGAGAGTTCGGGTCAGCCAGATACTTGGGGCTCGCAGGTGGTCGATCCTGCAAGCTTGGTGCCGCACCGGGCCGAGGCGGCCGGCGGCGGTGGCGAGCACGCGGCAGAAACGGCTTCGCAAACGCCGCGCCCCGACGAGACCCCGGCGAACCTACCCCTGGCCACAATGCCATTCGAATCCGTGCCTCAGGAACCGGAGGGCCCGGCGGCAGACGCGATCACACCGGAGCTCGGGCCGGCAACGGAAATTCCGATCGCGGCGCCGTTGAACGGCTGGGGGGAGGCGGTGCTGTCGGCCGAGGTGCCGCGCGATCCCGAGGCCGGCGCATCGGACACCACGACGCCGGAGCCCGCCGCGCCGAGCACGGTCACGATTGCCGCGGCTTCGATCCGGTCGGACGATGTGATCGTGCCGGCTCTCGAGTTTCCTCCTGAGGGGGCGCCGGCGGACACGCTCGCCGCTGAGCAGGGCACGACCGCCGCTCTCGCCGAGAGCGAGGGTGAGGCCGTCGAGGCGGTCGAGACGCTCGAAGAGGACGAGTTCGAGGAAGCCGAGCACCAGCGCTCGCGCACGATACGGCACTACAAGATCCAGGAGGTGATCAAGCGGCGGCAGATCATGCTCGTCCAGGTCACCAAGGAGGAGCGCGGCACTAAGGGCGCCGCCCTGACGACCTACCTTTCGCTTGCCGGGCGCTATTGCGTGCTGATGCCGAACACGGCGCGCGGCGGCGGAGTATCGCGCAAGATCACCAGCATCGCCGACCGCCGCCGCCTAAAGGACATCCTCGAGGAGCTGGATATTCCGGACGGCATGGGGGTGATCGTACGCACCGCCGGGGCCGAACGCTCCAAGGCCGAGATCAAGCGGGATTATGAGTACCTGCTGCGCTTGTGGAATGAGATCCGGGATTTGACGTTACGCTCGACCGCTCCTGCGTTGATTTATGAAGAGGGCAACCTGATCAAACGGTCGATCCGCGATCTTTATACGCGCGACATCGACGAGGTCTTGGTCGAAGGCGAAGAAGGCTATCGCACGGCGAAGGCGTTCATGAAGATGCTGATGCCGAGCCATGCCAAGCGGGTCCAGCCTTACCGCGATCCTCAGATCGGCCTGTTTCACCGCTTCCAAGTCGAGAGCCAGATCGACGCCATTCATTCGCCGATCGTGCAATTGCGCTCCGGCGGCTATGTCGTGATCAACCAGACCGAGGCATTGGTCGCGATCGACGTCAATTCCGGCCGCTCGACGCGCGAACGCAATATCGAGGAGACGGCGGTCCGAACCAACCTCGAAGCCGCCGAGGAGATCGCCCGGCAGCTCCGATTGCGCGATCTCGCCGGCTTGATCGTGATCGACTTCATCGACATGGAGGAGCACCGCAATCAATCGGCGGTCGAGCGGCGGCTGAAGGAGGCGCTGAAGAACGACCGCGCACGCATCCAGGTTGGCCGGATCAGCGCGTTCGGGCTATTGGAGATGTCGCGGCAGCGGCTGCGCCCCTCGCTCGTCGAGACCTCCACGCAGCCTTGCCCCCATTGCGGCGGCACGGGCTTCATCCGTTCGACGGAGTCGACGGCACTCTACGTGCTGCGCTCGATCGAGGAGGAAGGCATGCGGCGGCGCTCGGCCGAGATCTGCGTTTATGTTCCAACGACGGTCGCGCTCTACATCCTCAACCAGAAGCGCGACTCGCTGGTGCAATTGGAGGCGCGTTACGCCATTCGAGTTTTGCTGGCGCAAGACGATGCGCTGATCCCGCCAGCCTTCAGGCTGGAGCGGCTGCGCCCTTATGCGGCCGCCGAGCCCGCTGCTTTGCCAACGGCACCTCTCACCCAAGCATCGGTCTCGGACGAAGAAGAGGAGGAGATCGACGAGCCCGCGGAAGCTTCGGACGCGGAGCCGGAGAGCGGTGAGGCGCCCGGCCGCAACCGCCGCCGTCGTCGCCGGCGGCGCCGCCACGAAGAAGAACCCGCCGCGCAATCGGCGGCGCTCGCAGCGCAGACGGGCGATGAAGCAGCAGAGGACGAGGCCGAGCTCGTCGGCGACAACACTCAAAGTGAAAGCGAGGAAATGAACGGCGACGAGGAGAGTGATGCCGAGCGCCGGCGCCGGCGGCGCGGCCGGCGAGGCGGCCGGCGGCGCGTGCGGCGGGAGAGCGGCGCGGAGCCCGGTTTCGAAGAACCGCGCCCGGCAGTCGACACTGTCGAGATTTTGCCGACTCCAGAGGTCGTAGATAGCGACCAGACGCTGGTTGAGGCGCGCGTGAGCTGGCCCGGCGAGATCGGTGCTGTGGGCATCGAAACGGCGAGCCTGCCGGCTCTTGCCGGCGATGGTCAGGCGAGCAGCGAAACCCTCTCTGCGGCAGCCGAGAGTGAACCGGATGCGGCGGGACCTGCTGATGGGGCCGGGTCTGAGGCGCCCCATTCCCAGGCCTCGAGGGAAGCACCAGACGCAGACCGGGAGAGCCGGCCAGGATCGCCGCCCACCGCCGAGGCCGAGCAAGGAGTTCCCTACGCCGGCGAGATGGAACGGGAACTTGAATTGGTATCGGCCGAACCGGAGCAGCAGCACAAGCCGGAGCCGGCGCACCCGGTGGAAACGGTGACCGAAAGGCCGGCAAACCCGCGTCGCGGCTGGTGGCAGCGGCTGATCCAGTCCTAGCGGTCAGCATAGAGATAATTCGGTGCAATGCGCCCTTCTCGTCTTCCCGAGGAAGCCTGCCAGGGGGCAGGCTTCGCCGGTGTGGCAGGATTTGGGGCGTGAGCCTTGTTCTGTACGTGCCGAGCGATTTTCCGAATGGGTCCGAACACTAGCGCTCGGCGGTTGTCGGCGATCGATGGTCGGCTTGCCCCGCCCTCGCCTTATTTCGAGCATGAGGTGAATCGTGCCGATCCGTAGGTCTTCAAGGTGGCGCCGGTGACTTCTCGTGTGTTCCGTTCAAGCGCGGCAATCGGTCTCGCGGCGTCGCTCGTCATTGCTCAAGCCGCGACCGCGGGCGAGAGCATCATCCGCGATACCGAGATCGAGGCTGACATACGGACCATGGTGACCCCGATCTGGAAGGCGGCGGGCCTCGAGCCGAGCGCACTGCACGTCTATCTGGTCGAAGACAAACAGATCAATTCCTTTGTCGCCGGCGGCCAGAACGAATTCATCAACAGCGGATTGATCATGCGCTCCGAAACGCCGAACCAGCTGATCGGTGTGCTCGCGCATGAGACTGGTCATATTGCCGGAGGACACCTGACGCGATTTCAAGAGGCGGCACGCAACGCCAGCATCGAGGGAATCATCGCGATGGTGCTCGCCGCCGGGGCCACCGTTCTCGGCAGGGGCAGCGGGGGCGGCGGGGCCTTGCTCGGCGCCCAAGGTGTCGCCGAACGCGCCTTCATGCAGTATTCGATAACGCAGGAAGCCTCGGCCGACCATGCCGCGATGACCTTTTTGGATGCGAGCGGGCAGTCGGCGCGCGGGCTCCTTCAGTTTTTCCAAATCCTTCAGGGCGAAGAGATGCTCGCGGGGATCCGTGAGGACCCGTATCTGCGTACGCATCCGCTGACCGCGGAACGCATCGATTACGTCCGCAACCACGTCGAGCACTCGCGCTTTTCGAACGTTCCGGACTCTCAGGCCAACATCGACCTGTTGAAACGGATAAAGGTCAAGCTCGACGCTTTTGTCTCGCCGCCCTCGTCGACGCTTGCGGCCTATCCGGAAAAGGATCAGTCGGTTCTCGCGCGCTATGCACGGGCGATCGCCTATTACCGAATTCCGAAGCTGGACAAGGCTTTGCCGATCATCGACGGGCTGATCCGGGACTATCCGAACGACCCCTACTATCGCGAGCTCAAGGGGCAGATGCTGTTCGAGAATGGCCGGATCGCCGAAGCAGTGCAGCCTTACGAGGAAGCCGTTCGGCTCGCGCCCGCCGCGCCGTTGCTGCGCATATCGCTCGCACAAGTCTACATCGAATTGAATGATCCGAAGGTGAACAAGCGCGCCATCGCCTATCTCAACGATGCGATGCGCACCGAGGACAAGGAAGCCCAGGGCTGGCACCTCCTGGCGACCGCCTATGGACGTGACAACCAGATCGGCATGGCCGCGTTGGCACTGGCCGAGGAGGGTCTCGCTGCGGGAAAGAAAAAGGACGCCCAACAGCAGGCCGTTCGGGCCAAGGCGTTATTGCCGAAAAACTCCGCCGGCTACAACCGCGCTGAAAACATCCATCGCGAGGCGGAGCACATGGAGGAGTTGACGGGCGGCGTCGCGAACTCGCGTTGATCGCACCTGATCCCCTCAAGCGCAGGTTCCCATCACGATGCACCACTCACGCCAAATCGTCAGTGCGAGTTGACCACCGCCAGGCGGCCGACCCGCCCTCAATGACGCCAGCAGGGCGCTTTCCCGGCGAAAAGTCGGGATCGATTTATCTGCCCGCTGAGCACTCGAAGGGTGGGCCCCGGCTTTTCGCCGGGGAAGCGCTGCAACCGTGTGGTATCACTGAACCATCTTGTTTCTTGTTCGGACAGCGAAGCAATCTCGGGCCGCTGAGTGCTCGACGGGCCGAGATTGCTTCGTCGCGCATGGCGCGACTCGCAATGACGAGGCCAATCTGACCAGAATCTGCTCTAGCCCTTTTTCTTGCGGGAGTATTTGACGTGATGCCGTATCGCTCGCCATCTCTGGCGTTCGCGCTGGTCTGCGGTTTTATTGTCGCTCTGCAGGCCGGACCAGTCAGGGCTGTCGAAATTCCGGCTGAGCAACGACAAGCGATCGAGGGGATTATCCACGACTATCTTCTGCACAATCCCGACGTTTTGATCGAGGCGCTGCACGGCGCCGAAGATAGGCTGAACCATGAGGCAGATGCTAAAGCGGAAAAGGTTCTAAGCGACCAGCGGCGCGAGATTTTCGACGACCCGGCAACCCCGGTAGGGGGCAACCCGCAGGGCGATGTGACAATCGTCGAGTTCTTCGATTACCGCTGCCCATATTGCAAGCAAGTGCTGCCCTCGCTGCAGGCTTTGCTGAAGGAAGACCCCAAGCTGCGCTTCGTGTACAAGGAAATGCCGGTCCTCGGACCGGCATCGGTTACGGCGGCGCATGCTGCTCTTGCCGCGCAGCGGCAGGGCAAATACGAGGCCTTTCATAACGCGATGATGGCGGCCAGAGGTCAGATCACCGACGAAACGGTCTACAAAGTAGCCGGTTCGGTAGGGCTCGACGTGGAGCGGCTGAAGCAGGACATGAACGCCCCGGATATCGGGCAGGCCCTCAAAGCCAATCTGGCGCTCGCCGACGCGCTCAACATCCGCGGAACCCCTGGTTTTATCGTCGGCAAGCACATCGTTCCCGGCGCGATCGACCTGGACGCGTTGCGGAACATGGTCGCCGAGGCGCGGAAGGGGTAGCTCGCTACGGCTCGTAGTCCGGCTGTTTGGTCGGATGTGCAGCGATAAAAGGCCCGAGCTTCATGCAGTGCTCGTAAATCCGCGTCAATGTCGGAAAAGGCCCGAGATCGAGCTGGTAGCGCTCGGCATTGACGACCTGCGGAACCAGCGCGATGTCCGCCAAACCCGGTGAGTCTCCGTGGCAGAACGCGCCGGTCCGGGCGTCCTGCGCGAGCAGCGGCTCGAGAGCCTGAAACCCTGCGGCGATCCAATGATTGTACCATTTGGCGATCGCCGCCTCGTCATGGCCGAGTTCCCGGATCAGGTAGCGCAGCACGCGCAAACTGTTGATCGGGTGGATGTCGCAGGCGACGATGTCGGCGAGCGCCCGAACCCGCGCCCGGTCGGCAGCCTGCCTGGGCAAGAACGGTGGCTCGGGGTGGAGTTCGTCGAGATATTCGAGGATCGCCATTGATTGAATCAGGGTCTGTCCACCATCTTCGAGCGCCGGGACCAGTCCCTGAGGGTTGACGCCGCGATAATCGGGCCTGCTCTGGTCGTTGCGCCGCAGGTGGATCGCTGCGGTCTCGTAAGCAAGCCCTTTGAGATTCAGGGCGATGCGCACCCTGAACGCGGCCGAGGACCGGAAGAAGCTATACAACTTCATCACGCCACCACACTCGCCTGTTGAGCCTGCAATCCAGTATCGGCCTGGACGGCTCCCGTCTTCAAGTTGCGCGGAGTTGAGAAAGTCTTAATCGTTAAGACAGGAGCTTTGCAGAATTTACATAATGGGGGCTTACGCGCTTGCCGAAAAAATGATCGCCTGGAGCGTCATGCGACCGGATCTGAACCCGAATTCTGCTCGAAGCGTTTGCGCCACAGTATTGAGGACGAGATCGGGATCGACACCACCTCTTGCCCGGATCTGATCGATGAGGGGATTACCGTAGACGATTCCTTGTGCGAAGAGAGCGGTGTCCGCGATCTCCTTCTCCAGCCTGAGAACAGCAATGTTGATGTCCATGAATCCTGCGTCAATCAGGGATTCCTTGATCGGGTCGATCTGGTGATAGGAGAAGGGCACCTTGTAGAACTGAGGCGGATCAGCAGGAAAGAAGCTGCCGACAACTTCATGGACGATGCGGCCGAAGTGGTTGTAGGTGCGCATCCCAGACATTGAACAGATAGCGACCGCCGGGTGCGAGCACGCGATGAATCTCGCGGTAGGACCTGTCTTTATCTGGGAAGAACATCACGCCGAACTGGCAGACCACGGCATCAAAGCTGTCGTCAGCAAATGGTAGGGCCGCGGCATCTGCGTGTCGGAAATCCACGTCTTCATCGGGCTGGAACTTGGCCCGAGCGACCTCCAACATTGGCGGATTGAGGTCTGTGGCCGTCAAGCGTACGCCCACGGGCAAGAGGTCGCGCAACTGGCGTGTGACAATCCCAGTACCAGCTGCGGTCTCCAGCACGCGCGCCGGAACGCAAGCCGCCGCTCGGCGTGCGAGGTCGGCCGCGTAATCAACAAAGATTATAGGTCCCAGGCCGCGGTCGTAGTGTTCTGGGATATCGCCGATAAAGTTAGCGTCGTCGCTCACGGTGAACCTCCGCTGTCCACCCGCTCCTTGGCGAGAAACGTCCAAAGTCCCTCAATCCAGCCGACACCCCCCAGATTCCTGCCATGGCTTGTTCACATTGATTTCCAGAGGCGCTCTTTACGCGTCATCGCGGCTACTCTCCCGGTGCGTTGCAGAAATCACGACATTTGCAACGACCTTATTCGGCTGCCGACTTCGCCGCACCGTCGATCGCTGCATAGGCATCCAGCACGCGAGCCGAATAGGCCAGAGCCGCGCCGGCATTGAGCGCAATGGCGACACCAAGCGCCTCAGCTACTTCTTCGCGGGTCGCCCCGGCATTGATGGCGCGGTCGGTGTGCACGCCGATACAGCCGTCACAACGCGTGGTGACGGCGATGGCGATGGCGATGAGTTCGCGGGTCTTGGCGTCGAGATGGGTGGTCTTGTTGGCGCCCTTGTCGAGCGCGATGAAACCGGCGACCGCGTTCGGCGCCAGCGTTGCCATCTCCTTCACGCGCGCGCTTAGTTCCGTAGGATAGGCGTTCCAATCAAGCATCATGAGCTGGCCCTCCCGTTGAGGATCGATGGATTATTGCAGCCAAGGGGATGATTGCAATCCGATAAACCAACAGGGTCCGGCGAACTGGCGTCCCGTTTGGATTTAGCGGAGATGCAACCGACCAGGTTGAAACGCATTTTCACGGCGGTGCGAAGTCAAGACTTTCGGGAAAATCCCTTGCCCTTGCCGACCAAGGAGTTAAACTTGCAGTGAGTTATGGGCGAAACTATCCCGAAGAACGCCTCATCGGCTATGCCCGCGTCAGTGAGAGCCGGACGCTTGTAACCTTCCCCTTATAACCGGCTCGCCCTTACAACCGAACTTCCCCAACCGGTTGACCTCAAGCACAGCCGGATCGAGCATCGGCGAACAGAACCGCCTCCGTCTCGAGGAAAGGGCGCTTGACGGATTGTAAGTAAGCACTTACTTTGCCGCGGCGATGGCTATCACCCGGTTGGACGGCGACGAGCGCCGCAAGATGATCGTTGCCGCGGCGGTGCCGCTTTTTGCCCGAAAAGGGTTTGCCGGCACGACCACCAAGGAGCTGGCGGAGGCGGCCGGCATTTCCGAAGGGCTGCTGTTCAGGCATTTTCCCAGCAAAAAGCATCTTTACGCGGAGATTTTGCAGCTGGGTTGCGAAGGCGATCCGGCGCTCGAGCGTCTCGCCGCTCTTGAGCCGTCGACGGCAACCCTCGTTCATATGATAACGTTCATGGTGCGTTATTTTCTGCTCGGCGGCGACGACGAAGCCGAGTTCGACACGCGACTGCGCCTCGTGCTGCACAGTTTTCTCGAAGACGGGGAGTACGCGCGGGAGCTGTTCGAGACGATCTTCGAGCGGGTCCACCCGCTCTTTGTCGCATCGGTGGAAGCGGCTTCGGCGGCGGGCGACCTCAGGGCTGAACCGATCGCCTCGGCTAACCGCTTTTGGTTCGGCCATCATGTCGCCGCGATGGTGGCCTTCGTGTCTCTGCCGGGCCGAGCGTCGGTCCCTTATAAGGGGTCGGCCACAGCCCTGGCCGAGGAAGCGAGCTGGTTCATTTTACGCGGCATCGGAGTGAGGGACGCGGCGATTGCTTCTGCAATGGCTGACGCTGCCCGATCCCCGCTCCAACTCGCACCCGCCTCTTAGGGGAGTACGCCTATGGACGGCGAACGGATGGCACCAGCGGAAGGACTGCTGCACGACCGCACCGCTGCCGGGCGCGCGACGACCCGCAGGCCGAGGACATTCCTCTGGCTCGTCGTTGTCGGCCTGTTGTTGGCTGTCGTGCTGGGCGGGTTTTACGGTTTCAACCGGTTCCGCGAACAGGCGATCGCGACTTATTTCGCGAACAACAAGCCGCCTCCCGCGCAAATCAGCGCCGCCGAGGTCAAGGTCGAGGCGGTGCCGCGCTTTGCGACCGGGATCGGTTCGGTCACCGCCGTGCATCAGGTCACGATAAATCCCGAAGTCGGCGGGCGCGTTACGAAGATTTTCTTCGAGCCGGGAACCACGGTCAAAGCCGGCGACCCGCTTGTCCAGATCAACGACGCACCGGAACGCGGTGACCTCGCCAGCTACGAGGCGCAGGCGCGCTACGCCCAAATCACATTGGAGCACGCGAGCCAGCTCGCGCAGCGCCAGTTCGAGGCGCGGGAGACCGTCGATCAGAAGCAGAGCCAGCTCGACCAGGCGCGTGCGATGATCATCAAGACCGAGGCGCTGATCGCGCAGAAACTCATTCGCGCCCCGTTCTCAGGCCAGCTCGGCACGCGGCAGATCGAGGTCGGGCAATACCTCACGCCCGGCGCCCGGATCGTTACATTGACGGATCTGTCGATGCTCTACGTGAACTTCACCTTGCCGTCGCAGATGCGCCCGCAGATCTCGGTCGGCCAGCGGGTGAATGTCACTGCCGACGCGTTCCCCGGCCACACTTTTAGCGCGGAGATCACGACGATCGAGCCGCAGATCAGCGCCGATACGCGGACGATGACGATCCAGTCGACGATGCCGAACCCCGACAACGCCCTGCTGCCCGGCATGTTCGTCAATGCCGCGGTGGTGCTGCCGCCGCAGCCCGACATGATGGTGCTGCCGGAGACCGCCGTCGATTATACGCTCTACGGCGACAGCGTTTACGTGATCCGCGAGGACGGCAAGGACGCTAAGGGGAACCCGGTTCTCAAGGCGGTGCGCACGCCGATAAAAACCGGGGCGCGGTGGGGCAACAACGTTGTGATCCTCGACGGGCTCAAACCGGGCGACCGCGTCGTCGCGGCGGGTCAAGTCAAGGTCCAGAACGGCGCACCGGTCGTGATCAGCGGCTCGCCGCCGCCAGAGCCGCCGGCAACGTTGACGCGGAACTGAGACATGTCCTTTACGGACATCTTCATCCGCCGGCCGGTATTGGCGCTGGTGGTCAGCCTCTTGATCCTGCTGATCGGCCTCAAGGCGATGACAGGACTGCAGATCCGGCAGTACCCGAAGCTGTCGAACACGACGATTACGGTCACGACGATTTATCCCGGCGCTTCGCCCGATCTGATGCAGGGGTTTATCACGACACCGATATCGCAGGCGGTGGCGACCGCGGAAGGGATCGATTACCTGACCGCGTCATCCATTCAGGGGACCAGCACTGTCACGGCCTATATCCGGCTCAACTACAATCCGAGCCAGGCACTGACCGACATCATGGCGAAGGTCCAGCAGGTCAAATACCTGCTTCCGAAAGAGTTGCAAGACCCGATCATCACAAAATCGACCGGCCAGACCACCGCGGTCATGTATATCGGCTTCGCCAGCCCGGAATTGTCGAGCGCAGCGATCTCAGATTATCTCACGCGCGTCGTGCAGCCGCTGCTCGCGACGGTCGATGGCGTCGCTTCGGCCGACATTCTCGGCGGCCAGACCTTTGCGATGCGGCTTTGGCTCGACCCGGCACGGATGGCGGCGCGCGGGATATCGGCCAGCGATGTCGCTGCCGCGATCCGCGCCAATAACTTCCAGTCGGCGCCGGGCCAGGCGAAAGGCTATTTCACGGTCACCAATGTGAGCGCCGATACCGGGCTCGCCGACATCCAGCAGTTCAACAAGATGGTGGTGAAGGCGAAGGACGGCGCGGTCGTGCGGATGGAGGACATCGCCAGCGTCGATCTCAATGCTCAGAGCTGGACCTCGAGCATCGAGATGAACGGTCAGCATGCCGTGTTTATCGGCGTCCAGGCAACCCCAACCGGCAATCCGTTGTCGTTGGTGGCGGGGATTCGGGCTTTATTGCCTGAGATCGAGCGCAACCTGCCGGCTTCGGTGAAAATGCAGGTCGCGTATGATTCGACCAAGTTTATTCAGGCGTCGATCGACGAGGTCAAGTCGACGCTCGCCATGGCAGTCGTCATCGTCATAGGCGTGATTTTCTTGTTCCTCGGCAGTCTGCGCGCGGTGCTGATCCCGGTCGTGACGATCCCGCTGTCGCTGATCGGCGCCGAAATCATCATGGCGGCGCTCGGGTTCAGCCTTAACCTGCTGACGTTGCTCGCGATGGTGCTGGCGATCGGGCTCGTCGTCGACGACGCGATCGTCGTTCTCGAAAACGTTTATCGCCATATCGAGGAGGGGCTCACTCCGGCACAGGCCGCTCTGATCGGCGCCCGCGAGATTGCCAGCCCGGTCATCTCGATGACCCTGACCCTGGCGGCGGTCTACGCCCCAATCGGCTTTCTCGGCGGCGTCACCGGCGCCCTCTTTCGCGAATTCGCGTTTACTCTGGCCGGCGCGGTCATCATTTCCGGCGTGGTCGCGGTGACCCTCTCACCGATGATGTGCTCGCTGCTGTTGTCCCGCGAGATGCTGCGCGGCCGTTTTGTTCACCTGATCGATCGCGTCTTTTCCCGTTTGGCCGAGTGGTACGGGCGCAAGCTGGAGCGATCGCTGGATTATCGCCCGGTGACCGCACTGTTCGCCGCGGCCGTCTTTGCCAGCCTCGTCTTCATGTACATGAACACGAAGTCCGAGCTCGCCCCCGAGGAGGACCAAGGGGTCCTCTTCGCACTGACCAAGGCGCCGCAATACTCCAATCTCGATTATCAGGAGGCCTATACCGACAAGCTCGACCAGGCCTTCGGCTCGTTCCCGGAAACCGACCTGCGCTTCATCGTCAACGGCCGGTTCGGGCCCAACCAAGGGATTGCCGGCGCGATCCTCAAGCCATGGGGCGAGCGCTCGCGTTCGGCGCAGCAATTGAAACCGCTGATGCAGCGGAAGGCGGCGGCCGTCGAAGGGATGAACGCCTTTGTCTTCTCGCTGCCGCCATTGCCGGGATCGATCGGCGGGCTGCCGGTCCAGATGGTGATTTATTCGACCGGCGGCTATAAAGACATCTACCTGGCGATGGACAAGATCAAGGCGGCGGCCCGCAAGAGCGGCCTCTTCATCGTCACCGACAGCGATCTGGACTTCAACCAGCCGACCATTCAGGTCAAGATCGACCGCTCGAAAGTCAACGAGCTCGGGCTCACGATGCAGTCGATCGGCGACACTTTGGCACTGCTGGTCGGCGAGAATTACGTCAACCGCTTCAATCTCGGCGGCCGGTCTTACGAAGTGATCCCGCAAGTGCCACGGGCGGACCGCCTGACACCGGAGACGCTGACGCAGTACTACGTCACGACGCCGTCGGGGCAGCCGGTGCCGCTGTCCAACCTCGTGACCCTCGAGATGGACACTCAACCCAATTCGCTGACCCAGTACAATCAGCTGAACTCGGCGACGTTTCAGGCCGTGCCGATGCCCGGCGTGACAATGGGTCAAGCGGTCGACTTTCTCGAGCAGCAGGCGAAGAACCTGCCCGCCGGCTTCAGCCACGACTACCTCTCCGACACGCGCCAATACGTGCGCGAAGGCAATCAGCTGACGATCACCTTCGTGTTCGCGCTGATCGTGATATTTCTCGTGCTCGCAGCGCAATTCGAGAGCCTGCGAGATCCGCTGGTCATCCTCGTCAGCGTGCCGATGTCAATGTGCGGGGCGTTGATGCCGCTGTTTTTCGGATTGGCGACGATGAACATTTACACGCAGGTCGGCCTCGTCACCCTTATCGGCCTGATCAGCAAGCACGGCATTCTGATGGTCGAATTCGCCAATACGCTGCAGGTGCGCGAAAAGCTCGATCGCCGGCGTGCGATCGAGCAGGCCGCTCGGGTCCGCTTGCGGCCGATCCTGATGACGACCGCGGCGATGGTCGTCGGGCTCGTGCCGCTGCTGATCGCGACGGGCGCCGGCGCTGCCAGCCGCTTCTCGATCGGCGTGGTGGTCGTCGCCGGGATGTCGGTTGGTACCCTGTTCACGCTGTTTGTCCTGCCCGCCGTCTATACGGTGCTGGCGAAGGATCACCTTGCTGCCACGCTGTCGAGCCGAGTGCGCGAGATCGCCCAAGTCTCGTGAGGCCTCGACCCGAGCCCGGAACCGGATCGGCGGATCGGCGTTTATCTGGAGAATGGGCAAGCAATTGTTTCCAGAGCGAAGCTCCGCGACTTGAAGGAATGCGGACATGGATCAGTCGATGGATCGTACAACGGCAACGCAACCCGTTGCCTATGACGGAAGCAAGCCGCCGCAGGCGATCGAGGAAGACATCGCGCGTACCCGTGTTCGGCTGAGCGCCACGATCGACGCCCTGAAGCGGGAACTGGCCCCCCAACAGCTGCTCGAAAGAAGCACGGAGGTGCTGCGCAGCTCTCTCGAGCCGGCTCCAGGTTCGCTCCGCACGCAGAGCTGGGCTTACGCGATCCCGCTGGCCCTGATCGCAACCGGTCTCGGCTGGCTCTTCTTGCTCCGCCGGCACAATTATCAGCCCGAGACACCCGCCAGCTTCGGCGAGATGCCGGCGGAAGAGGTCGAGCTCGGCGCAATGCCGAACGCTGTTCCTTCGTTGGTCGACGCGGCCGCTCCAATAGAACCAGTGTCACTGGTCGACGAAACCGCCTCGATCTGATCGGGGAGAGAGTGGTAGGCCCGGCAGGATTCGAACCTGCGACTCCACCGTTATGAGCGGCGTGTTCTAACCAACTGAACTACGGGCCCGGCGCCGACGTCGCCATTGGAGCCCCTGGGTCAAGTCCCGGGGTGACGGCAAGGTAAGCGGCATCAAGTATCGAGAAAGCTGCGCAACTTCCGCGAGCGGCTCGGATGCTTAAGCTTTCTCAGCGCCTTCGCTTCGATCTGGCGAATACGCTCGCGAGTCACCGAGAATTGCTGACCGACTTCTTCGAGCGTGTGGTCGGTGTTCATGCCGATCCCGAAGCGCATCCGCAGCACCCGTTCCTCGCGCGCCGTCAGCGAGGCCAGCACGCGGGTGGTGGTCTCGCGCAGATTGGCCTGGATCGCCGCGTCGAGCGGCAACACCGCGTTCTTGTCCTCGATGAAATCGCCGAGATGTGAATCCTCCTCGTCGCCGATCGGCGTCTCGAGGCTGATCGGTTCCTTGGCGATCTTCAGCACCTTGCGCACCTTTTCAAGCGGCATGGCGAGCTTTTCGGCGAGCTCTTCGGGGGTCGGCTCGCGGCCGATCTCGTGCAGCATCTGCCGCGAGGTGCGCACCAGCTTGTTGATCGTCTCGATCATGTGCACCGGGATGCGGATCGTGCGCGCCTGATCGGCGATCGAACGGGTGATCGCCTGGCGGATCCACCAGGTCGCGTAGGTCGAAAATTTGTAGCCGCGGCGATATTCGAATTTGTCGACCGCTTTCATCAGCCCGATATTGCCTTCCTGGATCAAGTCCAGGAACTGCAATCCACGGTTGGTGTATTTCTTGGCGATTGAGATCACGAGGCGCAGATTGGCCTCGACCATTTCCTTTTTCGCCCGGCTCGCCTCTCGCTCGCCGCGCTGGACTGTTTGCACAATCCGACGGAATTCGCTGATCGGCAGCTTGGCTTCGGTCGCTACCCTCGCAATATTGGCGCGCAGCCTGGCGACATCTGTCGCATGCCTTTCGATCAGCCGCGGCCAGCCGCGGCCTGGCAAGGTGACGACGCGCTCGAGCCAATCGCCGGCGAGCTCGTTTCCGAAATACTGCTGCAAAAATTCCGACCGCCTGATGCCGGCGCTTTCCGCCAGCCGCAATAATCTGCCCTCATCGGCGACGAGCCTGCGATTGACCTCGTAAAGCTGGTCGACGAGGTACTCGATGCGGGTGTTGTTGAGGCGCACGCGTTTGACGTTGTCGATGATCTCCGCCTTGAGCTTCTCGTAGCGCCGCTCGGTTACGCGCGCCAACGGCTCGCCCTTTTGCAGGGCATTGATCCGTTGGTCCTGAAGCCGGTGCAGTTTTTTATAAGTTTCGGCGATAGCGTCAAAGGTTGCCAGCGCGCTCGGCTTCAGTTGCGCCTCCATCGCGGCCAGTGAGATCGAACTCTCCTCGCCTTCGGCCTCCTCGACGGCGAGCTCGCTCTCGATCTCGGCGAGCTCCTTCACAACATCTTCGCCGTCGGCGACGTCTGCGTTTTCTCCCGCCTCCGCGCCGTTAGGAGCTACGCCAGCCCCTTCGGCGCCGGCCTCGCCCTCGACTCTGCCGGCTTCCGGAACAACGACCACTATTTCGGCCGGTACCGGCCCGAACACGCCACTGCCGTAAGTGGCGTCGAGGTCGATGATGTCACGCAGCAGCATCTTCCCTTCGTTCAGGGCATCGCGCCAGGCAACGATGGCGCGGATCGTCATCGGGTTCTCGCAGATGCCGCCGATCATCATTTCACGGCCGGCCTCGATCCGCTTCGCGATGGCGATTTCGCCTTCGCGCGACAGCAGCTCGACTGAGCCCATTTCCCGCAGGTACATGCGCACGGGATCATCGGTGCGGCCGATGTCGTCGTCATCGAGGTTGCCGCGTACCTCGCCGTCGCCCTCCTCCACCTCGGGCGTCGCAGGCTCCTCGCTCTCCTCGTTCTCGATCACATTGACGCCGAGCTCGGAAAGCGTGGTCATCGTGTCCTCGATCAGCTCCGAGGACACCTGTTCGGGCGGCAATGCGGCATTCAATTCGTCATAGGTCACGTAACCCCGCTCCTTGCCGCGCGCCAGCATCTTCTTAATTGCCGTCGCCACGCTGTCCAGCAGCGGCGCCTCCGCCGCTTCTTCGCGGGTTTCTGCGACTTCCGCCGTATTCGCCGCTTTGCTCGCCATTCCACCATCCCTAAAGAGATTTCACACTCGCCCCAACAAGTCAGGGCACGAATACGAGAGCCACCCCGATCTAAGGCAGCCGAGAAGTTTCGACGAGGCGCCCCAGGGTCAGGTCTCGTCCTCACTCCGCGACCCCTCGTGCAAGGCTCTTTCTCTGGCAGCCAGAAACCGTTCCCAGCTCTCCGGGCAAATGTCGCTGATCAGGTAGTCCGTGGCTTCGGCCAAAGCGCAGCGATCGCCTCCCGTGAGCATCCTGGTCACCCGAACCCACTCCTTGCGCGCGGAGATCGGGTCGGAACACCGGACCAGGAAAGTCGTGTCGACCGAAGGCGAGAGTAGTCGTTCTACGGTCGCCGCAAGCCCGTTCGTGACAAGGTGTTGTTGAAATGCGTGGGCGTCAAGCCCCGATCCGGCAGCATCCAGCTCTAAAATTTGCCCTCTCAGGCTGTCGAGGTCCGATTCGGGAATTTCGAGTGCCGCTATTTCCTCGGCCACTTGATCGACCAGGTAAGGGAAATGCAAAATCATCCGGAATAGATTTTCCCGCTGTATTCGTCCTCCGGCGCGGGGTGGAGGCTCCGGCCCGTCGCGCACGAAACTCGGCCGGGGGCCAGGCAAATGCCGCATGCCGGGGCGGGCCGGCCGGCCCAGATCGAAGAGCCGGTCGCGAAGGAAGCGTCGATACTCTGCCTGGACCGTCCGGTCGGCAATAAGGCCGATTTGGTCCATCAGGCGACGCTCGAGAGCGGCGCGGCGTTCAGGCGTGTCCAGCCGGCCGGCGGCAACCTCGCTTTCCCAGAGCACGGTCGAGAGCGGCCGCGCCGCAGCGAGGATCTGGTCGAAACTACCCCGCCCCGCCTGGCGAATGAGCGAATCCGGATCCTCTCCCGCGGGAAGTCTGGCAAAGCGCAGGCTCTGACCCGGGCGCAACAGCGGCAGGGCCCGCCGCATTGCGCGGGCGGCGGCACGCTGCCCCGCTTCGTCTCCATCGAAACACAGGACCGGCTCCGGCGCCAGGCGCCAAAGCTCGTGTAGCTGGGATTCGGTCAGCGCGGTGCCGAGCGGGGCCACTGCCGCGGCGAACCCCGCCTGATGGAGCGCGATCACGTCCATGTACCCTTCGGTGACGATCGCTCCGGGCCGTCCTGTTTCTCTCGGATGACAGCCGCCCGCGCCGCCGACCAACCGTACAATACCCGTCCTTTTTCGAAGAGCGCGCTGTCCGGCGAGTTCAGATATTTGGGTTGCCCATCGCCGAGCAACCCGGCCGCCAAAGGCGATGACCCGACCGGCGCGGTCGCTGATCGGAAAGATCAGGCGGTTGCGGAAATAATCCGAGGGTTCCCCCTCGGCCGGCCGGCGCTGCAGCCCGGCCTCGATCAGCAGCGGATCGGAAAATTCAGGCCCTGAGGGCGCGCCGCAGCGCCTGGCGATCGTCCGGGGCCCAGCCCAGACGAAACCGCCGGATTGTCTGCGGATCGAGGCCGCGGCGTTGCAGATATTCGCGCGCGACGGCCCCGGCAGGCGCCCACAGCCGCGCCTCGTAAAAGGCGGCGGCGGCCTCGGTCGCTTCGAGCAAGGTTTTTTGCCGCTGGGCCCGTTCCCGCTCTTGCGGCGTCGCCTGCGGGACAGCTAGCCCCGCCTCTTCCGCCAGCTTCTCGACGGCCTCGATGAAGTCGAGGTTGTCGGCCCGCATAGCGAACCCGATTGCATCCCCATGGGCGCCGCAGCCGAAGCAATGAAAAAAGGATTTGTCCTCGACGACATAAAAAGACGGCGTCTTCTCGTGATGAAACGGACACAACCCGGCAAACTCGCGCCCGCGGCGGACCAGCTTGACCTGCCGACCGATCAGTCCGGCCAGCGAAATCCGACTATGCAACTCCTCGAGGAAGCCCGGCGGAAACGCCACCTATTGCTCCCCGCTCCGATCCGGATTGCGTCATCCAAGCAGCCGCCTCACGATGGCTCCCGCACGGCCGAGATCGATGGCGCCGCCGTGACCCTCACGCAACGCCGCCACCACCTTTCCCAAATCCTTTACCGTCGCTGCCCCAGTCTCGTGGATTACGGCCTTCGCCGCCGCTTCGATCTCACCCTCCTCGAGCTGACGAGGCAGGAAGCTCTCGATGACGGCTATCTCCTCGCTCTCCTGCTGCGCGAGATCGGGACGGTTGCCTTGTTGATAAAGCGCGATCGATTCGCGGCGCTGCTTGATCATCCCCTGCAGCATGCGCTGGATCTCGGTTTCGGATAAGCCGTCGGGATTGTCTTGCCCGCGCGCAGCGACATCCCGCTCCTTGAGCCCGGAGAGGATCAACCGAACCGTCGAAACCGTGCGCGAATCTCTGGCCTTCATCGCTTCCGTCAGCCGGTCCCTGAAGGCCTGACGCAGCATCGTTGCCACTCCCTTACGCCACCAATTTTAAGCCTAACCGGTTTTGGGCGCCGCGGCAATTCCGCACGTCTACGCGTAAGTACTTGAAATTACCATCGTTCCAGGAAGCGCCGGGTTGACCCTATCGTTCCGATCAATTATCTCTCGAATGGCCCTGTTCTTCGCCCTGGCTGCCTCTTGCGGTCCGGCAGATTGCGGCTGCCCACCGGATAGAACTGCATGCGCGAGCCGATGCCGCAACCGCCCGACTGCAACGCCGCGCTCGTCCTCGCGAACGGGACAGTATTTTGGGGACGCGGCGTCGGTGCGAACGGGATCGGCTGTCGGGGAAGTCTGTTTCAATACTGCGATGACCGGCTACCAAGAGGTCCTGACCGACCCCTCTTACGCCGGGCAGATCATCACCTTCACCTTCCCCCATATCGGCAATGTCGGAGCCAACCGGGAAGACATCGAAACCACTACGCCCGCCGCCCGCGGTCTCGTCCTGCGCACCCCGATTAGCGCGCCGGCCAATTACCGCGCGACCCAATCGCTGGCACCTGGCTCAAACATAATGGGCTGATCGGCATTTCCGGGGTGGACACGCGACGGTTGACCCGGCACATCCGCGATCACGGACCGCCGAACGGCACCATCGCGCACGATCCGGAGGGGCGGCTCGATATAGAGGAGCTCCAGGCGCAGGCTCTCGATTGGCCCGGCCTGGAAGGCATGGACCTCGCCAAGGAAGTAAGCTGCCGTCAAACCTACGAGTGGGCCGAGACGGTGTGGGACCGCGAGCGCGGCTACGGTTCGCAACGCAACCCGCGCCATCACGTGGTCGCCGTCGATTATGGTGCGAAGCGCAACATCCTACGAATGCTCGCTGCGCATGGCTGCAGGGTGACGGTGGTCCCCGCCATCGCCTCGGCCGAAGACGTTCTGCGCCATCGGCCCGACGGAATTTTCTTGTCGAACGGCCCCGGCGACCCGGCGGCGACCGCAACTTATGCCGTGCCGGTGCTGCGCGATCTGATCGCCTCGGGCAAGCCGATTTTCGGCATCTGCCTGGGCCACCAGTTGTTGGCGCTGGCGCTTGGCGGAACGACCCGCAAAATGCCGCGCGGCCATCGCGGCGCCAACCACCCGGTAAAGGATCTGCTCACCGGCAAAGTGGAGATCACGAGCCAGAACCACGGATTTGTCGTCGACCCGGAGAGCCTGCCGTCCGAGGTTCAGCCGACGCACGTCTCGCTGTTCGACAACACGAACGAGGGTTTTCGGATCCTCGGCAAGCCGGTGTTTTCGGTCCAGTACCACCCCGAAGCGAGCCCGGGGCCGCAGGACAGCCATTATTTGTTTGAACGGTTTATCGCGCTGATAGACGGGAATGCCTAGGCGGACCGATCTCGACAGCATTTTGATCATCGGCGCCGGGCCCATCGTGATCGGGCAGGCCTGCGAATTCGATTACTCCGGCGCGCAAGCGTGCAAGGCGCTCAAAAGCGAGGGGTATCGGATCGTCCTGGTGAATTCGAACCCGGCGACGATCATGACCGACCCGGATCTCGCCGACGCGACCTATATCGAGCCGATCACCCCCGAGATGGTCGCGAAAATTATCGCCCGTGAGCGGCCGCAGGCGCTGCTGCCGACAATGGGCGGCCAGACGGCGCTCAACGTCGCGATGGCGCTCGCCCGCTCGGGCGTCCTCGAGCGCCACGGTGTCGAACTGATCGGCGCCAGCGAAGCGGCAATCGTCAAGGCCGAAGATCGCCGGCAGTTCCGGCAGGCGATGGACAAAATCGGGCTGGCTTCGCCGAGGAGCCACCTTGTCGGATCTCTCGCCGAAGCTGTCGAGGCGCTCGGGGCGATAGGGCTTCCGGCCATCATCAGGCCATCCTTTACGTTGGGCGGCACCGGCGGCGGGATCGCCTACAATGCCCAGGAATTCGAGGAAATCGTCCGCGGCGGGCTCAGTGCATCGCCGGTGCAAGAAGTGCTGATCGAGGAGTCGGTCCTCGGCTGGAAGGAATACGAGATGGAGGTGGTCCGCGACCGTGCGGACAACTGCATCATCGTCTGCTCGATCGAGAACATCGATCCGATGGGAGTTCACACCGGCGATTCGGTCTGCGTCGCGCCGGCTTTGACCTTGACCGACAAGGAATACCAGCTGATGCGCAATGCCGCGATTGCGGTATTGCGCGAGATCGGCGTCGATACCGGCGGCTCCAACGTGCAGTTCGCGGTCAATCCCGCCGACGGCCGGCTCGTCGTCATCGAAATGAACCCCCGGGTATCGCGCTCGTCCGCACTCGCCTCCAAGGCCACCGGTTTCCCGATCGCCAAGGTCGCCGCCAAGCTGGCGGTCGGCTACACCCTCGATGAGCTCTCCAACGAGATCACGCGCATCACACCGGCCTCGTTCGAGCCGACGATCGATTACATCGTCACGAAGATGCCGCGGTTCACCTTCGAAAAGTTTCCCGGCACCGAGCCGTTGCTGACGACGTCGATGAAATCGGTCGGCGAGGCGATGTCGATCGGCCGCAGTTTTGCCGAATTGGTGCAGAAGGCATTGCGCTCGATGGAGACGGGCCTCACCGGCTTCGACGAGGTCGCGATCGCGGGGTTGGAGGGTGCCGGCAAGGAGGCGGTAAAGGCGGCGCTGGCGAAACCTGTCCCGGATCGCCTGCTGTGGGTTGCCCAAGCTTACCGGCATGGGCTCACCACTGCCGAAATCCACGCTGCCTGCCGGTTCGAGCCGTGGTTCCTCGAGCAGATCCGCGACATCGTGGATGTCGAGGAGCGAGTGCGCCGCGAAGGGCTGCCGCGGGACCGCACGGCTTTCCTGCGGCTGAAGCAGATGGGCTTTTCCGACGCGCGGCTCGGCAAGCTCGCGGGTCTCGATGAGGAGGCCGTCTCGGCGCAGCGGCGGCGGCTCGAGCTGCAACCGGTCTACAAGCGCATCGACACCTGCGCCGCCGAGTTCCCGTCGCAGACCTCGTACATGTACTCCTGCTACGAGGGAGACGGCTTCACGCCGCCGGAGTGCGAGGCCGATCCGAGCAACCGGCGCAAGGTCATTATTCTCGGCGGCGGGCCGAACCGGATCGGCCAAGGAATTGAGTTCGACTACTGCTGCGTGCACGCGGCCTACAGCCTGCGTGACGCGGGCATCGAAACGATCATGGTTAACTGCAATCCCGAGACGGTGTCGACCGATTACGACACCTCCGACCGGCTCTATTTCGAGCCGCTGACGACCGAGGATGTGGTGGAGATCGCGCGGGTCGAACAGCGCCGCGGCACGCTTCTCGGCGTTATCGTCCAATTCGGCGGTCAGACCCCGCTGAAGCTGGCGGCGGGGTTGGAGCGCGCCGAGATCCCGATCCTCGGCACCTCGCCCGATGCGATCGATCTGGCGGAGGACAGAGAGCGGTTTCAGGGGCTCTTGACCCGTCTCGGCTTGCGCCAGCCCGACAACGGAACGGCGCATTCGGCGAGCGAAGCCGAAGCGATCGCGCTCGACATAGGATATCCCGTCGTGATCCGCCCGTCCTATGTCCTTGGCGGCCGCGCGATGGAGATCGTGCACGATCCGGCCGGGCTGCATCGCTACATCACCCATGCCGTCTCGGTATCCGGGACCAGTCCGGTTCTCGATCGACCGCTACCTGCGGAACGCGATCGAGGTGGATGTCGATGCCGTCGCGGACGGCCGCCATGTCGAAATCGCCGGCATCATGGAACACATCGAGGAAGCCGGGATCCATTCGGGAGACAGCGCGTGCTCGCTGCCGCCTTACAGCCTGAGCCCGGCGACAATCGCCGAGATCGAACGCCAAACGGTCGCGCTGGCCCGTGCGCTGGGCGTCGTCGGGTTGATGAATGTTCAATTCGCGGTGCAAGACGGGGTGATTTTCGTCCTCGAGGTCAATCCGCGCGCGTCGCGAACCGTGCCGTTCGTCGCCAAGGCCACTGGCGTGCCAATCGCCAAGATCGCCGCTCGGATCATGGCCGGCCAGCCTCACGATGACTGGACCGAGGACATAGCCGGCAAGCGTCTGCTGGCCGGCGGGCATGTTGCGGTAAAGGAGGCGGTATTCCCGTTCGCGCGCTTCCCGGGGGTCGACCCGATCCTCAGCCCCGAAATGAAATCGACCGGGGAAGTGATGGGGCTCGACAGCGATTTTGGACGCGCTTTCGCAAAGTCTCAGCTCGGGAGCGGGACCAACCTGCCGCTCGAAGGCTGTGTCTTTGTCTCAGTGCGAGACCAGGACAAGGGGGCGCTTGTCGAGCCTTGCCGCCGGCTTATCGAGATGGGGTTCTCGCTCCTCGCGACGACCGGCACCGCCGAGACGTTGAGCGCCGCGGGGTTGCCCGTCATACCGGTCAACAAGGTGCGCGAAGGCCGCCCGCATATCGTCGATCGGATGCTGAGCGGCGCGGTCCAGCTGGTATTCAACACGACCGAGGGCGCGCAGGCGATGGCCGACAGCTTCAGCCTGCGGCGCACCGCCCTGACCAACGGGATCCCGTACTATACGACGGTTGCGGGGGCTCGCGCGGCGGTCCAGGCCATCGCGGCGTTGCGCGCCGGGAACCTTGAAGTTGCGCCACTGCAATCATACCTTTGATGGCTCCGCGGCGGGCGCCTGCCGCGGCAGTTGATATTGGGCAGCAGGATCCGAACGCGTTCGCGATGGACAAGATCCCGATGACGGCCGAGGGCTTCAATCGGCTCCGGGAGGAGTTGAAGCGGCTGAAAACTGTTGACCGGCCGGCCATCATCCGCGCCATCGCCGAGGCGCGCGACCACGGGGACTTGGCCGAAAACGCGGAGTACCACGCGGCTCGCGACCGGCAGAGCTTTATCGAAGGCAGGGTCATCGAGCTCGAGGACAAGGTGGCGCGCGCAGAGGTGATCGACGTCTCCAAGCTCTCGGGTTCGAGCATCAAATTTGGCGCGACGGTCACGCTTGCGGACGAGGAAACCGACGAGGAGCTGACCTTCCAAATTGTCGGCGAGGACGAAGCCGACATCAAATCCGGCCGGTTGTCGGTAACCTCGCCCTTGGCGCGTGCGCTGATCGGGAAGGGCAAGGGCGACAGCGTCGAAGTCGCAACCCCGCGCGGCGCGAAATCCTACGAGGTCGTCACTGTCGCGTTCGGCTAAGTCGAAGTTCAAGCCAGCGCCGTCTCATCTTCTTGCTGCGCGCTCGTCTGCTCGGAAATTGGGACGCCCGGCTCATTCTTCGACATGCGAAGCATCAAGGCCGATTTGACGTGGCTCACATTCGGCGCCGAAGTCAGCTTGGTGCTGAGGAATCGCTGATAGCTGTCCCAGTCGGGTGCAACGATCTTCAACAGGAAATCCGTTTCTCCGGCCAGCATGTATGCTTCGCGCACTTCGGGCCAAGTGCCGACCAGGTGCTCGAAGGCTTTGAGGTCGGCTTCGGCTTGGCTCGAAAGTCCGACCTGCGCAAAGACCGTCACAGCGTAGCCGAGGGGCTCGGGGGCGAGATCGGCATGATAGCCGCGGATCATCCCGGCCTCTTCGAGAGCGCGCACCCGGCGCAAGCAAGGCGGCGCCGAGATGCCGACCCGCCGCGCCAGCTCGACATTGGTCATCCGCCCATCGATCAGCAGATTCCGCAATATGCGGCGGTCGATACGGTCGAGCCTGATTCGCCGCATCCGGTCCCCTTTTCCTGGCTCGCCGGATCATAGGCAGCGGGCCACGCGCGCGCAATTTTGTTGCGCGGAGGTCTGATCGGCTTGCTGTTCCCGAGTGGTTTTCGTAAACGAGCCCATGGCCTTGCCGTCCATTAACGCGGTTGACGCAGTGTCGCCGGTCACCTGGGTTTTGCATGACGGCAAGGCCGGGATGGCCAGTCAGGCGCTCGGCTTGGCCGAAGCCACCGGTTTTTCGTTTATCGAAAAACGTCTCCATATTCGTTTCCCTTGGACACTCCTGCCGCCCAGGCTGTGGTTTCTCCCGTTAGCTGCGACCGAACCGGCGCTCTCCCCGCCCTGGCCGGACCTCGTCATCGGTTGCGGCCGCAACACGGCGATGCCGGCCTTAGCGATCCGGCGGGCGGGCGGCGGGCGCACCTTGGCGGCGCAGATCCAGGACCCGGCGGTCGGGCGCAGCGAGTTCGACCTCCTGGTGGTCCCCGAGCACGACCGGCTCCGCGGCCCGCGGGTAATCGTGACGCGTGGCGCCGTCCACCGGGTAACGAGGGCCCGACTGGCGGCCGAACGCGGGCGTTTCCCGGCTTTGACGGCGCTGCCGGGCCCGATCCTATCTGTGCTGATCGGCGGTGCGAACAAGGCGTATCGTCTGACGCTTCGACGGGTCGGCGAAATTGCCGATGCCGTCGCCGAAATTCTGCGCATGCGGGGCGGCTCGGCGCTCGTGACGCCGTCGCGCCGCACCGGGGCAGCCGGGATCGAACTGTTGCGCCGCAGGCTCGAGAACCTGCCCGTGGCAATCTGGGACGGCTGCGGGGAGAACCCCTATTTCGCGTATCTCGCTATGGGTGACGCCTTCATGGTAACCGCCGACTCCGTGTCGATGATAAGTGAGGCGGCGGCGACTGGAAACCCGGTGCACATCCTCGATCTCGACGGCGGCAATGCCAAATTCGCCCGGTTCCACGCCGCGATGCAGGCGGCCGGCATTACCCGGCCGTTCTCCGGCCGGATCGAAACGTGGCGCTACCCGATCCCGGACGACACGGCTCGCGCCGGCGCGGCATTGCGCGAACTCGTCTTTAGCAGGCTATCCCGATTTGGGTGAGGATAGATCACGCCGATTGGACAGGGGCGTGGAGCCGGGGCATTTTGGCTGTGCCATCCGGCGTAAATGTAATATCGGGCCGAAGGCGAATTGCGATTCGGGAAACGGCTGATCCATCATGGCCCTGCGCATCGAAACCTTCGACAATACCCGTGGCGGAAACGCGCTCTACAAGGCGCTGACCCACCCGGCTGCCGCCCAACCGGCGCGGGCTCTTCTGGACAACCTCGCACATCATGTCCCGGTCGCCATTTACGATGCCGGCGGCGCCGTCGAAGCCTTCAATGCTATCTACGATTTGGATCGGATCGAAATAGCCGGCGCTTATGTCCACGAGGTCGCGCGGATTGGCAGCACGGTTCTCGGGCGCGCGGCGCAACCCGTTACCGAACTCCCCCGCTGCGGCGCGCGTGCGGTCTTTGTCGCTGCATTTGACGCCGAGCGCGTGGTTGCGCAGATGCGGTCCTACCTGCCCGAGGGCGCCGCGATATTCACCCTGGACGCAATGCGGATACCGGCGGATCGCCTGACCAATAGCTGCGCTTATCTCGATCCGCTGAATTTCGCCACGAACTTCGCCTTTTTCCGCGATGCCGGCGGCTTGCATACTCGGCTGGTCACGGCGAATTACTGGTCGGGATACGGAGCCGGCCAGATCAGCTGGTGGCTGACGCTGTTCGCCGAGGACGGCACGATTTTGGCCGAATGGCGTGAGGATTGTCCGCCTTCCGCGAGCACCATCGTTCTCGACAGTCGGGAAATCCGCGAGCGGTTTCGACTGTCGGAGTTTTGTGGTCAGCTATTTCTGCAAGTTGCGGGCGCGGCCGGCCACGACGTCGTCAAATATGCCCTCGATGTCTTCGACAAACAGGAGCGCGGCGGCACCTTGTCCTGCACGCACGACGCCAACGCTTGGCCTGCCGACAGGTATGCCGGCCTTCCCGCGCCTGCTCGCGGCGAGCAGATATTGCTGTGGGTCCAGAACAGCCACCCGGTCACGATCCCACCGGGCGCCATCGGCCTCACTCCGATGGGTGAGGAGCGCGTCGTGACGATAGGCGACCCGATCGCGCCTTTTGCGACGCGGGCCGTCGCGGTCTCGGAATTGTTGCCCGACACCGCGTGGCCGAGGCAGATCGAGCTGCGGGCCGGGAAGCACGTCGTGCGCCCGCGCTACGAAGTTCTCGAGCGGGGCCGCCGCCGCATCGCACACGTCAATGTCGAACGCGGCGATCTGCGGCCCGACCTCGAGCTTCCTAAGCTCGGAGCCATGCTGGGCAAGGGCTATCTGCTGCCGGCACCAGTGATGCCGCGCGAGTCTTGGCAGAGCGTGGTCTTGCCGACCCCGATGGCGGTCTGCCAAACCGATCTCCCGATAGCCGTTCTGGTTTACGACCCGGAGGGCCGGGAGGTGCTGAGGCACCCCTTTGGGCGGCTCGCGCGCGCCCATGCCACAGTCCTCGATCTGGACGAGGTCGGAGAGCTCGATGCGCGCGGCCCCGGCTATGGTCACCTCGAGCTGATCTATGACTTCTCTGGGGGCGGCGAGGGGGATGGCTGGCTGCACGCCCTGTTTCGCTATCGCCATCGGCGCAGCGGCCATGCCGCCGAGACCAGTTTCGGAGCACACGTCTTCAATACGGTTCTGACCTATCGCGGCGAGCCGCAATCCTACACCGGGCGACCGCCCGGATTATCGACCCGATTGTTCCTGAGGCTCGGCGAGCCGGCTTACGATACCCTCTGTCATCTGATCTACCCCGCATCTCGGCCGTGGCTTCCGGCGAGTGACACGGCAATCATCCTCTACGATGCCGCGGGCTGCGAGGTTGCGCGTTCGCGCCTGGCCATTCCCTGCTCGGGCTCCCGGCTCTGGTATTATCGAAGCTTGTTTGACGAAGCGGCCCGCGCCCGAGCCGGGATCGGAGCCTACGTCATCGTGCGCGATACGACCTGCCGCCTTTTCGGCTATCACGGGCTGCTGGGCGGCGATGGCGCGTTCAGCCTCGACCACATGTTCGGATTTTAGCGCGGGCGCATCTCCTCCCGCCGATATTCCAAAAAATGGTTATATAATGGTGTGAAATTCCAAGGATGCCGCCATGTCGGAGCGTCACCACAGTAAGGTCCTAATCATCGGGGCGGGACCGGCCGGTTACACGGCGGCGATTTACGCGGCGAGGGCCAACCTGCACCCGATCCTCGTGACCGGCCTTCAGCCCGGCGGCCAGTTGACGATCACCACCGACGTCGAGAATTACCCCGGCTTCGCCGAGGTGATCCAAGGTCCGTGGCTGATGGAGCAGATGCAGCGGCAAGCCGAGCACGTCGGCACCAAAATCATTCTCGACATGATCACCGAGATCGACCTCGCGCGCCGGCCATTCGTCGCCAACGGCGATTTGGGGGCTGTCTATGTCGGCGATACCGTGATCATCGCTACCGGCGCGCAGGCGCGCTGGCTCGGTATCCCGAGCGAGGAGATCTTCCGCGGCTTCGGCGTTTCGGCCTGCGCGACCTGCGATGGGTTTTTTTTCCGCGGCAAGGATGTCGTGGTCGTCGGCGGCGGCAATACCGCGGTCGAGGAGGCGATTTATCTGACGAATCACGCGCGGCAGGTCACTCTGATCCATCGCAGGAATGCCCTCAGGGCAGAGAAGATCCTGCAGGAGAGGCTGTTCCGCAATCCGAAGATCGGCATCGTTTGGGACAGCGTGGCAGAGGAAATCCTGGGAGTGCGGGAACCGCCGACGGTAACCGGGGTGCGCCTGCGCAACACGCTGACTGGAAGCTTGTCCGACCTGCCCTGCGACGGGGTCTTCGTCGCGATCGGCCATACACCGGTAACCGGGTTTGTGGCGGGCCAACTCCCGCTCGACGCCGAGGGCTACGCCATCACGCGCCCCGATTCGACCGAAACGGCGATCCCCGGGATTTATGCCGCGGGCGACGTCAAGGACAAGATCTTTCGTCAGGCGGTGACCGCCGCCGGATTGGGCTGCATGGCGGCACTCGAGGCGGAGAAGTTCCTAGCGGCCCAGGAAGAAGCCGCGATCATGCGCGCGGCGGATTAGGAGGAGGGCCGGAGCCTAGCCGCCAGGGGAAACGGGATGGATTGGGACAAATTGCGGGTCTTTCACGCTGTCGCCGAGGCAGGCAGCTTCACTCATGCAGGGGAGTCGCTGAACCTCAGCCAATCCGCCGTGAGCCGCCAGATCAGCGCGCTCGAAGAAAGCCTCAGCGTCCCATTGTTTCACCGTCACGCCCGCGGGCTGATCCTGACCGAGCAAGGCGAACTCCTCTTCCGCACCGCGCGCGAGGTGTTCGCGAAGCTGTCGATGGCCGAAGGCATGATCTCCGAATTGAAGGATCGGCCGAAGGGGCCGCTCAAAATCACCTCGTCGGTTGCGTTCGGTTCGACTTGGCTGACCCCGCGCATCCGGGAATTCCTCGATCTTTACCCCGAAATCCAAGTCACTCTCGTCGTCGACGATTCCGAGCTCGATTTGTCAATGCGGGAGGCCGATGTGGCGATTCGCATGTCGCCGCCCCGTCAGCCGGATCTGATCCAGCGTCACCTGGTCAGCGTCCCGACCCATATTTATGCCGCGCCCGAGTACATTAAAAAGCACGGCATGCCTCAGAAACCCGAGGATCTCGACAAACACCGGGTCATCGTTTTCGGGGAAGATGCGCGCCCGCCGGTGCAGAATGTCAACTGGCTGCTCGAGATCGGCACCAAGCCCGGGCAAGAGCGCAAGCCGATCCTCGCGGTCAACAATTTTTACGCCATCCTGCGCGGCGTGCTCAGCGGGCTCGGCATCGCGGCGCTGGCTGATTTCATATCGAACGAGCATACCGAACTGGTGCGTATCCTCCCCGAGCTGGTCGGCCCGCCGGTAGAGGCTTATTTTGTGTATCCCGAAGAACTGCGGACCTCCAAACGCATCAGTGTGTTCCGTGATTTCCTGTTGCGGAAAGTCGCCGAAACCCGGCTCAGCTGAAGGCGACACGGCAGAGTTTCTCAGAGAGTTGCGGTTTTTGCAGACGAGCCAGAAGAAATTCCTGCTGGTGGAGCTGCGCGCAAAAGTCCATCTTTGAGGTGACGCGATCGATTGATCGTGGCAGGTTTCCGGGACTTGTGCCCGGGAAGAGGGTCTACGGACCCTTACGTCTCCCAGACGTGAAGCCTCCCTGTTCAAACTTGGCCGGAACTTTGGTTCCGGCCATTTTCTTTTGCCTGCAGGGATGGAATTCGGCAGTCACTCCAAAGCGGCTGACAGCAGGTAGAGCAGGCAGCCGACCAGACCGCCGACCAATGTTCCGTTTATGCGGATGTACTGCAGGTCGTTGCCGACAACGAGCTCGACCCGATTGGCGAAGGCGGCGGCATCCCACTGCCGCACAACCTCGATAAGAAATTGTGCCAGTCCGGCACGCCAGGGCACGAATTCCAGTGCCATTGCTTCGATCGTGCGATTGACCCGCTTGCGCATTGCCGCATCGGCACTCAGATGGTGGCCGAGCGAACAGATCGCAGCGCCAAGCGCCTGATCGAAGCGCGATTGCGGAGAGGCGAGATCCGCCAGCAGCACCCGCCTGACGTCACCCCAAACCGAGTCCAGCCACGCTTTGACTTCCACGTCTTCGAGCAGCCGCAATTTCGCTTCTTCGACGCGCGCGCGATAGACGGGGGACATTCGCAGTTGCTCGGCGAGCCGCTCGATTTCCCGCAGCAGGTTCCGGCGCGCAGGGGTGCCTCGTTCCCGCAGCTTCGCGAGGAGCTCCTTCACGCCGCCGATAATCGCCCTGGCGATTTGCCGGTTGATGGCCTTTGGAATCCACCATCGCCGGCGTTGCGCCTCGGCCGCCAGATAGAGCTGCTCCTCGCGCTCTTCGAGAAATTCGCGGCAGAAATCCAGCAACCGGTCGAGCGCGATCTCGTGAAAGCCGTTTGACGTCAGCACGGCTATAGCCCGGCCGAGCAGCGGGGCCAATTCAACCTCCGCCAGGTGCCGACCCAGGGCCTCGCTGATAAACACGCGAAAATCGCGGTCGTCGATCGCGTCGATCACATGCGGCAGCATGCGTCCGAGGCGGCGAGCAACCGCATCCGCATTTGCCGGCATCGACGACCAATCAGCGACGAGGCGCGCGGGATCGACCGACCGAAGCTTTGCTCTCAGGATCTCCGGCGACAGAAAATTACGCTCGATGAAGAACGCCAACCCCTCCCCGATGCGATCTTTGTTCCTGGGCAAGATCGCGGTGTGCGGTATTGGCAGGCCGAGCGGCTGCCGGAAGAGCGCGGTCACCGCGAACCAATCGGCGAGCCCGCCGACGAGGGCCGCTTCGGCGGTTGCCCGAACGAGCAGGATCCAAAACCCCGGCTGCGCTGCCAAAGCCGTGGAGATGAACAGCGCCGCCATCGCTGCGAGCAGCAGTGTCGCCATCAGGCGATTTTGACGAAGGCCGCGTCGTTGCAAATCCTGCGTGCTTACCGACATGCCGATCGAATGCGGCGCACGGAAGAGACTTTGAACATCGGCTGTGCTCGGTATCATCTTCATCAGGCGAGAGCGTCACGGTATCTGACGGACTGCGCTCGCCCTGTTATATCGCAGACCCTATTATATCGGAGGGATGAATGACCCTGATTGAAGACGTAGTAGGGGTGCGAATGCTGTCATTGCGAGCGCAGCGAAGCAATCTCGTCGCGACCGAGTCCTCCCGGCCGAGATTGCCACGCCGCCTTCGGCGCCTCGCAATGAAGAGTTCAGTCTCGTTCTAGATCTAGATTAGGAGCCCGGCTCGGGGCGGCGCAGCAGCATCACGCTACCGCCCGAACGATTAAAGCAGCGCGCGGACCAGAGCCTGCGCCGAATGCTGGACGACCGCTTCGATAAGCGCGGCGGCCAGCACGCGCCCGAATTGATCCGCGTAGGGGCGGTCCATGGCGGGTCGGTCCACCGCGGGTTCCGGAAGGTTTTCCGAAACATAGCCGAGCGTTCGCAGCTTTTCCCACAAATCACCAATTGAAAGCTGCTGCCGGTCAAAATTGATCGTGAGACTGCCAGTCAGCGGATTTGCTAACACCCCAGTCACCATCGGGATCGCGGCAACATTGGCTTCGGCTTCGTCCGCCCTGCGCTGGTTCTTCAGTGTGGTGGTCTTGAGCCGTAATCGCCCAGGTACAAAATGGACGTATTCGAGCATCGACTTTCCGGAAATTCTTTTTGCTCGAATACCACCACTTTATTTCAGCATGATGACACTCTGGTTATGCGAAGCCGAGCCCGGACGGGTGCGGCCGAGCGTGACATATTCCATTCGACAGAGCCCCTTCGCCTGTGAGCGACGTTGGGTAGCAAAGAACGCGAAATTGGGACAGACTGGGCGGCAGCTCTCAGACGATCCGGAGGGACCGAGCATGATCACGAAGTTCACGACGGTATATGCCGGCCACGTCGATCTCCCCGACCGCGGGCAAGACACCACTCCCGCCAACGAGCGGCGCTACTCGAACGAGCACCTGGCGAGCGTCTTCGAGAAAACCGAGGCGATCGCGAAGAAGATGGACGCGCTGGGGTACGACACTTTGTGGCTCGCCGAGCACCATTTTCAGCATGAAGGCTACGAGTGCATCCCCAACGATCTCATGTTGGCGGTGCACCTCGCGCATGTGACCAAGCAGATCAAGATCGGCTGCGCCTTCAACATCGCCCCGATGTGGCACCCGCTGCGTCTGGCCGAGGATTTCGCGACCGCCGACATCCTAACCGGCGGCCGGACGATATTCGGGGTGGGCCGCGGCTATCACACCCGCGAGGTCGAGACGTTCGGCGCGCCGATGCTGGATCAGAACGCCAATCGCGAGCTGTTCGAAGAGCAGGTCGAGATCATCTTCAAGGCGTTCAACGAGGAATCATTTTCGCACAAGGGCAAGTATTACACCTTGCCGCCCGAGGTTCCGTACCGCGGCTATACGCTGAAGGAGCTGACCCTCGTTCCGCGCCCGATCCACCGGCCGGTGGAGTGTTGGCAACCGATCGTCAGCGCCAACCCGCGCGGGCTCGACTTCATGGTCAAGCACGGCATCAAGGGCGCCGTCGGCGGCGGCGCGGCGACGATGCAGGCGGGGCCGATCACCGGCTACCAAGAAGCGGCGGCGAGGGTCGGCAAGCACCTGAAGCTCGGCGAAAACCTGCAGCTCGGCCTGCACATTCATCTCGCGAAGACCCGCGAGCAGGCCGTTCGCGAGATCACGCCGATCTACGAAGAGCACGTCAAGATGTTCGCACCATTGGGCTTTGTCCCGGGACTGACCCCGGAGCAAGTGTCCGCGGTGGCGCGGCGCGGCGGCTGGGCTGCTGCCGGGGTGCCGACAGTCGAGCACTACATGGATCTGGGTTCCTGGTTCGCCGGTACCCCGGCCCAGCTGATCGAGATGCTGAAGGGCTTCGAGGAACGTTATCCCGGCATGGAGCACATCAGCCTGTCGAGCCCGATCGGCACTCCCAAGACGACAATGCTCGAGCAGTTTCAATGGATTGCCGAGGAGGTGATGCCCGCCTTCAAAGCCGCCCGGCGTTGAATATCTGCGCGCTGCTTTGTGATAGCGCAGACCCCATATGTAAACTCGTACTTGGCGGGAAGCGGAGGACGAGGCGATGCAGAGCCAGAACCGGTTTTTTGATGACCTCGCTCGGGTCGCCGCAGGCGCGATGGGGACGCTTTCGGGCGTCAGGAGCGAGGTCGAAACGCGCATCCGAGAGCAGCTCGAAAGAGTGCTCGCCGGCATGGATCTCGTGAGCCGCGACGAGTTCGAAGCGGTCAGGTCGATGGCGGCGAAGGCGCGCTCCGAGCAGGAAGATCTGCAGAGGCAGCTCGCCGCGCTCGAATCCCGGCTCGCCGCTCTCGCCACCCCGACGACCGGTTCGAGCCCAACTGCCGACGAAACCACCGCCGATGTCTCTTGACTGCGGATCTGCTAAAAGGCGGCGAAATGTCGGCTTGCGTCATCGTTTGTACATCGGCAGCTTGATTGCGGGACGCTCCCGTCGAGCCGCCCGAGGAGGGCTTGATGACATCCGTGTCAATCGCCGAACCGACGCCGTTTTCCGGTAATCCCATCGACCTTGTCGAGGAGATCGTCATCGCCAACGACTGGGCACATAACCGCGCCAGCGAGGAGGAGCTCGTCGTCGAAATTTCCGGCCGTTGGTGCGATTATCGGATGTACTTCGTCTGGCAGGAGGAGCTCTGCGCCCTCCACTTCTCCTGCGGCTTCGACATGAAGGTGTCGAAGGGCCGCCGCAGCGCCGTATACGAGCTCCTCGCGCTTGCCAACGAAAAACTTTGGCTCGGGCATTTTGACCTCTCCGCCGAGGAAAATTCGCCGGCTTTCCGCCATGCCGTCCTGCTGCGCGGTATTTCGGCGGCGAGTGCGGAACAGGTCGAGGATCTCGTCGACATCGCGTTGTCGGAGTGCGAGCGGTTTTATCCTGCGTTTCAGTTCGTCGTCTGGGGCGGCAAATCACCCTCGCAAGCGATCGCGTCTGCAATGATCGACCCGGTCGGAGAGGCGTGAGTGAGAGGCCCGCCGACGTGAGGAATGGGGGGGGCCGGGCGCGCTGCGTCGTCCTTGTCGGCTGCGGGAAGATGGGGACCGCGATGCTGCGCGGCTGGCTCGCAGCCGGAGTGGCGTCGCGTTGTGTCGTGGTCGAGCCGGCGGGGATCCCGGCCGGGTTTAAATTGACAGCCGAAATCCTCTGGTGCTCGTCGCCCCGGGAACTGCGGGCGGAGCTGAGGCCGGATGCCGTGGTGTTTGCGGTCAAGCCGCAAATCGCCGACGAAGTGGTGCCGGACTACCGCTCCTTGTCTGTCCCCGAGACATTGTTCATGTCGATCATTGCCGGCAAGACCCTCATTGGCCTCGCGCGCCATCTCGGCCGGGCCGCGATCGTCCGGACGATGCCCAACACCCCGGCGGCGATAGGTCGCGGCATCACGGTCGCTTGCGCCAACCCTCGCGTGACGAACAATCAACGGCAACTCTGCGATCGCCTCCTGGCCGCCATCGGCGAGAGCGCCTGGGTCGAGGACGAGGTGCTAATGGACGTGGTCACGGCGGTCTCCGGCAGCGGCCCGGCTTACGTGTTCTTGCTGATCGAAACGCTCGCCCGAGCGGGGCAGGCCGAAGGTTTACCCGCCGATTTAGCCTTGCGGTTGGCCCGCGCCACGGTCGCAGGATCGGGCGAGCTGGCCCGCATTTCGTCCGAGAATCCTGCACAGCTTCGAGAGAACGTTACAAGCCCTGGAGGCACGACCCGCGCGGCGCTCGACGTGCTGATGGCGGGCGATGGTTTCGAACCGCTGATCGCTCGCGCGGTCGCCGCGGCGGCGGCGCGGTCGCGCGAGCTCGCAAGCTGACATGGCGCGAGCAGGCAGGACGGGCGGGCGCAGCGGCAACTCCGGCAGTGCGCGGAGCGAGGCCGACCGGATCATCGATGCGACCCTCGCCCTGATCCCAACGGAGGGGTGGAGGAGATTGTCACTCAGCGCGATCGCCGCCGCGGCTGAGCTTCCGATCCTTCAGGTGTATCGAGTCTTTCATTCGAAACAGGCAATCCTCTGCGGACACTTTAGTCGGATCGATCAGGTCGTGCTGGCTGATCCGCCGCCGCCCGAGCCGGACGAGCGGTCGCGGGACCGGTTATTCGATCTAATCATGCGGCGATTCGACGCGCTTCAACCCTATAAGCCGGCGCTCGACGTGCTGCGCCGCGAATTGGTAAGTGACCCCATCACTGCGCTGTGCGCTGGCGCCTCATTGCTGCGCTCGATGCGGTGGATGCTCGAAGCAGCCGAAATCCCAACGAGCGGAGTGCGGGGCACGATCGCGGTCAAGCTTTCCGCCGCAGCCTATCTGTCGGCCATGCGCGTTTGGCAGCGCGACGGTTCGCCGGACCTTGCGCGAACGATGGCGGCGCTCGATGATCGGCTGCGCCGGATCGAACGATGGTTCGGACCGGCAACCGGGCGGCGCCCAGGCGGCGAACCGATTCCCGCCTGAATTGCTGCGGCGCAAAAGAGCCCTTGACGCCGCCTGAGCACAAGCCGATATACAGCTCGTTGTGCAGCGCACAATAAACCAGAACTCCCCCCAGACCGGAACCTTATTCATGTCTGAAGCACGTCCCAACTTTTTCGATTTCGATGTCACCAAGATGATGGCTGATTTCCGCTTCCGCCCGTTCGACCTCGAGGCGGTAATGGCATATCAGCGCCGCAACATCGAGGCGCTCAGCCAGGCCAACCAGCTTGCGGTCGAGGGCATGCAAGCCGTCGCCAAGCGGCAGATCGAGATTACCCGGCAGGCGATCGAGGATGTCTCGGCCCTGCTGCGCGATCTCGCCCAGCCGGCATCGGCTGAGGACCGGATCGCAAAGAACACCGAATACGCCAAACGGATGCTTGAAAAGAGCGTCACCAACGGCCGCGAAATCACGATGTTGGCGACCAAGGCCGGCAGCGAGGCGGCCGACGTGCTGCGCAAGCGCGCCACCGAGGGGCTCGACGAGTTTCGCGATCTCGCAAAGCAACAAGCGGCCCGGTAAGGTCTAGGCTGCCGGCGATGCCGGCGATCCTTCTCAGGCCGTGCTGCGGTTTTAGCACGGCCCTTATTTTGTTCGCGCTCACACCTGAGCAAAACGGCGCGTGCGTCGGGTAGACACACGCGCTTTTATGCTCAGGTCACGTCGACGAGAACGATTTCGGCGTCCTCGATCGCCGTTACGCGCAATACTCGCTCGTTGTCGATGGCCGCGCCGTCGCGCGCCGCAAGGCGAACGCCGTTGATCTCGATCGCGCCCAAAGCCGAGACGAGATAGGCGCGACGGCCCTCCGCCAGCCGGTATTCCGCAGCCTCGCCCGCCTTCAGGCTCGCGCCGAGCACCCGGGCGTCTGCCCGGATCGGCAGCGCGTCACCCTCTGTGTCCATTCCGCTCGCCAGGGTTATGAACCGGCCCGAGCGGTCGTCTTTCGGGAACGGCTTGGCGCCCCAACTCGGCTTCTCACCCCGGCTCGTCGGCTGGATCCAGATCTGGAAGATCCTCGTGGTCTCGGGCTCGAAATTATACTCCGAGTGGCGGATCCCGGTGCCGGCGCTCATTACCTGCACATCACCGCCTTCGGTGCGCCCCTTGTTGCCGAGGCTGTCCTGATGGGTGATCGCGCCCTGCCGCACATAAGTGATGATCTCCATATCGGCATGCGGATGCGGCGGGAACCCCGTCTCCGGTGCGATCTCGTCATCGTTCCAGACTTGCAGAGCTCCCCACCCCATACGCTGCGGGTCGAAATAATCCGCGAAGGAGAAATGGTGCTTGGTATTCAGCCAGTCGTACCGCGCGCCACCCAGCTTCTCAAACGGCCTGCGTTCGATCATGTGATTACCTCCAACCGACCAATTTCGCTCGTAGTGGTGGACAAGATGGGGCGTGGCGCCGACTTAAAAATAGAACCGCTCGAAACACATCGTTTCCAGAATTGATGCCGCAACTCCCCGATCTCGAAGCCTGGGCCATTTTCGCCAAAGTTGCCGAAGCCGGCTCCTTTGCCGGCGCCGCCGCCGAGCTCGACCTCTCCAAGGCGACGGTCTCGAAGGCCGTCTCCCGTCTGGAGAGCCGTCTTGGGGAGCGGCTGTTCCACCGCACCTCGCGCCGATTGTCGTTGACCGAAACCGGCCGCGTCCTGTCGGTACGCGCGGCCCAGATCCTGGCCGATGCGGAGGCGGTCGAGGCGGAGGCACTGGCGCAATCGGCGGCGCCTCGCGGCCGGATAAGAACGGCGGCGCCGATGTCGTTCGGCGTCGAGCACGTGGCGCCGGTGCTTCCCGATTTCTTCCATGCCTATCCCGAGATCTCGATCGACCTGCATCTGAGCGATCAGACGGTCGAGTTGGTCGGCGGCGGCTTCGATCTGGCGTTGCGCATCGCGGCGCTCGCGGATTTGAGAATGGTGGCCCGGCGTCTCTGTCAGGTGCGGCGCCTGCTGGTCGGTGCGCCCGACTATTTCGCCGGCCGCGGGCGGCCGTCGCATCCGCGAGACCTCGCCGGGCATGCTTGTCTCGGCTATTCCTACCTGCCCTCGGGCGACAATTGGCAATTCATCGGCCCCTCGGGCGAAGAACATGAGATCGCGGTGACCGGGCCACTGCGCGCCAACAATGCCGACGCATTGATGCCGGCGCTTCGCGCAAGTCTGGGCATGGCCGTTCAGCCGGAATTCGTGGTTTGGCGCGACCTTCGGGCGGGCCGCCTCGAAGCGGTGATGAGCGAGTGGTCGGCGCCGCCGATCGCGCTCAATATCGTCATGCCGCCCGGCGGCCCCAGACCGCTGAAAGTCGCCGCCCTCATCGAGTTTCTGGTCCGCCGGTTCTCCGAACGCGCCGCACCCTGGGCGCAGCCCTGACCTGGCGCACACGCCTTCTCTCCGAGCGTGTCGACCAGGACGAGTTCGGCGTCCCCCCAACGCGCCTCCAGTGCCTCCCGCCCACTCCAGTGGCGCATGAGCGCAGGCTTGACCGCAGGATGGCCGGCGACTGAGGGCTCGTGCTACCTGCTATTAGCCACTAGGCTAATCGCAAGGGCTCTTGCCTGCAGAATGGGTGTTTCGACTTCGTATGCCTGCCACGTCGCTTGGCAGGCGGTTTCGGCCGGCTGCGGACATGGAGATCAAGGGCTAGAGCCGTCCGGGGCATAGGAGAACATCGAAAAGGTGTCGCGTGCCGGAAGCCGCAAAAGCCCGACATCGACGAGGGTGGCGCGGTGGGGCTTGAGGTAGCGGGCCAGCAGGGCGGAGTTCAGTCGCATGCGCAGCGGCACGAAGACAATCCGTTGCGTCTTCGGATCGATGCAATCGATCTCGAAATCCACACCGTTGACTTCCGCCAATCGGTCCACCCAATCATTGCCGTCCCAGGCTTCCAGGCGAAGATAAAACGTCGTGGTATCGAGCGAGGTCATATTCTTGTGGGTGTCCTCGAACAGCTCGTTGATCAACAGCCGCGGCCGGGCGCTGCCCCCGAAGGAGTTGAAGTGGATCGAGCAATCGTTGATCGCGTTGCCGTGCTGGTCGCGCACGCGCACGCTGACTTGGGCGTGGCGGTCATACTGCGCTTGGGGGCTGTGAAGGAAATCATCGACGAGCCGCTTCGCGCCGTCGAATAGATTGGAGAGAGCGTCGATGTGATCGCCATGGCGTACCTTGTCGTAGGTACTGCCGGTCAGCTCGCCAAATTTGGCCGTCAGCGCGGCGTGGGCCATGTGGTCGGGACAATTCAAAGCTTCCCTTATCAGCTCCAGCACTTCCTTACGGGTCGTCGTCCCCGAGACGATGCCCATTTCTTCCGTCGAGTGGGCGCAGCAATAGGGGATCGCGAACGGCACCGCCGGGCGCGGCGCTCCTTGGGGCTTGGCGTTTCGGATCGGCGGCTCGTCGGGCAGGTTCTCTTCCAGCAGCGTATAATAATTTCCCGCGAACACCGCATCGGGATTCGGGAAATCAGCAGTGTTGCCGCTGGCCGAGGCCTCCACCGCGCGCTTGGAGAAATCCACCGCTTCGTCCCACTCGACATTTTCGGGAGCGCGCGACGGGCCAATCCGAAGGTAGTGATGGTTCAAATTGCTGGCCGCTACACGCACCACCCCGTCCGACCCATCCTCTTTGCCGTAGCGAAACGGGACGATCAGATTGCGCGGCGGGGCCTGACTGCCGACAATCGAAAACTCCATGACCCCGTAATCCTCGCGCATTGCGGTGCCCGGCTGCAGAAAGTGGCGGTGCAGCTCGATAGCCCAGTTGGAGCCGAGCTCCAGGCCGTCGAGCACCGCCAATCCCCGCTCGCTGCCGCCCTCGCCGATGAAACGCAGCCATTTGGCGAGCAGGGTCTCGCCGATATGCGCCCAACCGCTGCCGAGATTGGCCCCTGCCAAATGCACGATCCTCCGGCAAGGGGAGGGCTTTGGGCTGCAGCGGCGCAACCAGTTCCGCAGGACCAGCGCTCCTGTGGAGTGAATGATGGCGTTGAAGCCGTCGGTGTAGAGCTTGGGAAACTCGTTCTTCAGCGCTCGGTCGAAAGCCAGCGTAATGTCTTCGAGATCCACCCCGTCATCGAGCGACACGTAACGGCTAATGTTCACATCGAAGATCGGCGGGTCGAGCATCTCTCTGAGGTCTTTGGGCAGATTGCCAAAGATCCGGGCGACATCGGCCTCGTTATCGCTGGCGCTTTCGGCGCTGTAGCCGTGTACAAGGAGAACCGGTTCCATGATGCCTCCGGGCCTGGTGTTAACTAGATCTCACATCTTGATGTTGGCGTCGAAATATCCTGGTTGGAAGGAGGGACGGGCGGGGTGACGGTCTTTCATCTGCTGCGGCACGGCGAGCACGTGCTGCGCGGTCGCGTGCTCGCCGGGCGCACGCCCGGGGTCGGCCTGTCGCCGCGGGGCCGCGCCGAAATCGAGGCGGTCGCCGACCGCCTTGCCGAAGAACCGATTACCGCGCTCTGTTCGAGCCCGCTGCAGCGCGCCCGCGAGTTGGCGGAGATCCTTGCCGAGCGGCTGGAACTGCCGATCGCGCACCGCGAAGACGTGATCGAGCTCGATTTCGGCGAGTGGACCGGCCTGACCTTTGATGCGGTCAGGACGGACGAGCGCTGGCGATTGTGGAGCACCTGCCGCAGCATCGCCTGCGTCCCCGGCGGCGAGAGCATGCGCCAGGTCCAGGAGCGGACCGTCAAAGCGTTATTCGAATTGCGTGAAGCGCACCGCGACGGGACGGTGGTCGTCGTCAGCCACGGGGATGTGATCCGCGCCGCATTGCTCTTTGCGCTCGGGATGCCGCTCGATTTCTATTCGCGGATCGAGGTTGGCCTCGCTTCGATCAGCACGATCCAGATCGACGACTTCGGGATTTGCGTGCTGGCCGTCAACGAGCGGCCCCGGCTCGCTCTTTGATGTCGCGTCTCAATCTAGCAGATAGGATTTACAGACGAGGATGGCCAGCAATAACGGTGTTGCTTACGCGTCGGCGGTTTCACTGCTCGACCTCTACCGCAGGAAGGCGCTGTCGCCGGTCGAGGCGATGCGGCTGATCCTCAATAGGGTCGACGCACTCCAGCCCAGGGTCAACGCGTTCTGTATTGTGGATCGAGACGGCGCATTGGCGACGGCGCGCGCATCCGAGGAGCGCTGGTTGCGCGGCGAAGCGGTCGGGCGGCTCGACGGCGTGCCGGTGACGATCAAGGATTTGATCTTGATGCGCGGCTTCCCGACCCTACGCGGCTCGCGCCTCGTCGAGCCGGATCAGGACTGGTCGGAGGATGCGCCGGCGACGGCCCGGTTGCGCGAGGCGGGCGCAGTCATAATCGGCAAGACGACGACGCCCGAATTCGGCTGGAAGGCGTTGGGCGACAGCCCGCTGACCGGGATCACCCGCAATCCCTGGGACCTCTCGCGCACCCCCGGTGGCAGCAGCGCCGGAGCGGCGGCGGCCTGTGCCGCCGGGCTGGGACCATTGCATGTCGGCAGCGACGGTGCCGGCTCGATCCGCATCCCCAGCGCCTTCACCGGCGTCTTCGGATTGAAGCCGAGCTTTGGCAGAGTGCCGGCTCATCCTCCTTCGCCGATGGGCCTTTTGGCGCATATCGGGCCGATGGCCCGAACCGTCGCCGACTCGGCCCTGTTGCTAACCGTCCTGTCCGGCCCCGACTACCGCGATCCCCATGCTCTGCCGCCGAAGGACACAGATTACCTGAAGGGGCTGGAAGCAGGCGTGCGCGGCTGGCGGATCGCCTACAGCCCGACCCTCGGCTACGCCAAGGTCGATCCCGAAATCGCCGCGGCAGCGGCAGAGGCGGCGCGGCAGTTCGAGGCGCTCGGCGCCATCGTCGAAGAGGTGGACGCGATCTTTGATTCACCGCGCGACGCGCTTTTCACATTGTGGGCGGCGGGCGCGGCAAGACTTCTCGCGGGGTTCCCCGCTGACCGGCGCGAGGTGATCGATCCCGGTCTGGTCGCGACGGCGGAGGAGGGCAAGCGGATCAGCGCCGTCGACTATCTCGGCGCCGACCTCGTCCGCAATACGCTCGCCCGGCAGATGGCGGAGTTCCACCGGAATTACGATCTGCTGCTGACCCCGATGATGCCGGTTCCGGCTCTGCCGGTCGGGCAGGATCTGAACGATCCCGCCACCGAACGATACTGGATCGACTGGTCGCCGTTCAGCTATCCCTTTAACATGACCCGCCAGCCGGCAGCCAGCATTCCGTGCGGCCTGACCCGCGCGGGGCTGCCGATCGGACTGCAGATCGTCGGCCCGTTCTACGCCGATGATCGTGTCTTGCGCGCCGCCCGCGCCTTCGAAACGACGCAGCCCGAACGCCGCCCGCCGCTCGAGCCTTGAGAGGAACGACATGGAAATCGGCGAAACGACGATACTCCGCGAGACCCTCGGAGCAATCTCCGAGATTCTCGGCCCCGATCTCGACGGGCTGACCGTCGAGCGCGCGGTCATTGGCCTCTTCTTCACCGGGGTGAAGCTCAGCAATGGCATTGCCGGGGCGTGTGCGACGCCGATCAAGACGATCCCCGAGGCAGTCTGCTGTCCGACATCGGCGATGGCGATGCCGTTTCCGGGCAAGCTGCGTGGCCGCCCGGCGCTCGACCTCGCCAAGGAAGCGCTCGGCGATCACGGCATCCGCCGCGCCGTCGGCGTCGCGACGATGAACGCCCTGGCCGATACCTGCTGGCGCCGCCGTCCGCATCCGGCGACCGAGTTGCGCCTCGGCATCGATGCGTTCGATGCGACCGAGATACGCCCCGGCGACAAGGTCGTCGTCGTCGGTGCTTTTGTGCCGTTCTTGCGCGAGCTGAAGCGCCGGCGGCAGCCTTTCCTCGTGCTCGAACAGGATCCGGCGACGCTCAAAGCCGAGGAGCTTCCGTTCTTCCGGCCCGCCAATGAGGCGCCAACCGTCGTACCGGACGCCGATGTACTGCTGATCACCGGCACGACTTTGATTAACGACACGCTCGAAGAGCTGTTGCGCCTGGCGAAGCCGGCGCCTCGGGTGACGATGGTCGGCCCGACAGTCAGTCTGTTGCCCGACGCGTTTCTGCGCCGCGGCGCCGATATTCTCGGCACCGTCCGCATCACCGCGCCGGACGAATTTCTCGAAACGCTCGCCGAGGGCGGCTCCGGCTACCATTTTCTCGGTCGTTCCGCGCAGAAGGTCGTGCTCGTCAGACGCGCCGTGGTGGGTGTCGCGGCTTGAGGAATACATACGCCGGTTATCTGGGGCTCCAGCACCTTCTCTCGGCGCAAAAGCTGCAGACCGGCTCGGATGACGAGTTGCTGTTCATCATTATCCACCAGCAGCACGAGCTGTGGTTCAAGCTCGCCATTCACGAGCTCGACTGCGCGATCAAATCTTTGATGAAGGAAGGCGCCCAAGACGCCGATTGTATCATCGCGTTCAAGCGGCTCTCGCGGGTCAGCGCGATCCAGCACATCCTGATCTCATCGTGGGACGTTATGGCCACTTTGACGCCCGACGAATTCTTCCTGTTCCGCGAGACGGTCGGCCGCGACGGCGCCTCGGGCTTCCAGTCGGTGCAGTACAGAATTCTTGAATACAAGCTCGGCCTCAAATACCGCTTCCTCGATTTCGAGCTGCCGGGCGGCCGGACGCAAACCATCGACGTGTTCGACAACGCGCAGACCGAAGAAGAAAAAGAACGTTTGCGCAGCGCGTTGGCCGCACCGGCCATTTACGACGCAGTGATCTCGTACATGGCGAGAGCCCTCCCGGCATTCGGCATCGAGGAGCCGCGGTCGGGAGACTACTCGCACCAGCACCGCAAAATTGCGGCGGTGTTCCGGGCGTGGAGCTATGTCTATCGCAACCGCTCCAGCGCGCCGGAGTTGTACCAGCTCGGCGAAAAACTGGTCGATCTGGAAGACGCGTTTCGGAAATGGCGTTTTGCGCACCTCGCAACCGTGTCGCGGGTGATCGGCGCCAATACCGGAACGGGCGGGTCCACCGGATTGCGGTATTTGCGGGCCGCCGCCAACCAGCTGTTCGAACACCCGATGTACCCGGAGCTGTGGGACGTGCGCAGCGAAATGTTCAGCCGCCCGCAGGAATTCGACCTCAGCGCCGCCGGGTACGGCTCGAAGTAGGGCCCCTCACCCCTTCCCTGTCCCGCGCGCTCTTCCAGAGGCCATCTGCGGGCGAGCCATGTCGTAAGAGTTCGAGTTGTGGTATAGTTAAGCTCAGTCGATCTTTTGACCGGGGTGGCCATGGCCTCGACCCGCCGTCTCGCCGCGATCCTCGCCGCTGATGTGGCGGGCTACTCGCGCCTGATGGGCGCGGACGAGGAAGGCACACATGAAAGGTTGAGACGGCACCTCCGCGATCTCGTCGATCCGAAGATCAAGGAGCATCGAGGGCGCATCGTAAAAAATACCGGCGATGGAATGCTCGCGGAGTTCTCCAGCGTACTAGATGCGGTCCGCTGCGCTGTCGAAATGCAGCGGGCAATGGCTGACCGAAATGCGGAAACGGTTGAGGACAAGCGCATCACCTTTCGGATCGGGATCAACCTCGGAGACGTGATCGCGGAAGAGGACGACATATACGGCGATGGGGTCAACGTCGCCGCACGGCTGGAAGCATTGGCCGAACCGGGGGGCATCTGCATCTCGCGAGTGGTACGAGACCAGATCAGAGACAAGCTCCCCTACCCGTTCGAGGACAAGGGGGAACAGAGCGTCAAGCATATCGCTCGGTCGGTGCGGGTCTTCGCGCTGCGGCCCGAAGCAGTGGCCGAACTGCCCACGACAACTGTATCGGCGCCGCGTCGGCCACGTATCGCTCCTTTGACAATGGCGGCGGCCGGGGCGATAGCCCTCGTGCTTGCCGCCATCGCCTGGTGGGTTTGGCCAGTGACGAGATTCCCTCAATCCTTCCCGGCAGCAGTCGGGCTGGCCGCAGCACCGGCTATCCCGCAGCAACAGATCGCCTTATGGGATGCGGTCATTGCAGGTAATGTCACGGAAGCGATCATCTCGATTAAGGCGGGAGCTGACGTAAACGGGCTGGACACCCGTGCGAACCCGAACGGGCGACGGCCCCTTAACTGGGCAGCATGGAGAAACGACACGGCCATGATTAGAGCCTTGCTTGATGCAGGGGCAAATATAAATTCGGCAAATCGGACGGGTTTTACGCCGTTACACCATGCAGCGGAGGCTGGTTCTAAGGAAGCTGCCACGCTACTCATTACCAATGGGGCCAATCTCACCCTGAGAAACGTGCATGGGCAGACGCCGGAACAAACCGCTGCGGCGACCCATCATCCAGAAGTTGCAGAAATTCTGCGCCAAGCGGCGACACGCTCGAAGTGATGTGGAAATTACTGCTGCCGCCAAGGACTGCATCCCAAATCCATCGGCATGGCTCGCAGGGAGAACGTCAAGGTCTGGAACAGCGCCCCGCCGCGCCTCCTGTCATTGCGAGGAGAGCAGCGACGAAGCAATCTCGTGCCGCCAGTGCCTGCGCCGATCGGTACTGCTTCGTCGCCTGACGGCTTCTCGCAATGACAAGGGAGCCAGCAGTCGCCGTCGGGAAGGAGGGCCGTCGATACCCGGAGCGTCCGATCGTCGGGGTCTTGGCGGTGGTTATGCGCGGCGACCGCGTGCTCGTCGTGCGCCGCGCCAACCCGCCGTTGTCCGGCCGCTGGGGTTTTCCGGGCGGTGTGCTCGAACTCGGCGAGACCGTCGCGCAGGGTGCGATGCGCGAGTTGTTCGAGGAGACCGGCGTCACGGCGGAAGCCGCCGGCCCGTTGACCGTCATCGACACGATCGACCGCGACGAGGAGGGCCGGGTGCGCTACCACTACATCCTCGTCGCCGTCATCGGCCGCTGGCAGTCGGGCGAGGGCGTCCCCGGCGACGACGCCGACGAGGTCGCTTGGCTCTCCCGCGCCGAGATCATCGACCAGAACTTGCCGACCGCCCCCGCCCTCTTGCCATTGATCGACCTCGCTCTGCGGGAGATGTGATGTTTAAAGGGTTCGTGCTCGGCATCCTATTTTCGATCATCGTCGCGCTGGCGACCGGCTATGCCGTCGTAACTACCGGCACGATGCCGGCCAGCGCGATCTCGGGGCCGATTTGGGGCGAGGACTGGGTTGCGAGAACCGACCTGGACGCGGTGCTCGCCAAAGACGCCCCGAAAGGTCCCAACCCCGTGCCGCTGACCGACGCCAACCTGATCGCCGGCATCGACCTCTTCGGGCAGCACTGTGCGATCTGCCACGGCACCGCGAAGGGCGACGCCTCGGCGACGCCGATCGCCAAGGGCGAATGGCCGAAACCGCCGCAGCTGGCCTCGGAGGGTGTCGAGGACGATCCCGAAGGCTACACCTTCTGGAAGGTCAAGAACGGCATCCGCTGGAGCGGCATGCCGGCCCACGCAGGGGTATTGAACGATCAGCAGATCTGGACCCTCGCCCTGTTCCTGAAGCACATGGACAAGCTTCCGCCCGCCGCGGAACAGGCCTGGCAGAACATCCGGAATTGAGCAAGCCGAGCGCGAGGAGGACGCAATGAGGGCGGATTATGTGATTATCGGCGCCGGCTCGGCGGGATGCGTCTTGGCAAACCGGCTGAGCGCGGACCCCGGCACGCGCGTCATATTGCTGGAGGCCGGCGGGCGCGATTGGAACCCGCTGATCCACATTCCGGCCGGTTACATGAAATTGATGGATCATCCGACCTTGACCTGGGGTTTTACGGCCGAGCCCAATCCCGGCGTCAATGGCCGCGCCATCCTCTATCCGCGCGGCCGGGTGTTGGGCGGCTCCAGCTCGATCAACGGGATGATCTATGTCCGCGGCCAGCCCGAGGATTTCGACCATTGGGGACAGCTCGGCAATCGCGGCTGGTCGTGGGACGGCGTGCTGCCCTATTTCAAGAAAGCCGAGGATTGGGAGGGCGGCGCCGACGAATATCATGGGGAGGGCGGGCCGCTGTTGACGTCGAGCACCGCCGATAAACCGCTGTTGTGTCAGAAGCTGATCCAGGCGGGAACCGAGATCGGGCTCGAATACCATGCGGATGTCAACCATCTGCCGCCCGGCGCCGGCGACTGCATCGGCTGGGTTCAGCAGACCCGCCGCGGGCGGCGGCGCCAAAGCGCGGCGCGCACCTATCTGCGTGCGGCACTGAAGCGGCCGAACCTGCAGGTCGTCACCAATGCTCTGGTCCGCCGCATCCTGCTGAACGGCACCCGTGCGGTCGGGGTCGAGTACGCGCGCGGCAGCGGCCTTGAGCGGGTCAACGCCGCTCGTGAAGTGATCCTGGCGGCGGGCGCCATCGGGTCACTGCATGTCCTGCAGCTCTCCGGCGTCGGCGACCCCGACCATTTGGGCCAGGTCGGCATCCCGGTGCGGCATGCTTTGCGCGGCGTCGGCAAGAACCTGCAGGACCACTACCTCGCGCGGGTCACCTGCATTGTGACCGGCGCGAAGACATTGAACGAGAAGTCGCGCGGCCTGCCGTTTGCCGGTGAGGTGCTGCGCTATCTCTTTGCCGGGACCGGCATGCTGACCTACGCCGCCTCGCTGGTCGCCGCCTCGGTCAAGGTGCTGGAGGAATCGGCAACGCCCGATATTCAATGCCTCCTGGCGTCGGGGAGTTTTGCGCCAGGGCCGATCCGCCGGCTCGACGACAAGCCCGGCATGACGGCCGGCATCTGGCAGATGCGTCCGCTGAGCCGCGGCTATGTCGAGGCCCGCTCAAACCGGCCCGCCGACCCGCCTGCGATCAACCCGCGTTACTTGTCCGAGCAGACCGACCGGCGCGCCGTGATCGGCGGTCTCCGGATGGCGCGGCGGCTCTTCGCCGCCCCGGCGCTCAAACAATACGTCGTCGCCGAGAACCTCCCCGGCAGCGATGTCCAGAGCGATGACGAATTGCTGGATTATGCGCGCCAATACGGGTCCACAGTCTTTCACGCGACCTGCACCTGCAAGATGGGCCCGGACGCGATGGCGGTCGTCGACGACCGGCTGCGCGTTCACGGCCTTCAAGGCCTGCGCGTCATCGACGCCTCGGTGATGCCGACCGTCACCTCGACCAACACCAACGCGCCGACAATCATGATCGCCGAAAAGGGCGCTGCGATGATCCTGGAGGAGGAGCGCCAGAAGCTGGCGGCTTAGCGGAGCTTCCGAACAGGACCCCACGTTAGAACGCAGGCGGCTTGGTCACCTGAAAACTCTGCCGCGTCTCCATCTGCTTGACCCAGTTCTGCAATCTCGGGTGCTCGGCCATTGGCGCGCGGCCTTCCGGCACATTGCCGAAATAGTAGAGCAGCGGGATCACCATTAAATCGGCCAGGCTGACATGAGCGCCGGTGAGGAACCGGTGGTCCTCCATCAGACGATCGATTTCGGAAAGGCATAGCCGGGCGCGCGGCAGCGCCGCCTCGATCGCCGCCTCGTCCGGTGTACCGCCGAGAAGCCGCGGCACCAGTATGCGATTGAAAAGGATCGCGCCGGCAATGCTGGGCCAGGCATAGGCGTCGACAATGCCGATGATTTGGTTCATCCGCGACCATTCGTGCACGTCCTCGGGCTGTAGCGGGGTTCCCGCAAAACGCTCGTCGACATAGCGCATGATCGCCTGCGTCTCGTAAAGCGCAAAGCCGTCATGCTCGAAGGCGGGGACCTTGGCGAAAGGCTGGCGCGAGAGGTGCGGCTCTTGCCGATGAGCGCCGAACGGCACCTCGACCATCTCGTGCGTGACGCCCTTTTCCGCCAGAGCCAGACGCGCGCTCCATACGTAGGTGCTGCCGGGCGGGCCGTATACGATCGGGTGCGCCATTGCGATACTTACTTCTTCGAGGATTGCCCGGTCATCGCCGGCGTCGCGCCGGCGCCGTTGTTGAGCAGCGCGCCGAAGATAGCCGCAGCGCTGTCGAGGCTCGCGCCCTGACCCCCGGTGGACACCACCGTCTGCGGCACCAGCCGGCCGATTAGCGAAACGACTTCGGGTTTTTCCTGAATGGTCTTCAGCAATTGTTGAACGAGTGTGATCGTCAGCACCCGGTCCTGCCCGAGCACATCGGCTTGCGCCCGCTGGCCTTGCGCCACTTCTTCGAGCTCGAGCTTCTGGCCTTCGCCGCGAAGCTTTGCCGCGTTCTTGTTCTGCTCGGAGACCTGAACACCGATCACCGCTTCGACGAGCTGGTGCTGCTGCTCGGCGGTCGCGCGGGCCTTTTCGGTTTCGATCCGTTGCGTCTGCGCCTTCTGCTCCTGCTGGTAGGTGACCTGAAGCTGATCGGCCAATTGCTGGCGGAGCCGCGAAACCAAGAGCTCGGGCGGCAATGCCGGATCACCGAACTTGACCTCCTTGATGACGATCCCCGCTCGCAATCCTTCGGGCCGGATCGCATCTTCGACCGCGTGCTCGAGTGCGGCGCGATTGTCGGCGAGGTCCAAGACGTGACGGCCTTGCGCGCCGACGACGTTGCGCACGATCGAGCGGATGGTCGGCACCATGATGTTGTTTTCGATCTCGGGCAGCCCGCCGACCGATGCGACGACAAATGGGGCATTGTCGGGGGTGACCTGAGCCAGAACCCTGAGCTCGAGCGGGACCAGCCAACCCTCGACAAACGGTGAGATGGCCGGGTCGGCCGAGCCCGGTGGCACCGGGACATCTACCGAGCGTTGCGATTGGGTCAGATTGCCCGCCTGATCGAGGCTCAGATCAATATAACGTCTCTTGTACCCGCCCTTGAATTCCCAGGTCTGCACCCGGGTGCTCATCATCGTGATCTTATAGGCCGCTTCATTGGCGTAATAGCGGCCGGGTTGCAGCGCCTTTTCCCAGATGCCGATGCAGCCGACCGGGACGAGGATGGCGGTGAGCTTGCCTTCATTTGCTTCTTGGGCGGCGACCGCTTCACCGCTCTCATTCGTCGACACGGTCTTTTGCTGGCAGGATGCCGGCTTATCTGCGGTCAAGTTGCCAAAATGCACCGAGTCGACGACGTTCGATTTGACGACGCCGACAAAGCCTTCGGCGACATCGACGGCGTTATAGATGCTGAGGTCCCAGAGATAGGTGTTGAGCCGGTAATTTCCCGGCGTCAGGACTGTCGTCTGCGGCCCCCGCTGGCCACCATGGGTCAAGAAGTACTCGGCGTCGAGCATGTCCAGCTCATGCTCGGGCGGAAACGCATCGGCCAAGAACTGATCGGGACGAAGCGGCGCCCCGTCCTTCGCATTCAGAAAATCCATATTTACCCGATGGGATGGAAACCACTTTTTTGTTTTCGACCTGATAGATGACATTGACGAGAAACCAGGGATGCCAGCCCGGTGTCAGGATCTCAGCTTGCGGGCCCTTCTCGCCATTCGTCGCGATGATGTGCTCGCCGGGCAGCGAGGTAGTCCCGTAAATCTTGTTGAGGACGGCGATTTCGTCCGAACTCGACATGGACGTACGACGTTGCAGCCAGACAGATCAGCGCGATCGCCACAAACACGATGCGCAGCGAGAACGACAGCGTCCCGAAGTCCGGCCGGGCGCGATTGACGAACAGGCCGAGGATGCTCGGCGCCACCGCCGCCAGCACAAAATACAAAAGTGCGACGACTACCCAGAACATAGAAACCTCCCCGGCCGGCTGTTTTCCGGTCGCATCAGCTCAAGACCAGCTCCGCAACGCCGAGGCCGGAAACCTCGATCACCACTCGGTCGCCCGCCACCGGGTATTGGATCGGGACCATGCTTCCGGTCATCACGATCATCCCTCGCCGCAATGGCGTTCCTGCTACTGCAAGCTTGTCCGCGAGCCAAGCGAGCGCGTTCAGCGGGTGGCCCATCACATCGCCACCGTTTCCGCTGCCGATCTCCTGCCCGTTGATCGAGAGCCGGGCCGTCGCCCGAGCCAAGTCTCGGTTTCGCCAGTCGGTCACCGGCGCGCCCAGCACCACCCCCGCATTCCAGACGTTGCCGGCCACCGTCGCTGCAGCATCGAGCCGCTTGTAATTATAGTGCAAATCTTCGATCAGCTCGATGGCCGCCGTGCAGCTTTCGACCGCCGGCGCGATCTCGCCGGGAGCGCCGCCTCGCGGCAGGTCCGCGCCCAGCCGAAAGGCAATCTCGGTTTCAACTCCGAGGCGACAGTAGTCGCTGGCCGCCAGCTTGGCGCGGCGATGATGAACTTCGCGCGCGAAGATCGCGCCGTAGCAGGGCTCATCGACCCCGCAGAGCTTCTGCATGACCGGCGTCGTAAGCCCGATCTTATAGCCGGCGATGGCGCCCCGCCCCTCGGTTTCCTCGATCTCCTGAAATAGACGCCGAATGGCGTAAGCTTCGTCGAGGTTTTCCGGATAAAGATCCGCCGGCAATATCTCGATGGGTCGGCGCCCGCGGAACAACTCGACTATGCGCTCGGCCTTTTCCCGCACGTCCAGTTTGGTCATCTGTATTCTCCGCGAAGTTTTTACCACAAACAGGCGGGGATCACGGAGTCCTATTGTTCTCCGAGGGACTTTGCGCCGAACCCTTTAGGCTGCACAGTTCGCGGCGCAAGATCATTCCGACCGCAGTCGTGGCGCGGCTCGGCTCCTATCTCCTATATAGAGGACCATGGAATCCATCGTACAGCCGACGCTCGAATTCATCTCCGCACATTCGAGCTGGGCCTTTCCGGTCATGTTCGTGACGTCGTTCGGCAAGTCCTTCGCATTTTTGAGCCTGCTCTTTCCCGGCACCTCGATCCTGATCGTCGCCGGAACCCTGATGTCGGCCGGGTCGCTGCCTTATTGGCCGGTTCTCGTGGCGGCGGTCCTCGGGGCGGTGCTCGGCAACTCGGTCTCGTTTTGGCTCGGTTACCGCTATGGCGGCGGGATCGGCCGGATATGGCCGTTCACGCGCAACCCGGACCTGCTGCCGAACGGCATCCGCTTTTTTCAGAAGCACGGCGGAAAGAGCGTTTTTATCGGCCGTTTTTTCGGCCCGGTGCGCGCGGTAATACCGCTCGCCGCCGGCATCATGCGGATGCGGCGCGACCGGTTTTGGTTCGCGAATGTCACCTCGGCGATCGTCTGGGCCCCGATGCTGCTGTTCGCCGGCGACCTCGTCGGTGATGTCGGCGATCGGCTGATCGGATCCGCGAATACGGTATTGCTCGTCTTTGGCGGTCTGACCGTGTTCGGCATCATCGCGGTGGTGTTGGCGATGATGAAGTCCGGCAGTTCGAGATCATGAGGGAGGACGAATGGCGTCTTTCTTTTCGCCTTACAGCCACGAATTCGTCCGCGTCGGAGCCTGTGTTCCGCATGTCGCAGTCGCCAATCCGCGGCAGAACGCCGACAATGTCCTGGACCTCCTCGCTTCGGGCCACAAGGCCCGCATCGCCTTGATGGTGTTCCCGGAGCTGGGGATTTCCGCCTATGCGATCGATGATCTGTTGTTCCAGGACGCCGTGCTCAATGAAGTGGAGCGGCAGCTCGATCGTTTGATCGCGGCCAGCCGCGACCTGTTCCCGGTGTTTGCCGTCGGGGCGCCATTGCGGCACCGGGGGCACCTCTACAATTGCGGAGTGGTCATCCATCGCGGAACGCTGCTGGGCGTCGTGCCCAAGGTCTATCTCCCGAATTACCGGGAATTTTACGAGCGGCGGCAACTCACCTCCGGCGAGGACATCGTCGGTCAGTCGATCGAAATAGCCGGACACGAGGCGCCCTTTGGCCGCGACCTGCTGTTCGCCGCCCGCGGCAACGCGGCGTTCACGTTCCACGTCGAGATTTGCGAGGATTTGTGGGTACCGCACCCGCCGAGCACCGACGCGGCGCTCGCCGGGGCCGAAATCCTGCTCAACCTGTCGGCCAGCAACATCACGATCGGCAAAGCGGATATGCGCCGCCTGTTGTGCGCGTCGCAAGCTTCCCGCTGCATCGCGGCTTATGCCTACTCCGCGGCCGGCGCCGGCGAGTTGACGACCGATCTCGCCTGGGACGGCCAAGCCGGCATTTTCGAATTGAGCGACCTGCTCGCCGAAACCGAGCGCTTCTCGCCTCATCCGGAGATGGCGGTCGCCGATGTCGATCTCGGCCGGATCCGCCAGGAGCGGATGCGCACGAACACCTTTGGCGACAATGCGCGGCACTTGACGGAAACGCCCCCCGCGTTCCGCACCGTCGCGTTCGAGTTCGCCGCGCCGGACGAACCTCTCGAACTGCGCCGGGCGGTCGAGCGCTTTCCGTATGTGCCGGCGGATCCGGCGATGCTTCGGGAGAACTGCTACGAGGCCTACAACATCCAGGTCCAGGGCCTCGCGCAGCGCCTGAAGGCGACGGGGCTTAAGAAGCTCGTCATCGGCGTCTCGGGCGGGCTCGACTCGACGCAGGCATTGATCGTCGCGGCGCGGGTGATGGATCGGCTCGGAATGCCGCGCACCAACGTGATGGCCTATACGCTCCCCGGTTTTGCGACGGGCAAGACGACAAAGGCCAATGCCTGGCGGCTGATGAAGGCGCTCGGCGTAACCGGTGCGGAGATCGACATCCGGCCGGCGGCGCAGCAGATGCTGAAGGACATCGGGCACGCCTCGGCGACCGGCGAAGCCCTCTACGACGTGACCTTCGAGAACGTCCAGGCCGGGTTGCGCACCGACTATCTGTTCCGGTTGGCGAACCACAATGGCGGGTTGGTAGTCGGCACGGGCGACCTTTCCGAGCTGGGCCTCGGCTGGTGCACCTACGGGGTCGGCGATCAGATGTCGCACTATAACCCGAATGCATGCGTCTCGAAGACCCTGATCCAACATCTGATCCGGTTTGTCGCGGCCTCCGGCGACGTCGACGAGGAAACCGCGCGCGTTCTCCACGATATCCTTGCGACGGAAATCTCACCGGAGCTGGTGCCGGCAGGCGCCGACGGCGTCATCCAGTCGACCGAGAGCATCGTCGGGCCCTATGCATTGCAGGACTTCAACCTGTTCTATGCGACGCGCTTCGGCTTCCGGCCGTCGAAGATCGCCTATCTCTCGTGGAATGCCTGGAGCAATCCGGAACGCGGCCGCTGGCCGCCCAACATTCCCGATACGGCGAAGCGCGCATACGATCTCTCCGAAATCAAGCAATGGCTGCGCGTCTTCCTCTACCGGTTCTTCGAGCTCAGCCAGTTCAAGCGATCGGCCTTGCCCAACGGCCCGAAAATCTCGTCGGGCGGTTCTCTGTCCCCGCGCGGCGATTGGCGCGCCCCCTCCGACGCCACCGCCCGGGTCTGGCTCGAAGAGCTCGACGCGGCGGTTCCGGATGAGGAATAACAAACCGGGCCGGTCCACGAGTGCCCCTCACCCTGACCCTCTCCCCGCAAGCGGGGAGAGGGAGGGACCCAGCCCGCAGGGCTGGGAGGGTGAGGGGCTGGCGCCTTCGTTCCTGTATTCGTGACCAGAGGTGAGCGCAATGAACCGTCTCGATGGCAAGGTCGCTTTGATTTCGGGTGCGGCGCGCGGCATTGGTGCGGAGACGGCGCGCCTCATGGCCGAGGCAGGGGCCAAGGTCGCGGTCGGTGATGTACTCGACGAGCGCGGTCGGGAGACCGTGCGGGCGATCGAGAGTGCCGGGGCCGAGGCGATCTACACGCGTCTCGACGTTACCCGCGAGGAGGATTGGACTGCAGCAATCGCGGCCGTCACGGACCGTTTCGGCGGCCTCGACATCCTCGTCAACAATGCCGGGGTTTTTCTCGGAATGAGCCTCGAAGAAGCGACGATTGCCGACTGGCATCGGCTCTGCGGCGTGAATTTGACCGGCGTTTTCCTCGGCACGAAATTGTCGGCGCCGGCGTTGCGCGAGAGCGGACAGCGCAGTGCGCACGGCAGCGCCATCGTCAACCTCGCTTCCGTCGCCGGTCTCGTCGGCTCGTCGAACGATCCGCTCTATTCGATGACCAAGGGCGGCGTTACGTTGTTCACCAAGTCGGCGGCGCTCGAATTCGCCCGCAAAGGCTACCGGATCCGCGTCAACTCGATGCATCCCGGCACGATCGATACCGAGATGGGCGATCAGGTCCTGGCGATACGCGCCCGCAATCTCGGCACCAACGATCTCGAGCCAGCCCGCCAACAGACATTGGAGCGCATCCCGATCGGCCGCATGGGCATGGTGACCGACATCGCGAAGGGCATCGTCTTTCTCGCTTCGGACGATGCCGGGTTCATGACCGGCGCCGGCCTCGTCATCGGCGGCGGCATCACCGCGCAGTAGTGGTGGTAGGCGCGAAAGGGAATCGAACCCCTGACCTCTCCTATGTGGTAGGAGCGCTCTGCCACTGAGCTACGCGCCTGTTGCGGCCGGTGAGGTCGTGGTGGGCGCGACAGGGATTGAACCTGTGACCCCACCCGTGTGAAGGGTGTGCTCTCCCGCTGAGCTACGCGCCCGTCCAAGCAGCCGCATTTAGCGGGTCGGGCCGGCGACATGTCAAGGTGTGAGGCCGAGACGTTCGAGAGCATCCGGCAAATCCGAGAAACGGTCGAGGAGCGCGTCGGCGGAGAGAGACTGGGGGTCGACGCGGGAGTAGCCGTATCGCATCAGCACGAGCGGCACGGCAGCGGCGCGAGCAGCTGCCGCGTCGTTCTCGTTGTCGCCGATCATCGCGCTCGCCGTAGGGCTGGCGCCAAGTTCGAAGATGACCCCCAAGAGGTGGCCGGGATCGGGCTTCTTGACCGGAAACCGGTCGCCGCCGGCGATGCCGTTGAAGAACGGCAGGAGACCCACACCCCGCAAGACCGCTATCGTCGCGCGCTGCGGCTTGTTGGTACAGATCGCCGCGCGGTAGCCGCGCTCGCACAGCGCCGTCAAGGTTTCCGGCACGCCGGGATAAGGCCGCGTCAAATGCGCTGCGTTCGCCTCGTAGATTTCGAGAAAGCGCGGCAGCGCGGTCACCGCTTCGGACGGATCGGCGCCGCTGGCGGCGAGGGCGTGCGCGACGAGCGCCGGCACGCCGTCGCCGACCATGTGCTTTACCTGCGGCGCGGACAGCAACCGGCGCCCGCGCTCGCGCAGCATCTGGTTCAGCGCGGCGCACAGATCCGGCACGCTGTCGACCAAGGTGCCGTCGAGATCGAAGACCAGCAGAAAGCCCGGCATTGAGGTACAATCTGCTGTGCCGCGTCACGTCGTGCAATGGAGCGAGGCAATCGGAGGACGGAATGGCCGATAGGTTCGACGCATGCCTCGCCTTCACGTTGCATGAGGAGGGCGGCTATGTCGATGATCCCGCCGATCCGGGCGGGGCCACCAATATGGGGATAACATTGGCAACTTACCGCCAGTGGTCCGACGATTCGGAACTCGGTTCCACACAGGTCCAGGACATGACGTCGCGAACCGCCAGAGCGATTTACCGATCGCTTTACTGGAACCCGTTGCGGGCCGATGCTCTGCCGATCGGCGTTGATCTCAGCGTTTTCGATATGGGCGTGAACGCCGGCATCTGGCGATCCGCCCGCCTGCTGCAGCGGGCGCTCGGCTTTCCCGGGGAAGAGGTGGACGGCTGCATTGGCCCCGAGACGCTGGACGCCGCAGCGAAATGCGATCCGCGCACGCTCGTCATCGATTTGGCCGAACGGCAGGCGGCATATTACAGATCGCTGGCCGATTTTCCGACGTTCGGCACGGGTTGGCTCAACCGTACTGAGGCGCGACGCAAGGCAGCGTTCGCGATGATCGCGGGCGCGGCGGAACATACAGCCTGACCCGAAGCAAAAATTTTCGGCGGTCTTGACGTATTTTGCAACAATGTGTGTGTTGTATTTCCGGCAGCTCGGGGCAATCGTGCCGCCGTTAATATCTTCGGTTATTCGTTAATGAGCCAATCGCTATTTGCTGCAGTCATTCTTGCCGCCGGCAGCGGCACGAGGATGAGATCCGCCATGCCCAAGGTGATGCATCCGATCGCCGGGCGACCGATGATCACTTATCCTTTGGAGGCGTTGCGCCCGCTGTCGCCGGCCGCGACCCTCGTCGTGATCGGGCCGCGGATGGAAAGTGTCGCCGAGATCGTCGCTCCGGCGGAGAGCGTCGTGCAGGATCCGCCGCTCGGCACCGGCGATGCGGTGCGGACGGCAATGCGGGCGCTCGATGGCCGCCTGGCACCACGGGGCTCGATCGAGGACGTGCTCGTGCTCTACGGCGATACGCCGTTTCTCGGCACCGAGACATTGTCACGGCTGCTGACCGAGCGGCGCCGCAGCGCGGCGGCAGTGCTCGTCTCCGGCATGCGTCCCGTCGACCCCACCCCCTACGGCCGCTTCGTGCTGGCGCCCGACGGCGCGCTCGAGCGTATCGTCGAGGCCGCCGACGCCGGCCCCGAGGAGCAGGCGATCGGCCTCGTCAATGGCGGCATCATGGTGATCGAGGCGTCTCGCCTGGCCGAATTCCTCGGTGCGCTCGACAGCGACAACGCCAAGCGCGAGTTCTACCTGACCGATATCGTCGCCATCGCCCGCCGAAAAGGACTCGCCTGCCGAGCGGTAGAGCTTCCGGCGGAGGAACTGCTCGGCATCAACACGCGGCCCGAGCTTGCCGAGGCGGAGGCGCTGATGCAGCGCCGGTTGCGCCGCGCGGCGATGGATTCGGGAGTGACCCTGGTCGCACCGGAGACCGTATTCCTCAGCGCCGACACACGTCTCGGCCGCGATGTTGTCGTCGAGCCGAACGTCACGTTTGGCCTTGGCGTTAGCGTCGGAGAGGGGGCGCGGATCTGCTCGTTCTCTTATCTCGAAGGGGCGGCGGTCGGGGCGGGCGCCCGGGTCGGTCCATTTGCCCGCTTGCGCCCGGGAGCGGTTCTCGAGGAGGAGGTGCATGTCGGCAATTTCGTCGAGGTCAAGGCGGCACGGCTCGGCGCCGGAGCCAAGGCCAACCACCTCTCCTATATCGGCGACAGCGAAATCGGTGCGCGGAGCAATATCGGCGCCGGAACGATCACCTGCAATTACGACGGCGTTAACAAATCCCGCACGATAATCGGTGAGGGTGCGTTCATCGGCTCGAACACCGCGCTGGTCGCGCCGGTCACAGTCGGCGACGGCGCGATCGTCGCGGCCGGCAGCGTCGTGACCCGCGATGTCCCGGCCCACGCGCTGACGATCGCCCGCGGGCAGCAGGTGGATAAGCCGGGTCGCGCGGCCGAGATCCGGGCAAGATTGCGGAGGAAGAACTGATGTGCGGCATCATCGGCATCATCGCCAGGGATACGGTCGCGACGGGACTGCTCGAAGGTCTGCGCCGCCTCGAATACCGCGGCTATGACTCGGCCGGCATTGCGACCCTGGTCGACGGGCGCATCGAATGCCGCCGCGCCGAGGGCAAGCTCACCAACCTCGCCCGGCGGCTCGATGATCAGCCGGTGCAGGGGGCGATCGGCATCGGGCACACCCGCTGGGCGACCCACGGGCTGCCGACCGAGACCAATGCCCACCCGATCGCCACCGGCCGCGTCGCGGTCGTCCACAATGGCATCATCGAGAATTTCCAGGCCTTGCGGCATGAGCTTGAAGGGCTCGGCCACGTCTTCCGCACCGATACCGACACCGAGGCCGTGGCAATCCTCGCGACCCATTTTCTCGATCAGGGCCTGTCGCCCCGCGAGGCGGTGGCCAAGACGTTGGCGCGGCTCGACGGCGCGTTTGCGCTCGCTTTTCTGTTCGCCGGCGAGCACGATTTGCTGATCGGCGCCCGCCGCGGCAGCCCGCTCGCCATCGGCTATGGCGACGGCGAGATGTTCCTCGGCTCCGACGCGTTGGCGCTGGCGCCGCTGACCCGCCGCATCACCTATCTCGAAGAGGGCGACTGGGCGGTCGTCACGTCGCGAGCGGTGACCATTTTCGACGCCGCCAATAATGAAGTACAGCGCCCGATCCGCGAATCCGCCGCCTCGGGCGCGCTGATCGGCAAAGGCAATTACCGCCACTTCATGCTGAAGGAGATTTTCGAGCAGCCGGCGGTGATCGGCGACACGTTGAACGCCCTGATCAACCCGGCGACCCGCACCGTGCATCTGCCGGAGTTGCCCTTTGCATTGGGCGAGCTGCAGCGGGTGACGATGATCGCCTGCGGCACCGCCTACCACGCCTGTATCGTCGCCAAATACTGGCTCGAACGGATCGCGCGCATCTCGGTCGAGATCGACATCGCCTCGGAGTTCCGCTACCGCGCGCCGGCGATGCCCCGTGGCGGCGCGGCGATCTTCGTTTCACAATCGGGCGAGACCGCCGACACCTTGGCGGCGTTGCGTTACGCCAAGGCGCAGGCACAAAAGATCATCGCCGTCGTCAACCAGCCCGAGAGCTCGATCGCCCGCGAGGCCGATGTCGTGTTGCCGACATTGGCCGGCCCCGAGATCGGCGTCGCCTCGACCAAGGCCTTTACGACGCAGCTCGCCGTCCTCGCCTCGTTCACCGTTGCGCTGGCGCGGGCCCGGGGTGCCATCAGCCACCAGCGCGAGGCGGAACTGGTCGGCGTCATGACCGAGATCCCGTCGCGCGCCAGCGACGTATTGAACCACGACGAGCGGATCCGCGAGATCGCCGTCGAGATCGCCGAGGCGCGCGACGTGCTCTATCTCGGCCGCGGCAGCGCCTATCCGCTGGCGCTCGAAGGCGCGCTCAAGCTGAAGGAGATCTCGTACATCCACGCCGAAGGCTATGCCGCCGGCGAGATGAAGCACGGGCCCATTGCGCTGATTGACGAGAACGTGCCGGTCATCGTGCTGGCGCCGCACGACGATCTTGTTCGAGAAGACCCTCGGCAATGTCGAGGAAGTCATGGCCCGCGGCGGCCGCGTCGTGATGATCTCCGATGCAGCCGGGGTAGCCCGGCTCGCCGACCGGCTCGCCTTCGGAATCGCGGTGCCGAACTGCGACCCGTTTGTCGCCCCCCTCCTCTACGCGATCCCGATCCAGCTCCTCGCCTACCACGTCGCCGTCCTCAAAGGGCACGGATGTCGATCAGCCGCGCAATCTGGCGAAAAGCGTCACCGTAGAATAGCCATCAGCTCGCAAGGCCTAGTGCAGACACATTCACCACGGGGAAAAAGAGACCTGGATCAATGCCGTGCGCCCTTCGAGACGGCCGCTGTGCGGCCTCCTCAAGGTGAGCACATTCATCAATACCAGCAACGGCTTACCTCATGCTGAGGAGCGCTCGCAGAGCGCGTCTCGAAGCACGCACCGTCGCCAATGCAGCCTCTGATGCGCCCGTTCCGGGTTGAGCCGATACGGCGACTAGACATGATTATCCGATGCAGGACTTGTGAGCAAAGATCAGGGTCAAGCCCGGCCAAGACGATTGAGTAAACCCTTTCTTTGGGAAGGATTTACGGTTTCGCCTCGAATGATTCGGCGACCGTCTTGGCCATGTCGAGAAACTGGCGCCGGATCTTCGGGTCGGGGATCGCGTAATAGAGCCGGATGAATTCGATCGTCTCGGGCCGCTGGAGGTACTCCCGCCATTGCCGGTCCTCGGGGCTGATCTCGGCATCGTCGGGCCGCAGATCGCCAAAAAAATAAGAAATCGGCACGCTCAGGATTTCCGCCATTGCCGACAGCCGGGACGCGCTTACGCGGTTGGCGCCGCCCTCGTATTTCTGCACCTGCTGAAAGGTGAGGCCGAGCGCGTTGGCGAGCGTCTCCTGGTTCATCCCCAACAGCAGGCGGCGCATTCTGATGCGGCCGCCGACATGCACGTCTATCGGGTTTGGCACGCCGGTGCCGCGCCCGTATTTCGGAGCCGAACTGGGCTCCTCCAACTCTTTTGCCGACCTCTTCAACGCACGTTCCCCTGTGCACCGCGCCACATCAGGTTGCAACGGGTTCGCCCCGAAGCGCAAGCAACATTTCGACAAATGCAGGCATCGCAGGCCGCCGAATTAACCTAAGGTGGAGTTACTGCCGAAACTACGGTTAATTTCGTTTCAGTCGCAATACGTTCCTCAGCCGTCTCTGCGGCCGATCTCGTCATAGCCGCGCCGGCTGCTGATAAAGACCAGCGCCATCAGCCCGATCCCTAAGGCGAGGGTGACGACGACCCCCAACCCCATTGCAAGCCACCCGGCGCCGCTGATCTCGGAATCGCCGATGCCGGTCCACAGCGCCGCGATAAAAAAGCCGATCACGAGAACAACGGTGCAGCCGACCGCGGCCGAGACCCAGCCGAGCGTGGGTTTCACCGTTACTTTCCCCGCCAGGATCGCCGCGACCTGGCGCAAATCCTCGATGAAACGCGCGATCTCGCGGCGGCGGGTCTCTTCGTCCGAGGCGCGCAGCAATGCCGAGGGATGAACTGTCGCGAGCGCGCGAGGGGCCAGTGCAAAGGGCACGAGCCGGCCGCGGTCTCGGGTCACGCGAAAAGCCCTGCCGAACAAGGCCTGCGCCGCGGTCGCGCCGAGCGCCACGACGATTTGCGGCTTGACGACGCTGATCTCCGCCTCGAGCCACGGAAAGCAGGCCTCGATTTCGACCGCGCCCGGTTTGCTGTGAATCCGCCGTGGGCCGCGCGGCACCCATTTGAAGTGTTTGACCACATTGGTGACGTAGGTCTGCTTGCGGTCGATCCCCGCCTCCGACGAGGCAGCGGTCCAACAGCTTTCCGGCGGGTCCGACGAAAGGGTGACCGGCGAGGTCCTCGGCATCGCCCGGCTGCTCGCCGACCAGCATGACCCGGGCGCTCTCCGGTCCTTCGCCGAACACCGTCTGTGTGGCGTTCTCGTACAGATCGCAGCCGGTGCATTGAGCGGCGGCGTCGCGCAGTTCGCCGACTGTCGCCTCGGACGGGATCTGGACGCCGACGCTGGTGTCGTCTTGGCTCACTCTGACCTGTCCGATAGCGCAACCGCATACCGGATAAACGCCAGTCCGGCGCGGCTTTATCCATACCAAACCGAACCCCGCTGTTCCTGCGGCCCTCGCCATGGCAAAGTGCCGACCCGGCGCCGCCCTTCCACGGAGATTTGCATGCCGACCAAGAGCCAGCATCCGGAAACACTCGTGCTCCATGCGGGGTACCGGAGCGACCCGGCGACCAACGCCGTAGCGGTCCCGATCTACCAGACGACGAGCTACCAGTTCCGCGACTCGCAGCATGCCGCGAACCTGTTCGGGCTGGCGGAACTCGGAAACATCTACACCCGCATCATGAACCCGACCACGGCGGTGCTCGAAGAGCGCGTCGCCGCGCTCGATGGCGGCGTCGCTGCGCTAGCCCTCGCCTCGGGCCAGGCTGCCTCGCTGTTCGCGGTGCAGAACATCTGCCAGGCGGGGGACAATTTTGTCAGCTCCACCGACCTCTACGGCGGCACCTGGAACCTGTTCCTCAATACGATGATGAAGACGATGGGGATGGAGGTGCGCTTTGTCGACCCGGCCGATCCCGAGAACTTCCGGCGCGCGACCGACGAGCGGACCCGCTGCTATTACGCCGAGACCCTGCCGAACCCGAAGCTCGAAGTGTTCCCGATCGCCGAGGTCGCCAAGATCGGCCGCGAGCTCGGCGTGCCGCTGATCATCGACAATACAGCGGCTCCGGTACTGTGCCGGCCGCTCGAACACGGCGCCGCGATCGTCATGTATTCGACGACGAAGTATATCGGCGGTCACGGCAATTCGATCGGCGGGCATCGTCGTCGACGGCGGCAATTTCGACTGGGAAAAGCACGCCGACCGTTTCCCGCTCTTGAACCAGCCGGACCCGAGCTATCACGGCGCGGTGTGGACGCAGGCGGCCAAGCCCCTGGGCCCGATCGCCTACATCCTCAAAATGCGGGTCACCTTGCTGCGCGACCTCGGCGCGCCGATGAGCCCGTTCAACGCCTTCCTGTTCATCCAGGGGCTCGAGACGCTTGCCACTGCGCATGCGCGCGCATTGCACCAATGCAGCGGCCGTCGCGAAATTTCTGTCCGAGCATCCCAAAGTCACGCGGGTCATCTATCCGAACCAGATGACCGGTGAGATGCGGCGCCGGGCCGATGCCTATCTGAAAGGCGGCTATGGCGGGCTTGTCGGCTTCGAGCTGAAGGGCGGTCTCGAGGCCGGCCGCCGCTTTATCGATGCTCTGCAGATGTTCTACCACGTCGCGAATATTGGCGACGCGCGCAGTCTGGCGATCCATCCGGCGACGACGACGCATTCGCAGCTGTCCCCGGAAGAGCAACTGCAGACCGGGGTCGACGAAAATTATGTCCGGCTGTCGATCGGGATCGAGCACGAGGAGGATATCCTCGCCGATCTGTCGCAGGCATTGGAGGCCGCCTGATCCGCCCCGAGCAGCAGGCGGTTCTCGAATTTCGCTGGCCGATCGATCTCGCGCTGACGGTCGCCAGCCACGGCTGGGTCTATCTTGCGCCGTGGCAGTGGGACCCGGAAGGCGGCCGGCTCGCCCGCACCGAGAGAATCGGTGATCGGCTCGGCACGATAGAGGTCGCTCAGCATGGCCCGGACGCGGTTAGCCGTCGGCTGGCAGGGGTTTCGGCGCCGATGACGCGACCGGAGGTCCTGGCGCCGGGTGCGGCGGTGGCTCTCCGCCGATTGGGAGCCGGCGCCGGCGATTGCGGCTTTGCCGGAGGTCGCGCAGCTGATCGAACGCGGCGGCGGCCGGATGCTGCGCGGCTCGTCCTTTTACGAAGACTTCGTCAAGACCGTGCTGACGATCAACACGAACTGGTCGGCGACGTGCCGGATGGTGGCGGCGCTTGTCGCCGAGCCGGGCGGCGGCAGCTTCCCCGGACCTGCGGCGTTGCTCGACTATGGCGAGGAACGGCTGCGGGTAGAAGCAAAGCTTGGGTTCCGCGCGCGCACACTGACGGCGGCGACGCGACAGATGCTCGAAGACGGCGCGATCACGCCATCGGGCGACGGCTGGCCCGAGCGGTTGGACCACGATTACCTGCTCACTCTTTACGGCATCGGTCCCTATGCGGCGGCGCATTGCCGTGTGCTGCTGCACGATTTCAGCCGCATCCCGGTCGATAGCTCGGTGAGCGCCTATTTGCGCGAGCGATACGGTTGCGATGCTGCCGCTTTTGCCGCCGAGCGATCCTCATGGGGCGCCTATCTCGCGCTCGGCTATCGGCTCGCCCGCCTGCGCGACAAGCTCGTGGATCAGAATGAGACGTCAGGCGGCAGGTCGCTCGGCTCGATGCCGTGCTTGGCAAGCCCCGCCATGATCCAATTTCGGATCTGACCGGTTCCGCGATTGTCTTCGCTCCAAGCATCGATGACCCCGCGGAAGCGGCGGTCATCGTCATATGGCACCGCCGGGCAGCGGCCGGCACGCAGCTGCGGGGTAGGCACGACAAGTTCGCCGATCTGCGGGTTCTTTTTCAGGGCTGCCAGGGCAAAGAAAACCGTCGCGACAAAGCAATCGGCGCGACCGGATTGAACTGCAGAGCAGTGCCTCCTCGCGGGTCTTGAACCCGGTGATCGCGGCATTTCCGGCAAAGCGTCGGACCGCCTCTTCGCGTGCCGAGCCGGTATCGACGGCCACCAGAGTTTCCGGCACGTTGAGTTCGGCCCAGCTCTTTGGCGCAAAGCCATTCCGGGCGAGGATCCCATAGGTGTCGTGGAACAACGGAGTGGAGAAATCCGCGAACATCGCGCGCTGTGCGGTCGGGCTGGGACCGTAGGCGAGATCGATCTTGCCGGCGTTCAGGTTGGTCACCATCTCGGCCCAATTTGTTTCGACGATGGCGAGCTCGACCCCGAGCGCCGCCGCCAGATCCCCCGCCATCGCGGCCAAAATGCCGCTCCATTGCCCATTTCCGGAATTCTTGTAAAAAAAGGGTTCCTCGCCCACAGGCCCGCCAACGCGTAATTTCCGGGTGCGCAGGATGCGAGCGAGATTGGGCTCCTTGGCCGGCTGCGGCGGCGTCGCCGGCGGCTCGGGCCCACGCCGGCGAAATACCGCGCCAGCGGCAAGACCCCCGCCCAATTCTCTGCGGCTCAACATCCCCCGCTCCTCCCTCGGCGAAAACGCAGCAGGTTAAGGGCGATTCCGGCCCTAAAAAGGCGGTATAGCGGTAATTCTGGTGTTTGCCCTTTGCGTCACCACCTAGATTGGAGAAGCCCCGATGTCCCAGCATCCTCTCATCGTTTCGATCCCGCACCGGCTCGGCCGCCAGGAGGCAAAGCGCCGGCTCGACAGCGGGATCGGCCGCCTGCGCCCCGAACTTGCCGGCCTCATCAGCTCGCTCGACTACACCTGGGACCAGGATCGCCTCAACTTCAACGTGTCGGCAATGTGGCAAACGATCACCGGCGCGATCGAGGTGCTGGACGACACGGTTCGCATCGAGATCCACCTGCCCTGGATGATGAGCCTGCTCGCCGACACGGTCGCCAAGCAGGTACGCGGGCGCGGTGTCGCAATGCTCCAAAAGCCGCCGGGGGACGCGTAGAAAGGCCAGCGCGACCGAGGCTGGCGGATTGCGCTTTGCTTATCCGCCCTACGGACCGACAATGTCCGACAGTCCTGAGCCAGGTGGCGGAACAAAGCGGGTTTCCGGATGAAAACGAACACGAAGGGCAAGCAGATCGCCGTGGTGATCGGGGCCACCTCGAAATGGCAGGCCGAGGGCCGAAACACCTTGCTGGCGCATGGCCGTCCGGTCGACGACAGCGATGTCGAGGTCGGCGTGCGCTGGGGCGTAGGCGGCGCCGTCGCGCAGAAATTCGCGCAGGAAGGTTTCTTCACGGTATTGACGACCCGGCGGGAAGGCAACGCCGCGCGGCTGGCGGCGGCAATCCGAGAACAGGGCGGCGAGTGCATGATCGTCGAGCTGGACCTTGTCTCGGAGGAGTTGATCTCGTCGGCTTTCGCGACGATCCGCCGCGACGCCGGCGACCCCGACGTGCTGATCTACAACGCCGGCTATCTGGAGGGCCGCGACCTGCCGCCCGACAAGGAACTCCTCGAATACGTCCCCGTCGAGATCCTCGATACCGGGCTGCACATCTCCGCCCGCGGGCCATTCCTGGTCGCCAAGGAAGTGCTGCCGGCGATGCGCAAAAAGGGCGCGGGCTCGTTTTTCTTCTCGAACAACTCCAGTTCTTTGCGCGGCAAGAAGCGGATCACCGGGCAGTCGCTGTACTATCCCCGAGTGCTGATGCGCACCCTGGCCCAGGTGCTGACCGAGGAATATTCCGAGCACGGCGTGCACGTCGCCAACATTATCATCGACGGATCGATCGACTCGCCCGGCAGCCGAGCCCTGCCCCGCAATCAGAACCGCCGCGACCTGATCATCAACCCCGTCAAGATCGCCGAAGCATACTGGTACCTGCACACCCAGGACCGGTCGTGCTGGACGCACGAACTGCAGCTCACGCCGTTTGCGTCCAAGCCGAGCTACTGACGGCGTGTCACCGGGCTCTGCTGATGGCGATGGACGAACATCCGCCCCCGCAAGCAGCGCATTGGCCGGAAGGGGCTCTCTTCACTGTCGGGCATTCGACGCTGCCGATCGAGCGCTTCATCGCCCTGCTGCAAACCTATCGCATTGACCGCCTCGTGGACATTCGGACGATGCCGCGTTCGCGGCACAATCCGCAATTCAACGACACCGCCCTGGCCGCCAGCCTGACAGCACACCACTTCGAATATGTGCACATTCAAGGGCTGGGCGGCCTGCGGCACGCCCGCAAAGATTCCCCGAATACCGGCTGGCGCAACGGAAGCTTTCGCGGCTACGCCGATTACATGCAAACCAGCGCGTTTCAGGACGCCCTCGAAGCGCTCATTCACATGAGCCGCCAAAAACCCATTGCGATCATGTGCGCCGAAGCGGTGCCGTGGCGCTGCCACCGTTCGCTGGTAGCCGATGCGCTCAGTGTGCGCGGTGTGCCGGTCGTCGAGATTTTATCGGAGAGCAATTACCGGACGCACCAGCTCACGCCTTTTGCGCAGGTGGAAGGTGTGCGAATTACCTATCCGCCTCAGCAAGCGGCATTACTGTAGTTCAGATCCGTTCCCAGAGGCCGGTCTCCTCGTCGTGGCGATCGAGCTCGAGGCCGCTTAAATCCAAAACGCGAAACAATCCCGACGACCTTTCCGTCTCTTCGACAATCGGCAAGTGCCGGTAGTGGCCGTCTTCCATCAGGCGCAATGCTTCGATCGCTTTTTTGCCGGGCGTGATGCAATCGGGATCATGCATCATGACCTCGGCCAGCCTCGTATCGGTGCTCCTTCCCTCGGCCAGCACGCGACCGGGGTGCTCGGGTATACCAGCCGTGAGGCATTGGACCGGGAACTGGCATCCGCCGCGCAGGCCCAGTCGAGAATGCGCCAGAAAGTCGCCGCTGCCCCGCTCGATGACACCAACGCGATCCCGAGCTCTTCGCCTTCGCGGTGGCGGGCGGCAAGGCGGCGTTCGACGAGAACTGCACTGCTTGCCATCGCGCCGGCGGCGCCGGAGCCACGGTCTTCCCCAATCTCGCCGATGAGACTGGCTGTGGGGCGGGACCCTCGCCGACATCCACCAGACGATCACTTACGGCATCCGCAATGCGGATCCGGATTCGCGCCAGCCGCAGATGCCGCGCTTCGGCCCCGACGGCCTCTTAACCCCGGCGCAAATCTACCAGGTTGTCGACTACGTCCTGTCGCTGTCGACGGGGCAGGTTGCCGAGGGCAACGGCACCAAGATCTTCGGCCACAATTGCGCTCTCTGTCACGGCGATCACGGTCAAGGCAATCGTGAGGTCGGCGCGCCCCGACTCAACGACAAGATCTGGCTCTACGGCGTAGACAAGGCGACGGTCGTCGATGTCATCATCAAGGCCCGCAACGGTTCGATGCCGGCCTGGGGCGAGCGGTTCGACCCGGCGCCGATCAAAATGCTGACCGTATATGTTCATGCGCTCGGCGGCGGTGAATAGAAGCGCGGCGACCGGCCGTACCCAGGACCAGGCCGACCAGCTCTATGCCAGCCGGGTAAGGGTCTATCCGAAGGCAGTGCGTGGCCCGGTGCGCCGCATCAAATGGGCCGTACTTGGAATTTGCCCGACGGTCTACTACGTCGCTCCCTGGCTGCGCTGGGAGCGCGGTCCGGGCCGTCCCGGCCAGGCATTGCTGATCGACATGCCGGGGCGGCGCGCGTTCTTCCTCGGCATCGAGATCTGGCCGCAGGAAATTTATTACCTCGCCGGCCTATTGATCCTTGGCGCGGTGGGACTGTTTTTTGTGACGAGCCTGTTCGGCCGGATGTCGTGCGGCTACGCCTGCCCGCAGATGGTATGGACCGATCTCTTCATGTGGACCGAGCGGCTTATCGAGGGCGACCGCGCCGTCCGCATGCACCGCGACCGCGGGCCGTGGAACGTAGAGACGCTCGCGCACAAAGTTGCCAAGCATACGCTTTGTATTGTCATAGCCTTGGTCACTGGCGGTGCGTGGGTGATGTACTTCAACGACGCGCCAAGCCTGCCGCGCGATCTTCTGGCGCTGCACCTGTCGACCAGCGTGCTGTTTTTCATCCTGCTGTTTACTGCGACGACTTATCTTCTCGCCGGCTGGGCGCGCGAGCAGGTCTGCACCTACATGTGCCCGTGGCCGCGCTTTCAATCGGCGATGGTGGACCGCGACACGTTGACAGTGATGTACCGCGAGTGGCGCGGCGAGCCGCGCGTCAAGCTCAAGAAAGGAGAGTTCTAGACCGGGCGCGGCGATTGCAGCGACTGCAAATCATGCCTCGCCGTATGCCCCACGGGGATAGATATTCGCGACGGATTGCAGCTGCAGTGCATTGGCTGCGCAACGAAGTCATGAAGCGGGTCGGCCATCCCCCGGGTCTTATCGACCTTTCCAGCCAGGCAATGCGCGAGGCAGCGGGGAGCGGAGTGAGAGACCTCGCCGCACCCTTTCGCGCCGCGCTGGTTCGGCCGCGCACCGCCGTCTACGCGCTGGTGCTGCTGGCGGGCTCGAGCCTGATGCAATGGTCGCTGCTGTCACGCTTCGATTTTGAGCTGAGCATCCTCGCGGATCGCTCGCCGCTGTTTGTCCGCCTGTCGGACGGCGCCATCCGCAATGCCTATACCATCAAGATCCTCAACGCCGAACCGCGCAGCTTTCAGCTGAGCATCACCGGTTTGCCCGGGGCCCGGCTCGCGGTGGCGGGGCAGGAGGGGAGCGATACACCCGCGGAAAAAGGGGCCGGACTTAGGGTCAAACCCGATACGATCGGCACTTTCCGCGTGCTGCTGCGCGCCCCGGTCGGATTGGGGAGCGGCGAAGTCCCGCTTGCTTTCAGGGCCCGGCCACTGAAGGGAGACGAATCTCCGATAACCCACCCGGTAACGTTTCACGGACCGGAGAGCTGAGCGGTGATGGCCGAGGTGGCGATTTCTTCGCAGCGGTCGGTCTCGGGGCGGCGTCGCTCGTTGATCCCGTGGGTGTTTCCGGCGGCGATGGTGCCCGTCCTCGCAGCCAATGCGGCGCTCGTTTCTTTCGCGCTTCATTCGATGCCAGCGCTCGTCTCGACCCATCCCTTCGAGGATGGCCGAACCTATAATCGCGAGATCGCTGCGGCGACAGCGCAGGATAGGCTCGGCTGGGCGGCCCAGATCGATACTCCGACCCGAGCGTTCGTTGCGAGCCCCGTGCGGTTTGAGGTTACCGATCGGGCTGGCGCACCGGTCGCCGGCATCGCGGTCGAGCTGCGGGCCTGGCGCCCGGTAGGATCGGCGCCCGAACTCGGCACGCAACTCCATGAAGAAAAGCCGGGCCGGTACACCGCAGAGCTGGCGCTGCCGCTGCCGGGCCAGTGGCAATTCGACCTGGTCGCAAAAAGGGGCGCCGACGAATTCGTTCTCGGCCGCCGTATCGTCGTAAAGTGACTATGGTCGCGCTTCCATTTGAGGTTGCCGACCACATCGCCGGTACGGCATGCGCGCACTGCGGCGCTCCGACAATGGCCGCGCATGGCCGGTTTTGCTGTGTGGCTGCAGATGTTCATCAGGAAATTCATCGAAAATTTGAGCTTGTAAATTCCCATGTTGAGCTGGAGCACCCGGTCGATCCGGTTGCCGTCGGAGCTGTCCTGCTCGGCCGATGCTGCACGCGTATCGACCGCGCTTACGCCGAGGGTCTCAAGATCCACACGCGCGCGCCGGCGCGGCGGTTCATCGCACCCTGCATCAGAGGCACAAATATCAGCTGCGGCACAACAAAGAGCGAATGCCGCCGCTGCCATCCATCTGTCGATGTGGACGATATATCCGAGCACCGAAAGCAATATTCCGGCCTGAAGGAAAGGCTCGGAGACGCTGCTGCCGACAAAGCCGCCGATCGACTCGACTTCCCCGACGATCATCGCCGCCGCGACGCCGCGGGCCTCCGGGCCCGGTGCGACGGCCCGGGCGATCCTCAAATAAGCCAGGACGTGCCGGCGCAAATCCCGTATCGCGTTTTCCCCGACCCAGCCGCGATAGACATTGAGACCGAGCTTCGTCGCACCCTGAACGAGGACAAAACCCGCATAAGCCGCGCACAGGGTCACGACGACCCTAAATGATCTTTCCTTGCCGAGATCGTTAACGACCCGGCGCTGGATCTCCAGTGGAACAACTTCGAGCAGGAACATGCCGACCGTCAGTATCACCAGCGCGATCTGGTGCGGCCAGCTCACCGCAAAGACCTAGCGAAAAATGCTGGCCGGCAACCGGTAATCGTCAGCTGCAGGGTTGGCATCGTCGGGGCATCGAGTGTGAAGCGCGGCCCATGGAAGCCTTCGTTATCGGCGGTCGCCTTGTCGAGCCGGCGTGCGATTTCGTCGCGCGGGAAGCGATAAGGCGAGGTCGCCACCGATCTAGGCTGCGGATCGAACGGCACTGGATTGTCCTCATAGAACATGTTTTCGGAGCGTGCGCGCGAACGGTACGTCGAGCCCATCCAACCAATAGGCAGGCACGTCGCCGTCGTCTCCGAGCTCGTGCCAGCACCAGCCCGGCGTGAGGACGACGTCGCCCATCTCAATCGGCGTCTTCTCGCCATGCCAGGATTTTAGCAATCCTGATTCGGTTACCCCGGTTCCCTCTTCGTGCTGAGGCGCCGACTTGGGAAGCAAGGCGCCTCGTTTGAATTCCGTGACGCCTGGACTTGCCCGCTGGCGAGCAGTTCGAGACCCAAGCGCCCGCGGCACGGGGGAGTTCGAGGACGGACGAAAAAACTTCGCGGTAGCGAAGGTTGTCGTTCGAGATCGACCATTGAACCTGCATGTGCTCGCGTGCCTCAGTGGTGCGCGTCCGCTCCGGTATCGAAAGCGACCGTTACTGGTCGCGGCCAGCCTTCTGGGTTGTGCCACTAGCCGACATCGTTGGACTCCAGCCACCTAACTATCGCCTCACGGGGGGTATTCATGAACGGGGTCTCTGCGACCACCGGGTCATGGACGCGCTGTGCTCGCCTTGCCGGGGATAGGCGTCGAGTTGGCGTATTCCTGACCGGTGACGCGGCCGACCAGCCAGGCATCGCTGCCGAGCCGCTCATGCAGGCCCTCGAATAATTGTCCGCGGCTTTCGTCAAGCGGGCGCCATCGGCGCAGCAACGTGCGGCCGTCCACGCTCGCGATCATATGACAGATCAGATACGGCTTCATCAGCGGTTTGCCCTCGCTATTCCTTGGCGCCAAGAATGATAGGGTTCATCGCCACCAGGTTAAGGGACTTAACCATCGCCTCTTTCGCGGCTTTGTATTTTTGAAATTCGCGGACTCAACGTGCGCCTTGTACGCATCGATATCTTTATACATTACAAATACCCGGATATGACACGGCTTTGCGTTCATAGCGTATTCCGGTCTTGCCGATTTCCGAGCGAGCGCTCGCCGCAGCGCTTCATCGCGCGGTATATCCGCCGTCGACGAGAAGCGGGTGCCCGATGACGTAGCTGGCGCCGGGGCTGCACAGCCAGAGCACGGCAGCGGCGATCTCCTCCGGCTTGCCGAGGCGGCCGATCGGCTCCAGCTTTACCATCTCTTCAAGCACCTTCGGGTCGCCGCCGGTGAGCGACTGCGCCATCGGCGTATCGATGGAGCCCGGGCAAACCGCGTTGATGCGGATGCCGCGCGCCGCGTATTCGAGAGCCGCGGTCTTGGTCAGGCCGAGGACTCCGTGCTTCGCCGCGTGATAGGCGGCGAGGCCCGGATTGCCAACGACGCCGCCGAGCGAGGAGCAATTGACGATCGCGCCGCCGCCATTGCGGAGCATTTGCCGCAGCTCGTGCTTCATGCAGCTCCAGACGCCACGCAGATTGACCGCGATCACCCGGTCCCACTCGTCGCTCTCGATTTCCGCCGTGTCGACACGGCGTTGCATAATCCCGGCGTTGTTGAAGGCGGCGTCGAGACGCCCGAACCTGCTCGCGGTGCGCTCGAACATCGCGACCACCTCGGCGTCATCGGCGACGTCGCAGCGCACGGCGATCGCGTCCCGCCCGGCGGCCGTCAGCTCTTGGGCGGCGGCGTTGACCGGTTCCTCGTCCTTATCGGCGAGGACCACGGCGGCACCCGCGTCGGCAAAGGCGCGGGCGGTCGCAAGGCCTATGCCGGAGCCGGCTCCGGTCACCAGCGCGACCTTGCCTTCGAACCATTCGGTCACGGGAACACCTCCTTCACGTCAGCCGGCTATTTCAGCGGGTTGTATCCGGGTTTCTTGTAAAGCTTGCCGGAACCGTTCAGACTATCGGGCCGGTAAACCTTCTCCGTCCAGTGGCTCGGTCCGATTTCCTCAATGGAGACGGAAACGGCACCATCCCCCGACGCCGGTAAACGTCATCACGTCTCTGGCGATTGCTTCGGCAAGCTGGACTTTTTGCTGCTCCGATCGGCCGGGATGCATCTTCACGATCACGTGGGGCATTGTCATTTCCTCCGGTGTTCCGGTTATCCGGCCGCCGGTGCGGTCAGATATTCTTGGTCGGTGACCTTCTCCATCCAATCGACGACCTTGCCGTCGAGCGCGATGTGGCTCATCGCGGTAGTTGCGGTCGCCCCGTGCCAATGCTTCTCGCCGGGCGGACAGACGACGACATCGCCGGCGCGGATTTCCCGCTTGGGTCCGCCCCAGCACTGAACCAGCCGCAGCCGGACGTGACGACCAATCTCTGGCTCAGCGGGTGAGTGTGCCAGGCGGTGCGGGCGCCGGGCTCGAAGGTGACGAGCCCGGCAGAGACGCGCGACGGATCGGTTGCCGGGAATAGCGGGTCGATCCGCACACTGCCGGTGAAATATTCGGCCGGTCCTTTGGCGGAAGGTTGTGAGCCGATTTGCTTGATTTCCATCGCTTTGAACCTTTCAGTCGCCGTCTTTCTCCAACATTAAATTTGGTCAGTGCGGGTCTGGGTAATTAGCCGGCGAGTACGGCATGGGCTTATGAGGCCAATTCATCAATCGCCTCCAAAACGCGGGGATGCGGATACGATACCGTGGCCGAATTTGGTCGCGATCACCACCCGGTTGCGGAACGGGCCAAAGCTTCGCCGACGAGCTTCTCATTTGTGAAAGGGCCGTAGGATTCGGCGGTGTGGAAAAAGCTGACGCTACGGTCCACGGCAGCCCGAATCACCGCGATCATTTCTTTCCTGTCGCCTGGCTGGCCGTAATTGGAACTCATTCCCATGCAGCCTAGTCCGAGCGCCGACACTTCCAAACCGGTTTTCCCTGGCTTGCGCTTCTGCATTTCTTTTCTCCGTCGTTACCGGGCGGCGTTGAGCACCCGCGCAGGCCCTACGAGCGCAGCAGGGCCTTGACGGCACGGCGCTCGTTTATGGCGCGGTAGCCTTCCGCGACCTGGTCGAGCGGCAGCGTGAGGTCGAAGACCTTGCCGGGCTCGATCTTCCGCTGCCATGCGAGCTCGATCAGCCGGGGGAGGTAGCGGCGCACGCGGGCCGGGCCGCCGTGGAGGTGGACATGCGCGAAGAACAGCTCCTGGCCATCGAACTCGACACCGTGCGGGACGCCGACGTAACCCACCGACCCGCCTGGTCGGGTGCAATGGATGGCCTGCATCATCGACTCCGACGTGCCGACGCACTGACGCACTCCAGGCACCGAGTCGGCGCCGACACCCTTGGTCAGCTCCTTAATGCGCGCCACGCCCGCGTCGCCACGTTTCGGCGACGATATCGGTCGCGCCGAACTCCCGGGCGAGTTTCTGCCGCGTCTCGTGCCGGCTCATCGCGACGATCCGTTCCGCACCCATTTGCTTGGCGGATTGAACGCCAAGCAGGCCGACCGCGCCGTCGCCGACGACGACAACCGTCGAGCCCGGCTTTACGTTCGCCGCATCGGCGGCGAACCAGCCGGTGCCCATCACGTCCGACAGCGCCAGCACGCTCGGCAGCAGGTCATCCGGCGGAACCCCGGCGCCGCGACCAGAGTGCCGTCTGCAAGCGGCACGCGCAGCAACGGCGCTTGGGCTCCGCCGACGAACTCCTTGTGCTGGCAGGAGGTTTGGTACCCGATGCGGCAGTGCGGCCGCGGTAGGGCCACAGGTCCGACCCGCAGATGCAGGTGGCCGAGATCCTGATAACCGCATCCGTCGGCTCGATAATCGTCGGGTGGGGCGTTCCTCGAACGCACATCACCGGGACCGTAGAGAACCGCTCCTCGCATCGTTGAGCTCCTCCGTGTTGATCGCGATCGCTGCCGATCGCTGTTTCCGGCCGGCCTTGGGGCGGCCTATCCGTGCCGACCTGCGCGCTTTCGAAAATGTCCTTCGCGACGGGCAGGGCCGAGAAGGCATTGGGCCAGCCGGCGTAGAAGGCGAGGTGCGTGATCACCTCGGCGGCCTCGGACTGGGTGAAACCGTTATTCATGGCTCGGTCGAGATGGTAGGACAGTTGCGCGGCCTGGCCGGAGGCGATCAGAGCGCTGGTCGTGACCAGGCTTCGATCCCGCGGCGCAAGATCCGCACGCAACCACAGGTCGCGGAACAGGGGATCCGCGGTATACTGCACCAAGCCCGGAGCTACCGCGCCGAATTGCTGTCCGACGCGGGCGGCGCGTTCCGCTTCGGCCGCCTGATTGAGGGGCAGCAGTGCCGCACTGGGCGCCGGCAGCTGATCCGTTCCAATCTTGCGCTGCGCGAAGACATTCTTCGCGACCTTTTTACTGGATGGCGAAAGTGCGTTATCGCCGTCAACGGCGTCGCTCAGGCGAGCAGGTTTTCCAGGCGCATCGGCAAGTTGCGGATCCGCTTGCCGGTGGCGTGGAAGACGGCATTGGCGACAGCCGCGTTGGTGCCGACGTTGCCGAGTTCCCCCAGGCCCTTCACGCCCGCCGGGTTGACCTCGTGGTCCACCTCCGGAAGCAGGATGACTTGCACCTCCTGCACATCGGCGTTCACCGGAATGAAATAGTCCTGGAGATCGCGGTTGACCGTGCGTGCTGCGCGCTCATCGATCTCGGTGGCTTCGAGCAGGGCCGCACTCATCCCCCAGATCAGGCCGCCCATAAGCTGGCTGCGCGCGGTGCGCGTGTTCATGATGCGTCCGGCGGCGAACGCGCCCACCAGCCGCGGGACGCGGATCTCGCCGGTGCGGGCATTGATCCGCACCTCGACGAATTCAGCCCCGTAGGCGTACTTCGCCTTCTTCCCTTCAGGGCCGCCCGTCATCGTCAACTTTCCTTCATAGAGCTTTTGCACCGCGTCCGGCGGGGCTCCGTCCGGGATAAACTCGGCATATTCCTCGATGGCGCCCGCATGAACGAGCCCGAATACGTCTCGCAGCTTCAGGGAGGTGCCATCCTTTGCTACCACCTCTCCATTCCGGATCGCGAGGTCGGCGGGGTTTTTGCCGGCCAGCGGACCGCTATCGGCCGCCACAGCGGCATCAAACAACCGGTCCTTGATCTGCCGGCACGCCAACAGCACGGCGGAGCACACGCTCGCTGTGCTGTTCGAGCCGCCCGAGACCGGGGCCGGAGGGAGATTGGTGTCGCCCATCTCCACCTCGACCCGGTCGAAGCTCACCCCGAGCTGCTCCGCCGCCATCTGGCCGGCGACCGTGCGGATGCCGGTGCCGATCTCCTGCGAGGCACTCTGCACCAGCACGCCGCCATCCGAGCGCAGCCGGACCCGCGCGGTGGCCGGCGCCACATTGGTTGGATAGACGGCGGTGGCGCACCCCATGCCGATCAGCCAGTCGCCCTCCCGCATCGAGCCTGGCTTCGGATGTCGCGCGGACCAACCAAAGGCCTGGGCAGCTTGGTCGAAGCAAGCCATCAGGTGGCGGCTGGTGAAGGGCTTACCGTGGATCGGCTCCTTGTCTGTGTCGTTCACGCGTCGAAGCTCGATCGGGTCCATGCCGAGCTTGTACGCGAGTTCGTCGATCGCACTCTCCACCGGGAATACATAAGGCACCTCGGGCGGGGAGCGCATATAAGCGGGCGTCTGCCTGTCGGCCTTGACCAGGTCAACATTGCTGGCGACCGAGCCGTAGCCATAAAGGCGTGTCGTCAACTCCGTGCCTGCGACGGCATAATTGTCGGTGCGCGAGGTCAGCTCCCAGCCCTGATGGCTGAAAGCGGTGATCTTGCCGTCCGGCATCGCCCCGATGCGGATGCGGTGCCGGGTGGGCGCGCGGTACGGCTCGGTCGTGTAGGCCTGCTCGCGGCTCACGACGCAGCGCACCGGGCGATTGAGGCGCCTGGCGGCGAGCGCCACGATGGCGGTGCGCGGGGTGCTCGGCCCTTTCGAGCCGAACCCACCGCCGACATAGGGCGCGATGACGCGCACATCGGCGGGGTCCATCTGGAACTGGCGCGCAATTTCGCCGCGTAGGCCGTACAGGTACTGGGTCGGCTCGTAGACAGTGAGTTGCCTTCCCGTCCATGAGGCGGTGGTCGAGAACAGCTCGATCGGGTTATGGGTCTGGGTCGGGGTCCGGTAGTCGGCTTCGAACTTAACCGGAGCGGACTGGAAGGCGCCGTTGAAGTCGCCGGCGGAGGGGTTTTCTTTCGGCCGCTGCGCATGACCCACGGCCGGGATGGTCTCGGTGCCGGGTGAACCGAAGTGCCCGCTCGGCTGCTCAACCTCGTACTCGGCCTTGACCTTGCGGGCGGCCTCCTGCGCCGCCTCGAACGTATCGGCGACAACGAGCGCGATGATCTGCCCGTCATGCCAGATCGTGCGGTCGTGCAATGGGCCGAGCGATGTATAGCCCGAAGTGCCGAATTGCGGTTTGTCGATACCGTCCATGTCGCCGTAGCTGACGACATCGAGCACGCCGGGCGTGGCTTTCGCGGCATCGAGGTCGATCGACCGCACCCAACCGCGGGCGATGTCGCTCGTCACCAAAACACCGTATGCCATATTGCTGAGCGCTATATCAGCGGCGTAGCGCGCCTGACCGGTCACTTTCAGCCGCGCATCGATGCGCGGCTGAGGCTGGCCCTGATTGGCCTTGGGCTCTGGTGCTGCGGTGCTCATCTCACACCTCCATCGCCTTGGTTTCGAGCAGTGCGCGCACGATCGTCTGCTTGCCGAGCGGCACCTTGAATGCGTTGTGCTGCTCTGTCCGCGCATTGGCGAAGGCGGCGTCCGCGGCCTGCATGGCGCTGCCTTCGTCGAGCGTTCTGCCCCTGAGCACCGCCTCGGCCTCATGCGCGCGCCAGGGCACGGTAGCCACGCCGCCGAGCGCGATCCGCGCCTCGCGCACCACCTCGCCGTCCATGTCGAGCGCCACGGCGGCGGCGGCGAGCGCGAACTGATAGGAAGCGCGGTCGCGAATCTTCAAATAGCGCGACCGCACCGTCCACGGCCCGGCCGGGACGTTGATGAACAGGATCAGCTCGCCCGGTTGCAGCACCGTCTCGATGTTCGGCAAAGCGCCGGGCTGCCTGTGCAGATCGGCAAAATTGATCGTGCGCGCCCCGTTCGGCCCCGCCGTCTCCACCGTCGCGTCGAGCGCGATCAATGCCTCGGCGAAATCGCCGGCATAGGCGGCAATGCAATCCTGGCTCGTCCCAAGCACTGCATGCTGGCGGTTGTAGCCGCCCAGAGCCGAGCACCCGGCGCCGGGTTGGCGCTTGTTACAGGCCCAGGAGTTCTCGCGGAAATATTCGCAGCGCGTGCGCTGGAGTACATTGCCGCCAAGGGTCGCCATATTGCGGATCTGCCGGCTCGCGGCGAGCTTCAGCGTGTCATGGATCACCGGATACTGGATCTTGACGACCGGATGGTCCTCGGCCTGCGCCATGCGGACCAGCGCGCCGAACCGCAGCCCCTGCGCGCCGGCCTCGATGCGGCCGTAGCGCGCCGCCGGAAGCCGGTTGATGTCGACGAGGATGTCGGGCTGCATGACATCGAGTGCCATGTAGTCCGTCATGTTCGTCCCGCCGGCGATGAACTGGCCTGGTGCCTGGACGGGCGGCAGGGCCGATTGCGCCGGGCCGGGATCGGCCGCCTGGATCGCAGCATCGACACTCTCCGGGCGGCGGTAGACGAAGCGATGCATCTCAGGACTCCTTCATTGCCGCCTTCGCCTGGTTGATGGCGGCGACGATGTTCGGATAGGCGGCACAGCGGCACAAATTGCCGCTCATGTACTCGCGGATGTCCGCATCCGTCCCGGCATGGCCCTCGTGCACGCAGGCAGCGGCCGACATGATCTGGCCCGGCGTGCAGTAGCCGCACTGGAACGCGTCCTGGTCGATGAAGGCCTGCTGCATCGGGTGCAGCTCGCCGTTTGGGCCGGCGAGCCCCTCGATGGTGGTGATCTCAAGGCCTTCGGCCATCACTGCAAAGGTCATGCAGGACAGCACCCGCATGCCGTTGACATGGACCGTACACGCACCGCATTGGCCATGCCCGCACCCCTTTTTCGTCCCGGTCAGGCCAATATGCTCCCGGAGCGCGTCGAGCAGCGTGGTGCGCGGGTCGAGGCTGAGCGTCTGGAGCTGATTGTTGACCCTCAACGTCACCGTTTCGGGTTGTCCGGCCTTCGACGGGTTGGCGACGCTGGCGGCCTCGGCCGTCAGGGATTCGCGTGCTATCGGCAGTGTCGCTCCACTGGCCGCGGCGGCACGGAGAAAGTTGCGCCGACTCAGGCCATGCCGGGTTTTCGGATCATCGTCGGACATTGTCATGGCGTAAGCACCTCAGCGTGCGGTCCGGCAGTCGTATTCCAACGATGCCGAAATGCTGAGGTTCACGACACAACTGTCGCGACAGTGTGCGCCGCCTACTAAGCGCAGAAAGCTGAAAGCAATGATCCGATTTATCACTGTGCGACATAGGCGAGTGCTACGGCGTGCCAAAGCCGGACGTTCTCGCGTTGCACAAGGGCCCGAGCACCGCTCAACGAGCAGCGCCGAGTTCCGATTCTATAGCCGGAATGGGGAGCGCCTGAGGGAAGCGGGGTGATTTCCACCGGCAGCCCGTCGCCCCATCCATATTTGCGATTGGCGATGGCGGCGATCTGGTCCCACAGTTTGCGATCGGTCTCGGGGTCCAGCACACGCGCCGTTGCGACAATGCGCCATTCTCCGATGCCGACCATAACCTTGGGATTGCGCCTGATGTTCTTGATTCATCCGGCGGCCTCACGCGTTTCGGCGAACAGGTAGAGACGCTCACACCAGACCACAAACCAGATCTCGATCTCGCGCGGCTGATCCGTCCTCCGCCCGACCGTCGTCAGATAAAGGACCTGCTTGTCCGCAACACTCTCGAGACTGGTCCCGGTCACTGTTGATTCCGTTCCCTTCCAATTGAATTTGGTGGGTACAGTCCCTGCCGATTAGCCGGCGGCATTCGCATGGACTTATGAACCGTATTTCTGAATGCACAGCCAAATCACCCGCTGCGCCTAGCGCTGCCGAGAGCCTGAGTTCGCGACATAGCGGAGGTAAGCCGCGACCCGCAGCGCCAAGAGCAGCGGAGAGTGGGTCAAGGTCCGATCGGGCCAGCCCTGGACCAGGGCTAGCAGCGCGCGGGTCGATACTCGCAAATCCTAACCGGAGCAGAGATGCCTTTTACGGTCTCTTCGGCGATGGGCCGCAGGCGATCGCAATCCCCAATCGCATCAGCAACCACGTTCGACACGATGCAGCACACATTGTGGGTCTTGGCGGCTTCTTCCATTCGTGCGGCAATGTTGATTGATATCGCCGTAGATGCCGATCGATCTCTTTGCGTCACCCTGCTCGCTGACCACTACGTCACCGCCGTGGATGTCAACGCGAAAGCTTGGCACACGACCGCAAAGCCGTTCGTAGGCGCCGCGATCGCTTTCGACCGCCTAGAACATTGCATCGACGGCGCTCAGCACAGCTTTGTACCGTATCGCCGTTGTCCAGCTCCATGTGGCAATAAGCCATCGCCCTTATAGAAATAGATTTCGCCACCGGAATCAGTAATCGGCTGCGAAACATCAGCCAGAAACTTGCGCACGAGCGCGCGGGTCGCGAGCGGTCCAAGCGCTACGCCGAGCGCAGTCGAATCGTTGATATCAAGAAGAGCAGCACCTTTCGGTCCTGCACGGGTCGATGGTAGGTCCCAACGAGGAGGTGAAAAAGCGTTTCGAGCCCAACAAAGTGGATGATCCGCATCATTAAAATGCCGACGAGAGAAAACGGCGTGAAAAGAGCGAGCGCATATGGAAGCCCCCGATAGACCGTCGGCAGGTCATCAAGACGCCCGAGCAAGAGATGAGCTACGTGAGTCGATGCGAAGTAGAGGACAGCGATTACGCCGATATAGATCGGAATAGAACCTAGCGGATGCATCTCACCGCATCCAATTGCCACCTTCGGAGTGCACGTAGAATTCCTCAAACAGCCCGACCCCGGTTCCGGTCAGGAGCCCATTTGTCACGACAAGTCCAACGGGCCGCCCGGCCGCGAGGGCGGTGACCGCGCCGAGGCACGCAAAAACCGTTGCTGCCACTAGAACAGCAACCGCTTTGCGACGTATTAAAGGGCTGATTAAGACGAACTTCACGCTCACTTGAGGCTTGGGACCCTTTGGCTCTTCCGCCATCGCGACGCCGGTGCTGCCAGATGTTTTTCGTCGACGGCGCGACCCGCACCGCCGAACAGCGGAAAGTGGGTTAGGGTCCGATCCGGTCAGCCCTCGAGCAGCCGGCTCTGCTCGCGTTCGAGCACTGTCCGAACCGCCGGGCGCTGCAGCATGCGGTCCTTGAAGGCGGTATAGTTCGCGAGCTGTTCAACCGGCATGCCGTGCCCTTTGCCCCAGCCGTAGATCACAAGCGTGTAGGGGTCGGCGACGGAATAAGCCGGCCCAGCACCCATTCCCTGCCGACGAAGAGCGCGTCGAGCTCCTGCAGCAATTTCCGCGCATTCTCGCGCCCGGTACCTTTCACGTTTTCCTGCGCGGCTTGGCCGGTTGCGAAGCGGCCCGGGCGAACAATGTGCGTTAAGGCCGGGTGGACTGTGTTTGACAGCCAGGCCATGTGCGAGAGGCAGCGCGCCATCTCGATTGGCTCTTCCGACAGCAGTCGCGCCTGTGGAAAGCTGCGGGCTATGTAAGTCAGGATCGCGACGTTCTCGGTCAGCACACCCTCGTCGGTGCGCAGCGCCGGTATTTTGCCGCGCGGATCGACGTTCAGATACTCGGGAGCCTGGTGTTCACCTTTCGAGATGGACACCAGCTGCAGCGCATAGGCTGCACCGGTTTCCTCAAGCGCGATGTGCGGCGCCAGCGAGCAAGCTCCGAGAGAATAGTATAATGTCAGCATCGGAAATCCTTTTGCTCGACCGGTCACATGCGATCGGTGCGCCCACCATCCACATACAAAGTATGGCCGGTGATATAACTGGCTTCGTCCGAAGCAAGGAACAGCACCGCGCTTGCGAGTTCTTCAAGCGTTCCCAGGCGATTTAACACGACGGTCTTCGTTCTGTACGCGATGTGCTCCGCCACTTCCTCGGGCGTGCGGGTCGCTCCGGTCAGCGGCGTCACGAAGGTGCCGGGCGCGACGCAATTGACATTGATGCCGTGCGGTCCGAGCTCGCGGGCCAATGTTTTGGTAAGCTGGATCACCCCCGACTTGGCGGAGGCATAGGCCGAGCTGCCTGCCGGGGACCCCGCGGTATTGTGCGGCGTCGTGCCAGTGCCGAGCGCGGAAGAGATGTTGACAATCTTGCCGTAGGCTTGCCGGATCATCTGCGGCGCCGCTGCCTGAACGCAAAAGAAGACGCCCTTTAAGGCAACGTCCAGCACCAGGTTCCAGTCCTCATCGGACATTGTCAGGAATGGCCGGTAGTGCGTGATCCCGGCATTGTTCACGAGGATGTCCACGCGGCCATGTGCCGCGACAACCTCGGTTATGAATGCGTGGACCTGCCCGCGATCGGCAACATCGAGAGGAAATCCGGCGGCGCCGCCGCCTGCGGCCTTGATTTCGTCGATGGCGGGCGGTATCGCGCCCGCATCACGAGAAACCAGTACATCCCCTGCGCCTGCGCACAGAGCAGTTTCACGCCTTGCCATTCGGGAAAGGCGGCGAGCGCCGAATGCGCCGACCCGGCGACGAAATCGACCCTGCCGTCGCGCATCGCGCGATAGGCCGCATCGACCGGAAAAATCAGCTCCAGTGATATGTCGAGCCCCTCTCCCTCGAAAAATCCGAGCGCGACCGCCGCTACGGCCGGGAAATAGGAATTCGAGATCAGGTCGGGGACGGCGAGCTTCATCGCAAGATCCTCAGGATTTCGACGGCGTTGAAGGGCGGCGGGGCACCATGAACATCAGCAGTATCGCGATCGCCAATATGATCACCAGGGAGCTTTCGACAACCGGGATTGGCAGGGCGAGCCTCCGTCAGCTTCGCTCTACCTCGCCTGCGACGCGGTCGAGCGCCTCGGTGATCGTGCGCACTTGTCCCGCATCGAGCGGACCTCTGCTGAGACGGATCGACAAAGCCATCTCCAAATTGTGCATTGCCCGCCGGATCTCCGGCGCCGGGCCGCCGCCGGAAATCCGGCTTGCTTCCGCCATTCGGGCGAAGATCGCGTCGACGAGCGTCTTGTTGGCGGCCAAGAACTGCGCGCCCTCCTCGGTGATCGAGTAGAGCTTTTTGGTGCCGCCGCCGCTTTCCGCCCGCAGGTAACCGAGCTCTTCGAGATGGGTCAAAGTTGGGTAGACGACTCCCGGGCTGGGGCTATAGGTCCCGCCGAATTTCTCCTCGATGGCCTTGATCAGCTCGTAACCGTGGCGCGGCTTTTCTGCGATCAACTGCAGCAACACGTAGCGCAGATCGCCATGATCGAAAACTCGGTCGCGCGGCCCGCGCCGGCCACCACCATGATGGTGGTGGTGACTGCCAAACCGTCCGCCTCCGAACCCGAAGGGGCCTCTTGCGTGCCTTTGACCGTGGGCACCTCGAAATCCGAACATCAGGAAATCCTTTCTTAAATTCACGCGCCGGCGCGTTCGGCAGCGGGTAACAGCTCGGGCCGATAGGTCGGACGGAGCGTCTTGATCCGCAAAGGAACGGGTGTCCCGAGCCACAGCGCATAAATGCTGTGATCGTCGACTGACTCGTCGGTCAGCGGATGGACCAGGACATCGAGACCCGCCCGGTTCAGCATTAGCCACGGCACGACGTTCTGAAACTCTGCGGTGGTGAAAATGATCTGGAGGTTCGCAATTGGATGCGGGCCAACCGGACCGTCGCGGAACCCTCCGAACTTGACGGCGAACTTCTTGCCGATCGCCTCGGCAAGTCGCTCGGCGGTCGGCTTGGTCTCGGTGTTGTAGTAGACGTGGGCGTGATAGCCGCTCACCTTGATAGGCGTAGGTTTTGGATCGGGCATCTTCGTACTCCGGTGGTTTGGTGACGCTTACGACTGTTATAAGATATATCTAAACATGCTCGTGTCAAGAGTTGTGAACACACTTGGCAAGGCATGATAAGATCGGCCACTGCACAGGAGTGGAGCGGACGTGAACGAGCAGCGCGAGCACCAACCGATCGATTGGAAGACGCACGGCGTCAAGGTGATCCCGGGCGACCAGCTCGACCCCAATACCGCGCAGACACCAGGCATGGACAGGGCCGCAGCGATCAACCTCGCTCGGGTCGGGGCCCAGAAGATCTGGGCCGGTACGGTCAAAATCCATCCCAACGCCAAGACCGGGGCGCATCACCACGGGCACCTCGAGAGCGTGATCTATGTCCTCAAAGGCCGCGCCCGGATGCGCTGGGGTGAGCAATTGGAATATGTCGCAGAAGCGGGTCCCGGCGATTTCATCTTTGTGCCGCCCTATGTTCCGCACCAGGAGATCAACGCATCGACCGAGGAGACGCTCGAATGCGTCTTGGTGCGCAGCGACAACGAGGCGGTCGTCGTCAACCTCGACATCGAGCCGGTCGAGCGCCCGCAGGAGGTACGCTGGATCGACCCCATCCACAAACACGGTTGAGCGAAATGACGCAAGTCGACATGCCGATCGAAGGGCCGAGTGTCTGGACGCGCCGCGACGTCCACCCCAAGGAGTACCGGGTCGATCTCTCCGCCGCCTGTCTCGACGAAATATGCCGGGCAGCCGATGAGATCAGGGCGTTTCCATTGCCGACGATCCTGCGCACCCCGGACGATTTTGCGATGCCGGCTTGCCGAAGGGAGATGGCGCGGGTCCGCGAGATGCTGGATCACGGCCGGCGCTTCGCGATTATCGACCGCCTGCCGATGGCCGAATTGGACACAGCCGATGCGACGGCTATCTATTGGCTGTTGTCCAGCATGGTGTCGCGGCCCGTGGCGCAGAAACTCGACAGCACGATGATCTACGACGTGCTGGATACCGGGCAGCAGGCGCTCCCCGGATCGGGCATCCGCCCGGACAAGACCAACATCGAGATCCGCTTTCACAACGACAACGCCTATAACGACACGCCGCCCGACTATGTCGGTCTGCTCTGCCTCCGCCAGGCGCAAAGCGGCGGGCACAGCCGGGTCATCAGCTTTCATACCGTCCACAACACCGTGCGGGAGCGCCGCCCGGACCGGCTGGAGCGGCTTTACCGGGATTTCTGGTTCGACCGGCAACGCGAATTTCGGCCGGGCGAGAGCCCGATATTCTCCGCGCCGATATTCGAGAACGCCGGGGAACCGAAGGCGCGGTTCAGCGCCCACCAGATCGACGGCGGATATGTGTTGCGGGGCGAGCCGATCGACCGCGACGGTGAGGCCGCGATCGCCGCAATGCTCGATATCTTTGACGAAGCCGAACTGTCGATTGATTTCGACCTCGAGCCGGGGCAGATCCAGTTCGTCGACAACCGCGCGCTCGGTCACAGCCGAACTGCCTTCATCGATGACCCGAACCCCGACCGCAGGCGCCATCTCGTCCGCCTGTGGCTGCGCGATCACGGCCGCCGTGCCTACCCGGGCTAACATCGATATCGCGGCGGCGCTGGCCGAGGCGGAAGGCCTCTACCGCGAGCGCAACCCGAAGAGCCTGGCGCAGCATCGCGAGGCCTGCGCCGCGATGCCCGGCGGCAACACGCGCTCGGCGATCCATGTCGATCCGTTCCCGTTGACGATGGCGCACGGCGAGGGAGCGCGGCTGTGGGACGTCGACGGGCACGAATATGTCGATTTCCTCAGTGAGTTCACCGCCGGCATCTTTGGCCATTCGCACCCGATAATCCGCACGGCGATCGAGGCGGCGCTCGATCAGGGGCTCAATTTCGGCGCGCACAATGCGACCGAGGCGCGCTTTGCCGCGGCAATCTGCGGGCGCTTCGCATCGATCGAGCTGGTACGCTTCACGAACTCCGGCACCGAGGCCAATCTGATGGCGGTCAGTGCCGCGCGGGCGATCACCAGCCGGCCGAAAGTCCTGGTCTTCAAGGGCGGCTACCACGGCGGGGTGTTTTATTTCCGTGGCCACGGCAGTGCGCTCAACGCACCGTTCGAGTATCTGCTCGGCAAGTACAATGACCTCGCGGCGGTCGAGGAGTTGGTGCAGCCTCACCGCAACGAACTGGCTGCGATCCTGATCGAGCCGATGCAGGGCACCACCGGCTGTATCCCGGCGGATCGCTCGTTTCTCGCCGGTTTGCGCGCAATAGCCGACGAAACCGGGGCGCTGTTGATCTTCGACGAGGTCATGACCTCGCGCTTGGCGCCTGGCGGTTTGCAGGAAGCGCACGGCATATTGCCCGATCTGACGACATTGGGCAAATATGTCGGCGGCGGCATGAGCTTTGGCGCCTTTGGCGGGCGCGCCGATTTGATGGAACGCTTCGACCCGCGCCGGCCGGACGCCTTCCAGCACGCCGGCACCTTCAACAACAATGTATTGACGATGAATGCCGGGCTTGCCGGTCTGACCGAGATCTACACGCCCGAGCGCGCCCGCGCCCTCAACGCCGCGGGCGATCGCCTGCGCGAGCGGCTCAATGCAGTGGCGCGCCGGCATCGGCTCGCAATGCAGTTCACCGGGCTCGGCTCGATGATCGCAGTGCACATGACCGATGGCCCGATCCGCTCACAGGACGACGCTGAACGCGGCAACGCCGCACTGCGCGATCTCTTCTATTTCGATCTCCTCGCGTGTGGCGCTTGGTTCGCCAAGCGCGGCATGTTCGCGTTGTCGATCGCCCTCGATGACGCCGATTTCGACAACCTCGCCGACGCCGTCGACGAATTCGCGCAGACCCGCGCGCCGCTCTTTGAGGCCATCGCCTCCTAAGCCACAAACTCGAAACTTTCGACCAGGCTCGAAGTTTGCGGTATCGGCAGCCTGTCTTCCTGCAAGCCAGTCAGGTGTAATGCTATAGCCTCGCGGATCAGTGGCTCGGTCTCCTGTACCGTCGCGCCGGTGGTGGCCACAATACGGGCAGGACCGCGGCGGGGCTTGACCTGTTAGAGTTAGAGCCGCTCACGACATGTGCAGAATTGTGCGCGCTCGCTGATACCGCTGTTAAGTGCAGCGCAAAACAGCGAGGGCACGGGCCATCATCGTAGACATCTTCGCTTTTTTGTTCCCCGATCGCCGAAACAACAGCCGGCAAAACCGCTGATCCTGGCTGATTCTTCCCCCTGTAATATTAGCAAACGAGGCAGAGCGCGGCCCGCTTGAAAGTAGGTACAGTTACGCGCACAAAAGATTCTCTACAGATACCAGAGCAACTGGCCAAGCACTATCATCCCATTGTGGCTACTTTCGGGTGAGCCGTTTCACCTCCTCTCGCTATGAGGCCTCGAACGCGAGTTACAAGGGTGGATTGCCGGACAACGATGAGATCGATGCTCGATCCGATAAACTCCTCATTCTCCGGGTCACTGCAGGGTGAACCGTAAGCAAGGATGAACGATGCCCACGGAGAAGGACAAGATGCTTGCCGGGGAGCTGTACGACGCCAGCGCATCCGAAATCCAGGCAGAGTTGGCGGCAACGCACAGTTGGCTCGCGCGCTACAACGCTGCACTCGACATGGCCCCCTCCGAGCGGCGCAACCTGTTGATAGAACGCCTCGCCGCTGTCGGCGACGGCGCCGTGATCCGGCCGCCCTTCCATTGCGACTACGGCTTCAACATTCGGCTGGGGGCTGGCGTGTTCCTGAACTTCAACTGCGTGATCCTTGATGTCGTGGAGGTCACCATCGGCGACCGCACGCAGATCGGGCCGGGGGTGCAGATCGTGGCAGCCGACCATCCGCGCGACCCGGCGGGGCGAGCCGCCGGGCTGGAGTTTGGCCGCCCGGTACGCATCGGGCGCAATGTGTGGATCGGCGCGGGAGCAATCATCCTGCCGGGCGTTTCGATCGGTGATGACGCGCTGATCGGCGGGGGCAGCGTGGTCACCCGCGATGTGCCTGCCGGGGCTACCGCCTTTGGCAATCCGGCACGCGTGCGGGTCTCGACAGCCGGCTAACCCGCAAAACGCGGTCCGCCCTCGACGACGCCGATTTCGACAAGCTAGCCGACGTGCTCGATGGACGATCAGCTGCGCCTAAGCCGCGAGTTGGGCGGCGCGGACGTGCGCGGCCAGGAGCGCGGGCAGCCGCGCCGGATCGCCGCGCGCCATGCCGCATTCCGTGGCGACGCCGTCGACCCGGGCATGGCGCCGCGCCGCGGTCAGCCGGGCCGCATCGCCTTGCGCGTCGTTGTGATGAATGAGGCCGAGATAAAGCCCGGTATCCGGACCCAGGCGTAGATTTTCGAGTGGCGCGAAATAGCCGTCATCGGTCCGGCTCTTGGGCACCGGTATGTGGAAGAACTGGATCGGGCGCTTGACCTTGCTGCCGATCGCATTGGCCATCTCGATCATGATGCCCGTGTTTTTGGGCTGGACGCAGTGCTCGTCGGCCGGGCTGCCGTAGCAGAGATGATAGCCGAGCTCGATCGCGGCGGGCACCGCGTCGCCGATTTCGGTCAAGACTGCAAGTGTTTCGCTGCGGAAATCGACTGGTCCCTCTTCGTAATAGCCCTCCCAGGCCAACACTTCCTGGCACACATCCCACTGCACGGCGAGGCGGTCATTCGGGATTGCTCCGGCGATCGTCCCGACCTCGCCGATCAGGTGCTCCGTCAACGCAGGCAACAGCGTCGGCCGGTCCGCCGGCACCATGTTGTTGTAGGTCGGCGCGATCGGCGTCGGGAGCGAGACCTGGAACTTCACGTTCGCGGGAATTACGCCGGCCGTCTGTAGCTGCTCGAACAAGCTCCAGGACGCTATCGCCATTTCGGCATACCCGGTTTTGAATGTGCTGGGATCGGGCGTAGCGCCGGGCTTGATGCGAAGCCGCGGGATTTCGCGCAGCACCTTGCCGTCCCATTGCGTGAACTTGAAGGGCGGCACATCGGTGGCGACCTCGATCGCCGGGTTTTCCGCGAGGACCTGCTGCAAAAAGCGGATCCAGGTCTTGCGGATGCCGGTCTCGCCGTCGGGCAGGCGCAGCAGATAAGGCCCAGCCGCTTCGGCGAGTGTGCGGAACACGGCTTCGGCGTCCGGCAACGGGATGCTGCCGACGAAGTGGACGATCGGATTGCTGCGGTCGGCGGCCATGGCGCTCTCCCCCGGCGGTGATGCCTTGCGCGGCATCCTAGCCCAATTGCCGCCTGGCGCGAAGCCGGCTGCGCTCGCGGCTAATTACCGAGAATTGGCGATGATCATGCGGCCACCTCGATATATTCGACCTGACTTGACGGCTGCGGAATTGGCACCCCGTCTTCCCGCAAACCCGTCAAATGGAATTCTATTGCTTCCCTAATTAGCTGCTCTGCTTCCTCGACCGTCGCACCTGTGGCGATGCATCCGGGCAAATCCGGCACATAAGCCGAATAATTGTTCTCGGTCTTTTCAATAACTACCGCATATCGCATGGATTCCTCATTGCTTGAGGCAGGCCTGCTTGAGAATGCTGCCGAGGGTTCCGGCGGCTAGATGATCGCCGGGCTTGCCGGCAACCGTGACCCGGCCAGATTTCGCCGGATGCTTGAACTGACGATGACTTCCCCTGGTCGCGACCAAATACCAGCCGTCGTCATAGAGCAACCGCACAACTTCCCTTACCTTCATCTCGCGAAAATAGCGATCCAAATCTGGATTTGCGAGCCATTGCCATAGATTGGAAGAATGCGGGAGACACTTGTTCAAAAGCTGGTCTAAAGTCGGGACAAGCCCAGCAATACGAGGCGTCTGCGTTGGAGGAGGAGATGCAGTCGTTTGTGCGCGGTCGCGACAAGCTTGCCCCCTATGCGGACACTACCGGCATGAGACGCCGCGACCTTCTCACTCTCGCCGCGCTCGGCCTGGTCGCCGGTGCCCCTGGCTCGGCCATTGCCGCAGGACCGGACGGCCAGCTGACATGGGGGTGCACGTGTCGCTTGCCCCGGTGTGGTTCGACCCGGCGGACGTCTCGGGGATCATCACGCCGTTCATGGTGCTTTACGCGCTGCACGACGCGATGGTGAAACTGATGCCGGGCCAGTCGCCGGCGCCGAGCCTCGCGGAGGCGTGGTCGGCGTCCGAAGACGGTCTGACCTATGATTTCACGCTGCGCCAGGGAACGCTGTTCCACAATGGCGAACCGGTGACGGCCGAGGACGTCAAATTCTCATTCGAACGCTATCGCGGAGCCTCGCACGACCTGATGATGGAGCGGGTCGCGGCGGTGGAAATCCCCGACGCAAGGCACGTGCGTTTCAAGCTCAAACGGCCGTGGCCGGACTTCCTGACTTTCTATGCCAGCGCCACAGCCGCCGGCTGGATCGTGCCCAAGAAGTACGTCGAGAAAGTCGGGGACGAGGGGTTCAAGAAGGCCCCGATCGGCGCCGGGCCCTACAAATTCGTTTCGTTCAATCCGGGCATCGAGCTGGTATTGGAGGCCTTCGACCAGTATTGGCGCAAGCCGCCCAATGTGAAGCGGCTGGTCTTCAAGGTGATCCCCGACGAAAGCACGCGGCTGGCCGCTCTCAAACGCGGCGAGATCGACATCGTCTATTCGATCCGCGGCGAGCTCGCCGAGGAACTTCAGCGCACCCCGGGACTCACCCTGAAGCCCGCGGTCGTGCAGGGCGTGTTCTGCCTCTATTTCCCCGACCAGTGGGATCCGAAATCGCCGTGGCACGACGAGCGCGTGCGGCGAGCCGCCAGTCTGGCGATCGACCGTCAGGGCACGAACGAGGCGCTGACCCTCGGCTATTCGCTGATCACCGGCAACCCGCTCGTGCCGGACCATTACGAGTTCTTCTGGCAGCCGCCGGCTCCGGTCTACGACCCGGGCAAGGCCAAGCAACTGCTCGCCGAGGCGGGGTACCCCAAAGGCTTCGACGCTGGCGATTACTTTTGCGACTCGTCCTACGCAAACATCGGTGAGGCGGTTCTCGACAATCTCCACGCGGTCGGCATCCGGCCAAAGCTCAGGCCGATCGAGCGGGCGGCCTTCATCAAGGGATTTTCCGAAAAGACGTTCAAGAACATCATCCAGGCGGGACCCGGAGCGTTTGGCAATGCCGCGACCCGCCTCGAAGCTCATATCGTGAAGGGCGGCGTCTTTGTGTATGGCAGCTACCCCGATCTCGACGAGCTCTACCAGCAGCAGGCGATCGAGCTCGACCACAAGAAACGCGAGGCGATCCTGCACAAAATGCAGCAGGCGGTGTACGAGCGGACGATTTACGCGCCGATCTGGCAATTGGCCTTTATCAACGGCGTCGGCCCACGCGTGGGCGAGTTGGGCTTCGGCCTGATCCCCCGCTTCCCCTACACCGCCCCTTACGAGGACATCACGTTGAAAGGGGCCTAGCGCGCGAAAGCCGTGACATCCGCGCATCGCTGACCTACCTTGCGTGCAAGGCTCGAAAATAGGGCCGGCTGCATGGAGGAGGCGATGGCAAAATCCGAGCTGACCCGGCGGGAGCTATTTGCGCTGAGCGCGTTGGGTGTGCTCGCCGGCGCTCCGGGCTTGGCGCACGCCGCCGGGCCGCAGGGGCAGCTGACCTGGGGCGTCCATGTCTCGCTCGCTCCGACCTGGTTCGATCCGGCCGAGACCCCGGGGCTCATCACCCCGTTCATGATCCTTTATGCGCTGCACGACGCGATGGTGAAGCCGATGCCAGGCCAGCCGCTGGCGCCGTGTCTGGCCGAGTCATTCTCGGCGGGCGAGGACGGGCGCTCCTATGACTTCGTGCTGCGCCAGGGAGCAAAATTCCACAATGGCGACCCGGTCACTGCAGAGGACGTCAAATTCTCGTTCGAACGCTATCGGGGCGCTTCCCACTCCTTGATGGAGGACCGGGTGGCCAATATCGAAACTCCCGATCCGCGGCACGTCCGCTTTAACCTCAAAGCGCCGTGGCCCGATTTTCTGACCTTTTACGCGACGGCCACCGGCGCCGGCTGGATTGTGCCGAAGAAGTACGTCGAGAAGGTCGGAGACGACGGGTTCAAAAAGGCGCCGATCGGCGCCGGTCCCTACAAATTCGTCTCGTTCACGCCGGGCGTCGAACTAGTGTTCGAGGCGTTCGAACAGTATTGGCGCAAGCCCCCGAGTGTAAAACGCCTAGTGTTCAAGGTAATCCCGGAAGAATTGACCCGGCTGGCGGCGCTGAAGCGCGGCGAGGTTGACATCGTCTACTCGATCCGCGGCGAACTGGCCGAGGAGTTGCGCAGCACGCCCGGGCTTATCCTCAAGCCGGTGGCGTCGCCGGCCACCTTCTGGCTCTACTTTGCCGACCAGTGGGACCCGCAATCGCCCTGGCATGACGAGCGGGTGCGGCAGGCAGCGAATCTTGCCCTCGACCGCAAGACGATCAACGAGGCGCTGACCCTAGGCTACTCGAAGCTCACCAACAGCATCGTCCCGGCCAGCTACGATTTCTACTGGCAGCCGCCGCCCGCGGTTTACGATCAAGTCAAGGCCAAGCAATTGCTCGCCGAGGCGGGTCATCCGGGCGGCTTCGATGCCGGCGATTATTACTGCGACTCGTCCTATGCGAACCTCGGCGAAGCAGTGCTCAACAACCTTCAGGAGGTTGGAATTCGCGCTAGCCTGCGTCCAATCGAGCGCGCCGCGTTTTTGAAGGGCTGGGGAGACAAGGCGTACAAGAACCTCATCCAATGCGGCAGCGGCGCCTTCGGCAACTCCGCCACCCGTCTAGACGCCTTTATCGTCAAAGGTGGGACCTACGTGTACGGCAGCTATCCCGATATTGACGCATTGGCTCCACAGCAGGCCGCCGAGCTCGACCATAAGCGGCGGGCTGCGGTCCTCGAAAAAATGCAGCAGCTGGTGCACGACAAGTCAGTGGTCGCCCCGATCTGGCAATTGGCGTTCATCAACGGCGTCGGCCGCCGGGTCGGAGAGTCCGGGTTCGATTTGATCAAGGATTACGCCTATACCGGGCCCTACGAAGACATCACGATCAAAGCCGCCGCCAATGGGGGTCATTGAGGCGCCCCGGGTCAAACACGCAACCGGGCTCCGGCGCACCAGACAAAAGCCCCCTCGGTGCCGACGGCACAGATACACCGTCAGGTACTCCCCCAGTTCATCTGATCGGGATCGCCCCTAGTCGCGGAAATTGACGTATTGCAACGGCTGCTCGATCTTCATGCCGCGCGCCACCGCGATCGCCGCCTGCAAATCGTCGCGCTTCTTGCCGGTGACGCGCAGTTCTTCCCCCTGGATCGAAACCTGCACCTTCAGCTTGCTGTCCTTGATTTCGCGGATCAGCTGCCGTGCTAGGTCGGCATCAATGCCTTGGCGCAGCACAATCGTCTGCTTCAGCGTGTTGCCCGACCCCTTCTCCGGCGTCTTGTAATCCAAAGCCGCGGGGTCGACTTTGCGGCGCGTCATATGCACCTTCAACAATTCGTGCATCTGCTTCAGCTTGAGCTCGTCGTCGGCGATGACGTTGAGCACGCCCTCCTGACGCTCGACCTTGCATTTGCTTCCCTTGAAGTCGAAGCGCGTTCCGATCTCGCGGGTAATTCCGGCAAGGGCGTTGTCGACTTCGGGAAATTCGATCCGCGAAACGATGTCGAAGCTGGGCACGGCCGCCACCTCCGCTTCAAAAGCAATTTCCGTCCGATATGGCGCGCCGGGAAACCAAAATCACCGCCGATCGGGCGGCTCCTGTCCGGGCCGGGTAAAGACCGGCTGATCCATGATCGATTGAAGATAATTCCTGATGCGCCGGTAGGCGGCGTCATCGGGCAACCGCCGCGGCGGCGCGGTCGTCGCCTCATCGCTGTCGACGAGCCGCGCCCATTGAGAGGCGACCGCGCGCAACTCCGGATCGGCCAGAATGAAATCCACCACCTGGTTCTGCGTGCCGAGGCTCGGGGCGCCATTCTCCTCGCTCAACTCGCGGTAAAGCTCGATCGCGTAGGCGAGCGCTTGTCGGATCAATACGGGGTCTTCGGTGATTTCGGGCATCGGGCGGGCTCATTGCGGAGGCTCGCATTGAGAACACCGCGGGGACCCAGGGGTTCTCGTTATGGCCGGTTGCGATAGGCTGCAGCGGTCGCTGCCAGCCCGATCTCGGGCGAGACCGGAGGCCGCCAATCGAGCGCGGCACGCGTCTCCGTGTCGTCGACTTGCAGCGACAGGGTCAGCGGCGAGAGCAGCGGTCCCAGCTTCGGAAGCCTGCGAAGCATGGCTAGTGCGGGTCGTGGGACACTGAAGAGCCGGGCCGGCCGACCCAGTCCGCCGGCGAGGAGCCGGATCAGCTCGGGCGTTGACAGGTCGGCCGCGTCGCGCGCCAGCAACACCCGCCCCGCCGCGCCGGGGTGCAGGCACGCTCGGCCAACCAGATCGACCAGGTTGCCGATAAAGACCAGGCTGCGGCGATTGTCGATCCCGGCTAGAGGCAGCGGCAGCCCGCTCTCGACGAGACGCATCAGCGCCCGAAAATTTGCCTTTACTCCAGGACCGTAGACGAGCGGCGGCCGCAGAATGACGATGTCGATCCCCGTTTCCCGCCCCGCCGCCAGCAGGGCGCGCTCGATCGCGAGCTTGCCGCGGCCATAAGGATCGCGCGGGCGCGGCGGCTCGCTCTCGCGAAACGGCGCTCCCGGCGGAGTCGCGTCGCCCATTGCCCGGGCCGAGCTCATATGGATCAGCCGGCGCACCCCGGCCTGTGCCGCGCGCTGTGCCAAAACTCGGGCGGCCTCTGCCTCGCCTTGATCTGCCTCCCGCCCCGAGCGGTGGGCCCGGTTGGCGAGATGCACGACGACATCGGTGCGCTCGAGACGGCCTGACCAGTTGGTCGTCGGGCCGATATCTCCAATGGGGCGAAGTTCGACGTCCGGGATTGGTTCCGCCGGACGGCGGGAGAGCCCCAGCACGGCATGGCCGCGCTCGACGAGGCCGGCGCACAGCGGCCGGCCGATGAAGCCGGCCGCACCGGTCACCAGGATGCGAGCCAAGCGCCCCTCTCGGCGCAGCCGCCCCGGCGATTGTCCAACCGATCCCGACGCAGATGCATTAGAGAGATCCCGGTACCGATCCCATCCTTTGGCGTTTCGACGTGGCCCTATCCGTTATCACAGAACCGCTGAACCTGCCGCGACGGTCCACCGCCCCCGGCGCGGCATGGCGGCCAAAGCTGCTGTTTCTCGTCACCGAGGATTGGTACTTCTGCTCGCACCGTCTGCCGGCCGCCCGCGCCGCCCGGGCCGCCGGCTTCGAGGTGGTGGTCGCGACACGCGTGCGCGCGCACGGCGATCGCATCCGCGACGAAGGCTTCGCGTTGCGCTCGCTCGACTGGCGGCGGCGCGGGGATGGGTTGGTTGGCGCCGGGCGGGCAATTTCCGAAATCGCGAGGCTCTATCGCGCCGAGCAGCCCGACCTCGTCCATCACGTCGCGCTAAAACCGGTGCTGTTTGGCGGCATCGCCCTGCGCCGCGCCTTCCCGGGCTCGGAAGGTGCTCCGGTGGCGATCGATTCAATAATGGGTCTGGGCTCCCGTTTCTCGGCCGCGAGCTTTGCCGCCAGGCTGCGGCGGCCGTCGCTGGGTATCGCGCTGCGGGTTGCGGCGGGTGGAGGGCGGAACTGGGTCATCGTGCAGAACCCGGAGGACCGTGACGCCTTGACAGCACTCGGGATCGCGCCGCAGCGCATTGAGATGATCAGAGGGTCGGGGGTCGACTGTAACCATTTTCGCCCGCTGCCCGATCCTGACGCCACGACTGTCACCGTCGCGCTCGTCTCGCGCATGCTGCGCGACAAGGGCGTGCTCGAGGCTGTCGCCGCCATCCGCCTCCTTCGCGGGCGCGGCCCGCCGGTCGAGCTCCTGCTCGCCGGGCCGACCGATCCCGACAACCGCGGCTCGCTGACCGCGGAAACGCTGATCTCGCTGGGCGCCGCCGATGGCGGGATCGAATGGCTCGGCGCGGTTGCCGATGTCCGCGACGTGTGGCGCCGCGCGGCGATCGCCGTGCTGCCGTCGACTTATGGCGAAGGCGTGCCGAAGGCGTTGCTCGAGGCGGCTGCCTGTGCACGTCCCATTGTCGTCAGCGACGTTCCCGGCTGCCGCGAGATCGTGCGTCCCGGCGACACCGGCCTGCTGGTACCTCCGCGCGACATCCAGGCGTTGGCGGACGCCATTGCCGCTCTCGCCGGCGATCCGGCGCGCCGCAAAGCGATGGGGCTCGCGGCACGCGCATTGGTCGAGCAGGAGTTTGCCGAGGATATCGTCGCCCGGGAGACGCTCGCCGTTTATGACGCCGCGCTGCGGGAAACGATCGGGCCGCGATGACCCGGGCGTGGCTCATCGCGGCGGCGGTCGGCGGGTTCCTCTCGGTGGCGGCCGGCGCTGCGGCAGCGCACATTGCCGCCGGCGAGCGAGCCGCCGAATTGCTTCGGACGGGCGCGCTCTACGGAATGGTGCACGCCGCAGCGCTGACTGCGGTGACGGCGATGGCGCAATCCCGCGGCCGGGTCGGGCTGGCGCTTACTATCGCGGGGTGGAGTTTTGCCGCCGGCATGCCGTTGTTCAGCCTCAGCCTGTTTGCGCTGGCGCTGAGCGGGCGTGAATGGCTCGGTATAATCACGCCGTTCGGCGGCGCAGGTTTGCTCGTCGGCTGGGCGGCGCTCGCCCTCCATGCCTTTGGCCGTCGTTAGGGAGCGGGTGCGCCAGGTGTATAGTTATCATTAAAGCGGGTGTGCGATACTCGACCGGCTGCGAGGATTCTCCGATGACGACATGTCTTTATACCCACCCAGCCTGTCTCGACCACGACCCCGGCCGGCATCACCCGGAATTGCCGGCCCGGCTGCAGGCGGTGCTGGCGGCGCTCGACGCTCCCGAATTCGCCCGGCTGGAGCGCCGCGAAGCGCCGGAGGTGGCCCGCGAGGATCTGTTGCGTGTCCATCCCCGGATGCACGTCGAGAGGATTCTCGGAGCGGTCCCGAAGACCGGCCATGTCGGGATTGATGCCGACACGGTGTTGTCTCCCGCCTCGGGCGAAGCGGCGCTGCGCGCCGCCGGCGCGGTCGCCGCCGCGGTCGATGCGGTCGTCGCAAAAGAAGCCGACAACGCGTTTTGCGCGGTCCGTCCGCCCGGCCATCATGCCGAGCCGCAGCGGGCGATGGGGTTTTGCCTGTTCAACAATGCCGCGATCGGCGCGCGGCGGGGGCGCGAGGTCCACGGGCTTGCCCGCGTGGCCGTGGTCGATTTCGACGTCCATCACGGCAACGGCACGCAGGCGGCCTTCGAGGCGGACGAAAGTCTGTTCTACGCCTCGACGCACCAATATCCGCTGTATCCCGGAACCGGTTCGGCAAGCGAGACCGGGGTCGGCAATCTCGTAAACGTGCCGCTGCGCCCGATGTCCGGCTCGAGCCAGTTCCGCCTCGGCATGACGCAGCGGATCCTGCCGGCGCTCGACGCCTTCCGGCCCGAACTCGTTCTGGTGTCGGCGGGCTTTGATGCGCATAAGAGCGACCCGCTGGCGCAGCTGATGCTCGACGAGGCGGACTATACCTGGGTCACCGAGAAGCTGCTCGAAATCGCCTATCGGCATGCCAAGGGACGGTTGGTTGCAACTCTCGAGGGGGGATACGACTTGCCCGCTCTAGCTGCCAGCACCGCGGCGCATGTGCGCGTGTTGATGTCGGCATGAGTGATCGGCTGCTCGCCAGTGTTGTAATTGGGCAACAATAACTTAGTTTGCGTTGTCGCGATCGGCTAAACCGCGGCAACGTTCTCGCTTTTTTTGTTAAGAAGACACTTGATGGTCGATCCAGGCGTCCCGCCCGACATCGCGGCGATGAATTTCGAGGATGCGCTTGCCGAGCTCGAGCAGATCGTACGGCGGCTCGAAGGCGGACAGGTCAAGCTCGACGAGGCAATCTTATCTTATGAGCGCGGAGCTCAACTGAAGCGGCATTGCGAAAGAAAGCTGAACGAGGCGCAGCAAAGGGTGGATCGAATTGTTATTGGTCCCGAGGGCGCTATCGGTGCGGAGCCCGCCAAACTTGACTGAGACGACATGGCCCGGACGGATTTCTTTTTCGAGCGCTCTGGACGAGGCCGCCAAGCTCACCGACGCCGGGTTGGAGCGGCTGCTGGTCGTGCCCCCCGGTCTCGAGGCGCGGGTTTATGACGCGATGCGCTACTCGGCCCTGGCGCCGGGGAAACGGTTGCGGCCTTTCCTCGTGCTGGCAAGCGCCGGACTTTTTGGGGTCGCCCGGCGGTGCGCGCTGCAGGTAGCGGCGGCGATCGAAATGGTCCACACCTATTCCCTCGTTCATGACGACCTGCCGGCGATGGACAACAGCGACCTGCGCCGCGGCCGCGCGACCTGCCATAAGCAATTCGACGAGGCGACGGCGGTTCTCGCCGGAGACGGTCTGTTGACCGCAGCGTTCGGGGTGCTGGCCGATCCCGACACGCACGGCGATCCTGCGGTACGCTGCGAGCTCGTCTCGGAGCTCGCCGCCGCCGCCGGCGCGTCCGGTATGGTCGGCGGTCAGATGATCGATCTGATTGCGGAGCACCAGAGCTTGGATATCGGTGCGATCACCCGATTGCAACGGATGAAGACGGGCGCGCTTATCGCGTTTTCGTGCGAAGCGGGAGCGATTCTCGCAAAGGCGCCGGGTGAAGCCCGAATTGCGCTGCGCGGTTACGCGCACGATCTGGGGCTCGCCTTCCAAATTGCCGACGATCTTCTGGATGTCGAAGGCTCCGCCGCGGAGACCGGCAAGCCGGTCGGCGCCGATGCCGCAGCCGGAAAAGCCACCTTCGTTTCGATACTCGGGGCGGATCGCGCCCGAGCGCAGGCCGAGCTGCTGGTTAACCAAGCCGTGGCCCACCTTGATTTGTTCGAACAAAGAGCGGAACTTTTACGCGAGGCGGCGCGATTCGTGATCACCCGCCGTACGTGAGGAGCGCAGCATTGGACGCAAAAACAACCCGCCCGATTTCAAATCGGACGCCGCTGCTGGACCAGGTCGACACTCCCGCCGATTTGCGCAAGCTGCGGGAAGAAGATCTGCGGCAGCTCGCCGACGAGTTGCGCGCCGAGCTGATCAACTCGGTTTCGATCACCGGCGGTCACTTCGGCGCCAGTCTCGGGGTCGTCGAGCTGACTGTGGCGCTGCACTATGTCTTCGACACGCCGCATGACCGGCTGATCTGGGATGTCGGTCACCAGGCGTATCCGCACAAGATCCTGACGGGCCGGCGTGATCGTATCCGCACGATCCGGCAGGGCGGCGGGCTTTCCGGTTTCACGAAGCGCTCGGAAAGCGAATACGATCCGTTCGGCGCTGCGCACGCTTCAACCTCGATCTCCTCCGCGCTCGGCATGGCCGTCGCCCGGGATTTCCGCGGCGAGCATCGCAATGTGATCGCGGTGATCGGCGACAGCGCGATGAGCGGGGGGATGGCCTACGAGGCGATGAACAACGCTGGGGCGATGGATTCGCGCCTGATCGTCATCCTCAACGACAACGACATGTCGATTGCGCCAGCAGTCGGTGCGATGAGCGCCTATCTGTCGCGCCTGCTGTCCTCGAAATCCTTCATGTCGCTGCGTCACATTGCCAAGGAGGTGGTGCGCCATTTCCCGAAGCCGCTCGAGGATGCGGCGCGCCGAGCCGAGGAATACGCCCGTGGTTTTGTCACCGGCGGGACGTTGTTCGAGGAACTCGGCTTTTACTACGTCGGCCCGATCGACGGTCACAATATCGATCACCTGCTGCCGGTCTTGAAGAACGTCCGCGACAGCAAGGAACCGGGGCCAGTCCTGATCCACGCCGTGACCGAGAAGGGCCATGGCTATCTGTCGGCCGAGCAGGCCGAGGACAAATGGCACAGCGTCGCAAAGTTCGATGTCGTTACCGGCGCCCAGGTGAAATCGAAATCGACCGCACCCTCCTACACCAGCGTCTTCGCCAAATCGCTGGTAAAGGAGGCCGAAGCCGATGACCGCATCGTCGCCATCACCGCGGCGATGCCGTCGGGCACCGGGCTCAACCTTTTCGGCGACAAATTTCCGAAGCGGTGCTTCGACGTCGGCATCGCCGAGCAGCATGCCGTTACCTTCGCCGCGGGCCTCGCCGCCGAGGGGATGAAGCCCTTCGCCGCGATCTATTCGACGTTCCTGCAGCGCGCCTTTGACCAAGTCGTGCACGATGTCGCGATCCAGAAATTGCCGGTGCGCTTTGCGATCGACCGCGCCGGTCTCGTCGGCAATGACGGCCAGACCCATGCGGGCTCGTTCGACGTAACCTATCTCGGCTGCTTGCCCGGATTCATCATCATGGCGGCCGGCGACGAAGCGGACCTCTTCCACATGGTGGCGACCTGCTCGGCTATCGACGACGCACCCTCGGCGGTGCGCTATCCGCGCGGCGATGGCATCGGCGTGCCGCTGCCGGAACGGGGTGTACCGCTAGAAATCGGCCGCGGCCGCATTATGCGCGAAGGCACCAAGATCGCGCTGCTGAGCCTCGGCGGGCGTCTTACGGAGTGCATGAAGGCGGCACAGGAGCTCGGTACCTATGGGTTGTCGACGACGGTCGCCGATGCGCGTTTCGCCAAGCCCCTCGACCTTGAGCTGATCAACCGCTTGGCTCGCGAACACGAAGTCGTGATAACGGTCGAGGAGGGGGCGATCGGCGGCTTTGGTAGCCACGTGCTGCACCACCTCGCGATGGCCGGGATGCTCGATCACGGGCTGAAGATCCGCACGATGGTGCTGCCCGATGTCTTTCTCGACCATGATTCCCCGCAGGCGCAATATGACCAAGCCGGGCTCAACGCCCGCCACATCGTAGCGATGGCGCTGTCTGCGCTCGGCCGCGAACTCACCGAGCAGCCAGCGCGCGCTTAGCCGAGGTTGCAATTCGTCGGTGGAGCGCTTCGGTGCGATCTGCGCCGCGGCCGCCGCTCACCGTACCGTCTCACTCTGGTCGAAACTGCCCCAGACACACGTCATTGCTTCGCCGCCGCGGCTCCTCGCAATGACCCCCCGCGCCAATCTGGTCGGAACCCGCACAGCGGGGAGAAAGGGGAATCCCGCTTAGGCGCACTTCCCGTTCAGTTCGCCATCGCTGGCTCGCGGATTTTGGCCTGCTCGAAGGCCGGCATTACCTCGGAGGCGAACCACTCCAGCTGTTCGAGGCATACCGCTTTGGGCACGCCGACGGACAAGCTCACCGAGACCCGGTCGAGGCCCGGGTAGCGCCGTTCGAGGCTCTTCAGATGCTCGACGACCTGCTCCGGCGAGCCGCACAGGAAACCGCCATTGGCGATGGCATCCTCGATCCGGGGCAGCTTTGCCGTCGGAGCGCGCTTGGGATCGCGCATGATCTCGATCTGCTCGTCGGTAAGGGCCCGCACCAGCCGCAGCTCGCCAAACATTTTCATGTTCTCTTCGTAAAATTTGGCGGCTTCTCAAATCCCCTGTTCGCGGTTCTTGGCGAGATAGAAATGGAAGCCGAAACACAGCCGCTCGCCCAGTTCGAGATGCTGGCCGCGCCGCGCATGCGCTTCCTGCCATCCGAGGACCACTTTGTGCATCGCCCCGCCCTCGGCCGAGCCGCCGCCGATCAGTCCTTTGATCCCGTGCTTTGCCATGAAATCCATGGCCCGCGCGGTGCCGCCCTGAATCGGCTGCCAGCACTCTACGGGGAGCCGCAACGGACGCGGCACGACGGTCAGCTCCTTGAGCGTGTAGCCGCGATACGGAACTTTCGGCGGCAACGTGTAATACTTGCCGCGATGTGAAAACGACTCCTCGTTGAATGCCCGGAAGATAATGTCGACCTGCTCTTCGAAGAGTTCGCGGTTGGCCTGCTGGTCGAGCAGCGGCGAGCCGAAGGTTTCGACTTCTCTCGTATGGTATCCGCGCCCGACGCCGAAGATGATGCGCCCGCCGGTCAGAATATCCGCCGTGGCATAATCCTCGGCCAGCCGCAGCGGGTGCCACATCGGGGTGATGTTGAAGCCGCAGCCGATTTTCAGACGTTTCGTGACGTGGGCGAGATGCAGCGCCGTCATCAAGACATTCGGGATGCATTCATAGCCTTCGTGCTGAAAATGGTGCTCGGCCATCCAGAAGGCATTGTATCCGACCCGATCCATCAACTGCGCCATCGCCTGGGCCTTGTCGAAGACGCCGGCCAGGTCTTCGTTGGGAAATCGACGGTCGTTCACCGGAGTGCCCGCATAGCCGGCATTTTCCATGTCGATGTGTCCAGCGAACAGACTATCGAATTTCGTGATCATGCCAGGTCCTCCACAGAGAGTGCCGCTCGGGTCTCAACCGGGCATCTTAGACCACCTTTCACCGGTGACAACTGGGAACCCCTGCGTCGCCCTGACCGCAGCCCCGGACTCCTCTCGCGCGATCAACTGAGGAGTCTAGGGAAATCCGGCTTCTGACGCGGTCAATTGCGGTAATCTATTGCGCGTGCACAATCGCCGCGCCAATGCGAAGCGGGCCGATAGCTTGAAAATGTGATCCGGGAAGGAAGTGCGACTTGCTTTATACAGTCATTCGGCCGGTCGGCGGGTGCATTGATCGGTAGAAACCAACCGCCGCAGGGCGAACTCGCGGGGCACCATGACCGCGCGCTCCCATCCAGCTCAGCCCGGCTGAAACGTAAGGGTCATTTCCGCGATGCCGGCGGCGACATTGAGACCGGTGGTCCCTTCGATGCTGACGGGCTGCAGTGCGACCGAGTTCCCGGAACCCCCGACCAGCACGTTGGCGCCGGCGCCGACTCCAACCGTCGCGCTGCCGGTGGCGCCGGCATAAGTTCCCGAGAGCGAGCCCGGCGCTAGGTTGGCGGTCGGTGCGACGACGCCCCACACGATGACCCCGCCCTGCAGATAGCCGATATCGACGCCGAATTTGTTGATGGCTCCGACGTAATGCTGCGGCGGCCCTCCGGTCCCGGTCGGCGAGAAGGTGCAATTGATCGCCCGTGACGAGCCAAATATGAAACCAAAGCCGCCAGCGACGTTGCAGGTCAGCACGCCAACCTTGATGCCTTGAGCCTGCGCCGGGGTGCTAAGCGTCAAGCCGCCGGCGGCCAAGCCGAGCGCGCAGATCGCAATCGCGAGTTTTCTGAGCATTGCTGTCAACCTCCTGCTTCCAAATCCCCTGAGCCGAAGCCGAAACACGGGTCGTATAGCGCGGTCCACCGCCGGACGCTATGGTTAGTTTACCTGCCGTTTCACCGGCGGGCGCCCCATCGACTTTACGTTTTCGCGGCTTCGGGGCCCCGCAAGAAATTGAACTTCGGCGGACCTCGAGTGTTCCAGAGGCAGATTGCGGCCCCGGACATCGCGCAGCAAGAAGGCTGGGCTGAGCCCGGGTGGAATGGCTTGGGTGGAAAACGGGCAGACGGGCAGGTTTTTTCATCGGTGGTAATTGTCACAATTAATCCGCTCGCGCCGGCGTCGATTTTTTGGAACAATCGGTTCCTGCGGTCCGAACGGGCCGTGAACCGACTCGACAGGAAGCTGACTTGATCAGAGACAGGAATTTTCGTCAAACCCGGCGCCGCGATTTCGACGACGACGGGTATGACCCGCATCTCCGCGAATTTAGCGGCGCCCCGCGTTTCCCGCAGCCCCGTTTCGACGCACCATCGGGCCCGCCGGTGCGCGCCGTCGTCAAATGGTTCAAACCCGAGAGAGGCTTCGGGTTTGTCGAGCTGACGGACGGCTCGGGGGACGCGTTCCTCCATGCCAGCGTGCTCGAACGCAACGGCATCACCGCGGTCCAGGCTGGTGAAACGCTCGAGATCCGCGTGGCGCCGGGACAAAAGGGACCGCAAGTCACCGAAGTCCTCAGTGTCGACAGCAGCACGGCGGCGGCGCCCGCACCACGGCGGTCGGCCTATTCGGCGGCAGCTGGCCGTGCGCCACTCTCTACGGAGGCGACCGTCGAGGAAGCCGGCACGGTGAAGTGGTTCAATGCCCAAAAGGGGTTCGGGTTCATCGTTCGCGACGATGGCGGCAAGGATGCTTTCATCCACGCCTCTGTGCTCGAGCGATCCGGGGTCGCCACCCTCAATGAAGGCCAACGGGTGCTGATCGACATTGCCGAGGGCCGCAAAGGCCCCGAAGCCGTGCGGGTCCGTCTCGCCTAGATCAGGGTTCGGGCGGCCCGCCGCCCATATCCGAGAGGGAGCGCATGGATTTCGGTTCGGCCATGTTCTTTACCGACTATTCGATGGCACCCGGCGAGCTCGCGCCGGCACTCGAAGCGCGCGGCTTTGCCGGCGCTTTCGGCAAATGGCGGCTGAGGCCGGGCGCGATCCCGCAACCGTCCCGGTGACGGTCTGGGGTGTCCCGGAGGATCCGGATCGGCTGCGCCGTCACCGCGATCTCGGGATCGCGCGCGTCGTGGTCAGCTCGAACTCGGCTCCGGCAGAGGAAATCCTCCCTGTCCTCGATCGCTGGGCGGAGCTGATACGAAATCTTTCGTAGCCTCGCCCTACTTCCGGCGAGAAGTCAAACTCTCGGGCAAACCGGGAAAGGCTGCGGGCTTTCAGCCGCGCTCGCGCCGGTGCAGGAAGGCGAGGCGCTCGAACAAGTGAACGTCCTGTTCGTCCTTCAACAGAGCCCCGTGCAAAGGCGGGATGAGCTTGGCCGGGTCGCGGGTGCGCAGCACATCGGGCGAGACATCTTCCACCAGCAGCAGCTTGATCCAATCGAGGAGCTCGGATGTCGAGGGTTTTTTCTTTAATCCTGGCACCTCGCGGATATCATAAAAAATCGTCAAAGCCTCGCGCAGCAGTTCGTGCTTAAGATTTGGAAAATGCACGTCTATGATCTGTTGCATCGTCGCGCGGTCAGGGAAGCGAATGTAGTGAAAGAAGCAGCGGCGGAGAAAGGCATCCGGCAGCTCCTTCTCATTGTTGGAGGTGATGACGACGATTGGGCGATGCTGGGCGGAGATAGTACGCCGCGTCTCGTAGACATAGAACTCCATGCGATCGAGCTCGAGAAGCAGATCGTTCGGGAACTCGATATCTGCCTTGTCGATCTCGTCGATCAGAAGAACGGGAGCCTCGGCAAACTCGAACGCCTCCCACAGCTTGCCCGGCACGATATAGTTGGCGATGGCGTGGACGCGCTCGTCGCCGAGCTGGCCGTCGCGTAGCCGGGAGACCGCGTCATATTCGTAAAGTCCCTGCTGGGCCTTGGTGGTCGATTTGATATGCCAGGTGATCAGGTCCTTGCCGATGCCGCTCGCGATTTCATGCGCGAGGATGGTTTTGCCGGTGCCGGGCTCGCCTTTGACGAGGAGCGGGCGCTCGAGTGCGATGGCGGCGTTGACCGCGACCCGAAGATCCTGCGTCGCCACGTAAGTATCGGTGCCCTCGAAACGCCGCATCCCGATTATTTCCCTCGCGCCTGGATCGCCTCTCATGCTCCTGATGACATAGCCCGAGGTACGCGATGACGCCAGCCCCACCGCAGCTTTTACCACCTCGAGCGCGGATCAGGGCGATACTGACAGCCGTCCTCGGGATAGTGCTGCTCGCCGCTCTTTTTCTTCCGGCGCGCGATCCGGTCACGCACCGTCTCGCCGCAGAGTGGCGTCCCTCGGCTGAGCTGGCGGGCGTCGTCTTTCTGATCGCGATGGCGGCTCTGGCGAGCCCGCGTCTTGTTGCCAAACGCGGCTTCGCCTTCGTGCTGGCGTTGCTCGTGGTCGGGGCGGCTCTGCTCAACCTCGCCGATGCCGCAACCCCGAGCTTACTCGGCCGCGACCTCAACCTCTATTGGGACCTCCAGCATCTGCCGTCGCTTTTTGGCCTGGCCCGCGACTCGGCTGGCCTATGGAGCGCCTCGGTCGCGGTCGCCCTGCTGTTTGCCGCCGTCTCGTTGGTAGTCGCGGGCGCCTATTGGATATGGCGCCGGGTGCTGGCCAGCCTCGCCGACCGGCGGATTGCGATCGGCGCCGCCGTTTTGCTGGGCGTCGCACTCGACGTCACATCGTTCTTGCCCGCTGAACAGCGCCCTCTCGCGACCGGGCTGGGCAGCGACATCGTCCGACATGCCGCGGCTTTCGAACGCGGATGGCAGGCAGAGGCCGAGGCTGGGGTGCCGCTACCGGCGGCGCTGGCGTCCTCGGGCCCCCCGGGCAGCAATCTTACCGGCCTCAAGCGGCGCGACGTCTATCTCGTCTACATCGAATCCTATGGCACGACGGTTTTCGACACGCCGGAGTTCCGCTCCGCATTGCGAGGATCGCTCATTGACTTCGAATCGGCGCTGCACGCAGCCGGCTACACGATGGCCTCGAACCGGCTGGTGTCGCCGACATTCGGGGGAGGGTCCTGGCTGGCCCATGCGACGCTCGCCAGCGGGGTCCGCATGGACGACCCGGTTCTCTACTCGCAGCTGTCCCGTTCCGGCCGCAAGATGCTGCCCGGCTACTTCAAGGATGCGGGCTGGCGTGCGATCGAGATCATGCCGGGCATAAAGACTCCGGACCCGGAGGCCCGAGCCTGGGGTTTCGACCGTGACGTCTACGCCGCGGAACTCGGCTATCACGGCCCGTCCTTCGGCTGGTTTTCGATCCCCGATCAGTTCACGCTCGAACGCGCCGCGGAGATACGCCAAGCGCTCGGTTCCGAAACGCCGGTATTCACGCAGATCGTGCTCGTGTCGAGCCACATCCCGTTCTCGCCGGTTCCGCCTTACCTGCCCGATTGGAATGATGCCGGTGCCTTTGCGACCGTGCCGGCCGCTGCCTGGGAAGAGATCTTCCGGTCGCCCGACTGGACGGTGCTGGCGCCCGGCTACCTGAAGAGCCTCAAATACGATTTTGCGGTGCTGAGCGATTGGCTCGCCAAACATCTGCCCGGCGACGGGCTCGTCATCCTGCTCGGCGACCACCAGCCGCCGGCCGTCGTTGGCGGCGAGCTTCAGCAATGGACCGTACCGGTTCACGTGCTGTCGCGTGACCCCGACCTCGTCGCGCCTTTTATTTCAGCGGGATACGTCACCGGCCTCGTTCCGCCGCGAACGCCGCCGCCCAAGGGAATGGAGACCTTCCTGCCGAGCTTTCTCACCGCCTTCGACCGGCCTGGCTGACCCTGTTCAGCCGCTCCGGCGTCACTCCCGCGGCTTGAACCATAACGCGCAGCCATAGTCGATCGTAATTTCCTCGCCGGGTTCGATCTGAGCGATCGCGACGAGGTCCAGCGTGAGCCGGGCATGATTGCGGCCGACTCGCGCAAGCGGTCGACTCGAATGGTTGCACAGCGTGACGAGCCCGAGTCCGAGCGCGCCGCGGCCTTCCCCGTCGGGATCGCCGTCCCAATAGAAGTAATAATCGTAGACGATCGTGCGGTCGAGCGCCGGACAATCGGCCGCCGGCAGAATGATGACCGGCGCCGCCTCGATCAGTGTCCCCGGCGTGATCGGTTCCCGCGCGAACACCCCACGGCCGCGCCCGGGGCTCGCAAGGATTTCGATAAGGCGGTTAGGGACCGGAAGGATGCGGCCGCTTGCCGCCGCATCGTGCAAGGCGTTGAGACCTATACGGTCTTGGCGGGCTCACGCGCGTGGTCAACAACGCTGGCAGCCGGAGCCACCGGGCCTTTGGCGGCAACGGGAGGCGGCACCTGTGCGGGCGGCGCCGTTGCTTCGGCTTCCTCCTCCTCGTCCTTCATTCCAGCTTTGAACGCCTTGATGCCCTTTGCAAAATCGCCCATCACGCGGGGCAGCTTCCCGGCACCGAACAGAATGAGGATAATGGCCAAGACCACGATCCAATGCATCAAGCTGAAAGAACCCATTGCGACGACCTCAGAGCGCTGGCGGAAGACTATTATAGCAAGCTTTTCCGCCGAATTGCCAGTACATAGCAGCGCAGTTGCGCGTTGCTACGAGGTCGTGCCGAAGTCCGGAAAGTCAACCCCGGTGAGCGAGATCGAGCCCCAACAACCTATTTCCCGCTACCCCACCCTGCTCCGTGGAAGCGCGCTACACCCGGTTCGAAATCTCGACAACCCATAGTTGATGGGAAATATTATCCGCCGCTGCACCTGCAGCGCATCTGCAGCAAAGCCTCGCGTTTAAGTTGTGTCTATCCAGACGGCTCTGATTGCGCCTCTGCCGAGCGATGCCCGGCAAAGCTACGATATGAATATGGCGAATTGAGGATCGTGTATCGACGCGCTGCCTTCGGTGCGGGTTCGATAAACGCGGTGTATGTTCGCCACTCAACCAAGCCTTTCGGCAGCTCACTCACCAAAGGGGAATCCGATGCTGACGCTGTATTTCTCACCGGGGTCGAGTTCGATGGCCGTGCACATTGCCCTGCACGAAATCGGCGCCGAGTTCGAGCGCCGGTTGGTGTCGCTCGCCAGGGGTGAGCAGCACAAACCCGAATACCTCGCGATCAACCCGGAAGCCAAAGTGCCGACATTGCTGATCGACGGCCGGCCACTGACCGAAGTGGCGGCGATACTCTATTATCTTGCGAAACGCTTTCCGCAGGCCGGGCTCTGGCCCGTCGAGGGGCTTGAAGCCGAGGCGCAGGCGATGTCGTGGATGTCGTTCATCGCGTCGACGATCCACCCGGCCCGGCGGATCGGTCCCGAGCGCTGGCGGGAGGTGTTCGGCATCGCCGAGCAGCGGCTCGCCGGCAGCGAATGGACGGTCGTGCGCTATTCGATGGCCGATATCCATCTGTTTCGGCTCTATTGGCGCTTTATCGGCTCGGTGAAGCCGGCGCCTACCGACTTTCCCGGCCTGTCGGCTCATTACGAACGCATGATGGCGCGCCCGGCGGTGCGGCGGACCATCGAGATCGAAAGCGCAATCGGGTACGCCTTGCCGCAATAGCCGGGGAGCAGCACCGCCCTTCCTCTCGTTAGCACGGGATGAGGGCGTTGATCGTATTGAACTCCGGCAGCGGCAGCCTGGCGAAAATCGGCATCGATAACGGGAGGCAACGGGTCGCGGCGAGCTGCGAAGCCAATGACCTCGCCGCTACGATCGTGATCGCGCCGGGCAGCGGGATAAGCGAGCGGATCAAGGACGAACTGGATTCCTCACGGGAAGGACCGGGACGGGGCTTCGATGCCGTCGTCGTGGGCGGCGGTGACGGCACCGTTAGCGCCGCGGCTTCCGTCCTCGCCGGCTCGGATGTCCCCTTGGGTATTCTGCCGCTCGGCACGTTGAACCACTTTGCGCGGGATCTGGGGCTTCCTCTCGATCTCGAAGGCGCGGTCCGGCTCATTGCTTCCGGCCGGGTTCGCCCGGTCGATGTGGGAGAGGTCAACGGGCGCGTGTTCCTGAACAATTCCTCACTGGGCGTTTATCCGCATCTGGTCGCGGAGCGCGACCGATACCGCCGTCACGGCCCCGCCCGGTGGGCTGCGGCGGCGCTTGCTTTTTGCCGCGTATTGTGGCGGCTGCCGCGGCCCAGGGTCCGCGTCCTTGCCTGCGGTTGGGCGGCGGTGCGGCGGACCACCTGCCTGTTTATCGCCAACAACATGTACCAGCTCGATGCCTTCGCCAGCGCTACGCGGCTGCGGTTGGACACCGGCGAACTGTGCCTCTACATGCCAAATCGGGAAGGCCGACTGGCGCTCCTGGTGCTTGCGATCCGTGCTTTGCTCGGTCGCCTGGAAGCCGAACGCGACTTTACCCGCGTGAGCTTGGAGTCGGTTGAGATATCGGTGCGACGGCGCCGTCGCGTGCGCGTCGCGCTCGATGGCGAATCCCTGGTTTTTCGTCCGCCGCTGCGTTACCGCATTCGCCCGTGCGCCTTGCGCGTGATTGTCCCCGACCCGGCTCCACCATGAGAATGATTGCCCACCTCTCGGACCTGCATTTCGGGCGGCACGACGAGGCCGCGGCCGAGGGCTTGCTGGCCGACATATCCGAGGCGCAGCCGGACATCACTGTCGTCACTGGCGATCTGACGCAGCGCGCCCGTCATCGGCAGTTCGCCGCCGCCCGGGCCTTTCTCGAGAGATTGCCCCGGCCGGTGGTGGTCATACCCGGCAACCACGACGTGCCGCTCTACGACATCGTCGAGCGCTTTCTGGGACGGCTCGCCCGTTACCGGCGCTATATCAGCGCCGAGTTGCAGCCGTTTTTTGCCGATGACGAAGTGGCGCTGCTAGGCCTCAACACCGCGCGCTCGGCGAGTTTTTCCAACGGCCGGATCTCGCATCAGCAAGCAGCGGCGCTCAAAGCGGTGTTTGCAGAGGTGCCCGCCGGCCGCTTGCGGGTGCTGGCGATCCATCATCCGTTGGCTTCACCTCTTGCCGCCGCCAATTCCGCCCCGGTCGGCCGGGCAGCAGTGGCCCTCGAGGCAATCACCGAGGCCGGTGTTCGGCTCGTTTTGTCGGGGCATCACCACCGCGCCCGCAGCGGCGAACCGGCCGGCAGCGATCTCGTCGCCAACGGGTCGATCCTCTTCGTCCATGCGGGAACCGCCATCTCGACCCGCCTTCGCGGAGAGCCGAATTCCTACAACCTCTTGCGTGTCGAGGCCACGGCCGTGACCTGCACAGTCCGCGCCTTCGCCGGAAAAAATTTTTCAGATGCGCAGACGGCCCATTACGCGCTGCACGGCGGCCGCTGGATGAGGCATCAGCCCCGATCTCGGTCCCGCCGAGGAGAAATGGTTTAGTGATGCCGAGGGCAGCAGCCGGATTCGAATAATCCGCGGAGCCTCGACCGAGCGACGCCTCCGGTCGCCGGACTTCATCTGCAGTTTGGCGCGGATGCATCCTCGGAGCTCGTGGTGTCCTGGCATGCATTGCAATCGGTTCGCAATCCCGCGTCGCGCTCGGTCGTCTCGACGGTGCGCTCGAGCGAGTGGTCGAGACTAAAGAGGTCAGCTACACCGATGCAAAGGCCGGTCAGGTCGTCTACGCCTACCATGCGAAGATCGATCGGCTGCAGCCCGACTCGCCGTATCTGTGCGCGGCGTCCCATGACGGCGCTCAGCCGGAGTTCGGCACGCAACGTGAAGGAGCAAGCACCCTGGTCTGCCGTACGAAACGCCGCCCATTCCTACGGCTTCGCGGCATTCACCGTCGATCCGGGGTCGGAGCCCGGCGGTGTCACGGCGATCAAGGTGACCTATTACGACGTGTGGGGCAAAACGGTCAGCTGGCCGCGTTCGAAACCTTCACCTTGCGCCGCCCCCGCCGCGACTAGAGCCCGCAACTAACGCGCCATCTCGCATGTTGGCGAGAATAGTTCTCTAACCGGAGGGATCGACGATGATCAGGGAAATGCTAGGCATCGCGGAAGGCATCTTGCAGGATCTGCACAACGATCACAGCGAAGTCGATTCGCTGCTCGACCGCATCATGGACAGCAAAGATGGCGCCGACCGATCCCAGTTGTTCACTGAAATGAAAAACAAGCTTCTTCCTCACGCAAAAGCCGAGCAAGAAGTGCTCTATCAGCGGCTCGAGACCGGCAAATCCGAAGAGGCCCGCCGGTTCGCGAAAGAAGGCACAAGCGAACACCAAATTCTTGAACAGCAGGTCCAGAAGATCTCTGGCCTCGGCAACCCGATGAGCGACGAGTGGACCGCCGAGCTGAAGGTCTTGCAAGACCTTATCGAACATCACGTCGGCGAGGAAGAAAGCACCGGGTTCAGCTGCGCGCGCGACGAGTTCGACAAGAGTGAACTGGAAGCGATGGGCCAACAGTTCCAAACTCGCAAAGCGCAATTGGGAACCAGGGTCGCCGCTTAAACGCACGAGGCCGGCGATACGCCCGCAGCGCGTTGGCCGATTGCGTGGCCTTCGCGCTTGACGGGGTTGACACGTTACGCAATTCAAGAAGCCCAAAGATACAGTCGGTGGGGGGAACGCAGATGACGGCAAGCCGAAGAGAAATTCTCGGCCGTGCTGCCGGCGTGCTTTCGAGTCTTGCGTTCATCCGCTGCGGCCTGAGCCCTGCGTCGGCGCAGGCGCCGCAGCGGCGGCGCGAGGTCGTCGTCAACGGAAAACGGGTCCGGACCGTCGACGTGCACGCGCATTGCCATGTGCCCGAGGCGGATGCGCTGATGGGATTGAAGGTGCCGCTGCCGTCGCTCGTGGTCTCGCCGGAACGCATCGAGGCAATGGATGCGCAGGGCATCGACGTCGAAGCGCTCAGCATCAACCCGATCTTTTGGTACAAGGCCGAGCCCGACCTCGCCGGGCAGGTCGTCAAATTGCAAAACGAGAAGCTCGCCGAGATCTGCGCGGCGCGGCCGGACCGGTTTGTCGGTCTTGCGTCAGTCGCGCTACAGCACCCGGATCTAGCCGCCGAGCAGCTCGACGTTGCGGTCAAGCAACTCGGATTGCGCGGCGCGCTGATCGGCGGCAGCGTCAATGGCGAGGAATTGTCGGATCCTAAATTTCACCCGTTCTGGGCCAAGGCCGAACAGCTCGGCGCGCTCATCTTCATCCATCCGCAAGGCACCGCAGATCTCAGCGCTTCCGGGCGGCTGAAAGGGAACGGCGTGCTGGACAACGTGATCGGCAACCCGCTCGAAACGACGATCGCTCTGTCGCATCTGATTTTCGAGGGGACGCTCGATGCTTATCCCGGGCTCAAGATCTGCGCGGCTCATGCCGGCGGGTATCTACCGTCCTATGCGGCCCGCTCGGATCAAGGCTGCGTCACCTTCCCCGCGCGATGCACCAAGACGCTGAAGAAGAAGCCGAGCGAATATCTGCGGCAGCTGTACTACGACTCGATGGTCTTCACACCGGAAGGGTTGCGTCATCTGATCGCCGAGGTCGGCGCGAGCCAGATCGTCCTGGGAACGGACTACCCGTTTCCGTGGACCAAGACCGCGCTCGACCACATCCTCGGCACTCCGGGGCTGAGCGATGAAGAGCGCATCGCGATCCTCGGGGGGAATGCGGGGAGGCTGCTCGCCGTCAAACCGACGTAATCGGAGCTAAGTCATTGGAGCGGGTGAAGGGAATCGAACCCTCGTCAGAAGCTTGGGAAGCTCCTGCTCTGCCATTGAGCTACACCCGCCTAGCCGCGGATGATATGCGATCCGCGGCCGCCTGCAAGCGGTTTGCGGGTGTTATCCGCCGTTCGTCCGTTTTGCCGGCGGGTCCACCGCAACGGTGCCCATGCCCGCGGGGACCGACACTTCGAGGATCTCGAGGTCGTCCGAGGTGCGGTTCTCCTGGTGGAGCAAACCGCCGGGAATAAAGACAAAGTCACCGGCCTCCAGCCGGCAATTCGTGCCGTCCTCGAATTCCAGTTCGACCCAGCCCTTGAGCGTGTAGACAAACTGCCCCTCGCACACATGGTAGTGCCAGCCGGTCGGCTGGGTCATTCCGGTCAACGCCGAGGTCACCTGCGCCCGCATCCATCCGTCGGTCGCCTTGGTCACGCCGAGGTCGCGGTATTTGAAGAAGTCACGCCGTCCCTTGACGAACTGCGGCGTCTTCGCGCTGGTCACGGCGAGCTTCATTGCTGGCTGTGCTTGGGCCGGCTGCGCCTGGGCCGGTTTGTCCTTCAGCGCCGTTTGCTCGATGGTCATTGTGGAACCTCCTCCCGACAGGTGGCTGCATCATAGCAGCAAATTCCAGCGAGCGGCGAGGGCCGCCTTCACCCCGCCCGAAGATTGGTGTTAACCTGCCGGTTCCGATTTCCCCGTCCCGATTTCAAGGAGGATCGCATGGCGAATATACCGGGTGCGGTGACCGATCCCAGCCGCGTGCGCGGCGAAAACATCGAGCTGAGGAGCGGCGGCGACACGATAAAGGGCTACCTCGCGCGACCGAGCCAGTCGGGGCAGTATCCCGGCATCGTGGTCATTCACGAGGCCTTCGGGCTCGTCGAGCACATCCGCGACATCGCCAGGCGCTTTGCCAATATTGGCTATAATGCGGTGGCGCCTGATCTCTATTCCCGTAAGGGTGGACCATCCGATCCGAACGACATCAACACTGTCTTCCCGGTCATGTTCGGTAAGACGGATGCCGAAGCGGTACAGGACCTTGAAGCGGCGGCAGATCACCTGCGCGCGCTTCCCGGCGCGGCCGGCAAGGTTGGCGTCATCGGTTTCTGCTCCGGCGGCCGGCAGACCCTGTTGTTCGCGTGCAGCAGCAGCAAACCCGATGCCGCGGTCGATTGCTGGGGCGGCTTCATCCACCGCGCGACGCCGGATGCCGAGACGACCCCGGCGCGCCCGACACCGATCCTAAACCTGGTGGATCGCTTGCATTGCCCGCTCTTCGCGGTGTTTGGCGAGGAGGACCAGAACCCGACCGTCGCGCAGTCGGAAGAACTGCGCAGCCGCGCGCAGCGTGCCGGCAAGGACGTCACGATCAAGGTCTACAAGAATGCCGGCCATGCGTTCCTCGCCGACTACCGGCCGAGCTATCGGGAGGGACCGGCGGCCGAGCTGTGGAAAGACGCCGTGGCGTTCTTCGATAAGCACCTGAAATCGTAGAGTCCCCTCTCATAGAGCGTCGGCGCGCACACGAAAGGAGTTCGCATGGCACGCAATAAGATCGCGCTGATCGGTGCCGGGCATATCGGCGGCACCTTGGCGCTCCTCGCCGGGCTGAAGGAACTCGGGGACATTGTTCTGGTCGATGTCGTCGAGGGTGTGCCGCAGGGCAAGGCGCTCGACATCGTCCAGGGCTCGGCCATCGAGGGGTATGACGCGGTCGTCAGCGGCTCCAACGACTATGCCGACATCGCGGGCGCCGATGTCGTCATCGTCACCGCCGGCATTCCGCGCAAGCCGGGAATGAGCCGCGACGATCTGATCGGGGTCAATGCCGGGATCGTGAAGACGGTCGGCGCGGCAATCAAGAAGCACTGCCCGCAGGCTTTCGTAATCACCATCACCAACCCGCTCGATGTCATGGTGTGGGTGATGCGCGAGGCTTGCGGGTTGCCGCCGCAGCGCGTCGTCGGCATGGCGGGCATCCTCGACAGCGCCCGGTTCCGCTACTTCCTGGCGCAGGAATTCGGTGTTTCGGTCGAGGACGTCACCGCGTTCGTGCTCGGCGGCCACGGCGACACGATGGTGCCGCTGGTGCGCTACTCTACGGTCGCCGGGATCCCGCTGCCGGACCTCGTCGAGATGGGATGGACGACGCAGGAGCGGCTCGCCAAGATCGTCCAGCGGACCCGCGACGGCGGCGGCGAGATCGTCGGTCTGTTGAAGACCGGCTCTGCCTTTTATGCGCCCGCCAGCTCGGCGATCCAGATGGCCGAAGCCTATCTGCGCGACAAAAAACGCGTGCGGCCCTGCGCGGCGTGGCTCGACGGCCAGTACGGGGTCAAGGATCTCTACGTCGGCGTCCCGGTCGTGATCGGCGCCGGCGGCGTCGAGCGGGTGGTCGAGATTTCGCTAAGCGGCGAGGAGAGGGCGGCCTTCGACAAATCGGTCGCCGCGGTGCGGGAATTGATCGAGGTGGTGAAGAAAATGCCCTGAAGGGCGTCATGGAATGACAGCGGATTTTTTACGCATCCTGCTGGCGCTCTCGGTCACGGGCGGACCGGCCTGCGCCGCCGCCGGGCTCGACCGCGCGCCGTACGGCGCCACGCAAGGCGGGCAGTTGGTCGAGATCTTCACGATGACCAATGAGCACGGCCTGCGCGTGCGCTTCCTGAGCTTTGGCGGCGTCATCACCGAAATCGACGCGCCCGACCGCGCCGGCCGGCTCGACGACATCGTGCTCGGGCTCAACGATTTGCGGGAGTACGAGTCATTCCCCGGTCATTTCGGCGCGATCACCGGCCGCTACGCCAATCGTATTGGCGGCGCGCAGTTCACATTGAATGGCCAGAGCTATCATCTGATCGCCAATAATGGCCCCAACACGCTGCATGGCGGCCCCAATGCGCTCGACCGTCGGGTCTGGACGGTAACGCCGCTGACCGCGCCGGACGGGGTCGCGGCGACGCTCAGCTATGTCAGTCCGGATGGCGATCAGAACTTTCCCGGCACACTGACGATGCGCGTCACTTATACGCTGACCAATGACGACGTATTGCAGATCGCCTACGTCGCGAGCACCGACAAGGATACGGTGATCAACTTCACCAACCATTCCTATTTCAACCTCTCAGGAAACGGCTCCGGTTCGGTTGCGGATCAGCTATTGCTCGTGAACGCGGACCGCTACACGCCGGTCGGGCCGGATCTCATTCCCACCGGAGAGATAGCGCCGGTGGAAGGCACGCCGCTCGACTTCCGGCAGATGATGCCGATCGGCGCGCGGCTCAACAGCGCGTTCCAGCAGATGGTCTATGCGCATGGTTACGACCACAATTTCGTGCTGAACAAAGGCCCCGGCGAGGGCGTGACGTTTGCCGCGCGCGGCTATGATCCGCGCACCGGCCGCGTCATCGATTGTTTCACGACCGAGCCGGGGGTGCAGGTCTATACCAGCAACGGGATGAACGGCTCGGTCGTCGGGTCGTCAGGCACGACCTATCGCCAGACCGAGGGATTCACCCTCGAGACGCAGCATTTCCCGGACAGCCCCAACAAGCCCGATTTTCCGACGACGGAGCTGAAGCCGGGACAGGAATTTCGTTCGACAACAATATTTCGCTTCGCGACCGACACGCCCCTCCCGCCGCTGCCACACTAAAGGCAAGGGTCAGGCGGCGGTCTTGACGAGCTTGTGGATGACGCGCAGGCGCTTGGGCGGCGTCTCCTTCGAGAAGCGCGGCCAGGTCCGGCCTGAGAGCTCGCCGACATAAATGTTGCCGTGCCCATCGACGGCGATGCCGTGCGGCGAGGTGAACTGGCCGGGAGCGAGGCCGGTATGCATTTTGCCGAGCCGGGCCAGCACCTTGCCTTTTGACGTATGGATGCTGACGCGCGGGCCGATATTGGGCCAATCCTTGTTGATCTCGCCGGAAGGGCCGCCTTCGCCGATATAGAATAGCGGGTCGCGGCCGGCCACCATGCACATGCCGTTCGGCCGGTGCAGATTGTTCCACTGGGTTTCGAATTTGCCGTTGCCGTCGAACACCTGGACCCGGTGGTTCTCGCGGTCGGCGACATAGACCCAGCCGCCGCGGTCGCAGCAGATGTTATGGGGAATGTTGAACTGGCCGGGATCGGTGCCGGGCTCGCCCCATGACATCAGGAGTTTGCCGTCAGGCGTGTATTTATGGATGCGGGCATTGCCGTACCCGTCCGAAACGTAGAGGTCGCCCTGCGGGGACAAGGCGGTGTGCGTGCAGCGGTGGAACGGCTCGCCGCTCATGAAGGGTTTGGGCACGCCCGGGATGCCGAGCGTCATCAGCACTTTGCCGTCGAGCGTGCACTTGCGCACGGTGTGGTCACCGTCATCGGTCAGCCAGATCGTGTCGTCCGGGCCCATATGGACGCCGTGCGGGCGGTGGAACACTCCTTCGCCCCAGGTGCGCAGCAGATTGCCCTCGGCATCGAACACAGCGACCGGGTGCTCGCCGCGGTTGAAGGCGTAAACCCGATTTTGCCGGTCGACACCGACCGCCGCGCAGTCGCCGAGCGTGATTTCCTCCGGCAATTTGGCCCAATTCTCGTTGACCTCGAAGGTGTATTCGCCGCTTCCGAGTTGCACTGCCATGGCGTTCTTCCTTGTGCCTGACCGTTGGCCAAAGCGCATCATAATCACGGAAACGCAGATCAGGCGAGCGCCCGGCGCGGCGCATTATTTCTAGCGCTGATAGTCAGTCGATCGTACGATATTGGATTCCTATCTCTTTGCGGAGCGAGCCAGAGGAACCCGCCATGCCAGAAAAGCTGATTTCCGGCGACAACCATATCGACCTGACCTACCTGCCGCCTGACCTGTGGTCGTCGCAGGCGCCGAACAAATGGAAATTGCTCGCGCCCCGCGTCGAGGAGATGGATGACGGTCTCCACTGGTTTGTCGATGCCCAGGACCGGGGGATGTGGAACGGCATCGGCCCCGGTTTCCTGCCGTACCAGAAGGGGATGTTCGGCCATATCGACGAGATGAAGGATCTCGGCTTCGAATGGAATTCCCGCGCCGGCGCCAAGCCGCGGCCGACCACGCCGGAATTGCGCCTCGCCGATCTCGACCGCGATGGCCTTTCGGCCGAGATCATTTATGGCTGCCTGATGATCAATGACCTGATCTCCGAGGCGGGACTGCGGGCCTGGGCGGACAAGACCTACAACGACTGGGTCGCCGATTTCGCCAAGCGCAGCGATCCGAACCGGGTATTCCCGCTCGCGATCGTCCCGAACACCGACCCGGTCGAGGCCGCCGCCGAAGTGCGGCGCTGCGCCAAAATGGGGTTACGCGGCGGCGATCTCGCCTTCAAGCGGATGACCCCGCCGCTCTATACCCACGAGTGGTACCCCCTGTGGGAAGCGGCGGCCGAGTGCCGGTTCCCGATCTCGTTCCACTCCACCGGCTTCAAGGCGTTGCGCGCGCCCGACACGCCGGAAATGGAGCAGAAGTACTTTACGCAGTGGCGGCTGGTGCGCTCGGCGCTATTCCAGCTCGACACGATGGAGGTGCTGGTCTCGCTGTTGGCGTCCGGCGCCTGCGAGAAATACCCCGACTTTAACTTCGTGCTCGGCGAGTCGGGGGTGACTTGGCTGCCCTATGTCTTCGACCGCCTCGACACCGAATACGCCGACCGCGCGAGGAGCCTCAATTTCAAATTGAAGCCGAGCGACTATTTCCGCCGCCAGGGCTATGTCACCTATCAGCAGGACCAGTATCTCGATCCGATCATCCCGCTGATCGGCGAGGACAACATCATCTGGGGCGCCGACTACCCGCACCCCGACTGCATCTGGCCGGATTTCGCAGCGCGTGCTCGACAAGAACCTCGCCCAGATCTCGCCCGCCGTGCGCCGCAAGATCACCAGCGAAAACGTGACCCGCCTCTACCACCTGAACTGAACGTTGCCCGGACCCCGGCCCTTCCTCGCGAATGGGGGAGGGACGGGGCGGGCCCGCCTCCCCAATACGAAAACGGTCTATCTTTCGTCGCGGTCATTCCGGGGCGCGGGCGCTGAAACGGCGCACACCCGGTGGAATTGGCTGGCCGATCGCGCGTCAGGGCCTCGGGCTCTTTCGAGAGCGCCCTCATTCAATGGCCGGACCGTCATTCCGGGCGCCATGAACTTTTAGCCGCTCCGGGAATTCATAGGACGACGGCCCGAACAGCGGTCGCACCGCGATCAGCTTGGGGAGAGAAGCGCCGTGCATTTGTTTGGGATTGATTGGGTCGGCGTCAACGCCGAGAACGGGCGCAAGCTCCTGCTCTCGATCTTGTTTATCGCCGCCTTGCTGATTTGCAGCGCCATCGTCCGGGCGCTGGTCGGGTTCGCTGTCCGACGCGCGGATCGGGCGAGCATCCAGACGAAGTTCTGGACGCGGCAGGGCATCAGCCTGGTCACCGCTGTTATCCTGATCTTCGGATCCTTGTCGATCTGGTTCAACGACCCCGGCCGGCTGGCGAGCGCCTTCGGTCTCTTCTCGGCAGGCCTCGCCTTCGCCCTGCAACAGGTGGTAACGGCCGTTGCGGGCTATTTTGTCATCCTGCGCGGATCGACCTTCACGGTCGGCGACCGCATCTCAATGGGCGGGGTACGGGGCGATGTGCTTCGACTCGGGTTCATCCAGACGACGATCATGGAGATGGGTCAGCCGCACAGCGTCGAGACCGCGGACCCGGCCATGTGGGTCAAGAGCCGCCAGTTCACCGGCCGCATCGTCACGGTCAGCAATTCGAGAATATTTTCCGAACCGGTGTTCAACTACACCCGGGATTTCCCCTTCATCTGGGAGGAAATGGCCATTCCCATCGGCTATCACGCCGATCGCGCCCGTGCGGAGCGGATACTGCTCGACGCCGCGAAAAAACATGCCACCGATCCGAGCGCGATGGCGGTCGAGGCAAAACGCGACCTGCAGCGTCGCTTCGGCGTCGAGCCGATCGATCTGGAGCCTCGGGTGTTCTATCGCCTGACCGACAACTGGCTGGAGCTGACGGTGCGGTTTATCGTCGGCACGCATCGGATCCGTGACGCGAAGGATGCGATGAGCCGGCACATTATCGGCGAATTCGACCGGACCGGCATGGGCATCGCTTCGTCGACCTACGACATCGTCGGCCTTCCGCCGATCAGGATCGTTCGGGACGCCGAAGCGGCGCAAGCGGCCCAGTAGGCCCGCTACCCTTCAATGATCGATACCGAGCAGCTTTGCCGCAGTGCCGCCGAGAATGGCAATCTTGTCGTCGTCGCTGAGGCCTGGTGTCGACATGACGTGATCCACGGGAACCTTGTTCCAGGGAAACGGGTAGTCGGTGCCGATCATGATCTGTCCTACGCCGGTCTCGGCGATCAAGTGGCGCATCGCTTCGCCGGTAAACATGATCGAGTCGAAATAAAGCTGACCGTCCTTGAGGTACTGGGTCGGCTTTTTGTTCGGCAAAGGGCCGACCCGGTTCGGGAAAGTCGTGATGACCGCGTCCGAGCGATTGGCGTAGGACGGCAGAAAGCCGCCGCCATGCGCGGCGCAGATCTTGAGACCGGGAAAGCGGTCTAATGTGCCCTCGAAGATCAGGTGCGACAGTGCAATCGTCGTTTCGAGCGGGTTGCCGATCGTGTTGGTCAGCAGGCCGCTGCCGCCGAGCCGGCCGCTCGGCTCCAATTCCCGGGTGCCGAGGGGGTGCATAAAGATCAGAATACCGAGCTCTTCGGCCTTGGCCCAGACCGGGTGGAATTTCGGATCGGCCAATTCCTGCCCGGCGACGCTGCCGCCGACCGACAGACCACGCAGCCCCAATCGCTTGATCGCGTGTTCGAGCTGCTCGACGGCGAGCTGGGGATGCTGCAACGCGACGGTCGCAAAGGCGACAAAGCGGTCGGGTGTCGCGGCGCAGAACTCGGCGAGCTTTTCATTCTGGACCTTGATTAGCTCGGCCGCGGCGTCGCGCTCGGCGCGATACCAAAAAGGGTTGATGCTGAGCGCCTCGACATCGATCCCCTCCGCGTCCATCTCCTGGATGCGGTCGGAGACGTTGGACCACAATAGACCCGGCGCCTCCAGCGGGTGGTTGATCACCGCCGCCGCCTCGGGAACGATCGTATGGGCGTGGATGTCGACGGTCTTGACCCGCTTGCCGTTGACGACCACCTCGCGCCGCCTTCCCTGTCGCGGCCCGGAATCCGGGGTCCCCGAAGCGTTCGACAGGCTGCATCCGACAAACGCGAGGCCGGCCAATGCGCCGGCGATCAATTCCCCTGAAATCGGCATTTCCGTCCTCCTCTAAACATCAAGGCATTGGTCACCCGCAGCCTACTACGGCTTCCTTCTACGTCAAACTTGCCTGATCGCGTGTTCGATGCGCCGGTCCGGGATCAGCCAGATCAGCGCGACGAACGTGTAAAGCACCACCGAAATCCAGGGGTTCACGAGCGCCAGTAAGATCCCCGCAATGTACAATAGGGGTGAGATCTTCCCTTTGATATCGTTGCCGAGAGCTCTGGCCAGGAGCGACTCCATCCCGTGCGTCCGCGTGATTGCCTTCTGTAGCAGGGCATAGGCGACAGCGGGCATCAACAGCGCCACCCCATAAACTGCGGTCGGCAACGGAGCGAAATTATTCTCGCCCATCCAGCCGGTCGCAAACGGCGTCAGCGACAGCCAGAACAGCAGATGCATGTTGGCCCAAAGGATCAGCCCATTGACCCTCGCGACGGTATGGAGCAGATGGTGATGGTTGTTCCAATAGATCGCCACGTAGACAAAACTGAGCACGTAGCTCAGAAACACCGGGACCAAGCTGCCGAGCGCGCTCCAATCTGCACCGTGCGGCACCTTCAGTTCCAGCACCATTATCGTGATGATGATGGCGATAACGCCATCGCTGAATGCCGTTAAACGGTCTCGTGGCATCGGGATTCCCGCCGCTGATCGCTTCGCCTATACTGCGCCGATCCCCGCATATTCTGCCGCTGATTGGTCCCCGATCAAGCGCTTTTCGCTCGCAACCGTAATGGCTATGGAGGCGGTCAAATGGCAGCTCAAACACTCGCAGGCAAGGTCGTGGTCGTCGCTGGCGGCGCCAAAAATCTGGGAGGGCTGATAAGCCGGACCTTGGGCGCCGACGGGGCAAAGATCGCCGTCCATTACAACAGCGAAGCGACTGCAGGAGCGGCAACAGAAACGGTCGAGGCGGTCAAATCGTCTGGCGGCGATGCCTTTGCGATCCAGGGCGACCTGACCCGGGTCGCCGACGTGGTCCACCTGTTCGACGAGACGGTGGGGCGCTGCGGCACCGTCAACGTCGCGATCAATACGGCCGGCAAGGTACTCAAAAAGCCGATCGCCGAGACCAGCGAAGAAGAGTACGACGCGATGTTCGCGGTCAATTCCAAAGCCGCCTATTTCTTCATTCGCGAGGCGGCGAGGCGAATCCCGGACAACAGCGGCGGCAAGATTGTCACGGTGGTGACGTCGCTGCTGGCGGCCTTCACCGGGCTTTATTCCGTCTATGCCGGCAGCAAGGCGCCAGTCGAGCACTTTACGCGCGCGGCGGCAAAAGAACTGGGCCCGCGCGGCATTTCGGTCAATGCCGTGGCGCCCGGACCGATGGATACGCCGTTTTTCTACCCGGCCGAGAGCGCGGATTCGATCGTCTATCATCAATCCGCGAGCATGAACGGCAAGCTCACCGACATCCGCGATATAGTGCCGATCGTCAAATTCCTGGTCACCGACGGCTGGTGGATCACCGGGCAGACAATCTTCGCCAACGGCGGCTATACGACCCGCTAACCCGTCGCGACGCAATTCAGCCGGCAAGTGTCGCCGACGCAACTGCCGCCGGTCTCCAGATGTGATCGGATGCGGGCGAGTGCCAAAGTCGGCAAGCGCCTGTTACGTTATATCATTCGTTCCTTCCGGGCTGGATGATAACGTTATATCGTGAGCTTACGCGCAGGCTCTCGTCGGAGGCGCCCGCATGAAACAACTGGTCGTGGCCGTCGCCGTCGCCGCGCTCTTGGATGCTCCGGGACTGGCCTGGGCGAGGCCCATCACCATCGTTGCGGCCGAGAACTTCTACGGCGACGTCGCGAACCAGATCGGCGGGCCGGATGTCGCGGTGACGAGCATTCTCAGCAATCCTAACCAGGACCCGCATCTGTTCGAGGCGAGCCCCTCGGTCGCACGAGCCGTCTCCGCGGCACGGATCGTCATCTATAACGGCCTCGATTATGACCCCTGGATAGAAAAGCTGCTGGGCGCTGCCGCGAGCTCGGACCGAGCTGCGGTCGATGTCGGCACGCTGATGGGCAGACGACCGGGCGACAACCCCCATATCTGGTACGCCCCCAACACCGCGTTGGCGCTCGCCGCGAGATTGGCGGACGAATTGAGCATTGCCGATCCGGCTCACCAGGCAGATTACCGGCAGCGTCTTGCAGAGTTTCGCCAGTCGCTGCAGCCGATCGAGGCCAAGATCGCAGCATTGCGTGAACGTCTGGCCGGCATGCCCGTCGCCGCGACAGAGCCGGTTCTCAACTACCTCCTCAACGCCATTGGGATGCAGGTCCACGACCGCCGGTTCCAGCTGGCTGTGATGAATAATACCGAGCCGGGTGCCTCCGATGTTGTGATGTTCGAGAACGACCTCGAGAGCCATCGCGTTCGGATGCTCGTTTACAATAGCCAAGCCTCAGATCCGACGGCCGAACGAATGGTGAGGCTCGCACGGACATCGCATATCCCGGTCGTGGCGGTGACGGAGACCGAACCGCCGGGAAAGAATTACCAGGAATGGCTGTCGAGTGAGCTCGATGCGGTCGATCAGGCGCTCCCGAAACCGCAGCCATGAACGCGATCGAGTTTCGCGACGTCTGCTTGATGCTCGGCGGCCGCATCGTGCTGGACCCGGTCAACCTGGAAATCGTGCCGCGCGAGTTTGTCGGCGTACTCGGACCGAACGGCTCCGGCAAAACCACGCTGATGCGCGCCGTTCTCGGTCTGGTGCCGCCGAGCCGAGGCGCTATTCGCGTCCTCGATCAGCGCGCGACGCGGGGAAATCCTGTCGTCGGCTATCTGCCGCAAGTTCGTAGCGAGGCGGCGGCGGGAATGCGGCTGAGCGGCTGGGATTTCGTGGCGGGTGTCGTGAACGGCCACCGCCTCGGCCTGCCAATTCCGGGCAAGGCGGGCCGGGCGGAAATCGACCGCGTGCTCGATTTGGTTGGTTCACGCGGGTTGGCGCGGCGCCCGATCGCAGAGATCTCGGGTGGCGAGCGCCAGCGCCTGCTGCTGGCCCAAGCATTGATCGGCCGGCCGCGGCTGCTGCTGCTCGACGAGCCGCTCATCAGCCTCGATCCGCACCATCAGCGCGGGGTAGTGGAATTGGCCCAGTCGCTTCAGAGCGAGCTCGGGATCGCGGTGCTGTTCAGCGCTCACGAGTTGAACCCGCTGCTCGGCGCGCTCGACCGGGTGCTTTATCTGGGAAATGGCCGTGCCGCCCTCGGCACCGTGGACGAGGTGATCACTGGACCCGTGTTGTCGGAGCTTTATGGATCCGAGATCGACGTCGTGCGCCTCAGGGACCGGATATTCATCATGTCCGGCAGCCACGATGTGGAGCGTGACGCCCATCAGCATGAGCATTCGCACCAATCCACTCCCCGCTAGCTCCATCTGGGCAATGTTCGAATACGATTTCATGCGCAATGCCTTCGCGGCAGCATCCGTGGTCGCGATCGTCGCGGGCATCGTCGGATATTTTTTGGTTTTGCGCGGGCAGACATTTGCCGGACATGCCCTGGCTCACGTCGGATTCACCGGCGCCACCGGGGCCATCCTCGTGGGCGTCACTCCGCTCTGGGGATTGGTGCTGATGACATTGGCCGCCGGGATCGGCATGGGGTCATTGGGCGAGCGGCTGGCGCAGCGGGACGTGGCGATCGGGCTGGTGCTCGCCTTGTCGCTGGGTCTCGGCCTGCTGTTCCTGCATTTTTATACTGCCTTCGCGACGCAAGCGACGACACTGCTGTTCGGGAACGTATTGGCCGTCGATCTTGGTACGGTCTGGACATTGCTCGCGCTCGGTGCGGTCAGTCTCGGAACCCTCGCAATCATCTCCCGCCCGTTGCTTTTCGCGACCCTGCAACCCGAGCTGGCCGAAGCAAAGGGCGTCTCACTGCGCCTCTATTCCATACTGTTTCTGGCGATTGTCGCGTTGACAACGGCCGAATGCGCGCAAATCGTCGGAGTGTTGCTGGTATTCGCGCTGATGGTCGGCCCCGCTGCGGCAGCTCAGCGGTTGACCAGCGGTGTGGCAACCGGCGTCCTGCTCTCGGGAATTCTGGCGCTCTTCGAGGCTTGGCTCGGCATCACCCTCGCCTTTTATACTGACTGGCCAACCAGCTTCTGGATTACCGCGCTGAGTGCAGCGGTCTACCTCCTCGCCACTCTTTGGCGTTAGCGACCGAGCCTCAGTCGGCGAGCCTTGGTTGCGCCGCGGCGGGCGCCCGGACCTCGCCGATCGGGGTGCGGGCGAGAGCGAGGGTCACGACCGCCCCAATCACCGCCAGACCTCCCGCCAAAATAAAAGCGGAGTTGAAGCTGCCGGTCGCCTCGACGAGATAGCCGGTCACGATCGGCGCGAGCAGCCCGAAGCTGTTGCCGCCGAGCACCAGAAACGCAAACGCCCGGCCGGCATCGGCAGGCGAGCGCAACAAATCGCCGACCAGCGCCCCATTCGCGGCCGGCCCGACATTGCCGAACGAAGCCGCGATCGAGACTAGAACGACGACGGCAGTGAGCGATTGCGCGACCGGGATCAGCAAGCCGGCCGCCGTCAGGAGCAGGCACAATGCAACCAGATAGCGGCGTTTGCCGGCGCGCACCGCCTCGGCGGACAGCAACCTGTCGCCACACCAGTTGGCGATGATGTTGACCACCGAGGCGGCGAAGAACGGGATTGATGTGAAGATGCCCGACCCGACCAGCGACAGTCCACGCGCGGTCTGCAGATAATTGGGCAGCCACGTCATGTAGAGATAGACTGAATAGACAAGGCAGCCCTGCGAGACAAAGAGGCCCCACATCGCCGGGCAGCGGATGAGGCCGAGATACCCGACCCCATCGTGGCTCGGCGGCTCGATGCCGGCGTCGCGCTCGGCGAAGATCCGCTGGCGCTCCGAGTGCGGCAGCCACCGCGTCTTTTCCGGCGTCGATACAACAGCCGACCAGAGTGCGACCCAGCCGAACCCGATCGCCCCGGTGATGATGAACGACCAGCGCCACGACGCCACCTCGATCAGCCACGCCACAAACGGTGCGCCAAGCGCCAGCCCCAGGCTGGAGCCGGCCGAGATCGCGCCGATCGCCGTGCCGCGCTCGGTATAGGGCGCCCAATTTCTTACGCTGCGGTAGGTGACCGGCGCGAACGGGGCCTCGCCGATCCCGAGTCCCAGTCGCGTCAGCAGCATCGCCGCAAAGCTCGACGCCACGCCGGTCGCCATCTGTGCCGCCGACCACACCGCCGTCGCGACCGACGCGACGAGGTGCGCGCCCCAGCGGTCGATCAGTCGCCCGCCCGGCAGCATCATCAGCACATAGGCCCACAGAAAGGAGGAGAACAGATAGCCGAGCGCCACCGGCGACAAACCGAATTCCTGCGCGATCGGCTTGCCCGCGACCGACATGTTGACCCGATCGACATAGGCGATCAGGTTGAAAAGAAAGAGCAGGAAAAAGACCCAATACCGTCGACGCGTCGTCTTCATGGATGCGCTCCTCCGGGCAGCGGGCCTTCGCAACGGGACCACCTTCCATCATACTGAACCGGCGATGTCTTTCCGGCCAATCTTGTATCAAACGGTGAGGACGGATCCGCAATACTTGCACTTGCTCGCGGCCGGGTTCAGGTCGTCAGACAGGCACGCCGGGCAGGTCTTGGTCGCGGGCGGGTCGCCGAACACCACCCTACCCCGTCGAGCCATGATAAACTTGTAGGGTTGAATAATAAGGAAGTACACGACCGCCATGAAGATGATGAAGTAGATGATTGCCGAGATGAACGCGCCGAGGTTGAGGTATGTGCCGTCGCCGCCGCCGTTGACCAGCTGCCACCCCAACCCGGGACCCTTGGCAGTACCCTGGGCGGCGGCGATCAGCGGGTTGATGATGTTGTCGGTGAACGCCTTGACGAGGTTGCTGAACGCTAATGCCACGACCAGTCCGACCGCCACGACAATGACGTCGCCGCGCATCAGGAAATTCTTGAAGCCCGTCAGCATGTCCATTCCTCCTGATCCAGCGGATCGAGTGCCAAGCCCGATGCTCTAAACGCGCGATTTTAGGGGTATTCGTCCTTTAGTACGAGGAGCTTGAAGCTGCCTAGAGAGCGCTCAGCAGGCGTAGGCCGAAAAAGCGCAGCGCATTCCGCCATCCTCCGAGGCCGGCATACTCCCCTAATGCCGGACGATCGCCGCATCGGGTTCCAGGCCGAACGTGCTGGATGGCTCCCTGCTGCCGGCGACGAGTTGCGTCGAGATTGCGTTCAGAGCCAGCTTGCGGCGGCTAGGGTCGATCAGTATCCCATTGTCTTGTCGACTTCCTGCAATAGCCCGCCACCGGCTTCGAGGCTCCGGATGTTGGCGGCGATTTCCGTCACGAGCTGGGCGACAGTCGGGCGGCGCGCCACGTGCGGCATCACGGTGACTTTGGGGTGCAGCCACAATGGGCTGTCCGGCGGCAGGGGCTCGGGCCACAGCGCGTCCAATGCGGCGTAGGACAGCTGCCCCGAATCGAGCGCGCGGATCAGGTCATCGGCCACGACATGCTTGCCGCGCCCGACATTCACCAGCATCGCCCCTCTCGGCATCATTGCGAAGGTGCGAGCGCAGAAGATGCTCTCGGTTTCGCGCGTCAGCGGCAGCAGGCAAACGGCAATGTCGGTCTGATTGAGAAATGGCTCGAGCTGGTCATGAGCGTGGAATATCGGCACCTCCTCCTTGTCGCGCGGCGATCGGACCCAAGCCGAGACCGGGAAGCCTAGCGACTTCAACACCAGCGCCGGCGCTTTCGCCATCATGCCATAGCCGAGAAAACCGATGCGCCGTTCCTCGGGCCGCACGATCCTTGCCCGGCGCCACTCCCGGTTGGCCTGAGCCGCCTGATAACCGGGCATATCGCGATGAAACCGCAGCACATGCATGACGACGTATTCGGTCATCATCGGATCGCCGCCCGGCGGCTCCATTTTGCCGAGCGGGGCCTTCGGCAGCCTGGGATGGTTGACAAACGCCTCTACCCCGGCCGAGCGGCTGAACATCGCTTTCAGGTTCGGAAATACCGGAAGAGCATCGAAGTCGGGGTGCATGAAGGCGAGATATTCGACATCCGCCAATTCTCCCGGATCGGGCCAGATGCGGATCTCCAGATCGGGCAGCTGTTCCGCGAAGGTGTCACGCCAGGCCTTCGCATTGCCGATGCGCTTGTCGAGATCGACGATGAGCAGCGCCATAATTTTCATCCCCGCGAAAGAGCTTGTGAAAAAGTCTTGGTGGTGGGAGCGGCGCAGTGCGTCCTTCGAGACGGCCGCGTCGCGGCCTCCTCAGGATGAGGAATTCCTTAGCGCCATCAAAGACTTCCCTCATCCTGAGGAGCGCTCAAAGAGCGCCTCTCGAAGGACGCAGGACAGCACCGCGTCAGCGCCGTCCGGCCTGCGCGCGGGCCTTGTCGAGATCGGGGACGTTGCTGGCGGAAGCCACGTCGCCCAGGCGCGATCCCCGCGTCACCGAGAGCGCTGCGACAGCGGCTTCGTTCTCGGTGATTTTCGCCATGATCGCTTCCTTGGCGCGGTCGAAGACGCCGCGGTTGGTGGCAACAAAGTGCTGTGAATCTCGCAGCCCGGCGAGATAGCCGTTGATTTCTGGCACGACGTAGCGCGCCACCATGTCCCAGCTGCGCATCGTGTTTTCCGGGTTGGCCCAGTCGTGCACAAACCCGACCAGGGTGCCGAACCCGCCGCTGATCTCGATCACGGATTTGATCCGCGCGACCAGATCATCCGGCGTGCCGATTGTCGCCGAGGCCCCGTCCGAAAACGCGGCTTTGTCGACCGCCTCGTCGGGGTCGCTGAACGGCTTCGCATCGGGCCGCTGCAAAGTCCCGACAATGTACTGGTTGTGGTGGCGCAGAAGGCCCTCGCGGGCCTCGGCGCGCGCCTTCTCGCGGGTCTCGGCGATGTGCCAGCTCAACAGGACGCGCCAGTTCTTGCGGTCGACCGTCTTGCCGTGCTTGGCCGCTGCCGCTTCCGCGAAGCCCCATTGCGTCGGCAGGGCGTTGAGGCCTTCGCTCGACATCGAGCCGATCGAGATGATGCCGATCCCGTGCTTGCCGGCCAATGTCATGCCGGATGGGCTGATCTGCGACGCGACGGCGAACGGCATGTCCTCCTGCAGTGGCAGCAATTGCAATGCCGCGTCCTGCAATGTGAACCAGTCGCTCTTCGCGGTCACCCGCTCGCCGTTGAAGAGGCGCCGAATGACGCCGATCGCCTCGTCCTGGCGGTCGCGCTGCACCATCGGATCGATCCCGAGCGTGTGGGCGTCGGACGCGAGCGCACCGGGACCGGACCCGAATATCGCCCGCCCGCCGGTCATCCAGTCGAGCTGAACCATGCGCTGCGCGACATTGAACGGGTGGTGATAGGGCAATGAGATAACGCCGGTGGCGAGCTTGATCCGCTTCGAACGCTCACCCGCCGCGGCGAGGAACATCTCGGGCGAGCCGATCATTTCCCAGCCGCTCGAATGGTGCTCGCCGCACCAGAACTCGTCATAGCCGAGCCGGTCGAGATGCTCGACGAGATCGAGATCGCGGCGGAACTGCAACATCGGGTGCTCGCCGACCGGATGATGCGGGGCGAGGAAAGCGCCGAAATTCAAACGCGGCATGACGGGTCTCCTGTGGTGCGCTTCACAGAATCTGGCACATGGCGCCACCCAGGGGAAGGTGACAGACTGGGCCCGGGGATTTTACGAACGAGGTGATGCGATGACAGAGACAAAACCCGGCCGCGCGCATCTGATTGCCGGCGGTTTTCCGCCCGGTTCGATGGCTGGGCACGATCACGACTATGCCCGATTGCGGCTGCTGGGGCTGCTTTCCGAACGGGAGGTTCCGGCCTCGGTCGCCAACGATTTCGTGGATATCGAGAAATGGCTGCCGGTCAGCCGGCTGCTGATCACCTATGTCGCCGGCCCCTGCCCGGATGCCGCGCAGACCCGCGCGATCGAGCGCTGGCTGGAGGCGGGCGGCCATTGGCTGGCTTTGCATGGTACGAGCGGTGGCCGCGCCGAGCGCGTGGAGGGCGCGCGCCAGCGCCGCACCGTCAAGTCCGAGCACCACGCCCTCCTCGGGAGCTATTTCCTGACCCATCCGCCGATCTGCGAGTTTCGCGTCGAGGTGAGCGCCGCCGATTCTCCTCTCGCGCGAGGCCTCGGCAAATCCTTTGTCGTCGAGGACGAGCCGTACTTCGTCGAGTTGCAGAATCCCGGCTCGATGCAAATCCTGCTGACCGCGGATTACGGCCCGAGCGCCGTCTCACCCGCCATCGGCACCCTCTACTCTTCGGACACCTCGCTGCAAGCCGACGGCAGGACCCGCGTGCTCGGCTATACCCGTGCGATCGGCAATGGCGGCGTCACCTACTTTGCGCTAGGGCATTGCCATAACCCCGCGATCCGCGCCGCCCGGGCCCCCGACCCGGCCGACAAGACACCGCCGACTTTTCACGGCGCGTGGGAAACCGACGCGTTCATGACGCTGCTGCGCAACACGATCGCCTGGGGCATGCGGGCCTGATCGCCCGGTCCCTGCGGTCTCGGGCGGTGACGTGTTTCAGGCGGCCCGGTCCCAGCCCCACCAGGCGCAGACGGCCTCTCCCATGATGAGCCGCTTGTCCTCATCGCTGAGCCACGGCAATTCCTCGGTGAACATCGTCACGCATTGGCGCCACGAGCACGGCATCTTCGTGATGTCGGTGCCCCAGAGCATGCGGCTCGGACCAAAGGCGTCGTAGACTTGCCGCAGATAGATGTGCAGTGCCGGAAACGGATAGGGTTCGCTGGAATAGTGCGGTACGCCCGTCGCTTTGACCGCCACATTGGGAAATTTCGCAAGCGCCAATAGCTCCGGGATGTGGGGCATTGCGGCGGCGTCTTTCAGTGTCGATGTGCCGCCTCTGCCGCCGAGGTGATCGATCGTCAAGCGCAGTCCAGGGTGGCGCTCAGCGATCCGGCCGAGCTGCGCCAGTGAATCCGTCGCCAGCGCGGCGATCGGAACACCCGCGTCTTCGGCGGAAGCCCACAGCCAGTCGAGGCTGCCATCGTGCAGCCGCCGCCGCGCGGGATCGGAGAGGAACCCATAGCGCAGACCGAGCATTCCCGGCTGTTCTCGCCAACTCGCGATGCGCGCGCGAGATTCCGGCCGGTCAAGCGGGAGCGAGCCCATGATCGCGAAGCGGCCCGGGTAGTTCCGAACTGCCCCAAACGCCATGCCGGTCGAATTCGGGTCCCAACCTGGCGGATGAATGACGGCGGCGTCGACGCCGGCTCCGTCCATCAGCACGATGGCCTCCTCGGGAGTAAAGGCCGTCACCTGCCGATGCGACTGGTTGCTCGGCAAGCCGCTCCCCCAAAGGTGAATTTGCGCGTCGACGATCTGCATCGCATACTCTTGCTATTTTTGCTGTCATTGCGAGCGAAGCGAAGCAATCTCGCGCAAGCAAAGGCGCGTCTGCGAGTACGAGATTGCGTCGTCGCTTCGCTTCTCGCAATGACAGCGCAAATTGGTCCAGTTTGTCACGCTGCCGCAGCCGGCCTAACTCCTTGGAGGACGTCACGAACCCCGGCGATGATCCGTTTGCGGTCCGGGAAGACCTGGCTTTCGAGGATGGGGCTGTAGGGGATCGGCACCTGCAGGGCGCAGACCCGCTTCACCGGGGCCTGGAGCCGCGCGAAGGTCGCCGCGTCCTCGGTGGCCACGGCGGCGACCTCCGCCGAGAAGCCGGCGGTCGGCCCCGCCTCGTCGGCGATGACGAGGCGACCAGTTTTCTGCACCGAATTGCGGATCGTTTGCGTATCGAGCGGCACGAGCGTGCGCGGATCGACGATTTCGACCGAGATCCCCTCCGCGGCAAGCTCGTCGGCCGCGGCGAGCGCCTCGTGCACGAGCCAGGCGAGCGCGACGACGGTCACGTCGCTGCCCTCGCGTTTGATGTCGGCCTTGCCGAAGGGGATCGTGTAGTCCTCCTCCGGCACCGGCCCCTTGCGCGTCATGAGGCGGCTTGATTCGAACGAGATGACGGGGTTGTTGTCGCGGATCGCCGTCTTTAAGAGGCCCTTGACGTCGTAGGGCGTCGACGGCAGAAACATCTTCAGGCCGGCGACATTCATGAACATCGAATAGGGCGACTGCGAGTGCTGCGCCGCAATCTGGCCGCCGCCCCCGACGGCTGCCCGATAGAGGATCGGGAACGTCACCTGGCCCCCGAACATGTAATGGATCTTGGCCGCTTGATTGACGATCTGATCCATCGCGACAAAGCAGAACGTCACCTGCCGCCAATCGACGATCGGGCGGAAGCCGCAGCCGGCCGCGCCGATCGCCATGCCGGTCAACGCCGCCTCCGTGATCGGCGTCGCCCGGATGCGCTCGGGGCCGAATTCCTTGAGGAGCGGCGGCAATGCGTCAGTCGACATGTAGAAGATCTTGGGATCGCGCCGCATCTCCTCGGCGACGGCTTCGAGCGCGGCTTCGTTATACGTCAACTCTCGCATCGTCTCCTCCCGGATCAGGCCGCAAAGGCGTCTTCGGTCGCCTGTTCGGGCAAGGGGAAGGGGCTCGCTTCGGCAAAGGCGACGGCGGCGTCGAGCGCGGCCATGATTTCGCGCTCCATGGCCTGCATCCCGGCGGTGTCGAGGTAACCCTGCTCGCTCAATTGGCGCTCGAGCCGCGCGATCGGGTCCTTGCCCCTCCACGCTTCGACCTCGGCCGGGTCGCGGGGATCGGGCTGGCCCCGGCGCTCGGTGTGGGCGCGCTGGCGGTAGGTCTTGCATTCGATCAGGGTCGGGCCGCCGCCCGAGCGCGCCCGATCGACGGCGCGGTTCGCCGCCTGGTAAACCGCGAAGATGTCGTTGCCGTCGACGACGACACCCGGAATGCCGTAGCCGGCTGCGCGCGCCGCCACGTCGCTCAAGGCGTGCGTCGCGGCGGCCGCGGTTTGCGCGGCGTACATGTTGTTTTCGCATACATAGAGCATCGGCAGCTTCCAGGTCGCAGCGATGTTGAGGCACTCGTGGAAGGGTCCGGCGTTTGACGCGCCATCCCCGAAAAACGAGACGGCGACACCGCCCTTGCCCTCCATCTGCGCTGCTAAGCCGGCGCCGGTGACGATCGCGATCCCACCCGCGACGATCCCGTTGGCGCCGAGCATGCCGATGCCGAAATCGGCGATGTGCATCGAGCCGCCCTTGCCCTTGCAATAGCCGGTTTGGCGCCCGTAGAGCTCGGCCATCATGCGGTTGAGATCGGCGCCCTTGGCGATGCAATGGCCGTGGCCGCGATGCGTCGAGATGATCCGATCGCCGGGCCCGAGCGCGCTGCAGACGCCGACCGCGACCGCCTCCTCGCCGATATAGCAATGCACGACGCCATAGATCTTGCCGGCAAGATAGTCGGCCGAGGCGCGCTCCTCGAAGCGGCGGATCGTCAGCATCCGGCGTAGCATCTCGCGCTGCGTGTCGGGCGGCAGGTTCGGCGAGAGGCTTTGAGTTGATAGGCTCATGGCGTGTGATTTCTCCGGGGCCGGTCGAGGCGCTGCATGATGGTCCAGCACCGGAAAGACGGCAACCGAAACGTCGCTCGCGGCCGAACGACGGCCTTGGCAGAGCGGTAATTAGCCCGCACCCCGAACGCTCAATCCGTTCCCTGACGGCGATACAGCGGACGTGCTCTAATCGAAATGGCAGCCACCCCCTTTCACAGGAGTTTACATGCCCACGATCACCACCACCGACGGCACGGAGATGTTTTACAAGGACTGGGGTTCGGGTCAGCCGATCGTGTTCAGCCACGGCTGGCCGCTGTCGGCCGATGATTGGGATGCGCAGCTGCTGTTCTTCCTCAAGCACGGCTATCGCGTTATCGCCCATGACCGCCGTGGCCACGGCCGCTCGACCCAGACCGCCGACGGCCACGATATGGACCATTATGCCGATGATCTGGCGGCGCTGACGGCGCATCTCGACGTGAAAAACGCGATCCATGTCGGCCATTCCACCGGCGGCGGCGAGGTCGCGCACTATCTGGGTCGGCACGGCGAAAGCCGGGTGGCCAAGGCGGCGCTGATCAGCGCGGTGCCACCTCTCATGCTGAAAACGGCGGCCAATCCCCAGGGCCTTTCCAAGGATGTGTTTGATGGCCTGCAGGCGCAACTCGCCGCCAATCGTTCGCAATTCTATCGCGACGTGGCGGCCGGGCCTTTCTACGGCTACAACCGGCCGGGAGCTAAAGCCTCGGAGGCCGTCATCCAGAATTGGTGGCGCCAGGGCATGATGGGCGGCGCCAAGGCGCATTACGACGGCATTGTGGCCTTTTCCCAAACCGATTTCACGGAAGACCTAAAGAAGATCACCGTCCCGGTATTGGTCATCCACAGCGAAGACGACCAGATCGTGCCTTATGTCGCCGCCGGGCCGATGTCCGCCAAGCTATTGAAGAACGGAACCCTGAAAACCTACAAGGCCTTCCCGCACGGCATGCCCACCACTGAAGCGGACACGATCAATTCCGACCTGCTGGCGTTCATCAAAAGCTAGGCACCGCCAGAAGCCCGGGTGCAGTGTGGGAGTCTCGTGTTGGCGAGACGTCAAAGGGGTCGAAGGCCGCTCAATCGTTGAGCACCGTAGGGCGGGAGAGCAAAGCGTATCCCGCCGCTCGTATCCCAGCCCGCTGGCGGAATGCGCGCACGCTCTTCCGCCCTACAGGCGGGAAGGGGATTGCGTCGCGACGCGCAATGGATGTGCTGGCGCCGGGGATCGGCGAGATCATCGGCGGCAGCCAGCGCGAGGAGCAGCTCGACGTATTGGACCGCAGCATGGCCGAGCGCGACCGTGCCAGTCTTGCGCCGAGTCAACACGCTGCCTATTCTTGGTGAGGTCCAACCCCCGCCTCATCCCTAAGTTATTTGCTGATCTCGGCTTCGGCTTTTGCCGTCGTCGGGTGTGCACTACACGTTCCGCATTCGGGAGCGCTGAGCCAAATCGTCCCCAGATCCTGGTTGGCGTAGTGGCTCGGGCCAATCTTCCAGCCGTGGACGTAGGAGCGCAGCGGCACGAGCCGATTCCACCAAAACGTGTGGATATAATGCGCCTCCTCGTCCAGCACGCGCTTGTTGTACTGGAGCATAAGCGCGCGCTGCTTCGCGAGATCCGTCTCGTGGAGCATCTTGTCGTAGATATCGAGTTCTTTCGGATCCTCGTAGTAGCCGTAATTCGACTCGCTGACGGAGCGCGGCAACCAGGGTTGGACATCCAACACCGGGTTGACGATGCCGTGGCAACTGCCGCCGGTCGAGACGCTAAAATCGCCGCTGCGCAAGGCTGCGAACCACGGGCCCGTCGGCACGACCTGCTGGGTGACGTGCAGTCCGATCTTGCTCCACTGATCGATTAGCCAAATCCCGAGATATTTATACGGCTGATCGACGTTGCGGTTCACCAACTCGAAGCTGAGGCCTTCGGCGCCCGCCTCTTTCAGCAGCCGGCGCGCCTCGGCTCGTGACTTCTCGATGTCGGGCCAGAAGCCGGCGATGCTGCGGATCTGGTCTTTGTCGGGTGCCAGCGGTGATGCTGGAAATACGAGGCTGCCGACGGTGTGCATGAGGCTGATCTCAGAGAGGCTCGGCGCGCTGCCCCAGCGGTCGAGCGCCAGGGTCAGGGCGCGACGCACCCGAACATCGTCGAACGGCTTCTTCTGGTGGTTGATCCAGGCCCCCACGGTGCAGTTCCAGTCGCTCTGCTGCACCACGATCTTGTCGCCAAGTTCCTGCTTCAGCTGATCTATCGCCGATGGCGGGTAGCCGCGGAACTCGGTCGCGGCGCGGTCGGAGCGGATCGCATCGAGCTGCACCGCCTGCTTCGGCGCGTAGATTCCGATGAACCCGTCGAGATAGGGCAGGCCCTTGTGGTAGTAGTCTGGGTTGCGCACGCCCTTGATCGACTGGCCGGTTTCGAACCCGGCGAACTTGAACGGGCCAGAGCCCAGGATGTTGTGCTCGTACCAATGGATGTCCTTGTCGAGCACCTTCTTCTGGTAGATCCAGTTGTAGGGGTCGGCGAGCGCCGGCAGAAAGGTGCGGGTTGCGAACTTCAGATGAATGACAAGGGTGTGCGGGTCCGTCGCCGTGATGTTGTCGACCATCATGAAAGTGGCGGCGCGCGGGCTCACCACGCCTTCCGGCGGAAAGGCGATCTTGTTCAGGCTCGCCGCGACGTCCTCAGCGGTCAGCTTGTCGCCGTTGTGGAACTTGACATCGTCGCGGATCTTGAAGGTGTAGGTCTTACCGCCATCGGTCGGCTCGGGCATCGCGGTGCACAGATCGCAGACGATGTCGGTGGTCGACCCCGGATTGTTGGGGTTGATCCTGATCAAGACGCTATAGAACGGCGCCGCCGAGTGGATCGTCGCATAGGTCTGCTCGCGCTGCGCGTCGAAGCTGGGCGGCGAGTCCGCCGGGATCATGTAGGACAGCGTACCGCCGTATTTCGACGTTTCCTCCGCCTGTCCGGGTACCGTCGCCACGAGGGCGAGGGCCAGGGCGGCGCCGAGACCGGCCGCCCGGAACCAGAACCCTGGTTTCATCCTTTCCTCCCGTTCGATCGACCCTATCGCTGGGCCTATGCGTGACCGTATAGGCGCGATGCAAAAATGTCTATTGTGTTTGGCCGAGCGCGGCAGCGACCGCGAGCCTCGCGCTGGCTGCCGCCGATGATCTCGCCGATCCCCTTCGCCAATACGTCCATCGCTGCGACGGTGCGGCCGTCGTTGGCGAGGCGGATGACATAGGCGAGGGTGTACTCGAAGCCGAAGCCGGCATGCGGCACCGTGCCGTAGCGGCGCAGACCGCGGTACCAGGCGTAGTGCAGGAGGCTTTGATGTCCTTCGGGTAGTTCATCACGATGACCGGCTTTTTTTCGTATTTCTCGGTCAGATAGCGCTCGTGCTCCGACTGCAGGTCGACGCCCCACTTGACCGGGAACTCGAAATCTCGTTCGCCCGCCCGCTCGAGCACTTGGATCGCTTCGCCGTAATCCATATGCACGAATTCCGAGCCGACGATCCCCTCGAGTTTCGCAATGTGCCCCTTCGCGATGCGCTGGTCGAAAAAGGTGAGGTCTTCTCGTTCCTTCAGTAACGCCGCGAAGGTGTATTTCAATAACGCCTCCGCCAATGCCGCATTGTCCGACAGGTCAGCGAACGCGATCTCCGGCTCGACCATCCAGAACTCGGCGAGGTGGCGGCTGGTATTCGAGTTCTCGGCGCGGAAGGTCGGCCCCAACGTGTAGACTTTGGTCAGCGCCCGGCAGTAGGCCTCGATGTTGAGCTGTTCCGAGACCGTCAGAAACGCCTCGCGGCCGAAGAAATCCTGCGCGAAATCCACTTGGCCCAGCCGCGTGCGCGGCAGGTTGGCGAGATCCTGTCTACGGCATTGGCCTATGGGAGCCCGACCTCTTGCCAATGCCGCGCGAAGCGGCTAAATATGACCAGCATTCTGGTCATCTCGGGGCCGGGTTATGGTCACGGTCAATCTGGTTCAGGCGAAGGCCCATCTGAGCGAGTTGTTGGACAAGGTGGAAGCGGGCGAAGAAGTAATCATCACCCGCCATGGCCGGGCGGTGGCCCATATCCATCCTGTCTCGCGCCCAAAACATCCGCTGAGGCTGGATGAACTGGCGTCATTTCGCGCGACGATGCCGCGTCTGCGGGGACCCAGCGCCGGATTGCTGCGCGAGGCGCGAGACGAAGGGCTGTAAGGCGGCAGCCGAGTGCTTTATTTCGATACGAGCTTTCTCGCGCCGCTCGTTATTCCCGAGGCGACCAGCGACAAGATTGCCGCATTCGTGCGAAAGTTGCCCGCCGCGGAGTTCACCGTCAGCCATTGGACCCGGGTCGAGTTTTCCTCGCTGATCGCTCGGGAAGTTCGGATGGGCGGACTGGACGTCGAAGCGGCCACGCGCGCCGATGCCCGGTTTGAGGCCATGGTGCACGAATCCTTTTCCGTCCTTCTGCCGAATGCCGACGATTTCGCGCTGGCCAAGCGGTATCTCAGCCGGTTCGAAACCAGATTACGTGCCGGAGACGCCCTCCACCTAGCGGTCGCCAACAATCATCGCGCTTCGCTGATCTATAGCCTCGACAAGACATTGCTCAACGCCGGGAAGATTCTCGACCTGCCGGTGAGCATGGGAATACGAGCCAAGTGATCGCAGTGTCGCCAGTGCTGCTTCGCGGAATGGCGCAGAATCGCAGCTCTCTGTGGGCCACGCTCCACCACGTCGCGACCGTGCGGCCGTCGTCGTTGAGCTGCATGTAGAAGCCTTGATCCCTTCGGGCAGCTCATCACGATGGCCGGCTTCTTCGCGTATTTTTCGGTCAGGTAGCGCTTGTGCTCCGACTGCAGGTCGACGCCCCGGTGGACCGGGAATTCGAATTGCTCGTTCGCCCGCCCGCTCGAGCACTTGGATTGCCTCGCCGTAATCCACATGCACGGAATTCCGAACCGACAATCCCTTCGAGCTTCGCGACCAGCCCCTTCTCGATGCGCTGGTCGAAGAAGGCGAGGTCTTCTTGTCTGTCCTCCAGCAACGCCGCGAAGGTGTGTTTCAGCAGCGCTTCCGCCAATGCCGCATTGTCCGAAAGATCGGCGAAGGCGATCTCCGGCTCGACCATCCAGAACTCGGCGAGATGGCGGCTGGTGTTCGAGTTCTCGGCGCGGAAGGTCGGCCCGAAGGTATAGACCTTGGTCAATGCCGAGGCAGTAGGCCTCGACTGAGTTGCCCCGAAACCGTCAAAAACGTCTCGCGGCCAAGAAATTCAGATGCCGAACGCCGCGATGTAGCAAAGTCCGGGCCGTAAGAGGCCGCTACAAGGCGCGTACTCCTCTGAAAATAGCCTCCGTCCGCACGCCGTATCGCCGCGGCGCGACGACGAAAGAAGATGAGGGCAACTAGACCGCCACCGAGCAGCGCTAAGGTATTAGGCTCCGGTACCTGGGAAGCCGCGGCGGCGAAATTGGCGTAGACCTGAGCCGTGTCCTCGAGAAATGCGTAGAAGGACAAGGGCACGTCTGCCAAATCAATTCCTTGCAGGTCGGCCAACAGTGCGGCGATATCGCTCGAAGAGAGACCCAGATCTGCGAACAGCGGCAGCTCATCGGCAGGAAAGCCATTGGTCTCGATCTCATTGAGATAGGCGCTCACATCGGTTGGGGTAATCGTAAACTCGGGAAAGCCGGCGACACTGAGATCCGCCGCCAACTGAGTGAACAAGGAGCTGATATCAGCCGCTGTTGTTTGGAATGACAACAGATCGCTTTGCGCCTGCGCGATTAGCGAGGTTGCGGTCGCAACATCGCCATTCGCCACGGCTGTGTTGACGCCGTTGATGTCATTCTGAATCTCACTGATAAGCGATACGCTCTGCTGAATGTCAGCAATCGTCTGATTGATCTCTGATGCAATCTGCGGCGAGATCACCCCGCTCGGTGTAATGGACGGTAATGGTGGATCGATGAAGGGTAGGGTGAAGGGGGTGATGGGGCTTTCTATACCGGCTAAGGTAATTAGAACGGATTCTATATTGATAAGCGCCGGTGTTATAGCCGCGATTTCCGGCAGCGCCAGCACCCCAACTGGGCTAACGGCAGCGCCGGCGACAAGCGCGCTCGCGGCGATCCCGGCTGCAGCCCCTATCGGGGCGACATTTGAATAGTCGCTGAGGAATGTCGCTATTCCTTGAAATGTATCGTATGCTGCCGGTCCAAGCGCCAGTAATAACGGCGGCGTTGGCGGCGTCGGCGTTGGTGGTGTCGCAGGATTCGGGGTAGGGCTTGGTGTTGGGGTCGGGCTCGGCGTAGGGTTCGGGGTTGGTGTCGGGGTAGGATTCGGTGTTGGGGTTGGGGTCGGTGTTGGCGTGGGCGTCCCAAGCTGAACCGTGGTCTGCACAGTGCCGGAAAGCGTTCCCGAGAACGCGCCCGACACTTCTGTATATTCTCTGTTGACTATGCTCGGAGCTTGTAAATTAAGCGCGAGATCAAAGTTGGATTTCCCAGGCGCGGCAGCTGTTCCGCTGGTGTTTGCGGTTGAATTGTTGAACGTGTAGCTCGCAGTGCTTTGCTGTAAGAGGGGCAGATCCGCCAAATTGAGGGATTGGGGGGCTGAACTTGCGGTTACAGACAGACCCAACTGCGCGTTGGCGGCGGAAAGTGTGGCAGACTGAAGGACACTGCCGGTCGGGCATGGAAAGAACACGTTGCAGTTAGCGACATTTTCAAGAGTTGTTGTAGTAGTCGTAGCGTTGGCTGAAAGTTGGGCGGATATCGTTTGCGAAAGCGGCGTTCCCACTGCACCGCCGAGGCGAGGGTCGCCGCTGTTGAACCCCGGAAAAGCACCCGGAACTACATCAGTGATGGTCGTATTCAGTGGCTGAAAAAAACCGCCGGACAGGCTTTGATCAAAATTGAAGGTGAGCGGGATGCTGAAAGGATCAGTAAGCACCACTTGTTGACTGCGCGCGGCATCAGGAACGATTGTGATGAACAGCATTGCCGCTGCTGGGTAAAGCCATTGGTTCGACATGGCGATCCGTCCTCCCACCTTAAAAAGTTGAATACCTCGCATGGTGCCATCGGTTTATGGGCTAGCTCGGTTCAGCTCTCCCTCTCTTCAAAAACTTGCCTTTCCTTGCTGACAGAGCAAAAGCCATGCCAATCCGATTTTCTCCTTACCCGTCTTTACCAACCAAAGAGCCTCCCCTTGGCGCGCGAGCCAAATGTCCTGCCAACGGCGCCTGTGTAAATCTTGCCGACACAGATGCGGCGACGGAGAGCCGCACTTTAACCAAACTCAGGTACATCTATTAGTGGTGGACTAACGAAAACGAAGATCTAAACGTAATGGCGTTGCTAGTATTTTTCGAAAACGGCAGGTACCGTCTAAAATATTGTTGCGCTCCTGTCCCGTAGCCACCGGATGCCCCATCTGTCCGGGATCAGTCCGGTGTAAAATACACCGACATACGGGGGCCATCGTGGCTCGCCCGACCATTACCATAGAGGTACAACACCGGTTGTGCGGTCACGAGGGGGAACATGCATAATAGAGTCTGCCACCTTAACGGTAGAGTCTGCGAGATACAGAACTGAGAAGCGATGCGTTACCGCTCCGGCGGCTGCCGCGCGGGCCATATGTCTTGGATCAGTCCTGTGTAAGATATACCGACACCCTGCGGCCGAGTGGTGCGCCTCAATACCTCGCGTTTCCCGGTGTCCGCGGGAAGGGATGGCGTCGCGGACGTTGGCGAGGCCGGTGACGTAGCGAGGGTGCGCTCGAAGCCAGCGGCCGAAGCCGGCATGCGGCACCGTGCCGTCGCGGCGCAGGTCGCGGTACTAGGCGTAGTGCTCGCGGTCGATGCCGCGCTCGGCCATACTGCGCTCCAATATATCGAGCCGTTCCTCGCGCTGGCTGCCGCCGATGATCTCGCCGATCCCCGGCGCCAATACATCCATCGCCGCGACCGTCCGGCCGTCATCGTTCACCCGCATGTAGAAGGCTTTGATGGCCTTCGGGTAGTTCATCACGATGACCGGCTTCTTCGCGTGCTTTCCGTCACGCATCCCTCGTGCTCCGAGTCCGGATCCATTCCGCGAATTGGTCAGGCCGTCGGTGTGAAAACGTCAATGTCGACCACGCAATTGCCGTAATGTGGTTGTACCCTGCGCCTTCATCAACCTGTCCGGCGTTGATGTGGCCGGGCGCAGGAGAGCAGCGATACCTGATCTCGACCTGATAAAACAGGGGAAACAGGAGAGATGGACGACAGCAGCGGCCGATTGATGAATGGGGGTCGGGCAACGCGGCCGGGCAGCTCGGAAACTTGGCGGGCGGCGATTGCGCAGCCCGGTTAGCCCTGACGAGGCGGTTATTCTGCCGCATTGGGCGCCGTGCCAATCTCTGCGTGTCAAGGCAAGCGCCGAGGCGGGGTACGTCAATATCGCGCGTTGCCGGGGGTGCGCGGGAAGGGGATCGCGTCGCGGACATTGGCGAGGCCGGTGACATAGGCGAGGGTGCGCTCGAAGCCGAGGCCGAAGCCGGCATGCGGCACAGTGCCGTAGCGGCGCAGATCGCGGTACCAGGCGTAATGCTCTTTGTCGATGCCGCGCTCGGCCATATTGCGGTCCAATATTTCGAGGCGCTCCTCGCGCTGACTGCCGCCGATTATCTCGCCAATGCCCGGCGCCAATACGTCCATTGCCGCGACTGTCCGGCCGTCGTCGTTCACCCGCATGTAGAAGGCTTTGATGGCCTTCGGGTAGTTCATCACGATGACCGGTTTCTTCGCGTATTTCTCGGTCAGATAGCGCTCGTGCTCCGACTGCAGATCGACGCCCCAGTTGACCGGGAATTCGAATTTCTCGTTCGAGTGTTCGAGCACTTGGATCGCCTCCCCGTAATCCATATGCACGAATTCAGAGCCGACGATCCCTTCGAGTTTCGCGACCAGCCCTTTCTCGATGCGCTGGTCGAAGAACGCGAGGTCTTCCTGGCTTTCGTTCAGCAACGCCGCGAAGGTGTATTTCAATAACGCCTCCGCCAATGCCGCATTGTCCGCGAGGTCGGCGAACGCGATCTCCGGCTCGATCATCCAGAACTCGGCGAGGTGGCGGCTGGTGTTCGAGTTCTCGGCGCGGAATGTCGGCCCGAAGGTGTAGACCTTGGTCAGCGCCAGGCAATACGCCTCGACATTGAGCTGGCCCGACACCGTCAGGAACGCCTCGCGGCCAAAGAAATCCTGCGCGAAATCGACCTTGCCGTCGGGGGTGCGGGGCAGGTTGGCGACATCCAGTGTCGAGACGCGGAACAATGCCCCCGCGCCCTCCGCGTCGGAGGCGGTGATAACAGGCGTATTGACCCAGAAAAAGCCGTGCTCGTCGAAAAACCGGTGGATCGCCTTCGCGAGCGTATGCCGCACGCGCGTCGCCGCGCCGATCACATTCGTGCGCGGCCGCAGATGGGCGACTTCACGCAGGTACTCCAAGGTGTGCGGCTTTGGCTGGATCGGGTAGGTGTCCGGGTCGTCGACCCAGCCGATCACGCGCAGCGCGCTCGCCTGCATCTCGAAGGGCTGCCCTTTCGCCGGCGACGGCACGATGACGCCCGTCGCCTCGACTGCGCAGCCGGCCGTTAGCTTCAGGACCTCGCTGTCGTAATTGGGCAAGGTGTTCGGCGCGACCACCTGCACGGGGTGGAACGCCGACCCGTCGGACACGTGCACAAACGAGATCCCCGCCTTCGAGTCGCGCCGCGTGCGCACCCAGCCTTTGATCGTGACCGGCGCGTCCTGCGGCGCCTTGCCGGCCAGGATCTCGCGCCCGCTGAACTCTCTCTTGTCCATCGATCCTACCGACTGGATCACCCTGTGAAATATGGCGTCCCCGGCAGGACTCGAACCTGCGACCCACAGTTTAGGAAACTGTTGCTCTATCCGCCTGAGCTACGGGGACCGAATGCGGCGAAAACGTACCGGGTCTCGTCCAGATTGGCAAGAAAGCCCAGGCGCCCGCAAGGATCAGAGGTCATGGCGCACTTGACAGGTGACTCTCAATGTTTAGCGTCATCCCGCTGAGCCCGAAACGGAGGAACCCCGATGGTCATCGAAATGCGCACCTATACGTTGCAGCCCGGCACGGTTGCGACTTTCGAAGAACGTTTCGCCGAGGCGCTGCCGGTGCGGGCGAAGGTATCGCCGCTCGCCGCTTTCTAGCACACCGAAGTGGGGCCCTTGAACCGGGTCATCCATGTCTGGCCCTACGAGAACCTCGAAGAGCGCACCCGGCTGCGGGCCGAGGCGACCAAATTGCAAGGCTGGCCGCCCAACACCCGCGAATTCGTCGTCGAGCAGCAGAGCGACGTTTACCTGCCGGCGCCGTTCTCGCCAAAGCTCGAACCGCGCCAGCTCGGCAATCTCTACGAAATCCGCATCTATACCTTCAAGCCGGGCGGCATTCCGGCCACGATCGACCGCTGGAGCACGCAGATCGCCGAACGCACCAAGCTCTCGCCGCTGGTCGGCGCCTGGTATTCCGAGCTCGGCGGCCTCAACAAATGGTGCCATATCTGGGCTTACAAGGATGCGGGCGAGCGTTTCCGCATTCGCGAGGAAGCCAGAGCCAAGGGCATCTGGCCGCCCAAGGGCGGTCAGCCCGGCATGATGCTCAAGCAGGAGAACATGCTGGTAGCCCCGGCCGCCTTCTCGCCGCTGCGCTGAGCCGCTGACCCTGGGGCGGGGGCACGTCGCCCCAGGCGATCACAAAGGAGAATACTTCGATGCGCCGCCTCTGGGTCGTCGTCGCCTTACTGGCTTTCGGTTACACGCTGCTTCCGGCGATGCCTGCTTCCGCCGGGTACGGCGCGATCGCATGGGACAGGGCCACCGGCAAGTATGGCGCGAGCTGGAACCAGCCGACGCCGCAGCGCGCCGAGGAAGTAGCACTCGGCGAATGCGGCGCCAGCGGTTGCAAGGTCGTGGGGAAGGTCGGTCCGCGGATGTGCGGGGCGCTGGCGACGACCGAAGACGGCAAGCACGCCGGCGCCGCCTGGCGTAAAGACCGCGAAGCCGCCCGCCTCGATGCCCTGAAAAGCTGCACCAAGGACAAGGCGGGCGACTGCATCGTCCGGGCCACCGACTGCAATAAATAGCGACCTCAATAGATGTGCTGGCCGCCGTTAACAAAGATCTCGGTCGCGGTGACGTAGGCGGCGTCCTCGCTGCATAGGAAAAAAATCGTGCCCGCGACGTCTTCGGGCTCGCCGATCCGGTTGAGCGGAATGCGCGGCAGCAAGACAGTGGTGTCCGGCGACAGCATCGCGGTCTTGATCTCGCCGGGAGCGACGGCGTTGACCCGGATGCCGAGCCGGGCGAATTCGGCGGCCATCTCGCGCGTCAATGCGGACAGCGCCGCTTTCGATGTGGCATAGGCCGAACCCGCGAACGGATGCACGACGTGACCGGCGATCGAGGTGACGTTGACGATCGCCCCCTTGCCCTGCGCCAGCGCTGTCGCGAAGGCGCGCGCCAGGATCAGCGGCACAAAAAAGTTCAGGTGAAAGACCTCATGCCACGCTTCGATATCGCTGTTGAGGCACCCGAGCCGTTCTTTGGTCGGAGATTTGGGCGATACGCCGGCATTGTTGACGAGCGCGTGCAACGGCCCGTCGAGCAACTCGCCCGCCTCGGCGACGAAGCGGTCGAGATCCGCGGGGTCGCCGAGATCGGCAGTGATGTGATGGGTCCAGTTCGAGTCGCGCTTGCACTCCTCCGGCACCGCCTCCCGTGAGCAGGTGATGATCCGCCATTCCGCATCGCTGAAGCGCTTCACCCGTGGCGTGTCCGATCCCGCGGCTCGCCCCGGTCAACAGCAAAACCTTTCTTCGGCTGCTCATCGCGCGCCCACCCGTCGAGGAAAGCTGGACCGCGGCTCCTCGATCCCCTCCGGATCCTGGTGGATGATGACTTCCGCGTGGGGATAGGCGGCGCGCAGCTCGGCCTCGACCTCGTCGGAAATCTCGTGCGCCCGGGTGAGGCTCATCCCTCCATCCATTTCGATATGGATCTGGATGAACGCCGTCGGGCCGGCGACCCGCGTGCGCAGATCATGCGCGGCGACCACATCGGAATGCGATTGCGCAATTCCACGGATCCTCTCGCGCTCCTCGTCCGGCAGCTCGTGATCCATCAACTGTAACAATGAGAGGCGAGCCAGCCGCACGGCGGAATACACGATCCAGATCCCGATCGCCGCGCCGAACAGCGGGTCGATCAGCGGAAAATCGAAGATACTGCCCAGTACGAGCGCCGCAATGACGCTCACATTCAACATGATATCGCTGCGGTAATGCAATTCGTCGGCGCTGATCGCAATCGAGCCGGTGCGCCGCACGACATGGCGCTGATACGTAACCAGCCCGATCGTTACAATGATCGAAAACACCATGACGACAATGCCGGCCGGCGGGTTGTCGACCGGAACCGGCCAGATCAGACGCCGCACGGCCTCGGCGAGCAGCAGCATCGCGCTGCCGGTAATAAAGGCCGATTGACCGAGCACCGCCAGCGGCTCGGCCTTGCCATGGCCGAAGCGATGCTCGCGGTCGGCTGGGCTCATCGCATGCCGCACCGCGACCAAATTGACGAGCGAGGCGACAATATCGAGCAACGAGTCGACCAAACTCGACAGCAGCGCGACCGATCCTGTTTCCAGCCAAGCCGCGAACTTGGCCGCGATCAGGACCGCCGCGACTGCAACCGAGGCATAGGTCGCGAGCCGCCGCAGGCGCTCCGACGCCGGCCCATGCATCAAGGAAACAGCCGTTCCCGTCGCCATTCTGCGCCTTCGCGAACGAACAACAGCCTATCATGCAACCGGAAGGGCCGTTCCTGCCAGAATTCGATGGAAACCGGCACGACGCGAAAGCCGGACCAATGCGGCGGGCGCGGCACAGCGCCTTCGGGAAAGCGTCGTGAGAACTCCTCCACGCGCCGTTCGAGCTCGGCGCGGCTGGCGAGCGGCTGGGATTGATCCGAGGCCCAAGCGCCGATCTGACTGTCGCGCGGCCGGCTCGCGAAATACTCGTCGGCCTCCTCGTCGGTAACCAATTCGACGGGGCCCTCGACGCGGACCTGCCGGTTCAGCGACTTCCAGATAAAACACAGCGCGGCGTGGGGGTTGGTCAGCAGCTCCTTCGATTTCCGACTCTTGAGGTTGGTGTAGGATACGAACCCGCGGTCATCTAGCCCCTTCAACAGCACCGCCCGCGCCGACGGCCGGCCCTCCGCCGTGGCGGTCGCCAATGTCATCGCATGAGCATTCGGCTCGCTCCGCCAGGCTTCGTCGAGCCACCGCCGAAAAGGCGTGAACGGCTCGCCTTCGTGAAGTTCGTCTAGCATCCCACACCCAAACCGGCGCATGTATCCGTCGCCCCCGCGAAAGCGGGGGTCCAGGGCGTCCGCTGCTCGGTTGGGACCCTGGATTCCCGCTTTCGCGGGAATGACGAACGTCCTCCTGGTATTTCGTGAAGCATCCGATTTACTCCGAGGCCACTTCTTCGGCCACCGCCTCGGCCGGCCGCCAGCGGCTGCGCCGGCGCGGACCAGGCTCGATGGTCTCGGCGAGAAGAGAGGCGATCGTGACGCCCATGGCGGCACTCTCCGCCTTGACGATGCGGTCCATTGCCGGGGCCACCTGCCGTTGCCACGGCTGGGCCGCCTGTGTCATCCAGCGGCCGGCGAGCGGCAGGTGAAGCGCCTCGTATAGATCGTGCAATGTCGCGGTCTCGGGAGCCCAGGACAATACCCAGCACCCCTCTTGCGTATGAGCCGTGAAACCGGCCTCGGCGAGCGGCCGCAGATGCTCGTCGATGACTGTCGTTGCGACGCCGAGCTCGGCGGCGAGCGCCGGTGTGGACCTCGACTCGCCGCGCCGCTGCGCCCGAGCCAACGACGCAATCAACGACAAGCTGAAGCCGAGCCGCACGCCGCCCGACGGTATCGTGCCGACCCGCTCGTCGATGCGCCAATTCGGCAGCGCCGCGGCGACCACCGCGCCGACCAGGACCGCCATCCACGAGATGTACATCCACAACAAAAAGATCGGGATGATCGCGAGCGCGCCGTACACCGTCTGATAAAACGACGAAACGCCGATATAGAACGAAAAGCCGACTTTCAGAATCTCGATCGCGACCGTCGCAATTAAGGCGCCGAGCGCACCGTCGCGCCAGCGCACAGCGCAGTTCGGTATGAGGCAATAGAGCAGCGTCAGAGCGATGAATTCGAGGGCGGCTGGGACCACGCGGGCGAGTGAGTGCAGCCAGCTGCTCGCAAACCATGCGACCGCTTCCTGCCCGAGGCCGACCTGACGCGCGGCGAGCTCGAAATAGGTCGACAGCGAAAAGCTGATGCCGATCAGGAGTGGCCCGAGCGTGATCAAGGTCCAATAGGCGAGGATGCGCTGGACCCAGGGACGCGGCGAGGTTACTCGCCAGATCAGGTTGAGCTGATCCTCGACGGTGACCAGCAGCAGAATACCGGTCGCCGAAATCCCGGCAATCCCGATCGCCGTGGTCTGCGCCGCCGAATCGGCAAAGGTGCGGAACCACCAAGCCGCCTGCTCGCCGATCGACGGCACCAGGGTACGAAAAGCCAGCGCCACCAGCTCGTCATGAACCTGCGCGAAGATCGGAAAGGCGGACAGCGTGCCGAAGGCGATAACAGCGAGCGGGACCAGCGAGACGAGCGTCGTATAGCTGAGCGCGCCCGAAGCGGAAAAACAGCCATCGGCGAGGAAGCGGCGCAGCGAATACATCGCAAAGGCGGCGAACGTCGCAAAATTCTGCCGCAGCTTGCCGCGGCGTGGCCCGCCCTGTTCCTCGGCAGAGGTCATCACAAAAGCTTAGGTCCCTCGCCGCTGTTAAACAAGGAGCGGCCGGTGATGTCCCATCTTCGGGGCGCCCCCGATTGGCCGCGGCGCTTTCCTTCGTGTAGGATCGCCGCAAATTGAAAGGTGAGAAGATGATGCCGCTGATGGCGGGTAAGCAAGGCCTCATCATGGGCGTCGCCAACGAGCGGTCGATCGCCTGGGGAATCGCGAAGACGCTTTACGCCCACGGTGCCTCGCTCGCCTTCACTTATCAAGGTGAGGCGTTGGGCAAGCGTGTGCGCCCGCTCGCGGAAAACGCCGGGAGCGATTTCGTTGTGGAGTGCGACGTCACCGACGAACGGAGCCTGGAAGCGGTTTTCGCCGCGGTCGGCGAGCGGTGGGGTCGACTCGATTTCGCGGTTCACGCGATCGGCAATACCGACCCGAACGCGCTCCGGGGGAAATACGTCGATACGACACGTGAGAATTTCGCGCGCACGCTCGATATTTCCTGCTTCTCATTCACCGACGTTTGTCGGCGCGCGGCCCCATTGATGACCAATGGCGGCAGCCTCTTGACCTTGACCTATTACGGCGCCGAGCGGGTGATGCCGAATTACAATGTCATGGGGGTCGCCAAGGCGGCGCTCGAGGCGAGCGTGCGCTATCTCGCGGTCGATCTCGGCGGGCAGAATATCCGGGTCAACGCGATTTCAGCCGGACCGATCCGGACGCTGGCTGCCTCAGGGATCGGCGATTTCCGCTACATCCTCAAATGGAACCAGTACAACTCACCGCTCAAGCGCAATGTCACGATCGAGGATGTCGGCGGCGCCGGCCTTTATCTGTTGAGCGACCTATCCATCGGGGTCAGCGGCGAAATCCATCATGTCGATTGTGGGTATCACGTCGTCGGCATGAAGGCGGTCGACGCCCCCGACATCTCGGTGGTGTGACCGCGGTGCAGGCGTCATACTTGCCGGTCCGGAGTATCGTCGCGCTTTACCTCGTCTTCGTCACCTGCGCGGCGGCGAGCGCGGCGCCGGCCGAGGACGATATGGCGATCGCGCAAAGTTTGGCGGAAATGTTGCGCGACGCCCGCACGGTCATCTCCGACCAACAGGATCTGATCAACAATCCGCAGCTCGGTGACAAGCGCTTGACGGGAGAAGTAGTGCTCGACCAGGCAGTGGCGCAATACAAGAAGAACACCGGGGTTGACCCGAGAAAGCTCGATCCCGCGACACATGAGGGGCGGTTGCTGCGGGCGATGATGGCGGCAATCGTCGAGGTCGTCGACGACAATCAGGCGACGATCAACGAGAAAGGAACCGGGTTCAAAGGCTTTATCCCGGCGGTCTTTGCCCGGTTGATCGCCGAAAGCTTTGATCGGCTGGCGAAGGGTGAAGCGGAGGTCAAGGTTACGGCGCCCTTGGAGCTCGTCCGCAACCGCAAGGCGCGCCCCGACCCGTGGGAGACCCAAGTTATCGAGAAGCGGCTCCTCGATCCGGCTTGGCCAAGAGGCCAACCGTTCTCCGCTGAGGTCGAGACCAATGGGCGGCCGGCATTTCGGCTCGCGGTGCCGGAGTATTACGTGGAATCCTGCCTCGCGTGCCACGGTTCGCCAAAGGGCGAAATGGACATCACCGGTTATCCAAAGGAGGGCGGGAAGCTGAACGACCTTGGCGCGGTGATCAGCATCACCCTTTATCGTTGATCCGGCGGGATCATTGAACCGGCGAGATCATTGAACCGGGGGGGCGGAGGCATCCGCTAATGGCCCGGCTGACGATCCGGACGCGGCTGATGCTGCTGACCTGCGCCGGCCTGTTAGTCCTGATCGCGACAAATGCCTACCTGACCAAAAAGATCGCCGAGAATTCGGCGGGGATGGTCACCGCAGCCGAGCTCCTCAAAAGCATCGAAGAAGCGAACAGCGCGCAAATCGCCTTCGGCGAGTTGCGTTATTGGATGACGGACCTGGCGGTCAGTCAATTGATGATGGCTGAACGGAACGCCGCCGCGGCCCGCGCCCGAGTGGAACAGCACCTCAACCAGTTGGAGCCCTGGAACCCGCAGCGGATCGCGACTCTCCGCAGCGAGATCGCGCAATACGAGGATTTTGCGAGCAAGGCGGTCGACGAATACACCGATGACCGCCGGGTGATCGGCAACTCCTTGCTGGCCCGGGCGCGGCAGCACAGTCTCGTCGCCGATCAGCTGATCGCGTCGATCGTCCAGGAACTGACCGGCGCCGCGATCGCCGCCCGGCAGCGCGTCGTCGCCGAAGCCGAAAGTGCGACACGGCTCTCGCAGATCGTCGTTGCGGCCGCCGTCGTTATCGGGGTCCTGCTCACTATCCTGATCCTGCGCTCGATCGTCGTGCCCTTGCGCCGCCTGACGGTGGCGATGGACGGCTTGAACGCCGGCAACCTCGCCGTGCCCATCCCCGAGGCTGGGCGCGACGAGATCGGTGCGATGGCGCAGACCCTGGCGGCCTTTCGCGACACCTTGAGGGAGCTGCGTGAGACATTGGCGCAGCTCGAGGCATTGCGCGCGGTCGGGCGGGCCGTCAGCTCGACCCTCGATCTCGAAGGCGTGCTGTCGATCGTCGCCGCCCGGGCGGTCGAATTTTCCCATGCGCAAGCCGGCATGATCTATGAGTTCGACGAGGCGGCGCGCGAATTCCAGTTTCGCACCAGCCACGGCACGGAACCGGCCCTGATCGAGCAGTTGCGGGCATCGCCGATCCGCTTTGGCGAAGGGGCGATCAGCGCCGCGGCAGTCGCCGGCTCGCCGGCGCAGATCCGCGACCTCCACGGAGAGCAAAAGCTCGGGCTGCCCAAATTGTCCGATACCCTTGCCCGCTTGGGGTACCGTTCCCTGATCGCCGCGCCTCTGTTGCACGAGCAGGATATACTTGGGGGACTCGTCGTCGCCCGGCGCGAGGCGGGCGAATTCTCCAAGGAGGTCGTCAGCCTGATCGAGGCTTTCGCGACCCAGTCGGCGCTCGCCGTGCGCAATGCCAAGCTGTTCGAGGAGCAGCGCCGGCGCGAGCGCGATTTGCGGGTGGCGCACGAGCAATTGAAACAAGCGCAGGCCAATCTGATCCATGCCGAGAAGATGGCTTCCCTGGGCCAGCTCACCGCCGGCATCGCGCACGAGATCAAGAACCCGCTCAATTTTGTAAACAACTTTGCCGAGCTCTCCCGCGAATTGCTGCAGGAGCTGCGGGATACGATCGCTTCTCCCGGCGCCGAGCAGGACGAGCTGATCGCGACCCTGACCGCCAATCTAGCGAAGATTGCCGAGCACGGGCGGCGCGCCGACGGGATTGTGACCAGCATGCTGCTGCATTCGCGCGGCGGCTCCGGCGAGCGCCGCGCAACCGACCTCAACGCGCTCGTCGAGGAAGCGCTGAATTTGGCGTTTCACGGCGCCCGCGCGCGAGACAAGAGCTTCAACATCACCTTGGAGCGCGACCTCGATAGCAAACTCCGTCCGATCGAACTCGTACCGCAGGACATTACCCGGGTGCTCTTAAACCTGTTCGGCAACGGCTTCTACGCAGCGAACAAGCGCCGGCAGGAGGGGACGGACCCGGGATTTCAGCCGTCATTGCGGGTGTCGACGCGCGATCTCGGCGACCAGGTCGAGATCAGAGTGCGGGACAACGGCGTCGGGATGCCGCCCGAGGTGCGCTCGAAGCTGTTCACGCCGTTCTTCACGACCAAGCCGACCGGCGAAGGCACCGGGCTCGGTCTGTCGATCAGCTACGAGATCGTCGTGCAACAGCATGGCGGCATGATCACTGTCGACAGCCGCCCGGGCGAGTTCACCGAATTCACGATACGGCTGCCGCGCGGCCTTCACGCTGCAGAGCCGGCCGCCGCGGCGGGAGCATCGGCTTGAACGACACGCCCCAGATGCATCCGGATGTCGAGATCGTCGAGGCGACAACGCCGTTCGAGCGGTTTCTGCGGGTGGACGTTTTCCGTTTCCGGCATCGTCTGTTCTCCGGCGAGTGGAGCGCCATGCGCACTTATGACGTGCTGCGGCGCGGGGAAGCGGCTGCGATCGTGCTGTACGACCCCGGCCGGGAAAGCGTCGTGCTGGTCGAGCAGTTACGCCTTCCGGCGTTGCTCGCCGGCAGCTCGCCGTGGCAGATCGAGACGGCCGCCGGCCTCGTCGACAGCGGCGGAACGCCTGCCGCCGTTGCGATCCGCGAAACGCAGGAGGAAACCGGGCTCGCACTAATCGGCGAGCCGATCCCGATCCAGCGCTATCTGCCCTCGCCAGGCGGCTCCGACGAGAGCGTGTTCCTGTTCTGCGGCCGCGTCGATGCAAGGGCCGCCGGCGGCGTGCACGGCCTAGCGGAAGAGCACGAAGACATCCGCGTCGCCGTCAAAACTCTCGCCGAAATCGAGGCTCTGCTCGACCAAGGCGGGATCGAAAGCGGCCACACCCTGATCGGCCTCTACTGGCTTCTCCGCCACCGCGACCGCGTCCGCCGGCTGTGGGCGGTCGATTAGGCGCAATTAGACCAGAGTTCGACCAAATTGCCCCTGTCATTGCCAGGCGCGCATCGCGCGACGAAGCAATCTCGTGCCGGGGAGTTCTCGGCGGGCCCGAGGCTGCTTCCCGCGGGCCAAGCCCGCGGGTCGCAATGACAGCTGGAAGGGGGGATGGAGCCCGATCGAAATCTGCTTTACCGGGGCACGAACGGCTTGAAGTGCTTTGACAACGCCAGGCCTTGGCGTTGGTAGGAGGAGCCGATCGGGGTGCCGTAAAGTTTGTCGGGGCGGGCAATCAGCCGTTCATAGACGAGGCGGCCGACGATCTGGCCGTCCTCGATAAGGAACGGCACTTCGTGCGAGCGCACTTCGAGGACGGCGCGGCTACCGGCCCCGCCGGTCTCGGGCGCGCCGAAGCCCGGATCGAAAAACCCGGCGTAATGCACCCGGAATTCGCCGACAAAGGTGTCGTAGGGCAACATCTCGGCGGCGTGGTCGGGCGGCACCACGACCGCCTCGCGCGACGCGAGGATGTAGAAATCGTTGGGATCGAGCACGATCCCCCCCTGGTCCCCTGGACCTCGATGCGAGTAGACCGGCTCCCAAAAGTCGCGGGGATCGTAATAAAGGCTGCGCTCGATATCGATCACATCGGTATGCCGGCGCGCCTTGTACCCGACGATCCCGGTCGCATCGTCGCCGGCAACATCGACGGTAAAGGCGAGCCCGTTGCGGATCGTCTGCGGCCCGGCCGGACCATCCATCAGCCCGACCTCCTCGTGCAGCCGGCGCAGCGCCGTATCGCTGAACCCGGGCGAGCCGCGGCGGATGCGCAATTGCACCAGGCGAGAGCCGGTGCGCACGAGAATGCTGAAGGCGCGCGGCGAGATCTCGGCAAAGAGCGGACCCTTGTAGCCCTCGCGGACGCGGTCGAATTCGGCGCCGTAATCGGTGATGACCCGGGCAAAGACATCGAGCCGCCCGGTCGAGCTCTTCGGGTTGGCGGCCGCCGAGGTGCGTTTCCGCAGCGACACATATTCGAGCAACGGGACAATATAAACGCAGTCCTTTTCGAGAACCGCGCCCTCCGTCAATTCGATGCGGTGCATCGAGAGGAGCTCGAGCTTGTCGCGCACGCTCGCCCGCGCGCCGGGCAGAAAGCTCGCCCGCACCCGGTAGGCGACCTCGCCGAGCCGCAGATCGATGCTGGCCGGCTGGATCTGATCGTCGCCGATCGGCTGCGGCGACAGGATTTCCCGGCCTTGCGCCACCGCTTCGCGCAGCAACTGGGACGGGAGCAGACCGGTCGTCAAATCCCGCGCGCGGTCGGCCTCGACCGCGTCGGGCGCCGGAAACAACTCACTGCCTTGCGGCTCGGTCATTCTGCGATCGGTTGGGTCGCTTCGGCGAGCCAGCGCGCAGTATCCGCGTCGACCAGCGGGGTCAGCTCCTCGCGGATCCGCGTATGATACGCGTTGAGCCAGGCGATCTCATCTTCACCGAGCAACGACGGCTCAATCAGGTTGCGGTCGATCGGGGTTAGGGTCAAGGTTTCGAAGCCGAGGATCTCGCGCTCGGCCGGGCCGTTGGCTGGCTGCACCAGCACGAGATTTTCGATGCGGATGCCGTAGGCGCCGGTTTTGTAATAGCCGGGCTCGTTCGAGACGATCATGCCGGGCAGCAGCGGTTGCGTGTTCGGGGCCTTGGAGATGCGCTGCGGGCCCTCGTGCACCCCGAGATAGCTGCCGACGCCGTGCCCGGTGCCGTGATCGTAGTCGAGCCCCTCCTGCCACAGCGCGCGGCGCGCAAAGCCGTCGAGTTGCGTCCCCGTCGTGCCCTTGGGAAACCGTGTCAGCGCGAGAGCGATGTGGCCCTTCAGCACGCGGGTGAATTGGTCGCGCATCTCCGCCGAAGGCTCGCCGACAGCGATCGTCCGCGTCACGTCGGTGGTGCCGTCAAGATACTGGGCGCCCGAGTTCGAGCAGGTAAAGCATGCCCGGTTCGAGGCGCTTCTCGGTTTCCGGCATCGCCCAGTAGTGCACGATCGCGCCGTTCGAGCCGGCCCCCGAAATCGTCGGGAAGCTGAGATCGCGGAAATGCGCGCCTTCCCGGCGGAGCGCCTCCAGCCGGTCGCTGGCGGCGATCTCGGAAAGCCGGCCACTTGGCGCTTCGCGCGCGAGCCAGGCGAGGAAGCGGGTCAGTGCCGCGCCGTCGCGGCGATGGGCTGCGCGGGTGCCGTCGATTTCAGCGGCGTTCTTGCACGCCTTCGGCAACAGACAGGGGTCGGCGGCGCGATGGATCTTCGCTCCCGCTTTTGTCAGCCGGTCGAACACCCAGGAGGCGGCGGTCGCAGGATCGGCCTGCACCCGGCCGCCTTCGGCCGCGAGCGCGTCGAGCGCCGCTCCCAGTTGCTCGGGCGGCAGCACGGTGACGGCGTTGCCGAGATGGCGTTCGAGGCCGGGGACGAGCTTGCGCCGGTCGATAAAAAGGCCGACGGAACCGTCCTGCCGCAGGATCGCAAATGATAATGGCAGCGGCGTGTGCGGTACGTCGCCGCCGCGAATGTTGAGCAGCCACGCGATCGATTCCGGCATCGTCAGCACGACCGCCGCGACTCCATCCTGTTGCAAAGCACGTCCGAGGCGGGTGCGTTTCGACTCAGCGCTCTCGCCCGAGAATTGCTCGGGATGCGGTACGACGGGTGCGATCGGCGCTGCCGGTTGGTCCGCCCAAACCCTGTCGAGCGGATTGTCATTAACTGCGCGGAACTCAGCGCCGGCCTTCTCCGCCGTACCGCGAAACCGCTCCACCTCGTGCGGCGTGTGCAGCCAGGGATCGTAGCCAACAACCTCACCCTTTTTGAGCGCCGCGGCGAGCCATTGCGCCGGTGGTTCCTCCACCAGGTGATGGATTTCGAACGAGCCGGTATCGATCTGAGCGGCCGCCTGCAATGTGTACCGCCCATCGACAAACACCGCGGCGCGGTCGCGCAATACTATCGCGAGACCAGCCGACCCGGTGAAGCCGGTCAGCCAGGCGAGACGCTGCCCGCGTGGCGGCACGTATTCCCCCTGATGCTCGTCGGCGCGCGGCACGATGAACCCTTCGAGTCCGCGCGAGGCCAGTTCCTGCCGCAAGCGGGCGAGGCGCACCGCTCGCGGCAGTCGAGCGAAATCATCGCGTGATAGGCCGTCGTGGTAGTCGGCGGCCTTCGCGGCCCGCAGCGCCTCGAGAGAGCCGGCAAGGCGTTGCGGCATAGGGTGGGCGACGAGCGCCTGCCAGCTGGTCCCGATTTCGGTGGGGGCGGCCAGGACGCCGTCGATTAAGGCCTCGACCGCTTCGGGGTCGCAGACCGAACCCGCCGCCGACAAGAATAGCGCCAGCTCGTCCCGGTTAGGTTTGGTTAGGCTCAAGCTCATCTACCCTTCCTTTTTCTCTGCATAGCTGAACTGCAGGGCCGCGCTTGCTTTTTTGCGGTGCAGCACCAAATCCTTGTGCGGCGCAGCATAAGCGGCGCGCAGGAGTTCTAACCATGTCTGTAGTCAATCTCCTCATTTCCGCCGGAAAGCGGTTTTCCGGTTGGCGGCACCGCCAGCAAGCCTATGCCGAGCTGATGGCGCTCGATGATCACTCGCTCGCCGATATCGGGCTTCACCGCTCGCAAATCGCCAGCCTCGTCGAGGGTTACCACCTGCCCAATCCGGCCTCGCCGCCGGTGCCCTTCCCGAGGCCGGAGAAACTTGCGCGGCCCAAGGGGGCCTGACCGGTATTTCGGCCGAGCCGAATTCACAGATGGGGGCTTCGGCCTCCATCGTCATGTTTAACCCATTCCGCCGGCGCATCACTACGGTCGACCACCCGTCGATAACCAGCCGATGATCGAGCGCGATGCCGCAGCCGCGATGCGGCGCGAGCACGACCGGCTCCTGCCGTCGCAGCAATCCAGACAACACGGCGCGGCCGCCGGGAGCCAACCGGCGAGAGAGATCGGCGGCCATTACCGCCAATGGGCGCGCCAGGATGTTGGCCAGGATCAGATCATAGCGTGATCGGCGGATGAGCCGATCACGGTAGCCCGCCGCGGCGCGGCTTTGCACCAGCCCTGCGACGCCGTTGCGCGCGGCATTGTGCCGAGCGACACAGATCGCCCTCGGGTCTATGTCGCCGGCCAATATCCTGCGGTGCAGCAGTTTCGCTGCGGCGATCGAGAGAATTCCGGTCCCGGTTCCGATATCCAGCGGTCTGTGAAATCGCCGCCGGCGCGCCAGGCGCTCGAGAGCCAAGAGGCAGCCGCGGGTGGACGGATGCTCGCCGGTACCGAAGGCGGTCGCCGCGTCCACCGCGATCCCGATCGCTCCCGGTGGCACCTTGCCACCGTAATGCGAGCCGTAAACAAAGAACCGGCCGACCCGCAAAGGTGGAAAGGAAAGCTGATTCTCCGCGAGCCAGTCGCGGGCCGGCAACCTTTCCTCGCCGAGTTCGGTCAATGCTCCGCCGGCTGCAAGTGCGGCAAGCGCGAGCTGCGCTCCGAGCTCGGCGTTGAGCACGGGCGATTTCCGATAAGCCTCGACCCGCCACTCCTCGGGTGCCGTCTCAAACGCCGAAACGGCGTCGGCGTTGTCGTCGAGCAGCATGAACACGGCCTTCGCCGCTTCCGCGCCGTGGACCTGCACGAGCATCCGCCACACAGTGTTGGTGGCCGTCATTCCGGCCCGGAATGACGGTCTTGCCGGGCTCTCACTTCACTCCTCCAGAGCCGGCGGGTCCTCGCGGACGATTTCCTCGGCGAGCATGTTGTCGACCGCTTGTTCGAATGGGGCGGCCTGTTTGACGAAGCGGGCGGAGATCAGCCCGGCGCGGAGGCGGTCGTAGCCCCCACGCGGCAGGATCGGGTTGCGGCCCCAGATGCCGAGCCCGATATAGCGCGCGACGGCGGCCCGCAGCAGCGAGGCCGGAACCGCCGGGAAGAAGGATTGCACCGCGCCGGCAATCGCCTCGGGCGGGCTCGCGTGGAGCCATTTCTGCGTCCGATAAAGGCCTCGCACCAGCTTTTTCAGCTCCTCGCGCCGCGCGGCGAGCGTCCTGCGGCGGCAGTAGAAACTCGTGTACGAGGTCGGCCCGCGGGCAGCGGCGGCATACCAGAGGTGGCCGTCGCCGGCAGCGATCAATTCCTCCGCAAACGGCTGAAAGAGCTGCACGGCATCGAGCTCGCCGCGGCGCAGCGCCGCCGCGTTTTCGGCCATCGTGCGATCGGAGACCCGCGGCAAGGCGTCCGGGTCGAGGCCGGCGCGGCGTAGATCCTCCTGCAGGCAAAGCCACGGGGTAGGCACTTCGCTGACCGTCGCCACGCGCTTGCCATAGAGGTCGGCGAAGTTGAAACCGGGGCGCGGCGCCCGGCCGATCAGAAAGAACGGGTCGCGGGTCACCGCCTCGCCAAAGCAGACGAGGTCGCAGTCCGGCCGGCGGTCATAGGTCTGCATGACGCGCATCGGCCCGCCCCAGGCGACATCGAACGTGCCCGCGAACAGGCCCTCGACGGCCCGCGCCGGTTCCGGCGCGCTGACGAACCCGACCTCCACCCCTTCGCGACGATACGCGCCCAATGCCAGCGCTGCGTAAAACGGCGTGTAGAGGATGCCCCGAAGGTTTTCTTGCAGGGTAATCGGCATCCCGTCACCCCGCGGCGCGCAGGATGCGCTCGGCAGCGTCGGCGAAGACATGTGCGCCAAGCACAATGTCTTCTTCTTTGGTATCCTCGGACCAGTGGTGACTGATGCCGCGCAGGCTCGGTATGAACATCATCCCGGATGGCATCCGGTATGAGAGCACGGCCGCGTCGTGCCCGGCTGCGCTCGGCATTCGCATGTGCATGCCCGGGACGTGCCGCTCCGCCGCGGCTTCGATCTGATCCTGAAAGCCGGGATCCATTGGACGCGGCTCGGTGCGCGCCGTTGCTTCCATCTCGCAGGCGCACGGCCCCGCCCGATCGGCCTCGCCAACCAGCTCCTGCAAGGTCCTCTCCAAGGCGGCCAGCCGGTCGATGTCGGCGTCGCGGAATTGGACCATCATCTCGGCCCGGCCGGGGACGACCGATGGCGCGTTCGGCTCCAGCAGCATGCGGCCGATCGTCCACACCGTGCGCGGGCCGGCAATTTCGGGAAACCGGTCGTGGATGCGGGTCGCAAGCCGCACCATCGCGACCCCCGCATCCCGGCGCCGCACCATGCGCGTCGTGCCGGCATGGTTCTGCTCGCCGGTCAGCGCGATCCGGTAATTCCAGATGCCGACGATCGTCTCGACGACGCCGATACGCAATCTGCTCGTATCGAGCGTATCGCCCTGCTCGATATGCGCCTCGAGATAGCCGACATAGCGCGACGGATCGACCCGCTCGCGCGGCCGTCCGGCCAAGCCGGCGCGCTCCAACGCTTCACGCAGCGGCGTCCCGTCATCGCGGCCGCGGGTGTGGGCGATCTCGTCGTCGGGGAGCGCGTCGGTGAACGAACGGCTGCCGAGATAATTGCCGTAATGGCCTTCCTCGTCCGCCCAGGCGGCGACCTCGATGCCGCAAGCCGCATCGTCGGCAAAAGCGCGGGCGAGCTCCAACCCATAGATGACGCCCAAGGAACCGTCGAGCCAGCCGCCATAGGGCTGGGTCTCGCTGTGCGACCCGACCAACAGCCGGCGCCGGGCCCGGGGATTGCGGCCGATCACATTGCCGATCCCGTCAATCACCGTCTCGAGCCCGGCCTCGCGGAATCTTCCGGCCAGCCAATGCCGCGACTCGACATCGACCGGCGAATATGTCGGCCGGTGGACGCCGGTCTTGTAGCGGCCGAATTCGGCAAGACGCTTTAGATCCGTGATAACGCGCTGTCCATCGATGGTTGGCATGTCTCGCATCCTTTCAACCGCCGTAGCGATCCGCCAAAGACTAACCTAGGATCATGAGGCACGGAAACTTCCCTGTGGATAAGTGGCATGCCCGATCGCTCGTCACCCCGTGTCGCTCTGCTCGGCTTCTCGATCGAGTGCAACAAATTCGCGCCGCCGGCGACCAAGGCGCATTTTCTCGCCCGCACTTATCTCGAAGGCGATGCGATCGTCGCAGAGGCGCGGTCGTCGACCCCGACGATGTTGCCCGAGACGCCGGGCTTTGTCGCGGCGATGGATGCATCGGGCCCGTGGACGCCGGTCGGGATTGCGCTGGCGATGACCGAGCCCAACGGGCCGGTCGAGCACGGCTTTTTTCTTGAGCTACTCGACACGATCAGCCGCCGGCTCAGGGCGGCGCTGCCGGTCGACGCCGTATACATCTGCTCGCACGGCGCGGGGTTGACAACCGAGGAGGATGACCCGGACGGGGTTCTGTTCGAGATGGTCCGGGAGATCGTAGGCCCCGATGTGCCGATCGCAGCGACGTTGGACCTGCACGCCAATGTCTCCGCGCGCATGGTGCAGTCGATAGACGTCTTCATCGGCTATCGTACCAACCCGCATCTAGACATGCGCGAGCGCGGCGCCGAGGCGGCCGCGGCGATCCGCGAGATGCTGGGCGGCGTCAGGCCGCAGCGCGCCTTCATTCGCCTGCCGATCGTGCCGCCGACCGTGACGATGCTGACGGCGGCCGGCCCCTATGCGGAGATGATCGATCTCGGTCAGCGCCGCATGACGCCCGAGATCATGAACGTCTCGGTGATGGGAGGGTTTGCCTTTGCCGACACCGCCAAAAACGGCCTGACCGTTGTGGTGACGGCGCGCCACGACCGGCAAGCAGCGGAGAGGCTGGCGGGCGAGATCGCCGAACTCGGCTGGGCCAATCGGCAACGCTTCTATCCGCGGCTGACCTCGCTAGACGAGGCCGTCGAGAGAGCCCTTGCGGTCGGCCGAGATCCTTCCCCGCCGGCCCTCGCCTTTGCCGATGTCGCCGACAACCCCGGCGGCGGCGGGCGCGGTAATACGACGTTCCTGCTGCGTGCGTTTTACGAGGCGGGCGTGGCCGGCGCGCTGCTCGGCGTGTTTTACGATCCCGATCTCGCCGCGGAGGCGCATCGGCACGGTGTCGGCGCCTCGTTCGAGGCGCGGTTCAACCGGTCGGAGAATACCAATTTTTCCGAGCCTTACAATGCGCCGGCGAGGGTTGTCGCACTCACCGACGGAAACTGCGTTGGGCGTCGCGGCATCTACTCCGGGCTGCGGCTGGAGCTCGGACCCTGCGCCGCGCTCGAGGTCGGCGGGGTCACCGTCGTCGTGATCTCGCACCGCGTACAATGCGCCGACCCGATCTTTTTCGAGATGATGGGGCTCGATATCGCCCAGGCTCGCGCGGTCGTCGTCAAATCGCGCGGCCATTTCCGCGGCGGCTTCGACGAGTTCTTCGGCCCGGACCAGATCCTCGAAGTCGACCTCCCCGGCCTCACCTCGCCGATGCTGACCCGCTTCGACTGGCAGCACCTGCCGCGCCCCGTCATCCCACTCGACGACAACGTCGAATGGCGTCCGCCGGCACTCTCAGCCTTCTAACCGGGAGATTACGATGCAAATGACGCGCTATTTGGCCGCGATGGGATTGAGCCTGCTTCTCGCGGGGCCTGTTGCCGCGCAGACGACATCCCCGTCGAAATCGCCAGGCTCCCCGGCAGCCACCAAGCCGGACACAACGAGCAAGTCGCCCGGGGCCGCCGGATCTCAAGCGCCGGGCTCTTTGGTCGATATAAATTCGGCCTCCTCCGAGGAGCTCGATAAGCTGCCGGGCGTCGGTCCGGCGAGGGTTAAAGCAATCATTGCCAATCGGCCGTACAACGGGAAAGACGATCTCAGACAGCGCAAAATCATTCCTCCTAATGTCTATAACCAGATCAAAGACAAGATCATCGCTCGGCAGGGAACAACAAAGTAACCCGCCCGGGCTGGCCGGTTTTCTGCCTGCACGTCGTTGCCGGTTCGGCCTCGGATTAAGCTGACCACGATAACGGAGCAATATATATGGCCACCTCACCGCCGTCATCCGCCCGCGAGCAGGTTCGCCCGATCGCGCCCAAGCTCGTCGAACTCGCCGAGAAGGTGGTTTATGGGGACGTTTGGGAACGCCCTGGTTTATCAAAACGCGATCGCAGCCTGATCACCGTGGCGACGCTTGTCGCATTGGGCCGTGAGCGGCAATTGCGCGGCCATCTCGAACGCGCTCTCGCCAACGGCGTCAGCAAGGACGAGATCGGCGAACTGATCACCCACCTCGCCTTTTACGCCGGCTGGCCCGCTGCGATGTCCGCGGCGCTCGTCGCAAAGGAGGTGTTCGAAGGATAACCAAGCGCCGGGACCCTCACAGGCTCCGGGCTTGGTGGGTGAGCGTAGCTTCGGGAGCACCAAGGACGGCTCTGAGCAGCTTTAAGAGCGCTGCAGGATCAGCCCAGCAGATTTCGACCTCGAGAACCTCGATCATGGCTCTCATGTGCGGCGGCACGCGGACGATGTCCTTTGTTGTCGTGACCAAACGGGCTTGCGCCCTCTCGGCGGCGCGGAGCAGCCGGTCGATTTGGCCGGCGCGGTATCGATGATGATCGGGAAACGATCGAGTGCCGACGAGCTCGGCGCCGAGCGCGCGCAACGTCGAAAAGAATTTCTCCGGACAGCCGAGCCCGGCAAAGGCCAGCAGGCGCATGCCGGCGAGGCGCTCCCCGGCAACGGGCCGCAAAACCGCATGTAAAACCGGCAGAGCCTGGTCGATCTCGAGCGATTCCAAGCCGCAGGGCTGCGCATCAGCGCCGAGCAGCACAATGGCGTCGGCCCGAGAAAGCCCGCGGCCGAGGCTCTCGCGCAACGGACCTGCCGGAATTACCCGTCCGTTCCCGAAGCCATAGGCGGCATCGACGACGAGGAGGGACAAATTCTTGGCGACCCCGGGGTTTTGAAATCCGTCATCAAGCAGGACGATTTGCGCTCCCGCCGCAACGGCGGCGCGGACGCCGGCGGCTCGGTCGCGCGCCACCCAGCACGGTGCGGGTTTGGCCAGCAACAAGGCCTCGTCCCCGACCGCGGCGGCATTGTGGACGGAGGTGTCGACTTGAACCGGTCCGCCGAGGCGGCCCCCGTACCCGCGCGTCACGATGTGTACCGTGATGCCGCACGAGACCAGATGCGCGGCCAATGCCAGCGCAACGGGGGTCTTGCCGGCGCCGCCGGCGACCAGATTGCCGACGCACACCACCGGAACCGGCGGGCAATAGGGGCGGGCAAGAGTTTGCCGCACCCGGCCCACCGCCTCCCATCCGGTCCCGACGGGCAGCAGCAGCTCGGATAGCAGTCCCGGCGGCCGTGCCCAGAAGCCGGGGACGGTGCGCATCATGCTCGCACCCGACGGGGCGGCGGCGCGACATCACGTGCCGGCGCGACCCGGTCGAGCCAGGGGGCGAGCCGCTCCAGGACCGCATCAAGAACGCCAAGACCAGACGCCGCCACGCGGGCAGCGGCGGCAGCGCGCTCGGCTCGCAGCCGCTGATCGGCGAGTAGCGCCGATACCGATTGCGCGAGCGCGGCAGCGCCGTTCACGGTTTCGGCCGCGCCCGCGGCTGCCAGCGCAGCGGCCATCGCGGCGCAATTGCTCATATCCGGGCCATGGAGCACGGCGCAGCCGAGCCGGGCCGCTTCGAACGGGTTGTGCCCGCCCTTGGCGGCCAGCGAGCCGCCGACGAACGCAATTCCGGCGAGGCGGTAGAACAGCCCGAGCTCGCCCATTGTGTCCGCGAGATAGATTTGCGTGTCGTGAGTGGCCGGATCGCCTCGAGCGCGCCGGGCGACTTGCAACCCTTGCTCCGCCAGCATGGCGCCGATTGCGTCGCCGCGCGCGGGGTGGCGGGGAGCGATGATTGTCAGCAGACCGGGATGTCGCGCGGCGAGATCGCGATGTACTCGCGCGGCGACTTTCTCCTCGCCGGCGTGCGTGCTGGCAGCCAGCCACATTGGACGCGGACCGATCACGTCACGCAGGCGCAACAGTCCTGAGGGATCGAACGGCAACGCGGAGGCCGCGGCTTTGAGATCGCCGACCGCGAGCACTTGGCAGGCGCCCAACGAGCAAAATCGTTCGGCTTGCTGCTGATCCTGGGCGAGGCAGAGGTCGAAAGCGCTCAGTATAGGCCCGATCAGCCCCGGCCAGTGTCGCCAGCGGCTGAATGAACGCGCCGAGAGCCGGGCATTGACCAGCACCATCGGAATGTTCCGGGCATGCGCCGCGAAAACCAGATTGGGCCACAATTCGGACTCGACCCAAAGCGCCAGGTCGGGACGCCAATGGTCGAGAAAACGCGCCGTCCAACCCGGCAGGTCGGCGGGCACGAATTGGTGACGCGCGCGTGCCGCCAGCCGGGTCTCCAGCAGGCGCGCCGAGGTGACCGTGCCGGTCGTGACGAGGATTCCGAGGTCCGGCCGTGTGCCCAGCAGGTGTTCGATGATCCCCAGCACTGCGGTTGTTTCGCCCACGCTGGCGGCATGAATCCAGATCAGCGGACCGTCCGGTCGGGGGCCGCCGGGAATGCCTCGACGCTCGCGAAAGCGGGTCGGGTGTTCCTTGCCGCGCCTGCGCCGCTGGGTCAGATACACCATCGCCAAAGGCGCCAGCGGCCGGGTCAACGCGCTATAAAGCAGCGGCAGCATCAACCGCCCGCAATATGGCGCGCCGGCCCGACGCCTTCGGTCAGAGGCGCCAGCGGCGCTCGGTGCCCGACACGACGCTCCGCCTCACAGACCATCTCGACCATTCTGCTTTCGACGAGGCGACGGGCACATTCGAGCCCGCAATTGTCGAGCTCCTCGGAAATCCCGATCGGTTCACCCCACAAATAGACGCCGCGGCCGAACGGCCAGGGGAGATGAAAGCGGTCCCAGGTCGCCAGCATTCGCCGGCGACTGGTCGCGTAAGTGATCGGCACGATCGGCACGCGGGCGAGCCGGGCGAGATTGACGATCCCCGTGCTCGCGCTCATTGCCGGCCCGCGCGGCCCGTCCGGCGTGATGCCGACGCAATCTCCCGCCCTGAGCCGCTTCAGCATTGTGCGCAATGCCGCGGAGCCGCCGCGGCTGGTCGAGCCGGCTATCGAATTGACGCCGAAATAGGTCACGGCATCGGCGATAATCTGCCCGTCGGGATGGGCCGATATCAGCATGTGCATCGGCGCCAGCCGCTGCCATGCCATCGGGATCATCAGCAGCCGTCCGTGCCAGAATGCAAGGATGAAGGGCTTTCCCTCGGCGCGCAGGCGCTGCGGCCATTCGGCCCCTTCAATGCTCCAGCGGGTGGTCTGATAGACGAAGCGGATGTACCAATGGACGAACCAGCACGCCACCCCCCGGAGCCGGGCATTGCGCAGAAGGCGCCGCAAGGTGACGGGTCTGGTCAATGTCAGCACGCGCTTCTACACGGCCGCGGCGTGCTGCTCGGCAAACTGCATCGCATAAAGGCGGGCATAGAGCCCGCCCCGCGCCAGCAGCTCAGGATGCCCGCCGGTCTCGACGATGCGCCCGCGATCGACGACGCAAATCAGGTCAGCCCCCTGGATCGTCGATAGCCGATGCGCGATGACGAGCGTTGTGCGCCCGCGAATCAGCGTGTAGAGGGCCCGCTGCACTTGCCGCTCGGATTCGCTGTCGAGGGCCGACGTCGCCTCGTCGAGCAGCAGGATCGGCGCGTTCTTCAGCATCGCGCGGGCAATCGCAATTCGCTGACGCTGGCCGCCCGAGAGCCGGACGCCGTGCTCGCCGACCATCGTATCGTAGCCCTGCGGCAGCTCGCGAATAAAGCCATCGGCGGCGGCCGCCCGCGCCGCTTCCTCGATTTCGGCAAGAGATGCGCCGAACCGGCCATAGGCGATATTGGCGCGCACGGTATCGTCGAACAGGCTGACCTCCTGAGCGACCAACGCGATCGCGCCGCGCAGGGAGGCGACCGTTACGCTGCGCACATCCTGCCCGTCGATCGCGATGCTTCCAGAATTGACGTCGAAGAAGCGCGGGATCAGGTTGAGCATCGTTGATTTGCCGGCTCCCGACGGGCCGACCAGCGCCACCGTCCGTCCGGCCGGGATCGTCAGCGACAGGCCGTCGATCGCCGCCGCCCCGGGGGCATAGCCGAAGCGGACTTTGTCAAAGCAGATTTCGGCGCCGGCGATGTGCAATGGCTTGGCGCCAGGCATATCGCGGATCGCCGGCTCGACGTCGAGCACTTCGAAGATCCGCTGCGCGGCGGCGAGGCCCTCCTGCAGCGACGCGTTCAGATTGGCGAGGCTCTTCAGCGGCTGGTAGGCGAGCAGCAGCGCCGTGATGAACGAGAACAGAGCGCCGGGCGTGCGCGCGCCGGTGATGACCTGGTGACCGCCGTAGAGGATCACGACGGCAATCGCCGTCCCGCCGAGTGCCTCCATCATCGGCGAGGCGCGCGAGCGCGTCCGCGTGCCGCGATCGATCAGCACAAAGAGCCGCTCGATCAGCCCGGCGGCGCGGCGCTCTTCATACTGTTCCATGCCGTAGGCCTTGACGTGCCGGGCGCCCTGGAAGGTTTGGCCCAACAGGGTCGTGAACTGGCCGATCTCGGCCTGGGCATTGGCGGTGACTCGGCGAATGCGCCGGCCGATCGCGACGATCGGCCGGATCGCCATCGGAAAGACGAAGAATGAAACGAGGGCGAGAAGCCAATCTTGATAGAACATCACGCCGACCAGGAAGAAGACCGTGACCGCGTCCTTGCCAATACCCGCGAGGACATTTGCCGCGGCACCGCGCAACAGCGCCGCGTCACTGGTGAAGCGGGAGATCAGGGTGCCGCTCGGATGAGCGTGAAAATAGGCGAGATCGGCCCGCATCAACCGGGCAAAGAGCGCGATCTGCACATCGGCGATGACGCGTTGGCCGACCCGGGTCATCAGCACGGCCTCGCCGTAATCGGCGAGCCCCTTGATGAGGGCGAGGACGAGCGCGCCGCCGGCGATCAGCAGCAGCAGCGATCCCTCGCGCGCGACAAAGATTTGGTCGAGCACCGGCTCCATGAGCCAGGCGCGCCCGGCGGTGCTGGCAGCGGCAAGCCCCATCAACAAAAACGCGAGCAGGATGCGCCGCACGTGCGGGCGCATGAAATCGCGCGCCAAGCGCCATACGAGGGCCGCCGAGCGTCCCCCCATTCCCACGATCGCCGGGTCTATTCGCATGCGGTTACGGCACTGTTAGAGCCGGGCACCGGTGTTGGCAAGCACGGCGAGGGGCTTCGGCCAGTGTACGAGGACTGCCGACGCACACGGCCTATTAGACATCGGGGAAATTTCGCGCCTTTTGGATCGTTATGCCATAACATTGAATTCGACTTGCATAACTCTTAAGGCTGCTGCCCTGACACCTCGGCAAATCCAAAGCGAACTGTCGCGCGCGCAACTGATCTGCAAAATGCGGGGAGCGCGGCTGACGCCGGTCCGCCGGCGCGTCCTAGAATTGATGCTCTCATCGGATCAGCCGATGGGAGCCTACGCGCTGCTCGCCGAGCTGCGGCACGGCCGCGGCAAGCTGGGGCCGCCCACCGTCTATCGGGCGCTCGAATTCCTGCTCGCGAACAAGCTGATCCATAAGATCGAAACTTCGAGCGCGTTCATCGCCTGTGGCGATATCGAGCACCCGCACGAAAGCCAGTTCATGATCTGCGACGATTGCGGCGCCACCGAAGAGCTCCGCGACGACGAGATCGTGCGGAGCCTGCGCCGCCTTGGGGAGCGACGGGGTTTTGCCGTCGAGCGGCAAGTCATCGAGGCGCGCGGACTGTGCCCGGCCTGCCGCGCGGCACAGCCGTGAGTGCGCGCGAGCGCGTGCTGCTCGGTCGTGTCCCCGATTTGTTCGAGCGTGACCTGCCCCCGCCCTGAGAAGATCTGGGCGGCATCGGACGGCGGGGGGGAGACTTGCGGTAACATCGGCCGAGACATCGGAGGGAACCGACCCATGAGTGACGAACTCCCGACTGCCGCCCGCGTGTCGGATCCCGGCATCCGCGCGCTATATCGGCTGGAGAACCGCTGGCAGGCTTGGCTCGACGTCGAGGCGGCGGTCGCCAAGGCGCAGGAGGAGCTGGAGATCATTCCCACGGGCGCAGCCGAGGCGATCGGGCGCGCCGCGCACCTCGAATTGCTCGACCGCGCGCGGATCGACGAAGGGTTCGCGCGCACCGGCCATACCATCGTGCCCTTGGTCTGGGAATTGAGCCGGGTCACCGGCGAACCCCATGGCGGTTGGGTGCACTGGGGCGCCACGACGCAGAACATCACGCAGACCGGCGACTTGCTGGTATTGCGCCAGGCGCACGGGATCTTTCTGCGGCTGATCGGCGAGGCACTCTCGGCGATGGCCGATTTGGCTGAGCGCGGCGCCGACATGCCGATCGCCGGGCGCACGCATGGCCAGCACGCGTTGCCGGCGACCTTCGGCTACAAGCCGGCGGTGTGGATCGACGAGATGATCCGCCACGTCGAACGCTTGCACCAGGTGGCGCCCCGCCTCTTTGTCGCGATGCTCGGCGGCGGCGCCGGCACCTTTGCCTCGCTCGGCGCGCAGGGGCCGGCGGTGCAGGCGGCCATGGGCAATCATCTCGGCATGGCGCCGATGCGGGTGCCGTCGCGCACGATTGGCGACCATCTCGCCGAGAACATTTGCGTTTTCGGGCTCCTCGCCGCGACCTGCAGCAAGATCGCGCGCGAGATCTACACCTTGATGAAAACGGAATTCGGCGAGGTCGAGGAGCCGGTGCCGCCCGGCACGGTCGGCAGCTCGACGATGCCGCAGAAGCGCAACCCGAAGCTCTGCCAGGACATCATCGCCGCCGCGGCCGAGGTCCGCGCCACGGTGCCCTTGGCCCTGGAAGCGATGCAGACCGAGCACGAGGCCGACCGCACGACGAGCCTGATCATGGACGCCGCCGAGGCGCGCGCCTCCATCGCGCTAGGAGACGCACTGAGCCGCCTCGCCGAGGTCATGCGGGGCTTGCGCCTCGACCCCGAGCGCATGCGGCGCAACCTCGATCTGGGCGGCGGCCTCATCATGGCCGAAGCCGTCATGCTCGATCTCGGCGCCCAAATCGGCCGCCAGCACGCCCATGACGTCGTCTACGATGCCGCGCAGTCAGCTTTTGTCGAAGGCCGGTCCTTCGCCGAGCTGCTGGCGGCCGACCCGCGCGTGACCGCGCATCTGGATGCAAAACAGATTGCGGCCTTGCTCGACCCGACCGCCTATACCGGTCTGTGCGCCGAAATGGCCCGCGACGCCGCCTTCCGAGCCCGCGCCACCGCTTCCGAGATTGGCCGGAACGACGTTGCGGCGCCGTAGTAATGGGTGCGCGCCGGGTGTTCCAGGTGCCTTATTTTCTAGACCCGCGCCCCCTGTCCCAAATCTGACACAGCTGCCCGTGAGGAACGCGATTGGCGGCCAGATTGTTCGAATAGTAGCTCGACGATTAACCAACGTGCGAAACACGGGAGATGACTATGATCCGAAAATTGATCCTTGGCACGGCTTCAGTATTGGTATTGGGGATCGGCGGCGCCGCTCTGGACTTTGCGGCCGACGCTGATGACGTTTCCAATCCAGTAGGGAATACGCCCTCGGTGACCGAAACTTCGCAGCATTGGCTGAATGCTGCGCGTCTCTCGAAAGACGACATCCGGTGGGCGCAACTACGGCTTCTGATGATGGGGCTCTACAATGGCTCCCTCGACGGGGTAATAGGCCCGGAGACAAAGCAGGCGCTTTTGGGGTTCCAGAAGAGCAAGGATCTCGAGCGGACGGCAACGCTTGATCAACCGACCGCAGATGCGCTGATCGGCAACACCGGCGTGGGCGTGGGATCCAGCATGCCGAGGGGTGCAGCAGCTGGATCCATGATAAATTCCGCCGGCACGAACGATTTCGGCAGTCGCGCGGAGCAAAAATAGATCGCAAAATAGATCTGGGCGCCAACCGCTTTGCGCCCCTGAATGAGGGAGAGCGCACCCCGGCATGGCCGAGCCACAAACCGTCGCTGTCTACACCGACTACAAGAGCCCCTACGCCTATCTGGCGAAGGACCTTGTTTATGAGTTGCAACGGGATTTTCCGGTGCGCCTCGATTGGCTGCCATATAGGCTCGATATCCCGAGCTTTCTCGGCTCCGCCAGGCTCGACGATGATGGCCGCGTCATCGAGGAGCAGCGCAACGCCCATCAATGGCGCCGGGTGCTCTACAGCTACATGGACTGTCGCCGCCAGGCGCGAAGGTGCGGGCTGGTGATCCGGGGCCCGCAGAAGATCTGGGATTCGACCCTCGCCCTATGCGGCATGCTGTACGCGAAGCGCCACGGAGACGCGGTGTTCCGCCGCTATCACGACACGATCTTCGAACGCTTCTGGAAACGCGAGCTCGACATCGAGGATGCCGGCGTGATCGGCGGGGTGTTGGCCGAAGCCGGCGCCGATCCGGCGGCGTTCCCGGACTATTCGGCGGGCGAGGGGAGTGACGAGCTGGATGCCATCTGCCGCGCCGCCGAGGCCATCGGCGTGTTCGGCGTGCCGACGTTCGTACTTGCCGGCGAAATATTCTGGGGCCGCGAGCACCTGCCCGAAATCCGCGAGATGCTCGAAGCCGCGGCTCAGCGGAGGTCCCCTATCGCGGAGTCCGCCCGGGACGGCACAGATAGAAGATAGCGGTAGCGGTACCGAGCAATATAAAGGCCTGAGCCCCGACCTCCGGCACCGCGAAGCTCATGATCAGGCAGAATATGCCGTATCCACCGAGCACTGCCGAAAGTACCCGTAACGCCAGCAGCGACAGCATGACACCCAGCATCAATTGCCGCCTTCCGGGTAACCGGGTATGGTGGCCGTCGCCAACGCGACCGAGAATCGAGCACGCATTTCCATACAGCTGCGGATGACGAGCAGTCCGACCGCAGCATCCATTGCCAGAGACAACAGCAGCGGCGCGGTGCTCTCGCCAAATGCCGTGATCAATGCGTCGACCACGACGAACCACCCGAAAAGGCGCCAGAACCGCCGCAACTGCCTCTCCTCAACCGAACCGCTTAATTCTACTTAAATTCGAACCGCCTTTCTCGGAAATTGATAGTTAAGCCGGAAAACGGCGCTACCCTTACCCACCAAGCGCTGGCGCGAGCCGGTGAGGGTCTTGCCGCAGCCAAGATGTTTCACATACCCGAAAAGTGCCGTAATTACGTGCTAGGCTTTCCAATTCGCAACCCGAGACGCCCGGCGACCTGCTTGTATTTCCATTGGTATTATCAGGAGGCCTGAGGTGGGGGAGCTAACTTACGGGGATTAATCTTGCAGGGTTCCGAGAAGACCGGGATTGGGCAGCCGGTGCGGCGGCGGGAGGATTTTCGGCTGCTGACCGGAAAGGGCTGCTACAGCGACGATTTCAGCTTTCCGGGGCTGGTTTATGGGGTGATGGTGCGGTCGCCATATGCGCATGCGCGCATTCGTTCGATTGACACGACGGCGGCGGCTGCGGCGCCCGGGGTTCTCGCAGTTCTGACCGGGCGGGACATGCGCGATGACGGGCTGCAGGCGATACCGCATTCGGTCGGCACGCGACACCCCGCCGACATCACGCTCGAAAACAGGGACAGCTCGCCGCCGTTCATCCCGCCGCATTTCCCGATGACCACGCAAGAGGCGCGTCATTGCGGAGAGATCGTCGCAATGGCCGTGGCGACGAGCCTCGCCGCAGCCAAAGACGGCGCCGAACTGGTCGTGGTGGATTACGAACCCTTGCAGGCGGTAACCCATTCTGTGACGGCAGTCCAACCGGACGCACCGCTCGCGCGGGGCGACGCCAGCTCCAACATCTCGATCGACGCCGAAATCGGCAATCGGGCCGCCACCGATGCGGCTTTTGCCAGGGCGGCTCACATCGTCAAGTTCGAGACCTGGGTGCAGCGGATTGTGGGGGTCCCGATGGAGCCGCGCGCCGCCACCGGCACCTATGACCCGGAGACCGGGCGCTACGCGCTGTATGCCGGGATCGGCGGCGCCGTCCGGCCAAAGCAGGAACTCGCCAGGATCCTCGGCGTCGCCGAGGACAAGGTGCGGGTCGCCATGCACGAGGTCGGCGGTAATTTCGGGACGCGAGGCTCGTTCAATCCGGAATTTGCACTGGTGACTTGGGCCGCGCGTAAGGTCGGCCGCCCGGTCAAATGGACCTGCGAGCGCAGCGAGGCCTTCCTCTGCGATTACCAGGCGCGCGACCTGGCGGTAGAGGCCGAGCTGGCGCTCGACCGCGACGGCAAGTTCCTGGCGATGCGCGGCTCGAATATCGCCAATGTCGGCGCCTACCCGATCTCCTACGGGCCGCTCGCTAAAGGCGTCGAGATCATGTCGAGCATCTACCATGTGCCGGCAGTGCATTTCCGCGCTCGCGCCGCGATCACCAACACATTACCGACCCGCCCCTATCGCAGCTCGGGCCGTCCCGAGGTCATATTCGTCATGGAGCGGCTCATCGACCTCGCGGCGCGGCAATGCGGGTTCGAGCGGCTGGAACTGCGGCGGCGCAATCTGGTGCCGGAAGCAGCAATGCCGTACTGCAACCCGTTCGGCATGGTCTATGACAGTGGCGCGTATCACAAGGTCATGGAACGGGTCGTCGCGCTCGGCGACTGGGACGGATTCCCGCCGCGGCGGGCCGAGGCCAGAGGGCGTGGCAAATACCGCGGCATCGGCATCAGCAATTACGTCGACACCGCGACCGGAACGCCGCGCGAGCGCGCCGAAATCACCGTACTGCCGGACGGTGTCGTGGAAGTCGTCGTCGGCACCGTGTCGAACGGCCAAGGTCACGAGACCAGCTTTGCGCAACTGATCGGCGAGTGGCTCGGCGTCCCGATCGACACGGTGCGGCTCGTCACCGGCGATACCGACCGCGTGTCGGTCGGCGGCGGCTCGCACTCCGGCCGCGCGCTTCGCCTCGCAAGCATCGTCATGCTGAACGCGTCGCGCGACATCATCGCCAAAGGCCTGCAGATCTCCAGCCACGTGCTGGAAGCGGCCCCCGCCGACCTCGAATTCGAGAACGGCCGCTTCCGGGTCAAGGGCACCGACCGCTCGCTCGGCATCTTCGAGGCCGCGGCCGAGGCGTTGCGGCGCAACGATCTACCCGACGAATTGCGCGGGCCGCTCGCCGCCGAAAGCGACGAGACAGTCAGTCTCGCCAGTTTTCCGTATGGCTGCCACGTCTGCGAGCTCGAGGTCGATCCCGATACCGGGGGCGTCGAAATCGTGCGCTACAACGCCGTCGACGATGTCGGGCGCGCGGTCAATCCGCTGATCGTGCACGGCCAGATCCATGGCGGCATCACCCACGGCCTCGGCCAGGCGCTCAGCGAAAATTGCGTTTACGATCGCCAGACCGGGCAGCTGTTGTCCGGCTCGCTGCTGGATTACGCGCTGCCGCGCGCCGACCGAGTGCCCTTTTTCAATACCGAACTCAGCGAAGTCCCGACCCCGACCCACCCGCTCGGGATCCGCCCGGCCGGCGAAGGCGGCACCACCCCGGCGCTCGGCGTCGTCATCAACGCAATCGTCGATGCGCTCGCCGAATTCGGCGTCACCCACATCGAAATGCCCGCCACCCCCGAGCGCGTCTGGCGCGCCATTCACAAATCTTGAGCATCATCGTGCTCCGGCTGGTCTGGCGGTCACCTCGATCTCGATTTTCATGCGCGGGTCGACGAGGCCGCAGATGAGCGCCGTTGCGGCCGGGCGGATCGTACCGAAGACCTCGCCCAGCACCGGCACGATCGCCGGCCAATCCGCGTGGTTGGGGACGTAATATCTCACCCGCACGACATCGGCGAGGCGGGCGCCCGCTTCGGCCAGCGCCTTTTCGATGTTGCGAAAGGCTTGGCGCGCCTGCTCCGCCGGGTTCTCGGCGATCGTCATTTGCGCATAATCGAACCCGGTCGTGCCCGCGACAAAGATCCAATCGCCGTCGACGACTGCGCGGCTATACCCGGCCTCGGCCTCGAAACTCGACCCGGAGGAGATCAGCCGGCGCATATCACAGGCGGGATCGGGATTGCTTCGCTACGCTCGCAATGACGCACCTGCGTGTCATTGCGAGAGCGGAGCGACGAAGCAATCTCGCGCGAGAGTGGGTCATCTCACGCGGTCTCGGTGAAGATTTCGCGGCCGATCAGCATGCGGCGGATCTCGGAGGTGCCGGCGCCGATCTCGTAGAGCTTGGCGTCGCGCAGCAGCCTGCCCGGTCGGGTAGTCGTTGATGTAGCCGTTGCCGCCGAGGATCTGCACCGCGTCGAGCGCGATCGCCGTCGCCTTCTCGGCGGCGTAGAGGATCGCGCCCGCGGCGTCCTTGCGCGTCGTCTGCCCGCGGTCGCAGGCTTTCGCCACCGCGTAGACGTAGGATTTGCAGGCGTTCATCGTCGTGTACATGTCGGCGATCTTGCCCTGGATCAGCTGGAACTCGCCGATCGGCTGGCCGAACTGCTTGCGGTCGTGAATGTAGGGGATCACGACGTCGAGGCAGGCCTGCATGATGCCGAGCGGCCCCGCCGCCAACACGGCGCGCTCGTAATCGAGCCCGCTCATCAGCACCTGCACGCCCTCGTCGACCGCGCCGAGCACGTTCTCGGCCGGCACTTCGCAATCCTCGAACACCAGCTCCGAGGTCGGCGAGCCGCGCATGCCCAACTTGTCGAGCTTCTGCGCCGGCCGGAACCCCTTGAACCCCTTTTCGATCAGAAAGGCGGTGATGCCGCGCGGCCCGGCATCGGGCCGGGTCTTGGCGTAGACCACCAGGGTGTCGGCGTAATGGCCGTTGGTGATCCACAGCTTGCTGCCGTTCAGGATATAGCGGTCGCCCTTCTTGTCGGCGCGCAGCCGCATCGAGACGACATCCGAGCCGGCGCCCGGCTCGCTCATCGCCAACGCGCCGACATGCTCGCCCGAAATCAGCTTCGGCAGATACTTGCGCTTTTGCGCTTCGGTGCCGTTGCGCCGGATCTGGTTGACGCAGAGGTTCGAGTGCGCGCCGTAGGAGAGGCCGACCGAGGCGGAGCCGCGGCTGACCTCCTCCATCGCGACGCAATGCGCGAGATAGCCCATTCCGGCGCCGCCATATTCCTCCTCGACCGTGATGCCGTGCAGCCCGAGCGCGCCCATTTCGGGCCACAGCTCGATCGGGAAGCGGTCGGTCCGGTCGATCTCGGCGGCGAGCGGCGCGACCCGGTCCTCGGCAAAGCCGCGCACCGTAGTCCGCAGCATGTCGATCTCCGGGCCGAGATCAAAATCGAGGGACGAAGCCGCGTGTTCTGCATCAGACTCTCTCATCGAGATTGCTTCATACGCTCGCACTGGCGCCGAGGGTGTCATTGCGAGGAGCGCAGCGACGAAGCAATCTCGGTGACGGCTGCGGCTGGTGCGGTCGAGAAGACTCGAACTTCCACGGAGTTTCCCCCACAGCGACCTCAACGCTGCGCGTCTACCAATTCCGCCACGACCGCACGGCAGGGCCGGCGTGATTAGCAAATCCGGCCCACTATATCAAGCCGCATGGACCCTTGAGATGGTGATGCAGCCGGGCGGGATCGAGTGGCGGGTCAGCGAAACGCCGGTGGAATATGCCGCCGCGGTCGAGGAAATGGAGGGGCGCGTCGCGGCGATCCGTGCCGGGGCGGCTGCCGAGCTCGTCTGGCTGCTCGAGCATCCGCCGCTCTACACCGCCGGGACCAGCGCGCGCGACGAGGAGCTGCTCGAGCCGGGCCGCCTGCCGGTGCATCGCACCGGCCGCGGCGGCCGCTATACCTATCACGGGCCCGGCCAGCGGATCGCCTATGTCATGCTGGATCTGCGCCGGCGCGGGCAGGATGTGCGCTGCTATGTGCACCAGCTCGAGGAATGGATCATCCGGACGCTCGCCCGCTTCGAGGTCGCGGCGAACGGCGCGACGGCCGCGTCGGCATATGGGTGGTGCGGCCCTCGGGGAACGAGGAAAAGATCGCCGCGATCGGCGTGCGCGTGCGTCAGTGGGTTACCTATCACGGCCTCGCGCTCAATGTTGACCCCGAACTCGAGCATTACCGCGGCATCGTCCCTTGCGGGATCGCCGAGCACGGCGTGACCTCGCTTGCCGAGCTCGGCATCGCCGCGACCATGGAGGAGGTCGACACGGCGCTGAGGTGCACGTTCGCGGAGGTATTCGAGGTTCCACTCGTCTGCCGCCCCTGATGGAGCTGATGAGAACGCCTCTCTCAATGGCTTGAGGCGACCTTGGCTGCTTCTCTTCGCTTTCTCATTCCGGCGATGTGGTGTGTCTGGGCCGCGTTCTGGATTGCCGCCTCGTTCGGCACGAAGCCGACACGTTGGCGAGAATCCATCGGCTCGCGGGCGTCGCATGTGATCCTGCTGCTCGCAGCGATCGTGCTGCTGACGAAGCCTCGATGGCTGACACCGATGCTGTCAGCTCGGTTTGTGCCGGCAGGCAATCTGGTTCCGGTATTAGGGACGATTATGGTCGCGGCAGGCTTTGGGTTTGCCGTATGGGCGCGCGCTCACCTCGGGAGCAACTGGAGCGGCATTGTCACAGTGAAAGAGGATCACATGCTCGTGCGCACAGGCCCTTATCGGGTCGTTCGCCACCCGATCTATACCGGCTTGCTGCTCGCTTTCATTGGCACTGCCGCGGCGATCGGCGAGTGGCGAGGGATCCTGGCGGTCATCTGTGCGCTGATCGGATTTCTCCGGAAAATCCACGTCGAGGAGAAGCGCATGAGCGAGAATTTCCCCGAATATGCCCAATACCGCCAACAGACGGCCGCGCTGATCCCGCTGCTCTATTGAAATATTTGCGAATGAACCGAAGAAGCTTGCTCAGGCGCGCTGCAGCGCTCGCGTTCCTGCCGGTACTGCCCAAACCGGTGCGGGCCGCTCTGGCCGAGAGCGCGCCGGCTCGCCGCGTGCGCCCCTGCGGACCCCTCTGGCCCGACGAGGCCAGCTGGGCACAGCTGAACGAGGCTGTCGGCGGCCGGCTTATCAAGCTGAATTCGCCGCTGAGCGTCTGCCGCGAAGCGCCAGATGGGACGGCATGCGGCGATCTCTTCAAGGAACTGAAGAATCCCTATTACATCGGCGATAACGTCGCTCTGACGCAGAGCGCGGGCTGGGTAGACGCCTGGGAATCGCAGCCCAGTGTCTATGCGGTGGCGGCTGAGACGACGGGTGACGTTGTCGCTGCAGTCAATTTCGCGCGCGACAATAATCTGCGGCTGGTCGTCAAAGGCGGCGGCCACAGCTATCTCGGCAGATCGAATGCGCCGGATTCTCTGCTGATCTGGACCCGGCGCATGAACGCGATCTCGTTGCACGACGGTTTCACGGCGCAAGGGTGCGCGGCATGGCAACCGCCCCAACCCGCCGTCACGCTCGGGCCGGGCGCCATCTGGATGCATTCATACAACGAGGTGACGACCAAAGGCGGCCGGTATGTGCAGGGCGGCGGATGCGGCACGGTAGGCGTCGCCGGGCTGGTTCAGGCGGGCGGTTTTGGCAGCTTTTCGAAGAATTTCGGCACTGCTGCGGCGAGCCTATTGGAAGCCGAGATCGTCACCGCCGACGGCGAGGTGCGGATCGCCAATGCTTGCATCAATCCGGACCTCTACTGGGGGCTCAAAGGCGGCGGTGGCGGCAGTCTCGGCGTCGTCACCCGGCTCACCCTCAAAACGCATGACCTGCCGTCGTTCTTCGGCGCGGTTTCGGCCGCGATCCACGCCTTTTCCGACGCCGCCTTTCGCCGGCTGATCGGTCAATTCATCGAGTTCTATGCCGACAATCTCTTTAATCCGCACTGGGGGGAGATCGTCACGCTCCGGCTCGGCAATCGCCTCGAGATCCGGATGCTCTTCCAAGGGCTCGACCAGCAAGAGGCCCAGACGATCTGGCAGCCGTTTTTCGATTGGGTCAACGGATCGCCGCAGGATTTTACCTATCAGCTCACGCCCAGGATTATTGCAGCGCCGGCTCGCAACCTTTGGGACCCGGTTTTTCTCAAAAAACACTTTCCCAGCGGTGTGCTGTCGGATGACCGGCCGGGGGCGCCTGCTGACAATATCTTTTGGTCGGGAAATCTGGCCGAGGTGGGCCATTTTCTGTCCGGGTTCCAGTCGCTTTGGCTGCCCGCTTCGCTGCTGCAGTCGGACCGCCGAGGCGCGCTCGCGGACGCCTTGTTTGCTGCCGGCAGGCATTGGCCGGTCGAACTGCATTTCCAGAAAGGGCTGGCCGGAGGATCGGAAGAGGCGATATCAGCCACGAGGGACACGGCGATGAACCCGGACGTGCTCAACGCCTTTGCCCTTGCGATCACCGCCGGCGAGGACCCGCCGGCTTTTCCCGGCCTTCCCGGTCATCAGCCGGATATCGATGAAGATCGTCGGCACGCGGCCGACATCGGGAAAGCGATGAGCCAGCTCAAAAGGCTGGCGGCCGGGGCAGGCTGCTATTTCGCGGAGAGCGACTACTTCGAGCCTCACTGGCAGACCGCCTATTGGGGTCCGAATTATCCGCGGCTGCTGTCGATAAAGAAGATATACGACCCCGACGGGCTCTTCTTCGTACACCACGGGGTCGGCAGTGAAGAATGGAGCGCCGACGGCTTCACGCGGCTGAGCGGAGGCCGACCCCATTGACGTGAGCGGGGCGCCAGACGCCGGGGCGAGGTGGTGCTGGCCGGAGGTGATGGATAGCGGGTAAGCTCGCACGGTGACCGGTACGGGAGAGGGATGATGGATTTTGGCGCGGCGATGTTTTTCACCGATTACTCGATGACGGCGGCCGAACTCGGCCAGGCGCTCGAGGCGCGCGGCTTCGAGTTGGTCTGGGCGCCCGAGCACTCGCACATTCCGAGCACGCGCAAAACCCCGCCGGCCGGCGGTGGCGAGCTCGGCAAGCAGTACTATGACGTGATGGACCCGTTCGTCACATTGACGGCGGCGGCAATGGCGACCAAGGCTTTGAAGATCGGGACCGGCGTGTGCCTCGTCATTCAGCGCGACACGATCCAGACCGCGAAACTCGTCGCGTCAATCGACCAGGTCTCGGCCGGCCGGTTTCTGTTTGGCATCGGCGGCGGGTGGAACCAGGACGAGATCGAGAGCCACGGCACCGTGTTCACGACCCGCTTCAAAAAAATGCGTGAGCAGGTCGAAGCAATGAAGGAGATCTGGACCAAATCCGAGCCCGAATATCACGGCGAGATTGTTGAAGTCCCGAAGATGCGGACCTGGCCGAAACCGGTGCAAAAACCGCACCCGCCGGTCATCGTCGGCGGCGCCTTCCCGCACAGCGCGCGCCGCGCGATCCGCTACGGGAACGGCTGGATCCCCAATGCGAGCCGGGCGCACTACGCCGATGTGACCGAGTTTCTGCCGGAGTTCCGGGAAATGGCAACCGCGGCCGGGCGCAACCCGGCGTCGATTTCAGTGACCATATGGGGCGTTCCGGAGAATTTGGATCGCCTGAAGCGCTATCGCGATCAGGGTATCTCTCGCGTGGTGGTAAGCCTACCTTCGGCAAACCGTGACGAAATCCTCCCGGCGCTCGACCGCTGGGCCGAGCTGATCCGCCAGAGCGCGCACTGACCTCCGCCAGCTGCTATTTCGGGGACACACGCTGATAGACGCCGGGTGAACCCTCGTCGTGCCGCAAATGGGGGTGCACCCGCCTCGTCCAAGGATTGCTGAGGCGGGCGCGGCTCCAGGTGTCGCTCTCGGAGACCCGGGCGTGCTCGAACTCATAGACGGTCAGGTATTTGGGTTGCCCCTCGAGCGCGACGAACCGCCGGGCGCCCAGGCAGCCCGGCACTGCCAGATAGCCCGGAATGTAAGCGGTGTTGTACCAGGCGTTGAATTCTTCCTCGATCGCGGAGGACACATCGATCCGCCCCATCTGCAGGAAGGGCGCCATCTCGACGGTCTGCTCGATCGGGTCGGTATGCACGGGAAAGATCTGCCGATAGAGGTTGCGCAGAAAATTGCGGCCGATCCGGCTCGTCCCGACCCGGGTCCGCTGCGGCGAGGGCTGGTATTTGACCGTATCGAGGTAGGCCGTGCTCCGCAGCACGTTATGGTCCTCAAGCTCGTACATGGCCAGGTATTTGGGCGCCCCCTTGACCGCGACGTAGCGCCCGGCCCTGAGAAAGCCCGGCACTTCGAGCAGGCGCGGCAAGTGCTCCTCGTCATACCAATGGTTGAACTCGGCCTCGAACTCGGGATCGATGTCGGTCCACACCATCAGCAGTCCGGTTCCGCGCGTCTTCGCCATGCCCGACTCCTTCGGCTGCCGCGGCTCGATCGGACCCAGCGGCAGCCGAACAATCTTATCAAGCAATGTCGATCAGGGCGAGGCCGGTTTCGGGGTCCTTGCGCTTGCGCAGATAGCTCGGCGGCTGGATCAAGATGACTTCCAGGGTCGGCCGGACATAGGCCTCGATCAGATGGCCACCGACCACGCTGCCATCGGCTTTGCCGAGAACCGCATGGAGATGCAAGGCCGGGCCCTGGTCGCCCACCGCGACATCGCCGAGCAATGACAAGACCTCGACCTGCTCGTCGACGGGGATCTTTTTGTATTGCTTGGTCTCCCACTGGAAGTACCCGAGCACGGCGCGGCTGAATGCGCCGATCGCAGTGAGCGAGGCGGCCTCGACTTCCTGTTCCCGCACGAATTTGCCGAGCTCGCCGATCACCTCGTCACCGGTGTCGAGCACGACCGCATAAGTGATCGGGGGATCGGCATTGAGCAACTTCGAACGCATGATCGGCCTTCGCAACTCAGCCGGGGGTTGGCGTCGAGGTCGCGCCGGCGCGCAGGCTGCTCGAGCTCGCCGAGATCGTGCAGATCGCCTGCGGGTCGTCAATCCGCAATACGATGCTCTCGGTCAGGTAGAGCTGGTAATGCACGCCATCCTGTCCGATGTAGCCCGTCCGCAAATCCTGCCCCAGCACCAGGGCGCCGACGCGCGGATCGACGAGCACGCCGCCCTCGATCGGCGCCTTGTAGATACCCCGGGTGCAGAGATGCCGCAGATGCTGGATCTGCGACACGTCAGTGCCCGGATAAAGCCGGAAGAGCCCATTGTAGAGCGGCGGAGCCAGCGCCAAGCCATAGGGCCCGCGATAACCGGCATCGTCGAGTTGCGTCACCGCAGCGAGCACGTCACCCAGCGCCCGTTCGACGGCCGCCCAGTCGCCGCCCTCGAGCTGCTGCCGGCCTTCATGCGTCAAGAGGCCGGGAAGGCGGAAATCCGGTTGGCCGCGATAGACGAACTCCTCCTCGCGATTGGCGACGGCTTCGGCGGCGTCCTGCGCCGGTGTCAGATCGAGCGGCTGACCGTTTTCGAGATACCCTGCAATCCGTCGAACGCTGAGGCGAAACGCTCGCCGCAGCATCGGCACCGAAATGGCGCGCCCCATGACGGCGCCGGCTTCGTCGGCCGATGGCTGCCGGCAATAATCGTCGTTGCCGGCTTCGATCGAGGTGAGGCCGGCACCGAACGGTCCTTGCAGTTCGAGAAATCGCCGGCCCGTGAGCTGGTCACGCGCGGCCTCGGCCGCGGCTTTGTCGATTTCTCGCCAGATTGCGTCCGGCAGATGCGACTGACCGCGATTGAGGTAGTCCATCGGCTACGCGTCCCTCAGCGAGCCGATCGTAAAGCCGGTGCGGGCGCCACTTCGGCTCGCCTCGGCCCCGGCTTTGCCGACGCCCTCCGCGGTCGCGGCTTTTTCCTCCTGCAGGATCGAGCCTTCGGTGAAAAGATATGTCCTCAGAAACCGTTCGAAATCGGTGTCGCGCCGGCGGATCCATTCGAGCAGCATGGAGGCATGCTCCATCTCTTCGCGCATATTGTGGAGGAGCAACTCCTTCAGGGTCTCGTCCTCGGCATCATCGGCGCGTTGGCGGTACCAGTCGATCGCGTCGAGCTCTTCCATCAGCGAGACAATCGCGAAATGCAGATTGAGCGTCTGTTGGGAAAGACGCTCGCGGGGTGCGTGCAAGTTCTCGCTGGACATGATTCTTTATTTCCCCCGGGGTTGGCTAGGCTGGGCGCGACAACACGGAAGGGGCCAGGCCGTCGATAGCCGGCCAGCGCGGCGGAGCTGGATGCCTCGCGCCACCGCTTCCCCCAACACACGGCCGGGCGGGACACCGCCCGGCCGCCGCTGCTATCGCAGCCTAGCGAGTGGTCGAGCCCGTGCCCAGTTTTCCGCCCTCCGTTGGAGAGGGCGAGCTCCCAGCGCCGGTGGTTCGATCCTCGAGGCGGTATTCGGCCATCTGTTGCAGCTGCTCTTTAGTCCGGTCGAGTGTCAGCCGATTGTTGTCGGTTTTGATGTCGCTGATCGGGATCGCAACGTTTTTGCCTCCCATTCCGAGGAAGGAACCAACATCGACGACCACCGTATTGATTTTGCCGGCCTTATCGAGGACCAAATCCTGCACACTGCCGATTTTTCGATTTTGAACGTCATAGACTGCGCTGCCAATGATCTTGCTAGCACGCATCTCGTTGGGTTGAATGCCGGGTGCCGTCGCGGCAGGGCGGGTTGTGCTGGTCTGTGCGTACACAGCAGGGGTTGCGGCGGCAAGCGCCACCGCGACGGCGGCCGTTAAATGGATTTTAGACATGCGAATTTCCTCCACTATCGATTACCCTCTGCGAACAACCCCTCTCGTACGGCAGTTCCTCGGAGGGATTGGGCCAGCTTTCCACTGCTGGGCGGAACTAAAGGTTACGGGCGACGATTTCACAAAGGATCGAATATAGGGAGGTCAGCGATGGCCACTCACCAATCAAAGGCACAAAAGGAAACCGTCGAGCGTGTTATGCACGAGTTTAAGCATGGGGAGCTCAAAGCCAGCCGCGGCAGAAAGGTCAAGAACCCGAAACAGGCGATCGCGATCGGGCTGCACGAGGCGGGCGCCTCCAAATACGAAAGCAAGGAGAAGAACCGGGAAAATCTGAAGCGTACCAAGGCCCGCGAGCGGCGTGGCGCGACCGAGAAGGACCGCAGCGAGCGGGAACCTACGCGGGCTCAGCTCTATGAAGAGGCAAAGCGGCGGGATATTCCCGGGCGCTCGAAGATGAACAAGCACGAGCTCGAGCGCGCCCTGCACCATTAAGTTTCGCGCCTGATGGAGCTTTTCCCCGCGCCCAGTGTTGTATAGCGACGCCATCATGCGCGTTGGAGGAGAGAGAGAATGGGCGAGGAGCGAATGCAGGACCGCGCGGCCAAGACCGCGCAGAACGCCGGTTCAATGGCCGGCGAGGCCGCAAAGCAGGCGAGTGCGAGCATGCAAGGCACGCTCGATCAGGGCAAGGCGATGATACAGGATGCCCAGGCCAGCGCCGCTGGGTTGGCGCGCCAGGCTTCCGAAGCCGGCAGCCAAGCAATGGCGCAAGCCGGCCAGGTGGCGCGCGAAGCCGGCAACCAGGCAACGCAAGCGGCGACAAACCTCTACCAGCAGAGCTCTCGAGCAGGCGATTTCATAACCCAATATGCGGCGGAACAACCGGTGACCGCTTTGCTCGTTGCCGGCGCGATCGGTTACGGCCTTGCTTACTTGATCCACCGCCGCTGAGTTGTTCCGCATCGGGCTCTAATGAGCGCGCGTAGTCGCGCTCGCGCTTGATAAGATCGAAGCGGAGGCTATAACCGTGGCGCCGCACTAACTCGTTTACGAGCGATGAAATGGCCGATCAGGCTCCTGAGTTTGACGGCCGCAGCCGCGCCGATTTCCCGCCGGGCCTATTCGGGATAATCGCGGTTCCAGCGACCGCGACTGTCATCGCGATCCTCTACTTCGCTCGCGAAGTCGTTGTCCCGATCATACTGGCAGTCTTGCTGAGCTTCCTGCTCGCCCCAGCGGTTCGATGGCTGCGGCGCTTGCGGGTGGGTCGGGTCACCGCGGTCGGCCTAACCGTGCTGCTTACCTTCATAGCAATCGCCGCATTCGCCGCCGTTGTGGTGGGAGAGGTATCCTCGCTGGCGCGCCAACTTCCAGAGTACAGATATAATCTGGAAACGAAGGTTCGCTCGCTTCCCGGAATGGTTCCCGGAGGAGGAGTTTTCAGCCGGACGGCGGATATGTTGCGTGAGCTCGGCAAGGAGCTTTCCAAAGACGAAGCCCAAGGTGCGGCACAGACGACTCCTTCCGCACCGGTGACAAAGCCGGTACCTGTCCAGATACAGGAACCCGAACCGGGGCCGCTGCAGATCGTGCAAAGTATCATCGGACCGCTGTTGCAGCCAATGGCGGCCGGTGGGTTGGTGATCGTCTTCGTTATCATGATCCTGCTGGAGCGGGAGGATCTCCGGGATCGGTTGCTGAGGCTGGCCGGACGGCACGACTTGCACCGAACCACAGAGGCCATGAACGATGCCGGCCAGCGGATCAGCCGCTACTTGCTTTCCCAGCTGATTGTCAACATCAGCTGCGGGGTGCCGATCGGGATCGGGCTGGCGCTTATTGGCATCCCGAACGCAGCGCTTTGGGGAATTATGGTGGTTCTATTGCGGTTCATCCCGTATCTCGGGATCGTTATCGCCGCGGCGTTTCCGCTCGCCCTGGCGATCGCCGTCGCCCCAGGCTGGACGCTTCTCGTTTGGACTGCTCTGTTGTTTGTCGGCATCGAGCTGGTCGTTGCGAACATAGTCGAGCCGCTGGTCTATCGCGGAACCACCGGATTATCCTCAGTGGCGCTGATCGCCGCGGCGACTTTCTGGACCTGGCTCTGGGGTCCGATCGGGCTGTTGCTGTCGACACCGATGACGGTTTGTCTGGTCGTCCTCGGTCGACATGTGCCGCAGCTGCAATTCCTCGATGTATTGCTGGGCAACGAGCCGGTTTTGACACCCCAGGAGACATTTTACCAGCGGATCCTCGCAAGCGATCCCGAGGAAGCCACAGAACAGGCTGAAGAATTCGCGAAGGAGCGGTCTTTGGGTGAATTTTTCGACGAAGTTGCGCTCCCTGCTCTGGCACGTGCGCAGGCCGACAGCGACCGCGGCGTGCTTGGTTTCGAAGCCCGCGCCACATTCCACAGTGCGATCGCCTCGATGATCGAAAACCTGTCGGAAGACGAAGATGCCACTGCCGCGCCGGAGCACGCAGCCCGACCGAGACCGAAGGGTTTCTCCGGGACTGTCTGCGTGGCCGGCCGCAACGAACTCGACGAGGCTGCAGCCTTGTTGCTGGTGAATGTGTTGCGTCTGGAGCGCCAACTCGACATCGGAGCTCCTCTGTCGGCGGATGCTTTGTCGGCTGACACGGCCTATTTGTCTCTTTTCAAGGATGCCTCGCTGGTGTGTCTTTCGCTGATCAGCACCAGTTCACCGGCGCGCGCGCGCTTCCTGATCAGACGTATTCGCCGGCGCGCTCCTCGGGCGCGCATATTGGTCGGGTTTTGGGGACCGCCCACGAGAGAAGTTACGGCCGAGGAGACGGCGCGCGCGACCTCCGCCGATGCTGTGGCATTTTCGCTTCGTGACGCGGTCGCTACGATTGATACTATGCTCACAATGGAACGGCCGCCCGCAAGTGTGGCCTGACTGCCGGCGGACATAGTGCCGGCGCTCACTGCAGGTTTTCACAAAAGGTAAAGATTCTCGTCAAACGTTTGAACCTTTTTAGGGTGGCGGCGTTAAACCCGCGATAAAGACCACAACTCTCGCAACCTCAGATGGCAAAAACGGTTCTGATCACGGGGGGAGCCGGTTTCATTGCTTCTCACTGTGCCGCTGCGTTGCTGCGCCGCGGTTATCGCGTTCGGGCGCTTGATAATTTGGACCCGCAGATCCACGGGCCGAAGCGTGAGCCACCCAATTATCTGGGCCGCCGGGTCGAGCTGCTCGTCGGCGATATCCGTTCGCCAAAGGCGGTGCGCCGGGCACTGACCGATGCGGATGTCGTCCTCCATCTGGCGGCGCGCGTCGGGGTCGGGCAAAGCATGTACGAGGTGGCCGATTACACCGACGTGAACAGCCGAGGGACGGCGGTGTTGCTCGAAGCGATGATCGAGCGGGCAAAACGCCGCCCTTTCAACCGGCTTGTCGTGGCTTCGAGCATGAGCATTTACGGCGAGGGGCGTTACCGAGCAAGGGACGGCCGGTTACTGGCCAATGTCGAGCGCAGCCCGATCCGGCTCAAGCAAGGTTATTGGGAGCCGACGGACAGCTCGGGACGACCGATCGAGGCAGTACCGACCGATGAGAGCAAGACCCCGTCGATGCTCTCGGTCTACGCCTTGTCGAAATACGATCAGGAATGTCTCTGCCTGATGGTCGGCAGGGCCTACGAGATCCCGACTGTCGCATTGCGTTTCTTCAACGTCTATGGGCCGCATCAAGCGCTGTCGAACCCCTACAGCGGAGTTTTGGCTATTTTCGCTGCGCGGCTTCTCAATGACCGCCCTCCTCTGATTTTCGAGGATGGCGAGCAACGCCGCGATTTCGTCTATGCTGGCGACGTCGCCGAGGCCTGCCGCCTCGCATTGGAGGTCGAGGGAGCGGTCGGCCGCGCCTTCAACATCGGCAGCGGCCGGCCGGTCACGATCAAGGAAGTGGCCCGGCTCCTCGCCGATACATTAGGGGTGTCGATCGAACCCGAAATCACTGGGGAGTGCCGGGTCGGCGATGTCCGGCACTGCTTTCCTGATATCGGCGCAGCGCGCTCGGTGCTCGGTTATAACCCGAGAACACAGCTCGATCTGGATTGGCCGAACTGGTGACTTGGCTGAAGGGGCGCGTTGCCGTCGATCGAGTAGGCGAGGCGCGGGCGGCACTGGCTGCCCGCGGGCTTACATTATGAGCATTTCGCTCGTCCGTCCGGCAGCCGCCGACCTGTTCTGATCACCGGCGGCGCCGGTTTTATTGGAACCAATCTGGCGCACCGGCTCTTGCGAAGTGGGCGCCGGGTGCGGGTCTACGACAATCTCAGCCGGCCGGGAGCCGAGCACAACCTGCGCTGGCTGCGTGCGGCGCATGGTTCGCGAGTGCAGGTCGAGCAAGAAGACGTGCAATGCACCGCGTCTCTGCGCGAGGCGCTCGCGGACGTTGGAACCGTGTTTCACCTCGCCGCTCAAGTAGCCGTCACGACCAGCCTGGCTGATCCGCGCGCCGATTTCGCCGTCAATGCGGCCGGGACGTTGAACCTCCTGGAGTTGATCCGTGAGACGGGCTGTCGCATCGCCCTCGTCTTCACTTCGACCAACAAAGTCTATGGCGCGCTCGAAGACGTACCGCTCGTTGCATCTGCGACGCGCTACCATCCGGCGGCCGGCCTACGCGGTATCGACGAGGCCCGTCCCCTCAGCTTTCACAGTCCATATGGCTGCTCGAAGGGCACCGCCGATCAGTATGTTCTGGACTATGCACGCGGCTATGGCGTCGACGCGACGGTCTTCCGCATGAGCTGCATTTATGGGCCGCATCAACACGGCACCGAAGACCAGGGCTGGGTGGCGCACTTCCTCATCCGAGCCCAACAAGACCTGCCGATCACGATCTATGGCGACGGCAAACAGGTCCGCGATCTCCTCTATGTGGACGATCTGATCGAGGCTTTCTTGCTGGCGGAAGACCACCTGCCTGAGATCGCGGGCCAAGTGTTCAACATTGGCGGAGGCCCGGATAATACCTTAAGTCTCCGCGAGCTGGTCGAGCGGATCGCAACGCTGAGCGGCTCGTCGCCCGAAATCGCCTACGGCCCTTGGCGCACCGGAGACCAGCGGTGGTATGTGTCGGACCCCGGCAAGTTCGAACGCGCCACAGGATGGCGGCCCAAGACCAATGTCGAACGCGGCATCCGGCAGCTGTACCAGTGGATTTCGATCAATCGGCGGGTGGCTCCAGCCGCGCGGGTGGTCGGATCATGAGGGTGGCCCTGATAAATCCGAATTGGTCATTCAGCGGCAGCATTTATTTCGGCTGCCGTGAGCCGCATCTCCCGCTGGAATACGGCTATGCCAAGGCTTTGCTGACGCGAGCCGGTCATCAGGCTGAAATCTTCGATGCACATGCCGAAGCCGTCGACACGGAGATTTTGGCGCGTCGGGTGGCGGCTTTTGCCCCTGACATGACTGTGGTCACAACTGCCCCCAGCTACCTGTTCTGGCGCTGCGCGCCCCCTGAGTTACGGGTGCCGCAACAAACCCTCGCCGCGCTCGAAACCGTTGGCGCGGCCAAGATTGCTGTCGGACCACACGGTTCCACTACTCCCCGGGCGATCTTGCGCAAACTCGGCGTAGATGCGGTCGTGATCGGCGAATGTGAGGAGACCCTGGTCCGTCTCGCCCGATTGCCGCGCGATCGGTGGCACGAAGTTGCTGGCCTTTGCTATGCTGATCACGGCCAGATCATTGTGCGGGGTGGCCCTCAGGCCGCGGATTTGGCGAACCTGCCGGCCCTCAGTTGGCCGGCCGAGACCCTCGGCAGACACGGACATCATCACCACCGGTTCGATGCGACGCCGTCCGGCGCGGGCGCCGAAATCGAGGCGTCGCGCGGCTGCCCATACCACTGCACGTTTTGCGCAAAAGAAAATTTTCGCGACCGATATCGGCGCCGGCCGCTCGCCACGATTTTGGCTGAGCTCGACGGGTTGATCGGCGCCGGGGTAACCTACGTCTATTTCATCGACGAAATCTTTCTCCCATGGCGGCAGTTGCTCGAGGCTATTGCGGAGCGCCCGGTCCGGTTCGGGGTCCAGACGCGCGTCGACATTTGGAGTCACGAGATGCTCGACCTTCTCGGGACCGCTGGTTGCGTTTCCATCGAGGCTGGCGTCGAGAGCTTGACCCACGAAGGACGCGATTGGCTGGAAAAGCATTGCAAGCTTTCTACCCAGGCCCTCACCGAGCTGCTGATTTACGCCAAGCGTTCGGTGCCGTTTGTTCAGGCCAATCTGATCGCGAGCGGCGACGACACAGATATGGTGCGGCGCTGGCGCGACAGGCTTCGTGATGCCGGCGTATGGGCGAACGATCCGGTGCCGTTGTTCCCGTATCCCGGCTCGCCGGATTACCGTCGCCTTTGGGGCGTGCCCGACGACAATGCGTGGGAACGAGCGGTCGATTACTACCTCGACCGGTACGCCACATTGAGCGACATCCAGGAGGCGCGCCCGCGCCGGCTCGCCGCTCTCGAGGCGCGTTCCGGATAATGATGGGACGGCCAAACCTCATTGATCGGCCGCCGGCGGTGTTGATGACGGCGGATGCGGTTGGCGGGGTGTGGTCCTATGCGGTGGGCCTGTGCCGGTCCCTGCCCGAAACCCGGTTCGTCCTGGCAACGATGGGGCCGCGTCCGGATCAGGCTCAACGCGCTCTCATTCGCGAGCTCGAAAACGTGACGCTGGTCGAAAGCGATTACCACCTCGAATGGATGGTCGAGGGAGGAATTGACTTCGTAGAGAGCGGTGACTGGCTCATTGACCTGATCCGATCCCATGAGATTGATGTCATCCACGTGAACGGATATGCCCATGCCCGGCTCGGCGTCAGCTGCCCCGTGGTCGTCGTCGCACATTCGGACGTGCTCTCCTGGTGGGAAGCGGTTTACAAATCCGCTGCGCCGCCGGAATGGGCCGAATATCGCGGACAAGTGATTGCTGGGCTTGCCGCGGCTACCCGCATCGTCGCGCCGACCGCCGCGGTTGTTGACGATCTCGAACGCCATTACTTGCCACTGGCGAGCCGCGCCGTAATTATCCCGAACGGTATCGATCCGACCGCCTTCTGCGCACTCGACAAACGGCCTGTCGTGCTGGCCGCCGGCAGACTATGGGACGCCGCTAAAAACCTCACCGCTCTGGACGCGGCCGCGCCCGGGCTTGCGTGGCCGGTCGAAATCGCCGGGGATATCGAACATCCCGATGGCGGCGTAGCGAGCTTCGCCGATGTGGAACTGCTCGGCCGCCTGACGCCAGCGGAAATGGTGCGCCGTCTTGCCAGCGCGGAGATTTTTGCAGCGCCAGCTCGGTACGAGCCATTTGGCCTGGCGGTCCTCGAAGCGGCCGCTGCCGGATGCGCGCTGGTGCTCGGCAACATCCCCTCGTTGCGTGAAAATTGGAGCGGAGCCGCCCTCTTCGTCGACCCCGAAAATGCGGCGGCCCTCCGCGCCGCCATCAACGCGCTGATCGCCAGTCCGAAAGAGCGAACTCGGCTCGCGGCAGCGGCGCAAGCCCGCGCCGGCCGTCTTACGCTGGATCGGATGGCGCAGGCCTATGCAGCGCTCTATCGCGACACGATGCGGAACTCCATGCGTCTGGAGACCGCTTGATGCCAAAGCTGGTTCTTTTTAGCCATTCCTTGCGCTCGGACTGGAACCACGGCAACGCGCATTTCCTGCGCGGGGTGCTGAGCGAGTGCTGGCACCGCGGTTTTGATGTTCTGGCATTGGAGCCGGCCAACAGCTGGAGCGCCCAAAATCTGGTGGTGGATCACGGCCCGGCCGCCCTCGAAGCCTGGCGCGAGGCTTATCCGCCGCTGCCTTCGGAACTCTATGACCCGGCCCGGCTTGATCTCGATCGGGTGCTGGAGGGTGCGGATCTCGTTCTGGTGCACGAATGGAACGAGCCGAAGCTCGTCGCCCGCATCGCTGCGCATCGGAAGTCGAGCACTTCGTATTTGCTCATGTTTCATGATACCCACCACCGTTTGGTGAGCGCGCCGGCTTCCATGGCCGCCATGGGTCTCGATGGTTTCGATGGGGTTCTGGCCTTCGGGGAGGTTCTGCGCGAAGCCTATGTCCGGCAGGGCTGGGCACGGCACGCTTTTACTTGGCACGAGGGCGCCGATCTTCGAGTGTTTGGGCCCCGGCCGGACGTCGTGCGCGAACGCGATCTCGTTTGGATCGGCAATTGGGGCGACAACGAGCGGATCACAGAGCTGCAGGAATTCCTGATTGAGCCAGTCGCTTCGCTCGGCCTTTCGGCACGGGTGCATGGGGTACGCTATCCCCTTGGCGCGCGGCAGCAGCTCGCCGAAGCACGTGTAGAATTCGCCGGCTATCTGCCGAACTTTTGGGCCCCCGATGCCTTTGCCGCGGCCGCGGCCACAGTCCATATCCCGCGAGGGCCATATGTTCGGATCTTGCCCGGGATCCCGACGATACGCGTCTTCGAGGCTCTGGCCTGCGGGATCGCGCTGGTCTGCGCACCGTGGACCGATATCGAGGAGCTGTTCACGCCCGGCGAAGACTTTCTGGTGGCCCGCAGCGGCGTGGAGATGCGCAGTCACCTCGACGTAATCCGTCGCGAACCGGAGCTTGCCGCAGAACTTTCCCGACATGGCCGCGCGACGGTCGAGGCGCGTCACAGCTGCGCCCGCCGCGTCGACGAGCTGCTGGCCATCTGCCGGGCGCTCGGCCGCGATCTCTGTCCGCCACAGACCGTTGCAGCGCAATGAGACCACTGTCGATCGCGTTTTTTGGCTCCAGCCTGGTATCGGCCTATTGGAACGGCGCGGCGACCTATTACCGAGGCATATTGCAGACGCTCGCTGCTCGCGGCCACCGCATTACCTTCTATGAGCCCGACGCGTTCGACCGGCAGGCGCATCGGGACATTCCCGACCCAAGTTGGGCTCGGGTCGTGGTCTATCCGGTCGACCGCACCGACGACGTGCAGCGTGCGCTGGACGAAGCGCATCGCAGTGATCTGATTGTCAAAGCCAGCGGGGTAGGCGTGTTCGACACATTGCTCGAGGCGCAGGTCCCGGCTATTAAACGGCCGGGTGCGCTTGCCGTGTTCTGGGACGTCGACGCGCCGGCGACCCTCGACCGGATTGCAGCAAATCCCGACGATGCGTTTCGCGCGCTGATCCCGGTTTACGACATGGTGCTCACTTACGGCGGCGGACCGCCGGTCGTGGCCGGCTATCTGGGCTTGGGTGCACGGATCTGCGTACCGATCTACAATGGCCTCGACCCGGCGGCCCATCACCGGGTGCGGCCCGATCCACGCTTTGCCTGCGATCTCGGCCTGATCGCCAATCGGCTGCCGGATCGGGAGCGTCGTATCGATGAGTTCCTTCTGGCAGTCGCGTCCGACCTACCGCAGCAACAATTCGTGCTCGGCGGCAACGGCTGGTCCGACAAACTGCTGCCGCCCAATGTGACTTATGTTGGCCATGTCTATACCCGTGACCACAATGCCTTCAATGCCTCGGCGCGTGCGGTGCTGAATGTTAGCCGTGACAGCATGGCGGCTTACGGCTACAGCCCCGCAACCCGCGTGTTTGAGGCAGCCGGCGCCGGCTCCTGCATCATTACCGATGCGTGGGAGGGCATCAGCCGGTTCTTCGAGCCGGGCGGAGAGATCCTGGTGGCTCGCAACGGACCGGCTGTCGCAGAGATCCTGGCGAAGCTCACGCCGCGGGATGCGCGGCGGATCGGCGAGGCTGCCCTCGCCCGGGCTCTTGCCGAGCATACTTACGAACGGCGGGTCGACCTGTTGGAATTGGCATTGGAGGGCGGAGTAGCGTGATCTGCGCAGCATTGCCGCCGCCAATGCGACGGCTTCGCATCGTCATTATCGGTCTCTCGATTACCTCGTCCTGGGGCAACGGCCACGCGACCACCTACCGCAGCCTCGTGCGGGCCCTTACGCAACGTGGGCACGACGTACTTTTCCTTGAGCGCGACACGCCTTGGTACCGGGCCAACCGCGATGCGGTCGATCTCCCACCCGGCTCCGTTCATCTCTATCACAGCATAAACGAGCTCCGCGGGCGCTGGCGCAGTGCGCTGGTGGATGCCGATGTTGTGATCATCGGGTCCTATGTTCCCGAAGGCATCGGGGTCAGTGCGCTCGTCCAGTCGATCGGTTCCGGGATTGTCGCGTTCTACGACATTGACACTCCGGTCACCCTGGCGAGCCTCGCAAAGGGCGATTGCCCTTACATCAACCCCGAGCTCGTGGCCGGCTTCGATCTCTACCTTTCCTTTACCGGCGGCCGAGCCTTGCAGGTGCTCGAACGTCGATACGGCGCGCGCGCGGCTCGAGTGCTTTATTGCTCGGTCGACCCCGACCGCCATAAACCGACCGCTGCGGAACCGGTCTGGAATATGGGATATCTCGGCACCTACAGTGCGGACCGCCAGCCGGCTCTCGACGACTTGATGTGCGGCGCCGCGCGCCGCTGTCCGAAGCAGCTGTTCGCAGTGGCCGGCCCCCTCTATCCAGCCGACGTCTCCTGGCCCGCCAATGTCGAGCGCATAGAGCATGTCGGTCCGGACCGGCACGGTTGGTTTTATTCGCGTCAGCGCTTTACCCTCAACGTCACGCGTGCCGACATGATCCGCATGGGCTATTCGCCGAGTGTCCGGCTGTTCGAAGCCGCCGCGTGCGGCGTCCCGATCATCTCCGATTGGTGGCCCGGTCTCGAAACGATCCTTATTCCGGGAAAGCATCTCCTCGTCGCGCGATCGTCGCACGAGGTTCTCGAAATCCTTCGCGATTTTCCCGAACACGAACGGCGGCAGCTCGCGATCCGGGCGCGCGAACATGTCCTCGCGCATCATACGGCGGCTCACCGTGCCCTGGCCCTCGAAGGTTATCTCGAAGAGCTGCTGGGCGGCAGCGAGCCTTGCCGTGTGGCTGCTGCGGAATAACGAGTTGGGGCTGGGATGAAGCTGGTGATTTTCGGCCTCGCGGTCAGCTCCTCTTGGGGTAACGGACACGCCGTATTGTGGCGCGCTTTGATCCGGGCTTTGGGTGCGCTCGGTCATCACACCGTGTTTTTCGAGCGTGACGTTCCGTATTACGCCCAGAACCGGGACCTCACGGAACTGGAGGGCGGCCGGCTGGTTCTGTACGACGACTGGCACGAAGTGTTGCCTGAGGCGAAACGCGAACTCGCCGGCGCAGAAGCGGGAATGGTCACCTCGTACTGCCCGGATGCGCTCGCCGCGACCGAGCTGGTCCTCGCGTCGCCGACCCTTCGCCTGTTCTACGATCTCGACGCGCCAGTGACCTTGTCGCAGCTCGCCGCGGGTCACGCCGTCACCTATATTGGCGCGGACGGTCTCGCGCCATTCGATTTGGTGCTGAGCTACACGGGCGGTGCGGCGCTCAGCGAGTTGCGCAGCCGGCTCGGCGCAAAAAAGGTGGCGCCGTTGTATGGCAGCGTTGATCCCGATCGGTACCGGCCGGCTGCTCTGGCGGGGAGGCGCGCAGCACTGTCCTATCTCGGGACCTACGCTGCCGATCGCCAGGCTGCGCTCGAAACGCTGTTCGTCGAGCCGGCACGGCGCCGGCCGCACGACTGCTTCATCCTCGGCGGCGCGCAGTACCCGGCCGAATTCCCGTGGGCCGCCAACGTGTACTTTTGGCGCCATGTAGCTGCCCACGAGCATCCGAGATTTTACGCCTCTGCCCGATTGACGCTCAATGTGACGCGCCATGCCATGGCAGAGTTCGGTTGGTGCCCTTCAGGGCGCCTGTTCGAGGCCGCTGCGTGCGGTACGCCAATCGTGAGCGATTGGTGGGAGGGTCTCGACCAGTTCTTCGCGCCGGAACGCGAGATCATCGTCGTTCGGACAACCGAAGATGTCCTGACAGTGCTCGAAAGCAGTGATGCCGAGCTGGCGGAAGTCGGCGCTGCAGCGCGGGAACAGGTGATCTCCCGGCACACTGCTGCTCGCCGCGCCGTAGAGCTCGAAAGGCTGCTGACGCAGTTCGTGGAGTAGTCGCAATGTGGGGCATTGTGCCTGCCGCGGGCAGCGGCACACGCATTCAGCCGCTGGCCTTCTCCAAGGAACTGCTGCCCGTCGGCAGCCGCTTCGATGGTACGACCGAGCGCCCGCGCGCTGTCAGCGAGTATCTGATCGAGCGGATGCTGAAAGCCGGCGCCGACAAGATCTGTTTTGTCATTTCGCCCTGGAAATCGGACATTCTGCAATACTATGGCGGCATGATCGGCCCGGCGGCAATCGCTTATGTCGTGCAGCCCGAACCCGCCGGCCTGTGCGACGCGATCTTCCGCGCGCTGCCGCTGATCCAGCGCGATGATCTGGTGCTGATCGGTCTGCCCGATACGATCTGGCTGCCGGAGGACGCGCTGGCGCGCCTTCCCGATGACCGGCTCGCCTTTCTGACCTTTCCCGTGGATCGGCCGGAGCTGTTCGACGCGGTGGTCAGCGATGACGCGGGCCGCGTTCGGGAAATTCAAGTAAAGCGGCGAGGCGCGGCATCGAGCTGGGTATGGGGCGCCTTCAAGCTGCCCGGTGCAGTATTGCATGATCTCCACAGCTTATGGTGCGAACGCGATCCGCAGGACGAATATGTCGGGACCTTGGTTAATGCCTATTTGGCCGCGGGTGGCGATGCGCTGGCGGTGCCGTCCGGCACGGCCTATGTCGATGTCGGGACTTTGGGCGGCTATCGCGAGGCGATGCGACTGCTTGCAGATGCCGGGGACGAGGTGGCCTCAACTGTTTTGCCCATGAGGTTCGCGGCGAGGAGCGCGCGATGAGCTGCAAGAAAAGCCTCGATGAATTGCGGGATACCGCAGCAGCGCTGGGACCTTGGTTTCACAACATTGATCTGGGCGGGGTCATGACCGCGCCGGACCATTTTCTCGGTGACTACCCGGCGGTCAAATGGCGGCGGTTTGCCGATGCGATCCCCGCCGATCTCAGCGGCAAAACGGTCCTCGATATCGGATGCAACGCCGGCTTCTACTCGATCCAAATGAAACTGCGCAACGCGGCTCGGGTTCTTGCGATCGATGTCGATCCCGATTACCTGCGCCAGGCGCGGTTCGCTGCCGAGACGATCGGCGTAAACATCGAGTTCGCCGAGATGTCGGTTTATGACATCGGATTGCTCGGCGAGCGGTTCGACATCGTGCTTTTTCTTGGCGTCCTCTATCATCTTCGGCACCCGCTTTTGGCGCTCGATCTAATCCGCGAGCACGTAGTCCGTGATGTTTTTGTTTGCCAGTCGATGCAGCGCGGTGATTCCGGTGAAGAACTCCTCGCAGACGATTACCCGTTCTCCGAAAGGGCGATATTCCATCGGCCGAGCTTTCCGCGGTTGTTCTTCATCGAGCACTGCTACGCCGGCGACGACACCAATTGGTGGGTTCCAAACCACGCTTGCACCGCGGCGATGCTGCGCAGCGCCGGTTTTCTTATCGAGGCCAATCCCGAGGAGGAGGTATTCGTGTGCCGGCCGACCCGGCGACCGACAGCCTTTGGCCCGGTCTATCCGGCCAAGGGTCGTTCACAGAGTGGAGGAACCATCGCGGCATGATCGAAGCTGCAATGCTGTGGAATGAGCCCAACAACAAATCGCATTGGGATCTCGAGCTTGATCCCGACTGGGAACGCTTCGCCAGAATGACGCGGTTGACCGGCGATGCCATCGCGACAGAGGCGCCCGGTCTGCCGCGTGTGTTGGGTGGGATTTCGCCGATTGATCCGCTGTTCATCGCCAACCTCACCGGCAAGGGTGCATTGGAGCGACTAGATGTCGTGGCGGTGCACGGGTTTCCTCTCGACTGGAATCTCTGGATGATCGACGAGTGGCCGGAAAAGCTCGCCGAGATCGCCACCGCCGGCGGTCTTCCGGTATGGGTCTCCGAGGTTGGGGCATCGAGTTTCGGGGCGGAGGAAGTCCAGGATTTCGGTCTGCAACGCACGGCCGAGCTATTGATCGGCAGAACGCCCCGCATCCACTGGTACAGCCTCTACGATCTGCCCAAGGCCTGGCCCGCGACGACGCGGCACCGCGAGGCCGAGGGTTCATCCTACTACCGCCACTTTTACATGGGCCTGCTGCGCGAGGATGGCATGCCGAAACGCGCCACCAGCCGCTTTGCGGATTGCACGCCGGAATTGGGCATCTGCCAATGGTTTCATTTCGACGACTATCGGCTCGATGACGCGGTCCAATGGCTAAAGCGGCTCGGGGTTCGTTACCTGCGCACCGGGCTCAGTTGGGCCGATAGTTTTCGTCCCAATGCCGAGACGTGGTTCGATCGCCAGATGCGGGCGCTCGAAGATTTCGACGTCACGGTCACCTTCTGCTTCACCCCCGATCACCGCGGACTGCAGCCGCATTACACAAGCCCGCCGTTGGTCGAGGAAGAATTTGCCGAGTTCTGCTGCCGCATGCTGCGACGCTATTGGCGAGCGGGAGGCGGGTTTGTCCCGCTCGGCGCCGCGACGGCCCCGGGATGAGCAGGCAAGCGGATGCGATCCTCCGAATTCTGGCCGAAGGCCGTACATTCGAACAACGGGTGATGATCGTCGTGGCGCATCCCGACGACGAAACTATCGGCATGGGCGCGCAATTGTGCCGGTTGCGCGATGTCTTATTGCTTCTGGGTACAAACGGTGCGCCGCGCGACGGGCGGGATGCAGCGGCACACGGGTTTGCGACTACCGCGGCCTATGCCGTTGCGCGCCGAGCCGAGCTGGATGCCGCGCTCGAAGCGGGGCGCGCGGGGGGCGTCAGGACGGTGGTCGTCGGCGTTCCCGACCAAGAGGCTTGTCTCAATCTTGAAACGATAACGGAGGACATCCTTCGGCGCCTGCGTGAGGAGGCGCCCGAGGCAATCTTCGTGCAACCTTATGAGGGCGGGCATCCCGATCACGACGCGATGGCTTTTGTCGTGCGGGCCGCCACGCGGCTGATCGCGTTCGACGGCAGATCGCCGCCGGCAATAATCGAGATGACCGGATATCACGCCGATGGGCCGCGGCTTGCGACCGGAACATTCCTGCGGGCCGAACGTCCTGTCACAACGATAGAGCTGCGCTGTGCGGGTCGGTTGCGCAAACGCCGGATGATCGAGTGTTTCACTACGCAACGCGATTTGCTGGCCGGGTTCGCTACGGAGGTGGAGCGCTTCCGCGAGGCGCCGGAGTATGATTTCTTGCAACCGCCGCATTCGGGAGAACTCCACTACGAAGGGCTTGGGTGGGGCATCACCGGTGAAATTTGGCGGCGTCACGCCCGCGCGGCACTCCAGGCGCTCGGCTTGCGCTGACCCGATGGGTCTAACGGTTCTCTACGTCGCCTATGTTTTTGCGCCGGTCGGCCCCGATCGTGCCGGGGGCGCGGAACAGGTGCTTGCGGGGCTCGATCGAGCTTTGGTGGCGAAGGGCCACCGCTCCCTGGTCATCGCCTGCGCGGGCTCCGAAACGGCCGGTGAGCTGCTCGCCACCGCTCCGCTTCCGGCGAAATTCACCGAGGAACTGCGGCGCCGGGCTCAACAGGAGTATCGACAGCGGATCGAGCAGACGCTGCGGCGATGGCCGGTCGACCTCGTACACTGCCACGGCCATGATTTCGCCGAGTATTTGCCGCCGCCAGGCGTCCCGACATTAGTGACGCTCCACCTACCAGTCGACCATTACCCGCCCGACGCGCTGTCGCAGCGCCGTCCCGGGCGATATTTCAACTGCGTCTCGGCCTCGCAGCGGCGGTCTTTCCCGGCGAATGAGGCAATGCTGCCGGAAATCCCAAATGGCGTGCCAATCGGCGAACTGCAGGGCCGTCACGTCAAGCGGAAGTTTGCGCTGGCATTGGGCCGGATCTGCCCCGAGAAGGGCTTTCATCTTGCGCTGGACGCGGCGGCCCTGGCCGGGACACCGCTGTTGATTGCCGGGCAGGTGTTTCCGTATCCCGACCATGAGCAATACTTCGCCGAAAAGGTCCAGCCGCGGCTCGGGCCGCAAGCGCGTTTTCTCGGCAACCTCGATTTTGCCCGCAAGCGCCGTTTCCTGACGGCTGCGCGGTGTCTCTTAATGCCGAGCCTAATCGCCGAGACGAGTTCGCTGGTGGCGATGGAAGCGATCGCCTGCGGGACCCCGGTGGTGGCGTTCCCGGTGGGCGCTCTACCCGACCTCATCGAGCCGGGCGTTACCGGCTTTCTGGTTCGAGATATAGGGGAGATGGCCGAGGCAATTCAGGCCAGTGGCAATATCGATAGCGAGCGCTGCCGGGCGGCGGCTCGACGGCGGTTTCCACTGCAGCGAATGGTCGAGGGCTACTTTGGATATTACCGGAGATTGGCCGCCCCAGCGCATCATGCGGCTACGGCTTGATGATGCGGGTAGAGCAAGTTACGTCAGAGGCTGACATCGATCGGCTCGTGCCGGAATGGCAAGCATTGTGGCAAAGGGTTTCTAAGGCGACGCCGTTCCAGTCGCCCGACTGGCTGCTATCCTGGTGGCGCTTCTTCGGTAACGAGGCGCCATTGGTGCTGACCGCCCGTGAGGACGGGCGGTTGATAGGCGTGCTGCCGCTTTACCGTTACGACGAACCCGAATGCAGCAAGCTGCTGCCTATTGGGATAGGCCTCTCCGACTACCTCGACGGGTTGGTTGAATTGGACCGTTTCGGTTGGGCCGCTTTACTGGGTTCGCTCGTCGAGCTGCCCGGCTGGGAAGAATGCTACATCCCCGATCTTCCTCCGGGAGCGGCTTTGCTTGCAGCTCAATGTCCAGCGCAGCTGATCGAAGACCGGGGCGCAAGCGAGACCTGCCCTGTTCTTGCTCTGCCAAGTGCCGCAGCGGGGCTGGCCGAGGTGGTTCCACGCAAGACATTGCGGGATTTGCGGCAGGCGCGCCGCCGCTCCGCTGCGGCCGGCGGGGTGGAGGCGATCCGGGCGGACGAAAGCACCGTTTCGGGGTTCATGCAGGATTTTTTTCGGCTGCATGAGGGCCGGTGGCAGCCCATCGCTGGGCACGGCGTCTGCGCCGATCCGGTGGTCCGGGATTTCCATCTGACCGCAGCGCAAAGGATGCTCGACGCCGGAATGCTCCGCCTTTATTTGCTGCGGGTCGGGAATTCGACTGCAGCTGCTTATTACGGGTTCACGGCAAAGCGCACCGCCTATGCGTATTTGAGCGGGTTTGATCCCGAGTTCGCGGAGTTGAGCCCGGGCACGCAGATCGTTGGGCATGCCATTGAAGAGGCGGTTCGGGAGGGCGCGCTCGAATTCCATTTCCTGCGGGGCGGCGAACCCTACAAATATGCGTGGGGCGCCGTCGACCGGCCGAACACGACCCTCACCTTGAGGCGCAAGTGCTGACGGCTCGGCTTAAAGCGGAGTGTCCACCGTCCTTGCGTGCTCCGCTGGCCCGCTACGTCGCTGGCGAAGCTTCTGGCGAGATCACGTTGATGCATTTTGCTTTGCAACTCGCTGATGCCGGCTTGCTGGGTTCATTAGTGGCGGCGCTCACCGCCGCAGCGCCGGAGCGCAAAGAGCTGGCGGAGCTTTTACGATTGGCTAAGACGAACATAGCTCATCTCGGGCAGGTGACCGCCCTGGCAAAAGACGGGCTGGCTAACATCCCTTCCGATAATGGCGATGCGGTTGCCGCGATCCGGGAGCAATTCGACAGGGCAGTAACGGTAGCACCGGAAGCTTCGGTGGCGCTTTATTCTCTCGGCTCCGCCGACATTTTGGACCGCGCCACGGCCGAGATCGTGAGCCATCTGGCCGAGTGGGGTCTATTGCGAGCAGACGCGACTGTGCTCGACATTGGTTGCGGTATCGGGCGCATCGAGCGCGTTTTGGCGCCGCTGGTCGGCACAATTGCCGCCATCGACATCTCGTCCGGTATGATCGAGGAGGCACGACGGCGGTGCCGAAATCTAGCGAACGTCGCCTTCGAGCGATGCGGCGGGCGCGATCTCGCCGGGTTTCGAGACCAATCTTTCGATCTGGTGCTGGCGGTCGACTCGTTTCCCTATCTGGTCGCCGCGGGCCCCGAAATCGCCCCGCAACATTTGCGAGATGCCGCCCGGGTTCTTCGGCCGGGCGGCGCCGTCGTAATCCTGAATTTTTCTTACCGCGGTGACGAGGAGGCCGATCGCCACGATATCGAGCGGCTGGCCGGCGTCAACGGGCTCTCGATTGGACGGGCCGGAACCCGGGATTTTACTCTGTGGGACGGGCTGACCTTCCTGCTGACCCTTCCGGCTCACCGCGAATGAACGCTTCGGTCCTGGCCCGCGCCTCGTAATCGGTGAATTGCTCGGGCGGGCTCTTCATGAAGTAGCTGGAGGGACCGGTCAGGGCGCCGCCAATTCGCCGGTCGAGAGCGAGCTTGGCGCAGCGGATCGCATCGATCACCACGCCGGCGGAATTCGGCGAATCCCAGACTTCGAGCTTCAATTCGCAGTTCAACGGCAGATTACCGAAGCTCGTCCCCTCGATGCGGATGTAGGCCCATTTTCGATCCGTAAGCCAAGGAACAAAGTCGCTCGGCCCGATATGGGCTTCGGCATCGGAAAGCTTCTGACCGAGTTGGCTCGTCAGCGAGTTGGTCTTCGACCGCTTCTTAGATTTCGAGCCTTTCGCGCTCCAGCATATTACGGAAGTCGCTATTGCCGCCGAAGTTCAGCTGGTAGGTGCGGTCGACCCGAACGCCCCTTTCCCGGAACAGATTTGCCAGGACGCGATGAACGATAGTGGCTCCGACCTGGCTTTTGACATCATCGCCGATCAGCGGCAGCCGGCGCTCCTCGAAGCGGGCGCGCCATCCCGGGTCTTTTGCAATGAAGACCGGGATGCAGTTGACCAGCCCGCAGCCTGCCGCGAGCGCCTGCTCGGCGTACCACCGCGAGGCGGTTTCGGCCCCGACCGGCAGATAGGAGACGACGATTTCGGCTCCGGTTGCCCTCAGCGTTTTCGCGACATCATCGGGCGCTGCCGGCAATTCGACGACGACGCCGTTCAAGTATCGGCCGATGCCGTCATAAGTCGGGCCGCGGCGTACTTCCACCCCGGTGGCCGGAACACTCGAAAACCGCTCGGTATTGTTCGGCGGGGCGAAGACAGCTTGCGCCAGATCGCAGCCCACCTTGCCGGCGGCGACGTCGAAAGCAGCGACGAACTCTACGTCACCGATGTGATAGCCGCCAAGCTCGATGTGCATCACCCCCGGAATGGCAGAGGGTCCAGCGGCGCGGCGATAGAATTCGACCCCCTGGACGAGAGAGGAGGCGCAATTTCCGACGCCGACTACGGCGACCCTGATCTTCGCCACCTGCTCCTCCTCTTTGTACCGTACGCAACTGAGAGGCGCACCGGCATCAGGAGGCGAACAACGCAGGACGCAATCAGTTCAATTGGTTGTGCAATAATTCCGATGATCGGGCCGGATCGGCATGCGGCAAACCGCTGGAAACTTTCCTCACATTCGCTGCGGCGCTGCCGGTTTCGCTTTGTTGCTTCTCCAGTTCCTCGAGACGCAATCGCAAGAAGGCCGCCACCGCCGCCTCCGCGGCGCTCAACCCGGCCAGGTTTTCGGCCAAATAGGTTTGTGTTTGGTCCTTCAGTGTCGTCAGCAGGGTGCCATCGAGATAGCCGTCGAAAATCGCCGGGTGAATATAGCAGCGCCGGCAAATCGCCGGTGTATTGCCCAGATGTTTGGCCACTTTTTCGACGGCGCGGACGACGGCGCGTTTTCTCTTTGCTTCGGTGTCGAACAGTTCGAACTCCTGCAGGGCGAGAGCAGCGAGGTTGGTCGCGGCCCAGGTCCGAAAGTCTTTCGCCGTAATCTCCTCGCCGCTTATTTCGCGCAAGTAGTCATTGACGTCGGCCGAGTTGATCGTATGCCGGTTGCCCTCCTCGTCGAGGTATTGGAACAATTCGTAGCCGGGCAGGTCGCGGCAGTCCTTGATGATCCGCGCCAGCCGGCGATCATTGATGTCCGTTTGCTGCCGGATCCCGTGTTTGCCACGGAAGTCCAGATGAATGTGACTGCCCTCGATCGCGACATGCCGGTCGCGCAAAGTGGTCAGGCCATAGCTCTTGTTCGCCTTGGCGTATTCGGCGTTGCCGATGCGAAAGAGGGTCGTCTCCATCAGGCGCACGACCGCGGCAAGCACCCGCTCCCGGGGCAAGCCGCGCCGCCGCAGATCGGCCTCGACGCGCTCCCTGATCGCCGGGAGTACCCGCCCGAAAACCAGCATCTTCCCGTATTTCGACTCGTCGCGGACCTCGCGCCAACGCGGGTGATAGCGGTATTGCTTGCGGCCGCGGTTGTCGCGTCCGGTCGCCTGGATGTGGCCGTTTGGATAGGGGCAGATCCACACCGCGGTCCAGGCCGGCGGGATCGCCAGCGAACGAATGCGCTTCAACGTATCGAGGTCGCGCACCAGCTGCCCGCCGGGGAGGCGGTAATCGAAGCCGTTTCGCGCCTTGTTCCGGCTGATCCCGGGCATATCGTCGCTGACATGCCGCAGCTTGGCGAGCTTTGCCGCCGCGACCGGATCGAGCGCCGCCTCGAATGCTGTGGATGAAGTGTCGCAAGCCTGGTTCCGGGCGGCCAACGCAATCCTCTCGGCGAGAGATGGGCAAGGGTCGGACTTGCCAACACCCCCGCCCGGCCCGGCGTTCCGAAGCTATTATCTGCGCCGAATTTCAAGATAGAAAAGAACCGGCGAATCGTTGGCGATACTCGGGCTCTGCAAAATTTTGGTGGCCGTTCGTTGCGTCCAACATCAGGTCGACACAGCGGCGATCGATGCCTTCGCTCGTCATTTGCACACCGAGTACCGGATGCTCGAGCAATTCTTCGAGCGAATACTCTTTTGATCTCCTGAACATCGTGACCCTCTGACCCTCGGCGTCGTAAAAGTCGAAAGATGAAGTAGCCGGCAGCCGAAGCATCTTCAATTTCTATTAAGCATCAGGGTTGTTGCCGGCGGCTTGCTGCGGTTCGGTTCAGCAACATGGGCGAGGAGCGCTGCCGCAAGTTCCCGCCTTGTTCCATCAAGGTGTCCAGGTGGCGAGCGCGATGGCGAGAAATCGATCGAGGTCGCGCGTCGGCCTCACAGTCATTAGTTGTATGGGCAATCACCTGTTGCTGTTTTTCCGCAGAGGATATACAGCAAAAACTCTTCTTAAAATTGTGGCGCCACCTCCACAAGCCCGGTTCGCCCGCCACAGCGATTTGCCGACATAGCAATTCTGGTTGTAGATGGCGCCTGTGGGGATGCAGCCGGCCGGCGAAGCCGATCGTCCATCACAGGCGAAGTTGCGGTGCCCTGACGGGGACTTCGGCATGGTGACCGAGGGGAGCCCAGTCCGTGGGCCAAAGGCCCACGGGCCAAGCCCGGCCAAGACGAGTTATTCGGCCGATTTCTGCTCTATTCGGCCGCAAAGTTTTCCCCGGACAGCCCTGCGCACCCGGGAGAGTGGAGGCCAAGCGCGCCAGCGCTTGGTGGGTGAGGGTATCGGTGCCCGGAAGACATTTTCTTGGTGGGCAAGGGCTGCTACGAGCCGGCAGGTTTGACGACGATCTTCCCGGTCATATACGGATGTATGGAGCAGAAATACTCGTACTCCCCCGGCGCGGTGAAGGTTTGGGAAAACTTGTCGTCCGTATCGAGCGCCGCGGATTTGAATTTTCCGTCCTTCTCTCGAACCGAGTGCGGACTGTCGTCGTCGTTGGTCCAAGTCACTGTCGTGCCCGGCGCCACGACGAGGGTCGGCGGCGAATAACGGAAGTTGTCGATTTGGATGTCGGCCGAGTGAGCTGCATCGGCCAAGGGTGCACGGGGTGCGGCCGCGAAGAGCGCCGCTGCTGCGACCAGAATGCCCAATACTGACGCTGTTTTCGGCACCATAGCCAATGTCCCCTCACGCACTGAGCGGCGTTTCGACAAGAGCAAGCGAGCTCCTGCCGCGAACGTAGTTGACGGTCCGCACGCCGAGCACCGAATGCAACTGCTCCTCTGGCACCTTCATCGGGCCGGGCGCGGGGGCGCTTCCCGGCGCCGGCTGCGGGAATGCCGTCGACCGAGCGGTATGGAACGAGACGTTGCCCTCGACTTTTTGCTGGATCTGGTGGATGTGGCCGTTCAGCACGGTCACCGACCCGAAGCGCTTCAGATAGGCGAGAGCGCGGGGCGCGTCCTCGGTGCCCCATCCCCATTCCTGGTAGACCGTCCACAATGGCAGATGGGCAAAGACGACGATCGGCGTGCTGGCCGACAGGCCTTTGACGTCCTTTTCCATCCATTCGAGCTGTTCGTCGCCGAGCTTGGCGAGGCCGGCGGATTTGAAGCCCGGCTCGAAATTGAAGACGTTGATCAGCGCGACGAAGTGCACGCCCCCGTGGTCGAAGCTGTACCAGCCTTTGCCCTTGGTGCCCTTGCCGTAGCGATCGAGATAAGCCTTGCCGTTGTCGGCATCGGCGACGTCATGCTCGCCGGGGATGACGTAGACCTTCTGCTTCAGCGCTTTCATCGCCTGATCGGCGTCGTCGAACTCCTTGTCCTTCGACAGGTGTGTGATGTCGCCCGTATGAATGATGAAGGCCGGCGGCATCGGCATCGCATTGACTTTGGCGATCGCCTCCTGGAAGGTGCCGATCGCGTTGGGATTGGCCGGCTTGTCGAAGCCGACATGGCTGTCGCTGATCTGCAGAAATGTAAATCCGCTGGCCTGCGGCTGGGCAGCGTCGGCCTCGCCGAGGAGGCCGAGCGTGCGCGGCACGCCGCCGCTCACTGTCCAGAGCACCCCGGTTCCCGCCCAGGTCATGCATTTTAACAAACCACGACGGTTGATTTCGCGGTCGGCCATCTCTCTCTCCGATTGACGTTGTGTGTTGCGCCGATCCAGACCGCTATGGCCCCGGCTTTATTCCCGACGCGGATAAATCCGTTCTGCGCCCTCCGGTTCGCGCGAACCGCCTGGCCGAACAGGCGATGGCGGCGCATGAGCTCGTCGCCTTTCTGCTGTTGACGCTCCCCTTGCGCGGCGGGATGAAGCTTTCTAAAGGACAGACCTTCGGTCCCGATGCACAGGGAAGAATGTGATGCGTTATGTGGCGTGGCTTGCCGTGTTGCTGCTGGCGGCCTGCGGCTCGGTCGGCGCGGGCCAATCGGCAACCCTGATCTTGAACAATCCGACATGGGACCGCGTCAACGTCGAGGCAGTTATCACCACCAGTCCCAATTGCGACAATCGTGATGCCTATGTCTCCACCCAGGAATTCGCGATGACCAAGAACCACACGCAACGGATCGAGGCGCCAAAGGCCGAGAACATCTGCTGGCGCCACGACCGCAATCCGAACAATCCGGTCGCCGGCGTCTGGTCGGGATGGAGCCGGGCCACGATGTTCCCCGGTCAGACCTACGAAACCGATCTATAGGTTCGAACTCTCTCCGCCCGAGATTGCCCGAAACCGAGTTGACGGCGAGGTTGGGTCGATTTCCGGTGCTCGCACTATTTTCTATGCGGAATTCGCTCGCTCGACAAAGCCGTGCGACCCGCGCCAGCACGCCGGCGCGAAGATCATTTACGTGCTCAGCGGAGTACTGGTCGTCAGCTGAAGCGTCGGCTCGCTCTTGATCAGCTTCTCGAACCAGGATACTCGAACCTACAGCCAGGCTATGACGAACTGAAGGCCTATCAGCAGGGCCAGCGCGAGGAGGCCCTCGGCGAGGGCAACCGATTTGCTCAAGAGCACGGTTGCCAGAGTCGAGCCGAGAGCCACCGTTACGACCAGATCGAAGGCGTTCAGCTTGTCAGAGTTCGCTTTCCTGAGACCTGCAGAAACAGCACCAACGCAATGTAAGCCAGCGTTCCCACGATCAGAACGCGGGCAAGGCCCATCCAGCCGTCGAATAACATCTCGTCATCCTCCCGTGCACAGGTCCCGCCATGATGGATCAATGAATTGTCACCCCCGGAATTTCGGGAGGGGCCGGCGGCAATACTGACCAGGGCCTACGCTCGCTCAAGCATATGATGAGTGTTTCACGTGAAACCTCGACACCCGGCTAGCCGCTCCATACATTCCCCCGCCATGAACGAAGCTCTCTTCTCGTATGCCGTCGTCGTGGTGGGCGGCGGGCATGCCGGGTGTGAGGCGGCGGCGGCGGCGGCTCGCGTCGGGGCGCGCACGCTGCTGCTGACGCATAAGCGGGCGACGATTGGCGAGATGTCGTGCAACCCGGCGATCGGCGGGCTCGGCAAGGGCCATCTGGTGCGGGAGATCGATGCACTCGACGGCATTATGGGCCGGGCGATCGACCGCGCCGGGATCCAGTTCCGGATTCTTAACCGCAGCAAGGGTCCTGCGGTGCGCGGGCCGCGCGCGCAGGCCGACCGCAAGCTCTATCGCCGCGCCGTCGCCGAATTGCTGGCCGAAACGCCTGGTCTCGATATCCTCGAGGGGGCGGCCGAGGATCTGCTGCTCGATGCCGGCGGGCATGTCTGCGGGCTCGTGCTGGGCGACGGCAGGCGCGTTGCGGCGGGGCGGGTCGTGTTGACGACCGGTACCTTTCTTAACGGCCTGATCCACATCGGCGACGAGAAGATCGCGGCGGGCCGCGTCGGCGAAGAACCGTCACTTGGCCTGTCGCAGACCCTTGCTCGCCACGGTTTCGCGCTCGGACGGCTCAAGACCGGCACGCCGCCCCGGCTCGACGGCGGCACGATCGGCTGGGCCGGACTCGATGTGCAGCCCGGCGACGACCCGCCGCCGCCTTTCTCGTTCATGACCGATCGCATCGCGACGCCGCAGGTCGTCTGCCACATCACCGCGACGACCCCGGCGACCCATGCCGTCATTCGCGCCAATCTCGACCGCTCGCCAATGTATTCGGGCCAGATCACCAGTATCGGGCCGCGCTATTGCCCCTCGATCGAGGACAAGGTCGTGCGCTTTGCCGAGCGCGAGCGGCACCAGATCTTTCTCGAGCCGGAAGGGCTCGACGACCGTACGATCTACCCTAACGGCATCTCGACCTCGCTGCCGCGCGAGACGCAGGAAGCGATGCTGCGGACGATCCCCGGGCTCGAAAGCGCCGTAATGCGACGGCCCGGCTACGCGATCGAGTACGATTTTGTCGACCCGCGCGAGCTTTACCCGAGCCTCGAGACGCGCCGCATCCCGGGGCTCCATCTCGCGGGCCAGATCAACGGCACGACCGGCTATGAGGAGGCGGCGGCGCAGGGTCTCGTAGCCGGTCTCAATGCGGCGCTCGCGGCGGGCGGAGCGGCGCCGCTCGTGCTCGACCGCGCCGACGCCTATATCGGCGTGCTGATCGACGACCTCGTCACCCGCGGCACTACCGAGCCCTACCGGATGTTCACCTCGCGCGCCGAGTACCGGCTCACCTTGCGGGCCGACAACGCCGACCAGCGCCTGACGCCGATCGGCATTCGACTGTCCGCGGTCGGACGCGAGCGAAGGCGGCGTTTTACTGCGAAAATGGCGGCGCTCGGTGAGGCCCGCGGGCGGCTCGCGGAACTGCGCATGACCCCGCCGGCCTTGAGGCGCCATGGGATCACGGTCAACGAGGACGGCGTCACCCGCAATGCCGCGGAGCTGTTGGCCTATCCGGGTGTCGGCCTGGCACGTCTCACTGGGGTTTGGCCCGAGCTCGCCTCGCTGTCACCCGATATCGCCGAGCAGCTCGAGATCGATGCCCGCTATGCCGGTTATCTCGAACGGCAGGAACGGGACATTGCCTCCTTCCGGCGCGACGAGGCGCTGCTGCTTCCCGCCGACCTCGACTACGGGACGGTCGGAAGTTTGTCGCGCGAGATCAGCGGCAAGCTCGCCGCGGCGCGCCCGGCCACCCTGGGCGCCGCCGCGCGGATTTCCGGCGTCACACCAGCGGCGCTGGTGGCGTTGTTCAGGCACGTGAAGCGCCGGCCCACCGTCGGCGACAGCAACCCCCACCCTAACCCTCCCCCGCAAGCGGGGGAGGGTTAGGGTGGGGGCGGCTCCCGAGCGGCGTGACGCCGGCGCTCGGGCCGCGAGGGTTTGCCGAGCTCGTACCTGTTTCACGTGAAACACTGGCACGGCTGGAGGCCTATGCCGAACTGCTGACCCGCTGGTCGGCGCGCATCAATCTCGTCGGCCGCGATACCCTCGCCGATCTGTGGCGGCGCCACATTCTCGATTCGGCGCAGCTGCATCGTTTTATCCCGAGCACAGCCAAAAACCTGATCGATCTCGGCAGCGGCGCCGGGCTTCCGGGGCTCGTGCTGGCGATCCTCGGCGTCCCCGGTGTGGAGCTGGTCGAGGCGGATTCGCGAAAGGCGGCATTTCTGCGCGAAGCGGCGCGGATCGCCGGGGCGGAGGTCACGATTCGGCCATGCCGCATCCAGGCCGTGGCGCCGCATCCCGCCGATGTCGTGACCTCGCGCGCCTGCGCGCCGCTCGACCGGTTGCTCGATTTGGCTGCCTCGTTTCTGATGCCCGGCACCGTTTGCCTCTTTCCCAAAGGCGAGCGGTTCAACGAGGAATTGACCCTGGCCCGCAAAGCCTGGACAATGAATGTGTCGGTCGAACAAAGCCTGTCCGACCGGCGGGGGGTCGTTCTTCGCTTGCAACAGGTTGCCCGTGAGCCTCGCCAGGCTTGACGCGGAGCCGCGCGCCATTCCCGCCGCGCGCCGTGCCCGCACTATCGCGCTCGCCAATCAGAAGGGCGGTGTCGGCAAGACGACGACCGCAATAAATCTCGCGACGGCGCTGGCGGCTGTCGGTCATCACGTGCTGCTGATCGATCTCGATCCGCAAGGCAATGCCAGCACCGGCCTCGGCGTCGAGCGAACGGCGCGCGCCGCTACCAGTTATGAGCTGATCCTCGGCGAGGCCGAGCTCGATGAGGTAGTAGTAACGACTGACATCCCACGTCTCGCCATCATCCCCGCGTCGCAGGATCTGGCCGGTGCCGAGTTGGAGCTGGCGTCTCGCGAGCGGCGTGAATTTCTGCTGAGCGGGGCCATTCGCAGCCGTATGCGCGATTATGACGAGGTGCTGGTGGATTGTCCGCCGTCATTGAACCTGCTGACGATCAATGCGCTGGTCGCTGCCGATTCGGTGCTGGTGCCATTGCAATGCGAATTCTATGCACTGGAAGGCCTGAGCCAGTTGATGCGCACGATCGAGCGGGTGCAGCGCGCGCTCAATCCGCGGCTCGAACTGCAAGGCGTGCTGCTGACTATGTATGACCAGCGCAATAACCTCTGCGACCAGGTTGCCGCGGACGTGCGCAGTCATTTCGGCGCCAGAGTGTTCGACACGATGATTCCGCGCAATGTGCGCATTGCCGAGGCGCCATCCCACGGCAAGCCGGTATTGATCTACGATCACGGCTGCGCCGGCGCGCAGGCTTATGTCCGGCTGGCCACGGAGGTAATGCGCCGCAGCGGAGCGGCGCTGCCCTCAATGGCTTCACCCCCAGGGGCTCCACGATGAGCGAGCGGGCGAGGCGGCGTCAGCTCGGCAGGGGCCTCGCTGCGCTGTTCGGCGAGGCCGAGGGCGGCGCATCCGCCGATCCGGCGCCGCAGCGCCGCGTGCCGATTGAGCTGATCCGTCCCGGCGCGTTCCAGCCGCGGCGGCGCTTTGGCGAGGCCGAGCTCGACGCGCTCGCCCAGTCGATTCGCGAAAAGGGCATCATCCAGCCCTTGCTGGTGCGCCCGCTGGCCGGCGAGGAAGCCGCCTTCGAGCTGATTGCCGGGGAGCGGCGGTGGCGCGCCGCACAGCGCGTCGGGATGCACGAAGTTCCGGTCATCGTCCGTCCGCTCACCGATTCGGAGGCGCTGGAAATTGCGTTGGTCGAGAACCTCCAGCGCGAGGATTTATCCGCCCTTGAGGAGGCCGAAGCCTACCGCCGGCTGATGGAGGAGTTCGGCCGCACCCAGGCCAGCCTCGCCGAAGCCGTCGGCAAGAGCCGCAGCCACGTCGCCAATACCTTGCGACTTCTGTCCCTACCTGCGTCGGTGCACCGCAAGCTCGACGACGGCGAATTGTCCGCCGGGCATGCGCGCGCGCTGCTTGCCGCGCCGGACCCGGCGGCGCTCGCCGCCGAAGTCGTGCGCCGCGGTCTCAACGTCCGCGCCACCGAGCGGCTCGTCCAACGCCGCTCTGCCGTGCCATCCCCGAAGCCGCGCCTGCGCGATGCCGACACGGTGGCGCTCGAGCGCGAGCTCGGTGGCGCCCTCGGGCTGCGGGTTACCCTCGAACCCAAAAAGCGCGGCGGCGCGCTGACGCTACATTATGCCAGCCTTGATCAGCTCGACCGCGTGCTGAGCCTGTTGCGCGCCGGCTGAAACTGAGCGGGTCTCAGCTTTCGAGTATGAAGGTCACCTCCATCGTGACCCGGTACTCTTCGATCTTTCCGTTCTCGACGCTCGCCTTGTGCTCGACGACGTGGAGGCCGGTAATGCCGCGCAAGGTGCGGTTGGCCCGCGCCAACCCCTCGCGCACCGCGGCATCGAAGCCCTCGGACGACGCGGCAGTGATCTTCGTGACGCTTGCTACTGCCATCAGCTCCTCCCTGAAAAGTGGCCAGCCAGACAATATTCCGCTGCCAACCTGCCGATGTTAACCCTTCGAGGGTCGTCTCGAAAGGCTCAGAGCGAACTCTCACCCGGGGCAGATGTAGCCGGTGCCGGCGGGGTTCTTGAAGCAGCCGACCGACTTCGGCAGCACGTGCTTGGGGAGCCAGAGCACGACCTCCGGGAAGAAGATGCAGAAAGCGATGACCGCGAAGAAGACCGCGTAGAGCGGCAGCGAGCGAATCAGCGCCACCGAGAATTTGACGTCGACGAACTTCGCCGCCATCAAGAGTGCAATGCCGTAGGGTGGCGTGATCAGGCCGAAGGCCAATGTCACGATGATGACGACGCCCATATGCACGGGATTGATATTGCCGATCTCGGTGAGCTTGTTGATGATCGGCATGAAGATGATGATCGCCGGGATCGCGTCGACAAAGTCGCCGATGATGACGAAAGCGCCGACCAAGAGGAACATGATGGTAACGGGATCGGTGCCGGCGGTGGTCGTGATCCAGCCGGAAACCAGGTCGGGTCCACGCAGATAGGCCAGCATCCATCCGAAGGCCGAGGCCGCCGCCACGGTGATCAGCGGGATCGAATAGAGGAGACCGGCCTTGGCGAAATCGAGCGGCAGCTCGCGGATGTGGCGCCAATTGAGCACCGGGATCGCTACCACGAGGATGTAGACCACCGCGACGAGGCCCGCCTCGGTCGGGGTGAACCAGCCGGTCAGAATGCCGCCCATTATGATGACCGGGATGACCAGCGGCACCGCCGCCCTCCGCGCCGCGCCCGCAAACTCGAAGAAGGAGGCGCGCCTCTTCATGAAGCCGACCGGGCCGAAAAAATAGCTGAAGATCATCAGGCCGAGCCCGACCAAGACGCCCGGCACGACGCCGCCGAGAAAGAGCCCGCCGATCGACACGTTGCCGGTGGCGCCGTAGACCACCGCCATGATGCTCGGCGGGATCAAATTCGCCATCGTCGACGCCGAGGCGATCAGCGCCGCGGTGAAGCCGGGATCGTAGCCCTCGCGCGCCATCGAGGGCGCCAAGGTGCGCGACAGCACGGCGACGTCGGCCGAGGAGGAGCCGGAGATACCCGAAAAGAACATGCTGAACAACGTGACGACCTGCGCGAGGCCGCCGCGCAGGTGGCCGATCATTGCTTGCGAGAGGGTGATCATCCGCTCCACCACATTGGCGGAGGTCATCAGCTCGCCGACCAACAGGAAGAACGGCACCGCCAGCAATGCCTCGGAATCGACTCCGTTGAACAGCTGACCGATGATCGAGGGCAGGCTGATCGGCGTCAGCATCGTCGCCACCAGCACGCCCGCGGTCAGGCTGAACGCTACCGGCACCCCGATATAGCCGAGCCCGAGGAACAGCGCGCCCATCACAATGAGGATCCAGCCGTTGCTCATGCCGGGGCGGCGGTCATAGGAAATGCACCTCTTCATGCAGAGGCTCAGCCGATTCAAAGCCGTGGCGCCAGCCGTTGACGAGCTGCTCGACGATGAAGAGCGCGATCAGCGCGCCCGAGAGCGGGATCGCCGCATAGAGCGAGGCGATCGGCGTCATCGAGGGCATGCGGAAGCTGCCGAATCCCTGGACGAAATTGATGTAGCCGAAATAGACCATGCACAGCGCAACGGCGAGCACCACAAGGCGGTTGAAGGTCTCGGCCGCGAGACGGGGCGCCCCCGTCATGGTCTCGGTTATCGCCGACAGGTAGAGGTGATCGTTGCGGCGAGTGGCGGCGGCGGCCCCGATAAAGATCCCGTAGACGAAGAAGGTGCTGGTGACCTCCTGCAGCCAGAGCCATGGCGCGCCGAGGGTGCGCGTCAGCACGTCGAAAAACACCGAGGCGCTGAAACCTGCCAGACAGACCCCGCAGAGCACCATGGCCACCGCCTCGAGGACATCGAGCGCGCGCCATTTCAGGTGGCGCTGTGTTTCCAGGACGAGGCGGCTCGGCCTTGTCATTCGGTTGGGGTTAACGCCCGCTATTTCACTTCGCGGACCAGCTTCAGGATCTCCACTGCCTGCGGCCCGAGCGCTGCCGCGGTCTTGTCCTGAAGCGGCTCGGCTATCTTGACGAAGCCTGACTTATCGACGTCCTTGACGAATTTGACGCCCATCTTCTCGAGCTTGGCCATCGACTGGTGCTCGAGTTCGATCCCATAAGTCGGCTCCAGGCGATTGACCTCGTCGGCCGCCGCCTGCACCCATTTCTTCTCGCCGTCGCTGAAGCTGTTCCAAGCCTTGTCACTGACCCAGATGCAGTTGTCGTTCGCCTCGTGCTCGGACAGCGACATCACCGGCGCCACCTCGTAGTGCTTGTTCGAGAGGTAGACGTTGACGCCATTCTCGGCGACGTCGACCACGCCGGTCTGCAGAGATGTGTAGACGTCGCCGAAGGGCATGTGGACGACCTGGGCGCCATAAGCGGTAAAGAAGGTGTCCTCGGTCGGCGTCGCCTGCACGCGGATTTTGAGGCCCTTGAGGTCGGCGATATTGTGGATTTCTTTCTTGCTGTAAAAGTCGCGCAGGCCCAGGGTGAGCAAGGTCAGCACGTGGCCGCCCTTGACCGTGTCCGTCACCATCTTGCGGAAGGCCGCGACCACCTTGGGATCGCTGATCGCCTTTTTTAGATGATCCTCGCCCTTGAAGATGAAGTGGATCGACAATACGCCGGCTTCCGGTGCCACCGTCGCCGCATTCGCGGTCGAGGAGAGGATGAAGTCGATGTCGCCGGTGCGGATCTTCTGCAGCATCACCGGCTCCTGGCCGAGCTGGGCGCCCGGGAACTGGTCGATGATCATCGCCCCGTTGCTCAGCTCCTTGAGCTTGTTGCCGAAAGTGTCTGCGGCGAAGCCATAGGCGGTGGTATGCGGCTGATCGTAGCCGAAGCTGAAGTGACGCTCTGAGGCATCGGCGCTCCGCGCTGCCACCACAAGGCCCAAAGACGTGACCGCGGCAACGACTCGCATCCACTGCGTGGTTGACATCCGTTCCTCCCGTGGTCGGCCGCGCTACACCGGCCGGATGGCTAGCAGCTAATTGATTTCATAGCCAAAGTCCATCGGCGAGGTACCGATGATAAGTTCTTTGGGGACTGGGCAGTTGTCGGGGACTCGGCAGCCGTCCGATTTTCGCATGCATATATCTCAGCGCCGCTCTCGTGCGGCCAGCGCCACCGCCAGCATGGCCTCGCGGCAGATTGTCTCGGCGGGAAGGCCTGTCGTCTTCATGTTGAGTTCGGCTTTGGCGATGCGGCCGAGTTGGGGGCGCAACCGTGCCTCGCTCCACAGGCCGAGCTGACGCCGGAAGCTGTCTTCCTGCTTGAAGAAGATTGGCGGGCGCGCCGTGCGCAACAAATCGTCAATGTTGGCGCCGCCCGAGAGGCTGGCTGTCAGGACATGCAGCCGATGCAGGTGGCGCAGCAATGCGCGGATTATCGAAACCGGTGATTCCCCCTGTTGCAAGACCCGGCCGAGCACGCGTTCGACCCGCGCGGCATCGCCCTCGGCCGCCGCCATTACTGAATCGTCCAGCTCGATCGCCGCAGTGTCGCTGACCGAGAGCCGGGCGTCCTCAAGCTCGACCCTGCCGCCCTCGCCGGCATAGAGCGCGAGCTTTTCGAGTTCCGATCGCGTCAGCAGCCGATCGCCCCCGAGGCGCTCGACCAGGAACTGGCCGGCATCGCGGCTCGCGGTCACCCGATGCGCCGCTAGGGTCTCGCGGATCACCGCTGCCAACTCGCGGGGCGTATCGGGATAGCAGCCTATCGCGACGGCCGGCCGCGCCGCTTCGAAGGCTCGGCGGAGCGCCGAACGGGACGGCAGCTCGCCTGCCTCAACGATGACCAAGGCCTCGCCGGGCGTGCTCTGCAGAAAATCCGCAAAGAGCTTTGCGAGCCCATCGCCGGCACCGCGCACGCGCACCACTCGCCGGCCCCCTGTAAGGCTCAGCTGGGCGGCTTCGTCGGCGAGCCGCGCGGGATCGGCGACGAGCACAGCCGCCATCAGGTCGGCGACGCGGAACGGATCTTTGAGGACGGGACAGACCGAACGCGCCACGGCCTCGGCACGCTCGCGCACCAAACCTTCGTCCGGGCCGTACAGCAGCACGGCGCGAATTTCGGGATCGGGCCGCTGCAGAAACGCGGTAACCCGCGACGGAGCTAGCCTCACGACGCTCTCAGCTCGGTGCCGGGGGCTGCTCGGCGAGCCGGCGCTCCATAAACAGGGCGAGCCGGGTCACGATCTCCTGGTTGAGCTCGGCCGCGCTGCGAACCGCGGCATCGTCTTCGCCGACCACCGTCGAATATTGGTTCGGATTGAGATTGAAGGAATTTGCCACGTGCACCGTGTTGACCAGCAAGTTGCTGCGGGTCTTGCTGTCGATCAGGTAGTAGGTGGCGTAAACGTCGAGTTTGCCGAGCGACGCCAGACCCTGCGATTCGATGCCGAGATTGGTCAGAGAGACAGACAGAGTGGTATGCAGGCGGTAGCGTTCGGGGGTTGGCTCGCCGGTCGGATTGAGTGAGTTGCGCAATGCGATCTCCAGCCGCTGGCCGATGCGTTCGGCGATCGGATCGACACGGACCGCGCGCAACTCCTCGCCTGCCGGCCCGCTCGCCGGTTGCCCGTAGAGCGGCTCCCAGCCGCACCCCGACAGCGCCAACGGCGCGCCGAGCGCTAACGCGAGCACCGCCCGCCGTGCTACCCTCACCCGCCAAGCCCTTCGGGCTTGGTCCCCTTCTCCCGCGGTGCGGGAGAGGAGCTTTGAGGTGGATCCGTTATAGCCCCTCTCCCGCACCGCGGGAGAGGGCCGAGCGCAGCGAGGCGGGTGAGGGGCGGCCTCACGCGACGATATTGACGATGCGGTTCGGGACGACAAAGACCTTGCGCGGCGGCCGCCCTTCGAGCCAGCGTGTCACCTGTGGCAATTCGAGCGCGGCTTTTTCGACGGCAGGATTGTCCAAATCCCGCGGGATTTCGAGCGTTCCGCGCAGCTTGCCGTTGACCTGGATGGCGATCGTCACCTGCTCGGCGCGCGTCAGCTGCGGATTGGCGACGGGCCAGGGCTGATCGGCGAGCAGCCCCTCGCCGCCGAGCGTCCGCCACATCTCCTCGGCGAGGTGGGGCATCATCGGTCCGAGGAGCCGGGTCAGGACTTCCAGGCCCTCCCGAAGCACCTCCGGTGCGCCGGGTTCGGACGAGGGGCACTCTTCGAGTGCGTTTGTCAGCTCGCGGATGCGCGCGACTGCGCGGTTGAAGCGGAATTTCTCGAGATCGTCGGTTACCGCCGCGATCGTCTTGTGCGTCGCCCGTCGCGTCGCGCCGAGGGGCGGCGGCAATGCGGCGGGTAACGGGGAACCGGGCGCCGCCAGCGGGACCGGAGGTTCGTTGACCATCCGCCAGAGCCGGTTGACATAGCGCCAAATCCCCTCGATCCCGGTCTCGGTCCATTCGAGATCGCGCTCCGGAGGGCTGTCGGACAACAGATAAAAGCGCGCCGTGTCGGCCCCGTAGGTATCGACGATCGCGTCGAGACCGACGACGTTCTTCTTGGACTTGCTCATCTTTTCGTGCCGGCCCGCGCTCACCGGCCGGCCTGCCGCATCGACGAGGCGCCCGTCTTCAGTGGTGCCGACTTCCTCGGGAAAGAGCCACTCGCCCAGCTCGCTCTGATAAGTCTCGTGACAGACCATCCCCTGTGTGAACAGCCCGACAAAAGGCTCGTCGAGATCGAGATAGCCGCATTGCTTCAAGGCGCGAGTGAAGAACCGCGAGTAAAGCAGGTGGAGAACCGCGTGTTCGACGCCGCCGATGTATTGATTGACCGGCATCCAGTAATCGACCGCCTCGCGTTCGAATGCGACCGGCGCCCGTGCCGAGCAGAAACGCAGGAAATACCAGGACGAATCGAAAAACGTGTCGAGCGTGTCGGTCTCGCGCTGGGCCGGCTCATTGCAATGCGGGCACTCGACAAATTTCCAAGTCGGATGGTGATCTAGCGGATTGCCGGGGACATCAAAGGTAACGTCTTTCGGCAACTCGACTGGCAGGTCGCCCACCGGCACTGGTACCATGCCGCAAACCCGGCAATGGATCACGGGGATCGGACAACCCCAGTAGCGCTGGCGCGAAACCCCCCAGTCGCGCAGCCGGTAGACTGTTGTCCGCTCGCCAAGCCCGAGCTTTTCGAGCCGCTCGCCGGCGGCCCGCTTTGCTTCCGCGACCGACAGGCCGTCAAGGAAGGCGGAATTGATCAACACCCCGTCGTTGACATAGGCGGTGTCGCCGATCTCGAAGGTCGCGGGATCCTCGCCCGGGGGCAGCACGACGGGGGTCACCGGCAGCCGATATTTTCGGGCGAATTCGAGGTCGCGTTGATCGTGCGCCGGGCAGCCGAAGATGGCGCCCGTCCCGTACTCCATCAGCACGAAATTGGTGACATAGACGGGAACATGCCGGCTCTCATCGAAGGGATGCACCGCCTCCAAACCAGTCGGGTGGCCGCGCTTCTCGGCGGTCTCGATCACCGCTTCGCTGGTGCCCATGCGATTGCATTCGGCGATGAAGGCGGCAAGACCCGCGTTTTGTTCAGCCAGGTGCAGCGCCAGCGGATGGTTCGGCGAGAGTGCCAAGAACGTGGCGCCAAAGAGCGTGTCCTGCCGTGTCGTGAAGACCTCGATGCTCTGATCCCGGCCGGCAATCTTGAAAATTACGCGGGCGCCTTCCGAGCGGCCGATCCAGTTCTCCTGCATCAGCCGCACACGCTCGGGCCAGCGCTCGAGTTCCCGATCGCCTCGAGCAGCTCCTCGGTAAAGGCGGTGATGCGCAGGGCCCATTGCGCCAAGAGCCGCTTTTCGACGATCGCGCCGGATCGCCAGCCGCGCCCGTCGATCACCTGCTCGTTGGCGAGCACCGTGTTCTCGACCGGATCCCAATTGACCCAGGATTCCTTGCGATAGGCGAGACCGGCCGCGAGGAAATCGAGGAACATCTTCTGCTGGTGGCGGTAAAATTCCGGATGGCAAGTCGCGATCTCGCGCGACCAGTCGTAACCGAACCCCATGCGTTCGAGTTGGGCCCGCATCGTCGCGATGTTCTCGCGAGTCCAAACCGCCGGATGGATGTTTTCGGCCATTGCCGCGTTCTCCGCGGGCAGGCCGAAGGCGTCCCATCCCATCGGGTGGAGCACGTTGAAGCCCTGGGCACGACGATAGCGGGCGACCAGGTCACCCATCGTGTAGTTCCGCACATGTCCGACGTGCAGCTTGCCGGACGGGTACGGGAACATTTCAAGAATATAGTATTTCGGGCGCCCTGGCTCCGCCGCGACCTCGAAGAGGCGCCGCTCACGCCAAATGCGCTGCCATTTTGCTTCGCTTTCGCGGAAATTGTATCGCGACATAGTCGGGGATCTGGCCATGCTCGGGCCGGCATGCAAGCCAGCCGGCCCGCCCTGCACCGCCGATGTTCTCAACTCGGCGCCGCCGCCCAGGCGCGCTTCAATTGCCGCGCCCGGCTGAGGATCGCGTTTTCGAGATCGGTCTCGACCTGCCTCGCAATGGTAGTCTCGGCCCACTGGCCGTCCGCCGAGCGTTCCTGGCGATCGACCGTTACGGTCAGCGAATCGGAATGCAACGCCCGGGACAGGATGAAGACATTGATCCGGTAACGGACATTCGGGTTGCCCGGCGGCGAGTACCAGTCGGTGACGATCGAGCCGGTCAACGGATCTTCCGAGGCGGATTTGACGAAATCGAGCGTGTCGTGCGCCGCTTGCCACAGAATCGGGCTCACCGTCCGGCCGGTTTGCGGCCCCGGATCCTTGACGGACTCTTTTTTGGCGAGGCCGAGCACCGTCCAGATCGTCGCCTCGGTATCGATTTCCTCGGGCTCGCTCGATGACGCCTTCTGGGTTTCACTCGCGCTGGGCTGCTCCGCCGCGCGCTGTTCAGCCAGGGGGCTTGCGACGCAGGCGGCGAGCCCCAACGAAAGACTTGCGGCGAGGGCGAACCAGGCGCGGTAATGAGCGAGCGACATCGAGCGATCTTTGCCAGGAATGGAGCTTCTATGGAAGGGGTTATCGCGGCCAATCTCGCGGCCGTCCGGGGACGGATCGCGGCGGCGGCGCAGGCGGCGGATCGGACGCCGGAAAGCGTGACGCTGGTCGCCGTGAGCAAGACTCATCCCGCTGCGAGCGTGCGGCAGGCGCTGATGGCAGGCCACCGCGTGTTCGGCGAGAACCGTGTCCAGGAGGCGCAGGCGAAATATCCCGAACTGCGCGAGGAATTTCCCGACCTCGCGCTGCACCTGATCGGCCCACTGCAGACGAACAAGGTGCGCGACGCGGTCGCGGATTTCGATGTGATCGAGAGCGTCGACCGGCTGCGGCTCGCGCAGGCCCTGGCTCGGGAAATGGAGCACAGCGGCCGGCGGCCGCCATGCCTGATCGAGGTCAACACCGGGGAAGAACCGCAAAAGGCCGGCATCATGCCGGCCGATGCAGACGGGTTTATCGTCGAGTGCCGGGAGCGGCTGGACCTGCCCATCATCGGCCTGATGTGCGTGCCGCCGCTCGAAGAGGAGCCAGCCCCGCATTTTGCGCTATTGCGCGAGATCGCCCGGCGCAACGACCTCCAAGTCCTCAGCATGGGGATGAGCGCCGATTTCGAGAAGGCAATCCGCTTCGGCGCCACCCATGTCCGTGTCGGCACCGCCATCTTCGGCGCCCGCGGCAGCGGGAAATGATCCGCGCCGCCTTGAGCTAGAGAAAATGGCCGCTGCGGGTTGCTTTGGTGCGGAGATACCGCTCGTTATGGCCGTTTGACGGGAAGACGTGCGGCACACGCTCGGCGACACGGATGCCGTAGCGTTCGAGGGCAAGCACTTTGTCCGGGTTGTTGGTCAAGAGCCGGACGGTCCCGAAACCGAGCTGCCGCAACATTTCCGCCGCAGGCAGGTAGACCCGCTCGTCGGCGTCGAAGCCCAACTGCTCGTTGGCGTCGAATGTGTCGAAACCGGCATCCTGCAGCCGATAGGCGCGTAGCTTGTTGACGAGCCCGATGCCGCGTCCTTCCTGCGCGAGATAGAGCAGCACGCCGCCGCCGGCCTGCGCGATAGCCGATATGCCGCCGCGCAACTGGTCGCCGCAGTCGCAGCGCAGACTGGCCAGCAGGTCGCCGGTAAAACACTCCGAATGCAGCCGCACCAAAACCGGCGCGGCCGGATCAGGCGAGCCGATCAGGATCGCGAGATGTTCGAGACCTCCATCGTGCGGGCGAAACGCGATCAGACGCGCATTTTCGGCATCCACGAGCGGGACGCGCGCCTCTGCGACGCGCGCTAGCCCGGCGGTTGCCGCGTCACGCTTGAACACCGCGGCAGCGTCGGTGATGGCGAGATCTCCGCGGCGTGCGAAAAACGCCGCTTCGCTCTTGCTCGCGCGCAACACGAGCGCCGCGGGCAAGAGCGAAGCGAGCTTTGCCAGAGCCACCGCGGCGAGAGCACCGCCTTTGGCGGGAAGGGGCTTGGGGCCGAACCCGGGTGGCTCCGCGCCGAGCGATGCTCCCGGATCGGCGAGGTTGCGGATAACCGCGGCGGGCAAGTCATCCGAGACGGAAATCGTCAAGGCGCCCGACAATTCTTCGCGCGCCGCAAGACCCAGCGCCACGGCGCGCCGGCGCGTCAGAACCACCCGCGCCGGCGCCTGTGAGATTTCGCGCAGCCGTTGGAGGTTTTTCTCGGTCGCCAGCTCGGCGGCGACCGCAAGAACGTTGATCTCGTGATCGCGGATCAACACGGGCTCTCCGCGGCGCAACGCGGTAACCGCTTCGCCGAGGGCGAGCTGTGCAGGCGTCCTGGACTCGAGCACTCCCTTCTCCTCTCCGCGTGCATCATATGGCGTGGCGCGGCTCGCGCCACCAACCTTATTCGACCTCACCTATGCGGCCGAGTGGAGAGCAGAATGACAATGTCGGCGGCAAATGAATAGGTCAGTAGCCCGAGCGCCGCGGCGCAAGCGACCGCTGCCCGGTCCGCCACGGTCGCCGGCGCCAGCGCGATGAGGAGCGCTATACTCTGGACGACCGCTATCGTCTTGCGGCGCAGATCGGCGCCTGGCCGCGGCGGCAACGGCCGGCGCAACCGCGGGACGGCCAACGCCACGGCGAGGTAGAGGTATCGCATGCCGCCGATCGCAAGCACCCAATAGGGAGCGGCCTGCGCCTTTACGACCGTTATCGCGAGCGCAAGGATCCCAAAGGCATCGACCTCCAGGTCGAAGCGCGCGCCAAAGGCGGAAGCCAACCCTTGGCGCCGGGCCGCCCACCCGTCGGCGCCGTCGAGCATCAGCGCGGCCCCGGCAATGGCGGCGAGGAGCCACCTTTCCGGCGCACCGAGCGGCGCCGGCTCGATTGCCCGGGCGGCGATCAGGCAGGCGATTGCCGCCCTGAGGAGCGTGATCCGGTTCGCCGTGCCGAGCCGGGGATGAGGATGATGCGTGGCGAGCCCGCGCTCGACGGCGAAGAGCAGGCTGGCGAATAGTGCCAGTCCGCTCAACGCGGAAACGGTGCCAATCCCAACGCCAAGCACCGGTACCGAAATTGTCGTGAGCGCGAGCGAGTGCATCGAGGCCGAGCGCGCCTCGCGAAGGAGCGCGGTCGGCGAGGATGAAGTCGAGGTGATCCCGGTCGACATATCAGTGGGTTCGGTGTATCTGGCGATCGTGCCCTGCCGGGACTCGATGAACAAGCGGCGGTCAGTCAGACCCTTCCGGGGCCGGGTTTATTCCAATGCTTGAGGCGCGGGCGTTTTGGGTGACGGCGCCGGGCCATGGCGAAATCAGGGCGCAACCGTCGCGCTCGCCCGAACGCGGCGAGCTGCTGATCCGGACACGCCGCAGCGCGATCAGCAGGGGCACGGAAAGCCTCGTTTTCCGCGGCGAGGTGCCGCAGAGCGAATGGCGGCGGATGCGCTGCCCGTTCCAGGAGGGCGACTTCCCGGCGCCGGTCAAATACGGCTATTCGAGTGTCGGAATTGTTGAGGACGGTCCGGCCGACGCGCTCGGGCGCCGGGTCTTCTGTCTGCATCCCCATCAGGACCGGTTCACCGTGCCGATGGATGCCGTCGTCGATGTCCCTGAGACAGTCCCGGACCGGCGCGCGACGCTCGCCGCCAACCTGGAGACGGCGATCAACGGGATGTGGGACGCGTCGCCGGGTCCGGGAGACCGCATCGCAGTGATTGGCGCCGGCGTTGTCGGCTGCCTCGTCGCCGCGCTCGCGGCGCGGTTGCCGGGCGCCGAGGTCGAGCTGATCGACATCGATCCGACGCGCGAAAAAATCGCAGCGGCCGTGGGTTGCCGTTTTGCGACGCCGGAGCACGCAACTCCCGAGGCCGATCTGGTTGTGCATGCGAGCGGATCACCCGCCGGTCTTGCCACCGCGCTGACGATCGCCGGCTTCGAGGCAACCGTGCTCGAAATGAGCTGGTATGGCACCCGAATGGTGCCGCTTGCACTTGGCGGCGCCTTTCATTCGCGTCGCCTGACCTTGCGTTCATCGCAGGTCGGCGCTGTGCCGGCGGACCGTCGGCAGCGCTGGTCCCCCCGGCGCCGCCTGACGCTTGCCTTGTCGCTGCTGCGCGACCCAGTATTCGATGTCCTGCTCTCGGGAGATACCGAGTTCACCGGGTTGCCCACGTTGATGCCACAACTCGCCACATCATCGGCAGGATTCCTCTGCCATACCTTACGGTACGACTAGCCATGTACAGCGTTGCCGTCAGCCATCATTTCATGGCCGCCCACAGCCTGGCCGGCGAGGTGTTTGGTCCGGCGCAGGGGCTGCACGGCGCGACCTATGTCGTCGAAGCCGAGCTGCGTTGTGATTCACTCGACGCCGACGGGATCGTCTGCGACATCGGCCGGGCTCTCGATTTGCTCAAGGCGGTTCTTGGCGAGTTCGAGTACCGCAACCTCGACGAATTGCCGGAGTTCCGTGACCGGAACACAACGACGGAGTTTCTCGCCGGCGAGATCCATCGGCGCTTGGCGCGGCGGATCAACGAGGGAGGGTTAGGCTCCCAGCCCATTAGCAGCCTCAAAGTCGTGCTGCGTGAAAACCCGACAGCTTGGGCCAGCTACGATGCTCCGCTCGAATGACGGAGCTGGCCTTTGTCGTCCCGGGCAGGCTCGACCAGCTGACCGGTGGTTACCTTTATGACCGTCAAATCATTGACGGCCTGCGGTCCCACGGGCACGCGGTTAAGGTCATCGAGCTAGGCCCGAACAATCGCGAAACGGCGTTGGCCGAACTTGCCGACGGCACCACGACGGTAATCGACGGCCTCGCACTCCCCGATCTCGAACAGGCGGTCTTGGCCCACTGGCGCCGATTGCGGCTCGTCGCGCTGGTCCATCATCCGCTCGCGGAGGAAACCGGGGTTTCCCGCGCAGCGGCGGACCGCCTCATGCGGCTCGAGGCTGCCGCGTTCCAACGCTTTCGCGGCGTTGTTTGTCCCAGCCCACGGACGGCTGCCGCGGTGGCGGCTCATGGCATTCCGCCCGACCGCATCTTCGTGATCCCGCCCGGCACGGCAAAGCCGGACCGGCCGCTACCGTCGCGGCGCGGCCCGGTTCGGTCGTTGCTCTGCGTCGCAAGTGTGATCCCGCGCAAAGGCCATCGAGTGCTCGTCGCGGCGCTGGCGCGCATTCGCGACCTCGACTGGGAGATGCTGTGTATCGGCTCGCTCGACCGTGACCCCCGCGCCGCGCGGTTGATACGGCAGCAAATCTCCGCTGCGCGCCTCGGCGGGCGAATCACTCTCGCCGGCGAACAGCCGCCGCCGATGGTGATGCGCGCCTATCGGGCGGCCGACGTTTTCGTGCTGCCTTCCCTTCACGAGGGGTATGGGATGGCGTTCGCGGAAGCGATGGCGCATGGCTTGCCGATTATCGCTACCGCCGCCGGGGCAATTCCCGAGACCGTGCCCCGCGAGGCCGGGTTGCTGGTTTGTCCGGGCGATGCTGCAGCGCTGGCGCGGGCTCTGCGGCGGGTGATCGCAGAGCCGGCGCTGGCCGTGCGTCTAGCGGCAGGCTCGCGCGCCGCGGGTGGCTGCCTGCCGGATTGGCGGGAAGCGACGGACAGGTGGGAACAGGCCCTTCGTTTTTGAAAACGGGGACGGGAAACGCGATTTCGACGCATAATGATCGCGCTACTCCCCGTCGGGCGGGAAATGATGAGGCTTGGCCATAGAATTTTGATCGTCGATGATGACGGCGCGCTGCGTCAATCGCTCGCCGAGCAGCTCGAGCTGCATGAAGAATTTACTAGCATCCAGTGCGATAACGCGACTGGAGCATTGCAACTTGCCAGCGCTCAGCGGTTCGACGCCATTCTGCTCGACGTTGGTCTCCCCGACATGGACGGGCGGGAATTGTGCCGGCATTTGCGCCGTGCCGGGGTGCAGGTCCCGATCATCATGTTGACCGGGGCGGATAGTGATGCCGACACCGTGCTCGGCCTCGATTCGGGCGCCGACGACTACGTGACAAAGCCATTTCGCCTGAGCGTGCTGCTCGCCCGGCTGCGCGCCCATTTGCGGCAGAGCGAGCATAGCGACGACGCGATGTTCACGATCGGCCCCTACACGTTCCGGCCGAGCGCCAAGCTTCTTCTCGACGCGAGCGGCCGCAAGAAGGTCAGGTTAACCGAAAAGGAGACTGCGATCCTCAAATATCTATACCGCGCCGGCGATCATGCGATCGGGCGCGACACCCTCCTCGGCGAAGTATGGGGCTATAATGCCGGAGTGACGACCCACACGCTGGAAACCCACGTGTACCGGCTGCGCCAAAAGATCGAGCGCGACCCGACGCGCGCCGAGATCCTGGTGACGGAGCCAGGCGGCTACCGCCTCGTACCGTGATTATTTGGCAGCCAGGCGCAAGCATATCCAACCCGGACAAGAGCCCCTCTCCGCCCATCAGGGGGGAGAGAGAGGGACCCGTCGCGCAGCGAGGGGAGGGTGGTGGGCGATACCGCAGACTGGCTCATCGGCCCCTCACCCTATCTACTCCCTATCTATTCCCCCCGGCCGGCGGGGCGCATCGCGGGGGAGGGTGCCGAGCGCAGCGAGGCGGGTGAGGGCCTGCGAGCTTCAGCTCTCAGCCCTGGATTTCGTCCCGCCGATAACCCTGGGCATAGAGGAGGCCGGTCAAATCGGCATGGTCGAGCCGCCATCGGGCGCTCGCCGCGACGGTAGGTTTGGCGTGGAAGGCGATACCGACCCCAGCGGCGGCCAGCATCGGCAGATCATTGGCGCCGTCGCCGACAGCCATCGACTGCTGAAGTGGAACGGCATATTCGGCAGCCAGGGCGAGCAGAGTTTCCCTCTTGCTCTCCCCGGTCAGGATCGGTTGAGTTACCGTGCCGGCGATGCAGCCTGCGGTCAGATCAAGCCGGTTGGCCACGACGTGATCGAACCCGAGTTCAACGGCGACAGCTTCGGCGAATACCATAAACCCGGACGAAACGAGCGCGGTGACCGCTCCGGCGCTGCGCATCGTCGCGACCAGCTGTCGAGCCCCCGCTCTCAGCCGGATACGGCGGGCCGCCTCTTCGAGCACATGATGCGGCAGACCCGCGAGCAGACTGACGCGCAACTCGAGCGCGGCGGTGAAGTCGAACTCTCCATTCATCGCGCGGCGGGTAATTTCCGAGATTTCTTTGCGGCGCCCGATGAAGTCGGCGAGCTCGTCGAGCATTTCATTCTCGATGATCGTCGCTTCCAAATCGGCGACGAGGAGACGCTTGCGCCGATCTGTGGCCGGCTGCACGAGAATGTCGATTTCGGCCTCGCCGATCAGGGCGCGTGCCTTCGCCTCGGCGAGTGTCGGGCTCGTTTCATCGAGGACAAGGTCGCAGGCGTTGTCCGCCAGCCAGGTCGGCTCTCCCGAGATTCCGAGCACGCCGGCGACCGCGTCGGCTAGGTGAGGAAGGGTTTCCTGGCCACGGCTACCGGCGATCAGGGTGAGGATCATCGTCATGGATCGTCCTCCTATGCCGCCACTCGGCCCGGTCACAAGCAGGCTCGCGACGGCCCGCCCCCGGTCCTCGTCATCGCCGGACCGACGGCGAGCGGCAAATCGGCGCTCGCGCTTGAGCTGGCCGCCCTGTATGGCGGCACGATCATCAACGCCGACAGCCTGCAGACCTATTCCGATCTTCGGATATTGACGGCGAGGCCCGACCAAACGGCGCAAGCGCGAGCACCGCACCGCCTCTACGGCTTCCTCGACCCGGGCGAGCGCGGGTCAGCCGCGCGATGGCGGGCCCTGGCGCTCGACGAGATCGCCGAGGCGACAATGGCTGGCCGCCTGCCTATCCTGGTCGGCGGCACCGGGCTCTACCTGCGATCGATCGAGGCGGGATTGGCGCCGGTCCCGGAGATCCCCGCGGAGATCAGGCAAGAGGCGATCGAGCTTCATCGCGCGCTGGGCGGCATCGCGTTTCGCGAGCGGCTGGCCGGGCTCGACCCAGCGGCTGCGCAGCGGTTGTTCCCCGGAGACAAACAGCGGCTCGTGCGCGCCTTTGAGGTGGTGCGGGCGACCGGGGTGACGATCGGCACTTGGCAGCAACAGACAAAATCGGAGCCCCGATACGGCTTCGGCACAATCCTTCTCGCACCGCCGCGCAACCTGCTTTATGCCGCATGCAATGCTCGCTTCCTTCAGATGATCGAGGCGGGCGCTCTGGCCGAGGCCAAGGCGCTCGCCGCACGGCACCTCGATCCCAGCCTCCCGGCAATGAAGGCGGTGGGTCTTCCCGAACTCTTGTCCTACTTGCGGGGCGATCTCCCGCTCGATACCGCCATAGCGGCAGCGCAGCGCGCGACGCGCCGATACGCCAAACGCCAAATGACTTGGTTCCGTCATCAAATGGCCCCGGACCTCAAACTCAACGCGCAACTTTCGGAAAGTTTGCTGCGCTGCTCACGTCATTTTATGGATTGGTTTTTGTTGACCCGCCCAGTTTAGCTGACTACGTTGCGCCCCCGCCCTGGGGCACCAACTACTCCTCGGCGGCGCGCGTTTTCGCGCCCGATATTGCTGCCGATGGAGGTTGTCATGCCGGCCGAGCCGTTGAGCGGAGCGGAGATCGTCATCAAGGCTCTGGTCGATCAGGGCGTTGATGTCGTGTTCGGCTATCCCGGCGGCGCCGTCCTGCCGATCTACGACGCGCTGTTCAAGCAGAACTCGCTGCGCCACATCCTGGTGCGGCATGAGCAGGGTGCGGTGCACGCGGCCGAAGGCTATGCCCGCTCGACGGGGCGAGTCGGCGTCGTGCTCGTAACGAGCGGTCCGGGTGCGACCAACGCGGTCACCGGCTTGACCGACGCGCTGATGGATTCGGTGCCGATCGTCTGCCTGACTGGCCAGGTCCCGACGCATCTGATCGGCAACGACGCATTCCAGGAAGCCGACACGACCGGCATCACGCGGCCCTGCACAAAACATAATTACCTCGTCAAGGATGTCCGCGAACTCGCCCGCATGCTGCACGAGGCCTTTTATGTCGCGAAGAGCGGCCGCCCGGGGCCGGTCGTCGTCGATCTGCCAAAGGACGTCCTCTTCGCGCCCGGGCCTTATAGCCCGCCCGAAGAGGTGCGTCACAAGAGCTACCGTCCGCAGTTGCAGCCCGATCCGGCCCGGATCACCCAAGCCGTCGAGATGATCGCTCGAGCCAAGCGCCCGCTTTTCTACGGCGGCGGCGGGCTGATCAACTCCGGGCCCGAGGCCTGCGCCCGTTTCGCCGAGCTGGTCCGGCTGACCGATGCGCCGTGCACTCTTACTTTGATGGGCCTCGGCGCGTTTCCGGCGGCCGACCCGCATTTCCTCGGCATGGTCGGCATGCACGGCACTTACGAGGCTAACCTGGCCATGCATGGCTGCGATCTGATGATCGCCGTCGGGGCGCGCTTCGACGATCGGGTCACCGGCCGTCTGAATGCTTTCTCACCGGGTTCAAAAAAGATCCACATCGATATCGACCCATCTTCGATCAACAAGAATGTGCGCGTGGATTTGCCGATTATCGGCGATGTCGGCGAGGCGATGTCGGCCATCCTGGCCGCCGGACCCGCCGCGTTGCGTGACGGCGATAGCGCGGCGAGAGACAAATGGTGGCGCGCGATCGAGAATTGGCGGACGCGCGATTGCCTGCGTTATGACCGCAGCCGGCGCGATCTGATCAAGCCGCAATATGCGATCGAGCGGCTCTATGAGCTGACCCGCGACCGTGATGTGTACATCACTACGGAGGTCGGTCAGCACCAGATGTGGGCCGCCCAGCTCTTCAAGTTTGAGGAGCCGAACCGCTGGATGACCTCAGGCGGTCTCGGCACTATGGGATATGGCCTCCCGGCAGCGATGGGTGTGCAAATAGCCCATCCCAACTCTCTCGTCATCGATATCGCCGGCGAAGCTTCGGTGCTGATGAACATTCAAGAAATGTCGACCATCGCCCAATACCGGCTGCCGGTCAAAGTGTTCATCGTCAACAACCAGTATATGGGCATGGTGCGCCAGTGGCAGGAATTGCTGCATGGCGGCCGGTACTCGGAGAGCTATACGGCCGCGCTTCCCGATTTCGTCAAGCTGGCCGACGCCTTCGGCGCGGTCGGGCGGCGGGTCGAGGATCCGGCGGAGCTCGACGACGCAATCCGCGAGATGCTGGATACCGACGGCGCATTCATCCTCGACGTCGCGGTCGACCCGGCCGAGAATTGCTTTCCGATGATCCCGTCGGGTGCGGCGCATAACGAGATGCTGCTCGGGCCCGAGGACGAGGCCAAAAAACCGGTCTCCGAGGAAGGCATGGTGCTCGTCTGAGGCGCGCGTGACAGAAATCGAGCGGCACACCATTGCCGTGCTCGTCGACAACGAGCCGGGCGTCCTCGCGCGCGTCATCGGGCTGTTCTCCGGGCGCGGCTATAACATAGAGAGCCTGACGGTCGCCGAGGTGGACCGCGCGAACGGCCTGTCGCGTATTACGGTCGTGACCACCGGAACCCGGATGATCATCGAGCAGATCAAGGCGCAGCTGTCGCGGCTGGTGCCGGTGCACAAAGTGCACGATCTGACCGACGAGGGACCGTTTGTCGAACGCGAGATGGCGTTGATCAAGGTAGCCGGTAAAGGCGAGGCGCGCATCGAGAGCCTGCGGCTCGCCGACATTTTCCGCGCCCGCGTCGTTGACTCGACGACGGAAAGCTTTGTTTTCGAGATGACAGGCTCGAGCGAAAAGCTCAACGCCTTCATCGCTTTGATGGAACCCCTCGGCCTCGTCGAGATCTCGCGCACCGGCGCGGCGGCGATTTCACGAGGGCCGGCGAGCTTTTAGGAGGCGAGAGCCAGGCCTGCGGCGCGGTCGTGCGTGCTTCGAGACGCGCCCTCCGGGCGCTCCTCAGCATGAGGTACATCATTGATGGCATTGTCAAAAGTACCTCATCCTGAGGAGGCCGCGGTAGCGGCCGTCTCGAAGGACGCACCCAAAGGCCGGTAGCTATCTCTACGATGGGCGCCGGCCTTCGCCGGTGTGACGCGGTGGATTGTGCAGGAGGACAGGAAAATGCGGGTTTATTACGACCGGGACGCCGATGTGAACCTGGTCAAGTCGAAGAAGGTCGCCATCATCGGCTACGGCAGCCAGGGTCATTCGCACGCCAACAACCTGCGCGACAGCGGCGTCAAGGAGGTCGTCGTGGCGCTGCGGCCCGGTTCGACTTCGGTCAAGAAGGCCGAGGAGGCGGGATTGCGCGTGATGACCTCCGCGGAAGCTGCGAAATGGGCGGACATCGTCATGGTGCTGACCCCCGACGAATTGCAGGCCGCTCTCTATGCCGGCGAGCTGCGCCCCAATATGCGCGAAGGCACTGCGCTCGCTTTTGCGCACGGCCTCAGCATTCATTTCCGCCTGATCGAGCCGCGTCCCGACATGGACGTGTTCATGATCGCGCCGAAGGGGCCGGGGCATACGGTGCGCTCGGAATATCTGCGCGGCGGCGGCGTTCCCTGCCTCGTCGCCGTCGAGCAGAACCCGTCCAGCAACGCGCTCGAGATCGCGCTCTCCTACGCGTCGGCAATCGGCGGCGGCCGAGCCGGGGTCATCGAGACGACTTTCAGAGAGGAATGCGAGACCGACCTCTTCGGTGAGCAGTCGGTGCTGTGCGGCGGTTTGACCTCCCTTATTCTCGCGGCTTTCGAAACCTTGGTCGAAGCCGGCTATGCGCCCGAGATGGCCTATTTCGAGTGCTGCCACGAGATGAAGCTGATTGTGGACCTGATCTACGAGGGCGGCATCGCAAACATGCGATACTCGATCTCGAACACTGCCGAGTATGGCGACTACACGCGCGGCCCCAGGCTCATCGACAGCCACGTCCGGGCCGAGATGAAAAAGATCCTCGCCGACATCCAGTCCGGCAATTTCGCGCGCGAATGGGTGCTCGAAAACACAGCCGGACAACCCAGCTTCAAAGCATTGCGCCGCCGCGCCGCGGAGCACGAGATCGAAAAAATCGGCGAAAAGCTGCGCGCAATGATGCCGTGGATCGCCGAAAATCGGCTCGTCGACAAATCACGGAACTGAGTCGCGCTCGGGAGAAGAGATCGGCGGCGCCTCACTTCTTCTTCTGAGGCGCCACAAAAGGTAGCCTTGGCGCAAGCAGGCAAACACATCGCGCAAAGCCAAGGATGTCTCCCGACGAATTTATTGCCAAGTGGCGTGGGACCACGCGTACTGAGCGGTCGGCCGCCCAGGAGCATTTTCTCGACCTGTGCCAGCTCCTCGGAGTACCGAAGCCGGCCGACCTAGATCGGCATGGCACCGAATACACCTTCGAGAAATCGACTCGAAAGATCGGCGACACCGCCGGCTTTGCCGATGTTTGGAAGCGGCACTGCTTCGCCTGGGAGTACAAGGGCAAGCGCCGCAACCTGGTTGAAGCCTATGCGCAGCTAAAGCAATACGCCGACGCCCTCGAAAACCCGCCGCTGCTCATTGTCTCGGACATGCAGGAGATCCGGGTCCACACCAATTTTACCAACGCGATCGCGCAGCAGCATGTCATTCCGCTGGCCGAACTGCGCTCAGTCGAGGCGCGGGACCTGCTGCGCAACTGCTTTCTTCATCACGAGCGGTTGCGGCCCACCGCAACGCGGGAGAGCGTCACGGCACAGGCGGCAGCCAATTTCGCCAACATCGCCGTGCTGCTGCGCCGGCGTTACGACGAACGCCGCGTCGCGCATTTCATCAATAAACTCGTATTCTGCCTGTTCGCCGAAGACATTGACCTTTTGCCCGACCGCATTTTCGCCGCCACCCTCGAGGAGGCGATAAAACGCCCGGACGATTTCGTGCCGATGCTGGGCGAGCTGTTCCGCGCGATGGCGAACCGGAACGGCCGTTTCGGGATGACGGCGATTCCCTGGTTCAATGGCGGCCTGTTCGATGACGACGATGTTCTGCCGCTCGGCATCGTTGCAGTCCAAGACCTGAAGACCGCGGCGCGACTGGACTGGAAGGCGATCGATCCGACGATTTTCGGGACCTTGTTCGAAAGCGGCCTCGACGACAAGAAGCGCGCCGAGATGGCGAGGCTGTTCGACGCACCGGACTCCGAAGACCGCGCGCAGGCGCGACTGTTCGCGCCCTCTGCGGCAAACCGGGGAGTTGGCATCCACTACACCGACTGAGCGACGATCATGAAGATCATCGAGCCGGTCGTGGTGGCGCCGCTGCGCCGGGAATGGGAGCGCACCAAGGCCGAAATCAGGGAGGCCGAAGAGCGACGCGCTCGGTCACGCACGCCGGCCGAACAAACCAGGCTGCTCGCCAAGGCGCGCGGCCTCTACGTAGAGTTCCGGGCAAGCCTCGGGCGCTTCGCGTCCTCGATCCGGCTTGCGGCTCGGGAAATTTTCTCGCCCTGTCGCTTCGCGCCCTTAACGATTTCGATCTGTCAGTGACGGAGGATGCCGCGGCGATGGGGCTTCCGCACGACGATCCGCGCGTCGGTCCGGAAGCGGTGATGGGCATTGAGATCAACGCCTACGCCGCCGAATTGGCCCGGCTGACGGTCTGGATCACCGAGCTGCAATGGCAGTTGCACAAAGGCTTGGGGCTGAGGCGCCGGCCGATCCTCGACAAGCTCGACGGGATCGTGCGGGCGGACGCGCTGATTATGCGGAGCGGCAAAGACACCGCCTGGCCAGAAGCCGATGTGGTGGTTGGAAATCCGCCGTTCCTCGGCCGACCAAAACTTCGACAAACATTCGGTGATGCCTATGTAGAGCGCCTTTTCGCCGCCTTCGTCGGTCGTGTTCCGGCGGAAGCCGATCTGGTCGCCTACTGGTTTGCGAAGGCTTGGGAGCGGATGCGAGACGGACGGCTGAAGCGCGCCGGACTGGTGGCGACGCAAGCTATCCGGCGGGGTGCGAGCAGAAAAGTTTTGGATCGCATCGGCCAGACCGCCACGATCTTCAATGCTTGGGCAGACGAGCCGTGGGTCCTGGATGGAGCCGCTGTGCGCGTCTCGTTGATCTGCTTCGGGAGCCATGTCGAGACGACGTCGCATCTGAACGGGCGGGTTGTGCCAAAAATCCACAGTGATCTCTCCGGCGATGCGCTCGACCTGACGAGCGCACTCAGGCTCTCTGAAAACATCAGCGTTTGCTTTCAGGGACCGGTGAAAGTGGGTGCTTTCGACATCCCCAGCGCGCGAGCCCGCGAGTGGCTGCAAATGCCGTTGAACCCGAACGGCCGGAGCAACGCCGACGTCCTCCGACCATGGGTGAACGGACGAGACCTTACTGGCCGGCCTTCAGATACCTGGATCATCGATTTCGGCGAAATGACCGAAAGGGAGGCTGCCCTGTACCAAGCGCCGTTCGAGTATCTCAGGGTAAAAGTAAAACCTTTCAGGGACGAGACTATGGCGAAGAACGTTTCAGGCTCTACGGCCGGGTCGCGGGACGCCTGTTCGTGATTGCCTACACGCGACGTGGCGCGGTGACGAGGATCATCTCCGCCCGCAAGGCAAATGTTCGGGAGCGGGACCGCTATGGCGAAGATTGAAGCGCGGCTCGATCCGAAGGGAGCCGTTAGCCGGCGGCGTTCCGCTGGTCCTTGGGAGCCGGTGGAGCCGCAAACCGATTGGGCGCAGGTTGATGCAACCACCGAGGCGGAGATCGAACGCCAGGCCGCCCTCGATGACGCTGAAGCAGCCCAGGATGCAGCGGCCTGGGTCCGGCGCGTTCGTAGACGAGCCGGACTTTCACAAGCAGAATTCGCACGACGGATCGGTATCTCTGTTGCGACGGTGCGCGATTGGGAGCGAGGCAAGCTCTCGCCGCAGGGGCCCGCCCGCGCGCTTCTGCGCGTGATCGACCGGGTGCCGGAGGCTGTCTTCGCGCTGATCGCAAGCTGAACCCACCCGCAAATTGGTCCGTTGAGATCAATTGGCGAGCGGCTGGCGCTCGGCTATCAGTTCCACATCGCGTCCTCCCGCGAGCAGGCGATCCGCGAGGCCGCGCCGCATTACGAAGAGAACATGAAAATGTTCGGCGAATTGCGTCTGGTGCGGGCCTTGACCGACGAGCAGATCGCGGCGATGCGCGACCCGCGGCTCGCCGGCACCGTCAAATTGCCGACGATCGAGGATGCGGTCAAAGCCGGCGGCTTCCTCGCCGGCCGGCCGGAGGACATCATCGAAGCCCTGAAGGCGGTCGAGAAGCGCTACCCCGGCCTCGACCGCGTCATCTGCGCAACCCCGCTCGGCACCCCGCTCGACGTCCAGCTCGCAGACCTCGACCGCTTCGCAAAGAAGGTAATCCCGGCCTTCCGCGACACCCGGACAGCCGCCGCCGCGCAGTAGACTGGGGCTCAGTCGCCGGGGACCGGCATCGACAAGGAGAACTACGGCTGGTACCGCGACCTCAGGCGCTACGGCACGGTGCCCCATTCCGGTTCGGCCTCGGGTTCGAGCGCACCCTCCCCTACGGCACCGGCCTCGCCAATGTTCGCGACGCCATCCCTTCCCGCACACGCCGAGAAACGTGAGGTATTGATGTAGACCTCTGCGGCGATTTCTTCGATCTCGGCGCGGTCGCGACCTCCCGCTGGACGCGAGGTAGAGATCTTTCCGCGATCGGAACGCAGGTGCTGGTTGGGCGTTGACTGACGCCGCTTAAGGATGCCACAAAGGTGAGCAGAAAGGCCTAGTTGCGGGACAAAGGGTTAACGGCCTGCTTTCAGGGGAGGAATGGGGAAGTGAGAGAAAACGGTTTGCGATCGGCCGCAACCGCGGCGCGGATTACGATCCTTGCTGTGAGCGCGTATATCGCGACTATCGCGTCATCGCGAGCAGTGACCATTACTTTTGATGATATTGTAACCAATAGTTCCTCGGATTATTTCGCTACGATTCCCAACGGCTACTCAGGACTAAATTGGACAAACTTCGACGTATTTAATCCCTCTGCATTCTCCACATTACCAGGCCCAGGCGGCTACGTTGGTTACCTGAACAACGTTGTCAGTCCGCCGAACGTAGCAGTAGATTTTGATAACATTCCAAATGGGAATGGTTCAGCGTCGTTCATCAGTCCAGCCGGATCGTTCACCCTCAACAGCTTTTATCTCGGCTCTGCCCAAAGGGACGGTTTACAGGTCGCGGTAACTGGTAGATCTAATGGTGCGCCGGTGTTCAATACGTCTTTCACTGTCAATACCACGGGGCCGACTCTGGAAACACTCAATTGGTCCGGCATCAATGAGGTCGACTTCTCTTCGTCGGGCGGGGTGCCTCGTCCTGGTTCTGGTTATGGCAACGGTGGTAACTTCGCGCTGGACAACCTGACTATTAATGGCTCCACGCCCCCGCCATCAACAATAACGACAAACGAGTTTGCGTCTCCTTGCATAAACACGTCTGGTCAATCGGGTTGCGTAATTGGCCCTGGTAGTATTTCTGTCGGCAGTCTTACGGTTGGCACCGGTGGCGGCCAGGGTACCCTGAACGTCGGCTCGGCCACTCTCACAGCATCTTCCCTCACAGTGGGTGGCGCCAGCCCAGGGGGCGCTAGTGTGAACGGTACGGCTAATGTAGCCGGCAGCAGCACTGTTGCCGATGCGGCGCCAGGCGCTCTGACGATCGCCTTCGGCGGCGGTCTCACGACGGGAGGCCTGACGATCGGCAATCAAGCCGGCTCGATTGGCTCGGTGTCGGTGGACGGCGCCGGTTCGAATCTCGGTAGCTCGCAGGCTATTACCGTCGGCAATAACGGCGCAGGCACCCTCTCCGTAACCGACGGAGCCAATGTTACAGCTGCTGGCCTGACCCTTGCCAATCTGACCGATTTAACGGGCAACGTATCGATCGACGGCATCGGTTCGACGCTCAGCAGCTCTCAGCCTACCGTTGTCGGCAACAACGGCACCGGCACCCTCTCCGTGACAAACGGAGCCAATGTTGCAACCGCTGGCGTGACCATAGGCAATCTGACCGGTTCAGCGGGCAACGTATCGGTGGACGGCACGGGCTCGATGCTGACGAGTTACCAAAACATTGTCGTTGGGAATAACGGCAGTGGCACTCTCTCGGTGACCAACGGTGGTGCCGTCGAGGTCACCGCCGGCGCAGGCACCGCTGTCGCTGTAAATCCGGGCAGCACCGGATCCATATCGGTGTCCGGCGCCGGCTCCGCTCTGCTCACGGGTGATACGCTCACGTTTGGTCAGGTTACGGGAACGATGCCACTCCTAAATATCACCAATGCTGGAACGACCTTGGTGGGCCTCGCGTCGAGCCCGCTCGGCAGCGGTGGGGGATTGGCAATTGGTGCTCAGGGTAACGTCTCTTTCAGCATAGGCAGCGAATTAACAACGCAAACACCGGTCGTTTCTACAACCGGCGCACTTATGTTAGGGGGGAACCTTCAGCTTCAGAATACCGGAAATGGCAGTGGCTTACCAAATGCATACATACCGGGCGTGTTTTATCCATTGGTTACGAGCAACTCAATCAACCTAGCCGGCCCAGTTCTCAGCGTTTCTAGCGCGGGATTTCAGTTCAGCACGAACAGTTTTATATACGGTGTCAACAATCTCCAAGGTTCCGGTCAGGCGACCTTTGTCGTTCCACAAATTCACGCGGGAAATGCAGACCAGGTGTTCCTGTTTCCGACGTATTTGCAAACGCCGAGTGGTGGGACGCTGGGTGTCCAAGTGGTGGATACAACTACAGCTACCGGACTTCTAACCAGCATAAAGAATTTTGTTAACAACCTGAAAACTGCTGGGCTGGCAGTACAAGCAATCGGCGGCGTTGAGAGCCTTCTGAGCATTGTGCCTCAGTTCGCCCGAATAGCCGGTGTACTGCGCGCCGACGAGTCGGAATTACTCGCCCTCGGAAACTCACTGCAGAAGGTTCCTAGCCCGCCTGATCCTCCTCCGTCCTTACCGACGCTGGTTCCCGGTGGTCAAATATCGGGTCAGCTAGCAGTCACCTTCAATACTCTTTTGCAAAACCAATTTCAGGTCGACGGGCTGTTCAACGCGATGCTCGCATATCCTGGGAAAATCCAATCTGCGATAACGAATGCCGATGTCCCGGGCGCTTATTCGCTGCTGAGCCAGTTCGAGCTCGATGAAGCGGACCTAACGCCATTGCTGGGAACCGATGCTACTCTCGCGTCCGACCTACCCGGCCTCTTGAACGCCGCGGGATTTCCGGATGCCTCCGTTTCCGAGGCAGACCTGTTATCCTACCTCCAAAGCCTCGGATCGCAGGGGTTTCCTCCGGAGGAACTGCAGATTTTTGAGGAACTGGGACTGTCGCCTACGGAGATCCAGGACCTCGCGAATAGCTTGGGCGATCTGGACCTCACGGGAGCGCCCCTCTCGCTTTATTCCTCCTTCGAAGCCCTTTCCGAGATCGATGCAGGTATTGCCGCGCAGCTGCCGAACCTTTTACAGCAGAATACCGTACCAGAGCCGTCGTCTCTCGCCATTTTCGGATCAAGTCTGCTTGTTTTCGTAGTCTACGTTTTGTATCGGCGGCAGAATACCAGAGCATCCATCCTGCCTCCGCAAATATAAAAGCGGCGCAGGCTCATAAGCGCCGCCGGTCTACCAGGAATAGGGGCTTGTTTGAGCACGCCCAACCCAGGAAGCCTGGGGACGATGTTCGTAACCGGAACCTCCTTCATGGACCCCACTGGGGGCGGCTACCACACCCGTAAAGTCGAGACCTGCGGCGCGCCGCCGCTCGACCAGAACGCCAACCGCGAGATGTTCGAGGAGGGTGTCGAGGTCCTGTTCAAGGCCTTCGCGGGCGAGCCGTTCTCGCACCAGGGCAAGTACTATACGATCCCGCCCGAGGTGCCGTATCGCGGCTATACCTTGAAGGAGATCACCTTGGTGCCGGGGCCGGAGCGGCTGCCGGTCGAATGCTGGCAGCCGATCCAGAGCGGCTCCGAGCGGGCCTTCGAGTTCATGGCGAAATACGGCATCAGCGGGGTGATCGGCGGCGGCTCGACCGAAGGCGGCGCGGTCGAGCGCCACATGATCGGCTTCCGAGAGGCCTATAAGCGCCGCGGCATCGAGCTCGAACTCGGCGAACGGCTGGCGCTCGGCTACCAGTTCCACATCGCGTCCTCCCGCGAGCAGGCGATCCGCGAGGCGGCGCCGCATTACGAAGAGAACATGAAAATGTTCGGCGAATTGCGCCTCGTGCGGGCATTGACCGACGAGCAGATCGCGGCGATGCGCGACCCGCGGCTGGCTGGGACCGTCAAATTGCCGAGGATCGAGGATGCGGTGAAGGCCGGCGGCTTTCTCGCCGGCCGGCCCGAGGACATCATCGAGGCCCTGAAGGCGGTCGAGAAGCGCTATCCCGGCCTCGACCGCGTCATTTGCGCCACCCCGCTCGGCACCCCGCTCGACGTCCAGCTCGCAGACCTCGACCGCTTTGCGAAGGAGGTGATCCCGGCCTTCCGCGACACCAAAACCGCCGTCGCGGCGCAGTAGAGTAGGCGCGCGGGATCGTCCGTTCGGCGGCATGCCGGAATCGCTGGATGGCTGCTTTGGGATTACCGGTCGCCCTGTGTCATCAATCGGCACGATTTGACACGATAAATCCTGATCGAAGACGACAGGCGAGCGTGCAACAAGCGGGCGGCGTTGTTGCTCGGGCTGGCCGCTGTCAAGTAAGCCGACACTGTGCTGATCCTGACCCGTCATGCCCGCGACAATATCGTGCGTGATGCCATCGATCCGGCTTGGATTGAGACCACGGTAAGACACCCCACAGCTCTTATGGTCGATCCGCACGATCCAACGCTGAGCCGGGCATGGCGCCGCCTCCCAGAGCGCGGCGGCCGCGTCTTGCGGGTTGTGTTTCGGCCGGCGGGAGCGGATATCGTGGTCGTCACCGTATTTTTTGCCGCCGTATTTTTTGATCGAGGAGCCCGGCGATGGCTGCCGTGACTTACGATCCCGAGGCCGATGTCCTCTATGTCGAGCTGGCGGATGTCAAAGACCAGGGAAATGAAGGCGAAGAAGTGCACCCCGGTGTCGTGCTGATGTTTGACGCGGTCGGCAAACTCATCGGAATCGAAATCAGGCCGGCGACCAAACTCGTTGCAGGCGATGCGGTGGTTGGCTTGCCGTACCCGGCCCGAAGGACGATTTCCTGAACACCTGCCGCGCCGTGGCATTGAGCTTGAATCGGGCGAGTTGCTGGCGCTCGGCTACCAGTTCCACATCGCGCCCTCCCGCGAGCAGGCGATCCGCGAGGCCGCGCCGCATTACGAAGAAAACATGAAGATGTTCGGCGAATTGCGCCTCGTGCGGGCGCTCAGCGACGAGCAGGTCGCGGCGATGCGCGACCCGCGACCCGCCGGCACCGTGAGGCTGCCGACGATCGAGGACGCGGTGAAGGCCGGCGGCTTTCTGCCCGGCAGGCCGGAGGACGATCATAGAGGCGCTGAAAGCGGTCGAGAAGCGCTATCCCGGCCTCGACCGCGTCATCTGCGCAACCCCGCTCGGCACCCCGCTCGCCGTCCAGCTCGCCAGACTCGACCGCTTCGCCAAGGAGGTAATCCCCGCCTTCCGCGACCCCCGCATCTCCGCCGCCGCCGCAGCAGCGGAGTAAGCGTCGAAATCGCCTGATCAGCGCGGGTCACAGCGTGCTCGCCGTCATTCCTCCGGAACGCCGGCCCTGCGCAGTCCTTCGACGTAAATGGCGGCGATCTCGGGGGCGAGGCTCTTCGGCATGCCGGCCGCAAGTGCTGCGATCGTCGGCTCGGCTCCGATCTCACGCATGCGGCGCATGCAGTCGCCCGCTTCCTGATGCCTGCCGAGATGGCCGCACAGCGAGAGCTTTGTCCGCAGCGCCGGAAGGCCGGAATTCTCGCGCAGCGCCGCTTCGACCCACTGGAGCCCCTCCTCGCACCGGCCGAGTGTCAGACAGGCGCGAGCAAGAGCCGAGCAGAAGGAAAACATGGCAGGGTCGCGCGGGCTAAGCCGGATCGCCTGATGCGCGGACGCGATCGCCTCCTCCGGCCGGTTCCGGTAAGAAAGGACCACCGCGCGGTGGCCAAAGGCGAGAGCAAAACTCGGATTGATGGCGATCGCGCAATCGAGCGCGCTGAGCGCCGCATCGATGTCGCCGGCGAGCTGAGCGAGCGTCAGGCCGGCAAAATCGAGCACCCAGGGATCGTCGCCGCCCGCGGCGATCGCCCGCCGCGCCATTTGGATGCCCTCTTCGACCTCGGCACCCGTGGCCGCGACCCAGTGGCGGTTGCGCCGCATGTTCTGGGACAGCGCAATTCTCGCCATGGCCGGAGCATAGGCGGGATCGCATTCGAGGGCTCCGCGCGCCAACTCGACGGATGCGGCCAAGCTTTCTCGGGTGCGTTTGTACGCCTGGGCCTGGGCGCGCAGATAAAGATCGTAGGCGTCGAGACTGTCGGTCGGCTTGCGCTGAACTCGTTCGGTTTCGGCGCGTCGCAGCTGCGGCTCGATCGCACCGGCAACGCCGTTCGCCACCTGGTCCTGCAAGGCGAAGACGTCGTCGAGCGCGCCGTCGAAGCGCTCGGCCCAAATGTGAGCACCGGTCGCCGTGTCTATCAATTGCCCGGCGATGCGCACCCGGTTCCCGGATTTTCGGACCGAGCCTTCGAGCACGTAGCGCACGCCCAATTCGCGCGCCACCTGCCTTATGTCAACCGCTCGGCCCTTGTACGTAAAACTCGAATTGCGGGCGATCACGAGGAGCCACGGGAAGCGAGCGATCGCCGTGGTGATCTCCTCGACCATACCATCGACAAAATAATCCTGCTCAGGATCGCCGGTCAGGTTCTCGAACGGCAGCACTGCGAGCGACGGCTTTTCCGGCATCGGGTCGATCATATGGATGGCGGCCGGCGTAGCCGGGTCCGGCAATTCCGTCACTTCGCCGATAAAGCGGATGCCCTTCCGGGTAAACGTGCGAACCAGCCGCTGCGCCGTTCCGTCGTCGCCGAGCGCGCGGCGCACCGCATTAATCCGCGTCGTCAGCGCCGATTCCGAGACGATCCGGCCGTCCCAGACCGCCTCTAGCAGATCGTCTTTGCTGACCACGCGGTCGCGGTTCCGCACCAGAAAAACCAGCAAATCAAACCCCTTTGGTTCGAGTTCTATGATTTCGCCGCCGCGGCGCAACTCGCGGCGCTTGATATCCAGCCGGTTATCGCCAAACGCCAGAACCACGCCCGCCTCCCGGAGCCTCCCTGTTCGTTTGGCTGAAATCATAAGCCGGCGGTAAGGAAGAAAAAAGCTGGCCGTAAAGCGCCGCGCCTGGCTTCGGGTGATATTGCCTATTCAGGATTGTGCGTCGGCCGGCATCGACCGCCGGGGCCTGGCCGTTCGATCGCGCAATCTACCGCATGACCCTACGACGCCGAAGGGAGGATAAAATGGTGCGGGCGCTGACGATCTCGCTGATGCTCGTCTTCTGCTCCTCCGGCTTCACATTCGCCGCGACGAGCCAGGAGAACGCCGAAAATTACATGCTGATGCACAACATCGAGAGCACGTGGCATCAGGCGGCGACGACGAAAAACGTCGATCTGATCATGACGCTGTTCGCTGACGATGCAGTGCTCACCGCGCATGGCAAAACCTATAAGGGCAAAGACGAGCTGCGGGGATTCTGGGAAAAGGGTGCGGCGTTCCAGCCGCAGAGCCAATTGGTCGGCTACACCCCGCCTTACCGTCTCAAATACGATATCGAGGGCGAAAAGGGGCATCTTTACTTCGAGTGCCTCTACGTCGACAACGCGACGAAGAAAATCGCCTCTCACGTCGGCGTAACCGCTGACCTGGTACGCCGGAACGGCCGCTGGTTGATCGAGGACGCCAAGTTGACCCCGCTGCCGCAGCTGTGAAAAACCGGCGTCAGATGGGCGTCTATCCCGGCCGGATCCTGAAGGGCGCGAAGCCGGCCGATCTGCCGTTCGTTCGAGCCGCCAAGTTCGAGCTGTTCATCAACATGAAGACCGCCGAGGCGCTCGGCCTCAGGTGCCGCAACCGCTCCTGGCGCAAACCGACCAGGTGATCAAATAACGCGCTGAGCAGCGGCTCAGCGTCAAGCTTCTCGGACTATGCGTTCTGGCAAATCGGTGGAGAAAGGAGAGAGATGGCCATGAAGGCGAATTCCCGCGGTCTGCCGATGTTATTAGTCGCCTGCGCGCTGAGCCTATTTGCCTCGCCGGGGCTGGCCGCCGAAACAGCGGCGAGCCATCGCGTCGTGATCCAGGTCAGTGAGAACGATCCGGCGCGGATGAACCTAGCGATTACCAACACATCGAACGCCATCAAGTACTATCACCGGTAAGGGCGAGAGCATCGAGGTCGAGGTCGTCGCCTACGGCCTGGCCTCAACATGCTGCGTGAGAATACCTCGCCCGTAAAGGACCGTATCAAGGCCCTGAAAGCCTCGAATGTCGGCGGCGATATTCGCTTTTCTGGCTGCCACAACACGCAAATGGCAATGGAGAAGCGCGAGGGCCATCCGATCAAGATCATCCCGGAGGCGACGGTGGTGCCCGCCGGCATCGTGCGCCACTACAGCCAGGAGCAGATGCATCCGATCCGGGGAACGGTAGCCCGCGCCGAAGAGCATGCTTAGCAGGACAGAAAACGGAGGCTTTTTGAGATGAAGCGTTATCCGCTACACCGGGCTGCCCAGGTCGCGTCCTGCGTCGTCCTTGCCCTGATCTGCCCGCAATTCGGCGCGGACCCGGCGCGCGCCGAGGCGCCCGACGCGAACCCGGTGGTCATCCGCTATCTGAACGACCGCGGCTACGTCCCGCCCTTCGAACTCGCCGATGCCTTGGGCTTCCTCAAGGGAAAGGGCATTCGCCTGGAATTCGGAAGGGTATTCGCCGGGCGGGCCGAAAAATCTGGCCGCCTTGGCATCGGGCTCGATCGACGCAGCCGGCGCCGCGACGCCTGCGATCATCAATGCGATCGCCGACGGCGCCAAAATCCTCTGCATAGCGCCGAGAGCGGGCATCGACAAAGACGTGAACAGCAAGTTTTTTGTGCTGGACAGCAGCCCGATCAAAGATGCGAAGGACATTAAAGGTAAATCGATCGCCGTAAACACGCTGGGCGCTCACCTGGATTATACGGTCCGTGAATATCTGCGGGTCCACGGTCTGAACAAGGACGACGCGAAGCTGGTCAAGGTCCCCGGCCCGCAACTCGACCAGACGTTGCGCGATCGGCAGGCAGATGTGGTGGCGGTCGGCGTGTGGCAGAGCCCTATCGCCGGCAAGATTGCCGCCGAGGGTGGCGTCAGGGTGCTGTTCACCGATCACGATGTTCTCGGTGACATCGTCCTCGCCAGCAATGCCATGCAAAGGGCCTTCATCGATCAGCATCCCAATGCTGTAAAGGCGCTCGTGACCGCGTCCGCCAAGGCCGCCGACTGGGCTGCGGAGCACCAGGATGAGGCGAGAAAGCTGGCTGCGCAGATACTGAAGAAGCGGGGCGAGGATCCGGCGGGCGCGGCTTATTGGCCTGGTTATGGCCTGCCACAGCACGCGCTGTACAAGGATCACGATACCAAATTCTGGCTCGACGCGCTGGTGCGAGAGGGCAAGCTCAAAGCCGGCCAATTCAGTCCCGAAGATATCGCCACCAACAAATACAACGCCTATGCACAGCTTGCACAGCATTAAAGTCGCGTATGGACGAGCGCGGCTACGACACCTTCTGGATGGCGGAGCATCATTTCCAGCCCGAGGGCATGGAATTGATCCCGAATGTCTTGATGATGGCGATGCATTTGTGCGGCGTCACCAGAAACATCAAGATCGGCTGCGGCTTCAACATCGTAATGATGTGGCATCCGCTGCGTCTCGCCGAGGATTACGCGATGCCGACATCCTGACCGGCGGGCGGATCATTTTCGGCGTCGGGCGCGGCTGACCGCGTTGCATGCGCTACGCCAAGGTGGACTGCTGCTCGGCCGCCAGGTTCTGGTCGACGGCGCCTCGGGCGGGGTCGGGCACCTCGCGTGCCAGCTCGCCGCGGCGGCGGGCGCCATCGTGTGGGGGCATGTGCGGCGTGACGAACACCGCGCTGCGGTCGCAGATTGGTGCGGCGGGCGTGTCGTGGTCGGCCGCGAGCTGGCCGCCGCGAAGCCGCACGGCCCCTATTGGCTGATCCTCGACTCCGTCGGCGGGAGCGCGCTCGGCGCTGCGCTCGGCATGCTGCAGCCAAACGGCACCTGCGTCGCCTTCGGCGTCTCCGAGACGAGCACCGCGACCATCGAAAGCCGGGAATTTTTTGCGACCGGCGGAACGCGACTCTACGGCCTGACCCTGTTCCACGAGCTGATGAGCGTCGAGCGCGCGGGTATTGGCTTGGCTCTGTTGGCGGAGCTGATCGCGGCCGGGAAATTGCGGCCCCGGATCGCAATTGAAGAGCCGTGGGTCGAGATCGGCGCGGTCGCCCGCCGCCTGATCGATCGTGATTTCATCGGTAAGGCAGTACTGCACCTTTGAACGTACAGCGGCCGCTACAGAAAGCTGTAGGGGTCGATGTCGATTTGGATGCGGGCGGAGCCGGCGGTGCGGACGCGCGAGAGCCAATCGCGCAGTATCGCCTGGAGACGCACGTCGCGCTCCGCCTTCACGAGAAACCGGCGGCGGTGCCGGCTGCGCAGCACCGCGAGCGGGGCGGGCGCCGGACCCAGCACCGTGACGCCGGGCAATTGCGGCGCGGAACGCGACAGGGCGCGGGCCGTGAAATCGGCGGTTTCCGCATCGCCGGCGCTGACGATCAGCGCGGCGAGCCGGCCAAAGGGCGGCAGCCCGGCATGGCGGCGCGCCGCCGCCTCGGCTTCGAGAAACCGGTCACGGTCGCCGGCGGCGAGCGCCTTCATCACCGGCTGGTCCGGCATCCAGGTCTGGATCAGTACGCGGCCCTTGTGCTCGGCGCGGCCGGCCCGCCCGCCGACCTGGTGCAACAACTGATAAGTCCGCTCGGCGGCGCGCAGATCGCCGCCGGCGAGCCCGAGATCGGCGTCGACGACGCCGACCAGGGTCAGCATCGGAAAATGATGACCCTTCGCGACGATCTGCGTCCCGATCAGCAGATCGTACCGCCGGTCCGTCATCGCCTGGGCGAGCTCGGCTGCAGCGCGCGGGCCGGACAGCAGATCGCTGACCATCAGCGCCGGCTGTGCCGCCGGAAAGCGCTCCGTCACTTCCTCGAGCAGGCGTTCGACCCCCGGCCCACACGGCACGAGGGCGCCGGCCGCGAGGCATTCCGGGCAGCAGGCCGGCACCGCCTCGGCATGGCCGCAATGATGGCACAAGAGGCGCCCTGTAAAGCGGTGCTCGACCAACCAGGCGGTGCAGCTCGGGCATTGGAAGCGATGGCCGCAGGCGCGGCACAGCGTCAAAGGCGCGTAACCACGGCGATTGAGGAAGAGGAGCGCCTGCTCGCCGGCCTCGAACGTCGCGGCGAGCTCTCCGACCAAGGGCGGCGAGAGAAAACGCCCGCGCTCGATGCGCTCGCGCCGCATATCGACGAGCCGCACGACCGGAAGCTCGGCAGCGGCGTGGCGGCGCGGCAGCGCGACGCGTTGGTACCGGCCACGCGCGACATTGACGATTGTTTCGAGTGACGGCGTGGCCGAGACCAGGATGATCGGGATCGCGGCCAGGGAGGCGCGCAGCACCGCCATGTCGCGGGCCTGGTAAATGACCCCGTCCTCCTGCTTGTAGGAGGGGTCGTGCTCTTCGTCGACGATGATCAGCCCGAGCTCGGGGAACGGCAGGAACAGCGCCGATCGGGCGCCGACGACCACGCGGGCCCGGCCCGCCGCGACCGCGCGCCAAGTGCCCCGGCGCTCCGCGGCCGTCATATCGGAATGCCATTGCTCCGGGAGCACCCCGAAGCGCTGGCGAAACCGCTCCAGCCACTGTGCGCCGAGCGCGATCTCCGGCAACAGCACGAGCACCTGCCGTCCAGCGGCCAAGGATGCGGCGAGCGCGGCGAAATAGGTCTCGGTCTTGCCGGAGCCGGTGACGCCGTCGAGCACGGTCACCCGAAAGCCGCTCGCCTCGACGCTGCCGACGAGCTGCTGCGCCGCAACCGACTGATCGGGCGACAGCGCCGGACCTGATCGGCGCCAATCCGGCGGCGGCGATTTGGGTGCTTCGCCCGAGGCGAACCGCTCCTCGACGAGCCCCGCGGCGATAAGGTCCCGGACTACGCCGGCGCTGCACTCGCCAAGCCGCGCGAGCTCCCCTGCGGGGATTGGCGACGCGCCATCCAACAGCTCCAGCACCCGCCGTCGTGCCGGAGTTAGGCGCGTTTCCATTGGCGCACCGGCGAGTGCCGCCGCTCCGGTCGGAGATGCCGCGCAAAGCCGCCTAGGGCGAGGCGATTGCAACGCTTCTAGGACGCTCATTGTCATTCGCAGCACCGAACCGGGCGGGGCCATCGTGTAGGCCGCGACGCGCTCGACAAAGCGGCGCAATTCCGGTTGCAGCGGGGGAGTGGGCAACGTCTCGATGATCGGCTTCAGCCGCTCCGGCGGAAGCTCGTCGCCCTCCCCGTCCCAGACAACGCCGGCCAAGCTGCGCTGACCGAGGGATACCTTGACAAAACTGCCGGGCTGCGGCGGCAACGAGCCTTCCGGGGCGAGGTAGTCGAGCGTTTCGGGGAGAGGTAACGGCAGCAGAACCCGCACCCGGCGAGCCGTTCTCGCCTGCTCGCCGGCGCCGATCAGCAACCGCTCGCGGGAACTGGCGTGATCGTCAGGCATCGGCTAAACTCGCTCCCGGATTGACGCGCGGCAAGCATCTATGGCCCGCCGCACGTCGTCGAGCGTAGATCAAGGTGGCTTCGGAATGATTGCGCACTGCCCCGCCGCTGAATTCTTGTTCGGCCGACGCCTCGGCGCCGCGCCACGGAAATAGGCGTGGCCGACCGTCCGCAAGATCAGCCGAAGCCGCTGCGCAGCGGTCCGCCGGCGCCGGTGCGGGCGGCCGAGATCGGCGCCCGCGACGTCGTCGCCTATTTGCGCGAGCATCCCGATTTCCTCGACCGCCACCCGGATGCGCTGCGGCTGCTGCGCGCCCCCAGCCGGCTCGCCGGCGACGGCGTTCTCGACTTCCAGCACTTCATGCTGGAGCGATTGCGCGGCGATCTCACCCGATTGCAGGACGAACAGAAGAGCCTGATCGCGACGAGCCGCGGCAACCTTGCGAGCCAATGCCGTGTGCACAAGGCCGTGCTGGCGATGCTGCGGGCTCCGAGTTTCGAGCACCTGCTGCAAATCGTGACCACCGACCTCGCCGTGCTGATCGACGTCGACATCATAACTCTCGGTGTCGAGAGTTCGGCATCGCGTACCCCGCGCCTCCCGGTGCACGGCGTTCATCTTCTGCCCTCGGGAACCGTCGACCGGCTGCTCGGCCCCGACCGCGAGAGCCTGTTGTGCACCGATATCCAAGGCGACCCGGCGCTCTTCGGTGAGGCCGCCGGACTGGTTCGTTCGCAGGCGCTGCTGCGGCTGTCCTTCAGCCGCTCGGCGCCCATCGGGCTGATGTGCATCGGGACCCGCACGGCCGACGCGTTTCAGCCCGGCCTCGGCACCGAGCTGCTCACCTTTCTCGCCCGTACGCTCGAGATCACGATCGCGCAGTGGCTCGATCGCGCCCGGTGACGCAAAAGAAGACTACCTTCCCGACGCTGCCGGAACCCGTGCCGCTCGCCCGGTTCTCGGCATCCGACGATCTGCGCGCGGCAATCGGATTGTGGGCTGCGTGGCTGAGCGGGGAGCGCCGCGCCTCGGCGCATACCGTCGCCGCATACGGCCGCGATCTCGCCTTTTTTCTCGACTTCCTGACCGAGCATCTCGGCGAATTGCCGAGCCTGGCGGCAATCGATGCGCTGCGGCCCGGCGATTTCCGCGCCTATCTGGCCCGCCGCGTGCAGGACGGGATCGAGCGCGCCTCCCTCGCCCGCGGGCTCTCGGTGCTGCGAGGATTTGTCCGGTTTTTGCAGCGTCGCGGGCTTGCCGAAACGACGGCGCTCGCCGCGCTGCGCTCTCCCAAGCTCCCGCACAGCGTGCCGAAGCCGCTGACGGTCGAGGATGCGGCAGGCTCGCTCGACAGCGCGGTGGAGGTTGCAGCCAGGCAATGGGAAGGCGAGCGCGACACTGCGATCCTTACGCTGCTTTATGGTTGCGGCTTGCGGCTCTCCGAAGCGCTCGGGCTGAGCCGGGGCGAAGCACCGTTGGGCGAAATGCTGGCCATTACCGGCAAGGGCGGCAAACAGCGCCTGGTCCCGGTTTTGCCGGCCGTGCGCGAAGCGGTTGCCGATTACCTCGCCGCGTGCCCGTTCATGCTGGCCACGGACGGCCCGCTTTTTGTCGGCCGCCGCGGCGGGCCGCTCAATCCGCGGATCGTACAGCGCCAAATGGCTGCGCTGCGCGGGTTTCTCGCCCTCCCTGAAACGGCGACCCCACACGCCTTGCGGCACAGCTTTGCAACCCACCTGCTTGGCGCCGGCGGCGATCTGCGTGCAATCCAGGAGCTGTTGGGCCATGCGAGCCTGTCGACGACCCAACGCTATACTTCGGTCGAGACGGAGCGCCTCCTCGCTATTTACGAGGCCGCGCATCCCCGCGCCCATCTCGACCGGCAGGTTGAGCGCGATGGCCAAGCCACGCTCAACCCCTCCCTCTCCCCCCTGAAGGGCGGAGAGGCGGCTCGTCGTCGGCCGGGGGCGGCTTAGTGAAGGATGAGAGGGCATGGCTTTGAAGCGCATGGTGCTGCAGATCGGTATGGGAACCGACATCCGCGGGGCGGATTACACGAAAGCGGCGGTGCGCGCCTTGCGCGATGCGCTCTGGCACAATTCGTTGAGCGTCGCCGAGGCGGTTGGATTGCCCGTAAACTCGATGCAGGTCGAAGTGACGATCGGCGTTCCGCGCCCCGATCAAGTAGACAAAGAGGCGGTCTTGGCCGTGCTGCCGCATGGCACCGGAAGGATGAGAGTTGTCGAAGGCGGGCTGGAAATTCCGAACGACGCGGGCACCAATACGACCGTGATCGCCAATGCCGCCGCGGTCGTGCGGCTCGACATCGAGTGAGGATAGGGGCATGGCCGCGAAACGCGTCATCCTGGAGATGGGGACCGGCAACGATCTGCACGGCGGCGACTACACGAAAGCCGCGGTCCGCGCCGTGCAGGATGCGATCCATCACAGCTCGCTCACCTTGATCCGAACGCTTGGGCTCGACTCGCGCAAAATGCAGGTCGAGGTCACGATCGGCGTGCAGCATCCCGAAAAGGTCGATGCCGCTCTCGTAAAGAATGCGCTGCCGCACGGCGAGGTCTCGGTCAGAGTGGTTAAAGGGGGGCTGGACGTGCCCGATGAGGAATTGGGTGACGTTGCAGTGATCGCCAGCGCCGCCGTTGCGGTGAGGCTCGACCTGCCCCAGACGCAATAAACCGAAGGAGGACGACATGCCCGAAGAACCCGGCGTTTTCGAGATCATCCATTCCCTGCGTGCGATGCGGCGGTTGAAGCCCGACCCGGTGCCCGACGATCTGATCCGTCAGATCCTTTTGGCGGGGCAAGCCGCGCCGAGCGGCGGCAATAACCAGCGCTGGCGGTTTCTGGTGCTGAAAGACCCGGAGATCAAAAAGAAGGTACAGGTCTATTACAAGAAGGCATTCGACGAGGTAGTCGGGCCGCGTTATGCGAGCAGCCCGCCGCCGCCGGGGTCTGACCCTGGGAAGTACAGCCGTCAGCACCGGGCTGTCGAATATTTGACGGATCATTACCACGAGGCCCCGGTGTGGATCGTCGCCTGCCTCGAGGACGGGCCCAACCCGACACGCGCGGCCGGCTCGTCGATCTACCCCGCGGTCCAGAACATGCTGCTGGCGGCGCGGGCGCTCGGGCTCGGCTCGACGTTGACGACGCGCCATATCACTTACGAGAAGGAAGTCGATGCCGCGATGGGCATCCCACCGGGCTACCATTCCTACGCTATCCTGCCGATCGGCTACCCGATGGGGCGCTTCGGGCCGGTCGGCCGCGGGCCGCTTTCCGAGGTTGTGTACCTCGACGGATGGGGCAAGCCCTATCCCGGAATTTAGCCCGCGAAAATTTAACACACGGAGGAAATCATGCCGAGAATTCCACCGGTCACTGGAAAGTCCGATGTCCCCGCCGAACATCACGGTGTCGTCGATGACGTGCTCAAGGTCTTCGGCAGCATCCGCGGTCCGTTCAGCATCCTGCTGCACAGCCCGAAATTGGCCGAGCGCCTGCTGAAGCTCGTCACCTTCAACCGCGAGGAAAATATCCTCGAGCCGAAATTGCGCTCGGTCGCGATCCTTTCCGCGGTGCGCGAGCGCGAGGCGGCCTATGTCTGGGCGGCCCAAGTCGGCGCCGCCCGCCGCGCCGGCCTGCGCGAGGAGGTCATCGACCTGATCCGCGCCAAGGGGGATCCAGCCGCGCTCCCCGAAGAGGAGCGCGATGTGGTCACTTACGTTCGCCAGCTGATGCGCACCAACCGTGTCGACCAGGCGGTCTTCGATCGGCTGAAAAACCGCCACGACGCGCAGTGGATGGTCGAGCTGACGGAGGTCGCGAACTACTTCGCCTTCCTCTCCGGCATGGTCAATCCCTTCGAAGTGCCCGCCCCGCCCGACGGGGACAAATTGCCGAGCTGACTTCGCCCCCAGCCTCGTTCAGTGCGAGAGGGCAATTTCGAACACGGCAAAGCCCTCCTTTCGTGCAGCCATGCAGAGGCGGTCGTCCAGGGAGATGAGATCCAATCCCGCTGGCCGTCCTTCTGCGGCAGCGAACGCGGCGGCAAGCTGCAGCGCATCGGCAGCCCGGAGCGGATGCACGCGGAGGAATCGTGCCGCGGTCTCTCGCACAGCGTCGCTCGGCTCGATCTCGTGCCAAGCGACCTTTAATCGCCCGAGCCGCGAAAAGGCGGCAATAATTCCGTCCGCATCGATTGCGGCGTCACGTTCCAGACGCGCGAGTGCAGACCCGCATTCGACTTCCGATCCCCACCACACGAGCATCGCGGAATCCTCGGCAGCGAGGGTCATCAGCCGCGGCGTCGAGACTTCGGCAACGAGCAGGGGCACGATCGCCGAAGCGTCCCAAAATTTCACGGTCCTTCTCGGCGTTCTTCAAGGAGCGCACTGACCGCCGAAGCACCTAGCTTTAGCCGGGGCGGCTGATCGGTGAATACCGCAGTGTGGGGCGCGCCGCGGGCCGGCCGGACGATGCCGTCGCGGATCAATCCCGATAGCCGGCCATCGGGGTCGGAGTCAGGCCCACTCGTGACCGGTTCGAGGCGTGCAACCGGGCGCCCGCGATCGACAATCAGGACTGGTGATCCGCTCTTAAGACCTGCAATCAAGGCGCTGAGCTGGTTTTTGGCTTGGGTGATACTGGCCTTCTTCATGTACCCATAATAGCTTGATCATAAGAGCTAATCAAGCCCATTGCGGCACGGATACGGCCGAGATCTTCCCGCGGGTGCCTCAGATGTGGATCGCGCGGCCGTCGACCGCGAGGGCGGCTTCCTTCAGCGCTTCGCTGAGGGTCGGGTGGGCGTGGCAGGTGCGCGCGATGTCCTCGGCCGAAGCGCCGAATTCCTTGGCCAGCACCGCTTCGGCGATCATCGTGCCGGCGTCGGGGCCGATGATGTGGACACCGAGCACGCGGTCGGTCTCGCTCTCGGCGAGGATCTTGACGAAGCCCTCGGTATAGCCGTTGGTGCGGGCGCGCGGATTGGCGGTGAACGGGAATTTGCCGATGCGGTAGTGCGACCGCCGCCGCTTTGAGCTCCTCCTCGGTCTTGCCGACCGAGGCAACCTCGGGCCAAGTGTAGATGACGGCCGGGATCGCGTCGTAATCGACGCGCGACTTCTGCCCGGCGAGCCGTTCGGCGAGCGCAATGCCCTCCTCTTCGGCCTTGTGCGCGAGCATCGGCCCGCGGATCACGTCGCCGATCGCGTAAATGCCCGGGATGTTTGTCGCAAACCCATCATCCACGATGACACGGCCTTGCTGGTCGAGCGCCACGCCGACGTTTTCGAGGCCCAGTCCCTCCGTGCAGGGACGCCGGCCGATCGACACCAACACCACATCCGCCGCGAGGGTCTGGCGCTCCGCGCCGTCGAGCTCCAAACTCAGCCCGTCATTCGCTTCGCGGATCGCCCAGCACCTTGGTGCCGAGCTTGAAGTCGAGCCCCGATCGCGTAAGGACCCGCTGCAATGCCGTGCCGAGCTCCCGATCCATGGTCGGGACGATGTGGTCGAGAACCTCGACGACGGTCACCTTGGCGCCGAGCCGCTGCCAAACAGAGCCGAGTTCGAGGCCGATATACCCGCCGCCGATGACGGTGAGCCGCTCCGGCACGCGGTCGAGCGACAATGCGCCGGTCGACGAGACGATGCGCTTCTCGTCGATGTCGATGCCGGGCAGCCGGGTGCTTTCCGAGCCGGTGGCTATGATGATCGATGTCGCCTCGACTTCTGCGGCGGCGCCGTCCGCGCCGGTGACGACGATCCGCCCCGGCGCGGCGATGCGCGCCCTGCCCTTGAGCCAATCGACCTTGTTCTTGCGGAACAGGAACTCGACGCCGCGGGTCAGGGTGGTGACGACCTTGTCCTTGCGGCCCATCATCGCCCCGAGGTCGAGCCCGACCTCGCCGACCTTGACGCCGTGCTCGGCGAGCGCATGCCCGGCCTCGGCGAATTTCTCCGAGGATTGCAGCAATGCCTTCGACGGAATGCAGCCGATGTTGAGACAGGTCCCGCCGAGGCTGGCGCGGCTTTCGATGCAGGCCGTCTTCAGGCCGAGCTGCGCCGCGCGGATCGCCGCGACATAGCCGCCCGGCCCCGCCCCGATGATCACGACGTCGTAACGATCCGGCATCCGCTGAGGCTCACATCTCGAACAGGATGCGCGAGGGATCCTCGACGCATTCCTTGATGCGCACCAGGAACGTCACCGCCTCGCGGCCGTCGACGATGCGGTGGTCATAGGAGAGCGCGACGTACATCATCGGGCGGATCTCGATTTTGTCGCCGACCGCGACGGGCCGCCTTTCGATCTTGTGCATGCCGAGGATGCCGGATTGCGGCGGATTGAGGATCGGCGTCGACATCAGCGAGCCGTAGATGCCGCCGTTCGAAATCGTGAAGGTGCCGCCGGAGAGCTCCTCGATCGTCAATTTGCCGTCGCGCGCCTTGCGCCCGTACTCGGCGATCGTCTTCTCGATCTCGGCAAAGCTCATCCGGTCGGCGTCGCGCACGACCGGCACGACGAGGCCCTGCTCGGTGCCGACCGCGACGCCGATGTCGTAATGGTTCTTGTAGACGACGTCCTCGCCGTCGATCTCGGCGTTGACCGCCGGAAGCTCCTTCAGCGCGACGATCGCCGCCTTGACGAAGATCGACATGAAGCCGAGCCGGACCCCGTGCTTTTTCTCGAAGGCGTCCCGATAGCGCTCGCGCAGCGCCATCGTCGCGCTCATGTCGATCTCGTTGAAGGTGGTCAGCATCGCGGCGGTGTTCTGCGCCGCCTTCAGCCGCTCGGCGATGCGCCGCCGCAGGCGGCTCATGCGCACCCGCACCTCGCGCTCGCCCAGCGGCGGCCGCCGGTCGGTGGCGGGCAGAAGGCGGCGCTAGCGGGCGCCCGTGCGGCGATCACGTCGGCCTTGCTGATCCGGCCGCCTGGCCCGGTCGGCGCGACCCTGTCGCGCGTCCAGCCCGGCTCTCCCCGATCAGCTTGCGCACCGCAGGGCCGGAGCGCTCGAGCGCGGCGTTGCCCCTCACCCCGACCCTCCCCGCTGCGGGGCGAGGCGGAGACAGCCCTCTCCCCGCGTGAGCGGGGAGAGGGAGGGCCCCGCGCGATGGCGGCGGGATGGGTGAGGGGCTGCGCGACGCCCCGTCGGCAATCCTGCCGAGCACTGCGCCGACCGGGACGTTGGCGCCCTCCTCGGCGAGGATCTCGGCGAGCGTGCCGGAGGCGGGCGCGGGAACCTCGAGCGTCACCTTGTCGGTTTCGAGCTCGGCGATCGGCTCGTCGGCCGCGACCGCTTCGCCCGGCTGCTTCAGCCATTTCGCGACGGTCGCCTCGGTGATCGATTCACCGAGGCTCGGGACCTTGATCTCGGTCGCCATGGAGGCCTTACGCCGCCAGCGCCTCGGCGACGAGGTGCGCCTGCTCCTCGACGTGACGCTTGAAGAGGCCGGTTGCCGGCGAAGCCGCCTCGGCGCGGCCGGCAAAGCGCGGCCGCTTCGCCGCCAGATCGAGGCCGCCCAGGACCTGCTCGATCCGCCGGTCGACGAAGTTCCAGGCGCCCATGTTCTGCGGCTCTTCCTGGCACCAGACGATCTCGGCGTTGCGGTAGCGCTGCAACACCTTCGCGAGCGCGTTGAACGGGAACGGGTAGAGCTGCTCGAGCCGGACCAGCGCGACCCGGTTATCGCCGTTCTGCGCCCGCGCCTTCGCGAGATCGAAATAGACCTTGCCGGTGCACAGGACGACCCGGCGCACCGCGTTCGTCCGCGGCGATCGCCTCGCGCTCACCAATGACCCGGTGAAACGAAGTCCCGGCCCCATCTCGTCGAGGCGCGACATGACCTCCTTCGCGCGCAGCAGCGATTTCGGGGTGAAGATGACGAGCGGCTTGCGGAAATTGCGGCGGATCTGGCGCCGCAAGACGTGGAAGTAGTTCGCCGCGCTGGTCAGGTTGCACACCTGGATGTTGTCTTCGGCGCAGAGCTGCAGATAGCGCTCGATGCGGGCCGAGGAATGCTCGGGCCCCTGACCCTCGTAACCGTGCGGCAGCAGCATGCACGAGGCCGCTCATGCGCAGCCATTTGGCCTCGCCCGAGCTGAGGAACTGGTCGATGATGACTTGCGCGCCATTGGCGAAGTCGCCGAACTGCGCCTCCCACAAGACGAGAGAGGAAGGGTCGGCGAGGCTGTAGCCGTATTCGAAGCCGACCACGGCCGCTTCCGAGAGCGGGCTGTCGATGATCTCGAACGGCGCCTGTCCGGGGCTGACATGGTCGATCGGGACGTAGCGTTCTTCGGTCTCCTGGTCGACCAGCACGGCGTGGCGATGCGAGAAGGTGCCGCGCCCGCTGTCCTGACCGGACATCCGGACATGGGTCCCCTCGGCGCACAGCGAGGCGATCGCCAACGCCTCGGCGGTCGCCCAGTCGATGCCTTCGCCGGCTTCGATCGCGGCGCGCTTTGCTTCCAGCTGGCGGGCGATCTTGGGGTTGAGGCGAAAGCCCTCCGGCACCGTCACGAGGCCGCGCCCGATCTGCCGCAGCGTCTCGCCGGCAACGCCGGTATCGCCGCGGCGATCGTCGTCGGGAGCCTGTTCGAGCCCGGCCCAGGCGCCTTCGAGCCAATCCGCCTTGTTCGGGCGGTAGCTCTTCGCCGCCTCGAACTGACGTTTCGAGCTCCGCAATGAAGCGGGTCGCCATCGCATCGGCCTCGCCTTCGCGCAGCACGCCCGCCTCGACGAGGCGCGCAGCATAGATCTGCCGCGTCGTCGGATGGCGCGCGATCGTGCGGTACATCAGCGGCTGGGTGAAGGCCGGCTCGTCGGTTTCGTTGTGGCCGTGCCGTCGGTAGCAAAACAGGTCGATGACGACGTCCTTTTTGAACTGCTGGCGAAATTCGGTGGCGATGCGGGCGACTTCGACGACCGCCTCGGGATCGTCGCCGTTGACGTGAAAGATCGGCGCCTGGACGCCCTTCGCGACGTCCGACGGGTAGGGGCTCGACCGCGCGGCGGAAGGAGCCGTCGTAAAGCCGATCTGGTTGTTGACGATGATGTGGATCGTGCCGCCGGTGCAGAAGCCGATCAGATCCGACAATTCGAGCGATTCGGCGACGAGCCCTTGGCCGGCGAAAGCCGCGTCGCCATGCATCAGAATGCCGGCCACTTGCGATCGCTCGGTGTCGCCGCGCTGCAATTGCTTTGCCCGGACCTTGCCGAGCACGACGGGATCGACGGCCTCGAGATGCGAGGGATTGGCGGCCAGGGACAGATGGATCGTTTGCCCGCCGACTTCGCGGTCGCCCGAAGTGCCGAGATGGTATTTGACGTCGCCGGAGCCGTGGACGTGCTCGGGATTGGTCGAATTGCCCTGGAACTCGGAGAAGATCGCGGCAAACGGTTTGCCGACGAAATTGGCGAGCACGTTGAGCCGGCCGCGATGCGGCATGCCGATCACGAATTCACGAATACCGAGCTCGCTGCCGCGGTGCAGGATCGCTTCGAGCGCCGGCATCAGCGACTCGGCGCCCTCGATGCCGAACCGCTTGGTGCCGGTGTAGCGCCGGTCGAGAAACCGCTCGAAGGTCTCCGCCTGGGTCAGTGTCCGTAAGATTTCTTTTTTGACTCCGGCCGACAGCACCGGGCGGCTTTGACGCTTTTCGAATTTTTCCTGGATCCAGGCCCGCTCGGCCGGTACCTGAATGTGCATGTACTCGACGCCGATCCTGCCGCAGTAGGTCTCGCGCAAAATCGCGATGATCTCGCGCAGCGTCGCGCGCTCGCGGCCGAACAAATTGGCGATGAAGATCTCGCGGTCGAGATCGGGCTCGGTGAAGCCGTAGCTGCGGAAGTCGAGCTCCGGATAAGGCCCCCGCTTCTCCAAGCCGAGCGGATCGAGATCGGCTTCGAGATGGCCGCGCACCCGGTAGGCGCGGATCAGCTGCAACGCGCGGATCGAGTTGGTGGTGGCCCGGCGCAGCGCCGCTTCATCCATTTCCGCTGGACCCGCCGCCCCATTGCCGATGAGCGGCGGTTCGCGCCTGGCCCAAGAAGGTCCGCGCACCTCAGTGAGCAGCGCCGCAGCATCATCGTTCATTTCCGAGAAGAACCGCCGCCAGCTCTCGTCGACGGAGCGGGGGTCTTTGAGAAAACGAGTATAGAGCTCGGCTATGAACCCGGCATTGGCGCCGGTCAGAAACGTGGTGCCGTCAATATCAACCATTACCCAGACCTCAACGTCACCTCCGCGAAAGCGGGGGTCCATGGGCATTGGCACGTGCCGCGGGCTGGACCCCCGCTTTCGCGGGGGTGACGAATAATGAAAGTCGCGCGCGATTTATATGCGCGCAGTTGGCTCTAACTGCTACCCACCGATTACTTACCCCTGAGGACGTCCCGCATCGTCGTGCCGATTGCGGCGGGCGACTCGGCGACGACGACCCCGGCGCTGCGCAAGGCTTCCTTCTTGTCGCCGGCGCCGCCCTTGCCGCCGACGATGATCGCGCCGGCATGGCCCATCCGGCGGCCCGGCGGCGCGGTGCTGCCGGCGATGAAGCCGACGACCGGCTTCTTGCGCCGCGACGACTTCAGAAAAGCCGCGCCGTCTTCCTCCGCGGTGCCGCCAATTTCGCCGATCATGACGATCGCCTCGGTCTCGTCGTCGGCGAGAAACATTTCGAGGACCTCGACAAAATTGGTGCCGTTCACCGGGTCGCCGCCGATGCCGACGCAGGTCGACTGGCCCAAGCCGGCTGCGGTCGTCTGCGCCACCGCCTCATAGGTCAGGGTTCCCGAGCGTGAGACGATGCCGATCCTGCCGCGGCGATGAATGTGGCCTGGCATGATGCCGATCTTGCACTCGTCGGGAGTAATGACGCCCGGGCAATTCGGCCCGATCAGCCGCGAGCGGCCGCCGCTGAGGCTGCGCTTGACGCGAACCATGTCGAGGATCGGAATGCCCTCGGTGATGCAGATGACGAGCGGGATCTCGGCATCCACCGCTTCGAGGATCGCATCGGCGGCGAACGGCGGCGGCACATAGATAACCGTTGCATCGCAATCGGTCGCGGCGCGCGCCTCGCGAACCGTGTCAAAGACCGGCAGGTCGAGATGGCGGGTGCCGCCTTTTCCGGGGGTCACGCCCCCGACCATCTTGGTGCCGTAGGCGATCGCCTGCTCGGAGTGGAAGGTGCCCTGCGCGCCGGTGAAACCCTGGCACAGGACCTTTGTCGAGGCATCGACGAGAATTGACATCACGCGGCCTCCTTGACCGCCGCAACTACTTTTTCGGCGGCGTCGACAAGGTTTTCACCCGCGAGGATCGGCAGCCCCGATTGCTGAAGGATCTTCTTGCCGAGATCGACATTGGTGCCTTCGAGTCGGACGACGAGCGGCACGTGCAGATTGACCTCGCGCGCCGCCGCGACGACGCCCTCGGCGATGACGTCGCACCGCATGATCCCGCCAAAGATGTTGACCAGGATCCCCTCGACATTCGGATCACTCAAAATCAGTTTGAAGGCGGCCGACACCCGCTCGCGCGTCGCCCCGCCGCCGACATCGAGAAAATTCGCCGGCCCGGCGCCATGCAATTTGATGATGTCCATCGTCGCCATCGCCAAGCCGGCGCCGTTGACCATGCAGCCGATATTGCCGTCGAGCTTGAGATAGTGGAGCCCGTACTTGACGGCTTCGAGCTCGGTCGGGTCCTCCTCATCCTCATCCCGCAATGCCGCGATGTCGGGATGCCGAAACAGCGCGCTGTCATCGAACCCCATTTTGGCGTCGAGCGCGATCAGCTCCCCGGACCCGGTCACGACCAGCGGGTTGATCTCGATCACCGACGCATCGAGTTCGCAAAACGCCTTGTAGAGCGCCGTGACGAATTTGACGGCGACGCCGATCTGGGTTCCCTCCAACCCGAGACCATAGGCGATTTTGCGCGCGTGAAACGGCTCGATCCCGCTCGCCGGGTCAACTGCCACTTTGAGGATCTTTTCGGGCGAGTGCGCTGCGACCTCCTCGATCTCCATCCCCCCCTCGGTTGAGGCGATTAGGGTCACGCGCCCGGTCTCGCGGTCGATCAACACGCCGAGATAGAGCTCGCGCGCGATGTCGCAGCCCTCCTCGATATAGACCCGCTTCACCTCACGCCCCGCCGGTCCGGTCTGATGCGTCACCAAATTCTTGCCCAACAGCGAGCGAGCCGCGGCCGCGACTTCCTCTTCCGAGCGGCACAGCTTGACCCCGCCCGCCTTGCCGCGGCCGCCGGCATGGATCTGCGCCTTGACGACCCAGACCGATCCGCCGAGCCGGCGCGCCGCCTCGACCGCCTCGGCGGCGGTGTAGGCCACCCCGCCGCGCGGCACCGCGACGCCGAATTTCGCCAGCAACTCTTTCGCCTGATATTCGTGGATGTTCATCGGACCCGCCTGGCTGAAGGGCCATCAGATTAACATCGAATTCGCCGGTGTTCATAGATTCTGGGGTAGTTCGCGCGCCGGCAACGGAACCGAATGAGCCGCAGCTGCGCATCCCAAGGAAAACGGGGCCGCCTCGCCCTCAGACGCGCTTCTCTCCTGTTGCATATCTAACACATCTGCGCGCATCCGTTGGTCTCGGCGTCGCTCCTTCAGCTAAACGGATCGGCAAAAGCGGGACTGTCAAATCAATCAATTTATCAATTATTCAGTATGTTACGACACCTAGATCTAAACCTAGGAGACCTAAGATTTAGACCTTCCGATCCACCTCTTTTCAATCTGATGATGGATAGTGCCGGAAGCCCACACCCGGTCAACATCAACCTACGATTTCAGAGGTTGGTCACCTGGGGAGCGGCTAACAATGACGAGAACGCGTACTATTGCCACCATGGCGGCGATCGGCGGCCTGACCGCGACGGTCGCATTGCTGACAGGTCTTCCAGCGGCCAGCGCCGACGAATTGGCGGATCTGCGCGCCAATCAGGAATTGCTGCAGCGCCGCATCGATCAGCTGGCGCAGGGCGCGTTGCCGGAACAGAAGCAATCTCCGGGCATCCCGGGCGCGATCGGCACGGCGGCGATCCCGGGGCAAGCAATTATCGGCGGCAGCTTCCCGCGATCCTTCCTGGTCCCGGGTACTGACACCTCGATCCGCGTCGGCGGCTTTGTCGACATCACCGCGAACTACTTTCTCCAGGGCGCCAACACCGGAAATCCTGGTACTCCTTCGTCGAATTTCGGCCAAAACGGGAATCTGAACGGGGTGCCGGTCGGCCAAATGTTCGTGCCCGGTCTCGGCAACGTCCCGCAGCAGGCCAACCATTCGCGCGGCAACGGGTTCTTCGAATTCAGCCCGCAGCAATCGCGCCTAAACGTCGAGACGCGCACCCCAACGGCCTGGGGAGAGTCGCGGACATTCTTCGAGTTCGACTGGTCAGGTTGCAACAATTTCAGTTGCCAAACCGTGCAGCAGGCCGGCGGCGACAGCATCCTCCCGCGCCTCCGGTTTGCCTACGGCACGTTGGGCGGGTTTCTCGCCGGCCAGGCAATTTCGAACTTTTCCGATGCCGACGCCGATACCGAATCAATGGAATTCGGCGGCGCGATGGGCTCGACCGGCGGTGCGCGCATCCCGCAGGTGCGCTACACTCTTGCGGGGCCCTTCGGCGGCGCCTTCTCGTTCTCGGCGGAACAGCCGACCGTCGCCGTCGAAGGTCCAGCCGGCCTCTTTACTAATGACTCGAACACGGGCGGGCTCCCGGGCGGTCCCGGGACTGGGACGATCCCCGCAACCTGCAATGGCGTCCCTTGCACCGGTGCGGGTACCGCGGTCAATGGCAACATCGCCAAGGCAATCGCGCCCAATCTCACGGCCGCCAGCTACTGGGCACAGCCCTGGGGGCACGTGGACTTCTCCGGTGTGCTCGTTCCGATGCAGTTCAACGACGGCCATTACATCTCCCGGAATTACCTCGGCTATGGCGGCCATTTCAGCGGTGACGTCAAGCCTGGCTGGTTCGGCTACTCAAAGGATGATTTCCTGTTCAGCTTTCTCGCGGGCGAAGGTATCGGCTACTATACCAGCGGCGGGTGGGCCAATGCTGCGGCGATGTCGAGCAATTTCACCGTCGCGACCGCGTGCGCGACACCCGGTCCGGGCTGCCAGGGCGGGCTGGCAGCGTCAAACGTTCTCTTCAAGCAGAACTTTGCATGGAGCACAAACGGCGGCTACCAACATTGGTGGGCGCCGAACCTGCGGTCGACGATAGCGGCCGGCATCGCGCATCAAGACCTCGACTCACAGCTCATCGGGCCGAGTCAATCCAGCACGTTTACCAAGGAGCAGTGGAACGCCTTTGCCAATCTGGTGTGGAACCCGGTAGCGTTCATCACCACCGGTATCCAGTACAACTACGGCACCCGCGTCGTCGTCGCCAACGGCAAGGGCCATGCGCAGGGTATCTCCGCCAAGTTCCGCGTAGCCTTCTAGGAGGAGGGCGATGCTCGAACTCATCGACGGCCTTCCCGGGAACGTCGTCGGCATCGCAGTGAGCGGGCGACTGACGATGCAGGACTGCCAGGATGTCCTGGTCCCGGCGATGCAGAGATCCCTCAAACGGCACGAGAAGATCCGCCTCTATTACGAGCTCAACTCGCGCTTTCCCGGTGCTGCGTGGGATGACATCGAGCTCGGATTGGAAGATCTGTCGCGCTGCGAGCGGGTTGCAATCGTGACCGATATCGGTTGGGTGCGGCTCACCGTCAAAGCGCTCCGGTTTCTGATACCGAGCGAAATACGGGTCTTCCCGACCGATCAGACGGATGAGGGCCGTGCTTGGATCAGGGCCCGGCCGCGGCCCCAGATGGAGGTGGAGACCGGGACGGCGGCGCCGGTTCGAGCGCGGCGGCTCCGGCCGCGCCGCGTGAGGCAATCGCCGCCAGCGCCCGCGATCTCGCGCGTTGCGCGCGAACAGGAGCAAACGGCGGCCGTCTGAGCACTAGCGGATATTTGCGCTTTCGCTTCCGACGAAGGGACGCAGGTGCCGAGTGACCGGCAGCTGCGTCTTCGCCGCGGTCGGGTGATCTTTAAGCTGTGACTGGGTAGCCATCAGCTCGCGCTCCAGCGCGTCGATACGCCGCCGGCGGGCTCCGAGTTCGCGCCTCTTGCGGCGGCCCGCCGTCCAGGCCGCAACCAAGCCGATCAGAGCTCCGACCAGAAGGCTGAGGAAACACAGCAGGTATAGCGGCACATCCGCCAGAAACGGCAGCGGCCACAGGCCGACCCCCACCGTTTCGCGATTGGAGACCGCGAACAGGATCAAAACAATCGCGATGACGAGAAAGCCGGCTCGGTAGAGGATTTTCACTTGCCGGGCCTTGCGGTTAAACCGTCTCAGGCACCGCCTGCGCTCTGGTTCAAGCGGTCGCGCAGCTGCTTGCCTGTTTTGAAGAACGGAATGTGCTTCTCGGCCACCGAGACACTGTCGCCGGTCCGCGGGTTGCGGCCGACCCGGGCATCCCGGCGCTTGACGGAAAACGCGCCGAAGCCGCGAAGTTCGACCCGGTCGCCCCGCGCCAGCGCCGCCGTGATCTCGTCGAAGATTGCGGTGACGATCACCTCGACATCGCGCTGGTAAAGATGAGGATTTGCCTCGGCAAGCCTCTGTACGAGCTCCGATTTCGTCATCGCAACCATTGCTCCCCGCCTCGTATCTTGCAGGCGGTGAACGTGCCAAACCGAGCTGCGAGCGTCAAGCCTCCCTCACCAGAGGCGAGCAAGGCCCTCACCCGCCTCGCTGCGCTCGGCACCCTCTCCCGCGGTGCGGGAGAGGGGCCACACGGCATTCTGCACAAAGCTCCTCTCCCGCACCGCGGGAGAGGGGGGACCAAGCCTGAAGGGCTTGGTGGGTGAGGGGCGGACGGCTTAGCTCAGCTCTTCTCCTCGGTTTCCTCCTGGCGGCGCGCGCGGTTGATCGCAGCGCCGAGGATGTCGCCGAGGCTGGCGCCGGAATCGGAGGAGCCGAATTCGGCCATTGCGCGCTTCTCCTCATCGACCTCGCGGGCCTTGATCGAGAGCGACAGCTTGCGGGTCGTGCGATCGATCGCCGTCACCTTGGCATCGACCCTTTCACCGACCGCGAAGCGGTCCGGCCGCTGCTCGCTGCGGTCGCGCGACAACTCGGACTTGCGGATGAACCCGGGCATGCCGTCGCTGATCGTCACCTCGACACCGCCATCGGTAATGGCCGAGATCATGCCGGTGACGACATCGCCCTTCTTCACCTTGGCCATCCCGGCTTCGAAGGGATCGGACTCGAGTTGCTTGATGCCGAGGCTGATCCGCTCCTTCTCGACATCGACATCGAGCACCTTCACCCGCACCGCGTCGCCCTTGCGGTAGTCGTTGATTGCCTCTTCTCCCGGCCGGTTCCAATCGATGTCGGACATGTGGACCATGCCGTCGATGTCGCCGGGCAGGCCGACGAAGAGGCCGAATTCGGTGATGTTGCGGACCTCGCCTTCGAGCTCGGTGCCGACCGGGTGCTCCTCGACAAAGGCTTCCCACGGATTGGCGAGGGTCTGCTTCAGGCCGAGGCTGATGCGCCGCTTTTGCGGATCGACATCAAGCACCATCACCTCGACCTCCTGGCTGGTGGAGACGATCTTGCCGGGGTGAACGTTCTTCTTGGTCCAGCTCATCTCGGAGACGTGGACCAGCCCTTCGACACCCGGCTCCAATTCGACAAAGGCGCCGTAGTCGGTGATGTTGGTGACGCGGCCGCGGAACTTGGCGCCGGCCGGGTATTTGAGCTCGACACCTTCCCACGGGTCGGATTCGAGCTGCTTCATGCCGAGCGAGATGCGCTGCGTCTCGGGGTTGAAGCGAATGACCTGAACCTTGACGTTCTGCCCGATATTGAGAGCCTCGGAGGGGTGATTGATGCGGCGCCAAGCAATGTCGGTGACATGCAGCAATCCGTCGACGCCGCCGAGATCGACAAAGGCGCCGTAATCGGTGATGTTCTTGACGACGCCGTTGAGGATCTGGCCCTCCTTGAGGCTGGCGACGAGCTCGGAGCGCTGCTCGGCGCGGCTCTCTTCGAGCACGGCGCGGCGCGACACGACGATGTTGCCGCGCGAGCGGTCCATCTTGAGGATCTGAAAAGGCTGCGGCGACCCCAACAAAGGCGTGATGTCGCGCACCGGCCGGATGTCGACCTGGCTGCCGGGCAGAAACGCGACGGCGCCGTTGAGGTCGACGGTAAATCCCCCCTTGACCCGGCCAAAAATCGTCCCGGTGACCCGGTCGTTGGTCTGAAAGCTCTTCTCGAGCTGGGTCCAGGCCTCCTCACGCCGCGCCTTCTCGCGCGACAGCTGGGCCTCCCCGTTCTTGTCCTCCATCCGCTCGAGATACACCTCGACGGTGTCGCCGACATGGATCTCGGGTTGGGCGCCTCCGGCGGCGAACTCCTTCAGCGGGACGCGGCCCTCCGATTTGAGGCCCACATCGATCAGCACGGCGTCGTTCTCGACCGAGATGACACGGCCTTTGACGACGGTCCCTTCGAGACTGGCGACGACACCGAGCGATGCATCAAGGAGCGCGGCAAAGCTCTCTTTTGCAGGCGCCTCCCGGGTTTGTAATTCTACTGCTGCCATTCCTTCTCCTCTAGCGCACGCGCGACCAGAGCGCAGACGTGCTCGAACACCACATCGGCGTCGAGCGTCGTCGTGTCGATGATGTGAGCATCTTCGGCCGCCATCAGCGGGGCTGCCGGGCGGCTGCTGTCGCGCGCGTCGCGTTCATTAAGATCTTGCAAGACAGTCTCGTATATAGCGGGGGTGCCCTGCTCGCGCAACTCCTTGACCCGGCGGGCGGCGCGCGCTTCGGTGCCGGCGGTGATGAAGAGCTTGAGATCCGCCCCCGGGCATACCACCGTGCCGATGTCACGTCCGTCGAGGACCGCGCCGCGCGCCGATGCCGGAGGGTGCGCGGCAAAATCCCGTTGCAATCCGAGTAAGGCGCGGCGGACTTCCGGGATCGCGGCGACCACCGAGGCCGCCGACGCGACCGCATCGGCGCGCAATCGCGGGTCGGCGAGCAGCCGCGGATCGACGCGCCGCGCGGCCCTTGTCGCCGCCACCGGATCCTTGGGGTCGCCAGCCGCATCGAGCACGGCGAACGCCGTCGCGCGATACAGCGCGCCAGTGTCGAGATGCGCGAGGCCGAAACGCTCGGCGAGACGGCGCGCGAGCGTACCCTTTCCCGAAGCAGCAGGCCCGTCGATCGCAACGACTAGGGAGCGCTGCCCCTCACCCTCACCCTCCCGCTGCGCGGGCCCCTCCCTCTCCCCGCTGACGCGGGGCGAGGGGTTCTGACTGCTCCCTCGCCCCGCTTGCGGGGAGAGGGTTGGGGTGAGGGGCAAATCGCAGCTCACTCTTCCTCCCCGATCGCGGCGCCGAGACAATTCATCATCGCGATAAACCCAGGGAAGCTGGTCGCGATCGGTGCTGCATCGTCGATCCGCACCGGTTCCTTGGCGGCCAGCCCGAGCACGAGAAAGGCCATCGCGATCCGATGATCGAGCTGCGTCTCGATCAATTTGCCGCCCTCGGGCGGGCCGCCGGCGCCTTCGACGATCAAATCGTCGCCGTCGACCGCAACCCGCACGCCGCAGCCCGCAAGGCCGGCGGCGATCGCGGCGAGGCGGTCGCTCTCCTTGACGCGCAGTTCGGCGAGGCCGCGCATCACCGTGCGCCCGCGGGCGCACGCCGCGGCGACCGCGAGGATCGGGTATTCGTCGATCATCCGCGGCGCCCGCTCGGCGGGCATCTCGGCGCCGGCAAGGGCGCCGGCGCACGCCCGAATGTCCGCCACCGGCTCGCCGCCCTCCTCGCGGCGATTCACAAGAGCGATATCGGCGCCCATCTCGGAGAGGCATTCGAGAAGCCCGGTCCGCGTCGGGTTGATGCCGACACCCTCAAGGGTCACCTCGGAGCCCGGCACGATCAGCGCCGCGACCAGTGGAAAAGCAGCCGAAGACGGGTCGCCCGGCACGATGATCGGCGCGGCCGTCATTTCGGGAAAACCTTCGACGGTGACCCGAAGCCCGCCGCCTGCTTCAGGCTCGGTCGAGACCGCCGCCCCGAAGTGGCGCAGCATCCGCTCGGTGTGATCGCGGGTCGGTTGACGCTCGATCACGGTGGTTGCCCCCGGCGTGTTGAGCCCGGCGAGCAAGACCGCGGATTTGACCTGGGCCGAGGGCACCGGCAGAGGATAGACGATCGGGATCGGATCGGCGGCGCCGCTGACTGCGAGCGGCAGCCGGCCGCCTTCGCGGCTGACGAAGCGCGCCCCGAAGCGGCTCAGCGGCTCGATGACGCGGCCCATCGGCCGGCGCCTCAGCGACGCGTCGCCGGTGACGAAGGCGGTGATCGGGTGCGTCGCCAGCATGCCGAGGAGGAGCCGCGCCGCGGTTCCGGAATTGCCCAGATCGAGCAGGTCTTCGGGCTCGGCAAGCGCGCCTACGCCGATGCCATCGACACTCCACCGGCCGTCCCCGGCCCGGGTGACGCTCGCCCCGAGCGCATTCAACGCCGCGGCCGTCGCGAGCACGTCCTCGCCTTCGAGCAGGCCCGTGACCTCGGTCCGGCCGATCGCGAGCGCGCCGAGCATCAGCGCGCGATGCGAGATCGATTTGTCGCCGGGGACGCGGATCGCGCCTGCGAGCGGGCCGCCGCGCCGTGCAAGGATTGGGGAGACGGGGTGGGCCATGACCGGAACGAATACCTCGCAATGCAGGAAAAATGCGGTTGCGGCCACGCCGTCGGCAGCCCATATCGGGGACCTGCACAGCGCGGCTTCTTTAATCTACTTTCGTAACTTTGCTTTTGACAGGGCAGAGACCCTGTGGCAATGCCGCGCAGACGAGATATTGCTGAACTTAAAGTGGGAGCGAAGGGTGGCCAAAGCCGAGTGGGGGTCCAAGCGGATTTGCCCGAGTTGCGGCGCGCGCTATTATGATCTGCAGCGCGAGCCGGTGATCTGTCCGAAATGCGCGACGCCGTTCGATGCCGAGGCGTTCCTGCGCTCGCGCCGCTCGCGCCCCGCCCCGCCGGTCGAGAAAGAGCTGGAGCCGGTCGGCGCCGACGAAATCGATGCCGAGGCCGAAACTGAGGAGGGGGTCGAAGCCGCCGAGGAGGAAGAGGAGGCGGCGCCTCTGGAAGAAGCCGAGCAAGAGGACGAGGAGCTGCTCGAAGACGCCTCCGAACTCGGTGAGGACGAGGACGACATGGCCGAGGTCATCGAGAACGTTGAGGAGGAGGAACGCTGAGGGCGCGATTTTCCTCTTGCCGGCGCGTCCCGCTGTTCCTAATTTCGCCAAGCGCGACCATGGGGCCATAGCTCAGCTGGGAGAGCGCTACAATGGCATTGTAGAGGTCACCGGTTCGATCCCGGTTGGCTCCACCAATAAACAAAGGACTTAGCCGCTGCCGCTAAGTCCTTATGTTTGTGTGGACGCAATTTGGACGCAAGAGAACCGAGTTAGCCACGCGTCCGACGAGCATCCGAATACGCAGGCGGCAAGCGCCATTCGCCCACAGCTGCCGACCAGCGCCCGGGCTTGCCGAGGTTCTCGCCTCACGCAAAAGATGACTTCGATTTGCAGCGTGGCGTGTGGACGAAGCCCGGCCATCACTACCGACGCCATGACAATCGGCACACGTATGCAACCTGGCCGACCTTCTCTCGCTGGCCGCTCGCGCGACATTGGCCATCTGCCTCGACAGGGATGGGCACCACATCTACATTCAGAGTGAAATTATAGATATGGAAGCTGATGGCGCTCAGCCTCAAGGACAAGGAGGCCGACCGCCTCGCCCGCGAGGTCGCCGCGCTGACCGGCGAGACGTTGACGGTCGCGATCCGCAACCGCTGGCTGAGCGCCTGGAGCGCGAGCGCTTGCGCCGCGGCGCGTCCACGCGGCTGGCCGACCGGCTGATGCAGCTCGGTCGAGATTGCGCGGCCCTTCCCAATTACGATACGCGCAGCCCGGACGAAATCGTCGGCTATGACGAAACCGGCATATGGCGCTGATGGTGATCGACACCTCGGCGATTGTTGCCATCCTGTTTGATGAGCCCGACCTGCGGCTTTACGGCGAGGCCATCGAAACCGCGGCGGTTCGGCTCGTCTCGGCGGTGACGCGGGTCGAACTTGCCGTTGAGATCGAGGGCCGCAAGCGCGAAGCTGGGCGCGAACGCCTGGAGCGGTTCTTCCAGCTGACCGGCGCCGAAGTCGTCGCGGTCACGCCGCAGCAGGCCGAAATCGCGATCGGCGCGTTTCGCCGCTTTGGCCGAGGCCGGCAACCCGCAGCCCTAAACATCGGCGACTGTTTTTCGTATGCGCTCGCCGTGGCAACTGACGACGTGCTGCTGGTCAAGGCCGATGATTTCGCCCAAACCGATATTCGGCCGGCGCTTTCGCCGGAAGCGGAGGCGCCGTGAATATTCGCAAAAAACTGATCGAGGTTTCGATCCCGCTTTGAGGCGATCAATGCGGCGTCGGCGCGGGAGAAGTCGATCCGGCAGGGGCATCCCTCGACACTGCATCTGTGGTGGGCGCGGCGCCCGTTGGCTGCGTGCCGCGCGGTGCGCTCGTGCCAAGAAGCCGAGCTTAAAGCCCGCTCGTTGACGCCAGGTCAACCCGTCGCGGAGCTCGGGAGCGATCCCGGAGGGTGCGGCGAGGGTTGGCCGAAGCTTGCCAGATTCCGCCTTTGGCGCCCCTGCGCATCGAAATTTGCCGGGTCTAGCCAGCACTCAAACTTTGTTTTGAGTGCCGGCCATTCGCTGTCGAGGATCGAGAACCAGCAGGTGTCGCGGTTGCGCGCCTTGTAGACGGTGGCCTGGCGGAACACGCCTTCGTATTGGAATCCCAGGCGCAGCGCGGCGGCGCGGGAGGGCGCGTTGAGCGAATCGCATTTCCACTCGTAGCGGCGATAGCCCAGCTCGTCGAAGACGCGGCGCATCATCAGGTACAGCGCTTCGGTTGCCGCCGGAGTGCGCTGCAGCGGCGGTGCGTAGTTGATGCCGCCGACTTCGATGACCCCGGCTGCGGGGTCGATCCGCATATAGCTGGCGACGCCGACGGCGCGGCCGCTCCGGCGCTCGATAATGGCGTGAAACAGCGGATCGTTGCCGGCAGACGCGCGGTCGAGCCAGTGGCGGTAATCCTCGAGCCGGTCAAAAGGACCGTAGGGCAGATAGGTCCAGTTGCGCCCCTCTCGGTCCAGCGAATTCGCGGCGTGCAGGTCGGCGGCGTGGCGCGCTGGGTCGACCGGCTCGACAATGCAGAAGCCGCCTTCCATTGCGCTGCGCGGCGGGAGCGGGCGTGCGGTCCAATGCGGTAAGGGAAACCCGATCGGCTGTCCCAATTCATTGCAGTGTTCGGCCATGAGTGGTCCCTATCGCCGCTATAGGGTGATTGTGCCTTCGAGGTAGAGCACGGCACAACCGGCTATTGTCACGCGGTCGCCGCGCAAGGTGCAGGTGAGCTCGCCGCCGCGCGCCGAGATCTGCCGCGCCGTCAGCTGCTCCTTGCCGAGCCGCGCCGCCCAATAGGGCGTCAGCACGCAATGGGCGGATCCGGTGACCGGGTCCTCGTCCACGCCGTAATTCGGCGCGAAATAGCGCGAGACGAAATCGACGCCATCGCGCCCAGGCGCCGTCGCGATCGCATCGGCGCCCTCGACCCGTCGCATCGCCGCAAAGTCGGGCCGCAGCGCCGCCACGTCTTCAGCGCGCTCGTAGACCGCCAGAGTGCGGCCGCGCGCGACAAAGCTCTCGACCGGCGAGGCGCCGAGCGCGGCGAGCACCCGCCGATCGGCGGCTTTCACCTCCGGCGGCCAGGCTGGGAAATCCATCGCCAACAGGTCACCGTCACGGGTCACCTCGAGCGGCCCGGCCTGCAGCGTTTCAAAAGTCACCGCGCGCCGCTCGGGCGCGAGTATACGCGTCACGATATAACCCGAGGCGAGCGTCGCGTGACCGCACAGCTCGACCTCGACGGTTGGCGTAAACCAGCGCAGCAGGTAATCGTCTCCCTGCGGCACAAAGAATGCGGTCTCGGCGAGGTTGTTCTCGGCCGCGACCGCTTGCATCGTCGCGTCCGGAAGCCACTCGGAAAGCGGGCACACCGCCGCTGGATTGCCGCCGAACAGCCGGCTGGTGAACGCGTCGACCTGATAGAGCGGGATGCGCATCGGCGGGCCTCCGGGTTGCCAGAAATGCTTGGCGCACTCGCGATCGACGTCCGAGCGGCTCAATCCGACATCGCGCAGAATGCGATTGTCGAGTTGCAGGAGCAAGTGCCGGGTTCGCGCCCGGTCCCGCGGCTCAGCCGGCGTAGCGCCGCGATGCTCCTGCGCGATGCTGGCTCGACCGGCGGTGCCGGCGGTGCAGCCGACGTCGCCAATTCCCACTCGGCACCAATCCTTGAGCGCGCATGCTCCGCAGCCATCGCCACACCCGCCAGTTGCGGTAAAAGTGGTGCAGTCCGGCGACCCCGCAGATCACCAGAATCCAAGCCGACAGCGCCAGAAACGGCAGGGTCAGGATTTCAAATTGATCGGCGCCGGGCTTCAGGAGCCCGCAATCGTCCCGGCCTCCGGCCAGGTTGCGCAAAAAAGCGTCTGGGTAAACACAGGCGGCGGCGTCGACGTACATGGCGGACCTGTCCTGGCCGACAGCGCCGAGCTTCAACTCTCGCTTGTCGAACCAGCCCGCGATCGGGTCAGCTTCGGCTGTCGCATCGGCCGCGCCAGCTGCGGCTGCGGGGTCGATGGAGTGGGGCTGCGCCGCGCCTGTTTCCGCTCCGGCGAGAAAGGGTGGCCCCAGATCTTCGGCAGGCTGCGCGTCGATGAGCGGGGCAGCGGCCGGGCCCGCGGTCTGCATCGACCAAACCGCCGGCAATGCGGCGGCCAGAGCCGCGATGATGACAAGGCGTGGCAGCTCGACCCTCAAAATCCGGTGCCGGGTTAACCCAACAGGGCGAACCTCAGCTATCGAGGGGAGCAGAATGGGAATTTCTGCCAAAAAATACAATAAAAAATCACGCCTACCGGTTGCTGTCGCCTCCTCGCATCTGCCTATTTCGCGAAAGTCCCGGGTCAGATCTGCTGGATCGCCGAGAGCAGCCATTGGCCGCCGCGGCGGCGGACAAAGGTCCACAGCTCCTCGGCCTCCACGGGGTGGCGCGGGTCGCCGCTGACCGGCGCGTCCGGGTCGCCCGGCGAACGCCCGAGCCGGAGGAGGTAGTCGATCGCCCGCCATTTGAGATAGGCGCTGGCGTATTGCAGGTCGCCTTCTTCCCAGCTCTCGGTCAATTCGCCTTTGAGGAGCTCGACATTGGCGACGGTGTTGCGCACCCCTTGGCTGGCGTTGCGGGTCAATTCCTCGGAGAAATAGCTCAGCATCTCCGGCGTCATCAGGGGCCGCAGCCGGACCAGCTCGCCCGTGCTCCACGCCTCCTGCACCGCGGCGTGGATCGCCTGGAATGCCTGCAAATCGGCATCGGACAGGTTGATGTCGCGCCCGCGCCCGCGACCCGCCGGGGCGGCGGCAGCGCCCGCCGAGCGGGGCGGCCACCCCATGCCGCCGCCGCGCCCGCCATTGGCATAATCCCGCCCGCGGAACAGCCGCACCGCGAAATAAATCAACAGCCCGATGATCAACAGCTGCAACAGCATGCCGAGCATCGAGGCCCCGGACCCGCCGCCCTCGCCTGCCGCCCAGCCGCTGTGCCCGAACAGCCAGGAACCGACGAACCCGCCGGCCAGCCCGGTCAGGAATGGGTGGCGCTGAAAGAAGCTGCCGCCGCCAAAGCCAGGGGCGGGCGCGGCGGGGGCAAAGCCGGGCGGCCGCGACGGCTGAGGCAGCGGGGTGACGCTGCGGCTCAACGGCTGCGCGCCGTTATTCTCAAAGGTGCGCGATCCGCGGCTCCCCATACTCGAAGAGCGGCCTCCTGCAGAGCTGCCGGCCCGTGCCTCGGCGATCGCCGGGGCCAGCGCGAGGGTCGCGGCGATAAAGACCGCCAGCAGGATGCGCCAGTTCAGCATCCGGTTCGACATCGTATGCTCGTCCGAAAGTTCGCGGGGACAGCCAAGATACGCCCGATATGGGCACGCGCCCATCCTGGCGGAAGCATCGCTTGCACCGGCCGAGTGATTTCCGGGCGAAGGCGCGCCCCTGCGGCCCTCGCCAAAGTGGGTGTGAGGGCCGGCTTGCTTGGCCGGCTTGCTTGCCCGGCTTGCTTGCCCGGCTTGCTTGATTGTCGGGTTTGCGGGTCCCAAATACTCCCGCAGGTGACGGGTGCCGAACGGGCCCGTCGCCCACACTCGCTCGGTGCAGAGGAGAAAGATGCATGTCGCGGCTGTCGCTGTTCAACTCGCCGCTGCTTTTGGGGTTCGACCATTTCGAACGGGCGCTCGATCGGGTCAGCAAGGTATCGGCAGACGGGTATCCGCCCTACAACGTCGAGCAGCTCGGCGAGAACGCACTGAGGATCACCCTTGCCGTCGCCGGCTTCCATATGAGCGACCTCAGCATCACGGTCGAGGACAACCAGCTCGTGGTGCGCGGCCGGCAAACCGACGACACGCAACGCGTCTACTTGCACCGCGGCATCGCGGCGCGCCAGTTCCAGCGGTCGTTTGTGCTCGCCGAAGGCATCGAAGTCAGTGGCGCATTGCTCGATAACGGGTTGCTGCACATCGATCTGGTCCGTCCGGAGGCCGAAAGCCAGGTGCGTAACGTCGAAATAAAGATGGGCTCGACCGCGGCCAAGCGCGCGCCGATCGGTTCGGGCTCGTGAGGCGAGTTGGCGCCGGCCCGATCCGAGAAAGGGTTTTGCAATGAAGGAATTCGAAGGCATCCGGCACATGTCGTCGCGCGAGCTCGCACTGTTCGGGATGCAGGATCTCGCTTATGTCAAGCCGGTTCTCGTCAACGGCGTCACCGCGTTTGCGGTGCACGCCGCCGACGGCACGCAAGTCACCGTGCTGCCCGACCGCGAGATTGCGCTGGCGACGGTGCGCCAGCACGACCTCGAGCCGTTGAGCGTCCACTAAAGGATAGGAACTGCCATCAGGCGGGGTGAGTGGCGGCGTCGGTGAGAAGCGCGAAGAGCGCATCGGCATTGTCAGTGCCGCGCAGCTTTTCGCATACAGTCCGGTCCCGCAATAATCGAGATACGAGCGCTAGCGCTTTTAGATGATCGGCGCCGGCGCCCTCCGGCGCGAGCAGGAGAAAAATCAGGTCGACCGGCTGGTCGTCGATTGCTTCGAACGGGATCGGCCGCTCGAGGCGGGCGAAGATCCCATAGAGCCTCGTAAGCCCGGGCAATTTGCCGTGCGGGATCCCGACCCCCATCCCGATTCCAGTGCTGCCGAGCCGTTCACGTTCGATCAGCACATCATAGACCGCGCGCTCATTCAAGCCGCTCAGGGCCGCAGCGCGCCTGGCAAGCTCTTGCAGCGCATGCCTTTTATTTGGCGTCCGCAATTGGGCGACCACACTGCGCGGCGTTATCAGATCGGCGATATCCATCCCTCTCGACCCCGACCGCTTGCTCAGGTTTCCCGCTCTGGCGCGCAACGGGCCAAACCGAGCCCCCGCCGAGCATGGAGTTCCACCGGGCTGGCAGACCGCTCGACGGCGCTGATCATTACCGGCGTATGGCTCGTGAGGCAGTTCGGCGCGTTGGGCGCGCGGGGTCCAGTTCGGGGTCGATCCACCCGATATTGCCGTCCGTCCGGCGGTACACGAGATTTAGCTCGCCATGCGAGCGGTTGCGAAACAGCAGCACCGGCGCTTCGGCGAGATCCATGCGCATTGCCGCCTCACCTACGGTGAGGCTCGGCAATTCGGTGCTCATCTCGGCGATCACCGCGGGTGCGCCGTTGGCACTGTCCGTCTCGGCTTCTTCGCCTTCGGCCGCCGCGACTTCGGCCTCGTCCTCTTCGATCGGCGCCAGCACATAGTCCATCGCCCGCTCGCCGGCGCCGGCGGGCTCGCGCCCCTTTGCATGATGGTCGCGCAGCCGCCGCTTGTAGCGGCGCAGCTGCTTCGCCAAACGCTCGGCGGCCGCATCGAACGCGAGGTAGGCCTCTGAAGCTGCCCCATGCGCGTTGACCACAATACCGCGGCCGATGTGGATCGAAATTTCAGCCCGGCTAAGATGCGCCTCCTTCCAGAAGACGACGTGGGCTTCAATCGCGGTCTTGAAATATTTGTCGAGAATGGAGCCGAGGGTGCTCTCGACGTGCCGCCGCAATGCCTCGCCGATTTCGATCTGCTTGCCGGTTATACTGAGCTGCATCGCTCCAATCACCCCTTGCGGGCCGGGTTCGGCTCCCCGATCAGAGACGTGGGAACGCCGCCGTGCCCGATCAAGCATTGCACCACCCCCCTCGCTCCACCGTCGAGGTCGACACCCGATGCGACCGCGCCTTTACATTGCGAGCAGTTTTTCCCGGCGGCGTTGGACCGAGGAAGGAATCCGCATCGCTTCGCGGTACTTGGCAACCGTCCGGCGGGCGATGTCCACCCCGCCCTCGCGCAGCAATTCGACGATACGCTCGTCCGACAGCGTGTTGTCGGCCGGTTCCGCGCCGATCAGGCTGCGGATACGGTGGCGCACGGCTTCGGCTGAATGCGACCCGTCGCCGCCGGCAGCCGGGATCGATGAGGTGAAAAAATATTTGAGCTCATAGAGACCGCGCGGTGTCGCGATGTATTTGTTGTTGGTGACGCGGCTCACCGTGCTCTCGTGCATGCCAACGGCCTCGGCGATGTCGCGCAGAATGAGCGGCCGCAGCGACTGGACGCCGCGCCGGAAAAAGGCGTCCTGCTGGCGGACGATTTCCGCTGCGACTTTGAGAATGGTGGTCGCCCGCTGGTGCAACGATTTGACCAGCCAATTCGCCGCATGCAGCCGCTCCGTCAGGTAATCCTTTTCCTCCTTTTTGCGCGTCGCGTGGCGGATTTCCGCGCAATATCTGCTGTTGACCAGGACCCGCGGCAGGGTCTCGGAATTGAGCTCGATGATCCATCCTCCCTTGGGTTGAGCTCGCATCAGGATGTCGGGCACGACCGGCTGGGCAAGCGGCGGATCGAAAGCCAGCCCCGGCCGCGGATCGAGGGATTTGATCTCGGCGATCATGTCCGCCACGTCGGCGGCATCGACCCCGCACAGCCGGACCAGCGCGGCGATGTTGCGGGCGGCAAGCAGCGGCAGGTTGTCGAGCAGGGTGTGCATCGCCGGATCGAGCCGGTCACGGTCGCGCAACTGGAGGGCAAGACATTCCGCCAGGTCGCGCGCGAAGACGCCGGGAGGGTCGAACTGCTGCAGCCGAGCAAAAACGGCTTGGACCCGCCCGATCTCGCATCCGAGGAGTTGCGCCGCGCCGTCGACCCCGGCGCGCAGGTAACCCGTCTCATCGATCAGATCGAGGAGGTGCAGAGCAATGACCCGGTCACCCGGATCATTGAGATCGGTCCCGATCTGCTCCAGTAGGTGCTCGCGCAACGTGCGCGGTCGGGTCGCCATATGCTCCACATCAAGCCGGCGTCCGTCACCCGCCCCGGCGCGGCCGCGCCACGAATGAGGCTCGCCGCCGAAATCGACCGATCCGTCCCCCTCCGCACCCGCCGCGGCATGCCAGTTCTCGGCAGCCTCGGGGGTGAAATTGCCCGCCGCCTCCGGCAGGGACGGCGCTGCGCCCTCTGCGCCGGCCGCGCCGTTAGCCGCCGCAGGCTGTTCGAGCCGCGGCTCGCGGCGTTCGAGCAAGGGGTTCTGCTGGATCTCCGCGTCAATGTACTGCGTCAGCTCGAGGTTGGAGAGCTGCAGCATCTTGATCGCCTGCTGCAGCTGGGGCGTCATGACCAGCGTCTGAGACTGGCGAAGCTCGAGCCGTTGCGAAAAACCCGTTCTGTTCACATCCCGCTCCGTTCAGGAGCGGCTTATAGGCTAAACCTGTCTCCCAGGTAAACGCGTCTAACGTCCGCGTTGGAAACGATCTCAGCGGGCGCCCCCTCCATCAGCACCCGACCTTCGTGCAAGATATAAGCGCGATCTACAATTTCGAGGGTTTCGCGCACGTTGTGGTCGGTGATCAGGACGCCGATCCCGCGGTCTTTCAGATGAGCGACGAGCTCGCGAATGTCGGCGACCGCAATCGGATCGATCCCGGCCAGCGGCTCATCGAGGAGAATGAAATGCGGCTGGGTCGCAAGCGCGCGGGCGATTTCGCATCGCCGCCGCTCGCCGCCGGAGAGCGCCATCGCCGGCGCCCGCCGCAGATGGGTTATCGAGAACTCGGCGAGCAATCCGTCGAGCATCGACTCGCGCAGATCGGCCGCCGGCTCGGCGATTTCAAGGATCGCGCGGATGTTCTGCTCGACCGTGAGGCCGCGAAATATCGAGGCCTCCTGCGGCAGGTAACCGATGCCGAGCCGGGCGCGGCGGTACATCGGAAGGTCGGTGATGTCACGGCCGTCGAGGCTGACCGCCCCGGTGTCGGCGGCGATCAGACCGGTGATGATGTAAAAGCAGGTGGTCTTTCCTGCGCCGTTGGGGCCAAGCAGGCCGACCACTTCGCCGCGCTGCACGGAGATGTTGACGTCGCGCAGTACCGGCCGCCGCTTGAAGCTTTTGCCGAGGCCCTTTCCGAGGAGACCGCGGTTGTCGGCGACCAGCCGCGGCCGGCGCCCAGGTGCCCGAAAATCGGCTGCTGTCTGCGGGCGCCGCGGCCCGTATCGTTCGCCGCTCCCGCTCACGGTTTTGGCGCGCTGCTGCGGGGAGCTCCGCCGCGGGATGTTGCGGCGGGGGCCGCCGCCTGATCCTGCCGGACGAACAAGCCTTCGACCCGCGTCGGCGCTGCGCCCGGCGTCGCGGGAGCGGCCATCATGCGGCTGATGTTGTTGTTGAGATCCATGACCGCGTACTCGCCTCTGATCGTGTTGGGACCGCGCGTGACGGTGACGTTGCCGAGGAGCGTCGCGATCCCACTATCCGCGTTGTAGACGCCGTAATCGCCGCGGCCGACATCGGTCTGCGTCGAGACGAGAACATGGCCCTGCGCGTCGACGCGGCTGATCCGAGACCCTTCGTCGCCGGCGCCGAGCGGCATCGGCGCGTTCCGCGGCTTTGCCTGCGCCGCCGCCGGGACGGCTTTGTCGGGCTTGCCGGCGGCCGGGGGCGGCTTGTCCTTTGTCATGTGAGCGGTCAGCACGTCGGCCCGGATGACCTTCGTATCCCGCACCGCAACCGCGTCGCCGCGGGCGACGGCGATCTGTTTTTGGTCGTACCATTCGAGGCTGTCGCGGGCGGTAATGACGTCGGTGGCGGTCGTCATCTTCAGCGCCTTGCCGGTGACGATACCGATCTGCTGGTCGACGTCGTAGACGGCTTGATCGCCGATCACGGTCTGCCGCTCGCCCTTGATCGTGACGTGGCCGTCGGCATCGAGGCGGTAGATCTCGGTCTCGCCCCCCGCGTCCTTGTCGGCCGTGCCCTTGGCCTCCTTTGCTTTGCCCGCCGTACCCTTGGCGGGGCGGTAATGCGCGGTCAACGTATCGGCGTGGACCTCGGTTGTCCCGCGTTTCGCCATCGCGTTTCCGCGGGCGATGTAAACCTGCGCGTCCTGCTGCCACTCGATGCCGTGATCGGCCGAGACTTCGATCGGCCGATCCTCCGATACGCCGCTAAGGCTCAACCCTTGTGCGGCAGCCTGAGGCAGCCCGCCGACCCAGACCAGGCCCGCCAATACGATCGCTGTGACGGAGCGGTCACCCTGCATCGTGCTTCGTCCTGACGCCCACGGGGGGTCCCACGGGAGCTCCCACGGGGACTCCCACGGGGACCTTTGCCAAGGGCGGCTTGGCGTCGTGTTTGGCCAAGCCGGGGGACTTGACGGCAGAATCGGGCTCTGCCGCCCGCGGCGTGGTTGCCGTAACCGGAGTTTCGGGCGCAATAGCCCCGGACACGGCCGCTGCCTCGAGCGCCGCGGCTGTGTCGGCTACATCGGCGGGAAGGGCCGGGGGACTGACCGCCGGGCGGGCACTCGGCTTTGTCCCTTTCAGCAAGAGGGTCGATTTCCCGGTAAAGACGATCGTGTTGCCTCGGTCGAGGACGCGAAACCCCTGCGCGGTGATGTCTCCCGAGGGACCATGCCCGGTTACCGGTTCGTTGCCCACCGCGCTGTCGGCGGCGACATCGACATGCGCGGTGTTCGTCACAAATCGCGTGCCGTCCTGGTGGACCAGGTTGACGTCACCGAACAAATCGAGCAGTTGCGCCTGAGATTGGTACATCGCCGTTGCCGCGGTCACCACGACCAGGGCGCCGTTGTGCATGGTCATTTCCGCCCGCGGGCGTTCCAGCGACATCAGGTCGTCTCGGTTGGATGCTTGCCGGCCGATTGCCGACGTCACGACATAGGGGCGGTTTTCGCGGTCCACCCCGGCATATCGCGGATTGAGCATCCGCAACTCGTGCGCTTCGCGCAAGTCGATAACCGGAAACCCGAACCGCACGCTATCCAGCAGCGGAACGAGCCGCGGCCAAATGGCGACCAGCACCAAAAGCGCGACCCCGATGACGGGCAACACGCGCCTCAACAGTGCGACGACACGGCTGTGACGGTCGGCATGGCGCGGGCGCCAGCCCGATGCGGGCCGGGACGGCCTCGGGACAGCGGCCGGCAACGGGGGGCCGGGCTGGCTGTTCAGGGCGCTCATGGGTTACGCCTGCCGCCGGCTCATACGATGCCGGCCCGCAGGCAATCGTGCATGTGCACAAAGCCGACGGGCCGCCCGCCTTCGTCCACGACAAACAGCGAGGTGATGGCGAATCGGTTCATCATGCCCAACGCGTCGGCCGCCAATGCCGCCGCGGCAATCGTCTTCGGGTTGCGATGCATGACCGCTCCCACCGTGTGGCGAAGGAGCGTATCCCCCATGTGCCGGCGCAGATCACCGTCGGTGATCACGCCGACGAGGCACCCGTCCGAGCCGCACACGCCGACGCAGCCGAAACTCTTCGCCGTCATGACCAGGATCGCGTCCGACATCGGTGCGTTCGGCGGCGCCAACGGCACTTCGTCTTCCCGATGCATGATGTCGCGGACCCGCAACAGCCGCCGTCCGAGCCGCCCGCCCGGGTGATAGAGACGGAAATCGGCGGAGGAGAAGCCCTTGCGCTCGAGGAGCGCGAGCGCCAGTGCATCGCCGAGCGCCGCCATCATCGTCGTCGAGGTCGTCGGCGCCAGACCCATAGGACAGGCCTCGGCGGCGGCCGGCAGCAACAACACGACATCGGCCGCCGCGGCGAGCGTCGATCGGGCGCCGCCGGTAATCGCGATCAGTGGAATATTGCAGCGGCGCGAATAAGCGACAATGTCGGCGAATTCGGTCGTCTCGCCGGAATTCGACAGGGCGAGAACGGCGTCCTCGGAGCCGATCATGCCGAGGTCGCCGTGACTCGCCTCGACCGGGTGCACAAATTGCGCCGGGGTGCCGGTCGAGGCGAGAGTCGCGGCGATTTTCCGGCCGATATGGCCGCTCTTCCCCAGCCCGGTCACGACGATGCGCCCGCGCGCGGCGGCACAAGTGTCGACCGCAGCTTCGAACGCACCGTCGAGCGCTCCGGCGAGGCTTTCGAGCCCACAGATCTCGGCCCGGATGACGCGTCGGGCGACCGCCAGATCGGCGCTACCCGTCGCCTCGCGCCGGCGCTGCTCGGCCACCAGGAAATCGCTCATCGCGTCCGGATGACCCGTTCTGTTTGCAAAATCGATACCCCCCCTTCCCCGGCACGCACAGTTAATGCGCGAAGATGTCTTGCTCCGCCCAGCCTTCGAGATCAAGCAAAACGCGATGCGGCAGGAAATCAAAGCAGGCGCCGGCCAATTGCTCGCGCCCCTCGCGCGCCAGCATCGCATCGAGTTCGGCTGCGTAGCGCGTGCAGGTGCAACACGTCCGAAGCGGCATAGCGAAGCTGCTCTTCGGTCAGGTTCTCCGCTCCCCAGTCAGAACTCTGCTGCTGCTTCGACAAGTCGATGTTCAAGAGGTCCTTGCACAGATCGCGCAACCCGTGCCGATCGGTAAATGTCCGCGCCAGCCGCGACGCGATCTTCGTGCAATAGATCGGCGTCGCCATGACGCCGAGGTAATGATAAATCATCCCCAAGTCGAAGCGCGCGAAGTGGAACAGTTTGGTCACGCCGCGATCGGCCAGCAATTCCCGCAGCCGCGGCGCCGCGTAGGCCCCCGGCGCGAACTGCACGAGATGCGCGGCGCCGTCGCCGGCCGACAGCTGGACGAGGCACAGCCTGTCGCGATGCGGGTTGAGCCCCATCGCCTCGGTGTCGACCGCAACCACCGGCCCGAAGTCGAGCCCTTCGGGCAGATCACCGCAATAAAGCCGATTGGTCATGCGGAGCAGCGAACCGCCGCGCTCCGAGGTGGTGCCCAGGAGAAGACTCGAACTTCCACGAGCTTTCGCCCACTAGAACCTGAATTTAGCGCGTCTACCAATTCCGCCACCTGGGCGTCTCGGGACAGCCGAATAAGCCCCACACCCCACAATGTCAACCTACGACACCAACCCCGTACCCGGCGATCTAGGAGATCTGCCGGCTTCTCATAGGCCCAGCCCGCTATGCGAGCCGAGCCGGACAAGCTCGAGGATCGCGTCCGGCTTGCGGTAGATCAGGATGAGGTCGGGCCGGACGTGGCAATCGCGGTGATCGCTCCACTCGCCGCCAAGCGGGGGATCGAAATAGCGGCGTGGTAACGATTTGTCCTTCGCCAGCATGGTGACGGTTTCGAGCAGCTCCGCATCGAGGCGCCCCCGTGCGGTCCAAATTTCTCCGGCCTATAGTCGCGCCGAAAACGGCTGGTATACCTAACGCTCCGCATTCAGGCTCGGGCGCAGCTTCTCTGGCGCGCTACCGGTCGTCAGCTCGCCGCGCCGTGCGGCCTTCATCGCCTCAATGGTTTCTTCATTGGGCACAAGCGGTTCAAACGGCAACGCCTTCTCCTTGGCGATCTTGACCATCATCAGGCGGAAGGCGTCCGACACGGTGAGGCCCATTGCCTTCAGCACGGCGGCGGCTTCGTTCTTGGTCTGCTCGTCGATGCGGGCGCGCACGACAGAATTGGCGGACTTGGCAAATTCCTTTCTGTTGGGCCACAAGTAGCACAGCAGCAGGCAATAGCATCGGCGCCGTCCGGACAACCCTAGCTCCCCATGGCCGGGCTTGTCCCGGTCACCCACGTCTTCGCCGCACACTTCGACGAACGGCAGAAAGGCGTGGATGGTCGGGCCAAGCCAGGCCAAGCCCGGCCAAGGAGGACCGAACGGCACTGCACAGCGTGCAGCAAAATTTTCCCCGGACAGCCCTGCGCTTTCGCGGGAATAACGAAGAGGGAGGCTCAGAGGGATGCTTGTGATTCCGGCCTTCTGTATTTTCTCTACAAAAACAGGAGGGTCAGGCAAGATCCGCCAGCTTTGCTCGGAGCGAACGGGCGTCGACCGGGGCGCGGACCTTGGCGTCGTTGTCGAAATACACGTAGACATCGCGGCTGCTGTGGCGCGGCGGGTGCAGGCCGGGGGCGATCAGCCGCGCATAGTTCGGTTCGAGACCGCGGGCCCACAGCTCGATCCGCGCCGCCCAATGGTCGAGCGCCTCGTCCGAATAGCCGCTCGTATAGAGCTCCTCGGAGCCGTGCAGGCGCAGATAGACGAAGTCGGAGGTCAGATCCTCGGCATAGGGCCACGCCACCGAGTTGGCGAAGACGAGCGCTATCCGATGCCGGCGCAAGAGCGCGACAAAGGCAGGGTCGAGAAAGCTCGGGTGGCGGATCTCGATCGCGTGGCGCAGGTTCCGCCGGCATTCGGTGCGCGTCCAGGCACGGCCGGCGAGTTGGTGGTCGTGGCCGCGGGCGAGCGCGGCGGCTGTCTCGGTGTCGCGCGGCAGGACAGAGAGGAAATGGTCGAGACGCTCGGCGTCAAATCTGAAACGCGGCGAGAACTGCCAGAGGAATGGGCCGAGCTTCTCTTCGAGACGCAATACGCCGGAGGCGAAGAAATTGGCGAGCGGCGTCGCTATATCATTCAGCTGTTTAAGGTGGGTGATGTACCGGCTGCCCTTGACCGCGAAGACAAACCCTTCCGGGGTCTCGTCGCGCCACTTGGCGAAGGCTTCGGGGCGCTGGAGCGAATAGTGCGTGCCGTTGATCTCGATCGTGTCGATTTGCCGGCTCGCGAAGGACAGCTCATCGGCATGCCGCAAGCCGCGCGGATAAAAGGTGCCGCGCCAGGCGCCATAGTTCCAGCCGGAGATGCCGATACGGACGGCGCCCGCAGCTGTCATCCTCGCGCGCCGCGGCGCTGTGCTAAGAGACCCCGATGCTGACCCTCTCGGCCGTGACATACCGCATCGGCGGGCGGACCCTCATCGACCAGGCGAGCGCGCAGATCGCCGAGGGCAGCAAGGTCGGGCTGGTCGGGCGCAACGGGGCCGGCAAATCGACCTTGCTCGACCTGATCCGCGGCGTTCTGCAGCCGGACGGTGGGTCGATCGAATTGCCGCGCGGGCATCGGATCGGTTTCCTGGCGCAGGAGGCGCCGGGCGGGGAGGCGAACGCGCTCGAAACGGTCCTCGCCGCCAACGGCGAGCGTGCCGGCCTGCTCGCCGAGCGGGGGGCCGGGGCGGAGCCGCTGCGGATCGCCGAGATCGAAACCCGGCTCGTCGAGATCGAGGCTCATTCGGCGCCGAGCCGGGCTGCCCGCATCCTCGCCGGGCTCGGCCTCGACGAGGCGATGCAGCAAGGACCCGTTGCTGATCTGTCGGGCGGCTGGCGGATGCGGGTTGCGCTCGCGGCGATCCTCTTCGCCGAGCCCGACCTCCTGCTGCTCGATGAGCCGACCAACCATCTCGATCTCGAGGCGGCACTCTGGCTCGAGCGGTTTTTGCGCAACTATCGCCGCACCCTGATCCTGGTGAGCCACGATCGCCGCTTCCTGAATGCCGTGACGTCGGTAACCCTGCATCTCCAACACGGCAAATTGACCGCCTATTCCGGCGGGTTCGACGCGTATCTGCGGGCTCGCACCGAGGCGGCGCAGCGGCTCGAATCTCTGGCGCGCCAGCAGAGTTTCGAACGCCAGCGGATGCAGGCTTTCGTTGACCGTTTTCGCTACAAGGCATCAAAGGCGCGCCAAGCTCAGAGCCGGCTCAAGGCATTGGCCAGGCTGGAGCCGATCGTTCTGGCGGCCGAAGAGCCGCCGGCGTGTATCGCCTTGCCGGACCCAATCCGGCTGCGCCCGCCGCTTATTGCGCTGGAAGGGGCGGCGGTCGGCTATGTCCCGGGAAAGCCCGTGCTGTCGAGGCTCGATCTGCGGCTCGACCCCGACGATCGGATCGCGCTGCTCGGCGCGAACGGCAACGGCAAGACGACGCTGGCGCGACTGCTTGCGGGGCGCCTCGCGCCGATGGCCGGACGCGTGACCCGGTGGCCAAAGCTCGCCTGCGGCTTTTTCGCCCAGCATCAGATCGAGGAGATGCGGCCCGACGAATCGGCCTTTGATCACCTTTCCCGGCTCATGCCGGACCATACGCCGGCGGCGGTTCGGGCTCGGCTCGGCAGGTTCGGCTTCGGCCAGGAAAAAGCGCTTGTTGCGGTGGGCGACCTCTCCGGCGGCGAGCGGGCACGGTTGAACCTCGCCCTCGTCACCTATGACGGCCCCGCGCTATTGATCCTCGACGAGCCGACGAATCATCTCGACATCGAGGCCCGCGAAGCGCTGGTCCAGGCTATCAACGATTTCGCCGGGGCCGTGGTGCTGGTGAGCCATGACTGGCATCTGCTGGAACTCGTTGCGGACCGGCTCTGGGTAGTCGCCGACGGGACGGCCCGGTCCTTCGAGGGGGATCTGGAAGATTACGAGCGCGAGGTTCTGGACGGCGGTCGATCCAGGAACGGCACTCGTTCGGGCGAGCCGCAATTCGGCAACCGCCGGACGGTCCGACGGCTTGCCGCGGAGCGCCGGCGCGAGCTCGAGCCATTGCGCCAAGCCGCGCGCCGGGCGGAAGAAAAAATCATCCGGCTGACCAAGGAACGCGAAGCGCTCGATCTCGTCCTGGCCATGCCGCCAGGTCCGAAGGAACCCGGCCTGGCGCTCACCGCCGCACTCAAACGGCGCGCCGAGCTGATGTGGTTGATCGAGGGAGCGGAAAGCGAGTGGCTCGCCGCCGAAGAATCAATCGAGCGGGAAGCCGGTTGAGGTTCGGGTGCCGGCGCCGGTCGCCGTATTTCCGGCGAATGATTTCTCTGTACAAAACCGCCGCGCGGTCCAGCGATTCTTCGATCGCAATTAGGCCTTGCCAAAAGTAAGCAACGACAGGCTAGAGGCTAGCGGCCAAAGGCCGCACATTGCGGCCCCTTCTCTGTTACACTTTGACAAACTCGGCTGAACCGGCCTATCCACCATCTCGGAGCTGGGGAGTTCTCCTTAGGTTGCGGAGCCGTAAGGAGACGAGACCGTCATCCGAGTACCGCCTTCCCGAACTGGGATCAGCCATGGCCGACACTCCCGCGATCACCGATCGAAACCTTGAAGCGACAACCAACATTTCCCTAAAACGGGAACCGGCTTGTTTCGCCTTTTTGTCGCCGCGCTCGATTTCCTCGCCGATGCCGATCGATTCAATCAACCTGGATCTTGCTTCGGCCGACTATTTTGGCGGGCGCGCCTCACTTTGGGCCGCTCTCGAGATGCGCTCTTCGGTCAGTGATGAGCGTCCAACGGCGATCCTCGGTTTCGACGAGACTTTTCTGCGCCCCTTCGCGCGGGCACTGATAGAGGCGGCGACGACACGCGCTGCCTACCGCATGTCGATACTGCAGGAACTCGCGTGCTTCGGAGCGCTGCCGGGTCGTCGAATACGTAACCGGTCCCGGCAAGGCGTTAGAGGAATTGATGCTTCAGCCCTTTGACAACGTCGTGCTGATCGGCGCGGCGAAGGGGAAAGATGGCGACGAGACGCTTTTCCAGTTGCCTCGTACAGACACGTTTTTACGCGCATTTGCCAAGATGGCCTATGTCGCCGATCAAGCGCTGCACGATCTGCTCGAGGATATGGAGCGGGTCGCCCGCGAGCGTAAGCCCCTCGCCGGCGCCTAACCTGCCCCAACCCGCGCTGCAGGTCCGAGCGCGAACAAACCCCTCATCGGCCGCTGCGGTCATTGCAAGGAGGCCGAGAGGCCCCTTGCAATGCCTGTTAGACGCTCTCAGCGGAACTTCTAGCCGGTCGAGGCTATTGAACGGTGCCGTGGGTAGTCATGTGCCCGCCCGGCTGCCCAGGGGGCATCATGCCCGGGCCCGGAGGAGGGGCCGCCGGCATAGACATGTTTCCTGACTGCAGACGGGCCAGCTCCTCCTGATTGAGCTGGTTGGCAGTGCCCCCGACCTCGTTTGCTTTACCGCGATGATACCTCGCCATCTCGTGATGATACCCCGCCATCTTTTTGTGGTGGTAATACGCCCGCGTGTGACGATGGCTCGGCGGCATCGCCGAGCTGCTCTCCGACATTGAAGAGGGCGGCATCGCCGAAGGAGCCATCGCCGCAGGCGGCATCGAGGGCGTCGTGCGCGGACCGGACAGCGCCGCTCCGCCTGGGTTCGGACCCGAGCTGTACGGCGTCAGTCCCGGTCCGCCGGGGTTCGGACCCGGCGTGCCCACCGCGTTGCCACCGGACGGACTGGCCGGTTGCGCCCACGCGGGCGCGGAGAATGCGAGCGCAGCGACCACCGCCACACCGGTCAAAAAATGATGTTTCATATCTGCGATCCTCTCTCTCGGTCCTAACTTGGACATGGTCGGACGATTAGCGTGGCTGCCGTTTGGTTTAAGTCGTCTCCTCTAGCCCTTCAGATGGTATTCCCGACGGTCTCTGGGAGTTTGCTGTGCTCATCTATTGCTGGCCGCCAATCCCTGCGAGCGGGGTTCTCGCCGAGTGGGGCGGGTGGCATCGAGAACCGGATTGCAAGCGCGTGCTGCCTGCGAATTGAGCTGACTGCATGATCTTCCCGCCGAGCCCGCTCTTGCAACTTGGCCCGTCTTTAACGACAAAGCATGTGGTTATGTTCCCCGTTACGCAATTTTCCCAGCTCATATTCCGCTCGATTGGTTCGCATAATATACCGTGAAGCTGGTTTTGGCAAGCGCAAGAGTAGCCTAGCCGGCGACGGGATACCCGAAAAAGCGAGGGGGACGTTTGTGTTCAAATTCAAAAAAGCGCGGGGCTGACCGTATGTCTTCTTTGCGTCATTCCAAACCGGAATGTCGCAGTCGTGCAATCGCATGAATTCATAGACCCAGGCCGGTCCCGCCGTCGTCGCGCCTACCCTCCCGGGTCACGCCGACGGCGGCAGTGCAAAGATTCGGGGGACCAGTGCTACCGCGTCCTCGTAACCCGGAGGGCTGCTTCCCGCTTATTCTATCGCGACCAAACCTTTCTCTGGCTCAGCTGGGCTGAGCTGTGGACGGCTTCTTCGACTTCTTTTTAGCATGATGGGTCCTTGAAGATTTCTTCTTCTTGGTCGTAGTGGTCGCAGGAGATGCCGAAGTATCCGGGGCCATCGTCTGTCCCGTCCCCGTTCCCGCCGTTTGGGCATAGGTTTCGCCCGGTAACGCAGTGCCGGCAACAAATGTGAGCAACGCAAACGCTGAGATGAGCGCCTTCATTGGTGAACTCCTGAGTCAAATAACGACGCGCCTTTTTTCTCGCACTCTTGAGGAGTGCAGCGAAACATAACCGTCGCAATAGTTGCGACCTCAAGCCGCACACTTACAATATCACGTGTCGGGTGATGCGCGCTAAGAATAATAGAACAAACACGCGGAAATGTTTCCGATTGGTTTAGTCATAGGTCGGCAAACCCGCCCGCCGAAAAGGGGGTCGCCGGCGCATCTCTTCAATCGGTGGCCTCGCCCGGCGAGCCATGTGCCGAAATGCGCAAAAGAAAACCGCCGCGGTTGTCCGCGGCGGCTGTCGGGGGTCCCGACGGGACCCCCGAACCAAGTGAGAAGACTTCTTTTACGGGAACACGATCTCGACGCGGCGGTTCTGCGGCTCGCGTACGCCATTCGGTGTCGGAACGCGCAGGTCGTTTTCGCCGCGGCCGGCGACCACCATATCGCTGCGCGGCACACCGAGGCGTTCAAGCGCGGCAGCGACGGCATTGGCGCGACGCTCGGAGAGCCGCTGGTTGTAACCGGCCGACCCTGAGGTATCGGTATAGCCTGTCACTTGCAGCGTCACCCGACCGCCCGAGTGATACTGATTCGCCGCGAGCTGAATGATCTGCTGGCCCTCTGGAGTGATGTTGTATTTATCCCAGTCGAAGAACACCAAATACACCTGATGGGTCGGCGGCGGCGGCGGGGCCGGAGGCGCCGGCGGCGGCGGCGCCGGGGGCGGCGCGCCGAACTTCATCGTCAAGCTGGCGACGATGTTCTGCGTGTTGTAGCCTGACGTGTATTTTACGCCCGAGAAGCCGAAGGGCGGGAACGGGGCTATCCCTTTGTTGTTGAAGCTCGGCGAAGTGGTCGCAAGGTAGCGATAATCGACATCAAACGCGAGCAACGGATTGATGTCGTAGCGGAAACCGGCGATCGCCTGATAGCCGAAATTCCAGTTGCTTCCCTTGAGGAAGGTGCCGCCAAGAGTTGGGTTCGGGAAAGGCGTCCCTGCCCCGATTACACCAAGGGTGCCTCCCGGTCCACTGACCGTGGTCCTTGGCAGACCTGCGAGAGTGACCGGGTTGAGGGAAACGGAGTCTACGTTGTCCACCGCGCCGACGCCGAACCCGATATGCGGGCTGACCGGCCAGCCTACGGTAAAGTCGTAGATGAAGTTGGTCATAATCGAGTGGGTAACTCGCTGCCCAGTAAACGCCGAGTTGACGTTGGGGCCGAAGAACGCGCCAAAACTCGACAGCCCATTGTGCCGATAACTGTACTCTTCTTCGACACGCAGCGGGCCATATTGAATACCCAACCGGCCGCCAGCGTTGAAGCCGCTGTTATACCTAGCGCTGCCGTTGAAGTTGCTGAAATAAGGACCGTTCGGGGGGACAACAACTCCGGTGTCGACCCTGAAAGGTGTCGTTGTGATCGTGTCCTTCTGGTTCGCGAGACTGGTCCACCCGCCCTCCGGTCCGACGTAGAAGACCGTTGGATAGGGTCCCCCCAACCAAGCAAATTGCGCATTCGCCTCGGCGCACCCGAACGCCACGGCAAGCGCTGCGCCAGCGCTTAGCAGATAGCGACTCTTCATCCCTTACCTCCGGCCACTAAATACGCGTGTGACGATGGTCATCGCGCCACCGATATCCAATCTTCGCTATCCACTGATCCGATGGCAAACGGTTTTTTTCTCAACGACACCGCTTGCCGGCAAATCCCTGCAGAAGGGCAGATGGTGCGGCATTTCCGCAACAGGCTGGCTGTAACTCAGCGAATTTTCGGCGGTGGTGCCGCGTCTTTTCCGCAACACAAAGCAAGAGATCGCGGTAGCGGCTGAGTTGAAAGGAACCCACGCGGAACGGGACGAGGCACACGGCTGTTGTGGCTGCCTCGTTTCTGCCACCGTCTCAAATATTTTCCGCAATTCAACGTGCGGTAAAGCCGCGCGCTGGTTTGAGATTGGCTTCGCGGGCGAGACGAGCGCTTTCCAGGTTCTAGGGGTCGATGAGGACGCCGGGGTTGAGGAGCCCCTGCGGGTCGACGGCGCGTTTCGCGGCGCGCAGCGCCGCCGCGAAAAGCTCGGGCCGCTGCTTGTCGTACCAGGGGCGGTGGTCGCGGCCGACCGCGTGATGATGGGTGATCGTCCCACCCGCGGCAATGAGCGCCTCGCTGGCGGCGCTCTTGATCACATGCCACTGCGCAGACAGATCGCCATGCCGCCCCAAGGCATGGAAGGAGAAATACGGCGCCGGCCCGTCGGGGTAGGCATGGGTGAATCGGCAGGTCACCTGTCCAGTTCGCCCGGTGGCCTCGCGGATCGCCAACTCGGTCGCGGTCTTGACGGAATCGTGAAAGGCTTCGAAGCGGTCCCAGGTGATCGCGGTTTCGAAGGTATCGGCGATGATCGCCCGTCCCACCATACGTTCGCGGGCATAGGGCATCCGGATAAAGGCGTTGCGCCACATCCCCGCCGCCCCTTCGCGGTGCGCATCCGCTTTGTCCGGGTGTTCGGGCGCGCCTCCGTGATCGGCGCAGCACTCCAAGGCGCGGGCGATCCACGCATCGACCGGGTGGTCGCCCGACTCGAAGGCCAGCACCAGGATCGCCGCCCTCCCGTCTCCCGCCCCGGTATTGTGCGCCTCCTGCGGGTCGAGGATGCGGCAGTTCGCCGGGTAGAGGCCGGCCTGCGCAATCGCTCTGACGGCGCGGGCAGCCGAGAAGAAATCCGCGAACTGCACCGCGCCGCCGGCGCGGAAGCGCGGCCGGTCCTGGAGCCGCATCCAGGCCTCGGTGATGACGCCGAGAATGCCTTCCGACCCGATGAACAGCCGGTCGGGGCTGGGGCCGGCGCCGGAGCCGGGAAGCCGTCGGGTTTCGACGAGGCCGCGCGGGGTGACGACGCGCAGATTTTCGACGAGGTCGTCGATGTGCGTGTAGAGGGTGGCGAAATGGCCGCCCGAGCGCGTCGCGATCCAGCCGCCCAACGTCGAGTATTCGAAACTCTGCGGAAAATGGCGCAGAGTCAGGCCATGGGGCTTGAGCTGCGCTTCGAGGGCGGGGCCAAAGATTCCGGCCTCGATGCGGGCGGCGCGCGAGCCGCGGTCGACCTCGACGACGCGGTCGAGGCGCCGCAGATCGAGCGAGATCGCCGCTCGGAATGCGGTGCCCTCGACCGCCGGCTCGACGCCGCCGACAACGCTGCTGCCGGCGCCGAACGGGAAGAGAGCGGCCTGCGCGCCGGCCGCCCAATCGGCGACCGCGGCGACCTCGGCTTCGTTGCGCGGATAGGCGACGACATCGGGCGCATTGTCGTACTGGCCGGCGAGCCCGCGGACATAGTCCAAAAAAGACTTGCCGTAGGTATGGGCGGCGCGGTCGTAGGGCTCGATCGAGCAGTGCGGCGCCAAGGCCGGCGGCGGCGCGATCCGCGGCGGCCGCAATTGGATCTCGGACAACGCCGGCGGGCTGCGCTCATCGAACCGGTCGACGACGAACAGCCGGCGGTAGCGGTCGAGGGCGGCAGCCTCCTCCTCCGCTGTCAGCCCCTCGCCTTCACGACCCCATCCGAAATGTTTGAGCCGCCGTTCCGCCATCGAGCCCTCCCGTTTTGAAAGGCGAAAGAATAGCGATCACACTTGCAAATCATCGGCCTTTTTGTTGAGCGAGTTGATCAGACCATCGATGCCGCCGGTGCGCAGGATGTTCGCAAAATCCGACCTTCGCGTCGCCAGTTCGCTGATCGAGCCGGAGAGGTAAATGTCTCGAATTTGCCAGGCATGATCGTTGTCGTGAACCACGTAGTTAATCGCAACCGGTTCACCATTCGACTTGATGATTTGGGTTTTGATCAACGTGCCGTGCTTGATCTGCTGCTGGCCGAGCACCTCGAACCTTTCGCCGGCATAGTCGTCGAACCGGGTGGCATAAATCGCGGCGATGTAGCGGGTATAGGCCTGCACGGCGCGCCGCTTCTGCTCGGGCGCCAGACTCCTCCATGTCGGGCCGACCGATAGCCGCGCCATGAACGGCACGTCGAACGTCGCGCGCACAACCGGCTCTAGTTTCTGGTAGCGGCCCTTCGGTCCGAGCGGCGCGGCATGCTGCATTATGTCGAGCAGCACGCCATAGAAATTCCGCACCACATCTGTCGGAGCGCCCGGCGCTGCCGGCGTTTCGAGTGACGGAAAGACCAGCCAGGCGGCCAAGAGGAGCCCGAAATAGACGGCTTTCCTGGACCCCGGCTGTCGACATCTCGACATGTTCATCTCCCTAGGTTTCACTCGCGGCTAATCCAGCCGACCGCGTTTGCGGCCTCCTGCGCATGGGCATTTTCCAACATTCGCAACCGCTTGTCGAAGTCGCTGGTATCGATCGCCCGGACAAAGGTGTCGACCATCTGGCTCGGCTTGAACGCCTCGTCGGGCGTGATGACGCGTTGCGCCGCCGTCTTGACGATCGCCCCCATCACTGCGGCGATCTCCGAAGCGCTGCGGATCGGCGGCACGGCCAGCTGGATCGGCCGCTCCCGGCGCGGCGCTATGATGCGGTCGAGACAGATCCGCAGCGCTCCCCGCTGCCGCCGAGAGCGAGCTCGACCGCCTTGCGCCTCAGTGCTTCGGCCTCGCTGTCGAAGAGCGCTTCGGCCGCGAGCGTTGCTTTATTGTGCGCCCCGCCGGATTGCCCGACCGCCCCTTCTCGAACGGCCGCCCCGGCCCCTCGCTGGCTGTTTCTGCAGCGAATCTACAGCCACGCTCATCTCCTTTGTGGCAAAAAGCGGCCCTCCGCGGGCCGCCGTCTCGCAGCAGAATACGATGGCAGTTTGGCAAAGGAAATTTGATATGCAAGACCAAGAGACCCGAGCGGCCCTCGATCGCCACTGGGCCGCCTCGGACGCCAATGACTTCGAGGCTGAGCACCAGATTTACCGACAGGACGCGGTGCTCGAGTACCCGCAATCGGGCGAGCGCATCCGCGGACGGCGCAACATTCAGACCTCTCGCCTCGCGCAGCCGAACAGAAAGAGCTTCACGGTTCGGCGGATACTCGGCGGGGCCGACCTCTGGATCACCGAATTCGTGCTCACCTATGACGGGCGGCCGTCTTACACTGTGAGCATCATGGAGTTCCTCGATGGGAAGGTGGCCCGAGAGACCCAGTATTTCGGCGATCCGTTCGAGCCGGGGCCGTCCCGCGCGCAATGGGTCGAGCGGATGCCCTGAAATCCGGCAGCCATAAGGATGGCCCTCCGCCGCTCGCTCGCTCGGAGCTGCCGATCGATACGGTCGCTCTCGCCCGCTGTCTCATTGGCAAGATATTGGTGCGGGAGTTGCCCGAGGGCATCGCCAGCGCTCGTATTGTAGAGACCGAGGCGTATGTCGTCGGCGACGCCGCCGGGCACGCCTACCGCGGGATGACGCGGCGTAATCGCTCGCTGTTTGTCGAGCGTGGGCACGCCTATATTTATCTCGCCTACGGCAGCTCATATATGCTGAATGTCTCGAGCGAGATGCCCGGGATCGGAGCCGGCGTCCTCATCAGGGCGCTCGAGCCGCTCGACGGCATCCCGATCATGCAGCTAAATCGCGGCATTGAGCGCTTGCGCGACTTGGCGCGAGGACCAGGCCGGCTCACCGCGGCGTTGCGGGTCGATCGTTGGCTCGATGGGCTCGACCTTTGCCGAGAAGGCCCTCTATGGCTCGGACGCGGTGACCACGAACCCGGCGAAATCGGGCCCGGCGAAATCGGGCCCGGCGAAATCGGGCCCGACGAAATCGGGCAGAGCGTCAGGATCGGCATTGGGCGGGATGCGAACCGTTTCCTGCGATTTTATCTTCGGAACAGTCCGTTCGTCAGCGGTCCAAGATCGCTCAAAGAATAAGAGACCGCCACAACCGCCCTCCTCCTGGCAAAGAAATCCCCTAGGTACGTTCTAACCACCCCAAAAGGGAAAGCATCCAAAAACTGGGGGAGAAAGCCGGCCAAATCGGGCGCCTTCCTTTGTAACGCGTGCTACTCGGCGCGGTGCGCCTCACCGGACCGCTGATCTTTCTCGTGGGTTGTTGACGAAGGCGGGTAGGGGGATGCGGCGTTTCGAGGCGGCTTCGTAGGCGGCGGCGATACGCAACACGACGTCTTCCTTGCCGGGCTCGGCGCGAAAGACCAGGGAGAACGGCAGGCCCGGGGGCGGCAGGGTGGTCCGGGTCTCGGAGGGGACCGAAACATAGCGCGTGCCGTCGGGGCTGAGCGCGAAGACCGCGTCGTAGACGGTCGTGACGTAACCCGCTGGGATCAGCACGTCGGTCAGGCCGGTGCTGGGGCCGTAGAACGATTCCGGGCGCAAATTGTTGCGGCCGCCCAAGGGGTCGTTGGAGCCACCAATCTTGGTCGGCGGCAATGGCGTGTGCAGCCACACGAGCGCATCGAGCCGGTTCTCGAGGATCACCATCATGTAGACGCGGCGCAAGAGTTCGCGGAGCATGATGCGCTCGTCGACACCTTGGCGCCCGCCCCAATCTCTCGCCCGCCCCAATCTCTATTGAGATTGATTGATCGCCCCATTATGTCCGCTGCAGTTAACACTTTGAGGCTTTGGATGCGGATTTTGTTATCCGTGGAGGGAGACGAAGGAAGGAATATCTGGCTTGATGCAAGTTCGGCGGTAGAGATACTGACCGAAAATGCCACGTCACATCGCTTAGCTATTCGAGTCCAATCAGGGGCGACAATTCCCGGCGAAGGGGATGCAACTGTCTGGCTTCGCATAGACCGCGTTCAGGCTTACCGGCTGATCGAACTGCTGGGGGAGCACCTAGGAGCGAGCACGGCGAAGGGCGCCGAGGGAATTGCTAAGACTGCCATTCTCAAAGGGCCAATGAATGGTGGTGTGAAATCTTGAAAACGGGAACATGCTCCTTTTGTTCGAGGGAAAGTCCGGACTGCAGCATCGGTTTGAACTGCCCTTCGACCAGAGCGGCCTCACGATGGAGATCCTTGAGCGCGCCGCAAAGTTGGCGGCTGAATGGCATGACTCGCGGAGAACCCACACCATTGGGGAAACTGAACCTGTAGACCTGCAGCCGCGTGATGCTGAGTTGATAGAGTTCGGGCATGATCCTCATTCACGTCGTGCCGTATTGAGCGTTCGGCTCGCAGCCGGGTGGCAATTCTCATTTTTCCTCGATCAGAAGATGGAAGAGCAATTCCGAATTAGAGCGGCTCGTAGGGCGCACGAGGCAAAAGCATCAACCAGTCCGTTTATTACGGTGGCCGACGATATTGACTGGCTTCGAAGCGAATGGTGCGTACTCCACGAACCCCCCTCAGACGCAGATCTTCGTCGCGGGAGCGCGGCTTTGCGTCGATTGCTAGTCGAAGACTTGATCGGAGATGCATGGCGCCATTACGGCTTTGAGCGTCAGCCGCGAGTAATCGGCCCCGATGTTCAAGCACTCGCGGCGGCCAATGGTTTTTCGATGAACCACATCGCTTGGCTGGTTGGTGGCGGGGCGTGTTTGAACGGGATCGAGGCTGCGATGATCGGAGCCGTCCGCGCGTTTAACCTGACAACCGGGAAGGGGCCGGATGCCGAGGAGGGCTTCGCCCTCCAATTGGTTAGCACCATGCGCGACGCACGCGATCCTCCTCCGGTCCCGGCCGGTTCGCTCGACGAACTGGTTCGTCGCTCGTGGTACCTTAATGAATACCTTGATGCCCCTGGCGCGGTCGGCATGGGAAGGGCCATTTCGCGGCGTCGCATAGTGCAATTTTTCGCACATCACGCGGGTGGGGTCCACCTAGACAGAGCCAGCAATAAAAATCACAAAGATAAGGAAATTTATCAATTTATTGCACAAATTGAGAATAAAGTAATCGTCGACAATATGGACGGCCTATATTTCGAACTCCTTTCGATTGGTCAAGCGATAGGTCGGTCGGCGGATATATTAAAGCTCAGCGACAAAATTCGAGAGGATCAGGCCTCTGGACCAGATGCACGGTACCAGGGCTTTTCGGCTGGCTTCCGCCTGCGACAACCGCAGCCGAGTGATGATCGCGCGGAACCTCACGAACGCAGGGCGGAGACGAATGACTGACGATCACCCTGTCGGCATCGGGTCCTGCCTTGGTAGTGGGCCGAAGGCGGGTGGGGGGATGCGGCGTTTCGAGGCGGCTTCGTAGGCGGTGGCGATCCGCAATACGACGTCTTCCTGGCCGGGCTCGGCGCGGAAGACCAAGGAGAACGGCAGGCCTGGGGGCGGCAGGGTGGCCGGGGTATCGGAGGGGACCGAAACATAGCGCGTGGCGTCGGGGCTGAGGGCGAAGACCGGGTCGTACACGGTCGTGACGTAACCCGCCGGGATCAGGATTTCGGTCAGGCCGGCGTTGGGGCCGTAGAACGATTCCGGGCGCAGATTGTTGCGGCCGCCCAAGGGGTCGTTGGCGCCGCCGATCTTCGCCGGCGGCAATGGCGTGTGCAGGCGCACCAGTGCATCGAGGCGGTTTTCGAGCAGCACCATCATGTCGAGGCGGCGCAGCAGTTCGCGCAGCATGATGCGCTCGTCGACGCCCTGGCGACCGCCCAGCGGATTGCGCGGGTCGGTGACCTCTTCCCAGTTCTTGAAGGCGGCGCGGCCGTCGTCGCCCCAGAATTTGGAGCGCGCATTGAGCGCGGCGAAATCGGCGAGCCCTTCGCTGAACCCGCGCTCCCGCCAATCACCGGCGCGGCGCGACAGGTATTGGTTGACATGGAAGCGGAAAGACATCGCTAGCTTCTGTTCTTGGATCGTGGCGATGTCGAGATTTGCGGGCGGGGCGATGCGGCCTTCGGCCAATTCGACGCAGTAATCGATGGGCGCCGTCGAACCGCTGCCGAAGACCTTGGCGGGGGCGAATTCGGTCGGGCGGATCGCCGCGGCGAATTCCTTGAAGAGCGGCTGCCCATCGGGTCTCAGCCGGAACAGCAGGTCCGGCATGAACACCGGCACAAGCCGCGCCAGCGCCTGCCGGAAATCCGGGTTCATCTGCTCGAGGTCGCGGTCGCGTTCCCAGAGGGGGTCCGAGGATTCGACCAAGGTCGCGCCGAGTTTCTCGCCCAGCACCGCCTTGATCTCGGCCGCGGCGGCCGTAGCGATCGGCTCCGCAGCTTTGTCGCCGGGGCGGACCAGCATCGACTTGCGGATGACCCCGATACGCATTCCCCGGAGCGAATTCGACGGCTTGGTGTGGCTGGCGTAGGGGGTCGCCAGCACCGAAGAGCGTGGCACCGTCGTGTAAGGGTCGCGCGGGTCGTAATAGCCGCGGTCGGGGTCCTTCAATGCGTCGAGGACTTTGGCGGCGTCGGCGATCGTGCGCGCGAGGATGCCGGTGCGGTCGCAATAGATATCGGCGCCGATCGCGCCGCCGTTGAAGCTCAGCAGCGCCTTATGCGGCAGGAACAGCGCGACCGCATTGTGGTTGGCGGGCCCGCGGGTCGAGGCTCTGGTCTCCTCGCCGAGGCTCACCATGACCAGATTGGCGCTGACCGAGACTCCCGAGCCTGAGCTCGACCCCAATGAGGCGGCGCGCGTCGTGTCGTACGGATTGGCGGGATTGCCGCCCCAGCTGCTGCGCTGGTACCCAAGCACCGACGGCAACACCTTTTCGGGTTTGTGCCGGCCCCCGGGATCGCCGGCGCGGCCGTTATATTCGGTGCACACCGCCTTCGCGAAGATGATCGCACCCTTGTTGCGGAGCTGCTCGACGAGGATATGGTCGCGCGCCGGAAAATCGATGTCGTAGGCCGCGTCGCCCCCGGCGGTCGTGCGCATGTCCTTCGTATCGAACGGGTCCTTGAACGAGAAGACGACGCCGTACATGGGCATCTTGTCGAGATCGGGGTTGCGCCCGTAGGCGGCGTCGAGCTCGGCGGCGCGTTCGAGCGCGTCGGGAAGTTGGCGGAAGTGCTCGCAGACCGGCGGCGCGCCGGGCGGCAGCGGTCCCTCGGACGGATGCCGGTCGAACTCGCCGCGGCAGGTGACCGACCGTTCGCCCCTGATGTTGAGCGTCGCCAGCGCATTGAGCTGCCCGGCATTTGGGATGCCGGTGATCATGCCGTATTGCTGTTGTACCGAAGGATCGGACGCGGTCGGCTCCATGCGCCCGAATTCGAGCGGCGGCCCCTTGTATTTGCCGAGGTCGGGGAAAATCGCCGAGGCCTTGACGGTCTCGGTCGGGAAGCGCAGCGGCGCGCTCGCGCGCACCGCCCCGGCAGCCTCCGGTACCGGCGCTCCATCTTCGGTCACGAGACGGCTGCAGACCCCGTTAAATGCCCGCGCCCGCTCGATATAATGCTGGACGACCGCGACGCAGGTCGCGTGGCCGGCTCGAATGGCCTCATGCAACTGATCGACCGTCACCTCTTCTAGAGCGAATGGCTCGTCGTCGGACATCGGCTCCCCTTGCGTGCTTTGGATCGTGTTGGCGTCGTACCAATATTGCACGTTCTGCCGTAAGCTGCTTCTTCGAGCGGCGGGACCGACATAAAGAAAGGCGACCATGTCCGAATTGCACCGTTTTCTCGACGAGGCGCGCGAGTTGCTGCCGGCTGCCGTGGCGTTGCGCCGGCGCATTCACGCGGAACCCGAGCTCGGGCTCGACCTGCCATTGACGACTGCGGCGGTGCTCGAGGGGCTGCAGGATCTCGATGTGGAAATTGCCCGCGGACCGTCGACGTCGGGGCTGGTGGTCTCGCTGGCCGGCAGAAAGCCCGGGACGCAGACCGGCCGCACGATCCTTTTGCGCGGCGACATGGACGCGTTGCCGATGCCGGAGGAGACCGGGCTCGACTTCGCGAGCAAAATTCCCGGCCGCATGCATGCCTGCGGGCATGATGCGCATACGGCGATGCTGGTGCAGGCGGTGCATCTGCTGCACCGGCACCGCGACGAGCTGGCTGGCACGGTGAAATTTATGTTCCAGCCGGGCGAGGAGGGCTACGGCGGCGCTCGGCTGATGATCGAGGATGGCCTGATCGACGCCGATCCCAAGCCGGACGCGGCGTTCGCGTTGCACATTTCGCCCAGCGTTCCGGCCGGCGCCATTCTCGGCAAGCCCGGCCCGATGATGGCTTCGGCCGATTACTGGACAATCACGGTGCGGGGCCGCGGCGGTCACGCCTCGATGCCGCAAGATGCGGTCGATCCGATCCCGGTCGCCTTCGAAATCGGCTTGGCCCTGCAGACGATGGTGACGCGCCGGATAGACGTGTTCGACCCTGTAGTGCTGACCTGTGCTAAAGTGACCGCCGGCTCGACAAACAACGTGATACCCGAGAAGGGCGAGATGGTCGGTACATTGCGCGCGATCTCGGAGACGGCACGCGAGAGGGTGCAGGAAGGCCTCAGGCGGGTCGCCGCCAATGTCGCCGCCGCCCACTTGTGCGAAGCCGAGATCACTGTGAGACGCGGTTATCCGGTGACGGTCAACGACCCCGGATTTGTCGATTTCGCGCGAAGTGTGGCGACGGATCTGCTCGGGCCAGAGAACTACATCGACCGCCCGGCGCCGATCATGGGAGCGGAAGATTTCTCCTATGTGTTACAGCGAATCCCCGGCTGCCTGATGTTCCTCGGCGTCATGCCGGAAGGCCATCGCGAGCACGACCATGTCGCGCCGATCCACTCCAACCGCATGATGTTGAACGAAGACTGCATGGCGGCCGGCATCGCAATGCACGCCTCGATCGCCCACCGCTTTCTTACGCAAGACGGGGCCGGCTGACCGTGTTGCACTCTGGGTTGCACTCGGGACGCGTCGCGTTCGGCGCGATGGAGGCAGTGGTGTTCGGCAAGCCCGCGGCCGAAGCCGTCGCCGATGAGGTGCGCCGGCTCGATGTCGAGCGGGTCTTCCTGATGGTCAGCGGCACGCTCAACCGCACGACGGACGAGATCGCGGCGGTGCGCGGCGCGCTCGGCAGCCGTTTCGCCGGGATTTTCGATCGGATGCCGCCGCACACGCCGCGCGGCGCGGTGATCGAGGCCGCCGCCGCGGCGCGGGAGGCCCGCGCCGATTTGATCGCGACGATCGGCGGCGGCTCGGTCACCGACGGCGCCAAGGCGGTGCAGCTATGCCTCGCAAACGATATCCGTACCGCGCAGGCGCTCGACAGCCTGCGTCCGGTCACGGGACCGGACGGCGCCCTCGGGCCGCCGCCCTGCAACGCGCCTGTGGTGCGCCAGATCACGGTGCCGACGACATTGTCCGCCGGCGAGTTCAGCGCGATTGCCGGGGTCACCGACGAGCGGCGACGGGTTAAGGAGCTGTTTCGGCATCCACAAATCATCCCGCGCATTGTGATCCTCGATCCGGCCGTCACCGTGCACACGCCCGAATGGCTCTGGCTGTCGACCGGCATCCGCGCGGTCGATCATTGCGTCGAAGGCATCTGCTCCGGCGAGGCGAACCCCTTTGCCGACGCTCAAGCGCTGCACGGCTTGGCGCTGCTCACCCGCGGTCTGCCCCGCGTCAAGTCAAATCCGAGCGATCTCGCGGCCCGCCTCGATTGCCAGATCGGTTCATGGCTGTCTATGGGTCCTCTCGCCAGCGGCGTGCCGATGGGAGCAAGCCACGGGATCGGGTACGTGCTCGGCGCCCAGTTCGACATCCCGCACGGCCACACCTCGTGCATCATGCTGCCGGCGGTGATGCGCTGGAACAAGCCGGTCAACGCCGAGCGCCAGGCGCTGGTCGCCGCCGCAATGGGCCATCCGGGCGAGGACGCCGGCGATGTGCTCGACGCCTTCATAGCGGGCCTCGGCATGCCGCGCAGTCTCGCGGCGGTGCGGATCGGGCCGGAGAGCTTCGCGCATCTCGCCGAGGGCGCAATGGCGACCCCGTGGGTCCCGCGCAACCCCCGTCCCATCGCCGGCCCAGCGCAATTACAGGAAATCCTGGAGCTCGCCGCGTGACGGCCCTGCATGGAAGCAGTGCGGTTACGGCGATTGCCTAAAAGCGGGCATTCGGCTGGGGCGACTGCCAGAACTGTGTTGCAAACCTGCCCTGGCGCGGAAATTGCCCTCTTGCGGCTGCTGGCCAGTCTTCGAGCAGGCAGATGAACCCCTCGGTCCTCGACGGTTACGCAGAGTGTCGAGACCCATATCTGCCGTGAGCCGGGGGCGCTGCGCTACACGCTCGACCATTTGGCCGAGCTGGTCGTGAAGCCGGTCGGCGAGGCCGGTGGCCACGGTATTACGGTTGGTCCCAAGGCGAGCCGGGAAGAGCTCGATGAATGCCGCACGAAGCTCACTGCAGACCCGGCGAATTACATCAGCCAGCCTTGCATCAAGTTGTCGGTTGCACCAACCCTGGTCGATGGCCAGGTCGAGCCTCGGCACGTCGATCTGCGGCCTTTTGCGGTCACCGGATCGAGCACTTGGATCTTGCCCGGCGGGTTGACCCGGGTGGCGCTGCGGCTCCCTGGTCGTAAATTCGTCGCAGGGCGGCGGCTCCAAGGATACGTGGGTCGTTGCCTGACATCCTGCTCGCCCGCTACGCGGATTGCATTTTTTGGCTCGCGCGTTATGTCGAGCGCGCCGAAAACCTCGCGCGAATTCTCGACGTCAACGGGACCTTCTCCCGCGACAGCCGCGGCGGTCAGAACTGGCGGTCGATTGTTCAGCTGAATTCGGATGAGGAGCGTTTTTTCGCCACTCACGACACGGCCGCAGCGCACAGCAGCTCTGCGGCGTGATACTCGCGTTTTCTCAGCCAAGAATGTAACCCCATTTGCAAGACGTCACACACTCTAGTGCTCAGATTTATTCAGACGGTGCACAATGACAACCTATTCGTCATGCCCGGACTTGTATGGGGCTTTTGGTATCAAGTGATTTGACGTGGATGCGTTTTGGGCCATCGCCGAAGCCGCATCTGATGTTTCCCATTGAGATCAATTCCCTCATTGGCTGTGGGGCCTGTGGGTATGTGGGCGAAGGCGAGCATTTCCCCGGTTTTCGAGCTTGCTCGGGAAGCGGGGGAAGCGGAGCCGGTCGGCGAAGCCGATCGTCCACATATCCACAGGCCTTGCGGTGACCGAGATTTGTCAACGACGATAATCCGAGGGGAGCCCGCCACTGGCACGATCGATCGCGCCACAAACTTGTATTCGGTCGATCCGAGAGATCGGACCATGATGCAGTCATGCGCATCGGCGGCGAAGCTCCGGGGCGGCGGGTCCATTCTTGATCGCGGCACGAAGGCCATGTCCGCAGTCGGCTCACCACCACCTCGGTTCGTCAACGGCGGTCCGCGATCGATGACAGACCGCCGAAACCCGGTTTCGTGCTTGTCGGCAGACCGGCCATCACGCCGCTGCTCGCAGCACAACGCCCTGCGGAACCTCGCCGGTGGTCATCAGGCGCCACAGGGCGATGAGCAGCTTGCGCGCCAGAGCTTGCCCCTGCGCAGGCAGGGGGCGACGATCATCGTCTTGCGGGTGCCGGGCCGGCGATCGGCCGTGCGCGCCTGAAACCACTGTGCCAGGGCGCTGTCTTTCTGGAACATCAGAAAACGCCATGCCAGTTGCAGCATGCCGCGGCGCACCCGTGCATTGCCGGCCCGGGCGAGCCCCTTCTCGCGCCTTCTGGCGCCGCTCTCGTCGGGGGCGCCAGTGAGACCGGCATACCGTGCCACCGCTCGGCGGTCGCGCAGATTGCGCACAAACACCTCGTGCACCAGCATCTCAGCGGTCTCGATACCGACACCGACGACGCGCGCCAGCAGGATGAGCATCGCATGGGGTGCATCCGCCGGCGGCTGGGCGAGACGCGTCAGCCGTGTCTGCTCGATCTCTTTGATGTGTTCTTTCACCAGTTGCAGACGCGCCATGTCGCGCTGCAGCTCGGCCAAGGTATTGGCCGGGACAGCTACGCCCTCTGGCGTGCGCAGCGCCGCCAACCGTTCTCGGGCCTTGCGCAAATTCGGCCTGAAATTGCGGATGCCGAGGCGTGCCAAAGTGCTCTTCATGCGGTTGATGATGCGAGTGCGTTCACCCACCAGCGTCTCCCGCTCGCGGCTCGGCCGCCGCGCATCCTCCAGCTCGAGCGTGGGGATCGCGGCCATCTTGCAATGATCGCGCTCGCCCCGCAGCCAGCCGAGGAAGGCGCGCTTCAGCAGCTCGACATCCAGGCGATCGGTCTTGGCGCGCCGATGCTCGCGCGAGACCGCGACGCTGGAGGCATGGATGACATGGGCCTCGATGCCGCGCGTCCGCAGCCAGCGGGCCAGCCAGAAGCCATCCCGACCGGCCTCGAAGGCGACCGCGATGCGCTTTACCGAGCGGCCCGCCTTGGTCGCCTCGTCGCGCCAACGCTGCAGCAGCCGCAACAGCTCTTCGGCGTCTGGTGCAAGCTTCTTCAGAGGATGGCGTTCGATCCCCGGAACAATCGCGCCGACCAGCCAGCTCGCCTGGCTCATCTCGATAACGGCGATCAGCGTGCTATCCTGGTCAAGGGCGGTGAGGGACCGGCTCAAGTCATTGGGCTGCGGCATTGGCGTGCTCCATCGCTTCTTTCCAGCGACGATGGTGCCATTCCCTCGCCGCCCGCCCCATACCATCTTGATCCGGCCATCCACGTGCTCACGAAAAGGCGTGGATCACCGGGTCAAGCCCGGTGATGACGAGTTAAATGTACTCAGTCCCGGAGTTCGGGGACAATCCAGAACGGCTTCTGACCGCGCGCGACGCGCTCGAAATTGTCGAAGGCGTTGCGCCAGCGCTTCCAGTGATTGTCCCAGGTCGGCCCGGCGCCGTGCGGGGAGAAGATCGCGTTCTTCATCGTAAACAATTCGTGGTCGGGCTTGGGCGGTTCCTCGACCATGACGTCGAGCCCGGCGCCGAGGATCTTCTCGTCACGCAGCGCCATATAGAGCGCCTTCTCGTCGACGACCGGGCCCCGGCAGGTGTTGATCAGGATCGCCGTCGGCTTCATCATCGCCAGTTCGCGCTCACCGATCAAATTGTGCGTCGATTTGTCGAGCGGCACGTGCAGGGTGACGATGTCGGAGGTCTTCAACAACTCGGGGAACAGCGCAAAGCGGACACCGAGCGCATCCTCCTGATCGGTCGTCAACCGGTTTATGTCGTAATATTTGATGTGCATGTCGAAGGCCTTGGCCCGGCGCGCCACCTTCTTACCGATATTGCCGAGCCCGACAATGCCCAACGTCTTGTCTTCCAGTTCGTATAGTTTGGCGGAATTGAAATCGTTGCCGCGCCAGCGGCCGGACACCACGCCCTCATGCTGCCAGATCAGCCTGCGGCATACCGCCAGCATCAGCAGCATCGCGTGCTCGGCAACGGCCGTCGCGTTGGCGCCTCCATTGTTGCAGATCGGCACTCCAGCCGCCCGCGCGGCATCGAGGTCATAGGTGTTGTAGCCGGCGCTCAAAGTCTGCACGATCCGCAGCTTCGGCGCGGCCTGGTAGAATTCCGGCCCGTGCTTGAACTGGCCGGCGCCGATGTAATACTCGGTGTCCTTCAGCAACTCCAAGAATTCGGGTCTGCCATGCGGCGCCGTGGCCAATTGCCAGCCGGGCGGCAGCAAATCGTGAGCGATGGCGAGCGTCTCTTCGGAATGGGTGCTGGGCGTCAGAATGCGTGGCATCTAGCGTCTCCTCTTTGGGGATTATCGCGCCTGGTTGGCAAGAGCCGCATCGTAGCGATACCTTGCGACCGTCGTCAAATCAGCCCGGAAGAACAAGACCATGGCCGAGTTGCTCGAAACCCGCTTTCAAAACCTGCACGAGTTCGTGACGCAGGCGCGCACCAACCTCGATCGCAACAATTGGGACTACCTGATCGGCGGCTCCGAGACCGAGACGACCCTGGCGCGCAACCGTCTGGCGCTCGATGCGATCGGCTTCCGCCCGCGGGTATTGCGCGACGTATCCAATGTCGATTGCAGCAGCACGCTTTTCGGCAAGAAGCTGCGCATCCCGGTGCTGTGCGCGCCGGTGGGCTCGCTCGAAGTATTCGAGCCGGGCGGCGGCGCCACCGTCGCCGAGGCGACGCGCAGTTTTGGCAACGGGATCATCTTGAGCTCGGTGTCGCATCCCGGGCTCGACAAGACTGCCGAAGCCTCGGGCGACGGCTTCAAGATCTTCCAGCTTTACGTTCGCGGCGATGCCGCCTGGGTCGACGACCATATCCGCCGCGCCATCGACCTGGGCTACGACGCGTTCTGCTTGACCGTCGATACCCGACAGCTACAGCCGGCGCGAACGCGACATCGCCAAGCGTCACCAGCGCCGCCGCGTGCGCGTCGCCGATGCCCGCATCTTCCAGGCGCGGTTCAACTGGCCCGATGTCGAAAGGATCAAGAAAGGCTTCGACATCCCGCTGATCCTCAAAGGCATCGCCACTGCGGAGGACGCCAAGATCGCGGTCGAGCACGGGGTCGACTGCGTCTATGTATCGAACCATGGCGGGCGGCAGCTCGACCAGGGTGTCGGTTCGATTGATGTGCTGCCGGAGGTCGCCGAGGCGGTCGCCGGGCGGGCCCGCATCATCGTTGATGGCGGCATCAGCCGAGGAACCGACGTGGTCAAGGCTATGATCCTCGGCGCCGACGCGGTCGCCTGTGGCCGGCTCTACGTATATGGCCTCGCCGCCGCCGGCGCCGAAGGCATGGTGCGCCTCTTCGAGATCCTCGAAGACGAGATCCGCATCTGCCTCTCGCTGCTCGGCGTCACCGGCTACCGCGAACTCGACAAATCCTACATCCGCCCGGCCCGCCAAGTCGCGCCGCCGCACGTGCACAGCGCCTTCCCGCACCTCGACCTGCCGCGCGAGACCTATTAGCCGGACCGGCGGGATCACCCGAGCAGCCCTTCGTCATAGAAGCGCCTGGAGCGCCTGTCGCTTTCGGTCGGGGCGTGTACGTTGAACCGGCGGCGTTCGCAAAACGGTCATGATGCTGTGGTATTGATCTGCCATCGGGCTGGCGGAGCGCGCGCTGATGGCTAAGAAAACAACTCGCCCTGGATTTGCGCGCGGACCCGATGTGGAAACACCGGATCCGGTCTCTCTCGCCATTTTCGCGATCGATCGGGTCGGCCCGGCTGCGGTGCGTGCCTGCGCCTCCGGCGTCGAAGTCCGTGTCGCGGCACCTGACGAAGCGACTGCTGCAGTATTTCGCGCCGCGCTGGCCCAAACCGCTCGACGGCGCGCCACGGATCAGCTGATCCGAATTGTCGTGGGTTGAGCTGGTTGCGCGCGTCGGGGGGGTGAGGGTCTTGCCGCCCCCGGAAACCCCCTCACTATCTGACGGGGTGGTCTAGAGCGTAGCCGGCCGAGCGGACCGTGCGTACTACATCGACCGCGTCATCGGCGTTCAGCGCTTTGCGCAACCGGCGGATGTGAACATCGACGGTCCGCGCCTCGACATAGACGTCATGGCCCCAGACCGCATCCAGCAACTGCTCGCGCGAGAAGACCCGCCCGGGATGCGTGATGAGATAACGAAGCAGGCGATACTCCGTCGGACCGAGATGGATTGGCCTCCCGGCGCGCGACACCCGGTGCGCGGCCGTATCCATTTCCACATCGGCGAACTTCAACACGTCTTGGGTGCCGCCGGGCTGGGCGCGCCGCATAACTGCCCGCAGCCGAGCGACCAGTTCGCTTGGGCTGAACGGTTTGACCACATAGTCATCGGCGCCGCTGTCGAGCCCGCGGACCCGGTCGGTTTCCTCGCCGCGCGCGGTCAGGATGATGACCGGCAGCGAGCGGGTCTCGGGCGAGCGCCGGATGCGGCGGCAAACCTCGATGCCCGAAACCAGCGGCAGCATCCAGTCGAGCAGCACGACATCCGGTTTGCGCTCGGCGATTTGGACGAGCGCCTCCTCGCCATCACCGGCTTCACAAACCTGAAAGCCTTCCTTTTCGAGGTTGTAACGCAGCATCGTGACGAGCGGCGTCTCGTCTTCGACGATCAGGATGAGCGGCTTCATCATTGCGGGGCACGGTCCGGCGTGATGACCTCGAGGCTTGACACGTCGCCTTTCGGCCGCGCTTCCTCCAGCGCTGTTCCATTCACCAGATAGTACAGATTTTCCGCAATATTTGTTGCGTGGTCTCCAATCCGCTCGATGTTCTTCGCCATAAACAGTAGATGGGTACACGAGCCGATGCTACGCGGATCTTCCATCATATAGGTGAGCAGTTCGCGAAAAAGGCTCGAATACATCTCGTCGAGCTCGGTGTCGCGCTTCCACACGGAATATGCCTTGTCGGCATCGCGCTGCACGTAGCTGTCCAAAACGTCCTTGATCTGAATTTGCGCCAAACGCGCCATACGCGGCAGGGCGTAGACCGGCCGGACTGCCGGCGTCTGGCTGAGGGCAATCGAACGCTTGGCCACATTGGCGGCGTAGTCACCGATTTGCTCGAGGTCGCTCGCGATCTTCAGCGCCGAGAATATTTCGCGTAGATCGCGCGCCACCGGTTGCCGCAGGGCCAGGAGCCGAATCGCCAGATTGTCGATCTCGCGCTCGAGCTGGTCGACTTTGACATCCGCTTCGACAACCCGCGCGGCAACCTCGGTGTCCCGCGTCATTACCGCCTCGATCGCGGTGCCGAGTTGGCTTTCGGCAAGTCCGCCCATTTCGGCTACGGTGTTGTTGAGCCGGCGCAGCTCCTCGTCATACGCTCTGGTAATGTGCTCGGAAGCCATCGGCAAACCTTTCGCTTTCGATCAAATCACCCCAACCGGCAAATCAACCGAACCGGCCCGTAATGTAATCTTCAGTATGTTTTTCTTTCGGATGCGTAAAGATGCGTTCGGTCTCATCGAACTCGATCAGCTCGCCGATATACATGAACGCGGTGTAGTCCGAGGTACGCGCCGCCTGCTGCATATTGTGCGTGACAATCGCGATACAGTAATCCGCTTTCAGCTCGGCGATCAGTTCCTCGATGCGTTGCGTCGAGATCGGGTCCAATGCCGAGGCGGGCTCGTCGAGCAGCAGGATCTCCGGCCGGACCGCAACGGCGCGCGCTATGCACAGCCGCTGCTGCTGGCCGCCCGACAGGCTGAGCCCGCTTTGGTGCAGCTTGTCTTTTACCTCTTCCCAAAGGGCGGCGCGGCGCAATGCCGATTCGACGCGTTCGTCGAGCTCGTGGCGCGGGAGGTTTTCATAGAGCCGGACTTCCGAAAGCGATATTGTCGTAGATCGACATCGGAAAAGGCGTCGGCTTCTGAAAGACCATGCCGATCCTTGCCCGCAGCAGATTGAGATCCAACCCAGGCGACAAAATGTTTTCGTTGTCGATGATGACCTCTCCCGTCGCGCGTTGGCCGGGATAGAGTTCGTAAATTCTGTTGAGGACGCGAACCAAGGTTGACTTGCCGCAGCCGGACGGGCCGATGAAAGCAGTGACCCTTCTGTCGTGCAGCGGCATCGATATGTTCTTCAGAGCCTTGAACGCGCCGTAATAAAAATCGACATTGCGGATCAGAACTTTTTGACGGGGCGCGGGCTGCGCCTCCGTGCGCGGCAAATCGGGTGGTGAGATCGGCATCGCTTGCCGTGCAGTGGCTGGGCTCATTGCTTGAACGTGCTCCAGGAAGCGAGGGCTCGGGCGCTGATGTTGAGAAGCAGCACCGCGATTGTGATCAGCAGCGCACCGCCCCATGCCAGCGTCTGCCAATCGGCATAAGGGCTCATCGCAAACTGGAAGATCACAACCGGCAGGTTCGCCATCGGCGCATTGAGGTCGGTGCTCCAGAACTGATTGTTGAGCGCGGTGAAAAGCAGCGGCGCCGTCTCGCCCGCGATGCGCGCGACCGCGAGCATGACGCCGGTCACCATTCCCTGGACCGCCGCGCGGTAAGAGACCATCACGATCACTTTCCACTTCGGCGAGCCGAGAGCCGAAGCCGCTTCGCGCAGCGAGTTCGGAACCAGCGTCAGCATGTCCTCGGTAGTGCGTACGACCACCGGGACCATGATAATCGCAAGGGCCACGGCTCCGGCCCAGGCCGAGAAGTGCCCCATGCGAACGACCATCAAGTCGTAGACGAAGAGGCCGACGATGATCGACGGCGCGCTCAACAGGATGTCGTTGATGAACCTCACGACCTCGCCGAAGCGGCTGGCCCGGCTGTATTCGGCGAGAAAGGTGCCGGCGAGGATGCCGGTCGGGGTCCCGAGCAGAGTCGCAATCAGGGTCATCACGAAGCTGCCGAAGATTGGATTTAGGAGCCCGCCGGCGCTGCCCGGCGGCGGCGTCATCTGGGTGAACAGCGCCGGAGTTATCGCGGCGATACCGTTCTCGAGCAGCGTCCACAGCACGAGGACGAGCCAGAGAACTCCAAAGGCGGTCGCCGCAACCGAGAGGCTCATGACGACGGCGTTGGCGACACGGCGTCGGGCATAGATGTTCATCGGTTCAGCCTCCCGCCTGCTTTTGCAGCTCGATCAGCAGCAATTTTGCGATTGCCAGCACGATGAAGGTGATGATGAACAGAATAAAGCCGAGCGCAATCAAAGCGGACAGGTAGATTGCGCTGTCGGCCTCGGTGAATTCATTCGCCAGCGCCGCCGAAATCGTGGTTCCGGGCTGCAGGATCGAGGCGCTGATGCGATGCGCGTTGCCGATGACGAAGGTGACGGCCATCGTCTCGCCCAATGCCCGGCCGAGGCCGAGCATGATGCCACCCACCACGCCGATACGGGTGTACGGCAGGACCACCGACCTGACCACCTCGGCCCTCGTGGCGCCAAGACCGTAGGCGCTTTCCTTCAGCATCGCCGGCACGGTCTCGAACACATCGCGCATGATCGAGGATATGAATGGCAGCACCATGATGGCGAGGATAATGCCGGCGGTCAGCACGCCGATGCCGAGCGGCGGGCCGGCGAAGAGCGCGCCGATCCCTGGGAACCTGCCCTAACGTATCGATGATCGGCGGTTCGATGTACTGCTGGACAAAGGGCGCGAATACAAATAGGCCCCAGATGCCGTAGATGATGCTGGGAATCGCCGCCAGCAGCTCGATCATCGTCGCGAGCGGGCGTTTCAGCCAGAGCGGGCAAATCTCCGTGATGAACACCGCCACCCCGAACGCCAGCGGTATGCCGATCACCATGGCGATCGCCGAGGTGACGAGCGTTCCGTAGATCGGGCCGAGCGCCCCGAATTTTTCGGTGACCGGGTTCCAGACTTCGGTGGCGACAAACGAAAAGCCAAAAGTCCGCAGCGCAGGCAGCGCCCCGTCGATCAGCGCGAAAATGACCCCGCAGAGGATCAGCAGGACAAGCAGGGCGAAGAGGAAAGTCAGCGACCGGAAAACGACGTCGCCGACTGCACCACCGCGCCGGCGCGAGGCCGCTTCACGACCAACGACTGCCGTCTCAGCCGCCATGACGCCTCACCCAAATCGGAGACCAGGGGGAGAGCGGGAGGCGCGACCTCCCGCCCGCGACCTCAGGACGAATGACCGTCCCACACCGGCTTGCCGTCGGGTCCGACGATCTGCTTCCAGCTGTCTTCGAAGATCGCGACGGCATTCGGCGGCATCGGGACATAGTCGAGCAACTCCGCCAGTTGGGCGCCGTTCTTATAGGCCCAATCGAAGAAGGTCAGCACCTCTTTCGCCCGGTCCGGATGCTCCTGCTTCTTGTGCATCAGAATAAAGGTCGCACCGGTAATCGGCCAGGTCTCCTTGCCGGGCTGGTCGGTGAGGATCAGATAAAAATCCTTTGCGCGTCTTCCAATCCGCGTTGGCGGCAGCGGCCTGGAATACCTTAATGCCGGGCTCCAATGCCACGCCGTCGTGATTGACGAGCTTGGTGTGGATCATTTTGTTCTGCAGCGCATAGGCGTATTCGACATAGCCGATGCCGCCGGCAGTTCGCGAGGTCAGCGCCGCGACACCCTCATTTCCCTTGCCGCCGAGACCGACCGGCCACTGGACAGAGGTGCCCTCGCTGACCTTATCCTTCCACTCCGGGCTCACCTTCGAGAGATAGTTGGTGAAGATGAAGGTGGTACCGGAGCCGTCCGAGCGATGGACCACTGCGATCGCGGTATCCGGCAGCTTCATGCCGGGATTGAGCTTGGCGATGGCCGGATCATTCCATTTGGTGATCTTGCCGAGATAAATGTTGGCAATTGTCGGACCATCGAGCGTCATTTGGCCAGGCTGGATACCCGGCAGGTTCACCACCATTACCTCGCCGCCGACGACCGGCGGGAATTGGGTAAGACGTCCTTGCTCGAGCTCTTCCGGCTTCAGCGGCATGTCGGAGGCGCCGAAATCGACCGTATTGGCCTTGATCTGAGCGATGCCGCCGCCCGAGCCGATCGACTGGTAGTTTATCTTCAAGCCGGTCTTTGCCGAAGTAGGCTTCCGCCCATTTTGCGTAAATCGGGTAGGGGAAGGTGGCGCCGGCACCGGAAATTTCGGCCGCCTGCGCAGCAAGACTGATCGCGGCAGCGGCGGCCATCCCAAAGAGTGCGATGCGAAAGGCGGTCACGGTTTTCTCCATCGATAGCCAGGAGACTGACCCCAACGGGTCGCGACTTTCTTAACGATGCATTCCGCAACTTTTACGGCACTTTTGTTGCAGTTCCGTGACAATCCCGCCGCACTTTACGAGCCATTTAACAGGCTAAAAGAACCTGCATCGCAAGGAGTACCGGCGTTGTCAGGGGCCCAGACCGCCGAAGATTACGCAAAGAGTGAGGGATGCGCCGAATGCATCGCCGGCGGTGGCGGCTTCGGCGGCGGTCTTGGATTTTCGCCTAATATGGAAGGAGGATGATCGCCGCGATGCCCATGGCCGCGCAGAATGCGATGCCATGCGCGATTAGGTGCCGCCAACTGGTGCGCAGAACTCGTTCACAAGATTCACCCCGTTTCTGCCCTTATTGTCTTCCCGGCGAAGGCCGGGATCCATGTCACCCATGGGCACCGGCCTTCGCCGGTGCGACGAGGTTGCTAGTGCCAGCGTTGACCTGCGGCCCTTTAGCGAATCATTTGAATGAGTCTGAGCACTAGTATTTAGAGCCATTCACACCATTCACCCGGCGATGAAGCACCTCTCTCACACCGCTTCATCGGCGAAAGCCGGTGCCGACGGCAGAAGTCGATCTCGGCTTTCGCCGGGAAAGCGACGAAGGGATCTGCTGCATCATCTGAATGGTTCTGAGCACTAGCATAGTCATCGCGGCGAAGATGCTGCTTGTTTAAATCAATACGCAAGGCCAGTGAAGGCTTGCGTGCCCAAAGCGGCAACGTCAGGAATAGCTTTGTGAACGCCGCCGTCCCGCTGCCGTCCGGCCAGGCAACGATCGCGCCGCATGCGGCATGAGAGGATTCCCTCATTTCGATATTTCGTGAAGTGTCTGGCAAATTCGGACAGAATGAATATGTTTAATTTTGGTTGAACCGTTAGATTTTCGTGACAATCCGATGACGCAAAAACGCGCGATTGCCGCCCTCGGCGCCCTCGCCCAGGAAACCCGTCTCGAGCTGTTCCGACTGCTCGTGGCGCGCGGCCCGGAGGGGCTGCCTGCCGGTGTCATCGCCGAACAGCTGGGCGTGATGCCGTCCTCCCTGTCCTTTCATCTGCAGCAGCTCGTGCACGCCGGCCTGATCACGCAGCGCCGGTTGAGCCGCCAGCTCATCTATTCCGCCGAATACGGCGCCATGAACGAGCTGATGGCCTACCTGACCGAGAATTGCTGCGGCGGCACCGCATGCGCGCCGGTCTGCAACCCCGCCGACACCTTCGCCAAAGGAGAGAGTGATGAAGCGCCTGCACGTACACGTATCCGTTGACGACCTCGCTCAATCAATCCGATTCTATTCGACATTGTTCGCGGCCGAGCCGACTGTGCTCAAGAGCGACTACGCGAAGTGGATGCTCGACGACCCCCGGGTCAACTTCGCGATCAGCACCGGCTGCAGGTCCGGCGATGCCGCGGGCTTCTCGCATCTCGGCATACAGGCTGAGGACGAGAGCGAACTAGCCGAGGTTTACGACCGTCTCAGCCAGGCCGAGCGCCCGACCGTGGAGCAGAAGGCCACCACCTGCTGCTATGCGAAATCCGATAAGCAATGGATCGCCGACCCTCAAGGCGTTCCTTGGGAAACGTTCCTCACCTATGGGGTATCCACGGTCTACGGCGAAAGCGATACCCTGGCGCAGCTGAGGAAAGCGACCGAACAGGTAATGCGCGAGTCCGCCACGCCTGTACAGCCTGCAGATGAGCCCGCCTCGGCAGCCGCCTGCTGCGCCCCCTCCTGCTGCGCCGGTTAGGCGCTCGCGGGCTTGGGTTAGTCATGACGTCCGTGACTGAGGTCGGCCGGCGCCGAGCGGCGCCGGCACTCGGCACTTTTGAGCGTTACCTGACGCTCTGGGTCGCACTCTGCATTCTTGCGGGCATCGTGCTGGGGCGGCTAGTGCCTGGGCCGTTCCAGGGGCTCGGCCGCATCACGGTGGCCGAGGTCAACATCCCGATCGCGGTGCTGATCTGGCTGATGATCGTGCCGATGCTTCTCAAGGTCGATTTCGGTGCGCTGCATCGGGTGGCCGAACAGTGGCGCGGCATTGCCGTGACCGTCGGCATCAACTGGCTGGTCAAGCCGTTCAGCATGGCTCTGCTGGGCTGGCTCTTCATCGGTTGGTTGTTCCGCCCGCTGCTTCCGGCAGATCAGATGGACAGCTACATCGCAGGGCTGATCATCCTCGCCGCGGCTCCGTGCACCGCGATGGTTTTTGTGTGGTCGAACCTGACCGACGGCGAGCCGAACTTTACGCTCACCCAGGTTGCCCTTAACGACACGATCATGGTGTTCGCCTTCGCACCGATCGTAGCGCTGCTGCTCGGGCTGTCCTCTATCTCCGTGCCGTGGACGACGCTGTTCCTTTCGGTGGTGCTCTACATTCTCGTGCCGGTGATTGCAGCCCAACTCTGGCGTCGCTCGCTGCTGGCGGGGGGCGGCGAGGCGGCACTCGCGCACACCCTACGGACCCTTCAGCCGATTTCGCTGATCGCGCTGTTGGCGACCCTGGTCCTGCTGTTCGGCTTCCAGGGCGAGCAGATCGTCAGACAACCATTGGTCATTCTGCTGCTCGCCGTCCCGATCGTGATCCAGGTCTATCTTAATGCCGGGGTCGGTTACGCGCTCAACCGAGCTTTGGGCGTCCCGCATAATGTCGCCTGCCCGTCAGCGCTGATCGGCGCTTCCAACTTCTTCGAACTCGCCGTCGCGGCGGCGATCGCCCTCTTCGGTTTCCAGTCGGGCGCGGCCCTCGCCACCGTGGTCGGCGTGCTAGTCGAGGTGCCGGTCATGCTTTCCGTTGTGCGGATCGTGCTGCGGACGCGCGGATGGTATGAACGGGGCCGCCTGTTAGCCGGATAACGCTTAAATGGGCCAAACTCTCCGCTGTCTCCATGTGGCACAGTGGATAAATGGCGAACGTCAGGGTCAGTATCGTTTTCGAGTCAGGCGCGCGGATTAGCCCCGGAAAAGGCGCGCTGCTCGAAGGCATCCGAGATACCGGATTTTGACGTGCGTTATAGCAGCGTGGCCATAGCGCATGGGGCTGGTGCAGGCTAGGGGCGAAGCCCCTGTTGTTGAGCACGGAATACCGGCAAGAAGACCGTAAACACCGAGCCGACCCCTTGTGTGCTCTCGATTTCGAGAAAGCCGCGATGGTGGTTGAGGATGTGCTTGACGATCGCCAAGCCGAGGCCGGTGCCGCCCATCTCGCGGGAGCGCGCGGTGTCGACCCGATAGAATCGTTCAGTCAGCCGGGGCAAGTGCTCGCGCGGTATGCCCTCGCCTTGATCGCACACGGCGACGCAGACCATTGCGTTCTCGGAGCCGCTGCTCCCCCCGGTCGGCCGCGACCCGCTCGCCGCCCGCAAGGTGATCTCGGACCCGGCTCGCCCGTACTTGATCGCGTTGTCGATGAGGTTCTGGAAGATCTGGGCGAGTTCGTCGCGATCGCCGAGCACATCGGGGAGATCGGGCGGCACAGCGAGCCGGATGCGCATGTCACGTTCGGCGGCGCGCAGCTCCAAGGTCTCGGCAATCTGGCGCAGTAACGGGCCTAGCGCGACCCGGTCTCTCGGCATCACATGCTCGTTCAGCTCGATCCGGGACAGCGACATCAGGTCCTCGACCAGCCGGGCCATGCGTGAGGCTTGTCCGTGCATGATCGCGAGAAACCTGTCGCGGGCTTCCGCATCCTCGCGTGCGGGCCCACGCAACGTTTCGATGAAGCCGATCAACGTCGCGAGCGGAGTGCGCAGCTCGTGGCTCGCATTGGCGATGAAGTCGGCCCGCATCTGCTCGGCCCGCTTCAATTCCGTGATGTCGTGCAGGCCCAATACCGCGACGGCGCCGTCGGACGACGGATAGTCGATGCGGGCAAATCGTGCCCGGAGCTGGCGCTCGATCGGAACCGTCAGGGAAAAATCGACTACCCGAGCGCTTTCACCGCGCAATACCGCATCCGCCGCAGCCAGCACCGCAGGGTTGCGAAATGCGGCGGCGAGATCGCGCGGTTCGGGCGTGGCGCCGGTGAATGCCGCCGCCTGTGCATTGGCGCGGACGATCCGCCGCCGCTCGTCGAGCAAGATCAGCGGGTCCGGCACCGCCGCAATGACCGCCTCCGCGGCCGCCAGCTTCTCGTCGGCCACACGAATGCGTTCGCGCCACAGCCGGGCGAGCCGGGCGACCGCGAGCCAGATCTCGCGCGCCAGCGGAGCGAGCCCGCGCGCCGCCTGCCGCCCGAGAATCTCGGTATTCCCGTCCGGGCCAAAACTCTCGACAGAGTCGCGGACTATGGCCAGGTGGGCAACCGAGCGGCCGACGATGAGCACGCTTGATACCCATAAGACGGCGAATGAGATCACTGCCGCCTGGACCGGAAGCTGGCCCGATCCGGCGAGCGTACCAAGGAGGATCAGGCTGGGAGCAGAGACCGCAGACGCCGCTGCCGCGGCGCGATAGAGCCTCCGCGGCCGCCCTGTAATCACTCGCCGCGGCCTCGATCGCCTCGGCGGCCTTGCGCCGATTTCGCGGTCAGCGGATCGCGTCGTGCGCCGAGAGGGCGGCGAGATTGACGAGGTCGGACACCGTCGCTCCCATGTTAGCGATCTGGACCGGGTGCGACAGCCCGAGGAGAAGCGGGCCGACAGCGGTGCCTCCGCCGAGCTCGGGCAGCAGCTTTGCCGCGATATTTGCGCTGTGCAGTTCCGGCATTACGAGAATGTTGGCCGGCCCTGCGAGCCGGCAGAATGGATAGAGCTGGTGCATCAAGCGCTCGTTGAGGGCGACATCGGCGCTCATCTCGCCGTCGTATTCGAACCCGACGCCGCGCTGGTCGAGCAGCGCCACGGCGTCTCGCACGCGCTGGCCGTCCTTGCCCATCGGGTTGCCGAAATTCGAATACGACAACAGCGCCACGCGCGGATGGAGGCCGAGTTCTTGTCCCTTGGCCGCCGCCTGTATCGAAATTTCGGCGAGCTGGGCGGAGCTCGGCGCCTCATGGACGAAGGTGTCGGCGATCAGAACGGTGCGTTCGCGCGCGAGCAGCACCGTCAGGCCAAACAGCACGGAGCCGGGTTTGACCGGGATCACCCGACAAATCTCGTCGAGCGCATCGAAGGAGTTGCGCGTGACCCCCGTCACCATTGCATCGGCATCGCCGCAAGCCACCATGCACGCGGCAAAAGCATTGCGATCCTGGTTCACCAGCCGCTGACAATCGCGGTAGAGCATCCCCCGGCGCTGCTGGCGCGCGTAGAGGAACTCGGTATACCGCTGGTTGTGCTGTGACAGCCTCGCATTGTGAAATTCGAGACCTTGCGGCGACGTCAAACCCATGGTGGACATCGTCGGTTTGATCCGTTCCTCGCGGCCCACCAGCACCGGCGTGCCATAGCCGCTTTCAGCGAACAGCAGCGCGGCGCGGATCGTCTTCTCTTCCTCGCCCTCGGCAAAGACCACACGCTTGGGCGCGGCGCGCACGCGTTCGAAGATCAGCTCGAGCCCTGCGGCGGTCGGGTCGAGCCGGGCGCGCAAGCTGCGCTTATAGGCGCTCAGATCGAGAATGGGCTTGCGCGCCACGCCGGAATCCATCGCGGCCCTGGCGACCGCTGACGGCACCGCCCAAATCAGCCGCGGATCGAACGGGGCCGGGATGATGTAATCGGGCCCGTAAAGCAGGCGCTCGCCGGAATAGGCGGCGGCGACCTCGTCGGGCACGTCCTCGCGCGCGAGCCCGGCCAATGCCTCGGCCGCCGCAATCTTCATCGCATCGTTGATTGTCGAGGCGCGGACGTCGAGGGCGCCGCGAAAGATGTACGGAAACCCCAGAACATTGTTGACTTGGTTAGGGTAATCGGAGCGCCCGGTGGCGATGATCGCGTCGGACCGCACCGCCCGCACCTCTTCGGGGGTGATCTCCGGATCGGGGTTGGCCATCGCGAAAATGATCGGCTTGTCGGCCATCGAGCGGACCATCGGCTGGTCCACCGCCCCCTTGGCAGAGAGGCCAAAGAACGCGTCCGTTCCCTCGATCGCCTCGGCGAGAGTGCGCGCCTTGGTCTCGGCCGCGTGCGCCGATTTCCACTGGTTCATGCCCTCCGTGCGGCCGTGATAGATGACGCCTCGCGTGTCGCACAGCACGACATTCTCCGACGGCAATCCCATCGTCTTCAGCAGCTCGACGCAGGCGATCGACGCGGCACCGGCGCCGTTGACCACCATTTTCGTCGTGTGGAGCTCGCGGCCGGTGAGGTGCAGCGCGTTGATCAAACCGGCCGCGGCAATGATCGCCGTGCCGTGCTGGTCGTCGTGGAACACCGGAATGTCGAGGAGCTCACGGAGCCGCTCTTCGATGATGAAGCATTCCGGCGCCTTGATGTCCTCGAGGTTGATGCCGCCGAAGGCCGGGTGCAGAAAGCGCACGCAATTGACGAACTCGTCGACATCGCGCGTGTCGATTTCGAGATCGATCGAGTCGATATCGGCAAAGCGCTTGAACAATGCGCATTTGCCTTCCATGACCGGCTTCGCCGCGAGCGCGCCGAGATCCCCGAGCCCCAAGACCGCGGTGCCGTTCGAGATCACCGCGACGAAATTGCCCTTCGAGGTGTAATCGAAGGCGGTGCCGGGCTGGCGTTGGATGTGCAGGCACGGGAACGCCACCCCGGGAGAATAGGCGAGCGTCAGATCTCGCTGCGTCGTCAATGGTTTAGTCGGAGCGATCGACAGCTTCCCCGGGCGCCCGCCGGCGTGGAACTGCAGGGCCTCGTCCTCGCTCGCGCTAATGATGCCGGTGTCCATGCCTTTGGACGCTCCTCCTCAATTAGGCCCCGACTTTTGCCGGCGCCTCTCGTCACGCATCAATCTAGACAGCGCGTTTTGTGCCGTCAAAGCCGTGCCGGGACATAGTTGACAGTCGGCGCCGTAAACCTATATTTCGCGGCTCGCGGACGGGGTTGGCCCGTCCGGCCATATCTGTGCGCCGTTCCCAATACTCGGCTGCGCGTCAGGCTATATCGGCGGGTATCATGTTCGCAGTCATCCGCACCGGCGGCAAACAGTACAAGGTCGCCAAGGACGACGTCATCTCGGTCGAGCGGCTCGCCGGCCGAGCCGGGCAGCGTGATCGAGCTCGGCGAGGTGCTGATGATCGGCGAAGGCGCCGAGGTCGCGACCGGCACCCCGCTTCTCGACGGCGCCTCGGTCAGCGCCACCGTTGTCGAGCAGACGCGGGCGGCCAAGATCATCGTCTTCAAGAAGAAGCGGCGGCACAATTACCGGCGCAAGAAGGGGCATCGCCAGCAGCAGACCGTGTTGCGCATCACCGATATCAGAAGCACGAACGGCGCCGCGGAGTTGGAGCCCGAGCATTGATTTCGGAGCAGCAGATGGCACATAAGAAAGCGGGCGGTTCGTCGCGCAACGGGCGCGACAGCGCCGGCCGGCGGCTCGGGCGTCAAGAAATTCGGCGGCCAGATCGTCATTCCCGGCAACATCATCGTGCGCCAGCGCGGCACCAAATTCCATCCCGGCGCGCATGTCGGGATCGGCCGCGACCACACTCTGTTCGCGACCTCAGAAGGCGCAGTCAAATTTCACACCGGGCTGGCCGGACGGACCTATGTATCGGTGGTGCCTCCCGCGCCGCCGCCAGCGAAGCCGCCGAATAGCCGTTCCCCGAACGGGACGGAGCCAAGAGGGGAGCGGCCCGGCTGCTCCCCTTTTAGTTTGCGCAGATGCAATTCCTTGATCAGTGCAAGATTTACCTGAAGAGCGGTGACGGCGGGCGCGGCGCGATGAGCTTTCGCCGCGAGAAGTTTATCGAGTTCGGCGGCCCCAACGGCGGCGACGGCGGCAAAGGGGGGGACATCGTCTTTGTCGCGGCCGAAAACCTGAACACATTGATCGACTACCGCTATCGGCAGCATTTTCGGGCGCAAGACGGCCGCCCCGGCGCCGGGCGCGAGCGCACCGGCGCCAACGGCGAGGATCTGGTTTTGCGCGTTCCGGTTGGGCACCCAGATCATGGACGAGGATAATCGGATCGTGCTCGCCGATCTCACCCGCCCCGGCGAAAGGCTCGTCTTTCTGAGGGGCGGCGATGGCGGTTTCGGCAATGCGCATTACAAGAGCTCGACCAATCGTGCGCCGCGCCGCGCCGATCCCGGCTGGCCGGGGCGCGAGGCTTGGGTCTGGCTGCGCTTGAAGCTGATCGCCGATGCCGGTCTTGTTGGCCTGCCCAATGCCGGCAAATCGACCTTTCTCGCCGCGGTCACCCATGCCCGGCCGAAAATCGCCGACTACCCTTTCACGACGCTCAAACCGCAGCTCGGCGTCGTGCGGCTGCACGACCAGGAGTTTGTCCTGGCCGACCTCCCCGGATTGATCGAGGGGGCGAGCGAGGGGGCCGGCATCGGCACTCGTTTCCTCGGCCATGTCGAGCGCTGCGCCGTCGTTCTTCACCTGGTGGACGGCACTCTCGACGATGTCGCCGGCGCCTACCGCACGATCCGCGAAGAACTCGCCCAATATGGTCACGGCCTTGCCGAGAAATCGGAGATCGTCGGGCTCAACAAGAGCGATGCACTCGATCCCGAGACGGTCGCGCGCAAAATGCCGCCGAGCTGCAGCAGGTGGTCCGGCCGGGCACCGAGGTCCACCCGCTGTCCGGCGCGACCGGCGCCGGCGTGCCGGAGGTGGTAGCGGCAGTGCTGGCGGCCGTGTCGGCGGAACGCGCAGCTGAGGAATGAAGCCGCGGCGGAGGCGAGCTCTCTCGTTCATCCGTTGTGACCGCAGCGACGCATGACCTCCTCCAGTCCTGCCCAAGCACTCGCCGCGGCACGGCGGCTCGTTCGTGAAGATCGGGTCGGCGCTCCTGGCGGCCGAAAACGGCGAGGTGCGCCGGCCATGGCTCGATGCGCTCGCCGATGACGTCGCCCGCTTTCGATCGCGCGGTCAGGAGGTGATCCTCGTGTCGTCGGGGGCAATCGCTGTCGGGCGGCGGCATCTCGGGCTCGCCGGACGGCGGCTCCGGCTCGAGGAGAAGCAGGCCGCCGCCGCCACCGGGCAGATCCGCCTCGCGCACGCTTACCAGGAGGCGCTCGCCCGCCACGGCATCACCGTCGCGCAGATCCTGCTGACCCCAGACGATACCGAAGAACGCCGCCGCCATCTGAACGCCCGAGCGACGTTTGCGCAGCTGCTGGCGCTCGGCGCGGTTCCGGTCGTCAACGAGAACGACACGATCGCCACCGCCGAGATCCGATTTGGCGACAACGACCGGCTCGCCGCACGCGTCGCGCAAATGACGAGCGCCGATATGCTGGTGCTGCTGTCGGACATCGACGGGCTCTACACCGCCGACCCGCGCAATGACCCGAACGCGCGGCATATCGCGCTGGTCTGCGAGATCGGGCCCGACATCGAGGCGATGGCGGGCGAGGCGCCGCTTGGCTACAGCTCGGGCGGCATGGTGACGAAAATCGCCGCCGCCCGCATCGCGATGAGCGCCGGCTGCCGCATGCTGATCGCCAAAGGGAAAATCAACGGGGCCGCGGCGGGGCCGCTCGCCGCCACTCGAGGCGGGCGACAGGGCGACCTTGTTCCTGCCGCGGGGCGAGCCGCGGTCGGCGCGCAAGGCGTGGATTGCCGGTGCGGTCAATCCGTCCGGCGCGGTGATCGTCGATGACGGCGCAGCCAGAGCGCTGCAGCGCGGCACGAGCCTTTTGCCGGCCGGAGTGATCGCGGTCGAGGGCATTTTCGAACGGGGCGACGCGGTGATCATCCGCACCCGCTCCGGCGCCGAGGCCGGCCGCGGCCTCTCGGCTTATTCGAGCGCCGATATCCGGCGCATCGCCGGCCACAAGAGTGGTGAAATCGCCGAGATCCTCGGGTACCGTGGCCGCGATGAGATCATTCATCGCGACGATCTGGTGGTGACCGAGCCCCGATGACGATCGAGACGCTTGTTCGCGACCCGACGACGAGATCGGGGTCGGATCTGAACGCCGAAATGGCCGAGATCGGGCGGCGCGCCCGCGAGGCTGCCGTTGCGCTCAGCCTTGCTTCCGCCGATACCAAGGTCGCGGCGTTGAAGAATGCTGCGGCGGCGGTCAGAGCCCGCGAAGCGGACATCCTCGCGGCCAATGCCCGCGACCTCGCGGAGGCCGGAGCGCAGGGCCTCTCCGCCGCGTTGCGCGATCGGCTGGCGCTCGACCCGAAACGCGTCGAGGCGATTGCCGCCGGACTGGAAGCCGTTGCCGCGCTGCCCGATCCGGTCGGCCGTGTCCTCGCCGAATGGACGCGCCCGAACGGGCTTCATATCCAGCGCGTCGCGGTGCCGCTCGGCGTGATCGGCATCATTTACGAGAGCCGGCCGAACGTCACGGCAGACGCCGGCGGGCTGGCGCTCAAATCCGGCAATGCGGCGATCCTGCGCGGCGGCTCCGAGAGCTTTCTACTCGTCGCGGGCATTGGTGGCGGCGCTGGCCGAGGGGTTGCGTTCCGCCGGCCTGCCGGAAGCCGCCATCCAGCTGGTGCCGACCCGCGACCGCGCCGCGGTCGGATTGATGCTGGCGATGAGCGGCGTGATCGACATCATCGTGCCGCGCGGCGGGCCGTCGCTGATCGAGCGGGTCCAGCGCGAGAGCCGCATCCCGGTCATCGCGCATCTCGAGGGGTTGTGCCACACCTATGTCGACGCCGCCGCGGACCCGGAAAAGGCGCGCAAAATCGTGCTCAATGCCAAGATGCGGCGGGTGTCGATCTGCGGGGCCACCGAAACCCTGCTTGTCGACCGGGCCGTCGCCAAGGCGCAGCTTCCCGCGATCCTCGCCGATCTGCGGGCGGCCGGCTGCGAGCTGCGCGGAGACCCCGAGGTTCTCGCGATCGATCCGGTATTGGCGCCGGCGACCGAAGCGGATTGGCGCACCGAATATCTCGACGCGATCCTGGCGGTTCACATCGTCGATGGCGTCGAGGGCGCGATCGAGCATATCGCCCGCTTCGGCTCGCATCATACCGACGCGATCGTCACCGAGGACGAGGCGACCGCGGAGCGCTTCCTGCGCGAGGTCGACAGCGCGATCGTGCTGGTCAACGCTTCGACCCAATTCGCCGATGGCGGCGAGTTCGGCATGGGCGCGGAGATCGGCATCTCGACCCAGCGCCTGCCGCCGCGCGGTCCGGTCGGCGCCGAGCAATTGACGACATACAAATACCTGGTGCGCGGCACCGGGCAGGTGCGCCCCTGAGCGCTCAGCCGGAAGTCCGGCCGCCTGCCGGGCGGCATCGCCGCATCGGGCTGCTGGGCGGCTCGTTCAACCCGGCCCATGGCGGCCATTTGCACATCAGCGCGCTGGCGCTCAAACTCCTCGACCTGGACCAGGTTTGGTGGCTGGTCTCGCCGCAAAATCCGTTGAAGCCGGTCGCCGGCATGGCCCCCTTCCCGGTCCGGTTGGAGGGAGCTCGCCGGATCGCCGAAGCCGACCGGCGCATCCTCGTCACCGATCTCGAAAGCCGGCTGGGACCTTCGCGTTACACCGCCGACACGTTGAAGGCGCTGCGCCGCCGCTTCCCGCGGCTGCGATTTGTGTGGCTGATGGGCGGCGACAACCTCGTCCAGATCCCCAAATGGGAGCGCTGGCCCGAGATCTTTCGGACGGTGCCCATTGCCGTGTTCGACCGCCCTTCCTATTCTCTAAAAGCGCTTGTCCGGACCGGCTGCGAAGCGGTTTGCCCGATACCGTGTTCCGGCTTCGGACGAGCGCCGGCTGGCCGAAATGGAACCCCCGGCTTGGGTGTTTTTCCACACTCGCCTGGATGACCGCTCGGCGACCCGGATCCGGTCGGAGCGGAACGAAATCCCATCGAATAGACAAGCGGAGCAAAAACCCGAATTGTCGACCATAGCTGCCCTGTTACCCCGCACCAAACCGCCGGAATCCCGAGCCCGACTATCCTTGATCTCATCGTACAGACGCTCGAGGACGGCAAAGCAGAGGACATCGTCACGATCGACCTTGCCGGCAAAACGACGATCGCCGACCACATGGTGATCGCCAGCGGCCGTTCGACGCGTCAGGTGCTGGCGTTGACCGAGCACCTCGATGAAGTGCTCTCGCGGCGCACCCGGATTTCGATCGAGGGAAAGACGCAAGGCGACTGGGTGCTGATCGACGCCGGCGATGTGATCGTGCACCTGTTCCGGCCCGAAATCCGCAGCTACTACAATCTCGAAAAGATGTGGGGCGCGGCCTGCCCGACGGCGAAGCCGTTCGCCTGTAGCCCGGAACGCCTCGATCCGCTTTCGCCTTCTCGTCGTCGGCAGGCTGCGCAGCGGCCCGCTCAAGGAATTGCAGGCTCTCTACGCCGCCAGGATCGTGCCGCCTCCGGCGATTGTCGAGGTGGAAGAGAGGCGCTCTCTGCCGGCCGGGCCACTGAAAGCCCGCGAGGGCGAATTGATCCTCGGCGCATTGCCGGCCGGCGTCCCTTTCGTCGCCCTCGACGAGCGCGGCACCCAATGGTCCAGCCGCGCACTGGCCGAGCGGATCGCCGCCTGGCGTGATCGGGGTTCGCCCGAGCTGGCCTTCGCGATCGGCGGCGCCGATGGTCTCCACTCGATGGTTCTCGACCGCGCCGATGTGACCCTGTCGCTCGGATCGATGACCTGGCCGCATCTGCTGGTCCGCGGGATGCTGCTCGAACAGCTCTATCGCGCCCAGCAAATTCTCGCCGGTCACCCTTATCACCGGGGTTAAACGCGTTGGGAACGCTACCTACTCGCGGGCGGTTTCGCGTATAGAGATAGACCTCCCTTGCCTTGAGGCTTCCCGCGATGAATTCCCGCCCCCGTCCGCTGGTGCTGTGCATTCTCGATGGATGGGGCGAGCGGCAGAAAGCCGACGATAACGCAATCGAGATCGCGCGGGCGCCCAACTGGCATCGATTGAAGGCGCGCTGGCCGCATGCGCAGCTGCAAGCGAGCGAGCATTATGTCGGCCTGCCCGACGGCCAGATGGGGAATTCCGAAGTCGGCCACACCAATATCGGGGCCGGACGGGTGGTTTTGCAGGACCTGCCGCGCATCGATGCGGCGATCGCCGAGGGCAAGCTCGCCACCATGCCGGCATTGCGCGATTTCATCGGCAAACTGAAGGAGAGCCGCGGGACCGCCCACCTGATGGGGCTGATGTCGCCCGGCGGGGTTCATTCGCACCAGCGCCAGATCGCCGCCCTGGCCCGCATTCTCGCCGACGCCGGAGTGCCGGTCGCCGTCCACGCCTTTCTCGACGGGCGTGACACGCCGCCCAAGGCGGCCGCGTCATATGTGAAGCAGTTTCAGCACGATGTTGCGGGCCTCCACGATCTGCGGATCGCCACGCTCTGCGGCCGCTATTACGCGATGGATCGCGACAAGCGCTGGGACCGGGTCGAGAGAGCTTATCGGGCGATCGTCAGCGGCGCGGGCGAGCGCGCCGATGATCCGCTGCAGGCGGTCGAAGCCGCCTATGCCCGCGACGAGACCGACGAATTCGTGGCGCCCACCGCAATCGCCGGTTACGCCGGCATGCAGTGACGGCGATGGTCTGCTGATCGCCAATTTTCGCGCTGACCGGATCCGCGAGATCGCCGCCGCTCTGCTCGACCCCGAATTCTCCGGCTTCGCGCGGGAAAAGCGGATCGCGTTTTGCGCCGCTCTCGGCCTTGTCGAATATTCGACGGAGCTCAACCGATTTCTTGCGACGCTGTTCCCGCCCGAGAACCTCGACGACAGCTTTGGCGAGGTGGTGTCACGGGCCGGGCTGACCCAGCTGCGCATCGCGGAGACCGAGAAATACGCGCATGTCACGTTCTTTTTCAACGGCGGGCGCGAGATGGTATTTCCCGGTGAGGAGCGGATTCTCGTCCCTTCGCCGAAGGTCGCGACATACGACCGGCAACCTGAGATGTCGGCGCCCGAAGTTACCGACAAAGTCGTCGAAGCGATCCGCTCGGGACGGTTCGACGTGATCGTGATGAACTACGCAAATGCCGACATGGTCGGGCATACCGGCCGCATCGACGCCGCGACCAAAGCGGTCGAGACCATCGATGCTTGCCTCGGCCGACTGGCCGAGGCCGTCGAGGAGGCCGGCGGCACGCTCGTCATCACCGCCGACCACGGCAATGCGGAGATGATGCGCGACCCCGAAACCGGCGAGCCGCATACCGCGCACACGCTCAACCCGGTGCCCTTCGTCGTGGTGAACCCGCCGGCGGCAATCGGCCACCTCGAAAACGGCCGTCTTTCAGATATCGCCCCGACCTTGCTCGATATTCTCGGTCTGACGAAGCCGGCCGCAATGACCGGCCACTCGCTGATCTCCTCGACCGCGGGACGGCAAGCGGCAGATTGAACCGGAATCACGTAGCTGCCTCAACAAACCGAACGCAAGCGAACTCAAGCATTTCGCCCCCACCTGTCACCTTGGCAAGGACGCCTCGGAGTGTCTGTAAGTCCGGGCCAATCTATTTTGCTTGTAGCGCGCTGAGGGGAAGTCCCCGAATGACTCTCTTTGCGGCTGTCGGATAAACTTTATGACCAATTCGTACTTTCCAGAGTGCAACAACGGAGGCGCTCAACCTGAAACGCCGCAGAATGAGGCGTTATGGGAAAATCAACCTACAGCGTTCCATCTGTACTGGACAAACTACGCCCGCCGAGGCTGCGATGTTCGAAAACTATAAGGTATGCGAGACGCTAACCGCTTCTGAAATTTGCTTGGTGGTTGAACAATACAGCAAAGGCGATTTCATCCGTCAATTTCATGAGCATGTACGAAAGTCATACTTCTCCGACGATGCCCGCCGGAACGTCCTGCGCTCACTTGTCATGCATTTTTCTGAAATGCGTGCTAGCGCAATCGTGCAGTTCTATATGAACGGCAGAGGACGCAAACGGGCTCCTAATACCCGTTCAGAACTGGACATGGTTGTGTCATACCCTGAAGCGGGCGTGCTTCGCACTTATTGTGGCATCAACACGAAGGCTTGGTCAGATCAGGTAATTTCACCATCGAATTTTCGTCAAAAAGTCAGATAAGCGATTATGGAAAATCCGCGCGGCATCGTCAGCCTTTGTTAACTGCGCGGCCATATCCTTGTAGTTGCGCCGCAGCCCTCCGGCCCGAACGACGGTTTGGATAACTGGGGGACAACTGCGGCGCTTTGCGATTCCGATATGAAAATAAGCCTCGGCACAACTGGCAATAAGCCGAGGCCGTGCGCATTCGATGAGCGATGATCGAGATTAATAACGATCCTCCCTTTACCCTGTATGATGCCGGATGGCATTGCAGACGATGTAACCAATTCGTTCCCGACGAGCGGGCTTATACTGTCGATGGGACGCGAGGAGTTTTCCGCGCGACCGATCTCGTGGACGACGCTTCGATTGTGGGGCGAATATCGACCTGTCGCCTGATCATCATTGTAGTAGCCGCCGGTCTGGTCGGTGCCCTCTCACTTGGCAGCGTCGACCGGATGCCTCGGCTCTACCTTGCCACACCGTTTGACGATGCCGTTATGGATGTCATTCGTGGGTTGATCTGTGTATTCGCGTATGGGGTGGGCGCAGCTTTGGTGGGCGCATTTGTGGATGAGACCTTGACCGGTGCCATACAGGATCGAGCGACAAGAAAGCGGCTGCGGGGGGGAGTGGCGGTGCTGAAGGAATAGGACGGAAAAGCTAGATGTTGTGTCTCCGTCGCCGCCTCGCCTCTCTCAGAAAGCGTCGCATATCCCACCTTATCAAAAAATCGCACCATTGCAGAGTGCAACACGGGCGCCGTTATACTGCCCTGACCCTAATGTTTAATTCCGGCCAGAATGACTGCTGCCAATGCGATGAGGGCCGACACCACACCGGTGATGGCAGGAAGCCATAGGCGGAAAACTTCGCCGCGTCGTTTCCGCGCCTCGTGGATGGCGGAACTGAGTGCCTCAACCGCAGTCGGCTTCAGGAGAAAATGTTTGCGATGCTTTGACAAGTAATAATCAAAATGGGATTCTGGCACTCTGTATTTTTGTGCACGAGCGCTCAGGCGAGAAGAGTGTAGCTTGTCAATATCTTCCTCGAATGGCTCGATGTTGGTTCTACCTACTTTTAGAAGATGCTCCATCTTTGCGTCTTCGGCGAGCGTAGCCCACGTCGCCGTTTCGATGTTGATCGCGTTCTTCCTTTTCCGTGTCAGAAGCATCAATTGCCACTTATAGCGAAGCCAGTCCATTGGAAATTAGGCGGCTTCCATCTCCCGCTGAAATGACAATCTCGCCGTTCTTCATCAACCTTTTTCGCAAGCCACAAACCCAATGCTCGAAGCCCGAAAGTTAGGACGAGAAAAATCACAAAACCGATCAGGGCTTGCCATTCACCCTGAAGGAGCGCTGCCAGCATAGCAACGGGCACGATGCCCACGCCCGCGAACACCAAGCCGATGATCACGCCTCCCAATCCCCACGCCTCATAGGTAACGCCGAGCCCACAAACCCATATCATCACGCCGAAAACAATCGATGCGATCAGAAAGCCATTGGCAGCGATAAATCGTGCAGGCGGAATAAGTGATAGAGGCCCAAGAATGAAGAAGCGATCAGAAGGTTAATCCAAAATACAACCGGGATCCACTCCCTAACCCAGAAACTTACCGCGGTTACTCCGACGATGAAGATGACCGGAAGAACAAAAACGGCTGCCAATAGCAATAAGAAGGTGAGTGCGAACCCCACGTTTTTTAGCGTTTTTCCGACATTCATAGGCATCTGCAGGGCCGCTTTCCGCGCAAAGGGTTGGATACGCTGCTAGGGTACAAAGACTGCGGTAAACCTTTGCTTAAATCAGGTAGAACCTCCCCCTTAAGCGCTCTGCAAAATCACTACTGCTTTGATATGCGTGTGGTCTCGTCTCCAAAATCGCCACCATGAAGGCGCAGCCGGAGCCGGTGCAATTTCGGGGCTGGCGCTGCTTGGCGCGGGCCTGGGTTTGTCTATCTCTGGGCCGGTCATCCAAGCCGGGAAATCGTGCTGACGCTTACCCCGTAGCTCTTGGCGAGGTCGCGCGTCGGCTCGCCTTTGGCGAGGCGCTGCCGCGCCTCCTTGATCTGGTGCGGGGTGAGTTTCGGCTTACGCCCCATTCTGACGCCCTTGGCGCGGGCAATCTGTCGGCCTTCGTGGGTGCGCTTGATGATCCGCAATCGTTCGTCCTCGGCCATGGCAGACATCATCGCCATGAAACCCCGCCCCATAGGGGTGGTGAGGTCGATATAGCTGCGGTCGAGCACCTTGATCGCGGCTCCGGCGTCGATCACCGCTTTGATGATCTGCAAACCGTCCCACATCGAGCGCGTGGCGCGATCCCATTCGGCAATCACAAGCTCGTCGCCGGTGTCGAGGTCATCGAGTGCGCGGGCGAGCTGCGGGCGTCCGGCCATGCTTTTGCCGGATGCCGTGTCTGAATAGATCACGGCGAAACCGAGGCGCCTTAGCGCCTTGGTCTGCCGCGCAAGGTCTTGTTGCTGCGTGCTGACGCGGGCGTAGCCAATCTGCCGTTTTGCGGGTTTCGTTTTGAGACTCATTTATGACGAAACTAAGTGCCTGATTTCCGAAATGCTGACCATCTTGGGTCAAGATTGCTCCGATTACGCGCCGGTGGCCTAGGTTTGCCCAACCGCAATGGGGTGCGTGCTGTCTCCCCGCGTACGATGGATGAACGGCGAGGGTATTATCGCCCGCGTTGAGCGTTTCGGTCGAGCGCGGCGGCCTTGCGGTATGCTAAACGCAACAATTTGACAAATTCGTAATAATCTGCTAGCCTCTGCTGTTGACTTTCGGGAGGTATGACGGTTGAGTGTTGCTGATTATCAGGGTAGCATTGGTGGTCACCCCCTGCGTGCTTGAACCGGTGGGCATAGCCCAGCCTGATCTGGACCTGATCTAACAGGTGGAACAGGGTAAGAAGGTTCGTTTTGGCCGGCGCTTGCCATGGATTCGGAGCAGAGGGCGGAAGAGGTTCTGACATTTTCAATTCACAATTTCTTGCCCTTCGCTGATGTTTCGCTGCAAAGAACAGCGAAAACAGCTAACTGGGTGCTGAAAAACTCGAGTCAGAACGGTTCCGCATCCTTCGAGACGCGCTCCTGCGGAGCGCTCCTCAGGATGAGGTTTTTTTTTTTCAAGCAATTGCCTCACCCTGAGGAGGCCCGACGGGCCGTCTCGAAGGGTGCTGATAAAGAAAGCCGAATTTTTCCGCACCCTGTTAGAAGCGGCCGACGAGGATCCGTTTGCGAAGGGGCAGTCCGGTACCTGCCACCGGCCCCACCCCGGTGCGCCTCGGAAGTGGCTCCGCTGGCCTTGCACATACTCCGGATCAAACCGGACCATTTCGCCGCGCCGGCTTGGCTTGATCATCACCCTCGCTCCCGGGTATCTTATGCGAAGTGCATCGCGCCGATTGGGCCCGAGACATAGGGTGAATGGATGAAGCGTTCGGGTCTCATGGTGGCGGTCGCCGCCACTGTCCTCATGTTCTCGCTGCGCCAGGACCTCGGCGCAGCACCGCCTGCCAACTCGGCGGAAACCTATAAGCAGCTCACCTTGTTCGGCGAGGTCTTCGAGCGTGTACGCGCCGAATATGTCGACGAAGTCAAAGACGACACGTTGGTCGAATCGGCGATCAACGGCATGCTGACCTCGCTCGATCCCCATTCGAACTACCTGAATTCGAAGAACTTCAACGATATGAAGGTCCAGACCCGCGGCGAGTTTGGCGGGCTGGGGATCGAAGTTTCTATGGAGAACGGCGTCGTCAAGGTTGTTTCGCCGATCGACGATACCCCGGCGGCGCGCGCCGGCCTGAAGCCTGGCGATCTGATAACTCACCTTGATGGCGATCCCGTCCAAGGGATGACCCTTCCGGAGGCGGTCGAGAAGATGCGCGGCCTGATCGGCAGCGAAATCAAGCTGACCATTCGGCGGGAGGGAAAGGACCCCTTCGACGTCAAATTGACCCGCGCGACGATCAAAATCCAGTCGATCCGCTCCCACCTCGAAGGCGACAACATCGGCTACATCCGGATCACCAGCTTCAACGAGCAGACCGACGTCGGCCTCAACAACGCCATGAAAAACCTGAAGCAGCAGGCCGGCAACAAGCTCTCCGGGGTGATCCTCGATCTGCGCAACAACCCGGGCGGGCTACTCGATCAAGCGGTTGCGGTCTCGGACGCGTTTCTCGACAAGGGCGAGATTGTCTCGACGCGCGGCCGTCGCAGCGAGGATGCACAGCGCTATAACGCTCGCCCGGGCGACATTGCGAGCGGTCTGCCCTTGGCGGTATTGATCAACGGCGGGTCCGCCTCGGCCAGCGAGATCGTCGCCGGCGCCTTGCAGGACCACCATCGCGCGATCCTTCTCGGCACGAAATCCTTTGGCAAGGGATCGGTGCAGACAATCATCCCGCTCCCGGGCCACGGCGCGATGCGGCTGACCACGGCGCGCTATTACACGCCCTCGGGGCGCTCGATACAGGCGAAAGGAATCGATCCGGACATCGTCGTCGAAGCCGCCAAGATCGAAAAGACGCCCGAGAAAGGGGAAAAGGGCGACAAGGTCGCTACCGCCACGGATCTGAAAAAGGACGATTCCGGTGACGGTCCCCCCGAGCAGACATCCGTCGATCCGTCGATCATGGGCACGCCCGCCGATTACCAGCTGGCCAGGGCGGTCGACATGCTGCGCGGCATCGCGATGTTCAACGGGCGCGTCGTCAACTGACGGTACGCTAACCGGCGCAATCGAATGAAAGCCGACACAGCGGGCGAGCCGCTCGGCTATCGGCCGGCAGTCGGCATGATGCTGCTCAACTCGCGCGGCGAAGTGTTCGTGGCCCGCCGCCGCGACATGCCGACGATGCCGGCCTGGCAGATGCCGCAGGGCGGGATTGATCCGGGCGAGACCCCGCGCCAGGCGGCTCTGCGAGAACTGGAGGAGGAGATCGGCACCGCCAAGGCGCAGATCATCGGCGAAAGCCGGGGTTGGCTGCACTACGATCTGCCGGTCGAGCTCGCCGGCACTATATGGGGCGGGCGCTACCGGGGCCAGCGCCAAAAATGGTTTGTCATGCGCTTCACCGGCCGGGACAGCGACATCAACCTCGCCACCGAGCATCCGGAATTCGATGCTTGGCGATGGGTTGCGCCATCCCGCCTGCCGGAGCTGATCGTCCCGTTCAAGCGCCAGCTCTACATTGACATATTAGCCGAGTTCCAGGCGCACTGCGTGCCGGCGGCCTAACCTGGCGGCAAGTGCGCCATTGCCGCATCGATTGCCGCTGAACCCGGCATTGCGGTTTGAGCGCCGCGGGCGAGGCACGCAAGGCCGGCGGCGGCACTGGCCCGCCGCAGCGCGCCTTCGAGGCTCTCTTCCAAGCCGAGCGCCGCAGCGAGGACGCCGACAAACGTGTCACCGGCGCCCGTCGTGTCGACCGGGTTGATAGCGAGCGCCGGGAAATCGAGCCGGCTGCCATCGGGGAGAAACGCACTCGCCCCTGCAGCGCCGCGGGTCACGACAAGGCCTTGCCGCAACCGGCCGGCGATCCCCATTGGATCAGCCGATACCATCGCGGCCTCGCTCTCATTCGCGACGAGGAGATCGATTTCCGGCAGCAGCGCGAGATCGATAGGCAGCGCCGGCGCGAAATTGAGCACAGATCGGCCGCCGCGTCTCCGGGCTCGTCTGATCAGCGCTTGGGTTTCGTCGGGCGGCACTTCGAGCTGCGCGACGAGAATCGTCCCGGCGTCGAGCAAATCCTCGGGCACCCAGTCGCACCGCACGCCCATATTGGCGCCCGGGGCCACCGCGATGATGTTCTCGCCCGCGGGCGACACCATGATCGCAGCACAGCCGGTCGGGAGCTCGAGCTCGCGCACCAGCCGGGTATCGACACCCTCGCAGCGGAGCGAATCGAGCGCGATCTCGGCAAAGCTGTCGCGGCCGACCGCACCTACGAGCACGACGTCAGCTCCGGCTCGGCGCGCCGCCAGCGCCTGATTGGCCCCCTTGCCACCCGGTAGAAGTTCATACGAGCCGCCCAAAACGGTCTCCCCGGGCTGGGGCAATTTTGGAACCGGGACGATAAGATCGGCATTTATTGACCCAAAAGTCAGGATCATGTGACACGGTCCCTCGCGGCAAGCGACCGGCCGCAACTTCAATTACAGCGGCTGGTTGTAATCTGATGTTAGATCCGATCGCAGTGGCGGAGAAGGCGTATGGAGGGCTTCGAGACACGCCAGGTGGGGCGCACGCCTCTCAGATTGACGGTACTCGGGCTCGGCACCGGAACCCTCGGGGGACACCGGATCCCGGTCACTCGAGAAGAAGGAGAGGCGGTTATAAAGGCTGCGTGGTCGGCCGGTGTTCGCTATTTCGATACTGCGCCTTTCTATGGCTTCGGAAAGGCGTGCCGAATGGTCGGCGACACGCTGCGCGAGTTGCCCCGCGAAGATTGGGTGTTGGCAACCAAGGCCGGGCGGCTGCTGAGGCCGCAGACGGTTTCCGGCGCTCCCGGCGCGCTGCCGCGCCCGATGCCGTTCGAGGATGTCTTTGATTATTCCTATGACGGGATCATGCGCTCGTTCGAGGACGACTTACAGCGCCTTGGCCTGGCGCGGATAGACATTCTTTACGCTCATGACATCGGTGCGCGGCAGCACGGTAAAGACGCGCATCCCCGAATCATCCGTACATTTCGCGACGGCGGATATCGCGCGCTCGAACAATTGCGCTCATCCGGCCGGCTGGCGGCAATCGGGATCGGGGTCAACGAGTGGGAAGTTCTGCTCGAGGTGATGGATTGGGGTGATTGGGACGTCTTTCTTCTTGCCGGGCGTTATACGCTCCTTGAACAGACAGCCCTCGATGAGCTGCTTCCCCGATGTCTGCGATCCGGGATCTCGATCGTAATCGGGGCACCGTTCAATACGGGCATTCTTGCCGGCCGCGAGACTTGGAACTATCGGCCGGCGCCTCCCGAGATCGTCGGCCGAGTCGAAAGGATAAGCGCAATCTGCGACAGTCATCGGGTGCCTCTCGTGGCCGCGGCGCTGCGGTTTCCACTCGCTCATCCAGCCGTCGCGGCAGTCCTCCCCGGACCGCGGAGCGTCGATGAGTTCGAGGCTAACGCGAAGCTCCTGCAGTGTCCGATTCCGCCGGCCTTGTGGGCGGATTTGCGCAATGCCGACCTGCTCCATCCGGATGCGCCAACCCCGGCCTGATCGGAAGCAGGGTTCGGGCTGCATTGCCCGCCTAAGCTCACTCCGACAACTCGATCCGCTCCATGTCCTCGTCGCTGAAGCCGAAATGATGTCCGATCTCGTGGATTAGCACGTGCCGCACCAGATGCCCCAAATCCTCGCCGCTCTCGCACCAGTAATCGAGGATCGGGCGACGATAGAGAAAGATCATGTCGAGGTCCGGCCGTGGATCGCTGACGCTCTTGTGCGGCAGCGCCACGCCGCGATAAAGGCCGAGGATATCGAACGGGCTTTCGAGGCCCATCGCCGCCTCGGTTTCCTGGTCGGGGAACTCCTCAACCCGGATCACGACTTGCCCGAGCTGGCGCTTCAGCTGCCGCGGGATCGTTCGCAACGCGCGTTCCGCCAACGATTCGATCTCGGCGGGCGATGGCGGCAGGCGGTCCGGCATGGTATCACTCCCGCAATTGACGGAGGTTGGAATGGCCGAAAGACTGGTCGGAGCACAGCGCCACACCGCTCTGCATGAACTGCATGGCTGGGTCGAGGTCGACGACCGCGATGCGATCCGCAAGACCTACCATTTCGAGAACTTCTCGGAAGCGTGGGCCTTCATGTCGCGAATGGCGCTTCTGGCGGAAAAAATGGATCACCACCCCGAGCTGTTCAACGTCTACAACCGGGTCGAGGTCATCCTGTCGACGCATGACGCGGACGGGCTCAGCGAACTCGACATCCGGCTGGCGCATGCGATCGACGAAATCGCCCCCGAAAGGGACCGCCGCCCGCCCCTGCCTTAAACCCCAACCGTCCCCTAGCGCGGCGCCATGCGCAAGGCGCCGTCGAGCCGGATCACTTCGCCGTTGATCATCGGGTTGTGACAGACGTGCAGGACCAGCGCGGCATATTCGGCGGGCCGGCCGAGCCGGCTCGGGAACGGAACGCTCGCGGCGAGGCTCTCCTGGACGTCTTCCGGCAGCCCCTGCAGCATTGGCGTCTCGAAAATACCCGGGGCGATCGCCACCACCCGCACCCCATAGCGCGCCAGCTCGCGCGCCGCCGGCAGGGTCAGCGAGACGATGCCGCCTTTTGAGGCGCTGTAGGCCGCCTGCCCGATCTGGCCTTCATAGGCCGCGACCGAAGCGGTCGAGACGATGATGCCGCGCTCGCCGTCGGCCAGCGGGTCGAGCGTCGTCATCTCCGCCGCGGCGACCCGCAGGAGGTTGAAGCTGCCGATCAGATTGACCTCGATGACGCGCCGAAACGCATCGAGCGGCAGCGGGCCGTCGCGCCCGACGATCCGCCCGGCGGTGCCGACGCCGGCGCAATTGACGGCGATGCGCGCCGGACCGTGCCGCTGGCGCGCCGCTGCAACGGCCGCTTCGACCGCAGCAGCGTCGGTCACGTCACAACCGATCGCGAAGCCGCCTATCTCGCGCGCCGCGGCGGTCGCCGACGCCTCGTTGACGTCCAGGATCGTCACCTTGACTCCTGCCGCGGTCAGCGCCTCTGCCGTCGCCCGGCCGAGGCCGGAGGCTCCGCCGCTGACGATTGCCGCCTGCCCTGCGATTTCCATGCCCTCCTCCTGGCGATCCGCGCTGGGAAACCTTACCGCCGAGGCGGCCGCGGTGCACGCGTCTCGCCGCGCCGCGCCAGCCTGGCGAGCCGGGCCTCGCGATACGCGACGTAGACCGACGATCCGGCAATGATCGCGGCTCCGACCCAGGTCCACGCATCGGTCACCTCGCCGAACCACACGAAGCCGATCAGCGCCGCAAACGGCAGACGGGCAAACTCGAAGGGCGCGCAAGCACTGGCGTCGGCCGCCGCGAGCGCCCGCGCCACCGAAAAATGCGCAATCGTGCCGAGGCCGCCGAGCCCGACGAGCGCACCCAGCGTGGACGGGTCCGGCCACCGCCAGACAAACAGCGCCGGCACCAACGACAACGGCGTCAAATAAATCATGAACATCGCGACGATCCTGCCCGGCGGCTCGGTACGCGCGAGAAATTTGACGGTAATGTTGTTCATTGCCGCGCTCGCCGCCGACACCAGCAGGATCAGGAGGTTCGCGTCGAGCCGCTCGCCGCCCGGCCGCATGATTACGAGCACGCCGAGAAACCCGATGACGACCGCGCTCCAGCGGCGCAGCCGGACATCCTCATGCAGGACGAACACCGCCGCTATTGTGGCGAAGAGCGGGGCCGTGAAGTTGACGGCGGTAGCAGTCGCCAGCGGCACGACGGTAATCCCATAGAACCAGGTCACCATCGAGACGAGGCCCACCGCTCCGCGCAGCAGGTAAAAACCGGCGTTGCGGCCGCGCAACAGAGCCGGGCCGCCTTTGATGACCCAAGGAAGCACGAGCACGAGGCCGAACAGACAACGAAAGAACGCGACCTCGAACGGGTGCATCGATTGCGCCGCGACGCGGATCAGCACGTTCATCATGACCGCGCAGACCCCGCTTAGTAAAATCCATAACGCGGCGCGCGTTGTCGGCGCTAAGCGCGGGATTGTGAAGAAAACCATCAAAGATCAACCCCGCCGCCTCGCGGCGACGTCGTGCGCAGCCCAGGTCAGTAAAGCGGCACGGCGTAGACGAGGAGCAAGGCTTGTTCCCCCGGGTTCTGCTTGGTCAGGCCGGCATTGGACATGTGATAAAAGGCAAGACCGAGGCGGCTTCGGTTCGCCAAGCGGTAATCGAACTCGGCGCCACTGCGAAACTCCCACCAGGAGCCGAGATTGAGACCGTCCCCGCGGTACCAGTAGCCGCCGGCGAAGGTCGGGGTCACAACCCAGTTCGGGCCAAAATTCACGTCGAAGCCGAAACCGGCATAGCCGTAGAACGCGCCGGCGCTGGTGCCCATCAGACCGACGAACGGCGCAACGATCCACAACACGTCACCAAACCGGTATTCGCCCTGCAACTGGGCCTCGCGCCGCGCGTCGGCTTTCTTCAGGTCGGGATTGATGTCGAAAACGCCGGCGCCAGTCGCGATGCTCGGCGAATCCGCGGGGGAGCCCAGGGTGGCGAAGGAGCCCAAGGGTATTTGCGCCGCCGCGGGAGGCGCCGTTGAGATGCGGAAGCCCAAGAGCAAGATCGCCCCGAGCCGCCCCACAGATTTCTTGCTCACGTCTTTTCCCCACCCCCGATCGCGGCTCGGTTGAGACCGTGCCTTTTTTATCGTAGAACGCAAACCCTACCGTGCAAGCAAAACCGATCGGCAAACTCAGATCCCCTTCATCCGTTCGGTAGCCAAAATCAACTGCTCGCGAATGCCGGGCTCCATCGCCGAATGCCCGGCATCGGGTACGATCAGGTATGTCGCCTCGGGCCAGGCGCGAGCCAACTCGTCGGCGCTTCCGATCGGGCAGACCATGTCATAGCGCCCTTGCACGATTATTGCGGACAAATGCCGTATCTGCCCGACACGCGCGATTAGATCGAATTCGTCGGTGAACAGATGACTGCTGAAGAAATGCGCTTCGATTCGCGCCAGGCCGAGAGCGAGCCGGTCCTGGCCGAAGGCCGCCACCGTCTCGGGATTGGGCAATAAGGTCGAGCAGGCGCCCTCATAGATGCTCCAGGCGCGCGCCGCCGGCATGTGGACACGCGGGTCCGGGTCTCGCAAGCGCCGGTAATAGGCGGCGAGAATGTCGCTGCGCTCGCTCGCGGGGAGAAATCCCGAAAAGGCGCGCCACGCCTCTGGAAAAACTCTGCGGATCCCGTAAAGAAACCACTCGATCTCCTCACGACGGCACAGAAAGATGCCGCGCAGCACGAGCCCCAGGCAGCGCTGCGGGTGTGTCTCCGCGTAATGCAGCGCCAATGTCGAGCCCCAGGACCCGCCAAATACCAGCCATTTGTCGATACCCAGCGAGGACCGCAAATGTTCGATATCGGCCACGAGATGGGCTGGCGTGTTGTCGGCAATCTCGCCGAGCGGCGTCGATCGGCCGGCGCCGCGCTGATCGAAAATCACGATCCTCCAATATTCAGGATCGAAAAACCGCCGATGCACCGGCGTCGCGCCGGCGCCGGGACCGCCGTGCAGAAACAGCGCCGGGACACCGCGCGGGTTACCCGACTGCTCCCAATACATACTGTGACGGGCATCGAGCCGCAGAGTCCCCGTGCGGTACGGCTCGATCGGCGGGAACAGATCGCGGCGGTTGATCATCACCGGGCAGTGTAAGAGGCCCGGCGCCGATTACATAGCTTGGGAACGGTCATGACTGGGACCATGTCCGCGGCCGCAGTTCTTCCCACGGCGGTCACGAAGCAATTCCCCGCGGCAATCGGTCGATTATCGCGTCGGCGGCCAGCTCCGTCATGCGCCCGGCGGCCGCCGTGAGCGAGGCGTCAACGATCCTGACGGCTCACGATAACCGGGCAACCGCAGATCGGGCACGTCGCCGTGAGCGAACTGACGGAGGGCTCTTTCGCCAGCTGCCCCTGCAAGTGCGCGACCAAAGCTGCGTGGTCCGAAGCACCGCGGCAGCGGTTCGCAAGAGCTGCTCCGAGAGGGCTCTCGGGGGCGATCTCTTCGACCTGCCATGCCCCGGCAGACCGCGCGGCGGCAAGAGCGGCTCCGGCTCCGACCCAGGCGGCCGCAGAGCGCAGCAGATTTCGGCGCCCCTGAGCGAAATCAGTCAATTTCCTGCCTCCCTCGCGTTCCAGCTCGGCAATTTACCGGGAATTATCGACGACACCCGCTTTTCGCCGGCCGGTCCTGCGACGTCGATTTCTTTTGCGAGCTTTTGCGCCATCGCGTCGGCAAACGAACTGAAGTCCTTGACGACCAGCAGGAAGGCGTTGGTACCGCCGATCACGTTCTGTCGGTAATAAAGCGGCAGCCCGCCCGGCGGCTGAGTGTGGGCGGAGTAGCCCAAATTCGGCTTGTCGTTAATGATCGCCAACCCGTTGATCGTCACCCCTTGCGAGATCGCCTGATCCCGGGCCTCGGTGACGGCGCGGCCCGAGTTATTGGTGCCGTCCCCGGAGATATCGATGATGCGCCGGCTCGCCTGCCACTTCGATTTGGTGAAATGCGCCATAGCAAAGTCGATGGCGGCGCTTATCGAGGTGCGGCCCATGAACGAGCGCGGCGCAGCGAGGATCGCGGCGGCCATGCTGCCGGCGTCTTCCTCGTCGCGTATTTCGGTCCAATCGGCGACGACCTGCTGATCCTCGTCCCCCGACCACTCGATGAAACTAACCCCGATCGCCGCGCCCGGGCGGCCGTGAATGGCCGCGAGCACGCGGGGATCGGTCAGCGCCGCCCCGTAGCCCTTGCGCTGCAAATCGAATTCGGCATCGTCGATGCTGCGCGAAACATCGGCGGCAAGGATCACCTCGAGGTCGACACCGGCGCCCCGCGCTTCCCCGGTGATGGAAATGAAGGGCAATAACACGATCGCGACGAAGGCCCGTCTCATCGGACTTTCTCCCTTACGGCGTCTTCAGGATAAGACCAGACGTCGTTTTCGGGAAAGGGGTTCGCGTAACCGGCACGGCAGTCGGGCCCGTACATGTTCCAAGCAATCCTTGCCGCACGGCCCCCGATTTACACGTGTCGATCCATAAACGGCGCCGCGCAAATCCGTGCTGCGGCATCGGCGCACCTGAAACTTCGAAAGGATGCTTTCTCATGGCGACTTGCTCCGCCCCAACGCATACCAACCATGCTCATCAGCATGGGCCAGGTTGTGGACACCCGCGGTACGTCACGGCGGCCACATCGACTACTTGCAAAATGGTCACCTTCACCATCCGCACGAAGGCCATGTCGACGAGCACGTGACTGAGGTATCACGCGAGAACCCCGACACCTGTTCCTCGGACCACCGCTGCGGCGGGCACGAGGCCGGCCATGTGCACGGGCCGGGATGCGGCCACGAAGCGGTGCCGCACGGCGATCATGTGGATTACCGATCGCCGGCCATCTTCACCACCCGCACGACAACCACTGCGACGACCACGGTCCCTTGGCATCTGCCTAGGGGAGAGCCGCTGCCCAGGCGTCCCGCGGTTTTACCGGATCGGGCAGCGAGATATCGCCCTCTCGGCCCTTGGTGGCGGAGAGGGTCGGGGTTGAGGTAGGGGGAGCCGCAGGTATTTTGCTCACGCGATCGGGAAGCGGGTTCCGATGATGCAGTTTTCGAGGATCCCGCGACCGCGGTCGGGGATGTGGCGCTCCCGGACGAGGCGTTCGAGAACATCGGTCAGAGCCTCGGCGCCAATGCCGGGCTCGGTCGCTAGGTATTGGACGAGATTGTCGCGGAAACCGCGGCGGGTCACATAGATCGGCTCAATACCGCGGGCCCGGGCTACGGCCGAGAGCGAGTTCGGACATTGGCCGGACGTTGGGGTTGACGGCGAAGTCGGCCCAGTTATTGGCGAGACAGCCGCCGGGCGCGAGCGCGTCGAGGCAGCGTGTCCAAAAAGCCTCGTCACTCTCGGCGGGGCCACCGGGGCCGTACAGGTCGACCAGGATCACGTCGTAGCGGGCGCTCGACCCGGCGAGAAATCGCTGCGCCGTTTCGAAGACGACCGGCTGCTTCAAGTAGAACCACCGGCGGGCAGTCGCGACGATGGTCTCGTCCGAGTCAACGAGAGTTGGCGCGCAATCCGGCAGATAGGCGCGCATAAACCGCCACATCGCCGCGCCCCCGACCCCGAGCAGCAGCGCATTGATCGATCGCGCGCTCATCGCGAAGGCGAGCGACATCAGCCGCTCGTAATGAAAGACGAGGCGGGAGGGATAGAGCAGATCCATGCTCGACTGCTCGGTGACCTGCGCCCCGGCGCCGAACGACCCCAAGGTACGGAAATTGCGCGGCCCCCGGTCGAAATCGACGACGAAGATCGCAGCGCCGAAAATCTCGGCCCGGCGCAGCACCCGAATGCGCGCGTCATTCCCGAAATAATCGAGGATCAGGCTGCGCTGCCTCTCTTCACCATAGTCGGTAATCATGGCGGCGAAGCCGGGATCGCCTCGGCGAAACGGCTCAATGCCTGATCCCCTTCGGGGGTCAGGCGGTATGTGCCCCGTTCGATCCGGTCGAACCAGCCGTACACATTGCGCTGCAGGATGCGCGCGGCCCTCGGCACCTCCGCCGCACTCCGCAAGGCGCCGACCCGCATCGGCCCGCCTAGGGCGAGGACGCGCGCGCACCGCAAGGCGTCCTGGCGATAGGCGGTGACGAGCGGCACGCCGACGGCACCGCCGACATTCCCATCGCCGACACGGCGGGAGAATTCATCCAGCAGCCGCAGGACCCGCAATCTCGCCCGGCGCGGCCGGTACGGCACGGGCTCCTCCAGAATTTCGACGGTCTTCCTTGTAAGGCCGACCAGCATCAGCCCCAATCCGAGCCGGCGGCACAGCTTGCGGATCTCGGGCCTCTGCGGCGCGAGCGGCCCGCCGCGCGCGCGCCGTTCGGGTCGCGGCACCGCGAGATAGACCCGCTCCGTCAATGCCAGCCGGTCGATGCCCTGCAACAGCAGCGGCAGATTGAAGCGCAGTTTGAGCTCGACAATGACCGGCGGCTCGTCACCGCGCCGGGCGACGAGGTCGCAGCCTCTGACCTCGCCCTTGACCTCGTAGCCCTGCCGTTCAAGGAACTGCTTTACCGGCGAATAGAGCGCCGCCTCCAGGTAGGCGTTATCATGCTGTGGCTTCACGCCGAGCACTACTAATGGAGAGGCTCATGCGGGCACAAGTGCTGACCGCCGCAGGCCGCCCGCTCGCCGCAGCCGAGCTGCCGGCGCCGCATCCCGGGCCCCAGCAGCTCTTGATTGCGGTCCGCGCCTGCGCCGTGTGCCGGACCGATCTGCATATCCTCGACGGCGAGCTGCCCGACCCGAAATCGCCGTTGGTGCCGGGGCACGAGATCATCGGCAGCGTCATCGAAAAGGGAGAATTGGTCGACCGGTTCAGGGTCGGCGAGCGGGTCGGCGTGCCGTGGCTCGGCTGGACCTGCGGGGTGTGCAAGTATTGCCGCTCGGGCCGCGAGAATCTGTGCGACCGCGCGCGATTCACCGGCTACCAGATCGACGGCGGCTATGCCGAGCTGACCGTCGCCGACCAGCGTTATTGCTTTGCGATCGCCCCGCATTACGGCGATGTCGAGGCGGCGCCGCTGATGTGCGCCGGCCTCATCGGCTATCGCACCTTGCGCATCGCCGGCGATGCGCCGCTGATCGGGATCTACGGGTTTGGCGCGGCCGCCCACATCGTCGCGCAGGTGATCCGCCACCAAGGCCGCCGGCTGTTCGCCTTCACCCGCCCCGGCGACCTCGCCGCGCAGGATTTCGCCCGCTTGCTCGGCGCGGAATGGGCCGGGGGCTCGGACCAGCCGCCACCCGAGCCGCTCGACGCTGCGCTGATCTTCGCGCCGGTCGGCGCGCTGGTGCCCGCGGCCCTCGCCGCAACAAAAAAGGGCGGCACCGTCGTCAGCGGCGGCATCCATATGAGCGACATTCCGTCCTTCCCCTACCGCATCCTGCGGGAGGAACGCGTGCTGCGCTCTGTCGCCAATCTGACGCGCCGCGACGCCGAGGAGTTCCTCGCATTGGCTCCCGAAGCCGCGATCAGGACCGAGACGGTCACCTACCCGCTCGCCCGCGCGAATGACGCGCTCGCCGATTTGCGCAACGGCGCATTGCAAGGCGCCGCCGTGCTGATCCCGTGAGCCTCCAGGCGCTTTCTATCCCCCCGAATTCTGCTTATCTTAGCTAATCTACGCGTCTATCCTCGTTCAAGAGCAGAGACCGGAGATGGATTGTGCGTTGTTCTTGCTCGGCATTTCTTAGCAAGCATTGTGCAGAAATGGACAGGTTCCTCGCCTTGAGAGCAATCAGGGCTGAGCCGTAACCGACCGGCTGACGCTTACCCGTGCGCTCGAAGAGGGGGAATTGCCCGCGGCGCCGCGGAACATATCGCTACCGAGATATTCAACGCAATCCATGACAAATGTCGCGACAAAGTCCGATTTGCACGCAACCGAGACGGCGTTGCGGGGCGATCTGAAGGCCGATATCGCCACGGTACGGGGCGATTTGGCCTGGTCGATCACCGCCTCTTGATTCGCCTGGGCAGCATGCTTGTCGCCGCAACCGGAATCCTCGCCGCAATCCATTATCTTCATTGAGCTGCCGGGAAGGGCGGTGCCGCCGTCTGCGTTTCAGCTCAGCTTCTGGCCGGCGATCGTGATGCGGTGCAAGAGGCGCCGTTCGCCGTGATAATCGTTGACCGCGAAGTGCCAGGTCGAGCGGTTGTCCCAGAACGCCAGCGAGCCTTCCCGCCACTGGAAGCGGCAGGTGAATTCGGGCCGCACCGCGTGACGATAGAGATAGTCGAGCAGCGGGCGGGACTCCTCCTCGGTCCAGCCGTCAAACCGCACGGTGAACCCGGGATTGACGTAAAGCGCCTTGCGGCCGATGTCCGGGTGGCGGATGACGACGGGGTGCACGGCGTCTTGGGTCGCCTGCTCGGGATTACCAAGGCGCCCCTCAAGATCGCCCCGCCTCGCCGCTGCGGCGGGGCCGAAGACGTGGCGGCTCGAATGCACTGCCCGCAGTCCTTCGAGGGTCGATTTTAGCCCATCGGACAGTGTGTCGTAAGCGGCGTACATGCTGGCGAACAATGTGTCGCCGCCTGTTTTCGGCACCTCGCGCGCATAGAGCATCGACCCCAATGCCGGCGCCTCGTCATAAGAGTGGTCGGTATGCCAGCCATTGCCGATATTGCGCTGCTGCTCCGGCTCCTTGCGCACCTCGGCGATCATCGGGTAGCCGGGCACAGCGGCAAAGAAGCGGTTGATATCGATCGCGCCAAAAGAGCGCGCGAATGCGATCTGCTCTTCCGGGGTCAGCTGCTGATCGCGGAAGAACACGACGCCGTGCTCGCCCAACGCGCGGCGAATCTCCGCCAATGCCTGCCTCGCCGGCGACATCGCCAGATCGACCCCGGAAATTTCAGCGCCGACGGAGGTCGCGAGCCGCGTCACTTGGATATGATCGTAAGTCATATTTTCCTCCCGGGCATGCTGACTACCGGAATACGCTGCGCTTTTCCGCCCCCGCATCCTTCCTCGGAGGGCCGTCTCGCCAAGATACGGCTAAGCGAGCACCATGCCGTCCGACGATATCCGGTAATAGCACGCCTATTTTTTGGCAGTTCGAAAAAGAGGTTAAAATGCTGCGATATTTTCTTGCGCTGGTTCGCACACCCTGAACTGCCCATGCTCTTTTGGGTGATCTCGTCAACAGGGGGATTTCGCATGATGCGCCTTTTCTCTCAACATACAGGCGCAGTGGCGCTGTTGCCGCTCGCCGCTGCAATGTTTTGCTAGGCACCCGCTGCGAAGGCCGATCTTGTCGGCGCGCAGGTTACGATTGGTGTCTATTGCTGCATTTCGCCCACCGCGCCTGACTTGGGCAGCAATCTGTTGACCGCAGCCGTGCCCGTCAGTGTCCCCGTGGGGACCCTATCGCGAGGCCGGCGCTCGTTATTATTCCTGTCGGGATTTGCAGTATCGTTAGATCAAATTATCAACTCATATCCTCCACCTTCCCCCGATCATCGGTCGTGACCAGCCGCGGCGAACGGGCATTTGGCAGCGTCGGTATTGGGAGCACACAATACGCGACGATCGGGACTTTGCGGCGCACCTGGACTACACGCATTTTAACCCGGTGAAGCACGGTCTCGTAGGGCACTCGGCGGATTGGCCATATTCTTCGTTTCGTCGCTGCGTAGAGCGCGGCTTGTATCCCGACGACTGGAAAGGCGGCAGCGTTGAACCGAACAAACTGGCGAGCGGCCATGATAAGCAGCGATTGGAACGTGGGGATCCAACGGCCATGTTGGAGGCGGAATGCGCTCCGTTTTTCCGCCCTACGCTCGCTGGCCTTGATTGGTTTACAATATCATGTTAAAATCGCACAATGATCCGATTCGCCGCTCGTTCCTTGGAGGAACTCCACAGCCGACGAGGGCCTAGCCGCTGCAAAAAGTCGCGGTGCCTGGCGGCGGACGCTGTCCTTCATTGTTGCTTCCATATTATTTCGCTATTCTCGGCTGTATTCATTCTTTCGTACCGACAGCGCGCCAGGGTTTGTGCGGCGAACCGGGTCTCGACGGCTGATAATTCGCTGCAAATAACAGCAAAAACAGCAAGCACTCGGAAGGGCCGTCCCGGCAAGATGCGGTTAATCGAGCAGTGCGCGGGCGATCGTTTCCCATTCTTCCTTCAGGGGTGCGGTCGAGGCGGGACGGCCGGCGCGGTTGTACCAGCCGCCGGCGTTGCGCAGATCGCCTTCGACACGATGCAGGTAGGCGTGCGCCCAGGCGCCCTGCGCGTCGGGCTGCTTTTGCGCGCATTGATGAGCGAGGTGCCAGTCGCCCTTGGCTTCCCACCACAGCGCCTGCGCGGCCATGCTGAGGCCGTCGGGCGGCGCCTCCTCGGCAAGCGAACTTTTGTAGGTTTCGAAATCCATCTCAGATCTCCTCTCGGGACGTTTCGGGTCACGCCAGCAGACGGTCGAGGTTGTCGCGCAGCCGATAATAACCGCCGACGACCGGCAAGAACCAGGGCTTGCCGGTGTAAAGCGGATGGTCGGGGAATTCCTCGCTGTCGTAGCTGCAGGCATAATTGGCGGCGCGCGCGATCTTGCGCGCCGTCTGCCAGCCGAGATAGGTCATCATCGCGACGCCGCTGCCGTTACAGCCGAGACAATAATGGAGGCCTTCGCGCTCTCCCATATGCGGCAATGCGTCGAGCGTGAAGGCGACATTGCCGGTCCAGGCGTGGGTTACCTTGAAGCCGCGCAGTTGCGGGAAGCGGGCCGTCATGTAGCGGTAGAGGATCGGCGCGCTGACGGTCGGGTCGACCTGCGTGAAGCGCGCACGGCCGCCGAACACCATGCGCCTGCCGTCCGGCGACATCCGGTAGTAGCACAAGACCCGCTTCGTGTCGGACAAGGTCCGCGCCTTCGGGATCAGGCAAGATCCTGCGGCAATTCCTCGGTCGCGATGATGTGGCTGGCGACCGGGACCACCCGACGCCTGAGCGCCGGCGTGAGGCCCCCGGTGTAGCCGTTCGTCGCGATCACGACATCGCCGGCGGAAACCGCCCCGCGGCCGGTCTCGACGTGCCATTCGGAGCCGCTCCGCCGGATTTCAGCAACCGGAGACTTGGCGCAGACGGGAACACCGCGCCGGCGGCAGGCTTCGAGCAGCCCCTTGTAATAGAGGGCCGGGTGCAGTTTGCCGGACCGCTCGACGGCCATGCCGCCGAAATAATAGTCGCTGGCGATTTCTTCGCGCTGGCGCTCGCGCGGGACCATGTACGCACCGGACTGCGCCGCCGCATTGAGCACGGCGAGCCGCCGCGCCTGTGCGTCGAAATGCTTCTTTGTCCAGGCGCCGACAAAGCGGCCGGGCTTTTCCCAGAAGCAATCGATCTTTTCCTCCCGGATCAGCCGATCGATCAGGCCAAACGCATCCGACGCGTCCGACAGCAGCCGCTCGGCCCGCTCGGGCTCGACGTCGGCTGCCCGGCCGGTGAAGCTCTTGCCGATATTAATCCCGCCGCTGACGGCGCCGCCGTTGCGGGTGCTGGCGCCAAAGCCGAGTTCGTTGGCCTCGAGCACGACCGCGTCGATGCCGTGCTTCGCCAGTTCGAGCGCCGTCGACAGGCCTGCATAGCCGCCGCCGACGATTGCGACGGGCGCCGCTCTCGGCACGTCGGCGAGGTCCCCGGCCGTCGGCGTGTAGGCTTCCCACCAGTACGGCGCCGGCGTGAAATCACGGTGGAAGATGTCGGGAACCATCCGCCTCAATTCCTCAAATGCACTCGCGCCATGCGGGTAAGGATGTTGCCGCCGGCTGCGAGGCGTGACTACATTGTTCAGCATGCCACCGACCGCGACCGAGGAGCAAAAACTCATGCCAACGCAAGCCGCAATAGCAACAAACGGCCGTCAAGAAGCGGCTCGCCTCTATCACGAGCTCGAAGATCGCATGCTCGCCCGCGATCAGGAGGGCGGCAGCCGGGCCTATTACGAATTGCTGCGGCGCGGGCGGCCGTTGCCGGAGATCATGGCCGAAGCGGTGCGCATCCATGCGCCCTATACGCATGTGCCCTACCATCAGCGCATCGACGACGGCTTCCCGAATTTCGTCAACAACGACCACTGCCTGCTCTCGGCGCGCGCCGCCATCAATCTGCAGAAAATGTTGCCGGAGAAGCTGGCCGGGCTGCCGCTGGCGCAGACGATCTGGTATATCCCGTCAGGGCTCGACATCTGGAACCAGAAGATCTTCAAGGCGCCCGGCCATTATGCGACCCGCGGCTACAAGATGCCGAACACCGAGCCGCCAAAGCCGGTCGTCTATTGGCCGGACCAGGAGCCGCTCAGGGAAGCGGGGCCGCTCAACGAGCGCCTCAACAACTGGCTGACATTGGTCCAGCGCGGTCAGGTGATCGATGCCTACCGCATTTTCCTTGGCCTCATGGAGGAGACAGAGCACCGCAAGGAGGTGCTGGCCCAGATGGTTTTTGCCGGCATGATCGATATGCAGGACCGCATGCTCTATAACCGCTCCTACACGACTGGGCACAAGGCGTATCGCGCGCGGTCGGTCGTCGAGATCGGCAATGCGATCGGCTGGGAGAACGCGCACGACACGATCTATGCGGGCGCGCTCGACATTGCGGTCGGGCCGCGCTGGCACTCGGTCTATGAGATGGCGTGCAACGTTGTCACGATCTTTATCGAGGGCAAGGAGGTGCATGCCGTTCCGCAAGGCGGCACGAGCGAGCGCGAGCGTGCGCTGCTAGCCAATACCGGATCATTGAACGAAGCCGAGACCGAAGAGCTGATCGATGCGTTGATCCATCAGCACGAGCCCGCTTACATTGAAAAGATCAGCGCGCTGCTATTGGCCGGCAAATCGCCGCGCCGGATCATCGACGCGATCCAGTTGGCCGCCGCTCAGGTGGTGCTGGAGACGGTAGGGCCGAACAATTTCTCGATGCCGCAGCACACCTACGAGTATTGCAATACGATCGGCTGGTTCTATGACAATTTCGAGCACCCGCAGCGGCTGAAGCTGCTTTATGTGGCGGGTTCGATGGTCAACCAGGCGGCGTGGAACCAGCGGAGCTCCGGTTGGCTCAAAACTGACCCTGTGAAAGCGCCGAGCGGCGCCGACCGGATGACCGGCAGCCAAATCATCGGGAATTTGGAGGCGGCGATCGCCGCCCTCGATCCGCCGCAAGCCGTGGGCTGGACCCGGGCCTATCTCGACAGCGGCGAAGACCGCTCGCCGCTCGTCCAGCGGCTTGCCTTGATGGCGACGCGGATCGGCAACGACCCGCACAACCAGGAAATCCCGCAATGCATGCTGGAGGATTACGGCAAGAACCAGAGCCGTGACCGCGAGCGGCTATTGCTCGCCTGCGCGCATATTTCGGCAGGGCACCGCAAATACGGCGATTTCTTCGAAGCCAGCCGCCGCTTTGGCGAAGCGATGAATCTGGCCGAACTGCACTGATTGGAGTTACTGAAACTGAGGCTTCACCTTCTCGCAAAGCAGCTGCAATGACTTCATCACGCGATGATGCGGGATCTTGGTGCCGCAATTCATCTCCGCCAGGATGCCGTCGAGGCCGAGCTCTTCCTGCAATCCCATGAGCCGGTCCGTCACCTGCTCGGGTGTGCCGACGATGATCTTGTCGCGCAACGCCTCGTCATAGGTGATGGTCTGCAGCCGGCGGCCGCGCGCAGCGCGGTCCTCGATCGCGCGCACGCCGGCGCGGGTCGCCGAATCCTCGAGCCGCTCCCCGAGATAGCGATAAAAGTACATGATGCTTTCTTCCGGCTCCGAGCGGGCCTGCGCCGCCGTCTCGGCGACATAGACCGGCGCCCGCAGAAAAACCTGGCCCTCGCCCGGATGCCCGCCCTCTTTCCAGCCTTCGCGGTAGGCCTTGATGTTCGGGGCGAGCTCGGAAAGCGTGCCGAGGCGAACCGCGACAAAGACGCCGTGGCCGAGCTTGCCGATCGCCGGAAACGTGTCCGGGCTGTTGGCGGCGATCCGGATTTCGGGCCAGGGTTTCTGGTAGGGCTTCGGCGTCGCCCTGACGTTTTCGAACGAGTAATACTTGCCCGAATAGGAGAACGGATCCTCGGTCCACGCCTTTTTCAGGATCTCGAGGGTCTCGGCGAAGCGCTCGCGGCTCTCGCCGTAGGGCACACCATACGCTTCGTAGGTGCGCGGGAAGCCGCTGCGGCCGACGCCGAAGATCAGCCTGCCGTGGCTGATCTGATCTACCGTGGCGGCCTCTTCCGCAAGGCGCAGCGGATGGCACAGCGGCAATACCTGGACGCCGGTGCCGATCTTCATGCGTTTGGTGCGCGCTGCGATGGCGCTGGCAATCGTCAACGGCGCGGCGCAGACCGACCGCTCGGGCGCGACATGAATTTCGGCCAGCCACATCGCATCCAGACCCCAGCGTTCGGCGGCTTCAACCTGTTCGAACGACTCGGCGAAGGCCTCCGGCTGGCTCTTTCCCGCCGGACATTGAAACTCGTGGAACATGCCAAATTCGAACGCCATCGCCGCTTCTCCTTCTGTCTCGCGCCGACACTCTAAGGTCGAAGAAGCGCCGATGCCAGCCAAGAAAGGGCGCCGGCTCGGTTGAGATTGTCACAGCCCCGCCATCGAACGAGCGGCCCAGCCATTCTGTAAAACGCCGCTGATTTCCCGGCTTAGTATTAAAGATCGTTCGCCCAGCTTCAAATTCGCTGTTCACATTAACTAACACTCACGGCTATTTCTTAAATTAAGATAAAATTGATCAATTTCCGTCAAGAGATAGTCCGTGATTCATGTGGAATGGACGAATTTTTTACGATATACTGACGAAGTTCTGACGGCACACACTTCATCCTCACTAACGAATCCTTAACGTTTATTGCTGGTTAACGGCGACACGTACAGTGACCGATTTCGATGAAATTTGCGAAGAGGCGATAGGGAGCGCCCGGCCATTGGGCGCCGCCGCCGATTTCATTGAGGCCTGCCGAACTCTATCTCATTCAGCGCAGATTTCCCAACGGCGAATTCTCTATCTTCTATGGCCGGCTCAGCGAAGCCTTGTTGCACCGGGGATGGCGCGAGCATGCCGCCGAGTGCGCCCGCGTTGCCTTCGAGTTCCGGCCCGTTCAGGAAGAAATAGCCAATCTCTGTGCTTGGGTGTTTAGCAATTCCGGGCGCCACGCGGAAGCCGCGGCGGCCTACGAGCGACTGCTGGAAATCCGTCCCCGATGGGCCGAAGGCCACCGTCACGCGAGCGGGTCGTTTGCGGCTGCCGGGCTGCTCGATCGCGCAATTCTCCACGCCGGCAGGGCCAGCGAGCTCGATCCTGATTTGTTTGAATTCGCGGTCCACGCCGCCGGCCTGTGCGAGACCGCCCGCCGATACGCGGATGCCATAGAATATTTGGCGCGCGCGGCGGCCATTGCGCCCGGCCGCAGCACGGTCCTCCGCCAGATGTCAAGCCTCAAATTCGCCCTCGACGAACCCGAGGAGGCCGTGGCTCTTGCACTGCGCGCCCTGTCGCTGGCGCCCGGCGACCGGCAGAACGCGCTCCATGCCGGCGAGCTATTGCTGCGCACCGGGCGTTTTGACGAGGCCGCCGACATCATCGCCGGCATGCTCGCCAGCTGCCCGCAGGACGAAGTCGCGTTCCGCCTGCTGTCCGCAGCGCAGATGCTGCGCAGCCGGATCGAAGATGCACTCGACGCGATCGACCGGGCCCTCTCGATCGCACCAGAAATCGCGGAATACCATCTGCATCGAGCCAACCTGCTGTACCGGCTCGGCCGGCTCGACCAAGCAGCCGAGGCGTTCGGCCGGGCGGCGGCGCTCGATCCGTCAAACCCCGCCGCCAAGCGCTCGCAGCTCACGGTCTATTTCGACAGCGGCCGTTTTACCGAGGCGCTCGCCGTCGGCGGCGAACTGATCCGCGCCGCGCCGGAAAACGAAGAATATGCGCAGGCGGTATTGCAGGTACTGAACCGCCGCTTCGAGACCCTGGACGGCGATTACGTCGTGCTGAGCGAGCGCGCGGCGCGACCGCATTGGGAGCCGCGGCTGCCTCCCGGATTTTTCGAGAAATTGTGCACCCAGGGGCGGGTCATTCACGCTCTGATGATCCGGGAGACCCGCACGCGTTTCGGCGACTCCAAGCTCGGATACGGGTGGGCATTGCTCGAACCGATTGCGCACATCCTGACGCTGTCACTCGTATTCGCAGTGTTGATGCGCGGTCGGCCGCCGATCGGCGAGGAGTTCTTCATCTTCTATTATACCGGGATCATTCCCTATCACATGTTCGTCCACACCAGCAGCAGCATGACCTACGCGATTGCGGGCAATGGCTCGTTGTTGCAGCTGCCTCTGGTCGGCACTTTCGACGTGCTGATGGCGCGAGGCCTGCTCGAATTGCTGACCGACACGCTGGTGGCGGTCATTCTGCTAGCGGGCTTCGGCGCGCTCGGGCTCGGCGCGCTGCCGCGTGATTTTGCAGGGGTCTCCCTCTCACTCCTCGTTGTCTGGCTGCTCGGCTGCGGGTGCGGCTTCCTCAATGCCGTGATCAATGCTTTTGCCAAGTCGTGGGATAAGATCTGGGCTCAGTTGACCCGTCTTTTGTACTTCTGTTCCGGAATTTTCTATGTGCCGGGAATGATGCCGGACTGGATCCGCGACATCCTGGCGTGGAACCCGGTATTGCATGCGGTCGACTGGTTCCGTTCAAGCTTTTTTCGGGAATACGAGCCGCACTGGCTCGACCGCTCCTATCTGCTGGCCTTCGCGGTGGTGACCTTGTTGGCAGGGCTGGGCCTCGAGCGTGGGTTGCAGCGAAGGCTTTACGAGCCGCTATGATCATGCTCGACCGGGTCTGCAAGTCGTATCGCACCAAAACCGGCCGGAAGACCGTGCTCGACCAGGTCAGCACGGTTTTCCAATCCGGTCACAACTTCGGAATCCTCGGACCGAACGGAGCCGGCAAGTCGACACTGATCCGGCTCATCGCGGGCTCCGAGCCGCCGGATCGCGGCATTGTGCGGCGCCTCGCCCGAGTGTCGTTCCCGCTCGGCTTTGGCGGCACGTTTCACGGCGCCCTGTCCGGCCGCGAAAACGTCGCTTTCGTCGCCCGCATTTATGGAGCGGCGATACGCTCGACGATAGACTATGTCGAAGGCTTCTCGGAACTTGAGGATTACTTCGAGATGCCGGTCAATACCTACTCGGCGGGGATGCGCGCCCGGCTGGCTTTCGCCACCTGCCTAGCGATCGACTTCGATATCTACCTGATCGACGAGGTGACCGAGATCGGCGACCAACGGTTCCGCCGCAGATGCGCCGAGGCGTTCCGGCAACGCATGCAGCGATCCGACATCATTCTCGTGACGCACAACCCTCATACGATCAGGCAGTATTGCGACAGGGGAGCTGTCCTTGCCAATGGCCAGCTGACATTGCACGAGGATATTGGCGCTGCACTAGAAGCTTACCATCGCCTGCTGCAGGAGAGTGCCTGATGACGGCTCAGCCGACACGTGCACGGCCTGCCGGCGATTGGATCGGCCCGCCTTCCGCGCAGACCCGCGAGCCCGCCATTGCCGGCGGCCTCCCGGTACCCGCCGAGGACAGCGGAGCAATCGCTCTCTTTCAGGCGCAGGAATTAGCTGCACGCCGCCGCCGCGTCCCGGTTCGCCTGTTGTCGCTGGTCGTCGTCGTGTTGGTGCCGGTTGCGCTGGCTGCAGTGTATTATTTCGCGATCGCTGCCGACCAGTATGTCGCCGAATTCCGCTTTGCACTGCGCATGGTCGAACCGGTCCGAGCCGAGATCGGCGGAATATTGCAAGGAAGTGTCGCGCCCTCGCCGGTCGGTGTGGATTCCTATGCCGTCGTCCAATACCTCGGCAGCCGCGATGTCATCGACGAACTCGGCAAGACGCTCGACTTGCGCGAGATGTTTTCGCGCCCGGAAGCCGATTGGGTCGCGCGGCTGCAGCTCCCGGTCTCGATCGAAGAGCTGGTCAGGTACTGGAAGAGCCAGGTGGACGCGTTCTACGACATCACCAACGGGACGATCGTGGTCCGGGCCCGCGCCTTCACGCCAGAGGATGCGTTGCAATTGGCGCAGGCTGTCCTCGCCTCGGCCGAGCGCCTGGTCAACGATTTGTCGGCGCGGGCGCGGCACGACACTCTGGCGAATTCGGAGAAGGAGGTGCGCCGCGCCGAACGGCGGCTCAAGGCGACGCTCGCGCGGCTTCGCGAGTTTCGCGACCGCGAGGGCATCATCGATCCGCGCAAAACCGCCGACGCGACTCAAGCGCTGGCTGGCCGGATACGCGACGAGATCGTCCGGACCGACACCGAATTATCCACCGTCAAGCATTATATGCGGGCCGACGCTCCGTCCGTCAGGATGCTGGACGCTCGCATGCAATCATTGCAGGCTCAGCTCCATTCGGTCGAAAGCGAGGTGACCGACACCGAGAAGTCGCGCTCCGAGGTTCTGTCGCGGGTGATGGGGTCATATGAGCGGCTCGAGAGTGATCGGAGTTTCGCCGAGAAAGCCTATCAACACGCATTGGAGGCGCTCGATCGGGCGCGCATGAACGCCGACCGCCAGCAGGTTTACCTTGCCGGCTTCGTGCAGCCGAGCCTTCCCGAGGAACCTCTTTATCCCCGCCGGTGGCGCAATGTCGGCATCGCCCTTCTTCTGTGCTGTGCCGTTTGGCTGATCGGCGGCTTCATCGTCCAGACGGTGCGAGAGCACCTGTAGGCATCATGGCGACGCTCGAAATCGACACTCGCCCCCGGCTGTTGCCCGCGCCGCCGATCACGGCCTCACCCTTTCGTCACATCCGCCGCAGACGCAAAAGGCTTGCCTTGATTTCGACCCACGATGCTTTGTGTGGGATCGCGGCTTATACGCGGTGCTTGGAGAAGCAGCTGAATGATGTTTTCGAGGTAACGGTATTCGACTTGGATCAGTATCTGCTGCGCAGCACGCATGGCCGCGTCAGAAAATTCGGCGACCGGCACATTCTGGACATATGCCGGGAAATAAGAGACTACGAGGCGGTCAATCTGCAACTCGAGCATGGCACATTGGGCAGAGACTGCCAGGACATTCATCGGCGGTTTTCTTGGATCCTGCGCGCCGCGCCGCGGCTCTCCGTGACATTCCACACGGTGTTCCAGTGCGAGGCCTTCAATTACCGGGAGTACTTCAGAGAGGTTCTGAAGCGCAATTTCGCAAGAGCGATTGCAATGAGGACGCAATACAATCGCGAGCACCTGCTCTCGGCGGGGCTGGCCAGCCGGATCCGGCGTGCGCAGCGCTTCAAGCCCGTCACTCTGATCGTGCATACCCGCCGCGACCTCTCGCAGATGAAATTCGCGCATGGCATGCGCAACGTCTATGACCATCCGCTGTCGTTTCTTTCCGCCGCCGAGGTGGCGGAAGTTCGGCGCGCCGCGTCCCGGAAAAAATTTCCGGTTCTCGACAACGTCCCGGCCGGAAGCAAACTGATCGGGGTCTTCGGCTTTCTCGGGCGCTACAAGGGGTTCGATACCGTCGTCAGGGCGCTGCACCACCTGCCGAAAGATCATCACCTGCTGATTTTCGGTGGCGTCCATCCGAATGAAATCAAGCCGCACCAGCCGATCGATCCGGTCGTCTCGTCGTTGTTCAACGCCGGTTATGTCGATACCAGTGTGGCCGAGCGGATCCTATCGGGTGGAGAAGGGACGGCGCCGGCGGTCTCAGTCGCCGTTGACAGCTCGATGCGCGATCTGCTGATCGAGCATCCAAAGGATTTGTCGGACCGCATTCACTTTATGGGTGCGCAGAGCGACGCCGATTTCCTGGCCGGCATGGCGATCTGCGACGCCGTCGTGTTCCCCTATCTCGAAGTGGGGCAATCCTCCTCCGGCCCGATTTCCCAGGCATTGGAGCTGGGCTGCCGCGTCATTGCTTCGCGCACCCACACCTTTATTCAGCTCAGCCGCTACCACCACAACCTCATCGAGTTCTTCGACATTGGAAATCACCTGGAACTGGCCGGCCGCATCCGGGCACGGCCGCAATTCGACCGGCGCGAGCATCTGCCGGCATTCAACGTCGAGACCAACAAGGCCGTCTACCTCGCCGCCAACGGCTCCCCCGCCGCGGCTTCCCGGGTCAGGCTTTGAACCGAAGTCAAATTGCCCGCGACAATCGATCCGGGCGAACCTATGATCGGGGCGTCGGGACTGCGGTTTTGGGGCGTCGGCGAACGGAGGAGCCAAAATGAGAAACGGGTTTCGGGTTTATGATTCCGATACGCATGTCAACCCCGCCGCGGAGGTGCTGGAGCGGTATGTCGACCCGGACTTCCGCGCGCGCCTCGGCGAGTTGGCCCCTTACCGGTTTGCGGTCGGGCAAGGAGCGGTCGGCGGTGTCGAGGGGCTCCATAATTATCGCGTCGGGACGAAATATTACCGGCGGGTTCTCGGCGAGCGCGCACCCCGCGACACCTTCACCGGGCGCGAGACGAAATGGATGGGCAGCAAGATGCCGCGGCCCGGCGTGCAGGACGACGAGGCCGAGAACCGCGTCAAGGACATGGATGACGAAGGGACCGACGTCCATTTCCTGATCCCGACTTCCTGGCTGAGCGCGGTGGGCCTTCCTGACCCGGCGCTCGAAATCGGCCTCATACGCGCCTACCACCGGCACATGTCGGATTTTTGCGGGCAATATCCGACGCGCCTCAAGAGCATGATCGTTGCGTCAGCCCGCGTTCCCGAGGAAGCCGTACGCGAGATCCGCGAATGGGGCAAATCGAAATGGGCGGTCGCGGTAATGCCGCTGCTCGCCAAGGATCTGCCGGCGGATCATCCCGATTTGAGCCCGATCTGGGAAGCGGCCCAGGAATACGACCTGCCGATCGCCAACCACAGCTTTACATGGAACCCGCCGTACTACCCGGGCTACGAAGATCTTTGGGAGAACATTTTTCTCAGCCGGCTCGCTGCGCATCCCTGGGGTGCGATGCGGTTTGTCGGATCCTTCATCGGCGGCGGGCTTTTCGACAAATATCCGAGTTTGCGGATGGGCGTGCTCGAATGCGGTTTTGGCTGGCTGCCGTTCTGGGCTCGGCGCATGGACGAGCAGGCGGTCTACGTCGGCGGCACCGCTCCCCTCAAACAAAAGCCGAGTGAATACATGCAGAGCGGCCGGTTCTTCTGCAGCATCGAACACCATGAAGGCGAGGACATGTTCAATTACGTCACTCATTTCCTGGGTGATGACGTATTGATGTACGCCTCCGACTACCCCCACTCGGAATGCCAATTCCCGGAGTTGGTCGACAACATCATGGGCTGGTCGAGCCTCAAGGAGGATACTAAGAGAAAGCTTCTCTTCGACAACGCCAACCGCTTCTTCAGACAAGCCTGACGACGCGGACGCGGCGAGGAGAGCCGCCATGAAAAACGGCTTTCGCGTTTATGACGCCGATACGCATGTCAGTCCCTCCGCAGAAATCCTCGAGCGCTATCTCGATCCGAGCTTTCGACCGAGGCTCGGAGAGCTGGCGCCCTATCGCCATGACACCGGCGACGGTCTGCACTCCTACAGCTTCGGCCGGAAATTTTACCGCCGCGTGCTCGGCGAGGCGACGCCGCGCGAGAACTTCACCGGCCGCGAATCGCGCTGGCGCGGCAGCAAGATGCCGCGCCCCGGGGTGCAGGACGCCGACGCCGGCAACCGTGTCTTGGATATGGACGAGGAGGGGACGGATGTACATTTCCTGATCCCCGGCTCTTTCATGAGCTTTGTCGGGCTGGAGGACCCGGCATTCGAGGTCGCGATGGCGCGCGCCTATCAGCGGCACATCGCCGATTTCTGCGGGCAGTTCCCGAACCGGCTGAAGAGCCTGATCGTCGCCTCGGCGCGCGTTCCCGAGGAGGCCGTGCGCGAGATCCGCGAATGGGGAAATTCGAAATGGGCGGTGGCGGTCAAACCATTGATGCCGACCGATATCCCGCCCGATCACCCCAAGCTCGAACCGATCTGGCGTGCGGCGGAGGAATACGACCTGCCGATCGCGCACCACAGCTCCACCTGGAACCCACCCTACTACCCCGCCTATCGCGATGTCTGGGACAACATCTTTCTCGGCCGGCTGGCATCACATCCGTGGGGCGCGATGCGGTTTGTCGCTGCCTTCATAGGCGGCGGCATCATGGACCGCTACCCAAGGCTCAGAATGGGCGTGCTCGAATGCGGTTTCGGCTGGCTGCCGTTCTGGGCGCGGCGCATGGATGAGCAGGCGGTCTATGTCGGCGGCACCGCGCCGCTCAAACTGAAACCAAGCGAATACCTGACGAGCGGTCGCTTCTTCTGCAGCATCGAGCGGCAGGAGGGTGAGGATATGTTCAACACCGTCACGCAATATCTCGGTGACGACGTGCTGATGTACGCCTCCGATTATCCTCACTCGGAGTGCCAATTTCCGAACTCGGTCGACAACATCCTCGCCTGGTCCAGCCTCGGCGCCGACCAGCGAAATAAGCTTTTCTGGGACAACGCCACCCGGTTCTTCAAGCAGACCTGAGGTTGGGCACGGAAATACCGACAGTTAGCCCCGCTGCGCGGGGCGAGGCCAAACTATTCCTTCTTCGGTGGCATCATGTTAGTGACGTCCATGGCGATATGCCAGAAACCCCCTTCGCTGACATCTACGATCCCGTAGTGTCCGCTCGGTCCATTGGCGAAGGACCAGTCACCATAGACCCAAATGACATTCCCGTTCTGGTGGGCTGCTGCTGGAGTGAGAGTCAGCTTCCCCCAATCTCGCTTCATCGCGTCGGTTAAGGTCTTTTCGATCTCCGACTTACCCTTCACAATGCCCGCAGGTCTGCTCCAGACGGCGTCTTGGGTGTAGAGGTCTGCGACTTTTCCGGCATCGCCGCTGTTGTAGGCGTTCTGCCATTTTGACGCGAGGCTCTGAGCGACACTCATCGCCTCGTCCGCGTAAGCGGGAGACGTGATTGCCACAATAATCACCATCACTGCGTAAGCCTGTGCCAGTATGGGGTTCCGCAGAAACTCCATGGATAATGGCCGCAACTTCACTACTTCCTCCGATTGATAGTCAATCAGCGCTGTGAACGTGGAAAGTATGTCCCCTGTTCCTAATTCGGTAGAATTTGTCTGGGGACTGTTTCGCTAGAAGCTTTGGGCACGACCAGCATCTGTGGAAGTGTCGGATCGAACCGGAGCGCCCTCGCTGGCCCGATATTGAACGCCGCTTGCGATGAGGCGGTGAAGGGGAGGCGAAGGCCACGTTCTGGTTCATCGGGAGGCTCGCTCCTGCCGCAAACCCGCGCTTGGGTGAGGTAAGAGAAGCCCTATGACGACGTCGGCTCGCGGAGCTTGAAGCGTTGGATTTTACCCGTGGCGGTCTTTGGCAGGTCGTCGAGAAACGCGAACCAGCGAGGGCATTTGAAGGGCGCCAGCAGCCCCTTTACATGTCCCTCCAGCGCCCGCGCAAGCTCCTCATCGCCACGAACCCCGGGTTTTGCGACGACAAACGCCTTTGGCTTGGTCAACCCGTCCTCGTCCGGGGCGCCGACGACGGCCGCCTCGAGCACATTTTCATGCGCGAGGAGCGCCGCTTCGACCTCGGCCGGCGAGACGTACATCCCACTGACTTTCATCATGTCGTCGCTGCGCCCGCAATAGACGTAATAACCGTCTTCGTCCTCGAAATATTTGTCGCCGGTGCGGGTCCACCGGCCTATGAAAGTGGCACGGCAGCGCTCGCGGTTGTTCCAGTAATAGGCGGCGCTGGTCGGCCCGCTGACCATCAGGTCGCCGATTTCGCCGCGGCGGACGGGCCTGTCCTCCTCGTCGACGATTTTCAGCTCATAGCCCGGGATCGGTCTGCCGGTGGTGCCGTAGCGAACCCGGTCCGGCCAGTTGCTGAGAAAGATGTGCAGCATCTCGGTCGAGCCGATGCCGTCGAGGATGTCGACCCCGATGCGCGCCGACCAGCGCCGGCCGATCTCCTGCGGCAGCGGCTCTCCGGCCGAAACGCAGCGGCGCAATGCGAGTTCGTCGCGTGACGGCAGATCGTTGCCGGCGAGCATCGCATTGTAGAGCGTCGGAACCCCGTAAAAGATCGTCGGACGGCGCTCCCGCAATACGCGGCTGACCGTGGCCGGCGTCGGCCGCTCGGCCATCAGCACGCTGGTGGCCCCGGCCGCCAGCGGAAAGGTCAGCGCATTGCCGAGCCCATAGGCGAAGAACAGCTTTGCCGCCGAGAACACAATATCGCTCTCGTCGATGCCGAGCACCGGCACGGCGTAGAGCTCGGCCGTCTGCACGAGGCTCGAATGGATATGGACGGTGCCCTTCGGCCGGCCCGTCGACCCCGACGAATAGAGCCAGAAGCACGGCTCGTCCGGATGGGTCGGCGCGGTATCGGCCGCCGTCGGCATCTCGGCGAGCAACCCGGCGAGCGAGTGCTCCTGCGCGTCACCGCCGGAAACGATCAGCGCCGGCCGCGGCCCCGGCAATTCGGCCAATGCAGCATTCATGACCGGCAGCAGCGGCCCGGAAACGACGACGGCGCGGGCGCGGCTGTCGGCCGCCATGAAGGCGAATTCGGTGGCAGCGAGCTGAGTGTTGACCGCAACCGGAACGGCCCCGGCCTTGATCGCGCCGAGAAAGGTGGATGGAAAATCGATCGTGTCATGCAGGCAGAGAAGGATGCGCTGCTCCGGATGGATGCCGAGCCGCCGCACGAGATTGGCAAACCGGCTCACTCGCTCGGCGAGCTCGGCATAGCTGTAACGACCGTGATCGTCGATGAAAGCCGTCTTGGCGCCGCGTCCGGCAGCGAGGTTTCGCCCGATCAGATCGGCCGCGGCATTGTATTCGGTCGGGCGTTCGCTGCTCATCCGCCATCCTCCCGGGCCGTAACCTGTCGAGATCGGCCGCCACGCCATTATATTCCTCGCATGCAGCGGTCAACCAGCGCTCGCAGCCTTGCCGAGCCGGCCATCGAGCGGGACGATTATCTTTGCCGCCTCGGCGAACGGGTACGCGAGGAACGGGCCCGCCGCGGCATGACGCGCCGGATTCTGGCGCGCGATTCCGGACTGTCGGAGCGCTATCTCGCCCAGCTCGAAAGCGGAAAGGGCAATCTCTCGATCAAATTGCTGCGCCGGGTCGGCGACGCGCTCAACCTGCCGCTTACCAGGCTCCTCGGCGCGGAGCCGGCCGAACCGGCCGAATTGGGGCGGATCCTCGAGCTTTTGCGCCGCCTGCCGCCGGACCGGCTCGGCGAGGCGCGGGCATTGCTCGACGCGCATTTCGCGGCGCCCGACCGTCAGGCGCGGCAACGGCGCATCGCGCTGATCGGATTGCGCGGCGCCGGCAAATCGACCTTGGGCAGCCGTCTGGCGCGCCATCTCGACGTGCCCTTTATCGAGCTCGACGCCGAGATCGAGCGGGATTTCGGGCTGTCGCTCGGCGAGATTTTCGCTCTATCCGGCCAATCCGCTTACCGCCGGTCCGAGCGCCGCGCCTTGGATGCCGTCCTCGACCGCCATCCGGGATTTGTGCTGGCTGCGGGCGGCAGCATCGTCGCCGAATCCGAAACCTATGACGAGCTCCTCGCGCGTTGCTTTACCGTTTGGGTCAAGGCCTCGCCCGAGGAGCATATGAGCCGCGTTATCGCGCAAGGCGACCTGCGCCCGATGTCCGAAAACAAGGAAGCCATGGCCGATCTCGAACGCATTCTCGCCGCCCGCACCCCGCTCTATGCCCGAGCCGATGCCGCCATCGACACCGCCGGGCGCTCGGTCGAAGCCAGCTTCTCCGGCCTGCTCGCAATCCTGCCCAAGCGCTGCGCTCAGGGACGCTGAGTCGGTTGCCGCCTGAAGCTGGCTGCCGCATGATGAAGCCAGTGAACTGAAAGTCTGCGGTGGGGGAATGAGCGCGAGGAGCAAGGTCTGTTCCAGCTTCGATGATGCGGTCCGCGACATTCCGGATGGCGCGACCCTCGGTTTTGGCGGGTTTGCCGTCGTCGGGATGCCGATCAACCTCTATCAGGCCGTCGCCAAGCAGGGCGCCAAGAATTTGACTTGCGTGTCGAATTCGACGCGCGGCGGCGCCACCCTGCCGGCCGATGCGCCCGATATGGGCCAGATGATCCAAAACGGGCAGGTCAAGAAAGTGATCTGCGCGTTCACCGCGCCGACGCGGGCCTCGCAACGGCTGATCCTGTCCGAATATGTCGAGCGGGGTCTGATCGAGGCGGAGCTCGTCCCGCAAGGCACGCTCGCCGAACGGATGCGAGCGGCCGGCGCCGGAATCCCGGCCTTCTATACCCCGGCAGCGGTCGGCACCGAGCTCGCGGAGGGCCGGGAAACCCGCGTGTTCAACGGCCGCGAATACCTCCTCGAGCACGCACTGCCGCTCGACTACGCCTTTATCCGGGCCTACCAGGCGGACGCGGCGGGAAACCTGCGCTTCCGGCGCTCGCAGCGCAATTTCAACCCGATCATGGCGATGGCGGCGCGGGTCACGGTCGTCGAGGTCGAGGAGGACGTCCTGCCGGTCGGCGCGATCGACCCCGATGATGTGCACACCGCCGGAATTTTCGTGCACCGGATCGTCAAGATCCCGCCGCCGCCCGAGGGCTGGTGGCCGCAGCCTCCAGGGAGCATCGGCCGATGAGCGAGAGGGCGAAAGGCTTGACCCGACAGCAGATGTGCGACCGGCTGGCGATGGAATTCGGCGACGGCTGGATCGTCAATCTCGGGATCGGCATCCCCACCCTGTGCTCGAATTTCGATTTCGGCGACAAGCAGATCATCTTTCATTCCGAGAACGGGGTGATCGGCTACGGCCCCCTCGCCGCGCCGGGCAAGGAGGACCTGCACCTCGTCAATGCCGGCGGCCAGCACGTCACATTGCAGCCGGGCGCGGCGATCGTGCATCACGCCGATTCCTTCGCGCTGATCCGCAGCGGGCGGATCGACGTGACCGTGCTCGGCGCCTACGAGGTCGCCGAGAACGGCGACTTCGCGAACTGGAAGATGGCTGGGCAGCAGGGAGGGGGCATCGGCGGCGCGATGGATCTGGCGGCCTGCGCCAAACACGTCTTTGTCGCGATGGAGCACCAGACGCGCGACGGCAAGCCGCGCCTCATCGAGCGCTGCGCGATCCCAGCCACCGCACGCGCCGTCGTCAATCTGGTCATCACCAATTTCGGGCTGTTCGAGATAACGAAGGAAGGCATGGCGCTGCGCGAAATCGCCCCTGGCGTAACGGTCGAGGAAGTGCGGGCGACCAGCGGATGCAACCTGATCATCCCCCGCGAGGTCCCTCCCGTCCGGCTAACGCAGTAGGGTCTAGTGCTCAGATTCATTCAGACGGTGCACAATGACAACCTATTCGTCATGCCCGGACTTGATCCGGGCATCCACGCGAGCGGAGAGGCATATTCCGCAGCTCGTGGATGGCCGGGACGAGCCCGGCCATGACGACTCGCTGAATCGTCCGTCTGATTCTGAAGACTAGCACTGAAAGGGACCATCAGTGGAACAGCGTCGTCTCGGCCGATCCGGCCTGCTCGTGTCGGTGGTGGGCCTCGGCTGCAACAATTTTGGCGACCGCATCGATTTCGAGGCGACGAAGAAGGTTGTTCACAAGGCGCTCGATCTCGGCATCACCTTCTTTGATGAAGCCGATACCTATGGCGATCCGCGCGGAAGCTCCGAAGCGTGGCTCGGCCAGATTTTCGGCGAACGTCGCAAGGACATCGTGCTGGCGACCAAATTCGCCCGCCCGATGGATGCCGCCGGTCGGTTTCAGGGGGCGTCGCGGCGCTACATCATCGCCGAGGTCGAGGCGAGCCTCCGCCGGCTCAAGACCGACTGGATCGACCTCTACCAGCAGCACCAGCCTGATCCGCTGACTCCGATCGAGGAGACGTTGCGGGCATTGGACGATCTCGTCCGGCAGGGCAAGGTCCGTTACATCGGCTGCTCGACATTGCCGGCTTGGCAGGTCGTCGAGGCACAGTGGACCTCCAAGCATCTCGGCCTGCACCATTTCATCTCGTGCCAGGAGGAGTACAACCTGCTCGCCCGCCGCCTCGACCGCGAGATGATGCCGGTGCTCCAAGCCTACGGTCTCGGTCTGATCCCGTTCCGCCCGCTGGCCGATGGCCTGCTGACCGGGAAGTACCGGCGCGGCATGCCGCCGCCCGCCGGCACGCGTCTGGCGGCCATGGCGCGAGCGGCGGAGCGCAACTTTACGGATGAAAACTGGGCGATCGTGGAGCGGCTCGCCGGGTTTGCCGCCGAGCGCGGCCATACGATATTGGAGCTCGCCTTCAGCTGGCTCTTGCGTCGGCCCGCGGTGGCCAGCGTCATCGCCGGTGCAACCAAGCCGGAACAGGTCGAACAGAATGTGCGCGCGGCCGCATGGGCCTTGACGCGGCAGGAGATGCAAGAGATCGATGCGCTGACCGCCAAATGATTCAAATCCCGGAGGAGGAGTAGCAAAATGGAAATTCGGTTGGACGGCAGGACCGCGGTCGTCACCGGCGGCAGCAAGGGGCTGGGCTTGGCGATCGCCGAGGAATTCGCCAAATCCGGCGCCGACGTCGCGATCCTGGCTCGCGACCAGGGGACCCTCGGGGAGGCCAAGGCCCGGATCCAGGCCGGCGCGCCGGGCCGCAAGGTCGCCGCGATCAGCTGCGACGTGTCGAAAGCGGCCGACATTCGCAGGACCTACGACCAGATCCTCTCCGAGTTCGGCAAGGTCGATATATTCGTCAACAACGCCGGGCAATCGACGCGCGGGCCGTCGGAGACGATCACCGACGAGATGTGGCAATCGGACCTGGACCTCAAACTTTTCGCGCAGATCCGCTTCTGCCGGCTCATCTTCCCGCAGATGAAGCAGCGCAAATGGGGCCGCATCATCAGCGTCCTCAACATCGGGGCCAAAGCGCCGGGCGCCGACAGCGCGCCGACCTCGGTCAGCCGTGCCGCGCAGATGGCCTTCACCAAAGTGCTGTCTCAGGAAGGCGCACCGCACAACGTGCTGGTGAATTCGCTGCATGTCGGGGTCATCGTCAGCGACCAGATCGTCCGCCGCCATAAGCGCGAGGCCGCCAACGTCCCACTCGAAGATTTCATCGCTCAGGCCGGGCGCGGCGTTCCGATGGGCCGGATGGGAAGGGCCGAAGAATTCGCCAATATCGCGACCTTCCTCGCCTCGGACGCCGCTTCTTATGTCACCGGCTGTGCCATCAACGTCGATGGGGGCCGCTCTCCGGTCGTGTAACGCCGCCCCTCACCCCAACCGCATATACTTCTCCTCGAGCGCGCGCCAGCGGGCGGTGCCAACAGCGTCCTCGCGCTCCTGAAAAGTGGCGAGATCACCTTCGATGCGGCTGGGGTCGCCGCCTTCCTTGAGCGCCGCCAGCACCTTTTGGGCGGCGCGGATTGCGGCGCGATGGGTCTGCGAGGGATAGATGCCGAGGCGGAACCCCATCGCCCCCAATTCGCTCGCCGGCACCATCGGCGTCTTGCCGCCCTCGAACACGTTGACCAGGGCCGGGCCCGCGACTTCGCGTGCGACGATATGCAGTTCGTCGATGTTCTGCGGCGCCTCGACAAAGCCGACATCGGCGCCGGCTTCCAGATAGGCGTTGACGCGGTCGATCGAGGCCTGCAGGCCCTCGATCGCCCGCGCGTCCGACCGGGCGATGATGACCAAATCGGGGTCCTGCCGGGTATCGACGGCAGCGCGGATCTTGCCGACCATCTCGCCGAGGCTGATCACCTCCTTGCCCTCGTAATGGCCGCATTTCTTGGGGCTCACCTGGTCCTCGATGTGGTATGCGGCGACCCCTGACTTCTCGTACTCGCGCACCGTGCGGATCACGTTGATCGCGTTGCCGTAGCCGGTGTCGGCATCGGCGATGACCGGGATGCCGACCGCCTCGACCGTTAATCCGATAAAGCGGACATTCTCCGACAAGGTGAGCAGGCCGAGATCGGGATAGCCGTTGGCCCGCGAATAGCCGCCTCCGGTCAGATAGACCGCATCGAACCCGGCCTGCTCGACGAGCCGCGCCGTCAACGTGTCGTAGGCCCCCGGCGTCATCGTGTAGTCGCGGCGGGCAATCAAAGCTCTCATCCTCTGTCGTGGCGTCATCGGGCTCTCCTTCAACTTTTCGTTAGGCATCTGATGCATCAGGGGAAGCCGCTTCCTTTTCGGGGCGCTCTGTGGCCATAAGGATGCCGCCTGGCGTGAGTGCAACCACAGCACGCCTCGCGGAAGGCGAACGACAACAGCCATGCCTGGCAGGAAACGATAATGATCAGCGGAGTTCAATCGGGAAAGCTCGACCGTCGGACCATCATCAAGGCGGCTGCGGCCGCCGGTGTCGTGCAACTGGCAGCGCCGTTTGCGATCACCGCTCGCGCCGCCGACGAGGTCAAATTCGGCCTCGACGACCCGCTGACCGGCACCTACGCCGAACTCGGCAAAAACGAGCAGATCGGCTGCCAATTGGCGATCGATCAGATCAATGCCAAAGGAGGCATCCTTGGCCGCCAAGCCCAGTTGCTGGTCGAGGATTTCGACGAGCGCCGATACCGGCATCGCCGTCCAAAAGGCGCGAAAGCTGATCGAGCGCGACAAAGTTGATTTCCTCCTCGGCAACGTCAACTCGGCGATGGCGATTGCGCTCGGCCAGGTGTCGAACGAGCTGAAGAAGTTGCACATCGTCACGGGCGGTCATACCAACTCGGTTACCGGCTCCGATTGCCACTGGAACGTCTTTCGCGTCTGCAACACAACGCGCATGGAGACCAACTCGGTATCCAAGACCCTGTTCACCAAATACGGCAAGAAGTGGTACTTCATCACTCCCGACTACGCCTTCGGCCACACGTTGCAGCAAGGCTTCGAGGCGAGCCTTAAACAGTTCGGCGGCACCGAGGTCGGTGCTTCTCTGACGCCGCTCGGTGCTACAGACTATTCTGCCTATCTGATAAAGGCGCAGGCGGCCAATCCCGACGTCATCATCTTTCTCACCGCCGGCAACGACATGGTCAATGCTCTGAAGCAGGCAGTGCAGTTCGGGCTCGACAAGCGCTTTCACATCGCCGGAGCGCAGCAAGGAGCTGGAGGTGCTCGAGGGGCTACCGCCCGACGCGCGCATCGGCACCTGGGTTTTCGAATGGTATTGGGTGCAGCCCGAGGTGCCGCATGTGAAGGAATTCGTCGCCGAGATCAGAAAGGTCAACGGCGGCAAAGTGCCGACGGCGCGCCATTGGTTCGGCTATGTCGCGACCTGGACTTGCGCGCTCGTCGCCAACGAGCAGAAGACGCTGGACCCGGTCAAGTTGGCCAAGGCGCTCGAAAACTTCAAACTGCCGCCGGAAATCGCCTTGATGCCGTACGACACCTTTTACCGGGCCGGCGATCACCAGCTGATGCCCACTCTCTATGTCGGAAATGCGGTGGAGAAGGGCTCACAGCCGGAGGATCTGTTCAAGGTCGACGAGCTGGTGAAAGGAGTCGACGCCGCCCTGCCAGTCGCCGAGACCGGCTGCCATCTGAATTGGCCGGCTTGAGCGGCGACCTACAGCGGCTGGCCTCACCCACCGAGCCCTGCAGGCTGGGTCGCCCCTCTCCTGCACTGCGGGAGAGGGTGCTGACGCCCGCATCGCGGTCCGGAGGGAAGTGGGTGAGGGTCGGCGCCGGCTACGCGCATCGATGACTCAGCTTCTCCTGTTCAATCTGTTCAACGGGCTGATCATCGGCGCGTTCTATGCGTTGATGGCGCTCGGTCTGTCGCTGATCCTCAACCTTACCAGCGTAATCAATTTCGCTCATGGCGGGTTCCTGGCGGTCGGCGCCTATCTCGCCTACACCTTGATCCCCTATATCGGGTTCTGGGGAGCATTGGCGGTCGCGCCGATATTGACCGCCGCTCTGGGCCTGGTCGTCGAGCGGGTCTTGATCCGCCCGCTCTACGGCCGCGATCCCTTGTACAGTCTTCTCCTCACCTTTGGGCTCGCCTTCATCCTGGAGGACGGAACCCGCTACATCTGGGGCGCGGGGACCCTGCCCTTCGCCGTGCCGGGCTGGCTCTCGACCCCGCTCAGCAGCACCTTTTTCTTCCTGACCGGCTATCGGATGTTCATGGTCGCGCTGGTCGTCGCGGCCGTGATTGCGTTGTTCCTGATCCTGAACCGCACGCGTCTCGGCATGCGGATCCGCGCCGGGACATTGGACTTGGAGACGGTCTCCGTGCTCGGCGTCAATACCCGGATATTGCGCAACCTCAATTTCGGGCTCGGCATTTACCTCGCCGGCCTGGCGGGGGTGCTGGCAGCCGGCATGCTGGGCTTGCAGCCGACGATCGGCAGCACGCTGCTCATGCCGAGCTTTGTCGCCATCATCATCGGCGGCCTCGGCAGCCTTCCTGGCACACTATTGGGCGGGCTCTTGATCGGTGTCGCCTCGGGGATCACCACAGTGTTCTTTCCGTCGGCGAGCGAGGCCGTGATCTACGTGATCATGGGCCTTGTCTTGCTGGTGCGGCCGCGCGGCCTGTTGGGTGAGGAAGGACGATTCTAGTGAGCGTGCTCGGCAGGCGGGGTCCCGATATTGCAGTCTGGCTGCTGCTGCTCGCGTTGCCCTATTGGCTCAATTGGGTGGGCGGCTACACCTCGCTGGGAAGCCGCGTCCTGGTATTGGGCCTCGCGGCGATGTCGCTCAATTTTCTATTGGGCTTCACCGGCGTTTTATCGTTCGGCCACGCCGCCTATTTCGGCCTCGGTGTCTACGGCGTCGGCCTCACGATCAAATACCTGGTGCCGAGCACATTGATCGGGATGGCAGTCGGGGTGATTGCCGGCGCGATCGCCGCAGCACTGATCGGCCTGCTGATCGTGCGCCTCAGGGGCATTTATTTCGCGATGGTGACGATCGCCTTCGGGCAAGTTTTTTACTTTATTGCCTATCGTTGGAATTCGATCACCGGCGGCGATGACGGGCTCTCCGGCTGGCATCGCATGCCGATCGATTTGAGATTTACCACCGTCGACATCCTCGGCAACGACAAGGCCTTCTACTATTTGGTTCTGGTCTCCTTTGCTGTGGCGATCGGCATCATGGCGGCTTTGCTGCGCTCGCCCTTTGGCCGCACGTTGCTGGCGATCCGCGAGAACGAGCGGCGCGCGCGGTTTCTCGGCATTCCGGTCGACCGGCACATCTGGCTGTCCTGGGTCATATCGTGCCTCTTCGTCAGCCTCGCCGGCACCCTCTACGCATTGCTCAACAATTTCGCCGACCCGCACGATCTGCGCTGGGACCAGTCGGGGGATTTCGTGATCATGGCGGTTCTGGGCGGCATGCGCTCGTTCTGGGGGCCGCTGATCGGTGCGGCGATCTTTGTTGTGCTGCAGGATTATGTCTCGAGCATGACGGCGAACTGGATGTCGTTCATCGGGCTGTTCTTCGTGCTCGTCGTGCTGTTCTTCCCGCGGGGTGTGCTCGGCATAATCGGGCGCAGGGCCGCGTCGTGAGCCTGCTCGAGGTCGAGAACGTCTCGCGCCACTTCGGCAGCCTGGTCGCGGTGCGCGACGTGTCGATGTCCGTCGAAGACGGCGAGTTGCGCGCGGTCATCGGTCCCAATGGTGCGGGAAAGACGACCTTTTTCAACCTGATCAGCGGATTTCTGGCGCCGACCTCGGGCCGCATTCTGTTCGACCGGCAGGACATCACGAATTTGCTGCCGGCGCGGCGCGTCTGGCGCGGGATCGCACGCACGTTCCAGGTCACCGAGATCTTTCCCGAGCTGACGGTGCGGCAAAATCTGCGTATTGCCGTCGAGGTTGCCGCTGGTTATCGGTTGCGGCCATGGATCTCTCGCAACGCCGACGCCGTGATCAGCACACGCGTCACCGATCTTTCCGACAAAGGCGGTCTGGCCGACAAGGAGGATCGCCCGGTCGGCGAGCTGAGCCACGGCGACCAGCGTGCCACCGAGATCATGATGGCGCTGGCGCTCAACCCGCGGCTCCTGCTGCTGGATGAGCCGACCGCCGGGATGGGCGATCAGGAGACCTACAACATCACCCGGCTCATTCGCCAACTGCGCCGGGACCACCAGCTCTCGATCGTGCTGATCGAGCACGATATGCGGGTCGTATTTCACCTCGCCGACCGCATCATGGTCCTGGCCGAAGGAGCGATGCTGGCCGAGGGCACGCCGCAGGAGATCGCCGCGAACGAAGCCGTGCAGGCCGCCTACCTCGGGGAAGCGGCATGAGCGGGCCGGTGCTGACAGCCAAGGACCTCCACACCTTCTACGGCAAGAGTCACATCCTGCACGGAGTCGGCCTGGAAGTACGCGAAGGCGAAATCGTCACTCTGTTGGGGCGGAACGGCGCCGGCAAGACCACGACGTTGCGGAGCTTGGTCGGGCTCACTCCGCCGCGGAATGGCGTGGTGCAGATCTTCGGCCACACGACGACGGCCTGGCCGCCCTATCGGATCGCCGCGCTCGGCGTCGGCTATGTGCCGGAGGGGCGCCATGTCTTCCCGAACCTGACAGTGGAGGAGAACCTCAAGGTGCCGCTCGAGCGGCCGGGTCCGTGGACGATCGCTCGCATCCATGCGCTCTTTCCGCGCCTCGCCGAGCGCCGCGGCAATAAGGGCCGCCAGCTCTCGGGCGGCGAGCAGGAGATGCTGGCGATCGCCCGCGCGCTGATCCTCAATCCGAAATTGCTGATCCTCGACGAGCCGTCGCAGGGTCTCGCTCCGCTGATCGTGCAGGAGGTCTTCAAGGTCGTCGCCTCGGCGCGCGAGGAGGGCATCTCGATCCTGCTGGTCGAGCAGAACGTGCGCGCGGCGACTGAGATCGCCGACCGCGCTTATGTCCTGGACGACGGACGCGTCGTCTATTCCGGCGCTGCGGGCGAATTCGCCAAGGATGAGGAGCGCGTCCGAGCCCTGGCGGGTGCCAGTGCCGAAGCCTGGGAGGGCGCCGAGGCGGAGTAGTTATTTCGGCGCCGCCGCCGAGGGGTAAAACAGCTCCTCGCCATTGACCTCGTACGCCCCGATCGCGGCTTGGCCCTCGGGCGAGGCGAGCCACTCGGCCAGCCGGCGGGCGGGTTCCTGCTTGGCTTCCGGGTGCTTCTTCGGGTCGATCAAAATCACATCGTAGCGGTTCAGCAGCCGCGGATCGCCTTGGACGAGCACGGTGAGGTCGCGCTTGTTGCCGAAACTGAGCCAGGTGCCGCGGTCGGAGAGGGTGTAGGCCCCCATCGCTGCGGCCGTGTTGAGCGCCGCCCCCATGCCGCCGCCGATGTCGCGGTACCATGAGCCCCGGCCGGTCTTGGCGGGATCGATCTCGGCCGCTCTCCACAGGCGGTGTTCGAGGGCGTCGGTCCCACTCTTGTCGCCGCGCGACACGAAAGGCGCGCCAGCACCGGCAATAGCGGTGAACGCCGCGACCGCATCCTGGCCGGCGGCGATGTGCGCCGGGTCCGTGCGCGGGCCGACCACAATGAAGTCGTTCCAGGCGATCTGCCGGCGCTCGGCGCCATGGCCCTTGGCGATGAATTGCTGCTCGGCCTCGGGATCGTGCACCAAAACCAGATCGGCGTCGCCCCGCGCCGCCGTTGCCAGCGCCTGGCCCGTACCCTGTGCGAGAACGCGCACCGAGATGCCGGTCTTGTCGGTGAACTCCGGCAGAATATGTGCGAGAAGCCCCGAATTCTCGACTGACGTCGTCGAAGCCAGCACAATTGTTTCCGCAGCGACAGCAGGCCCGGCCGCCAGTATCGAAAGAGCGGCGAGGATCACCGCCGCAAATCTCAGCCGCATCTCATTGCTCCTCGGCCGGCCCGAGCGCGAAGATCGTGGCGCTGACCGCGACGCTGATGCCGATCAGCACAAAGCCGAGGCCGAGGGCCATCGAGAGATTACCCTTGCTGGTTTCGAGAACGATCGCCGTCGTCATCGTTCGCGTGTAGCCGGCGATGTTTCCGCCGACGATCAGAATGGCTCCGACCTCGGAGATCGTGCGGCCAAAGCCGGCGAGTACCGCGGTGACCAGCCGGCGCCGTGCCATCGCCAGCAGATGCGGGATGGCGCGCAGCCGCGTCGCACCATCGACCTGGAGCGCGCCGCCGTATTCCGCCCACAAATCGGCCAACGCGCTGTGCACGAGCGCGGTCACGATCGGTAGCGCCAATATGGCTTGCGCGCACACCATGGCGCCCGGTGTGAACAGGATGCTCAATGCGCCGAGCGGACCCGAGCGCGAGAGCAGAAGGTACATCGCAACACCGACGACAACCGGGGGGAGCCCCAGCAGCGCGTTGAACGTCACGACGAGGATTTGCCGGCCCGGAAAGCTGTAGATGGCGAGGACCGCTCCCAACGGTGTCCCGAACAGCGTCGCCAACGCGGTCGCGGAAACGCTAACCGCTAGCGAGAGCGCAATGATATGCCCGAGCGCTCCCGCTTCCGGGACGGCCCACAGAACCAGTCAGCCCCGCCGCCGGGCCTGCGGCTTAACGTCCGGAACTGTAACGCCGACTCGATGCACCGGTCGACCAGCGTTCGTTTTCGAGCCGCTGTCGGCTTTCGCTCGCTTTCAAGAGGCCGCGGCCGCCGGCACCGGCGGCGTCGCCATCTTTCTGGGGGGCTGGTGCGCGCTCACGCCGGAGCTCCTCCATACGCGCACGGATCGTGGCAAAGTCGTCGGCAGCGCGGGGTCTAGTCACGTCTCCTCCTTGAGATTTGACCGAGCCTCGGCGAGGCTCGAGAGGTTTCTGAGGTGAGCCGATCAACACAGCTCCCCAGCCTCGCGCACCGACCGGCTTCGAAGCAAGCGGAAATCAGTGCACCGAGTTCGAGGAGCTCGTATGCTTGTTCGATCAGGCGTACCGCCGCCCACGCGTTGATGGGTCGGTCGTTGAAGGCGGCGTCTTCGAGCATCTTGATCATTTGCCCCGCAATATCGTTGCGTCGGCTTGTGATGTCTTTGATCCGCGCTTCCAGCGACGTGTACGTCGCGTCATCGCCCTTGAGCGCGCTGGTCGAGATCGCGGGCAAAGTGAGGACGCCGAGCGCGCCGCGCGGTGCGTTGATCTGTTTATAATCGGCGAGTGTTACGGTTCGGGGTCAGTAAAAGTTAAAACAACGTGACGGCGGAGGCTTCGCGAAATCGTTGCGCGCTATCACGATGGGCTTGCATGGGCAGGGGCTTCGAGCCACCTGCAACACATGCAAGCCCAAGCCGGCTGATCGGGAGACAATTGAAGGATGGCCACGCTAGACGACATCGTTTCGGCGGCGGCGAAGGTGTTCCGGACCAAGGGCTACCATGCCGCGACGGTCCGCGACATCGCCGACGAGGTCGGGATTTTGAAGGGCAGCCTCTACCACCATTTCGACAGCAAGGAGGACTTGCTCTACCTGGTCGTCAAGGAGCCGATCGCGCAAATGTACCGCACGATCAGCGAGATCGCCGCCGCCGAAGGAACCGCCACGGAAAAGCTGCGGCGGGCGATCTCGGCCCATCTCGAAGCCTTCGACCGCCACTATCCGCACCTCTTCGTCTACCTGCGCGAGCGCGAGTTGGTAAAGCGCCGATTTCGCGAAATGATCGGGTTTTCGCCGAAAGAATACGAGCGCTGCTGGCAGCAGATCCTTCGAGAAGGCGTCGAGACCGGCGAGTTCCGCGCCGACCTCGATATTCAGGTCGCCTCCTACGGCCTCTTGGGGATGCTCAACTGGCTCTACAAATGGTACGACCCGCAGGGCCGCCTCAGCGTGCAGGAGGTGGCCGAGCAATTCACCTCATTGGCGCTCGCCGGTCTCGCCGCTCCCGGCGCGCCGCGACGCAGCCGCGCGAAGCCGGCGCGCTGACCCGCCCGCTTCGGCGAAATACCGCAAAGTATCTCTCACAAGATCGCCTCGATGCCCTTGCGGCGGATGACGTTAAGGAGCACGAGCGCCGGACCGCTCGGCCGCTTCGCGCCCCGCTCCAATTGCGACACGTAACCTACTGTGAGGTTGAGGTAGCGGGCAAAAACCGCTTGGCTTAGATGCGCCTGCTCGCGCAGCTTGCGTATCTCGTCGCCGGTCATCGGCTCGGCCATGACATCCGCCTTGTCCCCGAGGTGGCGTAGCGTGATCTTGGCGTGGGTCGTGGCGTCCATCACGCCGACACGACGCATCTCGTCAGCCGTTTCAAGCAGCGCCTTTGTGAGCCGGCTAAGTTGCGTTTTCTCCTTCGTCATCGGTCACCTCCTGCAAAATCCCGGCTTCGAGCGCCTGCATAGATTTCGCACGCCATGTCCCGAGCTACAAACTATAGTACATGGAACTATAATTTCAAGACAGACCAGCCCGCAGAGGCCAGTCTGGTCAAGCACTCGATTTTCTGCGACGTGAAGCGCAGCCGAGTTAGCAGCCTGGGCCACGGCGTCATCTGCCGTCGATCCTCCGCTCAGCCCTGGCTACCGCCCGGTGGCGGCGCGCTCGCGGTTGAAGTCGAGCAGCCGCGCCAGTGCGTCCTCCTCGCTGATGTCAGCGGGCCAGCCATTGGCGGCGGCGACCGCGATGTCGAGCTCGCGATGCACGTTGTCGAGCCAGGTCGGCCGCTCGTTATAGAGATTGGTCGAGGTGCGCTTCTTCAGGATCGCTGCTGCCTTCGGGCTGACCGGGACAATGCGGTCGGGAAAACCCCGGCACCACCTCCGCCACACGCTCGACGAGATCGGACGGGTTCAGCCAAGCTTCGCGCAACTCATTGAGCCGCCGCGCCACCTCGGCGATCACAATGGCGTGCGGATCATCGGCATATTCGGCCGCCGGCCGGTTCGGCGTCAGCTCCTCGGGAAAGGGAAAACTTGCGAAAGTGCTTGTGGAAGTGTAGCGCCGTCCGTCTTCCAGGCTCGTTCCGAGCCTGAGCGCCCATTGCTCATGGAAGCAGCTATGAAGAACTCCAAACGTTGTGTCGTCGCTCCGCGCAATCACGATCAGATTCTTATCGGGTAGGATCAGGTAGCTAAGCCAACAGAAGAGTCGATATTGGGCAGTCTCCGGAGTGACGATATATCTATCGAATAGTTGAATTTTTTGCGCATTCGAGGACGTGGACGGCGCGGCTCCCACCAAGACTTGTTTTGGCCGGGTGTACTGCTCCGATAACGAGCAAAACTGACTGGCGGCGTTCCACTCGCCTGTCCGGTCGGCTTCGATCGGTGTCTTTTCGCCGAGCAGAGTGCACAGCTCGCAGAAGTGCGACTGTGCAGCGGCGCGCTCGGTCAGATCGACCGAGCGCCATGTGGAGATAAAGTCAGCAGCGAGCATGTTCGCGTTAATGTCACAGTCCGGGCCGTGGCATCAACCGGCGATCCTCGCAATTTTTCGGGAAATCCGCGAGGGAGCAAATTGTTGACAGCCGGGGCTGCGGGGCATAGCGTCGCAGCAAACCAAACGCGCGTTTGGTTACGGGCTTTATAAGGCAACGCGAAAAGGAGCTGGGGTTATGGGTCGCGTTTACAACGTCATCGATGCCGACGGTCACATCCTCGAGCCGCTCGATCTGTGGGACAAATACATCGATCCGGCCTTCCGCGACCGGGCGCCGCGGATCGTCAAGGGCGAGAACGGCAAGGAGCGGCTCATCATGGAGGAGAACGCGGTCGGCGACGGCCGGCTCGGGATCGGCCGGATCGGCGCGGTCGGCGCGCGGCAGGGCGTCGTCGAGGGCGACACGATGGCGTACAAGGACGGCAAACCGGGCGGGTTCGATCCGCACAAGCGGATCCCCGATATGGATGCCGACGGGATCGACGCCGCCTTTCTCTATCCGAGCCTCGGTCTGTTCTCCGGCGCGATCCAAGACCCGCCGCTCGCCGCCGCGACCTGCCGCGCCTATAACCGCTGGCTCGCCGACTACTGCAAGCCCTATCCCGACCGCTTGTTCGGCGTGGCGATGCTGCCGCTGCAATCGGTCGACCTGGCGATCGCCGAGATGCGCTTTGCCAAGAAGGAGCTCGGATTCCGCGGTGGCTTCATCCGGCCCAATCCTTACAACAACAAGATGATCCACCACCCCGATTACGAGCCGTTTTGGGCGGCGGCGGAGGATCTCGATTTCTCGATCGGCTTCCACGAAGGCGCCTCGAGCGGCATGCCGACGGTCGGCGTCGATCGCTTCGAGGGACGCGGCGCGCGCCACATCATTTCGCATACGATGGAGATGATGCTGGCCTGCATGAGCGTCATTTGGGGCGGGGTGTGCGAGCGTCATCCGAAAATCCGCATCGCCTTTCTCGAATTGGGCGGCGGCTGGATCGCGCCGTGGCTCGACCGGATGGACCGCCATTTCGACGACCAGGGCTTCAACGATTCCGGCCTGACGACGCGGCCGAGCGAGCTCTTCCAGCGCAATTGCTGGATCTCGTTCGAGCCGGTTGAGGGCAGCATCAAAGCGCTGGCCGATTATATCGGGCCGCACAAGATCCTGTGGGCGACCGACTACCCGCACCCCGACGGCTTCTTCCCCGGCGCCCCGAAAATGATTATGGACCGTATGGAAGGGCTGTCGGCGGAGACCAAGCACCAGGTCATGGCCGGCGGCGCCATGGGGTTGTACGGGCTGAATTAAAAAGAACAATTTGTCCTCGTCGCCCCCGCGAAAGCGGGGGCCCAGGGTCTGCCCCTGGCTTGAACAGGGGGCCAGCGCCGGCAATTGGGAACCTGGATTCCCGCTTTCGCGGGAATGACGAGAAACTCCGCGATGGCAAGTATTTCAAGGAGGGAGGTTATGGGCACTGCAATTCAAGAAGACATGTTCACCCCGGACGTCATCGCCGATCCCTATGCCTATTATGGCCGGCTGCGCGACGAGGATCCGGTTCACTGGAACGATGCCTACGCGTTATGGGTCGTCACACGGCATGACGACGTAACTTGGATGACCCGGCATAACGAGCTGTTCTCGTCCGCCGTCTTTAGGAACGACCCCAAGCCGGCCTATCCGGCGATCGACGAGTTCGATCTCGGCCTCTACGAATATGTCAGGAATTACCAGGCCGACCAGTTCATCCAGCACGACCGGCCCGAGCGATGCGCGGCAAGGTGATGGAAAAGAACGACCGCATCCGCTGGTTCATCTCTTCCGCCAATCGCGACCCCAACGTGTTCGCCGACCCCGGCAAATTCGATATCACCCGGCAGCCGAACCCGCACGTGGCCTTCGGAAATGGGGTTCACCATTGCCTCGGGGCGACCCTGGCGCGCGTTGAAGGCCAGGAAGTCTTCACGGCTCTGGCAGAGCGCTTCCCCGACTTGCAAGTGGCGACCGAGCAACTGGACTATCAGCCCAGCATTACATTCCGCTCGCTGAAGTCGCTGCCGGTCACCTGGCAATAGGGAGCGGCCGGTGGCCCGCAAATTGCGCGTCCGGGTAGACCACGACGTATGCGTCGGGAATGCCATGTGCGAGACGATCGCCCCAAAGGTGTTTCGCCTCAATGGCAACCGCCAGTCGGAAGCCGTCGACCCGGCAGCGGATACGGTCGAAAACATCCTCGAGGCAGCCGAGAACTGTCCGGTCAGCGCGATCTTCGTCGAGGATGCGGAAACCGGCGAACAATTGTTTCCATAACTGCAGCGGCTACTTAGAGCGGCGCGTCCGGCGGAAACACCGGCTGCCGCTTCTCACGGTGTGAGGCAAGGCCCTCCTTCACCTCTGGCCCGGTGAACCCGAGAAATTCGAGCGCCAGCGACGTATCGAAACTCGGCCCCATCGCGCGCAACCAGTTGTTCAATGCATATTTGGTCCAGCGGATCGCGCTCTGTGCGCCCTCGGCGAGGCGGGTCGCGATCTCGACTGCCTTTGCGTCGAGTTCGGCATCCTCCACGGCAAGCGAAATGAGCCCGATACGCTCGGCTTCTTCGCCGAGCACCTGGTCGCACAGCAGCAGATAGTATTTGGCCTTGGCGAGGCCACAGAGCAGCGGCCACACGATGGCGGCATGGTCGCCCGCTGCGACTCCCAGCCGCGTATGCCCATCGATGATGCGGCAATCCTTCGTCGCAATGGATATGTCGGCGAGCAGGCCGCAGACGAGGCCGGCGCCAACCGCGACCCCGCGCATCGCGCTGACCACCGGCTTACTGCAGTTGATCACATTGTAGACGATGTCGCGCGCTTCCCTCCATTGCCGGGCACGCGAGGCGAAATCGTCGATGTTCTCCTGGATGATCGCGAAATCCCCGCCGGCCGAGAATACCTTGCCGGCGCCGGTCAGGATCACCGCATGGACGCTCGCATCCCGGTCGACGTCGCGCCAGATGTCGCCGAGCTCTGCATGCAGTGCCGCATCGGTGGTATTCATCCGGCCGTTCTCCATTGTGATGCGGAGAACCTTGGGATGCGGACGGTCGAATTTGAGCCGCGTGTAGCGCGCATAAGCGTCGGTCATTGGAGCCTCTCTCGTCTGGAAGCAAGCCGGTGCAGTATCCGTACGCGGCGAAGTGGAGAGGTTACGCGTTCCAAGAAATCTGACAAGAATGCCGAGTGGTATCACGGACCCTCGAGCCGGATGTTTGCGCTTCGGTGAACAAAACCCCGGGAAGACTGTTCTCTTGATGCGACAGAACCCAGAATCTAGAGCCGGCGGGCGCATCGGCGTGCCTGCTTTGCCCCGGGCCGAATTACGGGAGTGAGAACTTTGAGCGGGAGCGACAAAGCGTCCTCCGGGCTGGACAGTCTGGACGAAATCCTGGGCGGCGGCTTTGTTTTGGGCCGTCTTCACCTCATCGAAGGCAAGCCGGGCACCGGCAAAACGACATTGGGCATGCACTTCGTTCTGGCCGGCCGCGACCAGGACGAAAAGGTCCTTTATCTCAGCATGTCCGAGACCCGCGACGAATTGCACGCTGTCGCCGCCGCCCACGGCTGGTCGCTGCAAGGCGTCGAGCTGTGCGAACTGGTGCCGCCCGATGCCGAGAACAACGATGGCAATCGGCAAACCATGTTCCGCCCCTCCGAGGTCGAACTCGGCGAGACGATGCGGCTGTTATGCAATCAGATCGAACGCATTGACCCGGCGCGTATCGTGCTCGAACTCGCTCTCCGAGATGCGGCTGCTGGCGCAGAACCCATTGCGCTATCGGCGGCAGATTTTCGCGTTGAAGCAGTTTCTGGCACGGCGGCATGCAACGGTTCTGGTACTCGATGACATGGCGTCCAACGGCCATGATTTGCGGCTCCACAGCATCGTCCACGGCGTCCTCACTTTGGAGGAGCTGGGGCTTAACTATGGCGCAGAGCGGCGGCGGCTGCGGGTGACAAAGATGCGCGGGGTAAAGTACAGGGGAGGCTATCATGACTACGCGATCCGAACGGGCGGGTTGGAGGTCTTTCCGCGCCTAAGGCTGTCCCAGCATTCGGGAACCCTCCCGAAAGATATCGTTCACAGCGGCTCGGAGCAGCTTGATGCGCTGCTCGGCGGCGGCCTGCGCCGCGGCACCAGCGCACTGCTCGTCGGTCCGGCCGGATCCGGGAAGTCCTCGGTGGCGCTGAGCATCGCGTACAATTCGGCACAACAGGGCAAGGGCGCCGCCCTTTACGCGTTTGACGAGGGCACCGAGAGCATTATCGAGCGGGCACGCGGGCTCGGAATGGAGCTCGACCCGCTGCTAACATCCGGCGACATCGTGCTGCATCAAATCAATCCGGCAGAGATGTCTCCGGGCGAATTTACCGCGCTCGTCTGCCGAGGCGTTACCCAGCGGAACGCCACCGTCGTCGTCATTGATAGTCTTAACGGCTATCTGCAGGCGATGCCGCAGGAACGATTTCTGGCGCTCGAGATACACCAACTGCTCTCCTATCTGAACCATCAGGGGGTGCTGACGATCATGGTCATGGCGCAGCATGGCATGGTGGGGGTTGTGAAATCACCGATCGACCTCAGCTACCTCAGCGACGCCGTACTGCTGCTGCGGTTTTTCGAGGCGCAAGGGACGGTTCGCAAAGCGATCTCCGTTCTGAAAAAGCGCGTCGGCAGGCACGAGGAAAGCATCCGCGAGCTTCGATTGACAACCCAAGGGGTGCAAGTCGGCGAGCCTCTGACAGACTTCCAGGGCATCATGTCGGGAATCCCCACCTATGTTGGGTCGCAGTCCATGATCAAAGGGGCCGCCGATGACGCACGCAGGTGAGACGGATTTCCGCTCCCGCGTGCTGATTCTGGCCCCGGTGGGCCGCGATGCGGTGTTAACCGAGACGGTTCTCGACCGTCGCGGGATAGAGTGCACCGTATGCTCCGACCTGCATAAGCTGCAGCGGAGCTTGGTTGATGGCGCCGGAGCCGCCGTCATCACCGAAGAAGCGCTGATCGGGCAAGATATAAGCGGTCTTGTCGATTGGGTCGCACGCCAACCTTCCTGGTCGGATTTCCCCTTTATCGTCCTGCTGGAGCCGGGCGCGTCGGCCGAAGCGTGCAGCCAGGAGCATGACGCGCTGCAGCAAACGGGGAATCTGACCCTGCTGGAGCGCCCGGTCGGAACTGCGACTTTGGTGAGCGCGGTCTGCGCCGCCTTGCGGGCTCGGGGGCGCCAATACGAAGTGCATGACGCTCTCGAGGCGTTGACCGCGAGCGAGCGCCGCTATCGCACGCTCGCCGAAGCATTGCCGCAACTCGTATGGACCAGCCAGCCGGACGGCCGGCCTGATTATTTTAGCCGCCAATGGGCCGAGTACACCGGCATTCCGGAGAAAGATCAGTTAGGCTCTGCCTGGCTCCGCAACGTACTTCATCCGCAGGATCGGGAACGGGTTCGGAAATGCTGGAGGGCCGTTGTGCAAGGCCGAGGCGACTACGATTTGGAGCTGCGGATCCGCAGGGCGGACGGCCAGTATCGATGGTTCAAAGCGCGCGCGACCCCGGTTCGTGACGAAGGCCGGACCGTCCGATGGTTCGGCACCTGCACGGATATCACCGACATCGTCGAGGCTCGGGAGACCCTGAAGCGCAGCCGGGAGGAGCTCGAACGGCTGGTCGCCGAGCGAACCCGCAGTCTCGCCGCGGTGAATGACCGATTAACCGCGGAGATCGCCGAGCGGCAGCGGACCGAGGAAGCGTTGCTGCAAGCGCAGAAACTCGAGGCCGTCGGGCAACTCACTTCCGGCGTTGCGCATGATTTCAATAATTTGTTGACCGGTGTTCTCGGCAATCTTGAGTTGTTGGAGCGCCGGCTGAAAAGCCAGGAATCACTCCGTCGATTGCGGGCGGCGCGGCTGGCGGCCGAACGGGGCGCGCGATTGACCCATCAGCTGCTCGCCTTCTCGCGCAAGCAGCGCCTGGCCCCGACATCGCTCGATCTGAACCGGCTGGTGAGCGAAGCCAGCGATATGCTCTTCCGTACGATCGGCGTTACCGTACGCATCGAGACCGTGCTGACCGAGGGGCTGTGGCCCGCGCTCGTCGATCCCACGCAGATCGAGCTGGTCCTGCTGAACTTGGCGATAAACGCCCGCGACGCGATGCCCGGAGGCGGCCGACTGACGATCCGCACCGCCAATGTGAGCCGAGGTGAAGCACCTGCGGATCTCGCTCCGGGCGACTACGTGCTGATCTCGGTATCGGATACCGGCGAGGGCATGTCCGAGGAGGTGCTGAAGAGGGCGGTCGAGCCCTTCTTCACGACGAAGGAGCCCGGTAAAGGCAGCGGTCTCGGCCTCAGTATGGTGCACGGCGTGGCGACACAGTCGGCCGGTGGCCTGCATATCGAGAGCCGGCTCGGACGCGGCACGACTGTCAACGTCTACCTGCCGCGTGCCGGCCGCGTCTTGGCAGCAGGGCGGGAGCGTGAACCCCTAACGGCGACGGTCCACGAGCGGGCAACCTTGATGGTTGTCGATGACGATTCGGATGTAAGGGAAGTTGCGGTCAGCAGCCTCGAAAATCTCGGCTATCATATGCTCGCCGCCGAGAACGGGCCGGCGGCGCTCGATTTGCTGGCGCGGAGCGGGCCGGTCGACCTGCTGATTGTGGATATGGCGATGCCCGGAATGAGCGGAGTCGAGCTAATCAGACGGGCACGCGAGCGCTGGGGTCATCTCAGAGCGATGCTCGTCACCGGGTACGCCGACGTTGCCGCGTTCGCGCCGGCAGCCGGTGATCTCGTTCTCCAAAAGCCATATCGGCTGGAGCGGCTGGCGGAAATCGTCGCCGAGGCGTTGCGCCGCGAGGTGCCCTCGCAAGGATCGAACGTGGTAACAATAAAGCCGGCGCCGCGGAGGGCGTAAGTCCATCGGAAGGTCGACCCGAATGATCCGCAACTCGCTCCAAATCCACCGCATTGCCGGGGCGCTGGGGGCTGAGATCGGCGGGATCGATCTCACCGAAGAGCTCGATGGCGAAACCATCTCGGCCATCCGGCGCGCGTGGCTCGACCACCTGGTAATTTTCTTTCGCGAGCAGCACCTGGCGCCAGAACGGCTTCTCGCTTTTGCGCGGCGTTTCGGAGAGGTCCTCGAATATCCTTTCATCAAAGGGATCGACGGATTTCCCGAGATCACCCCGGTCGTCAAGCTCGAACATGAGAGGGTCAATTTCGGCGGGCTCTGGCACAGCGACACCGCCTATCTCGAATGCCCGCCGATGGGCACGATGCTGATCGCGCGCGAGGTACCGCCCTTTGGCGGCGACACTCTGTTCGCCAACATGTACCTGCTTACGAGACACTGTCCGCCGGCATGCGGCGTCTGCTCGACGGGCTCGTGGCGGTCAAATCCTCGGCCAAGGCCGACGTCACCAGGACACGCGAGGACCGCCTCCGCGACGGCGCCAAGACTGACGCGAAGCACGAATATGAGGCCCTGCACCCGGTCGTGCGCACCCACCCCGAGACCGGCAGGAAGGCGCTTTATGTCAATGCCGGCCACACGGTACGCTTCCAGGAGATGATCGAGGCGGAAAGCGCCTCGCTATTGCATTATCTGTTGGTCCACCAGCAACGCCCGGAATTCACCTGCCGGTTCCGCTGGCAACCTGGATCCATCGCCTTCTGGGACAATCGCTGCACGCAACACAACCCGATCAACGACTACCACGGCCATCGCCGCATCATGCACCGGGTAACCCTGGCCGGCGACAAGCCGCGCTGAGCCAACCTGGTGCACACCCTCAACCCTGCCCTCTCCTCCCGGGCGCGGAGAGGGAGGATTTTCGACGATTGGGGGCGACGCCGCTATTTAGCGGCGACCGGCATGTCCTCGGCATACATCTCGGGGAGCACGGTCTCGCGCCAGGTGATCTCGCGCGGGAAGATCTTTTCGATGGCGCGCGCCGAGTAGTAGCTGGTGTCGACACCCGGCGGGTCGCCGCCTTCCTGCACGGTCTTGACCGCCTGCAGCAAGAGGCGCCGGGTTGCGATGATCGCGCGGTCGGCGGGGCCCAGATATTCCTTCGATCGGTCGACGATCGGCCCCATGCCCTCCTGCACCGCACGGTCCTGCGTGTTGATGCCGTCGATACCGGTGAAGGTCTCGGATTTCTGGACCCGGCGGTCGATCATCCAGTTGTTTCGCGCGTTGCGGAACGAGCGGAACTCGCCCGACTGCTCGACATAGTCGGGGCCGTTGCCGTTGCCGCGCTCCATGCGGTCGTCGTCGCTCAGCCCCTCCTCGCCGTAGCTGTACATCCAGTTGTATACCATGCAATTCTCGTCATCGATCGGGACCCAGATGTGCCCGGCGATGTTGGTCCGGTCGCCGCCGCCCAGGGCGCGCCCGAGCTGCTGTGGCCGGATTTGCGTGAACGGCATCACGAAATGGTAGGAGCGCACATAGGTCTTGTCTTCGTCGAGCGGGCGGATCCCGACATAGCGATAGCCGTAATCGGTGACGTCGACTTCGAGGATCGGCGCCCGGCCGCGCACAAACGGCCCCTGAACCGGAATGCCGGGGCGGCTGGTGTTCGGAGTGATCGTGCGATGCAGGATCGGCGCGTGCGAGGTGTCGATGCCGCCTTCGAGCGCCTGCAGCCAGTTGCACTCCTCCCACACCTTCGAGACGTGGCGGTGGGTTTCCGGCACCTGCGTCCATTCGAAGGCGGGCGGCGCCGGCATCTTATCGCGCGGCCCCATATAGGCCCAGATCACCCCGCCGATCTCGGTCGTCGGATAGGCGGTCAGCCGAACCTTGTGGCAGAATGGCTCCGGCTCGTTCATCTGCTCGAGGCATTTGCCTTCGAAGTCGAATTTCCAGCCGTGATAGATGCAGCGCAGGCCGGATTCCTCGTTGCGCCCGAACCACAGCGAGGCGCGGCGGTGCGGGCAAAACTCGTCGACAAGCCCGATGCGTCCTTGGCTGTCGCGAAAGGCGACGAGCTTCTCGCCGAGCAGCTTCACGCGCACCGGCGGGCAGTCCGCCTCCGGCAATTCGCGCGACATCAAGGCCGGAATCCAATACCGCCGCAACACGTCGCCCATCGGCGTGCCCGGCCCTACCCGCGTCACCAGCTCGTTTTCTTCGCGCGTCAGCATTGTGGTTCCCTTCTTCCAACCTTCGGCCAGACAGCGATAATCCGCCGATTGGCCGTCGAGGACAAGAGGTCGACACTCGGGCGTGTACGGTCCGTGGTGTTCTGGTACGAAGTGCCCATCGAGGCGCCAAAAGGGGAAGCGATGAATGTAATCCTGCGGCAGGGCGTTCCCGCGGATGCGGCGGCCTGTGGAGTGATCTGCTACGAGGCGTTCAAGTCGATCGCGAGCGAGCACAATTTCCCGTGGGATTTCCCGTCGGCGGAGATTGCGACGCGTCTCATGAAGATGCTGTTGGCCCATCCCGGGGTCTACGCGGTCGTTGCCGAGCGCGACGGCAAGGTGGTCGGCAGCAACTTTCTCGACGAGCGCGGCCCGATTGCCGGCATCGGCCCGATCACGGTCGATCCCGCCGCGCAAAACCAGTCGATCGGCCGTCGGCTGATGCTCGATGTGATGGAGCGTTGTACGCGCCGTGGCGTCGCCGGGGTCCGGCTCCTGCAATCGGCCTACCACAATCGTTCGCTTTGCCTCTATACGAAGCTCGGATTTGAGACGCGCGAGACGGTGTCGAAGCTCGACGGCAAGCCGCTGGGGATCAGCTTGCCGGGCTATGAGGTGCGGCCGGCGGTGGAAGGCGACATCCCCGCCTGCAACGCGCTGTGCCAGCGGGTCCACGGGCACCACCGCGGTGGTGAGCTCGGTGATGCGATCCGGCAGGGCTCGGCTCGGGTCGTCGAGCATTTGGGCGAGATCACCGGCTACTGCGCCGACATCGCCTTCTTCGCTCACGCCGTCGCCGAGACCAACAATGGCCTGAAGGCATTGATCGGATCGGCCTCTGCTTTCCCGGGCGGCGGATTCCTGGTGCCGACACGCAACGGCGACCTGTTTCGCTGGTGCCTGCAGCACGATTTGCGCCTCGTGCACCAACTGACGCTGATGACGATCGGCCTCTACAACGAGCCGGCCGGCGCGTATCTGCCGTCGGTGCTTTACTGACGACAGAATGACTTCGACTTCAATGACGATTCTGTCCGCAATGCCGGCCGGGGACTTCCCTATGAATGAGCGAGATTTGCGAGATCTCATTGCGGCCGTGAAGTCAGGCCGCGTGTCGCGCCGCGCCTTTGTGCACAGGATGGTCGGCCTCGGCCTCACCGCGCCTTTTGCGACCCGGCTGCTGGCCCATGCCGGCTTGGCGCAAACCCCGACCCAAGCCGAATACAAGCCGACCAAAGCCGGCGGCGGCGGGGCGCTCAAGATGCTCTTCTGGCAGGCCCCGACCTTGCTCAACCCGCATTTCGCCGTCGGCACGAAGGACCAGGAGGGCTCGCGCATTTTCTACGAGCCGCTCGCGGCATGGGATCCCGACGGCAATTTGGCGCCGGTGCTCGCCGCCGAAGCCCCGGACATCGAAAACGGCGGCGTGGCGCCCGACGGCATGTCGGTGACCTGGAAGCTCAAGAAGGACGTGCAGTGGCACGACGGCCATCCGTTCACCGCCGATGATGTCGTGTTCACCGGCGAATATGCCGCCGACCCGGCAACCGCCTCCACGACGATCGGCAACTACCGGGACATCAAAGTCGAAAAGGTCGATCCTCTCACCGTTCGAGTGACATTTTGCAAAGCCGACGCCATTCTGGGCGAGCCCCTTCGTCGGCCAGTTCGGCATGATCATCCCGAAACATCTTGTTCGAGCCCTACAAGGGGGCCAATTCCCGCGAAGCGCCGGCAAACCTGAAGCCGGTCGGAACCGGCCCCTATCGGTTTGTCGAGTTTAAGCCTGGTGATCTGGTCAAGGGCGAGCGCAACCCTTCCTATCATCTGCCCAACCGCCCGTATTTCGACACGATCGAGATGAAGGGCGGCGGCGACGCCGTATCGGCGGCGCGCGCGGTGATCCAGACCGGCGAATACGACTACGCATGGAACTTGCAGGTCGAGGACGAGATCCTCCTCAGGCTCGAAAACGGCGGCAACGCCAGGGGCCGTGTCGAGATCGTGCCCGGCGGCAATATCGAGCACATAGAGCTCAACAGCACCGACCCTTGGACCGAGATCGATGGCGAGCGCTCGAGCGCCAAGACGAAAGCATCCGTTGTTCAGCGATCCGGCGGTCCGGCACGCGCTGAGCCTGCTCGTCGACCGCGCCTCGGTAGAGGCTCACATCTACGGACGCACCGGGCTCGCGACCGGCAACTTTATCAACAACCCGCCGCGCTTCGTTTCGAAAGATACGAAATGGGAGTTCAGTATCGATAAGGCGAACCAGATGTTGGACGAGGCCGGTTGGCAGCGCGGCCCGGACGGCGTCCGCAGCCAAGGATGGCAAAAGGCTGAAGCTCGTCTTCCAGACCTCGATCAATGCGCCGCGCCAGAAGACCCAGGCGATCGTCAAACAGGCGTGCCAGAAGGCGGGTATCGAGGTCGAGCTCAAATCGGTGACAGCGTCGGTGTATTTTTCTTCCGACGTCGCGAACCCGGATACTTACTCGAAATTCTACGCCGATATGCAGATGTTCACGACGACGATGGGCGAGCCCGACCCCGGTTTCTTCATGCGCCAGTTCCTCTCCTCGGAAATTGCGTCCAAAGAGAACAAATGGCAGGGCCGCAATATCACCCGCTGGCACAATGACGATTACGACAAGGCTTTTCATGCGGCCGAGGGCGAGCTCGACCCGGTCAAGCGGGCGGCGCTGTTTATCAAAATGAACGACATGGTCGTGGGAGATCCGGCGGTCATCCCGGTCGTGTACCGCCCGGGCGTCTCGGCGATGTCGCGTCAGCTCCGGGCGACTTTGAGTGGCTGGGATAACGTCTTGTGGGATCTGAAGAACTGGTATCGCGAGACATGACGGCGCCCAGAAGAGACGCCGGTCAGGGAGAGTTTTATGGATGAGCGAGAGCTGCGAGAGCTCATTTCCGCAGTAAAGGCGAGGCGCGTGTCGCGCCGCACCTTCGTGCACAGGATGGTCGGCCTCGGCCTCACGGCGCCCTTTGCGACCCAGCTGTTGGCTCATGCCGGGCTGGCGCAAACGGCGCCCTCCAACCGACTACAAGCCGACCAAAGCCGGCGGCGGCGGGGCGCTCAAACTGTTGTTCTGGCAGGCCGCGACCCTGCTCAATCCGCATTTCGCCGTCGGCGCCAAAGACGCGGAGGGGTGCCGGATTTTTTACGAACCGCTGGCGGCCTGGGACCCGGAAGGCAATCTGGTGCCGGTGCTTGCCGCCGAAATCCCCGACATCGAGAATGGCGGGGTCGCCGCCGACGGCATGTCGGTGACCTGGAAGCTCAAAAAAGGGGTGGAGTGGCACGACGGCCGGCCTTTCACCGCCGATGATGTCGTATTCAACTGGGAATACGCCTCTGACCCGGCGACAGCGGCGACGACGATCGGCGATTATCGGGATGCAAAGGTCGAAAAGATCGATCCGCTTACCGTGCGCGTTCGGTTCGAAAAGCCGACGCCATTCTGGGCCGGTCTGTTCGTCGGCCGGCGCGGGCATGATCATTCCGAAACATCTGTTCGAGCCCTACAAAGGCGCCAATTCGCGCGACGCCCCGGCAAACCTGAAGCCGGTCGGAACCGGCCCTTATCGGTTTGTCGAGTTCAAACCGGGCGATCTCGTCAGAGGCGAGCGCAATCCCTCCTACCATGTCGCCAACCGGCCGTATTTCGACACGATCGAGATGAAGGGCGGCGGCGACGCGGTCTCGGCGGCGCGCGCCGTGATCCAGACCGGCGAGTACGATTACGCATGGAACATGCAGGTCGAGGACGAGATCCTTGTCAGACTCGAAAACGCCGGCAACGCCAAGGGTCGCGCCGAGATCGTGCCGAGCCGGGCGATCGAGCACATCCAGATCAACTTCGCCGATCCGTGGACCGAGGTCGACGGCGAGCGGTCCAGCCCCAAGACGAAGCACCCACTGTTCAGCGATCCGGCCGTCAGGCAGGCGCTCCGCCTCCTCGTCGATCGCGCCTCGGTCGAGAAGTACATATACGGGCGCACCGGGGTCGCGACCGGAAATTTCCTCAACAATCCGGAGCGCTTATGTCTCGAAGAACACGAAATGGGAGTTCAATGTCGACAAAGCCAATCAGCTGCTGGAAGAGGCTGGCTGGAAGCGCGGGCCTGACGGCATCCGCGCCAAGGATGGCAAAAAACTAAAGCTCGTATTCCAGACCTCGATCAATGCGCCGCGCCAGAAGACCCAGGCGATTGTGAAGCAGGCCTGCCAAAAAGCGGGCATCGACATCGAGCTGAAGTCGGTGACGGCGTCGGTCTATTTCTCCTCCGATGTGGCAAATCCCGATACCGCGAGAAAATTTTACTCGGACATTCAAATGTATACGATCGGCTCGCCTTCAGTCCCCGATCCGGAACGTTTCATGCAGCAGTTCGTGTCTTGGGAGATCGCTTCGAAAGACAATAAATGGCAGGGCAACAACCCGACACGCTGGCGCAATGAGGAATACGACAAGATCTTTCGTGCGGCCCAGGAGCGAGCTCGACCCGGTCAAGCGAGCCGCGTTGTTCATCAAAATGAACGATATGGTTGTGGACGACGTGGTCGTGATCCCGGTCGTGAACCGCCGCTGGGTGGCCGCGATGTCCAACAAGCTCAGAGCGACCTTGAGCGGCTGGGACAATGATTTCTGGAACCTGAAAGACTGGTACCGCGAAACGTGACCCTCTCTGCATCAGCATAGGGTAATGGGCCGCTACCTGCTCCGGCGCTTGCTGATCGCGGTCCCGAGCCTCCTCGGGATCAGCGTCGTGCTGTTTGCGGTGCTGGCGCTGGCGCCCGGCGACCCGTTCGGCGAGCTCGCCAGCAACCCGAATGTCCCGCCCGAGGTGGGGGCCGCATTGCGCGCGAAGTTCGGGCTCGATGATCCGATCGCGCTGCGCTATCTGCACTGGCTTTCCGCGATGCTGCATGGCGATTGGGGCTTCTCGTTCGTCAGCCGGATGGATGTCGATACCCTGATCCTCCAGCGGCTGCCGGCCACCTTGTTCATCATCGGGTCGTCGCAGGTCCTGGCGCTGCTGATCGCTCTGCCGGTCGGCGTGTATTCGGCAGTGCGGCCCTACTCGATCTTCGACCAGATTGCCAATCTGCTGGCGTTCATCGGCTTTTCATTGCCGACATTCTTCACCGGTCTTCTGTTCATCCTGCTGTTCAGCATCCATCTCGATTGGCTGCCATTCGTTTACCGCACCGACCTCAACGCCACCGGCTGGGATTGGTACTGGGAGCAGTTCAAACAATCGGCAATGCCGGTGGCGGTGCTCGCCCTGTTGCAGGCGGCCTCCTGGACCCGTTATGTGCGCTCCTCGGTGCTCGAAGTAAGTCGGCTCGACTATGTCACCACCGCCCGCGCGAAGGGGCTCCCCGAGCGCATGGTCGTGATCAAGCATGTCGTGCGCAATGCGTTGATCCCGGTAGTGACCCTGGTCGCGCTCCAGATGCCGGCACTGTTCGGCGGCGCCATCGTCACCGAGCAGATCTTTCGCATCCCCGGCATCGGATCGCTGCTGATCAGTTCGATCCTCGCCAACGACACGCCGGTCATTATGGCGGTGACGTTTGTGTTCGCCTGCCTGGTGATCCTGTTCAACCTGCTTGCCGACGTCCTCTATGGCTGGCTCGACCCTCGCATCGCCTACCGCTAGCCCGATGCCGGAAGGCATCGTCCTCGGTCGAGCGGGCATCGCCCGCCGGCGAGATTTGGCGACGCTTTCGCCGGCATAAGCTGGCCGTCGCGAGCACCGCCATTCTGGCATTGATGGCGCTGGCGGTGGCATTCGGGCCGCTGCTGTGGCGAGTGCCGATCAACGACATCGATTTCAGCTCGCATCTCGAAGGCCCGTCGTGGAATCATCCATTCGGCACCGACGATCTCGGCCAGGATCTGCTCGCCCGCATGCTTTATGGCGGGCGCATATCCTTGGCGGTCGGACTGGCTGCCATGCTGGTGTCGGTCATTGTCGGGACGACCATCGGTGCGATCGCCGGCATGTCTCGCGGCAGTATCGATGCGGCGCTGATGTGGCTTACCGACCTGTTCCTGTCGCTGCCGCCATTGCCATTGCTGTTGCTGATTATTTACCTGTTTCGCGAGCCCTTGACGCAGTTGGTCGGGCTCGAGGCCGGCACCTTCATCCTGGTTGTCGTGGTGATCGGCGGCTTCCGGTGGATGCAGGTGGCGCGGCTCGTGCGCGCGCAGTTTTTTTCGCTGCGCGAAAAGGAGTTCGTCGAAGCGGCGCGGGCTCTCGGCATGAGCAGCTTGCGCCTGGTGATACGCCATATCCTGCCGAACTCGTTGGGGCCCATCATCGTCGCCGGTACGATCGACGTCGCCGCCGCCATCATTGCCGAATTGACCTTGTCCTTTCTCGGCCTCGGCTTCCCGCCCGATATTCCCACCTGGGGACGCATTCTGTTTGACGCCAAGGATTACCTCGACATCGCCCCGCACTGGGCGTTGTTCGCCGGCGGGGCGATTTTTCTCGCGGTGCTGTCGATCAACCTCATCGGAGACGGATTGCGCGACGCGATGGATCCCCGCACCTCAGACGCTAGAAGTGATCGGGGGCCGGGTCGGTCTGAGTTTTGCCGGAACCACGCAGGCAAATGCCTGGAGCCATCACGCGGCGATGCAGTCCAGCGGGATGCATATGTCTCGCGCCGATATCAGCGACATTCAACAAAAGCTCCAGGCCGACAACCTTTATGATGGAAAGGTCGACGGCATGTTCGGGCCAAAGACCCGGCGCGCTATTGCAGAATACCAGAAGCAGAACGGTTTGCGTGTAACCGCCAATCTCGATCAGCAGACGAGGGATAGCCTGCTTGGCAATATGGGTACGGCTAATCCGCCGGCGCCGGCCGGCCGCATAACTCCGGCTCCGAGCCAGGGCGGGGCAAACATGCCGGCCCCGAACCAAGGCGGAGCAAACATTCACGCCGCGCCGAGCGGCGGTAACTCAGCCACCGGCAAATAGCTGCCCGGTTGTTCTCTGCGCCCCGCGTCGAGCGGGGCGCCCGGGGATTTTTCACTACTCGGCTAGAGGCCATGGGAGGCGAGAAATTGGCGCCAGCCGGGACCGCTCGTCGATTGATTGGCCGTCGCGCAAAGCCCTGAGCAAGTCCGGATCCACTTCCACGGCGGTGCCGCACGGCAGCGCGAGCCAGCGGATCTCCTCGGCTCCGTCGACCCGCGCGCACAGGGCCCGGTTGAGATCGGCCACCGAGGCGTGTCCGGGTTCCGCGGGCATGATGTCCCCAGCAGCACATAACGTCAGAAGCGTCTTCAGATCCCCGGCGCTCGCAGGCCGACCCGCAGCAAATTTGGCTATGATTGCCCTAGCCGCCGGGCTGTCATAGGCGAAGGGACCGGCGGGTGTCGTCGTCGTATAGCGGATTGCCGGCACCGGGCGGGCCAGCACGAATGTGCTCGAATGAAGGCGGCCGGCCCGCTCGCCGAGACCGAGCTGCCGGTTGCCGCGGGCGAACACGTCGCAGCGGAACCGTTGGTCGAGGTAGTAGTCGCGCACCAGCTCGCGGGCGTCAGGATCGGTTATTGCCCCGAGTGTCTGGCGGGCCGCTTCGTCAAGCACCATCCAGTCGAAATTTTCGCTGAGTGTCGCGGAGCCGACCGGCTCGAGCCCGATCGTCGCCATGTCCCTTCTGACCTCGGTGACATAGAGCGGCTGCCATGCGGGGGGCATGAACTCGTGGACGAGATAGGCCGGCGGATAGTCCTCTGGCCGCTCCTGCAATTCCTTGACGATGAAGCTCGCCGACAATGACGGGACCCCGGCGCCGGCCAGTGCTGCGGGCGAGCTCGGCGGCTGCGGTAAGTCGCTCGAAATTGCCGCCAGGAAATGTGCGGCCGAACTCTCGCAGCAGACCTTGGAACGGCAGATCGCGCGCCCAGCCCGGCATTGCGTTATAGCTGAGATAGACGAGACCGCCCGGTTTGAGCCTGGCGGTCGATAAATCGGCGCACGGCGCACTGCGCCTCGGGGCCGATCCAGGTGTAGACGCCGTGTGCGACGATGTAATCGAACTGCGGCAATTCGAGACCGATCGCCGCAGCAAAATCGACGGCATGCAATTGCAAGTTCGGGATCGCCGCGGCCGCCGCCAGCCGGCGGGCATGATCGATGTGCACCGGCATCGCATCGATGCCGTGGAACACGCCCGCCGGATGGGTTGCGGCGAGGATGGCGGCGGTGACCCCCTGGCCGCAGCCGAGATCGCACCACGCGAAACCATTTTGCCGGGCAGGGGGCTCGATCCCGGCGACGAGCGCCACATGATCGAGCCAAGCCGGCGCCAGCATCGGTTTGAAGTCCCGCAAATACGGGATGTCGGCCGCATAACCGTAATCTTCTCGCGCCATCCTTTATCGATATCACCACGGAGCGCACGGAGACCACGGAGAAAGGTCAAGAGACGCCGCAGTCCCGCATCAACCGCATTGCTCCCGGCCAAGTGAACGTGAATTACAACGCCGCCATCGAACAAAGCGGGAATAATTGCTATATTCGTCCGTGGAACGAGTTGGTTGCGGTATCAGCGCCCCTCGAGGAGGGCCGGTGGAAGAACTCCAGGTAGTCGAGCGAAAGCTTGCCGTGATCTTCGCGGCCGACATCGCCGAGTACAGCCGGCTGATGGGGCTGGACGAGGTCGGCACGTTGCGGCGGCTGCAAGCCTACCGGGCCATCCTCGATCGATTGATCGCCGCGCATCGCGGCCGGATCTTCAATACCGCCGGCGACAGTTTTGTCGCCGATTTTGCAAGTGCGGTCGATGCCGTCGAATGCGCCATCGCGGTCCAGGACGCCATTGAAAAAGAAAACGAGGGTCGCCCGGCCGGCGAGCAGATGCGGTTTCGCATCGGCGTCCATCTCGGCGATGTCCTCGTCGAAGGAGAAAACCTGTTCGGCGACGGCGTCAATATCGCCGCCCGCCTGGAGGCGCTCGCAGAACCGGGCGGTATATGTCTCTCCGGCGCGGTGCGCGACCAGATCGGCTCTCGCCTTCCTATCGGCCTAACCACTCTCGGCGAACAGCGGGTCAAGAACATTGCCGACCCGGTGCGTGTCTTCAAGGTCGGCGGAGCGCCCGGCAGAGGGTCACCGTCATCCGTCCGCCGCAGACGGGCGACGATCCGCGCCGTCATGCTGGTGTCCGCCGTCCTGGCGTTGATCACGGCAGCAGGCGCGGCATGGTGGCTGTGGCCCGGCCGGCACTCCGAACCGCGGCCGCTCCAGGCGGAGGCGACAAACACTTCGGTTCAGCCCTATTCGGCGCCGCGATTGTCGATTGTCGTGCTGCCCTTCGCCAATCTCAGCAACGATCCGCAACAAGAGTATTTCGCGGACGGCATCACCGAAGATCTGACGACCGACATCGCGCGTATCCAGGGCAGCCAGGTCCTCGCCCGAAACACCGCCTTTACCTACAAGGGCAAGTCGTTCGACGCCAAGCAGATCGGCCGCGAATTGGGCGTGCGCTACGTTCTGGAGGGAAGTGTCCAGCGATCCGGCAATCAGGTCCGGATCAACGTCCAGCTGGTCGATGCCGAAACCGGAGCGCATCTCTGGGCCGAGCGCTTCGACCGCGACATCAGCGACCTGTTCACTGTGCAAAACGAGATTACCGCGCGGATCGCGCGATCGCTAGAAGCACAACTCGCGATCGCCGAAGCCCGCCGCCCGACCGACAATCCCGACGCGCTCGATTATCTGCTGCGCGGCCGCGCCGTTATGACGCGGCCGATCTCGAAGGAAAATTACGACGAGGCGATAAAGCTTTTCGAAACTGCCTTGAGGCTCGACCCGAAAGCGGTCGATGCGGCGGCGTGGCTCTCGATTGCGCTGACGGTCCGGGTGACCGATGAGCTCAGCACCGACCCGGATGCCGACCTGCAGCGAGCGGGGCGGCTGGCCGAGCAGGGTCTGGAGGCATCGCCGGACAGCGCGCTCGCGCATTACGCAAAGGGCCAGGTGTTGCGAGCACAGGGCCAATGCCGGGAAGCTATTCCCGAGTTCGAGAGGGCGATCACGCTCGATCCCAGCCGGGTGCCGGCTTATGCTCATGTCGGCTGGTGCAAGTTTCTGACCGGCTCCGTGGACGAGGCGATTCCGTATTTCGAGCAGGCGATCCGTCTCAGCCCCTCCGGGCCCGGCATTGCCGCATGGTACGGCCGGCTGGGCATCATTCAGCTGCTGGAGGGGCATACCGACCGGGCGATCGTCTGGCTCGAAAAAGCTAACGGCGAGAATCCGCGGTTAGCCTTTGTGCACGCCTATCTCGCGGCGGGATACGCGCTCCAGGGCAACGCTGAACGGGGCGAAGCACAGCTCGCCGAAGCACAGCGATTGAGCAAGGGCTATTCCAGCCTGGCAAACGTGGAGAAATCGACCTGGTACGACGAACCAAAGATCCGTGCCTTGGCCGAAGGCACCTACTTCCCGGGTCTGCGAGGGGCCGGCATACCGGTGGAGTGACGATGATGCTATTCATAGCCAGGCTCGCTGTCCTGTCCGTGTTTCTGCTGGCGCCGGCTGGCGCCATGGCGCAGGGGGCGACCGTGCGCCAAGCCTGCGGGCCGGAGCTCCAGCAGCATTGCGCCGGGGTGCGACCCGGCGAGGGACGGCTGCGGGCCTGCGTCAAAGAGAATTTCGCCGCCTTCTCGGGGCCCTGCAAGCGAGCCATGCTGAGCAGCGTGGCGGTCGTCAGAGCCTGCAAGGCGGATGTCCAGCGGACGTGCCCGGATATTCAACCCGGCGGCGGCCGCATCCAGGCCTGCATGAAGGACCATTTCGCCGAATATTCCGACCGCTGCAAGCAGGCGATCGTCACCGCCAAATTTGGCAGCCGTTAGCAGCAGGGGTTGGCGGCCCTGCATCGTCATTCCGGGACGGCCCCGGAAGCCATGAACACCGGCTCATGAGCTGGTTCACCTGCCCCGACCTGCCCGAAGTGACCACCTTCGGCGAGGACGTGGAGGACGCGTTGCAGCGCGGTCGCGATGCGATCGAGGAGGCCTTCGCGCGTATGGCGAGGCACGAGAGCATTCCGTCTCCCTCGCCGTTGCACGGACGAAAAGCGGCGGTGCTCCCCCGCTGAGCGCCGCAAAGGTCGGCCTCTACCGGGCCCTGCGCGAGGCAGACATCGGCAAAGCCGAGGCCGCCTCGGCTGGCACGGACCGCAGATCGATCGGCTGCTAGTGTTCGGAGTCATTCACACGATTCACCCGGCAATGAAGCACCTCGCTCAATACCGCTTCACCGGCGAAAGCCGATGCCCACGGCAGAAGTGGATCCCGGCTTTCGCCGTGAAAGCGAGGAAGAGGATCTGCTGAAAAATCTGAATGAATTCTGAGCACCAGATCTGCGGCACCGCTCCAAGGTCGAGCAGATTGACCAGGCCTTGCGAGCCGTCTCAGCCCTCGTGATCGCCGGGCAAATTATCTGCACGGAATTGGCGAAGCCCACTTCTTCAGTCACCGGTTCGATGATGCGGCGGCAAAACTGCTCGAATTGCTCGAACGGGCTCCGAGTTCACGGGTGACCTACCGCGTTCTCGCGGCTTGCTATGCGCATATGAGACGGCTCGACGAGGCACGAGAGATAATCCGGCGGCTGCGCGATCACGCCTGTCGTGGTGGAACCCGCAACGCGGCACCGAAACCCGAAGCATCGCGAACTGTACCTTTCCGGCCTGCGCATGGCGGCCGGAGAGGCGAGCTGATACCCACCCGCCGTCCTCTCCCCTAACCCAAATCAGAAGATGTAGAGTGGGTCATTGCATATCTCGTCAGAGGCAGCGTGCCGCGCGCGCAGCACCGATGCGAGGAGCCCATCCCCGAATACGAGAGGGTCCTCGCGCTAAATCGTTGCGCGCCACGACCGCGCCATAGTTGCGGTGTAGTCTTGCGAAATGCGTGATCGCGATACGCTGCGAAGTCGTCGAGTGAAGGAATGTAAGAGTACCTGATCTCGACCTGATAAAACAGGCAGAACAGGTGAGCCGGAAAGGGCGGTGTTTGTCGACTCGATCCGGCAATTTCACGCTCACCCGGCGACATTCGTAGATGACAGAGATGCTGGTATCTTTATTTGGGCGGAAACACCGAGCGGCCCGGCCGTAGCAACAGTGCCTCGGCCCTCGGCCGTGGTAGCGGGGTTCCTCTGGTATTTTTCTGTGGAAACAGGTGGAGAGTGGTCTGCTACGCCTCTCCCCTTGAATGCCGGGACGCCGGTCAGATATGGCGGCCGCGCAGTTCGTTGTTGGTGCGGCGGTCGCCGCTGAGCCAGCGGGCCAATTCGCTGTGGGCGTCGGAACGGCGGATGGCGTCGATCTCGGCGACGTCTTCCGGGTCCTGCGTGAATTCGACGATCAGCCCGTCGGGCGAGGACACGTAGATCGATTTGCAATAGCCGTGATTGGTCTCGCGATACTTTTCACCCGCCCGTTCCAGGCGCTGCTTCAGCTCCTCATAGGTCTGCGGCTCGGCCTTGAAGGCGATGTGGTCGTAGCGCCCGATCTTGGCCGGCTTCTCGGCCTGCGTCATCTCGTAGAGCTCGGGGTCGGCGAATTGGAAGAAAGCGAGCGCACCGCCGTCGGCCATGGCGAAGAAGGTATGGCAGAACTCGACTTCCCGCTGCAGCTCCGCACTGAAGTTCTTCTCGCACCAGGTCGCGACCAGCGGAATCCCGAGGAGGTCTTCGAAAAACCGGCGGTTGACCTCATGGTCCTTCACGACAAAGGCGTTGTGATGCAGTCGCGACGGCAGCTTCGACAACAGTCCTTGCTTTCCCGATGCGCGAACGGCCTCGATCGTATCCATGTCAACCCTCCCGTGGTTTGCTCAGCCAAAATTTCAGCGACGATACCACAAAAAATGCTGCATGCTCGCGCGAACCTTTCGTCCCGCAGCTAAGGGGAAGCTCGTGAAAGTCAGCGCAATGATCCGGCTCAGCCCCGGCGCCGAGCCGCACACCGGATTGCTGAGCCGCATGGCCGACTATGCCCGCCGTATCGAGGCCAGCGGGTTTCCTGGCATTTGGGTCGGAGATTCGATGGGCCGCGGCCGGCCGACGCTCGATCCGCTCACCGCGCTGGCGGCGCTCGCCGCCGTCACCGAGCGGGTCGAGCTCGGCATCGGGGTATTGCAAGTGTCGTTGCGCCATCCGATCGAGCTCGCGCATCGCGTGCAGTCGGTCCAGGCCTTGTCCGGCGGCCGGCTGCGCCTCGGCGTCGGCAGCGGCTCGACGCGGGCGGATTTCGAATTGCTCGGCGGCGATTACGACCACCGTTTCCGCACTTTGCGGAATTCGCTCGAGATGATGCATCAGGTATGGCGCGGCGAGCCGGTCAACGGCGGCAGCTTGTCGATCTGGCCCGGCTGCGAGGGCGGGCCGCCGATCCTGATGGGCGCCTGGCGCAGCCCGCGCTGGATCACCTATGCCGCGAAAGAATGCCAGGGCTGGACCCCGTCCGGCCGCTACAGCAGCTGGGACGATCTCGAAGCCGGCATGCGCATCTATCGCGAAGCGGGCGGCGCCAACGCCGTCCTCGCCAATGTCGCCGTCGATCTCGCCGACCGGCCCGGATCCGCGGACCTCGCCGCGGCCACCAACGTGGCACTCGTCTGCCCGCCGGACGAGGCGCGCCGCCGCTTGAAGCGGATGGAGCAGCTGGGCTTCGACGAGGTCCTGCTGGTCTCGCATTACGGCGTTCTCGAAGAGCTCGAAGAGGTCCGCAGCTGGGCGGCTTGACAGCCGGCGCGGTCGGCGCATGTTTGCTTTACGGTTTCGATCTCAGCCGAGGCGCGTGACATGATCAGTGCGGATCTGGCCGGCAAAGACGGCGCTCGTGACCGGCGCGGCTTCCGGCATCGGGCTTGCCGCGGCCGACATCTTTTCGCGCTGCGGCGCGACGGTGGCGCTCAACCATTTGCCCGACGACGCGCGCGGGCCGGACGCGGTGGAACGGCTCAAGGCCGAGGGCCGGCGGATCGTCGCGGCCCCGGGCGACGTCTCGCGGCCGGGCGAGGCCGAGCGGATGGTCAAGAATGCGCATCGAGGCGCTCGGCCGGCTCGATTTTCTCGTCAACAACGCCGGGACCCCGGCAACCCCGACGCCGATCCCGTTCTCCGACCTCGACGCGCTGACCGAGGAGTTCTGGTCGAGAATCCTGACGACCAACCTGATCGGCCCGTTCCGCTGCGCCCATGCCGCGGTACCGGCGCTTGAAGGCGGCGCATGGCGCGATCTGCAACACCGCCTCGATCGCCGGCGTTCAGGGGTCGGGCAGCAGCATCCCCTATGCGACGAGCAAGGCGGGCCTCATCAATCTGACGCGCACCCTGGCGCGCACATTGGCGCCGGAGATCCGGGTCAACGCAGTGGCGCCGGGTTTTGTCGACAGCCCATGGAACAAGGATTGGCCGGCCGACCGCAAGACGGCCTCGATCGAGCGGACGCCGCTCAAACGCGCCTGCAAGCCCGAGGACATCGCCGAGACGATCTTCTTCCTGTGCGCCGGCGGCGCGATGATCACCGGCCAGACGATCATCGTCGACGGCGGCCTGACCCTGTGATGACCGCTTGGTACCGGGATCACGCTGACCTCATTGCGGCACCTCACGAAGGTCGGTCCGGCTGCGAAAGCGAGGAGTCCAGGGTGCAGCGGATCTAGGCCCGGTCTTCCGCTCTGGACTTCGCCCGCTTTCGCGGGATTGACGATCGAAACTGGCAACCTAGGAGAACCAGCAGATGGACGAGCCGATCAAACTGGAGATCTTCACCGACTACGTCTGACCCTGGTGCTATCTCAGTACCGTGCGTATTGAAAAACTGAAGCAGACGTTCGATGTCGACACTGTCCTGGTGCATTTCCCGTTGCATCCGGAAACCCCTGCGGAAGGCCGCTCGATGGCGGAGCTCTATGCCGGGCGAAATGTCGATCCCGAGGCGATGTATCAGCGCATGAAGGGGCTGATGGACGCCGAGGGGCTGCCTTATGGCCGGCGCACCCACACCTACAACAGCCGGCTGGCGCAGGAGCTCGGCAAATGGGCCGATACCCAGCCGGGCGGCGAGGCCATCCACGACGCGCTCTACCGGGCCTATTTTGTCGATGCGCGCAATATCGGCGACCCCGAGATTTTGGTCGAAATCGCGCAATCCGTCGGTCTGCCGGCAGAGGAAGCACGCCAAGTCCTGGCCGAGCGCCGCTTCAAGGACGCGGTCGACGCCGATTGGGCGAAATCGCGCCAATGGGGCGTGACCGGGGTCCCGACCTTCGTCGCCGCCCGCTACGGCGTCGTCGGCGCGCAGCCCTACGAGGTGCTGGAGCAGCTGATGGAAAAGGCCGGCGCGCGGCGCCGCGCTTAGCTCGATGTCCGAGCCGCGGCCGATCAGCTTTGACGCCCCGCTCGGGCAGCGCATCATCGAGCTGCACGTCTGGGCGGTGCGACAGGGATTGCTCGGCACCGCCGCTGCCGAACTGTTCGACGGCTTCTGCCAGCGCCTCGCTCTCGCCGGGGTTCCGCTGTGGCGCGCCTCGGCGGCAATGCGGACATTGCATCCGCAATGGGGCGGCTACAGCTATACTCTGGCGCCGCGATCTCAATGCTATCGAGCCTTTGCAGTTCGAACGCGGCAATGAGCATCGTAGAGTTTGGCTGACGAGCCCGTTTGCCTATCTCGTTGCCCAAGCGCAAGCCCACGCCGGACACGCAGATCCTTGGCTGCACTTGCGTCGGCGTCTGCGCGGGCCCGAGGCGCACCTCGATTTTCCGGTGCTCGAAGAGCTCGCCGGCGCCGGCGGCACCGACTACTTCGCCGAAATCGTCCGTTTCGGGCCGGAGGGCGACGCCTCGCGCGGAACCGGCATCGCCTATTCTTTTACGACCGACCGCCGAGAGGGTTTCAGCGAGGATGACCTCACCTTGCTGCGGGCCGTACTGCCGGCCCTGTCGCTCGCGATGATGGCGCATGCCGGCCACACGATCGCTTCGGGGCTCCTCGAAGCCTATCTCGGCGGCGACGCCGGACGGCGGGTCCATGCCGGGGCGGTGGAGCGCGGTTCCGTCGAGAGCATCCGCGCCGCGCTCTGGTTCGCCGACATCCGGGGTTTCACGACGCTCGCCGACAGCACTGCGGGGCCGGAGGTCATCGAGCTGCTCGACGAGGTGTTCGAGACGCTGACCGCCCCCCTGCGTTCGCGCGGCGGACAGGTATTGAAATTCATGGGCGATGGCATGCTCGCGATCTTTCCGCTGCTGGCGGAGACGCAAGCCGAGACCTGCCGCAATGCGATCGATGCCGCAAGGGAGGCAATGCACGCGCTGGACCGGGTCAACCGCGCGCGGGCGGAGGCGTCGAAGCCGGTGCGCCGAGGTCGACCTCGCGCTGCATATCGGGGAAGTCCTGTACGGCAATGTCGGCGCCGCCGATCGCCTCGATTTCACGGTGATCGGGCCGGCCGTCAACGAGGCGGCGCGCATTGAGACGCTGTGCGAGCCATTGGGACGCAAGGTGCTGGTCTCGGCCGAATTTGCCGCAGCGGCCGGCCGCTGCAATGGGCTGCAGCCTCTCGGCCACCATCGGCTGCGCGGGGTTCGCGAGCTCCGCGCGATTTACGGGCTCGACCTGTAGCGGCGTCTGGCCGGTTGCGTCGGCGCTCCGATTTCTATCGGGGATGTCGCCATGAAAAAGCTGATCGCCTTTTTTGCCTTAACAGGTTTGCTGGCTGTTGCCGGCTGCGCCAGTCAACAGCAGCTGGTCGGACAAAAGGAAGACCTTCTCGCCGCTGCGGGTTTCCAGATCAGGATCGCAGACAACCCGCGGCGACTGGCGGCGATGCGCAGCCTGCCGCCTAACAAATTCGTCACCCGCGTCGTGAACGGTCAGCCGGTATACCTGTACGCCGATCCGCTGGTTTGCCGATGCGTCTATTTCGGCACCCAGCAGAACTGGGCGGCATATCGGCAAGAGATGTTCGCCAAGCAGCTCGCCGATGAAGCCCAGATGACCGCCCTGATGTACCAGAGCGACTGGGACATGGGCCCCTGGGGCTGGCCCTGATCAGCCTTCTCTGCTGAACCCTTTGGCGCGCATGCAGTTGTTGAGGACCTGGTCGGCATAGCCGCCGGCCTGCCGGCGCATCGACTGTGCTTCGATCGCCTGTGTTCCGCCGAGTTGCCAGTTTCGCCCGAGTGTCGCATTAATGTCGGCGTTGACGCCTTGCTCGCTGGCGAGCGCCGCATTGGCCTGCGCATTGCAGTCGGCAAGTTCGCGGGCGATCGTCTGATCGTCTGCCCCCGCCTTGACCCAATTTGTTGCTGTTGGAGTCTGCCCGGCGCAAACCGTCAGCAGCAGGCAACTGAGAGCGGCACCGGCAGCAGGCAGGGAGTGGCGACAGTTGCTAGAGGTCATGGGCAACTCCCGATCCTCGAGGACGGCCGAATTCACGCGGTATCAGACCGGAGTGGAACCACGTCACGAAAGTGTAGATACTGAAAACCGGGAGACGCAAGCGCTGCGACAAGGCGCGCGCATAGGGCACCAAATTGGTGCATTCGAGGAGCACCGCGCCAATGCCGTCGTGGCTTGCGACGAGCCGGTCGCCGGCCGCCTGTATGTCGCGCTCGGCCGCGGCGACATCGAGCCGCTCCTCGTCATTGAGCATGACACGGCTGAACTCACTGCCGTCATCGGTGCCGACGACCGGCGTCGCCGGATCGGCGCCCGCAGCGCTCAAATGCTCCCCGGTGAGGTTCGCGGCGCTGACCGTCAGAATGCCAGCTCGCTTACCGGGCGGCAGCATACGTTCGATGAACGGGATCTGCATCAAGCTGGAAGTCGCGACCGGTACGCCGACATGGGCGGCAAGGTCGCGCTGGTAGAGCGACAGAAATCCGCAGGTCGTCGTAATGCCGTCGGCGCCCAGGCGCACGAGCTCCTCGGCGGCGGCGAGGAACTGATCGACCAGACCTTCGGCCCTTTCGCGGACGACGCGTCGCGGCGAGGCGCCGGGCACGACTTTGTAAAGGACCGGAAACGGCCAGGTCTCGGCATTTCCCATGTCGCCGGGAATGCGCGGGAACCGCGTCTCCAGCATCAGGATGCCGACCCTCGCGCCGTAAAGGGTCTTCCCGCCCAAGGCGATCCGGGTTTTTTCAATCATACTCATCTGTCCCACACCCCCGCGCGTGCGCCAGCCTAGCACATAATGCCGTGCGGAACTCAGATGTGGAGGGAGCCATAGTCGAAGCAGCGACCAAGCCGGCCATGGTATGCTGTGCAGATACAACAATGGAGGCACAGATGGCCCAAACGCACCTCGATATCGACACTGCGCTCAAGGCAGAACAAGAACGCCTTACCTCACGCAAGCAGGAACTCGAAACCGAGCTCTCCGAAATCAACAGCAGGCTGGCCCGCATCACCCGCTACTTCACGGACGAACCACAGTCATCATCACACCGGCTCTCGCCATCCAGCCCGCGAAGAGGAGACAGACACCCGCGCGGCTTTGTCCAGCAAACTGTGTTGAAAACAATAACCGAGCACCCTCAAGGTCTCTCGCGAGGCGAGATCATAAATCTGCTCGCCACGGAAGGCATCGGCGAACAGTCGGTATCGAACAGTCTCAGCGCGCTCATTGAAGCAAAAAAGGTCCTCCTCCCACAAGGCAGAGGGGGCAAGTATCTCTCCGCAGCAGCGGAGGTGCCGACCGCACCCGATCAGCCGAGCTCATAAGCCTCAAGCCCCGCTATTCTGACCAGGTTTTTTCTCCTTCCATAGCCATTCCCCCCCTTCAACCACTTGCCGGCGGCTTCCAGATGCCGCGCTCCTGCATCAGCCGGACCTGCTGGTCGATCACCTCGCGCTTGTATTCGGCATGCCGGCCCGGGATTTTGTCGAGATAGAGATTTTTCGGGTAGATCGGCTGCTCGTAGACGATCTGGGCCAGCTCGGCGCGGATATCCTTGGGCCAATTGGTCACCTGCGCCGACTGGCGGTGATGCCGCAGCGCCTCGATATTGATGACACCGGCAACGAATGTTGAGCCGTTGGAAAAGAGCTGTTTGCCGACGATGGCGCCCCGGTGATCCACGATCATCGACTGTCCGCCTACCGCATCAATTGGGTGCTCGCTGTCAGGATAAAGGTAATATCCGCTGATATTGGGCGCGACGACGTACATGTTGTTTTCGAGGGCCCGCGCTCGGTTTGAGATCTCGAAAAAATCATTCTGCGCGAACGGCGCGGGGAGCGAGGCGCGATAGACCACCTCGGCGCCGTTGAGGGCGAGGCCACGGCCGTTCTCGGGGTAGTTGCCCTCCATCGCCATCATAATTCCGAGCCGCCCGATCGCGGTGTCGGCGACCGGCCAGAACGCCTGTAGGGTGCGGCCGTACTTCTCGACCCACCAGTCGAATAGATCGTGCGGCGAGATCGAGCGCTCGCACGGCAAGAGCGCCGAGATCTTGTAATGCTTCAAGATCACGGCGCCATCCGGATCGATGACAAAGCCGATGTTGAAGAAGCGATCGGGCCAGTCTTCGTGACGCGCCTTGGCCTGCGCCATGATGAAAACGCCCCACTCTCGCGCGAGCCGTCCGAGGCGCTCCGTCTCCGGGCCGGGAATATCGATCGCGCAGTTGCGCGCGAATTCGGCGTGATCGACGTCGAGAACCTCATCGTTGAACCCTTGCAGCGCACCTTCGGGAATGGCGACGAGGCGGACCGGGATGTCCAGATTGGACAACCAAAACGCTGCCTTTGTCAGGCTTTCCAAGTGCTCCAGGTTCTTCTCGATGTCCTCGCGGCGGCGAATGCCCCAAAAGCTCGGGATCAACCCCACAGCGGTGTAAGGTTCGATCATTCCGATCCCCTTTAAAATCGTTGGCGGCTCAGCGGAGAATTTTGTCGATCTCTCGCGTCACAGTGTCGATGTCGGCCATGCCGTCGACCCGGCGCAGAATGCCGCGATCGCGATAATAGGGCAGGATCGGCGCGGTCTGACGATGATAAACCTCGAAGCGGGCCTTGACCGCTTCGGGCCTGTCATCAGCGCGGGAGACGAATTCGCTGCTGCCGCAGACGTCGCAGATCCCCTCGCGGCTCGGCCGGTTATACCGCTCGTGATAGCTCGCGCCGCACTGAGTACAGGTGAACCGCCCCGACAGCCGGTCGATGAGCGCCGCCTCGTCGACATCGAGCAAGATCACATGGTCGAGCTTCAGATTATGCTCGGCCAGCATTGCGTGGAGCGCCTTCGCCTGCGGCACATTGCGCGGGAACCCGTCGAGGATGAAGCCTCGGCCGCAATCAGGCTGCCGAATGCGCTGGTCGATCATTTCGACAATGATATCGTCCGGCACGAGCTGGCCGGAATCCATGATGGCTTTGACGCGGCGCCCGAACTCCGTGTCCGAGTCGGTCGTCGCGCGCAGCATGTCGCCGGTGGATAGCTGGACGATGCCGTGGGTCTGCTCGATCCGCTTCGCCTGGGTGCCCTTCCCGGAGCCCGGCGGCCCGAGCAGGATGATGTTCATCCGCGGCGCCCCCGCAATTTCGCTTTCCGGATCAGGCCTTCGTATTGATGGGCGAGCAGGTGCGAGTGGATCTGCGCCACGGTATCCATCGTGACGCTGACGACGATCAACAAACTCGTTCCGCCGAAATAGAACGGGACCGAATATTCCGAGATCAGGATCTCGGGAAGAATGCACACCGCGGCCAGATAGGCAGCGCCGACGACGGTCAGCCGTGTCAGGATGTAGTCCAGATAATCGGCGGTGTTCTTGCCGGGGCGGATCCCGGGAATGAACCCGCCATATTTCCGCAGATTGTCCGCGGTCTCCTCGGGGTTGAAGACGATCGCCGTATAGAAGAAGCAGAAGAAGACGATGAGGCCGACATAGAGCGTCATATAGAGCGGCCGGCCATGTGCGAGGTAGGCCGTGATTTCGCTAATCCAGCCAAACTGCCCGTTGGCCTCGAAATTCGCCACCGTCGCCGGCAGCAGCAACAGCGAGGAGGCGAAGATCGGCGGGATCACGCCGGAGGTGTTGATCTTCAGCGGGAGGTGGGACGAGTCGCCGCCGAACATCTTGTTGCCCATTTGGCGCTTTGGGTACTGCACGAGGATGCGGCGCTGCGCGCGTTCCATGAAGACGATGAACGCGACGACCGCCACGGACATCGCCAGAAAAATGATGATGAAGACGGTCGAGATCGCGCCGGTTCGCCCGAGCTCGAGTGTGGAGGCGAGCGCATGCGGGAGGTTTGCGACGATCCCGGCCATGATGATCAGCGAGATGCCGTTGCCGACGCCCCGCGCCGTGATCTGCTCGCCGAGCCACATCAGAAAAACCGTGCCGCTCGTCAACGTCACGACGGTAACCAATCGGAAGAATAAACCAGGATCGATCACTGCCGATTGCGCCCCGGCGCGCATGCCTTCGAGCCCGACGGCGATCCCGTAGGACTGGACCGCCGCCAACAGGACGGTGCCCAGGCGGGTGTACTGGTTCAGCTTCTTGCGCCCGCTTTCGCCCTCCTTTTTCAACGCTTCGAGGGTCGGGGACACCGCAGTCAAGAGCTGGATGATGATCGATGCCGAGATGTACGGCATGATGTTCAACGCAAAGATCGTCATGCGCCCGAGCGCGCCGCCCGAGAACATGTCGAACATGCCAAGAATGCCGCCGGCGTTGCGCGAGAACACCTCCTGCAGGATCCCGGGGTCTATCCCGGGGATCGGGATGTAGGTGCCGAGCCGGTAGATGACCAAGGCGCCGAGGGTGAACCAGATTCGGCTTTTGAGCTCGGTGGCCTTGGAGAAGGCCGAGAAATTGATGCTGGAGGCGAGTTGTTCGGCGGCTGACGCCATTTACCATTCCTCACACATAGCCCGGAGCGGCGCGCCGCCGTGATTAGGCCGAGGCGCTGTCCTCCGGCTCCTGATCCTTCGCACGCCCGGCAGGAAGAATGACCTTGCCTCCAGCCTTCTCGACGGCGGCAATTGCCGCCTCGGAGGCGCCGGCTACCTTGATCGTAATCGCCGTGCGCAGCTCGCCCTTGGCGAGCAGGCGGATGCCGTCGCCGAGCCGCCGCAACAGCCCCGACGAGACGAGCGCGGCGCCGTCGAGTGTCCCATCGGGCTTCAGTCTACCACTATCGAGCGCCGCCTGCAGGCGTCCGAGATTGACGATCTTGAAATCCTTGCGGAAAATCTTGTTGTTGAAGCCGCGCTTCGGCAGCCGGCGATGCAACGGCGTCTGACCGCCCTCAAAGCCGTTCAATGCCACGCCGGTCCGTGCGGTCTGGCCCTTGCCGCCGCGCGCCGAGGTCTTGCCCTTACCCGAGCCGATGCCGCGCCCTACCCGCTTGGCGCGGTAATGCGCCCCGGGATTGTCCCTGATCTCGTTGAGCTTCATCGCCTAACCAATCCCATGCGGACCCTCACCCACTCAGCGCTAGGCGCTGGGTCCCCCCTCCCCCTCTTCCACAACCCGGACGAGGTGTTTCACCTTGTTGATCATACCCCGAACCGCGGCTGTGTCTTCGAGAACGCGCCGGCGATGCCGCTTGTTCAACCCGAGACCCTTGAGTGTTGCTTCCTGGTCCGGCTTGCGCCCAATCGGACTTCCGAGTTGCTCGACGGTGACCGTCCTCTTACCTACCATCACGCGTTCTCGCGAGGTTCGGCGTCGCGCCGGCCGAGGATTTCGCCGACCTTCTTGCCGCGCCGCGCCGCGACCGCGCGCGGGCTGGTTGCCTGGCCCAAGGCGACAAAAGTGGCTTTGATCATGTTGTGCGGGTTTGGACTGCCGATCGATTTGGCGACCACGTCGTGCACACCGAGCGCCTCGAAGATCGCGCGCATTGGGCCGCCGGCGATAATTCCGGTCCCCGGCTTCGCGGCGCGCACGACCACATGGCCGGCGCCATAGCTGCTGACGATGTCGTGATGCAGTGTGCGACCCTCGCGCAACGGCACGCGGATCATGCCGCGCCGCGCCTGCTCGGTGGCTTTGCGAATGGCTTCCGGCACTTCTCTGGCCTTACCCGAACCATAGCCGACCCGACCCTTGCGGTCCCCCACCACGACCAGCGCGGCGAACCCGAAGCGCCGGCCGCCTTTCACCACCTTGGCGACACGATTGATGTTGACCAGCTTCTCGGTGAACTCGCTGTCCTCGCGCTCGCGCCCCTGCCGGTCGCCGTCTCGTCCGCGCCGGTCGCTTTGCGTGCGTGCCTGTGTGCGTGCCATGCCGATCCCTTCAGAAATCGAGGCCGCCCTCGCGGGCGGCATCGGCCAGGGCCTTGACCCGGCCATGAAACAGATAGGCGCCGCGATCGAAGACGACCTGCACGATCCCGGCCGCCTTGGCTCTCTCCGCTAACAGCTTGCCGACGGCGCTCGCCGCGGCGATGTCGGCGCCGGTCTTGAGGTCGGTTTTCAGCCCGCCGTCGAGGGTCGAAGCCGCCGCCAGGGTCCGTCCGGTCGTGTCGTCGATCACTTGCGCGTAGATGTGCTTGGAGGAACGAAATACCGAGAGGCGGGGCCGGTTATTGGCGGCGCGCCGCAAATTGCGCCGGACCCGCAGCCGCCGGCGCAGAAAGAGGGCTTTGGCTTTCTCGGACATCGGTTTACTTCTTTTTGCCTTCCTTGCGGCGGACGGTCTCGGTCGAGTATTTGATCCCCTTGCCTTTGTAGGGTTCCGGCGGACGGTAGGCGCGGATCTCGGCCGCGATCTGGCCGACTCGTTGGCGGTCGGCGCCGCTGATTCTGATCAGGGTCGGCCTCTCGCAGACAATATTGACGTCACCGGGGATTGGATACGCGATCTCGTGACTGTAGCCGAGTTGCAGATTGAGCGCGCTTCCCTGCACCGCGGCGCGGTATCCGACACCGTTGATTTCGAGGGTGACCGAAAATCCTTTCGACACCCCGGTGACCATGTTGTTCACCAATGCCCGCGTCGTGCCCCACATCGCCCGGGCACGTTTCGTGTCGTTCTTCGGCGCAATCGTGACCGCGCCGTCGGCAATCGAAGCGGTGACTTCGTTGCTGACGACGAGGCGCAATGTGGCCAGACTGCCCTTAGCGGTCAGGGTCTCTCCCGAGATCTGCACCTCGACGCCGCTCGGGACTGCGACCGGATGCTTGCCAACACGTGACATTGCGAACCTCAGAACACGCGGCAGAGGACCTCGCCGCCGACTTTTGCGGCGCGGGCCTCGTTGTCCGACATGACCCCTCGCGGGGTCGACAGGATCGAGATGCCGAGCCCGTTATAGCTGCGCGGCAAGTCGATGATACGCGAGTAAATGCGCCGGCCTGGCTTCGACACGCGCGAAATCTCCCGAATTACCGGCTCGCCATCGACATATTTGAGCTCGATCCGCAGCTCCGAGATGCCGGGACGAATGTTTTCGCGGGTGAACCCGCGGATGTATCCCTCGCGTTTGAGGACTTCGAGCACGTTGGCGCGAACCTTCGAAGCCGGAGAGGCGACGACGGCCTGCCGTGCCCTCTGCCCGTTGCGGATCCGCGTCAGCATGTCTCCGAGGGGATCGCTCATCGTCATCGGGCGCGCTCCGTTACCAGCTCGACTTGACCATGCCCGGAATCAGCCCGGCAGAGGCGAGCTCCCGTAGAGCAATTCGCGACAGCTTGAATTTCCGGTAATAACCGCGCGGGCGGCCGGTCAACGAGCAGCGGTTGCGAACCCGGGTTTGGGAAGCGTTGCGCGGCAGTTCGGCCAGCTTCAGCTGCGCCGCAAACCGGTCCTCGGGAGGCGCTGTCCGGTCGATCGCGACCGCCTTCAGCCTTGTCCGCCGTCCTGCGAGGCTCTTGGCGAGCTTGGCCCGCCTGGCGTTTTTCTCGATTGAGCTCTTTTTTGCCACCTAGCTGAACTCCGGATTCAATTGGCAAACGGCATGTCGAAGGCTTTGAGGAGCGCCTTGGCCTCTGCGTCGGTCCTTGCCGTCGTCACAATGACGACGTCCATGCCGCGCGTCGCATCGACGCGGTCGTAATCGATTTCGGGAAAGACGAGCTGCTCCTTGAGGCCGAGGGCAAAATTGCCCCGTCCATCGAAGCTCCTGCCCGATATGCCGCGAAAATCGCGAACCCGTGGCAGGGCCACCGTGATCAGGCGATCGAGGAACTCGTACATCCGCTCGCGGCGCAGCGTCACCTTGCATCCGATCGGCATCCCCTGGCGCAGCTTGAAAGTTGCGATCGACCGCTTCGCCTTAGTGATGACCGGGTGCTGGCCGGTGATTGCGGTCAAGTCGGCGGCTGCCGCCTCCGCTTTCTTGCTGTCCTGCACCGCCTCGCCGACACCCATATTGACCACGATCTTTTCGAGCCGCGGCACTTGCATCGGGTTCTTGTACCCGAACTCCTGCATCAGCGCCGGGCGGACGGTCGTCTCATATTGTTCGTGCAGGCGTGCCCGGGCCATTCTTCACCTGTCGATGACTTCGCCCGAACGGCGGGCGAACCGGACCTTGCGGCCATCCCCGAGAACCTTGTACCCGATCCGCGTCGGCTTGCGTGACTGCGGGTCGACATGCGCGACGTTCGAGATGTGGATCGTCAACTCCTTCTCGACGATGCCGCCGGGCTCGCCCATGCGCGGCCGGGTGTGCCGCTTGGCGACGTGCACCCCCTGCACGATGAGCCGGCCCTCCTCCGGAAAGACACGCAAGACCTCGCCGGTCCTGCCCTTGTCGCGGCCACTGATGACGACGACGTTGTCGCCCTTCTTGATCTTCAGCTTCGGCATTCTCCGCTCCGCGCCGCCCGCCTTACAGGACCTCGGGCGCCAACGACACGATCTTCATGAACCGGCGCGCCCGCAATTCACGAGTGACCGGACCAAAAATGCGGGTCCCGATGGGCTCGTTTTGATTGGTGATCAGCACCGCAGCGTTGCGGTCGAACCGAATCGCGCTGCCGTCGGTGCGGCGGATCTCCTTTGCCGTGCGCACGATAACGGCGCGATGCACGTCGCCCTTCTTGACCCGGCCGCGCGGGATCGCCTCCTTGACCGAGACGATGATCACGTCGCCGATCGTCGCGGTCCTACGTTTCGAGCCGCCCAGCACCTTGATGCATTGCACCCGGCGCGCGCCGGAATTATCGGCAACGTCAAGATTTGTCTGCATCTGGATCATGCTGCACCTTCCGCGGGCTCAGCAGTTTCGATGCCGATATCCGGGGCTTCTAGTTCCGGGATGTCGGCTGCGGCCGGCTCGGGCGTCCTGCGAGCGGAGCGGCTGCCGGGCGCTGCATCTGCCGGACCGCCGATCACGATCCAGCATTTGCGCTTGGAAATCGGACGGCTCTCCTCGATCCGCACGATATCGCCGGAGCGGTAGCTGTTGTTCGCGTCGTGCGCTGCATACTTCTTCGAATGCGTGACGAATTTCTTGTAGATGGGGTGCATGACGCGACGCTCCACGCGAACGATCACCGTCTTGTCGCAAGCATCGCTGACGACCACACCCTGAAGGACCCGTTTCGACATTAAATTCTTTCTCCGGGCGTGGCGCGGCGCCGTTCGCCCATTACTGTCTTGATGCGGGCGATGTCGCGCCGTACCTGCCGAACCCGGGCGGTGTTTTCGAGCTGGCCGTTGGCTCGTTGAAAACGCAGATTGAAGATCTCCTTGCCGAGGACGTCCAGTTCACCCGTCAACTCGTCATCGGTTTTGGCCCTGGCGTCAGCGACCTTCATCAGGCCACCTCCTCGCCTTGACGGGCGACGAAGCGCGTTGCGATCGGCAATTTGGCGGCGGCGAGATCGAACGCCTCACGGGCGATGTCGGGCGGCACCCCGTCCAGCTCGAACATGATGCGGCCGGGCTTTACTCGGCAGACCCAGAATTCCGGAGAACCCTTGCCGCTGCCCATGCGAACTTCGGCCGGCTTCTGCGAGACCGGCACATCGGGGAAAATGCGGATCCACACCCGCCCGGCGCGGCGGATGTGGCGCGTTATCGCGCGCCGCGCGGCCTCGATCTGCCGGGCCGTGATCCGCCCTGGGTCCGAGGCCTTCAGCCCGTAGGCGCCAAAGTTCAATTCCATCCCGCCCTTCGCGAGCCCGTGGACGCGCCCTTTATGGGCCTTACGATGTTTGCTTCTCTTCGGAGCGAGCATAATCCATCACCCCAGCGCTTCGCGCCGGCCGCGCTCATGGCTCGCCGGTTGCCCTTCGTTGAGCCGCTTGTCTTGCGCCATCGGGTCGTGAGCGAGAATCTCGCCCTTGAATACCCAGACTTTGACGCCGCACACGCCATAGGTGGTCTTGGCGGTGCCGTAGCCGAAATCGACGTCGGCGCGCAATGTATGGAGAGGCACCCGGCCCTCGCGATACCACTCCATGCGGGCGATCTCCGCGCCGCCCAGCCGTCCCGAGCAGTTGATCCGGATTCCTTGCGCGCCGAGCCGCATCGCGGACTGCACGGCCCGCTTCATCGCGCGGCGAAAGGCGACACGGCGTTCCAGCTGTTGTGCGATGCCGTCGGCGATCAGCTTCGCATCGATTTCCGGCTTGCGGATCTCGACGATGTTGAGGCTGACTTCGCTGTTGGTGACTTTAGTCAGATCGGTGCGGAGTTTTTCGATATCTGCGCCTTTTTTCCCGATGACGACCCCCGGTCGTGCGGAATGCAGGGTGATGCGAGTTCGCCGCGCCGCGCGCTCGATCACGACGCGGGAAAGGCCGGCCTGGCTCAAGCGCCGCTGCAGGAATTTGCGCAGGCCCAGGTCATCGAGCAGCAAATTCCCGTATTCCTTGCGCGCGAACCAGCGCGAATCCCAGGTCCTGTTGATCCCCAGCCGAAGCCCGATCGGATTTACCTTCTGTCCCATTATTCCGTCTCCTCAGCGCTCTCCCGGACGATCACGGTCAGATGCGCAAACATCTTCTCGACGCGCGCCGAGCGCCCGCGGCCTCTGGTGTGAAACCGTTTCAATACAAAAGCCCGGCCCACCGTCGCCTCTCTCACGAACAGGCGGTCGACATCGAGCTGGTGATTGTTTTCGGCATTGGCGATCGCCGCTTGCAGAACCTTTCTCACATCGCGCGCGATGCGGCGCCGCGAGAAGGTCAGTTCCGCGAGCGCGGCCGAGGCCGTCTTGCCGCGGATCGTCTGGGCTACGAGGTTGAGCTTGCGCGGGCTCGTGCGCAGGCCCCGCATCGATGCCGCCGCCTCGCTCTCGTGGAGCCGCCGTTCGGCGGCTGGCTTGCCCATGTCAGCTCCTTCTCGCCTTCTTGTCGCCGGCGTGCCCGTAGAAGGTCCGGGTCGGCGCGAACTCGCCGAGCTTGTGCCCGATCATGTTCTCGGTGACCAGCACCGGGATGAATTTGTGCCCGTTATAAACGCCGAAGGTGAGCCCGACAAATTGCGGGAAGATCGTCGACCGGCGCGACCAGGTGCGGATCACCTGGTTGCGCCCCGAGCCACGCGCCGCCTCCGCCTTTTTGAGGAGATAGCCGTCGACAAACGGCCCCTTCCATACCGAGCGTGCCAAGCTTTTTCCTCCCGTTGGCTAGCGCTTGTGCCGGCGGCGCACGATCAGCCGGTCGGCCGCCTTGTTGTGCCGGGTCTTCTTGCCCTTGGTCGGCTTGCCCCACGGCGTGACGGGATGCCGGCCACCCGAGCTGCGGCCCTCGCCGCCGCCATGCGGGTGATCGATCGGGTTCATCGCGACGCCGCGCACCGAAGGCCGCCGGCCGAGCCAGCGGTTGCGGCCGGCCTTGCCGATGACGATGTTCTGCTGATCGGGGTTTGACACGGCGCCGATGGTTGCCCGGCATTCGGAGCGCACCATGCGCAGCTCTCCGGAAGAGAGGCGCAACAGCGCGTAACCCTGATCGCGGCCGACCAATTGGGCGTAAGTCCCAGCCGAGCGGGCGATCTGGCCGCCCTTGCCGGGTTTCATCTCGACATTGTGGATGATCGTGCCGACCGGCATGCTGCGCATCGGCATCGTGTTGCCGGGCCTGACGTCCACCCTCTCGCCCGAGACGACGGTGTCACCCGCTTTGAGCCGCTGCGGCGCCAGTATGTAGGCAAGTTCGCCGTCCTGATAACGAATGAGCGCAATGAACGCCGTGCGGTTCGGGTCATATTCGAGGCGCTCGACGCTGGCCGGCACGTCGACCTTTGAGCGTTTAAAGTCGACGATCCGGTAGCGCCGTTTGTTGCCGCCGCCACGCCAGCGCATCGTTATGCGGCCGGTGTTGTTGCGGCCGCCCTTGCCGCGCAGCCCCTCGGTCAAGGACTTGACCGGCTTGCCCTTCCAAAGCTCGCTGCGGTCGACAATCACCAGCTGGCGGCGCGACGGCGTCGTCGGGTTGAATGTCTTCAGTGCCACGGCTCAAATCCCAGCAATTCAAATCCCCGTCGTCACGTCGATCCGCTGACCTTCGCGAAGCGTCACGACCGCTTTTTTGTAATCGGAACGCCGGCCGGGTCGGCCGCGCACCCGCTTCAGCTTACCCATGACCCGGATCGTGTTGACCGCCGTCACATTGACGCTGAACAAGCCCTCAACAGCGGCCTTCACTTCACGCTTGGTGGCCGTCAGCGGCACGCGAAAGATCACCTGGCGGTGCTCGGAGACGTTCGTCGCCTTCTCGGTGATCACCGGACCGCGGATGATGTCGTACATCTGCTGCCGAGTGAGCCGCGGTGCGGCGGGCGGGATGACGCGAAAGCGGCTCATTTGAGGCGCGCCTCGAGGTGCTGCACCGCATCGCGCGTCAGAACGAGCATGTCGCGGCGCAGAATGTCGTAAACGTTGGCGCCCTGCTGCGGCAGCACATCCACCCGCGGCAGGTTGCGCGCAGCGCGCATGAAGCCCGCTTCGACCGCCGGCCCGTCGATGATCAATACCGAGTCCCAACCGAGCGCTTCGAAGCGCGCCCGCAGGACCTTGGTCTTGGCTTCGTCCAAATGCGCCGCGTCGATTACCACCAGCTTGCCCTCGCGCTGCTTCGAGGAGAGGGCGGTCTTGAGGCCGAGCTTGCGGACCTTCTTCTGCAATGAAAATTCGTGGCTGCGGAAAACCGGCCCGAAGATTGTCGCGCCCCCACGGAATTGCGGCGAGCGCAGACTGCCCTGACGCGCACGTCCGGTACCCTTCTGCTTGTAGGGCTTTTTCGTCGTGCCCTGGATCTCGCTGATCCCCTTGGTCTTATGGGTTCCGGCACGACGTTTGGCCAGTTGCCAGTTGACAACGCGGGCGAGGATGTCGCGGCGGATCGGCAGACCGAACACATCGTCGGCAAGCTCGATGTCGCCGACCTCCCGGTTGTCGAGATTACGGACGGTGAGCTTCATCAGGAGGCTGTCTCCTGCGGGCTCTCAACGGCCGCCGCTTCGCGCAAGGCTGCCGGGAACGGCAGCTCGGCGGGGGCCTTCCGCTTGACCGCATCCTTGACGAGCACATAACCGCCCGGGCTTCCAGGCACCGACCCTTTGATCATCAAGACGCCGCGCTCGGCATCGGCGGCGATCACTTCGAGGCTCTGTGTCGTGACCCGTTCCGCGCCGAGATGGCCCGCCATCTTTTTGTTCTTGAAGGTCTTGCCCGGCGATTGCCGCTGTCCGGTCGACCCGTGGCTGCGGTGCGAGACCGAGACGCCGTGGGTGGCGCGCAGGCCGCCAAAATTATGCCGCTTCATCGCCCCGGCGAACCCCTTGCCGATGCTGGTGCCGACGACGTCGACAAACTGGCCCGCAAGAAAATGCGCCGCGGTGATTTCCGCGCCGACCTCCAGCAAGGCATCCTCTGAGACACGGAACTCGGCGAGGCGCGCCTTCGGCTCGACCTTCGCCTTGGCGAAATGACCCCGCTGCGGTTTCGACACGTTCTTGGTTCTGGCGGCGCCGACGCCGAGCTGCACCGCGGTGTAGCCGTCTCTCTCCTCGGTGCGCACGGCGACGACTTGGCAGTTGTCGACCTGCAGCAGCGTCACCGGGACGTGCGTTCCCTCATCGGTAAAGACGCGGGTCATGCCCAGCTTTCGGGCGATCAGACCGGTGCGCATCGCTTGTTCACCTGTGACCCGTCATTGCGAGTTTATCACCGGCCAGGCGGCCGGCCCGCCCTCGATAAACCCGCCGCCGGAGCGCTTTTCCGGCGAAAGCCGCGACCCATTCATTCGCCGGCTGAGCGCTCGAACGGTAGGCCCCGGCTTTCGCCGGGGAAGCGTTTTAACCGTATGGCATCCCTGAACCATCTTGTTTCTCGTTAGCTCCGCGAAGCAATCTCGGGCCGACTGTGCCCGCTGCGATCGAGATTGCTTCGTCGCTCGCGCTCCTCGCAATGACAGCGGCGGAGACGTGCTGAGGTGATCACGGTCTGAACTCACAACTTGATCTCGACGTCGACGCCGGCGGCAAGATCGAGCTTCATCAGCGCGTCGACGGTCTGCGGGGTCGGATCGACGATGTCGAGCACGCGCTTATGGGTGCGGATCTCGAATTGTTCGCGCGATTTTTTGTCGACATGCGGCGAGCGCAGGACCGTGAATTTCTCGATTTTGGTCGGGAGCGGGATAGGACCCCGCACCCGCGCCCCGGTACGCTTGGCCGTGTTGACGATTTCGCTGGTGGATTGGTCGAGCACGCGGTGATCGTAGGCCCGGAGCCGAATGCGAATGTTCTGGTTGTCGGTGGCCATTTGCTGTTCCGATCCTACTGCCGCGCGCTCGGTCTTCTGTTGCCGCTATTTGATGATCTTGGCGACGACGCCGGCGCCAACGGTGCGGCCGCCTTCGCGGATCGCAAAGCGCAGCCCCTCATCCATCGCAATGGGGGCGATCAGTTCGATCTCCATCGAGATGTTGTCGCCCGGCATCACCATCTCGGTGCCCTCGGGCAGGTGAACCGTGCCCGTCACATCCGTCGTGCGGAAATAGAATTGCGGCCGGTAATTGCCAAAGAACGGCGTGTGCCGGCCGCCCTCCTCCTTGGTCAGGATGTAGGCCTCGCACTGAAAGCGCGTGTGCGGCGTGATCGAGCCCGGCGCCGCCAACACCTGCCCGCGCTCGACCTCCTCGCGCTTGGTGCCGCGCAGCAAGGCGCCGATGTTGTCGCCCGCCTCGCCCCGGTCGAGCAGCTTGCGGAACATCTCGACCCCGGTCACCACTGTCTTCGCGGTCGGTCGCAGCCCGACGATCTCGACCTCGTCGCCGACCTTGACGACGCCGCGCTCGACCCGCCCCGTCACCACCGTGCCGCGCCCCGAAATCGTGAACACATCCTCGATCGGCATCAGAAACGGCCGATCCATGGCACGCTCCGGCTGCGGAATGTAGCTGTCCACCGCCTCCATCAGCGCGATAATCGAATCATGCCCCTGCTCCGGGGTGCGGCCCTCCAGCGCAAACAACGCCGCGCCGCGCACCACCGGGATGTCGTCGCCCGGAAACTGGTAGCTGGATAAGAGCTCGCGCACCTCCAACTCGACCAGGTCCAACAGTTCCGGGTCGTCCACCATGTCGACCTTGTTCATGTACACGACCAAGGCGGGCACCCCGACCTGGCGCGCCAGCAAGACATGCTCGCGGGTCTGCGGCATCGGCCCGTCCGCCGCCGACACCACCAGGATCGCGCCATCCATCTGCGCCGCCCCGGTGATCATGTTCTTGATGTAGTCGGCGTGACCCGGGCAATCGACATGCGCGTAATGGCGTTTCTCGGTCTCGTACTCGACATGCGCGGTCGCGATCGTGATGCCGCGCGCGCGTTCTTCGGGCGCCTTGTCGATCTGGTCGAACGGCACAAACGTCGCCCCGCCCTTCTCCGCCAACACCTTGGTGATCGCCGCCGTCAACGTCGTCTTGCCGTGGTCGATGTGACCGATCGTCCCGATATTGCAGTGCGGCTTCGTCCGCTGAAACTTCGCCTTCGACATTGCCTTCTTCTCCGTCCGATCCAGCCCGGCTGGATTCTCAAGCCTCGTTTATCTGCTTATTAAGCCATTTTGGCGCGAACTTCGTCCGCCACCGCCTGCGGCACCTGCTCATAGTGGTCAAAGTGCATCGTGTACTGTGCCCGGCCCTGGCTCATCGACCGCAAGGTGTTGACATATCCGAACATATTGGCGAGCGGGACCATCGCATCGATGACCCGCGCATTGCCTCGCGTGTCCATTCCAGTGACCTGGCCGCGACGGCTGTTCAGGTCACCGATCACGTCACCCATATACTCCTCCGGCGTGACCACTTCGACCCGCATGATCGGCTCGAGCAGCTTTGGCGCGGCCTTCATGACGCCTTCCTTGAACGCGGCTCGGGCCGCGATCTCGAAGGCGAGCACGCTCGAATCAACGTCGTGGAAGGCGCCGTCGATCAATGTCGCCTGCAGATCGATAACCGGAAAGCCGGCGAGCACACCGGTCTCGGTCGAGGCCTTCAACCCCTTCTCGACCCCAGGCACATATTCCTTCGGCACGGCGCCGCCGACCACCGCGTTCTCGAACGCAAAACCGGAGCCCGGCGGCAACGGCTCGAAGCGCAATTTGACGCGAGCGAACTGGCCGGCGCCGCCAGTCTGCTTCTTATGCGTGTAATCGACTTCGGACGCGCGGGTGATCGTCTCGCGATACGCGACCTGCGGCGCGCCGACATTGGCGTCGACCTTGAACTCGCGCTTCATGCGGTCGACGATGATCTCGAGGTGCAATTCGCCCATCCCCTTGATCACCGTCTGCCCGCTCTCGTGGTCGACGGTCACCCGGAATGACGGGTCCTCGGTCGCCAGCCGGGCGAGCGCCTGGCCCATCTTCTCCTGATCGCCCTTGGTCTTGGGCTCGACCGCAATCTCGATGACCGGATCCGGAAATTCCATCCGCTCGAGCACCACCGGATCGCCGGAGTCGGACAGCGTGTCGCCCGTCGTGGTATTTTTCAGGCCCGCGAATGCGACGATGTCTCCGGCGCGGGCTTCCTTGATGTCCTCGCGGTGGTTGGCGTGCATCTGCAGCATGCGGCCGATCCGCTCGCGGGTTCCCTTGACGCTGTTCAGCACCTGGCTACCGGCGGTAACGACGCCGGAATAGATGCGCACGAAGGTCAGCGAGCCGACAAACGGATCGCTCATGATCTTGAACGCGAGCCCGGCAAACGGCTCGTCATCCGAGCAGCGGCGCACGACGGGCTCTTTCGAGCCGACCTTGACGCCATTGATCGCCGCGACGTCGGTGGGCGCCGGCAAATAGTCGACCACTGCGTCGAGCAGTGGCTGCACACCTTTGTTCTTGAACGCTGAACCGCACAGAACCGGAACAAAGACGCCGCCGATCGTGCCCTTGCGGATGCAGCGCTTCAGCACGTCTTCGCTCGGCTCCTCGCCGCCGAGATAAGCTTCGAGCGCCGCATCATCCTGCTCGACCGCGGCTTCGACCAACCTTGTTCGGAAGGCCCTGGCCTCTACGAGCATGTCGGAGGGAACTTCGACGATGTCAAACTCCGCTCCCAGAAGTCTCGTCGCGCCATTTGGTCGCGCGAAAGCCAACGAGGTCGACGATTCCGACGAAATCGCTCTCGACGCCGATCGGCAATTGCAGCACCAGCGGCCTGGCGCCCAGCCGATCGTCGATCATCGTGACGCAGCGCGGGAAATCGGCGCCGATCCGATCCATCTTGTTTACAAAGCAGATCCGCGGGACACCGTATTTGTCGGCTTGCCGCCAGACGGTCTCGGATTGGGGCTCGACGCCGGCGACCGAGTCGAATACCGCGACCGCCCCATCCAGCACGCGCAGGCTGCGCTCGACCTCGATTGTGAAATCGACGTGGCCGGGCGTGTCGATGATGTTGATGCGGTGATCTTGCCAAAAGCACGTCGTTGCGGCCGAGGTGATCGTAATGCCGCGCTCCTGCTCCTGGGCCATCCAATCCATCGTCGCGGTGCCTTCGTGCACCTCGCCCATCTTATAGGCCCGGCCGGTGTAATAGAGGATGCGCTCGGTGGTGGTCGTTTTACCGGCATCGATATGCGCCATGATGCCGATGTTTCGGTACCGCTCGAGAGGTGTCGTGCGTGCCATAAAAGCAACTCCGCAGGCGCCACGCGAGGCGGGCGCCCTGAAAGAAAGATATGTTTCGGTTGTATGGGTGCTTGGTCGCTTACCAGCGGTAATGCGAGAAGGCCTTGTTCGCATCGGCCATGCGATGAGTATCCTCCCGCCGCTTCACCGCGGCACCGCGATTGTTGGCGGCGTCGAGCAGCTCCCCCGAAAGCCGCTCTTCCATTGTGTTTTCCGAGCGGCCGCGTGAAGTCGAAATGAGCCAGCGAATGGCCAGCGCCTGACTGCGGTCCGTCCGCACTTCGACTGGCACCTGATAGGTCGCGCCGCCGACGCGGCGCGAGCGGACCTCGACGGCGGGTCGCACGTTGCCGAGCGCGTCGTGGAACACCCGCAGGGGATCTTGCCCGCTGCGCTTGGCGATGCGGTCGAAAGCACCATAGACGATGCGTTCGGCGACCGACTTCTTGCCCTCGTACATCAGGCAATTCATAAATTTGGTTAATACGCTGTCGCCGAATTTTGCATCCGGCAAGACCTCGCGTTTGACCGCGGCGCGACGGCGCGACATTGGCGGCCTCCCTATTTCGGGCGCTTGGCGCCGTATTTCGAGCGGCGCTGGCGGCGGTCTCTGACACCCTGAGTATCGAGTGTGCCGCGGATGATATGGTACCGCACGCCGGGCAGGTCCTTGACACGGCCACCCCGGATCAAGACGACCGAGTGTTCCTGCAGGTTGTGGCCCTCGCCCGGAATATAGCTCGTGACCTCGAACCCGTTCGTCAGGCGCACGCGCGCCACCTTGCGCAACGCGGAATTCGGCTTTTTCGGCGTGGTCGTGTAGACGCGCGTGCACACTCCGCGCTTCTGCGGGCAGGCTTCCATTGCTGGAACCTTGTTGCGTGCCACCTCCGGCCTCCGCGGATTGCGGATCAGCTGGTTTATCGTCGGCATCGTCACAACCTCGTCAAAGACGACAAGCGTCAAACACGACAATCGCCCAGGGCGATCACGCCGCCGGGTCGATAACTTTCCGTACCTAAATTCTTGCGCGCCCCTCACAGAAGCGCAGAGCCAGGGACCAATATAGAGCTGCGTCTAGGTGGCTTCCTACGGCCAGCCCCGGAACGAGCCAGTATTACTAGTGATCCAAACCAACCCGGTCAAGTCCCCCTGCCGTGAAACGCATTGCGCTCCATGACACGGGGACACCGGGAAGGTCTTACGCCGTTTGTTTTTCGGCTTCGGCGAGTTGAGCTGGTTCCTCGCTCGCGGCGATCGCAGCGAGCTCGCGGTCACGCTCGGCCGCCACCTCGCGCAACCGGGCGATGACGCTGCCGGTCCCCGCCGGGATCAGCCGCCCGACAATCACGTTCTCCTTCAGACCGGTCAGCTCATCGATCCGGCCGGACACCGCGGCCTCGGTCAACACGCGCGTCGTTTCTTGGAAAGAGGCCGCCGAGATGAACGAGTTCGTCTGCAAGCTGGCCTTGGTGATGCCCTGCAGCACTGGGCGCGCTTCGGCCGGCTGCAGACCCTCGCTTTCGACTTTGGCGTTTTCGAGCTCGAACTCCGAGCGGTCGACCTGCTCGCCGGCAAGGAAGGTGGTCTCGCCGGGATCGGCGATCTCCACCTTCTGCAGCATCTGCCGGACGATCACCTCGATGTGCTTGTCGTTGATCCGCACACCTTGCAGGCGATAGACCTCCTGGATTTCGTTGATCAGGTAGCTCGCCAGCTCCTCGACCCCGAGGATCCGCAGAATGTCATGCGGCACCCGGTTGCCGTCCATCAGAAGGTCGCCCTTCTCGATGTAATCGCCTTCCTGCACGCTGATGTGCTTGCCCTTTGGAATCAGGTACTCGACCGGCTGCTTATCGTCCTCGGTGGGCGCCACGATGATGCGCCGCTTCGCCTTGTAGTCCTTGCCGAATTCGACGCGGCCGCTGCTTTCGCTGATGATCGCGAAATCCTTCGGCTTGCGCGCCTCGAACAGCTCGGCAACGCGCGGCAGACCGCCCGTGATGTCGCGGGTTTTCGAGGATTCGCGCGGGATGCGCGCAAGGACGTCGCCGGCCTTGACGTGCGCCCCGTTATCGACCGAAAGGATCGCGTCAACGGACATGAAATAGCGCGCCTCGAGCCCGTTGGCCAAGGTGAGCACCTCGCCCTCTTCGTCGCGCAACGTGATCCGCGGCCGCAAATCGCTGCCGCGCGGCTGCTGCTTCCAGTCGACGACCACCTTCGATGAGATGCCGGTGGCCTCGTCCACTGTCTCGCGCATCGACAGGCCTTCGATCAGATCGACATAATGTGCGATGCCGTCTTTCTCGGTGATGATCGGGATCGTGTAAGGGTCCCATTCGACGAGTTGGTCGCCCCGTTTGACCTCGGCCGCATCATCGACCAGCAATCTTGCGCCATAAGGAACTCGGTGCCGGGCTTTTTCCCGCCCCGCTTCGTCCAACAGCACGATTTCGGTGTTGCGGCCCATCACCACCGGGACGCCGCCCGAGTTGATGACGACGTTTCGGTTCTTGACCTCCGCCCTGGCGTCGAAGGCGGCCTCTACAGAAGACTGTTCGGCGCCGCGTTGCGCCGCCCCGCCGATGTGGAAGGTGCGCATCGTCAGCTGCGTGCCGGGTTCGCCGATCGATTGCGCGGCAATGACGCCCACCGCTTCGCCGATATTGACGACCGTGCCGCGCGCCAAGTCGCGCCCGTAGCACTTGCCGCAAACGCCGACGCGGGATTCGCAGGTCAGCACTGAGCGGATCGGTACCGTGTCGACACCAGCCCGTTCGATCTGGTCGACGGCGTCCTCGTCGATCAGCGCGCCCGCCGGGAGCACGACCTCTCCGCTCAGTGGATCGAGGATGTCCACCGCTGCGGTGCGGCCGAGAATACGGTCGGCGAGCGGAGCAATGACTTCGCCGCCCTCGACGACAGCACTCGTCATGAGCCCGCGCGTCGTGCCGCAATCTTCCTCGGTAATGATCGCGTCTTGCGCGACATCGACGAGCCGGCGGGTCAGATAACCCGAATTCGCCGTCTTCAGCGCCGTATCGGCGAGGCCCTTGCGGGCGCCGTGGGTCGAGTTGAAGTATTCGAGGACGGTCAGCCCCTCCTTGAAGTTGGAGATGATCGGCGTCTCGATGATCTCGCCCGAGGGTTTGGCCATCAGCCCGCGCATGCCGGCCAGCTGCTTGATCTGCGCCGCCGAGCCGCGCGCTCCCGAATCCGACATCATCCACACCGAGTTGACCGGTTCGCCGGGCTGCGGCTCGCGGATCTTCTTCAGCATCTCCTCGGCCACACGGTCCGTGCAGCGCGACCAAACGTCGACGACCTTGTTGTATTTCTCGCCCTGCGTGATCAGGCCGTCCTGGTATTGCTGCTCGTACTGCTTGACCTGCTCCTGCGCCTCGCCGACTAGGCGGCGCTTCTCTTCGGGGACGATCAAATCGTCCTTGCCGAACGAGATGCCGGCCTTGCAGGCCTGCTGGAAGCCGAGCGACATCAAATGGTCGCAGAAGATGACGGTCTCCTTCTGACCGCAGTGGCGGTACACCTGATCGATAACGTTGCTGATCTCCTTTTTGGTCAGCAATGTGTTGATCAGATCGAAGGGAATCGCCGGGCTGCGCGGCACAATCTCCGACAGCAGCATGCGTCCGGGGGTCGTCTCGACGCGCTGCACGACCGGCTTGCCGTCGGCATCGACGGTGCGGAAGCGCGCCTTTATACGGGCGTGCAGCGAGACGGCCTTGGATTCGAGTGCCTGCTCGATCTCGCCGATGCTGGTGAACAGCATGCCTTCGCCCTTTTCGCCCGGGCGCTCCATGGTGATGTGATAGAGACCCAGCACGATGTCCTGCGAGGGCACGATGATCGGCTTGCCGTTCGCGGGGCTCAGAATGTTGTTGGTCGACATCATCAGAACGCGCGCCTCGAGCTGCGCCTCCAATGACAGCGGCACGTGCACGGCCATCTGGTCGCCGTCGAAATCCGCGTTAAAGGCGGTGCAAACCAGCGGATGCAGCTGGATCGCCTTGCCCTCGATCAGCACCGGCTCGAATGCTTGAATTCCGAGGCGGTGGAGCGTCGGCGCCCGGTTCAGCAGAACCGGATGCTCGCGGATCACCTCCTCGAGGATGTCCCAGACCTCCGGCCGCTCCTTCTCGACCATGCGCTTGGCGGCCTTGATCGTGCTGGCAAGACCGTAGAGCTCGAGCTTCGAGTAGATGAACGGCTTGAACAGCTCGAGCGCCATTTTCTTCGGCAGCCCGCACTGGTGCAATTTGAGCTCGGGACCGACGACGATCACGGAGCGGCCCGAATAATCGACCCGCTTGCCGAGCAGGTTCTGACGGAACCGGCCCTGCTTGCCCTTCAGCATGTCGGACAGCGATTTCAGCGGCCGCTTGTTGGCGCCCGTGATTATCCGCCCGCGCCGGCCATTGTCGAACAGCGCATCGACCGCTTCCTGCAGCATGCGTTTTTCGTTGCGCACGATGATGTCAGGGGCGCGCAGCTCGATCAGCCGTTTCAAGCGGTTGTTGCGATTGATCACGCGGCGGTACAGATCGTTCAGATCGGAAGTTGCAAAGCGCCCGCCATCGAGCGGCACGAGCGGCCGCAATTCCGGCGGAATGACCGGGACGACCTCCAGGATCATCCACTCCGGCCGGCTGTTGGATTCGATGAAGGCCTCGACGAGTTTGAGCCGCTTGACGAGCTTCTTGCGGCGCGCCTCCGAGTTCGTGTCGCGCAACTCGTCGCGCAGCCTTTCCTTCTCCTCGGCCAGATCGATGGCGGACAGCATCGTGCGGAGCGCTTCGGCCCCGATCGAGGCGGTGAACTGGTCGTCGCCGTAATCGTCCTGGGCCTTCAGATACTCATCTTCGTTCAGCAGCTGATGCTGCTTTAGCGGGGTCAGCCCCGGCTCGATGACGACGTAGTTCTCGAAATAGAGCACCCTTTCGAGATCCTTCAGCGTCATGTCCAGCAACAATCCGATGCGGCTCGGCAGCGACTTCAAGAACCAGATGTGCGCGACCGGCGAGGCGAGCTCGACGTGGCCCATGCGGTCTCGCCGAACTTTGGAGAGGGTCACCTCGACGCCGCATTTCTCGCAGATGATGCCGCGATACTTCATCCGCTTGTACTTGCCGCACAAGCACTCGTAATCCTTGATCGGTCCAAAGATCCGAGCGCAGAACAAACCGTCGCGCTCCGGCTTGAACGTCCGGTAATTGATCGTCTCCGGCTTCTTGATCTCGCCATAGGACCATGAGCGGATGCGCTCCGGGCTGGCGATCGAGATGCGGATCTGATCGAAGCTCTGCGGCCCGCTGACCTGGCCAAAGATGTTCATCAATTCGTTCATCAACGACCCCTTTCGGTCACAACGCCGTCATGCCCGCGAAAGCGGGCACCCAGGGCAACTGGATTAACCTCTGCCCCCCGGGCCCCCGCTTCCGCGGGGGCGACAAAAACGGAAACGCTCAATCGGCGGCTTTCGGTCAATAGCCGCGCTTCTCGAGCTCGACATTGAGCCCCAGCGACCGCAATTCCTTGACCAGCACGTTGAAGGACTCGGGAATGCCGGCCTCGAAATTGTCATCGCCGCGCACGATGGCCTCGTACACCTTGGTCCGGCCCGACACGTCATCCGACTTGACCGTCAGCATCTCTTGCAAGGTGTATGCCGCGCCGTAGGCTTCCAATGCCCAAACCTCCATTTCGCCAAAGCGCTGGCCACCGAACTGAGCCTTCCCACCGAGCGGCTGCTGCGTCACGAGACTGTACGGACCAATCGATCGCGCGTGGATCTTGTCGTCGACCAGATGATGCAGCTTCATCATGTAGATATAACCGACCGTCACCGGGCGGTCGAACGCCTCGCCCGTGCGCCCGTCGATCAGGGTAACCTGGCCTGAAGACGAGAGACCCGCTCCCTCCAGCATCGCAACGATGTCCTCCTCCCGAGCGCCGTCGAACACCGGGCTCGCCATCGGCACGCCGTGAGCGAGGTTGCCGGCGAGCTCGATCAGATCCTCGTCCGGAAGACGATCGATCTCGGCCTTCTGCTCGCCCTGGTACATTTCGCCGACGAGGCCGCGCAGCTCCCCATTGGCGGTGCCACGCCGCACATTGGCAAGCACCTCGCCGATGCGCCGTCCCAGCCCCGCCGCGGCCCAGCCGAGATGCGTCTCAAGGATCTGGCCGACATTCATGCGGCTCGGCACGCCGAGCGGGTTCAGCACGATGTCGACCGGCGTCCCGTCCTCGAGATAGGGCATGTCCTCGGAGGGCACTATACGCGAGATGACGCCCTTGTTGCCGTGCCGGCCGGCCATTTTGTCGCCCGGCTGCAGCTTGCGCTTAACCGCGACAAAGACCTTAACCATCTTCATGACACCGGGCGGCAGCTCGTCGCCGCGCTGCAGTTTTTCGACCTTGCTTTCAAATCGCGCGGTCAGCGCCGCGACGGCATCCTCCATCTGCTTCTTCAAACCTTCGATATCCGCCATCCTCGCGTCGTCACGGATCGAAATTTGCCGCCACATTGCCGGGGGATTTTCGGCCAGCACCTCCTCGGTGATCTCGGTGCCCGACTTCATTCCCCGGGGGCCGCCAACCGCCGTTTGACCGAGCAACAGCTCCTTCAGCCTTGCGGCGAAGCTGCGCTCGAGGATGGCGCGCTCGTCGTCGCGGTCCTTGGCCAAGCGTTCGATCTCGGCGCGTTCAATCGCCAGTGCCCGCTCGTCCTTGTCGACACCACGCCGCGAGAACACCCGCACTTCGACGATCGTGCCCGACACGCCCGGCGGAAGGCGCAGCGAGGTGTCACGCACATCGGACGCCTTCTCGCCGAAAATCGCGCGAAGCAGCTTCTCTTCGGGCGTCATCGGCGACTCGCCCTTCGGGGTCACCTTGCCGACGAGGATGTCGCCCGGTTTGACCTCGGCGCCGATATAAACGATCCCAGCCTCGTCGAGGTTCTTCAGCGCCTCCTCGCCGACGTTCGGAATGTCGCGCGTGATCTCTTCCTGCCCGAGCTTGGTGTCGCGCGCCATGACCTCGAATTCTTCTATGTGGATCGAGGTAAATACGTCGTCCGACACGATCCGCTCCGAAATCAGGATCGAATCCTCGAAATTGTACCCGTTCCACGGCATGAAGGCGCACAGCACATTGCGCCCGAGCGCCAACTCGCCGAGCTGGGTCGACGGGCCATCGGCGATGATATCGCCGGCCATCACCTGGTCCCCGACTTTGACCAGTGGACGCTGGGTGATGCAGGTATTCTGGTTCGAGCGCTGGAATTTGAGGAGGTTATAGATGTCGACGCCCGAAGCGGCCGTCGAGGTCTCCTCCGTCGCGCGAACGACGATGCGGGTCGCATCGACCTGATCGACGATCCCCGACCGCCGCGCGATAATCGTGACCCCGGAATCGCGGGCGACGGTCTCCTCCATGCCGGTGCCGACGAGCGGCGCCTCGGCGCGGATCAGCGGCACCGCCTGGCGCTGCATGTTCGAACCCATCAGAGCGCGGTTGGCGTCATCGTTCTCCAGGAACGGGATCAGCGCCGCCGCGACTGAGACCAGCTGCTTGGGCGAGACGTCGATCAGGTCGATGTCTTCGGGGCGGGTCATGACGAAATCGCCGCCCTTGCGGCAATTTGTCAAATCGGCCGTTATCCGGCCTTCCGCATCGGTTTCGACATTGGCCTGCGCGATCGCGTAACGGCCTTCGTCCATTGCCGACAAGTAGACCACCTCGTCGCTGACCCGGCCGTCGACGACCCGGCGGTAGGGGCTTTCGATAAACCCGTATTGATTGACGCGGGCATAGGTTGCCAGGCTGTTGATCAAGCCGATGTTCGGGCCTTCCGGGGTCTCGATCGGGCAGATCCGGCCGTAATGAGTCGGGTGCACGTCACGGACCTCGAAGCCGGCGCGCTCGCGGGTCAGCCCGCCAGGGCCAAGCGCCGACAGACGCCGCTTGTGGGTAATCTCCGACAGCGGGTTGGTCTGGTCCATGAACTGCGACAGTTGGGACGAGCCGAAGAACTCGCGCACCGCCGCCGCCGCCGGCTTTGCATTGATCAGGTCGTGCGGCATGACCGTGTCGATCTCGACCGAGCTCATCCGTTCGCGGATCGCCCGCTCCATGCGCAACAATCCGACGCGATACTGGTTTTCCATCAGCTCGCCCACCGAGCGGACCCGGCGGTTCCCGAGATGGTCGATGTCGTCGATCTCGCCGCGGCCGTCCTTCAGATCAACCAGCACCTTGAGGATTGCCAGGATGTCCGCCTTGCGCAGCGTGCGCACGGTATCGTCGGTCTCAAGGGCGAGCCGAGAATTCATTTTGACGCGGCCGACCGCTGACAGGTCATACCTCTCCGGGTCGAAAAACAAGCTGTTGAACAGCCCCTCGGCGGTTTCCAGGGTCGGCGGCTCGCCCGGGCGCATCACGCGGTAGATGTCGATCAGCGCGTCCTCGCGGGTCGCATTCTTATCGATCGCAAGCGTGCTGCGAATATAGGGACCGACGCCGACGTGATCGATGTCGAGCACCGGCAACTGCGTGATGCCGGTCGCCGCCAATTGCGCAAGCGCCGCGCCGGTGATCTCGTCGCCGGCCTCGAAATAAACCTCGCCGGTCTCTTCGTTGATCAGATCCGAGGCGAAATACCGCCCGATCAGTTCCTCCTCAGGGACGAGCACATCGGTCAGGCCCCCCTCGCGCAGTCGCCTTGCGACACGTGGCGTCATCCGCTCGCCCGCCGCCAACGCGACCTCGCCGGTGCGCGCATCGAGCAGGTCGCTCGCCAGCTTGCCTTTGAAGCTCTCTTCCCTGAACGGGGTCATCCATCCCTGATCACCGCGCCGAAAATTTATCGCGCCGTAGAAGTTGGAAAGGATCTCCTCCTTGGACATGCCGACGGCTTCGCCTGGCTGCAGCCCCCTGTTCTCGGAACTGCGCGCTGCCCGCAACCGCTCGGTCGCGGCATCGTCCAGAGCGAGCAGCAAGGTTGTGGCCGGAAGTTTGCGGCGCCGATCGATCCGCACATAGACATGGTCTTTGGCGTCGAACTCGAAATCGAGCCAGGAGCCGCGATAGGGGATTACCCGCGCGGCAAACAGATATTTTCCCGAAGAATGCGTCTTGCCCTTGTCATGGTCGAAGAATACCCCCGGGCTGCGATGCATCTGAGAGACGATCACCCGCTCGGTGCCGTTGATGACAAAAGTGCCGTTCTTCGTCATCAAGGGCATGTCGCCCATGTAGACGTCCTGCTCCTTAATGTCGCGGATCGAGCGCGACCCGGTATCCTCGTCGACATCCCATACGACCAGCCGCAACGTCACCTTAAGCGGCGCGGCGAAGGTGATGCCGCGTTGTTGGCATTCGTCGACGTCGTATTTCGGAGCTTCGAGCTCGTAACGCACGAACTCGAGTTGGGCGCGCTCCGAGAAATCGCGGATCGGGAACACCGATTTGAAAACCTCCTGCAGCCCGACATTGCCGCGCTGCTCCGCCACAACCCCCATCTGCAAGAAGTGATCGTAGGAACTCTTTTGAACCTCGATCAGGTTTGGCATCGGCGCGACTTCGGCGACGCGCCCGAAGGTCTTACGGATCCGCTTCTTGCCAGTGAAGGAAATCGCCATGCGTACTCCTCGGTGTGGGCCGCTGCCCGGCGGCCCGATTGCGTAAGAATTTTAGTGAACCGCGAGCGGCGGGCTCGGCGCCGTTGTCATCGCTCCGATTTTCATCAGATACTGAGTGGCCCGCTCACCCGGCGGCCAAGCCATTGACCCCGAAGACGCCAACGCCCGGCGTGCGCGATGCGTTCGCGCCCCGGGTCGTGAACCAACGGCAGGCGTGCGCGCGAGGACGAACGCCTGCCCGAGGAAACTCAATATCGTGATGGGCCTACTTTATTTCAACCGTCGCACCTGCGTCTTCGAGCTGCTTTTTGATTTTTGCCGCCTCTTCCTTGTTGACCCCCTCTTTTATGGGCTTTGGCGCGGCCTCCACGAGATCCTTGGCCTCCTTCAGACCGAGACTGGTGATGGCTCTGACCTCTTTGATCACATTTATCTTCTTTTCGCCGATAGCGGCGAGAATTACATCGAACTCGGTCTTTTCTACCGCCGCTTCGGGGGCTGCCGCGGCCCCGCCGCCGGCTGCCGCTACCGCAACCGGCGCCGCAGCCGAAACTCCCCATTTTTCTTCGAGCATCTTCGAGAGCTGCGCCGCCTCGATGACGCTCAAGGCCGACAAATCATCGACCAGGCTTGCCAAATCCGCCATGTTTTACTCCCGATTTCCTAATCCCAATGAACGCGATGCCAATGAACGCGATGCCGTGAAGGCGATGCCGTGAACGCGATGAACAAGAGATCGCCTAGGCGCTCTCACCCTGGTTTTCCGCGTGGGCGGCCAACACCCGCGCAACCTGCCCGGCGGGCGCCTGCAACACGCGTGCGAGCTGCGCTGCCGGAGCCTGCAACAACCCAATCAGCCTGCCCCTCAATACATCGAGCGAGGGCAGGCTCGCCAATTCCCTGACCTCGGCAACATCGATCTGCCGCCCCGCAAAGCCACCGCCGACGATCGTCAGCTTGTCGTTGCGGTTCGCGTATGCAACGACGACCTTTGCCGCCGCGACCGGATCGTCGGAAAACGCGATCGCCGTCGGGCCGGTAAACAGCGACAACAACGGCTCGAGCGGCGTGCCGGCGAGAGCGCGCTTGACGAGCCGGTTCTTCGTGACCCGATAGCTCGCCCCGGCGTTGCGGACTTCCCGGCGCAGCACCGTGACCTCCGCAACACTCAGCCCGGACTGGTGCGTGACGACGACGCAAGCCGTGCCCGCAAGATCCTGCTGCAGCGCCTCGACCACCCTTTGCTTTTGCGCGCGGTCCACTGCGATCTCCTAACAGTCGGCGAAGCCTCGCCCGGCGGCTAAGCCCGCGGCTCCTCAGCCAGCCCCGTCAATTCGACCCGTACGCCCGGTCCCATCGTCGAGCTGACGCTGACCTTCTTGACGTAGGTGCCTCGGACGCCGCTCGGCTTGCCGCGGGTGATCGCGCCGACAAACGCGCGCACATTATCCGCCAACGCCTTGTCGGTAAAGCTCGCTTTGCCGACCCCGGCATGGACGAGGCCAGCCTTTTCGGCGCGGAACTCGACCTGCCCGCCTTTGGCGGCTTGCACCGCCTCGGTCACATTCTGTGTCACCGTGCCGAGGCGTGGGTTGGGCATCAAGCCGCGCGGACCGAGGATCTTACCGAGCCGCCCTACCAGCGACATCATGTCCGGCGTGGCGATCGCCCGGTCGAAATCGATCTGCCCGGCCTGGATCTTCTCGGCGAGATCCTCGGCTCCGACGATGTCGGCACCGGCGCTCTCGGCTTCCTTTGCCCGGTCGCCGCGCGCAAACACCGCGACCCGCACGGTTTTTCCGGTGCCATGCGGCAGCATCACCGCACCCCTCAGGTTCTGATCGGGCTTGCGCGGGTCGAGATTAAGGTTCATCGCGACTTCGACGGTCTCGTCGAACTTCGCCGAGGCGCACTCCTTGATCAGTTTCAGCGCATCCTCGAGCGGGCGCGCGACGGTCGGATCGATGCCCTCATAAGCCTTCTTCAACCGCTTTCCGGTCTTCGCCATCAGCCTTGCTCCACCACTTCGAGGCCCATCGAGCGCGCCGAGCCGATCAGCATGCGGCAGGCGGCTTCGAGATCATTCGCGTTGAGATCCTGCATCTTCTGCTCGGCGATCTCGCGGATCTGCGCCATCGTGACCCGGCCCACCGGGCGGCCTTTGCCGGTGGTTTGCGATCCCTTCTCGACGCCGGCAGCCTTTTTCAAGAAATAGCTGTTCGGCGGGCTCTTTGTCACGAAAGCGAACGAGCGGTCGGCGTAGGCCGTGATCACCACCGGGATCGGCATGCCGGGTTCGAGGTTCTGCGTCGTGGCGTTGAAAGCCTTGCAGAACTCCATGATGTTGAGCCCGCGTTGCCCGAGCGCCGGCCCGATCGGGGGTGACGGGTTCGCCTTGCCGGCCGGGACCTGCAATTTGATGATCCCGATAATCTTCTTCGCCATTTATTCCAAACCTTTTACGGCTCTCGCCGCCCCGGCGACAAGCCGGGGCCCGGGGCCAGATCGAGCACTACACCTTCTCGACTTGTGAATACTCCAGTTCCACCGGGGTGGCACGCCCGAAGATCGAGACGGCGACCTTGAGCCGCGCCTTCTCCTCGTCGACCTCCTCGACGAGACCGTTGAAGGAGGTGAACGGGCCGTCGCATACGCGGACCTGCTCGCCGACTTCAAACGTCACCGAAGGCTTCGGCCGCTCGATCCCCTCCTGCACCTGGTGCATGATCCGCGCCGCCTCGTGGTCGCTGATCGGCGACGGCTTGACGCCCCGACCGCCGAGAAACCCGGTGACCTTGGCGGTGTTTTTGACGAGGTGCCACGTCTCGTCGTTCATATCCATCTTGATCAGCACGTAGCCAGGGAAAAACTTGCGCTCCGAGCTCACCTTGGCGCCGCGCTTTACCTCGACAACCTCCTCCGTCGGCACGAGAATTTCCTCGAACTCGTCGGCAAGCCCTTTCTGCTCGGCCTGCTCGCGGATCGAGGCTGCGACCTTCTTCTCAAAACCCGAATAAACATGGATCACATACCAGCGGCTTGCCATTCCAGCGTCCCAGACCCTAGTGCCCCAACCCGAAGATCAGCCGCACACCGGCCGATAAGACTTGGTCCACGACGAAAAAGAAGACGGCCGCGATGAACACCATCACGAACACCATCGCCGTGGTCACCATGGTCTCCTTGCGGGTCGGCCACGTGACCCTGGATACTTCCTGCCGGACTTGCTGAAAAAATTCGATTGGGCTCGTCTTCGCCATGAATCTGCTCACCCCGGGCGGCCATGCCCGTCCTGGCCCATATGGGTCCGTGCTTGCTTACGTTCCAGCGACCCCGGCTAAGTAGTGGCAGGAGTGGAGGGGCTCGAACCCCCAACCCCCGGTTTTGGAGACCGGTGCTCTACCAGTTGAGCTACACTCCTAGATCGGGGCCGTTGCTCGCAACTCTCAGGCTGTGTCCCTCGTGATTATAGAGCATCGAGGCGGCCGGCGCGAGATCGTTCGCCGCGTAGCGATGTGGCGCGTGCACATCGCAAGAGACACTGGCGGCCCCCGGTCACAGCGGTAAGCGCTCGGGAAATTGCTCGAAGAACGCTCGCAACCGAGGACCACATTATATCCCCTCGTCAACTCCGATCCGATCGTTGGTCTCTTCTCCGCCGGTGCGTTCAAATCCGCAGCCCGAGCCTGTCGATAGCTCAGAATTGCAAGTGCGACAGCCACGCAAGCATTCGCGCCTCGGTCGTTCTGGTCGCCGAGATCTCCGGTAGATGTACGGTGACGACGACCGCAATACGGGCGTCATTTTATGATCTTGGCGACGACGCCGGCGCCGACGGTGCGGCCGCCTTCGCGGATCGCAAAGCGCAGCCCCTCGTCCATCGCAATGGGGGCGATCAGTTCGATCTCCATCGAGATGTTGTCGCCCGGCATCACCATTTCGGTGCCTTCCGGCAGATGCACTGTGCCGGTGACATCGGTCGTGCGGAAATAGAATTGCGGCCGGTAGTTGCCGAAGAACGGCGTGTGCCGCCCGCCCTCCTCCTTGGTGAGGATATAGGCCTCGCACTGAAAGCGGGTGTGCGGCGTGATCGAGCCCGGCGCCGCCAAGACCTGGCCGCGCTCGACCTCCTCGCGCTTGGTGCCGCGTAAGAGGGCCCCGATATTGTCGCCCGCCTCGCCCCGGTCCAACAGTTTCCTAAACATCTCGACCCCGGTCACCACTGTCTTCGCAGTCGGTCTGAGGCCGACGATCTCGACCTCGTCGCCGACCTTGACGACGCCGCGCTCGACCCGCCCCGTCACCACCGTGCCGCGCCCCGAAATCGTGAACACATCCTCGATCGGCATCAGAAACGGCCGATCCATGGCACGCTCCGGCTGCGGAATGTAGCTGTCCACCGCCTCCATCAGCGCGATAATCGAATCATGCCCCTGCTCCGGGGTGCGGCCCTCCAGCGCAAACAATGCCGCGCCGCGCACCACCGGGATGTCGTCGCCCGGAAACTGGTAGCTGGAGAGCAGCTCGCGCACCTCCAACTCGACCAGGTCCAACAGTTCCGGGTCGTCCACCATGTCGACCTTGTTCATGTACACGACCAAGGCGGGCACCCCGACCTGGCGCGCCAGCAAGACATGCTCGCGGGTCTGCGGCATCGGCCCGTCCGCCGCCGACACCACCAGGATCGCGCCATCCATCTGCGCCGCCCCGGTGATCATGTTCTTGATGTAGTCGGCGTGACCCGGGCAATCGACATGCGCGTAGTGGCGTTTACCGGTCTCGTACTCGACATGCGCGGTCGCGATCGTGATGCCGCGCGCGCGTTCTTCGGGCGCCTTGTCGATCTGGTCGAACGGCACAAACGTCGCCCCGCCCTTCTCCGCCAACACCTTGGTGATCGCCGCCGTCAACGTCGTCTTGCCGTGGTCGATGTGACCGATCGTCCCGATATTGCAGTGCGGCTTCGTCCGCTGAAACTTCGCCTTCGACATTCTTTGCGGCTTTCCGTCAGAGTGAGGAGGGGATTATTCCCGAACTCGTGATTCTGGACTACAGTGGCCGGCTGGAGCGGGTGGTGGGGATCGAACCCACGTAGCCAGCTTGGAAGGCTGGAACTCTACCATTGAGCTACACCCGCTTGAACGGCATTCGCAGACTTTGTGTCAAGTCCTCGATCCCGCCTGCCGCGATCCCGCCTGTCGCCATCCCGAGGGACTGGTGGAGGGGGTAGGATTCGAACCTACGAAGACGTACGTCGGCAGATTTACAGTCTGCTGCCTTTAACCGCTCGGCAACCCCTCCGGATCGCGTGCCGCCCGGCGCAGCGGAACGCGGGTGATAAGATGTCGGCTTGACTTTGTCAATCCGGGCCTGTCGTTACGCGAGCGTCTCGCAGCGATGGGGAAGGTGTGCATGGCCAAATCCGGCCGCAAGCCCTCCGATGCCGGCGTTTGGCTCTATGGCCGGCATGCCGTGGCGGCGGCCCTCGCCAACCCTGAGCGGCGCTGGCGCCGTCTCGTCGTCCTCGCCGGGCATGAAAATGAGGCGACCGCGCTGGTCGCTGGCGCGCGGGCGGCGCGGCGCGGCGGCGGTGCGGCGATATCCGTGCTCGATCAGAGCGGGTTCGCGGCGATCCTGCCGCGCCACGCCGTTCACCAGGGCGTCGCGCTCGAAGTCGACCCTCTCCCCGACCTCGCCTTGGAGGATGTGCTGCAAACAGCCTTGGCATCGGGAACATGGATCATCATCGTCCTCGACCAGCTGAGCGACCCGCAGAATATTGGCGCGGTGTTGCGTTCGGCAGCCGCATTCGGCGCGCTGGCGGTCGTCATCCCGGAGCACGGGGCGCCGCCGCCGAGTGGAGCGCTCGCCAAAGCGGCTTCGGGCGCTCTGGAGCGTGTGCCGCTGGTGCGCGTCGTCAATCTCGCCCGCGCGCTCGACCGGTTGAAGGAAGCCGGGTTCTGGATTTGCGGTCTGGACGAGACCGCGCCGTTGTCATTGGCTCAAACCGACATCGGGGAGCGCGTCGCGATCGTGCTTGGCTCTGAAGGCGGGGGCATACGCCGCCTGGTGCGCGAGCGCTGCGATTTCCGCGCGCGCCTGCCGACCCGCCCGGCTCAGCCGACGCTCAACGTCTCAAACGCGGCTGCGGTCGCTCTCTACGAGCTCACCCGCGGTCGAGGCGACTGAGAAGGGCGAATGAGCCCGGTACCGGACGAGGCGCCTGCACGACATGGTTCGCGGGATTATCAGCAGGCTCCGATCAAAGAAAAGGCGAGGCAAACTGCCGCGCCAGGCAGGGCGGCGATCGGCGCGGCCGGAGCATAGCTGGGCCCATAATACGGGCCGTAATAATAGGGGCTCGAATAATAGGGGTTCGGGGCCGGTTGGTAGGTGTACACGTGGTGCACGACCGGGCGGTAGTGCGGGTGGCCGCCGACATGGGCAGTTGCCGCGCTGCCCGGGACGGCCGAAGAGGTTAGGGTGGCGAGAGCGAAGGCCGCGGCCATCAGCGAGTGGCGAAGCATATGGTTCCTCCTGTACTGCTTTCCGGATCTTCTCGTTCCGGAAAGTATTTCGTGTTCGATATGAAAGACGTAATCAGTTGCGGTCGCACAGGCCATCTCGCATTTTCATTAAGTATCGCGCCGGCATTGGCCGACGGAAGCGCGTCGGAAGCGGGTCGATGCAGAACTCTGCATTTTCCCGTTGTGTTCCTCGCCGGGCGCCGCGATCGCCCGAAACGCTATTGTCAGCCGCCGACGATACGGTAAAGTCATGTCCAGGATTCCGGCGATCTATCCGGTGGCCTTCGGCGCAGCTCGCGATTTCGCTATGCGGTACGGGGCGGAGCCTTCGCGGAGCAGCCGTCGTGAGCTGAGCCGTCGCGCTCCCGTGAGTGGTATCTCATAGCCATGCCGCCCGCCTTATCCAGCTCCTCTGGCGCGGCGCCTGCGGTCGAGGCGGCGTCGTCCGATTATCTTGCAAGCGAGGCGCACTACCAGTCGGTTGCCGGCCGAATCCTCGCTGCCTTGCTCGGCAATGTCAGCGTTGTTCTGGTCACCAGCGATCCGACGGCGGACCCGCAACTTCTCTCCCAGGCTCTCGGCAAGCTGGCAGGGTCGCGCCACAGGGTGATCGGCATCCCTTGCGGGCCGGAACTCACCGGCGAGGATCTTTCCCGCGCCGGCTCCGTCGTGGCGACGCTGGCCGCAGGCGGCGGGACGGTAACGATATCAGACACCGCCGAGACGGATGCTCCGCTCTTCGTCTTGAATGAAGCCGAGCGGCTCTCTGATCAGCAGCTGGCTGAGATCTGCGCGACGATACAGCACGGCGCAAAACAGAACGCGGCCGGGGTGCTGCTCGCAGGGCGCGGATTTCTCGCGCGGCTCGAGAATCCGCCGCTGCAGTTTCTGAAAGAGCCGTTCGCGCTGCAGTTGCGCTTTGATGAGATTGGCCACGACGAAGGCATCGATTTCCTTCGCCATCAGCTCGCGGCACGGCACAGTCAAGACGAGACGCGCCGCGGTCGTCCTGTCTTCTTTCGCAGTTTGGCCGTGCTGGGTGTGCTCGCGGCGATCGGCGTCGGGGCGTCTTTGGCTTTACACTATGTCAGAACGCCGGACGTGAAGAGACCGGATGAGCGGTCCGTCCTCCCGGCCGGGAATTCCCCGCCGAGCGTCGCGCCGCTGCAGCCGGCCGCGCCGCCCGCTGCCGCCCCTCCGCCGACGCCGGAGCCGCCGAAGCCGCTGGCAGCACCGGTGGTACCGACACCCGCTCCCTTGCGGCCCCAGCAAATGCCGCAGCCGAACGCATCCGCCGCAACCCCGGCTCCGCGATCCGCCGCAGCGACGCCGCCGGCGTCATCGCCACCGGCGCCATCGCCACCGGCGCCATCGCCACCGCCACCGCCACCGGCGTCATATCCGGCGGGCCAGCACCCTTCTACCGCGGAAACCGCCGCCCTGGTAACTCGCGGCGACTCGTTCCTCAGCGCCGGGGACATCGCGTCGGCGCGGTTGTTTTACGAACGCGCTGCTGACGCGGGCGATAGTGCTGCGGCGCTTCGGCTGGGCGCGACATTCGATCCCAATTTTCTCGGCCGTGTGGGTGTCCGCGGCGAGCCCGGCGATCCCGCTCAGGCCGAATCCTGGTACCGTCGGGCCCGCGACCTCGGCGATGCCGCTGCCGCGGAGCGCCTCAAAAATTTGGAACGACCACCGCGCTGAGCTGCCCGGCTCAGGGCGTCACGGGCCGTCTCACGAGGAGCGGCTCGATCTCCCGGCGCACCGGGTAGGTGTAGGGGCCGAGAAGGTTGACGAGGACTACCGCGACGACGAGCGCGCCGGCGGCGCCGATCAGCGCCGGATTATAGGATCCCGCGAGATCGTAGACGAACCCGCCGAGAAACCTGCCAAAGCTGGAGCCTAGGCCGAAAATCATGAAACAGTAGCCATAGATCTCGCCGAACGCCCGGTGTCCCATGTAGCGCGACACCAGAAACGCAATCAGGTCGATCTCGGTGCCGAGCCCCAATCCCAGCAGAACCACCCCGATCCCCGGCAATGCGCCGGAACCGCCGCTCAGAAGCATAAAACCGGCGATCGGGGCGAGGAAGAATACCGTTGCGACAAAGGGGGCGAAGATGCGATCGACGAGATAACCGGCGAGCAATCGGCCGGTCATCGTCGCCAGCCCAAAAATCCCCATGATTGCCGCCGCCGCGCCTGCGGAGATCCCGTGGTCGGTGAGCAGCGGCACGACATGCGCCACCGTACCGTTGACCGCGACCGCAACCAGAAAGAAGGCCGCGCCCATCAGCCAAAAGCTGCGCGTACCGAGGGCGCCGCGCACCGTCAGACCCGTTACATCGGCTGCGGTTACGGCCCGGCGCTCGCCCTCGCCCGGCCGCGGCTCCCGTATCCACAGCGCGACAAGCGGAAATGCAATTGCGAGCGTCAACAACCCAAGGATCGGATAGGCGCCGCGCCATCCCACCCGCTCGATCAGCAGCTGAGCGAGTTGCGGCATGATGAAACCGCCCAGCCCGACCCCCGACATCGCAATGCCGAGCGCCAGCCCGCGCCGGCGGTCGAACCACGCCGAAATCGCCTTGGCATAGCCGATCGGGGTTTGAACCGCGCTGGCCGCCTCGGCAAGCGCAAACAGCAGCGTGAAAATCAGCAAAGATTTCGGGCTGAGCCCCAACAGGCACATTGCGATCGCGTAGATGACAAGGCCGGGCAATGCCACCCGGCGAATGCTCCACCGATCCATCATCCGGCCGAGCACCGGCACCATCAGCGCGGAGCAGATGCCGCCGAAGGACAAGGCGAATGACGCGGTGCCTCGCTGCCATCCCATATCGGCCATGATCGGCTTCAGGAACACGCCAAAGGTGAACCCGAGAACCGGGCCGTTGCACACGATGAGGCCACCGACCGCGCCGCCCACGACCCACCACGGGTTCGCAAAGCTGAGCCGCATCGCCGCCCCTCCCCTCTGTTGCTGTCGCAGACGGACCCCGCGAGGCCGACCCGCCGCGGCCGGTTGGTTATCGCGCCCCGCTGCCCGCCGTTTTTTCGCGCAGCATTGTGATCAAACCCTGCACTTGTCCGCCATTGTGCTGGATGACGGAAGCAAACTCGGAGCGCTGGGTGACCGCCATGCTGATGCCATCGACCGAGACGTCGCTGATCTTATAGACGCCGTTTCGTCCGGTGAGGCGCCAGTCCACCTTGACCGGAGGGCCGCCGTCGGGACGGATGATCTGGCTCGAGACGATGGCGCCGTCGGCGTCCGGCCGGCTGCCGGTCACCTTGAACTTCTCGCCGGTGTACTCGGCCAGGCGCGTGCTGTAGGCGAGCGCGATGTAGTCCTCGAACAGCTTGACGTACTCCGCGCGCTGTTCCTCGGTTGCGGTATTCCAGTAACGCCCCAGGACAAAGCGGGCGATCCCCGGAACATCGAAATCCTCGCGCAGCAATTCGCGAAACCGCGCCACCCTTTGCGACGGGGTGGCATCTTTCCCGAGCACCGCGAGGGCTTGGCTGCCCAGGTTGCTGATCAGCGCGGCAGGGTCGGCGGCTGCCGCTGCGGGAATGGCGGGGGCAAATACTCCCACGACCAAGACAAGGGCGGCAGTCAGAAACCATCGTCGCACCATTACTTTGCCACCTCGGATAAGTTGGACGCTTCAGAGATCACAGCCGGTTGGGCCGCCATATTGGTGTATGCCGCCGGCGACCCGCGCTGGTCGCGCTCGCTGAAACCGGCAGGCGGCGGCAGGTTCTCCCGCTCATGGCGGATTAGCGCTGCCCGGCGCTGGCGATAAAGCGAGCGAATTGTCGCATAATAATCGAGCGAGGTGCGCTCGATGTCGGCGAGAAGTCTCGATGTAGCGGGACCGCTGATCGATGCCGGCGGTCGCGCCGCGCACGAACGGAATCCAATAGAGATTCCATGCGCCGCCGCTGACGAGCCTGTTCCACGGATCGCCGAACCCTTCGGCGACTTGGCCGCCGAGGTCGCGTGGGGTCGATGGCCCGAGGACCGGCACGACGAGGTAGGGTCCTTCGGGCACCCCCCAGGTGCCGAGCGTCAGGCCGAGATCCTCCTCATGGAACGGGACGCCCCAGCGTCCGGCGACGTCGACCACTCCGCCCATGCCGATCGTCGAATTGATGACAAAGCGGCCCATCGTCTCCCCGGCTCGCTGGAATTGACCCTGCAGCGCGTCATTCACGAAGATTATTGGCTCACGCAAATTATTGATGAAATCGCGTAATGAATCACGCACCGGGTCAGGCACGGTATCGCGATAAGCCTTGGCGACCGGCACAATCGCATTGCGATCGACGAACTGGTTGAACGCGAAGACCTTGCGGTTGGCGTCCTCGAGCGGATCGTTGAAATCCTCTTCGTAGGCGGCGGCCTGTTGCGCGGTCTCGGGGTGTGAGGCGCAACCGGAAAGGATAAGGACAGAGAAGATAAACAGTTCCAATAAGCCGAGGCGAAGCGGGTGATCATTCATCGGTCGGTCTCGCATCTCAATCGGGCCTTGGGCAACGGGCGAGATGATTGCGGGAAATTCGCGGAATGGGCAAGTGGCACAGGCAGGATGACGCGTCAAATTGGATAATCCGCTTGCACATATAAAGATATCTCTATATGTTGCTGCCAGCTACGAGGAAGAGACTTGGCTGATGGAGCACCTGCTGGCTGCATTGCGCGCCGTCGCCGAGCCGACCAGGCTTCGGCTCGTCGTCCTGTGCGCGCGCGGCGAGCTCACCGTCAGCGAGCTGACGCAGATCCTCGGGCAAAGCCAACCCCGCGTTTCGCGCCATCTGAAATTGTTGTGCGAAGCCGGTCTGCTCGATCGCTTCCGCGAGGGCAGCTGGGTGTTCTATCGCATCAGCCAAGCAGGCCCGGCAAGCGCCCTTGCCCGCCAGCTGGTCGCCGCCTGCGACGATGCCGACCCGACGATCGCCCTCGATCTGCAGCGGCTCGGCGCGATAAAGCGGCAGCGCGCCGAACTCGCGCGCGCCTATTTCCGTGAAAACGCCGATCAGTGGCATCGCATCCGCTCGCTCTACATCGACGAGCGCGAGGTCGAGGCGGCCCTCGTCGAGGTAATCGCCGCCGCCGATCCGCGCGATCTTCTCGATATCGGCACCGGCACCGGCCGCATGCTGGAGATTTTGGCGCCGCGCGTCGAGCACGCGCTCGGCATCGACCAGTCGCGCGAGATGCTGTCGATCGCGCGGGTCAACCTCGCGCGCGCCGGGCTCGAAAACGGCTCGGTCCGGCTCGGCGACATGTACCAGCTGGCAGTGCCGGACGCGTCCTTCGACGCGGTCGTCATCCATCAGGTTTTGCACTACGCCGACCGGCCAGCCGCCGTGATCGCCGAGGCGGCGCGCGTATTGCGGGCGAACGGCGTTCTCGTTGTCGTGGATTTCGCGCCGCACGCGCTCGAATTCCTGCGCGACGAGCACGCGCACCGGCGGCTCGGTTTTTTCGATGCCGAGGTCGCGGAGTGGTGCCGCGCCGCTGGTCTCGAGCCGGCGTCGCCGCGGCAGCTGCCGAGCGATCCGTTGACGGTCGTGATCTGGACCGCGCATCGCCAAGCTCCGACAAATTCGCGTTTTGCCGAGTCCCTGCCGCCGGGAGCCCCGGCGCTGGTCGAAGGAGAGCTTCACTGATGCAGAATTCCGCCCGCGGACTGCTTGGCGCCGACCCGGTCAGCGACTTCGACGCCGGCCCGCCGCGCATCTCGTTCGAGTTCTTCCCCCCAAAGACACAAGAGATGGAAGAGCGCCTCTGGGCCTCGATCAAGCGCCTGGAACCGTTGCGGCCGCGCTTCGTGTCCGTGACCTACGGCGCCGGCGGCTCGACGCGCGAGCGCACGCATTCGACGGTGCGCCGCATCCGGCAGGAGACGGGGCTCGAACCGGCCGCGCATCTGACTTGCGTCGCGGCGGCGCGCGAGGAGATCGATGCGGTGGCGCGCGATTATTGGGAGGTCGGCATCCGCCACATTGTCGCATTGCGCGGCGACCCGCCGGGTGGGATCGGGGCGGGCTATGCGCCGCACCCGGGCGGCTATGCCTACGCGGCCGATCTCGTCGCCGGCTTGAAGAAGGTGGCGGATTTCGAGATCAGCGTCGCCGCCTATCCCGAAACCCATCCGTCGGCGCGCAGCCCTGGCCACGACCTCGACAATCTGAAAGCCAAGCTCGACTCCGGCGCCAGCCGCGCGATCACGCAATTTTTTTTTGATGCCGATGTGTTCCTGCGCTTCCGCGACCGCGCCCGCGCCGCCGGGATAGACGTGCCGATCGTTCCCGGCATATTGCCGGTCACCAATTTCGCGCAGTTGAAGCGCATGGCGGCGGGCTGCGGCGCCTCGATCCCGGCCTGGATGGGCGCGCATTTCGACGGCCTCGACGACGATCCCGACACCCGCCGGCTCGTCGCCGCCTCGTTAACCGCCGAGCAATGCCGCCGATTGCAAGCTAACGGCGTGCACGAATTCCATTTCTACACCCTGAACCGCGCCGACCTCCTCGTCGCGATCTGCCACCTGCTCGGCGTCCGCGCCCCCAAACCCGCTGCCGCGGCGGTCGCGTGATGCGCGGTCATACGCTTAAATCGCTTCCCCGGCGAAAGCCGGGGTCCACCCGTCGAGCGCTCAGCGGGCGGGTAAATGGATCCCGGCTTTCCCCACGGATCAAGTCCGTGGGCTGGAGGCCCACAGGAAAGCGCTCTGGTGGCAGTTTCAGGGAGGGCGGATCGGCCGCCCGGCGGGTCAACTCGCTATGACTCACTTCCTCGATTTTCTCGCCGACCGGGTCGTGCTGTGCGACGGCGCGATGGGGACGCAGGTGCAGGCGCGAAATCTCCATATCGAGCGCGATTTTCTCGGGCTCGAGAACTGCACCGAGATCCTCAACGACAGCCGCCCGGACCTCATCCGCGAGATCCACCGGGGTTATCTCGAAGCCGGCTGCGACGCATTGCAGACCAACAGCTTCGGGGGTTCGCCGGTCACCCTCGGAGAGTTCGGCATTGCCGACCGCACGTTCGAATTGAACCGGTGCGCCGCCGAATTGGCGCGCGAGACGATCGCCGAATTCGCGCATGACGGCCGCACCCGGTTTGTGCTCGGCTCGCTCGGACCGGGCACCCGATTGCCCTCGCTCGGCCACATCTCGTACCAGGACCTCGAGGACGGGCTGGCATTGCAATGCGCCGGGCTCATCGCCGGCGGCAGCGACGCGATCGCGATCGAGACCTGCCAGGATCCATTGCAGATCAAGGCCGCGGTCAACGGCGCCAAACGCGCCCGCGACGAAGCGGGCAAGGACATTCCGATCCTGGTCAGCGTGACGGTCGAAACCACCGGCACCCTGCTCGTCGGCGCCGATATCGCAGCCGCGGCAACGGTCGTCAACGCGCTCGACGTGCCGGTCATCGGGCTCAATTGCGCGACCGGCCCGCGCGAGATGGCCGAGCACGTCAAATGGCTCGGCGAGAACTGGCCCGGGCACATCTCGGTGCAGCCCAATGCCGGTTTGCCGGAGCTCGTCGACGGCCACACGCGTTATCCGCTCGGCGCTGCCGAGCTTTCGCAATGGCTCGAACGCTTCGTGCTGGAGGACGGCGTCGGCCTGATCGGCGGCTGTTGCGGCACGGAGGCGGCGCACATCGCCGCGCTCGATGCGATGCTGCGGCGGGTTGGCCGTGACCGGCGGCGGCCAGCTCCGCGGCGGCGCAATGCGGTTTGGACCCCTTCGGTCGCCTCGCTGTACGGCCAGGTCAATCTGCGGCAGGAGAACGCGTACCTGTCGATCGGCGAGCGCTGCAACGCGAACGGCTCGCGCCAATTCCGCCGATTGCAGGAGCAGGGCGACTGGGACGGCTGCGTCGAGATGGGCCGCGAGCAGGTCAAGGAAGGCTCGCACACGCTCGACCTCTGCACCGCCTTTGTCGGGCGCGACGAGATCGCCGACATGACCGAGGCGGTGACGCGCATGCGCGGCGCGGTCAACGCGCCCTTAGTCATCGAACTCGACCGAATACCCGGTGCTTGAAGCCGCCCTCAAACTCTATGGCGGCAAGCCGATCATCAACTCGATCAATTTCGAGGACGGCGAAGAGGCGGCCGACAAGCGATTGAAGTTGGCCCGGCGCTTCGGGACGGCGGTAATCGCGCTGACGATCGACGAGACCGGCATGGCGAAGGAGGTCGAGCACAAGATCGCGGTGGCCCGCCGGCTCTACGATTTCGCGTGCAACCAACACGGCCTGCCGCCATCGGACCTGTTATTCGACCCCCTCACCTTTACGATCTGCACCGGAAACGAGGACGACCGCAAGCTGGGCCTGTGGACCCTGGAGGCGATCGAGCGGATCTCGCAAGAGATGCCCGAATGCCAGATCATCCTCGGCCTGTCGAACATCTCGTTCGGCCTGAACCCGCCGGCACGTCACGTGCTGAACTCGGTCTTTCTCGACCACGCGCTGCGCCGGGGCCTGACCGGGGCAATCGTGCATTTCTCGCGGATCGTGCCGTTGCACAAAATCGCCGAGGAGGAGGTGCGGGTCGCCGAGGACCTGATCTTCGACCGCCGGAATGAGGGGTACGACCCGCTGCACGCTTATATCGCGCTGTTCGAAAACCGCGCGACCGAGAAGACCGAAAAGAAGGGCCGCCCGGAAAAACTCGAGGACCGCCTCGCGCAGCGCATCGTCGATGGCGACCGGCTCGATCTCGAAGCCGATCTCGACCTGGCGATGCAGAGCTATAAGCCGCTCGACATCATCAACAACATCCTGCTCGGCGGCATGAAAACGGTCGGCGAGCTGTTCGGCGCCGGCAAAATGCAATTACCGTTCGTCTTGCAATCGGCCGAGACGATGAAGGCCGCGGTCCGCTATCTCGAACCCTTCATGGAGCGGGTCGAGGGCCAGGAAAAAGGCACGGTCGTGCTAGCGACGGTGCGCGGCGACGTTCATGACATCGGCAAGAACCTCGTCGACATCATCCTCACCAACAACGGCTACCGCGTCGTCAATCTCGGCATCAAGCAGCCGATCTCCTCGATCCTCGAAGCCGCGGTTACGCACAAGGCGGACGCCGTCGGCATGTCGGGTCTGCTCGTCAAATCGACGGTCGTGATGCGCGAGAACCTCGAGGAGATGAGCCGGCAGGGCCTCTCCGTGCCGGTCATGCTCGGCGGCGCCGCGCTTACGCGGCGCTATGTCGAGGAGGATTGCGTCAAATGCTATGAGGCGGGGCGCGTCGCCTATGCGCGCGACGCGTTCGACGGGCTCGACCTGATGGACAAGATCGTCACCGGCCGGTTCGACGCGCATCTCGCCGAGGTCAGGCGCAAGAGCGAGGGCCGTCCCGTCAATCAGAGCCGCAAGCTCGGCCGCGCCGCCGACGCGCGGCCATTGCGGCCGGTCGATGCCGAGGAAATCCGCCTGCGCCGCGCCGAGTTGACCCGCAATGTGCCGATCCCCGAGCCGCCCTTCTGGGGGCCGCGGACGATCGCGCGGGTGCCCGCGAAGGCGGTCGTGCCCTATCTCAACGAGCGCATGCTCTACCAATTCCAGTGGGGCTACCGGAAGGACGGCCGCAGCCTCGCCGAATACCGGGAATGGGCCCGGGACGAATTGCGCCCGGTACTGCGCCGCATCCTCGACATCGCGATCCGCGAGGACATCCTCGTGCCGCAGGCCGCCTACGGCTATTGGCCCTGCGCGGCCGAAGGCAACGACGTGATCATCTTCGACACCAATGGCGAGCGCGAGCTGACCCGCTTCTCGTTCCCGCGGCAGAACAAGGATGGCGGTCTCTGCATCGCCGATTTCTTCCGCGACGTCGCCGACAACGCGCGCGACGTCATCGGATTGCAGGTCGTAACGATGGGCCGGCGCGCCTCCGAGGCGGCGCGCGAGTGGTTCGCCGACAACCGCTACCAGGATTACCTCTATCTGCACGGCCTCTCGGTCGAGATGGCCGAGGCGCTCGCCGAATACGTCCACAAACGCATCCGCGGCGAATTGGGCTTTGCCGCCGAGGAAGCCCGCGACACCGAGGCGATGCTGTCCCAAGGCTACCGCGGCAGCCGCTATTCCTTCGGCTACCCCGCCTGCCCCAACCTCGCCGACCAAAAGCAGCTTCTGGCGCTACTGCGCGCCGAGGAAATCGGCATCACCCTCAGCGAAGAAGACCAGCTCGACCCCGAGCAATCCACCTCCGCCATCGTCCTCCACCACCCCCAGGCCAAGTACTTTTCGGTGTGAGCGCCGGCGAATCCAGCTAAGCTGAGGGGGTTCAACCGGGGAAGCTTCGATGGAAGCGAATACCGAGCCGCGCGAGCCGATTCCTTGGTACGGCATCTTCTGTCCGCGGCCGGCCGAGATGACGGCGCTGCAGGCCGCTTATGAAGCGGCGGCCGACACCCGGTCGCCGCGACCAGGTGTCATCGTCCTGCTGTCGGAATCAGGGCTTGGCAAGACCCGGCTGGTGCAGGAGTTTTTTCACTGGCTATCGACGATCAAGGACGGCGCTGACGACGCGGGCTATTGGCCCGATGTACTAGCTCGCCACGGCGACAACCTCCGTGTCGACCCCGACCCCACCGCCTGCAATCACCAAGTGCCATTACCGTTTCTATGGTGGGGTGTACGTCTGCCCGATCTCGGCCGCCACAATCAGATTATGTCAATCTCGGTCTTGGCGAGCTGTGCCGACCGGTTCGAGCCTCATGTCGCGCCGATGCTGCGGGCGCGTCGTGGCGCCGAGCGAGGTGGTGAGGTTCGCCGGTCGACGAGGGATCTAGTCGTAGAAGCTCTTCTTGAGGGGCTCGGGCAGCTTGTACCGGGGGTTAGTCTGGCCAAAGCGGGTGTTGTCTTTACAAAAAGGATGTCCGAGCTTTGGAGCGATCACCGTACCGACGATAGAGCTCGGCTTTCGCCCGCTGAGATCAACGAAAACGAAAGGCAGAACCTCTCGGACCGCTATTACGATTACCTCCAGGCGATGCTTGATGGCCGCCAAGGGTTCCACAGGCCGGTTCCGTTCCTCTTTGCCATCGACGATGCACAGTGGGCCAAAGAGGATCCGGCGCTACTGGACCTAGTCGATCGCCTCTTGCCGGCCGCCAAAGAAAAACACTGGCCATTTCTGCTGATCGTGACCCATTGGGAGGCGGAATGGAACGCCGGTTCGGCGATGCGAGAAATCGTCGAGCGTCACTCCCCGCCCGGGTGGAAGGTGATCAAGCTCAGCCCACATCCCGATCTCTCCTCCTGTGTTGCCGCGGCCTTCCCGGGGCTGACTGCCGCCCAGGCAGAAGTGATTCTTAACAAGGCCGGCGGCAATCCGCGGCTGCTCGACGAAATTCTGCGCTGGCTTTCAGCGCGCCCGCGCTTCTTCGTAGATCGCAACGTCGCGTGCGCGCTGACCCCTGAGGGCGAGGCCACTGTCGGAGAGGAGACCTTTAGCCTGCACCGCCTGGTTGAGGATCGTCTCAACGCAGCCCCGCCGGAGATCAAGGCCACCCTAGCCGTCTCGGGCCTCCAAGGGATGCGGTTCTTGACTTCTCTGACCGAGGAGGTGTTCGCAGCGCTACGTCAAGCCTACCCGGTTCGCGATGCGGTCGCCCGCGCTGAGCATCCTTACAGCTTCGTCGTGCGTTATGGGGACGCCGCCGCGGAGTTCGCCCAACGCGTCTTCCACGATGTCGCCGTCGCCGGTCTGCCCGACATTGCGGATGGAACGGCGGCGCGCGAGGCGCTTGCACAAGCGGTTCGCGCCCGGATCGAGGGGGGCCTAGAACGGCTGCCCGCCGATGAGATCGCCGACACGCTGGCCGTCGCGGCCTCCGTGCTCGAACACGATCCCAATCCCATCTTGCGCGTTTTGGCGGCTCGCGCCTTGGCACGATTGGCGGATCTCGCCACGGAACGGTGGGACCATTTTGCGGCTCTCGCAGTGGCGCGCCGTTTCGAGGCGGGGCGCATCAATGACCGATGGCGGCCAGACGACTTTGATGTCTGGGAGCTAGGCGCAGTGCTCGACGCGCTACTCGTTTTCGAACCGCCCGGCCGGGTTGAACACCTAGCTTTCGCGCTTCTTCAGCGCTCCCGCAAGCTTGCGCACGAGCTGAGGACGCTGGAGGCGCGGCGCGATTTCTCAGTGTCACTGGAACGGAACGGTGACATCGCGCGAGCGCAGGGGAAGCTCGGCGAGGCTGAAACGCTCTATCGCGAGAGCTTGGAGGTCGCGCGGGCTCAGGCGCGCGAGCTTGGGACGCCGCAAGCGCGCCGTGACCTATCGGTGTCATACCACAAAGTCGGCAAACTGATCTGGGCGCAGGGAAAGCTTGACGATGCGGCGACCCTCTTTCGCGAGGGGCTGGAGCTGAGGCGGGTGCTCGCCCGGGAGTTGAGGACGCCGCAGGCGCGCCGTGACCTATCGGTGTCCCTGGGGGAGGTTGCCCACACGGTGCGGGAGCACGGCCAGCTCGGCGAGGCTGAAACGCTCTATTGCGAGGGGCTCGACATTGCGCGGACGTTGGCGAGGGAGCTGGGGACGCCGGGGGCGCGGCGCGATTTGACGGTGTGTTGCAACGATGTCGGCGACATAATGCTGGCGCAGGGCAAGCTCCGCGACGCCGAGACGCTCTACCGCGAAGGTCTTGATCTCGCGCGGGTCCTCGCTCGCGAACTGCGGACGCCGGAGGCGCGGCGGGACGTTTCCAGCTCATGCAACCGTGTCGCTGACATCGCGCGGGTGCAGGGCCACCTCGGTGCGGCGGAGGCGCTCTATCGCGAAGCGCTGGAGCTGAGGCGGGTGTTGGCGCGCGAGCTGGGAACGTGGGAGGCGCGGCGCGACGTGTCTACATCGCTCGAACGGGTCGGCTATATAGCGGACGCGCAGGGCCAGCTCTGCGAGGCAGAGAACTCTCCATCGCGAAGGCCTTGATATCGCGCGGGTTCTCGCTCGCGAACTGGGGACGGCGGAGGCGCGTCGCGACCTGCAACTGTCCCTGGGGCACGTCGGCGAAGTCATGGAGGCACGGGCCAACTCGGCGAGGCCAAGTCGCTCTATCGCGAAGGCCTGGACATCGCGCGGATGCTGGCTCGCGAGTTGGGGACGCCGGGGGCGCGGCGCCGTGTGACAATATCGCTTGATGAACTCGGCGATGCGGTGCGGGCACAGGGCAACCTCGGCGAGGCCGAGTTGCTCTATCGCGAGGCACTGGAGCTGAGGCGCATGCTGGCGCGCGAGCTGGCAACGCCAGAGGCGGGTCGGGACTTGCTGGTATCGCTGGGGCGGGTCGCCGACGTGGCGCGGACGCAAGGCAGGCTCGGCGAGGCCGAGACGCTCTACCGCGAGGGGTTGGATCTCGCGCGGCTACTCGCGGATGAGCTGGGGACACCGGAGGCCCTGTGCGACCTGTCAGTGTCGCTGGGGCGGGTCGGCGACGAGGCGTGGGCGCGTGGGAGCTGGGGCGATGCCGAGAAGCTCTATCGCGAAGGGCTCGCATACGCCGTGGCGTACCGACAACAGCAACCATGCCCCAATGCCGATGTCGTTGTCGCACACCTCCAAGAGAAGTTGCGGAAATCCCCCGCCATTTGCTCGCGGCGTAGCCGGAGAAGTGCCAAACGCTGCAAGTCGGACACGCGCCCGAGAAAGCGCCGCTATGGCCGGTCGACGCCGAGGAGATCCGGCTGTGCCGAGCCGAACTGATCCGCAATGTGCCGGTCCCGGAGCCGCCCTTCTGGGGCCCGCGCACGATCGCGCGGGTGCCGGCAAAGGCCGTCGTGCGCTACCTCGACGAGCGCATGCTGTACCGGGTCCAGTGGGGTTATTGGAAACATGGGAAGACCCTCGCCGAGTACCGCGAATGGGCGAAAGACGAACTGCGTCCGGTATTGCGCCGCATCCTCGACATTGCGATCCGCGAGGACATTCTCGTGCCGCAGGCCGCCTACGGCTATTGGCCGTGTGCCGCCGAGGGCAATGACGTGATCATCTTCAACTCCGATGGGAGCCGCGAGCTGGCCCGCTTCTCGTTCCCGCGCCAGAACAAGGATGGCGGTCTCTGCATCGCCGATTTCTTCCGCGATGTCGCCGAGAATGCGCGCGACGTGATCGGATTGCAGGTCGTGACGATGGGCCGGCGCGCGTCAGAGGCCGCGCGCGAATGGTTCGCCGAGAACCGCTACCAGGATTACCTCTACCTGCACGGCCTCTCGGTCGAGATGGCCGAGGCGCTCGCCGAATATGTCCACAAACGCATCCGCGGCGAATTGGGCTTCGCCGCCGAGGAGGCCCGCGACCCCGAGGCGATGCTCGCGCAAGGCTACCGCGGCAGCCGCTATTCCTTCGGCTACCCCGCCTGCCCCAACCTCGCCGACCAGCAGCAGCTGCTGGCACTACTGAAGGCCGAGGAAATCGGCATCACCCTCAGCGAAGAAGACCAGCTCGACCCCGAGCAATCCACCTCCGCCATCGTCCTCCACCACCCCCAGGCGAAATACTTCTCGGTGTGAGCCCGAGTTTCCCTGCGTCACCCGATCAGACCCAACTGTTCGGCCCGCGCGGCGGCCGCAAGCTCTTCATCCAAGGTGGCCAGCGGTAGAGCTTCACGCCCCGCAAGCTCGAGATAGGCGGCGTCGTAAACGGTCAGCCGGTGGCGGCGGGCGAGCGTCAGAACGTGGGCTTCGTTCGGCAGGGAGTTGATCGTAATTGCCAACCGCGAGATATCGCGCAGGAAACGCGCTGTGTCCCGCTCCGTCAGGCGTCTACCAGTCGAAACGACTGGTCAAAAAGCCCCTTGCGGTCCAATGTCAACGGCGACGCTCTCGCAGTGCGTGCCTCGCGGCCCGGTGGAGGCCGAGCCCGATGGCTGTTCTTTCGCTGCATTTAGCAGCGAGATCAGCGACGATGGGTCGTGACGGTTAATCGAAGGTGAGGACGGTGCGGGCGACCTCGCCGGCTTTCATTGCGCGGAAGGCTTCGTTGATGTCGGCGAGCCGCCCGCGCTTGGTGACCATGTCGTCGAGCTTGAGGCGGCCCTGGCGGTAGAAATCGAGGTAGATCGGGATGTCGTAGCGGAAGCGGTTGGAACCCATCCGCGAGGTCTGCACCTTGCACTCCGGGCGGATCGCCATCCAGGGGAACTCGATCATCGCATCCGGCGGCAACACCCCGACAATCGTCGCGGTGCCGCGGATGGCGAGGCTCTCGATCGCCTGGCGCACGAGCTTGGCGTTGCCGACGGCCTCGAAAGCGTGATCGACGCCGGCGCCGCCGGTCAATGCGCGCACCGCCTTGACCGGGTCGTCCTCGGCGCTGTTGACGAAATCGGTCGCGCCGGCGCGCGCCGCCATGTCGCGCTTTGCGTCGAACATGTCGACGCCGATGATCTGCCGCGCGCCGCCGATCCGGGCGCCCTGGATGATCGACAACCCGACCCCGCCGCAGCCGAACACCGCGACGGTCTGACCCGCTTCGAGCCCAGAGCTGCGCAATGCCGCGCCAACGCCGGTCAACACGCCGCAGCCGACCAGCGCTGCGCGGTCGAGCGGCAATGCGGGGTCGATCTTGACCAGCGAATTCTCGTGCAATAGCATCTTCTCGGCATAGCTCGAAATTCCGAGGAATTGGCGAAGCGTCTGACCCTTCTGCGAGAGCCGCGGGGCTGCATTGTCGGGCCGCGTGACGATGCCGCCGGTGCACAAATTGGGATGCCCGGAAAGGCATTGCGGACAATTGCCGCAAAAACCCGAAAGGCAGGCCACGACGTGATCCCCGGGCCTGACCGTGGTCACCTCCGCGCCGACCGCCTCGACGACGCCGGCGCCTTCATGCCCGAGGACAATCGGCCGGTCGAGCGGGAACCTCCCGACACCGTCGACGACGTGCAGGTCGCTGTGGCAGACGCCGGTCGCCACGGTGCGCACCAGCACCTCGCGCCGCGCTGGTTGGTCAATTTCCACCGCTTCTATCGTGAGCGGCTCATGTACCCTGCGAAAGACCGCGGCTTCGATTTCCAAACTTTCCTCCCTCTCTACCCGTCGCCCCCGCGAAAGCGGGGGCCCAGGGGACCGGTGGTGCGGCCCGGCAGCCCTGGATTCCCGCTTCCGCGGGAATGACGAGACGCTATTGAAATTTCGAGCTTCGTCGGGCTGAGGCAGTCAATCGGCAGCGGCGCTCTGCTCGTGGCGCTCATAGCGCCGCGCCGGGGTGTTGACTGGCTCAAGGAGCGGTCCGGCGCCGAAAGAAGCGGCTTTGCGGCCGCTCGGCGCGCTGGCGTAAAGCGTCGTGCGCTGGCGGGGTTCGCGCCCCAATGAGCGGATCAATTCCTCCATGCTCTCGGGCGGCATCTCTTGGCCGTGCACCGCGCCGGCGGCGCGGGTGATGCTCTCGTTCATCAACGTGCCGCCGAGATCGTTGGCGCCCGCGTTCAGGCAAGCCGCCGCGCCGCCGGTGCCCATCTTGACCCAGGAGGTCTGGATATTGGTGATGACCGGGTGCAGCGCGAGGCGCGCCACCGCGTGCATCAGCACCGCCTCGCGGTAGGTCGGGCCGCGGCGGGCGCGGCCTTTTAGGTAAATCGGCGTCTCCATCGGCACAAAAGGCAACGGGACGAACTCGGTGAAGCCGCCGGTTCGCTCCTGTAATGCGCGGATGCGCAAGAGGTGCCTGGCCCAATGCTCGTAGCGGTCGACATGGCCGTACATGATCGTGACCGTGCTGCGCAGTCCGACGGCATGCGCGGCCTCCATGACTTCGAGCCATTGCCCGGTCTTGATCTTGTCGGGGCAGATCACTGAGCGGACCTCATCGTCGAGGATTTCGGCCGCGGTGCCGGGCAAGGAGCTCAATCCGGCCGCTTTCAGCTCGCGCAGAAAATCGGCGAGCGTGCGGCCGAGGGTCTTGGCGCCTTGCCAGATCTCGAGCGGCGAGAAGGCGTGGATGTGGATATCGGGCACTGCTTCTTTGATCGCACGGCAGACCCCGAGGTAGGTGGCGCCGGTGTATTCCGGGTGAATCCCGCCCTGCAGGCAGACTTCGGTGGCGCCCCGATCCCAAGCCTCCTCGACCCGCCGTTGGATCTCCGGGAGGTCGAGGTCGTAAGGCCGGCCGCGCAGGTTTTCGGTGAGCTTGCCCTTGGAAAACGCGCAGAACTGGCAGCGGAAATAGCAAACATTGGTGTAGTTGATGTTGCGGGTCACGACATAGCTGACCACATCGCCGTTGACCTGTTGGCGCAGCTCGCCGGCTGCCCGGCACACGGCGTCGAAATCCGGGCCGCGCGCCGCGAACAGCCGGACTATCTCCACTTCGTTGAGCATCTCTCCAGCCGTGGCTCGTTCCAGCGCCGCTGCCACTTGCCCCTCACCCACCAAGCCCTGCGGGCTTGGTCCCCCTCTCCCGCACTGCGGGAGAGGGGGCCGAGCGGAGCGAGGCGGGTGAGGGTTGGCGGCTCGGTTCCGGCGCCGGGCACCCAATCGTCCGTGCGGGCAAGGCCCTCGGCGTCGATAGAGCGCAACACCGCCGCGCGCAGCACCGGGTCGACCCAATGCTCCACGTCGCGCGCGTAAGCCGGGTAGATCGCCAGCCGCTCGACCAGCGTTTTGCCGGCTGCGGCGGTCTGCTCGGCCAGCCGGTCGAGCGCCGGCCACGGTCGTTCCGGGTTGACGTGATCCGGGGTGACCGGTGACACGCCGCCCCAATCGTTGATGCCGGCGGCGATCATCTCGGCGAGCGCCCCGGGGTTCAGATTGGGCGGCGCCTGGATGTTCATCTCCGCACCGAAGATCAGGCGCGCGAGGGCAATGGTCCAGAGGTGGTCGTCGAGGTCGGGCTCGGGCGCCGCGGCCATGCGCGTCCCCGGCTTGGCTCGAAAATTCTGGATGATGATCTCCTGCACATGCCCATAGCGGTCGTGCAGGTCGCGAAGCGCCAGAAGCGACTTGATTCGCTCCCGCCGGGTCTCGCCGATGCCGATCAAGATGCCGGTGGTGAATGGCACCGCCGCCTCGCCGGCGGCGCGGATAGTTTCGAGACGCAGCGCCGGGTGCTTGTCCGGAGAGCCGAAATGCGGCCCGCCGCGGCGGCGCAGCCGCTCGGCGGCGCTCTCCAGCATGATCCCCTGGGAGACCGACACCGCGCGCAACCGATCGACGTCGGCGGCGGTCATCACCCCTGGGTTCAGATGCGGCAAAAGGCCGGTCTCGCGCCAGACCAGCCCGGCCATCTCCGCGAGGTAGGAGAGGGTGGTCTCGTGACCGAGCTGCGCCAGCGCCTCGCGCGCCGCGCCGTAACGCAACTCGGGCTTGTCGCCCAAGGTGAACAATGCCTCGCGGCAGCCGGCGCGCGCGCCGGCGCGGGCGATCTCCAGCACCTCTTCGGTGCTCAAATAGGCGGCCTCGCCGGTGCGCGGCGGATGGGCGAAGGTGCAGTAGTGGCAGACGTCCCGGCACAGCTGGGTCAGCGGGACGAAGACCTTGCGCGAGTACGACACGAGGCCGCCATGCGCCTTGTCGCGCAGCGCCGCTGCAACCCTCATCAGCGAGTGCAGATCGGAGTGATCGGCGAGCTCCAGCGCCCCGGCCGCCGACAGACGCCGCCCGTCCGCGACGCTCGACAAGATCTCGTCGGTAGTCATCCCCAAGGGTCTCCCGTAGCTGCCGCAGCGCGCTCCCGCGGGTCCAGCAATGCATGCGCCCGCGTCGCCGACGGCACAAGCGTTAAAGCGGCCAGATCCTCCGGCGTATCGACATCGAGCGCCATGCCCGGCAGGCGCAGCACGGTCGGGCGGATGCCGCATGCCTCGGCCGCCCGCAAATGCGGGAAAAAGCTGTCCTCGCCAAAGCGCAAGGGGACGGCATCGGGCGGCGAGCAGATGATCGCATTCGATCCTCGCTCGTCGCGCGACGGAGCGATCGTGAACGCCGGCGCCGGGCGATGGGCGGCTAGAAGCTGCGTGATCTCGGCAGGAATGACGAGCGGAATGTCGCCGGGCACGGTAAGCATGCCTGGACATCCCTCCGCGGCGAGGAGCCTTGCCGCGGCCGCAACCGCTCCGCTGTGCCCGTCGCGGGCGCCTCTGTCGATAATGCGCGCACCATAGCACGCCGCCAGCCTGCGCGCCGCCGCGTCGACCGTCACGATCGCGAGCCCGCCGAGACCCGGCGTCGCGGCGAGCGCCGTCAACACATCCTCGAGCATCGCCAGCATCAGCGCCCGCCGCCGCTCCGGCGACAGCACCGGCGTCAACCGTTCCTTGGCCCGATCCAGCTCCTTGACCGGAACGACCGTCCACACACCCATGTCAAACACCGCGGCCGGCCACCGCGAGCACCACCCTCGCCAAGACTTCACGGTCCTCAATCGACGACATGAACGTGTGCGCCAATCTCACCGGAATACCGAGCTGCTTAGCCTCTCCCGCATCCGCCTCGTCGGCGATGAAGACGTCGAGGATGTCCTCGTAGTGCCGCGCGACAGCAGCAGCGCCGACCGGTAGACCGAGCTCGGCCATGATCTTGGCCGTCGGGCCCTTGACCGCCTTGCCGCCAATGATCGGCGAAACCGCGGCTACCGGCGCGCGGCAGGCATGCAACGCATCTCGCACCCCAGGTAGGCTGAGGATCGGGTCTATGCTGAGAAACGGGTTCGACGGGCAGACCACGACAATATCGAGATCCTCGTCGGCAAGCGCGGCGAGCAAATCGGGGTTGGCGCGCGCCTCCCAGGCGCCGGCATAGGCAATCTCGCGTATTACCGGTGAAGCCCGCCGCCGGACGAAATAGTCCTGGAAGTCGAGCCAGTCCTCATCGGTTCGCAAGCGAGTGCGGACACGGTCGTCACTCATCGGCAGCAGCCGCGCCGAGATGGCGAGGCGGCGGCGGAAATCATCGGTGATCTGCGAGAGGCTCTCACCGGCGACTAGCCGCCGGGTGCGCTCGACATGGGTGGCGAGATCGCCGTCGCCGAGCTTAAACCAGGTTTCACCGCCCAGTGCCTCGAGAGCCGCCATGAACGTCCAGGTCTCGTTACGCCTGCCCCATCCGAGTTCCGGGTTGTCGATGCTGGCGAGCGTGTAAAGCAGCGTGTCGATATCGGGCGAAATCGAGAGGCCAAGGTGCTCGAAATCGTCGCCGGTATTGGCCACGACGGTCAGTTCCCCCGGCGGCAAAACGCGGTAGAGGCCGAGGGCCAGCTTCGCGCCGCCGATCCCACCCGACAGCGCCAGCACGCTCATCGGAAGAGGTCGTGCTCGGCGGGCCGGATCAAAGCGGCAGCGGACACCTCCGGTGCGGACCAGCCGAGCCCGCGGACCAGCACCATTGGCACGGCTTCGTTTGCCTGGCCCATCAGGAGCCCGGCGGCGGCGGCGATCTCGTCGGCAAAACCGGTTTCCGTCACCAGCAATTCCCGCCCGAAAAGATCGGGCTGACCGCGCATGTCGATCAGCGCCGGCAGCCCCGCGGAGCCTAGCGCGACGCCGACGGTCCCCTTGCGCCAGGCCCGGCCAAAGCTGTCGCTGATAATCACGGAGATGTCGGTCCCAAACACGCTAGCGAGCTCGTTTCGCAACGCGCGCGCCGAGCCGTCCGGGTCTTCGGGCAACAGCAGCACCCGTTCGCCGCCGGCCTGCGCCGGCAGGTTCGAGTGGTCGATGCCGGCATTGGCCATCACGAAGCCGAGACGGTGCTCCACGATCAGCAAGCCCGGGCGGCGGCGCACGACGCGTTTCGACTCGGAGAGCACCACCTCGACGAAGCGAGGGTCCTTGTCGACCTCGGCGGCGAGCGCGATCGCTCGTTCCGAGGGCTCGACCGTCGTCACGTCGGCATAACGCCCCTCGGCCTTGGAGACGATCTTCTGCGCCACAACCAGCACATCGCCGGGTTCGGGAACGATTTCGTTCCCCGCAAACGCCGCGACGGCAATCGCAGCGAGATCGTCCCCGGGCTCGACGAGCTTAATACCGCGCAGCGGCTTCAGCGTCACCTCAGAAGAGCCCCCTCCCATTCCCTCCCCCGCACGCGGGGGAGGGTTAGGGTGGGGGCCGGGGCGCTGCGTCATGATCAGTCGAGCTTTGAGCGCAGCAACGGCAGCACCTGCTCGGCGTAGAGCTTGAGAAACCGAGACTGGTCGGGGCCCGGGGCGTGGAAAACGAGGTGGGTTAGGCCGAGCTCGACATAGGGTCGGATCTGCGCCAGCTGCTCCTCGGGGTCGGAAGACACGATCCAGCGGCTCGCCGCCCGCTCGATCGGCAAGGCGTCGGCCAGCCGCTCCATCTCGCGCGGGTCCTCGACGCTCATCTTCTCTTCCGGGGTCAGCGCGAGCGCCGCCCAATGCCGGGTATCTTCCATCGCCCGCTTCGGATCGGTGTCGAACGAGACCTTGACCTCGATCATCCGTTCGAGTTTGCCGCCCGGCCGCCCCGCCCGCTTGAGGCCCTCCTCGACTCTCGGTAGCAGGGTCTCGCGATAGAGCGCATCCCCCTTGCCGCTCGTGCAGATGAAGCCGTCGCCGATCTCGCCCGCCATAGCCGCCGCGGTCGGGCCCGATGCGGCGATCCAGATCGGCACGGGCTTCTCCGGGCGGTCATATATCGTCGCCGCCAGAGTGCGGTAATACTGACCCTCAAACGTGACGCGCTCCTCGGTCCACAGCCGCCGGATCAAGGCGATCGACTTGCGCAGCCGCCCCTGCCGCTCCTTGAAGCCCGGCCACTTCATACCGGTCGCCGGCACTTCGTTGAGCGACTTGCCGGTCCCGACGCCGAGCACGACGCGATCGGGGCACATGACCCCGAGGGTGCCAAACGCCTGCGCGACGACGGACGGGTGGTAACGAAAGGTCGGCGTCGCGACACTGGTGCCGATCTGGACGCGCCGGGTCTTTGCGCCGAGCGCCGCCAGCCAGGCAAACGAAAACGGCGCGTGCCCGCCGGTGTGCTTCCACGGCTGGAAGTGATCGCTGACAAACACCGAATTGAACCCGACATCCTCGGCCAGGCACGAAAACTCCAACAGCTCGCGCGGTCCGAATTGTTCGGCCGACGCCTTGTATCCGAACCTCAACAACTGCCGCTCCTTTTCATCGTCTCCCCCGGGCTTGTCTCGGGGGTCCACGTGGATGCCCGGGACAAGCCCCGGCATGACGAAATGCTTAGGGACCTCTCAAACCTTGGCCAGCACGTCCTCGCGGAAACGCCGCATATTGGCGAGCATTGCATCGGGCGTCGCGCCTTCAAAATTGAAATCGACGTAGCCGACGCCAAAGTCGCGGAACGCTCTCAGATCGGCGACCACATCCGCCGTTTCGCCGGAGAACAGCCGCCGCTCGCCGTCGTCCGCGCGGTTAGGCAGAGACTTGCCCCAATTCGTGATGCGATAGGCGAGGCCCATCTTCGACGGGTCGCGTCCCGCCTCGCGGGTCAGGCGGCGCAGCCGCTCGATACCGGCCTGGAAGCGCTTCATCGAGTTGAGCCGATGCTGCGGGTTGGTGCCGATCGGATACCAGGCGTCGCCGATCCGCGCGGTGCGGCGCAGCGCAGGGCCGCTCTCGCCGCCGACCCAAATCGGCGGATGCGGCTTCTGCACCGGCTTCGGCTCGAACAGGATGTCGGCGAATTTGACGTGACGGCCCTCGAAGCGCGGATTGTCGTTGGTCCACAACTCGCGGAACGCGTCGAGGTATTCGTCGGTGACGGCGCCGCGTTCGGGAAAGGGCGGGACGCCGAGCGCTTGAAACTCTTCTTTCATCCAGCCTGCGCCGATGCCAAAGGTCAGCCGGCCGTTCGACAACACGTCGACCGTCGCCAGCATCTTGGCCTGCAGCACCGCCGGACGGTGCGGCACGACGGTTACCGAGGTGACCAGCCGCAGCCGCGAGGTCTTGCCGGCGATAAACGCCACCGCGGTCAATTGCTCGTGCCGGTCGCCGCGCGACCGGCCCGGGAATTCGCCGGTGTCGCTGTAAGGGTACTTGGCTTCAATATCGCGCGGGATCACGACATGGTCGCTGATCGTCGCGTAGTCGTAGCCCATCGCCTCGCCTTCGACGGCGATGCGCGCGAGATTGTCCGGTGTCGAGAGCGGCCCGCTAACGGGCGCGCCAAAGCCGAACTGCATCTAAATCCCTCCAGGCAATGTATCGATCTGGTGCTACGCTAGCAGGGCGCAAGTGGTGTGGCTACCGGTCAGCCTCTTGCCGCAGCCAGTTGCGGAAGGCGCGGACTTTGGGGCGTTCGAGGGCGCCCGGCGCGGTGACGATGTAATAGGCGAACTGGTCCGGCAGCGCGAGCGAGAACAGCCGGACGAGGCGGCCGGCGGCGAGGTCGGCCGCGGCGATCGTGCTGTAGGCGAGCACGATACCCTGGCCGGCTACCGCGGCATCGAGCGCCAGCGACATGCTGTTGAAGGTGAGCCCTGCAGTCATCGGAACGGTCTTAACTCCGGCGGCCTTGAGCCACATCGGCCAGGTCGGCACCAACGGATCGCGCTCCGCAGCCTGATCGTGGATGAGGGTATGGCGGGGAAGATCGTCGGGGGTGCGCAATGGCGGCCCGGCAGTCAGCAATTTCGGGCTGCAGGCCGGGAAGACCTCGTTCGTGAATAACAGGTCGACATCGAGCCCCGGGTAAATGCCGCGGCCGTAGCGGATAGCGATATCGAAATCGCCCCGGGTCAGATCGACAACCTCATCGGTCGCGGAGATCCGCACATCTACCTCGGGGTGTTGCTCCTGAAACCGGTGCAGGCGCAGCACGAGCCATTTCGCGGCAATCGACGGTGAGGCGGTAACAGTCAAGGTCCCGGTGTTGTTGTGCACTCGCAGCCGCCTGACCGAGGATTGGATGCCGGCAAAGGCTTCGGTGAGGCCAGGCAGCAGAATCTGCGCAGAGGCCGTCAACTCGATCGAGCGGTTCATGCGGTGAAACAGCCTAACCCCGAGATCCTCTTCCAAGGCGTGGATCTGATGACTGATCGCGGCCGGCGTCACATGCAATTCGTCAGCGGCCTTGCTGAAGCTCACGTGCCGGGCCGCCGCTTCAAACGCCCGCAGCGCGCTCAAAGGCGGAAGATGATTGTTCATAGCGGATGAGAAGATCTAAGCCGTCGCTGAGAAACTTTCGTTTGTCGAGGCATGCCGTAGCGGCCATTTTGGCGGAGGAAGGTCGACGGACGCATGGTTACGTCGTTCTCCGAGTTTAGGAGATTTCATATGGTAGCGATTCACTGGCATGCCACCCGGGGCCGGCCTCGGCAACGTCACGGAATTCTCGCATTGAGCGATGCTTGGGATCACGTCGTCGCGAGCCTGGGCGAATGGCGCCGGCGTAGCCAGGAGCGCGCCGAGCTCGCTGCGCTCGACGACAGAATGCTGAAGGACATCGGGCTCACCCGAGCCGATGCCGAATTCCTCAGCAACAAGCCGTTCTGGAGGGAGTAATGATCTTGCTGGCGATTGCGGGCAGCACTATCGGCGCATGGTGGCGTCGCGCTATAATGGCGCTCACGCACCCGGCACCGTGCTCGGAGAGCGAAGTCCCGCCAGAGTTTTACAAATTCCCGATCTTTTGAGCCTTCGCCCCCACCGACCCCCCAAGGAGGACTGAACATGAGCAAAACCAACAGCTTACCCTTTGTCGAGGCCGAGCTGAACTATCTCGGCCCGATGACTGAGCGGCCGCGCTATTACGCCTATGAAATCGGCGAGCGGTCGAACATGACATACGATCCGCACAAGATGCGGATCCACGACATGCGGCCGATCTCGTCCGACGTGTCGCTCGACACGCAGGGCTTCGCGCTCGTCGAGCAGCGCAGCGCCGTTCAGGATTTCTGGAACGACGATGAGGTCCGGCGGGTCTATTACCCAGAGGCCGAGCGCGTCATAAAGCAGGTGACGGGCGCCAGCCGCGTGTTCATCTTCGACCATCTGCAGCGCCGGCGCGTAACCGGTTTGCAGGACCGCGCGCCCGGCGGACCACGCCAGCCGGCGACCCGCGTGCATGTCGACCACACCGCAAAATCGGGACCGCAGCGGGTTCGCGACCTGTTGCCCGATGAGGCCGAGGAATTGCTGAAGGGCCGCGTCCAGGTGATCAATTTTTGGCGCCCGCTTTTCAGCCCATTGCAGGACGCGCCTCTAGCCGTGTGCGACTCCCGCACTGTTACCGCCGAAGACCTCGTACCCTCGGACCTGGTCTACAAGGAACGCGTCGGCGAGACCTACTCGGTGCGGTACAACCCGGCGCACCAGTGGTATTACGTGCCGGAAATGCGGCGCGACGAGGCGCTGCTATTGAAGATCGCCGATACCCGGACCGACATCCCGGCCCGCTTCATGCCGCACACCTCGTTCACCGACCCGACGACACCCCTCGGCGCGCGTCCGCGTGAAAGCATCGAGGTCCGCACGCTCGTCTTCCACCCAGCCTGAGGCTCGGACCCTAACCCGCCTCGCTGCGCTCGGCACCCTCTCCCGCACCGCGGGAGAGGGTGGACCCCCTCTCTATCCGAACCTTGCGGGGTTATTTCGTACCGAACAGGCGGTCGCCGGCGTCGCCGAGGCCGGGGAGAATGTAGCCGTGGCCGTCGAGGCAGCGGTCGAGCGCCGCCGCGACGATCGGAACATCGGGAAAGATCGAGGATAGCTTGTCGACGCCTTCCGGAGCGGCGACGAGGCAGACGAATTTGATCGAGCGCGCCGCCAGTTCCTTTAGACGCAAGATCGCCGCCACCGCCGAGTTCCCGGTGGCCAGCATCGGATCTACCAGGATCACGTCGCGCTCCGCGAGGTCGTCGGGCAATTTCAGGTAATACTCGATCGCCTGCAGGGTCCGCGGGTCGCGGTAAATCCCGATATGCCCGACCCGCGCCGACGGTAAGAGGTCGAGCATGCCGTCCAGAATGCCGTTGCCGGCCCGCAGGATCGAAACGAGGCACAGCTTTTTGCCGGCGAGCAGCGGGAAGGCCCCGCTCTCGAGCGGCGTATCGATCTCGGTGGCCTCGAGCGGCAACTCGCGCGTCGCCTCATAGGCCAGCAGCAGACTGATTTCGCGCAGCAGTCGGCGAAACTCCGCGGTCGACGTGTTCCGGTCGCGCATCAATGACAATTTGTGTTGAACCAGCGGGTGCGCGACGACGGTCAAACTAGCCTTTGGCTGTACCATATTCGAGGCACCTGGAAACGAGATGAAAGCCGGCAGAACGGCTTTGCATCCCCCGCCTTCGCGAGGGCAGGCTCTTCGAGACGCACCCTCCGGGTCAGGATAGGGTTCTGACAGCATTAAGATGATGGCATTAAGATGATGGCAATAAGAAAATTCCTCATTCTGAGGAGGCTGCGAGAGCGGACGTCTCGAAGGACGCAGGGAGCCGATCCAGCCGATAGCAATTTCTTTGCCCAGCCTTTCACGTCAATGCGTCACCGACCAACCGGTTCAGTTAACTACCGTACGCCCGGCGAAGCGGCTGAATCCCGGTCCGCCCACCATTACGCCCACCCCTACTCCAGCGGGTAATCGTAACGGATGAAGCCGTTGAAGTGGGCGATCCGGTCGTAAAGCGACCGCGCCGCCGCGTTGTCCTCCTTCGTCGTCCAGTAGAGCCGGTGGCAGCCGCGCTCGCGGGCGGCCGCGGCGACCGCTTCGATGAGCCGGCGGCCGATGCCGCCGCGCCGGAAGGCTGCGTCGACAAAGAGATCCTGCAGATAGCAGACCTCCTTGGTAGTCCAGGCATGCGGGTGAAAGAGATAGTGGGCGATCCCGGCGAGCGGCGCGGTCGCACCGCCCTGCCGCGCTCCCAATCCGTGGATCGGGCCTTCCGCGGCGATCAGCCGCTGCCAGGTATGGTCGTAAATCTCCGGCGGCAGCCGGGTCTCGTAAAACTCGAGATACCCGCGCCACAGCTCGGCCCAGCGGTCCCGGTCTGACGGGGCAAGCCGATTAACGACGATTTCGACCAAGACGGCTCTCCCGGTTCCCGGCGCGCGAGAGTACCATGACCTGCGATTTCATCGGAGGTTCGCGATGTTGGTGTTCCGGCAGCTGTTCGACCCGCCGTCTTCGACCTACACCTACCTCCTCGCCGACCGCGGCAGTGGAGCGGCAATCATCATCGATCCGGTGTTCGAGCAGGTGCGGCGCGATGCGGCGCTGATCGAAGAGCTCGGCCTGCGCCTCGCCTACGCTCTTGAAACGCACGTCCATGCCGATCATGTGACTGGAGGGTGGCTGCTGAAACAGCGGACCGGATGCCGGATCGCGCTGTCGGCCAACAGCGGCGCCGAGGGCGCCGACCGCTATCTGGTGCCGGACGACGTGGTCGCGTTTGGCAACCGCAATCTCCAGGCGCGCCAGACCCCCGGTCACACCAATGGCTGCCTGAGCTATGTGCTCGACGATCGCAGCATGGCGTTTACCGGGGATTGTCTGTTTGTCAGAGGCACCGGACGGACCGATTTCCAGCAAGGCGACCCGCACGCGATGTATCGCTCGATCCACGAACAGATCTTCACGTTGCCGGATTCGTGCCTGCTTTATCCCGCGCACGATTATCGCGGTCTGACGGTCACCAGCGTCTGCGAGGAAAGGCGCTTCAACCCGCGCCTGGGAGGCGAGATCGGCGAAGGCGATTTCACCGGCTATATGAATAACCTGCGCCTCGCGCATCCGAAAAAGCTCGATGTGGCCGTGCCCGCCAATCTGAAATGCGGACGGCCCGAGAGCGGCGTCGGGATGACGGCGGAGCCGAATTGGGCGGCGCTCCGATATTCGTTTGCCGGGATCTGGGAAATCGATCCGCACGGGTTGGAGGAACACGCGCCGGCGGTCCAGATCCTCGACGTGCGCGAACCGGAAGAGTTCACCGGCCCGCTCGGGCACATTCGCGGCGCCGTTCTGATGCCGCTGGGCGATCTGGCCGAGCGCGCCTGGGAACTCGCGCATAATCGCCCGATCGTCGCCGTCTGCCGCGCTGGCAGCCGCTCCGCACAGGCCACCGTCATCCTGCGCGAAGCGGGCTTTAACGACGTTGCCAATCTTGCCGGCGGCATGCTGCGCTGGCGCGCCGAAGGCCATGCCGTCGAAGGCGGCAGGGTTTAGCTCGATTTCAAGATGAAGAGCGCCTCGCGGCCGATGCAATTCTTACCCTCGTGGCCGACGCCGATTCGCTGACCGGGCGAGTGCGGCGCTACGCCCAGGTGTCGACCGCGATGGGCGGGCTCGCGGCCCGGCTCGCGGGTGAGCGCTATCTCGGTCTCAACCTCGATCGGGGCCGCCACGCTGCCGAGCTGAAGACGGTGCTCGGCGGCATCAAGGGGCCGCTGATGAAAGTGGCCCAGCTGCTCGCTACGATCCCTGACGCGCTGCCCAAGGAGTACGTGCAGGAGCTGGTTCAGCTGCAGGCGAACGCGCCGGCGATGGGCTGGCCCTTCGTCAGGCGGCGCATGGCCGGCGAGCTCGGCGCCGACTGGCGCAGCCGGTTTCGCGAGTTTGACAGGACAGCAGCCCGCGCCGCTTCGTTGGGCCAAGTGCACCGCGCGACCGCGCTCGACGGAACGCCGCTCGCCTGCAAGTTGCAATACCCCGACATGGCGTCGGCAGTGGAAGCCGATCTGCGCCAGCTGAAGCTCGCGATGAGCCTCTACGAGCGCTATGACCGGGCGGTCACCACCGCCGAGATCCACGCCGAGATCGCCGACCGGCTGCGCGAGGAGCTCGATTACGAGCGCGAGGCCGCGCATCTGGGGCTCTATGGCGAGATCCTTCGCGGCGAGCTCGGCGTGGCCTTGCCCGTGCCGATCCCGGAACTCTCCACCAGCCGGCTGTTGACGATGACCTGGCTCGAGGGTGCGCCGATCCTCGATATAGCGAAAGCGTCGCTCGAACAGCGCAACGAAATCGCATTGCGCATGTTCCGGATCTGGTACGTGCCGTTTTACTACTACGGCGTAATCCACGGCGACCCGCATCTCGGCAACTACACGGTCGCGCCGGACAACACCGTCAATCTCCTCGATTTCGGCTGCGTCCGCATCTTTCGCGCTTCGTTCGTCCGCGGCGTCATCGACCTCTACAACGCGCTGCAATGCGGCGACCGCGACCTCGCCGTCCACGCTTATCAGAGCTGGGGTTTCGGCGATCTGTCGAATGAGATCATCGATGTGCTCAATCGCTGGGCGCTCTACGTCTATGGTCCGCTGCTCGATGACCGCGCGCGGCTGATCCAGGAAAAGGCGGGCGGCGTCTACGGCGCCGCGGTGGCTGAGAGCGTGCACAGCGACATCCGCCGGCTCGGCGGGGTCCGGCCGCCGCGCGAATTCGTGTTCATGGACCGCGCCGCAATCGGCCTCGGCTCGGTCTTTTTGCACCTGAAGGCCGAGATCAACTGGTACAGGCTCTTCCACGAGCTGATTGAGGATTTCGACGAGACCGCCCTCGCCGCCCGCCAACAGGCCGCCCTGAAAGCGGCTGGCGTGCCGGACGGCGCCGTCCCGGCCGCGAGCCGCGGTAGAACAGTCCGTCGTCCGAGTGATCAAAAGCCGCCGCTTTGACCAGGTCTTGCGCTGGCGGCACCAGGCGCGCACAATCCGAAAATCCACCAGCGGTCGACCTGGGATGCGATTGTTTCTTGTTTTGGCGCTTCCTGCGGTGCTCTCGGCGGCTTGCACGCCTTTCATCCCGGTCAAGGACGCGTTCGGCACCAGCGCGCTCAAACCCACCGGCAACATCCCACCGGAATTCGTCACGTTCAATAACTACGACCCGCAGGTCAACGCGCTGGTGAGCGAGCGGATGTGCGCCACTCCCTACATCCCGGACACCGAAAAGTCGCTGCGCGCCACGCCGGGCGAATTCATCTCCTGGAGCGGGCGCTGCGAACGCTACCAAGTTTGGTTCGCCAATTCGGCTGAACGTTCAACTCCCTGACACGGACATATCACTCCCCTCTTTGCCCCTGCGGCGGAGAGGGCTGTGTCATCGGCTCGGCGGTATGATCGGAACCGGTCTAGTTAGGGCTGATCTGTGGGACGTGCCTGTATTTGGAATTGCGAATTCGCAAAGGATTTTATTGACAAATATGCATTTTAGTGCTATGAAACCGCCTTCCAAAGTTTCGGAACTCGAATTCATGTTCCAACAGGATGGGCCGTCGTCAGCCCGGCCGTCCCACGTTTTAGAGGTCAAATGATTTCTAACTTAATCAGGATATTTGCGATTTTCTGCGCCCTGGGCGGGTGCTCGGCGATTCAGCAGAAGGTCGAGATGGATGCTTCGAACGCGGCGACGATTGCCGCCAACGCTGGCGACACCGCCGGGGCCGCTTGCTTCAAAGCGCTGGAGCCCGTGGTGGGGACGGCGCCGGCTGGTCTTCTCAGCAAATTCGAGGTCGCTCGCGCGGGGCAGATCGTCATCGAGGACGGCCCGTGCGCGCCGCTCGCCGCCGGCCTGTTCCTGCATTTGTTGAACAAGGTCCCGGGCACACCCTGACCGCGCCCGCACGGGCCTGGTTCTGTTCTTCGTCTGCAAAAACAGGTGTGACAGAGGGAGGGCCGGATACGCGAAAGGCACCCGGCCTGATGGCGGGGTGCGGCGGACCATGCCGCACCCCGCGTAGCGGCTAGTTCATCAGCCCGTAGAACTTGCCGGCATTCTCGCAGGTCATCTTGTAGGTCACTTCGGCCGGCAGATGCGCGAACTGCTCGTCGATGTACTTCTTCGATTCCGGCCATACGCCGTCGGGGTGCGGGAAATCCGAGCCCCACATCAGGGTTTCGACGCCCATGTCCTCGATCAGCTTGGTGCCGACCCGGTCGTATTGGAACGTCGCCCGGCACTGGTTGCGCCAGTACTCGCTCGGCAATTTCTTGAGCTTGAGGTCCTGGTACTGGTCCTTGTACTCGAAATCCATGCGGTCGATGACGTAGGGGATCCAGCCGATGCCGCTCTCGCCGAACACCACGCGGATGTTCGGGAACCGCTCGAACACCGCCGCGCCCATCAGGTCGGTCAGGATCGTCGCCAGCGTCATCTGGAATCGGCAGAGGCCGCTATAGGTCATGCGGCGGGCGATGGCCGGGTCCAGGGACTTGCGCAATTCGGGGTCGGTCGCCGGGAAGGTGTGGAAGTGCAGCGGCAATTGCGTCTCGTTGACCGCCTCCCAGAGAGGATCCCACATCGGGTGCCACATCGGCGTCATGTGCCACGAGCAGGACAGCTCGACGCCCTTCATGCCCAGTTTGGCAACGCGGCGGACTTCGCGGGCGGCACCCTCGATGTTGTTGTAGGGCAGGCAGGCCAGGCCGATCATACGGTCGGGATAGGTGCCGCTGAAATTGTGCATGAAATCGTTGTAGATCCGCAGCATCTCGTCGGCCGCTTCCGGGTCCTTCATCTTGGCGCAGGCCGCCAGGATGCCGTAGATGACCTCGGCGTCGACGCCGTCGCGGTCCATGTCCTTGACCCGCAGATGCGGGTCGCCTGGCCGGCGCAGGCCCTTTTCGAAATAGTCGTCATACAGCCCGGCCTCGGCCATCTTGTCGGCGCGCAGCTGCTTCCCCGGAACCCACGGCGTGCCGGTCGCGCCGACGCCACCGCACAAGCCGTACTCGGCACCGGTATTGTCGGTCCAGCGCTGCACCCCGTCCGAATTCTCGGTGACGTAGGGCATCAGGTCCCTGAGCTTGCTCGACGCGTTCGACGTGAACAGGTCGGGCGGCAGCCAGAGCATATCGAGGTGACAATCGGCCGATATTCGCCGGTACTGCATAACGCACCCTCCACTGGAGTTGGACCCGGGCGGGGTCGATCAGTTATACCTTCCCCAAATGAATGTATCGGAGCGACGAACCGGCAACCTAGGCCGATCTGCGCAGGTCTCCGATGCAGGCGGCTCAACCCTGGGGTAGGCGGCGGCGCCGCTGGATGGATTGGGGCAAGTCGGAATCGGCAATGAGAGTCTTGGTCACCGGCGGCGCCGGGTTTATCGGCTCGGCGGTTTGCCGATTGCTCGCGGGCGAGCTCGGCGCCACCGTTCTCAATGTCGACAAGCTGACATACGCGGCGAATTTGACGTCTCTGCGCGCAATCGAAAGCAATCCGCGCTACGGCTTTCGCCGGGCCGACATCTGCGACCGCGAAGCGATTTGCGACATATTCCGAGAATTCGCTCCCGATGCGGTGCTCCACCTCGCCGCAGAATCGCATGTCGACCGGTCGATCGACGGTCCGGCGGCGTTCATCAGGACCAATATCGACGGGACCTATGTCCTGTTGGAAACAGCGCTCGCCTATTGGCAACGGCTTCCGGCAAAGCGCGCCAAACGGTTCCGCTTTCACCACGTCTCGACCGATGAAGTCTTCGGTTCGCTGGGGCCAGTCGGCAAATTCACCGAGACGACCGCTTATCGGCCGAACTCGCCTTATTCGGCGTCAAAGGCGGCTTCAGACCATCTGGTTCGTGCGTGGCGCGAGACCTTCGGGTTGCCGACCGTGGTCAGCAACTGTTCGAATAATTATGGGCCTTACCACTTCCCGGAAAAGCTGATCCCGCTCGCCATTCTGAAAGCGCTGCACGGCGAGGCGATCCCGGTCTACGGTGCGGGCGACAATGTCCGCGATTGGCTCTATGTCGAGGACCATGCCCGCGCGCTGTTCACGATCCTGAGCGAGGGTACGGTGGGCGAGGGCTATAATGTGGGCGGGGATGCCGAGCGGGCCAATCTGGACGTCGTCACGTCGATCTGCCGATTGCTCGATGAGATACTTCCGGGTTCGGCCCATCGGCCGCATGAGCGGCTGATCACCTTTGTCACGGACCGGCCGGGGCACGACCGGCGCTACGCGATGGACACGACCAAGATCGGGCGCGAGTTGCGCTGGACACCCCGCGAAACCTTCGACAGCGGCATGCGCAAGACCATCGCGTGGTATCTTGAGAACCGCTGGTGGTGGGAGGCAATCTGGGCGCGCCGATATCACGGCGAGCGCCTTGGAACGGCCGTGCGCCAGCCTCCAAATCCGAGCCGAGCAAACTCCGCCTTGCCTCGGGCCGATCAATGAGGGAATAGAGGCTTGGAGTTGGTCGGGAGGATCCACACGGTGCGTATGCTTGCTTTCGCCAGTCTCGTCTTGCTCGGCGCGTGCAACGACCATGTGCGGATCGTGAGTTTCGAGGCGGATCCGGCCGGCACATTTGTCTTCACGGCGCAGACAAATACGGTCATGAGCGCGAACGATGACGGTGAGGCAGAGCAGATTCGGCGCGACTGGCTCGCGGATGAGGTCAACGCCCGGCAAATGTGCGCTGCCGGATACTTCATCGAAACCCGCCGGCTCGTCGAGCCGCCGGAGGCGCCGTCCAGTAATGCGCACGACGTCGTCTATACCGGGCGCTGTCTCTAACTCGACGAGACGCTCCTGCCGTCAGCCGCGATGGACGGCGCGCCACCTTTCGCTCAGCGGCCCCGGCTTCCCATAGACCGGGTCGCAGGCCGGCAGCGGCACCTCGCGGACATTGCACAGCGCGCGCTCGCGGTGCTGCACGCCGGGGCTGCACATGTCCGGGCTCTTACCGCCGGGATAGGCGCCGACCACGACGAGATCGGGACTGGCGCCCTCGTTCTTGTGGGCGACGCCGGCGGGGATCACGACGACGTCGCCGGCGTGCAGCTCTAACGTCGTGCCTGCCTCGCCGCCGAGCCGCACCCGAACCGATCCGGCCGCGATGCCGAGCACCTCGTGTGCGGTGCTGTGGTAATGATGGTGCGCGTAGATCCCGTTGCGCCAGGCCCCGCTCCAGCCGTTGCCGGCGAACAACCTTTCGCATTCGGCGGCGCACCGGGGACCCGTCTCCAATGCCGCGCGGTAAACGATCAGCGGCAGCGACGGGTTGTTCGGCACGCACCCGTCATCGGCAAAGAAGTGCTCCTCTAGTGTTAGGACGTCCGGGAGTTTCGGCATGGAGTGCCCTTCCATAGGGATCATTTGCAGCTTTTCCTGCAAGATTACCCCTTAATCAAGACGACGCAACCGAGTTGGTAACTACGATAAGATCTGGAACTCCTTGCCAAGTCGATCTTACTGCCGTATCAAAGGGGGCGTTGCATATTGGGCTCCGCGGCAGTGCCGGAGCGAGCAAATCTTTTTCTTTCCAGGCGCCGAGTGATGGACTACCCGATCAAGACGGTGTGCGTGGTCGGTCTGGGTTATATCGGCTTGCCGACCGCCGCGACTTTGGCGAGCCGCGGCATCGACGTCATCGGCGTCGATATCAACCCTCGGGTCGTCGAAGCGGTCAATGCCGGGCAGACCTATTTCTCCGAGCCCGATCTCGACATGCTGCTGCGCGCCGCGACGACATTGCGGAAACTGCGCGCCACGGCGCAGCCCGAGCCGGCTGACGCGTTTGTGATCGCGGTTCCGACCCCGTTCCGCGACGATCGTTCACCAAATCTCGATTATATCGACTTGGCGGCGGACGCGATCGCGCCCGTTCTCGCCTCCGGCAATGTGGTGATTCTGGAGTTCGACCTCTCCGGTCGGCACGACCGGCCGGTTGGCCGACCGTCTGGCGCGGCTGCGCCCGGATTTGCGCTTTCCACCGACGCGTCACGCCGAGCCGCTCGATGTACATGTGGCGCATTGCCCGGAGCGCGTGCTTCCCGGGCGGATGGTCCGCGAGCTGATCGAGAACGACCGCATCATCGGTGGGATGACCGAAGCTTGCGCCGAGCATGCCGAAGCGGTTTACCGCGTCTTTCTGCAGGCGAAGGTGTTCCGCACCGATGCGGCGACGGCGGAACTGGTCAAGCTGGTCGAGAACGCCTCGCGCGATGTCAACATCGCCTTTGCCAACGAGCTGTCGCTGATCTGCGACCAGCTCGGCCTCAATGTGTGGCACGTCATCGAGCTTGCCAATCGCCATCCCCGCGTCTCGATCCTCCAGCCGGGACCGGGGGTCGGCGGGCACTGCATCGCGGTCGACCCGTGGTTCATCATTTCGTCGGCGCCGGAGCGAACCCGGCTGATCCGCACGGCTCGCGAAGTCAACGACGCCAAACCGAGATTTGTCGTCGCACAGATCCGCGAACGCGCCGAGCGGTTCAAGCGGCCGGTCGTCGCTTGTTTGGGTCTGACCTACAAGCCCGATGTCGACGACACGCGGGAGAGCCCGGCGATCGCGATCGCGGCGGCATTGGCGCACGCCGGGCAGGACCGCATCCTGGTCGCCGATCCGAACCTGACCGGGCTCCCTGAGGAGCTCGCCCCGCTTCCCAACCTGTCGTTCTGCGAGACGCTCGAGGCCGTACGCCAAGCCGACATTGTGGCCCTTCTCGTGGCCCATTCGCCCTTTCGGAAGATCCCGCGCGAGGAGTTGATGCGCCGCGTCGTCATCGACGCGACCGGGCTGACCCATCAGTATGCCTAGCCGGAATATGCCCAGCCTCGCGTGGCCGGGTTGACTGCGCCGACTGAGGACGGCTCGCGCAGAATGAAGCTGTTGTTTGTTTTCGGGACGCGGCCGGAGGCCGTCAAGCTCGCGCCGGTTTTCCTGGAATTGTCGAGCCGCCCAAATTTCGACTGCAAAATATGCGTCACCGGACAGCACCGCGAGATGTTGAGCCAGGTCCTCGACTTGTTCGAGCTGCGGCCGGACTGGAATCTCGATTTGATGCGGCCGAACCAGGACCTCGCCTATTTGACTGGCGCGGTATTATCCGGTGTTGGTGAGGTCCTCAATGCGTTTCGGCCCGATCGGGTGATCGTGCAGGGCGACACAACCACGACCTTTGCCGGGGCGCTCGCGGCCTTCTACCACAGGATCCCCGTGGCTCACGTCGAGGCCGGCCTGCGCACCGACAACATCTATTCGCCGTGGCCCGAAGAGGTGAACCGGAGACTGGTGACCCACATCGCCGATCTGCACTTTGCCCCGACCGCACGGGCGCGAGAGAACTTGCGTCGGGAAGGGGTCGGTTGCGACCGGATCTTCGTCACTGGCAATACCGGGATCGATGCTCTGTTGCGGATTGCCGCGCTATTGGATAACCGGCCGGACCTGCGTTCCCGGTGCGCTGCCGTTCTGCCCGCGCATTTCGAGGGCCGGCGAATGATTCTGATGACGGGCCACCGCCGCGAAAGCTTCGACGGCGGGATTGCCCGGGTTTGCCGCGCGATGGCGCGCATTGCCGACAGAGGCGATACCGCGGTCGTTTTTCCGGTGCATCGAAATCCCAGTGTCCGCCAAGCGATCGAGCCGCTGCGCCGGCACGCGAACGTGCTCCTCACCGAGCCGGTGGATTATCCCGAGTTGGTGTTTCTGCTGAAGCGCTGCCACTTTGTGGTCACCGATTCGGGCGGGATTCAGGAGGAGGCGCCATCCTTTGGGAAACCGGCGCTGGTTACCCGAGAAACCACCGAACGCCCGGAGGCCCTGGAGTTGGGGCTTGCCAGATTGGTCGGCACCGACGAGGAGCTGCTGTTTTCGCAGATGACGGAGTTGCTCGACGATCCGGACGCCTATTCGCAGATGAGCCGGGTCGCGAACCCCTATGGGGACGGCCGCGCGAGCTGTCGGATCGCGCGTCAAATGATGGCCGAAGCCGGCATGCCGTGCACGCAGGCGGCTGGTTAGCCGGCCAGCACCGAAGCCAACGAGGCAACGGCCGCCCATATCGCCGCCCACAGTCCGAGGGATAACGCCGATATCAGCACCAGCGAGGCTCGCCTGCCGAGGGGCGGGTCTTCGATATCTCTCGATCTTTCGGACGGCGAAGCAGATCTCGGGGCAATGCTGGCATCCATCGGATCTCCCCTTTCCGGTTATTGGTTTGACGAGGTCGGGCCGCCCGCTCACGCCGCGCCCGCTCGTTGGGCTGATTTTGCCCGTGCTGCGTCAAACGCCTGTCCGAGGCAGCGTCAAGATCCTGTCCTCGCATTTTGCAGATGTTCGTGCGAACGCTCCAGCGCTAAGCTGCTGGTCATAAGAGAAATAAATATCTGTTAATGAACTCTTTACGTCCACCTGGCGCTATCTGGTTCTATTGGCAATGTTCTACAAATTTAGAGAAAATCCCAAACGATGTTTCTTGCCTATCTCATGAATTTGCCTACAGTCCTGCGCGACGACACCACCGCGATCCATCGAGAAAAATGATCCAAAGCAATACTTCATACCGCGATTACGGAGTAAGTGAGGGCGTGGAGTTCGGCAGCGATCGGCTGCCGGCGGGTCCTGCGCTGTTCGCTGTCTTTGGACTGTCAGTGCTTGGATGGGCTGTCGTGCTCGCCCCGCTTGTCGCAATCTTGCACCACTGAGCAGGCGACAAACATAGAGCCCGCGCATCGGGTTTCGCGCCGGCGAGAATGCCGGGCGGCGCAATCTCCTTGAGCTAATCCGCTCGGTAGCCCCAGGCGCGGATTTGCGCCATTCCCGCCTGAAACCCTTTTGGAGTGAGACTGAAGTTGAACTCCCCCTTTTCCGTGTAGACGTCGATCAGAACAAGCGATCCGACTTTGAGTTGCTTCACTGCGGCCAGCGCCTGCATGCTCGGGAAAACACAGTAACGCGCCTCTCTGCACTCGATCGGCGGGTTCTTGTCAATGCGAAGCACGGCCCTGGTCGGAAAAGGCTCGCCGACGATCCCCATGTTCCCAGTCTGAAGCATGACGACGAGAGCGAACGAGCCCCTCGGGGCGCCTCGGGTCTCCCAGAACGGCACCGTGACGGAGCAATCCGGGGCACCCGCTCCGGGAGCGGAATCGCATTCGGTGACCCACTCATCGGCTCGGAATTTCTGTCCTGCGGCAGCCCGTGAAGCGCCCCACGTTTGAACGACACAGATGAGCAAGGCGAAAAGCGAGGTATGAAGTCCTGTGCTGCGCATCATCTCATGTCAATATCGCCGCCCCTTGACGTCGATAATTCCACAGCCCCCTTGGCTCTGCCGCCCCATGGTCCGCGTCAATGGCTTCAGTTGCGTTAACCTGGTGTCGATCGAGCCGTTTGGAGTGGAGGCCTCATATGGTCCTTCTCAGTGCCGATGTTTACAGTTTCTTAACCGTTTTGAAAGTCACAGTTTTTGATTCCGGTTTAACGTCTGATTCCTCTTTGCAACCGATTAAAACAGCGTTATGCCTGCCAACCAACTGAAAAGCAGGACTGAACCGGTCGCTATCAATCGGTCAATGGTCACACTGGGTGGCTCGGAACCCCGAAGGCCGATCGGCGTTCCCGTAGGATGCTCCAGAGTGAACCCCAATTCCGTCGACGCTAATGCTTTTGCAACAGCTTAAGGATCTCGGATGGCCTGCTTTCTCGTGACCGGCGGCGCTGGCTTTCTGGGCTCGCACCTCGTCGACGCGTTGTTGAGGCAGGGACATCGGGTGCGCGTTCTCGATGATCTGTCGAGTGGGCATCGGCAGAACGTGCCGCGGCAGATCGAATTTTTGCGCGGCGACATCACCGACCCGACGACGGTCGAAGAGGCTTTTGAAGGCATCGAGGCCTGTTTCCACTTAGCCGCAATTGCTTCTGTCGTGCGTTCTAACCGGGAGTGGTTGCGCACGCACGAAGTCAACCTCACCGGCACGCTCAACATTCTCAATCAAGCGCGGCGTCTGCGGCACCGCCGAGAAATTCCCATCGTTTACGCGTCGTCGGCGGCGATCTATGGCGATTGCAATACCGTTCCAATCGGAGAAGATACGCCGGTCGCGCCGCTCAGCGCCTACGGCGCAGACAAGCGCGCGTGTGAGCTGCATGCGCGCGTCGCCGGAGCGGTGCACGAAATCCCGACCGTCGGATTGCGTTTCTTCAACCTCTACGGCACCCGGCAAGACGCTCAGTCGCCATATTCCGGCGTCATCGCGCTTTTTGCCGATCGGCTGAGGCTCGGCGAACCAGTGGAAATCTTCGGCGACGGAGAGCAGGTTCGCGATTTTACCTATGTCGGGGATGCCGTCGGCGCGCTCGGGCGGGCCCTGACCGCAGCGAGCACCAGTGCCCCGGTCTTCAACATCTGCACCGGCAAAGGCACCAGCGTGCGCGCCCTCGCCGAAACCATGGCTGAGCTGTACCAGACCGATATGACCGCATGCTGCAGCCCGGCACGATCGGGTGAAGTCCGAAGATCGATCGGAGATCCGCGCCGTGCCGCCGAACAGCTCGGCTTCAGGGCCGAGACGGCGCTGGCCGATGGTCTGGCGATCACCCTCGATTTGCCGCGCGCCCGCTTCGAACTGAAGCCGCGGGTCGTCGCCTGAACCGGGCCGATCCGCGGTGCTCGACCGCCGCGGAATGTGCAAAAGATCGTGGCGACCCCGGCAGGATTCGAACCTGCGACCACTCGCTTAGAAGGCGAGTGCTCTATCCAGCTGAGCTACGGGGTCATTGCGTGCGCTTCGCGCTGGTAGTGCGCGAAGACGGGGGTCAGTGGCGAACGCGGTCGTAGCGGAAATTGTCCGCATAGCTCTTCGGCTTTTCGGTGCTGCTGTCGTGCGGCACGATCACCGTATAATCGAGAGCGTTTTTGGTCGCAAAGGCGACCGCCTCCTCCATCGTCTCGAAATGCAAGTGCACCTCGTTCAACGTATCTTCGGCGCTGATCCATCCCATCAGCGCCTCGGCCCGGCGGCGGCTGGCCGGTTCGTAAGCGAGCGCCCACCGCCGGGCCCGCGCTCCGGACTGCATTGCCGTTTTTGCCGGCTTGAAAATTCGCGCCCGCGCCATCGACCTGCTTCCCGATCCGTCAAGCCTCTACCGAAGGGCATCCCCGAAATGGTCGGGGCGAGAGGATTTGAACCTCCGACATCCTGCTCCCAAAGCAGGCGCTCTACCAGGCTGAGCCACGCCCCGCCGCGAAGGCCCGCGCCCTTCTAGTCGTTTTGCGGCGATCGAGCAAGGAATTCACCGGCTTTCGGGGGGGCTTTCGGGGCGGCTTTCGGGGCGGCTTTCAGGGCCGGCCCGTCAGGCCGCCTCGCGCGGGGAGTCGGAATTTCGACCTCGGTGCGGATCGTCGAAGCTCACGTCCGACGCCTCCTTGATGTCCATTAAGCGACGCAGCATTTCACGGCCGCGCGACAAGCGCGAGCGGACCGTGCCGATCGGAATGTCGAGCACCGCGGCGACCTCCTCGTAGCGCATGCCTTCGAGACCCACCAGCAGAATGACTTGCCTCTGCTCTTCCGGCAGCAGCCTGATCGCCCGTTCGAGGTCGCGCAGCTGCAGGCAGGAGGTGGCTCTTGGCGCCACCGTCAACACCGGCGCGACGTCCTCCACCGCTACGCTCACGCCTTCGCGCACCGAACGGCGGATCTCATTTACGTATTGATTGTGTAGGATCGTGAAGAGCCAGGCGCGCAAATCGGTCCCGGGCTCCCAGAGATGCTCTTTGGCGATAGCGCGGACGAGGCAGCTTTGCACGAGATCGTCGGCTCGCGCCGCGTCTCGGGTAAGGGCCCGAGCATATCGCCGCAGCCGAGGAATTTCATTTTGCAAAAGCCGGGCAAAATTGCTCATCAGCATCACCTGCGGGTCTTCAGCCTCGGCCGGCCGAGGCGTTTCGGAACGAGGTTGAATATAGTCCCGGGCTGTAACCCTTTCGTGGCGCGCCGTGGCAAGCCGGTGAAATGTTGTTTTGAATTGTAACGGTTTTCCCGAACGCCTAGAGAGGCGGCGCGGCAATCATCCGATTGACCGGCTCGGCCCCGCCACTTTATTCTTGTGGCGTAGCGAGCCCGTAGCTCAGCCGGTAGAGCAACTGACTTTTAATCAGTAGGTCTCGGGTTCGAATCCCGACGGGCTCACCAATAGTGTCCGCAATCGGAGCAGCCCGATCACAAAACGCCGATTCCCGATCCCGCATGGAAATCATCTTAAGAACCGAAATCTGGCCAACGAGATCTCTAAAGCAGGCTGGGCTGCCGAAGCATTTCTGAAAGCGGCATCATCGGCGCCGGAACTCGGATCTCAAAGGCGCCGCGGGGCAACACAACGAGTTCGCGGTATTGCCAGCCGGCGTCTTTCCCGATCTCGCGCGGTGTTTGCGTTTATAGAGCTCCCCTAAAAACGCCACCTTTGCAGCGCATGCTGCCGGGGTTGTGATGAGCGGGTTGATGATCATTTCCCCGCAACCCTTAGTAGAGTCTTGCTGCTGATGCTCTGTAAGTGCAGCAAAACGTGTCATTTGTCGATCAATCAACGGTTGCAGATCGTGATTTGATATGCGGCTAAGCATCGTGATTTGATATGCGGCTAAGCGATGAAGAAAGGGCGATGCTGGCGGGTGAGCTCGGGGCCGTCCGGCGCTGGGCGATATCGCACCAGATCGCGGTCGGCGAGTTCTTCGACGCGGCGGATTTTGTGCCGGTGTCGCAGGCTCACGTCATGGCCGATACCGAATCCTTGGGCGAAGCGGGGGTGCGGTTTCTCGAAGGTCTCGCCGGCGCCCCCGAGGCCGAGCGGCGGGTCCGGGTGCCGACGATCACCGACCCGCGGGGGCTCGATTTCGCGGTCTATCGCCGGCTCCGACAGACCGACATGATGGCTGCGCTCGAGCAGCGGGCGATCGAGGCATTGCGCGCCTTCGGCGTGCTGATGACGGACACCTGCATCAATTACCAGACCATCATGGCGCCGGTGCGGGGCGAGCACATGGCCTATGGCGATACCGGGGTCGTGATCTACTCGAACAGCGTGCTCGGCGCGCGCAGCAATTTCGAGGGCGGGCCTTCGGCATTGGCTGCTGGGTTGACCGGCCGCACGCCGCGCTACGGCTACCATCTCGATGCGTGCCGGCGCGCCACTCGGCGGTTCCGCGTCACAGCGATGCCGCGCGACCTCAGCGAATGGGGGGCGCTTGGCGGCATCGTCGGCGAGGTGTGCGGCTCCTATTGGGAGGTCCCGGTCATCGACGGCATCGCGACGGCGCCCGGCTCGGACGCTCTGAAGCATTTCGGCACGGCGCTGGCGAGCTTTGGCTCGGTGGCGCTCTTTCACATACCGGGAATCACGGCCGAGGAAGCCGTCTTCGCGGGACCGCCGCCGCCGCCGATCAGCATAGCGCCGGACGGGATCGAGGCCTTTCTTACCCGCTACGCTGCGCCCGAGGCGAAGCTCGACGTCGTCGTCTTTGGCGCGCCGCAGCTGTCGCTCTTCGAGATCGAGGCGGTGGCGCGCGCCCTCGACGGGCGCCGGGTGCATCACAACACGACGGTGCTCGTCACAACCTCGCCCGAGATCAAACACGCCGCCGACCGGATGGGTCTGACGAGCCGGATCGAAGCCTCGGGCGCGGTGGTCGCGCAAGGGATCTGCTTTTACCAGAGCTATGCCCGCGAGATGGCCGAGGCCAATGGCTGGACGCGGCTGATGACCAACTCCGCCAAGCTCGTCAACATCATCGCCGGCTATGGCTACCGGCCGACCCTGGCGAGTCTCGAACGCTGCGCCAACTCCGCCATCGCCGGGCGAGTGCTTTAATGCCGATCCTCCTGCATTGCCACAAGGGCATCGGGCCCGCGGTCACCGGAACGGCGCTCGTTGCCGCCGACAATTTCAGCGCGCGCTACGATCTCGACCGCACCAAAGGCATCTTCTCGCGTCCGAGCCACGAGCTCGCCGGACAGAGCTACGCCGATCGCATCCTGGTTCTCGACACGGCCAAAGGCGGGGTCGCCACCGCCTGGATGCTGCACGAGATGTCATCTCGCCGCATCGTGCCAAAAGCGCTGATCTTCAACCGGGTCAACCCGATCCTGGCGCAAGGCGCGGCCTTGGGCGGCGTGGCGTTGGTCGAACGCTTCGAGGGCGACGTGACCCGGATCTTCCGCACCGGTGACGAACTGCGCGTCGACCCCGCCGCCGGGCTCGTCGAGATTCTCAATCGTGACTGCTGATCCCTATATAGGGGTGGGGTGAGCCCGGAGGGATCCGATGTCGACAACCTACCGCTATGTGCTCCCGGTCGAGCAGACCGAGTGGAAGTTCGACGGCAACACCGAGACCTGTTTTACCTGGGAGTACGACGAGCCGCGCGAGGCGCTGCTGCAGCTCTACGCCAAGGGCAAGAAGCAGCAATGGGACGCCGCCGAGCGGATCGACTGGTCGCTCGACCTCGACCCGGAAAACCCGATGATGCTCGACGACCGGGTCGTTCACATTTACGGAACCGATTTGTGGAACCGCATGAACGAGAAAGAGCGCCGGCAGGTGCGCCATCACCTGCAGGCCTCCCAAATCTCGCAATTCATGCATGGCGAGCAGGGCGCGCTGATCGCCACCGCCAAGATCGTGCAGACCGTGCCGGACCTCGACTCGAAATTTTACGCCGCCACCCAGGTCATGGACGAGGCGCGGCACGTCGAAGCCTATTCGCGGCTGCTGCACGAAAAATTCGAGCTCGCCTATCCGATCACCCCGGGTCTCAAGGCCTTGCTCGAGGACGGGCTCACCGACAGCCGCTGGGACATGACCTATCTGACGATGCAGATCCTGATCGAGGGTCTGGCGCTGGCCGCCTTCCAACGCATCCGCGACCAGGCCCAGAACCCGCTCGCGGCGGCGGTCAATGCCTATGTGATGCAGGACGAAGCGCGGCACGTCGCCTTTGGCCGCCTCGCGCTGCGCGACTTCTATCCGCAACTCACCGAGGCCGAGCGCAAGGAGCGCGAGGATTTCGTCGTCACCGCGTGCTGGCACATGCGCGACCGGTTCAACCAGCGCGAGGTATGGGAGCGGCTCGGCTTGCCGGTCGGGGAGTGCCTGCGGATCGTCGATGAATCCGAGCCGATGAAGATCTTTCGCAGCCGGATCTTCAGCCGCATCGTCCCGACCGTGAAGGACATCGGCTTGTGGGGACCGCAGGTCCAGGACGCCTTCGCGGCGATGGGCGCGATCGAGTTCGCCAAAGTCGACGCCGCCGCCCTGTTAGAGAACGACGCCCGCGTCGCCGAAGACTTCGACGCGCGCGTGCGGCTGGGTCACGCTTCTGCCGATAGGTGACTGAAGCGGCTGCTTCCGGTTGGCGCGTGCTTCGAGACGCCACTACGGCATAGCTAAGCTAGCGCCCTGTTCGGACCCCAGAGGCACGCGGAAAGCTCGTCGCCCGCGACGGCGTTGTGCGCGCGCTTCAGTCCGGTCACATTGCGGGCTCTTATCGTCGACGGAGGGGCGCTCCCCGGCACGGGGGCTGAGTCCGACAAGCTGACCTGATTGAAATGCTGCATATGATGCGGGTATCATACTCAGGTAAAGTCCTAACTCAGCCGTTCCGGCGCCTTTTGGCGGTCGATCAGCCCGCGTGTTCAGTAAAGGATAATAAACGGATCGATCATGGACTTAAGTTTACCTTCTGTCGTTTCGCAGCCGGTCGTGGCAAAGCTCACCCGGGCTGCAATATTTCTTGTCGTGACAGTCAACCCCGGACTGGAGAATAAAGCCGCCGTGCGGGCCCTATGTGGTGATCTGGCCGCTCTTCTGCGCGCCGTGGGCTTTCGTGACCTCGAGGGGCGGCTGTCGTGCGTCATGGCGTTCGGCTCAGACGCATGGGACCGGCTCTTCGGCGTGCCAAGGCCCAAGGAACTGCATCCGTTCCGTGAAATCCACGGCCAGCATCACGCTGTCGCAACGCCGGGTGACATCCTCTTTCATGTCCGCTCGACGCGTATGGATCTGTGCTTCGAACTCGCGACGCAAATCATGTCGCGGCTGCGCGGCGCGGTATCGAGGGAGGATGAAGTGCACGGTTTTACCTACTTCGACGATCGCGACCTGATCGGCTTCGTCGATGGGACAGAGAACCCTATGGATCAGGCTGCTCTTAACGCCACCATCATCGGCGAAGAGGATGCCACCTTCGCTGGTGGGAGCTACGTAATCGTACAGAAATACCTGCATAACCTGGACGGGTGGAACGCGCTGCCCATCGAGGAGCAAGAGAAAATTATCGGCAGGACCAAGCTTTCCGACATCGAGCTGGACGATGCCGTGAAGCCAACCTTTGCGCACAACGCTCTGACGACGATTATCGAGGACGGAGAGCAATTGGAGATCGTGCGCGACAACATGCCGTTCGGCGACGTGGGAAAGGGCGAATTCGGCACCTATTTCATCGGCTACGCCCGGTGCCCGCGCAGGATCGAGCAGATGCTGGAGAACATGTTCGTCGGCCGGCCGCCGGGCAACTATGATCGCCTGCTCGACTTCAGCCGCGCCGTGACCGGCACGCTGTTTTTCGTGCCGTCCGCGACCTTTCTCGACAATGTTGCGCTCGACAGTGTGTCTGCATCGATTGCAGATTCGCCCGCCGAAACAGCAAGAGGCGGCGGACAAGCCGCCATCGCGCTCGTCGCCAAGCGATGGGTCACTCGGTATCGGGTCTCTGAAAAAAGAGGCAGGAAATGAATAATCTCCATCGGGAACTCGCTCCTATTTCCGACAAGGCTTGGGCTCAGATCGAGGAGGAGGCGTCCCGCACCCTCAAGCGCCATCTGGCGGCACGGAGGGTCGTAGACGTTCCAGATCCGAAAGGTCTCGAACTCTCGGTTGTCGGCACCGGTCATCTTCACCAGATCCAGGCGCCCGGGGACGGCATTCAGGCCGCTCAACGCGACGCGAGAGCAATCGTCGAGTTGCGCGTTCCGTTCGAGCTGACGCGGCAGGCGATTGACGACGTCGAACGTGGCGCGACCAATTCAGACTGGTCACCGGTGAAGGAAGCGGCGCGCAAAATCGCCTTTGCCGAAGATCGCGCTGTCTTTGATGGATACGGCGCGGCTGGAATCCAGGGCATTCGTGAAGGCAGCAGCAACCCGCGTGTTATACTCCCTTCCAATGTCAGATTTTATCCGGGCGCAGTCGCGCAGGCCGTCAGCCAGTTGCGGCTTGCCGGGGTCAATGGACCGTACGCGCTTGTTCTCGGTGCAGAGGCGTACACTGCCGCCAGTGGCGGAAGCGACGAGGGTTATCCGGTCTTTCACCATATTGAGCGTGTGGTGGACGGAGGGATCATCTGGGCGCCCGCCATTGAGGGCGGGTTCGTGCTCACCACCCGCAGTGGTGATTTTGAATTGGATATCGGTCAAGACCTCTCGATCGGCTATCTGAGCCATTCCAGTACAGTCGTTGAACTGTATTTTTTGGAGACCTTCACTTTCCGGATGCTGACAACGGAGGCTGCCGTCGTACTCGCCCCTGGGGAAAAGTAGATTTGAGGGTGTTCGGGTGAAATCGCGAAGGCGTCGAACCCTTTGAAGATGCCCAAAATGGGGGAGCGCACTCGCGCAAGGGACCATGTCGGGATCGGTAGCAGGGCGAACCTCGGGCGGGCTTTCGCGATGCCGATCGGTACGGGGCTGATCTCGGCGAGGCCGATGACCCGCGCCTCACCGGATAGGCTAGATTGCCGCTGGCCCCTTGTTCTAGCGAGCTATCCGCGATAATGAGGGTTAGTCGTGCGAGCAACCGGGGAACGGAGAGGGGAGATGGAACTTAAACCCGACTTTGCTTTTACGCCGCTTCCCGCGATCGAAAGACCGCTGCGGTTTTCTTCGGTCCACACTCCCGACAATCCACTTGGGCTGCTTGCAGGTTTGAAGGGAACCTGGACCGGGGCTGGCTTCAATGTCATCTGGCGGCCAAACAGCAAGACAGGTCAAGACCGCTTCCTGGAACTCAACCTCACCGAGGAGACTGTTGAGATTCGAAGAAATTCCGGGGCCGATCCCAAATCGCGGGTTGCTTCAACCCGATATCAACATGTTCGGTCTCTGGTACCTGCAAACGATCGCGGATGCGAACATAAAGGAGAACGGCAAGCCTGCAGGGCTTCACCTCGAGCCCGGCATCTGGGCAACGGTGCCACAGACCGACCATCCCCAGGAGGTCCCGACGGTTGTCCGCATGGCATCGATACCGCACGGGACGACGGTCCTCGCGCAGGGTGTCGCGTTCCAGAGTGCGGACGGACCGCATATTCAAGATATAAACATTACCCCTTTCGAGATCGACAAACCCACAAAACTCGTGACGACCTTTCCGGAGCCCGATCTATCCAAACCATCCGAATTTCGCACACCAGATGAAGGTTTGGTGCGCATCAATCAAGAAATGGTCAACAATCCAAATTCGGTTCTGAAGCAAGCGATCGAGGGGCAGACGATTAAGGATACAGTCGTTCTCGACGTTTCATCAGATCAGAGCACGCCGGTCTTTGGTGGTGGGCTCGCCAATACGGCGTTTTTACAAGGCAGCCCAAATGAGGGGCCGAACGCAAGGGCTGCGCTCGTCAAAGCCACGTTTTGGATCGAAACAGTGGCGGGTGCCATTGCAGACGGCCCCGATTTTCATCAACTGCAATACACCCAGACCGTATTGCTCAACTTCGATGGCCTCAGTTGGCCTCATATCACCGTGGCGAACCTGCGCAGGTCGGCCCAATTTACCGTGAGGGAGGGCGACACGTTATCGGCAATTGCCCTGCAGTTTTACGGTGATGCGTCGGAACCCTTCTGGAGGACGATTTACAACGCAAATACTGCGGTGATTGGGCCTGATCCGGCAGTGCTCGCACCCGGCCAACAGCTCCACATTCCTACTTGAGCCGGACCGCAATCGGCATTGGAGCAGATTTCAACCACTTCTATATTTGTCATTGCGAGCGCAGCGAAGCAATCTCGTGCTCACCGAGCCTCCCAGCACGAGATTGCTTCGGCGCGCGATGCGCGCCTCGCAATGACAGGGGTATGGTTTAGCAACCGCCACGATTTACTGGCGGAGGTGCGGACTGACGAACCAGAAGCAAGCGCTGCGCAATTATTCCGGCAGACCGAACACTTCTTCCGGTTCGAATAGCCCGCGCACCGGGTGAAAGCCGAGCGAGACGAGCGGGCGCGGGCAGATCCGCGCGAAGGCGCTCGACACCAATATGGGCCGCAACAGCCGCTTCGTCAGGCCTTCGATCCGCGAGGCGAGGTTCACGGCCGGACCGATGACGGTGAAATCGAGGCGTTCGGCCGAGCCGACATTACCGAAAATGACTTCGCCCAAATGCAGCCCGATGCCAATTCTGACCTCGGGCTGGTTGGCTTCGCGCCGTGCCTTATTGACGTGGCCGAGCCGCTCGAGCCCCTCGAGGGCCGCTTCCAGCGCCTGCACGCTGGCCTCCGAGAAGTCGTCGTCGTCGGCGGCCGGAAAAATCGCGAGCACGCCATCGCCCATGAATTTCAAGGTTTCGCCTTTGCGTTCTCCGACGGGCGTGACGATCGCTTCGAAGTAATCGTCGAGCAGTTCGATCACCTCCGCGGCCGGCAGCCGGTCGGACAGGGCCGTGAAACCGCGCATGTCGGCCATCATGATCACGGCCCGCAACTGCTCCCCTTGCGCCCGCTGGATCTGTCCCGCGAGCACCCGCCGGCCGGCTTGCGGCCCGAGATAGGTGTCGAGCAGGTTCTCGGTGACCCGCCGAATGGCGCGAGGCTCGACGATCGCGGCGAGCGCCGGATTGAGTTCTTCGAGCGCGGCAATCTCGGCGTCGCTGAACCCGCCCGGCCGGTCAGTGGCCCAAGTCACGACCGGAAAGCGCCGGAACGTGCGATTGAGCGCCAGCGCAAAGTAATCGGTGACGCCGAAATCCCTGAGCTTGGACAGCAACGGATATTCCAGAGTGTCTTCCGCAAGACGGCGGCGAAACGGCGTTCCGCGCTCGATCGTGGCGCGGATTGGACTGCGCAAAAACTCGTCGGTGGCTTCGTTACCTTGCAGGATCCGGTACTCCTCGACGACCTTCAGCGGGCGCAGCCAACGCACGCCGAGGCCCCGGATCTGCGGATGTAATGTCCCCATGTGAAGGGTCGCGCGGAACAACGGCAAGCCATCGCCGACAAGGCGCCAGCACAGCTCGTCGAACAATTCTACGTCACTGTCGATGTGCGGACCCTCGCGCAGGATCCAGCGTCCGACTTGCCCGCCCGGTACGGGTGAGCCCAAACTGGTGTAGGCGCCTTCGGTGCGAAAGAACTCTTCGCCGCTCAAGGTCGTGTCGGGCGGGACATCCAAGGGCATGCTCGTATCCATTCGCGCAACACCTGAGATCGGCACGCCCGAGGCGTCCGCTACGCGAGAATAAATAGGCGGCCCGGCGGTTATTGCGATGCCATGGCTATTACGATGGCGGGAGCTGCGCTTGACGAGGCGTCTCAGCTGCACGAGCATTGCGGAACCATTTTTTGGAGAACGCGATGCGCACCTTTACGACCCGGCCCGAGATCCGCGGCACCTTTGGGGTCGTCGCCTCGACCCACTGGATTGCTTCGGCAGTCGGCATGAGCATCTTGGAAAAAGGCGGCAATGCATTCGATGCGGCGGCGGCCGCCGGTTTTACGTTGCAGGTGGTCGAACCGCATCTGAACGGGCCGCTCGGCGAGGCGCCGATCCTGGTGTGGAGCGATACGAACCGTCGTTGCGAGATGATCTGCGGCCAGGGCGTCGCCCCCGCCGCGGCGACAATCGCGCGATTTCGCGACCTCGGCCTGGATCTGATCCCCGGCACCGGACTGTTGGCCGCCGCAGTTCCCGCTGCGTTCGGCGCCTGGATGCGGCTGCTGCGCGATTACGGGACGATGCCGCTCGCCGAGATCCTCGGCCCTGCGATCGGTTATGCCGAGAACGGCTACCCCGCAGTTCATCGGATCGGCGAGACGATTGCCACCGTCGCCGAGCTGTTCCGCCGGGAATGGCCGAGTTCTGCCGCGATCTACCTGCCGAACGGCGCCCCGCCGGAGCCGGGGAGGCTGTTCCGCAATCCGGCTCTCGCCGCGACCTACCGCCGCGTGCTCACGGAGGCCGGCGATGGCGGCCGAGAGGGTCAGATCGAGCGCGCCCACCAGGCGTGGTATCGCGGTTTTGTCGCCGAGGCGATTGATCGCTTTTGCCGTCGCGAGAAAGTGCTCGATGTCTCCGGACGCCGCCATGGCGGGCTGCTGACCGGCGAGGACATGGCTCGCTGGGAGGCCCCGGTCGAAGCGCCCCTCACATCAGATTATCATGGCTACACCGTGGCCAAGGGGGGTCCGTGGAGCCAGGGGCCGGTTCTGCTGCAGCAATTGGCGCTGCTTCAGGCCTTCGATCTCGACGATATCGACCCGCTCGGGGCGGATTTTGTCCATATCGTCGTCGAATGCGCCAAGCTCGCCTTCGCCGACCGCGAGGCCTGGTACGGCGACCCCGATTTCGTCGACGTCCCGATGCCGACATTGCTCGGCGCCGCCTACAACGACGCGCGACGCAAGCTGGTCGGCGAGCAGGCCGCGATGGACTTGCGTCCGGGCAGCCCCGACGGCCGCATGCCGCGCGTGCTGGTCGGCGGCTTGGAGATGGCTGCGGCGGCCGGGATCGGTGAGCCGACGGTCGGCGGGATCGGCGAGCCGACCGTCACCGAGCACGGCCTCGTTGCCGGCGACACCTGCCACCTCGATGTGATCGATCGCTGGGGCAACATGGTCTCCGCGACGCCGAGCGGTGGCTGGCTGCAGAGCTCGCCGGTCATCCCGGAGCTCGGCTGCTGCCTCGGCACGCGGATGCAGATGTTCTGGCTCGAAGATGGGCTGCCGGCGAGCCTCGCGCCGGGCAAGCGCCCGCGCAGCACCCTGTCGCCGTCGATGGCGTTCAAGGACGGCAAACCCTATCTCGCCTTCGGTACCCCGGGAGGCGACCAGCAGGACCAATGGTCGCTCCTGATGTTCCTGCATCACGTCCATCACGGCATGAACCTGCAGGAGGCGATCGACTGCCCGGCCTTTCACACCGAGCACATGCCGAGTTCGTTCTACCCGCGCGCCGCGCAGCCCGGCGTCGTGGCGCTCGAAAACCGGATCCCCGAAGCAACGCGCGGGTCGCTCGCGCAGCGCGGCCATCGCCTGCGCGTCGGCGACCCGTGGTCGGAAGGCCGCCTCTCCGGCTGCGCCCGGGAGGAGACGCCGGAAGGCCGGATCCTCAAAGCCGCCGCCAACCCTCGCGGCATGCAAGGCTACGCCGTCGGCCGCTGATTGCTCTACCGCGGGCGTTAAGCGCCGGCGATGAAAGACCGCATCGAGCGCGCCTCGTACTCGACTTCATCGAGCCGGTTCTTCACGACGTCACCGATGCTGACGATGCCGCACAGGCGGCCGTCCTGGACCACCGGGAAGTGGCGGATGCGGCGGTTCGTCATTTCCGCCATCAGCTGGTCGACGCTGTCCGACAGTTTGCAGGTCACGACCCGCCGGGTCTTCATCTCGGCGACATCGAGCGACAGCAGAGCGGCTCCGTGCTCGGCGAGGCCGTGCACGATGTCGCGCTCCGAGATGATCCCGTCGACGGTTTCGCCATCCTCGCTGACGACAAGGGCGCCGACATTGCGGGAAATCAGCTCCTTCACAGCGGCGCCGACCGTCTCATCCGGCCGGATCGTCGCCACTGCACTGCCCTTGGTGCGCAGAATGGTCTCGACGTTCATCACGGGCCTCGCATGATGGGCGCGGTCGCAAGGAGCAACCGCCAAGCGCACGAGCTTAGGACAAAATGCCGCATCGGGGAATAAGTCTCGGCGAGCCCGCGCCACGGGATCACGATCATTCCGAGCGGCCCCGGGAGAGGAACGCCATGGAGCGCATCCAAATCAATGAAGTTTCGATCGAGTTGCTGACGGCCGGAGACGGTCCGCCCCTGCTGTTTCTTCACGGCGTCGACTATTTCGCGCAACACCGGGATTTCTTCGACAGATTGGCGCGGCACTGGCGGGTCGTCGTCCCGCGGCATCCCGGCTTCGGTAATTCCGAGCGGCCGGACGGGTTCCGCACCGTCCACGATCTCGCTTACCTTTATCTAGACCTGCTCGAGCGCCGGAATTTCGGCAAGGTGACAGTGGCAGGCGCTTCGTTGGGGGGGTGGATCGCGCTGGAAATGTGCGTCCGATGTCTCGAGCGGATCGATCGTCTCGTGCTGATCGAACTCGGTCGGCGTCAAGTTCGGCGGGCGCGAAGACCGCGACATCGCCGACATCTACGCTCTTCCGAGCGAGGAAGTGCTGCGGCGCAGCTTCTACGACCCGGCACGCACGGCGCCGGATTACGCTCGGCTCAGCGATGACGAACTCAGTGCGATCGCGCGGGATCGGCAAGCGGCCGCGCTCTATGGCTGGCGGCCCTATATGCACAATCCGGGCCTGCGCCAATGGCTGCACCGCGTCCGGGTGCCGGCCTTGGTCGTCTGGGGCGAAAACGACGGCATCGCTGACCCCGATTATGGCCAAAAGCTCTGCCGGTCGCTCCCCGATGCCCGGTTCGAGGCGATCCGCGAAGCCGGGCATTATCCGCAGATCGAGCGGCCCGACGAGGTCGCCGATGCAATCGGCCGTTTCGCGCGTGCGGAGGTGTTGTGATGAAGGTCTGGCATTTCAGCGAGATGGCCTACCACCCGGCATGGCCGCAGCTCGCCGACTCCTATCGGGTTACGATCCCGAGCCGGCTTTTCGACCCGAAGGTCGGCGCCGATCTCTACCACCGCTATCTCGACGAGTGGGCGCTGTGCGACGAGCTCGGCATCAACATCATGACCAACGAGCACCACGCGACCGCGACCTGCGCCGACTCGGTGTGCACGATCCCGATGGCGATATTGGCGCGCGAGACCAAGAAGGTGCGGCTCCTCGCGCTCGGCATGCCGATCGGCAATCGCAACGACCCGATCCGCGTTGCCGAGGAATATTCGATGCTCGACGTCATTTCCCGCGGCCGCATCGAGATGGGCTTCGTCAAAGGCGTGCCGTTCGAAATCTCACCCGCCAACACCAACCCCGCCGATCTGGTGGGACGCTTCTGGGAAGCGCACGATCTGATCCTGAAGGCGATGACCAGCCTTGACGGCCCGTTCAGCTGGGAGGGCACCCATTTCCACTACCGCTCGGTCAATGTCTGGCCGCGGCCGTGGCAGCAGCCGCATCCGCCGGTCTGGATGCCGGTCGGCAGCACCGGCAGCGCGATGGAGGCGGCCGAGCGCGGGATTACGATCGGCGTGCTCAACACCGGCTGGGTGCGCACGCCGCCGATCTTCGAGGCCTATCGCCGGAAGGCGGCCGAGGCGGGCCGCCCGATGCCACCTCAGCGCCTCGCCTATATGGCGCTGATCGGCGTCGGCGACACGCGCGAGGAGGGCTGGCGCCGCGCCGACCAGATCCTGGGGTACAGCCGCACTTCGGGGATCGTCGCCCCGCAATTCATGAACCCGCCGGGCTACGCCCCGTCGGCGCAGAGCGCACAGGCCCTCAAGACGAGCGGCGCCGGCTTCCGCGCCGGCCGCATCCAGTCGCGCGACGGCCGAAACATCGACCCGCGCACGATGACGGTGGCAGACGCGATCGACGCCGGCCTCGTCTTCGCCGGCACGCCCGACGACGTCTTCGCGCAGCTGCGCGCCTTCTACGACCACGTCGGCGGCTTCGGCCATCTGCTGATGATGGGCCAAGGCGGCCTCTTGGACCACGACGAGACCGTGGCCAATCTCACGCTGTTCAGCAAGGAGGTATTGCCGCGGATCGCAGATCTGGCAGCCATGTAACGAGGCGTGGGCACTTGGCCAAACCTCTGCCCAATCGGCACCTAGAAATTGCCGAAATGGGCGACAAATTTGCGCATGGCAAAACCGACCATCAGAGGGGAATGCCTATGTGGAAAGTACCTGCCTCTATTCTCTGTGGCTGCTTGGCTGCGCTGCCGCTGATCGGTTGCGCAGGCGACGTTGCCACCCCGCAAGCAACGGCAGTGGCGCCGGCCGCAATCGCCGAACCCGCGGAGTATTATGCCCCGGCTCCGCGCGTTTATACGGTCGGCCCGGCTTCGCCGGCTGCGGTTCTCGTATTATGGCCGGGCGACGACAGCCTGCCGCGTGATCCCGCTCTGTGGACCGCTCAAGGGATTGATGTCCTGATGCCGCAGCCGGCGGACATCTACCGGCTGGCAGCCGACCAGCAGGCTGCCCTGGCGCGGCTCGTCGCTTCGGCCCATGCGCTGGCAGATGCGCCGATTTGGGTCGTCGGTCCCGGGCGGGTAATCAACGCCGCTCTGGCCGCGCCGCAGTTCGGGCGCGGGATATCGGGTGTCGTGATGACCTCCGTCGCCTCGGGTGCGGCTAGCTGCAACGAGAGTTTTTTCTATTCCGAGCCCGGCGCCGGCGCGCCGCCAAAAATCTGGGTCAGCCAGTCCGGGGACTGCGGCACGGGTACGCCCGCGATTGGCGGGCGACAACCGTCGGTGCTGCCGGTGCCGCCGGCTACGGCTACCCGGCCAAACCGACCGCGCCTTATCGAGGCGTCGGCGGCGGGGAAGAATTTGCCGCCTGCCGCGAAGGTGCGGCACCTCGCCGAGCTGATCAAATCAGCTCCCCCTGGCTGAGACAGACGCTCCGAAAGCTAGTATGACGGGTAGGCAGGCGGCGGTGCTGGCGGGTAGCCGTAGCCGCTCTGAGGGGGCGCGGGCGGATAGCCGTAGCCGCTTTGAGGGGGCGCGGGCGGATAGCCATAGCCGCTCTGCGCGGGCGCAGGCGGATAGCCGTAGCCTTGGCCGTAAGCGCCCGGAGGCGGCGGGGGCGGCGGCGTCGTAGCAGCGCCGGTGACGGCGCCGGTGGCGCCGCCGATCGCCGCGCCGAGAGCGGCGCCATGTCCGCCGCCGACCGCCCCGCCGATGGCTGCCCCGGCACCGGCGCCGAGCAGGCCGCCGCCGACCGCGCGCTGGCCCGGGTCGTAGGGATTTGTGCACCCAGCCAACCCCAAGACCAGGGCCGCCGCAACAATGCCGGGAGCGATCAGTCGACTCATCGTGTCTTCCTTTCACAAAGATCGGCGCAACAACGAGTTGAACGCAAAAATAGTTCCGGCTACGTAGTGTCTCACTTTGAATTCGTGATCGTCATCCGAGCACCGGCGCACCGGATCTCGGGCTTCGCTCCGGTGATCGAAGATGAAAGAGCCGATCGCGTGATGGGCACCTAATCAGGTGGGGTTAAATGCTTGCCAAAGCCTTGGACGACCTGCATTTCGCGGCGGCGGTGAGCCGCGGGCGTTATGATCACCCCTCGTCGCTCGTGCCCTATCATTCACGCGTCTACAGCCAGAATGGCGAGGACGGGATTATCGCCGAGATCTTCCGGCGCATCACCCCGCGCGACCGGCTGTTTATAGAGCTTGGCACGCAAAACGGCCTCGAGAACAATACCCGCTTGCTGCTCGAACAAGGCTGGCGCGGGTTGTGGGTCGACGCCAATTTTGGCGTCGCGCGCGACTTTTTTGCCGAGTTCTCAAGGCCGAACAGTTGTTTCTGATCGAGGCGTTTGTCACGGCTGAAAACATCAACGCCTTGCTCGACGAGCGCGGCGTGCCGCCAGCGGTCGATTTCCTGTCATTGGACCTCGACCAGAACACCTCGCATGTGTGGCGCGCGATTAATCGGCGGACGCGCGCCGCCTGCATCGAATATAACGGCTCGCTTCCGGCTTCCGTCGCGTTGGAAGTGCCCTATGACCCGCAGGGCGCGTGGGACGGCACCAACTGGTTTGGTGCCAGTCTGAAGGCGTTAGAACAAATCGGCGCCGGTAAGGGTATGAGCCTCGTCGGCTGCGAATTGAGCGGCTTAAACGCGTTTTTTGTTGGGACGCGCGAGGCGCGCCGGCGGTTTCAAAGGCCGTTCACCGCCGAGGCGCATTGGGAACCGGCGCGCTACAATTATGTCTATTCCCGTGTCGGGGGGCACCCCGCCTCGCAGACCGCGCGGCGCTGGGCCGTCCCGGAACCCGACTCCTAATCGGTTCTAGCGCTGGACGCCCGGCGGTTAACATTTGCACAGGTCTTGTGCGGTCGAGTTGTTCGATTGATGTCGAGTTTTCACCGAGCGGGGAATCTCATGGAACAGTGCGTCGCAATCGTCACCGGCGGCTTGCGCGGGCTCGGCCGCGCGATGGTCTTCGGCCTCGCCCGAGAGGGACACCATGTCCTCGCGGTCGGCCACATCGACGCCGACATCGCGACGGTGGAGGCGCAGATAGCCGCCGCCAAGCCAAAGGGGCAGATATTGCCGCTCGTCGCAGATCTGCGCCGCCCCGCCGACTGCGACCGCGTCGTCGCGATCGCATTGTCGCGGCTTGGCGGTGTGCACATCCTCGTGAACAACGCCGGCCTCACCTTCACGACGATCGACCCCGCTCGCTTCCGGCGAGCCGAGCCGCAAAAGTTCTGGCAGGTGCCGGACGACATCGTGCGCGCCGTCATCGAGACCAACTACATCGCCGCCGACCAGATGGCCCGGCGGGTGGCGCCCCTCATGGTCGAGCAGGGCTGGGGCCGAATCGTCAATCTGACGACCAAGCTCGACACGATGAACCGGCCGCACACCTCGCCCTACGGCGCCTCGAAGGCGGCCCTCGAAATGGCGACCGAAGTATGGGCCAAGGAGGTCGCGGGAACCGGTCTGACGATCAACATCGTCAACCCCGGCGCCGGCGCCAACACTCCGGGCATGGCCGAGGAGATGCGCGCGATGAGCCGCGAAGGCCGCGCCCCGCGCCTCGTCGAACCCGACGAGATGGTCCCGCCGCTTCTCTATGTTGTCTCGCGCGAGGCCGACGCCGTCAGTGGCTGGCGCTTCGACGCCAACCTGTGGGATTCGTCATTGCCGCCCGCCGAGGCGTCGCGTCGCGCCGGCCGCCCCGCCGGCTTTGAGCTGCACGCGCCGCCGGCTTGACCAGAAGCGCACTCAAACGAGGCGATCGCTGCGCCACTGACCGCAACAGCCGAATCAGGTTCGCTCGGCCACGGCATACTTACGCGGCGCGCGCTGGCCGTATATTTCGATCTCGGCCAGAGTTCTCATTCAACAATTCCGTGCCGTACCGCAGCAGCTCTTCTCGATCGAACAAGTGATCCAGCTTTAGTACCGCCACATCTAAGTTTTCTCTTATTCTTTTCCAATCAATAAGCGTCGGATCGAACGAGCTATATCGATGTATTTCAGAGACATCATCGAACGTTATTGCCAATCCGGTAGCACATGTAAGCTGATCGCAAGCCCAATTACGGTAGTTTTCGTCTCTCGCCAGTTTCGTTGTATCGATAACAACATTCGCGGTAATATGCGCCGAGACATATAAGTATGTATGAAAAGCCATATACAAGACAAAAAGATCTGCTTCAGAAACAGTTTCGAGAATCTTATCGATAAATTTCTCCGGCGATCCTGGACTGCTGCACGGGATCGGCTGGACGCCCGACCAAACCGAGGTATGGCAGAGTGGCAGCTGGAGTGACCCGCATGTCTACGTCTGGGACATGCGCAACCCGATGACCCCGATCCTGAACGGTAGGTTGACGTGCGCAATAGCCCCGGATCACGCTGGCTGACCTTCGACATAAAGGGCGACTACGGTTACATTGCCCCCAATAAAAACAGCGCGGACGGAACTGAAATCTTCGATGCCCGCACCCATAAGTCAGTCGGGGTGATCGGATCGTCGGAAGACCTGCTCGAAATCGATTTCGCGAACGGGAAAATCAGCCAAGTCGGCGATCAGTCCGGAATTGGAAGACGATAGTCTCAACGGAGGCGAATGCCTATTGCGCAGGCTCCACTCCATCCAAAAACCGGATGTAGGTTTCCGGGAGCCCGTGAGTTCGCGCAGCTTCACGCAGCAGCGTGATGTACCGCAAGGACGGCTTGCCGTCGACTTCTTTGCCCTGAGCCATGTATGTGAAGGCCGGGATTACCCGTCCATTACGGTCCTCGGCCTGGATCTCGACATGGCGGTAGCCGCGCCCCGGCACTCCTTCAGTCGAATCCAGGCGGATTAAATCGCGTCTCGTGATGCGGTAGAGCACGCCCCAGACTTCCGCGTTCGGGTCCGGGTGCAGGTTTGCCGGAGCAGCCTTGCCTCTGGGGCGCCCTTCGAGGTTGAAGCGCAGCCGATAACCTTTGACGCGGCCGGAACGATGCTCGCGCGGCTGGATTCCGCGTCGGACTCGAAGGGCGCTGTCATGCATGTTGGCGCCATAGGCGAAATACCAGATCTCGTCTTTCGCCCGACCAGAAAGACGATGGCCACGCAGCGGATAATAGCAGCGTGAGAGAATCCAGGATTTCGCAATGAGCCGGCGCAGCTGGGGCCGCAATCTTCTGACTGTTTGGCGCATCGGCAACCGTGCAGAGGCAAGCAATAGAAGATGATGGTTGAATCGCGGGCCTCAGGAAAGCGGCTCTCGTTACGATTGGATGCCGGCGTAGCCCGTCAGATCGATAAACTCCAGGACCGTGCCGTCGGGATCGTGAAAATAGGCGCGGGGGCCGTTGAGCACGCCGCCCTGCCGGTCCTCCTCGAAAGTGATCTCGATAGCATGAGCGCGTAAATGGTCGAGCGCCGCCGCGTATTCGTCGTGCGCAATCGCGAAGGCATGATGCACGCCGCCATGATTGTCGGGCACGGGATTGATCGGCGGGTCGCGCTGCACCAGGATGAGGCAAGTCCCGGCTGCGTCGAGGAAGACCATCTGTCGGTTTGGCGTGGTGGACAAATGCCTGCACCCGACGACCTCCGTGTAGAACCAGGTGCTCTTCGGAACATTTGCTCACCGGAATGCTGAAATGAGCAACCGCCTTGATCGCTACCATCTAACCTCCTCTCGCGCAGTAACCTGTTCGATTCGGACGGGCCGTCGCACAACCATAAGATGAATCAGTACTCGCTGCTCTGCTGTTTTCTGCAGCGAATTTGCAGCGACAAATCGCCTTATAGTTGCTGCGCTCTCCGGTCCGGCGGCGGTCGCGTCCGCCCGCCGCGTTTCAGTGAAAACCCATCACGGTTCGACAGCTGCCCGTTCGGCACCCGCCGTACTTTAGTGACTATGCTACGCGAAAGTGGCGATTTTAGGGGCGTCATCATTGCGATCGGGTTCAACACGGATCCGGCGGTGACCGGCGTCCCCGGGCGGCCGGCCGCGGCGGGCCGTCCCGGGGATCACGCGCGAGTTTCGAGCTGGCCGGCGAGGCTCGTGGGTGCTGTGACATTGCGGGTGCGCCCGATGCCCGAGCGGCCGCTCCCGCGTTGCGTGATCAGCACCGTCTTGCACAGGCCCGCGGCCAGGAAGGTTGCATCTGCCACAACCGTAAGGGCCGGCTCGCAGTTGATCGGCACGCATGATAGCGTAGAGGTGTCGCGTTCGACCTCTCCCTCCGTTTCCGGATTGCCAATAACATGATCCGAGGACTTTTTGTCGCGGCCGTGGCGGTGTCGA
>CAVTRO010000006.1:0-221936 GCA_963737145.1 uncultured Alphaproteobacteria bacterium | reverse complement strand
ATATCGCTTCCTCGACGCGGCGGACCGGCTGACCGATGCCGAACTGCTTCATGGGAGACGACCTCCGAGCGCCTGCCGTAAGAATAGGGTGGCGGCGCTGCGGCGGCCATGCCTTTCGGGGAGCAGGGAGCCGCGTTCGCCGCTCTCCCTGCCGCCGAACGTGCTATCTCTTGTTCCGATCGTTATCCCGCTCGCCCCTATGCTGCTCCATATAAGTGCGGGTGTGGTGGTGGACTTCGCCTTTCTCGTCGCGGTACTCGCGCTTCTTCAAATCGGCGTCTTCGGAGCCGCGATGTTCGGAACGCGAGCTCTCGCCCGAACGGGAGTTCTCGCCCTGGTGCGAGCCGTGTGAAGAGCGGCGGGAAGTCGTCGTCGCCCGATGAACGCGAAGACCGTTCGGATCCGCCGGTATGCGAGGCGTGCGAGGATCGCGAGTGGTGCTCATTCCCGCCCCGATCGTCCTTGGTATGCGGGTAGGGCTCCTCGGTGCTTTTGTGGGGATGTCGTCCGGTGCCTTGACGGTCGCTCTGAGCCATGATTGCTCCTTTACTGCTGTTACGCATCGCGCGGGCTGCAAGACAGTCCTGCGATGTCCTCTTGAAACACCGCGCCGGCTGAGCTGTTACCAAAGACCGATTAAATTCCAGCTTGTTGTCTTCGGGGCTGGCAAAGGGAACGCAGGAGTAGACAAAGTCAATGCCCGGAGCCGCTACAGTCATTGAAACGGATATTCCGGCGCGGCTGGATCGCTTGCCGTGGACACGATTTCACACTCTCGTCGTCGTCGCGCTGGGTATCACTTGGGTTCTTGACGGGCTCGAGGTCACCGTGGCGGGTTCGATTGCCGGTGCTCTGCAAGAAAGTCCAGTGTTGCATTTCACGGCGGCCGAGGTCGGTCTGGTCGGCAGCGCCTATCTGGTCGGGGCGGTTACCGGCGCGGTGCTGTTCGGCTACCTCACCGACCGCTTCGGCCGCAAACGTCTCTTCATGGTCACCCTGGGGATTTACCTGACGGCGACGGCGGCGACCGCGCTATCCTGGGATTTCTGGAGCTTCGCCGTGTTCCGCGCCTTGACCGGCGCCGGCATCGGCGGCGAGTACACTGCGATCAACTCGGCGATCCAGGAACTGATACCGGCACGGTTTCGCGGCCGCACCGACCTCGCGATCAACGGCAGCTTCTGGCTCGGCGCGGCATTGGGCGCGGGCGGCGCCATCGGCTTTCTGCACCCGGGCTTCCTGCCGCCCGATTGGGGCTGGCGCGCAGCCTTCGGCATCGGTGCGGTCCTCGGGCTGATCATCCTGGGCTTGCGGCAGTTCATTCCGGAAAGCCCGCGCTGGTTGATCCTGCACGGCCGCGCCGAAGGGGCGGAAAACGTGACCAGGGACATCGAGCGGCGGGTCGCGCATGCCGCCGAGACCCGGTTGCCGGAGCCGCAGGGCGGCCGAATTCGGCTCGCCGCCAGCTCCCACACGCCGATCGCGCGCATGGTCCTCGCGATAGTGCGCGACTATCCGCAGCGCGCCGTGCTCGGGCTGGTGCTGATGGGCTCGCAGGCGTTTTTCTATAACGCCGTCTTCTTCACCTACGCACTCGTCCTGACAAAATTCTTCGGCGTGCCGTCGAGCACGATCGGCTGGTACATTTTGCCGTTTGCGCTCGGCAATTTCTGCGGCCCGCTATTGCTCGGGCCTCTCTTCGATCTCGTCGGTCGCAAGCCGATGATCGGGTCGACTTATGCGATCTCTGGCGTGCTGTTGGCGATTGTCGGCTATTTCTTCCGCGAAGGCGCCCTCGACGCCTCGCAGCTGACCCTGTGCTGGACGGGCATTTTCTTTTTCGCTTCGGCGGCGGCGAGTGCGGCTTACCTGACGGTCAGCGAGAGCTTTCCGATCGAAGCCAGGGCATTGGCGATCGCCTTCTTCTATGCGCTCGGCACCGCACTTGGCGGAGTGGTCGCGCCTTGGCTCTTTGGCACCCTGGTTGCTTCGGGGGAGCGCAGCGCCGTGTTCCACGGTTATCTGCTCGGCGCCGGCTTGATGGTCGCCGCGGCGCTGACCGAACTCGCGATCGGCGTCAAAGCCGAGCGCCAGCCGTTGGAAAGCGTCGCCCGCCCGCTCTCCGCCCTCGCCGATTAGGTGAAGGCGGGCGCGACTTCGGCCATGAAGCGCGCCATCTCGTCCTTTACTTGCGCGTGGGGCTTTAGGCCGACATTGAAGTAGAGGATGACTTCGTCGAAACTGGCGGCCTCGACCTTTTTCAAAGTATCGGTGATCTGAGCCGAGGAGCCGAGCAGCACCGAATTTTCGGTCAGGTCGGCGGGACGCACATTGCGCAGCCGGTCGACCATTGCAATGAAATAGCGATAGCTCGGCGGCGCGGTATTCGGATCGCCCGGAAAAGCGGGGATCACGCACTCCCTGTAATAGCGGATCTGCCGCGCCCGCGCCGCCTCTTCCTCGCCTTTCGTGTCGGCGAAATGAATGAAATAGCTGCACATCAGCCGGCCCGACGCCCGATCGTGCCGAGCACAGGTCTGGTGATAGAGCTCGGCGACTTGCCGGAGTCCGCCATAGGTCATCGCCGCCGCAAAAGGCGCCACGATGAGGCCGCAGCCAAGCCTGCCGGCTAGGTCGATCGAGGGCTGCGAGAAGGAAGCAACATAGGCGGGGAGCGGCCGCTGCACCGGTTTGGGGGTGATCGCGACGTCATCGAACCGGTAATGCTTGCCGTGATGCGAGATCGGCCGGTCGGCCGACCACAGACGGCGGACAACCTCCATTCCTTCTTCGAATATCTCCTGATTGTGCTCGAACGAGACGTTCAATGGCAGATACTCGCGCCGGTCATAGCCCCGGCCGGCAGCGAAATCGACCCGGCCACCGGACAGCAGGTCCAATGTCGCCCATTGCTCGGCGACCCGGATCGGATGATGCAGCGGCAACACGGTGACGGCGGGCGCGAGGCGGATGCGTTTCGTGCGAGCCGCGACATTGGCCAGCACCAGATCGGGGCAGGACAGAACGCCCAGCGTGCTGAAATGATGCTCGCCGATCCACGCGGAATGAAGACCCACCTCCTCGGCATAGACCGCTTCGTCGAGGATATCGGCCACGAATTGGTTGGCCTCTCGCCGGTTGTCGTCGTAGTGGTTGTCGCTCAGTGTGAAATAGCCGAATTCCATCGGTCCCTCCCGACCCCATCGAACATGCGCCCGCAATCAAACATTGTATGCTCGATCGCCTGTCGCTGTTATCTGCAGCCGATCTGCAGCGAGGGTTTTTGTGACGAGCGCGCCCCGGGGTGCCGGAGTGGTCGAAGTGATGCGCCGTGTCATCGAGGGCGATCTCGCCGAGATCGCTCCGATAATCGAGCGTCAGACCGTCGAGATTGCGCGCGACATACAAGGTCAACCTGTGAGGCTCAATTCGCGAATGCAGCGGCGTGTTGATTGCCGGCGCGTCCGGCGGCGGCAAGTCGACTGCGGCGATGGGGCTTATCGAAAAGATCACTGACCGCGGCTTCCAGCTTTGCGTGCTCGACCCGGAGGGTGATTACGCTGATCTCGAAGGCGCTTTGGTCTTGGGCGATGCCAAGTCCGCGCCGCGGCTGCCCGAAATTGTCGAGCTTTTCGGCACACCCGAGCAGAATATCGTGGTCAACCTCCTCGAGATCGATATTGCCGATCGGCCTCGCTTCTTGCGGAATTGATGCCGGCCCTGTCACGGCTTCGCGTGGAGACGGCGCGTCCGCATTGGCTGGTGATCGATAAAGCTAACCACCTGCTTGCCTCGACCGGGAGCAGCGCTCCGCTGATTTTGCCCCAGGAATTTGCCGCCACCATGTTGATTACGGTGCAGCCCGACCATGTTGCCACGAAGGCTGTGCAAAGAATCGACTACGTCTTGGCGTTGAGCAGCGAGGCTGATCAGTCGGTGTCGTCGTTCTGCAAAGCTGTCGGCGAATCCGCGCCGGGCGGCGTACGGGCAATCGCTCGACCGTGGTCAGGGGCTATTCTGGAGCCGACGCTCCGGTAAGCTGAGGCTCGTCTCGACGATCCAACCGCGGCAGGATCGGCAGCCTCACAACCGCAAATCCGCGGAGGGAGATCTCGGCGAGGACAAGAGCTTCTATTTTCGGGGCCTTGACGGCGTTTTTAAGCGAGAGCCGCTATACCAGCCCCGCATAGCGAGCACGCTCAGCGCAGAAATGATTGCCCGAACGATTACCCACCGGGACCACGCGGCTGAGAAACTGCTCGATCGAGGTTTGCCAGCTTAAGCGCTCTGCGTGAGAGCGGCAGAGCTCGCGAGGAACTTCCGGCGCTGCCATGGCGGCCGCTCGCAAGTCCCAGTCGAGAAATCCGGCGCCGCTATTGCCGATGACGTCCAGAGGTCCGGAAACCGGCAAGGCCGCCATTGGAACACCGCAGGCCAGCGCCTCGAGCATAAACCAGCCCGAATGTTTCGGTAGGACTCGGCAATACGAACACGTCCGCCGATGCGTTGTAATGCAGGAAATTTATGAGGAAATCCGCTTTGCACCCGCGGGTGCCGAGATGAATGTCGGAAATCCAGATCGTGCGGTACTGGCGTTCGGCTGAAATCTGGGAAATCGGGAAATCTCGTTCACGACAGCCCGCCCGCGGCAGCCTGCTGCGATTTTTGTGAATAGGCCCAGATCTGCGCCGGGAGCAGGTTGAGCCAGACTCGGCAGATCTCTCTGCCGGCAATCCCCAGCGGTTCCATTTGCAACGGCGATGAGAACGCGTTGGTCATCTGCAAGAAACGTCCGCCCGGTCCCAATAGCTCGAGACACGGCCTGACGATCGCCCGCTGTGCCTCCAATGGAAACCATTTGATCGGGAGGCTGGAGACGACGGCGGCCAGCCGCTCCCCGCGACCCGGGAAATATTCATCGAATCGGGTTGCGTCTGCTTCGATCACCCTCATTCTCGGGAATTCGCTCCGCAGCACCGCGGCGAGCCGTGGCTCACTCTCAACGGCAATAATGCGATCAGGCGGGCAGCCGGCCCGTACGAGCCCGCGCGTGAGGCTCCCGGTTCCAGCGCCGAGCTCGAGCACCGCCCCGGGCCGATCGAGCTCGACGCACCGCGCAAGCGCGTCGGCAAAACGCCGCCCGCTCGGGTTCGCGGCTGCGATTCGCATCGGCTTTTGCAACCAAAGACCAAAAAACACGGTCGCCCCCGCGGACACCTGGCCCCCCTGCGTGATTGGTCCGACGTTCATTCTAGCAATTGTATGTTACATTTTTACGAGTTGGCGATCAGGCATGGCAAGGGCCATCGTCTCGCCCAGAGGATCGCGCAGCCGACCAGAACTGGCTCATCAGCCCCGGGAATATCTCGAGTTCGACCGCCAATGTTTTGAAGGCGGCGCAATAAACTGGCGCAATCTCTGGTTCAGGGTGGGGACTATGCGATCGGTGACACCCAATCGAAATTACCGGGCGTGCCGTCACCCAAGCTGAGCTTCAACGGAGGCTATGTCGGGCGGGCTGGAACATCAACGGAGGCTATGTCGGGCGGGCTGGAACATCACCAGAGAGCCGTTCCGTTGCAATGTGGCGCGGCCGGGTTCGCCAGACCGAAGATCGCCGATCCGTTCATATTCGACGAAAACGGCGTTTCGCCCGGCATCGGCGTATGGCAGATGGGCGCGCGCTGGAGCGTCATGAATCTAAACAGCAATGTTCACCCCCGGCAAACCAAAATCGGCCAGAAGTTCGAGAGCCTTTCCGGCCGCTTCCAGGTCGCCTTTTAACGACTATTCACCGGATATCCGCGATACCGGTCTTCCGTGGTCAGCGCTCTGCAGTGTTTTGCTCCTGCCACAAAGAGTAGTAGAGATTAGAGGCACACTGATCGAAGGCGCTGCTGCCCGCTGAGCCCCGCCTGAGCGCATGCGTTTCGACTCGCCGAAACGTATCTCCCGTCCTTACTAATACGGCAATATCGTGAGAACTCTACACCAAAACCTCGCCAAGGCCAGTGAAATAGATCTCGACCGAAAGTGCTGGCAGCTGATTACCGGCTCGCCTCCCCAGGGCCCCGAAACCTCTTTGCGATTACGTAAGTCTCCGCCGACGCGGCGCGGCTCGCCGGCGGCTTGGCGTGGCGCAATTCGGCGAAGGCGTGCTTGAGCTGCGCGAGGAGCGCGCCCTCGGCGCCGCCCTGGAACACCTTGGCGACAAAGGCGCCGCCGGGCTTGAGGATCTGCCCGGCGACCACGAATGCCGCCTCGGCGAGGGCGACGATCCGCAGGTGGTCGGTCGCGGCATGGCCCGTGGTCGATGGCGCCATGTCGCTCAATACAAGATCGGCCAAACCGCCGAGCTCGGCTTTGATGGCAGTCGCCGCGGCGGGGTCATGAACATCCGCGCGCAGGATGGCGGCGCCGGCAATCGGCGCCGTCTCCGCGAGATCAATCCCGACGACGGCGCCGCGCGCGCCGACGCGCTCGATGGCGACCTGCGTCCACCCGCCCGGGGCACAGCCGAGATCGACCACCCGGCGGCCCGGCAGCAACAGCCGGAAACGGTCGTCTAATTCGATCAATTTGAAGGCCGCGCGCGATTGGTAGCCGAGCCGCCGCGCCTCCGCGACATAGGGATCGTTCAGCTGACGCGACAGCCAATCGGTCGAGGACGGCTTGCGACGGCGGGCGGTACGGACCCGTACTGCCGCGCTCCGTGTGGCGGGCGGCCCGGACCGCCGGTCCCGAGGCATCTCACGCCTGCATCAAATCGAAGAGGATGCCCTCCCTGACGCCGCGATCGGCGACGCGCAGGCGGCCCACCGGCCAGGTCGCGCAGATCGCGTCGAGGATGGCGCAACCGCTCAACACCAGATCGGCGCGCTCGCGGCCGATGCACGGGTTAGCGGCACGTCCGGCGAGGTCGAGACCGGCAAGATGGGTCGAGACCACCGAGATCTGCTCGAAGGTCAAGACGCTCCCGTCGACCAGAGCGCGAGTATACCGCGGCAATGCCAGATGAATGCCGGCGAGCGTCGTCACCGTCCCCGAGCTGCCGAGCATCTGCACCCTGCCGGTTCTGACATGGCGCTGGATGTCGTGGTTGCGCTCGAACGGCGCCAGTGCCGCCATCGCCTCGGCAACCATTGCGCGGTAGGTCGCCGGCGAAACTTCGGTGCCGCCGAACCGATCGGTCATGGTGACGACGCCAAAAGGAAGCGACATCGAGCCGAGGATCTCGGGCCGCCCCCGATTGCCGCCGCCCCACAGCCGCAGCCAGACGATTTCGGTGGAGCCCCCGCCGATATCGAACACGATCGCGTACGGAATGCGCGGATTGAGCAGCGGAGCGCAGCCGGCGACGACGAGCCGCGCCTCCTCGGTGCTCGAGATGATCTCGATCTCGATCCCGATTTCCTCTCGCACCTGGGCGAGGAATGCTTCGCAATTCGCCGCCTGCCGGCATGCCTCGGTGGCGACGTAGCGCCCCGCGGCGACCTGGCGGCCGGCGATCTTGCCGGCGCAGATCTTGAGCGCGTCGAGCGCGCGCACCATCGCGTCTTCGGAGAGAACTCCGCTCGCCGACAGACCCTCTCCGAGGCGGATGATGCGCGAGAACGCATCGACGACGCGAAACCCCGTGCGTGCCGGCCGCGCAACCAGAAGCCGGCAATTGTTGGTGCCCAGATCGAGCGCCGCATATTGCGGCGCGAAGCGGTGCGCGGTGGTTTGCCGCCGGGCCGCCGGTATGAAATCCGGCGCGTGCGGACGGTCCGCCCGCAACCCGGCGGCGGCCGATTTTCCGTTGGTCCCGACTGCGCCGGGCACCAAAACGGGGTCAGCCGGAGGGCGGCGCCCTCCGGACGGAACCCCTGTGCCGAGCGGCTTCTCCACGGCAGCAACCCATCGTCAGCGAAGCACCACCCGAGATCGTAGCGCAACCGAGCGACGAATCAAAACCCCACAAATTTCACACAAAACGCCCGGCAGCGCGTAAAAGCTAAGCCTACCGCCTCCCGCCCCGTTGTGCTATCATTCGGGTGCGTCACTGGCCCCGAACTCGAGCCGAGCGTCGGATGGGGGATCGTCTAACGGTAGGACAGCGGACTCTGACTCCGCCAGTCTAGGTTCGAATCCTAGTCCCCCAGCCAGCTCAATGCTAGAGAGAAACAGAGCCCGACTTTCGGGGCTCTTTTCGCTTCCTTGACGCCGGAAATCCGCTTTTCATCCAAGTAGAAGCCGCCGACGGCCGGTTGGGAAGGGATCGCCGAGGTTTTCACGACCCCAGTGTGCAGCGGCTCCGGGCTTGAGCATTCAATTTGCCCGGGACGGAGGCTTTTCTCTTGAGAGGTCAAGGTACCGAGGATCACGGAGCTGCTGACGATCAATCCTGGTAGAATTGTGCCACCTTCTCGGCAATCCGTTTGGCAAGCTCCAGGTGGTGGCGGCCAGCCGCAGCGAGCTCATCGGCAATGATTGGCAGGGATCTCTCACGGCGACTGGAGCGATGGTCGTCGACGCTTTCACCCCAGATCTCGCTTGGATGTATCTCACCCGAGCGGAACGTACTCTCGTCGGGAAATTCGGGTTTGTGCGATATCATCTCATCCTCTTGTTTGGCCACAGCCATGGCTCGCGGGCGCCGTCACCTAACACCGATTTCAGCGGCACCAGCGGCGCTGCCAACGGAGGCGCCTGGACCCTTGTTTCCGCGACCATACGCACCCGGGCCAAAGCTGCCGGGCCCAACGGCACCCGGGCCGGTGTAGCCCGGACCATAATTTCCTGGGCTGTTTGAGCTGCCCGCGCCGCCGACGTTGGGTGCAGTAGCTCCTATAGTGCCCTGGGGTGTTGGTAGATTGGCGGCGCTACCGCCGACGGTGATTTGCGCGTCTGCGCCGGCTACCGCAATCATGCTCGCAAGCACTGCGGTCGTAATCAATAGCAGTGTTTTCATTATTTTGCCCCTTCGCCAGGCATTCTTGTCCGTGGCGCGTTTCCGCTAACGCATTGCGTCGAGAATGACGTCCTTGAGCCCCCAAATATACAGGGAGTTTCCGTCCCTTCCGCAATCAATGCCGCCTAAGCCGCTCGGGTTCGGGTTGCGCATGAGCTTCCAGGGCGCGGGTCATCGGACGGCAAGCCGGTTCTTGTGCGAAGGGCACAAGATTAGTATTAATGACGCTCGATGCCCTGGGAGAAGTTCCACTTCGGTCGCGAGCTGGGGTCGATCATGGCGAGACTTCTAGGGATATCCCAATCTCAGGCTGAAGGCGCTCCGAGCCGCCAGTCTAGCTTCGAATCCTAGTCCCCCAGCCAAGCTTTCCGATCAGTTATTCGACGGCTGCCGGGCTGGGATCATATAACGCGGATCCTTCGGCTCTCGCATTTGGGGCCCAGAGGAAGATACCCCGATGACATCCACCCGCCGTGCCTTCGTCATCATGCCGTTTGGCGAGAAGAAAGCGCCGGACGGGACCGCGATCGATTTCGACGCCGTTTACCGGGACCTCTTTGCGCCGGCCATCGCGGCGGCCGGTTTGATGACGCATCGCGCGGACGCCGACCGCCGCGGCGGCTCGATCCACCTCGACATGTTTCAGGATCTGCTCCTCGCCGAGTTTGTCGTCGCCGATCTGACGTTGGACAATCCCAATGTCTGGTACGAAATCGGCGTGCGGCACGCGTTGCGCGCGGGCGCTACGGTTCTCACCTATGCGCTCCGCGACCGGCTGCCGTTCGACATCGCCGGTCAGCGCATGCAGCGCTATGCCTTGAAGGGCGGGCGCCTCGATCCGGACCTAGTGGAAGCCGAACGCAATGCTCTCAAGGAGGCGATCGAGGCGACCCTCGGTGCCTGGCGCGGGCGGCGGGCGAGCCCGGTCTATCAACAGCTCCCCAACCTCAGGGAGCCGGACTGGAAGACCCTCAAAGTCGGGGACATCAATCAGTTCTGGCAGGCGCTCGAGACATGGCAAAGCGGCGTCGAGGTGGCGCGCCGTAAGCAGCGGCCCGGCGACATTCTGGTGCTCGCCGAGGAGACGCCAAACAGCGTGCTCGAATTCGAGGCATTGCGCACCGCGGCGCGCGCACTCGTCCGGCTCAACCGCCCGCGCTACGCGCTGAATATTCTCGAGCGCGCGCGCCAGCTCGAGCCGTACGACGTCGAAGCGCGGGAACTCGAGGGCATCGCTTTGGGCCGCGCCGAGCGCTACGCCGAGGCTCGCGAGAGCCTTCGCGGCCTCGCTGAGGAACGCAAGGACGGCGAGACCTTGGGTCTTCTCGCCCGCACTTGGAAGGATGAATGGACGCAGATCTGGAATGCGCATCCCCAGCGCAAGCGGGACCCCGTCGCTGCGGCGCGTGACACCGCGGCTACACTGCAAAGCGCCGCCGCCGCCTATATCGAGGCATTTCGCGCCTCTCCCGGCGAGTATTATCCGGGTATCAATGCGCTGACCTTGGGGAGGCTTTGGGAGCACGTCACCGGCCGGCGAAGCCGGCTGCCGCTTCACCTGATCGCCGCCGGTGTCGGCTGGACCGTTGCCGCAGCAGCCGAGCGCAGTAAAGACTATTGGTCGCTCGCCACCCGGGCGGAACTTGCCTTGATCGAGAATCGGAAGGACGACGCGATCGACGACTACGCCGAGGCGGCGGCGCTGGCGGTCGCGAGCCGCGACTGGTTTGCGCTCGACTTTTCCAGCCAGCAGCTCGATTTCCTCGGGGAGCTCAAATTTCAAACCGAGATCGTCGCCGAAGCCGCCGCCGTGATGGATCGCGCCGAGCAGCAGTTGCACGCTCTGCTCGGCAGCCGCCCGGAAGAACGGTCGGAGCCGGACCATGTCGTCGTGTTCAGTGGTCACATGATCGATAACCCGGCAGATCGCGGCGACGGCAAGACCAAGCCGCCCCGCTTCCCACCCTCAAAGATCGAGGCCGCGGCGGCGCGTATCCGCGCTGCGCTCGATGAGGTCGGGGCCGGCAACGGCGATCTCGGCCTTTGCGGCGGCGCTGCCGGGAGCGACCTGCTGTTTGCCGCAGCATGCCTGGAGCGCGGCATGCGGATCGAGCTGCATCTGGCTCGCACCGAAAACGAGTTCCTCGCCGAGTCGGTGACTTTTGCCGATCCGGACCGCCGCTGGGAGCGCAGTTTCGCGCAGGTGACTGAGAACCCCGGCAGCACGGTTCTCGTCATGCCGGAAGAGCTTGGGCCCGCGCCCGCCGGTATCGGCGTCCACGACCGGTGCAACCGTTGGATGCTCTACTCGGCGCTGTCGCAAGGCCTGCGCCGTGCTTCCTTCATCACTCTGTGGAATGGAGAGGCGGGGGATGGCCCAGGTGGCACGGAGAACATGACCGAACTCGTCCGCAACCTCACGGGACGGCAGCCAATCATTATCGACCCTGCAACCCTGTGAACCACTGATCGGTCATCATCAATTCCATCAAGCCAATGTTGGACTCCGCCGCTAAGCCGGCAGCGGCACCACCGATGGCGGCGGATAGCGCTTCCGAATTTGATGTGTTCGTCAGTTATTCCCGCAAAGACAAAGATTTTGTGCTCTGCTGGAAGGCGCCCTGCGGGCCTACAAGCCAGCCAACGACCTGAATTTGGGGCAGCGGCGGCTATCGGTGTTCCGCGACACCAGTGATCTCCTCGGCGCCGATTACTACGAGTTCATCGAGCGATACCTGCGCGGCGCCAGAAAGCTCATCGTCGTATGCTCGCCCGATGCGAGGTCGAGCCCTTACGTCAATGACGAGATCCGCCGCTTTGTCGGCATCAAAGATGCTAACCACATCATTCCGATCATTGTCGCAGGGCTCCCCAACAACGAAGCCAAGCCGGGACGATAAGGCCGAGATGGCCTTCCCGGATGCGCTTTGCGCGGCGCTAAAGATGCCGTCGGCGGCGACAACGGCCAGTCGATGATCGCCACCGAGCATGATGCGGGTGCCGACGGCATTGGGCAGATTGTGGTACGGCGGATCAGATGGCGCGCCCCGGATCTGGCACGCCAAATCTGTGACCGATTGCCGGAAGGGCAGCGCGGGATGACCGCGGACGAGATCGGGCGATATATGCCGGGCGAAACCTATCGTCCAACATGCCAGCAATAGTGCGAGCTAAAGGGTGGTAATCCGGCGGGATGAATTGGGCGATAGAACTTTTGATTGCGGGATGTGGTCCGACATCCGGCATTTGGTGGATGCAAACCTTCCGACTCGATGCTAGCATTAGCCAAAGCCCCGGCATCGAGCGACACGGTGGAAAAAATACACGTTCAGGTGTGAACTACCTCACAATCGTTCGGCCGATGAGTTTGTAAAATAAGGACATTAGCCGCCACGACAAAGCAACGCGGCCCGTCGCTTGAAAGGGGTTCGTGTCAATCGATCCAACCTGAACTGCCATACACTCTTCTTTCCAGCTTACTAGGATCGAGCTATGCAAAACAACACATCGCAGGCCTTTGGAGCTTCCCTGCCCTTTATTCTGCGCTGGGAAGGTGGGTTCGTGGACGACCCGGCCGACCATGGGGGGCGCACCAACCAGGGCGTGACGCAAAACGTTTATCACGCCTGGCGGGCTGACCAAGGCTTGCCTCAGCAGGATGTCGAGCGGATCAATGACCAGGAGGTAGCGGCGATCTATTACCAGCGCTATTGGCTCCCCGCCAAATGCGACGTGCTCCGCAGCAAGCTCGACCTCGCGGCGTTTGATACCGCTGTCAATATGGGGCCCAATCGCGCGATCAAGATTTTGCAGCAGGCAGTCGGTACCCCTGCCGATGGCGCGTTTGGCCCCGCGACGAAAGCCGCTTGTGACAGCTGTGACCTAGGCGAGGCGATGATGAACTACTGCGACGTTCGCGAGGGCTTGTACCGGACCTTCGCGCAGCGGCCGGGCCAGGACAGGTTTCTCAAAGGCTGGCTCAACCGTCTGAACGCTCTAAGGCACGAGTTGGGCCTGCCTGGCTTTGAGGGCACGACCGAGCCGGAACCCGATCCGGCAACACCCGCTCCGAACATCCCGGATCTCACAGAAGGCGCGCCGCTCGAGGCGTGGCGCTAGTGTTCAGATTGGAGGGGGCGTTAGCTGAACTCGTCTGAATGGTTCTGAGCGCTAGCCTAGACACCATATTCTGCCGCCGCCTGGGCACGGAAATCCTGTCCTAACGCCTGAAAAGCTTTGTCCAAGGCAAATTCCCTGCTGCAATAACGCCGCTCGACCCGCGCTACCGGGCGGAAAGGCTGTGTGATAGCCTCACTCATCGGTGGCATTCGGAGAGGGGAAACGCGCATGGAGAAGAGATTTGGCGTGGTATCCGCGGATGGGCATTGCCGGCTGATGCACCTCCCCTTCGACTTGTGGACGAAGCGTCTGCCGAGAAAATTTCAGGATGATGGGCCGCGGGTCGTGAAGAGGCCGGACGGCACGCGCCAGTGGGTTGTCGAGGGGCACAACTGGAGCGGGGTTGGCTGGGCCGGCGTCGGCCGCGGGCCGGTCAACTGCTATACGCGGGCGGGCTTGGCGGAGGAGCCGGAGCCCGGCGTCTTCCGCGCCGCAAACGCCAAATATCGCTGCGAAGACATGGACCGGGACGGGGTCGATGCCGAGCTCGTCAACGGTCCTTATGAACAGATATCGGCGATCAAGAATCCGGAGCTGCGGGCCGCCTGCGTTCGCGCCGTCAACGACTGGGCGCGGGAATTGTATGAGGAGTTGAACGGCCGGTTCATCATGCTCCTCCCGTTGCCGTGCCAGACACCAGAGGAGGCCATTGCGGAACTCTTGCGGGTGGCGGAGTTTGGCCTGCCCACCGGGGTCATCTTCGACTGGGTCGGCGCTCCCGAACCGGTATTGCACCAGGTCTGGGAGCCGGTCTGGGCGGCAGCCGCGGAGACGGGTTTGCCGGTCAATCTGCACGCCAACCCGCGCGGCGGATCGCGCCAGATCGGGGTCGGGGTCTCCGGCCTGGAGCCGCGCAACCAGTCGCTGATGACGGTTGCGAACTTCCCGATGGGGCTCATGGCGGAGCTGATGAGCGCCGTCGTCTTCTCGGGGATCTGCGATCGCCATCCCGGGGTGCGCTTCGTGCTCGAAGAGGCGGGGGTCGGATGGGTCCCGTTTCTGTTCTGGCGGTTCGACCGCGAGTACGATTTCGGCGGGCCGTCCACCCCCGTCTTTAAGCCCGACATCCCGCTTTCCGACAAGCCGACCGAGTTCGTCAGGCGGCAGGTCTTCTTTACGTTCGAGGTGGAAGAGGAGGGTGGTTTCCGGCGCGTACCCGAAATTGGCTTACGCAACTTCCTGTGGGCCAGCGACTTCCCGGGTCTCGACAGCCCGTGGCCGCATTCCAAGGCAATGGGACACGCTCCGGCGCAGGCGGCTCTCGGGAAAGCGGCGCTCGACCAACTGGTCTTGGAAAACGCAGTGCGGCTCTACAAAATCCCGATTACCGTGCCGCAAGAGCGGGCGATCGCGTAGCGCGAGCCTCTACCTCGCGCGCCAGCCCGTGGGACTCCGCCGCCAGCGGCCCCCTCCCTACCCTTCCCGTTGCGTCCTTTGACCGTAAGCTCGAACGAGGCGACGGCGCGCAGGTCGATAACTTGTCCGGGCGCTTCCGCAGATGCTCGACCCGGAGCCGCCGCGGCGATCGCGCGAGCGCAACGGCCGAAGCCGGAGGTTGGAAGCGAGCGCCGGCTGACCCGCCGCAACGCAGGCCGGGGGCGGCCCTGAGAAAGCGCCTCTGCTGTCACATGCCACCTTTACTTCGTCAGCGGTTCGCCGCACCGCTCTCGCCCGGACCATGGCGACGCGCCGGGGGCGCTGCGCTGCCTATTAAAGGCCGCCGGTGCGCGAAGGGTCCGCCCGCTTAGCACCTGCCGGACGCGGCGAACCTTTTTTCCGGTCTGCGCTCTCTTCGCGCCGTTCCGGTGTTGAAACGCTATGAAGCTGTCGGAAAAGGTCAAGATCGCGCTCGAGGAAACCCGGATACTGATCTTGGGGGCGCAGATTCTGCTCGGGTTCGGGTTTCGCGGGGTGTTCAGCACCAGGTTCGACGAACTCCCGGAATATGTGCGTTACGCCGACGGGGTTGCGCTGGTGCTCCTTGTCTGCGCCATCGGTTTGCTGATTGCCCCAGACCCTTATCACCGCATCGTCGAGAGAGGCCAGGACAGTGGCCGACTGCATCGCTACGCGACGGTTATCGCCGATTTAGCGCTGCTCCCATTCGCGCTGGCGCTGGGTCTCGGTCTCTTCGTCGGCACGGAAGGAATATTCGAGGATAGCGCCGTCTCGACCGCGGCGGGCGTAACGGGAGCCGGGGTGGCGCTTGCTCTCTGGTATGGCCTGCCGCGGTTGCAAAAGAGATTTCTCGGGGAGCGGGAACGCATGATCACGCGCGGCCAATCGAACGAGCGGACTGACACACCGCTGCAAGTAAAGATCGAACAGTTGCTCGTAGAGGCCCGCGTGATCCTGCCAGGCGCCCAGGCTTTGTTCGGGTTTCAGCTGGCTATCGTGCTTACTCAAAGTTTCGAGCAGCTGCCGAAGGCCTCGATTATCGTGCATGCGGCGAGCCTTTTTCTTGTCGCGTTAGCCGTCGTGATGCTGATGGCTCCGGCGCCCTATCACAGGATTGTTTATGCCGGTGAGAATACCGCAGACATGTATCGGGTCGGCAGCGCCCTCGTCACCGGCGCGACCCTGCCGCTCGGTTTGGGACTGGCCGGCGATATTTATGTCGTAATCGCCAAAATCTCCGGATCTTCCGTCATTGGGTCGTTCATCGCCGGATCGGCATTCGTGTTTTTGATCGGGCTTTGGTACATCTATCCGATCATTGTGGCGCGCCGCCGCAAGTAGAGCCTACTCGCGGACGCGGAACAGGGTCAAAACGTCGTCTCCGACGATTTCCGTCGATAGGCGCTCGAAGCTCGGCGCTTCTGCGAGCACATTAAGTCCGAATTCGGCGATAGCCGGAACGCCGTCACCGCCGATCAGCATCGGCGCGTGGACCCAAACCAAGCGGTCAACCAGACCGGCATGCGCGAAACCGGCCGCGAGTTGCCCGCCGCCCTCGACGAGCAGCCGGGTAATGCCGCGCTCGCCGAGCGCCGCCAGGGCGGCAGCGAGGCTGCCGTTACCGTCGGGACCGGGATCAATGTCGATCACCGCCGCACCGGCGCTAAGGATCGCTTGCCGCCGTTCAGGGTCCGCCGAAGGCAAGGTCAAGACCCAAGTCGGAACCGCTCGGGCATCGGAAATGAGGCGGATCGTCGGCGGGATGCGCAAATGCCGGTCGAAGACAACGCGCACCGGCGAGCGGTGGGCCAGTCCCGGCAGCCGACAGGTGAGCTGCGGATCGTCGGCGAGGGCCGTTCCGGTGCCGACCATAATTGCGTCGTGGGCGGCCCGTAACGCGTGTGCGCGCTCCCGCGCCGGCGGACCGGTGATCCATTGGCTCTCCCCGCGCCCGGTCGCAATGCGGCCGTCGAGCGAGGTGGCGAGCTTCAGCGTGACCAGCGGCCTCCCGTTGCGTAGGCGGCAGAAGAAACCGGCGTTGATTTCGGCAGCTTCGGCTTTGCAGAGACTGGTATCCACATTCAGTCCCGCCGCGCGCAATTGCCGTACACCCTCGCCGGCGACGCGCGGGTCGGGGTCCTCCATGGCGACCACGACCCGCCGTATCCCAGCGGCAACCAGCGCATCGGTGCAGGGCGGGGTGCGGCCCCAATGGCAGCAAGGTTCGAGACTGACATAGGCGGTGGCGCCGCGAGCGGCTAGGCCCGCTCGGCCGAGCGCCTCGGTCTCGCCGTGCGGCCGCCCACCCGGCTGCGTCCACCCGCGCCCCACGACGCGACCCCGATCGGTAATGACGCAGCCGACAGCCGGGTTTGGCCAGACCGAGCCAAGCCCGCGCCGCGCCAGCGCCAATGCCGCGCGCATAAAGCGCAGATCGAAGGATCGATCGCTTGGGAAAACCTCTGCGTCCGCCGGCGGCTCAGTCGCCATCGGCGGCTATCCGCCCAACAAAATCCCCGAAATCCTTGGCCTCGCGAAAGTTGCGGTAGACCGAAGCGAAACGGATGTAGGCGACTTGATCGAGGCTGGCCAGCGCCTCCATGACGAGACCGCCGATCACGTCGCTCGGAATATCGGTTTCGCCCGAGCTCTCCAGCTGGCGCACCAGCGAGTTGATGATGCGCTCGACCCGATCCGGCTCGACCGGCCGCTTGCGCAACGCGATATAAATCGAACGGGCGAGCTTGTCCCGGTCGAAAGGCTCGCGTTGGCCGTGTTTTTTGATGACCGTCAATTCGCGCAGTTGCACGCGCTCGAAGGTCGTGAAGCGGGCCGCGCAATTCGGGCAGAAGCGCCGGCGCCGAATTGCGCCGCGATCATCGGTCGGCCGCGAATCCTTGACCTGGGTGTCGTCGGCTCCGCAAAACGGACAGCGCATCTCCCCCTCCGGTTCTACTCGGCCAGGTGCCTCGGCTCGCTTGGTCCGCCATAAATCGGAAAGCGGGCACAGAGAATTCGGACATTCTCTCGCACGCGCGCCTCGGTTGCCCCCTTATCGGCTGCCCCCTGCGCAAGCGCGCGCAGCACCTCGACGATGTAACTCCCGACCATACGGAACTCCTCCGGGCCGAAGCCGCGGGTCGTCGCCGCCGGCGAGCCGAGGCGAATCCCTGATGTCACGGTTGGCTTCTGCGGGTCGAAGGGGATGCCGTTCTTGTTGCAGGTAATGCCGGCGCGTTCGAGGCTGACCTCGGCCTCGCGGCCGGTCAGGCCCAGTGGACGCAGATCGACCAGCATCAGATGCGAGTTGGTCCCGCCGGAGACGATCCGAAGCCCCTCTGAGACCAAGGTTGCCGCGAGCACTTTGGCGTTCTCGACAACCGACTTGGCGTAAGACTTGAAGCTTGGCTGCAGCGCCTCGTGCAGAGCCACCGCCTTGGCGGCGATCACATGCATAAGCGGCCCGCCTTGCAGAGCCGGAAAAACGGCCGAGTTGATCTTTTTGCCGATCTCCGCGTCATCGGTCAGGATCAGCCCGCCTCGCGGCCCGCGCAACGTCTTGTGCGTCGTGGTCGTGACCACGTGCGCATATGGCAGCGGGCTCGGATAAACGCCTCCGGCGACGAGCCCCGCGAAATGCGCCATGTCCACCATCAGATAAGCGCCGACATCATCGGCGATGGCGCGAAACCGGGCGAAGTCGATGATCCGCGAATAGGCGCTGCCGCCGGCGATGATCAGCTTTGGCCGATGCTGGCGGGCGAGACTCTCGACTTCGTCGAAATCGATGCGGCCATCCTCAGCGCGAACGCCATAGGCGATCGCATTAAACCATTTGCCTGACAGATTCGGCCGCGCTCCATGCGTCAGATGTCCGCCCGCAGCGAGCGCCATTCCGAGGATCGTGTCACCCGGCTGGAGCAGCGCGACAAACACGGCTTGATTGGCTTGCGCCCCGGAATGCGGCTGCACATTGGCGAAGCCGCATCCGAAAAGGCGCTTGCCGCGCTCGATCGCCAGCGTCTCGGCGACATCGACGAATTCGCATCCGCCATAGTATCGGCGGCCGGGATAGCCTTCGGCGTATTTGTTCGTGAGCACCGAGCCTTGGGCTTCCAGGACCGCCCGCGAGACGATGTTCTCGCTGGCAATCAGCTCGATCTGAAACTCCTGGCGTTCTAGTTCTCGATCGATCGCCGCGGCGATCTCAGGATCAGCCTCAGACAATGTGTCACAGAAGAAATCGTCAACAACCCTTGCGTAAACAGAGGAACGGACTGAAGGCATCAGAACCACTTGTTGTCGGAAGGGGATAAACCGGCACCCGTCCCAATGGGGCGGGTTTCCGATCACGCGTACAATTCCCGAGCGCTAATTTCGGCACCGAGCGCCTGACCAGCATCACCCTACCAGATCTCGCTAGATAATGCCAGCCGCCTACCATGAATTGCGGCTCTGCCGCGAGCCCACTGTCGAAATTGCGCATTGAGACAAAGTGCCGAACAGCTCGATCTCGTCCGCCGCATCCATCTCTTCACAAGTTTGCTATCCCGCAGAACCAGATCAGGGACCGTCTCGTGCCTGGCAAGTCGTACCATTCCCGCAGCAATGCTGATTACTGTCTTCCCGCTAAAGTTTCGGTTGACACAAGAAATTCGTGCATCGATTATGCGAGCGAATTCGAATTTCAGGACTTCCCGGGGCGGAAAATGGCAGAACCGGCAGCGCCAAAGACGGCAGAGGAGGAGTTGCTGCGGATGACCGCTGATGTTGTCGCAGCTTATGTGAGCAACAATACATTGGCGACTGCGCAGTTGGCCGAAGTCATCAACGCCGTTTACAATTCGCTCAAATCACTCGAAGGCCAGCCGGCGGAATCTCAGCCTGAGCCGCTCAAACCGGCGGTGCCGGTGCGCAAATCGGTTACCCCCGATTATCTGGTTTGCCTTGAGGACGGCAAAAAGCTCAAGATGTTGAAGCGGCACCTGCGGTCGACTTATAATTTGACGCCCGACGAATACCGGGCCAAATGGGGCCTCCCGGCGGATTATCCTATGGTGGCTCCAAACTATGCTGAACAACGTTCAGAATTCGCCAAAAAAATCGGGCTCGGTCGCGGCGCCGGACGCCAGTCGGCGCGGCGAACGTCAGGAAACGGTGCCGGCGCAAAAAAATAACACCGAGCGGTTCAACCCGCCGACACGGCGCGGCGGGCCTTGAGGGCGGCGGCCAGGGTGCCGTCGTCGAGATAATCGAGTTCGCCCCCGATCGGCACTCCCTGGGCGAGACGGGTGATCATGACGCCTTTGCCGGCGAGACGGTCTGCCAGATAATGCGCCGTGGTTTGACCCTCGACCGTCGCGTTCAGCGCGAGGATCAATTCTTGGCCGGGTCGAAGGCGGGCAAGGAGCCGCTCGATATTCAGATCGTCCGGGCCGATGCCGTCGAGCGCCGACAAGGTTCCGCCCAGCACGTGATAGCGCCCGCGAAACGCCCGGGTTCGTTCGAGCGCCCAGAGATCCGCGAGATCTTCGACGACGCAGATCGTCGTCGCATCCCTCTTCGGGTCCCGGCAGATCGCGCATGGTTCGACTGTATCGAGATTGCCGCAGGTCGGGCACGGGCGGATCGCTTCCGCCGCTTTGGCCAGCGCCGCCGCCAGCGGCTCCAGCAGGCTCTCGCGCCGTTTGATCAAATGCAGTGCGGCGCGCCTTGCCGAGCGGGGGCCGAGGCCGGGCAGCTTGGCGAGAAGCTGGATCAAGGTGTCGAGTTCGGACATCGCCTGCGTCGGGCAGCGTCTTCGCCCCCCACCCTCCCGTGCGGTGGGGGCGCGGAAGCGCCAGTGTCGTTAGAACGGCAGCTTCAGGCCCCCCGGCAATTGCAGGCCGCCGGTCAATTTTTGCATTTCCTGTTCGGCGTGGGCAGAAACTTTTGCGCGGGCGTCGTTGAACGCGGCCACGATCAAGTCTTCCAGCACCTCGCCTTCGTCAGGGACGAGCAGGCTCTTGTCGATCTTCATCTTCTTTAAATCGCCCTTGCCGTTCAAGGTCAGCTGAACCATGCCAGCGCCAGCGGCGCCGGTCATCTCGACGGCCTCCAGCTGGGCCTGCACCTCGGCCATCTTGGTCTGCATCTCCTGAGCTTGTTTCATCAGCTGGCCGATGTTCTTCATAATCCGTCCTCTCCTGTATCGGCGTCTTCTCCGGAGTCTTCCGGAGATGTCTGATCCCGATCGGGCTCGCCCGCCGCAAACCGCTCTCGAACCGCGGCGATCGTCGCCCCCGGAAACGTCTCGAGCACCGCCTGAACCAACGGGTGGCTCGTGACCTCGTTCCGCAGATCCCGCTGGCGGCCCTCCTCCTGCTCGCGCACGGTCGGCTCTCCTTGCGCTTCGGAAACGGCAATCAACCAACGGCTTCCGGTCCATTCGCTCAGCAGCTGGCCGAGGCGGTTGGTCAGATCGCGCGGTGCGTTGGAAGCCGGGCGGACCTCGATCCGCCCCGGTTCGAAATGAACCAGATGAACATCCGACCAGAGGTGTGACCGTAGCAGCGCCTCGCGCCTTTTGTCGAACAGCGCGATGACTTCGGCAAAACTTTGGGGCATGGGGTCATGCGCGGGCGAGGTGCCGGGGGTGGGAAGCTCGGCAATGGCTCGCAACGCACTCCCACCGGTCGGCCGTGGAGGCGCGGTTTCCGCGGGTTGCACGACGGCAACGGCGGGCGAAGCGGCAGACGTGTTCGACGCAATGACCGCGCCATTGCCTCGGTTTCCTGCGTGGCCCGGTGCTGCCGCGACCGAGCGGACCAATTCGGCTGGCGCCGGCAGATCGGCGACGTAGGCGATGCGCACGAGCACCATTTCGGCCGCCTGGATCGGCGATGGCGCCATCTGCACCTCTTCGAGGCCCTTCAGCAGCATCTGCCACGCCCGGGCGAGGACCGGCATCGTAAGCTTTGCGCCGAGCGGCCGGGCCCGCGCGCGGTCGCCTTCGGCGATCGGATCGCCGGTCCCGGCCTCCGGTGCCAGCTTCAGCCGCGTCACGAAATGAATGAGGTCGAGGAGATCCTGCAGGACCATCAACGGGTCCGCCCCGCCCTGATAAAGGTGACCCATTTGCGCCAGCGCAGCCGGCGCATCGCCGCGCAACACACTCTCCAGCAAATCGAAGACGAGCCCGCGATCGGCGACCCCCAGCATGTCACGCACGGCGCCTTCCGCAACCCGCCCGCCCGAGAGAGCGATCGCCTGGTCGAGCAAAGAGAGCCCGTCGCGCACCGAGCCGTCGGCGGCGCGGGCGATCAGCGCGAGGGCCGCCGGCTCGACCTCGACGCCCTCCGTCTCGGCGATCCGACGATAATGCGGGATCAGCTGTTCGACCGGGACCCGTCGCAGCGAGAAACGTTGGCACCGCGACAGGACTGTGACCGGGACTTTGTTGATCTCGGTTGTCGCGAAGACGAATTTGACATCGGGTGGCGGCTCCTCCAGCGTCTTCAGCAGCGCGTTGAAGGCGTTCTTCGAGAGCATGTGAACTTCGTCGATGATGTAGATCTTATAGCGCCCGGAGACCGGACGGTAGCGCACCCCCTCGGTCAACTCGCGGATGTCGTCGACGCCTGTGCGCGAAGCGGCGTCCATCTCCATCACATCGACATGACGGTCGTCGGCGATCGCGCGGCATTGCGCGCACTGGCCACAAGGTTCGGCCGTCGCGCCGCCAGAGCCGTCAGGTCCGACGCAATTGAGGGCACGCGACAGAATGCGGGCCGTCGTCGTCTTGCCGACGCCGCGCACGCCGGTCAGGATGAAGGCGTGGGCGATTCGCCCCGTCGCGATCGCGTTCGACAGGGTGCGCACCATCGCCTCCTGCCCGATCAGCTCAGCGAAGGTCGAAGGCCGATATTTGCGGGCGAGGACGCGATATGCCGCCGCCGAATCGCTCATTCTCGAAACCGTGCCGAGACAAGGGAGACCGGACGAACGACCCAGGTCGGGGCTCGTTACGGCTGCTTCCTTCCGGACCTGACCGGGTTGGCGAGGGACCTGTCCGTCGCCGGCCTCCCGTTCCAGTATATCAGCTGTCGGCAATGCCAGGGCAAGCTCGCCTTCGCGGCGACGCTCTCTTCCCAGTCAATGGCGCATGAAATAGACGCGATAGAGCTGGTCGCGGAAACTTTGGCTGGCCGCGAGCGCGGACTGGAAATCGGTTTTTCCGAGTGCATAAGCGTCGACTGTACCTTCGGCGACGACGGTGGCGTTGCGCGGCTCGCCGCTGATCAGCGCGACCTCGCCGAAAAAATCCCCCGGCCCCAACCGCGCCACCTCGTGATCGGAACGGATAACCTCGACTTCGCCATCCGAGATCAGGAAGAACTCCTCCCCCGGTTCCCCTTCGCGAATGATCGTCTCACCGGCCGCGAAGTGGCGCTTCTTCATATGCTCGGCGACATCCGTGAGCTGCTGCGGCGTCAGCGTCTTGAACAGATCGATCGGTCGCAAAAACTCGCAGATCCGCAGGGCATCATGAAGCACCACATCGGACATGATCCGGCCGTCCACCATGTGGACTAAGCGATCGGCCGAATTGATGATCCGGTGGTCGTGGGTGACCATCATTACGGCCGCGCCGTAATCGATCGTGGTCTGCTTGAGCAGATTGATAACGTTCATCGTCGAATCCTTGTCGAGCGCCGCGGTCGGCTCATCGGCGAGGATCAGTCTTGGCTGATTGACGAGAGCGCGGCCGATCGCGACCCGCTGGCGCTCGCCGCCCGACAGGAACCTTGGCTTGTGCTCGATGCGGTGGCCGAGCCCCAGCCGTTCCAGGATCCCGGTGCAGCGCTGCCGCATGTCGCCCAGCTCGCCATTAGCGAGCTGCGCCGCCATCTTGACGTTTTCGTAGGCGGAGAGCGCGTCGAACAAATTGTGCATCTGAAAGATGAAACCTATGTCGCGCCGCACATCGACGAGTTCGCCGGTGCCAAGTCGCGAGAGGTCGCGGCCCAGCACCTCGATCCTGCCTTCGTGAACCGAGCGGAGTGCCCCGATCAGCGTCAACAAGGTGGTCTTGCCGGCCCCCGAGGGGCCGGTCATCACCACGAGCTGACCCGCAGGAATCTCCATCGAGTTCCCAAATAGGACCTGGTTGCGCGCTTCGCCCTCACCGTAATAGTGGTTCAGCCCGTCCACCCGAACGGCTGATTCCGGTGCGGCAGGCCGCGCGACCGGCGGCGCCTCCGCCCGCTCGGCAACCAGAGCGGCGCACATCAGAACACCTCGGCCGGGTCGGCCGTGATCACTCGCCGGACGGCGATCGCCGCCGAGATCAGGCACATCCCTAGGGTCAGGCCGAGGCTGACGAGCGTCAGCCGCATCGTCATGTGCAGCGGCAACAGCGCTATCCGACCAATGAGGTAATAGAGCACGAGGCTCAGCAGCAATGCCGGAACCCACCCCGCCAAGGCATTGAACGTCGCCTGCTCAAAGACCACACGCAGCAGATAGCCGGTTCGATATCCCATCGCCTTCAATGTCGCATATTGTGGGAGCTGGTCGGAAAGATCGGTGTAGGTGACTTGATACGAGATCAGCATTCCAACCACAAAGCCGACAATCGTGCCCATCGCAAAGATCGGTCCGGCCGAAGAGACGTCCGCCTGAAATTTGCGCTCGAACTCGATCAGCTGCGGCTTGGTGAAGACCGCGATCGTATCGGGCAATGCTTTTCTTAGGGATTGCTGGACGGCGGCGGGATCATCACCGGATTTCACCTTGAGCACCCCGACATCGACGCCGGGAGGGCCGCGCAGCAGGCTCCCAAAGGTGCGGTCGCTCATGATGACCGTGCCGTCGCTCTGGAAATCGGGGCCGAGGGCAAAACCGCCGACGATTTTGACTTTGGTGCCGTTGAGCTCGGCTTCAGTCGCTCCGCTGTCCATGGCAAGAAAGCGCCGAGCGCGCCGGTCGACGAGCACGGTATTCGGTTCCTTCAATTTCTCGCGGTCCGCGTTGACATCGGCGAAGGAAAAGACCGGCGCATCGGGATCGAAACCAAAGGCGCGGACCAGGAAAACTTTGCCGTCGATCGGATTCTTCCAGAAAAAGTTGAACCAGTCGGCGTAAAGCGCCCGTGCGCTCGCGACACCCGGCACGTCCCGCGCCTTATCGAGATCGGCGCGGGGGAACGGGTCTCGCGTCGCAAACTGATACTTATGGGCGCTTTGCAGCAGAATATCGCCGTCGAGACCGCGGATGACCGCGAACGCGCTCTCGAAAAAAGCCTGTTCGAAGCCGAGCTGCATCAGCATCAGCAGCACCGCAAAGCCGATGCCGCCGGCCGAACGCAGCAACCGCGACTTGTTGGAAACAAGATTGCGCCAGGCGAGCGGGACCGAGCCCGGCCGCGCTATGCCGGCGAGCCCCGCAGGAGGGCGTCGAAGAGGGGCGGAGGTCGTCGACAGAACCCGACCCTCTCAGAACACGTCAGCCGGCGCGGCGCGGCGCAGACTGCCGACAGAGAGCAGCGCCGAAATCAACGCCATGGCGAGCGCAGCGGCGAACACGGCAAGGAGGCGCGTCTCGCTCATCGTCACCGGCAACAATGTTTTCTGGCGGATGACCGAGTAGAGCCCCAATGCGGCGCCCAAGGCCGGAATGAACCCGGCGATGACGATCACCAGCGACATCGCGCTGACCGTCCCGGCCAGCGAGCGGTCGGGATAGCCTATCGCCTTCATTGTTGCGAATTGCGGCAATTGCCGGCTGACCTGCGTCGAGACGATCTGGTAGACGATCATGATCCCGACCACAAAGGAGATCAGCAGCCCCGATCCGAAGATGATTCCGACCGAGGTGCGCGTCGTCCAATACGCCGTTTCGTGAGCTTCGAGCGCCTTGTGCGTGAAGATCTGGAGGTCGGAGCCGACCACCTTGCGCAAATCGTCGGCGGCGCGATCGGGGTCGACCCCGGGCTTCAGCTGGATCGCGCCAAGATTGACGATGTTGAGGCCCCGTTGCGGAAACAGCCGGGCAAAATTCGCGTCGCTCGCCAGCACGACGCCGAGGCCCATGAAACCTGTGCCCAGCACATATTGTCCGCCGATTGTGATCTTGCGATCGCCGATCTCGACGATCCGGCCGGTGTCCAGCGGCCCGAACATCGGGCGGGTAGTGCTGTCGACGAGAACCGTGTCGGCGCGGTTTAAGACACTGGTCTGCCGGTTGATGCTGTCGGGAGTGAAGATGTGGCTCTCGGGGTTGAAGCCGATCACAAAAACATCCGGCCACACACCCCCTTCGCCGCTCTTCCATTTGACATAGCCGAAATAGATCGGCGCCGCCTTCGCGACATCGGGCGAGGACCGGACCGGGCCTAGTCGGCTGAGCGGAAAGGCGCCGGGCTGGGCCTGATACTCGTATTCGTTCGAGGCGAGCAGCAGGTCCAAATTCATATTGTCGTAGAGCAACAAGCCGCCGCGCGGCACCGCGTAGAAAAAGCCGAGCTCGACAAAGACGAGGAGGATCGCCATGAAAATTCCGATCAGCGCGAGCCCGGTCCGTCTCTTGTCATAGGTCAGGATACGCCAAGCGAGCGGAACCCTCGTGCGGAAATGGAACGCGGCGATCATCGCGGTTCGGTTTGTACGCGAGCGGCCAGCGATCATCAACTTCCCGCGTCTGCGGTTTAAGGACCCGCACTAAAGGGTGATTGGGGCGGACGCGGCGACCGGCTTATAATCGAGGTCAACACTCTCCCGGCGAGGTGCCGCGAGCCGATCGAGGAGTAGCCAGATGCCCCGACTGATCATCAACGGACTGACGCGAGAGGCCGATGTCGATCCCGACACCCCGCTGCTGTGGGTGTTGCGCGACACCTTGGGCCTGACCGGCACCAAATACGGCTGCGGGATCGCCCAGTGCGGCGCCTGCACGGTCCATATCGACGGGGTCGCGACCCGGTCATGCTCGGTGCCGGTCAGCGCCGCCGAGGGGACGCAGATCACGACCATCGAAGGATTGCCGGCCAACGGCGCTCTGCATCCCGTCCAACGAGCCTGGATCGCCCATGATGTGCCGCAATGCGGCTATTGCCAGAGCGGCATGATCATGGCGGTTGCGGCTCTCCTCAAGGAGAAGCCGCAACCGACCGAGGCCGATATCGATGCCGCGGTCACCAACATTTGCCGCTGCGGCACCTACGCGCGCATCCGCGCGGCAATCCACACCGCAATGCAGGCGTGAGGCGGAGGAAACAGGCCATGACACAACTGCCGCAGATCAGCCGCCGTTTCTTCCTGACGAGCGCAGCCGCCGCGGGCGGCGGGCTCGCGCTCGGTTTTCACCTGCCTGGAGAGGCCGCGACCTCGGCGGGCCCTGCCGAGGTCAATGCCTGGGTGGTGATCCAGCCTGATGACGCCGTCGTTATCCGCGTCGCCCGTTCCGAAATGGGGCAGGGCATCACCACCGCGCTGCCGATGCTGGTCGCCGAGGAGCTCCAATGCGATTGGAGCAAGGTGCGCGCCGAATTCCCGTCGCCCGAAGAAAACCTGCGGCGCAAGCGCGCCTGGGGGGACATGTCGACCGGCGGCAGCCGCTCGGTGCGGACCTCGCAGGAATATCTCCGCAAGGCGGGCGCGGCGGCGCGCGAGATGCTGATCGCCGCGGCAGTAGCGCAATGGGGCGTTCCGACGGCCGAGTGCCAGGCGGCAAACAGCGTCGTCACCCACAAGCCGAGCGGCCGCACCCTGCGATATGGGGAAGTTGCCGAAGCCGCCGCGAAATTGCCGCCTCCGTCCGAGGTCAAGCTGAAGGATCCGAAAGACTGGACCTTGATCGGCACGCCGCAGCAGCGGCTCGATACGGTCGACAAGGTGACCGGGAAGCCGCTTTACGGCATCGATGTCCGCGTGCCGAACATGGTCTACGCCGCGGTTGCCCAGTGCCCGGTATTCGGCGGCACTCCCAAATCCTACGACGAGTCGAAAATCCGCGGGCTCAAAGGCGTGCGCCAGGTTGTGCGGCTGCCGAACGCGGTCGCCGTCGTCGCGGACAGCTGGTGGCAGGCAAAGACGGCAATCGATGCGCTGCCGGTGACCTGGGACGAGGGGCAGAACGGTACCGTGTCGAGCGCCAGCATCGCCGAGTTCCTGCGCAGCGGGCTCACCGCGCCGGAGGCAGCGGTGGTCCGCAGGGACGGCGATGTCGACACGGCGCTCGCCGCGGCCGCGACGCGGATCGAGGCCGAATACGGGGCGCCGTTTTTGAGCCATGCGACGATGGAGCCGCAGAATTGCACGGCGCACGTCACCCCCGACAAGGTCGAGGTCTGGGTGCCGACTCAGAGCGGCGAAGCGGCATTGGCCGCAGCGGCGGCCGCCGCCGAGGTGCCGCCGGAGAAGGTTGTCGTGCACAAGACGATGCTCGGCGGCGGCTTCGGCCGGCGCGGCGCGGTCCAGGACTTTGTCCATCAGGCGGTGCTGATCGCCAAGGCGGTCGGGCAGCCGGTCAAGCTCTTATGGACGCGCGAGGAGGACATCCGCCATGATTTCTACCGTCCGACGGCGATGGCCAAGTTGACCGCCGGCCTCGACGCCTCGGGGATGCCGGTCGCGTGGCGGGTCCGGGTCACCGGCCCGTCGATACTCGCCAATCTATTTCCGCAGCGGCTGACCGGGGGCATCGATCAATCCTTCGCCAACGGCTTTACCGAAGAGATGGCCTATGCGGTGCCGAACTACGAGGTCGGCTACGCCATGCGCACGACGCACGTGCCAGTCGGCTTCTGGCGCTCGGTCAACCATTCGCAGAACGGTTTTTTCCGCGAATCCTTCATCGACGAGATGGCGCACGCCGCCGGGCAGGATCCGTACCAGTACCGCCGCAAATTGCTGAGCAAAGATCCGGTGCGGCTCGCGGTGCTCGACGCGGCGGCGCAAAAAGCGGGTTGGGACAAGCGGGCGGCTGCGGGGGTGTCCCGCGGAATTGCGCTCGTCGAGGCATATGGCAGTTTGTGCGCGCAGGTGGCCGAGGTCTCGGTCGGCAGCAAAGGTGAGGTTCGCTTGCATCGCGTCGTCGCTGCGGTCGACACCGGCCATCTCGTCAATCCCGAGATCCTGCGGGCGCAGACCGAAAGCGCGATCGCCTATGGATTGACCGCGGCGCTCTACGGCGCGATCACGATCGAGAACGGCCGGGTACAACAAGGCAATTTCGACGATTACCAGATGCTGCGTCTTGCCGAGATGCCGGCCATCGAAACCGTGCTGGTGCCGAGCGGCGCGTTCTGGGGCGGCGCCGGGGAAATCGGCGTGCCACCACTGGCCCCGGCATTGTGCAACGCGATCTTCGCGGCGACCGGCAAGCGCATCCGCTCGTTGCCGCTGAAGGACCAGGACCTGAAGCCGGTGTGAGCGGCCTTCCCCTCACCCACCAAGCGCTGCGCGCTTGGTCCCCCCTGTCCCGCGGTGCGGGAGAAGAGCTTTGTAGCCCCTCTCCTGCATTGCGCCCTCTCGGCGCACGCATGCCTGCGCCCGTCGGGTGGCGCATCTTTGATGCGCCAGGGGTGCCGAGCGTAGCGAGGAGGGTAAGGGTGCTGCTGCTGGTACTGGTTATCGCCTCCACCGCCTCGGCGGCGGAACCGCCGCCCGGCGCATCTTCGTGCTCGGGTTGTCATCCGCCGACCGCCTCGGCGGAGACCAAAGTGGCGCCGCTGCGGGGGCAGAACCCGGCGGATATTGTTGCCGCGATGCAGGCCTTCCGCTCGGGCGAGCGCCCGTCGACAGTGATGGGGCGAATAGCGAAAGGGTTTTCCGACGAGGAGATCCAGGCGATAGCCGCCTGGGTAGCGGAGCAACGGTGATCAGAACTACGAGACGAGCCTTTCTGAAGGGCGCTGCGGCCGCGGCCGCGCTGTCACCCAAGCTGTCGCTGGGCCAAGCCAGACCGCGCATCGTCATAATCGGCGGCGGTTTCGGCGGCGCGACCTGCGCACGGGCATTGCGCCGCGCCGATCCCCAATTCGAGGTTACGCTGGTCGAGCCGAACCCGACCTTCACGGCATGTCCGTTCAGCAACGCCGTGATCGCCGGTCTGCGCGACATGGCGGCACAGCGCTTTGGCTACGATGCGATCCGCGCGGCCGGTATCGCCGTCGCGCAGGACCAGGCGACGGCCCTCGACCCGCACGCCCGGCGTGTCTCGCTCCGCGACGGCTCGCCGCTCGATTACGACCGGCTGGTCTTAGCGCCGGGGATCGCCATCCGCTGGGACGCGCTGCCCGGGTACGACGAGGCTGCGGCCTCGGTGATGCCCCACGCCTGGCTGGCTGGCGACCAGACCCTTTTGCTGCGCCGTCAGCTCGAAGCGATGGCCGACGGCGGGACGGTTGTGATCTCGGCCCCGGCCAATCCGTTCCGCTGCCCTCCCGGTCCTTACGAACGGGCGAGCTTGATTGCCTATTACCTGAAGAAGGCGAAACCGCGCTCGAAGCTGATCATCCTTGATGCAAAGGACAGTTTCTCGAAGCAGCGCCTGTTCCAAAACGCCTGGCACCAGCTCTACCCCGATCTCATCGAGTGGGTTTCGCTGTCGAACGGCGGGAAGGTCATATCAGTCGATTCGAAGACCCGCACGCTCGTGACCGATTTCGCCACCTACAAGGCCGACGTCGCCAATGTCATCCCGCCGCAGCGGGCGGCGGGAATTGCCCAGTTCGCGGGTGTGGCCGACGGCACCGGCTGGTGCCCGATCGACCCGGTAACTTTCGAGTCGCGCCTGCAGCCGAACATTCATGTGATCGGTGATGCCGCAATCACCGGCGCAATGCCGAAATCGGCCTTCGCCGCCAATGCCGAGGCAAAGGTGTGCGCCTTCGCTGTCACCACCTTGCTGCATGGCGACACCCCGTCGCCGCCAAAACTAATCAACACCTGCTACAGCCTGGTGGCGCCCGATTACGGGATCTCGATCGCCGGGGTCTATCACCCGGCAGGCGGGCGGCTCGCCGATGTCGAAGGGGCGGGCGGGGTCAGCCCGCTCGACGCACCGGCCGATTTTCGCGCTCTCGAGGCGGCTTATGCCGAAGCCTGGTTCCGCACGATCACGGCGGAAACGTTCGGCTGATGCCGCTGTCGCGGGATTGGCGCTGTTGGCGTCGACCACCGCCGTCGCGCCAGCGGAGCTGCGCCCCTACACGGTCGTCGGCGACGCGATTCCCGCTTCGCTGACCGGGGCGGCCGGAGACCCGGTCCGCGGCCGGGCGATCGTGGTTGATCGCAGGCTCGGCGCTTGTCTGTTGTGTCACACCGGCCCGTTTCCAGAAGAGAAGTTCCAGGGGACGCTCGCGCCGGATCTGTCGGGGGCCGGTTCGCGTTGGTCGGAGGGCCAGTTAAGGCTGCGTCTCGTCGATCCGACGCGCCTCAACCCTGACACGATCATGCCGGCCTATTACCGGGTGGAAGGGCTCAATCGGGTCGGCCTAGCCTGGCGCGGCAAACCGATCCTGACCGCCGAGCAGATCGATGATGTGATAGCGTTCCTGTTGAGTTTGCGCGCACTGAAGGTGCTTCCGAGCCATGTATCGCATATTGGGTCAATTCTCCCTCTCCGCCCCTGGGGGCGGAGAGGGTCGGGGTGAGGTGGGGGGAGCCCCCGCTCGGAACGACGGCGCGACCCACCTTACCCTCCCCGTCGCTCGCGCGACGTGTCCCCTCCCTCTCCCCCCGCAAACGGGCGGAGAGGGCGATTTTTCGCCGACCCGTCGTTGGGTAATCCTAATGGCAGCCGGAGCTGGGCTCGCGTCGTTCGCTCCAGCAGCCGGCGCGACGGAGGAGGCGATGGCAGAGGCGATCCGCGATTTGATCGGAGAGGCGCCGCTAACACCCGGCAAGGTCAAGCTCGAATTGCCGTCGATCGTCGAGAACGGCAATACCGTGCCGCTGACCGTGTCGGTCGAGAGCCCGATGACCGAGGCCGACCACGTCGAGAGCATCCATATCTTCAACCAGAAGAACCCGCAGCCTTACGTCGCGGCGTTCCATTTCGGCCCGCGCGCCGGCAAGGCTCGCGTCGCGAGCGCGCATTCGGCTTGCCGACTCGCAACGGGTCGTCGCGATCGCGCGGCTCGCCGATGGCAGCTTCTGGTCGGACAGCGCCGATGTCATCGTGACATTGGCGGCCTGCACCGAGCAGTGAAGAGCCGATGGCGCGGGTATTGATCAACTTCCCGCCGCGCGCAAAGCGCGGCGAAATCATCGAGATCAAGACCCTGATCCAACATCCGATGGAGACCGGCTATCGCCTCGACAACAAGGGCGCGGCAATCCCGCGCGACATCATCAGCCGGTTCACTTGCCTCTATAACGGCGACGAGGTGTTCCGGGCCGAGCTGTTCCCGGCGATATCCGCGAACCCGTTCATCGCCTTTTCGACTATAGCGACGGAGAGCGGCGAACTGGTCTTCAGCTGGATCGACGATAACGGTCAGATCCAAAGCGAGATCCGTCAAATCACCGTAGAATGAGGGCATTGCTCGCGGCGGGGCTCGCGCTTGGCCGCCGCAACGGCGGTCGCAGCCGAGATTGCGCCCGAGGCGAGGCGCTCGGGCTATGATTTCGCCAGCCCCGAAATCCGGGCGATGCAGGATGACGAGACCGCCAACCCCGGCATGCTGTGGGTGTCTGCAAGGCGAAAGCCTATGGGCCAGAAAAGCGGGTGCAGCCGCGAAATCCTGTCAGGATTGTCATGGCGATGCCGAGGCCAGCATGAAGGGAGTCGCCGCCCACTACCCGGCGTTCGACGCCGCCTCGGCCCGCCCGCTCGATCTCGAGCAGCGGATCAACCGCTGCCGCACCGAGTATCAGAGGGCGGAGCCGCTGGCCTGGGAAAGCGACGACCTGCTCGCGCTGACCGCGTTTGTCGCTCGTCAGTCGCGCGGCCTGCCGATCGCGGTAGCCGCAGGCCCCGAGCTGCGCCCGTTTCTCGATCTGGGCAAAGAACTGTTCCACCAGCGCGAAGGTCAGCTGAACCTGTCCTGCAGCCAGTGCCACGACGACAACTGGGGCAAGCGCCTCGCCGGTAGCGTGATCCCGCAGGCACACCCGACCGGGTACCCGATCTATCGCCTCGAATGGCAGAGCCTCGGCTCGCTGCAGCGCCGTCTGCGCAACTGCATGACCGGCGTGCGCGCCGAGCCTTCGACTATGGCGCTCCCCAAGCCGTCGCCCTCGAACTCTACCTGATGGAGCGGGCCCGCGGCATGCCGATGGACGCCCCGGCGGTGCGCCCGTGATCGGATAGCTCGCTTATTTCTCTTCCTGCTCGGTCAGCGGAGGGATTTCGGCGCGCATCTTGGCGATCGTGTAGTGCTTGACCTGGAGCGTCCAGGGCGAATTGATCGCCGTCTCCGGAACTCCCGCAAAGGGGAGGAACAAAGCGAGGTTCGACGTATAGATGTAGTTCCCGTCAGGGCTGAACGCCGGGCTCGCCGGGAAGAGCAGCCCCTGCACCGTGCCGTCCTTCGCTGATGCCCTGGAAATCGCCGCGCTTGGCAATGACCTTTGCGAGGTGCCTTGCGACGTGACGACGTTGGGGTTGATGACCTCGATCTCGTCCTGCTGATTGGCATCGACCCAGAGATTGTCGTGGCTGTCGACCGCGATGCCGTCGGGTGCGTTGATGCCGGTCGTCAGCACCTGCGCCTGGCCGGCCACCGATACGGAGCCGTCTTGGTTCAGGGTCACAGGGACCTCGACGATCGAGTGATAGGCGGTGTTCGCGACGTACATCTCGGTATATTCGTTGTTGAACTCGACGCCGTTGGCGCCGAATGGCGGCACCAGGATCACCCCCGTTGCGGCCTGCGGCGACAATGTCTGAGAATTGACGAAAATCGAGGGGGACCCGCCGTTGGGGCCGGTCTTCCAGATGACGCCCAAAAACGAATCCGACACGTAGACGTTGCCCGCCTTGTCGAAGGTCAGCGCGTTGAGGCCGGAATTCGAACCCTGTCCGGTGTTCATGAACACGGTTGCTTTGCCCGTTTTCGGATTGGCCTGCCAGACGATGCCGTTGGAAAGGTCGCAGATCAGCAATGTCTTGGAAGATTTCTGAAACACCAATCCGAGCAGGAGGGTGCTGGGCTGCGGGCCCGCCGGATTGACCAGCGCAACATCGTAGAGCAGCTGGCCGTTCGGTTTGAAGGAGAACAAATGCGGCGGGCCAGGCACCGCGCCCTGGCTGTTGATGCCAAAGGTCGGCGTGTAAACCGTGCCGTCCGGGCCGACCGTCAACCCTTCGCTCGGCACCGGCCCGCCCGGCAAGTCCGGCAGAACCGCGAAATCTCGGCGTAGCCGCGATCCCAGGCGCCGGCCGGCATTATGCCGCCGGTCAGCAGCAACGCCGCAATTGACGTATCGATCAATGCTCTTCTCATCGCGCCCTCCCGCAGTAATATTGGTTAATTGCTGCCGTTATCACGATAATACTGCGTTTGGCAGGTAATTGTGTCAAGCATCGCTACAGGAGGTATTTCCAATCCGCCAAACCCCGCGCGATCATGATGCGGAGATGCGGCGTCGGCGAGTGTTGGCTATGTTTAACCGGGCACGCCAATGGGGGAGAATGCGCCGATGAAGGTCAAGGGCCTCGAAATTCTTCGCTGCGATGCCGGGTGGCGAAACTATCACTTCCTCAAACTGACCACCGACGAGGGCGTCGTCGGCTGGAGCGAGTTCGACGAGGGCTTCGGCTCGCCCGGGGTCAGCGCGGTCATCGAGCGGCTCGCCGGGCGGGTTGTCGGCCAGCCGGTGTTCGACCACGAGCGGATCTATACCGAGCTGTATTGCTTCACCCGCCCGGCAGCGGGTGGCGTTGTCGCCGAAGGGCTCGGCGCCATCGAGAATGCGCTGCTCGACGCCAAGGCCAAGGCGCTCGGGGTGCCGTGCCACGCGCTCCTCGGCGGCAAGGTGCGAGACCGGATCCGGGTTTATTGGTCGCATTGCGCGACTTGGCGGATAAATCATCCGACCCTCTACAAACCCGCGATCACCAGTCTCGACGGCGTAAAGGCGATCGGCGCCGAAGTGCGCGACAAGGGTTTCAGCGCGCTGAAAACCAACATCTTCATCTACGACGGGGGCGCTCCGCGCGGCTGGCGCCCCGGGTTTGGGGTTCCGTTCATGCCCGAGCTCAATGTCGACAAACCGGTGCTGCGCAACTTGCGCGCTCACCTCGAAGCCATACGCGACGGCGCCGGGCCCGAATGTCGACCTGCTGCTCGACCTGAACTTCAACGCCAAGACCGAGGGGTATCTGAAGATCCTGCGGGCGATCGCCGACATCGAGATGTTCTGGGTCGAGATCGACAGCTATAACCCCGCGGCGCTCGCCTATATCCGCCGGCAGAGCCCGCACCCGATCAGCTCGTGCGAGACCCTGCTCGGATTGCGCGAATTCCTGCCCTATTTCCGCGAGCAGTCGATGGATGTCGCGATCGTCGACGCGGTGTGGAACGGGGTCTGGCAGTCGATGAAGATCGCCGCCGCCGCCGATGCCCACGAGGTCAATATCGCGCCGCATAATTTCTACGGCCACCTGGCCACGATGATGAACGCGCATTTCGCAGCCGCCACGCCCAATCTGCGGATCATGGAAGTCGATATCGATCGCCTGCCTTGGGACGAGGAATTGTTCACCAACGCGCCGCAATTCGAAGACGGGCACCTTGTGGTGCCCGACGAGCCGGGCTGGGGCACAGAGCCCGACGAGGAGGCAATCCGCGCCCATCCGCCCGCGGGTGGGGGCGGCCTGCTCAGTTATCGTCAGCCGTAAACGCGATAGTGGCGCAGGGTCGCGACGCCACTACGCAGGAGGAGGCAGCTAGGCTGCGAGAGGCGCAGCTTCGCTCGGGGCCTCGACCGCTCTTGCGGCCTTTTCCGGCAGACCCATCAGACGGCGCAGCGCGTCACGGCCGCGCGACAGGCGCGAGCGAACCGTGCCTACCGGGACACTGAGGACTTTTGCCGCGGTCTCGTAAGACATTCCTTCGAGCCCGACGAGCAGGATCACCTCGCGTTGCTCCCCGGGCAGGCGGGCGAGCGATTGCTCGAGCTCGCGAAGCTGGCTCGATGCAGTCGGATCCGTGACGGCGACGAGCGAGGACGACATCTGCTCGATGTCGACGGTCGCCTCGTCGCGCATCGCACGGCGCACCATGTTGACATAGTGATTGTGCATGATCGTGAAGAGCCAGGCGCGAATGTCGGTGCCGGTCTGCCAAAGATGGGACTTGGAGATCGCGCGCAGCAACGTCTCCTGCACGAGATCGTCTGCGCGATCGGCGCTGCGGGTGAGCGCCCGCGCATAGCGCCGAAGCCTTGGAATCTCTCGCTCGACGAGACCATTAAATTCGGACATTGGTTCTTCCTTCCAGCGAATCCCCCGTCTCGGGCGTTGCCTAAAACTTACGCGCTCCTCTGTAATCGGCGTATGAACGGCACTCCGGTATTTGGTAAAATGTTGTAATCGAAATGTAACTCTTATGTCATTCAACACGACATATGATTTCGTTACGTGGCTTCGGAAGATGTTGCCTTCCATTTACAGTTTGAGACCTTCGCTTTGCTTTAGCGCGATCTCGCTCAGTGCGGGAACCTGCGGTTGCTGGGGTCTGTTGGCTACCAGCAACAACCCGTCTGAAGGAGTTTCACATGAAAGCGATACTGCTCCCCGCGGCTTTTGCGGTCGCGGTGACAGGACTTGCGTTGGGTTCGACCCCGGCGTCGGCCAGGGGCTGCTTGAAAGGCGCCCTCATCGGCGGCGTCGCCGGGCATTTTGTCGGCCACCACGGGCTGCTCGGCGCCGGTGCGGGCTGCATCATCGGCCATCACGAGGCCACCAAGCACGCTCGCGAGCGGGCCTACCATGAAGGGTATGGCAGCAGCGCCCCGCCTTATGATCACGGCTACGGATACGGCCGCTAAGCCTAGAGGCATCGATCGGGCGCCGCGGCAGCTGCGGCGCTCACGCCGGGACCGGGTTCAGACTTGCAGCACTTCAGCGCCCGGAGCGGCTTCGAGCTCGCACGCATTCACGGTCATCGCCAGCATGCTGTAGTACCCGATGGCGCCGGTCAGCTCGATGAAACCCTGATCGCCGAACCGCTTCCGAAGTGAGCCGGCGGTCGCCTCGTCGACCCGGTGCTTGCGGAGGAGTTGCCGCGTGAAGTCGACGATTTCGGCGTCTTCTGGCGGGATGCCGCGCGAGTGGTTCTCGCGGATCGCCGTAATCGTCGCCTCCGGCACGCCCTGACGCCGCGCGCCGCCGGTCTGAGCACCCCAGACATAGACCGCTTCGAACTCGCGCGCGACGGTCATCGCGGCGAGCACCCGAGCCCGCATGTCGAGAGAGCCCTCGAAGCGCACAAACGCGCCGAGATGAGCGACACGGCCGGCCAGCTCCGGACAGTGCAGAAACATCGTGAACGGCCCCTGAATGGCGCCGCGGCTCTGGGCGATGGCGTCCACGATCGGCGTGGTCCTTTGCCGGAACCTGTTCCTTGCCGGTGATCGGCTGCAGCCTGGCCATGGTCGACTCCTTTCCTTTGGTGATCGCCGGCCGGGAGCATACGATCCGCAGTCATCCACGGGGAAGGAGATCGCGGATGACCCAGATCAGCCACCGTACCGTCGAGGCGAACGGGATCCGCATTCACTTGGCCGAGCAAGGGACGGGTCCGCTGGTCGCTGCTCTGCCACGGTTTTCCCGAATCCTGGTATTCCTGGCGGCACCAGCTGCCGGCGCTCGCCGAGGCCGGGTTTCCATGCCGTGGCACCCGACATGCGCGGCTACGGCCGGACCGATCGCCCCGAGGCGATCGACCAATACACGCTCTTCCACCTGATTGGCGACATGGTCGGTCTGCTCGACGCCTTGGGCGCCGAGCAGGCTGTCATCGCCGGTCACGACTGGGGCGCGCCGGTGGCGTGGCATGCCGCGCTGCTGCGCCCCGACCGCTTCCGCGGCGTGATTGGGCTCAGCGTGCCGTTCCGGCCACGCGGTGCGGTCCGCCCGACCACCGTCATGCCGCAGACCGACGATGCGGTCTTCTATCAGCTTTATTTCCAGACCCCGGGTGTGGCCGAGGCCGAATTCGAGCACGATATCCGCTGGTTTATCCGCGGCCAGCCTCTATTCGATCTCCGGGGATATGCCGCAAGGTGAGGCCGCCGCCCTCATGGTGCCGCGCCAAGGCGGCCTACTCGCGCGCTGGAGCACTCACTTCGTGAACCCCGTGACCCTGCCTTCCTGGCTGACCGAGGCCGACGTCGATTTCTACGCCGATGAATTCGCCCGCACCGGGTTTCGCGGCGGCCTCAACTATTACCGCAACATTGATCGCAACTGGGAGCTCCTCGCCGCCTTTGCCGGAGCGCGGGTGACCGTGCCCGCGCTCTACATCGCCGGCGACCGCGATCCCGTGGTGAGGTTCCCCGGCATGGACCAGCTTATTCCCAATCTGTCGCAATTCGTTCCCGAGCTTCGCAGCACCATCATCCTGCCGGGTTGCGGCCACTGGACGCAGCAGGAGCGGGCCGCGGAAGTCAACGCCGCGATGATCGACTTCCTGCGCGGCTCTATCGTCAATGCGGTAACCCGGTCTGCGCCGGGCGCTTCTCGGCGATCGTGCGCCAGATGCGGGCCCAGACCAGAAGCGCGGCCCGGTTGCTGTGTCCCAGCATCAGATCGGCGTATTTGGCGGCCTGGAGCTCGGCATGCTCGCCGAATTCGTGCATCATCTGGTCAGCGGCGCGCAGGACTTCGAAATCGGACAACATAATTTCTCTCCAGTTCAGTCGATCGTATAGCGGGCGTTCGAGACGGCATCGTCGGCTTTGCGTTCCAGCCCGAACAGCGACCATGCGCCGTCGGCCGGCGCACTCGCCATTTACGCCATTCCGACATCGGACCGCGTTGTCCGAGGTTTGCCGGGCCGCCGTGCTTCCGCCGCTGACCGAGCTCGAGCACGAGACAATCCCGTCCGAGACAGCTCGTCCATAGCGGCATCGCAAATCGCATCCTCGTCTCCATCCGGAGCGCGTTTGCCAGACCTCATCCGGCTTCTCGCGTCGGAAGGCGACCTTAGGTTCTAAAACTTAAAATTGCCGGGGAATTGGTGGTTAAGTAGACAAAATTCGAAGTTAATGCCGGATATAACTCGATGTCCGGCATCTGAGAGCTAAAGCCGGCTGGCTCGGCCATCACGGAATCCGCCGTTTACCCTCCTTTGCGAAACCGGTAATCTGCACCGGCGGCGCATTTGAACGGGGCGCTTGTGTCTTGAGGAGGATCGGATGGCCATATTTACGCATGTCACGGTGGGAACGAACGACCTTGCGAAGGCGCGCTCCTTTTATGACCGCGTGCTGGGCACGCTCGGCTACAAGCGTTTGAACGATCTGGGCGAGAACGGCTCGATCTGGGGCGAATTGGCGCCGGAATTCTTCGTGCTGAAGCCGGCCAACGGACAACCGGCGAGCTTCGCCAATGGCGGCACGATCAGCTTCGTCGCGCCGAGCCGTGCGGCGGTTGCAGAATTCCACAAGGCCGCCCTCGCGGCCGGCGGCAAGGATGAAGGCCCGGTCGGGCCGCGCAGCTGGCATCCCAGTGCCTATGCGGCCTATGTCCGCGATCTCGACGGCAACAAGCTCGCCGCCTACTGCTTCAAGCCGGAATAACTGGTACATCGATCGCCCGGGAGGCTGGTCCGGCCGACAGCCGGCGCCATCCTTGCTGCCCTGACAGTTTGTTGACGCATTCGGCGGCTAGAACCGGCCGCTGCGTATGAGCAAGCGGAAGGTTCGGCGAATGGAAATGCGTATTGTCGCGCGTATCCGGTATGGTGGATCGCAGCGGTCTGCATTGGCGACGATGCTGCAAGTGTCCGCCGGGCGGGCCGATGAGATCAGCCAGATTCTGCGCGGCTATGAGATCGTCGCCTGAAATCTTTCCGGAGGCAGCAAGCTCAACTTCGCAGGGAAAGACTGGGCGCTGGTCGGTCTCGGCAGCTATCTGGTCAACTCGACCGGCTGCAACGATTGCCACACCCATCCGAACTATACAAACAGCGGCAATCCCTACCTGGGATAGCCGGAGCAGATCAATACGGCGGAATATCTGGCGGGTGGGCGACAGTTCGGGCCGGATCCGGTTGATGGTCACACTGTCTTTTCCGCGAACATCACCCCGGACAAAAAGAGACGGCATGCCGGCAGGACTGACCTGGCACGCATTTCTCGAAGTCATGCAGACCGGCCATGATCCCCATCGGGATATTCTGGGCGCCTGCTGCAGGTAATGCCGTGGCCACTGTATCGCTGGAAAACCGATCGCGATCTGAGCGCGATGTACGAATATCTGCCGCGCGATCCCTCCCCTAAAAGACAATCCCAACCCGGGGCCGTAGCTCATACCGCCACTGAGGTGACCGCGGCAGGGTCGAATTCGTAGAGCCAGCGCAGCGCGTCGGGCGAGCGGTCGCCGGCCTTGGCCCATTCGGCGTCGCGCGCCCGCTGCGCCGGGCCGTCGCGCAGGTGAAAGCGGGTCTTGTTGGCGCGCGACATTTCCTGCAGGCGGGTGACGCGCGGCAGGCGCGCCGCTCGTAATGCAATAGCGCCTCTGCCGGATCGCCGATCGCGCGCAGGCAGGCGGCGAGCGCTGCGCCGTCCTCGATCGCCATTGCCGCGCCCTGGCCCATGAACGGGTACATCGGGTGACAGGCATCGCCCAATAGGGTCGTATGGCCAACCGACCAGCGCGGCAGCGGATCGCGGTCGAACAACGCCCAGATGAAGCAGGTCTCGGCCGCCGCGATAATGGTTCGGACCTGCTCGTGCCAGCCCGCGAAAGCGGCGAGCGCCCGCGCGACCGTGGCGCGGTCGGTCCAGTCCTCGCGGTTCCATTCGTCGTGCTCGGTCCAGCCGACAAAATTCAGCAGCCGCCCGCGCGAGACGAAATAATGCACAAAATGCCCGCCGGGGCCGACCCATGACTGCGAGCCGAGCTCGAGCCCGAGATCGGCGATGCGCTCGGCCGGCACGAGCCCGCGATAAGCGACGCAGCCGGCAAATGCCGGCGCCTCCTCGCCGAAGAGCGCGGCGTGCACCGCCGAGTGGATGCCGTCGGCGCCGACCAGCACGTCGGCGGTGATCCGCACGCCGTTGTCGAACCACGCCTCGACGCGGTCGCCCCCTTCGGCAAGACCGACCAGCCGATGCCCTAAATGGACGCGCTCCGCCGGGAAGGCCTCGGCAATGACCGAGAGCAGGTCGGCGCGATGGATGGTCATGTGCGGCGCGCCGTAGAGCTCCTCGCACAGCGGATTGAGCGGCGCGCGCTGCAACGTGCGCCCGTCCTGCCAACGCCGCTGGTGAGTCCCGAGCGGGCCGCACCCCCTCGCGGTCGAGCCCCTCGGCGAGGCCGAGCCGGCGCAGCACGCGCGTCGCATTGGGCGCCATGTTGATGCCGCCGCCGACCTCGGTCAGCTCGGGCGCCTGCTCATAGACCTCGACCTCGAACCCGGCCTGAAGCAGCGCCACGGCGGCGGTAAGCCCGCCAATGCCACCGCCGATCACGCGACCCGGAGGATCCGCAGCGTCATGCATGCCGCTCTTCGCCGTTCAGGGGGAGAGGGAGGGGCCCAAGCCGCGGCCTTGGGAGGGTGAGACGGGCGATGCACTGCACGGCGTGCAGCACAATTTTCCCCGGCCGCCCCCGCGCGAAAGCGGGAATCCAGGCGGCCAGGTCTCGGAAGGCGCCGCCCTGGGCCCCCGCTTTCGTGGGGGCGACGGGTCGCTCGGCCCCACAGCCGCTTCGAGGCGATTGCGGCGCCTTCGGCCATCGCGCGCAATTTCTTGAACGAGATGTCGGGGTCGAGCTTGCCGTAGCCGGCAAAGGTGCCAAAGCCACAATCGCTGCCGGCGATGAGGCGCTCACGGCCGACGATGTCGGCGAAGCGGCAGATGCGCTCGGCGACCAGCTCGGGGTGCTCGACGTAATTGGTCGACGTATCGAGCACACCCGGCACGAGAATCTTGTCGTCGGGCAATTTCGTCTCCTGCCACACCGTCCATTCATGCGCATGCCGGGGATTGGCGGCTTCGACGACGAGCGCCTGAGGTTTTGCCTTGACCAGGAGCGGAGCGATCTTCGCAAACGGAATGTCGTGGTCGTGCGGCCCCTCGTAATTGCCCCAGCAGATATGGATGCGCATGCGGTCGGCCGGGATATTGCGCACCGCGTTGTTCAATGTCTCTACGTGGAATGCCGCGCGTTTGAGGAAATCGGCCTCACTCAGATCCTGAAAAGTGGTGTGGTGCGCCATTGCCAGATCCGGACAGTCGAGCTGCAAAACAAAACCGGCATTGGTGATGGCCTCGTACTCCTCCTGCATCGCGGCGGCGATGGCTTCGACATAAGCCTCGTGGGTCGGGTAATGCCGGTTGGTCTGAAACACCGGCACGAGCCCAGGAGAAGCCGCTGTCATGAACCCTTCGGCGACACTGACCTCTTCGAGCGCTGCACGCAAATTGGCGATGTCCTGAGCCAGCGGCTCGCGGTCGCGGACCGCGACCGGACCGACGCACACGGCGCGTCTTGCGACATTGGCGCCGGTCATCCGCTCATAGGCGGCGACGAAGTTCGGGTGCTCTCTGGTGTCCAAGCGCGGCTTGGCGGGCTCATGGCCTGAGAACCCCGACAGGCGATCGGCAATATAGGTCGAATAGCCGGGCTTCGACATCTCGCCGTCATTGACGATGTCGACGCCGGCCTTCGCCTGGCGGTGAACAATGTCCGCGACCGCCTGCCGGGTCAGGCGGTCGAGCTCGGCCTTGTCATCATAAGGCTCGCCCTGGTCCTTGCGCACCAGCAGCTGGCGCAACTCCGCCGGCCGCGGCAGGCTCCCGACATGGGTCGTCAGAATGCGGTTTTCGCTGGTCTTCATCGGCGTTCCCCCTCGTCCTAGAACCGAATGTCTTGTGGCGTCAGGCTGAATTCCGAGCGGGCAAACACAAAAGCAGCGCGCTCGGGATTGTTGCCGGCATGCGCCCGCATCGCATGCACGTCGCGCCACGCGCGCTGGATCGGGTTGTCGAGAAAGATGCCGCGGCCGCCGCTCGCCTCGAACAACCAGTCGACCGCCTTGACGCTCCAATCAATGGCTTTCCCCGCGTCCCATTTGTAGCGGGCGCGCGCCGCCAGCGGAATTTCTTCGCCGGCGCGGGCGAGGCGCATCATCTCGGCAAAATTGCCGAGCACGCGGTCGCGCGCGGCGCCGACCGCGGCCGCGGCTTCAGCCAGGCGATATTGGGTGAACGGATCCTCGGTGACGCGCGACTGGTCGCGCAGACTGATGCGCTTCAGCGACTGCTCTCGAAATATTTCGAGCGCCCCCAGCGCTGCGCCAATGGCGGGAGCCGTAATGCCATTGGCAAAGACAAGTCCGAAAGGCAGACGGTAGAGCGGCGCGTCGTTCATCGCAGTGCCGGGATGTTTTAGGTGAAACGCGTCCTCGTACGAATGCGTCCGGTATTCCGGCACGAGCGCGTCATTAACGACAATATCCTTACTGCCCGTCGCGCAAAGGCCCATGACGTGCCAGTTATCGTCGATGATGTAGTCCCGCCGCGGCACCAGAAATACGCGCGCATCGGGCGGCTGGCCCTGCTCGACGGGCGGAACAATCCCGCCGAGCACAGCCCACTGGCAGAAATCGCAACCACTGGAGAAGGACCAGCGGCCATGCAGTCGATAGCCGCTCTCGACCTGCTGCACCGTCCCAGTCGGGGCGAGCGATGTCGACAGCTGGACGCTGGTGTCTTTGCCCCACACATCTTCTTGCGCCTGCGAGGGAAGGATCGCCAACTGCCAGTTGTGGACGCCAATGACCCCGAGGATCCAAGCGCTTGACCCGCAAACCGCGCCCACTTCCATTATCGCCTGGTAGAAGGTTGCGGGATCGATCTCGTAGCCGCCGTAACGTCTCGGCTGCAAAGCGCGAAAGAGCCCCGCCTCCTGAAAATCCGCAAAGGTTTCGTCGGGCAGGCGGCGTAGCTGCTCGGCACGGGCCGTGCGTTCGCGCAGTGCCGGCAGCAATGCGCGAACGCGCTCCAGATACTCTTCGGGGGTCATCAAGGGCTAACCCAGCGGGCCCTGAAACACTTGGTCGACATAGGTGTCGGAGAGAGGTTCCAGCGCTTCGGGCCATCCGCCATTAACGCGGCGACGCTCGGAGGCTGGGCGGACCCGGCCGTCCCAGCCGATCTGCTCCATATAGTAATACAGTTGGATGCAGTGGCCGTCGGGGTCGAGCGCAAAGGCCGTGTAATCGATGCCGGGGTAGAGCTCGGGCGGGATTGAGTTGATGAAAGTGACCCCGTGCTCCTTCAAAAAGGCGACCGCCTGACGCAGTTGCGCATAGCTGCCGACCTCCACCCCGAACGACATACAGGTTGTTCGCTCGCTCAAACCCAATGTGCGCCGCAGCTCCTTCGGGAACAGCCCGACACTGTGATGCTCGGCGCCGCAGCGCAGAAAAACGCAGCGCGCCCCGCGATAAACCGCTTCCTCGCTGTGCACGAAGCCGAGCCGCTCGGTATAGAAATTTTCGGCGCGGTCGACGTCTTCGACAAAGAGGCTGACCGGACCGATCTTGGTGATCTTGAAGGGCCGCGGCAGCAATATGCCTTCGACGTCATAGGTCGCGGCCAAGGTCTCCTGCGGGCGGTGACCCGAATAAACGTCGATGCCCTTCTGGATCGCTTCGGCCAGTTCGGCCGCTTCGGACATCTGCGGCAAGGCTGGCTTTTCGTTGAAGCCGCGGTAGTACATGTCGCGCGGTTTGCTCAGCCGGTTCCAGCCGACCTGCTCGATCCCGTAATAGAATTCATTGGTGTGGCCGTCAGGGTCGTAGACATAGACGTGCCAGTTGCTGCCCGGCATGTCGCGCCCGACGCGCTGGATACGGACCTGCTGCTGTTCGAAATAACTGTGGGCGTCAACGATCTCCTGGAGGCTGCCGCATTGCCAGGTGATCTGGTTGATGGTCACCTCGGGCGCGAACTGGCGGTCGGCGCGGTGGTCCATCACGCGCTTCGGGAACAGCACAAAGGCGTGGTGGTCGGTGCCATAGCGCATGAAATGACCGCGTGGATCGCCCAGGTCCTGGTCCTTCGGAAACCACGGCGCGCGCGAGAAGTCGAGCGTGTCGGAAGCGATGAAGCCGAGCAGGTCGCTATAGAACTCGCGGCTTTCCGGTAATTTCTCGACATTGAAACCGAAATGGCCGAGACGGCGGATCTTGAACGGCCGTTGCAGATAAATCCCGCCGACATTGTAACGCTGCATTGTCGCTGACATTGCTGGTTCCCTCCTTTCGAGCCCCGCCTGCGGCTATTTGGGCGGCTCGGATTGCATTTGGATGTAGTTTTCGCGTCCGATCTTGCCGATCAGCTCCAGTTGCGTCTCAAGGAAATCGACGTGCTCTTCCTCGCCCCTAAGGATCTGGCTGAACAGGTCGCGGGTGACGAAGTCGCGGACAGCTTCGCAATGAGGGATTGCCTCCCGCAGTTGCGGCATCGCCGACTGCTCGAGCCGCAGGTCGCATTCGAGGACCTCGGGGACGCTGTTGCCGATCAGCAGCCGGTCAAACTCCAGGCGCGGCTCGCCGCCAAGGAACAGCAGGCGTTTTATCAGCAAGTCCGCGTGCTTCATCTCGTCGATTGACTCGTCGTATTCATGCGCTCCGAGCTTGACGGCGCCCCAATGGTCCAGCATCCGGGCATGGAGGAAGTATTGATTGATGGCGGTCATCTCGTTCCTCAAGACCGCGTTAAGGTGCTGAATGATGGTCGCATCGCCTTGCATGTCGGCCTCCCTAACTGTCGCCGAGGGCATCCCGAGAGGATGCAATCCCGGCCGCGCTCCGATGTCAACGCTTGCCCTAGCCGGTGGAACCCGATTTGTCATCGGTGTAGGGTCACCTCGGTATTCCGGAAGGAAGGAGGACCCAGATGAGCCAGGCTCTAGAGGGCATTCGCGTGATCGACTTTACGCACGACCAGGCCGGCCCCTCTTGCACCCAGATGCTGGCCTGGCTCGGGGCCGATGTGATCAAGATCGAGCGGCCGCCGCACGGTGACCGGGCGCGCCGGTTGTGGAACATGGATAATCCGGACCTCGACAGCTTCTTTTTCTTGCTGCTCAACAGCAACAAGCGCAGCACCGTCGTTAATCTGCGGACCGAGGAGGGCAAGGAGATCGCCCGCCGACTGATCCAAAACGCCGACATCGTCGCGGAGAACCTCGGGCCGGGGGTGATGGAACGGCTCGGCCTCGGCTGGGGTGCGGTCAGGACGCTCAATCCGCGGGCAATCTATGCCTCGGTCAAGGGGTTCGGCTCTTATGGCCCGTATAGCGATTTCAAATGTTTCGAGCCGGTAGCGCAGGCGACCTCCGGCGCGATGAGCGTTACCGGTGAGGCCGGAGGCCCGCCGATGGTCAACGGCGCCAATATAGGTGATTCCGGCACCGGCATGCATTTGACGATCGCCATCCTTGCGGCATTGGTGCAGCGGGAACGCACCGGCCGCGGCCAGCTCGTCGAGGTGGCGATGCAGGAGGCAGTGCTGAACCTGACCCGAGTCAAATACACGCAGACCCTGGCGACCGGGAAACCTCTCGAACGCAGCGGCAACCGCTCGGCGACCGGCGGCTGGTCCGATCTGTTACGCTGCGCCGGCAGCGGGTCGAACGATTACGTCTACATGATCATCCCGCCGGATAATCCGGAGATGTTCGAGGCGATGACAGAGGTGATCGGGCGCCCGGATCTTCGCACCGACGATCGTTTCGCCAGCCCGCCAGCGCGCGCCCGCAATGGGGCGGCATTGACCGCGGAGATCGAAGGCTGGACGGCGCAGCGCGAAAAGCGCGAGGTCATGAAGGCGTTCGCCGGGCGCGGCATCGTTTGCGGCGCGGTGCTCGACACCGCCGAAGTGCTCGCCGACGCGCATCTGCGCGAGCGCGAGACGATCTTCGATCTCGAACACCCGACGCGCGGCCGCTTCTCGGTGATCGGCTGCCCGCTGCGCCTCTCGGATTCACCCGTGGCCGCCAAGCGCGCGCCGCTGAAAGGCGAGCACACGGAAGATGTGCTGCAAACCCTCGCGGGCTACACGCCGGAAGAAATCCGACGGTTGCGCGACAACAATGTCATCTGAGGAACTTCTCCCTCTCCGCCCCCGGGGGCGGAGAGGGGCTACTTTCGGGAGGAACTGCAGGTGAGTGAACACGGATCGATGAACGGCGCCGAATGGCTGGCGCGGGCGCTGGCCGGGGCGGAGACGACGCATGTATTCTTTGTGGAGTTGGTGCTGCGCCGCACATTGCTCCAGTTGAGGGATCTCGGGGTGACCCCGATCCTCGCGCATTCGGAAAAGGCGGCGGCTTATATGGCCGACGGCTATGCCCGGATTGCCGGGCGGCCGGGGGTGTGCATGGCGCAGGCGGTCGGCGCTGCCAATCTGGCCTCCGGACTGCAGGATCCCTTTCTGGGGCGCGCCCCGGTGATTGCGCTGACGGGCCGCAAGCCGCCTTCGTTTCAGCATCGCAACGCGTACCAGGAAATCCCTCACGCACCGCTTTTCGCGGCGGTGACCAAGTTCTCGACCACCGTCGACCTGACCTCCGAACTGCCGCGGCTGATGCGCCATGCGTGGCGCGCCGCGTTGGCAGAGACGCCGCGGCCCGCCCATCTCGACTTCTCGGGCCATCAGGGTGACGAAATTGAGCTCGGCCAGACCGCCGAGCCGCCGGTAATCGATCCCGAGGCGCGGCGCATCCCGGCGCATCGCCCCATAGCCGGTACCGCCGATATTGAGCGCGCCGCCGCGGCGCTTACCGCGCTCCCGCCGCGTCGCGATCGTCGCCGGCGATGGGGCCGCCGCTTCACAGGCGGGGCCCGAAATTCTCGCGCTCGCCGAGGCGCTGCACGCGCCAATCGCGACCACGCTTGGCGCCCGCGGGATCATCCCGACCCGCCATCGGCTTTCAGTCGGGGTTGCCGGAAGCTATTCGGCGCCGCCGGCGAACCGCATCGTGCACGGCGCCGATCTTGTGCTGTTCATCGGCTGCGATACCGGCGACCAGGTCACGTTGAACTGGACCGTGCCGCCGCCCGACACAAGGATCGTGCAGATCGATCCCGATCCCCTGGAAATCGGCCGCAGCTACCCGAACACCACGGGGCTCGTCGGCGACCCGAAAGCGACGCTGGTGTACCTCAACCAGCTAATCGGGAACCCGACGCGCGATGCTGGTTTCGCCGAAGAGGCCGCGCGCATCGTCGCCGACTGGCGCGCCACGATGACCCCGCTCTGTGAGAACGACGCCGCGCCGATCCGGGTCGAGCGGTTGTGTGCCGAAATCACCCGGGCATTGCCAGCCGATGCAGTCCTGGTTGCCGATACCGGCTATTCCGGGATCTGGACCGGCACGATTATCGAACTCAACGGCGGCGGCCAAACCTATCTGCGGGCGGCGGGGTCGCTCGGCTGGTCGTTTCCCGCTTCGCTCGGCGCCAAATGCGCGGCCGGCGCTCGCAAGGTCCTGTGCTTCACCGGAGATGGCGGGTTCTACTACCACCTCGCCGAGCTGGAGTCAGCCCGCCGTTGCGGCATCGCCGTGACCGTTGTCGTCAACAACAATTCCGGGTTTGGCCAGAACCTGACCGGCGTGCGCCGCGTCGCGGGCAACCGGCCGGGCCGGGGAGAGGAGCTGATCCGCTTCGGGCCGACCGACTTCACCGCCGTCGCAAGGAGCTTTGGCGTTCGCGGCATCCGGGTCGAGCGCCCGGGCGAGATCGCCCCCGCCCTCGCCGAGGCAATGGGCGCGAGCGAAACAGTCGTGGTCGATGTCGTGACCGATCTCGAGCCGCGCGCGCCGGAGCCTTGGGCGCCCGGAAGGAACGCGTGAGAGGAGAGCCATATGGCGACGCGCTTGGTTATCGGGCTGTTTCAATCCAGCGGGATCGCCGAGGATGCCGTCCATCGGCTGATCACCGAAGGTGTGGCGCCGCGGAATATTGCCCATCGGGTGCTCAACGAGGTTGGCCCTGTCTCTTCCCTCCTGCAGCCCGAGCTCGCGGCATTGGAGGTCGATCCATTGGTGATCGGCAATGCCCGCGCGACTTTTGTGCGGTTCATCCACAACGGCGAGACGGCGGTGTTCGTGCGCGCCCTTGACGACGAACAGGTCGAGTTCGCCACGGATGTCCTGAAGCTGTATTTGCCGATCGCGATCGAGGTCGTGCCTCTTGCTGAGGGGCCGGAAGCGCCTGCTCCCCGATAGCCCAGCGAGGCGTTCGGAACATCGGCGCCCGCGGCGCGTTTCGCAGACAAGCGAGCGCGAGGTGACCGATGGCGGACAAGAAAGACGAGCTGGTGCGTTTTCTCGAAGAGCGTGCGTTCAAACCGGTTCTCAACGCCAAGCCGAAGGGTCGCTCGGAGGCGGATCAAAAGAAACTCGAACACGTGCAAAAGGCCACGCACGCCGAGATCGAGCGCTTTCACAAATACCGTTCGGCGCAGGAAGTTGTGGCAAACTTTAGGCGCGACCTCGATTCAGAGCCGGCCAAGCGCATCCACGCCGAGCTGCGTTCGCTGGGTCTGCCGACGATAAACGACATCCGTGAAGAGTTCGAACGCCGGGCCGAAGAACTGGGAGCGACCGGCTGAATTGCAACAAGAGGAAGGGAAGTCGAATGGAAACTTGTGAGGTATGCGGCAACAATTATGACAAGCCGATCCATGTGAGCCTCGGAGGTCGGACAATGACCTTCGACAGCTTCGAATGCGCCATTCATGCAATGGCGCCCACTTGCGCGCATTGCGGCTGCAAGATCGTCGGCCACGGCGTCGAAGCCGACGGCGCGGTCTATTGCTGCGCGCATTGCGCCGAACACAAGAATGGTCTGAAAGACCGAGCGTGAGCGAACATTCCCATCTCAGAGAAGGAGATTGCAATGTCGATCGTACGCAGTGTCGAAGTCATCGCACAATCCCCGCAGGGGTTTGATCAAGCATGCAAGGAGGCGATCAAAGAAGCTTCGAAGACCTTGCGCGGCATCAAATCGTTCTGGATTAAGAATGCTGAATGTGTCGTCGAGAACGACCAAATCACGATGTACCGCGTCAATGGAAAGATCAGCTTTGTTGTCGAGGAAAAAGACGAGCAGACGGCTTCTCGGCGAGTAGCATAGATCTGAACGGCGAGCGTTCTCGGATCTGTTGGCGCTTACCGGCTTGCGGTAGGCGGGCGTCAATGTCGCCCGCCCGGCCCCGCGGATCGGCTCAACCCGTATCCATGTTGACGGTCATTATCGCTTCTTTTAGAGTTGAGCCAACCGCACAATTGCAAGTCGCGGAGGACATGATGGACGGCTCGGTAGTCGCGGATCTGAAGACCGTCGTGGCGCCGCTCAACTTCCTCGTTCCGATGGCGGAGAAGCCAGTCTCCTACAATTACGAGCCGCCGCCGGGGGTGCCGGCCAGAACCGGCGCAGGCGAAACGCATCAAGTGGCGATCCGCGATGCGCGGCCGCTGATCGGCCAGCTGTCGCTCGACAGAGAAGGTTTTGTGCTGCTGCACCACCAGACGGCGGTAGAGAATTTTTACGACGAGAACGAAATCGCGTCCGTCTATTACCCGGAATGCGAGCGCGTCATCAAGGAAGCGACGGGCGCCACGCGCGTCGTCGCCTTCGACCACATCGCGCGCAATGCGGCGATGTCGGCAAAGGGAAATACGATAAAAATACCGGCAAAACGCGTGCATGACGACTACACCGCGTGGTCGGCGCCTCAACGGGTCCGTGACCTGATGGGCGAGGAAGCCGAGGAGCTGCTCAAGCACCGCTTCGCGATAATCAATCTGTGGCGGCCGATCCGCGGGCCGGTGCTGAAATCGCCATTGGCGTTGTGCGATGCGCAGAGCCTCTCGGAGGAGAATTTGGTCGCCAGCGACCTCAAATACCCGGACCGCACCGGCGAGACCTATTCGATCACCTACAATCCGAACCAGCGGTACTACTATTTCCCGAAGATGCAGGCTGACGAACCGGTGTTGATCCGCTGCTACGACTCGGCACTCGAGGGAGCGGCGCGGTTTTCCGCCCATACCGGCTTCGACGACCCGACCTCGCCCCCCGACGCGCCGCCGCGCGAGAGCATCGAGGTGCGCACGCTGGTGTTCTTCCCGCCGAAGGCTTAACCTCACCCACCAAGCCCTTTGGGCTTGGTCCTCCTCTCCCGCGGTGCGGGAGAGGAGCTTTGACTTTACCTGGACATTTTGAGCTCCTCTCCTACACTGCGGGAGAGGCGCCGAGCGCAGCGAGGCGGGTAAGGGTAAGCCCGCCGCTCAGTCGCGCGCCGGCGTGATGCGGCGCAATGCCGGCAACAGTTCGTCGCTGATCAGGCGCATGCTGGCCAAAGCGTGGCCGAGGGGCATGCCGCTCCAATGGGTCCGGAACATCAGGAAATTCGCCCCCGTCTGCTCCCAGCACGGACGCAGCTGCTCGTAGCAGTCATCAGGGCTGCCGAGCACGAACCGGTCGCGCAATAGCTCCTCGAAGGGCCGGTGGAACGTGTCGTCGCCCGGCAATACCTCGTCTTGGCCCCATTTGGCGTAGGTCTGGTATTTTTCGGAAAGGTAAGGTCCGGCCATTTCGAGCGCCGTAGCTCGGTCCTTGGCGCAATAGATTTCGCGGGCATAGGGCAATACCCGCGGAAACGGCTTGCCGACACGCGCGAGCTCCGCGCGGTATAGAGCAAGCTGCCGGGTAATCTCGGGTATCGTGGCGTGCGGATTGACAAACCAGCTGTCGCCGAGGCGCGCGGCGCGCTTCACTGCGCGGTCGTTGTTGGCGGCAAACCAGATCGGCGGATAGGGTTGCTGGATCGGCCGGCACGTCATTGTGACGTTCGTCAATTTGCAGATGTCGTTCTCGAAGCTGACATTGGCCTCGGTCCACAGCCGCTTGACGACTTCGAGGCACTGCTCGAAACGGCGCACGCGCTGACCGCGTGGCACGCCGAAGGCGTCGAACTCGACATCGCGGTAGCCGAGACCCACGCCAAAGACAAAATTGCCGCGCCAGATCGCATCGAGCGAGGCGATGTGTTCGGCGACTTCCACCGGGTTGTGCAATGTCGTCAACAACACGCCGGCAATGCCGGTCATCTCCCCGGCTTCCGCGGCCAGACGCGCCAGAAACGGAACCAGCTGGATCTGGCGCATCCCTTCGCTCAAATAGTGCTGACCGGTGGCGACCGCGTCCCAGCCGCGGTCGCGCGCCAGCCGCGTCATGACATATTGGGCCTCGAGCGCAGCGACCATGTCGCTCCCGGGCGGGTATTGGCAGGTAAGAAAGATCCCGACCTTCATGACATCTCCACCGTTAACCCGGATCTCCTAATAAGCCGGGATCATTTCGTCGGCAATCCGAGATACTCCGGGCACGCCTTCCGCCAGCGCGAGCAAGGCCTTGTGTTCCGCCGGCGAGCCGACCAGCCCCCGCAAATGCACAACGCCGCCGCTGACCGTAACGTTGCGGCTGCCAAAATGGTCCACGATTGCTGCCACAGCCGAGACATCAGCTCGAGCCTCATCTGCCGGTCCGTTTCGTCGTGCTGGTCCATTCGGCCCACGACAGAGGCTAGGGCCTGGATCAGGTTGGCGCGGCTGACGATCCCGACGATCTTGGAGGCAGCCGCCGAGTTCACCGAAAATCGGGCGACCGCGCCTTCGGGAAGCGCGCGATTGAGGGTAAAGGCGGTAGGCACGGTGCCGATCAGGATCAGCATGATGAGCCGTGCCCTTCTGGCCGTCGTTCGAACCGTGGGCGAAGCAGACCCCCTGTGCAGGTGAAGATCAGCAGGACCCTGATCCACCACGCCGGCGGCTTGTCGGTCTCCGGGGCGCGGTACAACTCAGGACGCCTGATGAGCGCCTTCATGGCCAGCAGCAAGAGCGCCGAAGAACAAAGCCGACGACAGGTGAGAACAGCAGCGCCTTGCCGACGTTGGTGGCCTGACCCCAATCGACACCCGACATGCTGTCCTGTCCGCGCCAGTCCAGTTGGACGACAGCCGCGGCGACCCTGCCGCGATCGCGCTGGCCCCGTAGAGGGAGCATTTCGAAACCGCCGCGCGGCTTCCGCCCCGTCCTTTCTGTCGGAAAACTTTACTACTCTGTAGAACCAATAGCGAGAAGAAGCACGGACCCTGTTCTCTCGACGACCGTAAATCTCTGATCCGAGTGAGCGATCGGGAAACCGGCGTGATTCCAGTCTGATCCGAGCCGTCGGAATTTCTTACACCCAACATTTGGTTAACCTAAATATCCGCGGCATTCCAGGATTGGCATGCGCCTTGATACGCCTGGGCAAGTCGGAGTCTGGTTCGGACAGATCCCGGAGCGTCCATGGCTCGATTGAATCGTCGACCCTTTTTTGCTGTTTTGTTGGCAGCTGTCTGGTTTTTGCTGGGAATAAAGGCCAGCGCCGCGCCAATCGAAGTTCCGGTGATGACCCAGAACCTCTATGTGGGCGCAGATGCCACCCCGGTGCTCGCTAACCCTACGCCGGCTGCGATACAAGCCGCTTTCAATTTGGTACTTGCAAACAACTTCCCGGCGCGCGCAGCGGCAATCGCCAGCGAAGCGGCGAGCGCGGGCGGGCCGTTGCTGATCGGTTTGCAGGAAGCCGAAATCATCAGCGCACCCGGCGGTACGACACTCGATTACCCGCAAACTCTGATCAATGCTCTAGCCACGCAGGGGCTCCACTACTCGGAAGCCGGCGTCCACACGGGATTCCAGGTCTCCGGGGCCGGCTTCAGCCTTACCGACCAAGAGATCGTGCTCGCTCGCACCGACGTTGCCGGTTTTACCGCAACGGGGACCGGATACACCTTTGCCAACAACGTGACGCTCGGTGGCATCCCGCTACAGCGCGGTTATGTTCTGGTCAATGCAAGCCTCGATGGTGTCCCGTTTGAGTTTGTCTCGACGCATCTCGACGAAACCCATTCGCCGGCAAACGCGGCGCAAGCCGGTGAGATAATTCAGCAACTCGACACCGTCGCGGAGCCGCAACTGGTCGTCGGCGATTTCAACGCCAATCCTAACGAACCGACCTACGCGGAGATGCTGGCTGCCGGCTTCACCGATGTGACGGCCGCTCTCGGGGCGGCGGGACCGACGTGCTGTCAGTCGCCTGACCTGAGCAACCCGACATCGCAGTTGACGAACCACTACGATTACGTTTTCGAGCGAGGGTTCTCCTCGTTGGATTTGGCGCTATTGGTCGGCAATACGATGCCCTTCGAAGGTTCTCAGCCGCTATGGCCGTCGGATCACGCCGGAGTTATTGCCGAAGTCGATCTCGCCCAACTCGGCTTTGTACCGGAGCCGTCCTCAATGGTCCTCCTGGTTTCGGCCGTCCTCCTCGGCGCTGGATCGAGGGTTTGGGTCCGCCGCTGATTAGGGGTGAATAACACCCCGATTTGACCCGCGCGTGTCGATTGGACGCGGCTGAAGCCGCACCGAACAGCATACCCAGGCCTAGGGGCACGCGAGAAAGGTGGCCGGGTCTCGCCCGCATCCACCTTTTCGCCAATTGACTATTCGCTCGAGTGCTTCGAATCCTGCTTCCTCCAGCGGCGAACCTCGTGCGAACCTTTTTTCCAAGCGCGCGACGGCGCGCTAATTTCTGCTCAACAAAAATCGGTTAGGAGAGAATGATGCTGCAGATGGCCGGACGCATGGGTGTCCTCGGGACCGAGACCGCGTTTGAGGTGCTCGCCCGCGCCAATGCGCTCGCCGCCGAGGGCCGCTCGATCATCAATCTCGGCATAGGACAGCCGGATTTCCCGACTCCCGAGCACATCGTCGAGGCCGGCCGCAAGGCGCTCGCCGACGGCCACCACGGGTATACGCCGGCGAACGGCATTCCGCCGCTGCGCGCCGCGGTCGCGGCCGATCTCCTGCGCCGCCACGGGGTGGAAGTTTCGCCGGACCTGGTGCTGGTCGTCCCCGGCGGCAAGGTCACGATGTTCTTCGCGATCCTGATGTTTGGCGAGCCGGGGGTCGAGATACTCCACCCCAACCCGGGGTTCCCGATTTACGAGAGCGTGATCCGGTTTTCGGGAGCGACGCCGGTGCCGATCCCGCTGCACGAGGCGGCGGGCTTCTCGTTCAGCGCCGACGAGGTCCTCGACAAAATTACGCCGCGCACCCGGCTCATCATCATTAACAGCCCGGCCAATCCGACGGGCGGCGTCGTGCCGCGGCACGAGCTCGACCGCCTGGTCGCCGGGCTCGAGCGGCACCCGCAGGTCGCCGTGCTCAGCGACGAAATTTACGGGGAAATCCTTTACGACGGCGCCGAGCACATTAGCCTTCTTCGTTACCCGTCGCTGCGCGACCGGCTGATCCTTCTCGACGGGTGGAGCAAGACCTATGCGATGACGGGCTGGCGGCTGGGTTACGCGGTATGGCCCAAGGCGCTGTTCGGTCATGCCGAGCGGCTCGCGATCAACTGCCACTCCTGCGTCAACGCCGCCGCCCAACATGCCGGGATCGCCGCGCTGACCGGCCCGCGCGAGCCGGTTCACCGCATGGTGAACGCGTTTGCCGAGCGACGCGAAATGATCGTCGCGGCGTTGAACGCGCTGCCCGGCTTTCGCTGTCAGCAGCCGGGCGGCGCGTTCTACACTTTCCCTAATATCACCGGGACCGGTTACGGCGCGCGGGCACTGCAAGGCCAGCTGCTCGAGCAAGCCGGGGTGGCAACCGTCGCCGGCACCAGCTTTGGCGAATATGGCGAGGGCTATTTGCGTTTCTCTTACGCCAACAGCCGACAGGCGATCGCCGAGGCGATCGCCCGAATTGGGAAACGTCTCGGCAATCTGTCATCCAGCTGAATGAGTTGATTAATTATTCAGCAGATTGATGCCTCATAAACAGGCAAATTGGAGCCTGCGTCCGGCGATTTCGGATCTCCCTATCGCCGCCGGGCACTGGCATAGGTTATGCTCTAAACGCACCGAGGTCGGTGCCTTGGCCTGAGAGAGACGAGAAGTCGATGAAAAAGATTGAGGCGATCATCAAGCCCTTCAAGCTCGACGAGGTGAAGGAAGCTCTTCACGAAGTCGGGATCAAGGGCATCACCGTCACCGAGGCCAAGGGCTTCGGACGGCAGAAAGGCCACACCGAGCTCTATCGCGGGGCCGAATACGTGGTCGACTTCCTGCCGAAGGTGAAGATCGAGGTGGTCATGGAGGATACGCTCGTCGAGCGCGCTGTGGAGGCGATTCAGCAGGCCGCCCACACCGGCCGGATCGGCGATGGCAAGATCTTCGTCACGACGATCGAGGAAGCGATCCGCATCCGCACTGGCGAGCGCGGTCCGGAGGCGATCTGAGCTTACGCCGTAGGACCTCCTGCGGTGATCTCGCGCTCGCGCTCCTGAACCCCTGTTAAACATTGAACGGAAAGTTGCAATGTCTGATACCCAAAAAGTCATGGATATAATCAAGGAGCACGACGTCAAATACGTCGACTTCCGGTTCACCGACCCGCGCGGCAAGTGGCAGCATCTGGCGCATCACGTACGGACGATCAGCGAGGATTTCCTCGACGGCGGGGTGATGTTCGACGGATCGTCGATCGCCGGTTGGAAGGCGATCAACGACTCGGACATGATGCTGGTGCCCGAGTGTTCGACTGCAGTTCTCGACCCGTTCGCCGCCCAGACGTCGCTGATAATCTTTTGCGATGTGCACGAGCCGATGACCGGGCAGCCCTATGCCCGCGACCCGCGTTCGATCGCGAAGAAGGCCGAGCAACATCTGATCGCGACCGGCATCGGCGACAAAGCCTTTTTCGGGCCGGAAGCTGAATTCTTCATCTTCGACGATGTGCGCTATTCGGCGACGATGAAGGGGGCGATGTACGAAATCGACAGCGAAGAGGGCCCCTACGTCAGCGATAGGAAAATGCCCGACGGCAACACCGGCCACCGGCCGCCGATCAAGGGCGGCTATTTCCCTGTGCCGCCGGTCGACAGCCAATCGGATATGCGTGCCGAGATGTTGTCGGTGATGCACGACATGGGGCTCGCGGTCGAAAAGCATCATCACGAGGTGGCGCCGGCGCAGGCTGAATTGGGTTTTGTGTTTTCGACCCTGGTCAGCACCGCCGACCATATGCAGATTTACAAATATGTCGTGCACAACGTCGCCAACCAGTACGGCAAGACCGCGACCTTCATGCCGAAGCCGGTCATGGGTGACAACGGTTCGGGTATGCACGTCCACCAGTCCCTGTGGAAGGGCGAGCGTCCGCTCTTCGCCGGCAACCTCTACGCTGATTTATCCGAGACGGCGCTCTACTACATCGGCGGCATCATCCGGCACGCCAAGGCGATCAACGCGTTCACGAACCCGACTACCAACAGCTACAAGCGGCTGATCCCGGGTTTCGAGGCGCCGGTGCTGCTCGCCTATTCGTCGCGCAACCGTTCGGCGTCTTGTCGCATCCCCTACGTGGCCAGCCCGAAGGGGAAGAGGGTCGAGGTTCGCTATCCCGACCCGGCAGCCAACCCCTATCTCGGCTTTGCCGCGATGTTGATGGCCGGGCTCGACGGCGTCCAGAACAAGATCCACCCCGGCGACCCGATGGACAAGAACCTCTACGACCTGCCGCCGGAAGAATTGACCGATGTGCCGGTCGTGTGCGGCTCACTGCGCGAGGCGTTGGGCGAATTGCGCAACGACCACGCCTTCCTGTTGAAGGGCGACGTCTTCAACATGGACCAGATCGAAGCCTACATGGAATTGAAGTGGGAGGAGGTCTACGCCTTCGAGCACACCCCGCATCCGATCGAATTCCAGATGTATTACTCGGTCTAAGCGGAAAGCCGCCTAAATTTCGATTGCTTAAAGCGAGCGCGTTGGACTCGCTTTTGCCAGAAATTGAGTTTCAGCCCGCAGAAGCCATTTTGGTAAATTTGTCATTCCGACGCGCTTGCGGAAATGCAAACGAAGAACATCAATTAGAGCGGTATCCGACCAGATGGGATTGTTTCGTGCATTCGTCATGGCCGGGCTCGACCATGGTTAACCCGGACATCTCAGAGATCCGGGATCAAGCCCCCGGACGACGCCCTGGGGAAGCGATGCAACTGGATTGGAATGCGCGCTAAAAAGGCGGTTGCGTAATAACATAAAAGAAGCGATTTGGCAGCATGCGCGGCGACCGCAGTCTTGCCGGTGCGCCGGTATAAGCGAGATTTGCTTTCGGCACGCATATCGCGTATCACCGCAAGCGGTTAACCGGTAGTTTTCCATAATCACTGGTGCTTCTACGACACCAACCGGCTTGCCCACCAACCGGCTTGCCCACCAACCGGCTTGCCCATTGATCGGCGGCTGCGAGGAAATGTCGAGTTGGCGTTTCCGACCCGCACCGACCCGGCACGGAATTTAAAGGCGAAGCAATCGCGTGGATAATGGTTGTACCAACGGCATCGACACGGGGTTCGTTGCGCTCGGCTATGCGAAGGTGGCCGTGCTGGGCGTCGTTCAAGGCATCACCGAGCTGATGCCGATCTCCTCGACGGCGCATATGCGCATCGTACCGGCACTCCTGGGCTGGCCGGACCCGGGGTCCGCCTTTTCGGCGGCTATGCAGCTCGCCGCCTTGGCGGCGGTCATCAGCTACTTCTGGCGAGATGTTCGGGACCTCGTCTTCGGGTCGTTGTGGGCGATCGCACGCCGCGACTACTACAATCGTTCATTCATACTCGCCGTCGGCATCGTGATCGGCACCATACCGATCGGGATCGCCGGGCTTGCGCTCGCTAAGACACTCAATACCTGCGGCTCGCCGCTGCGGAGCCTCGTCGTGGTGGGCCTAGCTTGCATCGTCATGGCGCTGCTGCTCGCAATCGCGGAAGTCGCGGCGCGCCATCAGCGCCCCTTCGAGCGCGTGGGGCTCCTCGACTGCCTCGTTGTCGGCATGGCGCAGGTCGGCGCCCTGATCCCCGGCGTCTCGCGCTCGGGCTCGACCCTGACGGCGGCCCTCTTCCTCGGCTTCAAGCGCGAGGACGCCGCGCGCTTCTCGTTCCTGCTCGGATTGCCGGCGATCGCGCTGGCCGGCCTCAAGGAATTGGTGGAGCTGCGGCACGCTGGGCTCGATGCGCATGGCTGGTTGGTGCTGCTCTTGGGACTGGTCGTCGCGAGCCTCTCGTCTTTTTTCGCGATCTGGGGCCTCTTGCGCATCCTCGAACGTTTCGCAGCTTGGCCATTCGTCGTCTACCGCGCCTTTGTCGGCGCCGTATTGCTCGCGGGCGTCGCGACCGGCTGGCTCGGTTGACCGGCGCGGAGAAGCTCGCTTCCCGCAGGTTAACGTTAATGCGAAAGAGCGGCTGGTCGTAGAGGCTGCGCGCCGGCTGCGTTCCCGCCCATCAGGTAGATCAGATACGCGATGGCATTGCGCTGCTCTCTAAAAGGGCGGGTCTGCGCCGTGATGCTGTTCCCGATCCAGGCGCTTTCATCGAGATAATCAGGAAACCCGATTCGGCGGGCGCATTGCGGCGCCGCCAGCACGCACCACAAGCGGACCGTATCCAGATAACTGATATCGTTCTCCAGTGCTTCAACGTTGTTCACCGCGGTTGGATACATGCACCAATAGTTCTGGTAATTTTCAAAATATGCTGCTTGGCGATTGACCAAGCCGCGAAAACACATTTGGCCATCGTAAGAGATAAAGAACTCGGCGTACGGGTCGATGTATTTGATCCCATCATCGATATAGCGGATCGTATCGAGATAACCGGGGCGGCCGGGCAGCGGCGGGCGTATCGCGTATGCCGGAGAGTTGATCGCCTGCGGCTCAACCTCGCCGGAGGCCGATGCGAGCTGTGGTCCGAAATATTGCGGCGGTGTTTGCGAGCACGCCGCCAACAGCATCGCCGCGGCGAGTGCCCCGATCATCGATTTCACGATCATTTCTGGTCAACCCTAGGATGCCTACCTAGCCTAGCAACAAACGAAATCGGCCGCTACGGTCTCGCCAGCCGATCTCTCAGCTCGCGCTCAACCCGGGAAGCCGGCGTGCGAGTATCAGGTGCGGCTTGTCGACCATCTTGCCGTCAATGGCGATTGTCCCGGCTTCAGGGTTTTCGGCAAAAGCCTGGACGACATTGCGCGCCCAGGCGAGTTCTTCATCGCTGACGGTAAAGGCCTGATTGATGACCGGGATCTGCGCCGGATGGATCGCCATCTTGGCGGTGAAGCCGGATCGCCTTGCGGCGGCGCACTCGGCGGCGAGCCCGGCCTCGTCTTTGAAATCGGTATAGATCGTGTCGATCGGGATGACCTCGGCGGCTGCCGCTCCCAACAGGCATAACGAGCGGGCCAGGCGGTAGACGTCATCATAGATGCCCTCGACCCGGCGATTGTTGCCGCCGATACACGCGGCCAGATCTTCAGCGCCCCAGGTGATGGCTTCGAGCCGCGGCGAAACCCCGCCATAACCGCCGAGGGCGAACATTGCGGCCGGGGTTTCGGTGGCGATGGCGATGACCCGGATATTCCCCGGCGGCAGCGCCGAGGCCGCCTCCAGAGCCAAAAGATAATGGTCGAGCGTGCGCAGGTCCTCCGGCACGCATTTCGGCAGCAGTATTCCATCCGGTTTTGCTGGCACGACCACAACGAGATCATCGAGGGCGACGCCGCTCGACAATGCGTTGATCCGCACATACCGGCGGAAATCCGCCGGAACCGGTGGTGGCGAGGAAATCGCGGGCTTGACGGCGCGCCGACGGCCGATTCGCCGGCGCCACCGAATCCTCGAGGTCGAGGATCAGCGCGTCGGCGTCCGATTGCGGCGCGCGGGCGAGCTTGCGTTCGCTATCGGCGGGAACAAACAGCAGAGAGCGCATCACCCCTCCGTCGCCTGGCCACTTCATGTGGGCTGAATGTGGGCTGAACTTCATCTGGGCTTGCACTTCATCAAACCGGCGCGGCGGCAGATCGCAACGGTTTCGCCGCGCTGGTTGATCCCCTGATGCTCGAACTCGACGATCCCGGCGTCCTTGCGCGACTGGCTGCGCCGTTTCGACTTCACGATCGTTCGCGCCCGCAACGTGTCGCCGTGAAAGACCGGCTTCGGAAACCGGACATCGCTCATCCCCAGATTGGCGACCGTCGTCCCGAGCGTCGTTTCGCCGACGCTGATGCCGATGACCAGACCGAGCGTGAAAAGGCTGTTGACCAGCCGCTGGCCGAACTCGGTCTGTTTGGCGAATTCCTCGTCCAAATGCAGCGGTTGCGGGTTCATCGTCAATGTGCTGAAGAGCACATTGTCCATTTCGGTGACGGTCCGGCTGATCGCGTGTTCGAAGATCTGACCCTCCTCAAACTCCTCGAAGTACAACCCGGCCATCGGTCTTCTCCTTGCCTGGTTTCTCGGTAACGCGGGAATTTGCTCGACGGGGAACGCGGAAAACCCTAGCATACGCGGCGTCGAAAGTGCATCTCAGACGCGCTCCAGCGACGGCCCGGGGCGGTTGACAAGCAGGAACTGGGTCGGGAATGGACATCAGCCGGCTGATCGCTGAGAACGGCGCCTGCTTTTACCTGATTGCCTTCATCTGGACGTATCTCGAAGGCGAAACCTTTGTGCTATTTGCCGCCTTCGCCGCGGCGCAGGGTCTGCTCAACCCGGCGCTGCTCTTTCTAGCTACGTGGCTCGGCAGCTTTTCCGGCGATCAGACCTATTTCTGGATCGGCCGGTATTTCGGCCTGCGGCTGCTCAACCGGTTCCCGAAATGGCGTTACGGGGTCGAAATCGGCTTTGTTTTGGCTCGAGCGGTACAACGCCGGCTTCATCCTGACTTTCCGGTTTATCTATGGCATCCGCAATTTCTCCTCCTTTGCGATGGGGCTGAGCGCGGTTCATTGGAAGCGGTTTTTTATACTGAATTGTCTCGCCGCCGGTCTGTGGGCCGGCAGCTTTGTTGCCGCCGGCTATTTCCTCGGGCACGCGTTCCGCGCCGTGCTCGGCCACCTGGTGCGCTCGTTCAGTCTCGTCATGCTGATCGTGTTTATCGTCTTTACGGTCGCCGTGTGGCTGGTTCACAGACTGCAGAAGCGTCGCGTGCTCAGGGTTCCGCCGGGCGCCAAGATCGTCGTCCCGCCGCCTTGAAAATAGTCTTGGGCCGAGATCACGGCAGGATCGCCACCGGGCTCCCTACGGCGAGGCCGAGCGCGGCATCCGCCCGTCCGGCATTCACGGCGATTTCGGCGAGCCCGTTGGAGTTCTCGTACCAAAAGGCTTCGCCCTCAGGGACCTCCGAAAATGTCCGCCGGCGCGCGAGAACCCGCCCGGCAGCGGCAAGTCGCGCCCCGTCCGGGATCAACGCCGCCCGCAGACCCGTCATCGCGTTGCCGAACCTGTCGATGTAAACGATTTCGGCAAGGTCGTCCGGCCAATCGGGACGGCGGGATACCCCCTCGGGACGGAGCCGGTCGCCCGGCGGCTCGCCGCGAGCGAGCAGCCCTGCTGCCGGCGCGAACAGATCGCGGCCGTGAAAGCTCGCCGATATCGCGTCGGGCCGCGCGGAGACCTCCCAGCTCCGGACGCGGCCGGCGCGCCGCGCGACGAGCTCCAGCAAGCCGTTGTCCGGACCGACATACCAACGCGAGTCGGCTTCGACGACCAACGCTGCACGCTGCCCGCCCACTCCGGGATCGACCACTGCGAGAATGACCGTACCGGGCGGAAACCATGCGCCGTAGGCGGCAAGCAGATAGGCTGCAGGCTGGGGCTTTGCCGCGGGCAGGTCGGCAAACAGGTCGACCACCGGAACGCCGGGTGCGATCTGGTGCAAGACGGTCTTGACCTGGCCGGTATAGGGGCCTTCGAGACCAAAATCGGTGAACAAGACAATTATCGCGGCCATTCTCGCCTCTCCCGGTCAAGCTCCCGCTAGCCACTATTCATTTGGATAGACCGCGCCGGTTCTCTATCCAATCATTGGTTGCGTTATTGCGTACTTTTTCCACCTTTGAAGGCAAACCTTTGTACTTAAGATTTGTCGAGGTCGAGCGTTGTTGCTCTTGAAATTGAGGGAGCTCCTTGGTTATGCTGAGGTGTCGGGGACATCTTGGGGAATTGCGATGAAAAAAGTCGTTTTGGCTGCGGCATTGCTGTCCGCCGCGTCGGCCGCGACAGTGTCGGCCGCCGACCGGAATTGCTACTCGCCGGGGGATATCGAAGCGGAGCAGGCTCTGCAGTTTCAAACCAATCTGATGGTCATCAGCTCGGCTTGCCGGGATAGCGTCTATGGCGAATTTCGGGCGCGCAACACGGCCGCGATCTTGCGCTATCAAAACGCGATGATCGAGCATTTCCGACGCACCGGGGCGCGCAACGCGAAGAGCGCCTTCGATACCTGGCAAACCAGTCTCGCCAACGAGGCTGCGCGCAAGCAAGCACTCATTCCGACCGGACAATTCTGCCAGCAATCGACTGAGATGCTGAAGTTGGCCAGCACGCTCGACACGAAAGGATTTCACGATTACGTGGTCGCCCATGCGGTGGACGGCGTCCACCCGAGGTGTTCGAAGTAGCTGGGCGCCGACCGAGAGCGACGCCATGCCGGTTGGGGGGAAGAACCGGCATGGCGCTCCGGCACGATCCGATGACCGGGCGGCATGGTGGTTGAGGGGAGATCATGCCGCGGCGGATCGTAACAACGTCGCTCTTGCTGCAGCGAACGCCGAAGTGCGCTAGCGGTTCCGTCCCTCGGCTGTCCAGCCTAATACCGCTGCTCCCACTAACCCAGCCGCGGAGAGCGCGGCCATAAAAGAATAGGCGGCTCCGCCAAAGGCTGAATAGAGCGCCCCCGCGATCCCCATTACAAGTCCGCTGCCGAGACCGGAGGACAGTGCAGTATAAAGGCTTTGCGCGCTTGCCGCTGCCGAGGGCGGCACCGCACGTGAGAGGAAGTGCATCGCCCCGAGGTGGCTCGCTCCGAATGTGAAGGCGTGCAGAAGCTGCAGGGCCGCGATGAACGGGAGCCAGGTCAGCACGCCGGCGAGGCTCCAGCGCAGCATGCCGGCGACGCCCCCGAGCATGAGCAATCCGATCGGCCCGAGCCGGGCGAGCAGCCGCTGGCCCTGCCAGAAGAGCAGGATTTCGGCGAGGACTCCTTCCGCCCAAAGCCAACCGATCGTCGTGTCCGAGAAACCCAGCGAGCGCCAGTACAGCGTTCCGAAGCCATAATAGACTTGGTGGCTCGCCTGCAGAGCGGACGCGGCAAGGATAAAGATCCAGAACCTGCGATCGCCGGCGACGGCGCCGATTCCGGCGATCCGCGCGGCCCCCTTTATCCGGCGGATCGGCGGGATGCACAGGCAAGCGAGGAGCACGAGCACCGAGGCGCCGAGCACCAATGGAAGCACCCGCTCTCCCGAGGACGATGCTAGCGCCGCACCGCTTGCGATCGAGGCGAAGATAAAGCTCACCGAGCCCCAGAGACGGATCCGCCCATAATCGAGACCGTCCGAGCGGACGGCGGCGAGGGTGATCGTATCGCCGAGCGGCATCAGCGCCGATTGTGCGGTCAGCGCGACGAGGTTGAGCGAGATCAGCAGCCAAAAGCTTCTGGCCGGCAAAAGCCCCGCATAGGCGGCAAGAGCGGCTGCCGCGAGCGCCCCCATCAGCACGCGACGCCCTCCTGTCTTGTCGGCAACAGCGCCGATCACCGGGGTGGCCAGCACCTTCACCCAGATCGCCGCGGCCAACAGGACGCCGATCTCTCTCGCGCTGAGGCCGCGCGAGGCGAGCCAAACCGGCCAGAACGGGAGCTGAATGCCCGTCACCAGAAAGGTCGCGGCGTAGAAAGCCGAAAGGCGCAGCGCCGGGCGGAAAACAACTGCTCTCGACATCGCGACGGTCTCGACGGTGCGCAGATCAGTGATTATGTGGCGAAGGTGCTGATCGGCGTTAATCAACTGGGCACACTGCTGTCGGTGGTCATCATCGACGTGGTGCTCGCCGGAGACAACGCGATCGTCGTCGGAATAGCGGCGGCGGGTCTTCCGGTCGAACGGCGGCGGCGCATCATCGTGCTCGGCATCGCCGCCGCGACCGTGTTGCGGATCTTCTTTGCCTATTTTGCCGTGCAGCTGCTCGCGGTGATCGGCCTGACCTTGGCGGGAGGCGTGCTGCTGCTGTGGGTCTCCTGGAAAATGTATCGCGAGATCCGCGAGACCCAGACCAATGGGCGGGCGGGGTTGGGCGGGGCGGAGTGCTCGCGCACCCGGCTCCGCATGCACCGGACGACCCCGACGGAGGCGCTCACTCGGATCGTCCTGGCCGACGTTTCGATGTCACTCGACAACGTATTGGCGGTTGCCGGGATCGCGCGCGATCATTTCTGGCTATTGGCGTTCGGGCTTGTCCTTTCGGTGGCGCTGATGGGGGTCGCCTCGACCTGCATCGCGAAGCTCCTCGATCGCTTTTTCTGGATCTCCTGGGTCGGGCTCGGGATCATCACCTTCGTCGCGCTGCGGATGATCTGGGACGGCTCGAACGAGATCCTCAAACAAACCGCGGCATTAACTCTGTTCTGAGGCGGAATGCGTCACCCGCGGCTGCAGGCGCCGCCGCCGAGGACGCAGAACTTGGCGCAGTGCGGGATGATTGAGCGGCACGGCGCCGCTCGCCGCGGCAAGGGTCCGGCCGAGCTCGAAGCGGGAATCATAGGGGAGCAAGGTGCAGGCAAGGACGACCGGATGCGCTTCGCCCTTGCGCTTCACGACCATGCGCGAAGTCGAGCACATGACGCTCTCCGGCGATTTCCCGAGAATGCCCCAGCACGCTTCGGTGATCTCGGGAACATCGGCGCCGGCATCCATTTCCGGAAACACCGTGAGCGCCACCGGATCGGCGGCGTCGATCGCGACGCCGAGTTCGGCGAACAGCCCGGCAAAACCGCTGCGTATCGCCGCTTCCGGCTCTCCCGAAAGCCGGCGGCTGGCAACATGCGGCGAGAAACCGTTGCGCGCCAGCCACAGCAGCCCGTCGATTGTCGGCCGCCAGCTGCGTTCGCCCCGTTCCAGCTCGTGCACCTGCGGCCCGTAGTGGTCGATCGAGACCCGGATCGTCAGCCGGTCGCCAAAGCGGTCTCTGAGCTTCAACAGCGCCGGCTTGCATTTCGCCATCGGCTTCATCGCATTCGTCAGAACCAGCGCGCGGAAATCGCGGGAAAGGACATCCTCGAGCATTCCCGGCAGCTCGGGGTTCATGAACGGCTCGCCGCCGGTGAAGCCGATCAGCGACGTCGGGAGACCGCCCGCTTCGATCTCGTCGAGATATTCGGCAACTTCGGCAGCCGTCAGGTAGACCAGCCGGTCATTCTTTGGGCGAGGACTCGATATAGCAATGTTGGCAGGTCAGGTTGCACAGCGTGCCGGTATTGAACCATAGCGTGTCCAGCGATCTGAGGGCGACCTGCGCCCTCCGCTCGCCCTTGGCGGTCAGTGAAAGGATCCTGAAACTTGCGCGGATCCAGTTGCGAAGGCGGCTCAGTCATGGGGATGATTGCCGGAAACCGAACGCAAAACGAGTTTAACTTAGTACGCCGGAACCGATCTCGGAGGTTATTTCGACCCGCTCACACCATCGTGACGCGAGCCGCCCCGAGTTGCGGGCTGTTGATAACCCCATTTACGCTCTCCATTTCTGATCTTTCCCGCGTGAAAAGGTCATGGAGCACTCCGCACCGCGTCATATCCGTCTGACTTCCCACCCTGGAACCGCTGGCCGGGGCGCCATTCCGCTGTGTTGGGGCGCGTCCAGCCCGGCCGAACGCGGGCCCGTCGTGGCGAGCCCCGCCGAGCCGCGGTACCGCAACGCTGTCGGTTCCTACTCCGGGGCTTACGCGATTTATCGCGCGCTTGCCGTGGCGACGCGGGCCTTGGCGCGGGACCATCGGCCGGATTTCACCGATACCGCGCCGGCGACGCTGATCGGACCGCATCCCCAATGGGGCGATCCGGCGAAAATCGTATCGTTCGACCCCTGGGGCCATCTCGTCGGCGAGGTCTTTGCGGAACATATCCGCGCCGGCATCGACATCCGTCCGACGATCGCGGTCACGCGGGCGCGAATTACGACGCCTGAGCTTCGCCCGCTTCTCGCCGACGGAACCTTGCGGCCGGACGGCGAGGTTCTGCTCGACAATGGCGAGATCCGCGTCACCAAGGCGGCGATCGATTCGGTATGGCATCTGCCCGGGCTGGCCGCCCGCTTCGGGGTCGCCGAAGCCGATCTGCGGCGCACCCTGTTCGAGGAGACCGGGGGGATGTTCCCCGAACTCGTGACCCGGCCCGACATCGAGGTCTTGCTGCCGCCGATCGGCGGCATGACCGTCTATTTCTTCGGCGAGGTGGAGAAGCTCGCCGAGCCCGGCACGGTCATCGCCTGTCGTGTCCATGACGAGTGCAACGGGTCGGACGTGTTCGGCTCGGACATCTGCACTTGCCGCCCCTATCTCGTCCACGGGATCGAGGTCTGCGTCGAGACCGCACAGCAGGGCGGGGTCGGGATCATCGTCTACAACCGCAAGGAGGGGCGGGCGCTCGGCGAGGTCACCAAATTCCTCGTCTACAACGCCCGCAAGCGCCAATCGGGCGGCGACCGCGCGGACACTTATTTCCGCCGCACCGAATGCGTCGCCGGCGTGCAGGACATGCGGTTTCAGGAGCTGATGCCGGACGTTTTCCACTGGCTCGGCATCCGCCGGATAGACCGCTGGGTGTCGATGTCGAACCTCAAACGTGACGCGCTGACCGGACAGGGCATCGAGGTCGTGGAGCAGGTCGCGATCCCGGACCGGCTGGTGCCGCTCGACGCGGCGGTCGAAATCGAGGCAAAGAAAGCCGCCGGCTACTTTGCGCCGGCCGGGATTCCCGACCCCGAGGAGCTCAGCGGCATCAGGGGTCGTGCTCTCGACGACTGACGAACCTTCGGAACTGCTGACCGCGGCGGCCGTCCGGGACCGCTGCGGCATCGTCTTTGCCGCTGCCGAGCGTGGCGAGACCCGGCATTTTCGGCTCGTTATGGCGCGGCTGGACGAAGCGGTCCGCCGCGTCGTCGAGATCACGCGACGGCGCTATCCCGATCTCGACGTGCCCTATCACAGCCGATGGCGGCATTTCTCGGCCGGAGGGGTCGACCGCGCGGCGCAAGTCGCGCCCGGTGCCGAACCAGACGAGGCGGCTCGGGCCCGGATCGATCTCGCCGTCGTCTCGGTCCTCCTCGATGCCGGGGCAGGCGCCGCGCTGGCGCTTTCACGAGGCGGAGACCGGCCAGATCCTCTCACGTTCCGAGGGGCTCGCGGTGGCGAGCCTGCGCGCGATGCAATCAGGGCTGTTTTCCGCCGATCCCGCCCAGCCATGGCGGGCCGACGCCGCAGCGCTGTCGCGGATCACGACGGAGGCGCTGGCGCCGAGCCTTCCAGCACGCCCCGGGCAACGAACTCGCCGGGATCGAAGGGCGCGCGGCGTTGCTGCGTCGGCTGGGCGAGGTTTGCGCCGCCAACCCAGCCTTCTTCGGCACTGCAGCGCGGCCGGGTAATCTTTACGATTACTGGGCGGCCCGGCGCGAGGAGCTGACGCGCCCCCGAAATCCTGCGCACTTTGCTGCAGTTGTTCGGGCCGATCTGGCCGGGGCGCATCAGTCTCGCCGGCGTGCCGCTCGGTGATTGCGGCCGCCATCCGGCAATACCCGGTAATGGGCTCGTACCGTTTCACAAGCTCAGCCAATGGCTCACCTATTCGCTCGTCGAGCCGCTCGAGGCCGCGGGGTTGCGGGTCAAGGAGATCGACGGCCTCACCGGCCTCGCCGAATACCGCAACGGCGGCCTCTTCATCGATTGCGGCATCATCGAGCCGCGCGACCCCGACGCTTCTGCGGCGCCCCCTCGACGCGCTGAGCGAGCCCGTCGTCGAATGGCGGGCGCTGACCGTCGCGCTGCTTGGATCGACTGGCCGTCGGGGTGCGCGAGCGCCTCGGCAAAACCGCCGAGGAATTCCCGCTCGCCCGCGTCCTCGAAGGCGGCAGCTGGGCGGCCGGACGGGAAATTGCGCGCGAACGCCGGCCGGACGGCGCCCCACCTCTCACGATCATCAGCGACGGGACCTTGTTCTAGCCCCGGGGTTCTAGCCGAGGCCGATGGTTACCGGCTTGCCGCGGCGGAGCGCGGCCTATAGAAGCGTTGAATCCCGCCGGATTTTCAGGTGTCGGCTTGCAGGAGTGCGAGGAATGGACGCTACATCGCGCCGCGGTTTTCTGAAGATTGCGGCGGCCGGCGCCGCCGGCGCGGCGCTGATCCCTGCCTTGGGCCGGGCCGCCGGGCAAGACGGTCACGCTGCTCCACGAAAGCTCGTTCATCCAGCCATTCGACGAGTATATGAAGAATACGCTGGCCCCGGCCTACGAGAAGGAGACCGGCGTCAAAATCATTTACGAGATTACCAGCGTCGGCAGCCTGCCGACGCGCATAGCCACGATCGCCGAGACCGGGTCCGGCGCCGACATCACGATGAACCTGACCCTGATCCCGTTCCTGTACGATGAAAAATATGCCGATGTCGGCGATATCGCCGAGGAGATCGGCAAGGAGCAAGGCGGCTGGTACGACGCCGCCCGGGAAAGGCGTGTCGTCAACGGCAAATGGAAGGCGATCCCGTTCTGCTCTATCGGCCAGTTGATGAACTGGCGCACCGACTGGTTCGCCGAGGTCGGCGTCAAGAAATTCCCGGAGACCTGGGACGAGCTGCTACGAAGTCGGCAAGAAGCTGAAAGCCAAAGGTCACCCCTTCGGTTTCGAGCTCGGCCACGGCTTTGGCGACAACCACGGCTGGCTTTATCCGCTGCTGTGGTCCTATGGCGCGCACGAGGTGGCCGAAGACGGCAAGACCGTCACGATCAATTCGGACGAGACCGCGCGCGCCGTCGATTTCGCCGCGGAAATTCTTCAAGGATACGATGCTCGAGGACGTGCTCGGCTGGACCGACGTCGAGCAACAACAAGGCGTGGATGGCCGAGCAGATCTCGTGCACCAACAATGCCGAAAGCATCCTTTGGTTCGCCAAGCGCGAATTTCCCCGATATCGCCAAGGTCACCGAGCAGGCGCTGAACCCGGCCGGGCCGAAGGGTCGCTTCCATCTTCTTGACGCGATCAGCCATTCGATCTTCAATTTCTCGCCCGCAGGAGAAGGAAGCGCACGACTTCATGCGCTGGCTGATGGAACCAAAGCAGCTGGGCGGCTGGTATGACGTCGCGGTCAGCTATTATCAGCCGTTGCTGCACGGCTACGACAACGCGCCGATGTGGAATGTCGAGCCGCGCAACTTCCCTTACCGCGATGCGCTCGGCACGCGCATTTGCCGGGCTGGCCGGCGCCGCCCGACCGCCGGCTGGCCGAGAGTGTCGCCAAATACGTCGTCGTCGACATGTTCGCCAAGGCTTGTGCCGGCGCCTCGACCAAGGAGGTCATCAAGGACGCCGAGGCCCAGCTGAAGGGCATCTACAAGCTCGGCCTGATCGCTGCGTCCGGCGCGACATGTCGATCCGCAGCGAACCGCTGGCTGGGCTGGCGCGGCCGCCGCGCCAGGCCCTGTCGCTGGCCGGCTGGCTCGACCGCGAGGCCGTCTTCAGCTGGCTGATGATGGCGCTGCCGCTGCTGTTCCTGGCGGGCTCGTCGGCTATCCCTTCGTCTACGGCATCCTGCTCAGCCTGCAGGATCGGCCGGTGGCGCAGCCCGGCACCTTTCGTCGGTCTGAGAAACTTCATCACCGATTCCCACGACCCGGTCTTCTGGCAGGTCGCGGTCAATACCTTCGTCTATACCGTCGCGGCGACATTGCTGAAGATGGTCGGCGGGCTCGGCCTCGCGCTGGCGATGAACCAGCACTTCAGCATGAAGAACCTGGTGCGGGCGCTGCTGCTGCTGCCGTTCATCGTGCCGACCGTGCTGAGCACGGTGGCCTGGATGTGGATGCTCGATCCCGCCTTCAGCGTCGTCAACCGGCTGCTGATCGGCGCTCGGCTGACCCAAGCCCGGCCCGTCCTGGCTCGGCAACCCCGCCCTCGCGATGGTTTCGATCATCATCATCAATACCTGGCGCGGCCTGCCCTTTTACGGCATCACCCTGCTCGCCGGGCTGCAGACCGTGCCGCCCGAACTCTATGAGGCGGCGACCATCGACGGCGCCGGCGGCTGGCAGCGCTTCCGCTTCGTCACACTGCCGCTGCTGAAGCCGATTATCCTGATCGTGACGCTGTTCTCGGTCATCTTCACCTTTGCCGATTTCCAGCTGGTCTACGTGCTGACCCATGGCGGGCCGGACAATGCGACCCAACTGTTTGCGACCTATGCCTTCGATATCGCGATGGGGGCGGGTCAGCTCGGCCTTGGCGCCTCGGTGGCGCTGGCGATGCTGCCGGCGTTGGCGCCTGCTGATCGTCGCGCTCACCGTTTATCATGCGGAGAGAGTGATGGTTAGCGGCGATGGCCGGCTCAAGCAGGCCGTGCGGGTGTGGCTGCCGGTCGGCTTCTTCCTGGTGCTGGCGCTGTTTCCGTTCTACTGGATGGCGATCACGTCGATCAAGCCGAACTCCGAACTCTACAACAGGAACGTGATGCCGCTGATCGTCCATGCATCCGACGCTGAAGCATTACATCGACCTTCTGACCAAAACAATCTTCCTGCTGTGGACCTGGAACACGATGCTGGTCGCGGTCGTGTCCACGGCGATTTCGCTGGTCCTCGGCACCATGCTCGCCTATCCGCTCGCGCGCATGCGCTTTGCCGGCGCCGGGCTGATCGCGATGACGATGGCGGCGATCTATCTCGTGCCGCAGCCGCTCTTGTTCATCCCGCTCGCCGATGTGATCAACCGCCTCCAGCTCGGCAACACGCTGACCTCGGTGATTCTGACTTACCCGACGATGCTGGTGCCGTTCTGCGCCTGGCTGCTTGCTCGGCTATTTCAAGACCGTGCCGAAGGAGCTCGAGGAAGCGGCGCGGATCGACGGCGCCAGCCGATTGCAGACGATGCGGAGGATCTTTTTGCCGTTGTGCACGCCGGGCTTCATCTCGGCCGGCATCTTTGCCTTCACGCTGTCGCAGAACGAGTTTCTCTACGCGCTGATCTTCCTGACCAAGAGCCAGGTGCGCACCGTGCCGGTCGGGGTCATCGCCGAACTGATCCGCGGCGACGTGTTCTATTGGGGCCAGCTGATGGCGGGCGCACTGTTGGGCTCGATCCCAGTCGCCATCATCTATTCGTTCTTTGTCGAGCATTACGTCGCCGGCCTGACCTCGGGCTCGGTGAAGGGATAAGGGCGTCCGTGGAAATAGACGAATTGTCGCCGACCTGCGCAGCCATGTCGTCCTTTGGCGCAAGGTCGGCGACCGGCGGGTCGGCCTGGTGCCGACGATGGGCGCGTTGCATGAAGGGCATATGGCGCTGGTCCGAGCCGCCGATGCGGAGTGCGATCGGATTGTCGCGTCGATTTTCGTTAACCCGAAACAATTCACCCCGACTGAGGATCTCGGCTCCTATCCTCGCCGTGAGGCCGGCGACCTCGGAATGGCGAAGGACTGCGCGGTGACTTACTGGCAGAGCGGCCGCAACCTGGCCCTTCTGACGATCGGGCGCGATCGTGACAGCCTCGCCGCCGAGATTGAGCTCGAAAAGGCCCTCGCCGCTGCGGGATGAGGGTCCCGCCCCTCTCTGGAAATCGCTATATCGGCTCCAACCGGGGCGACTGGCAGCTCGGACGGGCTGGCCGAATCATATTACCGTATCGCCAGGTCTGAATGTCGACCTTCAGCGGACGCGTTCGCATCGGATCGTGGCCAATGAGCACCTAATGCAGGCATCTGGCGCGCTCCCCGCCTCAGGTCATCCGCCCGTGGTAGACGATGTGCACATCCTCGACAGCGTCCGAAACTAGTCCATTATCGCGTCCGCTTGGTACCTCGCAGGGTTCGTGAGAGCCCGAGAATTGCTGAGGTTTGGATTTGCCTCATGGTCGGTTGGACCGATCCGGAGGGCCGGCGGCCGTGGCTCGGATCGCTGTTGCTCGTCGCATTACGAACCCGACGGAAGATTGGTTGATGCCGGCCGCGCCGTCACCGGAATCAATCAGGCGGAGCTTGAATGTCTCTGGCGCCGCCTCCAGCCTCTCGCGGTTTCCGAGCGGCGACATGCGCGAGCGGCCTTCGAAATGCCGGCTGACGATCCGGCATGGCGGCGTGCTCCGGCCCGTCCTTGGGGGAGCGGGAGCCTGGAATGGTCGGTCAAGTTGGCGGCAGGCGGACCTGAACGGTCTGGCCCGGAATGGGCTATGCCGAACCGCACGTTCGCACTGGGATTGGAAAGATTGCGCCGGGTCGGCTGCCCACGTAATCTCTGGCGCAGCAATGCCCGGTTGCATCTGGGTCGCAGGGAGGATGAGATGAGGGTCAAGACAGCATTGGCGTGGACCGCGCTCGCGATCGCGGTATTCGGCCTTGGCGCCGCCAGCGCGTTCGCGCAGAACGAGCAATTCATTCCGCGCCTCGTCTATCGCACCGGCCCCTATGCGCCGAACGGCATCCCGTTTGCGGACGGCTATGCCGATTATCTCGACATGATCGACGCGCGCGACGGCGGGGTCGGCGGCGTCAAGATCACCTACGAGGAATGCGAAACCGGCTACAATAACGACAAAGGCGTGGAGTGCTATGAGCGGCTCAAGAACAAGGGGCCGACCGGCGCCAGCCTCGTCGACCCGTTGTCGACCGGCATCACCTACGCTCTGATCGAGCGCGCGACGGCCGACAAGATCCCAGTCGTCTCGATGGGCTACGGCCGCGCCGACGCTAGCGACGGCGCCGTTTTCCCTTATGTTTTCACGTTGCCCGCGACCTATTGGGCGCAGGCGGACGCGATGGTCAAATATGTCGGGGAGCAGTTGGGCGGCCTCGACAAGCTCAAAGGCAAGAAGATCGGCCTCGTCTACATCGACATCGCCTACGGCAAGGAGCCGATCGCGACGCTCGAAAAGCTGTCGCAGAAATACGGCTACACGTTCCTCAAATACCCGGTTTCGGCCCCGGGGATCGAGCAGTCGGCAACCTGGCTGCAGATCCGCCAACAGCGGCCGGACTGGCTTTTGATGTGGGGCTGGGGAGTGATGAACTCGACCGCGATCAAGGGCGCGGCCTCGGTCGGATATCCGATGGACCATTTCATCGGCGTGTGGTGGTCGGGCTCCGAACCCGACGTCCTGCCCGCCGGCGAGGCGGCGGTCGGCTACAAATCGGGCACGTTCCACGGCGCCGGGCAGGATTATCCGGTGATCAAGGACATCTTCAAATACGTCTATGACAAGAACGGCGGCCGCACCACGCGAGACAAAGTCGGCGAGGTGCTCTACAACCGCGGCGTAATCAACGCGATCTACGATCTCGAGGCGATCCGCACCGCGCAGGCCAAATTCGGCAAGAAGCCGCTCAAGGGCGAAGAGGTGCAGTGGGGCTACGAGCACCTCGACATCACGCCGCAGCGCATAGCGCAACTCGGCGCCGACGGGCTGATGGTGCCGATCCAGCTCTCCTGCGCCAACCATGAAGGCAACGGCCAAGTGCGGATCCAGCAGTGGGACGGCAAGCACTGGAAATTCGTCTCCGATTGGATCCAACCGGACCGCGCAATGCTGACCGAGATGTACAAGGATTTCGGCGATCGCTTACGCGAAGGAGAAAGGCATTACCCCGCGCGACTGCTCGAAGCAAATGTGAGGACCCAAAGCAACTGATGACCGAAGCGGGCGCGCTCCTCTCCGTCAACAACATCGAGGTCATTTACAACCACGTCATTTTGGTGCTGAAGGGCGTCTCGCTCGAAGTGGGGGAGGGCGGCATCGTTGCGCTGCTCGGCGGCAACGGCGCCGGCAAGACGACGACGTTGAAGGCGATTTCCAACCTGTTGCGCGCCGAGCGCGGCGAGGCGACCAAGGGCTCGATCACCTTTGCCGGCGAGCGTACCGACGCGCTCGATGCCGCCGAAGTCGTCAAGCGCGGGCTGATCCAGGTCATGGAAGGGCGCCACTGCTTTGCGCATCTGACCGTCGAAGAAAATCTGCTGACCGGCGCCTATACGCGGCGCGATGGCCGGGCGCGGATCGCCGAGGATCTTGACAAGGTCTACAGCTATTTCCCGCGCCTCAAGATCCGGCGCGGCGCCATCGCCGGCTACACCTCCGGCGGCGAGCAGCAGATGACCGCGATCGGCCGGGCGCTGATGTCGAAGCCAAAGATGATTCTGCTGGACGAGCCTTCGCTGGGCCTGGCGCCCCTATTGGTCGAGGAGATTTTCGCTATTGTCGGCCGGCTGAACGAGAATGAGCATGTCGGTTTTTTGGTCGCCGAGCAGAACACCAATATCGCGCTGCGCCATGCGCAGTACGGCTATATTCTCGAAAACGGGCGGATCGTGATGGACGGGACCGCGGCCGAGTTGCGCAGCAACGAGGACGTCAAGGAATTTTATCTCGGGCTCTCGGCCACCGGGCGGAAGAGTTACCGCGACGTGAAGCATTACCGCCGCCGCAAACGTTGGCTCGCTTGAGAACCACGACGCACCCGGAACTTTCCGGCTCGTTTCGTCCGTTATCGGATTCATCAACGGGCGGGAGTTGAAGGTGAAAATAGTATCCGGGTTGTTCGCGGCGGCAGCGCTGGCGGGGCTGGCCTTTGCGGCAAATGCACAGGGGCTGCCGCCGGGCTCCTATCAGCAGAGCTGCAGGGATTTCAGAATGCAGGGCGGTACCTTGACCGCGGTGTGCCGTAGAGCCAATGGGCGCGGCGATCAGCGGACGGCCCTCAATGTGACGCATTGCGTCGGGGATATCGGCAACAACAACGGTCAGTTGGTCTGCAATGGCGGCCGGCCTGCTGCTCCCGTGCCGCCACCGCGAGAAGCCCAAACGCCTGGCTATCCTGGACCCGGATATGCGCCCGCGCCGGGGTACCCCCCGCCGGGTTATGCACCGCCGCCACGGTACGGCGAAGAGCATGGCTATCGCGAGCGGTGTGAGGGATTAAGACATGAGGAGCACGAGCTGCGCGACAGGCTTGCCCAGACCCCCTACGGCGAAGAGCGCGAGCACCTGCAATACCGCCTTGGCCAGGTCCGAGCCGAACGGGAGCAGTGCGGGCGCCGCTGACGCGGCTCAGGTCAGTTTTGGTAGCTCGGATCGAGCTTGTCGGCGAGCCGCAGCAGGGCCGGCCATTCGCGTTGCCCGGCGAGCGGCAGTTGCCCCTCATTACCGCGCGGGCGCGCCGCTGACTGCTCGCAGGCTTCCTTTGATGGAAACAGGACCTTGGCGCCCGCCGCGGCAGCCGCCTGCATCTTGAGCTGAGCCCGCGCCGCCTGCTCGAAGTAATAGGTCAGCGAAAACGCCTCGGCGACATTGTGGCCGACGGTCAACAGGCCGTGGTTCCGCAACACCAATACCTGATTCTGGCCGATGTCGCGCTGCAGCCGCTCCCGCTCGTCGAGATCGAGTGAGACGCCTTCGTAATCGTGATAGGCGAGGTTACCGTAAAAGCGCAGCGCCCATTGCGACAAGGGCAAGAGCCCCTCTTCCTGTGCGCTGACCGCGATGCTGTCTTGGGTATGGGTGTGCAGAACGCAGCGGGCGTCGGGCCGCGCCATGTGGATGGCGCTGTGAATGATGAAGCCGGCGCGGTTCGGCTCGTAGTCCGACGGCTCGATCTGATTGCCCTCGATGTCGATTTTCAAGAGGCTCGAAGCGGTGATCTCGTTGAACAACAGCCCCATTGGATTGATCAGAAACTGATCCTCCGCCCCCGGCACACGCGCCGAGATGTGGCCCAGGATCAAATCGTCCATGCCGAAATGGGCGATTAGCCTGTAGCAGGCGGCGAGGTCGACTCGCACCGCCCACTCTTCCGGACCGATATTGCGGGGTCTCATGGAAACCTTGGGTTCGAGCGTATCCAATTTATTCTCCAGTCATAGGCCGGGGAGCATCGCGAGAACTCGCGTTCGAAGCCGAAGCGTCGCTTATTTTGGGTTGCCAGGCAAGCAGACACGGAGCTGATCGGGAGATCAAGCCTGGGGTGATCCTCTTTACGATTTCTAAAAGCATTGCCACGGATCGTGGCGGCACGATCGCAGGGGAAGACGGCATGAGTTCGCCGCCGGATAGGGTTCTGTTGTCAGAGCGCTCGGCCGGAATGCTTACGAGGCAAGTGCTGCTGCCGCTCTTTGCGGCCACGCTGTTCTTGAGCGCGGCCCTGCTCTTCGCGGTGCAGCCGATGCTCACCAAAATGGTCCTGCCGCAACTCGGCGGCACGCCCAGCGTGTGGAACACCTGCCTTTGCTTTTTTCAGGCAACGCTGTTGCTTGGATACCTTTACGCCCATCTCTCGGCGACGTGTCTCGAACCTCGCACACAGCTGGGGGTGCATGTTCTGGTTCTGGCGTTCGCCGTCATGTTCCTGCCGCTCGATGTGTCCGGAGGGGCGCAATCGCCAAACGGACCGCCGGTCTTATGGCTCATCCTACGCCTGACCACGACCGTGGGCATTCCTTTCTTCGCGATAACGGCAACGGCACCGCTGCTGCAACGTTGGTTTTCTCGCACCGATCACGAGACCGCCGCGGATCCGTACTTTCTTTATGCGGCCAGTAACGGAGGCAGCCTGCTGGCGCTGCTTTCGTACCCGCTCCTTATTGAGCCGTATCTACCACTCTCTGAGCAGAGCCGGCTATGGTCTGCCGGGCTCGCCATCCTCGTCGCGGCGATCGCCTTTTGCTGGCTCTCCTATCGCAGCCGTGAAAATCCGGCCAGAGAGCAAGAATTGGCCGGTGATGCCGCCGGGACAGCCGACCGTTTGCGTTGGATTGCCTACTCCTTTGTCCCGTCGAGCCTGCTTCTCGGCGTCACCACGCATATCACCACCGACCTCGCTTCGGCGCCGCTCTTCTGGGTCGTACCCCTGACGCTGTACCTCCTGACCTTCACCTGCGCTTTCGCACGGCGGCCGCCGCTGGGTCATCCGCTGATGGTCAGACTGCAGCCGCTGGTCATCATCCCGATGATCGTACTGTCTCTAGCGCCGCCAAACATTTGGCTGTTGGTCCTGCAGCTGGCGGGTTTCTTCGTGATAGACATGGTCTGCCATGGCGAGCTGGCGGCGCGCCGGCCGGCGGTCGAAGACCTGACCCAATTCTACCTCTGCATATCGTTGGGCGGGGTATTGGGTGGGTTGTTCAATGCTGTCATCGCGCCGGCGATCTTCCCGGATGTCTGGGAATACCCGCTGATGATCGTGGCGTCGTGTCTGATACGCCCGGTCGGCGGACCCGGCAGGGCCAATGTCGCCCGGCACTACGTCCTCCTGCCCGTCCTGGTTTTCCTGGTCTTGTTGTCGCTTTTCTTTGCGAAGAACGTACCGGCTCTCGTCGCAGTCGGTGCGCTCGTTCTCACCGCTTTGGTCCTCCTCTACCTCAGCGAGCGGCGCGGGCCTTTGCTCTGGGAATTGCCGCCTGCCTTTTGGTGGTGCAACTGGCCAACCTCAGCGGAACGCTTGAAACCACCCGTAGCTTTTTCGGCGTGTATCGTGTGCGAGTGGTCGACGACGGCGCGCTCAGAGTACTGCAACACGGCACCACGATCCATGGCGTCGAGGGTACACGGCCGGGAGATGAGGGGGTTCCGCTTGGGTATTATCGCCAGAATGGGCCGTTCGGCCGCTTCTTCAAAGCGGCAGCCGCGCGACCGCTAGAGCGGGTTGGGGTGGTCGGGCTCGGCGCGGGCGAACTTGGTTTTTATGCTCACCCGGGGCAGGTTTGGGTGTTTCACGAGATTCATCCGGCGGTCGAGCAGCTCGCCCGAGACACACGCTTTTTTCATTTCTTGACCGGAGGTGGCGACACGCCACGTCTCGTATTCGGCGACGCCCGGCTCACCCTCCTAGACGAGCCCGATCAATCGTACGACGCTATCGTCATCGACGCCTTCAGCTCCGACAGCATTCCGGTTCACCTTCTGACCCGGGAAGCGCTCGCGTTGTATCAAAGAAAGCTCGCGGCCCACGGCATCATCTTGTTTCACATCAGCAACCGATACCTTGATCTCGTGCCGCTCATCACTGCGCTCGCCGCCGACGCCGGCGCATCCGCGCGGCACCTTCACTATCGGCCTGCCGAGCCAAACAAGATCGAAGACGCCGAAACCGAGGTAATCGCTGTCTCACAGCGTGGTGGCGATCTGGATTTCCTCGAGGCCAATCTCGGTTGGGAGCCGCCAGCCCCGGCACCTAGCTCCGCGCTGTGGACCGACGAACGCTCCGATATAATCAGCCGGATAAAGTGGCGCTGATTTCGGGGCTGAAGGATTTCAAGTCAGCGTGAACATCGGCATCGGCGGCCCGCCGTCGGTCGGTTTGAAGACGAGGCGGACCGCCTGCCCGATGCGGATCTTGTCGAGGTCGCAATCGACGATGTTGGTCATCATCGTCGGACCCTCGCTCAATGCCACATAGGCGATGGCATAAGGGATCGGCGCCCGCCGCATGACGCTGTAGGTGTAGATCGTGCCATTGCCCGAGGCCTGCTGCAATTCGGTCTTGTCGCTGAAGCAGAACGGGCAGATCGCGCGCGGGTAGTAATGCGCCGCCCCACAGGCATTGCATTTGCCGATCATCAATTTGCCTTCCTCAGCGGCCTTCCAGAACGCCTGGGTTTCGGGATTGGGCTGCGGGGCCTGGATCTTGCGTTCCTGAGCCGGCATCTGCTCACTCCCTCTCCATGATCACGGTCGCTGCGCCGTGCCTTGTGCCGAGCGACCCGCCGGTGCCGTGCGCCAATGCCAGATCGCAATTCTTGACCTGCACCGCGGGATGCGCTTCGCCGCGCAATTGGCGCACCGCCTCGACGACTTTCGTGAGGCCCCCGCGGTTTGCCGGGTGGTTGTTGCACAGCCCGCCGCCATCGGTGTTGAACGGCAATTTGCCGGTGCCGGCTATCAGATTTCCGTCTGAGACGAACTTGCCGCCCTGGCCCTTCTCGCAGAAGCCGAGGTCCTCGATCTGCATCAGCACGGTAATCGTGAAGCTGTCATAGATCGAGGCGTATTTGATGTCGCCGGGCTTGACCCCGGCCTCGGCAAAGGCCGGCGGTCCGGACCACACTGCGCCCGAATAGGTCAGGTCGATCTGCCCACCCATCTGGTGCTTGGGCGCTTCGCCGGCGCCGAGGATCTTGATCTTGGGCCGCTTCAGGCTTTTTGCCATCTCGGGGCTGGCGACGATGATCGCCCCACCGCCATCGCTAATTACGCAGCAATCGAGCCGATGCAGCGGGTCGGCGATCATCGGCGAATTGACGACATCCTCGACCGTGACGACGTCGCGCAGCATCGCATGCGGATTGTGCTGCGCGTGGTGCGAGGCGGCGACTTTGATCCAGGCGAGCTGTTCGCTCGTCGTCCCGTACTGGTGCATGTGGCGCATCGCGCACATCGCATACATGTTCGCAGTGGCCGGACCGTAAGGGTTTTCGAACGGCGCGTCGGGCGTGTTCTGCGCGGTGCGCGCCGCGGTGCCGGTCGCCTGGCCCTCGCTGCGCGGCCTGCCGGCGAGCGTGATCAACGCGATGTTGCATTTGCCGAGCGCGATCGCCTCGGCGGCGTGGCCCACATGAATGATATACGACGACCCGCCGCTATCGGTCGAATCCATGTGGCGCAGCTTCAATCCCATGTAATCGGCCATCGATAGAGGCCCGAGGCCCGGCGCATCGCCGGCGCAAAAATAGCCGTCGATGTCACTCTTATTGAGGCCGGCGTCCTCGATCGCTCCCTTGGCCGACTTCGGCGTGCAATTGGGCGAGCGATTTGTCCTCGGCCTTGCGCGTCGGATGCTCGTAGATCCCGACAATATAGGCCTTGTTCTTGATGCTCATCGCGGGCTGATCCTCCCTCTGACGGCGAAAGCAATGGTCGAAGAATGGTTTACCGTTCGACGCCCGCGGTCAATCCCGGATTCCGCCCACCTAACCGGGCGCCGCTAAAACGCCGGCGGAATCATCGGCGCCGGCACGATGTGCTCCTCGACGCCGAGAACGCCGGGAACGTTCTCGGCCGCGACGCGCAGGGCGCGCTGCTCTTCTTCGGGGCGGTCGTCGGACACCCAGATATGCACGACGCCATCCCTGACGATGATATCGGCCGCCCAAGCGTGCACCCACTGCTGCCCCTGCAGCTCGGCCAAGAGCTTTTGGCGGATCGTGCGGTCGTCGGTGGCGGTATCGGCGCTGAGGCGACTTCCCGCTGCCGCCAGCGCCCGCACGAGGTTTGCCCGGCTCACGATCCCGACGAGTTTGCCGTCTCTGACGACAGGCACCCGCTTGATCCGTCTGGTTTCGAGCAGGTTCGCGATCTCGGCAAGGTCGGTGGTCTCACTGACAGAGGTGACCTCGCTCGTCATGACGTCTCTGGCGGTGCGGCCGTGCGATTTGACATAAGCGCGTGCGAGCTCCTCGTCCGACCCGACCGTGTCAAGCCACCATGAGCGCCGGCGCCCGGTTCTGCGATCCGGCCGGCGATCGGTTCCCATCTCGACGCGATGCAGCAGGTCGCCCTCGCTGACGATCCCGACCAGCCGGTTCTGCGCGTCGACTACCGGAACCCCGCTGATGCTCCGCTCGGACAGGATTTTCGCCACCTCCTGCACCGATGTATCCGGGCTGACGGTGATCACATTGGTCGTCATCACGTCCATAGCGCGCATCGAAGAATCCTCCCTTTGATTCTGCCCTTTACATGGACACTTTATCACGCACGCTCAGGCTTCACACGTGCCGCTTCAATGGAAGCGGGAAGGCCTCATCCCTATGACGGCGATTCCTTGAACCTCGACGAGCATCTCCGGGCGGGCGAGGCCGGCGACGGTGATCAGCGCGCTCGCGGGAAAGTTGTCGCCGAAAATTTCCTTGCGCAGCTCGGTAAACCGGTCGCCGTAGCGAGAGTCGGTGATGAAGACGGTCATCGTGACCATGTCGGCGAGGCTGCCGCCGGCCTCCTCGAGCGTCCGGTTCAAGCGGGAAAACACCTCTCGGACCTGGCCGTCGAAATCGCCGGCAAGCGAGTTTCCCGAAGCGTCTGCCAATCCAACTTGCCCGGCGAGCCAGACGATCCTCCCGCCCTCGGTGATCACCGCTTGCGAGTAGGCCCGCGCCTGCGCTGTCGCCCGTTCGATGTACCGCCTGCGCGGCCCATCCCTAGTATTTTCCACCAAGATCGAACCTGCCCTTAAGAGCCGGCGCGGCGGATGTTGGCGCTGCGCTCGGGGATGCCGGTTTCCTCGAAACAGACCCGGGCGAAGGCCGCGACGCCGTCGCGGATGACGTCCTTTGACGGGAGCGCGAAGCAAAGGCGCAGATGGGACTTGCTCGCGGCAGGGTTGCACGACCATTCGGGTCCCGGGTTGAAGGCGATCCCGGCTTTGGCGGCGGGCCCGACGAGCTTGGTCACATCGACCCGGTCGGGGAATTTCAGCCACAGAAAGATGCCGCCCTTCGGCTTCCACATCTTTTCGACCGCGGTGCCGAACTCGCGCTCGACCGCCTCGACCATTGTGTCGAGCTTCTCGTGCAGGGTTTGGGTCAGGCCGCCGACATGCTCGCCGAAATAGTGCGAGAAATATTCCGCGACGACCATCTGATCGAGGGCGCCGGTGCCGCTGTCGGCCTCGCGCTTGCAGGCGACTATTTGGCTCATGACCTGCGGAACGGCGACGACGTAGCCGAGGCGCAAGGACGGCGCCAGGGTCTTCGAGAAGGAGCCGATATGGATCACCTGCTGCGGGTCCATCGCATACAGTGAGGGCGGACCCGCGCCGTCCCAGGTCAGGTCGGCATAGCACTCGTCCTCGAAAACCGGGACACCGTGCTTTCGGGTCAGTGCGAGCAATTCCTCGCGGCGCGCGCGCGGCAGGATCGAGCCGGTCGGGTTCTGGACCGTCGGGATCGTATAAATGTATTTCGGAACAATGCCCTTCCGCCCGAGGTCCTCGACGATCCGGGCGAGCGCATCGATCCGCAGCCCCTCCTCATCGAGCGGTGCACCGACGATGCTGACACCGAGCCGTTTGAGCTTTGTCAACGCGCCGCCATAGGTGAATTCTTCGAGGATGACGGTGTCGCCACGCTCGAGCAGCAGCTGATTGACGAGATCGATTCCCTGCCCGGAGCCGGAGGTGATCAACACATCCTCCGCCGAGCATTTGATGGCCGGGCGGCGCGAGACCTTGCCGACAACGAAATCTCGCAGCCCGCGATAACCCTGCGGCCCGTCGAAATTGTAGAGGGCCAGGTCAGCCCCGCGGCGCCGCAGGACCTTGGTCGCGGCATCGGCGAGAGCCGCCGCCGGGACCCGTTCGGGGTCGTTGTGCCCGCCGATGAAATTGTATTTCGGAAAGCCGGTCCAGGGCGGCGCCGGCGGCGGAAGGTTCTCGTTGAAGCGGTTGCTGTAGGCAAAGCCGGCGGTCATCGTCGATCATCCTGTGTGATGGCCCCCACCCCAACCCTCCCCGTCTGCAGGGGAGGGTTGGGGTGGGGCAACGCGAGTGAGCGGATCAGCGAGCGGCGTGTTTGCCGGTCAATTGCGGCGTGATGTCCGGGTAATTTCCGGGCGTCTTCTGCGCCGCCTTCTCGTGCATCTGGAGGCGCGTCTCACGTCCCCAGCTGCGCTTCAACTCGTCCTTTACGTTGAACGCGAGCCGCCCGAGACCATCGATCTCCAGCTCGACCTTGTCGCCGTCCTGGAAGGAGTTGAGACCGCGGTGGTTGGTGCCGGTGGCGATGATGTCGCCGGGCTCCAAGGTGTGGATCGAGGTCAGCCACTCGATGCAGCGCGGGATCTTGTGCGCCATGTCGCTGGTGTTGAAGTTCTGCATCAAGGTGCCGTTGTTCCACAGCCGGATTTGCAATTTCTCCGGGTCGGGGATCTCGTCCTTGGTCACCAGATAGGGGCCGATCGGTGCAAAGGTGTCGCGCGACTTCATCTGGAAGAAGACGTTGCCAGCTGGCGGGAGACCGCGCGCCGAGCCGTCGATAAAGTTAGTGTAGCCGAAGACATAATCCATCGCGTCGGCGGCTTTGACATTGCTCGCGCGCTTGCCGATGACCACGGCCAACTCCGCCTCGCCCTCGAAGATCGTGGCCGGGACGTCGGGCAAAACCATCGTATCGCCAGGGCCAATAATAGCGCTGGGCGATTTGTGAAAGGCGTTGATCGGCGCTGGCGCGCTGCGCGTGCCGTCTTCCATGTAATTGACAGCCATCGCGTCGATGTTGGTCGGCTTCGGCAGTGGCGGGCGCACCCTGAGCGACGACAGCGCGACACCTTGGCCGCTCGCCGCCGCGTCCTCGAGCCGGCCGCGGTACTGGTCGAAGCGCGCGATCAACCCATTGATCAGGTCGCCGGGGCCGGTATGCGGGATATCGCGCACGACCGACGACACGTCGACGACGCGGTCGCCCTTCAGCACGCCCAATTTGTAGTCGTCAAAATAAAGCAGCTTCATGTTGAGTGCTCCGTTACTCGATCGGTACGAAGATGCAGTTGCGGATCTTGTTGTCGAGCGCCTTGGACAGGTGCCCTTTACCGGTCGTGTCTTCGACGAGGATCACCTCGCCGGCGCCGATCTTGCGGCTCTCGCCGTCGCTCGCGGTGATCTGCACGCCGGCATCGAGATTGATGATGTATTGCCGTCTTGGTGCAGGGTGCCAGTCGAGGTCGTAAGTCGGCGGGACTTCGCGGAAAATGATGCCGGTCGCCGGCAGCCGCTTCGAGAGCTTGCCCCCGCGCGTTTCCTCGACCCATTCGACCTCGATGTCCCGGAAGTGCGACTGGCCGCTCGAATCGGTGTAGAGGTTGTGTATCCGCATCGGCGTGTCTCCCGCGCAATTGGCTTCGAACCGGCATACTAGCGGGGGAGCGGAGCCCGGCGCCAGCCCTCTCGACTATGCCTGTTGCGGCGCCGGAGCGTAACCAGCCGCCGCGCGCCGCCCGCCCGGCTTGAGGCGCAGCATCGGCCGCTCGACAAGGTGCCACGACAGGAAGGCGAGCGCCGCCGCTATCGGCAAGGCGCTCAGGAACACCTGCCACCAGGCGGCATGGCCGCCGTAGAGCCATATCACCGCCTCTTCGACCGGCCAGCCATAAATGTAGAGGCCATAGGACAAATCGCCGAAGCGTGCCGCCGGGATGACCGGCAATCGCGGGTTCAAGGCCACCCACAGCGCCAGATAGCAGCCGAACACTGGAAACAGCGTGATGAATTGGCGCAGCGGGACGCTGAGCACGAGACCGGCGAGCGCGAGCAGCGCGATGCGGCCGTCGAGAATACGGGTGTGGCGCAGCTTGTAGAGAGCCATTCCCGCGGCGAAAAAGCCGACGAGCCAGCCCCAGCCGCTGAGCAGCTGAAAAATCCAGCCCCATTTTTCGAGCTCGTCGAGCATCTCGAAATGCACACAGGCCATACCGAACATCAGCAGCAGAAGCGCCGCCCGAAGGGTCAGCAGACGCAGCAGCCCCAGTCCCAGCACCATCAGGTACATCGTGAATTCGAGGCGCAAGGTCCACAGCGACCCATTGATTTCGAGCCCGACCGGATTGCCAGTGAAGGAGACACCAGGCAGCTCGTGCACGCTCTGATCGAGGAGCGTGTTGCCGACGATATATTCGTATGGTTCCGGCCGGCTCAGATAGGCTCCGAGTGGCAATGTCGTAACGAGCGGTCCCAGCACGAGTGCCGACACCAGCGTCGCCACAAACAGACCGGGGAAGACGCGCAATGCGCGCTTCGCGAGATAGTGCAGCGGCTTGGGGGTCTGCTCGAAGCTCTGCGTCACCAAGAAACCGCTTATCGAGAAGAACACGAAAACCCCGACCAGCCCCAAGATGCACTGGTTCCCGGTCAGCAGAATCAGCCATTCGTTGTTCTGCGTGCCCTCGGCGATCAGGAACGAATGCGAGAAGATGACACTGATGGCAGCGATCAGGCGCAGTGCGTCGAAATTGTTCTGTCGCGGTGGCAATGCGGTCAGAGTCTCATCAGCTGCGCAACGCGTTCGCGGTGCCACGCGGCGTCGCCAAAGGCGACCTCGGAGGCTTTGGCGCGCTTGAAGTAGAGCTGCAGATCGTGCTCCCAAGTCATGCCGATGCCGCCATGCAGCTGGATGCCGGTGCCGGCGACGCTGCGGGACATGTCGGAGGCGGCCGCCTTTGCCATCGACACCGCCAGCGGCGCCTCGTCCAGTCCTTGATCGACCGCCCAGGCGGCGTAATAGGTCAGCGATTTAGCGTTCTCAAGCGCCACCAGCATGTCGGCGGCCTGGTGCTTTACTCCCTGATAGCTGCCGATCGGCTTGCCGAAGGCGACGCGCATCTTGGCATAGGCAACGGTCATGTCGAGAACCTGCTGCGCGGCGCCGCACATCTCTGCAGCCACTGCTACAGTGGCGCGGGCGATCACCCGGGACAACGGCGCCCAACCCTGGTGTATTTCGCCGAGCAGCGCACCCGCCGGCACTGCGACATTGTCGAGCCTGACCTCGCAGAGTTTGCGGGTCTCGTCTATCGTCGGCAATAGCGTGATAGTGAGGCCAGGCGTCTCCTTTGGCACCAGGAATAGACTGACGCCGTCGTCCATCGTGCTGCCATCGCGTGTGCGCGCCGCGACCGCGATAATGTCGGCGAGATGCGCATCACCGACGAAGAGCTTGGTGCCGGAAAGAGTATATCCACCCCCGGCCTCGCGCGCCCTCGACATGATGCCGGCCGCATCCCAGCGCAGATTGGGCTCGGTCCAGGCGAGGGCCGCCTTCGCGTTGCCGGCGGCGATTTCCGGCAACCATCGCCGGCGCTGGGCGGGGCTTCCGGCTTCGGCGACGACCCCGCCGCCGAGTAACACGGTCGACAGAAACGGCCCGGGCATCACCGCCCGCCCCATCTCCTCCATCAACACGACCAGATCGATGAGGCCCAGCCCGCTGCCGCCTTCCTCTTCCGGGTAAACGATGCCGAGCCAGCCCTGCTCGGCGAGCTTCCGCCAGAACTCGTCGGTGACGGCGGCCGGCTCGGCCATCAATCGCCGCACGAATTGCGTCCCGCAGTAGTTTTCCAGAAACCGCCGCGCCGTCTCGCGCAGCAGCTCCTGCTCTTCGGTGAACCCGATATCCATGGACTAGCTCTGTTCCGGCTTCGGCAAAATCCCGAGGTCGCGCGGATCGTCGAACGAAACCCGGCGGCGGGCATAAACGACAAAGCCGGCCCGCTGATAGGTGGCCAGCGCCTTTGGATGATCGAAAGTCGACGTATGGAGCCAAAAGCGGTCGAGCGGTCTAGACCAAGCCTGATGGATTGCCGCCTGCAGCAGGTAGGGGCCGAGCCGACGCCCGATAAAGTCGGGAATGAGCCCGAAGTAGCACAGCTTCGTGTCACGCGGCGCCTCAGTATCTAGCTCGAAGAAGCCGGCTGGAACCCCGCGCACGTACAGCACAAAAATCTCGATCGTCGGCTTCGCGATCAGGGCCGCCAGCGCCGCATCGTCGACCAGCCGCCGCTCGAACCACAGCCAAGGCCGGCCGACCGCATCGTATATGTACCGGTAAAATGAAACCGTGCAGTCCTCGGCGCGCATCAGCGCGAGCTTATCGAGCGGCGCCGGGACCCGCTTCCCGGAGGGGCGCTCGAGCATTTCGAGATAGGTGATGACGTCTTCGAGCGCAGTCACGGTGTCGTGGCAGGCGGGGGACCGGTCTCGACCGGCGTGTCGCCCGGCAGCCCCCATTCCGACCACGACCCGTCATAGACGGCGGTGCCCGGATGCCCGATCAAGTGCAGCGCAAAAGCGAGCGCACAGGCGGTAACGCCGGAACCGCAGCTCGTGACGATCGGCCGGTCCAGCGCAACGCCCGCATCACGGAACAGATGCGAGAGCTCGTCGGCATCGCGCAGCCGGTGCGTCTGCGGATCGGTGACCCGGTCATAGGGCAGGTTGCAACTGCCCGGAATATGGCCCCGGCGCAATCCGGGCCGGGTTTCTTCGGCAATTCCAGCGAACCGGCCCGCAGCGCGGGCATCGACGACCTGTTCGCGCCGCGTCGCCAGATTGTCGAGCAACGCCTGCTTGTCGCGGACCGGCGCCGGGTCGAACCGCGCCGAAAAATGGCGGTCCCGCGGCGGCTTCGGCGCGGCGGTTTCAAGCGGCCGCCCCTCCGCCTTCCATTTGGGCAGACCGCCGTTGAGGAGCGCGACATTGTGATGCCCATAGAGGCGCAGCATCCACCAGGCGCGGCCGGCCGAAGACAGGCCGGCGCTGTCGTAGACGATAACTCGGTCGTCGTCGCCGATGCCGAGCCCCTCCATCTTGCGCGCGAACAGCTCGGGCGACGGGATCATATGCGGCAAGCTCGTGCCCGGCTCCGCGATGTCGTCGATGTCGAAGAATAGGGCACCGGGGATGTGGCCGCGATCGTAATCCTCCCGCGCCGTCGGGGTAATCCCGGGCAGTTTGAAGGACGCGTCGAGGACCCGGAGCTGCGGGTCGTCGAGATGCGCCGCGAGCCACTCGGTAGCGACGAGGGCTTCGGGATGGGCGTAGGGCATCGGCTCCTCTCCTCCCTCACTCCGCGAAAGCAAGGATCACGCGGCGGTTCTGCCTGCCCTTGTTCTCGATCTTGGTGACCGCAACCGGGCCGATCTCGCTGGTGCTGCGGATATGCGTGCCGCCGCAGGGCTGCAGATCGATACCGGGAATTTCGATGAGGCGCACCTGCCCCATCCCGCTCGGCGGCTTGACCGACATCGTGCGGACGAGCTCGGGCTGCGCGGCGAGCTCCGCGTCGGTGATCCACCGCGGCCCAACCAGGTGCGCCTCTGCAATAAGTGCGTTGAGCCGGCCCGCGAGCGTCTCCTTGTCCAGGCTCGATCCGGGCACATCGAAATCGAGCCGTCCTCTGACGTCGGAAACCTGACCGCCGGTCACCGCCCCGGGAACAATGCTGCACAACAGATGCAGGCAGGTGTGCATGCGCATCAGCCGATATCGCCGCGCCCAGTCGATCTCGGCGATGACCTCAGTGCCTGGATCGGGCAGCGTCGATCCCGCCGCCGGGACATGGATCACCTCGTCGGGATGACTCCCCTTTATCGTGTCGACGACAGCAATCTCTTGCCCCGCCGAGAGGCGGAGCACGCCGGTATCGCCCGGCTGACCGCCGCCCATCGGGTAAAAGACAGTGCGGTCCAGGCGAATGCCGCGCCCGTCGGCGGCAATCACCCGGGCAGTGCAGGACCGCAGGTACCCATCATCCCGAAACAACAGCTCCATCATGCTATTCCTACCTGCGATGTCCCGGCGGAAGCCGGGATCCACTCCGCTACCCGTGCGAACGGCCTAGTCATCACGCCGAGATGTTTGTCCCCGTTCAGAGGTGGGTCCCGGCTTTCGCCGGGACAGCGAGAATAGTTTATTACAGCCACGGTGGGGTGGGGAGGTCGCGCGCCTTTAGGAATTCCGGGTTGAACAGCTTGGACTGGTAGCGGGTGCCGGAATCGCAGAGGATCGTCACGATCGTGTGGCCGGGGCCGAGTTCGCGCGCAAGGCGCATGGCGCCGCACACATTGATGCCGGTCGAGCCGCCGAGGACCAGCCCCTCGTCTTGGACAAGGCTGAACAGGATCGGCAGCATCTCCGCGTCGGTAATCTGGTATTGCCCGTCGGGCGTGAACCCCTCGAGGTTCTTGGTTTCGCGGTTGTTGCCGATCCCTTCGGTGATCGAGTTGCCCTCCGGCTTGAACTCGCGGCGCGCGTACCAGCTGTAGATGCCCGAGCCCATGCAGTCGGACAGATAGATCCGGACCTTGGGGTTGCGCTCCTTGAGCGCGATCCCGACCCCGGACAGCGTGCCGCCGGTGCCGACCGAGCATGTGAAGCCGTCGACCTTACCGTCGGTCTCCTCCCAAATCTCGGGGCCCGTCGTCTCGTAGTGGCCGCGCCGGTTGGCGAGGTTGTCGAACTGGTTGGCCCAGATCGCGCCGTTCGGCTCCTGCGCGGCGATTTCTTCGGCGAGGCGCCCGGAGTAGCGGACATAGTTGTTCGGGTTGGCATAAGGCACCGCCGGCACGAGCCGCAGATCGACGCCGCACAGCAGCAGCATGTCCTTCTTTTCCTGGCTCTGCGTCTCGGGCATGACGATGACGGTGCGGTAGCCGCGGGCGTTGCCGACCAGCGCGAGGCCGATCCCGGTATTGCCGGCGGTGCCCTCGACGATGACGCCGCCCCGGCGCAACAGGCCGCGCTCCTCGGCGTCCTTGATGATGTAGAGCGCGGCACGGTCCTTGACCGAACCGCCGGGATTGAGGAACTCGGCCTTGCCGAGGATCGTGCACCCGGTCTCCTCGGAGGCCCGCCGCAATTTGATCAGCGGCGTCTTTCCGACAGTGCCGACAAAGCCGTCGCGAACCTGCATGCCTCACTCCTTGCCCAAGCTCCGCGCCGACAGTATCGGCCGTGAGCGCTGTTCTTACAACCAGGCGAGAGTGTCAGGAGCGAGGCCGAGAAGATATTGGCCGACGGTCTCGAAATGGTCCCGGCGGCCCTGCAACTGCTGCGAGACGGTGTGGATGTCGCGGAACCGGCGCTCGAACGGGTTCTCTTCGAAGATCGCGGTGGATCCGGCGGCATGATAGGCCATGTCGACGACGCTCATCGACTGGTGGATCGCGAAGGTCGAGGCCAGCCTGATCGCCATCCGCTGCTCGAGGGTGATATGGCCGGATCGCTCGACCTCGCCGGTGATCTCCTCAAGCGACCGGTACAACAAAGCGCGGGCGGAGCGCAGCCGTGCCTCGGCCTGCCCTGCCTCAGACTGCACGACATTGTTGTCGCGCAGGGTGGTCTTGCCGCGGAACGGCACCTTGTCGCGCGCCAGCTTGGTGAAGGCGTCGAGGGTGCTGCGGGCGATCCCCATCGCCACCCCGGCAAACCCCGACGCATAGAGCTGCAGGCTGCTGAAGCGATAGAGCACGCCGTCTTCCCGGCGCGTGCTGTCGTCGTCCCGCGCCGCGACAAAGCCTGCCGGCACGAAGAGGTCGGTCACCGAATATTTGTCGCTGCCGGTGCCGCGCAGCCCGATGACATGCCAGATGTCGGTCATCTCGGCGCAGGATTTCGGGAATATCGGGGTGCGGATGACCGGGCTGCCGTCCGGGTGCAACAGCTGCGTGCCGTTCTCGTCGTAAATCGGCACGTGGCACCCCAGCCAGGTCGCATTATGACTGCCGCTGGCAAAGCTCCAAGTTGCAGTCACCCGGTAGCCGCCCTCGACGATTCGCGCCTTGCCGGGCCCAGGCCCCCAGGCGAGGATGCCGCGCGGGCCGCCAAAGACTTCCTTGGCGGCGGCCGGGTCGAGATAGGCCGAGGTCATCGAGCAGCCGGCGCCCTGGTTCAGGCACCACGCCGCACTGGCATCCCCTTTGGCGATCTCCTCGACGACCCGGACATAGGGTGCGGGAAGGAGCTCGGCGCCGCCCAATGAGCGCGGCAACAGCATTCGGAAGAAGCCGCGCTCGACCATCGCCGCGACGACCGGCTCGGGCAATTCGCGCCGGCGCTCGATCTCGGGCGCGGCGGCGCCGAGCTCGGGAACAAAAGCGCGCGCCCGTTCGAGAAATTCGATGCCCGGATCGCCTGCCGCCGTCCTCCGCATATGCTCGCTCCTCCTTCCTATGATCGTGCCCTCCGTTAGCATAAACTCCGCGGATGGCGATCCGTCTTCTGCCTCCGGTCCTCGTCAACCGCATCGCCGCCGGCGAAGTCATCGAGCGGCCGGCCGCGGCGGTCAAGGAGTTGGTCGAGAATGCGATCGATGCCGGCGCATCGCGCATCGACGTCACGTTGAGGGAAGGCGGCCAGAGGCTGATCGCGGTCGCCGACAATGGCGGCGGCATGACTGCGAAAGAGCTGGTCCTGGCAGTCGAGCGGCACTGCACATCGAAATTGCCCGAGGACGACCTGCTGCGCATCGCCTCGCTCGGCTTCCGCGGCGAGGCGTTGCCGTCGATCGGCGCGGTCAGCCGGATGCAGATCACCTCGCGGCCGCCGAATGCCGAGACCGCCTGGGAGATCGCAGTCGAGGCGGGCAGGAAATCGGCGCCCGTGCCGGCAGCGCATCCCCCGGGTACCCGAGTGGAGGTGCGCGATCTGTTCTTCGCGACCCCGGCGCGGCTCAAATTCCTGAAGACGCCGCGCACCGAGCGCGATCTGGCCGTCGACTCGGTGCGCCGGCTCGCCATGGCCTATCCCGGAATTTCCTTCACGGTAATCGGCGATGAGGAGCGCGTATTGCTGCGGCTCGCCGCGGCCGGGGACACCGAACCGGCAATCGCCCGCCGCACCCGGCTCGCGGCGTTGCTGGGGCGTGACTTCGCGGAGAATTCGGTCGAGATCGATGCCGAGCGGGGCGGCTTTCGGCTGACCGGGCTGATCGGGTTGCCGACCCTCAACCGCGCCGCGCCGCGCGACCAGTATCTCGTCGTCAACGGGCGGCCGGTGCGCGACAAGCTGCTGGTCGGCGCCGTTCGCGGCGCCTACCAGGATGTGCTCGCCCGCGACCGCCACCCGATGGTCGCGTTGTTCGTCGACGGGCCCCCCGAAGAGATCGACGTCAATGTTCACCCGGCGAAGGCCGAGGTGCGGTTCCGCGACGCCGCATTGGTGCGCGGGCTGATCGTCGGCGCGCTGCGCAATGCGCTCGCCGCCGCCGGGCACCGCGCGTCGTCGACGGTCGCCGCGGGAGCCGTCGCCGCCTTCCGCCCAGGCATCCCAGGGCCGAGCACGCCGCGTTTCGCGTTCCCGCTGTCGGCCCCGTCATTGGCGCTCGCCGAGAGCGCCAACAATTTTTTGCGGCCGACCGAGGAAGTTGCGGCGACAGAGACGCCGCTCGGCGCCGCGCGCGCGCAATTGCACCGGACCTACATTTTGGCGGAGACCCCGACCGGGATCGTTCTCGTCGATCAACATGCGGCGCATGAGCGCCTCGTTTACGAAGGCATGAAGGAGGCGCTGGCCGCGCAGGGCGTGGCGCGCCAGGCTCTGCTGTTGCCCGAAATCGTCGAGCTCAACGAGACCGGCGCGGCGCGGCTCGCCGCACGCGCCGCGGAGCTCGCCGAATTCGGGCTCGTGCTCGAGCCGTTCGGACCCGGCGCGGTCGTCGTCCGCGAGGTCCCGGCCTTATTACCGGGGCTCGATGTCGGCGCGCTGGTGCGCGACCTCGCCGACGAGCTCGCCGAGTGGGGCGATACCCTGGCTTTGAAGGAGCGGATCGAGACTGTCTGCGGCACCCTCGCCTGCCACACCAGCGTGCGCGCCGGGCGTCAGCTCTCGCCTCCCGAGATGGACGCATTATTGCGCCAGATGGAGGCGACCCCCAACAGCGGGCAATGCAATCACGGCCGCCCGACCTACATCGCGCTCGACCTCGCCGACATCGAAAGGCTGTTCGGGCGCCGGTAATCAGGCTAGAGCAGACCTCGACCAAATTGGCCTTGTCATTGCGAGGCGCGCCTTGCGCGACGAAGCAATCTCGACCCATCGAGCGCTCAATGGACCGAGATTGCTTCGCTGTCGCTCGCAATGACAGTTTGGATTGAGATGCAACCTGATCGCAGTCTGCTCTAAAGCTAGTCGGTTTCACCATGACGCGGGCGCAGACGGCGGACCAGACTGCCGCTGCGCTCGCGGATGGTTTGGAAAGTCACGTAGAGCATCGGGATCACGAAGAGGCCGATAGCGCTGGCGGCGATCATGCCGGCGAAGACCGGCGTGCCGACGGCGTGCCGGCTGAGCTCGGCCGCACCGGTGGCGACGACGAGCGGGTAAACGCCGAGGATGAATGCGAACGAGGTCATCATCACGGCGCGAAACCGCATCCGCGCGCCCAACACCGCCGATTCCTGAATATCCTTGCCCCCCTCGCGCTGGTCCTTGGCAAAGGCGACGATCAGGATGCCGTTCTTCGCGGCCATCGCGATCAGCACGACGAGCCCGATCTCGGCATAGAGGTCGAGCGACACGCGGAACAGCAGGATGCCTATAAAGGCACCCAGCACACCCACCGGCACCGACAACAGCACCGGCACCGGAATCATCCAGCTTTCGTACAGCCCGACCAGAAACAGAAACGCGAATAGGATCGCGAGCCCGAGAATCGCGCCGGTCTGACCCGCGGCCGCCTGCTCTTGATACGCGGTGCCAGACCATTCATAGGCATAGCCGGCGGGCAACGTCTTGGCCGAGACATCGGCCATCGCCGCGAGCGCGGTGCCCGACGATACCCCCGGCGCCGGGCTGCCCTGAATCGGGATCGCACGATAGTTGTTGTAGCGGGTGATGACTTGGGGCCCGACGATGATGCCGGCATGGGCGATCGACGCCAACGGCACGTCAGTGCCGTATTTGTTGCGGATATAGATTTGCCACATCGAGGAAATGTCCTGCCGATCGGCCGGCTCGCCCTCGATATTGACCTGCCACACCCGCCCGAACAGGTTGAAGTTGTTGACGTAATAGCTGCCGAGCGTGGCCTGCAGCGTGGTGAAGACGTCGCTCATCGAAAGTCCGAGCGCCTGCGCCTTCTGCCGGTCGATGTTCAGAAAAATCGACGGGTTGCTGGCGGAATAGGTCGAGAACACGCGGGTCAGGCGCGGATCCTGGTTGGCAGTGGCGAGGAGCCCCTGCATGACGCTGTTCATCGCCGCCGGCTCCTGGCCTTCCAAGCCTTCAAGCTCGTATTCGAAGCCACCGGTCGTCGACAATCCGATGATCGGCGGCAGGTTGAACGGGATCACGGTCGCAGCGCGGAGCTCCTGCCCGGCGGCAAATACGCGCCCGATCAACGCCTGCGCCGAATTGGCCGCGCCGACGCGGTCGGCAAACGGCTTCAGCGTCGGCACGATGAACGCAGAATTCGGCTCGTTGACGCCGTCGATGATCGAAAAGCCGACGATCGCGACGACGTTCTCCACCTGCGGCATCGAGTGCAGCAGCGCCTCGATCCGCTTTGCCGCCTCGCTGCTGCGGGTCACCGAGGCGCCGTCCGGCAACTGCACGGAGATGAAGAACGCCTCCTGGTCCTCTTCGGGCAGAAACCCGGTTGGCACGTGTGCCTGCAGCGCGTAAATCGCCGCCGCGGCCGCCAGGATCGCAACGACACCGAAAAACGACAAGCGCACCAGACGTTGAACGATGGCGGCATAGCCGTCGCGGACATTGTCGATGCGCCGCAACACCCAACCCATGATGCCGCGCTTCGGCCCGCCATGCCGCAGAAAGACCGCACACAACGCCGGCGACAGGGTCAGCGCGTTCAGCGCCGAGATCGCCATCGCGACGCTGATCGTCACCGCGAACTGCCGGAACAAGGTTCCCGACACTCCGGGGATAAAGGCGATCGGCACAAACACCGAAAACAGCACGAGCGTGATCGCGATAATTGGCCCGGTGATCTCGGTCATCGCCTTCTTTGTCGCGTCGACCGGTGACAATTCCGGGTTTTCTTCCATGACCCGTTCGACGTTCTCGACGACGACGATTGCATCGTCGACAAGGATGCCGATCGCCAGCACCATCGCCAAAAGCGAGATCGTGTTGGCCGAATAGCCCATCGCCAGCAATACCGCGAAGCTGCCAATGAGGCTGACCGGCACCGCTATCGCCGGTATCAAGGTCGCGCGCAACGAGCCGAGAAACAGGAACACAACGATGACGACGAGGATAAACGCGATCAGCAGCGTGATCAGTACGTCGTGGATCGTGTCAAAGACAAATGTGGTCGTGTCGTAATTGACTACATATTTGAGGCCCTCTGGAAACCGCTGGCTCAACCGCGCCATGTTGGCGCGCACCAGATTTGCGGTCGTGACGGCATTGGCGCCGGGGGTCAGATAGATGCCGATCGCGACCGCGGGCTTGCCGTTGAAGCGGGCCTCAATGTCCTGGTTCTCGGCGCCGAGTTCGACCCGCGCCACGTCCTTGATCCGCAACAGCGAGCCGTCCGGGTTGGCGCGTAACACGATGTTGCCGAACTGCTCGGGCGTGACGAGCCGCCCCTGCGTCTGGATGTTGAGCTGGAATTGCTGCTCGTTCGAGATCGGCCGCGCGCCGATGCGGCCGACCGGCGCGATAATGTTTTGCGACTGGATCGCCGCGATCACATCGGACGGTGTCAATTGCAGATTGTCGAGACGCTGCGTGTCGAACCAGATCCGCATCGAATAGTTGAGCGCGCCAAAGATGCGCGCCTGCCCGACCCCCGGCGTGCGCGACAGCACGTCGAGCAGGTTGATGACCGCGTAATTGGTGATGAACAGCGGGTCCTGTTTGCCGGTCTCGCTGTAGAGCACGATGAACTGGAGTACCGCCGACGATTTTTTTTGAACAACCAAGCCTTCGAGCTGGACCTCCTGCGGCAATTGGGAGAGCGCGGTCTGAACGCGGTTGTTGACGTTGACGGTGTCGATGTCGGGGTCGCTGCCGAGCGCGAAGCTCACGGTAAGGTTGTAGCTGCCGTCATTGCCGCTCGTCGACTTCATGTAGATCATCTTGTCGACGCCGACCACTTGCGCCTCGATCGGCTGCGCGATGCTGGCTTCGACATCGGCCGCCGAGGCGCCCGGATAGGTCGCGGTGACCTGGACCTGCGGCGGCACGATGTCCGGGAACTGCGCCACCGGAATGCGGGTCAGCGCGATCAGCCCGGCGATTGTAATGACGAGCGCGATGACGACCGCGAGGCGCGGGCGATCGACAAAGATCGCCGAGATCACTAGCTACCCCCCGGCCGATGGTGGCGGGCTCGCCGGCCCGGGCGAGACGACCTCGCCGGGACGGACACGCTGCACGCCCTCGGAAATGACCAGCTCGCCTTCGTTGAGACCGCTCGTCACGACAGCGGTCTGCGGCGTCGATTGGCCGAGATGGATACGCCGCACCTCCGCCCGGTTCTGCCCATCGACGGCATAGACGTAATCGCCCTGCTGGTCGGAGAGGACCGCGGCGCGCGGAATGCCTAGCACCGAGACCGGCTGCACTCCTTCAAGCAGCACGGTGACGAATTCATTGTCCGAAAGCTCGCGAAGTGTCGGTTGTCCCGGCTTTCCGGCGACCAGCACCGGATTAGGGACCACGCCGCGCAAGGTAATAGTATCGGTGTTCTGGTCGATCGTCGGCGACACGTAGTCGAGGTGACCGACCTCCTTGTAAATCTTTCCGCTCGGCAGCCGCAGCCGGATCACGACAGCCTCGAATCCGCCTTTTGGCACATACTTGTCGCGCAATTCGAGTGCGGTGCGTACCGCGACCGGAAAGTTCACATACATCGGGTCCTGGCTGACGAGCGTGGCGAGCGTGCCGCTGGTCGGCGAGACAACGTTGCCTTCAGTCACCGCGGTGGCGCTGATTTTGCCGTCGATCGGGGCACGGAGTTCGGTATAGCCGAGATTGATCTGCGCCGTTTCCAACTGGGCCTGCGCCGATGCGATCTGTGCCGCCAACGAACGTTCATTGGAAACGGCTTGGTCGACGTTCTGCTGCTGGCCCGCAGGCGTTTTCAACAGGTACTGCGCGCGCTCGAGCTGCTTCTCGGCATAGGTGTGCTGCGCTTCGAGCTGCGCCACATTCGCTTTGTCGGCGTCGACTTGGGCCTGAAACGGCGGCTGTTCGAGCAGGTACAGTAGATCGCCCTTTTTGACCTCGGCGCCCTCTATAAACTCCCGCTTTTCGAGAAACGCGCTGACCCGCGCCACCAGCGATACCCGACCGATCGACTGGATGCGGCCGACAAATTCGTTGGACTGTGTAATCTCCTGGCGCGCAACCCGCACGACCCCGACCGCCGGCGGCCCGCCCGGCGCGGGTTGGGCTTCGGCTGCGAAAGGAAGGAGCAGAAGAACGAGAGCCAACAGGAGATGCTTCATGGCCGGCCTTATAAACCATCCCGATGCCGCAAACATCCCTCCGACGCTAGGCGATTAAGCGCTTTACCGCTTGTCCCCCGATCGCCCGGCGCGCTTGAATCCCCAGCCTTCCGATCCTCACCCATCGTCGCTATGTATTGCTCCGGGAAAAGCCGTGAGGGAACCATAATTCATCATCTATCCATCGCAGCGCGCGATCCGAAACATGCCGCCGGGGTCCTAGCCGAAATCATGGGCGGCAAGGCGGTGCCGTTTCCCCCCAACCCGGGGAGCTTTTTTGCGCTTCAGCTCGACGAGCACGGGTCGGGCGTCGAGGTCTACCCGGCGGGAACCGAGCTTCAGCCGGGCGGCAACAACGGCGGGGGCTTTGTGAAAAAGCCGCAACCGCGCGGCTTCGGCCCGACCCATTTCGCGCTGAGCGTCGCCACCGATGGCGGCAAGGTCGAGACGATCGCCGCGCGCGAGGGCTGGCAATGCTTCCGCTGCAACCGCGGTCCGTTCCACGTGATCGAGGTCTGGGTTGAGAACGAGACGATGGTCGAAATTCTGCCCCCCGAATACGCCGCCGAATACCTCGCCTTCACCCGCCCCGACAACATCGCGGCGGCAATGGCCGCCGCAGCGCCGCAGGCGTCCCGGCAACCCCCTGCGTAATTGCGCCGGCAAAGCATCGTCGAACCCGGTCCAAATTTCTGTGCAGGCCGGGCGTCCGGATGCCCATTGGCAAAGAAGCTTATAGAGGCTGCATCATCGCGGATGAAAACCGTCGGCCTCAAGGTTCTCAAGAACAAGCTCAGCGAATACGTTCGTTTGGACGGCCTCGATCTATGAAGCCCGAGAGCGCCACGTTTCTGCGCAAGGCTCCGGAGCACGGGTAGGGCGGAAAAGCGCAGTGCCTTCCGCCTCTCCTCAAAGCCGGCATAGTCCCACGATGCAGGATTATCGCCGCAATCAGGTCCCATTCCTCTTCACCGCGAACCTGCTGGCCCGCCGGTCGGTGAAGCTGGCATCTTACGTAAACTCGCGGGCCATTCCGGTCCGTGAGCCGGCGCAAGATTGCAATTGAAGGAGTGGCCGACGCCTGATCTCGACCAGATAAAACAGGAGGAAGAGGAGCGCGGGACGGGCGCGGGCGGTTTCCAAGGGCGATCGGGTGTACCACTCACACCAATCGTCATTGCGGGCGACAGCGAAGCGATCTCGGGCCGCTGAGCGCTCGATGGGTCGAGATTGCTTCGTCGCGCACGGCGCGTCTCGCAATGACAGCGCCAATCTGATCGGAAACTGCTCTATCCCCAGGTGGCTTGGCCGCCGACGGCGGTGATCGTGATGTGGCCCATTGTCGTATTGGCCTTGGCGCCGTGCCAATGACGTTCGCCGGCCTTGATGTGCACGACGTCGCCGACATTGATCTCGCGCTGTTCGTGCTCCGTCGCCACCATGCCGGAGCCCGAGGTCACGACCAGTATCTGGTCGCAGCTATGGGTATGCCAGCCCGTCGTGCAGCCCTGGCTGAAGTTTACGACGCTGCAGTTGTAGTTCGCGGAATCGCCGGGCTCGATGATGGTCTGACGCGACCGGGAAACCGGCCCGGTCCAGCCTTCGATCCGCTCGGCGCCTTCGACTGGGACGTTCGGAATGTCTTTGAGCGTGACCACCTTCATGATGACTGTCTCCTCGTGTTGACGGGTCGTTAAGGTTATCCGAAATCCGACGTATGCGCCTACTGTATTACAGCTTGATGGTCAGGCTCGCCAGGGCGGCTTCGGCGGCGGTGAGGCCGGAGAGATAAGCGCCGTGCGCGGTCGAGAAGAAATTGGGCGAGGTCGCCTCGCCGGCGAAGAACAGGCGGTTGTCGACCGGTGCGGCGAGCACCGCGCGGTCCTCGGCGTGGCCCGGCAGCGCATAGGAATAGGAGCCGCGCGCCCACGGGTCCTGCAGCCAGGCGGTCGAGGCGAGCGGCGCTATTTTTCGGCGGATGTCGTTGCCGAGGAGGCGCGCGAGCTCGCCGGCGGCGAAGGAGAACATCGCCCCCTGCCCTTCCCGCTCGAGCGCCGCCGCGAACCGCCCGCCGAAAAAGGTGTAGATCGCCGGCCTGATCGAGGGGCCGCACCTGATAGGTCATCGTTTCGCGCGAATTCGTCGAGCCGACGAGAAAGATGTCCGGCTCGATCCCGGGAGGCGAGCCCGTCAGCGAGATGAAGAGCTTGTCGTCGACCCCGAGCGGCAAGCCGGCTGCGGCGGCGAGCTTGTCGGGCAGGGCGGGTCGAAGCGCAGCACTTCGGCGGCGAGGATCGAGGTCGGCACGGTGACGATGACCCGCCGCGCCGTGACCGTGCCGCGCGTCGTGTCGAGCCGGATCGCCCGGCCGCCATGATCGATACGCGAGACCGCCGTGCCGAGCGCGACCGGAAGACCCTCCGCGAGCCTCTCGAAGAGCCGGCCATAGCCCTCGCCGCAACCGCCAGTTGGTCCCGCTGTCCTCGTAGCGGACGTAATCCTTGACCGAGACGCGGTCGAGCTCGGCGCCGTTTCCCCAGGTGCTGGTCGCGTCGAGCAATTGCGTTCCAGCGCCCGCCCGGCGGCAACAGGCTCGCCAATGGCCGGTCGACCGGCTCGGCGGCGGCTTTCCGGCGCGCCCGGCTTTGCGCTTCGCGGGTGGCGAGCCAATCGGCTTCGGCCTCGACCGTTTCGCCGCTGCGGCGCAGTCGGCTGATCCATTCGGGCGGCCGGCGGTGGATCGAGAAACCGAGATCCCGGGCGATCGGCGACAGCGGGTTGCGGTCGGCCGAATGCAGCCATTCGGCGCCGCGGTCGAGCGGAAACCCGGCCGGCTCGATCGTGTGCACGCGGCCGCCGACCCGGTCGCGCGCTTCGAGCACCAGGACCGAGACCGAACCCTTATCGACCAGCCGCCGCGCTGCGCCGATCCCGGCGGCGCCGGCGCCGACAATCGCGATGTCGACCTCCGACCGGAGCGCCGCCATAGCTCAGCGGCCGGCCGAGCGGATCTCGGGGGCGGCCGCGGCGATCTCGCTGACCAGCTTGTTGGTCATAGCGTCGGCAAAGGAATGAAAGTCCTCGACGACCCTGAGAAAAGCGCCCGGACCGCCGATGACGTTCTGCCGATACCATTCGGGCAGACCGCCCGGCGGCTGGGTGTGGAACGCATAGCCCGGGTTCGGCTTGTCGTTGACGATCGCGAGCCCGTTGATCGTCACCCCCTGCCCTACCGCCTGATCGCGCGCATCGGTGACCGAGCGGCCGGAATTGTTGGTGCCGTCGCCGGAAACATCGAGGATGCGCCGGTTGGCGCGCGGTTGCGCGGCGGCAAAGCGCTCCATCGCGAAGTCGATGGCGCCGCTGATCGAGGTGCGCCCGATGAACGAGCGCGGCGCGGCGAGGATCGCCGCTGCGAGCCCGCCGGCATCCTCCTCGTCGCGGATCACCGTCCAGTCGGCGACGACATTCTGCTCCCCGGCGCCCGACCATTCGACAAAGCAGATCGCGATCGTGCCGGTAGTTCCGCCGCGGATCGCCGCGAGGACGCGCGGGTCGGTCAACGCCGCCGAGTACCCCTTGCGCTGCAGCGCGAACTCGCTTTCGTCGATGCTGCGCGACACATCGGCGGCGAGCACGAGCAGCAGGTCGGTGGTCTGCGCGCCCACCCCGCTACCGAAGCCGGGCAGAGCAGCGAGAAAGGCCGCAGCGATGACAACAGATCGCATCGGAAAAACCCTCGTCATTGGAAAACGAGGATAGGCCGACGGGTCGCGCCGCGGAAGGGTGTCGCCGGAGCCGCGCCGGAACCCCACATCTCCTCTCGGAGATTACCGAATATGCATATCGCCCAGACCCGTTTGTCGATCGACACCGCGCCGCGCGAAATCAAGGAGATCACCGCCGACGTCGCGGGGTGGACCGAACGCCACCGCATCTCGGTGGGCCTGTTGACCCTCTATATCCCGCACACTTCGGCTTCGCTGCTGATCCAGGAGAATGCGTCGCCCGAGGTTCGGTGCGACCTCGATGCTTTTCTGCGCCGCCTCGTGCCCGAGGATGTCGCGCTCTACCGCCACAATGACGAGGGGCCGGACGACATGCCGGCCCACATCAAGGGCGCGCTGACCCAGACGCAGCTCAGCATCCCCGTCACCGGCGGCCGGCTGCAGCTCGGCACCTGGCAGGGCATTTTCCTGCTCGAGCACCGCGCCTCACCGCACCGCCGCTCGCTGGTCCTGACCTTGATCGGCGAGAAGGGGTAAGGCCGCCCTAGCTCTGCATTGCCTGGGTCACGGCGCCGCCGGTGGCGGTGCGGCCGCCGTCGATGACGTATTGCGCGCCGGTGATCGCGGAAGCGAGATCGGAGCACAGGAATAGCACGGTGTTGGCGATCTCTTCCGGGTGGACGTAGCGGCCCAGTGGGATGGCGGATCGGTAGCGCCGGCTGACGCTCGCCGGGTCGGACGGGTTGAGCTGGGCTTCGAGCGAATGGATCATCCGCGTGTCAACCGGACCGGGGCAGACCGCGTTGACGCGGATGCCCTGGCGAGCGACCTCGCCGGCGGCGGTCTTGGTCAAGCCGATCACCGCGTGCTTGGAGGCGACATAGGCCGGCATGCCGGGGGTCGCAACGAGTCCCGCGACCGACGCGGTATTGACGATGGCGCCGCGCTTCTGCTGCAGCATGACCGGCAATACGTGGCGCAGGCCGAGAAAGACGCCCTTCACGTTGATGCCGATGACCGCGTCGAAGGTGTCCTCGTCATATTCAGCGGTGTGCGCCCACTTGCCTTCGATGCCGGCGTTGTTGAAAAAGCAGTCGATCGAACCGTAGGCATCGAGCGCCGCCTTCACATAATCCCGCACCTCGGCCGATTTGGTGACATCGGCGGCGACGAACCGCGCCTCGCCGCCTTGCTGCCGGATCACCCCGGCGGTCGCCTCGCCGGCCGCGTTGTCACGGTCGACGAGAACGACCTTGGCGCCGCCCTTGGCGAAACCGAGCGCGGTGGCGCGGCCGATGCCGTTGGCCCCGCCGGTGATCAGCGCAACTTTGCCGGCGAAATCGAGATCCATGGCGTTCCTCCTCTCGGCTCGTTATTTCCGGCCGATCTGCCGGGTCCATTTCTCGAGCGCGACGAGCATGTCGCGGATGAAGCCGCGCGCCGCGTCATCGGTCAGGCGGCCGGACGCATCGAACTTGGTCTGGGCCTGGCCGATGAGCACCTCAGGCTTGTTCAACGGGTGCATATCGAGAAAGACGCAGCTGCGGCGCAGATCGTATTGCGCGCGCGCCGTGCCGGCCATCCCGGCGCCGGCGCCCATCATCGCCACCGGCTTGCCGGCGAAGGGCTGGTCGGGCGGGCGCGAGGCCCAGTCGATCGCGTTCTTCAAGACGCCCGGCATCGAGTAGTTGTATTCCGGGGTGACGAAGAGCAGCGCATCGGCCGCAGCGATCTGGCCGCGCAGCCGCTCGACCGGCGGCGGGAAGCCGAGCGCACGGACATCTTCGTTGTAGAGCGGGATCGAGCCGATCTCGGCGGTCTCGATCGTCATGCCCGGCGGCTTCTCCTCGATCGCGGTGCGCAACGCCGCCTTGTTGTACGAGCCTTGGCGCAAACTGCCGCAAATCGCCAGAACGGTGATGCCTCTATCTTCGCTCATCGCCCTCTCCAATCAGCTCGATCCGGCCCCGATCCGGCTTGTGCCGCCGGGCCGATGGATCTAAACAACGTGTTAGACGGCGTAACCCGTCGGGGTTCTCAGGGAGGAAACATCATGGCGCGAATCGACCGGCGGAGCCTACTGAAACTTTCCGGCGCCGGGGCGATTGCAGCAAGCGCCGGAGGGATGGCGGGCATTCTGGCGTCGGGGCGGGCCCCCGCCTATGCCCAGGCGACCTCTCTTCATTGGGTGCGCTGGTCCGATTTCGTCCCCGTCTCCGACCAGGTGCTCAAGGGCAAGATCACGCAGGAATGCGAGAAGGCGCTCGGCATCAAGCTGCGGCTTGAAACCATCAATGCCAACGACATCCAGGCGCGCGTGACCTCCTCGATCCAGTCGGGCAGTGGTCCCGACATCATCATGTCGGTCGGCAACTGGACGCAGCTCTACGCCACCAGTCTCGCCGATGTCAGCGAGGTCGCCGAGGAGATCGGCAAGGCGCAGGGCGGCTATTACGACATTTGCAAAACCGTTGCGACCTATCAGGGCAAATGGATCGGCGTTCCCTGGGCGGTCGGCGGCGGGCTCGTCGCGTACCGCAAATCCTGGCTCGCGGAGGTCGGCTACCCGAAATTTCCGGTGACCTGGGACGAGTGGCACGATGCCGGCAAGAAGCTGAAGGCCAAGGGCCGGCCGATCGGGCAGACCCTCGCCCACACCTTCGGCGACGCGCCCGGCTTCTGGTACCCCTATCTGTGGTCGTGGGGCGGCAAGGAGGTCGAGGCCGACGGCAAGACCGTCGTGCTCAACAGCAAGGAGACTGTCGAATCGGTCAAGTTCGCGGTCTCGTTTTGGAACGATTGCTGCGATCCGGGCGGGCTTGCCTGGGACGATACCAGCAACAACCGCGCCTTTCTCTCCGGTACGATTTCCGCCACCAACAACGGCGCCTCGATCTATCTCGAGGCCAAGAAGAAGCCCGACAGCTATCTGACCGAGAAGGGCACACCGATGAAGGACGACATCCTCCATGCGCCGCTCGGCACCGGCGCCGGCGGGCATTACAACCTGCCGGGGCCGTTCACCGACATGGTGATGGGCTATTCGAAGAACCAGAAGCCCGCCAAGGATTTCCTGCGCTGGGTCCACTCCAAACCGGTGTTCGAGGAGTGGTTCACTTCGCAACAGGGCTACACCGCCGGCGCCACACTTTATTGGGAGGAAGACCCGGTATGGAGCGCCGACCCGGTGCTGACGCCGTTCAAAAACCTGCCGGCGGCCGGCCGGCTCGTCGGCTATGCCGGGCCGCCGAGCCGAAGGCTGCCGAGGTCGTGACGAAGTACATCATCGTCGACATGTACGCCAAAGCCGTGCAGGGCATGAAGCCCGAAGACTCAGTCAAATGGGCGCATGAGGAGCTGGTCAAGATCTACACCTGAGTCCCGGAGAGCTTCTCGATGACCTTCACCTATGCCGCCGCGCAAGCTTATGCAGGTACGCCGAAACGCGGCCCGATTACTCGGCTGCTCGAAGACGAGCGCTGGCTCGCGATCACACTGCTATTGCCGACAGTCGTTCTATTGGGGCTTTTTATCGCCTATCCGTTCGTTAAGGGTGTGGAGTTGTCGGTCACGGACACCAAAGTCGGGGTCCCGGGTCATTTCGTTGGATTGCAGAATTTCGAGCAGATTTGGAATGACGGCATTTTCCACGTCGCCGTCTGGAACACCTGCGTCTACACGGCTGTGACCACAGTGTTCAAGCTCGCGTTGGGTCTGTGGCTGGCACTGTTGCTGAACAACAATTTTAAGGGCAAGGCGTTTACCCGCGCCTTCATCCTGTTGCCCTTCATCATCCCGACGGTGCTGTCGACCCTCGCCTGGAAATGGATGTTCGACCCGACCTTCAGCGTCATCAATTACGTATTGTTCCAGCTCGGGATAATCAACAGCCGGATCAATTGGCTCGGTGACCCGAACCTCGCTCTGATCTCGGTCATCATTGTCAACGTCTGGCGCGGCGTGCCGTTCTACGCGATCAGCCTGCTCGCCGGGCTGCAAACCATCAGCCCCGAGCTCCACGAGGCGGCGGCAATCGACGGGGCCAGGGCATGGCAGCGCTTCTGGCATGTGACCTGGCCATTGCTGTTGCCGGTAACTCTGGTGATTGTGCTCTTCTCGGTCATCCAGACCTTCGCGGATTTCCAGCTCGTCTATGTGCTGACCGGCGGCGGACCGGCCAACGCGACGCAGCTCTTTGCCACCTACGCATACCAGATCGGCATCGGCACGGGACTGCTGAGCCAGGGCGCAACGATCTCGCTTGCCGTCTTCCCGGTGCTGCTCCTCGTCGTCATCATCCAATTGCTCTACATCCGCCGGGTGGAGACCCTTTAAGAGGCTGCATCTAAAGTGAACATCATGATTTCGGCGCCCATCGTCACCCCGCGGAAGCGGGGGTCCAGGGCGGCGGCTGCGGCCCCTCAATTCCTGGATTCCCGCTTTTGCGGGAATGACGAATAAAGGACGGGTAGGCCGATGATCGAAGGAGCGATCTGGCGGCGCTGGGTTTTCTTTTACGTCCCGCTCACCGCCTTCATCGTTGCGCTGCTGTTTCCGTTCTACTGGATGCTGGTCACCACCGTACGGCCGGACAGCGAGCTCTACCGCCCGTGGAACGCCCCCAACTACGCCCCGTTCTGGACCTGGCATCCGACCCTGGAGCACATAAAGGATCTGCTGACAGGGACCTTGTTCGGCACTTGGATGCTGAACACGATGATCATCTCCCTCTCCGCGACTGCGATCTCGCTGTTCTGCGGACTGCTTGCCGGGTATGCGCTGTCGCGGTTGAAGTTTCCGTTCGCCGGTAGTTTGGGCACGATGATTTTTATCACCTACCTTGTGCCGCAAACGCTGTTGTTCATCCCGCTCGCTGACATCATCCGGAACTTTCGCCTGGGCGACACGCCGTGGGCACTTATCCTCACCTATCCGACCTTCCTGATCCCGTTTTGCACCTGGCTGATGATGGGCTATTTCAAGTCCATCCCCAAGGAGCTGGAGGAGTGCGCCCGCATCGACGGCGCAACGCGCTGGAAGGCAATGCTCTACATCATCTTCCCGATCGCGGTGCCGGGCATTCTCTCGGCCGGGATCTTCGCCTTCACGCTGTCCTGGAACGAGTTCATCTACGCCCTCGTATTCCTCTCTTCACCCGAGGAAAAGACGGTGCCGGTGGGCGTCACGTCCGAACTGATTCGCGGCGACGTGTTCTACTGGGGTGAGCTGATGGCCGGCGCGTTATTAGGCTCTATCCCCGTCGCGTTCGTCTATTCCTTCTTTGTCGAGCACTACGTCGCCAGCCTCACCGGCTCAGTCAAGGGATAAGTGACAAGTAATGGCTCAGGTCGTCATCCGCAGCTTGAACAAAAAGTTCGACGAGGTTCATGTCGTCAAGGACGTGAACCTCGATATTCGCGACAAGGAATTCATGGTCTTTGTCGGTCCTTCCGGCTGCGGCAAGACCACGACATTGAGGATGGTGGCGGGGCTCGAAATCGATTACGTCGGGGCGAATCCTGATTGACGACAAGGTGATAAACGAGCTGCCGCCGATGGATCGCGACATCGCCATGGTGTTCCAGAACTACGCGCTCTATCCGCATATGAGCGTCTACGACAACATGGCGTTTGGCCTGAAGATGCGGAAATTCGACCGCGCCGACATCGCCAAGCGTGTGCAGGAGGCGGCCGAGATCCTCGGCATTCAGGAGCTTCTCCAGCGCAAGCCGCGGCAGCTTTCCGGCGGCCAGCGCCAGCGCGTTGCTCTCGGACGGGCGATCGTGCGGCACCCTCAGGTGTTCCTGTTCGACGAGCCGTTGTCGAACCTCGACGCCAAGCTGCGCGTCCAGATGCGCGTCGAGCTCAAGAAATTGCACGACCGGCTCGGCACCACCGCGATCTATGTGACGCACGACCAGGTCGAGGCGATGACCTTGGGCGACCGCGTCGTCGTCATGCGGGACGGCCTCGTGCAGCAGGTCGGCGAGCCCCTCGAACTCTACAATGAGCCGGCCAACCGGTTTGTCGCCGGCTTTCTCGGCTCGCCGGCGATGAATTTTGCGACGGTCAAAGTCAACCGGGAAAATGGCGCGATCTGGGCCGCCAATGCCGGCATGCAGATCAAGGCTCCGCCCGAATATGCGAACCGGCTCGGCCGGTATGTGGGACAAGAGGTCACTCTCGGGATCCGGCCCGAGGATCTGCACGTCGCCTCGCCCACCGATCCGACCGAGCTCGGCTTCGACGTCGTCGTCGAGGTCGTCGAGAAGCTCGGCTCGGAGATCCTGCTCGATGTAGCGGCAGGACCGGACACCATGGTCGCTTCCGTCGAGCCGAACGTGCGCGCCAAGATCCACGACCGTTTGCGTCTCGCGCTGAACCCGCAGGGACTGCACTTCTTCGACATGTCGTCGGAAATGGCAATCTGACCGGAGACTTGGGGAGGATCGGCACATGCAGAAGCACATTGCGTGGGGTTCGGCTGTCGGATTTTTCGGCTTGCTCGCAACCGCGAACGCGCAAGTGCCGGCGCCTTCAAGAGGCGGAATGCCTTTCGACGGCACCTATCGGCTGGTCTCGTCGGCGAACGTAAATGTGACCTACACGTCGCGCAAAGGCCAGACCGCGCCGTGCCCGGCCCGGCGAGCCGGGCCGCTCCATATCGAAAACGGGCGCGTGCGCTACACCACTGCCACCGGCATCCGCGTCAGAGGGACGGTCGGCCCCCAGGGCGAGCTGGCGCTGCGAGCGGCGGCGCCCAGCAGCTGGTCCAACCAGCCGATCGACCTGAGCGTCAGCGGCACCGTAGACAATGCCGGTGCCGCCCGCGTTCGCCAGCTCAGCCACTCCTGCAGCTACGATTTCGCTTGGCAAAAGGCGTCCCGGTAAACCTGCTGAGCCGGTTGAAAATCGAGCTGGACCGGCGACGTGCGTCCTTCGAGACGGCCGCTCCGCGGCCTCCTCAGGATGGGGTATTTCCCTCATGCTCTCAAAGGCTTACCTCATGCTGAGGAGCGTCCGCAGGACGCGTCTCGAAGCACGCACGACCGCAACCCTGCTCTTTTCACAGGCCCTCTCGCCGGTCGCGGAACGGGAGAGTAAGAACATGAAAAAGAACGTTGGCTGGCTATCGATTTTCGGACTTATCGCGTTGATTGGCGCCGCGGCTGCGCAAACCCCATCGCCGTCGCCCGCCAATACGCAGTTCGATGGCACGTACGCGTTCGTCTCCGCGACAAAGTTGAACGAGACTTACATGACGACGTGGAGAACCCGGATGGGCCGATGTGGGGACATCCGCAGGATGGGGCCGCTGACCATCACCAACGGCCAAGCGCGATATTCCGGCTTCGGCCGCGTGACAAAAGAGGGCTTCGAGGGGACGGTCGGGCCGCAGGGCGCGCTGGCCATGCGATTAGCCGCGCCCGCTTCCCAAAGCTCGCTCGGTATCGAGATCGTCACGCACGGCACAGTAGACGGCAACGGCACAATCCGCGCGCGCCAGATCGGTCGCAGTTGCAGCTATGACCTGGTCTGGCAGAAGGAAAACCGGTGACTATGGCCATTGTCATTGCGAGTTCCGTACAGACGGGCAGCCGACCCGCCGGCCCGCCCTAGATGAAACCGTCCCAATCCGCTGTCCCGGCGGAAGCCGGGGCCCACCTACCCACCGCTCGTGCCGCTGAGAGGTGGACCCGGGCTTTCGCCAGGGAAGCGTTCCCATCGGCTGGTGCAATGCCCTGCTCTCTTAGGAGTGCCGAGCGCGACGAACAATCTCCACCGGATGTGCGCTTAGCCGCCCCGGATTGCTTCGCTGCGCTCCCAATGACCCGACAAGGGAACAAACGAAGGAAAAACAACACATGCAGAAGCACATTGGATGGTTGTGGACCATCGGATTTTCCGTTTAGTTACTGCCGCGGATGCGCAGACCGCATCGCCTCCGGCCGCCATCACGCAATTTGACGGCACATACGCGTTTGTCTCTGGAACGAAGGTGAATGAAACGTTTTCCGCCCCAAGAACGGAACACATTTTACACTGCAGGAAATATCCCAAAGGCGGGCCGCTCAGTATCACGAACGGTCACGCGCCATTTTCTGCTGGCCGTCCGGGTTTCGAAGGAACAGTCGGGTTCCAAGGTGAGCTGTTAATGCGATGGGTCCCCGAACCCGCCTCTAAGGCCGCCGATGCCGGAATTGAAAAAGTCATCGGCGGCAGAATAGATGGGGACGGCCGGGTGCTCGCACGCCGGATGGATTGTTGTTGTTCTTACGATTTGGTCTGGCAAAAACAGTCCCAGTAGATCCACAGGAGAAGCCATGATGCAGCCCACGAGTCGGCGCCGTTTTCTACAACTTTCCGGCGCCGGCGCTGTGAGCGCCGCGAGCGGCGGGCTCGCCGGCATTTTCGCTTCGGGGACGGCGCCGGCTTTTGCGCAGGGGACGACCCTGCATTGGCTCAAATTCGTCGATTTCGTACCGGTATCCGATCAGCTCTTGCGCGGCAAGATAGCCGAGGAGTGCCAGAAAGCGCTCGGCCTCAAGCTGCAGATCGAGACCATCAACGGCGACGGGGTGCAGGCGCGCATCACTTCGGCGATCCAGTCGAAGACCGGTCCCGATATTCTGATGGCGGTCAACAACTGGTCGCAGCTCTATGCCGAGAGCGTCGTCGATGTCAGCGATGTCGCCGAGGCGATCGGCAAGGCGCAGGGCGGTTATTACAAGACCGCGCGGGATGTCGCCAATGACGGCAAGAAATGGATCGCGGTGCCGTTCACGATCCTCGGCGCGATGCCGGTCAACCGCACCTCATGGTTCAAGGATGGCGGGTCCGGCCCCGACAAGTTCCCGCAGACCTGGGACGAATACCGCGCGCTCGGAAAATTGCTCAAACCCAAGCAGCGGCCTTACGGCCAAACCCTCGCCCATGCCTTTGGCGACGGTCCCGCCTTCTGGTACCCCTATCTCTGGTCCTGGGGCGGCAAGGAAGTCGAGGCCGACGGCAAGACCGTCGCGCTGAAAAGCAAGGAAACTCTCGAATCGGTCAGGTTCGCGGTGCCGTTCTGGAAGGAGTGCTACGACGAGGGCGGGCTGTCCTGGGACGACGCCGGCAACAATCGCGCGTTTCTCTCGAACACGATCAGTTCGACGAACAACGGTGCATCGATCTATCTGCTGGCGCGCAGCAAGCCCGAGACCTATCTGACCGAAACCGGCAAGCCGATCAAGGATGACTGCTTTCACGCGCCGCTGCCCAAGGGGCCGGGCGGGCAGTTCAGCTATCACGTGCCGTTTTCGAATATCGTCCCGGCCTATTCGGCAAACCAGAAGGCGGCTAAGGATTTCCTGGCCTGGTTTCAGTCCAAGGACATTTACGAAGAGTGGTTCACCTCGCAGCAGGGCTTCTCGGTCGGCAGCACCAAGATGTGGGAGGACGACCCGGTGTGGAAGGTTGACCCGGTCATGCTGCCGTTCCGCACCGCGGCTGAAAGCGGCCGTTTTGCCGGGTATGCCGGCCCCGCCGGGCGGGCCGCGGCCGAGGCGATCTCTAAGTTCATCATCGTCGATATGTATACAAAGGCCGTTCAGGGAATGCCGCCCGAGGATGCCGTCAAGTGGGCGCATGGCGAGCTCGTAAAGATCTACGCCTGAATTAAACCTGATCCTTTGTACTGACCTCAGCGGTCCCATTGCCGCGTGGCGAACGGCGCAGCATACCAGCCGCTTCGTGACCGGAGGCGGTCTGCAAACTGCAGTCCTGCGGGCGGTAAGGGCAAAATCTGCTTTAAGGCTGGATTGAACGGAAGAATGAACGTCATGGCTGAGTGACTCCAACCTGCAGACGACGGCGCGCCGCCCATGGCCGGCTGCTCTCGTGACGAGGATCATTGTGCCGCTCCGTTCCCGCTTGACTCAGACATACTCTCGGTGGTTATCAATCAATAGCCAGCAGGTTATAGATCCTAAATGCCGAACGCTCACGATATGCTCTTCAGATCTCTTGCCGATCCGAACTCGACGGGCCATCTTCGAGCGATTGTGCCGCGAAGGAGAACAGACCGTCGGGGCTCTGACGGCTCGGGCCGGGGTCTCGCAACCGGCCGTCTCAAAGCATCTCGGGGTCCTGAAGCGGGCCGGGCTGGTGCGCGACCGCCACGAAGGTCGCCAGACGCACTGCAACGCGCAGCTCGGCGCCTTGGCCCCGCTGATCGACTGGGCAAGCCAAATGGTCGGGTTTTGGCAGAGCCGGTTCGACCACCTCGAAGATCTGCTCAAAAGGATGGACCAATGACCAATACCTCGACCGAAACGCTCTCCGTCGTTGTCGAACGAGAAATCCCCTTTCCGCCGGAAAAGATCTGGCGCGCGCTCACGCAGCCACAACTGATCGAGGAGTGGCTGATGAAGAACGATTTCAAACCTGTCGTGGACCACCGTTTCAATTTTCGCGCAGAGTGGGGCGCTGTCGACTGTCAGGTCCTGGCAATCGAGCCGAACAAAACGCTGTCTTACACATGGGCGGCCTATGGTCTTGAGAGTGTCGTCACTTGGACTCTCACCCCTACGAGCACGGGGACCCACCTATGCATGGAGCAGTCGGGCTTCCGGCCGGATCAGGAACAGGCCTACCAGGGCGCCACGTACGGGTGGCAGAAGTTCTTTGCAAACCTGGAGCAGGTGCTGGCGCGGATAGATTGAAGTCGGCCGGCACAATTCAGACGAGGTCCCATTGAACTAGAGCAAATGGGGGTTCGGCAGATCCACCGCTGGCTATCCATCGCCTTTACGGTGGCCGCCATCGTCAACGTTGTCGCCTTGGGACAGGGAGGAGCCTGCCTTTGGGTGAGCCTCTTGGCGTTGCTCCCGCTCGCTCAGCTCGCCGCTTGGGTGAAGCAAGCCAGCCAATTGCCGGGTGAACGAATGTGAGCGGCCAACGCAAGGTGCCTGCGTGGCGTGAGCGGACACCAAGTGATCGGCCCGCAAGCCCCGAAGTCCGCAACGAAGTGTTCTTCGGCGGCGCCTCCCTCACGCCCTGTTCCCCCTGCTCCGTTGCGATCAAACCCAAGCGCGCCCTCGACGTGCCGGAAAGGGAACGTTCTTCCAATTGTGGAGGCCTCCGCCTTCGCGGTGCACGCTAGCGGCGAGAACCTGTCTGAGAGTGGCTGAGGCGAACCACTGACCGGGGAAGTGAGGCGCAGCAGATTATCTCTCGTGCGGCGACAGCATGCCCGTTGCCATGCGAGCGACGCTAGAATTGCCATAATGTTTGTGTTTGATAGGGTTCGAGGGAAAGCGCCAATGGCCGGCGCGGGCTAACCACGAGGTGGAGCGATGGCTGTTATTTCGCTGCAAAAAACAGCAGAAACAGCAAGAAGGATTGAACTGAACTGCACCGATAGGTGAGACCAGGTACCGGCGAGAGAGTGCGACGGATGGATCTCATATTACGCAATGTTCGACTCGCCCACCGGCCGGAGGCAGGGCCGGTGGACATCGGTGTTGCGGACGGGAAGATTGTTGCCATCGAGAAGGACTTGGCGGCCGAGGCGGAGGCTTATGATGCCGGCGGGCGGCTGGCCTGCGGCGGGCTGATCGAGACGCACATCCATCTCGACAAATCCCGCATCATCGACCGCACGCCGCCGGAAACCGGGCGCAGGATCAGCCCGATGAAGCAGGTCGCGGCGTTGAAGGGCAGCTTTAGCGTCGAGGATGTGCGCACGAGGGCGGAGCGTACGCTCACTGAATGCATCCTCCACGGCGCGACGCGGATGCGCACTCAAGTCGAGGTCGACCCCGCCATCGGGTTGCGCGGATTCGATGGGGTGGAGTCGCTGATTGCCGACTACCGCTGGGCTATCGATATTGAAATCTGTGTCTTTCCGCAGGACGGGCTCACCAACTATCCCGGCACCGAGGAGTTTTTGGTCGAAGCGCTGAAACGCGGCGCCCCAGTTATCGGCGGCGCGCCGCGATACGACACCGATCATGCGGGTCAGATCCGACGGATTTTTGAGCTCGCCCGCGAGTTCGACGTCGACATCGATATCCACCTCGACGTCGGCGACACGCCGGAGGCGATGGACATCCATCTCGTCTGCGAACTGACCGAGCAATACCGCCGCGGCGGACGGGTTGTCGTCGGCCACATGGCCAAATTGTCCACAATGCCGCCGAGCGAGATCACCGCTTTGGCGCGCCGCCTCGCCGACACCGGCATCGCAGTCACCGTCTTGCCGTTGACCGATCTGTTTGTGATGGGGCGGGACCAGGACCACAATGTCCGCCGCGGCGTAGCCGACGCCAATTTTCTCGTCGAGCATGGCGTCAACTGTTCGCTGTCGACCAACAATGTGCTCAATCCGGTGACACCCTATGGCGATTGCTCGCTGATCCGCATGGCGAATCTCCATGCCAATCTTCTGCAGATCGCACAACCGGCACAGCTGCGGGAAATCTTCGCGATGCTGACAGAGCGCTCGGCACGGCTCCTCAACCTGACGGATTACGGGATCGCCGTCGGCAACCCAGCCGATATCGTCGTCATCGATGCCCAGTCGCCGGAACAGGCGGTGGCGGAGATCCGCCAGCCGCTCGCGGTCTTCAAGCGCGGCTGCCGAACAGTTAAGCGCGAGCCCGCGGAACTCGTCCGACCGGGTTAGCCGATCGCTTGCACCTCAATCTGCTCCGGTAGTGACCTCATTCACCGCGCCACAGCACGGGCATTCCGTCTCGATCGATGCGATGCGCTGTGCCGGACCGATGAGCGCGGCAATGACGAACTCGCAAACGCCGCAGACATAGTCGGTGTCGCCACTTCCGGTAAAGAGCGGTCCTGCTCCCGGTGGTGCCGTCCAGGGCGGCGGTAGAACCGCGTCGCGAATAACCTTCAGTTTGACCTGCGGCATTTGTGATGGATCACCAACGCTCGATAAATCATCAGGACCATAGCATTTCCGTGCCGCGCTGTATGCTAGGGGCAAGCTCAACGCTGAGCCTCAGAGGAGCGAAGTCATGAACAGGCTGGGCTTGGCATTCGCTGTCTTGGCGCTCGGCGGCGCCCTATCGCCTGCTGCGCCGCAAGAATTGACCAGATGCGTCGCCGGTCAGCAGGTCATCGACAAAGAGGGCAGGTCCGGTGTAGTCGTTGCGGACGACAGTAAGCTATGCCAAGTAAAATACGCAGATGGACAGATTTACAATTGGATATTCTGGAATCTTCGTCCGACAGCGGCTCCTACTCAACCTGGGCTGGTGACCCCCGATGCGAGGGTGCCGCACCGGACCGGCACACCGCCCTCGATCAACGCACCTCCGGCGCTGACCGTCCTCCGACCGTCTTCCAACCGCACACTGGTTTACCGCGCCGACCGGCGCGGCCATTTCAGCCTGACCGCCACACTCAACGGCGCACCAATTCGCCTCGTCGTCGATACCGGCGCGAGCCTCGTCGCCCTCACACTCGACGATGCGCGCGCCGCAGGTATCGCACGCAGCGAGCTGTCCTTCAATCAGCTCACCCAGACCGCCAATGGCCGGGTCCGTTTCGCTCCGGTGATGCTGCGCGAGCTCCGCATCGGGCAGCTATCAATCGAGAATGTGCCGGCCGCAGTGATCGAGAACCTGGATCAGTCGCTGCTCGGGATGAGTTTTCTCAAGCGCCTGAAGAGCTTCGAGATGCGCGAAGGCGCGCTGACGATCAGCTGGTAGTGTCAGCGTTCGAGGATGATGTCGACGCGGCGGTTGTAAACAGTCGGGTCGCTTGATCCGGTCTGCCCGATCGGCTCCTGCCGGATCATCGTCCGCGCGATGCCGTCCTCTTCGAGCTGATCCGTGACGATCGAGCTGCGGGTCTGCGCGAGATATTTGTTGGTCTCCGGTCTGCCAGTGGCGCTCGCGCGTGCTTGGACGACAATGGCCTTCGCACCAGTGTCCCGCGCCCGCCTCGCGGCATCGGCGATCGTCGCCTTTGCTTCATCGGACAAGTGCGCGCTGAATTCGTCAAAATACACCAGGAAACGAGGGAGTTCGCGGGCCGCGGTGTCGGCTGGCGTCTGCGCGCTCGCTACAGTCCCGCCCGTAAGCGCGACAAACAGAAAAGTCAACCGGCAGAAATTTGCGATTCCACGAAACATGGCGTCCATCGGCCCCTCGCGATGAATTGCACTGTCTACTGAAAGCATTGGTAAATTGATCATCTCCTTTATCACGATGATCACAGCCCGACAAGCCGGCCCGCGGCAGGCATAATCCTCAGCGGCGGGGCGCGGAAATTTCGTTATCGGATATAGTCGCCTCGGCCATCCACGACAGCAGCAGCGTGTATGCCACTGCCAGCACGACCGGGCCGAGGAAGATACCGACCAGACCAAACGCAATGAGACCGCCGATAACTCCGGCGAGCAGCAGAAGCAACGGCAGATGGGCGCCCCTGCGGATCAGCAACGGACGCACGACGCTGTCTGTGGTGCTGAGCAGCACGCTCCAGATGACAAGGACCGTGCCCCAGACCGATTCACCGCTCCAATAGAGCCAGACCACCGCCGGCACCAGCACCGGCAACGGTCCGAGCTGTGCGAGGCAGAGCATGAACATCACAGCAGTCAGCACCGCAGCTAATGGCACGCCCGCCAACGCCAAGCCAAGGCCGCCGAGCACCGATTGCCCGACCGCAGTCACGACCACGCCGAGAGCGACGCTGCGGATAGCCTGGCCCGCCAGTAGGACCGATTGTTCACCCCGCTCGCCGGCGAGACGACGGCCGAAGCGCCGGACGAGGCTGGCCGCGTGCTCGCCGCCGCCATAGAGGATCACGGCGATGATCACGGTCAGGACGAACTGGACAAAGAGGACCCCAACGCCGCCCAATGCGCTGACAAACCATGCCGCAGCGCCGCCCGCGTAAGGCGCTGCCTTGGCCACAAATGGTTCGATCCCGCTGGCCGCAGCGCTTGCCCAAGCCGAGGCGGCATACGTCCCAAAGAACGGCAAGCCGGCGAGCCAATGCGGCGGCGGTGGCAGCTGAAAGGATACCAAAGAAGCTGCCCAGCCGGCAATGCGGTCGAAATGCTGTGTGATCGTTGTAATCGCCAACCAGAAAGGCAATACAAAGATCACCAGCAATGCGATGGTCATCACCGCAACCGCCAGTCCGCGCTTGTGCCAGAGCCGCAGCTGGACGTGCAGCATGATGGGCCAGGTGGCGACGACCAGCGTCGTCGCCCAGATCACCGCCGGCAGAAACGGCCACAATATCCAGAATGACGTGGCGATCAGCCCGCCGACGAAGAGGACCGCAAGTGTGGTACGGGTAAGTTCGGAATGTGCTTGCATAGAGGCGGTCGGACCGGCGTCGCTTCGGGGGCGGTCGGATCAGGTCCGCACGATCAGCTGCACCCAAGGCCGGTGCAGCGGAACGTCATGGCGAGCCGCCCCAGCCGGCCCACTGTCGTTCGGCGGCTTCCGCAATACCGATCAAAGCCGCTGCAGATAACCAATTGCCCTTCAGGTGCGAAGCGGAAGCCCGCAAGTGGAGTTGCCAGATCACTCCGATGCCCTGGCGCGCGAGCAGCCGCCTCGCGATGGTTTCGACCATTGTCGGCTGTTTCATTCAGCGGCCACCTTCTGATGCGCTTTCTTTGGACCAGATGGTGCCCCGAGTCGGATTTGAACCAACGACCTACCGCTTACGAAGCGGGTGCTCTACCGCTGAGCTACCGGGGCAGCGACCGGCAGGCGACCGCGGCGCGCCTGCCGGGACGAGCTTTTAGCGTCTAATCCCACCGTCGCCAAGCCGATTCGCGACTGTGTCAGCCGTCGGCGATTGCCCGGCCGGCAAGTCCCGGTCTTCGCCACTCGCCGGTTTTGCCAGAATCGGGAGAGCGCTGCCGGCAGCAGCCCAGGCTGGTGTCCCCCACACCAGCTTATCAAAACTGGCGCAATGGGGACAGAGCGATCGCCATTCGAGGCTTTCTCCGCCACAACTGGCGCAGACATAACGTGGGTCGGGCACCGCAATGACGGCGCGGTCGAGCCATTGGCGCGCCTCGGCGCCGACTCCGTGTTCCGCTTCCTCGAGGCGCGCCATCATCAGGCACAGACGTGGCGTCGGACCCGCCAAGCTGGCGTCCTCGTCAGGGCCGGATGCTGCGGGGAAGCGAGCGGAGTTCGCCAATCTGGCGATAAGAGGCGGCGCCGGCGCGCTCAGCGCCCGTTCGAGGTGGCGGCGCGCCTCGCCCCAGAGTTGTGCGTCGAGCGCCGCTTCCGCCACGGTGAGATGAGTTTCCCGCGCATCGGGGTTTTGCGCCGCCAGCCGCTCGAAGCTCTTGAACCGGTCGAGAGGTGTCGCGCCATCATGGAGCGCGCCGTAAACCTGTGCGAGATCCGGATGGGGAGCCGTCCGCCAGGCGCGCTCGATTGCCTTTGCCGCAGGCCTGGTGCGGCCGTCCTGGTGCAGCGCTCGGGCGAGGTGAGCTGCCGGAGCGGCAAGGTCAGGCGTCATCGCCTGCGCCTGAGCCGCCAAATTTCGACCCCGGGCCCGATCGCCGCCGGCGATCGCGGCAAGGCTGAGCTCGTAAAGGATCACACCGCGATGATGACGGGCGCGCTCGCGCGGAATGGTCCGGCGTTTGGCCGCCTGCGCCAGGGTCTCCAGGGCTGCGTCCCATCGTCCTTCGCGCGCTTCGAGCTCGAAGAGGCTCTCGACGACCCAGGTCGTATCCGGACGCAAGGTGGCGGCGCGCTCGGTTAGGCGCAGCGCCGTCCCTCGGTCGCCGGCACGCATTGCTTGGTTGAGGAGACCGCGAAGTCCGAGAAACTCCATCTCGGGGCGGTCGAGCATGGCCGTGAAGAACTTTTTCGCCGCCATTTCGTCACCCCCGAGCTGCGCCGCCTGAGCCGACAGGAGCAGGGTCAGTGGCGGGTCGGCGAGCAGCGCATCAGCGCGGCGAGCGCAACGTTGCGCCTCCTCCGGCTCGCCCGCTGCAACCGCAACCATGCCCCGGGTCAGCGCTCGGTAGCCGGCGCGCCGGCGGCGCTCGCGCCGGTGCCGCAGAAATGCACGCGGGCTGTCGAGGATGAGCGACACAAACCAGTAGAGCAACGCAATCGCCAAGCCGGCGAGCGCCGCAGCGGCCGCGAGCACGCCGACCGAGGTCTCCACCTGCCAGCCTTGCCACACAATCTCGACCTGCCCGGGATGATCGGCAAAAAAAATTGCCGCCGTGATCGCCCCCACAAAGACGAGAAGGCCGAGAAGGCCGCGGATCACGACCGTGTTCTCGCCTTCTCCGGCTCGTCCGGAACCTTGGCCGGGGCAGCGCCCGGAGCAGCGGGGGAGTTGCCCAGGCGCTCCGTCAGCAACTCCTGAATGCGGTCCAGCGCCTTCTCCGCCGCGAGCCGTTCACGCGCCATGAGCAGCCAAGGGCGCGCCGTCTCGGCGTCCGCCCCGGTCAGCGACTTGATCGCCGCCACCGCGCCCGCAAGATCGCCGCGGGCAAGCGCGGCTTGGGCGGCGCCGACCGCCCCGTCTGCCCCCCCGTTGGACCCGGTCTGCGATGGACCCTCGATGCGGCGGATCGTCACCAGGCCGCGCAGCCGGGCGAGGGTCTGCTCGCGCCAATCCGATTTGGCGGCGGGTTCGCTCGCCGTCGCCATCCGGCCGGCCAGTTCTGTCAAGCCCTTTGCCAGGACGGCGCGGCTTGCCACCCCGTTTCGGGCCGGTTCGGCGAGCGGCTGAGCAGCGGCGGCGAGATCGGAACCCCCGGCGACCTTCATAAACCCATCGAACTCGGCCGGGAACGGCCGCGCCTGCTCGATTGCCTCGCGCATTTGTCCCAGTAGCAGCGCCAACATACCGTCGGCGCGAAGCTCGGGCTTGTCTTGCGACTGCGCCGCGCGCTCGATCGCCGCCACTCGGTTCGCGAGATCGCCTTCGACCTGGCCGAGGCGGGAGACCTGCTGCTGCATATTCTTGGCAGCGGCGTCGTCGCTGGCGATCCGCGATGCGGATTGGGTTTCGATCGCCGCGAGCCGCTGCTCGATCTGCTGCATTGCGGCCCGAATCGGACCGAGGTCGGGTTTGCCGGCGGCCTCGAGCTGGTCCACGCGGTGCGTCAGCCCGCCCAGAGTCGAATTGATCGCGTCGGTGTCGATGCTCGGGGGCGGCGGGCGCTTCTCTATTGCCGCTACTCGAGAGTCGAGCTGGTCGACGCGGCGCGACAAATCGCTGACCGTCGATTGAACGGCACCGATGCCCGTGTTGGGTGCGACGGGGCGCGCTTCGACCGCCGCCACCCGCGCGGCGAGCGCAGCGTATTCGTCGCGGTTCTCGCCCCACGGAAAAAGCGGCTCTATTTGCGGAGCCCAAAGAGGCGACAAGGCCACGCCGGCGAGGATCAGGATCAGCAACGCCGCGAGCCACAGCGCCGCTTGACCAGATCTGCGCGGCGTTCTGGCCGGCTCGACCGCCGCCTGGGTCGAGTCCTGCTCGGTCGGCGCCGCGCCGTCTTCTGCCGCGCCGTCTTCTGCCGCGCCCTCTCCGCTATCCCGTTGCGACATTGTATTGCTATTCCTGGTAAAACCCGCGCCGCCCACCCAGCACCTGGTCGAGCGCATCAAGTAAAGCCGACTGATTGGGGCGTTCGGCTATGCGCCTGTCACGCCACCGCAACTCGGCAAGCCCAGCATCGGCGGCCCGGCTGATCGACAGCGCGGTGACCTTCGCACAGCACTCGTCCACCCCGGTGACACCGGCAAGCCTAGCAAAAATCGCCGCGGTCCGCGGAGAGAAAAACAGCGCGAAGGCGATCGCACCGGCGCGCAAGCTGTCGACTGCCGCCGGACTGAGCGCCGCAGCCGCCTGGGCTTGATAGAAAACACGCCTCTCGACGGCGAACCCCTGCGCGCGCAACAAGCCAACCAGATCGCCGGCAATGACATTTCCGGCGGCATGCAACAGCGGCCCGTCTTGAGCGACCAGCCGCGCCGCCGCCAAGCGGGCGAGATCGCCGACGTCGCCCCCGGCGCTCTCGACGCGGTCGAAACCTTCGGCGCGCGCCCGCGCCGCCGTCGCATCACCCACCGTCAACAGCAGCACACGGCGTTCGCCGCTCGCCCGCGCCAGGGCTCGCACACCGTTGGCGCTGGTGCACAGAATGGCTTGTACTCCGCCGAGATCGAGCGCCTGCGGCGCCTGGTAACGGATCTCCATCAAAGGTTCAATCAGCGCCTCGACGCCCCGGATCGCCAAAGCCGCGACCAAGCTCTCCGCATCTTCGCGAGGCCGTGTGACGAGCGCGCGCAAAACCCGCTTCTCCATCCAAGTCCCCGCCCACCCTCGGTAATAGCCGCCTGCGGTCAACTGATCCATAATCACGCTCCGGAAACCTAGGATTTATATTAGCGATGCTCGAGAGGGTGCTGAGCGGGGCGAGGCGGGTGAGGGTACTTCTCGCGATCGCCGCGGCGGTGTTCGCGTCGGCCCACGCACTGGCGCAGGACGCCGATCAACACCTGACCGTGCTCCACCTCAGCCAGACGGCGGAGCGCTCGGTAATCCGCGATCTCTTGCGGATCGAGCTCCGGGTCGAGGAGACCGGGCCGGATGCCCGCTCGGTCCAGGCGGCGATCAATCGCCGGATGGCCGCGGCGCTCGATCGCGTGCGGCAGGTGCAGGGAGTGCGGGTCGAGACCGGCTCCTACAATGTCGCCGAGGAGCGCCCGGAGAATGGTCCCGCCCGCTGGCGCGGCAGCCAGTCGGTCACTCTGACCGGAAAGGACGCGGATTCGATGCTGAAACTGGCCGGCGCGCTGCAATCCGACGGCCTGTCGACCTCCACCTTGGCTTACGATGTCGCGCCCGAGACGGTTCGCGGCGCCGAGGAGGATCTGACCGCCGAGGCCCTTGCCGAGCTCGACCATCGAGCTGCCTCGATCGCCGACCGCATGCACCTGGCCGTCCTTCGGTTCCGTGATGTGCGCGTCGGCAATGCCGAAACCGGCGGCAGGCCGGTTCCTCGATTTAGCGCGATGGCAATGGCAGCGCCTGTCGCCGAGCCCGGCGAAGCAATGGTCCGGGTGACGATCGAGGCCGACCTGCTCCTCGGCCCGCCGCGGCCGTAAGAGAGGCCTGGCGTGAGGCTCCCGGTTCCGCCGCTGCTGGTCATATCGGACCGCCGCCAGACGCGCCGGCCGCTCGACGAGGTCGCCGAGGCAATCTTTGCCGGCGGCTGCCGATGGTTCAGCCTGCGCGAGAAGGATCTGCCGGCGGGCGAACGCCGCGACTTGCTGAGCGCCCTGGTGGCGCTCGGTGGCCGCTGGCACGCAACCGTGACCGTCCACGAGGATGTCGATGCGGCGGTGATGGCCGGCGCGGGCGGGGTGCATCTGCCGAGCGCAGGGAATCCCGCAGCGGCGCGCCCGCGCCTTCCCGGCGGGCTGATCGGCGCGTCGGCGCATTCCGCCGAGGAGGCCTCGGCATTGCTGGGTTCGGGCGCCGATTACGTCACCGTCAGCCCGGTGTTCATCACCGCCAGCAAACCGGGCTACGGCCCGGCGATCGGTCTCGACGGCTTGGCCGAGATCGCAGCGCAGGTACCGGGTCCCGTCATCGCACTCGGCGGGATAACGCCTGCGAACGCACCGCTCTGCTTGTCTGCCGGAGCGAGCGGAGTTGCGGTAATGGGCGAGGTGATGCGCGCCGCAGACCCGCAGTCCGTGGTGGAAGCCATGCTGGCGGCCGTGTCCGATCCCAATAAAATTTGTGGTTAAAGGGAGTAATTCGAGTTGCCCTCTCGTTGTGCTCTTAGTTGGCAAGCATCGAGGAGGTAAAGCGATGAGGAAATTCGTCCTGGCGACGCTCGCTGCCTTGGCAATCGGTACCGCCGCCTTTGCCCAGCCGGCAGAAGCGCGGTGCTGGTGGAACGGATACTCTTGGCATTGCTGGGGCGGACCGCATGCCTGGTATTGGCGTCATCATCATCCTTACTGGCGTCATTACGGATGGGGTTATGGCCCCCATTGGCATCACGCCTGGTACTATCGCTAATTGGCAATAGTGCATCCTCGCCCTTGAGCCGCGGGGTCACGGCGGGGATGCCGCTGTTTTTGCTGTTATTTGCAGCAAATTAACAGCTACGGCTCCTAGGTAACCTTTAGGAATATTAGCACAGTGATACGAAAATCACAACAACATTCTCCTACCGTCGCAGGACTGCACTTCCGGCGGTTGCGCCGGCGATCTTGCCGAATACCGAGCCGGAAACCAGGCCGGTCCCGCCCGGGTAATTGAAATAGAAGAGTCCGCCGACGAGTTCGCCTGCGGCGTACAGGCCGGGGATCGGCTTTTGTGCGGTGTCGAGCACCCGCCCGTCGGTGTCAATGCGCAACCCGCCAAACGTGAAGGTGATGCCGCAGGTCGTGCAATAGGCCTCGAAGGGCGGCTTCTCGATCGGCATGGCCCAATTGGTTTTGTCGATCGCGAGGCCCTTGGTGGTGCGGCCGTCCTTGACCGTCGGGTTGTAGGGAAGGTCGCGCTGCACCGCGGCGTTGTACTCGCGGACGGTTTTGAGAAACCGCGCCTTATCGACCGGCGCATACTCGGCCATCTTGTCGGCCAGCCCCTCGATCGTGTCGGCGGTGACCTTGGTCACCTGGCGGATGCGGTACTCGTCGCGCTGCAAATGCACGACTTGCTGGTCGAAGATCTGCCAGGCGAATTGATGCGGCTGGTTGAGGATTTCACGGCCGTATTTGGCATAGGTATAGTTGCGGAAGTCCGCTCCTTCGTCGCAGAACCGCACGCCCTCGGCATTGACCATGATCGCAAACGGGTAGCTGTGCTTCTGAAAATTGTCGCCGACCGCGAGGTCGCCGAATTCGGGCGCATTGTAGTCCCAGCCGACCGCGTGGCACCCGGACCAGTTGCCGTAGGGCATCGCCCCGATGTCGAGCGCCATCTTGATCCCCGCACCGGTGTTGAACCGGGTGCCGCGCACCTTCGCGAGATCCCAGCCGGGTCCGAGATAGCGGGTGCGCATCTCGGAATTGGCCTCAAACCCGCCGCTGGCGAGGATGACGGCCTTGGCCGGGATCTGCGTCGTTTTGCCCTCGACCTTGGCGACGACGCCGTGCACGCCGCCATCGTCGGCGATCAAAGCCTCGCCTGAGGCCTCGTAGGCGATCTGGATCTGCCTTTCCTCGGCCGCCTTGAAGAGCCCCTCGACAAGCCCCGGCCCGCCGCCCCAGGCCTCGAGCGCAAGCCCGCCCCAGAACACGAATTTTCCCTCGTGCTTGAAGGCCTGCCGCGAATACATCGGCGCAAACCGGATGCCCTGGCTACGCATCCACAGCAGCGTCTCCTGGCTCTTCGTGACGAGCAGCTCGGCCGTGTCGGGATTGCTGCGATAGTCGGTCAGCCGCCCGAGATCGTCGTAGTACTGGTCGGTGGTATAGGTTCCGAAATCGCTGGTCGCGAGCTCGGTCTCGCTGAGATCGCAGAGCTTCAGAAGATCGTCGACGCCGTTGTAGACAAACCGCAGCGCCCCCGCGGTAAACCGGCTGTTGCCGCCGCGCTCGTCAAACGGCGCCGCTTCCAGAACGAGCACCCGAGCCCCCTCCCCCCGCGCCGCCAGCGCCGCGCACATCCCGGCATTGCCGGCCCCGACGACGACGACATCGAATTCGCCCGCGATCATCCCGCTCCCTCCACCGCAATTGGCCGGCCAGGGAGTACCGCGAGGAAGGCGCTGGTGGCAAGCATAGCGCGGCTGTGGAGACGGCCTACTGTTCGGGCGCACTCAATCGGTTCAGCAAAGGCGGGTTAGGCGTCTTGCCCTTTTTACTTGCCTTCCCGGCGAAGGCCGGGACCCATGCCAAGACGGGGTCTTGGCCGGTGTGACAACAGTTTTGCAGTGATTTGTCGGATCGCTTCAGCGCATCGGGTAGATCTTGCGCCTGCGTCTGAGCATTAGCCCAGCGACCGCCGATCGAACATCATGGCAGGCACCGATTGCGCCCTCGGCGGCCTGCCCCGGCGGACGCGCTTGGGCTAAACCGGCGGCAGTGCGGCTTCTTCAGTGCGGCGTCGGATATTGCTCGGCGCGGTAGGTGCGGCTCGCCGGGTTGAGCCTTAACGGCACCGGAGAGCCGAGCCAGACCGCGTAGCGCGAGTGGTCGTCGTAGGAGTTGTCGGTCAGCGGGTGGACGAGGACGTCGAGGCCCTGGCGGTTGAGCATCAGCCACGGCACGATGTTCTCGAACTGCGCAGCCGTGAACGTGAACCGGAACTGCGGAACCGGATGCGGGCCCCTCGGCTCGTCGCTCAATTCCCTGACCTCGACGCCGAGCGCGCCGGCGATCGCTTCCCGCAATTGCCCGGCGCGCGCCCGGGTCATGGGGTCGTAATAGACGTGCGCGTGATAGCCGTCGATTTTGATCGACTGGGTGGGTGTGTCCGTCACCGCAGTTCCTCCCAATGCCGGCCTCTCGGCCCTCCGGAGTTCTGCAGAATTGTCGCAGCCTCCGGCGGCAGACACAATACCCGGAAGCAAGTGCAAGGCCGCACTTGCCTCCGCGTCCGGTTTTGGTTCGGTTAGCAGGGTTTGCCGCCGATGGGCATGACGGGACGCCTTGAGCAGCTGTTCACGACGATCGCCATCCCGAGGTAATAGGCGATAGCCGCCGAGGCGACCAGGAACCAGCCGCCGATGGTCCCGAGAACGACCCATCCGCCGGTCGCCGCGGCCGCGAGGTTGGGGATGCCTGCGAGAACAAAACCAATGCAGAGCGTTCCTAGCCAGGCCACGGTCGCCAAGTTCATGCCCAGTGCCGCAACCGCCAGCGCAAAAGCGATGAACCCGAAGCTTTCATAGAGGAAACCGATGAGTATCTGCGCGTTGCCGTTGATCGGCGTCGGCAGCAGTCCCCAGGCCTGCAGCAGGAAACCGAAGGCCGCCGACACCCCAAAGGCGCCAAAACAACAGAAAGCCGTGGCCATCAGCGGGCTGGCTCGCCGAAACGCAAATAATCCGGCGATAAACTGCGCAATGCCGGTGAAAAAAAACAGTACTGGCACGACTGCCGTAAAGATGTTGAACACCGGCGTGATGGTCACGACCTGCGTCGGCACCGCCGCCGTGACCGCATGTTGCGCAACCGCAGCAGCATTCTGGCCGAAAGCACCGCCGATTACGGTGCCGGCGATCCAGGTGCCGGTGGCGAAGGCCCACAGCCCCAACGCCGACGGATCGCCGACGGTAGCCATTGCCCGCTCTTCGAGAGCCAGTACTTCGTCGTCCCGCATGCGGGTAACAACAGGCCCGGCCTTTGTCCAGGTCTCCCGCTCCAAACGGTCGCGACTTCTTTCGACTACTACGTCGTTCATCTTTGCTTACTCCATATCGGGAGAAATCCCCCCAACCTCGTCTACCCGCCCCAGAATTAGCGTCGGCGCGTATGCCGAACCCGAACCGGCGCCAAAACCATCGGGGGAGCCAGACCCCAGTCGATTACTCGGCGAACTAAATCGTCGAGTATTCCCAGTCTTTTACGACTTGCGGTAGCCATCACTTACTCCAAGGGTTAACGCTAAGCTGCTAATGTTGAAACGAAAACGGATCCCTGGAGTTCCTTCCCATGTCTTGAATGAAATCACAGTTACGATGTTGCGGAGATCGGCTGACATCCTCATCTCTCCACTTCGGCTACCGGATCGCAATTATTGAAGCATGTATTTACCTGAACATAATCGCGAAGCGCTTGCGGCGGCGGTTCGCCGGCTCGAGCAGCCAAGTCTCGCCGGACGTCTTGCGGCGGCTGCCGGCAAGCCCGTCGGGCTGGTGCAGCGAGCGCTGCCGACCGCTGCCTCGACCGCGGTCGCCAAGGCGACCAAGCAAGCCCTCGACCGAGCGCTCGAAGTTGCGTTGTTCAGCCTGCGCGCCGGGCGCCTGGTAGGTGGCCGCAAGCTCCATTCCGGGCTCGCCTGCACCTCGGGAGCGATCGGCGGCGCGTTTGGCCTCGCTGCGCTCGCCCTGGAGCTGCCGGTTTCGACGACGATCATGCTGCGCGCGATTGCGGCGATCGCGCAGCAGGAGGGCGAGGACCTTGGCGATCCTCGCACCCGCCTCGCCTGCCTCGAAGTATTCGCATTGGGCACCCCGGCGGCAGATCAAGCGGCCGCGGAGACCGATTACTTCGCGATACGGGCGATGCTCGCTCGCGGTCTTGTCGAAATCGCCGATTTCGCCGTCGACAAAGGGGCCATCCGCGAGGGTGCGCCAATCTTTGTTAGGTTTGTGACGCAGATCGCATCACGGTTTGGGGTCGTCGTTTCGCAGAAGGTGGCGGCGCAGGCGGCTGCCGTGCTCGGCGCTCTGGGCGGCGCGGCCGTCAACTTTGCCTTCATCGAGCATTTCCAGAATGTAGCGCGGGGCCATTTCACCGTGCGCCGGCTGGAACGGGTGTACGGCGCGGATGTCGTGCGCGCGGAATACGAGCGGCTGAAAGCGGGCCTCGCCGCCGGATGAACGCATATCGCTCAAGCCAAACTGTGGATTGTGGATTGCGGATGGCTCGGGATAGTGGTGATGGGCTTTTGGGCGTCGGAGTAGGCTGCAAATAATGACAAGCGATGCGATTGCCGTTGGTCGCCGCCGCAAGAGTGGAGAGCTTCAGGCGCTCGGGCTCGTCTCGGCGGCACACTTCGTTTCCCACTTTCACATGCTGGTGCTGCCGCCGCTGTTTCCGTTCCTGAAGCAGCATTTCGGCGTCGGTTTTGTCGAGCTCGGCTTTGCGCTGACGATCGGCGCCGTCGCGTCGGTGGCCGCGCAGGTGCCCATGGGCTACCTCGCCGATCGAATGGGTTCGCGCCGGTTGCTGATTGCCGCGCTTTGCCTCGGCGGATCCGCGCTCGCCTCGATCGGGCTGGTCGATTTATACCGCTGGCTGCTCGTTGCGGCGGCCCTGCTCGGGATCGCCAATGCGGTTTATCATCCGGCCGATTACGCGATCCTGTCAGCGAGGGTCGCCGCCTCCCGCATCGGCAAGGCCTTTTCGGTACATACTTTCGCCGGCATGTTCGGGGGCGCGATTGCGCCGGCGACGATGCTGGTCCTTGCCGCGACCCTAGGAATGAAAGGGGCGCTGATCGTCGCCGGCCTGGTCGGCTTTGTCGTCGCCGTTCCGCTGCTGCTCGCGCCGGAAGTCGAGGGTGAGGCAGGCCCATTGCGCCGCGCGGCGCGCGCCGAGCCGAAGGCGCGGCGGAACGGCAAGGTGTTCAGCCCGGCCATCCTCGGTCTGACGGTCTTTTTCATTCTCCTCAGCCTCTCGACTAGCGGCATCAGCAATTTTTCGGTCGTTGCGCTGATGGGCGCCTACGCCCTGCCGTTCTCGACGGCGAACCTGGCGCTCACCCTATTTTTGACGGCGAGCGCCTTTGGCGTGCTGGGCGGCGGGTTCGTCGCCGATCTGACGCGCCGGCACGGCGATGTCGCAGCCGCCGGGTTCGCGATCAACGCGGTTATCATGCTGCTGATCGCCACTGTCGGGTTCGCGCCTGCGGTGCTGGTCGCGGCGATGGGTGTAGCGGGCTTTCTCTCGGGCATGATCATGCCGTCGCGCGACATGCTGGTGCGCGCCGCCGCCCCGCCCGGCGCCGTCGGGCGCGCCTTCGGGATCGTCACGACCGGGTTCAGCATCGGCGGCACGGTCGGCCCTATGCTGTTCGGCTGGATCATGGACAGCGGCGCCCCGCGTTGGGTGTTCGGCGCCAGCGTCGTCTTCATGGTGTTGACCGTGGTCCTGGCATTGCTCGGCGAACATCGCCCGCTGCGCCGCCGCCAATACATGGCTGCCTCGCCATAGCGATTGGGCTTGATTTCAGGGATTATTTGTAGTATAGTTAATTATTAGGTTTTTAGCCATCTCGGCCTAACCAATAGTTACAAAAATCGAATTCGGTCCGGCTGCCGCTTGGTGCCGTTGCAGAGCCGTTGGCAGATCCTGCGCGGCACATGCCAACAATTGAGACTAACAATTCAGGAGTTTGAGCTATGCCAAAAAATCCGCTCGTCGGTAGCGAGAGGAAACCATTGCCGGGTGCACGATCGATCGGCAAAGCCGATCCGGGCGAACGGCTGGAAGTCACTTTGGTCCTGCGGCATCGCCAACATGAACAGCTGCAGGAAAGGGTCCGCAAGTTAGCCGCCGGCGACAAATCCGAGCGCCACCTGACCCAAGATGAGTATGACCAGCAGTTCGGCGCCGACCCGACGGACATCCAAGCCGTCAAGCAATTCGCCAATCAGCACGGTCTCGCCGTTGTCGACGAGCACGCGGGACGGCGGCACGTCGTGCTCTCCGGCACCGTGGCTCAGTTCAATGACGCCTTTGGCGTGGAGCTCAAGCAATACGAACATCCCGGCGGGTCCTACCGCGGCCGGACCGGAGCGATCCATCTGGCTAACGAACTGAACGGCGCGGTCACTGCCGTGCTCGGGCTCGACAATCGGCCTCAGGCGCGCCCGCATTTCCGCACCCTTCCCACCCACCGCAATGTCGAGTGGCATGCGGCCGCTGCCGCCTCCACGTCTTTTACGCCGACGCAGCTCGCCGCCTTGTACAACTTCCCCGCCGGCACCGGGCAAGGCGAGTGCATCGCCATCATCGAGCTCGGCGGCGGCTACCGCACAACTGACCTGCAACGTTATTTTTCGGCGTTGAATGTCAGCCAGCCGAAGGTGCTCGCCGCATCGGTCGACCACGGAAAGAACCATCCGACGGGCTCCGGCAACGGGCCGGACGGCGAGGTGATGCTCGACATCGAGGTCGCCGGGGCAGTCGCGCCGGGCGCCAAGATCGTCGTCTATTTCGCGCCGAACACCGATGCCGGGTTCCTCGATGCGATCGCCGCGGCAATCCACGACACGACAAACAAGCCGTCGGTCATTTCGATCAGCTGGGGCGGACCCGAAGCGAATTGGACCGCGCAGGCGATGACGGCATTCGACCAGGCGTTCCAGGCCGCCGCCGCGATGGGGATAACGGTTTGCGTTGCCTCGGGTGACAATGGGTCGGATGACGGCGTCGGCGACGGCGCCGATCACGTTGATTTTCCGGCGTCGAGCCCGTTCGCGCTGGCTTGCGGCGGCACCAAACTGCAGGCCTCCGGCACCTTGATCACGCAAGAGAAGGTGTGGAACGAGGGACCCGGCAACGGCGCGACCGGCGGCGGCGTCAGCGGCTTTTTCGCGCTGCCGCAATACCAGCAGGGACTGCAGGTCAGGAAGACCTCGGGTGCGACGCAGGCGCTCGCAATGCGGGGCGTTCCCGACGTCTGCGGCGACGCCGACCCGGCAACCGGATACGATGTACGGGTCGACGGCCAGAACACCGTCATTGGCGGAACGAGCGCCGTGGCGCCGCTGTGGGCCGGTCTCATTGCGCGCATCAACGCGGCGAAGGCTCGCCGCGCCGGGTTCATCAACCCGCATCTCTACGTAAATGCGACGGCCTTGCATGATATAACGCAGGGCAACAACGGGGACTTCGCGGCCGCCACCGGCTGGGAGGCCTGCACCGGGCTCGGCAGTCCCAACGGCCAGAAAGTCGCCGACGCCATCTGATCGGCGACTGCGATCTCGCCTCACCTCTTCCCGCCGGGAGAGGTGAGGCGTCACTGTGAGTGCGGCGCCGGCCGGTTTCCGCTATATCTCTCCGCGACTACACGAAGGAGAGTAGCGATGCTGGACCGGCGCAACAAAACCGAAGACGACATCACCGCCGAGGCGCTGCAGCGTTTCGCGCGGACGCCGGATCCGCGCCTGCGGCAAATCATGCTCGGCCTCATCAGGCATTTGCACGCCTTTGTCAAAGAGGTCGAACTGACCGAGGCAGAGTGGTTTCAGGCGATCGAAATCCTGACCGAAGCCGGCCGGATGTGCAGCGACAAGCGCCAGGAATTCATTCTATTCTCCGACACGCTCGGCGTTTCGATGGTGGTCGATCTGATCAACCACCGCAAACCCGACGGGGCGACCGAGTCGACGGTGTTCGGCCCCTTCCATCGGCTGGGCGCACCCGAATTGCCGGCCGGCGGCAATATCGCCCGGCGCGACAAGACGGGAACCCCGACATTGGTCAGCGGCCGGGTCCTCGACCTCGACGGCCAGCCGATCGAGGGCGCGCTCCTCGATGTCTGGCAGACTCAGTCGAGCGGGCTCTACGACTTGCAGGATGAGGAGCTCGGCGGCGAGCTGCACATGCGCGGCAGGTTCCGCAGCGACGCCGAGGGCCGCTATCTGATCCGCACCGTGCTGCCGGTGAATTACCCGATCCCCTCCGACGGACCCGTCGGAGCGATGTTGCGCGCCACCGGCCGCCACCCGTGGCGCCCGGCGCACATCCATTTCGTCGTCTCAGCCGACGGCTACGAGCCGGTCACAACGCACATCTTCGACCGGCGGGACGAGTATCTCGGCAGCGACGCGGTGTTCGCGGTTAAGGAGTTGCTGATATGCGATTTTGTGCGGCACGACACCCGCGACAGCGAAGCGGCCCGGCTCGGCATCGAGCCGCCCTACTACACCGCCGAGTTCGATTTCCGTCTCAAGCCGGCATCGGGCCAAGAGGCGAGCGTGTTCGACGCGCAACAGCGCCTGGCCGCGCTCGGCGCCCGAGCAGCGGATTAGGCGGAACTCCCCTCACCCGCCTCGCTGCGCTCGGCACCCTCTCCCGCAATGCGGGAGAGGGGCTACGACACGTTCTCCATAAAGCTCCTCTCCCGCACCGCGGGAGAGGGGGGACCAGGCCCGAAGGGCTTGGTGGGTGAGGGTTCGCAGGTCAGGCTTCGGCTTGGCCTTCGGGCGCCGGTTCGTTCTTCTCGAAATCGAACTCGACTTTGGCGCCGGACGGATCGTGGAAGAACAGCTGCCAGATGCCGCCGCCGGGCAGACGCCGCAGCTGTAATCGATGCCCTCGCGTTTGAGGGTCGCGACGGTGGCGGGCAGGTCCTTGGCGGAAAACGCCATGTGGTCGAGAACGCCGCCGCGGTCCGGCGGCAGATCCTTGCTGTGGATCACGTGCAGGATCGGGGTGTCGTCATCGGCATAGAGCCACCATCCCGGAAACTGGAAGGGCGGCCGCCAACCCACCTTGAAGCCGAACAGATCGCAATAAAAGCGCCGCGTGGCTTCGAGATCGTCGCTTAACACGGTAAAGTGGTTCATTGCCGCTACAGGCATCTGAGAGCTCGTTCGTTAAAGGGTTGATGCTTGGAACGCCTTACTCGCAACGAGGCGGCAGCGTCAATGCTAAGCGAGCAGTGCCCCGCCCGCAGCGGCATCTCGAGCGGGCGGAAGCGGTAGGGCGCGCGATATGCCCGGCCTTGACACTCTACGGCAACGATGGTGCAACTGCCGCTTGAACGACACAGTTCGAACAGGAATGGAGAAAGCGTCATGTCGCGCGGGTACGTTGCAGCGCTTTTTTGCACGGCCTCTATGGCGTCAATCTCGGCTTGGGGCGCGGAGCCGATCAAGATCGGGTTTCCGATCCCGCTGTCCGGGCCAACCGCCGTGTACGGCGAGCCGGTTCTGAAAGGCGCCGAGTTGGCGGTCTCGGAGATCAACGCCAAGGGCGGCGTTCTCGGCCGTAAGCTCGAACTCTTGTCGCGCGACAGCAAGGCCAATGCTGACGAGGCGGTGCGCCTCGCGCGTGAACTGATCATCAAGGACAATGTCGACTTCCTCGTCGGCACCTTGACCTCGGCCGAGGCGCCCGCAGTGTCGACGGTCGCCAAGGAAAATAAGATCGTCTTTATCGCGCCGACTTCGAAGAGCACGATCCTGACCGATCCGGCGCATATCCATCCCTACATCTTCCGCGTCTCATCGAACACCGATGTCGAGGGACTGGCGGGGGCGACCCTGGTGGCGCGGTGGAAAAACGTCAAAACTGTCGCCACGATCGCGCCCGACTACGCCTATGGCCGCGATTTCGATCGCCGCCTTCAAGGCCAGCCTGAAGAAATTGCGCCCCGACATCCAAATCCTCGACGAGCAATGGCCGAAACTGGGCGAGCCCGACTTCACCGCTTTCATTACCGCGCAGATGGGCAAAAAGCCCGATGCCGTGTATTGCTCGCTGTTCGCTGGCGACTTTGTAACCTTTACCAAGGAAGCCACGCCGCGCGGCTACTTCAAGGCGATCGACAACCGCATGGTGGACGGCGCCGAGGTCGGAACCACCGACGAGGCGCAGGCGCTTGGCGCCGATTATCCCTACGGCATTATCTCCGATGCGTACGACCCGGTGATCTGGACCGGCAACGAACCGCCGGAGCACAAGAAGTTTATTGAGGATCTGAAGACGTTCACCAAGGCGAAATATGCCTCCGGGTGGTCAATCGTCGGTTATCAGTCGATCTACGCACTCGCCGAGGGCATCAAGAAGGCCGGCGACGCCAAGAGCGACGACGTCGCCAAGGCGCTGCTCGGGATGACCTTCGATACGCCGGTCGGGAAACGCACGTTCAGCGCCAAATCCCACGAGACTTTCGCGCCGGAATACTGGGGCGTCATGGTCAAGGAGGCGGCCTACCCGTTTGCGGTCATGCAAAATCCGGAATTGCTGCCCCCGACGACCGAAACGAACTGATGCGTCCAACGGGCAATTGCCCCTCACCCCGACCCTCTCCCGGCGGCCGCGGGGAGAGGGAGTGATGTTACGGATTTCCTCGCCCCGCTCGCGGGGAGGGGTAGAGTGAGGGGCAACAGTGGCGCCCTCGTTTCTATTCAGCCAATTCATGGGCGGCCTGACGACGGCGATGTTCCTGTTTCTGATCGCCTCGGGGTTGTCGCTTGTCTTTGGCGTCATGCGCGTTATCAATTTTGCGCATGGCTCATTCTATATGATCGGCGCCTATCTCGCCTGGCAGGGGGTGCAGTGGCTGCACCCCAGGGCAGAGGCGTTCTGGCTGGCGGCGCTGTTCGCGGCAGTCGGCGTCGCGTTGCTCGGCGGCATTGTGGAGCGCCTCTTTTTTCGCCACCTCTATGGCCGTGAAGAGCTCTACCAACTGCTGTTCACCTACGCGCTGGTGCTGATCCTCGGCGACGCCGCGAAATTCCTCTGGGGCACCGGTCAGCTGTCGGTCTCCTCGCCGCCGGTGCTGGCCGGAAGCGTGCAGATCTTCGGCACGGCGCAGCCGCTTTACAACCTCTTCGTCATGGCGGTCGGACCGGCAATCGCGTTCGCCGGCTGGCTGATCCTGAACCATACCGGCGTCGGGCGTCTGGTGCGCGCCGCATCTTACGACCGCGAGATGCTCGACGCGCTCGGCGCCGATGTCGGCTCGATCTACACCGGCATGTTCGTCTTCAGCTCGTTTCTCGCCGGGCTGTCCGGGGCGCTGGTGACGCCGATCCAGAGCATCGTGCCAGGCATGGACGTGCTGATCATCGTGCAAGCCTTCATCGTCGTCGTGATCGGCGGCATGGGTTCGTTCTGGGGAACGTTTTGGGGCTCGGTGATCTATGGCCAGGTCTTGTCCTTCGGCATTCTGATTTTCCCCGGCTTCTCGCTGTTCTCGGTGTTCGCGCTGATGGTAGTCATCCTGATCGTCCGGCCTTGGGGCCTGTTCGGCCGGCCCATATGACGGATTACCGCCGCGCCGGGATCGCCAGCCATATTCCGTGGACCCTGATCATTTTCCTGGCGGCGGCGACGGTGCCGTGGATCGGCTCGCGCTACGACACCTTTCTCGCCTCTCAGATCGTAATCGACGCGCTGTTCGCTGTCAGCCTCAACCTGCTGCTCGGCACCACCGGGCTGGTTTCGTTTGGTCATGTCGCTTATTTCGGCGTCGGCGCCTATGTCTGCGGCATCCTGATGAAAACCTACGAGGTGCCGTTTTTCCTCGCATTTCCAGCGTCCGGGCTCGGCGCCGCCCTTTTTGCCCTGGTCTCGGGCTATTTCTGCGTCCGTCTGCAAAAGCTCTATTTCGCGATGCTGACGCTGGCCTTTTCACAGATCGTGTGGGCGATCGCGTACAAATGGAACGACGTCACCGGCGGCGATCAGGGCTTGCCGGAAATCCCCTATCCCGACCTCGATTGGATGGCGAGCATCCCCGGCCTCGGCGATCTGCGCATCGGCGACCGCTTCTACCTCCTCACTCTGGTTCTGGTCGCGGTTTCGATCGCGGCGCTGCGGCAGATTGTGCGCTCGCCGTTTGGGCGCATGCTGACGACGATCCGCGACAACCCCGAGCGCGCGGCGTTTATCGGGCTCAATGTGCGCGCCTACCAGCTCGCCGCTTTTGTCGTCGCCGGCGCGTTCGCCGGGCTGGCCGGCGCACTCTATGGCCTCTTCAGCCGCGGCGTCTTCGCCGACTACGTCTTCTGGTCGAAATCGGCCGAGGTCATCATCATGACAATTCTTGGCGGCATGGATTATTTCTGGGGGCCGCCGGTCGGCGCGCTGGCGCTGGTGTGGCTCAACCAGCAGATCACCGCCTATACCGAATATTGGCCGTTTGTGCTCGGTGCCATCCTCCTGGTGCTGCTGTTCGCATTCCCGGGCGGCATTGTCGGCGGCATCGTTGCTTTCTTTCGCTTCGCCCGGTACCGGCTCGCGCGCCGCGATGCTTGAGGTCCGCGATTTGCGCAAGGCGTTCGCCGGCTTTGTCGCGGTCGGCGGCGTCAGCCTCGCCATCGAGACCCGTCAGATCGCCGCAGTAATCGGGCCGAACGGCGCCGGCAAGTCCACCCTCTTCAACCTGATCACCGGCCATATCGCGCCGGACGGCGGCCGGGTATTGCTCGACGGCCGCGACATCACCGGGGCGCCCCCGCACCGCATTTGCCGCATGGGAATTGGCCGTTCGTTCCAGCGCACCAATATCTTTGCGCGTCTTTCGGTATTCGAGAACGTGCAGGCGGCCTTTCTTGCCCATCGCGGCCGCGGCAGAAATTTTTGGGCGCGCTCCGAGGATTTTTACCGCGACGAGACCACCGGCCTGCTCGCTTCGATCGGGCTCGACATTCACGCCGATGCGATCGCTGGCACGCTCAGCTACGGCAACCAGAAACAGCTCGAGCTCGGCATTACGCTCGCCAGCGACCCGGAAGTGCTGCTGCTCGACGAACCGACCGCCGGCATGTCGGCAACCGAGACACGCGAGACGATGCAGCTCCTGCGGCGCATTGCCGGCGAGCGCGGGCTGACACTGCTGTTCACCGAGCACGACATGGAGGTGGTGTTCACGATTGCCGAGAAGATCGCGGTGCTGCATCAGGGCCATCTGCTTGCCGAAGGCACGCCCGCCGAGATGCGCAGCGATCCCGAAGTGCGGCGGGTCTACCTCGGCGCGCACTGATGATCTCGCTTCTCGCCGTCGAGAATATCTACACCTCGTACGGCCTCAGCCGGGTTTTGTTCGGCATTTCACTGGAGATCGCCGCCGGCGAGTGCGTGTGCCTGCTCGGCCGCAACGGGGTCGGCAAAACGACGACGATGCGGTCGATCATGGGCTTGACGCCCCCGTCGAGCGGCCGCGTCTTGTGGCAAGGGCGCGACATTACCGGCTGGACGCCACATCGCGTGGCGCGCGCCGGTATCGGTTTTGTGCCCGAGGATCGCCGCATCTTCGCCGAGCTCAGCGTCTGGGAGAACCTTGAGGTCGGCGCCCGTGCCGCGCGCCGGTCCGGACCTTGGACGATCGCGGCAGTCGGCGAACTGTTCCCGGTGTTGCGCGAGCGGCGTGGCCAGCGCGGCGGATTTCTGTCAGGCGGCGAGCAGCAAATGCTGACGATCGCCCGGTCCCTCACCGGTAACCCCGAACTGTTGCTGCTCGACGAGCCGTCGGAGGGGCTGGCGCCGCTCGTCGTTGAGACGCTACGCATCAAGATTGGCGAACTCAAGGCGCAGGGGCTCACCATATTGCTCGCCGAGCAGCGCGTCGATTTCGCGCTCGCCCTCGCTGATCGCGTCTATGTTCTCGAAAAGGGCGCGGTCCGCTTCTCCGGAGCCGCCGCCGAGCTTCGCCGCGACCGGAGCTTCTTCGACCAACTCTTGTCGCTGTGAGGGCAAGGTGCGACTCCGCGGCGGACTTATCCAACGGGCCGGCCTGCCGATCGGCTCAGCAGCCGTAGCGGCGGCGGCGCTGTTGGAAGGAGCGGATGGCGCGCAGAAAATCGATCTTGCGAAAGGCGGGCCACAGGACGTCGGTAAAATAGAATTCGCTATGGGCGCTCTGCCATAGGAGAAAGCCCGACAGGCGGACCTCCCCACTCGTGCGAATAATCAGATCGGGGTCGGGCAGGCCGGCGGTGTACAGATGGCTGGCAATTGCTTCGGGGGTGACTTCTTCGATCGCCTCGGCCAAGCTTGCCTGCTTCTCGGCCACGCGGCACAGCAAGGCGCGCACCGCGTCGGTGATTTCCTGGCGTCCCCCATAGGCGACGGCGATGTTGAGTTCCAAGCCGTCATAGCTCGAAGTGGCGCGCTCGGCCGCCCTGATCGCGGCGAGCACCGGCTCGGGGAGCATCGCGAGGCAGCCGATCGCGCGAACTCGCACGCGCCGGCGATGGATGTCGGGGTCGCAGGCCAGCGCGGTCAATTTGGCCTCGATCGAAGCCAGGATGCCGGAGACTTCGGCTGCCGGCCGTTGGAAGTTGTCGGTCGAAAAGACCCAAAGCGTGACCGTCGGAACATCGAGCTCGGCGCACCATTCTAGGATCTCGTCGAGCTTGTTCGCACCCAGGTCGTACACCTCCCTCGGCTCCGTGATGCCGCGCGAACGACCGTGGCGGCGGTTGCCGTCCAGGATAATGCCGACGTGGCGCGGCATCGGCCGGCTCCCGACATCGCGGACCAGCCGCCGGGCGTAGAGGTAATAGATGAGGCGGAACATCGGCGCCAAGAGAACGTCCCCGCGAGCGCCGTATTTCGAGCGTCGCCGCCCGGTTCCGGTCGCCCCGAGATCATTCGCCAACAATAGCGCCGACGGATGATCGAGAGATGAATCCAAGCTGTGATCAATATGCACAGGAACCGCCACCGGTGGGCATTGTTGCTACCGACGCCGGCCTCCGACTTGGGGTTGGTAGCGCAGGCTGATCGATCCGATCCCCGCTGCGACATTGAGACCGGTGTTGCCTTCGATGCTGACCGGTTGCAGCGAGATCGTGCGGTTGGAGCCGCCGACCAGCACATTGGCGCCGGCGCCGACCCCGACCGTGGCGCTTCCGGTCGCACCGACATAATTGCCCGACAGCGCTCCCGGCGCGAGGCCGCCGCTCGGCGCGAAGACGCCCCAAACCAGCACGCCGCCTTGCGTATAGCCGATATCGACACCGAATTTGTTGATCGAGCCGGCATAGTGCTCCGGCCTGCCCCCGGCCCGCGCGAAGTTGCAGCGGACCGCCTTCGAAGAGCCAAACACAAATCCCCAACCGCCGGCCACATTGCAGGTCAGTGTCCCGACCTGCACATTACCCTGGGCAGTCGCCGGCGTGCCGTTTCCGACCAGCCCGATTGCCAAACCGAGCGCCCCGGCAACTAAACCAGATAATTTGCGCATTAGTGTTTTTCTCCCCTTGGAAGCGCAATCACATGTAAGCACCCATATCACGGGTGGAGGGCACGACCAGACCCATATGAATAGAATATCGCCGAGTTGCGATGCGAGGGAGTAGGATAGCACAGGCTGGCTTATCCGGGAGAGGAGCGCAATGCCCGAGGCAAAGACCGACCAGCGCGCGGCGCCGCCGCGTTTCGAGGATCTATTGGCGCGCGCCGAGGCGCTGATCCCGGTTCTGCGCGAGCGTGCCCCGCGGGCCGAGCAGCTTCGCCGCCTGCCCGACGAGACGATCGCCGATCTGCATTCGAGCGGTCTCTTCCGCATGTTGCAGCCGGCCCGGGTCGGCGGCAGCGAGCTGCCTTACCGCGCGCTCTACGAGCTGACCGCGGTAATCGGCCAGGGTTGCGGCTCAACCTCCTGGGTGCTGGCCAACCTCGCCGCCCATCATTGGCTGCTCGGCATGTGGCACCCCGAGGCGCAGGACGAGATCTGGGGCGAGTCGCCCGACAGCCTGATCAGCTCGGCGTTGATTTTCGCACGCGGCCGCGCGCGGCGCGTGGAGGGCGGTTACCGGCTGAGCGGCCGTTGGCCGTTTTCGAGCGGCATCGACGCCTCGGCCTGGAACATGTTCGGCGCCGTGGTCAGCAATGAGGAGACCGGGCAGAGCGAGCACCGCATGCTTCTGGTGCCGGCGAGCGACTACACGATCATCGACACCTGGGAGGTGATCGGCCTCGCCGGCACCGGCAGCAAGGATGTCGAGGTCAAGGACATTTTTGTTCCGGCCTATCGCACCCTCGCCACCGAGCGGATCAAGGGCGGCCCCAATCGAGGCAGCGAGCTCAACCCCGGAACCCTATACAAATTGCCGGCCGTCAGTCTGTTCGCCTACGCGATCGCCGGCGTCTCGCTCGGCATCGCCCGCGGCGCGATCCAGCACTTCGCCGAAACGACCCGCAACAGGCTTAGCGCCTATACCGGCAAGAACCTCGCCGATTTCACGAATATCCAGGTGCACCTCGCCGAGGCGGCGGCGCTGGCCGATGCGGCGGAGGCGATCGCGGTGCGCGATTGTGACGAGGCTATGCGGATCACCGAGGCCGGCGTTGTGCCGAGCATCGAACAACGTGCGCGCTACCGGCGCGACGGCGCCTTTGCCGCCAGCTTGTGCACCAAGGCGGTCGACCTGCTGTTCGCCGCAACCGGCGGCGGGGCAATTTATCAGAGGAACCCGATACAGCGAGCGTTCCGGGACGTCCACGCGGCGAATGCCCATTACCATCTGAACTGGGACGTCAACAGCGCGATTTACGGCAGAGTGGCGCTCGGGCTGCCCCCCGACGCGCCGCTCTGAGGGCGCCGGCCGTGGAAAACGAGATCCTCAAGGACGGGATCATCGGCAGCCATGCCGCACCGGTGCGAAGCACCGCGGGCGAGGGCTTCGATCTGCGCGATTTCCGTAGCGCGCTCGGCACCTTCGCGACCGGCGTGACGATCGTCACGGCGCGCGGCGCGTCGGGTGGGCTCTACGGGATGACCGCCAACTCCTTCACCTCGGTGTCGCTGACGCCGCCCTTAGTGCTGTGGAGCGCCTCGCTGTACGCGCAGAGCCTTCCGGCTTTCCAGGAGGGCTCGCATTTTGTCGTCAATATATTGGCGCACGACCAGATTGAGTTGTCGAACAAATTCGCTCGTACGCACGACAACAAATTCGCCGAAATCGACCACATCATCCCCGAGTGCGGCGCCCCGGTATTGATCGGCTCCGCCGCGCATTTCGAGTGCCGCAACGAGTACCGGCATTACGGCGGCGACCACATCATCTTCATCGGCCACGTCGAGCGCTACGCCTACACGCCCAAGCCGACATTGCTGTTCTGCCGTGGCAAATACATGCGAGGCGAGCCGCTCATCCCGACGTGATGGGCCGATGCTCTTCATCGGCCGTTATTCACGCATATTCTTAAAATGTGAATTGTAGAGCCACGTAGTAGGAAAATTCATTGGTCGCGCTGAGGTTCTGTATACCTCGACCGGCTGAAAACATCAGGTGATAATGCTCACTGAAATCGTATATCGCTCCCAGATCAAAGCCGGTCTGGCCCTTGCCGTCGACGGTGTCCGCGGTTTGGTGAAAGACTTCGCCACCGACGGTCAGCTTATCGGTGACCTGGCGCTGTACGGCCCAGCCGATGTACCAGACGTCTCGATTGCCGTAGCCGGGGTTGACCCAGTAGCCGACGCCAGCAAACGTGGTCCAGTCGTCACGGCTTTTCTGAACCCACAACGGCAGGAAGGCGCGGGTGTGACCGGCGCCTAGATTCTTTCGGGCATTACCGGTCGGAAAGTCGACGGCCGGATAGATCGCGGCCTGCGGTCGCCAGCCGTCCGGGTCTTCCTCCAGAAAGCGATATTTGAAGCCGATTTCCCCGTCCCCGTAGCCGAATTGCGTGCCGCCGCCGCTTCGCCGGTCGTACGCGATCGGAACGGTGGCATGGAGCTGCAGATTGGACGCCGCGCCATAATTGGCGTCGACGCCAGGCAATATGGCGCTCGTCTCGCCCGCGAAATGCGTTCCCGCCGAAAACGCGTAGATCTCCCAATGGTGAACCTCGACGGGCACCGGGTCGTCCGTACGGAAGGGAGGCCCGGCCCAGCTGTATCCGGAAATCCAGGTCAGGCCCGACAAGCCGATCCGGAACAAAAAGCGAAGGCGCACGCCCCAACTTGAGTTGCGATCCGGGCGGCGCCGCGCACTGCCTATTTTTAGAGCAGCGGCGCTTCGCTTTGCTGACCGCAACATTAAAAGTTCGTAAGCTTTCTCCATTCTCGTAGCGCGAACAAACCTCCGATCTATTTGTTTCCTTGGAGCGAGCCTTGACGAAAGACGGCCCGCGATTGGAATGGGGTTCCGGTTTATTGCCCTGCGTGCTGAGAGGTCACGATAGATGAGCAGTTCCGATAAATTGCTGACCAAGGTCCCCGAGGTTACGCTGGTCTTCTGGATCATCAAAATTGCCGCTACCACGTTGGGCGAGACTGGCGGCGACTCGGTAACGATGACGCTGAATTGGGGCTATCTGACCGGAACGGCGATATTTCTTTCGCTCTTGGCGGTTCTGGTAATCATGCAGATTGCGGCGAAAACATTTCATTCCTTTCTTTATTGGGCAACGATTGTAGCCTCCACGACCGCCGGTACGACAATGGCCGATTTTGCCGATCGTTCTTTGGGTATCGGTTACACCGGCGGATCGTCACTTTTGCTTATCTGCCTCCTCGCAACGCTCGGCCTATGGTATTGGTCGCTCGGCTCCATATCGGTGGAAACGGTCAACACGCCCAAGGTAGAAGCATTCTATTGGACGGCCATCACCTTTTCCCAAACGCTGGGAACTGCTCTCGGCGATTGGATGGCCGACACGACGGGTCTCGGATACGAAGGAGGGGCGCTCGTCTTTGCGGCCGGGCTGGCGGTGCTTGCCGCAGCCTATTACTGGACCAGCGTGTCGCGGGTTCTGCTGTTCTGGGCGGCATTCATCCTGACCCGACCGCTCGGGGCTACGGTTGGCGACTTCTTGGACAAACCGGTGAACCATGGCGGGCTCGCCTTGAGCCGTCCACTCGCCTCGGCGGTGATCGCCGCCTTTATTCTCGGATGCCTCGTTTTGCTGCCGCAGCGGGCCGGCACACACCCGGGACAATCCTCGCCGGCGTGAACCTCACGCCGCCGACCACGGCGGTTCCGGTCGGCGATGGCCGCCTGATGCCTATGGGAAACGCCCATTGACAGAAATAATGCCGGGGACAACTCATCCCCGGCATTAAGGGCTACGCTCGATTACGACCGGCGCCGGCGCCGCGACCAAACCAGCCCCGCGAACCCGGCAAAAGCCGTCATCATTAGTGTCAGCGAAGCCGGCTCCGGAGCCGCTACCACAGCTTGTCCAAACACCGCGATGCAGCCCGGGTTCGCGAAACTCGCCGGGCAGGGGTTCACCCCGTTGGGGCCAGCGGTGCCGGCGAGCGCCACGAAAACATCGCCGTTGAACGGATCTACCGTGATCGAATGCGCACTCGTGGTGGTCGGCAGGTCGACCATCTGGCTAATGGCGCTCGCCAAGCCGGCGTCGGTGACGATGTCGAAGAACCTGGTGGTGTTGGTGCCACCATTGCCGGTAACGTAGAACGCATTCGTCGTAGGATCGTACCACACCTCGTCCGTACCGGCGAGCCCGGCGAACGTCGCGACGATCGAGCCGGTGTGCGTGGCCCCGCCGGTGGGATTGAGCAGAATTGCCTGCGTTCCCACGTTCCCGCAGCCAACCATCAGGTTGCCGTCCCCGCCAACGGCGAGACCGGTCGGCGAGCACGATGAAATGCCGAGGTTTGTGAAACTGATTGTTCGCAGGACATTGCCGGAGGTGTCGATCTCGGCGACCCCGCCTGCGTCATTGGCCCCACCGGTCCCCAACTGAGGGATGGAAACAAAGAATGTTCCGGTGTTCTTATCCCATGCCGGCTGCTCCATGCCGCCGCTATTGATGCCGCCCTGGCTTGCAGGGACGATGATCGGAGTTCTTGGTGAGCGTGACCGGCGATGTCCCGTTTGTCGTTTGAAACAGATTTGCGTAGGCTGGCGTCTCTGCATTGTTTGCGGCAAGGACCTGATGGGATGAGGGCGAATACGCCATTTCGTCGACCCGAGTTGTCCCACCGGTCGATATCGGTGCTTGCAGGACGGTCGGCGCCGCTGGATTGGTCGCGTTGAAGATCTTGAGCGTGCTGTTGCCGTCACCGCCGTAAAGGGTGGTGACCCCGCCGGAGGTGACCGTCAAAACGCCATCCGGGCCGGAAACTGATGTTGTCGCCTGCTGCCCGGTGAACCCGGTGGCCCGGCCGAGAAATGTGTTGCTGGACCCCGAAAAGATATCGACAGCGGCATTGGACCGATCGGCGATAAAGATGTTTCCGGTCACCGGGTCGGCGAAGCTGATGTCGAATGAGGAGAACGCCCCGCCCGGCTGCACGTTCGCCGCGTCCGCCGGGACCGGAATAAAGGTGTCAAATGTCACCATTGGACCCGCGACGGCTGGGCCGGCTATCCCAGCCAGGGCGAACACACCCGCCAACGCAACCAACTGATGGTGTCTCATTATCTTTTCCTCCATCGAGCTTTTTCTTGACAGATCGCAACCGGCAGCGATTGCAGAACGGCCCGCCTCGAAAGATCTCACCCACCAGCGCGTAGCCAGCAACCAGCCGGTCCCCTAGCATCGCCAACGATTATGCAAAGGGAGTGCCAATTAGGAAATCTTAACGCTATTAATGATTTAGCCTGAGGCAGCAAATCCGTTCGCGCCCGGTTGTAAAAGCCTCCGACATTGGCCCGTCCTTCTGAATCGGCCCGAACCTTTGAGATTCCGGTCGTTCGACCCAGGATTCTGATGCTCCACCTGTAAAGAAAACCGCCATCGCAGGGTCGAGAGTTTAAGGTGACGGACCGCCTGCGCTTAACAGACCGAGCGGATGCTGCTCTAATGCGCCGAGGGCAGAGACATAACCGCGGGGAGAAAATGCCGGGACCGCTGTTGCACGCCGTGGGCGCACCTACCCGATGATCTCGCTCGATCTGGCAGTCAACGCGATCGTCGCAGGCCTCCTGCTCGGCGGGTTCTATGCCGCGGTCACGGTCGGGGTGACGATCTCCTTCGGCATGCTCGACATCGTCAACATCGCCCACCCGGCCTTCATCATGCTCGGGTCTTTTGTCGCCTACATCGTCAATTCCAACTTCGGCATCGACCCGATCCTGATCGGCGTCGTCATGGCGCCGGTGTTTTTTCTCGTCGGCATGGCGGTTTACCAGATCTACTACTACGCATTCGAACGGCGCGGCGAGGAGTCGATCCAAGGTCTCGCCTTTTTCTTCGGTCTATTATTTGTCGGCGAGGTCGGGCTGATCCTGGTGTTCGGCGTCGATTACCGGTTTGTCGACGCCCCTTACATCGGCCCGAGCTTACATCTCGGCTTTGTCGACCTGCCGTTACGCATGCTGGTTCCGTTCCTGGTTTCGCTGTTGATGCTCGCGGTGCTGCAGGTCTTCTTGGGACGCACCTTTATCGGCCGCGCCATCCTCGCCGTCTCGCAAGACCGGCTCGCGCTGCAGCTGATGGCGGCCAACCCCAGCCGCGTCAAGCGCATCGCCTTCGGCCTCTCGATTGCCACCGCCTCGGTCGCCGGTGCCCTGTTGATCATCATCCAGCCGGTCGAGCCATCGATCGGCCGGGATTATATCGGGCGGATCTTCGCGATCTGCGTGCTCGGCGGCATGACCAGCTTTCCCGGCATGCTCGCCGGCGCCGTTCTGATCGGCGTCGTCGAAAGCATCACCGCGACCTTTTACGGCCCCTCCTGGGCGCCCGCCGTCGCGTTCGGCTTCCTCCTCCTCACCCTCGCCGTGCGCCCCGCCGGCATCTTGGGCCGCTGACGATGAGCAGCAACCGCCTAACCAGCCCCTCTCCTGCACCGCGGGATTTGCCTTCTCCGCCCGCTTACGGGGGGAGAGGGAGGGGACCCGTCGCGCCGGCGATGGGGAGGGTGAGGTGGGTGGCGCCACAGCCCAGAATTCCTTCACCTCACCCCGGCCCTCTCCACCCCCAAGGGCGGAGAGCGGGAATAAACAGCCCTTCAGGCTGGGCCCCTCCCTCTCCCGCAGTGCGGGAGAGGGGCTATTTCGAGTGAGGGCGGCGTGGGTACCGCCAAGTTCTGGATTGTTTCGTTCATTGTCGCATTGGCGTTTCTGCTGCTGACGCGTGGGTTGATCGGCAACGAGTATTATTTCTTTGCCGCCTACCAGGTACTGCAGTTCATCGTATTGGCGACGGCTTGGAATATCCTCGGCGGGTACACCGGGTACACCAATTTTGGCACTGGCGCGTTTTTCGCCGTTGGGGCCTACAGTGCCGTCGTGCTGCACAAGCTCACATCCCTGCCGCTTCCGGTGATGATGCTGCTCGGCGGGATCACTTCCGGCATTGTCGGTTTCGGCATGGGGTATCTGACCTTGCGGCTCAAGGGCGTGTTTTTCGCGATCGCCACCCTGGCGTTGGCGATCGTCGCGCAGACCCTGATCGTCAACTGGGATTTCGTCGGCGGATCGCGCGGCATTTACGTTATCAGGCCGCAGCAATCGCCGATCTACGGCAGCTACATCCAGTATCTCTATTCGCTGATGCTGGCATTGACCTGGATCTCGGTGGCGATCGCGCGGACCATCGAGCGCTCGACATTAGGCCTCGGTTTCAACGCGATCCGCGACGACGAGCAGGCGGCCGAGGCGGCGGGGGTGCCGACCTTGCGGCTGAAGCTCATCTCGACGACATTGAGCGGCGCGCTGATGGGCATGTCGGGCGCCCCCCTGCCCTATTACGTGACCTATCTCGATCCGGCCTCGAGCTTCAATCTTTCCTATGCCGTCAACAGCGTCGCAATGCCGATGATCGGCGGCATGACGAGCTGGATCGGCCCAGTGATCGGCGCCGTATTGCTCGGCACGATCCAGCAGCTCGCCACAGTGACGATCTCTTCGGCGCTCAACTTGTTGATCGTCGGCGTTCTACTGATCGTCTTTGTGGTCATCGCGCCCAATGGCATCGTCGGTCTGGTGCGGAGCCGCCGGCGTGCCAGGCTCCGGTGATGCCCGCTTCCATCCTCGAGGTCCGCGGGCTCGGCAAGCGCTTCGGCGGTTTTGTCGCGCTCGAGGACATCAACTTCACCGTCGCCGCCGGCGAGCGGCTCGGCTTAATCGGGCCGAACGGCTCGGGCAAGAGCACGCTCGTCAACTGCCTCTCCGGCACGTTGCATCACGACAGCGGGAGCGCGGTATTTGACGGGCACGCCATCGACGGCGTGCCGGCCTACCGGCGCACCCGATTGGGGCTCGCCCGCAGCTTCCAATTGCCGAAGCCGTTCCGCAGTCTCAATCTCGTCGACAACCTGCGAATTCCGCTGCTCTACACGGTGAATGCCCGTCACGGCCCGCATCTCTCCGGCGCGGCCATCGCCGAGCGCTGCCGCGCGCTGCTCGGCGATGTAGGGCTCGCCGACAAGGCGCTGCATCTGCCGCGCGACCTGACCCAGGTCGAGATGCGCAAGCTCGAGCTCGCCCGCGCCGTCGCCAGCGCGCCGCGGCTGTTGTTTGCCGACGAGGCCATGGCCGGCCTCTCGCCGTCCGAGGTCGAGGAAATCCTCCTCGTGCTGTTCCGCCTCAACGAGCAAGGCATCACGATCGTCTTGATCGAGCACATCATGCGCGCCGTGATGAGCTTTTCGACCCGGCTGGTCGTGCTGGTCGCCGGGCAGAAGATCGCCGATGGCTCGCCGCAGGAAGCGATCCGCAACCCCGAGGTCGAGAGGGCCTATCTTGGCGAGTAGCCTCACCCTAACCGGCCTCGACGCGGGCTACGGCGCGGTGCGGGTGCTCGAGGACGTCTCGTTGTCGGTCGAACCCGGCCAGACCGTCGTGCTCCTCGGCACCAACGGCAACGGCAAGAGCACGTTGATGAAATGCGTGATGGGGATCGTGCCACCCACCGCCGGGACGATCGTTGCCGAGATCGACGGCGAGCGGCACGATCTGGTCGGCCGCTCGACCGAGGCAATCGTCGATCTCGGGATTAGTCTTGTGCCGGAAGGCCGGCGCCTCTTCCCAAAGCTGACGGTCGAGGAAAACCTGCTGTTGGGCGCCTTCCGCCCGCTCGCCCGCACGGCGATCGCGCACAATCTCGGCTCCTCGTACGAGACCTTCCCGGTGCTCAGCGAACGGCGGCGCCAATTGGCCGGCAGCCTCAGCGGCGGCGAGCAGCAGATGCTGGCCTTGGCGCGCGCGCTGATGTCGGCGCCCAAGATCCTGCTGATCGACGAGCCGTCGGTCGGCCTCGCGCCGGTCCTCGTCAAGCGCACGATCGAGAAGATCAAGGAATTGAAGGACCGTCATCAGCTGACTGTGCTGATGGCCGAGCAGAACTTCATCCAGGCCGTCCGCATCGCCGATCGCGGCTACGTCATCGTCCACGGCAAGATCGCCTTCGAAGGCGGCTCCGCCGACGAGCTCAACAACAACGAACTGGTCCGCAAGTTCTATTTGGGGCTTTAAAAAAGCAAATCTTTCTCAGCTTGGAGCGGAAGGGGTAATCTCGCGCGTAATGCGTGTGTACCGCTCGGTCGCGGGGTCGGGAGCTGCTCGGCAGCCGAACCGCCGCTCATCGGGAGGTCCCAGCGGGCATTGGCGGGTAGGCGAGGCAGACCGAATGGCAATGCTCGACGACGCGGCGACAGATCTGCGGCAAACCGTTGCCGCGCTCCAGCGAGAACTCCACGAGCGCACCGCCGCGCGCGACGAAGCGCTGGCCCGCGAGGCCGCAATGGCCGAAATTTTGCACATTATCAACCGTTCATCGACCGATTTGGGGCCGGTCTTCGAAGCGATCGCCAATAGCGCGGCGCGGCTGTGCAACGCCTTGAACTCCAGCGTCTACCGGTTCGATGGAAAGCTGATCCATTTTCTCGCCGAGAGCCAATTTTCGCCGCACGCCATCGAGACGACGCGGCGGCTGTTTCCCGCTCCGCCCAGCCGGGATAATGCGACGGCAAGGGCGGTGGCCGATAGCGCGGTCGTCCATATCCCCGACGTTCTTGGGGATCCCGACTACCAGAGCCGGGAGTGGGCGAAGGCCATCGGGCTTCGCAGCGTCCTGTCGGTCCCGATGCTCCGCGAAGACCGCCCGATTGGGGTGATCACTGTCAATCGAGCCGAGGCCGGGCCCTTCCCGCCGAGTCAGGTGGAGCTGCTCAAGACCTTCGCAGCGCAAGCGCTCATCGCTGTTGAAAGCACCCGGCTCATGGCAGAGACGCGCGAGGCCTTGCAGCAGCAGACAGCGACGGCGGAGGTGCTGCAGGTCATCAATTCGTCGCCCGGCGATCTCGCCCCGGTGTTCGAACTCGATGCTGGAAAAAGCGATGCATCTGTGCGACGCCGCTTTCGGCGTCTTGCGGACCTACGATGGCAAGCAATTAAACGCCGTTGCAATGCGCGGTGTGCCGGGCCCATACGCAAATTTCGCGCGCGAGCCGTTGCGGCCCGGCCCGGAGACTGGACTCGGGCGCGTGCTGAGCGGGGAACGCCTCATCCACATTACGGATATCAGGGCCTCCGAGGCCTATCGGTTGGGCGACCGGTTGCGCGTCGCTACGGTCGAGCTCGGCGGCGCGCGTACTCTTCTCGTTGTGCCGTTGCTCAAGGACGACGCTCTGCTCGGCAGTCTCACGGTCTATCGCCAGCAAGTGCGGCCCTTCTCGGACAAGCAGATCGCGCTGTTGCAGAATTTCGCCGCACAGGCGGTGATCGCAATGGAAAACGCGCGGCTCCTGACCGAGACGCGCGAAACCTTGGAACAACAGACCGCGACCGCCGAGGTCTTGCAGGTTATCAATTCCTCGCCCGGTGATCTGGCGCCGGTGTTCGACGCGATGGTCGAGAGGGCTGTGCGGCTGTGCGAGGCCGATGAAGCGGCGGTTCGTACCTTTGACGGCGAGTCGCTTCAGCTCGTCGCGGCGTACGGTGAGCCGCAGATATTCGAGCGGCTGCGGCAACTCGGCCCGAGCCGGCTCGATCGGCCCGGCGGGCTCTATGATCAGATCGCGCGCGGCGAACGCATCACCCACATCGCCGATGTTCGGGAGACCGATACCTTTCGCGACAATCCGGTGGCGCGCAGCCGACTAGAGCTGCGGAACGTTCGAACCTGGCTGGCCGTGGCATTGCGCAAGGAGGGGGCGCTGCTTGGTGTCATCAACGTCCATCGGCACGAGGTCCGCCCGTTTACTGACACGCAGATCGCGCTCTTGCAAAATTTCGCGGCTCAAGCGGTCATCGCGATCGAAAACGCGCGGCTTATCACCGAGACGCGTGAGGCGTTGGAGCAGCAGACGGCTACAGCCGAGGTGCTGCAGGTGATCAATTCATCACCCGGCGACCTCACGCCGGTATTCGACACGATTCTGGACAAAGCCCACACGTTGTGCGGAGCAACCTTGGGGAGCTTGTTTCTGTTCGATGGCGAGCTTTTTCGTGCGGCTGCCACGCACGGATACCCGGAAGATTTGGCGCAGCGGCTGCGTCAGGGCGTCGTCCTCTCCGCCGCGACCCAGCTGCTGGATGACAATGTCCGCTGGGTTCACAATCCCGATCTGAGATTGCTGGACGCTCCGACCGCCCGCGCCGTCTCCGGGCGCGGCGGGGTCCGCACCAACCTCATGTTACCGCTGCGCAAGGACGGCAGACTGCTCGGCGCAATCTCATGCAACCGCCAGGAGGTCCGACCGTTTTCCGACAAGGAGATCGCGCTGCTCGAAAATTTCGCGGCGCAGGCGGTTATCGCGATGGAAAACGCCCGCCTCTTGACGGAGACGCGCGAGGCGCTGGAGCAGCAGACCGCAACCGCCGAAGTGCTGCAGGTCATCAATTCTTACCCCGGCTACCTCGCGCCGGTATTCGACACGATCTTGGAGAAGGCGCAGGCTTTGTGCCGCGCATCGGACGGCACGCTGCGCCTCTTTGACGGCGAAGTGTTCCGTCGCGTCGCGTCGCATGGCTATAACGGCCCGCAAAAGGATGATATCGCCGTCTCGGAAGACCCGCGCCTGGCGGCGCTGGCAGCGGGCGAGCGCCTCATTCACATCCTCGATCTGAGCCAGCTCGATGATCCGGTCGCCCGAGCCGTTGCCGCGCAAGGGGTACGCACCAACCTGCTGCTGCCGTTGCGAAAGGACGGCGCGCTGCTCGGCTTGCTCACTTGCAATCGGTCGGAAGTGCGGCCGTTTTCTGACAAGCAGATCGCGCTGTTGCAGAATTTCGCGGCACAGGCGGTCATCGCGATGGAAAACGCGCGCCTGCTCGGGGAACTGCAGACCCGCACCGCCGATTTGCAGGAGTCGCTCGAATACCAGACCGCGACCAGCGATGTGCTCAAGGTCATCAGCCGCTCTGCTTTCGACCTCCAGCGTGTGCTCGAAACCTTGGCCGAAAGCGCAGCGATACTTACCCAATCCGATACCGCATTCATTTTCCGGCGCGAGGGTGATGTCGTCCGACTGGCCGCCCAGTTCGCCCCGACACCGGCTTTTGGTGCGGTGATTGGGAGCCTGACGATCGGGGCCGACCGTGGATCGACCACAGGACGAGCGCTGATGACGGGCGAAGTAGTCCGCATCACCGACGTTCTGAGAGAACCCGATTACGACCTTCAAGAAGCCAGGACCGATCAAATCCGCTCGACGATGGCAGCGCCGCTGCTACGCGAGGGAGTGCCAATCGGCGTAATCACGCTCGGCCGGCTACGAGTTGAGCCTTACGCCGAACGGCAGATCGAGCTGGTCCGCACCTTCGCCGATCAGGCGGTGATCGCGATCGAGAACGCGCGGCTGATCACCGAATTGCAGGCCCGCACACGTGACCTTCAGGAATCGCTCCAATACCAGACCGCGACGAGCGACGTGCTCAAGGTCATCAGCCGCTCGACTTTCGATCTGCAGCCAGTGCTAGATACGCTGGTCGAGACGGCCGCCCGCCTCTGTTCCGCCGACCTGGGGACGATCTCTAACCGTGAAAGCGACGGTTTCCGGGTCGCCGCTACGCACGCGACCTCACCCGATTACGAGGCCTTCATCAGGGGTCATCTGCTGCCGCTGGGACGTGGAAGCATAGCCGGGCGGGCAGCAGCAGAAGGTCGGGTCGTGCAGATCAGCGACGTTGCCGTCGACCCTGATTTCACCGTTACCGAAGCGGTGACGATTGGACAGTATCGAACCGCGATCGGCGTGCCGTTGATGCGCGAGGGCGACGTCATCGGGGTGATCGTGCTGACGCGGCAGCGGGTCGAGCCGTTCACGGAGCGGCAAATCGAGCTAGTCCGCACCTTCGCGGACCAGGCGGTGATCGCGATCGAGAATACGCGGCTGATCACCGAGACGCGAGAGGCCTTGGAGCAGCAGACCGCGACCGCCGAGATCCTGCAGGTCATCAATTCATCGCCCGGCAATCTTCGGCCGGTGTTCGAGGCGATCCTGGAGAAGGCGCACGCCCTGGGCGGCGCGTCGCGTGGAACCCTGTTCCTGTTTGATGGCGAAGTATTCCGAGCCGCCGCGTCACAAGGTTATCCCGAGGGGCCGCCGGAGCGGATGCGGCGCGGGATTACCGTCTCGGAAGACCCCCGCCTCGCGGCCCTGCTCGCGGGCGAGCGCCTGATCCATGTCCCCGACCTGATGCGGCTCGAAGATCCGATCGCCCGCGCTGTCGCCGAGCGTGGCGGGGTGCGCACGAACCTACTGCTGCCGCTGCGGAAGGATGATGCGCTACTCGGCGTCCTCTCGTGCAATCGGGCGGAAGTGCGGCCGTTCTCCGACAAGCAGATCGCGCTGCTCGAAAGCTTCGCCGCACAGGCGGTCATCGCGATGGATAATGCTCGGCTGCTCGACGAGATCCGCCAGCGCCAAGCGGAGCTCCGGGTTACCTTCGACAATATGGGCGACGGGGTAGCGATGTTCGATGCCGAGCTGCGGCTCGCCGCGTGGAACCGCAATTTCCAGCAAATTCTCGACCTGTCGGACGAGCTGTTGGCCGAGCGTCCGAACCTTGCCGAGTATGTCCGTTATCTTGCCACCCATGGCGAGTACGGTGCGGTCGATGCCGAGGCGGAAGTACGCCGGCTGACCGAAATTGTCGGCACCCAATGGTCGGCCGAGCGCACCCGCCCCGATGGGCGGGTCATCGAGGTACGGCACAACCCGGTGCCGTCGGGCGGCTTTGTGTTGATCTACAGCGACATCACCGAGCGCAAACGCGCCGAGGCCGAGATTCATGCCGCCCGCCACGCCGCCGAGCGGGCGCTCGGCGAGTTGAAAACCGCACAGGCGAGCCTGATCCAGGCCGAGAAGATGGCTTCGCTCGGCCAACTGACCGCGGGGATCGCCCATGAGATCAAGAACCCGCTCAACTTCGTCAACAACTTTGCCGGCCTCTCGGTCGAATTGCTGGCGGAGCTGAAGGAGACTGCGGCGCCGGCGATAGCCGGGCTGGCCGAGGACGAGCGCGCCGATGTCGACGAAATCGTCGGAATGCTGACCGGCAACCTCGAAAAGATCGCCGAGCACGGACGGCGCGCCGACGGCATCGTCAAGAGCATGCTGGAGCATTCGCGCGGCGGGAGCGGCGAACGCCGCGAGGTCGACCTCAACGGCCTCGTCGAGGAGGCGCTCAACCTCGCCTATCACGGCGCCCGCGCGCAGGACCAGAATTTCAACATCTCTTTGGAACGCGATTTCGACCGAGCCCTCGCGCCGATCGAGCTGGCGCCGCAGGAAATGACCCGCGTCTTCCTCAACCTGTTCGGCAACGGCTTTTACGCCGCCGCCAAGCGCCAGCGCGACAGCGCTGCACCGGATTTCCGGCCGGTGCTGAAGGTGGCGACGCGCGATCTCGGCGAGGCGGTCGAAATCCGCATCCGCGACAACGGCGCCGGCATCCCGCCCGAAATCAGGGACAAACTGTTTCAGCCGTTCTTCACCACCAAGCCGACCGGCGAGGGCACTGGCCTCGGTCTGTCGATCAGCTGGGACATCGTCGCCCACCAGCACGGCGGCGCGATCGCTGTGGACAGCCGGGTCGGTGATTTCACCGAATTCACGATCCGCCTGCCGCGCGCTCGCCCCGTGATGACGGCAGAGGCCGCCGCATGAATGGCAGCATCCCCATCCTCGATGAGGTGGCGGCAGACTACGTCGGGCGCAAAACCCGACCGGGCGTCTACCGCTGTGAGCGCTGTCCCCGGACGGGGCTCACGCCAGGTAACCGAATTTTACCCCACTTCACTCGACCGCTGCGCAATGCGATGCGATCTGACGGCTAGCCAACGCGCTCATCGCGCCCGATGGCGCACCAGTCGAGGAGAAGCATTAATGGCGAAACCGCTGTTCGACCCAGTTGCGTACCAGTTCTATTATCGATGCCGCCCGGAGGATAGCGCCCCGGCAATTGCTGCGGGGTTTGGTTGGGATCCCATTCGGCGCCGGTACTATACCGAGGATTCCATGGCGGCGATGGTATTGGGGAGCCGCGGCGATGGTTATGTGAAGCAGCTGATAGCGGACGCGTTCGAAGCCGCAGCTCCGCGCAAGCGGCAAAAAGCCGCTGGAAGACGACAACAGTCGGCACCGGCTGCAATACCGATCTCGATCCGGTCGAACAGGATTCATTGAACTGATTTATTGAAGCGAGACGTTTACCTTTCAGCTGGATCTATCGAGCGCCCGCGGCAATTCTCGCGCAATCTGCTCAAGAGTGAGGCGCGCCAGAAGGATATCCGCTCCAGCCGCACCCGGATGGAGACGGATCAGTTCAAGAAGCAGCCGATCATTCGGCGTGCGACCGCCAAGTTCCTGGCCAAGGCGCCCGAGGAACTCATTGCAGACTTCCGAGGCGCAGATGCTCGCCGAGTTGATGTATCAGGCCAAGAATTGCGAGGGGGACCTCCAAGAGTTACCAATTTTCCCGGAGGGTGTTGGAGGAGCACGGGATTTCGGGCTACAACGGACGCACCAAAGCGAGAGTGCTCTGGATCCCGCGTAACTGTGAAGAGTGTTCGAAAATGTCTCGTTTTACCGACAAGGTCGCCATTATCACCGGTGCTGCCAGTGGCATCGGCAAGGAGATCGCTCTGCGCTTTGCCGCCGAGGGCGGCATGCCGGTCATCGCCGATCTCAATCTCGACGCCGCGGATGCCACTGCGCGGGAGATCAAGGCCAACGGCTCGGATGCTTTTGCGGTCGGCATGAACGTCGCCGACGAGGCGGCGGTCGAAAAGGGCGTCGCCGACACGATGGCGAAATACGGCCGGATCGATGTGCTGGTCAGCAATGCCGGCATCCAGATCGTCGAACCGATTGTGGACTTTGCGTTTGCCGACTGGAGACGGCTGCTGGCAGTCCACCTCGATGGCGCCTTTCTGACCACCAAGGCCTGCTTGAAGCACATGTACAAAGCGAAATGTGGTAGCATTGTCTACATGGGCTCGGTGCACTCCAAGGCAGCATCGGTGCTGAAGGCGCCCTACGTCACCGCCAAGCACGGCCTGCTCGGGCTCTGTCGCGTGGTGGCCAAGGAGGGAGCCCAGTACAACGTGCGGGCCAACGTCGTCTGCCCTGGCTTTGTGCGAACCCCGCTCGTCGACAAGCAAATCCCCGAGCAGGCCATAGAGCTCGGTATCAGCGAAGAGGACGTGATCAAGCATGTCATGCTGAAGGACACGGTGGACGGCGAGTTCACGACCACAGAGGACGTTGCCGAGGCAGTGCTGTTCTTCGCCGGCTTCAAGAGCAATGCGCTGACCGGCCAATCATTGGTCGTCAGCCACGGCTGGTTCATGGAGTAGCGCGAGACGGCTTACGCTCCACTCTGCCCTCAGTCGCGGATCGAGCGCAACGCACGCCACACCTTCTGGGAGGTCGCCGGGGCTTCGACGAAAGGCAGACCGACCCGCGCCAAAGCATCGTTGACCGCGTTCATCACGGCCGGGATCGCGCAAAGCGTGCCGGCTTCGCCAACGCCTTTGACGCCGAGCGGGTTGCGGTCAGTGAAAGTCGGGTTGTTGGCCAGTTCGAAAGGGCAGAAATCGTCGGCGCGCGGCATTGCGTAATCCTGGAACGAGCCGGTGAGCAATTGGCCGCTCGACTGGTCGTAAACCAGATCCTCCATCAGCGCTTGGCCGGCGCCCTGGACGATCCCGCCATGGATCTGCCCCTCGCAGAGCAACGGGTTGAGGACCCGGCCGACATCGTCGACAGCCACGTAGCGTGTCAATGCGACCTCGCCGGTCTCTTCGTTAATTTCGACCTCGCAGCAATGCGCCCCGCTGGGGAAGGTCGCGCAGCCCGGCGGACCGAAATTGGCCCGCTCCGAGAACCCGGTCTCGATTTCGCCCGGCAAATGTGCGGCATCAAAAGCCTGCTTGGCGACCTCGACGACACCGACCGACCGGTCGGTGCCGGCAATCGTGAATTTGCCGTCGGCGAATTCGATGTCGTGCGTTCCGGCTTCCATCATATGCGCGGCGATCTTGCGTCCCTTGTCGATCAGCCGGTCGGCCGCAACGACAATCGCCGAGCCGGCGAGCTGCGCCGAGCGCGACCCGAAAGTCCCGATCCCCATCGTCACGAGATCGCTGTCGCCGTAGCGGTAGCGGATCAGCTCGGCGTCGATGCCGAGCTTTTCCGAAAGCACCTGCTTGAAGGTCGTGCCGTGCCCCTGGCCGTGGTCCATGCTGCCGGTCATCAAGACGACGCCGCCCGACGGGTCGAAGCGAATCTCGGCATGCTCGTAATCGCGGCCGCCCGAGGCGGCGACCGCCGTCGCCACACCCATGCCGAGCAGCTTGCCGCGTTTTCTCGCTGCTTCCCGGCGTTCGGCGACACGGCCGTAATCGGCCAAATCGAGACAGTCATCCAGGTTCTTGACAAAATCGCCGCTGTCATAGGTCTGCTGCAATACCGTCGTGAACGGCATTGCCTCCGCCGGGATCGTATTGCGGCGGCGCAGCTCGGCGGGCTCGATGCCGAGCTCCCGAGCGGCCCTGTCGATGATCGTCTCGGTTACATAGATCGGCTCGGGCCGGCTGCCGCCGCGGTAGGGGGCGATGCTCATCGTATTTGTCAGCACCGCGATGACGTTCGCGTGAACCGCCGGGATCCCGTAGGTATTGACCAGACAGCCGAGCCCGATTGTCAGCGGTATCGTCGGGCGATCGGTCGAAAAATAGGCGCCGATCGCCGCTTTCCACTGCGCCCGCAGCGCCAGAAAACGCCCTTCCTTGTCGAGCGCCAGCGCGGTCTCGACGACACTGCCGCGCCCCTGCTCGTCGCTCAACAATCCTTCACTGCGCTCGGCAGTCCAGCGAACCGGCCGTCCGGTTACCTCGGACGCCCAGAGCGCAAGGCCATATTCCGGGTAGCAGCCGCCCTTCATGCCAAAGCCGCCACCCATATTGTCGCAAACCACCCGGAACTGGTGCTGCGGCAGTTTGAAGATGCTATCGGCCAACGCCGCCCGAGTGGCGTGCACCGACTGGATGGTGCAGCGGACCGTATAGCGGTCCTGACCCGAGTCGTAATGCGCGAGGCAGCCGCGCGGCTCCATGCTGTTGGCCGTTACCCGATTGATCGGGATCGTCTGGCGGACAATACGGTCGGCCTTGGCAAACGCGGCGTCGACCTCGGCCTTGTCGCCGACCTCGTGAAAGAACGCCTCGTTGCCCGGGTTCTCGTCCCACACCGGCGGCGCATTGGCAGCAAGCGCAGCTTCGACGGTGATTGCCGCGGGCAACGGCTCGTACTCGATGTCGATCAGTTCGGCGGCGTCCTTTGCCTGGTTCAGCGTCTCGGCAACAATGAACGCAACTGGGTCCCCGACATAGCGGACGCGATCACGCGCCAATAGCGGCTGCGGGCAGACAAAGGCCGGGGCGCCATCGCGCCGCCGGCGGCGGACTTGCGGCATCAGAGTGCCGAGACCGCGGCGGCGCAGATCCTCGCCCGTCAATACGGCCAGCACGCCGGGCGCCGCCCGCGCCCGCGCTGCATCCAGCGCGACCATGCGGGCATGCGCATGCGGAGAGCGCAGCACATAGCCGCGCGCTTCATTCGGCTCCCTGACGTCGTCGACGTACCGGCCTTTGCCTCTGAGGAGGCGCAGATCCTCTTCCCTTAGCACCGGCTGCCCGATCGCTTGCACGCTCATGATGATCGACCCCGTCTCTGCTAGCGCCGTCCGCCCCCTCCCCCGCCGGCGCGGGCAAGGCCGAAGCTTGGGCCAAAACTGCGGGCGAAACCGTGAGAAAACCCGCGAGGAAAGCCGTAATCGAAATGGTGGAACCTCTGTACGACGACGATCGACGGCGCGAGGCCAAAGTACCAGGGCGCGCCCGCCCAATACGGAAAGAACTCGGGATAGGCGTAGTCGACGGGGTACGGATAGTCGTAGGGGTAGGGCGAGGAGGCTGGCGGCGGCACCTGGTAGACCTGCGTCGGCAGGCCCGGCGTATTCTGGGTTATCTTCCAGCCCCCGTCGGGTTGCGGGCAGGCCTCGATGAAGGCCTGCCGCGGCTGGCCGCCCACCGTGAGCGGAGCCGTATAGCTGCTGCATGCCGACTGATTGGGTCGGGACCGGCTCGGCAATGACGGTGCAGGAGTGCTCGCCGCGGGGGCCGGCTGGCCGGGCGGCTCCAAGACATAGGCTTGGGTCGGCAATCCGGGTGTGTTCTGCACCACTTGCCAGCTGCCGTCCGGCTGCTCACACGCTTGGCCCCTGGCCTCCTCCGGTCTCCCGCCCGCCGTTACCGGCGTCGTGAAATCGTGGCATACGGATTCCGCGGGTGGCACGACCGCAACCTCTCGGGGCTGACAAGCCGCGCACGGCAAGATTATCGCGATCGCCGATATCCAACGCATCGGTTACCTTCCTCCCCGAGTATTAGGCCGTCGGATCGTCGCCTAGCTTGATCAGGAGCTTGCCGAAATTGCGGCCGTTCAGCAGACCAATAAAGGCCTCGGGCGCCCGCTCGAGACCCTCGACGATATCCTCGCGGTATTTGAGCTCGCCGTTGCGCACCAGCGGGGCCGCCATCGCACGATACTCGCCGAAACGCCGCCACTGGTCACTGACGATGAAGCCCTGGATCTTGAGTCGCTTGCGCACTACGGCCATCAAGTTTGGACCGGGACGCGGCTCGACGTCGTTGTATTCCGAGACCATGCCGCACATCACCATGCGGCCGAAATCGTTCAGCCGCGGGAAGACCGCCTGCTGCACCGCACCGCCGACATTCTCCCAATAAACGTCGATGCCTTTCGGACAGGCGCGGTCGAGCGCTGTCCCCAGATCCGCCGAGCGATGGTCGATGCAGGCGTCAAAGCCGAGCTCGCCCTCCACATAACGGCATTTGTCGGCCCCGCCGGCAATGCCGACAATTCGCGCGCCGGCGCGCTTGGCGAGCTGGCCGGCGACGGCGCCGACCGCCCCCGAGGCGGCCGACACGACGACGGTCTCGCTGCGCTGCGGCCGCCCGATCTCGTCAAGCCCGACATAGGCCGTGAGGCCCGGCATGCCGAGGATGCCAAGCGCTGTCGACAGTGGCGCCTCGCTGGGATCGAGCTTCATGAGGTCCTTTGCCGGCACCGCACTGTAGAGCTGCCACCCGTAGCCGCCATAAACATAATCGCCCTCGCGCAAGCCGGGATTGCGCGAGCGCACGACTTGCCCGACCACCCGACCCTCCATCACGGCGCCGATCTCGACCGGCTTCGCATAGGACCGCGCCCTGCTGATGCGGCCGCGCATATAAGGGTCGAGCGAGAGATAGACGCCGCGAACCAATGCCTCGCCATCGCCCGGGTCGGGAATCGGCCCGTCGGCAAGCTCGAAATCGGCGGTTGTCGGCGCCCCGGCCGGGCGCCGTTTCAGCAGCACCTGTCGGTTGCGGTTTTCCATGCTCTGTTTTCCTCTCTGCGAAGCGATCTAGAATTAACCGATCGCCTCGCCCATTCGAAGCGCCATGGATACGACATGACCCAAAGGAGGCACGTTATGGAACCCACACTGCGCAACCCCGCCCGCGAACGCCTCGAGGCCGGCGAATTGGCGCTCGGGGTCGGCATCCGCCAGAGCCGCACAGTCGACATCGCCTCGATCATGAAGGCGTGCGGCTATGACTGGCTGTTTCTCGACCTTGAGCACAATTCGATGGATCTCGACACCGCGGTGCAGATCTCGGTCGCCGCGCTCGGCGCCGGGATCGCGCCGATCGTGCGGGTTCCGGCCGGGCAGTTCTGGCTCGCCACCCGGGTCCTCGACGGCGGCGCGCTCGGCATTGTCATGCCGCATGTCGACACTCCCGAGGAAGCGCGTGAAATTGCCGACAGGTTGCGCTATCCGCCGCAAGGCCATCGCTCGATAGCGGGCGGGTTGCCGCATTTCGGCTATGTTCCGATCGCCGCCGGCGCTGCTTGCGCCGCATTAAACGCGGCGACCCTCGTCATCGTGATGCTCGAAACCCCGCGGGCGATAGCCAATGCGCCAGCGATCGCCGCAGTGCCTGGGATCGACTCATTGCTGATAGGCACGAGCGATCTGTCGATGGAGCTCGGCATTCCCGGCCAGTTCGGCGACGACCGGATCGTCGATGCCTACCGCACCGTCGTTGAGGCGTGCAACGCCCATCGGAAGTTCGCCGGGATAGGTGGCGTCTACGAAGAGAGCCAGATGCGGCGCTATATCGGAATGGGCGTCCGATTGGTGCTGGGGGGCGGCGACCTCGGCTTAATGACCGCCGCCGCGACCGAGCGGGCAAAGCTGCTGCGCGACTGTTGCTGAGCGCGAGATTGCCGGGTGTGGTGACCGTGCGGTTATCGCTTGACAGAATTCATGATTTGTTCTATGATACCCGAATATTCGGAAGCCTAAATAGTCTAACGAGCTGGTAACATACAGCCGGTCAAGACTCTGATATGATGAAATTACATTGCTTCGCACTCAATAGTGATCCACCAAAGATTGCGCCGGCTCGTGCTTCCCCCCAATGGATGGATGATTTTCCGGACCGCCACGCATATCGCTGTCTGCCGTTGTCGATTGCTAACGCGCATGGTTGGGACATTATCTGCCCCGTCACCCTCGCGATCGACTGGAACGGCGGCCCGCGCGCCGCAGATTTGACGGTTCGCGCGCTCCAAACCATGCCCGACGGAAAACCGGTCTCGGCCTTTTGCCGGTCGCATTTCTCCAACGGGATCGTGACCTTTCATACCGACTACATCTTTCGGACCGACGACGAGTGGGACCTCCTTGCTACCGGCTCGTTTAACTCGCCTAAAGATGGGATTTACCCGCTGACCGGGATCATCGAAAGCAATTGGCTGCCTTATCCGTTCACGATGAACTGGCAAGTCACGAGGCCGGGTACGGTCGTCTTTGAAAAGGAAGAACCGTTCTGCTTCATTTTCCCTATCAGAAGGCAGGCGGTGCTCGATTGTGCGCCGGAAATTCACGACATTGCGGAAGACCCCGAGTTGGAGCGGCAGCACGACGCGTTCGCATTCTCGCGCAACGATTTCATGAGGCGCTTTCACGCCAATGATCCGGAAGCCCTGAGAAACCCGTGGCTGAAATACTACTTCAAAGGGCGTCACCCCGATGGCGTTGTCGTCGACAATCACATCAACAAGCTGCGCGTAGCAGCACCCCTCGATAAACGCCGCGCAGTCCCACCCGAATGAAACCGTCGATGGAGGGTTTTGCCGCATGTCGTTGGGCAAGCGGCAGCCCGGTCAACACAATTAACCGGGGGGCAAAGCCGGCTCAATGAGCTGGGCAGGGCCGCATCACGGGCGAGGGAAAGCTGCGCAACGGCGATGGAGATCGACACTCGGCTTGTCCAGAGGATCGGCATTGCTTGGTTCTCGAAGGTTTCGCCACGGCACGGTCTGTGACGGTCTGTGCGAAGCATTCCGGGATCTGTCGACCAGGATCGTCAATCGTGCACTGGGCTTCTGGGATAGCCGTTTCATCTGGCATTCAGATGTATCGAGGACCGGCGGCGAATTAGCCGAACATATGCTAAATGCGCAGCGCCGCGCAGCGTCCCGCATCACGGACTTCTATCGGCTGACGCAACCGATCTATGCCGACCTGTTGCAAATCATGAGCTGGCCGGTTGGCATTCACATGCCGCCCCACGCCGACAATGCCAATCCCGACGGCTAGCCGCACGCGATGGCGCACCGCGATTTCTCCGGAATTGTCTACCTCAATGACGATTACCAGGGAGGGGAGTTCTATTTCACTGCTCTCAATACTGTGATCAAGCCGAAAAAGGGCATGCTCGTCGCGATTACCGCCGGTTTTATCATGAGCATGCGGTGTTGCGGGTGGAGGGAACTCAACGATTGACGATGCCCTTCTTCCTCACCTTCGACCGCAGCCGGGCGGACCCGTCACTGCTGTAAAGTTTGCGGGTCGCGACCTGCGGCGATCAGGGCGCCGCCTCACCGAGAATTGCCTTCGCCGCGTGGACGTAGGCACTGGCGAGCTGGCCGTCCTGCACCAGTTCACCGACATGGCAGTTGAAGGCCTCGCAAATCGCCGCGATCTCGACAAAGCGAATGCGGCGGACCCCGGTCTCAATCCGGTGATAGCTCACCCGCGACATGCCGAGCAGATTCGCCGCGTCATTCTGGGTCAGACCCAATGTGCGCCGCCGCCGCCGCAGCGCGGAGCGGATGCAGGCTTGGGATTCATCGGGCAGTCGCATCGCCTTCTCCTTCAAACTCGAGCTGAACAAACCGGCGCCCACGGCAGCGCGTAGGCGTGCGGCTTTTGATCGATAGACCAACCTAACGGCTCGTTTAAAGATCTGAATGTGATCAGCACAATTGCATAAATCGAAATCAATGTCAAGGAAGATCATAAACTCACAATGAATGACGCCGCCTTGACGTATTATCGCGGAAAGCTGGACGATATCCTCATTCAGCGGGGCCTCTGAACTGGGAGATACTGATGGACTTTTCGCTCTCTGACGATCTCGTCGAATTGAAGGAGCGCACCGAGCGGTTTGTGCGAGACAAAATCCTTCCGTTCGAGGGCGACCCGCGGCAGACCGCGCATGGGCCGAGCGAGGATCTGCGGCGCGAGCTGGTCGCGCTGGGGCGCGAGACAGGTCTCCTCAGCCCGCATGTCGGGCGCGATTGGGGTGGGCTCGGGCTCGATCACCACGGCAAGGCGGTCGTATTCGAGGCCGCCGGCTACTCGCCGCTCGGGCCGGTGGCGCTCAACTGCTTCGCGCCCGATGAAGGTAATATGCACCTTCTCGAAGCGGTCGCCGAGCAGCGCCAGAAAGAAGAGTGGCTGCGGCCTATGGCGGCGGGGCAGATCCGGTCGTGCTTCATGATGACCGAACCGGCTCCCGGCGCCGGAGCGGACCCCTCGATGCTGTTGACGACTGCCCGCCGCGACGGTGACGAATTTGTCATCGAGGGGCGCAAATGGCTGATCACCGGAGCTGTCGGCGCCGATCTCGGCATCGTCATGGCGCGCAACGACAGCGACACGGGTGGACCGGCCGGCGCGACGATGTTCCTGACGCCAATGAGCGCGCCGGGGATTCATATTGAACGGGTGCTGGACACCCTCGATCAATACATGACCGGGGGTCATGCGGTCGTCCGGCTCGACGGGTTGCGGGTGCACGAAAGCCAGGTTCTGGGCCGGGTCGGCGAAGGCTTTCGCTACGCGCAAGTGCGGCTCGCCCCGGCGCGCCTGACGCATTGCATGCGCTGGCTCGGCGCCGCCCGCCGCGCCCATGATATCGCGACCGATTACGCGCGGCGGCGCACCGCTTTCGGCAGGCCCATCGGCGAGCACGAGGGGGTCGGCTTCATGCTCGCCGACAACGAGATGGACATCCACCAATGCCGGCTGGTGATCTGGCATACCGCTTGGGTTCTCGACTGCGGCGAGCGCGGCCGCCACGAGTTGAGCATGGCGAAGGTCATCTGCTCCGAGGCGATCTGGCGGGTCGTCGACCGCAGCATGCAGATCCTCGGCGGTCTCGGCATTACCGACGATACGATCGTCGCGCGCCTATGGCGCGAAGTGCGCCCCTTCCGGATCTACGACGGCCCTTCCGAAGTGCACCGCTGGAGCATCGCCCAGCGTGTGCTGCGCAATGCCGCCGCGACCTGAGGGGTCATTGCGAGGCGCGCCTTGCGCGACGAAGCAATCTCGACCGAAAAGGCACTCAGCGGCCCGAGATCGCTTCGCTCCGCTCGCGATGACAATCCGAGGGTGGACCTAGAGCGCGTCCCACAGGTTGCGGATTTGCTCCCGCTGCCGCGCATTGGGGAAAGTGCCAAAGCCGGCAGCGAGATTGTCCTTTATGTGATCGGGATTGCCGGTTGCCGGAATTACGCAGGTCACAGCGGGCTCGGCGAGCAGGTATTTGAGAAACAGCTCCGCCCAGCTTGCACAATCGAATTCGCGCGCCCAGTCGGGAAATGCATGCCGGCGAACGCGGCGGAGCAGATCGCCTCGCTCCAATGGCTGATTGGCAATGACCGCAACGCCGCGCTCTGCGGCGATCGGCAGCAGCTCGGTCTCTGCGGCTCGTGCGGCAACCGAATAACCCAATTGAACAAAATCGATGCCGGGCTCGGCTCGAAGAATGCGCGCGAGCTCGGGGAGCGCGCCGGTCGTGTAGTGCGTGATCCCGACGTAGCGTACCTTCCCCTCGTCCTTCATCCGGCGCAACGTCGCCAGATGGGTGCGCCAGTCCACGAGGTTGTGGATCTGCATCAGGTCGATGACATCGGTGCGCAGCAGCTGCGCCGAGCGCCGCATTTGCTCGATCCCGCGCTCGCGGCCTGTCGTCCATACCTTCGTCGCGAGAAAACTGCGCGGACGCGCGCCGGATTCGGCCAGCAGATCGCCCGTGACCGCCTCGGCCCGGCCATACATCGGCGAAGTGTCGAGCATTCGGCCGCCGTCATCGAGAAACCGCTGCAGCACTTGACGCAACCGGCGCCTTTCTGTCTCATCGGAGCCGACGTCGAAGGCGCGCCAAGTGCCGAGGCCGATGACCGGCATCGCCTCCCCCGTGGATGGTATTGGCCGCGTCAGCATTGCCCCAGCGGACATTTCGTCAATGCGCGCCGAACTCTTGCAGCAGCGCATCGCGGACCGTATCGAGGTCGAGCCGGTGCTCGGCGATTAGCGGGCTCGTCTCGACGATGATGTCGTCGATGTCCCGGATCATCTTGAGGCGCTTGTAGAGATCCTCCGCATGCAGGCCGAGCCCTTCGCCGAGGATCTCCATGAAATTGACGACCTCGAAGCTGCGCCCGTCGCCGACATCGCAAAGCTCGCGGTGGCAGGCATGGTAAATCGTGGCGAGCGTCGTGACGCCAGCATCGGCCACGGCGGCGAGCTCGCGCTGAACGAGCTCGCGCTTAAAGCCGGGAAGGACCGCCAGGCTGTTGGCCTGGGTTCCGACGCGCGGCACGTCGATCTCGATCAGCTCGACACCCGGCACAATCGCCAACAGCTTGCGGACCGCCGCCTGCACCGACGGCAAGACCGGCCGCTCGTGCAGAGCCAGACGTTTCTCGACTCGGTTTTTCATCATCGGGGCGAGGGTGTCCGCGCGGTCGGCGAGAAAAACCAGGAATGGGTTCAGGTCGAACGGCCGCGCGCCAAACCGAGCCTCGTAGCTCGGCAATGTGACCTCGCCGATCGGGACCTGGCAGCTGGGGCACCAGGACAGCACGGTCGCGGTGCCGGCCGAGGCGAGGCCATCGATCGTCGTGTAGGAAACGCGGGCGGTGTTTTCGAAATCGCCTTCGCGGAACTGGTACACGCCGCAGCATTGCCCGGGCCCGCCCATGACCTCGTAGTCGACGCCGAGCAGATCGAGCATGTCGAGACACAAGAGGGCAATGTGCGGTGTCTTCAGGATATTGCAGCCGGTATAGAAGACGACATCGGGCGCGCTGTGCCGCGGCTGCTCCGCGGATTGCCCTCTGAGGCGGGCCAATGTCTCGGGCGGTAGTTGCAGCCTGGACAGAATCCGCACGCCGCGGCTCATCGTCTGAAAGCCCTGCCGCCAGCGGGTGTTGAGCGGCTTGTCGCCGGCCTGCGCCCGGGCAAATCCGCGGGCGAGTTGAACCATGAAGCGCGTGTTGATGCCCTCGGGACACGCGGGAATGCAATTGCCGCTGCCGCTGCACACCGAAGCCCAGCGGACCGCCTCCGCAGTCCCCGCGCCGCCGGTGATCAGATCGATGATGCCGGCTGCGGCCTCTTCCGGGTCTGCCTCGCCGAGCCCCGCTGGCGCCACCATCGGGCAAGCCCGGAAGCACGCGCCGCAACGCGTGCACGCCTCTGCAATCGCCTCGCCGCGCGCCCTGAAATCGTCGAGATACCCAGCCGTCCCGCCGTCGGTCATGCCGCCACTCCGCTGTTTTTCGAACCACAAGCTATCCTATTCAGTCGCCTCAGGGGAAGCGGCCGACGCTATCCCTGGCCGACCCACCATGTCATGCTGTGGCGTCGATTTGTAATGGGGAGGCAGACAATGCGGTTCCTGGTCAAGGTTTCGTTTCCGGTCGAGACGGGCAACGCAGCAGCAAAAAAAGACGGCTTCAAGGTAATCCAGACGATCCTCGAGCAACAAAAACCCGAGGCCGCCTATTTCATTGCCGAGGGCGGCCGGCGCACCGGCATTCTGATACTCAACATGAATGACGCCTCAGAGCTCCCGCGAATTGCGGAACCGTGGTTTCTGGCATTGAACGCCAGCATCGAAGCGACGCCAGCAATGATCCCAGAGGATCTCCAGACGGCAGCACCGGCAATCGAGCAGGCGGTGAAGACCTTCGGATGAACTGAATGTGCACCCTTTCACACGCGGTGCTTAGCTGAGGGTACCCCCCTCATTCTCGCAAAAGAGGGTGAGAAGGAACCCCTTTCGCCGCTTATCCTATCGCCTTCCCGGCGAAGGCCGGGACTTATCGTTCTGCCGCACGAGCCGATCATGGTTGGAAAGCCATGCGACTTCTTAAAAAGTTCGAGGCGCCATGGGTCCCGGCTTTCGCCGGGAAAGCTACGCGCACGCGGAAAAATCATCGCTAGTGGCGATTTATGACTAAAGCGGGATCACCAGCAATGTGTCGATCTTTTGGCTGTCGAGGACGACGAGGCGCTCGATGAAGCGGTAGGGCTGGCTCGTCAGGTCGATGCGGTCGAGATAGCGGCCGGCAGCGAAGAGCGCCATCTCGCCGTCGTGCATGATCCGCACCGCAATAAAGTTCGAGCGCACCTGCGCGACTGTGGCGTCCACCTGCTCGATGCGGATCGGGCCGACGATGTGGCGGTAGCGGTGCGGTTCGAAAATATTCGCCTGACGCAGCGCGGTCACTCGGTCGATCAGCATGCCGCGGGAGGCCGCATAGACGACGCCGTGCGGCAATCCCGCCTCGTGACTGGCCCGGCTGGTAATCACGTACCGGCATTGCTCGACAAAGAAGTCGGGCCAATCTTCGAGCCGGTCCTCGTCGATGCAGTCGACATAGGCGGCAATCAGCTCTTGCACGCCCAGCCGGACGGCAACTTCGTCCATCACGCGCTCCCCACTGGATTAGCGCAGTGCGCCCTTCGAGACGGCCGCTTGGCGGCCTCCTCAGGATGAGGAGCTTTTCTCAATGCCATGAAGTTGTACCTCATCCTGGAGGAGCGCCGGAAGGCGCGCCTCGAAGGCGCTCGATCGTGCTGCAGCGTCTGTTTCGCACCTTCAGCCGACCAGCACGGCCTTGCCGATGACCTTGCGGTCGATCAGGGCTTGTATTGCCTCGGCCGCAGCTTCCAGCGGAAGACGGCGCCAGATGCGGGGCTTGAGTTTGCCCTGCCCGGCGAGCTCGACCAGCGTCTTGATGTTGGCGGCGGCGACCTCGGGGTGGGCTTCGCTGAGCCCGCCGATCCGCACGCCGATCGCTTCGATCCCTTTGATCAGCAAGTAGTTCGTGCGAGCCAGCGCCGGCGCGCCGCCGAGAAAGCCGAGGATCAGGATGCGCCCGCCCCAAGCGAGGCAGCGCAATGATTCTTCAAAGGTCGGGCCGTTGACCGGGTCGTAGACGATGTCGACGCCGCGGCCGGCGGTCAGCTCTATCACCTTGTCGCGGAACCCGGCCTGATAATCGATCGCGTGATCCGCGCCCTCTTCGAGGCAGACCCCGCGTTTCTCCTCGGTGCTGGCCGTAGCGATGATTTTGGCGCGGTAGAGCTTGGCGATCTGGATCGCGGGAAGGCCGATGCCGCCGGCGGCGCCATGGATCAGGACCCAGTCGCCCGCCTTGAGCTGGCCGCGCTGCAAGAGGGCGTGATAGGCGGTGTGATAGACGTTACGGAAGACTGCCGCCTCCTCCAGGCTCATGCCGGAGGGGATCGGGTCGCAATCTTCGGCCTTCGCATTACCCAATTGCCCGAAGCCGCCGAGCCGATGCCGGCTCATCACCCGATCGCCGGGCTTGAAGGCGGTCACGCCTGGCCCGACGGCGACGACCTCACCAGCGCCTTCGCTGCCCGGGATGAAGGGCGGTTCCGGCCGGAACTGGTATTTGCCGGCCAGCATCAGCACGTCGACGTACTGGACGCCGCGCGCCTGGATGCGAACCTGCAGCTCTCCAGGGCCGGGCGGCGGCGGGTCGGGCACCTCCCGCAACGCCAATACCTCCGGCCCGCCAAACGCCACGCAAACGACCGCCTTCATCGCGCGCAGCGGGGATTACTCGGCAGCCTCGGCTCGGATACTCGCCGTTGATTGCGAGCGCAGCTTTTCCATCACGGCGGGGGTGATGTCCTGCGGCAGCGGCATGTCGGTTCCTTTCGTATCGCGCATTTGACGATACGCTGCACCGGCGGCGCCGACAAGGACCCCCCTCGGTGAGCGGGCTAGTGGGACATCAGCACCGGAACCGTCATGTGATCGAGGAGATCGCGGCTGACGCCGCCGACCAATGCTTCGCGCAGCTGCGAATGATGGTACGCGCCGGCGACCAGCAGGTCGGCGGCGAGATCAGAGGCCCGGGAGAGCAGCACGTCCGAGATACGCAGGTCACCCTGCACAGTCTCCTCGGCTCGCGCGGGGATGCCGTGCCGTTGCAGGTGGTGGACGAGCCGCTCGATCGAAGGATGGTGCTCCGCCAGGGTCGCCTCTCGCGTCGCGACAAACATCGCGGTGACTGTCTCGGCGAGTTCGAGCAGCGGCAACGCATCGTTTACTGCCCGCACGGCCTCCCGCGACCCGTCCCAGGCGACGAGCACGCGTTTTCCGACCGTATCGAAGGTGCCGGCATACGGGACGACAAGAACCGGACGGCCCGTTGCAATGACGATTTCGTCCGGGCGAAACCCGCTCGACCGGATTTCCGGCGACAGCTGGCCGAGAACGGTCAGATCGAAAGCCTTCGCCAGATCGATAAAGACCCCGGTCTCGCCTGGCGAGAGGAGGCGCCATTCGCCGTCGAGCCCGTGGCCGCGCAGTTCGGTCCTGAAAAGCTCTTCGACCTGCTCGGCGCGCTCGGCTTCGCGGGACGCCGGTGGAAAACCCGGCTCGTCAGCCGGGGTCCCCGCTTCGGGTGGGATAAGAACTCCGGGACCGGGATTGACCGGCACCCCTGGCAAAATTGGGCCACCGAGCGCACTCTGCTCCTCTCGCATGACGCAGCAAGCGGTGATGTGCGCCTGGTGCGCCCGGACCAAGCTAAGGGCGAGCTTGAGCCGGCCTTCCCCGGCGATGCTGGGATCGGTGCCGACAAGGATGTCCTTCAGGGCCATTTTTGCCTCACGAAAGGTTCAAAGCGAAAAAGCTCCGGATTCGCGGCGAGGTTCACGGTATCCTGCACCAGCAGGGTGCTGAAAGGGAGCCGGTCGCAGCTTAATACGTCGCAACGCAAAAAACGATGCGTCAACTACACCTTTCTGGCAAAGGCGTTCGAGTATGCGCCGGCGGGCGTCGTCAAAATCCTGGACACGCATGACATTGAAGGCGAGAGCTATTCGAGAAATTCGGGGTAGCGCCGGAATTCTTCTACACCTCGCCGGAGCGCGAAAAGATTGCACTCGATCGTCCGGATGCGGTGATCGCCATCAAGCACTCCGAGGCCGCCATCCTCGAGGCGCTCACTCAGCGCACCGTCTTGTCACTGCCCTATTGGGACCGTGGCCGCACGAAACGCGCGTGGTTCCGGACGATCCCGAGGTTTACGATCATCACAGGCCCCTTCGCCTCGGGCTATGTCGGGCTCTACAATATCCCGGTGGAGGTGCTGATCGCGGGCAATATCTGAAGGAATGACTGAAGATCATCCATTCGCCAGAAAGCTCGGCTTTCTCGACGATAACGCGGATTCTGCTTACCAGGGGCTGGCCGGCCATTGCGCGCACCAGATCTGCCAAACTCTCGGCTACCCGACTGGCAGCTGGGGCCTGTCGCAGAAGATCTTCCAAACCAACTTCGACCTGCACAGCCAAATAAAATGGATCAACCAGCCGGTCGTCCTTAACGGCTGACCCGAAGCAGTGTCCGAGCTCAGCCTTGCACGAGAAGATCGAACAGGGGTGCCAAGTGAGCTTGATATTTACGCCAGCGGCCGACCGCGCTCCCATAAAGCGGCTGACGTACCTGCCAAGCACTGGCTGTGGTCACCGTTCGCGCGGTGCGATGAAACTCGAGGCACGCCGGCTCCCAATCGAGCCCCAAAAACGTAATTATTCGCCGGCTCTCGCGTTCCAGATCAGCGACCAGCGCCTCATACTCCACTTCCAACCACTTCAGCGGCAGCACCTTGCGCCAATGTGCCGTCAGTCGCTCAGTTTCCAAAAATCGTTTTGCGCAGTCGGCCAAGTCGTAAGAAAAAACGAGCTGGCCTGCCGTAAATTTCTGAAAATAGCAGGAGAGACAAGTATCGAGCGGATCGCGTCGACAAAAGATCACGCGGGCGCCCGGAAAGAGTGTTGCGATGGCGCCGAGCTTGAAGATGTTGTCGGGCATTTTGTCGATTACACGTTCGGCACGACCATTGAGGGCTTTCAGGTGCTCGAGGTGTGCATTACTGAGGCGCCGAATAGTCATTCGATGTTCCACACCCGCCTCGGCCGCATCTTCGCCGCCGCCGCTTCGGATCGCGGCAATTATCGGGTCGAGTTGTTCGGCCACATCGCCGATTTCCCTGAGTTCCCCTGCCCCGTACACCCGTGTGTGGCTGGCCGCGATCTGCTCCACGAGGCTGGTCCCGGAGCGAGGCATGCCAACGATGAATACGGGCAATTCGGAGGGGCTTCCCCAGCCGCGGACCGACGCAAAATACCGTGGGTCGAACGTCGCGATTGTCTCATCGACCTCTCGATGCAGTTCCGCAGCCTCGAAGCGCTCGCCCAACGCGGCCCGGGCATCCCGGTACATGCGGTTGGCTCTTTCGTATGCGAGAAATGCCTCCTCGAACCGGTCCGCATCGTCGAGCACCTTGCCCATCGCAAACCCGGCCGCCGCGCGTTCCTCGACCGGCAACTCCGGCTGTTCCGCCAGGGCCGACAGCCGGACTAAATTCTGGTCGTCAGCCGTGAGCTGCTGGCAGCTGGCGAGGTTGCGGTAAGCCTCACCAAAGTCGGGATTTACTGCAAGCGACTGCCGAAACGCGGCCACCGCCTCCTCAAAGCGGCCAAGGGAACGGAGCGTGCGGCCAAGGTCGTTCCATACAAAGGCCTGATCGGGGGTCAACGAAAGTGCCTTCTGGTAATTCTCCATCGCGGCGGCCAAATCCCCTAGAGACCTCTGGCAGCCCGCAAGCCCGTAATGAGCAACGGCGAGAGCGGGATCAATCTCGATCGCGCGGCGATAGCAGGCTTGCGCGTCCTCAAACCTTCTTAGGTCTCCGAGCAAGTTGCCGAGATTTGCGTGGAATGCCGCGTTGTGCGGTTGAAATTGCAATGCGCGCCGGAACGCGGCCTCGGCAGCCTCCGACCGACCCAGGCCGCGCAGTGCATTGCCGAGGTTGTTATGCGCTTCGGGAAGATCCGGCGCGATCTCCACGGCGCGTTCGCAGCTTCTCGATGCCGCAGCAAAATCGCCTTCTTCACACAACACGCGCCCGAGGTTGCTGTGCGCCACTGCGAAGTCAGGGCTCAGATCGATCGCGCGCCGATAGCTGGCGCACGCCTCGGCCGGACGGCCGGCGGCGTGCTGGGCGTTGCCGAGATTGGAGTAAGCCTCAGCGGAACCGGGCGAGACGGCGACCGCTCTGCCGATCAGCCGGATCGCGCGCTCCGGGCGCCGATCGCTCAAGGCTATCACCCCGAGCAGGTGAAGCGCGTCGGGATTATCAGGCGCTTTGTTGAGTATTTTACGGTAGAGCGCAGATGCGCGCTTGATCCTCCCCGCACGGTGATGCTCAAACGCTGCCGACAGCTCCGTCGCAATCGATGCCTGGCGATTCTTGCCGAGTGACAGCGCTTCACTCCTATGAAGGTGGTAAACGGGGAAGGGAGGGGCGGCGCCTTGTTCGCCCCTCATCACACAATTTACCAGGCGCTATGAAATGTGCTCAGCCCATCTTCCGGCGGCGGCGCGCCAGACCGAGACCGGCGAGCCCGGCGCCGAGAAGCGCGAGGCTGGCAGGTTCGGGGGTGGGCATAACCGGTGTGAGATTGATGCTCGGCGGCGCCTCCAGGGAAAAGTAGGCAGAGCCTCCGTTGGGAATGCCGTTTGCCCCGAAAACGACGGTTCCGGTGTCGTCGAACACGGTGGTCGTACGAATGTTGGTGAAAGAGTCGGCGGGACCGCTCGTGTTAAAATTAGCGGTGGTCGACACCCTTCCGCCGTACCCGGTCGGATCGGACCCGTCAGCTGCGACGTAATGCTGCAGGCCGTCGCCGTCGAAAGCGAACAAGCCGCCGCCAACCCCGCTGCCCATGAAGGTGAGCGAGGTTATCGTGCTCCCGGAATTGTTGATGATGCCGACGAGGTTGTCATCGGAACCGTCATACGGATTTGGGTTGGGAACGGCCGTCGAGAAGGACCCGCCGGGTCCCGCGGTAATGATGACGTTGCACGTCGTAACCCCGTTGATGTTGGGACATGGAGCGGCGTCCGCCGACCCACCGGCAAGCGTGGCAGCGCTCAGGATTGCGCTGGCCATTAGATAGTGCTTAAAAGTCATTAACAACTCCTCATTGTATATGTGGCTCATTGCCAACGCTATGATAGCAATCCTCGTGCCACAGAAATTAATGCAGGCTTTGTAATAGTTTAGCCAGAAAAGACGAATTACCAGTGCTGGTTTGCCGGAATTCCTTACAACCAATTTGTTAACTGGCGGCGTCCTCCGACAAATTTTCGCGAAACTGCGTTCCCAAAGGCCGCTAAGGGTCGGGCAGCTCGATCACAAGACCGTCACAGCCGGGCTCGGTGCCGCTCGGCAATTCGGCGCTGAGCTCGCGATAGTCGAGGCTCTGGTCCATGTGGGTCAGCACGGCGCGGCGGGGACGCACCCTGGCGATCCACGACAACGTCTTCGCGAGATGAGAGTGGGTCGGATGCGGCTCGCGCCTGAGGCAATCGACGATCCACAGCTCGACGCCTTCAACTGCAGCGAAAGCAGCCTTGTCGAGCTCGGTGACGTCGGTCGAATACGCGAAACCGCCGATCCGCAGACCAAGCGTCGTGCTGAACCCATGGTCCTGCGCGAACGGGATGACCGGGATGCCGGCGATCTCGAAAGCACCGCAGATCTCGTGCGGATCGAGGGTAGGTTTGTGAAATCGGCCCGGCTCCAGCGGCGGCTCGAGGACATAGCCGAAGCGGCGGCGGACCTCGCTCAACGTCTTCGCGTCGGCAAAGAGCGGGATCGCCCGCCCCATCAGCCGGTTGACCGAGCGCAAATCATCGATCCCGTGGAGGTGGTCGGCATGCGCATGAGTCACCACCACCGCGTCCAGCCGCGCGACCCTCGCGTCAATCAATTGCTCGCGCAGATCGGGCGAAGTATCGATTAGGATGACAACGTCATCGATCTCGACCAGTGCCGACACGCGGCGGCGGCGGTTGCGGGGATCGGCGGGGTCGCAGCGGCCCCAGTTCGGGCCGATTGTCGGTACCCCGGTCGAGGCGCCGCAGCCGAGGACGGTGACCCTCATCCCCCGGACGGTGACGCCTTGGTGAAGAGCCGAAAGAAATTGTCGCGCGTCGCCGCCGCGAGGCGTTCCGGCTGGATGCCCTTGAGGGCGGCCACCGCCGACGCGGTCGCCGCCACGAAGGCGGGCTCGTTGCGCTTGCCGCGATAGGGCACCGGTGCGAGATAGGGCGCGTCGGTCTCGACGAGCAGCCGGTCGAGCGGCAGGCCGCGCACGATCCCGCGCAGCTCTTCGGCATTGCGGAAGGTCACGATCCCGGAGATCGAAACATAAAATCCGAGCGCGATCGCAGTTTCGGCGAGCGCCCGGCCGCTGCTGAAGCAATGCAAGACCCCCGGAGGCGGCTGCTCTTCTTCGAGGATCTGGGCGATCTCGCGATCCGCCTCGCGGGCGTGGATGATCAAGGGCAATCCGCTGGCGCGTGACGCCGCGATATGGACGCGGAAGACGCGCTCCTGAATATCTCGCGGGCTCAGATCGTAATGAAAGTCGAGGCCGGTTTCGCCGATGCCGACGACCTTCGGGTGTTCGGTGAGCGCGAGAAGCTCGTCGGCGAGCAGCGGGCCATGATCGGCAGCCTCGTGCGGGTGGGCCCCGACCGAGCACCATATCCCGTCATAGGCCTCGGCGATCGCGCGCACCCCGTCGAATTGGTCGAGCCGCGTGCAGATCGTCAGCATCGTTTCGACCCCGGCCGCCCGGGCGCGCCCGACCACGATATCCCGCTCTGCCGCGAAATCGGGGAAATCGAGATGGCAATGGCTGTCGACCAGCATGGGGCTCCTGCCCTGGGACATTACGGGGCAGCCTCCTCGACGAAGCGCGGGAAGATAGCTTCCGGCTTTGGCAGCCTTGTTCCTGGAGCGAGCGGCGTTTCGGCCAAGGCGGCGAAATCGCGCGCCATCTCCGGCACCGCCAGCTGATCGAGGAGCTTTCGCGCTGCGTCGGGCACGAAGGGCTGCACGAGCATCCCCAGGTGGCGGAGCGTCTCGGCCAGCGTATAGAGCACCGTGCGCATCCGCGCCGGGTCACTGCGGCTGAGCGCCCAGGGGGCTTGCTCATCGACATAGCGGTTGGCTTCGCCGACAACCCGCCAGATCGCCTCGAGCGCCAGGTGAAAAGCCTGCTCCGCAATATGCCCACGCACCGTCCCGAGGAGGTTTTGCGCAGCGTTGAGCAACGCCGTATCGCCAGCGCGCAATTCGCCAGGATCGGGCACGCAGCCGCCGCAATTGCGGTTGATCATCACCAGCACGCGTTGCGCGAGATTGCCGAAATCATTGGCGAGGTCGCCGTTGAGCCGACCTACGACGGCGCGGTGTGAAAAATCGCCGTCACTGCCGAACGGCAATTCGCGCAATACAAAATAGCGCACCGCATCAAGCCCGTACGTGTCGACGAGCTGCTTTGGCGGGATGAAATTATTCAGCGATTTCGACATCTTCTGCCCCTCGACTGTCCACCAGCCATGGGCGAAGACGCGGCGCGGCGGCTCGAGACCGGCAGCCATCAGAAAAGCCGGCCAATAGACCGCATGGAACCGCACGATATCCTTGCCGACAACGTGAATATCGGCGGGCCAGAAGGTCGAAAATTCCGGACTGTCGGTATCGGGGTAGCCGATCGCGGTGATGTAGTTGGCCAGCGCATCGAGCCACACGTAAATCACGTGGTCCGGGTTGCCCGGAACCGGAATTCCCCAGCTGAAGCTGGTTCGCGAGATCGACAGGTCGCGCAGGCCCGACTTTACAAAGCTGACGACCTCGTTGCGCCGGCTGCGCGGCGCGACTGCGTCCGGATTTGCATCGTAATAAGCCAATAGCCGGTCCTGCCACGCCGAGAGCCGGAAGAAGTAATTCTCCTCCTCCAGCCACTCGACCTCGGCGCCGCTCGGCGCCTTCCCATCAACCAGCTCGCCCTCGTCGTAAAACGCCTCGTCGCGCACCGAATACCACCCGGCAAAGCGCCCGAGATAAATCTCGCCGCGCCGCTCCAGCTCCTGCCAGAGCGCCTGGACGCCGCGAACGTGGCGCGGCTCGGTCGTGCGGATGAAATCGTCGTTGCTGATGTCGAGGAGCCGCGTCATACCGCGAAACGCCCCGGAAATCCGGTCGGTGAACTGCTGCGGCGAGATGCCGGCAAGGCGCGCCGATTGCTCGACCTTTTGGCCGTGCTCGTCAGTGCCCGTCAGAAACTTCACGCGACGCCCGTCGAGCCGCATGAACCGCGCCAGCGCGTCGCACGCCACCGTCGTATAGGCGTGCCCCAAATGCGGCGTATCGTTGACGTAGTAAATCGGGGTCGTGACGAAAAAGGGCCGGTCGGCGGTCATGGCGGTCTCCAAACCCCAAATATGGGACCGTGCCGATGCCGATCCACCCGGCGCCGCCGTTCTAGCGCGCCAGTTCCTCGACGGCAAAGAACGCGCCGAGGATGGCCTGCTTGCGATCGAGGTTGAGCTGGTCGGTGTTCGCGAAATCCCGGCCGATCCGGTCGCGCAGATCCGCCCAGCGCGCCGGATCGGCACGAGCGCCGAGACGCTGTATCACCTCTCCTTCCCCGGCAATCAGCTCCTCCGGTCCGAACGGCCGACCGGCGGCGCGAACAACCATCCTTGCCAGAAACTGCGACAGTACCTCCTCGGTGGCTCGATAGGCCTCTTCCGCGTCGGGGCGGGCGAGCTTGTCGGCAAAGGCATGGAGCGCGGCGACCTCGACGCGCGGCACCTGCGCCAGGATGCCAAGAATTGACCGGTAGAGCGCCAGCCCGCCGGCATCTGCGAGTTCGATCGCCCGGCCGATGCTCCCTTCGGCCAGTCCCGCCAGCGCCTCGGCCTCTGATTGCGGAAGCTCGGGGCGATACTGCCCAAGGAGCTGCAAGACCAGCGGACGCGCGAGCGATGCCATCGGAAAGTGCCGGCAGCGCGAGCGAATAGTCGGCAGCAGCCGGCCCGGGCTGTGGCTCACCAGCAGCAACAGTCCCTGCCGTGGCGGCTCTTCGAGGATTTTCAGCAGCGCGTTGGCAGCGTTGCGGTTCATCTCCTCGGCGCCGTCGATGATCACGATGCGCCACCCCTCCTCGGCCGCGGTCAGCCGGAAAAAACCGGCGATCGCCCGCGTATCCTCGACGATGATGTCGCTGCGCAGTCGCCGGCGCCGCGGATCATAGGCGCGCTCGACGGTGAGCAGATCGGCATGGCCGCCCGATGCGACCCGGCGGAAGACGCCGCTCCCGGCATCGATTGCCACCCCGAGCTTTTCGCTTTCCTGAAACATCTCGGCCGGGAGGTATTCGGGCCCGGCGAGCAGGAAGCGGGCGAGGCGAAACGCCAGCGTCGCCTTGCCAATGCCGCGCGGCCCGCTCAGCAGGATCGCGTGCGGCAGCCGCCCCGCCTCGACGAGCCGGCGCAGCTCGCGCTCGGCATTCTCGTGCCCGACCAGCCGCGGGTTCTCCCGTGGCGCGAGCACGCCGGCAGTCGCGCCAGCCGACGCCTGTCCAGTCGTCATTGCGAGCGGCAGCGAAGCAATCTCGGGCAGGTGAGCGTTCGATCGGTCGAGATTGCTTCGTCGCGCACGGCGCGCCTCGCAATGACAGCGCCAATCTGGTCGAAATCTGCTCTAGCCAAAGGATAGACCCAGCCGTTGCTCGACCGCAGCTACCACCGCGCGGTGCACGGTCTGCGGGTCAGCCGAGGCGTCGATTAACACGCAACGAGCAGGATTATCGGCGGCGATCTGCCGAAAACCTTCGCGAAGCTTTTCGTGGAAGTCGCGGTCGAGGCGTTCGAACCGGTCCGCAGCCGAGCGCGCGGCAGCGCGGGCGAGCCCGATTTCGACCGGCAGATCGAGGATTATCGTCAGGTCCGGCGCGAATTCGGCGAGCGCGAAACGGTGCAATGCGACGAGGTCTGCGAGCGCCACTCCTCTTCCGTAGCCCTGATAGGCCATCGTGGAATTGGCGAAGCGGTCGGATACCAGCCATACCCCTTGCGCGAGAGCAGGGGCGATGACACGGGTAACGTGATCACGGCGTGCGGCGACGAGCAGCAAGGCTTCGCTGATCGCATCCCAGCGCTCCCCTTCGCCTTCGAGCAGCAGCCGCCGGATCGCCTCGGCACCGGGCGATCCTCCCGGCTCGCGGCTGGCTTGCGCCGGGATCCCCGCGCGGTCGAGCGCCACCACCAGCAATCCGACCTGCGTCGACTTGCCGGCGCCTTCGCCGCCCTCGATCGAGATGAACCGGCCGCGAGTAGCCGTCACGTCAATGCCGGCCGCCCCACACCAGATAGCCGGCGAGGGTGGCGATGCGCCCGAGCGCGTCCATGCGGTCGACATCCGCACCGGCGACGAGGGTCGCCTCGGTCGGCGGCACATCGGGAGCGGTCACCACCAGCTTCCCAACTGACTGGCCCTGTTTGACGGGCGCCGCAATGGGGCGGTCATAGTCGACCGTCACCTTCATATCCTTGCGCGACCTGCGCGGCAGGGTCACGACCAGATCCTTGGCGACGGTGAGCGGCACCTTGGGGTCGGTACCGAGCCACACCTCGGCATCATCGACCTTGTCGCCTGCCGCGAACAGCTTGTAGTCGTTGAACTCCCGGAACGCCCATTCGATCAGCCTCTCGCTCTCCTGGGCGCGCGCTTTCATTGTCGGCAAGCCGCCGAGCACGAGAATGATGCGGCGGTCCTCGCGCTTGACCGAAGCGGTCAGGCTGTAACCCGCCTCCTCGGTATGGCCGGTCTTCAACCCGTCGGCGCCGACCCCTTTATAGAGCAGCGGGTTGCGGTTGCCTTGTTTGATGTTGTTGTATTCGTACTCCATTTCACTGTAATAGTGATAGTATTCGGGAAAGTCTTTGATTGTCCGCAGTGACAAAGTCGCCAAATCGCGCGCGGTCGTCCAATGGTCCGGATTGGGCAGACCGTCGACATTGGCAAAATGGCTGTCTTTGAGCCCGATTTCCTTCGCCTTCTGGTTCATCAGCTCGACAAACGCGTCTTCGCTGCCGGCGAGGCCCTCGGCGAGAACGAGGCAGGCGTCGTTGCCGGACTGGATAATCATGCCTTTCAACAGATCATCAATTTTGATGCGCCCGCCGATCGGCACGAACATTTTCGAGCCTTGCAGCCGCCAAGCGCGCTCGCTGACCGGCAATTCGTCGTCGAGCTTGGCGCGCCCCTGCTTCAGCAAGTCGAAAACGACATAGGCGGTCATGATTTTGCTCATCGAGGCCGGCGGCATGCGCTCGTCGGCGGCTTTGTCGAGCAGCACCGTTCCGGTATCAGCCTCGATGACAAAGGCGTGCGCCGCCTGTGTTTCCATGCCCGCGGTTGTTGGATTCGCCGGAGCCTGGGCGGCGGCAGCGGGCTTTGCTTTGGCATGGCCCCGTGCGCCTTCCGCGGGGTGGCTATTAAGCCCGGCCACGAGCAAGGCCGCCGCAATAACGGCGGCGATCGAGCGCGCCATAAAAACTCTTTCAATTTTCCGCTCCGCCATTTTTCGCTCACTCTCTACTTCCGAACGGACGGAGAACGTCATCCGCCCGGACCAAGATCCGTCGTGACTACTTTGCCGCAATCAGCCGCGCGCCATGGTGTCGGCGAGATACCCGACCGCGGTCGCGAAATAAGTGGATTTGTTCCACTTCATGATCGTGCGGAAATTGTCATAGACGAGGAAAGCCGGCCCGCCGGCGCCGTCCGGCATGACCAGCGAGGCCTCGCCTTCGCGGCCGGCAAGCGGGCCCGCATCGATGCTGCGCACCCCGAGCCGGCTCCACTCGCCGGTCGGCCGCTTGACTTCGAGCCCGGTGAAGCTGGCGTCGAACCCGGGCGGCAGCATGACCTCGCGTCCCCAGCCTTCGCCGCCGCGCCAACCCAGGCGCGAAATGAAATTGGCGATCGACGCCAGCGCATCGGCCCGATCGTTCCAGATGTCCTTGCGGCCGTCGCCGTCGTAATCGACTGCGTATCCGAGAAAGGTCGAGGGCATGAACTGGCACTGCCCCATCGCCCCCGCCCAGGAGCCCATCATGTTGTCGGCCCTGACGTGGCCCTGATCGAGAATGCGCAGCGAGGAGATCAGCTCGCCGCGGAAGTACGAGCTGCGCCGACCATCATAGGCGAGCGTGGCGAGCGACGAGACCACCGCGTAATTGCCCATCACCTTGCCGAAATCGCTTTCTATCCCCCACAGGGCCACAACAAAGCGCGGCTCGACATTGAACCGCCGCCAGATCCCGTCGAGCAGCATTCGATTTTCGGCCAGCTGGGAGCGTGCGCCCTCCATGCGCTGGGATGTGACGACCTTTTCGAGATACTCGCCGAACGTCATCGTGCGTTCCGGCTGCTTGCGGTCGAGCTCGATGACGTGCGGCAAGTATTGCGTGTTGCGCAGCGCGACCTCGATCGTCGAAGCTCGAACGCCTTGCGCCGCGGCGTCACGGCGCACCCCCGACAGAAACGCGTAGAAATCTCCCTCGCCGGCTCCAGCGCGCCGCGCGGCAACGCCCGACGCGGCAAGAAACGGGACCATAAAGATCAGCCGGCGGCTCACAGGCAGAGACGTCATCAACTCAACTCACCACTGCTTGCAACCCCGGCTCTCTTGCCATAAGCGAGCCAAACTTCGCAACGATTGCGACCCCTCATGGCGGATTCCGCCCTCCCCGCCCGCGCGAGATGCCGCTTACGCCGCCGTTCGCCCCGAATCGCCATTTTTGGGGCAGGCTTCGATGCTTGTTCCCAGCGCGGTCACAGCTTATCCTATTTTCATGTAGTCAAGGGAGGATGGCATGGGACAGGTTCTGGGCCTCGGCGTCACTCACTTTCCACCGCTTTCCGGCACCGACGAGAATTTGGGGCGCATTTTGAAGCGGGCCCTCGACGACCCGGCGGTCCCGGAGCGGATGCGGAACCCATCAGGCTGGCCCGCGGCAATGCGCGAGGAGTACGGCGCCGATGCCGGGCTGACTGCCGCCCGACATCACCGCGAGGCGCTCCTCACCGGTTTTCGCAATGCCCGCCGGGTATTGGACGAGTTCGATCCTGATCTCGTCGTGATCTGGGGCGACGACCAGTACGAGAACTTCAAGGAAGACATCATCCCGCCGTTTTGCGTGCTGGCCTATGAAGCGCTGACGACAAAGCCGTGGCAATACTATCGCGGCCCCAATGTCTGGAACGAGCCGACCGACAAGACCTTCGAATACGAGGGTCATCGCGATGCCGGGAAATTTATCGCCACCGGCATGATCGAGGCCGGGTTCGACGTTTCCTACGCCTACAAGCCGTTGCATCACCAGCTCGGCCACGCGTTTCTCAACACGCTGTTGTTCCTCGATTACGACCGTAAGGGTTTCCCCTATCCGGTCGTACCGTTCCAGGTGAATTGCTACGGCAGCCGCGTCGTTGCACAACAGGCCGGCGCGCGCGGCCTGAGCCAGTTCCCGTCGGCGGACGAGCTCGATCCCCCCTCCCCTGCCCCGTGGCGTTGCTTCGACCTCGGCGCAGCTTGCGCGCGGGTCGTCGAGAAGAGCCCGTGGCGTGTCGCGCTGATCGCGTCCTCCAGCTGGTCGCACGCCTTCCTCACGCCCAAACACTACCTGCTCTACCCCGATGTCGAAGCCGACCGCGCTCTCTATGAGGCTTTGCAAGCTGCGGATTACGCGACATGGCGGCAGCGGCCGTTGAGCGCGATCGAGGACAGCGGCCAACAGGAGGTGCTGAACTGGATGTGTCTCGTCGGCGCGATGAACGAGCTCGGGCGGCGGCCGACCGAAACCTCCTACGTGCAGAGCTATATATTCAATTCGAACAAGTGCTTCGCCGTATTCGAGCCGTGAGATCATGCCGGACCTGCCAGGAAGAGACCTGGCCCGGGAGCTGACCGAGAAGAGCCGCGGCGAGAGCCGCGCAACACCGGTTGAGGACGTCATCCAGGCCATCCGCGGCGATGGCTTGGATGACGAGGCGGTGCACCGGCTGATCGGCCGGCTGTGGACCCTTGAGCGGATGTTTTATTACATCTATGGCGGCTGGGGTCAGGGCCTCGAAATCAATGACTTCCCGCCTTCGGTCAAATACTTGTTCTCGAAGCAGATCGTCGACGAATTCGACGCATGAGATGCTCTATCTCGACGCTTTGCTGCGCAACGGGTTTGCCGGCACACAAAAGGACGCCTTTCGTCATCCCTCCGGTTGTTTCGTGCTGGATTCGGCGCTGGCCTATTATGTCTTCTCGCTGCGCAATTTAGCCACTTACCCTCACCCGATCCGGATCGCGGCTCTCAACCTCGGCCCGAAAGTCCTCGAACTGGGCTGGATGGAGGGACTGACGGAAGCGATCGGCGACCCTGACCTCAAAGGCGTCTTGGAGAGCCAGTTTGTCGAAAACCGCAGCCACATCAATATGGGCCGGCGCATCGTCGAAGAGTTTGTAACTAAGCCGGTCGAGGCCGAGCTCTGCCGCTGGGCTTGCGCCGTCGCAAAGCGCGATTACGGCCGGTTCTTGGGCGAGCTCAGCGCGTTTGTGCTGGGGCATGAGGCGCCTGCGCCGCCGGCGCCGCGTCGGCAAGTGACCGATTGAAGGAAGCGGAATGCCCAGCCTCAAAATCGATCACCAGCGCTGCACCGAATGCCGGATGTGTTACATCGTCTGCCGCGAGATCGACATCAACGCGGTCTATGTCGCACTGGAGCCGTTGCACCGCATCGAAATCGATCTGCAGAAATGCACCTACCCCGGGTGCACGGCGTGCCTGATGTATTGCCCGGCGGAAGGCTCGATCATCGAGGTCGAGAGCGGCCGCTCAATGGTGCCGCCGCCGCCCGAAGCCTGGCAGGAGGCTTGAACGATGCATCCGATCCTCGACCGGTTTCTGGACAAATGGGTGTGGCCGACAATGCCGGGCGCGCCGGGGGCCGAGTTCCGGCTGCGGCTGACCCGGGAGAAATGCGTCAGGGGCTGGGAAATCTCACTGCAGCGTACACTCGGCGAGATCGAGGAAGAGCTCGCCAGCAACGACGAAGACTGGAAGAAAGAACGCGCATTGCGCGGCTACGCCGCCGAGGGCGTCCACATGTCGATCAAGCAGATGTCTGGGCAATTGCTGTCGGTCGATATCGCCGACCAGGAGCGCTACATCGATCTGCAACGCATGCGCGCGCGCCAGATATGGGACGAATGCAAGCACAGTAAACTGCACGCCGATGTCCTGCTCGGCAAAGGCTGGATCAAGGACGAGCGCGAGTTGATGGACATCGCGCAGGCCAATACCCAGCCATTGCCCGCGTATTTCGGCCTCTCGATGATGTTCCCGCACATCCACCCATTGGCCCGCGCCGCGCAGAACTATTACCAGGAAGCCAATGCCTGCATCGGCATCATGGCCTATCTCGACCGGGTCGACGATCCGCTGGTCCGGCATGAGCATCTCAGCCAGCGCGACGAAGAGCTCATGCATTTCATGGAAGGCAAATTCCAGATCGATTTTCTGTGTACGACCGCGGAGACGCAGAAGCCGGTCGAGGACGCATTGGATTATCTGCTGCACCAGGTCGGCGGCATCAAATGAAGGTGCGGATCGACTACGCGATTTGCAATTCTTGCGGCCTCTGCCGCGAGGTCTGCCCGGAATTGGCAATCCGCCCAATGCTATTGGAACCGCGGCACCTCTACGAGGTGCAGGAAATGAAATGCACCGGCTGCGGTGACTGTCTCGAATACTGCCCCGCTCCGGGAGCATTGGTGCAATACGAGGCATGATCCAGGTTGTCATTGCGAGCGCAGCGAAGCAATCTCGGGGCAAGTATATCCCTGGCGATCGAGATTGCTTCGTCGCTGCGCTCCTCGCAATGACAGAATAGAGGGAGAAAGCAATGGCGCGCCAATACGATTTGATGTCGGCCGATGGGCATCTCGAAGTGCCGCCGGAGCGGTGGGTCCATCGGGTGCCGGAGAAATACCGCGACCGCGCGCCGCACACCGTGCATCTGCCGGATGGCGGCGACGCGCTGATGATCGAGGGGCAGCCGCTGTTGGAAGCAAATTTTCTTGACCTGCGCGCCGGCCGCGCCGAGGGGACCTGGCAGCCCTTTGGCCTCAAAGTTGCCGATGCCGCCGGCACCGGCTCGCCCGAGCAGCGCGTCCGCGAGCAGGACCAGGACGGCATGGACGCCGAGGTATTGTTCGCGGCGATGGTGGCCGGCCCCGTCTTCTGGCGCAATATCGCGCATGACGAGGTCTATAAGGCGGTGATCCGCGGCTACAACGATTGGCTCGCCGAAGAATACTGCGCCGTCGCGCCCGACCGCCTCATTGGCATGGGGGTCATTCCGATCACCAATGTCGATGACGCGATCGCCGAGATGAAGCACTGCAAGAAGCTCGGCCTCAAGGGCATCCTATTGGGCGCATTGCCCAATGCCAAAGGTTATCCGACGCCGGAGGACGACAAGTTCTGGGCCGCCGCGGTCGACATGGAGATGCCGGTCACCGCGCACGTGCAGTTCTACCGCACCGGCGCCCGCGCCACGCAGCCGACTTTCAAGTACCCGAAGGAAGACCCCGTAATTATGCAAAGGCTGCGGCGGCCGTTCCTCGAATGGCTGTGCAATTTCGGACTGGCGCCGTCGGTCAGCATTGCGCAGCTGGTGCTTGCCGGCGTGTTCGAACGCCATCCGCAGCTCAAGATCTTTTTTGCCGAGACCCGCCTAGGCTGGGTCCCATTCTGGCTCGAGCACATGGATCTGTGGTACCAACGCCACCTCGGCTGGGCGCAGGAATATCTCGGCTTCAAGCCGTTGAAGGAATTGCCGAGCCACTATGTTCGCGAGCACGTCTATTTCAGCGTGCAATACGAGCGGGTCGCGATCGAGGAACGCCATCATGTCGGCGTCGACCGCATCATGTTCGCGACCGACTTCCCGCACATCGAGAACGAATGGCCCAATTCACGGCCGATAATCGACAAGATCTACGCCGATATCCCGGAAGCGGACAAGCGCAAGATCTGGGCCGGCAACGCCGTTGAGTTCTTTCACCTCGGAAATTAAGCTCCCTCACCCCGACCCTCTTGCCGCAAGCGGGGCGAGCGAGAGGGTCCCTCGCTTCGCTTTAGCGGGAAGAGGGAGGAGGTGAGGGGCAGCAAGCGAGCCGGCTCAATTGGCTAGGAAGGCCTTCGCTTCGGCGAGTTCCGGGCGGTCCGCGTCGGCGCTCGCCACGGTGACCAGCTTGCCGTAGGCCTCCCGCGCCTTGGCCGTATCGCCGGTCGCCTTGGCGGCGCGCGCGATGCCGAGAATGCTGCGGAAGCGGTTCCGCTCGGTGCTTACGGATTGCTCGTATTCCTTCAGCGCCGCGGCCGGGTCATTGAGCTCCAGCAGCAAATCGGCCAGCAGTTCACGTGCCGGCAAAATCTCGGCCGGGGTCGCGGGATGTTTGTCCATCGTGGCATCGAGATCGGCGGCGGCACGCATCAACTCGACTGCCTGCTTGTCGTTGCCTTGGGCCTGCGCGAGGATTCCGGAGGCGGCTAGCCGCTGGACCTCGACCTGCTTGGCCCAGTAGTCGTCCTTGGCCTGATCGAGCTTTTCCTTCAACGACTGCAGCTTGGCGATTTCCGTTTCTGCACCGGCGAGGTCGCCCGTATGAGCCGCGCCGAGCGCCCGCGTATAGGAGATCATTGCCTCTGCCCATGGGAAGCGCTCCCATGGGAACGGCATTGATGGCGGCGTGAGGGCCGCAGCCTCCGACCAATTCCGGCGCTCCAGCGCAAAGCGCGCCGGTATTGCGGCAATGGCATAGGCCATCGGCAAATTCGGTCCCTTGGCTCGCCCGAAGGACTGCAACTGGTCGACGACATGTTTCGCCTCGCGGTCCCGCCCGGTCTGCAGATAGGCGTATTCGAGGTAATCCAACGAATGCACGGTCTCCCCGTCGAACGCATCTGGCCCGAGCTCCTCCCGGACATAGCCGAGCGCGGCTGCCGAGGAGGCGCGATTGGCGTCGATCGATTGCCGCCACATTCCCAGCCGTGTGAAGATGTGGGACGGCATGTGAAGCGCATGCGGCACCGCCGGCGCGATGGCCGCATAGCATAGCGCCGCCGTCAGCCCATCCTCGGCCAGCGCCGGCGAATCATTGGCGTGTATCAGATAATGCTGGACACCCGGGTGATTTGGCACCTCCGCATTGACCTTTTCGAGGATCGCCTTCGCCTTTTTCTGATTGGCGTAGGTCTTGTCCGTCGGCGGCGCGGTGGCTAGCAGCGCCAGGGAATAGAACACCCCGCCCTCCCGGTCATCGGGATAGCGCAGGTGGACCTGCTCCATAGCCCTTTCGTAGGCAACGGCGCGGGTACGGTGATCGACCTTGTCGTTGTCCCTATAGAACGTCGCGATCGCCGCGATGTAATCGCTTTCGCGGTCGGTCTTCTGCGTCGCGGCCGTCGCCTTCTCGACCGCCTCCGAGCCCGCCTTCAACGCCGCCGCATTGGGGGGGTACCACAGCGGGTACCAATGGCTCATCGCGACGCCCCAATAGCCCATCGCGCAATCGGGCTCGGTCGCCGTCACGGCGGTAAAGGCCTTGACCGCCTCGTCGTACCAGAAGGAGTGCAAGATCCAGACGGCCTGGTTGAACTTCTTCTGGGCCGCCGCGCCGCAGGAAATCGGAAAATTGACCTCGCTGTTCTTTGCCGCCGGAGGCGATTTGTCACCGACATCCGCACCGGCGCTTGCTAGACCCAAAAACGCCACAAATCCGGTCACGAGGACTGTGGTAGGGGTACGATTCCACTTCACGGCCGTCTCCTCTCGCGGACTATTTCGATATGCACATCACTCGGCAACTTAAGCGCGTGCACTCCGCGCCGCCGCCAACAGTATACCGATCTGCCGACTGGAACCAATCGCCGAGTTCGCCATAGCCGGAATCCCGTTCACTTGAGTTGAGAACACAGCCAGCAACTGGCATATCACTGCGCTCCCCGCGGCTCGCCGCGGACGGTCCTGGCGATTTCTTTTTGCCGGTCGAACTCCTCGCGCCGCCGCCGGATCTCCTCCGGCGAGAGGCGCTCGATGTTTGAATAATCGAGCTTCCACGATGGATCCGGGCTCCAGCGCAATTGCGACTGCACCGTAGTGCGCGGCGCAGGCGCCGCTTCGAGCACCCGCAATGCAAGCTCCAATGTGAAGGCCTGCGATTCCGGGTCCTTCGGCCGGCCCGCTGCATTGCCAAGCGGAAAGTCGCTGAACAGAAACCGCGGCACACCGCAATACTCGACGATGTCCTTGGCGCAACCCATGACGATCGTCGCGATGCCGTTCTCTTCCAAATGCCGTGCGGCCAGAACTCACGGTCTGGTGGCACACCGGTCAATTGGCGACGAGAATGGCGGCGTCGGCGCGATCGGCGCGGCAGCGCGCCAGCAATTCAGGGCAATCCTGCTCGGTCGACGCGCGATGGCTGCGGTTGGTCGGCGCACCGTGAAAGCGCGGCGCGACCTCGCCGATCCGGCCTTTCGCCGCGCAGCGGCGCAGTTCCGGCAGCGGAAACCAAGTGTTGGTGTCCTCGGCGCTGGTGTGCACCCGGTCGATGCCCAAATGGGAGATCCGCAGATCGTGATTGACGGCGGTATCTCCCGAATAGACGGAGTAGAACTTTGCGGCAGCGTTGTAGGGCGCGCCCGGACCCTGGTCGCCCTTACCCGGCTGGTACGGGGCCGCTGTGGTAATCAGGGCAACCCGGCACTCGGCGAGCGGCTTTTCCAGCGGCCGGAAAGGCACTTCGGCATAATGCGCCCAGCGATACGGAGCGCCGTATCCAAGCCCCTGATAATAGTCCCGGATCCGCTGCATGTAGGGGATCGGGGCATCGTGCTCCGGGGCGAACCCCGGATACTCTTTACCTTCGCTCATCTGTCCTCCTCGGAACGGCGCGCGGTTAACCGAATTTGAGCAAATCAACGCTAGGAACCCATCCTAGAAAGTTTTTGGGCACCGGTGTAGCGCAGTGCGACAGGCTCTCCTTCATCTTCCTCTCGGCGTGTGTCTGCTGCTGATGTTTGCCGCGGCCATGCCCGGCAGCGCCATGGCAGCCGCACCGTCGGCGACGATCGAGACCTGCTTTGCGCCGGAGAGCGATTGCGCGGCGCTTGCGGTGCGGGCGATCGACCGGGCCCAGCACGAGATCCTGGTCGGCGCCTACGGCCTGACTACCGGGTCGGGCATCGTCGAGGCGTTGCTGCGCGCGCACCGGCGCGGCGTCGAGGTCAAGCTGATCGCCGACAGGAGCACACCTTGCGGCCGCAACAGCGGCATAGATCCTCTCGCGGGCGCCGGGGTGCCCGTTTGGATAGACCACATCGCTCGGATTGCGCATGCCAAGACAATGGTCATTGACGGCGCCGTCACATTGAACGGGTCCTACAATTGGACGCGCGGCGCGTCGGCAAATTCCGAAGATTTGAACCTTGTCGCCTCGCCGGTGGTGGCCGGGGCCTACGCCGCACATTGGCGCGACCGTCAAGCCGTATCGCTGCGCTTCGACCGCCGCGAGGATTGGTGCGGCGCCGGCGTGCGCTAAGCAAAAATCCGACTATAATATCCATCCGCAACGCTGCCGCGCAGGAGGGGATGGATGCCGAGCGCGCTCGAAGAGAAAGACGCGATCCGCGAGGTGCTGGCCGAATACTGCTTCCGGCTCGATGACGGGCGCTTTGCCGAGATGGCGGCGTTGTTCACCGGGAACGGCACCTGGGACACCGCATTCGGCAGGGCGACCGGCCGCACGGCGATCGCCGAGCTGGCCCGCGATATCCGGGCGCAAGCGGGCGACCAGCGGCCTCGCGGAATTCATCTGGTAACGAACATCGCGATTGCGCTGGACGGCGCGAGCGCGCGGGCGCGCTCCAACTGTACGGTCGTGCAGAACAGCCCGGAGGGGCCAAAGATCGGCTCGGGCGGGGCTTACCAAGACGAGCTCGTCAGAGTTGGCGGGCATTGGCTGTTCCGCTATCGCAAGATCGACCGCTTCATCGCCCCCTGAGAAAGGTCGTGCGTCTTTCGAGGTCTCGCCTCGCCAAGCACCCCATCCACTTGTCTCCCCCGCGAAAAGCCGGGGTCCATGTTGCCGCCACGAGAAAACCGAAAAAAAGTCCGGAGCGGCGGATCAATCGAGTAATAAGAGCGGCCGGCGAACCTTTGGCTTCAGGTCTTCTGCGCGACGGCGCTTCTCGGATTGAGGCTCTGGATGTGCCCGCTTTCGGTGCCGGCCGTCGGGTCGATGACGGCGTTGATCAGCGCCGGCTTGCCTGACGCGAGCGCCTCGCTTACCGCTTTGGTGAGGCTCGGCGTGTCGGTTGCGTGGTAGCCAGCGCCGCCGAATGCCTCGATGATCTTGTCATAGCGCGCATCGCGCAGGAGGCCGGTCGGTGAGTATGGCCTGTCCTTCGGATCGCCGCGGTATACGCCATTATTGTTGAAGATGACCGTGACCACCGGCAATTCGTAGCGGCAGATCGTTTCGATTTCCATCCCGCTGAACCCGAAGGCGCTGTCGCCCTCGATCGCGACGACAGGCTTGCCGGTCACCGCGGCGGCGCCGATCGCATAGCCCATGCCGATGCCCATGACGCCCCAGGTGCCGCTGTCGAGCCGGTGGCGCGGCTTGTCCATGTCGATGATGTTGCGGCCAAAGTCGAGCGTGTTGGCGCCTTCGTTGACGATGTAGACATCCGGCTGAGTGGCGAGGGCGTTGCGCACCGCGCGCAATGCGCTGGAAAAATTCATCGGGCTCGGATCGGCGTTGAGGCGCGCCGCCATCCGCTCGATATTCTGCTGCTTACGCTTGCCGGTCTCGTCGACCCAGGCCGCCTGGCGCTTGATTTGTCCCGGCTTCATTGCAGCGTTGAAGGCAGCGAAAACCGATTTGATGTCGCCGGCGACCGGCGCGGCGATCGCCCGGTTGCTGTCGAATTCGGTCGGCGAGATGTCGACCTGCACGAACCGCGTGCGTTCGGACCACAGCGGCGGCTTGCCATGCGACAGGAGCCAATTGAGTCGCGTCCCGGCCAGCATGACGACATCGGCATTCCCTATGACATAGGAGCGGGCGGCGGCGGCCGATTGCGGATGGTCGTCGGGAAGGAGCCCCTTGGCCATCGACATCGGCAGGAACGGGATGCCTGTCGTTTCGATGAACGAGCGGATCTCCTCGTCCGCCCGCGCGTAGGCGGCACCCTTGCCGAGGATCACGAGGGGTCGTTGCGCCGACGCCAAGAGCTCGATGGCGCGCGCGACCGCTTCCGGCGCCGGGGGCTGCGGCGGCGCCGGATCGACGGCCTTCACCAGCGACCCCTTCGCCGTCTCCACATCGAGCGCCGAGCCGAGCACCTCGGCCGTCAGGTCGAGATAGACCCCGCCCGGGCGCCCCGACACCGCGGCGCGGATCGCCCGCGCAATGCCGATGCCGATGTCTTGCGGGCGGTTGACCCGGTAAGCCGCCTTGGCATAGGGCTTGGCGGCGGCCAGCTGGTCCATCTCCTCGTAATCGCCCTGCTCGAGATCGACAATCGCGCGGTCGCTCGACCCGCTGATCATGATCATCGGGAAACAGTTCGTCGTGGCATTGGCCAAGGCAACCAGCCCGTTTAGGAAACCGGGCGCCGAGACCGTCATGCAGATGCCCGGCTTCTGTGTCAGATACCCGGCGATCGCGGCCGCATTCCCGGCCGACTGCTCATGCCGGAAGCCGAAATAACGGATCCCCTCCGTCTGCGCCAGCCGCAGCAAATCCGTGATCGGGATGCCCGTCACCCCATAGATCGTATCGACCCCGTTCAGCTTCAGCGCCTCCACCACTAGGTGAAAGCCGTCCGTCATCTCCGCTGACATTTCCTCTGCGCTCATATCGTCCACCCATTCTGAGCCCCCGCGCACCGATCCGTTCTAAGCCAAAGCGCAGGGCGGGTGAAGCGCAGCACGATCCGCCGTTCGTTTGTTGACCGGCAGGGTGGGTTTAGTCTGGTTGGAGAGCGGCGAGAAAGGACTGGCCACGCGCACCAACGGCAAAACCTGGTCAAACTCGGGATACGACGATCAGAACGGTTTCGTAAGCTGGGCTGGTCACCACAACCTCTTCATGCCAATTGGTGCGGACGGCGGGACTCGAACCCGCACCCGGTACCCCGGAGCAGATTTTAAGTCTGCTGCGTCTACCTTTTCGCCACGTCCGCTCGCTCCACAATGTCGGGAGGCACACCGGGGAGCGCAGAGCGGTCAACTCTGCTTGACCCAAGGCGCCGGGCTCTCGTGATCGAGCCGCGCGGTCGGTGCGGGACGAGGGCTGACGATGGCGCCGTTGTTGACCGGCTTGAACAAGGAGCGGTCGATCTCGACGTTGATTTCGAGCAGCGAGGTGTCGTCCGATTTCCCGACATTGACACGCAGCGTGTCGTCGCGGATCTCGACATAGCGGCCCACGACGTCGAGCAGATCCTTCTGCAATGCCGGCAGAAATTCCGGGGCGTCGCGGCTGGCCCGCTCATGGGCGAGCACGATCTTCAGCCGGTCCTTGGCGACCCCGCGGTGTTGCGGCGCTCCGGGAAGAGCAGATCCAACAGGCGCATCAAGCTCTCCCGAAGAAGCTGCGGAAGATGCTCCGGCGCTCGGGCTGGAGAAACCGCATTTCGCGTTGCTCGCCGACAAACCGCGCGACCGAGTCGAGATAAGCGCGCCCCGCCGGGCTTTCCTCGTCAAAGACAACCGGGGTCCCGGTGTTGGAGGCCTTCAGCACCGTTTCCGATTCGGGGATCACGCCGAGCAAGGGGATCGAAAGGATCTCCTTGACGTCCTCGACCGACAGCATTTCGCCCTTTTTGACGCGCTCCAGCGAGTAGCGGGTCAGCAGCAGATGGACCTGAACCGGCTCCAGATTGTGTTCGGCGCGGCGCGACTTGGAGGCCAGGATGCCGATGATCCGGTCGCTGTCGCGCACCGAGGACACCTCGGGGTTGGTGACGATGATCGCGCTGTCGGCGAAATAGAGCGCGGTGATCGCGCCATGCTCGATCCCGGCCGGGCTGTCGCAGACGATATAGTCGAAGTTTTCCTTCAGCTCTTCGAGCACCCGCTCGACCCCGTCGCGCTTCAGCGCCTCCTTGTCCCGCGTCTGCGACGTCGGGAAGACGTAGAGGTTGTCGTTGCGCTTATCCTTGATCAGCGCTTGGTTGAGCTTGGCGTCGCCGTTGATGACATTGATGAAATCGAACACGACGCGGCGCTCGCACCCCATGATCAGATCGAGGTTGCGCAACCCGACATCGAAATCGATAACGACGGTGCGCTTGCCGCGCAGCGCCAGCCCGGCAGCGATGGCGGCTGCGGAGGTGGTCTTGCCGACGCCCCCCTTGCCCGAAGTGAGCACGATTACTTTTGCCAAATAGACCTCCCCCTTTTCCCCAGCAAACCCCATGCAGCGATTCGCGGCGGCCCCCGCCGCCCGTGAAGGCGCTGCCACAATGATGAGCGTCAATTCCGCTCGATGGTCAACCGATCATCGACGAGCGCGATCTGCACCGGTAAACCCCGGTGTTCCGGCGGGATTTGATCGCTGACGAGATAATGTCCGGCGATGCTGACCAGCTCCGCCTCGAGCCGGCTGCAAAAGATTCGCGCCTCGGCGTCGCCGCCGGCGCCGGCGAGAGCCCGGCCGCGCAGCGCCGCGTAAACATGGATGTTGCCGTCGGCCATGATTTCGGCCCCGGCGCTGACCGGCGCGGTGACGACGAGATCGGCGCCGCGCGCATAGATCTGGGTGCCGGAGCGGACCGGCTGGGTCACCAGCCGCGATTTGGCCGCGGACGGGGCAGCGTGGCTTTGCGGCGCTTGACCGGCTGCTGGCGCGGCGTTCCGCAGGGCGCGGCCGGCTGGGCTGTGTGGCGTTGGGCGCGAAGCCCGCCAGACCCGCGGCGGCGGCGGCATCTGCTTGAACCGGCGCGGCATTCTGGATGCCGATCAGGGTCAAGGTGTGGCGGCGCAGGATCTTCTTGGCCTCGGCGAACTCCGCCTCGCGAGCGAACTCCCCCGCCCCCTTCAGGTCGAGCACGACCGGCGCGTTTTGGAAAAATCGCGGGCTGCGCTGCACCTGCTCGGCAAGTTCGGCTTCGAAACCGGGATCGCGCAACATTCCGGCGCGCACCACCATGACGGTGAAGACCGCGCCCTGCACGAGATTGCCCGCCATTCGAAATACGCTACCCGCCCGCGGCGATTTGAAACGCTACGGGTTAACCCCAAATCGTGCCCCCCGCAACGGTTTTGGTCAGGTACAGTCGCTGAGCAGATTTCGGATACCGAGACCCATCCCGACCAGCGCCGCAGCCGCGAGCAGCAGGCCGAATACGATCGTGCGCATGCCGGATGAGGGCCGAATCAGCGCCAGCGCCATGAGCACCAGGGCAATGCCGGTAATTGCGAGCGCGTGGCGTTCAAGCATTCTCGTGAGCACCTCCGGCATCCATCCTGCAGTACCGAGGTTAATCCGCGGTTAAGAGCGCCAAATCGCGCAAAGCGCGGAAAGACAGATTTTCGTGGCCTTGCATCAGGCGAACGCCGGGTTGCTACTCTGCGTTACGCCTACGCCCAGCAGGCGGCTCGCCGGATCGGACATTGGCTTGAATTAGCCGGTCCGCCATCTCCGGGCGCCGATTCGCGGCACCGGCGCGGACGGCAGTCGGCGTTCGCTGAATGGGTTCCGTGTCAACGGCTGAGGCGCCCCGACTGCCGGCTGCTGCGGATACATCTGCGGCTGCTGCGGATACCCGGTGCCGGCTGCTGCGGATACCAGGTGCCGGCTCCTGCGATACCCCGGTTCCAGCTGTTGCGGGTATTGCGACGCCGCCCCCGGCATCGGCGGATAGGGATTAGCCGCCCCGTACGGATAACCCGCCGTATAAGGGTAGGACGGATAGCCCCACGGAGAATAGCCGTAAGGATAATAATAGCATCCAGACAACAGGCCGGCGCTCGCCACGGCCACCAGCCCGATCCATCGCATCTCGACGTGGTTTTCTCACGACTGCCTCGCTCCTGAAATCGGGCTGGGCGTTTTTCGAGAAACGCACGGACGCCCTCGACAAATTCCTCGGTCGCGGCGCATGCGGCAAAGCTTTCGGTCTCTCGCCGCAACTGCGCATCCAGCATTTGACCGACCGAAGCCTCGATCAGCGCTTTGGTGCGCCCGTAAGCATGGGCCGGACCGTTCGCCAGCCGTGTCGCGAGCGCCATCGCCTCGGCCTCGAGCGCCGCCGGCGGAACCAACCAATTGACGAGGCCGAGTTCGAGGGCGCGCCGCGCATCAAAGCGGTCGCCGAGCAACATCAACTCCGCCGCCCGCTTTAGCCCGACGATGCGGGGCAACGTCATCGTCATGCCGCCATCCGGGCTGGTTCCGAGATGGATGTAGCCGGACGCGAAAACACAATCCTCGGCAGCGACCGCCAGATCGGCGGCGAGGACGAGGCTGAGGCCGAAGCCCGCCGCCGCCCCCTGCGCCGCAACGACGACGGGCTTGGGCATGTGCCGCAACGCGATCAGCAGCGGGTGCAACGTATCGACGATCGCATGAAGAGCCTGTTCACGGGCCGCTGGCTCGAGCGAAATCAATTCGCCGAACATGTTGATGTCGCCGCCGGCGCAGAAATGCGAGCCGGCGCCGCGCAACAGCACGACGCGAGAAGCGGCATCCTCGGCGGCTTCGGCCGCCGCCGCGGCGAGCTCGCCGATCATTTCGCGGTTGGCGGCGTTGAGTACCGCCGGCCGGTTCAGGACGATTTCGATAACGGCCCCGCGCCGCTGCACGATAACACTAGGCATCGCTCGGCTCCTTCCGTGCTCCGGTCTATCATACGGGGCACTTTGTCGGAGACGATACCATGGCCTTTTCGATCCTGCGCGGCGGCCGCGTGCTCGACATCGCCGCAGGAACCGCGGCACCCGCCGATATCCTGGTCGAGGACGACACGATCCGCGAAATCGGCCCGCCCGGCTGCCCGGCCCCGGCCGATGCGGTCGAGATCGCGGCGGCGCGCCGGCTGCTGCATCCGGGTCTCGTCAACGCCCACACGCACGGCCACGGCAACCTCGCCAAGGGGATGGGCGACCGCTGGACTCTCGAACTGCTGCTGAGCGCGGCGCCGTGGATCACCGGCAACCGCACCGCCGAGGATAAGTATCTCTCGACCCAACTCGGCGCAGTCGAGATGGTCATGAAGGGCTGCACCGCCTGCTATGACCTCTCCTTCGAGTGGCCGTTGCCGACCGCCGAAGGGCTGGTATTGGCGGGCAAGGCCTACGCCGATGTCGGCATGCGCGCGGTCATCGCGCCGATGGTCGCCGACCGCAGCTTTTACGAGGCGATCCCAGGTCTGATGGGAGGCGCTGCCGAAGCCGCTCCAGGACCGGGTCGCCGAACTACGGCTGCCGCCGGCCGAGGCGACGCTGGCGGCGATCCGTGAGGCGCTGCGCGGCTGGTCCTTCGACCGCGACCGGGTATGTCCCGCGATCGCGCCGACGATACCGCATCACTGTTCCGACGCCTTCATCCTCGGCTGCGCCGATCTGGCGCGCGAGTTCGGCCTCGGGGTCCACAGCCACGTTGCTGAATCCAAGGTGCAGGCAGTGACCGGGATCCGGCTCTACGGCCGGACGCAGACGGCGCATCTCGACAGCCTCGGCGTGCTCGGGCCTCATTTCACGGTCGCCCATGGCGTGTGGCTCGACGAGGACGACATGGCCCGCCTCGGCGACCACGGCGCCTCGGTCGCCCACAATCCGGGCAGCAACATGCGGCTCGGCAGCGGCCTCGCCGACGCGCGGGCGATGCTCGAACGCCGGGTCAATCTCGGGATCGGCACCGATGGAGCAAACTGCGCCGACAACCAGAACATGTACGAGGCGATGCGGCTGGCTTCCTTCGTCTCCAAGGTGCAAGGGCCGGATTGGCGGCGATGGCTGACGACCCGCGAAGCGGCGCTGGCGGCGACCGAGGGCAGCGCCCGCGCCCTCGGGCTCGGTGATCGGATCGGCCGTCTGGCACCCGGCTACAAGGCCGACATCGTGATGCTCGACCTCGACCACCCGAACTGGCTGCCGTTCAACGATCCGGTCAACCAGCTGGTCCACACCGAGGACGGCACCGCGGTCGCCAGTGTCATGATCGGCGGCCGCCTCATCGTCGACAACCGTCGCGTCGTCACCGTCGATCTCGACCGGCTGCGCGACCGGGTAACGGCAGCGCGCGAGCGTCTCGCCGCCGCAAATGCCGACCACCGCCGCCTCTACGAGGCCCTCGAACCCGTCGTCGGCAGCTATTGCCCAGGCTTATCTCGCAACCCCTACCACATTCACCGCTATGGCGGGCGGCTGGAGTAGCAATCCTTCCTCAAGTAATTGGAGGTGTGAGCATCTTCGGCTCAGCGAATTAAAGCTCCAGAATGCGCCGGATCCCCTCTTCGATCATGCGTAGATCCGAATTGGAGAGCCGACCTGAAATACGGGTGAGGCGGCGCCTGTCCACGGCCCTAAGCTGATCGCAAACGGCGACGGAATGGGGCCCTGCGGAAGGCGTCGGCACGACAATAGGCGGCCTTGCCTCCGGACCAGCTGAGAGCGTGACCACCACGACCGTTCGCCGGGCACGATTGAGCGCATTCGCCGTCACCACAACAGCCGGCCGGGTTTTGCGGATATCGCTGCCCTGAGTTGGATCGAGGGTCACCCACCAGCTATCGCCACGCCGAACCATAATCGGGTCGGCCATTCGGAGCCGTCACTCCGACCTATTGTTAACTTGATCAGGATTTCCGCCGACGAGTCCGTCCTCAATCGTGGCAGTTTCGCGGATGGAGTTGGAAACGGCGATTGCGCTCGACCGAAACAACCCGGTTGCGGTTCGGAACCTTGGCATCACGCTGATGCAACTCGGCGACCAGAGGCGGCTATCGCTTATATCGAGAAGTGGATCCGGCTCAGTCCGCACGAGCCGACTATAGCGGTCAATTATTCGATCTTAGGTCGGTGCCATCTCCTCCTGGGCCATATGGATCGAGCTATCGACCTGCTCAAGATCGCGCACGCTGCCGCTCGCAGATCCGCTCGGCCTGCGGGGTGATCTCGACGAGGCCAAGGCCGCGCTGGCTGAGGCGGTCTAGCTCAAACCGGACATGAATTCGCTTGCGGCGTTCCACGCCTCCTTCTGGGGGACTCCCAATGCTGAGTTCTGGGCGCTCCGCGTGAAAACGTTGGTCGTCGGCCTGCACCGTGCTGGTTTCCGGACGAATGATACAGCGCAGCAGGAACAGCCAAAGATCATTTTGCGCCGACTTGTTCCGCCAATTCTAGCCGCATGATATTCCCCGACAGCCTTGCCTCGGCCATCGGGGGAGAAGAAGAAAGGGCAGACGTTCTACCGACGAACTTGGCTGTTACTCCGCGGCAGCTCGCTCGACGGAAATCCTTGGTGCGACTTGCGGTGGCGGGTTGCGTTGCTCGCCGTTGCCGCGATCGCCAAACCGCTCCGCCGCCTTCTGGGTTATCGCGGGGATCTCGTTGCCGACCGCGCGGATTTCCGAGGCGGTCCAATTGAGGCAATCCGACAGCCATTCGTGCTGCGCTTGCAGCAGATCGAATGGGTTGCGGGCTTCACAGATCCTCTGCATGGATCGGGAGGATGCTTCGAAGACCCGGCGCTGCCGCTGCGCCCACCCGGTGATCATCGTTTCCAGCCCGGTGAGGACCTCACCTTGTGCGCCCATCCACAACTCGGCTTGTTTAACAAAGCCCGAGCCAACGGGGATTTCGTTCGATTTCGCCTCGCTCATCCTGGCCTCCTGAAATGCATTGTGCCAATCTTCGCCACAGGCGACGACATACGCGCTCAAAGCGCCTATTCTTCTTGAGATGCGCCGCATGATGCCTCAGGAGATGCGGCATCAATATGGCGGGTTTGCAAATTAAAGTTAACGGGACCCGGGAGTCAACCTGCCGCGCGCTTCCCGATCAGAGAAAGGCCGCGCAGCACGTCGATCGCCTGGGTCAGTTGCTCGTCGCTCGTCGAGCCGATATCGCCGGTCGCGACGGAGGGCGCTTCTTGCGGCGCCGGTGTGGCTGTCGCGCCGGGAGGAGCGTCGGCCGGCGCCTTGGCTGGCGCCGCCGCAGGCTGATCAGGATTTTTGAGCGCGCCCGGCAGATCCGCCTCGTGCCGGCCTTCGCCCTGCCCGAGCTTTGCTAGTTTGAGCGTGCTCACACCGAGGTCGGGTTCCAGACCTTTGCCCTGAATTTCGCGGCCGTTGGGGGTCGTGAAACGCGCCGTCGTCAGGCGGATCGCCCCGCCAGTGCCGAGTGGGATGAGGTTTTCAATCGAGCTCTCGCCGAAGCTCTTCGTCCCGAGCGTTACTGCCCGCTTGTTGTCCTGCAAGGCGCCGACAACCAGCTCGGCCTCGCGCGCCGTCCCGCCATTGATCAGCACGACGATCGGCAGCCCCTTTGCGATGTCGCCGGGAGTGGCGCTGATGCGCTTTGTGGCACCCTGCTTGCGGCCTTTGACGACGACGATGTCGCCCTTGTCGATCAGCGCGTCGGCGGTGGCCACCGCGGCATCGAAGTTGCCGCCGGGGTTGTTGCGCAGATCGAGAATGAATCCGATCACTTTGTTGCCGGTGCGTTGCTGCAAACCCTGCACCGTGTCGGCGAGCGCCTTCTGGGTCGTCCCGTCAAACCCGGCGACGCGCAGGTAGCCGATATTGCCGCCTTCCACGCGCCCCGCCACAGTTTGCAATTTGAACGGTTCCCGCTTGATCTTTACGTCGATCGGGCCGCTATTGCCCCGGCGCAACGTCAGCTGGACCTCGCTGCCCGCGGAGCCCCGCAGCTTTTGTTCCGCCTCGTGGAGGGTCAAATCGTAGGTCGGCTCCTTGTCGATCGAAAAGATCACGTCTCCGGGAGTGATACCGGCTTGCGCCGCCGGCGACCCGTCCTGCGGCGAGATTACCTTTAGCTGGCCGTTATCGATCGTCACCACCAGACCGACGCCGGTCTCATTGTCGTTCGCCGGGTTTTGCAACGCCTTGAAGGCGGCCTCGTCGAGAAAGGACGCGCGTGGATCGAGCCCCGTCAACATGCCCGAGATCGCCGAATCGATCAGCTTTGTGTCGCTGACCGCATCGACCGAATCCTGGCGGATCCGTTCGAACGCTTCATCGAAGAAGTTGAGTTCTTCGTAAACGCCGTCTTTTCCGGCCTTTTGCTGAGCAAAAACGCCGCCTGCGACAAAAAGCGTGGAGACCAGCGCGATTATCGCCAACTTACGCATGCACCAGTGTCCTCCAGGGAATCAGCCCCGCAACGAAGCCGAGCTTTAAGCTGACAATCGTGGCATAACCGTGACTGCTATCCTGTCATTGATCTTGCCAGAAAACCGCGCCCAATGTTTCGCTGCGTGCGGAAAGGCCGCACCTAAGGGAGGAACCCTCAATTGGATCTGCTCGACCGGGTGAATGAGACCAAGCTACCATTTGCCGAGCTTCTGGGCATCGAGTTCGTCAGCGCCTCGCGTGAAAGGGTCGTAGCCGAGATGACCGTCCGGGCGGACCTTTGCACCACTCCGGCGGTGCTCCACGGCGGCGCAATCATGGCGTTCGCCGATACGCTCGGCGCGATGGGCACGCTCGTCAATTTGCCGCAAGGTGCCGGCACGACGACGGTCGAGAGCAAGACCAATTTTATCGCGCCGGCGCCGGCCGGCACCCGGGTGATCGGCGAGACGACGCCGGTCCACCGCGGCCGGCGGACGATGATATGGCAGACTCGCATTTCAACCCGCGGAGGGTCGCCTCGTCGCTCTCGTCACCCAGACGCAGCTCGTCCTCTAAAAGGGCTCGGTCATCGCGAGACGCGCTTCGAGGCAGTCTCAACCGGCGGACGAGCGCCCTGCGGCCCGAGATCGCTTCGCGGTGCCTGTCCTCGGGCAGCTAAGGCCGGACCCGTGGGCTCGCGATGACAATCTCAAATCACCCGCTCCTCGCGCAGCGCGGCGATCTCGGCGGCGGTGTAGCCGAGGCTCGCGAGGATCTCGTCGGTGTGCTCGCCGACCAGCGGGGCGCGGCGGCGGTAGGCGCCGGGCGTTTCCGACAGCTCGATCGGGGTCGGCGCCAATGGCAGGGTATTGTCGAGCCCGGGAAAGGTCACTTCCTCGAGGAGACCGGCGGCGCGGATATGCGGGTCGTCGAGCGCCTGCTGCGGCGAATAGACCTGGCCGGCGACGATGCTGGCCTCTTCGAGCGCGGCCAGCGCCTCGGCGCAACTGCGCGACGCGCACCATTCGGACATGCGGGCCGAGATGATTTCGCCGTGGTCGGCCCGCGACTGGTCGTCCTTGAAGCGGGGGTCGCGCAGCCAATGCTCCTCGCCGATCATCCTGGCCCAGCGGCGAAACATCGGCGCGCCGATCACCGTCGCGACGATCCAGCCGTCCTTGGTCCGGAAGATGTCGGCCGGCGCCGAGTTGAAACCGCGATTGAGGGTCGCGGTGCGGTTCACGCCGGTCAGCGCCTGCTCGATCAGGGTGGCGTTGGTGAAGGCGATCGCGGTGCGCAGCAGGGCGCCCTCGACCTTCTGGCCGCGCCCGGTCTTGCCGCGCTCGATCAGCGCCGCCAGAGTGCCGAACGCCGACAGACAGGCGGTGCCGAAATCGACCCACGGCACCTTGATCGCGATCGGCTGCTCCGGCGTGCCGGAGAGATAGACGGCGCCGCTCATCGACTGGCCGATGCCGTCGAAACCGTGCTTGTGGCTGAGCGGTCCGCCGGACGCCGAAACCGGTCACCGTCGTCAGGATGATGTCGGGCTTGGTCTGGCGCAGGCTGTCGAGATCGAGCGCCAGTGACCGCAGGACGCGGGGCGGCAGATTGGCGACGACGACATCGGCGGTAGCGACCAGCTTGCGGACGATCTCGCGGCCCTTCGGCGCCGCCGGGTCCAACGTCATCCCGCAGCTTGTTGCGGTTCATCGCGAGAAACATCGCGCCGCCGCCGGTGAACGGTTCGGTGGCGGGCCCGGCGCCGACCGGGATCATGCCGCGATCCTCGCCGCCGCCGATCCGCTCGATGCGGATCACCTCGGCGCCGAGATCGCCGAGCAGCGCGGCGCAGAACGGTCCCGCGATGTAGCGCCCGAAATCGAGGACGCGAATGCCTGTCGAGCACACCAGCCACGCCTTCCTCCCCACCCGATCGTTCCGATCAACTCCGCTCGACGATTTGACACCGTCGAGTTCCCCAAACGGTGCCCATGAGGAACCGCGCACCTCCGGCCCGGTTCGAGACTGCATCAATTCTCGATCGGATCGGAGATTTTTACGATGGCTCAAGACACTCGTTCCCTCGCCCTTGTCACCGGCGCCTCCACCGGCATCGGCTACGAGCTCGCCAAGACCTGCGCCGAGAATGGTTTCGATCTCGTGGTCGCCGCCGACGAGCCGAAGATCGAGGACGCGGCGCGAGAGTTTCGCAAGCTCGGCGCGACAGTCGAGGCAGTTCAGGCCGATCTCGCCACTCTGGAGGGTGTCGACAAGCTCTACGCTGCTCGCCAAAGGAATGGGACGGCCGGTCGACGCGCTCCTCGCCAATGCCGGACGCGGTTTGGGAAAGGGCTTTCTCGACCAGGATTTCGGCGGACGTGATGCGGGTGATCAACACCAACATCACCGGGACCCTTTACCTCATACAGAAGGTCGGGCGCGACATGCGCGAGCGGCGGGCCGGGCGTATTCTGATTACCGGCTCGATCGCCGGGTTCCTGCCGGGCACTTATCAGGCGGTCTACAACGGCACCAAGGCGTTTCTCGATTCCTTTTCGTTCGCGCTGCGCCACGAGATCAAGGATTCCGGGGTGACGGTGACCTGCCTGATGCCGGGCGCCACCGAGACCGACTTCTTCGAGCGCGCCGACATGCTCGACACCAAGATCGGGCAGAGCAAAAAGGACGATCCTGCCGATGTCGCCAAGCAGGGTTTCGAGGCGATGATGCGCGGCGAGGGCGATGTCGTGACCGGATGGCACAATAAATTGCAATCGGCCATCGCGCTGGTCACGCCTTCGGACATGCTCGCCGAGCGGCATCGGCGAGCGGCGGAGCCGGGCAGCGCCGCAAGATAACGTGATCGCCGAAACGGCACCCCCTCGTGATAAGATGCCGGCACTGAAAGTCGCCGACATTCACGAGGGAGCAGCCGATGAACCGGACGGATTTTGAGAACGAGCTGCGATGCGCAAGGCTATAGGGAGGTCGTCGATCGCCGGATGGAGGCGGGCGCGATAAATCCCGAGCACGCTCACGAATTCGATGCGCGCCTGCTCATTCTCGAAGGCGAAATGACGATCGTGTGCGGCGGCGAGGAGCGCACCTACCGCTCCGGCGATACGTTTGCGATGACCGCGGGTCGCCGGCACACCGAGCGCAGCGGACCGCAGGGCGTGCGGTATCTGGCTGGACGCCGCTATCAGCAGGCGCCGGCAAGTTAGGCCGCGATGTCGCTCAATACGATCAAAGTGCCGAGCCTGGAGCAGCTGGGCGAAGTCGCGGCTGGAGCTCGGCCTCGCCTTGCCCGAGGCCGAGCTCGCGGCGCATCATCAAAGCCTGCTCGGGGCTTTCGAGGTGTACAACCGCCTCGACCGGATGCCGGACGAGTTGCCGCCGGTCAGCTACCCGCGCCTGCCGGGCCGGCGCCCCGCGCCCGAGGAGAACCGGTATGGCGCCTGGTACGTCAGAGACCGAGGTCGCGGGCGCCGCCGCCGGCAAGCTCCGCGGCAAGACCGTGGCCCTCAAGGACAATATCTGCCTCGCCGGCGTGCCGATGATGAACGGCGCCTCGACGATGGAAGGCTATGTGCCGGATGTCGACGCGACCGTCGCGACGCGCATCCTCGACGCCGGCGGCACGATCGTCGGCAAGACGGTGTGCGAATATTTCTGCTTCTCGGGCGGCAGCCATACCAGCGCCACCGGCCCGGTGCACAACCCGCACCGCATGGGCTATTCGGCCGGCGGCTCGTCTTCGGGCAGTGCGGCCGTCGTCGCTGCGGGCGAGGTGCCGATGGCATTGGGCGGCGACCAAGGCGGCTCGATCCGCATCCCGGCTTCGTTCTGCGGCATCTATGGCATGAAGCCGACCCATGGCCTCGTGCCCTATACCGGCATCATGCCGATCGAGCTGACATTGGACCACACCGGCCCGATGACCGCGACCGTCGAGGACAATGCGGTGTTGCTGGAGGTATTGGCGGGACCCGACGGGCTCGACCCGCGGCAATACGGCGCCATCGCAAAGCCCTATCGCGAGGCATTGGGCAGGGGCGCCGGCGGACTGAAGATCGCGGTCGTCGAGGAAGGTTTCGGCCATTCGCAATCGATGCCGCAGGTCGATGCCGTCGTTCGCGAAGCGGCGGGGCGGTTCAGCGGAATGGGCGCGAGCGTCGACACGGTGTCGATCCCGATGCACCGCGACGGATCGGCGATATGGCTGGCGATCGCCGCCGAGGGCGCGACGATGCAGATGATGCTGGGCAACGGCTTCGGCTTCAACTGGCAGGGTCTCTACGTCACCTCGATGCTGGACTTCCACAGCGCCTGGCGAACCCGGGCGGACGAGCTGTCCGATACCCTGAAGAACACGATGCTGCTCGGGCATTTCATGGTGACGCGCTACCGCGGCCACTACTACGCAAAAGCACAGAACCTCGTGCGCCGGTTGCGTCGCGCCTATGACGAGGTGCTGTCGCGCTATGATCTGCTGCTGATGCCGACCCTACCGATGGTCGCGACGCCATTGCCCGAAGCCAATGCGCCGGTCGCGGACATCCTGCAGCGCGGCTTCGAGATGTTGGCCAACACGGCGCAATTCGACTGCACGCACCATCCGGCAATGAGCCTGCCTTGCGGCATGGTCGACGGCCTGCCGGTCGGCATGATGCTGGTCGCCAAAGCTTTCGACGAGGAGACGATCTACCGCGCCGCCGCCGCGTTCGAGAACGGCGTCGACTGGAGAGGGCTGCGAGCGGGCTGACTTTGCTGCCCTCGCTGCACCAGAGATTTTTGGGAACCGCACTGCTAGCAGGAGGGTTGTCTTATTGAGCCGTCGTCCAGAAGTTGGGATGATCGGCGAAGACTGAACCAGCGGAGTTCTTATCATGGCGGATCGAGAACAATCCCAGACCTCGAAACGCGGCATGGACGAGAAGCCGCAGCACGATGCGGCCGACAAGGGCCGCCCGACCAGCGGCAGCAAAGGCGAGGAGCGCCAGCACGGCGTCAGAGATATAGGCTCGGTCGGTCGCGACGAGCCGGACCAAAGCAAAGAAAGGAACACCGAAATCGCGGTCGAAGCCGGCCACAAGGGGCCGGGCGAGCACCGCGGCGGGAAGCGCTAGAGGTTCGCCTGAGAGTCACGCTGAAGCGGGGATCTCTCTGTTGCCATCCCGCTCTCGCCGACGGGAGGATCTCTTCGGTTTATTGCACCGCCGCGAACGTGTCCTGCCGCTTTCTCGCGTGCCGCTTCCGGGGCGACGACGACCAGGTGACCGCCGCCGCCTCATCACCGCCATACCCATCGCGCAATACCCGTCGTATTGCGGCGCGTAACGGTCCGGGTCCTTGCCGAACAACTCGCGGTGGGCCTCGCTAGCAAAGCGCCAGCGCAATTTGCGCCACATATATTGGTGTGGGCAGGCAGAGCAGCGGAGGCTTTGCCGTGGCTCGAAACCCCGCTCCGCTTTGATCGCGGCCGCCTGCTAAGGTGCATGTCTATGCTGGGCGTATTATTTCCTCGGCCGCTACAACGAAGCCGTCGAGGTCGGCGACCGCGCCCTCGCCCGGAACCCCGGACGCAGCAACGCGATGATCACCCATTCGTTTCTTGCAGCCGCCTACGCGGAAATGGGCAGGAACCAGGATGCCGAGGGTGAGCGCGCGATCATCCTACGGCGCTCGCCGTTCTTTGATGCGCGGATCTTCTCGGCACAATACGGTACCTCGGAAGCGCGCGACCACCCGTTGGAAGGGCTAAGAAGGCAGGATTCATTAAACGCCGCCCGCATTCGCGAGATATCTCTAAAATTAGCAGAGATGCTACTATTAATTAACTATTGACACCGCTAAGCTCGTAATGCGCGAGCGGCGGAGCAATGATGGCGGATGCGGCGGTTGCGGGCGGATGGACTGGCCCGCTGTCGGAATGGCGCACCCGTCTTTTCGGCGGGCTTGCCGACAGGCTCGCCGCCGACGGCGAGCGGCGCCTCTTATGGCTGCCGGTATTTTTCGGCGCCGGCATCGGTATTTACTTTATCCTGAAGGTCGAGCCTCCCTTATGGCCTGGCGTCGCTGCATTAATTGCGGGCGTCGGCTCGGTGATTGCGGTGCGTCAGCATCGCGCGTGGCGCGAAGCGGCGCTCGCATTCACTGTCTTCGCCGGCGGTTTTGCGTTGATGCGGGAGACCGCCTGGGAGCGCGAGGCGCCGATGCTGCAGCGGCACGTCGGGCCCATCGCCGTCACCGGGCGAGTTGTCGATATCGACCTGATGGAGAAGGGCTGGCGCATCGTCATCGACGCCGATCCGTTCTCCGGCATCGATGCGCGCGATCGGCCGCACCGTCTGCGGTTGCATATCCCGCCAAGCAGCGACGAGCTCAACCCGGGCGACCGCGTCAGCCTCAAGGCGATGCTCTATCCGGTGCCCGCGCAGATTTTGCCGGGCGGGCGCGACTTCCAGCGCGAGCTTTATTTCGCCGGCATAGGCGCGGTCGGATACACCTTCGGCGGCGCGCATCGGGTCGCTGGGCCGGAGAGCGAAGGCGGGTGGCGCGAGAGCCTGCGGCAGCTGCGCACCGAGATGACGCGGCGGATCGCCGCCATCCTTCCTGGCTCGACCGGTGGTGTGGCCTCGGCGCTGATTACCGGCAAACGCGGCGCGATCACGGAAGAGGTCAAACAAGCCTTCCGCGATACCGGCCTGTCGCACCTGCTGGCGATCGCCGGCTTGCATCTCGGGCTCGTCGGCGCTTTTGTGTTTTTCACCGTGCGCGGCGGATTGGCGCTGATCCCGCCGATCGCGCTGCGCTATCCGATCAAAAAAATCGCCGCCGGCGCGACGCTTCTCGTGCTCGCCTGCTATCTGCTGCTCTCGGGCGCCGCGATCCCGACCCAGCGGGCCTTTGTCATGAACGGCCTCGTCTTTGGGGCGATCATCATCGATCGGTTGCGGATCTCGATGCGGGTCTGCGCAATCGCCGCAACGGTCGTCCTCGTCATCGACCCCTCGATCCTCGTCGGGGTGAGCTTTCAGATGTCGTTCGGCGCGGTTGTCGCGCTGATTGCCGTATACGAGACCTATGGTGCGCGGCTCGGCCGGCTGTTGCACAGCCGCTCGGTGCCGGGAAAGGTGCTGGCTTATTGCGGTGGTGTGGCGATTACGACTGTGGTCGCGACATTTGGCACCTACCCCTATTCGATTTACCATTTTCACCATCTCGCGCTTTATTCGCCGCTCGCCAACGTCATTGCAGTGCCGCTGAGCGCGATGTGGACATTGCCCTGGGGTGTCGTGACTTGCCTGTTGATGCCGTTCGGCCTCGAGCGGCTGGCGCTGGTACCGATGGGCTGGGGGATAGATATCACGATCTGGGTCGCGGAGCACATTTCCGCCCTGCCGGGGGATGTCTGGGCGATGCCGCGACTATCACCCGAGGGGCTGCTGCTGATTTCGTTCGGTGGGTTGTGGCTGTGCTTGTGGCAGGGGCCTTGGCGGCGCTGGGGGATCGTCGCGATCACCGCCGGCTTTGCCAGCATGTTGCTGACCCGGCCACCCGATGTCCTGATCGCCGATGGCGGCCGCTTTGTCGCCGCGCGGGCTTCCGACGGCGACTATTTCATCTCCGCCGACAAGGGCGAGAAGATCGTGCGCTCTTTCTTTGCCGCCGAGACCGGCGCGGCTTTGCAGGCTTGGCCTATCGCCGCGAGAGCGGCGGAAGGCGGCCTCGACTGCGCCGGTGAGCTGTGCGTCTACACGGCGCGCGGCCGCCGGGTGGCAATCGCTACCGGCGAAGCTGCGCTGCCAATCAAATGTGCCGGGTTCGATGCGATCGTCAGCCAGGTGCCGGCCGGCTTTCGTTGCCGATCGATGATGCCGGTCGTCGACCGGATCGATTCATGGCGGCGCGGCGCCGTGGCGCTGTGGCTCGACAACGGCGGTATCACCCTAGAGAGCGCGAATGAGAGCCGCGGCGACCGTCCCTGGGTCCCCCATCCGCGTTCGAAGCACGAACGGGCTCGCGCCGGTTCCGAGGAGCGCTGACTAGGGCGGCGGACCGTCAGCCGACATGAGTGACCAATACCATTGGGCGAAATCGCGATCGAACCACGAGAACGCGGTGTCCGCTGCGTGCAGCCGCTCCGCCACAGGATCCAAGCCAGCCTCGGATTCGGCGCCGCACCGGTTCTCTCCCGCCATCATGTCGATCACCTGAAAGTCGGTCTGCTCGGCAAATTTCGGGATGACGCGGAGCAGAACCGCCCGCCGTGACTGTGCGAACAGCAAACCGAGGGGGCCGACTTCATGGCAGTCATCGGGTAAGCGGTGGAAGAAGAGGTCTGGCGACGAGTGCAAAAAATGGCGCAGGTATTTCCAATTCCACTTCGTGTTGTAGCGCGCCCGCCGCGTCACGGTCGCCGCTCTCAACCAAGCGGGCACGAAGTTCACCTCAGCCACAGTCGCGCCGGGAGGATCGGCAAAGATCAGGCCATTGCAAACGCGTACCGGGTAGCTGGCGAGACGCAGCCGCGCCGGGTCGATGCGTGACGACAGCTCGGGCTCGACCAGTCTTCCGTCGAGTGCATACTCCCACCCGTGATACGGGCACATCAGCCGCTCGGCCGTTCCCTCCTCCGCCTCGCACACCGGGTAGCCGGCGTGAATACAGACATTGCGCAGCGCATTGAGACGGCCGCCCTTGTCTCTGGTCACGAGGATGGAGCGCGCAGCGGCATCGCAGCGAAACCAACGGCCATCCTCGGAAAGGCGCGTCTCGTGGTCGAGCGCCATGACGGACCGTTGAAAGATCCGCTCCCGCTCGGCGGCGAACACTTGTGGGTCGGAAAACAACGCCGGATCGGGCGCAATTTCACGACCTTCGCGGAGCTGTTCTCCAACCTCCGCAACGCTGACCGGTAGATCCATCGAGGATTCCGCTGTGAGATCTCGGGGTCCGCCCGCAAATCGCCAGCGGCCGTGTCAGATTGAACCGCTTCCGTCCACCCCGTCAAAAGCTTTCTATTTTTTTGGCGTCTCTGGGCGCATCAAAGTTTGCCGGCGATTGTTTGGAAAGGCGTGCTGACAAAATCCCCGATAGCAGTAATGAGGGTAACCAAGGCCATCACGACCAGCGCCACAATCACGGTATATTCGATCGCGGTCGCCCCGCTTTCATCCGCCATCAGGCCAAGTACCGTCCCGGTCTTACCCTTGATCCGGCGCTGCGAGTATGGCGGGCCGCCCATCGCGATCTCCGTTAACAGATGGTGTAATGGATGTTGGTGCGCATTTCGTACTAAACGGTTAAGCCTGCGCGAGCCACCAAGCGGCTCATGTCGCATGCACCACGGTTAATCCTTCCCTAACGGACCTTCCTTATTGCTCACCTCCTCCCCGCAGCGAGCGCCAATCCGGCCGAAGCTGTCCATCGGAGAGGCCGTGATAATTACCGGGTTGCGCTTTCTCTACACTCTGGGCGCCGCGCTCGACCGCAATCGCGTGCTCACCTATTGCCGGGTCCTGCTTGCGGTCGAGACCACCGTGTTTCTTTTTCTGGTTGCCGGAACCCATGGCCTAATCGTGCCGCTCGCCGGACCCACCAGCACTGATTTCGTCAGCTTTTATGCGGCCGGGTCGTTGGCCGCTTCCGGCACCCCGGAGCTCACCTACGACCAGGCCGCCCATGACGCCGCCGAGCAGCGCGCGACCGCCGCCGGCATCGAGTACCGGTTCTTTTACTATCCGCCGGTCTTCCTGCTGCTGTGCGCCGCCCTCGCCCGTCTGCCGTATCTGGCGGCCTTCCTCGTCTTCGAGGCGGCGACGCTCGCCCTGTGCCTGACGGTGATGCGGGCAATTTTGGCCGACCGCGACTGGTCGACAATCATCCCGGTATTGGCGTTCCCGGCGGCCTTCTGGACGCTCGGCTTGGGGCAGAATGCGTTTCTGACGGCGGCGTTGTTCGGCGCCGGCACGTTGTTGATCGACCGCCGGCCGATCCTTGCCGGGTTCTGCTTCGGGGCGCTCTGCTACAAGCCGCATTGCGCGCTTCTCGTCCCGGTCGCCTTGCTCGCCGGACGCCATTGGCGCGCGCTCGGCGCGGCTTTTGGATCGGCGGCGGCGCTCTGCGGGTTGTCGGTGATCGTCTTCGGCTGGGAAACCTGGCAGGGTTTTCTCGCCAACGCCGCGGGATTGCACGCGACTTACGCGTCTGGCCGCATCAATTTCGGCGGCTTCGTGACCCCGTTCGGAGGCATTTTGCTGGCGGGCGGAAACTCGAATATGGCCTCTATCGCGCAGGTGGCGGCCACACTCGGCGCCGGCCTCCTCGTGGGATTCGTGTGGCGGCGCGGCCTCGCGTTGCCGATCCGGGGAGCGACCCTCGCCGCGGCGACCCTCGTCGCGGCCCCGGTAGCCTTGATTTATGATTTGATGCTGGGCGCTGTCGCAGCGGCGTGGCTCGTCCGCGGCCCGCCCGGGCTTGCCGGGTGGGAGAGGGTCGTGCTCGCAGCGTTGTTCGTGCTCTCGATGGCTCCGCCCGGTCTTGCCGAGGCGTGGCGTGTCCCGGCCGGGCCGATCGTGGCCTTGGCCCTCCTCGCCCTCATTGCCGCCCGCGCTCTGGGCGCCATGTCCTCGAGCGACCAACTCGGCACAACTTTGACGTGAGCGGGCCGTAACGCTATTGCTGCACCTGCAGAAAATCTGCAGCAAACACTCGTTCAAAAGTTGCAGCTCCCCAATTAACCGAACGATAATAAATCGCGATTGTGGCAGCTTTAGTGTGAACCCGGTTCCGTAGCGTCGCGGGGCACGCCCAAGCCCTTTTGGTCCCGGGCGACATCGATTAGCATTCCGTCACCTGACGCGTCCTCTGCACCATGAAAGGACCCCCAGATGCCGAGCTTTGAACACCACGGCGCGCACATCTATTACGAGGAGTTTGGCCAGGGTTTCCCGATCCTCACCTTCGCGCCGGCGGGGCTGCAGTCGGTCATCGAGGTATGGAGCCAGCCCTCGGCGCCAATCAATCCGACGAGCGAGTTCGCCGACAAGTTTCGCGTCATCGCGATGGATCAGCGCAACGCCGGCGGCCGGTCGCGTGCTCCGATTACCGCGCAGGACGGCTGGGACAGCTACACCGCCGATCACATCGCGCTCCTCGACCACCTGCGCATCGACCGCTGTCATCTCTACGGCCAGTGCATCGGCGGGTCGTTTATCCTGAATCTGATCAAGCATCAGCCCGAGCGCGTGCAAAGCGCCGTTCTAGCGCAGCCGATCGGCCGCCTCGGCCCGATGGCGCCCGGCCGCCCCGCCCGGTTCAACGGCTGGGCGGAAACGCTCAAGGACCACCCGGAGGCCACCCCGCAGGTGCTCGACGCATTCTGTCAGAACCTCTACGCGCCCGGCTTCGTCTACTGCGTCGACCGCGCCTTCGTCTCGACCGTCCGCACCCCGTGCCTCGTGCTCGCCGGCAACGACGAGGCCCATCCCTACCCGATTTCTTAAGCTGCGGTCCATGATGGCCGATCTGAGCGAAAACCAATTTCAGCTCGTCGACGCTGCGGGCGCCGCGACGCCGCACTCGATGCCGCGATCAAAAAGAATGCGAGCGAGCTTCGATCTGCGCGATTTACTCGCGCACACGACGCTCACGGGCAGCGACGGCGTCGTGATGCCGTTCTCGAAGCTCCTGATGGCCAAGGAACTCGAGCTGAATCAAATCATCGGCATTTCGGTTAGCGGCGACGTCGTGACGGTGTACTACCAGTAAGCCCATTGACCGGCGAGATCGCTTTGCGCGCCGGCTAACCGCTGCGCGATGAGCGTCGAGGTGACTTCGCTGACATGGCGCGGAGATCGCAAGCCGTGCATGATCAGCAGTCCTTCGTGCAGCAGCCGGTGCGCTCGCGGAATATCGCCGGCTTCGTGCGCGAGTTCTGCGGCTACGACGAGCGCGTTCGCGCCGCGCCACCGGTGTTCGAATTTTTGGGCCGCGCCGGAAGCGCCCGCGCACTCGAGCGAAACGCGCGCAGCGGCTTCGGCCGCGCGCGATGCCTGCGCGTACCGGTGCGAGGTAATCGAGTTCACGTTTGCCGCGACGATCTGCGTTGCACGCTCGTCGCAGGAGACCATCGCCGGCGTGACTACGGATCGTTGCGCGTGCGCGCACGCGGCGAGCGCAAGAACCGCGCACAGCATGATTCCGGCAGTTTTCATCGTTGCTACCTCCGGGGCGACCCGGTGTTAGGGACTTCCCGAAGCGGCGCTAGGGTAAACCTTCTTCCGTCACGCGAGGGCGCGGCCGGCCCAGAAAGATGAAGTAGATCGGAATCGCCACGAGCAGCAAGCCCAGGCCGATAAGGCTGTCTTGCGGCTCTTTGACCCACGTATTGATCACGATGGCCGCTGCGGCGATCGAGAATGCCGCCGTCGATACGGGATGCCCCGGAACCCGGAAGCCCGGTGCAGCGCGCCCGTCGCGCCGGTCGCGAGCGCGGAAGATGAACAGTGCCAGCGCGGACAACGTGAAGAACACGTAATCGACCGAGGTGACGTAGTTTAATATTTGATCGTAGTTTCCGAGCAAAGCGATCGCGATCGCGAACGCGCCTTGCAGCGCGATCGCAATGACCGGCACGCGCGTACGACGGATGCACCCATGCGACCGGTCTAAAAAACACGCCGTCCTGCGCCATCGCGTGATACACGCGAGGTGAGGTAAGTATCTGATTGCTGATGAAGCCAAAGGTCGAAAGGCAACCGCCGCCGCGATCAATTGCGCGCCGCGCGGTCCCATGAAGGCCTGCATAATATCGCTAGCCGGTCGTCGCGTGTGCGTGAGTCCTCGAACGCCCAAGACGTGAACCGAGACGATATTGACGAGCATATACAACACGACGACTCCGGTTACGCCGAAAATCATGCCGAGCGGCAGCGTCGTTGCGGATCTTTCAGCTCCGCCGTCATGAAACTCGAGGTCTGCCAGCCGCTGTATGCAAAGAGCACCGGAATCATCGCGAGTCCCACCGCGGTAATGAGATCGATTGAAGAGGAAAATCCGGTTGAAGCGGACGCGACGGCGGCGTCGCGGTTGGGTGCGTCATGCGCCGACGCCGATGAGCGCCGCAATCGCGCCGATCTTCAAAATCATGAAGAAGTTTTGCACGTTGCTGCCGGCGCGTACGCCGAAGCAATTGACGATGGTCAGGAACGCAAGCGTGCCGACCGCCAAAAGCCGCTCATCGACGTGCACGCCGCTGGGCGGAGTAAAGTAGCCGGCGAACGTTACCGCGGAGGCTGCCGCGCCGCCGCTCTGCGAGACGAGCAGCAGCGTCCACCCGTACATGAAAGCGACGGCCGGATGGTATGCGTCGCGCATGTAGGCGTACAAGCCGCCGTCCTCCGGGCGGCGCGCGGCCAGTTCGGCAAAGACGAAGGCGCCCAGCAGCGCGATGAGGCCGCCCAACGCCCAGGCGAAGAGGATGAGCGCCGGAGAATGGACGATTTTCGCCACGACCGAGGGATTGCGGAAGATTCCGGACCCGATGATGCCGCCCATGACGATGAGCGCCGCGTCCGCTGCGCCCAACCGGCGTGCGAGTTTGACCATACGGGCGCGTCTTCGCGGCCGGGCGCATCTTTGCTTTGCGTGCCTTGCGGTTGGGTAGAAAGCATGCATGCGCATTTTTCATATCGCGGCGGGGCTCGTACTTGCCGCATCGATCACCGGGACGGCCGGCGCGGCCGCCAAAACCAGCGACTTCTTCGGCGAGATCGTCCACTCGTCGATTGAAAACGTCAAAGTCTACAATCCGAAATCGCATCAGACGCTCAGCTTCATCGTGACTCCGAAATTCGATCAGTATTTTCCGCCAACGGAAAGACGACGTATCAGATGAAGGACTTACACCACGGCCAATACGTGCGCGTCGTGTACGATCAGAAGGCGCTTGGAATGCGTCATGCCGACAAAATCTTCATTCTCAATAATGCGAACATGAAGGCGGGCGCGCAGATTCCTTAACCGGCTTATGCCGATACCTCAAGCAGCACTTTGATCGCGTTGCGGCGATCCATCGCATCGTAGCCGAGCGCAACCTCCTCCAAGGGAAGGCGCATATCGAGTACGGGCGATGGATCGATCCGCCCGCTCTCGAGCGAGGCAATGAGTGCGGGCAAATACGCACGCGCGGGCGCAACCGCGCCGCGCAACGAGACGTTGTTCAAAAATATCTCGCGCATCGGCGGTGATTTCACGTTGTGCGGCACGCCGACGAAACTCACGGTACCTCCGGGTCGCGCGACGCCGACGGCGAGATCCATGCTTTCCTGGTTGCCGACCGCCTCGACGACGCTGGCGCGCTCCGCCGCGCGGTCAGCTCGATGATCGCTTGCGCGACGCCGGCATCGTGCGAGTTGAACGTGTGCGTTGCGCCGAAACCGCTTGCGCGATTTCGAGCCGGCGCGCGTTGTGGCCGACCGCAATCACGGTTTGCGCGCGTCCGAATCTTGGCGGCCGAAAGCACCGCGCACAACCCAACGGCGCCGTCGCCGACGACGACGACCGTGCCGCCCGGCTGCGTCTGCGCGCTGACCACGCCGTGATGACCGGTCGCCATCACGTCCGTCAAGCGTGACCGACGCATCGTGCTTTGGCGGTCTGCGGCGATCGCCTCGGGCATTTTCACGAGCGTTCCGTCGGCGTACGGCACGCGCACGAACTGCGGCTTGACCGCCGTTTTCGTCGTCGCCGAAGTTGCTCATGTGCACGCACGAGGTTTGCAGGCCGGCCGGACAATACTCGCACGTTCCGTCACTCGAGACGAACGGCGCGATGACGAAGTCGCCCGGGCCGCAACGGCGCTGCACCTCGGAGCCGATCTCCTCGACGACGCCGACGAACTCGTGGCCGGTGCGATCGCCCGGCGTCCATTGGGTGACGCCGCGATAGAACCACAGGTCGGAGCCGCAGATGGCGGCGCGGGTCACGCGAACGATCGCATCGCTCGGATCTCGATCCGCGGGTCGGGAACGGTCTCGAGCCGCACGTCGCCCGTGCCGTGGTATACCGTCGCCTTCATGGGGCTGCGCAAGTGGCTCTGCGCGCGGGCGGGCCGCGGGCGGTCCGGCCGCAGGAATTTAGCACTCACTCGAATCCGATTGCTAATCAGCGAGGGTTATAGACGCGAGCATGGACTTTTCAAGAACTGGTCCGGCGGCCGCGCGCGCGCCGCTGGGAACCCAACGCCGACGTCGTCATCGACGAAGCCGCGCGCACGCTGGTCGTGCGCGTTGAACTGGCCGGCGCCGACAGCGAAAGTTTGCGCGTCTTCGTCGACGAGCGGCATCTGTTCATCTCCGGCACGCCGCTCGGAGACGTGCGGCTGCGCGGCGGATCGTTTCTGCAAAAAGAAATCGCGGACGGCGAGTTCATCAAGAAGCTGCATCTGCCGGTCGCCGTCGCAGCACGACGACGTCACCGCGACGTACGCCGACGGCATGCTCACGATTGCACTGCCCATCGCCGCCAGCGAATACTTGCCGGCCACGCGCACCGAAATTCGCATGATCGTCAAAAGGATTCTCGCTTAAATGGCCCCCATAAACAACCGTTGCCGAATCGCGCAGCGCCGGCGATCGATCGGCATTCTGCCGCTGCAAGAAGCGGTGCTGTTTCCCAACACCGTGATTCCGCTCGCGGTCGTCAAGAAACCCGGCATTCAACTCGTTGAAGAAGCGCTGCGCGACGGCAAGCCCATCGGCTTGACCGTGCTGAAAAATCGCGACATCGAGAATCCCGGCCCGAACGACGTGCACCGCATCGGAACGATCGGCACCGTGCAAAAGATGCTGAAGGTGCCCGACGGCACGCTGCGCTGCATCGTCGCGGGGCAGCAAGTGTTCCGCATCGACCAGCTTCACGCAGACCGAGCCGTATCTGGTCGCGGAGTACACCGAACTGCCCGACATCACGACTCGCTCCGGAAGAACTCGTCGCGATGCAGCGCAATCTCGCCGGCCTGTTCCAGAAGTTGCTGGGCTATTTGCCGCAAGCGCCGCGCGAGATGGAGATGGAAGTCCAAAACATCACGGACCCGAATCTTGCTCACGTACTTCGTCGCGTCGACGATGCGGTTGGAAACCGCCGACCGGCAAGCGCTGCTCGAAGAGCGCAACACCGATGAAGCGCATGCGCAAGCTGACGATGCTGCTGACCAAAGAGCTGGAAGTCGTCGAGCTCGGCCACAAGATCCAGTCCGACATTCAGCGCGAGATGGAAAAGAACCAGCGCGAATTCTATCTGCGCCAGCAGCTGCGCGCGATTCAGGAAGAACTGGGCGAAGTCGATCCGCAGCAGGCCGAAACCAACGAGCTGCGCACGAAAATCGAAGAAGCGCAGATGCCCGAAGACGCGCGCAAAGCCGCCGATCGCGAACTCGACCGGCTTTCGAAAGTGCCGCAGGCGAGCCCCGAGTACAGCGTCATCCGCACGTACTTGGATTGGCTCGTGCAGCTGCCGTGGGCCAAAGAAACCACCGACCACATCGACATCAAACGAGCGCGCGAAATTCTCGACGAAGATCACTACGATCTCGAGAAGATCAAAGACCGCATCATCGAGTATCTGGCCGTCGGCAAACTGAAGAACCGGCTGACCGGACCGATCCTGTGCTTCGTCGGACCGCCGGGCGTCGGAAAGACGTCGCTCGGACAATCGATCGCGCGCGCGATGGGACGCAAATTCGTGCGGCTTTCCGTCGGCGGCGTGCGCGACGAAGCCGAGATTCGCGGCCACCGGCGCACGTACATCGGCTCGATGCCGGGCACGATCGTTCGCGCGATCCGCGATGCGGGTACGCGCAATCCGGTCATGATGATCGACGAGATCGACAAAGTCGGCGCGGATTTCCGCGGCGATCCGCAATCGGCGCTGCTCGAAGTGCTGGATCCCGAGCAGAACAACACGTTCCGCGATCACTATCTCGATTTGCCGTTCGATCTCTCGCAAGTGCTCTTCGTCTGCACGGCCAACACGCTCGACACGATCAGCGGGCCGCTGCGCGACCGCATGGAGATCATCCAACCTTTCGGGCTATACCGAACTGGAAAAGGTGCAAATCGCCAAGCGCTATTTGGTTGCCGAAACAGCGCAAGGCGAACGGTCTGAAAGAAACGCAAGTGCAGATCAACGATGCGGCGCTGCGCCTGATCATCACGCGACTACACGCGCGAAGCCGGCGTGCGCAATTTGGAACGCGAGATCGGCACGGTCTTCCGCAAGGTCGCGCGCCGCATCGCCGAGGAGCCGCGCTTCAAAGGCGCGGATCAAAGCCGAAAACTTGCACGAATTTTTGAGCAAGCCGCGGTTCTACAGCGAAGTAAAGAAACGCGTCGCGTCGGTCGGCGTCTCGACCGGCATGTTCTACACGCCCGTCGGCGGCGACATTCTCTTCATCGAAACGACCGTCATGCCGGGCACCGGAAAACTCGTGCTTGACCGGACAGCTCGGCGACGTGATGAAGGAAAGCGCGCAGGCTGCGGTGTCGTTCCTGCGGTCGCGTTCGGGCGAACTGGGATTGCCCGAAGACTACTTCGCCAAGCACGACCTGCACATTCACGTGCCGGCCGGCGCGACGCCCAAAGACGGTCCGTCCGCAGGCATCGCGCTTGCGACGGCGATCGCTTCGCTGCTCACGGGCAACAAGGTCGATCCGGACGTAGCGATGACCGGCGAAATCACGCTGACCGGACAAGTGCTGCCGATCGGCGGACTGAAAGAAAAAGTGCTCGGCGCCAAACGCGCGGGCATCAAGAAAGATCATCCTTCCCAAGCGCAACGAGATCGATCTCGACGACATTCCCAAAGAAGTCCGCGACACGATGACGTTCGTGCCGGTGGAAGAGCTCTCCGAAGTGCTGTATCACGCGCTCGGCAAGCGCGTCATCACGCCGGTCGATCTGGGCGAGGGCTCGCGCGCGAGCAACGTCGTCCCGCTGCGCCGCAATGCGCCGCTACGAACGGCGCGGTGAAGCGCGTCAAACGTTCAGCATCGCGTCGTAGGTAGAGTACCGCGCTGCAGGTTTGCGCGCGCTCGTCGAACGTGTAAAAGCGGTCGATCGGGCGCGCATACACGTGTAGACTCACCGCCGGTTCGGCTCCGGTGAAGCAGCGGTGCAGATGCACGTCGTCTTGACGATAATCGATGGCGCTTGCCGGCAAAACTTCACGCCCTTCGAAGTCGATCCGCGCGAAGCCCGGCGTACTCCGCTGTCGCGCCGCACGAAATTTTCGATACCGACGCTGCCTTTCGCGACGGCCAGCCAGCAAAACGCGCCTCCGTGATCGTGAATTGTGGTTTTCGGTCCCGGGCGACCAGTGCAAAGCCAGCACTTCGAACTCTTCACAGCGATGGAGCAGCGTTCGCGAATAGACCGCGTCGCGCGTCGCTGGCGCGGCGGTCGGAATGGATGCTGCCAGCGGGCGAAACCGCGCGCAGCCACGCGACGATTCTCGGCGTTCCGGGTCGCCGTTCCACCGCGCGAGAGGGTTCGCGGTAAGTCTCTGCGATCGCCGGGACGCCGTCCATCGTTGCAGGCGACTTCGCTTCAAATCGGCCTTCTCCCAGGCCGCCGGCGGCGTACCGTGCGGCAACCGGTGAACTGCCTCACTTGCCGGCGCTCCCACCAAGCGTCCGGTCAGTCCCGCCCGAAGCACCGCGGCAACGGCCGGCGCCTGCGAGTGCTTGTCGCCTCGGCGCGTTTGCGAAACAGCAGACCCGTGCGGCGGGCCAGCACGTCTTCGACCGTGCGCGCCATTTCGAGGCGGGCTGCATGCCACGCGTGCGATAAATCGGCGGGAACCGCCTCGGCGCAGTGCGCAATGCGTACCGTGCGCGCACGCGCGCAGACGGAAGCCCAGCCGTGCGCGCCGCCGCGTCGACGGCGTCTTGTGCCATCTGCCGGTACGTCGTCCACTTTCCGCCGGCGATCGTGACCAGTCCGGAAGCGGAAATTATGCGGCGTGTTCGCGCGACAGGCGTTCGGTAGCGCCGCCGCGCGGCGATTCGACGAGCGGACGCAGGCCGGCGAAACGCACTCGCGTATTGCCGCGGCGTTCGATCGCGCGATCGAGATACGGACTGCGCAGTGCGAACGAGAAAGTCGATCTCGCTCGGCGGTGGGCGCGGTTCCATCTCCGCCGCGGACGCCGCGATATCGGTCGTGCCGATCGGCGCACAATCGTGCCACGGAACGGCGAAGATCACGCGGCCGTCGGCCGTTTTCGGCACGATGAGCGCGCGCGATGGGTCGCGCAAGCACCTCTTGTCGACGGCGACGTGCGATCCGCGGCTGAAGCGACATGGCTCGTCACGCGCCCGTCGTCGATCGAGCCGCCGCATATCGTCGAAGATGCCGGTCGCGTTGATCACGCGCGCGGGCTTCGATGCGGAAACGCGCGCCGGACTCAACGTCGAGCGCTTCAATCGCCGCTCATCGCGATCGGCGGCGTAGCGAATCGCTGGCGCGGACGTAATTGCAGACCGCCGCTCCAAATGCGACGGCGGTGCGCGCGATCGCGATCGCGCGCGGGCATCGTCGAACTGCGCGTCCCAATACTCGATGCCGCCCTCTCACCGCTCGGCTTTTCGGAAACCGTCGTTGCCTCCCGCCAGCGCGTCGTACAGCTTTAGTCCCAGCGGCGTAGAAAAGCCGTTTGGCAACGGATGGCGCCGGAACGAAAAATGCGCAGCGGTTTGACGTAGTCGGGCGCATTGTGCGCGAAACTCGCGCGCTCGCGCAGCGCCTCGCGCACGAGCGAGACGTTGCCCTGCACGCAAGTACCGCACGCCGCCGTGCACGAGTTTTGTCGAGCGGCTGGACGTGCCTTTGCAAAATCGTGCGCTTCGATCAGTGCGGTGGAGTATCCGCGCGATGCGGCATCGAGCGCGCAGCCCAGGCCCGTCGCACCGCCGCCGATGACGAGCATATCGAACCGTTCGTTCGGAAGCCGCGCCAGCGCCGCGTCGCGATCCATCTACGGCGTTCTCGCCCAGATCCGCGCGCGCTGACGGCGCGATCCCATTCGCGAAGAGCGCGCGTTCGCTGTCGTTCATCGCGGCGGGTCGAATCGCCGGTGCTCGCGCCACAGCGCAGGCAGCGGATGCGCAGACTCGCCCACACGCCGGCCTGTAATCCCGCGAGATACGCCGCGCCCAGCGCCGTCGTCTCCGTTTTCGCCGGACGCACGACGGGCACGCCGAGCAGATCCGCTTGGATCTGCATGCAGCAAATCGTTGTTGCGATCCGCCGCCGTCCACGCGCAACTCGCGATCGCAACGCCGGCGTCTCGCTGCATCGCATCGATCACTTCGGCGCGCTTGAAGGCGATCGCTTCCAACGCGGCGCGCGCGATGTGCGCGCGCGTCGTGCCGCGCGTGATTCCCGACGATCGTGCCCGCGCGCATACGGATCCCAGTACGGCGCGCCCATTCCGGTGAACGCCGGCACGAAATACACGCCGCCGCCGTCGTGGACTTGCCGCGCCAGCTCTTCGCTTTCGGCCGCGGCTTTGCGATGATGCCAATCCGTCGCGCAGCCATTGCACCGCCGAGCCGGCGAAAAAACGATCCTTCCAGCGCATACGTCACGCTCGCGGGTCCGCAAGCCCAGTGCGATCGTCGTGAGCAATCCGTGGGCTGCGCGCGGTGCGGCGTCCCGGTGTTCGGCATCAAGAAACGCCGGTGCCGTACGTATTTTTCGCGAGTCCGGCAGCGAAGGCGGCTTGGCCCGCAAGCGCGGCCTGCTGATCGCCTGCCACGCCGCGCAATCGGAATCGCTGCGCCGAACAGTCGGCGTCGCACGTGCCGAAGACGCGCAGCGCTGGGCAGCACTTCGCGGCAGCATCTGGCGCGGAATCGTCGAGCGCATCGCAAAGTTCGGCATCCCAGCATCGCGGCGGATGTCGAACAGCATCGTGCGCGATGCGTTGTTACGTCGGTAACGTGCGCGCTGCCGCCGGTCAAACGCCAAATCAGCCAGCTGTCGACCGTGCCGGAGGCGATTCGCCGCGCTGCGCGCGTTCGCGCAACCCGTCGATCGTTGTCGAGCAGCCAGGCAATCTTCGTCGCCGGAAAAATACGGGATCGATCAGCAGACCGGTGCGCTCGCGGACGACGGCGCGAGACGCCGCGCTTTTTCAAACGTTCGCACAATCGCGCGGTTCGCCGGTCTTGCCAGACGATCGCGTTTGCGATCGGAACGCCGTGCGCGGTCCCAGAGCACGCCGTTTCGCGCTGGTTGGCGATACCGATGGCGGCGATCGCTCGCGCCGTGCACCCGCCGCTTCCATCGCAGCTGCGCGACGGCTTGATGCGACTCCCAAATATCCTTCGGATCGTGTTCCACCCAGCCCGGCCGCGGATAGTGCTGCGAATTCGCGCTGCGCGGCGCGCACAAGGCGGCGGTCGTCGAAAACCAAAGCGCGCGAACTCGTCGTCCCTTGGTCGAGCGCGAGCAGCAGCGCGCGTTTGCGGACGGCGAGTTTTCCGGCTCCCGCGCGCACCGCGCCGATCTGCGCGATGAATCCTCCCGATCCGCGCAGCGATTACGCACGAGCGCCGCGTTTCCGCCGGCAGCGCGACGAGCAAACCGCCCGACGTCTGCGCGTCGGAAAGTGCGATCCGCATCGTTTGCGGAACGTTTGAGGCAAACGTTGTGAGCGCGGCATGCGCGACCGCATTTTCCTTTGAACCGCCGGGCACGCCGCCGGCGGCGATTGCCCCGACGCGCGGCAACAGCGGAACGGTGGCCGAATGGATCCGCAGGGCGACGCCGGAAGCGCGCATCATTTCGCCGGCGTGGCCGAGCAGTCCGTAACCCGTGACGTCGGTTGCGGCATGCGCACCGGCCTCCAGCATCGCCTGCGACGCGGCGCGATTGAGCGCGTCATCGATTCGATCGCCGGCCGCATTGCCGCGTCATCGATTTCGCCGCGCTTGAGTGCCGTTGCAAGAACGCCCGTCCCGAGAGGCTTAGTAAGGAGTAGGACATCCCCGGGACGCGCGCCGGCGTTTCTAACGATTCGCGACGGATGAATAGTTCCCGTTACTGCCATGCCGTATTTCGGCTCGGCGTCTTTGATGGTATGCCCGCCTACAATTGCGATGCCGGCTTCTTGTGCGATTGCCGCGCCGCCCTGCGAGAATGCGTTCCAGTATTTGCAGATCGAGTGTTTCCACGGGAAACGCCGCAATGTTGAGCGCGCTGACGGGCGTGCCGCCCATCGCATAGATGTCGGAGAGTGCATTGGCCGCCGCGATGCGTCCGAAGTCATATGGATCGTCGACGATGGGCGTGAAAAAGTCGACGGTCTGCACGATTGCAAGATCGTCGCGCAATTTGTACACGCCCGCGTCGTCGGCCGTGCCGAACCCGACGAGGACGTTTTCGTTCGCGGCGGTGGGCAAGTGGCGCAGGACCTGCGCCAGCTCGGCAGAGCCGAGTTTACTCGCTCAACCCGCGCAGGACGAGAGTTCGGTGAGCCGGACTTTGGCGAGATCCATGTTGACGTCGCTTGACGTCGCAGCGCCCCGCAGGCGTCCTGACGCCGTGCGGCGGCGTGCTCAGGATGCGAAGCGCCGTGCGATGCAGCTGAAAAAGAACCTGCTGTTCATTCCCGGCCCGTCACGGTGCGCGAGCCGGTCCTCGCCGCGATGAGCAAACCGCTCATCGACCATCGCGGCCCGCAGTTCGCTGCGCTTGCCAAACGCATCGACGAAGGCTTGCGCCCGCTCTTCGGCACCGCGCAAGCCGATATCGTGCTGCTCGGTTCTTCGGGAACGGGCGGACTGGAGGCGGCGATTGCCAGCACGTTTTCGCCGGGAGATCGCGTGCTGGCGGCTCCGGTCGGCGTTTTCGGCCGCCGGTTGATCGCGATCGCGAAAACGTACGGCATCGAAGTCGACACGTCGAAACCGACGCCGGAAGCGCCCTCGATCCGCAAGCATTGCGCGGCGCGCTTGCGCGCGATCGCAGCGGCGCTACAAAGGCATCCTGCTCACGCATAACGAGACGTCGACCGGCGTGCAAAACGACATGGCGGCGTATCGCCCGCCATCGTTCGCGAGCACGGCGCGATCACGATCGTCGATTCCGTCAGCGGCCTGGGCGCGACGGCATTTCAAGATGGACGAATGGGGCTACGACGTCGTCGTGACCGCGACGCAAAAAGTGCTGGCGGCGCCTCCGGGAGCCGCGATGGTGGCGGTCAGTGCTCGCGCGTGGCAGCGCATCGAGAGCCTCGCGCACGCCGCGCTTCTATTTCGATCTGCTGAAAGCGCGCGAATTCGCGCATCAGGGACAGACGCCGTGGACGCCGCCCGTTTCGGTGTTGTTCGCGCTCGACGCGGCGCTCGCGCAATATCATCACGAAGGCGCGGAAAACGTTTGGAAACGCCACGCGATGTACGCGCAAGCGATTCGCGACGCGTTCAATGCGCTCGGGCTTACGGTGTTCTCCGATCCGGAGCGCATTCGCCGACCGTCGTCGCCGGGCGCGTTCCCGCCGGCGTCGACGCCGCGACGCTGCTGCGAAAACTGCGCGATGAACGCGGCGTCTGCCT
>CAVTRO010000005.1:0-428324 GCA_963737145.1 uncultured Alphaproteobacteria bacterium | reverse complement strand
TCCGACCAGCATGACGGCGACAGGGGAGGGGGCTTCAGATCAATGCCATTGGTCCTGGCGGCGCCTTCACCGCCTCCGAGCACTTCGATCAGATGGTCGTGGACGATCTTGACGACCATCTGCGCCGGCGTCACCGAGCGCAGTACCTCCTGCCCGAGCGCCTCTTCGCGGACCGCGGCGACAAAGTCCCTGACGACGGGAAGCGCCACATCGGCCTCGAGCAGCGCGATCCGGATCTCGCGCAAGGCGGTCCCGACATCGGCCTCGGTCAGCGCGCCATGGCGGCGCAGCCGGTCGAATACGTCGCCGAGGCGATCACTGAGGCTGTCGAACATCCCCGTCCTCGATAATCATTCCTTGGTACTCATCTGCGACAGCAAAAACGCCAGTGCGCGAAACTCGCGGACTGGCGGCCCGGGCTATTACCGCGGGGTGTGTCGCTCGCTTCTTCGGAAGCGCAGCCGAAACGTAGTCGCAAGGCGGCTTTCTGTCAATTGCGCCGCCCAAGCCGCCGCCACCCACGCTCGGCTCAACTTTCGGCGCCATCCAGACATTGTGCCGGACTTCCATTGCTCTCCTTTATTGCCAGCCAATCGACCCAATTTAGGAGGTGTCGCTGCATCTCCACCTCTTACGAGAATTGAGGGCGCGGCTCCCGCTGTCGCATTCCTGGCCTATGACCAACCTCGTCCTCCAGCACGGGCTCTCTTTCGCCGATCTTTATGACCGCGACGGTCTCGTTCGCCTTGATCGGGCGTTTGTCGCCCATCTTGCCGAAACCGATGTCGGTCTGCATGACCGGCTGATGACGGCGCGGCGCGACCCCGACGCGATCGAGGGGCTCGAAGAATCGAACCTGCTGGTCGATCTCGCGCCTCATCTCGAGGATTTCATCGGCGAGCTGTTCGGGATCGCAGCCGAGGTACGGGCATTGCAGGCGCGCCATCACGAGCTGGCGCCGCTCTATTCGGTCAAGCGCCTGTTTGTTCAGCGGCGCGCCGTCAAGGGCGTCAAGGAAGCCGATGCCGTGGCGATCGACGGACCGGGTTGGCCCGCGAACTCGATCGGCTGATGGGCGCGCCGCCCGATGAACCGATCGCGCCGTGGGAGCGGCGCTATGCCGAGCATGTCGCTGATTGGCTCGAGGACGAGGCCGGCAATGCGGCAGCGCTGGAGGTTGCGCAGCGCTATGCCGCCTGGGCGACCTTGTCGCCCGAAGGCCGGCGCAAGCACCGGCGCGGCGTGCTGTTCAAGGTGCCGCACCGGCTCGACATGCACCACCTCGTGCCGGTCGAGACCGTCGAGCGCGACGGCGTCACGATGCTGCGGCTGCCCGAGGACGAATGGCGGCGCCGCGACGGCTTTGCGCTGACCGACCCGGCACCGACCTCACCGGCGCGCTCGACCAGGCGAATTACTGCATCTGGTGCCACAACCAGGGCAAGGACAGCTGCTCGAAGGGGCTGAAGGAGAAGGACGGCGCGTTCAAGAAGAGCGTCTTCGGCGTCACCCTCGCGGGCTGCCCGCTCGAGGAGAAGATCTCCGAGATGAACCTGGTGAAGGCGCGCGGCAACAGCCTCGGCGCCCTCGCCATCGTCGCGGTCGACAACCCGATCTGCGCCGCGACCGGCCACCGCATCTGCAACGACTGCATGAAGTCCTGCATCTACCAGCGGCAGGACCCGGTCGACATCCCGCAGATCGAGACCCGCACCCTGAAGGACGTGCTCGGCCTCCCCTGGGGTTTCGAGATCTATTCGCTGCTGACCCGCTGGAACCCGCTCAACATCCGGCGGCCGTTGCCGCGGCCGGCGACCGGCTACAAGGTGCTCGTCGTCGGACTCGGGCCGGCCGGCTTCACCCTGGCGCATCACCTGATGAACGACGGCCATTTCGTCGCGGCGGTCGATGGGCTCAAGATCGAGCCTCTGCCGCCCGAGATCGGCGGCGTCACGCTCGACGGCACGCGGCGCGCATTCGAGCCGATCCGCGATGTCGCGACCCTGGTCGAAGGCCTCGACGACCGCGTCATGGCGGGGTTCGGCGGGGTTGCCGAGTACGGCATCACGGTTCGCTGGGACAAGAATTTCCTGAAGATCGTGCGCCTGCTGCTCGAACGCCGGGCGAGTTTTTCGATGTATGGCGGCGTGCGCTTTGGCGGCACGATTACGATCGACGGCGCGTTCGATCTCGGCTTCGACCATGTCGCGCTGTGCGCCGGGGCGGGCCGGCCGACCGTGATCCCGATGAAGAACGGCCTCGCGCCGGGGGTGCGGCAGGCCTCCGATTTCCTGATGGCGTTGCAATTGACCGGCGCCGCCAAGACCGACAGCATCGCCAATCTGACCGTGCGATTGCCGGTCGTCGTGATCGGCGGCGGTCTGACCGCGATCGACACGGCGACCGAGTCGCTGGCCTATTACCCGCTGCAGGTCGAGAAGTTCCTGTCGCGTTACGAGACCCTCGTCGCCGAGCGCGGCGAGGAGGCGGTGCGCGCGCAGTGGACACCGCCGGAGCGCGAGGTCGCCGTCGAATTCATCGAGCATGCCCGCGCGATCCGCGCCGAGCGCGAGGCCGCCCGCCGCGAAGGCCGCGCGCCGCGCCTCGCGAACCTGATCGACGGCTGGGGCGGGGTGACGATCGCCTACCGCCGGCGCCTCGTCGACTCGCCGAGCTATACCCTCAACCACGAGGAAGTCGCGAAGGCGATGGAGGAGGGCATCCGCTTTGCGGAATTGCTTACCCCGGTCGAGGTCGATGTCGACGTCTTCGGCCAAGCGGCCGCGTTGCGGCTGACCCGGCACAGCGTGACCGAGGTCGGCGGCCATCGCCCCGACCCGAACCAGGGGCCGGGCGAGGAGGTCGTGCTGCCGGCGCGCACGATCCTCGTCGCCGCCGGAACCCAGCCGAACACGGTGCTCGGCCGCGAGGACCCCGAAAACATCGTCCTCGACGGCCGCTATTTCCGCGCCCTCGACGAGGAGGGCAATCCGGCCACCCCCGAGCGGGTCGTCAAACCCGCGGCGGTGCGGGTGTTGACGCATCTGCGCCCCGACGGGCGCGCGGTCAGCTTCTTCGGCGACCTGCATCCGAGCTTTGCCGGCAATGTCGTCAAGGCGATGGGCGGCGCGACCCTGGGCTATCCGGTGATCAGCCGCATGCTCGCGCGGCTCGCCCCGTCGGCGCCCCGCGCCGGTCGAGCTGATGGCGCGGCTCGATTACGAGCTGCGCGCGCGGGTGCACGAGATCGTCCGGCTGACGCCGAACATCGTCGAGGTCGTCGTGCGGGCGCCGATCGCGGCGCGCGCCTTCAAGCCCGGCCAGTTCTATCGGCTGCAGAATTACGAGCGCCTGGCGCCGCGGGTCGATGGCACGACCCTGGCGATGGAGGGGCTGGCGCTGACCGGCGCCGGGATCGACACGGAAGAGGGCCTGCTGTCGACGATCGTGCTCGAGATGGGCGGCTCCTCCGACCTCTGCGCGCTGTTGAAGCCGGGCGAGCCGGTGATCCTGATGGGCCCGACCGGCACGCCGACCGAGACGCCGTCGGGCGAGACCGTGTTGCTGGTCGGCGGCGGGCTCGGCAATGCGGTGCTGTTCTCGATCGGCGCGGCGTTCCGCGCGCGCGGCTCGCGGGTGCTCTATTTCGCCGGCTACAAGCTCGTGCAGGACCGCTACAAGGTCGCCGAGATCGAGCACGCCGCCGACTGCGTCGTGTGGTGCTGCGACGAGGCGCCGGGCTTTGCGCCGGGCCGGCCGCAGGACCGCGCCTTTGTCGGCAACATCGTCGAGGCGATCGAGGCCTATGGCCGGGGCGCGCTTGGGGCCGGTCGCGATCCCGCTCTCGGCGGTCGACCGCATCATCGCGATCGGCTCCGACGGCATGATGGCCGCCGTCGCCGAGGCGCGCCAGGCGGGCTTGAAGCGCTATTTCCGCCCCGACCACCGCGCGATCGCGTCGATCAACTCGCCGATGCAGTGCATGATGAAGGAGATCTGCGCGCAGTGCCTGCAGCGCCACCGCGACCCGGTGACCGGCACCGAGACCGTCGTCTTCTCCTGCTTCAACCAGGACCAGGAGATGGACCGCGTCGATTTCCGCACCCTGCGCCGCCGCCTCTCGCAAAACGGCGTCCAGGAAAAACTCACCAAGCTCTGGGTCGACCGCTGCCTGCAGCACCTGGGCGAGCGCCCCGCGATCGCGGCGGAATAGACCGCAGCCCATGCTATTCTATCACCTCGTCGGCCGATTCGAGAATGCTGGTGGATTGTGAGGCCGAGCGCGTTGGCGCTCTTGAGATTGATGATTAGCGAATATTTCGTCGGATTTTGAACGGGGAGGTCGGCCGCGCTGGCGCCCCTGAGGATGCGGTCGATGTAGGATGCTGCCTGAGCGTAGATGTCGACTGGGTCGATCCAGTGGGACATCAGGCCGCCAGATCTGGGAAACGGGCTCGCACCGATCAAGGGCAACCGGTGACGGGTTGCTGCGGCATGATTGCGTCGCGATGTGCTTCGTTAAAACTGTCCGGCAAAAGATCAGGCTGCCTCCCGGCTCGCGCGCCTGGCCGGCGGTGACTTACGCGATCGCCGCGTCGTCGTGCACTGGAGCAGGTATCACAGTCACCCCCCATCAACAAGCCAATGCGACGCATGCGCTCGGGCTGCTGTGCCAGCCGGCGAGCGGCCGTGCTGCCACGACGCCAATCAACGCAACGAACATACGCCGCCTTACCCGCCCAACCCCCATGCGGCTCGGTCAACTCGCCGTTTGGTGTCGCTCGTTGCGACTAGCCAAGCCACTCAGAGAAGCGCGCATATGGCTGAATTGCCTCATGCCGCCGGCTTTTGATGCACCTCAATGGCAATAGCATAGCCGAGCGCCGACAGGCCAGCTTCAAGGCTGGTCAGGCTGCTGGCGGCACGCGGGTCGATCAGGCGCGCCGCCTTGCGGCCGTCAATGCCGAGCCGGCGGGCGAGATCGGCGACGATCATGCCAGGCGGCGGCCCTTTTCCTTCCCTCTCCGGCAACCGAGCAACCCCCATTGATACGGACTAAAGATTGGTCCATATGTCCTTTGCCGCTGGTTTTAGGGAGCGGATTGAGGATGCGGGTTGCAGTGACCAATGCCAAGGGACAGTTGACGGAATTGGTCCGCCGTGCCGAAGCGGGAGAGGAGGTCGTGCTTACCAGGCACGGCCGGGCGGTCGTGAGTTTGGCACCCATCGAAGCCGTCGTGGCACCCGCAGCACGCAAGAAACTGCTCGAAGCGGTACGGTCATCCGGGGCCGCCAGAGCACGCACGGGAGAAAGCGCTGCCAGAAGCCAGGACTTCCTGTTTGGGGCGGATGGTCTGCCCCGATGATTGCCGTCGATACGTCGGCGTTGATGGCGATCGCGCTCGGCGAAACTGCAGCGGATGCCTGCATCAGGGTTCTGGAAACCGAGACCGGGGTCATCATTTCCGCGGGAACGATGGCGAAAGCTCTGATCGTCGCCGACCGGCGCAACGTCAGCGAAGAGACGACCCGCCTGATCGACGGGCTAGGCTTTGAGATCGTGTCGGTAACGTCGGCCTCGGCACGCCGCATCGCTGCGGCTTATGCGCGATGGGGGAGGGGCGCGCACCCCGCGGGGCTGAATTTTGGCGACTGCTTTTCGTATGAAGTCGCCAAAGAACGCTCCTGCCGGTTGCTCTATGTCGGCGCCGATTTCTCGCAAACCGATCTCGAAAGCGCCCTTTCAAACTAAAGGGCCGAGCCGGCCGATGCCGCTTTCTTGAAGCGGTAGAGCGGCGCACCGAGCCGAAGGTCTCCTCCTTGGTGATGACCATGTCGGTCGTCACATCGGTCAGCACCGTCGGCTCGAAGAAGCTGCCGCCTTGGGCGGCGTCCCCACGTAAGCTGCTGCTGATCTTTCGGCCGCGCTTTTAATCGTGTTGCCGTCGGGAGGTATGCCGAATGTGCAATATCCTGATCGTGTCACCGCTTATACGATAGAAAATTCTGTAGCGGTATCTGACAAGCAGCACGACGCGAACATCAGGCCTCTGCGCCACGCCGCGTCCGCTCAGCGGAAATTTCGCGAGGCGCGCGACCATTTCCTCTATCCGCGTTGCGATGCTCGCCGAGACGTTAGGGCTCGCGGAGCGAGAGTAATAGGGGGGGTCTGTCGAAGGTCGGCGAGGGCGCGCCCCGAGTATTCGACCCTCACGCTTTCCGCCGGAACAGGGCGAAGGCCGCGTCGACTTCTTCCTCGCTTGCGGCCTCGCCGCTCAGCCCTTCATCGATTGCGGCCAATTCATCGGGCGTCGCCTCGTACTCGGCGCCGGCGAGTTCCGCCTCGATTTCCAGCGCAATTTCCGCCAGCTCCTGCTGGCGGTCCTCCGGCCAGGTCAGGGCTCGTTCCAATACTGCCTTAGCTTCATCTTTGGTCATGACATCTTGTCCGATCCCGGCCGGGGCGAGATTGCTTTGTCGCCTTACGGCTCCTCGCAATGACAATTTTCAAAGTCATTGCGAGCGCAGCGAAGCAATCTCGGCCATCCTGGTGCCAGGGACTACCGGTCGATGCCGCCCATGCAGAGGTATTTGACTTCGAGGAATTCCTCGATGCCGTATTTCGAGCCTTCGCGGCCGATGCCGCTTTCCTTCATGCCGCCGAAGGGGGCGATCTCGGTCGAGATGATGCCTTCGTTGATGCCGACGATGCCGTATTCGAGCGCCTCGGCGACGCGCCAGATGCGGCCGATGTCGCGGCTGTAGAAATAGGCGGCGAGACCGAATTCGGTGTCGTTGGCCATCTTGATGGCCTCGGCGTCGGTCTTGAAGCGGTAGAGCGGCGCGACGGGGCCGAAGGTTTCCTCCTTGGTGATGACCATGTCGGTCGTCACATCGGTCAGCACCGTCGGCTCGAAAAAGCTGCCGCCTTGCGCGGCCCGCTTGCCGCCGAGGACCACCTTGGCGCCCTTCTTGACGGCGTCGGCGATGTGCGCCTCGACCTTCTCGACCGCCTTCATGTCGATCAGCGGGCCGATCACCGCGCCCGGCTCGAACCCGTCGGCGACCTTCATTGCGCCGGCGGTCTCCGCGAGACGCTTGGTAAACGCGTCGTAGACACCGTCCTGCACCAGGATGCGGTTGGCGCAGACGCAGGTCTGTCCGGCGTTGCGGTATTTCGAGGCGATCGCGCCCTTGACCGCCATCTCGATGTCGGCGTCGTCGAAGACGATGAACGGCGCGTTGCCGCCCAATTCCATCGACACTTTCTTGACCGTACCGGCGCATTGCTCCATCAGCAATTTGCCGACCTCGGTCGAGCCGGTGAAGGTCAGTTTGCGCACGGTCGGGTTCGACGTCATCTCACCGCCGATCTCCTTGGAGCCGCCGGTCACGCAGGAGTAGACGCCCTTTGGCACGCCGGCGCGCTCGGCCAGTTCGCACAGCGCCAATGCCGAATAGGGGGTCGCGGTTGCCGGCTTCACGACCATCGTGCAGCCTGCCGCCAAGGCCGGGCCGCATTTGCGCGTGATCATCGCCGCCGGGAAGTTCCACGGCGTGATCGCCGCGCACACGCCGATCGGCTCCTTTGTCACGACGATGCGCTTGTCGGCGGCGTGTGCCGGGATCGTGTCGCCGTAGACGCGCTTGCCCTCCTCGCCGAACCACTCGATGAAGGCGGCGGCATAGGCGATCTCGCCCTTCGACTCGGCCAAGGGCTTGCCCTGCTCGGCGGTCATCAGCGCCGCCAGATCCTCCTGGTTCGCCATCATCAGGTCGTACCATTTGCGCAGGATATGCGCCCGCTCCTTGGCGGTCTTGGCGCGCCAGCCGGGGAGGGCGCGGTCGGCCGCCTCGATCGCCTGGCGGGTCTCCTCGGCGCCCATCCTGGGCACGGTGCCCAAGGTCTCGCCGGTGGCCGGGTTGGTCACCGGGATCGTGCCGCGGTTCAACGCGTCGACCCATTCGCCATTGACGTAGCATTGCTGGCGGAACAGCTTCGGATCCTTAAGCTCCATCGCGCATCCTCCCTTACTTCAAAGATTAAGGATAGGTACGGCCCGGCTTCGCCTTTCGCAAGGCGGCCTCCGATCGAGATGCGAAATCCAGTTCGCCGATTTAGTAGGTCGAAGAGGTACGGCGCGTAATGTCGGCGACGAGCACCGTCCGGATCTCGATCTTCACGGCGAAAATGATGCGCCACGATCCGACGCGGCGCCGAAATGCTCCCTGATGCCTGCCTCGGAGCGGCCGGGTATCTCCGCTGTAGGGTTCACGTTTCATCTGAAGCAGAGCGGCATGGATCCGGTCCCGATCGCTAGCCGGTATCCGCTCGAGGACTCGTTCGGCTCGGCTACCTAACCTTACGTCCCAATCCATGAAGGATTTCGTCGAGCCTGCGGGTTTTTCCCTCCGCGAATTCCTCTTCCGCCTCGTCAAGCGCCTCGAGGTCGCCTGGCAGAGGTTCTACGGCGACAGGCGTCAGGACAATCCGACCGCCCTCGCTCGTCACCTCGAGCTCGTCGCCGTCATGCACATCGAGCTTCTCCCGGACATCGTCTGAGAGCGGAATGGTCAGTTTGCCGCGGCGCACCGTCGCCTTGGGCATGTTGTACTCCTAGTGCTTACGGCCTCCGAGCCTATTGGATAGGTACGGCCAGCCGGAGGGTTTGACAAGGCGTGCTCGGCTCGTGCGAGATGCCCTCAGAGGCTGGTATAATGGGCGTTACGGAACGAGGCCGATAAGGGTGACAGGACCGCTGCATGACGGGTGAGACAGCCGACCTCAAGGCATTGCTGGCGCATGTCGCGCAGGGGCGTAGCCTCAGCGAGGGCGAGGCGGAGGCGGCGTTCGACATCATCATGAGCGGCGACGCCACCTCGTCGCAGATGGGCGCCTTTCTGATGGCGCTGCGGGTGCGCGGCGAGACCGTCGACGAGATCACCGGCGCGGCGCGGATCATGCGGGCCAAAGCCGTGGCGATCGACGCACCACCCGGCACGATCGACACCTGCGGCACCGGCGGGGATTCCTCCGGCAGCTTTAATATCTCGACCGCCAGCGCGCTGGTGGTGGCGGGTTGCGGCGTGCCGGTCGCCAAGCACGGCAATCGCGCGCTCTCCTCGAAATCGGGGTCGGCAGATGTGCTGACCGCGCTCGGCGTCAATATCGACGCGGACCTCGCGATTGTGCGGCAATGTCTGTGGGAAATTGGCCTCGGCTTTCTGATGGCGCCGCGCCACCACAGCGCGACGCGCCATGTCGCACCGACCCGCGTCGAGCTCGGCACCCGGACGATCTTCAACCTGCTCGGGCCATTGTCCAGCCCGGCTAAGGCGCGCCGCCAGCTGGTCGGCGTGTTCGCGCCCGAGTGGGTACGGCCGATGGCCGAGGTGCTCGGGCGGCTCGGCGCCGAGCACGCCTGGGTCGTGCACGGCGACGGCCTCGACGAGCTGACCACCGCGGGCATGACGACAGTCGCCGCGTTCGAGGACGGCAAGGTGCGGACCTTCGAGGTCGTCCCGGAGGATTTCGGACTGCCGAGAGCACGCCTTGAAGATATTCGCGGCGGCGAGCCGCAGCACAATGCCGGTCTGATGCGGGACCTGCTGGCCGGCGCCGGCGGCCCGTTGCGGGATGTCGTGCTGTTGAACAGCGGCGCCGCGCTCCTCGTCGCCGGCCGAGTGACGACGGTCGGAGCGGGCATCGAGCTCGCCGCCCGGGCGATCGGCACTGGCGCCGCGCAGCGGGTGCTGGACGAGTTGGTCGCCCGCACCAATGAACCCGCCGTTGCGGAGGCGATTGCGCGATGAGGGATGTGCTCGCCGAGATCTGCGCCGAGAAACTCGCTCATGTTGCCCGCGCGAAAGCCGTGCGGTCCGAGGCCGCGCTGATCGCCGGGCTTTCGGAGGCGCCGCCGGTTCGGCCGTTTGCGGCGGCGCTCGAGCGCCACCTCGCCGAAGGGCGCTATGGGCTGATCGCCGAAATCAAGAAGGCGTCGCCCAGCGTCGGTCTGATCCGGAAGGATTTCGATCCGCGGAAGCTCGCCAGAGCCTATGCGGCGGGTGGCGCCAGCTGCCTGTCGGTGCTGACCGACGGCCCCTATTTCCAGGGCAGCGACGACGACCTCAGTCGCGGCGCGGGAGGCGGTTCGTCTGCCGGTGTTGCGCAAGGATTTCATCCTCGACCCGTATCAGGTCGTGGAAAGCCGCGCATTGGGGCCGATTGCATCCTGCTGATCATGGCCGCGCTATCCGACACGGAGGCCGCAGAGCTGGCCGCGGCCGCCGCCGAGCTCGGTCTCGACGTGCTGGTCGAGATCCATGACGGCGCCGAGCTCGACCGCGCGCTGCGGCTTCCGGCGCGGCTGATCGGCATCAACAACCGCAACCTGAAGACGCTCGAAACCGATCTGCGCACGGCCGAAAGCCTGGCGCCGGAGGTGCCGCCGGACCGCATCGTCGTCGCCGAAAGCGGGATCGCCGAGCCCGCGGATCTCGACCGCCTGGCCGCCGCCGGCGCGCGCTGCTTCCTGGTCGGCGAGTCGCTGATGCGCGAGCCCGACGTGACCGCGGCGACCCGCCGGCTGCTCGGCCTTCCTGCCGACCCCGGTTTCACGCATCTCGATTCCGAGGGGCGGGCGCGGATGGTCGATGTCTCCGACAAGGACGAGACCGACCGGGTCGCGATCGCCGGCGCCCGCGTCGTGATGCGCCCGGAGACGCTCGAACGGATCCGCTCCGGCGATGTCGCCAAGGGCGACGTGCTGGCCGTCGCCCGGCTCGCCGGCATCATGGCGGCGAAACGCACGGCGGAATTGATCCCGCTGTGCCACCCGCTGGCGTTGACTTCGGTCAAGGTCGACCTCGACTGCGTGGCCGAGCGCTCGGCGGTCGAGATCACCGCGACCTGCCGATTGCGCGGCCGCACCGGGGTCGAGATGGAGGCCCTGACCGCAGCGAGCGTCGCGGCACTGACGGTTTACGACATGTGCAAGGCGGTCGACCGCGGCATGGTCGTGACCGATTTGCGCCTGTTGCGCAAATCGGGCGGCAAATCCGGGACTTGGGAGGCAGAACCGTGATCTCCGTCGAAGAAGCGCTGGCGCGTCTGCTCGCGCCGCTCGAAAAGCTGCCGCCCGAGCAGGTCTCGATCGCCGATGCCATCGGCCGCGTTTTGGCCGAAGATGTCGCCGCCCGCCGGACGCAGCCGCCTTTCGCAGTCTCGGCTATGGACGGTTACGCGGTGCGTGCCGAGGATGTGGCCGCGGTACCGGTCGAACTGCGAATTGTCGCCGAAATCCCGGCGGGGGCCGGGCTTCGGCGGGCAGGTCGGCCCCGGCGAAGCCGCCCGCATCTTCACCGGCGCACCGTTGCCCGCGGGTACCGACACGATCGTCATCCAGGAGGACACCGAGCGCGACGGCGACCGGGTCCGGGTGCTCGAAGGCGCCGCGCGCGGCCGCTATGTGCGCCGCGAGGGCCTCGATTTTGCCGAAGGCGAGGTGCTGCTGCGGGCCGGAAAGCGGCTCACGGCGCGCGACATCGGCCTCGCCGCGGCGATGAACCGGCCGTGGCTGTTTGTGCATCGCCGGCCGCGTGTCGGCATCCTGTCCACCGGCGACGAGATCGTCATGCCGGGCGACCCGATCGGGCCGCACCAGATCGTCAGCTCTAACGCCTATCGCTCGCGGCTTTTGTCACGGCCTGCGGCGGCATGCCGGTATCGGTCGGCAACGCCCCCGATGACCCCGAGGCGCTGCGCCAAGTCGCCGCGGCGACGCGCGGGGTCGACCTGTTCGTGACGACCGGCGGCGCTTCGGTCGGCGAGCACGATCTGGTGCGTGACGTGCTCGGCGCGGACGGGCTGGAGCTCGATTTCTGGCAGATTGCGATGCGGCCCGGCAAACCGCTGATGGTCGGCCGCTACCGCGGAACGCCGATGGTCGGACTGCCGGGCAACCCGGTCTCGACCCTCGTCTGCGCGCTGCTGTTCCTGCGGCCCGCGCTGGAACGGCTGAGCGGCGCCGTTTCCGCGGAGGAGACGGCGCCGGTGGCGCGGCTTGGCACTGCATTGCCAAAAAACGACCGGCGGCAGGATTATTTGCGGTCGAGGCTCACCCGGGCCGCTGACGGCACGCTCGAAGCGTTCCCGTTCGAGGTGCAGGACAGCTCGATGATGCGCCTTCTCTCGGAGGCGGATTGTCTTGTCGTCCGGCCGCCGCAAGCCCCCGCAATCGCGGCCGGCGCCACCGTGCCGATCGTGCCGTTCCCCGGCGGCGTGCTGCCGATTTGAATGAGTTACTAGCGCATCAGAGCGGATCATTGGCGCTGTCATTGAGGGTGACCACCGGCCGGGCGGCCGACCCGTGCTCGATGAAACCCGCCACCAGAGCGCTTTCCCGGCGAAGGCCGGGATCCATTTATCGGCCGAATGAGCGCTTGAACGATGGGCCCCGGCCTTCGCCGGGGAAGTGCTTTAACGGTATGGTATGCCTGAAGCACTTTGTTTCTGTTAGGAGCGAGTTGCGCGACGAAGCAATCTGCGACCCGCCGCGCGGGTTAAGCCCGCAGGTCCGCAATGATGGATTGTTAGGGAGGGACGGGAATGAGCTCGTTCGAGGAATACGCCAACAAATACCAGACGGCGCGAATGGAGCGCCGCAACGGCATCCTCCTGGTCACGTTGCACACTGAGGGTCAGTCACTGCGCTGGGGGTTTTTGCCCCACGGCGAACTGCCGGAAGTCTTTCATGACATTGGGGCCGACCGCGAGAACAAGGTCGTGATCCTGACCGGGACGGGTGCGGAATTCTCCGGGCCGCGCGCGACCCCGGGGACTTCGTCTTTTCCGTCCCGGCCGTCGATCGAGCGCATCGACCGCATTCATTGGGAAGGCCGGCATCTGCTGATGAACCTGCTCAATATCGAGGTGCCGGTAATCAGCGCGATCAACGGCCCGGCCTGGCGCCATTCCGAGATTCCGCTGCTCTGCGACATCGTGCTCGCCGCCGATACCGCGCAGTTCCAGGATTTGGCGCATTTCATGTCAGATGTCGTTCCCGGCGACGGCATGCACATTGTCTACCCGCTGCTGCTGGGAATGAATCGCGGGCGTTATTTTCTGATGACCGGCCAAACACTGGACGCCGCCGAAGCGCTGCGCCTGGGCCTCGTCGCCGAAGTATTGCCGCCCGAGAAGCTGATGGCGCGCGCCTGGGAACTGGCCGAGGATCTGACCCGCAAACCGACGCTGCTTTTGCGCTACACGCGACTGCTCTTCACCGAGTACCTCCGACGGCAGATGCACGATTTGTTGGGCTATGGCCTCGCAATGGAGAGCCTGGCGTTGTTCGAGAAACCGGAGGCGCCAGCGCCATGAACAGACGTGCTTTCTTAGCCGCCTCTGCGGCTACTGCAACAATGGAGGGAGCGAAAACGGCATCTGCAGACACCTTGCCGTTGGGCCCGCTGCCGGACGTGCGGTACCCGGACGCCCGCATCGAAAGCGCCGACAAGAAATTCTTCGCACCCACTTCCCGGCATTTGCCGGCACTGCCGGGGTCGAGCGGGTTGGCACCGGGTTCCGCTGGGCCGAAGGTCCAGCCTTCTTTCGCGAGGGCAATTATCTGATCTTCAGCGACATGCCCGACAACCGGATGATGCGCCTTTTATGGGATGACAACCATCTCAGCGCGTGAGTTGCAGCGGCGGCTCAGCGCGGCGCCTTGGCCTCGGCCGCTGCCGGGGACGGCTTCTCCGGGCAATCGGGACGAGGCAGGGGGCCGCGGCGCTCGGGCGGCACACGGCAATTGTCGACCCGCTGGTCGTCGGAGGCCTTGTCGGAGAGGCGCTCCTTGAGGGTCTGCGCCTCCTGCGCAACTGCCGGCGGCACCGACGCAAGAAGCGCGCAACTCAGAACCAATGGTTTGAGCATTGATTAGAGCGCCTTGCGAAAGGTCAGATTGATGCGGCGATTGCCGGTCAGCGGATCTCCCCCTTCGGCAAGCGGCGCGACGCCGTGATAAGCGAGGCGATCGGCGCCGCCCCAGACGACGACGTCGCCGCTCTGCAGCAGAATGCGCCGAGGCCGGTCGCTGCGGCGGTTGCCTCCCAACAGGAAAATCGCCGGCATCCCGAGCGACACCGAAACGATCGGCGCCGTCAGGTCCCGCTCGTTCTCGTCGCGGTGCAGCGACAAGCGGGTCCCGGGTTCGTAAAAATTTATCAGGCAAGCATCGGGCTCGAAGCTCGGGTACCCGGCAGCCTCCGCGGCGCTCGCGGCAAGATCCCGAAAACACTCCGGTATCGCGGGCCAAGGTATGCCGGTGATTGGGTCGAGGCGCTCGTAGCGATATCCTTTGCGGTCCGTCACCCAGCCGGCGCGGCCGCAATTGGTCATTCCCACCGACATGCGGAACCCGCCCGGCGTCATCATATTGCGAACCGGCGCGACCGCAGTGATGCCGTCCACCTCCGCAACCAACCCAGCGGCGATATTGCTGGCCAAGCCGCGCAATACGACCGCCGCCTCGCTGAGCCGCTCAACAGCCCGCGCCGGCTCGAGGCTGCTCAGCAGGTCGCCCATCTTTGATTACCCGAGCGGGATCTCGCGCAACGCCGTCGTATCCTGGCGCGCGCCGGCCAGCACGTAATTGACGTCGGTGCCGGCGATTACAAATCGCGCGCCGAGCCGGATCAGCTCGCCCTGCAGAGCGACATTGTGCCGAATGCCGCCGACGCCAAGCACCTTGCCGTGCTTGCGGCACGCGTCGGCAACGCGTTCATAGGCCTCGCGCAGACGCGGGTGATCAACTTGGCCCGGAATGCCGTAATCGGTCGTCAGGTCGCCCGAGCCGATCAGCAATACATCGATGCCCGGCAATGCGGCGATCGCGTCGGCATTGTCGATGCCCTCCGCGGTTTCCAGCATAACGATCAGCGCGGTTTCGACATTGAGCCGCTCGTTGATTTCACCGAGCGGCATCGCGCGGTAGCCGAGCGCCGGGCCGAGCCCCATGACCGAGCGCTGGCCCAAGGGAGGGAACCGGCAATTGCGCACGACAGCCTCGGCCTCGCCGCGGTTATTGACGTGCGGGACGATGACGCCCTGAGCGCCGCCGTCGAGCACCCGGCTCGACCAATGCCCATCGTGGCTCGGCACGCGCACCAGCGGGGTGATGCCCACCCCGATTGCTGCCGCGCAGATCGTCGCGGCCGTGTCGATCGAGTAGGGGCTGTGCTCCATATCGACGTAGAGCGCGTCGTAGCCACCCGCCTTGGCGACCATCGCGATGTCGACAGTGCGCGCGAGCCGCAAATTCATGCACAGCACCAGCTCGCCTGCCGCGAGCTTCTGCTTCATCGAATTGGTCATCAGTGTCTCCATTGCCCCCTCACCCCGACCCTCTCCCCGCAAGCGGGGCGAGGGAGCAGCAGTTATTTTCCTCGCCCTGCTTGCGGGCAGAGGGCTAGGGTGAGGGGCAGCTCACTTCAGCCGCAGGCTACGGCGTAAACGTCGCGAACGCCTTCGGGGAGGCGCGTTTCGCTCCAGCTGCGGCCGCCGTCCTGCGTGCCGAACACCTGGCCGAAGCGGGAGACGCCGTAGACCTGGTTCGGATCGCGCGGATGAACCGCTACGCCCATCATTGTCGCCTCGGCCTTGACCCCGTGGTCGAACCGCTTCCAGGTCTGGCCGACATCGTCGCTGCGGTAGATCGAGCCGTCGGTGCTGCGCGCCGCTGAACTCAGGCACGCGTACAGGACCTTGGGGTCGTGCGGCGACACGCGGATGTCGCGGCCATAGGTCAACGGCGAGAACCGGTTGATCTCCATGTCCTGCCAATGCTCGCCGCGGTCGCTGCTGCGGAAGAGGCCCATGCGGTTGGCGAGGAAGACCGTGCCGGGGGCCGCGGCGCTGCAGGTCAGCGCGTGGCCGTCGAGCATTCCCTCGATCTCGGTCTGGCTGCCGATGCGGCTCCTATATTTCGGCTCTTCGCAAAAACGGATCAGATCGGCCGTGCAATCCTCCCAGCTTTCGCCGCCATTGCGGCTGCGCATTGCGCCGTTGGCTTCCAACGTCGCATAGACGTCGTCGGGCGAATTGGGATCGGCGTCGAGCCGCATGACCCGGCACGCGAAACCCATGATCACCCGGTCGGGGAGACCAGGGTCGGCCATCTTGCGCCAGGTGTCGCCGCCATCGTCGCTGCGGTAGACACCCGGCGGCGTCGCGCCGGCATAAACGATGCGCGGGTTCTTCGGATGCATGCACACCGACCAGATGTCGGCATCTTCCGGAAGCCGGAGCCGCTCCCAGCTGTTGCCGCGATTGGTGCTGCGGTAGGCGCCCTTGGTGCTGCCGACATAGACGACATCGGGGTTTTCGCGATCCACCGTGATCGCGTGGACATCGGCGTCTTCGGGCAAACCGTTGGTCAGATGCTCCCAGCGTTTGCCACCCGCCTCCTGGCGGAAGATGCCGCCGGCCGTCGCTCCCATCGATCGCGCCGTACCGGCATAAATATGGGTAGTCGCCATCATTCTCCTCCCTCTCCTGGGTTGCCGCCGCGATCATACCTCTCTATCAGGCTGTCGGGAACCCTCGCCCGCCGCGGTCGTGTTCTCCTGAATACGGAGCAAAAGGGGAATCGCTTGTCGGGGCAAGCGCGACGATCGAAAAAGGGGCCGACTACGCCTTCGCCAAAGCCGCTAGGGCTGGCGAGTGTTCTCGCGCGCAACATTCGGACCCTGGAGGAGCGGCGAGCGCGTGAACAGGCGACTGCGACCTTGGAAGAGCGCATCGCCGGGGCGATCACCCACTTTAGCGGGACGATGCGATTCGTCTACCTGCACGTCGTTGTGTACGGCTTCTGGATACTCGCCAATCTCGGCATCGTGTCGGGTGTGCCCAAATTCGACCCTTCTTTTGTCATCTTGGCGATGGTGGCGTCGGTCGAGGCCATCTTCCTTTCCACTTTTATCCTCATTACGCAAAACCGAATGAGCGCCGCCGCCGATAAGCGGGCCGAGCTCGATCTGCAAATCAGCCTCCTTGCGGAGCACGAGGTCACCAAGCTCATCGCACTCTTATCGGCGATCGCCGATCGCTTGGGTGTGGAGACCGATGTCGACGCCGAAGTCGACGAGCTGACGCAAGACGTGGCTCCGGAGGCGGTGTTGGACGAAATAGAGGAGCACCGGCAATGAGTGATGACACTGCGCCCAGCTTCGACATCATCGAGCAGCACGGGTCCTTTCTCTTGATCCGCGCCGGATCGCGTTTCGCCGTCGTCGAAAGGCGGGCCGGCCGGATTTATCCGATGATGCCCGGCGGACGGGAAGGCAAACCGTTCACGGCCGAAGGGGTGACGTCGGTTGTTGCGCAGGAAGGCTCGCTTCCGGAGGAGGAAGCGCGGCGTCTGTTCGCCGAGCTCTGCGAGCGCGGAGACCGCCTCGCGCAGCGGATCTGGTAGCCCAGGCGCTAGCGGGCCTCGAGGAGCCCCAGCTCGGTATGCCGCTGCTCGACCCGCTCATGCCATTGCCTCCTCTGCTGCCAGACAACCGTCGGGGACGATATGACGCTCGCGGGACAGAAAGATCGTCGTCCGCTTCATCAGGCGGCGCGCCGTCGGGTCAAACCGGTCCCGCCGATGCATCGTCAGCCCGTTGTCCCACATGACGAGATCGCCGACTTGCCAGACGTGACGATAGACAAACTCTGGCTGCGTCGCGAAACTGTAGAGTTCGTCGAGCAGAGCCGCGCCCGATGCGTCGTCCATCTCCTCGATGCCGATCGTCGTCGTGGAATCGAGGTAAAGCGCCTTTCTGCCGGTCGCCGGATGGGTGTGAACCAGCGGATGCGAAACGCGCGGCGTCTTGCGTTTCGCCTCCGGCGAGATCACCCGGTCGCCCCCCTGATAGCCGGCCAGCCGCTTTACATAGCTGAAGACTCCTTGCCGGCCGTCGCCCAGCTGCTTCACCCGGTCTGGCAGCCCCGCATAGACGGCGGCCAAATCAACCCATGAGGTCGTGCCGCCTTCAGGCGGCAGCTCGACCGCGTAGAGCGCGGCTCCGGTCGCCGGGTTCATCATATAGGACTGGTCGGAGTGCCATTGGAGCTCGCCATCTCCCAGCCCTCCGATTGGTTGGGCCTGCCCGTCCTTCAAGTTCGAGATGAGGCCTACTTCCGGGACGACGGGCGAGGCCCACTCGGTCCGGACAACGCGTTCGAGCGGGCCGAAGAGGGCGCTGAAATCGGCCAGCTCGCGCTCGGAGAGAGCCTGTCGACGGAACACCAGGACAGGGTGACGTGCCCATAGCTCGCGCAGGTGGTCGACCGTAACGTTGTCCAGCCGCTCCCACAGGCGCAATCCCATTACCTCACAGGCAAAGCTATCGCGCAGCCGCCGGCTCTCCAATGGCATCGGTTTCTCTCCAATAGTCGTTCCGGGACGGCCGCAGGGCAGGGCCCGGAACCTTTGGACCCGAGCCCATCGTAGCTTGTTCAAGGCCGGTGTTCATGTTGGTTCCGGGCTCGCTGGCGACGCCCGCGCCCCGGAATTACCATTATTGCGCGGCGTGGCGTTGGGCGGCGAGATTTTCGCTGTGCTTTTCCGGCTGCAAGAGCAGGCCGAGCGGGCTGGCCGTGACCCGTACCGTGTCGCCGTCGCGGATCTCGCCCGCGAGGATCTTTTCGGCGAGCGGGTTCTGGAGTTCGCGCTGGATCACCCGCTTCAGGGGCCGGGCGCCGTAGACCGGGTCGTAGCCGGCATTGGCGAGCCACTGCCTCGCCTCGGGGGTGATGTCGAGCGAGACCTTGCGGTCCTCCAGCAGCTTCTCCAGTTGCGCCAATTGGATGTCGACGATGCCGACCATGTCGTCGCGCGAGAGACGGCGGAACAGCAGGATCTCGTCGAGGCGGTTGAGAAATTCCGGGCGGAAGGCGGAGCGCACCGCCTCCATGACCTGACCGCGCGCCGCATCGACCGCCTGGCCTTCCGGCAGGCTCGCGAGGTACTCGCTGCCGAGGTTCGAGGTCAGCACGATGAGCGTATTGCGAAAATCGACCGTGCGGCCCTGACCGTCGGTCAGGCGCCCGTCGTCGAGCACCTGCAGCAATACATTGAACACGTCGGGATGGGCCTTCTCGACCTCGTCGAACAGGATCACCTGGTAGGGGCGGCGGCGCACCGCCTCGGTCAGGCTGCCGCCCTCCTCATAGCCGACATAGCCCGGGGGCGCGCCGATCAGGCGCGCGACCGAGTGCTTCTCCATGTATTCCGACATGTCGATGCGCACCATCGCGCGCTCGTCGTCGAACAGGAAGGCGGCGAGCGCCTTGGTCAATTCGGTCTTCCCGACGCCGGTCGGACCCAGAAACAGGAACGAGCCGATCGGCCGGTTCGGGTCCTGCAAACCCGCGCGCGCCCGGCGCACCGCCTGTGACACCGCGGCGATCGCCTCGTCCTGGCCGATAACGCGTGCTCTTAGCGCATCCTCCATGTGCAAGAGCTTGCCGCGCTCGCCTTCGAGCATCTTCTCGACCGGCACCCCGGTCCAGCGCGACACGACCGCGGCGATCTGCTCGGGGCTGACCGCCTCCTCCCCCATCATGCTGCGCCCCTCCTTGGCCTCTGCCTCGGCGAGCCGCTTTTCGAGGTCGGGGATGATGCCGTAGGCCAGCTCGCCGGCCCGAGTCCAGTCGCCCCGTCGCTGCACCTGATCCAATTCGATGCGCGCCTGCTCCAATTGCTCCTTAAGCTTTTGGGCGCTGGCCAGCTTCTGCTTCTCGGCCTGCCATTGTGCCGTCAGTTCAGCCGATTGCTGCTCGAGCTGCGTCAATTCCTGCTCCAGCCGCTGCAGCCGCTCGCGAGAGGCCGGATCGGTCTCCTTCTTTAAGGCCTCGCGCTCGATCTTCAACTGCACGATGCGGCGGTCGAGCTCGTCCAGTTCCTCGGGCTTCGAGTTCGATCGTCATGCGCAGCCGCGCCGAGGCCTCGTCCATCAGATCGATCGCCTTGTCGGGCAGAAAGCGGTCGGTGATGTAGCGATTGGCGAGGGTCGCAGCCGCGACAATCGCGCCGTCGGTGATGCGCACGCCGTGGTGCAGTTCGTATTTCTCCTTGATGCCCCTGAGGATCGAGATCGTGTCCTCGACGGATGGCTCGCCGACATAGATCGGCTGAAAGCGCCGTTCGAGCGCGGCGTCCTTTTCGATGTTCTTGCGGTACTCGTCCAATGTCGTCGCGCCGACGCAATGCAATTCGCCGCGCGCCAGGGCCGGCTTCAGCATGTTGGAGGCGTCCATCGCGCCTTCCGCCTTGCCGGCGCCGACGAGCGTGTGCAACTCGTCGATGAACAGGATGATGCCCTCGGCGCCCGAGGTGACTTCCTGCAATACCGCCTTCAAGCGCTCCTCGAACTCGCCGCGGTATTTGGAGCCGGCGAGCAATGAGCCGAGGTCGAGCGCCAGCAATTTCTTATTCTTGAGGCTCTCCGGCACGTCGCCATTTACGATGCGCTGCGCGAGGCCCTCGACGATTGCGGTCTTGCCGACCCCCGGCTCGCCGATCAGCACGGGGTTGTTCTTGGTGCGGCGCGAGAGGACCTGTATCGTGCGGCGGATCTCCTCGTCGCGCCCGATGACCGGGTCGAGCTTGCCCTCCCGCGCCGCCTCGGTCAGGTCGCGCGTGTACTTCTTGAGCGCGTCGTAGCCCTCCTCGGCCGAAGGGCTATCCGCCTTCCTGCCCTTGCGCACCTCTTCGATCGCCCGGTTGAGGCTCTGCGCGTCGACCCGCGCGGCAGCCAATGCCTTCGCCGCGCCCGTCCCGGCGGCCGCCGCCAGCGCCAGCAAAAGGCGCTCGACGGTCACAAAGCTGTCCCCCGCGCGCTGCGCCAATTGCTCGGCCTGCTCGAAGACGCGCGCCAATTCGGGCGACATGTAGACTTGGCCCGCCCCGGACCCCTCGACCTTCGGGAGCCGCTCGAGCTCCGCATCAACGGCGGTCAACGCCGCTTTCGGGTCGCCCCCGGCCGCACGAATGAGATTGGCGCACAATCCTTCGGTATCCTCCAGAAGGACCTTCAAGAGGTGCTCCGGCGTCAGCCGCTGGTGGCCGCGCCGCAGCGCCATTGTCTGCGCCGATTGCAGAAAACCCTTCGCGCGATCTGTGTATTTCTCGAATTCCATAACCCAAACCTCGTGTCCGCTGAGTGGCCCACTGTGCCGCCGTCCGCAAGACCGGCGGGTGAGTTATCCATGATGTTCGATAAATGGGCCGGCCGACTAACCTGGGCAACCGGCATAGTCAGGCCGTGCGGCCGAGAAAATCGAGGCAGCCTTGCAGGATGTAGGCGGCGGCGACGCGGTCGACGATTTCGCCGCGGCGCTTGCGGGTCAGGTCAGCGGCGATCATTTCTCGAAGAACTGCGGCAGTCGAGAGCCGCTCGTCCCACATGACGGTCGGTAAATCGTGCACGGCCAGCAGGTTTCTCGCGAACTGCCGCACCGACTGTGTCCGCGGCCCATCGGTGCCGGCGAGGGTGAGCGGCAGGCCGATGACGAGGCCGGCAACGCCGTGGGCATCGATCAGTGCCGCGAGGCGCGCCATATCCTCGCGAAAGCGGCGCCGCCGGATCGTTTCGAGCGGTGTGGCGACGACCCGGCGGGTGTCCGACACGGCGAGGCCGATGGTTTTGGTTCCAACATCGAGGCCCATCAGCCGCGCCCCAGCCGGCACCGCATCGCGCAGTTCCAAGGGATTGCTTAGAATCACAACCGATGATAGCTCGTTTCGACCGCCCGCTGCGGAGATGTTGAAAGCATGGCATTGGACAAAGCCACCGTCGCGCACATCGCCGCCCTGGCGCGAATCAGGCTTTCCGAAGCCGAACTGGACCCGTTGGTGGACGAGCTCTCTCGGATCCTGAGCTGGATGGAGCAGCTGAACGAAGTCGACACCTCGGGGGTAGCGCCGATGGCGAGCACCACGTCGATCGGGCTGCCGATGCGTGAAGATAGGGTGACCGACGGCGGCTTCCGTGACGATATTCTTGCCAACGCTCCGCGCACCGCTCGCGGGTTCTTTGTCGTCCCGAAGGTGGTCGAGTGAGCGACCCTTCGCTGCTCGCCTTGAGCGTAGCGGAAGCGCGGAACGGGCTCGCCCGCAAATCATTCTCGGCCCGAGAGCTGACCGCCGCTTACAACGACGCGGTCAGCGAGATCGAGCCGCTCAACGCTTACATCACGCCTACCCCCGAACGGGCGCTGGCAATGTCCGATGCGGCGGATCAGCGGCTCGCGCGGGGCGAGGCCTTGCCGCTCGACGGCATCCCGCTCGCGGTCAAGGATCTCTATTGCACAAAGGGTGTGCTGACCACCGCGGCATCCCACATCCTCGACGGGTTTCACCCGCCTTATGAATTGACGGTCACCGGCAGGCTGTGGCAGTCGGGCGCGGTGTTGCTCGGCAAGGCCAATCTCGACGAGTTCGCAATGGGCTCGTCGAACACGACGAGCTGGTACGGCCCGGTCGAAAACCCGTGGCGTCGGCCGGGCGACAACCGCCCACTGGTTCCCGGTGGCTCTTCAGGGGGCTCGGCGGCTGCGGTCGCGGCACGCGCGGCGCTTGCCGCAACCGGTACGGATACCGGCGGCTCGATCCGCCAACCGGCGAGCTTTTGCGGGATCGTCGGGCTCAAACCGACCTATGGCCGCTGCTCGCGCTGGGGCATCGTTGCCTACGCCTCCTCGCTCGATCATCCCGGGCCGCTGACCCGGACGGTGCGCGACGCCGCGATCATGCTGCGCGCGATGTCCGGGCACGATCCGAAAGATTTCGACCTCTGCGCCGATCCCGGTGCCGGATTTCGAAGCCGCGTTGACAGGAGACATTCGCGGCCTGCGCATCGGCATTCCCAGCGAATACCGGGTCGACGGCATGCCGGCGGAGATCGAAGAATTGTGGCAGCGAGGGGTCGAATGGCTGCGCTCGGCGGGAGCGGAGCCGGTCGAGATCAGCCTGCCGATGACCAAATATGCACTGCCGGCCTACTACATCATCGCGCCGGCGGAGGCCTCCTCGAACCTTGCGCGCTATGACGGCGTCCGCTTCGGCCGGCGGGTCGAAGGCGATACCCTCGACGATTTATATGAGTTGACGCGCGCGGCCGGGTTTGGCGCCGAAGTTCGCCGCCGTGTGCTGATCGGTACCTACGTTCTGTCGGCGGGCTATTACGATGCCTATTACTTGAAGGCGCAACGGGTGCGCACTTTGATCGCGCGCGACTTCGCAACGGCGTTCGAAAAGGTCGACTGTATCCTCACTCCGACGGCGCCATCGGCCGCGTTCGCTATCAGGGAGAAGACCGAAGACCCGATCGCGATGTACCTGAATGATGTCTTTACCGTGCCGGCCAATCTGGCCGGCGTGCCGGCGATCGCCGTCCCGGCCGGCCTTTCGGGCGACGGGCTGCCGCTAGGCCTGCAGATCACCGGCCGGACTTTTGACGAGGAAACGGTGTTGCGGGTCGGCGACGTGCTGGAGAGTGCCGCGCAGTTTCGCTGCGCCCCGAGCTTTGTCGCGGGAGGCAGGCGGTGATCGACGCTCAATGGTCCTCCCTCTCCGCCCCCGGGGGCGGAGAGGGCGGTTGTGTCGCGGGCGATCGGGCATGATCGAGGGTCGGACCGGACCGTGGGAGACCGTGATCGGGCTCGAGGTCCACGCCCAGGTGGTCTCGAAGGCCAAGCTGTTTTCGGGCGCGGCCACCGAGTTCGGCGCCGAGCCGAACACCCAGGTCTCCCCGGTTGACGCCGCCTTTCCTGGCATGTTGCCGGTTATCAACCGGTTTTGCGTCGAGCAGGCGGTCAAGACCGGGCTCGGTCTCGACGCCGAGATCAGGCTCGAGAGCGTCTTCGATCGGAAGAACTACTTCTACCCCGATCTGCCGCCCGGCTATCAGATTTCGCAGTATCAGCAACCGGTTGTCGGCCGCGGCAAGGTCGTGCTCGACATGCCGGACGGGAGGGTGCGCGAGATCGGCATTACCCGGCTGCATCTCGAGCAGGACGCCGGCAAAAGTCTGCACGACCAGCACCCGAGCCTCTCCTATGTCGACCTCAACCGGGCCGGCATCGCGCTGATGGAGATCGTCTCGGAGCCCGATCTGCGCAGCGCCGAGGAAGCCGGCACCTATCTGCGCAAACTGCGCTCGATCCTGCGCTATCTCGGGACCTGCGACGGCAATATGGAGGAAGGCTCGCTGCGCTGCGACTGCAACGTATCGGTGCGCCGCCCCGGCGAGCCCTATGGCACGCGCTGCGAAATCAAGAACCTGAACTCGGTCCGCTATGTGATGCAGGCGATCGACTACGAGGCGCAGCGCCAGATCGAGGTCATCGAAGAAGGCGGCACGATCGCGCAACAGACCCGGCTTTTCGACGCCGGGCGCGGCATCACCCGGCCGATGCGCTCCAAGGAGGAGGCGCACGATTATCGCTATTTCCCCGATCCCGATTTGTTGCCTCTGGTCCTCGATCCCGAATGGGTCGAGCGCTTACGTGCCGAGCTTCCCGAGCTGCCCGATGCGAAGAAAGCGCGTTTCGTCTCGGCCTATGGCTTGTCGCCCGACGACGCGGGCGTGCTGGTGGCCGAGAAGGAGACCGCCCAATTCTTCGAGCGGGTCGCCGCCGGGCGGGACCCCAAGGCAGCGGCAAACTGGGTCATGCGGGATTTGTTCGGCGCGTTGAACCGGCTCGGGGTCGGGATCGAGCAGTCGCCGGTATCCGCAGAGCAGTTGGGATCACTGATCGATCTGATTGCCGACGGCACGATCTCCGGCCGGCTCGCTAAGGTCGTATTTGCCGAAATGCTCGCATCCGGCGCCGACCCCGGAGCAATCGTCGAGGCGAAGGGGTTGCGCCAGGTGACCAATTCGGGCGCTATCGAGGCGGCAATCGACAGTGTGCTGGCTGCCCAAGCCGACAAAGTCGCCGAATATCGAGCCGGCCGGGACAAGCTCTATGGCTTTTTTGTCGGCCAGATTATGCGCGCCACCCAAGGCATGGCCAACCCCGCCCTGGTCAATGAGCTGCTGCGAAAGAAGCTGACGGGAGACAGCGGAGGCACGGGTTGAGCTGGACCCTCGACGAGATAGCCTGGGATCGATTTGACCGCACTAGGGTCGACCCGGAGGTCCTGAAGCTCGTCAAAGCAGCCAGCCTCGTCGAATACAATGGCGCCGCCTATGCCCATCACCTGTGCCGGATTTTCGACGACGACCGCGATTTCCAGGAAACCGCGCGGCGCTGGGGCGCGGAAGAAATCCAGCACGGCGACGCGTTGGCACGCTGGGCCGAGCTCGCCGATCCCGAGTTCGATTTCGCGGCGGCTTTCGAACGCTTTCAGGCCGGCTACCGGGTCGATTTCGACTGCGCCATCTCGCGCCGCGGCTCTCGCTCAGGGGAGATGATCGCCCGCTGCATCGTCGAGGTCGGGACGAGTTCCTATTACACCGCGCTGCGCGACGCGGTGCGCGAGCCGGTGCTGAAAGAGATCTGCCGCAACATCGCGGCCGACGAGATCCGGCATTACAAGCTCTTTTACAAGAACCTTCTGCGCTGCCTCGAACGCGAACGCATCGGCTTTTGGCGGCGGCTCCGCGTCGCGGCCGGGCGGATCGCGAAGTCCGAGGATGACGAGCTCGCTTACGCCTATTACGCCGCGAACGAGGCGATGCGGTCTTACGAGCGCCGCCGCTGCAGCCGCGCTTATGCTGCGCGCGCCTTCAGGCTCTGCCGCGAGCACCACGTCGCGCACGGCGTGGCACTGATCTTCAAGGCCATGGGTCTGCGCCCCTATGGCGTGCCTGCTCGTGCCGCGAGTTCGATCGCCTGGCGTGCAATGCGCTACCGGGCCATCCGACTGGCCAAGCGCCGGAGCCTAGATTGACGAATTCGAAATAATATGTTATTTTAGCATTTTCATCCAATCGGGCACCTGCCCAATACCGCGGATTTCTGAGAGGGGGGCTCGGTTGCTGATAATTTGCTGCAAAAAACAGCGAGAACAGCAACCCTCTGCACCTGCGCGGTCATTCTCCGCCGGATTTGCGCTGCGCCTTCCGATTCTGTTTCATGCTTCCCTCCCATCAGGGAAGCGGATTGTGGTCGCGCGGGGCCGGTGCAACAGCATCGCCGCTCGGCCGCCGAACCCGCGGATCAGAGGACCTAACGTTTATTCACGAACCGTTCGGCATTTTTCTTGTCGCGTTCAACCTCCTCGGCCAATTCCTCGACCGCCTTGGGGTCGATCTTCTTGGCCTGATCGATCAACTTTTCGCCCGTCTGCTTGTCGCCTTCGACCAGCTTGTCCAGACCCTCTTCGGCGATGTCATGCGCGCGCTCTCGCTTGTTTTCCATCGGCTCTTCTCCTGGGTAAAACCGCTTCCCTTTGGCTGAACAGGCCCGTTCGAAGCCGGTTCCACACCGGTCCCGCGGGCGGGGCCTAGGCGTCCGGAGCGAAACCGGCTATCAGCCTGTGGCAGACAATGACGAGGGTCCGATGTCGAGTCTGGTCAGCGAAGGAACGATTGCTCTCGTGGAAGGTGTGGCGGCCGAAGCGCTACGGATCGAGACGCCTTGCGGGGACGGTCGCATGATCTGGCATGTGTGGGGAGACGGGCCGCCACTCGCATTGCTGCACGGCGGTTACGGCTCGTGGACGCATTGGATTCGCAACGTCATTCCGTTGTCACGGAATTTCACCGTGGCAGCACCAGATCTGCCGGGTCTGGGCGAGTCGGCGACGCCGCCCGAGCCGCACACCGCGGAGGGGTTGGCCAACATCGTCGTTGAAGGACTGGAACTGGTGTTTCCGCAGCTCGCCGGTCTGCACATTGCCGGATTTTCTTTCGGCGGCGTCCTCGGGGGTCATGTCGCCGCGCAGCTCGGCGATCGCGTGCGCACCTTTACGATCGTCGGATCGAACGGCCTCGGGCTGGTGCGACAGCCGACCGAGCTTCGTCGACAGCCCGAAGGTGCTTCGGAGGCCGAGGCGCTGGCCGTCGCCCGTCATAACCTTGCGGCCTTGATGATCGCAGACCCGGGCAAAATCGACGAACTTGCGGTTTACATCCAGGTGCAGAACGCGCCGCGGGGCCGCGTCAAGAGCCGGAGGTTCTCCCGCGCGGACACGCTCGCCCGCGCGCTACCGCACATCAAGGCGCGCATCGACGGGATTTGGGGTGAGCGCGACGCCACCGCCTATCCCCATCTCGAGAAGCGCGCCCGCGCGTTGCGCAACGTCCAACCAGGCGCCCGGTTCGAGGTTATTCCGGGAGCGGGGCATTGGGTCCAATACGAAGCAGCCGATAAGTTCAACCCGCTTTTAGCGGAAATCGCCGGTCGGCCCAGCGCGGCCTGAGGAGAGCAATCACCCCGAAAAAGCCTCGCGGTGACGGCTTGCATTACCCATCTCAAGCACACGATCGGCTCGGAAGCCTCTAGCGCCGGAGAGCGTTCCGGCCGAAGGGAATCGTCATGGGCAGCATCACCCGGCAACGCGACATTATCGATCGCAGGGCATTGACCGAGCGGTTGTCCGTTGCCGCGGGCTGCGTCCAGGCACCCGCCCTCGATCGCAGTGCGTTTGTCGCGCCGCTGAAGCTGGCGCTAACGGCGGGGCGTTCCGAAATCCGTCGACGGTTCGAGGAGACCGGCGACGGCGCCGCAACGATCCGCGAGCAGTGCTTCTTGATGGATCAGCTGATCCGCGCGCTGTTCGATCTGGTGACCCAGATAATCTACCCGCTCCCGAACCCGACTTCGGGCGAGCGGCTGGCAATTGTTGCAGTGGGCGGCTATGGGCGCGGCGAGCTTGCGCCTTATTCCGATATCGATCTCCTGTTCCTGCTGCCGTACAAGCGGACCCCGCATACCGAGCAGGTCGTCGAGTATCTGCTTTACCTGCTGTGGGATCTCGGCCTCAAAATCGGTCAAGCGACCCGATCAGTGGATGAATGCCTGCGTCAGTCGAAAGCAGATCTGACGATCCGTACGGCACTGCTGGAGGCCCGCTATCTTTGGGGCGATCAGGCGCTCTTCAGCGAGTTCAAGAAACGCTTTGATTCGGACGTCGTAAAGGGCAGTGCGGCGCAGTTCGTAGCGAGCAAGCTCGTCGAACGGGATGCGCGGCACAAGCGCGTCGGCGACAGCCGTTACCAGCTCGAGCCGAACATCAAGGAGGGCAAGGGCGGCCTTAGAGACCTGCACACATTGTTCTGGATAGCCAAATACATTTATCGCACTGAAGATGTCGGCAAGCTCGTAGAGTTGGGGGTGTTGTCGGCGGAAGAGTCGCAACGGTTCGATCGCGCCCAGAAATTCCTGTGGACGGTTCGCTGCCACATTCATTACGTCACCGGGCGCGCCGAGGAGCGGCTGACCTTCGACTTGCAGGCCGAGATCGGGCGGCGGATGGGTTACACCGATCATGCCGGCAGCCGCGGCGTCGAGCGCTTTATGAAGCATTACTTTCTGGTGGCCAAAGATGTCGGTGATCTGACTCGGATCTTCTGCGCCATTCTCGAAGCTGACCAAACGCACAAACGCCGGCTGTCATGGGTTCGCTGGGGAAGCGCGCGACGGGCCCTGGGGGGGTTTGTTGTCGACGGTGAGCGGCTGACAATTCCTTCGGAGGATTTCTTCAAAAAAGATCCGGTGGCGCTGCTCCGGCTCTTTCATGTGGCGCAGCAGCAAGAAGTCGACATTCACCCGCGGGCCTTGCGGGCGGCCAGTCAGTCGCTGAGATTGATCAACCAAAAGCTACGCGAGGATCCGGAGGCGAACCGCCTTTTTCTCGAAATCCTGACCTCGCGCAAAGATCCGGAAACGGCATTGCGGAGAATGAACGAAGCCGGGGTATTTGGCCGCTTCATCCCAGATTTCGGTCGCGTCGTCGCGCAGATGCAGTACGACATGTACCACGTCTACACAGTCGACGAGCATACGCTTTTCGCGATCGGAATCCTGCACAAGATGGAGACCGGCCTACTCAAAGAGGAGCTGCCGTTGGTTTCCCAGCTGATGCCGACGATTGTGTCCCGGCGGGCTCTTTACCTTGCGGTGCTGCTGCACGACATTGCCAAGGGCCGGGGCGGCGATCACTCGGAAATCGGCGAGCAGATCGCCCTGAGGGTCGGACCCCGGCTAGGGCTCTCGGCGGAGGAGACCGAGACAGTCGCCTGGTTGGTGCGTTGGCATTTGCTGATGAGCAGCACCGCCTTCAAGCTGGATATTGGAGATCCGCGGACAATCGGCAATTTCGTCGAGCGCGTGCAGTCTCCGGAGCGGTTAAAGCTGTTATTGGCATTGACCGTGGCCGACATCCGCGCTGTCGGTCCGAAAGTCTGGAACGGCTGGAAAGCGGCGCTGTTGCGCGAGCTCTATCACCAGGCAATCGAATTGATCTCAGGTGGGCTCAGCGGCGAGGGGCAGGGTTCTCGTGCAGCGGCAGCGCAGGCCGCGGCCCGCCAATTGCTGCCCGATTTCAGTGAATCGGAATTCGCGACATTTGTCAGTCGGGGCTATCCATTTTACTGGCTTTCCTTCGATGCTCCGACGCATGCTCGCCATGCGCGTCTAATACGTGAGGCGGAGGCGAGTGGTGCGCCGCTCACCGTCGAAAAACGTGTCGATCCGTATCGGTCGGTGACCGAAATAACCCTTTATACCGCCGACCATCCCGGCCTTTTTTCGCGCATTGCCGGGGCGCTGGCGGTCAGCGGCGCCAATGTCGTCGACGCCAAGATCATAACGATGTCGAACGGCATGGCGCTCGATACGTTTTGGGTACGGATTCGATGGGGGGCCCGCTCGACCGCCCGGACAAGCTCGCCAAACTGGCGGTTGTTTTCGAGAACGTATTGTCGGGCGATCTCAAGCCGCATCGCGAGCTCGCCCACCTGCCGGCCTTTCCAAGCCGAACGCGGGTCTTCACGGTGGCGCCCCGCGTCCTTCTCGACAACAACGCAAGCGGCTCACACACCGTCATCGAGGTCAACGGCCGAGACCGGCCGGGGCTCTTATTTGAGCTGACGCGCGCGCTGATTGGTCTCAACCTGCAGGTCTCGAGCGCCAAAATCTCGACTTACGGCGAAAAGGTGGTGGACGTCTTCTACGTGAAGAATCTATTCGGTCATAAAATCGAACACGCGGCAAAGCTCGCTGAGATCCAAAGAACGCTCGAGGTAGTTCTCGCCAAGGGCAACGAGCCTGCTGTCACAATGCCCGCCCGTGAACCGGCAGCGGCCGAATAACGCTACTCCCGCAAATCTTCGAAGAATTCCTTCACCCGCGCGAAAAAGCCTTCGCTTTCGGGGTGGGTCCCGGCATTGTCGCCGGCCTTTTCGAATTCGCGGAGCAGCTCCTGTTGCCGCTTAGTCAGATTGACTGGCGTCTCGACGATCGCCTCGATGAACATGTCGCCGCGCGAGGGTGAGCGCAGCACAGTCATGCCCTTTCCTCTGAGCCGGAACTGATGACCCGATTGGGTGCCTGGCGGCACCGTCACGCGCGCCCGGCTGCCGTCTACGCTTGGGACCTCGATCGAGCCGCCGAGGGCTGCCGTCGTGATCGAGATCGGCACACGGCAATAGATGTTGGCGCCGTCGCGCTGGAAGATCCGATGCGGCGCCATCGTGATGAACATGTATAGATCGCCCGTCGGGGCGCCGCGCACCCCCGCCTCGCCCTCGCCGGCGAGCCGGATGCGGGTGCCATCTTCGATACCCGGCGGAATGTTGACCGATAACGTCTTTTCGCGGCGAGTCCTGCCCTGCCCGGCGCATGCCTTGCAGGGATTATCGATGACCCGACCCGCTCCCTGGCAGGTGGCGCAAGTTCGCTCGATCGTGAAGAAGTCCTGTTGCGCGCGCACCCGCCCTCGGCCATGACAGGTCGGGCAGGTGACCGGCCTCGATCCCGCCGCAGCGCCGCTGCCTTTGCATTGGTCACAGGCGACCAAGGTTTGCACCCGAACCGTTGTTTGCTTGCCGCGGAAACTTTCTTCGAGTGAGATCTCGAGGTTATAGCGGAGGTCGCTGCCGCGGCTCGGTCCGCCTTGGCCGCGCCGGCCAGCCGCCCATGAACTCGCCGAACATCTCGTCGAAGATGTCGGCAAACCCCCCGGAAAAACCGAAATCGCCCGGGCCGCGCCCGTCCCCCTGCTCAAAAGCGGCATGACCAAAGCGGTCATAGGCGGCGCGCTTTTGATCATCCTTTAGGATGTCGTAGGCCTCGCTGATCTCCTTGAATTTTTGTTCGGCGCTCTTGTCACCCGGGTTGCGGTCCGGGTGATGCTTCATCGCGAGTTTGCGGTAGGCCCTCTTTAGGTCGTCCCCGCTCGCCGATTTGGAGACGCCGAGGACCTCGTAAAAATCCTGCTTAGCCATGGTCGACGGGTGTTCGAGAGAGAGTTTCCCCACCTAGCGTCATCCCGGCGGATATTCCGCCGGGATGCTCGCAGCTATCCGGCACCTCCGTCGCGCCGATTATGCCGAGCCGCGTTTCTTCTGATCGTCGACCTCCTCGAAATCGGCGTCCACGACCTTGTCATTGCCGCCGGCAGCCCCGTGCGACGGCCCGCCTTGTGAGGCGCCCCCATCACCGGAGCCGGCCTGTTCGGCCTGCTGGGCCTTGTAGAGCGCCTCGCCGAGCTTCATCGAGACCTGAGCCAGCGTTTCGGTCTTGGCCTTGATTTGCCCGGCATCTTCGCTGCCGAGTGTGTCCTTCAAGGCTTGGATCGCCTGCTGCACCGCGTCGCGGTCGGACTGCGGAACCTTGTCGCCACTCTCGTTCAGCGTCCGCTCGGTGGTATGGATCAGCGCGTCGGCGTTGTTCTTTGCCTCGACCAGCTCGCGCCGCCGCTTGTCTTCCTCGGCATGCGCTTCGGCGTCCTTGACCATCCGGTCGATGTCGCCCTCTGACAATCCGCCTGAAGCTTGGATGCGGATCTGCTGTTCCTTGCCGGTCGCCTTGTCCTTCGCCGAGACCTGCACGATGCCGTTGGCATCGATATCGAAGGTTACCTCGATCTGCGGCATGCCGCGCGGCGCGGACGGGATGCCGACCAGGTCGAACTGGCCGAGCAGCTTATTGTCCGCCGCCATCTCACGCTCGCCCTGAAACACGCGAATCGTGACCGCGGTCTGGTTGTCCTCGGCGGTCGAGAAGGTCTGGCTCTTTTTCGTCGGTATCGTCGTGTTGCGGTCGATCAGCCGAGTGAAGACGCCGCCCAATGTCTCGATGCCGAGCGACAGCGGGGTTACGTCGAGCAGCAGGACATCCTTGACCTCGCCCTTCAGAACGCCGGCTTGGATCGCGGCGCCGACAGCCACGACCTCATCCGGGTTGACGCTGCGGTTCGGCTCCTTGCCGAAGAACTGCTTTACCGTCTCGATGACCTTGGGCATCCGGGTCATGCCGCCGACCAGGATCACCTCGTTGATCTCCGAAGCCTTGAGGCCCGCATCCTTCAGGGCGCTGCGGCACGGCCCGATAGTCCGCTGGATCAGATCGTCGACCAACGCCTCCAGCTTTGCCCGGGTCAGCTTGATGTTGAGATGCTTCGGTCCGTGCTGATCCGCGGTGATGAACGGCAGATTGACGTCGGTCTGCATCGACGACGACAATTCGATTTTGGCCTTCTCCGCCGCTTCCTTCAGTCGCTGTAGAGCGAGCCGATCGTTACGCAGATCGATTCCCTGCTCCTTACGGAATTCGTCGGCGAGGTAGTCGATGATATTCTTGTCGAAGTCTTCGCCGCCGAGGAACGTGTCGCCGTTCGTCGACTTCACCTCGAACACGCCGTCGCCGATCTCGAGCACAGATATATCAAAGGTGCCGCCGCCGAGATCGTAAACCGCAATTGTGCCGGTGCCCTTCTTATCCATGCCGTAGGCGAGTGCCGCTGCGGTCGGCTCATTAATGATCCGCAACACTTCGAGCCCGGCAATTTTGCCGGCGTCCTTGGTTGCCTGGCGCTGGCTGTCGTTGAAATAGGCGGGAACCGTGATGACCGCTTCCGAGACTGTCTCGCCGAGATAGGCCTCGGCCGTTTCCTTCATCTTCTGCAAGATGAATGCGCTGATCTGCGAAGGCGCGTATCTCTTACCGCGGCTCTCAACCCAAGCGTCGCCATTGTCGCCTGAAATGATCTTGTACGGGACAAGGTCCATATCCTTCTTCACCATCGGGTCGGTGAAGCGGCGGCCGATCAGGCGCTTGATCGCAAAAAAGGTGTTCTCGGGATTGGTCACCGCCTGGCGTTTCGCCGACTGGCCGACCAGCCGCTCGCCCAATTCGGTGAATGCAACCATCGAGGGCGTCGTGCGCATACCCTCGCTATTCTCGATCACCTTGGCATTCTTGCCTTCCATCACGGCGACGCAGGAGTTCGTCGTGCCGAGATCGATACCGATGACCTTGCTCATGGATACCTCATTCTAAAGCAGGACCGGGCGGCCCGGGGAGCACCGTCCCGATCCCCCGGGAAATGATCACAGTCCCCTCACTGTGGCTGGGGTCTATATATGTGTCGGGTCACGCCGCTACAACCATGCTGGCTGTGCCCTCCGAAGCCAAAATCCAGCGGGTTCAAGCGGGCTCCGGCGGCTTCGGGCCGCCCTTGGCGACGCCGACCATCGCCGGCCGCAACAGGCGGTCATGAAGCACATAGCCGGGCTGCAGTACCTCGACAACGGAGCCGCTCGGCTGGTCCGGCCGCTCGGTCTCAAAGATCGCCTGATGGAAATTGTGGTCGAAACCCTCGCCCTGCGGATCGATGCGCTTTATCCCGTGGCGCTCGAAGACGCCCAAGCAGCTCGCGCTCGGTAGCCGCCACCCCGGCAAGCAGACTGCGCGTGCGTTCGTCCTTCGCCTCTGATTCCGGCAGGCTCTCCAGCGCTCTGCGCAGATTGTCCGCCGCCGACAGCAAGTCCTTGGCGAAACCGGCGATCGCATATTTCGATGCATCCTCGCGCTCACGCTGCGCGCGGCGGCGCACGTTCTCGGTCTCGGCGAGCGCGCGCAGCAACCGATCCTTATAGTCGGCCAGTTCAGCCTCGAGTTCGGGGATTCGATGCTCCGGCGACGATTCCTCAGCCTCCGGCTCGATCGGCGCCCCGGCGAGCCCATCGACATTGTTGTTGGCGGCCTCGTCCGCTTTGGGAAACTTCTCCTGTTCCTTGGTGGTCGTTTCGTCCATGGTTTGTCCTATCCGATTAGTCTCCCGATCATCTTGGCGGTGTAGTCCACCATCGGGATGATGCGGGCATAGTTAATCCGAGTTGGGCCGATGACGCCGATCGCCCCGACGATCTGCTCGCGGCTGTTCTGATAGGGTGCGATCACCATCGAGCACCCGGCCACTCCGAAAAGCCGGTTTTCAGCGCCGATGAAGATCTGGACGCCTTCACCCTGCTTGCTCGCGTCGAGCAGACGCAGCATGGTCTGTCTGGTTTCGAGCATCTCGAAAAGAGTGCGCAGCCTTTCGAGATCGGCGAGCGCGGTGACGTCTTCAAGCAGATTGGCCTGACCGCGCACGATAAGCGCGCTGCCTTCGTCGCCGCCGGCCCAGTTGGCAAGGCCTGCCGCGACGAGCTTCGAGGTCAGCTCGTCGAGCTGGACCTTGTTGGACGCGATCTCCTGCTCGATTTCCGCCTTTGCCTCTTCAACCGTGCGGCCGATCAACCGAGCGTTTAGATAGTTGCCGGCCGAGATCAGCGCGGCCGGAGGCAGGCCGGCCGGAACCTCGATTACCCTGTTTTCGACGAGGCCGTCCTCGGTTACCAGCACCACGAGCGCGCGCCCAGGACCGAGGCTGACGAATTCGATGTGTTTCAAGGGACGGTCCTGGTTGGGCACCACGACGATACCCGCGCAATGCGACAGGCCAGAGAGCGCGCTCGTCGCTTCCTCGAGCGCTTGCGGCAGGCTCTTGCCGCGGGCAACGCACAGGCTCTCGATGCTGCGGCGTTCGTCTTCGGCCAGCCCCCCGATTTCGAGCAGACCGTGGACAAAAAGGCGCAGCCCCAGCTCGGTCGGCAGCCGACCGGCCGAGGTGTGTGGCGCATAGAGCAGCCCGGCATCCTCCAGATCCGCCATGACGTTGCGGATCGTCGCGGGTGACAAGTTCTGCCCCAGGCGTCGTGACAGGGTGCGCGAGCCGATCGGCTCGCCGGTTGCGACATAGCCGTCAATGATCAAGCGGAAGATCTCGCGGCTGCGTTCGTTGAGGTCGTTTATCGGGGAAGGTGCGAGAGGTCGGCGCATGCGGAACCAAATCTGACGATCCGTCGAACGTGCGGTCTCGACCGCAGCTGCGGTCGATCCACGATTGATGGTCTGTCCATGTGGTCACCCGATGTTCGTCAGCCAAGCGGCGCCGACCGGATCATGGGCTATCATGACGCGGCGGTCGAACGCGGCGACGGCGAATTTAGGAATGGCCTTTGCAGCGTCAACTCGCAGGGAACTGACAGGCGTCAAAGTGTTTTCTTGAATGCGGATTCATATGATTGGCCATCCGGGGTCGTCATCCGGCCGATCAGATCGGCAATTCCAGGGCGGAACGCGAACTGCGTGCCGTCGGAGTTTTGAAATCGGAGCTCGCCGTCGCGGATGATTCCGGTGCCGTGCAACGTCCCGCCGGTGATCCGTGCGCCTGATCCGAGCGGCCCATAGGCGTAGATGATCGCAGCGGTGCCGTCCGGATCTATATTTTCGACGACCAGCGCTGCGCAGGTATTGGCGTCCCAGGCGGCATCACTCCAGGCCCCGAGAAAGCTCCGGTACGACTCCGGAACCGTGGCAGGGTCGGCAATCCGATAGGTGACGCTCTGGTCACAAAAAACCCGGCTTGGTTGCGGCTCTCCGGTGATCGGCGGTGCTTGAGCCCAGGCCGCGGCGGCGCAGAGCGTGAGGCACGCGAGCGCGAGACTAGGATGCGTCATTGCGGCTCGGAGGGCCTGTGGTGTGGCTCAAACGGTTACGGTGAACGCGAGCGCCGCCGGTTTCGTAACCATCGAGCGAAATCGAAGCTACGGCGCTGTCCGGCCGCCGGTTGTCCGTGTTTTTACAGAGAAATAACAGGGGAGCCCGATCTTTCACTACCGACTCGCCCGTCTGATCCAAGACGCCTCATCTTCTTCAGGGTACCATCGCATTATGGTAATTTCCGGCACGACGGGGTGAGCCGAAGGAGGCGCCACGGCAGGTATGCGCCTACTTCTTTCGAAGGCGCCTTGCGTTCGCGACCGCGCGAGAGCGCCAAGGCGCCAGAACCGAAGTCATCGTTGGTATGCCGCTGCCGAAGACGAGCAGTGCCACGGATCTCGCCCCCGCCTCGGCTTCTCGTTTGCCATTCGCCGGAATTCCGCCCGCGAGCAGTCGTTTTGCAGAATAAAAAGGGAACGGCGTGCAATCGTCTCCCAAGATGCCAGCATCATATCGCTCATCATCACTGCTAACGACAAACGTTGGCGGGGCTTCCGGCGCTTCTTAACCGTGGTTCTGGGGTAATCACCGCGGTTAAACGCCTTGCAGATAGCGTCGGTTTCACTTCATAGCCGCGAATTTCTCCGTGTGAGGAGCCGGGCAAAACACAAGCCGATGACCCCCATTGGTTACGGGTTTGATTTGATGTAACCCAGAGCGGTATCCGGTCTCGCGAGCACCGCCGGGGCGACGGCTTGCCGAGGCACAGGCAGACCTCTCGATCGGGCCCCCGCGAAGGCGCCGGCCGGGGCGATTTCCTTGGCGATCAGCCGCCTTGCAGCTTCGAAAATAAAGATGATGCACCAATACTCATCCAAATAGGCCTGAGATGCGAACGCACCTGCAGTCGCATAGCCAACGAGCACCGCTTGCCCCATCCTTCCCAACATATTTGCCCAGGCGAGATCAGGCCGGTTGCGCGAATGACGGATCAACCACGCGCAGTTCACCCAGGAATAGCCGAGAATCATCAGGAAGAAGAAAAGACCTACCCAGCCATGCTCGGACAATGCGTCAAAGTAGATACTGTGCGTCGCGCGAGGTTTTGTCAGCCTGAACAAATTGGTGCCGCGCAGCATCTCATTTGTAACATTCGGCGAGAATGTCACCTTGAAGCCGCCCCCATTTATCGGATGCAGCTGGGCAATCCGAAGTGAAATCTGCCAAAGATTGAGCCGGCTCATCGCCGAGCCATCTTGCTGATAGGTTTCTATCGTCCCCATTCGCGCAAACCACTTTTCAGGGGCGACGCTATAGATAGAAAAGGCGAGCGCAGCAATCAGCAGCCCCGTTGTGAACTTCGCGCGCGATCGAAGCCAGAAAACCACCCCCATCGCGCATACCCCGACCAGTGCGCCTCGGGAATACGTAAAGAATACTGCCAGAGCGACTAGAAATCCCATCAACAGCAGCCCGCGGCGCACATGCACATTAGTAGCCACCTGCCGTTGATAAAATATTAGCGGCAGCATTACTATGAGCCCGAGACCGAAGTCGTTGTTGTCCGCGAGCATGCCGTTGTCCGGCCCGTGGATTCCGCCGCCGCCACTTAGGATGCTCAACAGCGCGCCCTTTACTCCCCAAGACCCGATGCTCAATACGACAACCCAAATCAGCTGGTTTAGCCGTTCGCGCGTCGTCGTCAGAGCGTAGCCGACGAGGCACATGAACAGCATCTTCTGGACCTCGATCCATCTGTCCCAGACATAATCAGCCGGTGCCAATGCAAAAAACGAGGTAAACGTAATCCAGATAGCAAACGACAACGTCAGAATGACGAGCGGGGTCAGCGGTAGCTGCTTCCGTTCTGTTCGAGAGAACAGCCAGGCTAGACAGGTGATGATGGCGATGACGTAGGCGTAATTGAGATTGGCAAAAGGTCCACCCCAGATCAGGGTGTGGAAATTCCCAAGGGAAAATACGTACCAGACCAGCACGCCAATAAACGGCGACACAAAAATGAACGGCAGCGATGTAACAAAAGCCAGGAAAAAGGCGATGCCGCGCATCTACGGCCGACTTTCGGTGTGGGTCGAGGGGGGCCGGCCTTCTTTGTTTCGGTAAACGCGGTTTTGGGCCGTCATGCCTCTCGGGAGGCGCAACCGGCGGCGCGCCAAACGCACAAGTTCCATAAAGCCGGTCATTTCCGCGGCGAATTCGATCTCAGACACAGGCCCGCCATCGACAAGGCGGCGCAATGCGAAGTGCGAGGTGTCGCTGTAGTTCAATCCAGGGTCAATCGTCGTGGCGCTCTTCACTCCCAACTCCGCCAACCATTCTGCCTGGTGGAGACCATACACTCCGCTCGGATAGCAAAAATGCTCCAGCGGATACGAGACGACACGCTGGAGTAATCGGCGGTTTTCGGCAACTTCGGATTCCACCATTTGCTTGTCGTAAAGCGGCCATTGGTGGCGGTGCGAGTGGAGCTGGATGTCGACGCCGGCAGCTGCCAGGCAGCGCAGCTGCTGTTCATCCATAACCTCGAACAGGTGCTGCCTTTCGATCTCGTGAAAAGAGACGTCGAGGGCGGCCGCCAATTCCTTCAAGAACTCAAGCCGATCGCCCGGCGGCAGCGCCGCGCCGAAGTGCTGCGCCGCTTCCTCGGCCCTTGCTGCCTCGCACTCGAGGTCGAAACTTCCGATCCCGCGCGGCAAGTCCACCAGGTTCGGGCTAGCTCGCCAGAACAAGTAAGAAACCGTTACGGTAAAGACCGGCATCTGGTTCTCGACGTAATAGGTCGTCACATAAACCGTAACTGGAATCTCCAGTTCCCGAATGATCGGCAAACCCACCGTGTAAACGCCGCGCCAGCCATCGTCCATTGTAATAACGGTGGCGCAGGGCGGAAGCCGGCCCACGCGCAGAGCGTCCAGCGCATCTCCCAAAGCTAAGATCGGATAGCGCTCTTGCTTTAGGTATTTTACCCGCTTGCGGAACAAATCCTCCGTAATAAAAAGGGTACTCCTATACTTGTACTCCTCGGCAACGGCAAAGCCGTGGTAACATATGATTCGCAACCCGTGCCGCGTCAGGTGGCGTGCGAGCCGGAAAAGACCTAAAAATTTCATTAAATATAAAGCGAGCCTGATAATCGAACGCGAAATTGGAGTCGCGATTGCGAAAAGTCCAATGAATATTGCGAGCGGCAGCGCGACCAGCGAGTCATTTTGCTTCATGCGCGTCTCAGAAACCGCTTCCCGATGCTACAGCTGCCTGGTCGAAATACATACCGACTCGCAAGTTCGTATGTCGGATTGATACACGATTCTGATCCGCCATCCAAGGTGATCCAAAGAGAATTAAGCATTGGTGTATTGCCATCGGATAGAACATCGTCGCCCGCTTCCGAGGCTGTCTCGAAACACTCCGGGGCGCCCGATCTCGGGTTCGTCCGAAACAAAATCGGCAACTCATGCCATTTCGTCGAGCAGCGCCTTCGCCGCTTTGAGGTCAGGGGTGTCGAAGCCTTCTGTGAACCAGCCATGGACCGAGGTGAGAAGATCGCGGGCCTCGCCGTGGCGGCCCTGGTCGCGGCGGAGCCGGGCGAAGCTCACGGCGGCGCGCAACTCCCAGAGCTTGGCCCTCTGCTCCTCGGCGATGCTGAGGGCTTTACGATACAGTTCCTCGGCGGCCTCGGAGTGCCCTTGCCGCAGCAGCAACTGGCCCTTGCGCCTGTTCAGCTCTGCTGCGACCCAGCGCTCCCCTGTCCTTTCCGCGATCTGCAAGGCATCGTCCGACAGGGTCAAACCCTCTTCAATTTGGCCTGTGATCTCACATGCCTCGGCAAGGAGGGTCATATAATGGGGCATCCACATCTCCGGTCCGGTGGCGCGGTAAGCGGCCGAACCGCTGCGCAGGAGCGATATCCCTTCCGCCACATCGCCATTTTTGAGCTTGGCCCACCCGCGATAGATTGTTCCCTGCGCACGCCACATCCGGAAACCCTGTTCGGTCGCCACCTCAACCAGCTGGCCTGCCCGCTCATCCAAGGCTGTGTCATCTCCGAGAAGCGCAAGCAGCCTGGCGCCGACCGCCAAGCTCACGGCTAAAGACGGCGGATGAGCCAATTTCCGAGCCTCAGCGATTGCTGCGCGGCTCCGTGCCAATGCCTGATCGGGAAAGCCGAGACAGAAAAGGACATTCCCCAAGTACGCTTGTGATGTTGTCACGGGATGGAGATGGCCAAGCGAGCGATGGGAAATCGGATCATAAAGCGCAAGCACCTCTTCGAGCTGCGACCGGGATGCCGCGAACTTGCCGGCAAACATCAGGTTTCGACCGGAGGATAGGTGACCCAGAACGAGCCCGGCGGCATCGTTGCGCTGGCGACTGAGGCGCAGCAGACCCTCGTCCAAGCGCAGCGCCAAATCCAATTCGCCGATGTGCACGTGATAGGAAGACTGCCCATAGGGAACATGAAGGAACTCCGAGGGGGAACCCAGCTGCTCCCACAGTTCCTGTGCGCGGGCATAGGCACGGCCCGTTTCCGGCGCTGCGTAGCCTTTCACCACCAGCAAGACCGCGCCCAAGGAACTACAAATTTCGAGCTCCTGCCGCTGCTGTTGAAAGTTGTCCGGCAGCAGCGCCAGCTGGTCCAACCCTTTTTGCAATTGCGCGGCCGCTTCCGCCATCGCCGAGCGGGCGGCAGACCTCCGACCGGCCTTGCTCCAATAGGCAACAGCCTTTTCGACCAGCCCGGCCTCGGCATAATGCTGGGCGAAGAGCTCGGGCTGGTTCTCCATCATCTCAGGGGAATGAGTTTCGAGCGCTTCGGCGATCCGCGCGTGCAATTGCTGCCGGGTTCCGCGCAGCAGGCTGCCGTGGGCGGCGTCCTGCACCAGCGCGTGCTTGAAGCTATAGATCGCGTCTGGCGGCGTGCCGCGCTGGAACACCAGCTCGGAAGCGACAAGACGGCTGAGAGCGGCTTTCAACTCGTCTTCGGGAAGGCGCGAAACGGCGTGCAGCAGAGCGTAGGGAAACTGACGTCCAATCGCCGCGCCGATCTGTGCGACCAGCCGCACCGACGCCAACCGGTCGAGCCGCGCCAGCAGCGAATCGTGCAAGGTTGTCGGGATCGCGAATGGCGGCAACGCGCGGTCGAGCACATAGCGATCTGTTTCCTCGCGCAGCAGACCGCTCTCCAGCACGCTCCTGGTCAATTCCTCGACAAACAGCGGCACGCCGTCGGTGCGCTCAGCGATCTGGTCAGCAACCTCATCGGGCAACGCCTTGCCGGCGATTTGCGCGACCAAGGCGGTCCGGTCACGCCGGTCGAGACGATTGAGCGCCAGCATCGTCACCTGCGGTTGGCCGGTCCAGGGCGGCTGGAACTCGGGCCGAAACGTCACGATCAGCAGCACCGGCAGGCTGCGCATACGCTCAACGGTGAGGTCGAGCAGTTCGCGCGAGGTTGGGTCGATCCAATGCGCGTCTTCGAAAATCATCGCCACGGGCTGCTGCCGCGCCAGACCCTCGAGCTGCCGGATCAGCGCTTCCAACGTTCTTTCCTTCTTTTGCTGCGGACTGATGTTCGGCAAAGGATGACGCTCCGAAGCCGGCAGCGACAGCAAATCGGCCAGGAGCGCCACATCCTCTTCGGGTGGCGCGGCACGGGCGAGCAAGGACTCGAGCTTTTCGAGCTTGGCCGCGGGCAGATCGTCGCGCGCGAACCGAGCCGCCCGGCCAAGCTGATCGACAAATGGGAAAAGCGTGCTGTGCTGGTGATAGGGCGAGCAGGAATAACGCAGGGGGAGATGCGGCTCGGCGCGTAGGCGCTCCGCAAGCACAGCGACGACGCGCGACTTGCCGATGCCGGGTTCTCCGGAGACCAGCACGACTTGGCCGTCGCCAGCCTTCGCGCGCGCCCATCGGCGCAGCAACAGGTCGATTTCCTCGTCGCGGCCGACGAGCCGGGTCAGCGCCGATCCACGCAATGCTTCGAACCGGCTCGGGACGATCCTCGGCAGCAGTACCTGCCAGATCGGCACCGGTCCGGCGATGCCCTTGACCTCAACTGCGCCAAGATCACGGCATTCGAAGAGATCGCCGACCAGCCGGCGCGTTCGAGCGGCAATGACGATGCTATCCGGCTCGGCCAGGGCCTGCAAACGGGCGGCGAGGTTCGGCGTCTCGCCGACGACCGATTGCTCCTGGGCCGCCCCTGCACCAATCAGATCACCGACGACCACCAGCCCGGTTGCGATCCCGACGCGCGCTTGGAGCTTGACGGATTTGACATCGAGGCGACGGACAGCGTCGATGGCGCCCAACCCCGCCCGCACCGCCCGCTCGGCATCGTCTTCGTGCGCTTGCGGGTAGCCGAAATAGACTAATACGCCGTCGCCCATGTACCGGGAGACGAAGCCATCGAACTCGGCGACGATCTCGGTGATGGCGCGGTGGTACGCGCCGATGACCTCGCGCAAATCCTCGGGATCGAGCCAGGTGGAGAGTGCGGTCGAGCCGACCAGATCACAGAACATCACCGTCAGGTGCCGGCGCTCGGCATCGCCCTTCGGTGCAAGAGTTGCGCTAGTTTCGGCCGGCAGTCCTGACGTATCGGCCGCGGGCGTGGGAGCGCCGAAGGCGGCGATGGCGTCGAGCAGCCTACGGCGGTGGCCGACAGAGGCGACGCCCAGCTCGCGCAAATCCTCGGCGGTCAGCCGCCACAACAGGTCGCCGTCGATCTCATTGTCACGAAAGGCCGTGGCGTATTGTTCGAGCCCCAGCCCGCGCAGCCAATCGGTTATCTCGATCGACATCGCCAGATGTCGCGATCACCAGCTGGGCGTCGCCGCTCAGGGCAGTCTCGGCCCTCGGCCGCCATCGCTGAAATCCAACCGGTCGCCGAAGACAGTTCGGAGAGCACCATGTGGGCTCCAATTACCCGACAACAGCATAGCCGGGATCACCTGCGCTACGGAAGCGATCTGACCGATGCCGAGTGGGCGATCATCGCACCGTTGTTGCCGCCGGCACGGAAAACCCGTCGGCCGCGGCGATGGCCAATGCGCGAGCTGATGAACGCGATCTTCTACGTGCCGCGCTCGGGGCTGCCCCTGGCGAATGGTACCAGCCAACTTCGCGCCGCCCGCGACGGTGTACCGCTGGTTTCTGCGATTACGGGACTATGGCGTGTTCGAGGGATCAACCATCAGCTCCTCATGCTCGACCGGCGGCGGGTAGGACGGGAGGCGAACCCGTTGGCGGCGGTACTCGACAGTCAGAATGTTAAGACGACCGAGGCTGGCGGGCCGCGGGGCTATGATGCCGGCAAGAAGGTGAAGGGTCGCAAGCGCCACGCTCTTGTCGACACCGATGGTCGGGCGCTCGTGCTTCACGCTCACCGCGCCTCGGTCCAGGATCGTGACGGTTCTGTGCGGCTACTTAAGGCCTCTCGCAAGCTCTTCCCGTTCATAGAGCGTGTCTTTGCCGATAGCGCCTATGCGGCGGACCGGGTGATGCGCGCGACCGTTATTGCTATCGAGATCGTGCGCAAGCACCCAGGTCAGATCGGCTTCGCCGTCCATTCCCGGCGCTGGGTTGTGGAGCGTTTCTTCGCTTGGATCCATCGCAATAGGCGACTCGCCAAGGATTTCGAAGCAGGCATTGCTTCGGCCGAGGCCTTTCTCTACGCGGCTTCGGTGATGCTCCCCCGCCAATTGGCCAGATCATAAATTGAGTTCGAGTTCGGGCTCTCAGAAACTGGCGGGGCAAACGGGGCTAATTGACAGCCCTGGCTCCGCCGAGCCGCAGCCGATGAGAGGCGCTGACCTGGCTTTCGAGAATCTCCTCGAAAAGGCGTTCCAGCTTGGCGTATTGATCGTCGCGGCCAAGGCCGAGGCTGACCGAGGGGTCGAGCCTATCGAGGCGCCCGGCGCGTTTGTCCTGGAACCATGTCTGTAATTGATCGCAAATTTTGACCGGGCTGTTGGAAACCAACCCCGCGCGCCGCTCGATCACGAGCCGCGCCGCGATTCCGCGCTCGTAACCGATGAACAGAATCGGCCGGCGCGCGTACAGATATTCGAATAGCTTGGCAGGCAGGTTGCCTTCGTCGCGCGGATCGCTCGATTGCAGCAACAGCAGTATATCAGCCTGCATCTGCAATGCGAGCGCGTGCCGGTATGGGACCCTTGGCTTGACGACCACCGCGCTCTCGACGCGATGTGCTGCTGCCCCGTCTAGGACAGCATCGCCTGCATCGCTGAAGAACTCGACGTTGATGCGAGTTCGTAGCTCCTCGGGCAGCAACGCAATGGCGGAGAATAACACGGAGGGGTCTCGAAAACCGCGGTAGATCGAGCCCATATACCGGATGGTTAGACTTCCCCCAGGGTCGGCTCGTGGCGCGAGGGGCGGGAAATCTTCTTCCGCGTACCCGTTATATACCACTGTGACATCTTTTCCGTGACGCCGACGGAGTTGTTCCGCCCAAATCGGCGAAACGGTCACTAATCCCGCGGCGCTTCGTAAAATCCGCTGTTCCAGGAGCGCATCGATCCGTTTGCGCCAACCGGGCTCGCTGTAATATTGGTTATCGGCCCACAGATCGCGAAAATCGGCGACCCACGGAACCTTATGGGCGCGGGCGAGCCGGCTGGCGACAATCAGTCCGGTATTCGGAGGCGCGCTCGCGAAGATGATTTCGGGCCTCCATTCTTCCATCAGCTGCCGCCCTTCGGGAATGGCAGTCCTGACCCAATCGGTCCGCATGTCGGGAATGTGGATCAGCGCAAAGTAATGACGGCGAAAGGTTTGCCGAAGCGACCTCGCCGGAGCGCCATCTTGCCCGCGCGCGTCCTTGTGGCGGACCCCGGCTTGCAGCGCTGTTTGGCCGCGCAGCCACCGCGCCACCCGATCGACCCAATGCTGCCGCTGACAATAGCCGGTATAAAGTACCCGTTCCCGCGAGATCTCGAGCGGCAGGCTCCGGTCTTCGACAACATCGGTTGCCAGCACGCGTACGTCATGGCCCCGCTGATCGAGGTAGCGCGCAAGCTTGCCCACGCGTACCGCTCCGATGACATTCGAAGGCGGGAACGCAAAGCTGACAATGAGGACCCTCATTTGGGGCGGCCGCCCGGCCCGGATCTCAATCCCGTGTCACCGAACGCGCTTGAACACCAGCTGATGGCAGCCGAATGACCTGTTCTCGCGGATCTTGACCGGCTCGAAACCGTCGTGCCGGTAAACCTCAGTGATATCCCTGACGGACGCGTACTCGTAGGGGTAGCCGCCGACCCAATCGACAACGTCATGTAGCCAGCTCATTCCGCGGATACTGCTGGCGCTGGTTAATTCCCGAACATATGTCCTGAACTCTCCCGAACGTATGGCGCCAGCCAGCGATCTCAGCTCCTGTGGCGTCCAGACGTAAATGGCGTAAAATGGCCGAAGTATCTGCGGTAACGCGTTGTACCGGCGTTTCCGCGCCAGCCACGACCGGCTGACTTCGCCACAGTCATTATAGATGGCGATGAACAACAGCCCGCCCGCCTTTACGATCGGTTTTAAATTTCCCATCGCCTGCCACATCGCACCCGTGTGGTGCAGAACACCCCAAGAGTAAACGACGTCGAATTGGCCGAGCCCTGCGAGATACTCTGTATCGAGCACCGAACCCTGCTCGATAATCCAAGACGGGTCGTCTGGCAGATAGCGCCGGCGCAACTCCTCGGTACAGGCGACGCTTTGACCGTCGTAGTCGAATGAGGTCACTGTGGCCCCGAGCCGGCGGGCGGCGAGCGAGGACAGACCCGAGCCGCTCCCGACGTCCAAAAAGGATCTGCCCTGGAGCGATTCTTCTCCGAGAAATTCTATCAAGTTTTTTTCCGCCTCGGTGATCCGGGCCTGATTTAACCGTTTCAAGAAACTCGCCCAGTTCCGGCCAAAACTAAAGCGCCTGCCTGCGGTCACCTCGCGCTCATGCTGCGTAGCGATGCTGTTAATGGCCGACATGCCGGTCCACCCGTTCTGCTGCAATGGCAAAGATCAAGTTTTTGTTGATGGCGATCATCGCCTGACTATCTTCATTTTAGATTAATGGGCCCACATCGTTCCGCTGTCGGACAAAATCAAAGCAGAGTTGCAATGAGGCTCCAAAGGTAACCGAATTGTGGAAGTTCTACAAGGATTGGCGCCGACACTGCTGGGCACCGGCCTTGGATCTGCCCCTTGGACCTACCCGGGCGCCGCAGCCCGACCGCTCGATGGACAACGCGCAATGACCTAATTGATCCTTCGCCCGGGCAAAGTTGGCGCGAATGGCGTAGAGGCGGCGCAAGATCGGTCGCGGCATCAGCAAAAGCAAGGCATACCGGATTTGGGCGCTCGGAATTGGATGCCGACCGGACGCGGCGGCTACCCGAAATACGTTTGCGTCGACCTGAAAATTGCCCGTCCGCACCCTAACCGGGGCCGGCACTCCCCAGCGCGAGAACACCGAGCAGGGATGCAAATGCAGCTGCACATCGTGTCCCGCGGCCGCGATCGGCGAGCGGTCGCCTCCATCGGCTGGTCCCCGAAATAGGCTGTTCGCAGCGCTTTCACAAAGAAAGTCTTTCGTGCGCCGAACTCGGCAAAACAATCCAAAAGAAAACCCCAGACCCTGTTCCTTTCCGCCGGCGGAGCCCAGCACAATGGCCTCGGCGACCGGGGGCATGCGGGACATTCAAAATTGCCGCCGATGCTGAATTCGGTGTCGATCGTGATGCCGATTTCGACAGGTTTTCGAAATTCATGCGCCTTGGCCGGTTGCTTCGCGGCGGGTTCTGAAACCTGCCAGAAGGAACTCTTAGCTCCGAGGGTCGCAGCCGTATGGCGGACCGTCAAGATGGAAGGGGAGGTCTCGCAGCGCGGCGGCCAACGGGCGCCTCCTTTGGAACGAGGATCGTTTTGCGTCATCCTCGCGACAGAAAATGCTATCCTTCGCAAACATATCGCAGCAGGCAAGCGAGGACTCCCGTGGAGCGAGAAGTGTATCTCTCTTTGTCGAGGGTTGAAGACCAGCACTGGTGGTTTCGCGCCAGACGCGAGATAGCGACAGGCATATTGCAGGCGCTGCATTTGCCAGAAAATGCTGCGATCCTGGAAGTGGGCAGCGGCACCGGCGGCAATTTGTCGATGCTGTCCCAGTTTGGCCGCCTCTTTGCCATGGAGATGGACGCCGAAGCCCGAGCCTTGTCCGACCGGCGCGGGATAGTCAAAGCGGAAGCTGGGTTATTGCCGGAGCATATTCCGTTCGATGATCAGCGGTTCGATTTGATTGCCGCGTTCGATGTGCTCGAACATATCGAACCAGATTTCGAGACCTTGGCAGCCCTGCGTGGGCGCCTCGCGGTCGGCGGAAAACTGCTGATCACCGTGCCGGCATTTCCTTTTTTGTGGAGCACGCACGACGAAAGCCATCATCATAAGCGTCGCTACCGGTTGAAGCCGCTAACAAGGCTTGTCGAGCACGCAGGATATCGGGTGCTGCTCGCCAGCTACTGTAATTTTTGGCTTTTTCCGATAGTCATGGCGGCCCGTCTTGCCGCCACCGTTGCACGACGACGCTCACAGAATGGTGCTCAACTGTCAATGCCGCCCACTCCCCTCAACCACTTGCTGCGGGTTATTTTTGCAAGCGAGCGGTACTTGTATGGCATTGTCCGTCTCCCCTTCGGTGTATCAATTGTATTGTTGGCCGAAAAGAGTTGAACAAGGGCCGCATTACTCTTGTTTGCTGCGGGCCAGAGCCTTTGCTATTTCGTCCCGACAACTCTCATCCGAGCGCAGTGGCCGCTCGGATAATCGCGCTGGCACCACTGCTTCCACGAAATAGAGTGGCCGGTGTTTTGTTTCGTTAAAAACGCGCCCGAGATACTCCCCAATTATTCCCAATGAAAGAAGTTGTACGCCACCCAGAAACAAGATGACGACGAGCAGGGAAGGATAGCCTGCGACAGGATTGCCAAACAAGAGGGTCAGGCCGATTATATAGAACCCGTAGCCAACCGCGACTGTTGCTGCAAGAAGGCCGACATACGTCGCGATTTTTAGCGGCGCCAGACTGAACGAGGTAATCGCTTCGAGCGATAAATTCCAAAGCTTCCGATAATTCCATTTCGTGCGACCGGCGAGCCGCCGGTCGCGCTCGTACGTGACGCCGACCTGGCGAAATCCGACCCAGGCAAACAGCCCTTTCATAAACCGATGCTGCTCCCGCAAGCTGCGTACGGCATCTACTGCGCGTTTGCTCAGGAGCCGGAAATCACCGGTATCGACCGGTACTTTTTGCCCCCCCAATGCGTTCATCACACGGTAAAAGGCAAAGGCTGTCGCTCTTTTCAGCCTGGTTTCGCCCGCTCGCGAGAGACGCTGAGCGAAGACCACATCAGCTTGATCTTCGCGCCACCGAGCGATCAAATTCGGAATGAGTTCGGGCGGGTCCTGCAAGTCGGCGTCAATCATTATGACCGCATCGCCATTGCTGTGGTCGAGACCTGCGGTCAGCGCGATCTCCTTGCCGAAATTCCGACTCAGATTGACGATCGCAATTGTCGGGTCGCTGCTGCGCAGGGCGTGGAGGATCGCGAGAGTGTTGTCCTTGCTTCCGTCGTTGACGTAAACGACCTCGCTTCTTTCGAGAAGTTTGGCGCGAACCTCGGCAAGACGCCTATTGAATTCGACGAGCACTTCAGCTTCGTTATAAACAGGGACTACGATCGATATCGTTTGCTCGCGCCCCGTATCGGCGAGTGCCGACATCTCAGGGTCGGCCGGGGTCATCGATGAACCCGACACTAGAGGCCAGCCTCATGATCCCGCTTCGATCGCATTCCGATGAAGGCGGATAGCATATTGATTTGGCTCAGTAACGCAATCGATTTTGATGCGGTGCAGCGGTAATAACCCGGCCCGCAGCACGGGCCGGCTCACGCCGGTTCGCGCTCGATAATGGCGGCCGTGCCGTAGGCGACGATTTCGCTCATCGTCTGGCCGATTTCGGCGGAATCGAACCGCATCATCAGCACCGCATTGGCGCCCATCGCGGTGGCGTTGCGCACCAGCCGGTCGACCGCATGGCGCCGCGCCTCTTCGAGCAACTGGGTGTATTCGTCGATCTCGCCGCCGACGATCGAGCGCAGCCCGGCCATGATATTGCCGCCGAGACCCCGGCTGCGCACGACGACCCCAAAGCACTGCCCCTTAACCTCGGCCACCCGGTGACCGGCGACATTTTCCGTCGTTACTACGAGCATCGACCTCTCCAACTCCGCTCAACCTGCCGAGCTTATTCGAAATTTGGAGCCGGTCACCCAGATGCTGGCGCAATGCAACTTATAAGTACTGACTTATCATCCTGATTGCTTATCAAATTGCAACCCTGCAATGAGCAAACGGTTGGTTGCCGCAGCGGGTAACGTGGCGCTAGGCTAATGCGCGGCGCAGAGGAAGAGGGAAGGCGATGGCGGCAGGCAAGGACTGGAGCGAGTTGGTTGTCGAGGTAGCCGGGACGAAGCTGCATCTGGCGCGCGCCGGCAGCGGGCGCCCGGTCCTGGTGCTGCACCATGATACCGGCAGCTCCCGACCGGCTGCCGTTTTATGACGAGCTGGCCAGCCATTTCGACGTGCTGGTCCCGCATCACCCGGGCTATGGCAAGTCCGAGCGGCCGCAATGGCTGCGCAATGTGCGCGACGTCGCGGTGATGTATCAGTGGCTTTTGTCCGATCTCGGGGTCGAGCGCGCCGTCTCTGATCGGGCTCGGCTTTGGCGGGTGGATCGCCGCCGAGATGGCGACAATGGCGCCGCGCGAATTCCATCGGCTGGTCCTGGTCGGGGCGATGGGCTTGAAGCCGCCCGACGGCGACATTTTCGATCAGGCGATCGTCAGCTATCTCGATTACGCCCGCACCGGGTTTCACGACCAGGAGGCCTTCGCGCGGGTCTATGGCGATGTGTCCACCGACCAGCTGGTCGAATGGGATTTGTGCCGCGAGATGAGCTTCCGCATCGCGTGGAAGCCGTACATGTACAATCAGAGCTTGCCGCATCTGCTCGGCGGCGTGCGCGCCCCGGCGCTCGTCGTTTGGGGCGACGACGACAAGATTGTGCCGCGCAGCGCGGGCGAGCGCTACGCCGCCTTGCTCCCAAAGGCGCGTTTCGAGGTGGTGCGCTCTTCCGGGCATTGCGTCGACATGGAGCAGCCGGACCAGCTCGCCCGCCTCGTCCGGGCCTTCGTCGCGGAAAACTAACGAAGCCGCCGGGGCGCTCTCGGCCGAAGGAGGAAAATCATGCATGTAATGTATTTCACCGAACAGCCGATGTCCGCCTACCCGGCAGAGGTCGGCCTCGAATTCGGCGCGACCGCGCTGATGTTCTCGAACAAGTACTTCGATCCGGTCGCCGGCAGCCGGCTCTATAACGAATACCTCGAGCAATACATTTACGCCGAGGAGATGGGTGTCGAAGGCTTCATGCTGAACGAGCACCACAATGCGCCGTTCTGCATGCAGGCCAAGTGCAACATCTTTGCCTCGATCCTCGCCGCGGTGACGAAGAAGGCAAAAATCGTGCTGCTCGGCAATCCGCTGCCGCTGGCCGAGAACCCGGTTCGGCTCGCCGAAGAATTGGCGATGATCGACATGATCTCGAAGGGCCGGCTCGTCTCCGGCTTTGTCCGCGGCGGCGGTCAGGAGCAATTGGCCAACGGCGTCAACCCCGCCTATAACCGCGAGCGCTTCGAGGAGGCGCACGATCTGGTCGTTGCGGCTTGGACCCGGCAAGGGCCGTTCCGCTGGGAGGGCACCCATTACCAGCATCGCGTCGTCAATCCCTGGGCGGTGCCGTTGCAGAAACCATATCCGCGCGTCTGGATCCCGGGGGTCCTCAGCAAGGAGACGATCGTCTGGGCGGCCAAGCAGCGCTATCCTTACATCGCGCTCAACACCTCGATCGAGGCGACCAAGAACATCTGGAAGCTTTACGACGCGGTGGCGCTCGAAGCCGGGTACGAGGCGGGACCTGAGAACCGCGGCTATCTGCAGCAGGTCCATGTCTCCGACAGCCAGGCAAAGGCCGAGAAGAACGCCCGTCAATTCCTGTGGATGCAGGGCGAGTTCACTGGCCTCGCGCATCCCGTGTGGTCGGCCCCGTCGGGTTACTTCTCGCCGGAGCATCGCCGCCAGTTCGTCGAGTTCGCAGTCGGTCGGGCCGAAAGCCCGCGCGGCCGCCCGACTTTCGAAACGCAGGTCGCCGACGGTCGGGTCATTTACGGCACGCCTGACACCGTCATCCCGAAGCTCCGGCGCGTACTCGAAGAAACCCGGCCAAGCATCTATGGCCTGTGGGGGAATGACGGCTCGGTCAGCAACGAGGATGCCCGCACCTGCATCCGCCTGCTGGGCCAGGAGGTCATGCCGGCGATGCGCGAAATCGGCAAGGAGCTGGGTCTCAAAGACCCGTTCGAAACCAACGCTCCGGTGCATCTGCGCTACTCGACCGACCGGAAGCAAATGCCGCAAGCCGCGGAGTAGGGCAGGGCGCCACCCACGGTCAGGGAGGAGGACGAAGCGCCAATGACAACAATTGTCGGAACCAGTAAAAGCCTGATCCCCTGGTGGAAGGAGCCGACAAAAGACCAGTGGTACGCCTGGCTGGCTTCTTGGCTGGGCTGGACGTTGGACGCGTTCGACTTCACGATGTTCCTCTTGATCATGGTGCCGATCTCGCAGGAATTCGGCGTGCCGCTGACCGAGGTCGCGTTTTTGCTGAGCGTGACGTTGTGGCTGCGGCTCGTCGGTGCGGTCGGCTCCGGGTGGCTCGCCGACCGGATCGGCCGCAAGACCCCGCTGATGATCTCGATCCTGTGGTATTCGATCTGCAATTTCATCGCCGGGTTCTCGCCGGCGTTTTGGTTCTTGTTTCTGTTCCGCGCGCTGTTGGGCATCGGCATGGGCGCCGAGTGGCCGGCCGGCGCGGCTCTCGCGATGGAATCCTGGCCCGCGCGGTCGCGGGGGTTCATGAGCGGGATGCTGCAGGGCTCGTGGAGCCTCGGGTTCCTTCTGGCCAGCCTGATCTACGGGCTGGCCTACAACGCGATCGGCTGGCGCGGCTTGCTGATGATCGGCGTCCTTCCCGCTCTCTCGGTCGTCTATGTGCGGTTCTTCGTCAAGGAGCCGCCGGTATGGCAGGAGAACCGCCGCCGCCAGCGCGCCGAGAAACGGGAGGTGCACATTCCACTGTTCAACATCTTCAAGCTGGGCCTCCTCGGCAACACCCTGACCGCCTGCTGGTGGATGGCGAGCAGCTTTCTCGTCTACTACTCGATCAATGCGTTGTTCGCGACCCATCTTCAGAAGGATCTGAACCTCAGCCCGGCTCTCGTCGCGACGCCGATCCTGTTTGCGAACCTCGCGGCGTTTCTCGCGCAGGGTTTCTGGGGCTGGTTCGCCGATCGCTTCGGCCGACGCTGGTCGATGATCATCCCGGCCGCGATCGCAATCTTTGTCGCACCTCTTTATCTGCTGACCGCGGACTTCAGGTGGATCGCCGTCGGGTTCGTCCTGCAAGGCTTCTTCGGCCAGGCGATCTATGGCCAGAACCCCGCCTATCTCTCGGAACGCTTCCCGACCGAGGTTCGCGCGACGGCGAGCGCCTTCTGCTATCACCAGGGCGCCATATTCGGCGGCTTTGTGCCATTGGTGCTGACCTGGTTCGCCAGCCATTATGACCTCGGCTTCGCGATCCCGATGCTGATCGGCACCTGCGTCGGGGCGGCGAGTTTTGTCATCGCATTGCTGCTCGGCCCCGAGACCAAGGGAAAGATCCTCGTCCCGGATCTCGTCGTGGCCTGAGACGATGAACATGCGCCACGCGGTCAGTCTGCTGTGCGCCCTCCTGTCACTCGCGGTGGGAGTGCCGGCCGATGCGCAGTCGCCCGCGCCGTCGGCGAACCCGACCAGCCGCCTTCGACGGGATATACGTTGGTGTTTCCGCGGAGAACACCAGTATCGGCAACACCCTCGCCGGCGGACGCGCCCGCACTCAGGGCTATGCCGGAGCAAGAGCGTGCACAACCTTTCGCGCTCCGGCGCGGTTGACGATTACTAACGGCCGCGCACGGGTCAGGTGGGGCGATCGCACGCTCGAGGGAAATGCGGCTCCTGACGGATCCCTGACCATGTCGACCGGATATGGCCAAAAGTTCGATGGCGGGATCGAGGGCCAAGAGATCAAGGGTCAGCTCGTGGGGGTATTGCGCATATCGCTTGACGTGGCGAAAGCAGGAGTGACTGCCCGCCCAGACTGAAACCGGTCGCTCCCTGACCGGCGAATAACCCGCCACAGGCGTTCGGAAGGCCTTTTCGGTGTCGCCGACGCGGAGCCGCGGGCCAGTCTTCCCGCGGGTAGAGGATGACACGGTGGAGCGTCACTTGATGCCCGCTGGGACGACGGCCACCTTCGTTCGGGTGATACGCACCTTTCGCAGCAGGCCGCTCCGGCATCCCGGCGAGCTCCACCGAGGATGTCTTTCCGGCCCTCGGGCGAACGCGCGCCGAAACAGCCCGTCTGCTCGGCGTTTCCCGTCAGACGTCGCACGCGATTATGACCGAACGATCACCAGTCACGCCCGAGATGGCGCTTCGCTTGGGTAAGCTGTGCGGAAGCGGCTCCGAACTCTGGCTCGCCCTGCAAACTCGCTACGACCTCGAACGATTACGCCAGGCCAAGCGCTCGGCTGCATAAGGGTCGATCGGCCGCTATTTACTCGCAATTATCGCGTGTTGTGGATAGCGCGCCACACGCGTTCCGGGGTGGCGGGCATTTCGATGTGGCGGATGCCGAGGGGGGAGAGCGCGTCGACGAGGGCGTTGGCGACGGCCGGAAGCGCGCCGACATTGCCGGCTTCGCCGGCGCCCTTGACGCCGAGCGGGTTAGTCTTGGTCGGCACCGGGTTGCTGTCGCAATGGATCGCCGAGAGGTCGCCCGCGCGCGGCATTGCATAATCCATGAACGAGCCGGTCAGCAGCTGGCCCGAGGTTGGGTCAAAATGGATGTCCTCCATCAGCACTTGGCCGACGCCCTGAGCGATGCCGCCGCAGATCTGACCCTCGAGCAATAGCGGGTTCATGACCGTGCCGACATCGTCGACGACGTTGTAGCGCAGGATCTCGACCTCGCCGGTCTCGACGTCGATCTCGAGCTCGCAGATATGACAGCCGTTCGGGAAATTCTGCTCCTTGCAGCTGAACGTGGCGCCGGCGATCAGGCCGAGATCCATTCCCTCCGGCAGGTTTTCCGCGTTCAACGACTCCCTCGCGATTTCCCCTATCGTCAACCTGCGGTTGGAGCGGGGCGCGGAGAAGAGTCCATCTTCGAACTCGATCTCGTCTCCATCGGCGTCAAGGACGGCAGCGGCGATCGTCTTTGCTTTTGTGACGATCTTCTCGGTCGCGAGATGGACCGCCGACCCGCCGAGCGCGGCCGAACGCGAGCCGCCGGTGCCTTCGCCGATCGCGACCTTCTCGGTGTCGCCTTGCACGTAATGCACCTGACCGGGATCGACGCCGAGACGATCGCAGAGCAATTGTTTGTAAACCGTTTCGTGACCCTGCCCCTGGGTGATCGAGCCGGACAGCAAGGTCACGGTGCCGGTGCGGTCGAAGCGGATCTCTGCCGCTTCGAACCCGCCCGCCGCAGCGCGCTCGATCGTGTTCGAGATGCCGAAGCCGCGCAATTTGCCGCGCCGCCGCGACTGCGCGCGACGCTCCTCGAACCCGGCGAAATCGGCGAGGTCCAACGCCATATCGAGGCTCTTCTCGAACTCGCCGCAATCGTAAGTGAACGTAAGCCCCGATTTGAACGGCATCGCGTCGGGCGGGATCATGTTGCGCCGGCGCAATTCGATCGGTTCGATGCCGAGCTCATCGGCGGCGAGATCGACCATCCGCTCGATGACATAAGCCGCCTCGGGGCGGCCATTGCCGCGATAGGCCCGCATCGGGTTCGTGTTGGTATAGACGGCGGTCACGTCGGCATAGACGGCGGGCGTGCGGTAGACCCCGGCCAGAGTTCCGAGATTGGCGACAAAGGCGTTCGAACCGGCTTGCGGATATGCGCCGACCGCCGCAATCGTGCGCACCCGCAGGCCCAAAAAATGGCCGTCGGCGTCGAGCGCCAGCTCAGCCTCGGTGACGTTGTCGCGGGCCTGGGCGTCGCCGAGAAAAGCCTCGGTGCGCGTGCTCGTCCATTTGACCGGCCGCCCCGTCACTTTGGAGGCGAGCAACACCAGCGCGACCTCGTTGTAGATCGCCGACTTCATCCCAAAGCTGCCGCCGATGTCGCCGGCAACGACGCGCACCTTGCTTTCCGGGACCTTGAGGATCTGCCGGGCCAGTTCCGAACGATAGGCGTGCGTGCGCTGCAGGGTCGTGTAGATCGTGTAATGGTCGGCGGCTGGGTTGTAGTCGCCGATGCAGCCCCGCGGCTCCATCGTGGCTGCAGTAACCCGGTTGATGTCGAATTTGTGCTGGATGACATGCGCGGCACGCTCGAAGGCGGCATCGGCCGCCGCCTTGCCGCCTTCGAGATAGACAAAGGAGATATTGTCGGGGCTGGCGTCCCAGACGCGCGGCGCGCCGGGATCGAGCGCAGCCGCGGTCGAGACGACCGCCGGCAGCGGCTCGTACTCGACGGCGATCAGCTCGGCCGCATCCGCTGCCTGATGAGCGCTCTCGGCCACGACAAAGGCGACGTAATCCCCGACCCAACGTACCCGATCTTTCACCAATGCCGGGTAGCGCGGCCGATAGGCCGGCGAACCGTCGCGCCGTTTGTTGCCAGAGGCCGTCGGCAGGTCGCCCCACCCCGAGGCCTCCCAATCCGCCCCGGTCAATACGGCCAGCACGCCAGGCGCGGCTTTGGCAGCGGCCGTGTCGATCGAGCGGATCCGGGCATGGGCGTGCGGCGAGCGCAGCACAGAGCCGAACGCCATCCGCGGCAACACCATGTCGTCGACATAACGGCCGCCGCCCCGCAACAGCCGCGGATCCTCGAACCGCGGCACCGCCTGCCCCAACGCAAACTCACCCATTATCGCCTCCGGCCGGCTTTGCGGTTTTCTCTAACAGCGTTGTCAGGCGCCTCGGCCGTGAACCTCAGGTCTCGGCCCCTCGACTTCCATTCTTGCACGGCGATAGGTCTCCTCGTCGAGCGAGCCGGTGATCTTCCTTCTTAGCCCTGAAAAATATCACACCTCTCAAATGGGCGCTCCGGCTGTTTTGCTGTTAGCACACCGGCGAGAAGGCGTCGTGCAACTCCACCAGTCGCGGACCGCCTATCACTGAGCTTGGACAGAAATTGCAGAGATATTTTAGCTAATCTTCATCGACTAACGCCGAGCGCGATGGAATTGGAGCCCGGCAGACCCGCACATTTGGATCGGGCGATATTTCCTTTGAACTGGACAAACGGACGGGGTACTCTGAGTTAATGGATGGTTAAGTCCGTCCATTGCTTGGGGTGGGGGTGGTTGCGCTGCGGCGCGGCCGCCTGCGTCGGATAGGGGATAGTCTCAAGGAGGGCGACATGGATTCGCGGACGAACCCATTGGCACGGCTGGCCATCGGCTTAGTCGGCCTGCTCGCCGGTTTGGTGGCCGCCGGCCCCGTAATGGCACAAGAATTCGGCTCAGTTCGTATACCAGGTTCACCATTCGGTGTTCGGCGATATCGGCACTTACTCCAACACGGTCGAGCCGAGCCGCGACGGCATCACCGTCAAAACCAAGGCGCATTTCGAGGTGAAGATGCTCGGTGTTCGCGTTCACCGCGAAGATGCTGAACGCACCGAGCGTTGGCAGGGCAATCGCCTCGTTGCCTTTCGCGGCGTCACCGATAAGGGAGATGGCCCCGTGGAGGTGAAAGGCGAGGCGCGCGGCAACAACTTTATCATCACCTCGCCACAGGGCACGATCACCGCGCCGTGGTCGGTTCACCCGGCCAATCCCTGGTCGTCGAATTTTCTGCACTCCAATACGATGATGCGGCCCGATACCGGCAAGCTCGAACAGGTGCGCGTCGGCAGCGGCCAGGAAACAGCGGTCAAGCTCGACGGTGGGAACGTTCCGGCGGTCAAATACGAGCTCGACGGCAGCAGCAGATATACGGTGTGGCTCGACGAGCGTGGCGTGCCGGTCAAATTCCTGGTCGACGACGACACCGGCAAAGTCACCTTCACGCTGACAAAATGCGTCGGCTGCAATGCCGAGATTTCGCAGCTGGTGAAGCGATAATCGCTCTTTCCCCCCTTCTAGCGGCGCCGCTACCCTCACCCGCCTCGCTGCGCTCGGCACCCTCTGCCGCATTGCGGGAGAGGGGTACAATGTACTCAGGTTAAAGCTCCTTTCCGCATCGCGGGGAGGGGGGACCAAGCCCACAGGGCCTGGTGGGTGAGGGTGGCACCCAATGAATGACTTGAACGCGCCGACTTCTGTTTTGGACGCCGCGACGCGCGAACGGGCGGCGCAGTGGCTGCGTCAGGCGGGAGCGAGATTGCCGAGCTTCGCCGAACTCGCCGATCCGTCGAATATGCCGCAATCGCGCGTCGCGGCGCTCCATTCGGTCGATCCGGATCAGCCCGATCCGGCCAATCTCTTTCGGGTGCACTGGTATAACGACCGCTCGCGAACCGGGTTCGCGGCGGCCCCGCCCCATTTTGTGCTGCCGCCCGAATTGACCGGGGTGCGTTCGCCGATCATCGTGGCGCTCGGCTGTTTCTTTCCGATGATCGCCGCACACAAGGTACTGGCGGCCTATGGCTGCCTGATCCCCCATCTCGTGACCGGTCGGTTCGATCCGGCCCGGCAAAAGGCAATCTGGCCATCGACCGGCAATTATTGCCGCGGGGGCATCGCGATTTCCCGCATCCTCGGCTGCCGCGGGATCGCCGTATTGCCGGCCGGCATGAGCGAGGAGCGCTTCGAGTGGCTGCGCGCCTGGGTTACCCAGCCCGAGGACATCATCCGCACCCCCGGCTCGGAGAGCAACGTCAAGGAGATCTATGACAAATGCGCCGAGCTCGCGCGGAACCCTGATAATCTCGTTCTCAACCAATTCGCCGAGTTCGGCAATTATGTCGCGCACTACACCTGCACCGGACCTGCCCTTGCGCGCCTTTTCGAAGCCTTCGAGGCGCAGCATTCGAGGTGCCGGCTGGCGGCGTTTGTCGCCGCATCGGGGTCGGCTGGGACATTGGCGGCGGGCGACTGCCTGAAGGAAAAGCTTGGCGCCCGGATCGTAGCCGTCGAGGCCAGCGAGTGCCCGACCCTGCTGCGCAACGGCTTTGGCGAGCACAACATCCAAGGCATCGGCGACAAGCACGTGCCCTACATCCACAACGTCATGAACACCGACCTCGTCGTCGGCGTCTCCGAGCGCAGCGTCGCGGCCCTCGACCTGTTGTTCAACAACGGCACCGGGCTGAGGTATCTGGCGGACCGCCGCAGGGTTGATCCGGAAGCGATTGACCACCTTAAGCATTTGGGTCTCTCGGGCATCGCCAATTTGGTCGCCGCGATCAAGACGGCAAAACGCTTCGAACTCGGCGACGAGGATGTATTGATCACGGTTGCGACCGACAGCGCGGCGCTTTACGGCAGCGAACGCCGGAAGTTTCTGATGGCGAACTACCCCGGCGGGTTCGACAAAGTGAATGTGGGCGAGATCTTCGGACAGCATCTGCTCGGCGCCGCCGACAACGACGTTCTTGAATTGACCCATGGAGAGCGCTCGCGGATATTTAATTTGGGCTATTTCACCTGGGTCGAGCAGCAGGGTGTATCGCTCGCCAAGTTCGAAGAGCGCCGCAGCCAAAGCTTCTGGCGGCAGTTGCGGGAGGCCGCCGCGGCTTGGGACGACTTGATCGCCGAGTTCAATGCGAGGGCAGGGTTCGGAGAAGGTTGTTGACTCTGGATTACGCCGAGCTTCGCCGCCGTACCAAAGAGCGCGACCGCAGCCTGCGCGAGAAGGTCATGTCGCTTGACGAGGCAGCCGCGCTCGTGCCCGACGGCGCCTCGATCGGCATCGGCGGGAGCACCTTGTCACGCACGCCCATGGCGATGATCTGGGCTTTGATCCGGGCCGGCCGCAAGGATCTGTTCTGTTCCCGCGGCATCACCTCCTGCGAAGGGGAGCTGCTCTTCGCCTCCGGGACGAGCCGGCACATCCTGACGAGCTGGTTCAGCCAGGGCATCGTCTGGGGTGTTTCGCGCATCATGCGCTCCTATACAGAAAGCGGCCGCGCGCGGTTCGAGGAATGGAGCCATATGGCCGTGGGCCTGCGTTTTCGAGCCGGCGCGATGGGCTTGCCGTTCCTGCCGATGCGCTCGATGATGGGCTCGGACGTTATCGAGCAATTGCCCGGTGCGAAGCTGATCGATTGCCCGTTCACCGGCGAGAAGCTGGTGCTGCTTCCGGCGCTGAACCCCGATGTCGCGCTGATCCATGTGCAGCGCTGCGATGCCTACGGCAATGCGCAGATTGACGGGCTGCCGTTCATGGACCTCGATCTCGCGATGGCGGCGAACCGGGTGATCCTGACGACCGAGCGCATCGTCTCGAACGACCAGATCCGCCGCGCCCCCGATCAGACGAAGATCCCGTTTATGGCGGTCGACGCCATCGTCGAGGCGCCGTTCGGCTCGGCGCCGCACGAGTGCTATGGGCAATACGAACCCCTGTTCGCGCATCTCGACGCCTACGCCGCCCAAATCAGACGGGACCCCGAGGAGGGGGTCCGAGAATACCTCGAGCGCTATTTCTACGGCCCGAAATCATGGACCGAGTACCTGGACCGGCTCGGGCTCCCGGAATTGCTCGACGCCCGCCGCCGCGGGACCAGTATCTATGACGATTAGCACACCGGATTACACTGCGAGCGAGCTGCTCGCCGTCATGAGTGCTCGGCTGTTGCGCGACGGCCAGGTCGTCTTTGCCGGGGTCGGGATCCCGCTCCTGGCTGCAACTCTGGCGCAGGGACTGCACGCCCCGGGCCTCACGATACTGTTCGAAGGCGGCGTCATCGGCGCGTTCATCGAGCCCGGGAAATTGCCGCCCTCGACGAATGAGCAGCGGTGCACGCGGCGCGCAAACATGGTGCTGAGCAGCACCGATGCGCTGCTTCTGCTGCAGCGCGGCTATGTCGACATCGGCTTTATGGGCGGCGCGCAGATTGACCAGTACGGCAACCTCAACAGCTCCTTTATCGGCGAGCCTGAACGCCCAACGACACGCCTGCCGGGAACCGGAGGCGGCAACGATATCGCCAGCCTGACGCAGATGATCGTCGCGATGAAGCACGAAAAACGCCGTTTCGTGAACCGGGTCGATTTCGTGACGAGCCCCGGCTTTCTGTCCGGCGAGGAGAGCCGGCACGAGGCCGGGCTGATTACCGGCGGCATGCATCGCGTCGTCACCGATCTCGGCATTTTCGGTTTCGATGAGCACTCGAAGCGGATGCAGCTTTTGGCATTGCATCCAGGTGCTACCGCCGATGAGGTGCAGGCGAACACCGGTTTCGAACTCCTGGTCGCGGCCGACCTCGAAATGACCGACCCGCCGACCGAACGCGAGCTGGCGGTATTACGCCACCTCGACCCCGATCGGCTCTACACGGCGTGACCGACATGTTGCAGACGAGGATAGCCCCTCTCCGCCGCATCGCGGGGGAGAGGGAGGGGCCCGTCGCGCAGCGATGGGAGGGTGAGGTGGCGTTCCACCCTCTCAGGCGTTGCGCCGCCGCCCACCTCACCCCAACCCTCTCCCCCCGCAAGCGGGCGGAGAGGCAGTAGGAGCCGGCGCAAATGACGATCTTCTCCAACACTTTCGGCCTCGCGATGCGGAACTTCACGACCTATCCGGAGATGCCGGATCCGCAGGCGCTGATCGCCTACGCCGCCAAGGCCGAAGAGCTGGGGTTCGACTCGGTCTGGGTGTGGGACCACATTTTCCTCGGCGTCGATCCACCCTTTCCGGTCCTCGACTCGCTCACGCTGCTCAGTGCGGTGGCGGCGCGGACAACGAGCATTAAGCTCGGCACCGGGGTGCTGGTACTGCCGCTGCGCAACCCGGTGGTGCTCGCGAAGGAGCTGTCGAGCCTCGATGTGATTGCCGGAGGACGGCTGCTCCTCGGCATGGCCTCAGGCTGGTACAAGCGCGAGTTCGACGCGGTTGGCGTGCCGTTCAACGAGCGCGGCCGGATCATGGACCGCAACATCGAAATACTGCGCCGCCTATGGACCGAGGAGCAGGTGGATGGCGAGTACCCGCCGCACCGGCTGCGCGGCTCCAATATGTCTCCTAAGCCGTCCCGCCTGCCGGTGATGCTGATCGGCGGGTATGTCGACCGGGTCCTCAAGCGCGCGGCGCTTAATGGCGGGTGGCTGACCTATTTCTACACGCCCGAAAGTTTCGCCAAGTCCTGGGCGAAGGTGTGCAGCTATGCCAACCAGGCGGGAAAGGATCCGACGAGTTTGCTCAATGCCAATCAATTGCCGATCAACGTCGGGCCGTCACGCGCGGCGATCGAGGCGCCGATGATGGAATGGCTCGGCCAGGAATGGGATTATGCGGCCTGGAGCGACTCGACGAAGGACGCGGCTATCTTCGGCACGGTCGACGAATGCGTGGCGCAATTGCGGGCCCAGCTGGCCGCCGGTGTCCAGAAGCTGATCTTCATTCCGTACCGGTACCAAATGGAACAAGTCGAGATCATCGCTCGGGAGATCATCCCTCGGCTGCGAGGCAACAGATGAAACGCGACGACCGGCACGTTTTCATTTGTCGTCGATCTCCGGAACGATCTCTGCCCCGGCGGCGCGCTCCAAGGCATTCAATGAAAAAGGCGCTCGTCACTCTCCTCCGCCAGTGAGCCACGGCGTGCATTCGGCGCAACCGGCGGCGCTGCGCCAGTGGGTGGAGCATGACATCGGGGCTGTCCGTCCCTATGCCGCTTGGACGCTCATTGGCGTTGCTGCGATCACCGCGTTGCGGCTGGTCTGGCTGGCGCTGCAGCCGGCCGACCTTTTTCCGGACGAGGCCCAATATTGGGTCTGGTCGCAAAGTCTCGCTCTCGGTTACTACTCGAAACCGCCGCTGGTCGCCTGGCTGATCGCATTGACGACCGGGCTTTTCGGCGACAGCGAGTTTGCGGTTCGGCTGTCGGCTCCGCTGCTCCATGCCGGCGCCGCAATTTCTGTGTACGGCATCGGCGCGCGGCTCTATGACCAGCGCATCGGGTTCTGGTCGGCGCTCACCTATGCGAGCCTGCCCGGCGTGTCGGTCTCCGCGTTCATCATCTCGACCGACGCTCCGCTGATGTTGTTCTGGGCTGCCGCGCTCTACGCCTTTATCCGAGCGCGTGAAAACGGCGGATGGCGCTGGTGGATTGCCATAGGTCTGGCGGCGGGCTTAGGGCTGCTCGCGAAATACGCGATGGCCTACTGGCTCTTGTCGGCGCTCGGCTTTGTCCTCGTGTTTCCCGGCGAGCGCCGCCATTTACGGCCGCTGCTGGCCGCCACCGGCATCGCTCTCGTGCTTTATTCACCGAATTTCTGGTGGAATTGGAGCAACGGCTTTGTGAGCTATCTCCATACGAGAGACAATGCCGCACTGAGCGGGCCGCTGTTCCACCCGGACGCGTTCATCGAATTTTTGGCCTCGCAATTCGGCGTCTTCGGGCCATTGTTGTTTGCCGGCCTGATATGGCTGATCGCAACATGGCGCGGCCTCACCGAACCGCGCGCCCGTCTGCTCGCCGCGTTCACCCTGCCGACCTTGGCGATGATGCTTTGTGTCAGCCTGCTGTCGCGCGCCCATGCCAACTGGGCGGCGCCGACTTATGTCGCGGCGACGGTGCTGGTCGTCGCCTGGGCATTGCAGCGCGGTTGGCAAAGGCTCATCGCGGTGTCGATCGCATTGCATATCGCCGCGGTCGGGTTGCTCTTTACCGGCCGCGAGGCGCTGGCCACCTTCGGCTTCGAGGTGCCGGCTCAGTACGATCCGCTGCGCCGCGTACGAGGCTGGCGCGAGCTCGGCGCCGAGATTGGCAAGGAACTTGCCGCGCATCCCGGATTGACCCTGTTTGCCGATGACCGCGAGCTGCTCGCGGCTTTGATCTATTACATCCGGCCGCACCCGCTCGACGCCGTCAAATGGAAGGTGACCAGCCGCATTCAGGACCAATGGGACCTGACGAACGGTCTCGGGAAACGGCTCGGCGAAAGCTTTCTGCTCGTCTCCGAGCACGAATTGATCAACGAGATGGAGCCGAGCTTTGCGGCGATCGAACGCCTCCGGCCGATCGTCATCCCGCTGGGGCCGGGGGCGGCCCGCACCTACACATTGTACATCGCGCGCGGCTTTAAGGGTTATCCGCCCGGCCGGATTTAAGAGGCGCAGCACTCCTCGGCCGCTTTGTGCAGCCGATGTCCGAGGAACAGGTTCAGCCGCAATGCCGGACGGCCGGCGTGAGCCACTGTCGCCGGTGCAATCGGCTCGATCGCATCGAACAAGAACCAGTATTGCCCGACGATTTTTTCGAAAGGCGTGCGCGTCACGATCAGAACATCGGCTCCCGCATAATCGTCGCGGCGGGCCACCAGAGCGTATTGGCGAGCATCGGGGCCGAGGCAGATGACCGGCAGCCGGCCGCCCAAAGCGTAGTCGATCTTTCCTGCGTCGGACCATCGCAGCGCCGCGACGACCAGTTTCGGCCGATCGAGGAGCCCCCGCTCGGCGAGGCCATCCCTGAGCGAGGTCCAGTCGACAATATCAAAGGCCGGGTCTTTGCCGAGGCGAAATTCGCCGGTTACCGCGGGGAGCCAGTTGAACCTCGCCTCGCTTGCAAAGAGTGAGCAGCCGAGCACGACAAACCCGGCAGTGCCGGCCAGCCAGATGCGCACCGCCCGGCTCGTCCGCCAGTGCCGTGCGACGGCGTCCCCGAGCAGCGGCAGCAGCATTAGGTAGCCCGGCGCCGCCCAGTGGAACAGCACATTCCCGCGCAGCGAGACTGCTGTGAACACGATGAGGGGCGGTGCGGCCAGGCAAACCGACAGCCAGCGCTCCCTGTCGGACGGCCCGCGCCGCAGCGCTAACCAGCCGCACGCCACCAAAGTGGCCCATATCCAGGGAAGCAGGAAGACAGCCGCTCCGGCCAGAGTGGCTATCGGCCCGAGCGCGTGGAATGCGCCCTCTGCCCGGCCGGCCTGAAACAGGAATGAGACCCAGTCGTTTTCGGCATTCCAGATAAAGACCGGAAAGAAGATCGCCAACCCGACCAATCCGGCAGCGTAGGGCTGCGGCCTCGCCAGCCAGCGACGGCCGATCGGCTCGGTCAACAGATAGCCGGCGGCGCCGACCATGGTCAGCACGGCCGAATATTTGGAACACAGAGCGAGACCGGCGCACACGCCGGTCCCCAGCCACCAGCCCCAGGCTGACCGGCGGTCCGAACGCAACGCGGCAACGAGGCACCCGGCAGCCCCGAGCAAGGCAGCGAGCAGCGGGCCGTCCGGCAACACCCAGCTGGCGCTGCTGATACCGAAGAGCGGCGCCAGGTTCAGCACGACCGCGGCCCAGAGGCCGGCGTCCGGGCTGAACAGGGCCGAGGTCAGCCGGTACATCAGGAATGTCGTGACCGCGAAGAGCGCGATAAACGGCAGCCGCACGACGATGGGGCTCTCGCTGCCGGTCAGATGCGCGGCCGCCCAGGCCATCCACCATGCAATCGGCGGATGGTCGAAGTAGCTGAGCTGCAGCTTGCGGCCGGCTGCGACCATGTAGCTCTCGTCAATGCCGAGCCCGAGAGCCGAGGCAACCAGCAACCGGGCGAGGAACGTCGCGAAGATCAGGGCCGCCACACCTCCGGCCGGTGTCTTCAGCCAGGCAGCCGCCGCGCGCATTGCGCGGCCGGGAGCGCGCAGCGGCATCTACCTGCGGCGGAAATATTCCTCGTACGGCGTGTCGTTCTTGACCAGCACACCACCGTCAACGGTCAAGGCGACGCCGGTGATCATGCGCGCCGCAGGGCCGGCGAGGAACAGGATCGGGTCGACGATGTCCTCGGGTTCGCACATGCGGCCTAGTGGAATCTTTTGAGCGCGCGCCGCTTTAGTTTCCTCCGACGGAATTGCCCCGCCAAATGCGGTGGCCGTCGGACCGGGGCAGACGGCGTTGACGCGGATGCCGTCGGGCGCCAGCTCGTACGCCGCATGACGCGTCAAGCCGAGCAGGCCGGCCTTTGACGCCGAGTAGTTGGCGGTGCCGCCGAAAGAGATGCGCTGCCCGGCGATCGAGGCGACATTGACGATGGCGCCGCCGCCGCGCCTGCGCATATACGGCAATACCGCCTGGATGCCGTTGAAAGCGCCGGTGAGGTTGACCGCAATGACCCGGTCCCAATCCTCGGGGGCCATGTCGGGGATCATCCGGCGCACCGTCGTGCCGGCGCCGTTGACCAATATGTCGATCCCGCCAGCCGCCTCGGCGATCTCCACGGCCGCAGCGGCGAACGCGCTGCGGTCGGCGACATCGATGGCATAAGCCGAAGCATTGCCGCCGCGGCCGGCGATCTCGCCAGCGACGCGCTCGGCCGCCGCCGCATCGCGGTCGAGGACCGCGACGCGCGCTCCTTGCGCGGCAAACGCGCGGCAAGTGGCAGCGCCGATGCCACTCCCGCCGCCGGTGATAACGGCCACTTTCCCGGCAAAATCCTCGGCCATGCGGTCTCTCCTTACGGGCGTAACGCTGCGGCAGTCTATAGGCGGTAGGCATTGTCGAGAATAGCCGTCGCGAGCGCCTCGGTCGGGCCCCGCCACACCTGGCCCTTTAGAGAGTTCCGCGGAACGGGCCGTTGTTGGAGAAGGAGGTGCTGTTGGCTGATAGCCTGTCACGAAATACGACGGGCCGGCACAGGACTGCGGGCAGGGCGCAGCATTACAATCCTTCCGGGAATTTGGCTGCAAATTCGCTGTAGATACAGCCAGCAGGAATGATTGGCTCAATTTATCATTACGGGAACGGAGGCTGCGGGCTTCCTCCCGCAAAAAGTCGCACCACCTGCGGGGCAAACTCGGCCATTATAGGGGTAAGCATGGCCGTCGGCTGGAGGGAGGAACAAGATGCCGCTGCGTGGCAAGGTCGTCATCACTTGCGCGGTGACCGGCGCAATCCACACCCCGACGATGAGCCCCTATCTGCCGCTGACCCCGGACGAGATCGCGCAAGCGACGCGATCGCCGCGGCGGAAGCCGGGGCGGCAATCCTGCATCTGCACGCGCGCGACCCGAAGGATGGGCGGCCGACCCCCGATCCCGATGTGTTCATGCAGTTCCTGCCGCGCATCAAGCAGGCGACCAACGCCGTCGTCAACATCACGACCGGCGGCGGCCTCGGCATGACCCTCGAGGAACGGCTCGCGGCGCCGCTTGCGCGCCAAACCCGAGATGTGCTCGATGAACATGGGCTCGATGAATTTCGGCCTATACCCGATGCTCGACCGCTACAAGGAGTGGAAATACGAGTGGGAGCCCGCATACCTCGAAATGACGCGGGACTTCATCTTTAAAAATACGTTCAAGGACATCGAGCGCAGCCTCAAGGAGCTGGGCGAGGGCTGCGGCACCCGTTTCGAGTTCGAGTGCTACGATGTCGGCCACCTCTATAATCTGGCGCATTTCGTCGATCGCGGGCTGGTCAAGCCGCCGTTTTTCGTGCAGACGATCTTCGGGATTTTCGGCGGGATCGGCGCCGACCCGGAAAACCTCGCCCATATGAAGCGGATCGCCGACAAGCTCTTCGGCGACAATTACGCCTGGTCTATCCTCGCCGCCGGGCGCCACCAATTGCCATTGATTACGATGGGCGCGATCATGGGCGGCAATGTGCGGGTCGGCCTCGAGGATTCGCTGTGGCTCGGACGCGGCCAACTCGCCCACGGCAACGCCGACCAGGTGAGCCGCATCCGCACGATCCTCGAAAACCTCTCGCTCGAAATCGCCACCCCCGACGAGGCGCGCGCGATGCTCGCGCTGAAGGGCGGCGACGCGGTGGCGTTCTGATGATCGACAAACGCGTCAAGAGCCTCGCCGAAGCCGTCGCCGGCATCGCCGATGGCGCGACGATCTTGTGCGCCGGGTTTGGCGGCGCAGGATTGCCGGATGCGTTGTGCGAAGCGGTCGTCGAGCAGGGGGCGCGCGATTTGACGGTCGTCGCCAACAATGCCGGGACCGGGAGGAGGGGGCTCGCCGCGTTGCTCGCGGCCGGCAGGGTGCGCCGGATCATCTGCTCCTTCCCGCGCAGCTCCGGCTCGGTCGTCTTCGAAGAGCTCTATGCCGCGGGCCGCATCGAATTGGAGCTGGTGCCGCAGGGCATCATCAGCGAGCGCATGCGCTGCGCCGCCGCCGGGCTCGGCGGTTTCTACTCGCCGGTCTCAGTCGGAACCCGGCTCGCCGACGGCAAGGAGCACCACGAGATCGACGGCCGCACCTATGTGCTGGAAAAGCCGCTGAAGGGCGACGTCGCTCTCTTATCCGCCGATCGCGGCGACCGCTGGGGCAATCTGACCTATCGCAAATCGGCGCGCAATTTCAACCCGACGATGGCGATGGCGGCGGATCTCTCGATCGTGCAGGTGCGCCGCATCGTCGAGCTCGGCGAGCTCGACCCCGAGGTGATCGTCACCCCCGGCATCTTTATCGACCGCCTGGTCGAGGTGCCGGGATGATCGCGGGCGTATTACCAGCGCGACATCTCGGCATGATCCGGCATGCGGCCCTGCGGCGTCAACTTGTCCACGATACCGGGAAGGACGCGCGCCAACTCCGAGACGAGATCATTTGGCGCGACGCCGGTCGTGCGCGAGAGGCTATTCACTGCATCGGGTCCGAGCGCCTGATGCAGCTGGTCCGGCGTGATCGGCTGGTTCTGGCCTGACCCGATCCACGAGTTGATCGCGTCGCCATGCCCGTTCTGCTGGAACCGTTCCACGAGGCTGCTCAGACCGCCGAGAAGGCCGCCCTGCGGCTGGCCCGCCGAAGATTGCGGCGCCCGAGGCTGATTAGACGGATTCGGCGCGTTTGCGCCGGCACCCCCGAGAAGGTTGCCAAGACCTCCGGTTGCCTTTGCCGCAAGCAACGCCGTCGCTGCAATCATCAGCGGCTTGGACAAGCCTCCGCCCGGAACCGCGGAACCAAGAACGTCATCGAGAAGTCCCATCTCTGCCTCCCATCAAACCCGCCGTCCAAATACGGCGTGGTAGATCACCAACACGACAATCGCGCCGATGATTGCCACCACCATGCTGTAGATATTAAAGCCAGTAATCCCGCTGGCTCCCACCGCCGAAAAAATTAAGCCGCCGACGATCGCCCCGACAATGCCCAGCACGATGTCAAGAAGGAAACCTTCACCCGATTTGTTTACGATCTTGCTGGCGATGAAACCGGCAATCAGCCCCAGGACGATCCACCCGATAATCGACATCGCGCACCTTTTATTTGGTTTCGGATGGGTCGATTAATACCTAAAAGGCGGCCCAGGTTCAACCACCTGCCCGCTCATTGCAGAGAAACTGGGCGGCTTGCGGGTGGCTGCGGACCTGCGTAGCATTCAATCGGAGCAGGTGATGGAGGAATAGATGCCGCTCAAACGCCGCCAAATCGCCTGGCGGGCCGCGCAGGATCTCGCCGATGGCGCCTATGTCAACCTCGGGATCGGTCTCCCGACGATGGTTTCCGATTTCATCCCCGCTGATCGCGAGATTGTCCTGCACAGCGAGAACGGCGTCCTTGGCGTCGGGCCGGCGCCCAGTGACAACGAGGTCGACTGGGATTTGATCAACGCCGGCAAGCAGCCGATCACTCTGGTGACGGGCGGCAGCTATGTGCACCACACCGACTCGTTTCTGATGATCCGCGGCGGTCATCTCGACCTGGCGTTGCTCGGCGCCTTCGAGGTTTCGGAGAAAGGCGATCTCGCCAACTGGACGACTGACGATCCCGGCTTTCCGCCCGGCGTCGGCGGCGCGATGGACCTGGCGGTCGGCGCCAAGGAGATCCGCGTTCTGGTCGAGCATACGACCAAATCCGGCGCACCCCGCATCCGCCGGCAATGCGGGTACCCGCTGACCGCCGCTGCGGTGGTCCGCCGGATTTACACCGATCTCGCCGTCATCGACGTGACAGCCGACGGCCTCGTCGTGCGCGAGATGGTCGAAGACCTCGATTTTCCCGCGCTGCAGGCCAAAACCGAGGCGGCATTGCGCCCGGCTTCGGACCTTCGCCCGCTGCGCGCGCCCGCCGTTTAAGCTTGGTTGTCCCGCATGCCCTCGTAGCGCCCCACCGGCACGATTTCGGCAATGGTGCCGTCGGGGGAGCGGTATTTGATCGGGAACTCGCCTGGCTTCGACAGGATCGTGCCGCCGTTGGCGACCACCTTCTCGGCAAATCCTTGGTGGTCCTCCACCTCGATGCCGAAATGATGGATCGCCGGCCCGGCACCCACCAGCTTGGCCTCGGGGTCGTCCTCGCTGTCGTAGACCATTAGAGCGAGATCGACGTAACCGTCTGTCAGGTGCCGCGAGATATGCCCGCGCGACCGGCCGGTGTGCACCTGCCGGAAACCGTACACGTTTTCGTAAAACCGGGTCGCCGCCTCGAGGTCGGTGACCTTCAGCGCCACGTGATTGATGCGTGCCATCTGCTTCTCTCCTACTCGCCGCCGCCGTTATAGGGCGCGATCACCGACCCGGTGCGGTATTCCGATGGTTCGAGAATGACCTCGGTTTTGGTGTTCTTGAAATCGTCGATATTGTTGGTCTTGATGTTCTGCCATTGCACTTCGAGCACCCGCGGTTTCGACCATTCGCCGTCCGTGCCGAAACTGATATCGCCGACGATCGTGTGGAACGGGTGACTGCGGATGTAGTCGGCGAGCTTGCCCTGGTCGAGATCCTTGACACCCTCGACCGCCTCGCTCGAGGACCTGCAGATTGGCATACGCGAACGGCGGCAGATACCAGCCCAACGGATCGATGCCCTCGCCTCGCGTGCCTTGGCCTGATATTTCTTCAGAAACTCCATGATGCCCGGGAACTGCATCGTCGGCGCGGGAATCCACCAATCGTAATCGATGATCCCGTTGAGCTTCGGTCCGAATTGCTGCTTTATCGGCGTGAACTGCAAACCGACCATGCCGCCGCCGAAATATCGGGTCTTGAGACCGACTCTCGGTCACCGCGCGGACCATCCCCGCCGAGTCCGGCGGGTAGGAAGCGACAAACACCATATCTCGGGACTGGTCGCCTGGATCGCATGGACGATCGGCGTAAAGTCGCTGCGTCGAAGGCGGATAGCTCTTATCGTAGACGATTTTCAAGCCTAGCGACTTGGCGGTGTCGCGGGCCCCTTCGGAAGCATTCTTGGGATATTCGGCGTCGGCGGCGACAATGGCCAACGTCTTGGGTTTGGGCTCGCCCGCCATCGCCACTTTGAAGAAGGGCTCCGAGAATGCGTGTTTGGGTCGGGCCCCGTCGGCAGCATGGAGAAATATCGGGAGTAATGGAACTCGCTGTTCACCGCCAACGCGAACAGCCCGAGAAACAGCCGGTTGTGCTCGATCGCGACGGGCATCGCCGGCGCCGTCATATTCGTGCCATAGCCGGAAACGATCAGATCGACTTTATCGACATCGAGCAGCTTGGTGTAAATCCCGGGCACCGTCGGCGGATTGCTCTGGTCGTCGTAGTAGACGAGCTTGACCGGCCGGCCGAGAAGCCCGCCCTTTGCGTTGACGTCGTCCTGCCAGATCTGCATCGCGAGCAGCGCCGTCTTGCCGGCGGCGGCGAGCCCGCCGGTCAGCGCCATGCCGAAACCGATCGTAATCGGCTCGGCCGATCTTGCGGCCCCGGCGAAGAGCACCGCGGCGGCAAATATCGCAGCCGCCAGCCGATGATTTCTGCCTCGATTCATTGTCATACCTCCCAGTTCAGTTCTTTGTCTCGCCTCAATTCGCTTCCGCGCGTCATCCGCCGGTGCGAATGAAGCGATCAACCCCATCCCCGCCGCGCACGCGGTCGAGCGCGCCTTCATACATCAGGAAATTGAGATGGGCGAGCGCCTCGCCGAGCGCGAAGCCCATCTGGTGCCGGTCCAGGGCGCGGCGGAACAGAACTTTGACGATCTCGAGAGCGGTCTTTGGGATGCCGCAAGCGGCGATGACCTCATCGCAGCGCGCCCGGTGATGCGCGGCAAGGCTCTCGATCCGGGAGTGCAGCCCGAAAAAGGGCAGATTGTGCGATGGCAGGACGAGCGTTTCGGGCGGTACCACATCGCGCAGTTTGACCAAGGACGCCAGGTAGCGGGCGAGGGGATCGCCGTCGGGCTCGTGCGCCTGGACGCTGATGTTGGGTGAGATCCTCGGCAGCACCTGGTCGCCCGCGATCAGCACACCAGTCTGGGCGCAATAAAGGCATGCGAGTTCCGGCGCATGGCCCTCGCCGACGATGACGCGCCATTTCCGTCCGCCGATTTCGATCGCCGTCCCGTCGGAAATCCGCTGAAAACTCGCCGGCACCGACGGGACGCCGCGGCGGTAGCTGTTCTCCCGCTCGCTGAAAAGCTCCGCTTCCGCGTCGTCGAGACCGGCGCGGCGCGCGAAACGACGCCGAACCGGGGCGAAATCCTCGGCGCCATGGCTCATCACCCGGGCGAACAGCCATTCCTTCTCGGTGACCCACAGGGACACCTGCCAATGCCGGGCCAGCCAATCGGCGAGCCCGATGTGGTCCGGGTGGTAGTGCGTCACGATGACTCGCGTGACCGGCAATCCGCCCAGCCGCTCGGCAAAGATCTGCTCCCAGAGCTCCTTGGTCTGCGCCATCGCATATCCGGTGTCGACGATCGTCCAGCCAGCGCTGTCTTCGAGCAGCCACAAATTGATATGGTCGAGCGCGAAGGGGAGCGGCATGCGCAACCAGTGCACGCCCGGGGCGATCGCCAGCGTCTCGCCCGGCCGGGGCGGCGCCGCAACCGGAAACTGCAACGGGGTCAGGCTTCCGTCCATAATCTATGCTTTTCTCGGCTGGCGAATTGACCGGCAGGTTAGGACGCGGCATTAGTCCCGGACAAGCGGGATGACCGCCGGCGAGCGATGTGCCGATGGAGCAACCGCATTAACACGGCAGATGGCTCGATTATGCGTGACTTCAATATTCCGGGTAGGTCGGCGGCGATGGCGGCGAGCGGCATGGCCGCGACCTCGCACCCGATGGCGACGTTGGCTGCCCTCGACGTGCTGCGATCGGGCGGCAATGCGGCCGATGCCGCGATTGCGGCGGTCGCGATGCAGTGCGTCGTCGAACCGGAGAGCACCGGGATCGGCGGCGATTGCTTCATCCTCTATTCGCGGCAGGGCGCCTTGCCCGTCGCGCTCAACGGTTCCGGGCGCGCCCCCGCCAAGGCGACGGTCGACTGGTATGTTGAGCGCGGCATCGGCGAGATCGGCGTCCAGACGCCGCATGCGGTCACGATCCCCGGCGCGATCGATGCCTGGTGCACGTTCAATCGCGAGCACGGGACGCGACCTCTGGCTGAACTGCTCGAGCCGGCGGCCCGAGCGGCCGAGGACGGTTATGTGGTGACGCCGCGGGTGGCGGCCGACTGGCACCGCGCCCAAGAGAAATTGCGCGATCCCGTCTCCGCCGGGCTGTTCCTGCCGGGCGGCAGACCGCCCAAGCCCGGCGACAGAATGCGCAACGCGCCGCTCGCCGCCACGCTGCGCCGGATCGGGCGGGAAGGCCGCGAAGCCTTTTACGACGGCGCGGTCATGCGCGAGATCGTCGCCCGGCTGAAATCGCTTGGCGGATTGCACGAAGAGGAAGATTTCGCCGCCCAGCGCTCGAATTGGGTCGAGCCGATCCACGCCTCCTATCGCGGCTACGAGGTCTATGAATGCCCACCGAATGGGCAGGGCATGGCGGCACTGATGATCCTTCGGACGCTCGCCGGCTACGCGCTCGACGGCGATGCGTTCAGCGAGGCTGACCGGCTGCATCTGCTGGCCGAAGCCAGCAAGGCTGCCTATTGGGTGCGTGACAATTTTATCTGCGATCCCGAGTTTGTGCCGGTGGATGTCGGAGATTTCCTGTCGGAGCCGCGCGCCGAGCGGGTGCGCCGGACGATCCGGCTCGACCGCGCAATGCCGGGGCCGCGCTGGGCCGAGATCGAGCACAAGGACACGGTCTATCTCTGCACGGTCGACCGCGACGGCAATGCCTGCTCGTTCATCAACTCGCTGTTCTCGTCCTTCGGCACCGGCATCCTGGCGCCGCAATGCGGTGTCCTCTTACACAACCGCGGCACCGGGTTCCGCACGATCCCGGGCCACCACAACGCGATCGCGCCGCGCAAACGGCCGCTCCACACGATCATTCCGGGCATGCTCGTCAAGGACGGCCGCGCGGTGATGCCGTTCGGCGTCATGGGCGGGCACTATCAGGCGGTCGGCCATGCGCATTTCATTCACCGGCTGCTCGATCGCGGCATGGACCCGCAGCAGGCGGCCGAGCAGCCGCGCATCCTGCCGCTCAACGGCTTGCTGCAGGTCGAGCGCGCGATCCCGGAGCCGATCGTTGCCGATCTTGCGCGTCGCGGCCATGAGATATTGACACTCGATGTTCCGCTCGGCGGCTGCCAGGCCATCTGGATCGACCATGACCGCGGAGTGCTGATCGGGGGTTCGGAGTCGCGCAAGGACGGGCTTGCCCTCGGCTATTGACCGAAGGCGCCGCCGAAATCCGCTTCGCCTTTCGCGACGGGGTCACCCGCCTCGCGCACCTCTACCAGCGCGATCCGCTGCGCGTCTTGTTCCCGGCACCCGCCTCAGGCGATCCGCCGGTCGCGGTCATCGTCACGACGTCGGGCGGGCTCCTCGCCGGTGACCGGCTCGATATCGCCGTCGAGCTCGCCCCAGGATCGGCGGCGCATGTCACCGCGTCCGCGGCGGAGAAGCTCTACCGGTCGACCGGCCGGACCACGATAATCAAGCAGACCCTGTCGATCGGGCCCGGCGCCGCTCTCGAATTCCTGCCGCCCGAGACGATCCTGTTCGACGGCGCCCGCCTGCGGCGCGAAACAATCATCGATCTCGCGCCGGGCTCCGCATTCTTGGGCGGCGATATCGTGGTCTTTGGCCGGCGCGCGCGGGGAGAGCGCTTCGCCAGCGGCTTTTTGCGCGAGGTCTGGGAATTGCGCCGCGACGGCGACCTCGTATGGGGCGACGCGCTGCGCCTCGAAGAAGATGTCGGGCGGATCATCGATGATCCGGCCTGTTTCGACGGCGCGGCGGCCTTTGCGACAATGATCTTGGCGGCGCCCGCAAAAGACGCGCGCAGCCTGCTCGAAACTGCCCGCGTCGTCCAATCCTCTAGCGCGACGGCGGGTTTGCGCGCCGGGGCAACGACTATCGCCGGCCTCGTTATCGCCCGGTGGCTCGCCGCGGATGCGGCGGTGTTGCGCCGGGCCTATGCCGATCTCGCTTGCCATTTACGATCGGCGGCGCTGGGATTGCCGCATCACCTGCCACGCATTTGGCACACGTGATTCGGCAACTGCCGGTCGCGCGAGCGGAGGTGTGCCGATAAGTCCTGTTCCGAGTTGCGTTTTCTGCGCGATCGTCACCGGGAGAGCCCCCTGTTGGCGGCTGTTTGAGGACGACTACACGCTGGCCTTCATGGACCTCCACCCGGCCAATGACGGCCACTGTCTCGTGATCCCGAAAGCGCATCGTCCAACCGTTTTCGACATGGCGCCGGCGGAGTTCGCCGCGGTATCCCGAACCTTGATCAGGATAGGCTTGGCAGTTCGGCAGGCACTCCGGCCCGCGGGGCTCAGTCTGGTTCAGGCGAACGGGGTGGCCGCGGGGCAATCGGTCATGCACCTCCATGTGCACGTGCTTCCGCGGCGAGAAGGCGATGAGCTCCCGCTCAACTGGTCGCGAAGCAATTCGGGCGATTCGGCCCGCATCGCGGCGCTTGCCGAACAAATCCGCCGGCACTTGTGAGCGGTCACGACAACTGATCGCCGAGGCGCCACCGCTGTGTAGACCCAGGGCGGATGCGGGCGGGGGTGGCCGAAATCGCCGGCGCATTTGTCGCGCGGCGCCTCGCGGCGGACGCCGGCCAGTCTGATTCGATTCACACGAGCCCAATCAAAAATATGGCGACCAGAAGGGCGCCAATTATCGACAGGTAAAAATTGAGATGTCCCGATTGGACGATTTGCAATCTTCTGGCAATGCCGATGATCGATTTCTCCAGTGGGATAAATAGGTAGGGGCCAAAAATGGGTGCTACATCGTGGGCAAATGACAGTCTTCGTGTGAAATATGGCTGACCATTCGATTCGATTGCAGCTTCGCGGGCCGTCTCAACCGTAGGGCGGTAGATGAAACTGTAGAACGTACGCAGCGCATTCGAGAAGGTAAGGGCCGTAGTGGCGACGTGTTTCGGGGTCCGCTCACGCCCTCCGTACCAGACTGGCACTGTCCGCAGATCGCGGCGGCCGGAGAGGATCAGAAGTCCAATTGGCAACAAGGCCAGGAGCGGCATAGCGATGATCAATTTGCTGGGTGAGATGAAGGCGAACTTGGCTGTCAAGGGCACCAACAGCCACCCGTCCTGCATCATTGATGTCGCAGTGGAGCCGAAAACATTAAATACTACAGTTTCGAGCCCGGTCAGCCAGATCGGCATTCCGACCGCGAGGATCATCACGAGCAAGCCCAGCGCCCCGACTGCAATCGAGGTTGAGAGTGGTACGATTTTCGCGCCTTGCTCCCGGCGGCCGAGGAGCCCGATGCCAAAGGCTTTGATGAAGATCGCAAAAGCAATCGCGGCAGTGAGGGCCAACCCCGCGCCGGCGAGCGCTGCCGTCAGCCGGCTCGCCAGGCTGGTCAGATGAAATCCCTGGAAGAAGGTCTGGAAAAGGTACCATTCGCTGACAAAGCCGGCCTGGGGGGGCATCGCCGCCAAGCTCATTGCCGCACATAACGCACCAACGCCCAAAATTGCGCTGCTCTGCGCAAGAACTCCTTGCTGTACGAGCCTATAATCGCCGGTGGCGCGGTAAACCCCGTCAGCTGTCAGGAACATAGCCCCCTTGGCTAACGCATGTCCCGCCAAATGAAGGAGGGCGACGATCCATGCGAGAGCGGACAAGTCCATCAGGCCATCCTGTCTGAACATCAACGCAGCCCCCAGCAGGCACACTGCGATAGATCCGTTCTCGGCTGAAGACAGGCTCAACAGCTCGCGCCAGCCTTCTTGCTGGAAGGCATAGAGCGCGCTCAGGATTGCACTCAATACGGCGATGGCAACGATGAATATGCCCGAAACGGATATGGGCAAAGCCGGGTTCGCAGGCATCCACTGAATGAGGCCGCGGTTCAAAGCAAAGAAGGCGGCGTTCAATACAAGGCCGGAAAGGACGGCTCCGGTTGCCCCGCTCGCGGCGCCATAGGCACCCGGGAACCATTCATAGAAGGGCAGCAGCCCCAGCTTCGCACCGAAGCCGACCAGCAGCAAGAGACCGATGAACAGCCGCTCACCCTCTGGCATCGTCCGGGCAGCGGCGGCAAAATCCGAAAACGACAAGCTGCCCGCCTGTCCAGCAAGCAGGATGAAAGCAACGAGCAGGGCGACGGTACCGAACTCCAGAAGCGCCAGCATGAACAGCACCGGGCGGCCCTTGTCGCCAGACAGATCCTCGCCGAGGATCATGACCGCACCCCCGAGGCTCATAATCTCCCAAGCTACAAGAAAAGCTGCGGCATCCTGCAAGCCGAAGACACCCAAAGCGCCGATCAGGCTCGCCGCCAAGCCGAAGGTCCATGAGGCTTGGCGGGGTGTCGGCGTGCCCAACCAGCAAGCGAGGATCGCTCCAGGCAGCCCAAATCCGAGCAACCAGAGCGCATCGGGTGGGAGGAGGAATATCGACCCCGCAGGGTCAAGTCCCAAGGGCGTGCGCAACGGAGGCAGGCTTGCCGGCAAAAGGCTCAGGACCAGTGCAAGAATACTGAGGCCGCCCAAGCCGAGGATCATACGTGCGGCGCTCGAAGCCCTGCCGGTGAGCGCGAGCGCCGCCGCAATCAGCCAAGCGGCAAGTCCAATGCCGAGAAGCTCATTCGACAAGTCGTCCCCCCTTTACGCGTTGAGGAACCCGGTCGAGGAACATCAGCAACCCTTCCACCAATGCGGCCGGATTGGGCGGGCAGCCCGGTAAATAGAGATCGACAGGCAGGATGCCGTCGAGGCCGTTTCCGCACGCATAGCCGCCGCCGGAGAACCCGCCCGAAACGGCGCAAGTCCCGACGGCCATTACCCAACGGGGCTCGGGCATTGCGCCATAAGTTTCCCGCAACGGCTCGAGCATCGCGTAGGTCACTGGGCCGGTGACCAATAACAGGTCCGCGAAGCGCGGCGAGGGGGTGAAAAAGATGCCTAGCCGATGGAGGTTATAAAAAGGGTTGTTAAGCGCCTGCAATTCCGACTCGCAACCATTGCAGGAACCGGCGTCAACGTGACGGATATGCAAACTTCGGCGGAAGCCGTCTCGGGCTCCAAACCGTGTATCACTTCCGACGCTGCGGGCGTCATTGCTGGACAAAATCAATTCGGACCGCTGGCGCGTGCCAAAGGCCCAGTCAAACGATGTGGTGACGGCTCCGCTGGGGCAAGCTTCGACACACAGTTGGCAGACGACGCAGCGGCCGTAATCGACCTCGATCCGGCTGGCTTTGGTTCGATCCGGCTGCACCTTGATGGCTTCGGTCGGGCAGACGGCAGCGCACTCGGCGCATTCGGTCTCGCAAGTCTGCGGCTCGAACCGCGGCATGCCGAGCACACCCTCTTGGCCATTTTCCCGGCCCCGTTCCGGCCAGGAAGTTGTGGCCTTGCCTCGGCGCCATCCGGAGAATGTCCAAAGCGGCATCAGGTCACCCTAGCGATCGCATCCGGCGACAGTCAGCCCAAAGCTCGCCTCGTTGATTGCGTAATCCATCATGTTGCTGTCGTGGACGGTGAACGGGAATACGCGCCAATTCGAAAAAGACGGCGACTTGATCTTCACGCGAGCAAGCTGCCCCTCTCGGTCGAAATGGACGGCGTAATATAAAGATCCGCGTGGAGATTCTGCCCACCCGAGCCCCTCCGAAGCAGGGGGCGGCAGGCACTCGACGCGCACCGGGCCGCCGGTGAGCGAGCGCAAAAGCTGCTGGATCATGGTGATGCTCGCGTCGATTTCGGCGATGCGAACCTGCGCCCGCGCATGGGCGTCGCCGCGCGTCTCGACTGGCACTATGAGCGGCAGCTCGCCATACGCGGCGTAAGGATGGTCACGGCGCAAATCGCGATCGAGCCCGGATGCGCGCTCTATGGGCCCGGTAGCGCCTTGGTCGAAGGCGACCTGATGACTGAGCACGCCCGTGGTAATTAGTCGATCTAAATGACTGTTCGTGCGCTCCAACATCGCCGCATAAATCGCCGTCTCCTTGCGCAAGCTCTCCAGCGCGTCGCTTAGCCAGGGCTGGGGGTCCAAGTTCCGCCGCAATCCGCCGGGCATCAGCAGTCCGCGCATAAACCGGCTTCCCGTCAACCGGCCATTGATCTGCTTCGCGCGTTCCTCGAGGAGGGTGCCCTCGGCCTCACCAACTTTCATAGTCGTCGTGTGGCAAAGGTACCCGAGATAGTGAAGGTGGTTGTACAGTCGCTCGAGCTCGGCGAGCAACGAACGGAGCCGCAGTGCGCGTAGCGGCACCACACAATCGGCGGCGTCCTCTACCGCCTGGCAGAAGGCGAGAGCGTGGGCAAAGCTGCCGACGCCAGAAACACGCTCCGCCAGTACTACCGCACCCGACAGTGAACGGCCCTCGAACCGCTTCTCCATCCCCCGATGTTTGAAGAAGAGTTGCGGATGGAGGTGCAGGATATGCTCGCCGACATAGAAGAAGATCAGTTCGACCGACTCGACCACATCGGCGCGCACCGGGCCGAAGGGTAGACGCTGGACGTCCGGATTTTCCATTTCCGGAACGCCGCCTTCCGCCGGCTCGAACAATATCGGCAGCTCAAGAGGATAATCGGGGTCCAGAGGCGGTCGAATCGGCCTTGCCCCTTGATGGAGGACAAGACGCTCCGGCTCGGGATGGCCCACAAATTGGAGACCAAACATATCGGCGATCTCGCGCTCGTACCAGCCGAGCAGAGGGCTGACGGCCGCGACACTCGGGACTGGTCCGCGCGGGATGCAACGCCAGACAAGGAAGGCCTCCTTGGGCGCCCGGCTCGCGACATAGCGAAGTTCGAGGCACCCGGGATCGGGGTACCAGGCGTAGGCCATTTGCATCCGGCCGCCGCTCTTGATCAGCGAGTCGACGGTATCCGGCAGATCCTTCGGTTCGATCGGGACGAGATCGACACTCGCCGCGGAGAGCCTCTCGACCATGCTCATGGCACACCCGGCGACAAGGATCCCGCAATCGAACTCAAATAGTGCCAAATTCCGGCGGGCCACCAAAGGCCGAGAACCAGTAACGGTGCAAGAGATAGCCACATCGGAACCGTACACCATGCACTAGGTTTGCCGCCGATCGCCATTTCTGCTGCAGACTGACCGTAGTACATCGCCCGGAAATGATTCATAAAGCCGATGAAAATGACGATAAGCAAAATTGCCATCGCGTAGACGGCCCAAGAAAAAGCCGGTTTCAGACCTGCCCGCATGATCGTAAATTCGCTTAAGAATAGACCAAAGGGCGGCGCTCCGGTAATGGCGACCGCACCGGCAAGCCAGAGCCCCGCTTGAGTTGGAAAGCGACGGCTGACAGCAGAGATGAGGTCGATCTCCTTCGTGCCGTAAGCCCGCATCATGTTTCCGGCGCCAAAGAACATCAGCGACTTGTTCAGCGAATGGTTGAGCATGTGGTAGAATGCGCCGGCGACGCCGAATGCGCCGCCAAAGCCAAAACCGAGCGCGACCACGCCCATGTGCTCGACGCTCGAATAGGCCATCAATCGTTTGATCCCTCGCTGGCGCACGATGAAAAGAGCGCCGATGAATACTGAAAATGTGCCGAACGCAACCAAAGCTAGCTGCGGCAGCTGCCCCAGATCGGCCGCCTTCGTAATGCCGAGAAAACGTACGATCCCGATCATCGCCGTGTTCAAGAGCGCGCCCGACAACATGGCCGATACAGGCGCCGGACTCTCGCTGTGGGCGTCCGGCAGCCAACTGTGCATCGGCGCCAAACCGACCTTGGTCCCGTATCCCACCAGCACCAGCAAGAAGGCGACGATCATCAAGGTCGGGTTTATCTTTGGCGCCGCGGCCGTCAGGACGCCCCACGTCATCTTGTAGCTCGGGCCCAGAACAAAGCTGCCGCCCCAGTAGTACAGCACTGTCCCCAGAAGCGCGAGGCTAATGCCAGCCGAGACAACCATGATATATTTCCACGCCGCTTCCATGCTCTCCACCGCCCGCTCAAAGGCGACGAGGAACGCGCTGATGAGCGTCGTCAGTTCGATGGCGATCCAATAGATCCCTACGCTGTTCATCAGCGGAGCGACGAGCGTGGCAAGCCCGAAACCGGCGAACAACGCATAGAACTGGAATAGGCGTTGATCCTCCTTGAGAAGCCGCATGTAGCCCACGGAATAGAACGAAGCGAGGAAGTAGACGATCGCAGTACACAGAATGACCCATGCCGCCGCCCGATCGATGATTACGTATTCACCCCAGAACAGGCGCGCCCGGCCATCGATCAGGAACGGCAGCGGCAGCGCGGACGCAAAGGACACGATGCTCGCGATCAGGTTGAGCGCTTCGCAGATGCGAGGTCCGCGAACGAGCAAACATCCGACGACCGCCCCTGCCGGTGCGACAGCCAGAGCCAGAAGCAGTGCACCCACCATCATCCGACCAATCGCTTCAGCTCAAGGCTGCTCGTTGTCCCGACATGCGTCGCCAGATAGCGGACCAGCACGCCAAAGCACGCCACGAGGATCAGCAGATCGAACAGGATGACCATCTCGATCAAGAGTGGCATGCCGGGCACCAGAAGCTGGGAACCGAGGAAAATCCCGTTCTCAAGCACCAGAAGGCCGAGGATCTGGCTAACGGCCTCATGACGCACGGCAAGCATCAAAAATCCTATCAGCTCCAATGAGAACATTACGGTGAGCGCGAGCACGGCGATGGTCAGCTGCAGATGGAACTCGCTGGCGAGCCGATAGGCGAGCAGGAGTGCGAACATAACAAAAAAGCCGCCCACCACGAGGCTGGAGCTCGGCTGCACTACGACGTGGATCTCCCGATCGACATCGAGCCGGCGAATGATTCTCCAGATCAGGTAGGGCAGAAGAAATCCTCGAAAGAACAGTGTCGCAATAGCGATCAGATAGAGCTCGGGATAATTACCATAGTAGCCCGCTGCCGCTGAAAGGGCGGCGATGATCCAGGACTGTGCGGCAAAGGCGTAGAGGTAGTTCTTGAGCCATCGTGACCCCAGCATGACGAAGGCCAAAAGAAGGCTAGCGATCGCCAATAGGTTGAGGAGCGACGAAGCAATCGGACCGAATTGCTGGATCGGCATCGCCGTCAGCCCAATTGAGTGGCGATGATCGAAACGACCGCGAGCAAAAACGACGCGGCGAGCGGTTCCTGGTATCGATAAAATCGCAAACGTGACTGAGCGGTCTCGACGAACACCACAAAGCACGCGACGAACACGAACTTTATAACCAGCACTGCCGCTGCACCCACAGCCCCTAACGCGGTGCCTTTTACCGACAGTCCCCAAGGTAGAAGCAGCACATTGCAGAAGATAGTATAGAGAATAAACTGCTTCATCGCCGACGCCCATTTGAGGAGCGCCAGCAGCGGGCCGGAGTATTCCAGGATCCGGCCCTCCTCAATCATGTAGATCTCGATATGCGTGCTCGAATGGATCGGCATGCGATCCGTCTCGACGAGCAAGAGGATAAAAAAGGCGGCGACCAGGAAAAGGTGTGCGGGGCTCCAGTACACCGCCCAGCTCGAAACCAGCAGATAATTCACCACAAAAGGCAGCATGGCTTTGGCGAGCAACGTGATCCCGACAAAGATCAGGATCAAAGTCGGCTCGGCGAGGATTGAAACCATGACCGCCCTGCTCGATCCGATGCCGCCATACGCGCTCGAGGTATCCAACCCCGCCAGGATGATCATGAAGGAGCCGAGGGTTAGGATGAGCCCTCCACCCAGAATGTCCCCCATGTCCGACAGCGGCAGCGGGAAATTGGTGAGTACCGGGATAAGGATCGGTACTGTCAGCATGCAGGTGAAGGCGAAAATAGGCGCCGCCCAGAACAGCCATGACGCGGTCTGCGGCACCACGATCTGCTTGTGGAACAGCTTCCAAAGGTCCCGGTAGGGCTGGAAGATACCGGGTCCGCGGGCGCGCTGCACCCGTTCCTCAAACTGAACGATAATTCCCTGGATCAGAGGCGCCAGCAGCAGTACTGTCAACACTTGCGCGACTTGCAGAAAGACATCCCGCGCAGTCATGCGCAAGGCTCGCGGCGGCCTGTCGCTGCTCGACGCGGCAGCGAATCAGAAGCAATTCCTTCCGACAGGTGGTGTGGGGCTCTCACGCGCTCTCCTTCGCTGTCCGTCGACGCGAGAAGGAGTCATCAGCCCCAGGGGCGGTTATAAGGCGAACTCCATCGCCTGTGTATTTCGGACCAGATAAGGTGGATCTGCCGGTGTTGTCAATACGGGTATCATCGCGGCTCGTGGCATGATCTATGCACACAATATGCATACAAATAGCTGAAACGGGAGCCTGCGGGCGCGATGAACCTCACTCCACGCGAGAAGGACAAGCTTCTGGTGTCGGTTGCGGCCATAATCGCGGAGCGCCGGCTGAAGCGTGGCGTCAAGCTCAATTACCCCGAAGCGGTGGCGCTGATCACCGATTACGTGCTCGAAGGCGCGCGCGACGGCAAGAGCGTCGCCGAGTTAATGCGCGACGGGGCCACGGTTGTGGCGCGCGAGCAGGTCATGGAGGGCGTGGCCGAGATGATCCACGAAGTTCAGGTCGAGGCGACTTTTCCGGACGGCACCAAGCTCGTCACCGTCCACGAGCCGATCCGCTGATGGATGGTCCGGCGTCATTGCGAGCAGCGCGACGCAATCTCGCGCCAGCAGAGGCTCCTCCACACGAGGTTGCTTCGTCGCCTACGGCTCCTCGCAATGACGAGGAGGGAGTATGATACCGGGAGAAATTATCACCGACGCTGGCGAAATCGAGATCAACACCGGCCGCCCGACCGTAACGCTTACGGTCGCCAACACGGGCGATCGCCCGATCCAGGTCGGCTCGCACTATCATTTCTACGAGACCAACGCCGCGCTCGCCTTCGACCGCGAGCAGGCGCGCGGCTTCCGGCTCGACATTCCGGCCGGGACGGCGACGCGCTTCGAGCCGGGGCAGAGCCGCGAGGTGACGCTCGTCTCCTATGCCGGAGAGCGGCGCGTCGTCGGCTTCAACGGCCGGATCAACGGCAAGTTGGAATAGGGCAATGCCGAGAGCAATTCCGCGCGAGGCCTATGCCGCGATGTTCGGGCCGACAACCGGCGATCGGCTGCGGCTCGCGGATACCGAGCTCATCATCGAGATCGAGAGCGACCGCACGATCTATGGCGAGGAGGTCAAATTCGGCGGCGGCAAGGTGATCCGCGACGGCATGGGGCAGAGTCAGGCGACCCGCGCCGACGGCGCCGTCGACACCGTCATCACCAATGCCGTGATCCTCGATCATTGGGGCATCGTCAAAGCCGATATCGGCATCCGCGACGGCCGCATCGGCGGTATCGGCAAAGCCGGCAACCCAGATATCCAGCCCGGCGTGGACATCGTAATCGGGCCAGGGACCGAAGCGATCGCCGGCGAGGGCCGCATCGTCACCGCCGGCGGCATCAACTCGCACATCCATTTCATCTGCCCGCAACTGGTCGAGGAGGCGCTCTACAGCGGCATCACGACGATGCTCGGGGGCGGCACCGGCCCCGCGGCCGGCACCGCGGCGACGACCTGCACACCGGGACCCTGGCATTTGGGCCGGATACTGCAAGCAGCGGAAGGGCTGTCGGTCAATCTCGGCTTCTTCGGCAAAGGCAATGCTTCGGACCCGCGCGCGCTCATTGAGATGGTCGAGGCCGGCGCCTGCGGATTGAAACTTCACGAGGATTGGGGAACGACCCCGGCGGCAATCGATACCTGTCTCGGCGTCGCCGAGCAATTGGACATTGCGGTCGCGATCCACACCGACACACTCAACGAGTCGGGTTTTGTCGAGGATACGATCGCAGCGTTCAAGGGCCGCAACATCCACGCCTTTCATACCGAAGGGGCAGGGGGCGGCCACGCGCCCGACATCATCAAACTATGCGGGCTGCCGAACGTCCTGCCCTCGTCGACCAACCCGACCCGGCCGTTCACCGTCAATACCGTCGACGAGCATCTCGACATGCTGATGGTGTGCCACCACCTCGACCCGCGCATCCCCGAGGATGTCGCCTTCGCCGAGAGCCGTATCCGGCGCGAGACGATTGCCGCCGAAGACATCCTGCACGATCTCGGCGCGTTCAGCATGATGTCCTCCGACAGCCAGGCGATGGGACGGGTCGGCGAAGTCATCATTCGGACGTGGCAGACCGCGGACAAGATGAAGCGGCAGCGCGGGCGTTTGCCGGAAGACAGCGACCGGTCGGACAATTTCCGAGCGAAGCGCTATATCGCGAAATACACGATCAACCCGGCGCTGACGCATGGCCTGGCCGAGCACATCGGCTCGGTCGAGCTGGGCAAGCTCGCCGATCTCGTGCTGTGGTCGCCGGCCTTTTTCGGCGTCAAGCCCGACCTCGTGCTGAAGGCCGGCACGATCGCGGCGGCATTGATGGGCGACCCCAACGCCTCGATCCCGACGCCGCAGCCGGTCCATTACCGGCCGATGTTCGGCGCCTTCGGCCGCGCATTATCGGCGTCCTGCGTCACGTTCCTGCCTACGATTGCTGTCGGGCGCGGGGTCCACGAACAGCTCGGCCTGCAACGCACCGTGCTGCCGGCGCGCGGCATCCGTGCAATCAACAAGAAGCGCATGGTGCTGAACGACGCAACGCCTTACATCGAAGTCGACCCGGAGACCTACGAGGTGCGCGCCGACGGCGTCCACCTGACCTGTGAGCCGGCTACCGTATTGCCGATGGCCCAGCGTTACTTCCTGTATTGAAGATGCGGCGCGCGATTGCGGTGCATCGGCGGGGGGCATGGCCGGAGACAGCGGCGCTCGACACGGTAACGCTCGCCTATCTCGACAGACATCGCCGCCGCATCCGCCTGGTCGCCGAATTCAGGGGGCGCCTATCTCCTCGACCTGCCCAGAGCGCATCACCTGCTCGACGGCGACGGCCTCGAACTCGACTGCGGTGGTTATCTGCGCGTCCGCGCCGCCCCCGAGCCGGTCTTCGAAATCGAAACGGCTGAATTGGGGAACTTGCTGCGCATCGCCTGGCACCTCGGCAATCGGCATCTGCCGCTGCAAGTAGCTGGTGCGCGGCTCCGAATTCGGGCGGATCACGTGATCGCCGACATGGTAGTGGGCCTAGGTGGGCGGATCACTCGTCTGGAGGGGCCGTTCGACCCCGAAACCGGCGCCTATCATGAGCATGAGTGACCCGAAGGGCTCCAGCAGCGGGCTTTATCGATTGCTGGCGTGGCTGTCGCCGGGGTTTCCGGTCGGGTCCTTTGCGTTCTCTCACGGCCTTGAAGCGGCGGCGAGCGGTGCCGTCTGCGACCGGGAATCACTGCAACTTTGGATCAGGGCCATTGTCTCTTCGGGCGGAGGTCGCATTGATACGGATATTCTCCGCGATGCATATCGGGCGTCGTCGGCGGGGGATATCAGAGAGCTGATGGACGCCAACCGGCGAGGCGTCGCGTTCCGCGCGACCGCCGAAACCCGGCTGGAGACAACCGCGCAAGGCGACGCGTTTCTCGCCACGTGCTGCGCCGCGTGGCCCAATCCGGTTCTCGATTGCTGGGCTGAAGCGATCAGCGAGAGCGGCGAGGCGGTGTGCTACGCCGCGGCGGTTGGCGCCGCAACGGCGCAGGCTGGTGTTCCTCTCGATTGCGCGCTGCTCGGATATCTGCAGGCGTTGGCGGCCAATATGGTTTCCGCCGGCTTGCGCCTGGGAATTATCGGGCAAACCGATGGTCAACGCATCCTCGCGGCGCTGGAGCCCGTCATTGCAGCTGCGGTGAGCAGCGCGTTGACCCGCGACCGGACCTCGTTCGGCAGTGCGACCTTTGCCGTCGAGCTCGCCTCGATGGCGCATGAAACCCAGTACACGAGGCTCTTTCGCTCATGAGCAATCCGCTGCGGCTCGGGATCGGCGGTCCGGTCGGGTCGGGCAAGACCGCGCTGATGGACTGGCTGTGCAAGAGGATGCGCGGCCGGTTCGAGATTGCCGCGATCACCAACGACATCTACACCCGCGAGGATGCCGAATTTCTGACCCGCAGCGGCGCATTGCCGCCTGAGCGGATCCGCGGCGTCGAAACCGGCGGATGCCCGCATACCGCGATCCGCGAGGACGCTTCGATCAACCTCGCGGCCGTCGCCGAGCTGCACAGCCTCTTTCCGGATCTCGATCTGATCCTGATCGAATCGGGCGGCGATAACCTCGCCGCGACCTTCTCCCCCGAGCTTGCCGATCTGACGATCTACGTCATCGATGTCGCCGCCGGCGACAAGATCCCGCGCAAAGGCGGACCGGGCATCACCCGCTCCGACCTGCTCGTCATCAACAAGATCGATCTCGCGCCGCTGGTCGGCGCCAGCCTCGAAATCATGGACCGCGACGCCAAGCGGATGCGCGGCGGCCGCCCCTTCGTCTTCACCAACCTCAAAACTGGGGAAGGGGTCGATAGGGTGCTCGATTTCGTCGTGATCCAGGCTGGGCTTTAGCTTCGCGCTTCGCCATCGAGCAGCCGCAGAGCCAGGTCCAGCGCGGCTTGCCGCACCCGCGAGCGGTCGCCGGGGAAGACGCGGCGTTCGGTGCGGCACTCGCCGTCGCGCCGCGCCAAGCCGAACAATACCAGGCCCACCGGCTTTGTCGGGGTGGCGCCGCCGGGGCCGGCAATGCCGGTGACCGAGACCGCCAGGTCGACCGGCGCGCGGGCGAGCGCGCCTTGCGCCATCGCCGCGGCAGTCTCGGCGCTGACCGCGCCATGCGCAGCTATCGTTTCGGGTGGAACCCCCAGCAGCTCCGATTTCGCTTCGTTCGAGTAAGTCACAAAGCCCCGTTCGACGACGTCGGACGAACCCGCAATCCCTGTCAGTGCTCCCGCTACCAGCCCGCCGGTGCAGGATTCCGCGGTCGCCAGCCGCCAGTTACGGGCACGGCAGGCGTCGAGAACCGATTGCGCGAGGGCCAGGGTTTCAGCTTCGAACACCAAATGCTCCGCCGATCATCAGCGCGATCAGAAACACCAGAATAGCGTAACCAGCGGCCAGCAGATCGTCGAGCATGATGCCGAACCCGCCATGGACGCGGCGATCGGCCCACCCAACCGGCCACGGCTTCCAGATATCGAAGATCCGGAAGAGCAGGAATGCGGCAGCATAGGACAAGGGATCGAGCGGCGCCGGCAGCAGCACCAGCCACTGAGCTGCAACTTCGTCGATGACGATCGCGCCGGGGTCTCTTACGCCGCTGGTTTTGGCGAGCTTCCCGGCGGCCCAACAGCCGGCGGCAAAGGCAATCATCGCGGCGATCGCCAGCCCGGCGTTGCCCCACCGGCTGCGCATCGCCCAGGCGCAGGGCAGGGCGGCGAGAGAGCCCCAGGTTCCCGGCATGAGCGGCAGCAGGCCGGCGCCGAACCAGGTCCCGAGCAGCAGCGCCGGATGCCAAAGGGGCAGGCCGAGCTCGCTATGACCGTTCTTCAGAACGGCAGACGCACGGTCGCAACCGCTTGCGCGGCCATGCCTTCGCCGCGGCCGGTAAAGCCGAGCTTCTCGGTGGTTGTCGCCTTGACGCTGACGCGATCGGGCGTGATCCCGAGGATGGCGGCGATGCGTTCGATCATCGCCGCGCGATAGGGCGCGATCTTGGGCCGCTCGCAAATGACCGTGACGTCGACCGCGGCAACAGCGCCGCCTCGTGCACGCACGAGATCGGCGGCGTGGCTCAGGAACCGGTCGGACGCGGCGCCGCGCCAGCGCGGGTCGCTCGGCGGGAAATGCATGCCGATGTCGCCGGCGCCGATCGCGCCGAGCACCGCGTCGGTTAGCGCGTGCAGCCCGACATCGGCGTCGGAATGTCCGGCAAGGCTCATCCCGTGCGGGATTCTGACGCCGCATATCCAGAGATGATTGCCCGGGGCAAAGGGGTGCACGTCAAAACCCTGGCCGACGCGGATATCGCCCAGCCGGGCGGCGAGCAGGCGTTCGGCGGCGGCAAGGTCCTCGGCAGTCGTAACCTTCAAATTGTCTTCGCTGCCGTCGACGATCAGCGGCGACAAGCCCGCTGCCTCGGCGACGGCGGCGTCGTCGGTCAGCTCGCGGCCGATCGCGGCGCGGTGGGCGGCCAGGATCGCATCGAAGTGAAAGCCCTGCGGGGTCTGGGCGCGCCACAGCGCGGAGCGGTCGATCGTCTCCCGAATAGTTCCGCCGTTGGCGCGCTTGATCGTGTCGCGCAAGGGCAGGCAGGGGATCGCCGCGACCGCCTTGTCCAGACCATCGATGACCCGGTCGACCAGCTGCTGATCGGGAAAGGGCCGCGCCCCATCGTGAATGAGCACGCGGTCCGGGCGATAGGCCGCCAATGCTTCGAGGCCGAGCCGAACCAATTCCTGGCGCGTCGGGCCGCCGGCGACCGGCGGCATTACTGTTAAGCCGGCGATGCTGCTGTCGAACAGCGCTCTGTCCTCGGGCCTGATCGCGACCAAGACATTTGCGATTCGCCTGTGCTCGCCGAGCGCAGCGGCGGCATGGCGCAAGATAGTGGCGCCCCCGAGCGGCAGATATTGCTTGGGCCGTGGACCGCCAAATCGGCTGCCCTGGCCCGCCGCAACCACTAGCGCATAAACCGAGGACATGGCTGAGCTTAACCCGCCGGTCGGCCTGACGCCATTACGCCGCAATTCTTCCTTTGGGATTGATGTTGCAGCGCAAAATGAAAAAAGCTAACATCTGCCTAATCGGTAGGCAAAGTGCATAATTGCGTAATCTATGGGCATCTCGATCGCCTCTGTTAGCCTCGACGATCCTGGTCATCCTCGCTCCGATGTCGGGGGTCAGCGATCTGCCGTTCCGCAGGCTCGTGAAGCGGCTCGGCGCCGGGCTCGTCGTTTCCGAGATGATCGCCAGCGAAGCGATGATCCGCGAGACCCGCCAGTCTATGACGATGGCCAAAAGCTGCACCGACGAGCAGCCGATGGCCGTGCAGCTGGCCGGCTGCGAGCCGCGCGTCATGGCCGAGGCGGCAAAGCTCAACGCCGACCGCGGGGCGCGGATCATCGACATAAATTTCGGTTGTCCGGTGAAAAAGGTGGTCAATGGGCATGCCGGCTCCGCGCTGATGCGCGACGAAGCCTCATGCCGCGCGCATCCTCGAAGCAACGGTAAAGGCGGTCGACCTGCCGGTCACCTTGAAGATGCGCACCGGATGGGACGAGCAAAACCGCAACGCGCCGCGGCTCGCCCGCATTGCCGAAGCCTGCGGCATCCGCATGATCAGCGTGCACGGCCGCACCCGCTGCCAGCTTTATGCCGGCTCGGCCGATTGGAGGTTCATCCGCCAGGTCAAGGAAGCAGTATCGATCCCCGTCGTTGCCAATGGCGACATAAGCACGCTCGACGACGCCGACCGGGCATTGGCAGGAATCCGGCGCCGACGGATTGATGATCGGCCGCGGCTGCTACGGACGGCCGTGGTTCGTCCGTCAGGTCATCGAATGGCTGAAAACCCGGCGGCGGGTTCCGGACCCGCCGCTCGCGGCGCAGCTCGAGACTCGTGCTCGGCCATTACGAGGAGATGCTCCTGCATTATGGGACAGCCAGTGGGCTCGCGGATCGCGCGCAAGCACGTCGCCTGGTACTCGAAAGGCCTCCCTGGATCGGCGGAATTTCGCGCGGCGGTCAACGAGACCATCGATGCCGCGCGCGTTCGGAACCTGATTCGATCGTTTTACGAGCCGCTCCTGGCCCGCGAGACGGCATGATCAAGACGCCGTTTCGGCTTCGCGGAAGCTCGAACCCGAAACGGCGTCCTCTCGGGTTATCCCAACCCGACGCGGCGGTGATCCTGGCGGCTCTCGTCCTTCCCGTGATCGTCGTCGATCGGGCCGGAGGCATCCGCTTCGTCAACCCCGCCGCCGAGCAGTTTTTCGGGTCCGGCGCGGCCGCGCTGTGCGGCACCGCGCTCGCCGATCTCGTGGCGCCGCACAGCCCCTTGCTGGCGCTGGTCGATTCGGTGTGGCGGATCGGCAATACGATTTCCGAGTACGACATTCTCCTCGAAGGCCCGCGGTTTCCGGGCCGCCTGGTCACCATTCAGGGAGCGCTGACCGGCGAAGGCGCGGACATGCTCGTGCTCACACTGCACGAGCGCTCGATGGCGGAGATGATGGACCGCCACCTGACCCACCGGAATGCCGCCCGTTCGATTACCGGGATGGCGGCAATGCTCGCCCATGAGGTCAAGAACCCGCTTTCCGGGATCCGCGGCGCGGCGCAATTGCTGGAGCAGGATGCCGATCCGGCCGGACGCGAGCTGACCCAGCTGATCTGCGACGAGACCGACCGCATCGTCGCGCTCGTCGATCGCATGGAAGCATTCTCCGATCACCGGCCGATCGAACGCGAAGTGGTCAACATCCACGAGGTGCTCGAGCGCGTACGCGAGGCGGCGCAATCCGGTTTTGCCCGCCATGTCCGCCTCGTCGAAGAATACGACCCCTCGCTGCCATCGGTTCACGGCGATCGCGACCAGCTCGTCCAGGTCTTTCTAAACCTCGTCAAGAATGCGGCGGAGGCAGTGCCCAGCGTGGACGGCGAAATCATTCTTTCGACGGCTTATCGGCGGCACGGTCTGCGCCTTGCTCGCCCGGGCGGCGAGGGCCGGCAGCATCTGCCCCTGATGGTGTCGGTGACCGACAATGGCGGCGGCATCCCGGATGATTTGCGGCCTCATCTCTTCGAACCGTTTGTCACGACCAAACGGAACGGCACTGGCCTCGGTCTTGCACTGGTCGCCAAAGTAATCGGCGACCACGGCGGCGTGATCGAATTCGACAGCCAGCCCCGGCGAACCGTGTTCCGGGTGTTTCTGCCGGTGGTCGCGCAAGACGGTGCTGCGTGATGGCGTCGACGATCCTGGTGGCAGATGACGATCGCGCGATCCGGATGGTGCTCAATCAGGCGCTGATCCGGCTCGGCCACGATGTGCGGATGACCGGCAATGCCGCGACCCTGTGGCGATGGGTCGCCGACGGCGAGGGCGACCTCGTCATTACCGACGTTATCATGCCGGACGAGAATGGCCTCGATCTGATCCCTCGCATCAAGAAAATCCGCCCGGAGCTGCGCATCATCGTCATGAGCGCGCAGAACACGCTGCTGACCGCGGTCAAGGCGACGGAGCGGGGCGCGTTCGAATATCTCCCCAAGCCGTTTGATCTGCGCGAGCTGGTCAGCGTCGTCGAGCGGGCGTTGACCGCTCCGCACGACGCCCCTGCGCCGTATGCCGACGAAGAAATCGAAGACCAGCTGCCCTTGATCGGCCGCTCGCCGGCGATGCAGGAGATCTATCGGGTCATCGCCCGGCTGATGGGGACCGACCTCACGGTCATGATCATGGGCGAGAGCGGCACCGGCAAGGAGCTGGTCGCCCGCGCCTTGCACAATTACGGCAAGCGCCGCAGCGGTCCCTTTGTCGCGATAAACATGGCCGCGATCCCGCGCGAGCTGATCGAGAGCGAATTGTTCGGTCACGAAAAGGGGGCCTTTACCGGCGCGACGGCGCGCGGCATCGGACGGTTCGAGCAGGCGCAGGGCGGCACGCTGTTTCTCGACGAAATCGGCGACATGCCGATCGAAGCGCAAACCCGTCTGCTGCGGGTGTTGCAGGAGGGAGAATTCACCGCGGTTGGCGGCCGCGTGCCGATCCGCGCCGATGTGCGCATCATCGCCGCGACGCATCACGAGCTGCGGCACCTGATCCGGCAGGGTCTGTTTCGCGAAGACCTGTTTTACCGCTTGAACGTGGCGCCTATACGCCTGCCGCCGCTGCGTGAGCGAAGCGCCGACATACCCGCGCTGGTCCGCCATTTTGCCACTCTGGCGGTACGGGAAGGGCTGCCGTTGAAGCGGCTCGACGACGCCGCAATGGAGCGGCTGCGCACCTATCGCTGGCCCGGCAACGTGCGAGAGCTGGAGAACTTGGTCCGGCGGCTGGCGGCGCTTTATTCGCAGGAGGTAATTGGGGTCGGGATCATCGAAGCCGAGCTCGGCGAGGCGCCGGCGACGGGTGATTTCGCGGAGGGGCAGAGCGGGGAGGGGCTCGCGGCGGCGGTCGAGCGCCACATCAAGGGTTATTTCGCCGCGCACAAAGGTGGTTTGCCGGCGGCCGGACTCTACGATCGGGTGCTGCGGGAAGTGGAGCGGCCGCTGATCCTATTGACCCTCGGGGCGACCCGCGGCAACCAAATCAAGGCCGCGCATCTGCTCGGCCTCAATCGCAACACATTGCGCAAGAAGATCCGCGAATTGGACATCCCGGTGGTCCGCGGCTTAAAATAATAAGCTGATCGACACCTACCGCCAGCCACTGAGGCATCGGCCGGAGACAATTTGAGTCGTTCTGTATCAAAGCCGTCCGCGGCAGACTTCGGGTAGAGGTCTTGAATGAACCCGATGCGGCGGATGGGAATTTGGGCCGGCTCGTATCGGCTTGGGCCGCAAACTGGCGTTCGCCCTTGCGATCCCGGCCCTCGCTTCGGGGATCGCGACCTACCTCGCGCTGACCGGCGCACCGCCTTTCGGGCCGCATCCCGGCGCTGTCCTCGCGCTCCTGAACCTCGACCTGATCTTGCTGCTGGCGCTCGGTGCGGTGATCGCCAAGCGCCTGATCGAGGTCTGGGCCGAGCGGCGGCGCGGTCTTGCCGGCTCGCGGCTGCAAATCCGACTGGTCGTGCTGTTCAGCCTGATCGCGGTAATGCCGACGATCATCGTCGCCGGCTTCTCCTATCTTTTCTTCAGCTTTGGCGTGGAGTCTTGGTTCAGCGACAGAGTGCGCACCGCAATCACCGAATCTCTGGCCGTCGCCGAAGCCTATCTGCACGAACATCAGCAGGCGATCCGCGCCGATGTCTTGGCGATGGCCAACGACCTCAACCGCGATTCCGTGCAGCTGGCGCTCAATCCCCAGCATCTGCAGCAGGTAGTCTCCGCTCAGGCGGCGCTGCGCGGGCTGACCGAGGCCATGGTGTTCGACCGCGCGCGGCCATATGCTGGCGCGGTCCAGTCTTTCGTTCACCCTGGGCTTCGAGCCCGTTCCCGACGACGCGATCCACCTCGCCGACACCGGCGACGTGGCGATAATGACCAATGACAGCGATGACCGGGTGCGGGCTCTGGTGCGCCTCAACCAGTTCGGCGACGTCTATCTTTATGTCGGGCGGTTTATCGAGCCGCGGGTTTTAAATCACATGGAGGAGACCCAGCGCGCCGCCGCGTTGTACGAGCAGATGGAAGGCCAACGCTCCGGGTTTCAGATTACCTTCGCGTTGATCTTCATGATGGTGGCGATGCTGTTCCTGGTGGCGGCGGTGGCCATCGGCATTCATTTTGCCGCCCAATTTGCCGGCCCGATCAGCCGCCTGATCACTGCGGCCGAGCAGGTCCGCGGCGGCGATCTCGCGGCTCGTGTGCCGGAAGGGGAGAAGGACGACGAACTGGCTTCGCTGAGCCGCGCCTTCAACCGAATGACCTACCAGATCGAGAGTCAACAACGCGAGCTCAGGGAGGCCAATCGGCAGCTCGACGAGCGGCGGCGGTTTACCGAGACGGTACTGACGGGTGTCTCGGCCGGGGTGATCGGGCTCGATAGCCTGGGCCGCGTCAATTTGCCCAATCGTTCGGCCTCGGCGCTGCTCGGCACGGATCTCGAACAAGCGATCGGACAGGACCTCGCCGAGGTCGCGCCGGAAATGGCGGGCTTGCTCGACGAGGCGGAACGCCGTCCGGATCGCCTGGCGCAGTCGCAGGTGGAGCTGATTCGCGGAAACAGCACCCGCACCTTGCTCGTGCGCATCGCCGCCGAGCACAATGGCCGCGATATCAGCGGCTTTATCGTCACTTTCGACGATATCACCGAGCTGTTGTCGGCCCAACGCAAGGCGGCCTGGGCCGATATCGCCCGTCGCATCGCCCACGAAATCAAGAACCCGCTGACGCCGATCCAGTTGGCTGCCGAACGACTTGCGGCGCAGATACCTGAAGGAGATCAAGAACGACGTCGAAACCTTTACGATCTGCACGGACACGATCATTCGGCATGTCGGCGATATTGGCCGGATGATCGACGAATTCTCGTCCTTTGCAAGAATGCCGACGCCGGTGCTCAAGCCCGAAAATCTGGTGGAAATCGTGCACCGGGCCGTATTCCTGCAGCGCACCGCCCATCCCGAGATCGTTTTCGAGCCGGTGTTCCCGGCGAGCCCTGTAGCGGTCAGCTGCGACGCGCGCCTGGTCGGCCAGGCGCTGATCAATATCGTCAAGAATGCGATCGAATCGATCGAAGCGCGCAGAGCGGAGGATAGCGCGAGCCCGGCAGGACGTATCCGGGTGTCGGTTGCGAGGAGGACGGCCAGGCGGCCGTGATCGATCGAAGACAACGGGAAAGGCTTGCCGCAGCATGGGCGCGAGCAGCTGACCGAGCCTTATGTCACGACGCGGACAAAGGGCACAGGCTTGGGTCTGGCCATCGTCAAGAAGATCATGGAAGATCACCACGGAGAGCTGGTCCTGGAGGATGGGGAGACGGAGGGCGCCCGCGTCAGTCTCCATTTTGCCGCCTCGGAGATTCGCGCTGCGCAACGTCTCGATGCAGCGGATGAGCCCATGGAATTGAGCCCGATCAGCCATGGCGCATGATATTCTGATCGTCGACGACGAAGCCGACATCCGCATGCTGATTGCGGGCGTCCTCAAGGACGAGGGCTACGCCACCCGCGAAGCTGCCGACACGGCGCAGACCTTGGCCGCGATCCAGGCGCGGCAGCCCACGCTCGTCATCCTCGATATCTGGCTGCAGGGAGGGGGGCTCGAAGGGATCGACATCCTGAAGCAGCTGCGCGTCGAGATGCCGTCGGTGCCGGTAGTCATGATCAGCGGCCACGGAACGATCGAAACGGCTGTCGAGGCGATCAAGCTGGGAGCCTATGATTTTCTCGAAAAGCCCTTCAAATCAGACCGCTTGCTGCTGATTGTCGAGCGCGCGATCGAGGCGGCGCAGTTGCGGCGCGAGAACGAGGAGTTGCGGCTGCGCGCCGGAGGCGACCTCGACCTCGTCGGCGTCTCGCCGGCGGCCAACCAGCTGCGGCAGCAGATCGAGCGGGTAGCGCCGACCGGCAGCCGGGTTCTGATTACCGGCCCGCCGGGCTCGGGCAAGGAGGTTGTCGGGCGTCTCCTGCATGCGCGCTCCCGGCGCTCGAAGGGGCCCTTTGTTCCGGTCAACTGCGCGACGATGCGGCCCGAACGGCTCGAAATCGAGCTGTTCGGGACCGAGACGCGGATCGACGGCGCACCGCGCAAGGTGGGCACGTTCGAGCGCGCGCATGGCGGCACGTTGTTCCTCGACGAAGTGGCGGACATGCCGCTCGAGACGCAGGGCAAGATCGTGCGCGCGCTGCAGGAGCAGACCTTCGAGAGGGTAGGGGGGTCGAGCCGCGTCGAGGTCGATGTCCGGGTGGTCGCCTCGTCGAACCGGGAGCTCGGCGGGGAGATCAGCGCCGGGCGGTTCCGCGAGGATCTGTTCTACCGGTTGAGCGTCGTGCCGATTCGCCTGCCCCCGCTGCGCGACCGGCGCGAGGACATCCCGCTGATGGCGCGTCACTTTATGGCCCGGGCATCCGAAGCGGCGCGGCTCACCCCGCGCGAGTTCGGCGAGGATGCGATGGCGGCGCTGCAGGCTTACACATGGCCGGGCAATGTGCGGCAGCTGCGCAACGTCATCGACTGGCTGTTGATCATGGCCCCGGGCGACGCACGCGAGCCGCTGCGCGCCGATATGCTCCCGAACGAGATCACCGCGATCGCTCCCGACCGTCGTGAAATGGGACAAGGGCAGCGAGATCATGACCTTGCCGTTGCGCGACGCGAGAGAGGTGTTCGAGCGGGAATACCTTCTCGCCCAAGTCACCCGATTCGGCGGCAACATCTCGCGGACCGCGGCATTTGTGGGGATGGAGCGGTCGGCCCTGCACCGCAAGTTGAAATCCTTGGGTGTTTTCGGTAATGATCGTCCATTGAAGATCGGGGCCTAACCTCCGTCCCAGCTCTCGGGGAAGGGCGAGGGCGGGGTGATGGGGGATAAAATCAATGGCGCATGTCGCCTACGTCGACGGGCAATGTCTGCCGAACCGCTCGGCATCCGCGCGTATCGAGGATCGTGGGGATCAGTTCCGCGTCGGTTTGCTGCCCGGGACCGCAGGGCTGTCCGGAAAAATTTATGTTGGACGCGATCGGATGCGTTCCGGTTGTCCGCAGAATTTCTCCTCCCCGTGGCCGGACTCGTTCCGGCCACCCACGTTTTTGTCGTTCCCTTCACCGGCCTGCAAGGAGGCGTGGATGGCCGGGCCAAGCCCGGCCAAGGGAGATCCAGCGTTGTGCAAACAACGGTTACCCACAACCTCGGCTCATCGCGCGGCAGCGGCGTGAGCGCCGTCAGCGTTGCGGCGGCAGCGCCGCAGGGTCTCAGCCGGCCGCGGGCGATCTTGTTCGACTGGGACAACACGCTGGTCGACAGCTGGACGACGATCCACGAAGCGCTCAACGCCGTCATGGCGGCGATGGAGAAGCCTCTGTGGTCGCTGCGGGAGACCAAAGAACGCGTCCGGCTCAGCCTGCGCGAAAGCTTCCCGCTTCATTTCGGCGAGCGATGGGAGGAGGCGCGGCAGATCTATCTCGATGTCTTCCGCACGATCCATCTCGACCGGCTGAGCCCGCTGCCGGGCCGCGGTGAATTGCTCAGCGGGCTCGTCGCCGAAGGTATTTTCCTCGGCGTGGTCAGCAACAAGACCGGCGCTCTGCTGCGACGCGAGGCCGAGCAGATCGGCTGGTCCGGGCTGTTCGGCAGCATCATCGGGGCAGGGGACGCGGCGCAGGACAAGCCCAACGCCGCCCCGGTCGCGCTCGCTCTCGAGCCGAGCGGCGTCGAGCCCGGCGAGGGAGTTTGGCTCGTCGGCGACACCGGCACCGACATGGAGTGCGCATACAACAGCGGCTGCATTCCGGTTTTGCTCGGCAACGGAGCGACCGAGGAGGAGTTTCTCAGTTGCGAGCCGCGCCTTGTCTTTCCCGATGGTGCGTCTTTGTTTCACTTTGTGCGGGGCTTGTGATTCGTCGGCGCGCGCCCATCTGGATTGCAGCAACTCGGCGGTCTCGTCCGAGTGCTTCGGCTTGAACTGGCCGGCTCGGTTCCAAGAAGGGAGTGGGGGAAGACCCATGACTTCCAGAAAAATCGCAAAACGTTCAAGACGTTTTCCTGAACCACGTCCGGAAAAACAAAACACCGGTAACCATTTTTCTCGTGAATGGCGTCAAGCTTCAAGGGATCATTACTTGGTTCGATAATTTCTGTGTTTTGTTGCGCCGGGACGCGCATTCGCAACTGGTGTATAAGCACGCAATTTCGACGGTGATGCCGGGGCAGCCGATCCAGCTTTTCGAACCAAAGGAAATGGCCGAATCCTGAACCAAGCAGACAACCCAGCGATCGTCCACACGGGCTCGACAGGCCGGGCTCTCGTCATACATCCGGCGGCGAAAACGGCGCCCGGACGGCACTCTAGAGAAAACTCCGGCCGCTCGCTCGAAGCGCGGCTGGAAGAAGCGGTCGGCCTCGCCAAGGCGATCCGTCTCGACGTCATCCGCGCCGAAATCGCCAGCATTACGCGGCCGCGCCCGAGCAGTCTCTTGGGCAGCGGCACAGTCGAAAACCTCGGCGAGCTGATCGGCGAAAACGAGATCGGGCTCGTCGTCATCGACGCCGCGTTGAGCCCGGTGCAACAGCGCAATCTCGAGCGGCGCTGGAAAGCCAAGGTCATCGACCGGACGGGCCTGATCCTGGAGATTTTCGGCGAGCGGGCCCGCACCCATGAGGGCCGTTTGCAGGTCGAGCTGGCGGCGCTGACCTATCAACGGTCCCGTCTGGTGCGCTCCTGGACACATCTCGAGCGCCAGCGCGGCGGCTTTGGCTTTCTCGGCGGTCCAGGCGAAAGCCAGCTCGAAATCGACCGGCGGCTGATCGGCGAGCGCATTGCCAGGTTGAAGCGCGACCTCGACGCGACCAGACGGACGCGGACTTTGCACCGCGAGGCTCGCCGGCGCGTACCGTATCCCGTGGTCGCGCTGGTCGGGTATACCAATGCCGGGAAATCGACGCTGTTCAACCGGTTGACCAGCGCGTCGGTCACTGCCGGGGATATGCTCTTCGCGACGCTCGATCCGACGATGCGGCGCCTCGGCTTGCCGTCGGGGCGCCAGGTCATCCTGTCCGATACGGTCGGCTTCATCTCGGATCTCCCGACCCATCTTGTCGCCGCTTTCCGCGCCACGCTCGAAGAGGTCACCGAAGCCGACATCATTGTTCATGTCCGCGATGCGCATCACCCCGACAGCGAGGCGCAGCGCAACGACGTGCTGAACGTCCTCGCCGATCTCGGGCCTCGATCAACCGATCGAGGAGGGGCTGATCGAGGCGCTGAACAAGATCGATTTGCTCGATCCGGCGACGCGGCAAAGTCTGCTACAGCAAAGGCTGCGCAATTCCCAGAGCGTCGCGTTATCCGCCGCGACGGGTGAGGGTTGCGACGGGTTGTTCGAATTGATCGAGCGCCGGCTCGAGAGCGACACCCGAGTCGTGCGGCTCGATATCCCGCTGACCGATGGGAAGACCTTGGCGTGGATATACCAACGCGGCGAGGTGCTGGGCCGGCGCGACGACAATGAGGCGGCGCACATCTCCGCGCGATTGCCGCAGGACGACATTGCGCGGCTGCGCCATCGACTGCGCCTGCATTAACCTTCTTCGCGCTTGACTTGCTGCCACAGCGCTTCGAGCGCGTCGAGATCGCTGCCCACAGCGTGCTCGGCGGCGAGTGTCTCGACGCGCCGGAAGCGGCGCTCGAATTTCGCGGTGGCGCGCCGAAGTGCCGCTTCCGGGTCGATGTCGAGCTTCCGGGCGAGGTTGGCCGCGGCAAAAAGAATGTCGCCCATCTCGTCTTCCAAGGCGCGGCGCTCGGCAGGGTGCTGGAGCTCGGTCTCGAGTTCGGCGATCTCTTCTTTGAGCTTGTCGAACACCGGCCCCGGGTCGGGCCAGTCGAAGCCTATCCGCGCCGCGCGCTTCTGTATCTTGTCGGCTCGCAGCAGCGCGGGCAGAGCCAGCGCTACGCCATCGAGGACGCTTTCCGCCGCTCCGGCGGCTTGGGCACGGTCCCGGCGCTCGGCCGCTTTGTGCTCCTCCCAGGCCCTGCCTTGCGCCGCTACCGAATTGATTTGCACGTCGCCGAAGACATGCGGATGGCGCCGCTCCATCTTTTCCGCGATCGCCGCGGCAACATCTTTGAAGCCGAAGAGGCCCTGTTCCTCGGCCATCCGCGCATGGAAAACGACCTGAAACAGAAGATCGCCGAGCTCGTCCTTTAGCGCGGCCGCGTCGCCGCGAGCGATCGCGTCGGCCACCTCATAGGCCTCCTCGATCGTGTAGGGCGCGATCGTCGAGAAATCCTGCTCCCGATCCCACGGGCAACCGCGCTCCGGGTCGCGCAGCCGTGCCATAATTTCGAGCAGACGATCGAGAGGTCCCATGCGCGTATCGCTGACTGAGTTGATTGATGCGGCGGATTTTAGCAAAAATGGGGTAACACCCCCCGTCATACCGGCCGGCGCAGCGCGCTGCGCCGCAACAAAAGTCGCATAATATTTATTATGGAAAATTCTCCCGCCTGAGGTCGGGCCCCCGCGGGTGCCTCAACCGTCGGCACAAAAAAAGAGCCGGTACGACCACCGGCTCGAGAGATATCAAAAATCATGCGCCGAATGTTGCGGCGGTCCTTTTAGAAGAGCGCGAGCCCTCCCAGTCCGGCATGCCATTGCTTGCGGACCTGCTCTTCAACCGAAAGGCCGGATGCCGTGACCGGGGGATGCGTCGTCCCCCTTTCATCGGCTTTCAAATATACGGCGCGGACCAAGTGATCGATGGTCGCCTTTTCCCGTACATGCCGTCTTCTCGTGCGGCGTTTAGACGAGGTGGCTTTGGTCATCGCTGACCCTCCCGATCTGTAGGCACTGTGTTGGCGGGCCCAGCGGTCCGTGGGGGGACGGTGCTGGGGTCGAGTGGCTGCGACATTCCAACCCACCTGCGGCAAGAAAAAGGCAGATCGGGGCGATCTTTGTCATTATCTGATACGAAACGACAAAGACTGACACAAATTAACCCAGATCGCAGCAATCGCACGGATTTGCCATCGCGGCAAATGCGCGGTTGGCTGCCTGCCCCGAATAAACTATTTTTGCCGAACCAGCAGCCCGGAGGTCCTGATGCAATACGGCCTGTTTACGATGCCTTCGCATCCGCCGGAGCGCGGCCTCTTCGAGGGTCATCGATGGGACCTCCAGACCCTGCGCTGGGCCGACGAGCTCGGGTTCAGCGAGGGCTGGATCGGGGAGCACCACACCGCGCCGTGGGAACCGCATCCCGCACCCGATCTCTTGATCGCGCAAGCATTGATGGAGACGCGCCATATCCGGCTCGCTCCCGGCGGTTTTCTGTTGCCCTATCATCATCCGGCGGAGCTCGCCAACCGCGTGGCCATGCTGGACCACATGGCGCAAGGCCGGCTCAACTTTGGCGTTGCCGCGAGCGGACTGCCGAGCGATTGGGCGATGTTCAACGTCGACGGCTACGCCGGGCAGCACCGCGAAATGACGCGCGAGGCGCTCGCCATCATCCTGAAGCTGTGGACCGAGGAAGCGCCCTTCGATTACGCCGGCAAATACTGGAAGGTAACCAAGACCGACCTGATGCTGGAGAGTTTGCGCCCCCATATCCGGCCGTTTCAAAAACCCTATCCGCCGATCGGCGTCGCTGGGGTCAGCAAGGGCTCGGACACCTTGAAGCTCGCCGGCGAGCACGGCTTCTTGCCGATGAGCCTCAACCTCAACCCCGGCTATGTCGCCAGCCACTGGGAGTCGGTCGAGGAAGGCGCCCGCCGTACCGGGCGCAAGCCGAGCCGCGCCGATTGGCGCCTGGTGCGCGAAATCTTCGTCGCCGACAGCGACGCGGAGGCTTGGAGATTATCGGTCGGGGGGATGATGGGCCGGATGATGCGCGAGTATTTTCTGCCCTTGCTGAAAAATGTCGGCGTTATCGAGTTCCTGAAACACGATCCCGAGGTCGCCGACAGCGACGTCACGCCGGAATACTGTGCCCGGCACAATTGGCTGATCGGCTCGCCGGCAACCGTCGTCGAGAAGATCGAGCGGATGTACGACGAAGTCGGCGGGTTTGGTTCGCTGCTGCTGTTCTGCTTCGATTATAGCGGAAACGCCGAAGCCTGGCACGAATCAATGCGGCTTCTGGCCCGCGAAGTCATTCCCAAAGTCGCCCATCTTACCCCGAAATCAGCATAAAGGATGCCAGCCTTCCTAAATCTGAAGACATGTGAAGGATTCTCTGCCGGCGTAGCGGCGGGTGACGATCCGCAAATGGTCCGGAATGCGGCCGGATGCGATCTGCCCGTGGCGTGTCACGGTTTTTTTTATGACGCTGAATCCGCCACCTCCCAAGCGAAGAGATGATGAAGCACCCTCTTCTTATGGTTAACCGTGAATCTCTGATGAGTGTCCATTAAAAATAGATCAAGTTCGTGGTTGACGAAATTGTCGCCGTTTGTAATACTAAAGATATTCAAAGAATATAACTCGGTATTATCATAGCCTCGATCAGCCTTCGGCGAGACCCGCGGGCGCTCGTCGCCGGCGTGAGAGCCGCGATCTCACAGGGGAATTCGGATGTCACGGTTGATCAGCCTCCTTGTAATTGCGACCGTATTAACCGGATCTCAAGCTTTCGCGCAAACCGGCTCACCCCGGTCGGAGCACCGCCTCGACCTCTTTATCCATGCCCTTCGGCCGGCCTTGGAGGGCTCGGCCTCAAGCGGCGCGATCATAACGCAGTCAAAGCTCGAGCAAGTGCTGCGAATGGTCCCGCCGGTGAGCACCGGCCACGGCGGTGGGGCACCCTTGGCTCAGAATTCGCAGGACCCCGCTCCAGCACGCCAGGACACCTCGTTCTACGGGTTCTGCTACGAGGCGTGCGCGACCGAGCGCGCTGTCGGCAGCTGCGGGACGCCAGCTCCGGGCGAAGCAAACGCGCCGATGCGGATGTGCAAACCAATCGAATTCGACCCGAGCCTGAGCGCCATTATCGGTCCCCAGCTGGGGACCGGGGCGAGCCCGTTCGTGGACGATAACAAGACTGCTGAGCTAACACAGCAACCTGCTGGCTATACCTTTCTCGGCCAGTTCATCGACCATGACGTGACGCGCACCCAGACTGCGCTGTCGGCAATGAGCACGCTGAGTAGCCGCGCTCAGGGAGATCCCAATGTCCGGGCAAAACTCGCGGCGGCCGGCATCACCCCGGACCAGCTGAAACAAGCAATCGCAAATGCCGCGGCGCCAACCTCGGCGCTGAGCGTCAATACCGGCAAGCTCGACCTCGACTTCGGTCTACGGCGTCGCCGATTTTTCGGCCCTGACCGCGATCAGCGCGCCATGGTTCGAGCAGAACAACGGCGCCTACACCGGCCGCTTCGCGATGCGCCATGTCCAAGCCCCTACCTCGCTCGGCGCGCCGATCGACGGTTTCGACTACCAGCGCACATCGCAGGGCGCGGCAGAAGTCCCGGACCCTCGCAACAGCGAACACAAACTCATTTCCCAGATCCAGAACCTCTTTGAACTTTCCCACAATTCCTGCATGGACCATGTGCTCGGCGCTGCCTCCGCGCCGAGCCAGCAACAGATCGGCGCGGCGTTCGATGCGTGCCACAAGAAGGTGGTGTGGACCTACGAGACGATCGTTGCGACCGATTTCCTGCCGCGATTTTCCGCGGAAGCAACCCTCGACCGCATCGCCTCTGGCGCGCTGCACGCCTATCAGCGCGGGACCGAGCCAAACTCGGTGCTGCCAGACCCGAAGCAAATCAAGACTTTTCTCTATAGCTGCACGCCCGGGCACGTGATGATTCCGCACGAGTTCGCGGTGGCGGCTTTTCGCCTCGGCCATACACTGGTGCGCGACGAGTATGTGCTGCACGATCCGGTCCTGGGTGCCGGCGGCAACCTGTTAACCGGTCAGCCCCGCCCGATCTTTGCCCCGGCCGGCCAGCCGGACACGGCCGGGCTCGTCGGCGACAATCCGCTGCAGCCCGGCGACGTCATCGACTGGAGCCACTTTTACGACGTCTACGGCGCTGCGGAGGACAGCGCTCAGCCCGGGCGTCCGGTCGACACGTTGATCTCCGATCGGTTGTTCAATCTGCCGATTGCCGCGCTGCCGCCGGGCCCCGACGCGAACGGCAAGGACACCTCGACCGAGCGCAACCTGCCGCGCCGCAACCTCATGCGGGCGTCGGAACCCACCTCAAGGATAACCGGTTCGGTCGGACTGGCGACCGGCGAGGAAATGGAGGCTTACGCCCAGCAACGCATACCGGGTCTTCACGATTCCACCACTGAGGTTCGCAAGCTCCTCGCAGAGCGGTTGCAGAGCGCCGGCTTCGGCCCGAACCTATTGGCGCGTCGCACCCCGCTTTGGCAGTTCATTCTGGCGGAGGCGGAGAGCACCCAGGGCAGCCAGCGTTTGGGCGAGCTGGGCAGCCACATCATCGACGAATTCCTGCTCGGCTCATTGCGCTGCGATCAGGGATCGGTTCTCTACGCCGCCGCCAGCGACTTGCAAGGATGGGGCCCGACCGAGGCGATCGCCCAGAATGGGCGCTATTCGATGCCCGAGCTGATCACGTATCTGCAAGGGAACGCGAAGGTCGACGGCCAGCCGATCCGGCTGTACGGCAACTAGGGGCCGCTATTCGGCCGGGACCGGAACGGGCTCTGCGGCGCCCTGGCGCCAGCCGATGAACAGCACCATCAGCGAGGCGATCAGGCAGAGCAGCCCCGACAGCATGAATGCCTCGAGATAGGTCCCGAGGGCCACCCTCAACACACCGGCGGTGAAAGCGGCCAGCGCTGCCCCCAGCTGGTGCGCAGCCGCGATCCAGCCAAACATGACCGGGCCACGCTCTGTGCCGAAAATTCGCGCAGCGAGGCGTACGGTCGGCGGCACCGTCGCGATCCAGTCCAGCCCGTAGAAGACGGCGAATAGCGACAGGCCGTAGAACGAAACGTCGAAGGCAAACGGCAAGTAGATCAATGACAGCCCGCGCAGCCCGTAATACCAGGCGAGAAGCCCACGGTTGCTCCAGCGGTCGCTGAGCCAGCCCGACAATGTCGTCCCGACCAGGTCGAATACTCCCATTGCGGCGAGCAGGCTGGCGCTCGTCACTTGGGGTATGCCGTGATCGAGGCAGGCGGGGATCAGGTGGGTGCCAATCAGGCCATTGGTCGAAGCGCCGCAGATGAAGAAGCTGCCGGCGAGCAATAAGAAATCGCGTGACCGCAACCCGTCGCGCAGCGCGAGCAACGCAGTCGCCATCGGGTTGCCGCGTGCGGCCGCAACCGGCCGAAGATTGTCGGCCGCGCCGTAGGGTTCGAGCCCGATATCACGCGGCCGGTCGCGCATTAGCAGAGCCACGATTGGCAATAGCGCCAACGCGACCCCGGCCACCGTCAGCGACACCGTGCGCCAGCCGTAATTTTCGACAAGGCTCGCCAATGCCGGCAAAAAGATCAACTGCCCGGTTGCGGTGCTCGCCGTCAACACGCCGATGACCAGCCCGCGCCGGGCGGCGAACCAGCGCGCCACGACGGTCGCCCCAAGCACCAAAGCGGTGGCTCCGCTTCCGGTTCCGACCACCACTCCCCACAGGACGATCAGCTGCCAGGAGCGCGTCATCAGCGGCGTCAGGGCGACTCCCACCGCGATGCAAGCCAGCGCGGCGAGCATCGTCCGCCGCAGCCCGAACCGGTCCATCACCGCCGCGGCGAATGGTCCGATCAGGCCGTAAAGAAAGATGTTGAGCCCGACCGCGAAGGAGATCGTTGCGCGCGACCAGCCGAACTCGGTTTCGAGCGGCACGATCAGAACGCCGGGGGTGGCGCGCAGCCCCGCCGCTACGAGCAAGGTCAGGAAGGTGACACCGGCGACAATCCATGCGTAATGCAGCTTCCTTCGCCTTGCCATCCGCCCTGCCCTCCTCTATCTGGAGCATGCCGCGGCAAAGTGAGAGACAGGTCTGTCTCTGTCAGCCGGGCGGGCGCAGGGCAGGAACGCGGGATGAGCGAGGCCGAGGAGAAAAAGCCGGCGCGGGAACGCATTCTCGATACCGCATCGGAGATGTTTTACCGCGACGGCATTCGGGCGGTCGGGATCGATGCGATCATCGCGCGATCCGGGGTCGCGAAGATGAGCCTTTACCGCAACTTCGCGTCAAAGGACGCCCTCGTCACAACCTGGCTCGAAGACCGCGATGCGTTTTTCTGGCAGCGCTGGAACAAGGCAGAGGCCTCCCGCTTCGCCGACCCGCGAGGTCAACTCGAAGCAATCCTCGACATGGTTGCGGCAACCGCCTCGCACCCGAAATGGCGCGGCTGCCCGTTTCTCAACACCGGCGCCGAATTTCCCGAGCCCGATTACCCGGCGCGCGCCGTGATCCTCGCCCATAAGCGCGCGGTCCGCGAGCGCCTCCGCGCGCTGGCCGCCGCAGCGCGAGCCCGCGACCCCGACCTCCTCGCCCAGCAGTTGCAGCTGCTGATCGACGGCGCCTACGCGATCGGCCAATCGCTTGGCCCGAGCGGGCCGGCAAAGACTGTCGCCAGCGCCGGCCGCGCGCTTATCGAGGCGCAAATCGAGCAGTAAACTCAGAAGTTTCGCCCCGCGGGTCTTGCCACTAGCCCGCCACCGGCTGGGTGGGTGAAGGCTGCTGTGATATCCTCGGTTTGGAATGTGATGGAGCGCTCCCGATGCCGTCGATTCCTCTCGACGAAGGTCTTTCCCTCCACTGCACCGCCGATGATTTCCTATGGCCGTGGCAAAAGCCGACCGCGGTGCTGATGATGCACGGCTTTGCGCGAAACGCGAGTTTCTGGAATTGCTGGGTTCCGGCGATAGCCGAGAGCCGCCGCGTCTATCGGCCCGATCTTTTGGGGTGCGGCAAGTCCGGTGTTCCGGCCCCGGGCTGCGCCTACACTCCGGAAAAGATCGGCGCCCAGATATTGGCGGTGCTCGATGCGCTTTCATTGTCGCGGGTACACTGGGTCGGCGAATCCTCGGGCGGGATTATCGGGTTGCTGCTCGCGTCGGCACATCCCGAACGCATTGCCAGCCTCGTCCTATGCAACACTCCGACGCGCATTCCGGACGAAATCCGCGGGATCTACTCCCTCGGCCAGCAGAGCACAGCCGCGGCGATCCGGACCCATGGCACCGGCGAGTGGTGCCGACAAACGCTCGGCTACCGTCTCGATCTCGCGCATGCGAGCCCGGATTTGCAGAAATGGGTCTTCGCCGAGATGGACAGGGTGCGCCCCGATATCGCCGCCGCCCTGCACGAGTGTTTCGAGGCAATCGATGTGAGGCCGCTTCTGCCGGGGATCAAAGCCCCGGTACTGCTGCTGAGCGGCGACAAGAGCCCGATCGCCTCGAAGCAGCAAAAAATCTTTACCGACACCCTGCCGCATGGGCGGCTGGAGTTGTTTTCCGGGTACGGGCACGGCGTCAACCTGCTTCTGCCGGAGCGCTACGCCCGGACGGCCCTCGAATTTTGGCGGACTGCCGAAGAGGTGCGGCAGTGAAGCTCGGGGTGCTGCAGTTCTTCAGCTGGCCGGAGCGGCGGGTCGAACTGGCCACAGTCTATGCCCGGGCGTTGGAGCGGATCGAGATCATGGACCGGACCGGCTACGACGCGGTCTGGCTGGCCGAGCACCACTTCAGCAGCTTCAGCGTCTGCCCATCGGTGCACATGGTCGGGACACTGGCTGCCGCTCGGACGCGGCGCCTGCGCATCGGCACGGCGGTGTCGCTCGCCCCGTTTTACCATCCCTTACGGCTCGCCGAGGAGGTCGCCCTGCTTGACGTGCTGTCCGGCGGCCGGGTCAATTGGGGCGCCGGCCGCGGCTTCGCGCGGGTCGAATTCACCGCCTTTGGAGTGCCCCCCGAGGAGAGCGCGTCGCGGTTCCGCGAGGCGGTCGAGATCGTCTTGCGGGCGTGGACCGACAAGCGGCTCAATTTCACCGGCCAGCATTTCCGTTTCGACGACCTCGAAATATTGCCGAAGCCGGCACAGCAGCCGCATCCGCCGGTCTGGATGGCGGCAAGCTCGGAGGGGGCGATAGAATGGGCGGCCGGCCGCGGGTTCTCAATCCTGATGGACCCGCACTCCTCAGCTCCCGAGATCGGCCGCAAGCGGAGGTTCTATGCCGAGAAACTCGCCGCCGCCGGGTTCTCCGAGGCCGGCCGCGACATCCCAATCGCGCGGCTGGTGGCGCTCGCCGACAATTCGGGCGAGGCGGCGGCGGTCGCGCGCAGCGGCGCCGAGTGGATTCTCAGTTCCTATCTCGGCGCACAGCATCGGCCGGTGATGCAGGGATCATTTACGCCGGCCGGCGTCGATCCGGTCCAGCGCTACCTCGACGAGGTGATCCTGCACGGCACCCCCGACAAGGTCGGCGACGAGATCCTGCGGCTGCGCGACGAGATCGGCCTCGACTACCTGCTGTGCGCGCCGCTCAGCCACCAATCCTTCATCCTGCTGACCGAAAAGGTGCTGCCCCGGATCGTATGAAGGGAAAGGCCGCCGCCCTGCTCAACTAGACCGGCGCAACAGCCCCTCTCCGCCCTTCAGGGGGGAGAGGGAGGGGCCCGCGAAGCGGGAAGGTGAGGTGGGCAGCGCCGCTGACCGGCACGTCGGCCCCCCTCACCCTGCCCTCTCCCCCCGGCCAGCGGTGGGAGAGGAATAATGTTAGCGTGTCGCGAACACTGCGGCTTTTGATTACTTTGCTCAATTTCGTCTCAGGCCGACTTGGCGTCCTCACGGATCATTGCCGCACCCTTCTCGCCGATCATGATGGTTGGCGCGTTGGTGTTGCCAGTCGTCACGGTCGGCATCACCGAGGCGTCGACGACGCGCAGCCCGGCGAGCCCTCGAACCCGTAGCCGCGAGTCGACGACAGCCATCGGGTCCTCGCCCATGCGGCAGGTGCCGACCGGGTGATGCAGGTTCATCCCGGCCCGGTGCATGAAGTCGACCAGCGCGTCATCCGAATTCATATCGGAACCGGGCATCGTCTCGGCGGCGCTGTGGCGGGCCAATGGCGGGGCGGCGAAGATCCGCCGGGCATGGCGGGTTCCGGAGAGCAGCACCTGCTCGTCGCTCGCCGCTGAGAGGTAACTGGGACGGATCGACGGCGGCTGTAACGGGTCCGCAGACCGCGCCATGATCGTCCCGCGGCTGTCCGGCCGAACGGCGCACACGACGATCGTCATGCCCGGCTCGCGCTCGAGCCGCCCGATGCCGTTCGGGTCGTAGCTTCCGGGCGTGAACAGCAATTGCAGATCCGGGCTCGCCAGGCCTTCGCGGCTGCGGCAGAACACCATCGCGGTGGTGACGCCAAAGGTCAGCGCACCCCGGCCGGTCGCGGCGAACCGCCCGACCTCGCGCGCCAGCCGCACGCCTCGCGCCAGCTGATTGACCGACACCTCGTCCTTCACGCGGTGCGTCACCCGAACCGCGAAATGGTCGGAAAGATTGGCGCCGACCCCGGGCAATTCGTGCACCACCTCGATGCCGATCGATTGCAGATGGCCGCCGGGGCCGATACCGGAAATTTGCAGCAGATGCGGCGAATTGACGGTGCCGCCGCTGACGATGACCTCGCGCGCGGCGGCGACCCGCCGGTCACTGCCGTTCTGGCGAAACGCGATGCCGGTGCAGCGCCTTCCATCGAACAGCAGCCGCGTCGCGACCGCCTTGGTCTCGACCCGCAGGTTTTGGCGCCGCCGTGCCTCGGCGAGATAGGTGCGCGCCGTTGATCCCCGGAAGCGCCCTCGCCGCGTCATTTGCGAATAGCCGACCCCCTCCTGCTGCGCACCGTTGTAGTCGCGGGTGAACGCAAACCCGGCCTCTTGCGCGGCTTCGACAAAGCGATGGGTCAATGGCAGGATCGTGCGGTAATCCTCGACGAGAAGCGGGCCGCCCTTGCCGCGATGCTCCGATTCCCCGGAGACATAATGTTCGGACTTCTTGAAATAGGGCAGAACGTCGGCGTAGGTCCAGCCGCGGCAGCCCATCTGCGCCCAGCCGTCGTAATCCGCCGGGTTGCCGCGGACATAGAGCATGCCATTGATCGAGCTGGTGCCGCCCAGCACTCTGCCGCGCGGCCAATGCAGCGGCCGATTGGCAGTGCCCTCCTCCGCCTCGGTGTAGTAATTCCAGTTGACCAGCGGATTGGCCCGCAAATGCAAGGCGCCGGCCGGCACGTGGATCATCGGGTGCCAGTCGCTCGGGCCGGCCTCGAGCAATACCACCCGCGCGCCGTCCTCGCTCAGCCGATCGGCGAGCACGCACCCCGCCGAGCCCGCTCCGACAACGACGTAATCAGCCTGCAGATCCGTCATCCCCTCCCCTTCAGCGCCGGCGTTTCTCCCTCTTGGCGATTGGGACTCACGCTAGCGGCCGGACGCCGTTGACGACAAGACTAAAATCAGCCCCTCTGCTGCGGGAGCGGGCGCGGAGGAGATGAGCATGAGCTATGAGGCCGAGTGGCGGGCGCGCTTTGGCGAACAGCCGGAACCCGCGCCGGACTTGCTTGATCTGCCATGGCTGCGCCAAGTCCTGATGCGGCGTACCCATCGGCGTTATGCCGAGCGCCCGGTCCCCAAAGCCTTGCTGCGCCTATTGCTGGGAACAGCCTTTTCGGCCTCCTCGAAATCGGATTTCCAGCAAGCCACGGTCATTTGGGTCAGAGACCGCCAGAGCCGTGATCGGCTTGCGGCGCTCGCGCCCGATATGCCGTGGATCGGAAATGCGCCGGAATTTTTGATATTTTGCGGCGACGCCCACCGCCTCGAGCGGATCGGCGAGCTGCGCGGTCACATCAACGAGAACGGCAAGCTCGAAGGCTTTTTCAACGCCGCCATCGACGCGACGCTGGTCTTGCAGACCTTCATCCTGGCTGCCGAAACCGCGGGTCTCGGGTGCTGCCCGATCAGCGTCCTCCGCAATCATGCCGACGCGGTTGCCGAAATATTGGATCTGCCCGACAAGGTGTTCCCGGTAGCGGGGCTCTGTGTCGGCTATCCCGCCGCCGCCGGACACCTCAGCATGCGACTTCCGCTCGAGGCGACCGTGCACATCGATTGTTACGACGACCGGCGGCTCGCCGAAGCCGTCGATGCCTATGACCGGCGCCGCGATGTGCGATACTCGCTGCCGCGCGAGCAGCAACGCTCGCCCGAGGTCTTTGGCTACGCGTCCTTCTACGGCTGGTCGGAAGACAAGGCGCGGCAAGCCGTCCAACCCGAAGGCCAGGGGTTCCCGACCTTCTTGCGCAGGCGCGGTTTCGCACTGGATTGACCGTGCTCGGCCGGACCCGCCCTGGAAGCGGGCCTCCCAGCGACTACATTCAGCGCGGCTGATCCGCGCCAAACCCTCCGCGAGAACCCGATGATCGACATTTCACGCCCGCACCGCTCGGCTGTAAGGGCCGCCGCCGTCGTACTGGTGTCGCTGACGCTGTACGCCTGCGACAGTGCCGGGGCGGGCACCGGGGCCTACCCGGCCGACCCCAGCGACCTCGGCCTGATCCAGGACGCGATGAAGCAGGTCGAGAAAAATTACGTCGCGCCGGTGACCGGCAGCGCGCTCGCCAAGGATGCCTTGAAGGGCATGCTGACGCGCCTTGATCCGCACTCCGATTACATGGATCAGGAGCAGTATCAGCAGATGGCCGCGGTTACCCGCGGCCAGTTCGGCGGCATCGGGGTCGAGTTGACTCTCGAAGGCAAGGCGCCGGAAGTGATCTCGCCGATCGACGGGACGCCGGCCGCCGAGGCGGGCATCGAGCCGGGAGACCGCATCGTCAAGATCGACGCCCTTCCGACCACGGGGATGGATGTCGAGGAAGTGGTCAAGCGGCTGCGCGGGCCTGCAGGGAGCAGGGTGACCTTGACTATTGCGCGCAACGACCGAGGCGCTTTCGATGTGACGTTGACGCGCAATGTGATCCGCGTCGTATCGGTCAAATCGGAACTCAAGCCGAACAACATCGGCTATGCTCGCATTTCCACCTTTACCGAGAACACGGCCTCAGAACTCGCTGGCGCGATCGAGAGAATGAAGACGGGGACGCAGGGCCGGCTGAACGGCTTCATCCTCGATTTGCGAAACGACCCCGGCGGTTTGCTCGACGCTTCGATCGATGTCGCCGGGGATTTTCTCGATGGCGGCGTCGTGGTCACGACCCGCGGCCGCAATACCGCGGACGACCATGTCTACCGCGCCCAGGCGACCGGCGACCTGCTGCGCGGGACACCTATGGTCGTGCTGGTCAACAGCGCCTCGGCATCGGCTGCCGAAATCGTCGCCGGCGCGTTGCAGGACCACCGCCGCGCGACCGTCATGGGAACCCGCAGCTTTGGCAAGGGCTCGGTGCAGACGATCATTCCGCTGGAGGGCCGCGGCGCGCTCCGCCTGACGACTGCGCTATACTACACGCCGTCGGGCCGTTCAATTCAGGGCCAGGGCATTTCGCCCGACATCGTCGTCAATGTTCCGAAAAGCCAGCAAGTGGCAAATGCCGTGATCAGCTTCGAAAGCGATCTTTACGGGGCTCTGAAGAACGGCGGCTCGATCAACTCGCCGGCCGCTACCAGCGCCGCAAGCGCCGGTCGGACCAATACCGCCGAGGCGGAGCACCCGATCAAGCCGATGATCATCGGGACCGGCAACGACCCGCAGTTCGCCGCCGCTCTCGATTTTCTGCAAAAAGCGGTGCGCCGAGAAGCAGGAGCACAACACGGCTGACGACGTCGATCCTGGGACTTGGATGCGCGCCACCGTCTTGTTTCTGACGCTCGTCGCCGCCTGCGCCCCCGAAACCGGGCTGCCGCCATTGCCGACGGATCAGGTCCGTGCGCGCTTCCCTCCCGGCGGTGTCATCAACAGCATCGAAATCGACGCTGTCGACCGGCTGCCGCTGCGTACTGCGGAGCTGGTCTCGCCCGACGGCCAAGCGACGCCGGCTTCCTACCTTCATGTCGACCCGTCGCCGGGCGTCTCTTTTTACCAAAGACAGATCGATACTCCCTACGAAGGCAGCATCTTCGGCATCGACAAAGTCGCACCCGTTCCCGCCGGGGTGACCGGCGCGCCGCAGGGCGATGCCCGACTTCTGGCGATGGCCTCTACCGCGTCGATCCCGGTGCCCGACGAAATCGAATATCGCCGGGACTGGCGCAGCTACCGCATCTTTCTCAGTTTCGGCGATCTCGCCGGCGAAGTCGAAAGGCGCGTCCTCCCCGCTCCCGAGCCGCCGCCGAAAGGTTAGCGAACTCAGACGTTGTCGAGCTTGGCGCCGCCCGGGGTGCCGATCATCGCCAGGACCTCGCGGCGGCTGAGCGGGTCATCGCGAAACGCGCCGAGCATCCGGCTGGTCACCATCGTGACGCCCGGCTTGTGCACGCCGCGCGTGGTCATGCACTGATGGGCCGCCTCGATCACCACGGCCACCCCCTTGGGCTGCAACACGTCGTCGAGCGTGTTGGCGATCTGCGCGGTCATCTTTTCCTGGATCTGCAACCGTTTGGCATAGACTTCGACAAGCCGTGCGAGCTTTGAAATGCCGACCACCCGTTTGTTGGGCAGGTAGGCGACGTGCACCTTGCCGATAATCGGCGCGATGTGGTGCTCGCAATGCGATTCGAAGCGGATGTCCTTCAGCGCGACGATCTCGTCGTACCCATCAGTTTCCTCGAAGGTGCGCTGCAGCAGCGCTACCGGATCCTCGGCATAGCCGCTGAAGAACTCCTCGTAGGAGCGCACCACGCGGTCGGGAGTGCCGAGCAGCCCTTCGCGGCTGGGGTCGTCGCCGGCCCAGCGCAGCAGGGTGCGAACCGCGTCCAGGGCTTCCTCGCGGGTCGGCTGCCGCGCCGGGGCGGGTTGGAGGGAATTTTCGGACCGGGACACGGAGGGGGCGAAAGCTCGCGGCATCAGGGCTTCTCTTGTTGGTTGGAAAGGTTCGCTGGCGGGAGGGCCCCGCCCAGCGGTCAGTTGAGCCGGACCGGCTGATGGGGGCTGTCGAGCGAAAATGCAGGGATGCGAACCGAGAAGCTGTCGCCGCCCCTCGTTTCCATCTCGTACGTCCCCACCATGATCCCGGATGGCGTCGGCAACGGGGTGCCGCTGGTGTATTCGAAGCTCTCGCCCGGGGCGAGCACCGGCTGCTCGCCGACGACCCCATCGCCGCGCACCTCCTTTATCTGTCCGCGGCTGTCGGTAATTCGCCAATGCCGGTGGCGCAATTGGACGGTTTCCTTGCCGCGGTTCTCGATGCGGACATGGTAGGCCCAGACGTAATGGTTCTCGACCGGCGAGGATTGGTCCTCGAGGTAGAACGGCTTGACCGTGACGTTGATCGATCGGGTGGTTTCTGAATACATGGTCATAGCCCTCTCGCATTCCGGCCCGGTACGGCAGAACGCCGCGCCGGCCGGCAGATCAATCTACAATGTCGGACGCGCGCCGAAACGCGTCAAGATCAGCGGGCGGGCGCCAGCAGTTCGAGAATTCTCTCGTCGACAACCTGCCGCGACCCCTGCGCGCTAATTGGCTGGATGCAGACATGGTCGGCGCCGGCGTCCCAGTGCTGTTGGACCCGCGCGCGGATCGCGCCCTCGTCGCCCCACCCGACCATCGCGTCGAGAAAGCGTTCCGAACCGCCCCCGGCGAGATCGTCGTCGCCGAAGCCTTCGCGCCGCCAACTGTTGACGTAGTTCTCGAGTTGCATATAGCGCGAAAGCGCCTCACGCGCGGCACGCCGCGCCGCGGCCGGGTCGCTCTCCAACAGGACCCAGACTTCCGGGCACAACAGCTTGCCGGGGCCGAGGATCGCACGGGCCTTCGCGGTATGCTCCGGCGTCATGTTGTAAGGGTGCGCGCCATCGGCGAGCTCGGATGACAACGCCATCATCCTGGGCCCCAATGCCGCGACAACCGTCGCCGGCTTCTCGCGCGGCATCGGCGCCTGGTAGGGTGCGTCGCGCATCCCTGTGAGATACGCCCGCAGGGTTGCGACGGGCTTGCCGTAGGCATGGCCGCGCACCCCTTGCACCATCGGCCGATGCGACACGCCGACCCCCAGCAGGAACCGGCCGTCTGATTGCTCATTGAGGCCGCGCTGTCCATTGACCATTGCCATCGGATCGCGGGCGTAGATGTTGGCGATTCCTGTCGCCACGATCAGACGCTGGGTATTGGCGAGCAGCCAGGAAGAGTGCACCAGCGCATTGCGCCCGCGGCTTTCGGGGATCCACAGCGCGGCGTACCCCTGCACTTCGACCCGTTTCGCGAACGCCGCGGCGGATGCCGCGGTCATGCCGTCCATCGAAATCCAAACGCCGAGTTTTCCCAGTTCCATCGCCGCCTCTCCTGCAGATGACGCCGCGAGTGTGAATTGCCGCACCGGCTGCGTCCAGCCCTTCGGCAGCCGACGGGAACCGGTCGGGAACGTGAGGCAATCCCCGCTTGTATTCATTCAGGGATGTCGGCCGGTATTTTGCCGCGCCGGCCCCCCTTAATCTCCGGTGTGGCGGCGGTCCATTAACGACTTAGCTACAGGTTGTTGGCGATCATATGAGGCCGGGAGAAGCGTAATGGACCAGAAAACCACAGAGTATTCGCTCGCCGAACTGGTTGAAGATCCCCTCGTCGGCCTTCTGATGAAGAGTGACGGCGTCGATCGGCGCAGCATCGAGCTTCTGTTCGAGCGCGTCGCACGCAGCGCCAGGTATGACGAGGCCGCACCGTGTCCGGACTGCTGATCGCCGCGGGCGGCGTCGGCGTAGCTACGGCGGCCGCCGCGCTTTGGTTGGAAAGCAGGCGCCGAATTGGCCGGCGCTGCTTCGCCAGTCTGGTCGCACTCGCCGTAACCTCGAGCGCCTTTACGCTCCTTGCCTGGGCGGTGACTGGGATTGCTCGCATCTCACCTTCGCCGCTTACCTGGGCATTGGTCATTGCGCTCATTGTTCTCATCGCGGTGCGCTTGTATCGGGAATTGCAGGTTTTGCCGGGCGGGCCTCGCTGACCCTCCTCGCTAGGCGAGCGATCCGTGCCCTCGCCGAATATCCGGGTTTCCTCGGCGCGGCTCTTGCCCAGCCGTGACTAGTGCGCGATATCAGGGCGGCACAGATGCCGACCCTTTTCCTCATTGTCTTTGTCGATCTCGTGGGGTTCGGCCTCGTTATCCCGCTTTTGCCGTTCTATGCGCTGCGTTTTGCCGCTTCGCCGCAACAGGTGACGGTGTTGCTGGCAATCTATTCGCTGATGCAATTGTTCACCGCTCCCTTATGGGGAAGGCTCAGCGATCGCGTCGGCAGACGGCCGGTGCTGATGGTCAGCATGGCCGCCTCGGTGCTCGCCTATCTTTGGATTGGCAGCGCGACGGCATTATGGATGCTGTATGCTGCCCGTGCGCTCGCCGGCGCCTGCGCCGGCAACATCGCCGCGGCGCAGGCCTATATCGCCGACGTCACAAAGCCGGAGGACCGGGCTAGAGGGATGGGCCTCATCGGCGCGGCCTTCGGCCTCGGCTTTATCATCGGCCCGGCCTTGGGCGGGCTCCTGGCCGGAAATAATCCGGCGACCGCCGATGTAGAGACCCCGGCATGGGTCGCCGCCGGCCTATCCTTTCTCGCCCTTAGCGGTGTCGCCCTGCTGTTGCGCGAAAGCCGGCCGGCCGGCCAGCGCGGCGGCGGTCCGTCACGCAGCCGCTTGGCGGCGATCCTCGGCGTGCTGGGCCGCCCTGCGCTCTCGCCCCTGATTGTGATCTTCTTTCTCGTGATCCTGGCCTTTGCCGGGATGGAGAGCACCTTCGCTCTGTGGGCCGTCGGGCAATTCGGCTGGGGCCCGCGTCAGGTAGGCTATGTCTTCTCCTATGTCGGCATGCTCTCCGCAATCCTGCAGGGCGGGCTGATCGGGCGGCTAACTCAGCTCTTCGGCGAGGAGCGCCTGCTGTTCTGCGGTCTCGCCCTGATCGGCGCCGGGCTCCTCACTTTGCCGTTTGCGCGCAGCCTGGCGGTGCTCGCTCCCGCGATCAGCGCGCTGGCGCTCGGCATGGGTCTGACGCAGCCTTCGCTCAACAGCCTGATCTCGCGCCGGGCCGGACGCGACGAGCAGGGCGAAGTCTTGGGCGTGTCGCAATCGGTCGGCAGCCTTTCGCGAGTGCTCGGCCCTGCCGCTGCGGGATTCTTCTTTGGCGAGTTCGGCCGCAATGCGGCTTTCTTTTGGGGAGCGGTGTTGGTCGTCGGCGCCCTGTTGGTCGCGCTGAGACTCATCCGCGCTATCGGTGCGGCGGAACTTGCCGACCCCGAACCGGCGGAGCCGACACGGTGAGCCCGCGCGGGCGCCCGGCTCGCCGCGCTCGGCCCGCCGCGCGCGAAGGGCCGGCTCAAGGACGAGCTGCGCGCGCTCAAATCGCTGGCACCTTATCTCTGGCCGCGCGATTCCTTCGGGCTGCGCGTGCGGGTCGTGCTGGCCCTCGTGTTTCTGCTCGCCGGCAAGCTCGTCAACATCTGCGTCCCTCTGCTCTACAAGCATGCCGTAGACGCGCTTTCGCCGGCCAACGTCGCGATCGCCGTGCCGGTGGGGTTGATCGTCGCGTACGGCCTGGCCCGCGTGATGTCGCAAGGCTTCAACGAGCTGCGCAACGCCGTCTTCGCCAAGGTCAGCCAGCGTGCGATCCGCCGGATGGCGCTGACGGCCTTCCATCACATCCATGCTTTGTCGCTGCGTTTTCATCTCGAGCGCCGCACCGGCGGGTTGTCGCGCGCCGTCGAGCGCGGCACTGCTGGATCGATTTCCTGCTCTCTTTCATGCTGTTCAACGTTCTGCCGACCTTGTTCGAGATCCTGCTGGTCTGCGGGATCCTGTGGCGGCTGTTCAATTGGACGTTTGCCGCCGTCACGTTCGCGACGATCGTCGTCTACATCGCCTTTACTTTCTCGATCACCGATTGGCGGGTGCGCTTTCGGCGCGAGATGAACGAGCGCAACACCGAATCCAATACCAAGGCCGTCGACAGCTTGCTGAATTACGAGACGGTCAAGTATTTCGCCAACGAAGAGCACGAGGCGCGCCGATATGATTCGGCGCTGCAGGCCTATGAGCGCGCCGCAGTCAAGAGCGAAACCACGCTGACCCTGCTCAACCTAGGTCAGGGCACGATCATTGCGATCGGGCTGGTCGGGGTGATGATTCTCGCAGGACAAGGCGTCGCGGCCGCGCGAAATGACGGTCGGCGACTTCGTGCTGGTCAACGCCTATCTGATCCAGCTCTATACGCCGCTCAACTTCCTCGGCATGGTCTATCGCAATATCAAGCAATCCTTGACCGATCTCGAGCAGATGACTGCGCTGCTGGCGGTCAAGCCTGAAATCGTGGACCGGCCCGACGCGGCGGAGCTGAAGATCCGGGCGGGCGCGGTCGCCTTTCACGGCGTCGATTTCCGCTACGATCCGAGGCGGCCGATCCTGTCCGATGTCGATTTCCATATCGCGCCCGGCGCGACTGTCGCCGATCGTCGGCCCGAGCGGCGCCGGCAAATCGACGATCGCGCGGCTGCTCTTTCGTTTCTACGATGTCAATGACGGCTCGATCGAGATCGACGGCCAAGACATCCGCAATGTGACCCAGGACAGCCTGCGGCGCGCGATCGGCGTGGTGCCGCAGGATACGGTGCTGTTCAACGATACGATCTACTACAACATCGCCTATGGCCGCCCCGGAGCGACACGGGCGGAAATCGAAGAGGCCGCCCGGCTGGCTCGCATCCACGATTTCATCTCGACATTGCCGGACGGCTACGAGACGATGGTCGGCGAACGCGGTCTGAAGCTCTCGGGCGGCGAGAAGCAGCGCGTCGCGATCGCCCGCGTCATCCTGAAGGCGCCACAGATCCTGATCTTCGACGAGGCGACCTCGGCGCTCGACACCAAGACCGAGCGCGAAATCCAGGCGAGCCTCGCCGAGGTCTCCACCGGCCGCACCACCCTCGTCATCGCCCACCGGCTGTCGACAATCATCGATGCCGACGAGATCCTGGTGCTCGACCGCGGGCATATCGTCGAGCGCGGTCACCATGCGGAACTGCTGCTTCGCCGCGGCATCTATGCGACTATGTGGGCCCGCCAGCAGGAGGCCGTTCGGCGCGAGGCCGCGCTCGCGGCGGATTGAACCGACAGAACGGCACAGAACTCATAGGACGGGAGACAGATGGCGCGGATTTGCAAGGTACTGATCGTTGAAAACGATGACGACGTGCGCGATCTGCTCGCCGACATTTTCCACGACGAAGGTTTCCGTTTCTCGATGGTCAAGACCGGTGCGGAAATGCACGACGCGCTCCATGAGGATGATTACGACATCGTCGTTATCGACGTGACCCAGCCGGGACACGAGGATGGTTTTGCACTGGCCGAGATTGCGCGCGAGCAGGGATGCGGCCCGATCCTGGTAACCGGCGACCATCGCCATCTGGAGCGCCTCCAGACCAGCGGCCGGCACTATCTGCTAAAGCCCTTCCGCGTCCAGCATCTGGTCGAGATCGTCGACAAGATCCTGGTGGAGACGGCCGCCAAATGCGTGCGCCGCAAGCGCGGCGACGGATCGTTCTTTCCCGCCCGGATGGGGTGACCGGCGCGGCGCTGCTCCAGGCTCTCCGCCGGCGCGACCGGCCGGCGCTTGCGCGGGCCATCACCTTGGTCGAATCGTCGCGGCCGGACCATCGCGACCAGGCTGAGAGCCTGATCGAGGCGCTCCTGCCCGACACCGGGAAAGCCGTGCGCATCGGCATTTCTGGGCCTCCGGGAGCCGGCAAATCCACTTTCATCGAGCGCTTTGGCCTTGAGGGCATCGCACTCGGGCGGCGGATCGCGGTGCTGGCCGTCGATCCCGCCTCGAAGCGCGGCGGCGGCGCGATCCTTGGCGACAAGACCCGCATGGCCGAACTGTCGCGCGCGCCGGAAGCTTTCATTCGTCCGTCCTCCGCCGGCCAGAGCCGCGGGGGCATCGCGCGCCGCACGCGCGAGGCCACCCTGCTGTGTGAGGCGGCGGGGTTCGACGCGATTTTGGTCGAGACGATCGGAGTGGGCCAAGCCGAAACAGCTGTCGCCGAGATCGTCGACATGTTCATCCTGATATTGCCGCCGGCGGGAGGCGACGAGCTGCAGGGGATCAAGCGCGGGATCATCGAACTCGCCGATCTGGTGCTAGTGAACAAGGCCGACGGCGACCTCGCCCCAGCCGCGCACCGCACGGTCGCCGATTATGCGAGTGCGATGGGGCTGATCCGGCCGCCCAATCCCGAGTGGCAGGTGCCGGTCCGCGCCGTCTCCGCGCTGAAAGGGTCCGGCATCCGCGAGGTCTGGGACGATGTCGCCCGGTTCCGCGCCGCGCTGGAACACACGGGTGCCTGGTCGCGACGGCGCGCCGAGCAGGCCCGCGCCGCGCTGTGGTCCGAGATCGGCGACAGCCTCCTCGACCATTTCCGCGCCGCCCCCGGCGTCGCCCAGCGCCTCGCCGCCGCCGAAGAGGAAGTCATCGCCGGCACACGCACGCCCAGCGCCGCCACCCGGCAACTGCTCGCTACGTTTCTCGGTCTCGGTTGACAAATAACCGCTACTCAGCCGGTCTGATCAGCCCTGTCTTCGCATAAAGCCCGCCGCCGAACTTCCTTGTCTCTCGCTGGCGGCTTGACCATTTGCAACCGAAGAAGCTAAAAGCGGCTTAGCGCGCGGTTGCTGGAACGAGCGGTCGCGCGCCCGTTTTTTGGCGATATTTGGGTCGAGTTGGGTTATGGCGCGCAGATGTGGGATTACCGGCAAGGGTGTCCAGGTCGGACACAATGTCAGCCACTCCAACGTCAAGACGAAGCGCCGCTTTCTGCCGAACCTGCAGCGCATTTCGGTCCTTTCGGACACTGTGGGATCGATCCGGTTGCGCATCACTGCAGCGGCGGTCCGGACGATCGAGCATAAGGGCGGCATCGACGCATTTTTGCGCGACACACCCGACCGCAAACTCTCGCCAGAGATCCGTCGCCTAAAGCGCCGCGTCGAGCGGGCGGCGGAGCGGAATAGCGGCTAGCGTTACTATTTCCCGGCGGTCCGCGGCGGCGGTGTGGGTGACGCGCCCGAGGCGGCGCGTCGCGACTGAGAGCCGGGTCGCTCACTCGGCCCGCTGATGCCCCATTCGATGCGCTGAGGCGACATGGTCTGGGGCGCCATCCTCGCGGGTGGCGGAGGTTGGGCATCCTCTCCGATCGAGGCGGGCGGGTATTGTACCGCTCCCCCGACCTGTGAGTTCGCGCTGCTCATGTTTATCAGGAGAGCAGGCGCGACAACGACGAGGAGCAGCGCTTCGCGGATCGATATTGTGCTCTGACTCACGTTGTTACGCCGCTGCCCATTCTTTGATTTCTTCCTTCTCGCGCTGGAGTTCTTTTATTTCCAGCGCAATCTCTTTCGCACGGGCGGCATTGCCATTTTCGAGTACTTCTTTTTGTTCTACATATCGGTCTATGAGGAAGTCTTGGATTTCGGTTATCCTAGCCCGCTCTTCTGGGGTCAACCCATCGTACTGTCCCATCTCCCATCTCCTTTCCTGCCTTGTTGAACTCCATCAACTCGCCGCATCATCTCGGCAACACCCGAGAAAAACCCAGGGTTCCGTTGCTCCGTCGAGTGTTACAAGGGAGATTACTTGTGATTACTCAAGAATTGACGTGTTGTATATTAAATTGCATCTCAAAAAGCCGGGCTCGTCATTCGGGCTTCGCGGTTTCGGCGGGTCTGGTCATGGTGGCGCTCGAGCCTGTCGAATTGCTGGATCACCACGCTGCAGGACGGGAACGCATCCGGCTCTCGACCTGGTAGTGCGCTCGCTGTGAAAATCTCGGAAAAGCGCGAGTCCGCAGCCGCCGGCTTCGTTCGAGTCCCGAGCGGCAGCAGCGATGAACTCGTGGATTACCTTTCCGGCGCTCTCCACCCGCTCGACTGGGACGCCGCAGCGGCGAGCATTACCCAAGAGGAAGCCTCCCGTCTCGGCAAGCTGCGTCGGATCGGCGGCGTCTGCCACGCCTATGCCCAGTAGCAGCAGCACGGGGGGTTACGGCAAAAATTGAACGCATGAGAGGCTCCTAACCAATAGGCCCCCCAATTTGAACAGCCAAGCGGAACAGTTCGTCCCGGGAACACTTGAGTTTCAAATGCAGCTTCTGTGTCATTTTTTGTCATCTAGCACACGCCGAAATCGCTGACCGGACCCTGCAGCAGCACCAGCACTGGGAATTGTGCCGCATTCCAGAGGGATTGGAGGAGCAAGGCGACGAAACAGCATCTGAAAGTGATGCTGACTCAATTTCCTTCAGCCACGCTGGCGGAACTCGGGTAATCAGCTCCAAGTTAACTTAGTCGTGGAGAGCTTTTACCAAATGGCGAACCCCGCTGAGGGAGATAGACGCTGAGGGAGATAGACAATGTCACATGATGCAGTAACACACGACGTTGTGTTGGCTCGCCGGGACGCCTCCAAGAGGAAGTTTCGCGTTTATGGCCGGTCAACGCCTGAGTGCGGCGACACGATTAAACTGCCCGTCGATGGGAAGGTAATCCGAGCGCGGGTAATTGTGAGCTCAGAAAAACCGCAGATGGATCGAACGGTAGATGCCGAGCTGGTCGAGCTAGTTGAAGCTGAGTGAGTAATTGGTGTAGACAGACAAGCTGAACCGCTGCTAAACGCAGTCGGCCTCGGGAATAACGTGTTTCGGTGCACCGTCCCCGGCTGGGGGGACCGGTATGGGGTTTGGATCGTTTTTCTGACAGCATCACTGACGCGGCGCTGGTTCCGGGTGTCGTGGTCCGCGCCGATCTGAATTATCGAACCGGGATTACAGGGCCCGAGGATAGCGATTTCTCCGGTCTGCTGGACGGGTTTCCGAGCTGAAGAGGCCCGAGGACAAGTCCCCGGCTTGTTAGGATCAAGAGTTCTCCTGCGATCTCGACACCAAAGCTGAGCCTCGGGTTGACCGGGGCGGAATCGTGGAGCAAAGCGGCGCGATCAAACGTTCTTGGTTTTCGAAACTCGGGAGTAACAACCATGAAGATCAGCGTTGCCGCGTTCTCCGCGCTTTTGCTCACAAGCGCATTCGCCCAGGCGCCAGTCCATGCTCAAGCCTCACCCCCCGGGCAGCCCTACATACAAGTGCCGATCCCGGGGATACCCGGAGTCAGCCCGCAGCGCCGGGACGAGCGCGGTTATGATCGGGATCACTGCGAGCGCCTGAGGGACAGGGAACACGACCTTCGCGACCGGCTGGCCGATGCGCCGCGCTATGGTGAGGAGCGAGAAAGACTGGAGTATCGGCTTCGCGAAGTGCGTGACGAGCGTGAGCGGTGCGGAGATCGCTGAGGGGACCACAAACGTTCGACAACATTTACCCCTAAGGAGCGGGGCAACTTTTCTCCCGACGGGGGCGTTTCATCAGTATGCCCCGCTCAACCCGCTACCATGCGCAAGCTGACCATGCTCGGCAACTCGCGGACATAACCCTCCAGCCGAACCTGGAGGAGGTGTTGCGCCGGGTTGCGAAAGAACTGGATCATCTCGCCGACGATATCGCGACGGACCAAGCCGATTTCCGCGATTCCGAGCTGTTGCCCGACCCATAGCCGAGTGAACTTCGCCAGACGGGATCGAGCCGTACCCTCCGCGCGTGCCGAGCGCGCCGTAAACCGTGCCGCGATCGGCAGCACAGGTATTTCTTGGAATTCTTGCTCGACTTGGCGATGATCTCGTTTAGGTGCCAGGCGGGGCCGTCCCGTTGCCGCGGACGCGTTTCATGATTCGACAGTTTCTGGTGCATCGCGGCTCGAACGGGCTCCTTTACCACCGGCTTCATCCGGCGGGGTCCTCATGCGGATTTTTCCGATCTCGCTTCAAGGATGGGCAAGCTTAGGCCGGACAGCCGTTTACAGCTGGCTCGGCGACCGGGCGCCGACCATGGGCGCGGCGATCGCCTATTACACCGTATTCTCGCTAGCGCCGATTCTGGTGATGGTAATTGCAGTCGCCGGGCTCGCCTTCGGTCAGAAAGCCGCGGAAGGTGCCCTGTTCGGCGAGATTGCCGACCTCGTCGGTCCGGAAAGCGCCGGAGCCGTGCAAGCTCTGCTGCGGAATGCGAGCAGCACTCGGTCCGGGATCATAGCCACGGCGGTCGGGATCGGCACATTGATCATCGCCGCCACCGCCGTATTCGGTGAATTGCAATCGGCTCTGAACGTGATCTGGAAGGCTCCGACGACCGGGAGCCTCGGCGTGTGGTATCTTCTCAAGTCTCGCCTACTGAGCCTATCCGTCATCCTCGTAATAGGCTTCTTGCTGCTCGTATCGCTGGTGTTCAGCGCGGTCTTGGCGGTGTTCAGCGACCATCTCGATCGAATCCTACCGCGGCTCACAATTATGCTGCACATCGCGCACCCGACATTCTCGTTTGGTTTTACGACCGTGCTCTTTGCGATGATGTTCAAAATACTCCCTGATAACCCAGTGGAATGGCAGGACGTTTGGCTCGGCGCGGCTGTAACGGCCCTGCTCTTTACGGTCGGCAAGCATCTGATTAGCCTTTATATCGGAAGCAGTAACATGGCGTCGACCTACGGCGCCGCAGGCGCACTCATAATCGTTTTGGTATGGGTCTATTACTCGGCCCAGATCCTTCTGCTCGGCGCCGAGTTCGCGAAAGCCTACAGCGATCAGAGGCGAGCGATTCGGTAATATTTGCGGCAAACGACACAACCTCTATCTGTCCCCTTGGCCGGCAAGGTGAATTCGAGTTCCGTAAGCAGACGCATAGCGGAGTCCGGCAGCACCTTGTACCTCGACGAGATGCAACAAATGATGTGTTGCGGCATGCCAGATGGTGAGGGAGGATCAGTGCCATCGGCGCCAGGGAATAAGGTATCTCTGCTCGCCGTTCCCGTTTGGGGGTGGGATGCGGGTTCGACAATTTTTCTTGGTTATTGGGCCGATCGCGGTGTTGTTTCTCGGTCCGGTGGCGCGGGCCGATCTGAATTACCGCGCCGAAATCACGGGGGCGGAGGACAGCAATCTTGAGAGCCTGCTGGATAAGATCTCCGAGCTGAAGACGCTCGAGGAAAAGCCGCCGGCTTCCGAAGAGGCCTTGCGGCGGCGTGCCGACCGCGATCTCGAACGGCTCGCCGATGCCGCGCACAGCCTCGGCTATTGGGACGCGGAATTTTCTTACGACGTCGACACCTCGGCCGAGACCGCGAAGGTGACCGTCACGGTGAAGCAGGGTCCGCTTTACCACGTCGCCTCGGTTAAGGTGCTGGGACCCGACGGGCAGCCTTTATCGGTCCCCCAGGACGGCGAGAAGCTGCCGCTCAAGCCCGGCGACCCGGCGCGTACCGCCCCGGTTGTCGCAACCGAGACGGCATTAGTTACGGGGTTCGGCGACACCGGTCATCCCTTCGCCAAGGTGGACAACCGCAAGGTCGAGATCGACCGCGACGCAAAGACGATGGACGTCACTTACACGCTCGACCCGGGACCGGTCATGCGTTTCGGCCCAGTCGCGATCTCAGGGCTCGAACGGCTCAATCCCGCCTATGTCGAGGGGCGCGTCCGCTGGCAGGGCGGCGAGATCTATAACGCGAGCAAGGTCGAGGAGACGCGCCGGGCGCTGATTAAATCCGGGTTGTTCAGCACGGTGCAGATCACGCCCACCCCCGATCCCGAGCACCCTGGGGAGGCGCTGATGACGATCGATGCGACCGAGCGGTTGCACCGGTCGATCGGCGCCGGAATCGCCTACAACACCAGCCAGGGCATTGGCGCGCGGGCTTTTTGGGAAAACCGCAACTTGTTCGGCAATGCCGAAAACTTGCGGCTTTCCGCCGAGGTCGGTCAGCAACTCGACGCGTTCCGAGCGACTTTCCGGCGTCCCGATTTTTTGGCCATCGATCAGGACTTCCTGGCGACCGCCGAGGCGGTCAATGACACGCCGGTTGCCTATAACAGCCGCCGCACAACCGTGACGGCCGGGATCGAGCGGCGGGTCGACCGCTGGCTGACCGGCGGGCTCTCCTTCTTGGTCGGAAAAGCAAATGTCACGCAGCTCGCCAACGTCGCCGGGCGGGGCACGCAGCGTTACCAGCTGGCCGGCCTGCCCGCCTATGTAAAGCTCGACCAGACCGACAATCTGCTCAACCCGACAACCGGTTATCGCGCGCAGCTCAACGTCACGCCGGCACAAACCTTCGCCGGCTCGCACCTGACGTTTGTTACGAACCTGCTTTCGGGCAGCACCTATTGGCCGCTGGGTTCCGCGCAACGGACGATCCTCGCCGGCAAACTGGCGCTCGCCTCGCTCGACGGCGCCCCGCTGGGGCAGCTGCCTGCCGACCAGCGCATTTATGCCGGCGGCGGCGGATCGATCCGTCCCTATGGCTGGCAACTGGCGGGACCGCTCGCCTCCAACAAAAAGCCGATCGGCGGGGAATCGAGCATGGTGCTCAACTTGGAAGCCCGCATCAAAATCACCGAAACGATCGGCATCGTTCCCTTTGTCGATGCGGGCAGCTTCTACGAGAGCCCGGTGCCGCAGCTCAGCCGCACGCTGCTTTACGGTGTGGGCGTAGGGGCACGCTATTACACGGCGTTCGGGCCGTTGCGGCTCGACTTGGCGACGCCGCTGCACAAGCGCAGCGCCGATTCGCCGATCCAGGTCTATATTAGCCTCGGTCAGGCGTTCTGAACAGATGGGCAAAGTTCCTCCGATTCGCCACGTCTCCCTCACCCAGCAAACCCCCTCCCCTTCCCTCCCCCGCATGCGGGGGAGGGTTAGGGTAGGGGCCCCTCTCCCGCACAAGTTGGCCAGAGGGGGAGGGCAGGTCTGATGGGCCGCATTGTCAAACTGCTTCGCTGGCTCGGTATCGGGGTCGGTGTTCTGACCGTTCTCCTCGCCGCAGCTTTTGGGATGCTGCAAACTCGAATCGGCAAAGCCTGGGTCGAGAGAGAGATCGCGCAGGCGGTGAGTGATCCGGATTTCACCGTAGCCATCGATGGCCTCAACGGAATTTTGCCGTTCCGCATGACGGTCGAACGGATCGACATCGGCGATCGCGACGGCACCTATCTTACTTTGCGTAACGCCGGCCTCGACATGTCGCCATCCGCGCTGCTGACCGGGAAGGCGCATATCCGCTCTCTGACGATCGCGCAAGTCGATATGGCGCGAGTGACCACCGCGCCATCGACGAGGCGTTTGACCGACTACCTCAAGGTGCCGCGGCTTCCGATCGGCGTCGCCCTCGACCGGCTCTCGATCGGGAAGCTCACGCTTGCGCCGCCGGTGCTGGGCGAAGCGGTCGCCGCGACGGTCGAGGGAAGCGCCGAGTTGGCCGATGGCAAGGCGCACATCGCGCTCGATCTACACCGCATCGACAACGCGGCCGGCAATATCCTCTTGGCGATGGGGATCGCGGGCGATACGCCGGTGCTGACCCTGAAGCTCGATGCAGCGGAGCCCACCGGTCTCCTGCTCGACCGGCTGCTCGCCCGCACCGACCACCTGCCGCTCGCGTTCTCGGTAAACGGCACCGGACCGCTTGCGGATTGGCACGGCCAATTGAATGCCTCGGCCGGCAGTTCGGCTCATGTAGCGGCGGATCTGACGCTTGCCGCGGCGGCTGAAACCACTCTCGGCATATCCGGCACTGCGGGGTTTGCCCCATTGCTGCCGCCGGAGATAGCACCGCTGATCGGCGACAGCCTTGCGCTTTCCATGCGCGCGAAATTTGCCGCAGGGATCGCCGTCGATCCGCTCTCCGTCGAGATTGCGGCGGGCACTTTGACCGGCCGCTTCGCGATTGGCGGCGCGGAAAAAGCCGTCGCGGCGGATTTACGCGCCGATGTCCCGGATCTCTCGATGCTTTCGGGTTTGCTTGGCCAACCGCTCGGCGGCTCGGCCGTTCTCGAGGCGTCGGCGACCGGCACCGAGAGCCGGCCATCGCTCGAGCTGAATTTGTCGAGCAATGGAACCCGCCTCGCCTCCTCCGGAGCAGACCACGTCGAGGCCAACATCCGAGCAAACCCGATGGGCGCTCTCGACAACCCCGAAACCCGCATCGGCCTGGCGGCGACGGGCCGCATCCTCGGATTGGTTGCACCGGAGGGGGTCGCGGTGCCTCCCGAGATCGGCCGCGACATTGCTTGGTCTCTTGACGCCACTGCTGCTAGTGACGGGAGCGCCATCGAGCTGACCCGGCTTGCCGCGGAGGGCGCCGGCGCTACCCTGGCAGGGTCGGGGCGAATGACGGAAACGGGCGCGATCGAGGGGCGCGCCGGTCTGGCGATCGGGGATCTTCGCCCATTTTCCGGCTTCGCCGGGCATCCACTGGCGGGCTCGCTCGAGTTGGAAGCGAATGCGGACCGCAAAGGCGCCGCTGGTTTCACGGCGACGCTGTCCGGCTCGGCAAAGGAACTCAGGACCGGGATCGCGGCCGCCGACGCATTGCTCGGCGGCACAGCAACGATCGCTGGCGCAATCGAACGAGACGAAACCGAGGTCCTGACCGTCGACCGGCTGGCCGTCACCGGGGCAGCTGCGAGCCTGTCCGGTGACGCGCGGTTCGATCCCGCATCGAACGAGCTGACCACGGCAGTCGCGCTCGATTTGCCGCAGTTGAAGCCGCTTGGCGCGGCATTTGGCACCGACCTCAAGGGGGCGGTTTCGGCACGGCTCAATTTCGCCGGACCGCTCGACCATTTGCGGATGAGCGGCGACATAGATGGCGCCGAACTCACCGCTGCCGGCGCCAAAGTCGATCGGCTGCGTCTCGCAACACAAGTTGCGGACCTCTCCGATCCAAAGGCGTCCATTGATGGCACTTTCCGCGCCTACGGGCTCGACGGAAAACTGACACTCGCGGCGGAGTCGAACGGGAATTCCGAACTAGTGCTGCCGCGTTTCCGGCTTTCGGCCGCGGGCAGCACAATCGACGGCAGTCTTCGTATCGCCCTCGACACCGGTCTGATGCGAGGTTCGGTCGCCGGCCGGTCGGCCGATCTCGCGCCCTTGTCCAAGCTCGCCGGCACCCCGCTTGCCGGGAGTGTGGAGTTAGGCGTCAGATTGGACGCGCCCGGCGGGCAGCTGGTCGATATCTCGGTAAACGGATCCAAGCTCAATTTTGGCTCTGGATCTTCACGGATTGCGGCGGATCGCCTCGCGGTGACCGCCCGTTTCGCCGATATATTGCGTGCTCCCTCGGGAAGCGCCCGCTTGTCGCTGAACAACGCCAATTTTGGAGCGAGCGAGATCGCCACAGCAAGCCTGAGCTTGGATGCACCGCGGCTGGGCCGCTTTGTTTTCCACGGGGATGCGAAGGGCCAGCCGCTGACAGTCGCTTTGGCAGGTGACGGCACGCTCGAAACAGGCCGGGCCGACCTTCGTTTCAACCGGCTCGCCGGATCTTTGGGCGGCGAGCGCCTAGCGCTCGAGCAGCCGCTGACTCTCTTGAAACATGGCGGCGATCTCGCGTTTTCCGGTCTCGCATTGGACTATGGAGCGGGTCGGATCACCGGCAGCGGCGGGGTGCGCGGCGATTCGGTGTCGCTCGGCTTGAATGTGGCCAACTTCCCGATCGCGTCGGCGGGGCGCCTGGCCGGCTACCGCCACGTGCGCGGCACCCTCAACGCGGCCGCAACGCTCGGCGGAACACTTCGCGCGCCGCAAGGCCGGATATCGGTGAATGCCCGCGAACTCACCGTCGCCGCGTCGAAACATTCGCGGCTGAAGGGTCTGGGGTTCGCGATCGACGGCAGTTGGAACGGCCGGAACCTCGATGTCAAAGGGCAGGTCACCGGGCTCGAGGGGGATCAACTCGGGCTGACGGGCTCGGTTCCGCTGTTGTTGACGCCCGCGCCGCTCGGGATTTCGGTGCCGTCCGACGGCCGGCTCGCGCTGCAGGTTCAGGGCGCCGGACAGATCGAGCACCTGGCCGATCTTCTGCCCTTGGGCGAGGACCGCATGAGCGGTCACTTCGTGGCCGACGCGGCGGTGGGCGGCACGGTCGCATCGCCGGCTGCGCGGGGCAGTCTCAAGCTCTCCGACGGGCGTTACGAGAATTTCGCAACCGGCGCGGTCCTCAGCAACATGCAAGCCGATCTCGTCGGCGATCGCGACCGCTTCACGTTGACCTCGTTCTCGGCCGCCGACAGTGCAAGCGGAACCCTGAAGGCGCATGGTAATGTCGTCTTGAGCGGTCCCACCGGCCCCACCGCGCAACTCTCTGCGACGCTCGCCAACTTCCGGGTCGCCGCACGCGACGAGGCGGTCGCGACGGCGAGTGGAACCGTAGCGATTGCCGGTCCGCTGTCGGCGCCTAAGGTCACCGCGCCGCTCACCGTCGATCGCGCCGACATCAGCCTGCCGGAAAGCCTGCCGCCGAACGTGGTGGTGCTGAAGGTCGTCGAAAGAAATCCCAAAGGCGGCAAGACCCCCCTGCCCTCCCCCGCCGACAATCAGCCGGCGCTTCCCGCGACCCTCGATATCACCATCGATATGCCCGGCAATATCTTTGTCCGCGGGCATGGGCTCGACAGCGAGTGGCGCGGCAAGCTGGCCATAACCGGCACCAGCGCGGCACCGGCGATCAGCGGATCGCTCGAGCAGATCCACGGCAGCGTCGATCTGCTCGGCAAGACTTTCTCCTTGACCCGGGGCGCAATCACCTTTGACGGCAGCGCGAAGCTCGACCCCGTTCTGGATATCGTCGCCGAGGCGAGCACCGCCGACATTACCGCACAAGTCCAGATCAGCGGAGTTGCCTCGGCACCAAAACTGACGCTCACTTCGACACCGCCCGTGCCGCAGGACGAGATCCTTTCGCGGGTGCTGTTCGACCGCGGCGTCGGTCAGCTCAGCGCCGGTGAAGGAATGCAGCTCGCCGCGGCCGCGGCCACGCTCGCGGGCGGTGGCCCCGGTTTGCTCGATAAACTGCGAGGCAGTCTCGGTTTGGATTGGTTCAAACTCGGTTCGACCCCGAGCGGGCCGACGACCGGCACGCTGAACCCGAGAGGGGCGGCGAGCAGCAGCAGCGGCGCAGGCGGCACCGCGCTGAGCGCAGGGAAATACATCGCCCCCGGGGTTTCCGTCGGGGTCAGTCAAGGTGTGTCGCCGCCGACCAGCAAAGTCACCGTCGAGATCGAAGTAATGCGACATCTGACGATCGGGGGCGAGGCGGGCCAATCCGGCAGCACCGGCCTCGGCCTCAACTACAATTACGATTACTGACCGGTCACTCTTCGGTGATCGGCCCTTGCTGCGCGGGGCTGAGGGCGGGAGATTATTCTCGATGCGAAATTAGAGGGAGGGACGCCATGGACGCACCGGAGATCGGATTGGAAGGATTTGCGGCGCGCACGCAATGGAGCCGGCGCGGGTTTGTCATGACATCGCTGATCACCGGCTTTGCGCTGTCGATGCAGCCGGTCTCGGCCGAGACGATCACGACCGACACGAACGGCTTGGACGCGGGTGAGGTCAAGGTTCCGGTTGCCGACGGATCGATCCCGGCCTATCGCGCGATGCCGGCGCAGGGCGGGCCCTTCCCGACCGTCATAGTCGTGCAGGAGATCTTTGGCGTGCACGAGCACATCAAGGACATCTGCCGCCGGCTCGCCAAGGCCGGCTATTACGCGATCGCCCCGGAGCTCTACGCGCGCCAGGGCGACCCATCGAAATACACCGACATCCCGACCCTGATTTCCGAGATCGTGGTAAAGGTCCCGACCGATCAGGTGATGTCCGACCTCGACGCGGCGGTCGCCTACGCCAAATCATCGGGCAAGGCCGATACCGCGAAGCTCGCGGTGACCGGCTTCTGCTGGGGCGGCTGGGCGACTTGGATGTATGCCGCACACAACCCGGATCTGAAGGCCGCGGTCGCGTGGTACGGATCAGACCGCAAGCCGAGCGAGCTGACGCCAAAGAACCCGCTCGACATCGCCGCCGATGTGAAATGCCCGGTCCTCGCCCTCTACGGCGGCGCCGATCAGAGCATCCCGCAAGAGACGATCGAGACGCGGCAGGCCGCGTGCAAGGCGGCCGGCAAGACCTGCGAATTCAAGGTCTACCCCGAAGCCCCGCACGGCTTCAACGCCGACTACCGCCCGAGCTACCGCGCCGACGCCGCCAAGGACGGCTGGGCGAGAATGCTCGCCTGGTTCAAGGATCACGGCGTCGCATAGGCCCAGGGGAGCTCACCCGACCCGTCATCGGGTGGCTGTGGGCTAGCGAGGCAGCGAAAACTCGCACGCGCAGGATCTACGTGCGGTTGATCAAAGCGGGTCGATAAGGGATAAAGATAATTCATCATCTTGTTTTCATATAAATGGATTAACAAGAAAACAACTATGGGGTTATTCGAGCTGTAGAAAAAGTTTTTGAGACGATCAACGGTAAAAAGGATATTCTACTTATCTCAGTACTTCTGTCACCTCGGAGTACGGGTATTGAGGAACGTTCCACAACTATACGGTTGTGGCCAGAATGGGGGCTTAGCCCAAGGATGCTAATACCAGTAGGTGCGGGAGATCCAATCGTAATCAACTATGGATGGCTAGCGCTCGAGTTTATCCTTCCGTGGGTATTAATGTTTCTTTTACTTTTGTGGGCTTGTGCTGCCGCTCGGGGATTAGTGAGAAATTGGCGAGAAGCTGCGCAAGATGAGAGGGCCAGACGTTTGAAGATGCTCCGGTAAGCGGACGGGCGAGAGCTTGGTCCAAATCGGCAACCGCCACGGTCCACCCGCGATAGTATTTTGGCATACCGGATCACTTCGTCCCGACGGGGATGACGGGCCTCCTTGCGGCCGATCGCGCCTGTTTCCAGAATCCAGTGAGCACCGCCGCGCTCTCCTCTCGGTCTTTCATGCCTCCAAGACCAGGCCAGGGTCATCGAGCTATTACTTACGCCCTTCGTTGCTCAGATCCCTTCAGGTGCTGAGCACCGGAGAGGGCTGGTCCGGGAATGAGGTCCGGATGCGATCCGGCGATCCCGGCCCGGATCGGCCCCGCCGCTCGCCGCGAGGCCCGGACCTGACGATACTGGTACAAGAACCGTGCCAGCTCGCGGCGGCCTGATGCAGCGCTATTTCTTTGACTTTTTGCTCGCCGGTTTCGCGACGGCTCGCTCTGGGGCCTTCCCGTTCCTGGGCTTCTCGGCAATATGCGCTTCTTCTTCGGCTTCGATCTGCCGCGCCGCCCGGTGCCAATGCTCCTCGTGCCTGCCGTGCGGTTGCCCCTCGGCTTGCCAAAACAAATAAGCGCGTCGCTCGATACGCTTTAGCTTCTCTGAATCCATCAGAAACTCCCCCAAGCTTCCCCGCCCGCAACCTAAGCCTAGCCAGTTTGCGCCGCAAATACCCGCCCCGCGCCTCGGGAGCGCGGCTTGCGGGCCCGGCGCCGGCGCTCGTAGGATGGCGAATTGGCCTGTTCGAAAAAGGGGAATCGCATGCCACACCTGACGACCGACGACGGTATCCGCCTCTATTACGAGGAGACCGGCAGCGGTACCCCGACCGTGTTTGTCCACGAATTCGCCGACGACTACCGCGGCTACGAAGGTCAGATGCGGTATTTCGGGCGGCGCTATCGCGCCATCGCCTACAATGCCCGCGGGTACCCGCCCTCCGACGTGCCGGAGGACCCGGGCCGCTATTCGCAGGAGCGGGCGCGCGACGATATTCGCGCCGTCCTCGACGCCCTCGCGATCCCGAAAGCCCATATCGTCGGCATTTCGATGGGCGGGTTTGCGACATTGCATTTCGGCCTGGCCTATCCGGACCGCGCGCTGTCGCTCGTCGTTGCCGGCTGCGGCTATGGCGCGGAACCCGGCAAGCGCCAGCAGTTCCACGACGAGACTGCCAAGACGATCGCGCTCATCGAAGGGCAGGGGATGGGCGAGGCAAGCAAGGTCTATGCGCAGGGTCCGAGCCGGGTGCAGTTCCAGAACAAGGACCCGCGGGGCTGGGCCGAATTTGCCGCGCATCTCGCCGAGCATTCGACCCGGGGCTCGGCGTTGACGATGCGCGGCGTGCAGGCGCGGCGGCCTTCGCTGTGGGATTTGACCGACCGCATGCGCAATCTCGCGGTGCCGACGTTGGTGATGACCGGCGACGAGGATGACCCGTGCCTCGAGCCGGGTCTCTTGATGAAACGCACGATCCCAGCCGCCGCGCTCGTCGTCTTCCCGAACACCGGGCACGCGGTCAACCTCGAGGAACCGGACCTCTTCAACCGCACCTGCGCCGATTTCTTCCACCAGGTCGAGAGCGGCCGCTGGCCGCGCCGCGACCCGCGTTCGGTGACCGGCTCGATCCTTGGGGTCAGGTGACCACAGAACCGGAATTTACGCTCGGCATAGAGGAGGAGTATTTCCTCATCGATCGGGCGGCGCGCGATATCGTCGGCGATCCGCCCGCGCGGATGCTGGCCGAATGCGAGGCGCTGCTCGGCGCCCAAGTCAGCCCGGAATTCTTGCGCTCGCAAATCGAGATCGGGACGCGGGTCTGCGCCACCCTCGAAGAGGCGCGGAGTGATCTCCGGCGATTACGTGGGACGATCGCCTCGGTCGCGGCGGGCTACGGCATGGCGCCGATTGCGGTGGGGACGCATCCCTTTGCGCGATGGGAGACGCAGAAGACCACCGAGCGCGTTCGTTACCAGAGCCTCGAAAGCGATCTGCAGGGCGTCGGGCGGCGCCTCGCGATCTGCGGGATGCACGTCCATATCGGCATTCCAGACGACGAGCTGCGCATCGATTTATTGAGCCAAGCCTCGTACTTCCTGCCGCATCTGTTGGCATTGTCGACCTCGTCGCCGTTCTGGCATGGCGAGAACACCGGACTGAAGTCCTATCGGCTCGCCGTCTTTGACGAGATGCCGCGCACCGGCACCCCGGAGCGGTTCGCCAGCTGGGGCGAGTACCGTCGCCACGTCGACATTCTGGTCGGCGCCGGATTGATCGAGGACGCCACCAAATTGTGGTGGGATTTGCGGCCGAGCGACCGCTTCCCGACCCTCGAAATGCGCATCACCGACTGCTGCACGACATTGGAAGATACGCTGTCGATAGCCGCGCTCTTCCGCTGCCTGTTGCGCATGCTGTGGCGCCTGAAGCGTGACAACCAGCGCTGGCGGCTCTATGCGCGCATGCTGATTGACGAGAACCGCTGGCGGGCGCAGCGCTACGGGTTCGACCAGGGTCTCGTCGATTTCGGACGCGGGGCGATCGTTCCCTACGCCGAGCTGCTCGAGGAGATCCTCGCTCTTGTCGACCAGGATGCGCGTCATTTCGGCTGCCTCGCCGAGGTAACCCACGCCCGCGAAATCCTCTCCCGCGGCACCAGCGCCGATCGCCAGCTCGCCGTCTTCGAGCAGGCCCTCTCAGACGGCGCGACGCGCGACGAGGCGCTCATCGCGGTCGTCGATTGGCTGATCGCCGAAAGCGTGCAAGGGGTTTAGCAAAACCCGCTCCCACTCCTCTCGCACCAGGTGATCCTCCTCCCGACCCAGCCGCTCGGTCCGCTCGGCCGCGCATTGGGCTGCCGGTGCCAACCGGGTGAATGCCCAGACCGCGGTGGCGCGAACGAGGGGCGAATGGTCATCGAGGCAGCGCCGTGCCGCGGCCAGCAATTCCGGCTCCCCCGGGGTCGCGTTGCCGATCGCGATCAGCACATTGCGGACGAACCGGTCGCGGCCGGTGCGCTTGACCGGGGATCCGGCGAACATTCTGCGGAATGCCGCATCGTCGAGCGTCGCTAACTCGGCCAGCCGCGGCGCCGTCAATTCCGCGCGCGCCAGAAAATCGGGTTCGGTCGCGGCTCGGGCGAATTTGTTCCATGGGCAAACCGCGAGGCAATCGTCGCAACCATAGATGCGATTGCCGATCAGCGGGCGCAGCTCCAGGGGGATCATCCCCTTGTGCTCGATCGTCAAATAGGAGATGCAGCGCCGCGCATCGAGCTGGTGCGGAGCCGGAAACGCCCCCGTCGGACAGACATCGAGACAGCGCCGGCAGGAGCCGCAGTGATCACGTTCGGCCGCATCGGGCTCCAGCTCGAGGCTCAGATAGATCTCGCCGAGAAACAGCCAGGAGCCGAACTGGCGCGAGACCAGATTGGTATGCTTGCCCTGCCAGCCCAGCCCGGCTCGCTCGGCAAGCGGCTTTTCCATCACCGGCGCGGTATCGACAAACAGCTTGAGCGCGCCCGGCCAGCGCTCTTCGATCCAATGCGCGAGCGCCTTCAGCCGGCGCTTCAGGGTGTCGTGATAATCCCGGCCGCGCGCATAGACCGAAACGGCGCCGCGGTCGCGCCTTCCCGCGAGCGCCAAAGGATCGTCCTCCGGGGGCATAATTGACGCCAAGCACGACGATAGTGCGCGCTTCGGGCCACAGCGCCTGCGGATCGCCGCGCCGCGCCGCGGTGCCGGCGAGCCAGCCCATGTCGCCGTGATAGCCACGAGCGATGAATTCGCCGAGCCCGGCGCGCGCCTCGGCATCGAGATGTGCCGCGGCAAACCCGACGGCATCGAAACCGGAGGCAAGCGCCCGATCGCGGATCGCCTCGCGGATCGCATCGGTCATCCTGCCGCTGAGCTCCGGCAAGGAAGGCGCGGGCGCGGATCAGCATGGTGCGTCCTTCGAGGCCTCGCTTCGCGAGGCACCTCAGGATGAGGTTTTTTCTCTGATGTCATTACCGATATGTCCTCATGCTGAGAAGGCCGTGAAAGCGGCCGTCTCGAAGCAAGCAGGGGCGCACCCGCAGCCCTCTGTCCCAGCCGATCAGCCCCGACCGCGATAAGGAGCGACGCCGGGATCGGGGAGCCACAGCCCGGCGGGCGGCTCGCCGGTCTGGTAGAAAATGTCGATCGGGATGCCGCCGCGCGGGTACCAATAGCCGCCGATCCGCAGCCACATCGGGGTCAGGGTATCGACCAGCTTGCGCGCGATCGTCAGCGTGCAATCCTCGTGAAAGGCGCCGTGGTTGCGAAACGCGCCGAGGTAGAGCTTCAACGACTTGCTCTCGAGGATCGTCGCCTCGGGCACGTAATCGATGACGAGGTGCGCGAAATCGGGCTGGCCGGTCACCGGGCACAGCGAAGTGAATTCGGGGCAGGTGAAGCGCACCGCATAGAGGAGCCCGGGATGCGGGTTGGCCACCGTCTCGAGCACCGCCTCATCGGGCGATTCCGGCAGGGCCGAGCGGTGCCCGAGATGGGTGAGGCTCATTCGGTGCTCTCGAAACCGGCGGCAAAATCGGCGAATGTTCCGGCCTCGATCGCCGCCCGCATCGCCGCCATCAGATCGCCATAGTATTGCAAATTGTGCGCGGTCAGCAGCATGCTCCCGAGGATCTCGCCGGCGCGGCTGAGATGGTGGAGATAGGCGCGGCTGTAACCGGTGCAAGCGGGGCACGGGCATTCCGGGTCGAGCGGCGCCGGGTCGTCGGCGTGGCGGGCGTTGCGCAAATTCACGACGCCTTGCCGGGTAAAGGCTTGCGCGGTGCGTCCCGAGCGCGTCGGCAATACGCAGTCGAACATGTCGATGCCGCGCGCCACTGCGCCGACCAGATCGGCGGGTTTCCCGACCCCCATCAGATAGCGCGGGCGATCCCCGGGCAGCGATGGCACGGTTGCGTCGAGCACCGCGAAGGTCGTCTCCTGCCCCTCGCCGATCGCCAGCCCCCCGACCGCGTAGCCATCAAAGCCGATGCCGACCAGTTTCGCGGCGGAGCGCTGGCGCAGATCCGGGTGGACCCCGCCCTGGATGATCCCGAAGATGCCATGGCCCGGCCGTTCGACAAAGGCCACAGCGCGAGCGTTCGGCCCAGCGCATCGACAATTCCATCGAGCTCTCGACTGCTTCGCGCGGCGAGGGATACGGCGTGCACTCGTCCAACGCCATCGTTATGTCGGCACCGAGCAGACGCTGGATTGCGATCGACCGTTCCGGCGTCAGCTCGTGGAGGCTGCCGTCGAGATGCGAGCGAAAGGTGACGCCGGTCTCGGCGATGGTCCGGCGGGCGGCCAATGACATGACTTGAAAACCGCCGGAATCGGTCAGGATCGCGTATGGCCAATTCATAAAGCGGTGCAGCCCGCCGAGCGCGGCGACGCGCTCCGCGCCAGGGCGCAGCATCAGGTGGTAGGTATTGCCGAGGACGATCCGCGCGCCGGTCGCCGCGACCCCCTCCGGGGTCATCGCCTTGACCGTGCCGGCGGTGCCGACCGGCATGAATGCCGGCGTTTCGACTGCACCGTGCGCGGTCATCAGCCGCCCGCGCCGCGCCGCGCCGTCGCGCGCCAGAACCTGGAAGCCGATCATGTTTATCGCCGCTTACCCTCACCCGTCTCGCTGCGCTCGCCACCCTCTCCCGCAGTGCAGGAGAGGGGCTATGCGCATCCGGCATGAAAACTCCTCTATCGCATTGCGGAGAGGGGGGACCAAGTCCGGAGGGCTTGGTGGGTGAGGGTGACGCGGCCTTCCAGCACTCTGCGAAAATATCGGGAGGAGCTAATAGGTTTGGAACGCGCGCTGGATCTCAGCCACGTCGTTGGTCGCCAGCAGAGCGAGCATCAGCAATATGCGGGCCTTTCTGCGGGGTGAAATCCTCGCCGGCGACGATGCCGCTCTCGCGCAGCCGTCGGCGCGGGGCGACACGGCCCGTCGCACGGCTGCATTGCACGACGACAATCCCGGATTTGGCGGCGCGCTCGAAGGCGGCGCGCTGCTCGGGCGTCGGGCTTCCCGGGGCAAAGCCGGCCGAGACGAGGCCGCGCGCGCCGGCCGCGACCGCGGCGTCGACCAGCGCCCCGTCGGCGCCGGCATAAGAATAGACAATGTCGACCCGCGGCAGCGCGGTCAGGTCGAGGCCCGCAAAGGGGGTATCGGGCATGTGGGCGCGCGACGGGGTGCGATAGAAGTGCACGCCGTCGCCGTCGATATGGCCGAGCGCGCCGAAATCCACCGAGCGGAAGGTCTGCACCCGGTAGGTCGAGGTCTTGACGACGTCGCGGGCCGCGTGGATCTCGTCGTTGAGCACCACCAGAACGCCCTTGCCTCGCGCCTCGGGTGAGCCGGCGACGCGCAACGCGTTGACGAGGTTCATCCCGGCATCCGTGCCGAGCGCGCTGGCCGGCCGCTGCGCTCCGACGAGCACTACGGGATGCGCCGTGGCGAGGGTCAGGTTGAGGAAAAACGCGGTTTCCTCGAGTGTCGCGGTGCCGTGCGGAATGACGAAGCCGGCGACGCGCAGGCTCGTCGCGCGCGATGCGATGGATCAGCGACCTGATCTCGACCCAATCCTTGGGGCCGATGTCGGTGCTTCCGACCTGGCGGAATGTCACCGGCATCGGGTCGGCGACGAGCCTGGTCTCCGGAAAACGGTCGAGCAAAGCCTCGCAGGTCAGCTTCTGCCCGAAATCGGGATAGTCGAGCACGTCGAGGCTAGACGCTCCGAGCGAGGAGATCGTGCCGCCGGTGCCGATAACGGCAATGCGCGGAAGGGCCGGCATTATAGGATTCTCCATCACCAGCTCACGACAGCCAGCGCTTGCGCCGCTTGTAGTGCTTGACGTCGCGATACGATTTGCGGGCGCCGACCTCGTTGAGCCCGAGATAGAACTCCTTGATATCGGAATTCTGCCGCAAGGCATCGGCCGGACCTTCGAGCACGATGCGGCCGTTCTCCATTACGTAACCGTGGTCGGCGATGTCGAGGGCCAGCGCGGCGTTCTGCTCGACCAGCAGCACGGTCAGGTTGCGCTCGTCGCGCAGCCGGCGGACAATGCCGAAAATCTCCTCAACGAGCAGCGGCGCGAGGCCGAGGGAGGGTTCGTCGAGCAGGATCACCTTCGGGTCCGACATCAAGGCCCGGCCGATCACCAGCATCTGCTGCTCGCCGCCCGAGAGATAACCCGACTGATTGTGGCGGCGTTCCTTGAGTACCGGGAACGCATCAAATAGACCCGGTCGATGCCAGCCCGAACGGCCGCGGATTCGCCGCGTGTGTGCGCGCCGGCGATCAGATTTTCCTCGACTGTCAGGTTCTCGAATACGCGCCTGCCTTCGAAGACCTGGGTCACGCCGCGGCTCACGACATCGTGCGGCGGAAGTCGGTCGAGCCGCTCGCCGTCGAGTTCGACCGTACCCTTGGTCACCTGTCCGCGCTCGCTGCGCAACAGGCCCGAGATCGCCTTCAATGTCGTGGTCTTGCCGGCGCCATTGGCGCCGAGCAGGGTCGTGATGCGACCCTGCTCGGCGAAGAGCGAGACGCCCTTCAACACCAAAATGACGCCGTCATAGACGACCTCGATGTTGTTGAGCGCCAGCATTCAGGCGATCCGGGAGATGCCGCGTTGGGCGGCCCGGTTATTGCGTCTTCTCCGCAGCCTTGACCTGGTCCCACACGATATCGCGATAGGCGCGGAACCAGTCCGTCTCCGGGACGAGTTTCTCGCCCTTAACCTGGAATATCCGCACGTATCCGCCCCCTTCGTGGTCGGTCGGCGTGATCTGCAACGGCGGGACCAGACCTCCGAGTGTGAAGTCGTGGATCTCTTCGAAGCCCTTTTTTACTTCGGGTCCGGTCGGCGCCTTCGCCGTTGGTCAATTTGAGCGCGTTCTTGAGCGCCTCGACCTGGACTGCCGCCTGGAACAAACCACGATTATAATAAACCGTGTCGTCCATTTCTTTAGGCGGCGTCTTTCCCTCCTTCTTGTACATCTCCTTGATTTGCTGGCGCACCGGGTAATCGTCGCCGGCGCCGGCAAACTGCATCGTGTTGTACCCTTGGGCGACCCCCCAACCGCCGGCCGCTAAGATGTCGCCTTCTGCCGAGGCCCAGACGAGGCCGAGCACTTTCGACAATGGGTACCCGTTGCGTTTCAATTCCTTGATCGACACCGATGGCGAACGGCCAAATAGGTGCGAGATTACGAAGTCGGGCCGATAGCGTTGCGTGATGTCGAGAATCTGTGCCCCCATCTCGACACCCGGCGGCGGCACCGCGAAGGTCCGCAGTTCGAACCCTTCTTGCTTCTGCAGGTCTTGGATAACTGGTAACGGCTCCTTGCCGGCAGGATTGTCATAGTACATGTAGGCGATTTTCTTGCCCTTTAAGCTACCTCCCAATTTGTTCTTGACGAAGTCTATTGCAGCGGCGCCCTGCGAGAAATAACTCGCGGCGATGGGAAACAGATAAGGATATTTCTTGCCGTCCGCCGATGCCGCGATGCCAAAGCCGGGCGTTGTCGACGGGATCTCGTCCTTCTCGATCCTCTCGTTCAGCGCATGCGCCTGCGGCGTGCCGTAGACGGACATGATGACAGCACCCTCTTTTTTTTGGCTCTCGTAGGCTTCGATGGCCGGCGGCACCTTGTACGCAGTATCGATCTCCGGCGCCTCGACCGTGTAACCATCGAGCATGTGGCTGGAATTGACGAGGTTGAAATAGTCGTGCATCGCCGGGCACAGCACCGTGCCGACGATCTGCGTCGGGCCGGTGCGATCGCACTGTACGCCGATCACGATTTTTTTCTCCTGGGCCGCCGCCGTCCCGGCGAGGCCCAGCACAGCCGCCGCGCCCACGATGAGTGCGAGCGGTGTCGTCGATTTGCTAGTCATTCAAGATCCTCCCTTTGTTGCACTCCAGTTAATAGGAAAAAGGCCACACACGGAAGTAATTGCGGATGTTCCGCCACAGCCGAGCCAAACCCTCCGGCTCGACGACCAGAAAGAAGATGATCAGCCCGCCGAAGATCACCAGCCGCAAGCTCGGGATTATATTCGCCAGATCAGCCTCTGAAAAGATCAGGCCGCCGGATGACTGCAATGCCCAGCGGGTGGCGATGGGCAACAGCGTGACGAAGACGGCGCCGAAAATCGACCCGAGCACCGATCCGAGGCCGCCGATGATCACCATCGCCAAGTAATCGATCGAGACGTCGAGCTGGAATTGCTCGTAATTCGCAATCCCGAGATAATAGCTTTCCAAGACCCCGGCCACGCCGGCATAGAAGGACGAGATCGCGAATGCGTAGAGCTTGTAACGGAAGATGTTGATTCCGATGATCTCGGCGGCAATGTCCTGATCGCGCACGGCAATGAACGCGCGGCCGATGCGGCTGCGCACCAGGTTTAAGGTGCCGACGATCGCCAGCACCGCAAAAAACATCAGGAACTCGTAGATCTCGGCCTCCGAGGTCAGCGGGATACCAAAGGCGGACGGGCGCGGGATCTCGATCGAGGACTGCACGCCGCCCGAAATCCAGGTCACGTGATTGATCGTCCACTCGATAATCAGCTGCGCGGCAAGGGTCGCGATCGCCAGGTAAATCCCCTTGATGCGCAGTGAAGGGATGCCGACCACGATGCCGATCAGCGCAGCCATCAGCCCGCCGGCCGGGATCGTGATCCAGAACGGCAGGCCAAGCCGTACGATCAGATTGGCGGCGGTATAAGCGCCCACCGACATGAAGGCGCCGTGCCCGATCGAGATTTGCCCAGTATAGCCGACGAGAATGTTGAGACCGAGCGCGCCGACGATCGCGACCAAGCACAGATTGAGCAGCGACAAAGAATATTCGGAGAACGCCAGCGGCGCGATGGCGATGAACAGTCCGGCGAACGCCGCCACCGCCCATTTGGCGACCGGCAGCGGATAGAGCGCCATGTCGGCGGCGTAGCCGGTCTTGAACACCCCGGATTCGCGGTGGAACATGGCTACGCCTGCCCACCCTCACCCACCCGGCCCTGCGGGCCGGGTCCCCCCTCTCCCGCGGTGCAGGAGAGGGGCTTTTAGGACGGTGCGCCTTGCCGCCCCTCTCCCGCATTGCGGGAGAGGGTGCCGAGCGCAGCGAGGCGGGTGAGGGTTCATCACACGCGTTCGATCCGACGCCGGCCGAAGATGCCCTCGGGCCGCACCATCAGCGCGACGATCATCAGGATGTAAGGAGCGAAGTCCTTGGTGCCGCCGCCGACATAGGGATCTAGATAGCCGGCGGCGAGGTTTTCGACGATGCCGACGATCAGCCCGCCGACCACTGCGCCGATGATCGAATCGAGGCCGCCCAGGATCACCACCGGAAAGACTTTGAGGCCGACGAGGGCGAGCTGGTTGTCGACCCCGAGCATCGCTCCCCAGACGATGCCGCCCAGCGCGGACACGATTCCGGCCATCGCCCAGGCGAGCGCGAAGTAGCGCTGGACATTGATGCCCATCGCCATCGCAACCTGCTGATTGTCGGCCACCGCCCGCATCGCAATGCCGACCCGGCTCTTCAGGAAGAACCAGCTGAAGGTGGCGAGAAAAGCAATGCTGACGGTGGCGCCGACGAGCTGGACCTGTGACAGGGCGAGCGGTCCGAGATAGAGCGGCGAGTCGCTGACCGGCATCTCGATCGCCCTTGTCCCGGCGCCGAACGCCAGCACGGCGCCTCCCCGCAGCACCGCGGCAAGCCCGATCGTCGCCATGACAACCGCGATGATCGGCCGGCCAATCAGCGGACGCAGCACGACGCGCTCGAGCCCGAAGCCCAGTGCCACCATGCCGCTGACCGAGAGCAGCGCCGAGACCCAGAATGGCGCGCCGGCGAGATCGGCTGCCCCCGCGGCGATGAACCCGGCAAACATGACGAATTCGCCCTGCGCGAAATTGATCGCGTCGGTCGCCTTGTAGATCAGCACAAAGCCGAGCGCGATCAACGCATACATCAGCCCGATCATCACGCCGTTGGTCAGCAGGACCAGCGTAAACTGCCATTCGAACTCAGGCATCAGCAGGTTTAGGTGATGGGACCAGCCGAGCGCGTCCTTCGAGACGGCCGCGTTGCGGCCTCCTCAGGATTAGGTCCTTCTTACTGCCGTCTGAAAAATCCCTCATGCTGAGGAGCGCCCTAAGGGCGCGTCTCGAAGCACGCACGATGGCGGTGCAAGCCTTTGTTACTTCAGGCATAGACCGGTTCCCGGGCCGGCTCCGCGGGTTCGAGGACGTCTTCGATCACGACCGTCGAGGTCAGCGTCGCTTTGCGGCCGTCCTCGTAGGTGATCTCGGTGGTGATCTCGACCTCCGACTCGCCGCTGTAGAAGGCGTCGACGATGGCGGCGTATTTCTCGGCAACAAAGCGGCGTCGGATCTTGCGCGTGCGCGTGATCTCGTTGTCGTCGGCGTCGAATTCCTTGTTGAGCAGCACAAAGCGCCGCAGGCGCGCGGCTGCCGGCAAAGAGGCGTTGACCTCGGCGATCTCCGCGGCGATCAGGCGCCGCACCTCGGGCTTGGCGCTCAAATCCTGGAACGAGGTATAGGCGAGGTTGCGCCGCTCCGCCCAGTTCCCGACCGTGGTCAGATCGATCGCGACGATCGCCGCGACAAATGGGCGGTGATCGCCAAAAGCCACCGCTTCGGCGATGAACGGGCTGAATTTGAGCTTGTTTTCGACGAATTGCGGCGCGAACGGCGTGCCGTCGGAGAGCTTGCCGACATCCTTGGCGCGGTCGACGATGACGAGATGGCCGCGTCGGTCGACAAAGCCGGAATCGCCGCTGCGCAGCCAACCGTCCTCAGTCATCGTCTCGCGGGTCGCGTCCGGCTGCTTGTAATAGCCCTTGAACACCGCGGCCGAGCGGATCAGCACCTCGCCGTCCTCGGCAATCCGCACGTCGGAACCCGGTACGACCCGACCGACGGTGTCCGGGTCCGCCTCGCCGTCGGGTTGCAACGAGGCGAGACCGGCAAGCTCGGTCGATCCCCACACCTGCTTGATGTTGACCCCGAACGCGCGAAAGAACCGGAAGGTGTCGGGACCGAGCGGCGCGCCGCCGGTATAGACCCAGCGTGCCCGCCGCAAGCCCAGCTGGTCGCGCACCGGGCCGTAGACCAGCACCTCGCCCAGCCCAAGGCTCAGCCAAGAGAGCAGCGAGGGTTGCTCGCCTTCCCCTTTCCGCTGCTCTGCCCGCTCGGCGAGCCCGCGGAACAATTCGAAGAGGCGACGCTTCAGCGGCGTCGAATCCGCCGCCCTGACCCGCAGCTGGGTCAGCATGTTCTCCCAGATTCGCGGCGGCGCGATGGCGATCGTCGGGCCGAGCTCGCGCAGATCGCGCTGCACGGTCTGCGGCCGCTCCGGGCAATTACAGGTGAACCCGACGAGCAGGGTGAGCACCAGCGAGAACAGCGAGTTGCCGATCCACGCCATCGGTAGATAGCACAAGAGATCGTCGGTGGCGCGGATGTCCTCCGCAGCAATAAAGCCCTGCGCCGAGCTCAGCAGATTGGCGTGCGACAGCATCACGCCTTTTGGGCGGCCGGTCGTCCCCGACGTGTAGGTGAGGAGCGCCAGATCATCCGGGTCGCCCTTATCGATCTCGGCCTCGAGGTATCCCGGGTTCGCCGCGCCGAACTGCCGGCCGGTCGACTGCATCTCGGCGAAGGATTTGAGGCCGGCCACGTTGTAGTGCCGCAGCCCCTTCGGATCGTCATAGACGACAAGCTCGAGATGCGGCAGCTCCGAGCGCAATGACAGGATCTTGTCGACCTGCTCCTGGTCCTCGGCGACGACGACCGAAACCTCGGCGTGGTTCAGCACAAAGACCAGCTCGCTGGCGATCGAATCCTGGTACATCGGCACCGCGGTGCCGCCGAGGCATTGGGCCGCCAGCTGCGCCCAGTAGAGGCTGGGCCGGTTGTCGCCGATTACCGCGAGCTTACCGCCGCGGCGAAAGCCCTGCGCGGCCAGGCCCAGTGCGAAATTACGCACCTCCTCCCAATAATGCGCCCAGGTAAAGGTCTGCCAAATCCCGTGGCTCTTTTCCCGGATTGCCGGCCGCGCCGCCATTTGCTCGGCGTTGCGCCGCAACAGGCGCGGCAGTGTCGATTGCGTCATGCTGCGGCCACCTCGGGGCGTTCTTTCGCGGTGCCGAGATAGGCGCGGATCACGTCCGGGTGGCGCTGCACCTCGCCGGGGCTGCCTTCGGCAATCTTGCGGCCGCGGTCGAGCACGGCGACGCGGTCGGAGATATCCATCACCACCGCCATATCGTGTTCGATCAGGATGACCGTGGTGCCCCATTGCTGGTTCACATCGAGAATGAAGCGGGCCATGTCCTCTTTTTCTTCCTGGTTCATGCCGCCCATCGGCTCGTCGAGCAGCAGCAATTTCGGGTCGAGCGCCAGAGCGCGCGCCAGCTCGACGCGTTTCCTGAGGCCATAGGCGAGCCCGCTCGTCGGCTGCTTGCGCAAATCCTCGAGTTCGAGAAGCTCGATCAGCTCCTCGGCCCGTGCGCGGTGCGCGATCTCCTCCTTCTGCGCCAGACCCCAATAGATGAAGGAGGAAAGCACTCCGGCCTTCATGTGCACGTGACGCCCGAGCATGATGTTGTCGAGCACCGTCATCCCGGCAAACAGCGCGATGTTCTGGAATGTGCGCGCGATCCCGAGCGCGGCGACCTGCGACGGGCGGGCGCCGGTAATGTCCTTGCCCGCAAAGACGATATTGCCGGTGTCGGGCCGGTAGAAGCCGCTGATCATGTTGAGGAGCGAGGTCTTGCCGGCGCCGTTCGGGCCGATGACCGAGATCAGCTCGCCGGAGCGCACCGAGAGCGTCACCGCCTCTACCGCCCGCACGCCGCCAAAGTGCTTTGACACGCCCGAGATAACGAGTTGCGCCTCTCCGGGAGAGATCTCGCCGCCGTTCACATCACCTGACACGTTGCCGCCCGCGTTTCCTCGCCCTTCCGCCGGCGCGCATATGCGCGCGACTTATGGCAGGCATGATGCAGACGCAGGTGGCAGAAGGCAATGGGTTATGTCACTGCGGCGCTTTACTTTTGCCGCCTGTCTTGCCGCTCCGGCCGCGACGTGAAACGATCGGTGCCGGAACCTTGCCGCGGAGAATGGTTAAGCGTGGCCCTGCCCGAGACTTTGCCCACGACCGTGCTGACCGGGTTTCTCGGGAGTGGCAAAACGACGCTGTTGCGGCGCGCGCTCGTCTCGCCCGCCCTCACCGATACGGCGGTCATCATCAACGAGCTCGGCGAGATCGCGATCGACCACCACCTCGTCGATTTCGTCGAGGGCAGTGTGCTGGAGCTGCCGGGAGGATGCTTGTGCTGCGCGGTGCGCGAAGACCTCGCGCGCACGTTGCGCGCCCTGCTCGACCGCCGCGAGGCCGGGGAAATCAGGCAATTTCGCCGGATCGTCATCGAAACCACTGGGCTCGCCGACCCGGCGCCGATCCTCTTTACCTTGGGCGCCGATCCGATGCTCGACCACACGTTGCATTTGGCACGGGTCGTAACTCTCGTCGATGCGGTAGCTGGCGCCGACAGTCTCGACCGCTTCGCCGAGGCCGGGCGGCAGGCCGCGCTCGCCGACACTTTGGTGATCACCAAGACCGACCTCGCTCCGTTCGGCCCGGATCTCGCCCGCCGTCTCGACGCGCTCAACGACCGCGCCGACCGCATCCTCGCCGCCGAGACCGAGGATGCCGGCCTGGTGCTGTTCGCCGGCGGGAAACCCTCGACCGCTCCGGCGTTGCCCTATGAGCCAGTTGCCGCCCACACGCACGGCATCCATGCCTTCGGCGTGATCCTCGAAGGCGAGTTGAGCCGGCTCGATTTCGCCCGCGCTCTGGGAGGCCTCGCCCGCGAGCGCGGCGCCGACCTGCTGCGGGTCAAAGGGATCGTACGCTTCGCCGACCGGCCCGACCGCCCCGCTGTCGTGCAGGCGGCTCAGCATGCGATGTTCGCGCCGGAGTGGCTCGACGACTGGCCCGACCAGGATCACCGCAGCCGCCTCGTCTTTATTGTCCACAATATCCCGCGCGCCGAAGTTCTTGCTCACTTCGCGTTCGCCCGCCCCCTCCCCTTCCCTCCTCCGCATGCGGGGGAGCCCCCGGAGGGCCGCCCGCCAGGGCGGGCGTTCCGGGGGTAGGGTGGGGGCTTTTCCATCATTGGGAGTCTTCATATGCTCGACATCGTCTTCTCGGGCGGTCTCGCCGTCCTTCCCTCGGGTCCGCAGCAAGCCGATATCGGCGTCACCGGCGAAAAAATCGCCGCGATCGGTGCGCCGGGCAGCCTTGCCGCGCTCGGCGCGGGGCGGGTCGTCGACGCCGCGGGGCAGATCGTCATCCCGGGCGGCATCGACCCGCATGTCCATTGCCGCTGGCCGATCGTCGTGCCGGGCACGACCGAGCACCAGCTGACCGATCCGGCGTCCGTGGTCAGCCGCGCCGCCCTTTTTGGCGGGACCACGACGATGATCGATTTCGCGCTCGTCGAGGCCGGCGACCGCGTCCAGAGTGCGATCGAGCGTAGGCAGAAGGAGTGGGCCGGCGCCTGCCATTGCGACTATGCCTTTCACACGATGGTGCAGGGCAAGATCGCGCCCGAAATCCTCCCGCAATTGGCCGAAGCGGTTGCGGCCGGGCACCCCTCCGTCAAGATCTTCACGACCGACATCACGCCCAGCCGCAAGGGCCGCATGGTCGATTTCGGCGACATCTGGGAGGTGCTGAAGGTCCTGGCGCGCGCCGGCGGCATCGCGGCGATCCACGCCGAGGACAACGACATCGTCATGCACATGTACGAGAAGCTGTTTCGCGAAGACCGCACCGGCTTCGAGAACATGGCCGAGGTGCACAACACCTTGTCAGAGGATCTGTCGTTCAACCGGGTCATCCGGCTTGCCGCCAATATCGAGGGATCAGCGCTCTACATGATGCACACCTCGGCGGCGACCGGGGTTCGCGCGATCGCCGCGGCGCGGGCCAAGGACGTGCCGATCTACGGTGAGACCCTCCATCAATACCTGATGTACACCGCCGAGGACTACAAACGCCCGAACGGCCAGATCTATCACACCTACCCCTCGCTCAAATTCCGCGAGGATCACGAGGCATTGTGGCAGGCGACCGATCACGGCGCGATCCAGACCGTCGCCACCGACGAGATCTGCTGCCCGCTTCGCATCAAACTTCAGGGGCGGCGCATTGACGACACCACCGGCGGCAACGCCGGGGTCGAGCCGCGCCTGTCCTTGATCTACACCGAGACCGTCGAAAAGCGCGGTTACGGCCTCTCCGATTTTGTCGGCCTGGTCTCGGCCAACGCCGCCAAGATCATGGGCCTCTACCCGCGCAAGGGCGCGCTGGCCGCGGGCTCGGATGCCGACATTGTGCTGCTCGACCCACGCCGTCGCAAAACCGTGCACGCCGCCGAGCTGCACGAGGCCGATTACAGCCCCTGGGAAGGCCGCGACCTAGCCGCCTGGCCCTCCCTCACGATGCTGCGCGGCAAGATCGTCGTCGAAGGCGCCACCTTTTCGGGCGACCTCAAGGACGGCCAATTCCTCCCGCGCAAAGTGCCGGACGAGATCAGAACTCGACCGGCGGTTTAGAGCGAGAACCCTCAACCCTACCGCGGAATCCGATCGAGGCTGCGCTTTTTGCGGCCCAGGTTCTGTCTTCGGTGGCACGATTGCGCTGGCGAGGATCAGAAGCACTCTAATGCACCGTTGCCGTACAGGAGCGCGCGCCGACCGGTCACGGGCGCTCTCGCCGTACCGTCGCCTGCGGGCCTCCAAGGGCGGTCGCGATCTCCGCTGGTGCCTGCCTCATCGGGTTCACTTAAGCGACCACATACAAAAAAGCCTCTATTCTGATTTTCTCAACTGCCGTTCCAGATCGCTTTGTATCGCGCGGATGAAGCCAAAATCGTTGGATAGGTCGGCCGCCTCGTCCTCTTCAAGGGAGGATGACTTGAGCCGGCTGCGCAAATCGCGCTCAGCTTGCTGTAATGCGCCCAGCACCGTCCGCGCGACCTCGTCCGACAGTTCCTTTGATGGATTGCGTTTGAATGCCTTCCAAGTGGCTCGGATCTCCTTGCTTTCTGACTTGGTGACCGCGGCATCAATAAACCGCATGGCTTTCGGAGAAAGCTTCGTCATAGCGTCACCTTACTGTCGAAGCGATCGCGATCACAAAAAGTTTCGCCCAACTGCTGCGAGAAGAGCGCGATAATGCGCCATTTCCATGTCCTGCGCGGGCTGCCATGACCAGTGGTCGGCGAAGTCGTTCTCAAGATGTAGTTCGTCCGGATAGAAAGTGCCTGCGGGCAGGTGCCGGACTTTGCCCCGACCGGGCGGCGTTGGGGAGGCAAAGGTAGAAATTCCGCCTGAACGCCCCCGCACCCATTCCGCGCCGTTCCGTATGAAACTTGTGCCGTCGACCGGACGAACATGATCCATCTTCGGGCTGCGAGCGTTGCCCCTTCGATAAGCCAATTAGGGTCACACCCATTCGACATCGCCATATTGGTTGGATGCGAGGCCTCGATGAGAAAAATGGCTTGCGCCGTCACGGCGGGAATCTTGATCGGCATGGGTGCCTTTGCGGTCAATGCCGACCAAACCGGGGTAGCTTCCCCTCAGGGCGCCGCGCTCTTGCTCGAAGCCGTGGCAGACGGCGTTCAGATCTATACCTGCGAAACTAAAGGAAATCGCTTCGAATGGTCGTTCACGGCGCCGGAGGCAAATCTCTTCGACAAGCAAGGCCGGCAGATCGGCACGCACTTCGCCGGTCCGACATGGAAGATGGCCGATGGATCCGCGATTATCGGCGAAGTTATTGGGAAGGCCGATGCGCCGGAGAAAGGTGCAGTTCAGTGGCTTCTGTTACGCGCCAAATCCCACCAAGGGCAGGGCATCCTTGGTGAGGCAGCCTTTATTCGCCGGACGGACACCAAGGGCGGAATTGCGCCGACAGCCGGCTGTGACGCAAACCATGTCTCGGAGCAGGTGCGCATGCGTTATTCCGCGATTTATCAGTTTTTCAGCCCGCCAAAGGGTTGAGTGAGGGGGTGGAATTTGCCGGTGCTCCCTTGGCGAGAGCTTCTCTCGGCCTTTCCGCTCGCCTTCACCGCTTGCGCGCAGTCGCCTGAGGTTCTGGTGGCTCTCCGGACTGAACAACAGGCGCAAGAACATTGCCCAAGGATACCGTCGTCTGGGTGGATCCTCAAAGTGGCGGGTATCATCTCAACACGAGCCCATCATATGGCCATGCGGGAGCAGGCCGCTACGCCTGCCGCCGCGAAGCGGAACTGGCAGGCATGCGTGCGATGGCGAACTGATTACGTTGGCGCGACCCGAAATTAGCCGTAATCGGATGGTATCGTTCGAGCTTGTAATAATACCTGTGGCGGCGCGATGTCAGACGATTGGCTGTTTTCTCTGGCTGTTACAGCGCCAATCAGCGAAGGCGTTCGCTGTTATTTCGCCAAAACTCCTCCCGCGAATCGAGGGATTCCGCGGCCCAGGCCAACTCGCCGCTGTTGTTTGGCTGCAAATAACAGCGAAAACAGCAAGCTCCATCGAACGCTCTCAACACGAAGCGACGCGCAACCACTGGAGGCAAGTAAATGATTAAGGTAAGCGTGCTGTACCCAAACAATGAGGGCAGCAAGTTCGACATGAGCTACTACTGCAATTCCCACATCCCGATGGTTCAGGAAAAACTGGGGAAGGCGTGCAAAGGCGTCGCTGTCGAGCAAGGGGTCTCCGGCGCGACGCCGGGATCACGGCCGGCCTTTGTTGCGATGGGCCATCTCTATTTCGAACTCGGTGGCCGAATTCCAATCCGCTTTCGGCCCCTATGCCGGGGCCATCATGGCGGATATCCCCAATTACACCGACATCCAACCGACCATTCAGATCAGCGACGTGAAGATTTGAGGGTCCGACTTGCAACAACACGCCAAGAACAATCAGTTATCCGTCGTTCCCGCAAAAGAGGCTGTAATCCAATTGGCATTCATCGCCCTTCGCTGCAAATCACGCCTTCCCGGCGCAGGCCGGGATCCATATCGCAGCCGGCGGGGCGATTCCCGAGAGGCACGGTCGCAGAAAACGTTCAAACTCAGGTCTTGTGGAGGCATGGATCCCGGCTTTCGCCGGGACAGCGACAGAGGTTCATATCAAAATCGTGACCATGGTCGTCGATATCAATTGGATTACAGCCTCGAAAGCGGAAATCCAGGACGCAAGTGTTCGAGCATTTACCCCCTGTTCTAGCCTGAGCCAGGCTCTGGACCCCCGCTTTTCGCGGGGGTGACGATAACCTTTAAGACAGGTCACATGGTAGGCCGAGGACAGAACCGGCGCTAGGACTTCTGCGCCGGCACTGGGAGACCAGGGATTTTCAGGTTGACGCAACCGAGGTGGTTGCGGCTGGTGAAGTACAGAGTTTTCCAGTCGTCGCCGCCGAAAGCGATATTGGTGGTGGCGGGAGCGCCGTGGACGATGCGGCCGAGCTGCTTGCCGTTCCGGTCCAAGATCCAGATCCCGCCGGCGCCGCCGCAATAGACATTACCTTCGACATCGACCTTCATCCCGTCGGGGACGCCGGGCTCGTTACCGCGCAAATCGGCAAAGACCCGATCGGTGTGCTTCGCGAGCACGCCGTTGGGCAACAGTTCAAAAGCACGGATCTGGCCGCGCCGAGTGTCGTTGATGTAGAGAACCGTCTCATCTGGCGAGAAGGCGAGACCGTTGGGCAAAACGAAATCGTCGATCAAAAGGCTCATGCTGCCGAGATCGGGGGTGACGCGGTAGACGCCGGAAAAGGTCAGGTCCCATTGCTCCGGCGCGGCCGGGCTGGTCCACGGGTCGGTGAAGTAGATGCAGCCGTCGGACTTGACGACGACGTCGTTGGGCCGGTTGAGCCGGCGCCCCTGAAAGCTGTTGGCAATTACCGTGGTGCTGCCGTCGAGCTCCTGCCGGGTGACGCGCCGCGAATCGTGCTCGCAGGCAACCAGCCTGCCCAGCAGGTCTCGGGTCAGCCCATTGGCCCGGTTGGTCGGCTGCTGGACGACGGAGACGCCCTTGCCGGGCTCGAATTTCACTCGCTTGTCGTTGTGAATATCGCTGAACAGCAGGTAATCGCCTTCTTTCCACCACAACGGTCCTTCGGCCGGACCCAAAGCGCCGCCGAAGCCGTCGGCGAGATGTCGGATCGGCTCCGACGGGGAGATGATCCGCTCCAGTTCGGGAGCCAGCTGCTCGATCCGCGTCGAGGATTGCGACGACGCACGACCACCGGACATGGCATTTCCTCCGATTGCAATTTAATTGCTTCAGTCGGCGGGGATTTCGCGAAGGATCGCCCGCTTCTGGCGGACACCCTGCTTGTCGGGTTTGAACTCCCAGCCGGCAAATTCGTACCGCTTGCGCTTTATCCGTCTCGGCCGCGCGGCTCGGCCGATCGGCGGGACGCCGGTTTCCATTGGCGGGGTCTTCGCCGAGCCTTCGAGCAGACGCCGGCGTTGCGCCGCGCTGTCCGGACCCAAATAGGTATACCCCGATTTGTGGCTGATCGGAGCGATCATATGGGCGTGGCGCGCGGTCTCCGCCGCGGCTTCTGCAGTGCCGCATTCGAGACAGCAGTCGAAACCAAGCCGCGCTCTCGCCTCGGGAAATTCGTTGCCGCAGCGGCAGTATGGCATTACCGCGTTTTTCCGGCGTAAACCGGCGATCTGAGAATGCGATCGATCTCGCCGACGGTGACCCCGTAGAGTTCGGCGACTTGCACCGGCGTCATGCCGTAAGTCGCCAATGCACGAACCCGGCCGATTTGGGAAGGCGGCACGGTACGGGGCGGGTGTTTGGCAACCGTTCTTCGCCGTACTGGCTCTACTGCAGTTGGAGATTTTACATTTGGTCTCTGAGGCAGACGCGGCGGGACGGTGAAGATACGGGGCTGACGCCGCGGTTCCGGGTCTTGTGGCGTACCGACGTTTGAGGTCGGCCGAGCTACTTCGCCATTGACGTTGGGCTGCGCCCGTTTGAACAGGTCTTCAGCTGCTTGCCGTGCTCGGCTGGTCTTCTCTCGACTATTTCGTTCGTCCGCTGACTGCCACTCGTCCACCGAGCGTGTCTCCAAGTAGAAATCGTTAATATGTGCACCGATATAAGTCCTACCGGGGAATCTGCAAGACCACCGCTTTTTACCTTTTCCAGGAACGCGACAGATAATTTGGATGGCCGGCAAACGCGGGGAAAGTCGCATGGACATTCCCCGGGGCGACTTAATTGTCGATCGGGGTCTCGTCGTCACGGCCCGGGACGGTGTCGGGCTGGCGACGGATGTCTATCGTCCGGCCGGGCACGGTCCGTTTCCGGTGCGCCACGGCTACGCCGTCGTTTATCAGAATTGCCGGGGACGGTACAATCGGGACGCCGCTTTACGAAGCATCTGAGCGAGGCAAGCAGCCGCTCGAGCGCGACCTGGAAGTCACCGGACCGGTTACGCTGCGGCTGTGGATCGCCTCCGACAGCCCCGATACGGATTTCACGGCAAAGCTGATCGATGTGCATCCGCCAAACAATGATTACCGGAACGGGTTTGCAGTGAATCTGACCGAGGGCGTCCTGGGCTGCCGATACTGCGACAGCTGGTAGCAGCCGAAGACGATGGGGCCGGGCGAAGTCTGCGCGATCTCGAGCGAGCTGTTCCCGATCGGCAACCCATTCTGCCGGGGCCATCGGCTGCGTCTCGACATTCCAGCAGCAACTTTCCGCATTCGACATCAACCCGAATTCGGGCGAGCCGGAAGCCGCGATGGAGCATCCGCGTGTCGCCCACAACCGGTTCTTTGCTGATGCGGCACGACCGTCACGCATCGTATTGTCGATAATCCCGCCGGGCGCGTGAGAAGAGTGATGCCGCGTTTGATACTACTTTTCGCGATGTTGATCGCCGCCGGCCCGGCCGCCGCCCAGAAGGCGGCGTCGGGAAATCCCGTCAACGATCGCCTTTTGGCGATGCCGCCCGCCCAGCAGGCAAAGACCTTGGCGAAGAATGTTGGGCACGGGTGTGTCGGCACGTCGGCCTTCGCGATGGGCGTTGCCACCACTGACAAATGGAAATCGCTCGCGTATTGGAGCCTGCAATGTAAAGACGGTCGAAGCTTTGCGATTCAGATTGCACCCAATGCCGAGGCGTTCGTGATAGATTGCCGGGTTCTTCACGAAAACGGCAAAGACTGCTTTAAGAAATTCTAAACGGAAGCGATCCCGGTCACCAGCGCAACGACGGACGACAGACCGAATACCAGAGGCCGAGGTTTTCATCCCGCCATTTCGGGTCGGAGCAATCCCTTTTGAGGATTGCCGCGGAGGCTGTCGGATCGGAAGGGGGAGGCGGCGTCGAGCTCGAGCATGCGGCCAGAGCGACCATCAGCGCGCCCAGGATAGCCGGTCTCACCAGCTTGCCTCCGTTTCGTTCCAGACGAGCCCGGGATTCGAGTGAAGCGCCACACCTCCAACCCGGGATACTTCCGCGCCGATCGGCCGTTTTGCCTCTGACCGCCAATTCAATGTACTTTTGCAAATCCAGTGCCCGTACGACGGAGTGTAGCTTTATGAAAAGCGCCAACAGCGGCCGAAAATATCGCAAGGATACGCTCCTCGCCCATCTCGGGCGTCATCCGGAGGCACAAAACGGCGCCGTCAATCCACCTGTTTATCACGCCTCGACGATCCTGTCGGCGAATATGGCGGAGTGGGAAGCCAAACGAGACCCGAGCACGCGCTTCGACATCGTCCGCTACGGATTGTTGGGCACCCCGACCACTTTCGCGCTGGAGGAGGCGGTGGCCGCCATCGAGGGCGGCTATCGCGCGATGCTGATGTCATCGGGCCTTGCCGCTATCACAGCGCCGCTGCAGGCCTGCCTCAAATGCGGCGACCATCTCTTGATGGTCGATTCGTGCTACGGCCCGGCGCGAAACTTCTGCGAGAAGGTGCTGACCCGCTGTGGCGTCGAGACGACCTATTACGACGCGCTGATCGGCGGCGACATTGCCCGGCTGATGCGCCCAAACACCCGGGTCGTCTATATCGAATCCCCGGGATCATTGACCTTCGAGGTGCAGGACGTGTGCGCCATCGCCGCCGCGGCGCACGATTCCGGCGCCAAGGTGCTGATGGACAACACCTGGGCCTCGCCGTACCTGTTCCGTTCCTTCGAGCACGGAGTGGATGTGTCGATCCACGCGGCGACCAAATACATTGTCGGCCATTCCGACGTTATCCTCGGGGCAGTCATCACCAATGAGGAGATGTACCTGCCGGTGCGCACGATGGCGGCCGATCTCGGCCATTGCGCGGGTCCCGATGACGCCTATTTCGCATTGCGGGGGCTGCGGACCTTGTCGGTCCGGCTAGAGCGGCACGAGAAGAATGCGCTGGCCGTGGCTCGCTGGCTGCAGACCCGGCCCGAGGTCTCACGGGTGCTCTATCCAGCTTTGCCGGAAGACCCCGGTCACGAATTGTGGAAGCGAGATTTTCTCGGGGCCAGCGGGTTGTTCGGCGTCGTGCTCAATCCAGCCTCCAAATCCGCGGTATATGCAATGATCGACTCACTTGACTTATTCGGGATCGGATCGAGTTGGGGCGGTTATGAGAGCCTGATCTTGCCAACCAATCCAGTGCGCGGCCGCACCGCGACGCGTTGGGAGGCGGAAGGGCCAACTCTGCGCCTCCATATCGGCCTCGAAGACCCGCAGGATCTGATCGAGGACCTCGAACGCGGCTTCCACCAGCTGCACACCGTGGCCGCGGCGGCGTGAGCCACCGGCTCAAGCGACCCCGAACGTCCTTATCGACTGCTCGTCGACTCTGAGCCCGAGGCCGGGAGCGGCCGGCATGGCAAGTTCGCCATTCACCGGCACCGGGACTTCCTCCCACAAATGGAAGAGGCGCGGCATGTATTCGACGGTCAGGCCATTGGGCACAGCGCCGACGAGGTGGACGTGGATCTCCGGCACGCCGTGGCTGACCACGGGCAGGTTGAAAGCCTCGGCCATGCCGGCGATCTTGAGCCACGGGGTAATCCCGCCGGAGCGCACCTGGTCGATCATGACGATGTCGACCGAACGGGCTTCGAGCATGTGGCGGAACGGCACGATGCCGTAGAGGTACTCGCCGCCGGCGACCGGGGTCGCCAGAGCGGCGCAAACACGAGCGAGCCCCGCATAATCGTCGTGCGCCGTTACGTCTTCGAGCCAATAGAGCCCGACCCCGGCGTCTTCGACGCGTTTGCCGATGTCGATCGCCTGCTCGACCCGCCAGCGCTGGTTGATGTCGCACATCAGATCCATGTCGGGGCCGACCGCCTCGCGGATCAGGCGGGCTTGCTCGACTTCGCGCGCCGGCGAGGTGACGCCCGGCAGGCCGAGTTGCATCTTGGCCTGGCGATGGCCCTTTTCGCGCAGTCTGCCGGCGGCGGTGACCGCCTCTTCCAGTTTGAGCCCGCGCCGCAGCGCGCCGCTGGCATAGGTGGCGATACGGTCGCGCCCGCCCCCCAGCAGCTTCCACAACGGCAAGCCGAGCGCCTTCCCCTTGATGTCCCACAGCGCGACATCGATCGCGGACAGCGCCATCGTAAAAGTGCCGGCGGGTCCGGAGCCGCCGGCAGCCGCCCGCAGTTTCGCGGCGACTGACTCGATCCGAAGCGGATCCTCGCCTATCGCCAATGCGCCGAGCTCATCGACGGCGCGCCTCAACGTGCGGGTCAGCGCGCCGCCGAAATAAGTGATCCCCAACCCCTCCACCCCGTCATCGGTGCGCATTCGCAGCGTGACGATCGGGTTCTTTGCATCGGGATTTTCCGAAAAACCGGCGAGCGGCTCGTCGTTCGGCAGCGCGACGATGCCGGTCTGGATGCTGGCGATTTTCATCAGGTCACTCCGAGCCCGTCGTCGCTTGCTGGGATTGCAGCGATCGCCCGATCTGCTCCGAGCCGTGTCCCGGGGGCCGATCGCGAATTTCCCTGCCGACAGGGGAATAACGGGAAATTTTCTCGATATCCAGCGGTGATCCCTCAATAATCAATGCCTTGCGAGCGGATTCCCGTAGAACGGCAGGGAAGTTCAATTCCCTGCCGGAGCGCTTGGCAGGGAATCGGCAGGGAAATGCGAGGTAAGGCGACATCATGGACAGCGTGGCGTGTTTCTGATACGTTCTCATATGGGCTAACGGGCGCATCCACGCAACTTTCAAACATACGGGGATAGGCCGTATCGAGCGCCAACGGGCGGCCCGAGACGCCGCTGATTTTTCAATCGGCACGGTAGCGCTCGATCGCCGCCTGGTCGAATTTCAGCCCGAGGCCGGGCGCCGTCGGCATCACCAGCTCGCCATTCTGCGGCAGCGGGACCTCCTCGAAGAGGCGCGTCAGCCACGGCATGTATTCCACCGTCAGCCCGTTCGGAATCGCGCCGATCAGGTGGACATGGACTTCGGGGATCAGATGGCTGACGACCGGCAGGTTGAAAGCTTCGGCCATGCCGGCGACCTTCAGCCATTGCGTGATGCCGCCGACCCGCACCAGATCGATCATGACGATATCGACCGAACGGGCCTCGACCATGTGCCGGAATGGCACGATCCCCCAGACATATTCGCCGCCGGCGACCGGCGTCGACAGCGCGGCGGTGACCCGCGCCAACCCGGGATAGTCGTCCGCGGTCGTCACGTCTTCGAGCCAGAACAGGCCAACCCCGGCATCCTCCACCCGGCGGCCGATGTCGATCGCCTGCTCGACCCGCCAGCGCTGGTTGATGTCGCACATCAGCTTGATGTCGGGTCCGATGGCCTCGCGCACCCGCTGCATGCGCTCGACTTCCTTGGCGGGTGTGGTCTCGCCAGGCAGCGCCAGCTGTGTCTTCATCTCGCGGAAGCCCTTTTCTTTCAGGCGCCCGGTGGCAGTGACGACCCGGTCGAGCGAGAGCCCGCGCATCAAAGCGCCGCTCGCATAGGTCGGGACGCGATCGCGAGCGCCCCCGAGAAGTTTCCATAACGGCAGGCTGAATGCCTTGCCGCGGATGTCCCACAGCGCCATGTCGAGCGCCGAGAGCGCCAGATGAAAGATGCCACCGGGCCCGGCGGAACCGGCCGCGGCGCGCAACTTCGCGACGACCGCCTCGACCCGCAGAGGGTCCTCCCCGACGATCAGTTGGCCCAGTTCGTCGATCGCGCTCTGCAATGAGCCGGTCAGCGCACCGCCGAAATATGTAACCCCGACGCCGGACACTCCCTCGTCGGTTCCAACCTCCAAGGTGACGATCGGCCGGGTTCCGTTCGGATTTTCGGCGGCGTCGGCAAGCGGCTCGTCGGCGGGCAGGGCGACGATTTGAGAGCGAGTGCCGGATATCTTCATCGCAGGACCCCCAGGCTAAAGAGCGGCAAGACTTGCACCCCCGGCCCGATAAGGGAAGCGCGCTCGTCGGCGGCAACGAGGCGCTGGCTGATAAAGGAGATAGCGGCGGAGGCCGAGCTCGTCATCGGTTTGTCGTGCTGCCTCGATTATCTCGCCCGCTCGGCCCAACCCCGAGCGATAATCCGCAATTGCGCTTGATTTTTCACTTCTACCCCAACTTTCGGTTTCACCAGCAAAACATCGATTGCTGCACCTGCAGCGAATCAGCAGCAAAATTTCCCCTTCCGATAGAATAGCCGTCGCAAGCAGCGCCCGCGCCAGCGGCTTTGCCGAAAGCCATCCTTCTTCGGTATCCGCTGCCTGTTCGCGCCGAGTTCCATTCCGAACACCCAGTTTGGAGCGGACTATGCTACACGAAAGTGGCAATTTCCCGGATCGACCGAAGCATTCGGAGCTCCGCTCGCCGCACCGCCGCCACCATCGGCCCGACCCATATCTTGTATTCCCCCGTGCCAAGTATAGGCGCAGCCGATCAAGTATTTGCGCCGCGACGAGGTCGCGTTCTTGCGAGCATAGATATCGGAGCGCGGTGGAAAATCCTCGAATGTTAAAATAAGGACTTAATTTCCACTTCGGTGGATTTCCCATAATGGAGTTTACGCGTCTTTGACCTCCGACTTCCAGGGCTCAATAGTGAGGCCGGGCGGTAGCTTTGTGTTCGTGCCATAGGCATTGTCCAACCTTGTTTGCGTTAAATTTTTGGCGTCGGTTAGGTCAGCGTTGGTCAGATCGGCGCCAGCCAGCTTAGCGGGGGCCACCCTAGTGCGGGCGACCCTGCGGCCACCTAGATCGGCGCCCTTCAGTTTGGCGCCCTCCAGTTTGGCGCCGGTTAGGTCGGCACCCCACAACTTGGCCTCGCTTAGATCGGCGCGCCGCAGGTAGGCTTGCTTCAGGTCGGCGCTGCGCAGGTGGGCACCAATCATGTTGGCGCCAGTCATATTGGCCTCTCGTAGTTCGACCCCGCTTAATGTGGCGCCAGTCAGTTTGGCCCCGATCAGTCTGGCCCTCGTCAGTTTGGCTCTGCTCAGATCGGCGCCCTCCAGTTTGGCGCCGGTCAGATTGGCGCCGGTCAGATTAGCGCCCTCCAGTTTGGCGTCGGTCAGGTCGGCGTCGGTCAGGTCCGCAGCATGAAAGCTGAAGTGGTCGTCGTATTGCAGGAGGGCGCCGGTCAGGTTGGCTCCGGCCAGGTTGGCTCCGGTCAGGTCGGCGCCGACTAATTTGGCGCCCCTCAGGTCAATGAAGCGCAGATCGGCCGATTTCAGAAAGGCTTTACTCAGATCGAGAAGCCATCTTTCGGTGGCTTCCCGCTCTTGGTTTTGTGCACCCCGTCGGCTGATAACCGTAAGCACGGCAGCGATATCTGCTGTAGGAGTTCCCCATTCCGTCTGCCGAACGGCTTCCACCCAGTGGACTTCCGCTTGTCCATCCGGATAACCGGCCTGCTTCCACAACGTATTGGCGCGCTCAGAAACTCGCTGCTCGAAGTTGGATTTCTGTTTAATCTCATAGCGTCGCGAACGCTCCCGTACAAACGCTGTCAGTGTCTCCATCACCGTACAATAATCGTCGGGGCTCTCTTTGGAGATGCTCTCCAGAGAGTAGATGCCGCCCAGTCTTTCTTCTATTTTGTCACTTGCCAGTTGGCTGACCGCTCTGCCGTAGCTTTCAGTGATGCGTCTGCGAAAGTCCGCTCTGCTTTGAGCGATGTTGCGAGCCAGGACGAACCAAGCTCCAACCAAAGTAGCGGCGGCAGCGTCCTGACCAGACCTCAGCAGGAACAAGATGCCGACAAAGACCGCCGGTGCGATCGCCTGATTGGGATGTAACGCGGCCCATTTACGAGCCTTTGCGGATCGCGCCCACGCATCATAAAGTATCGTCTTCCGGATGCGCGGCCAATATTGATCCCACCAGTCCTTCATAAGATGCCCTACCATTCAGACAGGTTCCGGGAATAATAGAGAGGGGCTATAAATTCCCAAAAAGGTCGCGTGCGGAAATCAAGATTTTTGTGACAACTGAGGCGCGTCTCGGTGCGACACTTCTAATGCATTTTTCCAATTAAAGGCGAGGTCCACCCGTGTTTTTAATAGTGTCTTCAGTGTCTCTGGATTTGTAGCACCAGCCGCCAAAAAACTAGATAGACTTTCACAAAAATCAAAAACACTGGATGCTTCTGCAACCATATATTGAGCATTATTATTTATGTGAAGTTGGACTTCCATTAGAGCGTGTCTCGCCTTGTCTAGCAGAAGTCCCCTATATTCTATCGATTGGCGTCGGGATCACCAAAACCAAGGAGTTTGACGAATTTGCCTTTTGTTGATATCGCCGCGGAATTGTAATGCAAGCACACCCAGCTAATATCTTGGCATATTGTCCCAAGATCAGTTTGAACTTTTTCATATAGCATAACACTCTTATCAAAGATATAGCCTTCCCGACGCAGGTCTTCATCTAGGACACGTTTATAAAGCTCAAGTTCTCTCGTCAGAGCCGATCGTTTTTCCTCCAGCGTCGTGGCGAACTCATGTCTGAGAGTTTCAATCTGAGCATCGAGCCGTGCCTTGAAATGAGCATCAATTGAGGCGCCGACCCAGCGTCGGAACACGAAAGCGAGTAGCCCACCAATCGCCAAAACGACGGCAATTGCGCGCGATAGGAAGTCCAAAATTGAAATCAAATCGGTCACATCGCCTAGTGTAACATAGATGGATATCGTCGAAAAAGGGGTTAGGCTCTTGCATATAGCTCCGTTCCACTACATAGCTCCGTTCCACCGCCACACCCCACCAGGTGCGTGCAAAACTTAAGAATTTGGGAAATTTGCTTGCCCCTGCCCGGTCAAGGGGTTACGCTTCCCGTAACTTATGACCGAAACGAAATTGAAAACCAAGGTCGAAGCACCCCCCGAAAACCGCCGTCTCGGCTATACCCGCGTCAGCACCGTGGGCCAGACGCTCGACAGCCAGCTTGAGCAGCTACGCGGCATCGGATGCACCAAGATTTACCGGGAGAAAGTGACGGGCGCGCCCAACGACCGGCGCGAGCTTCTCAAAATGCTCAAGCACCTCGCCCCGGCGATGTGGTGACGGTGACGCGGATTGACCGCCTCGCCCGCAGCACCTTTGACCTGTTCGCCATCGTCAAGCAGATCGTGGACGCCAAGGCGCAATTCCGATCACTGGCCGAGCCGTGGGCCGACACCGGCACCAGCACCGGGCGCTTGATGATTGCTGTTCTCGGCGGCTTGGCCGACGTTGAACGCGATCTAATCCGCACCCGCACTGCCGAAGGCCGCAGCCGGGCGCAGAAGCGCGGCCAGCGCATGGGCCGGAAACCGAAACTGACGGAGACGCAGCAGAACGAGGCCCGCAAGCGCCGGGCCGAAGGTGCCACACTTGCCGAACTCGCGCGCAGCTACTACGTCGGCAAGAGCACGATTTTCCGGCTCACCGCGTGAGGACGCAAGCATCCGGGCCAGTCATGCCGCAGTTTAAATCCGCTGAGGACTACCGTAACTTCGACCAAGCCGTAAGACGCAACCTGCGATATGTACGAGGACTGGCCCAAGAGGATTTTTTGCAAGAAGTCCTCGAAACAAGCCCTACGAGACGGCTTCTGCTGACAAAGGACATGTACCCCGGCGGGCTATGGCGCGCCCAGCTTGGCCATGCATGGAGGGAAGTGGAGAAAGACGGTAAGGTTCACTCGGTACCATGCACATATCCGAAGAGCCGAATGAAACCTATTCCCGAAAAAGTATCGGATGGGCGCGCAAACCCGGAGGGCATCGCTTGTCTGTATCTCTCCACAAAGTCCGAAACTGCAATACTTGAAGTAAGGCCGCTGATCGGTTCGTACGTTTCATTCGCCAAAATGATAATTAACAGAGATTTGTTAATCGTTGATTGCACGTCCCAATATGTAGAATTTTTCTATAGATGGTCAGTGCAGAGCATCGCGGACGTAGAGCGGGCAGTATGGTCAGATATTAACGATGCCTTCTCTAAATCAGTGCAGCGGAGCGAAGACAGCCTTGACTGATGTTCCTACGCAGATTCTGTCAGAATTATTTAAAAGCAATGGACTTGACGGTATAGGATATAAAAGTAGTTATGGTGAAGCAGGATTCAACATTGCATTATTTGATCTTGACGCGGCAGACGTGGGCGACTGTTTTTTTGTGTCACGTAGACGATATTAATTTGAAACTGTCGAATATCCATTAATCTTCTAACCTTCGTTTCCAACGCCGCGCTGCTTCCGATGCTGACCTCTGCAACTCTGACGCATACGCCGAGGTCGCCCTGCAATCCCGATGAATTTGCCAGAATCCCTCTTTACGCGGCATTTTTGACAGTGCGCGCGACCGGCCCAGCTATCGCCGAAAAATTAGAATGCCCGGGCGCTGGTCCCGGTCAGCATGTCGGCTTTGCGGTTGAGTGCGGCGATCAGACCATCGACCCCATCGGTGCGCAGGATCGCGCCGAATTCGGAGCGGCGGGTCGCCACTTCGCTGATCGCGCCGTCGAGGTAAATGTCGGAAATCAGCCAGCCGTCACCGCTTTTGCGCATCAAGTAGTCGACCTTGACCGGCTCGCCATTGGCCTTGACGATCTGGCTTTTGACCATGACGCCGCCCGGATTGGGCTGCTCGCCGGTGACCTGCAGCTTTTGGCCGGCATAGCTGTCGAAGCGGTCGGCGTAGATCGCCGAAATATAGCGGCCGAAGCTCTCGGTGAGCTGCTGGCGCTGCGCCTCGCTCAGCCCAGCCCAGTAGGACGGGCCGACCGACAAGCGGGTCATCGAGGGGATGTCGAAAGTCCGGCGGATCACCGGCTCGAGCTGCGTGAACCGGCCACTCTGGCCGAGGATGCGGCCGTTCTTCATTGTGCCGAGCAGCGCGTCGTAGAGCCCCTGCACCGTGTCGCCTCCGCTCGCCGGCGGCGCCGCATGAACAGGATAGGAGAATGCCGCTGACGCCAGAGCGGCGGCGAGACAAAGCGCTTTCCGCGCTGAGTTTTTTGGCACGATCGACTTCCTCATGGCACGCTCCCTGGCTCTCCTCAGCCTTCAGTTCCCACAAAATTTAGATATTCTTTCTAGGTGTTCGCATCCCTGCGGCTTTCAAGCGCATGGCTGGGCTGCGATCCTTTTCTCCCGGGGGCCCGAGCCGCGGTCTTGAAATCACCAAACATTTCCTTACTCATAAGTTGTCTAATCCGCTCATGGAACAACGTCCAGTGGCAACACTGCTCGAATTGAGCTAAGAAAGGGTTTCCGGCAAATCGAGAATGCAGCCCAGGTCCGTCGGGACCGTTATAATTTGCGGTAGCTGCGCGCGAGATAAGGGCTAGGCGCTCATGAATGCGACCGATAAAAAATTCCACATCAATTTCTGGTACGTCATTGCCGCAGTGCTTGGCATGTTGCTCATCCAGGATCTTTATCTGGAGAGCAGAAAGCTGACGCCAATCCCCTATAGCCAGTTCGAACAGCTGCTCAGCGAAGATAAAGTCAAAGAGGTCTGGATCTCCCAAAATCGGATCCAAGGGACCCTGAAGGAGGCCCTGCCCAAAGGCTCCAAGGATTTCATCACGACGCGGGTCCAGCCGCCTGAGCTGGCCGACAACCTAACCAAGCATGGGGTCGTCTATAGCGGCATCATCGAGAGCCATTGGATCGCCGATCTCCTCTCCTGGGTCCTGCCGGCGGTCTTTTTTGTCGGGATCTGGATGTTCGCGATCCGGCGCATGGGCCAAGGCGGGCTCGGCGGTTTGATGCAGATCGGCAAGAGCCGCGCCAGGATCTATGTCGAGAAGGAGACGAAGGTCACCTTCGCCGACGTCGCCGGCGTCGACGAGGCCAAGGACGAACTGATCGAAATCGTCGAGTTCCTGAAGGACCCCGTCAGGTACGGGCGCCTCGGCGGCCGTCCACCCAAGGGCGTGTTGCTGGTCGGCCCGCCGGGGACCGGCAAGACGCTGCTCGCCCGCGCCGTCGCAGGGGAGGCAGGCGTCCCGTTTTTCTCGATTTCCGGCTCGGAGTTTGTCGAGATGTTTGTCGGCGTCGGCGCCGCCCGCGTGCGGGATTTGTTCGAGCAGGCGCGCCAACATGCCCCGGCGATTATCTTCATCGATGAGCTCGATGCGCTCGGTCGTGCCCGCGGCGCTTTTGTCGGAGGCGGGCATGACGAGAAGGATCAGACCCTGAACCAGCTCCTGGCCGAACTCGACGGCTTTGATCCGTCCACGGGTCTGGTACTGCTCGGTGCGACGAACCGGCCCGAGGTGCTCGATCCGGCATTGCTGCGCGCCGGGCGGTTCGACCGGCAGATCCTCGTCGACCGGCCGGACAAGCGAGAGCGCGAGCAGATCCTGGCGGTGCATCTGAAAAAGGTGACAAAGCTCGGCGACGATGTGAAGCCCGAGCAGATCGCGGCGCTGACGCCGGGCTTTACCGGTGCGGATCTGGCAAATCTGGTCAACGAGGCGACCTTGCTCGCCACCAGGCGCAACGCCGAGGCGGTCACGACGACCGACTTTACGGCAGCGATCGAGCGCATGGTCGCCGGGTTGGAGAAACGCAATCGGTTGCTCAATCCATTGGAACGCCGAGTGGTGGCCTACCACGAGCTCGGTCACGCGATGGTGGCGCTGGCGCTGCCGGGCACCGAATCCGTCCACAAGGTCTCGATCATCCCGCATGGCGTCGGCGCACTCGGCTATACGATCCAACGGCCGACCGAGGACCGATATCTGATGACCCGTCCCGAGCTCAAGTACAAGATGTCGGGTCTGCTCGGCGGCCGCGCCGCCGAGCAGCTGGTATTCCGCGAGATATCGACCGGCGCTGCCGACGACCTCGCGCGGGCGACCGATATCGCCCGGGCGATGGTCCTGCGCTATGGCATGAGCGATGCCCTCGGCAATGTCACCTATGACCGAGACCGCTCCCCCTTTCTGCAGCCAAATGTGCCGGCTCCGCAGGAGCGCAACTACAGCGAAGAGACCGCGGAAGCCGTGGACCGGGCGGTTCGCCAGCTCGTCGACGGCGCCTTCCAGACGGCCTTTGGCATTTTGCAGCAGAACCGCCCGCTGCTCGACCGCACCGCGGCGGCCCTGCTCGAAACCGAGACCCTGGACGAACCTGCCATCGAGCGGCTGAAGGGCGAGATCGTCACTGCCCCGAAGCTAGCAGCCGCGGCGGTGGTAGCGGCGGCGGCCGCGGGGCCTTCTGACTAAAAAAGAGGCATTGTTTGACTGATCACGAGGGTCGGCACGCCGTCTATTCTGCGGCCTCCCCACGGTGATTGCATAGGCGGTTCGCCGTGAACCGCGTCATCCCCGACCACCAGCTGCGCCTTCTCCATGCGCAGCGGCACGAAGACCGAGATCACCTTAAGAATGATAAACCTGGCGATGGCGTTGTAGATGATGATGAACGCCGCGCCCTCGAGCTGGAGCAGAAGCTGGTCGCCCGTATCGCCGTAAAGCAAGCCGGTAACAGCCGGGGCGCTTCCTTAGCGGTTCCGATGTATCCGAGCATGTCAGGGTTCGCGAGGATCCCTACGAGCAGGCCACCGCACAGCCGGGAATCCCGTGGTCGGTGTCACGATGTTTCGCGCGTTCACGGGGGAATACCCCTTCGGCAATCTCGACCCCACCAGTCCGCCGCGCCGAGACCCGCCGAAGGACTTTTCCACGCTGCGGCCCGATCTACCTGCCTGGCTACGGGCCGCACTCGCCCGCCGCGATTGCGGCCGCTCCCGCGAGACGCTTTCGCGACATGACCGAGTTCGCGTTCGAGATGGAGGCCGGACCAGCACGCGCCCCGACCCCAATCCGCCGGCCGCGCACGCTCTACGAGCGCGCACCGTTGCAAGTCTGGCAGGGCTTGGCTGCTCTGTTGGCGCTGGCGCTCCTCGTGTCGTTACTGGTGCGATAAGCCTTCGCGCAGCAGGCTAAGAGGGCGTCAGATTAAATTCTGCCTAAATTTTAACCCCTGACTATTCCTTCTCACCGAAACGAGGTATCTCAGAGACTTATGCAACGCTCGCTTGATTTAGCTGCTCGTTCCGCGGTCCCGGCAAACCGGTTTGCCGGCCGGAACGAGATTGGCACGATTTTTGGTACCCAGCAGCAACGCGTCCGGCTCGTGGATCAGGAGACGGTTCGCCCCCGCGCCTATGGGTCTCTTGGAGGAAGTTGATGAAATCCGTGTACCTTGTTTTGCAACGGCTGATGCTGGCCACCTCGATGATGCTGTTGCTGACACTCTCGGCTGTGGCGCAAGCGCCAGCTCCGGCAGCCCCAGGCGGTAAGCCAGCTGCTGCCGCACCCGCCGCCGCACCGGCCGACGCAGCCGCCCCTGCGGCGCCCAAGCTCGATTTCGGGCGACACCGCTTGGATGCTGACCTCCATGGCCCTTGTGCTGATGATGACAGTGCCCGGCCTTGCACTGTTTTACGGCGGCATGGTCCGCAAGATGAACGTGCTGGCGACGGTGATGCAGAGCTTTGCGGTGACCTGCCTCGTCACCCTGTTGTGGGTGGTCATCGGCTATAGTTTCGCGTTCACCCCGGGATCTCCATTCCTCGGCGGCACGAGCCGGTTCTTGCTGTATGGGATGACCCTCGACTCGGTTAACGATCTGGCGAAGACCATCCCTGAATCGGTCTATATGTGTTTCCAGATGACCTTTGCGATCATCACGCCGGCGCTGATCTGCGGCGCTTTCGCCGATCGCATGAAATTCTCGGCATTGCTGTGGTTCATCGGCCTGTGGAGTATCTGCGTTTATTGTCCGATCGCCCACTTTGTGTGGGGACCGGACGGGTTTCTCAATGATGCGGGCGTGCTCGACTTTGCCGGCGGAACCGTCGTGCACATCAATTCCGGATTTGCCGGCTTGATGGCGGCGCTGGTGATGGGCCGGCGGCGCGGCTACGCGACCGAGCCGATGCCGCCGCACAATCTGGTGCTCAGCGTCATCGGCGCCTCGCTGCTGTGGGTCGGCTGGTTCGGCTTCAACGCCGGTTCCGCAACGGCAGCCAACGGAAATGCCGGGATGGCCATGGCGGTAACCCAGATCGCTACCGCAACCGCCGCGCTCGCCTGGATGTTCGCTGAATGGGTCATGAAGGGAAAGCCCAGCGTGCTCGGCATCATCTCGGGCGCAGTGGCGGGGCTCGTGGCGATTACGCCGGCATCGGGCTTCGTTGACCCGCGGGGCGCCCTGATTATCGGGGTTGCGGCCGGGGTCATCTGCTATTGGGCCACGACGGGTCTCAAGCACGCGCTCAGATATGATGACAGTCTCGACGCGTTCGGCGTGCACGGCATCGGCGGCATGGTTGGCGCTGTCTTGACCGGTGTGCTTGCGGTTGCGTGGGTCGGCGGAGAAGGCAAGAGCGGCCTGATCGACGGCAATCCGCATCAGGTCATAGTGCAGCTCTACGGGATCACGGTCACCGTCGTCTATGACGTCGTCGTTTCTCTGATCCTGCTCAAGCTGGTCGATCTTACGGTCGGGCTTCGGGTCGACGCCGAGGTTGAACGCGAAGGTCTCGACCTGGCGCTTCACGGCGAGGCAGTCCAGTAGGCCCGTCGAGCTAAATGCGAGGTTAGGCGATGAAAAAGATCGAAGCAATCATCAAGCCCTTCAAACTGGACGAAGTAAAAAACGCGCTGCACGAGGTCGGCATCACCGGGATGACGGTCACCGAAGTCAAGGGCTTCGGGCGTCAGAAGGGGCATACCGAAGTCTATCGCGGGGCGGAGTACGTGATCGACTTCCTGCCCAAGATCAAGATCGAGGTCGTGCTCGATGACGCGATCACCGAGCGCGCGGTTCAGGTGATTCAGGACAGCGCCCGCACCGACAAGATCGGCGACGGCAAGATCTTCGTATTCGCGGTCGAGCAGGCCATCCGCATCCGCACCGGCGAGCAAGGCCCCGACGCGGTGTGAGGGGGTGCCGGTCGCGCTGAGGCGCCCCGTTACTCCAGCGGCTCGGTTGCGCTGATCTCGATCCCAAAGCCGGCGAGCCCGACATAAGTGCGGGAGCGGGTTGCCAGAAGCTGAATCGAGGAAATCCGCAGGTCGCGCAGGATCTGCGCGCCGAGCCCTACCTCGCGCCACTGGACATTGCGCTCCTGCTCCGAGCCGGTGCCCTCCTCTGCGACGGGAGAGGCCGGCACGCCCGACGTGCCGTCTCGCAGATAGACAAGGACCCCCCGCCCGGCGGCATTGAACCGGCTCAGCGCGGCATGGATGGGTTTGGCGCCGCCAAACACATCTTCGAGGACGTTGGCCCGGTGAAGCCGCGTCGGGATGTTGCTGCCGTCGCCAATGTTTCCATAGACGAACGCGTAGTGGTGGACCTTGTCGAACGGCGTCACATAGGCATAACCGCCGAGCTCGCCGATCTCGCTCGCCACAGTGAACTCGGCCACGCGGGTCACGAGCTTTTCTCGCGCTTGGCGATAAGCGATAAGATCGGCCACCGAGATGCGCCTCAGGCCGTGGCTTTTGGCGAAGCTGCGGACCTGAGGGCCGCGCATCACGGTGCCGTCATCATTGACCAGCTCGCAAATCGCCGCGACCTGCTCGATGCCGGCGAGCCGGCAGAGGTCGATCGCCGCTTCGGTGTGGCCCGAACGCATCAGCACGCCGCCATCCTTGGCAATCAACGGAAAGATATGACCGGGTCGGACGAAATCCGATCGGCCCGCATTGTTGTTCGCGAGGTTGCGAATTGTCGCGGTGCGGTCGTCGGCGGAAATCCCAGTTGTCGTGCCGTGGCGGTAATCGACTGAAACCGTAAATGCGGTACCGTGAATGGCGTCGCTGTCCGCGACCATCGGGGCAAGATGCAGCCGTCGCGCGGTTTCCGCGGTCAATGGCGCGCAGACGATGCCGCAGGTATGGCGGATGATGAAGGCCATCTTCTCCGGCGTCGCGTGTACTGCTGCGACGATCAGGTCGCCCTCGTTCTCACGGTCGTCGTCGTCGGTGACAACAACGATCTCGCCGCGGGCGAATGCTTCGACGACTTGCGGGACACGGGACTGCGACACAGCTTGATCTCCCACCATGGCTAACTGAAGCCATTGGCGTTCAAGAACCTCGGATTGGCGTCGCGCAGCTTGGCGATCGTGAGGCGCCAGAGTATCTCGCGCGCGTGGCGTTCGCGAGACTCACCGTCTTTGAAGACGCCGGCACGAAGGTCGCGCGCGAAGCGGTGCATAAGCCCTTGCTCGCCCTCTGCCGCCTCGCCGTACAATTTCTCCAGCTCGTGACAGATCTCCTGTGATGGGGGGGCGCCCGAAACAGCTTCGCGTTCGGCGATTGCCATGCTGTTGGCAACGAGCCGGGCTTCGAGATGCGCCGTCTGCGGCAATAGCGGCATCAGTTCGTTCAGCAGCACGTCGCGGGCGAGGGCGAGCAGCGCCGGTCCGGTCGGCAGGTCACGCACCGCTCGGCGCTCCACCCGTGTCCAGTAGCATCAAGATCTCCAACTCGCACTCGGTTGCACGCCGTCCGGTTAGCGCGAGATCGAGATTGCGCTCCCCGCCGATCATATAGCGGTCGCTTTGCTGCAGGGCGATCACTGCCCAGCGGACGCTGGCCAGCACCTCCCAAAAGAAGACCCGCCGCGGGTCGGCCGGTCGCCCGGACTGGTTCTCGTACCCCCTATAGAACGTCGCGCGGTCGGCGATGCCGCCTGCTTCACGGTCGAGCCGCGCGAAGCGCCAGCCTTTTGAGCAAAACCACCCGATATCTTCGTGCGGATCGCCCCAGCCGGAAAATTCCCAATCGAGAACCCCGGTCAGCGCAGCACCGTCCAACATGTAATTGCCGGTGCGAAAATCGTGATGGCAAAGGACGGGGTCGGTCGGCGCCGGAATATGGATTTCAAGCCAGCGGATGCCCCATTCGAGCACCGGCCGCGGCGCCGCATGACCATCGAGATAGGCGCGAAATGCGCAGATCTGAGACGCCGGTCCGACCTCTTGGTACGGCGCGAGAAATGCCAGATCGGCGCGCGGCGGCCGGATCGTATGGATCCGGGCGAGCTCGCGGCCGAGCCGCTCGGCGATCGCCGGGAGCGCGGGTTCGAGCGCCGGATCGCGGGTGATCCGATGGGCTGCGGCGGTCCCCTCGACCCGCCGCATCGTGAAAAACGGCTTGCCCATTATCTCCGGGGCGTCGCTCGCCCAGAGCGGCTCTGGCACTGTCACCCCGGCTGCGAAGGCCGCCTTCAGCACGGCGAACTCTTCGAGCCGGCCCAGACTTGCGGCGACCCCCGTCGGCGCGGCCGTGCGCAGCACCAAGCGCTGTTCTCCGGCGAGCGCGCCGCCGGAAAACCCCGCATCGACGGCCCAATTCTCCTGGATGGCGCCACCCCGCAATGGCATGAGGCCTGTAATCTCGACCGTGGCTGCACCGCTTGCCTCGGCGAGAAACCGCGCCAATGCCGCGCGGCGATCCTCGACCGCTGCGCCGCGGACGCACGGCTCAGATCGAGGCGACCCCGTGCCCGCCATCGATTGCGATAACCGCGCCCGTCATATAGGCGCCCGCCGGCGACGCGAGCAGCAGCATGACGCCGTCGAGGTCACGCGGCTGCCCGATATGGCGCAGTGGAATACGCGCTTCGAGCCTCTTCCCCGCCTCGGAACGAAAGAAATCGCGGTTAAAATCGGTCTCGATATAACCGGGGGCGATCGCGTTGACGAGAATCCCGTAGCGCGCCAGCTCCATCGCCAATACCCGGGTCAAGTGGATCAGGCCCGCCTTTGCCGCGGTATAGCTCGGCACGCTAGCGATGGTGCGTTCGCCGAGGACGGAGGCGATATTTACAATCCGCCCGGGCCGCTGCCGCTCGACGAGGTGTTGCGCGAACTCGCGGGCCATCAGCCAGGCCCCCTTGAGGTTGGTGCCGACGACGTAATCCCAATCCTCTTCGGTGTGCTGCAATACCGGCTTGCTGACCACGACGCCGGCGTTGTTGACCAGGATGCTCAGCGGCCCGAGCTCGTTTTCGACGGCCGCGACAGTGGTGGCGACGCTGTCCGGCCGGGTAACGTCGCAAGCGACCGGCAGGCTGTGGCCTCCGGCGGCTGAGATCTCGGCAGCCGCTTCGGCGAGCCGATCCACTCGGCGCGCGGCGAGCGCCACCTTGGCCCCCGCTGCAGCGAGGAGCTCGGCCAGATGCCGCCCGATCCCGCTCGACGCACCGGTAACCAGCGCGACTTGGCCTGCGAGATCGAAGCTTGGCAGCTCCGTCACGGAGCAATCTCCCTGGCGCGGTCGCGCAGCTCGAATTTCTGGATCTTGCCGGTCGAGGTCTTGGGCAACGGGCCGAACACGATTGTCCGCGGTACTTTGTAATGTGCCAGGTTGGCACGGCACCAGGCGATGATGTCTTCGGCCGATACCGGGCCGGCATCGGGTATGAGGGTCACAAAGGCGCACGGGCTCTCGCCCCAGACCGGGTCGGGTCTGGCGACGACGGCCGCCTCCATGATTTGGGGATGCCGGTAGAGGGCATCCTCGACTTCCAGCGAGGAGATGTTCTCGCCGCCCGAGATGATGATGTCCTTTGAGCGGTCCTTGATTTCGACATAGCCGTCGGGATGGCGGACCGCGAGGTCGCCGGTGTGGAACCAGCCATGCTCGAACGCCGCCTCGGTCGCCGCCGGGTTCTTTAGATACCCCTTCATCACCGTGTTGCTGCGCAAGACCAGCTCGCCCATCGTGCTGCCATCCGCCGGGACATCGGCCATCGTCTGCGGGTCGACGACGCGCTGGCCCTCGACGGTCAGGTAATTGACGCCTTGCCGGGCCATGCGGGCCGCACGCTCCGATAGCGGCAGGCCGGCCCATTCCTCCTGCCACGCGCAGACAGTCGAGGGCCCATAAGTTTCGGTCAAGCCGTAGAGGTGAGTGACCCGAAACCCCATGCGTTCCATAGCCTCGATCACCGCGGAGGGCGGAGCGGCGCCGCCGGTGGCGACCTCGACGATATGGTCAAACCGCCGTTTTGCCTCGTCGGGCGCGTGCACGAGCATGTTCAGCACTATCGGGGCGCCGCACAGATGCGTTACCCCATGCTCGGCGATCGCCGCGAAAATCGCCGCGGGATCGACCCGGCGCAGACAGACATGAGTCCCGGCCACTGCGGTCACTGCCCAGGGGTAGGTCCAGCCGTTGCAGTGAAACATCGGCAGCGTCCACAGATAGACCGAGTTGCGGTCGAGCCCGAAGGTGATCGCATTGCCGAGCGCATTCAGAAAGGCGCCGCGATGGTGGTAGACGACGCCTTTGGGATTGCCGGTCGTGCCGGAAGTGTAGTTGAGGGCTATCGGGTCCCATTCGTCCTGCGGCCCGGACCAGGTTGCGGCGGGATCACCTTCGGCAAGGAAGGTTTCGTAGTCCGTCCCGCCGAGCGAGGCACCGCCGGCCTCGTCGTCGATTTCCACGAGGGGAATTGGTTCCGGCAATGCGGCCAGCACCTCCTCGACGATCGGCGAGAATTCGCGGTCGGCGATCAGCAGCTTCGCTTGCCCATGCGAGAGGATGAAGGCGATCGACCGTGCGTCGAGGCGATAATTCAATGCGTTGAGCACCGCACCCGCCAACGGCACACCGTAATGCGCCTCAAGCAACGCCGGCACGTTCGGCGCGAGGACTGCAACAGTATCGCCGCGCTCTATCCCGCGGCGGCGCAACGAATCCGCGAATTGGCGGCAGCGATCGTACAACCGACCGTAGGTGATGCGGACAGCGCCGTGCGTCACCGCAACCTTATCGGGGTAGACCTCAGCCGACCGTGACAGAAACCCGAGCGGCGTCAGCGGCGCGAAATTCGCCGCGTTCCGAGCAAGGTGCGATGCGCTATAGAGAGCCCGACCGTCGCGGGACTCAGCCGACAACACGGTAAGCTGTTAACTCCGGCCCGATTACAATCCCGGCATCCTCACGGTGCGCCGCGCGAAGGTCAAGCGGTCGTGATCCACCTTGTGTTAATGCGGCTGGCGCGCTCAATCCGGATTCCACGCTCCTGTTCAATATACGCTGATAGTATGGCAATTCGAGGGCGACTGTAGAATGTAGGGCGGAAGGCGCATTCCGCCGCCGAGTTCGACGGAGTTGCGCCGGCGCTTTTCCGCCCTACGACTGCGCCGGCGCCCACGAGGTCTGGTGGCCCTTGCTCAGGCAGACACCGCGACTAAAGAGCCAGCACTTTGGGCCGCGGCCCCCGTATCGCGCAGCGACAGCCGCCGAACGAACTCGTCGCTCAGCGCATGGTCGCGGGTTGTCGCTGCACGCAACACGAGCTGGTCACGGAGGTGCCGAGCAACCTCGATCTCGGCCGTCTGTGCGTAGAGCAGATAGACGCCGCGAAAGCGCGGGTCGTCAAAATTTGCGATCTGTGCCGCGGGGTTCTCATCGAAGGCCAGCTTCAGGAAGAAGTCCATTACCTTGTCGTGGCGGAAACGCAGTCGACTCTCCGCCCTCCCGTCCTCGTCGAGAATATCGGCGCGCACCAGTAGGCGATAGGTCTCGAGTGACGCCTGCTCGTTGGCAAAATCTCCCGTCTCGAGCCAATTCCGGTCGGCAAGACGCAGATCGACGACCCGCTTTGCGAACTGAGAGGTTGGGAATTCGCGCTTGGCGATCTCGACGTAGTGCCTTCGCGCCAGCTCGAATGCCTGACCGACCATCTCGTCGGGTCGTGGCATCAATCCCGCAGAGATGAGTTCACTGGCATAAGTCAGATCCATCGGGTTCGAGAGCACGATCTGCGCCGCGGCCCCCTCGTCCGGGCTTGGCGCCTCGTCCAGGGTCGTACGCAAAAATTCCCGTACTGCGCCCTGATACGCGGTGCCGTGCACCTTTCGCTCGGCTCGCGCGCCGGCCGGACGGCTGAGCAGAAAATCTTCCATCGCGCCGCGGGCGAGCGGCTGCAGCTCCAAGATGCGGGCGCCGGGGACGGGCGGACCGTCCTTGTCGCCCCATTCGAGCGGCTGCGTAGAGACCAGGATGTTGCCGTCCCTGGCATTCCTTTTGACAAACTCCAGGATCTTGCCGCGGGCTTCCGCAGAAACCTCGTTCAAGCCATCGATGATTACGGCAAGGCTGCCGGTGTAGATCATTGCCTCAAAGAAGCGAGGGTCCTGCACCCCTCTTGTGGCCTGCACAATCGCTTCGGGCACGCCGTCAACGCAGGCCCGGGCGTAGAGAAAGACGAGGGGACGGTAAGATCGTTTTGCCACGCGCCGCAGAAAGAGCGTTTTCCCAAGGCCCAATTCCCCGACCAGGAGGCAAATCCCGGCAACCCGCGAAACGGCGTCAGCCAGAAGCAGGCGTATGCCGCCCCGGTCGAGGACCTCGGAACTAGGAAACCAATTGCTTTCGTCGAATTCGTCGATGCGCGCGTCCCTCAAGAGGTCCGAGCGAAACGGCCGAAGCAAGTGACGCCTGGCGCCGGGCACAATGCCGAGGACGACCGGCACGAACCAAAGGCTCAGCATTCCGCGCAGCTTCTCATTGAAGAGGTACACTGCGCGCACATGGCGGTTGTACGGAAACGCAGCGATCAAACCCACCCAAAATATTGTCCAGGCGATCACGCCGTAACCGACCAGCCCGATTATCGGCGCCGACGCGTCCGCTTTGATGGCGTTCTGCAGCACGGTCGCCTGAGAAGCTAGCCCTGCGTGCGTAAGCTTGCCTTGCAGGCTAATAAGCACATCTCGCTCAGCCGCAGTCCAGCAACGGCGGGGCGTTTTGTAATCATCCGCTCCGGTCAGAGCGCGCCACGCCGCACCGAACTCATCCCGCGACCAGCGTAACGCTCCTGCGACGAAATCCTCGGATCCGGCCGCCCCCGCCAACGCCGAGCAGGTGCGCTGCACGATGTCGATCAGGCGGTCGGCCGCTTCGATTTTGAATCCTGGCGACGGCACGATATCGGGCCACGAACTATCAAAAATTTTGAGGTACTCGACCGCTCGATGCGGCTGTCCTTCGACCTCTTCCCAAGGCAGCTCGACCGGCGACCGATGGCCGAGAAACGCTACGAGCACATGAATCGGATCGGGCCAATCGGGTGCCCCGGTAGCAACAGTGCCGCGCGCGCGCCAAATGGCCGATCGTCTCGCCTCGCCCTCGTAAATAAGGCGCCATTCGGCGAGCAGAGTGGGGCCGTCTACCGGGCCCAGTTCCAACAACGCGGCAGCAGCAGCATCCCGGACATCCGTGTCCTCTTCATCGTCCAGCCGTGTGCGCAGCGCAGTGACAACCGAAGTTCGATCAGGCTCTGCTACGGCTAACGCGCCGAGTGCCCCGGCCGCTGCTTTCCGCACATCTGCATCACCGTCGGCGTTCAGCCGATTGAGCAGAGCGGTTATGACCGGACTGCGGTCAGTCGCCGGGACCGCAAACTCGCCGAGTAGCTTGGAGACCGCTGCGCGCTCAGCTGATTCCTTCTCCTTTTCCAATCTCTTGTGGAGGATCGCGCTGACGGAGGTACGTTCCTCTTCCGAAACCGCGAGCTTGTTCAGCGTCGCACTTAAGATCGGGAATGCAGGTAGCTTGTCTCTTTTCAGCCGTTCACGAAGAGCACCCAAAAACGACGAACGCTCAGGATCGGTAAGCGGAAGCTTCGCCAATGCCGCCGCGGCCTCCCCCCAGACCTGCGAGTCGGGGTCGTTCTGCAGCCGCTCACCCAGGGCAGCAACGACACAGGGGCGATTGGACTGCGGGATCGAAGACGCTCCGAGCAGGGCGGCAGCGAGACCTTGAAAGCCCCATGCGGGATCCTTTAGCCGATCACAGAGATCGGCAATGATGAGGGAGGGATCAGGCGCCTCGGGTGCAAACGCTCCCAGAGCCGTGATTGCTTGGACCTGCTCGTCCGAGTTACCGAGGCGTTCACGCAGCGAGCCAACGATAGAAGAACGATCGGTATCACTGAGCCCGAACGATCCTAGTGACTTGGCTGCGACCCATACTGCGTTGGCGTCGCATTCGCCCTTTGTCAGCAATGCTCGCACCATATCGACAACAGGTCTGCGATCCTCCTCCGGAACCCCGAGTTTTGCCAGCGCCGCGGCCGCTAGAACTCTGGATCCTGCACTCGCTATCCACCGCCAGCCGCTTGCGCAAAGCAGCGACGGCAGCGGTGCGCTCGGGCGCGGGAGTCGCGAGGTTCCCGAGCGCGGTGGCGGCCGCGGACCGAACGCCGGCGTCATCGTCCTGATCCAGCCGCTCACGAAACACAGAGGCGATAGCGGCGCGTTCGGCTTCCGCAACCGGAAATTCCGACAGCGCTGAAATCGCGGCACTTCGCGCCGCGGGATCATGATCACTCATTAACGAGCGCAGTTGGACGAACAGCGCGGTGCGGGTCGCCTCTGGCCCGGCGTTTGCCGCTGCCACGACCGCCTCGGGTGCTCGCGGGAGAACGAGGGCGGCTGCGGCGACCCCCGGCGTCCGATCAAGCAAAGCCGCCGCGACGCCGCGCATCATCCAATCCGCGGGCCCGGTGCTCGCAACCTGACCGACTGCTGCGTCCGCGGCAAAAAGCGAGACGATCAGAAACGCACACAGTCCAAGTGCGGCTCCCGGCGATTTGCGTTGGGCGCCGGCGCCGGTGCAAGCCCGGACGGGGCGAGCCTCGACAAGACACGGCTTGGCGCGGCGAGCAGGCATGGGAGCGGTCCCCCATCGAGTATGACGCCTAATAGTACGCCCACTGCGCCGCGAAGAACTGTGAGATGCTTCACAACCTGCGGCTCGCGCTCACTGGCGACCGCAGCCGGCGCGCTCTTAAGCGTCGAAGCCGTATAGCCTGGCGGCGTTGGCGCGGGTGATCTTGAAGCGGTCTTCGGGGCTGGCGTCCTTGAAGTCGCGCGCCACGACGTCCTGCGAATGCGGCCAGGTCGAAGCCTGGTGCGGGTAGTCGGAAGACCACATCAGCTTGTCGACGCCAATGAAGTGGCGGTTAGCGACGCCGACGTAATCGTCGATGTAGGTGGCCCACATCTGGCGCTGGAAGTACTCACTCGGCTTCAGCTTGTTGGTAAAGCCGGCAGAAATGCGCTGGCGCTCGAAGGCGCGGTCCATGCGCTGCAGATAATACGGCAGCCAGCCGATATTGTTCTCGGCCGAGACGATCTGCAGCTGCGGGAAGCGGTCGAGCACGCCCGAGAAGATCAGCACGCTGAAGGATTTCTCGACCTCGTGCGACAGCACGGTCGAGCGCATGTAGCGCTCACCCCAATTGTACTGGCTCTCCATTCCCATGCCGGTGATCGCATGCAGGCTGACCGGCATCTTCAGTTCCTGCGCCGCCGCCCAGAACGGGTCGTAAATGTCCGAGCTGTAAGGCTGCCCCTCGGGGGGCGAGCACCAGATCATCGCCCCCTTGAGACCCAACTTGGCGCAGCGTTCGAGCTCTTGCGCCCCGGCCTTGGGGTCGTAAAGCGAGATCATCGGCAGCCCGGCCATGTGCTTCGGGTCGAAGCTGACGAATTCGGCGAGCCAATCGTTATAGACGCGGAAGCAGTCGGCCTGCAGCCCGGGATGTTTGAGCCAGAAAATGCGGAAACCGAGGGTCGTGTAGAGCACGTCGGCCTCGACCCCGTCGAGTTCATTGTCCTTCTTCCGCGCGGCGGGGTCCCAGCCGCCCGGCCGGGCATCGGCATAGGTCGCCTTGGTCAGGAACTCCTTCAGCTCTTCGGGGCTCTTGCCGGCGCCGAGGCCGATGCCGATCGGGTGCGGCGCGTAGCCCTCGTAATGGAAATAGGCGCCCTCCTTGCCGGGCGGGTTGACCATCAGCTGCGGCGCCCGCTCGCGATATTGCTTGTCGACGCGGGTCGCCCAGAGATCGGGCGGTTCGCTGACGTGAGAATCGGCGGAAATCAGCTTGTAATCCGGCATGTAGACTCCTCCCCGAAGAAAATCCCGTGATCAGCCGCGATTTTCGACCGGCACGTAATGGCGCTCGTCTGCTCCCACGAAGAGCTGGCGCGGGCGCATCAGCTTGGCGTCGGTATCCTCGAGCATCTCCTCCCACTGCGCGACCCAACCGACGGTGCGCGCGATTGCGAACAGGGCGGTAAACATCGATGTCGGGAACCCAATCGCCTTCAGGATGATTCCCGAATAGAAATCGACGTTCGGGTATAATTTCCTGGTAATAAAATAGTCGTCGTTCAGCGAGATCTTTTCCAGCTCCATCGCCAGGTCGAGCGTTGGATCATCCTTGATTCCCAGCTCGGCAAGCACTTCGTGGCAGCTGTCGCGCAGAACGCGGGCCCGCGGATCGTAGTTTTTGTAGACGCGATGACCAAAGCCATACTCAATGTCGTTTTTGTTTTTTACCTCTTTGATAAACTCGGGGATGTTCTTCTTGTCGCCAATGCGGTCGAGCATCTTCAGCACCTGCTCATTGGCGCCGCCATGCGCCGGCCCCCACAGCGAGGCGATTCCCGCGGCGATACAGGCAAACGGGTTGGCGCCGCTCGATCCGGCGTTGCGCACCGTGGCTGTCGACGCATTCTGTTCGTGATCGGCGTGCAGGATGAAGATACGATCGAGCGCCCGTGCCACGACCGGGTTGACTTTGTATTCTTCGCACGGCACGGCGAATGTCATATGGAGGAAATTTTCGGTGTAACCCAGTGAGTTCTGCGGGTACATGAATGGTTGGCCATGCGTATATTTGTAGGCCATGGCCGCGATCGTCGGCATCTTGGCAATCAGGCGGTATGAGGCGACCATCCTTTGGTAGGGGTCGTGAATGTCGGTCGAATCATGGTAGAAGGCGGACAGAGCGCCGACCACGCCACACATGACCGCCATCGGATGCGCGTCGCGGCGGAAGCCGTTGAAAAAGCTCGAAAGCTGCTCGTGCACCATCGTGTGGTGGGTGATGTCGTAAACGAACTGGGCCTTTTCCTTGGCGTTCGGCAATTCTCCATTCAGCAGCAGATAGGCGACTTCGAGAAAATCACTGTGCTCCGCCAGCTCCTGGATCGGATAGCCGCGATACATCAAGATCCCTTCGTCGCCGTCGATATAGGTGATGCTGGAGCGGCAGGCCGCGGTCGCCATAAAGCCCGGATCGTAGGTGAAATGCCCGGTCTGCGCGTAAAGCTTGCGGATATCGATGACGCGCGGGCCGATCGATCCGCCAATCACCGGAAGATCGATCGACTTTCCGGTTTCGTTGTCGGTGAGCGTCACCGTCCCGGTGACCATATTGTTGCCGTCCATCGATCCACCTCTGTCGCTAAGCCTGCTGGCGGTTGCCTGATGCACTGCAAAAATAAGCTTGTCGAGCGAACTTGGCAAACGCGCGCGTCACTCCGCCGATCCGGCCACATCGGCGATCCGTCCAAGGCTCTCCTCGCGCCCCAGGATCTTCATTACGGCAAAGATCCCCGGCGAAGCGAGCGAGCCGGTCAGAGAGGCCCGCAACGGCTGGGCGACCGAGCCGAGCTTGGTTCCCTTCTGATCGGCAAAAGAGCGGATCTCGTCTTCGAGGCGCTCCGGCTGCCATTCCGCGCTGCGCAGGGCGTCGATCAAATCCGCCAATAGCCGCCGCACCTCCGGACTTCAGCAACCTCGCGGCCTTGTCATCGAGCCGGATCGGCCGCGGCGCGACCAGAAAACGGGCATTGGCGGCCAGCTCGGCCAAGGTCTTGGGGCGCAGCTTGAGCTCGGGCATGGCCTCTCGCAGGCGCCCGAGGCCGATGTCGGTGAGCCGCTTTCCGACCAGCTTTTCAAGTCTCGGCGCGACCAGCGCGACGAGGCGGTCGTCCTCGGCAGCGCGGATATATTGGCCGTTCAGGTTGTCGAGCTTGGCGAAGTCGAACCGCGCCGGCGCGCGGCCGACAGCATCGATGTCGAACCACTCGATCGCCTGTTCGGTCGAAATGATCTCGTCGTCGCCGTGGCTCCAGCCGAGGCGCAGCAGATAGTTTCGAAGAGCCTCGGGCAGGTACCCGAGCTCGCGATAGACATCGACACCGAGCGCGCCATGCCGCTTCGACAGCTTTGCGCCGTCGGGGCCGTGGATCAGCGGCAGATGTGCGAATTCGGGCACCGCCCAGCCGAGCGCGTCATAGATCTGCTTCTGGCGGAACGCATTGTTGAGGTGGTCGTCGCCGCGGATCACATGGGTGATGCCCATGTCGTGGTCGTCGACGACGACGGACAAATTATAGGTCGGCGTGGCGTCGGCGCGCAGGATTATCAGATCGTCGAGCTCGGTATTGGCGACCGTCACCTCTCCCTGAACAAGGTCGTGGATCGTCGTCGAACCGTGCTGCGGCGCCCTCAGCCGGATCGCCGGTGCAATCCCGGCAGGAGCCTCCGACGGATCGCGGTCTCGCCAGGTCCCGTCATAGCGGACCGAGCGCTTCTCGGCTCGCGCCCGCTCGCGCATCGCCTCCAGCTCGGCCGGGGTGCAATAACAGTGATAGGCGTGTCCGGCGGCCAGCAGCTGCCGCGCGATTTCAGCGTGAAGCGGTGCGCGCTCGAACTGGTGGACGATGTCGCCGTCCCACCCTAGACCCAGCCAGTCGAGCCCGTCGATGATCGCCGCCACCGCCTCCGAGGTCGAGCGGACGCGGTCGGTGTCCTCGATGCGCAGCAGGAACTTGCCCCCGTGATGCCGCGCGAAGAGCCAATTGAAGAGTGCGGTGCGCGCCCCGCCGATATGCAGAAACCCGGTTGGCGACGGGGCAAATCGGACGACGACGCTCATCCCCCGAGGATGGGGAGGGATGCCGGCGATATCAATGCTCGGGCAGCCGGTGGTTGCGGAACATCTCGCGCAGCCGAAGCTTCATAACCTTTCCGGTCGCCGTGTGAGGCAGTTCGTCGAGGACGACGACGTCGTCGGGCAGCATCCAGCGCGGAAAGCGCTCGGCGAGAAAGGCGAGCAGGTCGTCGCGCTGCGGCCGACACTCCGGCCGCGGGGTCACGATCAGCAACGGCCGCTCCGCCCAGCGCGGGTGAGGCACCGCCACGACGGCAGCTTCGGCGACATCGGGATGGGCGATCGCGCCGTTTTCGAGGTCGATCGAGCTGATCCACTCGCCGCCGGATTTGATGACGTCCTTCCGCCGGTCCATGATTTGCATGTAGCCGTCGGGGTCGATCGTCGCGACATCGCCGGTGCGGAACCATCCCTCCTCGTCCATCGCCGCGGCGGTTGCATCGGCGTCCTCGTAATAGCCGCTGACGATCCACGGGCCACGCACCACCAGTTCGCCCATCGAAGTGCCGTCATTGGGCTGAGGCTGACCGGCGTCGTCGACCACCTTCATCTCGACCCCGAAAACCGGCCGGCCCTGCTTGGCCTTCACCTTCAACTGTGCGTCGGGATCGAGGCCGAGATGCTTCGCTTTGAGCGCGGCCGTCGTGCCGAGCGGGCTCATCTCGGTCATTCCCCAGCCCTGCCGTACATCGATGCCTCGACCGGCGAAGGCCTCGACCATCGATGGCGGCACCGCAGAGCCCCCCGACAGGATCCGGCGAAGGGTCGAGCAGCGCGCCCCCGTTGCGGAAAGGTAGGCCTCGAAGCTGAGCCACACCGTCGGCACGCCAAGGCCCAACGTGACCTGTTCCGCCTCGAAGAGCTGATAAAGGCTCTGGCCATCCAACCGCGGGCCCGGCAGCACGAGCTTGGCGCCCTGCATTGGCGCCGCATAAGGAATCGCCCAGGCGTTGGCATGAAACATCGGAACTACCGGGCAGACGGCGTCAGACGCCGAGATCGAGATCCCATCGGGTAGCGAAATCCCCATTGCGTGCAGCACCGTGGAACGGTGGCTGTAAAGCACACCTTTCGGATTGCCGGTCGTGCCCGAGGTGTAGCAAAGCGAGGAGGCCGTGCGCTCATCGAATTCGGCCCACTCGAAATCCTCGTCTTCGGCGCTGATCAGCGCCTCATGGCAGGGGTGGAGTGGGAGACTGCGGCCGGTTGCGGGCTCGGCGCCCTCCCCGGTCATCCATATGATGCGGCATTCCGCCGGCAAACGCGGTGCAAGCCGCTCGATCAGCGGGGCAAAACTCGCATCGACAAAGAGCAGCCGGTCTTCGGCGTGATTGATTATGTAGACGATCTGATCGTCGAACAGCCGAGGGTTGATCGTGTGGCAGACCGCGCCGATCCCCGAGATCGCGTAGTAGAGCTCGAAATGGCGGAACGTGTTCCAGGCGAGAGTCCCGACGCGGTCGCCGGGTCTGATCGCCAGCTTCAACAACGCCCGCGCGAGCCGTTTGGCGCGCCGCTCGGCGGCCTCGTAAGTGTAGCGGTGTATCCCGCCCTCGACAGTCTGCGAGACGATTTCCGTGTCGCGGTGATACACGGCCGCGTGCCTGATGATCGACGAAATCAGCAGCGGCCGCTCCGGCATCAAACCCTGCATCGCCTCCTCCCGTACCGCGTCCCCACGGTTTTTTGCCGGACAATTCTACATGGAAGCGGATCGTTGTTCTGCACGAAAGGGAATAGGTATGCCGCTCGAGCTCGCCGCCAACGAATTCGTTTCCGGGCCGCCGGTTGCGATCCTGCATGGGCTCTTCGGCTCCGGCCGGAATTGGCGGTCGGTCGCCCAGCACCTCGCAGCGCACCACCGGGTTCTAACCTTCGATCTGCGCAATCACGGCGCCTCGCCTTGGGCGGACGGGGTGTCCTATCGCGAAATGGTGGAAGATTTGCGGGCGACGCTTCGCGCCCGCGGCATCGAGCATGCCGCCCTGCTGGGGCACAGCATGGGCGGCAAGATCGCAATGGTGATGGCTCTGCTCCATCCCGGTGAGGTCGATCGGCTGGTCATCGTCGATATCGCCCCAGCTGCCAATCCGCCAAACCTGCTCGCCTATAGCCGCGCCATGCGGGCCGTCGATCTCAGCAAGGTCAAGCGGCGCGCCGAGGTCGATGTAGCGCTAGCCGGGGCCGTTCCCGACCCCGCCGAGCGGGCTTTCTTGTTGCAGAATCTGGTGGTCGACGAAAATGGCGCACGTTGGCGCCTGAACCTCGACGCGATCGAGCGCGGTTTCTCCCAGATCGTCGGCTTTCCCGACCTCCCGGCGGGCACTGCCTACCGGGGACCGGCATTGTTTGTCGCGGGCGCCCGCTCCAACTATATCCAAGCCGAGCACGTACCCGGCATCCGGCAACTGTTCCCGCAGGCCCGGATCACGCGCATCGAGGGTGCGGGACACTGGGTTCATGCCGAACAGCCGCAAGCCTTCCTGCAGACCGTCGGTCCTTTTCTCTCAGGCCCCGCCTGACGCTGCCGCAGCTTGCCTGCCGTCCGCAATTTCGCTACACCCTCGTCCCCACCCCGACCGTGGTCACGGGCGCGTAGCTCAGCGGGAGAGCACTACGTTGACATCGTAGGGGTCACTGGTTCAATCCCAGTCGCGCCCACCATTCTTTTCAAGAGCTTAGATCATCGGAGCGGATCCAGCTCTCGCGGCGGGTAAAGCGAGAGGTAAGCGGCAAGAGCGGTTTGGAGCTAATCAGGCCGCGTTGCCCGGCGGTAACCGGCGCTGGTTATCGAGCCCGTCGCGTTCAGGCTCTCCTCCCCGCGGATCGGCATGAAATGGGCACCAAGTGCCGAGACCGTGGTCCGCATCGCCGCGTCCCAGCGCCGGAGTCCACACTGATCAGGTGCCGGGCCGGAAGCGGGTGCCGGGGCGGTCTCCCCACCCGGTGGTAGGGTCCCAAACTGGCAGCGGGTCCCTCGGAGGCAAAAATCCGTGGCGTGCAAATGCTTACTGGAAAGCGCGAAATCTGAGAACCCGACCCGTGTCATTTCAAAGGCTTACAAAGGCCCGCGCGGAGTTTCGGGGGTTGGAGGGTCATGGCGGAAATCCGCCAAAAAAGCCCGAAAAATGGCCTGAATATCCCCCGGAAAAGCACCGCCGCTACTGTTTCACGGGATCGAGGTCCCGGTTGGTCTGGCGGACTTTTGGCAGAACAACCACTTAGCCCCTGGGCCCTCCGAAACTTTGGCTCTCGCCCGCGCATCCCTTGCGCGCGTATCACAAGCCCCGACCGGGTGTCCAGCGCTAGCCATCCGCTATCCCGCGTCCAAGCGCCAAAACCCTGGACCTGGGCCGGCGCTGACCATGACCGGGGGGAAGGTCCCCCAGGCGGCGGTATGGGACCCAAGTCGTCCGCGATTGGCTTATCCGTCCGTTGTCTTGGGGGTAACCACAAATCGCAATCGTTGTCTTACAGCTGGAGTATTCTACCCCTCGGGCTCCGCTCAGAACCTGCTCGTCCCGCTCCAAAACTATTTCGAAAATGGGGAGTAGCCAGACGTGATATCCTGCCCGATTTGCGGCGTCGACGCGATTTTCTCACCGACGGCTAGCCGGAACTCAGATGTCGATTGTCCGCGCTGTGGTCCATACCGCATCACCCATGAAGCTCTATCTGCGTTACAAGGCAACTTCATCCGCAAGGTGCCGATCCGATGGGCCATAACCAGCCATGCGCTGCGGCGGACTGCCAGCACGCCTGAACGGCGTTTTCTGGTGCAGCAAAGCTGGCTCATTGCGATCTGGGAGACAGATCGACTACCAAACCCACGACAACAAGCAGATTACTTCATTGACTATCTCGGTCAATCTGCGCGTGCCCCGGATCAGTGGGTCGCTTGTCGACCAATCGAGATCGCGGGGTTGGTCGGAAGCGGAGATGATCCAACCAAAGGTGAGACAAGCGGATTTCTCTATTTAGCGGAGCATTTGTCCGCTGAGCACCTGATCTCAACTCGATCATCTACTGCGGCAGGAACCGTTGATTACCGATTGACGTTCCGAGGCTGGTCCCGCTTTGAGGACCTACGCATGGCTCGGGTCGATAGCAACCTGGCGTTCATGGCAATGGGCTACGCCAACCCGGCTGTGGATCGGGCTTTCTCCCAATTTAGGACCGGGATTTCGACCATCGGTGTGGATCTGCGACGGTTAGATACGAAACCAAGATCAGGCCTGATTGATCTGCGGATGCGAGTAGAGCTGCGGGTCGCCAAGTTCGCTGTCGCCGATCTGACGGACGAAAACCGGGGCGCCTACTGGGAGGCCGGTTTCGCCGAGGGATGTGGCAAGAAGGTCTACTACACCTGCGAGGGCACGAAATTCGATCAGCTCAAAACCCACTTCGATACGGAGCACCTCTTTACCGTCAAATGGGATTTGGGAAATATGGGAGGAGCTGTCGACGAATTGACCGCCGCCATTCAAAACGACTTCCCCGAATACGCGATGCCGCTTTCACCCTGACGAGCATTCTCGGCCCGCCCTCGTTCGGCGGAGCCGTGAAGCTCCACTCACACGAAGCCGGAGCCGCCGATATTCCTCAGTTTCCAGATGCCGCCCGCAGTAATGCGAGCGACAGGCGGTGGAGTTCGGGGTCGGGATCGGCGAGTACCACGGCGTGGACCGGGGGCCGCGGCGCATATCTGAGCGCCTCTTGCCGAGCGGCTCGCCCCAAAGGCGGGTCGAAACTAGAGCCATCTACGAAGGGGCGAGCCGTAAGCGATGTGGCGGCCTTCGGCGATGTGCTGAGGCAAGCACCCGTTCCGGTTGCATTCAACAATGAGTTCGGGCACGATTAGGTCTGTTCCCCGTGATATTGGAGACGAGCGATGTTCCGCCTCACCCACACACCCAGGCGGCCGCTCAAATTGCTGATGATTGTGGTCCTTCTCGCCGGATGCGCAACTGATGTGGAGCGCCATTATGAAACCGCCCTCAGTGGCGGAGCATCGTTAGAACGCAGGTCCTTGCAATCCGTGATCGAGGAGCGCGAACGGTATGCTATTTTTGCACCGTCTCACGATGCGGACGAGGAGGCACTGCGACAATGCGGCCTTCCTCACAGCAGCGGGGGTGAGCCGCCGTTCCAGCCAACTCCCTCACTTCTGGCCCCGCGGGGACCACAGGAAATCAAAATCGAAAGGCGCGGCGACACGTACCGCGTACCCGTTCGGATAAACGACACAATTACGTTACCATTTCTGTTAGATACCGGCGCTTCGGCTCTGGTGATACCAGCCGACCTCGCGCTCACGCTAATGCGAGCCGGCGCGCTGACGAGCGGCGACTTCGTCGGAAAAAGCCGGTATCAGCTCGCTAATGGCTCGGAAGAAGTCAGTGATCTGATAGTTCTCCGCGAGGTGCAAGTCGGTGAGCACGCGATCAGGAATGTTACAGCCACCATTAGTCCGGTGCGGGGCGAGCCTCTACTAGGCCAGAGTTTTCTTTCGAAATTCGGTACTGTGACCCTCGACTATAAGCGGCTGGTTCTTATCTTGTCGCGTTGATCGCGGTCCCTTACCCGAATATCCTCCGCCGGCAACCCCAGCACCCCCGCGAGCGCCGCCCGCGCATCTGTCCAGTCCGGCACCGGCACGTTGGACCGGCTTGCCTAGCCAGGCGGGCCAAATTGGGGCGGAGCGCGCGCGTTAGCCGAGTGAACCCGGTGGCGCCGCCTCGAAAACGCGGTAATTTCGTTCCCCACGTGAAGAAACCCGACCGAGGGCAGGGGCGGTGCTCACCAGAGACATTCTCTTCGGCATGAATATGCTGAGCCTGGCCGGCTTCGTCGTGATGGGGCTCACGCTGACGCTGAACCGGATGGGGCAGGCCGGTAAGGGTTTGAGCATCGGCCTCATGACCGCCGGGACTGCTCTGGTCTTCATCGGGCTGTACGCAGGGGGGTGGTCGGGATAGGGACGCCTTCCCGCCCCGATCAAGGTTTCACCCCGTCCTACGAGATCTCATACCGCGGTGTGAAACTCGCCAGGCTTTCTGCCGCTCTCGGGCGCTGTTAGCTGCGGCGTGGAGCCGGGTTGCTGCAGGTACCTGGCCCGGACCCCCGCGAATTACCGATGTTCGCTCGGCACGAATACCGTGCTGGGGCTCGTAATAAACGGGCTGTTCGCGGTGCCGCTCGACGGCGGTGCCGAAAACTGAAGTTTCCCGCCGCCGGGCAGCCCGAAAGTCGTTCCGCCAGATTGCCCGTTTGACATCTTGTCCGCGAGTTCATCCGGGTCGGCCAGGCGGTCGTTTGCAGTCACGGGATCGACCTGCCGCGTTGAAAATGCCGAAGCGCCCTGCGCCCCCGACAGAAAGGCGAATACCCCAGCAATCAGAATAAGCGTTCTACTCATGGGACCCCCCTCAGAACGAAAAGATGTAGGCCAAGGGCGGGCCAGTCAACCCTCTTGTCCCCGAGGCGAGTTTAGCGAGCCACCGGGTCCCGGTTGCCCAATCCCGCGGGCTTTTAACGAGCAGGCTGGTGGAAACCCCGGTGTGAATTTCTCAGCAGCCGAGCTTGGTTGCCAGATCGATAAAATCGGCGGCGATGACGTCGAAATCGTGCTCGGCTTTGAGATCCCTGCTCTTATGGGGGCCGTGTTCGAGCGGCCGGCCGACAAAGGCGGTGCGAAACCCGCGGCTGCGCGCCGCGACGAGATCGCCATTATGCGCGGCCACCATCATGCACTGCTCGGGTTTGAGGTCGAGCAGCGCAGCGCTGCGGTCGTAGGCCTCGGGCTGCGGTTTGTAGGCGTGGGCGATCTCCGCGCCGAGGATCACATCCCACGGCAACCCCGCGTATTTGGCCATGTTGACCATCAGCGCGACATTGCCGTTCGACAAAGTCGCAAGGATGAACTTGCGTTTGAGGCGGGTGAGCCCTTCGACGCTGTCGGGCCACCCGTCGAGGCGGTGCCAGGCGCGGTTGAGGTGGTCGATGTCACCCTCGCCGAGCCCGGTGATTTCAAATTCCTTCAGGAGCTCGACCAGGTTCTCGCGATGCAGGTCGTCGAGCCTGGCCCAGGGCCGCTCGCCCTTGCGCACTTTATCCATCGCCGGCTGATAGCGGGCCCGCCAGCGGTCGGCGAAGGTGTGCCAATCCTTCTCGTAGCCCTTCGGCCCGAGGAAGCGTTTCGCCTCGCGCGCGATGCTGTCGCGCCAGTTCACCACCGTGCCGAACACGTCGAAAGTGAGAGCCTTCACGTCGGAGAGCGCCATCCGCTGAGTTCCCGCCAATGAGTTTTTCCGTCTTCGGTGTCGCGCTTTGGCGGCGCTGCTGTCAAGGCAGCGGCTTCTTTGTGCAGGTGAAATCCTTCCCGCCGTCGGTTTTTTCGCACAGGACCACGGCGTGCTGAATGTTGTCCACGACCCACAGAAAGGAGGCGTGATCGTTTGCCGCCGCGCTGACGGCATAATTTCCCGAGCCGCCCGCCGGGCCCCCCGGCAACCGCGGTCCGGCCGGCAAGCTCGGGGTCGGCTGCGGGGCGCCGGGCAGGCTCGGCTGTGCCCCCTGCGCGAGGACGCTGTCCGCCGCCGAGGTGAGAGCGCCCGCCGAGGCCAAGGCGGCGGATAGGAAAAGGGCGGGAAATTTCGGCATCGCGTGTCTCCGATGTGGTCGAGCGGTCGAGGTTCTCGCGTAATCCCGCCCGGCTTGATAAAAAGCCGGCATCGGGTGTTGTCAACAAAGGTGCCCCGCCCGCTCGCCGGGAAGGAAAGCCGATGGAACTCACCGGTCCCGTCAAGATTTACCAGGGCAAAGGCTGAACCTTGGCCCAGCGAGAGAGTCGGGCGACGACGCGGCTTTACCTCATCACGCCACCGGCGTTCGACCCCGACCGGTTTGCGGAAGAGCTGGAGGAGGCGCTCGCCGGCGGCGACGTCGCCTCCGTGCAGCTGCGCCTCAAGGATTGCGGTGACGATGCGGTGCGGCGCGCCACCAAGGTGCTGAGGCCGATCGCGCAGGACCGCGGCGTCGCGTTCATCATGAATGACCGCCCCGACCTCGCCGCCGAGTTCGATTGCGACGGGGTGCATGTCGGGGAAGAGGACATGCCCTATGCCGAGGCGAGGCGGCTGCTCGGTCCCGACCGCATCATCGGGGTGACCTGCGGCGCCAGCCGCGACCGCGCCATTACCGCCGCCGAAGCCGGCGCCGACTACGTCGCCTTCGGCGCCTTCTTCCCGAGCACGACCAAGGCCGCCAAGCACCACGCCGACCCCGAACTGCTGCGCGACTGGAGCGAAACCACGGTCGTGCCGTGCTGCGCGATCGGCGGCATCACGCAAGAGAATTGCGGGCCGCTGGTCGAAGCCGGGGCCGACTTCCTCGCCGTCATCAGCGCAATCTGGTCCCACCCCAAGGGCCCGCGCGTCGCAGTCGCCGAATTCAACCAAGTGTTCGCCCGCTACGGACGGGCGTTTGCGACTGACTCCGGGTAAGCGCCCGCATCGCCTATTGTGAACGGCGGACATTCGATGGGGCTTGCGGTTCCGGCACTCTGCCAAGGGTTGCTGCTTAAGTGCAGACGTTCGGCAAGGTCCATGGCGGACCAGTAGAGGGGCACTGCACGCCCCTTGACCAACGGCATCGCGACCGGGTCGAAGCCAAGCCAGGGCAGGAAGGGGTTGCGGCGCCCGTAGCCCCATATTTCGAGACGGACTGATGGGCGCGCGCTTAGGCCGCGCGCATGGAAGCCGACAGTGTCGGCCACCACCAGTGTATTTTGCGGCACCGCCAAAGCCTTCGGCTCGCCGAAGCCGAGGCGCCGTACCGTCTCTCGCGTGATCCGCAAAGAGCCGCGAGAGGCTTGAAAATCCGGGCTGCGCGCCGCCGTCATCGACATGCTGCGTTCCCAGGCGAGACGCCGGCGTGTCGGCCGGTGGGACCCCGGCACATAGATGAAGGGTCCATCCTCTTCGGCGACATCCGTCAAAAAGAACCAGGCCTTGACCGAGGGATGAAATGCGTCGGCGTGCAGCCGCGTTTGCGGGTCGGGCGCCGCCTGGCGCACATGCGAGAAGATCGTCTGGATATAGGTCTGCGGTTCGAGCATGTACGACCCGACATAGCGCATGAGGCCGAGCCATTCCGGGCTGTCGACCAAGGTCCGCAAAGCCGGCAGATTGGCCAGGGTTCGGCGGTCGAGAGCTATCCGCCGGGTCAGCGCATCGCCCTGGAATTGGTGCCGCACCGGTCCGCGGAACGACAAGACCTGCTCTTTGAGGGCGGCAAAATCGGCGGCGGGCAGAAAGTCGGGTTTGAGAATGAAGCCGTCGCGCTCGAAAGCCGCGCGATCCTCTTCGCAAACCAGTGCGGATAGTCTTTGACGGCGCCATTCGGCCATCCGATGGGCCAGCCGCACGCGCGCGACATGCAGTCCGGCGCGATTGAATGCGGGGCTGCCGATCACCGGATTGTCGCGGAACGATTTCGCGCCGGTCGCCAACGCGGCGACGTGCCATGGCGCGAAGAGCCAGGAGAGTCGGGCGGATCCCATCAGGATTGAGTGAACCCGCAGCTATCTCTAGTCAAGCTGGAGGGATTTGAGTTCCTCATAGACAACGCGGTCGATCTCGATCCCGTCGCGCAGTTTCTGTTCCCGGCTGCGGAATGCCCGCTCGCCCGGGATGCGGATTTCGCTGAACCCAGGCTGACGCGGCGTCGCTTTGATCCGGTCGATCAAAGCGCTGATTTGCTCTTTGAAGTCGTCGGGGTCGATCAGCAGATCGGGTTTCAGCACGACGAACAGGTAGCCGTCGTCCTTGTCCGGGTCGAGGGCCGAGCCGGCGAGCACACCCAAAGCCTGGACGATAAAGGCGAGGCCGAAGCCCTTGTAGCCGCCGAAAGGGAGCAGTGCGCCGAGCCTCGCCTGGGCCGGATCGCGCGTCGGCTGCCCTTCGGCATCGACCGCGACACCTTCGGGAAGCAATTGCCCAACTCGTTCGCGATAGGCCAGATCGGTCCCCATGAACGCCGAAGTCCCCATGTCGAGGACCACCGGTCCGCGCGACGACGGCATGCCGAACGCGATTGGGTTGGTGCCGAGCGCCGGCCGGGCGCCGCCGAACGGAGCGACGCTGCGCGCCGACGCGGCGGTGTGCATGCCGACGAGCTCGGCCTTGGCGACCATCTCCATGTAATAGGCGCTGCGCCCGCTCATCCAGCTGTTTGTGACACCCACCACCGCGATCCCGCGAGCCTTCGCTTTCTCGATCGCGGCCCGGGCCGCGTGGTACATGACCAGCATGCCGACATTGTTCCCGCCGTCGAAGAGCGTCGAGAGTTCGGTCTCGCGCAGCACCTTCATCGGAGAGCGCGGCCGCTCGAAGCGCCGGTGCTCGGGGATGTTGAGGAGTTTCGCCAACCCGGAGTACTCGTATCCGCACAGCGCCGCATCGATCGCGTGATCGGCGATGATCCGCGCCTCGTCCGCGTCGTAGCCGATCCCGCGCAGCGCACGCTCTGAATGCTCGCGCGCCTCCGCGACGCTCAGATGAATGCGATCGACAGCCATTCTAACTAAATTTCCCGAGGAATGATCTAAGCGCGTTAAATTTCCCTCTCCCCCGCCGGCCGGGGGAGAGGGTTAGGGTGAGGGGGCCAGAGAGGTTGAGGTTTGTGGCGCCGCCCACCTCACCCTCCCGCCGCCGCGCGGCGGGCCCCTCCCTCTCCCCCCTGAAGGGCGGAGAGGGGCTCATTTCCGGTTTTGACGTTGCACGGACTGCGGGCGCCAGCGCAGCACCGGCTTGCGCGCGGCGGTGGTTTCGTCGAGCCGGCGCCGCGGCGTGTGGACCGGCGCAGTGTGGAAACGAGCCGTATCTCCCGACCGGGCGGCGGCAGAGAGCGCCTTGACGACGGAGATGAACCGGTCCAGCGAGGCCTTGCTCTCGGTCTCGGTCGGCTCGATCAGCATCGCCCCGTGCACGATCAGCGGGAAGTACATCGTCATCGGGTGGTAGCCCTCGTCGATCAATGCCTTCGCGAAGTCGAGCGTCGTGACGCCGGTGTCCTTCAGAAAGCGGTCGTCGAACAGCACCTCATGCATGCACGGGCCGGGGAAGGACAGGCTGAGATCGTCAACAAGCTGGGCCCGCAGGTAATTGGCGTTGAGCACCGCGTCTTCGGCCACTTGCCGCAGCCCGTCCGAGCCGTGGCTCATCATGTACGCGAGCGCCCGCACGAACATGCCCATCTGGCCGTGAAACCCTTTCAGCCGCCCGAGCGAGTTCTCGGCCGGGCCGGTCTCGTGCTCGATGAGTTCGAGCCCGCCCGGCCCGTGCACGATCCACGGCAATGGCGCGTAGGGGGCGAGGCTGCCGCTCAGCGCAACGGGCCCGCTCCCCGGTCCGCCGCCGCCATGCGGCGTCGAAAACGTCTTGTGCAGGTTGAGGTGCATGCAGTCGATGCCGAGATCGGCCGGCCGGACGCGCCCGACGATCGCGTTGAAGTTCGCACCGTCGCAGTAGAAGAACGCGCCTGCCCGATGTACCGCTTCGGCGATCTCGATGATCTCGCGCTCAAACAGCCCGCAAGTGTTCGGATTTGTCAGCATCAGCGCGGCGACATCGGAGCCGAGCTTTGCCTCTAGCGCGGCGCGGTCGACCCGCCCTGTCACATCAGCGGGGATCGGATCGACGGCATAACCGCACGCCGCCGCGGTCGCCGGATTTGTGCCGTGCGCCGATTCCGGAACCAGAACGCGAATGCGCCGTTCGCCGCGCGCCTCGAGCGCCGCACGAATACACATGATACCGCAGAGCTCGCCATGCGCGCCCGCCGCCGGGCTCAGCGCGATCGCCGGCATCCCGGTCAATGTCTTGAGCCAATGCGCGAGGGTGTCGATCAGCTCGAGCGCTCCCGGCACGGTGGACGACGGCTGAAGTGGATGGATGTCGGCGAGGCCGGGCAGGCGCGCCAGTTTTTCATTGAGGCGCGGGTTGTGCTTCATCGTGCACGAACCGAGCGGGTACAGCCCGGCATCGATCGCATAGTTCTTTTGCGACAAGCGGGTGAAGTGGCGCACCACTTGCGGCTCGCTGAGCCCGGGGAGGCCGATCATGCCCTGCCGCTCGAGACCGCCGAGGCGGTTGCGAAACGGCGCCGGATCCGGCAGATCGATGCCGCAACGCCCCGGCGAATCCTGCTCGAAGATCAGCCCCTCTTCGATCTGAAGCCCGCGATTGCCGGTAAAGGTCTGGGACGACGGCTCACCTGTTTCCCGAGCACTGAGGGCCCGGCTCCAATCATTCACGACAACACCTCGCTTAAGCCTGCTTTGAGCCGCTCCATGTCTTCCCTGGTCGTCATCTCGGTTGCCGCTACAAGCAGTATGTTCGCCACCTTTGCGTTGTTCGGATAGAAGCGGCTGACCGGAACCCCGGCGAGGAGGCCCTCTCCGGCGAGCAATTCGACGATCTCCGCCGCCGGCCGCGGCAACCGCACCGCAAACTCGTTAAAGAAGGCGCGGTTCAGGAGGCGTATCCCGGGCACCTGCTCGAGCCGTTCGGCGAGCGAGACGGCTGCGGCGTGGTTGACGCGTGCGAGCCGCGTCAGCCCCGCTTCGCCAAGCAGCGCCAGATGAATTGTGAAAGCGAGCGCGCATAATCCCGAATTGGTGCAGATGTTGCTCGTCGCCCGTTCGCGCCGGATGTGCTGCTCGCGGGTGGACAGGGTGAGGACCCAACCCCGGCGGCCATCGGCGTCGACAGTCTGCCCGACGAGGCGCCCCGGCATGTGACGCACGAACCTGTCACGGGTGGCGAACAGGCCGACATGCGGCCCCCCGAAATTGAGGGCATTGCCGAAGGACTGGCCTTCGGCGGCAACGATGTCAGCGCCCATCTCGCCGGGCGCGCGAATGGCGCCGAGCGACAGGACTTCGGTGACGACGGCGACCAGCAGGGCGCCGGCATCATGGCAAATCCCGGCGAGCCGGGAGTAATCCCGGATTTCCCCGAAAAAATCGGGGTTCTGCACTACCACGCAGGAGGTGTCGCGATCGACGAAACGAGCAAGCTCTTCGCCGCGCAAAGGCTCCTGCGTCGACAGCTCGAACCCGACAAACCGCCCATAGGTCTCACAAACCTCGCGGTAATGCGGGTGAAGTCCGCCCGACAGCACGGCCTTACGACGGCCGGTGATGCGGTTCGCCATCATGACCGCTTCGGCGCAGGCGGTCGCCCCGTCATAGAGCGAGGCGTTGGCGACTTCCATCCCGGTCAGCAGCGCGACCTGGGTCTGGAACTCGAACAAATACTGCAATGTCCCCTGCGAGATCTCCGGCTGGTACGGTGTGTACGAGGTCAGGAACTCACCGCGCTGGATCAGGTGGTCGACCGCCGCCGGGACGTGATGGCGATACACCCCGCCGCCGATGAAGAACGGGGCCGAGCCGGCGGCGACGTTGCGCGCCGCCATGCGCGACATCAACCGCTCGACCTCGATCTCGCCTTTTGCCGGGGGGAGATCGACCGGTCCGCGCAGGCGCGCCGCTTCGGGCACGTCGTCGAACAGCGCATCGATCGAACCGACCCCGATCGCGGCAAGCATGTCCGCGCGATCGCTCGCGGTGAGCGGCAGGTAGCGCATCAGTGCTGCTCCTCGACAAAGCGCTGGTAGGCGCCTTCGTCCAACAGCTCATCGAGCTCCTGGGGATCGGCGAGGCGCAATTTAAGAAACCAGCCCTCGCCCATCGGGTCGGCATTGACCCTGGCCGGGTCGGCGGCGAGCGCGTCATTGACCTCGGCCACCTCTCCCGAGACCGGCGCGTAGACGTCGCTCGCCGCCTTTACCGATTCGACGACGGCCGCCTCCTTGCCCTTCTCGACCCGGCGGCCGATTTCGGGCAATTCGACATAGACGACATCGCCGAGCTGCGACTGCGCATAGTCGGTGATGCCGATAACGGCGAGATCGCCGTCGAGCCGCACCCATTCATGATCCTTCGTGAAGCGGACCAGGCTCATCGGGATTTCCCTCCTGCGGCGTCAGCCGCGGTAATAGCGGGTCGGAAAGAACGGCAGACGGACGACGCGGGCCGGCCGCGCGGCGCCGCGCACGAGAAGCTGCAGGGCCGCGCCCTCCGTCGCATGGCTGGAATTGACGTAGCCCATTGCGATCGGCCCGCCGACGGAGGGTCCGAAGCCGCCGCTCGTCACTTTCCCCAGCTTGTTCCCGGCGTCGTCGAGAATCTCGGTGTCTTCGCGCGCCGGGGCGCGCCCGTCCGGACGGATGCCGACGCGCTTGCGGCGCGTTCCTTTGGCGAGCTGACGCAATATCGTGGCGACACCGGGGAAGCTGCCTTCGGCGCGCCGCCTCTTCCCGATCGTCCACGCGAGATCGGCCTCGATCGGGGTCGTGGTTTCGTCGATGTCATGCCCATAAAGGCAAAGTCCTGCCTCGAGGCGCAGCGAATTGCGAGCGCCGAGACCGATCGGCAATACCTCGGGCTCGGCGATCAGGATTTGCGCGAATTCCTCGGCCGCGCCGGCCGCCAGCGAAATTTCAAAGCCGTCCTCGCCGGTGTAGCCGGAGCGGGTGACCAGGCATTGCCGGCCGGCGATGGTCACCTCGGTGGCCGACATGAAACGCAGTTGGGCGATCCCTTCTATAAAGCGGGACAGGACGGTGGCTGCAGCGGGGCCCTGAAGCGCCAGCAAGGCGCGATCGGCGAGCGGCTCGATGCTCGCGCGCGTGCCGAGACGATCACGCAGATGCACGAGGTCGGCTTCTTTGCACGCGGCGTTGACGACAAGGAAAAGCCCGTCCGCGACCCGCGTCGTCATCAGATCGTCGAGGATACCGCCCGCCTCGTTAAGAAGGAGGGTATAGCGCATCCGCAGCGGCGCGAGGGCCTCAAGATCGCCGGGCACGAGCCGCTCGAGCGCCGCGACGCAGCCCGCGCCGGCAAGCCGGATCTGGCCCATATGCGAGACATCGAATAGCCCCGCCTGCGACCGGGTATGGAGGTGCTCGGCGAGGACGCCGGTGGGGTATTGGACCGGCATCTCGTAGCCGGCGAACGGCACCATCCTCGCGCCGAGCCCGCGGTGGAGAGCGTAAAGCGGCGTCCGCTTGAGCGGCGCCGCCGTCTCGGCAAGGGTCACCCGCGCACCTCCGACAGAGCGGACACCGAAGCATCCGAACCTTGCCCCCTCTGTCGTGGGCCCTGAGAGATTCACCTCGGCCGCGGGCGAGCCGTGTCCGGGGCTTACTCCTTCGGTGAGCGGCCCGAGCCTATTTCCGGCCGCTGCTTTCCAGAGTGCCCTTCCGCCCGCGGTCCTTTTGCCTGAGAGTTTCCGGGGCGGTTGCTCCTTCGGCGCCGCGCCTAGTCGCGCGACCTCTCCTGCGGGCGTGCATACAGCATGGTTGGTGTAGCACCCTCCGGCCTTCGAGGCCAGTGTGTTCCACTCGATCTTTAGTCACACAGCATCGGGTTTGAGGACGCCGCGGCGGATCTGATCGAGCTCGATCGATTCGAAGAGAGCGCGAAAGTTGCCCTCGCCAAAACCCTCATTCCCTTTGCGCTCGATGATCTCGAAGAAAATCGGGCCGATTACGGTTTCGGTAAAAATCTGCAATAGGAGCCCCTGCCCGTCCCCCGGCGCGCCGTCGATCAGGATCCGGTCGCGCTGCAGCCGCGCGAGATCCTCGCCGTGGCCCGGCACGCGGCCATCAACCGCCTCGTAATAGGTGTCCGGAACCGACATGAACGATACGGCGCGCGATTGCAGCGCCTCGACCGTCGCGTAGATGTTGGCGGTGGCGAGCGCGATGTGCTGGATGCCTTCGCCGTGGTAAGCTTCGAGGTATTCGGCGATCTGCGATTTGTCGTCGGCGCTCTCGTTGATCGGGATGCGGATCCGCCCGCACGGGCTCGTCATCGCCTTTGACTTGAGGCCGGTGAGCTTGCCTTCGATGTCGAAGTAGCGGATCTCCCGGAAGCCGAAGAGGCGCTCGTAGAATTCGGCCCACAGCTCCATCCGCCCGCGATGGACATTGTGGGTCAGGTGGTCGATTGCGGTGAGCCCCACTCCCGGCGGCGCCGGATCGGTGACCAGCGGGACGAAATCGACGTCATAGATCGTCCGGTCGCCGTACCGGTCCACGAGGTAGATCAGGCTGCCGCCGATACCCTCGATTGCCGGGATGTTGAGCTCCATCGGCCCGACTTTGCCGTGCACCGGCTTGGCGCCGAGCGCGACCGCGCGCTCGTAGGCCTTGGCGGCATCGGCGACGCGAAAGGCGATCGCGCAGACGGACGGGCCGTGCAACCGCGCAAACGCCTGCGCGAAGCTTCCCGGCTCGGCATTGAGGATGAAATTGACCTCGCCCTGCTTGTAGAGGGTGACGTTTTTGGAGCGGTGTCTCGCCGCCGCGACAAACCCCATACAATCGAATAACGCCGCCAGAGCCTGTGGGTCCGGACCCGTGTATTCGACGAACTCAAACCCGTCCGTCCCCATCGGGTTGTCCCACAGGTCTCGTCGCTCCGGTGCTGCCCGCAAGGGAACCCTCATTCGAAGCGATCAGTGGCTCGACAGCATGTCCCAGGGGGTCTTCCCTTCGGGAAGGGGCGGGATGCGGAGCAAATCGGTCATCGGCTCGCCGGCCTCGTAGCGGCGGCACAGCTCCTCGGAATCGTAGGTCACCCCAACCGGGTTCTCGGCAAAGGCGCGGCTCTGGAAATAGCCGTCGAGCTCGGCCGGGCTCGCGAAATTGTCGATCTGCAATTCGACCCGGTTGTTGTCGGGATCGCGGTAGTACATCGACGTCGTGACGCCATGGTTGATCGGCCAATGCGGCAATATGCCGGCCGCCTTCAGCCGGCGATAGGTCGACAGCAGCTCGCCGAGGTTGTTGTAGGCGTAGGCGACGTGGTCGGTCCCGACCGCATCGGGATCGCGCACCGGCAGGCCGGGGATGTTGATCAGCGCCAGGCGATGGTGCTCGTCGTCATACGATAGGAAACACAGGCGCTCGTCGCGGAACACAACGCGCGCCGCGAGGACCGTTTGATACCACTTGGCCATCGTTTCGAACTGCCCGGTCCGCAGCACGAAATGGGCGAATTTGGCCGGACTGATCGGCTGCGTCAGGGGGCTCAGCTGGCGCATCGAAGCTACGTCGTTCATCGGGGTCCTTCCCTGTTCTGCAGTGTCGGCTGGTAGCGGCCGCGCTCTCCTCAAGACAATAACCCGCTCTCACTCTCCGAGGAACCTGAATTGCACCCGGGGCTTGCGCCGCGCTCGGGAACATGCAAGAGACCGGACGGGGAGGCCAAACGGGAAGACGGCAATGGCGGAAGCGGCTCTATCGGCGACAGAAACGGCGATCGAGAACCAGCGCATCGGCGGCTTGCAGATCCGCGTCGCGGCGCTCTGCACCTTGATCCAGATCTGCGACGGCTACGACATCAATTCGGTCGCTTGGGCGGTGCCCTCCCTCACGCATGTCTGGAGCCTGCCGGGACCGGCCTTCACGACCGCGTTCCTGTGGTCGAGCATCGGCATCCTGGTCGGCGCCCTTTCTGCGGGGCCGATTGGCGACCGGGTCGGCCGCAAGCCGTTGTTGCTCGCCAGTGTCACGATCTTCGGCATCGCTTCGCTGCTCAGCGCCTTCTCGCCCTCCCTCCTGATGCTGACCATATTGCGGTTCTTCACAGGGCTGGGCATCGGCGGCGCGTTTCCGGGGGCGGCCACTCTGGCCGGCGACTATGCGCCGCACCGGCTGCGCGCAACGATGATCATGGCGACCTTCACCGGGGCGCCGATCGGCGGGTTTGTCGGCGGCCAGATAGTGGCCCTGCTGTTGCCGCATTTCGGCTGGCCGGTCATTTTCATCATCGGCGGGCTATTCCCGCTATTGCTGGTCCTGGTTCTGGCATTGTGGCTGCCGGAGTCGCCGCGCTTTCTAGCTCGCAAGACCAGTTTGTCGCCGCGCCAGTCGGCGCTCCTTGAACGCCTCGATATCGCTGCGGGGCAGGGGGAGGTGCACGCGGTCGACGTCGCCCATGAAAATCCGATCAAGATGCTGTTCAGCAAGGGCTTTGCACTACAGACCATCCTGCTCTGGGTGATCTTCTTCTGCAGCCTGATGAATCTGTTCCTGTTCGGCTATTGGATGCCCGAGGTCTTGCATCTGATCGGCATGACGCCGGCCAGCGCGGTGTTCGCCTCGAGCCTCCGCGATCTCGGCGCGATTTTCGCAGTTCTGTACCTCGGCCTCTTAATCGACCGCGTCGGTCCCGAGCGGTCGCTGGCATTTCACTACGCGATTGGCGCTGTGTTTATTGCCGTGATCTCGCTGGTCGTGCTGCCTTACGCGATCCTGCTCGCAGTCATTTTCTTTTGCGGGATGACGATCATCGGCAGCCAGACCGGCGCGAACGCGACCTGCGGCAAGCTCTACCCGGCGCGCATGCGCACCAGCGGCCTCGGCTGGGCGCTCGGCATTGGGCGCCTCGGCGGCATTGCCGCACCGGTGCTGGGCGGCTATCTGCTGTCTCTGAAAATGGCGCCGACCCAAATCTTTCTGAGCGCCTGCCTCTTTGCGGTGATCGCCGCGGCGGCGACGGGGCTGCTGGCCTTGCGCGGGACGCGCTCCACATCGATGCGGGGCGAATTGGCGGCGCATTAGAGTAACTGCGCACGGAGGAAGCGATGCAACCACTTGCCGGCATCGATACAGTCCTGAGCCGAGCCGCCGAGGCCAAAGAGGTGCCAGGTGTCGTCGCATTGGCAGCGACCAACGCCGGAATCCTGTACGAGGGCGCGTTTGGCCGGCGCGACCTTGTCGACGGCCCTGCGATGACCCGCGATAGCGTGTTCCGTATCGCGTCGATGACGAAAGCTGTGACCTCGGTCGCGGCGATGCAACTCGTCGAGCAAGGCAAGCTCCAGCTCGACGAGCCGATCGGCAAAGTCCTTCCTGACCTGGCCGCACCCCAGGTCCTGGAGGGCTTCGAGTTCCTCGGGCGCGCCAAAGCTGCGCCCGGCCAAAGGCCCGATCACGCTGCGCCATCTGCTGACCCACACAGCCGGCTTCGGCTACGAGATGTGGGACGCGGAGCTGATGCGCTATGTCGCCGCAACCGGCATGCCCTCCATTATGACTGGCAAGCTCGCCGCATTGCGGTTGCCGCTGGTTTTCGATCCGGGCGAACGTTGGGAGTACGGCATCAACATCGATTGGGTCGGCCGCGCAGTCGAAAAAGTAGCCGGACAGCCGCTCGATGCCTATCTCAGCGCGCATATCTTTGCCCCGCTCGGCATGACGGACACGGGTTTTGTGCCCTCCGCCGATCAGGCGTCTCGTCTCGTCCGGGTGCATCGCCGCGCACCGGACGGAAGCCTGGAGCCGCTCACGATGGAGGCGCCGCAACGCGAGTTCTTCAGCGGCGGCGGCGGCCTCCTGTCGACAGGGCGCGACTATGTCACCTTCTTGCAGCTGCTTCTGCACCAGGGCCGCTTCAACGGCGCCCAACTGCTGCGGCCCGAGACGGTCGCGCTCATGCGGCAGAATCAGATCGGCGATATTCCGCTCGGCATCATGAAGACCGCGATGCCGGAACTCTCGAACGATGTCGATCTGTTTCCCGGCATTCGATGCGGCCACGGCCTTGCCTCCGTAGTCAACGCGCAGCCGGGTCCCAGCGGCCGCAGCGCCGGGACCCTCACCTGGGCCGGGCTGTTCAACACCTATTACTGGCTCGACCCGCAAAAGCGCGTCACCGGCGTGATCCTGACCCAGATCCTGCCTTTCGCCGATCACCAAGCCGTTAAACTCTATGGCGAATTCGAGAGCGCCGTTTACGATGCCCTGAAAGCGGCCTGAGGCTCGTCCGCAATCATTCCGCGGCCGCCGGCAACTGCACGTTCCGGACCGGCACATTCGCCGCCGGGACCGGGCGCTGCTGCAGCCGATCGCTGATTACGTCCCAGATCTGCCGCAACCGCTGAACATGCAGATCGTCGCGAATGATCGCGACCAGCGAGTCGAGCTCGAAGGCCGGATCGAGTTGCATCTCGCTGCTGCCGGGCGCCATCGACTGATGCGGTTTGCCTTCCGAGCCGCCGGCTGGCGGCTGACCGGCTGGCTGAATTCCGTCGCCCGCGGTAGGCGGCGGCTCGCCGAGCAGCGCCGGCACCAGCCGCCGACGCAATCCCGGGCTGTCCAACGCTCTTTCGAGGTCGAAAATCGTGCGGATGTTGAGGTCGCGCAGCCGCAGTGTGCGCGCCGAGCCGACCGCCAGTATCAGCTGCGCCTGCGCGACCCAATCGATGACTTCGTAGAGCCCGTAGGGCGTCTCGACAAAGATCTGGATCGGGTTGATCGTCGCCAGGTTCTGCACGTCCTCGATCTCGAATTCGGCAAGGCGCAGCTTCATGAACGGGTCGATGCCGAGGATCATGTCGAGCGGAAACTCTTCCTGCAGGTTTCGGCTTTCGGGGCTGACCCGCCGCAGCCGCAGCCACGGGAATTTCGCCATCAGCGCGTCCATGCACAGGGTCGGAAAGAAACCGACCAGGAAGGCGATGACGACCATCGCATGCGGACCGAGCGACGCGAAGATCTCGCTATGCCAGATTGCCGCGATCGTGAATACGGCGAGCAGAATGTGGGCGATCGACTGGAAAAACGAGATCGGCGCGAGATCGAAATTCGATATCCGCCGGATCAAATACTGAATCGTCCAAATGTAGCTGCCGATGAACGTATAGGTCAGAGCGCCGAGAAACGGGCGGTCGGCGGCCGCTAGGTCATCGGGGACACTGATCGGAAAAGCAAAGTAGTTCGGCAGTGGCGCCACGTCCGGCATGAACGCCATGCGGAACCCGAGCGCCGTCAGGATGATGTAGATCGAGACAGGCAGCAGATAATAGGCGAACCTGTGCGGATCATCGTGCAAGTCGCGCTCGGGATTGGACTCGGGATCGTACTTGTACTTTACAAGCTCGAAGGACGGGATGATCAATGGCGCGCCGTTGGGGAGGCTCGCAAAGCTGAACAGCCGTTCCAGGTCGCGGACTATCTCGCGTCTGAAGGCGCGAATGTTGTTGCGCCCGACAAAAATGCCGAACGGCACGACGCAGCTGAGCATGACCAATGCCGTCCATCGCAACACTTCAGCGAAACCGGTCATCTGCCTCTCCTCGACATTCCGGATCCGTCCCGCCGCATCGCATCCCGCGCTCTCCGCGTGAGCTGGTCTTTAATTACTCTTTTTTGGTTAAGAAGGCTACCTGTTCTTCCCGGAGTGCGGGTACGCCCCGCCCCGCGTCTCAAGATGTTCATCCCCTAGGTTTCAATCCAGCCGATGGCGTTTGTCTCGGCCCGACGAGTAGCCCAGCTCGAAGAGCCGCGCGGCCAGCCGGCAGGATTGCCGGGCGGCCTTCAGAAACGGCCGCCCTCGGGCTCGCTTTGCTGTTTCCGCTGTTTTTTGCAGCGAAATATCAGTCATCGTTCCGTCTCGTTGGCTCACCCAGCACCGGCCATCGGCGCTTCTCAGACCGACATGAAACAGGAACATTGTGGCAATTTTGGTGTTGCTTGCACGGCAACAGAGGCGTGGTCCTCTCCCTCGGCCGGCTCGGGCAGGAGGTCGAGTTTTCGTTCACTGTCCATCCGCACAGGCGACGCGCCGAGCCGGACGCGGCGCATCTCTAAATCTTCAAATCTGCAATCGCCTTCGAGGCCGACTGGGCGGCAAGCAATGGAGCGCGCCGATGCCTAAAGAGGATGCATCCCTGACCCGCTTGGTGCCGCCTTGTTAGGCAGACCGAGTTGCCGGTAGATAGCGCCGGCCGGCTCGGCCTTGCGCAATCGGGGGCGTTTTTGCTCGATCAACCCACCACCCGGCAACCCACCACCCGGCAACCCACCACCCGGGAACCCTTAACAGACCAAAGCGCGGAAGCCCGAGCCAACCGGCGGCTCGTCATGGCGGCGGTCCTGTTGGCGATCTTCATGGTCGCGACGGACAGCTATATCGTCGCCACCGCGATGCCGACGATCGTCGCCGATCTCGGCGGCTTTCGCATGTTCAGCTGGGTGTTCGCCGCCTATCTGCTGGCTCAGGCGGTGACGATTCCGATCTACGGGCGCCTGGCCGACCTCTACGGCCGCAAGCGCGTTTTCTTTGCCGGGACCAGTATTTTTCTGCTCGGCTCGCTGTTGTGCGGGTTCGCCTGGAGCATGGTCACGCTGGTGCTGTTCCGCGCGATCGAGGGCATCGGCGCCGGCGCCGTTCAGCCGATCGCGACGACGATTGTCGGCGACATCTACACCCCGGTCGAACGCGCGCGAATGCAGGGCTACGTTTCGGGCATGTTCGGGGTTGCCGCGATCATCGGCCCGACCCTCGGGGCCTTTGTCGTCGAGCACATCAGCTGGTCGCTCGTTTTCTGGGTGAACATCCCGGTCGGAATCGCGACCTTCGTGATGTTCGGCCTATTCCTCAACGAGCAGCGCGAGCCGCGCCGGCATCGCATCGACTATCTCGGCTCGGCGCTGCTGATGGCGGGCGTCGGCGCGCCGATGCTGGCGATCGTGCAGATCGGCAATGCCGGCGGCGTGACCGTGGCGGCGCTGATGCTGGGCGGGGCGGTCGCGCTGGCGGCGCTCGCGGCGAATGAGCGGCGGGCGGCCGAGCCGATGCTGCCGTTGCATCTCTGGCGCAACCGGGTGGTCGCAGTCGGTTGCCTCGCCGGATTATTCAACGGCGCGCTGATGATGGCGATTTCAGGCTTTCTGCCGACCTATGTCCAGGGCGCGATGGGCCGCAACGCCGTCGCATCAGGCGTGGTGCTGGCCGCCTCCTCGGTGAGTTGGGCCTTCGCCAGCATGGCCGCGGGCCGCCTGATGATCCGCACCTCGTACCGTTTGGCGGCTGCCATCGGCGGCGTGTTTCTGGTCATCGGCAGCTTTGTGCTGATTACGCTCGAGCCCACGAGCGGATTGCTGCGCGCCGGAATAGGCTCGTTTTTCCTCGGCGTCGGGATGGGTTTTTGCAACACCGCCTTTATCGTCTCGATCCAGGCCAGTGTGGGCTGGAACGAGCGCGGCATGGCGACTTCCTCGACGATGTTCATGCGCATTGTCGGCAATTCGCTCGGGGCCGCGATCTTTGGCGCGATCCTCAATTTCGGCGTCTACTCGCGGGTGCCCGATGCCGGCGACGCGGTCAACCGCTTGATGTCGCCGCCGGCCCGCCAGAGCCTCGGCGAGAATGAGATTGCCAAGCTGACTGAAGCTGTCGGCAGCTCGCTCCACGTCGTCTACCTGATCGCCGGTCTTGTGGCCCTCATCAGCTTGATCCTGGCTCTGGCCCTGCCGGCAAGGCTCAGCCCGATCCGCCCCCGGCACGGCAGCTAAGAGGAGAGGTGTCCTGCGCCGCTGACGAGCATCAGCACACCGCCCGCAACGGCGGCAATTCCGGCTATCCTTCCCAACCAATCGCCGAGCCGAATTACTTTTTCCAGCACGACAAAAGCGGCGAGGCCAGCGATCCAGAACAGGTTCATGATTCCACCAAAAAATAAAAGGCCCATCAGGAACCAGCAGCAGCCCAGGCAATAAGCGCCGTGCTCCAATCCCATGCCGAAGGCGCCGAGCCTGCCGGGCCGCCAGCTCTGCACGAGAAAACTCAGAGGCGAGCGGCAATGCCGCAGGCAGACTGTCTTGATCGGCGTCAATTGCCATAGTCCCGCCGCGACCAGGATCGCGCCGCCGAGCCAATAGCTCGTCGTGACCATCATCGGCGACAGCAGGCCGAGCTGCTCCAACAGCCACTGAAGAGCAGTGGCGACAGCGCTGAATGCGCCCCACGCCGTCAGATAACCGGCCGCAAAAATCCCGGTCGGCACATAGGGGCGGTCGCGGGCCCTCTCCTTGCGATTGATGCGCGCGAACAGCAGCAGCATCGGCGTCGCGCTCGGCAGCATCATCGCGATCATCATGACCCACCACATCGCGAACATCAGGCCGGCATATCCAGGCGTCCAGGCCGCCGGCTCCATCATCATGCCGGTGATGTCGGGCATTCCCGAACGGCGCGTCATGCCGATCGTGCTCATGCCGGTGCCGGCACCGATCACGAGCCAGATCCAGGCGATGGCGGTGACCGCAACGAGGGCAGTGATCAGGATGAGCCGGTCGCGCCGCAGCACTCGTTCGAGAACGGTCGCGTCAAGGGCGCCCGAATTTCCGCTTGTACTCGTCATAGCTATGGACCAAACCGTTCTGGTTCCAAGCGACGTAAGCCAGCGAGCTGTGCCGCCGGTGCAGGTCGAACTTGATCGTTCCAAGCCCGTTGGCGAAGCCGGAGGCGTTCTCGGCCTCGTGGAAGACCCAGCCGTTTGGCAAGACTGTGATCATCCGGTGCTCCTGGTCGGTCACCGGATTGCGTATCGGCTCGCTGTGCGCCCGCACCACATCGGCGACTTCGATCCGCGCCCGGCGCCGGTCGAGGTCCCATTCGAAATCGATCTTCGCGAACAGCGGGTCCTTAATCGTCTCGATGATGACCGAGAAGATCTGGAACATCGTGCCGACCGGCTGGTCCTCGCCGGAGAGGACATAGAAGAGGGCGTCGCGCTGGGCTTCGTCTGCACGCTCGTCGAGGATCGGCTGGAATACCCCCTGACCGTGATGGATTGCCCGCGGAAAATAGAAGGTGCCGACCACTGCCAGGTCGTCGAGCCGCACCCCTTCGCAATAGCCGTTATCGATTTTGAAGGCCACGAGGCCCGTGCAGTATCCATAAGTCGGGTCGGCCATCGACTCGCATGGGCATCCCATATCGCAACTGCAGCACTCGACGTACCTGCCCTCGATCTGCCAGTTTCGAGCCGCCATTGCGGAACTCCTCCCATAGGATGAAGCCTTGCGCCCCTGCGGCTATTGTGCAGCGATCCGACCGGCGGCGCAATAAGGTTTCCCTTGAGTTTTGAAACAGCTACTCCGTTACTTTTTTTTACAATGGCCGTAGTGCCATCTGGGCATGCCCGTTGTACGAAGAACTGGAAACGGCGCGCCGCCGATGCCGCGGGACAGCGAAGCCGATGATCAGCAACGGAGGCCAATATGCCCCTGCAATGGCAAGTCAGTGGTGAGTATTTTGAGAACTGCAACTGCGACGTTGTCTGCCCGTGCCTGGTCTCGACCGGCGCGCCGCTGACCGCGCGCCCGACCCCGGGGGAATGCGACGTCGTGCTCGCCTTCCATATCGACAAGGGAAACTACGGCGATGTCAGGCTCGACGGGCTCAATGTTGCGCTCGCAGTCCATGCGCCGGGGCCGATGGCGGACGGCAACCTGTCCGCTGCCGCTTACATTGACGAGCGCGCCGACGATCAGCAAGCTGCGGCTCTCGGCGTGATCTTCACCGGGGCGGAGGGTGGACCGATGGCGGCCTTCGCGCCGCTAATTACAACTCATCTTGGCGTCAAAAAGGTAGCGATCCGCTACTCGGTCCAGGGAAAGAGCCGTTCGGTGGAGGTGCCCGGCATAATGCAGATGGCGGTCGAGCCGCTGCCGACTTTGCATACGAGCGGCGAGATGTGGGTGGCGGCCGGCCATCCGGTCGCCCCGGACCGGATGGCGCTCGCCATGGGCAGCGCCGGCAGCACCTTCGCCGATTACGGCATGCGCTGGGACAATTCCGGCAAAAACGGGCATTACGCACCGATCAGCTGGTCGAATTAGCTTCATAGGGTAATCGTTGCCGCGTTGGTGTTGCCGAAAATTACGGTCGGCATGATCGAGGCATCGATCGTCCGCAGCGCCTCACATTGCGGCGGGCAGGATGAGGGAGCGGCCTAGGCCCGTCGATATTGCACCGTCGGCGCGATGCCGCCGAGCCGCTCGAAATCGCGCTCGGGATCCATCAATGCCGCGCCGATGATGCCGCGATGCGCGATAATCCCAGTCGGGAACGTCCGCAACTCGTTAGGAAACCACTTGTAGATCACGTGCAGGGCCACCGGATAGGCCGGGCCCGGGCCGGCGCCGAGCGCGACGCGGCACGCAAGGATTCGTCGCAAACCCGACCGGCGCCAGCATCGGAAACCGGGTCAAGGCCGAGATCAGCCCCATCGCCAGCAACACCCAGCGTGTCTCCACGCGGTTGAGCGCTTACGCAGGGGTAACGGGTAGAAATGGAGCTAGGCCGTGGCGAGCCGCACCGCTTCGGCGGCGGCGGCGGAGCGCTCGCGCAGTTGCGGGTACTGGGTCGGGGTTGCGACCCGGAAGCCGGCGCGGACCGCCGCTAGCGGCTGTGCCAGCAAATTTTCCCAATCGGCGCCGATCAGCCAAAGGGCGCGCCTGCCTTGTCGATAAGCCTCCCAGATCGCGCGCGGCGCCCGCAGCGTCTTCAGCCGGCGCAGATTGCGCCAGGCGCCGACCATGGCGATGACGGCCGCGCCCTTGCTCCGGTTCTGGGCAAAGGTGAAGGCGAGGACGCAGGCCTCGCCGAGCGGGTCGCGGCCGTAGCCGGCAGTCACATGCAGCAGGTCGTGCATCTCGCGGTTGCGCTCGCGGAACCACGTCAAATCGTTGGCCGGGGGTGGCGTCGCGCGGATCTTCGAGGCCTCGACCAACCCGTTGGCCGACAGATTCTCTTCGCTGACGAAGTCGAGATAGGCCCGCCCGAGCGAGCCAGGCGGCAAGGCGGCAAGGCTTTTGCGGTCGCTGAGATAGGCGAGGAGGCTCGGCTTTTCCGCCAGCAATGCCCGCCCGGCGTCGGTCTCGCATAAGCGGGCGAATTGGCGCAGCGTGGTCTTGCCGCGCAATGCCTCGACCAGCAGAAAGGCTTGCCGCGTATCCTCGCGGTCGCGCAACAAGCCGCGCATCGCGCGCAGCGCATCCAGCGGGCGTATCCGGGTGCTGGCGGGATCTGACATGACGCCTCTCCTGTGGAGCGTTCGGCAACGAGAATTGTACCATGGATCCGCGCCTGGTTCGCCGCCCTGATCCGCGAGCACGGTCAGGGGCGGTGACGCGCCGACCGCGCCTCAAGCAGCCTTTGCGCGGACGGCGGGGCCGGTGGAGCGCGCTTCGTTGAGGATCATGGCGGCGCCCTTTTCGGCGATCATGATGGTCGCGGCGTTGGTGTTGCCGGAGACGACCGTCGGCATGATCGAGGCGTCGATCACCCGCAACCCCTCAACGCCGTGAACCCGCAGTGCAGTGTCGACCACCGCATTTTCACGCGGTCCCATCATGCAGGTGCTGGTCGGGTGGTAGGTCGTGCCGGCGGTCTGGCGGATATGGTCGAGGAAATCTTCGTCGCTCTGCGCCGCCGGGCCGGGCAAGAATTCCCCCGAGACGCATTTCTGCATCGCCGCGGTCTGGAAGATGCCGCGCACGAGCCTGAGCCCGGAGATCAACGTATCCTTGTCGGCCTGCGTCGACAGGTAGTTCGGCTGGATTGCCGGCGGTGCGGCGGGATCGGGCGAGCGGATCCTGAGCCAGCCGCGGCTTTCCGGCCGGCACGGGATGCAGGTCGCCTGGCAGCCCGGAAAGTCGTGCATCGCTCCACCCGCCGTGACAAAGCTGCCGGCGAGAAACTGGTATTGCACATCCGGCGAGTCGAGGCCCGGCCGGGTGCGCGCAAACAGCCCGATCGGCGCCGCTCCCATCATCAACGCGCCGCGGCGCGCCAGCGCGTATGAAAACCCGGCGTGAACCTGCCGCAGCCAGCTTCGGGAGACCTCGTTCAAGGTATTGGCGCGCCGCGCGCGATAGACGACGCGCGAGTTGAGGTGGTCCTGCAGGTTTTCGCCGACCCCGGGCAAGTCGTGAACCACGGCGATGCCGTGCTCCTGCAGCAATTGCCCAGGCCCAACCCCGGATAGCTGCAATAGCTGCGGCGAGTTGATCGAGCCGCCGGCGAGCAACACCTCGCGGCGCGCCCGGGCTCTGTGCACGGTCCCGTCCTGCGCATATTCGAGGCCTACTGCGCGCTGGCCTGCGAACAGCACGCGGTGCGCCAATGCGCTGACCTCGACGCGCAGATTGGGCCGCCGCATGGCCGGCCGCAGATAGGCGACTGCAGCGCTGCAACGCCGCATGTTGCGGACGGTCACCTGCAATGCGCCGACGCCGTCTTGCTCCGCGCCGTTGAAATCCGGGTTGAACTTATGTCCGGCCTCCTGCGCGCCGGCGATGAAGGCGTCGTGCAATTCGTGGCGGGCCCGCAGATCGGAGACGCAGAGCGGTCCGCCAGCGCCGTGATGCTCGTCGGCGCCGCGCTCCTGATGCTCGGCGCGGCGGAAATAGGGCAGCACGTCCTCATACGACCACCCGGTATTGCCGAGCTGGCGCCACAGATCGAAATCCTGCTTTTGGCCGCGGATGTAAATGAGCCCGTTGATCGAGCTCGATCCGCCGAGCACCTTGCCGCGCGGCCACAGCATGCGGCGCCCACCGAGCCCGGCGAGGGGCTCGGTCTCGAACACCCAGGTGATCTTCGGATGGAAGATGTTCCGGTAGAACCCGGCCGGGATGTGGATCCACGGATTGCGGTCCTTGCCGCCGGCCTCCAGCAACAGCACGCGGGTGGTGCGGTCGGCGGTCAGCCGGTTGGCCAGCACGCAGCCGGCAGAGCCGGCGCCGGCGATGATGAAGTCGAATTCTCCGTTGTCCTGCATGCCTGCTCTCCCTCACCCACCCCAACCCTCCCCCGCTTGCGGGGGAGGGAATATGGCGATAGGTCCGCGCCGTTACGCGCTGATGCCCAATTCCTTGCGCAGATCCTTGATCACTTGGTCGCGCGTGCGGGTCTGCCAGCGGCGGCGCCGGCCGATCGGGGCGTTTTCGATTTCCGCGGCGACCTTTACCGCGACAAACACCGGGCCGGGCTTGCCGAGGATGTCGGGGAGGGCGGCGGAGAAATCCTCGAGCTCGCGGAACGCGAAAGCTCGGGGGTAGCCGGCGCCGCGGGCGATCACGTCGTAGTTGGTGTTTTCGGCATTAGGGACCGGCTGGCCGCCCGTCGTCGCATAACACCCATTGTCGATCAGAAAGTGATAAAAATTCATTGGCTGCTGCTCGGCGATCGTGACCAGCATGCCGAGGCTCATCAATATGTCGCCCTCGGAATCGAAGAGGATGACCCTTTTCTCCGGTCGCGCCAGCGCCAGCCCGAGCGCAAAGCCGGCGTGCCCGCCCATTGCCGGATCGCCGACCGGCACGTCGAGCTTCGGCCGCGTCGTAAGGTCGCTCCAATAACGGCCGCCGCGCCCCGGAACGACAATCGCGTCCTCGCGATAGGGGGCGAACGCCTTCAACATTTCTGCGGTGTGTATCATAGCAAGGTGCCCCTCTATCGGTTGAAGCCGTGGTATTCGTCGCCGACGAGCACGACGACTGGTCGCTTCGTGCCTTCCGCCTCCTCGAAGGCGATCGAGATGCGCGGCGCATCGCCGTCGTTCTCGACGAGGTAATAGTTGATCCCAAACGCCATCAGAAACCGCTCGGTATAAGTCGCGGCGCTGTCCTGGTTGACGCCGTGGCGCGTCCAGCCGCGGTAGCCGACCATGAGCACGACTGGGATGTTGAGGCCCAACAGCCATCCGCGCAGCGAATCTCCCGATTCCATCATCCCGGTGTTCTGGATCAGGATCAGCGGCTTGGCTCCGCCGACCGACAGCCCGGCGGCGATCGAGCAGGCATGGCCCTCGCGGCTGACGCCGACGAGCCGCAACGACGGCTCCGCCTTCATCAGCAAATGGAGCCAGTTGGTCTCGCTGTCCGGCAGCCACACGACGTGCGTGACACCGTTCTTCTTCATCTCGCCGAGCACCGTCTCCGGGCTCAACGCGACCACCGCCGCGTCATTCATCAATCGTCTCCGCCGACAGACACGTGCCTTTCGTAAGCTCCAGCCGGGCCGGCGGCGCCGAGGCGAAGTTGGTCGAGGCTCCAGACACCGGCGCCGGCAGCCGCGAAATACAGCAATAAAAAGCAGTAGACGATCGCCAACTCGCCGCCGTTGAGGGCCGGGTAAAAACTCTTCGGAGCATGCACCATGAAATAGGCGAATGCCATTTCGCCCGACATGATGAACGCGGTGATGCGAGTAAACAGGCCGACGGTGAGCAGCGCTCCGCCGACCAGTTCGATCACCCCGGCGAGCCCCAATAGTGAGACCAGTTGCAGCTTGTCGAACATCGCGACATGCGGAAAGCCGACGAGCTTGGCCAGACCGTGCTCGACGAACAAGAGCCCGACGATGACGCGCAGCACGCTGAGCATTCGCTCTGACGACTGATGATTGAGGATCTTCATCTTCCGGACTCCCTCGAATCGGTTCAAATTAAGTCTAATATCATCTTACGGAGGGATATTGGAACAAGGCCTCGGCGAGCGCATTCTGTTCTTGTTCCGGCACGGCGAGACCGACTGGAACCGCGAAGGCCGATTGCAGGGACATACGGATACGCCACTCAATGCGACGGGCCTCGCGCAGGCCCAGGGGTTGGCCGAGAGCTTGCGTCCGCACCGGCTCGACGCGGTGGTGTCGAGCGATCTGGCGCGCGCCCGAACGACCGCGCAGATCGTCGCGGACGCATTGCGGGTGCCGGTTTTCATCGAAGCCGGATTGCGCGAGACCGATGTCGGCGCGGCCGAGGGCCTCCTGTGGGCGGACGCCAAGACGCGTTTCGGCGAGGGCTTGACCGAGCGCTGGTACTCGGATGGCGATGTCGCCTTCCCCGGCGGCGAGACCGGCATCGCGACCCGCATGCGGGGGATCGCCGGCTTGCGGCGCTTCACTGCGGCGCAACCGTTCCGGCGGATCGGTGTTTCGACCCACGGCGCGATGGTGCGCCAGCTGATGAAGCACGCCTTGCCGCCAGGCAGCGCGCCGGCGCCGGTTCGCAACACCACGCTCTACGTTCTGCGATACGACCCGGCCACTGACCGGCTGATGGTCGTCGAACGCGAAGAGCTCAAGCTCGGCTTCAGTCGAACTGCATGCTGATCGTTTCGGCGACGAGGGCCGGTCGCGCGGCGCCCTCGACCTCGACGGTATTTTCCGAGGTAATGCGCACGCCGCCACCATCGACCGGCTCGACCGATTGGATCTTCTGCCGCAGCCGAATGCGCGAGCCGGCCGGCACCTGCCCGGTAAAGCGGACCCGGTTGGAGCCGTAATTGAGCCCGCGCGAGCGCTGCTTGACGCGATAGAGCGTCTGGCCGAGGCGCGGCACCAATGACAATGTCAGATAGCCGTGCGCGATCGTCTTGCCGCCCGGCATCTCGCGCTTGGCGCGCTCGACGTCGACATGGATCCACTGGTGATCGCCAGTGGCATCGGCGAATTTGTCGATCAGCGCCTGATCGACGGTGAACCAATCGCTGACACCGATTTCGTTGCCGACATACTGCGCGAGATCCGCCGGCCGCTCGAGTTCGATCATCGTTTGTCCCATTGTTTTGTTATCGCCAATCCTCTACCCGATTTATCGCTGCCTGGCACCAGGAACCGCTGCCCTCTCCCGGCGGTTAATTCTGCGACATTCACGATCAACGAGGGATGTGGCAATGGCGACAAAAGCGAAAACCAAGGCAAACCGCACGGCGGAACGCAAATCGAGCCGCTCACAGACTGCCAATCGAAAAAAGGAAGAACAGCAAGTCAACGCGTTCGATCTCCTGGAACAAGATCACCGGGAAGTCGAAGAGTGGTTCGACGAATACGATGAATTGAAGGACAGCGACGAAGACCGCAAGACCGAGCTGGCAGAAAAGATCTGCCTCGCCTTGAAGGTCCATGCCCAGATGGAAGAAGAGATTTTTTATCCTCAGGCCCGCGAAGCCAGTCAGGACAACGATCTGATTGACGAAGCGATCGTCGAGCATTCGACCGTGAAAAACCTGATTGCTGAAATCGAGGCGATGGAGGTCGGCGAGGAACTATATGACGCCAAGATTCGGGTTCTTGGTGAGATGGTCAAGCAGCATATCAAAGAAGAAGAGGAGGAGCTGTTCCCGGAGCTTCAATCGACAAAGATGGATCTCGACGCGGTCGGGAAGGAACTCGCCGAGCGCAAGAAAGAGTTGATGGCCGAAATGGAAGCCTAAACTGGGGCAAATCGACCAGAATAGAACGACCGCATCATAATTGTCATCGCGAGCGCAGCGAAGCAATTTAGCGCCTATTGAGTCTCCAACGGCCGAGATTGCTTCGTCGCCTCCGACTCCTCGCAATGACCAGAGTAATCGCAAGAAAAGCCCTGCCTGCGTTCGGCGGGGCTTTTCATTCTGCAAAAGGAACCCGCGGGCGCGGGTCCCGTTTTGGACGCATCCTCTTTTGCAATGGGATGATGCGATGACGACCGATCCGAAAACCGCCGGCCCGACCCCTCCGCAACCACGCCAACAACAGGAACCGCCCGGCTTTACCGAACAGCTCGATCCGAAGCCGGATCACGGGGAGCATACTTATCGCGGGTGCGATAAGCTGAAAGGCCGCGCTGCGCTGATCACCGGGGCCGATTCCGGAATCGGACGGGCGGTCGCGATCGCTTTTGCTCGCGAGGGCGCCGACGTCCTGATTTCCTACCTCAGCGAGCACGAGGACGCGCGGGAGACGGCGCGCTGGGTCGAAGAGGCCGGTCGCCGGGCGGTGCAGGTGGCTGGCGACGTCAAGGATCCGGCTCATTGCCGTCAGCTGGTCGACCGCGCCGTCCGGGAATTCGGCAAGCTCGACATCCTGGTCAACAATGCCGCTTACCAGATGACGCATGCCAGTCTCGAGGAGATCAGCGAGGAGGAGTGGGATCGCACCTTCCGCACGAATATCTACAGCATGTTCTATCTATCGAAGGCCGCTGTCCCGCATATGAAACCGGGAAGCGCGATCGTGAACACCGCCTCGATCAACAGCAAATCGCCATCGCCGCAGCTCTTGGCCTATGCGACGACCAAGGGCGCCATCGCCAATTTCACGGCCGGCCTCGCGCAACTGCTCGCCGAGAAAGGAATTCGCGTCAACTGCGTCGCCCCCGGACCGATTTGGACCCCGCTGATCCCATCGACGATGGCACCCGACAAGGTCGAGCATTTCGGCGAGAACACGCCGCTCAAACGCCCGGGCCAGCCGGCTGAGCTCGCCCCGGCTTACGTCCTGCTCGCCTCGGATGACGGCAGCTACATGTCGGGCGCGATGATCCCTGTCACCGGCGGCCGCCCGATGCTGTAGCTTGGTTGCCGAGGCGGCCAAGAAGCCCCACATTTAGTTTATTGCCGCCGACGTGCTTGGGCAGGCGGCGACTGAGAGAGGCGTGGGCTCCCGCTCTAAGAAACGGGAGCGCGCTCATGTCTCAGTCAAAGCGCAACACCATCAAAAATCGGCTGCTCACTGCGCTTCCGCAGGGAGATCTGGACCAGTTCTATTCGAACCTACATCCCGTGGCCTTGTCACAAAGACAAGTCCTGCACGCGGCAGGGGCTCCGATCGAGGATGTCTACTTCGTCGAGGAGGGGCTCGGATCCGTGCTGACCAGTATGGCGAACGGCACGATGATCGAAGTCGGGTATGATCGGGATGGAGGGCGTAATCGGCGTGTCCGCCCTTCTCGGCGCCGAAGTGTCGGCACAGATTGCGCTCGTTCAGATCCCCGGCACCGCACATCGAATGAGCGCCTCGCGCTGCAAGTCGATATTCGATCAAAGCACCGCCTTTCGCAAAATCGCGCTGCGCTTCGCGGAGGCGATGTTGAACCTGAGCGCTCAAACTGCCGCCTGTAACCGGCTGCATTCGGTCGAGCAGCGCTGCGCCCGATGGCTGCTGATGGCGAGCGACCGCATCGGATCGGACATGATGCCGATGACGCACGAGTTCTTGGCGTCGATGCTCGGCGTCCGGCGGGCCGGGGTCACCACCACCGCCGGGGACCTGCAGCGCTCCGGGCTGATCCGATATCACCACGGCCAACTCACAATCACCGATCGTGACGGGCTCGAATCCACCGCGTGCGAATGCTACCGGATCGATCACGATCAGCTCGATCGATTGCTCTGACCGAGCGCGTCGGGCCGTTATTAAAAAAAATCCGCCGGATTTGTACGGAGGCGGACAGATATTGTTACATTCGAGGTCTCCTTTGAGCGCGATAAAAATCGGAGAAAACCGATGGCAGAGACACGGGAAATGGCGCCCTTGTTTAAGCCAGACCTCGAACAGACCGCGCAGAGTGGTGCTCGAAATCTTCCGGTCCGCGCGACCGCAGGATGCATTCGAGTCGGCCGTCCGCGCCTATCGTCAGCACAACTATAATGTCCCCGCTGCGGAGGCGCGGCGGGCTGTGGCGCGGATCATTTGCGGCGAGGGGTAATAAAAGGCTTTTACAGCAGGTCGCGCAGCATAGCGACGAGCGGCTTGTCGGCCGGCGGCATCGGGTAGTCGCCGAGCCGGGCCGGGCGCACCCATGCAAAGCGCTGCCCCTCGCGGGCGGCCGGAATGCCAGACCATTTGCGGCAGACATAGAGCGGCATCAGCAGATGGAAGTCGGGGTATGAGTGCGACGCGAAGGTGAAGGGCGCGAGGCAGCTCGCGGTGACGTCGATTCCGAGCTCCTCAGCGAGCTCGCGGATCAACGCCGTTTCCGGTGTTTCGCCCGGATCGACCTTGCCGCCCGGAAACTCCCATAGCCCTGCCATCGGCTTGCCCGCCGGGCGCTGAGCCAGCAATACCCGCCCGTCGGCGTCGACGAGCGCCACCGCCGACACCAGCACGATGCGGGTCTCAGCTGCGGTAGCTGGCATTGATGTCGATATAGCCGTGGGTCAGGTCGCAGGTCCACACCGTCGCCTTGCCGCGGCCCATACCGATATCGACGCCGATCGTGATCTCCCGGCCCTTCATGTATTCGGCGACCGGCGCCTCATCATAATCGGGCACCGGGCCGCCCTCGGCGGCGATCCTGATCCCGCCGACCGAAATCGACAGACGGTCGCGGTCGGCCTTTTCCCCGGCCTTGCCGACCGCCATGACGATGCGGCCCCAATTGGGGTCGCCGGCCGACAGCGCCGTCTTGACCAGCGGCGAATTGCCGATCGCAAGGCCGATGCGGCGCGCCGCCCGCGCCGTCGCGGCGCCCGTCACCTCGATCGTCACAAATTTTTGCGCGCCCTCGCCGTCGCGCACGATCTGCTGGGCGAGATCGATCATCACCGCATCGAGCGCCCGGCGAAAATCCCCGAGCCGCCGGTCGGCGGGGCTCACCACCGGGCGATGCACCGCCTGCTGGGTCGCGCACAGCAGCACGGTGTCGCTGGTCGAGGTGTCGCCGTCCACCGTGATCGAGTTGAACGAGCGGTCCGCCGAAGCGGCGAGCAGCGGCTGCAATACCGCGGGGGGCAGCGCCGCGTCAGTGAATACGTAGGCGAGCATCGTCCCCATATCGGGCGCGATCATGCCGGAGCCCTTGGCGAACCCGTTGAGGCGGACTGCGACGCCGTCGATCGTCGCGGTCGCGGTGGCCCCCTTGGGAAAGGTGTCGGTCGTCGTGATCGCGCGGGCCGCCGGCTCCCACTTATCGGCCGAGAGCAACCGCACGACTTGCGGCAAAGCGGCAATGATTTTTTCTGCCGGGGGCTGCTCGCCGATTACACCGGTGGATGAGATAAACACCTCTTTCGGATCGCAGCCCAACAAACGCGCCGTGTTCGCCGCCGTTGTCTCGACGACCTGCTTGCCGGCACGGCCGGTGAAGACGTTGGAATTGCCAGAATTGACGACAATGCCACGCACCTTGCCGCCCGGCAGGCAGTCGCGGCACCAGACGACCGGTGCGCCCGCAGTCAGCGAACGCGTGAAGACCCCTGCAATCGCGCTATCGGGCGCCAGCTCCGCCAGCATCAAATCGTCCCGCCCGGTATAGCGTATCCCGCAAGCAAAGGCTGCAAGGCGCACGCCGGCAATCGGCGTCAGCTCAGGAAACCGCTCCGGAGCGAGGGGCGAGACTGCGGTCATTCTCCGACCCAAGCCCCTCCCCGCCCGTCAGAGGGGAGAGGGAGGGGCCCAAGCCGCAGGGTTGGGAGGGTGAGGTGGGTGGCGTCGCGAAATGGCACGTCTGCCCCCCTCACCCTGCCCTCTCCCCCCGGCCGGCGGGGGAGAGGGTGAGCACCGCGTGATTCGAGGCGAAAATCCGTCCACCGGATTATTTCGCGCTGGACGGGAGCGGCTTGCCGTCGAGGCCGTAGGTCTCGACCTTGGCGGCGGAGCGCAGCTCTTTCAGTTTCGCGTCGACGACGTCGCGCGCCACCAGCTTGCTGACCTCCTGGCGCGCTTCGTCAAAGCTCGGCGGCGTGCTGACGCGATGGTCTTCGACCTTGATGACATGCCAGCCGAACTCGGTCTTCACCGGCGTCTTCGTGTACTGGCCCGCAGGCAAGGCGAAAGCGGCGTCGGCGAACTCCTTGACCATGTCGTCATGCCCGAAATAGCCGAGATCGCCGCCCGAGCTGGCCCCGGGGTCGGTCGAATGCTTCTTCGCGAGCTCGGCGAAATCGGCTCCCTTGTCGAGTTCGGCGATGATCGAATTCGCCTCGGCTTCGGTCTTGACCAGGATGTGCCGGGCATGCACCTCTTCGTGTCCACCCTTCGCCTTGACGAAGCTCTCGTAGCGGGCCTTTAGCCGGTCCTCCGTTTCGGCATCCTTGATCGCCTTGTTGAGGTAGGCTTCCTGGATCAGGCGATCCTCATAGCGCTTCAGCCGGAGCTGGACCTCGGGATCCTGGTCGAGGTGAGCCTTGCGGCCGGCCTCGGTGATCAGCATGCCGTCGACCATCCGATCAAGCAGCATCGGGTAGATCTGCGCGAGCGGCATCTTTTGGACCTGCGGCGGCAGGCTCTGTTGCGCCGCCTCGAGGTCCGAAAGGTGAAGCTCGGTTCCGTCGACACGCGCCACGACCGTGGTACCCGGCGGCATCGCGGCCGCGGGGTTCGGCGGAGGCGCCGGCTGGTCGGCCGCCAGCAAGACGCCGCCGCCGGCGACCGCGGCGGCGAGCCCGGCGGCACAGATCAAGCCGAGCAGAGTTATCGAGAGACGACGATGCATCGCAGTACCTATAATGAGGGACAGCCGCTGCAATCCAGCAGCCATGGATGGATGAATGCATATTGGTATGACGCAAACAAGGCAGCGAAAGGGCGAAGTCGCACGTGACTCCTGCATGACGCCCACATGACGCCCGGCGAGGGCTCGAATTGACACGCCTCAGCCGCCCGCCTATCTCTCCTTTGGTCGCCGTGCGAACTTATCCGGCCTACTTTCTCCTAATTTCGAGGGTCCCATGCTTGGTGCCTTAGCCCGGCGCCTGTTCGGCTCCGCCAATGACCGTTACGTGAAGAGCCTGGGGCCGATCGTTTCCGCGATCAACGAATTGGAGCCGCAGCTCGAAGCGATGTCCGATGACGAGCTGCGGGCGCGCACCCAGCAGTTCAAGCAGCAGCTCGCCGACGGGACCGAGCTCGACGACATCCTGATCGATGCTTTCGCGACGGTGCGGGAGGCAGCAAAGCGCACCCTCGGACAGCGCCATTTCGATGTGCAATTGATGGGCGGCATCGTCTTGCATCGCGGCATGATCGCCGAGATGAAGACCGGCGAAGGCAAGACGTTGGTCGCGACCCTCCCCGTCTATCTCAACGCGTTGACCGGCAACGGCGTGCATGTCGTCACGGTCAACGACTACCTCGCCCGCCGCGACGCCGAATGGATGGGGCAGATCTATCGATTCCTCGGCCTCACGGTCGGCGTCATCGTCCACGACCTCGACGATGCGCAGCGCAAGGAGGCCTATCTCTGCGACGTCACCTACGGCACCAACAACGAGCTCGGCTTCGACTATCTGCGCGACAACATGAAATTCCGGCTCGAGGACATGGTCCATCGGCCGTTCCATTATGCAATTGTCGACGAGGTCGATTCGATCCTGATCGACGAGGCGCGCACCCCGCTGATCATCTCCGGCCCGACCGAGGACAATTCCGAGCTCTACATCCGGGTTGACAAGCTGATCCCGGCGCTCGAAGCCGGCGATTACGAGAAGGACGAGAAGCAGCGCACGGTGGCCATGACCGAATTGGGCGTCGAGAAGATCGAGGAGTTGCTGCGCCAATATGGCCTGATGACCACCGGCTCGCTCTACGACATCCACAATGTCGGGCTGGTCCACCACGTCAACCAGGCATTGCGCGCGCACAAGCTCTTTGCCCGCGACACGGACTACATCAGCAAAGACGACAAAATCATCATTATCGACGAGTTCACCGGCCGGATGATGGAGGGCCGGCGCTACTCGGAGGGGCTGCACCAGGCGCTGGAGGCGAAGGAAGGCGTCACGGTCCAGAACGAGAACCAGACCCTGGCCTCGATCACCTTCCAGAACTACTTCCGGCTCTATCCGAAGCTCGCCGGCATGACCGGCACGGCAATGACCGAGGCGCAGGAATTCAGCGACATCTACAAGCTCGAAGTCATCGAGATCCCGACCAACGAGCCGTGCATCCGCGACGATACGGACGACGAGGTCTACCGCACGACGCGCGAGAAGTACGACGCGATCGTGCAGCACGTACTGGAGTGCCAGGAGAAGAAGCAGCCGATGCTGATCGGCACCGTCAGCATCGAGAAATCCGAGGCGCTGTCGGCAGTTTTCAAGAAGCACAAGATCCCGCACAACGTGCTGAACGCTCGCTACCACGAGCAGGAAGCGTACATTATCGCGCAGGCCGGCCGGCCCGGCACCGTGACGATCGCCACGAACATGGCGGGCCGCGGCACCGATATTCAGCTCGGCGGCAATCTCGAAATGCGCCTCAAGACCGATCTGGCGCCGATTGTCGACCCGGCGGAACATGAGACGCGGGCTGCCGCGATCCGCAACGAGATCCAGTCGGCGCACGAGGAAGTGGTCGGCGCCGGCGGCCTCTTTGTCGTCGGCAGCGAGCGGCACGAGAGCCGGCGCATCGACAACCAATTGCGCGGCCGCTCGGGCCGCCAGGGAGATCCCGGCGCCTCGAAATTTTTTGTTTCGCTCGAAGACGATCTGATGCGGATCTTCGGCTCCGAGCGGATGGATTCGATGCTGCAACGCCTGGGCTTGAAGGAAGGCGAGGCGATCATCCACCCCTGGGTCAACAAGGCGCTCGCCAAGGCGCAGCAGAAGGTCGAGGCGCGCAACTACGACATCAGAAAGCAGCTCCTCAAATACGATGACGTGATGAACGACCAGCGCAAGGTCGTCTACGAGCAGCGCCGCGAGATCATGAATGCCCGCGACGTCGCGTCGACGATCGCCGACATGCGCAACGAGTCAATCGAGGAGATGGCCGCGCTGGCGATCCCGGAGAATTCACTGGCCGAGCAGTGGGACAATCCGGCGCTGCACGCCGAATGCCTGCGCCTCCTCGCTCTCGACCTGCCGCTTGCCGAATGGGCCAAGGAGGACGGGATCACCGGCGACGAGGTGCGCGAGCGCATCACCGCCGCCGCCGACCGCAAGATGGCCGAGAAATCGGCCAATTACGGCCCCGATCTGATGCGCATGGCCGAGAAGAGCCTGTTATTGCAGCTCTTGGACCAGACCTGGAAAGACCATCTGCTGTCGCTCGACCACCTGCGGCAGGGGATCAATCTGCGCGCCTATGCACAGCGCGATCCGTTGAACGAATACAAGCGCGAGGCCTTCGAATTGTTCGAAGCGATGCTGGCCAATCTGCGCCAGCACATCACCTCGGTGCTGTCGCATGTCGAATTGCGGGTGGAGCCCCAGCCGGTCTACGCGATGGCCGGCGGCGAGCCCGAGATGGCGATGGCCGAGGAGCGCGCCACCGGCACGACCGGCCGGCCTATCCCGGCGCCGCGCAGCCAGCGCCGCGCCGGCTCCGGCAACGGCGCCGACCGCGGCGGCCCGCGCCCCGCCGGCCCTCGCGCCCCGTGGGCCGGCACCCCCCGCAACGCCCAATGCCCATGCGGCTCGGGGAAGAAATTCAAGCACTGCCACGGCCGGGTGTGAACTCGTGACCCCGAGATTGCTTCGCTTCGCTCGCAATGACAACACGTGGAAAAAGTCTACTGCGTCTATATTCTGACAAACCAGCGCAACACCGTCCTCTATACCGGCGTGACCGGTGACGTCAAAGCGCGTGTTTGTCAGCATCGAGAGAAGCTGCTGCCAGGATTTACGTACCCCTACAACGTCTCCAAGCTCGTCTACTACGAGGCAGGAGCCGATGCGCCCGGCGCCATCGCGCGGGAGAAGCAGATAAAGGCCGGCTCTCGTCGCAAGAAGATCGAGCTGATTAATCAACTCAATCCCGACTGGCGCGATCTATATGAGGACCTTTAATGATAGAGTTGTCATCGCGAGCGTAGCGAAGCAATCTCGTCCCAGTTAGCTGAGTACTCCGACCTTTTTGCGCTCGATCAGGTCGAAGTCGATGTGCGCGCCGAGGCCGGGTTCGGTCGGGGCGTGGACGATGCCGTTGCGGTCGACGGCGATGTCTTCGGCGAGGCCGTATTTCTGCATTGCGTCCGGCAGCAATACTTCGAAAAACTCGGTGTTCCGGATCGCCATGATGACGTGGAGGTTGGCGACGTTGTTCAATGAGTTGCCGCCGTGGTGCACTTCAAAGTTCATGCGGAAGGCTTCGGCGAGGTGGGCGGTCTTGATCAATGTCGTGATGCCGCCTTTAACCGCGACGTCGCCGCGCAGAAAGTCGGTGGCGCGCTCGAGGATCCACGGGACATAGAATTCAGGCCGCCGATCGGGTATTCGGTGGCGAGGATCGGGATGTCGAGCTTTTGCTTCAGCTTGACGTAATTGTAGAGATCCTGGTCGGCGAGCGGGTCCTCGTACCAGTAGAACCCCATCTCCTCGATTGCGCGGCCGACCCGCAGGGCCTCTTCGTAGCGGTAGCTCCAGGTCGAGTTGAGCATGACCGTGTAGTCGTCGCCGACCGCTTTGCGCACCGCCTCGCAGATTTTGATGTCGTCGCGCCAGGATTGCGGCGGATGGATCTTGTAGGCGCGCCAGCCGGTGGATTGGTAATGCCGCGCCTGCTCGACATAAGCTTCGGGAGAGCCATGGATCTCCGAGCTCGCATAGGCGGCGATATGGTCGCGCGCCGTGCCGATCAGCCGGTGAATCGGCAGCCCCGCCGCCTTGCCGGCGATGTCCCACAGCGCAATGTCGCAAGCGCCGATCGCCCGCACCGTGGCGGCGCGGGCGCGCGCCCATAGGAGGCGGTTGAGCCGCTCGCGGTCGAGCGGGTCCTGACCCAAGAGGATCGGCTTCAGAAAGCGAATGAGGCCCGGCCCGTCGAGGCTCGCCGGGTTGGAGGAGGTGCCGAGAAAGGCGTGGCCGGTGACGCCGTCGTCGGTCGTGACCGCGAGCAGCCCGAGATCACTCTTGCCGGTCGGCCGCGCCGTGTGATGGCCGTAGATCGTCGAGGGGATGCTCTCCCAGGAGAACAGAGTCAAGGCGGCGTCGGTGATTTTCATTGGTCTCTCAATGCTGGGATGGACGCCTGCATCCTTCGAGATGCCCGCCTGGCGGGCTCCTCAGGATGGCGATTTTCCTTAATGCCATCATCAACTCAACGTCATCCTGAGGAGCGCCCGGAGGGCGCGTCTCGAAGCACGCACGATGGCGGTGCAGCGTTCTCAGCTGCCGGTCAGGGCGCGGTATTCCTTCCAGAAGCCGCGGATCGCCGCTTCGCTGGCTCGGAACGGCTGCGGCTCGGCGTCGTACCCGCCCATCATCACGACCCCGGTGTCCTCGTCATTGTAGCGTATCCCGCGCTGGACCAGCCCGCCGATGCAGCCATCCTCCATCGAGATATAGCCGGCCGCGCCGACCAGATTGCCTTGCCTGAGGCGCCGTTCTGTCATCGTCTCGTCGTCGTCTTCGAAGCCCAGATGGATCCACTCGAGCTCGGTCTTTTCGAGCCCGCGCGGGCGGATGACGCGAACCGCGATCGTGTTGCGGATCTGCTGCAGCACCATGCTCGGGAAGACGGTCAGGATCTGCACCGAGATGCCGTCGCCATATTCGTCGACCGATTCGATGACCGAGCTGTCCTTGAGGCCGAACCCGCTGTCCGAGCGCAGCGCCGCCTCTTTGTAATCGGCGTCCTCCTGCGCGTAGTCGAGCTTCGAATAGCTGAAATGATGCGCCCCGCTGTCGTCCATCACGATCCCGCCCTCCTGGCTCAGGCGGTTGATCCGGAAGGTTGTCAGAAACAGATGCAAAATGCTGGCATGGTAGGTGTCTTTGACGTTTTCGGCGTAGAGCTTCCAGTTATTGGGCAATACCTGTGTGCTGCGGCCGAGAATGCGGGCGGGCCGGTTCAGCACGCGGCTGATGCCAGCGGAAATCTTCGGCCCGAGATAGGTTTGGAGATCGGGGGTGCGGTTGCTGTAGGACCCGAACACCAGGCCGGCGAACTCGGCGACCCGCAGGCGCTGCAGATTGTGCTCGTCCTTGCGAAACTCGGGGGGCATGCCGCCTTGCCGTTTGACCCCGCGCTCGAACGCGACGCCGGTTAATTTCCCGGTCAGGTCATAGGTCCAGCCGTGGTAGATGCAGCTGATCTCTTTGACGTTGCCGCGCCGCTCGAGGCACAACAGATTGCCGCGATGCGCGCAACGGTTGACAAAGGCGTTGATTCCGCCCGCGGCGTCGCGGGTGACGATTACCGCGGTCTCGCCGATCGTCGTGGCGATGTAATCCCCCGCATTCGGGATCTCGGAGGTCAGACACAGAAAATTCCAGGTCGGGCCCTTGAAGATCCGCTCCTGTTCGAGCCGGTATTGGTCCGGATCGGTGTAGAGGCGGAACGGGATCTCGGCCAGGCCATTCGAGGGCCACGGAATTCCCCGCATCGCGTCGGCGCCGAGCTCTGACATGTTGCCTCCTCCTGAAGGGTAATGGCAGCCATGATAGCAGGAACCCGCAGAAGGGGGAAATTAGCTTGCGGGAAATAGGCCGATAGCCGACCATCCGCGGCACAGGCTTTCTGCCGGAGGACTCGGCATGGACGATCTCTATCTGCGCAGCGGCATTTTTCTCGCGCCGTTTCACAACCACAACGAGAACCCGACGCTCTCGATCGAGCGCGACCTCGAACTGCTCGAGCATCTCGACCGGCTGAATTATCACGAGGCGTGGATCGGCGAGCATCATTCCGGCGGCTTCGAATTGATCGCTTGCCCGGAGATGTTCATCGCGGCGGCAGCGCAGCGCACCCGGCATATCCGGCTCGGCACCGGCGTCGTGTCGCTGCCGTACCACAACCCGTTCATGCTTGCCGACCGCATGGTGCAGCTCGACCACATGACACGCGGCCGGGCAATGTTCGGGGTCGGGCCCGGCGCGCTCGTGCACGACGCCTTGAAGATCGGCATCGACCCCGGCGACCAGCGGCGCATGATGAACGAGGGGCTGGAGGTCATCATCCCGCTGCTGCGGGGTGAGATGGTAAATCGCAAGACCGACTGGTTCAGCCTGACCGACGCGCAACTGCAATTGCGGCCCTATTCCCACCCGACCATGGAATTGGCGGTCGCCGCTGCGCGCTCACCTTCAGGATCGCTGCTGGCCGGCAAATACGGCATCGGCCTGCTGTCGATCGGCGGCACCGCCCCGGCGCAGATGGAGCGCCATACCGCCAATTGGGGCCTTTATGAGGAGACGGCGCGCGCCAATGGCCATACGCCAAACCGCAAAGATTGGCGCGTCGTCGGTTTCTTCCATATTGCCGACACGCGCGAGCAGGCGCGCAAGAATGTAGAGTTCGGCGTGCAGGCCTTCGCCAATTATTTTCGTGACATCGCCACGTTCCCGATCATCCCGGCCGATGTCGGCGACCCTATCGAGTGGCTGATCGAAACCGGAACGGCGTGCATCGGGACCCCCGACGATGCAGTCGCTTATGTCGAGCGCCTGATCCAGGGGTCTGGCGGGTTCGGGGTCCTCTGCGAGCTGGCGCAAAACTGGGCCGATTGGGACGCGACCAAGCGGCATTACGAGCTGATGGCGCGTTTCGTGCACCCGCATTTCCAGAAGAGCCGCGATTTATTGCGCGCCAGCTACGACTTCGCCGTGCGGCATCACGAGGATTTCCTCGGGAAAGCCAGCGCCGCGATCCAATCCGAGATCGAGCGGCACGCCGGCCGGCGCTCGGCCGAGGCCGAGAGGTCCGCGGCCGAATAGACGAAGCTCAGGAGCCGCGGCTGATCGCTGAGATTGCCCCCGCCGGCGCGGCGGCGATCGTCCGCGCCGCGGCGCTGTTGCGCGCCGGGCGGCTCGTCGCGTTCCCGACCGAAACCGTGTATGGGCTGGGCGGCGATGCGACAAACGACCATGCCGTCGCCGCTATCTTTGCAGCCAAGTCCCGGCCCCGCTTCAACCCGCTGATCGTTCATCTCCGAAACCTCGCCGAGGCCGAGACCCTCGCCGTCTTCAATTCGCTGGCCCGTGATGCCGCCGCGCGGTTCTGGCCGGGACCGCTGACCCTCGTATTGCCCAGGCACCCCTCAGCCGGGTTGTCGCTGCTGGCGAGTGCCGGCCTCGACACGGTGGCGATCCGCGCGCCCGCTCATCCGGTCGCGCAGGCGCTGCTGCGCGAGACGGGCCGTCCGATCGCCGCTCCGTCCGCCAACCGCTCGGGCCGGGTCAGCCCGACCGAGGCCGCGCATGTCGCCGTAGACCTCGGAGATGATGTCGCGCTGATCCTCGACGACGGCCCGACCCCGGTCGGTCTCGAATCGACTGTCCTCGATCTATCGGGCGAGGCCCCTGCCCTGCTCCGCCCCGGCGCTGTCACACTCGAGGCGTTGACCGAATTGCTCGGACCCATGGCCCTGCCGGGATCAGGCCTGCCGAAATCACCGGGCATGCTGCCGAGCCATTACGCACCCCGGCTACCGGTCCGTGTCGCCGCAACCGATGCCCGTCCCGGCGAGGCATTGCTCGCGTTCGGCCCAGACGCACCGCCCGGCTTCGCGGAGGTACTGTGGCTGAGCCGCTCCAGCGACCTTGCCAAGGCGGCAGCCAATCTGTTCGCAATGCTGCGCCGCCTCGACCGGCCCTGTTTCACCGGGATCGCAGTCATGCCGATCCCCGAAGACGGCCTCGGCCGGGCGATCAATGACCGCCTGCGCCGCGCCGCCGCCCCGCGCCAGTTGCCCCAGTTCAAGTGAGCCTTGCGTCGCTGATCTCGCTGATAAATGTAGCGAAGAACAGCCCCTCTCATTCTCGCACGCAGAAAGCTCCATTCCCGGCGAATGCTTTGCCAAATTAACAGACTCGGTGGTCTGACACGCCGGTTCGACGCTGCGCGCGACGCGAAAGTGCCGAAGCAGAAGCCGGTGCTCGCGGTGTCGCCGTGGCACACCGAATTCCGCGCCGGGTTGATGCCGAGTTCCTTGGCGGCGACCTGCGACAGAGCTGTCGGTCAGGATGCGTGCGGAGCAGATTGCGAAAGCGGTGTGATCGCAGCGTCGCGCGCGGCAAATTCGACGGCGCCATACGTGGACTGCTTGGCGAAGCTGGTCCTCATCTTGTACCCAAAATGGGTGGTGCTATCTTTTGGTATGCGAATTATCGCCCGGCGGACGCTTCGACAATTCGTCGTGTCTCGCGCCGGGCACCGGGACCAGCAAGCGCTCAAAGCGGCGCTCGATGCTTGGTTCGACGAGGTGCGGAAGGCGAGATGGTCGAACACCGCCGATGTCAAACGGCTTTACGCTTCTGCGAGCATCGTCTCGAGAGACCGGATCGTGTTCAACATACGAGGCAACGCATATCGGTTGGTGGTCGCGGTCGATTTCGAAAAAGGGATTGTCTGGATCAAATGGCTGGGAACGCATAGCGATTATGACCGAATTGACGTCAGAGAGGTCAATCATGAGTGAAATCAAGCCGATCCGAAGCGAGGCGGATTACGAGGCGGCTCTCGCAGACGTCGAGCGGCTGTGGGGCGCGCGCTCGGGCACCCCGGAAGGAGATCGGCTCGATGTCCTGGCGACTTTGATCGACGCTTATGAGAGCGACCACCATCCGATCGATCCTCCCGATCCGATTGAGGCGATCAAATTTCGGATGGAGCAGCAGGGCCTCAACCGGAAGGATCTGGAGGGAATCCTCGGCAGCCGGACGCGGATTGCCGAAGTGCTCAACCGCCGCCGAGGCCTGTCGATAAATATGATCCGCCGTTTGCACAACAAGCTGGGGATTTCGGCCGAGGTGTTGATACAGCCATCTCGCGCCGATGTGGCCAGTAGCCAGTAGCCGAGTAGGATGGGTTGAGCAGCGCGAATGGCGGGTTTCGCTTTCCGCTCAACCCACCCTGCGAACTTGTCGCACAATATGCGGCTGGCGCGCGCCACGCCCCGCCCGACATGACCATGCTGGCGCGACGCGAAGGTGCCAAAGCCGAAGGCGGCGCTCACGCGATCGGGCTGTCCCGAGGCTACTCGATCACCTCGTCGGCGCGGGCGAGGACCGCCGGCGGAAAGGTGAGGCCGATCGCCTTTGCGGCGTTCAGGTTCACCGTGAAATTGAAACGGCTGGCTTGATAAATTGGGATGTCGCCCGGTTTGGCGCCGTGCAGGACCTGGTGCACGTCATCGGCGAGCTGCCGTGCAAGCTCGGCGGGATCGTAGGTGTACGTCATCAGCCCGCCATGCTCGGCATATACGCGGTACGGATACATCGCCGGCAAGCGGCTCTCCTCCACCCATCGAGTGATAAGGCCGGCATGCGTGCTGAACGCCGGTTCCGGACCGAGCAGCAGCGCGTCGAGACGGTTGCGCGCCAGTTCAGCGAAGCCGCGCTCGATCTCTGGCCGCGACGGATCACGCAGTAATACCTCCGTCAGCGACATCTGCAATTCCTCGGCGTACTCGTGCAGTTTTTGCTGCCAACTCCCATAAACAGGTTGCCATCGCGCATTCAGCACTGCCACTCGCGATGCCGACGGAACGGCCTCCTTAAGCAGCTGCAGTCGCTTGCCTTCGATCTCAATTCCTGCGTAGATGCTGACCCCCGTCAGGTTGCCCCCCGGCCGGGCCAAATTCGAGGCCACCCCCATGAACACTGGGTTTGCCAGGACGGCGACGATCGGTATCGCGTTGGTTTCCGCCGTCAAGTGTGGCACCAGATCGCCGGTCAAACTGACGATGACATCCGGGGCACGCTCCACAACCCGGCGTGCCAGATCCGCGTAACGCTCGACATGCCCTTCGGCGGTGAAGTACTCCGCTTCGAGATTTTCTCCCTCGACATCACCCAGGCGGCGCAGCTCTGGGAAAAACGGCCGCCAAAGCGGAAAGTTACGCCACGTGGTCGCAGTAGATGCGGGATCGGCCATCGCGATCCGGTAATGCTTTAGCGGCGCCTGAGCCCAGGCCGGCGAAGCAGCTGTCGCCGTCCCGAGAAATGCGAGGAGATCGCGGCGTCTCATTCGATGATTCTTGGTCCTGCGTGGCAGTGCGGTGGGGTCAAAACGCCAATTTCGTGCTTCTCGGAAATGCCCAGGGCTCTCGGCGTGCAACGCCGGACCGTCTCCGCCATCTATTGCACTTCTCTAAGGTTTTGCGCCTTCGCGCGCCCTTCTCATCGCCGCCATGACTCGCCGCGGGGTGATCGGGGTTTCGTTGACTTCGGCGCCGATCGCGGCGAGGGCGTCGCGGACGGCGTTGGCGATGGCGGCGGGCGGGGCGACGGCGCCGCCTTCGCCCATGCCTTTCATGCCGTATTCGGTGTGGGGGGTGGGGGTGTGCAGGTGGCCGATCTTGATTGCCGGCATTTCGGCGGCGCCGGGGAGCAGGTAGTCGGCGAGGGTGCCGGCGAGCGGCTGGCCTGTCTCGTCGTAGGGGATCTCTTCGTAAAGGGCGGTGCCGATGCCCTGCACGACGCCGCCGCGGATCTGGCCCTCAACGAGCATCGGGTTGACCATCGTCCCGCAATCCTCGGCGACCGCGTAATCGAGCAGATCGACAAAGCCCGTCTCGGGGTCGACCGCGACAACGGCGCCATGCGTCGCATAGGAATAGACGCCGGTGCTGATCGCCGGCTCGTAGGTCGCCGTCTGGTCGAGCAATGGATCGACCCCCGGCGGCAATCCGTCCATGCGCAGATGCGCGACCTTGGCGATCTCGGCGATCGTGACTGACCCCTGCGGCCCCGCCACGACACCATCGGTGCAGCGCACCTGCGTGAGGTCGCATTGCAGTAAATGCGCGCCGATGCGGCAAAGCTTGTCCCGCAGCATGCGGCTCGCGCGCGCCACGGCGCCGCCCGACATCACCATGCTGCGCGACGCGAAGGTGCCGAAGCCGAAGGCGGTGCTCTCGGTGTCGCCGTGGCGCACCGAGATCCGCGCGGGGTCGATGCCGAGCTCCTCGGCGGCCACCTGCGAGAGGGCCGTTTCGAGCCCTTGCCCGTGCGATTGGATGCCGACCATCAAGACGACACTGCCGTCCGTCAGGATGCGCGCGGTGCAGCTCTCGAAACCGGGGATAATCGAGGCGCCGCGGGCGGCGAATTCGGCGGCGCCGTGGGCGGTCTGCTCGGCAAAAGTCGCAAAGCCGATCCCGATCAGCCTGTCATCCGGCTCGCTGCGCTGCTGGCGCGCGCGGATCGCCGGCATATCCAGCAGCTCGGCACACAACCGCACGCTCTGCGCATAGTCGCCGCTGTCTAGGCGCATGCCGCCGATCGTCGTGTACGGCATCTGCTCGGGGCGCACCAGGTTGAGGAGCCGCACCTCGTTGGGCTCGTGCCCGATCGCCCTGGCGATCTCGTCGATCAGCCGTTCGATGACAAAGCACGCCCCCGGACGGCCGACGCCCCGATAGGGGCCGAGCGGCGTCTTGTTCGTCGCCACCGTATAATGCTTTGCGCGGTAATTCGGGATCGTATACGGCCCCGGCAAGGCCCGCGCCACCATCCCGGCTTCATGATAGGGCCCCTGCGGCCACAGTCCATAGGCGCCGGCATCGACGATGATCTCGGCATCGACGCCGAGAATGCGGCCCTGCCGGTCGGCGTAGGCGGTGACCTTGTAATGGTGGTCGCGGGTGTGCGCGGTGGTCAGCAGGTGCTCGCTGCGATCCTCGATCCAGCGCACCGGATGATCGAGCTCCAATGCCAGTGCCGCCAGGATGATTTCTTCCGGGTAGAGGCGGGCCTTGGGGCCGAACCCGCCGCCGACATCGGGCGCGACGACGCGAATGCGGCGCTCCTCGAGATCGAGGATCTCGGCTAATGCAACGCGCACGGTATGCGGCGTCTGCGTCGAGGCGTAGACCACGACCTCGTCGAGCCGATAGTCGCGGTAGGCGAGCACGCCGCGGCATTCGAGCGGCGCGCCCGACTGCCGCCGCATGCGGAATTCGCGGCTCACCTTCACCTCGGCCGCGCGCGCCGCGGCCTCGATGTCGCCACCCTCGAGCACGTGCTCGGCATAGAGATTGTCGCCCCACTGCTCGTGCACCGGGTGGCGGCTGCCGCGCATGCCGCGCGGCGCGTCGATCACCGCGTCCAATATCTCGAAATCGACCGAGACGGCAGCGGCGAGGTCTTCCGCCTCGCCGCGCGACGGCGCAATGCAGGCGGCAATCGCCTCACCGACATAGCGGACCTTGTCAGTGGCGAGCGGCGGCCAGGGCGGCGATTTGGCGCCGGTCGAGTACGACACGACGCGGATCGGTTTGAGCGGCAGATCGGCCGCCGTGAAGACGCGGCCGCGCGCTTCAGGCGGCGCCGAGATCGAGCGGATCCGCGCATGGGCATGCGGGCTTCGGACGAACGCGACGTCCATCGTACCGGGCAGTTTGACGTCGGCGACGAATTGGCCGCGCGCGTGCAGATGCCGGTCATCCTCCCTGCGCAGCAGCGAGGCGCCGATTCCAAACCGGTCATCAGGCATTGGGCGCCTCCCTGTTGAGCTCCTTCGCCGTTTGCGCAATCGCGGTGACGATGTTCGTGTAGCCGGTGCAGCGGCAGATATTGCCTGCGAGCCCCTCGCGGATCTCCCGCTCCGACCCCGCGCGTTGCCGCAGGATCAGGTCGCGCGCGGTGATCAGCATTGCCGGCGTGCAATACCCGCATTGCAATGCATGGTGCTGGTGAAACTTTCGCCGCAGCACTTCAATAATCGCGTCGCCGGCGAAACCTTCGATAGTTCTGACTTCGCGCTCATCGCACGCGACTGCGAGCATCAAGCACGAGCGCGCCAGCTCGCCGTCGACCAGCACCGTGCAGGCGCCGCATACGCCGTGCTCGCAGCCCAGATGGGTGCCGCTGAGATTGCGGCGCTCGCGCAGAAAATCGGCCAGCGACAATCGCGGCGGGACGTCATCCGTCACTGCGGCGCCATTGATCCTCAGGCGGATCGCGGTCATCGCAGCACCTGCTGCACTGCGCGCATCGCCGCGACCGTGTGAAGATTGCGCTGGAACTCGTCGAAATGCCGATCTGCCGCACGATCGAGATCGGCGCCCATGGCATCTCGAATTTCACCGCGGCGACCTTCGGCCACGAGCTGCGAGGTGGCGTCGAGCACGAGCGGCGCGCCATTGGCTGCGCCAAGAGTTGTGCGCCAATAGCCCCGCCCGTGGTCGGCGATCGCCACGGCGAGCGCATTGGCGAACTCGCCCGCTTTCCGGCAAAGCTTGACATAGCCCCAGCGCGCATCCGTCGACAATTTCGGGATGCGCACGCTCTCGATGATCTCATCCGCGGTGAGCTGCGTCTCGAAGATCCCAGTCGTGAACTCGGCGGATTTGATGGAGCGACGCCCGTTCGGGCCAGAAGCTACGATCTCGGCATCGAGCGCGGCGAGAACCGCAGGCCATTCGGCCGCCGGGTCCGAAAGCGCCAGACTCCCGCCGATTGTGCCGCGATTGCGGATCGCGCGATAGGCGAGCGTCGCGGCAACTTTCGGCATCAGCCCGCGCGACGGGTCGGGCACGCGTCCGTCCTCGATCGCCGCGTGCGTGATACAAGCGCCGAGGCTCACGGTATCGGCGTTATCGGTGGCGGCGGTCAGCTCCGGCAATCGCGCGATGTCGATCAGCAGACCCGGCGAGGCAAGACGCAAATTCATCATCGCGACGAGCGATTGCCCGCCGGCGATCACCCGCGCCTCGCCGCCGCCGCGAGTTAGCAGATCGACCGCCTCGTCGAGGCTGCGCGGCCTGACATAATCAACCGCCGGCGCCTTCATGAGCTGCTTACCATTCGCGCCCCTCCGTACAGGGACAGCAACACCCGCAGCCGCTGGTGTCAATCATCACCGGACGCACAGCGGCCCAAATTCCGGCGCGCTTCGGGGCTCAGGTTTTGCGCCGTCGCGTTCTCGAGCGCGACATCATGCTCTAAACGAATAACTACTCGATATTTCTGCCTAATCCCAAGATTGGCACGCATCTTGGCCGGCCAATTAACTGTCAAGGGCGGGTCGAAAGCGTCGGGGTCGGTGTGTCGGAAAATTTGGCAGCTGATTTCGCAACTCGCCGCCGACTCTGCGCGTAAATCGGCCATTTCCGCGGGCCGCAGCGGGATAAACCTCTATCGGAAAACTTTACAAAATATCGGGTTTAGCCTCTGTTCCGGGGCATCGGAGGTAAATATCTTGGTTAACTCAATCTGTTAGCCAAACCGGCCCGGAGTTTGCGATGATTAACGAGGAAGCGAACCGCCGGAGTTGCGGGCAGCGCCCGCGAGCCGGCCGGGAACTCGAAAGAATTAAAATGAAAGGGGGAAACTCATGAGAATTGGCGCTTCATACTTCGCGGTGGCGGCTCTGTTGCTCGGTTTAGGCGGCACCGCTAACGCAACTATCGTAGGAAGCACCTACGACTTCACGACGTCGGAAACCGGCAACACGGTCATCACCCCATTGGGCGGACCTACTCTCGAAACCGATCCGGCCAATCCCGGTTTCTGCGTTTCGTCAGCCGCCTCCCCATGCCATCCCGGCTTCGGTCTTTCCGGAACCTTTAGCTTTGCCACCGTTTTCGCCGACGATGGACACTATCACGTTTTCCTTCTCCGGTGCGAGCGTCCTCAACGCATCCGGGTCCTTTTCGATCGATCTCGGCCATTTCGTGACTCTCGATGGCGAGACGATCACGGGTGTGACCCACGCTTCGGGCAATCTTTTTATCGGAAATTTCTCAAGTGTGACCTTCAATGGCACCGATGCCGTCTTCGCGGGCACTACGGATCATGAATACGACGCTATTGGCGGCGAAACCATTGTCTTTGACGTAGCCACCACCGGCCCCACGGCGGTGCCGGCGCCTCAGCTGAGCTCGCTGCCCGTCCTCGGTTGGGTGCTTGTTGTTGGGCTCGGCGTGATGCGGCGTCGTCGCCGCGTGTAAAGTAATCCGACAGCTCGCCTTTGGGCGCCGCTGTTGATTCCGGGTGGCGCCACCCTTGGCGGTCACCCGGGGGAAAAGCGATCGAGGCTGTCTGGCTTCGGGGCTGCGGTTTTGCGCCGCGGCAGTTTTCTCGAGCACGCGTTTGATGCGAGCGGCCGGAAAGTCGAGTTGCACCAGAGCGATGCCGCGGTCGAAGGCTTCGCTGTAGTGCGCGATCAGCCCGTCGCGGAAATGAAAGCAGCTCATGCCCTCGAAGAAGATGGGTGCCGAAGAAACCGTCCTCATAGGTTCCATCCTCGGTAAACAACGCGGCGAGCCCCTCGCCGTCATTTGCAGCAACGGCGGCGGTAAAGGTGGTCGGCAGGTCGGCGAATATCAATGGACCCTCCATCTTCAGCACCGATAGGTTATCGTCGCCCCCGCGCAAGCGGGGGTCGAGGGCAACTCTTCGGACCTTTGCCCGCCCTGGATTCCCGCTTTCGCGGGAATGACGAGTTGGAGTTCACGCAGATGCAAGAATCCGGTTTCAAGACCAACCCCGACTACAAGATCCTATTCGAGCCTTCGCCGCGTCGGGTGCGCGTCAAGTTCAACGGCGAGATCATCGCCGACAGCACGAATGCCCACCTGCTGTTCGAGACCCGGCATTTGCCGGTCTACTACTTCCCGCGCTCCGATGTCCGCATGGACCGGATGACCCCGACCGACCATCACACCTTCTGCCCCTATAAGGGAACGGCGTCCTATTGGACAGTCGTGGTCGGCGACAAGGTCGCGGAGAACGCGGTTTGGGGATATCCCGAGCCCTTTGAGGAGGTCGCTGCGATCAAGGCCTTCGTGGCGTTCTACTGGAACCGCGTCGATGCCTGGTACGAGGAGGACGAAGAGATTTTCGTCCATCCGCGCGACCCATATAAACGCGTCGACGTGATGGATTCATCGCGCTCGGTGCAGGTTATCGTTGGCGGAGAGGTGGTTGCCGAGACCCGGCGCGCCCGGTTCTTGTTCGAGACGCGGCTGCCGACCCGCTATTACATCCCGCCCGAGGATGTGCGGATGGACCTTCTCGTTCCGAGCGAGACGGCCACGCGCTGCCCTTACAAGGGCAAGGCCAGCTATTATTCGGTCAAGATCGGGGATAAGGTTTTCACGGACCTGGTCTGGACCTATCCCGACCCGATCCCGGAATGCCCGAAGGTCAAGGGCTATCTCTGTTTCTTTAACGAGCAGGTGGACGAGATCCGGGTAGACGGCGTGCCCTTGCCGCGGCCGATCACCCCATGGTCGAAGGACTGGAAGGAAAAGGCAGCGACAGTGCCGGACAGCCGCGGACCGGTCCTCCGGCTCTGAATTAACCGGGCTTGCGTCGGAAGGCGCGGAGAAATGTGCCGACCGCGCCTTCGACGACAATCTCGATCTCACGGTCGCCGGGGTTGGCTTCGAGGCGGAGCAGTTGCCGCAGCTGGACGTCGCCGCGCACGAGACTGACGAATTGCTCGGCGGCGAGCCGCGGGTCGGGCAGCGCCAATGCGCCCGCGGCCGCCGCACTGCGCAGGAAAGCCTCGATCTGGACACGTTCGCGCTCGGGTCCGGCACGCCAAAATACCTGGCCGAGCATCGGGAAGCGGGTGACCTCGCCCACGATGATGCGGTGCAACGCGATCGCGTCGGACGAGAGAATGAGCTCGAGAAAACGGCGCCCCAATATGATCAGCGAGGTGCGAACGTCGCGAGGATCGAGCTCACCGGCCGAGAAGCGGTCAAAATACTGCTCACATTCACGCTCGATGACGGCGCCGAAAAGTTCCTCCTTGCTGCCGAAATGCGCGTAGACGGTCGCCTTTGAGACGCCGGCCTCGCGGGCGATCGTGTCCATGCTGACCGCTCCAAAGCCGGCGGCGAGGAAAGCTCGTTTGGCGGCGGCGAGAATGCTTTCTGCTTTGCCGAGGGGCGGGACGGTGTGGTGTGCGATCTGCGCCATGGGTTGACAGCATTCTGCCAACTTTCATATGTTGGGCGCAACAGATAAACTGAACGGTTTAGTTTACCGAGGATGCGCAACAAGATCGTGGCGGGGCTGGCCGTGGTGGTGCTCGCCCTCGCAGCAATCGGCGGCTGGTACTGGTGGGATGTGCTGCGGTTCCGGCAGTCCACGGACGACGCCTACGTCCAGAGCGACGTCACGGTGATCAGCCCGAAGGTGGAAGGTTACATCAAAAAAGTGAAGGTCGCCGAAAACCAGACGGTGGCGGAGGGCGCGATCCTCTTCGTCATCGACGACCGCGACTTCAAGGCCAAGGCCGCGCAGGCCGAGGCGGCCGTTGCGACGGCGGAAGCAACGATCGCAACTTATGAGAGCCGGCTCAAACTGCAGCAGGCGATGATCGATCAGGCCGCGGCGGTGGTGAAATCCGCCGAGGCCGATCTGTCCCGCGCACTGCAGGATTACAAGCGGTACAACGCCCTGATGACGAGCGACTTTGCCAGCCGGCAGCGCTTCGAACAGGCCGAAGCCGACGCCCGCAAGGCCGAGGCGGCCCTGGCCAAAGCCCGCGCCGGATTTGCCGCCGAGCAGAGCCAGTTCGCCCTCCAGCAGGCGCAACGGCGCGAAGAGGAAGCCAGGCTCCAGCAGGCGCGAGCCAATCTGTGGCTGGCGAAGAACGATCTCGATAATACGGTTATCCGCGCGCCGATTTCGGGCGTGGCGGGCAATCGCGCCGGTCAGGTCGGCCAGTACGTCAAGCCCGGGACTCAGCTGCTGTCGCTGGTGCCATTGCCGAACGTCTACGTCACCGCGAATTTCAAGGAGACGCAGTTGACGCGAATGCGGCCGGGGCAGCGCGCCGAGGTCTCGGTCGACGCTTACCCGGACCACGTCTTGGAGGGCCGCATCGAGAGTTTCGCCCCGGGCAGCGGCGCCGAGTTCAGTCTCTTGCCGCCGGACAACGCGACCGGCAATTTCACCAAGATCGTGCAGCGCGTCCCGGTGCGCATTGCGCTCCCGGCGAGCGGACCGCTGGCCGGGCTGCTGCGCCCCGGTCTTTCAGTCACTGTCACCGTCGACACGAGGAGCAGCGAGGACGACGGGCTGGTCGGCGCGGCCCAGGCCAAATCTCCATGAGCGCCTTGCGCGATGATTCTGCGCCGCCGCATAGCCCCCACCTTCCCTCATCCGCTCGGGGGGGAGGACCAAAAAGCGTCGCCCCCACTGTTCCCTCCCCCGCAAGCGGGGGAGGGTTAGGCAGGGGGCGAGATGCCAGAGAAGGGAGCCAGGATCTCCATACATCCCCCACCCTGCGCGATTGGGTCGGCGTCCTCGCGATGGTCTTTGGGTTGTTCATGGCGATCATGGATGTCCAGATCGTGACCAGCTCGCTGACCCAGATCCAGGGCGGGCTCTCCGCCAGCCCCGACGAGATCAGCTGGGTGCAGACCGCTTATCTGATCGCCGATGTCGTGATGGTGCCATTGTCGGGCTCGCTGTCGCGGCTGTTGTCGACCCGTGTGCTGTTCGTCAGCGCGACACTCGGTTTCACGGCCGCCAGCGCGTTGTGCGCCAGCGCGACGAGCCTCAGCCAGATGATCCTCTACCGCGCGCTGCAGGGGTTCAGCGGCGGCGCCATCACGCCTTCGGTGTTTCCCGTCGTCTATACCAAATTCCGCGGCCCGCAATTGGCGACCGTCATGGTGATGATCTCGCTGATCCTCAACCTCTCCTCGACCCTGGGCCCGACGATCGGCGGCTTCTTGACCGATACTTTCTCCTGGCACTGGCTGTTTCTCGTCAACATCGTGCCCGGCATCGGCGTTGCCGTCGTGGTCTGGATGCTGATCGACATCGACAAGCCCGACCGCTCGCTGCTGCGCTATTTCGATGTTTACGGGCTGGTGCTGATGGCGTTGTTTCTCGGCTGCCTCGAATACGCACTCGAAGAAGGCCCGCGCTGGGACTGGCTTTCGGACGACACGATTTTTGCTGCAGTCGTCGTGTCGGGCACCGCCTCCGTCTTGTTCTTCTGGCGGGTGCTGACCTACCGGCAGCCGATCGTCGATCTGCGCACCTTCACCAACCGCAATTTCGCGCTCGGCTCGTTCTATACTTTTATCGTCGGCACCGGTCTATACGGCGCGACTTACCTGATACCGCTGTTTCTCGCGCAGGTGCGCGGCTACAGCAGCTGGCAGATCGGCGAGATTGTCGTCGTCACCGGGCTCGCGCAGATGGCGATGTCGCCATTTTCCACGCACATTGCCCGCAATCTCGATCTGCGGATCATGCTGGCGATCGGCATGGGTCTGTTTGCATACGCCATGTACCTGACCGCGGGCCTCACCAACCAGGCGAGCTTTACCGAGCTGCTCGTGCCGCAGGTGGTGCGCGGCATGGCGCTGATGTTTTGTTATCTGCCGGCCAATCTGATCGCGCTCGGCACCCTCACGCCCGACAAGCTGAAGAACGCCGCGGGGCTATACAACCTGACGCGCGATCTCGGCGGCGCGATCGTCCTCGCCGCGCTCGGCACGGTGATGACCAACCGCCTTCACTTTCATTGGACCCGGCTGATCGAGGACATCAACCCGGCACGCCCGGCGGTACAGCATTTTCTCGACATGCAGACCAGCCGGCTCGACCCGCTGATCAGCGGCGACTCGAGCCATGCCGCGCTGCAGCTGCTTGCCGCGGCGGTACAGCGCGAAGCCCTGGTGCTGACCTACAACGACGCGTTGCTGCTGCTCGGCGCCGGCTTCGCCGTCGCACTGACGCTGATGCCGCTGGTCAAAAACCCGCGCGGCGTCCTCACCGCCGACCGCCACTAACCACGAGCTTCACAGGCTGGGGTCCGAGAAGTGCCAACAGGCCGTTCGGATCACGGTCGCCGAACGGCTCAGTTCCACCCTTCTCGGTCACTCAGCTTCGCATTCGGAACGGCTCTTCCTGACCGACAGGCGCCGTTCCGGCCTGGCGGCCGGAACGACTTTTGGGTTCGCGCTCGGCACCCGGTTCCAATCAATTTGCGCAAGACCCGCCGATGATTGCTGCGATCCGAGCCGCGGATGATTGCGAGCCGCTACAATTGAGCCGTGGCCGGTGGGGTTGCGACCATGACGGCGCCGGCGACGCCGACTCGGGCTCGCCCGCCGGCGGCAGCACGAAGGTGGCCGTGCTCGTATTGAGCCCCGGCAGCGTCACCGACTGCGTGATCGTCGCCCCGCCCACGGCCGTGACCGCCTCCTCGAGGACCACCACCGCCCCGTCCGTGCACCCGCCTGTGCTGATGTTGACGTCGTAGTCATTGTAGCCGCCGTTCCCGGGGTAGTACGGCGAGGGGATCGGCGCCACTTGGCAGCCCTGGAAGGCGATCGCCTGGGGGCGGTCGGCGCCGCTCGGATTGGTAAACCCGCCGCCGCCGATAGCGACCGAGAACACCGTGTCGACCGGCAGCGACGGCAGCGTCACATCCAGCGCGCAGCCCCAAGCGTTGTTGCCGGCCCGTCGCGAACAGCCGGCGATCTTGGCGGTCACGCCGGAGATTGTGATCGTCACGGTGACGCCGTCGTCGCCCTCGAGGTTTTTGGCCATCACGGAGAACCTGTAGCTTCCGGCCGTGGTGGGGGTGCCGGTCAGCACCCAGTCGTCGCCCACGTTGCGGGGGGGCAACAGGGTCAGGCCGGGCGGGAAGTTGCCCTTGATCAGCGTGAGGGTCACGAGCGGCGTCCCGGTGACGCCAAACCCCGAGGAGTAGGGCTTGCCGACGATCCCGTTCGCCGCCGGCAAGCTGACAATCCTCGGGCCCACCCCTACTGTGATCGTCCAGGTGCCCGAGGGGTCGCTGGTGCCGTAGGGGTTGGTCGCGGTCACCGTGATGTCGTACGTCTCGCCGTTCCTCAGCCCCTTCACCGTCAGCGGGGAGCTGTCACCCGACACGGTCCCGTTGCCCGGGGGGTAATATTCGTCGGTTGCGGTCACCGTGTAGGAGGTGATCGGGGCGGTCCCATAGTTCTCGGGGGCCGAGAACTGTACCTCGAGCTGACCGAAGTCGCCGTTGATAATACCGTCTATGCGCGGGGCGTCGGGCACGCGCGTCCAGGTGTCCGCGGCGACGACGTCCTTCAAAAGGTCGGTTTGCTCGACGAAGTCTCCGGCGACGTAGTTCAGGTTCCGCCAAGCCGGAAAGTCACTGAAGAGCGCTTGGATGACCTCTTTGTCGTCATCCAGCATGCTTAACGGGGTTAAGATGCATATGCCGTGGTCCTCGGGGGTTCCTTGAATGTCGAGCTCGTACAGATTACCAGCGGGCTCGGACGGACCCCATGCCTGGGGGGTACCGCCTGCCTCAGTGTACCGGTTTTCCGCTGCCGGCAGCACCCTCGCGATAATGCCGTACTGCTGATCAGGGTCGTTGGGGTCCCCATAGGCGGTGCACTGCTCGGCGTAGTAGCCCCCGGTGTCGCCCCATTCGGGGAGGGTTTGCCCGGTCGCTTCCTGCAGGCACGGGATGTTGGACATGATCACGCGCGCCACATTATAGTCGTTGGGCAGTGACCACAACTGCCCCAGGGTCAATTCGCCGGGGTTGGTGGTGCCGAAGTGATCGAGGAGGTCTTGGGGGGTCACCAGGGCGTTTCCGAAATATCCGAAATAAGAGCAGTCTTGCTTATCGTCGCCGCCGGTTATGCTGAGGTTGAGCTTGATGATCTCTTGCCCGTGGCCGGGCTGCACCGCCCACCCAAATATCTGAGTGTAAAGTTGGGCCAGAGTCACGGTGTGGGAATGTATAGGGCCGTGGACAACGTACCAGGCTGGGCCGAAGTCTCCGTCGTGGTAGTCCACCCGGATGTCCAACTCCCGCATGCCGTCGTCCAGCTGGTGGGTAATATCCTCGTCCTGGGTGGTCGCGAAACCAGCACCCTCAGACCATGTGAAGGCGTAGGTGGCGCTGTCGTGCGACCCGGGGATCGCGATCTCGCTCAGCTTGCGGTACTCCAAGCAGGGGGCGATGTCGTGCATCCAGGTCTCGCCGGTGTACGGCATACCGTTCGTGACGCAGAGGGCCTGCGTCCCTTTCGCCTCCTCCTGCGGCGTAAGCGGCGCGCTGCTGCCGGACGGCGGGGCGGGGGGTGCGGTCCCGCTGGCGGCGTAGGCGGCGGGAGCGCTGGCCGCCAGCAGGGCCAGCACGATCCCGAGACTGAGCGCGGTCGACAACGATGAAAGCACGTTGCGCATTGGAAAACCTCCTCCTGCATCTAAAGCCGTCTGTTCGAGCAAGCGGTTGGGTGAATTCGCACCTCCCGGTGTGACCCGAGAGGCCGCGCCTGCCCGATACAGGGATGGACGGTAGACGGCGGCTCGGCTAAGGTCTTATCCTCAGAATCTTAGTTGTTCTGAGGTCGTTTCGAGCGGCACCTTGCCATGGTCGATGGGGAGATCAGCTTCGGCCGGTTTCGACTTAACCTCGCGGGGCGCGAGCTGCGCCGCGACAACAGCCGAGTGAATCTCGGCAGCAGGGCGCTTGACATTCTGCGCGTATTGGCCTCGGCCGAGGGCGCGCTCGTCAGCAAGGACGAGCTGATGGCGCAGGTTTGGCCTGGGACCATTGTCGAGGAGAACAATCTCCACTTCCAGATCTCATCCTTGCGGAAGGTGCTCGATGCAGCCGGCAAAGGCGAAACCTGGATCGTAACCATCCCGAGGCGGGGCTACCGGCTGCTCGGTTCGCCGGAACCGCCAGCCGCCGACAAATCGCCTGTCGGGCGAAGCTTGCCGGTTCCCGACGAACCGTCGCTCGCTGTACTGCCGTTTCTCAATCTCAGCGGCGATTCTGGAGCAGGAATATTTGGCCGATGGGATCGCCGAAGACGTCATCACGGCGCTGTCGCGATATCCCTCGTTGTTCGTTATCGCGCGAAGCTCGTGCTTTACCTATAAGAGGCGTGCCGTCGATGTGAAACAGGTTGGGCGCGAGCTGGGCGTGCGCTATGTACTCGAGGGCGGCTTGCGCAAAGCCGGCAATCGCATCCGCGTTACCGCACAGCTCGTCGACGCCGAAGCCGGGAACCACCTCTGGGCCGAGCGCTACGACCGCGATCTGGCCGATATCTTTGCCGTGCAGGACGAGATCACCCAGGCGGTGGCAATCGCCGTAGCCCCGGCCATTGCTGATGCCGAGCTGCGGCGGGCAATCCGGAAACCACCTGACAGTCTCGACGCCTGGGTGGCGTACCAGCGTGGCCTTTGGCGTCTCCGCAACGCCACCCGCGACGACAACGTGCGCGCGGTGAAATTGTTCGAGCAGGCGATCGATCTCGATCCCGCCTTTTCCAGTGCTTACGCGGCCCTCTCGACCGCTCGAGCAGCTACGGCCGATTTCGGGGGACTGGGTCTTGCCGAAACCGCAAACGCGGTCGAGGCGCCGGCGCGACAGGCGGTTGCGCTCGATCCGGCAAATTCGGAAGCGCGCTCAATGCTGGGCGCGGCCCTGTTCCGGCGAGGTGACTATAGGGGTGCCCTCGCCGAGGCGAAGCGCGCACTTGCGATCAGTCCAAGTCTCGCCCTTGGGCATGGCGTAGTTGGTTCGGTTTTGGTCTTCTCGGGACATCCAAAGCGAGGGCTTGCCCCTCTTGAGAGAAGCATCAGACTCGATCCACGCGCCCCACGTCGAGTGATCCGCTTGAACCAAATTGCGATCGGCCTCTATTTCTCCCGGGAGTACGATGCCGCGGTGAAAATGGCGAAGCAGGTGATCCGGGAAAGTCCAGAATATCCCCCCGGTAATCGTTGGCTCGCAGCTGCGCTCGGCCAGCTCGGCCGGATGGACGAGGCGAAACAGGCGCTGGAAAAGGCCATCGCGGTCGCGCCGGCCTCGTTCGACATGTTCGCGCGCCAGGGCACGCCCTGGATACGGCCAAAGGACCATGCCCACATGGTGGAGGGACTAAAGAAGGCCGGCTGGCGAGGATAATTCTCCGCAGGGGTGGAAGCGATGACCCGTCGCGGCAAGCCGCATCTCCGCCTGCGCTATTTCAGTTCTCCTACTCAGGACACCGCACTACTCGAGGAGCTGGCGTGACTTGCCGGTCGAAGCCGGCGAACCCCGTTTTCTTTTGTCTTCTAAAAGCAGTGCTTGAGGCGGGGAAGCAATATATATCTTGGACCGCGAGACGATTAGGAAACCGGGCCGGCCGCATCAGTATCAAATTGACAAATTGATATGCGCACATTACAATGGGCACCTCACGATCCGACGGGAGGCGCTGCTGATATTTGCCTGCAAACAACAGCAAAAACAGCGGAGGCGCGCGCGAGATCACAGCTATCTTTGTTCTTATGAGGCGGTCTGAAACCTAGCGGCCGTGCATCCAATCTTCGATCAGGCGGCGGGCGATCGAGTCGAGGCGCGGCATGCGGAAGCTGTCGTCGTCGGGGTGCGACGACAGCCAGTCGCGAGTGAACCAGCGGGCGTCTTCGAGCTCGCCGTAATCGATCGTGATCTCGGTGGTTCGCGCCTCGGCGTCAAAGCCGAGCATAATGTTGCCCGGAAAGGGCCAGGGCTGCGAGGAGTGGTAATGGATGGCTTCGACCTCGACGCCGGTCTCTTCACGCACTTCGCGCGCCACCGCGTCTTCGAGGCTCTCGCCCGGCTCGACAAAGCCGGCAAGGGTCGAGTACATGCCGGGCAGCGGGAAATTCTTGTTGCGGCCGAGCAGCGCGCGGTCGCCGTCGGTGACCAGCATGATGACGGCCGGATCGGTGCGCGGGAAATGCATCGCATTGCAGGCGGGATTGGTGCAGCGGCGCATGTGCCCGGCTTCCTCGCTGCTGGTCGCACCGCCGCAGAGGCCGCAATAGCGATGCCGCGCGTGCCAGAACATCATCGCGCGGGCGAGCGCGAGGAGCGCCCCTTCGTGCCGATTTATGTGCGGCCCGACCTGGCGCAGATCGGCGAACCGCACCGCCGCGGCCTCGACCCCCGATGCGGCCAGCGCCGGGGAACGCAGCAAGTCGAGCGGCGCCTCGACCGGCGACAGGTCGAGCGCGAAATGCGCCCGCTCCTCGATGACACCGAGAAACACCACCTCGCCCGCGGCGAGCCGTTCCTCACTCACGCCAAAAATCTCGGGAATGCTGGTGGAGTGGAGCACCGCCGCGCGCGGCTCGCCGCCTTCGAGCTCGATGACCAGGTTCTGGTTGCGCCATACCGGCACAAAGAGGCTGCCGGGATCGGCGATCCGTTCGATGATCCATGCCGTATCGCGGCGCCGCAGACCGGCGCGCTCGAAGCCGGGATGGGAATAAAAATTGGGCGCCCGCATTCGGACACACTGGCACAGCCGCCCGGGCGGCGGCAAGACCAGCCCCAGATCGCGCGATGTCACTGCGAGGAGCCGGAGGCGACGAAGCAATCTCGGGCCGGCGAGCCTACCTGGGCCGAGATTTGCTTCCCCGCGGGTCAAGCCCGCGGTCGCAATGACAGCAGGCTGGTGATTAGAATGGGCCTCCGCGCAAAGGCACTCGCCGCCCTGACCCTCCTTCTGCTCAGCCTGGCGTGGTCGGTCGGCGCGGGCGTCGCCGGCGTTTACCAGGAAGGGCTCGCGCCGCCCGGCGTCCCCGCGAATTTATTTCCGGCGCCGAGCCGGAGGGTTGCCCGGATCGTCACCGATACGTGGAGAGACGAGCAATCGCGCGACCAGGCGGGCGAGGCCGAGCGGGTCATGTCCTTGCTGGGCGTAAAGCGCGGCCTCGACGTGGCCGATATCGGCGCCGGCAGCGGTTATTATACGGTGCGGCTGGCGCGGCGGGTCGGGCCGCAAGGACACGTCTACGCCGAGGACGTCGTCCCCGAATATCTCGACCGGCTGGCCCGGCGGGTCGACGCCGAGGGGCTCGCCGGCTCGGTCACCCTGGTCCGCGGCGAGCCGCACGACCCGCGCATGGCCCCGAAGTCACTCGATCTGGCCCTGCTCGTCCACATGTATCACGAGGTCACGCAGCCTTACGGCTTACTGTGGAATCTGCGCCCGGCATTGCGGCCCGGCGCCCGGGTAGCGGTGATCGACGCGCGCAAGGAAACGGCCGCGCACGGCACGCCGCCCGACCTCTTGCGCTGCGAACTGGCTGCGGTCGGCTATCGTCAGACGGCGTTCTACGATCTTCAGGAGAACACCTATCTCGCCGTCTTCGAGCCGGCGGCCGCCCCGGCCTCGCCCGCTGCGATCCGTCCATGTCACCCCGATCACAGCTGATCGCGCCGCAACTGCACGATATTGTGCGGCTCGCCTGCGGCAACCCTTTGAAGTGCGGCCTGAACCGCTTCGGCCAGGGTTTTTGGCTTGAATGGTTTCTTGAGCAGGGCGTGATTGCCCAAATTGTCCCCGAAGCGCGAGAGATCCGCATAACCGCTGGCGAACAGCACCTTGAGGTCGGGCCGGGTGCGACGCGCCAAGCGCATCGTATCCAGCCCCGACAAACCGGGCATCACCAGATCCGCGACCATCAGGTCGCAAGGTGTGCCCTGCTCGAGAATTGCCAGCGCGGCGCGGCCGTTATCCGCCTCGGTGACGACGTAACCGAGTTCCTGGAGATCCTGGGCGATGATCCAGCGCACATCGGGGTCGTCGTCGACGACGAGGATGTGGGCTCCGCCCGCCGCGTGATCCGATTTTGCCCGGCCAGCGGTCGATGCCGCGGTCTCGATGGCGCGGGGCAGATAGATCTGCACGGTGGTCCCCTCGCGCAGGCGGCTGCGAATGCGCAGCGTGCCGCCGGATTGCCTGACGACGCCGAACACCATCGACAGACCCAATCCCGTCCCCTTGCCGACTTCCTTGGTGGTGAAGAACGGCTCGAAGGCGCGCTCCAGGACCTCGGAGCTCATCCCGGTTCCGGTGTCGCGCACCGATACGAGCACACAGTCCTGGCGCGCGACTTCTCCGGGCAACTCCTCGCTTGACGCATTGATGTTCGCTGTTTCGATCAGCACCAAGCCACCGCCCGGCATGGCATCACGCGCGTTGAGGGCGACGTTGAGGAGCGCCGTCTCGATCTGGCCGGTATCGACCAGAACCGGCCAGAGCTCGCGGGCCAAAGCATGCCGGATCTCCACGGCGGGGCCGATCGAGCGGCGCAGCATCTCGGTCATTTCGAGGATGATGGCGTTGAGGTCGGCCGGGATCGGGTTGAGGCGCTGTTTGCGGGCAAAGGCGAGCAGCGACTCGGTGAGTTTCGCGCCCTGCCAGGCGCCACGTTGCGCCGTGTGCAGCAGGCGCAGGCTCTTATCGTCCGAAATCCGCGGTTCGAGCAGCGCCAAGGAACCGGAAACGGCGGTCAGCAAATTGTTAAAATCATGCGCAACGCCGCCGGTCAGCTGCCCCATCGCCTCCATCTTCTGAGCCTGCAGCAGCGCCGATTGCGCCTGTTCACGAGCGTCGATCTCGGCCCGGAGCCGTTCATTGGCCGCAGCAAGCTCCCGGGTGCGCCCCACTACCGTACTCTCAAGCTGCTCGCGGTTGCGCGCCAGCGCTGCGGCGGTGTTGCGAAGCTCATTGCCGACCTCGTCCAGTTCACGCACGCCGCAGCTCAACGGATCGACAGGCTCACCCCTGCCTAACGCCTTGGTGGCGGCGGTGAGCGCTTCGACCGGCCGCCGGATTGCCCGAGCCATCCACCAACCCAGGACAAGGCTCAAAGCGAGGACTGCCGCCCCGCCGCCAAAGGCCAGAAATTGCGCGCGGCGAATAGGGGCATCGAGAAATTCTCTAGGCAGACCAATGGCTACGGTCCAACCAGTGATCGGCGAGCGCCGGAAGGCGGCATATACGGGAATGCCTTCACTGGTGACACTGGGGAACCAGCTTTCGGCCGGTTCGCGCATTGCTTCCAACAGCGTAGGCGAAACCGATCTGCCGAGAAACCGATCCAACTCTCGATTGCGCGCCACGATGATGCCCTTGCGATCGAAGATCCCAGCCGTCCAATCGGGCGAAAGACTTTGCTCCTCCAGCACCGACGACAAAACCTCCGGGCCGAGCCCCATTGCCAATACGTAAACGACTTGCCCGTCTCGGAAAACCGGTACCCCCACCACGAGGATCGGCCGGCGCAACACGGCACCCATGATCAAATCGGAAATCTGAGGCTTACCCGTCGCAACAACGCGATCGTGCATTTCGGTATTCGTCGCGCGCGGCAGCGGTTCGCCAAACGGACGGTTTGTGCTGAGGAGTTGCTGTCCTGTCGTGTCGTGCAGAACGATCGACGTTCCGCGGATCTTGAGGGCGGCGCGCATCTGTTGGTCAAAGGCCGCGAAGTCGCCGTCACGCAGGCTAGGCGACACTGCGAGGACCTGAAGCTCCGCTTGTATCGCGCTGACCTGGCGGTCTACGTCCGCAAGCAGATCTTCCACCCTCTGCTCGACGTCTTGCTGGATCTGCGTTCGCTGATCATCGACCATGCGGAGGACGGCCCAACTCGCGAGCGCGACGAGGGGCAGCGCGGTCACGACCGCCAGCATCGTCAGCCGCGCCTGGATACCGAAGCTGCGGCGCCGCACGAATAGCCTCATCAAAGACCTCCGCGCATCATCCCGGGCCGACTGCAACAAATCGGCACCCGCCCCGGTGGCATTACGTGATCGCAATCGTCAAAAACCCGCCCGCTGCTCCCCTCGACTCTAGGCTATTTGGGCCTCCAGGAATGCCGCCATCCGCTCCCACGCCTGGTTGGCGCAAGCGACGTCGTAAGCCGCGCTGCGCTCGTTGGCGAAGGCATGGGCCGCGTCATAACGGTAGATCTCATGGCGGGTGCCCGTCGTCTTCAATATCCTTTCGAGATCGTCGACTGCCGCCGGTGTGCACCAATCGTCCTTGTTGGCGAAATGGCCTTGCAGCGGCACACGGATCTTGGCCGGGTCGGCGAACGCGTTCGGCGGGATCCCGTAAAAGCACACCCCGGCGGCGAATTCCGGGACATGCACGGCGGCAGCGATGGTCAAGGCTCCGCCCATACAATAACCCATTACCGTCACCCTTCCGCTTTGCGCTTGCAGGTGCTGCGCGGCGCCGCGCAGATCCTGGTGCGTGGCGTCGGCGAAATCGAGGCCGGTCATCAGGTGATTGGCTTCGTCAGGCTGGGTGGTCAGACGGCCTTTGTAAAGATCGGGCGCCAGCGCATTGTAGCCGGCCCGCGCGAAGCGGTCGGCCACTCCGCAGATCTGGTCGTTGAGGCCCCACCACTCCTGGATCACGACAACGCCCGGCCTCCCTTGGCCGGCGGTCGCCAGATACCCCTTGGTCTTGCCCCCGTCGGGGCGCGCAAACTCGATCATTGTGCCCATCGGTGGTCCTCCCTATCAGGCATCGGCAAAGGCCGGCATCACGTCGCGCGCAAACAGCTCGACCGATTTTATCGCGTCCTCCGGCGAGATCGTGCCGAACGCGAAATCGCACACGAAGTAGGTCGCGCCGGCGGCGTCGGCCTGCCTGGCGATGTAGTCGCGTACCTGCGCCGGAGTGCCGGCTATGGCGTGCCCATGCGCTTGCAGCGGATCCCATTCCTCCGGCAGCCCATCCTTCAACGGAAACGGCACGTCGTATTTGGCCCACAGCACCTCCATATGCCGGCGCCATGGGCGGTAGGCGCGGCGGGCGATGTCGCGCGCCGCCGCCTCGCTCTCGGCGACGACGATGTGCCGGTTGATGCCCATTAACGGCAATTCGGATTCGGGCCGGCCGTGCTTGCGCCATTCCGACTTGTAGAGCTCGATAATCGCGCGCGCCTGCGTCGTGTCCCGCAATGTGACGATATGGGCGCGGTTCTCCGCCGCCCAGGGAATACTGTCCGGCCGGCTGGTGCCGTACCACAGCTCGGGATAGGGCTTCTGAACCGGCTTCATGACGATCGGCACGTGTTCAAAATCGTAGAACTTGCCGTGATAGGTTAGCTCATCCTCGGTCAAGCCGATGCGGATGGCATCGAACGCTTCGCGAAACTGCTGCATTCCGGTATCGAAACCGACGCCGTAGAACCCGACCTCGATCGGCGAGATGCCGCGGCCGACCCCATAAAGAAACCGCCCGCCGCTCATTTGGTCGAGCATGCAGATCTCGTCGATTAGCCGCAGCGGGTGATATAGCGGCAACAGGTACACCATCGGGCCGAAGCGCAGCTGTTTTGTGCGCTGAGCGACGGCCGAGAGAAAGATGCCGGGCGATGGCGCGTAGCCGAGCGGGGTATTATGATGCTCGGCCAGATGATAGCCGTAGAACCCGGCTCGATCATACGCCTCGATGAGCTTCAACCGCTCCTCGAAATGCCGGGTCAACGGCAGCCCGCTGTCATCCAGATGGTCAAAAACCCCAAACCGCATCGCCCGCTCCTCGCGCTGTCATTGCGAGCGGAGCGAAGCAATCTGGGGCCAGCCCGCACCCGACGTTTCAAGATTGCTTCGTCGCTGCGCTCCTCGCAATGGCATTTACGCTACGGAGAGAATTGCGTCGGCGATTTTCTCGGCGGTCATCAGAGTCGGGAAATTCGTGTTGGCGCACGGCACCGCCGGGAACAGCGATGCGTCGACGACGCGCAGGCCGCTGACGCCGCGCACGCGGCCCTGATTGTCGGTCACCGCCATCGGATCGTCCTCGGCTCCCATCCGGCAGGTGCAGGTGGCGTGCCACACGCCGATCGCGGCCTTGCGGATGAAGTCCTCGAGCGCCTCGTCGTCGCGCATCAGCTCGTCGAACCGAGAGCCTTCGACGATGACTTTCTCGATCATCATGCGCCTCAGCCAAGGCGGGCCGTCCAGCAATTTCGCGATCACATCCGTGATCATCTTGTTCTTCGAGTTGACGACGCCGATCTTGCGGACGCGCTCGGTATAGCTCGCCGGAAACGGGTTGCTGGTGGCCTCGCGCAATGCGGCGCTGATCTGCATCGCACCGAGCCGCCGGAAGGCGTCCATCAGCCGTTCGAGATCACGGCGGTCGGACAAGAGGTTGAACTCGACGACCGGCTCGGCCTGCCAATCGCGCGAGGCGAGCTTGACTTGGCCAGTTTCCGAAAACGTTTTGTAAACGGCGGCGAGCAACGAGCCGATCTGCTCGCCGACCGCATGCCAGGAGGACTTGCTGACACCGACCACGAACATGTCGCCTGCCGGCGCGCCGCCGATCCCCGAGGAATAGCGCAGCGCCAGCAAAATGTGCCGGCGGGTCAGGCCATTGAGCCGGTAATCGGGTTTGATGAAGGACGAGACCGAGATCGCCGGGTGGTCCATAAGCCTTTGACCGACGCCCGGAACATGCGCAACGACTTCGATCCCGAGATCGCGCAGGTGGCCAGCCGGCCCGACTCCAGCCCGCAACAGGTGCGCCGGCGAGTGAATGGCCCCGGACGAAACGATGACTTCGCCACCGCGGAACTCGGTTTCCTTGCCGTCGACCAGCGCCTTGACGCCGACGCAGTGCGTTCCCTCGAACACCAGATCCCTGACCTGTGTCAGCGCCGAGATCGTCAGATTGTCGCGGAGCCGGGTCCCAGGATCGAGATAGCCGATCGCCGCCGAGACGCGACGGTCATAGAGGTTTGAGATCGTGATCGGAAAATAGCCGTCCTTGAATTCGCCGTTCTGGTCTTGGACATAGGGGAAACCGGCCTGTTCGAACGCCTTGGCGACGGCTTTGGCGTGGCCATTCCACAAATCGGGGAAGATGCGGCGGACCGGGATGCGGCCGTCCTTACCGTGCCAAGGCCCGTCGAAGTCCATGTCGCGTTCGACTTTTTTGAAATAGGGCAGCACCGCGTTCCAGTTCCACCCTGCAGCGCCGCGCGCCTCCCATTCGTCGTAATCGGTCGGCGCACCGCGGTTGGCGAGCTGGCCGTTGATCGACGAGCCGCCGCCAAGCACCCGCGCCTGCTCGTATTTGCGCAGTGGCGGGCGGTCCTCCTCAGGCCGGTTGTGCGAAATGACCTCGGTGTGGACCTTGAGCTCCGTCCAGTGAAAGCGCGGGTCGAAATAGGCAGTGCCGGGGTAGCTGTCGAGAATTTCCGGCGGCACGTTGCCGTGCGGCGTATCCTGGCCGGCCTCGCAGAGCAGGACCTTGTTGCTGCTTTTGGCGGAGAGCCGGTTCGCCATGACCGACCCGGCCGACCCGCCGCCGACGATGATGTAATCGTAATTCATCTCCTCCCTCTCGGGCCTATCCGCGACTTTTTTCTTCGGGTGATGTAATGCAGCAGCGCCCGGCTGCGTTCAAGCCCGGCCGACATGCGAGGTGTCATTGACCGAAGAGCGATATTTCGAGGACTACATTCCGGGCGCCATCTTCGAGTACGGGAAGATCCGGGTCGACGAGGCCGAGATCATCGAGTTCGCCCGCCGCTTCGACCCGCAGGACATGCATGTCGACCCCGAGGCGGCAAGACGCGGCCGCTTTGGTGGCCTAGTCGCGAGCGGCTGGCATACCGCGGCGATGATGATGCGCCTCGTTGTAGAGAATTTTCTGCCGAAGGAGGCGAGCCTCGCCTCGCCCGGCATTGACGAATTACGCTGGCTGCGCCCGGTTCGGCCGGGAGACGCGCTGCGTTTGCGAGTGACCGTGCTCGAGGCGACGCGCTCGCGCTCCCGACCCGATCGTGGCGTAGTGCGCACCTTGATGGAGGTGCTCAACCAGGACGGAGAGGTCGTCATGAGCTTGAAGCCGATGAACATCATCGCCAGCCGGAGCGCTTGTTGAAAATCGGCATCATCTCCGATGTGCACTGCAATACGGCCGGAATGCTGCGCGCATTGGAAATACTCGGCGATGCCGACGAGCTGATTTGCCTCGGCGACAGCATCTACGAATACCGCTTTTCGAACGAGGTCGTGCGCCTCCTGAGGGACCGCGGCGTCCACACGATCCTCGGCAACCACGAGGAGGGTTTTCTCGGCCCGCACGGTGCCCGCGCCCGTCAGCCCGACTGGATCGACCGGTCGCTGCTGCAGTGGCTCGCTGAGCGGCCCAAACGGCTCGAACTCGATGTCGGCGGAAAGAAGCTGCTCCTCGTGCACTCGACCCCGTGGGAGCCGCAAGGGGCCTACGTATACCCGCACGATTCGCAGCTGGCGCGGTTCGGCGAGGCCGAAGCGGACTTCGTGCTCTACGGCCACACCCACCATCAGCTGGTGCGCCGCGTCGGCAAGGTATTGGTGGTCAACCCGGGCTCTGCCGGCGAAGCGCGCGACCAAGGCAACGGCCGTCAATTGAGCTGCGCCATGCTCGACACTGCCAGCGAAGAAGTCGTGGTGACCGATTACCCGGAGATTCGCGATTAATTCCTCCCCGCGGACACCGAAACAAGCACAATTAAATCGCTTTACCGGCGAAAGCCGGTATCCATTGCACACATCGGTCCCGGCCTCCGCCGGGACAGCGACTAACGAGCGGCCACTCCCGCTCCCCCGGCGAAGGCTTCAGCCCGCCGGCTTGCGGCTGAGGAAGTCCTTGAAGCCTTCGCGCGGGTGGCCGGCGGCGAGCCTGGTAACGCGCGCTTCCTCTTCATTGTCGTAGCGCTCGCGCCAGCCCATGCCGATCTGCTCGTGCAGCAGGCTTTTGAGGCCCTGCACCATGCGGGCGTCGTTCTTCGCGATCATCTGTCCGACTTCGATGCAGGTGTCGAGCAGGCGTGCGGCCGGGACGACCTGGTTTAGGAGCCCAATGCGCTCCGCCTCCTCGGCGGCGACGATGCGGCCCGTAAAGAGCAGCTCCTTTGCCTTCGGCAGTCCGACCTGCATCGGTAGCGACCAGCTCGAATTGACCCGGCCGTAGCTCGCAGCCAGGAAACGAAACGCGGTGCGCTCGCAGCCGATGCGCAGATCGAGCGTCGAGCTCAATAGTGCAGCCCCGCCATAGGCGAGCCCGTTGATGGCGCCGATCAGCGGCTTCGCAAAGTTGGCAATGTGCCAGGTCGCGCGGCCGCGCACCTCGCCGCGGGTCGCCAGTTCCGCGGCGCTGAGCCCCGCCATCTCGTGAATGTCGGCGCCCGCCGAAAAGGCCCGGTCACCGGCGCCGGTCAGAATCACGGCCTTGATCTCTTCGTCCGCCTCGTATTGGGTCAGCGCGTCGTCGAGCTCGCGCACCAGCGGGAAGCTCAGCGCATTGAGCTTGTCCGGGCGGTTCAAGGTGACGACGGCGATCGCGTCGTAACGCTCGGTCAGGATGAATTCGTAGGCCATGCTCGCCCTCTTGCGGCTCGTCGATCGTTTGACACTATCGGGGCGCGGGTGTTCACTCAACCTCGACGCAGATTGGGAGGGGTCGATGGCTGGGTCGCTGGACAGCGTGCGCGTGCTGGAATTGGCGCGATACCAGGCGGGTCCGCGCGGCGGCATGATCCTCTCCGATCTCGGCGCCGAGGTCATCAAGATCGAGAAGCTGGGCGGCGAGGAGACGCGGCGGTCGGAGCCGCTGGTGCGCGGCCAGAGCGTTTACTTCGCGGTTTACAACCGCGGCAAGAAGAGCCTGTGCCTCGACATGCGCACCGCGCGCGGCAAAGAGGTCTTCGCCGCGCTGGTGCCGACCGCCGATGTCGTGCTCGAAAACTTCCGTCCCGGCACAATGGCCCAGATGGGGTTCGGCTACGACCAGCTGCGCGCATTGAAGCCGGATATTATCCTGACCTCGGTCTCCGGGTTCGGCCAATACGGCCCCTATCGCGAGCGCCCGGCCTTCGACCCGCTCGGCCAGGCGATGAGCGGGCTGATGTCGCTGACCGGGGCGCCGGTCGGGACGCCGCTCGGCGCGGCGACCTCGCTGGTCGACCGCTACACGTCATTGCACGCAACGATCGGAACGCTCGCCGCTTTGCACCATAGGGACCGCACCGGCGAAGGCCAGCTCGTCGATTGCTGCCTGATGGATTCGGCGCTGACGATGGTCGAAATCCCGACCTCCTACTATCTCGCGACCGGCGAGGAGGGCGGCGAAGCCGGCCGGCCGCCCTTCAAGGCAAAGGACGGCCATGTCGTCATCTCCGCTTCCGGCAGCGCGATGGCAACGCGCCTCATGCAGATCGCGACCGGCAACAAGGAAGCTGCCGCCGAGGGCTGGACCAGCCGGGTCGGCCGCGGCGACGCGCGGCGCAAGGCGGTGGAGGCGTGGTGCGCCGAAAACACCGTCGACCATATCGTCAACACCTTGCTCGAGGCCGAGATCCCGGTCGCGCCAGTCAAGACGATCCCGCAGGTCGTCGAGGACCCGCATCTCTGGGAACGCGAGATGCTGGTCAAGATGCCGGACCCAGTCGCCGGCGAGATGTACCTGCCGGGCGCGACGATCAAAATGTCGAAGACCCCCGGCCGCGTCGGCCCGGTCCCTACTCCCGGCCAACACACCGACGAGGTGCTCTCGCGGCTCCTGGGCTTTGACCGCGCGACGCTACAGGAACTGCGGCACGCCAAGGTGATCGCTTGAACGAGTGGTTGCCCGAGATGGAAGGGCTGACCGACTCTCAGCGACGGTTCGCGAAGATCAAGGCTGATCTGGCGATTATCAAATGGATGCTCGGCTTCACCATCGCGGGCTTGTTCTTACTGCTGCTGGTCAGCCACTGAGGCCTCTCCGCACTGGAGCCATCAAGCGGCCACCCTAGCCAGTCGCACAGGGCGCGCCCATCACCCATTCGCTGGTCCGCTGCGGAGAGCCACGGCAATTCCTCGGTGAACAACGTGATCCCCTGGCCGTAGGTGCACGGCAGCCGGGTCAAATCGGTGCCCCAGAACATCCGGCGCGGGCCGAAGGCGTCGAACGCGCGGCGCAGGTAGGCGTGCAGGTTGTAATAGGGATAATCGTGGCTCGAATAGGCCGGCAATGCCGACGCCTTGACCCCGGATATCGCTCGTCGAATGGGCATTTCGCAATCGGCCGTCGCCCGAATCGAGTCGGGGCGGCACTGGCCGAGCCGGGCAACGCTGCAACGCTACGCCAAAGCGACAGGGGCGCGGCCGATGGTGCGGCTGGTGCCTTTAGAGGCGAGGTGATCGCCATCGCCCGCGGAGCGCCGGTACGTCTTGAAAAGAAGGGCGAGCCAGCTCGCGTTCCGCGGCTCCGACCGACGGTGACGGACTACCGCATGCGTCCAGCCCTCGGCGTTCTCTCATAGCCAGCCTTGGGACCACGTTACTCGGCCCAAGCCGCCGGGATGATCCCATGATCTCCGGATGGGAGCGCGGCTGGCGAGGGTAGCCGACCTCGGGGAGGTGAAATCGGACATCTCTGAATTAAACGGCATATTGCCGAGGCCGGCGCCCCGGATGTATGAGATCTACGGCAGGTTTCCCCATCTCGGCATTGTGCGCGGCAAATGACCGATCGGCTGTCACTGACCAACGCACTCACCGACGCCAATATCGACCGGCAGAAGGCCGAGCGCATCGCGACGGAAATCTTCGACGCGATATACGACAACGTCGCGAGGAAGCAGGATCTGCAGCTACTGAGAGGAGAACTTGAAGCCAAGATCGACCTTGTGAGGCATCAACTGATCACTCGCCTCGGCAGCCTGATGTTCGTGCTCCTCGGCCTCCTCTTCGCTGCCCTGCATTATTGGCCGCCGCACGGCTAGGCAGCTCAATCCCAAATCGAGCCTGAGTTCGCACACGGGCCGAGACGCGACGGGCGGTCGCGTACGACGCAACTTATGGTTCAATCGTCCAGTGCTGATAAAGTGGCTGGCGAAATCCGTAGCTCTCCACGGGCGGAACTGAGGCAATAGCCGGCGCGCCTTGCAGCAGGACCGGCATCAGACCATTCCCAGGCGTACACCGACCGATGGGCGGTGTCGTCTCGAGTTGAAGTGCGATTGGTGGTTTCGCTAGGGTTCCTGGTGGCGGTCCGCAGAACTCGAAATTTCGGTCACACGCGATTTCTTCAGTTCGGCCCAGCGACGATAAACTTAACACAGACGTTCAAAGGTTAGCGCTGCGCGCGGCCGGCCTCTCTAAGCTAGGGAGGCATGCCTGACTTAGTCTCAGGGAAGCATCTTCAAAAGCTGACCAAGTTGAATTGTATCGACCCGGCCTTCCCAATATGCGATGAGTGCCGCGGTGTTCAGTGATACCCACTGAAACACTGCCCGCTCGTCATCCGGTGAAAGGCGGCCGGCAACGACACGCGGAGCAGGGCGGATGCTGACGACCGCGGCATTGGCAATGCTCATCTGATTGCCATGCGTCGTATTGACCTTGATCCTTACATCATGCCGGGCGTTTCCGCGGGGACTAACCCACGCGGTCATCGGCAATCCCGTCGTACGCGGGAAAAGGTTCGCCATCTCGAAAAGTTCGTCGGCCTCCGCAGCCGCGGCACCTTCCTCCGGCGTCGTGGATGCTAGACTATCCGTCATCACTTCGTCCGGCATGAACATGTTTCTTCGGGCGAGGCAGGTATTTAGACCAATCCGGTCGGGGAGACAAGGTTTGAACCTTGCGTCTCAAACCGTCGCTTTTCGGGCCGCGGCGAGCTAGGTAACAGCGAACCGTTGCAATCAGAAATTTAAGCGGCTAAGCAAGCGGCTAGCAAATTGAGCCACTTAGAGAAGCTGACCGCTAATAAATTCCGTATGCGTACGGGCTGAAATCCCGCGGGCTGTGGAGAGGTTCCCATTTGCGACCTCCCCACGCGCAACACCCTCCTGCCGCCACAGGCGCCGGCAATGGCACAGGCATCGGCCGGGTAGCCGCTAGGGCACTACCAGGAGGAGGATTAAACGGAGCGTTGCCGCCGGGGAGCGGAGGCGTCGGAGGCGAGCAAATCCCGGCTCCGTTCATGACCCGGGCAGATGTTCCGACGACGCGCACCAATGCCCGGCCAACTATTGGCGGTTCCCACCCGGCACCGGCATTAATCCAGTCCTGGTTCTGAACGACTATTATAGCCGTGCTCCGTGGCAGGGACGGGTTCGGCGGAAATGTGCCGGTATCAAGTTGCACCGTGTACTCCTGAGCAGGCACATTCCGCTGACTAGCTTCCGCATAGAAATCGACAATGCCGGCTGATATTCGGGCACCGACATCGGATCCTCGACCGCCGAAATGGAGACCGGCAGAGGGGGGGAACCGAAGGGCCGGTGTTACGCCGAAGCCGGTATCTTGACCGTATTCGAGAGTCGCGTTGCGGAATGCGATCACATTGCCACAGAAAAAACTCACCGGTTGCGGCGTCTCGACCACCGCGGGAGCGTACGCGGATTGCGTGAGGGGTGACGAGCACGCAGCGAGGCAACCGCCGAGCCATAGGGCAGCAAGCAACCTGCCAAGTTTCATCGCGAGCCTCCAGCCTGCGCTCTCTTGCTCATTCTACAAGCGAAACCAAAGTCTTTCAACTAAAACGATTGTCCCGCCGCAGGAATGACAGTTTGTTCCCGGGCGGGCCTTTTAGGCACCCCCGGCCGACAATATCGCGTGGTTGCGTGCATCGGGTGGCAGTTCGCGAAGGGTCTGATAATAGGCGAGGTTCTGTTCAACCGAGGCGTCGTCGAGATCGATTCGACCGAGTCGGGCCGCTTCTGCTATATTCCCGCTGAGCCCGAAAAGAAGAGCCAGCGTTTGCCGTTCCTCTCGAGATCCGGTCGGCCCGACCGCGAGCGGTTGCAAGACCGCGATTGCGGTTCGGTAATCCCCGCTCATACTCAGTGACAGCGCGAGATCCACTGTCAACGCCGGATCCTCCGGTGCTAGGTTGAGACCGCGCCGATAGCAATCCTGAGCTTCTTGGTGCTCCCCCGAGAGATCTTTTGTGACCCCTAGGAGGAGCAATGCCTTGGGATCATCAGGGGCGTCGGCCAGCGCCTTTGAAATCGGTTCGAACGCCAGTTGAGGCTTGCCGGTCTTCAGAAATGCCTTGGCCAGCCCGATTTGCGCAAAGTGCGTATCACCGCGCCGGACGAGCGCCGCGTTGTAGCTGACGATCGCCTCGTTGACACTGCCCATTTGGAGCAGGACGTCGCCGGCGGCTATGAGGGGAGCTGGGTCCAAAGGCGCCAATTCGGCGGCGCGCCGGTAGACGCCGAGAGCGTTGGGCAAATCGCCGCCGGATTGCGCCGCCGCGCCGATCCGCATCAGCATCGCATAGGTCGGGATCGGGCCGCCGCCGTCGCGGCCCTCGACGCTCAGGGGGTCGAGGTGAATCGGCGTCGTCACGCACCCCGCAAGCATCAGCGCGCCGAGAATCGAGGAAAACAATAGTAGCGGCGCAGACTTCCCCCTCATTCTGCGCGGTCCCCTCTATTGCCCAACGCGTAAACCAAATCGTTGCACACCGGCCCCCGCCAGCAATTATGCAGGGAACGTCAAAGCCGCGTCCAGAATTTCTTATCGATGAGAAAAATGCCCGCGGACCGGGCTTTTCGCGCAACGGCTACCGCCCGCAAACCCGCCGAATTCGGGGCGCCGAATTTTTCCGGCGCGTTACGCCGCGGCTTGCAGCTTGGCGGCGATGGCGCGTTCGACGGCGGCCAACGCCGTCTCGGCGCGAGAGGGATCGGGACCGCCCGCCTGCGCCATATCGGGACGGCCGCCGCCGCCCTTGCCGCCGAGCGCTTCGGCGCCGAGACGAACCAGCTCGACAGCGTCGAAACGACCGGTCAGATCGGCGGTCACCCCGACGACGATCGCCGCTTTGCCGTCGGCACGCGAGACGGCTGCGACGACGCCCGAGCCGATACGGCGCTTCAGATCGTCCGCCAAGGATTTGAGCTCGCGCCCGGGAACGCCGTCGACTACCCGGCCGTCGAACGCGACATCGCCAATGCGTTTCTCAGCAGATTTGGCAGCGGGGCCCGCATTTGCCAGCGCCCGGCGGGCTTCGGAAAGCTCCCGCTCGAGCCGGCGGCGCTCCTCGACGAGGTTGACGATGCGCGCCGGCAATTCCGAGGGTGTCGTGCGCAACGCTGCTGCGGCCTCGCGCAACACTCCCTCTTCCTCGGCGAGATATACCTCGGCGGCCGCTCCGGTCAGTGCCTCGATGCGGCGCACGCCCGAGGCGATCGCCATTTCGCCGACGATCTTGAAGAGCCCGATGTCGCCGGTGCGGGCGACATGCGTGCCGCCGCACAGCTCGACCGAGAAGGGCTGCTCGTCGTCGCTCGCTCCCCCCATCGCGACGACCCGGACCTCATCGCCGTATTTTTCGCCGAACAGCGCCAGCGCCCCTTCAGCGACGGCGCGCTCCGGGGTCAACAAGCGGGTGCGCACGGCGCCGTTGGCCCGAATGCGCTCGTTGACCTCGGCTTCGATCGCCCGGATATCATCCTGCGTCAGCGGCCGCGGATGACTGAAATCGAAACGCAGCCGATCCGGGGCCACGAGCGAGCCCTTCTGCGTGACGTGCTCGCCGAGGCGCCGGCGCAGCGCCTGGTGCAGCAGATGAGTGACCGAGTGGTTGGCGCGCAGCAGCCGGCGGCGCACGCCATCGACCCTGAGTTCGACGGCGTCGCCGACTTTCAAGCTGCCGTGGGTCAGGGTGCCGAGATGCACGTGCAGATCGCCGGCCTTTTTGACCGTGTCGCGCACCGCCAGCTCGGCGCCGTCGGACGAGAAGATGACGCCGCTATCGCCCATCTGGCCGCCGGATTCTGCATAGAACGGCGTCTGGTTGACGATGACGCCAATGCCGTCGCCCGCCGTGGCCTCGGCGACGCGCTTTCCGTCGCGCATGATCGCCTGAACGACTCCCTCCGCCGTTTCGGTCTCGTAGCCGAGGAACTCCGTGGCTCCGACCTCCGCGCGCAGCGCAAACCAGACAACTTCGGTCGCCGCCTCGCCCGATCCGACCCAGCTCTTGCGCGCCTCCTCGCGCTGACGGTCCATCGCCGCCGTGAAGCCCTCGACGGCGACCCTGCGGCCTTGGCCGCGCAGCACGTCCTCCGTCAGGTCGAGTGGGAACCCGAAGGTGTCGTAGAGCCGAAAGGCGACCTCGCCGGGCAGTGCGGCGTCCGGGCCGAGCCGCGCCGTCTCCTCTTCGAGCAGGCGCAGCCCGCGGTCGAGCATCTGCTTGAAGTTGGTCTCCTCGAACCGCAATGTTTCCGAGATCAGCGGCTGGGCGCGCAGCAATTCGGGATAGGCGGCGCCCATCTGCTGAACCAGCGCCGGCACCAGCCGCCACATCAGCGGGTCCGTGCAGCCGAGCATGTGCGCGTGCCGCATCGCCCGGCGCATGATCCGGCGCAGCACATAGCCGCGCCCTTCCTTGCTCGGCAGCACGCCGTCGGCGATCAGGAAAGCGGAGGCGCGCAGATGATCAACGATCACGCGATGCGAGACCGCGTGAGGTCCGTCCGGTGCGACGCCGGAAACTTCGGCGGAGGCCAAGATCAAAGCCCGGAAGAGGTCGGTGTCGTAATTGTCGTGCTTGCCCTGCAGGACCGCGGCGATGCGTTCGAGCCCCATGCCGGTATCGACCGAAGGGCGCGGCAGCGGGACCCGTTCACCCGGGCCCACCTGGTCGAACTGCGTGAAGACGAGGTTCCAGATTTCGATGAAGCGGTCGCCCTCTGCATCGGCGCTTCCCGGGGGACCGCCGGGGATGGAGGGCCCATGATCGTAAAAGATCTCCGAGCACGGGCCGCACGGTCCGACGTCGCCCATCATCCAAAAATTGTCCGAGGTGGCGATGCGGATGATCTTCGATTCCGGCAGCCCGGCGATCTTCGCCCACAAGGCGGCGGCCTCGTCGTCTTCGGCATAGACCGTCACCAAGAGGCGATCGCGGGCGAGCCCGAACTCGCGGGTGATCAGGTTCCAGGCCAGCTCGATCGCCCGGTCCTTGAAGTAATCGCCGAAGGAGAAATTCCCCAGCATCTCGAAAAATGTGTGGTGCCGGGCGGTGTAGCCGACGTTTTCCAGATCGTTGTGCTTACCGCCGGCGCGCACGCATTTCTGCGCCGTGGCGGCGCGCCGATAGGCCCGTTTCTCCAAGCCGGTGAAGACGTTCTTGAACTGCACCATCCCGGCATTGGTGAATAGCAATGTCGGATCGTTGCGCGGCACGAGCGGGCTCGACGGGACGATCTCATGGTCGTGGCGCGCAAAATAGTCGAGAAAAGCGGAACGGATTTCGTTGGTCGTCTGCATAGACAGATTCTGGCCCTCCGCGCCGATCATACAAGGGGCGAGCATTAAGCCCGCGCCATCGGCGTTTTGTACAGATCGCGATGCGGCGTGTTTAACACTCGGTAAATGAATGACGCCTAAAGCTGGGCCTGGCAGCGCACCCAGCCGATAACGGTGGAAGCGCACCAAAGCATTCTGGCAAGAGACGTCGAGCAAATTGGCGTATCGCCTGGTGATCCCGATCGGTGCGCTGGCCCTCTACGCGATCATGGCGGGGCTATGGCTATCGGGGGAGCACTCACTATATTTCAGTGCCCTGCGCGCGCTCGGCGTCGAACCGTTCAGCTTTCCTTTTCTCGACACCCACGCCGTCCTGGCGGCCGCCGAATGCGCGCGGCAGGGGATCGAGGTTTATTTCTCCAATCCTTGTGACGCGCTGGGGCGCCCGCACGGCTATTCTCCGCTGTGGCTGGTGATCGTGCCGGGGTCTCTGGGGATTGGGGTGACTGGCTGGGTAGGCGCGAGCCTCGACCTGGTGTTTCTTCTGTCATTGACTGCCGTGCTGCGCCCGCGCAGCGCCAGGGAGCTGATTATCCTCGGCGCCGCGGCGGTCTCGCCAATGACCATCTACGCCTTGGAACGCGCCAACAATGATCTGATGGTGTTTCTGCTGGTGATTTGCGGCGCGATCCTCATCACCACGCCCCGGCCCCTGCGCCTGTTCTCCTATGAGCTGTTCCTGGCCGCCGGCCTCCTCAAATATTATCCGCTCGTGCTGTTGATCCTTGCCGCACGGGAAAGCCGGCGGGAGGCGTTGCTCACCGCGGCCGCGGCCGGTTTCACGCTGATCTTGTTCGGCGTCGCCTTTTACCCCGAACTCAGAGCAGCGCTGGCGAGCATCCCTGCCGCAGCTTCGTACTTCACAGATGCCTTTTCCGCCCGGAACCTGCCGTTCGGGTTTGCCGAAGCCCTGGCCGGGCGCGTCTGGCGCACCCTGATCGCGGTGTCGCTGCTGGCGGCGCTGTTGGGGCTGGCAGTTGCGCGAATATTTCGCACGGTTCGGCTGCTCGGGCGTGAGCAACTCGACTGGGCCGCGGGCGAGACGCAGTTTCTCGTCATCGGCGGCTTGTTGGTCGCGGCCTGTTTCTTGGCCGGCCAGAACGTCGGCTATCGCGGCATTTTTCTTCTCCCGGTGCTGTCCGGGCTGGTCAGCCTCCATGGCTCGGTCAAAGACCGAGAGGTGCGGCGGTTTTGCGGCTGGATGATTGCAGCCGTGCTCTTCGTCATGTGGGAGGAGTGCTTCCGCCGCGCTTTCCACGCTGTTGTGTCCCCGAGCCCGGGCGCGGGGTTGAGCTCGCGCGCCGAGGTGTTCTTTTGGATCGGCCGGGAGCTGGTCTGGTGGTGGCTGGTTGTCGGGCTCGCCGCGCTCGTTTTGTCGTACCTTCGGCGATTGCCTTTGGTTGAGCTGTTCGGAAGAGCCGACCGGGGTCCCGCCCCTTCCCCGGCCTGAGAGTTTAACGCAGCCGCGCTGCGACGGCCGGAAGGCCGGCAATGTCGATGCCGTGCTGGGCTGCTTTGGAGATCAAGAAAAGCGCGTCGGCTCCCTCGCGCATGCGGGTCAAAGCCCACAGCAGCGCCGAACGGGTTCCGCTGCGGCAATGCGCCACGACCGGCCCCGATGCATCCCGCAAGGCCGCGGCAAAAGCGTCGACATCGGCGCGCGACAATGTGGCGGCGGTGATCGGGATGTGGTGGTAGGTGATCCCGCGCGCCTCGGCAATGCGCCGCGCCTCGGCGGCCGGAAGCTGTCCGGGCTCTTCGCCATCGGGACGATTGTTGATGACCGTGCGCACGCCGGTTCCGGCGAGCGCATCGATATCCGCCCGGTCGAGCCCGCCGGAGACGCTCACTCCAGGGGCCAACTCAAACAGCTGGGCTGGCATGCCGATCCTCCGCAATGATGCAGAAGCAGATTTACAGCCACAGGCGGCGGTGTCACCAACAAAATCAGGCGGCGAATTGCGGCGGGCGCTGCACAAAGTCGCCGGCGCGGATCCAGAACCGCTCGAGGCGCCGGAGCGCGGCGTTGGCGCCCCGCAGATCTTCGACGCTCACCGCAGCGTCCGGCAGCATCTCGGCATGGCGCCGATGCATCGCGGTCAGGCGGTCGCGCAACCTGATGCCCTTTTCGGTCAGGTGGACATGGATCGACCGACGGTCGTGCACTGAGCGCTGCTGCTCCAGATACCCGTTCTCGACCATCTTTTTGACATTGTAGGAAACGTTGGAGCCGAGATAACAGCCCCGCAACGTCAGCTCGCCGACGGTCATCTCGGCGTCGCCGATATTGAACAGCATCATTCCCTGGACGTTGTTGATGTCGTGAATCCCGAGCCCTTCGAGCTCGAGCTTTACGACTTCAAGAAAATGGCGGTGAAGCCGCTCGACGAGCGAAATCACCTCCAGATAAGCGGCATTCATCCGAGCCTCGCTTTCCGGCAAAAAGACGGTAAGCTTACCCCCGGTTTGTAAATTTATCGTTTCAGATATTGTGGTCGGATTTGCCGAGTAATCGATAGACCCCGGAAAAGTCGAGACCGCCGGCGCCTCCATCGACGAACAACTGATAGAGATTGGCGGCGGCTGCGCCGAGCGGGGTAGCCGTCGCGGTCGCGCCTGCCGCGTGCTGCGCGAGCCGCAAATCCTTCAGCATCATCGCCGCGGTGAAACCGGGTGCGTAGGCGCGATTCGCCGGCGACGCGGGTACGGGTCCCGGCACCGGGCAATAGCTGGTCAGGGCCCAGCATTGACCGGATGATTTGGAACTGATCTCGAACAAGGTCTGCGCCTCGAGCCCGAGCCGCTCGGCGAGCGAAAACGCCTCGCACACCGCGATCATCGAGACGCCGAGGATCATGTTGTTGCAAATCTTGGCGGCCTGGCCGTTGCCGGCCGGACCGGCATGGACGATCGTCCGGCCCATTGCCGCCAGTACCGGTTGGGCGCGGGCGAAAACTTCGGCCGCGCCGCCAACCATGAACGTGAGGCTCGCCGCTTCCGCCCCGGCCACCCCGCCCGATACCGGGGCGTCGAGCATGTCAAAACCCACCCCTTTCGCCGCTGCCGCCACCGCCCGCGCGGTCTCGACATCGATGGTCGAGCAGTCGATCAGCAATGCGCCGCGGCGCGCGCTGGCGAGAACGCCGCGCTCGTCGAGATAGACCGAGCGCACCTGCGGCCCGGCCGGCAGCATCGTGATCACGATGTCGCCCGCGGCGGCGGCCTCGGCAGCCAATGCCGCTGGATGGCCGCCCTTCGCCGCCAGCGCCTCGACAGCTCCCGGCACAAGGTCGAACCCGGTCACCCGGTGGCCGGCCTTGACGAGATTGGCCGCCATCGGCGCCCCCATATTGCCGAGCCCGATAAACCCGATCGTCGCCATCTGCATTCCCTCCCTCGTCAGTCGGCGCCAAGGCCCCTCTCCGCCCTTCAGGGGGGAGAGGGAGGGGTCCGTTGCGGAGCAACGGGAGGGTGAGGTGGGTGCGTCTTCGGCCCCCCTCACCCTGCCCTCTCCCCCCGGCCGGCGGGGGGAGAGGGTAAAAATTCGCGATCGCCGATCGGCGTGAAATAGGCCTCGAGCATGCTGTCGGTCACCTCGGCGAGAGTTGCCGGGCGCCATTGCGGGTTGCGGTCCCGATCGATCAGCATGGCGCGGACGCCTTCGTAGAAATCGTGCCCGGCCATGAAGTGCCGGGTCAGCCGGTATTCGAGGGCGAGCGCCGCGTCGAGGTCGTAATCCCGCCCGATCGTCAGCTGGCGCAGGGTGATCTTGAGGCTGGTCGGCGATTTGGCCAGCAGGCTCGGCCCGCGATTCCTCGGCCCATTCTGCATCGGCGCCGCCGCCGGCCGACTCCGCCGCGAGCGCGTCCAGGATCGCCTCGACATTGTCCCGCGCAAAGCACCGGTCGACCGCCGGCTGCAGCACCGCAAGCGGGGCCGGAGCCGGATCGACCGCGAACCGCCGCAGGCAGTCTTCCACCGAGGTGTGCGCGCGGCTCAGCTCGCCGAGCAGCCCCTCGATGGATTCGCGTTTAATGGCATGCGTGGCGAAGCCGCAATAGAGCGCGTCCGCCGCATTCACCCGTGCGCCGGCCAGGCCGAGATACCGTCCGACATGCCCGGGGCAGCGGTTCAGAAAGCGCGTCGCGCCGACGTCGGGAAAGAGGCCGATCCCGGTCTCCGGCATCGCGAGGAGAGTGCGCTCGGTAGCGATCCGGAAAGCGCCGTTGACCGAGATCCCGGCGCCGCCGCCCATCGTGATCCCGTCGATGATCGCGATATACGGTTTGGGGAAATGGTGAATCCGCCGTATGAGCTCGTATTCCTCGCGAAAGAACACCGCGGGCAGGTCCGGGTCGCCACTGATCCCGCGCCCCGCCTCGTACACCGCGCGCACATCGCCGCCGGCGCAGAACGCCCGATCGCCGGCGCCGCAGACGACAACGGCATGCACCGACGGGTCAGCCGCCCAGTCGCGCAATGCCGGGTCGATGTGGCGGTAATTGTCGAGGGTCAGTGCATTGAGCGCCTGCGGCCGGTTGATCGTCAGGATCGCCAGGCCGCCTTTTCGGCCAAGCAGGATCTCTTCGGTACCGGCCATCAGCTGCCGAGCAGGCGCCGCGCAATGATGACCCGCATGATCTCGTTGGTGCCTTCGAGAATTTGATGGACCCGCACGTCGCGCAGATAGCGCTCGATCTGGAAGTCTTTGAGGTAGCCATAGCCGCCGAACAGCTGCAAAGCCTCGTTGCAGATGTGGAACCCGGCATCGGTGGCGAAGCGCTTGGCCATCGCGCAGTGCATCGTTGCCTCCGGGTCGCCGCGATCGAGGCTCGCCGCCCCGCGCCGCATCATCAGCCGCGCCGCGTCGAGCTCGGTCGCCATGTCGGCGAGCTTGAACCGCAATGCCTGGAAATCGGCGAGCGGCCGCCCGAACTGACGTCGCTCGAGCAGATGGTCGCGCGCCGCTTCAAGGCAGGCGCGTGCGCCGCCGAGCGAGCAGGCGGAAATATTCAGGCGCCCGCCGTCGAGCCCCATCATCGCGATTTTGAAGCCGTCGCCCTCCTCGCCGAGCCGGTTGCCGATCGGCACGCGGCAGTCCTCGAAGATTACCATCGCGGTTGGCTGCGTGTTCCAGCCGAGCTTACGCTCCTTCTTGCCAAAGGAGAGGCCCGGCAAATCCTTTTCGACGACGAGGCAAGAAATGCCCTTTGGCCCCGCCCCGCCGGTGCGCACCATTGTCACGTAAACGTCGCTGACCGACCCGCCGGAGATGAACGCTTTGGTGCCGTTGAGGACGTAATGGTCGCCGTCGCGCACGGCGCGGGTCACGAGCGCCGCCGCATCCGAGCCGCTGCCCGGCTCGGTTAGGCAATAACTGGCGAAGTGCGCCATCGTCATCAGCTTCGGCAAAAACCGCGCGCGCTGCTCGCGGCTGCCAAAGCGGTCGATCATCCACGAAGCCATGTTGTGGACGGTCAGAAAGGCGGCGGTCGACACGCACGCCGCGGCAAGCTCCTCGAAGATGATCGTTGCGTCTATGCGGCCGAGGCCGCTGCCGCCGAACTCGTCGCCGACATAGATGCCGGCGAACCCCAGCTCCGCCGCGCGGCGCAGCGCCGCGACCGGGAATTCGCTGCGCTCGTCCCACCCGGGCGCCTGCGGCAGCCACTCCTCGCGCGCAAACGCCTGCGCCGTCTCCGCAAACGCCCGCTGCTCATCCGACAGTTCGAAATCCATGAGGGCAGATATAGGTCAGGCAGGTGCGGTGCAACCAGAGGAATCCGCTGATCACGAGGCGGCGAACAGGTAGGGTCGCGCCCCTCACCGGCGGCCGGTTTGGTCGCGAAACTGCTCGAGCCGTTCGAATTGGCTGACCACCGTGTGGCAAGGCGGGGTCGGCGTGCGACCGTTGCCCTCGGCACGCGCGCTCTCCCGAAAGATTTGGGCAAAGCGGGATTTGGCCGCGGTCTGCTCGCTGGCATCGTCCGCGGCGGCGACGATCAGCTCGCGGATTACCTTCCCCGCGCGCACGACGCGATCGTCGGGAACACCGCAGCGATAAGCATTGCCCAAGAGAAACGCGCCGGTCTCAGCGATCCTCGTCGGGTTGGCCGCCATGGCGGGCCCGCTCGCGCACAAGAGGAATGCAGCGGCGGCGATTATCGGCATCGGACGCATCGCAAGCTCCAACCAGGTGCTTACCGGTAGAACACCGGCAGGCTTCGACCCGATCCCGGTTAGAGGCCAAAAGGGGAATTGTCGGGTCGCATCCGTGACATTTTCGGGGCCAACTGAGGCAGGCCCGCCAAATTACTCGGAGTAATAATGGATTTCGTACAGCAGACAGCCGCCATTCGATTTGAAGGGGCCGTGGACCGCGCCGGGCGGGCGGCAGGCATAGGTGCCCGCGGGAAAGCTCTCGCCGCCTTGCCCCGCGGCATCGTTGCCGACCGTCAGGTCGCCCTCGATCAGGTAGACCTCTTCCCAATATTCGTGGACGAATGGGTCCGTCGTAAACACCCCCGGCGCAAACCGCAACAGGCGGGTGCGGCTGCCCTTGCGGTGCACTTCGTCGAGCGAGCCTGCCAGGATCTTCTGCTCGATTCCCGAGGGATAGCCGGCAGGCGTCGACCACCCCGAACTCATGTCGACCCGGTGGAATTCGAGGTGAGGCTTGTTTACGGACATCGCTCTCTCCTTTCGGCGGGACCGGCGACTTGATATTTTTGCCATGTCAAGGATGAAAGAAGAAGAGGAGGCTTCCATGTTGTCACGCCGCTTGTTCACCGCCGGAGCGGCTGGCGCCCCGGCAATCCTCGCCGGCGCTGCCCGGGCCGAAGACCAGCCCGCGGAATTCGACAATCGACCGGGTCAAGCGCGGTAAGGTCCTGCGCATCGCCGCCCTGCCCGGCGAGGCTCCCTACTTCAACAAGGACATTGCCTCGGGCGCCTGGTCGGGCATGTGCATCGAGATGGCCAAGGACATCGCCGGTGTTTTCGATGGCCGGGTCGAATATCTCGAATCGACCTACGGCAATTCGGTGCTCGATCTGCAGGCCAACAAGATCGATTTGGCGTTCGCGCTCAACCCGACGCCGAAACGGGCGCTCGTCATCGACTTCACGCATCCATTCTATCTGCACGGCTTCGGAATGGTCGGCAAAAAGGGCTTCCACGCCGAAAACTGGAGCGACCTCAACAAGCCCGAGGTCAAGGTCGCGGTCGATATCGGCTCGGTGCACGAGATCGCCGCGCGCCGCTTTGCGCCAAAGGCGACGATTATTGCACTGAAGGCGCGCGACGACTGCATTCTCGCAGTTCAGACGGGGCGGGCCGATTGCGTGATTCTCGCGGTCAATCTCGGGCTGACCGCAGTCAAGAAGAACCCGGCGCTCGGCGAATTCCAGATGCTGCATAAACCGCGGGTGCAATTGCCGACCTCCATGGGCATACGCATGGAGCCGGACAAGCGCTGGCGCGACTTCCTCGACGCCTGGGTCGACTATAACCGCGGCATCCAGCAAATCCGGGAGTGGCTCTATGCGGGGCTGGCGATAAACGGGGTTAAGCCCGAGGACGTCCCGTCCGATGTAGAGTTGTGAACCAGCATCACCCCCACCCTAACCCTCCCCCGCCTGCGGGGGAGGGAACGCAACCGCACCTCGTTTCATCCCCTCCCCCGCAGGCGGGGGAGGGTTAGGGTGGGGGCAACCACCAGTGACCAGCGGCGGCTACGCTTGGGACTTCTCGTTCCTCTGGGCCTACCGCTGGCTGATCCTCACAGGGCTCGGGGTTACGATCGCCTACACGCTCGGGACAATCCTTTTCGGGCTGGTGATCGGGCTCGTCACTGGGCTGTTGCGATTGTCGCACAATCCGATGATCACCGCCCCGCTCGTCGCCTATGTCGAAATCTTCCGCTGCACGCCGCTTCTGGTGCAGATCGTCTGGTTCTATTACGCATTACCGGTGGTCCTCGGCGTCGACATTCCTGCCCATGTCGCGGCGGTTCTGGTCCTGTCCCTCTACACCGGCGCCTTTTATGCCGAGATCATCCGCGGCGGGGTAAACTCGATCGAACGCGGCCAATGGGACGCGGCGCGCGCGATCGGCATGCGGCGCCGTCAGGTCATGCGGTATGTCATCCTGCCGCAGGCGGTCAAACGGATGATCCCGCCCTTTATGAACCAGTCGATCATCCAATTGAAGAATACCTCGCTGGTGTCGACGATCGCGGTTGCCGATCTGCTCTACCAAGGCACGATCATCACCGCGGCGACCTACCGCCCGCTCGAAGTCTATACGATGGTCGCGATCATTTATTTTCTCGTGCTGTTCCCGCTGACATTGGCGGCGCAGCAAGTCGAGCGCCGGCTCGCCCGGGCCGATTAGGTACATGATCGAGATCGCCGATCTGTGGAAGGCGTTCGGCGCAGTGCAAGTGCTCAAGGGCGTGTCGCTGCGGGTTGAACGCGGTTCGGTCGTCGCGCTCATCGGACCGAGCGGCTCCGGGAAATCGACGCTGCTGCGCTGCATCAACCTGCTCGAAGAACCCGACCGCGGGCGGATCCGCGTCGGCGAGCGCCAAATGCGCTTCGGCGAGGGCAGCCGCACCAAGCCGGCCGACCGCGAGCTGTCGGCGTTTCGTGCGGCGACCGGCATGGTCTTCCAACATTTCAATCTGTTCCCGCACATGACTGCGCTGGGCAACGTCATGGCCGGGCCGACCATCGTCAAAGGGTTGGCGAGAAGCGAGGCTGAGAACATCGCCCGCGGCCTGCTCGAAAAGGTCGGGCTCGGCGACAAGGCCGACGCCTATCCCTCTCATCTCTCCGGCGGGCAGCGGCAACGGGTCGCGATCGCTCGGGCCTTGGCGATGAACCCCGCCGTCATGCTATGCGACGAGGTCACCTCGGCGCTCGACCCGGAGCTGGTCGGCGAAGTGCTGGGGGTCATCGAGCAGCTCGCCCGCGAGGGGATGACGATGGTCATTGTCACGCACGAGATCGCGTTTGCCCATGAGGTCGCCGAACTCGTCGCCTTCATGAGCGACGGGGTCATCGTCGAAAGCGGCCCGCCCGCCCAGCTCCTCGAAAACCCGCAAAACCCGCGCACCCGCGGCTTCCTCGCCCGCTTTCACCGGTCGATCGCCGGCTTTTCGGCCGCTGGTTGAGGGCGCACCATCACCCCCCTGGCCGGGGAACTCGGTTTGGCGCCAATCCGTATTTGAGGTCAGGCACGACCAGCAACCTGACCAGGATGAGAAAATTATCCCTTCTCGTACCGGCCTCAGCCGCTGTCCTGGCGCTAAGTCTGGCGCCGGCTCGCGGCGCGTCATCGCCGAAGATCGAATGGGTAGATCCCTCGCCTTCTCCGCCGGAAGCCTCAGCTCCGCTGCCGCCCAAACAGACCCCGCCGGCGGCAGCCCCGGAAGCCTCGGCGCAGGCGAAACCTGTCGAGAAGACGGCGGCCCCGGAGGCGCCCCCCAAGCCGTCACCGGAGCCGCAACAAGGATCCTCACGCCCGCCGCCGGCAAAGCTCGCGCCGCATCCGCGGCGGCCCGCTACTCCGGTTCGCTTGCCGGCGCCCGAAACGCCGCCGAAGCCGGCCGCGCCGGAGATCTCTCCGCTTACCACCGAGGCGGCCAACTTTATAAACGCCTACTGGGCCAACGTCGGCGGCAGCAGCGACCAAGTGCTGCCTTACCTTAATTCCGTCTACGCCCCGCTTGTCGACTACTATGGGAAGCCGGCGACCCGAGAAAGCATTCTCAAAGACAAATGGAGTTTTATTCGCCGATGGCCGATCCGTGAGACCTGGTTGCCGCCGGGCGACGCCAGTCCGAAGATCTCCTGCAATAATGCGAAGGCGGAATGCGAGATTACCGGAGTTCGGGATTTTGACGCAGTGAGTCCGGAGCGCGGGGCTCGCTCTCTGTCGGGGCGGTTCGCTACTCCTACACGGTCCGTTTCGCCGGCGGAACGCCGCAGATCGTTGCCGAAGACAGCAAGGTCGTCTCGCCCAAGTGAGCGGTGGCGAGTGAGGGTTGTCGCGCCGCCGGCTGAAAGCGTAGGCTGGTCCCTCCAATCGTGACGAAAAGCGGAGGAACCGATGCGCGGCGTAGTCTTCACGGGCGGGCGCGAGATCGAACTGATGGAATTTCCGGACCCGACGCCCGGTCCCGGCGAGGTCGTCGTCGAAATGAAGGCCTCGGGGATGTGCGGCAGCGATCTGCACCAGTATCGCCGCCCCAAATCAGGCGGCGAGTTGATCGGCGGCCTGCCGGTGAACCCGAACCCGGTCATCGGCGGGCACGAGCCCTGCGGGATCGTCGCTGCGATCGGCCCCGAGGTCAGCGAGAAGATGGCGCGCGCCGGCCAGCGCGTCATGGTGCACCATTACAAGGGCTGCACCGTGTGCGAGCATTGCCGCTCCGGGTGGTCGCAGCTGTGCCAGGAAGAGCCGGTGCTCGTTTACGGCAATAACGCGCATGGCGGGCATGCTCGTTATCTGAAGGTGCCGGCCTTCACTCTGGTTCCGTTGCACGATGAGCTGTCGTTCACTGCCGGCGCGGCGATCTCCTGCGGCACCGGGACCGCCTATGGCGCGCTGCGCCGGCTGAACATCTCGGGCAACGACACGATCGCGCTGTTCGGCCAGGGGCCGGTGGGCCTGTCGGCGACCCAGCTCGCGGCGGCGATGGGCGCGCGCGTCATTGCGCTGGATGTCAGCCCGGAGCGGCTGGAGAGAGCCAAGGAATTCGGGGCGTGGGAGACCGTAAACCCGCGCTCGAACGACCCGGTCGGCGCGATTAAGGACCTGACCCGTGGCGGCGCCGATTTCACGCTCGACACCTCAAGCCAGCCCGAGGGCCGTATTGCCGCAGTGCGCAGCGCCAAGGTTTGGGGCACGGTCGCGTTTGTCGGCGAACGCAATAATGTGACGATCGACGTCAGTCCCGACATGCTGCGCAAGCAACTGACGATCATCGGCTCCTGGACCTTCTCGTGGCAGGGCCAGGCCGACTGCGCGCGCTTCGTCGTCGAGCGCCAGGTGGACGTCGACCGCCTTTTCACCCACCAATGGAAGCTCGACCAGGCCGAAGAAGCCTACCGCCTGTTCGACACGCAGACTACCGGCAAGGGCGTCTTCCTGATGTGATGGAGATGGCGGCCGCCGAGGGATGCACCGGCGGTCCGGCCCTTCTCCTGCGCGGCTGCGCGCTCTGGAGAAACACGATAGTGCGGCTCTACTGCGTTCGCATCTTCGGCGCGCGGAGCTTCCTAGTGCTCTGCTGCCTAATTCTCGTCGCCGCGTGCCATGTTCAGCTCGTCAGCGACTATGACGAGGAATTCGTTAAGACTGCTTCCGAAATTCAGAGGGAAATAGACACGCTGCTGCAAAACCAACGTAATCCCCCCAAAGGCGCCGATCTCAGCTATGAGGCCAACACGCCGGCATACTATAAGATCGAAGTCGAGCTGAGTTCCCTTCTTGCGCTCGCGCAGTCGCACGAAAACAATGATGCCTCGATCGATCAGGTTAAAGCGCTGATCGAGACGGTGCATCAGCTGGAGGCGATTCATGAGCGAGACAATCGAATACCGCCGGCAGCTATCAATATCGAACAAAACACGATCCGAACACAGATCAGCTCAATCGTAAGAACTGAGAACGCCAAAAAAGCAGGAAGGTAAGGAGGTTGTCTATGGACACCGGTGCTGTAGCCAAAAGGGTGCTCCAAGCGGCAGAAAATTCAGCAGGCGCCAGCTGGGACAAAATACAACACAATTTTACGGCGGATGTGAAAAACGTGATAGAAAACGCTGCCGAGATCGAGGCAGCACTCGCCTCCGGAGCAATCACTCAAGCGGACGCCGAGGACCTGCTGCGACAGCAGAGCCAAACGATGTTTATTCTGAGCCGGGAAACCGAAGTAGATGCTAAGGTGATCGCCCAAAATGCGATAAATGCCGCGATCGATGTATTGATCGAGGCGGTAAAGACAGCAGCAAAATTGCCGTAACAGCGGCTTGGTTCCGGCAAGCCGTCATTCCGGACGACCCTAGGGCCGGGCCCGGAAACCATGAAAGCCGGCCGACGAACCCTTTCTGCGAGACCCGTGTTACTCGTTTCCGGGGTCGCGGCGCTGAGCCCCCAGAATACCCTTCGCCATCGTTCCCTCCCGAGAAGCCGGACCGCCATCATCGCGGCCCACCCTTTCCAGCATACCCGGGTTTCGGGCTATCATCGAGCGACACAGCAGCGAGGGAACCCAATGACCGCGACCACCCCTTTTCTCAAAGACGCCGGAAAGTTCGGCCCATTGGCTTCGCGTTACGTCGAGGTCGAGAGCCTGCCGTGGAAGCCGACCCCGTGTCCGGGGATCGATATGAAGATCCTGCTGGAAGATGCTGAGAGCGGGCTCTTGACCGCGCTTTTCCGCTGGCAGCCGGGCGCCGAACTCGCGTTGCACGAGCACGTCGAAATCGAGCAGACCTTTGTGCTCGAAGGCAGCCTCGTCGACGACGAGGGGGAGGTGCGCGCCGGCAACTACGTTTGGCGCCCTAAAGGCAATCGCCACATCGCCCGCTCACCGAAGGGCGCGCTGGTCCTGTCGATGTTTCTCAAACCAAATATCTTTCTCGCCGGCGACGCGGCCGGCCGGGATTTGCGGTAGGGGAGGGTCATGGTAGTGAAGATTTATGGTGTCGCGCGCTCGCGCGCCTTCCGCACCTTGTGGATGGCCAAGGAGCTGGGGCTCGATTACGAGCATGTGAAGGTCGATTTCGCGACCGGCGAGACCCGCACACAAGTGCATCTGGCGCTCAACCCCAATGGGCATGTTCCGGTCATCGACGATGACGGATTTGTCCTGTGGGAGTTGATGGCGATCAATCTATATCTCGCGAAGAAATACGGGGCAGGCACGCTTTATCCGACCCGTCTCGAAGACGAGGCGCGGGCCTGGCAATGGAGCTTTTGGGGGATGACCGAGGTCGAGCGCCCGGTGCTCACGGCATTGTTCAACCGCGCCATTCTTCCAGAGGACAAGCGCGATGCCGCGGCGGCGGACGACGCCGAGAAGCAGCTGGCACAGCCGCTAAGCGTGCTCGAAGGCGCGCTCGGCCGCAGTGCCAACCTGCTCGGCGACAATTTCACTGTCGCGGACCTCAATGTCGCCAGCATTCTTTCCTGGGCGCGGCCGGCCCAGATTGACATGTCACCCTTCCCGAAAGTTGCCGAGTGGCTCAAAAACTGCGCCGAACGGCCGGCTGCGCGTGCCGCCCGGCAGTTGCAGCGGGAATAGCAGCACGCTATGCGGCGATTTTTGGCCGGTCGATAAAGAAGGACGCGTTCTCGCGCCCTGCAGCGCAGCTGCGCGCGAAGACGATCATATGATGGGCCACGATGCCGACATGGATCAGCTCCTCGATCCGTCCGGCGCGCAGCGCAGGCCAGGCCATTTGCCAGAAGCTGCAGCGGTAATCGCCAAATAGCCCGACCCGAACCAGCAGTCGCGTGATGATCCCGAAGGCGCGGCGCAGGTTACCCAGGTTGAGGCGCGCCCGCGACAAGGGCAGGGCGATCCGGTTCATGTAAGTGTGCTCCGCATTCCAGGCAAAGCGGCGATAGATCGCTTCCGGGGTGTAGGCGTGGCGGATCGAACGACGCCAATTCTGCAGCACCTCATCATAGGGGCGAGCAAAGACGACGTTCGAACTCGCGGCCGCCGTCCTCGTCAAGCCGTCCGGCGGCTTGCAACCGATCCCACAACGGTGTTTTCGGCAAGGCTTGGAGCAGGTTGATCGTCAGCATCGGGATCTGCGAGCGATCGATGAACTCGATCAACCGATCGGCAGTCTCTGGCGTGTCGGTGTCGAGACCGAGTATGATCCCTGAGACGACTTCGATGCCGTAGCTGTTGATCGTCGCGACCGCGTCGAGCAGCGGGACCGCGCGGTTCTGCGATTTCTGCATGGCCTCGAGCGCGGCCAGCTCCGGCGTTTCGATGCCGCAGAAAACGGTGCAGAAATAGGCATCGCGCATCATCGTCAAAATTTCCGGCGATTTGGCGATGTTGAGGGTCGCCTCGCAGCACAGCTGCACCGGATAGCCGCGCCGCTTTTGCCACGCGACCAGATGGGGCAGGAGTTCCCGCGCCGCCTTCTTGTTGCCGATGAAGTTGTCGTCGACAAAATAGATTGAGGTCTTGATCCCGGCGGCTAGCAGGGCGTCGAGTTCGGCGAGGATTTGCTGCGGCGTTTTCAAACGGGGCTGCCGTCCGTAGAGCGCCGGGATGTCGCAGAATTCACAGCGGTAGGGGCATCCGCTCGAAAACTGGACGCTGCCGATGAAATAGCGTCGGCCCTCGATCAGCTCATAGGCCGGGATCGGAAATTCGGAAAGCGCCAGACGCTCTCGCGTCGTAAATCGCTGTTGCGCGGTGGGTGGCGTTGCATCCGCGTCGATCGCGCGGATCACGGCGTCCGTCGCATCGCCGAGCTCGCCGATGTGGAGATAATCGAATTCGGGATACTTCTCCGGCGAGGCCGAGACCGATGGGCCGCCCAATACCGTTGCCTTGCCCGCCGCCCGCGCGCGCCGACCCACCGCCTTAATCTCGGCCCTTTGGACATGCATACCGCTGACGAAGACGACATCGGCCCAGGCCATCTCCTCCTCGCTTGTCGGACGGATGTTCTCGTCGACAATCCGCACCTCCCATGCCGGCGGCAAATAGGCGGCAACGACGAGAATCCCTTGCGGCGGCATAAAGGCGCGCACCCCGCCAATCAGCGGATAGGCGTACTGGAACGTGCCGAACGATGGGGCATACCGCGGAAAGACGCAGAGAATGCGCCGGCGATGGCGTACCTGAACCTGGCTCTTCATGACTTGGGTGCCCGAATATTCAGGGACGATGGTGCGGGATCGCGTCCCACACCGGCTTGAAGTCGTAAGTCGGGTAGAACTCGGTGCGATAGCCGCCCCAGGCGGTCTGCTCGATGACGCGGTTCGTATCGCGCAGCTTTTCGGCGGGCACGCGCAAAATTACGACTTGGCCAATGCCCATCATCATGTACCAAGCAACGATCTCGACGCCGTCGGGCGGGAACTTGTCGTACCAGCCTGTCTGCTTCAGGTGCTCGTTGATCTGATCGACCGTTTTGGTCTGATCGTGCCGCAGAAAGACCGTCAGCAAGAAGGACCCCGCCGGCGGCACATCGGCGCTCGCCGCGGGCGGCGCCTGGGCCGCCGCTGGCAGTGCATAGGTCGCCCACCCCAGGGCGGCAAAAAGCGCGGCGGCCGCAATCGAATTCAGCTTTTCGCGTCGCTTCATCCCGCCACCCCATGTGAAAAATCGGTGCTGTTGGCGATGGTAAACCCGAGCCCTGGCGGGGTGAACACGCAAGTGGGCCGATGGAGATCTTTGGTATGACAACCGGTCCTAACAAACTTGTCGAGGAAGTCACATACAGTGACCGCGGCCTATGCGGGCGCACTCAAGTCTGAGGAGATGCGGCGCAACGCGCATAATGCGGCTTTGCGGGTGTATCGCAAGCATTATCCCGACATGTTTGAAGCGGTCGTCTGCCGCCGAGTCGCACAAATAATCTGTTTTGCGAATTGGTACCGGCCAGAGTGAAGCGCGGCGCCCTGTCATCGGAACGGTCGGCTGTGCCCGCCGCCATGGGAATTGCTCGGATCGGCCGCAGTCGAACCCGCATCGAAAATCCGCCGTATCTTGCTGTGTTGTGCATGCATAGGAGGACATGCCGCTCTCGGGCGGTCATAGTATACCTGAAGTTTGTTGCGGCGCTGCCCGGGTGAGACGCTTCGGCGTGACCACGGTTCCCGGCAAACCGCGAAAGTTTGGTGCGCGGCGCCTGTGAATGCTACCGCGCTGATCGGGTCGCTGCGGCTTGGCAGCTCCGCCAATAAGCGGTCCATCTGTATGCTGACCAACCGAATATCGCCAAAATAGCGCGCTGCACTATTCTGACTAGCTTTTCACGTAAAATTGGAAATGCCGCGAGGCGAGGCGGGTTTACGGATTGAAACTGCTTGCCGGCGTCAGCGCGGTTCAAGATCCGACACAGGCGAGGGCAGAGGTGAATTCGAAACTGCGGAGGAACGAAATGCCTTTAGATGGCACAGAACTGGGGATGTTCGAAAACCAGTCGCTTGCCAAGCTCGGCGCATTCGAACGTTTGCTTGCCAGCAAGGAGCAGTGGTGCAAAGGCAACGCGGGACAGTGGCGGCCGCCACTGCCTGCTCGGTGCGATGCAAGCCGTCGAAGGACGGCAAGTACTGGAGCCGATTATCCTGCGAGCCGCCAGAGAGGTTATTGGCGGGTCGAATCCTTCAATAACGACCCGCATACGACCCATGCCGACGTTCTGCGGGCATTGCGGCGAGCGCGCGAGAACGTTATTGCCGGGATGATCGAAGCCGGTCGGCATCGACCTTGGCACGAGAAATTTGCGCAAGCATTCCGGGCCGCGCTCTCCGGCTCCGTTTCCGAGGTCGGCGCCGCACTGTGCTTCGCGTCGGGCGCGCCCAGACCAGCGGGCACCGAAGTCGGCCCGGTAGCCCAGAACCCGCAACTCGATGAGAACTCGGCCGGCGAGCCCCGATGTTTACGATTTAGTGTAACACCAAGCGAGAGAGCGTCGATGCTGGCTAAACCGATTTTGTCAAAGCCGATGTTGGCTGCCGCTGCCGCCGCGGCGCTGCTGTTGCCGCCGCCGTCGCCAGCCAATGCGGCCGTCACTGGGTCCGCCCAGCAGCAGGCCGCTCCCGCAGTGAGCGGTTCGTCGATCGAGCTCGTGCCGGCTTGGGACCTGGCCAACCGGCCTTTGCAAGATTTGCAAGGACATGATGCCGGTCAGATCAACGGCATAGTCATCAATACCGAAACCGGCATGATCGACTTTGCGGTCATTGGAGGCAGAGGGAACTTCAACCTCAACGGCAATGTGATCGCTTTACCTTGGGCGGCTGTGGAGGCGCCGATACCGGCCCGGGGACCGATCACGATCCAGGTCAGCGCCGAGAAGCTAGCCAAAGCGCCTGAGCTCAATCCTAACGCGCTGGGCAATCTCGAGCAGCAGCAAGCCCGTCGCGACATTTACGGGTATTACGGCTATCCGTACTGGGGCCGCTGGGGTTATGGCGCGGCGTGGGGTGCGTATCCCGGATACGGAGCCTGGGGCCCCGGCTATGCGGGCCCCGGTTTTGCAGGACCGGGGGGTGCCTATGGTCCCGGCTACAGAAATGGCCCGGGAAAGGCCAATGCCAATGCTCCTGGGAATGCCGGCGCGTATGGCTCTGGCCCGTTAGGGAACGCCGCGGCCGGGAATACGGGTTTGAACATGGCTGAGCAAGGCCAGGGGCAGCGGAACCAGACCGAGCCGCAACTTACGCCGAACGGGCTGTTCGTCAGTGCGAATGGTGCGATCTCGAGCTTGCAGTCTAACAACGCGACTTCGGCAAACGCCATGCGCTCGGCGCCGGTATTCATCTCCAATTATGCCGGCGGCGGCGGCGCATGGAATGTGGGCGGGCCTACTACCGGAAGTCAGGTCGGCAACATCAGGGACGTGATGATCGATCCGCGGCACGGGCAAGTGGCGTTCGTTCTGATCGAACGCGGCGGGTTCCTCGGGGTTCAGCCGAGGTGGTACGCCGTGCCGCCGGAGGCGCTTGCCTGGTCGCCCTACCAGCGCGGCTTCGATCTGACGATCAACGATCAGCTCCTGAACACTGCGCCGCCGGTGCAGCCCGCCAACAATAACGCGCCTAATGCTCCGATAATAGTGCCGGTAAATCAGCTGGCACAGCTCTATCGGCACTTTGGCGTTACCCCGTACTGGGAGCAGGGAAGCGCCGGATCCAATTCCGGCGGTACTGCCGGTTTTGCGGGAGCGAACTCCGGGGGCTCCGCAGCAGCGGCAAAAAGGAGGTGAGTGATGGTAACCGAGTACAGCAGTTCCAGTTTCCGTCCTCGGTTCAACCGATGGCAGGACTGGGCCAATGTGGTCCTGGCGGTGTGGCTCTTCATTTCTCCTTGGGTGCTGCAATTCGGCGCAGGAACTCAGGTCGCTCCGGTCGGGGTAGCGAACGGGCCGGGTGTCGCGGTCAGCCACGCGGCGTGGAATGCCTGGGTGCTGGGCGTGATCGTATTTCTCGTGGCACTCTCCGCCATCGGCAGCTGGGAAGTCTGGCAGGAATGGTGGAACCTGGTGCTGGGAGCGTGGATCTTCGCCGCCCCCTGGGCGTTGGGCTTTGCCGGACTGCCGCGGCCGAGCTGGGACCACTGGTTTGTTGGCGCCCTGATATTCCTGCTGGCGGTTTGGGGTCTGAATCGGCTGCGCAATGTGCCGGCGGCGACGGTTATGCCGCGTGTCGGCGAGGGACCACCCCGTAGGCCGGTTCCCTGACGGCGCCGACACGAACCACGTACGGCTCTTCACTAACGCCACGGGGCAAAAGTTGGCGGCGACCCCGCCACGACTTCGGAGCGGACCGGCTCATCGCCGGTCCGTTCTTTATCGGGCGGTGGCAAAGCCGGTGCTTGGCAGGCGAGCGGGGGCGCTGCAATCGGCTGCAAATGGGTGTAGACATTCGCTTTGACCGGCGCCACCCTGGCTATCGCATGAATTATCGAAGGCTGCTGCGCGACATGTTTGATGCCGCCGTCGCGGCTGCCGCGCCGGCGCTGTGCGTTCCGAAGCACCTGCCTAAGCCGCCTCGGGGCAGGACCGTCGTGGTCGGCGCCGGGAAGGCCGCCGCTGCGATGGCCGCAGCCGTCGAGGCGAACTGGTCCGGGCCGGTCGAGGGTTTGGTGGTCACCCGTTATGGCCACGCCGCGCCGTGCCGGCATATCGAGGTGATAGAAGCCGCGCATCCGGTGCCGGATGCCGCGGGGCGCGAAGCGGCTCGACGGATTCTCGAAAAAGTTCGGGGTCTCGGGCCGGACGACCTCGTCTTGTGCTTACTTTCCGGCGGCGGCTCGTCACTGCTGGCGCTGCCTGCCGCCGGGGTCACGCTCGAGGACAAGCAGGCGATCAACCGCGCATTGCTTCACAGCGGCGCCCATATCGGAGAAATGAATACCGTCCGCAAGCACCTGTCGGCGATCAAGGGCGGCAGGCTTGCGATCGCCGCGGCGCCCGCGCCGGTCGTCTCGCTGATGATTTCGGACGTGCCGGGAGACGACCCGTCGGTCATCGCGTCGGGCCCGACCGTACCGGACCCGACCACATCCGCAGCGGCGGTCGCGATACTCGAGAAGTTCCGGATCGAAATCCCCGCATCCGTGCTGGAATATTTGCGCGAGCCGAGTTCCGAGACGCCAAAGCCCGGCGACGTCCGCTTTCGCCACGTCACGAACCAGGTAATTGCCACGCCGCAAGACGCTCTCGAAGCCGCCGCGCGGGTCGCCAGGAATGCCGGTTTCCGGCCGCTGATCCTCGGCAACGCCATTGAGGGCGAGGCGCGTGACGTCGGGCTGGTGCACGCCGGCATCGCCAAGCAGGCCGCGGGCTACGGGCAGCCGGCGGAGCCACCCTGCGCGCTGATCTCGGGCGGCGAGACGACGGTCACGGTACGCGGCGGCGGACGCGGCGGGCGCAACTCCGAATTCCTGTTGAGCCTCGCCGTGGCGCTCGATGGCCGCGCCGGGATTGCCGCGATAGCTGCCGATACCGACGGCATCGACGGCAATATGGACAATGCCGGTGCGTTCCTCTTGCCCGATTCCGTGGAGCGCGCCGTCCAGGCCGACCTCAACCTCCCGGCGCATCTGACCAACAATGATGCTTATTCGGTGTTCGCCCGGCTTGGCGACCTGCTGATCACCGGCCCCACGCGCACCAACGTCAACGATTTCCGGGCCATTCTGATCGACAAGAGCCCGCGTTCGAACGAGCCGCTACGGCCGGCGCGGTAATTCAATCAAGTTTTTCGGTAACCTTTTTTGCCGTCGTCCCTTGCAACAACGTGACCTCGGCGATTGCGTGGCCATCCCGTAAATCGGGAAAGATGCTGACCGCGCGGAACCCGGAATTCTCCTTCACCGCCGCATCGGCCGCAGCCGCGAGCGAGGTCTTCGCCTTTGCCATCGCGGCTTTCTGATCCGCCGCGTCGTTGAGTTCGTCGGTGTCGGTAATTTTTTCGGTCTTTACGATCGCGCCGGTTTTGGGATCGGCGACGACTTCGGAAAAAACGTCGCCTTTTGTCGTGTAGATTGAAATCTGCAATTTGCCGTCGTCCATCTCGAACTGGGCCGAAATCGGCTGACCTTCGCGCTCACCGGCCTTGAGGCCATCCTGCAAGGTGAAAGTCGTATCCTTCAGCGCGGCAGCCATTGCTTCGAGCTCGTCGTCTTGCGCCCAGGCCGGCCCGGCACCGGCGCTCGCCAGGCCCGCGGCCGCAACAAGCACGAGCAATCGAAGCGCTCTTGACAGCATGTTCTCTCAACCTTTCTACAGAAGCCGCGCCGGTGATGGTTTTCATCGGGCCGGCACGATAGCGAACCCGGTGGTAAGTGTCAGCCCCGCGATAGACACCAGGGGGAACCCATGCTCGATAGGCTGCAAGACAGCGGCTGCGCCGGCCGGGTCCCGCTGAGCGCCCTGTTCGTTGGCTTTCTCAAGGTCTCGCTATGCGGCTTCGGCGGGGGGCTCGTCTGGGCGCGCCGCGCTGTGGTCGAGCAACGGCAATGGATGGACGAGCAGGAATTTGCCGAGACTTTGACGCTTTGCCAGCTGATGCCGGGGCCGAACATCGTCGGGATCACCGTCTGTGTCGGCGCCAAGCTGCGCGGAGCGATTGGCGCAGTCAGCGCGGTCGCGGGATTTATTCTGGTGCCATGGACAGTCGGATTGACGATCGGCGGGCTCGTGCTTCGATATGCTGAAATTGCGGTCCTGGCAGAACATCCTCAGCGGGCTCTCAGCTGCTGCCGCGGGGCTGCTGATTGGGACGGGATTGCGGCTGCTGCTGCCTCACCGCAGTCGCCGCACGGCATTGCTCTTTGCCGGTTTGGCTTTCGCCGGCATGGCGTTCACCAGGCTGCCGCTGCCGATCGTGTTGCTCGCATTGGCTCCGGTCAGCATCGCGGTTGCAGGCCTAGAAAGCGCGAGGGCGGGATGAACAGCTCTTCCGCGCCTCTGGTATTGGCGGGCCATCTCGCTGTGCTGTCTTCGATCAGCTTTGGCGGGTTCCCGACGGTTCTACCGGATGTTCATGATCTGGCCGTCGCAAAGGGCTGGGTGACCGACCGGGAGTTCGCAAATTTCTTTGCGGTCTCCCAGGTGACACCCGGACCAAACATGATCCTGATGATGAGTTTTCTCGGGCTCGCGGTCGGAGGCATTCCCGGGGCAGTCGCCGGTGCGCTCGCGACCTTCGGGCCGCCCTGCGCGATGTATTACGTTTCCTACCGGCTGTGGGACCGATTTCGAGATATGCCCTGGCAGGGCATTGTGCGGCGTGGGCTTGCTCCTCTGACGATCGGGCTCGTCATTGCCGGGGGCTATGTGATGGCTCGTGCCGCTGCTGTCGGGTGGCAGAGTGTCGCGATCGCCGTTGCTGCGGTTGCACTGATGCTCGGCACGCGGCTCAATCCGCTTTGGATCCTGGCGGCCGGCGGATTCTTGGGCGGCCTGGGTCTTCTGTAACGGCATCTGGCATGAGGAGATCGGCGATTTTGGAACACACCAGATGATCGACTTTACTAGCATTGTAGAGGCGGATGCCCGCGACCCGCTGGTGGTGATCCTTGGGCTTTTCAGTGTCGGCGGTGTGGCGGCACATTTTTTGTTCAAACGACATCCACTCGGGCGTGCAATCCTGCGGGTGGTTTTTTTGATCCTGCTCACAATTGCCCTTCTGCGCGCCGATATCGTGCCAACTCAGCCTTTAGCACTCACGGGTTCCCCGTCCCGCGACGCGGTTCATGCTCTCCTGAAGATCGCATGGTGGGCTTGGACAGCTTGGCTCTTGGTCGGCGTGCTGCGCGCTTTTGTGGTTTTTCAGCGCAGCCCGCGCGAGGCGAAGCTGCTCCAAGACCTGCTCGCCGGCCTCATTTACCTCGCCGCCGTTTTTGCGATCATCACCTACGTCTTCGATCTGCCGATCAAGGGGTTGCTGGCGACCTCAGGTGTGGTCGCGATCATCCTCGGGCTCGCCTTGCAGAGCACCCTGGGCGATGTGTTTTCCGGCATCGTGCTGAGTTTTAGCCGGCCGTACCGGCCCGGCGATTGGATCAGTATAGAAAGCGGCACCGACGGCCGGGTCATGGAGTTGAACTGGCGCGCGACCTACATCCTGACGGCGCGTCGAGATCTGGCGATTGTGCCCAACAGCACGATAGCAAAATCCAAGATCGTCAACGTCAGTTCTCCGAGCGGTCTTCATGGCACGACCGTGACCGTTCAGGTTGATGCCACGGCACCGCCCGCGAGGTGCAGCGAGATACTCGAGCACGCGACTCGCAATTCCCGGCTGATCGTTGCAACGCCAGCTCCGACGATAACCGTCAAGGCAATCAATGCCAGCTATGCGGAATTCGAGATCGCGTTCTTTGTCGAAGAGCTGGCCTCGACAGTGAAGGCGCAAAACGAGCTGTTCGATTTTATCTATCGGCACCTGGCCGCCGCTGACATCGATCTGGCAGCGCCGCAGAACGGGCCGGTGGCGGGCGGGGGCTTGCGAAAGAGCCGCACCGCTATCGAACGGCTCCTGGAGCTGGTTGACATTCTTACAACCTTCACGCCGGAGGAACGCGCTGCCATCGCCGCAAAACTTAAGCGACGATCCTATGACGAGGGCGAAACCTTGGTTGAGCCCGGGATCGTTCTGCAATCATTGTTTATAGTCGGCAGCGGTGTCGTCTCGATCACCCGTGAAGGCGTCGAGGGCGATATGGAGGTGTTGCGCTTGGGGCCCGGAGATCATTTTGGCGAAATCGGGATGCTGACCGGGGCGCCCGCCGCAGGAAGGCTGAGCGCGCTGGTCCCCACCACGGTTTACGAGTTCGGTAAGGCGGACCTCACGCCCATCCTGGAAGCGCGGCCGCCGGTGGCTCAGGAGCTCTGCCGGGCGCTGGCTCGCCGCCAGGCTGCAGGCCAATCGAGCACCTCGCCCGAACTCGGCGATAGTGTTCCCAAGCACCGCCTGACGGATTGGTTCTCCGACCGGATGCACAAGCTCTACGATGTCGTTAACGCCGGATGAGGGGGCGGTCGGGGACCGATGCTGACCTATGCGATCGAGTATTGCGCGATCTATGTGCTGCTTCTCGTTACTGCCTATGTCCTTCCGGCAGGTCTGTTCCACTACTTGTTTTTCACACGCCGCAGTCCGGCGACCGAGGCCATGCGGATCCAGAAGCGGCGGCCTTCACCGCAGGACATCCGCCGCGAGATTCGCCAGTCGGTCTCGGCGCTTCTGCTGTTCTCGGTTTATTGCCTGATCGTCTATCATGCGGCCCGGAACGGTGCGACGGCGCTCTATTTCGAGTTCGGGGAGAATCCTTGCTGGTGGGCGGCGGCGGGGTTCGCCACGATGGTGGTTCTGCATGACATTTATTTCTACACCACACACCGGTTCATGCACCTCCCGCCGGTGTTCAGAGCGTTCCATGCCGGACACCACAGATCGCTCACACCGACACCCTGGTCAATTCTGTCTTTCCAACCGCTGGAAACCATTTCTCAGTTCGGCTTCTTCGCGCTGGTGATTTTCTTCGTGCCTTTACATCCGGCGACATTGCTCGCCTATCTGCTGTTCGACGGCATCGTCAACGCCGCAGGGCACTGTGGGCATGAATTCGTCGCGCAAGCCTCACAGAAGCATCGGCTGCTCAAATATCTCAACGCGGTGACTCACCACGACCTGCACCACACCCGTTTTCGCTACAATTTCGGGCAATATTTTAACATCTTGGACCGCCTCTTCGGCACCTTCTTGGACCGCCCGGCAGCATGATTTCGATCATTATCCCGACCTTTAACGAGGCGAAAATTATTGAATCGACGCTGCGAACATTGGCAGCGACCCTCACCCTGCCGCATGAAGTTATCGTCTCGGACGGGGGCAGTTCCGACCGGACGGCCGAATTGGCGGCCCCATACGCGGACACCGTCGTCGTACATTCCGGCACCGGCCGTCAGACAATTGGTCAGGGGCGCAACGATGGCGCCATGGCTGCGGCCGGCGACTTTCTCGTCTTTCTCGATGCCGACTGTGTTATCCTGGAGCCGGACCGTTTTTTTGCGCAGGCACTCGCACACTTCGAGAGAAACCCGGGGCTGGTCGGGCTGACTGCGTATCTGCGCGTCTTTCCGGCGGACGAAACGTTTGGCGACAAGCTCGTCTCGGGTATTGCCAACCTCGGCCTGCGGGTTGCCAATAACATTTTGAAACGAGGTGCTTCCTTCGGCGAATTCCAGATGGTCCGGCGGGAGGCGTTCGACCGGCTGGGCGGGTTCCGTGCGGATCTGATCGCGTTCGAAGACGCCGACATGTTTCGCCGCCTTTCGCGGAGCGGCCGAACGATGATCGCTCCGGAACTTCGTGTGCTGCACAGCGGCCGACGCGGCCATCAGGTGGGCCACCCGCACCTGATCGCGATGTGGCTCCTCAACCTGATCTCCTTCGCGGTCCGCGACAGGACTTTCAGCAAAGAATGGAAGCCGATCCGCTGAATCGGCCCTGGCGCACCGCCGGGATAATCGCGAGAACTGGCCTCATTCGTCATGGCGCGCACGCGCAAGGCTAGAACACACGCAAGCCGCCAACACCCGCTCACCTGCGGCATGCGCTCTGCGCCGCAGATTGCGGCGTGCCGCCTGCCGCGTCGCGGCGTATAAGCGGGGTAGGCAGACTGCGTTTGACGCGGAGCGCGCGGGATGAGCACAACCCTCACTCTCATCGATCTCGCAGGTGCGATTGCCCTCCTCATTTGGGGCGTGCACATGGTCCAGACCGGGATCACGCGCGCCTTCGGCCCGCAGCTGCGGCGCGCGCTCGGCTACGCGCTCGGCAACCGGTTGAAGGCCTTTCTGGCCGGCTTGGGCGTGACCTCAATTCTCCAGAGCAGCACGGCCACGGGGCTGATGGTGACGGCATTCGCGGCCGGCGGACTTGTCGACCTCGTGCCGGCGCTGGCGGTGATGCTGGGCGCGAACGTCGGAACCACGCTGATCGTCCAGGCGCTGTCTTTTGATGTGTCTGGCGTTTCGTTCCTGTTCATTCTGATCGGCGTGTTCATGTTCCGGCGCAGTGCGGTTACGCGCACGCGCGACCTCGGCCGGGTGGGAATCGGAATCGGCCTGATGCTGATCGCGCTGCAGCACCTCTTCACGATGATCACCCCCTTCGAGGACGTGCCGAGCCTGCGGATATTGCTCGGTACGGTCACGACCGACCCACTGGTCGGCATTCTGCTCGCGGCCGGATTGACCTGGGCAGCGCATTCGAGCGTTGCCGTCGTATTGTTGATCATGGCCTTTGCGGCCCAAGGGGTCGTGCCGCCGCACGCCGCGTTTGCGCTCGTGGTCGGGGCCAACCTCGGCACGGCTCTGAACCCGCTGCTCGAGAGCGGCGTAAGCGGCGACCCTGCCGCCAAGCGACTGCCGATCGGCAATTTGATCAACCGCATTGTCGGCTGTGCATTGGCCCTTGCCTTTCTCAACTGGATAGGCCCGGCGCTCGTCACGATCGAGCCGGATGCCGGCCGCGCCGTGGCCGATTTTCACACCGGCTTCAACATTGTCCTGGCGCTGCTATTCTTCCCTCTGCTGAAACCGTTCGCCAAGCTGCTCGTGCGTCTTTTACCGGCTCGCGTCGATACCGCCGATCCATCGCAGCCGATCTATCTCGACTGGGCGGCGCGCGAGACGCCCAGCATCGCGCTCGCCGGCGCCGCGCGCGAGGCGCTGCGCATGGTCGATGTGTTCGAAGCCATGCTGCGGGGCGCCCTCGATTCGCTCAATCGTGGCGATCGTAAGCGCGTCGCCGAAACCGCGCGCATGGACAACGTGCTCGACCGGCTCGATACCGCGATCAAGGAATATCTGACCTCGCTCGATACCGACGCGCTCGACGACACCGATCACCGGCGTCTCTCGGAAATCCTCGCATTCACGACCAACCTCGAGCATGCCGGCGATATCGTCGAGAAGAGCCTGATGCCGCTTGCCGCAAAACGCATCAAACGCGGCGTCAGCTTCTCGGAAACCGGCCGGCAGGAGATCCACGACATGCTGGACCGGCTGATGAGCAATGCACGCGTGGCGGCGGCCGTGTTCATGACCGAAGACCCGCGCGTGGCGCGCCAGCTCCTCGGTGAAAAGGAGGTCTTCCGGGAGATCGAAACGCGTACAACGGAAGAATACTTCGGACGGGCGCGTGCGAGCCGGGCTGAGAACATCGAGATCAGCAAGCTTCTGCTCGACATCGTGCGCGATCTGAAGCGGGTCAACGCGCATTTGGCTGCTGCTGCCTATCCAGTACTCGAGGGACGCGGGGAGCTGCTCCCGAGCCGGCTTAAGCGGGGCGTATGAGGCAGCGATGGTCGCCCGCGGGAAGCCGGCGCCCGAGGACAGCCCGGCAGGTATCCAGGCCGCGTGCGCTGCGGGGATGACCGCAGTCGGTTTTTGCGGGGGAGTCGTTGCGGGCCGGAACACGCATCACGCCTCCAGGAGCGCGGCGCGGCACTGGTCACTGCCGACATGCATAAACTGGTGACTGCCATGTCGAAGCTCGTGTAAGCCCGAGCGAGATGGCAGATTGCGAATCATGGGACAGGCCTTGCTTGAGGATCTCGAAGTGGCACTTGGGCAAAATAAGTGGCTCGGGGAGATACTTGGAAGGTGGGAGGAGATTGTCTGCCGACAGTTGGCTCGCCTTCCTGTCGTGGCAAGACGACAGCGTCTTCGGACGATTTGGGCTCAGCCTCGGGCCGGTGAGGGGCGGGCGGCGACGGCGTCGCGCGGGCGCAGCAGGAACAGCGAGCCGAAGGCGGCGAGGCAAAGCCCGGCCGACAATCCCAGCGCCCCGATCCCGACCCGGTCGAGCAGCACGCCGAACAGAAATGGGGCGGCTGATTGCAGGATTCGGGCCGGCACCGACAGCAAACCGCTGCGCCGGCCATAGCTTTCCGGCCCAAACAACGCCAATGGCAAGGTGCCCTTGACGATCGTGATCATGCCATTGCCGGCGCCATGCAACAGCGCGAACGCGACGACGCCGGGAACCCCGAACAATGCAATGAACGCGGCGCCGATCGGATGCAGCACCGAAGCGATCCGGGCCGAGAAAATCGGGTGGAACGAGCGCAACAGCCCGAACTCGACGAGGCGGGCGCCGACCTGAGCCGGACCGACCAGCGCCGCAGCGGCAATCGCCGCGGTCGGCGAGGCGCCCGCCGCCTGCAGCAGGCCCGGCAGATGCGCCGCCATCGCTCCCTGGACAAACCAAGTGGCGGAGAAGAAGAAGGCCAGGATTGGCATTGCGCCACGCGGCGGCTCGGCCGCCGGTAATTCCGTCGCGGTCTGCGGCAGCCCGACCGGGGTGCCATGGCGCGGGATCGACAGCCAGTTTAACGGGGCGGCGAGCAGGATGTTCAGTCCGGCCCAGATCAGGCAGGCCGCGCGCCAATCGAACTCGTGCAGAAACACTGCGCTCAGCGGCCAGCCGATTGTGCTGGCAAAGCCGGCGATCAGGGTAATCCCGGTGATGGAGCTGCGTGCCTCGCGGCCGTAGAGCCAGGTCAAGGCAGCAAACGCCGGATCGTAAAGACCCATGCCGATGCCGCCGCCGAGCACCGCCCAGGCGATGACGAGCCCTGCGATGCCGTGCGCCGCAGCTAGGATCGCCAATCCGGCGGCAATGACCAGGTTCGAAGCGGCCAGAAGAACGCGACCGCCATGGCGGTCGATCAGCCGGCCGACCGATGGGCCCACTGCCGCGGATAGGAGCAGCGCCCCCGAAAACAGGCCAAAGAACACGCTGTCCGGAAGATGGAGCGCATTGGCGATCGGCGCGGCGAGTATCGCCGGCATGTAATAGCTCGACGCCCAGGCGATCGTCTGCGTTGTGCCGAGCGCTGCGACGACGATCGCCCGGTCGCTCTTCACCGCGTTAGCACTCGCAGCATCTCATTTGAGCGCGCCGAGAGCGCGGCGCAGCCGCCAGGCCAGGGGAAGCGTCAATAGAACCACCGCCGCTACGAGCAACATCGCCGCAGGGAGGCTTATCGCGTCGCCGACCAGTCCATATAGCGCCGGCGACAACGCTCCGGCGCCAATTGTCCCGGTATAGAAAACACCAAAGGCGCTTTCCCGACGGTCGGCGGTTACGAGTTCGGGCACAGTTCCGTAGAGCACCGATGACGTGCCATTGAGCGCTACGCCGATAATCGGCAACAGCGCCAAAGCGGCACCGATCGTCACCGGAAGAAGGGCAAGGATGCCCGCCGCCGTAGCTCCTTCGGTGATGAATACGGTGGTCAACACTCCGAGGCGCGCCCCGAGGAAGCCGCAGACGAGCTTGCCGGCGGCACCGCCAGCAAAGACCAATGCCAGCGCGACGCCAATTTCCGGAAGCCCGGCGCCCTTTGCGCGCAACAGAAAGGGCAGAAAGGTTAGAAACCCCATCCGCGTCGCACTGTCGATGACGCCAATGGTCAGGAGCAGCGCGAAGCCGCTGCGCGGCGGGTTGGCGCGTTCGTGAGCCTTGCTGTTCGGGGCGGGGGCTTCAGTGCGCCTGTCGCCCGCCGCAAGCGGGTTCCACGGCGCACGCAGAATGGCGCCAGCGCCGAGCAGAGCAATGATGCCCACCGCTGCTGCCGCCAAACGCCACGACATGATCGCAATCAGACCAGCGGTGACCGCTGGCAGCGCCATTTTGCCGAGATCTCCGGCAAAGTTGTAAGTGCCCAGCGCGCCGCGCGAGCGCGGCCCGTGATACGCCGCGGCGACAAGGCTCGACGCGATCGGATGTTGGGTGCTCGATCCCAAGCCCCCCAGGATCAGCGCGACGACCAGGATGGCGAGAGTTGAGCTCGCTCCCAGACCCAGATACGCGGCCCCGGCGACCGCCGTGCCGGCCGCAAGCATCCTCGGTCCGCCTATCCGCTGTGCCAGCTTGGCTGCTGGGACCTGCAAACCAGCCATCGTGCCGGCATAAAGCGCGCGCAGGACGCCTATCGAGGCGTAGGTCAACGCAAACTCCGTCTGCAAGATCGGGAGCAGCAGATAGAGCGTGTCGGTCAGGCCATCATGCAGCGCGTGAGCGCCGCAAGCGACCCAGAGCGCGCGCCTTCGGCCGTGTTCGCGAGTGTCCGTACGGCCGGTTGCGGTCGAGAGAGCGGTGGTAGTCATGACGCGGTTTTCCCATCATGACGGTTTGATGACAAACGACTTGTCCTGACGGGTGGATGTGAGGAAAACTCACGACCATGGCTCGCCCTCGCCTGCCGCCGCTCAATGCAATAAAGGCCTTCGAAGCGGCTGCGCGGCTGGGAAGCTTCTCACGCGCAGCCGAAGAGCTCAGCGTTACCCACGGCGCCGTAAGCCGGCAAATTCGCCGGCTGGAGGAATGGCTCGGCACCAGCCTCTTCCTGCGCACCAGCCGTAAGGCCGTGCCGACGCGGGCCGGGACGGATCTCTTGGCCGAGGCCGGGCCGGCGCTCGATCGGCTGGCGAGCGCCTCTCTGCGTCTCAAGAGCGGCAAGGCCCTTGGAGTGCTCCACATATCAGCGCTTCCGACCTTCGCGATGCGCTGGCTGATTCCGCGTCTGCCGGAATTTCAGCGGGAATATCCCGCGCTGGAAACGCGGATCGTCACCGCGAGCACCCCGGCCGAACAGTTCGGCATGGACGTCGACGTCGTCGTGTCGGGACCGGCGCGCCAGCCCGGTTGGGTGGGCAGCCGGTTTCTCGGCGAAGCCTACTTGCCGCTGTTGAGCCCCGGCCTGATGAAAGAGCGCCCGTTACGAACACCGGCGGATCTCACGAAGCACACGCTGCTTCATGCCGCAACGCGACCCCAAATTTGGCTGCGGTGGCTGACCGCTGCCGGCCTCCCCGATCTAAAGCCGGCGCGGGATCAGGTCTTCGAGCATTTCTACTTCGCGATCCAGGCGGCGATCGAGGGGTTGGGTGTGGCAATGGGCCCCTTGGCGCTCGTCAGCGATGAATTGCGCGAAGAGCGTTTGCTGGCGCCGATCAAGGAACCGGCGATTAGGACCCGCGGCTATTTTGTCTATGCGCCGGAGCCGAGTAACGAGGCTCCCGGGGTAGTCGTTTTCCGGAATTGGCTGGTTGGCGCCGGCAGCTCGGCGGAAACCGAATATCCAACCTACCTCTCGTCAACTCGGTCTTGAATTAGCGTCCAGTCTGGGACCAACTAGGCTGGACACCGATGTCGCGCCGGCAGAAACCTTCGGGCCATTCGATGCGGTCGACGGCGGTGTAAGCGCGGTCACGCGCGCCTTGGATGTCGCCGCCGAGGGCTGTCACGCCGAGTACGCGGCCGCCGTCGGCGATCAGCCGCTGATTGTCGCGGCGCGTGGTGGCGTGGAACATTTTGACCTTCGGGTCACTCGCCGCGGCATCGAGGCCGCGGATCTCGCTGCCCCTTTGCGGCTCGCCGGGATAGCCATTCGCCGCCATGACGACGCATAGTGCGCTATCGGCATGCCAGCGCAGATCGACCGATTTCAGCACGCCGTCATGCGCGGCGATCAATGCCGGCAACGGGTCACTCATCAGCCGCATCATCAGCACCTGGCATTCCGGATCACCGAAGCGGGCATTGAATTCGAGCAGCATCGGGCCCGCTTCCGTCAGCATCAGGCCGGCATAGAGGACGCCCTTGAAGACGCGCCCCTCGCGGTGCATCGCGGCGATCGCCGGCAAGATGATGCGCTCCATCACGATGCCCTCGACCGCCGGGGTCAGGAGCGGGACTCGGCGAAAACGCGCCCATGCCACCAGTGTTCGGCCCGATGTCCCCGTCGCCGAGGCGCTTGTAATCCTGCGCCGAGGCGAGCGGCAGCGCATCCTTGCCGTCGACCAGGGCATGGAAACTCGCCTCCTCGCCGGCGAGAAAATCCTCGACGACGATTTCGAGCCCGGCGGTGCTGAACCGGCGCTCGACGAGCGCGGCGTCGACCGCCCGGTACGCGGTGTCAAGATCATCGGCGACGACCACGCCCTTGCCGCCAGCAAGACCGTCGGCCTTGACGACGATCGGTGCGCCGTGGCTCGCGATAAAGGCTTTCGCCGCTGCCGGATCGCGGAAGCGGCGGTGAGCGGCGGTCGGGATCTGCGCACGCACGCAGAGCTCCTTGGCAAAGGCCTTCGAGGCTTCGATTGCCGAGGCCGCAGCACTCGGACCGAAGGCCGCAACCCCTTCGGCTTCGAGCGCATCGACGAGCCCCAGGACGAGCGGCGCTTCCGGGCCGACCACGACGAAATCGATCCGCTCGCCGCGGCAGAACCGGACCAGCCCCTCGATGTCGGTCGCGCCGATCGCGATGCATTCGGCTTCATCGGCGATCCCGGCATTGCCGGGGGCGCAGAACAGACGATCGACCAGTGGCGACGCCGAGATCGCCCAGGCGAGCGCGTGCTCGCGACCCCCCGAACCCACCACCAGCACCCGCATCAGAGGGCACTCCGAATTCTCCCTCTCCGCCCCCCAGGGCGGAGAGGGTCGGGGTGAGGTGGGGGTGCGCCAGCTCCAGCTTTTGGGACGGGCCACCTCACCCTCCCCGTAGCCAATGCGACGGGTCCCCCTCCCTCTCCCCCCGCAGACGGGCGGAGAGGGCATAGTTCGGCAAGTTACGGCGTTGAGCACCCGCATCGCTCTTCCTCCCGCGCTCGGCTATCATGTGGGGATGGACGATACTTCAGTCGCGGCCCCGGTTCGCTCCAACCTCGCCGAATACACGGTCTCCGAACTGTCGCGCGCGCTCAAGCGCTCGATCGAGGAAAATTTCTCCTTTGTGCGGGTGCGCGGTGAGATCTCCGGCTGGAAGCGGCACAGCTCGGGACACTGCTATCTGTGCCTGAAGGACAGCGAGGCGGTGCTCGACGCGGTGTGCTGGCGCACCACCGCGTTGCGGCTCGGGATCAAGCCCGAAGACGGGATGGAGGTGGTGTGCACCGGGCGCCTGACGACGTTCCCCGGCCGCTCGAAATACCAGCTGATCATCGATACGATCGAGCTCGCGGGGATCGGCGCCCTGCTCAAATTGCTCGAGGACCGGCGCCGGCGGCTCGCCGCCGAGGGGCTGTTCGCGCCCGAGCGCAAAAAGAAGCTGCCGTTTCTGCCGGAGGTGATCGGCATCGTCACGTCGCCGTCGGGGGCGGTGATTTGCGATGTACTGCACCGGCTCGGCGACCGCTTCCCGCGCCGGGTCCTGCTCTGGCCGGTGGCGGTCCAAGGAGAGGGCGCCGCCGCCCAGGTAGCAGCCGCGATCACCGGCTTTAACCGCCTTCCCGAAGGCGGCGCGGTGCCGCGGCCACAGCTGATCATCGTCGCCCGAGGCGGCGGCAGCCTCGAGGATCTGATGCCGTTCAACGAGGAGATCGTCGTGCGCGCCGCCGCCGCCTCGGCGATCCCGCTGATCTCCGCGGTCGGGCACGAAACCGATACGACCTTGATCGACCATGCGAGCGACCGGCGCGCACCGACCCCGACGGCCGCGGCTGAAATGGCGGTGCCGGTGCGGCTCGATCTGATCGCCGAGCTCGGCGCTAAATCGAGCCGGCTCTCCGCGGGCCTCTCCCGCCTCTTCGGCGAACGCCGGATGCACCTTGCAGGGCTCGCGCGCGGCCTTCCCGATCCGCACGATCTGATCGGAGCGGCGGCGCAGCGCCTCGACGACCGTGGCGAGCGGCTGCGGCTGGCCGCCGACCGGCGTCTGCGGGCGGCTAAGCACAGCCTCGATCTCGCCGCAGCCCGGCTGCGCCCAGCGGTGCTCTCGGCCGACCTCGACCGCTCACGCGCCCGCGCCGCCGAGTTCGAGCCGCGGCTGCGCGCCGCGATGTCCCGCTTTATCGATCGAAACCATAACGCACTCGACAATTTCGCCGGACGGCTCGCCACCCACTCGGAACGCCACGAAAGCCTGCTTGCGCGCGGCTATGTCGTGGTCCGCAACGGGGTTGCGCGGGTGCTGACCGGAGCGGCGGAGATCAGCCCCGGTGATCCGCTCGATCTCGAATTTCACGACGGCCGGGTCGGCGTGGTTGCCGGCAGCAGGCCGCGGCCCCGAGCCCGGCGCACCGGCGTCCATCCGGGGCAGGGCAGTTTGTTTTGACGCGCTCGCATTGATCGGAAGAGAGGAGTGGTGCGCCGTGACCGACCCACAACGCTATTCGCCTCAACGGTCGGTAAGCTCTAACGCCGAAAGGTCACGACCGCTATGGCAGTATTATGTCGGAATAACCGCGCTGCTGCTCGTCATGGTAGTTGCGCTGGCGGGCGGCATCATCTGGTACAATTCGAAGAAAACGAATGAGCTGGCGCTCGCCGCCGCCGAGCGGATGATGCTCGAAGCGGGAGAAGACGTTTCCAACCGCATCAGGCTGCTCTATGACCCGATGTACGCCATCGTCGGTATTGCATCGCTGGTTCCTGAACTGAGCTCGCCGGCGATCAAGGAAGACCCGCGGGCGCTATCGTTGTTCATGCGGGTGCTGAGGATATATTCGCAAATCTTGTCGCTCTATGTCGGCTTCGACAATGGCGAATTCTTTATGGTGACCCATATCGCCGGCGAGAACAGCGCAGCCCTGCGCGACGCGTTGCACGCCCCGCCAGAGGCGGCCTTCGCCAACGAGATCATCTCTGCGGGCACGGCGGGCGAGCGCAAGACGCGGTGGGTGTTCCTCAGTGAAGACGGCACCGTCGTCGGGCGCCTCGATCCGGCTCCGGCGGAGTTCGATCCCCGACCGCGTCCCTGGTACGGTAGCGCCAAACGCAGCGACGCGGTCGAGCAGAGTGGTCTTTACATTTTCGCGACCAGCGGTGAGCCGGGCGTCACGCTGAGCCGCAGTTTCACCGGGCAAATGCCGGGTGTCATGGGTGCCGATCTCGCTGCGATCGACCTTTCCCGATTTTTGCGCGATCAGCACATTACCCCTACCAGCACAGCCTTCATTTTTACCAAGGCGGGCGAGGTAATCGCATTGCCGGACACCGCGCGGCTCGCCAAAGCGCTTCATTCCGACGGTCATATGCGGGTGAAGCCACCCAAGATCGGCGATCTGAATGACCCGGTGATCGCCGGTCTCGTTGGCGCCTTTGAGCACGGGCAAATTTCCGGGACCCGCTTCTACGATGTTGCCGGCAGGACCTGGGTCGGGCAGGTTCTTGATATCCCGCCCCGCTACGGACGAGATCAGCTGCTTGCGATCATCGTGCCGCTCGACGAGATCGAAAAGCCCATCACCGAGATTCGTAACCAAACCCTCCTTTACTCGATTGCGTTTCTCGTCTTCGCTCTGCCGCTTTACGTGACGTTGGTTGTCGCCTGGATCGATCGTCGCGTCGAAGGCCGGATTCGCTGGCCCGGATCGAGAGATGACGACTGAGGTCTTGGTCCGCATGGCGCCATTTTTGTTTTCGGGGCAATTCCAACAAAATTTTATCCAACCTGACGCGTAATGGACGTGATCCGCCACGTTTGCAGGACGCAGGCCGTCATATAGTCCGGTTCATTGATCAGCAAATATTAATGGCGATTATGAAAGCTTCAGTAAGACACAAGGTAGAACCGCAAAATCCGAAACCCCAAGAGCCAAAATCTCCATCCGTGCCTCTTGAATCACTTGAGGATATAGCCTGGGAGCTTTGGCTGATTATCGAACTCCTGGCGCCTGTGCGGCGCAGACTACCGAACACGGCTTCGCAGAAGCTCGTCGATTATGTCAAAGACCGGCTGATCGCAAAAAGTGTCGCCTTAGCCAAGTGGAAGAAGGCCCGCCCCGATTTGTTCCCGGAATCCGCAATTCGGGCTCGGGATGTTCTGCCCGGCGAATACTGGACCTTCCCAGACCACCGAACCTTGGCAGAAGTGATCGAGGCCGAACAAACTGCGGCCAGGCCACTCTCGAAGGCGTCCTAATCCGTTCTGCCCGGCTCCACGGCTTCTGGTCACGGTGGCGCTGCCGGCACCCTTTTCAATTCTGCAGGTTGCTGTTGTTCGCGGCGTTTTCAACCGCTAGAATGCAATCAGTTATTGCGGGAGGGAAGTGATGGACAGCGACATGTCGCGGCGGGTTGTCGCCGAGTTCTTTGGCACGTTCTGGCTGGTATTGGGCGGCTGCGGCGCCGCCGTTCTGGCCGCGGGTTTTCCGAACCTCGGGATCGGCTTTCTTGGCGTCGCCTTTGCATTCGGCCTGACGGTGCTGACGATGGCCTATGCCGTCGGCCACATCTCGGGCGGGCACTTCAACCCGGCGGTCACGATCGGCTTGTGGGCCGCCGGGCGTTGCGCCAACAAGCACGTCATCCCCTATGTCGTGGCACAGGTTATCGCTGCTATCATCGCCGCCGCCGTCTTGTGGGTGATCGCATCGGGCAAGCCCGAATGGGTGGCCGGCGGGTTTGCCGCTAACGGCTATGGCAATCTCAGTCCTGGCAAATACGGTTTGGGAAGCTGCTTCGTCGATGAAGTGGTGATGACGTTCTTTTTCCTCTTCATAATCATCGGCACCACGTCGAAGGGAGCAGCCACCGGCTTCGCCGGAATTCCGATAGGCCTCGCGCTGACGTTAATCCACCTCGTGTCCATTCCGGTCACCAACACCTCGGTCAACCCGGCGCGCAGCACCGGCCCGGCGCTATTTGCGGGAGGCGAGTATATCGGCCAGCTCTGGCTCTTCTGGGTGGCGCCGATCATCGGCGCATTGATTGCCGGGCTGCTGACCCGCTGGATGTACGAGTACGAGAAGATCAGGGACACCATCGTCGTTGAGGAACGACGGGTGACTCCCTAATCCGGCCAACGGCGGTGAAGCCAGAACCACTCTTCGGGGCGATCTCGGATCCATCCCTCCAAGGTCTGATTGACCCGCATCATTAGACCGGCGACGTCGGCATGATGGTCGCCGCTGCGCGGTAGCGGCAACGGTGGGAAGACGGTGAGCCGGAAGTGCGCTCCGCCAAGCCGCTCCACGCGCGCAGGAAGCACGTCGCAATCGAAGCGCAGCGCCAAGGTGGCCAGCGCCGTGGCGGTCATTGCCGGGCGTCCGAAGAACGGCACCGGGATGCCGTCATTCATCTTCTGATCGGCCAGCATCGTCAGATGTGCGCCGCGCCGCAGCACTGCGATAGCGCGCCGGGCAGCGACAGTGCCTTTGGGGATCAGCTCGCCGCCAATGCCGCGAAACCGCGTGATCATGCGATCTATCAACGGATTGTTCGCGGCGCGGTAGATCTGCGCGACGTCAGCCCCGTATTGGACCGCGGTGAGCATGGCGATTTCCCAATTCGCGATATGCCCGGAAAAAATGATCATGCGGCGTCCGGCGGCGACTGCCCGGTCCACGTTCTCGAAGCCGTGCGTCTCGACAAGGCCGTCGGGATCGAAGACGCGGATTCTTCGCAAATGCGGATATTCGGCCGCGACCCGGCCGAGATTGTCCCACATGCCGGCTACGATATCTTCGACCTCGGCTCGCGACAGCTCGGGCAGGGCGCGCATGATATTGAGCCGGGCGCGTTTGGAAATACCGAGCTGCGGGCCGATCGTGCGCGCCAGCGCGCCGCCGATTGCCGATGCCCAATCGAGCGGCAACAACCCGAACACACCAAAGCACAACGCCGCTCCCCAACCCTCCAGGCGATGAGCGAGGCTTATCGGCCTGCGGTAACGCCGCGCGGCGTCCTCACCCGCCTCTCTGCTCACGCCATCCCGCGCCGCGCGAGCGGAAGAACGAACTCCGCTCGGCTCACGCGGCATCGTGGAAGATGATGCCGAGCGTATAGCGCTCTCCCGACCGCAGGCGGCTGACGCCGTGGCGCATCGTCACCCGGTAAGGTCCGCGGGTGCCTTCGACCGGACGATGGTGGACCGGGAAGATCACCGCAGCCCCCTGCTGCAGCGGCACGACTTCGCCTCGCGATTGCGCCCGCGGCCGCTGCTCGACCAGCAGGAATTCGCCGCCGGTGAAATCCTCCTCCGGATCACTGAGCAGCACCGTCAACTGCAATGGGAACACCAGCTCGCCGTACAGGTCCTGGTGCAGGCAGTTGTAGTCGCCGGGTCCGTATTTGAGGAGGAGCGGCGTCGGCCGCTCCTGGCCGGCTTTGTGGCAGTGCTCGAGATAGGCCGGGAGCGACGGTGGAAACCGCCCCTCCTTGTTCAACCGTTCCCGCCAGCGATTGGCGATCGGCGCGAGATGCGGGTAAATCGCTTGACGCAATGCCTCGACCGCGCCCGGCAGAGGGTACCGGAAATACTGATACTCGCCGCGGCCGAAAGCATGACGCTGCATGATCACGCGGCTGCGAAAGACCTCCTCCCGGGGGTAGAGCGCGGCGAGTTCGCGGCACTCTCCCCTGGTCAGCAATTGCGGCGTAACCGCGTACCCCTGCTCGTCGAGCAAACCGGCGATTTCAAGCCAGTCGATCGGCTCGGCGATAGGTTTCGCGTTAAGCTGCCGCCTCACCAGCCGGCTCCGGTACGACTGCGGCGCGCTCCCGCGCGAGCAGCGCGCGCTTGCGCTCCACCCCCCAACGATAGCCGCCGAGTTCGCCGTCGCTACGGATCACCCGGTGGCACGGCACGATTACGGCGAGCTTGTTTGCGGCGCAGGCCTGCGCGACCGCGCGGACCGCCCTGGGCTGCCCGAGCGCCGCGGCAATCTCGGTGTAGCTCGCGGTCTTCCCGACCGGGATTTTCTGCAATGCCCGCCACACCCGCGCCTGGAACGCGGTGCCCTGGATGTCGAGCGGCAGGTCGAGGTTCCGATCGGGCGCGGTGATGAAATGCACGATCCGGTCGGCCCAGTCCTTCAGCCCGCCGTCGTCGGCAATGATTACGGCCGCAGGAAACCGCTGACGCAGTGCACCGGATAGGCTCTCGCGATCGCCGGCCAGCGCGGTCATGCAGATGCCGCGCTCGGTCGCGGCGACCAAGGCCCAGCCGAGCGGGGTCTCGACCGTGACAAAGCGGATCGTCTGCCCGATGCCGCCGCGCCGCCGCGCCCCGGGGGTCATACCAAGGCCCGCCGGACCCGAGTCATAGGCGCGCGAACTTGAGCCGAACCCCGAGGCGTAAATCGCCTCGGTGACCGGCTGGCCATTCTCGAGGTTGTCGGCGAGACGGCGGAGCCGGTGCGTCCGCGCGTAGTCGCGCGGGGTCGCGCCGATGATCTGCTTGAACACCCGGTGGAAATGAAAAGGGCTGATCCCCGCGGCGTCGGCGAGCTCGGCAAGGCTCGGGATCGCATCGCTGTTGCGCAACAATGCGCACGCCCTCTCGACCGCCGCGACGTGACGCGAAGCCGAGGTGCCGTCGGTCGGCCGGCATCGCTTGCAGGGCCGCAGCCCGGCAGCCTTCGCCGCAGCCGGCGTCTCGAAGAACATCGTGTTCTTGCGCAACGGCAGCCGCGATGTGCAGCCCGGCCGGCAATAAACCCCAGTCGTGCGGACACCATAGTAGAACTGCCCGTCCGCTCCGGCATCGCGCCGCTCGAGCGCCGCCCAGCATTGCTCGAAATCCAACATCGTCACCTCCTCCAAACAGCTCGTGTTCAGTTAAATTCAGATGCTTCAATACCGCGCCACTCTCCACCGTCCCGGCGAACGCCGGGACCCATTCACCAATGGGCACCGGCCTTCGCCGGTGGCAGGATGTCCGATCCGGCGCTTTTTCGCCGTCGCCCGCGGATGCTTGTGAATTTGTCTGAACACTGGTGAGCCCAAGATGGAGTAGAGGAGTATCCTGCTCTATCCGCCGCTTGCTTTTTTATTCGGTCGGTTCGCGTAACGCTTCGGCAGCATCGCGTGGATGCCCTTGTTGCCGTCGACCAACTGAGTCACGCGCATGTCGACGGCGAGGCTGCAGAACATATAGGCGTCTTCGGGCGAGAGACCGAGGCGCTCGCCGATCAGCGCGATCATCTCGCGCAGCGCCGTCTTGGCCGCGTCGTCGAGATCCTCGTCGAAACCCATCGTGATATGGTGCGACGGCGTCTCGGCGCGCGGGAGCTCAAACTTCAGGTCCTTGCGCAACAGCAGGCGAAAGGTGCCGCAGAGCGCGGTTTCCAGCGCCGTCACGCAGACCTCGCCGTCGCCCTGCACGCCGTGGCCGTCGCCTGCCGAAAACAGCGCTCCCGGCGCCCACACCGGCAGGTACAGTGTCGTGCCGGCGACCAGTTCCTTCAAATCCATGTTGCCGCCGAACTCGCGCGGCACAATCGATGTCACCGCGCCGTAAACCGGTGGGGGCGCCACCCCCATGACCCCGAAAAACGGCGCCAGCTCGATCTCCGCGCCCCACGGCACCGTCGCAATCCCGCGCTGGCGGTCGATGGCGGTATGCCAGATCCGGCGGATCGGAAAATCTTCGGGCAGGGTGCCGGAGAGCGGCCTGATGCGCGTGTAGCCCCAGTTTTGCCGGGGATCGATCGAAAGGATCTGGATTTCGAGCACGTCGCCGGGCTCGGCGCCTTCCATCGCAATCGGCCCGGTCAGGATATGGGCGCCGAGGCGCGGCTCGAGCGCGCGCTGGATCGCCAGGTGATCAGGCAGAATTTCGAATTTGCCATCCTGCGGCAGCACATCGGGCCCGCCCGAGACGCAATCCATCGTCACAGTGTCACCCGACGCAACGCTCAGCACCGGCTTCAGCCCGGCATCAAAAAACCCCCAGTGACATGTCTCCGGGCTCGCCCGCAACGCGTGATGCTGCGACATCGACAACCTCTCATGATCGGTGGCTACAGTTCCCGGGTGCGGCGGGCCATTGCGTCCTCCCACAGGCTGTCGCGGTCGTCGTCGAAGACGAGCTTCGGCTCCTCGGGAGCGGTGAACCAATCGTGCTGTGCCAGCTCGCTCTCGAGCTGGCCGGGTCCCCAGCCGGCATAGCCGAGCGCGAAGAGGCTCTTCTCAGGACCCTTGCTATGGCCGATGTCGAGCAGGACCTGACGGCTCGCGGTAATCGCCACACGCCCGTCGACATCGACGCTCTCAGGCGCGCCGATATTCGGCGCTGTGCACGACAAATCCGAGCTCCGGCTGCACCGGACCGCCGGCGAAGACGCTCACGATCCCGGTTACGTCCGCGTGATCATCACCGGTCGCCTCCAGCAGAGCCGCAATCGATTGCTCGCCGACCGGGCGGTTTATCACGATGCCAAAAGCGCCTTCCTTGTCGTGCCGTACAATCAGAATGACGGTGTGAGCAAAACGCGGATCGCCGATCCTCGGTGCCGCGATCAGCAGTTGCCCGGCGAGTGAAGTCGTATCCGAATGCTCGGGCGGGGCGGTTCCGAGGATCATCAAAACCGCAAGCAGCGACGCGACTGCAGTACACGTGCGGTGAAGCGAGAGGCTGGAAACAGACATGCCGCAACTCTACCTCGCACGTTGCCGGCCCGGGAAGAGCATCGCAGCAGTGCCGATTTCCCGTGGCTTGAGTGCCTCTTTCGCGGTGCTAAGATCGACACATGCAGCGCGGGGGTCTCGAGCCGATGCCGGAGCAGTCCTGGATCATCACGACAGCGGTGGGAACCGGCGAGAAAGGCTATGCCGGCGATGGCGGGCCGGCGGCGCGGGCGCTGCTGAACGGCCCGTTCGACGTCGGGTTCGACGCGCACGGCAATCTCTATTTTTCCGACACGTTCAACCATTGCATCCGGCGCGTCGACGCGCGCACCGGTGTGATCACAACCTGCGCCGGCTGCGGCGAGGCCGGCTATTCCGGCGATGGCGGCCCGGCGACGCGCGCCCGCTTCAACGAGCCCTACGGCATCGCGGTCGACAATGCCGGAAACATCTATGTCGCCGACCGGCATAATCATTGTGTTCGGCGGATCGACGGCAGCTCGGGGATCGTCACGACCTTCGCCGGCAACGGCTCTGCCGGGTTCGGCGGCGACGATGGACCAGCCGCGCGCGCGGGCATGGTCGAGCCGAACGGCTTGGCGCTCGACCCGGCGCAGACCCGGCTCTTCATCGCCGATGTCGCGGACCACCGCGTGCGGGTCGTCGATCTCGCCTCGGGGGTCATCTGGACCTTCGCCGGAACCGGCGAGCCCGAGCACAGCGGCGACGGCGGTCCGGCGGCCGCCGCCGGGATTTATGGCGCCCGCGCGGTCAAGGTGGCGGCCGACGGGACCGTCTACATCCTCGAGCGGCAGGGCAGCACGTTGCGGGCAGTCGACCCGCACAGCGGCATCATCACCACGGTAGCCGGCACGGGGGACAGGGCCTATGGCGGCGACGGCGGGCCGGCCCTCGCCGCTTCGTTCAATGCGCCAAAGGAGCTGGCGATCGACCGCGAGGGCAACCTGTTGGTCGTCGATACCGAAAACCACGCGATCCGCCGGGTCGACCTGCACACCCGAACGGTCGCCACGATCGCCGGCAGCGGCCGTCAAGGCGGCGACGGGGACGGCGGTCCGGCCCGCGCCGCCGCGCTCGACCGGCCGCACGGCGCAGCCGTCGCCGCCGACGGCTCGATCTACATCGGCGACACCAACAACCACCGCATCCGCAGAGCCGCTAGGGCCTGAATCCGAGAGCGCGAAAATGCCGGACAGCAATCCTCGAACGGTGGAAGAGGCGCGGGCGTTCGTTTCCCGTGTCGAATCGTTGTTCATGCCATGGGATATCGAAGGCTTGCTCGCCGGCTTTACCGATGATTGCGTTGTCCGCTTCGGCGACATGCCGGAGTTCCGCGGCAAGGAGCAGCTGGAAAGGCTGTTTCGCGCCCGCAGCCAGCGGCAGAAGAACTATCGGCTGTGCAAAGAATTTCGTGCGCTGATGGGCGACACGATCGCCAACTACTGGGAAGGCGAGTGGGAAGACCGGGTGAGCGGCGCCAAGATGGCCGGGCGCGGGGTCGAGATCTGGATCATGCGCGACGGCAAGATCGCGGTGTGGGAGGCCGCCTTCAATTCCAATGCGGCCGGTAAGCCAAGCGCAATGGGGTTGACTTGAAACCGGGCAATGCTAGGCCGAGAGTTCGCGGCACTTGACCATACGCAGCGGCGTGTAGGTCAATGCCACCGTGCCGTCCTGCTTGAGGACGCGGATGCGGGTGCGCACAAGACCGCGGTCGGCGCGGCTCTTGCTGCGCCGCGCCTCGACGACCTCGCATTCGGCGTGGATCGTGTCGCCGGCGAAGACCGGGTTCTCGACATTGAGCTCCATGTGCAGAAAGGCAAAGCCGGTGTGCTGCATTGTCGACTGCACGAGCAGCCCCTCTGCAAAGGCGTAAACCAGCGCCGCCGGCGCCAGGCGCTGCTTGATGTCGGATTCATGCGCGAGGAATTCGAGATTGGTGAACAGCACCTCGACCATCCCGGTGCAGTTGACGAAATTGGTGATGTCGGCCTCGGTGACGGTGCGCCCGATCGTCTTGAACTGCCGTCCAACCGGCAAATCCTCGAAATAGAAACCGAGCCCGACGGTCTCCATAACCATCCTCCTCGAACGAGCAATTCTACCGTCATCCCCGCGAAAGCGGGGATCCAGAAATTTCCAAGGCCGAAATTTACCATCGTGGATTCCCGCTTTCGCGGGAATGACGAGGGTCAAATGATTTTCCCGGGAGACCGGAATAGCGCGGCAAGGCGACCTGCGGCCTGTGCCCGCGAGCTGTGAATAGGGCTCGCTGCGATCAACGGTCGGCGACGGGCGGGAGGCCGGCTTCGCGGCGGGTGTCGTTGATGATCTGCAATACGCGCTGCCGGTAGGGCAGATATTGCAGCCCGAATTCCTGGATGAGGCGCGTGTTGTCGATTAGGTAGTTGCCGGAGGTCTCCTTGCCGCCGGTCTCGTGCTCGAAGCTGATCTGCGCGTCGGGCAGGAACTCGCGCACGAGGTTGGCGAGATCGCCGAGGCTGATGGACGTGCCACCGGTATTGTAGACCGCGTGCCGCGGCTTGTCGGTCAGCAACACCCGGGCGAACACCTCGGCGATGTCGTCGACATGGACCGGGCAGCGCATCGCGTCCTTGTGCGGGAACGAGATCGCCTCGCCGCGCGCCGGAAAGGTGATGCATTTGACGTGGTCCACTGACCCCACGATCTTGTCGGGGCCGGTGACGTTGGCCGGGCGGATCGCGGTGATCTCCATGCCGTATTTCTCGCGGTAGTCCTGCGCCTGCCATTCGTTGAAGATCTTGTGCATCGCATATTGGACGTGGCCGTGGCGGAAATCGTCCTCGCTGACGACGCGGTCGCCGTAGAAGCGCTGCTCGCCGCTCACCGCCAGCGAGCTTGCGAACACCACCCGGTTGACCCCGCAGAGGCGCGCCGCCTCGAAGCAATTATCCATCCCGACGATGTTGAGCTTGGTCGCGACATGCGGGGCATGCTCGCTGCCGAGAAAATAGGCGAGGTTGACGACGCGCGACGGTTTCGCCGCAACGGTGACCGCCATAACGTCGTCGAATTGCGTGACGTCGCCGCGAACGACCCGGACGCGATCGCCGAGTTGCCCGTAGGACGCGGTGCCGGGGTTGAGATCCATGCACACGACACCTTCGCCGCGCTGCGCCAATAGCGGCACGAGACGGCGGCCGATAAAGCCGGTCCCGCCGAGGATCAACGTCGACATCGGTGTTGTCTCCCTATAGCTATGCAGATTGCCCGCGCTGACGTTATCCCGGCCGCCAGCCTTGGGCAACGACCCTGTAACAGAAAACCATGACCGAAATTACGACCAGCTTCTGGTGGGTGCGGCACGCGCCGGTGGCGCATGGCGGCCGGATCTACGGCCAAATCGATCTCTCCTCCGACTGTTCCGAAACGGCGTTATTTACCGGCCTCGCGGAAAAACTGCCGCACGGCGCGGTGTGGGTGACGAGCAACCTGCGGCGCACTCACGAAACGGCCGCGGCGATCATCCGCGCGGGTCTCCCCGGCCCGCGGGCGATCCCCGGCCCCGAGGCCGTGATGATGCCAGACCTCGCCGAACAGGATTTCGGCGAATGGCAGGGTTTGACCTATGCGGCGCTGGAGGAGTCCCGCGCCGGCGATTTCCACCGCTTCTGGCACGCGCCCGCCCACGAGACCCCACCCGGCGGCGAGAGCTTCGTCGCCGTCATCGAGCGGGTGTCACGGGCAATTCACCGGCTCGTCGAGAGCTATTCCGGACGCGACATCATCGCCGTCGCGCATGGCGGCACGATCCGCGCCGCGTTGGCATTGGCGCTCGACCTCGACCCCGAAGCCGCGCTCGCCTTCACGATCGAGAATTGCTCGATCACCCGCATCGAGCGGATCGACGGGCCCGGCATGGGCCACGGCTGGCGCGTCGTCCGAGTGAACCAGCCGCCGCGGTGAACCGGACGGCGAACCCGCAAACCTGGAAAAAATTGACCCGGTCAGCGGACCGGGCCACCATCCATTTCCGATAGAAAAGCGCGCCGGCAGAAGGGCCCCTCAGCACTGCCATCGCGCGAACCATAACGGGTCTTCCTAGAACCCGATTGCGAGATCGAGGCAAACTCGCGATTGTCAACCCGGGACGGAGAGGCATCAAAGACGACGGAATATCGTTGGCAGCGGATCGATCGTTGAAGCGGTTTGAATCCATGACGACTTAGCCGATCGACTGCGCTGTGGAGGCGGGCATGAGCGGTTCGGGGCAGCTTCTCGCAGCCGGGCCGGTCGCGGTCAACCGGCCGCAACGGCCGTTTTGGCACGTTCATCCGCATGGCTCCGAGTTCGCCTGGGCGATTGCCTTTCTTGTGCCCTATGTGGTCGTGCTGCTCGCCTTCGCCGTCTATCCGATCGCCTACGGGTTCTGGATGGCGAGCAACCCGTCGCTTTACGTCGAGCTGTTCTCGAGCGACGAATACCGGGAAGCGCTTGTCAGCACCCTGCTCTATGTCGGGATTGGCGTCAACGCCAACATGTTCCTCGCGCTGCTGCTCTCCGGTTTCTTTATGCGGCGAAGCTGGTGGATCAAGGCACTGCTGGTCGTCTCGATGTTGCCATGGGCGCTGCCGGCGCAAATGGCCTTTATCTCCATCCACTGGATGATGGTTTATTGGGGCTTTCTGGACAGCCTGCTATGGAAGCTGCTCAGGATCAGAGGTGTGGACTGGTTGAACCACTACTGGCTGGCACTCGGAGCCAACATCGCCGCTTATACTTGGAAGACAATGCCATTCTGGACCCTGATCCTGCTTGCCGGGCGAATGGCCATCCCTCAGGACCTCTATGACGCCGCCGACATCGATGGCGCCACTGGTTTGCGCCGTTTTGTCCATCTTGTAGTGCCGCTGTTGGCGAACCTCTATCTTGTCTGCACATTGCTTTCGGCGATTTGGATGATCGGCGATTACAACACGCCGAATCTTGTCTCCGGTGGCGCGCCCCTTGGGTCTACGGACGTGCTGGCGACCCAGGGTATCGAGTTCCTCTTTGACGACGGCAACCCGCAACTCGGGGTGGCAGCCATAATGGCGGCCCTGCCGGTGCTGATCCCAATCGGGGTCCTCCTGATACGCAGGCTTCAAACGGCGGAGGTGCAGCTGTGAACGTCATGCAGGCTTCTCTCTGGCGGCCGGGCCGGCTGCGCCTGCATATGGGCGAGGTGGGTGCGGCGGCGCTCGCGGTCATGCTTCTGATCTGGTGGCTTTTGCCCGTCTACAACATGATGTTGATCGCTCTCGACCCGCAAGGGAATACGGAATTCACAGGCGATCTCTGGCCGACAGCTCCCACGCTCAAAGCCTTCCGCGGGGTGCTTTTTCAACAGTATTGGTATTTTGGGAATTTTTGGCACCAACTAGGGAACAGCTTTATTATCGGAATGGTAACAGCATTGGCTACGGTACTGATCAGTTCGCTGGCCAGCTTCGCCCTAGGCAGGATATGGATGGGCAAAGGCGCGACGATTTCTACCGCCGCGCTGCTCATCTACACGGTGCCGGCCTACTTCTTGGTTATCCCGTTCTATTTGCTCATGCACCGTTATGGGCTGATGGATAGCCTCTGGGCGGTCATCGCGGCAAATGTGACCTTTGCGGTGCCCTATGCGCTGCTGATCCTGCAATGGTACGGGCGACTGATCCCGATCGAGCTCGACGAGGCGGCGCGGGTCGATGGCGCAACCCCTGTTCAAGTGTATTGGCGGATCTACCTGCCCTTGATGGCGCCGGCGCTGGCGGTCGTCGGCACCTATGCGCTGATTACCGCCTGGAACGAATACCTTTACCAGTTTATTCTGCTCAGCTCGGAACGGAACAGGACGGTGGCAATAACGCTTGCCACGTTTTTCGAAAGCGACATCACGCCGTGGAACTACCCGGCGGCAGCATCCTTGATTTATGCGCTGCCGCCGATCGCCGTCTTCTTTGCCGCTCGCCGCTACATCGCCGCCGGTCTGACGATAGGTGCTGTAAAAGGGTAGCGAACGCGGCCGAGCGACGGGCGTATCCTCCTCCGGTAGAATGACAATCATCGGGCGATCGGACAACTAAAGTCGATTGCGCCGATCCCGGCCGATCCCCAATCGATCGGGAGCGAGGGTGACCACGAGCGCGCCTCATCCCTAGAGATAATCCGGAGATTATGGTTCAAGGCGGCTGCGGAGCTGCCCCGGCCGGTGGGCTTTGCCGACCCGGAGCCGCAAATGAACGACTCTGTTGACCCGGTGCGCCGGGTTGGTTCAAATTACAGCCTATGAGAAGAACGCGCTGATGGAGACACATTTGGCGCGAACAGGGTAGGAGATGGGATGAGCAATTTCACCAGGCGTTCGGTACTTCGGGGCTCTGCCGGATTGCTGGCAGCGGGCGCCTTGGCGCGGCCTTATATCGCCAACGCCGCGGCCTCGACCGCGAGCATGTGGCTCGCGCAAGGCTTCGTGCCCGAAGAGGACGCAGCCTATAAGGCCCTCGTCGCCGATTACGAGAAGGCTAGCGGCAACACGATCGAGTACAGCATCATTCCATTTGCCCCATTGCGGCAAAAGGCGGTTTCAGCGGTTGCCGCCGGCGTCGTGCCGGACCTGATGGAGACCGCCGATTTCGCGTTCCTGTACTTGAATACGTGGAAGAACAACTTTCTTGATGTCAGCGACGTCTTCGAGACCCAGAAGGGCCATTGGGCTAAGAATGCGGTTGATTGTTCCTTCGCCTATAACGACGTTGCGAAAAAGCGCAGCTATTATCAGATACCATGGAAAGCGGCTGCGGTACCATACCACATCTGGAAATCGTTGGTCGAGAAATCGGGCCAGAAAGTTGCGGACATCCCGAATACCTGGGATGCGTTTCACAACTTCTTCCGGCCGGTGCAGGACGGCCTGAAGAAAGCCGGGATGCGCAACGTCTATGGCTTGGGCTATCAGCTGACCGCAACCGGGGTCGACCCGATCAACACCTTCAATTCCTTTTTGATCGCCTATGGCGGCGAGAACATCGTCACGCCACAGGGACAGCTCCAGACCGGCGACCCGCAGGTCAAGGAGGCGGCGATCAAGGCCGCCACCTTTATGGCGAAGGCCTTCACCGACGGCTACGTGCCGCCGGTCGTCCTCAACTGGAACGACGCCGATGACAACAACGCCTTTCACGCGAAGCTGATGGCGATGGACTTCGACGGCACGATCTCGACCGAGGTCGCCCTCTACCACGACAAAGAACAGTACGACGATATTCTGACCATGGGTCTGCCGCTCAGTAACGAAGGGAAACAGCTGCCGGCGCAGGTCACCACTTTCGGTATGGTGATCCCACAGGGGTCGAAGAACGTCCCGGTCGCGAAGGAGTTCATGAAATACGCGATCCAGCCGAAGGTGCTGAACCAGTACCTGAAGGCTGGACTTGGCCGCTGGGCGCCGCCGATGCCGGAGATCGCCAAGAACGACCCGTTCTGGCTCGAGGAGGACCCGCACCGGAAGGCCTACACCAACTTGACCCTGTTCGGCCCGACGATCCCGATCTACGAGGCACGCAACCCGGGCATGGCGCCGGTCGGGGCCGAGAATGCCATGATGAACGCCGTGATCAACGTCATAAAAAACGGGATGACGCCGCAGGCCGCGATCGAAGCGGCGTTCAAGCGGGCGGAGACTATCGTGGCGAAATACCCGATCGTGCAGAGCTGAGGAGCGATCATGGCAAACGTATCGGCGATTCAGCTTGGTCGCCCGCTGGCCGGGCGGCGGCACGGCCTGTGGGATCGTTTGCGCGGCGACCTGAAAGGCTCGGAATACCTGTGGGCGCTCGCCTTCGTCATCCCCTATCTCGCGGTGTTCATCATCTTTGTCGCCTATCCGATCGTCTACGGGTTGTGGATGGGCCACGACCCGGCGCTCTATCAGCAACTATGGGACGATCCGGTATATCTGAATACGCTCGTCAACACCGTGATCTACTTGGCAGTCGCCGTCAATCTCAAGATGTTCCTGGCGTTCCTGCTGTCGGGCTTCTTTGTGCGCCCGGGCTGGTGGGTGAAGGCGCTGCTAATCGTCTTTGTGCTGCCGTGGGCGGTGCCGTTGTTGCCGACTTTTATCTCGGTCCACTGGATGCTCGACGGCCAGTGGGGGCTGCTCAACAACCTGTTGTGGGAGCTGTTCGGCATTAACGGGCCGTTTTGGCTGGATTCGCATTGGATGGCCTTGGGCTCGATCATCGCCGCCTATATCTGGAAATTCATGCCGTTCTGGACCGTGATCTTTATCGCCGGCCGGATGGCGATCTCCCCGGAGCTTTATGAGGCCGCCGCCGTTGACGGTGCGACAGGGCTGCGGCGGTTCGTGCACATTACCTTTCCGCTGCTCGCCACGCTCTATTTCGTCAATACGCTGTTGTCGACGATCTTCTCGGTCGGCGATTTCGCGACGCCGTTCCTGATCACCAATGGCGGCCCGGCATTGACAACCTATACCTTGGCGAACCTCGGCATCCGCAACGCCTTTGATTTGTCCGATCCCAATCTCGGCGTCGCCACCGTGATGTCGGCGCTGCCGCTGATGATCCCGCTCGTCATTTTCATGATGCGCAAATTGCGCACGATGGCTGTGGAGCAGTAACGATGACCGCGATTACTGTCGAGGGCAGGGCGAGAGCCCGTACGGATGCCGGCGCGATGCGCTCGGTTCGGGTGGTGCGGCGGCGGCGTTATTTAACCAATATCGGCGCGGCGATCCTCAGCGTGGTGCTGGTGATATGGTCGGTCTTGCCGATCTACAACATGATCATGGTTGCGCTCGACTCGCATAGCGATGTGTTGACGACCCATATCTTCCCGCCGCATCCCTCGCTCTATAGCTTCTGGATCGTGATCACCGAGGGCTACTGGTATCTCGAGTATTTCTGGGAGCAATTCGCCAGAAGCGTGTTTCTCGCCGGGATGGTGGTGCTGCTGACGTTGTCGATCGGGTCCTTGGCCGCCTTTTCGGTCGGACGGCTGCGCGTGCGGCACGGCTGGCTCGTCACCAATTGCGCGCTGTTGACCTATGTGATCCCGGCCTCGTTCCTCGCGATCCCGTACTATCGCCTGATGGCGCAATACGGCATGATGAACAATCTGTGGGCCGTGATCGCGGCGCTCGTCGCCTTCACCACGCCCTATGCGATCTTCATCTTCCAGCAGTACGGCCGCAGCATTCCGATCGAGCTCGACGAGGCAGCGCGGATCGACGGCGCGTCGCCGATCCAGATCTACTTCCGCGTCTACCTGCCGATGATGGCGCCGGCGCTGGTCGCGATCGGCACCTTTGCCTTGCTGGCGGCGTGGAACGAATTTCTCTACCAATTCCTGCTGTTGTCCTCGAAGAAGAGCATGACGGTACCGATCGCGATCGTCCAGTTCCTCAACAGCGACGAGTCGCCGTGGAACTACATGATGGCCACTGCGGTCATTTACGCGCTGCCGCCCGTGGTGGTCTATTACGCGTTCCGCCGGTATATGGCCGCCGGCTTGACGATGGGCGGCGTCAAGGGCTGAGCCGCCGCCGCTGCTGAGTTAGCAAGTCTAGAGCTAGGGCGCGCGGCGGCGAGCCTCCTCCTCGGGCCGCGGGCGGAAACGCCGGGACGCCAATGGTTGAAGCGGCCGTCTCCTCGGCGCATAGTTTCTTCCGGGTGAGGATCTCGACCACGAAGGGCCGCCGGCCCCAAACGAGGGAGGAGTTTATGGACAAGCTGACTAGGCGCGCGGTTCTGCGCGGTTCGGTGGGGCTGGCGGCGGCGGGAGCGATCGCGCGCCCCTATATCGCCAACGCCGCGGCCACGACCGCGACCGCGTGGTGGGTGCAGGGCTTCGCCCAGCAAGAGGACATGAGCTTCAAGCAGATGGTCGCCGATTACCAGAAGGCAAGCGGCAACCAGATCGACTACAGCATCGTGCCGTTCGCCGCGCAGCGCCAGAAGGAAATCGCCGCGATAACCAGCGGCGTCGTGCCCGACATCATCAATCTCGGCGATTACTTTTTCGGCGTGCTGAGCGCCTGGAAGGACCAGCTGGTCGACTTGACCGACGTCATCGAGACGCAAAAATCGCTGTTCACCCCGGCGTCGCTGGGTTACGGGTACGCCTATAACAATGTCGCGAAGAAACGCAGCTATTACCTGCTCCCGCTCAAGGCTGCGGTCACCCCGTTCCACGTTTGGAAATCGCTGATCGAGAAAGCGGGCTACAAGACGTCGCGACATCCCGAAAACCTGGGACGCCTTCCTCGATTTCTTCCCGCAGGTGGCGGAGAAACTGCGGGCGCAAGGCAGGCGCAATGTCTATGGCTATTCCATTCAGATTTCAGCGGCCGGGTTTGATGTTGTCGGTCAGTTCGACTGTGTCATGATCGCCTATGGCGGAAAGGACTTGTTCACACCGGACGGCAAGGTGCACACCGACAACCCGCAGGCGCGTGAGGCCGCAATCAAGGCGGTCGAGCGGCTGACCGGAGCCTACAAAAAAGGCGATATGCCGCCGCCGATGCTGAGCTGGAACGACAATGACGACAACAACGCCTTTCATTCCAAACTCATTACCATGGATCTCGACGGCACGATCTCGACCGAGGTGGCGCTCTGGGACAACAAGGAGGAGTACAACGACATCCTGACCTTGGGCCTGCCGCTGAGCAATGACGGAAAAGAACTGCCTAGCGTCCTCGGCGGCCAGGCGGTTGTGGTTCCCAAGGGCGCGAAAAATCTCGAAACGGCGAAGGAATTCCTCAAATATTCGATCGAGCCAAAAGTGCTGGGCACTTATCTGCAAGGCGGGCTTGGCCGCTGGCTGCCGCCGATGCCGTCGATCGTCCAGAACGACAAGGCGTTCTGGCTAGACCCGAAGAACGAGCCGCTCCAGGCCTATACGACACAGGGCGTGCTCGGCCCGACAATCCCGCCCTACGAAGTGTTCAACCCGGCCCGGGCGCAGGTCTCGACCGAGCATGTGTTCGCGGTCGCGATGATCGACGTGATCAACAAGGGCGTGACGCCGCAGGCGGCGGTCGACAAAGCGTTCAAACGGTGCGAGGAGATCTTTGCACAATACCCGATCGAAGAGGGCTGAGAGGCGATAACGGCGAGCGGTTATAATCAGACAGAAGGTATTCACCGGAATCCAAGCGCCGCGAGGGTTTGGGCGGCGTCAAGGGCTGAGCCGGTTACCCCAGCTCAGTGCAATAGACGAAGCAGCGCCGCCACGCCGCCGAGCAGCACGAAAGTCTGCCCGAGCACCCAGGTGTTGGTCGGCATCGTTCGACGGATCTCGCCAAGCTCGGCCTCCCTGCGCGTGAGCGGGTTCTCGTAGCTCGCGATTTCCTCGGAGGCCTCGCGCGCTTTGTCTTCGGGTGCGCCCGCAGCGAGCAGCGCGTCACAAGTTTTCGAGAGCATTAAAGCCAGGTGCGCGTACGGCCTATCCTATCTACGCCGATCCGTTTTCCATTAGTCAGAACATAGATAGCGCGATCTCGGTCTAAAGCCGGGTACGCTCTTCTCCTCGATCACGCCTGAACTCGGCGGACGGATCAGAACGGGTCGAGTTCGGTGTCCCAGTAGAGGTAATCGCGCCAGCTTTCGTGCAGGTAGTTGGGCGGGAATGCGCGGCCATTTTCTTGCAGCATATAGGTCGTCGGCTGCACCGGGCGGTGCCGCGGATACATTCCGCTCTCCCGCGGCAGCCGGTTGCCTTTCCACAGATTGCAGGTGGCGCAGGCGGTCACGACGTTGGTCCAGATCGTGCGACCGCCGCGCGAGCGCGGCACCAGGTGATCAAAGGTCAGATCATGCGAGGGATAAGGCTCGCCGCAATATTGGCAGGTGAACCGGTCGCGCAGAAAGACGTTGAACCGGGTGAACGCCGGGTGGCGGGCGGCCGGCACGTATTCCTTCAGAGAGACGACGCTCGGTAATTGCATCTCCAACGACGGGCTGCGGACGCAAACGTCGTAATGATCGATGATGTTGACGCGATCGAGGAATACCGCCTTGATCGCATCCTGCCACGACCAAAGTGAAAGCGGAAAATAGCTCAGCGGCCGAAAATCCGCGTTCAGCACCAAAGCCGGGCAATTGTCCAGACTTACCGTCACGAAACACCCGTCCCGCTAACAGACGCTCGCGGGCCGGAATAGCACGCGATTGTGACGGCTTGATAACGAATTCACCCCGCCCGGGCAAGATTTCGCGGCGAGTATTGAACTCACCGAGTTGGGACCGGCTTTTCCCCGTGATAATCGTAGAAACCGCGGCTCGCCTTGCGGCCGAGCCAGCCGGCCTCCACATATTTGACGAGCAGCGGGCAGGGCCGATACTTGCTGTCGGCGAGCCCCTCATAGAGCACCTGCATCACCGAGAGGCAGGTATCGAGCCCGATGAAATCGGCGAGCTCGAGCGGCCCCATCGGATGATTGGCGCCGAGCTTCATCGCGGTGTCGATTGCCTCGACGGACCCCACCCCCTCGTAGAGCGTGTAGACCGCCTCGTTGATCATCGGCAGCAGAATGCGGTTGACGATAAACGCCGGAAAATCCTCGGCCGCGACCGGTGTCTTGCCGAGCCTCAGGGCGAGTTCGCGCGTCGCAGCAAAGGTTTCTTCATCGGTGGCGATCCCGCGAATCAGCTCGACGAGGCTCATCGCCGGCACCGGGTTCATAAAGTGCATGCCGATGAACTTGCCGGGCCGGTCGGTCGCCGAGGCGAGCCTGGTAATGGAGATCGACGACGTGTTGGTAGCGATCAGCGTATCGGGCTTCAGGGCCGGGGTCAGCTTCTTGAAGATCTCGCGCTTGATCTCTTCTTTCTCGGTTGCCGCCTCGATCACCATGTCGCAATCGGCAAACAGCGCGTAATCGAGCCCCATTTGAATTCGAGCGAGCGCGGCGTCCTTGTCTTCTTCCCGGATCGTGCCACGGGCAACCTGGCGCGCCAAGTTGCGCTCGATCGCCTGTCGCCCGCCTAGCAGCGCTTCCTCGTTGATGTCGACCACGACCACATCGATGCCGGCGAGCGCGCAAACATGGGCGATGCCGCCGCCCATCTGCCCGGCGCCGACGATGCCGATCCGGCGCAGCCCTTCGAGCGCGGTCGGAGCCGCGCTCACTTGCGGCGCTCGAGTTCGTCGGCGAGCTCGGGAAGGATCTTGAACAAATCGCCGACCAACCCGTAATCGGCGATTTGAAATATCGGCGCTTCCTCGTCTTTGTTGATCGCGACGATGACTTTCGAATCCTTCATCCCGGCGAGGTGCTGGATAGCCCCGGAAATGCCGACCGCGACGTAAAGTTCCGGCGCCACGATTTTGCCGGTCTGGCCGACCTGGTAGTCATTGGGCACAAAACCGGCGTCGACGGCGGCGCGCGAGGCGCCGACCGCGGCCCCGAGCTGGTCGGCGACCCTCTCCAGGAGATGGAAATTCTCCCCGGATTGCATGCCTCGGCCGCCTGAGATGATGATTCGGGCGCTGGTCAGCTCGGGCCGCTCCGATTTGGACAACTCCGCTCCGACAAATTCCGAAAGCCCCGTTTCACCCGTCGTCTCCACCGGCTCGATCGCCGCCGAGCCTCCGGTCGCCTCGCCCGGCGGGAACGCGGTTCCGCGCACCGTGATGACCTTGACCGGCTCCCTGGATTGCACCGTCGCCAGCGCATTGCCGGCATAGATCGGCCGCACGAAAGTGTCCGGCGACACCACCGCGCTGATGTCCGACACTTGCATCACATCGAGCAGCGCCGCCACCCTCGGCATCACATTCTTTCCGAAGGTCGTCGCCGTGGCCAGCAGATGCGAATAATGCTCGGCGAGCTTGACGACGAGTGGCGCCACGTTCTCGGCCAGCCCATGCTCATAGCCGGCATTGTCGGCGAGCAGCACCTTCCTCGCTCCCGCGATCTTGGCGGCCGCCTCGGCCACGGCGCGGCAATCCTTGCCGGCCACCAGGATGTCGACCTCACCGGCGGCGATTTCGGTTGCGGCCGCAACCGCGTTGAGGGTCGCGGGCTTCAGCGCCCTGTTGTCATGCTCGGCGACGACCAGAGCAGACATCAGATCACCCGCGCCTCGGTCTTCAGCTTGTCGACGAGCTCGGCGACCGACCCCACCTTGTGGCCGCCTTGCCGCTTTGGCGGCTCCTCGACCTTGAGCACGGTGAGGCGCGGCGTCACGTCGACGCCGAGCGCCTCTGGTGTCACCGTCGCGATCGGCTTCTTCTTCGCTCTCATGATATTGGGCAGCGACGCGTAGCGCGGTTCATTGAGCCGCAGATCGGTGGTGATCACCGCCGGCAATTTGATCGAGACCGTCTCAAGCCCGCCGTCGACCTCGCGCGTCACCTCGGCGTGGCCGTCACTGATCTTGACCTTCGAGGCGAAGGTTGCCTGCGGCCACCCAAGGAGCGCCGACAGCATCTGGCCGGTCTGGTTGCAGTCATCGTCGATCGCCTGCTTGCCGATGATCACGATCTCGGGATTTTCCTGCAGGATCACCGCTTTCAGCAGCTTGGCGACGGCGAGCGGCTGCAGTTCGGCATCGGTCTGCACGAGGATGCCGCGGTCGGCCCCCATTGCCAGCGCGGTGCGGATCGTCTCCTGGCACTGCGCGGCGCCGAGCGACGCCGCGATGATCTCGCTGACGATCCCCGCCTCCCGTAACCGCAGCGCCTCCTCGACGGCGATCTCGTCGAACGGGTTCATCGACATTTTCACATTGGCGGTCTCGACCCCGGTCTTGTCCGCCTTGACGCGGATCTTGACGTTGTAGTCGATGACCCGCTTGACCGCGACCAGCGCTTTCATCTCACCCTCGCCGTTACGCCGGCGGACCCGCATGATTCCGCCGACGGGATCATGATTTGTGCACGGGCGCAGCGCGAACGCAAGGGGCTCCTCTGCGGCTCCCGGGGAAGCGGGAGCGGCGCGATGCGCCCCGTTATTGCAAATGCAACCAAACTGTACGTGTTGCTGCGCTTTGTGCAATCTGCAGCAAATTTGCAGCTGAATCTGTAAAAGTTAAGTCGTGGCTATCCGTCATCGCAAACGGGAACGCGTGTGCTGCAGTTGGTGGATGCCCACGCATCTGGTCCGCGGGCTGGAGGTCAATGGGGTATTGGCGACGGTGGCTCTGCCACTGCCTGCCATAGCCATCCTCAGCCTCGCTGGCTGTCACGGGAGGCGTTGCTGCGCCGGGTGTTCGAGTCCCCGGAAACGAGGAGGGCGCGGTCTGCAGACCGCGCCCTCAGTTTCGCAATAGTTCTGCGCTGCTCAGCCGGACTTGCCGCGCCGGAAAAAGCCCAGCCCGACAAGCGCGCTCCCCAAAAGGGCGAGGGAGGCAGGTTCAGGAACGCCTGGCGGCGGCGGGGTTACCGACGTGCCCGGCAAGAAATGATCGGGGCCCGTCCCAAACGAGAATGTCACGGCGGTTACCGTCGTGGCGGCGGTAATCCCCGCGAAGTCGAGCACGAAGGTTGCCGGGCCGATTGTGGACGGATTGAAATTGAGCAAGCTCGCGTTCGGGTAGGCTCCACCGTTCGGCATGGCCGGCAGGATCATCTCGCTCGGCTGGCCGCCACCGATCGCCTCCATCAATATCGTGTTGCCGGTAACGGTGAAGGTCCCGGTGCCGCCCGGGGGTGGTGGTCCCATTCCGATGAACCGCACGGGCGAACCAGCCGTAAAGGTCACCGTCTTGGGGCCGGGGTTGGCGCCGGCGAGGTTGCCGAGCTGCCCGGAAGCGGTCAGGGTTCCCTGAGAACCGGGCGCATTGCTCAGTGTGAATGAGATGTCGCTCAGCGCCTGCCCAGCGCTGATAATCGCGCTTGGCGCCAATGTATTCGTCAACGTCACGTCGATGAAACCGGCTCCTGTCGTGAAATCGGCCGACGCGGCAAGGACGTCGCCGCCAACAGTTCCAGCGGCAGTGTAAGTTATCGTCGCGGCCTGCGCTGTTGAAGTCGCAAGAACGCCACCTGCGAGAGCGACTGCGGCAGCAGCAGCGAGCTTATAGGTCAGCATACGAGGAGTCCTGAACAGTCACTTAGAAGCTATGTAACTAATGGGGCGGCAGTTTTCGTGCCAAGCTTTGTGGCGGGTGCACAGCAAAGGTTAAGAACCGCGGGATGACCGCCCGGGCGTGATCAGGTGTAAAGAATGTCGGCAGTCGGCCGCGCGAACGCAGAGCCGTGCCCGGCGATCGTCAGCTTCGGATCCAAGCAGTTAAATGGATAACGGGGCTCCGTAGAGTTGCATCGGAGTGTAAAAAAACCGATGCCAAACAGGGACGCAGTCGAGCCATCAGCAGCTTTGCGAGAAACGCTGAGCATTTACAAGCGACCAACCAAATCTATCGGGCTTAAAAAAATCCAGACACTTGGACAGGCGGCCGCGGAATATCTTACCGGTTGGCGCCGGGGCGCCAGAGGACGTCGCGGGCGCCGCCCTCGTTGACCCGGCGGCCGAGCACGAAGAGGTGGTCGGAGAGGCGGTTCAGGTATTTGAGCGCCTCGGGGTTGACCGGCTCGCCGGCGGCGAGCTCGCTGACCAGGCGCTCGGCTCGCCGGGTGATCGTCCGCGCGAGATGGAGGTAGGCCGCAGCCGGCGTTCCGCCGGGCAGGATGAACGAGTCGAGCGGCCGCAAGCTCGCATTCATCGCATCGATCTCGCGCTCGAGACGCTCGACCTGGGGCGCGGTGATGCGCAGCGCCTCGGCCGCGCGCCGGCCGTCCTCAGGGGTACAGAGATCCGCACCGAGGTCGAAGAGATCGTTCTGGATACGGTCGAGCATCTCGTCGGCCGCCGAGTTGGCGTGCAGACGTGCAACCCCGATCGCCGCGTTGGCTTCGTCGACAGTCCCATAGGCGGCGACGCGCAACGCGTGCTTTGGCACGCGCGTGCCATCGCCGAGCGAGGTCTGGCCGGCATCGCCGCCGCGCGTGTAGATGCGAGTCAGCCGAACCATCTTCGGTTCCTGGGGCTTAGTGCCGCGCGAGCAGCATCAGCATCGCCAGCAGCACCAGCGCCAACGCCTGCATGATGACGCGCGACTGCATCAGCTTGTTCGAACGGCGCGGGTCGCCGCCGCGCAGCAGGCTCGCGACGCCGAAGCCGAGCACGGTCAAGGTGCCGAGCATTGCGAGAACGAGCAGGATTGTCAGAAAAACCGTCATGCGGGGAATATGGCGCGTTAAATTCTTGTCGCAAGCAACTCCCGCAAGTGCTTGTCGAGCTGGGAGATCGCATTGAGATCGGCGCCGAATAGCGCGAGGTGCCCATCGATGGTTTGGATCGGCCGGAACTCGGCATCAGGGATGAGCCGCCACTCGGCCTGGCAATCAGCCGGTGGGAAAAACATGTCCGAAGACACCGGCATCACAAACGTCTTGGCTTTGATTCTCCCCAGCGCGGCCCGCAAATCGCCGCCAGTGTGACGGCTGACGTCGCCGCGCTGCCATTTCCATGCCATGCACAGCAGATCATTCGGATCCATTACGCTGAAGTAGGCATACATGAAGTTGATGACGAAATCGTCCAGGGACGAAAAGCCCAGCCCCTTATGCCGGTTTTCCTGGAAGAAGTCGGTGCTCCAACCCATTACCGCCCACAATTTGGCGTGCCGCAACAGACCTTCTCGCACTTCCGCCGACGATGTGTAGAAACCCTTATTGAAACCGGGGTCGGAGGTGATCGCTTCGACCAATGTTTCGGTGAAGAGGAAATCATGGATCGCATTTCTCGCTGTGCCGGCGATGGGCGCGGCGCGCTTCACCATGTCGGGGTAGCGTACGGCCCATTCGTAGGTCTGCTGAGCACCCATCGAGCCGCCGACAACCAGCGCAAGTGTATCGAGGCCGAACTTCTCGGTGACCATTTTGTGCTGCGCGCGCACGTCATCGCCGATCCGTACACGCGGGAAATTCCCCATCCTAGCCGGCGCCGGCGTGTTGTGCGGCGAGGTCGAAAGACCGTTGCCGATCTGATTGACGACGATGATGAAATACTTGTCGGGATCGAGCGCGCGGCCCTTACCGATAAACACCTGCTCGATGATCTTGTTGGTGCCGGAGTACCAGGTGGGAATGAGGATGGCGTTGTCTTTGGCGGCATTGAGCGCGCCGAAAGTAGCGTAGGCAAGCGTGCAACCGCGGATCGTGCCGCCTTCCTCCAATTCGAGATTGCCGATGTCGTGCAGTTCGTACGGGCCGTGCACCTCCTGCGAGTAGTAGCTGTTATCGATCATTGTCCCCTCCCACTCTGTTTAGATTTGCCCTTTACCCGCCCCTCAATTCTTTTCGTAAGGTCGGCTATGCCAACTCAAATCCCTCGTAACCCTTGGCCGCGACCTCGTCACACTTCTTCCGGTAGCCGCCGACGCCCTCCGGGCCGAGATAGGGCAGGAAGGCGCGCGGCTTACCGGGAATGTTGGCGCTCATGTACCAGGAGTTTGCGCCGGTCATCAGCGTCTGGTTGACGATCTCGTTGACATGGGCAACCCACCGATGTTGCGCCTCCGGCGTTGCCTCGATCGTGGTCTTGCCCGTCTTGCGCATTTCGTCGATGCAGTCGGTGACCCAGTCGACGTGCTGCTCGATCGACACCGGCATGTTCGACAGCACCGACGGGCTCTGCGGGCCGGTGATCGTGAATAAATTCGGGAAGCCGGCGACCGCGATGCCGAGATAGGTGTGCGGACCATCCGGCCACTGCTCAGCCAATGTGCGGCCGCCGCGGCCCTTTAGGTTCAAGGCCTTCAGCGGACCGGTCATCGCATCGAAACCGGTGGCGAAAACGATGACGTCGAATTCGTATTCCTTGCCTCCCGCCCGGATTCCCTTTTCGGTGATCTCTTCAATGGCGCCGTCGGTATTGGCATCGACCAGCAGCACGTTGTCTTTATTGAAGGTCTCGTAGTAGTTGGTGTCCAGCGGCTGGCGCTTAGTGCCGTAGGCGTAGCCCTTGGGTATGAGCTTTTCGGCGATGACCGGGTCTTTCACGGTCTTGCGGATCTTGCGCTTGATGTAGTCGGCGCACAAATCATTGGCCTGCTGATTGAAGAACATGTCCTGGTAATTGGCCAGCCAAAAGGCGAAGCCGCCGGCGTCCCACATCCTGTCGAATTCGCGCTCGCGCTCTTCGGGTGTGGCTTCCAGCACCGACTTCGGAATAAAGGAATATTCAAAGCCAAAGAACGATTCGCGGATGCGCTTGACGACGCCGTTATACTCCGCCTTTCGCGCCTTGGCCACTTCGGGGTCTACCTTGCCATTGCGCGCCGGCACACAGTAATTGGCAGTGCGCTGGAACACGGTGAGTTGCTTCGCCTGCTGCGCAATTTCAGGAATGGCCTGCACTGCAGTGGCGCCGGTGCCGACCACGGCCACGCGCTTGCCGGTGAAGTCGACGCCGGCGCGGGGGTAGCGGCTGGTGTGGTACCACTTGCCCTTGAATGTCTCCAAGCCCTTGAACTGCGGAATGTTGGTGGCCGAAGACTGCCCACAGCTGCAATGAGGTAACGGGCCGTGACCTCTTCGCCCTTATCGGTGCGCATCGTCCATAGATTGGTTGCCTCGTCGAATTCGGCGCCGGTCACGCGCGTGTTGAATTGCATATCGCGTTTCAAATCGTGGCGCTTGGCCACATGTTCGAGATAACGCAGGATCTCGGGCTGCTCGGGATAGCGTTCGGACCATTCCCATTCTTGCAGCAGCTGCTTGTCCCAGGTGAAGCAATAGATGTAGGCGTCGGAATCGCAACGCGCGCCGGGGTAGCGGTTCCAGTACCAGGTGCCGCCGACGGTTTCACCTTCTTCATAAACCCGCACCTTCAGTCCCAGTCTGTCGCGCAGCGACTTCAGCATGTGCATGCCGGAAAAGCCCGCGCCGATCACGACGGCGTCAAAGCGTTGCGTTGCACTGGCCATTTCGTCCCCTTTCATCTGTATTTGATGCTGGTTTGACCTCTAATCATAACTCCCTGCGACTGACCATAAAATAAGGCTTGCAACCGGTTTCTTCGGGAACCGAAGGGTCGCCCTGGCCGGAACCCCTCCTGCATCCTGATGTTTGCCCGGTTAATTCGTTGCTAACCACGATAGGGCCTTCGCTGGAAAGCCTTGGAGTGCTTGATGGTTTGGCGGGTGTCGAAAGTCGATCCGATGACGAATGTCGCCGCCGACGCGGTGCTGAAGGCGTTCGAATCGGCGCGCCGCTCCGGACGCCCGTCGGTGGAATGTTACCGGGCGGGTGTCGAGGCGTGGCGGCGCCAGCATCCGGATCAATCCGCCGAATACGCGGCAAAGCAGGCGGTCGCCGTGATCCTCGCAACCCATGCAAAGATCCGGATCGAGGAATAGCATGCGGCTTGACACGACCGAGGCCGTCCCGTTGCATCCCGGGATGACGCAGCCTTTGCAGCCCGGCGCACGGCCCAACGCTGAACGCGCAGAGCGCGAGAAGCGTTTAGCCCGGGCGTTACGCGAAAACCTGCGGCGGCGCAAGGAGCAGGCCCGGGCCCGGGAGCGACGCGTCGCGGCGCTATCCAAAAAAGACGAGGAGGGCGACGGCGAGCCGCTGGCTTGAGCGGCGCTTCGCGGTCAAGTAAAAGCAGCCGGACGGCGGCATGACCGCCGGGATAGGCTGCTGCCTGCGCCGGTGTGGGCGGCGGCGTGGGTGCAACCGAGGCGATGGACAAGATCTGCATCAAGGGCGGCGTGCCGCTCGAAGGCGTAATCCCGATCGGCGGCGCCAAAAACGCTGCCTTGCCGCTGATGGCCGCGGCGCTGCTGACGGCGGAAACTCTGACTCTGAAGAACGTCCCCGTTCTCGCCGATATCGCCACGATGGCGAACCTATTGGTTCAGCACGGCGTGGGGGTCACTCGAGGCGACGAAGGCGCGGATTCTGGACGCATCCTCGAATTGTCGGCGGGGCACATCACGTCGAGCACTGCGCCCTATGATCTCGTCCGGAAAATGCGGGCTTCGGTCCTCGTGCTCGGGCCGCTCATCGCACGCTGCGGGCGCGCGCGCGTCTCGTTGCCGGGCGGTTGCGCGATCGGCACCCGGCCGGTCGACCTGCACATAAAGGGGTTGCAGCGGCTCGGCGCCGAGGTGGAGTTGCGCGAAGGTTATATCGACGCGCGCGCGCCCAAGGGATTGCGGGGCGCGGAAATCGCTTTTCCAGCGGTCTCGGTCGGGGCTACCGAAAATCTGTTGATGGCGGCCAGCCTGGCGGACGGCGAGACCCTGCTGATCAACGCCGCGCGCGAGCCGGAAATCACAGATCTCGCCGAATGCCTGGTGGCGATGGGCGCGCGCATCGACGGGATCGGCACGGACCGTCTGAGCATCCTTGGCGTCCCGCGATTGCACGGCGCGACGCATTCGATCATCCCGGACCGGATCGAAACCGGAACTTACATCATAGCCGCGGCGGCGACGAATGGCGAGGTCAGGCTGACCGGAACTCGCCTCGATCTCGTTGCGGCGGTCGCACGCATCCTCGAAGGCGCCGGTGTCGAGCTCGCGGCAACTGCCGATGGGCTGACGGTTCGGCGCTACGCCGAACGCCTCGAAGGCGTCGACGTGATGACTGAACCCTATCCCGGGTTCCCGACCGATCTGCAAGCGCAAATCATGGCGCTGATGACAATCGCCAATGGCGCCTCGATGATCACCGAGACGATTTTCGAGAACCGGTTCATGCACGTCCCGGAACTGGCGCGGATGGGCGCCAACATCAACGTGCATGGCGCCTCCGCCTTGGTGCGCGGCGTGCCGCGGCTGATGGGGGCTCCGGTCATGGCGACGGATTTGCGGGCCTCGGTGTCGTTGGTCGTCGCCGGCCTCGCTGCGGCCGGGGAAACCGTGATTAACCGCGTCTATCACCTCGACCGCGGTTACGAGCGGCTCGAGGAGAAGCTCTCGGGGTGCAATGCCCGGATCGAGAGGCTGCGGGATGGCGCCTGACGAAGGCGCGGCGCTAAAACTGCGCGCCGAAGACGCCGAAGATCTGGCGGTGGTCTCGGCCTGTTTGCAGGACGCGCTCGTCGCGGTTCGCGATCTCGCTTATGCGCCCGAAGAGCGCAGCTTTCTGTTCGTTGCGAATCGATTTCGCTGGGAAAACGGGCTCGGCCCGGCGCCCGGCGAGGTTCCTTATGAGCGAGTGTTGTGCGGCATCACATTCAGCGAGGTGGCGGCGGTGTCCTACAGCGGGTTCCGCCGCAGCAATGACGGCCGGATATTGTCGTTGCTGGCGATCCGGCCGGAAGAGGGCGCAGTCCATCTCGAATTTTCCGGCGGGGCGGCGATCCGGCTCGAGGTCGGCGCAAATCCTCTGCCACGCCCGGGACCTCGGCGATCCTTGGCCGACGCCATGGCAGCCCCGCCACGATTTGGACGAAGTCTCGTGATCGCCGAGCCCTTGATCATGGCATTGCCGAATGGGCGGATTCTCGGCGAGGTCATGCCGCTGTTGCGTGGGATCGGCATCGAGCCGGAGCCGGCCTTCGACGATCCCGCTTCGCGCCAGCTCCGGTTCGGAACCAGTGAGCCGGGTCTCGATTTGATCCGCGTGCGCAGCTTCGATGCCGCCACCTTCGTCGCTTTCGGCGCCGCACAGCTCGGCATCGCCGGCAATGACGTGCTGATGGAATTCGACTATTCGGAGATTTACGCGCCGCTCGATCTCGATGTGGGTCACTGCCGGCTCGCGGTTGCGGCGACGGCGGACGCGCTCGGGCAGGCCGACGTCAGGCGATCGAGCCATGTGCGCGTCGCGACGAAGTACCCGGAAATTACCTGCCGGCATTTTGCGGCGCGGGGGATTCAGGCGGAATGCATCAAGCTCAACGGCGCGATCGAGCTGGCGCCGCGTCTCGGGCTCTGCCATCACATCGTCGATCTCGTGCAGACCGGCGCCACCCTCAAGGCCAACGGCTTGGTCGAGATCGAGCGGATTGCCGAGGTCAGCTCCCGGCTGATCGTCAACCGCCCGGCGCTGAAAACCCGCCCCGAGGAAGTCGGCGGCTGGATCGAGCGCTTTCGCGAAGCGATCGCGCGTGAAACACCCTCACTCGCCAAGCCCCCACTCCTTCCCTCCCCCGCAAGCGGGGGAGGGTCAGGGAGGGGGCGCAGCGAGGCGGGTGAGGGTGAGGGGCGATGATGCCGGTCACGCTCTCCATCCGAGACCCCGGTTTCGAAGCGGGGTTGCGACAGCTGCTCGCCGCAAAACGAGAGAGTGCGGCGGATGTCGACACCGCAGTCGCCGAGATCATCGAGGATGTCGCCGCTCGCGGCGATGCGGCGCTGATCGACTATACGCGCCGCTTCGACGGGATAAATCTGGCCGCCGGCGGCCTCCGTCTGACGGAGCGGGAAATCGCCGAGGGCGCCGCTGCGGCCCACCCCGAGACCGTCGCCGCGCTGCGCGTCGCGGCGGAGCGGATCGAAAGCTTCCATCGCCGCCAGCTGCCTGCCGCGATCGACTACGTCGACGCGTTGGGCGTGCGGCTCGCCGCGCGCTGGCGCCCGGTCGCCGCGGCCGGGCTCTACGTCCCAGGGGGCACCGCCGCCTATCCCTCTTCGGTGTTGATGAACGCGATCCCGGCCAAGGTGGCCGGGGTCGAGCGGCTCGTCATGACCGTGCCCACCCCGCGCGGCGTGCTGAACCCGCTCGTTCTTGCCGCCGCCCAGATGCTCGGGCTAGACGAGATATACCGGGTCGGCGGCGCGCACGCGATCGCGGCGCTCGCCTACGGCACGGCGACGATCGCACCGGTCGACAAGATCGTCGGTCCCGGAAACGCCTATGTCGCGGCGGCCAAGCGGCGGGTGTTCGGCAAAGTCGGGATCGACATGATCGCCGGCCCGTCCGAGATCCTGGTCGTCGCCGACCGGCACAACGACCCGGAATGGATCGCCGCCGATCTGTTATCGCAGGCGGAGCACGACGGCGCGGCGCAGGCGATGCTCATTACCGACGACACGGGTTTTGCGGCCGCGGTCGAAGCGGCGGTAGAGCGCCACCTGGCGCAGTTGCCGCGGGCTCAGATCGCGCGCGCCAGCTGGCAGGCGCACGGCGCCATCCTGATTGTCGCCGATTGGAACGAGGCGCCGGCGCTCATCGACCGGATTGCGCCCGAGCATCTGGAGCTCGCGCTCGACGAGGCCGACGCGTTGGCCGAGCGGGTCCGTCATGCCGGCGCGATTTTTCTCGGCCGCCACACGCCCGAGGCGATTGGCGACTATATCGCAGGACCGAACCATGTCCTTCCGACGTCCCGCAGCGCGCGTTTTGCGTCGGGTCTGGGCGTTCTCGATTTTCTGAAGCGAACTTCGCTTGTCCGCTGCGACGCGGAGAGCTTGGCGGCGCTCGCCCCGTCGGCGATCCGCCTCGCCGAGGCGGAGGGGCTGGACGCGCACGCATTGTCATTGTCGATCCGACTCGATCGGTCGCGCGCGGAGTAACTCGACAAGCATGGGCGAGCAGGACGCCTCGCGAATTGCCGGCATCACGCTCGACGAGCATACGGTCGTCCGCCGCAGCCCCGATATCGAGCACGAGCGGGCGGTGGCGATCTTCGACCTCCTCGAAGAGAACCATTTCGCGCCGGTTTCCGGCTGCGCCGGGCCCTACCATTTGCATTTGGCGATCGAGGAGAACCGGCTGAGCATCGAAATCCGCTCTATGGCGAACGGCTCGAACGAAACAATCACTCTGCCGCTGGCGCCGTTCCGCGGGATCGTCAAAGATTATTTCATGGTCTGCGACAGCTATTACGAAGCGATCCGCGGTTCGAGCTTGGCGCAAATCGAGGCGATCGACGTCGGCCGGCGGTCCTTGCACAATGAGGGGTCGGCTCTGCTGATCGAGCGGCTCGCCGACAAGGCCGAGATCGATCTCGACACCGCCCGGCGCCTTTTCACGCTGATTTGCGTGCTGCATCTGCGGGGGTGACTGTGTGACGGGGCCGCCTCTCGTGCTCGCCTCCGCATCGCCGCGCCGCCTCGAACTGCTGCGCCAAGTGGGCCTCACGCCCGACTGCACCGATCCCGCCGACATTGACGAGACCCCCCGCCGCGGTGAGTTGCCTCCCGCACATGCGATGCGCCTCGCGCAGGAAAAGGCGCAGGCGGTATTCCCGCGCCATCCCGGCGCCTATATCCTCGCGGCCGACACCGTCGTCGCCTGCGGCCGGCGCATCCTGCCGAAAACCGAGGACGAGGCGAGCGCGCGGGCCTGCCTCGAGCTGCTCTCGGGCCGCCGCCACCGGGTGCATGGCGGCATCGTGGTGGTGAGCCCTGACGGCGCATTGGTGCCGCGCCGAGTCGAGAGCCAGGTCTCGTTCAAACGGTTGAGCGAGACCGAGATCGAGGCCTATCTGCGAACCGGCGAATGGCAGGGCAAGGCCGGCGGGTACGCGATCCAGGGCCGGGCCGCGGCCTTGATCCGCTGGATCAGCGGCTCCTATTCCAATGTCGTCGGATTGCCGCTTTTCGAGACCATGCAGCTGCTCGCCGGCCGCGGTTATCGACCGAGTTGGCTCGCCAACTCCTGATATCCGCGGACCCCGGCGAGTGGCGCGCGGCGCTGCTCGAAAAGGGTGTGCCGGTCGAGCTTTACGTCGAGCGCGGCGACCGCAGCGCAGCCGGCAGCATTCATTTGGGCCGAGTCGTGCGGCTCTTGCCGGCGCTAGGGGCGGCGCTCATCGATATCGGCAGCGACCGGCCCGCCTTCCTGCGGCAAAGCGAAGTTCTCCCGCACGGCAAACGGCTACACGAAGGGGAGCGCGTAATCGTGCAAATCCGCCGCGAAGCCCAGGCCGGCAAAGCCGCGAGAGTGAGAATGGCTCAGCGCTGGTCCGGACTTCTCGACCGGGCCGCCCGGCTCGATCCCCCTGCCCGGCTCGATCCGGCGGCGTCCTCTGCCGCCGCGCTCGCCGGGTCACTGCCGGGTGCGCCTGATGAGATTCTCGTGGACGACCCTGCGGCCATTCCCGAACTCCGTGCCGGCTTTCCGGACAGCGCGATTACGCACTTGCCGGAAGCCGAGTGGCCGATCGATCTCGACGGAGTATTCGAGGAGGCGCTATCCGCTAAGCTCGCCCTCTCGGGCGGCGGTTCCGTGCATTTGGCGGCGACACGTGCCGGCACGCTAATCGACGTCGACACCGGAACTCCGGAAACGGGCTCCCCGGAGCGCACCGGGCTGATGGCGAACCTTGCCGCCGCCGCGGCCATCGCGCGGCAAATTCGGCTGCGCAATTTGGGAGGCGGCATCGTCGTCGATTTTGTCGGGATGGACAGCCGGTCGGCGCGCGAAAAGCTGCGCACGGCATTCGCCGAGGCGCTCGCCCCCGATCCGGCAACCCCGCAGCTGCTCGGCTGGACCCGGCTCGGACATTTCGAGCTGGTTCGGCCGCGCCGCGCCCGTCCGCTCGCCGAGCTATTGCTCGAGCCGCGCTCGGGCGGCCCTCTGGTCAAGACTGCGGTCACGGTCGCGCGCGAGGCATTGCGCGCGCTGCGTCGTGCAGTAAGGGCGCAACCGGGGCGGCAATGGCGCCTCACTGCCGCTCCCGAGGTCGCTGCTGCCCTGTCGGGGCCTGTGGCCGACGCCGTTCGGCAGGCCGAGCAGCGATTCGCCCGCAGCATCGTCATCGAGCCCGATCCCGAGTGTGAGCGCGAGAGTTTTCAAATCTCGGCGTTTTGATTATATCCGCTCGGCAATGGCCTCCATCTCGTCGATCGAGCGGCCCGCACCGCGCCCGTGCCCGATCTGCGGCAAGCCGCCGATGCCGCAATATCGGCCGTTCTGCTCGGCGCGATGTGCGCAGATCGATCTCGGCCGCTGGCTCAAGGGCAATTACAGCATCCCGACCGAGGAGGGACCCGAAGGCGACGGCGAGGAAACCGGTTGACCATGCCGGGCCTGGCCCGCGAGCATGCGCCGATGAGCGCTTCTCCGCAGTCCAAACACTACCGGGTCATATACGCCGATCCGCCCTGGACCTTCGCCACCTATTCGCGGAAGGGAAAGGGCCGGAGCCCCGAGGCCTATTACGACTGCATGTCTCTCGCCGACATCAAGGCATTGCCGGTTGCCGAATGGGCCGCGGATGATTGCGTGCTATTGATGTGGGCGACCGACCCTCTGTTGGAGAAGGCGTTTGACATAATCAATGCCTGGGGCTTTACTTATAAAACTGTCGGGTTTTACTGGGTTAAGCTGCGAAAACCCGAACTTTTTTACAATAACCGGAGCTTCTTTACGGGGCTCGGCTTCTGGACGCGGGCAAACCCCGAACCTTGCCTGCTTGCGACGCGCGGCAAGCCGCAGCGCAGCCGCGCCGATGTCCGCAAACTGATCGTGTCGCCGCGGCGCGAGCACAGCCGCAAACCGGAGGAGGCCTACGAGCGCATCGAAGCCCTGTGCGAAGGGCCTTATCTCGAAATGTTCGCGCGAGCCCCCCGGCCCGGCTGGGACCGGTGGGGCTACGAGGCTGATGCGCCCGAAACCGGTCAGCGCCGCTGGCGCGCTAACAGCTACCCCGACGCACCTCAGGCCGCCGAGTAGCGCAGCGCTCGCCGCCCTCTCCCATTCCCTCCCCGGGAAGCGGGGGAGGGTTAGGGTGGGGGCTGGGTGGGTGGGGCCTTCACCAACCCTTAAACGTCGCCTCGCAGAGTGCGACAGGCGAAAGTTGGGACCGGGGCGGTATCGTGATCGGCTGGGCGTTGCGTTGGGTATTGCTGTGCTGCGGGATCGTGCTGCTCGGTATCGGGCTGCTGGACCGCAGCAAAGCGCTGTTGCCGGACATTGCCTCGGCATCCCGACGGGGAATGCAGCCCGCCGCCTCGGCCCGCCGCCCCTCCGTCGCGGTATCCAACACGATCGTCTACACGGCAAACGAGAGGGGCCACGTCGTCCTCGACGCCGCCGTCAACGGAGCTCCGGTCCGCATGCTCGTCGACACCGGCGCGAGCCTGGTGACGCTCACCCCCGCCGATGCCCGCGCCGCCGGCATCAATCCAGCCAGTTTGGCGTATAGCGGACACGTGCAAACCGCGAATGGCACAGCGCGCATGGCGCCGGTAACCCTGCGCGAAATCCGCATCGGCCAGCTGTCGATTTATGATGTGCCCGCCGCTGTGCTCGAGCACCTTGACCTTTCGCTGCTCGGTATGAGCTTCCTCAGCCGGCTGCAGGGGTACGAAATGCGCGATGGCAAGCTCACGATCACTTGGTAGCCGCTGACCCCCAACGGCAGAGGCTGATCCGTCGGGCGTTCCGGCTGGAGTGGCTGAGCGTCGGCTGGATGACGGTCGAGGCCGCCGTCGCGGTCGCCTCCGGCATCGCAGCGCACAGCATCACGCTGATCGCGTTCGGTCTCGACAGCGTCATCGAGCTCGCCTCCGCCGGCGTCCTCATCCGGCGCCTGTCACGCGAGCTGAAGTTTGGCCGTGAAGTCTCCGAGGCGGCGGAAAGAAGTGCCCGGCGGATCGCCGGCGGCCTGCTGTTCGCCCTCGCCGCCTACGTCGTGCTGGCGGCCGCCTGGAGCTTGTGGCGCGGCGAGGGTGAGGCGTTCTCCTGGCCCGGCTTGGCGATTGCGCTGCTGTCGATCCCGATCATGCTCGTGCTGGCACGCCGCAAGCTCGCTCTGGCCGATCAGCTCGGCAGCCGTGCCCTGCGCGCCGACGCCGCCGAGTCGTTGGCCTGCCTCTGGCTGTCCGTCGTCGTCGTCATTGGTCTCGGCGCCCAACTCGCCTTCGGCGCCTGGTGGATCGATGCGGTCACCTCTCTCGCGATCGTCTGGTTCCTCGTGAAGGAAGGACGCGAGGCGTGGGAAGGCGAGGCGGGCGACTGATGGCCAACGGCTTTGGGAAGCGATCGTGACCAGATACGACTTGGCAGCCTCCTTAATGGCGGAACGGCGATTCTGGAAAATTCACGCCCTTGCAGAGTGAAGCGCGGGACCGGTCTTCAACCGGCGAAAAGAGCGACGGCCAGTGAAACGGTCCTTATTCACATGGGTCGCAGCCTATCCAGCATGCCTCCCAAAATCATGAGCTTGAGCGGCTTCCTGCATCTTCTCTTTAGGCGGCCACCATCTGTAACCTGGAGTGGAACTCGGTAAATCAAAGACACTGTCCACGGTGCCGCGCCGATTTTGATTACGAAGGCGCGCTGGGCCATCCGCGGCTGCGGCCACAGGCAGCAGTAGTCGCCCGTTGACAAATTAGCATGATTGTTGTAAAAGCACCTCCGGCCGGGGATTGCGCTGATTGAATTATCGTAAACTACACTTATTCCGCGTCATGATGATGGCCAGGCTATGTATCGCCGACGTGCTCTGCGCAGCGGCCGCTGCGATGCGACAGAAATAGCCCTCCTGTATTTTCCTTGCAGTAACAGGAGGAGAGCAGGCTGAGGTTCGGCGGCCCTTTCATAACAATCTGGTCCAAATGCCGAAAATAACATCAAGCGGTTACCCGTCGCCCCCGCGAAAGCGCTTGGGCATGCACACATCTCTCCGGGCCGGCGAGGAACCCTCTCCGCCCTTCAGCCTCACCCCGCCCCTCTCCGTCCCCAGGGGCGGAGAGGGAGATGCTTTTTTCTGTGCCGCTACAGATTTGCCGAGAGTTAACCGCCGCAGCCTTGCAACCCTGGATTCCCCAGCCAACTCGCCTGGCTCATCTCGATTATGGCAATCAGCGTGCTATCCTGGTCGAGGGCGGTGAGGGCCGGCTCAAGTCATTGGGCTGCGGCATTGGCGTGCTCTATCGCGGGTTTTCCAGCGACGATGGTGCCATTTCCTCGCCGCCCGCCCATACCATCTTGATCCGCGCATCCACGCCTTTGGGTCGCTGGCTGATAATTTGCTGCAGAGAACAGCAAAAACAGCGAGAGACCGCGTCTGAATACTATCGCGCGGTCTCTTGCGGCGGCGCGGGTGGCCGTGGCTCGTGCGCGAGGTGGCCCAATTTGACCCAGAGGCGGCAACCCTGCGGGCCGGCGGCGGCTCGTAATGTCGTACCGGCGGGCAGTCTCAGCCAGGAGTATTGGGTGAACTCCTCCCCGCCCTCCGTGAAGCCGCCGTCCAGTACGAGCAGCTCGATTCCGCCGGGAATAGGTACCGTGATGCTAGTGCCGGGCGCCCAGCGCTCCAGCACGACAAGCTCCGAGGCGCTCTCGTACAGCATTGCAAATTCGACGCCTGGGAGGTCGGGCGCCGGCGCCAGAGGAAGGGCGGTGGTGTTGGTGCGCACCGGCGTCCGGTCGTCCGGGTCGAATTGCCAGAGCTTGACGAAGATCGTGCAGCCGCGCTCGCAGTCGGGCTTGTGGCTGCTGGTCGGCGGGTTGCGGACATAGGCGCCCGAGGGATAGTCGCCGTGCTCGTCCTGAAAGGCGCCGTCGAGCACGAGGAACTCCTCGCCGCCACCGTGGGTGTGCGGCGAGAAATGGCTGTGCGGCGCGTAGCGGACGATCGAGGTGGAGCGCGCCACCTCGTCCCCGATGCGGTCGAGCATGCGCCGGTCCACCCCGGGGATCGGCGAGGGCGTCCAGTCCAGCCGGGCCGCATGCACCGCCGCGCGAGCGCTAAAATCCGAGTTGAGGTCCATCACTGCCTGCGATTCAGGAATTCAGAGGCGGGTGGACAGCCAGATCGCCACGCGCGATCCGGTCTTGACGACCGCGCTGATCAAATCGTAGGCCGGGCTCTCCTCTGCCCCGCGCGCGATCGCGATATCGCGATGGGCGATCTCGTCGTCGCGAAACGACAGGATTGTCTCGCGAAGGGCCGGTTCGTCCTCGCCGAGTGTTGCGGCCTGCGCCTGGTAATGCTCGTCGATCACTTCCTCGACCGCGACCGTGCACGCCATCGCCGCCTGCTCGCCGAGCAGCGCAGTCGCCGCGCCCAGCGCGTATCCGGCAACATTCCACAGCGGGTGCAGCAATGTCGGGCGCACGCGCCTTTCCTGCAAAAATGTCTCGAACCGGGCGAGGTGGCGTTTCTCCGCCTCGGCCATCTGCCGAAGCACCCCCGCGGCGCGATGGCGGCCGAGCACATCCAGCTGCCCTTCATAGATGCGGGTCGCGCCGTACTCGCCGGCGTGGTCGACGCGCAGCATGCGCGCGAGCTCCTCCTCGGACGGACGGTCGCCCGGCAATCGATGTCGCGCGGCGCCGCTCATACGGTTCCTCGCAACCCGGCCCGCTCCCAGACCCTGCGCAACTGCAGAAAGGCGGCGACGCAGCACCCCGTCATGATCAGCGACGCAAGCAGGTTCCACCCGGCGAGCGAGATGCCCCACAGCGACCACGCCGGCTCGTCGCAGCGCACCGGCTGCTGATGCAGGATTTGCGCCTTCAAGGCTTCGAGCGTATCGGCCGCAGTCGCGGCGCCGCTGCAAGCGGTCGGGCCCACAAACCAATGCTGCTCGACGCCCAAATGGTACAAGGCGAGCCCGCTGCTCACGACAAAGACCGCGGCGAGCAGCAACGCCACCCAGGGCAACGCCGGGCGGCTGCCGACCATCGTCGCGATAAACGAGATCACGATCGCCACACCCCACGGCCAGCGCTGCAACAGGCACAGCTCGCACGGGGCGAGCCCGCCCCAATATTGCGACAGCAGCGCTCCGCAGAGCACGACGGCGCTCGCGACCAGGACAGAGCCGGTAAAGGCACGGGTCGGTTCCGTCATGCCTATAGGTAATGCAGCACGAGAAACCCACCAACAAGCGCCGCCGCGAAGGCGCTCGTCACCAACATCAGCCGCCGTTCGATAAAATAGCAGACCGGCTCGCCGAAACGCCACAACAGAGCAGCCAGCAGGAAAAATCTGAGACTGCGGGAGACCAGCGAGGCCAGGGTGAAGGTGAGCAGGTTGAATTGCGCGACGCCGCTCGCGATCGCGACGATGGCGATCCCCTCGTACAGCTCGGACATCGAGATCCGAGGGTCGGCCGTGGTTAAGAAGAGGCTCGCTTCGGCGCCACGAACGAGCTGGATGCCCCAATGATCGTTCTCCCGTCGGTAAAGCTCGGCATGATGGCTATCGGCGTCGATAAGCATGATTTCGCGGGCGCTCTCCCTGGTTTGATAGGCCGGAAGCTTCAAGCGGCGATCGCTTCGCTCGGTGCTCGGCGACAAGATCTCGACGATGAGGATCGGGCCCACCATCGCCTGTCGGCCCGGCTCGTTGGGCTCGCAAGTGACCGCAATATCGGGAACATAATACGAGTTGACACGATCGGGGCGTACTATTCCAGGCTCGATCTGGGCATTGCACGGCCGCCGGCCCGCGAGCGCCGCATCTATCCGGGAGCCGAGCCGCAGGGCCAGGATGCGACGGGCCTCTGCCGGCGGCGCCATTGCCACGGGACGGCCATCGATCAGCTCGTAGCGCGTATCGGTCCCGTCGTCCCGACGAAAGAACTCCTCGAGGGTCATGCGTCTGATCGCGGGCTCGGTCAATTTTAACCTCCGCGAGTAAATATAGTGCTATTCGGCGGCGGCGAGGCCGGCGGAGGCGACCGGGTCGAGGAACCCGCCCGACTGCCGCCGCCACAAGCGAGCATAAGTGCCGCCGGCGGCGAGCAATTTGGCGTGGGTGCCTTCCTCGACGATGTTGCCTTCATCGAGCACGACGAGGCGGTCGAGTTGCGCGATCGTCGACAGCCGGTGCGCGATGGCGATGACCGTGCGGCCCTTCATCAGGCCGTCGAGCTGCTCCTGAATCGCCGCTTCGATCTCCGAATCGAGCGCCGAGGTGGCCTCGTCGAGCACGAGGATCGGCGCGTCCTTGAGGATGACGCGGGCGAGCGCGATGCGCTGGCGCTGGCCACCCGACAATTTGACGCCGCGCTCGCCGACATGCGCATCGAAACCGCGCCGCCCGTACCAGTCCTCGAGTCCCTCGATGAAATCGAGCGCGTGCGCCTGCGCGGCGGCACGGCGCACCTCCCACTCGCTCGCCTGCGGGCGGCCGTAGCGGATGTTGTCGCGGATCGAGCGGTGCAGCAGCGACGTGTCTTGCGTCACCATCGCAATCTGGGCGCGCAGGCTCTCCTGCATCACCGTCGCAATATCCTGACCATCGATCAGAATGCGGCCGGTTTCGAGGTCGTAAAACCGCAGCAGCAGGTTGACGAGGGTGGATTTGCCGGCGCCCGAGGGGCCGACGAGACCGACGCGCTCGCCGGCGGCCACCGTGAGGTCGATGCCGTGCAGCACGCCTCTCGCGGTGCCGTAGCCGAACCGTACGCCCTCGAACCGCACCGCACCTCGTGTCACCTGCAGCTCGACCGCATCCGGCCGGTCCGGCAGCTGACGCGGCACCGCGATCGAGCGCATGCCCTCCTGAACGACGCCGATATTCTCGAAAATTGTCGTGACATTCTGCGCCACCCAGCCGGCGATCGCCGCAATGTGCCAGGTCAGCGGCAAGGCCATCGCGACGGTGCCGACCGGGATGAGGCCGTCGTTCCACAGCCAAATCGCGATGACCGCGGTGCCGACGACGAGGGACGCATTCATGGCGGCGAGGGTCAGCCCGAGCGTCGTCGTCAGCCGCAATTGTGCGCGGAACGCGTCGGTGAGATCGTCCATCGCCGCGCGCACGAATTCGTCCTCGTCGCGCGGCCGCGCGAAGAGCTTGACGGTCTGGATGTTGGTGTAGCTGTCGACGACCCGGCCCGAGAGCGCCGAGCGCGTCTCCGACATCCGCCGCGAGCGGACTCGCAGGCGCGGCACGAAATAGCGCAATAGCGCCGCATAGCCGGCGAACCACAGCACGACCGGAATCGTGAGCCACGCGTCGGCCGACGCCATCAGCAAGATCGCGCCACCGCCGTAGACGAGAATGTACCAGACCGCGTTGGTCGCCGAGACGACGCTCTCGCGAAGCGACGGGCCAGTCTGCATGACGCGCTGCGCGATGCGGCCGGCGAAGTCGTTCTGAAAGAACGCCCAGCTCTGGCGCACAACGTGCCAGTGGCTTTGCCAGCGAATGAGGTTGGAGAAGCTGGGGATTATCCCCTGATTGGTGATCAGGTTCTGGAGCAGGAGCGCCACGGGGCGAGCGACGAGCAGCACGAGCGCCATGCCGACGAGCTGCGTCCAGTAATTGTCCAGCAGGGAGCCCGGCTCGTGGCTGGAGACCAGGCTCACGACGCGGCCGATAAATACCGGGATCGTCGTGTCGAGAATCGCCACGATAAAGCCGGCGACGAAGAGAGCGGCGACCAGGTGCCGTGCCTGGCGAGCGTAATGCCAATAAAATGCCCCGAGCCCCGCCGGCGGCGCTGTCCCGGTCGGGACCGCCGTGGGCTCCAGGAGGGTTTCGAAGAACCGGAAGACGTGCATGGTTTTGACGATTATCCCCAACAATGACGGCGCGCCACGGCAGGTCTGCTGTAGACATGCCCTTCTAACCGCGGTTTCTTTCTGCCGGTGAAAAGCGGCCCACACCGGGAGTGTATCGCGATTCCATAGGATTTTCACGGCTCACCCGCCGCCTCCGCCGCTTAGTGCGCAATCGCCGCGGTCCGGGGCAGGCGAGCATGCGACCGGCTCGGCAGTCGAAGCCGCGAATTTCGACGATCAGAGCGCGACGTGCTCGATCTGGGGCAAAGTGCCCCGCTCGGAATGGGAACACCCCTATCCAACCGCACCTGGTTGCCCCGGCTCCGCCGTCACCTTGCTGTCTCGATCCGGTGCGATCGGTCAGCTGGAATAGTTCCTTAAAATCGATAAATGGTACTTGCCTCAGGTTTTATTTTGTTATAGTTCGAAATGGCTGCTGACGCTCTTGATGTGAGCACAGTTAAGTTTGGTTAATCTTAATGTTTTTGTCCAAATCTGTGAAAAGCACCTTCAGACTGCGGGGACGGTGAGACTTGCTTCCGGATGATGCCGTGGCGCTGTTCCAGCGGCTCGGGGTCGACGTCCGGTCGATCTCCGCAAAGGACTTTACGGCTGCTTATTTCGCGCTGGCCAAACGCTACCACCCCGACCGCGGTACTCAGCAAACTCATGAGCTGATGGCCAATATCAACGCCGCCCGGACGGCCATTTTGAAGTGCCGCCGAGCGGGCTGAGCGTCAGGTCGGAAATCCGTCCTCGTTCTTGTTCGGTCGGGACGCTCCACTCCCCCAACCGGGGCATAGAGTAACGAGGCTATCCGCCGAGAAAGCTGATGTGTCGTCGGCAATCGTGCCGGTTCGCTGTGCGCTCAGCCCATTCCCGATGCGGCGGTCGGCTCGATTTCATACATAACCCGCACCTCGCCGGGCTGACGGAAGGGATAGGTGTCTTTGCCGAGGTATTTCTTCGCCAGCGAATCGATATGCGCGTCCGCCCCTTGCTCCACGGCCCGTCTGACGCGGCCGCGTATCTGGATATAGCGGTAGGCGTTGTCGGGATCCATGATCGCCAGCGCGACCGTCGCCCCCGGCCGCAAGGTGCGAGACTTGACCCGCCCCTTGGCCGTGTTCACGCAAATCACCCCATCAGTGTGATCGAACCATACCGGTGTCACCTGAGGCGATCCGTCCGCCATAATCGTGGCCAAATTAGCAAAAGCTTTCTTGTGCTGCAGCAGGTCGAGGTATTTGTCGGGAATGACTCCCATCTGGTGCGCTCCTTTTGCATGGAAAGCGTTTCATCATAACGCCCAGAGAGTAACTCCGATCCTGCGCCGATCAGCCATGCGACGGAATAGCGGCTCCGAGCGAACCGGGCCGTTGCGATTGCCGCCGAATTAGGCTTACTTCGCGTTACGCTGGCTTAGAGCCGTGCAACTCGCAAGATGTTTTGGTGGAGGATATGCCTCGAACAGTCGAACAGTCGACAATGCGGAAGGTCTACTTGCGCATTCTGCCCTTTGCGGTCCTGACCTATTTCTTCTGCTACCTCGATCGCATCAATGTCGGGTTTGCCGCGCTGATGATGAACAAGGATATCGGGCTCGACCCGGCGTGGTACGGCATGGCATCGGGCGCGTTTTTCTGGGGTTATGTTCTGTTTGAGGTTCCTAGCAACATCATCCTCGAAAAGGTCGGTGCGCGCATTTGGATTGCGCGCATCATGGTCACCTGGGGGATCATCTCAGGCTGCACCGCCTTCGCGGTTGGTCCCTACAGCTTCATGGCGATACGCTTCCTGCTCGGTCTGGCGGAGGCGGGCCTATTCCCCGGCTTCGTGCTCTACTTCACGTATTGGTTCCCCGACCGGCACCGCGCTCGCATCAATTCCGGTTTCACCTTGGCATTGCCGATCGCTGTGGCCACCGGCGCGCCGATCTCGACCGCGCTCTTGGGCCTCGACGGGCTATGGGGCCTCAAGGGATGGCAGTGCCTCTATGTCTTGGAAGCGATCCCGACGGTTCTCATCGGTGTCGCCGTGTTCTTCTACTTGACCGACCGGCCGAGCGAGGCGCGCTGGCTCAAGCCCGATGAGCGCGCATGGCTCAACGCTAGGATGGCCCATGAGCGCGCGCAAATCGAAGCTCATCACGGGGTTGGAATGCTGCGCGCCTTCTTCGACCCCAAGGTGGTGATGCTATCCCTCAACTATATCGGGATCGTCACCGCCAGCCTCGGGATGCTGCTGTTCCTGCCGCAAATCATTAAGGAGCTTGGGGTCAGCAACATGCAGGTCGGCTGGCTGACGATGATCCCCTATATCTGCGGCGCGATCAGCATGGTGTTTTGCGGCTGGCTCTCGGATCGCATCGGCGACCGCCGTTGGAGCCTGTTCACGACCTGCGTGATATCGGCCGTCGGGCTGGTCATCGCCGGACTGACGATCGGGACCTGGTGGGCCGTTGTCGGCATGACGATCGCCGCGATCGGGTTTTACGGCACGAAGGGCCCGTTCTGGTCGATGCCGACGATGTTCCTGACGGGGGCCGCGGCGGCGACCGGCATTGCATGGATCAACTCGTTGGGAAACCTTGGCGGGTTTTTCGGCCCGACGCTCGTCGGTTGGGCGAAGAACCTGACCGGCAGCTTTGCCGGCGGGCTCTATGCCCTCGCAGTATGCGCGCTGGTCTCTGCGGTGATCTCGCTGCTCTGGCTGCACATCCCGAGTGCCGTCGCCCCCGCGGAGAGTGTGGCCGCGCCCGCCGAATAGCCGCCGCGGCCTAGCAGGCGGGTTCGCCTTCCTTTCCGGCGCCCCAGGTCGCCAATACCTGGATCTTCTCGGGGTCGAGCGCCACCATGTCGGCGCGGAAGCCGGGCGCGAGATGCCCGAGCCAGGCGTCGACGCCAAGAAAGCCCGCCGGCGCGGCAGTTGCGAGGCGCAACGCGGCGGCGAGCGGCATCTCCAGCATTCGCACGCAGTTGCGGACTGCGCTTGCCATGTTGAGGACCGAACCGGCGAGCGTTCCGTCCGCTGTTGTGCACCTCCCGCCGCGCACGGTGATGCGCTGACCGTACAGCGGGAAGCTCGTTGCGCTGCCGCCGACCGGCGGCATCGCGTCGGTCACCAGCATCGCCTTGCCGGCGCCGCGCAGCGCCAGCCGGAGCATCGCGGGAGCGACATGCTCGCCGTCGACAATCATGCCAAACCACGCGCCGGGTTCCTCGAGCGCGGCCGCGATCGGGCCCGGTTCGCGGCTGGCCAATGGCCGCATCGCGTTGAACAGATGCGTGAAGCCGTTCAGCCCCTCGGAAAGCGCGGCGCGGGTTTGCGCATAGGTCGCCATCGAATGACCGAGCGACACCCGAACCCCGGCACCCGCCAGCTGCGCGATGAAGCCCGCAGGCACCTGCTCGGGCGCCAGGGTGACGAGGGTCACGCCGTTGCGCAGCGGCGCCAGGAAACCGACGTCGCCCGGCTCCGGACGGCGGAGCATGCCCCGATCATGCACGCCGGCCTTGTCCGGAGACAGGAACGGTCCCTCGTAATGAAGTCCGATCACGCTCGGATCGACGGCCGCCATGGCCTCTATGGCCCCGCGGGCTGCCCGCATCTTTTCGGGCGTGTCGCTGAGCAATGTCGGTAGCAACGCGGTCGTACCGAACCGCCGATGCGCCGCAGCGATGGCGGCAATCCCGCGCGGGCTCGGGTCCTCGTTGAACAGCACGTCTCCGCCGCCGTTCACCTGGGTATCGATGAACCCTGGAACCAGCCAAGCGTCCGTCGGCAAACGGCGGTGGGGTATCGCCGACGGCAGCTCGTTCCGGCGCATGACGGCGCGGATGCGAGAGTCGTCGATTACTACCGCGCAATCGCGTCGGAGCGTCGTGCCGTCGAAGACGTGGTCGGCGGAGACCGCGAACGCCATTTCGCGTTAACACTCAATCCTTAAAGTCAACATGCCCCGAGTTGAACCAATGGAAACCGAACGTCACAGTCCCCGCTATAGCGCAATCGAGGCGTGGAGTCCCGGCGACATCCTGGAGGCGATGATCGAGGGGCAGTTCGCCGCGGTCGCCGCGGTGCGAGCCGCTCGCCCAGCGCTCGAAGAAGCTGCGCTCGCGATCGAGCCGCGGCTGCGCGACGGCGGCCGTCTCGCCTATGCCGGCGCCGGCACTTCCGGACGCCTCGCGGTTCAGGACGGCGCAGAGCTGATGCCGACCTTCAGCTGGCCGCAGGACCGGTTGCTGTTGCTGATCGCGGGCGGCCCAAAAGCGCTGGTTCAATCCGTCGAGGGCGCCGAAGACGAGAGCGAAGAGGCGATCCGGCTGGTCCGGCTCTATGAAATGGAGACGCGCGATGTGCTGATCGCCGTTGCCGCGAGCGGGACGACGCCGTTCACCCTCGCCTGCCTGCGCGAAGCAAAACAATTCGGCGCCCTGACCATCGCGATCGCCAACAACCGGGATACGCCATTGCTCGCCGAGGCCGAGCACCCGGTATGGCTCGACACCGGCCCGGAGCCGATCGCCGGGTCCACCCGCATGAAGGCCGGCACCGCGCAGCGGATCGCGCTCAATTTGTTGTCGTCGCTGGTGATGATCCGGCTCGGCCGGGTGTACCGCGGGCTGATGGTCGACCTCAAAGCCGTCAACAAGAAGCTGATCCGGCGCAGCGAAAAGATCTTGCTGGAGCTTTCCGGCCGCAGCCGCGAGGAGGTCCATGACGCGCTCCACCGGGCGGGAGGCAATGTCAAAACCGCGCTGCTGCTGCTCGAAGGCTGCGACCTCGAGGAAGCGGCAAGGATGCTCGACCGGTCGGGCGGCCACCTGCGCACAGCAAAAGCTCTGATCGAGACCCGAAGGGGCGCGAGGAAGCACACCTGAGCGGACCGCGCCCGCCCGCCTGAGGGGCATCGCCATTGCCGGCAAATGCAATAGAATGTCCGTGAAATGGACGACCTGCCACAGACGCCCGATACTGCCGAACGCGCCTTCTGGTCATGGCTCGGCTTCTGGCTGCAGATCCTGGTTTTGGGCGTGCTCGCGATCATCGGCGCATTTGCCTCCAGCGCCGCCGCCCGGCCGGGTGACTACACCTGCGGCGTGGCATTGAGCCTCGGGGCCATCGCGCTCGCCTTTCTGCTCCTGAAGCGCCGGCTCGATGGCAACGAATCCGGTTGGGCCGATTTGCTGCTCGTCGGCGACATGCGGAACCTGGCGCTCGTGATCCCGCTCTTCACCGTGATCGGCCTCGCCGGCTTGCTAATCGCCCATGCCTTTGAAAATGGCGCGATGCACTCGTCGGGAATCGCGCTCTTCGTCGTCAGCGGCGCGGTCATCTTTCTCGACATGAAGCACGTGTTCGACCACATGGAACGACCCGGGGACTGACATGCCGACCGTGCTGTCGATCCAATCCTGGGTGGCCTGTGGCAATGTCGGCAACACCGCGGCTCTCTTTCCGTTGCAGCGTCTGGGATGCGAGACGTGGTCGCTCAACACGGTCACCTTCTCGAACCACACCGGGTACGGGAAATGGCGCGGCGCCGCCGTCCCGGCGCAGGAGATCGCGAGCTTGTTCGAGGGCATCGCCGAGCTGGGGATACTGCCGCGCTGCGACGCCGTGCTGTCCGGCTATCTGGGAGACGCCGAAGCCGGCCGCGTGCTGCTCGAGATCGTCAGCCGGTTGAAGCAAGCGAACCCGCGGGCACTCTTCGCCTGCGACCCGGTCATGGGCGATGTCGGGCCCGGCTGGTACGTTCGGGCGGGCGTACCGGAATTCTACCGCGACCATGCGATCAGCGTGGCCGACATCATGACGCCAAACCGCTTCGAACTCGAATGGCTGACCGGGCGTCCGGTCACCACACTGGCCGAAGCAGGCGCGGCGGCGGCCGGGCTGCGCCAGCGAGGCCCCGGCATCGTCCTCGTCACCAGCCTCGATCTCGCCGATGACCGTATTGCGGTGATCGCAGCCGGTCCCGACGGCCTCTGGGCGGTCGACACCCCGCGCCTGCCGATCGAGGCGACCGGATGCGGCGACGCCGTCGCCGCGCTCTTCCTCGGCTGGCTGCTCAAAGGCAAGCCGCTGCCTGAGGCGCTCGCCGCAACTATCGCTGCGATCTATGGCGTGATCGAAGCGACGATGCGCAACGGCACCGGCGAATTGGCGCTGGTCGCCTCGCAGGACGAGCTCGTATCACCGACACGGTCGGTTTCACTGCAGCAACTATAGGGGTCTCGAAAAATGGCGACATCAGACAAGATCGCCGTCGTCACCGGCGCCGGCAGCGGCATTGGCCGCGCCTCGGCGCTTGCCTTGTTGGAGGCGGGCTTCGCGGTCGTGCTTGCCGGCCGGCGCCGCGGCATGCTCGAGGAAACCGCCGCATTGGCAAAAGCTCCACCGCCGCGCACACTGGTCGTGCCCACCGATGTCTCCGACCCCGCCTCGATCGCCGCCCTCTTCGAGGCGGTCAAACAGACCTATGGCCGCATCGACCTGCTGTTCAACAACGCCGGGACCAGCACCCGCGGGATCCGGTTCGAGGAACTGACCTTCGAGCAATGGTCGGACGTCGTCGCTACCAACCTGACCGGCTCGTTCCTGTGCGCGCAGCACGCCTTTCGCATGATGAAGGGGCAGCAGCCACAAGGCGGGCGCATCATCAACAACGGCTCGGTGTCGGCGCATGTGCCGCGGCGCCATTCCACCCCCTATGTCGCGACAAAGCACGCGCTGACCGGGCTTACCCGGTCGTTGTCGCTCGACGGGCGCGACTACAACATCGCCTGCGGCCAGATCGATATCGGCAACGCCGCGACGACGCGCAACGAGGACACCGCGCGCGGCCGCTTGCAAGCGACCGGCCGCGTTGAGGCCGAGCCGCGCATCGATGTCGAGCACGTCGCCCGCGGCGTCGTCTACATGGCCACCCTGCCGCTCGAAGCCAACGTGCAGTTCATGACCGTGATGGCGACCAAAATGCCCTATATCGGCCGCGGCTGAACCGCCGCACCCCCCGCCGTGGGTTGACATTTTGTCAGCTCTTTTTTGCTAAGAAAATTGGGCGTCAACCTGCGAAGGAATTAGTTTGTCCGCGATCGCCGCCTCCTTGGCGCCCCCAAATCTGCGACCCAACCATCTGAAGCGCCTCGAAGCAGAGTCGATTGGCATCATGCGTGAGGTCGCGGCGGAGTTCCGCAACCCCGTCATGCTCTATTCGATCGGCAAGGATTCGAGCGTGATGCTGCACTTGGCGCGCAAAGCATTCTTTCCCGGCAAGCCGCCATTTCCGCTTCTGCATATCGATACCGGATGGAAGTTCCGCGAGATGATTGCGTTCCGCGACGAGACGGCGCGCGGGCTGGGTCTCGATCTACTCGTCCACACCAATGAGGAGGGGAGAGCGCGCGGCGTCAACCCGATCACCTCGGGCTCGGCGTTGCATACGGCGGTCATGAAGACCGAGGCCTTAAAGCAGGTGCTCGACCGTTACGGTTTCGATGCGGCGTTCGGCGGGGCGCGGCGAGATGAGGAAAAGAGCCGGGCCAAGGAGCGGGTCTTCTCGCTGCGCAGCGCCGAGCATGCCTGGAACCCAAAGAACCAGCGGCCCGAGCTCTGGCGGCTCTACAATACGCGGCTGCGCCAAGGCGAGTCGATGCGGGTCTTCCCGCTGTCGAATTGGACGGAACTCGACGTCTGGGAATACATCGCCGAGGAGCAAATCCCGGTCGTCCCGCTCTATTTCGCCAAGCTGCGGCCAGTGGTCCGACGCGATGGCGTTCTGATCATGGTCGACGACGACCGTTTGCCGCTCGCGCCCGGCGAGTACCCGGAAATGCGCCTCGTCCGCTTCCGCACGTTGGGGTGCTATCCGTTGACGGGCGCAATCGAGTTGGCGGCGGCAACACCCCAACAAATCGTCAAAGAATTGCGCCAATCGCGGCGGTCCGAGCGGCAGGGGCGGCTGATCGACAATGACGAGGAAGCCGCGATGGAACGCAAAAAACGCGAGGGCTATTTCTGATGGCTGCTGACGGCGGACCGCTCGCCACTCGGCGGGAAAAGGATCTTCTGCGCTTTCTGACCTGCGGATCGGTCGACGACGGCAAGTCGACCCTGATCGGGCGCCTGCTCTACGATTGCTCCCTGGTCCTCGACGACCAGCTCGCGACGTTGGAGCGGGACTTGCGGCGGTTTGGCACCAACGGGGACGATGTCGACTTCTCGCTGCTATTGGACGGGCTCGAAGACGAGCGCCAGCAGCGGATCACAATCGATGTCGCGTACCGGTTCTTCACGACGCCAGAGCGGGCCTTTGCCGTAGCCGATACGCCTGGCCATGAACAGTACACGCGTAACATGGCGACCGGCGCATCGAGTTGCGAGCTCGCTGTGATCCTGATCGATGCGCGAAAAGGCGTATTGCCGCAGACCAAACGGCACGCCTTTATCTGCTCGCTGCTCGGCATCCGCTACATGGTGCTCGCCGTCAACAAAATGGATCTCGTCGGCTTTGACGAGCGCTGCTTTGAGGAGATCGCGACCCACTTCTCGGCCTTCGCAGCAGGGCTCGGCAACGTCTCTGTCCGCGTCATCCCGATCGCGGCGCGATCCGGCGACAATGTCACCAAGCGGTCGCCGCGGATGGCGTGGTACCACGGACCGAGCTTGCTCGAGCACCTTCATTCGGTGGAGGTGACTGGCGGCGGCGAGGGACCGTTCCGCTTCCCGGTCCAGTGGGTCAACCGCCCGAACGGCGAATTCCGCGGTTTCTCGGGCACGGTCGTTTCGGGCTCGATCAGGCCGGGCGATGCGGTGCTGGTCGCGGGCTCGGGTCGGTCCGCTAGGGTCGAGGAGATCGTCACCTTTGACGGCTCGGTCGGTTGCGCCGCCGAAGGAGACGCCGTCACCCTCACACTCGACAGCGAGATCGACATTGCCCGCGGCGATCTGCTCGCCGACCCGAACGATCCGCCGGAATGCGTCGACCAGTTCGCGGCGCACGTGATCTGGCTCTGCGAGCAGCCCCTCGTTCCCGGCCGCTCTTATCTCTTGAAGATCGGGACCCGCACGGCGCCGGCGACCGTCACGGCGCTGAAGCATCGGATCAACATCGAGACCTTGGCGCATCTGGCGGACAAGACCCTCGGCCTCAACGAGATCGGGTTCTGCAACCTGTCGACCGCGGCGCCGGTGGCGTTCGACCCGTACGCCGCCAATCGCGATACCGGCGCCTTTATCCTTATCGACCGCTTCACCAACGAGACGGCCGGCGCCGGGATGATCGCCTTCGGCCTGCGCCGGGCCAGCAACATCCACTGGCAGGCGCTGACCGTTGGCCGCGGGCAGCGCGCGGCCTTGAAGGAGCAGAGCCCCGCGGTGCTGTGGCTCACGGGCCTCTCGGGCGCCGGGAAGTCGACGATCGCCGACATCATCGAGAAGAAGCTGCTGGCGGCAGGTCGGCACACGATGCTGCTCGACGGCGACAATGTGCGGCACGGGCTCAACCGCGACCTCGGCTTCACCGATGCCGACCGGGTCGAGAATATCCGCCGCGTCGGCGAGGTGGCGCGGCTGATGACCGAGGCGGGCCTCATCGTGATCTGCTCGTTCATCTCGCCGTTCCGCGCCGAACGCCGCATGGTGCGCGAGCTGGCCGCCCCGATGGCGTTCCTCGAGATCTTCGTCGACACCCCGCTCGACGAGTGCATCCGGCGCGATCCCAAAGGCCTCTACGCCAAGGCGAAAGCCGGCAGGATCGAGAATTTCACCGGGCTCGATTCGGTTTACGAGGCGCCCGATGCTCCGGAAATTCGCGTCGCGACGGTCGGCGCGACACCCGAAGCCGCCGCCGAACACATCCTCGACGAGTTGCGCCGGCGCGGGATCGTCTGACCGGCCCGGTCGTCGAGTGAGCCGGCCGCAATGATCCACTCGGTCGACTTGCTCTATGCGATCTCCGGCTTTTGCGTCGGCCTGCTCGTCGGCATGACCGGGGTCGGCGGCGGCTCTCTGATGACCCCGCTCCTGATCCTCTTGTTCGGCATTCACCCTGCGACCGCGGTCGGCACCGACCTCCTCTATGCGGCGGCGACGAAAAGCGGCGGGACCTTGATCCACGGCCTCAACCGGAACATCGATTGGCGCGTCGTCGGCCGGCTCGCCGCCGGCAGCGTTCCGACGACCGCCCTGACGTTGCTGGTGTTGTCGGGCTTCGGCATCTACAGCGTCGCAGCGCGGGGTCTGATGACTGCGGTGCTCAGCGGCGCGCTGGCCGCGACTGCGGCGGTGCTGATCTTTCGAAACAGGATCCTCACCTTATTCGCCGCCCGTGTCGGCGAATTGAGCCCGCGCCGCACCGCAGCGCTGACCGTGCTCCTCGGCGCGGCGCTGGGAGTACTGGTGTCGATCTCCTCGGTCGGCGCCGGCGCCCTCGGCGTGACCGCCATCATCCTGCTTTATCCGCGGCTGCCGACGGCGCGCATCGTCGGCTCCGACATCGCCCATGCCGTGCCGCTGACCCTCGCCGCCGGCCTCGGCCACTGGATGCTGGGCTCGATCGACTGGCACCTGTTCGGCGCACTGCTCGCCGGCTCATTGCCGGGGATCGTCATCGGCAGCCATGTGTCGGTGCGCGTTCCCGATAGGGTCTTGCGTTTCACCCTGGCGACGACCTTGCTCCTCGTCGCCGGCAAACTCGCGCTGTAGGGGGCGATCGCCTGGCCGGGCTCCGAAGTCCCACGAATTTCCCTGCCGACCGGGAAACCACGGGAAGATTTTTTCCATCTGCGGTACTATGTCCTGCAAAACCAACAGCTTGCGGGCGAATCGTCGTATCATGGCAGGGAATTCCGTTTCCCTGCCGCGCGCTCCGGCAGGGAATTGGCAGGGAATTGCGAGGTGGATGAGTCTGGTTATGTCCTCGGGAAAGGGAACGTGAAACAGACCCATCTCTCCGCCTGTCAAAATCCGATAAAGGGGAGAATCCTAACACGGAAGTTGGCCTTTTGTGGGGCGCTGTATCGCGGCTGCGGAGCAGGGAGCCCAGCGGGTTTGCCGATCCAGCACGGTGCAGATCATCACACCCGCCAGTACTCCCTGCAGGCAATCTTGCGAATAGGTCTGAACACCAGAATTACTTGAATCAATGCCTGAACAGGCATAAATTCAACGTCCGAGAAATGGTAGAGTCATCCGGCTAAGACCAGCCCAAACCGGTGCGCTGGGTCGGCAGCAGAAGGAGGACCTGAGCGGCTTTCCGGAGGAGGTCCGGCGGCGGGTTGGCGGCGCGCTGTGGGAAGCCCAGATCGGCCGCAAGGCGCCCTACGCGAAGCCTCTGAAGGGATTTGGCGATGCCGGTGTGTTGGAAATCCTGGACGACTTTGACGGCGACACGTTCCGCGCCGTTTACACGGTGCGCTTTACCAAAGCAGTCTATGTGTTGCACGCGTTCCAGAAAAAATCCAAGCGGGGCATCGCCACGCCCAAGGCGGAACTGGACCTGATCCACCGGCGGTTCAAAAGAGCGAGAGAGGATTACGAGCAATGGTCAAAAAGCGAGAAGCCGACATCCCGGTGACCGCGGGCAGCGGCAACGTTTTCGCTGATATGGGGTTGCCGGAACCCGACGAGGAGCTGACCAAGGCGCAGCTTGCAAGCCACATCCGCAGGGTGATCAAGCGCCGGCGCTTGACCCAGGCCGCCGCAGCCTCGCTCATGGGCATCGATCAGCCGAAGGTATCTGCGCTCCTCAACGGACGCCTCGCGAACTTTTCGAGCGACCGGCTGATGCGCCTGCTGACCGCGCTCGGGCAGGATGTAGAGATCACGGTCAGAGCGAAGCCACGCGATCGCGCACATGGCTGCATCCGAGTCGTCGGCGAGGTGCATGCATGAGGAGGTTGAAGCGAACGCGGCTTTGGTGCCGCTGACCCTCGTCGCCGGCGAGCTCGCGAGTCACCTCCGCCGGGCGAGGAACTGTCGCGAGAACGCTGCCGTGCCGTCGAGGATGCGGGACCCATACTCGACCGAGGCTTCGAGCTCGCCGCCCTCGTGGCGCCCGTTCCATGACGTGATCAAGATGTAATCTGGTGCCGCGACTCTGCCGTCGGCGCACCCGCTTCTGAGGGAAGGCTTATGCTGCGTCACACGCGTGGATACTTTGCCTTGCTTTTGCAAGCGCTGATGGTTTTCCCCTCGGGCCTGGCGTGGACCCAGGCGGCGGGCGGCGCGGCCCATTTCTACACTACGCTGCGTGGCATCCACGTCGCCGGCTACCAGGGATGGTTCGCCTGCCCCGGTGATGGCGCCGTCGGTGTTGGCTGGGGGCATTGGTTCCGTGGCGGCAGCGACCCGCAGGATCCGAATTCGCTCGCGGTCGATCTATGGCCGGACACCTCCGAGCTCGACGCGGACGAACGCTGCCCGACCGCCTTCCACCTGCCTTCCGGTGCGTCGGCCTTTCTGTTCTCCGACCAAAACGCGAAAACCGTCGCGCGCCATTTCGCCTGGATGAATCAATACGGCATCGACGGCGCCGCCATGCAACGGTTCGTGACGAGCCTTGCCCATGCGGACCTTCAGCGGGATTTCGATACCGTACTGGGCAACGCTCGATCGGGGGCCGAGGCGAGCCGCCGCGGCTTTTTCGTTATGTACGATGTTTCAGGCATGAACGGCGCCGCGGCGTTGCAGGCCATCGAGCAGGATTGGCGGCACCTGACCGGCGAGTTCCACCTCACCGATAGCCCGGCCTACATCTTCGACCGCGGTAAGCCGGTCGTCGCCGTCTGGGGGCTTGGGTTCAAGGACCGCGACGTATCAGCTGACCAGGCGTCGGCGATCATCCGCTATTTCCGCACCGCAAGCGTCCCGGCGACGGTCCTGGGTGGCGTCCCGGCCTCATGGCGCAATCTCGGCAGCGACGGCCACTACACCGACTCGCGCACCGAACCCGAATGGGCCGCGGTCTACCGTTCGCTCGACGTGATCAGCCCGTGGACCGTCGGCCGGTACAAGGACGACAACGGCGCCGATTCCTTCGCGCAGCTGCGGCTGATCCCGGACATCGCCGAAACCGGTCGCCTGGGCATCGAATACATGCCAGTGTTATATCCTGGCTTCTCCTGGAGTTGGACGCGCAAATCGCCGCTCAACTTCATCCCGCGGCGGTGCGGCGCGTTCTATCAGCGCCAGATCGACAGTGCGATCAAGGCCGGCGCGCAGATGCTCTATACGGCCATGTTCGACGAGATCAATGAAGGGACCGCGATCTTCAAGCTCGGGGTCGATCCGAGTCACGAGCCGGTCGGCGCCGACCTCCTCGCGCTGGATGCCGACGGTTGTCGCACCGCGACCAACGACATGTATCTCCGCCTCGCCGGCGAGGCAACTCAGGCGTTGAGGAAGGCCCGGTAATTTCGCCTATCCGCGAGGGCTGACAACGACGAATCGTCACGGCGTGGCGTCGTTGGTGGGGCGATTCGCAACGCGAAATCCCTAGCGCCCCGCGCAAAAAAGTGTCGCCTAGATTACTACCTCCTGAAGCCGAGTAGGAAGTTCAAAACGTGAAGACCAATGCCCATAGCTGCCCCGCCCGACCGAATAGGGCATTACATTATTTAGATCTTGCGGAAAACGAAGAGCTTCGCCGGGCTCGCCTTGCCATCAAAGGCTGGGAACCACGCGTATGAAGTCAAATTTTCCTTGACGAAGCACATGAAATCTTCTGTGAGAAGCTCGTTTTTAACATATTTATTGTGCTCGAAATAGTTAATCATGAAATCTCGTGTTTTAGGTAGCAAAGGCGATTTCCCCTCGAACGACGGAGATTGCCACTGAAGATCCTCGATAATATAGGTGCCACCAGAGCGCAATCGCGGGAAGAGGTGCTTGAACGCGAGTTGCTGGTGATAGGAGGCGTGCGATCCATCATCTAAAATAATGTCAAACACGGAGGCCGTATGCGCCAGTCTGTTCATGTCCTCCGCGGAACCGCCGTCTCCGCGTACAAATATGAAGCGGGGGTGTTTAACATGAGAAAAATCAGAGATGTCGAACCCGTACACCTTCCCGCGTGGGAAATAATCGAGCCACATCCGGGCTGAAGGAGAATTCTACATTGCGATCGACTGGCCCGCCGACCTCCGGACCGCCAGCCGCTAGCCCGAGCTCCAAAATATTTATTTCTGAATTTCTGTAGCGATCTAAAATAAGATCATACAGATACGTGTATTTGTGAGGAGTTTTCCCCTGCAATGTGCCTTTGTCAGACTGGTATTTGTTGGCCAAGCTGGTGAGATTGCTCGCCAGCGCAACGCCAGACCTGGAGAAATTGTCGACGTCCGGCAAATAGTTTTGTACGAACCGGGGCCGATTGCTAATGAATTCGCTCGATTCCAGTAATCCTTGCACGATCTTTTCGATGGGTACGCCGCTATTTATCCATTCTACATGATCTCTGAGTCCATCGGTATCGGGCTCTCTAAGCAATAACAAGCGATAAAGCGAACGTATCAGCTGAGGCGCCAGCAAATGTTCACGGCCCGGTTGCCGCAAAGCGAGCCCCAGGACTTGATCTGTCTCGGCGCGAAGCAAGTCAATCCTTTTCTGAAGATTTTTTCCGCGTCTCAGAAATTGCCTAATAAATAATCCGTCTGCATAATTTAACAAAGCCGACTTACCACGCTGCGTTATAGTACATGTTTCAGCCCCAGGCAGGTCGCGCAAAAGCCCCTGTAACAAATCCTGGTCGTTAGAAATCTGCGTCCACTCAACAGCTTCACTCAGTTGTCGATCGGTGATTGCTTCAAATCTTGTAGCCCATTCATCGATAATATGTTGTCCGGTCGGATGGGCGAGGTTGAGAAGAAAAACACCAGCGTTGATCAACCAGTAGGGCCGTTCCGGTTCGAGAGGACGATCGGTCGTGGCAATAAACGCAATCTCACTCTTGTCACTCAGGTACTCGGCAAGGCTGAAGTCAAGATCGGCGATAAAAGCGTCCGCGTCCATATAGCAAACCCACCCTTTATAACCGCTCCGGGCAATCCGCCTCAGCAGTGGTATACGGTTATAAGTCGCTTGCCAGGGAAAGTATCCTCTATAGACTCCCAGAAAAATTTCATAGTCATATTTGTGACGACTACAGTATTCTGAGACAGTACGAGAAGTCAAATCTAACAGACCCCTGTATTTACCTTGATCGGAAGTCTGCAAAAAACGTATGCAGGTGGCCTCGCCTTTTTGCGCATTGCTCGTCGCGGTTAGTTTCGATTGCGATTGCGGTCTAATCATCGTGGTGGTCACCGCTGAAATTGCTCCATTCTGCGGAATCGGCGACGTGATACCTCCAGTAGCTGCTAAGCTCCTTGTGCCTTCAGACGGATCGAAATTGTCGCGGAGTCTGCGATCACAAAATTGCGCCCCGAATTCCTCGTCTTGCTTAAATTGACGAGAGATCCAGGCCAGCTGTTTCTCGGAAAGATCACTCCGTCGGAGCCTTTGGCCGCTTACATTCTCGATGTGTAGTTTTACCAAAGCAGGAACGTCGATAACCGATGCCACATAATTCAACCCCTCGACGAGTTTCTCATAGGATATGATATAATCGGCTCCTATTTTACCTTGTCTATCGAGAAAGCGTGTAAACTGTGGTCGAACTTGATCAGAGTTGGTTTCTATCCATTTTGCAATGAACTGTTCGAAGTTCATATCACCTGTGTACAAATGAGCGTCTGTCTTAAATTTATCGTTTGTGTGGGAGTTGTATAAACTTATAATAAAATCGACAGAATTTCTCATTACCCCGAAGATCAATAATTTCTGTCTGCCCACATCGGCAAAAATCCGTCCAAACCGCTCTTCGATAACCCGAAAAGGCATATGTTTTCCCTCTTCGGATTTTGTTAATGCAATGTCCGAGAACGGCTTCAGGGTGGTCTCAATCGAAGTAGAAGCCGTCTTTAGATTTGCGATGAACACAAATTTTTTCCTTATACTAATTAGCAACCCGCACCACTCCACAATGGGATATTGCTAGATAAGCTAAATGTCATCGAGGGCATCTGCTGCTAACACTTAATTTCCCCTGTCGGAAACACTCCGTCAAAAAGACAGCGCGTACAATATATCTACCCGCGTTTTCAGATCATTTTCGGGCACCACCACAAGCCGCTCGAACCCGATCGTCGGCACCCGGGCATCGAGGGCGGCGATCTGGCTGCGCGGCTCGGCGGACAGGGCGAGCTCGGCGCAGATGCGCAGCCGCCAGCAGCCGGTCCCGAGGGTCTGTTTGCGGACGCGGAAATGGATATTGCGCGACCCTTGACCGATCGGTGCGCTCCAGACAGGCGTGCCGTTGGCCGAGAACTTCACCGGATGCTCGGTGAGGAGGCCGCTGACCCGGACCCGGAGAAACACGTCGAAGAGCACGCTGTCGCTCGGCGGCAGCGCGACGGCGATGTCGCCGCCGGCGTGGCAAGCCCAAGTGCCCCAGTCTTCCGGGTAGGCCCAGTAGCCGTGCGAGCGGATCTCCTCGCCGCGCAGAAAATTCTGCTCTTGCAGCAGTTCGCCCAAAAACAGCCCGCGCCGCGTGCGTTCGATTTTGGCCAATACGGCCTCGCCGGTGCCGTCGACGTCGCGGTCCAGCTTGCCGAAGCTTATTTCGCTCGAATAGGGAATGGTCGTATAGGGGTACGGCTGCTGCCAAACGACCCCGGCGGCGCTCTGGCAGGCAGCGACGACGCTCTTAGCCACCGAATGCCACGTAACCGGCTCGTAGCCGCGGCGGATTTTCGCTTCCAATCGGTCCCGCGCTGCGCTGTCGCTCAGCAACCCGCGGATTGTCGCCAGTGAGGCGTCGCGGTCGTCGATGTCGATGTACACGCCAAATTCGCCGGCGACCTCGGGCAGCGATGCGCGGTCGCTGCAGACGCAGATCTTGCCCATTGCCAGCGCCTCGCCAACCGGCAGCCCCCATCCCTCGTAGAAGGAAGGGCACAGCGTAAACAGGCATCGGCTGTACAGCAGCCTCAGATCCGCGTCGCAGATGTCGCGCAACAGATGGATCCTGCCGCCGAGGTAGCCGCTCTCGACAACGGTGCTGATGAAGGTGGTAGATTTCCAGCCCAGACGGCCGACGCAGACCAGATGGGGCGGATCGTCGCCCTCGTCCATCATGCGGCGCCAGATGTCGAGGATCAGCTGGTGATTTTTGCGTCCTTCGATCGTTGCGACGAACAGTACGAAGCGCTCCGGCAGCTCCCCCGCTGCGATGTCGCCCGGGGTCTCTCGCTCCGGCAGGAATTCCGTGAAGGACGAACCGTTCTTGGTTACGGTCATTGGCGGCTCCGGGATCGCCAGTGAGGCGGAATACCGCTTGACGTCATTTGCCGTATTTTCCGACACGGCGAGAATGTGGTCGGCGTGTGGCAGCGCCCGGCGCATGAATTCTTCGAATACGACGACGGTGTCCTGGTCGCAGGTGTCGCTCGCATAGATCGGGATAAGATCATGCACCGTCATGACGAACCGCGTGCCGAACTGACGCTTCAGCGCGAGAACGCGATGGAAGTAGTCCTGCTGGACCCAGGCTGCGCCCATCAGGCAGAGCACCGAGGCCGCACCATTGTCGAGCGCGCCGACCCCGGTGAAATCCTTCGCCCCTGGCAATATTCCGTAACGGGCGTCTTCGGCCGGAAAGCTGACCGTGCGTTGCGCCACCGGCAGAAACAGGTCTTGGAGTAGTGCAAACAAGAAGCCCGTGGGGATTGCGACCCAATTCCTGCTCCTGGCGTTAAAGCTCAGGAAGATCAGAGCAGATTGCGGCAGTACCCCGTGGCTCAGGATCGCGAGGACGATGCTTGATTGCACCCGCTGGATGCCGGTGAGATTGGCGTGATCTCCGATGTAGTAAATCAGGTCCGAAATGTCGAACAGTATCCGTGTGCCAGTGAGGGGCGCCGAACGTGGGAGAAGTCCTCGACCGCAGGGATTGCCGCGATGCCGTTCAGCACGTCGGGAGTCTTGGCGAGGCTGTCGTAGTCGAGATTGATCGGCGAGCCCGGCATGGCCGCGCCGCTGTCAGCGCAGCGCAGGTGCAGGGTATGGCGGCCTTCCGTCAGCACCTCGTTTGGAAATTCGAATGCTAAAGCCGTACCCGCCGTCGCCGATGCCGCGCCTTGCCAGTTCCGGCCGATGACTGCTGGCAACCGTAGTGAGCAGCGGAGTTTCGCCATCCACCAATTCGAGGCGAATCCGTTTGCCCGGCCGGTTCGGGTCCCAAACCCACCCGTTGACCGCAGCCCAGTCCACCGTATCGATTTGGCCTTGCAGCCGGTGACGGGTTTGGACCGGGGCGGAAACGGCCTTGAAGGCGGGCGGCCCATCTCGTCCCGGCGCATTGTCGACTGCCGAGCCTTCCCAGCCCCTAACCAGCATCTCCCGATCCGCCAGCGCGAGAGTTTCATGGCCGCGGTCGATCGGCATTGGCCCCAATACCGGCGCCGCCGACGCAATGTCCTCCTCCAGGGAGGGTGCGGCCGCGTCGCACTGCTCCACCGAAGATCCCGTCTTTCCCTGCCGTTTTCCGCGAGTTGACGTCCGCGCCATCTAAGCCTCTTCAATAAATGACCGGCGTGAGGTTCGAGTAAACTAGTTAAGATCTATCAAACGATGAACTATGTTTAGAGAGAATACTGTACAGAACTGAAAGAAGTGTGATTGCGTCATTGCGAGGAGCGTACAACGAAGCAATCTGGCGCCGAGGAGCCTCGATGGGGACGAGATTACTTTCCCGCGGTCCAACACCGCGGGTCGCAATGACCGCATGGGGCAAGCTGAACACCGCGCCCGCGTAGACCATAGCGGAAGCACCAGGGACGGCGGCGGGGGGTGCTCGAGCTATACGGCAACGGCGGTCGTCCGTCGCGCCGACCGCTTGCGGCTGCCCGGGATTTTGCGATTGCCGGCTGTCGTGATCGGCGCGGCGCGGGAATGCGACCGTGCCGCCGGCCGCGAAGCCGTCGCGGCGGGTGGCCTGCTCCGGGAGCGCTGCAGTCTGCGGGCGCAGCGAATAACCCGGCAGTGGCGGCAGGCAGTGCACCTCGATGTTGAACCCGCCGGTAAAGGCGCGCAGGAAACTGTTCGGGAACCCGTCCCATGCCGGTAGTCCAGCGCCGCACTCCTTCCTCGTCTTCGTGAAAGCCTTCGCAGAGTGCGGGATGGGAATGCGCGATTTCGACCCGCAAATGATCGTCGCGCAAGCACGAGCCGCTCGACGCAGACGCCGAAGCAACGCCGGTCGCTCGACAGCAGTTCCAGTTCGGCCGGGACGCCGCAGCGGGACGCCGAGCCAAACCTCCTCCGCCGGCGCATCGAGCATGAAAGACGTGCCGGTCCTCGGCGACCGATTGCGCCGCCACAGCGGTCCCATCGACGACCAGATGGAGGTCAGGGTCGGCGGTGGTCGAATGGCCGAGCGCCGCAGCCCGCTCGAATAGGCGGGCGCGGATCGCGGCGAGCTCCGCCATCCCCGCCTGCAGCCGCGGCAGGCAATAGCCAAACGAAGCCCGCGCGTCGTCCAGGTAAAGCGCGGTGAACTCATCGGCATTGTGAAAGCCCCGCCGGTTGTCGCATTCGACGTAGCTTTCAGCCGGCGCGCCCTCCGCCAGAATTACCTCGTGCGCTTCGAATTCGAGATGGAAATACTCGACCCGGTCGACCGCGTCTGCCCTGACGACAGTCAGTGCATTGACGAGGTGCTCGGCCGGGACCAAGACACCGTCGAGAAGCAGCGCATGCCCCGGCGACAGCCACAGATCGCGCACCGGGATCTCGGGCGCCAGCGCCCCGGCCCGCACGACGATCGGCCACACCTCGGGGTTGCCGGCGATGAACCGCCCGGCATAGCTGCGCCGGCCGATCCATTTGATCGGCTTTGCCTCGCCCGAGATCGTCATCACTGGGTCACCGATAGCCAGGTCCTCGACGCTGACCTCGCCGCGTTGCGTCAGGATCGACGTCCCACGACAGTAACAAGGCGCGTCGCCACCCGATCCGTCGTCCACCTGCACACTGACGCCGCCCGATCCGTCGTGCACCTTCACACTGATATCGTCGCCCGATCCGTCGTGCACCTTCACACTGATATCGTCGCCCGATGGTCCGTCCTGCACCTTCACACTGACGACGTCGCCCGATCCGTCGTGCACCTGCACGCTGACATTGTCGCCCGATCCGTCGTGCACCGTCACACTGACATTGTCGCCCGATCCGTCGTGCACCTTCACACTGATATCGTCGCCCGATGATCCGTCGTGCACCTTCACACTGACGACGTCGCCCGATCCGTCGTGCACCTGCACATTCACGGAAGCATTGGCGCCGTGGTTGTCACCCTGCCCTTGGTTCTTGGTCGAAGCCATCGGATCACCTCTGAAAATTCTGCCCAATGTGTCACCTGAATTCCTAACTCCGTCTTAATAGGGGAACAGGCGCGCCGCCGTTTTTCATGCTTTCTTGGCAATCGCCGCGAAGCGGTCGAGGTAGCGCGCACCGACGAGATGAGGATCGTAGAGTTCGCGGATGCGGGCTCGACCGGCGCGGCCGAGCCGCTCGGCGAGCGGGGGGTCGCCGGCAATTCTGCGCATCGCAGCAGCGGCTTCGTCGATATCGGGTTCAGCCCAGACTTGGCCCTCTGCTCCGGGATATTCATCCCGGCCCACGGGAACCAGCTCGCCGCCGACGAGGAGCGCCGTCTCGGCTGTGGCGAAGTCGCGGGTGCCGGAGTAGTCGGTCGTGATGACCGGCTTGCCGAGCAGCATCGCCTCGGCGGGGCCGCGGCCAAAGCCCTCGGAGCGGTGCAGGGATACGAAACAATCCGCCATCGCGACGAGCGCGATCGCGCGGGGTCTGGCGAATTCCTGGTCGATGACCAGGATGCGGGGATCGGCGCGCACCGTCTCGTTCAGGACATCGCGATCCTCAGGCTTCCAGCTGGCGCCGATCGTCTTGAGGACCAGGCAAACCGGAGTTTCGCGGTGCGGAAAGGCGCGGCGAAACGCGGCGATGGCGGCCCCAGGGTTCTTGCGGCTGGCATAGGAGCGGAAATCGAAGCTGAAGTAGAAGATGAATTTGTCGCAGGGCAGGCCAAAATCGGCGCGCGTCAGGCCGGGGTCGGGGGCCGGGATCGCCACCGCCGGCGGCATCAAAAAAATCGGTTTCGTGGTGGCCGGCGCGATCGCCTCATACGCGAACCGGCTGGCGGCCCAGACCTCCTCGACGAAGACGAAGGAGGATTTCCACTCCTCGGGGAATTTGGCCAGTTCCCAGGCCCAATAGCCGATCGTATAGCCCCGCTCGATGCCGCGCTCGCGCAAAAACAGGTAATCGAAGAATGCGGTGTCGGCATTCAGGTGCACGAGGTTGACGCCGGGCGGCTCGGCGAATGCCGCGGCCGGCCGGCTGTCCTCCGTCGCGATCGCCCCGGAGAGGCGGTCGAGCACCGCCCATTCTCGGCAATGCCTGCTGAGCGCGAGCGCGCTCATGCGCAGATCTTCGGCCCGCCCCGAGACGAGGCCGGCATAACCGACCAGGCAAATATCGCGTGCGATTGCCGACTGGGCGGCCGCTTTTGGCATGTCTTTCTGCTCGAATTCTTCGCCGACCAGCGATTCGCGCAGAGCCGACCGGCCTTCATGGGTGCGCAGATCGCAGCGCTCCTGCAATTCAGGCCGCAATTCCCACAGCCCGACGGCGAGATTGTCGAGCGGCACGAAGGCGTCCGCCGCCTCTGGGGCGATCCGCGACAGCCATTCCAACGGGCGGCGGACAAAGCTGCGCGGCCAGCCGTAGCGCCGGCGCAGCACGCCGCAAGCCCACACCGCGACGCAGAACCGGGCTTGCCTTGTATGCGGGAATTGGCTGGCGATTTCGGGATATCCTCCGTCGTAGAGCGGCGCCATGAGCCGCACCAGTCCGGTCACCGGAAGCTCGGGATCGGGCATATCGAGAAACGGCGCCAATGCGGGTTCGATCAGCTCGACCGCGACGCATCCGTCGCGGATGCCCTGCGTCAGGCACCATCTGATATAGTCAAGAACTTCCGGGCCGGTCTGGTTGCCGAAGTGCAGCCGGACGTCCTGCCTCAGTTCCCAGAGCAATGCCAATGCCCGCGGCATCGGAATGCCGGCGGGCTGGGCGACCGTCTGCGCCAGCCACGCGTCGATTTTTCGGTCGGCAATCAATGAGCCTTGTGGGTCCCATCGCGGCGCCGGCCGAAGCAACGAGGTCCCGCGCCGTATCAGAGCCAACGCGGCTGCGATCGAGCACTGATCCAGACCGAGCGAGTTCCCTTCCCCTCCGAGCCACAGCGCGAAATCGCGCCGATGCAGCGGATTTGCGAGGTCGAACCGCGCCCGCAGCCGAGGGTCCGCCCGCCACAGCTCGACCATCCGCCGGGTGATGGCAGGAGGCCCAAAGATCGCGAGAGATGGCTCGGGTTCGTCTGGAGCCCCTCTCCACCCCTTACACCGGCCGTCGGGGGAAGAGGGGAAAGTTACTGTAGCCCACGGGATATTTGGATTGCGAACCATTGGCTCTTAGTCGAGTTGGGCCGGCGCGACCTCAGTCTGCGTCCGATTCCTTCATTCATCATTAAGAGGGGCCGCCGATACTGACGCGGGTCCTCAGGCTTGGTGCAGCGGATAAAGGTCTTTCTCAGCTCGACGATCTGGCAGCAGGGCGGGCCATGGTTCATATCGGGCCGCCAGCAACATTCTTACGAAATCACCCGGCGTAAGTTCGAGACGGCGCTGCGCTGCCTCGACGTCGAACTTCACGGCGTCCCGAGACCGGAGATCTATGCAGCGCCGGTTTCAACCCATGCTGAAGGCGCGAGAGATCATCGGCTTTGCGACCGCCCGCTTTGAGCTCATTGCCGCGCTGCGGCAGCAAAGGCAGGCGGAGATCGCGCGACTTAGCGAGATCGCGGCTCGGCTGATCGGCCGATTTGGATCTAACACGGCCGTCGGGTTTCTCTATTACGAGATCCTCGGGCGCTCGCCCCGATCGTGACGATCTTCTCAGTTACGCAGAACGCCTCCACCGGACCCCGGCGATGGTACAGATACTCACCCAGTCACAACAATGAGCCCAGCAGGTCCAGATAGGCCGGCAGGGTGACCGTTTGGAGGTCGTAACGTTGGATCGCAGTCTGCCGCGCCGCTGCGCGAATTCCAGTGCTGGCGCCGTCGCCATTGGTCGAGAGTGCCGTCACAATCCGGTCGGCCAGCGCCTCGACATCGAAGAAATCGACCAGGCGGCCGTTCTCTCCGTCGCGCATCACTTCCTCAAGCGGCGGCGTGCGAGAGCCGACGACCAGGCAGCCGGCAGACATCGCCTCCACCAGTGACCATGACAGCACGAACGGGTAGGTCAGATAGACGTGAACCGTCGAGATCTGCAACACGGTCAGGTATTGCTGGTAGGGAAGGTGGCCGAGAAAGTGGATGCGCCGCATGTCGAGACTGCCGTTCAGTTCATCGAGCATTTTGGCCCGCCAGCTGACGGCCCCTTCCGGCTGGCGTCCATAGCTGACGCCGTCATTACCGACGATCAGCACCTGCGCCGCCGGCCGCCTTTCGAGCACCCTCGGCAGCGCCCGCATAAACACATGAAAACCGCGGTAGGGTTCGAGGTCGCGCGCGCTATAGGTGACGATCTCATCCGCCCGCGACAGGCAGCGGCCGCTGCCGAGCCACAGGCGCGCCGTTGGGTCCGGCCGCACCAGGCTCGTATCGACGCCTTCATGCACGACCGTGATGCACTCCCGGTAACGTTTCGGATACTGTGAGCGCTGCCATTCGGTCGGGCTCTGGCCCCAATCGACCGCGTCGAGACCGAGCAGGTTCAGCGCATTGCGCGTCCGCAGCCGCATCGGCGCGCTGGATTCCGGCGGGAATTCAGGATCGAAATCGACGTCCGATGCGCTAACCCGGTAAAAGAATTCGAAATAGCCGAGCAACGGGATTTGCGGCCATAAATCTTTGACGTAGAGAATCTCTCCCCAGCCGTTGTGGCCGATCACGATGTCCGGCACAAACCCGTCGCGGGCGAGCCATTCGCAGAGCCGCGCCACCGCCAGCCCGTTCGCGACACCGCTCTCCAACTCGCGGGTATAAGCGTGCCCGTCAGCAGACAGCGTCTCCGGTTGGTATTCGAGCTTGCGGACGCCGGCGATCTGAGCGGCGCGCGGCTGGGTGATGAAGCTGACCTCGTGCCCGCTCTGTGCCAGATGACGCGCGACATGGACGTATTGGCCGGGCATGTTCTGGTGGATGAACAAAAACTTCATCGGGTCAGCCTCGCCCGGACTTGTAGCCCGTGGCCCACAAATCGAACGAGCTCCCTTGGCGCAAGGAGACCTCGACAAATCCCGTTTCGATCAGCAGCTTGTGCAAGCTTCGCGCAGTAAATCCGGTGCGATGGGCCATGAACTGGTTGCCAACCGCCAACGAAGCGGTGTGTCCAAAGATCATGTCGAGCGGCGTGATTGGGCCGCTCTGTGAGACGTAGGCGCTGTCCTCGAGCCGATCCTCAGCGACGAGCCGCGCCACCTGCTGCAGATCCGGCAATGTCAGCAGCAGGAGACCATGCGGCTTCAGCACCCGGAGGAACTCCGCAAGCGCCAATGGCACCTCGTGGCGCTGCAGATGCTCGACATTGTGCGAGGACCAGACGGCGTCGACCGAATCGGCGGCGACCGGACCCATATCGGTGATCGAGCATACGATGTCGGGCTGCACGGCAGGGTCGAGGTCGAGCCGGATCTCGCGCCATTCAGGTCCGTGAAAATGGCGGTGCAATTTTTGCCGCAACGGATAGCCGCAGCCGACATTCAATACTGTCTTGGACAGGACAGCCGCCTCATTGGACGAGGATACGTCGTGCATCGTTTTGGTATCGCGGGTTCGAAGCGAGCAAACGGCCGCCGGTCTCAGCGATGAGACCGTCGGATCAAGCGCACATTGATCGCCTCCAGCGGGTCGTCGGTGATCGGCGGCATGCAGAGTTCGCCATTGCGGTGCGGACCCGCAACGCCGCTTTCGAAGAAAGACCCCTGGTAGACGACGTCGAATTGCTCGGCGGCATGCGGTGCCAGACGGATCGCGAACCCGGTCAATGGCAGCCCCTGCCCCCGAGTGCCGCAGAGCTTGGCGTCGGTGACCCACGGCGTCTGCCGGCCCTTCGGGCCCAATGCCTTGAATTCGATATCGCGCGCCAGCAACGTGTCGACCGGGCGGATGCTGAAGGCTTCGATGCGCAATTTCTGGCCGCGGTTGCCGGCCCAGCCCTCCCCTGGAAAGCGCCGGTCGCCGAGGCGCTCCACATGCAGCACGATCTCGCTGCGGATTTCCTCCGCGGCAGGATCGGGGGATCGGGGCGCCGCGCCATTTGAACGGGGCCGATCGAGCCGCCGCACCTGGATCACGGGTACGGAGACGGCCTGCGCCGGAAGACCATAGGCGGTGACGAGCACATGTGCGCCACCTGCCGGCGACTTGACGATGACCGTACCGCCCTCTCGGTCGAGCCAGCTGTCGCCGTGCCCGGAAGTGGCGATGATCTCAGCACTTTCTTCGGGCTCGTTCCGCAGCGCGGAGACGTGCACGGCGGGCAGCTGGAAACTGGACACCTTGCCGAGCGTGCAGGGACTCGCCCCGATCTCGAGGGCGTAAAGACCCTGCTCAAGGGCCACGAGATTGGCCGTTGTGGACGGCTGATCGGATCTCGCGAGCGCCATCTCCGGCATCGCGTCGGTCGGCTCGAAGCGGCTGGTCTTAATTGAATGGATCACGATCTTTCTCTCTATACGGGAGTGTGTTTCTGAAGTCTGCTCCCAAAAAGAGCAGCCTCTGGATTAACGCGCAAACCTGACGCCTTTGTTAATCCCGCTCTGAATTATCATTGAACTGTTTGCCTATTTAACGAATTTTCGAACAAATTCCCGATAAGCTCACGGTAAATAAACTGATTTCAAAATATTTCTGTTTGCTACAGCTCGACACGGTTTGCTATATAGGGTTGCAGGACAACATCTGGAACAACTGCTGATGAGCTCCGTTACCACTATATTGTTTGCGCGCGAAGATTTATCGGTACCGGGGGGTGCAGATTTCGGGATCGCGGAACGCGATCGACCGGATGCTGTCCAAGCCCATTTTTTTGACCTGCTCAGCCGCAGCAGCCCCGATGTGATCGTCCTTGATTTCAGCCATACGCCGGCGGCCGGCACCAATGCGATTCTGACTGTCCGGCGGCGGACCGAGATTCCGATACTGGTGGTGTGCAGTCCCGAACAATCAGAAATAGAGGATTACCGCATTGCCGGCGCAGCGGATTGCATTGCCGCACCAGTCGACATTGTCGGCTTGAACCAGACAATACAACGGATCGTGCGGGTCAGAGGCCGCGAAAGGCCGGTTTCGAGCAGAGCCCCCGACAATTTCCGCTTCGGCGGAGTTTGCTTCTCTCCAGGCCGCAATCTGCTTACCGGGCCCGACCGCAACAACATAGATTTGACGACCTCCGAGGCCCGTCTGCTGACGCAGTTCGTGTCGCGGCCGTGGACCCTCTGCACGCGCGGCGAAATTGCGCAGCTGCTTTATGGACCCGAGCACTCGGTAGGCGACCGCGCCGTCGACGTCGTCGTCAACCGGCTTCGCAAAAAGCTGGTTCTGGCCGGCGGCATCGGCGCAGAGCAGCTGATCAAGACCGAGTTTCGCCACGGCTATTTGCTCGCGGCAGACGTGGCGACGTTGCCGTATGAGGCAGCGGCCCAGGCCGGCGCCGTCGTGGAACCGCAACACTCATGACCAGTATCGCCGAACAGCCGGACTGCAGTCGTGCTCCCGCTGCGGGAGCGGCATTGCTCGGGGCCTTAGCAATCGTGGCGCGGCATCGCGGAATTCATCTCAGCCCGGCGCAGCTGCGCCGCGATCACCGGATCGCAGCAGACGGGCCGACGCCGGATGAGCTGCTCCGGATAACGCACGCCAACGGCCTGAGGGCGGTGCCCACGAGGCTTGGCTTTGATGATCTGATGCAAATGGGGCGGGCATTGCCGGCCGTGCTGGTGCTGAAGAATGGCTGCGCGATGGTTCTCCTGCGGGCGGAGGCAAAGGCGCAGCCGCCGCATGTCGTGGTGCAAGACCCGCTCGCGGGCGAGGATGCGCCTTTGAACCTCGACGCGCAGCGGCTCGCTTTGGCATGGTCGGGCGCCGTCATCCTCATCAAGCGTGATTACCGTCTCAGCGACGAGGATCAACCGTTCGGATTGCGGCTGATTGCAGCGCAGCTGTTCCGCGACCACCGCCTCGTCCGGGACATTGGCGTAGCGGCGATCATGCTGAGCCTTCTGGCGCTCGGCCCGATCATGTTCTGGCGATTGCTCATCGACCGGGTTGTCTATTTCCAGAGCCTCGACACGCTCGCGGTCTTATGCGTCACGATGCTGGTGTTGATCATCTTTGAGACGATCTTCGGCTATTTACGACGCTTTCTCGTCCTTCACATCACCGCCCGGATCGACGCTCACTTGTACACCTACATGTTCAACAAGGTGTTGAACCTGCCTCTGGATTTCTTTGAGCGGTCATCGACCGGGATGATCACCCGCGACATGAACGAGATGTTCAAGATCCGCGGGTTCTTGACGGGACAGGTATTCGGCACGGTGCTCGACAGCTTCGTGTTGCTGATCTTTTTGCCGATCATGTTTTTCTTCAGCGCGATCCTGACCGCAACGGTGCTGGGGTTTTGCGGGCTGATCTGCCTGTGGATCATCTGGATGCTGCCGGCGCTGCGCCGCAAGGGCGCCGCGGCGTTCCGCGCCGAAGGCCTAAAAAACGCGTTTCTGGTGGAGAACCTGCAGGGCATCCGGACCGTGAAGTCGCTGGCGCTCGACGCCCGCCAGCGCCATGAGTGGGACGTCCGTGTCGCTACGGCGGCGCGGCTGCGTCTCGAAGAGGGGCGGACCGCCAATGTCATCCAGACCGTCGTGACGCCGCTCGAAAGGCTGATGGTCAACGGCACCTTTGCGCTCGCCGTTTATCTTGCGATCACCACGAAAGATCAGGTCTATGTCGGCGCTCTCGTCGCGTTCATGATGCTGACCCAGCGGGTGGCCGCGCCCTTGGTCCAACTGTCGCACTTGCTGCAGCAATATGACGAGGCGCAGCTTGCGGTAAAGGCCGTGTCCAACCTGGTCAACCAACCCGCCGAGGAGGGCCGGTCGAAGGCCGGCATCCGCACCCCGCTGAACGGTCGCATCGAGTTCGCGAATGTGCGATTTAGCTATCGCGGCTCCTCCTCACCAGCGCTCGACGGCGTCTCGTTCACTGCCCCGGAGGGCACCATTCTCGGCATCATGGGGCGCAGCGGCTCGGGGAAAACCACCGTAACCCGGCTGCTGCAGATGCTGCACAGCAATTACGAGGGACTGATCAAGATCGACGGCAATGATTTGCGGGAAATCGACGTCGACCATCTGCGCTCCAGCCTTGGGGTAGTGCTGCAGGACAATTTTCTGTTCACCGGCACGATCCGGGAAGCGATCGCCGCGTCCAAGCCGGATGCGAGCTTCGAGGACATCGTTTATGCCGCGCGGCTGGCCGGCGCGGAGGAGTTCATCGAACACCTGCCTCGCGGCTACGAGACGCATGTCCAGGAAGGCTCCGCCAATCTGTCGGGCGGGCAGCGCCAGCGCCTGGCGATTGCCCGCGCCCTGATCGGCGACCCGCGGATCCTTATCCTCGACGAGGCGACCAGCGCTCTCGACGCGGAGAGCGAGGCGATCGTCAATGCGAATTTGCTGCGGATCGCCAAAGGCCGCACGCTCGTGATCATTTCGCACCGCCTTTCGGTGCTGGTGCAAGCCGACACGGTTTTGGTGCTCGAACGCGGCCGTGTCTACGATTCCGGGCCGCACGACGAGCTATTGGAGCGCTGCGACATTTACCGCGGCCTCTGGTATCAGCAAAACCGCCATCTCCAAACCAGGCCAGCCCATGCGCTTGTTCCGCTTCGCGCCGGCACCGCAGCGTAATCCGCCTTCCGCTGCGCTGATCCGGATCTTTCAGTCCGAGGTCGGTGAGGTCCGGGAGGATTCCGAACCGGCACAGCTGCGGGTCACTCTGCATGTGCTGGCCGGGCTGTTCGTCGCCCTGCTCTCGGTCAGCTTTTTTATGCAGATCAACCGGGTCGTGACGTCGTCTGAGGGCCAGATCGTCACGACCGAGCCGTCCATCGTCCTGCAGGCGCTCGATCCCTCGATCATCAAGAGCCTGGATGTGCAGGAAGGCGAGCGCGTAAAACGCGGACAGCTCTTGGCGACGCTCGATCCGACTTTCGCCGCCGCCGATGTCGGCGCGGCGGCCTCGCAGATCGCCAGTCTCGAAGCGCAAATCTCGCGGGCCGAGGCGGAGCTGGCGCATCGCGACTTCAACCCGCCTGTGATAAACAAGCCGGAGGCTGCCTACACGAACCTGCAGCGGGCCTATTACCTGCAGCGCAAGAGCCAGTTCGACGCGCAGTTGCGCGCTTATGACGAGCAGATCGCGCAAAACAAGGCGACGATCCGCAAGCTCAAGGACGACCTCGCCCATTATGAAGACCGGGTGAAAATCTCACAGGAGATCGAGGGTATGCGTGCCAGTCTGGCCGCCAACCAGACCGGCAGCCGGCTCAATCTGCTGACCGCTACGGATCAGCGTATGGAAATTCTGCGGACGCAGGATTTTGACCGCAACGGCCTCAGTGAAGCCGAGCACCAGCTCGCCTCCACAATCGCCAATCGCGACGCTTTTGTCGAGCAATGGTCGGGACAGGTCAGCCAGGAGCTGGTGACGGCGCGCAATGCGCTGGACACCGCCCAGCAGCAGCTGGCCAAGGCGTCCCGGCATCAGGATCTGGTGCGCCTCGAAGCGACGGAGGACGCGGTAGTCTTGAAACTCGCGAAACTGTCGGTCGGCTCCGTTCTGAAGGAGGGTGATCCGTTGATCACGCTTGCCCCGCTGCATTCGCCCGTCGAGGCCGAGGTTCACATTGCGACGCGCGAAATCGGCTTTGTCCGTCCGGGGGACCGCGTCACGGTGAAGCTCGACCCGTTCAGCTTTGTCGAACACGGCACTGCCTCGGGCTATGTGCGCTGGATCAGCGAGGGCGCGTTTTCGCAGGACGACAACGGCAGCGCTGTCGACCCCTATTACAAGGCGCGCATTGCATTTACCGAAGTCAAGCTCAATGGGGTGCCCGACAGCTTCAGGCTGATGCCGGGGATGACCCTGACCGCCGACATCAGTGTCGGGTCGCGCTCGGTCTTCATGTACGTACTGAAGGGCGTGATCCGCAGCGTCAACGAGGCGATGCGCGAGCCGTGAGGATGACGCTGCCGCCGACCCCGGCTCCCGCCCCCGCCCTTCCCTCCCCCGCTTGCGGGAGAGGGCCAGGAAGCGCCTGGACTGTTCCCTCCGCGGCTGTTCCCTCGGCCGCTTGCGGGGGAGGGTCAGGGTGGAGGCAAGCCTGGCAAAAGAGAATTGCCTGGCTCGATGCGAGGCTGCACCGGCCCGAATCAGTGGTGGATCGCGGCCGTGGCGCCTATGAACGTGGCGATTACTCTGAAGCGCTGAAGGAATGGTCTGCGGCGGCTGCCACCGGAGATCCCGAAGCCTCCTATCGTTTGGGATTGCTCCACGCCCGCGGACATGGGGTCCTCGCCAATCTGGCCGATGCCGCCGGCCGGTACCGGCGGGCGGCGGAGCTGGGCCACGCTATGGCGCAGCATCAGCTCAGCCTGCTGCATCTGGACGGCTATCGCGCACAGGCGTCGAATTTTGCGCGATGGTATGGCTCCGCCACCAAGCGCGACCCCATGGCCGCCGATCACAATCGAACACTGCTCTTTCCAAACGGGTTCGACGTCCCGCAGGACCCGGCCGAGGCGCTGCGTTGGAGTCGGGCGGCGGCCGAGCAAGGAATCGCCGACGCGCAGGCCAATACGGGGCTGATTTACGCGCGCGGGATCGGTTGCGAGCCCGATTATCAAGAAGCGCGGCGCTGGTACTCGCTCGCCGCCGCTCAGGGCAGCGCCGCTGCCGAGCTGGGCCTCGGCATCCTCTACGCCAACGGCCACGGGATCGAAAGGGACCTTCCGACCGCCGCCGGCTGGTACGAAAAGGCGGCAGAAAAAGGCAATGCGGCGGCGCAAGTGGCGCTCGGGCTAATGCACCTCTCCGGCCAAGGCGTCGATCGCGACACCGACAGAGCGGCGCAGTGCTTCGGCAAAGCCGCCGAGCAAGGCAATGCGCGCGCACAGTACAATCTGGCGCTGCTCACTCTGGAAGGCGGCGGACGGCCGCGCAACGAGCACGCCGCCGAAACGTTGTTGCGCCAGGCCGCGCGGCAAAATTTCGTGCCGGCGATAGCTCGTCTTGCCCAGTTGTACGAGACCGGTGAGGCCGCGCTGCCGAACATGATTGAGGCGGCGAGATGGTACCGGGCCGCCGCCGAAACCGGCAATGCCGAGGCGCAGTTCAGCCTCGGGCGGCTCTATGCGCGCGGCGACGGCGTCCCGCAGGAGCTAGGCGAGGCCGCCAAATGGTTTGGCAAGGCGGCCGAGCAGGGCATCGCCGCCGCCCAAATCAATATCGCGGCGTTTCTGTTGCAAGGCACCGGCGTCGAGCGTGACGCGGCTAAGGCGGCCGAGTGGTACCGGCGGGCGGCCGAGCAGGACGTCGCGACCGCCCAGATCCGCCTCGGATACCTCTACCTCGGCGGTGAGGGCGTCCCACGCGATCCGGAAGCCGGGGTGGCGTGGCTGCGCCGGGCGGCCGAGGCCGGCGACCCGGAGGCCCAAACCGCCCTCGGCATGCTCTACGCACGCGGGGAAAGCGTCGGCCAGGACTTCGCCACCGCCGCATCATTGGTGGCGCAGGCGGCGGATTCGGGATACCCCCCTGCCCTCCTCCAGCTCGGCCACCTCTATTCGCAAGGTCATCTCGAACCGCCCGAAGAGGGCGCGGCAATGCACTGCTACCGCATCGCTGCCGAAGCCGGCAATCTCGAAGCGCAGCGGCTTTTGGCGTGGAATTGCCTGAACGGTCATCGGGTTCCTCGCGACACGGCTGCAGCAGCATTATGGTTCCGCAAGGCGGCCGAGCAGGGGGATACCGGCGCGCAATTCCAACTGGCGGCACTCTATTGCACCGGCACCGGCGTCGTCCGCAATCTCGCCGAGGCGGTCAGATGGTACCGCCGCTCCGCCGAACAGGGCGATCGCTATGCGCAATACAATCTCGCCGTCATGCTGCTGAAAGGCCAGGGCACGGCGCAACATGCCGAAGAAGCGTTCCGCTGGTGCGGCCTGGCTGCCGAACAGGGCCTGGTCGAAGCGCAGCTCCAGCTGGGCGACCTGTACAGCGCCGGCCACGGAGTCACCGCAGATATTGCGCAGGCCGAGGCCTGGTACGAGAAAGCGGCAGAGCAAGGGGACGCCGGCGCCATCGCAAAGCTCCGGCGTCGGAACGAGACCCGGGCGGCCGGCGCGGAATGACGGCAGCGCGGGCGAGGCACCGCGCTGCTTCGCTTCTCAGTGCAGCCGGCTGAAAACACCGAGCACGGCAAACACTGCCACCAGCCAGACCAGCTCCAGCACCGTCCAGACGACGAACCGGCCCCACCGCTCGTCTCGCCGCGCAGCAAGACGGCGTATTTCCGCCTCGATCTCCCGGTTCCACTCCCGAGCAATGCGCCTGCTGTCGCGCTCCATGGCCGGTCAGGTGTCGCCGCTGTGTTGCGAGAGGATATCGGAACGGCGGTCGCGGTTGAAGTCGCCAAACTTGCGGCGCAAAATCACGGTCGAGACTACGTCCTGCTGGCTGGAGAAATCCAATGACGCCACTCCCGCTCAACGACTTCCTCGTCATTGATCTGACCGCGCATCGCGCCGGGCCGACCGCGGTGCGCCAGCTCGGCGATTGGGGCGCGCAGGTGATCAAGATCGAACCCTCCGGCGAGCTGCGTGGACGCGACCGGCAGCCGCCGCGACGGTCCCGATTTTCAGAACCTGCACCGCAACAAGCGGGCGATGACGTTGAACCTGAAGAGCGACGAGGGCCGGGAGATCTTTTTCAAGCTCGCCGAACGCGCCGATGTCATCGTCGAGAACTACAAATCCGACGTGAAGCACCGGCTCGGCATCGATTACGAAGCGGTGCGCAAGGTCAACCCGCGCATCGTCTACGGCAGCATCTCCGGCTTTGGCCAGGACGGGCCTTATGCCGGGCGGGCCGGGGTCGACCAGATCGCCCAGGGCATGGGCGGCCTCATGTCGATTACCGGCCACCCCGGACAAGGCCCGGTGCGGGTCGGCATCGCGATCAACGACACCTCGGCCGGGCTCTTGCTGTCTTATGGAATCGTGCTGGCGCTGCTCAACCGCGAGCGCACCGGCGAGGGCCAATGGGTGCACACCTCGCTTCTCGAAGCGCAGATCTTCATGCTGGACTTCCAGGCGGCGCGTTACCTGATGAAGGGCGAGGTCGCCGGCCAGGAAGGCAATTTCCACCCGACCTCCCCCGGCACCGGCATGTTCCAGACCGCCGATGGATACATCAACATCGCCGCCTCTGGCGACAATCTGTGGCGGCGCTTTTGCGATGTGGCGGGGTCGACGGACCTGGCCGATAGTCCTGATTTCGCGACGGTCGCCGCGCGTGCGAGAAACCGGCCGGCGCTCAATGCGCATCTCGCCGAAATCATTCGGCAGCATCCGAACGCTTATTGGGTCGAGCGGCTCAACAAGGCAGGCGTGCCGTGCGGGCCGATCAACACGATCGACCAGACGTTTGCCGATCCGCAAGTGCACCATCTCGGGATCGCCAAGCCGGTCAACCATCCGAAGCTCGGTCCGCAAAAGGTGGTCGGCCAGCCTATCCATATGAGCGGCTACCCGCAGCCTGACGAGCTGCGCCCGACCCCCGACCAGGGCGAGCACACCGATGCCGTGCTGCGCGAGCTCGGCTATGATGCGGAAGCGATTGCCGGGCTCCGCAGCCGCGGCGTCTTTTAGGGCGGCGACACCCTCACCCGCCTCGCCTTGCTCTCCCGCGGTGCGGGAGAGGGGCTATAACGCGGTGATCGAAAAGCTCCTCTCCCGCATTGCGGGAGAGGGGGGACCGCCGCGCTGGCGGCGGTGGGTGAGGGCTTTAGCCTGAAAAAGTCAGCCGGTCTGCGCCTGCGAGCCGTTGGAGGTACGCCGGTGCTCCGCCATGAACTGGTCGAATTCCGCCTTGTCCTTCGCATGGCGCAGGCGGTCGAGGAACGTCATAAATTCGCGCTGCTCTTCTTCGAGACGGCGCAAGGTTTCGGCGCGGTACTCGTCAAAGGCATAGTTGCCGCTCGAAGCACGATAGCCGCCGCAGCCCCATCGCTCCGCGGCCCCCTGCATCCGTTCCATCCGCCGCTGCATGCGCTCCATGCGACGCTGCCAACGGTCCGTGCCGCCGTTTTTCCAGCATGCCATACGCCCACTCCCTATCAAGAACCCGAGAACCAAGAGGCCCAGCGGCCAGAACAGGATTAAGCTGACCACCGTCAGCGCGATCCAGGCCGGCTTGCCAATGTCGTCCAGTTGCGCCGCAAACGCCTGCATGAACGGCACCCTCATGTTAATGTGTGTCACATTCACATAAGGCCTTTCCGCTGGCTGTCAAGCGCGGATGATGGGACAATCCCGACGACATGACCGCCCCCTCCTCGCCTCCCCCGCACCCGGCCCGCGCCGGCATCGGCGAGCCTTTGCCGCGCCTGGAAGATTTGCGTCTGCTGACCGGCCGCGGCTGCTACAGCGACGATTTCAACCTCGTGGGCCAAGTCTACGCAGTAGTGGTGCGATCGCCTCATGCGCATGCGCGGATAACCGCGATCAGAACTGAACGCGCCTGGGCGATCCCTGGTGTGCTCGCCGTTCTGACGGGTGCCGACTATGTCGCGGATGGGCTCGGCCCGATGATCTATTCGCCAGCGGCTCGCCACCCGCCAGACATTCGTCTCGAAAATCTCGATCGGGTGCCGCCTTCCGCGAGCCGGCAGTACCCTCTGGCGGTTGAACGGACGCGATTTGTCGGCGAGGCCGTGGCCTTCGTCGTTGCCGAGACGCTCGCCTCGGCAAAGGATGCGGCCGAGGCCGTGCGCGTCGATTATCTGCCGCTCACTCCGGTAACGAGTTCGGCGGCGGCGGTCTTCGAGGACGCCCCGTCACTGCTCGACGGGGGTGGACCAAACCTCGTGCTCGACGCCGGCGTCGGCGATCATGAGGCCACGCAAGGAGCCTTCGCGGCAGCCGCCCACATCGCCCGGCTCTCGACCTGGGTGCAGCGCGTCACCGGTGTGCCGATGGAGCCGCGCGCCGCGCTCGCTGAATTCGATCCGGCGAGCGGCCGGATCACGCTCTACGCCGGTGGCGGGAGTATCGGGCGGCCGCGGCAGGATGTGTCGGCGATGCTCGGTCTGCCGAAGGACAAGGTGCGGGTCATCGCCCGCGACGTCGGCGGCAATTTCGGCACGCGGAACTCGTCCTACCCTGAATTCGCGCTCGTCGCCTGGGCGGCGCGCCGGCTCGGCCTTCCGGTCAAATGGAACGGCGAGCGGCAGGAGGCGTTTCTCAGCGACCACCAGGCCCGCGATCTCAGGGTCGAGGCCGAGCTTGCGCTGGATGCGGAAGGCAGCTTCCTTGCATTGCGGGCCGCGAACCTCAGCAATCTCGGCGCCTACGCCGCGTCCTTTGTGCCGTTGACCAAGGGCACCGAGCTGATGTCGAGCCTCTACCGAATCCCGGCGGCGCGGGTGCGGGCGCGGGCGGTGCTGAGCAACACGGCGCCGACCAGCCCCTACCGCAGCGCCGGGCGGCCCGAGGTCATGTTCGTCATCGAGCGGCTGATCGATATCGCGGCCCGCGCAAATGACTTCGACCGGGTCGCCTTGCGCCGCAAGAACCTGATCCCAGCCGCCTCACTGCCCTATGCCAACCCGTTCGGCATGACCTATGACAGCGGCGAATATCATGCGGTGCTGAACCGGGCATTGGCGTTGGCCGATTGGGACGGGTTCGCGGCGCGCCGGAGAGAGGCCGAGGCGCGCGGCCGGCGGCGCGGCATCGGACTCGGCGCCTATGTCGAGTTGCAGAGCGGCGCGCCGCAAGAACGCGCCGAGGTTACGGTGCGTCCGGAAGGGATTGTCGAGATGGTCGTCGGCACCTTGTCGAGCGGACAGGGCCACGAGACGAGCTTTGCGCAGCTGCTCGGCGAATGGCTCGGCGTGCGGGCCGATTGCGTGCGGCTCGTCAACCGGCGACACCGACCGCGTCGCGATCGGCGCCGGCTCGCATTCGGGACGCTCGCTGCGTCTTGCGAGCATAACCGTGCACGGCGCCGCGGGCGAAATCATCGAGAGGGGCCGGCGCATCAGCTCGCACCGGCTCGAGGCAGCGGAGGCCGACATCGATTTCGCCGACGGGCATTTCACCGTTGCCGGTACCGACCGCTCGCTCGGCCTGTTCGCCGTCGCGGCGGCGGCGCAGGACGATTCGAGCCTGCCCGAGGAGCTGCGCGGGCCGCTTGCCGGTATCGGCGAGGTCACGAGCCGGGTTGCCTCCTTCCCGCACGGGTTTCATGTCTGCGAAGTCGAGATCGACCTCGAAACCGGGGCTGTCGAGATTGTCCGCTACACCGCCGTCGACGATGTCGGCCGCGCCGTCAACCCGCTGATTCTGCACGGCCAGACCCATGGCGGGATCGCGCAGGGCGCCGGCCAGGCGCTGTTCGAGCAATGCGTCTATGATACCGGGAGCGGCCAGCTCCTCTCAGGGTCGTTTATGGATTATGCGATGCCGCGAGCCGCCGACCTGCCGTTCTTTGCAACGGCAATCAGCGAAGTCCCGTCGACGACTCACCCGTTGGGGTTTCGCGGCGGCGGCGAAGGCGGCATTACCCCGGCGCTCGGCGTCATTGTCAATGCCATCGTCGACGCGCTGGCCGATCTCGGCGTCACCCACCTTGAGATGCCCGTCACGCCTGAGCGCGTGTGGCGCGTCATTCGCGCCAACGCCGGGGAATGATCACGTTTTTCATCAGCGACACGCATTTCGGTCATGGCGGCGCTTTGGGAGTTTACCGGCGCCCATTTTCCTCGGTCGGTGCAATGAATGAGGGGATGGTGGAGCGCTGGAACGAGGCGGTCGGACCGGATGATGTGGTTTGGCACCTCGGCGATTTTGCCATTCGCCAGAAGACGGAGGTGGTCGCGGAAATTCTCGCCCGGCTGCACGGCCATAAGCACCTCGTCACCGGCAACAACGATCCGACGGGGACGACGGAGCTCGACGGCTGGGAGAGCGTGCAGCCCTATGCGGAGATCACGGTGGACGGCGTCTCTCTGGTGTTGTGCCATTACCCGTTTCGGTCGTGGCGCGGCATGGACAAGGGCTGGGTCAACCTGCACGGCCATAGCCACGGTAGGTTGAAGCCTCAGCCAAGGCAGTTCGATGTCGGGGTCGATGTCTGGGGATTTCGCCCGGTGACCCTGCCAACAATCCTCGACAGCCGTTCCCGGCGCTAGAATTTCAGCCGAGGGTCATCTCGGGTAAGGGCACGACGCGCACGCCGGCGGCCTCGAGACCTTGTCGCGCGGCGCGCGCGGCGATGACGCCGCTCGGCTCGTCGCCGTGCACGCACAACGTGTCGAGCCGCACCTTCAGCGGCTTGCCATTGCGCGAGACGATCTCCTCGTTCAGCACCATGTGGACGACGCGCTCACTTACCACTTCGGGGTCACGGAGCACCGCGCCCGGTATTTTGCGCGAGGTCAGGTTGCCGTCATCATCGTAGAGCCGGTCGCAAAACCCTTCGCGCGCCACCGGCAGCCCCAGCTCCCGCCCCGCCTTTTCCATCGCCGAGCCGGCGAGGGCGACATAGATGATGTCCCGGTCGACCGTCTTGATCGCCCGGCCGATCGCCAGCGCCAGCTCGATGTCCTCGGCGGCCATATTGTTGAGCGCGCCGTGCGGTTTCAAATGCGTCACCTTGGCGCCGGCATAGCAGGCCATCGCCTGCAATGCGCCGATCTGGTAGGCGATCATGTATTCGAGCTCGCGAGGGTTCATGTCGATGCGCCGCCGCCCAAAACCCCAGAGGTCGTTGAAGCCGGGATGCGCACCGATGCTGACACCCTGGGCAGCGGCCTCGGTGACCAGCCGCTGCATCGTCACCGGATCGCCGGCGTGGAACCCGCAGGCGATGCTCGCCGACCGAATGACCTTGAGCAGCCCGGCATCGTCGCCGATGTCATACGCCCCAAAACCCTCGCCCATATCGGCGTTGAGATTGATTTCTTTGGGCATGCCGCCTCCTCGCTTTGATCGGCCACCACCGCCGTGCTCGCCAGTCTACCAGGGAAAGCGATGAAAGTGCGCTTCGTGTCGGCCGGCGACCGCGCCCTCGTCGTCGAGTTCGGCGATCGGGTCGACCGGGAGCTGAGCGAGTGCGTGCTGCGCCTCGATACGATCATCCGGTCGAACGCGCCGGCCGGGATCGTCGAGACGGTACCCACCTTCCGATCGCTGACGATCTATTACGATCCTCTGGTGACGAGCCGGGGCGAGCTGCAGGGCGCGATCGAGCCCTTGTTCGATCTCGGTGACAATCCGCGCGCCGGCGCAAGGCTGTGGCACGTGCCGGCCTGTTATGAGGGCGAATTCGCCCCCGATCTGGCAGAAGTGGCGCGTCTGACCGGGCTGACGCCGAACGAGGTCGTCGCGTTGCACAGCGGCACCCGGTTCCACGTCTATATGCTCGGGTTTCTGCCCGGCTTCCCCTATATGGGCGATCTGCCGCTGCAATTGGTTTTGCCGCGGCGCGCCGATCCGAGGCTGCGCGTGCCGGCCGGGTCGATCTCGATCGCCACCTCGCTGACCGCGATCTACCCCTACGAGAGCCCCGGCGGGTGGCATCTGATCGGCGCGACCCCGATCCGCATGTTCGACCCCGAGCGCCCCAACCCAGCACTCTTCGCGCCAGGCGACGCAGTCAAGTTCCAGCCGATCGATGCGGCCGCTTTCGCGTCGTTCCGCCTAGCGGTCGATAACCGCAGCTATGAAATCGAGAGCGCACCGGCAGCGGAATGACAACCGGTTTCAAGGTATTGGTCCCCGGTCTTCACACGACGGTGCAGGACCTCGGAAGGGTCGGTTACCAGAATATCGGGGTGCCGGTCTCAGGCGCGCTCGACGGCTTCGGTCTGCGCCTCGCCAATGCGCTGGTCGGCAACCAGCAGGGAAGGGCGGCGCTCGAAATCCTGGTAAGCGGGCCGATCCTCGAGATCGCCGCAGACACCGCACGGCTCGCGCTCGTCGGGACCGGCGCCAGTCTCGGCATCCGCGGCGAGAACCCGAGGGTGGTGGCCGCGGGGCAAAGCGCGACAGTCCAGCGGGGCGGAACCGTGCAAATCGTGCTCGGCCGCCAATCCGGCTGCTGCTATCTCGCGGTCGAGGGCGGCATCGCGGTGCCGAAGGTCCTCGGCAGCGCTTCGACTTACGTACGGGCGGCGCTCGGCGGGTTGAACGGGCGCGCCCTACAACGCGACGATGTCATACCGTTGGCGGTTGGGTGCGCCTCCGAGCGGAACGAGCTGCGGGCACCCGCTCTGCCTTCTGAGCCGCCTGACCAGCCGATCCGCATCGTCCTCGGGCCGCAGCAGACGTATTTTCGAAAAGAGACGCTCGCGACACTGCTCGACGCCGAGTTCCGGGTGTCGAAAGACGCCGACCGCATGGGCATGCGCCTGGATGGCCCGCCGCTGCGGCACCGGCGCGGTTGGGACATCGTCTCCGACGCGATCGCTACCGGCTCGATCCAGGTTCCCGGCTCGGGGCAGCCGATCGTGCTGCTCGCCGATCACCAGACCACCGGTGGCTACCCGAAAATTGCCACCGTGATTTCCGCCGACTTGCCGAGGCTGGGCAGGTGCCGTCCCGGCGATCCACTGCGTTTCGCATCGGTCGAGCTCGAAGCCGCCGAAGAAATGTGCCGGGAGGCGGAACGCGAATTCGCCAAGCTCGTCGCTGCGCTCGAGCCGGTGCCGAACGACAATGGTGTCGATACCGGGTCGCTCTACGGCGAGAACTTGATCAGCGGCGTCACCACCGGCTTCGAGTAAGGCTACACTTGCGCGAGGGCCATCGGCTCCTGGTCGAAGGCGGGCATGATTTCCTCGGCAAAGGTGCGCAGCCCGGCAACCGAAGCGCCGGGGGCGGCGAACAGCACATTCTCGACGCCGCCGGCTTCGAGCCGCTTCAGCTGCGTGATGATCTCCTCCGGAGTGCCAAGCAGCGGCGCATCGTCGAGCACGAACGAACCCTCGTCTTCCTTGATGTGCGCATACCGCTCCGCGCCGGGGCCGCGGGCGAGGTCGCCGATGTTCTTCAGCACCTGCCGGCGCGTGACGATGGCGCGCTTGCGCTCTTCTTCGTTGTGGACGATCTGCAGCCCGCGGGTCACGCCGACCATCATCGGGTCGTAACGCCGCCCGACCCGCTCGCATTCATGGCGGAAGGTGGCGACGCGCTCGAGGATCAGATCGGTCGGGGCGATCTGGTCGAGCAGGAGGTTGTAGCCGTCGCGCGCGGCGCGGCGGATCGATTCGGCGCTGCCGGCGCCGAGCCAGAATGGCGGGTGCGGCTGCTGGATCGGGTACGGCTCGACGACGACGTTATCGAAATGCCAGCGCTTGCCGTGGTGCGAAAACCGGCCGTGGCTCGTCCACGCCTTGCGGATCACGTCCATCGCCTCATCGAACCGCTCGGTCGCCTCCTCGGACGGGATGCAGAAGCCGGAGAATTCGTACATCCGGTAGCCCTTGCCGACCCCGAAATCGAGGCGGCCGTTCGACAACAAATCGAGCGTCGCAGCCTGCTCGGCGACGAGGATCGGATTGTGCCAAGGCAGTACGACGACCGCGGTGCCGAGACGAATGCGCTCGGTGCGGGCGGCCAGATAGGCAAGCAGGCTCATCGACGCCGAGACCTGGCCAAAGCCGGTGAAATGGTGCTCGACCAGAAAGACGCTCGAAAAACCGAGCTTCTCGGCCTCGACGACGTAATTGATGAAGTCGTGATAGGCGGAGCTGTCGCCGGCCGGGCCGCCGCGAGCGCGCGCCCCGCCGAAAAGCCCGAATTTCATGCCTCGGCCTCCTTTGGTGTCACAGACCGAATATAGGGCGCGATCCGAGCCGGGTCGATGACGGCGCGGCAGCCAACGTCAATCACCACAATGTGATGGCATGGCCGATTGGTCGCAGGGGTCTGCACAGGAGAAGCCGCCTACCTGATTGGTGCGGCGCAACATCACGAGGCAGACCATGATCGATGCCATTGAACTCGAACGTGCGCAGCCGGCCGACGACCGCCAAATCGGAGGCTGGCAAGTCGTGGCCGCGGCCTGGGCGCTGCTTCTGCTCTTGGTATTGCTGCTCGCCGGGGTCAGCGCTGTGGCGTGCCCACGCGCCGACTCGCATCCGCGGCGCCATCTCGCCTCGGCGGTTATTCCGCAGCACGATCCATGCGTCGGATTCGGCCTTCCATCCGCGCAGGACGTCGACGGGTGCAAGACGATCCCGCTCGGCCAGAACGGGATGAGTGCCGGCACTTACTGATAAGGGCGAGAGGGAGGCGGCGCGGCGGCCGGTATTGCGCGGTTGTGCACGGCGTCCACCGCGGCGAGCTGTGCGCTGATCTGGCTGCCGCTAACGGAAATCGTCTTTTCCGCGCCCGATTTTGCGCCGAAGGTAACCTTCAGCCCGTTGGGGTTCGCGCGCAGCTCGCTTTCCGGAATGTCGGCAGCGAATTCCTCCGCATAGGAGCAGCCGCCCTCGCAGGTGATCTGGCGCCGGTTGATCTCGAGGAAGCGCAGAGCGTGTCCGGCGCCGTCGCGCGCAGCGTCCCAGCGCCGCTCCGGGCCCGAATAGCTGTCCGAGACGTAAAGCTGGTGGCGAGTCTCGCCGGTCTGCCGGTCAAGGAAGCTGCGCAGCAAATAAAAATTTGTTTCGGGCACGCCGAGAAACGGCGGCGCATGTTGCGCCCTGGTGCCGATCAGGCCGACGAACCGCGATGGGACTGCTTCGGTCGCCGGGGCGGCGGCCGCGGCGCTCGGCTGAGCGGAGCCTTCCGGCGGTGGGGTCTGGGCGCAGGCGGCCAGGGCCAATCCGACCGAGGCGGCGAGGGTGCTGCGACGACGAGCCGTCATGCGGCCGGATCAACGATCTCTGGGTTGTCCTCTCCGAGCCGCGGCGCCAGCTTGGCCAATGGCGGGCGCGTACCATCGAACGACAGCGGTAGTCCGACAAGCGAAATCGAGCTCAGCTGCTGGATGATGCCGAGAGCGGCGGTCTGCGCGTCGGCGACGACCTGGTCGACCATCTGGATCGGCCCATTCGGGATTCCGGCGGCGTCGAGCCGCCCGGTCCAGACCGAGATCGGCTCGGTCGCGAACAGGTCCGTGAGGATCGGGATCAGGGTTCGGCGGTTGATGACCCGGTCGCCGTTCGTGCGAAAGCGCGGATCTTCGGCGAGGCCAGGCCGGCCGACCGCGCCGCACAACCGGCGGAACAAATTGTCGTTCCCCGCCGCGACCATGATATGGCCGTCGGCGGCGGCGAAGGCCTGGTAAGGGACGATGGGTCCGACACCGGAACCGTGCCGCTCCGGGAACTCGCCATCGGCGAGATAGGCCGAGATCGGCAGGGTCATCCAGGCGAGCGTCGTCTCATAGAGCGAAGTGTCGATGACCCCGCCGCGTCCGGTGCGCCCCCGTTCCTGCAACGCGGCGAGAATGCCGATCACTGCCCACATCGCCGTCGCCATGTCGATGATCGAGACGGTGACCCGCACCGGCGGCCTGCCGTCCTCGCCCAGCAGGCTCATCAGCCCGCCATAGGCCTGCATCATCGGGTCGTAGCCGGGGCGGTCGCGCAGCGGGCCGGTCGACCCGAAGGCCCCGATGTTGCAATAGACGAGGCTCGGTTTCTCGGCAGTCAGCGCGGCGGCGGAGAGGCCATAGCATTCGAGCGTGCCGTATTTCAAATTGTGGATCAGCACATCGGCGCGCTCGTGGATCAGCCAGTGCAATTTCTCGACCTGAGCCGGATCGCCGAGGTTGATCGTGATCCCCCGCTTGGCGCGGTTGAAGGCGTGGAATGCCGTCGCCGTCCCGTCGGTGAAGGGCGGACCCCAGCCGCGGCAGGCGTCACCCCCCTTCGGGTTTTCGACCTTGATCACGTCGGCCCCGAGCTCGCCGAGGATCATTCCGGCATAAGGCGCCGCCACACTGTGGCCGATCTCGATAACCGTTATGCCGGAGAGCGGGCGGATGCTCGACATCGCTATCCCTGTTTTTCGGCAGCCGTGCGCAGCGCCGCGAGATAGGCGCGGATGCGCGCGGCGTTAACCCCGAAATCGCTGCGCCCGAGACGGGACGACGAGCGGACATCGACGCGGCTGCCCGAGCCTTCTGGCGTAATTCGGATCACGATGTCGTCGGTGAAGCCGAACCAGCGGCTCCGGTCGCTCGCCTCGATGCGGCCCGCCGTGTCGTCGGCCGCGACAATCGTCCATCCCATACGTTGCGCCGCGTCGAGCGCCCGATTGAACGCGACATCCCGGGGGAGCGCCAGGCTCAGCGGCGCGATATCCGGATAAGCCTGCCGTTGCTGCTCGGCAATTTTGGCGCCTTCATAGCCGACTGGGTTACCCCCTTCGGCGGTTCGCGCCGCCACGACCGCGGCGAAGGCGGGAGGATTGTCGGGATCGGTCGTGATGTCGTGGATCGGCGGCACGGCCGTCCGCATCCGGTCGTAATGCCACGGGACATAGGCAATCGGGAGACCCACGGCAAACGCGACGATCGCGACAGCGACCCCGCGCCACTCGATGCGCGAGCGGCCAAGGAACAAAGCCAGCGCCGAGACGGCCAGCGCCGCAATCCCGCAATAGGCCGCCCAGGGCATCAACGTTTGGAATGCGACCCGGAAATGCCACCATCCGGCGCGCCAGCCGATCGGACCAAGCGCGAGCAGCACCACCGCGGCCGCAGCGAGCGCCGCGGCCAAAACCGGCAGGTGCCGCAATGGCGATCGGCCCGCGCCGGAAACGGTCGTAGCGAAGGTCATGGTCTTTGCTCCTGCGCACCCCAGGGCATTCATTAAGACCCCCGGCAATCCTTGGCTGTCCAGTAAATTCCTTGCGATTCACAATTACCAATTGAATTGGTGAATTGCGCTTCGCTGAATCTGCAGCAAATGTGCAGCAAGATCTCGCCTGTTAGTTGAACCACTGCCTTCATCCATCCAATCCCCGATACCGGCTCAACGAATGCAGTGTGCACTGCGAATTGGTCAATTTTATGAGTGACCGCCGCAAGACCCTCACCCGCCTCGCCGCCCTCTCCGCAACTCGTGAGAGTTACAAAATCGTTTGCAATCGGTTGCGGCCGTGCCCGGGTGGTATTTCTTCGGCATGAGCATTGACTTGTTCCAGGCTGGCCCTATCTGCCGCGAGTAAAGATCAGCCACCGTTGAATCTTCTTCCCGACACTTGGACGACCGTTGACCCTCACGAGGTGAGGTTGCTTCCGGCTGAGCACATCCCTGGCTCCGGTCAATATGATCGGGCTACGGGTAATCCGAACAAATTGTATCTTCCGCTAGCCCGCTCGGATTGCCGCATCGCACTCTCCTTCCGCGGCAAAAAGATTGTCGCCATAGAGCCGGGGCCGGCCTTTGACGCCACCGAATGGAAGAGGATTAGCCAGGAGATTGCGAAATCTCTTTTCGATGGGCCGCTGAAAGTCGGGCGGCAGTATAGCTTCAGCAGTTTCCGTGTGACCGGGTCGTGGCGAGGGCACCGCTCCGGGGTGCAGATCCTTCCACCACTGGACAATGCGCCGCGTGCCCCTTACGAAATGGCCGACCATCCCTTCATTCTAGAATTCCCGATCAGGGCGAGCGATGTGCGGCCGCTCACTGATTATCGCCTGATGAGAGAACATCGTGAACTCACGTTGCTTCTGAACGTGCTGCTCGCCGGAGCGAGCTTCCAACCTCGCCGCTCGCAGCACTTCTGGGCGTGGATTGACCCGTACGCTGGCAACGAACCGCCTGCTGGCAGCCGAGCGCCGCGGGCCGCCTGGCACCGGCAAATGGCGAGATGGCTCAGATTTGTCGCGAACATTGCCTTGACCGATAGACCGGCCGCCGTTCCTTCACCCGACATCCGATGGGTTCAACAATACTATTTTGCGCCTCTCGATGAAGCGGTCATTGACGAGCTTTCGCCCCCTTCGAACGAGCAGATTACGGAGATAGGGCGTGATCTCTATTTTCGCCAAACCGGCTATGATGGAAAAGGGTTGCGCGTACCAACCGGTCTCGACGATCTAGTTTGCCGGTACCAACAACTTTCAGATACAAACCGATCTAAGTTCAATCGCGCCACATTTTGGATGTATCAAAGCGACCAACAATGGACGACTTCAATCTCTTCGTCATTCGCGTCACTTGTATCGGCAGTTGAAGCATTGACCGAGCGTGGGGTTAGTCACCAAGTATACTGCGAACAATGTGCACAGGACCGCGCTCACGAAGTGCCCGGCCCTACGAGGCGATTTCGCGAGTTCTTCGAGAAATATGCTCCCGGTGCTTCACTCAATAGGCGCCGCGATGAGATGTATTCTCTGCGCTCAGCCATCCTCCATGGAAGTGACCTGATGCAGCTAGATCAAGATCGCGACTTTGGGTGGGACCCGCCCGGATGGAACGAGCGTGAACTCAATGACGAGCTGCGGAGTTTGATGCGCATGGCAATGCAGAATTGGCTCTTGACCAATTGTCGCCATCAAGTCTAGCCCAAACCTGACATACCCCTGGGTGCGGTGCCGAAACCCCTCGGCGATCGTTTGGCATTGCCGGTTTAAAATCGCGTAGGCGAGGATGCCCTCGAAGCCGAGGCCAAAGCGGCGTATGGCCGTGCTGTAACGGCTTAGATCACCCCCTCCCCAACCCTCCGCCGCTCGCGGAGGGGAAAGGGGGTGGGGCGTAGTGCTCCTGGTCCGATTCCGTGATCGGCCGTGCTCATCTCCAGCACCTTAGCCGTTCCTCACGCTGGCTCGCGCTGATGATCTCGCCGATCCCCGGCAGCAACAGGTGCATCGCCGTGGTCGTCATGCCGCGTAGTATTGGCGAGAACGGGTCGACGCGCCATTCTCCGCCCGCCGCAGGGAAAGAGGCTCAGATGAAGACCGAAGGTCGCGGGCGCTCGGTCCGCCGCTTTGAGGATTTCCGGTTTCTGACCGGAGCTGGCCGCTACGTCGACGATGTAACGCTACCCGGGCAGGTTCATGCTCATGTGCTGCGCTCGCCCCGTGCGCATGCGGCGATCGAGCGGATCGACACCGCGGCGGCGCGGGAAGACAGTGGGGTGCTCGGGGTCTTTACCGAGAGCGATCTGCGGGCGGACGGTATCGGTCCGCTTCCCTGCATCGCGCAGGTCGGCACGGTCGATCCGATGATTGTGCCGCCGCGCTATGCACTGGCGCGCGGGCGGGTGCGCCATGTCGGCGACCCGGTGGCGCTAGTCGTCGCGGAAGCCCGCGATCAGGCGCGTGATGCGGCCGAGCGGATCGCGGTCGAATACCGGCCGCTCGATGTGGTCGTCGATGCTGCGGCGGCGTTGCTGCCCGACGCGGCGACGGTCTGGGAAGAGGCGCCGGGAAATCTTTGTTTCCGGTTTCAGAGGGGAGACCGTGATGCCACCCGAGCGGCTTTTGCCGGTGCGGCCCACATTGTCGAGATCGAGCTCGTCAACAACCGCCTCGTGCCGGCGCCGATCGAGCCGCGGGCGGCGATCGGCAATTACGACGCGACCGTCGGCCGCCTCGACCTGCTGCTGACCGGACAAGGCGTCCATAGCATCCGCAATCAGCTCGCCGAGGCGGTGTTCCGGCTGTCCCCCGAACGCATCCAACTGGCCGCACCCGATGTGGGCGGCGGGTTCGGCATGAAGAATTTTCTTTATCCCGAATGGGTGCTGGTTTTGTGGGCGGCGCGGCGGCTCGGGCGGCCGGTCAAATGGGTCGCCGAGCGGAGCGAGGAGTTCGTCAGCGGGACGCAAGGCCGCGACAACCATACGAGAGCCCGAATGGCGCTCGACAAGGACGGCCGGTTTCTGGCGCTCGACGTCTCGACCGCGGCCAATCTCGGCGCCTATCTGTCGTCCAACGGACCGGGCAGCTCGACCAATTCTCCGGCGACGGCAATGGGCGGCGTCTACGCGATCCCGGCCGTTTTCATAGATGTGGGCGGCGCCTTCACCAACACGGTGCCGATCGACGCCTATCGCGGCGCCGGGAAGCCCGAGGCGAATTATCTGATCGAGCGGCTGATCGACATTGCCGCGCGCCGGAACGGGTGGGACCCCGTAGGCTTGCGCCGGCGCAATATGATCGCCGCCTTCCCCTATCGCAGCGCGCTCGGCATTACGATTGATTGCGGACGTTTTGCCGCCAATCTCGACGATGCGCTGGCCCAGGCGCGCGACGCCGGTTTCGCGGCGCGGTGCGCCGACGCGGCTGCGCGCGGCCGGCTGCGCGGGCTCGGGATCGGCTGCTTTCTCGAAACAGCGCGCGGCACGCCAAACGAAGCTGCCGAAATTCGCTTCGATCCCGACGGCCAGGTTTCGCTGATCCTCGGCACGCAGTCGAACGGCCAGGGGCACGAGACGAGCTACCCGCAGATTGCCGCGTCATTGCTCGGTTTGCCTCTCGAGAGGTTTCGCCTGATCCAGGCCGATACGCGGCTCGTGCAGCGCGGCGCCGGGCACGGCGGCGCACGCTCCATGCATCAGGGCGGGACGGCATTGGTCAAGGCGGCGGAGATGGTCATCGAGAACGGCCGGAAAGTTGCGGCTCATCTGCTGCAAGCCGACAGTGCGCAGATTGTCTTCACGGAAGGCCGGTTCACCGTGCCGGGGACAGAGCGCGAGATCGGTCTTCCCGCTGTCGCCCGCGCTGCGGGCGACCCGGCCAACCTCCCGGAGGGCATGGCTCCCAGTCTCGACAGCTCCGCCTACAATATGTCGGACGTGTTCACCTTTCCGAACGGCTGCCATATCGCCGAGGTCGAAATCGACCCCGAGACCGGTGTCGTGACCCTCGAGCGCTATACCGCCGTCGACGATTATGGGCGGCTGATCAATCCGCTGCTGACCGCGGGCCAGGTCCAGGGCGGAGTAGCCCAGGGCATCGGCCAAGCCCTCTTCGAGCACACCGTCTACGATTCCGGCTCGGGCCAATTGCTGAGCGGCTCGCTGATGGACTACACGCTGCCGCGCGCCGACGATCTGCCGCCCTTCGATATCGCGCTCGCCGAATTGCCGACCTCCGCCAACCCACTCGGCGTCAAGGGTTCGGGCCAGGCCGGCTGCATTGCGGCGCCGCAGACCATCATCAACGCGGTCGTCGACGCCCTCGCCCCGCTCGGCATCGATCACATTGACATGCCGGCCACCCCTGAGCGGGTCTGGCGCGCGATCTGCGCACGCGGGGCGTTATAAATCAGTGGGCCGAAGCGAGCGCTCTCGCCTTCCACAAATCCCACGCGCGCACCAGCACGCCGGCATTGGTCGCGGTCGCCTTGGCCGCTTCCTCCTCGTTCAGAAAGACGACCTGGCCCTGGCCGAGCTGCAGGGCCTCCGCTGCGAGCCGGGCATTGACCTCGGTATAAACCGCGCGAAAGACGGCTTCCCGAAGGGAGGGGGCGACGACGACATCGCCATGGCCGCGCATCAATGCGACTGGCGCGGTCCCGAGTGCGCGCGCCAGCGCCGCGCCGAGCTCGGGGGTGCGGATCAGCATGTCGGTAGCGGGGCCGCCCGCCTCGCGGATCTCGAACACCGGCGCCCCGGCCCCGAGAAACGAGCTCAAATGGAACACCGGCCGCAGCTTTACACTGGTCACCCCGAACGGGATCACCGCCGGCGAATGGCTGTGCACGACCGCCTTGACCTCGGAATGGGCCTTGTAGATCTCGCTGTGGATAAACCGCTCGAGATAGACAGCGCGGCCCTGCGGGTCGATCGCATTGCCGTCGCGGCCGAATTCCATGATGTCGGCGGCGGTGACCAGGCCGGGCGCCATGCTGCGCGCCAGCAGGAAATGCTCGGGGTCCTTGTCGTGACGCACGCTGACATGGCCGAAGCCGTCGACGACGCCCTGATCATAGAGGATGCGATTGGCGGCGACGAGGTCCCCGATCAGCGCCGGGTCCGCTGTCGACGACTGCGCCGCGGCGGACGCCGCAGTCACGACCACCCCCAACAGCACGCCCAAAAATCGGCACATCGACGCATCCTCCCCTCCAGCGAAATTCATGGCGATCTTATCTGGCATTCCCCAGAAGTGCGCTGCGCCTTTCCGCCCCACGCTTGCTGCATGGCGACGCAGTAGAGTAGCACATTCTCGGCACCGGTGGGCGGTTGTCAGGCCTCCCCATTGTGCCGGTTCACGCTTTGTGCTTCCACGAACACCCGAGCGATCTCCTCGTGGCGGCTCTTCAGGTTTCGTTCCAAGGCGCTGACGGTGCGCTCGACATCCGCGGAATTCAGGCGATCCTCGAAATCGAGGCTAAGTGTGACCAGGACGGTCTCTGGACCGATCTGGAGAGTGGCAAATTCGCCGAGCTCGGCCACGCCAGGCCAGGAGCTGACTGTCTTGGCGATATCTCGCGAAGCTCCGGCAGGGAAACGGTCGAGGTGGCTAGGCGTCCTCATTCGTATCGGGTCTGCGCTCGATCTCCCGGCCGCGGTCTCGCGGCCAGCAACAATCGCCTCGGGCGGTCGCCTGCTCGTGACCACGGCTCCGCGGCCAGCTATGTTTCGCTGCAGCCGCGTTCTTGAGGAACAAAAAGGGAGGAAACGACATGACCAGACGCTCTCGCGAGATCACTGCAACCTTGCCGCGCCGCGCGCTGATTCGCGGAGTCACGGCGGGGTCCCTCGCCGCGTATCTGGGGGGCAGAGCCGGGCCGGCCGCCGCGGCGGAGGGCGTGCCGTTCCCGCCGCATCCGCGCTGGAAATTGGTCTTCGTCAATCACGTGACCTCGAACCCGTTCTTTGTCCCGTGCCAGTACGGCATTCAGGATGCCTGCGCGCTGCTCGGCTGCGATTATCAGTGGACCGGCTCGGAGACCTCCGATGTGGCGCAGATGGTCAACGCGTTCAACGCCGCGATCGCCGGCAAGGCCGACGCGATCGCGGTTTGCCTCGTCGATCCGCGGGGCTTCGACCGCCCGGTCGAGAACGCGCTCGCCGCGGGCATACCGGTGTTCAGCTACAATGCCGATTCGCACACCAACAAGCGCCTCGCCTATATCGGCCAGGATTTGTTCCTGTCCGGCCAGATGATGGGCGAACGCATCGTCAAGCTCGTCGGCTCCGGCAAGGTCGCGATCTTTATCGCGACGCCGGGCCAGCTGAACCTGCAGCCGCGTGTCGACGGCGCGATAGACTCGATCAAGAAATCGGGCGCCAGCATCCAGGCGACGATGATCGCGACTGATCCCGCCGCCAATGCCGGCCTGTCGAAAATCCAGGCCTATTACCTCGGCAACCAGGACGTCAAAGGCATGTTCGGCGTCAGCGGCGGCGACACGATGAATTGCGGGAATATCAGCCGGCAGTACAACCTGCCGGCCAAAGGCGTGCATGCCGGCGGCTATGATCTGCTGCCGAAATCTTTGGACGCGGTGCATGACGGCTTTCTCGATTTCGTCATCGATCAGCAGCCCTATCTGCAGGGCTTCTACACCGTCATGGAGATGTTCGTGTGGAAGGTGTCGGGCGGGTTGGTCGGACCGGCTGACATCAACACCGGCCTCAAATTCGTCACCAAGGAGGCGGTCGGACCGTACCTCGATACCAAGACGCGCTACGAAGGCAGCGCGAAGGAACCGCAGATCGTGCCGCACACCGGCGCAATCGGCAGCTGACGTGTACCTTAGGTTGGATCAGCGTCCTGCGTCCTTCGAGACAGCTGCTTCGCAGCTTCCTCAGGATGAGGAATTTTCTCCATGCCATCAAAGACTTCCTCATGCTGAGGAGCGCCCCCTTCGAGACGCCGCCTGCGGCGGCTCCTCAGGACAGGCGGGCGCGTCTCGAAGCACGCACAGCCGCCGATGCAGCCAATTTCCTGACATCTTCTTGCGCCGGCGCGAAAAGAACGGCGTGATGACGGTATAGGGCGGAAATGATCGGGGGGATTGAGCAGCCGGCGATGGCGCGCCGCGGTATTGCCAAGCGTCTCTACGGCTTCCTGCTGCGGCCGGAGGCGAGCGTCGTCGTCGTATCGATGGCGCTCGTCATTTATTTCGAGATCGCCAACCAGAATTTTCTGACCAACGCGAACGTGCAGACGGTGTCGCAGTTCGTCGCTGCGCCGGTGATCATCGCCTGCGGTGAAATCATGCTGCTGATCTGCCGCGAGATCGATCTGTCGGTCGGGCAGGTTTTCGCGCTGGCGCCGTTTCTGATGGAAAACGTGCACGATTTCGGCCTGCCGGTGCCATTGGCGATCCTCGCCGCGCTTGCCGCCTGCGCGCTGATTGGCCTCGCCATCGGCTTGATCACGATCGGGCTCAGCGTGCCCTCGTTCATCACGACATTGGGCATGCTGTTCCTGATCACCGGCCTGACCTTGACGATCTCGCGCGGCTATCCGGCGAGCACGGCAGGCGGTCCGCTCTTGACCGGGATCATGGGGGTCTGGGCGTATTCCGAAATCATCTGGGCGTTGGTCATCGTCGCGATCATGCATGTCGTGCTGCGCCACACGCGCTGGGGCCTGCACACGATTGCGATTGGCGGCAACATCATCGCGGCTGCCGAGGCCGGCATCGCGATCAACCGCATCAAGATCGGCAATTTCGTGTTGACCAGCACCTTGGGCGGGCTGACAGGACTGCTCGAAGCGTTTCGCGTCGGCTCGATCGACCCGTTGGCCGGCGGCAGCAACATGATGTTCCTCGGCGTCGCCTCGGGCGTCATTGGCGGCACGGCGATCGCCGGCGGCGCCGGCACGATCATCGGCGGGCTGGTCGGCGGCATCATGCTCGGCGTGTTGCAGGACGGTTTTACCTTGCAGGGGATCAACGCCTTTACCTTCGACATCGTGATCGGCGCCGCGATCCTGATCGCGATGATCGCCAACATCCATCTCGCGCGGCTGCGCGGCGGCGGCCCCGGATGAGCGAAGCCATTCGGGCCGAGAAGCTGGTGAAGACCTTTGGCAAGATCACCGCGCTTGCCGGCGTCTCGCTCAACGTGAGCTGGGGCGAGACGCTCGGGATCCTCGGCGACAACGGCGCCGGCAAATCGACCCTGATCAAGATCCTGACCGGTTATCACCAGCCGGATTCGGGACAGGTGTTCGTCGATGGAAGACCGGTGGAGCTCGCCTCTGTCGATGAGGCCCGCGCGCTCGGCATCGAATGCGTCTACCAGGACCTGGCGCTGGTCAACGGCCTCAGCATCTATCACAACATGTTTTTGAACCGCGAGCTGTTGCGCCGGGGGCCGCTGCGGCTCCTGGACCATCGCGAGATGCGGCGGCGCGCGGCCGAGGCATTGGCGGAAATCGGCGTCGACGTGCCGTCGGTCGAGCTCGCGGTCGGTGCGCTCTCGGGTGGGCAGCGCCAGGCGATCGCGGTGGCGCGCGCGGTCTATTCCAAGGCGCGCATCCTCTTGCTCGACGAGCCGCTGGCGGCGATGGGCGCGCGCGAGGCGCGGCTGATCATTGAGCTGATCGAACGGCTCCGCGCGCGCGGCGACATCGCGATCGTGATGATCGCGCACAACTACGCGCAGACCCTGGAGATCTGCGACCGCGTCGTGCTGATGCAGCATGGCGAGATCACCTTCGAGAGCCACGCCGCGGCGACCTCGGCCGAAGAACTCCTAGATATCGTCCGCCGCGAATACCGCGCCGTCCGCGCCGGGTGACGAGCCGTTCCGCCGACATTATTTTCCGAGGAGCACTGAAAGAGGAGCGCGCGATGACCGACACGGCGACGATGGTGACCTTGGGCGAGGATTATCCCGAGCTGCGCGAGTCGGTGCACAAGATCTGCGAGCGCTACCCCGGGGAGTATTGGCGCAGATTGGAGGCGGAGCAGGCCTATCCGACCGAATTCATCACCGAGCTGACGCAGGGCGGCTTTCTCGCTTCGCTGATCCCCGAGGAATATGGCGGCTCGGGGCTGCCGTTGCGGGCCGCCGCGGTGATCCTCGAAGAGATCAACGCCTCGGGCTGCACCGCCAGCCAAGGCCACGCCCAGATGTACATCATGGGCACTGTATTGCGACACGGCAGTGAGGAGCAGAAGCAGCGGTATCTGCCGAAGATTGCGTCGGGCGAATTGCGATTGCAGGCCTTCGGCGTGACCGAGCCGACCACCGGCTCCGACACGACGAAGCTCAAGACCCGCGCCGTGCGGCAGGGCAATCATTATGTGATCAACGGGCAGAAGGTGTGGACGTCGCGGGCCCGGCATTCCGACCTGATGCTGTTGCTCGCGCGCACGACGCCGGTCGACGAAGTGAAGCGCCGCACCGAGGGCCTCTCGGTTTTTCTGGTCAACCTGCGCGAGAATTTGGGACACGGCGTCGAGATCCGCCCGATCGAGGCGATGATCAACCACAATACGACCGAGGTGTTCTTCGACAATCTCGAAGTGCCGCCCGATAACCTGATCGGCGAGGAGGGCAAGGGGTTTCGCTACATCCTCGACGGCATGAACGCCGAACGAATCCTGGTCGCGCAGGAATGCATCGGCGACGGCCGCTGGCTCTTAAAAAAGGGCATCGATTACGCCAAGGAGCGGGTCGTCTTCGACCGGCCGATCGGGCAAAATCAGGGGGTGCAGTTTCCGCTGGCGCGCGCTTATGCCGAATTGGAAGCGGCCGACATGATCTGCCGCCGCGCCGCGGCACTGTTCGACGACGGCAGGGAGTGCGGCGCCGACGCCAATATGGCAAAATTGCTGGCGTCTGAGGCTACTTGGCACGCCGCCGAGGCTACCTTCGCGACCTTCGGCGGCTTCGCGTTCGCCAAGGAGTACGACGTCGAGCGCAAATGGCGCGAAGCCCGCCTCTATCAGACCGCGCCGATCTCGACCAACCTGATCCTCGCCTATATCGGGCAGCACGTGCTCGGTATGCCGCGCTCGTATTGAGCCGAAACCCCGCAATGACAGCATCAACTTGACGAAAATCTGCTCTGTGACGTGACACCGGGTTTCCGGGATGACGTCATCGGTGTGTTTCGCGTAACATCCGCGTTCGGAGGACTGCCGACGGACAAGGAGGGCGCAATGCTGGCGATGTGGGTGAAGGTCAAGGTAAAAGCTGACGCGCGCGAGCGCTTCCTGAAGGCGATCGAGGTGGATGCCTTGGGTTCCGAGCGGGACGAGCCGGGCTGCATGCGCTTCAACGTCCTGCAGGACGCGCAGGACCGGAACGTCTACTACTTTTACGAGGTCTACCGCGACGAAGCGGCGTTGGACGCGCATCGGGCGGCGCCCCATTACGCGGTGTGGCGCGCGGCCGCGGATACCTTGGACGGCGCGCCCGAGGCGACACGCTGCCAGACCGTGTTTCCCGCTGCGGCCGGGTATTGGGAACGTAAAATCCCCTGAACTCACAAGGCGCGTTTGGGCTGCTCGTCTCGCGGCGCTTTGGCCCGCTATTCGCGACGCAGTTCCTGTCGGCGTTCAACGACAATGCGGTGCGCAACGCGCTGGTGCTGATAATCGCCTACCGGGCGGATGCGGCGGCGCAACTCTCGGCGCAGATCATGATCCCGCTCGCCGCCGGGCTCTTCATGCTGCCGTTTTTCCTGTGCTCGGCGACCGCCGGCCAGATCGCCGACGAATCGGATAAGTCACGGCTGATCCGCCTGATCAAACTGATCGAGATCCCGGTGATGCTGGCGGCCGCCGTCGGGGTCCTCGCCGGGAGCGCGGCGGTGCTGCTGGCGCTGCTATTCGTAATGGGGATCGTGGCCGCATTTTTTGGCCCGCTCAAATACGCGATATTGCCGGATCTGCTGGCACCCGAGGAGCTGCTGCTCGGCAATTCGCTGGTCGAAGCCGGGACCTTTATCGCGATCCTCCTCGGCACGATCGCCGGCATGGTGATTGCCACACGGCATGGCTCGGCGGCTGTCGCGGGGCTCATCATCGCGGTGGCGCTCGCCGCCTGGGCGACCAGCCGGGGGATACCGCCCACGACACCTGCGGCGCGCAACGGCGAGCCGCACTGGGACCTGTTCGGCGCGACGGTTCGGGTCATGCGGCAGGCTGCGCAGGAACCCGGGCCGTTCCGCTCGATGCTCGGCATCTCATGGTTCTGGTTGGCCGGCGCGACTTATCTCTCGCAATTCCCGGCCTATGTCCGGTTCATCCTCGGAGCGGAAGAAGCGGTCGTCACGTTGTTTCTGACGTTATTTTCGGTCGGGATCGCGTTCGGCTCGCTGTTATGCAATCGCCTGCTCGCCGGCAGGGTCAGCGCGAGTTGCGTGCCCTGGGCAGCACTCGGGATCGGGCTCTTCTCGATCGATCTGTGGCTCGCCAGCCCCCCGCCCGCGGCCGGAGAACTCACAACCCTCGCTGTATTTCTCGGCGATCCGCTGCACTGGCGAATTCTAGCCGACCTCGTCGGGATCGCCGCTTCGGGCGGGGTTTTTGTCGTGCCGCTCTACGCTTTGCTGCAGGCAATGACCGCACGCGCGCACCGCGCCCGGGCGATCGCAGCGAACAATATCGTCAATGCCGCCGCGATGGTGATCTCCTCGGCCGTGGCAATGGGGCTGATCGCGATCGGCGTCAGCATCCCCGGTCTGTTTTTACTGACCGGAACCGCGACGCTCGCTGTAGCCGCGCTGTTCTGGCGCATACTGCGCCGGCTCACCGTGGCTCAGTCGCTGTGACGCAGCGCGCAGAAGGCTCCAGGGCAGCGCAGCGACCTCACGGAGGGACGCGAGTGCCGCCCGCCTCAGCGAGGATGCCGGGACCGCGGCCCGCCCGGCGACCCGCAGCCCAGCGAGGCGGAACAAAAGCGCCGCACGCGGCAGGTGGATGCGGTCACTGACCAGCACCACAGAACGCAGTCCGCGCGTGCTCAGCAACCGCTCGGTCTCGCGTGCATTCTCGACGGTGTCGCGCGAGACGGCGTCGATCAGCAATACCGTCGGCGATACGCCATGAGCAATCGCGGCCCGTTGCATCAATTCCGCTTCCGGGACCGGTCCGTTCCCGCCGCCTGAAAGCACGAGCAGCGGCGCGGCGCCTCGCTCGAAGAGCCGGATGCCGATCTTCAGTCGTCGCTGCAGCGCGGCCGGTCCGCGGCAGCCGAGCACGACAATCGCATCGGCCTCAGAGCATCTGCCCGCCATCGACGGCGATGTTCTGGCCGGTGACCCAGCTGGCGAGCGGCGAGCACAGGAACAGCGCGACCTGCGCCACCTCCTCCGGGTGGCCGAGCCGGCCGAACGGGATGCTCCTGAGGATGCCGGCGTAAAGGTTCGGATTGTTGGCCTTGGCCCGTGCCCAGGTGCCACCGGGGAATTCGATCGAGCCGGGGGCGATGCAGTTGACCCGAATTCGCTTGTGCGCGAGCGCCGCGGCTTGGGTTAAGGTGTATTCCAGGATCGCGGCCTTGACGGCTCCGTAAGGCGGCGTGCGGACCGAGGCTCGGAATCCGGAGATCGATGATATGTTGAGGATCGCGCCCGCCTCGGATTTTTCGAGATACGGCAGCGCCGCCCGCGTCGCCCGCACCGTCGCCAGCAGGTCGACCGAGATGCTGGCGGCCCATCCGGCTTCGTCGTCGCTCGTCCCAAAGCCTGAGGCATTGTTGACGAGGATGTCGATGCCGCCGAGGGCGTCGGCCGCTTCCGCGATATAGCGTGGAATGGCCGCGGCGTCCGAAAGATCGCAGACCGCGGCATGGGCGGCGCCGCCATGCCGGGCGATCTCGTCGCGGGTGGTTTCGAGCGCCTCGGCGCCGCGCGCGCAAATCGACACGCCGGCGCCGACCTCGGCAAAGGCGAGTGCGATCGCCCGCCCGATGCCGCGGCTGCCCCCGGCGACGATGGCGCGCTTACCGACGATGTCGATCTTCATACTTCCTCCTCAGGCTCCTCCGGCGCAGCATGCGTGATCGTACAAAGCAACGGAAGGGCTTAACCGATGATCAAGAGCGTCTCGCTGCTGACCCGCAAGGCGGGGCTGTCGCACGAGGGATTCGTCAAGCACTGGCTCGAGGTGCACGCGCCGCTCGCTCACGCGGTGCCGGGCCTGCGCCGTTACATTCAATCGCATATCGTCGGCGAGCGGACCCGGCCCGACATTCCGACGATGGATGTCGAAGTCGATGGAGTTGCCGAAACCTGGTACGACGATCTGGCCGCGATGGAGCGCGCCAATGCCTCTCCCCAAGCCAAGGCATTGCATGCCGACGGCGCCCTCTTCATCGGCCGGATCAAAAGCTTCATCACAGAGGAGAGGGTGATCATCCCGCGGGAGTGACACTTTCCCTCGGGTCGGCGCTGAGCCCCGGCTTCGCTACAACCTCGTCGACGAAGCAAGGCGGTTTGAGCTGGGAAAGGCGGCCTATTACTCGACTGAATACTCGCGGTGCCCCTATCCTCCTACGCTCCCTTCATCACGCGAACTCGCCGGAATAGACAACGCCAACAACCGTTAATGCCATTATCCATCGATCGGCGAGGCGGTGCACACCGCGCCGCGGTCGATCCCGTCCGAGGCAACCGTTTACCATGTTCTCATCCTGGCCGCAGCAACCATCCGGTAGATGCCACGGCGGTGACCACCACGCAGATTGCGAACCAGAACCGCGTCGTTCGGTCGCTCGGTTTTGAACGCTCCACCCGGATTGGTCCCGGTCCGATCGCTCCGCCATAGCGGCGCGTTTCGCGTGTGGGGTGCTTACGCGCTGCTGATGGTCTTGCTCGCAGTGCCGGTATTTTCAACGGTTCTGCCGCCCTTATTCGATTACCCCAACCACTTGGCGCGAATGCACGTTTTGGCCGAGGGCGGCAACGAGTTTTTTGCCGTGCAGTGGGGGCCGCTGCCCAATCTCGCTCAGGACATCATTGTTCCGCCGCTGTCTCGGCTGATTCCGCTCGAGATTGCGTCCAAGCTCTTCCTGGTCATGATCTTCGGGCTGATCGCAGGCGGAACGATTTGGCTCAATCGAGCCGTGACGGGTCGTTGGCGCCTATGGCCGTTGGTTGCATTCCTGCTTCTGTATAACCGGATTTTTCTCTGGGGTTTTGTCAATTATCTCTTTGGAATCGGATTAGCGCTGGTTGGTGTCGCATCTTGGCTTTCTCTAGAGCGCAAGCGGTGGTGGGTCAGAATTCTCGTAAGCTCAACCATCTCGTTGCTGTGCTATGTCAGTCACATTGCTGCCTTTGGGTGCTACGCGCTCGTGATACTCGGTCTCGAGGCGGCCCCCGGTATAGGCGAACTGGTCGCCCGCAGATGGTCTATTCTCGTCAGACGGATCGTTGTTGCGGTCCCTCAATTCGTCATTCCATCAGTTTTCATCCTCGGCTATTGGCATCCGGCAGCCGCAGATTTGTTCCGCTACGGTGATTTTTGGGATAAGGCGGATCTGTTTTTCAGTGTTTTCGACAATTACAGCTACGTTTTTGACATAGCCTGTTGTGCATTATTTCTGACCCTTATCGGGTGGCTTGCGTCGACGCGGCGGCTGGGTCTGGATCGTCGGCGGTCCACCGTAGTGTGCCTGGTGTTTTTTGTATTCCTGGCGCTGCCGAACCAAATTGAAGGAGGCTCCGGGGTTGATCACCGTGTGCCTGTGGCGTTGCTTTTGTTTTTGGTTGGGTTGAGCGCGCCGCGTTTCCCGAGTCGCCGCGTCGCGTGGGCCATTGGCGTTGGCGCGTTCGGAATCCTGGTACTCCGGTTGGCCATCATAGAAACCGTCTGGCGGCATGCCGACGCGATCTACTCGGCCGATATCATTGGGATCGATGCGTTACCTAGGGGCGCCAAGCTCGCGGTGAGCATTCCGCCCGACGCGATTCAGCTCGTTCCCGTCCCGGAGGTGCATTTGCCGGCGCTGGCGATACAACGCCGCGACGCTTTCGTCCCAACATTCTTTGCCTATCCCGGGCAGCAGCCGGTCATCATGACCCCGCCCTATGCGGCGCTCGCCACCGCGGTCCCACCCCAGAGCTTCTGGGTTGCTCTGGTCGATGGGAACGTGCAAGAATTGGGCCGCGTGCTGGCTGTGTTGAAACAATACGATTATGTCGCCTTTGCCGCAAACCAGACCGTAAACGTCTTACCTTTCGCATGTCTGCGGCCATTCTTCCAGCAGCCAAGCTTCCAGCTTTTCAGGGTTCTCCACGATCCGGACTGCCTTGGCCAGGAGGATTGATCGTCCTTACGATCCGAGCCAGCGTTCAAATCACCAAGAAACCTGGTCAAATTGACGCCGAGCAGAATGCAGAAAAGCGGAATCCACCAAAGCATATAGTTGTTGTGGACGACGGGGCCGGCGAGCAATGCAGCGGCAACGCAAACGATGTTAAGCGCACATCGGGTCAGGAACTGCGGCGACCTCCAGAAGACCGTGTAACAAACGGTCGCGATGACAATTACGAGCGCGAAGCGCGCGGCGGTGACGGCAGAGTTCGGTGCATCATACAGCCAGCTGGTCGTGTCAATCGGCCGGTTCGCGATAAACAATACGATATTGTGCACGAAGTCCGCAGGGGCCCACAAGAAAAAGCCGAGCGCCGGGATCAACCCAAGCAAGAACCCGCCGACGTAGCGGGAGCGGCCCATCTGAGGCAACCAGCACAAAAGAAAAAGAAGGCCGGGCAGAAGCTTCGCGGATACGGAGAGCCCCACCATAGCTCCCGCGAGCCCAGGCCGATCTTGATAGAGCCCCATGACGATGAGCAGAGGAACGATTGCGGCGAGATCCGTCACTCCGTTCATGTAAAGATCACGCGGCAACATCGGAAGCATCAAGTAAAGGGTTGCGGCCAAAATCCCAAACTCGAACCCAGATTGTCTCCGCGCCACCAATCCGACCAGCGCCGCGGTAGTCAAGTCCAAAATGAGATTGGTCAGGCGGAGGCCGGTCGGTCCTATTGCAGAGGTCAACGGCAAGTAAGTCAGGAACATCAGCGGAAGATATTTATATCCCTGATAGTCCGGATAGGCGGGGTTGACGTCGATGGGGATCGAGTAGGGATTTTTTGCTGCCAGAACGGCTTTTCCGGCTGCCAACGTCGTCTGCGCTATGTCGATTAAAACCGGAAAATTCATAAAATAAAGGAACGATCCTGATCGATACAGCAACGCTAGAAGAAGCAGAGCTGACAACCACAGCGGGAACCGCCTCTCAATCAGCGCGACGCGAATACTTCCGAAAGTACCAGCCAGCGGGAGCAAACTTACGAACGCGATGATGACCGCTGCCAAAATGAGACCGAATTCCGATTGTGAAACAATATCATAAAGGATCAGCCCTACTATAGAGGGTGCGACGAGCCACGTTGTTCGGGCGTCGGCTCGGAAAGGTCGTCCCGGCAATGTCATCACCGCGGCCGCCACGATAACGCTCAGCAAAAAATCGCCCTTTGCCGGCCTTTATCCCAGTCGATGTAGCCAAACAAATCGATCAGCAGCCAATAAGTTCCGATTGACGAAAAAGCGAAGGACAGACATATCCACCATGTTTTCGGCACTTCGGAATTCAACATTCAAAATATCCGCCGTGCCCCGCAGTCAAGACGAAGCGTCAGTGGCCGACAGCGGTTTGCGATCTGCCGCTGTGCAACCTCATCGAGGGCGAGGTCGTTAGCAACGTCGCGAGTTGACCATTGTTGCCGGTGACTCATTCGATCACCTCGTCGGCGCGGGCGAGCAGCAGGGGCGGGATCGTCAGGCCGAGCGATTTCGCGGTCTTAAGATTGATTACCAGCTCGAACTTGGTCGGCTGCTCGACAGGCAGGTCGGACGGTTTCGCGCCTTTGAGGATCTTGTCCACATAGACGACACTGCGCCGAAGAATATCGGCAAGATCCGCGCCGTAGGACATCAGGGCTCCTGCATTGGCGAACACTTTGAGGCCGGATATTGTCGGCAATCGTTGACCGAGCGCGAATTCCGCAATCTTCTTTCGAAGATCCACGGTGAGAGGATCTTCCACGACGATCAGCGCATCTGCGTGCTTGGCCGTGGCGGCTTCGAGATCGGGGGGCTCCCGTATTTCCCGCGATTGCAGTTCGACCCCGAGCGTCTCGGCCGCGCCGGTCGTCTCCTTGAACACCAGCGCGGAATAGGGATTGGCCGCGTTCCAGAGTACGGATACGCGAAAAATTCCAGGGAGAAGCTCCTTGAGCAGTTCCAGCCGCTTGCCGCCGAGATCGGGCGCCATCAGACTTGTCCCAGTGACATTGCCACCGGGGTGGGCCAAGCTGGCAACGAGGCTACTTCCGACCGGGTCGCCGGCTGCAATCATGACGATCGGAATTTTCGAGGTGGCCCGTTTCGCGGCAAGCGGCGCCAGCGTTCCCACTGTCATGATGACGTCCACCTTGAGGCTGACCAGCTCCGCGGCAAACCCGGGCAGCCGGTCGAGTTTGTCTTCTGCATACCTGCGCTCGAATGTAAGGTTTTTGCCTTCGACGTATCCCAGCTCTCGGAAGGCATCAACCAGAATGGATTGGGACCTGGGTATCACCGAACCGGCGGTGAGAACGCCTATTCTGTAGACGTTCTCGCCCTGCTCCGCCCCGGTGCGGAGCGGCCAGGCGGCGGTCGCCAAGCCGAAGAGAGCGATAAATTTCCGGCGCCTCAGCCTCATTTTAGCGTTGCGCCTCCCCCGCTTGTTCGTTCACACCACGCGGCTGGCCTGCCAGCGGCCGGGGCCGAATTGGCTGCGGTTGACGATGCCGTGGTTCTGGTCGCTGGCGGCGCCGAGCATTGCGGTGCCGCTCATGTTGCCGTTGCGGATCTCGCCGGCGAAGAAATAGCAGATCGTGCTGCCCTCGTAACGCGACGTGAAGGAGAGCTGGACCTGGTCGCCGTTGAGCCAGCCGCTGACCGGCCCTTCGAACTGAGCCGAATGCTGACGACCGGCGAGTTCGGGACCGCGCTGCTCGAGGTTGAGCCGGTGGATGCGCGAGCCCTGCAGAAAATCGACGCGCAATTCCCAGTCGCCCGCAACATCGCTCTCGGCCGGGCGGGCCGGCGCCGGCGCGTGCTGGGCAGACTCGCGCAGCGCCGACGCGATCGCCTTGCCGACCTCTACCGCCTCGCCGGGTTGCAATTGGAACGGGTCGATCGCAATCGAGTTTTCGGTCGCCGAATTGTCATCGAGCATGATCCGCGGCTCGCCGTCGAGCACGCGCTGCCGCAGCGCCAGCCCGTCGAGCGGGTATTGCCAGCGGTCCCAGGAGACGCGAAGCCGCGGCACCCGGTCGACCCCGGCGGGCTCGATAAGCTCCAGAGCGGCGCCGTGCACCTCCCCGAGGCGTTCGCCAATGACCTCCAGATCATCGTACCAGCGCTGCTGCTCGGCTTCGTGGTCGCGCTCCTCGAACCAGTGCTCGACCGCGGTCAGCACACCGATAATGTCTTCCTTCGATACTTTCATCGGGCGGCCCAGCGCCTGGTGCGGTGAAGCATTGGACCAAGCCGCCTGCACCAGTTGTTTCGAGCCAAGCAATAGGCCGCTGGTCTGCGGGCCTCGCAGAAACTTGCCGCCGCTGTAGACGACGAGATCGGCGCCGCGGGTGAGCCACGGGCTCGGCCGCTCGAGGTGCTCGGAGGCGGCGTCGACCATGATCGGGATGCCGAGCGGTTTCACGACTGCGGCGATCTCTTCGAGCCGCAAGCTGCCGAGGTGCTCTTGTTTGCCGAGCAGCACCACCATAGCAACCGGCTCGGCGAGCGCGCGGTTGAGATCCCCGCGCGTCTCGATTTCGACCAGATGGCATCCGATCATGCGCACCGCCTGGTCGTAGGCGAAGCGCTGGCTCTTCGGAATGATGACCCGGTTGACCATTCCTTCGGTGAAGGGTAGGCGCAGCATCTTGACCGGATCATTGCCGGCGACGCAGGCCGCCGTCCCGAGAGCCACGGCCGCGGCGCTGCCGCAGGTGACGATCCCCCATTCGGCGCCGGTCAGCTCCGCCAGACGCCGTCCTGCCGCCTCCATCAATTCGTCGAGGTTGACAAAGTGGCGCGACGCCTCGGCCATCGCATCGCGGACCTGCGGCAGCATCAGACTGCCGCCATGCATCGTGCGCACGCTGCAGCAGTTGATGAACGGCCGCACGCCGAGCATCAGATAGGGATTGGCGTTGGCTTTCATGGCACCTCCACGCCGGATGAGCCTCCACTATAGCATTCGGAGGCGGGTGGACCCAATTTGCCATCGGCTGTGTTTACGTCGAGGCGCAATTGCAAGCTGAGGAGGCCTAAGCCATGGCGGCGGAAGGGCAGGAAAGCGGCGGTCGCTCGGTCGTCACCGATCCAAACCCCAGTAAGACGAACGGCGGCGATAGCGGCGCAACGGCGCTCGGCCAGCAGGCGAACCAGGCTCTCGAGGGGCTTCGTTCAGTCATAGAGCAGGCCTCGCAGGTCCTGCGGGACTTGACGCAAGCCGGCAGTCAATGGGTACAAAATAATGATCGCGCCCGAGAAATGGCGCAAGGCCTGCGCACGCAGGGTGAGCAGGCGGTCGGGACCGTGTCGCGGCAGGTCGAGCAGAACCCGATGATGAGCCTGGCGGTCGCTTTTGCGATGGGTTACTTGCTGGCCACGATCACCCGGCGCTGAGCGGCAGGTTGATAGGGGCCGTGCGACACGCTATGTCGTGTCGGGTGGCCCGGCAAGACTTGATCGATACATGCCCGGAAAGGGCGCTGGTCCTGTTCTCGGGGGGGCAGGATTCGACAACCTGCCTGGCTTGGGCGCTGGCGCGTTTTGCCGCGGTCGAAACGATCGGCTTCGATTACCGCCAGCGCCACCGGGTCGAACTCGAGTGCCGCGCCTCCGTTCTCGAACGCCTGCGCGCTGAATTCGTCGACTGGAGCGGCAAGCTCGGCCGGGATCATATCGTCGATCTTGGCGTCCTCGGCGAGATCAGCGACACCGCATTGACCGGCGACACTGTGATCACTTTCGAGCAAGGCGGGTTGCCGAATACTTTTGTGCCCGGCCGCAACCTGCTGTTCTTCACCTTTGCGGCCGCCATCGGTTATCGCCGCGGCGCGCGGCATCTCGTCGGCGGCATGTGCGAAACCGATTATTCCGGCTATCCCGATTGCCGCGACGACACCCTGAAAGCGCTGCAGGCGACATTGTCGCTCGGCATGGATCACCGCTTTGTCATTCACACGCCCCTGATGTGGCGCCACAAGGCGGCGACCTGGTCATTGGCGCAAGCCCTCGGCGGGGATGCACTCGTCGAGCTGATCCTCGAGGAAACCCACAGCTGTTATCTCGGCGACCGGTCCCGCCGCCACCATTGGGGCTATGGCTGCGGCGACTGTCCGGCCTGTGAGCTGCGCCGCCGCGGCTGGGAAGCCTTTGCCGGAGACCGCGCGTGAGCCGGCCTTCCGGACGCGCCCGCGATGCGATGCGGCCGGTCAGCCTCGAGCCCGGTGTCGCCAAATATGCCGAAGGCTCGTGCCTGGCGAAGTTCGGCGACACCCATGTGCTGTGCACCGCCTCGGTCGAGGAGCGCGTGCCGCCTTTTTTGCGCAATACTGGCAAGGGATGGGTCACTGCGGAATACGGCATGCTGCCGCGTTCGACGGCGACGCGCACCGATCGGGAGGCGGCGCGCGGCCGGCAGAGCGGACGCACGCAGGAGATCCAGCGGCTGATCGGCCGAAGCCTGCGGGCGGTGACCGATCTCGCCCAACTCGGCGAACGGCAGATCAAGATCGATTGCGATGTATTGCAGGCGGACGGAGGCACCCGCACGGCCGCAGTCACCGGCAGCTATGTGGCGCTCCATCTCGCGTTTCAGCGGTTGCTTTCTGCCGGTTTTTTGAAGGCCCTGCCGTTGCGCGACAATGTCGCCGCGGTGTCGTGCGGCGTCATCGCCGATACCGCCGTGCTCGATCTCGACTATGCCGAAGATTCTTCAGGCGATGACCGACGCCAATTTCGTGCTGACCGGGATGGGCGGGATTGTCGAGATTCAGGCGACCGCTGAAGGCGCGCCGTTTGACGATACGCTCTTTGCCGAGATGTTGCGGCTCGCGCGGCAAGGGATTGCGGACTTGACCCGATGCCAGCGGGCAGCCCTCGGGCTTGCCTGACGCGATGCCCCAGCCCTTCGCCGGTCACCGGCTGGTCATCGCTAGCCACAACCCGGGCAAGATCGCGGAAATCGCGGCGCTGCTGGCGCCGTTTGGCGTCAACACGCTTTCCGCGGGCTCGCTCGGCCTTCCCGAGCCGGAGGAAACCGGCGACAGCTTCGAGGCGAACGCCGAGCTGAAGGCCAGGGCCGCGGCGGAAGCGAGCGGGCTGCCGGCGCTCGCCGATGATTCCGGCCTCGTCGTGCCGGCGCTCGACGGCGCTCCCGGGATCTACTCCGCGCGCTGGGCGGGCCCGGCCAAAGATTTTCGGCTCGCGATGGCGCGGGTCCACCGCGAGCTCGGCGACAAGGACCGCGGCGCCAAATTTGTTGCAGTCCTCGCCCTCGCATGGCCCGGCGGCAACACCGAATTGTTTCGCGGGGAGGTCGAAGGCACTCTCACCTGGCCGCCCCGGGGCGATCGAGGGTTCGGCTATGATCCGATCTTCATCCCGCTGGGCGGAAATTGGACCTTCGGCGAAATCGACCCCGAGGTGAAGCACCGCATCAGCCACCGCGCGCGCGCCTTCGCCAAGCTGGTAGAGCGCTATTTCGGTGAGCGCTGAAGTGAAGCCCCTCACCCGCCTCGCTCCGCTCGGCACCCTCTCCCGCGGTGCGGGAGAGGGGCTACAGTCCCCAATATCGCAAAGCCCCTCTCCCGCACCGCGGGAGAGGGGGGACCCAGCCCGCCAGGGCTGGGTGGGCGAAGGAGCCGTTGCGGAGCCCCTCGCCGTTTACATTCACTGGCCGTTTTGCCGATCGAAATGCCCTTATTGCGATTTCAACAGCCACGTCCGTGACAGTGTCGATGCGGCGCGCTGGACGCGGGCGCTCATGCGCGATCTCGAGCACCAGGCCGAGCTCACCGCAGGACGCGCCGTAGGTTCGGTGTTTTTCGGCGGCGGCACACCGTCGTTGATGCCTCCCGAGACGGTCGCGGAGTTGCTCGACGGGGTCCGGTCGCATTGGGGCGTTATGCCCGATGTCGAAGTCACCCTCGAGGCCAACCCCAATTCCGCCGAAGCCGGTCGCTTCCGAGCCATCGCCGCGGCTGGTATCAACCGGCTGTCGCTCGGGGTACAGGCGCTCGATCCGGCGGCGCTGCGCTTTCTCGGCCGCGCGCATGACCGTGAGGAGGCGATCGCTGCGATCGAGCATGCCCGCGCGATCTTCCCCCGATTCTCGTTCGATCTGATCTATGCCCGGCCCGGCCAGAGCGTTGCCGCCTGGCGGCGCGAGCTCGACGAGGGGCTCACTCTTGCCGGCGAGCACTTGTCCCTCTACCAGTTGACGATCGAGCCTGGTACCGCCTTCGCCACGCTCGCGCGCCGCGGCGAACTTGCAGCGCCCGACCAAGACGGCACGGCCGCCCTATTTGAGATGACGCAGGAGCGACTCGCCGCCGCCGGGCTGCCGGCCTACGAAATCTCCAATCATGCCCGACACGGCGCCGAGTGCAGGCACAACCTCGCCTATTGGCGCTACCAGGACTATGTCGGGGTCGGCCCGGGCGCCCATGGCCGGCTGACCCGAGCCGCCACCAAATTTGCGACCCGGCAATACCGGCTGCCCGAAAAATGGCTTGCGGCGGTCGAAACAAAGGGAACCGGAATCGAGGAGATGGGCGCGATCGACCGTGAGACGTCGATCGAAGAAATGCTGATGATGGGCCTGCGCCTCGTCGAGGGGATATCGCGGGAGCGGCTTGAACAGTTTTCCGGCCGAGACATCACCACCGTCCTCGGCCGCAATCTCACGCCGCTGATCGAGGGCGGCTTTCTGACCCTCGATACCGAGCGCTGTGCAGCAACTGCAGCTGGCCGTCAGCGCCTCAACGCCGTACTCGCCGCCCTGCTCTGCTGAACGGGCCGAGTAGGCGAAATCCGAGGGTTCTGCGCCGCAGATAACGAGCCGACCCTCATGCGCAGAACATCCCCCTGTGTACACGGGCTGCAGCGCTCCCTAGTCCAAACCGAGCTTTGCAAATTGTCCTGCATATTAGCAGCGCTGCGCTCGTCGAATTAACGCATTCGCCGGCAGAGCAGGATCGAGTACTTTTTGGGCGCTTTCGATGCCCGCGATCGGCAGCTTCTGCGGATCGAGGAGCCCGAGCTGAGCCAACACTGAGGCTTGGTCCCAATAAATGTGCTCGTGGGCCAATTTGCCATCCTGAAACCGGACGATTACGACGAGAGCGACCTGCACCCGCCGGCCAGTGGGCGGGATGCCCGGCAGCATCCAGTCCATTTCGACGGTGTGAGTGAACCTTATGACCATCTCGTCGACAAGCTGATCCCTCCCGATAGTCCGGGAGATCGGGACCATCTCCAGGTCGGGCGGCATCCGCGGGATAAAATGCGTTGCGTAGAACTCCCGCAACTCGTCTTTGCCGCTGCCGCCAGTCAGCACGGGCACATGATCTACATAGGCGTCCTCGACCATCGTATCGAGCGTGTCGTCAGTGCTGCGGGTCTCAAATTCATGCCGGACATGGTCTTCCCACAGACGGACCAAATCGGTGTCGCCGCCTTTCTGCTTGCTCATGGCTTTCCCACTAAGCGCCTCGAAGTAGCACGGATGCGGTAATGATGACGAAACATTACACAGAATGGAGCGCGTGCAGCCAGCCAATATGTCCGACGTCTTCTTGACGGGCGCCGATAGTTGCGGCTTACCCAGACTAGTGCCATGTCAGTCAAACTGGAGATTTCAGACTTACGCACCTGCGGAAAAAGTCGGGCCATCACGGCGACGCCGATGATAATCCGGGTGGAAATTTGGCCCCTCTGTCACTGCGGGCTGTGGCCGACGCGTCCACGGCTGACATTTCATTGACTGCCGGCCGCGTAGGATTGAGTCGGGCTTGGTGATCTGATCCGGCCGGCGCCAAGCCGGAGTGGGGAGCGACGTCGGGAATATCCCCCAACCGGCGCCGCTCCTTCCACCCCCGGGAACCTCCGCAGACCACGATTGTAGCGTGTGGGCTCCCGCTTTGCTCCTGATACGTGCAATCCTGATTGCCGCGGCGGTTCTCATTGCGCAACATCGATTTCGTTACAGACCAGCCCCACCGTACCGGCCAGGACCGCACCGGCGCAGGTGAAGTGATGATCGAGGGACGATACCGGCCTGAGACCGGACATCAGACCCCCTGAGGGCAATGACGTGGATGTAGTTGCAGAAATTGGCGACGCCGGACCGCGGGGATCCAAACCCCTCGTCGAGAGAAAGAACTTCGTCTCAGTAACCGATATCCTGAAAGCTCTGCGGCGCCGGGCTGACGACGGTGGTCCCTTGGGGCACGACTTCGAGCACGGCGAGGCCACGCTGCACGAGACCACCGGGCGTGAAACGGAACAATCCGTCGACGCCGGTAAAGCCGCTCGGGTTGAGGATCGCCTGCTGCGAGAAGGGCTCGCCGCCCTGGCCGCGGGCCAACACCGCGGCGAGCGCCGCCGCATCATAGCCGAGCGAAGCGAGGCGCGGCGGGTTGTGGCCATAGGTGGCGGTGAACCGCCGCTCGAAATCCTGCCGCGCTTCGGGGGGAGACGAGGCGAACCAGCCGCCGACGAGCGCCGGATCGCTGCCGATGTCGGGCGTGTCCCACAGCCCACTGCCGAGCAGCTGCACCGGCTTCCCGGTGCCGCTCACCGCCCTGACCTGAGCGGCGATCTGTTTGAGCCTGGCGCTGCCTTCCGGCAGCAGCAGCGCGTCGAAGGAGGCGCCCGGCGGTGATGCGAGAGATGACTCGGCATTGCCCTCGGCGCCGCCGCCGGGCAGCAAGCGCTGGATTGCCGGCGTGACGTCGCCGGCGCGCGGGTCGAAGAATTCGATCTTGGTCACGCTGCCGCCGCTCGCCAATGCGACTTCCCGCAGCGCGTCGGCCATCAAATGCCCGTAAGGCGAGTTGGGCGCGAGCGCCGCGAAGCGCTCAAGGCCGCGTTCGCGCGCATAGCCGACCTCGCGCACGACCTCCTGCCGCGGCAGAAAGCCCATCAAATAAGTATCGCCGCCGGCGAGGGTGGTAACCGTCGAGAACGCAATGATGTTTATGTGGGCCTCTTGGGCAATCGGCTTTACCGCCTCGACTTCGGGGGCGAGCAGCGGGCCCAAGATCAATCGCGCGCCGTCGCCGATGACCGCGCGTGCCGCGCCGGCGGCGCCGGCTGCATTTCCGCCGGTGTCGCGCGGCACCAGGATCATGCGGTCGGCGCCGCTCTCGAACAGCGCCAATTGCGCCGCGTCGAGGAGGGCCTGACCGAGCTCGGCATTGGCGCCGGACAAAGGAACGAGCAAGGCCACTTTCGCGGGTCCCGTCGCGCCGGCTGTGGTTGGCGCCGACGGAGGGCCGGGCGGAAAGGGTGGCGGAACCCGGCCGTAACCGTAATAGGGCGGTTGCGGGCGGACGATCGGGGCCGATACCATCGCCGGGCCGCAACAGGCGAGCGCGGCCAAGGCGAGGACGGCAAAGGGTGAGGCGAACCGCGAAAGCGACGGGCGCGGCACGAGCGGGCTCCGGCAAGAAGGCGGGCGGGAGACGGCACCCTAACCGCCGTCCTGATGTGAGTAAACCCAACCCGAGCGCGCCGTCGGCTCCTGTCGAGGCGGCTCGGCCGCAGACGGCGGGAGCATTGCCTCAAACCGAGCTGGGGCACGGGCTATACCTGGTCGCGACGCCGATCGGCAATCTGGGAGACATCAGTCTGCGCGCGTTGGCGGTGTTGCACGGCGCCGACCGCATCTTCTGCGAAGACACCCGGGTCACCGGCAAGCTGCTGGCACGGTACGGGATCTCGACATCGCTCGGGGCCTATCACGACCACAATGCCGAGCAGGTGCGACCCATCGTCCTGGCGGCGCTGCGGCGAGGGGAACGCGTTGCGCTGGTGTCGGACGCAGGCACGCCGCTCATCTCCGATCCCGGCTACAAGCTCGTTCGGGCGGCGTTCGCCGAGGATTTGCCGGTCATCGCCATTCCGGGCCCAACCGCGGCGGTCACCGCGCTGATTTTATCGGGGCTGCCTCCGGACGCCTTCTTGTACGCCGGCTTCCTGCCGCCGCGGCAGGCGGCGCGGCGGCGCGCGCTGGCGCGCTGGGCCGCCGTCGACGCGACCCTGGTGCTTTATGAAACCACCCCGCGGCTCGCCGAATTGCTCGCCGACATGGCCGAGGTGCTCGGCAACCGGGAGGCTGCGGTCGCGCGCGAGCTGACCAAATTGCACGAGGAAGTCCGACGCGGGCGACTGGCCGATCTGGCGGCACATTACCGCCTCGCGGGGGCGCCGCGCGGCGAGGCCGTGGTCGTTGTAAGCCAGCCGGAAGACCAGGAGCCGGACCAGGCCGAAATCGACAAGCGGCTGCGAACGGCACTCGCCGAGCTTGGCGTGCGCGAGGCGGCGGCAAAACTCGCGGCCGAAACCGGCAGGTCGCGCGGGGAACTCTATCGGCGCGCGTTGGCGATGCGCGATACGGAGGAATGAAGCAGGCGCGCAAAGCGGCCACGCAGCGGCGGCAGCGGGCGCAACGCCGCGGGCGTTTCGCCGAATGGCTGTGCCTGTGGCATTTGCGGCTGCGCGGCTGGCGCATCCTCGCCCGCGGCTGGCGTTGCCCCTCGGGGGAGATCGACATCCTGGCCCGGCGCGGCCGTGTGCTCGCGATTATCGAGGTAAAATTGCGCAACGAACTCGACGCGGCGGCATCGGCGCTGTCGCCGCGGCAGAGGCGGCGGATCGCCCGCGCCGCGGAAGCCTTCCTGCTGTCGCGCCCCGATCTCGCCCGGCTCGAGCTGCGATTCGACCTGATGCTGGTGGCGCCGCTCCGGATACCGCGGCACTGGCCCGGCGCCTGGCAAGCCGATTAGCGAAGCGGCGAGCGCCGCTTCGCGTCTTTGGCCGTGCGCGCCTCGCCGGCATTGGAAGCAGCACCCTTTTTTGTCGCACAATGATTGCGGGGAAATATCCGTCGGGGGGTCAAGCTATGTCGAAATTGTGTGCCGTTCTTGGTCTCGCTAGCACACTTGCGCTGCCGGTAGCGCTGTGCGGTTGCCCGCTGGCGATCGTGGGCGGGCTCGCCGCCGCCGGCGGGGCGGGCTACACGGCGAACCAGGAACGTGGGGTCACCGGCACCCTCGACGATCAGACGATCAAGATGAATATCCAGAATGCCTGGCTGCAGGTGAACCCGCTGATGCAACGCGACTTCACCATCACCGTCTATGAAGGGCGCACGCTGTTGACCGGCATGACGCCGAGCCCCGAACTGAAGGCTCAGGCCGCGCAGGTCGCCAGCCAGATCCCGGGGGTTCGCGCGATCTATAACGAGATTGAGGTGGCGCCGGGCGAAGGCGCCTGGGCGAGCGTCAAGGATACCTGGATCTCTTCGCAGATCCGCTCGAACCTCACGTTCGCCAGCCAGGTTCGCTCGGTCAACTACGCGATCGGTACGGTGAACGGATCGGTCTATCTGATCGGTTCGGCCCGCACCCAGGCGGAGCTCGACCGCGTGACCGAGGCGGCGCGGAACGTCCCCAATGTGAAGCGGGTCGTCTCTTACGTCGAGATCCGGCCCGGCGCACCCGTGGCGGCGCAAGCGGGAGCGCCGCTGCCATCCGCCAGCGCGCAGATGTCCGATGCGCCTCCTGCCGCCGCGCCAGCGGCCCCTGTCGAGGTGCACAAACTCTGATATAAAGGAAGGATGATCCGCCCGCCGGAGCGATACGAACCAGAGGCTTGCGCAGATTTTCTGCGCGAGCTCGGTGCTTCGGGCGAACGCATTCTGCCGATCGCCGAGGTGGCCCTGGCGCTCGCCTCGTTCGAGCGCCCGCGGGTCGGTCCGGCGCATTACCGCGAGCATCTGCAATTGCTCGCGCGCGACGTCGGCGGCCATCCCGGGGCGGCCGGGGATGTCGCCGAGCGGGCCCGCGCTCTCAACGAGATCGTGATTCTGAAATACGGGTATTCCGGCGATGCGCTGACCTATGACGACTTGCAGAATGCCAATCTGATGCGCGTCGTCGACCGCCGGAAAGGCCTGCCGGTGGCGCTCGGTATTCTCTTTATGCACGCCGGCCGCGCGCAGGGCTGGGAGACTGTCGGGCTCGCCTTCCCCGGCCATTTTCTTGTCCGTTTGTCGCACGGTCCCGAGCGGCTGATCCTCGACCCGTTCCATGGCGGCCGGATCTGCAATGCAGCCGAATTGCGCGAACTGTTGAAGGCGACCGCCGGAACCGACAGCGAGCTCCAGACCGAGCACTACACTCCGGTGTCGGACCGTGACGTGCTGCTGCGGCTGCAGAACAATCTGAAGGCGCGGCTCATTCAGGCCGAGCAGTACGAGCGGGCAGTCCTGGTGACCGAGACCATGCTGATGCTGGCTCCCGACCTCGCCGAGCTGTGGCGCGAGGCGGGACTATTGCATGCCAGGCTCGGCAACATGCGTTCGGCCGCTGCCGCGCTCGAGCAGGTCGTCCTGCTTGCTCCGGACGGCGCGGCACGGCATCAGGCCGCGGCGCTGCTGCAGCAGCTGCGGTCGAAGTTGAATTGAGGCGCTCGTCCCGAGGCGGCGCGGCAGCTCGGAGCGGGGTCCCCCACCTCACCCCGACCCTCTCCGCCCCGGAGGGCGGAGAGGGAGAATTTGTGTTTAGGAGGTCGGCATGGCTCTCGCCGTCGCGATCCAGATGGATCCGATCGATACGATCAACATCGATGCGGATTCGACCTTTGCGCTCGCCCTCGAAGCGCAGGCCCGCGGGCATGCCCTGTTCCATTATCTGCCCGACGCGCTGACGCTTCACGACGGGCGGCTCTACGCCCGCGCCCGGCCGCTCGAAGTCATGCGGAGCCAGGGCAACCACCACCGCTTCGGCTCGTTCGAGGAGCTCGATCTCGCCGGCGTCGATATCATCCTGATGCGCCAGGACCCGCCCTTCGACATGGCCTATATCTCCGCAACTCATCTGCTCGAATTGCTGCCGGAAAACGGGCCGCTCGTCGTCAATGACCCCGCCGCGGTGCGCAACGCGCCGGAGAAGCTCTTCGTGCTGCGCTTCAGGGAGCTGATGCCGCCGACCTTGCTGACCCGGGACCGCGACGCGATCCGCGCATTCCGGCGAGAGCAGGGCGACATCATCCTGAAGCCGCTGTTCGGCAATGCCGGCGCCGGCGTGTTCCGGCTGCGGCCGGAAGACGAGAACCTGACGGCGCTGTTGGAAATCTACGAGTCGATCCAGCGCGAGCCGGTCATGGTGCAGCGCTACATCCCGGAAGTGCGCCGGGGCGACAAGCGCATTATCCTCGTCGAAGGGGAAGCGATGGGCGCGGTGCTCCGCGTCCCGCCGGAGGGCGAGGCGCGCGCCAACCTCCATGTCGGCGCCCGCCCGGTCAAAACCGAGCTGACCGCGCGCGACCGCGAGATCTGCGCGGCGATCGGGCCGACGTTGCGTGCGCAGGGGCTGGTTTTTGTCGGGATCGACGTGATCGGCGATTGGCTGACCGAGATCAACGTCACCTCCCCGACCGGCATTCAGGAAATCGCGCGGCTCGACGGCATCGAGATCGCACCGAAGATATGGGACGCGATCGAGACGCGCCTCGACGAGCGCGCCAACCGCACTCCCGCGTAACGCCAAACCAGAGGAACTTGGCCTGCAAGGTGCTCGGCGCGCGCCGGTTTCTTACTCGAGGGGATAGACGAACATGTGTCCACCGGGCGGCGTTGTGCCGTTGCTGGCGCCGAAAACGAAGCAAGTGAACACAAGTGCAGGACGCCCGGTCGGCAATGCCACGAACGAGACGGTCGGGTTACCGAGCGACTGAGCCCCTCCGGAGAGCACGGGGCTGAGCTTTTGAACGGTGTTCGCCGCATTGTTGACCAGGAAGAGCCGCCACGAACCATAGTCGCTGCTAGATGTCGGACCTACCTGTGCCTCGACGACTTCGAACACCTGCGATCCGACCTCGAAGACCTCTCGATCGCCAATCTTGCCGTTGCCGCCGGCATTGGTCACCAGATTGTTGATCGTCGTATCCGACGGGCTCAGCCACGTCTTGAAATTGGCCAAAGTGCCGTCGGCCTCCATATCTCGCTGGCCGAGATCGTAATAGTGATGGGTGACCTCGAGCGTCGAACTCGCGATTGCGCCACTGTAAGTGATGCGTCCGAATTCGGGCGTCCCGTCGGCCTTGGCAAGGTCCGTTCCCGGCAGTGTAATCGCTTGCGTCGGCGCCACGGCCGGGTTGGCGATCAATGCCTCGAGCCCGCTGGTGGTGCCATTGCCGTAATAGTGCACTCTGACGTAAGGCCGGCCGGAGGGGTTGTATTCTTCCGCATAGACGACGCTGTCGTCGGGGAGAATCCGCAAGTCGGGCTGGCTCGCGGGACTGTGTATCCGGCCAATCGTGTGCCAGACCCGCAGATCGGTCGAGTAACCAAGATAGGTCGCAAATTGCGTGCTGTTGATCTGGTTATGAAATACCCCAAGATAGGGATGTGATGCATCGTCGGTCGGGACGACTTTCAGCGGCGCAGCGCCGGCGACGTTGTTGTTTGCATCGGTCGTCGTCAGTTGAAAGGCGACGAGGTAGGGCTTGTTGGGCGCCGTCTCGTTCAATATCGCTGCGATGTCCGTGGTCCCCAGAGTGGCGGCCACTGATGGTGCAACCTGCGGGGCCGCATAGTCGTAACTCGCACTTCCCGCTGCTAGCGGCTGAACCGCGAGGTTCACCAAGACTACCGCTGCGATCACGCTGGGGAAGCGCTTATTAGCCGTGAGCATCGCCGATCTTCTCCAAACCCTCATGACCGACTACTTTCTCCTGGGCATCACGATCACCGCACCGGACGTAGTCGGATACGACTGGTTATTCTATTCATGCGGTGGCTAGACCGCTAATATCGTTGGATAACCTCGCGGCCGCCTCCTGTCAGGGCTGGAACGCCGCCGATCTTGACTTCTGTCAGCAAATGGGGAAGCAGCGATGAGCGAAGCACGCAACGTGTTCGGCGAGCCCCTCGCCGAATGCTGCACCAAGCCGATGACCGGGTTTTACCGCGACGGCAGCTGCAACACCGGACCCGAGGATTTCGGGCTGCACACGGTGTGCACCATGGTCGATGCCGCCTTTCTGGCGTTCTCGCAAGCGGCCGGCAACGACTTGTCGACGCCGGCGCCACAATTCGGCTTTCCCGGTTTGAAGCCGGGCGATCGCTGGTGCCTCTGCGCCGAGCGTTGGAAGGAGGCACTCGAAGCCGGCAAAGCCCCCAAGGTCAGACTGACCGCAACTCACGAGGCGACCTTGGAGGTCGTTCCGCTGGAGGTGCTGAAACGGCACGCGATCGATTTGAGCTGAAACCGGAACACCCCGTCTCGTGTACCGTTGACTGGTGGAGATCGTGAAGCGCAGGGAACGGTTGGCTTGACGCAGTTCATCAACGACGCAGGAAAGACTGTGCAGAAGCGGGGCGCGCAAGGACTGCAGGCTCGTAAACACGCGGCAGGGACCCTACCGCTGCAGCCGTTGCACCCCGGCGCAGCTCCGATGCGGCGGTTCGGCGCCGGCGTGTTGTGCGCCGGGGTTGCGGCTCTGGCGGCGATAACCGTCTATCGCCTGCTCGAAAGGCCCCGCGTCACCGTGGCCGAACATCAGGACGAGCCCGAACACGTCGGAGCGGCGCGACACCTCAATGGCGCCGCGGCGATCCTCTCGTTTAGCGTGCTGACCGACAGCGCAATGGAGCATTACCGAGGCGCCTATCACAATCCGGCGATGTATTTGCCGCCGATCGTCGCCGGAGCCTCGCTCGCCAACAGCCTACAGATGACCTTGACGCCGGCGCATTTCGGGGTCGGACGAACGGCGCTTTGCGGTATTGCCTTGGCCACCGGCCTCAGCGGCTTCGGGTTTCACCTCTACAACGTCGGCAAACGCGACGGAGGCTTCGACCTCCTGAACCTGTTCTACGGCGCACCGCTCGGCGCGCCGATCGCGATCACGCTCGCCGGCTTGGCCGGGCTCGCCGCGTCACGCCTCGTTCTGGAGGGCGAGCAAAGACAACCGGGGCGCCTTCTCGGCCTGCCGGCCGGGCCGTTTCTGGCCTGGAGCACGGCAGCGGGGCTGATCGGCACAGTCGCGGAGGCGGCATTGCTCCATTTCCGCGGCGCTTTCCACGACCCGTTCATGTTCCTGCCGGTGACCTTGCCGCCAATGACGGCCATCGCAATGGCGCTGGCCGCCCTAAAGCCCGGCCTCACCCGGTGGGCCAAGCCGATGCTGCAGGCGACCGCGGCAATGGGCGTCGCCGGCGCCGGTTTTCATGCCTACGGCGTCTCCCGAAACATGGGCGGTTTTTACAACTGGAGCCAGAATTTGCTGAACGGACCGCCATTGCCGGCCCCGCCGTCGTTCAGCGGCGTTGCGTTGGTTGGCCTCAGCGCCATCAAACTGCTGGAAGCGCATCAATGAGCGACGCGTTTCACCAGCGCTTCCCGACCTACGATGTTCTGAACAAGTGGGATTCGCCGTCCTGGAACGACCAGACGCGGGCCGTAGTCAAGAAGCGATTGGACGAAGTGCCGGACCGGCGTTTCTTGACTGAGACCGAGTGGGAAATATTGGTTGCGGTGTGCAATCGTCTGATCCCGCAGCCGGACCGCGCCAATCGGCCGGTTCCAATCGTCCCTTTCATCGACGAAAAATTGCATAAGAACCAGGGTGACGGCTATCGCTATGAAGGGATGCCGCCGATGCGGCAAGCATGGCGCCAGGGCATCAGAGCCATCGACGAAGAAGCGCGCGTCCGTTGGGGCGGAGGGTTCCGCGAGCTGCCGCACAATCAGCAGGAGGCGGTGCTGCGGGCGATCCAGCACAACGACATCCGCAGCGACGCCTGGCAAAGTCTGCCGGCCAAGCAGTTTTTTTCGAGCCTGCTGCTGCGCACGACCGTAAGCATCTACTACGCGCACCCGGCGGCCTGGAGTGAAATCGGCTTTGGCGGCCCGGCTTCGCCCCGCGGCTATGTGCGGCTCGGCTTTGACCGCCGCGATCCCTGGGAAGCGGAAGAGCGCCATGCCGGATAGCCCGCGGGCAACAGACGGGCGCGCGCCGGACGTCTTCCGCCCCGGCGGCTGGATCCCGATGCGCTGTTATCGAGACGAGGACGAAGTCGATTTTGCGATTGTCGGCACGGGCGCCGGCGGCGGCACGCTCGCCTGCAAGCTCGCCGAGGCCGGATTTTCGGTCGTCGCTTTCGACGCCGGCCCCTATTGGCGGCCGCTCGAGGATTTCGCCTCCGACGAATACGAGCAGAAAAAGCTTTTCTGGCTCGGCGAGCGCATCACCGGTGGCGAGGATCCGGTCCAGTTCGGCGATAACAACAGCGGCCAATCCGTCGGCGGCAGTACGGTGCACTTCCAGATGGTCTCCCTGCGCTTTCGACCGGAGCGCTTCAAGGCCCGCTCGCGGCTCGGCTACGCGGTCGACTGGCCGATCGAGCCGGAGGAGATGTGGCACTATTACGATCTGACCGAAGACGCGCTGAAAATCGCCGGGCCGGTAAATTACCCGTGGGGCCCGCCGCGCGGGCGCTATCCCTACCGCCAGCACGAAATCAATGCCGCCGGGCTTGTCCTGGCGCGCGGCTGCGAAGCCCTCGGCGTCAAATGGGCGATGACGCCGCTGGCGACCGTCTCCGCACCGCGCGGCAAGTCCCATCCTTGCGTCTATCGCGGGTTCTGCAAGTTCGGCTGCTCGACGAATGCCAAGCAGAGCGCGCTCATCACCTGGATCCCGTGGGCGATCAAGGCCGGGGCCGAGATCCGTGATCTGGCGATGGTCGGCCGCATCGAGGTCGGGCAGCACGGGAAGGTCACGGGCCTCGAATACCATCGCGAAGGCCAGTGGCGCCGGCAGCGCGCAAAGAATGTCGTCGTCGCAGGCTATGCGATCGAGACGCCGCGTCTGCTGCTGAATTCCGCTTGCCCGCAGTTTCCCGACGGGCTGGCCAACAGCAGCGGCCTGGTCGGAAAATTTTTCATGGTCCAGTCGAATCATGCCGTCTACGGAACCTTCGACGAAGAGATCCGCTGGTACAAGGCGCCGCCGTCATTGGCGATTACCGAGCATTGGAACTACACCGACACCGGTAAGGATTTCCCGGGCGGGTACGCCTATATGAGCCAGGGCCCGTTGCCGATCGAGTATGCCGATACAGTCACTGGGCAGCGCGGCCTGTGGGGTATGGAATTGCGCGACGAGATGGCGAGGTACAATCATCAAGCCGGTTTGAAGATCGTCGGCGAGGTATTGCCGCAGGAGAAGAATCGGGTCGAGTTGGCCGACGAAACCGACGAATACGGTCTGCGCATTCCCCGCATCACATTCTCCTATGGCGAGGAGGACAGAAAGCTGTACCAGCATGCGATACGATTTATGTCCGCAGCATTGGAGGCGGCCGGCGGCAAGGGCATCTGGTCTGCCGATGACACCGCCCATCTCGGCGGCACCTGCCGCATGGGCACCGATCCCAAGGAGAGCGTCACCAATGCCGACGGACGCTCCTGGGACATTCCCAATCTGTGGATCTGCGACGGATCGCTGTTTCCAACGGTGGCTGGCGTCAATCCGTCATTGACGATCCAGGCGCTCGCCTGGCGCATCGGCGACCACATCCGCGAATTGGCGCGTCGCGGCGAGCTGTGAGGGCTCAGGCATGGACCAGATCGACCAGTCGCCGACGAAGACGCAGCCGATCGCGAGCGCAGCGAGGCAGCTCGCATCGGGAGATCGGTGGGACAAGACCGCTTGGCGCGGGGGTGCCGCGCTGGCTGCTCTCGGGATGGCCGCGGGCGCGCTGGTCCTTGCCGCGAGAAGCAGTTCTGCACGCGGGTGGAGGTCCTCGCCCAGTTTCGCGCCCGCCGACAGAACATTGGCTTGGGCCTCGCCGGCCGTGCTGTCGGGTAGCCCGCAGCGGCGCTTTTATTCCGGTACCAATTTCGACCAAGCGGTGACGGTCGAGGATCTGCGCGCGATGGCGCACCGCAGATTGCCCGGTTTTGTCGTCGAATACCTCGAGGCCGGCGGCGAGGACGAGGCGGCGCTCGCCCGCAATGTTGCCGCACTCGCCGAATGGCACTTTTTGCATCGGTCGATGGTCGATGTGTCGCGGCGGGACGTTTCGACGACGCTGTTCGACCGAAAGATGACCATACCCCTCGCCATCGCCCCAACCGGCTTCAACGGGCTGTTTTGGCCGCATGCCGATCTGCGGCTGGCGGAAGCGGCCGCCGAATTCGGCGTCCCGTTCGCGCAAAGCACAATGTCGAACGACCTCATGTCCAGGGTCGCCCGCATCCCGGGACTGCGTTACTGGTGGCAGCTCTATGTGTTCGGCCCGCCCGAGGTGCGCAACACGTTGATCTCGAGGGCGCGCGACAACGGCTGTGAGGCGCTGGTCGTAACGGTCGATGCGCAGATTTACGGCAACCGCGAATGGCACAAGCGCACGATGGCGGGTCCGACATCGCTGAGCTGGAACGCGCGGTTCGACGCATTGATGCATCCGCGCTGGCTCAGCGCGGGGATTTTGACCCATGGAATGCCGAGTTTCGAGAATGTCGTCGAGTTCGTGCCAAAGGACAGGCGGGGGTTGTTTCAGAGCGCGCACTGGATCCGCGGACAAATGGACCGGGCGCTCACTTGGGACACGGTGGCCCGGATTCGCGAGAGCTGGCCGCGCAAACTGATCATCAAAGGCCTGCTCACTGTCGAGGACTGCGTGCGCGCGGCCGAGATCGGCGCCGATGCGGTCGCGATCTCGAACCATGGCGGACGCCAGCTGGATTGGGCGGTCGCCCCGCTCGATTTGCTGCCGGCGGTGCGCCGGGCGGTCGGCGACCGGGTCACGATCCTGGTCGACGGCGCGATGCGGCGCGGCACCGATATGATCAAGGCGCTGGCGCTCGGCGCCGACGCCGTCTTCGCTGGGCGCGCGATGCTGTATGGCGTCGCCGCCGCGGGGAAAGACGGAACCAAACGGGCGCTCAACATCATGCGCGAGGAGCTGGTGCGTGATCTCGGGCTGTTGGGGGTGCCTTCGATTGCCGAGCTCAGTTCCCGGCTGCTCGTGCGCTCCAAACAACTCGGCGACGGCGACGGCGGCGTTTATTGAGGGGCCCGATCGTATTGCGCAAAGCGTTGGGCTTCTCGGCTACCTGCCAGGCAGCAGCAACAAGCTTGCCATGGCGAGCGACACAAGGCTCGGCGGCGGCTTGCTCGACTAATGCTCCCACGGCTCCGAAAAGCTCGCTAAAGGTAACCGGCTGCGATCGCGAGTGCCACCGCGAGCAGAATTACCATAGTGCGACAGACGCGAGCGCGTGACCTCGCTGATGAAGTTCGAGATGTAGGCAATCGGGGTCACGCACGACGGCCGACGAGAACAGGTTCACCATCAGCCCAAGGCCGATCGCGCCGAGCGGCATATGCGATGCTGCAGCGTCATCGCTGCGGTGACCAGGGCACGCTCGCCATCCACAACCGGAGCCAGCCCGGATCCGGGCCAAACAGCCACTCCCACGCGCGCCACCACCTCCACCCGGATGCAACCCCTTGCGACCCCGCCAGCAAACACCCGCAGCGCCGAATGCGCTCGCATCGGGCCGGCCATAGCTGGCGATCGAAAGATCCGCAACCCTGGCGGTTACTGGAGCGTTTAAAATTGGAGTTGTGACGAGGAGTGCGTGCGCATGAAGAACATAAACCGGTTCCGGCCCAGGCCGTCGCATCTGATCACTTATGAAGGGCACGCCTTTCTGATCGCCGATCTGGACGGCTTTATCGGTGAGGGGATCGAGGGTTTTTATTATCGGCAGACCCGGTTTTTGTCAAAGATGCGGCTCGCGGTCGGCGGCTCAAAGCCAACGATCGTCTCGGCCAATGCGGTCGATAGCTATTCCTCGATCGCCTACTACCTCGCGCCCTCGCCTGCCGGCGAGAAAGCCGGCCCGCAACCCGGAGGCGGCAAGGGCGGCGGCGAAATGGTCCGGCACGGTATCGAGCTGCAAGTCAATCGCATGTTGGGCGGCGGTCTGCACCTCGATGTTCACGTGACGAACCATGCTCTGGCCCCGGCCAATATCGAGTTGAGCTGGGAGTTTGATGCGGATTTCGCGGACCGGGCCGAAGCCGAGCAAGGGGAGCGCCAGCAGAACGCTCCCGTGGAGCGCCGCTGGATTTTGGAGGGTGGCCCAGGGGCAGCCCACGGGAAGCTCAGTTTCAATTATCGACATCCGAAGCTGTCGCACGCCACTGAGATCCGCTTCTCCGGCCCGCAGGATGTGACTGAGCACGACGGCACCGTTTGCTTGAAGCTGCGACTGCAGCCGCAACAGCCGGTGAGCTTCAGCATCGATGTCGTGCCAATATTCTGCGGCGAACCGGTCGCCCTGCGGCACGGCCGGGATGCGTTTGACGATCCCCCGATCGACATGCCGTTCGACGGCGTCATGAAAAGCGCCGGTAATCGGCAGGTTCAGCACGCATGGGATCGCGCCGTCTCCGACCTCGCTTCGCTGGCGCTGCTCGAAGGCGACAGCGACGAGCGGCTGACCCCGGCCGCAGGCGTGCCGAATTACCTGGCGCTGTTCGGCAGGGATGTGCTGGTGACCGCGTTTCAGGCGAGCCTCTTCACTCCCGCGATGCTGCGCGGCAGCTTGCGCCAAATCGCGCAATGGAATGCCGAGAAATACGACGAGCGCTTCGACGAAGAGCCCGGCCGCGTCATTCATCAGCGTGAGTTCGGCCCCTTGTCGCTGCTCGAAAAGAACCCGTTTCGCCATTACTACGGCGATTACTCCGCACCCGGCTTGTTCCTGATTGATATGGCGTGGGATCTGGCACTGACCGGCGACAAGGAGTTTTTCCTGTCGATGCGAGACAAGATGCTCGCCACCCTGGAATGGATCGATCGGGATGGCGATAGCGACGCGGACGGGTTCTACGAGTACGAAACCAAGGCGGGGTCCTGGGGCGAAAAGAACCAGGGATGGAAGAGATTCGCGTGAGGCCATCCTTTATGAGGACGGCCGGCTCGTCAAAGACCCGATCGCGCTGGTCGAGATCCAGGGGTGCTATTACGCGGCAAAACAGCTTATGGGGCTTGCCTTTGCCTCGCTCGGCGATGAGCGCCGGGCAGCTGACCTGGTGGCCGACGCCGAGCGGCTGAAGCGCCGGTTCAATGAAAAATTCTGGATGCCGGAGGAGCGATATTTCGCGCTGGCCCTCGACCCAGCGAAAAATCTCGTGAGAACCATCGCCGCCGATCCCGGGCAGTGCCTTGCCTATGGGATCATCGACGAGGACAAAGCCGAAGCCGTCGCGACGCGGCTGATGATGCCGGACCTGTTCAGCGGCTGGGGAATGCGCACATTGTCCGACCGTCATCCGGCGTTCAACCCGTTTGCTTACCACCTCGGCTCAGTGTGGCCGGCGACCAACGCGCTCGTCGGTTTCGGATTGAAGCGCTACGGGTTCAATGAACAATTGCAGCGGCTGGCCAAAGCGATGTTCGACGCCACGGAGCTGTTCGACTTCGACCGGCTGCCCGAGGTATTCGGGGGGCAAACTCGCGACCCTCGCCACCCGCATCCCGGTATTTATCCGGACGCCAATTCACCACAAGCCTGGTCAGCCGGCGCGGTCATCCTCCTCGTCCATTCGATGCTGGGCCTGATCCCGGTTGCACCGCGGCAAACCTTGATTATAGACCCCGATCTGCCCGATTGGCTGCCCGAGCTCACCTGGTCGAGTATCCGGGTCGGCAACGCTCGGGTAAGTCTCCGCTTTTGGCGCGACACGGCGGGCTCCACCCAGCATGAGGTCGTCGACCAGCAGGGCGAGCTGCGCATCCACCGCCCGCTTGCCTGCGCCACGGGGGTCGACCGGTTCGTGCGTTCCGTCCGCGAAGTCGTTTCGCGGTAGCGTCGGTATCGAGACGCGATGAAAGTAGCCCCGCCGTCGAAACCCACACGCGATGGCAATCCAGGACATCGGCCGATTAGAGCTTTCCCGCTTGACCGACCTCTGGTACCGGTCGCGTACGAGCTATTGGTTCGTGCCGGCCTTGATGGTGGCGATGGCGATCGGGCTCGCCATCGGCGCTCTCAGAACTCGATCTCCTTCTCGCCACAACGGTCAGTGACCTGATGCCGTGGTTTGGCGGCATGGGAGCGGAGGCGGCACGCAAAATTCTGACGACGACCGCCTCCACGATGGTGACGGTCGCTGGTGTCGTCTTCTCGATCACGATTGTCGCCCTTCAGCTGGCGTCTTCGCAGTTCGGTCCTCGCTTGCTGCGCAATTTATGAGTGACCGCGCCAATCAGATCGTGCCCGGCACCTTCACCTCCTCGTTCGTATATTGCCTGGTGGTGTTGGCGGCGGTGCGCGACGATCCCCACGGCTTTGTTCCGGTGATGGCCGTATGGAGCGGCCTTTTCCTCGGCATCGCCGGCATCGGTGTTCTGATCTTTTTCATCCACACATCGCTCAGGCGATCAGGGTCGAGAACGTCGTTGCGAATGTCACGGCAGAACTCCACCCATCCGATTAGCCGGACTTATTTCTGTTCCGTAGCGGTCCCGCGGTCGTCGAGCGCGACCTTGACACGGCGACCGTTGTGGGTGGCCTGCCCCTGCCAATGGCCGTTCTGGTCGACGTGCAAATTGGCGATGCCAGTGTAGCCGTAATAGCGCAGCCAGCGCCGCGCCTGCGCTTCGGTGATCTCGCCGCGGCCCGCGGTGCGCTGCTCGCCGGCGGATCCGGTCTTTGGGCTCGGCGCAGCCATTCCGCCCTGGCTGAGACCCGCCGCGCTCGGGTTGAGCGCAGGGTTGCGCGCCGGCGGCGAGTTGGCCGAAATCACCGGCGCGCCCGGGCCCACAGAGGTTTTCTCCTGCGGCACACCATTCTGCGCCGCCGCAACTCCCGATCCGGCGAGCACCAGAACGGCAGCGAAAATAGCCTCTTTCCCAGTTGGCAATCCGCGGCTCCTGTTTGAAACGCTCGACTCACCCGGAGAACACGAGGCGTCGGCCCGCGTTCCGTGCGGCCCGGGCCCGGTCGGCTCAGCGCTGCGGGGCGGCAGCGAGGTTGGTGATGACCCACCCTCATTGTGTAAGCTGTATATCTCCCAACGGCACGACGAGACGCTCGCCGGTGTAGTGGACATAAGTCATTGAACCAGAAAACAGGGCAGCCCCGCTGCGTAGGAACTGTTACGAGGGCCAGCCGCGGCGGGTTGCGTAATCGGTCATGCTGAGGCCGTAGAGGAACAACAACCAGAAGAACCCGGCGCCGGCGAACACCCATTTCAGAGACGGCGGGCCTTTTAGGCGCATGAACAGGATAAAGACGATCGATGCCTGGGTCGCCGCGATGCCGAACTCGATGACGGGCGCGTACATGCCGAGCCCGAGAAACGCGGTCCACAGGCTGATGCCGGTGAGTAGCACCAGCACCAGCCAGGCGATGATATAGAGCAGCGCCGGTTCGTGCTTGGCGCCGGATTTCATGACCGGCCCACGAGGTAGATGCACGGATAAAGGAAGATCCAGACCGTGTCGACAAAGCTCCAATAGAGCCCGACCACTTCGAGAGGCGCATAATAGGCGGGGGTAAGATCGCCCCGGCGCACCCGCCACAGCATGTAAAGGATGAGGCTGATGCCGATCAGCAGATGCAGCGCGTGCAGCGGCGTGGCGATGAAATAGAACACCCAGAACAGCTCGCCGGCCGGCGCCTCCGCCGGCTTCATGATGAAATTGATCGACGGCACATCCTGATGGGCGAAATCCAGGTACCACTCAAAGCCTTTGACGCAAACGAAGGCGATGCCGAGACCCGCGGTGGCGAGCAGCCAATTTCTTAAATGGCGGCGATGCCCATCGGCCGCCGCGTCGATCGCGAGAACCATGGTCAAGCTGCTGGTCAACAGCAGCCCGATATTGACGCTGCCGCACCACAGCACCGCGTCCTTCCCGGCCTCGGCGAATTCTTTGGGGTAGGCGTTGCGGTAAATGAAATAGGTGAAGATCAGCGCGCCGAAGAACAATGTCTCGGTCGCGATGAAAACCCACATGCCGAGCTGTGCCGTCTCACCCTGCTGAGACAGCGTCGCATATTGGATCTCGGGGTGAAGGCTACGCATTAACCGCGCCGTTCTGCGCCGTGAAGCCGCCGTCCTCGGGGTCGTAGAGATAGGGCCCAGCGGTCACGACGGGTGTATGCTCGAAATTATGTTTGGGAGGCGGTGACGAAGTCTGCCATTCGAGGCCGGTGGCGCGCCACGGATTGGGGCCCGACCGCTCGCCGCGCAACAGCGACCAGCCGAGATAGCCGAGCGGCAGGACATAGGCGACCGCGAGGATCGAGGCGCCGGCGGAGGACAGGACGTTCCACGACTGCCATTCCGGCGGATAGGTGTAGTAGCGCCGAGGCATGCCGAGATAGCCCAGAATGAACTGCGGGAAGAAGGTGAGATTGAAGCCGACGAAGGTCAGGATCGCGGCAAACCGCGCCCACATCTCGGGGTAGAGCCGGCCGGTTATCTTTGGCCACCAGTAATGCAAGCCGCCGAAGAAAGCGCTGACCGTGCCGCCGACCATGATGTAATGAAAATGCGCGATGACGAAGTAAGTGTCCTGCAGATGTACGTCGAGCCCGACCGTCGCAACGATCAGCCCGGTCAATCCGCCGACCGTGAATAGTAAGACAAAGCCGAGCGCATAGAGCATCGGCGCATCGAAGGTGATCGAGCCCTTGTGCAGACTCGCAGTCCAGTTGAACACCTTGATCGCCGACGGCAGCGCGACAAAGAACGTCATCAGTGAGAACACCACGCCGGCATAGATCGACATTCCGGCGGTGAACATGTGATGACCCCAGACAAAGAAGGTCAGGATGGCGAGCGAGACCAGCGCAATCGTCATGCCGGTGTAGCCGAAGATCGGCCGCCGGGCGAAGCGGGGCGATGAGCTCGCTGACCACACCCATCGCCGGCAGGATCATGATGTATACAGCGGGATGCGAATAGAACCAGAACATGTGCTGGAACAGTATCGGATCGCCGCCGCGCGACGGGTCGAAGATGCCGACGCCCATGAACCGCTCCATGGCGACCAGAAGCACCGTCATTGCCAGAACCGGGGTGGCGAGCAGCATGACGATGCTGACCGTGTAGATCCCCCACACGAATAATGGCAGCCGCATCCAGGTCATTCCTGGAGCGCGCAGCCGATGGATCGTGACGACGAAATTGAGCCCGGTCATTATCGACGAAAACCCGTTGATGAACACCGCCAGTGTCGCGGCGATACGTATCCGTTCGCAAACAAAGTCGAGTAAGGGGTGTAGAAGGTCCAGCCGGTGTCGACGCCGCCCATGATCAACGCGTAGAGGAGCACGAGCCCCGACAGGTTGAATACATACCAGCTGGCGAGATTGATCGCGCGGGAACGCCAAATCGTGGGCGCCGATCGCCAGTGGTATAATGAAATTCCCAAGCGTGGTCGGGATCGAGGGGATCAGGAAGAACCACACCATGACGATGCCGTGCATCGTGAACATGCGGTTGTAGACGTCGGGCTGCAGCAGCCCCTCGGGCGTCGCCAGATGCAGCCGAATGAGAGTCGCCGCGATACCGCCGATGAAAAAGAAGAACGTGATGGATGCGAAAAACAACAATGCGATCCGCTTGTGGTCCTTGGTCAGCAGCCACGAGCTGATCGTGTTTTCGGAGGTTACATAGCTGGTCGGGACATCGGCGGTGATTGTCGCCATCGCGCGCGTTCCTATCTGGCAAGAGATTTGATGTAAGCGATCAACTTGATGAGATCGTCCTCGCCGAGCTGGCCCGCAAAGTCTGGCATGATCGGCGGGTAGCCGGCGACCGTGAACGTCCGCGGCAGCAGGATGCAGTCTCGGAGATAGCGCTCATCGGCCCGCACCGCGGAGCCGTCCTGCAAATGCACGATGCTGCCGTATAGCCCCACGAATGTAGGGGCGTGCACGGTGCTGTTCTCGCCATGACAGCCACTGCAGCCGTGTTCGCGGAACAGTTCCTCGCCCTGCTGGGCAAGCGATTCGTGAACGCCCTGATCCCTGAGCCAGCGCGCATACGCGGCCGGCTCCATGACGACAACCTCGCCCCTCATATGCGCGTGCTCAGTGCCGCAGTATTCGGAACATTCGATCTGGTAGGTGCCGGGCTTGGTCGCCTTGAACCACACCGTCTCATATTGGCCGGGCACGACGTCGTGCTTGATGCGGAATGCCGGAATAAAGAAGCTGTGGATGACGTCCTGCGATGCCAGTACCAGCCGCACCGTCTTGTCGACCGGGACGTGCAATGCATCGATTTCGCGCTGGCCGCCCGGATGCTCCATCTTCCACATCCACTGCTTGCCGACGATGTAGACGTCGAGGTCGCCGGGCGGTGATTTGTAAAGCCAGATATAGACCGCTGCACCCCAGACAAAGCCGAACAGAAACAGCACGAGCGTGGCGGTGGTCCAGCCGATCTCCCAATGCCAGGTTTTTTCCGTCAGATTGGCGCGGGATGCGTGCTGCCGGCGCGATAGCGCACGCAAAACCCGAACATCATGACCACGACGGTCATCAGGATCAGGCCGCATACGGCCAGCTCCGCGATGTAGAGCGCGTTGACCACGTCGCCATTGACGGCGGCGGTACGCGGCCAGAAGGGAATCCAGTGATACATATGCCCTGCCTCAGCCGTGCCGCCGTCGTCGGATAGCGAGGAAGACGGCGATGCTGCCGATCATCGCGACAAGATTGGCCACGACGAAGGCTCCCTCGATCGCCAGGCTGTACCGGCCGAGCTGCGGCGTGTCGCCGTGGCACAGCAGCAGCAGTCGCGTCGACTAACCCCACGGCTTTCCCGTGCGCCGCATCGGCGAGGGCGCTCTGCAGCTCGGTGGGCGGCGGGTTGACGCCGAGCAGTACGCGGCTGATGCTGCCGTCGGGAGCGGCGACGACAAAGCCCGCCGGATGGATGTATTGATCGAGCGCCGGCTCGTACCGATAAGGGAAACCGACGGTATCGGCGACCTGCTCCACCGCCGCTTGCGGCCCAGTCAGGAAATGCCAGCCGTCATCCCCTGCAGGGTGATCGATAGATGCCGAGATATTTGGCTTTGGCGGCGGCAACATCGGCCGGTTTGTCGCGCGGATCGATGCTGATCACGACGACCTGAAAATCGCGCCCGGCATCGAGCGGCAGCGCACCGAGCCCGGCCGCGAGGCCCTCCAGGGTCAGCCCGCACAGCGTCTTGCACCGCAGGTAGTCGAGGACCAGCACCACCGGCTTTCCGGCAAAAAATCGCCCGAGCGGCACCTGCCGCCCTTCTCATCGACGAATTCCGAAGCCAACGGCAACTGCGCGCCCGGGTGCGGCCGAAACGCGAATTCGGAAAAGTCCTCACCGGCGAGTGCACTGCTTTCCCGCCCGACAATGCCAGAAGCGCCAACACCAGCATGGCTGAGGCGGCGCTCACGGCTTTCCTCGCGGGAAGCCGTCGATCCCTTCCTCGGCGAGCTCTTGCATCGCCTGCTCGATCGGGATGTGGACGATCCCCTTCTTCTTGTCGATCCAGTAATAGGTATTAAGGCGCTTGTCCTCTTCGACGAGAAACTGCGCGAGATCCTCTGACGGATCGGTCTGCAGGCGCGGTTGCGGCGGTTCGACGGTCAATGCGCGGCTGACGTCGGAGACGGCTCGCGGAAATGCGCCCATCAGCACGAACGGCGCGATCACCAGGAATACGAACGTCCCGAGCAATACCCAGCCGACTATCCCGAGCGGCCAGTCCGATTTCTCGAAGGCGGTCTTCGGATTGTCTTCGACGCGCTCGGCGATCTCAGCCATGGCGGATCTTCCAGGAGTGGATCGCTGCGAGCCTCACCGCGCCGGGGTAGCGCAGCCCCCAAAAGAACGGCAGCAGCATGAGCCCACCGAGGGCGAGGATCGCGGCGGCGTCGAGCCAGAACGGGCCGGCCCGGCGAAACTCGGGCAGCACCAGCCACCACTTGTCGGCAATGCGGCTGATCAGCATCAGCGAAGCATACCGTCGCGACGACGCCGCGGCTGCGCTTGCCCGGATGCGTCAGCAACGCGAAGAACGGCACGAAAAATCCGAACCCGACGGAGACGAAGAGCGCTCCTGCCCAAGGGCTGGCGATCCGGATCAAATACCAGGGGATCTCGGATTTCAGATTCTCTTCCCAGATGATCAGAAATTGCATGAAATCGACGTAGGCCCAGAAGATCGTCGTCGCGAGGAGGATGGCCGCAATATCGGCCATCTGTTCGCGATCTCCGCCTCCGAGAGCGGGGCTTACGGCGACCACGAGCAGCACCAATGCGAGCCCCGTATTGAACCAGCCGGAACCGGCTATCATCGGGAAAATCGACGACCAGAACGTCGGCTCCAGTGACAGGATCCAGTCGATCGAGGCGAAGGCTGCGGAGAAAGCCAGCAGGATGAGCCCCACGCCGCTCAGCCAGGACAGCGCAGGCGCAATCGGCTCGGCCTCCTGCCGCGGTCCCCACAGCGCAAAGGCCGCGAGGAGGTTCCACAGCACAATGTAGATCGCATAGCGCAGCAGGAAGGCGTCGGGATTTAGGTAGAAGGTATTGCCGAGGCTCGGCGCGGGTGCGTCCAGCTGTAGAGGTCGTGCAACCCGACAAAAGCCGGGATTCCGGCGAGGCTGGCGATCGGCATCGTCGCGATCGCCGCGTTGAGCACGGGCCTGCGCAGTCGCCATCCATTCCCCGCCGCTCAAGTCATGGACCAGCACCAGCGTCACCCCGGCAAACGGCACGCCGAGCCAGAACAGAAACGTGCAGAGCCAGGCGCGGAAGAACCCCGTCACATCGATGGCGGCGCCGACCGCGCAGCCGACCACGCCGAGAACGAGCGCGCCGAGCGCAGCCAGGTTCAGCCGGGTCCAGGCGCGGTCCGCAGTCATTGGAGAGCCTGCCGCTTATCGGGCGGAACGTCGGCGATCTGGGCGCTGGCGCTCGCCTGCAATGCCCGGATATAGGCGGTAATCGCCCAGCGATCTTCCGGCGCGACGCGATCGGCGTAGGAATACATCGCGCCGTAGCCGTGGGTGATGACATCGTAGAAATGCTGGTTCGGCGCGTCGCGCAGCCGCGCGATGTAATAGGAGGGCGGCTGCGGAAACCCGCGCTCCACGATCATGCCGTGGCCGTCGCCGACCTTGCTGTGGCACGGCGAGCAATAGATGTCGAAGCGCTCGTGTCCGCGCTCGAGGAGCGCCATCGTGACCGGCGGGACCGCTACCGGCTTTTCGTCGCGGGCGACGATATCGGGCGGCGGCAGCGCCGGCCAATTCGCCTCGGCGCCATAGGGCAGCTCGTAAGGCAGCCGCTTCGGCTGATTGGCCATGTTGTCGCAAGCAGCCAACGCGATCGCCCAAGCTCGCGACAGCAATGACGAGCATCAGCTTCACGCGGATACCTCGGCGACGCTCTCGGCGCCGTGCCGCTCGAAGATCCGGCGGATGCGCTCCAGCTCGAAACTCGGGTCGTGCGCCTCGACGCAAAGAACAAAACGGTCCACCGAGGCCCGCTCGAACTCCACTGCAGAAAAGATCGGATGGTAAAGACGCGGCAAACGGCAGACCGCCAGCAGCCCGAAAAGACCGGCGGCAATCGCACACAGCACCATGAACTCGAAGGTCCCGACCGTAAAGGCCGGCCAGCTGTTGTGCGGCCGCCCGCCGACATTGATCGGATAATTGAGGACCTCATCCCAGGACTGGATGAAATAGCCCCAGACCGCGCCGAAAACGGCGCCGAGAAAGATCACCAGCGGCAGCCACATGCGGCGGCCCGGGCGCAGCACCTGGTCGAGGTCCTCGACCGGGTAAGGCGTATAGGCTTCGACTTCGCGGAAGCCGAGTGATCGGAGTTG
>CAVTRO010000004.1:0-853867 GCA_963737145.1 uncultured Alphaproteobacteria bacterium | reverse complement strand
ACAACCCAACCTCCTCAGCCCTTTTATGATCGCCCCCGCGAAAGCGAAACTAAGGCATGCATACATCCCGCCGGGCCTGTGAGAAATCCCTCTCCGCCCTTCAGGGGGGAGAGGAAGGGGCCCACGCCGCAGGCGTGGGAAGGTGAGGTGGGCGATGGCGACCGCGGGCGATGGCGACCGCTCGAAATCCCCCACCTCACCCCGGTCCTCTCCGTCCCCAAGGGCGGGGAGGAAGATGGTATTTTCGCCGCCGCTCCAGAGTGCCATGAGATGTGCATGCCCGGGCGAAACGGTGGAAATCGCTCATGCCGCCGCGACTTCCAGGATCGTCAGCGCCAGCGCCTGCGCGCGGGGGACCAGCGTGTCGATGCGGCACCATTCGTCGTCGCGGTGGGCGTTGCCGCCGACCTGGAAGCCGAGGCGCGCCGCCGAGCGGCGATAAGCCTCGAGCAATTCACGGCTCTTCTCGTCCTGCTCGAGCGGCAGAAAATTGCCCTCGCGCAGGATGCGGCCTCCGCTGCCGGGCAATTCGCAGCGCCGGCAGATTTCGCGCACTTCGTCGAGGATTTTCTCCATGATGTTCAAGGTCGGAAAGCGGCTATCGATCGCCGCGGTGGCGCGGGCGGCGACGGTATTGACCGCAGTGCCGCTTTGAGCCAGCCCGACATTGATCGTCGTGCCCGAGGTCGTGGTCGGTCAGCCGGTGCAGCCGCTCGACCTTTCGGGCGAGTGCCTCGATCGCGCTGACGCCTTGCGCATGCGCGGCGCCGGAACGGCCGCCGCGCGGCGGTGCCGTCGGGGACCCATCAACACGATCGGTCGGTTGCCGCCCGCCGGAGATGCGCGCCGCCATGCAATCGCCAAAAACACCGTTCGGATGCTGGCGTCCCAGATGCTCGATGATGGCGGTCTTGGCCTCGAGGCTCATGGCTTTTCTCCGACACGGATGTTGACGCGATCATCGGCGGCATCCGGCACAACAATCCTGCAGGTGTGAATGACTTGGATCGATTCGATTTCCTCCTGGATCCCGCACTGGATTATCGGGGTGATCATCATGGTCGTGCCGGCGCTAGTCGCGCTGGCGATTTACCGCTGGTTCATCCGCCGGCTGATCCGGCTGGCGGGCCGCTACAGCCCATTCCTGCGAACCCTGCTTTCGCGCGGCCAAGGGCCGGTGAGCGTGATCCTCGTCATCGTCGTGTCGGGGGCGGCGCTGGCCGGCACGAATTTCCCATGGAACGTCACGGCAGCGATCGGACGCGCGCTGCTGGTTGGATTTATCCTGGCGCTCGGCTGGGCCGCCGCGATCGCGCTCGATATCGGGGTCGAGATCTATTTGCGCCGCTACAGCAGCGACGCCGCCGACAATCTGCTCGCCCGCAAGCACGTCACGCAGATGCGGATCCTGCAGCGGGTGGCCAAAACCTTGCTGGTAATCCTCACCATTGCGATCGCGCTGATGACCTTCGATTCGGTGAGGCAGTACGGCGTCAGCCTTTTCGCCTCCGCCGGGGCGGCAGGGCTGATCCTCGGCCTGGCGGCGCGGCCGGTGCTCGGCAACTTGCTGGCCGGCATCCAGATCGCGATGACCCAGCCGATCCGCGTGCAGGACCAGGTAATCGTTGAAGGCGAATTTGGCACGATCGAGACGATCACCAGCACCTATGTCGTAGTCCGGCTGTGGGATTTGCGGCGGATGATCGTGCCGCTGACCTACTTTATCGAGAAGCCGTTCCAGAACTGGACCTATGAGGCCACCGATCTGCTCGGCTCCGTCATCCTTCATGTCGACTACACCATCCCGGTCGACCGATTGCGACAAAGGCTCGACGAGATCGTCCGCGAAAGCAGATTGTGGGACGGCACAGTGGCCGCTCTCCAGGTCACCGACGCGCCGGCAAATATGGTCGAATTGCGCGCCGTCGTCAGCGCCCGCAATGCCGCCCAGCTCTGGGATCTGCGTTGTGAGGTGCGGGAAAAGCTGATCGCCTTCATCAAGGCTGAATCGTCTCGAGCCTTGGCGATGCAGCGGGCGGAAGTCGCTGGCGATGGCGAAGCCGCCGCCGCGGACCCGGTGGGTGTCAACAAGGTAGAGATCGCCGGCCGAGCCTAGCGGGCGGGCTCGCCCGTGTTCTGATAGACCGCGGCTACGGCAGGCAGATCGCGAATGCGGAGGTCACGTTGCGGGAACGGAATCTCGATCCCACAGTCGTGGAAAGCGTCCCAGAGCCCGAGAAGAACCTCGCCCTTGATGTTTGTGACGCCGTCTGCCGGGTCTTGGATCCAGAAACGCAGGAGCATATTGACCGCACTATCGCCAAACCCAGTCACGTGGCAGATCGGCGTCGGCGAGGCGAGGACGCGCTTCGTCCCCTTCGCGACTGCGACCGCGATGTCCCGCACCGCATGGAGGTCGCTGCTGTAGGCGACGCCAATCTCGACATCGAGCCGGACGAGCAGGCTCGAATAGGACCAGTTGACCACTTGGTTGGTGATTAGGTTCTCGTTCGGGATCAGATATTCCTTGCCGTCGCGGCCGCGCACCGAGGCATAGCGCGCGCCGAGGTACGTGACGGAGCCGAAGGTGCTGCCGACCTCGATGACGTCCCCCGGCTTTATCGAGCGCTCGAGCAGCAGGATGATGCCGCTGACGAAATTCGAGACCACCTTCTGCAGGCCGAGACCGATGCCGACGCCGACGGCGCCGCTGAACACCGCGAATGCGGTGAGGTCGATGCCGACGGCGTTGAGCCCGATCAGCAACGCCACGGAAATGAGGGCGATCCGGACGAGATTGCCGGTCAGCACGCGCACCGACGGGCTCAGCACCGCCGAGGTCTGGAGCCTGGCGTCGATCACCCGAGAGAGGCCGAGAGCGGCCCACAACAGGATCACGACCACAAGCGCCGCCTTGATGACGAGCAGAACGGAAATCCGCAGGGTGCCGATCGTCAGCGCCAAATTGTCCAGCGCCGCCGCAGTCGCGGGCAAAAGGCCTATGATATCCAATGCCGCGATGATCCAGGCGATGGCCGCCACCACCCTGGCCAGCAACGGGTCACGCAGCAGCAGCGCCGATGCCCTGATTACGATCCACAGCCCGGTCAGGGTGGCGGCAATGCCGATCAGCCGGTAGTCGCCGCCGAGCTGCGCTGCGGCTTGTTCGGTGAAAGCGAGGATGAGCCAGGCGTAACAGAATATCGCCAGCCCGCGCAGCCCGGCCGGCACGCGAAGCGCGCGATACCGCATCGTGACGCGGTCGACAAGCCGGTCGGTCCAAGCTCGGGTCGCAGCGCGGACCGCCCATGCCGCGAGGAAGGACGCAACGATGCAGGCGAGCTGGAGAATGAGAGGTTCGAGGACGGCCGGCGAGGCGAGACTATGCAGCCGCCCCAGCCAGTCGGATAAATGCGCCGTGTCGAAAAACTGCAAGGTGTGCCTCTATACCAGACCCGACCAGAAATCCCGTTCGGCCGCTAATATAAACATGAGGTTCTATGGAATGCGGCTGCTCGCCTGGAATATCCGACAAGGAGGCGGCTCCCGGTTGCCGCGAATCGCCGCCGCGCTGGCGCGGCACGAGGCCGACATCCTGGTGCTGTCGGAATATCGCGGCGGGGAAGCGGCCGGGCGTTTACGTGCGGCGCTCGCGCTCCTCGGCTATCGCTATGCGACGGCGGTTGAACCGCCGTCCGGCCGCAGCGGGGTGCTGATCGCGGCGCGCTGCGCTTTCCGCGACCACGGTCCGGTCGGCGCCGGCTTGCCGGAACCCCATCGGATGGTCATTGCCGGGTTCCCCGCCTTCCGGCTGGCCGGCATCTACATGCCGAACCTGCTCGCCAAAATCCCTTACTGGGAGGCGCTGATCGCGACATTGCGCGAGGGAAACGGCGGACACGCGCTCGCTGTCGTCGACTTCAACACCTGCCGGCCCTACCTCGACGAGGCGGGCGCGATCGACAAATGCGCGCATTACATGGACCGGATTGCCGAGATCGGGTTTTGCGACTTGTGGCGCCGCCGCAATCCGGAACTTCGCGAATTTTCCTGGTTCAGCACGCGCGGAAACGGGTTCCGCATCGACCACGCCTTCCTGTCGGAGACTCTGGCTGCGCGCACCGGCCCGATCCGATATTCGCACGACGAGCGCCTCGCCGGCCTCTCCGATCACTCACCACTGATCCTCGAACTGGGAGTCTGACCGCTGTTTGCTGATCTCGCTGATAAATGCAGCCGAAAAACAGCGACCCGAGCCGCTTCAGGCGCGGAATCCCTGGTTTCTTGGGCCATAGCGGAGCGAAATAATAGCGAAACAGCCAGCTAATAACAGCGGCCCACCGCTGTATTGTTGAAGAACGGCCCAAAGATATCTCATTCGATCAGATCACCTTCCGGTCGTGTCGAAGGCATAACATGACATGCCATTACAGCAAATTTCCGGCCGTGCGCCTGCGTTGAGCACCAGCTACGAGCGTCTCGCCGGCTCTTCCGAGCACTCACCGCCATTCTCGAAACTGAGAGGCTGACCGGCTTCTCTACGCTCCCTCTCCGGCATTCGCAGGGCTCTCCGGGAAAATCGAGGCTTACTGTAGCCGCCAATTTTACTCCCGAATGACCCAGCATTTGACCCTCTCCCCCGCGCCGGCCGGGGGGAGAGGGCAGGGTGAGGGGGGCGGAGATACGGTTTGCGAAAGGAAAGCTTGAGGAAAGACGCCCACAACTGCATCGTGATGACCTGTCGCGCTTCGGATTGTGGCGTGCCGTTGTTTGCGAGGAACACTTCAAGGCTGTCTAATCTGGCCGCCAGTGCATCATCTTTGGGAACGCTCAGAGCTTCCATAACAATGGCATAGCGTTGGCTCTTCGCTTCGATGCTTCCCAGCGTAACCCCGAGAAGGGTGATTACGATTGCAAGGAATTCGCGCATGGCGGACACCCCCATACATTAGCGTGCAGCCGAGCGATGCAATCCCAGCCGGTACGCCGGGCGTGTCGCAAGATCTAAATGCGCGACGACCATGAGGCTTAGAGCTGCCATTGCCCGTCTTCATATTGGGTCAGAACAGAATCTCTGTCTCGCTTGAACCAGCCCTCCTCCAGCGCCCAAAACAAATATTTTCCTGGATCTATCGACTGTTCGTCAATGGCTCTGACACTTATCCTAAAACTGTGGGACCGTGCCCAAAGGTCGTTCCCAATCGCGTATTGAACTTCTACTCGACGATTACCGGTAAGGTCGACGACTTTGCCAGATCTAGCCGCCGCAACCAACCTTTTTGGGTTTCCGGTGTGCTCATAGAATGATCCTACGTTTAAGATCGTTCGGCTATTTGGAATTCTCGCTAAAGAAATCAACCATTTAGAGAAAACATGCTCGATTTGATGACGCATCGCGATATGATTGGACGCTCGTAAGGACGAAAATAGGGCGCTTTAATGCCGCAAAGACGGGAGAGGAAAACATGCTGACATCAGGCGTCGGAAAGAGCTTTGACCGGGCCACAGTGAGAAAAATTGTCGAGGATCATTGGCGCGAGAGATTTCCGTTGCGGGGGTACGGAGTTCGGACAGAAAATATTACTTTAGTAGAACAAATGGACAACCGTTTCCTAGGTGAGATGCAGGCGTGGATTAACTCGCTGCCGCCCGACCAAGGAAAAGAATTATGCGATATCTTTAATGAGGAGTCTCACATAAGTATCGCTGAAGCAGAACGAGACCCTGTTGCTTATGCAATCCGATTAGGAGTACTCTCCGGCCCACCGTCCGTCAAAAAAAGTTTTGATCGGACCATGGTGAGAAACATTGTCGAGGATCATTTTCGAGCAGTACTCCCCTTGCGGGGATACGGAGTTCGGGCACAGAATATTACACTGATAGAGCAAATGGAAAACCGTTTTGTAGATCAGAACGAGGCGTGGGTTAACTCGCTGCCGCCCGACCAAGCGAAAGAATTGGACGATATGTTTGGGGAGGAGATGCGCTCTAGTGGTGCTGAATGCAAACGAGATCCTATTGCTTATGCACGCCGATTAGGAGTACTTGCTGGTAGTGTCTCTCACCGACAGGGGATAGGTGAAATGGCGGTGCGGACTGCGGTGCGGGCGTCAATTTGGGAAGGAATCTTCCGATTGTTCGGGAGGTGACTTCTTTACCGTCGTTCGCCGGTCACCACCATATCAACGACGCGACTCAGGCAACGGGAACAGACAAGTCGCCCGCGAGTCCGGAAACCGGAGTCTGGGGGCCGTATCGTTCGGCCATTTCGGCGGGATCGGGCTCAACCTGATTACGGCATTCGAGCACCAGACGATGAACCGAACACGGGCAGCCGCCGCACCACCGAGTGTCATGGGCGGGCCGGGCTCGGATTTCATCTAACCGCGTCTGCGGTATCGGCCACCACGCGGCGGCTCGTAACGCTTCGGCTCGGGGAGCGGTTCGCGTTTCGGTTCGGAAGGATGCGAGGCGGTCAGGGCTTGTTTTTCGCTGTAGTCTCCCCAGGAGGTAAAAAAGGGCCGGATACCGGCCCTTTTGTGTACCGCAACTACGCGCTCACTCCGGATTTTCCAGTTCTTTTTCGGTCTCAACAAGCAACTGCGCAACGACCTCGCGGATAAACTCGCTCATGTCGGGCATCACCGGGGGTTCCGGTAAGCGCAACGGGGCGAGATAACCTGCGGCGATCGGTGGCGGGGCCATCCGAGCGACTTCGGCTGCCCAGTCAGGGGGGGCCCGCCGAGCGGCTTCGGCTGCCCAGTCAGGGGTGGCCCGCCGAGCGGCTTCGGCTGCCCAGTCAGGGGTGGCCCGCCGAGCGGCTTCGGCTGCCCAGTCAGGGGTGGCCCGCCGAGCGGCTTCGGCTGCCGCGGTCGGCAGGATCAACGCGGCGAAGTCAACGGCTGCCGCGGTCGGCAGGACCAACGCGGCGAAGTCAACGGCTGCCGCGGTCGGCGGGACCAACGCGGCGAGGTCAACGGTCGCTCCTTTCCACAGATCTTTAATATCCATAATCAAATCCTTGGTTTAATATAACCCGTCCGATTGATCGGGTACCGTCAATGTAGTTAGTGACGGGCGGCACGGAATCAATCGGGTGCGGCGGATCGACAAATATTCGGGCCGTGTGACAGGAAAGAAAAGTGGTACATATCCCGTCCGCGTCACGCATGAACCGCCGCAACGGTTGTGTTTTGGGATACCATACCACCCGCTCTCGGGATACACGGGATACCACGGGATGCCACAGAGTGCCAAAAAATGGCAGTTTCCGTACCTTCTCAATCAGGCGGGGCGAGCCCCTCTCTCTCGGTACCGGACTTTCTACACATTCGCCCCTCTGACTGCTACACAACGCGGGTTTCCGGCATGTCAGAAAGTGGCCGAGATCCCTAGTGTTTTGCCCTGTCCGGGATTGGGGGGACTTCCCCCGCGGGGGCAATTCTCATGCAGGATGCTATTCGTGGACTGCGGAGATGTGAGCCGATAGATCGTGATTCGGCGGACGCTATTTTGGCGGACTTCCGGGTCAGGAGGAGGCGATTATCGTTCAGAAATCGATTATCGTGCACAGCCCCCTGAAGGGCGGAGAGGGGCTGTTTTCCTCCAACAGCTCACGACCCGATTTTGGATTGAGCGAAGTGGCAATTCCCCCCCGCCGGCTGGGGCGGTCTACGCCACTTTGAGTTCGCCGAGATAGGCGTGGCGGATCAGCTCGGTCTGACGCAGTTCGGCGGCGGGGCCGCTCAGCACGATTTGGCCGGTCTGCAGGACATAGGCGCGGTCGGCGACCTGGAGCGCCATGTTGGCGTTCTGCTCGACCATGAAGATCGTGACACCCTGCCGGTTGATGGTGCGGATGATGTCGAAGACCTGCTCGACATAGGCGGGCGAGAGGCCCATCGAGGGCTCGTCCATGCACAGCAGCCTGGGCCGCGCCATCAATGCGCGGCCGATCGCGACCATCTGCTGCTCACCGCCCGACAACGTGCCGGCAAGCTGCTGGAGGCGTTCCTCGACGCGCGGGAAGAGTGTGAAGACGCGCGCCAGGTCCTCGTCGAATTCGGGTCCGCGGCGCCGCGTATAGGCGCCCATCTCGAGGTTCTCGTAGACCGTCATGCGCGGGAAAAGGCGCCGTGCCTCGGGCACCGGCGCGATGCCGCGGCGTACCCGCTCGGCGGTCGAAACGCCCTTCAGCGAATGGCCCTCGTAAAGGATCTCGCCGCGAGTCGGCGAGACGATCCCCATGATCGCCTTCATTGTCGTCGACTTGCCGGAGGCGTTGCCGCCCAAGAGGCAGACGATCTCGCCCGCCCCGATGCGGTAATCGACCGATTTCAAGACGTGAAGGTCGCCGTAATGCGTATCGACAGCGCGAAATTCGAGCAATCGATTCTCCCTCTCCGCCCCTGGGGGCGGAGAGGGTCGGGGTGAGGTGGGGGAAGTTGCCCGGTTCGTGGCCGCGTCACCCACCTCACCCTCCCATCCCTCCGCGATGGGCCCCTCCCTCTCCCCCCTGAAGGGCGGAGAGGGGCTCTCTGGCGGGTCAGGCATAAGCGGCACTCCGGCCGAGATAGGCGCGGATCACCTCTTCGTCTCGGCGCACGGCCTCCGGCGTCCCCTCAGCGATCTTCTCACCGTGGTCGAGCACGATGACCCGGTCCGCCAGCATCGCGACGACGTCGAGCTTGTGCTCGATCAAGAGGATCGTGAGACCGTTGCGGTTGAGGCTTTGGATCTGGTCGGCCAGCTCCAATGTCTCGGCCGGGTTCATCCCGGCCGTTGGCTCGTCGAGGAGCAACAGTTTTGGCTGTGTGGCGAGCGCCCGCGCGATCTCGGTTCGCCTCCGGTTGGCATAAGAGAGGCTGGCGGCGAGGTGGTCGGCGCGCGGCAACAGCCGGTTGCCGAACAATGCCAGGATTTCGCGCGCATGCTCGCGTGCTGCCGCCTCCTCGCGGCGGTTCGCAGGCAGCCGCAGCAGCGCGCCCACGGGACCGGTATCGAGCCGCGCATGCATGCCGATCATCACGTTCTCGAGCACGGTCAGGTTCGGGAAGAGGCGGATATTCTGGAAGGTGCGGGCTATGCCGCGCTCCAATATCGCATGCGGCGGCAATCGGCTGATTTCTTCGCCGGCTAAGCGAATCCCGCCGCGGTCGGCTGCAACAACGCCGGTGACGACGTTGAACAATGTCGATTTCCCCGAGCCATTGGGCCCGATCACCGCAACCACCCTCTGGGCGGGGACGCTCAGTTCGACTGATCGCAATGCGACCAGCCCGCCAAAGCGCACCGTCAAATCGGACACTTCAAGCAGCGGCCCGCCCGCGGTAGTGGCAGACGCTATGGCGGGCAATCCGCCGAAGCCACCCCGCCCAACCTGAGCGGTCTGCTCGTCGAGGCTCAGCGGCGCAACGCGGCGCATCGCCGGGATCAGCCCGTCACGGCGGTAGAGCATCATCAGCACCAGGATTAAACCGAAAATCAGCTCGATCGACGAAGCGAGCTCGACATGCTGCAGCCAGTCGACATTGACGAGGCGCCCCAGTGCGTGCAGCCATTGCGACAGATCTTCGAGGAACCAGGATTGCAGGATCTGCAACAACAGCGCGCCGACCACGACCCCCCAGACGCTGCCGATCCCGCCAAAGACGATCATGACCAGCACCATCACCGAAACTGGGAACATGAACATCTCCGGGGTCGCGGTCTGCAATTTGGCGACATAGAACGTGCCGGTGGCGCCGGCAAAGGCGGCGCCGATCGCAAAGGCGAGGAGCTTGAAACGGACCCGGTTGACGCCCATCGCGGCGGCGGCGATCTCGTCCTCGCGGATCGCCATCCAGGCACGGCCGATGCGCGAATCCTTCAGCCTTTGGCTCGTCAGGATCAAAAACGCGACGAGCGCAAGCCCGACATAATAATAGGGGGTGGCGTTGACACCGAAATCGTAGCCAAAGAACTGCGGCGCGGCGACCCCGTTGAGGCCCATCGCGCCATTCGTGATCGATGGCGTGTTGCGCGCGACGATTGGCACGATCTCGCCAAAACCGAGGGTCACGATCGCCAGATAATCGCCTTTGAGACGCAAGGTGGGCGCGCCGAACAACACCCCAAAAAACGCGGCGATCGCTGCTGCGACCGGCAGCATCAGCCAGAACGAGACCTGGAAGTGCACTACGTCACCAGCCGCCGTATGAAAACGGCTGACGAGATCGAGCCAGCGGAACGGTTCCCAAAAGCCGCTCCACTGCGGCTGGACCTGCCACGAGCTGGCGACGCCATAGGCGTAGGCGCCGATGGCAAAAAAGGCGGCGTAGCCGAGATCCAACAGGCCGGCAAAGCCGACAACGATGTTGAGGCCGAGCGCCAAGGCGGCAAAAGCGAGCGCGTTTGCCGCCGAATCAATGTCAGCATCGTTCCCGTTGACGAGTGGGAACAACAGCGCCGCGGCCGTCAACAGGAGGATGCCGAGCCGGGCGCGCCAGCGCGGGGAAACTCGGGCGAGGACGCCGTCGCCGGCCCCGGTCGGCAGCAGTGTACGGAGGCCGATCGCGTTTTTCACGATTTCGTCGGGGTGACGCGGCCGAACAGCCCCGTCGGCACAAAGACGAGAACGAGAACGAGGATCGAAAAGATGATCACGTCGGTCCAGCGCACCGCGATCAATTGCCCGCCCAAGGTCTCGATCAAACCGATCAAGAGGCCGCCGACCATCGCTCCGGGAATGCTGCCAATCCCGCCCAGCACCGCCGCGGTGAATGCCCGCAATCCGGCCGTATACCCGATGATGAAGCTCGTATAATTATAATAGAGGCCAAAGATCAGCGCCGCCGCACCGGCCAGCGCGGACCCCAGAAAGAACGCCGTCACAATGACGCGGTCGACATCGACCCCCATCATCCGGGCGGCCTCGGCGTCTTGCGCCGTCGCCCGCATCGCCTTGCCGAGGCGGGTGCGGTTGACGAAGAAATGAAGGGCCAGCATCAGCGCCACGGCCACGCCCCAGATCAACAGCTCCTTCAGTTCGAGGGTCACCTCGCCGAATTGCCAGCGCACCACCGGCAGCGGGTTGGGGTAGTTCTCCGAACCGGCGCCGACAGTCAGCAGGATGATGTTGAACAGGATGTACGAAACGCCGATCGTCGTGATCATCGCCGCAGTCCCGCGGACTCCGCGCAGCGGCCGCAGCGACAGACGCTCGATCGCAACGCCGAGCACGCCGGCGCCGAGCATCGTCACGGCGAAGGCAAAGACCAATGCTCCGGCCAATGCCGGGCCCGCGAGGACCCGGCTCTGACCCGTGATGCCCAGAAACTCGAGCGCCCACATACCGAAAAACGAGCTGACCATGAAAACATTGAAATGCGCGAAGTTGATCAGCTCGAGGATGCCGTAGACGAGGGTAAATCCCAGCGCCAGCAACGCGTACATCGCGCCGAGGCTCAGCCCGTTGACCACCTGCTGCAAGAGCACACCATAGTCGGACATCTATTTGGCGACGCTTACAGCCTGACGTTCCATGGTCCCGGAGGGGCTAAGTAATTACCCTCTCCCCCCGCCGGCCGGGGGGAGAGGGCAGGGTGTGGGGGGCCGACAAGCGGGTCTGCCGCATCGCCCACCTCACCCTCCCACGCCTTCGGCGCGGGCCCCTCCCTCTCCCCCCTGAAGGGCGGAGAGGGGCCCCTCTCCCGGATCTGCAAGCGATGGCGCGCCCACACAATGATAATATTCATGGTTTGACGGATCATTACGAGCTCTGCGGCGCAACCCCGAGGTACTTGTACTGGTGAAGGACCTCGTCGAGCGGATATTTGTCGTTCTTGACGATGCGGAAGACGCTGATCTCGCGGTTCCGCAGATCGCCGTTTTCGTCAAAGGTGATCTCCCCCTGCAGTGTTTTGACGTGGCCGGTCTGTATGGCCTCCCGCACTGCGTCGCGCGTAACCTCCTTGCCCGAAGCGGCGACGCGCTTGACGGCATCGAGGATGACCAGCGCCGCATCATAGGCGGTGATCGAGTAGTTCTCGGGCTGTTGCCCGTATTTCTTGGCGAAGCGTTCGATGACGGGCGCCGCCTCCGGGTTATCGAGGATATCCGGGGCCGCAATCGTCGCGTACCACCCTTCGGCCGCAGGAAAGCCGGCCCCGCGCAGGATTTCGGCGCCATACATGCCGTCGCCGCCGCCCTTGATGATGTGGGGGAGAATGTCGAAGGACTGCTTGACGAGCTTCACCCCAGCCTGGGCGACGCCGCCGTAATATAGCGCGTCGGGATTGAGCGATTTGATTTTGGTGAGAGTGGTCGCGTAATCGGCCTCTCTCGGGTTGAGCTGGTCGCGGCCGAGCACCTTGATGCCGCGCTTCTCGGCCTGCGCCTGGAAGGTGTCGGCGATCCCGACCCCGTAGGCGCCGCTGTCATCGAGCACATAGACCGATTTCACCTTCAGCACGTCGGCATAATAGTTGGCCATGTTTGGCCCTTGGAAGGCATCGGTGGTCACTGTGCGGAAATAGATCGCCTTTCCTTTTGGCCGATATTGCCCGGCGAATTTCGGGTCGGTGATGTCGGGGTTGGTCGAGGCCGGGGTGATCGTTGCGAGATCGCCTTGGCTCAAAATCGGCGACATCGCCTTGCCCGAGCCGCTCATCTGCGGGCCTATCGCTGCGACGACCTGCTTATCGGAAACCATTTTGCGCGCGTTGGTCGCCGCCTGCGCCGGGTCATACTGCCCGGCGGTGGCGGTGCCGTCGTCCAGCAGCAGAACCTCGATCTTGTAACCGGCGACGCCGCCCTGCGCGTTCGCTTCGTCGATCGCCAGCAGGGCGCCATCCTTGATCAATTCAGCGTCATGCGCGTCGGCCCCGGTAAAGGGCAGGTTTATGCCGACCGTGACCGTTTTGTCTGCGGCATGAGCGAGATTGAAACCCGCCAAGCCGCCAACCAGGGCAGTGGCCGATACAGAGATGAGTAAAGAGCGGCGCGACAACATGAGACAGACCTCCCGGATGGGTGCTTCGATTCACGCAAATGTCATGCCGCTTTGACGTTTGAGCAAGCGTTATCAAAGGCGTCAGCCCAACCCCTTGCGGTCCGGCTGGAGGAAACCCGAGACGAGACTGCGGAGTGACGGAACTTCGCCGGGGCGGAACTCGACGGGGCGGCACAGCGCCATCGCGATGATGCCGAGGCGGGCCATTTTTTGCGCGGCATAGGCGCTTTCGGCGGCGCTGGCGCTGAGGCGCTCCATGACGGCGCCGCCGAGCTGCTGCACGACAATCCCGCCGACCAGATCGACGGCTCCGACCATTCCGGCGCCGCTCGCGAGCCGCCGGAGCAGATGGACGGTGCCGGCCAGCCCCGGGCGCTGGCCGTAGATCTCGGCGATCTCGCGAATGAGGCGCAGAGCGCGGGCGGCAAACAGCATCGTGTCGAGCAGCGCGGTCGGGCTGATCGCGTTGATCGCAAAGGCCTGCGTCGCGGCGCGGCGGATCGCGGCCTCGGCGAGCCGGTCGGCCGGGACGAGGACAAATCGGGAAAACAGCTCGAGCGCATCATGCCCGCTGTGGTGCGCTTCGCGAACGGCGCGATAGCGGGCGACTGCCTCGCTCAATAACGGATCGGCCGCCAGGATCGCCGCGGCGGCATCGATCTCCGCCTTCAACTCGTCGGCCAAAGCGAACGGGATCAGGTTTTTGAGACGCTCGGCGGAGCGCAGCCGCCACAACCCGCGCAATTCCGCCCCGAGCCAGTAAACGGCCCCGCCGCAACCGGCCGTCACCGCTGCCGCCGCGGCGATGCCGAGCCCGGCGCCATGCGCAAACGCGCCATCGACGAATTGCACCAGGTCGATCCCGATAACGCCGAGGACAAGGATGCCGAGACCGGTCGCTGCGACGCGAATCGGCGACCGGGACCGCTGGCTTCGCGGACCGGGCAGGCGCGCTTCGGGAGACTGCTGCAGATTCAGCTCGAGCCGCCCGGTTTCCTCGGTTTCAAGAATGCGCGGGCGCAACCGCTCTCGCGGCGCCTCCGTTTCACTGATCATGCGAGAGCGTCCTCCAGCAGAAAATCGAGCGCCTTGTCGAGATTTATATGGGGAATGCCGTCGCCCTCCGCGCTCGTGATACGCGGCGGCTGGAAGACCGGAAACTCGGTGAACCGTTCGCCCCAAAAACCCTGCGGCGGCGGCGTCACCGGCACGATTCCGGGAAAGAACCGGATGCGCCGCTCGCCGCCTTCGGGCAATCCGATGACGATATCGACCTTGCGCCCCTCGATGACGTCGGTGCCGTCCTCGGTGCAGCGGATCGAGGCGAGCGCGCACGCCGCGACGCGGGCGCGGGCGGCTTTGGCGCGCAGGGTCGGGGCTTCCACCAGATTGGCCATCAGCGCTTCGAGGTGGTCGCGCTGCAGTGCGGGCACATGGTCGGCCTTGGTCGCGGCAAAGAGGACCCGGTCGATGCGGGCGCCGAAGAGGCGGCGCAGCAGGTTTCGCCTGCCGAAGCGGAACGCGGCGAGGATCGTGTCGAGCGCCAGACGGTGGTCGGCAAAGGCCTCTTCGCCGGCGTTCAGCGCACGCAGCACGTCGACGAGCACGATCTGCCGGTCCACGTTACGGGCGAGCCGCGTGAAGAAGGGCTGCACGATCGTACGCTTATAGGCCTCGAAGCGCGCCTCCATCAGCGCGGCGAGACTGCCTGGCGGCACCCGTGCTCCCACCGCCAGCGGCATCGGGCAAAACTGCAGCACCGAAGGATCGGCGATCTGCCCGGGGTTCAGGAAACGCCCGGGCTGCAGCAGGCTCAACTGCTCCCGCTCGCGGCACGCGGCGAGATAGCCGCGGTACAGCTGGTGCGCCTGCAACGCCGTTTGCGGATCGCCGGCGCGATCGGCCGGATGGCGGGCCAGAGAATCGAGCCAGTCGCGGGCGAGCGGGGCGCGCAGCCCGCGGCGCGCCAAAGCGAGGGTCGCGCGCGACCAATCGTCATAGCTCTGCTGCAGCAACGGCAGGTCGAGCAGCCATTCGCCGGGATAATCGAGAATTTCGACGGTCAGCTCGGCGGTGCCGCCGAGCAGCTTGGCCCTCCGGAGCAGACCCGCCGACGAGAACCGGAGCAACAGCCGGACCCGCCGCAAATCGGTCGTGCTGGCGGGCCAGTGCGGCGGGTCGGCGGCGAGCGCCGCGACCGTTTCCTCGAGCGGGAATGAAGGCACGTCGCCTTCCGGCGCGACCAGCCGAGCGGCCATAATCCGCCGCTCCGCCGCAGCCCGCAGGAACGGCAGACGCCCCGGCCGGCCGACGGCACTCAACAGATTTTGAACCAGACTGGTGATGAACGCGGTCTTGCCGGACCGGCTGAGCCCGGTCACGGCGAGACGGAGCGTGCCGTCACGAAGCAGCGCCGTCAGGGTCGGCAGATGATCGAGTGCGCGCAGGTCCCGGCCGATAATGAGGGTAGCGCCCCGGCTGTATCAGCCTCGCCTAGCCGGGCGGCTTCATTGCGACGTCGAGCATGACGTTGGGCAGGATCTCTCGGATGATGCTGCGCAGTGTCAACTCGTCCGCGGCGGTGGCCGCCGCCAGCAGCCGCCGCGAGCCGCGGCGCAGGACGCGCGCGGTGGCGCGGCCGTCGCGGCCCGCCCGAATCGTCGCAAACGCGTCGGCCGGCTCGATGCGCTTCAGGATGCGCTTCAGCGCCGCCAAGCCTTCGGCGGTCTCGACATCGTGCAACGGTGATTCAGGGGTGTCCGGTTCCGGCTCGTCCTCGACGGCGGCGTCGACGGCTTCGACCGGGCGGTATCGCGCGAAGGATTGGTAAATGGCGCGTCCGGCCTCGGCGTCGATGCGAGACTGCAATTCCCAGCTTTCGCCGCGCGACGACAATTCGCTGATCAGCGCGAACATGTCGTCGCAATCTTCTTCATGGGAGCAGGTCAGGAAAGCGAGACGGCCATCGTGCTCGACGATGCGGTCGTCATCCTCGGCAAAGCCGAGCTCCGACAATGCATTGTCGAGCGCCCGGCGCGACGCGACGAGGAGCGTCGTGACATGCAGGCGTCGACCGCTCTCCGCCGGATCCTTTTCCGCCATATATGTTCCTCCCGCAGGAAGCCGGTCAGAGGTCTATCTATCTAAGCGGTGTTTCGCCGTTGCGCGATGAAAATAACCGCGCACCGGAAATCATGTCGAGCACGGCTTCACCGTTGTGCAGCGCATGCGCAAGCTGGGAATGAAATTCTTTCAGCCAATTGGCCATCTGCTCCGGCGAAATAGTCGGCCGGATGCCGTCATACTCACTCGAGATGAATTCCATTAGCGCACGTGTATTATGTAATTTCGGCGCCGCCGAACGGGTAATCGAATTGAGGGTCGAAATAGAACTTAAAAGATCCGGTTCGAGCATTTGGCTTGATCCGGATCTTTTGAATTTTGTTGAGCCAGCTTCTCAGCTCTGCTCTTAAGTGATTGCGCAGTTGAGGATCGAAGTGGAACGCGATAAGTTTGACGAGACGTTCGTTTATCGGATGCAATACCAATGATGATGTCTCGCGCCAGCTTTTGAGGATACGCCATCTCCAGCGTTTCGTCGATCTTCATGTCGATTTCACCTTTGGGTAACCCGTTCGGAAAACCCGGATTCCTACTGTCGCGGGCTGGCGCAATGGCTTAGGCTCCCCTATCGAAGGTGACTGTAGGTGAGTACATGTGGCCACGCACGGATTTCCTCGAGCTGCTCGGGACCACTCACCCTATCATTCAGGCGCCAATGGCCGGCTTCGCCTCGCCCGCGCTGGCTGCGGCGGTGTGCAATGCGGGCGCTTTGGGGTCGATCGGCTGCGCCGGTGTTCCGCCGGCGACGGTCCGAGACCAGATCACCGCGCTGCGCCAAGCGACAAACCGTCCCTACAATCTGAATTTTTTCGTCCATTCGCCCCCGCGGCTCGACCCCGACGCGTCGGCCCGGATGCGAGCGAGGCTCGCACGCTATTTCGACGAATTCGGGCTGGGACCGGTCCCTGAGCCGAAAGAGCCGTTTCCACCCTTTGACGAAGAACGACTCGGTCTCGTTCTCGAACTGCGCCCTCGGGTGGTCAGCTTTCACTTTGGCCTGCCGGACGCAACCTCAGTTCGGCAAGTCAAGGAAGCCGGTTGCATCATCCTCAGTTCGGCGACCACGGTCGCCGAGGCGCGTTCGCTCGAAGCAACCGGTGCCGACGTCATCATCGCGCAAGGATATGAAGCCGGCGGCCATCGGGGCACCTTCAGCGGCAGTCCGGGAGCGGGCATGGTCGGGACGATGGCGCTGGTGCCGCAAATCGCGGACGCGGTGCGCGTGCCGGTAATCGCGGCCGGGGGCATCGCCGATGGCCGTGGCCTCGCGGCGGCCTTCGCTCTCGGCGCGAGCGGCGCCCAGCTCGGCACGGCTTTTCTCGGATCCCCCGAAGCCACTGTTTCGCCACTGCACCGCGCGCAGTTGCGCAGCGCCGTCGACGACGGGACCGAGCTGACGCGCGCCTTTACCGGCCGTCAGGCCCGCGCCCTGCGCAACCGCTTTATTACCGAGATGGCCGAGAGCAAACCATTGGAGTTCCCACTGCAGGCGAGCGTCGTCGGCCCGCTCCGACAATTGCCAAGCGAGGAGGCGCGCGCCGAGTTCATGCCCTTCTGGGCAGGTCAAGCGGCGCCATTGGTCAGGGAGATGCCGGCCGGGGAACTCGTGGAGCAGCTGGTGCGGGAGGCTCAGTCGATCCTCGGTAGGTCTGGTTAGCCCGCAACTCTGTCCATCAGTCAGCATCGATTACACCGCAAACGGGAATGTCTCCGGCACGTCCTCCGAGCGCCATTCCGCGCCGACATCGAGCGGTTCGAGGGCGCGGGTTTCATCGAAGTGCAGGATCGCGTCGAACTGATCGGCCAGAGTTGCGGTGAAATAGTGGCTCGCGCGCTCGGTTTCCGGGCGGTAGATGACCCCGATCGCCCGCTCGAGACGGGAACTGCGCAGCGCCTGGTGCAGCGGGTCGCCAGGGCGCCAGGTGAGCAGAAAGCGCGCCGGAAGATCGGTATGGAACAGCCTCTCCCAGCTCCCGGGGAGTGCCGGACGAACCCGCTTGAGCTCGGCCGGGCCGCCCCAGTCGGTGGCGGCCGTCACGGTGCCGTGGTCGGTCGTGAACCCGACCAGCACGGCATCCTGCCCGTGTTTCTCGCGTACGAGTTGGCCCGACATTCAACTCGCCGCGTTGCCCCATTTCCGTCGCGCGGGCATCGCCGAGGTGCGAATTATGCGCCCAGACGACGATCTTTGCCGGCCCGCCTCGAGAGAGATGCGCCATCAACGCCTCCAGCGACTTGACCATGTGCCGGTCGCGCAGGTTCCACGACGACACATCCCCGAAAAACATCGAGCGGTAATAGCTTTCGGCGTTTTTCACCAATCGCGCATTCTGCTCGGCAAAGAAGAGCTCGTCTTCTGCGATTCGGCCGTCATTGCGGGCTTGCTCGATGGCCCGGTCATGCATCTCGACGAGTTGGGCGACGACCTGATCGCGACACGATCTGTCCGTGTCAGTAGCTGCGACAAAGCCGTAGATCTGCGGATCCGGGCCGAAATGGTCGAAGCAGGCGTAACGCGTGCGGGCCCGCTCCGCCGCCTTCGGATCGACCCGTTCGAGATAATCCTGCACCGCTTTCATCGAGGCGTGCAGACTGTAGAGATCGAGGCCGTAAAAGCCGGTTTTTCTCGCACCGGCCGAAAGCGAGTTGTTATAGGCCCGCAGCCAGTCGATGAATTCGGCAACTTCGGTATTGCGCCACATCCATCTCGGGAAGCGCTGGAACTCACCGAGAGCCCGGTCGACATCCGCGTCGCCACTGAGATTGCGCACATACCGATTGACACGGTAGGCGTCAGGCCAGTCCGCTTCGACCGCGACCGCGCCAAACCCCTTTTCCTCGATCAGCATTCGTGTGATCCGCGCGCGCTCGCGATAGAATTCGTGGGTCCCGTGGGACGCCTCCCCGAGCAGCACGAGGTGCGCATCGCCGATGCGATCCAATAGCGGCCGATAATCTTCGGCTTCCCCCATCATCTGATGGATGGCGCTCCGCAAGGCCGATAAACCCAAACCCGTGCCGGTGCTTCGGGGCGAAGCGTCCCGGCTCTGCTGGCGCGCCAGGAGGTCGCGGACTTCGGCATCGGTCGTCTGCGCAAAATCGTCGTACCAACAGCCGACAGCGAAGAACGGCTCGGGAGTGATGACGCAAAATACTTCGTCGGCTTCTGCTTTGAGCGCCTCGCCGGTATCCGAAGAAGCGGTCGGAACCGCCACGACAATGCACTCGGGATGCTGCTGCTTCAGCGCCCGGACGGCGGCCCGCATCGTGGCTCCGGTGGCCAGCCCGTCATCCACCAGGATGACGGTATTGCCTTCAACTTCGGGAGCCGGTCGCCCGCCGCGGTAAAGGCGCTCGCGCCGGGCAAGCTCCTGCAGCTCGCGAGCCACCACCGCCTCGATCTCACTTTCCTGAATGCCAAGACCGTGCACGATTTCGTTGTTCAGGACGCGGACCCCGCCGGTCGCGACCGCGCCCATCGCAAGCTCCTCGTGACCGGGCACACCGAGCTTGCGCACGAGAAAGACATCGAGCGGCGCGCCCAGCGAGCGGGCCACTTCGAAAGCGACCGGAACCCCGCCGCGAGGTAAGGCGAGGACGAGAACATCCGGGCGGTTGATGTAAGCGGCGAGCCGTTCCGCGAGTTGACGGCCGGCATCGGTGCGATTGCGAAAGCGCATCATTCCTCCGCCAACCACGACCGAAACAAGTCGATGACCTCCAAACGTCCCTTACCCCTACAACACCGAGCGCCTCGTCTCGGCCTCACATTTTAGTCCCCCCGGAGGGTGATTTACCGTCCGCAAGCCGAATTGAGCGGCGGCAGATCGGGCGCAGGTCGACGGGCTTGCGTCGCTTCTTCGAACGCGTAGGCGAGGCGGAGCAGGGTGGGCTCGCTCCAGGCCCGGCCGGTGAAGGTGGCGCCGTAGGGGTAGTCCGGCGTCTCTTTGTCGCGCATCCCGGAGACGAAGCCGGCGGGCACCTGGACGCTCGGATAGCCGGCCTTGGCGGCGATCGCGGCGCCGACCGCGGCCGGGAACAGCACCGCGTCGAGCCGGTGCTCGTCCATATAGGCGTCGAGCCCAAGGGTGCGAGAGGCGCGCAAATCCATCTGCCTTGCCGAGATGTATTCGAGCTCGCTCAAATCGCCGCGGGTCGCCTCGGCGGCGAGAAACATGTCCTGGCCGAAGCGCAAGGCGCGGTCGGCGTGTTCGGTATTGAACGCCACGATATCGGCAAGGCTCCGCATGCCGGTCTCCGTGGCCCAATCGCGCAAATAGAGGTTCAGGTCGTGCTTCAATTCGTAAATGAAGACGATTGGCCGGCGTGCCGGCTGGTTCTTCGTCGCGCTTTCCGGATTGCGGTTGAGGATCGCCATCTCGGTGCCGGGACCGCCGATCCATCCCTCGGTCGGGATGTTGGCGCGCACGATCGTCGCCCCTTCGCGTTCGAGCACCGCGACGACTTCGCGCATCACAGCGGCGGCGCGCGTCGAAAGCATGCCATAGTAAACGTCGTTCGCCGGGTCGGAGGGGTCGCTCGGCACGCCGATCCGAGCGCCTTTGAGGCCGTCCCTATCGAGAAAGCTCGTATAATCCGCTGGGCGCTGCAGCTCTGCAGTAGCCGGGTCGAGTGGGTCGCCGGCGGCCAGCACGTTGAGTAGAATTGCCGCGTCGCGCACTGTGCGCGTCAGCGGGCCGGCAGTGTCCTGGTTATGTGCGATCGGGACTATGCCGGCGCGGCTGATGAGGCCCACGGTCGGCTTGACCGTGACGACACCGTTCTGGCTTGCCGGCGACAGCAGCGATCCCGAGGTTTCGGTGCCGATCGCCGCAGCCGCGAGCCCGGCCGCCACGGCGACCGCCGATCCCGAGCTCGACCCGCCAGGCGGGACAATCGGCACACCCTTGTCGTCCAGTTCGGGCGCGTAAGGGTTCTTGACCTGCCCGCCGAGCGAGCTGTAGCCGGCCGGCATATCTATCGCGATGATGTTGGCGAACTCGGTCAAATTGGCCTTGCCGAGAATCACCGCCCCCGACTGCCGCAGCAACTTCACAAGCGTCGCCTCGTCTTTTGCCCGCGCGCCCTCGAGCGCAAGCGAACCAGCTGTCGTGTGTTGGGCGTCGGCGGTGGCGATGTTGTCCTTGATCAGGATCGGAATGCCTTCAAGCGGGCGGCGCCCAGCCGGCTCCCTCGCATCTGATTGAGCGGCGATCGCGGGCGCGTCCGGGTTGACCTCGCGCACGGCAGTGAGGCGCGGGCCGGCTCGGTCGTAGGCCTGCGATTCGCGCCAGATAAGCCTGCACCAGCCCCGCGGCGGTAGCATCGCCGGCGGACAGCGCCTGACGCAGCTCGACGACCGTCGCGTTTTCGACGCAGACGGCCCTCGCCGCGCCGGCATCCGATGCCGCCATCAGCGCCAGCGCACCAATCAAACAGCCGCAAAGCTGCGCTCGGGCCACGCGGTCCGCTCGGCGCTGTTTTCGCGGTCGACGCGCGCTTCCCGCTCGGGTTCGGTCAGACCAGTCATCTGCATTGTTCGAGGACCCCGATCACTCGTATTTGTGCCGATACAATTTACCATCCGATTTCGGGCGAGTGTAAGCTGGCGGGTGCCGGAACCGAGGGTCAACTTAAGTGGAGCCGCATGTATCCCTTCACCGTGTTCGATCAGTGCCCAGAATAGAGGTTCTCGAGATGGAAGCCCCGCCGCTCGAGAGACGACTGGTGGCTATCCTCGCAGCCGATGTCGAGGGCTACAGCCGCCTGATGCACGCTGATGAAGAGGCTACTCTCGCGGTCTTGTCGGCGCACCGCGCCTTGGCCGACGAGCTCATCTCGCGGCACAAAGGCCGGATTGCGAACACAGCCGGCGACAGCGTGCTCGCCGAATTCGCAAGTGTGGTCGACGCTGTGCACTGCGCGATCGAAATACAAGAGACGCTCGCGAAAGCAAATGAGGAGGAAGCCGAAGCGCGACGAATGCGCTTCCGGATTGGCATCAACCTTGGTGACGTCATGGTCAAGGAGGGCGACATCTTTGGTGATGGGGTAAATGTTGCGGCGCGGCTGGAAGGCCTGGTCAGGGGCGGCGAGATTTGCATATCGCGAGGGGTGCACGACCACCTCCGGCACCGTAGTGGAATGGTTTTCGACGACCTCGGCGAACAGCTCGTCAAGAACATTGCCCACCCGATCCGCGCTTTCCGGCTTCGCGTCGCCACCGATGCGGCTGACCTGAAGCCTCCCGGCCCCGACGACATGACCAATGTGGCAGAGACGCCTACCGCTTCGCTGGGGATCTCCGAGTTGTCGGCCGATACCGAGGCCGCCCTCGAGCTCGCCTTTTGGGAAACCGTGAAGAACGGCACTTCTGCAGAACTCGAATCTTACCTTGAACGATATTCGGAGGGCACCTTCGCATGTATCGCTCAAGCACGAACTCGATGCGGCCCTGCAATTGTCGGAAAGCCTCCCGGAGGCTGAAGCAGAAACCTCCGAATTATCCGCCGATAGTGAGGCCGCCCTGGAGCTGGCGTTCTGGGAAAGCGTGAAAAATGGTACCCCGGCCGAGCTCGAATCTTATCTCGAACGATACCCGGAGGGCACGTTTGCCTCATTGGCCAGAACGCGACTCGATTCAGCCGCGCTCTCGTCTGAGAATTCTCCAGATTTGGCGTCTGCACCCCCGGCCGCAGATCCTCTCGACCTTGCGTTCTGGAATTCCGTGAAAGACAGCAATCGGCGTGAGGAATTGGGGGCCTATCTGGAGCAGCATCCCAGCGGTCATTTCGCCAATCTGGCGCGGTTGCGTCTTTCCTCGGCAGAGGTCACCTGATCGCCGCGAACGGGGGTGCGCGTTGGCGATCTTGGGCTCAGTCGGCGGCAGCGAGCTTGTCCTGCGTCTTTGTCTCGAAGTCGCTGGCGTCGTGGCGCTCGTGCAACTGCTCCGAGGGGTCGCCGGAGAGGCGGTTGACCATGCGCCCGCGCCTCACCGCCGCCCGTTCCAGGAGCATGTCGGCCCAGCGCTGCACATTCTTGTACTCGTGGACGGCGAGGAATTCGGCCGCCCCGTATTGGTTGAACTTCGCCAGCCCGCCATACCAGGGGAAGATCGCGATGTCGGCAATCGTATAGGCTGGACCCGCGACGTGCTCGCTCTCCGCCAAGCGGCGGTCGAGCACGTCGAGCAGGCGTTTGGTCTCCATCGTGAAGCGATCGATCGCGTATTCGATCTTGACCGGCGCATAGGCGTAGAAGTGGCCGAAGCCGCCGCCGACATAGGGCGTGCTGCCCATCTGCCAGAACAGCCACGACAGGCATTCGGCGCGCTCGGCGGGCTCCGTCGGCAGGAACTCCCCGAACTTCTCGGCCAGATGCATCAGGATCGCGCCGGTCTCGAAGATCCGGATCGGCTTGGCGCCGCTGCGGTCCAGCAGCGCCGGGATCTTCGAATTCGGGTTTATCGCGACGAAACCGCTGCTGAACTGGTCGCCCTCGCCGATCCGGATCAGCCACGCATCGTATTCCGCGCCTTTGTGGCCGAGAGCGAGGAGCTCTTCGAGCATGATCGTGACCTTGACGCCGTTCGGCGTGCCCAGCGAGTACAGCTGCAGGGGGTGCCGGCCGACCGGCAGCTCCTTCTCGTGCGTCGCGCCCGCGATCGGGCGGTTGATGTTTTCGAACCGGCCGCCGCTCGGCTTGTTCCAACTCCAGACCTTGGGAGGCGTGTATTCGGGTGTGTCAGTCATTCCTCGAGCTCCAAGGGTGCTACGAATGGCGTGGTGGGGTATATAAAGCGCAACGACCCGGCCGCGTCGAGCCGGGTCGTCTGAGCAAGGCCTCCGATGCAGAGGCGCCTACGCTGAGCTCTGCGCTTATTCGGCGGCGGCCAGGTTCGGAGTTGGCTCCAACGGCAGCCCCGGGTGACCGGTCAACCGCCGACCTTCCTCCCACATCTCGAGCGCCTGCTGCTTCATCGCCGGGAAAACAGAGGCGATCTTGTCCGTGTCGAGATCGGCCGCGATCCCCGGATAGCCGGCGCGCTCGATCATCGCGCGCAATTTTCCGGTCTCGAACTGCTCCAAGGTCCACGCGAGCGGATCTTCGACCAATGTCCGGTCCCAATAGATGCGGTGGTTCTTATTGCGCGGCCCATAGTGGTAATGCGCGCCGTTCCAGAAGTGATCGAACGCCAGCAGCTCGGTTTCTTCGGTGTAATTCTTTCCCGGCGTGCCGCCGATATCGGCCAGCACATGGATCGCGAGGCCGCCATCGCCCAGCGGCAGCCGCCGCATCTCGAGCCCGAAGCGGATGTTGCCGGCTTCGAAGATGTGCGTACCGCGGTTGTGTTTGACGGTATTCCGTTTGGTCGCATAGAGCTCGCGAGCGCAGGCTTCCAGATCGGGCAGGACATCCCGTACCTCCGACATCTCGGTCGCCTTGGCGATCTGCGGATAGCCGGCCCGCTCCAGCATTTTCGGCAGCTTCGTTCTGAGCGTCTTGATCGTCCAGCCGATCGGGTTCCCGTCGGTGATCGGGTCCATCCGGTAGAGGTTCGTCAGGGATGCGCCACCCAGCATCTCCGGCCCGGCGACCTGCAGATCGGGATTTTCGGGCGCGTACTCGTAGCTTTTTTCGATGTCGAAGCAGTTGAACCGCACAAGGGTCGTCGCCTTGCCGGCGACATCGGCCATCACGGCGATCGAGACGCCTTGGTCCGCGTGATCCTGGATGTTGCCGTCCCACAATTCATGCCTGACGACGAACGTCAAGGGACCTGCCGTGAATTTCTGCGATGCTGGTGTCATATGCGGACACTCCTTCTTGAGAGGTTGGTCAGAATGTATACACCCTGAACGATCATTGCACGACGGAACGTCGCATGGCAGCTAGGCCAATTGCCGGCTCGACGACTTTCGCCTTCTGGAACGCCGGCATGACCTCGGCGGCGAAGCGCTCCAGCTGTTCGAGACAGACGAATTGGGGTACCCCGACCCATTCTTGGACCAACACCCGGTCTAGCGCCGGATAGCGTTTCTCCGGCACACCGCCGTAGCCGACATCGTCCATGTCGACATCGCCGGCAAAGCGGCTGTCGAATTTTGTGATCATGCCATTCCTCAACAAGAACGGGCCATGCCCACCAGCCGAACCCTATCGGCCTGAGTGCCTTATTGGCAGCCTTGGAACCATCGGCGATTAGGGCATCTCATCGCCGCTCACCGGTTCCGCCGCGCCGGCGGCGGCTCGATGACTTCTCCGGTGGTGCGATCTTCTTCAGCAGCGCTTATCATTACCTCTCCCCTTTGCGGCACGCCAGCGCAGGACCACGCCAGAGACGGAGACACGCATGCAGCTGATGGTACTTTACCGAGCAGCCGATGTCGGCCTATCCGGCCGAGCAGGGGCTGAAATTCGGCGCCACGGCGCTGATGTTCTCCAACAAATACTTCGACCCGGTGGCCGGAAGCCGGCTCTATAACGAATATCTCGAGCATTACATCTATGCGGAGGAGATGGGCATCGAAGGCTTTATGCTGAACGAGCACCACAATGCGCCGTTCTGCATGCAGGCCAAGTGCAACATCTTTGCCTCGATCCTTGCCGCGGTCACCAAAAACGCGAAAATCATCTTGCTCGGCAACCCACTGCCCTTGGCCGACAATCCGGTGCGGCTCGCCGAGGAATTGTCGATGATCGACATGATCTCAAAGGGCCGGCTGGTTTCGGGCTTTGTGCGCGGCGGTGGCCAGGAGCAGCTCGCCGCCGGCGTCAACCCGGCCTTCAATCGGGACCGCTTTCAGGAGGCGCACGATTTGATCGTCGCCGCGTGGACGCGCGAGGGACCGTTTCGCTGGGAAGGCACCCATTATCAGCACCGCGTCGTCAATCCGTGGGCCGTGCCGTTGCAGAAGCCGCATCCGCGGATCTGGATCCCGGGCGTGATCAGCCCCGAGACCGTCGTCTGGGCGGCTCAGCACGGCTACCCTTACATCGCGCTCAACACGCCGATCGATCGCACGAAGCGGATCTGGGAGATCTACGACAACGTGGCGGCCGAGACCGGCTTTACCGGCGGTGCGGACTATCACGGGATGTTGAAGCAGATCCATGTCGCCGAGACCGAGGAGAAGGCGCTCGCGAACGCCGCCCAATTCAGATGGATGCAGGGCGAATTCACCGGTCTCGCGCACCCCGTGTGGAGCACCCCCTCGGGTTACGGAAGTCCCGAAAACCGCCGTGCCTTTGTCGAGTTTGCCTCCGGCCGGTCAAAAAACCCCCGCTATCGCCCGGAGCTGGAAAAACAGCTCGAAGACTTGATGATCATCGCCGGCACGCCAAAGCAGGTCATCGCCAAACTCCGCATCCTGCTCGAAGAGACCCGGCCCGGCATTCTCGGCGTCTGGGGGAATGACGGCAACGTCACGCACGAAGACGCCAAGACCTGCATCCGCCTTTTGGGGCAGGAGGTGTTCCCGGCGCTGCGCGAGATGGCCAAGGAACTCGACCTGAAAAGCCCGTTCGAAACCAACCAGCCGGTCAGCATCCGCTACATGAGCAGCCTAAAGGAACCGGCGCGGGCGGCGGCCGAGTAAAGCACCGCGGCAACATTGGTGTGGCGATGGGCCGCCCCGGGTCGGGGATCTGGGGACGATGCTCCGGCGTTCGCGAGATTAACATCGGGTCAGGACGGGAGGCGGCCATTTCGACGGAAGTCGAGCTCAAGCTAGCAGCTCGGTCGGACGATCTGCCCGGAGTGAAGCGCGCGCTCATGGCGATGGCGCGGGTCAGCACGCAACAAAGACTGACCAGCACCTATTACGACACCCCGGATTCGGCACTCAAGCAGCGGGGGCTGACCTTGCGGGTCCGTGACCAGGGCGGCGGGCATTTCCTGCAGACCGTCAAGGAGGGAGACCTTGCTTCGGGGGATCTCCTGTCGCGCGGCGAGTGGGAAGATGCGGTCGCCGAGAGTCGGCCCGACCCGGGGGCGGCGCAGAGCGGTCCGCGCCTGCCGGAGGGTGCGGCCGCCGATCTGCGGCCGTTTTTCGTGACCGAAGTCACCCGCACGATCTTCGCGATCAAGCCGCTGCCGGGAACGGAGATAGAGGCGGCGGTCGATGAAGGAGAAATCCGCGCGGCCGACACGGACAGGGCCGAACCGATCAGCGAGGTCGAGCTCGAGCTCAAGGGCGGTGACGCCGCCGCTCTCTACGATCTCGCTGCGCAATTGCTGGAGGTGGCCGCGCTTCGTATCGAGACCCGCAGCAAATCGGAACGGGGTTACCGCTTGGTGGCAGGCGGCGATGCCGCTCCGCGCGCGGTCCACGCAGAGCCCGTCATCCTCGATCCCGATATGACGGTCGAGGCCGCTCTGCAAAAGATCGGCCGCAGCTGTCTCGCGCAGCTGTTGCGCAACGAGCCCGCCGTGCTCTCGGGCCGGCCGGAGGGCGTTCACCAGATGCGGGTGGCCGTGCGGCGCCTCCGTTCGGCACTGGCCTCGCTAGAGAAAACCCTCCCGCAAGAGGACGTACAGTGGGTCACCGAGGAGCTTCGTTGGCTGGGCGGGGCGCTGGGGCCGGCCCGCAACCTGGATGTGTTCGCGGCCGAATTGGTGCCGGCGGCCCGCTCCGGGCTCCCGGACAAAGCAGGTTGGGACGGCCTCGCCGCCGCGCTCGACCGGCTGCGGGCTGCCGCATACGACCAGATCAGGCAAGCCATTCTATCGCAACGGTATACCGCCGGCATGCTGCGCCTCCTGCGGTGGCTCGAGGCCTCCGGCTGGCGTCGGCATTCGGCATCGGACCAGCCGGATCCGATGACTTCTCCCATCTGTGCAATAGCGCCCGGCGTCCTCGATCGGCGCCGGCGCAAAGTACGGCAACGCGGCAAAGATTTCGGCAGCCTGGCCCCCCGCGAACGGCACAAGCTGAGAATCGCAGTCAAGAAGCTTCGCTATACGATCGAGCTTTTCGGCAGCCTTTTCGACAAAGAGGGCTCAGAGAGGTTTGTCAGTCGGTTGAAACGCCTCCAGAGCGACCTCGGCTACGCGAACGACGTCCGCGTCGCGCACGAGTTTGTCACCGAGCTCTTGGCGCAGATCGACCCGCGAAGCCCCGCCGCTCACGCCTGGGTCGCCGTGCTCGAAGCCCACGACCAAATGCTCGCCGGCAGAGAACAAAAGCTTCGCCGACGCCGCCGACGGCTCAACAATGCGACGCCGTTCTGGCGCGACTAGGGCACATTTCCGGAGCCATTGATCGTGTGCCATGGGATCGATACCGTGGCGGCCTTCGCAAAGCCGCCACGGGAGACCCGATCATGCCAGACGATGTCCGCCGCCCCGCGATCGACAAATCGCGCCTGCCGAGCCGCCATGTGACCGTCGGCCCGGAGCGGGCCCCGCACCGCGCGTTCCTCTACTCCATGGGTTTGACCGAAGAGCAGATCGCCCAGCCGCTGGTCGGGGTCGCGACCACCTGGAACGAGGCGGCGCCGTGCAACATCGCATTGTCGCGTCAAGCGCAAGCGGCGAAAAAAGGCGTTGCCGCCAATAGCGGTACGCCGCGCGAATTCACGACGATCACTGTGACCGACGGCATCGCAATGGGTCACGAGGGCATGAAATCATCGCTGGTCAGCCGCGAGGTCATTGCCGACTCGGTCGAATTGACGATGCGCGGGCATTGCTATGACGCGCTCGTCGGCCTCGCCGGCTGCGACAAGTCGCTGCCCGGGCTGATGATGGCGATGGTGCGGCTCAACGTGCCTTCCGTCTTCATGTATGGCGGCTCGATCCTGCCCGGCCGGTTTAAGGGCAAGGACGTGACGATCGGCGACGTGTTCGAGGGGGTCGGCGCCCACAATGTCGGCAAGCTGTCCGACGAGGAACTGCATGAGTTGGAATGCGCCGCTTGCCCTTCGGCCGGCTCGTGCGGCGGCCTCTTCACCGCCAACACGATGGCCTGCGTCTCCGAAGCGATCGGTCTCGCGCTGCCCGGCTCGGCCGGCGCGCCGGCGCCCTATGATTCGCGCGACGCCTATGCCGAGGAATCGGGCCGGGCGGTCATGGAACTCTTGCGCCGCAACATTCGCCCGCGCGACATCGTCACGCGCAAGGCGATCGAAAACGCCGCGATGATGGTCGCCGCGGCCGGCGGCTCGACCAATGGCGGGTTGCATATTCCTGCGATCGCCAACGAGGCCGGCATCGATTTCGATCTGCACGCTTTCGGCGAGATCTCGAAGCGTACCCCGTTGATCGGAGATCTTAAGCCCGCCGGCCGCTACGTCATGAAGGATCTCCACGACATCGGCGGCGTGCCTGTCTTGATGAAAGCGCTGCTCGAAGGCGGGTACCTGCACGGCGACTGCTTGACGGTCACCGGCAAGACCATTGCCGAGAACCTGGCAAATGTACGGTTCCCGGCCGAGCAGGACGTAGTGCGGCCGACCGCGAACCCGCTCGCGCCGACTGGCGGCCTGATGGTGCTCCGGGGGAACCTCGCGCCGCAGGGCGCGATCGTCAAAGTCGCCCAGATGCAGAATCTGCGCTTCACCGGCAGCGCTCTGTGCTTCGATTGCGAAGAGGACGCCTTCACGGCAGTCGAGGCGCGCCGCTACAAGGAAGGCGACGTGATCGTGATCCGCTACGAGGGACCGAAGGGTGGGCCGGGCATGCGCGAGATGCTGTCGACAACGGCAGCGCTCTATGGCCAGGGGGTCGGCGAGAAAGTGGCGCTGATCACTGACGGCCGGTTTTCGGGCGCGACGCATGGCTTCTCGATCGGCCATGTCGGGCCGGAAGCGGCGGTCGGCGGCCCGATCGCGCTGCTCAAGGATGGCGACCGCATCACGATCGACGCGGCCGCCGGCACGATCGACGCGGCGCTGAGCGAGGCCGAGCTGGTCGAGCGCCGACGCGCCTGGACGCCGCGGCGTCACGACTATCAATCGGGGTGCCTGTGGCGCTATTCGCAAACCGTCGGCGACGCCGAGAACGGCGCCGTGACCCACCCCGGCGCCCGCGCCGAAACCCGTGCTTACGCAGATATTTAGAGAGCAGATTTCGAAGCGACTGGCGCGTTGTCATTGCGAGGAGCGCTTTAGCGCGACGAAGCAATCCCGATCGGACGAACCTTCAGCGGTCCGAGATTGCTTCGCTAGCGCTCGCAATGACCGACTACACGGAAGAAGGTACTATCGCGCTTCCGTCCAGCTCTCGGAAAAGGCCAGCGCGCAGGTGCTGAAGGGCCGGCCTTCGCGCTCTCTCGGCCACGGACGGCCGGCTGCTTCGACGCCGTTTCCGGTGAGGCGGGCGCCGAGAGCCGGGATCAGCAGCGTGCAGACCCCGTAGGGGCGTCCCGGTTCGGCGTTGGGCTGGGTGTGGATCAGCAGCGGCTCGCCGATCTGATACCAAGTGAGGGCGATCTCCTCGTCCCGCGATTTCACCCGCTCGGTCCAGAAATACCGCGGGTCGCCGGATTTGATGAATTCCGCATCGGTTACCGGGATCGAGGTGTCGGCGGTCTCAGGGTTGAGCATGCCCTGCACCGTCGATTGCAGCCACCGCGCCATCGCAATGTTGTCGGCGTAGATGTGCCAGCGGTTCCCGGTCAGCTCGCTGTTGAGATAGAGGACATGCCCCGGCCCTGCCGGGCAGGTAATAATGCGCCAGAAGCTCGCATTGGTGGTAAAGGCATCGCCGTCTTTGACGCTGAGGCGGATGAACGGGTTTTCGCCCGTGAGAATGACGCGGTTCGGATCGGCGGGCATGGCGGTGGCTCCCTGCAAATGACCGTGCCAAGGTAACCCTAACTCTGCCGGTCTCGAAAGGACGACAGCATGACCAAGATCATCCTGGTTCGCCACGGCCATGTCGAAGGCATTGCGCCGGAACGGTTTCGCGGCCGCGCCGATCTGGCGTTGACCCGGGAGGGTCGTCGGCAGGCGCAAGCGACCGCGCGCCGCGTTGAGGCGAGCTGGACCCCCGCTGCCCTCTATGCCAGCCCGCTGAGCCGGGCTCTGACGACCGCGGAGGCGATCGGAAAACCGTTTGGCCTGACACCGACCCTGGTCCCGGGTCTGATGGATATCGACTACGGCGAGTGGCAAGGTTTGACTCCGGACGAGGTCGGACGCAAATGGCCCGAGATGCTCGAAACCTGGCATCGGACGCCGCATTGGGCGGCGATCCCAGGCGGCGAGAGCCTGCAGGATGTGCTCGCTCGCGCCGTCGCGGCGCTGCGAGACGTGATCGGGCGGCATCCGAGAGATACGGTCGTGGTGGTCGGGCACGACAGCGTCAATCGCATCATCCTACTGCACGCGCTCGAAATGCCGCTGTCGCGTTATTGCCGGCTCGGCCAGGATCCCTGTGCGATCAACGAGATCGACTTCTCGGGCGGCGAGTTTACAGTCCGCTCCGTCAACGACACCTATCATTTGCAGGAGCAGCGATGACGGACCGGCTGCCAAGAGCGGCCAGGAACCATCGGTGTTGACCTATTTCTGGGTCGTCCTTGGTGGCGCGATCGGCAGCATGCCGCGGTTGTGGTTAAGCGTGCGGGTCGTATTGTGGACCGGGCTGGCGTTTCCTTGGGGCACCATCCTGGTCAACATCATCGGCTCGCTGGTGATCGGATTTGTCGCGACGCTGATCGGTCCGAATGGGCGCGTTGTAGTGCCGGTCGAGGCTCAAGCTTTTGTGATGGTCGGTTTGTGCGGCGGGTTTACCACCTTCTCAGCCTTGCGCCTGTAAACATTTGAGCTCGCGAGAGACGGGCGGCTGCTATACGCCGGAGCCCAACATACTGCTCTCGGTCGCGCTGTGCCTGACTGCCGTCGCGGTCGGCTACTGGCTCGGCACATTGTTCGGCAGGGATGAGCGCGCTCAGGTTTTCTCGACGTTCCACATCAGGAACGCCGGCGCCTCGATGACCCCCTTCAGGTTCTTGTGGTAGGCGGTCACTGGTTTCCATTGCCCGGTCGGAATATAGGGGACGACCTCGAACGCACGCTCCTGAATAGCGGCGGCGAGCTTCTTGCGCTCGTCGAGTGTCGTCGCCTTGATCCACTGGGCCCGCAGCGCCTCGAGCTTGTCGTCGCTCGGCCAGCCGAACCACGCAGTCGCGCCGCTCGTCTTCAGCGGCAGCTCTTCCACCGCATCGAGAGCGTCGGCTCCGACCCAGCCGGTGGCGAAGATGTTCCAACCGCCCTTGTCGATCGGCTCCTTCGAGGCGCGGCGGGTGACCAAGGTGCCCCAATCCACCGCCTGCAAATCGACGTTGAGGCCGAGCTTCTTCAACAGCTCGCTCACGACGAGCGCCTGCGTATGCGCGACCGGCTGATCGACCGCATCCATGACGACGATCCGCTCGCCCTTGTAGCCGGCCTCGGCGATCAGCTTCTTCGCCTTGTCGAAATCGCGCTTGCCGCTCAGCGCAGTCGACCCCGCGTCGTTGGCCATCGGCGTGCCGCAGGTGAAGAATGACGGACACAAATCCCAGTTCTTCCGGTCGCCGGCGAGCGCCGCGAGGAAATCAGCCTGGTCGGCGACCGCCAGTACGGCCTGGCGCATCTTGATGTTGTCGAAGGGCGGCAGGAGATGATTGAACCGCACCATGATCGTGTTTTCGAGCGGGTCGGCGCGGGCGATCGTCATGTCGGGGTTCGCGGCGAGCACGGGGACGATGTCGAGCGGCGGGTTCTCCCACCAATCGGCCTCGCCGGCATTGAGCGCCGCGACCTTGGTCATCGCATCGGGGATATAGAGCCATTCGACGCGATCGACCTTGGCCACCTTGCCGCCCGAAGCCCAGCTCGGCGGCTCCTGGCGCGGCACATAGTCGGTGTTCTTGACGTACACGACGCGGTGGCCGGGCTCGAACTCGTCCTTGACGAATTTGAACGGGCCCGACCCCACCATCTCGGTGACTTGCTGGAACGGATCGGTATTGGCGAGCCGCTCCGGCATTACGAACAACGCCAGGCTCGACACTTTGCCGATACCGTCCAGCAGCAGCGAAAACGGCTCTTTGAGCTTGATCGTGAGCCCCTTGTCACTGTCCGGCTTGATCTCGTCGAGCACGGTCGCGAGCGCCTGCCCGTGACCGTCGCGCGCCATCCAGCGCTTGACCGAAGCGACGCAGTCGGCTCCGCGGACTGGGCTGCCATCATGAAAGCCGAGCCCGTCGCGCAGCTTGAATTGATAGGTGAGCTTGTCGGGTGAAATGCTGTAGTCACCCACCATCTGCGGGTGCGGCGCGAACTCGGCATCGATCGCGAATAGCGTATCGAAAACCATGTAGCCGTGATTGCGGGTGATGTAAGCAGTCGTCCAGATCGGATCGAGAACGCGCAAATCCGACTGGGCGATAAAGCGCAAGGTCTTTGTGTCAGCCGCGCGGGCATTCCGGCCAAGGCCGTAGCCCGCCAAGGTCGCTGCCCCTGCGGCGATCCCGAATTCACGACGAGTTAGCCGGTGAGCCATGCCTATCTCCGACGTTCCGAGTTGACCTCGAAATGATAGCAAAAATCGCGCCGCCCAGCGCTTTCGATTGACGAGCGACGTGTTGGGAACGCCATTTCCGGTCCCGTAGCTATGCACATCGACGATTTCGATTTCGACCTGCCGCGCGAACGGATCGCGCTGCATCCGTGCGAGCCGCGCGATGCGGCGAGGCTTTTGGCAATCCCCGCATCGGGAGGGTTCGAAGACCGCCGGATTGCGGATTTGCCGGCATTGTTTCATGCGGGCGATCTCCTCGTCTTCAATGACACCAAGGTGATCCCGGCACGGCTGACCGGCCGGCGCGGCGAGGCGGTGGTCGAGGTGACGCTTCACCGCGACCTCGGCGGCGGCTCATGGCGTGCTTTTGCGAAGGGGGCGCGGCGCTTGCGGACGGGCGACCGCCTGGTCTTCGCCGAAGACTTTTTCGCCGTGGTCGGCGAAAAACACCCCGAGGGTGACGTGACCTTACGGTTCGAGCTCGATGCTGCAGCGTTTCGGGAGGCGCTCACTCGCCACGGCTCGATGCCGCTGCCGCCCTACATCAAACGGCCGCGCGGCGGCGATCCGCGCGACCGCCGGGATTACCAGACGATCTTCGCCCGTGCCGAGGGGGCCGTTGCGTCGCCGACCGCTGGGCTTCACTTCACCCCCTCCCTCCTCGATGCGTTGGCCCGTCGGGGCATCCGCTGGACCACTCTGACTTTGCATGTCGGGCCCGGCACCTTTCTGCCGGTCAAGGTCACCGATCCGCGCGATCACCCGATGCACGCCGAGTGGGGGGTTGTTTCAGACGAAACCGCCGAGCAGATCGCCGCGGCGCGGCGCGCGGGCGGCCGCATCATCGCGGTCGGGACGACGAGCCTGCGCCTCCTCGAAACCGCCGCCGCCGAGAATGGCGATGTGCGGCGCTTTGCCGGCGACACCCGGTTGTTCATCATGCCCGGCTACCGCTTTCGCGCAATCGACTTGCTGCTGACCAATTTCCATCTGCCGCGCTCGACGCTGTTGATGCTGGTCGCCGCGCTCGGCGGGCTCGACCGCATCAAATCCGCCTACGCTCACGCCATCGGCCGAGGCTATCGTTTCTTTTCGTATGGTGACGCCTGCCTGATCGAGCGTCCCCGATCCGGGGTGTGACACCCTCAGGCGATGCCGGATTTGGCGGCGTTGTCGTAGACCAGTTTCGCCGTCGCGATGTCTTCGATCGCGAGGCCGACCGACTTGAACACCGTCGTCTCGGAGGACGGAATTGCTTTGGTTCCGGCGAAGATCTCACCGGCCTCGGCGTAGATCTCCGCCCCGGAAAGGATCACGTCGCCGGATTCCTTGAGGACCGCGTCGCGCGAATCCACGACGAGGATATTGGCCATCGCGCGGTCATCGAGCTCGCGCCAATTGGGCCGCGGCGACCCGACGGCATTCACATGCGCTCCCGGTTCGAGCCAATTCCCCTGGACAATCGGCCGGAGCGCGTTCGTCGCGGTCACAACCACATCGGCGCCGCGCACCGCGCCGGCGATGGGCATCGTTTTGGCATTGTGCCGTTCGGCAAACCGCTCGGCATTCAGAGTAGTGCGGCTCCACACGCGGATTTCGTCGAAACGCCGCACGCGAGAGAGCGCCTCGACATGGGCATGCGCCTGCACGCCGCTGCCGATCAGCGCCAGCACGTGAGCGCCGGGGGCCGCCAGATGTTTCGTCACAGCCGCCGAGACTGCCGCCGTCCGCATCTCGGTAATCAGGCGCCCATCCATGACCGCCAGCGGCTCGCCGGTGTCGGGACGAAACAGCACGATCATGGCCTGATGCGTCGGTGTGCCGGTCCCCTCATTGCCCGGGTAGAAGCTGACGAGCTTCGCCCCCATTGCCTCGTGCGCCACCGCCGGCATGATGCCGAGATACCGCTTTCCTTCTTCCACCGTCAGCATCTTGCGCACGGGCTGCACGACCTGCCCGCGCGAGAACTCGGCGAGGGCACTCTCCATTGCCGGGATCAATTCATCCCACCGCAGTAGCGCCCGAACCTGTTCCTCGTCCAGATGCAGCACGAGCAGTGCTGCTCTTAGCGCGAGACGGGCGGGATTAACGCGCCGCGCTCGCTGTTTTCTCCCGCATCATCGCGATCAGGCCGCGCACTTGACCGCCGTTACGCTGGACGACCGAGGCGAATTCGGAGCGCTGAGTGACCATCATGCTGATGCCTTCGACAATAATGTCGCTGATCTTGTAGGCCCCGTTGTCGGTCACCAGTCGCCAATCGATCTTCATCGGTGGAGCGGCGCCTGGGTGGATCACGTCGGTCGATACGATGACCCCATCGCCGTCGCTTCGACTGCCACGGACCTTCAGAGTCTCGCCGCCGAAATTCGACAACCGCGTCGCGTATACGAAAACAACATAATCCTCGAACAGCTTCACGAATTCTTGCTGCTCCTGCGGGCTCGCGTTCCGCCAATATCGGCCCAGCACGAAGCGGGCGATGCCCGGACAATCGAAATCGGTGTGAAACAAGTCGCGGAACCGCGCCTCCCTGAGGGCGGGATCGGTCTTGTTGTTGAGCACCTCGACGGCGCTTTCCCAGAGTCTGTTCATGAAAGCGACGGCATCGGCAGGATTGACCGGTGGTGGCGCTGCCATGGATGGGGTCGCGAACAAGGCGAAAAGACCGGTCAGAAGGGAACGGCGCATCATGTCAGTTTGACCCCCCAAGTGAGGAAACGATCTTAGCGCGAAGACGAAGTTGGGGCACTCAGAATTAACGGACCGTAAATCTATCGGCTTTGACCGTTTTTTGACGAGGCTGTGCCGCGACCGTTGGCGGAAACGGGGCGGTTCCCTACATCTTTAGCGAATTTCGCAGAAAGGGCGAGCAATATGTGGCCGTTCATGCGTGATAAGTTGGCCATCCCCGGGCCTGACGACTGTCTGCCTGGACGCAACCAGCCGATGCCGATACCCGAGCGGCATTTCGTCAACCACCACCCGCTTGCCGGACCTTATCCCGACGGCATGGAGAAGGCTGTCTTCGGGCTCGGCTGTTTTTGGGGTGCGGAGCGAGTGTTCTGGCAGACGCCGGGCGTATGGGTCACCGCGGTGGGCTATGCCGGCGGATCGAGCCCGAACCCGACCTACGAAGAGGTGTGCAGCGGCCGCACCGGCCACACCGAAGCCGTGCTCGTCGTCTACGATCCGAAACTCACGAGCTACGAGGCGTTGCTCAAGCTGTTCTGGGAGAGCCATGACCCGACCCAGGGCATGCGGCAGGGCAACGACGTCGGGACGCAATACCGGTCTGCCATTTATACGTTCTCGCCGGAACAGCAGGCCGCCGCCGAGGCCTCGCGGCAGGCCTATGAGGGTCGGCTCGCAGCGGCAGGATTAGGCAAAATCACCACCGAGATCCGCAACGCTCCGCCTTTCTACTTTGCCGAAGGGTACCACCAGCAATATCTGGCGAAGAACCCCAACGGATATTGCGGGCTCGGCGGCACCGGCGTCACCTGCCCGGCCCCAGCGGCGGTCGCTGCCGCTTGACCTATAGGTTCGAACTCTCTCCGCCCGAGCCAGGCCCAATCAAGGCGGGCAGGAAAGATCGGTCCCGGATAGGAAGGGCTGCATTCCCGAAGCTCCGGAGGGCGGGCACAGGACCCATGCCGGAACGCTGCTCGAGGGCGCCGTCGCGCCACTTCCCGAAGACCCGCCAGAAGCAGCGCGAGAGGAGGATGTCGCCCCGATCTTGCCGGGCGTAGTCGATCGGCTGCCCGAGGCGCCACCCGCGCTCCCACTGGCGGATGAGGCGCCCCCGGCGGCCCCGGTCGCCGAGCCACCCGTTATCGTGCTCGATGTCGCTTGAGTGCCCGCCGCCGGGCTGAGGTTGGTCGCCGCAGACACCGCCGACCCGGGGGCCCCGGTGCCGAGCGTCACGGTGCCGTTGCGAGTGACGCTTCCCGGTGTGGCCGCCGTCTGCGCCAATGCCGGGAATGCGGCCGCGATCGAAACCAGCGCTGCATAGCGAACCGCACCTGTCATGGGCGCGAGGCAACCAGCCTGGTGCCCGGCCCGTCAACCCCCGAGCGGCTCGATAGTTGACAGAGACGCCATTTCAGCGGGCTTGGGTTAGCCGAAAACTGACGAGGAGAGAGCGACCCAGATGGCCCACCAAAGCCCGAGTGACAGCACCGCTACGACGAGGAACGCTGGTCCCAGACTCATTCGGGGCGGAGGCCGAGGCGCGGATCCGCGAGGCTTCCGAGCGGGGTAGGCGCCCTCGACGAGGCTGCTCTTGTTCATCGGGCTCTCCCGTCAGGACCGAGCCAGGCCGCCTGTCCAGCGGTTCGCCGTGACGGCAGTCCTCAAATGTGAAACCGGTTAATCCAAGACTGGTTCCACGACGGCAGCGCGCAGCGGCCCATCGGTCGGGCTTCAAATCACGCCTGCACGGCGAAAGGCCGCGATCTGATCGGCGTCGTAGCCGTGCTCGGCGAGCACATTATCAGTGTCGGCTCCCAGTTCGGGCGGCGGCGTCTCGATGCTCGGGCCGCCATGGGCGAATTTGAACGCGGCCAGCGGCACCTCGAACGCCCCATCGACCCCGGCGGCGGACCGGTGATGATGGGTGACGCCGCGGGTGGCAAATTGCGGGTCGCGAATGGCTTCGGCGAGGGTACGCACGCGCGCTGCCGGGACATGGCGCGCCTGAAAGAAGCTCTCCCATTCGTCGGCGGTGCGCGTCTGCAGAATGTCGGTCAGCACCGCCGCTTCGCGGTCGCGGTCGTCCTCGCGTTCCTCGTTGGTGCGCTTGGCCATTTCGGGTCTTGCGAGAGCCTGCCACAGCCGGCGCTGCTGCCGCAGATTGCTGGCGCCTAGCATGACCAGCCCATCCTTTGCGGCATAACAGCTGTTGGTCGCGTGGAGGTGCCGGTTGCCCGACGGCTTGGGTTCGGCCTCGTTGCGCAAATATCCCGTCAGGTGCGAGCTCATCAGGATCATCGCGACGTCGAGCATCGCCAGATCGATGCGCTGGCCGCGGCCGGTGCGCTCGCGCTGGAAGAGGGCGCTGGCAAGCGCGAACGCGCCCATTGTGCCGGTCGCATAATCGACCGCCGGCGAGCCGAACTTGATCGGATTGACCTCCGCGGTGCCGGTCGTCGCCATCAGTCCCGACGTCGCTTGGATCACATGGTCGTAGGCCGTTTGGCTGCCGCGCGGCCCATCCTGCCCGAAAGCCGAGATCGAGCAGTAGATCAGCCGCGGATTGATCTCGCTCATCACCTCCCAGCCGAGACCGAGCGCAGCGAAGGCGCCCGGTCGGTAGTTCTCGACCATGATATCGGCGCGCTGCACGAGGCGCTTCAGGATGTCGCGGCCGGCCTCGGTCTTCAGATCCAGCGTAATCGACCGCTTGTTCGAGCTCTGCGTCAGATAGCTCGTGCCCATGCCGCGCCGGTTGAGCTCGCGATCGGTGCCGCTGTCGCGGGTCTGGTCAGGATCGTCGGGGTGCTCGACCTTGATCACCTCGGCGCCCAGCACCGCCAGTTGATATGCTGCGAAAGGTCCAGCCAAGACGTGGGTCACATCGATGATGCGGATGCCCTCGAACGGTCGTGTCATGCTACGGCTCCTGTTGCCCGGCTTCCGCCTCAACCCATGATTGTGATCTGACTGCCCGGACCCAGCAGCGGCAGCAATCCGAGAAGGACCTCGCGTTTCACGGCGATACACCCTGCAGTCGGAGCGAAATCCGGCGTCGCGATGTGGAGGAAAATTGCACTCCCGGCGCCTGGAATGACCGGGTCCATGTTGTAGCCGATGACGACCAGCGCGTCGTAGAGGCCGTCCTCCCGCCACATCTGCTCTGCACTGGCGGGGTATGGAAGGGAGACCGGTCGGTTGTAGTTGACGTCGGCGGGCTCGTCGACCCAGCCATCGCTCGGCACCAACGGCTTCATCGTTAGTAGCGATCGAGGGACCGCAATCCTGTCCGGCCGGTAAAGGATGGAGACTAGCGGATAGGTCCCGGCCGGGGTTGCGCCGTCGCCCTCGCGCTTGTCGGCCTTGACGGCGGCGCGCCCGACCGCCGCCGCGGCACTCCCTCGCGACCAATAAAGACGGCCGTCGCGATATTCGAGATGTTCAACTTGTGTTTGTGCTGCTGCGGACAAGCGGGCCGCCGTCAAGAGTACCGGGACATAAAGCAATCCCCTGCGCGATACCCCTACCCGCTCGGCACGCTCTCCCCTTCCCTCCCCCGCAAGCGGGGGAGGGTTAGGGTGGGGGCGCGGCGGGTGAGGGGGGCGCATCAATACATGTGCTGGCCGCCATTGACCGAGAGCGTCGAGCCGGTGATGAAATCGGCGTCGTCGGCGACGAGGAACAAGACCGTGCGCGCGATGTCCTCGGCCTTGCCGAGCCGGCCGACCGGAATGCGGGCGATGATCTTTTCGAGGACTTCGGCCGGCACCGCCCGCACCATTTCGGTGTCGACATAACCGGGCGCGACGGCGTTGACGGTGATGCCGCGCCCCGCACCCTCTTGCGCCAACGCCTTGGTAAAGCCGTGTATTCCCGATTTCGCGGCGGCGTAGTTTACCTGACCGTATTGCCCGGCCTGCCCGTTGATCGACCCGATATTGACGATGCGCCCGAAGCCGCGCGACCGCATCCCGTCGATCACCGCCCTGGACGTGTTGAAGCATGAGGAGAGGTTGGTCTGGATCACCGCATTCCAGTGCTCGTAGCTCATACGGTGCATCGTCGAGTCGCGGGTGATACCCGCATTGTTGACCAGCACCTCGATCGGGCCCAGCTCGGCCTCGATCTTCTTCATGCCTTCGGCGCAGGCGTTGAAATCGGCGACATCGAATTTGAAGACCGGAATACCGGTCTCTCTGTGAAATTGCTGTGCCGCTTGGTCGTTGCCGCCGTAATTCGCCGCCACCTTGTACCCGGCATTCTTGAGCGCAATGGAGATCGCGCGGCCGATGCCGCGCGTCCCGCCTGTCACCACCGCTACCCTAGCCATGCGTTCCTCCCTTTTTTGATTTGGACTAGTCGCGCTCGACGCACATGGCGATCCCCATTCCGCCGCCGATGCACAGGGTCGCCAGACCCTTCTTGACAGAGCGCCGCTGCATCTCGTGCAGCAAGGTCACCAGCACCCGCGCCCCGGAAGCGCCGATCGGATGACCGAGCGCGATCGCGCCGCCGTTGACGTTGACCTTCTCGACATCCCAGCCGAGATCCTTGTTGACCGCGCAAGCCTGCGCGGCAAAGGCCTCGTTGGCCTCGATCAGGTCGAGAGTGTCGGGCGACCAGCCCGCCTTCTTCAGCGCCATGCGGCTCGCCGGGATCGGGCCGGTCCCCATGATCGCCGGGTCGACGCCGGCGGTCGCCCACGAGACGATGCGCGCGAGCGGCCGCAGACCGCGCTTTTCGGCCTCGGAAGCGGTCATCAGCACGACCGCCGCCGCCCCATCATTGATGCCGGAGGCCGTGCCCGCGGTAACCGTGCCGTTCTTGTCGAAGGCGGGACGCAGCTTCGACAACACCTCGACCGTCGTGCCGTGCTTGGGATGCTCGTCGGTGTCGACGACCGTCTCGCCGCGGCGAGTCGCGATCTTGACCGGGACGATCTCGTCCTTGAAGCGGCCGGCCTTTTGCGCGGCTTCAGCCTTGGCCTGGGACCTGACGGCAAAGGTATCCTGCTGCTCGCGGGTGATCTGCCAGCGCTGCGCGACATTCTCGGCGGTGTTGCCCATGTGGTAGCCGTTGAACGCATCCCACAGCCCGTCACGGATCATCGTATCGACGAGCTCGGCGTCGCCCATCTTGACGCCGTTGCGCAGATGGATGCAGTGCGGCGCCTGGCTCATGCTCTCCTGCCCGCCGGCGACGACGATCTCGGAATCGCCATTGCGGATCGCCTGATACCCGAGCGCCACGGTGCGCAACCCCGAACCGCAGAGCTGGTTGACGCCGTAGGCGGTCACCTCGAACGGCATGCCGGCGCCGATCGAAGCCTGCCGAGCCGGGTTCTGGCCCTCACCGGCGGCGAGGATCTGACCCAAGATGACTTCCGACACGTCCTTCGGCTCGACATGGGCACGCCGCAATGCCTCGGCGATCGCGACTTCGCCGAGCTTATGGGCCGGCAGGCTGGCGAGCCCGCCGTTGAACGCCCCAACCGGGGTCCGCGCGGCGCTCGCAATGACGATGTCGGTCATCAAAGATCTCCTCACAGGGGTTAACGCCAATGTGGGCAGCAATCGGCAAATGTAAAAGCCGGGGTCGCCGGCTGTCCAGCCGGGTCACACACAAGCCCCGGCCTTGGTTGCCGCTGTGCAACCAAAGATTGAGCCAAAAATTGCTCATTGCTGTTATCTGCAGCTTATCTAAAGCCAAATTCCCCTCAAGGTAGCAGTCACCGACCGCCCCTTCGGTGTGTCGCGCCAGCCCCTCCGGCACTTTGATCGCACGATATCCTGCCATTGCGGCCATTTTCGGGATGTGTGTGCTCATTCGGAGATGGGACCGGTCACAGCGAGGCTCACCCAAGGGCGGGCGGATGCCCAGCGCCGCAATCGAACCGAGCGCTGTTTCCATCCATGTCGTAAGCACGAAGGCTTTAATGGTATAGAAAGGAAAACACAGCTAACGGGGATCAATCGAGTGAATGGCTTTGGTGGGTTGTAAAACTAAGGCTAAGCACTCGTCTAGCAGGCAGAACATTGGACAAATCGTGCAAAGGACCAATTCCCTCAGAGAGGCGGTGTCTCGTTTCGGCGCTACCTTAAAACCGAAACTCTCGGGAATAGGAGCCACCGGCTCACCCGAAGATCAACTTCGTGGCCCGCTAGACCAGTTGGTCCAGGACATTGTCCTGGCGCTCGGATGGGCCACGAACGTCGTCCTCATCGGCAAGTCCTCGGTGCAGGAGTTGAAGACGCGGCCCGACTTCGCTGTAACCAAACAAAACCTGCTGGTCGGGTTCATCGAGTTGAAGGCCCCGGGCAAGGGGGCCGATCCGCGCAGATTCGAACAACAGCACGACAGAGAGCAGTGGCAAAAGCTCAAATTGCTGCCGAACCTGGTCTATAGCGACGGCAATTCCTTCAGCCTATGGCAAGACGGTGTTCTGCAGGGCGAGATCGTGCAGCTGGACGGTTCGGTTGAAAGCGCTGGCGCCTCGTTGCGTGCACCCGCAAGCCTACTCCGCTTGTTTACCGCTTTTCTGAACTGGATGCCCATCCCGCCGCGCTCCGCGCCGCAACTCGCGAACATTAGCGCGCGCCTTTGCCGTTTGTTACGAGACGAAGTCATCGAGCAGATGGAGCTTGGCAGCGCCGCGTTGACCAGCCTAGCCGCTGACTGGCGGCGAACACTGTTCCCCGACGCTTCGAACGAGATGTTCGCCGACGGCTATGCGCAGGCGGTCACATTTGGCCTCTTAATGGCGCGCGCCCAAGGCATCGTCCTTTCGGACGGTGTCGACCGTGTCGCGAGGCTGCTACGCCAAACCAATATTCTGATCGGCACAGCGCTTCGCGTCCTGACCGACGATGTCGATGATGAAGCTACGCTCAAGACCTCGCTCACCACGCTGATCCGCGTCCTCGACGTCGTGCATTGGGCGACGATTAGTAAGGGTGAGCCCGAGGCATGGCTCTATTTCTACGAACTCTTCCTGAGCGTCTACGATAATGCCCTTAGGAAAAAGACCGGCTCGTATTATACGCCGCCGGAGATCGTTACCGCGATGGTACGCCTGGTCGACGACATACTGCGCGACCACCGCCGATTCGACGTTTCCGAGGGATTGGCTTCGGAGGATGTTAATCTCGCCGATCCAGCCATGGGGACTGGGACCTTTCTGCTCGGCGTGCTCCAGCGGATCTCGGAAAGAATTGCGTCGGATCAGGGAGAGGGTGCGGTTCCAGCGGCGATCCGCGCGGCTCTTGCACGGATCATCGGCTTCGAGATCCAATTTGGGCCGCTCGCCGTGGCACAGCTTCGGCTGACGGCGGAGGTGCTCGATTTAGTCAAGGCGAACACGGCCAAACCCGAGCCCATCCCGCTGCGCCTTTTTCTCACGGATACGCTCGGCAATCCGAACGAGGAGTATGAGTATATCTCCTCCGGTTTACGACCCTTGGCTAAGTCAAGGCGGTCCGCCGACCGGATCAAGCGGGTAGAGCCGATAACTGTGGTGATCGGGAATCCGCCATACAAGGAGAAGGCGAATGGCCGGGGCGGTTGGATTGAAATCGGCACGGGCAACACCGTCGTCCCGCTTGCGGAGTGGTTTCCGCCGCGCGGCTGGCGCCTGGGGACACACGCCAAGCATTTGCGCAATCTCTATATCTATTTTTGGCGATGGGCGACCTGGAAGGTATTTGGCGGTAGCATTATTAGTCCCGAGACGCCACCAGTAACGCCACGGCAGGGAGTGGTGTGCTTCATCACCGTAGCGGGTTTTCTTAATGGTCCCGGATTCCAGAAAATGCGCGCCGATCTGCGGCGCGATACTGACGAAATCTGGGTGATCGACTGCTCACCCGAAGGGCTTCAGCCCCCCGTTGCCTCGCGCGTATTCCAGGCAGTGCAACGGCCGGTGTGCATCGTACTTGCAGTGCGCCTGTCAAATAGTGATGCGACCATCCCGGCGCGCGTGCGCTATCGCTCTTTGCCAGCCGGCCGGCGTGAGGACAAATTCGCGGCGCTCTGCGGACTCACGATTGACGACGGCGGCTGGATCGATTGTTCGAGCCACTGGCGCGCCCCCTTTCTGCCGGTTTCGACTGGCGAATGGGCGACATTCCCGGCACTGGATCATTTCTTTTGTCTACGACGGTTCCGGGGTGATGCCAGGGCGGACATGGGTTATCGCGCCCGACGCCGAATCGCTGCGGCGGCGCTGGCACCGATTGATCAATGAAACAGACCCCGACGAGAAGGCAGCACTATTTCACCCGCATTTACGGGCCGGAAAGCCTGGTGATAAGCATGTAAACAAGACCGTCAAAGATAAAGAAAAACAAAGACTTGGGAATCATCCCCTTCGTCCGATTTGCGTGGCCAATGACTTCGGGTCCGTAATTCCGCCCGAGCGGTACGGCTTCCGATCTTTCGATCGGCAATGGATAATTCCAGATGTAAGGCTACTGAACCAGCCAAATCCGACGCTCTGGAAGAGCCATTCCGCGGCGCAGATCTATCTCACTGCGCTGGCCCAAACCTCACCTATTTCCGGCCCGGGGCTGACGTTCACCGCGTCAATTCCTGACCTGGACCACTATCATGGGCGCGGTGGCCGCGTATACCCGATTTGGGCAAATGCGGCCGCGACCGAGCCCAACTTAAATCCTGCGCTTCTCATCAGGCTGGGCGAAGTTTACGGCCGGCAGGTCACTGCGGAGGATGTCATCGCCTACATAGCGGCCGTCGCCGCCAGTCCCGCGTACACCGCCCGTTTCGCGCCCGATCTCGTCCGGCCGGGCTTGCGAATTCCGCTGACCGGCGATCCCGGCCTGTTTGATCAGGCCGTTCGCCTCGGCCGCGAGGTGATTTGGCTTCACACCTTCGGGGAGCGCTTCGCCGATCCGCCCGCCGGTCGGCCTGCACGCGCGCCGCGCCTGGCGCAAGGCGCGCCGCGCATTCCCGCCGACGGGGAGATCCCCTCCGACCCCGAGCATATGCCGGACACGATTTCTTACGATGCCGCCAATCGCCGTTTGTGGATCGGACGCGGCCACATCGATCACGTCCCGCCGGCCGTCTGGGCTTATGAGGTGTCGGGCAAACACGTCCTGATGCAATGGTTCAGCTATCGGAAGCGGAACCGGGAACGCCCACAAATCGGGGACCGGCGCCCGCCCTCGCCGCTCGGCGATATTCAGCCCGATGCTTGGCCGGCCGAATACACGACCGAATTGCTCAACCTCCTGAACGTGCTCGGGCGTCTGGTCGCGCTACAACCGGCCCAGGCGGATTTGCTCGAACGAATCTGCGCCGGCCCCATCTTGACCGAAGAAGCGCTGCGCGACACTCCCCCGTGAATTGAGTCGCGATTGCATCATCGCTGAACCGGACCTCCTCGCCGAGTTCCGGCGAGTTTCCGGGCGAATTGCCGGACGGCTTGACCGCCGCCCGCGCGCCGGTACCGTTCTCCGAACGCCGCGTATCAATCGGAGCACAATGCGACAATGGCGGACGATCTCGACCTGTTCGGGCACGGTCCGGCGCAGGGCAGCCTGTTCGGGGATGGCGGCGATCGCCTGCAAGCACCGGTTCGCCGCTACGTGCCCGACCCGGAGAAGGTTCGCCAGCGCTTGAACGCATTGCTCGAAAAAGCGCGATCCGCCGAGAAGATGCCGTGGTCGGAACGCGATGCCAGGATGTGGCAAACCGTGTTTCCCAACATGGCCAATTGGCTGCCCGATGAAGAAGCGGCGCAACTCCGCTTGGAATTCGCGCGGGAAATGGAACGGTTGAAGGGGGTTGCCTAGCGGCCGGGCACCCGGATCGCGTAACGGGCGGCGGCGCCCAGGCCGGCGACGGAATCGCTTCCCAGTTCTCCAACCGGCGCGCGCCGAGTTCCGTCAGTGATTAATTTGCGGCGGGATGTCGTTTTCCAGCCGCATCCAGGAGGGTCTGAGCGGGATGAGAGTTGCGTCGCCCGCTGCGAGCGTCTTGCTGTCGCGCACCGGTTCGATCCGCAACAAGGCTAGACCGAGCCCGTCGCGGCTCGAGCGCATTTCGCCGACTTCGCGACCATCCATAGTCACGATCGTTCCTGGTGGCGGTGCCGGCCCCTCGATCTCTACGGGCATCAGCCGCCGCTTGATCAGCCCGCGGTACTTCGTCCGGGCCGTCAACTCCTGGCCGATATAACAGCCCTTCTGCCAGTCGACGCCGTTCAGTTCGTCGAACCCCGCTTCGAGCAGGATCGATTTCTCCAGCACCAGATCGCGGCTGCCATCGGGGATGCCGAGCGACAGGCGCAGCCGGTCGTAGCTGTCGAAACCGGTTTCTGAAATGCCGGCATTGCCGAGCGATGCCCGTGTCCCCTCGAGCGGCAGAATGGCGCGCGCGCTGAGGGCCGCCAGCCGCGGATCGACGAACGCGATGCCCGAACCGAACGGCCGGGCCGCTCCGGGCTCGTTCGGCAGTCCGAGGGCGGCCGGCGCCTCCGCTCCGAATACTGCAGCTACGCAAAGGCCGGATTGCTCATCGAGTGTGACCTTCGCGCGCAGCCGATACATGGACAGCCGCCGCTTCAGATCGCCGAGGCGGGCGGCCTCCGCGTCGAGCCAGATCGATTCGCCCGCTGCGATCATCATGAAATCGAAGAGGTATTTGCCCTGGGCCGTGAGAAACGCCGCATAGCGGGCCGCCGTGGGAGACACCTTCTCGACGTCGTTCGAAACGAGCCCCTGCAAAAACGGGCGGCGATCGGGCCCGGAGACCGCGAGAATGCCTCGATCCTTGAGCAAAACAAAGCTGGCATCGGCCATGGCCGGCTAGAGTTAGGCTCGGAGCGCTTCCTTGGCAAGCGGCGGAGACCGGCATATAAGGCCCGCCGGACCGGGCCAAATGCACATCCTGTTTGTTACCGCGACGAGGATCGGCGATGCCGTGTTGTCGACCGGTCTGCTCAGCCACCTGATCGAGCGCTATCCGCAGGCGCGGCTGACGATTGCGGCGGGGCCGGTCGCGGCTCCGCTGTTCGAGGCGGTGCCCGGGCTCGAACAGATCGTCGTCGTGGAAAAACGGCGCTGGTCGCTGCATTGGCTGCCCTTTTACAGCGCTGTCGCGACCCGGCGCTGGGATCTCGTCGTGGATTTGCGCGGCTCGGCGCTTGCCTGGCTGTTGTACGCCGGATATCGCAAGGTCATGGCGAAGGGCGATGCGCGCGAGCATCGCGTTCGCCAGCTTGCGCGCCTCTTTGATCTCGATCCTCCGCCGAACCCGCACCTTTGGACCGCGTCGCACCACGAACGGATGGCGGGCGCGTTGATCTCTCCGGGCGCCCCGGTGTTGGCGATCGGCCCGGCAGCGAATTGGCTCGCCAAGCAATGGCGGACAGAGCGTTTTGCCGACCTCGCCATGCGTCTTACTGCCGCGGGCGGCCCGCTGCCCGGAAGCCGCGTCGCGGTGCTGGCCGCAACGCATGAACGCGAGCTGGCCGAGCCCCTCCTGGCGGCGCTCCCTCCGGAGCGGCGGGTCGACCTCGTCGGCCGCATCGATCTCTTGACCGCCGCCGCGGTGCTGCGGCGCTGCGCGATGTTCATCGGCAACGATACCGGGCTGATGCACATCGCCGCGGCCTCGGGGACGCCGACCCTGGGGCTGTTCGGCCCCAGCCCCGTCGCGCAGTATGCGCCGTGGGGCCGGCGGACCGCATGGGTCCGCTCGGCGGACCCGCCCGAGGCGATGTTCGGCCCGGGCTTCGACCACCGGACCGCCGGCACGTTGATGGATGGCCTCTCCGTCGATGCCGCCGAGGCGGCGGCGCGCCGGTTGTGGCATTCGGTCGAGAGCGCCGCGGCGTGAGCGAGCCGCGGCTTTCCGCGTTGGTCGTCGCCCATGACGAAGAACGCCAGCTCGCCGATTGTCTCGCCTGCCTCGGTTTTGCCGACGAGACCGTTGTCGTGCTCGACCGCTGCGGTGATCGCTCGCGGGAGATTGCGCTGCGGTTCACCGATCGCACCGTCGAAGGCGCCTGGCCGCGCGAGGGGCCAAGGCGGCACGCCGGGATCGAGGCCTGCCGCGGTGAATGGATCTTCGAAATCGACGCCGACGAGCGGGTGACACCAGACCTCGCCGCCGAAATCCGGCGCGTGGTCCGAAACTCGCCCGCCGACTGGCACCTCATCCCGGTCGACAACTACATCGGGGCGCGGCGCGTGCGCTGGGGGTGGGGCGCCTCCTTCGGCAGGTCGGCTCACGCCGCGCTCTATCGCAAGGGCGCGAAAAAATGGGGCGATCAGCGGGTGCACCCGACGGTTTCGTTGTCGGGACCGCAGGGCGAGACGCTCGCATCGCGCCTCGTCCACTATGTCGACCGCAACATTTCCGACATGCTGCAGCGCCTCGACCGTTATACGACAGCCCGCGCGCAGGATCTGCGGGAAAACGGCGACATCGGCAATTACGGCCAAAACCTGCGCCGCATCGTCTCGCGCTTCTGGAAATGCTATGTCGTTCGGAAAGGGTACCGCGAAGGCCCCTACGGTTTTCTGATCGCGCTCTGCGCCGCGCTCTACCCGATCCTCTCCTACCTGAAGGCCCGGCTCGATCCCGCTGAGCCGGTCCCGGCGTCGCCCTCACCCTCCCAACCCTGCGGGTTGGGCCCCTCCCTCTCCCCCCTGAAGGGCGGAGAGGGACTCTTGGAGGGAAGCTCGGGTGATGGCTGAGGTCGTGATGGCCGATGACGGGATCGCGTTTGACGGGACGACGGCGGAGCGGGGGCCGCTCGGCGGTGCGGAGACAGCGTTCGCGGCGCTCGCCGAAGCCTTGGCGCAACGCGGCCATCGGGTTGCGGTGCGCAACCGCTGCCTCGCCCCGCTCTGCCACAACGGGGTGCACTGGGCGCCGCTTTGGGGCGAAATACCGTCGAACTGTGATCTTTACATCGGCAATCGCGGGCACCGCGTCATCGGGCTCGTCCGAAAGGCGAGGCGGCGGCTCTTCTGGCTCCACAATCCTGCGGGTTATCTGAAAAAGCCGCGAAATCTCTGGCGACTCGCCCGGTATCGTCCGATCCTGATCACAACCGGAAGCTATCACGCGGCAACCGTACCTGATTGGCTGCCCTGCGGCGGGCGCGAGACCATACCCTATGGCGTGCTCGATCGATTCCGCTCGGCGGCGCCGCGCGAGCCGCCGCCGCCGCGGGCAATTTTTACCTCGAACCCGCTGCGCGGGCTCGATTGGCTGCTCGACATGTGGATAGCGCGCATCGCGCCGGCAGTGCCGGAGGCGGAATTGCACATTTATGCCGGAGAGAGGGTCTACGGCTCGGCCCGGGCGCCGCGAATGGATGAGGTGCTGGGTCGGGCCGGCAGCCTCGCCGCTCACCGGATACGCCGCTTCGCGCCGGTTGGCCGCGCCGAATTGGCGGCAGCGCTGTCCGGCGCCAGGATCATGCTCTACCGCGGCGACCCCGGGGAGACATTCTGCCTCGCGCTTGCCGAGGCGCAGGCGATGGGGGTGCCGGCGATCGTGCAGCCGCTAGGCTCGGCCCCCGAACGGGTCATCGACGGCGCTACGGGTCGTGTTGCCGAAAATGACGACGCATTTGCGGCGGCGGCAATAGCGGCGCTGCGCGACGACGGCTTGTGGCGGCGCTGGCATCTTGCCGCTCTTGCAAAACAGGGCGGAGCGAGCTGGGACGCCGTCGCGGGCAGGTTCGAAGCGCTGATGAGATGACCCGGCGGGTGCTGCAGGCGATCGCCGGTGCGGCGCATGGCGGAGCGGAGATTTTTTTCACGCGGCTCGCCGCGGCGCTCCACCGCGCGGGCGCACCGCAGCGCGTGCTGATCCGCCGCAATTCCCGCCGCGCGCAATGCCTGCGCGCCGCCGGGGTTGGGGTCGGCGAATTCGCTTTCGGCGGCATCTTCGACCTGGCGACCCGATTTGCGTTCCGGCGCGAAATCGCCGCCTGGCGCCCCGATATCGTGCTGACCTGGATGAGCCGCGCCACGCGGCTGTGCCCGCGCGGCGACTTTGTGCATGTCGCCCGGCTCGGCGGTTATTACGATCTGAAATATTATCGCCGCTGCCATTATCTGATCGGAAACACCCGCGCCATCGTCGATTACGCGATTGCCAAGGGCTGGCCGAGCGAACGCATCATTTATCTGCCGAATTTTGTTCCCGATTCGGCTGCCGCAGGCGGCAGAGCATCGGCGGGCCGGGTGCCATTGGCCTTGGCCCTCGGCCGGCTCCACCCAAACAAAGGGTTTGAGCTGTTGCTCGAGGCTCTCGCGGCAACCCGCGAGGTCACGCTGTGGATCGCCGGGGACGGCCCGCTGCGGCCGCGCCTCGAACGCCTCGCGACCCGGCTGGGGATCGTCGGCCGGGTTCGCTTCCTTGGCTGGCGCGAGGACGTGCCGCGCTTGTTGGCGGCGGCCGATCTTCTCGTCTGCCCGTCGTTGCACGAACCGCTCGGCAATGTTGTGATCGAGGCCTGGTCCGCCGGATTGCCGGTCGTCGCCACGGCGAGCGACGGGCCGGCCGGGCTGATCCGGAATGGCGAAAGCGGCATCCTGGTGCCGCTTCCCGGCAGCCCCGGCGGCGGCCCGCGAGCGCTCGCGCAAGCGATCGAGCGTGTTTGCGCGGATCCCGCGCTGCGTGCGAAACTCGGGAAAGCGGGCCGCCGGGTCTACGAAGCCGAGTTCACCGAGCCGATCGTCGTCGCCGGCTACCGCAATTTCTTCGATCAAGTGACACGCTGATGTGCGGGATCGCCGGGCTGATGACATATGACGGCGCGGCCCCGCCGCCGGCGCCGCTGCGTGCCATGGCGGACGTGCTGCGCCACCGGGGTCCGGATGGCGATGGCCGGTACCGATCGGGCGACGTCGGGATGGTCCAGACCCGGCTCGCCATCATCGATCTCGCGACCGGCGACCAGCCTCTCTACGAGCCGGGTGGCGCGGCGCTGATCGCCAATGGCGAGATCTACAATTACGTCGAGCTGCGCGCCGGCCTCGGCAGCGCCCGCTCGGCGGCTTTGTCGACGCAGTCGGATTGCGAGCTGCCGCTGCACCTTTACCGCCAATACGGCCTCGACTTCACCGTGCATTTGCGGGGCATGTACGCGATTGCGCTGCACGACCCGTCAGCCGGCCACCTGATCCTCACCCGCGATCCGTTCGGCATCAAGCCCCTTTATTACGCCGAAGCGCCGCGCGCCTTTGCCTTCGCCTCGGAGCCGGGCGCGCTGATCGAGGCCGGCATCGTCGCCCCGCAGCTCGTCCGGTCGGCGCGCAACGAGCTGCTGCAGATGCAGTTCACCACCGGCCGTGAGACGATCTTCGCCGGGATCAATCGAGTGCTCCCTGGAGAGATGGTCGTGGTGCGCCGGGGGCGCATCGTCGAGCGCCGCCGCCGCGCAGCGCTGCCCGATGGGGGGCCGCTGCAGCTCGGGGAATTAGAGGCGCTCGCCCGGTTGGACGCCGCCCTTTTGGAGAGCGTCCGCCTGCACCAGCGCTCGGACGTGCCGTTCGGCATATTTCTCTCGGGCGGCATCGATTCGACGGTGGTGCTCATGATGATGGCGCGGCTTGCCGCGCGCCCCGTGAAGGCGTTCACGATCGGCTTCGCGGCGAGCGAGGTCGCAGATGAGCGTCCGGCCGCGCGCGCCGCTGCTGCTTCGGTCGGAGCCGAGCATGTCGAGCTCGTGTTTGATGAAGCTGACTTCTGGAGACTGCTGCCCGAGATCGTCTCGGCGGTCGACGACCCGGCCGCCGATTATGCGATCCTGCCGACCTGGGCTCTTGCCCGCGCCGCGCATGAAGCCGGTCTCAAAGTGATTCTCACTGGCGAGGGCGGTGACGAGCTGTTCGCCGGGTATGGACGCTATCGCAGCGCAATGCGCCCATGGTGGGCGGGCGGGCGGGCGCCGCGGGCGCGCGGCGTGCTCGACGGGCTCGGGATATTGCGAAGCGAGATCGCCGGCTGGCGCGACGGCATAGCTGCGGCCGAGATCCGCAACAGCGATCGCCGGCGAACTCCGTTGCAGGTCGCGCAAGCGGTCGACTGCGCTGATTGGCTGCCGAACGACCTGTTGGTCAAACTGGATCGCTGCCTGATGGCGCACAGCACCGAAGGCCGTACGCCCTATCTCGATACCGAGCTGGCGGCGCTCATCTTTCGTCTGCCGGACGAGCTCAAGGTCAGGCGCGGGTTCGGCAAATGGCTGTTGCGCCGCTGGCTTGCCGATCGCCTGCCCGACATGCAGCCCTTCAGCCGCAAGCGCGGCTTCACAGTTCCGGTCGCGCAATGGATTGCGCGTCGAGGCGCCGATCTCGGTCCGCTTGTCTCTCGTTCAAGCGCGGTGCGCGAAATCTGCCGCCCCGATGCGGTCGAGCGCCTGTTCGCTGCCCCCGGCGGCAGGCGGACCGCCCGCGCCGCCTGGAACCTGCTCTTCTACGCGCTCTGGCATCGCCGCCACATCGAGCGCGCCCCATTGCCGCAGGACACGATGGCCGCGCTGGGCGATTGCGGGTGACCGGCGAGATTAAAGCCAAAGCGGCTGGGGCCGGCTCAGAACAGAACGCCGGTTTCGAACATAAAGCGGGTCTGCGTCGTATTGCCGAAGGTCGGGCCGAGCGCGAAACCGGGTGTCGTGCTGCTCGTTCCGACATGGGAGAACTCGGCACGCGCGAAGTAGATCCCGTACTGATATGTCGGGGTCACGGTGACCGACCATGCACTGCTGCCAGGACCATAGATCAGGCTGGGTGCGCCATTCGCGACGCTGCCCGTGCTCGAAATATACTCGAACCGAACCGGCAGACTGAACCCCGGCAACCACGAATCCTCGGGAAAGAAATAATTCACCAGTATCGCCCCGCCATAGGTCGATGCCGAGGAAAAGGTGTTGAACGGCGGTGACGAATTCCCCGGCACATTTGTGTACTGGAAATACGGCGTGACCGTCCACGGTGCGGAATTATAGGTATAAATAACATTCAAAATCGTTTCGTTGTTCTGAAACAAAGGTGTGGCTGTCGTCAAATTGAAAGGGGTCGTAGTCGTAACTTTCGTAGAATGCGCATAGTTGCCGCCGGCAGCTATGGTGAAGGTGTTCGCTTTATCGAGGGTGTAGGCCAGCGACCCTGTGAGCCACGTGAACTGATTCGAGTAAAATCCGTCATTCCACGAGAATGAGAAAGCGAGGGGATCGACGGTGTAGTTGAGCTGAGCGCCGCGGCTGATGGCTGGTTCCTGGTTCCACAAGAGGCCGCGCTCGATATTCATGTTCTGAAACGTGAACGTGTATTCGGCTCCTATCAGGGTCGGCAATTTGCCGCCCTGGACCGAAATCGCCTCTGTTGGCGCGAGCTTCAGGTTTGCGAGCGGCAAGGCGGAGAAGAAGTCGCCGGTGGCCTTCGGAGTATTGAAATAGGGCGTGCCGAGCGCCGGTATCGTGTAGGCTCCAGCCTGCACGTAATACTGCAAAAATCCGTCGGTTTTTTGAAAGATAAATTGGCCATTGCTCAGACTTCGGAGCGAGCGCTGATCTCCGGGAAACGGGTTGTTCTGCCAGAGCGCGAGGCCGCTGACGATCCCGGTCAAATAAACCGGGCCGAGCGGGCCGGCCTCGAAGTTGATCGGATTTGGGTTGCCCGCAAGGGGGCCGGTCAGAGACGGTGTCGTCAATGCCGTCGGTGCGGCCGGTGCGGCCGGTGCGGCCGGGGTTTCGCCTGCGGCAGGCTGCTCGGCCTTCTCCTCTGCCGATCCAGAGCCGATACCGCCGAGCAACACTGAAGCCAGGGCGGCACCCAAGACGAAGCTGCAGTTGATCTGCCTCATATCAAAGCCTTTCGAATCCTCACTTCGCGCTGGTCAGAAGACCTGACCCTGCGGTTCTATTTCGAGCTGTTGCCAGCACTTCCCCCTCCTCTGAGCTAGCAAGCGCCATACCACCTCCGGGATGACGCTACGGACTGCATGGCAAACCGGTGAGTTGTGTAGTAACCGGGCAATTCTCTTTTTCTCGGATCACCGCGTCAGTCAACGCCCGCTCGCCGATTTCACGATATTGGCTAATTTCTAGGCAACCCGAGTTGTTTCCGGCGCGGAAAGTGACCACAAAAACCGGGTCCGAAGGTTTTGCCACCGGGTCGTCCGAGGCCACTGGTTGCGAATTGGCGACGCTGCTCACGCGCGTGACATCGTCATTTATTGCAGCTATTGCAGTCCACTTCACGGCAGCTCCGTCGAACTCCATCGAGGTCGGAAGCCGCTGCCGCTGGCCGAGGAAGTCGCTCACCCAGACTCGCGCTTCTTCATAATATTTCTGGAGCGTGTAATAGACCGGCTGCTGCGGCCCTCGTTGTCGATTAGCCAAAATCCGCGCTGCCGGCCATCCCTGACCTCGTTGTTGTATATCTCCCAATAAAGGGCGAACGGGCATCCCCATTCGAGCCCGATTCTGCATCACCCGGCGGGACAGGTTGTCCTGTTCCTGTGGCGTGTAGCGGTCGGCAGGAAACCGTATTCGCCAATAAACACGCGCTTCCCGGAAACGCCGTCTTTCGGCTTCATTTGCGACTGCAAATAAATAAGCGCTTGCGGGAGCTTCTGCTCAGGGTTCGAAACCAGCGAATCACATGCCGAGTAGGACACATAATCGACGGGGGTCACGGGCAAGATCCCGTTGGCAGCGCGCGGCTTACCCACGATTGCATCCCATACCAGGTTGACCCCGATCCTCGGATCGACCGACAGTGTCCGTCCCGCGGGTTTCGCGCAGCTGTTCTAGCGGACAGCGATCAGCGCGACCCCAAAAAACCCAAACGTGTGGTGCAGGCCCCATCGCGGGCTGATAACGTAGTTTGGTTAATTCCTCAATAAGGCAGGAGCCGCCCATGCCTACTGCAGGGGGGCCGATGACCCGCGGCGGCGTTCTGCCGCCATCGATCGAGGTCAGAGACCAGGATAGAGGGTTGTCGCGGCCGCACGACCCCTTGCAGGAGCTTCCAGATCTCGTTGGGCCGCAGAGGAGTCGCGAAACCCGGTCCCGTAACTGGGAGATCGCCATTGCCGCCCTCGAAGAGGCCGCCTCGGTCTCGCCGGGCGAGCGCAATCGCGCAGTCGTTTGCCAGAAATCGCACGACGTCAGAAACCAAGGGTTCGCGCGACTGCGCGATTCCCTCCAAGAGCTTACAGGTCTGCTCGAGACACTGAGAGATCGTCAGAGCGCGCCCCGTCGGGAAGAGGCGCCCGAAGAAGACCCCGACTGGGCCACCGCTCGCACGAAGCTCGGGCTTGCCTACGCGCAGCGGCACGACGGCGACCCGTCCCAGAACTGGGAGATGGCCATTGCCGCCTTCGAGGATGCTCTCTCGGTGTTGACGCGCGAACACGCTCCGGAACAGTGGGCCACCGCTCGCATGAACCTCGGCGTTGCCTATCGCGACCGGCTTGCCGGCGACCGCTCGGACAATTTTGAGCGGGCGATCGGCGCCTTCGCGGACTGCCTCTCGGTGTGGACCCGCGAGCGCAACCCGGAACACTGGGCCGCCGCTCGCATGAATCTCGGCATCGCCTATTGGGAGCGCCATACCGGCGATCGCCAGGAGCACCAAGAACAAGCCATCGGCGCCTTCCAGGACTGCCTCTCGGTGTGGACATCCGGCCGCGACCCGGAGGACTGGGCCACCATTAAAATGAACCTGGGCGTCGCCTATCGGGAGCGCTATGCCGGCCACCGGTGGGAAAACCAGGAGCGGGCGCTCGACGCCTTTGAAGGCGCTCTCTCGGTCTGGTCACGCGAACGCAACCCGGAACAATGGGCTGCCGCCCGCATGAATATCGGCATTACCTGCTGGGAACGTATTGCCGGCTACCGGTCGCAGAACCGGGAGCGGGCGCTTGGGGCGTTTGAGGACGCGCTGTCGGTGTGGACCCGCGAGAACAACCCCGAAAAGTGGGCCGCCGCTTGCATGAACCTCGGCATCGCCTATTGGGAACGTCCTGTCGGCAATCAGGCGGAGAACCGGGAACGGGCCGTCGCGGCTTTCGAGGATGCTCTCTCGGTTTGGACCCGCGAGGCCGATCCGCAAGTGTGGGCCGCCGTTCGTATGAAGCTCGGCGCAGCCTATTTGGAGCGTCCCGCCGGGGAGCGGGCGGAGAACCTGGAGCGGGCGATCGGCGCCTTCGAGGACGCCCTGTCGGTCTGGACCCGCGCGGCCAATCCAGAAGAATGGGCCGCCACTCACCTGAAGCTCGGCATTGCCTACCGGGAGCGCTCTGCCGGAACCGCCTGGAGAATCGGGAGCGGGCCATTGCTTGCTTCGAGACTGCCGTGTCCGCCTGGACCCCCGAGCGCAACCCGAAAGAGTTGGCCGCCGCTCGCGCGCACCTCGAGACAGCGTGCCGGGAACGCTTTGGCGAGTGGTTGAACAACCGCGTTACCGGCGGCGGCCCGCAGGCGCAGCCGTCGGCCAACCGTCTCCCCCTACTCACGCTCGCAACCGGCCGCCGGTAGTTCGCAGGGCGGATGCAATCCGCCACTTCAGCCGTCACCGGCAACGCCGTTTGCCGGCCGAAGCGATACAAAGGCAGAACACGCGGTTAGGCCCCGCAATCCGCCCGCCGGATCGGCGGATTGCATCCGCCCTACGATATCTGCCCCCCGATAACCCGTTATGAAGGCCGAATTCATTTTGAGCCAAGCTTTGAGAATGGCCAAACATCGAGAGCATATAGAGCACACGGAGGCGAGAGATGCAGATACAAAGGCGTACACTCACCGGCTACGCCGTTGCTGTCCTTGTCGTCCTGGCGATCTTGAACGGCAAAGCTTGGTTTGTCGAGGCGCCGTGGCGTCACGACCTGGGCGTATTTTCCGCTGGCTTTGCCCTAGGAATGCTCGGGATGTACATCGCGGCTCACCTCTACGGCTACAAACGCAGCTCCATTTGAACGGGCCCGGCCGCGGAGCGCTGTAGGGCCGGGTGAATTAGATTTCCGGCGGCGTTCACCAGACGCCGGGAAGCAATCGCCAGCGCACTTGTTGGGCGTATTCGGGGTAGCCGGGCAATTCGGCGCGCAAGGCGCGGTCCTCGATGATTGTTCGCCACAGGAGGAGCGGCACTCCGAGGGCGCCGAGCGCCGTTGCGAGCCATGAGCAGAGGGCGATCCCGCTTGCCACGATCGCGGGGATCGCGCCGGCATAACCCGGGATGGCGCACCCAACGATAAGGGCCGGCGGTGACGGTTTGGTGCCCGCGCTCCTGCTGTATCCGGACGACCGAGGAGAAGAACCGGTTCACGTGCATCGCCCAGACGAAGAGCGCCAACCCGGCGGCGAAAACGCGAGCGCGGCGATCCGCAACGACAGCGGAACCGTATCGGACCAGTGGAAGCGGCGATCGAGGCCGGCAATCATCCAATGCGCAAGACACAGCAAGAAGGCGAAGTAGAGCCTCAACCCCGGCGGGTGGCCGCCCGGCCGCATGCGTTCCCGGGCGAGGTCCTCATCGGTCAGAAAGAGGCCGGCGTGGACACTGCGGCGAGGATTCCGAGGTATGCCCAGAACAGCGGAATGTGGATCCGGCCAGCGGCTCCGAATAGGACGACGGCAATCAGCAGGATGAACCCGAGCGTCTGGGCGACCATCGCCCGCGACGGTTTGGTCACGCTCGCAACCGGCCGCCGGTCGCCTTTTCGACTTGCGCGATCGAGGCGCTTGGAGAAACCTTCGATTTCGGCCTCGGTCAGGGTCCGCTCCTGCGGCTGCAGCACGACCGTGATCGCGAGCGATTTCTTGCCCTCCGGCAGGCCCGTCCCTTCATAGACGTCGAACAGACGGATCTCGGAGACGAGCTTGCGGTCGACACCGCGGGCGGCGCGCAGCAGGGTCTCGGCCGGCAGGTCGCGGTCGACGACAAAGGCGAAATCGCGCTCGATCGGCTGGAATACCGAGAGGCGCAAGCGGCGGCTTTGCACGCGCCGGCGCGCGGCTGCGGGCACGGCGTCGAGAAATACCTCGAAGCCGGCGATCGGCGGCCGCGCATCGAGCGCTTCGAGCACCGCCGGATGCAATTCGCCAAAGGCGCCGAGCACCGTCGGCCCGAGCCGCAACGTGCCGCCGCGGCCCGGATGGAACCAGGCGGGCGGGTCGGCGGTGACCTGGATGTTCTCCGCCGGAGCGCCCATCGCGGCGAGAGCGGCGAGCGCATCGGCCTTGGCGTCGAAGAGATCGACCTCGCGGGCCGCGCATACGCCAGTGCTTGGGGCCGGTATGCCCGCTGCGCACGCCGGCGGCGGCTGAGCACTTGGCCTTCCGGCGTGTCGTCGCGATAGAGCGGCCCGAGTTCGAACAATGCCGCATCGGGAAAGCCGCGATCGGCGTTGCGGCGCGCGGCGGCGACGAGCCCCGGCAGCAACGACGGCCGCATCGCATCGAGATCGGCGCTGATCGGATTGACCAGACGCAATTCCGGCTTGGCGCCGCCGAACAGCTCGGCCTCGCGTGCCGCGACGAACGAGAACGTCACCGCCTTCGGTCAGCCCGCGCTCGGCGAGGGTGCGGCGGACCAGCTCGGCCCGGCGCTGCGCCGGCGTCAACGCCGGCCGCGACAGCGGCGTCGCTCGTTCGAGCGGCACCGCCGGGATCTGGTCGTAGCCCTTGATCCGCAGCACCTCCTCGACGAGATCGGCCTCGCCGACGATGTCGCCGCGCCAGGAAGGCGGCTCGACCGAGAGATCGCCGCCCGCGAGGGTCTCGACCGCGCAGCCGAGCGCCGTCGAGGATCTCGGCGCTCTCCTGATGCGGCACGTGGAGCCCGCCGAGGCTCGCCGGCCGCTCGGCGCGCAGCACATATCGGCGCCGCCAATCGGGCACGGCGCCGGCGGTGATGACCTCGGACGCCTCGCCGCCGCACAGCTCCAGCATCAGCCGCGTCGCGATCTCCAGCCCGTCCCCGACGAAGGCCGGATCGAGGCCGCGCTCGAAGCGATAGCGCGCATCGCTCGCAATGTTGAGCTTGCGGCCGGTCGCCGCGGTGCGGACCGGATCGAACAGCGCCGCCTCGATGAGCACCTCGGTCGTCGCTTCGGTGCATGCCGGTCGCCTCGCCGCCGATCACGCCGCCGAGGCTCTGCACGCCGGCAGCGTCGGCGATGACCGTCATTTCCGGATCGAGCGCGTATTCCTGCCCGTTGAGCGCGAGCAAGGTTTCGCCGGGCCTGCGCCAAGCGCACCGTCAGATCGCCGGCGAGCCGCGCCGGCATCGAACACATGCAGCGGCCGGTCGAGGTCGAAGGTCAGGAAATTCGTGATGTCGACCAGCGCCGAGATCGGCCGCAGCCCGATCGCTTCGAGCCGGTCTTGCAGCCATGCCGGGCTCGGCCCGTTGCGGACGCCGCGGATGTGCCGGCCGAGAAACAGCGGGCAGGCGGTGCGGTCCTCGATCTCGATGCCGATCGGCGAACGGAAATGCCCGGGGACCGGCGTCGTGTCGAGCGGCTTCAGCCTGCCCGAGCCCGGCGGCGGCGAGATCGCGGGCGATGCCGCGCACGCCGAGGCAATCGGCGCGGTTCGGCGTCACCTTGATGTCGAGCACGGTGTCGCCGAGCCCGATGACGCTCGCATAGGGCGCCCCGACCGGCGCGTCCTGCGGCAATTCGATGATCCCTTCGTGATCCTCGCCGAGGCCCAGCTCGTAGGCCGAGCACAGCATGCCGCGCGAGGCGACGCCGCGGATCACGGTTTCCTTCAGCAACGCGCCGGTGCGCGGGATGACGGTGCCGGCGGGCGCGAACACGCCCTTCATCCCGGCGTGGGCGTTCGGCGCGCCGCAGACCACCTGAACCTGCCCCTTCCCGGTATCGACGACGCAGACCTTCAGCCGGTCGGCGTTGGGGTGCGGTTCCGCCGACACGACCGACGCGACCGTGAACGGTTCGAGACCGGCGGCGCGGTTCTCGACCCCCTCGACTTCGTGGCCGAGCATGACGAGCCGCTCGACGATCTCGTCGAGCGGCGCCTCGGTTTCGAGATGCTCCTTGAGCCAGGCGAGCGTCGTCTTCATGCCGCCCCTCCAGGGAGCGGGCCGCGCACGAGCGAGGGAATGTCGAGCGGCAGGAAGCCGTAATGCCGCAGCCAGCGCAGATCGCAATCGTAGAAGGTGCGCAGATCGGGGATGCCGTATTTCAGCATCGCCACGCGCTCGATCCCCATGCCGAAGGCAAAGCCCTGATACTCGGCGGGATCGATGCCGCAATTCTCCAGCACCTGCGGGTGGACCATGCCGCTGCCGAGGATTTCGAGCCAGTCGCCGCCGGCGCCGATCTTCAGTTCGCCGCCCTCGCGCGAGCAGCCGATATCGACCTCGGCCGAGGGCTCGGTGAACGGGAAATAGCTCGGGCGGAAGCGCACCGGCAGATCGTCGAGACCGAAAAACGCGCGGCAGAACTCGATCAGGCAGCCCTTCAGATGGCCCATATGGGTGGTCCGGTCGATCACCAGCCCCTCGACCTGATGGAACATCGGCGAGTGCGTCGCGTCGTGGTCCATGCGGAAGGTGCGGCCGGGGACGATGATGCGGATCGGCGGCTTCTGCGCCAGCATCGTGCGGATCTGCACCGGCGAGGTATGGGTGCGCAGCACGAGCCGGGTGCCGTCCGGCCGCTCCGGCAGATAGAAGGTGTCGTGCTCCTGCCGGGCCGGATGCTCGGGCGGGATGTTGAGCGCGGTGAAATTGTAGAAATCCTCCTCGATATGCGGGCCTTCGGCGACCTCGAAGCCCATCTCGCCGAAGATCGCGACGATCTCGTCGATGGTCTGGCTGATCGGATGGAGCCGCCCGGCGGTGGCGAACGGCACCGGCAGGGTCACATCGGCGCGCTCGCCGGCGAGCCGCTGTTCGAGCGCCGCCCGCCCGAGCCGCGCGGCGGCCTCGCCGAGCGCCGCCGCGATGCGGTCCTTGGCGGCGTTCAATGCCGCGCCGGCGCGCCGCCGCTCCTCCGGCTCGAGCCCGCCCAATTCGCGCATCGCCAGGGTCAATGACCCACGCCGCCCGAGCACCTTGAGGCGCAGCTCCTCCAGCGCTTCAGGCGACGGCGCGGCGGCGATCTCGGCAAGGACCGCATCCGTCGCGGGGTCGAAATCTGCCATTGGATGGTTCTCGCAAACAAATGGGCCGACGGCCCCCCTGCCTATAGCACGCCGCTACGAGGACTCAACCGCGTGGTTGCGCTGCAAATCCCGATGTATCGAGGCGGCGCGCTGGTCGTGTTATCCTGCGAAGTCTCGGTCATTCCGCTTTATGCGTTCAACACACCGCCGATGAGGAATCGAGTGAGACGCGGAGAGTTGATCCTGTCCCGCGGCGCGATCATCGCCGTGTGTGCGGCGCGGCCACAACAGCCCGGCCGCGCCGGCGAGGTCATCGAATGAGGCGGCGCGACTTGCTGGTGCTCGCCACCGTGACGGCGATGACCCGGAACCCGGCCTCGGCCGATATCCAACACTCCGCGCATCGGCTTTGTCCAAGTGGGGTCGCGGCAGGACAACCAGGGCCTCCTCGATGCATTTCGTGAAAATCTTTCCGCGCTCGGCTGGACCGACGGCAGCAACGTCACGATTGTCGACCGCTGGGCCGAGGAGGGCGCAGAGCAGCTGCCTGGCATGGTCAAGGAGCTGATCGGCTCCGGCGCCGCAATCCTGGTCACCGCCGGCACGCCGGCCACGCTCGCCGCGAAGCGCGCGACCGCGACGATCCTGATCGTCATGGTCGGCGTCGACGATCCGGTCGCGCTCGGCGTTGTCGCGAGCCTGGACCACCCCCGCAGCAACGTCACGGGGCTGTCGCTGACCTCGTCCGAGCTGATCGCAAAGCGGTTGCAGCTGCTGCAGGAACTGGTCCCCGGGCTGCGCCGGGTTGCGGTCATCGTCAGGAAAGATCCCGGCCTCGAGCAAAAGCTGCAGGACATCCGCAGCAATGCCGCGCAGATGAAGATCGAGCCGCTGATGCTCGAGGCGACGACCGGAACGGCCCTCGAACTCGCCTTCGCGCGGTTGCGCGGCGAGCGCTGCGAAGCCGTCTATGTGGCTTCCGGCCCGCTCGGCCCCGCCAAGCGCGCCCAGCTCATCGCGCTCGCCGCGGAATCTCGGCTACCCGCGATCTACTCCTTCCGCGTCTTTCCGGCCGATGGGGGGTTGATGTCGTTCGGCGCCGATTACCGCGACCTGTTCCGCCGCGCCGCCGGCTTCGTCGACAAGATCCTCAAGGGTGCAAAACCGGCCGACCTGCCGGTCGAGCCGCCGCGCAAATTCGACCTGACCATCAATCTCAAGACCGCCGGCGCGCTCGGCCTTACCATCCCGCCTGCCATCCTCGCCCGCGCCGACGAGGTCATCGAATGAGGCGGCGACGCCTCCTCGCATTCTTTGCCGGCGCGGCATTCTCGCCGGGGTTGGCCGGCGCGCAGGCGCCGGACCGGATGCGGCGGGTCGGCGTTCTGACGACATTCGGCGAGGACGATCCCTTGGCGCAGCGCTGGATCGGCGCATTTCGCAAGGCGCTCGATGAGGCTGGCTGGCGACAGGGTCAAAATATCGAGATCGACTACGGTTGGGCCGCGGGCGATGCCGGTCGGCTGCGAAACTGCGCCAAGCAGTTGGTTAAACGGCAGCCCGATCTGCTTTTTGCGGTCACCACCCCCGCGGTCGCCGCGCTCCTGAAGGAGACGCGCACGATCCCGATCGTGTTTGCAGTAGTTTCCGACCCGGTCGGCAGCGGCTTCGTCAAGACGCTGTCGCGTCCCGGCGGCAATGTCACCGGCTTCACCGACATCAACATCGAACCGTCTCTGGGTGGCAAATGGGTCGAGCTCGTTAAGGAGACCGCACCCGCGATCCGGCGCGTGGCGATGCTCTACAATCCTGCCACTGCCCCGTTTGCCGCCTATTTCTTGCAGCCTTTCGAAGCCGCCGGGCCGGAACTGGCCGTGCAAACCAGCGCGGTCCCGATCAACAGCGACGCCGATATCGAAGGCGCGATGGCCGCTCTTGCATCTCGGCCGGGCGGCGGCTTAGCCGTCCTGCCCGACGCCTTCGCGATCATCCACCGCAACCTGATCGTCGAGCTGGCAGCCCGCCACCGCTTGCCCGCGGTCTATCCGTACCGTTTCTTCGCCAGTATCGGCGGCCTCTTATGCTACGGCATCGTTACCGAGGATTTGTTCCGCCGTGGCGCAGCCTATGTCGGCCGCATCCTCAACGGCGCCAAGCCCGCCGACCTGCCGGTTCAGGCGCCGACAAGTTTCGAGCTGGTCGTGAACCTCAAAACCGCCGCGGCATTGGATCTGACGATCCCCCAGACCATCCTCGCCCGCGCCGACGAGGTGATCGAGTGAGGCGGCGGGACCTCCTGGTCCTTCTCGGCAGCGTCGTAACCGCTTGGCCCGGTGCCGCCCGCGCGCAGCAAAGGGCGATGCCGGTGGTCGGTTTCCTCAGTAGCTTCTTGCGTGGTCCCAATCCTTTAGGCCACGGCCCGATGGCCCAGGGACTTGGCGAAACCGGGTAGGTCTATGGCCAAAACGTCGCGATCGAATACCGTTGGGCCGAAAGCAATTACGATCGGCTCTCTGCATTGGCCGCCGACCTCGTCAACCGCAAGGTTGACGATTGTAACACAGGGCGGCACGCCTGCGGCAGTTGCGGCGCAAGCCACAATCTCGACTATCCCGATCGTCTTCACATCGGTCAGCGACCCGGTCGGGAGCGGCCTCGTCGCGAATCTCGCTCGGCCGGGCGGCAACTGGACCGCCAAGGCGCTCGGCCTGACGATCCCACCCACGCTCCTCGCCCGAGCCGACGAGGTGATCGAATGAATCGGCGCGACCGCATCAATCGGCGCGCCATATTTGACTTCGACTCTTACCGTGCGCCATGGATCAATCCCAATATCCTTGCTGTCTACAATAATTTTTCGTTTATTGAACCAGGGATTCGTGTAATATTTTGAGTATGAAATTACCCGGAAAGCTATAATGAGCGAAGAGAAGATTAGCCTCGAACTACTCGGCGCGCGCGTGGCGAGCTTGACCGATCAGGTACACGACCTGAAGCTCGAGGTCGCCGATCTCAAAATCCGCTTTACAAGCTTAGAGGCTAGGTTCAGCGCACTCGAAACCCGGTTCGCCAATTTTGAGCAGCGGTTCTCCATACAGGAAGAACGCATGAGCCGGATGTTGGCGATCCTGGTCTGGCTAGCGGAGCGCCAAGGTGCGACAGAGGGCCGCCCACAATGAAGCGGTCCATGATTGGTGTCTCGCGCGCGCCGTCATGATTTGATCCGCCGGAAGCGTTGCTGGCCGAGCCGATCAGGTCAGAGAATGAGATTAATACGAGGTCTATAGGGCCGTTGAGCCGAGGTCAGATGTCAATCGCGTTACGTATGCGGTATGATCGTGGCTGAATTCGACATGATTGTCGCCCGATGCCGTCAACTCATGCCCGCGCGGTGACCCCATGACTGACGCCGCGCGCAGTTCTTCGCGGACGGGCTGGCTTTCGCTTGGCCCTCTCGGAGCGTGGCGCCGCCCGTCCGAACAGAAAAGCACGGGCGGCGGGGTGGCGGCGCCGCGCGGGCGGCTCTTCCGCAAATATGTGCTGCTGATCGTCGGGCTGGTCAGCGTCGTGCTGCTCATCAACAGCGCGCTCGATTTCTGGTTCGCCTACGAAGAAAACAAGGCGGCGCTGTTTCGCATCCAACAGGAGAAGGCGGGATCGGCGGCGCGCCGCATCGAGCAGTTCGTCGACGAGATCGAGCGGCAGCTCGGCTGGACCACGGCGCCGCAATGGGCCGCGAGCCCGCTCGAGCAGCGCCGCTTCGATTATGTCCGCCTGTTGCGCCAGGTGCCGGCGATCACCGAGCTGATCCAGCTCGACGATGCCGGCAAGGAGCAGCTCAAGGTCTCCCGGCTGGCGATGGACGTGGTCGCAAGCGAAAAGGACTATTCCCAATCACCGAGCTTCGTCGAGGCGAAGCAGAACCGCGTCTGGTTCAGCCCGGTCTATTTTCGCAAGGGATCCGAGCCGTATATGACCGTGGCGCTGGCCCGCGCCGGGCGCAATGCCGGGGTCACGGTCGCCGAGGTCAATCTGAAGCTGATCTGGGACGTAATTACCGGGCTGAAAATCGGCCAGAGGGGCTACGCCTATGTCGTCGACCGCGACGGGCGCCTCATCGCCCACCCCGACATCAGCCTCGTATTGCGCAATACCGACCTCGCCAATCTGCCGCAGGTCGCATCGGCACTGGCCGAGGCCCCCTCCCCTCCCTCCCCCGCAGGCGGGGGAGGGTCAGGGTGGGGGCAACCGATCGACCAAGCGGCCATGGTCGCAAAGGGAATCAACGGCAACTCGGTGCTGACCGCGCATGCCGCAATCGCCCCGCTCGGCTGGACCGTCTTTGTCGAATTGCCGCTGAGCGAAGCCCTGGCGCCGCTCTACGGCTCGGCATTGCGCACTGCGGCGCTCCTCGCCCTCGCCCTTGTCCTGGCGACATTGGCCGCGCTTCTCCTCGCCCGCCGTATGACCGGGCCGATCCGTGAGTTGCAGGCGGGCGCCGCGCGGATCGGCGCCCGCGAGCTCGACCGCCGCATCGACATCCACACTGGCGACGAGCTCGAAGATCTCGCCGGCGATTTCAACCGCATGGCGACGGACCTCCAAAAGTCCTACGCGAACCTCGAAAAGAAGGTCGAAGAACGCACGGCCGAACTCAAAGAGGCGCTCGACCAGCAGACCGCGACCGCCGAGGTATTGCAGGTCATCAACAGCTCGCCCGGCGACCTGACCCCGGTTTTAGAGGCGCTCCTCGATAAGGCGACGACGCTGTGCGACGCTGCCTTCGGAATTCTATGGACCTTCGACGGCAGCCATTTTCATCCCGTGGTTTGGAATAGGGTGCCGCCAGCCTTCGCGGAATTCCTGCGCACCTATCGACCAGAGTTACAAACGCCCAGCCCGACAGCAGGGTTGGCCTCCATGCTCCGCGGAGACGCCTTTATGCACCTGATAGACGCGGCCGATACCGAGCTTTATCGGTCGCGGCGCAGCCCGATGAACGTCGCCTTCGTCGAGCTTGGCGGCGCTCGCACGGGCCTGATTGTCCCGCTGCGCAAGGATGACGCGCTACTCGGCGCGATCCGAATTTTTCGCCAGGAGGTCAGGCCCTTCGCCGACAAGCAGATCGCGCTGTTGCAGAATTTCGCCGCGCAGGCGGTCATCGCGATGGAGAACGCGCGGCTCATTACGGAGACGCGCGAGGCGCTGGAGCAGCAGACCGCGACGGCGGAGGTGCTGGGCGTCATCAACAGCTCACCGGGGGACCTCGCCCCGGTATTCCAGTCGATCGTGGAAAAGGCGCACACGCTGTGCGGCGCCGCCTGTGGCAGCCTGCAGCTCTGGGACGGCGAGAAGTTCCGCGGCGTCGCGATGCGCGGCTTCTCGGAGGCAATGGTGGAGCAGCTGCGCCTCGGCTACAGCCCATCCGACATGCCGTGCCAGCGCCTCGTCGAGGGAGAGCGCGTCGTCCACTGCGTCGATCTCGCCGAGATCGACAGTCCAGTGGCGCGCGAAGGCGGCGTCAAACTCGGCGGCATCCGCACAATCCTTTACGTGGCGCTGCGCAAAGATGACGCCTTGCTCGGGCAGATCGTCGCCGCCCGCCAGGAAGTGCGGCCGTTTTCCGAAAAAGAAATCGCGCTCGTTGAAAACTTCGCCGCTCAGGCGGTAATCGCGATGGAGAACGCGCGGCTGATCACCGAGACGCGCGAGGCGCTGGAGCAGCAGACCGCTACCGCCGAGGTCTTGCAGGTCATCAACTCCTCGCCCGGCGACCTCACGCCGGTATTCAGCACCGTGCTCGAAAAAGCGACCACCCTCTGCGATGCGCCGCTCGGAATATTGAACCGCTTCGACGGCGAAGTCTTTCGAGCGATAACGGTTCGTGGGTTATCGGGCGCAGCGGCTGAAATGTTCTATAAACCCGTCGTGCCCGATCCAGGGAGCGCGTCCGAGCGCCTTGTCCGTGGCGAGCGGGTGGTCCACGTTCCGGATGTGGTCGATACCGAAGCTTATCGCTCCGGGGTCGCCTCTCGCCTCCAGCTTGTTGAGGTGACCGGGGCGCGTACAGCGCTCTGGGTCGCGTTGCGGAAGGATGACACCCTGCTAGGGAGTTTTGTCATTTACCGCAAAGAGGTTAACCCGTTCTCGGACAAGCAGATCGCGCTGTTGCAGAACTTCGCGGCGCAAGCGGTCATCGCGATGGAAAACGCGCGGCTCTTGACCGAGACGCGCGAGGCTTTGGAGCAACAGACCGCGACCGCGGAGGTATTGCAGGTCATCAATTCGTCGCCCGGCGACCTCGCGCCAGTGTTCCACGCGATGCTGAAGAAGGCCGTGCAGCTGTGCGTGGCAGCGCACGGATCGATTCGTACCTTCGATGGGGAAGCTTTTCACCTCGCAGCGGCGGATGTGGGCGATCGCTTCGCCGAGCGAGCGCGACAACTAGGCCCGATCGTGCCGTACCCCGGCCACCCAATCATGCCGCTCACCCACGGCGAGCCCCTCGTCCACCTGGTCGACGCCCGGGAAAGCGCAGCCTACCAAACCGATACCGCGCTCCGGCAGCGGGTGGACGCCGCCGGAATCCGCAGTTGGCTTGCAGTGGCACTGCGTCAGAACGAAGCACTGCTCGGCGCCATCCTCCTTCACCGCCAGGAGGTTCGACCATTTTCGGTGAAGGAAATCGGGCTTGTGCGTAACTTCGCGGCGCAGGCGGTCATCGCAATAGAGAATGCCCGTCTCATCAATGAGACGCGCGAAGCGTTGGACCAGCAGACCGCAACCGCCGAGGTATTGCAGGTCATCAATTCCTCGCCCGGGGATCTCGCGCCCGTATTCGATGCGATGCTCGACAAGGCGATGCGGCTTTGCAACGCCCCGCTGGGACTGCTGCTCGAATTTGACGGCGAGTGCTTCCGCGCGGCGACCTTGCACGGCGCACCGCCTGCATATGTCGAATTCATGTTGCGCGGACCCATACGACCCGGACCGAATACGGGTCTGGCGCGGCTGGCGGCCACGCGACGGCTCGTCCACATCGAGGATCTCGCAGCGGAGACGGCTTACCGCGAGGGTGACCCGCTGCGCAAAGCCTCGGTCGACCTCGCCGGCATGCGGACATTCCTGGCAGTCCCGCTCATCAAAGAAAGCGCGCTGTTGGGCGCATTCGTCCTCTACCGTCAGGAAGTTCGGCCATTCTCCGAGAAGCAGATTGCCCTACTGCAGAATTTCGCGGAGCAGGCGGTCATCGCAATGGAGAATGCGCGCCTCATCACCGAGACGCGAGAGGCATTGGAGCAGCAAACTGCGACCACTGAAGTATTGCAGGTGATCAACTTCTCGCCTGGCCATTTTGCCCCAGTTTTCGATGCAATATTGGAGAAAGCGCACAATCTCTGCGAAACGTCGTTCAGCTGCTTGCTGACCTATGACGGGGAATGCTTCCATACAGTTGCCTTGAACGGGCTACCAATGCAGTTCCGCGAAATGGTCGGGAATGCATTTCAGGCTGGCTCGAACAATCCCCTTATGCAATTGGTGCGTGGGGAGCGTCTCGTTCATATGGGCGATGCTGTGGAGGATGATGGCTGGCGCGATTGCCCAGGATATCGACATTTGATCGACGTCGGCAGCATCCGCACAATGCTTTTGGTGCCGCTCCGTAAGGATGCCACACTGCTCGGCGCCATCGCAGCATTTCGGCAGGAGGTACGGCCGTTCACCGACAAGCAAATCGCGCTGCTCGAAAACTTCGCCGCGCAGGCGGTGATCGCGATGGAGAACGCGCGGCTAATCACTGAGCTGCGCGCGTCGCTCGAATACCAGACCGCGACCAGCGACGTGCTCAGGGTCGTCAGCCGCTCGACCTTCGATCTGGATGCAGTATTGCAGACTGTGGTGACCACAGCGATCCGGCTGTGCCGCGCCAACTCCGCCGTCATCTATCGCAATGAGGGCGGGGAATACCGGTGGGCGGCGGGGCACATGCTAGTGCCGGAGTACGAGGAGATCGAGCGCAATATCATAATTCTCCCCGGTACCGGCACGGTGGTCGGCCGCGCCGCGATGGCAGGCGCTACGGTTCAGATCCTGGATGCCTGGACCGACGCGCTCTACGAAGCGAAGGACGATGCAAGGATCGGCGGTGTGCACACGATGATCGGGGTGCCCCTGTTGCGCGAGGGCGTGTCGATCGGTGTTATCGGCCTGGCTCGTCGCCGGGTCGAGGCGTTTTCCGAGCGCGAGACCCAGCTGGTCACGACCTTTGCCGACCAGGCGGTGATCGCGATCGAGAACGCTCGGCTGATCACCGAATTGCGGCAGCGCACTCATGATCTACAGGAGTCGCTGGAATATCAGACTGCGAGCAGCGATGTGCTCAAGGTCATCAGCCGGTCAGGTGCCGAGCTCGGGCCAGTGCTCGATACGCTGGTCGAGACGGCAGCCAATATTTGCCGGGCAAACTCCGGCTTCATTTTCCGGCTGCAAGACGGCCTCTGTCGCATGGTTGCGTCTTTCGGCATCCCGCCGGAATACAGGGACTTCCAGGCCCGCAATCCGATCGTGCCGAGCCGCGGTACATTGGCGGGTCGGACCGTGCTCGAGCGGCGCGCGGTGCACATTGAGGACGCGGCGACCGACCCCGAATATACCCGGGCCGAAGCGGTAAACCTGGGCCTTCAGCGTACAATGCTCGCGGTGCCGCTGGTCCGCGAGGATGCGCTGATCGGCGTCATTACTCTCGCGCGGTCGCATGTCGAGCCGTTCACTGAAAAACAGATCGGATTGGTCAGCACTTTCGCCGACCAAGCCGTAATTGCGATCGAGAATGCCCGCCTGTTCGGCGAATTGCGCGAGCGCACCGCCGAGCTCGGGCGCTCGGTCGATGAGTTGAGGATGTTGAGCGAAGTGGGTCAGGCGGTCAGCTCGACTCTCGATTTGCGGGCTGTGTTGTCGACGATCCTGACGCGTTCGGTTGCACTAACCGGCGCGGATGCCGGTGCTATCTTCCGATTCAACCGCGCGGCGCGTGAATATCGGCTCGTCGAAGCAGTGGGCTGGGACGACACGCTGCGCCATACAATCGGCGATCTGCGGGTTCCGGAGAACGCCACTGCAATGGGCGAGGCGGCGGTGCGGCGCACACCGCTGCAAATCCCGAATCTGGCAGAACTGCCGAGTGCGCCACTGCGCGACGCGAGCCTCGCCGCCGGCATTCGCGGCGTATTGATCGTGCCGTTGGTGGGGCCAGAACGTATCCTCGGAGCGCTCATCCTGCAGCGGCGCACAGTCGGAGAATTCCCTGCGGACACCGTGCGGCTGATGCAGACAGTGGCGAGCCAATCGGTATTGGCGATCCAGAATGCGCGGCTGTTCCGCGAGATCGCCGACAAGAGTGAGCAACTGGCGCTCGCCAGCCAGCACAAATCGCAGTTCCTCGCCAATATGAGCCACGAGCTGCGCACGCCATTGAACGCGATCCTCGGCTATGCCGAATTGCTCGTTGACGGCATCTACGGCCAGCTCCCCGACCGGCCGCGCGGCGTATTGGAGCGTATTCAGAACAACGGCAAGCATCTATTGGCGCTGATCAACGACGTGCTCGATCTGGCGAAGATCGAGGCAGGCCAGCTAAACTTGACCTTGGAGGATTACAGTCTGCCCGAGGTGGTGAAGTCGGTGGTGACAGCGACCGAGCCGCTCGCCACGTCCAAAGGCCTGAAGTTCACTGCCGCATTGCCTGAGGGCCTTCCAATGGGGCATGGCGACGCGCGACGCGTCTCGCAAGTGCTCCTCAACCTGGTTGGGAACGCAATCAAATTCACCGATAAGGGCGAGGTCGAGATCCGCGCAATGGTAGACAAGGGCCAATTCGTGCTGACTGTGCGCGACACGGGGCCGGGCATTGCCGACGCCGATCAGGATCGGATCTTTGGCGAGTTTCAGCAGATCGACAATTCGAACACGCGCAAGAAGGGCGGGACCGGCCTTGGCCTGGCGATCTCGAAGCGCATGGTCGAGATGCAGGGCGGGACGATTTCGGTCGAACTCGGTATTGGGTCAGGGCTCAACGTTCCGAGTCGTGCTGCCGGTCCATGTCGATGAAATGATGGAAGCGGCATGATGAGGACCTCGGCGACGAGATTGCTTCGTCGCTGCGCTCCTCGCAATGACAGCCTATTTGATGTCATTGCAAGCGCAGCGAAGCAATCTCGTTCTCCATAAGGAACGGAGGGGGCATGAGCAAGCGCATTTTGGTCATCGAGGATACCGAGGACAATCGCCAGATCATCCGCGACCTGCTGACCAGCTTCGACTACGAATTGATCGAAGCGGTGGACGGCGCCGAAGGCGTGGCGATGGCGCAGAGCCACATTCCCGATCTGATCCTGATGGACATTCAGCTGCCGGTCATCGACGGCTACGAAGCGACGCGCCGCATCCGCGCGATCCCCGAATTGTCGCAAGTGCCAATCATCGCGGTGACCTCATATGCGCTCTCCGGCGACGAGGCCAAGACCCGGGAAGCCGGCTGCGACGGTTATATCGCCAAGCCCTTCAGCCCGCGCCAATTGCTGGCAAAAGTTCGCGAATTCCTGCCTGAACAATAGGAACAACGCTTTAACGCAAAGGACGCGGAGGAATCGCAAAGGACGCTAAGCGTGACTGAGGAGGAAATCGGGCACACGATTATCGGTGCGGCGATCAAGGTCCATTTTGCTGTAGGACCTGGACTGCTTGAGAGCGCGTATGAAACCTGTCTGCTCTATGAGCTCCAAAAGCAAGAATCTGCCGGTGAAGAGGCAGGTCTTGATCCCGATCCGCTACGAAGATTTAACTATCGATAACGGCTACCGCATCGATCTCCTCGTCGGTGAACGCGTCGTGGTCGAGTTGAAAGCGGTCGAGACGGTCCTGCCCGTGCATCGCGCCCAGCTTCTTAGCTATTTGCGGCTCGGCGGTTTCAAGCTCGGTTATCTGTTGAACTTTCACGTCGTGCACATGCGCGATGGCATTGCCAGAATTGTGAATGGTCTCTGATGCTTCGCGTCCTTTGCGAATCCTTCGCGCCCTTTGCGTTAAAGCGTTAATCGGGGGAGAGCGATGCGTGAGCCGGTGTTGATCCTGGTTGTCGACGATGTGCTTGACAATGTCGACATCCTGCAGATGCGCTTGGAAAGCCAGGGGTATGAGGTGGCGACTGCGGGGGATGGGGTCGAAGCTTTGGAGAAAACCCGCGAGCTGCGGCCCGATCTGCTATTGCTCGATATCATGATGCCAAAGATGGATGGCATCGCCGTCGTAAGGGAATTGAAGGCTGACGCCTCCCTGCCGTTCATCCCGGTGATCCTGGTCACCGCCAAGGCCGACGCCTCCGACGTCATCGCCGGGCTCGAAAGCGGCGGCGACGATTACCTGACGAAGCCGGTCGATCATGCCGCGCTGTCGGCGCGGGTGCGCGCGATGCTGCGCATCAAGGCCCTGCACGACACCGTGCAGGGGCAGGCGCGGCGGCTCGAGGAACAGGCAACCGAGCTCGCGGCATGGAACAAGACGCTGGAGGAACGAGTTGCGGCGCAGGTCGGCGAAATCGAGCGGATCGGCCGGCTGAAGCGGTTCCTCGCGCCGCAAATCGCGGCGGCGATCCTTTGCTCCCAGGCAGACGCGTGCCTTGAGAACCACCGGCGCGATATCGTCGTGCTGTTCTGCGATATGCGCGGCTTTACCGCATTCTCGGAAACCGCGGAGCCGGAGGACGTTATGGCGGTCCTGCGCGAGTATCACGCCGCGCTCGGGCCGCTGATCCACCGCTATGAGGGCACCCTCGATCGCTTCACCGGCGACGGCATGCTCGTGTTCTTCAATGACCCGATACCCTGCCCCGATCCCGCATTTCGCGCCGTCGGCCTCGCGGTCGACATGCGAGATGCGGTTGCTTTACTGGCCCGGACATGGTTGGCCCGCGGGCACGAAATCGGCTTTGGCATCGGGATCGCCCAGGGATACGCCACGCTCGGGCAGATCGGTTTCGAGGGCCGCTCCGATTACACTGCGATCGGCACCGTGACGAATGTGGCGGCGCGGCTATGCGCCGAGGCCAAGGACGGCCAAATTCTGGTGACCCAGCGGGTGGCGGCGGCGATTGACAATATCGCCGAGCTGCAGCACCTCGGCGAGATTGCATTGAAAGGCCTCAGCCGCCCGATCGCGGTGCTCAACGTCAGCGGGCTCGTGTCGAGCCAGTAAGGTCCGCGCTCAGCTCTTGCAATGCCGTTCGACTTGCATGTTGGCGAGGAATGCGACGAGCGGATGCACGCCCATCTTCACCAGCGCTTTTGTGTCGAGCGCGAGCAAGGCAGTTCGCTGTGGCGGGGTCAGCCGAAAATGGCCGGCATAGGCTGCGGCGTCGGCGAGATATTCGGCGCGGCCGTGTTCGTCATGGGCCAACCCGTGCAGCGCGGTCGTCAGCTCGACCAGCTCCGGCTTGATCGCGGGATAATGCGGATCGGGGACTTCAGGCGGCGGCGTGAAAAATCCGAGCGAAGCGTAATTGTGGTGCCAGCTCGGCTCCACCGCCGTGGTGTCGGGCTTGCGCTCGCCGAGCGCGCCCGCTGCCGCCGCCCAGCAGCGCAGTTCGACATTGCCGGCCTCATCGAGCGCGGCTTCGTCCCAGCCAATCAGGGATTTCAGGTTGCCGGTGCGGAGCTGAGCGATGACCGCCTCATCCCAGGCGAGCTCCGGATGAGGATAACGCTCGGTGCCGGGGAAATGGGACATGCCGCCGCTCGCCACGACCGCCGTCCTCAACCCCATCGCGGAAACGATGCGCGCCACCGCCTGGCCAAAGGCATAACAGCGCTCCATCGTCGGCTGCGGCGGCAGGTAGGCATTGACGTAAATCGGCAGGACCGGGTTCTCGACGCCGAGATGGGTAAGCGGGATCCCCATCGCGTAATCGATTTTGGCAACACTGGTGAAGGCCGGGTCGAAGCCCTGCCGATAGAGCTGCCGGACGAGCTCCAAACCGATCTCGCTCGGAACCTTCCAGCGGAAATTCCGGCCCGCGAACATGCCTTCGACCGTGTCTCCGACATGGATCGTGAAGGGCGGCGCGGCCTGATGAAAGAATTGCTCGGCATGATCGTTCGAGAAGATGATCCACAGATCGGGTGCCAAGGCCTTGAGTCTGGCGCCAATTTCGGCCGCCGTGGCCCGCACCCGCTCGACTGTGTCCGGGTCTTCGGTTTCGGGCATCGTGAAAAATTGCGGGGCATGGGGCAGCATCGCCCCACCGATAACGCTCGAATTAAGGGCTCGGCCTTGCATCACCCAGCTCCGATTTTGATCTTGCGCAGTTGACATCGCGACGCTCCGCTGGTCGTGGTAGCGTCCCAGGAAATCATGTTGCCGTTCGAGGAAACGCTCCGATGCCGCATTCTTCCGACGATCCTCCCAGCGCTCCCAGGACGAGTGTAGAGAGCGAAACGCCGGACGCAACCGTCGCGGACGCTCCGGACGACGCCAATCCGGCCGGCCCCTCATTGCAAGGCGGTGAATCCCAGCAGCCCCGCCGCCGGCGCCGGCGGCGCCGCCGCCGACCCCCGCCGGCGGCAGCCTCGCCAGGACCAGCGCAAGAGGATCAAACTACACCTGAAGGAACCACACCGGCGGGCGATACGATTGCGGACCCGAATGCTGATGCCCAAGGGGGTGTCGACGGAGATGCCGGGGGCGACGCTCAGGCTCCTAAACTCCGGCGTCATCGGCGGCGCCGTCGCGGCCCGCCGCACGAGATGCCGCCACGATCGCCGGTGAGCGCCGAGGTTCCGGCGAACGAGGGCGGTCCTCCGGACCCGGCGACGGCCGCTCCCGTCGAAGACTCGATGCAGGCTCAGCCCGCACCCGGGGTGGCCGGTGAGCCATCCCGCCCCCGCCGCCGGCGCCGCCGGCCACCGCGCAGAGCGGGTCTGATGGAGCAAGCGGAGACCGCCGGCCAAAGCCCGAGCGGGCCCGAAGCGATTACGGCAGGCGCATCGCAGCCGGAGCCTGGGACGGCGCGGAGGCCTTGGCCGGGCCGTCCGCGCAACCGGCGTCCAACCGACCGTGCGGCACCGGGTAGGGAGCCGCGTTCCGATGGTCCGCGCCAGCCGCGTGAACACGCTGCGAGGCCGGGTGACGCCGGCGCGCGAGAGCCGGATCGACGGGTTCAGGGCTCGGACGCTCGGGGTCGGCGGGACCGGCGATCGAGCGGCCGACCGCCGGGAAGAGGCCGCGAAGCTCCGCTGAGAAAGCCGGAGCAGAAGCTCTATTGCACTCGAGTCGGTGGTCGACCGGGGTTTCGAGGATGTCACCGAAGATTCAAACGAAGGTGGCGAAGGCGGCACCCGTCGCATCCACTGGACGATCATCAAGCGTACGGTCGCCGACCAGAAGAGCGGCAAGCCGATGTCTGCGTCCTATGTGCTGCAGCGGGAAGGCGTCGAGGCCGAATTCCCCAATCTCGGCGCGGCACGCGCGGCAGTGAACAAGACGATTGTTCACCCCGAGAAGCTGACCATTTCAAAAGCTGAGCATGTCGCGGCCAAGGGCAGCCGCTGAAACCGGAATTGGGTTGTTTACCCATCGAGCCTGGATGCCGGGGGGAACGGCGCCGTTTCACGGACGTCGGGAAGGGCCGGCCCAAATTTGCGGACTTGGCCGGAGTTCGGCAGGTTTTGATACACCCAAAGAAAAACCGCGCCGACAAGCGTACCGGCGACCAATTGGCCGAGCAACCCCGAGCCAAGGAATACCATCGAGGTCCACGACACGACGGGAAGGCAAATCACCGCGATAGAAGCGGCAACCCAGAAGGCGTGAAGGCGCCGGCCAATCTGCGCCCGGTTATGACACCAATCGGCCCAAGCAGTACTGAGGGCGCCGAGGCCCGCAGCCAGCAGCTGTATCAGAAAAATCTCCATCATATCGATTTCTCCACGGTCAATAGCTGGGCCGGTATTGCGGATAGCGGGAGATGGTCCGCAGATTTATCAGAGTTTGATTGCAAATTTATTGACATGGAGAAGAGAGGCGGACGGTCTGGTCGGCGACCGCTTGATGTCGGCAAACTTTACAGCCCGCCGCAGATAGGGAGAATAACACGGACATTTCAGTTCCTTAGCGGCGTGGCACGATGTTTGCTGGTCAACATCGAGCGCGGAATTTGCCGTGCGGCGGTCAAGCGGAGGCGCCCGATGGCGCACGCGGCAATAACACGGTCGGAGGAACCACTGCCCCTCGACACGGCGATGCTGTCAACCATCGCGTTGTCGCTCTTTCTGTGGAATCTCGCCTTGTGCATCGCAAGTTTGCTGTTGGCGGTTTGACACCGATCACCTGCCCTGCGCGGCCCGCTGCAAAGCCAGCTGCAGCGCCTGGTCGAGTTTTCGGGAAAATCGCGTCGGTCCGCCGGCAAAACCGGGCGCTCCGGCCCAAGCGCCGGGTCCAGAACATGCCGCGTACACAAGCGAGTCCGGCGGCGCCGACCCGGGCTCCCTCGCCTCTTCGCCTGCTTGCCGGTGCCGTCCAGGCTCGGCGCTGTCGCACAGGCCGCTTTCATGCAGGACGCGCCGCAAATAGGCTGCGACGCCAGAGAGAAATTGGTCAGGGGGTCGTCCGGCTTTGACCCAGGCGTCCATCTTGCCGATCCCCCAATTGTAAGCGGCGATCGCGTCTGGCCAATTGCGGTATCGCGCGTAGAGCTGCAGCAAATAGGCTCTTCCGATTGCGCGGTTTTGCCATGAATCAAATCGGTCCCCGCCGCCGACATCCGTAGCCGCCGCCTCGCTGACCTGCATCGGCCCTTGCGGTCCCGACGGATCCGGCCGCCACATCGCGATGTCGGTGCCGTGGCTCGAACTCCGCTCCATCCACCGCACTCGCCACGCGGTCGAGCGGCGCTCTCGGATCGGCATTCTTGGCCGCCGGGCGGCCCGGATGAGCGAGCTTACCCGGCACCGCTGTAGCGTCGCGCGAACCCCCGATTGCATCCACAGTAATTACCTGCGCCGCAAACAAAGCAGTGATCAACCATTTAGTGTAGCTCAAAGGGTTCCCCCTCACAGCTGCCCAACGAATATATCAGCTTTTGGCTCTTATTGTACTTTTATTCGTGGTTAATTTTTATTTGTCTTCGGCTCGGCAGCGAACAGCAGTGTTCGCGCGGCAAAAGGCCTCACAACACCTCGAATAGCCCGGCGGCGCCCATGCCGCCGCCGACGCACATCGTGACGACCACATAACGAACCCCGCGGCGCTTACCCTCGATCAGCGCGTGACCGACCATGCGCGCGCCGGACATTCCGTAAGGGTGACCGATCGATATCGCGCCGCCGTCCACGTTATACCGCTCGGGATCGATGCCAAGCCGGTTGCGGCAGTAAAGAGCCTGCACGGCGAAAGCCTCGTTGAGCTCCCAGAGCCCGACATCCTCGACCTTGAGCCCGTGCTGCCGCAACAGCTTTGGAACCGCGAAAACCGGGCCGATCCCCATCTCGTCCGGCGCGCAGCCGGCAACTGCGATACCGCGATAAGCGCCGAGCGGCTGCAGCCCGCGGCGTTCGGCCTCCTTCGCCTCCATCAGCAGCGAGGCAGATGCGCCGTCGGACAGCTGAGAAGCGTTCCCCGCCGTGATGAACCGGCCCTCTTTTACGGTCTGCCCGTCGCGGAACACCGGTTTCAACGCGGTCAGCCCCGCGAGCGTGGTCGACGGCCGGTTGCCTTCATCCTTTTCGAGCGTCACTGGGACTTCTGAGATCGCGCCGGTCTCGCGGTTTTCGACCCGCATGATCGAGGGCAACGGAGCGATCTCCCGGTCGAAACGTCCGGCCGCCTGCCCCGCCGCAGTACGTTGCTGCGACTGCAAGGCGTATTCGTCCTGTGCGTCGCGGGTAACCTGATAGCGCTCGGCGACGATCTCAGCCGTCTCTATCATCGTCATGTAGAGATCGGGGCGCTGCTCGACCAGCCAGGGATCCTGCGCCCGATACTGGTTGCGATGGTCGTTCTGGACCAGCGAGATCGACTCGGCCCCGCCGCCGACCGCGATTTCCATTCCATCATCCGCGATCTGCTTCGCGGCGGTGGCGATCGCCATCAGGCCCGACGCGCATTGCCGATCGATCGTCATCCCGGCGACCGAAACCGGCAATCCGCCGCGGACCGCCGCCTGCCGGGCCAAATTGAATCCGCTCGATCCCTGCTGGAGCGCGGCGCCCAGCACGACATCCTCGACTTCGGCCGGATCGATGCCGGCGCGCCGCACCGCCTCGGCAACCACATGGCCGGCGAGAGCCTGCGCCTGCGTGTGGTTGAAAGCACCGCGATAAGCCCGGCCGATCGGCGTGCGGGCGGTCGATACGATAACGGCTTCGCGCATTCAATCCTCCCCAGCAAGCGACGGCGGCGCGATCTTACGCCGAAACCTTTCCTCCGCCTATCCGGGAGCATGGATGCATCTCCCACAAGCGCGCGCGGTCATGTAGCATTGCAGCAGGACCTTGTGAGGAGAGACCGCCATGCCCGACTATCCGTTGCCCTCCGCAGATCCGGCGAGCCTCGGTTTTGCCGCGACGCCGCTGCAGCATCTCGATCGGCTGATCCGCCAGCATATCGAGGAGAACCGTTACCCCGGCGCGCAGATCGCCCTGGCGCGTCACGGCAAGCTGGCGCTGTTCCGCACCTATGGCGATGCCAAGACCGAGGGCCGGAACCTGCCGGCGACGGATGACACGCTTTTCCTGCTGTTCAGCCAGACCAAGGTGCTGACAAGCTGTGCGGTGTGGACATTGATCGAGGAAGGCAAACTGTCTTTTATGGACCGGATTGCCGATCATCTGCCGGAGTTCGCCAAGCGTGGCAAGGGCGAGATCACGTTGCATCAGGTCATGACCCATCAAGGCGGCTTTTCGAGCGGCGACGTGACCCAGGCGACCTGGACCGATCACACAAGGATGCGCGCCGAGGTCTGCGACTTCTCGCTCGACTGGACGCCGGGAACGCGGCTGCAATACCACCCGCGCGCGGCGCATCTGACGCAGGCGATGGTCATCGAAGCGGTTACCGGGCAGGACTATCGCGACGTGATCCGCGAAAAAGTGCTGACGCCGCTTGGGCTTGCCAAGGACGTCTTTGTCGGTGTCCCGCCAAGCGAGCAGGAGCGTTGCGCCGACACCTATGCGCCGGAGCCGCGCGACAATTCGGCGGAATTCAAATCCGCCGGGATGCCGAGCGGCGGCGGCTATGCGACCGCACGCGGGATGGCGGCATTCTACCAGATGCTGCTGGGGCGCGGCCGGCTCGGCAATGTGCGGCTGTTGTCGCCACGGCTGGTGAGCTACGTGACGCGCAATCACACCGGCGACCGCGGCGACGACGCGATGAGCGGCACCCCGATGCATCGCGGCCTGGGGCCGCATGTCCGCGGCGACAGCGACCGCATCCGCGGCCTCGGCACGATCGGCGCGCCGGAGACCTTTGGGCACGGCGGCGCCGGCACCTCATATTCGTGGGCCGACCCGACGAGCGGCGTCTCGTTCACCTACGTCACGAACTTCATGTCGCCCGATCCGTGGCACACCGCCCGCCTCGACCGCGTCGCCAACCTCGTGCACGCCGCGATCGATTAATCGTGATTCGGCACAACACTTCGTCATTCCCGCGAAAGCGGGAATCCAGGGCGGCAGGTCGCTGTCGCTCGCTCCTGGCGCCCCGCTTTCGCGGGGGTGACGGTAAGAGAAGCGGTCAAAAGGCCAGTTAGCGCATGGCCCCAAAGGTCGATCCGGTTCGTTCCGACGAGGTGCTGCCGGCGCGCGCCGATGTCGTGATCATCGGCGGCGGGATCGTCGGCACCAGCACGGCGCTTTTTCTCGCGCAGAAGGGCGTCCGCGCCGTGCTGTGCGAGAAGGGGCACATTGCCGGCGAGCAGTCGAGCCGCAATTGGGGCTGGTGCCGCAAGATGGGACGCGATCCGCGCGAACTGCCGCTGATCATCGAGAGCCTGCGGCTCTGGCAAGGCATGAACGAATTGGTCGAGGCCGAGACCGGTTTCCGCCAGGCCGGCATCATGTATCTGGCCGAGACCCAGGCCGAGCTCGGGCAGCTCGAAGGCTGGCTCGAGCACGCCCGCCAATATCAGCTCGACACCCGCATACTCACCCGCGCCGAAGCGGCGGAGCTGATGCCCGGTTTGACCGGCAACTGGACGGGCGCGCTCTACACCGCGAGCGACGGCAAAGCCGAGCCGCAGAAGGCGGCTCCGGCGATCGCTGAAGCGGCGCGGCGGCACGGCGCGGCCATCGTGACCCAATGCGCCGCACGCGGCATCGAAACAGCAGGCGGGCGTGTCGCGGGAGTGGTGACCGAAAAGGGCCACATCGCTTGCGACAAGGTCGTGCTCGCCGGCGGCGCGTGGTGCCGGCTGTTCTGCGGGAATCTCGGCATTAAGCTACCGCAGCTCAAAGTCCTGGCGACGGTCATGCGCACCCAGCCGCTCGAAGGCGGCCCGGAGATCTCCGCATCGGGAGGGCTTTTCGGGCTCCGCAAACGGATGGACGGCGGCTACACCGTCGCGACCCTCGGGGTGCGGACGATCGACCTCGTACCCGATAATTTTCGGCTGTTCTTCGACTATCTGCCCGCAGCTCGGCTGCACTGGAAGAAATTGAGGTTCCGCGTCGGCCGCCGCTGGGTCGAGGAATGGCGCATCCCGCGGCATTGGGGCTTGGACCAGACCTCCCCGTTCGAGGCGATGCGCGTGCTCGATCCGGAGCCCGACCAGTTCGTCGTCGATCGGGCGCGGGCCGCCACCGCCGAAGCCTTCCCGGTGTTCCGCAACGCGGTGGTCGCCGAAAGCTGGGGCGGCATGATCGACGTCATGCCCGATGCGATCCCGGTCATCTCACCGGTCGAGAGCCTGCCCGGCTTCTTTATTGCCACCGGATTTTCCGGACACGGCTTCGGCATCGGTCCAGGAGCCGGCAAGCTGGTGGCCGACATGGTCGCCGGCGACCCGACGCTCGTCGATCCGGCGCCGTTCCGCTTGTCCCGGTTTAGCGACGGCTCGAACCCGCAGCCTCACCCGCTCGCCAGCTAAAGTCAGTTAATCGAAGCGAGCTCCTCGATCCGCAGACCGGCGCCAACGCGCGCGACCAGCTCTTCCGGATCATAGACAATCCCGACCGGGTTCTTGTCGTTGGTCGAGCGCTGCCGCATGTAGGCCTTGCCGTCGACCGCCGCCGCGAAATTGTCGACCAACAGCTCGACCTGGTTGTGGTCGGGATCTTGATAGTACATCGATGTCGTCACGCCGTGATTGACGCAGCGGTGCGGACGGATCCCCAGCTCCTTGAGCCGCTTATAATTATCGATCAAATCGTCGAGGCCGCCAAACGTGAACGCGACGTGATTGAGGCCTGCCGCGTCCGGCTGCCGCTCGATCAGCGGCCCGGGATCGAGGAAGGCGACCCGGTGATGCTCGTCGTCATAGCTGATGAACGAGATGCGCTCGGCTTCGTAAAGTATCTCGGCCCCGAGCACCGTGCAGTACCAATCGATCATCTCGCGCCGGCGGTTGGTCTGCAGAACAATGTGCGACAACTTTTTCGGTGACGCCATCTCCTCACTCCTCTGTCTGATCGTCGTACCTCAAATGTACACGCCCCGCATTCCGCCTTCAGGATAGCGGGTGCCCGCGGCGGCGCCGATCGGTATCGCCGTCGAAATGCGATCGACATCGGCACGGGTTAGTTGTACGCGCATCGCGCCGAGATTCTCCTCGAGCCGCTCGATGCGCTTGGTGCCCGGTATCGGGATCACGTCGGGACCCTGCGCCAACAGCCAGGCCAGGCAGAGCTGTGCGGGCGTGCAGCCCTTTTCCTTGGCGATTGCTTCGATGCGTTGCACCAGCTCGCGGTTCCTGGCGAAATTGTCGCCCATGAAGCGGGGGTGACGGCCGCGCGTGTCGCCCGCGGCCAGATTTCCAAGATCGGGGACGTGTCCGGTCAATAGGCTGCGGCCGAGCGGCGCGTAGGCGACAAAGGCGATGCCCAAGTCGCGGGTAAGCTCGCGCGTCTCGGTCGCCTCCTGCCGGTAGAGAAGGGAAAATTCGCTTTGCACCGCGGCTATCGGGTGGGTCTCGTGGGCCCGCTGGATGCGCTCCGGCCGCGCCTCGCACAGCCCGAGATACCGGACCTTACCCTGTTCGACGAGCCGCGCCATTGCGCCGACCGTATCCTCGGCCGGCACCGCCGGATCGACCCGGTGCTGGTAATAGAGATCGATGACATCGACGCCGAGCCGCTTGAGGCTCGCATCGCACGCCTGAGCGACATAGGCCGGGCTGCCGTCGACGCCGTTGGCGCCGCCCGGCCGGCGGGTCTGGCCGAATTTGGTCGCGATCACGACGCCGTTGCGCCGGCCCTTCAATGCCCTCCCGAGCAATTCTTCGTTCTGGCCCCAGCCATACATGTCCGAGCTGTCGAAATGATCGACGCCGAGCTCGATCGCCCGATGGATCAGCCGGACCCCGGCTTCATCGTCGCTCGTACCGTAAACGCCGGACAGAGACATGCAGCCGAGACCGATAGCCGACACCTCCGGTCCCGCTTTGCCGAGCCTGCGCCGCTCCGTGATCACCGTACCGTTCATCAATTTCTCCGCTAGTTGAGGCCCCTCCCCTGCCCTTCCCCGCCCGTTGGGGAGAGAGAGCGGCGGCGGATTGCTGCAGCCGCTCAGCCGCGGGCCAGAGCGTAAACCTGCGTGCCGCCGGGCGGCCGCGGGTGGGCGGTCCAAGTCTCGCCGCCGTCGCGGCTGCTGTAGACCTCGCCGCCATTGGTGGCGCAGGACATGCAGGCTGGCCGCCTCTCGTCGAAGGCCAGCGCGAACATCGTGTGCGGCGGCTGCAGCCCCATATCGACGCGGGTCCAGCTGTCGCCGCCGTCGGAGCTCTTCAGCAATACGCCGACATCGCTCTGGAACCCGCCCCCCGCCGCCACCCAGAGCTTGCGCGGGCTGCCGGGGACCTCGCGGATGTCGCGGCAATAGATCTGTCCCTTGGCGTTGAGCGGCTCGAGCGGCACGGTCCGCCAGTGGTCGCCGCCATCGGCGCTGTGAAACATGCCGGCCCGGCCGATCGCGTAGACCGAGTTCGGCCGCCAGCGGCTGGCCAATACGCCGTGCATGTCCACGGTATCGTCATTGGTGTATTGGCCGTGGCTCAGATTCTCCCAATGCTCGCCGCCGTCGGTCGAGCGCAACGTGCCGCCGACCTCGATCGCGGCATAGATCAGCTCGGGCTCGGCGGCGCTCGCATCCATCTTCAGCACCCGCTTCGCCGGGTTTGCCCCCGGAGCGGTGGTGATCTCCGGGAAGCGCACGCTGACCGGCAGTCGGGCCCAATGCTCGCCGGCATCGTCGCTGCGGTAGATCTCGCAATTCTCGTAGCCGATGAACATCACGTCGGGGTCGTGCGGGTGAAACAGCACCGACCAGACCGGGAGGCCGTGATCGGGCAGCTCGACCTTCTCCCAATGCTCGCCGTGGTCCGCGCTGCGGTAAGGGCCTGACTGCGTGCCGGCATAGACGATCTCAGGCTTCAGCGGATGCACCGCCAATGCCCGCACCGCCGGCGCCTCGGGCCAGCCGCACTGCAGAAGCTCCCACTCGTCGCTGCCGTCGGCGAGGCGGCAGAGGCCGGTATGCACCGGCCGTCCCGGCGCGGTTTCGCCCGCCAAACCGAGATATAAGTACGACCTTCGATCGTTCCGTCCATCGGATGCCATCGAATTGCCCTCCCTCTGCGTGACCGAGGATAGGCATGCCGGTGGCAGCGCCGCAAGAGTTCCGGACAGAACATCCGCCAGGCCACGTGAGACGGCGCATCATTATTGAGGAACGCCTCGCGCGACGAGCAATTTGCGCCCGTGGACGAAAATCGCGATAGGTTCGAAACTAGAAGCGAGAAACATCATCGGACTCACGAGAGGTGGAAATGACCGAGCTGTCACCGCTGCCCGTTGACGTTCTGCCATCCGGCATACGATCCCGGTTTGTGCGCGACATCAACGGGCTGAGAATGCACGTGCTGGAGGCCGGGTTCGAGACACGCGGCGGGCCGCTGGTCCTCCTCCTGCACGGCTTCCCGGAACTCGCCTACTCCTGGCGAAAGGTGATGCTGCCGCTCGCCGCTGCGGGCTTCCACGTCGTGGCGCCCGACCAGCGGGGCTATGGCCGCACCACCGGGTGGGATGCGAATTATGATGGGGACGTCGGCTCGTTTCGCATTCTGAATGCCGTCAGGGACGCGCTGGGGCTGGTCTCGGCGCTCGGCTATTGCGACGTCGCGCTGCTCGCGGGGCACGATTTCGGGGCTTCGGTTGCGGCCTGGTGCGCCCTCGTGCGCCCCGACCTGTTTCGCTCGGTCGCTCTGATGAGCGCACCCTTCGCCGGCCCACCGACGCTGCCCTTCGACACCGCCGACAACCCGTTAGAGCCGAAATCGCCCGAGCCCAATATTCATGAAGAGCTGGCCAAGCTGGACCGCCCCCGTAAGCATTATCAATGGTATTACTCAACTCGCCCGGCCAATGCCGACATGTGGCGTTGCCCGCAAGGGGTCCACGCCTTTCTGCGAGGTTATTTCCACTTCAAAAGCGCGGATTGGACAGGGAGCAAACCATTCCCGCTGAAATCCTGGACCGCCGGCGAATTGGCGAAGATGCCGACCTATTACATAATGGATCTGGACAAGAACATGGCCGAGACCGTGGCGCCGGAGATGCCGTCCGCCGCCGAAAATGCCTCCTGCCGATGGCTTCCCGAGGGAGAACTGCGCGTCTACAGCTCGGAATACGAGCGCACTGGTTTTCAGGGCGGATTGCAGTGGTACCGCGCCCGCACGCAAGGTCTCTACGACACCGAGCTGCAGCTATTCTCCGGCCGCACGATCGACGTGCCGTCGAGCTTCATCGCCGGCAAGAGCGACTGGGGCACCTACCAGCGCCCCGGCAGTTTCGAGCGCATGCAGCAGAGCGCCTGCACCCGCATGCTCGGCTGCCATCTTATCGACGGCGCCGGACATTGGGTGCAACAGGAGCAACCCGAGCGGGTCAGCGAATTGCTGCTGAGGTTCTCCAGGCAGCAGTAAGGCTGCAGGCGGCTGCTTAATGAGGCATCAACCCGATACGTGGAGAGTACGCTGACGACTGACCAAAGTTCATTGTCTCGGTATGCTGTCTCTGTCGATTGTCGAAGAGGAGGACGGCCGCATCGCGGTCGCCAGCCCATACCACCCCAAATTCCCGGCCGGAGCCCGCAAACTCGGCGGAATATGGAACGCCGCGCGGCGCGTATGGGTGTTTGACTCCGCCGATCATGATCGCGTGCGGTTACTGTGCCGTGCGATTTACGGCACGGACGGGCCGGAAAATGGCGAAGCCGGGATGGCTCCGTTCCCGCTCCCCACGGGCCACGGCAGGAACGAGTTCGACGAAAGCGAAACCACCGTGCCGCATTACCACGGCCATCGCCGCAGGTTGCGCGAACGGATGATCGCCGCCGGGGCCGAAAGCCTGCCGGATTACGAGCTGCTCGAACTGCTGCTGTTCGCCGCCAACCCGCAGGGCGATGTTAAGCCGGCGGCTAAGTCGCTCCTCGCGCATTTCGGCGGCTTTGGCAAAGTGCTGAGCGCCGATCCCGAGGCGCTGTCAGGAGCCGGGCTGGGCCTTGCCGGCATCGCCGCGGTCAAATCGGTGCGCGAGGCGGCGCTGCGGCTGATGCGGCTCGAATTGCAGGAACAGCCGGTCGTCAATTCCTGGGACAAGCTGATCGACTATTGCAACGCGCAGGTCGCGCACAATTCGGTCGAGGAATTCCATATCCTGTTCCTCGACCGCAAGAATGTGCTGATAAAGCATGAGCGCCAGCAGCGCGGCACGATCGACCATACGCCGGTTTATCCGCGCGAGGTCGTCAAGCGCGCGCTCGATCTCGGCGCTTCGGCAGTGATCCTGGTGCACAACCACCCGTCGGGCGACCCGACCCCGTCCAAGGCCGACATCGCCGTCACGCAGGACATCAAAAACGCCGCGGCCCCGCTCGGCGTCACATTGCACGACCACGTGATCATCGGGCGCGGTGGCCACACCAGCCTGCGCGACCTGGGGCTGATCTAGCTAGCGCAGATTTCGACCAAATTGCCCCGGTCATTGCGAGGCGCGCCTTCGCGACGAAGCAATCTCGTGCCGGGGAGCCCCGGTGGGCACGAGATTGCTTCGCTACGCTCGCAATGAGAGCTGGAATTGGTCGTGCAACCTGATCCATGGGTCTGAGCAAGGCGTGACCGCCCCTCTTCGTGCTATATTAAATGGCCGCCGCCAAGCGACGCATGCTCGAGAGGAGAAAGGCCGTGAAACTCACGCCCGCACGGATCCACCAGTTCGAGGAGGCGGGGTATTTCTTCTTGCCCGGCTGCTTCTCCGACGAGGAAGTCGCGGTCCTGCGCGACGAGGCCGAAGAGATCTACAAATCAAACCGCCCGGAGGTGTGGCGGGAGAAGACCGGCGCGCCGCGGACCGCTTTTGCCGCACACACCTATAACGAGGCGTTTCGTCTCCTGGGAGCGCATCCGCGGCTGGTTGAACCGCTGGAGCAGATCTTTGGGGAAGGGGTCTACACGCACCAGTTCAAGATCAACGCGAAGGCGGCGTTCGAAGGCGATGTCTGGCAATGGCACCAGGATTACGGCACCTGGGCGCGCGACGACGGCATGCCCGAGCCGCGCGCGATGAACATCGCCGTGTTCATGGACGAGGTGATGGCGATCAATGGCCCGCTGATGCTGATCCCAAGGAGCCATAAGCACGGGACGCTCGCGGCCGAACACGATGTCACGACGACGTCCTATCCTCTGTGGACGCTCGACAAGGAAACCGTGACCCAGCTGGCGCAGGAAGGCGGCATCGTCGCGCCGACCGGAGCGCCCGGCTCGGTGCTGATGTTCCACGGCAATCTGGTGCACGGCTCGGCGCCGAACATCACGCCCTACCCGCGCCGGATCGTCTATCTGACGCTGTGCGCGGTATCGAACTATATCCGCACGCCGTCGCGGCCGGAGTGGATTGCCCATCGGGACTTCACGCCAATCGAACCCGTCGCGGACGACGCGCTCCTGAACTACGCCCGCAGCTATTACAAGAGAGCGGCTGCGGAATAGGGGCGCCTCCCATGAACCTCCATCGGCTGTTGCAGCAGCGCATTGCGGCCGGCGGCCCGCCGGTACGGGTCGGTCTCATCGGCGCCGGCAAGTTTGGCTCGATGTTCCTCTCGCAAGTGCCGACGATGCCCGGCCTGGAAGTCCCCGTCATCGCCGACCTCGACCCGGAAAGAGCCCGCGTCGCGTGTCATAGGGTCGGGTGGGACACGGCCCGGACCGAGCGCACGGCATTTTTCGCGTCCGGCATCGAGGCATGCGGGCACCCCGATATCGATGTCGTGGTCGAGGCAACCGGCTCGCCGGCGGCAGGCATTGCGCATGCCCGCGCAGCTGTCGCTGCGGGCAAGCACATCGTGATGGTGAATGTCGAGGCCGACGTGCTGGCAGGACCGCTCCTCGCGGCAGAGGCGCGCTCCAAAGGTGTCGTCTACTCGCTGGCCTACGGCGATCAGCCGGCGCTCACCTGCGAGCTGGTCGACTGGGCGCGCGCGTGCGGCTTTGAAGTCGTCGCCGCCGGCAAGGGCACCAAATACCTGCCGGCCTATCACGCGGTCACGCCGGACGATGTCTGGGCGCATTACGGCCTGACGGCCGAGGAGGCCCGCCGCGGCGGCATGAACCCGCAGATGTTCAACTCCTTTCTCGACGGCACGAAATCCGCGATCGAGATGGCGGCGATCGCGAACGCCACGGGGCTCGCTGTGCCAGCAGACGGTCTCGGTTTCCCGCCTTGCGGGGTCGACGATCTGCCGCATGTTCTGCGCGCTACCAAAGCAGGCGGCGTTCTCGAAGAGGACGGCATGGTCGAGGTGGTCTCGTCGCTCGAGCGCGACGGCCGGCCGGTATTCCGCGATCTGCGCTGGGGCGTCTACGTCGTGCTGAAAGCGCCGAACGAATACGCCAAGGCCTGTTTCAAGGAGTACGGCCTCAAGACCGACGCCAACGGCTGGTACGCCGCGATGTACAAGCCCTACCATCTGATCGGCCTGGAGCTCGGCATTTCCGTGCTGTCAGCCGCCTTGCGCGCGGAGCCGACCGGGCAGGCAAGCGGCTTCCGCGGCGATGTCGTCGCCGTCGCGAAGCGCGCGCTGTCCGCCGGCGAGACGCTCGACGGCGAAGGCGGCTACACCGTCTGGGGCAAGCTGGTCCCGGCGGAACGCAGCCTGCTGGAACAAGCTCTGCCGATCGGCCTGGCGCACAGCGTCAAGCTCTTGCGCGACGTCCCGGCCGGCCGGATCATAACTTGGCGGGATGTCGCGACCGCGGACAGCGACGCGGTTCGTGCTCGTCGCGAAATGGAACGCCGGTTCTCGCCGTCGTCGCTCGCGACCGCAACACTAGCCGCGAAATGAAACACCCGACGATCAGGAGCCCCTAATGTCAATTGCCGCACGAGCACAGCCGATCGGCCTGTCCCACGAGATGCGGAGCTTTATCGGGCGCCATACCGATAAGAGCTTCGACTGGGACGCCTTTCCCGGAAGCCGCGGTTTCCCGGAATTGGAGCGGGCGCAGATGCGCTATATCGGCGCCGGCGGCTCGCCCAAAGTCGATGACCCGGGCACGCTCAAACCAGGCCGATTTACGTTGAGCTTGGTGCATCAACCCGTCGGCAAATACGCCCCCTGTCACTTCCATGAGGTGGTCGAGCATTTTCTCGTCCTCGATGGTGTGCTGACGGTTGGCTGGGCGTGGGGCGACGAGGTGATCGAAGCGCGCTTGGGGCCAAAAGACATGGTGCTGAACAAGGCCGGCCGGCCGCACGGCTTCCGCAACGACGGGGTCGAGCCGGTGCTGATGTCGATCAGCGTCGGCACCGGCATGCCGAAGCCGCCGGTCTATGTCTGCCACCCGCGCGACGGCGATCCGGAGGCCGCCCGCTGTTTCGGCGCCGCGCCGGGGAAAACCCGCGCGTTCGACGCCGACAGCGACGATCCGCGCCAGCGGGAGTTCGCTCAGCACATCGTGCGCTACGCCGCTCGAAGGCCGGTCTGGGATGCCGGGTTCGCCCGATGGGTTTATGTCGGCGAAGGCGGTGCTCCGCCCGGCCAGTACCGGATGGACATGGTCCATTTGCCGAAGGGCGCCGGAGTGCGCAGCTATTCGCGCGCCGTCGAGGACGCGTGTTTTGTCATCGAGGGCTGCATCACTGTCGGTTGGGAGGCGTCCGGGCACCCAGTCGAAGAGCGCCTCGGCCCGAAGGACGTGATCTTCAACCCGGCCGGCCGGGCACACTATTTCCGCAACGATGGCGTTACCGACGCGGAGTTCATGCTGCTCGTCGGTACCCCAAATGCGGAGGATGTCCGGATTCAACCGGCATGACGATTGCCGATGCGGACAGCCGGATTGTAGAGGCGGGAGACGCCGCTTTCTCCTATCTGGAGGCCGGCAGCGGCCCGCCGCTTGTCCTGTTGCACGGCATAGGATCGGCCGCCGCGTCGTTCCGGCGCCAGTTGGAGACGCTCTCCGCCCGATTTCGGGTCGCCGCGTGGGACGCCCCCGGCTATGGCGCTTCGACGCCGCTCTCGGTCGAGCATCCCGATGCGAGCCATTATGCGGCAGCCCTCCATGCGTGGCTCGGGGCGCTCGGCATGGAGCGTTGCCATCTGGTCGGGCAATCACTCGGGACTTTGATCGCCGCCCGCTTCGCCGCGGAGCAGCCCGGGCGAATCCTCGGCCTGACGCTCGCCAGTATTGCTAGAGGGCACGGACGGCTCCCCTCGCTGGAGCGGCAGCGGCTTCTCGCGCAACGTCTCGATGACCTTACCCAGCTCGGACCGCAGGGGATGGCGGCAAAGCGCGGCCCACGCCTGCTCGGCCGCGAAGCGACCGAGACCATGCGGCAGATGGTCGTGGAGGTGATGGCGCGCGTTCGAGCCCAGGGCTACGCGCAGGCCGCCAGCATGCTATCAACCGCGGACATTACGGCGGATCTCGCCCGGCTGCCGGCTGCAATGCCAATCCAGATCATCGTCGGCCAAGCCGATGTCATCACGCCGCCGGCGGGCAATCTGGAGATTGCTGCGGCCCTTCCAGACGCGTCGGTGCATGTCATACGCGGCGCCGGTCACGCGCTCTATTTGGAAAAGCCGGAAGCGTTCAATCGACTGGTGTCAGATTTCGCTGCGATACACTTGGGCCAAGATCTCGAATGATCGTTTCCGTTTGGCGTGGTCGAAGATGTTCGCGGTCACCATCACCTCGTCGGCGCCGGTGCGGTTGATGAAATCGTCGAGGCCCCGGCGGACTGTGTCCGGTCCGCCGACGACGGCGCAGGACATCGCGTCATCCAGGATCGCGCGGGCATAAGGATCGAGCCGCGCCTCGAAATCCTCGACTGGCGGTGGCACTCGGCCGCGCCGTCCGGTCCTGTTGTTCAAGGTCGACTGCTGCAATGACGAGAACAGGAACCGCGCCTCGTGGTCTGAGTTCCGCCGCAACGACGACGGCGCCGAGCATGACGTGAGGCAGCGCGAGTTGCGCCGAGGGGCGGAACCTCTCGCGGTAGATCGCGATCGCCTGCATCATCATACCCGGCGCGAAATGCGACGCGAAGGCGAACGGTAAACCCAGATACGCTGCGACCTGCGCGCCATAGAGGCTGGACCCGAGGATCCAGATCGGCACCTCCAACCCGGCGCCGGGCACCGCCTGCACCGCCTGACCCGGCTCCGCGGGACGGAAATAAGCCATCAGCTCGACCACGTCCTGAGGGAAGTTTTCGGCGCCGCCGAGCAAGGCGCGGCGCACCGCTCGGGCGGTGACCTGGTCCGAGCCGGGCGCGCGCCCGAGGCCCAGTTCGACCCGTCCGGGGTGGAGCGCGGCGAGCGTGCCGAACTGCTCCGCGATCACCAGTGGGGCGTGGTTCGGCAGCATGATGCCGCCGGCGCCGATCCGGATGGTGTTCGTGCCGGCCGCGACATGAGCGAGCGCCACCGCCGTCGCCGCGCTCGCAATTCCCGGCAGGTTGTGATGCTCTGCCATCCAGAAACGGCGATAGCCGAGCGCCTCAACGTGGCGCGCGAGGTCGAGCGAATTGCGCAACGCCTGACCGGCATCGCTGCCTTCGGTGATCGGCGAGAGGTCGAGAACGGAGAGGGGGACCATCAGGTGACGCTGCTCACTTCGGATCCGGCCAGCATGCATCCCGGGCCAGGTAGTCCGCCGAGCGGATCGCTGTCGCCAGTTCCGACGGACTTGCCATGGGCGGCTTCGCGCCGCCTTTCAGCCCGCCGAGCGCCGCGCGCACCGCTCGCACGGTTGCGGCGAGGATCTCCTGCGGGTACACGACGATTTTGATGCCCAGCCGTTCCAATTCCGCGTCGCCGGGCATGAAGTGCTTGCCGGCGGGCGAGCTGACGGCGAGCGATGGTTTGCCGTTGCACGCCGCTACTGCCGCACGCATCTCCGCCTCCGACTGAGGCGAGTCCAGAAACAGAATGTCGGCGTCTTCGGCAACGAACGCCTTTAGCCGCGTCAGCGCCTCATCAAACCCGCGGGAGGTGCGGGCGTCGGTGCGGGCGAGCAGCAGGATGCCTTCCTCGCGGCACGCCTCGACGGCGGCGCGGCAGCGCAGGATGGCGGCGTCGCGCTCGGTCACCAATTTTGCACCGCTATGGCCGAGCGGGCGAGGCCAAACCTTGTCTTCGATCAGCACCGCAGCGGCGCCGCGGCGGGCGTAAGCGCGGATCGTCTTCTGCACGGCGAGCGCATTGCCATAGCCGGTGTCGCCATCGGCCAACCACAACAAGTTGGGCGCAGCGGCGATAATCGACTCGATCGCGTCGGCCATTTCCGGAAAGGTCAGCAGGTCCATGTCGGGCATCGCGAGACGCATCGCGCAGATGCTGGAGCCTGAGGCGAAGGCGGTAGGGAAGCCGGCTTCCTCGATCAATCGAGCGCCCATCCCGTCGCCGCAGCCGGCCATGATCTGGAGTCCGGGTTGGTCGAGAAGCGCCTTCATCGCGGCGGCCTGGGGACGCATGATATCTCCTGATTTGGTGGTGGTCAGATCACCTGATTGCGCAATGGCTCCTCGCCCCGCCGCAGGCGCCTTAGATTGTCGCGCAGGATCTCGATCACATTGTCCTCGTAACGCCGGGTCTCGCCAGCGGTATGCGGGGTGAGGAGCACATGCTCCATTCCCCAAAGCGGAGAAGTCGGCGCGAGCGGCTCCTCCGCCGTCACGTCGATGCCGGCGCCGGCGATGCGCCGCGCGGCAAGCGCCTCGACGAGCGCCGGCTCGTCGACGACCCGTCCGCGGGCGAGGTTGACGAGATAGGTGGAGGGTTTCATCCGGGCGAGCGCCTCGCCGTCAACGAGCTTCTCGGTCTCCTTGGTCAGCGGACAGGTGAGGGCGACAATATCGGCCTCGGGCAGAAGGGACTTGAACTCGCCCATCGCGTGCACCGAATCCGCCGCGCCGCGGCCGGCTGCGGGATCGCGCCGCAGCCCGATGACGCGCATGTCGAAGGCCTTAGCAAGCTGGGCCAGTCGGCCCCCGATCTGCCCCAGCCCGACGACGAGGAGCATCTTGCCGCCGAGCTCGTCCTCGCGCCGGGAGAGATCGCCAATCATGCCGCGCCAGACGCGCTTCGCCTGGTTGTCCCGCGCCTCGGGAAGCCGGCGGGTCAACGCCAAGATGAGAGCCATCGCGTGCTCGGCGACCGCGCGATAGTTGACGCCGCGCGCGCTCGCCAGCCGGATGCCGCGCTTCTTCAGTTCTTCGAGCGGAAACTGGTCGGTGCCGGCCCCGATCGCCTGGATAAAGCGGAGCTTGCCTGCGCGGTCGATAAGGCCGTCGTGCCACAGCCCCGAGATCACCAGCACATCGGCCTCGCCCACCCGCTTCTCCAAGCTTGTGGGATCGCGAACGGCAAAGCTGTCGATGCCGGTATTCAGGGCAGAAAACCGCTCATGCAGCTGATAGGCGACATGGGCAAAGCAGATCGCGAGCTTGTCGTTGGGCGGAAGCATAGCCGCTCTCCGTTCGAAGCGCACCTGGGTCAGGCCGGTGGATGCAGGTCTTTCTTACCACTCTAAATCGTACAAACCACCCTGAGACCGATGCGGCCCTGCCAGCCCGAGAAGTCGGGGGCGATGCTGTCGCGGTAGGCAGAGCGGCAGATGGCAGGGTTGTGCGACCACGAGCCGCCGCGCAATATCCGCTGGCTGTCGGCGGAGCCCGACAGGTTGGCGCTGCCGTCCACGGGGACATCGGCATAGTTGGCGCTCCACTTGTCCAGGCAATATTCCCAAACGTTGCCGTGCATGTCGTAGAGGCCAAACCGGTTTGGCGGGAATGTGCCCGGAGGCGTCGTCTTGCCTCGGAAAACCCCAATGGGGCCCTCACCATAGGCGCCCGATTCATACTTCTTGTCGTTATAGGTGTCGGAGGCGACGCTCTTGCCATCGCTTTCGCCGCATACCGCGCCGCCCGTTCCGCAATAGTTCGCCAGCTCAGGGGCGATGGTCGGCCCGAAATGAAAGGGTCCCGTCGTGCCCGCGCGGCAGGCATATTCCCACTCGGCTTCGCTCGGCAGCCGATAGGACCGGCCGGTGATCGCAGTGAGGCGCAGGCAAAATTCTGCCGCCTGGTTCCACGTGATGCTCTCGACGGGGAGATCGATGCCCTTGAAGAACGACGAGTTCGGGTCGAGGTTTCGGCGGATTTGGTCGGGGTGCGCCAATATCACTGCAGACCACTGGGCCTGAGTGACGGGCGATGCGCTGATAAAAAACGGCGCGAGCGTGACATGGTGCTGCGGACCTTCTTGGCCTTGGCGCTCCGGCTCATCGGCCGGCGAGCCCATTGTGAAACTGCCGCCTGGGATCGAGACCATATCGATCCCACCAGTGGAACCGAGCACTTCGCTAAATACCGCAGCTTTGTATTTTTCCGGCGGGTTCCGGACCCCTTTCGAATCGACGGTTGCAACGTCGAAAGCAATGGTCCGCAAAGACGGTTTTGATAACAGCCTGCGGATGGAAGGTGCGGCAATGATGGCGCCGGCCCCAGCGGCAGCGAGCGCGGCAACGCCCAGCGCCTGCCGCCGCGTCACCCTGAGGGGCCGACTCAAAAATTGTCGGCCTGGGATGGCCGGTCGTGCGGCCGGCGCAATAGAGGCATTGGGGGCGGCGACAGCGGAGGCGGGTTGCTCGACGCGTCCGCCCCCTTTGGCAATGTCGAGATTCAGCCGCCTCGTCATTTCCGCAAAATCCGACTCCCACCGGTTGTGGCTCAGCTCAAACCCGTTGCGATAAACCAGGTCCCTGATCTCTGCGGGTAATTGCTCGGGGGCGGGCATATGCGCCCCCTGCACCAGGATCGGCGTGACGACGATGTCGCGTTTGAGCCCCGCCTCGATCTCGAGGCGCACGAAATCGCCGGGATTGTGTAGGCGTGGCCGGCCCTCTTCGTCTTTAACATCGGCCCAGTCTCTGCCGATCAGCACCAGCATCAGGTCGCAAGATTCGAGTGTTTTTTGCAGTGCGCCGCGGAAGTCACGGCCCAAAGCGATGCTGTCCACATCCATGAATACGGAATTCTTACCCAGCTTCCCTAAAAGCTCGTTGAACAAAGCCCTAGCCTCTCCGGCAGTAATCTCCCTTCTGTAGCTGATGAAGACTGTACTCATGTATTCTCGACCTGAGACTGCTCCGCGAGCCAGCAATCATCTCCCGATCGGACGGTGCAACTCAAGCGCAAATTGGCGCGGTATTCTCCCGTTTGCGGATGCGTTTGCGGCTTGTCGATAGCAATCGCGCGGGGCCTGAAAGGGAAACCCCACATCGTGATCTTGCTTTTGTCGTCCTCTATCGTAGCTAAGGGTCATTAAAAACTTGCGGCTGGTCGCCACCCGATAACATTGCTGGTTGAACCGTGCGAGGGTAGGATCTCGGAGGTGTCCAGACACACAGAGAGAGGAGCGCCGTGGCTCACTCTATGACGGAATCCTCGGTCGTCCCCATTGATGTTGGGGCTGGAGCCAGGGAGCAAGCCTCACCGCCGGAAGCGGCCGGTGAACCAAAGGAACAGCCGACCCAGTCGCCACCCGAGGCTCCAAAGGCGGTGGACAACGCTGTAGATGACCCCACGGCGAAGCAGCGCGATGCGTTGGCTGAACGATATTTCAAAAATGACTTGGCCGATCAGCGCCGATGGTACAGCGAGAAGGCCGGCTTGTTTAAGACGCGCTCTGAATTACTGGCTCTGCTTACCATAGTGCTGGGCGCATTGATTACTTTTATCCAGGTGTTTGCGGCTGCGCCGTGGGTGCCGATCGTGTCGGGGGCGATCGGCGCCATCGTCGCAGTCGCGGCGGGTTGGCAACGCATCGCCCGGTACAGTGAGACTTGGGTCTCGTATCGAACCGCATCGGAACGGATGAAACGCGAGCGTCGCCTGTATACGCACGGCGCTGGAGCCTACAGAGGATTGCCCGAGCGAGAGGCTTACCTGACGTTTGTTGAAGTCATCGAGAGCATCATTGCCGAGGAACAGAATATATTTTGGCGAGACCGGGGAAACAATCCGCCAACCCCTCGCGGCAATTCCGACACAAAGACTGCGGGAGAGCCGCCAGGAACCACAGCCAACCAGTAAAAGACGGGGATCAGTAATACGCCGCCCCGCCGTTGACGTGGATGGTTTGGCCGGTGATGAAGCCGCCGTCATCGCTGACCAAAAACAGGCAGGTGGCGGCGATCTCGTCGACATGCCCCTGACGGCCCAGCGGGATGCCGGCGGTGCTCGGCGGCCGGCCGTGATACCATTCGGGATTATCCCGCCGGGTATCGATGCTGCCCGGCGAGACGATATTGACGCGGATGTTTTGCGCGGCGAATTCGGAGGCCAGAGACCGCGCCAGCCCGACCAGCGCCATTTTGGCCGCCGAGATGTGCGCGCGCCCGCTGCCGCCGGCATAGGCGCCGTCGCCGCAAAAGAACAGAATACGGCCGTAGCGGTTCTCAACCATCGAGCTGATGACCGCGCGGGTCAGGTACAGCGCCCCGTCGAGAACGATGCCCCTGACCGTCTCCCAATCATCTGGCGTCAGTTGGGTGAAGGGCTTGTGCGGGCGGATCGCGGCATTGTTGATCAGGATGTCGACGCGGCCGAACTCGGACAATGCCCGCGCCGCCAGCGCCTCGACCTGATTCTTCTTGCCGACATCGGCGAGGACGGCGAGCGCCTTGACCCCGCGCTCTCTGGCCTCGCGCGCGACAGCGTCGGCCTCGGCCTGGTTGGAGCGGGCGTTGACGACGACGTGAGCCCCCTCCCCGGCCAGCTTCAACACCGTCGCACGGCCGATATTGCGGCCCGAGCCGGTTACCAGAGCCACTTTCCCATCGAGCTTACCCATCAGTGCACCTCCATCAATTATGGTCGAAACGGCCGCCTAGGCATGCTCCTGCGAGATGTCACGGTTCGTGAGATCCGGCATCAGCGCCGTCGCGATGATCGAGACGACCGCGCAGAAGAGGATGTAGGCGGCGATTACATACCCCGAACCAAAGGCCGCGAGGAGCGCCGTCGCGATCAGCGGCGCCGGCCCGCCGGCGATGACCGAAGCGAGCTGATAGCCGATCGAGCAGCCGCTGTAGCGCAGCCGCGGCGTGAAGCATTCCGCGATCAACGCGGCTTGCGGACCGTACATCAGGTCGTGCGGTACAAACGACAGAATGATGCCGAGAAAGATCCAGGCCGGCACCATCGTGTTCAGCATCGCAAAATAGATGAAGCCGAATATTCCGGTCGCGACCGAGCCGATTATGTAGATGCGCTTGCGGCCGAACCGGTCCGACAGATGCCCGGCGAGCGGGATCGTGACAAACGACACCAGCCCCGCGGCAATCAGCGCGGTCAGAAGAAAATCGCGCGAGGTGTGCAGAACCTGCGTGCCATAGGTAAAGACAAAGGCGAGGTAGATGTAAGCGGGGGCCTGCTCGGCCATCCGGGCGAAGGCCGACAGGATGATCTGCTTTGGCTGGCGCTTGATGACTTCGAGCACGGGGACGCGCTCGATCTTCTCCTCGGCGACCAGGCGCCGGAAGACCGGGGTCTCGAGGATGCCGAGCCGGATGTAGAGTCCGACCGCGACCATAACGATGCTCAGCATGAACGGAATTCGCCAGCCCCAGACGAGAAACTGGTCGCCGGAAATTGCGCTGAACACGAATACCGCCAAATTCGCCAACAATAACCCGGCCGGCCCGCCGAACTGCGGCCACGAAGTAATAAAGCCGCGATGGCGGTTGGTGCGCGCCCATTCCATCGACAGCAGCACCGAGCCGCCCCATTCGCCACCGACCCCGATCCCCTGGATAAAGCGGATGATCGTCAGGATGACGGCGCCCCAGATGCCAACCGTTTCGTAGGTCGGGACGAAGCCCACCGCGAAAGTCGCCAATCCGGTCGTCAGGAGGGTCGCGATCAGCGCCCCCTTGCGCCCGATGCGGTCGCCGAAATGACCAAAGAACGCCGCCCCGATCGGCCGCGCGATAAAGCCGACGGTATAAACCGCGAAAGCCTCCAATACCCCGACCAGCGGGTCGGATTTCGGGAAGAAGAGCTTCCCGAAGGCAAGGCCCGTGACGATGCTGTAGAGCAGGAAATCGTACCACTCGATCGTCGTACCGACCGTGCTCGCGATCACCGCCCGCCGCAATTGCGCGCGATGATCGGCCTCGGACAGTATGGCAGACGCATTGTCGACTGTTGTCATGATGGCGCTTCCCCGATGATCTGTGTTTTCCCCAGATTACTCAAGGTGTTCACCCATCATGATCAGCCGGTCGGGCCTGATAGGCAATAACCTGCTGCGCCGCCAGCGCCTTCAGCCGGTAGATAAGGTCGAGGGCTTCGCGCGGAGTCAGCTCGTCGGGGCGGGTGTCGCGCAGCAAGGCTTCGGCGGCGGATTCGCGCGGCGGCGGCTCGGCGCGGCGGCGGGCGGCGCTGAAGAGCGGCAAGTCGTCGGCGAGGCGGGCGAGCGCGCCGCCCTGCTCGCCTTTCTCAAGGACCGAGAGCACCTCCTCGGCGCGGGCCGTCACGGCCTTCGGCAAACCGGCGAGCTTGGCGACATGGATGCCGTAGGAGCGGTCGGCGGTGCCGGGGCCGACCTCGTGCAGAAAGACGACGTCGCCCTTCCATTCCTTGACCCGCATCCTGTGGCAGGCGAGCGAAGGGAGCTTGGCGGCGAGTGCGGTCAGTTCGTGGTAATGCGTCGCGAAGAGGGTGCGGCAGCGGTTGACCTCGTGCAGATGCTCGAGGGTCGCCCAGGCGATCGAGAGGCCGTCGAAGGTCGCGGTGCCGCGGCCAATCTCGTCGAGAATGACAAAGGAACGCGGGCCCGCCTGGTTCAGGATCGCCGCGGTCTCGACCATCTCGACCATAAAAGTCGAGCGGCCGCGCGCCAGATCGTCGGCCGCGCCGACCCGGCTGAAGAGGCGATCGACAATGCCGATCCGGGCCGACCGGGCCGGGACATAGGAGCCCATTTGCGCCAGGATCGCGATCAGCGCGTTCTGCCGCAGAAACGTGCTCTTGCCCGCCATGTTGGGGCCGGTGACGAGCCAGATCCGATCCTCGGCCAAGACGCAGTTATTGGCGACGAACCCCCCTCCCCTGCCCTCTCCGGCCAGCGCCGCCTCGACGGTCGGATGACGCCCGCCGACGATCTCGAAGGCAGTGCTCTCGTCGACTGCCGGCCGGACCCACAGCGCCCCGGCTGCAAGCTCGGCCAGCGCCGCCGCGAGATCGAGGGTGGCGAGCGCCGCCGCGGCGGCGGCGATCTCCGCGCGGCGGGCCATTACCTCACCGACGAGATCCTCGTAGAGCCGCAACTCCAAGGCCGATGCCCGCTCGGCGGCACTGGCGATCTTGGTTTCGAGATCGGCCAATTCTGCTGTCGTATAGCGCTGCGCGCCCGCCATTGTCTGGCGATGTATGAATTCCGGCCCGAGCTTGCCGGCATGGTTCGCCGACACCTCGATGTAATAGCCGATCACGTTGTTGTGGCGGATCTTCAAGGCGCCGATCGTGGTCTCGCCGGCGTAGCGCGCCTGCAATGCCGCGATCAAGCGACGGCTCTCGTCGCGCAGGCCGCGCCATTCGTCGAGCTCGTCCGAGTACCCCGCGGCGATAAACCCGCCGTCGCGGGCGAAGAGCGGCAATTCGGTGGCGAGCGCGCGCCCGAGGCGCTCGACGAGGGCGCCGTGTTCACCAAGCCCCCGCTGCGCCGCAGCGAGCCGCTCGGGCAATGGCACGAGACCCGGCTCAGCCAACATGTCGCGCACCGTGGCGGTCTCCCCCAGCGACTGGCCCAATGCCGCAAGGTCGCGCGGGCCGCCGCGGCCGAGGCTGAGGCGGGTCAAGCCCCGCTCGATGTCCGGGCAACGCTTCAGCCGCTCGCGCAAGGCCTCGCGCAATTCCGGGCGGTCGACAAAGAACTCGACCGCGTCGAGCCGCGCCGCGATCGCGGCAGGCTCGGTCAGCGGCGCCGCAAGGTGATCGGCGAGGAGGCGGGCTCCGGCCGCGGTTACGGTCCGATCGAGCGTCGCGACAAGGCTGCCCTTGCGCTCGCCGGCAAGGGTTGACATCAGTTCAAGATTGCGGCGGGTCGCGGCGTCGATCTGCATGACCGAGACCGGCATGACCTGGCGCGGCGGCTGCAGATGCGGCGCCCGGCCCTGCTGGGTCAGACCGACATAGTCGACGAGGGCGCCGGCGGCGGCGAGCTCGGCGCGGCCGAAACCGCCAAACCCGTCGAGCGCGCCGACCCCGTAGAATTCCTGCAGGCGGCGCCGCGCGGCTTCGCTCTCGAAGCGGGGATTAGGCAAGGGCGTCAGGGCCGGCTTCCATTCGGCCAGCAATTCGGACAGCGCCGGACGAGTCAGCAGCCGCTCCGGCAGCAGGATCTCGCCGGGCATAAGCCGGGCGAGATCGCCAGCAAGGGTCGGCTCGCTGGTCGGCGCCAGCGCGAAATCGCCGGTCGAGAGATCGAGCCATGCCAGCCCGATCGCGCCGCCCGCCTCGGCGATGCCGGCGAGGTAATTGTGCCGGCGCGCGTCGAGGAGGCCCTCCTCGGTCAGGGTGCCGGCGGTCACGACGCGGGTGACCGCCCGCCGCACCGGACCCTTGCCGCCGCGCCGCCGCGCCTCGGCGGGATCCTCCATCTGGTCGCAGATCGCGACCTTGAACCCGGCGCGGATCAGCCGCGCGAGATAGGCCTCGGCGGTGTGCACCGGCACCCCGCACATCGGGATGTCGGCCCCCTCGAACCGTCCGCGCTTGGTCAGCGCGATGTCGAGCGCCTGCGCGGCGGCCACCGCGTCGTCAAAGAACAGCTCGAAAAAATCTCCCATCCGGAAGAACAATAGGCAGCCGGGGTTCGCCTCTTTGATATCGAGGTACTGAGCCATCACCGGCGAGGGCGCCGGGGGGGAAAATTCGTTCATCGGCGAGGAGGCGACGCTTGCGGGTGTTTGACGGTAGCATAAGAGAAGGCCCGAGCACGAAAGAGAGGATCGGCATGGCCGAGAGTTCGCCGTCTTTCCCGGTCATCCGCGAGGCGGTCGCCTCGTTTCCCGACCGCGAGCACTTCCACCGCGCCGTTGCGAACCTGCTCGCCGCCGGGTTCGACGCGGCCGATCTTTCTGTATTGGCCTCCCACGATTCGCTGGCCGCCGCCGGCGAGCCGCCCGCGCGCGAGCCGAAATTGCTGCCGGCCGGTCTTGCCGACGAGATCAAATACATCGCGCCTTTGACCGTGGCCGGGATCGTCGTGCTGTCCGGCGGGCCGATGGCCGTCACGATCGCCGCAATCGTTGGCGCTGGGCTCGGCGGCGCGGCACTAAAGGAGCTCTTTGATGATTACACCGCGCCCAGGCACAGTGAGGATTTCAAGGCGGCGCTCCAAGCCGGCGCGGCGCTCCTATGGGTACGCTGCGAAGATCCCGATCGCGAGCTGACGGCGACGCGCATTCTCGAAGAAGCAGGCGGACGTCACGTGCACATCCATGGTCGCCCGCCCGGTTCCGCCGAACGCAACGGCTAAAGCAGGTTCAGCTCGGTGTCTCGGGAAACCAATCGCCGATCACCTGCTCGGCTGGGAAGCCGCCTTTCTGGAGGCGCGCACGAACCAGGTCAGACTGTTCGCCGTGCTGGCCGAGATCAGAGAAAGCTAGTTCTGCGGCCGCGGCCAGTTGGTCCTTAACTAAGCGATCGACCTCACGGCGAAGACTGGGGCTATCGCTCAGCACCTCCTCGATCTGCGACCGCGCATCAATGATAGTCGATCGCCATCCGGCGCGCGGTCGCGCCGCCGGTGAAGCTTCTAGCTTGAGCAGGTGGCGAAGAATCCGCCGTATCTGCGAGGTCAGCTGCCGCCGGTCGGATTTTCCCAAGCTCTCGATCTCCTCCGCCAGGTTCTCCCAATCGAGTGGCAGGTTCGAACCTTTGGCACGGCGCAGAGCCGTCGCCTGCTCTTGGGTCCAGAGGAAGAAATCCCGGTCGTACAGCTCGCTAACTTTGGTCATCCCGCGCTCATCGGTTTCCGCCTCAATCCATCAACAGGCCGCCGGAGAGGTTGATCGACTCGCCAGTCATGTAGGACGATTCCTCCGAGGCGAGAAAGGCCGCGACCCGCGCCACGTCATCGGGCACTGAGACGCGGCCGATCGGGATCGACTTTTCCCGCTCCTCGGTTGCGGGAAGGCCGTATTGGCGCTGCTGCGCCTCGATGGCGGTGCGCATCGCAGTGTCGACGACGATCCCGGGGCAGATCGCATTGACCCGGATGCCGTGCGGCGCCATCTCGCGCGCCAAACCCTGCGTCAAGCCGACCACCGCGAATTTGCTGGCGCTATAGCCCGCGAAATAGGCGTTGCCGGTCTTGCCCGCCCACGAGGCGAGATTGACGATCGAGCCCGAGCGGCGCGCGATCATGTGCGGCAGTACGGCACGGCTTACAATAAAAACGCCTTCGACATTGACCCGGAGCATCACCTGCAATGCCTGGACCGGCATCTCCAATGCCGGGCCCATCCAGGCCACTCCGGCATTGTTGACCAGCAGATCGATTTGCCCGAAACGCGCCAGGACGGCCTCGACCGCACGGCCGACCTCGTCTTCGGAGGTCACATCGGCCGTCACGGCGAGACCGCCCAGTTCCGCCGCAATGGCCTCAGCGGCTGCGCTATCGCGGTCGAGCACGGCGATCGCCACACCCTCGCGCGTCAGGCGCCGCGCGATTGCGCATCCGATGCCGCCGCCCGCGCCGGTGACCAGCCCGACGCGCCCATTCAGCGCGTACATAATCTCAATGCATTCCCAGCCGTCGCGAGGCGATCTGCGCCCCTTCGGCGAGCGATTTGAGCTTGGCCCAGACGACGTCCTCGGCGACGCGGCCCATTCCCGCCGACGTGTCGAAGCCGCAATCGGTGCCGGCGATGACGCGGTGCGGGTCGCCGACCGCCGCCGCGATGCGTTCCAGCCGATCGGCGACGGCTTCGGGGTGCTCGACGAAATTGGTCAGGCTGTCGATAACCCCGCCGATGATGATTTGGTCGTCGGCGAGCGGCAATTTCTCGAAAACGCGGTATTCGTGGGCGTGCCGCGGGTTGGCGAAGGGGAAGAAGAACGCGCCGACGTTGGCTTGTTCGATGACCGGCAATATGTCGGCCAAGGGCACGTCGCAATCGTGGGGGCCTTCGTAATTGCCCCAGCAGACATGCAGCCGCACTCGGTCGCGCGGGATGTTGGCCAGCGCCTTGTTGATCGCCGCGACAACGCGCTCGACAAAGCCGAGGAAATCGCCGAGCGGGCGGTCCTGGTAAGAGAGGTGGCGCTCGAGCGCCAGATCGGGGCAATCGAGCTGCAGCAGGAATCCGTGGCCGACGACCGCCTCGTACTCCGGTTTGAGCGCCGCCCCGAGCGCGTCGAGGTAGGCCTCCTCGGTATCGTAATGCTCGTTTTTCATCGCTCCGGCGATGATCCCCGGCGATGGCGCAGTCACAAACGGCTCGACCAAATGCGTGTCCGTCTCGTCGAGGGCCGTCCGGAAGTCCGTACATTCGGCGTCGATCGCGGCAGTCCCGAGATAGCGGACCTCGCCCATCGCCTTTGGCGGCCCCATGTTGCTGACCGCCTCCCTGGCGGCGAGCTGCTGCTCCATCATTCTCTTGAAGACCGGATAGCGCAGCGCATCGGCCCGCGTCCGGCGCTGCCACGATCCGCCAAACCCGCTCATCCGGTGCCGGATATGGAGAAAAAATCCCTCGCGCTGCTGTTCACCGTTGTTGCCGATGTCGATCCCGGCCTCGGCTTGCTTGCGCACGACCCAGTGCAAGGCCTCGCGGCCCAGTCTGTCGAGCTCGGTGGGATCAACCGATTCCCCCCGCGCGCGGCGCACATATAAGCGCGTCAGCTCGGACGGGCGCGGCAGGCTGCCGGTATGCGTGGTCAGAATCCGATCTTCGCTGCGGCGCATTGTCACTCCTTTTGGCGGAAATGCTGAGCTTTTCCAAGATTACTCCGAAAGCGGCGCGCCGCGAACGCTGCAATTCAGCATAAGACCGCTTGTGAGATGGCGACGTTTTCCTTACGTTACGGCCCATTGTCGCAACAACTGAAAGGAGGTGATCCTGTGTCTATCCCTAAACCGCGGTCATCCGCTGCCGTGACCAGGATCCCCACTCAGCTGGAGGTCCTCGCCTGAGGGCGACGGCTCGCGGCCGTGATTGGCCGCCGGTTATTGATTAAAACGGAAAGGCCGCCTCTCGGGGCGGCCTTTCTCATTGGCGCCAGGCCTTTCTCATTGGCTAAGGGGGGTGTTGGGCCTAACATCGTCAAAGCCTCTTTCGATCGCGGAGTTACCGCCATGCCCGACACGCTGACGACGAATTCGCCGATCATCGCCGCTTATCGCGCTGCGACCCCGGGTTCGGCAGCCGCCTCCGAGAAGGCGAGCCGGCTGTTCCCCAGCGGCGTCACTCATGATTCGCGCTACATCGAGCCCTACGGGCTTTACATCACGCGGGCGAACGGGCCGCGTAAATGGGATGTCGACGGCAATTGCTACGTCGACTATTTCGGGGGCCACGGTGCGCTCCTGCTCGGCCACTGCCATCCGAAAGTTGTCGAAGCGGTTCAACAGCAGATCGAGCGCGGCACCCATTTCGGCGCCTCGCACGAGACTGAGATCGCGTGGGCCGAGTGGGTCATGAAGCTCGTTCCGTCGGCCGAGCGTGTGCGTTTTACGTCGTCGGGCACCGAGGCCACCCTGATGGCGGTGCGGCTCGCCCGCGCCTTCACCGGCAAGTCCAAGCTGATCCGCTTCAAGCACCACTTTCACGGCTGGCACGACCACATGACCTCGGGCTATGCGAGCCATTTCGATGGCACCCCGACCCCGGGCGTCCTGTCGGGGGTCGCCGGCGGCCTCTTACTGGCCGAGCAGAACGACCCCGAGGGGCTCGCCCGCCTGCTGGCCGAGAACGACGATGTCGCGGCGGCGATCCTCGAGCCGACCGGCGCCCACGGTGCGCAATTCCCGATCGACCCCAAATTTTTGACCGAATTGCGCGAGCTGACCCGGCAGCACGGCGTGCTGCTGATCTTCGACGAGGTCGTCACCGGATTCCGCGTTTCGCCGGGCGGCGCACAGGGCGAATACGGCATCCGGCCCGATCTGACGACATTGGCGAAGATCCTCGCCGGCGGGTTGCCGGGCGGCGCGATCGCCGGCCGCAAGGACATTCTCGATCTGCTCGACTTCCAGGTTACGAAGGCGGCCGACCGCGAGAAGATTACGCATCAGGGCACGTTCAACGCCAACCCGCTCTCGGCCGCGGCCGGCGTCGCCGCGTTGGAGGTCGTCGGCACGACCGATGCCTGCGCTCGCGCCAACCGCTACGCCGACGAGATGCGGCGGCGGATCAACGAGGTGTTCGAGGAAGAGCACGTGCCGTGGGCTGCGTACGGCATGTTTTCCAACTTCCACATCTTCACCAACCCCGATCGCAGCGCCATCGTCCCGACCCGTTTCGACCCGAAGACAGTGCCGGCAGAGGCCTTCTTCGATAAGCGTCAAGCCGCGGTCGTGCACAAATTCCGGCTGGCGATGATGACCGGCGGAGTTGACTTCAGCGGTAGCCCCGGCGGTGTTACCTCGGCAACGCACGGCGAGGCCGAACTCGAAGACACAGTGAAGGAGCTGCGCAACGCCGTCCGCATGCTGAAGCAGGAAGGCGAGATTTAGCAGGCGAACAAATCCCGCCGTCCGTTTCAGTCAGGCTATTGGGTCTTGGCGAAGGCCTCGACTTGCACTAGCAGATCGGGGTTGATCGATTGTGCCATCGGGACAACCGCGCTTTCCGGTGAAGGCGGGCCGAAGTAACGCTGGCGCAGTTCCGTATATTTGTCGAACTCAGTGGGCTGTTTAACGTAGCTGACCGTAAAGCCGATGTCCTTGACCGTCGCACCTCCGGCTTCGAGGCACGCGGCGACATTCTTGCCGACCTGCTCGATCTGCTGCTGCAGATTGCCTTTGCCGACGACACTGCCGGCTTCGTCCCGGGCGACCTGCCCGCCGACAACGACCCAATGCCCGCCATCTCGTAGTGCAACCTTGGTGGTCGGCGGGGAAGCGGGGCAGGGAGGCCCTACGACGGCAGGTTCTGCCCGGTCCGCAAGGGCTTGCCAGCTGGCATTGGCTCGCTTGATGTATTCGTCGGAGTGTTCCCGCCATACCCCCAGCCAATACTGGTTGTGCACCAAATAGAGCTTGCCGTCGACGATGGCCCAAGCCTCGGGATCGACAGTGTCTTTGTGAGCGGCATCGTCGTTTGACACGCCCATCGCGCAGTAGCCGTCATATTGCGGAGCGTAATGGTCCGGATCCTTGGCGAAAGACTGGCGGTGCTCGTCATTGGCAAAGCGCCAACGCAATTTGTGCCACAAATACTCGATTTCAGCTTTGCCCTGGATGGGTTTGCCGTCGGTGAAATAAGCCACCGGGTCATAGCCGCTGATCGAGAGCCTGGCTTCGTCGCCGCGAGCACTGTAGCCGAGAGGCGCCGTCAGCAAAATGCTGAGGACCGTCGCGCTTAATCCAAAGGAACTCCTCCGCATGGCCTTCCTCCCTGTGGCAAAGTTTGCGCCCAGTTCTTTCCATGGCAAGCGCCTGCTGAGTTTACTATAATGCCGGTTGTCTGCGGCGAGGTCAAACGCATCCGCGATGGGCGTCCTGCTCGATAATTCGCCTCCTACTCCGGGCGAATCCGCGTCGCGGAGACGGAAGCTTGCCGCCATTTTGCATGCGGATGTCGTCGGCTTCAGCCGCCTAATGGGCGAAGACGAGGCGGGTACGCATCGGGCTTTAGGTGAGCTGCGCCGCGCGGTCGACCCGCTGATCACGGCGTATGGCGGGCGTATTGTCGGCACCGCCGGGGACAGCCTGCTGGCGGATTTCTCCAGTGTCGTCGACGCATTGACCTGCGCGCTCGAAATGCAAAGAGCAGTGCGCGCCATCAACGACCCGATCCCGCCCGAGCGCCGGCTCGAGCTCCGGATCGGCGTTAATCTCGGAGACGTCATCGTCGACGGCGACGACATTTTCGGCGACGGCGTCAATATCGCGGCCCGCCTCGAGGCTCTCGCCCAGCCCGGCACCGTATGCGTTTCGCAGACGGTATACGATCACGTCCGGAACAAGCTCGATCTCGCCTACCGGCCAATCGGCACCCATCGCGTCAAGAATATCGCCGAGCCGGTCCGCGCCTATGCGGTCGGCACGGCAGCTGTGGCGCCGCGCCCGAGGAGAGGCCGGGGAGCCCTGGTGGCGGCCATCGGGGCCACTGCGCTCGTGGTGGCTGGCGTCGTCGGGTGGGCGCTGCATGTAGGTGCGGACCGTGAGCTCTTCAGGCTAGGCGCCGCACCCAAGTCGGTCGAGGTCGCAAGCCTTGCGGCGCCGCATCGCCTCGCCAACCGGCTTTCCGTCGCGGTGCTGCCGTTCAAGAACCTCTCGGGGGATGCCGGCCAGGATTTCTTGAGTGACGGGATAACCGAGGACGTCATCACCGCGCTCGGCCGCTTCTCGAACCTGCTCGTCATTGCAAAATCGGCGACTTTCCCGTTCAAGGGGTCGAATGCCGCGCCTGCCGAGATCGGGCGGCTTCTGGATGCGCGTTATCTGCTCGACGGCAGCATCCGCCGCGCCGGCAACCGCATTCGGGTCTCTGCCGCGTTGACCGAAGCCGCGACCGGGCGCCAGATCTGGTCCGAAACTTACGATGCCGAGGGCGACGACATCTTCTCAGTCCAGGACGATATTGCCAAACGCGTCGTCGGCGCGGCTGCCGTAAAGCTCACCCGCTTCGAGCAGCAGCTCGCCCTGGCAAAGCCGACGAACAGCCTGGCAGCATACGAATATGTGCTGCGCGGTCGGGATTTCTTTTCCCATGCAACACGCGACGACAACGACGAGGCGAGCGAACTCTTTCAGCGTGCGATCGACCTCGATCCCAACTACGCCGACGCCTATGCAGCGCTTGGCGGCTCGCATTACGAGGCGGTCATCTCGGGGTGGTCGCAATTCCGCGAGCAGGAGCTCGAGGAGGCGGAAGCGCTCGCGCGCAAGGCATTGGCGCTGGACCCGGCGACCACGCGCGCGTACCGCCTTCTCGCCGATATCGATCTGTTTCGCAAACGTTATGATCTTGCTCTTGGGCAACTCGACCGCGCGCTTGAAATCAATCCGAGCGATGTTGACAACTATGCCCACCGCGGCGCCATCTCAATGTGGGCCGGCAGGGCCGCAGAGGGTTTACCATGGCTCGAGGGTGCGCTTCGGTTCGACCGCGCCAACGGGTTTGCCGCGGCCAGGCTGTGCATGGCGTATTATTTTGTCGGCCGCTACAACGAGGCGATCGATGCGTGCGATCGCGCGCTTTCACGCAACCCGGGCCGCAATACTCAGATGCTCACTCATCCGACGCTGGCGGCCGCCTACGGGCAGACCGGACATCCGCAGGATGCCGAGCGGGAGCGCGCAATTGTCGCGCGCCTATGGCCGTTCTTCGATCCTCGAACCTTCGCCGCGCAATTCGGCACGCAAGATGCCCGCGACCACATGCTCGAAGGGCTGAAAAAAGCCGGATTTCGTTGAGCAGATTACTCCGGAACCCGGTTGTCCGTTCGCTCCGTTGGGTCATGAGGAGGGCGCAGTGGCGACAGACGGGTGTGGCGTCAAAAACCGCTGCGAACTGTTCTTCAACGCTGCTTCCACGTCCTGAAGGCTCGCCGCGACGCCGAGCTCGAAGATACGCTGACCGCCCTCCGCAAGCTAGCGTAGGGCGGGTGTAACGCGCCGTGCCGGCTATGGAAGCGATAGCGGGTTGCGCTGGGCTCCACCTCTCTTTCCGATTGCCGCACCTCGGATTTCTGGCGGTGGCTAGCTTTTGATGAACGCCAACAGGTCGGAATTGATCGTGGCCGCTTCCGTAGTAGGCATGCCGTGCGGGAAGCCCTTGTAGGTTTTCAGAGTTCCGTTCTTCAGCAGCTCATGGGACATCGGTCCGGAGGCGACATAGGGCACGATCTGATGTTCTTCGCTATGCATGACTAGCACCGGGACCGTGATCTCCTCTTGAGGTCTTCGGTGAAATCGGTTTGGGAAAAGGCCACAATGCCGTCGTAATGCGCCTTGGCGCCGCCCATCATGCCCTGGCGCCACCAATTCTGAATGACGGCCTCCGAGACTTTGGCACCCGGCCGATTGTAGCCGTAAAAAGGCCCGGCCGCGATATCGCGATAGAATTGCGAACGGTTGGCGGCGAGTTGGGCCTGGAAGCCGTCAAACACATCCTTGGAAAGGCCCTGCGGATTGCTCGCCGTCTTGACCATCAGCGGCGGCACCGCGCTGATCAGCGCCGCCTTGGCCACACGGTTTTCGCCATGCCGCGCCAGATAGTGCGCCACCTCGCCGCCGCCGGTGGAGTGGCCGACATGGATCGCGTTTTTCAGGTCGAGATGCGCCGATAGAGCCGCCAGATCGTCGGCATAATGGTCCATATCGTGGCCGTCGGCGGTCTGGGTCGAGCGGCCATGGCCGCGGCGGTCATGGGCGATAACGCGATAGCCTTGATTTATGAAGAACAGCATCTGCGCGTCCCAATCATCGGCCGACAGCGGCCAGCCATGGCTGAACACGATCGGCTGGCCCGAACCCCAGTCCTTGTAAAAGATCTCCGTGCCGTCGGTGGTGGTGAACGTCGTCATGCAGTCTCTCCTTTTGACTGGCCGCTGTACCGGCACGAATAGCGGCGTTGCCATAGCCGGCGTCATTTCGACGGCCGGCTATTTCCCCAACGCCTTTGGCGGTGAGCAGAGGCTTAACCCTGACGGGTGGCTTCGAAAAGAAACCAGGTCCGCTTCTCCGCTTCGTCGATGCAAATCTCGATCAAACTCACCGCGGCGACATCTTGGTATTTCATCGCAGAGCGGTGGGTCTCGCGCAGATGCGCCGCCAGCTGAATATTATCATCGCGAAGTTCGTCGCAACAATTCGTCGATCGCCGGGGATCGGTCGAGCCGGGCGCAAGCCGAACCGACGCTCGAATTCGGCCGTTTCCGTTTGCTGCTGCGCCAGCGGCATTGATCGCCCACGGCGTCCCGATAGAGTTCGGGACGCGCGGCCTTCGATCTCCTGCTGGTGGTGCTGGAGCCAGAAGGATCGCTGGTCACCAAGGGCAAGCTTATGAGCCGCGTGTGGCCCGGCATTGTTGTCGCGTAGGAGAACCTGAAGACTCAAATCTTCGCGTTGCGGAAGGCTCTCGGCGAAGACCGCGACGTTATCCGCACCGAGGATGCGCGCGAAGTTTAAGTAATGTGCTGCGACGAAGGAGGCCGCGCAACTTGAATGCGTGCTGCTTTGGTGTTAAAGAGATTTGCCGAACAAAGCTCGACTCGATCTGCAGCCTGGAGCCGAGGGGCGGGCATGATGAGCCGGGTCCTCGCAAGTCGATCAATTGGCCTCGGCCGCAGTGATTGACCGATCCGCTTTCGAATGCCCTAAGGTGGTGGCTCGGCTCGGCTCGGCTATGGGAGTGAGCATCTTGCGGACCGCCAGAGGCTGCCTCGCAACCGTCATCCTGTTCGCGGCCGTACTGTCGGGGGCCGCCGCTACATCGGCCGCGGCTGCGAACGGGTCGCCTGCCGCCAACGAAGAAGCGACTCCGCCGCAAATCCAGCAGCTATTGACTTTGCTCGCCGATCCCAAGGTTCAGGTGTGGCTGAAGCAGCAGAACGAGGCGAAGGCCGTTGCGGCATCGATGCGAGATAACGGGGCGGAGTCGGTTTCGCACGCCCTCGATTCCCATCTCGGCGCGATCCGCGAGCACATTGTTGGTCTCGCCAATACGATCCCCGATGTGCCGAACCAGTTCGAGAGAGGCGCAGCTCGGGTCAGCGCGGAGCTCGGCAAACACGGAAGGGCCCAGGTCCTGCTGCTGCTGGCGGTCTTTGTCGGCCTGGGAATGGGTGTCGAATGGCTCTTCGGCAAGGCGACCGAAAGGACCCGCGGCCGTCTCGACGCCCTTCCGTTGGAAACCGTCGCGAGCCGCGTGCATCTCGTCGCCATTCGCTTTGCGTTTGCGGTCGGCATGGTTGTCGCCTTTGCTCTCGGCAGCGTCGGCCCGTTCCTTGCGCTCGATTGGCCGCCGCTGCTGCGCGAGATGCTGTTCGGTTTGCTGATTGCCTTTCTCACCTTGCGCGTCGCGATCGTTGTCGGCCGCTTTCTGCTGGCCCCTCGGTATGAGCGGTTCCGCATCGTTCCGATGAGTACGGTGGCCGCGCGCTTCTGGTACCGCCGGCTCGTTATGTTCGTCGGCTGGTTCGCCTTCGGCTGGGTAGGGGTCGGGCTGCTCGACACCCTTGGCTGGTCGTTGGCAGGGCGCCAGCTCGTCGCCTACGTGCTCGGCCTCGGGCTCCTCGCGATTGCGCTGGAGGCGGTGTGGCGGCGGCCTGCCTCGCTCGACGAGAGCACCGAAGCGTCGTCGCCCGTGACCCGCCGTTTTGGCCATGGCGCGCTCAACGTGGCGCTGTCGGTCGGCGTCGTGCTGTTGTGGGTGCTCTGGGTAGCCCACGCGATGGGAAGCTTTTGGCTGTTGCTGGTCATCATCACGCTGCCGCTCGCGATTGGCGTCACGCGCCGTGCAGTCGAGCATCTGCTTCGACCTCCGGGCTTGCCGCAAATTGCCGATGGCGCCCCGAGCGTGCTCGCCGTTTTCATCGAGCGCGGTATCCGGGCGGCCCTGATCATCGGTGCGGTTGCGGTACTGGCCTGGGGCTGGGGTGTCGATCTCGCGCACTTCCGCGGCGAGGACACAATCGTCGGCCGCCTTACCGACGGGGTGTTGAGCGCGGTCGTCATCCTGCTCGTCGCCGACCTGTTGTGGCATGCCATGAAAACGGCGATCGATCGCAAGCTCGCCGGATCCGCTGATCTCGGTATGCCGAACACCGACGAGGCGCGGCGGCGGGCACGGCTGCGCACATTGCTGCCGATCTTTCGCAACATCCTGTTCGTCGCAGTCATCGTACTTGCGGCGATGATGGCGCTCGCGGCATTGGGCGTCCAGATCGGACCGTTGATCGCCGGTCTGGGCGTTCTCGGCGTCGCGATCGGCTTCGGCGCGCAGTCCCTCGTTCGCGACGTCATCGCCGGGATCTTCTACCTGCTCGACGACGCCTTCCGGGTCGGCGAATACATCCAGAGCGGCAACTATAAGGGCACTGTCGAAGGTTTCAGCTTTCGCTCGGTCCGGCTGCGGCATCAGCGCGGCGCGGTCTACACGGTTCCGTTCAGTCTGTTGGGAGCCGTACAGAACCAGAGCCGCGACTGGGTCATCGACAAGCTGATGGTCGGCATCACCTACGACAGCGACATTGAAAAGGCGCGAAAACTGATCAAGCAAATCGGCCTCGACCTGGCGAAGGACCCCGAATTTGCGCCGCTGATCCTCCAGCCTTTGAAGATGCAGGGCGTCGACGCATTCGGCGATTTCGCGGTCCAGATCCGAATGAAGATGATGACCTTGCCTGGTGAAAATTTTGTCATCCGGCGGCAGGCCCTGGCGATGATCAAGAAGGCGTTCGACGCCAATGGCATCAAGTTCGCCTTCCCGACCGTGCAGCTCGCCGGCGAGGGCGACGCCGCGACGGCCGCGATTGCCGAGCGGGCTCTGGAGCTCACCCGGCCGCAGGCGGCGGCAGCGGAGTAGACCTCTCCGCAAGCTGCCTGCGCAGAGCCCGCATTTCCTCGAAGCGGGTCGTTACATCGCGCAGGATCGCCGCAATCCCTTCCATTCGGCCCGCATCGTCCCGGAATGGCAGGATCGTGAACTCGATCGAGATGCGCCGTCCGTCTTTTCGCATCGCCGGCACCGCCAGAATTTCGCCCGCGCCGTAACGCGTGCTCCCGCTCTGCATCGTCGCGGAATAGCCGGCCCAGTGACGCGTGCGCAGGCCCTCGGGAATGATGATGTCGAGGGTTTTCCCGAGCGCCTCCGCATCGGAAAATCCGAAGATCCGCTCCGCGCTGCGGTTCCAGAACTGAATGAGACCCTGCGCGTCCGCATAGATGATCGCATCCGGCGCATCGCGGACAAACCTCTCGCTGAAACGGGCGATGTTCATGGAAAAATTCCTATCCATAATGGTCGATGTAGCGCCGGACATAGGTTTCCCAGGTAATCTGCTCGCCCCCGTAGAGGTATCGAGTGGTTTCTGTGGCCCAGGTGACGCCGAGCGCTTGCGCTACTTTCGGGTGCACGGGCACCTGCAGCCGCCTCAGATGATCGAGAGTGGGGCTTGGCCGGTACCCTTGATCCATTCCCAATTCTCTCAACAGAAACTGCATCAGCATGCCGAGGAGTTGCCCGTTCGGGTGGTTCGTCGTGTAAAATAACCTTTGTCTCTGGAAATGGTCCAAGATGAACCGGCCGATGTCAAAGCCGAATTGCTTGTCCATCGCGGTCAGGCGCCGTTTCTCGAAATCGTGCAGCCGGTTAAAATTGATGATGCCGTCGGCCGACAGCATGCGATAGGCTCTGAGGCGATATTCGCGGTCGGGTATCTCCTTGCGTAGCCGCGCGAGCAGCCCGTCTTGATAGAGGAAAGTCAGGTTCGGCCATTCGCGTTCATAGGCCTCCTTGTCGCCCGGCCCGTTGTAATGGTCGAACGGCCACAACGAAGCGAAATGCAATAATGGGAATTTGATGATCCGCACGCCGTCCGGAATACAGGGCCGAAGTGGATAGTTTTCCCAATCCCTGATGTCTTGCACCAGCAAGACATCGCTGCTCTCCACCTCGGCTCTGCCGGCCTCGTGCAGGTTCTGCTGCAATGCGACAAAATGATATTTCACATGCAGGCGGTCTTCGAACCCACCCGAGCGCGCCAGCGCTTCGTGAATTGTTTGGGCCTGGCAGTTGCCGATAATCAGAACCCTCGTTTTTTGGGGCGAAACCAGAAAGTTTGCTGACTTCGCAAGCAGGTCTTCTCCCTCGATCTCGTGAAGGTTGACGGCGCTGACCGTAAGGTCGGCATTGCCCAGATGCAGGAATCGGAACTCGAAGCCGACCTCATCCTTGCTTTCGCAGCTCAGCTCCGGCGGTACACTGAAATCGAGTGAGGCCCATTCCGCCGCGAGCGCCTCGGCGGTGAACTCGCAGCGTGCGTGCAGCCCCCTGGAAACGCTTAAAGGCGCTACCCTCACCCACCCAGCCCTTCGGGCTGGGTCCCCCGTCCCAAGGAAATATCGCAAGTTGCGGGAAAGGGTACTCTCAGCCACCAAACCCGGAGCCTGTCCTCGGGCCGCGCGCTGCGCGGACCCGTCGGGGCTCGGTCCCTCATTATAGCCCCTCTCCCGCATTGCGGGAGAGGGCGCCGAGCGCAGCGAGGCGGGTGAGGGTGCGGGAGCCGACCAAATCTTCTCCCAGAGGTTCACCGAGTAGACGCGACTCGACCGGTTCCGGGCGATCACCTCGACTGCGAGAACCGGCTGCGACGCCATTCGCGGCTGCCCCGCCCGGCAGCAAAAGCTCAGCCGGTATCGGCCTATGGGGAGCCGCAGCCTGGGCCGGCTGCCGTTGAGGAGAGGTTCCGCCGGCTCGGACTGCCGGACTGTTACGCAGTCGGCTTTACGGTCGCCGATCCGGCCTTTTGAGAGTCGGCCGAGCAGCCGCCACTCCCGCGGCGCAGGCGCGGCTTCGGCCTGCGCTATCTGTCTTAGGTCGATGGCCCTTATGGTCAGACCGGCATCACTCAGACGAATGGGGCGGATGCCGATGACGATGTCTTGGCCTCCTTCGAGCGCCATGTCCGTCGGCACCTCGAAGTCGAACGATGCCGCTCCGCAGCCCAATTCCTCGGGAGTAAAATCACGCCAGGCCAGCTGAACCCCGCCCGGCGGCGGCAGGCCGAGGAGGGAATTCCAGCTCCACCAGCGGCCGTCCTGCCAGCGGCGCCGGGCGGTGATTTCGACCCCCAGCACCGGCTGGCCTGCCATTCGCAGGGGGCCGGCGTCGCCGCGGATTTCGAGCCGGTACTGTCCCGCCGGCAGCTGCAGAAAGGATCGGGTGCCGTCGACCCGCCCGAGCATCCGCCATACCCTCGGCGGGGCCGGATGCGTCTCGATACTCTCGATGCCCTGCAGATCGACCGCAGTGATTGTCAGACCGGCGTTGCCCAGATGGAAAAAGCGGAACTCCAGCCGAGCTTCGTCACCGGCTCCGATACCCAGGGCCGGCGGCACGGTGAAATCAAGGCAGGCCGTTTCGCCCTGCAATTCCACGGCGGTCAGATCGCGCCAAGCGAGTTGAACCCGGTTCATCGCGATGACTTCAACCCCGAGCACCGGCTCGTTCGGCAGCCGCGGTTTTCCCGGCCGGCAGCGAAAGCGCAGCCGATAGGAGCCGGCGCGCATTTGCCAATAAGGTCCAAAGAGAAGGCAGCCGACCGGCTCTCTGCGGCGCACAGACGTAATACCGTCGGCGGCGCGGGTGCCGATCGCGGCCTTTTCAAGGCGCGCGAGTACATGCCAGTGCGGCGGCTCTTCCTCTTGCGCCGGAGTGGGTACGCTGACAGCGGCCTCGGCAACGACAGACGACATTCGAAAACTCTCGTTTAGTCCCTATCGTGCCCCGCTGCGGACGTGCTGCGGTATTGCCCTCTCCGCCCGCCTGCGGGGGAGAGGTAGGGGACCCGTCGCGCTGGCGACGGGGAGGGTGAGGTGGGCCGCGTCAGCGCTGGGGATGGCAGGTCCCCCCACCTCACCCCGACCCTCTCCGCCCCCGAGGGCGGAGAGGGAGTTTCCCGGAGGGACTTTGGCGGTTTAGCTGGAAGCGGCATGGCGCGGCTAAAAGAGCATTCTGCCGGTGCGATGCCAATATCTTCCGCATGGAGATTGTCACTGGGACACCTTTCCCGCCGGCTCCGCCGCTGCGAGCGGCCATCTGGTACAGCTGCCGGATCGAGGAAAGCGAGGCGGTCGCGCGCATTCTGGCGGCGGCCGCGCTGCCAGCCGAGATGCGCGACCGCATTGCCGACCGGGCGCGGGCACTCGTCGCCGCGGTGCGCCGCGAACGCCTCGGCAAAGGCGGCATCGATGCGTTTCTGCACGAATACGCGCTGTCCTCGCCCGAAGGGGTCGCCCTCCTATGTCTCGCCGAAGCGTTGCTGCGGGTGCCCGATGCGGAGACAGTGGATAGGCTGATCCGCGACAAGATCGGCGAAGCCAATTGGGAAAGCCACCTCGGCCGGTCCGAATCGATCTTTGTCAACGCGTCGACCTGGGCGTTGATGCTGACCGGCCGCCTCCTGCACGTCGAACCGGCGGAGCAGGATTTGCGCGGTGCTCTTCGCCGTCTCGTCGCCCGCTCGGGCGAACCTCTGGTGCGCCAGGCGGTGACCACCGCGATGCGCATCCTCGGCCGCCAGTTCGTCATCGGTCGCACGATCGACGAGGCGATCGAGCGCGCCCGCGAGGCCGAGCGCCGCGACTACCGGCATTCTTACGACATGCTCGGCGAGACGGCGCGCACCGAAGCAGATGCCGCGCGCTATTTTACAGCCTATGATCACGCGATCGCGGCGATCGGCCGCTCGGCTGCTGATCGGGAAATCGACGAGGCGCCGGGCATCTCGGTAAAGCTGTCGGCGTTGCACCCGCGATACGAGATGGCGCAGCGCGACCGGGTGCTGCGGGAACTGCCCCCGCGCCTGCTCGAGCTCGCATGCCATGCCCGAGCAGCCGGCATTGGCTTCACGATCGATGCCGAAGAAGCCGATCGCCTCGAGCTTTCGCTCGACCTCGCCGCAGGGCTGGCGCTCGCACCCGCCCTCACCGGCTGGGATGGCCTCGGCCTTGCCGTCCAGGCCTATCAGAAACGAGCCCTGCCGGTCATCGACTGGCTCGCCGACCTTGCCGGACGCGGAAGGCGGCGATTGATGGTCCGCCTCGTCAAGGGCGCGTATTGGGATAGCGAGATCAAGCGCGCCCAGGAGCGCGGGCTCGACGGCTACCCGGTCTACACGCGCAAAGTGGCGACCGATGTCTCCTATCTCGCCTGCGCGAGCCGACTGCTCGCCCACGGCGCCGCACTCTATCCGCAATTCGCGACGCACAATGCGCATACCGCGGCGGCGGTTCTCGAAATGGCCGGCAATCGCCGAAACTGGGAGTTTCAGCGTCTGCACGGCATGGGCGAGGGGCTTTACGAGCAGATCGTCGGACCCGAGCATCTCGACCGGCCGTGCCGGATATACGCGCCGGTCGGCAGCCACGAAGACCTGCTGCCGTATCTTGTGCGCCGGCTGCTCGAAAATGGCGCCAATACGTCTTTCGTGAACCGCATCGTCGACGACAAACAGCCGATCGACGAGATCATCGCCGACCCGGTCACGCGGCTCGCGCAATTGCCGGTTAAGCCGCATCCCCGCATCCCGCTGCCGCGCGACCTCTACAGGCCGGAGCGCAAGAATGCGGCCGGGCTCGATCTCAACGACCCGGCGACGCTGACGGCGCTGCGCGAAGGGCTCACCGCCGCGCTGCGGCGGCCTTGGAGAGCGGCGCCGATCATCGCCGGCATTGAGCAGACCGGCGGTGCCGAGTCCGTATTCGACCCGAGTGACCGGCGGCGGCAGATCGGCGAGGTGGTCCCGGCCGGTCCGGCAGATGTCGACCGGACACTGGCCCGAGCGGTGCGCAGCGCCCCCGCATGGGATCGCACCCCGGCGGACAAGCGGGCGGCGCTGCTCGAAGCCGCGGCCGATCTCTACGAGGGCCGGATGACGGAGCTGATGGCGCTCCTCGTCCGGGAAGGCGGCCGCGTGATCCCGGACGCGCTCTCCGAGGTGCGGGAGGCGGTCGATTACCTGCGCTATTACGCGGTGCGCTCGCGGGCGGATTTTGCCGGACCCACCCGCCTGCCCGGTCCCGCCGGCGAGCGCAACGAGATCGAGTTGCGCGGGCGCGGCGTCTTCGCCTGCATCTCGCCGTGGAATTTCCCGCTGGCGATCTTCACCGGCCAGATCGCTGCGGCGCTCGCCGCCGGCAACGCCGTCATTGCCAAGCCCGCCGAGCAGACGCCGCTGATCGCCGCCGCCGCGGTGCGGCTCCTCCACGAGGCCGGAATCCCCGGCGATGTCCTGCATCTCTTGCCGGGGACCGGCGAGGCGGTCGGCGCGCCGCTCGTCGCCGATCCGCGCACGGCCGGGATCGCCTTTACCGGCTCCACCGAGACGGCGCGCCGGATCAACCTCGAACTGGCGCGCCGGCCCGGCCCAATCGTGCCGTTCATCGCCGAAACCGGCGGGCAGAATGCGATGATCGTCGATTCCTCGGCGCTCGCCGAGCAGGTCGTCGTCGATGTGCTGGCCTCGGCCTTCGACAGCGCCGGGCAGCGCTGCTCGGCGGCCCGCCTCCTTTACGTGCAGACCGACATCGCCGACCGGCTATTGGCGATGCTGGCAGGCGCGATGGCGGAGCTCGCGATCGGCGACCCGGCATTGCTCGCCACCGATGTCGGCCCGGTCATCGATGCCGCCGCAAAGGAGGCGCTGGAGCAGCACGCGGCGCGCATGGAGCGCGAGGGCCGGCTGATCTACCGCTGCGCCTTGCCATCCGGCACCGAGCACGGCACGTATTTTGCGCCGCAAGCCTTCGAGATCGACAACGCGGCGCGGCTCACCGGCGAGGTCTTTGGGCCGATCCTTCACGTCGTGGGGTGGCGCGCCGACCGGCTCGACGCGGTGATCGACGAGATCGCCGCGACCGGCTACGGCCTCACCCTCGGAATCCACAGCCGCATCGACGAGACCGTGCGCCACATTCTCGCGCGCCTCAAGGTCGGCAACAGCTATGTCAACCGCAGCATGATCGGCGCCGTCGTCGGCGTGCAGCCGTTCGGCGGCGAAGCCCTCTCCGGCACCGGCCCCAAAGCCGGCGGCCCCCGCTACCTCTACCGCTTCGCGACCGAACGCACCCTCTCCATCGACACGACCGCCGCCGGCGGCAACGCCACCCTGCTGTCATTGGAGGAGAAAACCGAGCGCCCGACGATCGATGAGCTCTTTCTGCGTTTGGAGCGTCGCCCGGAAACGACCCTTTCAGTGGAACCGGCGCAGGCGGTTCGCGCCGAACGCGATCGGCAATGATCGTTGTTGACGCTTCTGCCGTTCTCGACGCGCTGCTCCGCACGCCGGAGGCAAAGGCGGTAGAAAAATGGCTCTTCGATCCTGAACAGACGTTGCACGCGCCGCATCTGCTCGATGTCGCGGATCGAGTTGACCTGAATGCTACCCCAGGCTGGGCGCCGCGATCTTGTCTCGCCGCCTCGCCTTCGCTATATCTCGCCCTCGGTCGGCGGAGTGTAGCTCAGCCTGGTAGAGCACTGCTTTCGGGAGGCAGGGGCCGGAGGTTCAAATCCTCTCACTCCGACCAGCTCTTTCCCCGCCCCAGATCCTCACGGCATCGCTAGGGTAGGAGTTGACTGTGGTTGCAGTCATCGACGGGAAGGAAGAGGCGGGCGGCGCGCGGTATATCGAGTTTAAAGTCTACCGGAGCCCGACCGAGCCTGATCGCGCCCTCGGGAGTTGGCGCTTTCCCGAAAGCGGAACGGCAATCGACCAGAGCAAGCTCGGCAACCCGATAGAGGCCGATTTCCGGTTCGCCGTGGACTGCGCCGATCAGCACGGCATCCCGTTCGTGTGGGTCAACGACCCCGACGAGTTGTTTCCGCCCTGGACCCGCCCGAGATAAGCGGGCGGCTCGCCGCTCGCTCTGCGGTCAGGAGGCGCCCATCGGCTTGTATTGGCCGGCGATTTTTCCTGCCGCGGCGAGCATGTCTTTGGCCTCGGCCGTAGTGAAGGCTTGGGTGGTGACCGAGCCTTCTATGCCGCCGCCCCCCGCTGCGACGAACGCCAGCACGCTGGCGGCCTTGGCGTCGGGCATTTCCGAGATCACCATGAAATCGTACTGGCCGAGTGTGAAGTAAAGCGAGACGAGTTTTCCGCCGGCCTGCTCACAGAGCCGCGCAATCGCGGCGTGCCTGTCTTCCGGTTTTGCCAATCCGCCCTTGATGTATTCGCGGGTGAAGCGGCCTTGCGTGATGAACAATGGCATGACGAACCTCCCGTTTTCCCGCGCGATCTGATTGTCGCGCCGCTAACGTAGCGGGAAGCTGTCGACGGCTCAATGGGTGTCGCAGACCAGTCCCCGTTCAGCCGGCCGGTGTCGGCGCGTGCGGGTGGAGCAAACCGGCGGAGTGAAGGTCGGCCCACAGCGCGGCCGGGATCGGATGACGCAATAGTCCCACATTGGCGTGGAACTCTTCGACATTGCGCGGGCCCGGAATGATCGCCGCCACCGCTGGATGCGCGAGCGGGAATTGCAATGCCGCCGCAGCCAGGGGCACCCGATGGCTGTCGCAGATCGCTTCTATCGCATTCACCCGAGCGACGATCTCGGGAGGCGCCGCCTTGTAGTTCCAGGTGTCCCGCCCGGCTAGGATGCCGGAATTCAGCGGCCCGCCGACGACGATAGAGGTGCCGGCCTTCTCGCATTCCGGCAGCAGATCGTCCAGCGGCGCCTGTTCGAGCAGGGTGTAGCGGCCGGCAAGCAGGAAGGCGTCCCAGTCGCCCCACTCCATGGCTTCGAGCAACACCTCGCGCTCGTTGACGCCGATGCCGATCGCCCGCACGGTGCCGGCAGCGCGCAATTTCTCGAGTGCGCGATAGCCGCCCTCGCGCAAATGCCGCATCAGCCGGGGATGCGCTCCCGCGCCGTGCTGCATCGCGCCGATGTCATGGACATAAAGGATGTCGATCCTCGCCAGCCCCAACCGCTGCAGGCTGTCCTCGAAGGAGCGCATGACCCCGTCATAGGAGTAGTCGTAGACCGGCTCATAGGGCAGCGGATAGCGGCGGCTCGGGTCGGCGGGCGCGTTCAGGCACGGCCGCAATAGCCGGCCGACCTTGGTGGAGAGCACCCAATCGTCGCGCGGGACCCCGCGCATCGCATCGCCGACGCAACGCTCGGCCTGCCCGACGCCGTAAAACGGGGCCGCATCGATGTAGGAGACCCCGGCCGCCCACGCGGCAGCGACGATGGCTTCCGCCTCTTGCCGGGACACCGCGATGCGGCTGCCGCCGAGGGTCGCGCAGCCGAGCCCCAGTTCCGTTACTTCGACCGCGGTCCGTCCAACCCTTCGCCTCTCGAAAGCGGGCATTGCGACTCTCTCTCTCCTGGTGTCGGTTCACGTGCTTGTTCGAGCGGAGCATACACCCTTCGCACCTTGGTCCGGGAGGCGGCGCGCGGCAGTATGCCGGGCAGGGTGCACGGCGTATGGGGATTAACGGTGAGCGGTATTCTGGCGCGGATGTTCGACGAGGCGCGAACTTTCTCGTATTGGCAGGAAAGTCCGGTGGCGGAAACGCTGGTCGAGGCCGCGTTCGAGCTGGCATTTCTCGGCCCGACAAGCGCCAATTGCGAGCCGTTGCGTCTGGTGCTCGTCCGCAGCCCACAGGCCAAGGCAAGGTTGCTGTCCTGCATCTCGTCGGGCAATTACGACAAAGTGCGGACGGCGCCGATTACCGCGATCGTCGCGTATGACCGGGAATTCTTCGAGCTGTTGCCACGGCTCTATCCCCATACTGACGCACGGGGGTGGTTTACGAGCGATCCGGCGCTCGCCGAGGAAACCGCTCTGCGCAATTCCTCGCTGCAGGGCGCCTATTTCATTCTGGCCTTGCGCTCTCAGGGGCTCGATTGCGGGCCGATGTCCGGGTTCGACGCCGCCAAGGTCGATGCCGCATTCTTTCCCGACGGACGATGGCATACGAATTTTCTGTTGAACATCGGGCGCGGCGATCGCGACCGGCTGCGCCCCAGGCTGCCGCGCCTCGCCTTTGACCAAGCCGCGCGTTGGGAATAGGGGTCAATTTTTATCGGTTCAGGCCCCCAGTTCTGCGACGGGATCGCTGCCAAAGAGCCATTCTTCTGCGATCGTGCCGTCGCCGTTGTCGACGGTCACCTTGGCAGGCTCGTCGGACTCGGCCAGTCGAACGGCCTCGGCGATTGCCTCCTCGCGGCCCGGAAATCCGCTCCGCGGGTGAGCTTCTCCTTCCTTCGTCACTGTCCAACCCTGCTCGGTCGGATGGACCCGATAAACATGGCGTCCCAACATCCCGATTTCCTTGCGGTTGCGCCGAATCGACCCGCGAACAATCACGCTTCCCGAGGTGTTCCCGTAGGCGGGATGGTAAAAAAACCGGCGTCGACGTCAGCCGACACCGGCAAGGTTGCGGGTGGCAAACCCGCGACAGGGAGACTTTGCCAAGCCGGACTGCGAATATCAGGCGAGTGTCCGGCGCCTCGCCTAGCGGGCAAACTCGCTCTTCGGAAAAAGGTTCCGAACGATGAAATTATTGTTACGTGGCGCAACTATGCCGAGCCCGCCATATGCCCCGCCTTCGCGATGCTCTCGTGCGCCCTGCGCGGCAGCCGTGCATTGTTGATCGCGACCTGCGAACCAAGGGCGGGTCCGCGTGAACGTCGCGCGAGGCCGCCGGAAGGGGTCGATTTGCTGGCGACGGCTTCGACCATCTCGTCGGGCAGGGCGCCGGTGAGCCTGCGTAGGGCTTCCCGGCCGCGCGACAATCGCGAGCGGATCGTTCCGACTGGCACATCTAGAACCGCGGCTACCTCCTCGTAGCGCATCCCTTCCAATCCGACGAGCAAGATGACCGAACGCTGCTCCTCCGGGAGCTGGGCGATCGCGCGCTCCAGGTCGCGCAGCTCGAGCCGCTTACCCTGCTGCGGCGCGCGGCTCAGCAGCGGCTCGGTTTCGTTCAACGCCACCGTGGCGCCTTCCCTCACGGCCCGCCTGATATGATTTACATATTGGTTGTGCAGGATCGTGAACAGCCAGGCGCGAAGATCCGATCCTTCCTGCCAAAGATGCAACTTGCCGAGAGCGCGGGTCAGGCAGTCCTGCACGAGATCATCGGCGCTGACAACGTCGCGCGTTAAGGCCCGGGCATAACGCCTCAGGCGCGGGATTTCGGCTTCGATGTCTTGGTGAGTCTCGGCCACAGGTGCTCCTCCGCCTTTCACGATCGGTCGGACAGGCCATCCGAACGTGACCGAGTGTAGGGACGAGGCAGTAATCCGATGATGTCACGGGAACCGGTTTTCTGTAAGATTTTGTAACTATATGTGCGTTAAAAAGCGTGACTTCGGTTCCCCCGACCGCGCTATTGCCAGCGGGCTCGAACCACGTCGAGAGGTAGGGTAAGCTCGCCGGCATGACTGACAACGGTCACATCCTAATTGTCGACGACCAGCGCGAAATCTGCGACCTCGTCCAGGAGTATCTGTCCGCCGAGGGTTACCGGGTTTCTACCGCTCAGGACGGCGACGAAATGCGCAGAGTGATGGCGCAAACTCCGGTCGATCTCGTCATTCTGGATCTGATGCTGCCAGGCGAGGACGGACTGACTCTGGCCCGCTCGCTGCGTCAGGAATCGAGTGTCGGCATCATCATCTTGACCGGACGGGGCGAGATCGTCGACCGCATCATCGGTCTTGAGATGGGTGCGGACGACTACTTGCCAAAGCCGTTCCACTTGCGCGAACTCCTCGCGCGAGTGAAAAGCGTGCTCCGCCGCGCTTCGTCGCGCAATACCGACAGGCAGACGGCGCCGGCGCGCTCAAAGGCGCGATTTGCCGGCTGGAACCTAGACTTGTCGAGCCGCGAGCTCTATTCGCCTTCGGGCAAAGAGGTGAGGCTGACCACCGGCGAGTTCGATCTGCTCACGGCCTTCGTCAACAACGCCAATCAAGTGCTGACCCGGGATCGGCTGCTGGATCTGGCGCGCAATCGCGAGGCCGGACCTTTCGACCGGACGATCGACGTCCAAGTCGGACGGCTCCGGCGCAAGCTGGAAGACGATCCGCAAAGACCGATGATGATCAAGACGGTGCGCGGCACCGGCTATATCTTCACGCCGCCGGTCGAAGTGACCTAGCCGGTCAGACGGTCAGATAGCTGCGCACCGCCGCCTCGTCCATTTCTTCGCGGCGGCCGGACAGCACCACCTCGCCGCGCTGCATGACCAAATATGAGGCCGCGAGGTCGCGGGCGAATTCAAAATACTGCTCGACCAATAGGATCGCCATGTCGCCGCGTTCGGCGAGGGCGCGTATGACCCGCTCGATCTGCTTGATGATCGAGGGTTGGATTCCTTCGGTCGGCTCGTCGAGGATCAACAGTCGCGGCCGCGTGACAAGTGCACGAGCAATCGCGAGTTGCTGTTGCTGACCGCCCGACAGGTCACCCCCGCGGCGGTGCAGCATTTCCCTTAATACCGGGAACAGGGTGAAGATCTCGTCCGGCAGGTCGCGCTGACTTCGCGGCAGCGGGGCAAAGCCGGTCGCCAGGTTCTCCAGCACCGTGAGTCGCGGGAAGATCTCGCGGCCTTGCGGCACCAGCGCGAGGCCAGTGCGCGCACGTTCATGCGGCGCAAGCCCACTGAGGAGGCGGTCCTCCCAACAGATGCGGCCGGAGCGGATCGGCTGAAGCCCGCAGATCGCCCGCAACAGGCTGGTCTTGCCGACGCCGTTGCGGCCGAGGATGCAGGTCACCTCGCCCTTTCGCGCCGTCAGGCTGACGCGGCGCAGCGTGTGGCTCGCGCCGTAATAAAGATCGACGGCTTCGACCGACAGCATCGCTCAGCGGCCGAGATAGACTTCGATGACGCGCGGGTTGTCCTGGACATGGTCGATCGAACCTTCGGCCAGGACAGACCCCTCGTGCAGCACGGTCACCCGCGCGCCGAGGCTGCGGACAAATGCCATGTCGTGCTCGACGACGACAATCGTGCGGTCCTTGGCGAGATCGAGGATCAATTCGGCGGTTTCCTCGGTCTCGCGGTCGGTCATGCCGGCGACCGGCTCGTCGAGGAGCAACAGCGTGCGGTCGTGGATCAACAGCATGCCGATCTCAAGCCATTGCTTTTGGCCGTGGCTCAAGGCGCCGGCCGGCCTACCGCTCTGTTCGGTCAGTCCGATGCGGGCCAGGGTAGCGCCGATGCGATCGCGGCGGTCCGGCGTGAGGCGGGCAAACAGGGTTCCCCACGTGGTGCGGCTGTCCGCCAGCGAGAGCTCGAGATTTTCGAAGACCGTCAGGTTTTCGAAAACCGTGGGCCGCTGAAATTTGCGGCCGATGCCGAGATTGGCGATTTCCGCCTCGTCGAGGCGGGTCAGATCCGCCGTGCCCTGGAAAAAGACCTCGCCGGAATCGGGCCGGGTCTTGCCGGTGACCACATCCATCATTGTCGTCTTGCCGGCGCCGTTCGGGCCGATGATCGTGCGCAATTCGCCCGGCTCGACGATCAGCGACAGCTCGTTCAAGGCTTTGAACCCGTCGAAGCTGACCGTGACGCCGTTGAGGTAGAGAAGAGCATCGGTGCTACTCGGCGTGTTCACGCCTGCTCTCCTGCCGGGACCGGAGCTGGTGCACGCAGCCGGGTCCAGCGGGCCTGCCGCAAAAGTCCGACGACCCCTCGCGGAAACACCAATGTCGTCGCGACGAACAGGGCGCCGAGCACGAAGAGCCAGGTTTCGGGGGCGGCGCCGGTCAGCCAAGTTTTCGCAGCGTTGACGAGGAGCGCGCCGACGATCGCTCCCGATAGCGTGCCGCGCCCGCCGACCGAGACCCAGATCGCGATCTCGATCGAATTTCCCGGGGAAAATTCGCTGGGGTTGATGATGCCGACTTGCGGGACGTAAAGCGCGCCCGCTATGCCCGCGAGGATCGCCGAGACCGTAAAGACGAACAATTTCGCGTTGGTCACCGAATAGCCGAGAAAGCGCACCCGGCCTTCGGCGTCGCGCAGAGCCAACAGGACGCGGCCGAGCTTGGAGGACGTGATATAGCGGCACAGCAGATATCCGAGCCCCAAGGCGGCGACCGAGGCGAGGTAAAGGCCGAGCCGGGTCCCCGGCTGGTGCACGTCCCAGCCGAGGATGTCCTTGTAATCGGTCATCCCGTTATTGCCGCCAAACCCCATGTCGTTGCGGAAGAAGGCGAGCATCAGTGCATAGGTCATCGCCTGGGTGATGATTGACAGGTACACCCCGGTGACGCGGGAGCGGAAGGCGAGCCAGCCGAAAACCAGCGCGAGCAGGCCGGGAACCAGCATCACCATCGCTGCAGCCCAGGCGAAATGGTCGAACCCCCACCAGAACCACGGCAGTTTCTGCCAATTGAGGAAGACCATGAAATCGGGCAACAGCGGATTGCCGTATACCCCCCGGGTGCCGATCTGCCGCATCAGGTACATGCCCATGCAGTACCCGCCCAATGCGAAGAAGGCGCCTTGTCCAAGGCTCAGAATGCCCGCACACCCCCAGATCAAATCGAGGCTCAGCGCCAGAAGGGCATAGCAGAGATATTTGCCCAACAAAGGGATCAGGTAATCGGGCAACGCGGCGGCCGAATTCGGCGGCATCCAGAGATTGATGGCTGGAATCGCCACGGCGAGCAGCAACCCGCACCCGAGAAAAGACGCCCAGAAGCCCGGACTCCACGGTGTCCTGCGCAGGGGAAGGTATACCGAGGCCAATTAGCCCCCCGCCTCTGCGGTTCGGCCCCTCAGGGCGAAAAGTCCGCGAGGACGCCGCTGGACGAATAGGATGAGCGCCACCAGCACGACGATCTTGCCGAGTATCGCCCCGGCGACCGGTTCGAGAAATTTGTTGACGATGCCGAGCGACAGCGCGCCGACCAGGGTCCCCATCAAGTTGCCGACCCCGCCGAACACGACGACAAGAAAGCTGTCGACGATATAGATCGTGCCGAGGTTGGGGCTGACATTGCCGACTTGGCTAAGCGCTACCCCGGCCATGCCGGCGATCCCCGAGCCGAGCCCAAAAGTCAAGGCGTCGACCCGCGCCGTGCGAATGCCCATGACTGAAGCCATCGGGCGGTTCTGAGTAACCGCGCGCATCTGCAGCCCAAAGCTGGTGCGGTTGAGAATGAGCGCGAGCGCCCCCAAGACGACAAAGCAGAAAAGAATGATGACGAGACGGTTCCAGGTAACTGTGAACCCCCCGATCAGGTCGAAGCTCCCGGTCATCCAGCTGGGATTGGAGACCTCCTTGTTCGGTGAGCCGAAAGTCGAGCGCACCGCTTGCTGCAGGATCAAACTGACCCCCCAGGTGGCAAGCAAGGTTTCCAAGGGGCGCCCGTAGAGGAAACGGATGACGCTGCGTTCCAGCACCACGCCGACGGCCCCGGCGAACAAAAACGCCACCGGCACCGCGACGACGAGGTAGGCGTCGATCCAGCCGGGCGGCAGAAAGGCGCGGAAAAACTGCTGACAGACATAGGCAGCATAGGCGCCGAGCATAATCATTTCGCCGTGCGCCATGTTGATGACGCCCATGACGCCAAAAGTGATCGCAAGGCCGATCGCGGCGAGCAGCAAGATGCTGCCGAGGCTGATGCCTTGGAACAAATTGGCGGCGAGACCAACCAACCGCAGTCGATTGTCAATCGAGGCAAGCGCAGCCTCCGCCGCTTGGCGCACCTCCGGATCGGTATCCGGTGCGGCCCGGACTTCGTCGAGCAGGTTCTTGATCTGCGGGTCGGTGGTTGTGCCGAGCGCGCGCGCGGCGGCGAGCCGCTCCGGCTTGGAGCCTGAGACGAGCCGCGCCGCCGAGAGGCTCTGGCCCATCGCCGCGCGGATCTCGGAATCCTTTTCGACGCCGATGGCTTTTTCGAGAAGGGCCGCCTCGTGGGCCGAGGGATATCTCAGCGCATCCCGAGCCGCCGCAAGCCGGGCAGCGGGATCGGCGCTGAACAAAGTCAACTCGGCGAGCGCTCCCTCGATCAGGCCGCGCACGCGGTTGTTGACCCGAACTCGGTCGAGCGAATCCGCCTTCAGATCGGGGACATCGGCCCCAGTCAGCGGGTCAATGAGCTTCGCCGCATCCGCTATCAGAACGCGGCCGTCTGGCGCCTTGAGCAAGCGGCCGTCGTTCAGCGCGGTGAGAACTGCGACGGCCCGGCCGTCACCGAGCTTACCGAGCGCAGTAACGGCCTGCACTTTTTCGGCAAAATTATCAGCCCCGAGAGCGGAGACGAGAGTTGCGAATTCGTCCGCGCGCGCCGGTGATGCTGCGAGGAGGACGAAAAGCATTGCGGCGAGCCGCCCAAGGTGGAGCCGCACCCGCCCTGTTTCCCTCTCCGCCCGTAGGGCGGAGAGGGAGGGGGGCCCGGCGCGGCGTTAGCCGCCAGCCCGCGGGCTTGACCCGCGGGGACGGGGAGGGTGAGGTGGGTGGTGCCGCAAATCCGGGACCGGAGCGACCGGAGCGGGAGGCCCCCACCTCACCCCGACCCTCTCCGCCCCTCGGGGCGGAGAGGGAGAGGTTCGCAGGGTTAGTCACCGAAATTTCCCTTGCGCCTCAATCAGTGTATTTGGGCGCGGTGCAGTTGCCGCAGACCCAGGGATAGCTCCAGTCGGCGATCTTGCCTTTATCCTCGGCGAGGTAGGGGCTCCAGGCATCTGCCTTGATCGTCTCCTTGGTCTGCCAGACGACGTCGAATTGCCCGTTCCCTTGGATCTCGCCGATCATGACCGGCTTCGAGAGGTGATGGTTCGTGTTCATGACCTCGACAAAGCCGCTCGGCGCCTTGACCTTTTGGCCGTACATCGCTTGCCGAACCGCATCGACATCGGTGGTGCCCGCCTGCTCGACCGCCTGGGTCCACATCTTGAACCCGATATAATGGGCTTCCATCGGGTCATTGGTGACGCGCTTCGGGTTCTTGATGTAATCGTGCCACTGCTTGATGAAGGCCTCGTTGGTCGGGTTCTTCACCGACTCGAAGTAATTCCAGGCCGCCAGATGCCCGACGAGGTTTTTCGTGTCGATACCTGCCAGTTCCTCTTCACCCACCGAGAACGCGACGACCGGAATGTCGGACGCCTTGATGCCGGCATTGGCGAGTTCCTTGTAGAAGGGCACATTGGCGTCGCCGTTGATCGTCGACACCACCCCGGTTTTCTTGCCGGCCGAAGCGAAGCTCTTGATCGCGGCCACCTCGGTCTGCCAGTCCGACTGCCCAAAGGGCGTGTAGTTGATCTTGATGTCCGCTGGCGCCACCCCCTTCGATTTGAGGAAAGCCTCGAGGATCTTGTTCGTGGTGCGGGGATAAACGTAGTCGGTGCCCTCTAGAACCCAGCGCTTCACTGAGCCGCCTTCGGGGCTCATCAGATATTCAACCGCGGGGATCGCCTGCTGGTTGGGCGCCGCGCCGGTGTAAAAGACGTTGTTCGAACTTTCCTCACCCTCGTACTGCACGGGATAAAACAAGAGGCCATTGAGTTCCTCAAATACCGGCAGAACTGACTTCCGCGACACCGAAGTCCAGCAGCCGAACACGGCCGCGACTTTGTCTTTGGACAGCAAATCGCGCGCCTTTTCCGCGAAAAGCGGCCAGTTGGACGCCGGATCGACGACGACCGCCTCTACTTTCTTGCCGAGGAGCCCGCCCTTCTTGTTCACATCGTCCACCATCATCAGGATGGTGTCCTTAAGGGTCGTTTCGCTGATCGCCATCGTGCCCGACAGCGAATGCAGGACACCGATCTTGATCGTGCCCCCACTCTGGGCAGTTGCCGCCATCGGCGCACCCGCGATGACGGCCGCGATTGCGGCGTACCAAACTCTGTTCAACACCTCGAGCCTCCTCGTGTAGATCTCTCGGCCCGGGGGCCGACCTCGGAGGGAGCAAGATCGAGGCCAATCACCGTCAGCGCGCCCATAACGCCGGTGAGGAACTGGAGCAGGTTGCAATGCCTAAAGAATGGGCAATGCCGTCAACCGACTGGCGCCATACGCGCCACCATCGTATAATTCAGTGACAGAATTGGGAATCGCGATGACCGACCAGGACGCCGTGCTTGCGGCCAATCTCGAGTTCTACCGCGCGTTTGCGGCACGTGATCTCGCGGCAATGGACGCGCTCTGGGCACGGCGGGCGCCCGTCGCCTGCCTTCACCCGGGATGGACCGCGATCAAGGATCGCGACGCGATCATTGAGAGCTGGAGCGGGATCCTGTCGAACCCCGACGCGCCGCGCATCGCCTGTTATGACGAGCAGGCTTTTCTATATGGCGATGTGGCGCTGGTCTTGTGCGAGGAGGAGCTCGAAGGCGGCACTCTCGCAGCGAGCAACTTCTTCGTCCGCGAAGATGGGGCGTGGCGGATTGCCCATCACCAAGCTGGCCAGATCGTCCGGCGGCAGGCCGAAAGACGCCCTCCCTCCCGGCTGAATTGAGGCGCATCGCGGATATTTAAGCACCCGCGTCGGGGCGACGGCGCAACCGAATTTTAATTCAGTCGTGTGATCCGGTTCACAGGCAGGTGCCGGGGAAGTGGCGAGAATAGCCGCTTCTCGGGGCATCGCTCTGCGGAGCTGGATCAAGGTCTATTCGAAATGGCGGAGATGGCTTTTTCTGCGCTCGTCCGGGCGTGGGCCACGACAATGATTGCCATGACACTACTTATCGTGGCGCTTGCTTTGGCGAGGGCGTGGGACAGCTCGATTTATTTGCAAGGGCTGCAGGCAGCCCTGAAGCTCGACGTATGAGCGGCATTGCCTGCCAGCGCCCTCGATCGCGCGAAGGCCTGCCTCACTTCCGAGAGGCGGACAGCGGTTTCAATGTCGAGCCGGCCGTCGCAGCATCTTTGTCGAAAGCGGCGTTGAAATGCGGCGAGCGCAGGCTTTTGCGACTCCACATTCGCGCAATACCCGATTGATGAGAGGTCGCCGGCCGACTCGGCGGGATTGACGGCGAACCCGCGAGGCGCTGCCTTTGCAGGCGGCCAGATCCCGATGCCGGCGCGGGCGAGTCTGGGCCAGTCGAACAGCTCACCCGGATCCGCCTTGCGATCGGGTGCGATATCGGAGTGACCGACCACTCGGTGCGCGGGGATCGAATGGCGAGAGATCAGGTCGGCGCACAACGCCTCGACCGATCCCATCTGCGCGTCGGGAAATGGGCGATATCCCCATTCGTGGCCGGGATTGACGATCTCGATCCCGAGGGAAACGGCGTTCAGGTCTTTCTCGCCTTCCCAGCAGGAAACCCCTGCGTGAAACGCGCGCCGGTTCTCGGGAACGAGTTGCCAGATTACGCCGTTTTCCTCAACAACATAATGGGCGCTGACCCGGGCACCGGGATCGCACAGCCGCTCCAACGCCGCCGCCGCCGTCGTCATGCCGGTATAATGGAGCACCAGCATGTCGATCCGCGCCGTTTCGGGGCGGGGGCCGTGGTTCGGCGAGAAGCGGTCGATGGCCTGCAGTTGGATCACGCCGGGCGCTCTTCGCTCCTGGCAATTTGGTCGTAAGCAGCGTTGATCCGCGCGATCCGGGCCGTCGCCAGCGCGACGCATTCGGGTGGCAGCCCCTGCGCGATCACGAGATCGGGATGAGAACTCACGGACCAGACGATGATAGGCCTCGCGGATCGCGCCCGGAGCAGTCCCGGGCAACACGCCGAGAATCGCGTAGGGATCGTCGCCGGCGTCCGCTCGCGGGCCGACGTGGAGGGCCCGAATGCGGGCGTATTCCGCAGCGCCGAAGCCGAAATGCCGGGCGACTTCGCGCAGGTAATCGTCCTCGGCGGAGCAGAGGCGCCCATCGGCGAGGGCGATGTGAAAAAGACCGCCGAGAAGGTCCTCGAGCATCCCCCGTTCATCGGCAAAAAGCCGAGCCACTTGTCGAGCGTAGCTCTCGAACCCGGCGGTGCTCTTCCGGGCAAGATCGAAAACCAGCCGGACATGCTCCTTTTCGCCGGGCGGCACCTGAAAGACCTCGCCGAAGGCGGCAACCTCGTCGCGGGTCACCGCGCCGTCGGCCTTGGCCATTTTGGCGCCGAGCGCGATCACGGCGATCGTGAACGCGATGCGTCGGCGCGGGTCGCCGTTCGCATCCTCGCCCTGGCCGCGCGGCGGCAGCCAGCTCGGGACGAGGCGCGCTGCGCCGGCGAGCAGGCTGCCGAGCGGGCCGCCAAACGACAGGTCTCGGGCGCCGGCGATGATACGGCCAACAAAGCTCATGAGAATCGACGCACTCGGTGGGAGTTGGTAAACAGAAGCGGTAGCAATCCGTTGACAGAATAGCACAGCATCAACCTATGGTACAATCTCGGACCCAAGAACAGACCCACTAGAGGGAGGAATCCGATATGGCATACGCCAGCGTTCCGGCTGCAAGCCGGCCCGCCTCAATCCGCTGGATGCAGCTGATAGCGGGCATCATCTGCATGGTGATGATCGCCAATCTGCAATATGGCTGGACCTTGTTTGTCAACCCCATCAAACAAACGCATGGATGGGCGGTCGTGGATATCCAGGTCGCCTTCAGCCTGTTTGTCGCGCTGGAAACCTGGCTCACCCCGATCGAGGGCTGGCTCGCAGACTGGCTCGGACCAAAGCTCTTGGTGGCTGGCGGCGGCGTGCTGGTCGCGATCGGCTGGATCCTCAACTCCTACGCCGACGAGTTGTGGATTTTGTATCTCGGGGCGTGCATCACCGGAACCGGGGCCGGTGCCGTCTATGCGACGTGTGTCGGCAATGCGGTGAAATGGTTTCCTGACCGCCGCGGTCTCGCGGTGGGTCTCACAGCGGCCGGCTTCGGTGCGGGTGCCGTGCTGACGATCATTCCGATCCGCGCCGTCATCGCCGCCGATGGTTATGCGGCGGCGTTTTTCTGGTTCGGCCTGATCCAGGGCGCGATCGTGTTCGTTTTGGGATGGCTGTTGCGCGCTCCAGCCCCAGGCGAGACCCCGACGACAGCGCCAGTCAGGGTCATCCAGACATCGCGAAGCTATACGCCGCGGGAGGTGCTCGTCTCGCCAGTGTTCTGGGTCCTCTATATAATGTTTGTGCTGGTTTCCGCGAGCGGGCTCATGGCGACGGCTCAGATTGCGCTGATCGCCCGCGATTACAACGTCGCGAATACCGTGTTGTTCTGGGGGGGCACGGCTTTGACCATTGCCTTGATGGTCGACAGCGTCGCCAACGGCGCAGCGCGTCCGCTCTTCGGCTGGGTCTCCGATCACATCGGCCGTGAATACACGATGGCGATCGCATTCGGGCTCGGCGGAATCAGCTATTGGCTGCTCGGCTCGCTCGGCACCGCGCCCTGGGCGTTCGTGATCTTCGCGGGGTTGATCTTCCTGACCTGGGGCGAGATTTTCAGCCTGTTTCCCTCTACCTGCACGGACAGCTTTGGGCCCAAATACGCGACGACAAACTTGAGCCTTCTCTATACTGCCAAGGGCGCCTCGGCCTTTCTCGTCCCGGTGGCGAACCTGATCAAGGCATCGACCGGCAGCTGGCACATGGTGTTCGTCATCACTGCCGCGATGAATTTTCTGGTGGTCGCGCTCGCTCTCTTCGTGCTGCGGCCGTTGCGGTCGCGGCAGCTCGTCGCGCCGGTGCCCGAGTTTGCCGCGGCCCCGCGGCCGACGTGAGGTCGCGAGAATGCCGAACCGCTCGAGGGCGCCCCGCAAGCAATCGCCGAACTGGCTGTTATTATAGCGAAATAACAGGAAGCCCGCCCGCCGCGGCAGATATCCTGGCATATTTGACGCAGCGGCAGCCGAATAACAGCGACAAACAGCGAACTGAACCCGCTGATCTCCGCTGTAAACGGACAGAGGCTCATGCACCGCGGCGGCATCGCCGGGTTCGCGCTCCATCAGATCGCGGCGGCTCATCTTCATGGATGCCGACGTATCACGCGATCATGGCGATTTCCGGGTTCGTTCGCGCGATGCGGCAGCGCTTCTGATCGCTGGCGGCAGGTTTTATAATTGCGCGTTGCGGCACTCGGGAGCGCCCGATGAAACGGTACGATGCGATCGTGATCGGCGGCGGGCTGGTCGGTTCGGCGATCGCGTACGGTCTTGCTCGCGACGGGCTCCGCGTCGCGCTCGTCGACGAAGGCGATGTCGCGTACCGCGCCTCGCGCGGCAATTTCGGGTTGGTCTGGGTCCAGAGCAAGGGCGACGGCGCACCGCATTACCAGCGCTGGACCCGGCGTTCGGCCGATCAATGGCCGGCGCTCGCCGCCGAGCTGTCGGCGCGCACGGGGATCTCGGTCGGGCACGAGCGGCCGGGCGGCGTCCATCTCTGCCTCGGCGAGTCCGAACTCGAGGAGCGCCGGGCACGCATGGAGCGGATGCGGATCCAATCCGGCAATTTCGGTTTCGAGTACCGCATGCTCGCCCGCGGCGAGCTCGCCCATATGCTGCCCGGTCTCGGACCATCCGTAACCGGAGCCTCCTGGACGCCCTATGACGGGCATGCCAACCCGCTCAATCTGCTGCACGCGCTGCACAAGGCGTTTGTCGAGAAGGTCGGACACTACGTTCCGAACACCACGATCAGCGGCGTAAAGGCCGCGCCCGGTGATTTCCGTATTGCGGTCGGCGCTGGCGAGATCGGCGCACCGAAGGCCGTTCTCGCCGCCGGGCTCGGCAATGCGGCTTTGGCCCCGCTGTTCGGGCTGAGCGCCCCGGTCGAGCCGCAAAGAGGCCAGATCCTCGTCACCGAGCGGGCGCAGCGCGTGCTGCCGATGCCGACGACGACGATCCGCCAGACCGTCGAAGGCGGGATCATGCTGGGCGACAGCCAGGAGGATGTCGGTTTCGACACCGGCCAGAACCCCACTGTGATGCAGATGATCGCCCGCCGTGCCGTGCTCTCATTTCCGTGGCTGCGCGATCTGCAGATCGTACGCGCCTGGGCGGCATTGCGCGTCATGCCGCCCGATGGCTTACCGATCTATGACCAGTCCGAGCGCTTTCCCGGAGCCTTCACCGCCAATTGCCACAGTGGGGTGACCCTCGCCGCGGCGCATGCAAACTTATTTGCGCCGATGGTCGCCGCCGGTATGCTCGATCCCGCCCTCGACCTCTTTTCGGCGCGGCGTTTCGATGTTCCGGCGGCGGCCTGAGGCCGATCCCGCGACGATCGCCGTCATCGTCGAGGGACGCACTGTCTGGGTGCCATCCGGCGCGTCAGCCGCGGCGGCAGTGCTTGTCGCGGGGTTCCGCAGTCTGCGCGACACCCCGGTCGAGGGGCGCGAGCGCGGCCCCTTTTGCATGATGGGGATCTGCTTCGACTGCCTCGCCGAAATCGACGGCGCGCCCAACCGGCAAAGCTGCATGGTCGAGGCGCGTCCGGGTATGCGCATCCGCCGTCAGATCCGGGCGCGCGGAATTGATCCGGGTCTGCGGTGACGATAGGGCTGGCGATCATCGGCGCGGGTCCGGCCGGCATGGCGGCGGCGGTGCTCGCCGCTGAGCTCGGGATCGAGACCGCGCTCATCGATGAGCAAGCCTCGCCGGGCGGACAAATCTATCGGGGGGTCGAGCGCTCGCGGCCGGAACTCGCTGTTCGGGCCCGATTACCTAGCCGGCCGCGATTTGACCGCGGCGCTACGCGCCAGCCGCGTCGAGTACCGGCCGAAAACGGCCTTATGGCATATCGATCCCGACGGCACTCTGTACCTCGAAAGCAACGGCCGCGGCGAGGTGCTGACGGCACACGGAATCCTGCTCGCCATCGGCGCCTTCGAGCGGCCTGTCCCGATCCCGGGATGGACCCTCCCCGGCGTCATGGGGGCCGGCGCGGCGCAGATCCTGCTGAAGTCAGCCGACCTCGTCCCGGAAGGCCGCGCCGTGCTGGCGGGACAGGGACCGCTTCTCTATCTGATAGCGGCGCAGCTCGCGCGGGCTGGCGCACCGCCGGTAGCGCTCCTCGAGACGATGCCATTGGAGAACTCCCTCGCGGTGGCGCGGCAGGCTCGACAGCCTCTGGCCGGGCCGCCGAATGCTCGCCAAAGGATTGGGTCTGATTTTCGCGGTGCGACGCGCCGGCATTCCGGTCCGGCGCGGGGTGCGCGGGCTGCGCGCGATCGGGCAGCGCAGCCTCGAGCGTGTCGCCTGGGAGGGCGGCGAACTCGCCGCCGATCATCTGTTCCTGCACGAAGGCGTCATCCCGAACGTTCAAGTCAGCCTCGCCTTGCAGTTGCGGCACGAGTGGGACGAGGGCCAACTGTGCTGGCGGCCGGCGCTCGACCCGTGGGGACAGACGAGCCTGCCGAACATCGCCATCGCCGGTGATGGCGGCGGCATCGCCGGTGCCGAGGCCGCGGCGCTGTCGGGCCGCCTGGCCGCGCTCGACGCTGCGGCGCGGCTCGGTCATATCGGCCAACCCGAGCGCGACCGCCGCGCGGCGCCGGTCCGGGCGGCGCTCGTTCGCGAGCGGGCATTGCGGCCGTTTCTCGATCGCCTCTACCGTCCGGCCCCTTCGGTGCTGGTCCCGGCGGAGGACGACATCATCGCGTGCCGCTGCGAGGAGGTGTCGGTCGGCCGCATACGGAAGGCCGCGCAGCTCGGCGCGCAAGGTCCAAACCAACTCAAAGCGTTCACCCGTTGCGGCATGGGACCCTGCCAGGGCCGGATCTGCGGCCCGATCGTGTCGGCCGTCATCGCCGACGCGCTGGGCAAACCGATCGCCGAGATGGGCAGCTACCGCCCGCGCGCCCCCTTCAAGCCGATCACCGTTGGCGCCCTCGCCGACCTCGACACGGACGAAATCGACCGAGGCGCCTAGCGGATCGTCTCAGCCATCGGCTGAACCGCGATCCCCGCGCCTTCGAGCCGTTCCCTGACGCGGGCCGCCATCGCCACCGCCGCCGGGTTGTCGCCGTGGACGCAGACCGTGTCTATCGAGACCGGGATGCGCTTGCCCGAATTGCTGATGATCGCGCCTTCGCGCACCATCGCCGAAACCCGGGCGGCGGCTTCCTCGGGATCGTGCAACACCGCGCCGGGGAGTTTGCGCGAGACCAGGTTGCCGGTATCGTCATAGGCGCGGTCGGCATAGATTTCGCGCGCCATTCTGAGCCCCAGCTCATCCGCCGCGCGTTCGAGCTCGGTGCCGGCCATCACGACATAAATCAGCTCGCGGTCGACCGCGGCGATGGCGCGGCCAATCGCGAGCGCCGTCGGACGGTCGACCGCGGCGAGGTTCGCCAATGTGCCATGCGCCTTGACATGGCCGACGCGGTGGCCGGCGGCATGCGCCACACCCTGCAAGGCGCCGATCTGGTAGACAACCATCTTTTCGATGTCCTCGGGCTTCTCGCCCTGTATCTGGCGCCGGCCAAAACCCCAGACGTCGAAAAAGCTCGGATGAGCGCCGATCCCGACACGGTTTTCCTTGGCGCGGCTCACCGTCTCGAACATGACGAGCGGGTCGCCGCCGTGAAAGCCGCAGGCGACATTCGCCGAAGAGACGATTTTCAGCATCTCGGCGTCGCTGCCCATGGCCCAGGCGCCAAAGCTCTCGCCCATGTCGCAATTCAGGTCGATCACGTCCATCAAGGCACCTCCGCTACAATCGTCATTGCCGGGCCTGACCCGGCAATCCCCGCAGGTCCGTTGACCTGGGAGAGCACCGCTGGATGCCCGGGTCACGCCCGGGCATGACGATTTCTGTGTGTAAAGATCGGCGCTCTCAGTACTCCTTATATGGGAGGAATTTGCCGCTGAGGGTCAGCTTGACGCGGTCGCCTTTCGGGTCGGGCTGGCGCTCGATCGACATGTCGAAATCGATCGCGCTCATGATCCCGTCGCCAAATTCCTCCTGGATCAACTCCTTCCAGGTCGTGCCGTAGACCTGGACCAACTCGTAGAAGCGGTAGATCAAGGGATCGGTCGGCACCGCGGCCGGCAAGGAGCCGCGATAGGGGATCTCCTGTAGCAGGGATGTTTCCTTTTCGCCGAGATCCAGCAGTTTGGCGGCGCGTTCGGCCTGCTCGGGCCGCAGCTTCATCTGGCCCATTAGCGCCGCGGTCAGATAAACCGCCGAACCGCCGCCGATCTCGGCGGCGATCGTCTTCCAGCTCAGGCCTTTCGACCGCTTGGCGGCGAGTATCTTGCGGGTCACTTCATCACGGGTCATCGCGGGCTCCTGTGGAGGCGAGATCCTCGCACGGCAGCAATGCCCGTGCCAATCTGGAGGTTCACGGCTGGCGCTTCGAGCGCCGAACAAAGAGGTGGATGCGCGGATCAAGTCCGCGCAAGACGGACCTTTGGTTGATTCCAGATCACGTATTTTGGCCCCCGACCCTCACCGAAGCATAATTTCCGTACATTGTGGGACAAGGTCATCCCGGCCAGCTGTTTTGAAGTAACGAAAATTTTCCTTACATAGCCCGCAGAGATGATATCATGAGCACGCTTACTGTCACCGCCAAAGGCCAAGTTACGCTGCGCAAGGATCTTCTGAAGCATCTTGGTGTGCAGCCTGGCGAAAAAATTATCGTCGACAAGCTTCCGGATGGTCGGATCGAGATAAAGGCCTCGCGGCCAACAGGCAAGATTTCGGATGTCTTCGATTTTGTGAAGCGGGAGAACGGCCCATCCTTGTCGATCGAGGAAATCACCGAGGCCGCTAGACGGGGTTGGGCCGGCAGGCGATGAAGATCACCGCCGATACCAATGTCCTTGTTCGGGCCATTACGGGCTACGACGAGCGGCAAAGCAAACTGGCGTAGGCGGAATTGGCAAAGGCGGATGCGATTGCGCTGGCGTTACCGGCGCTGTGCGAGTTGGTTTGATGGCCTCAGTGATAATTGTGGCGAGCGCCGGGTTGGCCAGCAGCAGCCAGCGGCGCTCGGGGTGACGCCATTGGTCTTGTCCTCTGCGTGAGGTCCCAGGCCTGGTCCCAGCCGAGATGCGCGTCGTCGAGCAGAATCCGCATCAACTCCGGTACCGCCATCGTCGGATGGGTGTCGTTCAGCTGGATCGCGACCTTCTCGGGCAATGTGCTCCAGTCGGCGTTGGCGCGCCGGAAGCGCCGCACCAGATCGGCCAATGAGCAAGCGACCGAGAAAATACTCCTGCACGAACCGCAGCCCCCGCCCCATTTGCGTGGAGTCATCTGGGTACAGCACCCGCGTCAGGGCTTCGGCCGCGAGAGTACCGGCCTGGGCTGCGACGAAATCGCCGCGGCTGAATGCCTGAAAGTCGAAATAATCGGGGGCCGCTGCCGCCCACAGCCGCAGCGTATTAATGGTCTTGCCGCCATAGCCGACCACAGGCCGATCAAACGGTATACCGATCAGCGTGGACGGACGGCCGGGAACGGGGCGCAGCTGTCCGCCGAGCATCTCGATGGAGCCGTTGAGCTTGACTTCGACCGTTTCGCTATGACGAGCGACCTCCCAGGGATCCTGCTGACGGAGCCAGTTGTCTGGCTGTTCATGCATCGCGCCGAAGGTCATCCTCTCCCCAACAGACCTAAGATGCCGATAGAATGGGTCGGCCATGTCCCCGCCCGGCGTTGGCAACGGGTCGGTGCGGGTCATCTTGCGGAAGGAAACAGCATGACGTTTCGTGTCGCGATCGCCGGGTTCGGCGCGATCGGCAAGATCGTCGCTCAGCGGCTCGATCGCGGAATCGAGGGGCTGACGCTCGCCGCGGTAGCCGCGCGGGACGTGGGGCGGGTGGAAGCGGCAATGGCCGGATTTGTGCGCCCGGCGCCCGTCGTGCCAGTGGCGGGGCTGTGGGAGCACGCCGACGTCGTTGTCGAGTGCGCGCCGGCTGCGGTATTGCGCGAGCTGGCCGAGCCGGCGCTCGGGAACGGGCGCACGGTCATCGTGCTGAGCTGCGGTGCGCTGCTCGACAATTTCGATCTGGTCGATTTGGCGCGCCGCAATGGCGGCCGCATTCTCGTGCCGACCGGAGCGCTGCTGGGCCTGGATGCCGTGATTGCAGCCGCCGAGGGCGGCATCTCGAGCGTCGATATGATTTCAAGAAAGCCGCCCCAAGGCCTATTGGGCGCACCTTATCTTGTGGCGCATGGAATAGAGATCACCGCATTGACCGAGCCCAGACGCGTCTTCAGCGGCACTGCGCGCGAGGCCGCCCGCGGGTTTCCCGCCAACGTCAATGTCGCCGCAGCATTGGCCCTGGCCGGCATCGGACCCGACCGCACGAGGATCGAAATCTGGGCCGACCCGACCATCACTCGCAATATTCACCGCATCGAGGTCGAGGCCGCAGCCGCCCGCCTGTCGATGCAGGTCGAAAATGTGCCATCGGACGACAATCCGCGCACCGGCCGCCTGACCGCGCTGTCGGTGATCGCCGCGTTGAAAAAGCTCACTAGCCCTCTCGTGATCGGCACTTGAGTGCACCCGAATTTCAGAGTGAGCTCAGAAAGGCGACCAGATCCAACTTCTGTTGGTCGGTAAACCCGATGCCGAAACGCTGGTCGTAGAACTCCACGACGTCGGTCAGCGTCGCAGCCGAACCGTTGTGGAAGTACGGTGCACGCGCCGCCAAACCGCGCAGGATCGGTCCCTTCACTTTGCCGATATCGGCACATTTCCCGGTGATCAACGCGCGGGCCGGATCGGTGACCTCGAACACCTGCCCGGCCAGCGGCCCAAATGTGCACCAGATCGTGAAAACCGGCAATCCGGAAATATCCAGGGCCGGCGGGCTATCTGCACCAGCATTCGCGACGCCGATGTTCAATGGCGCCTTGACCGAATGGTCGCCGGCGTTCGGCGTATCGTGGCAGGTACCGCAGAACCCTGGGATAGTCGGCTGATTGAGCGCATCATTCAAGCCGGCAACTCCGGTGATGTCGATCTTGGTGGTATTGAAAACCTCCTCCCCGCGGGCGATTGACTGGCGCCGGTGGGTGGCCCCGCCGCGCCCGTGGGAATCGGCCCACCCGCTGTAGAGGTCGAATACCTCTGGGCTGAACGCCGCGCCGGTCGGATTTTGGCCCAGCGGGTCGTTCATGCCAATGAAGAACTGAGGCAGCTGCTGTGAAAGAGCGATCGGGCCGCCATTCGCGCCGCCTGCAGAGAGAGATAAGGCTTGGTCAAAAATCTGCGCGGTGAAAACGCCCGCGCTCAGTGGAGTATTAGAGCACAACGCGGCAGTATCGGATTGCGTGCAGCCCTCGAAAGTCACGATCTGCTGTTGCTGCAAAGGCGTCGGTGTTACCGACGCTTGCGCATGGGTTAGCGTCGCGTCGATGGCTTGACTGAACAGGCTGGGCTCGCGCCCATCCCACATAATTGTGCTCAAAAAGCCAAGATTGGCTGATGGCAACGGCCGACGGTAGACAGACACAGTGCCGGCCGTAGAGCCGGTCAGGCCTGTGGTCGGGTTCGTATTACAGCCATAGGGATCGTTCACATCGGTGATCTCAAACTCCAGTCCGGCGGACGGCACTGGCAGCCCGATCCGGATCAACCCCTTTGCCAGAACCAGACTGTAGGCTTTTCGCTTCGCCGAAAGTGTCGAGACGTCGTCGGAGGGACAGGTGGCGCCATCGAATAGCCGGAACAAAGGATCATTGGTGTTTGCGTGAAAACGGTCTTGCGCATGCTTTGCACTGATCGACCATGCATCCTCGGGCTTGTGACATGTGAAGCAGGAGCGCCCGTTACTTCCGAGGTTTTGAAAAAAGGCGTTCTTCGCCGTTACCGTAGGCCCGTTCGGTCGGAAGCTCGCGATCGCCCCACTCGGGTCGGGATCTATCTCAAATTGTGGGATCACAGGCGGCGTCGCTTGCGTGTCTGCCTCAACCTCCGGGAAAAGCCGCCGCATCTTCTGGGCGTGAGCGATTGCGCCGGCGCGCGCAGCGGCGGAGCTAGCGGGTGGCAGGTTTTGCGCGATTGCAAGCTCGGGAGGGCCGGCGAGCAAAGCCATTATCGCCAAGCTCGCGGCGGCGGAACTGCATCGAGCCGACCGAGCCGCCTTCGCCCTGTTGGGTGGTCCGCGATCACAATCGTGCATGGAAATTTGCTCCTCCAGACGCGCTCACGGCACGCTCCGGAAGCAGTATAGGTCTATTGTGGATTGCGCTCTGTGAGCGGGGTCACACTACGAATTGAAAAACGGCCGGCCTGGGCCTCCTGGCTGGCCCGAGGCGCGCCGGCTGATCTCCGTAAACCAGATCGCCGACCTCAAACCCGTTCGGCCCTGGCCGCGGCCTGCGGCCGGAGCCGAGTGCGGAATTAGGCAGCGCGGCGGAAGAGTCAACCTAGTCCACACCTCGCCGAGCGCGGCAACGAGCGCTTCGATATCAGCATCGCTGTGCAATGGCGAGGGCGTAAGCCGCAGGCGCTCCGTGCCGCGCGGCACGGTCGGGTAGTTGATCGGCTGCACGTAGATCCGGTGCCGGTGCAACAGCTCGTCGCAAGCGGCTTTGCAGAGGCCGGCATCGCCGACGATCACCGGGACGATGTGGCTCGCCGAGGACATTACCGGCAGGCCGGCCTCGGCGAGACGCCGCTTCAGGGTGGCGGCGCGTTCCTGGTGGCGATCGCGTTCGATTTGGCTTTCCTTCAGATGACGGATGGCGGAGAGCGCGCCGGCGGCGAGCGCCGGCGGCAATGACGTCGTGAAGATGAAGCCCGGCGCGTGGCTGCGCAAGAAATCGACGAGCGCCGCCGAGGCCGCGACGTAGCCGCCGATCGTGCCAAACGCTTTGCCGAGAGTGCCCTGGATCACGGTCGGACGGTGCATGATGCCGTCGCGCTCGGCAATCCCGCCGCCGCGCGGGCCGTAGAGGCCAACGGCGTGCACCTCGTCGAGATAGGTCATCGCCCCGAACCGATCGGCGATGTCGCACAATTCGCGGATCGGCGCGATGTCGCCGTCCATCGAATAAACCGACTCGAAGCACACGAGCTTCGGCCGGTCGGGGACGACGCGGTCGAGCAAGCGCGCGAGATCGGCCGGGTCGTTGTGCCGAAAGACGTGCTTCTCGGCGCGGCTGTTGCGGATGCCGGCAATCATCGAGGCGTGGTTGGAAGCGTCCGAAAAGACCGCCATGCCCGGCAATTCGCGCGCCACGGTTGACAGTGCCGCGTCGTTCGCGACATAGCCCGAAGTGAAGATTAGCGCCGCCTCGCGGCCGTGCAAATCAGCCAGCTCGCGCTCGAGCAGCAGATGCAGATGGCTGTTGCCCGAGATGTTGCGGGTTCCGCCGGCGCCGGCGCCGACCGCCCGCAACGTATCTTGCATCGCCTCCAGCACCGCGGGGTGCTGACCCATGCCGAGATAATCGTTTGAGCACCAGACCGTCACCTCGGCGCCGATGCGATGGTCGAAGGCGCGCGGAAAGCGGCCGCAACGCCGCTCGAGATCGGCAAACACCCGATACCGTCCCTCGGTGCGCAGCGCGTCGAGTCGCTGTTTGAAGAACCCTTCGTAATCCATCGTCGCCGCACCCAGTCCCGCTAATCACTACAGCATATACCTGCGCCGTCAAGCGGCCGACCAGATGGCTATTCGTAGCGAACGGCGGGCGTCGCAAAGGCGGCGCTTGAATTGGGCGTCACTCATCTGGGAAACCGGCGCGCCGCAGGCCGACATCTTTACAACTTTTAGATGTGCTTTGGCTGCGGACTTGCTCCAGGTGTAGCAAGGCGGGAACTTGTTGATACAATTTCTGGCTGTGGCTCGCGGCGCGGACGGCGGCGTCCAGGTCCGGTGCCGGACCAGAAAGTCAGCGGCCGCGGAAGTGTCTGTAGAAGTCGACGACCTCGGGGCTCTGCTGAAAGCCGAGCAGGACGTTGAGGTCGGAGGCTTTGCGGCCGTCGAGCGGGATGGTTTCCTCGATGTGATCGGTGACGCCGGCGCGTTTCTGGTTTCCCTCGAAAACGATGCGGATCGCGAATGGCCGCTTGCTGATGATGGATTGATCGGGTCCGGTGACGGCGACGAAGTATGGAAGATCCACGACGTCGCCCTTCGCCGCCGGACCGCGTTCGCCGACGACGACCGCATCGATTGCGATCTTCACGTCGCCGCCGCCGTACTCGCATTTGAGGTCGGCCTCGCTCAAGATCCCGTAGAACGCGACATTGTCGGGGCGACGCTCCGGGGCCTCGCCGAAGACGGCGGTGTTGGAAAGCGGCCGCAGCACGACCGCGCTCGGGCACCTCTCGGCCTGCTTCGACGAGGATGACGACAACATCCCGCAACCTGACAGCGCGAGGATGGCGAGAAGCGCTGCCCCCTCGGCAGCCAAGCGGCTCACAGGGTGTTGTGTGTACCGTCGCAGAACGGCTTGCCGCCGGTCGCCTTGCACCCGCAGAGCCAAACCTCCTCGGTGGCCTCGGCGGTAAATGGGATTGGGGTCAATCCGGTACCCTTATGCGAGCCGTCGCAGAAGGGCTGCGCGGCGCTGCGCCCGCACGCACACCAGAAGTACCTCTTTCCGGCTTCGAGATTGACACCGTAGGGCTCTTTTTGCGCGGGTATCGGACCGTCCATGCTTTCTCCCCTGCCTCTGCGCTTGCTACTCTCATATTGCTCGGCGGCGGTTGGCCGCTGCCCGGACTGTATGCGAGGCGCGCGGAGCAGACAAGCCGGCCGGGCGCCGCCGACTATAGAGGAACGAGGCGGCAAGAGACCGATGGCTGTATATACCGATGTTGCCGATGACGAGCTCAGAGCCTTTACGGCGCTGTACGACATCGGTGAGGTGCTGGCGTGCAAGGGCATCGCCGAGGGCGTCGAGAACTCGAATTTTCTCGTCACCACCGAGCGCGGCAACTTCATCCTGACGCTTTATGAAAAGCGGGTTGCGCCCGAGGATTTGCCGTTTTTTATCGCCTTGATGGAGCATCTTGCGGCGCAGGGCGTCGCTTGCCCGACCCCGGTCAAGGCGCAGGATGGCGTCGCGCTGCGCCGGCTTTGCGGCCGCCCGGCGGCATTGGTGACGTTTCTCGCCGGAATGTGGCCGCGCCGCATCCAGCCCTTTCATTGCGCGGCGGTCGGTACGGCGCTCGCCGGGCTGCATCGCGCCGGCGCCTCGTTCGAGATGACCCGGGCGAACGATCTCTCGGTCGCCGGGTGGCGGCGATTATACGAAGCGTGCCACTCCCGTGCGGCCGAAGTGGAACCCAGGCTCGCCGGCGAGCTGGAGACCGAGCTTGCGCTGGTCGAGGCGGAATGGCCACACGACCTGCCGGTCGGGGTCATCCATGCCGATCTTTTTCCGGACAATGTCTTCTTCCGCGCGCGCGAGGTTTCCGGGCTGATTGACTTCTACTTCGCCTGCACCGACTTTCTCGCCTATGATCTGGCGATCTGCCTCAACGCCTGGTGCTTCGAAGCCGACGGCAGTCTCAACGTGACCAAGGCGCGGCTGCTGCTCGAAGGATATCGGCGGGCGCGGCCGCTCTCCGCCGCCGAACTCGCCGCTCTGCCCTTGCTGGCCCGCGGCAGCGCGCTACGCTTTCTGTTGACCCGCCTGTTCGACTGGCTGAACCAGCCGGCGGGGGCGCTGGTCCGGCCGAAAAATCCCCTCGAATATTTGCGCAAGCTGCGCTTCCACCGCGGTGTCACCGATATTGCGGGCTACGGGCTCGACGCCTGAGCTGGCGCATGTCTGAGCTGGCCGATGTCTGAGCTGGCCGATGTCTGAGCTGGCCGATGTCGAGATCTTTACCGACGGCGCCTGCCGCGGCAACCCGGGCCCGGGCGGCTGGGCCGCGATCTTGCGCTATCGCGAGGTCGAAAAGGAATTGAGCGGCTATGACCCTGACACAACCAACAACCGCATGGAGATGATGGCCGCGATCACCGGTCTCGAAGCGTTGAAGCGGCCGTGCCGCGTCCGGCTCTACAGCGACAGCCAATATCTGCGCGACGGCATCACCAAATGGATACACGGCTGGAAGCGGCGCAACTGGCTGACGGCCGACAAGCAGCCGGTCAAGAATGTCGATCTATGGCAGCGGCTCGACGCCGCGGCGGCCCGGCACGTCGTCGATTGGCAATGGGTGCGCGGCCATTCCGGCCACCCGGAAAACGAGCGGGCCGACGCTATCGCGCGGGCCCGCATCGCTGAAGAGAATTGGGGGAAGCAGCGCTCTTCCCTGACCCGCGGGTAGTGCGATCGCCGGGACCGTCCTAAAGTGCCCGCAGCATCGCCTCGGCGCCGGAGCCTTCGACTTGGCCCGGCGATTGCTCGACATTGAGCGACTTGACCACGCCGTTGTCCACCAGCATCGAATAGCGTTTGGAGCGGGTGCCGAGACCATTCTTGGAGAGGTCGAGATCGAGCCCGAGCGCGCGGGCGAAATCGCCGCTGCCGTCGGCCAGCATGCGCACCTTGCCCTCGGCCCGCTGCTCCTTGCCCCATGCCGTCATGACAAAGACGTCGTTGACCGCGACGCAGACGATTTCGTCGACGCCCTTGGCCTGGATGTCGGACGCCTTCTCAACGTAACCGGGCAGGTGGCGCTGCGAGCAGGCCGGCGTGAACGCCCCGGGCACTGCGAAGAGGGCAACCTTCTTGCCGCGGAAGAGTTCGTCGGTGGTGATGTCCTTCGGCCCCTCCGGGGTCATCTGTTTGAGCGTCGCCGAAGGTATCTTGTCGCCAACCTGGATGGTCATGTGAAAATCCCTCGGAAGATGTTCGGACGGCGGAGCGATAACACAAGATCCCCGGTCGGGCAAACCGCCCTGGCGATCTGCCGGCGGCTCCTTTTGAGCGCGAAATAGGCAACAAAGGGCCTCCATAGGTGTATAGCTACCGGAGAGCAAAGCGAGCGATCGCGGTCGCTTGCGTACCGAGGCAGGGCAATGTCACTGACGGGGCAGCTTTTATTGGCGATGCCGCAGATGATGGACGAGCGCTTCGCGCGGTCGGTCGTTTATATTTGCGCGCATAGCGGTGAGGCTGGAGCCATGGGCCTCGTCGTCAACAAGCTGCTCGGGTCGCTGACCATGGGCGAATTGTTCGCGCAGCTCGACCTCTCGCCGAGCGGCGACGTGGGTTCGCGGCCGGTGCATTACGGCGGTCCCGTAGAGGCGGGCCGCGGCTTTGTCCTGCACACCACCGACTACAACGAAGGCGCGACCCTGGTCGTCAACGACAATATCGCGCTCACCGCCACTCTCGATGTCTTGCGCGCGATCGGGCAAGGCCGGGGTCCGCGGCGGAGCCTGTTTGCCCTCGGCTATGCCGGCTGGGCGCCGGGTCAGCTCGACGCCGAGATCCAAGCCAATGGGTGGCTTTCGGTCCCGGCCGACGACGCGATAATTTTCGATCCCGACCACGACCAAAAGTGGCAGCGGGCGCTTGCCAAGCTCGGCGTCGATTTGACGATGCTGTCGAGCGAGGCGGGGCACGCCTGATCCGAACGTGGACGCGGCTTTGATTCGGCGGCGGCGCCTTTAATTCTCCGGTGCGCTGCGATCGCCGCGTAAGATCGCAAATAACAGATGGTCCTGCCATTTCCCGGCGATGCAGAGATACTCGCGCGCGTAACCTTCCTGCTGAAACCCAGCTTTGGCGAGCAGCGAGCGGCTCGGCAGATTGCTCGGCAGGCAGGCAGCCTCGAGCCGGTGCAGTCCGAGGCGTTCGAAAGCAAAGTCGACGACTAGCGGCAGCGCCGATGTCATGTACCGCTGCCGTGCAAAGGGCTCGCCCATCCAGTAACCCAGGCTCGCCGTTTCCGAAACGCCGCGTCGAATATTCGACAGCCCAATGCCGCCGATCAGCGTCTCGTCATGGCCGAAGATGAAAAAATTATAGGCCTGGTCGGTGCGCCAATCTTCGGCATAGCGCGCCACTCGCGCCCGAAAATTGGCTCGGCTCAATGCATCGGGCGGCCAGCTCGGCTCCCAGGGCGAGAGGAAATCCCGCGACCCCGCGCGCAGGCTCGCCCATGCCTCGTAATCGCCGCGCTCCGGGGGGCGCAGAAAGACGCGAGCGCCGATCAGCCGATACGGATCGGCCCGGGACAGAAACAGTCGCGGAAAAGTCTTCCGTTGCGGCGCCATATATTCTCGATGCCCGCTAGTGCCCAGATCTATTTAAGGTTTATAAGCGACGCCCCAATGCGAGAGCACAAAAAATCTGTCACACGGCGAAGGGGGGTGCCCATCGCGGAAATGGGTCCCGGCCTTCGCCGGGAAGACAAGGGAACGAGACGCGGCGTTGAATTAATTGAATGCGTCCAAGCACTAAACGACGAGGCGCCCCTGCAATTTGCCGTATTCCTCCAATCGGCTCAACGGCCCCAGCGCTGCGACAGTGGGCGGCGCCGAACGCCAGCGTGCGACGACCCGCCGAATTGCAGCGTCATCGACCGCCTCGATGCGCCGCACGACCTCGGGCGGATCAAACGGTGTGCCGTAGATCAGGAGATGCTGGGCGAGCTGTTCACAGCGCGCCGAAGTGCTCTCGAGCGACATCAGCAGCCCGGCCTTCATCTGGGCCTTGGCGCGCCTCAGCTCGATTTCCGTCAACCCGTCCTGCAGCTTTAGCGCCTCCTCGCACAGTGCGGGCACCAGCTCGGCCGCCTCGTTTTCGCCGGTCCCGGCATAGATCCCAAACAAGCCGCCGTCGCGATAACCGTGGACAAAGGAGTGGATCGCGTAGACCAGACCGCGCTTCTCGCGAATTTCCTGAAACAGCCGGGAGGACATGCCACCCCCGAACGCGGTCGACAAAACCGAGGCAGCGTAATAATCGGGATCGCCGAGGGTCACCCCCGGAAAGCCGAGCACGAGGTGTAGCTGCTCGAGATCGCGGTCCTCACGCCGGTCGCCGCCGGTGTAGCGCGCCGGCTCGGTGCTGACGGAGCGCTCGGCCGGCAAATCGGACAGCAGCGTCTCAGCGAGATCGAAAAGACGCTCGTGCTCGAGGTTGCCCGCCGCCGCGAGCACCATGCGCTGCGCTCCGTAATGGTCACGCAAATACGCGACCACCGCATCGCGGCTCGAGCCCGCGGATGATGTCCGGTCTGCCGAGCACGGGCCGCCCCATCGCCTGCTCAGGATAGGCGCATTCCTGAAAATGGTCGAAAATGATGTCGTCGGGGGTATCGTTGGCCTGGCCGATCTCCTGCAGAATGACCGTCCGCTCGCGCTCGAGCTCCTCCGGGTCGAAGGTGGAGTTCTGCAGGATGTCCGCCAGGATATCGAGCGCCAGCGGCACATCTTCCTTCAGCACCTTCGCATAGTAAGCAGTGCTCTCGCGAGAGGTGTAAGCGTTGAGGTGGCCGCCAACTGCTTCGATCTCTTCGGCGATATCGCGCGCGCTGCGCCGTTCGGTGCCCTTGAAGGCCATGTGCTCGAGAAAATGCGCGGCACCGTTGACCGCCGCCGGTTCGTGCCGGGTGCCAACATCGACCCAGATGCCGAGCGACACCGTATCGACGGTTTGGACCGTGTCCGTGGCGACCCGCAATCCGTTCGCCAGTCGCGAAACCCGGGCCCTCATGCGGCGGCCCCGGCCCGCCGTGCATGAGCGCGAATAAAGCGGCTCACCGAGCCGAGCTCGTTGGGCAGAACGACAATCCGCTCGGGCCTTTCGAGAAGGTCGGCGAGCGGCGGCGGCAAACCCGGGCGGATGCCGGTGGCCCGCTCGACCGGATCGGGAAACTTGGCCGGATGCGCACAACCCAGGGCGATCATCGGTGTGCCCCTCCCATGGGCGGCTATTTCGGCTCGCGCGGCAGCGACGGCGACCGCCGTGTGCGGATCGATCAGCGCTCCCGACCGGGCGTAAGTCTTCGCGATGGTTTGCATAGTCTCAGTGTCGTCCGACTTTGTGAGCAGAAAACAAGCGGCGCGCGGCGCGCCAAGCCTGATCGTTTTCGGGCAACGAGCCGGTGTGCCGGAAATTCACCATCGCCTCGCCAACAGCGGCGCCGTTACGGCCTTTCAGCTCGAACAGCAGCCGCTCGAAATTGCTCGACACCTGGATGTCCATGCTCGGGCTGAGGCTCGGCTCGACTGCGGCGAGGTCCATTCGCCCGCTCGCAAAATACCGAGTGAGAATATCGTTGCGGTTCGTGCCGATTACCAGCCGCTCGATCGGCACCCCCATCTGGCGGGCGACGTGTCCGGCGTAGACATTGCCGAAATTTCCGGTTGGCACGCTGAACGAAATCGATCGCGCCGGCGCGCCCAGCGCGACCGCGGCGGCAGCGTAGTAGACGGTTTGCGCGGCGATTCGCGCCCAGTTGATCGAATTCACCGCCGACAGGTTCAGCTCGTGCCGCAGCCGGGCGTCGGCGAACAGCGCCTTCACGAGATCCTGACAGTCATCGAACGTGCCCTTGATCGCGACCGCATGCGCGTTGGCCGCCTCGACCGTTGTCATTTGCCGGCGCTGCACCTCGGAGACGCGCTGATGCGGGTAGAGGATGAAGATGTCGATCGCCGCGCGATCGCGGCACGCTTCGAGCGCGGCCGAGCCGGTATCGCCGGAAGTCGCGCCGATCACCGTGACATGCTCGCGGCGCCGGGCCAGGACCGCGTCGAACATCGGCCCCACGAGCTGCAACGCCAGATCCTTGAAGGCCAGGGTCGGCCCATGAAAGAGCTCGAGGAGCCACAGATTCTCGTCGAGCTGCACCAATGGGGCGACCGCGGCATGGCGGAACCGGGCGTAGGCCGTGGTGGCGAGTTGATGCAATTCGCCCGGCGGGAAGGCGTCGCCGGCGAACAAGGCCACGATCCGGGCGGCGATCTCGGCATAGGGCAGGCCGGCAAACCGAGGAATGTCGGCGGCCAGCCCGGGCATACGGTCCGGCACGTAGAGCCCGCCATCCTCGGCGAGACCGGCAAGCAGCACCTCCGCAAAGGAGCGGGTCACGGGCGCAGCGCGACAATCACGGGTGCTGAGATAACGCACGATACCGATCCTGTCAGTATGCCCGGAGCCTATCGCCGCATTGCGGGGTTCGCAACCTGGAGCGTTCGCGGTTACTTCGGGACATAAAAGGAGCCGAAGGTGGAGCGTCGCGCGACCTCATAATATTGATCGATGGCGTAAAGCACTTCGTCGGTAAACCGGTCGACCTTTTGCCGATAGTGCAGGATATGACAGGATGACGTCGTCGGATCGTCACAAATATCGGCGCGAAGCTGAATGACCGCAAATTCGCGGGCGGCAATCCGCCGGATCAACTCGCCTTGATCGAGCCTGCCTGACAAGATGTATTGCCGCGAGTTGAACGGGTCCAGAATAAACGGCTGGCCCGCTACATAACAGAGGAGCAGACTTTCGCAAATCGCCGGCCCTTGCTTGCCCGCAATAAATTTGGCGTCGGTCAGGAAAACCTCTTCCCTTTTGTGATCGGAATCCAATAGACCGCGCCAGTGGTAGGTTTGAACGGCGCTATCGGGGGCTCTTGCAAGAATCGGCTGGGCGAGAAGAAACGGCAGAGCACTCGCCAGCACCCTTGCCAACCGGCTGCGAATCTCGGACCTGCGCAACTCGGAGATCATAACTCCTGCGGCAACCCCGAGGAACACCGCGGCATCCTGAAACATGTTATAAGAGGTTCCTTCGAAGCCCGACAGGATAGTCGCACTGATTATCGAGATCGCGCCCCATTTAGCCAGGATCGTTCTATCGCCGGTCAGAACCAGCGGTGCAGTCAACGCGACGGCAGCCAACGGGAATTTGAACAGCCGCAGATACTTCATCAGATGGTAGCGAGCGCCGTGCCATCGGAAGATCCGCGGCGACATCAGATGATCGATGAAGTCGGTGCCGGCGACGATTTGCGTCAGGCCGAGGAAACCGGCCGCGAAACCGGCGCACCAGGCGAGCCACAATGGCAGCCGCCGCGGCGACCGGATGCCCAGATCGAGGGTTATCGCGATCGGGATCGCCAAGAGGTTGTGCTTGATGAAGCCGCCGAGCACGACGAGCAACGCGGTGCGTAGCAAGCTAAGGCGGTCGGGCGGGCGCGCGGTGTAGCTGACCAGAGCGCCGAGCATGACCGCTTCGCCCAAAGTCTGCGGGTCATCGGCGATGATCCAGGCGGGTGCGACCAGATAGCAAAAGCCCATGGCGCAGGCGGCCCCAAAGACCGCGTCGGTTCGCCCGCCGCCGAAGCGCCGGACCGCCATCGCCGCAAACACCCCGATCGCTACGAAGGAGATCAGCGCGACCAGCCGTCCACTCAATAAGGGATTGTGGATCAGGAGATTTGCGCCGGCAATAATCAGAAATGAGCCGATTGGGTAATTGTTAATCCTCCAGTAATTGTCGTCATAGATGGTTTCACCATGGATCAACCTATCAGCGTTGTATACGTTCCACCCCTCGTTGTAATTGATTTCGAAGGTAAATCCGGAGGAAAGAAGATTTCCGATGGGCAGAAGAAGCGCACAAACAAGCACGAAAAACGCGAGCCCGGCGAAAAGGTAGCACTGGATAAAATTCCGCTTTGTGCGGACAACGCGCAGCGAGTGCGAGAGGCGCCGCGCCCACTCGCCGACGGCCCGGGACAACGATTTGCTTCAATATCGTCGGCAGCCGTCCGTGAACTCGGATCGAGTTGAAGTGTGGTTTTCACGACCCGGTGCCGTCGCCCCCGCGAAAGCGGAAGTCCAGGAGAAAACCGCTCCGGCCTTGCCACCCCTGGATTCCCGCATTCGCGCGTGGCCGGCCGAGAAAATTTCTCCTGAACAGGTCGCCGGTTGGTTCCGCTCAGGAATTACCCAAAAGTCGGCTTGCACGGACTTGATCCAAGCATCCACGCCTTTATCTCGGGCGCTCGAAGACGTGGATGCCCACCGAACCAGTCCGTGGGCTGAAGGCCCACGGGCCAAGCGCGGCCAAGACGAAGTTGGCTGGCCCATTCTAATATCCGCGCCTAGCGCAGCGAACTGACATCGTCCGGGTTGACGAGGTCGGGGACCGTCCAGCCGTCGAGGTCGTATTCGGCCATGCAGCTGTCGGCAAAGCTCTTCCAGCGCTCGTATTGGCCCGACCCGATCGATGCGCGCAGCGCGTCGATGCGGATTTCTTCGTGGCTGCCGGCGTAGTTGATCTCGTACAACTCATGGCGGGCGCCGAACTCGCTGCCAATGGAGTCCCATAGCAGCTTCATCAGCTTAACCCGCTCGACCGCGCCGACGCCGCCGGACCCTCGCACATATCGGTCGAGGTATTGGCGCAACTCGGGCGTCTTGAAGTCCCGCGCATGCGAGTTGAGATAGATCAGGCTGCTGGCGACGGTCTTCTCGATAATCTGCTTGATTTGGACATAAGCCTCCGGGGCCAGGATGCGGTAAGCCATCGCCGGCTCGATCGCCGGCAGGACGCAGCCGCCGGCCCACGGCTCGGCGCTCTTGGCCATCGCGTCGGATAGCCCCCACATCGTATTCCGCCAGGCGATCACCTCGCCGATATTGGCTTCGACCCCGCGGAACCCGCGGGTGCCTGCGATCTCGGTCGCCTTCACGAACAGCCCGATGATGAAATCGAGCTTGACCGCTAGGCGGGTGCAGCCCTGCAGCATGGCGCGCGGCAAAAACCCGCTGTTGGGGAAGAACCGGTTGGCCTTGTCGATATCGGCAAAGACAAACACGTCCTCCCACGGCACCAGCACGTCGTCCATGATGAAGATAGCGTCGTTCTCGTCGAGTCGGCTCGACAATGGGTAGTCGAACGGGCTCCCGAGCACGGCGGCCCGCTGCTCGTTCGAGACGCGGCAGACGAATTTGATCCCATTGGCATTGCTCGGAACGAGAAAGACGATCGCGAAATTCTTGTCCTGCACCGGCAACACGCCGGCATGCGCGACAAAGGTAAAATGCGTCAGTGACGAGCCGGTGGCGACGACCTTGGCGCCGGTGACCCGAATCCCGGCGTCGGTCTCCTTGGTCACATGCGCGTAGACATCCGTGGGGCCGCCCGGAGCGCCGGGAGCCATATTGCGATCGACCGGCGGCTGGACGATCGCGTGGTTAACGAATGGCACCCGCTCCTGGCTGAAGCGGTACCAACGTCGTGCATTCTCCTGATAAGGCTCGTAGAACTCCGCATTGGCGCCCAGAGTGGCGAGGAATGCGGCCTTATAGTCGGGTGACCGCCCGAGCCAGCCATAGGTCAGCCGCGACCACGCGGCGATGGCGTCACGCGCCGCAAACTGATCGTCGGCGGAACGCGGCGCGACAAAATACCGGTGAGTGAACCCGCCCCACTCTGTCGGGCAGGTCAGCAGGTTTTTCTTTTCCGCATGATCGCGATGCAGCGCGTCGTAAAGCCGGGCGATCATCCGCGCCGTGTTGCGGAAGGCCGGGTGCTCGGTGATGTTGTTGACCCGCTCGCCGTAGATCCACACCTCCCGCCCGTCGTTGAGGCTGTCGAGAAATTCCTTGCCGGTGTAGGGAAGCGAGCTTTCCATGTTTGATGTCCCCCTGTCTCGAACGCCAATGCTAGAATTGAAGAAATCGGCGGTCAATCGGACACTGCCGGCCGGACTGAGAGGTGAAATTGCAGACACCGAATACGTTTCGCGGCGGGCCGGACGAACGTGGCCATTTCGGGATTTATGGCGGGCGCTTCGTCGCCGAGACTTTGATGCCGCTGGTTCTCGCGGTGGACGAGGCTTATGCCGAGGCGCGCCGCGACCCCGGTTTCCAGGCCGAGCTCGACTATTACCTCGAGCATTATGTCGGCCGGCCGAGCCCCTTGTATCTCGCGGAGCGGCTGACCCGCCATTTTGGCGGCGCCAAGCTCTATCTAAAACGCGACGAGCTCAACCATACCGGCGCGCACAAGATCAACAATTGCCTTGGCCAAGTGCTGCTGGCGCGCCGCATGAAGAAGCGCCGGATCATCGCCGAGACCGGCGCCGGCCAGCACGGAGTCGCGACGGCGACGGCCTGCGCGCTCTTCGATATACCCTGCGTTGTGTATATGGGCGCAACCGACATCGAGCGGCAAAAACCCAATGTCTTCCGCATGAAACTGCTCGGCGCCGAGGTCGTGCCGGTGCATTCGGGGACGGCCACGCTGAAGGACGCGATGAACGAAGCGCTGCGCGACTGGGTGGCCCATGTCGACGACACGTTTTACGTGATCGGCACGGTCGCTGGGCCGCACCCCTACCCGATGATGGTGCGCGACTTTCAGTCGGTGATCGGGCACGAGACGAGGGTGCAGCTCGAAAAGGCCGAGGGCCGGCTGCCCGATACATTGGTCGCCTGCATCGGCGGCGGCTCGAATGCGATGGGGCTGTTCCATCCCTTCCTCGATGAGCCCGATGTCGCGATGATCGGCGTCGAGGCAGGCGGGCACGGCATCGAGACCGGGTTGCACGCGGCCTCCCTGACCGGCGGCGAGCCCGGCGTGTTGCACGGCAACCGCACCTACCTGCTGCAAAACCAGGACGGGCAGATCCGCGACGCGCATTCGATTTCCGCCGGTCTCGATTATCCGGGCATCGGCCCCGAGCATGCCTGGCTGCACGAGCTCGGGCGCGTGCAATACGTCTCGATCACAGACGATGAGGCGCTCGAGGCGTTTCAGCTTTCGAGCCGGCTCGAAGGGATCATCCCGGCGCTCGAGCCGGCGCATGCGCTGGCCCATGTCGCCAAAATCGCGCCGACTCTGCCGCGCGACCACCTGATCGTCATGAACATGTGCGGCCGCGGCGACAAGGACATCTTCGCCGTCGCCGACCATCTCGGCGTCCGGCTGTGAGCCGGATCGAGCGGCGCTTCGCGGCGCTGCGGGACGAGGGTCGCGCCGGGCTCTTCACCTATCTGACCGCCGGCGATCCCGATCCGGAGACCTCCGCCCGGCTCTTCGGCGGCCTCCCCGCGGCCGGGGCCGATCTGATCGAGATCGGCATGCCGTTTTCCGACCCGATGGCCGACGGCCCGGTGATCCAGGAAGCGGGACAGCGCGCCTTGAAAGCGGGCATGAGCTTGCGCCGCACCTTGGAGCTGGTCCGCGAGCTGCGCCGCGCCGACGAGGCGACCCCGATCGTGCTGATGGGGTATTACAACCCGATCTACCGCTACGGACCGGAGAGCTTCGCGCAGGACGCCGCGGCTACGGGCGTCGACGGCGTCATCGTCGTAGATCTGCCGCCCGAGGAGGATGCCGAGCTGACCCGGCCGGCGCGCGCGGCCGGCCTCGACTTCATCCGTCTCGCCACGCCGACCAGCGACGACCGCCGCCTGCCGCGTATCGTCGAGCACGCCAGCGGCTTCATCTATTACGTCGCGGTCGCCGGCATCACCGGCACCCGCTCGGCCGACGCCGCCAGTGTCGCCGCCGCAGTCACCCGGCTGCGCCGTTTCACCGCGTTGCCGATTGCCGTCGGTTTCGGCATCCGCACCCTGCAGCAAGCCGCGGAAGTAGCGCGCGCCGCCGACGCCGCCGCTCTTGGCACCGCCCTCGTGCAGCGTCTCGCCCTCAATCTCAACTCCGACAACACCGCCAAACCCAGCCTCGTCGATGCCGTCCTCGCCGACGTCCGCGCGCTCGCGGAAGGAGTGCGCGTCGCGCGTCGAAAACCGCCAAGCATCAGGTAGACATGGCAAAACTCGTCGGCTGGTCCGATCGACACCAATATGCGCTTGGCGACGCTTCGCCGGCGCCACCGGAATTTCGGGCAAATAATTCCAATCGGCGGCGGATCGCCATTTTCTCAGCCGTATTCCTGGTGGGCTGCGGGCTCAGCCTGGCATACGCTCTTTTCAGGCCGGCGGAATATCGTGCCGCCGCGCGCTTGGAAATAGCCGCGAGTCCGGCAAAAGCACCAGCCGAGAACGGCCGAAAGTCGTTCCTCACCGAGGTTCAAGTGCTCACCAGCCGCCCCGTGCTGGAAAAGGCGGTGGCGCGCCTCGGAAATTCTGACGATCTCTCCAAAGATCTCGGGCCCGACCCGGTGCAAGGCCTCGGGCGGATGGTGAGCACCGAGAGCGTTGAAGGCACGCAAATCGTGCGAACTCCAGGCGCAAGGCACGAACCGAGAAATCCTCCCGCGCCTGGTCAATACGCTGACCGATGTTTACCGGGAGCAGTTGGCGGCTGCGTATAAAAAATCCGTGGGGAGCGGCAATACAGAGCTGCGCGACGAGATTCACGTCCTTGACCGGCAAGTGGCGGCAAAACGGCAGGAGGTCGAGGCGTTCCGGGCGCGTTACGATATCGTGTCGGCGGAGCGGGCCGAGAACCAGCTGCTCTCTACCGTGAAGGGTCTCGGTGAGTCGCTCAATGACGCAAACACCGACGTGGCGGCCGCCGAAGGACATCTCCGCGCCGTGCGCAACGCCATTGCGGCCGGTGAGGTGCTTGGCGGCCCCAAGAGCAATCCGACACTCGCAGACATCGAAAAACGCGGCTCGCAGTTGCGCGAGCAATTGCACGAGCTCGAGCTTCGCTTTACGCCGCAATATTTGGACTTGGACCCGGCAGCCAAAGCGATGCGCGGGCGCCTGGCAAACCTCGAACAGCAAATGGGATCCGAACGCGCGGCCGGCCAACGCGCAGCCCTCGCCGAGGCGCAGCAGCAATTGACCAGCGCTCGCGAGGCAGCCGAGCGGCTCCAGCAGCAATTGAACGGCAACAAACAGGCCGCGCAGGCATTCGCAGCGCGCCTCAACGAATACAAGGCGATGCAAGAGGACCTCGCGCATCTCGAACAGCTGCACCGCGGGGCGATCGAGCGCCTGGCGCAGCTCGAGGCGAGCGATTCGGAGAATGCTCCCCGAGTGCAGGTCCTGGAGGCTGCAATCATGCCTCAAGAGCCGCTCTACCCTCCTTATCTCCTCGCCGGGATCGGCGCGGCGGCATCGCTGGTCGTCGGTATTTTCGCCGTGCGATTCGTTGAATTTTTTGCGCGTCCCAACCCGGCACCCGAACAGGCTTTTTTGCACCCCTTCTGGCCCCATCCGCTAACTCGCGATGCATTGACCGCGCAGCGTCCCTTGCTTACTGCGGAGCCTATGCAGCTGCCGGGGCCCGATGCACCGTTGCGTCAGCTGACCGACGCGGAGGCCGCGGCCCTGTTGCGGGCGGCAAATGATGACGGACGGCTGCTGATGGTGTTGCTCTTCACGGGTTTGACGGTCGAGGAAATCATCGGTTTGCGTTGGGATGATCTCTACCTCGACGCAGGCACGATAAAGGTGCCCGGCAGATCGCCGCGTATCCTCCATCTGACAGAACCGTTGCGCGGCCTGATCAGCGCCCGGCAGGTCGCCCAGCAGCCCGCGCCAAGCCCCGCCTCGAGTACCGATGAAGCCGCCGATCTCGTGATGTGCGCCGGCTACGATGCCGGGCTTCCCGATGCGCACGAGGTAACCCCCGCCATACTGCGTCACACTTACGTAGCTTACCTATTGCAGCAGGGAGCCCGCTTTGCGGACATTGCCCGCATCGTCGGCCGCCTCCCGCAACAAGAGCTTGCCGCCCATATGAGGCTCGCGCCGGCTCAAGCGCGGATGCCGCTAGACCAAGTCGATCTGATCCTACCCGCTTTGCGCGCAATGGCAGACCCGCAAGTCTAAGAGGCTGGCTCGAAATGAATTAAGTTGATTTTAGTGTGTTGTGTGGACGCAAGCGACAATTATGGATATAGCCATACTCCGGAGGTGCTCTGCATGACCGCCTGCAGTGTCGCCGAGGCAAAGAACACGCTTCCCAAACCAGAAGGGGCATAACTGCCGGAGCCGTGGAGATCCGCTCATGCGCCTGTTGATCGCGATGATGAAGCACGAGACCAATACCTTCTCGCCGGTGCCGACACCGCTCGCCCGGTTTGCGCCGCTCTATGGCGAGGCGGCGATCCGCGCTTATCGCGGCACCGGCACCGGTCTCGGTGCGTATCTCGATCTTGCCGCTCGCGTGGATGCCGAGATCGTCTTGCCGATCGCTGCCGGGGCGCCCCCGAGCCGTCCCGTCGAGGACGCTGCCTACGCACACATCACGGATACGATCTGCGAGGCGGTGGCGCGCGGCGGTTTCGACGGCATCATGCTCGACCTGCACGGCGCAATGGTCACCGAAAGCCTCGAGGACGGCGAGGGCCAGTTCCTCAAACGGCTGCGCGCGATCGACCCGAAGACGCCGATCGCCGTGTCGCTCGATATGCACGCTAATCTCTATGACGAGATCATCAAGAACGCGACCGTCGTGACCGGTTACCGCACCTATCCGCACATCGACACCTACGAGACCGCCAGGCTCACCGGCGAGATCCTATTGCGCATGGTCCGGGGCGAGGTGAGGCCGGTCATCGCGTGGGGCAATGTGCCGATGCTGCCGCATGTGATGCGGCAAGGCACGGATGACCACCCGAACAAGGAACTGCAGCGCCGCTGCGCGGCGATGAGGGGCGACGGCGCATTGGCCGCGAGCCTCTTCACCGGTTTTCCGCATGCCGACATCAGCAATGCCGGATTGAGCGCCGTGGTCGTGACCGATGGCGACCGCAAGCTCGCCGAAGATCTCCGTGACGAGCTGTTGGACCGGGCCTGGGTCGAGCGCGAGGCCTTTGTCTACCAAATCGAACCGCTGCAGCAATCCGTCGCCCGCGCCCAGGCAATGCCGCCGGCCGAGCGCGGCGACGGGCCGATCGTATTGCTCGACCATTACGACAACTGCGCCTCCGGCGGCACGATGGACACGACCGTCGTGCTGGCGGAAATCCTGCGGCAGGGGCTAGAGGATGTCGCCGCCTTTGCAATCTACGATCCCGAAGCGGTGCAGCAGGCGATCGCCGCTGGGATCGGCGCCGAGGTCAGCCTGTCGATCGGCGGGAAGATCGCAATGCCGGCGATCGCGGCCGAGAGCCCGCCCTTGACGATCACGGGCACGGTCAAGACCATCTCGAACGGCCGCTACCGCAACCGCGGCCCAATGGGACGCGGTGTGCAGATGGATATGGGCCCGGCTGTGGTGCTCGACACCGGGCCGGTCGAGATCGTGCTGATCTCGCGCCATGTCGAGCCCTCCGACCTCAACTGCCTCACTAGCCTCGGCATAGACCCGATGCAGAAACGTTTTGTGATGCTGAAGAGCCGCATCCACTGGCGCGCCGGGCTCGGCGCAATGGCGAAAGCCGTTATCGACTGCGCCGGCGTCGGGGTGTGCACCTCCGATTACGGTCAACTCGATTTCAAGAAAGTCAGACGGCCAATCTACCCCCTCGACCTCCCCAATCGCTGAACTGGCGCAAGGTTGCGGTAGGCACGCCCGTTACCTCCCTGGTCCATGTCCGCGTTCGTTAAGGGTTATCAGATGCCTGCCCGTCACCTGGCGGTACTGATCCCGATATGAGCCGTCATTTTTCGGGTTCGATCAGGCCGGCGACGAACCAGCGCTGCATCAGCAGCACGACCGCGACCGGCGGCAGGATCGCCAACAGCGCCGTCGCCATCACGATCTGCCACTCGGTCTGGGCGTCGCCATTGCCGATCATCTGGCGGATGCCGATGATGATCGTCGTCATCGTCGGCGTGTCGGTGATCAGCAGCGGCCAGAGATACTGGTTCCAGCCATAGATGAACAGGATCACGAACAGCGCCGCGATGTTGGTGCGCGACAGCGGGATCACCGTATCGACAGAAAAAGCGCAACGGACCGGCGCCGTCGATCTTGGCCGCCTCGACCGAGCTCGTCGGGGATAGTCAGAAAGAACTGGCGGAACAGCAATGTCGCTGTCGCCGAGGCGATCAGCGGCAGGGCCAGCCCGGCATAGGTGTCGATCAAGCCGCAGATCGGCGGCGATCTTGTAAGTCGGGATGATGCGCACCTCGACCGGCAGCATCAGCGTCACGAAGATCGCCCAGAAACACAGCCGGCGCAGCGGAAAACGGAAGAACACCACCGCATAGGCCGAGGGCAGCGAGATCGCGATCTTGCCGATCGCGATGGCCAGCGCCATGACCAGGCTGTTCCCCATCATCGCGGCCGACCGCTTGCGCCGCTGGTCTTCATCGTGCCGGCAGTCAGCGCCTCGCGATAGTTGGCGACGAGGTGCGGACCCGGAAGCAGCGTCATCGGGGCATTCGAGAATGTCGCGAAGGGTCAGGCTCGAGGCGACGAACGCGACATAGATCGGGAACAGCACCAGGGCCAGGCCGGCGATCAGCACTGCATGCGCAACCCAAGCGCCACGGCCGGAGCCGGCCACCTCAGAGGCTCATCCGTAATGCACCCGGCGCTCGATAAAACGGAACTGGATCGCTGTCAGCCCGATGACGATCGCCATCAGGATCACCGATTGCGCCGCCGAGCCGCCGAGATCAAGCCCGACGACCCCGTCATACCAGACCTTGTAGACGAGGATCTCGGTCGCCTTGTCCGGGCCCGCCTTGCGTCACGTTGTGGATGACGCCGAACGTGTCGAAAAAGCGCGTAGACGATGTTGACGACGAGCAAAAAGAAGCTGGTCGGCGCCAGCAGCGGAAAGACGATCGTCCAAAAGCGCCGACGCGGCGTTCGCCCCGTCGATCGCCGAGGCCTCGAGCAGGGATGCCGGGATTGCCTGCAACCCGGCGAGAAAGAACAGGAAATTGTAGCCGATCTGCTTCCATGCGGCGGCGAGGATCACCAGCAGCATCGCCTGGCGCCCGTTCAGCAGAAAATTCCAGTCGATGCCGATGTGGCGCAATGCCGACCGCGATGACGCCGATGCTCGGATTGAACAGGAACATCCACAACACCCCGGCGATCGCCGGCGCGATCGCATAGGGCAGCAGCAGCACCGTCTTGTAAAAGGTGGCGCCGCGCACGACGCGGTCGGCCATCACCGCGAACAACAGCCCCGGCGCCAGCGCCAGCACCGCAACCGCAAAACTGAAGACAAAGCTCACCTCGAACGAGGAGAGATAGTACGGGTCGGCGAAAATCGCGGTGAAATTGGCCCAGCCGACAAAGCGCGTCGATAAGCCAAACGCGTCCTGCCGCAGTACCGACTGCACCAGCGCCTGCCCCGCCGGCCAGAAGAAAAAGACGATCGTCACCGCCAGCTGCGGCATCAGCAATAAGGCCGGGAACAGCCAGCCGGCAAAGACGACGCGGCGTTCCATCAGCCCCGGACCGAAGGATGCCGCTATCGCGTGTTCTGCTGAAACTGCCGCAGGAGCGCGTTGCCGCGCTTGACCGCGTCGTCGAGCCCGGCTTGCGCGTCCTCCTTGCCGGCGAAGATCGCTTCCAGATCCTCGGCGATGACGTCGCGGATCTGCACCAGATTGCCGAGGCGCAAGCCCGCGCGAATTCTCGGTCGGCGGCTTGCCTGTCATCTGCAGCACCGCGATCTCGCGTGCCCGGGTTCTTTGCGTAAAACCCCGAAGCCTTGGTCGCCTCGTACGCGGCCTTGGTGATCGGCAGATAACCGGTAACCTCGTGCCATTTTTGCTGCAGGTCGGTCTGCGACAGATAGGTGAAGAACTTGGCGACGCCCTTGTATTCCTCGGACTTCTTGCCGGCCATGACCCACAGGCTGGCGCCGCCGATGATCGAGTTCTGCGGCGCGCCGGGGACGTCCGGATAATAGGGCAATTCGGTCATCCCGAATTCGAACTTGGCGCCTGATCTTGAACATCCCGTAAGCGCCCGACGAGGTCCTGAATCATCCCGCACTCGCCGTTCACGAACTTGCCTTCGGGCTCGCTCGTGCGGCCGCCGTAATCGAAGCTCTTGTCCTTTTCCGCCGCGGCGAGATTGGCGATATGGCGGACGACGGTCGGATTGTCGAATTCGAGCCGAGCGTCAGGGCCGTCGAACCCGTTGGCCTTGGTGGCGAACGGGAGGTTGTGCCAGGCGCTGAAATTGCTCGATCTGGGTCCAGCTGACCCAAGCCGCGGTGAAGCCGCAGGCACCCCAGCGGCGCGCAGCTTCTCCGGCGACAGCGAAGGTTTCGGGCCAGGTCTTGGGCGGCTTGTCGGGGTCGAGCCCGGCTTTTTTGAATAGATCCTTGTTCCAATAGACGATCGCGAGTCGAGCTGTTGAACGGCATCGACAGCATTTTGCCGTCGGCCGTGCTGTAATAGCCGGTGACCGCCGGCAGATAGGCATTTGGGTCGAACGGCTCACCGGCATCGTTCATCAGCTGGTAGACCGGCATCATCGCACCCTTGGCGGCCATCATCGTCGCGGTGCCGACCTCGAATATCTGGACGATGTCGGGGGCCTTGCCGGCGCGAAAGGCGGCGATGCCGGCATTCATCGTCTCGGCATAGGAGCCCTTGAACACTGGCACCACCTTGTATTCGTTCTGCGAGGCGTTGAAGTCGGCGGCGATCTTGTTCACCCCGCGGCGTTGGCCGCGGTCATCGCGTGCCACCATTGCAATTCGATGGGCTGGGCCGAGGCGGCACCGATCATTGCAAGCAACGTCGGCGCCATCACCGCAGTCAGAATTACTCGCCTCATTGCGCCCCCCCTTCCTGCCTGTTCCGCTCTGAAGCGAGCTAGCGCGAACCCCCTTGCCAAATCAAGCAGAAGCTTCGGTCCGAGAGGTATCTGAAGATTGCTCCCCTTGCGCAGGCATGCTCCGGGAGGACGCGACCTGAACGTTGGTGCCGTTCAGCGATGATGCCGCCCCATCACAAAGCTCTGGAACCGGCGATAGTGCCACCGATCACTACGGCCTGTGAGGACTTTCGCGGCATGCTTCCGCGCATGGTCAACGATGACCTCCTGTCCACGCTCAAGCACGTCTCGATTTGATTGCTGTATCGAAGCTGATATCCGTCGGATCGGCGGCACCGGGCCGCCCTCGGGCGCGAAGCGTATCCACAGGTAGAAATCCGCGTCGAAGCTGGACTGGCTCATATCGCTTCGCGGAATTTCGTTGATGAACACGCCAGTGTAGACCACGCGTTGCCGTCGCACGAAGCGGCCCGGGCGCTTTCGAATACGGCTCCCGACGCGTGCTCGGCAGCGTCGGGGTTTGCCACGGACACAAGCAGGAGCCGCGCCGACTCGAAGCGGCCATTCAAGAAACGTCCCATGCGAAGTTCCTGCTCGCAGCCACGGTCCGGCTTGAACCACCACGGCCCCGTTACGCCGACTTGAATGGAGAGTGGTTGACTTGGGCAGAGATAAGTCTTACCAATTTAGCGACTTTTTCACTTTTTAAGCGTGCGACTTGCGCGACTTGGTCCGCAGCGCGTGCTTGACCGGGTATGTCGATCTCGCCCGTTCAGTCGATCTAGACCCTCTCCTCCTGCTTAAAGCTCAGGCGTCATGGCCTGCAGCGCGGCGCAGAACTCGTATTGAGCTCACGCGCGTTCATCGTGGCCGCCTCGGCGATAAAAATCGCATGAGGCGTCAATCTGTGCCGGTACCGATTGGCTTTAGTCGCGTCGTCGGCGAGAGCGGGAATTATCATCCCTATGGCGAGACCTCTAAATTCGCCTTCATCCTTCCTGTCCGGGTCGATTTTTTGTGCACGCCCGAGACGATCCGAGGCTTCAAGGCCGTGCGGGCAGGATATCTGGTGGACCTGTTAGCCTTTCGCCCTGAGTGGCCTGATCGCTGGGCGCTACGTTGCGGTGCCGCAGAGTGGCTGGGCAGCATTCCGCCGCAGTATTGCGATCCCGATCCCGTGCGGATCTGGAGCTCGCCGGTGCGCTGGCTGCAGTCGAGTTGCGACGGTCTGGTGATGCTGTGTCGCCATCCCCTGGTCAGAACCGAGGTGAGCCCTTGCTTTCCATCCACCGCGCCGGCTGCGTGCATCGCCGGGGCGCGGTTGTCGATGCCGCGGACCAGGATCAGCGGCAACGAAGCAACGAGGGCGACGGCGCCGGTGGCGAACATCGCCGCTTTCAGGCCAACGCTCGCCGCCACCGCCAGCATCGCGACCTGCGACGGCCGTGCCGAGAAAACCGGCGAAGGTGTGGATCGAAAAGGCGCGACCGAGCCGCACCGGCGCGATCTGCGCCGAGAGGATCGCGTAATCGGCGGGATGAAACACGCTCCCGGAAAGCCCAACAAAGCCTATCGCGATCAGCAGCGTGGTATAGGTCGGCGACAAGCCCAGGGATATAAAGGCGGCAGCGCTGATCGCGAGTCCAAGCACCAGCATCAGCCGCGAGCCGACCTTGTCGACGAGAAACCCGACCGGCAATTGAGCCGCGACCGCGGTGATGCTGGCGACGGTCAGCGCAAAGCCCAATTCGACAAAGCCGATGCCGAGCGTCACCTTCAGGAACGGGAACAGGGGCGGCAGAACCAGACTTTGAAAATGCTGGACGAAGTGCGCGACCGAAACGACCGAGATCGCGCGGGCCTCGCTCCTTCGCCCGCCGCCTCTCGCCTCGCGTGAGCCACCGGCGGCACCGGGAATGGCTGCCGCGTCCGTCGTCATCAGCGTTTTGGCTCCCGGACCGCACTGCCATCAAAATATCGACACTGCCGCCGCCCAGACGAGCGCAGCTTTGACAAAGCTGGCCTGTGCGCGCGCTCGCGAAGCCGCAGATCGCGTGCGCGCTGCGAGCCGATTTAGTCGGCCGTGAAAAACGAGTGACTGGCTGGTCCTAAGCGAGGCGCATCTCCGACAAGGCGGGAACCGAGAAGCGGCTGATGGGAGCTGGGGATGAGGTGGGCATGAGCCTCGTGTCCGATTGGGGCCGTCGCAAAAATCGGCGGGATGGAACAATGGCGGGATCGGCGACGGGTAAGCTCCGGCGCCGCAGCGCAAAGCGGCTTCGGAAAAGTCAGGCCACACGACGGCGTTACGACGCGGGCCAGCGCCAATTATAGATCTGCTGGAGGGTGCCGCCCATAAGCGCTTCGCGCTCACTGTCAGATAGACGGTCGGTGATCCGAAATGCCTCGACACCCTGCTTGTAGGTCAGCAGCCTGACCGCCCTGGTCCAGTCGGTGCCCCACATGCAGCGATGGAAGCCGAAGGCGTCGAAGACGCGCCGGAGCGGATCCCAGATGTCGTGGTAGGGGAAGGGCTCGCGCGACAGCGTGCAGGCGCCGCTGATTTTCACTGCGACATTGTCGGGGGCCGCCAAGGCCAGCAGTTTCGGCAGATCCGCGAACGGCTCGGGAGGCGATGGCGGCTGATGCGGCTGGGATATACCGAGATGGTCGATCACCATCCGCGTATTGGGGTTGCGGGCCGCGAGCTCGCCCGCCTGGTCGAGGCGCCCGGTGCAGGCTAGGTTGACCGGAAGCGAGTGCCGTGCGGCGGTCGCGAGGACGCGGTTAATGGCAGGGTCGGCCGGATCCGTCGACGCGTTGTCGCGCAAGAAAATCCGGATGCCGACCGTGCCTTCGGTGGAGGCCCAGTCGGCGATCGTGTCGACCACAGCGGGGTCGGTCGGATCGACCGGCTTGACCAGCCGGAACCGGATGGGATGCGCCGCAACAACCTCAAGGGCGTAGCTGGCGTCGTAGCGGTACATGCTGAAGGGCGAGACCAGGATCGCGCCGTCGACGCCGGCTTCGCCCATGGCGGCCGCCATCTGGTCGCCGGTGACCTCCTCCGGCCCGGTGAGGGTGCCCACCCAGGGACGGCCCGGATAGTTGCGTTCGTAGGCGTGCACTTGCAAATCCAGTATCGGCATGACTTCAACCCCTCCAGGGAACCGGTGTTGTTCAGGAGCGGCGTGTTCCGCTTCCTCTTGGCATTAGCCGGGTCTGCACCGCCGCATCGGGACGCTAAGGTGCGCGGCTCCGGGGTTCAAGAGATCACGATCATGGCGTGCGCAGCCGGACAAGGGGAGACGGGGGGTCGGTCCAAAACGTCGCAGGCGCGTCGGTCAGCTGGCCGTTGCAGACGAGAACCGAGCCGTTGGCGAACTCGATCTCCTGCATTGTGTGTGAGCGTGTCCGGCCCTTCGGCAGCCACCGCGCCGATGCACACTGATTTCACCGGGTCACCGGCGGCAGAAGGGCCTGGCAAGTTCGTGCGATGTCGCGAAGACCGACGCCGACGCGTCGCATCGCCGATAATCGAGGCTGGCAAGCTCCCGTCAATCGCAGGCGCTTCGCGCCATTCCCGCAACCTGCAACAATGCCGGCTAGCAGCAGTTCGGCGAATGCCTAGCGACGCGTCAATTCGGCTCGTCAATTTTGGTGAAGCCGAAGCTGGAGGCGCTTCGATAGAGTTCGACCTCCTAAGCGGCCCTGGCCGGTGAAGATGCACGGCGCGCGCGCAAGACGCTTTTTCAGGAAGACGCTCCGCCCCATCCTAACGGGATCGGAGTTTTCGGAGACCATGGGATGCCAGCGAACATCTTGTTCATCGTCGTCGACGACTGCGGTTATCCCGACCTCGGCTGCACGGGCCAGACCGATTACCGAACTCCGGCGCTTGACCGGCTCGCCGCCGAGGGCGTGCGCTTCTCGCAGGCTTACGCCAACTCCGCGCTGTGCACCAATACTCGGGTTGCACTGATCACCGGGCGCTACCAGTATCGGCTGCCGATCGGGCTGGTCGAGCCCTTGCGCTGGAGCGACCGCCAGGCGCCGGAAATGGGAGTGCCTCCTGGTTTTCCCACCTTGCCGGCATTGCTGCGCGGCGCCGGTTATCGCACCGCGCTTATCGGGAAATGGCATCTCGGATATCTCCCGCGGTACAGCCCGTTGAAGAGCGGATATGACGAGTTCTTCGGCGTAATGGGCGGGTTCACCGGGTACTACACGCATATCGGCGACGGCGGCGAGCACGATCTCTACGAGGGCGAGATCCCGGTCGAGCAGGCGGGCTATATCACGGATCTACTGAGTGAACGGGCAGCTGCTTGGGTCGCCGCGGCGTCAACTCGGCCCGAACCATATTTCCTCAGCGTGCATTACACGGCGCCGCACTGGCCATGGTCGGCTCCCTCAGTCGAAGCCGCCGCGCGGCGGCGCGAGGTCGAGCGCACCGAACTGACCGAGGCGGGAACACCCGCATCTACGGCGAAATGATGCAGTGCCTGGATGCCGGCATCGGCCGCGTGCTTGACGCAGTTCGGCAGGGACCGGGCGGCGACAACACACTCGTCGTGTTCACAAGCGACAACGGCGGTGAGCGGTTTTCGAAAATATGGCCATTTGTCGGCCGTAAGTTCGACCTGTTGGAAGGCGGCCTGAGTGTGCCGCAGATTTGCTGCTGGCCGGGCCGTATCCAGCCGGGGCGCATAACCGATCAAGTGAGCATTACGATGGATTTGACCGCGACCTGCCTCGCGGTGGCCGGGGTCGCTCCTGCTCTCGGCTCCCCGCTCGATGGGATCGATTTGTTGCCGGTACTGACCGGCCGGGCGGCAGAATTCGAACGAACGCTCTATTGGCGCATGCGCCACCGCTACCAGCGGGCGCTACGACGCGGCGGTTGGAAATACTTGAAGGTCGCCGATAACGAGTATCTGTTCGACATCGAATACGATCCCCGCGAACGCGGCGATGTTTCGAAAAAACAGCCCGATTTGCTCGCCGAACTACGCAGAGAGTGGGAGGATTGGGATCGCGCCATGCTGCCGCTGCCCACCTACGCGGTGGTGCCAACGTCGAATCTGTCGCGATGCTTTGGTAAGCGTGAATGACCGCTGGGCACCGACTTCCTGTCCGACTCGATCGTAAGGTTTGCCGTAACGGAGCCCATCAGCCATCCGTAGCTGAAGCGCGAGATCGCGAACCCAAAATATCCGATGAATGCCACGACAAAGGCGAAGGCCGAATGGTAGCGGCTGGAATACGAACAGCCTGAGGATGATCACACCGAGCGCTGCGCCCACGATGCTGCCCACGATCGGCATGAGGCCACGCGACAACGTGACCGCGGGCGAGGCGCGGGTCACCATGAACGCGCTAAGTCCGGCCCACCACGGATCGTCGGAATGCATCGCCAGCGCGGCGAGTATAGCGAGCGTCACCGACAACGCGGCCTCTAGCGCTTCCAAGCCGCGCGGTCCGCGAAAAGCGAGCGAGCCTAGCTCACACGCGAGCGCGCCGGGGATCTGGCGAAGCATCACCAACTCGCGCGCGCATAGACCGCGATCTGCACAAAATTCCGATTAAGAAGCCCATGTGGTCAATCATAGATATTGCAATCGAAGGATGAGCCAAAAGCAGTCGAAACGGACTATAGCCGACGCTCGCGATTCTATCATGCCCGGCGAACGGCCGGAATCGGCGTGCGCCGTGACAAGGCGGCGCTTTCCAGTGGGTGCAAGGCCCACCCGGCGATTCGCTTATTCGGATGAGCGGTTACGAAAGCCGTGCCGCAAGGATATCGACCTGTGTCCCTGCAATGGGCTGCTGCGTATGTGCTGCAAATCCGTAGGAGCGCAGTATTTTGCTCGCAGCATCAACAAGCCCCGACGGGTCCTTGTAAGCCTTCACCATATCAGCGTCCCGCCCTGACCTGTCGGAAGATCATTCTCATGGGTTTGCATCGCAAATGCATAATCAAGCATTTCGGACAACGGGTGTAGCTCAACCGCGCCGCTTTTCCGGCGCGGTTGCCGCTGCCCGCCGCGCGCAACTGGCCCCGGTGGTGGAAGCCGGGACCGGTCATCCGCGCGGAAGGTTCAGCGCAAGATGCCACCCCTACGATGAGCAAGACTGTCAACAAGGCTGTGTGAGCAGGAGGATTTATATATCAGAATGTCGTTTATCGGACAGTGTGGTACGGTATCGTCGCGTGCACACGAGGGGCGTTCGAAGTGGCAGATGACGAGATTAGCGAAGAGGGCCGTAGGGCCCGCTTTTCCCATTGGGAAAAGCTGGGGCTGGATGAGATCGAGCAGGACTTGGCAACCGGCGGATACCGATTGATCGGCGGCCCGCCGCAAGTGCGCGCACTTGCGCAGGAGTTCGTGCGGATAAAGAAAGCCGAACGGATGGAGGCCACGATCGAGGCTCTACGGCTGAGCAGAAACCCAACGCTGGAAGCTGTGGGACTGAGCACGAATCCCGCCCTGGAGGCGTTCGGTTGGCTCCTGTGTCAGTACCGCAGAATTCCGGAGAGACGGCTGTGCCGAAGCCCGCCGAGCCGCGATTAACGATCCCCACAGCTCCAGCTCAAGAACTGCTGACCCTGGACCAGGCATCTGGGGCATGAGCATCGATTGAAAGAAGTCGGGCGGCGAATCCATCGGCATTTCCAAGAAGTCATGAACCAACTCGTCCCCATCGGCTCACCCGCGCTGCCGGCGCTCGCCGCTGCCGCCCCGATCGTGACCGGTATGACCTTCATCTTCGTAAGGGAGCCGTATTGAACGTAGGGCGGCTATGGTACTGTCAGGTTTGCCGCATCAGCGCATACGTGTCGGACATGCGCATCATATGGGAGGAGATTGAGCGATGTCGGAACAGCCACAGCCACCGCGCGTGCAGCAGCAGAACATGCCCGAAGACGGCGGCGGATGGCACCAGGTCGATGCCGGGTCGCATCTGCATGTCATGTTCCATCCCAACCGGCAATTGCTCGGTCGGGAGCCGGACGGCGTCTTACGGAAGTCGATTCTGGTTGCCGTCGCGGGCAAACCCGAACAAGCTCTCCGCTTCGATCCGTTCAGCATCGGCAGCCACTATCATATCCGTCCGAGCCTGCGCGGCAGGCAAATTCCGCTGTGGGTCGAGGAGGGCCAAAAGCCCCTCGAGATCGCCCTCAAGTTCTTTGAGAAGCCACTGCGGTTCCGCGGCCTCCTCGCCCAGGCCGAAGAGGATGAAGTGGCCGCGCGGCTGGACGACTTCGACCTGGCCCGTGCTGCGCAGCAAATCCGGGAGATCGACGCCGCGGCAAGCTGACGGCTGTCGGCACTGGCTCACCGTGTCCTCGGTGCTCCACTCGTAATGATGCGTGTTTTTCGGAAGGTGCAGGAAACCGCCGGCTTTCAAACCCCTCACCCTGAGCGGCATCGAACTTGTCACCCATGCCCAGATACATCTGACGGACAGAACCGTTAGGTCATAGTCGTTGGGGTGGATGTAAGCCGCCACCTTGTAGCCGGCCGGGAATTTGAGCCGGAAGACGAATGGTTCGGCTTTGTCCGGGTCGCCATAAAGGACCACGATGTGGCAAGGCAGGCCGAGGTCGAGAAGGAATATCTCGCGACGGTGCGCGACGAGGTTTCGCGCGGCGCCGTGTGGGCCGGCGAGAGCGTCGATCTGGTCAACGACGTCCCGAGCGCTGCCGAGATCATCGACCGCATCGTAGAGCTACCGGATTTTCGTGCATGAGCCTCAAGGCGAGTTCTGGAAAATCACGGAGCGTAGTAGAGTACGTGCATCAATAGTTTAACATGCTATGCTGTTGATGCCGATTGACTGTATGAACGGTCAGGTATGTGCTGGCGCAAAATAATGGGCTTTGAGATTCCGTGAAGAGGGAACCGCCCGCCGCCTACGCTGCGTATGATGATAGAGCCAAATCCAAAAATACGGCCGAACGTTGATTGCCGCACCTCGACAGTATCTATATTTGCTATAGGAAGCTCGCGAACGTGGCGGGCAATCACACCTTTTTTATCAATTATACGTCGGTCTGTTACCGTGACCTCTCTACTAGAGGCTCTTGCAAATGACCAGAGTGCCAGCGCGATTAGAAATATATCCGTAAATCCGAAAATGGCTTTTCCATCATCACCGCCTATATCATCGCGGACGGCAAATAACCCATAGGCCGTGAAAGTGAATACGGCACACAGGATATACCAGCGCCAATCATTGACAATCTTTCGTTGATATTGAATTGTCTCGCCGGGTTGCAGGACACGCACAACATACCCTAGAGATGATCCTGAGCGCCACCACTGGACACCGCACAGCGCCGCCAGCTCTAGACGAACCGAAACACGTTCGATAGCACCCACCAGTCCTAACACGACCCCCGCGAGCGCCCACGCATCGGCCCGGTTAAACCGTGTTGCCGAAGCCACTGCCGAACCTTCCGCCAAGCAACCCATAGCTCACCGGGCGGCAGCGGCGTTCCGTTCTTTCTCGCCAGCATTCGATCAACTTGGCGCCGACCGAAATTCTTGCGCCACTCCCAATATCTCACCTCCATTTCCACAAGGCCCTCGGCACACGCCCACAATACCGCCCCGCCGACGGCCACCGACACCAGCAGCGCCGACAAGGCCGGCCACTTAAATTGCCAATTCAGGACTTCAAAGCTCGCCACGAAAGCGGCGATTGTTCCAGAGATTGCGATTGCTATATGTATCGCGGTCGCGCGTTTACTCAGATTCTCAATTTTTGCTTTAAACGCCGCGTCCGCCTCGGAATAACCCGCCTTTTGCTCATCGGTCGCGTCTGGTTCCGGTTCACCCGCCCATCAGTTCAGCCATAGCGCGACAACTTCTCCGTGCGCGGCGGGTTGACAATTCATCCCGTCAATCACAGGGTAACACCGCTCCGTCATGCCGTCATCGTGCACCGGGGAAAAATGACCAGGCCCGACCGCCAAGGCAAAAAATCGTTCAAGCGACGGTGACGGTCGAGAAGTGGCGGAAGCTGCGCAACATCGCCACCAACACCGAGCGGACGGCGGGCGACCTCATCGCCGAAGCGATAGACGACCTCGCGGCGAAGTACGCCGAGCAGCCGCAGGAGCCGAAGGGCGGTGGGCGGAAGCGCCGCGATCATTCACTCGGTCACTGATCGTCGTCGCGTTCCGTGCCCGCACTCTCATCCTAGATGTTGTGGTTGTCGCGCGTCGGGGGGCAGCGCGGTCAATGCTGCATAAACTCCATTATGTAAAATCTTTTCAGCTAATTTTATAGTCGCGGTGTTAATCTTCCAGCATTTCTGCCGCCCGGCCATGTGATGACTAGGCTTGGAAGTGCGATTGTCGTGCCTATCAGTACTTATAGAGACTTACAATTACTTGATGCCGCTTTGCACAAGATGTAGGTGAAGGGCCGGGGGTCATTACGCTGGGAATCACAGACGAACTCATCTTAGAAGTGCCCAAAAAGAGGCGAAGCTGGACGCATCATCAGCCTAGTACCTCGTCGCGAAAATTAGCGTGCGGCGCTCCACCCTGTTTGTCGTCCCCGCGCAAGCGGCTGTAATCAAATTGGCGGCATTTTCCAATCGTCGCCCCCGCGAAAGCGGGGGCCCAGAACCTGCCGCTGGCATGAACAGGGAGTGAGCGCTTTCACCCCAGCTCCTCGTAAAGATCATGCCATTGCGGATTGTGGCGCTCAATCAACTCAAGTTTCCACCCGCGGCGCCATTTCTTGATCCACTTTTCGCGGAGGATCGCATCGGCCATGGTCTCGTGAAACTCGACAAACACTAACCGATGCACTCCGTAATCCCGAACAAATCCGCCGACGGCATTTGAACGATGTTGCCAAGCACGGCGAGCAATATCACTTGTCACACCGACATAAAGCGTACCATTCCGCTTGCTGGCGAGGATGTAGACGCAAGGACGCTTCTCACTCACGCCGCGATCGGCCGCCCCCTGTTCATGCCAGAGCCTGCCCCTGGCATGAACAGGGAAGGCTCTGGGTCCCCGCTTTCGCGGGGATGACGGAGATTATTACTGCATCGCGATGAGCGTCCACCGTGCGACAGCGGGACGAAACGCGTCTGGTATCGTCCCTTCCACGAGAGCGAACATGCCGAAGAGACGTACGCTAATTTACGCAAGCAGGTATCAGAGGGTTAGCAAAAGAGCTCCCGTCAGATCGTCAGCTAAAAGCGGCGAACAGCTCCTCGAGTGCCGTGACCTGATTGCCGGCGACTGAATTCGGCACCAGAACCGGCGTATTGACGCCGGCGGCGCGCCATTTTTCGACGCCTTCGCGCAGCTTGGCGGCAGAACCAAAGAGGGTGTTGTCGGTGAGCCAGCGGTCGGTGAGGTATTTTGGGATATCGTCGGGCCGGTTGTCGGCGATCGCCTTCTCGGCTGCCGACATCTCGTCGACATAGCCGGCTTCCTTCCAGTAGGCGCGGTAATTCGGCAGCAAGGCGTAATGCACGAGACGGCGGCGCAGCAGTGCCTTTGCAGCGTCCACATCTTCGGAGACGCAGACCGGTAGCATGTTGCCGATCAGAAAATTCGGGTCGCTGCGTTTGGGCGACGGCACGACGGCGAGCGACTGGGGCATGTGTGAAAGACTGGCATTGGCGAACACGACGCCTTCGGCAATCTCGGCGGCGAGCGCGACCATCTTCTTGCGCAAAGCCGCGAGAAGGATCGGCGGCAACGGGCCGATCCCTTCAAAGGACCTCACCTTCTCAACAAAGGTGCGGATGTCCGAGAGGGGCTTGCCGGGAGTGACGCCGAGACGCTGGTAGGTCGGGCCGTGCGCGATGCCGATGCCAAATCGGAAGCGGCCGCCCGAGACCTCGTGCACATAGGCGGCGCTGTGCGCAAAATCCTCGGGGGTGCGGGCGTAGATCGGTGCGATCGCGGTGCCGAACGGGATACGCTCCGTGGCGAGCGCCAGGGCCGTGCACTGCGCCATGTTACCGAACCGGCTCGGAATGTAGATGCCGGCGAAACCGCGCCGCTCGATCTCGCGCGCGATGTCGAGGGTCTGACGCCGCCGCCCTGGCACGGCGACGAGGCTGATCGCAGGCAGGTTCTGGGATGGCATCGGGCAGCGCTCCGTCATTCCAATCGGACTACGCGAATGATACCTCACTCGCCCGGCGGAATTGGAATGATCATGGTCGTGTGCGTTCGAGACGCGTCCCCGGTTCTGGCCTGGGGCAGGCTTTCCGGGCGCTCCCAGAGTTGTGAGCGCATTGGATCGGCATCGCTGCGTCCTTCGAGACGCGCCCGTTGGGCGCTCCTCAGGATGAGGATAAGCCTTTGATCGCCTTAAGAAAATTCCTCATCCTGAGGAGACCGCGAAAGCGGTCGTCTCGAAGGACGCACGGCGCCAATCCGGCCGATTGGGATTTCTTGCCCAGCCTCGCAGCGCGTTCCACCGATCTCTGCTGTCCAGCTCGGGGCCGGGACGAAAGCGCTGGGGAGGGCCCGACAGTGGCGGAAGCGCTTTCGCTTTTCCGCCCTACGGCATGGACGGCTACTCCGCCGCTTGCGGGGTGACCTGCACCGAATTGGGACCGTAGCGGTCGCGGAAGGGGGCGGTGTCGATTTCTTCGAGCTCGATTTCGCGGTTCAGCACCTTCTTTTTCCACGCTTCCTGCTCGGGCACGCGGGCGTGGAATTCGGGCATGACTTCGCGGGCGAAGAGTTCGAGGCTTTCACAGATGTGCTCGTGCGTGTTCTTGCCGGCCTGGTTCAACAGGATGACCTGGTCGATATGCGAGCCCTCGAACCGCCGCAATTTGCGGCGCAAGGTCTCGGGTGAGCCGATCAGGCCCCCGGACAATGCGCGGGCGAGCCCCTCGGGGTTGGCGCGCTTCCACTTCTCGTACTCGTCCCACAGATCGACGGTGCCGGGCTCGGGCCGTTTGCGGTTGGGGCTCAGCCCGTAAAAGCGCAGCGCGAACTGAAAGAACGGGATGCCGTCGGCGCGGTGGCGCGCTTCCTCGTCGGTCTCGGCGCACATGAAATAGCTGGTCAGAGCGATATTCGGGTTGGTGACATAATCGGTCAGCTTATCGAGCCGCTTGGTGAAGGAATTGTAGTAGGCGTGGACCCAGGCATGCGCCGCATCGGCGCTCAGGAACTGAAAGGCGAGCGCGCCGAGGCCGCGGCGCCCGGCCATCTCGATCGTATCGAGCGCCGAGCATGCGACCCATAACGGCGGGTGCGGCTTCTGCAACGGCTTCGGCACGACATTGCGCAGCGGGAAGTCGAAATAGGCGCCGTGGTATTCGCAGCCGCCATCCTTGAACATCGGGATGACCGCGCGCACGGCGTCCTCCCAGACCGCGCGTTTTTCGTCGAAATTGCGGTCGAACGGTTCGAGCTCGGTGATGCTGGCGCTCTCGCCCATGCCGAATTCGACCCGGCCGCGGCTCACCAGATCGAGCGCGGCGATGCGTTCGGCGACGCGTGCGGGATGCACCGTCGTCAATTGCATGATGCCGTGCGCAAGGCGGATCTGCCGTGTGCGCTGGCTCGCCGCCGCGAGAAACACCTCCGGAGCCGGCGAGTGCGAATACTCCTCGAGGAAATGGTGCTCGACCTCCCAGGCGAAGTCGTAGCCGAGACGATCGGCCAGTTCGAGCTGGTCGAGCGCATTATGGTAGAGGGTCAGCTCGCTATCCGGTCCCCAGGGCCGCGGCAGCTGCAGCTCGTAGAATATGCCGAATTTCATTCTTCCCTCCCGCGGTCTTGCGTCCAGCCGATGGCGCGGCGCATGAAATTGTAGCCGAGCGCGGTAAAAGAAGCGCGCTCCCAGTTGTCCTTGCCGTAGCCGTGCCCGCCGGCGGCCGGTTCGTAAAAATAGGCTTCGTAACCCAAGGCTTGCAGCTTCGCGGCCATTTTTCGGGCGTGGCCCGGATGGACGCGATCGTCGCGCCGGCTCGTCGCGATCAGGATCGGCGGGTAGGGGCGGCCGGGGACCGCCGTGTGGTAGGCTGAAATCTCCTTGAGAAAATCCCAGTCATCCGGATTGTCGGGGTCGCCGTATTCGGCGATCCAGCTGGCGCCGGCATGCAATTTCGCGTAGCGGCGCATGTCGATCAGCGGGATCGTGCAAAAGAGCGCACCGAACCGTTCCGGATAGCGGGTCAGCATATTCGTGATCAGGATCCCGCCATTGGAGCCGCCCTCGGCGGCGATCCGGCCGGGGCGCGTCACCCCGCGCTGCACCAGGTCGGCCGCGACCGCGGCAAAATCGTCGTGCGACAGCCGCTTGCCTTCGCGGCGCCCGGCATCGTGCCAGGCGGTGCCGAACTCGCCGCCGCCTCTGATATTGGCGACGACGCTCGTGCCGCCGCGTTCGAGCCAGAGCTTTCCGACGGCGGAATTGTAGTAAGGCAATTGCGAGATGCCGAAGCCGCCATAGCCCGAGAGATGCACCGGCGCGTCGCCGGTCTCGCCTGTCGGACCGACCTGAACATAGGGAATGCAGCGTACCGTCTCGTGAGGTAGCCTCGTGCCGGGTGACGACCAAACCCGACGGATCAAAAGTCTGCGGCGCCCGCTTGAGCAGCTGCGGCGCCGAGCCTGACGGGATCAGGTAGAGAGAGGGCGGGGCCAGCGGGTCTTGCGCGCTGGCGAGGAGGTCGCCGTTCGATTCCTCAAGTCGAACATCCAGCGGCCAAACATTGGCAACGCCGATGTCGGGAAGCCCCGTGATCCGCTCGCGCGACCAGCCGGCCCCGGACGGGGTCAGCGCTTCAAAGACCGGCTTCAAATTATCGAGGATCGACAAAAAGAGATGATCGCCGGACCAGAAGAAGCCTTGCAACGCGCGGCGCTCGGCCGGCTCGAACAGCTTCGTGAAGCTGCGGTCGCCATCGAGGAAAGCCGGGAAGGAAATTCCAAGCAAGGTGTCCGGCGGATAGGTTTCGCCATCGACCGTCCACGGCGTCCGGCGCTTAGAGGCTAGCCAGCCGCGATGCCATCGGACCCAGACATCGGAGGGGAGATCAATCCGTGTTTTGGGGCCGGTGCGGTCGCCGATCCATACGGCCGCATCGAAAAAGCCGATCCTCTCGATAAATAACAACCGCTCTCCCTCGGCCTCCCGGTCGACATCCGCCCAAACGGCCATGTGGTCGGTCGCGGCTTCGAAGATGACTGGAGCCATCAGCGGGTCGGTCTCGCGTCGCCACAGGCGCACGGTGCGCGCGTAGCCGGAGCTGGTTGCCATGCCCTCGCCCAGCGCCGAGGAGAGCAGCAACGTGTTGCGATCGAGCCAAACCGCTCCGCCCTTCGCTTCCGGCAAGATAAAACCTCCCGGAACGAACTCGCGCGAAGCGAGTTCGAACTCGCGCATCACGACCGCATCGGCGCCGCCGCGCGACAGCATGAGCATGGCCCGGTCGTGACTTCCCGGCATCGTCGAGGCAGCGCTCCAGGTCCAGTCTTCGCCTTCCTTTGCCGCGAGCGCGTCGAGGTCGAGCAGAATGTCCCATTGGGGCTGCTCGTTGCGGTAGCTGTCGAGTGAGGTTGCCCGCCAAAGGCCGCGCGGATGGCCGCGGTCTTTCCAGAAGTTGAAGACGCGGGCGCCACGCCGGGCAATGATCGGAATGTTGTCTGGCCGGTCGAAGACCGCCGCAAGCGCATCGCGATCAGCTTCGAAGCGGGCGTCGCCGAAGCGCGCTGACGTTGCGGCGTTCTGTGCCTCGACCCAGGTGAGCGCACGCTCGCCGTCGATCTCTTCGAGCCAGAGATACGGGTCGTCGTCGGGAGCTTCGATGGTTGGTCGCGGGTCGGTCATAGGGTCGACGAGCCTGGTTTTTGAAAATTAACACCACAGCAGAAAATAGGCATTTCGCTGGACGATTTGTTTGGTTCTTGGCCGACGGCTCATCTTGCGATGCAAAAAAGTCGTGGACATCAGCCGGCAAGCTGGCGAGATTAACCCCGATCAGGGTTAAACTGCCTCAACGCTCACTGCGAGCGCCGCGAGGTGTGGTCGGGGAATCTGTCACTGGTGGGCGCAAGTTCCGTAAATACGGCGGAGCGGCCGGGCGGGACATTGGTCAACCCCGGCCGGAGCTTTCTTTTCCTGCAGGGGATGGCCACGCGCTTCTTTGAGCGCCTCGGACAGGCGCTCATCGGGCGTGGCCACGCGGTCTACCGGGTAAATTTCAACGGCGGCGATCGGGCCTTCTGGCGGCTGCCGGGCGCCGTGGATTTTTGCGGCCGTCCGGAAGAGTGGCCGGAGTTTCTCGACCGGCTGATCGTCGAACGGGCGATCAGCGACATCATTTTGTTTGGCGATTGCCGGCCGTTGCACCGGGCGGCCATGCGCGTCGCCGAGCGGCGGGCCTTGCGAATTCACGTGGTCGAGGAGGGCTATCTGCGGCCCGATTGGATCACCTTCGAGGAAGGCGGGGTCAACGGTCACTCCGCGCTGCCGCGGGATCCGGAGTGGTACCGCGAAGGCGCCCGCGCGTTGCCGGCCTGGCGCGACCCGCCACCCGTACCCGGCAGCTTTCGCCGCAGGGCAGTCGAGGACGTGCTCTACACGACGGCCTCGATGGCCGGAATGTGGCGTTTCCCGCATTACGCGACGCACCGTCCCTACTATCAGCTGATCGAGTATGCCGGCTGGCTGCGGCGATTGGCGCTGATGCGCCGCGCCGAGCGGCGCGCGGCGGCAGCGATCGAAGGTGTCTCCAGCGGCCCGGGTCCCCTGTTTCTTTTTCCGTTGCAGCTCGACTGCGATTACCAGGTGCGCGTGCACTCGCCGTTTCGCGCGATGCACCTTGCGATCGAGCACGTCCTCTGCTCCTTCGCCCGTCATGCGCCCGCGGCGGCGCGGTTGATCGTCAAGCTTCATCCGCTCGACAGCGGGCTGGTCGACTGGGCCGCGATTACCGGTTACCTGGCTGTCGAGCTCGGGATCGCCGACCGGATCGTCATCCTCGACGGCGGTGATTTGGGCGCGCTCTTGGCGCGCAGTCCGGCCGTCGTCACCGTCAACAGCACGGTCGGTACTATGGCGCTGGCCTGCGGATTGCCGGTCGTGGCGCTCGGGAAAGCGATTTACGACATTGCCGGGCTGACCTTTCAGGGCGAGCTCGACGATTTCTGGACGGCGCCGACGCCGCCCGATGCCGCCTTATTCGACGCCTTCCGGCGGGTGCTCGCCGCCCGCTGCCTGATTCCCGGCTCGTTCTTCAACGAAGCCGGGCTGAGGGTCGCGGTCGAGGCCGCAATCGAGCGGCTCGAAGCCACCTATGCGCGGGCGGCACGCGGTGTGGCGATGCCGTCAGCCGGCATCGAGGCGCCGATCGCCGCGGCCGTCTCGCTGCGATAACGCCGCCCGCGCACCGCGCGGCAGGGCTCGGATGCACGACTTCGTTCCGCCTTTCCCCGATAGGCCGAAGCAGCCGCTCTCGGCGTTTGCGACTTTGCGTCTGGCGCGGCGCAACTTCGTCGCAATCTGGGAAGAGCGCTCCTTCGAGTGGGAGGTGTTTTCGACCCGCATGCTGTCGCGCACGCTGTTCGTGTGCAACAGCCCGGATACCGTCGCGTCGGCTTTTGTCGAACATCATGACAGTTTCGAGCGCAAGAGCCCGCAGATGCGCCATGGGCTGGCGCCGCTCCTCGGCGACGGTCTGTTCATCAGCGACGGTGATACGTGGCGGCGCCGGCGGCGCATTGTAGCGCCTATCGTCCATGTCTCGCATCTGCCGCTGTTCGCGCCGCTGATGGTCCAGGCCGCAAGCGAAACCGCCGAACGCTTGGCCCGACTGCCGCGGGAGATGCCGATCAATGCGCTGACCGAGATGGCGACATTGACGGCGGAGATCATCTGCCGGACGGTCTTCGGCCGGCAGCTCGGGGCCGCGCACGCGGCGGAAATCGTGGCCGCGTTCAGCGAATACCAGCACCTGGTCGGCCAATTGGATCTCGCCTATTTCTTCGGGTTGCCGGATTGGATTCCACGGTTTCATTCGCCTGCGATCCATCGCTCGGCCAGACGCATCCACAAGGTCCTGGAGCAGGTCATCGGCGATTGCCGTGAGCGGTTGTGCGGCGGCGAAGCCTCGATGATTCGCCTGTTGCTGGAAGCACGCGATCCCGAGACCGGAGAGCCTCTCGACGATGTGGCGTTGCGCAACGAAGCGGCGGTGATCTTCATGGCGGGCCATGAGACAACGGCGAATGCGCTCGCCTGGGCCTGGTATCTGCTGTCGCAGGCGCCGGAGGTCGAGGAACGCCTTCACGCGGAACTGGCAAACGCCGTCGGCGCCCGCCCGCCGACCCTCGACGACATCTCCGAGCTGCCCTACACCCGCGCGATATTCGAGGAGACGGTGCGGCTCTACCCGCCGGTCCCGCTTCTCGCGCGCCAGGCATCACGCGACGAGACGATCCGCGGCCGGTCCGTGCCGGCGGGATCGCTTGTCATCGTTGTCCCGTGGCTGCTCCACCGGCACCGTAAATTTTGGGGAAAGCCGGATCACTACATCCCCGAGCGCTTTCTGCCGGAGAACGCGCAGTTCCGCGTGAGGCACGCCTATGTTCCGTTCAGCGTCGGTCCGCGCATCTGTGCGGGCGCCGCCTTCGGTCTGACCGAAGCTGTGCTGTGCATCGCCACTCTGGCTCAACGGATCCGGCTGCGTCTGGCCCCCGATGCCGTCGTCGCGCCGGTTTGCCGCCTGACCCTGCGGCCCGGCGACGATTTGCGCATGTACGTCGAAAGCCGGGGCTGAGTTGATCTGGTGCTAGGGTCGCTGTGCCGCCGCAACAGCGGTTTTGATGCAGGTGGTTTCCCCCTCAGGCATTGGGCGGCGCCGCACGCGATCGCCGTCCAAGATCTCTTCCCGCACCAATCGATGGACGCCGTCGACCATTGAGATGGTCCAATGATTTAGTCCGCTGCCGTCCTGGCTAACCTTGGAGTAATTGACTTTTTTCAAAATCCCGTCGAACCCGGGCCCGGGTTCGAGCCTGCTCGATAGCGACAGGAAGGAATCCGAGTGGAAGATATCGACGGCTTCTCGGACATTGCAGGGGACCGGAAGGGCTTGCCACGGCTCAATGGTGACCAGCGTCTGGATGGGTTTCCCGGCAAATTCCAGAGCGCTCGCGAACTTGGTCGCGGCCGCTGCACCCAACGAGTATCCAACCACGGAAATGGGCAGTCGCCCAGTAGTGGGGAGGCTTGCCACATATCGCGCGGCCTCCTCCCACTGCGATGGCGCATAAACGTCGGCCTTTACTCCGATCGCTCTGAGTTCCTCCATGACGCCGTACATGCCGGTACCCTCGACGGTGGTGCCAGGCGGCGTCCATCCGGCGAACAAGACCACCATGCCCTTGTGCTCCGCTGCCGGCGGGTCGGGCAGATCGGGAACCTCGTAATTCAGATACGTGCACCCCGACGGGTCGGCTAAAAGCAGAAAAAAGACGAAAAGCTCAGCCATCCGTCTCATAAGCATTAACGCGCGAATAACAGTCAGCGAGCCGGTTCAAGTTTCAGCCCTACTAACATCGGCGCTGCCGGCGGCATCCTCGCGTCCGCGAAAAAAGTCGTTGCGATGCACGGAGACCTTCAGGGGCGTGCCCCGTGAGTACTGTAGCTTTAGCGCTCGGTCGGAGTTACGGAGTTTGCTACGGCCGGCCGCACCGGGCAACAATCATGGGGATGACGCAAAACGCTGACGACCTTCCCGGAAGCGTCGACCAGGTAACGAACATGACCCCAATCAATTGGAGTCCATACGAAGCCGCTCCAGATTAGACCGGCGTGAAAGGCAGGCAAGGGCAGAATGGTCCAGGCGAGAGAATGCTGCGCCAGCCGAAACCCGGCCTTGTCGGGCGCACCCAGCCGGTTACCGATTGCCATCCGGATCTCCGCTGAGATTGAGCCCAAGCCGGCCACGGTCAACCATGCGAATGCGGCAAACGAGCCAGCAGTGCCGCCGATGAGAGCGGCTGAGAGCACCAGACGCGACAGGAGATCGGTGGTGACGACGAAGGCCGCGAACCACCACAGACCGGGACGGTGCAGGCGAACCAGCTGGTATTGTCGGCGTCCAAACCGGCAAAAATCTCGCAGACTGCCCTCGATTGGCGTCGGCACGCGTACCGCGCGGCGCGTCAGCACCCGCAGACCGGCTTTTGCAACTCGTTCCGCGATCGACAAATCGTCGCTCAGGGCTCGCCCGATCGTCTTAGGAAGATCGAGAATTTCGAGTGTATGGCGGGATAGAGCAAGGGATCCGCCCCAGAGGATTCTGGTTTGGCTCAGCCTTGGCAGCACGGCGACCGCGCGGTCGATAATAGCGATAAGAACGGCTCCCATGGAGAGCGTCGTCGGCACGGGCCAGCGGTATCCGTCAACAACGTCAGCACGGCCGGCCGCGAGCGGCGCGACCAGGGTTGCGAGCCACCATGCCTGCGGACGAATGTCGGCGTCGAGCAGAACGACATAGGCGTCCTCAGGACCCAAATGGGCCAGAGCCGCCAATAGGTTAGTGCATTTCTGGCTGCGGAGCGGCGATAAGCCGGCGACGACGAGTTCGATGTTCAGCTGCGGGAAATGTTCGGCAACGGCGCAGACACGCGAGTAAGCAGGGTCGGCACGCAACTCGACTGCAACGATCAGGCGACGCGGCCTGAGCGATTGGGCAGTTAATGCGGCGAGTAGATCCTCCAACCCGGGGAGCGCGCCTGTCGCTGGCAGCACCAAGGCGACGCTTGCCGATATTTGGGCATGCTGGACCCGCAGCCAACTCGAGAACAGGAGAGCCAGGGCGACCGACCACAGCGAATAGAAAACTGAGACCGCCGCAGCAATCCATACCATCATGACGGCTTTCGCGCGATAAGCAGCAAGCCCGAGGGCCTCGCCGCCGCCGGAACGGGGAACAGAACATCGCAGGCGCGGCCGGCGAGCCAGCTCCAGGCCAGTGCGCAGTACCAAATCCAATGGGCTCGGAAATACCGGTCTCCGGTAAGTTTGGGAGCGCAGCGACCCATCCAATAAGTAATCGTATCGAACGAAAAGGGCACGGGTTCGATCACTTCGCCCAGGAGATCGAGGCGGTGGGAGAGCGCCAGCAAGGCGTCCCTGTTCCACCAGCTAAGGTGGTGCGGTGGCGCATTCAGCACAAAATTAGGGATCTCGGTTATCGCCGAGGCGCGGCTCGGTGCCAGAACGCAGAGCCGTCCGCCAGGTTTGAGGCACTCGACCAGATCGCGCGCGAAGCCGAGCGGATCGGGGACGTGCTCTATGGCATGAAAGGCGCAGACCACATCATATTCGCCGGAGTGTGAAGCGGCATGGTGAGAGACCGTCTCGTTACGGATATCCGCCTCGGCAGCTATTACATACGGATTTGGCTCGATTCCGACGTAGCTTGCATGCGGCAGATGGCGCGCTAAGCCTGCTTCGCCGCATCCGACATCGAGGATCTTTTCCCCTGGCCTGACGAGTTCGGCCATGCGCGCGAATTCGGCCCTGGGGATGCGGGGAAAGTTCAAAGCCCGGTGAAAGTCTCCGCGCCGATAAAGGTCCAGGTAAAAGGCCTCGTCGCCCTCCAGCATCGGCTCGAAGAAGGCGAGGCCGCAAGGCGATTCCCATAGCTCGAAATGCTCGATCCCGCCGAGCTGCCGGTCTGTCGCAACCCCGAAAGCCCCCCGCCACAATCCACTGATCAGCCGGGCGCTGATGGGCTGAATACGGCGCTTTGCCGGAAGACCGGTGATCGGGCACGAAGGAATGGCTTGCATCGGTTAGCGGAAATTGCGGCTGGTGATGACGATGTCGCGGGGATCGTAACCGGGCGGCTTGCCCCGGGGTGAGAAAGGGAGTTTCGGCGCCGGCCGGGGCTCGGCATCGCCAGTGCGGTCGCGCAACGAGTTGAGCCGCGGGGTCATGTCTTCGAGACGGTCGGCGACGACATGGATGACGCTTTCCTCGCGCTGCAGTTTTCCGGTGCAGCGCAAGAGGGTGGCGCCGAGTGCGGCACGGCGAAAATGTTCGAGGATCTGGGGCCAGACGATCAGATTGGCGATGCCGGTCTCGTCCTCGATCGTGATGAAGACCACACCATTGGCGCTGCCCGGGCGCTGCCGGATCAGCACGATCCCAGCGATCGAGAGTCGCCGGTCGACCGGCAGATGGGCGAGCTCGGCGGCGGTGACCAGGCCTTCGCAGACGAGTTCGGCACGCAAAAAGGCGAGCGGGTGGCGCTTCAAGGTGAGGCTGAGGCTCGCATAATCCTCGACGACATGCTCCCCCAACGGCATTTCCGGCAACAGCGCCATCGCCCGCGCTTCGCACGCCGCACCCTCACCCGCCTCGCTGCGCTCGGCACCCTCTCCCGCATTGCGGGAGAGGGGGGACCCAGCCCACAGGGCTGGGTGGGTGAGGGTCTCTGCGGCGAAAAGCGGCAGGGGCGGCTCGCCAAGTGCCTTCAACGCCCACAGCGCGCGGCGACGGTCGAGCCCGGTCGAGCGAAACGCGTCGGCCTCGGCGAGGCGCTCGAGGGCACCGCGTCCGAGACCGCTGCGCCGCCATAAGGCGCGTGGATCTGGATATCCGTCCTCCCGGGCCGCGACGAGCCGGTCCGCATCGGCCTCGGCGAACCCCTTTATCTGCCGCAGCCCGAGGCGCAGCGCCCAGTACCGGTAATCGTCATTCCCGCGAAAGCGGGAATCCAAGGATCCAGGGTCTGTACAGCGACCCTGGACCCCCGCCTTCGCGGGGGCGACGGCTAACTGTTCCAGCGTGCAATCCCACAAACTGTGGTTGACATCGACCGGGCGCACTTCGACGCCGTGCTCGCGCGCGTCGCGGACGATCTGCGCCGGGGCGTAGAAGCCCATCGGCTGGCTGTTGAGCAAGGCGCAGGCGAAGACCTCGGGATAGAAGCATTTGATCCAGGCTGAGACATAGACGAGCAGCGCAAAGCTCGCCGCGTGGCTTTCCGGAAAACCGTAGGTCCCAAACCCTTCGATCTGGCTGAAGCAGCGCGTCGCGAAGTCGCGGTCGTAGCCGTTCCCGACCATGCCGGCGACGAACTTGTCGCGGAACAGATGGATGTCGCCATTGCGCTTGAAGGTCGCCATTGCGCGGCGCAGCCGGTCGGCCTCCTCCGGAGCAAAACCGGCCCCGACGATCGAGATTTTCATCGCCTGTTCTTGAAAAAGCGGTACCCCCAAGGTCTTGCCCAGCACTTGGCGCAATTCCTCTGACGGATAGGACACCTCTTCGCGCCCGGAGCGGCGCCGCAGATAGGGATGCACCATGTCGCCTTGGATCGGGCCCGGCCGCACGATCGCGACCTCGATCACGAGATCGTAGAATTCGCGCGGTTTTAATCGCGGCAGCATCGTCATTTGCGCGCGGCTCTCGACCTGAAAGACGCCGAGCGAGTTGGCGCGGGAGAGCATTTCGTAAACTGCGGGGTCCTCGGCCGGGATCGTGGCGAGTTCGAACCGGCGGCCGTAATGCTTCTCAATCAGCGCAAAGGCCTTGCGGATGCAGGTCAGCATGCCGAGCGCCAGGACATCGATCTTCAGAATGCCGAGCTGGTCCAGATCGTCCTTGTCCCATTCGATGACGGTGCGGTCCTCCATCGTCGCGTTCTCGATCGGCACCAATTCGGACAGAGGCCCGCGGGTGATCACAAAGCCGCCGACATGCTGCGAGAGATGCCGCGGAAAACCGACCAGCTGCGCGGCAAGATCGAGCGCTAGACGCAAGGTGCGGTCGGTGGGGTCGAGCCCGGCCTCGCGCACCCGCTGGTCGCCTATCGGGTCGTTGCTCCAGCCCCAGACGATGCCGGCGAGCGCAGCGACGACATCGACGCTGAGCCCCAAGGCCTTGCCGACTTCGCGGATCGCCGAGCGCGAGCGGTAACAAATGACGGTGGCGGCGAGACCGGCGCGGTCGCGGCCGTATTTTTCGTAGATGTACTGGATCACCTCCTCGCGCCGCTCATGCTCGAAATCGACATCGATGTCGGGTGGCTCGTTGCGCGCGGCGCTGATAAACCGCTCGAACAACACGTCGATCCGCGCCGGATCGACCGCGGTAATGCCGAGGCAATAGCACACGACCGAATTGGCGGCGGAGCCGCGCCCCTGGCACAAGATGCCACGCTGCCGGGCAAACCGCACGAGGTCGTGGACGGTGAGGAAATAGCGGGCGTAGTCGAGCCGTTCGATCAGTTGCAGCTCATGCTCGATCAGCTTGCGGACATTGTTCGGGACACCGCTTCTTTCGTCATTCCCGCGAAAGCAGGAATCCAGCGGGCCAGGGTCCGAACGGTGGCCCTGGACCCCCGCTTCCGCGGGGCTGACGGAAGAGTGAAAACGTTTGGCAGCGCCCTGCCAGGCGAGCTCAGCAAGGCGTTGTTGCGGCGTCATCCCCTCCGGAACTGGCTCCTCGGGATATTCATAGCGCAGCTCGTCGAGGCTGAAGCGGCAGCGCTCGACGATTTCGAGGCTGCGCGCGACTGCGTCCTCGTAGCCGCGAAAGAGGCGCGCCATTTCCTCGGGCAATTTCAGATGCCGCTCGGCATTGGCCGCGAGACGATAGCCGGCCTCTGTGATCGTGCATCCTTCGCGGATACACGTCAGCACATCCTGCAAAGGGCGCCGCTCTGGCTGGTGGTAGAACACGTCGTTGACCGCGACGAGCGGCAATCCGGCCGCTTCGCCGAGAGCAGCGAGGCGGGCGAGGCGCCGCATATCGTCGCCGCGATGGAGGTGGTGAACGGCGAGATAGGCGCGGCTCCGGAAATCCACCGCGACGCGGGCCGCGATCTCGGGTGACAGGATCACCACGATCTGGCCTTCGTCATGCGCGACGACATCGGCGTAGTCGAGATGGCATTCGCCCTTGGACGCGCGGCGCTTGCCGAGGGTCAATAGCCGCGTGAGCCGGCTATAGGAGGCGCGATCCGTGGGGTAGGCGAGCAGGCTCGTGCCGTCGCGCAGATCGAGGCGGCAGCCGACGACGAGGCGGATCCCGACCTCCTTGGCCGCATGATGCGCGCGCACAATGCCGGCAAAGCTGTTACGGTCGGTGATCGCGATCGCCTGATGTCCGAGCGCGGCCGCGGTCAGCACCAGCTCGTCCGGATGCGAGGCGCCGCGCAGAAACGAGAAATTGCTGGTGACCTGCAGCTCCGCGTAGCGCGGGGCCTCTTCAAGAAAAAACGCCATGGACAAACCAGCGCGGCTCGCGGTCGCCGCCGTGGAGACCCGCCCGAAACAGCCAGAAGCGCCGTCCCTCTTCGTCCTCGACCCGGTAATAATCGCGGATCGCATCCACGGCGCCGGAGCCTTCCGGCCGCCACCATTCGTCAGCGATCCGCTCCGGCCCGTCGGCGCGCATGACCCGATGCCGGCGGCGCCGCCACATGAACCGGAACGGCGGGTCGTCGGGCAACAGCCAGAACGCCTCGACCGGCTCCGGCGGGTCGAACAACCGGATCGGCCGCGGCGGTCGTATTCCGTCATCCCCGCGCAAGCGGGGATCCAGAGACCCGGGTCCTGGTATTGGTTGCCCCTGGGCCCCCGCTTTCGCGGGGGTGACGGATAAAGCAAGAGCCTCGCCAATCGGCACTCTTACCGAAGCTCGCTCGGGGATATGGCTCTCGCGCGGCTTGAGCTGTGATATTGCGTCGAGCCCCAGCCGGTTGCCGAGCCGGTCGAGGAGCGGGGCGATGCCGCTCGTCTCGTTGCGGGCAGCATGGCCGGGAAGGCCGATCTGCTCGGCCGGCAGGGGTTCGACCGCAAAGGCGGCGAGGATCATGTCTTCGATGCCGAGGCCGGGATCGACGGTGTCGACCCGCTCCTTGAAGAGCGCCGCAATATGACGCGGATCACGGCTCGGGCGAGCGGTGCCGAGGCGGATTCGCTCGACCCGGCCATCGACGCGGTGAAAGCCGAGATCGAGCCGCCGCGTCCCCGTCCCCTCCCGTGCCAAGCGAAGGACGAGATCCGCGGTGAGCCGCTCCGTTGCCAGTATCAGATCGGCGGGCTCGCTAATCGGCTCCGCGAAGCTCAACCGCACCCGCCGGCTTGGCGTCTCGCCGAGTGGCGACAACGGCTCCGGCATCTCGTCTAGCGCCTGATCGAGCAGCCGCGCCACGGTCTCACCGAACCGGCGGGCCAGCGCATCGCGCGGCATCGCATAGAGATCGCCGACCCGCTTCAACCCGACCCGCCGCAGCCCTTGAGCGGTGATCGGGTCGAGGCGGAGGGCTTCCACCGGCAACGAAGCGAGGGCGGCGCGAAGCTCTCCCTGAGCCAGAATGACGACATTGCCGCTCGCTTCCGCAAAGCGGGCCATCGCCCACGCAGCGCCGAGCGTATCGGCAATGGCGAGGCGGCTGGCGACACCCCGGCGGTCGAGCCGGGCTGCCAAATCGGCAGCGAGCGCTCTTTCACCGCCCCAGAGATGGGCCGAGCCGGTGATCTCGATCCGCACCCCATCTGCGCCATCGGGAGCGGTCCATGGGCTGTAGCGGCCGCACCATTCAGCCAGCCGCTGAAGCGCGGCGGCGTCCTTCGCTGGCTTCGCCAGGGCGGTGGCGAGGCCGGGCAGAAAAGAGAGCGCATCCGCCAGCGGCATTCCCGCAGCCAAGCCGGCGGCGGTTGCAGCCGGGTTGACCGCGGCGAGAAGCCGCCTTCCGGCAATATCGGCAACCGTGGCGAACGGGGCCTCTTCAGCCGGCGCGGCGATATTTTTCCGCTGTGACAGGCGCCGCCGGTCGATCGGCCAGCGTGGCAGCCAGAGATACATGATCCGTCGCATCCGGCACCTCTAATTCCCATGACGCCGGCTCGCCGCCGCGGCAGCGCAAGAGCTCGACGCGCCACCTCGGATTCCCGACCCCCGGCTCGCCGCGGTGAGGACGCGACGGCAACGCGGCGATGCGCCAGCGGGTTACGGCCGCGTTCGGCAGAGCGCGTTCGCGCGCCGCCTGACCTCCGTCGCGCCAGCGCCGCAGCAGAAAGGCGGTGATGCCGGAGTGTTCCGCGGCGAGCTGCAATCGGCGGCTCGCCACCATGGGGAGCGATCCGATTTCGCCGACCACCGCGGCGATGCCCGGGGCGCGCAGCCCTTCTTCCATCGCCCACAGGATCTCGGCATCACGCGATGCCCGGACCATCACGACCCGCCCGGGATCGAGCCCGTGTACAGCGAGGCCCGGCCCGTAAAGGTCTGGGCGCGGCAGGCACCACAGCACCACCCCCGTGAGGCGGCCGAGAATGTGAGCGGCAAAAGCGGCGGGGAGCGCGCCATCCTCCTCGTCGCCGCCTGCCCCCAGGATTTCGTGCAAAGCGCCCCGCGCGAGCCCGCCGCCCGGCAATGCCTGGTCGATCGCCGCGACACCAAAGGGCAACACTCCATGCGCCATCGTCGGCGACCGCTCGATCCGCCGGACGCGCTCGCGCAGTTCGGAAACCAAATTCATGTTCTATTTTTGTTCTTGAATTCGCTTCCTGTCAAGATGGAGCTGCTCAAGATGGAGCTGCTCAAGATGGAGCTGCCCGCGGCAGCCAATCCGCCAGGCGGCGCCCCGCCTCGGCGACATCTTCGGTCGAGCCGGCAAACGAGAAACGGACCCAGCCGCCGCCATGGATCGGGTCGAAATCGAGGCCCGGGGTCACTGCGACTCCGGTTTCGGCGAGGAGGCGACGGCAAAAACCCTCGCTGTCGCGCGTCAGGCTCGAGATGTCGACATAGAGGTAGAACGCTCCTTCGGCCGGCGCAAAGCGGGTGAGACCGGCAGCCGACAGTTTACCGATCAACAGATCGCGGTTGGCGCGGTAGCGCACGACGTGGCCGTCGAGCTCGGTGCGGCAATTGAACACCGGGAGCGCGGCGAGCTGCGACAATGTCGGCGGCGAGACGTAGAAATTCTGCGCCAGGCACTCGACCGAGCGCGCCAGATCCGGCGGCACCAGCATCCAGCCGAGCCGCCATCCGGTCATGCTGTAGTATTTCGAAAACGAGTTGACGATGACCGCCTCTTGCCCGAAAGCACGCGCTGTGGCGGCCGCGCTCTCATAAGTGATGCCGTGATAGATCTCGTCCGAGATCAGACGGATGCCGTGATCATGGCAATAGCCGGCGAGCCGGGCGAGGTCGGCGGCACCGATCATCGTTCCGGTCGGATTGGCCGGGCTGGCGATGATCAGCCCGTCGAGAGCGCCCAAATCGGCCAGTAGCTGGGGTGTCGGCTGGTAATGGGCGTTCTCGCCGACTTCGATCAGCACCGGCTCGATGTCGAGCGCCCTCAGGATGTTGCGATAGGCCGGGTACCCCGGAACTGCGAGCCCCACCCGATCGCCAGGGTCGAAGGCGGCGAGAAAAGCGAGCTGAAACGCGGTTGAGGAGCCGGTCGTGACGACAACCTCGGCAGGGTCGACGGCGATACCATATTGCGATTTGTAGTGGCCGGCGATCGCCTGCCGCAATGGCGCAAGGCCCAGCGCATCGGTATAGCCGATCCGCTCGCCAATCAACGCGCGGCGAGCGGCTTCGAGCACCGCCTCGGGTGCCGACGTCCCTGGCTGGCCGACTTCGAGATGGATCACGTCGGCGCCGGCGGCCTCGCGCGCGTTGGCCACACGCAGCACGTCCATCGCGATAAAGGGCGGCACCAAGCCCCGGCGGGAGGCGCGCAAAGTCACGTCCGGCAAGCTCCTTCCTTCAATTCGAAGCAGCCGCGCATCCTGCGCGAGAAGATTGGCATTGGCGAGCGGGTTTCGCTATGAGGACCGCTCATTCCGCCAATAGGGAACCCCCGTGATCCGACTTATTGGAATGTCCGGCAGCCTGCGCAGCGGCTCTTATTCGAATGCGGTGCTGGAAACGCTGCGCGAGAAATTCTCCGGCCGCGCCGAAATCGTGATTTGGGACCTCGGGATCATCCCGCTCTACAATCAGGATTTCGAGGGGGAGAAACGGCCCGCGCCTGTAAAGGAACTCCTCACGGCAATCGCCGAGAGCGACGGACTCGTGCTGTGCGCGCCGGAGTTCAACCACAGCATTCCCGGTGTCCTGAAGAACGCGCTCGACTGGGCGTCGCGCCCTGCCTTTACCTCGGTTATGGCATACAAACCTGTCGCCATCATGGCGACGTCGCGCGGCGCGCTCGGCGGCGCGCGATGCCTCGAGCATTTGCGCGTCGCCCTCGAACTCGATGTTGTCGCGGGTCGCGTTGGCGCGCGAGGTAACCATTACTTCCTCGGCCGACAAAATCCGCGACGGGCGGCTGGTCGACGAGACGTGTCTCGGTTTTGCTTGCGGCGCCGTCGAGGCGCTGCTGCATGAGATCAAGGTGTGGCGGGCGGCTAAAGGGCCTGCGCTGTCTTGAGCACTTCGGCGACGTGGCCCGGCACCCTGACCTTGTGCCACACGCCGCGCACGATACCCTCCCGGTCGATCAGGAAGGTGCAGCGTTCGATCCCCATATACTTGCGCCCGTACATGCTTTTCTCGACCCAAACACCGTATTTTTCGCAGACATCGGAGCCCGCATCGGAAGCGAGGATGAACGGGAGCGCGTGCTTCTTTTTGAACTTGTCGTGCGAGGCGGCCGAATCCTTCGAGATCCCGATCACCACGGCCTCCGTCCCGCTGTAGTCCGGCAAGGCGTCGCGAAATCCGCACGCTTCGGCGGTGCAGCCGGACGTGTCGTCCTTAGGATAAAAGTAAAGGACGACCTTTTTGCCCTTCAGCGCGGACAACGTGACACTGCCGTTGCCGTCAGTGCGCAGTGTGAAGTCCGGGGCTTTTTCGCCGATCTCGACACTCATCGCGCGTCGTCTCCTCTTGTCTGAGCCGCGTGCCGCGCCGGCTGCTCCACCAGGCGATCATACCAGCTGCTGACACTTGCCGCGGCGGCGGTGATATCTGCGTCGAGCCGGGCGAAGTCAACCGCGCCCACGCAGGCGGCGAGCGCGGCGGCATCCGGTTGGGCCAGAACCGCGGTCGGCGGCGATCCGTCGGCCAGCAGGGTGAGGACCGCCTGGACATTGCGGAAGAGCGCCGCCGCGTCGCCGAGCTCACGCTGGGCCTGCCGCGGGAGCAGTCCCGCCTCACCCAGCGCGGCGATCGCCTCCGCGATTTTGCGACAGAGTATCTGGGGTGACGAGGCGGCGTGCCTCAGCATCAAATACTGGACGATGAATTCGAGGTCGATCAGTCCGCCGGCGCGGTTTCTAAGATCCCAAAAGGAAGGCCGCGGGTTCTCCTCGGCAACCCGGCGGCGCATAGCGGCGACATCGATGACGAGCTGCTCGGGATCGCGGGGTGAGCGAAGAATGGCCGCGAGAGTATCGAAAATTCGCCGGCACAGGCCGGCGTCGCCGGCTATTGGCCGCGCCCGGGTCAGCGCCATATGCTCCCAGGTCCAAGCGGATTCGCTCTGATAACGTGCAAACCCGTCGAAATGCGAGGCGATCGGGCCCGCTTCGCCGGACGGCCGCAGCCGCATGTCCACATCGTACAGCCGGCCTTCAGCGGTGGGAGCGGTGATCGCACTGATCAGCCTCTGGGTGAGACGCGCGAAATAGGCCGGGACCGGCAATGACTGAGGGCCGTCGGAAGTGTCGCTGCCGGGCGGGGCATCATAAATCAGTATCAAATCCAGATCGGAGGCGAGGGTCATCTCGCGGCTGCCGAGGCGGCCCATCCCGACCACCGCGAAACTGCCTCCCGGCACCCGGCCATGCCGGCGCGTGAACTCGGCTTCCACCCGCGGCAGCAGCGCGGCGAGCGCGGTTTGCGCGATGTCGGCGAGCACCGTTCCGGCCTGCGCGCCGTCCATCGAACGGCGCAGCAGCTGAACCCCGACTTGAAACCGTCTTTCGCCGGCCCAGCGCCGCAGCCGGTCGAGCGTGTCTTCGAAATCCCGCACACTCGTCATGACCTGATCAAGCTCGGCGGCGAGACCGTCGAGGTCAGGCAGCGGCGCAAAGAAGCCTTGGGTCAGGACCGAGTCGAGGAGCGCGGGATATTGCGCCAGGTGCTCGGCGAGTCGGGGAGCCCCGGCCATGATTTCCGCGACGAGCGCCAGAAGGCCGGGATTGGCGTGAAACAGCGAGAACAATTGCACCCCGGCCGGAAGGTGCGACAGGAACTGGTCGAAACGCCGCAGTGCCACATCGGGATGCGGGGTAGCGCCGAATATCCGCAGCAGCTCGGGTACGAGCTCGGTCAGGATTTCGCGCGCCCGCTGGCTGCGGGTGGCGCGCAATCGGCCGTGGTGCCAGCTTCGCACCAGTGCGGACACGGCGGAAGGCTCGGCAAAGCCGAGCTGGGAGAGCGTGCGCAGGGTCTCGGGATCGTCATCGGCGCCGGTGAAAACGAGATTGCCTGGGCCGGCGAGGGTCGGCGCCTGCTCGAACAGCTCCACATAATGCCGCTCGACCGAGGCGAGATGCGCGCATAGATCTGCGATGAAGGCCTCGGTCTCCGAATAGCCGAGAAAGGTTGCGATGCGCTCGATCCCGGCGCGGTCGGGAGGAAGCGCATGGGTTTGCGCATCGTCGACCATCTGCAGCCGGTGCTCGAGGCGGCGCAGGAAACGATAATCGTTAATTAGCCGCGCCGCGGTTGCCGGATCGATCCGGCCCGCCCCCGCGAGCCGGCGCAGCGCCTCGCAGGTCGGGCCGACGCGCAGCTCCCGCAGCCGCCCGCCCCAGATCAGCTGCTGGGTCTGGGCGAAGAACTCGATCTCCCGAATCCCCCCGCGGCCGGTCTTGATGTCGTGCCCTTCCACCGCGATTCGCCCGCCGCCGCGGTGCGCATTGATCTGGCGCTTGATCGAGTGGATGTCCTGGATGGCCGCGAAGTCGAGGTTTTTCCGCCAAATGAACGGCTGCAGCTCGCGCAGAAACCGTCGGCCGGCGGCGCGGTCGCCGGCGACCGGACGGGCCTTGATCAGCGCGGCGCGCTCCCAATTCTGGCCGACGCTCTCATAATAGGCGAGCGCCGCCGGAACCGACATGGCGAGCGGGGTCGATGCGGGGTCCGGGCGAAGCCGAAGATCTGTGCGGAACGAATAGCCGTCGCCGGTGTAGGCTTCGAGAATTCGCACCAGCTCGCGCGTCAGGCGGACAAAAAAGGATTGTACCCCGGCGCGCGCACTCACCCGCGCCGACGCCGGGTCATAGAGGATGATCAGATCGATATCGCTCGAGTAATTGAGCTCGTACCCGCCGAGCTTGCCGATGCCGAGCACGATGAGCCCGCTGTCATGCTCGGGCTGGTCAGCATCGGTAAGCGCGATGAGCCCCATGCGCGCCGCCTGGTGCAACAGGTGGCGCAGCGCCGCGCCGAGCGCCGCCTCGGCAAATCGGCTGAGTGCCGCGGTCTGCTCTTCGAGAGGCCAGACGCCGGCCAGCTCGGCGACCGCCGCGACGAGTGCAACCCGCCGCTTGGCCACGCGCAGCCGGCGCATTACCGCCGCCGCATCTTCGCCAAGATCTTCGGTTTTTTCGACGCCGGCGGCGATTTCGGCGAAGAGCGGGTCGGGACCATCCTCGACAAGACGGGTCAGGAAAGCCCATTCTTTGACCGCGACGCTGCTCAGAAAAGGGCTGTTGCCGAAAATCGACGCGAGCAGGGTTTTGCCGGCAACTGCGGCGCTCCATTGCCGGGCGAGATCAGAAGCGGGGTCCCCCTGTGCCAGGGCCAGCGCTTCGTCCCAGGCCTCGAACCCAAGCGCGAGCCTGCGCGCGTCAGCCGGTTTCGGCAGCCCGCCACCATCGGGGGAGAGATGAGATAACAGTTTCATCCGGTCAGCCCAGCGGGGGCGGGGAGACTGGCGGGTTGGAATTCTCGGGTCAAGACCGGACCGCGGAACGTGGCGGTGCCAGAGCAGGCGGCGAACCTGCCGTCAGAGTCGAGCAGCTCGGATATCATTCCCCGGCCCGGCGGATCGGTCGTCGGGCTCACCGCCTTTTGGCGTGGCTCGGCGCACCCGTGGCGGCGCTGATTCTCCTGTGCGGGTTTGGCCTGTGGCGTTTGACGCAGGGGCCGATCGACCTCGTCGCACTGACCCCTTTGATCCAACAACTCGTGGACCGGTCCACCGGCGGAGCGCAAGTCGCGATTTCCCGGGCTCGCCTCGGCATCGACCGCCGGACGCGCCAACTCGATCTGCGGCTCGAAGGCGTCCGCGTCGCAGACGCGGGGGGCGAACCTTTCGCCACCTTTCCGGACATTTCCGCCGGTTTCAGTCTCGGCTCTCTCTTGCAAGGCAAGTTGGCACCGACCAGGCTCCTCATCGAGCACCCCCTATTGCATCTCGTTCGCGACGAGGCGGGAGCGGTCCACCTGCGCTTTGGCGAACCCGACAGCCGGGCGCCGAGCCTTGGGCCCGACATTCTCGACCAGCTGGCGGGCCCGCCAAATCCCGACCGGCCTTTCGGGCTGATGCGCCGGATCGCCGTCCGCAACGCCGCCGTCATCTACGACGACCGCCGGACGAGCCGCCGTTGGCAGGCCGATCGGGTCGATGCCGCGCTCGAGCGAAGCCCCCAAGGCCTCGCCGGCGATGTGTCGCTGGCCCTGCCATTTGGCAGTCACCAGCCCGAATTTCACGCCAGCTTTCGTTATACTTCCGTTGAGCGCGCCGTCGATCTCTCCATTCAGATTGGCGCGGTGGAGCCCGCGACCTTGGCTTCGCTCTCTCCCGAGCTGGCGCCACTCGCCATGGCTGATTTTCCGGTTTCGGGAACGCTCACGACACGGCTGAATCTGGGCGGCCTGACGAATGAGGGGGTGCGGGTCGATCTCTATCTCGGCAAAGGCTCGATCAGGAGCGAGCTGTTGCCGGAAGGTCATGTCACTCTGCAGCAGGGAACGATCCGCGCCGTCTATGCGCCGGAGATCGGCGAACTGCGGCTTGCCAAGCTCAATCTCGATCTCGGCGGCGGGTCGGCGCTCAACGTCGACGGAACTATAGACGGAGTGACGCCGGCAATGATCGCCGGCACCGAGCCCCCGCCTTCGTCGATCCCGGGCAAGCTCGGGATCGTTCTCGCCAATGTGCCGGTGGCGAAATTCGAAAGCTTGTGGCCGCGGTCGCTGAGCCGTGGCGGGCGGCGCTGGGTGTTGGCCAACGTCCATGACGGCGTTCTCGACGAGGCGGCCGTGCAGCTCGGTCTGGCGGTCGGTCCGGCGGCGCGCTCGGCGGAGGTGGTTTCGGCGCACGGAACGATGCGGTATCGCGACGCGACGATCAGCTATTTCGAAGGCCTGAGCCCGGCGCGCAAGGTGAGCGGGACCGCCACTCTCGACGACAAGCGGCTCGTGTTCACGCCGTCCGGCGGGTCGGTCAAATCCGTTCAGGTCACCGGAGGCGCGCTGCAGATCACCGAGCTCGGCGCCCCGGTGGAATGGCTGACGGTCGACCTCTCTCTTGCCGGACCGATCCAGGACGTCCTCGAAACCATCGACGCAAAGCCGCTGCGCTACGCCCACGACGTCGGGGTCGACCCCGCACAGGTCGCCGGCCGAACCGAAGCAAACCTGCACTTCAAGCTGCCGCTGCTGAAGGACCTGAAGCTGGATCAGGTGCAATACGCCGTGAAGGCGAGCCTTTCCCGCGCCGCGATTGCCGGCGTCGCGATGAACCGCAACCTGACCGACGGCAATTTCGCGCTCGAGATCACCCGCCCAGGCGCCCACCTGCGGGGAACTTCCCGTTTCGACGGGGTTCCGTTGGGCATCGACGCGAATTTGTTCTTCAAGCCGATCGAAGGAGTGCGCGCAAGATACCGTGTCGCTCTGACAGTGGACGACGAGCAGCGCCGGCGCCTCGCCTTCGATTTTTTGCCGGGTCGGGTCGGCGGTCCGGTCGGGATCGATATTACCTACTCGACCCTTGATCCCACGCACGCCGAGGCCGAAGCGTCCCTCGATCTGCGCTCGGCCAGCCTGTCGGTCGCCGAAGCGGGGTGGAAAAAGGTCCCCGGTGCGCCTGCCCCTGCCAAGCTCGTCCTTGATCTCCAGAACGAGCAAATCACCCGGCTGCGCGACATCGAGGTCAAGGCGGCAGGGCTCGACGGCAGGTTCGCCGTTGCCCTCGAACCCGAGACCGGGCGGATCGATCGGGTCGACGTCCAGCGCCTCGTTATTGCCGACGACGACGTCAGCGGGTCGGTGATGCGTCGGCGCGAGGGCGGCTGGCATGTCGATCTGCGCGGCCCGATCCTCGACCTGTCGCACTGGATCAATGACCGCCACGACAGTGCGCAGCAATCCTCGGTTACGGACGGGCCGCTGCGGATCGATGCCCACTTTGGCCGCCTGGTGGCCGGGCCGCGGCGCGAGGTGCGCGATGTTGCGGCTCGGCTGTTGCGGGAGGGCGCCGATTGGCGGACGGCGCAGATCGAGGCGCGATTTCCCAACGGGCGCCGGCTGAGCCTGCATTCCGGCGCGCAGGCGGGCGGGCGCAACCTGACGTTTCGTTCCGACGATCTGGGCGCGGCACTGAGCCTGCTCGACATCACCGACAACATTGTGGGCGGGCACGTGACCATCACCGGCCAGACCGCGGACAAAGCCGGCAAGCAGGTTGTCGTCGGCCAGATCGAGGGCGCCGACTACACGTTGGTGCACGCGCCGGTGATTGCCCGCCTTCTGTCGCTGCCTTCGTTCAGCGGCGCCGGCGGCATGCTCGCCGGCTCGGGTATCCCGTTCAGCACGTTGCGCGGCGATTTTGCCTATGGCGAAGATCGCCTCGTGATCGAAAAGCTCGTTGCCTATGGCGGGGCGATCGGCGTCACCGCCAACGGCGTTGCCGATCTCGGCCGCGACCGGCTGGACCTGCAAGGGACGATCGTCCCGGCCTATGCTCTGAACTCCATTCTCGGCATCGTTCCGGTCATCGGCCCGCTGCTGCTCGGCGGTGAAGGGCAGGGCCTGTTTGCCGCCAATTACCGGGTCACCGGATCGGCGGCCGACCCGCAGGTCTCGGTCAATCCGCTGAGCGCTTTCGCGCCCGGCTTTCTGCGCCGGATTTTCCAGCCCAATTTCGGCCTGCCCCCGCCGGTCCAGCAATCGCTCGGCGCCGAGTGACAGGTGGGGAGTGACCGGGGTCAGCCATGGCCATGCCGATGATGCAGGTCCGGGTAATGCGGATGCGAGTGGCGCAGCGGCGTGTGGCGGTGCCAGTGCGAATGCGGTTCGCTGACCGGCCCGTCATGCGCGTGCCGGTGATGCGCGTCGTGCCGATGGCTGTGCTCGTGTTCGAGCGCCTCGTGCGGATGCTCGTGCTCGTGGCGTTCGGCGAGATGCATCCATAGCCCGAACCCCATCAAAAGGCCGGCGAGCACGAGGTTCAATGTCACAGCCTCGTGCAGGAGGCCGATCGCCAGCACCGCCCCGATGAACGGGGCGAGTGAAAAATAGGCGCTGGTGCGGGCCGTCCCGAGATGGCGCAAGGCCAGCACAAACAACACGAGGCTAATCCCGATCCCGGCGAAGCCGACCAGGGCCGAAGCGCCGGCTATCCCCACCGCCGGGATCGCCGCGCCGCTTAGCATGGCAAGCCCGGCATTCACCGTGCCGGCTACCAGGCCCTTGATCATCGCCGTCAGCACCGGATCGGCCGACGACAATTTCCGCGTCAGATTGTTGTCGATGCCCCAGGCAAGGCAGGCGGCGGTGATCAGCATCGCACCGGTGTCGAGCTCGACGCCACCTCCGCCGCCCCAGGAGAGGATTGCCGCACCGGTGAGGATCGCCGAGGCTCCGAGCAGCAGCCGGCCGTCCATATTCTCGCAGAAGACCAGCCAGGCAATACCCATCGAGAAGAGGCCTTCGAGATTGAGCAGCAGCGAGCCGGAGGCGGCTTGCGTGCGCGCCAGGCCGAGCATCAGCAAGAGCGGCCCGAGAACTCCGCCGAACAGGACGACCGCGGCGAGCCACGGCAGGTCGGCGGTGCGCAGCGGCGCCTCCGGCGCCGGGATACCGAGGGCGGCACGGCCGAAATGCACCGCCGCGAGCCCGAACCCGGCGCCCAGATAGAGCAACCCCGCGAGCAGCTGCGGCGCGACCGCCCCGAGCAGCAGCTTCGCAAATGGCGCCGCCGCCCCAAACAACACCGCCGCCGCCAGCGCCATCGGCACCCCCGGCCCCAGCAGGGATTCATCTGTCCGGGTCATGCCGATACCCGAAACGCCGGCCCATTGCCACTGCAGACAGCAATCATAAATTGAGCCGCCGACTGCTCATGGCTGTACCTGCGGCCAGTCTGCAGCGAGACCTCGCCCACCGGTTGCAACCCCCCTGATCCGACACCGGGATCGATCAGCATGAGATCAGCGTCGCCATCACCCTGCGAGCCTCCCACGCGATTACGGCGACTTTCGGGACGGCCACTCTCAGCCTCGCCACGGTCAGGCCGAGCTGTAGGCGATAGCAGTCACACCCCGTGACCGGCCAATGACGTTCCTTCTCTAGTGTTCAGAATCAGAACGGACGATTCAGCGAGTTGTCATGGCCGGGCTCGTCCCGGCCATCCACGAACTGCGGCATACGCCTTTCCGCTCGCGTGGATGCCCGGATCAAGTCCGGGCATGACGAATAGGCTGTCATTGTGCACCGTCTGAATGAATCTGAGCACTAGTTCTAGTCGGAAGACCGCCGTCAAACCGTATATTTGAGTGTGGGCGTTCGTTTAGAATTATCAGATGCCTGCCCGTCACCTGGCGGTGCGGCGCGCTGCGAGGGCAGGGGTCTGATAAGCCTCGAGGGAGGAAACCGCGGGCCGGTGTGGGCGCAATGGTGCGGCGCGCCGGAGCTGTGGGGATTTGACAGCCGCGGGCAACCGGCTGCGAGGTGGGGATCGAATTCTCGGGTTATCGCTGGGGTCACGCGCCAAAAAGCGGACGTTCGACCGGCTGCCGACGCTGAAGGTTGACCGAGGTCGCGATCTCGGCACAATTGGGTGGTGTTCGGGCAGGCTTCTGCCGGGAGGACGCGATGATCAATCGGACCGCGACCTTGCGCCGGCTCCTCGCCGAGGAGCGTTTCATCGAGATGCCCGTCGCCTATGACCCGCTCGGCGGCCGGCTGATCGAGAGCCTCGGGTTCAAGACCGTCTACAATGGCGGGTTCGTGACCGGCGGATCGCGCTGCACCTCCGAACCGCTGCTGACGATGAACGAGCAGGTGCGCACCGCCGGCGACATCGCCAAGGCGGTAAACGTGCCGGTCGTCGCCGATGGCGGGGCCGGCTTTGGCGAGCCGCTGCACACGATGCGCACGGTCAAGGAATTCATCCATGCCGGCGTCAGCGGCATCCATATCGAGGACCAGCTCTTTCCGAAGCGGGCGCATTACCACAAATATGTCGCGCATGTGATCCCGCGGCACGACTTCGTCGACAAGATCAAATTCGCCTGCCGCCAGCGCGACGAGACCGACAAGGATTTCGTGATCATCGCGCGCAGCGATTCCTGCCGCTTCGAAGGGCTCGAGGAAGCGGTGGCCCGGATCAACATGGCGGCCGATGCCGGCGCCGATATGGGCATGATCTTCCCGCGCACGCCGGAGGAACTGCAGCAGGCGACTAAGCTCGCGAAGGTTCCGCTGGTCTATGTCCGCAGCCTCGGCAACCGCGACAACCGTCCGACCCCGAGCTCGAAGCAATTGGCCGAGATGGGCTACAAGGCCTGCATCGACGCCTTATTGTACCTGCTGGTCAGCTTCCATCACGCGAAACGGGCATTGATGGAGCTGAAGCAGAACGGCGAGTATGGCGGCCTGAGCCACGAGGACTGCGTCGCCGCCCGGCACGAAATCGAGACATTGGTCGGCCTCGACCGGTTCTATGAGGTCGAAGAGCAGACGGTTGAAGACAAGAAATGGGGTGATCGGTAATGAACTGGACCGAACGGCGCGAGCGCTTTCGCGCGATCCTTTCCGGCAACCGCTGCGTGCATCCGGGATCCGTATACGACGCGATCTCGGCGCGCATCGCCGAGGATCTCGGCTTCGAAGTCGGGATGTTTTCCGGCTCGATCGGGTCGATGTCGGTGCTCGGCGCCCCCGACCTCGTCGTGCTGACCTTGACCGAATTCGCCGCTCAGGCCTACCGCATCTGCCGCGCCGGCAATTTGGCATTGCTGGTCGACGCCGACCACGGCTACGGCAATGCGCTCAACGTGCGCCGCACCGTCGAGGAATTGGAGACGGCCGGCATCTGCGCGATGTCGATCGAGGACACGGTATTGCCGCGGCCCTATGGATCGGGCGGCAAGCCGAGCTTGAGCTCGGTCGAAGAGGGCGTCGGCAAGATGAAGGCGGCATTGTCGGCGCGCCAAGACAAGAACCTCGTCATTGCCGGACGCACCAGTGCGCTGGCGATCGCCAATCTCGACGAGGCCGTGAAGCGGGCCAAAGCCTATGAGGCGGCTGGGGTCGACGCGGTGTTCCTCGCCGGCGGGGTCACCGTCGAGGCGGTTGAAGTGGTGTCGTCGGCGATCAGGATCCCGCTGATCCTCGGCGGCGGCAGCGGTCAGCTCGGCGATCTCGATTGGCTTGCCGCGCATCGAGTCCGGGTCGCGTTGCAGACGCACGCCCCCTTCTCGGCCGCGGTGCAGGCGGTCTATGACACGCTGAAGGCGCTGCGCGACGGTGTCGCACCGCGCGACCTGAAGAACACCGCCTCGCCCGAGCTGATGCGGCAGGTCACCCGCGCCGACGACTATCAGCAATGGACGAAGGACTTTCTCGGCGGGGGTCGAGCGTAGCTTCCCTCAGCGCGGCGCCGGGGCGAGCGGGTCGAAGGGGTCGTCGGAGACTGCGAATTCGGTTCCGTTGAAGCCCATCGCGGCGAGGAACGCGTCGCGCACGTCCGGCGGCTGGCCGGTCTGAAAGACATAGCCTTCGAGGCCGCGTCGACTGAGCGGGTCGCGCAGCATCTCGGCGCGGGTCAGGCCATCGATCAGCGGCCGGCGGTCGGCGACCGGCAGGCGGATCGCGCGGTTTCGCGCCGGGTCGCGGATCACCGCCTTGGGGTCTTCTCCACTCGCGACCGCGTCGAGGTCGCGCAGAAAGCGGCGGCGGATCATGACGATGCCGCGGTCGCTCGGGCCGAGATACTCCCGGCTGCGGTCGGCGATCCGCCCTTGCCCCACCCAGGTCACGAAGTCCTGGTTCATCACGTGGCTGGTGATCCAGCGCCCGGTCTTTTCGTCGGCGATCGGCCCCTGCCAGGTCGGGATCCGCTCCTGGACGTAGGGCTCGCGCTCTTTCGGCACGCGGTTGAAGGCCCAGGTGATGCTGAGCGTGTTCTCGTCATCGATCGGCACGCGGTATTCGATGTGATTGCCGGTGAAGAGGGCGTTCGGCCACAGGCAGACGCGGCCGATCGTCCACAGCTCGTCATGCTCGGTGGTGTCGGCGCGGATGCGCTTGTACTGGAAGCCGTACTCGAACTCGCTGAAATCGACCTTGACGTGGTGCGGCGCGTAAGGGCCGGTCCTGCCCTTCAGCCGCAGGCTCCAGTTCGAATGGGTCCATTCGAAATGCACCGGGTCGATCGAGTTCTCCTGGCACTGGAACCAGTTGCACGGGATCTCGGCCTTGACGATCTGGCGGAAACCGTTCGGCCACGAGAAGAATTCCCAATCCGGCAGCAACGGCCGCGGCTCCGGCCCGAGATAGGCCCAGATGAGGCCGCCCAATTCGGCGACCGGGTAGGCCTTGATATGGATCGCGTCCTTGAGCCGCGCCTCGGGATGCGCCACGTCCTCATAAGGCTGCGCGAGGCAGCGGCCGGTCTCGTCATAGAGCCAGCCGTGATAATTGCAGCGCAACCCGCGCGCCTCGACATAGCCATAGCTGAGATCGGCGCGGCGATGCCGGCAATGCCGGTCGATGAGGCCCCAGCGCCCGCCGAGATCCTTGTAGAGCACGAGGTCTTCGCCCAAGAGCCGCACCGGCTTTGTGCCCGGCTGGTCGAGCTCGCTGGCGCCGGCGATCGGCCACCAATAGCGGCGCAGCAGATCGCCCATCGGCGTCCCGGCGCCGGTCTGTGTCAGCAGCTCCCAGCGGCTGCGCGGCTCCTGCGTCCGGTCTTGCGTCACCGACGATCTCCGTTTGTCATGGCAACGGAAACAGGGTCGGTTTCACGCGAACGCGAACAAGCCCGCTCATGATACTCTCCGCAACCCCGGTGCCCGCGCAATAGTAACCGACACGTCGCTTTATTTCGATTTGCACCGCGATCACGTCGGACGAGACTGCATACGGAACGCGATAAGCGGCAACTGGGCGACGAGCCGTCGGCGAGCGCTCGCTGAACCATCGTATCGCCAGCCGAGAAGGCGGCTCAATACCCCGCGGATGATCGGCGCGACCAACCAATTGCGCCGCTCGTAGCCGGTTGTCACCCTCATTACCTCTTCCCCGTCGAGGAAACGGTGGGCAGTGAGGAAATATTGTGAACCGATGACGATTTCCGGGCCTGGTATTGCCTCGATATTGCGCAGCCAGTCGGCGTTCCGGCCAAAGGCGCTCATCACGACCGCCTCGGGACCTTCTTTGCAATACTCCATGACCTCCAGAACAGTGTGGCGGCGCAGGCCGGTGCGACGCCCGATATGGATCAGCATCAGGAACCGGTGTCCAAGTAGCCAGCCGCAGTTCCAACGGTTCAGATAGACCGGGGCCCGAAAGAGGCGGCGCAGCCTGCCGTTCAATCGGGTTGCGCCCACTGGTAAACCTCGCGGTCATTGGCGTTGGGCCAGCAACGAAACTCGCACGTTGTTTGCCTGGGCTGAACTACCCGGCACTAGACCAGCCGGAATAATGCGCGAGGCGCCAGGGCGGTCCGGAAGCTAACGCGGCAGCGGGTTGCCCTTGGTTTCGCGGCCGAGCACCATCGCCAATATGCTGAGCAAAGCAAAGCAGGTCATGAAGGCTGTTACCCGGTTGAAGCTGCCGCCGAACGCGCCGACCAGCAGCCCCGCGACGAGCGGGCCGAAGCTGGTGATGACGCGGGCGCTGCCGGTGCAGAACCCGACCGCGGTCGAGCGGATGTGGGTCGGGAACAGCTCCGGCAGATAGACCGCGTAGCCGGAGAATACGCCAAAGACGAAGAAGCCGAAGATCGGCAGGACGACCGGGTACCACGGCTCGTAGGCTGGAAGCGCGAGATAGAGGGTAAGGCCGGCGGCGATCGTGCCGACGCTGTAGAAGATCACGGTCCCGCGCCGGCCGATCAGATCGGCGATGAAGCCGAAGGCGATATAGCCGGCAATGCCGCCGAGGCTCCACAGCATCATGCCGTGGCTGACGAACGGCACTGCCGCCGCGGCGTTGGCGACACCGCTCTTCTGAGCCATCAAGGACAGGATCGTCGGTAGCCAGATGACCGTGGTCCAGATCGCCAGCAGAGAACCGAGGCCAAACAATACCCCCACCATCGTGTTGTAGCGGTGCTCTTTCGAAAAGAGCTGGATCGGCACAAAGCGCATGAACTCACGGTCGCCGGCTTCGCTGCGCAGACCCGTGGTGACGGCGCGGCGGCGCTCTTGGACATTGGCGAAGCGGTCCGGCTCCAGCATTCGGCGGCGGATGACTGCCAAGAGGATCGCCGGCACGATGCCGAGGAAGAACACGTAACGCCAGCCATAGCCACCGACCAGGCCGTAAGCCCAGGCGCCGACGAAGGTGCCGACCGCGCCGCCGGTCATCATGACTCCGGCGATCTTGGCCCGATGCGTTTCGCCGAGCGTCTCGGTCAACAGCGGAATGCCGACCATCAGCTCGGCGCCGGTGCCAAGCCCGGCGATAAAACGGTAGATTGCAAAATCGAGAATCCCCTGCGAGAGCCCTTGCAGCGCGGTGAACAGGCTGTAGATCAGGATACTGTACGCGAGGGTTCGCACCCGGCCGATGTAATCGGCAATGATGCCAAACAGAAAGCCGCCGAATGCCCAGCCGAGTAGGCCGGCCATGCTGAGGAGGCCGCCATATTTGCCGATCTCGGTGAGCGGTGGGTTGCCGCCCAACAACTCGATCATTGCTGGCCGCAACACGAGCGAGAAGAGCCCGAAATCGGCCGCGTCGAGCGTCCAGCCGGCCCACACGACGAGAAAAACCAGCCACTGATACCGGCTGACCGCCCGCAGGCCACCAAACTGGGCTACAGCGACCCCGCTTTTGTCCACCAGCCCCCTCCCTCGCGTTCAGGTTCCTGTTAAAGGTTGATGGCACCTACTATGGGGGGAGTAGCGGGTCAAGCATTTCCCCTAACGAGGCTAGAACAGGAATCTCAGCTGCCACCCGAAATACGGCTGAGCATTCGTCGGCAGTGCAGCGGCAATTCCACACCGCATGGAAAGACGCGAACATGACCTTCGTCGCGTCCCTCCAGTGGGAAAATTTGCGGACGGGCAAAAGAGGGAAATCGGCCGGCTAAGTTTGTCTTGGCCGGGCGTGGCCCGGCCATCCACTTTTCGAGAGCCCGAGAAACCGGCGTGGATGCGCGGATCGGTCCGCGCAAGACGAGTTTGGGACTGGTTTCTCCGAGACGGCAACGGGTGCGTTACTGAACCGTTACGACGGCATCTGGCCCATGAAGTCGCGCTTGCCGATCTCAATGCCTAGACTGCGCAGGATATTGTAAGCCGTAGTCGTGTGGAAATAGAAATTCGGCATCGCGAAATGATAGAGGTAGTTTTGGGCGCGGAAATTGCGCGGCTGGCCGCCGGCGGTGATGGTAACCTGCTGGTCCTCCCTGCCGTCGAGCTGGTCGGCCTTGAGGCCCTTCAGGAAATCGATCGTCTTATCGATGCGCGCTTTCAGCTCGGCGAAGCTGTTGTCGATCGCCGGCAGGCTCGGCACCTCGACCCCGGCGGCGCGCCCGGCACCAAAGGCGTGCTCGCTCGCCTGCCTCACCTGGCGGGCGAAGGTGAACATGTCCGGATAGAGCCGCCAGTTCAGCAGCGCGTTCTCTTCCCACTTGTGCGCGGTTGCGTGCGCCTCGGCCTTTTCGATCACTCCCTTCAGGCCGCCGAGCAATTGCAGGAATACCGGCACTGACGCGTGATACATGGAGATCGGCATGGCATGGTCCTCCTCGGTCGTTGCTGACGTTGCTGCCGCGCGGATCTTAGCGGGCCGCGAGCAGCGCGTGAAGACCCCCTGCCGACCGAACGATGGTCGGACGATCCCCGTGAGCGCTGCCGAGCCACGACGATCGAGATCGTCGCCATCGGCATCGTCGTCATTCTGGCGATGTGGACGACAGTTGCCGCCTCGATCACGACTGCAAGAGAGGCGGCGATGGATCGCACGCGGTCGGAAGGGCGCAACCTCGCGGCTGCTTTCGCCGACGAATTGACCCATATTCTCGGCGGCGTCGCCGGTGCTATGGAGATCGTCGTCCAACGCATGCGCACCGCTCCCTGGGCCTTCGACATCCATGCCTAGGCGCGTGAGATCCCGCTGCTGAACGCCCGGAGGTCGGAATCATCGCGATTTCAGGCGGTGCACGAACCCGCAACTTCGATTATTGAAGATGGCCGGGTCCCTGGGCGCAGCCGAAATCATATCGAAGCCATTCGAGGCAGAGGAGCTGTTGAGCCGACTGGAGCGCCTCCGGGCCGTCAGTCTTGCGGGATCCGCCGGTTGATTCCGCATAAGTTCAACTCCGGTCGAGGTGTGGCTAGGCCGGCCGACATCGGTCCGAGTTTCCGCGCCAAATAAATCCGCTCTGCCGCCACTCGCCGGCCGTCTCGCGACCACGATTGACAGTCCCCGGCGCGGCCGATACGACACTCGCATACCCGATAAAAAACAGACCCGAATAGGTGGACGGGAGGAAAAGGCGAGTGCTTTGCCACCACTCCTAGAAGTCAGGGATCTGCATACCGAGTTCCGCACCGGCGCCGGTGTCGTGCCCGCCGTCGACGGGATCTCCTACACCGTCGAACGCGGTGAGACGATCGCGATCGTCGGCGAGAGCGGGTCGGGCAAAACCGCCGGGGCTCTGTCGATCCTGCGCCTCATCCCGGATCCGCCCGGCCGCATCACACGAGGCCAGATCCTGTTTGCCGGGCGGGATCTGCGCCAGCTCTCGGACGAGGAGATCCGCCAACTCCGCGGCGCGGATATCGGCATGATCTTCCAGGAGCCGATGACCTCGCTGAACCCGGTCCTGACGATCGGCCGGCAGATCACCGAAACTCTCGAACAGCATCGCGGGGCCGATCGCGCCGCAGCCGAAGAGCGCGCGGTTGAACTCCTCGGGCTGGTCGGCATCGCCGATCCGGCGCGCCGTCTGAAGCAGTACCCGCATCAGCTCTCGGGCGGCATGCGGCAACGCATCATGATCGCGATTGCGCTGGCCTGCGACCCCAAGCTGATCATTGCCGACGAGCCGACGACGGCGCTCGATGTGACGATCCAGGCGCAGATCCTCGAGTTGATGAAGCAGCTGACGCACCGGCTCGACGTGGCGCTGATCATCATCACGCACAACCTCGGGGTGGTCGCGCGCTACGCCAACCGGGTCAACGTAATGTATGCCGGCCGTATCGTCGAGAGCGGTCCGGCCGCGCAAATCTACCATGACCCGCGGCATCCCTACACGATGGCCCTGCTGCGCTCGGTGCCGAGGCTCGACCGACCGCGCCAGGCGCGTCTCGACCCGGTGGAGGGCCAGCCGCCCGATCTGACCCGGCTCGACGCCGGCTGCTCGTTCCGGCCGCGCTGCCGCTTTGCCATCGAAGCCTGCGCAGTCTCGCGGCCGCCGCTGCAGCGCGCCGGCGAAGATGCGCATTTGGCGGCGTGCTTCCGAAGCGGCGAGATCGCGGCCGGGGCCGCGCCGCAGACGAGGCAACTTGTGTCAGCGAGCGGCGCCGCCGCTTCTTGATCAAACTCGCGACGAGAGGCGCAGATGAAATTTGATGCACGGTGGTTGGTGGCGGGCGCGGCCGTCAGTCGCGCTCGGCACCGTGGCACTGGCGGCCACGCCAAATGATGAGGAGGCGCCCGCCAAGCGCGGCGGGGTATTGACCTACACGATCCCGGCCGACGCGCCGCCGAGCTTTGACGGCCACCGCGAGCAGACATTCGCGACCTTGCATTCGGCGGCGCCCTTCTACAGCGTGCTGATCCGGATCAATCCGGAGAACCCGTCCTCGACGACCGATTTCGTGTGCGATCTATGCACCGCGATGCCGAAGCCGACGGACGGCGGCAAGACCTATACCTTCAAGATCCGCGACGGCGTCAAATTCCACGACGGCTCCGCCTTGACCGCCGCCGATATCGCCAAGAGCTGGGACATGATCATCCATCCCCCGAAGGGGATGCTGAGCCCGCGCCAGAGCTGGTACGAGATGGTCGACACGGTGGAAGCGCCGGACCCTTCGACCGTTGTCTTCCACCTCAAATTCGCCACCGACGCGTTTCTGCCGGCGCTCGCCGATCCCTTCGCCTTCGTCTACAAGAAGGAAATTCTCGATAACGACCCGCGCTGGTACGAGAAAAACATCCTCGGCTCCGGTCCGTTCAAATTCACCGAATTCGAGACCGGGCAGTCGATCAGCGGCGTCCGCAATCCCGATTATTATCGCAGAGGGCTGCCTTATCTCGACGGCTTTAAGGGGATCTATGCCGACAAGCAGGCGGTAAGGCTCGATGCGATACGCGCCGACCGCGCGGCGATCGAGTTCCGCGGCTTCCCGCCGGCGGCGCGCGACGAGCTCGTCAAGGTGCTGGGCGACAAAATCACGGTGCAGGAGAGCGACTGGAATTGCGGCAGTCTGGTCACCCCGAACCACAAGAAGAAGCCGTTCGACGATCCCCGCGTCCGCCGTGCACTGACGCTCGCGATCGACCGCTGGCACGGCGCGCCGGCACTGTCGAAGATCGCCAATGTGCGCACTGTCGGCGGCATCGTGTTCCCCGCCTCGCCATTGGCAGCGACGAAAGAAGAGCTGCAGCAGATCGCCGGGTTCTGGCCCGATATCGAGAAGTCGCGGGCGGAGGCGAAACGGCTGTTGAAGGAGGCGGGGGCCGAGGGGCTCTCCTTCGAACTTTTGAACCGCAGCGTCGACCAGCCGTACAAATACGTCGGCACTTGGCTCGTCGACGAATGGAGCAAGATCGGGCTGCATGTGACGCAGCGAGTCATGCCCACGGGCCCGGAATTGGAGGCATTGCGTGGCGGCAATTTCGAGGTCGCGCTGGTCGCCAATTGCCGCGGCGTACCCAACCCGCTGTTGGACGTGCAGACCTTTCTGCCGAACTTTGCCGGGGCCTACGGCTATTACGACGACCCCAACGAATTGGCCCTCTACGAAAAGATGCTGCGCGAGACCGATTTCGACAAGCAGCGCGCCTTGATGCGCCAATTCGAGAAATATGTGGTCGATGATCAGGCACACCAGATCTGGATCGTATGGTGGAATCGGATCATTCCCTACCGCTCTTATGTGAAAGGCTGGAAGATCAGCCCGAGTCACTACCTTAACCAGGACCTGGCAACGGTGTGGCTCGACAAATAAAAACCCGCCTGAACGGGATGCTTCACTGGGAGGGATCGCTGTGGAAGCAAAATCGACGACACTGGCGGCGAGCCTTGGCGCGCTGCTGATCGGCGCGGCTGTCGCCGCATCGGCAGCCGAGGCGCCGAAGACCGGCGGCACGCTGAATTACGTGATCCCGGCGGACGCGCCGCCGAGCTTCGATGCGCACCGCGAGACCACTTTCGCGACGATCCATTCGGCGGCGCCGTTCTACAGTGTGCTGATCCGCGTCGATCCGAACAATCCGGGTTCGACCACCGATTTCGTGTGCGATCTGTGCACGGCAATGCCGCAGCCGAGCGACGGAGGCAAGACTTACACCTTCAAAATCCGCGACGGCGTCAAGTTCCACGACGGCTCGCCGCTCACCGCGGCGGATGTGGCAGCCAGCTGGGAGCACATAATTCATCCCCCCGCGGGCGTGCTGAGCCCGCGCGAGAGCCATTATATGATGGTCGATACGGTCGACGCCCCCGACCCGACGACCGTGGTGTTCCACCTCAAATTCGCGACCAATGCCTTTTTGCCGGCGCTCGCCGACCCTTACAGCTGGATTTACAGGAAAGAAGTTCTCGACAAAGACCCACGCTGGTACGAAAAGAATATCCTCGGCTCGGGGCCGTTCAAATTTGCCGAATACCAAGTCGGGCAGTCGATCAAGGGCGTAAAGAACCCCGACTATTACCATAAGGGGCTGCCTTATCTCGACGGCTTTACCGGCATTTACGCCGACAAGCAGGCGGTGCGGGTCGACGCGATCCGCGCTGATCGCGCGGCGATCGAGTTCCGCGGCTTCCCGCCCTCGGTGCGCGACGAGCTTGTCGGCGCATTGGGCGACAAGATCACGGTGCAATCCAGCGACTGGAATTGCGGCAGTTTTGTGGAGCCCAACCACAAGAAAAAGCCGTTCGACGATGCGCGCGTACGCCGCGCGCTGACACTAGCGATCGACCGCTGGCACGGCGCGCCGCAGCTCGCCAAGATCGCCAATGTCCACACTGTTGGCGGCATCGTCTTCCCAGGCTCCCCGCTGGCTGCGGACAAGGAGGAATTGCAGGACATCGCCGGCTTCTGGCCCGATATCGACAAGTCGCGGGCAGAGGCACGCCGCTTGCTGAAGGAAGCGGGCGCCGAGGGACTGACTTTCGAGCTCCTGAACCGCAACGTCGACCAGCCCTACAAATACAACGGCACTTGGGTCATCGACGAGTGGAGCAAGATCGGTCTTCACGTCACCCAACGCGTGGTGCCGACCGGTCCCTGGTTCGACGCAATGCGGAACGGCAATTTCGATGTCGTTCTCGCCGGCAACTGCCAGAGCGTCGTCAACCCGCTGCTCGACGTGCAAAGATATTTGCCGAACTACGCGGCCAATTACGGGCAGTTCGATGACCCGCAGGAGATCGCGCTTTACGACAAGATGCTGCACGAGACCGATTTTACGAAGCAGCGGGCTCTGATGCGCGAGTTCGAGAAGCACGTGCTCGACAATGAGGCGCACGAGATCTTTCTGCTCTGGTGGTACCGGACGGTGCCTTACCGGTCGTATGTAAAGGGCTGGAGGATCAGCCCAAGCCACTACCTCAATCAGGATTTGGCGACTGTATGGCTCGACAAGTAGCGTCAAAAACCAAACCCCCATCCCGCTACACCGGCGAAAGCCGGTGCCCATTTCCGCCATGGGTTCCGGCCTTCGCCGCAATAACGCTTATGGCATCGGCTTTCTTAACCTCTCCGGCGATAGCTGGCGATGAGCCGAAAGCTGGCGGCACCCTCACATACATGATCCCCGCAGATGCGCCGCCGAGCTTTGACGGTCATCGCGAGAGCACCTACGCCACGGTGCATTCGGTCGCGCCGTTCTACAGCGTATTGATCCGCGTCGACCCGGACAATCCGGCGGACATATCCCACTTCGTGTGCGATCTCTGCACCGAAATCCCGCAGCCGGGCGACGAAGGCAGGACCTACACCTTTAAGATCCGCCGGGACGTCAAATTCCACGACGGGTCGCCATTGACCGCGGCCGATGTGGCGGCGAGCTACAATAAGATCATCTTTCCGCCCAATGGCCAACTGAGCGCACGGTCCAGCAACTACTTGATGGTCGATAAGGTCGAAGCGCCGGATCCGGCCACCGTCGTATTTCACCTCAAATTTGCGACCGGCGCTTTTCTGCCGGCGCTCGCCGACCCATTCAACTTCATCTACAATAAGGCAAAGTCTTGACGAAGATCCGCGCTGGTACGAGAAAAATATACTCGGTTCCGGCCCGTTCAAATTTACCGACTACCAAACCGGCCAGTCGATCAGAGGCGAGAAGAACCGGGACTATTATCATAAAGGGCGGCCCTACCTCGACGGCTTCACCGGCATCTACGCCGACAAGCAGGCGGTGCGGGTCGAGGCGATCCGCAGCGACCGCGCCGCGATCGAATTCCGCAGCATGCCGCCCGCCGCACGCGACGAGCTCGTCAAGGCGCTCGGCGACAAAATCACCGTGCAGGAGAGCGACTGGAATGTTGCGAGCGCCGTCACGCCCAACGACAAGCGCAAACCCTTTGACGATCCGCGGGTCCGCCGGGCATTGACCTTGGCGATCGACCGCTGGCACGGCGCGCCGGGACTGTCGAAGGTCGCAATCGTCAAGACCGTCGGCGGCATGGTTTTTCCCGGCTCGCCACTGGCGGCGACCCGGGAAGAGCTGGAACAGATCGCGGGGTTCTGGCCCGACATCGACAAATCGCGGGCCGAAGCGCGGCGTCTGTTGAAGGAAGCGGGGGCGGAGGGGCTATCGTTCGAGCTCCTCAACCGCAATGTCGACCAGCCATTCAAATACGTCGCGACTTGGCTCATCGACGAATGGAGCAAGATCGGGCTGCACGTAAAACAGCGCGTCGTGCCGACGGGGCCTTGGTTCGAAGCGATGCGCAACGGCGATTTCGATGTCGTTCTCGAGGCCCCGGGTCACGGCATGGTCAATCCGCTGCTCGATGTCCAGAAGGCTCTGCCCGCATCAGTCGACAGCGAGAATTACGGCAATTACGACGATCCGCAGGAAGTCGATCTTTATGACAAAATGCTGCGCGAGACCGATCCGGCGCGGCAACGGGTGCTGATGCGCCAGTTCGAAAAGCTGGTGCTGGACGACGAGGCGCATATGATCTGGGTATTGTGGTGGCACCGCATCGTGCCCTATCGCTCCTATGTAAAGGGCTTCAAGATCGCCCCAACCCATTTCATCAATCAGGACCTCGCAACGATCTGGCTTGACAAGTGACCCCGGATGCCGAGAAACGAAGCATGCTGGATCGGCGCAGTGCGTCCTTCGAGACGCGCCTTCGGCGCTCCTCAGGATGAAGGTTTTTCCAATGCGATCCAAAACGTCCGTCATGCTGAGGAGCCGCCGCAGGCGGCACTCGAAGCACGCACACCCCCCTTTGCAGCCCATTCTATGCCGGAGACGAACGTAATGCGTCAGCAGATTTATTCGGTGATTCTGGCGGTTCTAGCCGCAGTAACGTTGGCAACACCGGCCGCGGCCGACGAGGAGCCGAAACGCGGCGGCACGTTGACTTATATGATCCCGGCTGATGCTCCGCCGAGCTTTGACGCGCATCGGGAGGAGACCTATGCGACGATCCATTCGGCGGCGCCGTTTTATAGCGTCTTGATCCGGGCCGACCCGTACAATCCGGGCAAGACCGACGATCTCGTCTGCGATGTATGCACAGCGATGCCGAAGCCGACCGACGACGGCAAGACTTACACCTTCAAGATCCGCGACGGGGTGAAGTTCACCGATGGCTCGCCATTGACGGCGGAGGATGTTGCGGCGAGCTGGAATGAGATCATCTTCCCGCCGAAGGGCGTCATCAGCGCCCGAGAGAGTAACTTCGTCATGGTGGACAAAGTCGACGCCACCGATCCGAGCACTGTGGTTTTCCGGCTAAAATTCGCCACCGACGCGTTTCTGCCGGCATTGGCCGACCCCTATGCCTGGATCTATAAAAAGGCGGTCCTCGACAAGGACCCGCACTGGTACGAGAAGAACATCCTCGGCTCCGGTCCGTTCAAGTTCGTCAGCTACGATACCGGGCAATCGATCAAGGGCGAGCGCAACCCCGACTACTTCCGTGCAGGCCTGCCTTACCTTGACGGCTTCACCGGGATCTATGCCGACAAGCAGGCGGTCCGCGTCGAGGCGATCCGCGCCGACCGCGCGGCGATCGAGTTTCGCGGTTTTCCGCCCGCCACGGTCGACGAGCTAAAAAAGGCGCTCGGCGACAAGATTACCGTCCAGACCAGCGACTGGAACTGTGGCGGGGTGATAACCCCGAACCACAAGAAAAAGCCGTTTGACGATGTCCGCGTCCGGCGCGCCCTGACCTTGGCGATCGACCGCTGGGGCAGCGCACCGGAGCTGTCCAAGATTGCGATCGTTCACACGGTCGGTGGCCTCACCTTCCCAGACTCGCCGCTCGCCCCGACCAAAGAAGAACTGCAGCAGATCGCCGGCTATTGGCCCGACATCGAAAAGTCGCGGGCCGAGGCACGCCGCTTGCTGAAGGAGGCCGGAGCCGAGGGGCTCTCCTTCGAACTGCTGAACCGCAATGTCGATCAGCCCTACAAATATTACGGGATCTGGGTTGTCGACCAGTGGAGCAAGATCGGGCTGCACGTCACTCAGCGGGTGTTGCCGACCGGGCCGTGGTTCGAGGCGTTGCGCAGCGGTAATTTCGACGTCAGCACCGAGGGTAACTGCCAGAACGTCGTCAATCCGCTCGCCGATGTCGGCAAATACCTGCCCCATTCGGTGTCTGACTCGAATTACGGGCAGTTTGACGACCCGAAGGAAATCGAGATGTACGACAGGCAGCTCCGCGAGCTCGACAAGGCCAAACAGAAGGCCGATTTGCTCGAGTTCAATAAATACGTGCTCGACGAGCAGGCCCATGCGATCTACCTACTGTGGTGGCAGCGGATCGTGCCGTACCGGTCCTATGTCAAAGGCTGGAAAATCGGTCCCAGCCATTACGTCAACCAAGACCTCGGCACGATCTGGCTCGACAAGTGACGGCGATCTCCGCCGCTCAGCCGCTCCTCGAAGTTCGGGGACTGCAAATGCATTTCCCCGTTACCGAGGGGATCATCGTCAACCGCAAAGTCGGTGAGGTGAAGGCCGTCGACGGCATCGATTTCACGGTGCGCCGCGGCGAGACCTTGGGGCTGGTCGGCGAGAGCGGCTGCGGCAAGACGACGACCGGACGCTGCATATTGCGGCTCGAAAAGCCGACAGCGGGCGCAATCCTTTACGACGGCGTCGACATCGCCAAGCTGGAACGCAAAGATCTCGTGACCTTGCGGCGCCGGATCCAGGTCATCTTCCAGGACCCGTACAGTTCGTTGAACCCCCGCATGAAGGTCGGCGAGATCATCGCCGAACCGATCATGGTCCACGGGCTCGAGCGCAATGCGACCCGCCGCACCGCGCGAGTGCGGGAACTGTTATCTGTTTGCGGCCTCGATCCGAAATTTGCCGACCGTTATCCCCATGAAATGTCGGGCGGCCAGCGCCAGCGCGTCGGAATTGCCCGTGCCCTCGCATTGGAGCCGGAGTTCATCGTCTGTGACGAGGCGGTTTCCGCACTCGACGTTTCGATCCAGGCTCAGGTGATCAATCTTCTGGAGGATTTGCGCGAACGGTTCGGCCTGACCTACCTGTTCATCGCCCACGATCTGTCGGTGGTTCGGCATCTCTGCCAGCGCGTCGCGGTCATGTATCTCGGCCGCATTGTCGAGCTTGCGGCCTGCGACGAGCTCTTCGACAACCCGCTGCACCCTTACACGCAGGCGTTGCTGGCCGCGGTGCCGGTGCCCGATCCGACTGTCGAAGCGGAGCGCAATTTCCGGCCGGTCAAGGGCGAAGTGCCGAGCCCAATCAATCCACCCTCGGGCTGCGTCTTCCACCCGCGCTGCCCGATCGCCGTCGAGCGGTGCAAGCAAGATCGGCCCGAACTGCGCGAGCTGCGGCCCGGCCACTGGGTCGCCTGCAGCGAGGTGAGCTGGCAATGACGATGAGCCTCCCACAGCATCGTCATGGCGAGGAGCGCAGCAACGAAGCGGTCTAAAGAAACAAGCTGGTTCAGGGATATCCTACGTTAAAACGCTTCCCCGGCGAAACGTTCTGGAAGTATTTTTCGGAACGCGCGCCAAGCGGCAGGGGTTCCCCTTTCACCCCCCGACAATACTGTCACAGGAAGAACGCCAGTATGTGTCGGCCGAGCACCAATATAGCCGCGAGGATGATGATCATCAGCGGGATGTAGTTGAGCTTGCCCGGGCGGTAGGGGCGGCGATCGAGAATAATCGCGACAACGAGAACGAGCAAACAACCCGCCAGCGCGATGCTGGTTTCGGTCAAGCCCATGCTTCAGCGCTCAGCCCAGGGTCGCGTTGTCAACCCGCTAAACCGCAACTCGTTTATGTGTTTGCCTCCTCGGTTTTGTCATTGCAGGATGCCCTCGAGACGAAAGTAATCGGGGAGGTGAGGAATATGGAAATCGGTGCTGCGATCTTCTTCACCGACTACTCGATCACGCCGACCGAGCTTGCGGTGGCGCTCGAAGAGCGTGGTTTCGATTCGCTGTGGGTGGCGGAACACTCGCACATTCCGGTCTCCCGCCGGTTTACCCATCCGCAGGGCGAAGCGGCGCTGACCAAGGAGTACTTCGACGTGATGGACCCGTTCGTTACGCTCAGCGCGGCGGCCGCCGTCACCACCCGGCTCAAGCTGGGCACAGCCGTCTGCCTCGTTATCCAGCGCGACACGATCCAGACCGCCAAGCTTGTCGCTTCGCTGGACCAAGTATCGAAGGGCCGCTTTCTGTTCGGCATCGGCTGCGGCTGGAATGCCGAAGAGATGGAAGATCACGGCACCGTCTACGAGACCCGCACCCTGAAGATGCGCGAGCAGATCGAGGCGATGAAGCAGATCTGGACGAAGGACGCGGCAGCGTATCACGGCCGGATCGTCAATTTCCCGCCGATGAACAGCTGGCCCAAGCCGGTGCAGAAACCGCACCCGCCGATCATCGTCGGCGGCGCCTTCCGACTCGCCGCGCGGCGTGCGCTGCGCTACGGCGACGGGATACTGCCGGCAGCGCCGAGCGCGGGTTCCGGCAGCCCGGAAGAGTTCATGCCGCGCTGGCGCCAAATGGCCGAAGAGGCCGGCCGGGACCCGCGCTCGCTGTCGGTGACATTGGGCGGTGCGCCCGAGGATCTCGACCTTCTGAAGCGCAACCGCGACCTCGGCATCGCCCGAATGAACGTCCGCCTGCCGCCGGCCAAAGCGGGCGAGATACTGCCGTTGCTGGACCGCTGGGCGAAGCTGATCCCGCAGCTGAGGCCCTGACCCCCCGGCTTACGCTTCGGTCGCAGTCGTCGGATCGATCATCCGGCGGACTTCGGTGACCTTGTTCGCCGGGAAGCCGCTGCGCCGGGCGTGCTCGTGAATGAGCGCCTCGTCCTTGGCGAGATAGACGCAAAAGGTCTTGTCGTTTGCGACATAGCTCTCCACCCATTGGATGTCGGGGCCAAGCTCCTTCAAGGTCGCATTCGACTTTTGCGCGGCCTCGCGCAGGGCTTGCCGTTCGGCGCTGCCGATCGCCGGCAGTTCGCGCTCGATGATGAACTTGCGCATGGCTCCTCCCTTCCGAAATGGCGGCTCATAGCAACCAGATTACGCTCCGCGGGTAAAGTGCGGCATCACCTGCCCGGCGAACAGCCGCATCGAGGCAAGCGCGTCTTCCAGCGGAACCATGTTGAAATTGACTTGCAGCGAGGCGTGCTCATAGCTGCCGAATTCCTGTTGGGTATGGCGGATCTGGCTGATGATTTCTTCGGGCGAACCGACCCACGCGGCGCCGGAGGAAATCTGATCCGCCGCCCGCGCCTCCCGGAGCTTGGCGATCACCTTGTCGTAGCCGGGATAGTCCTGTGAGGTGCGGCCGTCGAGCCAGTCCGACGCGGCCTCGACCAGAGAACGGAGATAGTGGTCGATGAACGGGCAGGCGAAGGCCCGCGCGCGAGCGCCGTCGGCATCGCAGAACATGTGGAACGCCAGCATCACCTCGCCTCCGCCGGAGTGCCCTGCGGCCTTCCAGGCCTCGCGATAGGCGGCCAGCAACGGCCGCATCGCGGCCCCGCCCAGCGGGATGGCCATGACCGAATACCCCATGCGCCCGGCGAAAGCGAAGGAATTGGCCGTGTTGAGCGCCGCGACATAGAATTTGGGGCACGGCTTCTGGGTCGGACGAGGCAGCGACGTCGTGTTCTCGATCGCATGAAAGCGGCCGTGATGGGTCACGTTCTCGCGGGTCAGCAACAACTCGACTTGTTCGATGCCCTCCCGAAGCGGGCGACCGATTCATCCGGCGAGCGGCCGAAGCGGCGAAACTCGTGCGGCAGAAATGCACGAGCGAACCCCACATCGAGACGCCCGCCGCTGATCGCGTCGAGCATACCGATTTCGCCGGCGAGCTTGAGCGGATGGTTGAAGACCGGCAGCACGGCACCCGTCACCAGACGAGCACGGCGTGTCCGCTGGGTGGCCGCCGCCAGAAACAGCAACGGGTTCGGGCTATAGCCGCCATAGCAATGAAAATAATGCTCCACGATCCGGATATGGTTAAACCCGATTTTCTCCGCTTCCTCGGCAACGATCAACGCCTCTTCAAAATACTCGGCGCCTGATTTTTGTTCGGGCGCAACGTCAGGAAAAAACTGCACGCCGAATTGCATTTCACTCTCCGCGGGCCGCGGGTTCAGGCTGTTTATCAGCCACCATGTTAACGCGCACTTCAAGGCCGCTCTTGACGTCGGCGGCTATCGAGTGCTCCGATCCGCGCCGATCAAAGGGAGAGCACACATGCCCGAGACGGCGATTTGGAATTTTCGGCAGCTCGCACATCACGAGCTCGACGGGTTCGGCGGCATTGGCGAGGGCATGTCGATACAGATCGCCAAGGACGGACGCCGCATCCTGTGGCTGGCTCATGAGAGCGCGCCGAAAAATTTCACCGCCGTCGACGTCAGCGATCCCCGCGCCCCGAAGATCGTCGCACGGGCCGATCTGCCGGAATCCCACATGCGCTCGAACTCGCTGGAGACGGTCGGCGACATCCTGGCGGTCGCCTATCAGACGACGCAACAGGGGCTGCAGCCCGCCGGGTTCGAATTGTTCGACATCTCGGTGCCGGAAAACCCGCGTTCGATCACGTTCTTCGATTGCTCCGGGCCAAATTCGCGCGGCGTGCATCAACTGTGGTTTGCCGACGGCGAATACATCCACATGAGCTCCGGTGCGCCGGACTTCACGCCGACCCACTCGCGGGACGACCAGTTCTACCGGATCATCGACGTCAAGAACCCGTCGAAACCGGTCGAGGTCGGCCGCTGGTGGCTGCCCGGCACGCGGCAGGGCGACAGCGAGCCGCCGCCGGCGCGCCATCCGGAAGGCGCCGACACCGGGTTCCGTCCGCACAATACCAATGTCTATCCCGAGCGCCCCGACCGCGCCTATCTCGGCTATATCGACGGCGGGATGGTCATTCTCGACATCTCGGACAAGGCCCGGCCGAAAATGGTGTCGCGCTGGGACTATCATCCGCCCTATCACGGGTTCACCCATACCGTCGTGCCGTTCTTCGACCGCAATCTGCTGATCGTCAGTGACGAATGCGTGCGAACCGAGGGGGCCGACTGGCCCAAGCTCGTGTGGGTCGTCGATGGGCGGACCGAGACCAATCCGGTGCCGATTGCGACCTGCCCGCTGCCCCCGCTCGAGCACTTACCAGCGGCGCGGCGCCCGCTATGGCGCGCACAACCTCTACGAAAACCTGCCCAAGCCGAATGCGTGGAAGTCCGACCGCAGTCGTCCTCGCGACGTACTTCAACGGCGGGTTGCGCGCCTATGACACGTCAAATCCGTACCAGCCTGCAGAAATCGGCTATTTCGTCCCCGCCCCTCCCGAGCGCGCGCCGAGCGGGGCGATCCAGATAAACGACGTCTTTGTCGACGAGCGGCAGATCGTCTACACCGTCGACCGCCATGTCGGAGGCCTTTATACCCTCGAAATGGACTTCTGAACCGGGGCCGGAATTGCTGTTCGGCGGCAAGAACGCGCCGCTCTTCGGGCGTCGACAGCGGCGGGCGCGCGGACCGCGGCTCCCGGTCATCGCGGTCACCGGCTTTTTGGGTTCGGGGAAGACGACCTTGATCCGCGCGCTTCTCGACAAGCCCGAGGGGGCGAACACGGCGGTCGTGGTCAACGAGTACGGCGAAATCGGCATCGACGATGCGCTTCTGCGGTCGAGCAGCGATGTGACCGTGCTGCTCGGCAATGGCTGCCTGTGCTGCAATGTCCGCACCGACCTGCAGGAGACGTTGCGCGGGCTTTTCGCCGATCGGGCGCGCGGCACCGTCCCGAGTTTCGAGCGAGTCGTGATCGAGACCTCGGGGCTGGCCGATCCGGGTCCGGTCCTGCAGACCCTTGCCACCGATCGCGGCCTCGGCCGCGAATTCCATCTGCAGGCCCTGATCTCGGTCGTCGATGCGGTCAACGGCGAACGCAATATCGAGGGGATGCCCGAGGCGAAAAAGCAGGTGGCCCTCGCCGACCGCATCGTCGTCACGAAGAGCGATCTCGCCGACGCGGCGGCGACCGGCCATCTGATCGCGAAGCTCGGCTCGGTGAACGCCGCGCCGGTCGGCGTTGCGGTCGAGGGCCAGATCGAGCCGTCCTTCCTGTTGGCCGAGGCCTCTACGCCGCGGCACAGCTTCGAGTTAGGCGAAGTCGAGCATAGCCATGGGCTCTGCAGTTTTGCGCTGATCTTCGAAAAACCGCTGTCCTGGGCAGGCTTCGAGCAAACGATGGCGGTGTTGACGGCATTGCGCGGACCCGACCTCCTGCGCGTCAAAGGCCTTGTCGCGATCGAGGAATGCCGCGGGCCGGTCGTCGTTCATTTCGTTCAGCATGTCGCACACCCGCCGATCGAGCTCGAGGACTGGCCCGATGGCGACCGGCGATCCAGGCTGGTATTCGTGACCCGTGGCCTGTCGCGGGACAGCTGTCGCGCGCCTCTTCACCGACGTGACGGCAATTGCCGCCTGAAAACGCCACATGCGGATCAACGAAAACCGCCGCGCGATATTGATCAATTGACGTTGGCGTGTTAGTAAATCGGTGCCGAGTGAACGATTCGGTCAAGAAAATCTTTGAAGAGGACGCGATGCCAGCACAATCTGCGGCGCTGGGAATAGCTGCCGCTGCGGCTTTCTCCAGCGCCGCGATCGCTTTGCCATGCGCCGAGATCTCGCTTGGTAAGCCCCCGACTTTAGAAATGAGCTGTACCGTAAGCGACGAGACTTCGAGTCCGCGGGCGCACGACGAAAAAAGCGAGCCGTCGGCCGGCGCGCCGCAGGATCAATCACGACCTGAAGGCGATCAATCCGCGCTGTTCCTCGACCTCCCGAACGCCGCGGATGACGAGAACTTTGCCCGACGCGACATTAAGATCACCAACCTGCAAGCGACGATGACCTCAAACAAATATGTCGCCGGGCGCTTGCCGACCGCCGCCGCCGAGGAAACTCCGGTCGAGGATCTTATCACGCTTTCTCCGGATTATTTTTCTACCAAGATGCTGCCGCATATCCGGCAGCGAAAGCCGGTCGGCCTCGGTCTCGTCACAGTGCCAAAGCCGCCGGTAAAAGAACCCGACACAAACCCTCCCGACCAATGGTTTCCACAACGGCGGCCTCTAGGGGCGGCGGGTCGCACCCGAAGAACAGAAGCAAGAGGCGCGGCAGCGGGCGGGGCGGTTACGGACCGTGCGCGCCGGATTTGCCCATCATCAGGCCGGAAGGCTGCGGCGGGCGGAGGCCCTTTATCGCAGGGCGCTGCAGAAAGACCCGGATGACGCCAACGCGCTCCACCTTCTCGGGGTGGTCGCCTATGAGTGCGGAGATTTCGGGACGGCGCTGCGGTTGATCGAGCGCGCGCTTCCTCGGTTGCCGGAGCTGCCCGATGCGCATTTGAACTGCGGCAACGCCTTGCGCGAAGCCGGCAGGCTGGCGGAAGCGGTGGCGAGCTACCGCCGGGCCATAGCGCTCAGTCCCGATTACGGCATGGCGCACAATAATCTCGCCGCGGCGCTCAATAAACAGGAGGAATTCGCCGCGGGTCTCGCCAGTTCCGAACGCGCCCTCGCGCTGATACCGGGCTTTTTCGGGGCCTATGTCAATCGTGCCGACGCCCTGATGGGCCTCGAACGGTTTGCCGAAGCCGAGTGGCCATTGCGGCGGGCGCTCGATCTTGCGCCCGACCGGGCGCAGACGCATCGCGATCTCGGTTGGGTGCTCGCCAAACTCGGCCGCTCCGAGGAGGCGGTGGCCTGCCTTGAACAGGCGATCGCGCTGGAGCCGGACGATGCGACAATGCATTTCGCGCTCGGCACAACCCTTTATCTACGGAGGGACCTGCCGGGAAGCGAAGCTGAGCTCCGGCGGGCCGTGGCGCTCGCCCCGAATTACACCGCGGCGTGGCACGAGCTCGGCACCGTGCTGCGCAGCTCCGGCCGGTTCGAGGAGGCGCTGATGTGTTTCCGGCGCGCCGTCGATCTCAATCCGGATTGGCCGGAGGCTCACCGCAGTCTTGCCGTTACCGGGCAGCAGCCGGAGGAGGCGCAGCTGCGGCGCCTCAAAGAAGTGCTGAAAAATCCTGCGGGCTCAGTTTCGGATCGTGTCTCCGCGGACTTCGCACTAGGCATGCTGCTGGACAACGCCGAACGTTACGAGGAGGCGTTTCGGTACTTTGCCGAGGCCAATGCGCTTCATCGGCAGCAGCGGGCGCAGGCCGGCGAGCGCTTCGACATCGAAGCGTTGCGACGACAGGTAGACGATCTGATCGAACTTTCCACTCGCGAGTTCTTTTCGGCTGCCGCGCGCTGGGGCAACCCCTCGCAAGCGCCGGTCTTCATCGTTGGGATGCCGCGCTCCGGTACCAGTCTCGTCGAGCAGATCGCCGCCAGCCACTCGCGCGTCTTCGGTGCGGGCGAGCTGCATGCATTGGGAGAAATTTGGGAGGCGCTGTCGGCGCACAATCGGGGCCGCCCGGTCGAGAAATGGGACGCGGCTTTTGCGCGGCGGCTCGCAGACCGGCATGTCGGGTCACTGCAGGCTCTGGGTAAGGGAGCCGTTCGCATCATCGACAAGATGCCGGACAACATCTTTTTTCTCTGGCTGATCGCGGCGCTTTATCCGTCGGCACGGATCATCCTGTGCCGGCGGGATCTGCGCGATGTGTGTCTGTCCTGCTATTTCCACCATTTCACCGACGGGCACCTTTACGCCTACGATCTGGCCGATTGCGGGGCCCGGGCGTTGGAGATCGACCGGCTGGCCAGCCATTGGTCGCGGGTGCTGCCGCTGGAGATCCTCGCCATCGACTACGAGAAACTGGTCTCGGATCCGGAAGGCGAAAGCCGCCGTCTGATCGCGTTCCTCGGCCTCGAATGGGAACCGGCCTGTCTCGATTTCCATCGTACGGAGCGGCCGGTCTTGACCGCCAGCGCCTGGCAAGTTCGTCAGCCGCTGTATCGCCGCTCGATCGGGCGCTGGCGCGGCTATGCGCGGTATCTGGGCCCATTGCTGGAGCGGTTGGCGCAGAGTGACGGCATAGGTCCCGGTCGATAACCCACCGTCAAATTTCATAACGATCGGTTCGCTCTTTGCCCTGGCGTCCAACCAAGCAAAGCGGCGGGGGCGGCTCGATAGCACGAAATCTGAAATGAGCCAGCTACGCTTTACGGCCTGATATAACGGCACTAGAAAGGGCTCGATGCGTGGTCGCCATTCGCGGAGGAAAGGGAGCCGATGCCAGCTGATGAAGGGCGCTGTCCGTGGCGCCGTATAGTTGTCGCCGGTGCTTTTGCTGCGCTCGCCGGGTCGGCCGCATTCGCCAAAGACTTTCCCACCTCGATCAAGGAAGCAGAACAATATGTCGCTCAAGGAAACCTCAAGGCTGCTGAGATAGAGTTGCGCATCGCGATCCGCGAGGCTCCGCAAGATCCCGTTCTGCGTGCACGTCTTGCCGACGTGTATCTTCAGCTCGGAGATCCCGTCTCGGCCGAGCGCGAGGCGCGCGCCGCCCGCGAGCGCAACGGCAAAGAGGCCGATTACTTGCCGGTGTTGGCGGACGCCCTGCTTCGCCAACAAAAATTTGCCAACCTCATGGACGCCGTGCAACCGGGAAATCGGGATCCGGCCCTCGAGAGCAAGCTGAGGACAGCGCTGGCTGCCGCGGCCGCGGGTCTGGGCAATCGAGAAAAGGCCGAAACGCTGCTGAAGGAGGCCATCAAGCTCGATCCCGCCGCCGCGAGGCCGAAAATACTGCTCGCACGGCTGCTGGCTGGAACCAAACCAGCTGAGGCTGACAAGCTGATTGACGAAGCGATTGCCGCCAATCCGCGCTCGGCCGAAGCTCTTCAGGTCAAGGGCGAAATGCTCCGCAGCCGCGGCGACCAACAGGGCGCCATGCGGCTCTTCGGCGAGGCGCTGAAGATCGATCCCAAGAACACTTCGGCGCATCTGAGCCGCGCCGTTGGCAACATTGCGCTGGGAAAATACAAGGCAGCCGACGAGGATATCGATCCCATCCTCAAGGCTTCTCCGGGCCAATTCATGGCAAATTATCTGCGGGGCGTCGAGCTCGCCAGACAGGAGAAATATGCCGAAGCCGATCGCATATTCGATCGCATCGGCCCCGGCTTCGCCGAGTTTTGGCGCGGTTATTATGCGCGAGGAGAGACGAAACTCAAGCTAGGAGAATATGCCCAAGCGGAAGCCAGCCTGGGCAAATATCTCAGCCACGCGCCCGACGATTTACGGGCGGCCCGGCTGATCGCTACCGCCGCCTTGCAGCAGCATGCCGCGCCAAGGGCAATCGAATATCTCAAACCGTTCGTCGACAAATCGCAGGCGGACGCAACGACATTGTCCGTTCTGGGAGACGCCTATCTGGCCGATGGCAAGCCGGACCTCGCCCTACGGCAGTTCCAAAAAGCCGCCGCTCTCGATCCCGAAAACCCGACCATCAAGACACAGATCGGGATGTCGGAGATTGATGCCGGTCGAGGCGAGCAGGGGTTGGCCGCGCTGGAGCAGGTCTTCCACACCGAGGCGGGAGCGCCAATTGCCGGACCCGCGCTCGTGATTACGGAATTGCAGGCGCAGCGGTTCGACCAGGCAGCCGAGACCGCCGCCTCGCTGGTCAAGCGCGATACCAAGAACCCGGTCTACCACACCCTGCTTGGGATAGCGCGGGCCGGCCAGCAGAATTATTCTGGAGCGGAAACCGCGTTCCGCGCAGCTCTGGCGATCAACCCCGACCTGCCCACCACGACAGGTGATCTAGCACAAATTTACACGGCGACGGGTCGCGTCGACGAGGCGAGAAATCTGTATAGCGCGCTGCTTGCCAAAAACCCGAATGAGGTTGCCGCTCTTCTCGGGCTTGCCGACACTTACGTGGCCCAGCAAAAATGGACCGAAGCGATCGACGCGATCAACCGGGCGCGTACAGCAGCGCCAAACGATCCAGCGCCCGGACTTAAGCTGGTCGGCGTTTACGAAAAGCGCCAGGATTGGACCAACGCGAAGACTGTAGCGGCCGAGCTCGCCACACAATTCCCGGGGGACGCCAATATCCTTGATGGCGAAGGCCGAGCTCAGCTCGCGGCGGGTGATACGAACGGCGCAGTTTCCAGCTTCAAGCGGGCCTACGCGCTGGCGCCGAATTCCGTTCCGATTTTGTCGCACTATGTTACCGCGCTTTGGGGCGCGAAGTATTTTACCGAGACCCGCGGCGTGTTGCAGGAAGCCGTAGCCCGAAACCCGCGGAATTCATCCTTGAAGGCCGACCTGATCCGGGTCGAACGAGAGATAAATGGTGTCGATGCAGCGGTCGCCAGAGCGCGAGCTTTAGCCACCAGCGACCCTGGAAACAACATTTACGACCTCGTATCGGCCGAGGTTTACGAAAAATCGGGGCGCCTCCGGGATGCGATTGCCGTCCTCGAAAAGGCGATTGCGGCAAAACCATCCGATCAAGATGTGGCGATCGATCTGGCCCGGCTTTACGACCGTTTGGGCGATTTTTCCAAGGCCGAGGGTCTGTTAACGCGGCGGTTCGATGCCGACCCCAAGGACATTGCCCTCGGCACTGCTACGGCACAGCAATACTTCATAACCGGCCGCACGAACGATGCCAAAAAGCTCTTTGCCGACCTGCTTACACGGCGGCCGAACCACGTCGTGGCCTTGCTCGCCCTAGCACAAATCGCAACCGCGAAGAGGAATTGGCCGGAGGCGACGGATTATATCAACCGCGCACGCACGGCCGCGCCAAATGATCCGTCGCCCGGGATTGCACTCGTCGATTTGGAACTTTTGCGACAGGATTGGAAGGATGCAGTGACCACGGCGGCCCAGATCGCCGAGCAATTTCCGACCAATACCGATGTTCTCGATGCCAAAGCGCGCGCTCAGACCGCGTCTGGTGACACCGAGGGCGCGATTGCTACCTATCGGCGTATGTATGAACTTTCCCCCACCTCTAGCTCTGCCATAACGGATTATGTGACTCTGCTGAGAAGGGCAAAGGAGTTCGCTAAAGCGCAAACGGTCCTGCAAGCCGCGCTCGCGCGGGATCCGAAGAACGATCAGGTGAAAGACGATCTGATACGAGTTGAAGCGGATATCGGTGGTATGGGTGCCGGCTTGGCAAAGGCGCGGAGCTTTGCCAAGCAGGATCCGGGAAACCCGCATTATGACATTGTTTCTGCGGAATTATACGAGAAGGCTGGGCGCCGGGACGACGCCGTCGACGTGCTCGAAAAGGCAGTCGCCGCCCGGCCGTCTGACAGCGTCCTGATTGGGGCACTGTCCAGCCTGTATGCGCGGACGGGCGATCCCGGGAAGGCGGAAGCAGTCTTGAATACCCGCCTGCAGGCTGATCCAAAGGACGTTGCGATCCGTTCAGCCCTGGCCAAGCTCCATCTCGATCAAAAGAAATACGACGACGCCATTGCCGAATATACGCGCGTCGTTACCGAAAGCCCCACCGACGCAGCAGCCCTGAACAATTTGGCGTGGCTTTATCAACAAAAGGGGGATCTGGCGAAAGCACGCCGATTGGCCGAGCAAGCGGCTGCCGCTGCTCCACGGGCAGCTGAAATCGGACGACACGCTCGGATGGATCTTGTTAGCTCAAGGCGAGCCCGGCAAGGCGCTGACGTATCTCAGCGCCGCGAGCCTATCGGCCCCGAACAACCCCGATATCCAATATCACCTGGCCGTGACCCTCAACCGGCTCGGCAGGACTGTTGACGCTCAAGCAGCGCTCGAGACGTTGCTCGGTTCCGGGGCAACGTTCTCTGATAGGGCCGAAGCGGAAAAATTGCTGCAGCAGCTGAAGCAAGGTTAGTGGGTGGCGCCGATCTCTTTGCAGGAGACGTCGTGGCTCCGGTGCGCGCCGCTCGCTGCGCCGTCGGACCGGGCACTCCGCGCCGCCCCGGTCGGCATCGCCAGAAAAGGCGAGATCGCCGTCCTCTCCGCTTAACGAGCCGCTCAGCTCGCCGGGTGTGCAAATGCGCGCCCGCGACGATCACCGGGTTGCCTGTGACCGGCGCCTCAAACCACCACCGGAGAATGAATGTGTCGGTTTTCTTTACGCAGACGGCGGTGAGCCAAATTAGGCCAACAGACGCGATACGGCGCCACCACCCGTTAAAAGGAAGGTGGCGCCCGAAGGCGCCACTAGGGCCACCACCCGTTAAAAGGAAGGTGGCGCCCGAAGGCGCCACTAGGATTGCGACGTGATCGCCTTTACGCGCTTCTGCGGCGCCGGCGAAATACTCCAAAACCGACAAGAGCAGAGCCGAGGAGGGCTAGCGAGGCGGGCTCCGGGACCGTGGGAGGGGTGACCGCTCCCACCACGAGGCTATCGCTACAGGTGACCACGCCTGCGGTTCCTGCTACCACAGGCTGCTGGCAGCTCTGCGCATCGCTAACCGGTGAACCCAGGTCGAGGCCGGTCGCCCCGGCCGCAGTCAGGGTGCCAACGAGCGTATCGCCGATAAACCCTGTAGTTCCGGCAGCCACGTTCGTCGGCGTGATCGTGCTCTGAGTCACCGAAGTGAACGTGAACGTCAAATTGCCGCCCCCTCCGGTTGTCGACGGAACAGTGATGGTCCAGTTTGGCGCCAACGCACCCACCACTACGGAGACGGCCGTGGGGGCGATGGTGACCGCTGAGGCATTCGCAATCCCCAAATTCCCCGACGACACCGAACTCGTTCCGGGGCTCACCACGGTCTTCGCTGTCGTAGCCGCTGTTATATTTCCAGCTGGAGTTAGCGCAACGATGCCGCCGTTCCCTGGGGTAAATCCGACGCTTCCGGAAGCCGGGACGGCGTATGCTTGACCCGCAAGCAGGGACGCCACGAGCCCGGCGGCACCTGCTGCTATGAGTCTAAATTGTTTCATTTCGATCCTCCGATCTTGGGCTTAGGCCGGCTTGCTCATGGCCTCACCGTAACCTTAAGCAAGCGACGTGCCATCGATGCCTCCCCGGCGAAATACATTGATTTTCAATATGCTCCAGGACCGGCAACAAGCTCTCCTCTTTCTTTGTGTAAAGTTTTTCGACAACGTTTCCGCCATTACGGGACCGGGCCAGTCAGGAAAATCCCACCCTTTCAATTAGCTAAGCAGCATCAGCCGGTGCGCGATCCAGTAAAGAATTTCGACACCCGATCCGGGACTCGTCGGAAAGAAGCCAAACTTGCAGACCGCACAAGCGGGCCGACGCGGTCAAATGCGGCCCGGCTATTTCCTCCGCTTCTCCAAAGGGTCCTTTACGCCTGCCACTTCGCGGATTGCGGGCCCAGGGCCTTGAAGATCGACCGGCGGGCGATCCACTGGTCGGGTGCTCCCGCTCGAGATCCTGGCCGGATCGCTAAGACCCGATCACCGAGAAACGGCGCGCCCAGCGCCGTTTCTCGAGTGACCGGCCGGTTATGATCTTCAAAGAACCGCTATCCTGGTCCTGGGCGGGTTTTGAACAAGCGATAGCGGTGCTCCGCGCACTGCACGGACCCCGATCTCCTGCGCGTCGAGCGCCTTGTCGCGATCAAGGAATGTCGCGGGCCGGTGGTCGTCCATTTCGTGCAGCATTTCGCCCACCCGCCGGTCGAGCTCGGAAACTGGCCGGACGGCGACCGGCGATCCCGGCTGGTATTCGTGACCCGCGGCCTGCCGCGTGTAGCCCGTCGCGCAGCTCTTTGCCGGGGGTCGCCCGGTGGCCGCGACGGGCCCGGCGCTCACGTGATTACCGCCGTTTAGATTTTTTGATTGATGCCAGAAGCCGCCTCGAGCATCCGCGGTCATTCCGATAAAAAAAGCCGGCGACTAATTGCCGCCGGCCGGATCCGAACTCGGACGGAGCCGAGTGTTGAACTTCTTTACATGCTCTTGCGGCGGCGCCGGCCGAGCCAACCGAGGCCGATAAGCGCCGAGCCGAGCAGCGACATTGACGCCGGTTCAGGAGCAGGAACGGTTGTCAGATTGATTGTGAGATTGACGTTGCCCGCTGCCGTAGCGGTGACAGTAAACTCTTCCGCTACCGAGTAAGGGCCTGCGCCAAGGTTTGTCGTGGCGGCGAAGGGACCCACCGCCCCAAGGGGGGTGGTGAAAGCGAACTGGGAGAGGTTGCTGGGGTTGGAACAGTTCGTTGCTGCGGTCGGTATGCCGTTCCCCGCATCGGCACAGGTTTGTTCAAGTACCGCCGAAATTCCGGGGGTCATGGTATTGTCTGTGAAGGTGCTGTCGAAGGTGGTCAGTCCTGTCGGGCTGGTAAGACCCGTTTCACTAGCCCAGACATGGAGAACACCAGCACCGGCGGTTTGTACCGAAATAGTGTTGGAGTTGAAACTACCTTGAGCCAGCGGCGGGCTACCCGTCGCACTGGCGGTAATTGTCCAGGTCCCGAGAGCGAAATTGGCAACTGCTGTGCCCCCGGCACCGGGCCCCGAAATAACCGCGGGGGCGCCGGCGCCTAACGCTGCGTAGATCGTTACCGGGCCGGCTTCTGCGCCGGGCGCCCAAAGAAACGGGACGGCGGCCAGCGAGAGAGCGCTAAAGAGCTTCCCATTCATCGTCGGATCTTTCTCAAAAAAACGTAACTGGTCTAACGCCTAGCAAGTCTCGTGCCATAAAAAATTATGGCGGAAAATCAGCATATTAGCAAATACGGTTGGAGTTGGTGACTGGCACCTGTAAGAAAAACCGATCCGCCGAATGGCGTAATCGATTGGCGCTGCGCACGATTTGCGCCAATTTTGAAACAGTCTTAGCGGACGCGATGTCTTGGCCCGGCTCGGTATGCGAGTTGCGGCCTCAGACAAGCGGCTACCCGTAGCCGGGCCCGTGAGCTGATTTGTGTACAATGAATTACGTGAGATTTGGCGGGGCAGCTCTCGAACAGTGTCGGAATATCTTACGGTCCGCGCGATGAGCTAAGAAACGGCTTCGAGCGGAGCGAGGTCGGTCCAGGAATTTCTACCTGTAGAATACCGCGACCCATACCGTCGGCGTCGCCGGGTCGGTCCAGTCGACACGATGACGCCGGTGCGGGGCGATGTCGAGCCAGTCGCCGGGGCATAGCAGGCGCGCCTCGGGCTCGTCGGCGAACCGCAGCTTGGCGGCGCCGGCGAGCAGCAGCACCCATTCGCCTTCCGCCTGGTCGTACCAGAACCCCGGCGGGCTCGCTTGGCCCAGCGAGACGATCCGTTCGATCCGCAAACCGGGCAGGGTCAACAAAGCGTCGGTCTGTTCGGCTGTGTGTGCGTCGGGAAGCGGAGTGAGAAGGTTCACGGCACGGTTGCCAGAACGCCGCTGACCGCGCGCTTCCAGCCGGCGTAGCGCTCGTCGCGCTCGGTTGCCGGCATTTGCGGCGCAAAGCGGCGCTCGGGCCGCCATCCGTCGACCAGTGCCTGCGGCTCGGGATAAAGGCCGTGCGCGAAGCCCGCGACATAAGCGGCGCCCCATGCGGTGGTCTCGACCGAATACGGCCGCTCGACGATGGCCGGCAGGATGTCGGCGATGAACTGCATCGTCCAATCGCTTGCCGCCAGGCCGCCGTCGACGCGCAGGCTCGCCACGGCGACCCCGGCGTCGGCCGCCATCGCCCCGGCGAGATCGCGCGTCTGATAGCCGACAGCCTCGAGCGCGGCGCGCGCGATCTCCGGGAGACCGCACTCCGCCGTCAGCCCGATCAGCGCGCCACGCGCGCGAGGAGACCAGTAGGGCGCCCCGAGCCCGGCAAAGCCCGGCACGAGATAGAGCCGCTGTTGCGGGTCGGCGTGCGCGGCGAGCCGCTCCGCGTCGGCAGCCGTCCCAATCGCGCCGAGGCGGTCGCGCAGCCATTTGACCGCCGTCCCGGCGACGAAAATGCTGCCCTCGAGCGCGTAGGCGGTCTCGCCGCCGAGCCGGTACGCGATGGTTGTCAATAGCCGGTGTCGCGAGATCGCCGGCTCGCGCCCGGTATTGAGTAACGCGAACGCGCCGGTGCCGTAGGTCGATTTGACCATCCCCGCGCGAAAGCAGGCCTGGCCGATCAGCGCCGCCTGCTGGTCGCCCGCGACCCCGGCGATCGGTATTGCGTCTCCCAGCAGCTCCGGGATCGCGGCGCCGAAATCCGCGGCGGTATCCAGCACGTCGGGCAGAACCGCTCGCGGGATTTCAAAAGCTCTCGAGGAGGTCGTCGTCCCAGTGCAAGCGCCGAATGTCGAACAGCATCGTCCGGGACGCGTTCGTCACGTCGGTCATGTGCCGCCGTCCACCCGAGAACCGCCAGAGCAGATAGCTGTCGATCGTGCCGAAGGCGATCTCGCCCGCCCGCGCGCGCTCGCGCAACCCCGGCACATTGCCGAGGAGCCAGGCGATCTTGGACGCGGAGAAATATGGATCGATGACCAGCCCGGTGCGCTGCGCGACGGTTTCGCCGAGTCGCGCGCTGCGCCAGCGCTCGCACAGCTCCGCGGTCCGGCGGTCTTGCCAGACGATTGCGTTATGGACCGGCGCCCCGGTCGCGCGCTCCCACAACACCGTCGTCTCGCGCTGGTTGGTGATGCCGATCGCCGCGATCGGCCCGTCGGCGGCGGCCGCCGCTTCACGGCAAGCCGCGACGACGCTCCGCCAGATCTCCTCCGGGTCGTGCTCGACCCAGCCGGGCTGCGGATAATGCTGAGTAAGCTCGATCTGCGCGGTGCTGCGCGCCCGTCCCGCCGCGTCGAACAGGATCGCCCGGGTGCTGGTGGTGCCCTGGTCTATCGCCAGAATGTAGGGGGACACGGTCACCATCAACGATGCCAAACTCCTCTCTATCGCCGATCACGCCTCTTTGCCGCCGCAACGTCTGCTATCATCGACGTCGAGAGGCGCTCGGCAGGCGAGGCGGCGGCGGGATGTCAGGACGCGCAAATCAGTTTAGGCAAGGGCATCATCGACGAGCCGCTCGACGTTGTCACCAAGGAGCGAGGCGAGGGGCATGACCTCGACGATCCTGCTGGTCGATGACGAGCCCGACCTGGAAATCCTCGTCCAGCAGAAGTTCCGGCGCCAGATCAGGGATGGCCAGGTCCGGTTTCTGTTCGCCCGCGACGGTGCCGAGGCGCTCGACATGCTGGGGAATGGCGGCAATGTCGACATGGTCGTGAGCGACATCAACATGCCGCGGATGGACGGGTTGACCCTTCTGCAAAAGATCCAGGAGGGCGATGACCCGCTCTCCACGGTGATCGTCTCCGCCTATGGCGACATGGCCAACATCCGGACCGCGATGAACCGCGGAGCCTTCGATTTCCTGACCAAGCCGATCGATTTCGCCGACCTCGAGACGACGATCGCCAAAACCTTGCGCCATATCGAAACCTTGCGCGAGGCGCGGCGCCGGCAGATTGCCGCCGAACGGGCGCACGCGCTGCTGTCCCGGTATTTCTCCCCCAATCTGGCCGAGCAGCTGGCAAGCGATCCCGCAGCGGTGGATCTCGGCGGAAATCGGCGCGAAATCACCTCGCTGTTCACCGACATGGCCGGGTTTACGACGCTCGTCGAGATGCTCGATGCGGAGGTCATCGCGCCGCTGCTCAACGACTATCTCGGCGAGATGACCGACGCGGTGTTCGCGAATGGCGGAACCGTCGTAAAGATTGTCGGGGATGCGCTGCACGTGTTGTTTGGGGCGCCGTCCGAGCAGCCGGACCATGCCTCCCGCGCGGTCGCCTGCGCGCGGGAGATGGATGCCCGCTCCCAATCATTCGCCAAGCGCTGGGAGGAAAAAGGGGTTGCCCCCGGTGTGACCCGTCTCGGGCTCAATTCAGGCCCGGCGATTGTCGGAAATTTCGGCGGCGGCCGCTACTTCGACTACACCGCCTATGGCGACACGGTAAACACGGCGGCGCGGCTCGAAGCGGCGAACAAGCAGCTCGGGACCCGCATCTGCGTCGGCGAGAGCGTGGCGGCTCGCGTCCCCGGGTTCACCGGCAGGCCGGTCGGCGACCTGTTGTTGCGCGGGCGCAGCGAACCCCTGCGCGCGTTCGAGCCGCTCTCGCCCAAAGAATATGAGGTGCCGGCTACCCGGGCATACCTCGACGCCTTCCGCAAGCTCGAGGCGGGGGACCCGAGCGCACTCCCGGCATTTGCCGCTTTGCTTGGTCTATGTGGCGACGACCAGCTGGTGAGCTTCCATTTGAAACGTCTGCTCAACGGCGCCACCGGCGTGCGGGTGTTGCTCGACTGAATGGGTAAGTCTCTCCGCATCTAGCGGCGGAAGGGGTGATCGAAGATCGCCCGCTGCTCCGGGGTAAGCGCCTGATAGAGCGCCTGGACGGCCGGTCTTGCCGCCTGCAATGCCTCGAGCCGCGTCGACAAGAACTGCTGCATCCGGTCGAGCCGGTCGAGGATGGTCGTTTCGCCGCGCGGCTTCAGCGCCGCGCAGAGCTGGCGTTCCTTTTGCTGCTCGGTCTGCGCGATGCTCTGCACCCTATCCCATAGCGGGCGCTGCTCGGGGCTCAGGTCGAGCTTCGCCTCGGTGTAGGCACGCATCGCGGCACGCCACGCCAGCCGTTCCTCGCACCGCTCCTTCGGATCGCGGTGCATCATCATGCGGTGCATCATCATGCCCCGCCAGCCTGGCATGCGCGGGCCCCCCTCGCCGCGCATCCAATGCCCGGGGCCGCCGCCGTGCTCCTCGCCCTGTTGCTCGTCCGGCTGCGCCGGCTGCGCCGCCTGCGCCTGTTGCGTCTCGGCGTCTTCGGCCGAGCGGGCGATGATCGGGACCGCGATTGCGGTCGTTGCCGCCAGCGCAGCGGCGAGCAGGATTTGTTCACAAAAGAACTCCTCGAGTTTTGGGCTTGCCTGGGAACTCCCACCGACCATCCAGTCTGGCGCGATCGCTCCCGCATAGATATGCAGGGGCGGACGGAACGATCCCCGCAGATTGGTTAGACACTTGCGTTGCGGGGCGATATAGGCGGGGGATCAGAGGCCTAGTTCATCAGCAGCGGGGGACCATGAACCATTTCGACTTCACCGGCTGCCGCATTGTGGTGGTCGGGGATTTGATGCTCGACAAATATCTGTCGGGCTCGGTTGAGCGATTGTCTCCGGAAGCGCCGGTGCCGGTGCTCCTGCGGGAAGCGGAGCGAGCTGTTTTGGGTGGGGCGGCCAACGTCTGTGCCAACCTCGCCGCGCTCGGGGCCGAGGTCATCGTGATCGGAGTGATCGGCCGAGACGAGGCTGGATCGGTGCTGGTCGACCTGCTCAGGGCCTATCCGAAGCTGAACACGGAACACCTCGTCACCGACATTGATCGCCCGACGACCTGCAAGATCCGGGTCATGAGCGGCGGCCACCAGATGGTTCGGATCGACGCGGAATCCAAAGCAGATATTGCCGCGGAGGTCGAAGAGGCCGATCACCGCGGCTATCCAGGACAGCTTGCATTGGGCCGACGTCGTGGTCCTTTCCGACTACGCCAAGGGCCTGTGCAATGACCACGTCATTCGCACGGTCATCGATACGGCGGCAAAGGCCGGCAAGGCCTCGATCATCGACCCGAAGCGCCGCGATTTCTCGATCTATCGTGACGCTACGCTGATCAAGCCAAACAGGCGCGAATTGACCGATGCGACCCACCTGCCATGCGAGACCGATCAGCAGGCTGAAACGGCTGCGCTTGCCGCGATCGCCGAAACAAACTCGGCCATCCTGCTCACGCGTTCAGAGCACGGGATGTCTTATTTTGAACGCGACAAGAAGCCGCTGCATTTGAAAACGGCTGCCCAGGACGTGTTCGATGTGTCGGGTGCCGGCGACACGGTGCTGGCCCTAGCCGCGCTAGGCACGGCGGGGAAGCTGCCGGTGGGTGAGTTGATGCGCCTCGCAAATGCCGCGGCCGGCATTGTCGTCAGTAAGATCGGCACGGCGGTCGTTTCCGCGAGGGAGCTCGACGAGGCTCTCGAGACAGAATCTCACCAATCTGACCCAAATAAAGGCGCCATTCTGGGCCTGGATGAAGCGGTGCGGCGGCGCGAGGAATGGCGCAAGCGCGGGCTCAGGGTCGGGTTTACCAATGGATGCTACGATTTGCTGCATCCAGGCCACGTGTCCTTACTGAACAGCGCGGCCGCCGAATGCGACAGGCTCATCGTGGCGATCAACAGTGATGCTTCGGTCAGGCGTCTCAAGGGACCGACCCGTCCGATGCAGGACGAAAGCTCGAGGGCTTATGTCCTGGGCGCGCTCAGCGCCGTCGATCTGGTCCTGGTTTTCGATGAAGATACCCCGGCCGAGACGATTGCTGCCCTCAAGCCTGACCTGCTCGTGAAGGGGGCTGACTATACGATGGAACAGGTCGTCGGCGCAGAGACTGTTCGCGCCACCGGCGGCCGCGTTCTCCTGCTGCCGCTCATGAGAGGCCACTCCACCACATCACTGATCCGCCGCGCAGCCGAGCTTGAAGAGAGCCGGCATCCACTGACGTTCCAGGCGGCAGATGGTTAATGCCTGAGATTTGCCCTCGACGCGAGTAGTTCGGAGACGAAATGCGCGAGGTTGCCGCCACGAAACAGATGGCCCGAAATCCCGGCCGCCGCAGCGGCGGCGCAATCCGATTCCTTGTCGCCGATCAGGAAGCTCGCGGCGCGATCGACCGGCCACCATTGGAGAAGATCCAAGATCATCCCGGGAGCGGGCTTCCGCCAATCGCTGAGCCGACGGTACTCCGCTACCGCGGCTTGGGGGTGAAACGGACAGTAGCGGATGTCGTCGAAATGCGCTCCTACTTCTGCCAACTCGATCGCCAGCTGCGCATGAAGCGACAAAAGATCGTCTTCCGTGTACAGGCCCTTTGCAATACCCGACTGGTTGGTCACGACGAAGACAAAGAAACCCGCATCGTTCAGCAATTTGATCGCGGCTTTGGCGCCCTCGACCCAGCGGAAGCGGCTGCGCGAGCCGACATACCCATCATCGTGGTTGAGCACGCCGTCGCGGTCCAGGAATGCGGCGGGCTGCCGAATCATCCCGGTCCGGTGGTGCGGGGGAACAGCTGCTCTTCGACGAGCCCGCAGATGATATGACCGGCGGTGATATGGATCTGTTGGATGAGCGGCGTCGAATCCGACGGGGCATGGAGGCACAAATCGCACAGCGCGGCCATCTCCCCGCCGATTCTTCCGGTAAACCCGACGACCGTGAGGCGTTTCTCGCGGGCCGCGCCGATCGCCCGCAAGATGTTCGGTGACCGCCCGGAGGTCGAGATCGCGATCAGGACATCGCCGGGCGAGCCGAGACCGAGGATCTGCCGTTCGAACACCCGGTCGTAGCCATAATCGTTGCCGATTGCGGTCAGCACCGAGCTGTCGGTGGTCAATGCGATCGCCGCGCAAGGCGCGCGATCATAATAGAGCCGCGACAGCATCTCGCCGGCCAGGTGCTGCGCATCGCCGGCGCTGCCGCCGTTGCCCGCCAAAAGAAGCTTGCCGCCGCGGCGCAGCGCATTCGCCGTCACCTCGACGATATCCCGGATGGCGGCAGTAAAGGCGGGATCGTCGATCGCCGCCTGAACGGCGTCGCGAGATTGTATCAAGTAGTCGGTGATCGGGTTCACTGATGCTCCCGGCGGTTACCACAGGATTGCTGTAAGCAGTTGCCCGGGACGGGGCCCCTGTCAAGCGCCAGGCTTTCCTCTAATGCGTTTCCCGCGCGGCCACACCCATCAGCGTAGTCAGGCGCTCCGGCTCGTCGAGCAACTCGCGGCTCGCGCCGGCGAAAACGATGAGCCCGCGATCGAGGACGATCGTCTCGGGGGCGAGTTCGAGAGCAAGACGAGCGTGCTGCTCGACGAGCAGCATGGCCGGCCCGTCCGCGCGCTTCAGCCGGTCGAGCCCGGCCAGCAAGGCATCGACGATGACCGGGGCCAAGCCTTCGAGCGGCTCGTCCATGAGCAGCAATGTCGGGTTGCCCATCAAGGCGCGGCCGATCGCGAGCATCTGCTGCTCGCCCCCCGAGAGCTGATTGCCGTGATTGCGGCGCCGCTCGGCGAGCGAGGGGAAAAAATCGTACACCTTGCCGAGCGACCATTCTCCCGGCTGCTCGGCCACGGTGAGATTCTCTTCGACAGTCAGAGACGGAAAGATCTCGCGCTCCTGCGGCACAAAGCCGATGCCGAGCCGGGCGCGCCGATAAGACGGCAGCCCCGAGATGTCCCGGCCGGCAAAGCGAATGGTGCCGCCGCGCAACCGCGTATGGCCCATGACTGTGGCGAGCAACGTCGTTTTGCCGACCCCGTTGCGCCCGAGGACCGCGAGCGTCCGCCCCATCGGCAACGCCAGCGAGATGTCCTCGATGATGATAGTCTCGCCGTATCCGGCAGAGACACATTCGAGCACCAGGCCGTTCATGTCGGCACTCGTTCGCCGAGGTAGACCCTGCGAACCTCCGGATTGGCGGCGATCGCCTCCGGCGGACCCTCGACCAGAATGCTGCCCTGAACCAGGACGGTGATCCGCTGCGCCAGCCGAAAGACTAGATCCATGTCGTGCTCGATGATCAGCAGCGCGATGTCGGACGGCAAGCGCTCGATAACCCCGATAATCGTCCCGCTTTCGCCCGACGGCACGCCGGCCGCCGGCTCGTCGAGCAGCAGGACCTTAGGCGAGAGCGCGAGCGACACGGCGATCTCGACCAGCCTCTGGCGGCCGTAGGCGAGCAGGTTGACCGGGCGCATTGCGTCATCTTCAAGCCCCAGCCGTTCGAGCAGGGCATAGGCTTCCTCGATCGCCGCGCGATAATGGCCGGCCGGGCGGAACAGGCCGCCGCCGATCCCTTGCCGCTCACAGACCGCAAGGGTCACGTTCTCAAGGAGGCTGAGCCGGCCGAACAGCGCGGTGATTTGGAAGGTGCGGACAAGGCCGCGCTTGACTTGTCCGGCTTGCGGCAAGTGGGTGATGTCGGCGCCGTCGAGACGGATTTGACCGGCGCTCGGCTGCAATGCGCCCGTCGCCAGCTCGACAAAGGTTGTTTTGCCGGCGCCGTTCGGCCCGATCAGGGCGTGCCGGGCGCCGCGCTCCAGGCGAAAATCGACGGCGTTGGCCACCGTCAGCGCGCCGAAGCTCTTGTGAAGCCCGCGGGTCTCGAGCGCCGGCGTATTCATTGCCGCAACCGGTCGAAGAGCCCGAGCACGCCACCGCGAGCGAAGACGACGACAAGAACCATCAAAAGCCCGATCCAGAAGTACCAGTAAACCGGGTCGATCTCGGAGAAGCGGTTTTGAGCGATCATGTAGAGCGGCACGCCGATAAACGCGCCATAGAGCCGCCCGACCCCGCCGATGATCAGCATGATCAGGACGGTCCCGGAGCGTTCGAGAGACAGAAAGCTCAGGCTGACGAATTGCGTCGTCTGCGCGATCAACGCACCGGAGACGCCGGCCAATGCCGCCGAGATCGTGTAGATGGTGAGGCGGCGGCGGGCGACCGGGGCGCCGATCGCGTGCATGCGCCGAACATTCTCGCGGATGCCGGTCAGCGAACGCCCGAATGGCGAATGGACGATCTGCCGCGCCACCAGCCAACACAACAGGAGCACGGTGAGGCAATAGGCGTAGCTCGTGTGAGCAAACAGATCAAAGCGAAACCAGCCGAAGATCGGCCAAACCTCCATGCCCTGCAGCCCATCGTCGCCGCCGGTAATGAACGAGGCCTTGTTGGCTGCTTCGGCCACCAGCGTCGCGACGACCAGGGTCTGCATCAGCAACGCGAGACCCGTCGTGCGCAGCACGACTAGGCCGGAAGTGAAGCCCAAGAGAGCCGCCGCGACCGCGCCGGCAAGAAGACCGGTGATCGGCTCGCCCCAGCCATGCGCAGCGAGGATTCCGGCGGTGTACGCGCCGGTTCCGAAAAACGCGGCGTGCCCCAGTGTCACGATCCCCGCGTAGCCGAGCACCAGATCGGCCGACAGCGCAAAGAGGATTGTCGCCAGGATCTGCGCGCCCAATGCAAGATAGTCGGGAAACATGAAATAGGACGCGGCCGCAGCGAGCCACGGCAGTGCTTCGAGCGGGTGATAGCGGTGCCTTCTGGCAAACGCGTCGACCGCACGGCTCGGCGTCATGCGCGGCCGAACAGTCCAAGTGGCCGCCAGAGCAGAATTGCCATCGTCAGCGTATAAATGAAAAATGCGCCGAATTCCGGCAGCAGGTATTTGAAACCGCTGTCGGCGATGCCGAGCAGCGATGCCGCGACAAACGGCCCGCGAATGCTGCCGAGCCCGCCGACCGCCACGACGATCAGGAAATAGGCGAGGTTCTGCAACGCGTAGCTCGGACTGATGGCGAGCAGGTCGGCGCCGAGGCCACCGCCCAGACCGGCGAGCCCGCTGCCCAACGCAAAGGTCGCCATAAACAAGCGCGACGTGTCGATGCCGACCGATTGCGCCATCCGCAGATTGTCAACCGACGCGCGCACCCGCGCCCCAAAGCGGGTCCGCTCGATGCCCAGCCACAACGCCGTCACCAGCGCCGCGCCGCAGAGGATCAGAAAACTCCGGTAGGCGGGGAAACTGCGTACACCGAGATCGACCGCGCCGCTCAGCCAGGCGGGTGGTTGCAGCGGTTGTTGCAGCGGGCCCCAGACATAGGTGGCGCCCGCGACCGACATGAAGACGAGCCCCATTGTCAGCAGCACCTGGTCCAGCTCCTCGCCGCCATAAAGGCGGCGGTAGAGCAGGCGCTCGATCGGAATGCTCGCCAGCGCCACCGCCGCCGCCGCGGCGAGCAGGGCCGGGACAAACGGCACGCCCCAGCGGCTCATCAGGTTCGTCAGCACATAACCTCCGGACATCGCGAAGACGCCATGCGCCAGGTTGACAAAGCCCATCAGCCCCATCGTGACCGACAGCCCGACCGAAATCAGGTAAAGCACCATCGCAAAGGCGAGGCCGTGAAACCCGATGCTGACCGCGGCTGACAGGGTGTCGCTAATACTCAAGGCGCAGGCATTTGGGCAAAGCGTGAGGCTCCGACGTGCCAAATATCCCTTGCCGTCCCGGCGAAAGCCGGGACCCATGCCTCCGCCAACTCGAACTTCTCGGGCAATCGCACCGCTTACCACCGATGACAGGCTCGTGCGGCGCAAGGATGAACCCCGGCCTTCGCCGGGGTGGACGATTTGATGGAGGACGCAGGGATTGCTTCAGGCGTTCTTTTTCGCCGGAACGACGAACAACGTCGAGCATCTAGTGCAATTCACTTCGGCGGGTTCAGCTCCTTCCACGGGTCCTTGACCATCGGGATCGTCGCGATCTCGACGTCGACCAGCCTGCCGTCCTGCTTTTCGACGCGCCGGATGTAGACATTCTGGACGATGTCGCGGGTCTGCGGATCGATCATGATCGGCCCGCGTGGGCTGTCCGGGTCCTTCCAGTGGGACAGGAACGCGATTGCCTGGTCGGCGGTGAAATTCCCCTTGGTCTCCTTCACCAGACCATAGATCGCCGCCATGCCGTCCCAGGCATCGACCGAGAAAAAGTCGGGAATGGATTTGTCGCCGTATTCCCGCTTCCACGCGGCGAGGAAGGCCTCGTTAGCCGGCCGTTTCGCATCGGCCGAGTAGGTGCCGGAAGTAATCAGCCCCAAGGGCGCGTCGCCCATGCGGGGCAGTTCCTCGTCGGGCAGCAGGTCCTGCGGCGCGACGACGTTGATCCCGGCTTCGCGCAGCCCTAGATCCTGCATCGCCTTGATCATCGCGGTGGCCTGCGTGCCGGCGGGCACGAAGATGAAGACGACGTCGGGCTTGGCGTCCTTTATGCGCTGCACGAACGGCGAGAAATCGGGATTGCTCGGCGGAAAGCGCACCGAGCCGATCATTTTCCCGCCCCCATCGGTAAAGGCCTTGGTGAAGGCGGCTTCGGCGTCATGGCCGGGGATGAAGTCGCTGACCGCGGTGTAGCCCGTCTTCCAGCCCTGCTCGGCCGCCCATTTGCCGATCGGGTACGATTCCTGCCACAAGGTGAACGAGATGCGGACGACATAAGGCGACAGCCGGGGGATCGCGGCGCCCGCCGCGGCGATGTCGAGAAGCAGCGGCACCTTCGCCTCGGCAGTCATCGGCGCCACCGCGGCAGCCACCGGCGACAGAATGATGCCGGTCAGAAGCTGCACGCGATCGCGCGTGATCAATTCCTGCGCCAGCCGCTTGCCGACCTCCGGATTGGAGGTGTCGTCGCGGCGCAGCAGCTCGATTTTGACGCCCGGCGGCAGGTCCTTTTCGTGCTCCTTGACGTAAAGATCGAACCCTTTCTGGCCTTCATCGGCGGGTTGCGCGACGAACCCGGTGTAGCTGTTGATCAGCCCGATCTTGACGGTCTGCGCCGCGAGCGGCAGCGGCAAGCTCGCGCCGGCGGCAGCCAGCACGACAATCATTTTTCGCAACACTCGCCCCTCCCTATAGATCGCGTGCTGAGCTTACCACGGCGTCGGACAATTCTTCGCGCTAGTAATTCCGACCCAGCCCCCAGCGTAATGTCAGGATCAGCGCGTAAATGACCGCGGCCGAAAGGATCACCACGGCGTCCCATCTCGCCCATTTCGCCAAAGGGTAGCGGTTGCGCGCCAGTGGCAAAACTCCCGCGCTGACGAACAGCAGGATCGTCAATAACAGAAGAGCCTGGAGCAAACGGTCGCCGGACACGGCAGCCCTTATGCCACGACCCGTGCGAGCAGGAGCAGGACCGCTTACACCCTCACTCTAACGACCAGGAATAGCCAACTTTCGGAGCCGGTTTCCCCGAGGTGACGCCGACGATCGGACCGGTGTAGGGCGCCGATGCGGCGGGTTCGGCCGCCGGCCTATCCTGTTTGGCGCTTACCGGTTCTGCGCCGACGATTTTGCTCATAATCTCCGGCACGACGTTCAGATTGACCGGTGAGCCGGTATCGACACATCGGTAAGAGCTTTTCGCGGCGCACGCGGCTGTCGCGGCCGCTACTGGCATGGTGGCCGCCACCGCGATCGCGAGGATCGCCGCGATCCGAGGGCCCATTCCAACCTCCCCAAGCGTGGATTACCACCTCGAGCGCTGATCTTTGCCGATCGTACGGGCGGTGTCCATACGCGGCCTGACGGTACAGGCATCAGCCCTTGCTCCACCGAGCGGCCGATCGCATCCCGGGAAATGCGCCCCGCGCTAGCGAACTGCGCCTGGGAGCGCGTCTAAGTGTTTATCCCTGTAGGATTGCACGATGATAAGCGTTGCTTACTATTATAAGCGCTTACCGAAGCGTTTCGCTTTTTCCCAGGAGCAAAACCGTCCGCCAAATGCCCGATGATGCCAGACCAGTCGCGCTGAGCCCGGATTCAAGACCGGAAAGCCCGGAGATCGATGATCGGTCGTTCTCCGATCACCCAAATGAGGGCGACGCGCACGCGCCGAGGAACCGCCGCAGGCGCGTCCTCCGCTGGGCCTTGTTTCTGCTGCTGCCGATCCTGCTGGTCGTCGGCGTCTATTTCTACGCAACCGGCGGCGCCTACATGTCGACCGACGACGCCTATGTCGAGGCCGACCAGGTCGGCCTTTCGACCGATGTCTCCGGGTTATTCGCCTAACAATTTCGTCCTGTTCGGTCTTGGGGGGGATAGCGACGCCAGCGGCGCGAACATCTTCCAAATTCAGCGTTTTTCGGGCGACCTCATGCGCTTTGCCGACCATTTCTATCTGCTTGGAAGGACTTCGGAACCACAGCTCTACCCAGCTCGCGTTTATGAGGTCCGAAAGCGGTACGACACCGACCGCTCGGGCCGTGTTCGCGCCAGCGAGTTCCGGCGGGGCCACCGCCGTCCTGCCGATTGCGCCGACCAATGTGATCAACAATTCTCCGCCCGAAAGCTGGGTACGCGAATATTCCTCGGCTATCATTCGGGCAATGCGTTTCAGACCGGTCACCTCGACGCGCCCGTCATGGATGTCGCCAACGCGCACTAACGGAATTCCGCTGGGAACGCCGACGCCTGGCTGCAACACTCCATAGGACGAAGGCCGGTCCCCGCGTGTAATTTGGTCCAGGCTCGCCCAAGCCCATGTTTTTGGGAGCTCCCAACTCGTTGGGGCGCAAGCGAGATCGGGGGTATGATATCGGGTCTTCACCCGTCCCGTTGCTGAGCTTTTAGCCGCTCGGCGCTTTTCCCAGTCCGTCTGTCTCTTATGGAGTACTTGCTCAAGGAGATCGGCGCCGGTCTCGGTGGGACGGTTCGCCTCGCGCCAGTCGCGCGTCAGCTCGCCGGTGACCGCGGCTTTAAGCAGCGCGCGGCGCCAGATGTCGAGACCGTGGCGGGCGCGCTCCAGCGCGGCCTCTCCCTCGTCGATCTCGGCTAACAGCTCGTCAATCCGCGCCACGATCCGCCGCTGCTCGGCAACGGGCGGAATTGGAACGTTAAATTTCGAGATCTTGTCGAAATCGATTCGGGGCCGTTCGCCAGAGGTTCCACGAGCAGCGAAATTCACGAACTCCCTGGAGTGAAGTGCGAACTGCGTGTACCGGGCCTCGATACCAGCGCGAGGCTGAAGGACGATGAATTCACCGGAGACAGCAGCGGACGCCTCAGCCACAGCAACCTTATTGAGATAGGGCCGAAGCCGGCCCTACAGGATTTCACCTGGGCCAACTGCATTCGCTGCGCTTTTCATGTCTCGAAACCAGCCATGGCTGGTGGCTCTTAATGAGCCCGGAGGGACGTCATCCATGCCTATGAAAGGAAGAGCGCTAGATCGATCTGGCCGCACCTTCTCGTTGCGTTGGGTGACGATTTCACCCAACTGCGCCAGCGCCCAGCCGGCGGGCAAATCTGATTGCTGTGGCTCTAACCTGACCGAGATGTCGGCTCCCACGGCCGCCACCGACAATGCCTCCGGGCTCATGCGATGAGCACCTGAGGCAGTTCGTCGAGCAACGGGCGGAGGCGGTCGCCGAATAATGTATGGGCGCGGAGGAGACCGCCTTGGGCCGCGAAATCAGGGGCGTCCATCAGGTCCTCGGGCGTGATGTCGACATTGACCGCGATGAAGTCGCGGATCGCGAAAAGCCAGGCGCGCTGCGCTTCGCTATAGGTTCGGCCGGCGCGCTCCTCGCGGCCGAGCCACAAATTGAAGCGGCCGGCGATCGTCGCGGGCAGCGGTTCCAATGTGGTCGTGGCGCCGAGCGCGTAGCGCACCAGCATCACGATGTCGGAGAGCGCGCGGGCCGGGTTGCCCTTGACCCGGTCGTCATCGAGGCGCTGATAGGCGCGCCAGATGTCTACCGGTTCCAAGAGCCAGGGCGGGCGGCGCATCGCGTCGCGCAATTCCTCGATCGCTACGCGGTCGAGACGCCTCGTCGCATGCGGCCGTGCGTAAAGAATTTGGAGCGCAACGAGGGTGTCGCGGTGCTCGGCGAGGAATTGCCGGAAGCGCTCGACGGTATCTTGGGCGCGGGCTGCATCGTAGCCCGAGGAAATTACTGCGTCGGTCGAGATCGTGTCGATGCGGATCTCGGTCTGGCGCTTGATGTCCTTCAACAGCCGGCGCAGCGCAGGATCGTCAAACGGCCGGCACGCTTCTTCCTTCAGCGCCTCGGCGGCGGCTTCGACGCTGACCTGACGGGGGCGGCCTCACGCTCGATCGTGTCGGGATCGATTGCATCGAGCAGCTTGTGCACCAGCGCTTTCGCATCGAGACCGCCGGTTGCCTTGGCGATGGTAGCGCGCGCTTTGTCGTCGATCTTGCGGTCGAGTGCCGCGAGCCGCGCCGCCAAAGTCGATACTGCGTCATCATCGCGGCGGCCGGCGGCGATTTCGTCGATTAGCCGATCGAAGCCGATCTTCGGCTCGCGGTCTAAGGGCTGCGCGACGTGCTTCAAGCTCTCGGTGACCCCGACCGCGTCGACCAGCACGAAGCGGGTTTTTTCGTCGGCGTCGGGTGTCACCTGGCGCAATTGCGTCGGCGCGATCGTGCGCGCGCCGCGCCCCTTCATCTGCTCGAAATAGAGCGCCGACTTCACGTCGCGCAAAAAGATCAGCACCTCCAGCGGCTTCACGTCGGTGCCGGTGGCGATCATGTCGACGGTGACGGCGATGCGCGGGTTGTAGTCGGTGCGGAATTGCCGAATCAGCTGCTCGGGATCGGCACCGTCGGTCTTGTAAGTGATCTTAGCGAAATCGTTGCCCTGCCCGAAGACCTCGCGGGTAATGCCGACGACCTCCTCTGCATGGTGGTCGTCCTTGCAGAAGATCAAGGTCTTCGGCACTTCGCTGCGGCCGGGGAACAGCTCAGTAAACAAGGTGTCGCGATAGGCTTCGAGCACGGTGCGGATCTGGTTGGGCACGACGACCGAGCGGTCGAGCTGCTGCGCCGTATAGGCGAGGTCCTGGTCGAGCTCCTCGTAGCGCTCGGCCCGGGTACGCTTGTCGCGCACGGGAACTTGGTAGCCTTTCGGGATCGCGCCGCCATGCTCACCGATATCGGTGCGGATGCGAAAGATCTCGTAGGGGACGTTGACCCCGTCCGCCACCGAGCGCTCATAGGGGTACTGAGCGACGAGGTTGCTTCCGAAAAACCCCATCGTGTGCAATGACGGCGTCGCGGTCAGACCGACAATGAACGCGTCGAAATATTCGAGTACCTGGCGCCACGTGCCGTAGATCGACCGGTGGCATTCATCGGTGATGATGAGATCGAAGCTTTCCATCGGGATCGCTGGGTTGTAACGCGCGAGGCGCGGCGGCTCGCTGCCGCCGGTCTCGAAGGCCGATTTCTCCTCGTCTTCTTCGGACAATTCGCGCCCGGTCAGCAGCGAATAGACGCGCTGGATCGTGGCTATGACGACCGCCGCATCCTTGTCGAGGCCGGCGGGCCCGAGCCTTTGGACATTGTAGAGCTCGGTAAAAGACCGGCCGGTGCCGGGCGGGCGAAAATCCTCGAATTCGTGCCGTGTCTGGCGGACCAGATTAGCGCGGTCGGCGAGGAACAGCACCCGCCGAAATTTTGCGTGCTCGAGCAGACGATGGCTGAAGACGCAAGCGGTGTAGGTCTTGCCGGCGCCGGTCGCCATCTGGATCAGCGCGCGCGGACGATCGGCGGCCAGCGAGGCTTCGAGGTTGGTGACGGCGTCGATCTGGCATTCGCGCAAGCGCTCGGTCAGCAGCGGCGGCATTGCTTGCAGATGCCGGCGGGTTGTCATCGGGTCCGCGAGCCACCGCCGCAACGTCTCGGGACGATGAAAGAAGAATACGCGGCGCGACCGCGGTGCGGGATCGGCATGGTCGCGGAACAGGATCTCGGTGCCGGAGGCAACATATTCGAAGCGGACCTGCCCCTCGCGGCGGACCAGATGCTCGGGCACGCTCCCCATATAGCGCGCAGCTTGGTCCGAAAAGCCCGAGAGGGTCATTCCTTCCGGCTTTGCCTCGATGACTCCGCATAGTGTCCCACCGACGAACAGAGCATAGTCGACCGGGCCCGATGCCGTGGCGAACTCGCGCACCGCGACACCGAGACCCGCGCTGCGGTTCATCTCTTCGCGCGACTGGACCAGCCATCCGGCTTGGCCCAGCTGGCTGTCGATCGTCATCCGTGCGCGGTCTTCGGGATGAAAAATGTGCTGCCTCGCGGTCCCACGTACGGGTGTTAGATGTCAGTTGCCTCTGTTCGACTAACCAAATTCTCACAATTTCGGCGATTCCGGTAGCACCGATCGGTTAAGGCGTTCTGAAGGAGCGCGACTACGATTACGCGAGCGCGATCCATGCGGCCGATTTGCGCGACCCGGCCGAGATCGGCAAGAGCGCTGGCGAGCGGGCGGTCAAGCGGCTGGGCGCGAAGAAGATGCCGACCTGCCGCTGCCCGGTGGTGTTCGATCCGCGCGTCGCGCGCAGCTTCATCTCGCACCTGCTGGGGGCGATTTCGGGACCGTCGATCGCGCGCGGCACGAGCTTTTTGAAGGACCGACTCGGCGAGAGGATCTTTCCCGAGGCGATCACGATCAACGACGACCCGCACCGCCAGCGCGGCTTGCGCTCGAAGCCGTTCGACGGCGAGGGCATCGCCAACCGCCGCCGCGCGATTGTCGACAACGGCATCCTGACGAGTTGGCTCTTGGATCTGCGCTCGTCGCGCCAGCTCGGGCTGAAGACCACCGGTCATGCGGCGCGCGGCACCGCTTCGCCGCCTTCCCCGGCCGCCACCAATGTATGGATCGAGCCGGGGGCGCTGAGCCCGAAGGCGCTGATTGCCGACATCGAGAGCGGCTTCTACGTGACCGAGATGATGGGCATGGGGGTCAACGGGGTCACCGGCGACTACAGCCGCGGCGCCGCCGGCTTCTGGATCGAGAAGGGCGAGATTGCCTTCCCGGTCAGCGAGATGACAGTCGCCGGCAATTTGAAGGAGATCTTCGCCCGCCTCGTCGCCGCCGACGATCTCGAATTCAAAACCGGCGCCGATTCCCCGACCCTCCGGGTCGACGACCTCACCGTGGCGGGCGCCTGAGGGTAGCGAGGAGTTCGCCGCGCTAGTCCGCGGCGGCCACGCGGCGCCGCGGTTTGGCCCGGCCCGCAGCAAAGCGATCCAGAAGCCGCACCGCCACGCGTGGGCTGACGAAATGCGAGACATCGCCGCCGAGAGCCCCAATTTCCTTGACGAAACGGGACGAGATAAATTGGAAGCGGTCGGAGGCCATGAGGAACACGGTTTCGATTTCCGGGTTCAGCCGGGCGTTCATGCCGGCCATCTGAAACTCGTATTCGAAATCGGAAACCGCGCGCAGCCCGCGGATCACAACCTTGGCGCCGACTGACTGCGCAAATCCCATCAGCAAGGTGTCGAAGGCCCGCACTTCGATCCGTTCGGCGTCACCATTTTCGAGATGGGCGATCTCGTCGCGAACGACTTCGACCCGCTCGTCAGTGGCGAACAGCGGACCCTTGCCGTCGTTGCGGGCGACGCCGATGACCAGCCGGTCGACGATCCGGGCGGCTCTGCGGATAATGTCCGTATGGCCGTTGGTTATCGGGTCGAAGGTGCCGGGATAGATCCCGACGCGCGGCTCGGTCATGCGTCCCCCTCGCTGGCTTGCTCATTATCAGGCGCGTCATCGGACTCTTCGGCGCCGCCATTCTCGTCGGATTCCCCGGGGGATTCCTCGGGAAGCCGCGCCACTGAGACAACGCGCTCCCCCTCCCCGACTTTGAAGATCACCACACCCTGGCTGCGCCGGCGGGCAATCCGGATATCATTCACCGGACAGCGGATCACCATCCCGCCATCGGTTACCAGCATGATCTGATCGTTGTGCCCGACCGGAAAGACCGCGACGATCGAATCGCTGCGGCGGGTCAGGTCCATATTGTCTATCCCCTGTCCGCCGCGCCCGGTAATCCGGTAATCATAGGCCGAAGTTCTGACGCCATAGCCCTTCTCGGTCACGCTCAGCACGAATTCTTCGCGCTGCGCGAGATCGGCATACGTCTCCTCGGAAATCGCGCCTTCCTCGACAGCGTTTTCGCCGTTGGCTTCATCGGGTTCGAGCGGCGCCTCCGCGGCGGCCTCACTTTCCTCGCCCATCTGCCGCCGCCTCCTCGCGGCGAGGCTCAGATAGGCGTTGCGCACATCGGGGGCGATCTCCTCGTGGCGCAGGATCGACATCGAGATCACTTGATCTTCGGCTAGCAGCCGGATGCCGCGTACCCCGACTGAGCTGCGTCCGGTGAAGACGCGTACGTCACCGACTGGAAAGCGGATCGATTTGCCGTTGCGGGTGGCGAGCAGCACGTCGTTCGCGTCGGTGCAGGTCGCGACGGCGATCAGCCGGTCGTCGGCGTCCTCTCCTTCGAATTTCATCGCGATCTTGCCGTTGGCGCGCACGTCGCCGAAATCGCTCAGGGCATTGCGCCGCACGTAGCCGTTGGCGGTCGCGAACATGACCGTGAAATCGCTCCAGCTCTCCTCGTCCTCGGGCAACGGCATGATTGTCGAGATCGTCTCGCCCGTCGCCAGGTTCGGCAACAGATTGACCATCGGCCGGCCGCGCGACTGCGGGGTGCCGAGCGGCAGCCGATAAACCTTGAGCTTGTAGACCCGCCCCGAGGAGGTGAAGAACAGCACAGGCGCGAGAGTCGAGGCGACAAAGACCTCGCCGAGAAAGTCCTCCTCGCGGATCGCCATGCCGGCGCGGCCGCGGCCGCCGCGGCGCTGCGCCCGATAGGTCGACAGCGGCACCCGCTTGATGTAGCCGGCGTGACTCACGGTCACGACCATCGCCTCGCGCTGGATCAGCGCCTCAATGTCGGCTTCGAACTCGACGTCCTCGATCGCGGTGCGCCGCGGCGTCGCAAACCGTTCCTTGATATCGAGCAGCTCGCCGCGCAACACCTCGAGGAGCCGCACACTCGAGCGCAGGATCTCGAGATAACCGGCGATCTCAGTGATCAGACCGCGCAGTTCCTCGGCAATCTTTTCGCGCTCCAGCCCGGTCAGCCGTTGCAGCCGCAGATCGAGGATCGCGCGCGCCTGCTCTTCCGAAAGCCGGTAGGTGCCGTCCGCGGCGACCTCGCGCCCGGGTTCTCCGACCAGCGCCACCAGGGGGGCGACATCGGCAGCCGGCCAGGCACGGCCGACGAGACCGGCCCGGGCCGTTGCCGGATCGGGCGCGTTGCGGATCAGCGCGATCACTTCGTCGAGATTGGCGACCGCCACCGAAAGCCCCAACAGGACGTGAGCCCGGTCCCGCGCCTTGCCGAGCAGATGGCTCGTTCGCCGAGTGATGACCTCCTCGCGGAACGCGATAAATGCAGCAATGATCTCGCGCAGGGTCAACAGCTCGGGCCGGCCGCCGTTCAACGCCAGCATGTTGACGCCAAAGCTCGTCTGCAGTGCGGTGTGGCGATAGAGCTGGTTGAGCACGATGTCGGGCTCGGCGTCGCGCTTCAATTCGACGACGACGCGCAGGCCCTCGCGGTCGCTCTCGTCGCGCAGATCGGAGATGCCGTCGATCAGCTTTTCCCGGACGGTCTCGGCGATGCGTTCGACCAGCTTCGCCTTGTTGACCTGGTAGGGCAGCTCGGTGAAGACGATCGCCTCACGGTCCTTGCGGATCTCTTCGACATGGGATTTCGCGCGCGTGACGACGGCGCCGCGCCCGGTGCGGTAGGCGGCATGCGTTCCGGCGCGCCCCATGATGATCCCGCCGGTCGGGAAATCCGGCGCCGGGACGTATTGCATCAGCTCGTCGATCGTAATCGCCGGGTTATCGAGATAGGCGCAACAGGCGTCGATGACCTCGCCGAGATTGTGCGGCGGGATGTTGGTCGCCATGCCGACCGCAATGCCGCTGCCGCCATTGACCAGGATGTTCGGAAAGCCGGCCGGCAGGACCTTGGGCTCCTGCTCGGTCTCGTCGTAATTGGGCTGGAACTCGACGGTGTCCTTGTCGAGGTCGTCGAGCAGGGTGTCGGCAACGCGGGCGAGCCGCGCTTCGGTGTACCGGTAGGCCGCCGCCGCATCGCCGTCCATTGAGCCGAAATTGCCCTGGCCGTCGATCAGCGGCAGGCGCATTGCGAAATCCTGCGCCATCCGCACCATCGCGTCGTAGATCGCCGTCTCGCCGTGCGGGTGGTATTTCCCGATCACGTCGCCGACGATGCGCGCCGATTTGCGGTAGCCGCGGTTCCACTCGTTGCCGTTGACCTTCATCGAATAAAGGATGCGGCGATGGACCGGTTTGAGCCCGTCGCGGACGTCGGGGAGCGCGCGCGCCACGATCACGCTCATCGCGTAATCGAGGTAGGAGCGCTTCATCTCCTCTTCGATCGTAACGGGCGTGATGTCGGGGGCGGAGGGTGGTGCGGAGCTGACGGCCAAAGGCGCTCTGTTCGGCTAAAGACAAGGCGGCGGCTGCGCTTCGGCCGCGCAGCAGTTGTCACTTATATAGTCATTCGCGTGAAGCATTACCGTATTTCGCAGGTGCGAAGAAAGGCCGGTTGGGGGAGTCGGAGTCAGGGCCGCGGACCGCCGACAATCGCACGGTAAATGGCGAGGATCAGTACCGCGCCGACAATGGCGCCGATGAAGCCAGCCCCTTGGCCTGGTCCATACCAGCCGATGTGCTGCCCGAGCCAGGTCGCGAAGATCGCGCCGACGATGCCGAGCACGGTCGTGACGATGAACCCGCGCGGCCCGCCTACGAAAAATTTGGCGATCGCGCCGGCGAGAAATCCGATGATGATGACCCAGAGCAGATACATTTCCGCCTCCCGATCCGTCAGCCGCGAACGAGTGAAAGCGTCGGTTCCTGGTTGGACGGAGCCGACATCGCCTCCTCGGCGAGCCGCGTGACAGCGGCATAATCGGTTTTGCCGGTGCCGAGAAGCGGCATAACATCTATGTCGATCACCTCGCGCGGCACGGCGATCTCGGGCAGACCGAGCCGATGCGCCGCGTCGAGCAGCCGCGTGCGGTCGAAGCCATGCCCTTCGGTCACCAGAACCAGCTTTTCGCCGCGGCGCGGATCGGGAAGGGCGACCACCGCGTGCCGGGTGTCGGGCACGGCCGTCTCGGCGATGCGCTCGGCGGTCGCGAGCGAGATCATCTCGCCGCCGAGCTTGGCAAAACGCTTGGCGCGGCCGACGATTGTGACGAAGCCCTCTGGGTCGACGGTGACGATGTCGCCAGTGTCGTACCATCCGCCGGTCGGCTCTTCGATGTCGCCGCCTCGTAAATAACCCGCCATTACATTTGGGCCGCGCACTATCAGGCGCCCGCCATCGGCAACACCCGGAACCGGGCCGAGGCGGTGCTCGACCAACGGCAGAAATCGGCCGACCGTACCCGCGCGGTAATCCATCGGCGTGTTGACGGCGATCACCGGCGAGCATTCGGTGACGCCGTAGCCTTCGAGGATGCGTTTGCCGAACCGCTCTGACCACATCTCGCGGGTCTCTCCCCGCACCGCCTCCGCGCCGGCGAAGACATAGCGCAACGCATAGAAGTCATATGGATTGGCGCGGCGCGCATAGCCGGCGAGAAAAGTGTCGGTGCCGAACAGGATCGTCGCACCGGTCGCATAGGCGATCTCCGGCACGATGCGGTAATGCAGCGGCGAGGGGTAGAGAAACGCTCGAACTCCGGATAGCAGCGGCAGCAGAAATCCTCCGGTCAGCCCGAAGCTGTGAAACATCGGCAAGGCGTTGAGCGCGAGATCGGCCGGGCTGAAATCAACGCGCGCGGCGATCTGGCGCCGGTTGGCGAGCAGGTTGGCATGGCTGAGCGCCACGCCTTTCGGGGCGCCTTCCGAACCGGAGGTGAACAATACCGCGGCAGGGTCACTTGATGAAATGCGGAGGCGGCGGTGCAAGGGAGCGGCGAAACGCAGTGCGATCGCGCCATAGAGTTTGTCGAGGACCCCAAGTTTTGCACGGACATCCTCGAGCCAGATGAGCTCTACCTCGCCCGCCAAACGCTCGGCGAGAGCAGCGAGTTTGGCGAGTTCGACAAAGCGCCGGGAGGTAATAACCCGGCGCAGTCCGGCGGTCCGGCATGCCGAGAGCACTCCGTCGGCGCCGGCTGTGTAATTGAGCATCGCCGGAACGCGCCCGGTCGACTGCAACGCGAGGAAGGCGAGCGCGGCGGCGACCGAATTCGGCAGCATCAAGCCGACCGTATCGCCGCGCGCGGTATCCCGAGCAAGCCGGCGGCCGAGCACGAGGCTCGCAGCGATGGTGCGATCGTAGGTGAGCGGGGCCGTCGCCGGGTCCTCGATGATGCGATGACCGCCGCCATGTGCCGTCCGCGCCTCGAGCACAGCGGCGAAAAGGCTCGGCGGGTTAGGCCGCCGCGCCATCATCTCGGACATGATGTCGTAAAGAGCCGCGCCGGATTGCTGGCGGCGCGCGCGCCCCCGCAACTCAGCGGGAACTGCGAGCTTGCGCGGGGGGAGGATCGTGATCGTCACTTTGGGGAACCAGCGCCGGCGCAACCGCCCGGCGAGCCGCGAGAACGGGGTGAACTCGACCCCGTCGAGGCGCACCGGCAATACCATCGCCTCAGATTTGTCGGCGATCAGCGCCGGACCATCATAGACTTTCATCAAGGCGCCCCCCGTGACGTTGAGGCGGCCTTCCGGGAAGATCACGCAACGGCTCCCTTCCCTGATCGCCTTGATCAGCGATTTCGCTGCCATCGGCCGGGACGGCTCCATCGGGAAGACATCGACCGCAGAGAGAAACGGTCGGACCCACCAGCGCCGCATCTGCGCCGGATCGATCGCGAAGACCGGCAATCCCGGCAAGAAGGCGGCGACGAGCGGCGCGTCGAGAAAGGAGACGTGATTGGGTACGATGATCACGCGATCCCCCGCCGCCGGGACATTCTCCAGCCCCGTCACCTCGACCCGGTAGACGAGGCGGAACAGCGTGCGGGCCAGCATCCGCAGGACGTCTTGGGGGAGCAGCTTGCAGATCCACAGCGTCACCAGGGCGTTAGCGGCGCCGAGGATCAGGAACAACGCCGGCGTATCGAGCCCGGCCGCGATCAGCCCGGCGGTGACGGCTGCCGCAACGGCCATGAACAGTGCATTGACGACGTTGTTCGCGGCGATGATCCGCGCGCGTGATGCTTCCTCGCTGCGGTTCTGGATGATCGCGTAGAGCGGCACGACGAAAAAGCCGCCGCTGACCGCGAGGCCCAACAGATCGCCGAAGATGCGCAATCCGCCGAGTTGCGACAGGAACTCGACGACGCCGAGCAGCACCGTGTGCGCGCGCATCGCGACTTGGCTGGCGAGCCCGAGGTCGAACGAGAAGACCGTCATTCCGAGAGCCGCCAGCGGCACATAGCGCGCGCTGACCTCGCCGTGCATCAGGCGCCCGCACAGGGTCGAGCCGGCGCCGACGCCGATCGAGAAGGCGGCGAGGAAGAGGACCACGACGCTGCTGTCCGCGCCGAGCGTCATCTTGGCGAAGGACGGCAGCTGCGACAGCGACACCGCACCGACGAGCCAGAACCAGGACGCTCCGAGGATCGACAACCGCACTTCGCGGCGCTCCCATGCATGACGCAAAATCCCGGCGGTGGCTGTCACCAGGTTCCAGCTGAGCCGCAGTTTAGGTGTGGGAGCCGGCGCGGCCGGCACCCGCAGGCTCGCGGCAAAGCCGAAACCGGCGCAGAGGAGCAGCAGGAGGTAGCAGGCGGCCGGTCCCCAGGCGATTGCGACCGCGACCCCGCCGGCGATCGTGCCGGCGAGGATCGAGAGAAAGGTGCCGGCCTCCATCAAGGCGTTGCCGTCGACCAGCTCGGCGGTCGCGAGATGCTGCGGCAGCAGCGCGTATTTGACCGGGCTCGAAAACGCCGCTTGCGTTCCGAGCACGAACAGCAAGACCAACGAGAGAACCAAATTGCCGGTAAGCAATGCGGCCGCGGCTCCCAACACGGCCACGAGCTCGACGGCTTTGAGGATCTGCAACAGTCGCGAGCGCTCGAACCGATCGGCGAGCTCCCCGGCGGTCGCCGAGAACAGAAAGAACGGCGCGATCAGCGCGCCGCCGGCAATGGCCGCCACGACGCCGGGGTCGGGACCGGCCGCAGCGCCATAAGTGATCAGCATAATAAAGGCGCTCTTGAACAGATTGTCGTTGAACGCCCCCGTGGTCTGCGTCAGCAGCAGCGGCAGCAAGCGCCGCGTCCGCAGCAATTCGATTTGCTTGGTCATTCTTCAGTCTCGCCGTTTTGTATTGCCGCCCAGATGCCCTGGGCGATGTCTTGGGCGGCGTCGGACAGGGGGCCGGTGAGCCGCCCATAGGTGCGGAACGTGGCGGCCTGAATAACCGGCCCCATCACCAGTGCCGTCGCCACCACGCCGTCGCGCCTTCTCACTTCGCCGTGGCGCATCCCCTCGGCGAGCACGTCATGGACGATGTCGACCGGGTTTGCTGCTCCAGCATAGGTTTTCAGCCGAACATGCTGCTCGAGCAGCAGAAAGCGTGCGAGGTCCCATTCCCGGTCGAAAAAGCGGCAGATGAAGCGGACCATCGCCGCAATCTTGTCGCGAGCTGTGGCTGCCTTCGCCTGCGCGCGATCGAGTTCTTGGGCGAGCCGGGCGTAATTCTCGGCGTAGAGCCGCGCGACCAATTCTTCTTTGTTGGAGTAGTAGCGATAGAGCGAACCGACCGAGGCTCCGGCCGCTTCGGCGATCATCGGCATCGGCGTCGCATCCGCCCCGCGCTCGGCAAACAGATGCAGTGCGGCAGCATCGATGCGGGATTTGAGGTCGGGGCGAAGCTGCATGAGCGTCAATGAATGAATTTTCATTCATGTAGCCCAATCCTCGGCCAGTGTCAAGGAGCGAGAACGGCCGCGCCCCACTGACGCAGGAGGTGACTGCCGCAGCCTGCAACCAACTTGCACGTCAAAATTGGAATTCGCCCACCGGCCGGCAGTTTAGCAATCAAGAACGGCTAGCCCGCGTCGGCTGATGAAGTTGCACGAGGCACTCGGCGATTGCGCGCGAGCCCGTTCACAAAACCCGAATGCGGAGTGCCGGGATGCCCCTCGATAGTATGGAATTTGCTGAGAACCCTCTGCTCGCGAAACTCGGGCGAGTAGAGCGCCTGCTCGCCACCGAGCAGCAATGGTGCAAAGGCAGGTTGCGCGACCTCCACGGTCGGCACTGCCTCGTCGGCGCCATCGAGGCGGCGGATGCCTGGGAGGAGCTGCCGGCGGTCATTTTGCGTGCAACTCGAGAGGTGAGCGGAAAACGTTATTGGCGGATCGAATTTTTTAACGACGACCCCAATACGACTTACCGCGATGTTCTGCTCGTACTTCGCCGCGCCCGGCAAAGCATTATCGCTCAAATGGACGAGGGGTTCGATTCCCAACCATGGTACCGCAGATGGGCGCAGAAGTTTGGCGCGGCTCGAGTCGGCCTCGGAATACCCGATCGAATTCGGCGGGGAGCCTAGACCTGCCGCCCCCGTGCAGTGTGCTCCCGCTGCAGCGGTCAAACCCGAGGAGAGCAGCGTGTCGTGATCACTAGGAAGTCGCGGCACTGTATCGGCATTGGCCGAGCAGCCAATCCGAAGTGAAAGGAAAGGAGTAAACAATGGCGACTCAATACGGCAACTTCCCAGCCTGGCAGCGCAGCAATCGTGTCCAGGACTGGGCTAATTTGATCCTGGCGATCTGGTTGTTCATTTCGCCATGGGTGCTGCAATTCGGCGGCGGTCTGGCGGCCGGTCCGGCCGGCACAGCCAATGGGCCGCTCGTCGAAACCAGCCATGCGGCGTGGGATGCGTGGGTCCTGGGCGTGATTGTCTTTCTGATCGCGCTTTCGGCCATCGGGCGCATGGAAGCATGGCAAGAGTATATCAATATGGTGCTCGGCGCCTGGATCTTCGTGGCGCCTTGGGCGCTCGGCTTCACGCCGCTGGGACGGGCCAGCTGGAACCACTGGATCGTCGGCGCGCTGATCTTCCTGATCTCGCTGTGGAGCCTGTCGATGGCTCGCCCGGAGCGCGTTGCGACCACCATTGCAACTCCGGTCAACCGGTCGCCACGCGATCCGCTGACCCGATAACCTGATAGAAGACGGCAGAGCGGGCCGCGCCGGCAAGCGCTGCTCGGCGCGGCCCGCCTACTCCTGAAGCATCTGCTCTGAGATTGAGGAGATTGTGACAATGTGGTGGTGGTTCATAATCTGGCTCATCATCATTTTTGCCCTGCTGAGCGGCTCAGGATATTACGGGTACCGCCGTTCATATTACGGCTCGGGCGGCGCAATTGGCTTGCTGGTGCTGCTCTTCGTGCTTTTCTGGCTCGCAATCGCATTTGCCGGCCCGTATTGGGGCTGGTATGGCTGGTGGTGGTAGCCTTCGCTAGCCCCAGACCTCTCTTGCCGTCTCGACAACCAGACGCAGCTTGGCAATCTGCTCGTCCCGGGTCAGCGCGTTGCCGTCCACGGTCGATGAGAAACCGCATTGCGGGCTGAGGCAGAGCTGGTCGAGCGGCACGTATCTCGCGGCCTCGTCGATCCGGCGCTTTAGCTGATCCTTGCTTTCGAGCGCCGCCCGTTTGCTGGTCACGAGCCCCAGCACCACACGCTTGTTGCCTTTGGGCACGAACCGAAGCGGTTCGAAGCCGCCCGAGCGGACATCGTCGTATTCGAGAAAAAAGCCGTCGACCGCGAGATCGCCGAACAGCGCCTCGGCGACATGGCCGTAGCCGCCCTCGGCCACCCACGAGGACCGGAAATTGCCGCGGCACATATGCGTGCACACGGTCATGCCCTCGGGCTTGCCGGCGAGCGCCTGGTTGATCAGGCGGATGTTGATGAGGTGCTGGTGCTCGCCGTCGCCGCCGATGCTGTCGACATAGGCGCGCTGCGCCGGGTCGTTGAGATAGGCAAGGCTGGTGTCGTCGAGCTGCAGGTAGGTACAGCCGAGCGCAGCGAGGCCGGCGATCTCCCGCTTATATACCTCGGCGAGGTCATGCCAGAACGCATCGATGTCGGGATAAGTGGCCGGATCGATCACCGCGCGGCCGCCGCGGTAATGCAGCATCGACGGCGACGGGATCGTTAACTTCGTCACCGTTCCGGCGGGCGCCACCGACTTCAGATAAGCGAAATCTTTGGCAAAGATCGTCTTGTCGAGGGTCAGCTTGCGGTCGATGCGAAACGCTCCCAGCGCGGCCTCGACCGGGCCCGCCTCGTTCCGGAATTGGATGCGCAGCTTCTGATCGGTCTTCGCGACGCCGCCGATCTGATAGAGAAAATCCATATGCCAGGAGCCGCGGCGGAATTCACCGTCGGTCACCCCTTGGAGGCCGACCTGCTCCTGCATCTGGACTACATCGCGGATCGCCGCATCCTCGACCCGGCGGAGCTCTTCGGCGGAGATGCGGCCGGCTTCACGCTCGGATCTCGCCTGTAAAAGTTCCGGCGGCCGCAACAGGCTACCGACATGGTCGGCGCGGAACGGTGGATGCGACATGACTCAAAGCCTCCGGAACAGTTTGCAACACGTTTTGCCCGCTTCAGAGCGGTTTATAGCACTTAACCAAGCCGGCGAAGGACCGCGGCTCTCACTGTTGTTGCTGTTTCCGCTGTTCAGCCGAAAAAATTAACAGCCAGCGATACCTCATTCCCTCGCAGAAATCCTGGGCCGGCGATGGCCTCGCGGCTGCAAGAACAGCGAAAAGCTGGCTGTTCCTGGCGGTTTCCAAGACGCCCATAAGTTCGGCCTCAGATCCCCGCCCGAAAACGTTAGGAGGGCACGTAGGGTTGGCGGCCAAGAGCTGCCCGAAATGCGAGTCTGAGCCTAGCCTCGTTGGGAAGTCGGCAACAGGCTCTCGCTATATTGCGGCCGCAGGATCTCGAGCCGCATCGGCACCGGGGTGCCGAGCCACAGCGCGTTCTTGCTGTGGTCGTCATACGAGCTTTCGGTCAGCGGATGCACCAGGACGTCCAGGCCGTCGCGGTTGAGCATCAGCCACGGCACGATGTTCTGGAACTCCAAATCCTCGAAAATGACATTGAACTGCGAGATGGGGTGCGGCCCGCGTGGTTCGTCGCTGAACGCGCCGGGCTCCACCTTGAATTTGCCGATGATCGTCTCGCGCAATTGCGCTGCCTTCGGCTTGGTATCGGCATCGTAGTAGACGTGCGCGTGAAAGCCTCTGATTTCACTCATCACCGTATCTCCGTTGATGTACTCAGTTATGCTTGCAGTTGCGCGGCGATCTTCTGGCCGATCTCGGCGCGCCACTCCTCGATCGGCTTGAAGCCGGGCTGCTCGCGGCAATAGGCCTCGGTGGCGCGGTAGACCTCGTCCTCGCTCTTGTCGAGTTCGATCTTGAAGCCGCAGGGCTGCGGGACGTACCACGGCGTGTCGCAGAACATCTCGAGCTGGTTGCCCTCGGGGTCCTGGAAATAAACCGACCAGGCGTTACCGTGGCTGATCGGGCGAATGCCCTGGCAACCGGCTTCGGTCACCTTCCGATAGGCCCGCTGGACGGCGGCGAGATTGCCGATGTTGAACGAGACCTGCTGCACCATCGGGGTTTCGGCATCCGTGGTGCGGCCGCGTACCAGTACGACCTGATGATGGTCGCTCGGGTTGCGCGACAGGAATGTGATGCGACCGTCGGGGGCCCCGTCGCTGACGACGAAGCCCAGAACCTTTGTGTAGAATTCGATCATTCTCGGCACATCGCTGACATAAAGCCCGACATGGCTCAGGCGCGGCGCTTGGTCTTGCGGCATTGCTAATCCTCCGTGGTCAAAGCATAGGGATGATTGGCGCGGGCTATCCGATCTGTGCGGCGTCGAGCCCGCCCCGGCTCTCAGGGACGGCGCCGTATGGCCGTGTGATCAGCTCGAACAGGTTGCCGTCGGGTGTGTCGAAATAGACGCCGCGCCCGCCGTAGTAATGGTTGATTTCACTCGGGCCGCTGCGGTCGTGATCGGCGTAATAGCTGACGGCGTCGGAGCGAATGCGGGCGAATGCGGCGTCGAATTCCTCCTCGCCGACCAGAAACGCATAATGCTGGTGGTGCCGCTGGGGTGAGTCGGCGAAATCGAGCGTGACGCCGCCGACCCGAACCGGCACGAACCGGGCCCATTGCGGCCCCGCCTCGACGCCGAGAATGTATGCGAGAAACCGCGCCGAGGCCCATTTGTCCTTCGCCCAGATGATCGTGTGATTGAGTTCAACCGCCACGTTGTCCTCCGTGATTGGGGTGGCATATAGCGGCCGAGCCATCATTTATCCAATCGATTATTTGTATGATAGGCATTCGTTTCATGGATATCCGCGCCGTCGACCTCAACTTGCTGAAGGCGTTCGATGCGCTGATGATCGAGCGCGCGGTGACCCGCGCCGCCGCGCGGATCGGCTTGTCGCAACCCGCGATGAGCCATGCTCTGTCGCGCCTCAAGGGTGTTTTCGCAGACGAGCTCTTCGTGCGCGTTTCCACCGGCATGGAGCCGACGGCGCGGGCGCGCGAGATCGCGCCGCTGGTCACCGCGGCGATCGAGCACATCGAAGCGGCTCTGCGCCTCGGCGCCGGTTTCGACCCGGCCACGAGCGCGGCGACATTCACCGCCGGGATGGCCGAATACGCCGAAATCGCGCTGGTCGGGCCGCTCGCGCGGGCATTCTCGCTCGAGGCGCCGGGCGCGACGTTGCGGCTCTTGCCGGCGACCGGCCGCGGCATCGCCGAGCACCTCGAGCGCGGCGCGATCGATGTCGCGGTCGTGCACCTCAACAACCCGCCGCCGCATATTGATGCGACGGTGCTGCTGAGCGACCCGTTCGTCGTCGTCGCGCGGCACGACCATCCGTTGGCGGCTCGGCCGATGTCGCTCGAAGCTTATGCGGCGCAAAATCATGTGCTGGTATCGCCGCGCGGCACGATGACGGGCGCGCTCGACGGCATCCTCGTCGATTTCGGCTTGAAGCGACGGATTGCCCTTCTGGTTGCGACCTATCTGGCGGTACCGGCGGCGCTAGCCGCCACCGACCTTATCGCGACGGTGCCGCGCCGCGTCGCCGAGCAGATCGCCGCCAACGCCGCGATCGCGATCACACCATTGCCGATCGACTTCGCGACAACGGTGTCGATGGCCTGGCACCGCCGCGCCTCTGCCGACCCAGCGCAGACCTGGTTCCGCGCCCTGCTGACCGCCGCGGCAGGCATGCACGCTGCACCAAAAGGTTCGTAGAGGCGAGATAGTGCCGTCGAATAACTGCGAGGAGGAGAAGCGACCGCGTGTGCGGGAGCCGCCCCGCCCAATCCATCCGCGCTGCTGGCGAGGGTCATTTTGCGCGTGGGGCGCTTTCCAGAACTCTCTATCCGCAGCTTGCGGTCCGTCGGTGCGCCCGCCAATCGTCAGCTGGGTCGCCAGCGCCGCACGGCGCCGCCGGTCATGCCGCCGTCGATCACGAGCTCAGCGCCGGTCATGTAACTGGACGCGTCCGAAGCGAGGAATAGGACGCCATTGGCGATATCCTGTGGCCGCCCGACGCGGCCGAGCGGGACCCCCGATTTGGATACTTCGTTCGGGTCGATCGGCGTGTTGCGGCCCGCGGAACTCGATATCTTCGTCCAGATCGGCGTATCGATGACCCCGGGATGCACCGTGTTGATCCGGATCCCGTCGCCTTCTGCCGAGCACTCCATTGCGACCGCTTTGGCGAACAGCCGCACGCCCCCCTTGGTCGCGCAGTAGCCGGCCAGACCTGCCGAGCCGCGAAGACCGGCAACCGACGACGTGATGATGATCGAGCCGCCTCCAGCCCGGCGCATGGCCGGAACGGCGTATTTCACCGACAGGAACACTCCGTCGAGGTTGATCGCGGTTTGTCGCCGCCAGTCGGCCAGCGACATCTCGATGGCCTTGCACAGAATGCCGATCCCGGCATTGGCCACCATCACATTGAGCTGCCCGAAGCGTCGCTCGGTGGCCTCGATGACGCTGGGCCAGTCCTCCTCGATGCTGACATCCTGATGGAGCCAGATCGCTTCGCCGCCAGCGGCGGCGATCCCACCCACCACCGCCTGCGCGCCGGCGTCGTCGATGTCGGTGATGACGACCTTGGCCCCTTCTCGTGCCAAAGTCGCCGCGCATGCTGCGCCGATTCCCGAGGCACCCCCGGTTACGATCGCGACTCTGCCCTCTACCTGGCCCATTGTGCTCTCCTTACGGTGCAATTCGCACCATTACACGTGCACCATTTCTAGCAGACGCGCAAAATCATCTGGAACGTCCTCCGCCAGCCTGGCGGCCGCGACGTAAGGCAGCCAATCGAGTATGCTCGCACGTGGCATATTGTTGATGCTGCAGTATGCATCGAGATAGGGCTCCGCGATGTCCTCGGCGTGGAGCTTTAATAACAAATAGGAGCGGCAAACATCGGCCGCGGGGTCGCCCCAACACGCGTCCGGCCAATCGATCACGATTGGCAGCGAGTTTTGGCCCAAGACGTTGATCGGGTGGAAATCGCCGTGGCAGAGACGCTCGCCGTCCGGCATGTCTGCGAGGCGACTGAGCAAGATCTGCTTTAGCGGTTCGTCGAGCCCGATACCGCGGATGTTTGTCGCCAGCCTCGACTTCAGACTGCCGAGCTGGCGGGCCGAGTGGGTATGAATTCGGGCATGCAGTCGGGCGAGTGTCTCTAAGCACTCCGGGATGACGCTCGGATCCTCCCTCATCCGCTCGGCAAAGGATCCCTCGTTTACGCGGTCGAATACGATACCCCAGCGCCCGCCGACCTCGAGCACGCCCCACACCGCCGGAACCGGAAGCGCCATCGCCTCTACCGCCGCGTGGGTTGCCGCCTCGCGGAACGCCGAGGGTTTTCTCGCCGGGGAGCGATAGAGTTTCACGACCTGAGCGCCCCACTCGAATACCTCGGCCACATTTCCCGCCGCGAGCAATCGGCCGATCGTCTCGCTCATCGTGCAGCCCCTGCGGTTGATGGTGGGAGAGGATATCCCGCTCGCGCGCTATGAAGGCTGAAACAATCCGTCAAACTGTGCTCCTGTTCGAACCCGCTCGATCAGCCGCCGCGCGGCAAGACCATCCGGCCGCGGCCCGGCCAATGTCGCTCGAGACTTACGCGGCACAGAACCATGTGCTGGGATCACCGCGCGGGGACACTACGGGCGCGCTCGACCGCATCCTGGTCGATTTCGGGCTGAAGCGGCGGATTGCGCTGCTTGTCGCCACCTATCTAGCGGTGCCGGCGGCGCTCGCCGCCTCCGACCTGATGGCAACGCTGCCGCGCCGCGTCGCCGAGCAGATCGCCGCCAACGCCCTAATCGCGATCACGCCGCTACCGATCGATTTCGCGACGACCGTCTCGATGGCCTGGCACCGCCGCGCCGCCGCCGACCCCGCCCAATCCTGGTTCCGTTCCCTCTTGACCGCCTCGGCGATCTCCAACTCGGGCGCAGGCCCTTTTTGATGCCGGGCTTAGCAGGGTTAGATACGACTGATCGGTGCCGCAGCGCGCCTGCCAAGAGCCGCTCATCACCGCGGGATTATAGCTGTGATTGCATTTTAAGAAAGCCGGGACGCAACCCGACTCCTGCGCCCGGAGGCGGATTGAATAGCGAAATGTCCTCTGCACAATAAGCCCACATGCCGAAGCCGTCCCGAAATTGTGCATAGTGAATACTCGCGGCACCTTCGTAACAAACTCTCTGCGTATAGAAGAACTGATTTAGAACGCTAAATTGCCCCTGTTCGAGGGTCGCTGGTTGCGTAAATCCAGCGAACAATATCATCGGTATCCGCGCCTCTCGAATTCTGAAAACAGGAGACGCGCAGACGACACCTTCTGTAGGAAGTATTCTCCCCGTCGAATGAGCATGCAGGGCAAGCCCTACCTTCGACGTGAAGCGCTGCATAACCGCAGCAAATCGAGGGCCATCAGTTCGCCTCAAACGGGTCGTAAACGGCATTATACCGAGCCGCATACATACTTTTATCCCTTCAAGGCTGTTCCAGTGTATTTCGTCTATGAGTTCAGGATGATTCCTAGCCACGTCGCGTCGCAGTCTTCGGGTCTCTGCGACATCCACCGGAAACAATCTCCGATCAGACCCCGCTATCCTCGATATCAACGAAGCGATTTGGTCGTCACCTCTGCTCCCGTGATTGCAGGCCTTGCAGGCGAGCAGTTCGAGGCCGTTCGGCCGATGCCTGTTATTGAACATTGCTATTGGTGGGACATGCTCGACCGTGTCGCCGGGCGTCGTTCCGCCGCAGTAGACGCAAAACGTCCAACGACGCTTTAACGCTTCAAGCCTGGTCGCCTTTTGTTTAGCTGCTCCCACAGTGGTCAATCGGGTTCGGGATAGAACTCATTTCTAGTTTACATTCGCAGTTGCGGTCCTCGGCGGTCTTGTTTTCAAAACGGGATGTCGTCGTCGAGGTCGTTGACGGGGGTGCGGCCGCGCGCCGGCATCGTCGGGCTGGAGGCGCGCGGCTCGTCGCCGAAGCCGCCCTCGTCGTAGCCGGTTTCCATTGGCGGTCCACCCGCGCCGCGGGCGCCGTCAAGCATGGTCAGTTCGCCGCGGAAGCGCTGCAGCACGACCTCGGTCGTGTATCGCTCCTGACCTGAATTGTCGGTCCATTTGCGGGTTTGCAGGGCGCCCTCGATATACACTTTGGCGCCCTTTTTCAGGTATTTCTCGGCGATCTCGGCGAGGCGCTCATTGAAGATCACGACGCGGTGCCATTCGGTACGCTCCTTGCGCTCGCCCGACATCTTGTCGCGCCAGGTCTCGGAAGTCGCGACCGCCAGATTGGCGATCCGCATGCCGTCCTGGGTCGATCGGATCTCGGGGTCACGGCCGAGATTGCCGACCAGGATTACCTTGTTGACGCTACCAGCCATCGGATCACCGCCCTGTCGTGTTCATCGGAGCCCATCTTATCAAACCGCGCAGATGTTCCTACTTTATTCTTACCATGGATACCTATTTCTCCCACATATACGATCCGATCGGCGACACCCCGCCCGGTGCTCCAGCGGCAGTTAATTCCGCCGCGGCCGAAGACCTTACCCTGGTCGACGCCTATTCGCGGGCCGTCATCGGCGCGGTCGACCGGGTCGGCCCCGCGGTCCTCCACCTGCAGGTCACCGGAGCGCACGAACGCGCCAACGGCGCCGGCTCCGGCGTCGTCTTTACCCCCGACGCCTATGTCCTGACCAACAGCCATGTGGTCAGCGGCGCGCGAAAGATCCAGGCGACCTTTCCCGATGGGCGCAGCGTTCAGGCGAACCTGATCGGCGACGACCCCGACACCGATCTCGCCGTGCTGCGGCTCGACGGCGAGGCGTCCGCCTTCGCGCGGCTCGGCGATTCGCGGCGGCTGCGGGTCGGTCAGCTGGTCGTCGCGATCGGCAATCCGTTCGGCTTTCAATGCACGGTCACCGCCGGTGTCGTTAGCGCGTTAGGCCGTTCGCTGCGCACCCGCTCCGGGCGGCTGATCGACAGCGTGATCCAGACAGACGCCGCGCTGAACCCAGGGAATTCCGGCGGGCCGCTGGTCACTGCCGCGGGCGAGGTCGTCGGCATCAACACGGCGATCATCGGCATGGCGCAGGGTATCTGCTTCTCGATCTCGGCGGCCACCGTCGAGTTCGTCGCGGCGCGGCTGATCCGCGAGGGCAAGGTGCGCCGCTGCTATATCGGCGTCGCTGGCCAGAACGTGCCATTGACCCGCCGCGTCGTGCGGTTTCACGAGCTGACGCGGGAGACCGGGGTGCGGATCCAATCGACGGCTCCCGATGGCGCCGCCCGCGCTGCCGGGCTGCTGAGCGGGGACATCATCGTCGCGGTGGACGGCATTCCGGTCGGCGATGTCGACGAATTGCACCGGCTGATGACCGAGGAGCGGGTCGGCAGGCCCGTGCCGATCACCGTGCTGCGCTCGTCGCAAAAGCTCGACATCGTAGTCAACCCGCGCGAGTCGCCGCCCCGCCCGGCGGGATGACAAGCCTGCGAGGGAGGCACCGCCATGGATCAGAGCATCAGTTGCGTCGGAGAGGGATTTTGCTGAGCCCGCGCAGCCGACCAAAACGTGGAGAATAAAACAGTGAAACAATGGACACCCGAGCGAATAGCCGACATTTCGGCGGATAGCGTGAAGAATCTTCGAGCAAATGCTGCCAAACAGGGAGCGAGTTGGCTGGTGGTCCTATGCGACGCCGACTTGGCCCGACGCGCACCCGTTCGGGCCATCCGTCGTTCGAACTCAAGCCATCAAGCGCTCACAAGACGAGGTGGTCCTTGGATTTCACTTCGTGTGCATCAATGAGCAAGGAGTAACCAGAAACTCCGATGGTACGGCATGGACGGGGACTTGGGTTGTTGACAGGACACACGCAGAACGTGCTTCAAGTATCGGCTCCTATGTTGCACTTCATTCGGAAAAATCCGAGCCAAGTTACCTTCAGGGGATCATAAAAGACTTTCAACGCCGCCCGCGTGAAAGGTCCTACGCCCACGGCCAGAGAGCCCAAACCGAATATGGGATCGATTTTCTATTTGAATTGACAGACAAGCCTTACGAATGGGCCGGAGACGGTGCCGGCGAAAAGGGATATGCTTGGGGTCGGCCTTCCTAAACTTTTAGGCCCACAATTTGGGACGCTGATGCAGGAGTGCGTAGCCAGCTGGCTTTTGACCGTCCTCTCGCCTGATCTTAACTGTTCCGAACTCCGAGGGTACAACTTAACTCACCTTAAGCCCGCGCCGGTGCTGGCCGCGGGAAGCCGGTCCGGCGCAGCACCTCTTCGGTAGAATTTGGATTACACCGGAGAGACACTAGGGACCTGAACGGCAGAACAGCATAACCACTCGTCATACCGGACGAAGCCGGTATCCAGGGCGGAGGGTGCGGTCCCGACTTTCGCCGGGACGACGGGAGGTACCGGATGCTGTTCTCTCTGTGGTGATATCCATCCGTAGCATCGCCTCCGGTCCCGCGCTAAGTTCTAGGGTATGCAGCAGCTGATCCGGATCCGCGGCGCGCGGGAGCACAATCTCAAGAACATCGATGTCGAATTGCCGCGCGACAGCCTCGTCGTGATCACCGGGCTGTCGGGTTCCGGCAAGTCGTCGCTCGCCTTCGACACGATCTATGCCGAGGGCCAGCGCCGCTATGTCGAGAGCCTGTCGGCTTATGCGCGGCAGTTCCTCGAATTGATGCAGAAGCCCGAGGTCGAATTCGATCGAGGGCCTGTCGCCGGCGATCTCGATCGAGCAGAAGACGACCTCGCGCAACCCGCGCTCGACGGTCGGCACGGTGACCGAGATCTACGACTATATGCGCCTCTTATGGGCGCGGGTCGGCGTCCCCTACTCGCCAGCGACAGGATTGCCGATCGTCAGCCAGACCGTCTCGCAAATGGTCGACCGCGTGCTGGCGATGCCGCAGGGCACCCGCCTCTATTTGCTCGCCCCGATCGTGCGTGGACGCAAGGGCGAATACCGCAAGGAGCTCGCCGAATTGCAGCGGCGCGGCTTTCAGCGGGTCAAGATCGACGGCAAGATGCTCGAGCTCGACGAGGTCCGCGGGCTCAACAAGAACCTGAAGCACGACATCGAAATCGTTGTTGACCGGATCATTGTCGACGGCGAGCTCGGCAACCGCCTCGCCGATTCGTTCGAGACCGCGCTCGAACTGGCCGACGGCATCGCAATCACCGAGAACGCCGATACCAGCGAGCAGACGATCTTCTCGGCGAAATTCGCCTGCCCCGTTTCCGGGTTCACGATCCCGGAGATCGAGCCCCGGCTGTTCTCGTTTAATAACCCGTTCGGCGCCTGCCCGGCCTGCGACGGGCTCGGCACGAAGCTCTATTTCGACCCCGACCTGGTCGTGCACGATACGACCCGCAGCCTCGCCGAGGGCGCGGTTAGCCCGTGGTCGCATTCGAGCTCGCAATATTACACGCAGACGCTGGAGAGCATCGCGCGGCACTTCCGCAAGAGCATGCGCACGCCGTGGGAAGAGCTGCCCGAAAAGATGCGCCGCACGATCCTCTACGGCTCGGACGGCGAGCCGATCAAGATGACCTATGACGACGGGTTGCGGAAATATACGACCGACCGGCCGTTCGAAGGCGTCTTGCCGAACATGGAGCGGCGCTTTCGCGAAACCGACAGCGCCTGGGTCAAGGAAGAGCTCGGGCGCTACCAGAGTGCGAAAACCTGCGAGGTCTGCGGCGGCGACCGGCTGAAGCCCGAGGCCCTCGCCGTCAAGATTGCCGGCAAGCACATCAGTCAGGTCGCCGCGATGTCGATCGCCGAGGCCGGCACTTGGTTCTCGGGGATCAGCGCCGAGCTGACCCCGAGCCAGCGCGAAATCGCCCAGCGCATCTTGAAGGAGATCAACGAGCGTCTCGGCTTTCTGAAGAATGTCGGGCTCGAATACCTGACCCTGTCGCGGGCTTCGGGCACACTGTCAGGCGGCGAGAGCCAACGCATCCGGCTGGCCTCGCAGATCGGCTCGGGGCTTACTGGGGTCCTCTACGTGCTGGACGAGCCCTCGATCGGATTGCATCAGCGCGATAACGGGCGCCTGCTCGCGACCCTGAAGCGGCTGCGCGATCTGGGCAACACGGTAATCGTCGTCGAACACGACGAGGAGGCGATCCGCACCGCCGAATGGGTCGTCGACATGGGGCCGGGCGCCGGGGTCCATGGCGGGCATGTCGTCGCCGAGGGCACGCCTGAGGCGATCATGGCCAACCCGGACAGCATCACCGGCCAATATCTGACCGGAAAACGCGAGATCCCGGTGCCGGCAGTCCGCCGCATCGGCCACCCGGGCCAGATCCTCCGCATCCTCGACGCGACTGGGAACAATTTGAAGGGCATCACCGCCGAAATTCCGCTCGGCACCTTCTGCTGCGTGACCGGGGTATCGGGCGGCGGCAAATCCACCTTGATTGTCGAGACCTTGTACAAGGCGCTCGCCAAGCGTCTCAACAATGCGCGCGAGCAACCCGCTCCGCTCGGCGGGCTCGAAGGCGTCGAGTTCCTCGACAAGATCGTCGATATCGACCAGTCCCCGATCGGCCGCACGCCGCGCTCGAACCCGGCGACCTATACCGGCTGCTTCACGCCGATCCGCGACTGGTTTACCGGGCTACCCGAGGCCAAGTCGCGCGGCTACCTGCCCGGACGCTTCTCGTTCAACGTGAAGGGCGGGCGCTGCGAGGCCTGCCAGGGCGACGGCGTCATCAAGATCGAGATGCACTTCCTGCCGGACGTCTACGTCCAGTGCGACGTCTGCAAGGGCCGGCGCTACAACCGCGAGACCCTCGAAGTATTGTTCCGCACGAAGAGCATCGCCGACGTGCTCGACATGACGGTCGACGAGGGCGCCGAGTTCTTTCGCGCCGTGCCGGCGATCCGCGACAAATTGCAAACCCTTCAGCGGGTCGGGCTCGGCTACATCCATATCGGCCAGCCGGCGACGACGCTCTCGGGCGGCGAGGCGCAGCGCGTCAAGCTGGCGAAGGAACTCTCGCGCCGCGCCACCGGCCGCACCCTCTACATCCTCGACGAGCCGACGACGGGACTGCATTTCGACGATGTGCGCAAGCTCCTCCACGTATTGCACGCGCTGGTCGAGGCCGGCAACACGGTGCTCGTCATCGAGCACAATCTCGAAGTCATCAAGACCGCCGACTGGATCATCGATCTCGGCCCCGAAGGCGGCGACGCCGGCGGCCATATCGTCGCGACCGGCACCCCCGAAGAAATTGCGTCGTGCGAGGCGAGCTACACCGGCCAGTACCTCGGGCCGTATCTCGCGCGCCGGCCGGCTAGGCGTCGCCGGGCGGGGTGAGTGCGCCATCGTGGCGAACACCGTTCGCGAAAATGCAATCGAGGAATTTCGCCGGATGGTGCTCGATGCGCTCGGCGAGCGTGATGCGGCGGTGTGGTTGTTCGGATCCTGCGCGCGCGGCGAGGCGCGGCAGCACAGCGACATCGACATCGCGATACTGCCGCGAGACGACCTTCCGTCCGGCTTTTTCGCCGAGCTTGCCGCCGACTTCGAGGAGAGTCATATCCCCTACGATGTCGACCTCGTCGACCTTCGCAGCGCGGATGCGGCGCTAATCGAAGAAGTGCGCCGCGAAGGTGTGAAATGGCGGGGTTAGAGACGCGGCTTGCCGAGGCCGAGGCGGCGCTTGCGACATTGGACGAGGCCGTCGGGCGGGAACCGCGCTCCCTGATGGAGCGCGACAGTGCGATCCTGCGGCTGATCTACACTTTCGCCGCGACGGCAGTCTACCACAGCGGGTAGATGTTCTGAGCGGGCTCCCCTTCTTTCCCACTCAGGGTCTGGCGCCGCCTTGATCGACGCCGGCGAGTCAGCGCCCCCAGCGCGAAAGCCGCCAGCGCGAGACCCGACAGGATCCACCACTCCATCTGCTATCTCCCTTCCACCGCGGCACGGGTGCGAGGCCGCAATGCGCTCGCGATTTGGGCGACAGCCGGCAGCATCGCCTCGGCGACCGCCGCGTTTCCGGCCTCCGACAAATGATACAGATCGATAAAAACAGGCATTGTCCAATCGTCAAAAAGCGCGGACAGATCGATATTGTCAGAGGCCTCTACCAGTTCGGGGTGACGTCGGCGCTCGCCGATAATCGCTTCATAAAGAAGCCGGCGGCGCTCGGGATCGTACGTATAGTCGTCAACCGAGCGCCGCTCGTCCGGCGTTTTGAACTTCTTTGTCGTGATGACCGGCTGCCAAAAGAATATTGGCCGGAAGCCATATTCACCGGCCAGCAGGCGCATCAGACGCATATTGGCCAGATAGACTGCGATGACCTCGCGCGCGAGCTCGGCAAGATCGACCCGTGACAGGCCCGCCTGTTCCACTGGCAATGGGCCGCGCAAGGGAAGGCCGGTCAATCGCCGCAGCCGCCGCAGTGTGCGCGGCGCCGCACCGATCAGCGCTGCGGCGATCAGATCGCGCCGCCGATCCGGATGAAGCAGGTTGAATTCGGCGCGCCGGCGCGCCTCGTTAAACAGCCCGTCGGCGCGGCCGGTCTGCTCGGCGCACGCCATCTCGTTGATGCCATCATAGAACAGGGCGATATCGAGCCGTTCTCCGGACTTCAACAGCTGCTGCAAGGTGATGACCTCCTGCGTGCTGTTGTGCCCGAGCTGGCCGTAGTTTGTTACTGAAACGCAGTGTCCACGCTCGGTGAGGAGGCGGGCCAGCGCCGCCGGAATGGTTTGGTCATCGCGCGCCCCCATTCCCATCATCGTCGAGCCGCCAAAGCACAGGATGCGGATCGCCTCACTGTTTGCCCTCCCCTCGCCCGGCGTCGGCCGCAGCCCGCGTTCGTCGACCGTCACATAGGCGCCGCGGAACGGGCGCTGCCACCATTCGACATAGGGCCTCCAGTCGACGCGGACGGCGCGGCGAAACTCGTTGAAATACGCTGCCGCCCAATCGGCGCCGCCATGGGCGTCGGCGGTCGCGGCATGGTCCGGGCGCGTGGAACGGCGATACCGAAGAAAGCGGCTCAGTCGGCGCCACCCTTCGACGCCAAACTCGGTCACAACGACGGCCAGCAACAACAGCCCGACCACATGCCACAGGGACACGACAAACCGGCCAAGCTCTCCCAGCATTGGCTTATGCGCTAAGCAGAAGAGCCGGCGAGAAAGCGGTCGCACAGCAACCGACTCTCGCTGTACCGCAGCGAGGTTTCGACGGTCCCGCCGTCCAGGCGGTCGAGCCGGAAAAGGCGCTTCTTCTGGTCGCGGCCGGCGAGATGCATGACGCCGATCACCTCGTGTGGCGCGTACGGCTCGACAAAGAGGCCGCGGCCGGCATCGAACGCCGGCGAGGCATCGCCGGGCATCCAGTTGCAATACGCCGGAAGAAAATTCACCGGCAGGTGCTCGGCAAAGATCACGTAATTGAGCGCCGTCTGCTCGACGAAAAAGAATTGGGTCCGCTGCAGCACTTGCGACAGCACCCGCGCCCAAGCGTCCCAATGCGGCGCGTCGCGGTGCAAAGCGAATACCCCGCAGTTCACCATTGGATTTCGGCCCAGACGATCGGCGGCGCGCCAGCCGAACGCTTCGCGATAGTTCTTCCACGCCAATGTCCAGCCGAACGGCTTCGGCCGCTTGTAATGGCGCTTATAGGCGCGGTCGATCTCGGGCGTGATCGCCAGCCTTTTGTGGCCCGCTGCGTTCACATAGATATCCACCGCCCGCCCGTCCTGAAGCCAAGCATCCGCGTCGATCCAAAAATAGGCCTCATACCCCGGAAAGTGCCGCCGCAGAAACGGGCGCGCCACTTGCGCCTTGAACGTGTCCGGCTTGTGCGCGCGGCCGGGAAAATTGAGATCCCAACCCGGCCGCACGACGTGCTCGACCCGCGGGGCCAGCCAGTCGCATTGTTCCCCGTCGAGCCCGAGATCGAGGATCCCGACCGCGGCGTCTCGGCGCTGCGCCCGGATCGACAACACCGTATCGCGCAACAGCGGAAAATACTCGCGATCCGCCCCGCTGGCGATCAGCAGCGGCCCGCCGCCCATCACCGATGCTGCCGCCTAGCATCGTCGAATGGCGCCCTCTTTACCCTCTCCCCGCGCCGGCCAGTCCGCGATGCGGGAGAGAGGCTACAGTGCATTCAACTCAAAGCTCCTCTCCCGCACCGCGGGAGAGGGGGACTAAGCCCGCAGCGCTTGGTGGGTGAAGGGTCCCGCTTCACCCTTGATCGAGGCGCAGGGCTATGAAGCGCAGATCGCCCTGGCGTTCGACCAACAGCAGTATCGATTTCCTTCCCGATTTTTTCGCTTCCTCGATCTTGCTGCTGACTTCGCCCGGGCTCTTCACTTCCTCCTGCGCGGCTTCCATGATCAGGTCGCCCGGGTGCACGCCCTTCGCCGCCGCCGGACTGTCTTTGGCGACATCGACAACGACGACCCCTTTCGAACCGTCCGCGAGCGAGAATTTATCCTTCAGATCCGTCGTGATCCCCGACAGCGTCAATCCGAGGGCCTTGACCACGCCGGCGTCGCTCTGGGTGGCTTTCTTGGGTGTGTCCTGGGCGTTCGCCAGCTGCTGATCGTTTTCGTCGAGCTTGCCGACCGTGACCTGCACCGTGTTCTCTGCCCGCTTCCTCCAGAGCGTCAGCGGGACCGTCTTGCCGACCGGCGTCTCTGCAACCAGCCGCGGCAGCCGCCGCATGTCGTTGACCTCGCGCCCGTCAAAGCTCAATACCACATCGCCGGCCTGAATTCCGGCCGCCTGAGCGGGGCCATTATCGCTGACGCTGGCGATCAGCGCGCCCTTGGGCTTATCGAGGCCGAGACTTTCGGCAATCTCCTCTGTCACCGCCTGGATGCGAACACCGAGCCAGCCGCGGTGCACGTTGTGGTCCGGCTCACCCTGCAACTCGGCAACGACCGCCTTGGCGAGGGAAGAAGGGATCGCGAAACCGATGCCGATCGAGCCGCCGGACGGCGAGTAGATCGCCGTGTTAATGCCGATGACCTGGCCGTCCATGTTGAACATCGGCCCGCCCGAATTGCCGCGGTTGATCGCGGCGTCGGTCTGCAGAAAATCGTCGTAGGGGCCGGATTGGATGTCGCGCTGGCGAGCCGACAGGATGCCCGCTGTGACGCTGCCGCCGAGACCGAACGGGTTGCCGATCGCCAAGACCCAATCGCCGACCCGCGAGGCGTCGCTGTCGCCCCAGGTAGCGGCGGTCAACGGCTTGTCGGCCTTGACCTTGAGCAGCGCGATATCTGTCTTGGTGTCCCGCCCGACCAGTTCGGCCTTCAGGTTGGTGTCGTCGTGCAGAATGACGGTGATCTCGTCGGCGTCGGCAATCACGTGATTGTTGGTCACGATGTAGCCCGCCGGATCGATGATAAAGCCGGAGCCGAGAGACGTGCCCTTGCGCGGCTGAGCTTCCTGACGGCCGCCTTTGGGCACGCCATGCTCGAAAAAGTCGCGAAAGAACTCCTCGAACGGCGAGCCCGGCGGGAACTGAGGGATTTCGGGTCCGCTGTGCTCACGCCCGTGTTCGGACTTCACCGTTTGGGTCGTTGAGATGTTGACGACCGAGGGCAGCAGCTTGTCAGCGAGATCGGCGAAGCTTTCGGGCGCCGGCCGAGCCGCGGCAGGCATCGGGCCGAGCGCCGCGGGAGCGGCGATCAGAAAGACGGCGACCGCGCCCGCAGCCGCGCAGCGCGCTAAATTGGATGGCAGAAAGGGCACCAGAGTTAACTCCTAGGAGCAAAAGCGAACGGTTGTTTTCGAGCAATCACCGGGATTCTGTCGCGGTCTGCTTCCGAGAGGAGGAGCAGCCTGCGCACACTGCGCGATAGTACTGCCAACATCATCGCCGCACCAGCCAGACAAGAACTACGCCAGCGCAGGCGGCCGCCAGCCCCGCCAGCCGCAAGGTTTGCGGCGGAACGGCAAGAGCGCGCGCCGCGGCCCGCCTCATGCCTTCCGGAAAAAGGGCGTAGAGAGCACCCTCGATTACCAGGACGAGAGCAAGCGCCGTCCACAAATCCCTCATTGCCCGCCAGGCGGGACGCCTGGACGGCTCATCGTGAACCAGCCGTCGCCCCAGGTGTCGTTCCGGGTGTCGTTCCGGGTGTCGTTCCAGCCGTCGGCCCTGGCGGCGTGGGTCCTGTCGGCGTCGGCTTGGCCGCGCCGTCCAAATTCTCGAAAAACCGGAAAAAGCCGCTGTCCGGCGTGAGCACAAAGGAAGTGGTGCGGCCGTTCAGCGCGTCGCGATAGGCCTGCATCGAACGGTAAAACGCAAAGAACTCCTTGTCCTGCCCGAAAGCCTCTGCGTAGGTCTTGATGCTCTGGGCATCGCCGTCACCGCGCACCTTCTGCGCGTCGCGCTGCGCTTCGGCGAGAATGACGGTGCGTTCGCGGTCGGCATTGGCGCGGACCGTCTGTGCCGCTTCGGCGCCCTCGCCGCGGTATTGCGCGGCCTGTTGCTCACGTTCGGATTTCATGCGGGCAAAGATCGCCTGACTGTTTTCCTCGGGCAAATCGGCGCGGCGGATGCGCACGTCGATAACGTTGATGCCAAAGGACTTTCCCTGGGCGCTCACCTCATCGCGGATCTGCGCCATGATCGCCGAGCGCTGATGCGAAAGCAGCGCCGACAACGTGACGTTGCCGAGGACGCGCCGCAAGCTGCCGCTGACCATCGCATTCAGCCGCGCGCGAACGGCGGCTTCGGTGCTCACCGTCTGGTAAAACAACAGCGGGTCGGTGATGCGGTACCGGGTATAGGTGTCGACGACGAGCCGTTTTTGGTCGGAAACGATGACTTCCTCCGGCGGGGGCTCGAAATCGAGCAGCCGGTTGTCATAGAAAATCACATTCTCGAGGAACGGGCGCTTCACCTTCAACCCCGGCTCGCGGATGACCCGCCGGGGCTGACCCAATTGCAGAACGAGCGCCTCCTCGGTCTGGTCGACGATAAACAGCGAGCTCAACGCAAAAATGCCGCCGACGATAAGCGCGACGGCGACGATGGCGAGGATACGACGGTTCATGATCCCCTCCTCACTGCCGCCGCAATGGGGGCACGGCAAGGCCTGGGGACGGCGTCCCGCTGGAGGACGGCCCGCCTGCCGCTGAGCCACCCCCCGGAGCGCCGCCCGAAGGCGATGCGTGCGCCGCCCCGGTGCCGAGCGCCGGGAGCGGCAGATACGGCAGGACCCCGTTCCCGCCCTCGGCCGATTTGTCGATGATCACCTTGTTGCTGTTCTTCAGGATCTCTTCCATCGTCTCGAGGTAGAGGCGCTGGAGCGTGACGTCCTGAGCCGCCTTGAAGGCGTTGTAGACCGAGAGGAAACGATCGGCGTCGCCCTGCGAGCGCGCCGTGATCTCCTGGCGGTAGGCTTCCGCCTCCTGCTTGATCCGCACCGCGTCGCCGCGCGCCCGCGGGATGATGTCGTTGCGATAGGATTCTGCTTCGTTGCGCAGCCGCTCGCGGTCGGCAAGCGCGCGCTGCACGTCGCGGAACGCGTCGATGACGGGAGCCGGCGGATCGACCTTGAGCAATTGCAGCTGGGTGAGTTCGATCCCGGCATTATAAGTGTTGAGGATGCCCTGCAGCAGGGTTTGCGTATCGGTTTCGATCTTGCCGCGGCCCTCCGACAGCGCCTGGGCGATCGGGGTCTCGCCGACCACTTCGCGCATCGCGCTCTCGGCGGCGGATTTGACCGTCCCCTCGGGATCCCGGATGTTGAAGAGGTAAGCCTGGGCGTCCTTGATGACCCAAAAAACGGTAAAGTTGATGTCGACGATGTTCTCATCGCCAGTCAGCATCAGCGCCTCTTCAGGCACTTGGCGGGTGACCTGGCCGCGGCCCGGGCCCTCGGCGTTGCGATAGCCGATCTCGGTCCGGTTGACGCGGGTCACGCTCGGCCGGAGGACCGTCTCGATCGGGGCCGGCAGGTGATAGTTGAGACCCGGCTGCGTCGTCCGATTATAGGCGCCAAACCGCAGCACGACACCGACCTCATCGGGCAGAACGCGGTAGAAGCCGCTCGCCAGCCAGATGACGAGAATGCCGAGCACAACGATGCCGATGCCGGTGCCTGTTCCAAAGCCGCCCGGCAACACGCGCCGAAAGCGGTCCTGGCCGCGCCGCAACAGCTCCTCGAAATCGGGAGGTTGCGGACCGCGCCCGCGCGGGCTCGGTCCGCCGCCGCCGCGGTTGCCGCCCCAAGGGCCGCCGCCGCGCGGACCGCTGCCCCATGGCCCACCGCCGCCGCCCTGACTTTTCCAGAACATCGAAACTGAACCTTTCCGCGATGCCGGCTTTGGGTATGTCGAGTTGGGCCGCGCTCGGCCGGGCCAGTCCCCATTGCTTGCGGCGCGCGCGATGCGCGACCGGATAGAGAGCGTGCGCGGGTGTTGTCAAGTCGGGTCGCCGGTCCCAAATCCCGCGTATCCGGCGGCGCTCATGGCCCGGTCACGACGAAGGAGTATGTCCGTGCGTGAACCGGCCACCGGCTGACTCGGTCGACAGTCTGCCTCATCCGGCGCTGCGAACCAAGCGCCATCGATCGCCTGCGCTCTTCTGGCCCGCCGCATGGGGAGAATGACATGAGTGCCGTCACCGAACGCCAGATCCTGGACGCGCTGGGCCGCATCGCCGATCCCGACAAAGGTGCCGACATCGTCTCGCTCGGCATGGTCTCGGGCCTCGTCATCCGCGACGGCAATGTCGCCTTCGCGATCGAGGTCGAGAGCGAGCGCGGCCCGCGTCTCGAACCGCTGAGGAAGGCCGCCGAGAAAGCCGTCGAGGCGCTGCCCGGCGTGCTTTCGGTGACCGCTGTGCTGACCGCGCAGGCGCCGCCTCGGGGCCGCGCGGCCCCGAGGCATGCCCCCCCGGCGCCGAGTGCGGCTGGCGGACGCACGGCACGCGGAGCCGTGCCCGGGGTCGGTGCCATCGTCGCGGTGGCGTCCGGGAAAGGGGGCGTTGGCAAATCAACGGTGGCGGCCAATCTGGCGCTGGGGTTGCACGCTAACGGGCTGCGCGTCGGGGTGCTCGACGCCGACATCTACGGGCCGTCGATGCCGCGCATGCTGGGGATTTCCGGCCGGCCCCGTTCGCGCGACGGGAAGACCTTGATCCCGATGGAGAATTTCGGGATCAAATGCATGTCGATGGGGTTTCTCGTGCCCGAGGACACGCCGATGATCTGGCGCGGGCCGATGGTCATGAGCGCCTTGCAGCAGATGCTGCGCGAGGTCGAGTGGGGCGACCTCGACATCATGGTCGCCGACATGCCGCCCGGCACCGGCGACGCGCAATTGACGATGGCGCAGCAGGTGCCACTCGCCGGCGCGGTTATCGTTTCGACGCCGCAGGACATCGCGCTGCTCGACGCGCGCAAGGGGCTCAATATGTTTCAAAAGGTCGACGTGCCGGTGCTCGGCATTGTCGAGAACATGAGCTATTTCTTGTGCCCGCATTGCGGCGGCCGCAGCGAGATCTTTTCGCATGGCGGCGCCCGCGAGGAGGCCCGGCGCCTCGGCACCGAATTTCTCGGCGAGGTGCCGCTCGACCTGAAAATCCGCGAAACCTCCGACGGCGGCACCCCGATCACCGTCGCCGAGCCCGACAACCCGCACGCGCTGGTTTTCCGGCACATGGCCGCCCGCATCTGGGACAAGGTCGCCGGCGAGGGCGCCGAGCGCCGCCCGCCGCCGCGCATCGTCATCGAATAGGGGCGCACAGCTCGCGACCGGGTGGGAAAAGGCTGCCGATGCTGCCCTGGTGCTCTCGTCTGAATGCGTCCGAAAGCTAGGGGCGTACGGGATGGAGACATGAATCGCTTGCTTCAGGATTTGCGGATCGTCGAGATCTCGGCCTTTGTCGCGGCGCCGCTCGGCGGCATGACAATGGCGCAGATGGGCGCCGATGTGATCCGCATCGACCCGATCGGCGGCGGCATCGATTACGCGCGCTGGCCGGTGACGCGCGGCGGCGCCAGCCTCTATTGGGCCGGCCTCAACAAGGCCAAGCGCTCGCTGGCATTGGCCCTCGACAAGCCCGAGGGCCGCGACCTCGCTCGCGCCGTCATCACCGCGCCGGGCGCGGGCGGCGGAATCGTGCTGACCAACCTGACGCCGGCGCGCGGGCTCGATTTCGCGACCCTGAAGGCGGCCCGCGGCGACCTCATCATGCTGCGGCTCACCGGCAGCCGCGAGGGCTCGGCGGCGGTCGACTACACGGTCAACGCAGCGAGCGGCTTTCCGCTCGTGACCGGGCATGGTGGCGCGCCGGTCAACCATGTGCTGCCGGCCTGGGACATCGCGGCCGGGCTCTATCTCGCAACCGCGCTGCTCGCGGCGGAACGCCATCGCTCGCGAACCGGCGAGGGCCAGGAGGTCGTGGCGGCGCTGTCGGACGTCATGCTCGCGACGGTCGGCAATCTCGGCTACATCGGCGATGTGCAGATCAACGGCAGCGCACGGCCGGCGATCGGCAACGACCTCTACGGCAGCTTCGGGCGCGATTTCGCGACGGCCGATGGCCGGCGGGTCATGATCATCGCCCTGACCCGCCGCCAGTGGCGGGCAATCGGCGAGGCGACCGGTCTCGGCGAGCGGCTGGCGATGATCGCGCCGATGATGGGTGTCGATCTCGACACCGAGGCCGGGCGGTACGAGGCGCGAGACGCGATCGCCGCCTTGCTCGCCCGCTGGTGCGCCGGCCATACGCTGGACGAGATCCGGCAGGCCTTCGCCGGCACCGGCGTGCTGTGGGGTCACTTTCAGGATTTTCGCCAACTGGTGCGAGGCGACCCGCGCTGCTCTGCGGCAAACCCATTATTCGCCTCGGTCGATCAGCCCGGCATCGGCCGCTACCTGATGCCGGGCCTGCCTTTGGATTTTTCCGCCGACGCGCGCCAGCCGCCGCGCCCGGCGCCGCTCCTCGGCGAGCACACCGACATCGTGCTTACCGAAGTGCTCGGTCTCTCATCGGCCGAGCTCGGCCGGCTTCATGACGACCGCATTGTCGCCGGCCCGGATGGCCGCTGACGGCACTCAGCACTCGCGCTCGCGCTGCCGCCACTCCCGTAACAGCTCGCGAACGCGTCGAGCCGTGCGCAGTTTGCGCGCGATGTCGGGGGCGAGCCGCAATTCCCCTTGCTCATCGAGCCAGCCGGCGTCGATATCCGGCGGCAGCTCCCGCATGATCTCGACGAATGCCGTGAAAATTTCTTCGAGCTCGCGCGCTCCGAGCCGCCTGTCCCTGGCCACACCGCCACCTCTCTCCGGCATCGTCAACGGAACACTAGTACACTGATTTTGAAATGCCGAGCGCTAACCCCCTCCCCCACCAAGCCCACTGCGCTTGGCCCCTCTCCGGCGGTGCGGAGAGCGGTTAAAAAAGGGGCAGCTGGTCGCCTTTCTGCGGCGGGGGGCAGAACAGGGTCGTATCGAGCGATTGCGTCGTTCGCTGATTGAAACCGAGCTTGCGGCAGGCGCGGTCGAAGCGTAGCCGCAGCATGTCCACATAGGGACCGGTGCCGGTCATGCGTTTCGACCAGGTCGAAGTCGTAGAGCCGGCCGCCATGGGTTTGCGCGACGAGCGAGAGGACATGCGCGGCCTTGTCGGGAAAATGCTCCTCGAGCCATTCCTTGAAGAGGGATTTCAGCTCGAGCGGCAGGCGCAGCAGGGTATAGCCGGTCGAGGTCGCACCGGCGGCGCGTGCCCGTTCGAGGATCTGCTCCATCTCGTTGTCGTTCAATGCCGGGATCATCGGCGCGCTGAGAACCCCGGTCGGGATCCCCGCGCCGGCAAGCGCGGCGATCGTCTCCAATCGGCGCTCTGGGGTCGAGGCGCGCGGCTCCATGCGGCGGGCCAGTGTTCGGTTGAGCGTCGTGACCGATATCGTCACGCACGCCAGTCTGTCCCTGGCCATCTCGCCGAGTATGTCAAGGTCGCGCTGGATCAGCGCCGATTTGCTGACGATCGTGACCGGGTGGCGGAAATCGCGGAGCACCTGCAGGATCGCGCGCGTGATGCCGAGCCGGCGCTCGACCGGCTGGTAAGGGTCGGTATTGCTGCCGAGCGCGATCGGACGGCAGCTGTACCCCTTTTTCCTCAATTCCCCGGCGAGCAACGCCGCCGCGTCGGGCTTGTAGAACAGCCGGCTCTCGAAATCGAGACCGGGCGACAGGCCGAGATACGCATGGCTCGGCCGGGCGTAACAATAGATGCAGCCGTGCTCGCAGCCGCGGTAGGGATTGATCGAGCGGTCGAAGCCGATGTCCGGCGAGTTGTTGCGGGCGATGATCGTCCGCGTCGCATCGACGGTCAATGTCGTCGTCAGCGGCACCGGCTCTTCGTCTGCCGTGCCCCAGCCGTCGTCGAACGCGACGCGCCGTTCGGCTTCGAAGCGTCCGCTGTCGTTGCTCGCCGCGCCGCGTCCCTTGCGCGGCCTCATTGTGGCCGGCATATCCATGCCGCCGATATTGCCGCGCCCATGAGAACAATTCAAGAACTATTTGCTACTGCTTCGGTGTCCGCAATTATCCCCACGTTAAACGCGGCCGGCACGCTGCCAAAATTGATGGAGCAGCTGCGGGCTTCGGCCATTTTCGCAGAAATCATTGTTGTCGATGGCGGCTCATCGGACGAAACCGTCGCCATCGCCCGGACGGCAGGCGCACGGGTCATCGCCGCGCCGCGCGGACGGGGCATTCAGCTCGCCGCCGGCGCCGGTGCCGCGGCGGGCGCTTGGCTGTTGTTTCTGCACGCCGATTGCCGCCTTTCACCGGGTTGGGAAGCGGCCGTCGCTGGTTTCCTTGCGGCCCCGGAAGCGGCGGGGCGCGCCGGTTATTTCGATTTCGCGCTGGACGACGCGGCGCCCGCGGCGCGGCGGTTGGAGCGGATCGTCGCCTGGCGATGCCGCGTTCTGGGGCTGCCCTATGGCGATCAAGGTCTGCTGATCGCCCGCAGTCTTTACCGCGCGGTTGGCGGGTTTGCGCCGCTGCCGTTGATGGAAGACATCGACCTCGTTCGCCGCCTCGGCCGCCGCCGTCTCGTCCGCATCGGCGCGCAGTGCATTTCCTCGCCGCGTCGCTACCGGCGTGAAGGATATCGGCGTCGGCCGCTGCGCAACCTCTTCTGCCTCTCGCTCTATTTCGCCGGCGTGTCGCCGCACCGGATCGCGCGGCTCTACGGCTGATGCGGCGCACCCTCGTTCTCTTCGTCCGGGCGCCGCTGCTCGGCAGCGGCAAGCGCCGGCTCGCGCACGATATCGGCGATGTCGCGGCGGTGCAGTTCGAGCGGGCGATGATCGCGCTGCTGCTGCGCCGTCTCGCAAAGGACCGGCGCTGGCGTCTGCGGATCGCGGTGACGCCCGCAAGGCCTGCCGTCGCGCCCGTCATTGGTGCAGCGGGGTCGAGGCGGTCGGGCAGGGCGCGGGCGATCTCGGGATCCGCATGCGCCGGGCGATCGAAACCTGCCCTCCGGGTCCGGTGGTGCTCGTCGGGGCCGACATCCCGGCGCTCGACGCGCGTCACATTGCCGGGGCTTTCCGCCTCCTTGGCCGGCATGACCTGATTTTCGGTCCTGCCGAAGATGGCGGGTTCTGGCTCGTCGGCGCCCGTGACCCGCGGAGATTGCCGCGCTTGTTCGAGCGGGTGCGATGGTCGGGCCCTTATGCCCTCGCCGACACGCTCGCCGGCCTGCCCCGGCGGATCAAGATTGGCTATGCAGATAAGCTGGAAGACGTGGACGACGGCGACGCCTATCGCCGGCTCAAGCCGAGGCGCGGTTTCTGAGTTAGCGCGTCAAATGCTCCTGCAGCCGCGGCATGAGCTCGACGAAGTTGCACGGGCGGAAGCGGTTGTCGAGCTGGTGGACGAGGATGCCCTCCCAGGCATCGCGGCAGGCACTTGGGGAGCCCGGCAGGGCGAAGAGATAGGTGCCGCCGGCGACGCCGGCTGTCGCGCGGCTCTGGATCGTCGAGGTCCCGACCTTGTCATAGCTGAGCCAGCGGAACAGTTCGCCAAAACCGGCGGTCTCCTTGTCGCAGACGCTGTGAAAAGCCTCGGGCGTGACGTCTCGTCCGGTAAACCCCGGTGCCGCCCTCGAGACGGGTACGGCTCCGTCGCGACCGACCTCTCGCCAAATCGGGGGCTCGCGGCGTCAACGAATAATCTGGAGCCCAGTCAGGCCCTTCAGCGGTTCGAGATTGTCGACTTTTGTCCCGTACAGATTGAGCGACTGGAGCGCTGTGAGGCCCTTGAGCGGTTCGAGATTGGTGACGTTTGTCCTGTACAGATTGAGCGACTGGAGCGCGGTGAGGCCCTTGAGCGGTTCGAGATTGGCGACTCCTCTCGCGAAGCCCAGATTGAGCGACTGGAGCGCCGTGAGGCCCTTGAGCGGTTCGAGATTGGCGACTCCTGTCGCGTAGCCCAGATCGAGCGACTGGAGCGCGGTGAGGCCCTTGAGCGGTTCGAGACTGGCGACGTTTGCCCCGCTCAGATTGAGCGACTGGAGCGCGGTGAGGCCCTTGAGCGGTTCGAGATTGGCGACGTTTATCCCGCTCAGATCGAGCGACTGGAGCGGGGGCATCTTGGCTAGGAGCGGGCCAATCGAAAGGAAGGTTTTGGGCGTCAGATGAGAGTTTCTCTCCGCAATCAGCCCATCGGCTGTGGGGGTAACCGTCAGCCCCAGCTCAGCCAGCTCTGATCGGATCTCATATGGACTGAAGCGATCCCAAGCAATCACTCCAGCGGCAACCAGCAGTATTGCCGCGAACGATGCGGGCGCAGCATAGAAGGCGGCTCGCTGAAACAGCTCACGCCGCCGGCGTCCGAGGAAGCGCATCACGGCACGAGCGACAAAATCGTGCGATAGCTCCCAGACGCCCTCGACCGAATCTAGCGGTCGGGCGAGTGCAGCTTCACCAAGACCGTTTAGCACGGCACGAACCTCGGCGCGATGAAGACTGGTCGAGGCCGTAAGCTCCTGCTCCGAACGTGGCCGTTTGGTGCCTTGTTCGGTCACCAGCTGCTCCAAGACTCGCGGCGCAAAATCGCGGATCGCCGGCTGGCCAATGGTCAGGTCGATGTAATGGCGTACCAACTGCCCGGCGTCGGCCGACACAGCGACCGCCTTGCCGGTAGCGAGCACATACCCGATCACGTTGAGTGTGATCGGGCGAACCAGCCCAGGGGTTTCGCCCAATTCGGCGGCGCTAGTCAGCAGGCGGTCGAGCATTTCGGCGTGGAGCTTCATGCCGGACCGCGCCATAAATCCGGTGGCGGCCGCGATGGTGAAGCGACCGACCTGATAGAAATTGTCGCCGTGCCGCAGAGGCGGCAATCCGACATCATCCAGCAAAGTCTGGTAATCGCTCCGCAGCACCAGCAGCAGGCTGAGCGCCTGGATCGGGGCCGCCTGGAGGTTCGCGACGAGGGCGGCGAATTTCTGCTGCTGTTCCGGTTGGCCTAGAATCAGAAACTCCTCGAATTGGTCGAGTACCAGCAACAGGCGGGTGCCGGCTGCTCGCGCCGCCGCAGCGACCAGGGTGCGCAGCTCCTGGCTTTCGCGCTGCCGCGAACGCCGAGCTCCTGGGAGCTGCAAAAACGCGTTGCGCAGCGCCGCTTCGGGGTCCTGCCAGGCGCGGGCTTCGACTATGGTCCATCCGTGGTCTCGGAGCGCCGGGAAAACGAAGGCGTTCAGCAGCGAGCTCTTGCCCGACCCTGAATCGCCGGTGAGATAGAGCGGCATGCCGACGGATCGTTCGATCCAGGTCAGGACTTTCTCGTGCGCCCGGTCGGCGCGGTCGAATTTGGCGCGATCCTCGGCGGTGTTCAGATAGGGGCCGATGCGGAAATAGCCCGATTGTTCGACGCCGGCCTTAACGGCGAGCCGTTGCAGGGTGCGCCGGCCAGACTCAGCGCGCCATTCGACGAGCAATTGGGAGGCGACGGCCAGCAAAGGCAGCCCGAAGAGCAGTCCGTAATGGAGCCACGGGGTCGACGATAGGTCGACGTCGAGGAGCCGCTTCAATCCCTGATCGGCCAAGCCGGCAAAGCCCAGGGCAAGCACCATCAGGGCGAGCAACGCCGCCGTGCGGCTAAGCAGCTTGCCGGGCAAGAAGCTGCGGACGGCCTTGATATCTTCCTTGTCGAGCTCCGGCAGCTTCGGAAACTGAATGCCGACCGCTTGCATCTCGTTTACGGGGTGGAGCGAAAGCCCAGCGCTTTCCGCCAGCTCCAGTCCCCGGCTCACTGCTTCAAATGTTCCTGCAGCCGTGGCATCAGCTCGACGAAGTTGCACGGCCGGAAGCGGTTGTCGAGTTGGTGGACGAGGATGCCCTCCCAGGCGTCGCGGCAGGCGCTCGGCGAGCCGGGCAGGGCAAAGAGATACGTGCCGCCGGCTACGCCCGCGGTCGCGCGGCTCTGGATCGTCGAAGTCCCGACCTTGTCATAGCTGAGCCAGCGGAAGAGCTCGCCGAAGCCGGCGATCTCCTTCTCGTAGACGCTGTGAAACGCCTCGGGCGTGACGTCCCGCCCGGTGACCCCGGTGCCGCCGGTCGAAATCACGACATCGATGTCCGGATCGGCGATCCATTCTTTGAGCTGCGCGACGATGATCTGCTGCTCGTCGCGCACGATCTTGCGGGTCGCGACGCGGTGCCCGGCACTTGTCACGAGATCAGCAAGCGTGTCACCCGAGCGGTCCTGCGATGCACCCCGGGTGTCGGAGACCGTCAGGATCGCGATGTTGACGGGCAGAAACGGGCGGTTTTGATCGATCCGGCCAGGCATTCCTCGACCCTCCCTGTCGCGCTGCGGTCAGAAACCAGGATCAAAAATAGGCGTGATCGATCGCGGCGGCCAGCCGGTCGCATGCCATAGCCCCTTTTGGATGAGCCGCTACGAAAAAAGTTGATGCATACGTCTCGAAAAAATTTGACGAATGCGTCATTTTTCTGATTATGGCTACCCGAGGGAACCCGACGGATCGGCGCTCGGCCGGCTCGGCCACGATTATGATCGACGGAGGCGTAATGCCCAAGGTCACCTATATCGAGCATGATGGGACACGGCATCGCGTGGAAGTCCCAGTCGGGCTGTCGCTGATGCGCGGCGCGATCGACAACAACGTGCCCGGGATAGACGCAGATTGCGGTGGCCAATGCGCCTGCGCGACCTGCCACGTCTATGTCGAGCCCGCCTGGTTCGACAAGATCGGCGCGCCGATTATCGGTTCGCAGGAAGAGAGTATGTTGAGCTTTGCCGCCGTGGCCGAGTTCAATTCGCGCCTGGCGTGCCAGATCGCGATGCGCGAGGAACTTGACGGGTTGACCGTCCGGATGCCGCAGGGACAGCACTGACACGAACGGAGCCCCTTGGATGACCGCTTCCCTCCCCGATGTCTATTCGATGCCGCTCGACGCGATCGATGTCAGCGACCCAAAAATCTACCAGGACGACGTTTGGCAGCCCTATTTCGAGCGCCTGCGTCGAGAAGCCCCGGTGCATTACTGCCGGGAAAGCCGGTATGGCCCCTATTGGTCGGTCTGCAAGTACAACGATATCATGCAGGTTGAAATCAACCATGGGGTCTACTCCTCCGAACTCGGCGGTATCGCCGTCGAGGACCCGCCCAAGGGTCTGGAGCGGCAGAGCTTTATCCGCATGGACCCGCCCAAACACGACGAGCAACGCAAGGTGGTCGGGCCGATCGTCGCGCCGGCAAATCTTGCCGAGATGGAAGCGACGATCCGTGAACGGACGATCCGGGTGCTCGACGGCCTGCCGCGGAACGAAACCTTCGACTGGGTCGAGCGGGTGTCGATCGAATTGACGACGATGATGCTGGCGACGTTGTTCGACTATCCCTGGGAGGACCGCCGCCAGCTGACCTATTGGTCTGACGTCGCAATCTGCAATGTCCATGCGCCGGAATCGCCGGTGCGCTCGGAACAGGAAAAATTCGACGAACTGAAGAAAATGGCCGAGCGGATGGCCGAGCTATTCAACGAGCGCGCCAAACAGCCGCCGAAATTCGATCTGTTGTCGATGCTGGCGCATGGGCCGGCAACGCAAAACATGCCGCTGCGCGAATTTATGGGCAACCTGACGTTGCTGATCGTCGGCGGCAACGACACGACGCGCAATTCGATGACGGGCGGCCTCTATGCTCTGAGCCGGCATCCGGGCGAATATCGGAAATTGCGCGATAATCCGGCCCTGATCGCGAGCCTGGTGCCGGAGATTATTCGCTACGTGACCCCGGTCATCCACATGCGCCGCACCGCGACCCAGGACGCAGAGCTCGGCGGCCGGCAAATCACAAAGGGCGACAAAGTCGTGATGTGGTATGTCTCCGGGAACCGCGACCCCGACGCGATCGATGACCCGGACAATTTGATCATCGACCGGCCGCGGCCGCGCCAGCATCTGTCGTTCGGCTTTGGCATCCACCGCTGCGTCGGCAACCGGCTTGCCGAATTGCAATTGCGCATCCTGTGGGAAGAGCTCTTGCCGCGCTATCCCGTGATCGAGGTGTTGGCGCCGCCGTGCCGCACCTACTCCAACTTCATCCATGGCATGCGCTCGATGCCGGTGCGCATCCCCGCCTAAATTACGAGATCTGAAATCTATGACCAGGACAAACCCAGGCAGCGTGATGGCATCACAGAACTCCGAGCACTTCGATGTCGTGATCGTCGGGGCGGGAATCTCTGGGGTCGGCGGTGCGTATCACCTCACCAAGCAGTGCCCAGGGACGAGCTTTATCGTCCTCGAGGCGCAGGAAAGCTTTGGTGGTACCTGGCTCACCCACCGCTATCCCGGTATCCGGTCGGATAGCGACCTTTACACCTTCGGCTATCGCTTCAAGCCATGGACCAGTGCGCCAATCGCAACCGCTGCCGAGATCCTCAACTACATGGGCGAAGTCATCGACGAGAACGATCTCGGCAGCCACATCCGTTATTGTCACGAGATCAAATCGGCGCGCTGGTCGAGCAGCGAAGATCTTTGGACGCTCGAGGCGACCCGGACGGATACCGGCGAAAGTTTCCGGTTCACCGCCAACTTTCTCTGGATGTGCCAGGGCTATTACCGGCACTCGCGGGGCTATACGCCGGAATGGGCTGGGATGGCGGATTACAACGGCCGGATCGTTCACCCGCAGAATTGGCCGGAGGATCTGGACTACGCAGGCAAGAATGTTGTCGTCATCGGTTCGGGCGCCACCGCAGCGACCCTTATTCCGGCGATCGCGGCCGAATGTGGCCATGTCGCGATGCTGCAGCGCTCGCCGACCTATTTCAGAACGGGCCGCAACGCGGTCGAGATCGCAGACGAGTTGCGCGAGCTGGATATCGACGAGACATGGATCCACGAGATCGTGCGCAAGAAAATTTTGCACGATCAAGCCGTCTTTACCGACCGCTCATTCACCGAGCCCGAGGCCGTCAAGCAGGAACTGCTGGCGGCGGTTCGTGGCTATCTGGGCCCCGATTACGACATTGAAACGCATTTCACGCCGAAATACCGGCCATGGCGGCAGCGCATCGCCTTTATTCCCGACGGCGATTTCCTGGAGGCAATCCGCGCCAGCAAGGCATCGGTCGTCACTGATGAGATCGAGAGCTTTACCGAGAGCGGCATCCTCCTTCGGTCGGGCAGGGTTCTCGAAGCCGACATCATCGTCACGGCCACCGGCTTCAATCTCAACGTGCTCGGCGACATCAACTTCGTGATCGACGAAAAGTCCCTCGTCTTATCCGATACGGTCAGCTATCGCGGCATGATGTTTACCGGCGTGCCGAATATGGCGTGGGTGTTCGGGTACTTTCGAGCCAGCTGGACGCTGCGCGCGGACCTCGTCGCCGACTTTGTCTGCCGCATGCTCAATCACATGAAGGAAAAGGGCGCTCGGAAGGTCACGCCGAGCCTTCGGCCCGAGGACAAGGATATGCCGTTGCTGCCTTGGATCGATCCCGAAAACTTCAATCCCGGCTATCTGATGCGCGGCATGCACCTGCTCCCGAAGCGCGGCGACAAGCCCGAATGGCAGCACACTCAAGACTATTGGACCGAGAAGGACCAGTTTCCGGCCGCCGACCTCGACGACGGTTGCTTTGTCTTCGAGTGAGTCGACGACAGCGCTTTCGGAACCGTTATCGTTCGACCCGCGGCACTGCCGGTAGTCCGCGCAGGATCAGGTTTGCCGCAAACGCCGCAGCGCTGTCGATGTCGAGCGGCTGCCGCGCCAGCATTCGCTCGCCAATCTCACGAGCGACGCCGATCACCGCGGCGGTCAAGTACTCGACATCGACAAGCAGCCCCGGATCGCGCTGCATCACGAATTCGATTGACGAGCGTAGCTCCTCAAATACCGCCGCCGCTGCCGGGGTCTGGATCCGGACCCGCGGATAGCGCTCGGCCAGCCGCCTGGTGGTGTGCAGCGCCAGCTGCTCGTCGACGATGAATTGGAAATAAACCCGGATGATGCCGATCAAATAGCCGGCAAAATCGGTCGCCCCTTCGCGTTGCGCCCGCAGAAGCGGCCGCAAGCGTTCGGCCGCATCGGAGGCGATCGCGCGGGCGATCTCTTCCTTGGACCGGTAATAATTGTAGAATGTGCCCGAAGCGAGCCCGGTGCGGCCGATGATGTCGCGCACGCTGGCGGCTTCATAACCGACCTCGGCGAAAACCTCGCGCGCTGCGGTCAGGATCGCGCGCCGGTTCTCGAGCTTGTTCTGGGCCCGCTTGCCGCTGCCCGCAGCGCCGGCGCCGGGATTTTCCCCCCGCGGGGTCGAATGGGCCAAGATCTAGCCGGACGGCAATGCCACGGCGAGGAGTTCGTCGAGGCGGGCGCGCAGCGACAAGAGGTCGCGCCAGGCGTCGCGTTTTCGCTCCGGCGTGCGCAACAGGAAGGACGGGTGGAACATCGGCAGTGTCGGGACCGGCTGGTCGAGCCCGGGGACCGCTAGGTCGAACCACCGGCCGCGCAGCCGGGTGATGCCCTGGCTTTGCGCCAACAATGCCCCGGCGGCGGTGCCGCCCGAGAGCACCAGCACCTTGGGGTGCACCAGCGCGATGAGGCGGAATACGAACGGCAGACAAGCGGCGATCTCTGCGGCTGTCGGCGTGCGGTTGCCGGGCGGGCGCCAATAGATGACGTTGGTGATCAAGACGCCGCTGCGGTCGAGATTGATCGCCGCCAGCATGCGGTCGAGCAATTGCCCGGCGCGGCCGACAAACGGCCGGCCGATCCGATCCTCGTCCGCGCCGGGAGCCTCGCCGATGATCATGACCGGCGCTGCCGGATCGCCGTCGGTGAAGACGGTGTTCGTGGCCGTGCGCTTCAGTGTGCAGCCGTCAAACTCGGCAACCAGCGCCGCCAGCGCCGCGACGCTGTCGGCGCCGGCGGCGAGCCGGCGCGCCGATTGAGCGGCCTCCCCCAGAGATTCGGTCAGCGCAGGAGGCGGGGCGGCCGGAACGGGAGGAGGGGATGGCGCACGCATCGACGCTGGCATCGCTGGCGGCGGCATGCTCGTCGGGGGCGGCGCCAGCCGGTCGGTCGCTTCGAACCCGATCGCCTCGTCGGCGCCCATCTCGACATACCAGCGCAGCAATGCGAGCGCCGCGTCGCGATCATCGGCATTCATCGGGCGCTTCTCTCATCGCGGGGGAGCACTCCCGTTTTTACGCAGATCCTCTATAGTCGCTTCGGAGAGATCGGCGGAAGGGTGATGAGCGAGGAGCGGGCGCCGCGCGAGCGGATGGAATACGATGTCGTGATCGTCGGGGCCGGGCCGTCGGGTCTTGCCGCGGCAATCCGGCTGAAGCAGCTTGCGGCCGCCGGTGAACGCGATCTCGGCGTATGCGTCGTCGAGAAAGGCTCCGAGGTCGGCGCCCACATCCTGTCCGGCGCCGTGTTCGAGCCGCGGGCGCTCAATGAGCTGATCCCGGACTGGCGCGAACAAGGCGCCCCGCTGGTCACGCCGGCGGCGGAAGACCGGTTTTTGTTGCTGACGAAAACCCGTTCGCTGCGGCTCCCGATGCCGCCGCAAATGGCGAACCACGGCAATTACATCATCAGCCTCGGCAATCTCTGCCGCTGGCTGGCGCGACAGGCCGAGGCGCTCGGCGTCGAGATCTATCCGGGGTTCGCTGCGGCCGAGGTCTTGTACGACGCCGGCGGCCGCGTGCAGGGAGTAGCGACCGGAGATCTGGGGATCGGCAGAGACGGCCGGCCGACCGACCGCTACCAGCCGGGGGTCGAGCTGATCGGCCGCGAGACATTGTTGGCCGAGGGCTGCCGCGGCTCGCTGACCAAGACACTGATGCAGCGCTTCCGTTTGCGCGACGGGATCGACCCGCAGACTTACGCGATCGGCATCAAGGAGCTATGGGAGGTCGCGCCCGACCGGCACGAGCCCGGGCTCGTGGTGCACACGATCGGCTGGCCGCTCGACACCGCGACCTATGGCGGCTCCTTTCTGTACCACCTGGAAGACCGGCAGGTGGCGGTCGGGTTTGTGATCGGCCTCGATTACAAGAACCCGTTTCTGAACCCGTTCGAGGAGTTTCAGCGGTTCAAGACGCACCCGGCGATCCGACCTTTTTTCGAGGGCGGCAGACGGATCGCCTATGGCGCGCGGGCGCTCAACGAGGGCGGGTTCCAATCGATCCCGCGGCTCGACTTTCCGGGCGGCGCGCTGACCGGGGATGCCGCCGGCTTTCTCAACGTGCCGAAGATCAAGGGCAGTCACACCGCGATGAAATCGGGGATGATCGCGGCCGAGACCATTTTTCGCCGATTGTCTGGAGACGCGGGCGCCGAGGTCCGGGCCGCCCTCGAACAGAGCTGGGTTTGGGAAGAATTGCGCGGCGTGCGCAACATCAGGCCGAGCTTTCGCTGGGGCCTATGGGGCGGCCTGGTCTATTCGGCGCTCGACACCTATGTCCTGCGCGGGAATGCGCCCTGGACGTTTCACCACCACCCCGACCACCTGCAGCTGACCAGAGCCGGCGAGGCGCAACGGATCGACTATCCCAGGCCCGACGGCAAGATCACCTTCGACCGGCTTTCCTCGGTCTTCATCTCGAATACCAACCACGAGGAAGATCAGCCGCCGCATCTGCGGTTGCGCGATCCGGAGAAGGCGATCACGGTCAATTATCGGCTCTACGATTTGCCCGAACAGCGCTATTGTCCGGCGGGCGTCTACGAGATCGTCGAAGAGGCCGGTGCGAACCGGCCGTATTTACAGATAAACGCGCAGAATTGCGTTCACTGCAAGACCTGCGACATTAAGGATCCGGAGCAGAACATTGATTGGGTCGTGCCCGAGGGCGGCGGGGGACCCAATTACCCGAACATGTGATCGAGGAAATGGGCAGAGAATACATGCGGAAATCAGTGATCGCCGGTTACCGGATTTGGGGCGCTGCGGGGTTTTTGCTTGCCGGTCTGGCCGCCGGCGCGAGCGAGGCGGCGCCGACTCTCGACAAGCCCGAGACCGCTGCCGAAGCGCCGTTTGGCGCTTACCTGGCGGGCCGCCACGCGCAGCATGAGCGCGATTACCAGTCGGCCGTGACGTGGTTCGAGGACGCGCTGAGGGCCGACCCCGAATCGCCCGAGCTGATCACGCGCACCTTCCTGATGGATGCGAGCGTCGGACGCTTCGACCACGCCAAGGCGCTGGCAGAGAGCGAGCTCAAACTCGATTCCACCGATGCAATGGCCGAGCTCGTCCTTCTCGTCGAGCGGGTCAAGGCCGGTGACAAGGCCGGCGCGGTAGCCCGCGCCGACGCGCTTCCGCAGGAGGGGGTGCACCGGTTTGTTTCGCCGCTGGCCCGGGCTTGGACGCACGTGGCGATAGGCGATGTCACCGGCGCCGATGAGGCGCTGCAGGCGTTCGACAAATTCAACGGCTTTGCCCCGCTCAAATTCTACCAGCTCGCTCTCCTCTATGATTTTGCCGGGAACGCCGAGCTGGCGGCGGACAACTTCAACAAAGCCCTCGAAGCGAGCGGCCAGCTGAACTGGAGGCTGACCGACTTGCTGGCCAATTTCTACCGGCGTCACGGCCGTGACGACGAGGCGCTCGCGCTTTATCAACGCTTCGTCAAGGAGAATGCGGGAAGCGAGCTCGCGGAATCGGTTCTCGCCAGCAGGCCCGCCGGAGTTCCGCCGCCATTGATCGGCTCGGCAGAGGACGGTTTGGCCGAGGCGCTGTTCGATCTCGCGAGTGTTGTCAATCAGCCCGAGACGCTCGATTTGGCGCTGCTCTATGTCCGCTGCGCGCTCGACCTGCGCCCGCACATGGTGCTCGCGCAATTGCTGCTCGCGGACGTGCTGAGCGCGCAGAACAAACCGGAACTGAGCTTGAAGACCCTCGCCGAGGTTCCGCAGAGCTCACCCTACTGGTGGTCCGCCCGGTTGCGCATCGCCGCCAATCTCGAACTGCTCGACCGCACCGACGAAGCAATCGACCAGCTTAAAGAAATGGCGGCCGAAGAACCCAAGCGCGCCGGGGCGGACATGCAGCTGGGAGACCTGCTGCGCGGCAAGAAGCGGTTCAGCGAGGCGGTGGACGCCTATGACGAAGCCATTCGGCGCTTCGAAGCCGCCGGCATGCCGGAGCGCTGGTCGCTTTATTACAGCCGAGGTATTGCGCTCGAGCGCTCGGGACAGTGGCAACGAGCCGAGGCCGACCTTCTGCACGCTCTGGAATTGAAGCCCGACCAGCCGCTGGTGCTGAACTATCTCGGCTATTCCTGGATCGACCGCGGCGAGAATCTGGAGCGCGGTCTGAAGATGATCCAGAAGGCAGTCGAGCTGCGGCCCGAAGACGGCTATATCGTCGATAGCCTCGGCTGGGCGCAGTACCGTCTCGGTGACTATACGAGCGCGGTTCAATATCTCGAAAAGGCGATCGAGCTGGTCCCCGAGGACCCGACGATCAACGACCATTTGGGCGACGCCTATTGGCAGAGCGGGCGACCCTTCGAGGCGCGTTACCAATGGCGGCGGGCCTTGCAATTCGGGCCGCAAGACGACGAGATCAAGCCGATCCAGGCCAAGCTCGACGGCGGCAGCGTGCCCGCGGCCGGGACAGCGCGCGGCGGCTGAGCGGGAATGGCCGTTGCGGCCTTTGCGCCGGCCAAGGTCAACCTTTACTTGCATGTAACCGGTCGGCGCGACGACGGCTATCACCTGCTCGACAGCCTCGTCGCGTCTGTCGATATCTGCGATCGCCTGTGGGCCGAGCCGGCGGCATCTCTGTCGCTGACGGTCGACGGGCCCGAGGCCGCCAATCTGGCCGCGGCCGGGGACGACAACCTCGTGCTGCGCGCGGCCCGCCTACTGGCCGACCGGGCCGGGATCACCGCCGGCGCCGCGCTGCGTCTCGACAAGCATTTGCCGGTCGCTTCGGGCATCGGCGGCGGGTCGAGCGACGCCGCGGCGGCGCTGCTCGCGCTGAGGCAGCTGTGGCGTCTATCGCTGGAAGATGACGTGCTTTGCGCTCTCGGCAGCAGGCTCGGCGCCGATGTGCCCGCCTGTCTTCACGGGCGCGCCGTGTGGGCCGGGGGGATCGGCGAACGCCTCGAGCCGGCCGGGCCGCTGCCCGAAGCCGCCATCCTGCTGGTCAATCCGCGCCGAGGGCTGCCGACTACCGCGGTATTCGCCGCCCGGCGCGGCCCATTCGGCGATGTCGGACGGTTCGCGCCGATGCCGACCGACGCCTCGGGACTTGCCCGCGCATTGATGGCGTGCCGCAACGATTTGACCGAAGCCGCGGTCGGCCTCGTACCGGAGATCGCCGCGGTGCTGGCGCGGCTCGGCCGAATGCCGGGGTCGTTGCTGGCCCGGATGAGCGGCAGCGGCGCCACCTGCTTTGCGCTGTTCCCCGATCGCGCCGCCGCCGAGGAGGCCTGTGCGGTCCTCAACGCAGCCGAACCTGAGTGGTGGTGTGCGGCAGGCGGCTTTGTTTCGCGCGCCTCACTCGCCGACTAAGGGTTCTATCGTTGAGTTGGCGTCTGCTTTGCCGGGTTCGGGGGCGCCGGCGGCTGGGTCGGAGACAGCTGGATCTCGGGCGGCTCGACACGCTTGCACGTGCTGATAGCAGTCGCAGCGTTGGTGCGACGCAATTCCTGGCAAGCGGCCTCCGTGTCCTTGCAGAGCGTCGAACCCTTCCCTACGTCGAAGCACCATTCGTAGGACTTGGAGGGGGCGCTCGGTTGGGGAGCTTGGGCCATCAGGATCGCGACGACCGGGATCATGGGCCACATTGCATTTTCTCCTTCTCTTATCGCACCGGTCGGAAGCGTATGCGCACAGCGACCCGTCACGCAAATCCCTTCAGGGATCTGCCGCGGCACGTTATTCTGTCGCCGGTTGGGGCGTAGCCAAGTGGTAAGGCAGCGGATTTTGATTCCGCCATACGGAGGTTCGAATCCTCCCGCCCCAGCCAGCCTCCTCAATCCCCGGCACTCACATCCTCGGCGGCGAGGCGGCGGAGCGCCTCGCCGCTGGTGCCGTGAGGCTGCCATTCGCTGCGCCTCTCGATGCCGAGCCGCTGGTGGAAGCCCTTCGCCGGGTGCCAATCCAACAGCATGAAATGGAGGGCAGGCCAGTCGCGCTCGATCGCAATCGGCGGGGCGGTTGCGTTTGACCGGGTGCGGCAATCCCCACAAACTCGCGCGGGCGGGAGTGAGGTCTTTTAACCATGAGCGACATTGGCCCCCTTTATGTCGGCCGCTCGCTGTTGCGGCGCGAGGACCGCCGGCTGCTGAGAGGCCAGGGGCAATTCATCGCCGATCTCGTCCTGCCGCGGATGCTGCACGCAGTTTTGGTCCGCAGCCCGGTGGCGCACGCGCGCATTCGCTCGGTCGATCTGTCGCGCGCCGCCGCGGCGCCCGGCGTGATCCTCGCGCTCAACGGCGCCGATCTGTTGCAATTGCTGCCGCCGGTGCCGGAGGGGCAAATCTCGTTGCCGCGCAAATGGACCTCGGTCATCCAGCATAAATTCCTCAATCCGCAGCAGCCGCTATTGGCGCACGACAAGGTGCGGCATGTCGGCGAGGCGGTTGCGGTTATTGTCGCGGAGAGCCGCGACCAGGCCGAGGATGCAGCCGAACTCGCGATCTTGGATCTCGACGAATTGCCCGCGGTCGTCGACCCCGAGGCGGCATTGCGGCCGGACAGCCCGATTGTTCATGACCGCTTTCAGACCAATTTGATCGGCGCCTTCTCGGTCGGCAGGGGCGATGCCGACGCCGCTCTGGCCGGCGCGCAGCACCGGTTCCGCCGCAGGTTTTATCACCACCGCTACGCCGCTGTGCCGCTCGAGTGCCGCGGCGTCGTCAGCGCGTATGATCCGCGCACCGACTCGGCGACGATCTGGTCCTCGACGCAAGTGGTTCATTGGGTGCGGCGCGAAGCCGCTTCGCTATTGGGACTGCCCGAGGCGCGGGTGCGCTGCGTCGCGCTCGACGTCGGTGGCGGGTTTGGCGGCAAGGGGCATGTTTACCCCGAAGACCTGCTGGTCACTTTCCTCGCGCGCAAGCTCGGCCGGCCGGTGCGCTGGATCGAGGGGCGCAGCGAGCACCTGATGAGCGCAACGCATTCGCGCGACCAATTGCACGATGTCGAGGTCGGATTTGACGGTGACGGGCATATCCTCGCGTTGCGCGACGATTACATTGTCGATTGCGGCGCGTGGAACCCGATCGGGTCCGGGGTCGCGTACAACACTGCCGTCCACCTGACTGGCCCCTACAGAATTGAGAATTTGGCGGCGTCGGGAAGGATCGTGGTGACCAACAAGGTCCCGAACGCCCCCTACCGCGGCGCCGGGCGCCCGGAAGCCGCGTTCGCGATGGAGCGGACCATCGATTTGGTGGCGCGAACCCTGGGCCTGGAGCCGGCCGAGGTGCGCCGGCGCAACATGATCCGCGCCGATGAGATGCCGTACAGTGTTGGCATCCCTTACCGGGATGGCGAGCCGATCGTCTATGACAGCGGGGATTATCCCGCCGCGTTGCAGAAGGCGCTGGATTCGGTCGGCGGGGTCGAGGCGTTTCGCCGGCGTCAGGGCGAGGCGCGCAGAGCGGGCCGCCACCTCGGGCTCGGCATCGGCTGCTATATCGAGGGGACCGGCGTCGGGCCGTTCGAAAGCGCCTTTGTCCGGATTGACCCGTCGGGAAAAATCTATGTCTCGTCGGGGGCCTGCCCGCAGGGCCAGGGGATGGAGACAATTTTCGCGCAGGTGGCGGCCGACCTGTGGAAGGTGGCTCCGGAGGACGTCGTGATATCCCTCGCGGACACGGCGGCGATCGCGATCGGGTTTGGCACGATGGCGAGCCGCAGCACGGTCACATTGTCGGCGGCGATGCACTACGCGAGCGAGCGGCTCCGCGACAAAGTCTTCGCCATCGCCGCCAATCTGCTGGAATGCGCGCCGGCCGATCTCGAATTGCGCGATGGCGGCGTCGGCGTGGTCGGGGTCCCCGGCGCCAAGGTGAGCCTCGCCAGGATCGCGCAGGCGGCGCGTCCGGGCTGGGATAACGAACGCCCGCCAGGCGTCGATGCGGGTCTCGAGGAAATTTTTTACTGGCAGCCGCAAACCGTCACTTGGAGCTATGCCGTGCATGTCGCGATTGTCGATGTCGACCCCGAGACCGGCCGCGTCGTCATCGACGACTACGCGGTTGCCCATGATTGCGGCGTCGTCGTCAACCCGATGCTGGTCGAGGGCCAGATCATGGGGGGCGCCGCTCAGGGGCTCGGCGGCATCCTGTTCGAGGCGATCGCGTATGATGCAAACGGGCAGTTGCTCTCCGGCTCGCTGATGGATTACGCGCTGCCGACCGCAAGCGACATCCCGGCAATGCGGATCCTTCACCAGCACTCGCCGTCGCCGCTCAACCCGCTCGGCGTCAAGGGGGTCGGGGAGGGCGGCGCCGTCGCCCCGCCGGCAGCCGTCGCCAACGCCGTCTGCGACGCCTTGGCTCCGTTCGGCGTCGAGGTGAATGCGACGCCGATCAAGCCGGAACAGCTGATAACTGCGACGCGGCCGCGCTGATCGTAAATGACGACGGCGACTGTTCCCGGCCGCACGGCCGCGAGGACGATCGAGACGCGGCGCTCCTGGCTCATCGCCTGGTCCGCGCTCGGCATCCTCTCCGTCTCTTTCGGCGGCCCGCTTATTACGATTGTGGCGCTGAAGTCGATCGCGGCCGAGTTCGGGGGTGTCCGCTCGGTACCGGCGCTGTCCTACTCGCTCGCCTGGCTCGGTTCGGCGGTCGGCGGGATTGCGATGGGTCAGATTGCCGAGCGGGTCGGCGTGCGCTGGACGGTCATGTTCGGGGCCCTGATGATCGCCGCCGGGCTCGTCGTGTCGAGTTTCGGCGAGCGCATCGACCTCTATCTCGGCCACGGGCTGTTGATGGGGCTGCTCGGCAACGCCGGGATCAATGCGCCGCTCTATGTCTATGTGGCGCGCTGGTTCGACCGCCGGCGCGGGACCGCCTTGGCGCTGATCGCGAGCGGGCAAGCCGCTGCCGGGACGATCTGGGCGCCGCTGTTCGGCCACGCGATCGAATGGTTCGGCTGGCGCCGCACAATGCAGCTCTATGCCGTGTTTGTGGTTGTTGTGATCCTGCCCGCCGCTTTCCTGGTGTTCAGAGCGCTGCCCAAGGCGGCAAGAGCCGGCGGGGGTCTGCCGGAGCCGGCGGGGGGCGCTCGGGTCCTTGGCTTCAGACCTCGCACGGCGCTTGGCCTGCTGTGCCTGGCGAGCTTTCTGTGCTGCGTTCCGATGGCGATGCCGCAAGGCCATCTGGTCGCCTTTTGCAGCGATGTCGGCATCCCCGTCACACGCGGCAGCGCGATGCTGTCGGTGCTGCTGGCCTGCGCCTTCCTGGGCCGCCAATTCTGGGGCTTCGTCGCCGACCGGATTGGCGGATTGCGCACCGTGCTCGCCGGTTCGGCATGCCAAATCACCGCGCTGACCGGCTTTTTGCTGACCCAGGACGAGGCTGGCCTCTTCGCCGTCTCTGCCGCCTTTGGCCTGGGCTTCAGCGGCATCATTCCGGCCTATGTGCTGGCGATCCGCGAGCTGTTTCCAGCCGCCGAGGCGTCGTGGAGGGTGCCGACCCTCCTGCTGTGCAGCGGCTCGGGCATGGCCGCGGGCGGCTGGCTCGCCGGCGCGATTTACGATTACGCGGGGTTCTATGCGGCGGCCTTCGCCGCCGGCATCACTTTCAACCTGGCTAATTTATTGGTTGTCGGGGCGCTGGTGTTCCGCCAAGGCCGCCTTGCCCGGAATCACGGTTGCGTACAGACTTCGAGTATTGCGAGGAGCCCGCTATGATCAATCCGGATCGCCCCAACATCATCTTCATCGTCGTTGACGACTGCGGGTACGCGGATCTTGGCTGCACCGGACAGACCGGCTACCGGACGCCGGCGCTCGACCGGCTGGCCGCCGAAGGGGTGCGGTTCACGCAGGCCTACGCCAATGCGCCGCTCTGTACCAACACGCGGGTCGCGTTGATCACCGGGCGCTACCAGTACCGCCTCAAGCTAGGCCTTGTCGAGCCGCTGCGTCCGGCCAACCGCGACGAGCCCGAGATGGGGATCCCGCCCGGCTTCCCGACATTGCCTTTGCTGTTGCGGGCGGCTGGCTATCAAACCGCACTGATCGGGAAATGGCATCTCGGATTTTTGCCGAAATACGGCCCGCTGAAGAGCGGGTACGACGAATTCTTCGGCATCATGGGCGGGTTCACTGGTTACTACACGCATAAGGGCGAGGGCGGCGAACCCGACCTCTACGAAGGCGAATTGCCGGTCGAGCGGGCAGGCTATGTCACCGATCTGCTGAGCGAGCGGGCCCTTGCTTATGTGCAAACCGCCGCCCGGTCCCACAGGCCCTGTTTCCTCAGCTTGCATTACAACGCGCCGCATTGGCCGTGGTCGGCTCCCTCGATCGAGGCGGCGGCGCGCGAGCGGGAGGTCGACCGGGCGGAAATCATGGAGGGCGGCAGTCCGCGCATCTATGGCGAGATGATGCAGATCCTCGATGCCGGGATCGGGAGGGTCATCGACGCGGTGCGGCAATCCGGCAAGGACACCTTGGTGATCTTCACCAGCGACAATGGCGGCGAGCGGTATTCGAACATCTGGCCCTTTGTCGGCCGCAAATGGGACCTGCTGGAGGGCGGCTTGCGGGTGCCGCAGATCGTCTGGCGGCCCGGCCATATCAAAGCCGGCCAGGTCACCGAGCAGGTGTGCATCACGATGGACCTGACGGCGACCTGTCTGGCCGCAGCCAATGTCATGCCGGATGCCGGTCATCCTTTGGACGGGAGGGATCTGCTGCCGGTGTTGACCGGACATGCGCCGCTGGGCGAGCGCACCCTCTATTGGCGGATGGCCAACCGCAGCCAGCGCGCGGTTCGCCGCGGCGACTGGAAGTATCTTAAAGTAAAGGACAAGGAGTACCTGTTCGATATCGGCTATGACCCGCGCGAACGCGGCAACATGGCTCGTAAGCGCCTCGATTTGCTGAATGAGCTGCGCGCCCTGTGGGAAGATTGGAACCGGGGGATGCTGCCGGTTCCCGACAACATGGTTCCGCCATTTTCGAATCTGCAGGAGATGCTCTGGTAGCCCGCCGTCAGCGCGTCAGCTCAACCACCAGGGCAGCTGCAGCCGCGGCCATGCGGGTCACGGCGTCCGCGTCGACCGCGTGCGGCCAGCGGTCCTGCGGCAGATGGAACCAGGGATTGCTGCCGACCAGCGTGACGTAACGTCCGCCGGCGCGGTGGATATCACGGGTTTCGCCACTGGGCACGAGGGTCTTGGGAGCGACGACGTCGGGTGCTCGGCCAGCGCGCGCCAGTTCGGTCTCGGTCAGCTGGCGCAAATCGTCGCTCGCCGATTGCACCGAGAGCTTGCCGCCGGCCGCGCCGATGTTCGCGCCGAAATGTATCCAGGTGGCGCCTCCCTCGGAGACCGGGCGTTCCCATCCCGGCCGGCGTGCCACGAAGTCGTCGAGACCGAGATGGCCGAGCTCATGACCGCTGTTTGCGGTAAAGACCACGTCGCAGCCGGGCGGGGCGGCAATCAACGCGCGCAGTGATTCGAGCCAGCAGACCAGGCCGCCGCCGCGCTCGGCGGTCGACTGCCACCACGAGCTGCGCGGCGTCATCACCACCAATGGGGGAGAGCCGCGGCGGGAGCCTTGCATTGCCACGACGACGTTGCGGGCAGTTGCCCGGACATATCGGTTTTCTGCAACGACACGGGCGGGCGAGGCGCGCGCCGCGCCGGCGAGCACGGTCTCGCCCGCCTCGGTCGACACATGGATCGCCGGCGCGCCGTACGGATTGCGGAAGCGTTCGGCATTGAGCAGCCCCATGCCGGGCCGCTCGCCGCTGCACACGATCACCAAGGCGCGATGCGCGGTGTCGCGGCGCAGCCTCTCATATTCGCCGGTGTAAACCGACCGCGGCGTCAGCCTGGCCACGCGGATGGCCTCGCCGCGGCCGTTGCAGCCGAGAGTGCCGGTCACGCCGTCCGCGCCAGTGGCAGGAGCATCAAATGCCGACACCGCCGCGATGCGTTCGCCGCCCAGCTCCAGATAGCAGGCGACCGGGTCCAGCCGATCCAGCTCGAACCCTTCGGTCGCTACTTCGGCGCCAAATCCAGCCGCCTCATGCGCAACCCAAAGCGCGCCCGCCTCATCGCCGTCCGTCGCGGTCCGGTGAGCGCCCTGCCCATCCCACGCGGTCAGCCACTCGACCGCCTGCGTCCTGGCCTCGTCAAAATCGTGGCGCAGTGGTCGCATGCATCCGCTCCGAAATGGCGCCTTACCCGGCTATTTTTGCTGTTTCGTATTTCGCCGGGCCGCTGACGAATCCATCTCCGCCGCCGGGAGGCCGGGGGCGGAGAGGGAGCAGGCGGCGTATTCGGTTGCCACCGCAAGATGCGAACTCGGTTCAGATTGCATTACTCACCCAATCGTCATTGCGACCGGCGGGCTTGACCCGCGGGGAAACAATTTCGTGCCCACCGAGACTCCCTGGCACGTGATTGCTTCGTCGCCCAAGGCCTCGCAAGGATGATCCGCCGCGGCCATCTGCGGGAAAGCAGCTATAATGACAAACACAATACACAATTCCCAAAATCCGAATGCGCGAGAAGATGGCGCCATCGTTGGTTGCGGTCCGATAAATCTGATCCCTTGATCCGCGCCACGTTGTGATTACTGTTTCCGTGTTGCACGCCGGTGAGCCTCACCGACCACGTCGCATACGGCACCTTCCAATAACTCCGAAATGGACCACATTACAATCTTCATGTCATTTAGTGATGGACGGTACGTAGGCGATTACCTGCGCTCCATCGCCAATCAGACTTATCCTCCGGTGGGGCTAACTGGAAATGGCGCCCTGAGCTGGCTCTAAATGTCTCAAAGATGTCACGGTGGTTGGTCGCGCCGCGGGCGTTATCGAACGCTGACGAAATCCGCGGATCGGCGGAGATCGGTTTGTTCAGCATGTCGTGAGTTAACCTCTCGCGGGCCATGGCAAATCCGGAGCTTTCGCTCGCCATCAGTGCAACCGCTTTCGGCCTCGTCATCGGCTTTTTTGCCGGTTACGCGACACGCGCCTATATGTCCTACCTTCGTCGCCGCTCGAAAAACTGAGCGCGCCCACGCGCGATGGGAGAGAGAGCGAGACCACCCTCGCCAGGCGGACTAAGGCCGCTGCAGGCGCCTCGTCATTGAGTTACGTTACGGGGCGGTCGGTAGACGATGCGCTGTGTTTGCCAAGGAAGACATCCGAAAAAGAAACATTCGCCGCGATTGATTTCCGCGCGAGCCTGCCAGTGACGTCGCCAAAATCGCTTCTTTGCTTCAGCGACTCGAACCGCCCGGGCGTGCCACCAAGCCAGCTTAGGTTTTCGGCTCGCCCGTTCGTCCCACGCATAAGGGATTGCATTGGCGCTATTGGCTGCATCTTTTACAACCGCTTGATCATCATCGCGATTGGCATGACCGACATGGCTCGAACCTGCGACCTGCGGCTTAAAGGGCCGTCGCTCTGCTCCACCTGAACTCTGGTCGGGTGGAGCATTCGCCGCGAGCGCGGGAAAAGCAGGTTTCACCAGCTGCGCCGGCTGCGGGTTCGGCAGCTGTTCGCCAGCGATCCCCGGTAGGCCTGGAGGTGTAAGTGCGCGTTCGCTCCATGATAAGAGCGTCAGCGCCGCCGCGGCCGCGATGCCCAGACCGTAAAACGCAAGAGCCGGGTTTAGATGGTGCCTGCGCTGATGCGCATCTTCGGCCGCAGGAAGCCTGTTCGGCGTGGCGGCAGTGGTGCTGGCCTGATCAGCTCCGGAACCAGCCTCTTCCGCGGGACTCAACTCCCCGACCTGCACGTTCCGAAGCTTTGCGCGCGCGGTGCCGTCCAGCAACGAGAGCGCCTCGCGAATTTGATCTGAAGTAAGGGCGCGTTGAAACTCTAGGTCGCTCATTGCCGGTTCGGAATAGATCTCAAACGTGATGCCCGGATGCGCATTGGTCAAGATTTGATCAGCAAGTAGGACGGGTCAACGCAGCGAAACGCATCATCGTTCCCCAAATGCGCCCGCCTCGGTCCGAGCCGGTCGGTTCGATGGGTTTCGCTGCGCTCAACCCATGCTTCGCCTCGCACCCCAATTCCAGGCCGGGTGCGGCGTCATCATGAACTCATCCAGCGATCATCAAAACGTCATCGCGCAGGTATTGGTTTCGGACGCGGGCTGCGGGTCCATTGAACCTGAGGGCGTTGCAATGGACTCAACCAAGCTCTCCGAAACCAGAAGGCCGCGGAGCACCACGACAAGGCGGCAGAGCATCATCAGCAGCAGGACCACCACTTGGCGAAATGCCGCCCGCGATAGGTCAGATTGAGCTCACTGCGGACCGGGGCCACTTAAAATCGCCATAATGGTGTGATAGACATCCCCTCAATAAAGGGGATTGCGTTTGCTGCTAATTGCGGTAAGCGGGGCCGAAAAGCGAGAGTTTCCGTGTAATGGTGGGACCTTTGCTGTTTTTTCGCTGCAGTTAACAGCGACATCAGCGACTTCTTTTGAGACCCGACATGCCCGATGACGACATCAACGCCTTTGTGCCCGGTCCGCGCGTCCATATCGAGGGGCGGCCGGGTGGGCCGCTTTCCGGTCTGACCTTTGCGGCCAAGGATCTGTTCGATGTGGCAGGCCATCCGACCGGCGGCGGCAACCCCGATTGGGCGCGGTCGAACCCGGTGCCGGCGCGGCACGCCTGGGCCGTGCAGCGGCTGCTCGACGCCGGCGCGACCTTGATCGGCAAGACGATTACCGACGAGGTCTCACTCGGCATCGTCGGCGAGAATGCGTTCTACGGCACCCCGGTCAACCCGCGGGCCCCGGGGCGGGTCCCCGGCGGCTCTTCATCGGGTTCGGCCGCCGCAGTCGCCGCCGGGATTTGCGACGCTGCACTCGGCACCGATACGGGCGGCTCGGTGCGCGTGCCGGCGAGCTTCTGCGCTCTCTATGGCATCCGGCCGACGCATGGCCGGCTCCCCGTCGCAGGGATGCTGCCGCAGGCGCCGAGCTCGGATACCACCGGCTGGTTCGCGCGCGACCCCGCCACCTTCGCCAAGGTCGCGAGCGTCATGCTCGACGAGCCGATCCCGTCGACATTACCCGACAGGCTGATTGTCGCGGTCGACGCCTTCGCCTTCGCCGATCCGGAGGTCGGCGCCGCATTGCAGCCAATGGTCGAGCGGCTGCGAGCGGTGATCGGCGAGACGCGCGAGGAGGTCATGGCGCCGGCGGGCATCGTGCAATGGGCGCGGGCGCAGCGCACGTTGCAGCCCTCCGAGGCCTGGCTGACCTTCAAAGACTGGGTCGAGCGGGACAACCCGCGTTTCGCGTACAGCGTGGCGCGCAACATTTTTACGGGGTCGCAAATCTCCGAAACAGAGCGTCAATGGGCCCAGCTGGTGCGGCACGAGGCGCGCGGCCGGATGCGCCATCTGCTGGTGCCCGGCACGATACTCTGTCTCCCGACGACGCCGTTCCCGGCGCCCCAGCGCGGCGAGCCGCTCTCGGTCGCCAGCGCCCAGCGCGACCGCATCTTGTGCCTGTGCGCTCATGGCGGATTGACCGGCGTCCCGCAAGTGAGCATCCCCGGCGCCGAGGTCGACGGCTTGCCAGTCGGGTTGTCGATCGTCGGAGGTCACGGCACGGATGCGACGCTCGTCGCGGTCGCTACCCGCCATCACGAGAATGTGATTACTCCGCCCGGAGGCAGGGTGGAACGTTAGCTAAGCGCCGGTGTTGCGGTGGCACAAATCGCAGATTTTCAAGGGGAGGACCGATCGTGGACCAATCGCATCGCGTTTTGTCAGCTGCCGTGATCGGACTGAGCCTCTCGATGGCGATGCTCAACACGGCCGCCGCTGGTCCCTACAATCAGACTAATCTGGTGTCCGACATCCCGGGGTTGGCTACGATTACCGACCCTGAGCTCGTGAACCCGTGGGGGGTTGCGCACAGCGCGACGAGTCCCTTTTGGATTTCGAATCAGGGCACGAACACCACCACCTTATACGCGGTGACAGGCAGCACGAACGTCACCAAAACGGTCATCAACCCGCCCATCGGGTTCGTCGCGATCCCGACGACCGCAAGCGGATCACAAGGACCCACCGGCCAGGTCAACAATACCGCTTCGTCCTTCCTCGTGGGGAACGGAGGCGACAACGGCTCTGCTCATTTCATCTTTGCCAATTTGAACGGCACCATCTCCGCCTGGGACGCAGGCACGACGGCCTTCATCCAGGCGACGACGCCCGGAGCCACCTATACCGGCCTGGCCATCAATCAGGCCCAGACCCTGCTTTATGCTGCCAATGACGCGGGGGTCGGCAGCGTCAACGTCTTCAACAGCTCCTTCGCTCAGGTGAACACATTCGCGACCCCCTCCGCGATCAGCTCACGCGGCCTCGTCCCTTTCAATGTCCAAGACATCAACGGTGAGGTCTATGTGACCTACGCGCCGGCCGGGCGCCCCGCCCAGCAGTTCGCCACAGCGGGAATGGGAGCTGTGGCAATTTTCACCGAGAGCGGAACTCTGCTGACGGTGCTGATCAACGGCAGCGCACTGGCCGCGCCGTGGGGCATCGCTCTCGCTCCCGGAGATTTCGGCCAATTCAGCAACGACCTGCTGGTCGGCAACTTCAGCTATGTCGACAGCATAATCGACGCCTTCGACCCGACGACCGGCGCTTTAATCGGCTCGATCCCGGTAGACCCCGGTAGCGGCCAAACGCCGGGTGGCCTGTGGGCCCTCAATTTCGGGATCGGCGGCAATAACGGCAGCCCCAACACGCTTTATATCACCGATGGGATCGACGGTGAGACCCACGGGCTGTTCGCCGCCATAACACCCGCTCCCGAGCCGAGCACGATGGCTCTTTTGGGTGCCGCAATATTGAGCCTCTGCGCTTTCCGGCGGCGTTCCCTCCGTCCTCGCGGCGAGGCTGCCGAATAGTTCTGCGATCCTGCCGCACCGGCGAGAGTAGCGAAGCACACGGGGGTTTTGGCCTTATATTCCAGGCCCGGACGCGGGCGCTTTATCAGCCCGCCCCACGCAACTCGGTAGCTAACGGGCGCGTGATCGAGCAAGATTGCTCGGCACCCGGGTGTCAGGCGCCAGGTCCGCTTTGTGTCGTCGTTCGACACCCGTTTCGGGAGGCTGGTTATCTCCAGTTCGCGGCAGGGTCCCTCAAGATGTTTGTAGGACCGCGGGGAAAGAAGCCGCGCAGACGGGCCAACCGGTCCCGCGGCGGTCTCGGTCTAGTGCTCGCCGCGATCGCCCTGTTATTGCAGATCGCAATACCAAGCTTGCACCCGCCCGGCCAACTCGGTCTCGCCAACGAGGCGGGCGATCTTTCCGCCGCGTTCGACGAGCATGCGCTGTGCTTGGCCGGGCATCCAGGCACTCCCGAGAACCCGAGCGACCAAGCCCCGAAACCGGTTCACCACGAATCCGCCGCGTGCTGTTTCTGGCATGGCAACACGGCACTGGCGCTGGCTCCCGGTGTAAATCTCAAACTGGTCGCGTTTGCCCGGCGGCGCACGGTTTTCAGGCCTCACACGCCGGCCCCGGCGCGCCGACTGACCGGCGCGATCGGCGCCCGGGCCCCACCCGCAAGAGCATAAGGCGTCATCGCCTGATCGGTAAGCGTTGCAAAGCCGGGGTATCGCCCCGCGTTGCACGTTCCAAACCCTGCTCTACTCATTCGAGACATTACCATGTTTTTCTCGTACACCGATGCCCGAGCGCGGTTTGCGCTCGCCGCCGCGCTGACCGCTCTGCCGGCGGGCAGCCTTTTTGCGCACGGCTTTGCCGGTCAGCGCTTTTTTCCGGCGACGATCCTGACGGACGACCCGTTTGTCGCCGACGAGATGTCGATCCCGCAAGTCACGGTCAACCCGCCGACGCCGGACGGCTCGCAAGAGACCGATATCCAAATCGATCTGTCGAAGCGCATTACTCCCGATACCGACGTGACAATCGGCTATCAGTGGCAGCGCCTGAAACCGATAGGCTTACCGGCGGTTACCGGGTTCGGCCCGCTTGATACCGGCGCGCAATACCAGCTCTTCGTCAACGGGCCGCACGAGGCGCTCGGCCTGGTGGGGCTCAACGTGACCTGGGCGCATACCGGACGGGTCCAGGCGTTGGGGGCGCCCGATTTCACGACACTGTCGCCGACCTTCGATTTCGGCAAAGGCTTCGGCGATCTGCCACGTTCGCTCCCATACCTAAGGCCGTTTGCGATCACCGGGAATCTTGGTTTCGACTTCCCGACCAAGGTCGAGAGCGCCGGCGTGCCGAACTCGACCAATTTCAACTACGGCTTCGCGTTCGAATACAGCTTTCCATATCTGCAATGCTGCGTGAAGGACATCGGGCTTCGCGAGCCGTTCAATCGGTTGATCCCGCTCGTCGAGGTCGCGTTTACGACCCCGATCAACCGCGTACCGGCGACTCAGACGATCGGCACGATCCAGCCTGGGGTCATCTGGGCCGGGCAATACTTCCAGATCGGCGCGGAGGCGATTTTGCCGGCGAATCACTTCACGGGACACGGCTACGGCGGCGTCGTCCAGTTCCATATCTATCTCGACGATCTGTTCCCACACAGCATCGGCCGGCCGATTTCGGAGTGGTGGTGATGCGCGCGATCGTGGCGGCGCTGGTTGCCGGCGCGGCGGTGACCGGCGCCGTGCCGGCGGCGCGGGCGCACGCGTTTCTCGACCATGCGAGCCCCGCGGTCGGCAGCTCGGTGCCGGCCTCGCCGCCCAATGTCACTCTGTGGTTCACGCAGGATCTCGAACCGGCGTTCAGCAGCGCGCAAGTGACGAACGAAGCGGGACAGCGGGTCGATCTCGGCAACGCCCAGATTCCCCAAGGCAGTCCGGCCGAGCTCCAGATCGGGCTGAAGCCGCTGCCGCCGGGGACCTATCTGGTCAGTTGGCGCGTGGTCTCGGTCGATACCCATCCGACCGAAGGCACTTTCACCTTCGATGTGAAGCCGTGAGCTTCGGCACGGAGCCAAGTCGTGGCTGAGGTGCTGATCGTTTCGCGCTTCCTGCACTTCGCTGCGGTAATCGTGGTCTTCGGCTGTGGCGCCTTCCGGCTTTACGGACTTACTGTTGATGCCACTCCGACGTCCACCGGTGCGCTGATCACCTTCGATGCCTGGTTTTGGCGCGTGGCGATCGCCGGTGCGGTCGTCGCTCTGCTATCCGGCCTCAGCCTGCTGCTCGCGATCACCGCCAACATGGCGGGCTCGGCCGCGGCCGCGCTCAATCCCCATGTGATCAGCACGGTGCTGTTCGATACCAGTTTCGGGCGCGTCTGGTGTTGGCGGCTGCTGTTCGCGTTAATCCTGATTGGCGCTTGCCTCGCGCCGCTGGCGCGCTGGCGAATGCCGGCGATCCTGGTCCTCTCGCTGGTGTTGCTGGTCAGCCTGGGCTGGGTCGGGCACGCCGTGGAGGGGCAAGGGATGCTCAGGCTCGTCCATGAGATCAATCAAATGGTGCATCTGCTCGCTGCGGGCCTGTGGCTTGGCGGCTTGATGGGTCTGGGCTGGCTTCTCGGACGGGCGCGGTCCACAGCGGGTGCGGCTTGGATGTCGATCGTTCGCGACGTGGTGCCGCGCTTCTCGCAGATTGGATACGCCGCGGTGGCGCTTCTTGCCGCAACCGGCGCGATCAACACGCTGCTGCTCGTCGGCAGCCTAGAAGCGCTCGCCGGCACGCCCTATGGGCGACTGCTCAGTCTGAAGATCCTGCTGTTTTTGGTGATGGTCGTTGTTGCGCTGACCAACCGCTTCCGCCTGGCGCCGCGGCTTCGTCGCGAACCGCCGTCCTCGGCTCCGACCGCCTCGCTCGCTCGCTCGGTGATCTTCGAGCAGACGCTCGGTTTTGCCGTTATTGCCGTGGTCAGCGTCCTCGGCACCTGGCCGCCGGCCATTCACCACCACACCGGATGATCGGGCTGGGCGCGATGAACAGTAAACTAAAAGGACCATCTCGACAGCGCCGCTATGGTCGTGTACGTTTCGAACGAAACAGGAACAGAGGCATGGCATGACGCGAGCATCGATCCAGGCGCGGCAGCAGACGGAACGGCGGTTTCCAATGCGAGTCCGGATCGCCGTGCCGCCGGAGGGGCTGGGCCGGCAGATCGAGATCATGCATGCTTGGCTCGATGAGACCTGCGGCGCCGAGGGGTGGGGCATGGCCCCCGCCGGGTTGGCCGGCGTGCTCAACGATGCGATCGCGTTTTATTTTGACGATGCCGCTTTCGCCCATGCTTTTGTCGCCCGGTTTTGTTGCGGCTATCGGGTCGAAGCGGTCGAAGGCGCCTTCGCGCTTCGCGAGGATACGCCATCGCCGCGGCGCGGCGCCTCGGTGCACAAGACGCCGTAAGGGACCGACGCCCGATAGGCCGCGGTCGTGACCCTGTTTGGCTGGGCCGGGCTGGCCGGGACGACCTTTGGCGCGGCACTCTTGCAAGCGGTAAGCGGGTTTGGTTTTGCGGTGCTGGCGGTTCCGCTCTACCTGCTCTTGATAGACCCGGCGCAAGCCGTTCAACTCACGATCATCCTCTCGGCGGCGATCTCATTCGCGGTGGTATCGGGATTGCGGCGAACCATCGCTCCGAGCCTCTTGGTTCGCCTGAGTATCGGCAGCCTCGCTGGATTGCCGATCGGTTTGTTTGCATTCCGCTACGGCGACCGATTACTGGTCCGGCTCGTGGTCGGAGCCATGATCCTCGCGTTTGCGGTGATGATGACAGGGCTCCGACGTCGCCGCGGCCGACCCTGGGCGCCTTTCTGCAGGACGCGGACGCGCGATCTCGCCGCCGGGGCCGTCGCGGGGGTGGCGACCGCGCTGGCCGGAATGGCCGGGCCGCCGGTGCTGATCTATCTGTTGCTGGCCGGGACGGCGGCGCAGACTATGCGCGCGACACTCCTCGCATTCTTTGCGCTGTCATACGGGGCAACAGTTGCATCCCATGCCGCGACAATCGGCATCCCTGGCTCGACCTGGGTGACTGCCGGCATCCTTGCGCCTTTCGCCTTGCTCGGCGGCCTTACCGGGAGGCCGATCGGAGACCGCCTCGGCAGCGACGGCTTTGCCGTTTTGGCGATCGCGTTGCTCGCCGTTGCCGGGTTTTACACGCTGGCCGCCGCGGGGGTCGGTCTCATCACCCGCGAACCATGAAATCTCGGAGCGGGGCGATAGAGACCTGTCTAATGACCATCCAGAGCAGTGACGCGATCGCTAAAAATGAGTATGATTGATTATCGTACACGAAGAATTCCAGCCGAGTTTTAACCCGTTTTGCGGGATGACACAGTTGGTTTTTCGCGCACGATGTCAACGAAGACTGTTAGCGCGCGGGTGAGATTATGATCGGCCCTCCGGGTTTGCCGAAATATGGACGCCGGGTCTTTGCGTTCGCTGCACCGAAACGGAGCCGATCGCGGCAGCATCAGCACGCCTGGAAATGGATTACCGGCATCTACCTTGCCGGAGTGCTGGCGCATTTCAGTCACCACATGGTCGGCTTGCCAAACGGCAGCAATCCGTCGAGCGAGGCATTGGCGAGCGCCCCGCTGAGCCTGGTCTGGCCGGCCGACCTGATGAAAACCTTGATCGAACTCGGCTAACCCAACTCGTTAACTCTACTTCCTGCCGGATGGGCTGCCGGGGTATAAGCGAGAGTTTCTGGCGGGGGGAAGAGCACAATGCAACCAGCGATCATCGTAGGGATCGGCTTGGCGCTCGCCTTGGCGGCTTTTCCGGCTGAGGCGGCGACCAAGGCACCGGGCGGGGCAGCCCCGGCTTGCTCGGCAATAAATTTTCGCCCGCTCCCGCCAGGCATGCCTGATGGCGAGCAGCAGGCCGGCATGTACAAATCACGCCATGGGCGCCTCGAATTGCGCGCCGAGGTCAAGCAAGGAAATCCATTCGACTATTACGTAACATCTGCCGGCAAACGGATCGCTGCCGCCGCGTCCAGCCTGCCCGAAGCCGTCGTGACATGCGCAGCGGCAAAGAAGATGCCAAAACCCGAAACTCCCGCCTCGTCTTGCACCGGCCAACGGTTCAGGGTCGTCGTCGCCCACGCCGGAGGTCAACGCACGGCACTGCTTTACGGCGAGGATGGGGGCGGTTGGCATTTCTGTTCCGCCGGCACCTTCTGAGCCCGAGCACCATTCATCGGGCTGCGAGCAGCGCCATCGCGATCAGGTCGACTGGCCAGAATACCGCTGCCGAGAAGGCAACCACGACTTCTGAGACTCCGATTGCCTGTTTCCCGGTGTGCAGATGTTCAATCAGGTGGTAGGCGAAATCACCGCCGGCCGCGAGCCCATAGAGCAGGAGCGCCGCCAGCCACGCCGAACGACGCGTGCCGTCTGCCTCAGACGACCTGGATGTTCTTGAACTGCCACGGGTCATCGCGGTCGAGATCTTCCGGGAAGAGACGCTCGCGGCCGTCGAGCGGGGTCCAATCGCCATAAGCGCCGACGATATCGCCGAGATACGGCCTCGCGATTTGGAGGACGCGCTCGAAATCCATCTCCTCGGGCTCGACGATCCCCTGTCGGGGCCGCTCGATCGCCCAAATGATTCCCCCCAGCACCGCCGCAGTTACCTGCAGCGAGGTGGCGTTGTTGTGCGGCGCTACCCGCCGCGCTTCGGCGATCGACAAGCGCGAGCCGTACCAATAGACACCGTTGGCATGGCCCATCAGGAGCACCCCGAGCTCGTCGATCCCCTCGGCAATCTCCTCCATTATCAGCCGCTTGCGCGCCTGCAGCTGAAAGTTCTTGCCGGCAAACTCGTGCAGGCTCAGCACCGCATCATCGCAGGGATGGTAAGCATAGTGACAGGTGGGCCGGTGGCGCACTGCGCCGCCCTCCCGGACCGTCAGATAATCGGCGATCGAGATCGATTCGCCATGAGTGACCAGAAACCCGTGATAGGGCCCTTCAAGGGGAGTCCAGCTGCGCACGCGGGTGACCGCTCCCGGGCGCAGCAGGTAGATCGCTGCGCCCGAGCCGAAGTCGTGACGGCGGCCGTCCGGCGGAAGGTGCCGTTCATGCGTCCCCCAGCCGAGCTCGGCGGGCTGTGAGCCCTCGCTGACAAACCCGTCGATCGACCAGGTGTTGACGAATTCGCCCGGCTGCTTGGGTATGGTCGAGACTTGCGTGTCGCGTTCGGCGATATGGATCGCCTTGACGCCGAGCGTCTCGGCAAGGTGGGCCCATTCGGTGCGGGTCGCAGGGACCGCCTGCTGCAAACCGGCATTCCTCGCCACATCGATCAGGGCCTGTTTGACAAAGTGCGATACCAGACCGGGATTGGCGCCATGGGTCAGCACGGCGGTCGGGCCGCGTGGATAACGGGCACGAAGCGCCAATGCGCTCTCGCGTAAGGCATAATTCGAGCGCGCCGAAGGCGGCAGGCTCGGATCGGTGTAGCCGCCCGGCCATGGCTCGATGCAGGTGTCGAGATAGAGAGCGCCGCGCTTCTGGCAGAATTCGATCAGCGCGACGCTGGAAACGTCGACCGAGACATTGAGAAGGAGATCATTTTCGCCGAGTTGCGGTTCGAGCAGCGCGCGATAGTTGCTGCGGGTCAGCGCGGTTTGGATGAAACGGATCCCGTACTCGGCTGCGACATCGTGTCCGCGCGGCTCGGCGGTGATGATCGTGATCCGGTCTGCAGCGATTTCCAGATGCTGCAGCAACAGCGGCAGGACGCCTTGCCCGATGCTGCCGAAACCGACAATGACGAGGCGGCCGGGGAAGGCGGCGTGCTTCTTATCGAGCATGGCGGTCGAGGCTGATCGGGACATCTGCGCCGCTAACGTCGTCGATCGGTGAGAGGATTACAACCGCTGGCGGCTGGGCTAATGTGCGGCCCCTCATGTGGAGATTGGAGCGGATGCGGAAGCTGGTGACGGCGCTCGTCTTGGGCGCATTGCTTGCGGCGGGCCCGGCCCTGGCGCAACCCAAAAACAACAAGGGGGGCGGCTACGAGCAGCTGAACCTGTTTAGTGAAGCCTATGACCGCATCCGCCAGGATGCCGTCCAACCCGTTGGTGAAGGAAAACTGATCGGCGCCGCGATCGCCGGGATGTTGTCCGGCCTCGACGCGCGCTCGGCCTACATCAGTGAGGCGGCGTACCGGGCGATGCAGACGCCGGCCAATGACGACCAGGCAAGCCTCGGTCTCGTGGTGACGATCGAAAACGGCCAGTTGAAGGTGATCGCGCCGCAAGACGGTTCGCCGGCGGCGCAGGCCGGGATCAAGCCGGGAGACTTGATCTATGCAATCGACAAGGATCCCACTTACGACCTGACGCCCGGCGAGGCCGAGCAAAAACTGCGGGGCCCGCCGGGCAGCAAAGTCGAACTGACCTTGCGGCGCGACAATCGCGGGCCGATCGAGGTCACCGTCAAGCGCGAGCGCTACAGGCTCCAGACGGTGACCGCTCGCCTCGAGGCGGGAAATATTCTCTATCTGCGGATCGCCGGCTTCGATTCCGCGACCGCGGCGGCGCTCACCAATGCGGTGCAGGATTTGCGGCAACGGGCCGGCAACAAGGTGATCGGCTTGATCCTCGATCTGCGAAACAATGCCGGGGGCGCTTTTGAGGCGGCTGTCGCGGTCGCCGATGCCTTCATCGACAAAGGCGACATCGTTGTCGTCAAGGGCCGCAAACCAGGCAGCCTGAAGCGGATCAGCGCTACTCCCGGCGATATCGCTCAAGGGATGCCGATCGTTGCGCTGATCAATGGGGGGACGGCCAGAGAAGCGGAGCTTGTTGCCGCCGGGTTGCAGGACAATCGGCGGGCGGTGCTGGTCGGCACGAGGAGCTTTGGCGAGAGCTCGATCGAAAGCCTGATCCCATTGCAGGGAAACGGCGCCATCCGGCTCACCACCGCCCGGTTCATGACGCCGAGCGGCCAAAGTATTCAGGGCAAGGGTCTCAGTCCCGACCTCACGGTGATGCCCGTGAAGCTGGCGAAACTTTCCCAGGGAGACAGGCGGCGCGAGGCCGATCTGCGCGGCGCGCTGAAGAACACCGACCCGGTGCCCGCGGGAGGCAAGGATTTGGGTGGCAAGAATTCGGCTGTCAAAGAGCAGGCTCCCTCGCTCGCTAGCGCCGAGATTGGCTCGGCGGCTGACGAGCAGCTCAGCGAAGCCGCCGATGTGCTGCGCGGCCTGGCGCTGGTCAGCGGCCGGTCGGGGTAGGGGCGTGAGCCTCGACACGCCGCGATTTCTGGTGCTCGGGGCTGGCGCGGTTGGCGGGTATTTCGGGGGCCGTCTCGCAGCAGCCAATGCGGATGTGACGTTTCTCGTGCGTCCTGCGCGGGCCGCGGCACTCAGCGAGCGCGGGCTCGTCATCGAAAGCTCCACGGGGGATATGCGGATGCCCGTTCGGGTCACGACCGCCGCTGCCCTCAACGGGGTTTTCGACACCGTGCTGTTGACGGTAAAGGCCTATGATCTCGAGCAAGCGATCGCAACGATCCGGCCGGCAGTCGGGCCCGGAACGTCAATATTGCCGGTGCTCAACGGCGTGCGGCATCTCGACCGGCTCGATGCCGCTTTCGGTCCCGAGCGCGTCCTGGGCGGCGTCGCTTACATCGCAGCGACCTTGACCGCGGAGGGGACGATTCGCCATCTCAACCGCGTGCATGGCATCGCATTCGGCGAGCGCTCGGGCGCAGTTAGCCGCCGGGTCGAGGCGATCGCCGGAGCCTTTGCGTCAACGCCGGTCAACGCGACGATAAGCGACAACATTTTGCTCGATATGTGGGAGAAGTTCGTGATGATCAGCTCCCTGGCCGGTATGAACTGCCTGATGCGCGGGTCTGTCGGCGACATATTGGCGGCCGACGAGGGAGAGAGCCTGATGCTCGAGCTGCTCGCGGAATGCGAGGCGGTAGCGACCGCCTCCGGCTTCTCGCCGCGCAAGAGGCACCGAGAACAATGCCGCGCGATGCTGACCGAGCGGGGCAGCAATTTCAGCGCGTCGATGCGGCGCGACCTAGAGGCCGGATCGCGGACCGAGGGCGATCAGGTTCTTGGCGACCTGCTGCACCACGCCCGCGCCAGCGGAATTGACGCACCCTTGCTGCGGACGGCGGTTTGCCATCTCCAGGTCCACGAACGCCGGCTCGCCGCGCGGCAGTAAGCAGGGATAGATCCATGCGTAGGTTCCGGCGCGGTCGTCGCCGGGCTGTATTTGGACGGATGCTTTGCGATAGAACCGCGACCGTCTCGCCGCCATCGCCGCGACGCGCCATATCCAGCGCGCGGAGAGGATCCTTTGTACCGAGTTGCCACTGATCACGAGTCTTTAAAACCGTGCTTCAATCATTGTTTGACGCCCAAGCGCGCGGGCGGGCGAAAATCGACAGCCGCGCCGGCATTCGACCGCAATCCATCGGCTCTGCGGACGGCCTCTCGGTTCGCGTCGTGACCTACAACATTCATACCTGCGTCGGAGTCGACCGGCGCTATGACCCCGGGCGAGTGGCTGCCGTGCTGCGTGAAATCGACGCGGACATCGCCTGCCTTCAGGAAGTTGATGCCCGGCGTGGCACCGGGCGTCATGCCGATCAATGGGCTTATCTCGGCGAGGCGACCGGGTGTCAGGTCGTCCTCGGAACCGGCGCCCGTGACCAGGGTGGGCGTTTCGGCAACGCCATTCTCACCCGTTTTCCGGTGCTGAACGCCCGCTCGATCGATCTCACTGTCGGCGGCTGGGAACCCCGCGGCGCGATCGACGCCGATCTCTTGTTCGGCGATCGGGTGCTGCGCGTCATCGCAACGCATTTCGGTCTGCGTGCCGCGGAGCGGCGATTGCAAGCGAACCGGCTGATGACTGCGCTCGCGAGCTTGCCGCCACATCGGCACGAGGCGGAGGCGGTGCTGCTGATGGGCGATTTGAACGAGTGGCGCGGCCGAAGCGGCGCCATCCGGGCCTTCGACCGACAGCTTGGGCCAAGCGCCGCCGAGCGCACGTTTCCGTCCTGGCTGCCGATGCTGGCGCTCGACCGGATTTATGCCGACGGGCCGGCGGTTCTCCGCGACGTCGGCGTCTACCGCAGCCCGCTCGCCCGGCTCGCCTCCGATCACCTGCCGCTCGTCGGCAATTTGCACTGGGATAGCCACGCGGCATGGCGGCGGGAGCGCTCTCGTTTCGCAAGGCGCCGGTCGAGAGGGGTGAACAACCCGGCAGAGGCGCAGACGCGCCTGTCCTGACGCGGGAGGTAAGGTGGGTCGTGCCGCCGATCGGAGCCTGCGGCCCCCACACCCCGACCCGCCTCCGCCCCAAGGGCGGAGGCGGGCAAAGGGCTCGCGTAATCAACAGGCGAGCCAGCGCATCTTGTGCCTACCCCACAGCGGGCGCTGCAGGCTTCTAACGGGGCAATACCTGCGCGAGCATCGCGTAAGCTTCCTCGTCAGTCCGGTCGTAGCGCAGCGGCGTCACGACGATCTTGCCGGCGTGCAGCGCTTCGACATCGCTCTCCGGGCCTTGGTCGCGGGGTCCGCGCCGAAAGCTGATCCAATGGTAGGTCAGGGCGCGCGGGTCGGTGCGGGTCTCGACCTGCAGTCCCTGGATCAGCCCGGGGCCTTGGCGCGCCAGGGTCAGCGGGCCGGCATTCTCTGCCGGAAAATCGGGAAAATTGATGTTGAGGCAGGTCGCGGCGCTCCAGCCGATCGCGAGCAATCGGCGCACCACATCGGCGCCGAGTGCGGCGGCGGTATCCCAGCGGACCTGCACGCGGTCAGTCCATGCCTGGCTCAGCGCAATCGATGGGATGCCGAGCAGCATCCCGGTCATCGCTCCGCCGACCGTCCCCGAAAAAACCGTTTCCAGGCCGAGATTGGCGCCGCGGTTAACCCCCGACAGCAGCAGCTGCGGCGCCTCGGGCATCAGATGGCACGCGCCCATGACCGCGCAGTCGCCGGGGGTTCCGGTGATGCCGTAACGCCGCAGCCCTCGCTCGCTGATCCGGATCGGGTGATGCAGACTGACCGCGTGCGAGACGCCGCTTTGATCGTGCTCCGGCGCGACAACCCAAACCTCACGAGCGAGCTCGCCCGCAATCTGCTCAAGGACTTTGAGACCCGGCGCTTCGATACCGTCGTCGTTGGTTATGAGAATACGATCCAGCACAGTGCAGCTCCCCTTGTCCCAAAAAGTTATAGTCCAGCCTTTCGGACTTTGCTTGCCCACGGCAGGGATGGCATAGCGGCGACAGCACGCGAACGGATACGGCCAAGATCAAATCAAATTTAACTACGCTGCATCGAGTGGTGGGCTTTTTAGCCATCCGCGCAACCAGGCCTTTTCGCTTGCTGTTAAGACGCCGAGAGAGCGAAATGGCAAGTGTACATAGATCTTGGGTTCGCCGGTCGATCAAAATCGCGTCGCTACTGTTGGTGCTTGCCGGCATTGGTTTGGGGGCGCGGATTTTCACTGCGCAGGACGCAGGGACTGCCGACAGGCCCTGACAAATCGGCAGCCGCAGGCGGTCCCGGTTCTCGCTACGACAGCATCGCGCAGCGCATTTCGATGCTGCCGGGTGTCGGCCAGGTAGTCATTTTCGGTGAGCAGAAATATGCGCCGACGGTCCAGGTCAATCCGGCGGCATTGGCGGCACGTGGCCTCGGCATCGATGGCGCCGCAACCGCGATCACCAACAACACTGTCGAGCAGCCGGTCGGCACGTTGCAGGGGCCGCAGCACGCCTACCAGATCGGCGCCAATGGCCAATTGTTGCAACCCCGGACATTGAGCAAGGTCATCATCGCCTACCGCAATGGCGCGCCGGTGCGCATCAAGATATCGGGCGGGTCGCCGACGGGTCGGACGCGCCGCTCCAGCTCGACTGGGTCAACAATCACATGCGCCCAGTCATCATTCACGAACGAGCCGGCGATTAGGGTAACGTCGACCAGATCAGCGCGGTGTGTCATTGCTGAGGAGCATAGCGATGAAGCAATCTCGATCGGCCCGAGCATGGGGCACTAGATTGCTTCGCGGCGCTCGCAATGACAGCTTGCTCGCGCCCGGGTCTAGACGCTGCTCTTCTTTCGTTCCTCAGCCGGGGCTAAGTTTGAGTGGTGTCCCCCAAGCCTGCCGCCGAGGTGCGAGCCGATGAGCGTGCCCGAGAAATCATTTGAGCCGGGAGCGGCTTGCCCGCTCGACGGGGTGCGCGTCATCGACATGTCGCGCCTGGTCTCCGGCAACATGGTCAGCCTGCAGTTCGCCGATTTCGGGGCCGAGGTCATAAAAGTCGAGGACCCGAAACGCGGCGATCCGCTGCGCGCCTGGCAGACCGACGGGGTCAGCGTGCATTGGAAGGTGTATTCGCGCAACAAGAAGAGCCTGGCGATGAGCCTGCGCGAGGCACGCGGACGCGAGTTGTTCCTCGACCTAGTAGCGACCGCCCAGGTGCTGATCGAGAATTTCCGTCCGGGGACGCTCGAGGCGATGGGGTTCGCGCCGGAGATGCTGCATCGGCAAAACCCGCGCCTCATTATTCTGCGGGTTTCCGGCTGGGGTCAGGACGGCCCCTACCGCGACCGGCCCGGCTTCGGCACCTTGGTCGAGAGCATGTCCGGCTACGCGTCGCGCACCGGCTTTCCCGACCGCGAGCCGGCGTTGCCGCCGACTGCGCTCGCCGACATGGTCGCCGGGCTCTACGGCGCCTTTGCGGTGATGGTCGCGTTGCGCCAGCTCGAGGCGAAGGGCGGCGTCGGCCAGGTCATCGATCTGCCGTTGCTCGACCCAATCTTCTCGTTCATCGCGACCGAAGCGGCGATCCACCGGCTCACCGGGACCGTGCGCGAACGCACCGGCAGCCGCTCCGAGACGACCTCGCCGCGCAACGTGTTCCGCACCAAGGACGGCCGATACATCGGGATCTCCGCCTCGATCCAGGCAATGGCCGAGCGGCTCTTTCGCGCGATCGGGCGTGAGGACATGATCACCGACCCGCGGTTTCGCACCAACAGCGATCGGGTCAGCAACGCCGATGCCTGCGAGGCACCGATCGTAGAGTTCATAGCGGCGCGTACTCTGGCCGAGAACATGGAGGTCTTCGAGCGCGCCGAGGTCACCGCGGCGCCGGTCTACGACATCGACCAGTTCATGGCCGACCCGCATGTGACCGCCCGCGAGATCCTCGTTGACGTGCCCGATGCCGAGATGGGGCGATTGCCGATGCACAATGTCATTCCCCGCCTGTCTGCGACACCAGGCCGGCTGCGCCGCCCGGCGCCGGCGCTAGGCGAGCACACCGCGGAAATCCTGGGTTCGCTCGGGCTCGACCGAGCGCAGATCGAGGGGCTCGCGCGCGAAGGCAGCATCGGTCTCGCCGGAGGAAAATCATGACCACCACTGCCCCGCCGGTGTGGCGCTCGCTGCTGTTCGTCCCGGTGACCGCGAGGCGCTATGTCGACGGCGCGGCGAGGCGCGGCGCTCATTTGGTCGAGCACGCCGAATGGCTGCGCCGGTTTCTGGTCCGTCTCTCGGCACGTCACGAGGCCCGCAATCCCGTCGCGTGGCGTATGCAGGACCTCCCCAAGGCTTATGTCGAGACGATGCTGAAGGGCATCGTCGGGCTCGACATCGCCGTCACTTGGCTCGAAGGCAAATACAAGCTGAGCCAGAACCGCCCGGCGGCCGACCGTCCCGGTCTCATCGCCGCGCTCGAATCCCAGGGTGACTTTGAATCCCGCGCCGTCGCGCGGCTGATGCGTGACCGCGAGCCGGTTTAACCGCAGTCGGGCTCGCCGCGTGCCAGCGCCTCGAGCGCTGCGATATCGGCGCAAGCGAGCACCGCCTCGGCCACCCGGCGGCTGAAGCCCGCTCGCGCAAACGCGCCGAGCTCGCGCGTAGGGTCCGCGGCAGCTCGCCGAAATGGCCCGAGACGGCGCCGCCGGGCGAAGACGCAGGCCGCCGTAAGGTCGGGGTCGGGCGCGGCGGCCCGCAGACCCGATACGGCATCGGCCACATTGGCGGCCGGCACTCCCTTGGCCGTGAGCCGGGCCCGCATCGCACGCATCGACTCGCCGCGGCGATGCAGTGATGCGACCCGCGCCTCGGCGTAGGCCGCATCGTCGAGCAGCCCCGATTCCCGGTAGCGCGCGACGAGCGCGACGATTAATGGTGCCGCCGCCGGCACCGCTTCGGGAGCGCGGCGGCGCACTCGCCGCGTCAGCACCCGCCGCAGGTTCTCGGCCGAGCTGGCATACCGCCCGAGATAGTGGAGGGCCCAATGCTCGAGGAGATCGGGTCCTATTTCACTATCCCCCACCTTTAGGCCCCACCGCTGGTTTGCAATCGGCTATGGTTCTCGCGCCCTACAGGTGTCAACCGCAAGCGGCAAAAAGCCGTAAAGAACGGAGCATCCCCGGCTGAGCGAGACAAGCCACCTCTCCGATACCCCGCGGAGACCACGCCTCAGGATTATTGTCCCGCTGGTGGTCGGCTGCGCCTTTTTTATGGAGGGGCTCGACGCGACGATGATCGCGGTGGCGATCCCCGATATGGCAAAAGGCCTCGGCGAAAGCCCGCTGCGCCTCAATCTGGTGATCACGACCTATCTGTTGAGCCTGGCCGTCTTCATCCCGGTCAGCGGCTGGATTGCCGACCGGCTCGGCGCGCGCGTCGTCTTCTGCGTTGCAATTTCGATCTTTGCGATCGGATCCGCGCTCTGCGGGTTATCGACAAGCCTGCCGATGATGCTGGCGATGCGCGTTGTGCAGGGGTTTGGCGGCGCGATGATGACGCCCGTCGGCCGCCTGATCCTGCTGCGCAGCTTCCCGCGGTCGGGTCTCGTCTCGGCGATGAACTGGATGACGATCCCGGCGATGATCGGGCCGACCCGTAGGCCCGATCGTCGGCGGCTTTCTCACGACTTATCTCTCGTGGCGCGCAATCTTTTATCTCAACCTGCCGATCGGGGTCGCCGGCGTGGTGCTGGCCTCGTGGCTGATTGAAGATTTCCGCGCACCGGCGCCGACGCGGTTCGATCTGCGCGGATTTTTCATCGCCGGGGCGGGTCTCGCGTCGCTCGAGCTGGCGATCGAGAATGTCGGGCGCCCAATGATCCCTGGGCCTCTCGGGATCGTCTTCTTCGCCGCTGCCTTTGCCATTCTGCTGCTCTATCGCTGGCACGCCGGGCGCCGCGAAGATCCGATCCTCGATCTTCGTCTGCTGCGCATCCGCACTTTCCGCATCGGCACGGTTACCGGCAGCGTCTGCCGTATGGGCCTCGACGCGCTGCCGTTCCTGCTGCCGCTCATGTTCCAGGTCGGGTTTGGCTTCAGCCCACTGCAGTCCGGGCTTCTTTCCTTTTCGTCGAGCCTCGGCGCGATGCTCGTGCGGACGCTTTCGGCGACCATTCTGCGCTTCTTTGGGTTCCGCCGGCTGCTCACCGGCACCGCCTGCCTCGCCGCGGCGGTAACCGCCGGCTGCGGCCTTTTGCGCCCCGACACGCCGGCCTGGCTGATCGTCTTTTTCGTTCTGCTGTCCGGCTGCGTGCGCAGCATCCAATACCTCGGCCTCAACACGATCAGCTACGCCGACGTGCCCGGCGCAGTGTTGAGCAAGAGCACCAGTGTCGGCGGCGTCGCTCAGCAGCTTGCCAGAGGCTTTGGCATTGCCGTCGGCGCCGCCCTGCTGGCGCTGATCGCCGGTCCGCGCGTGCTGACGGTCGATGATTTTCGACTCGCCTTCTTTTTTATAGCTCTTCTGCCGTTGCTGTCCGCCCTCGGATTTTTGCGGCTTTCGCCGCTCGACGGAGCCGAAGTCAGCGGTCATCGCCACACTCAGCCCCGCTCGGCATGAGACTGATATATGCGGCCGGCCTTCCTTGACTAGCGCCTTACGCAGTCCTACGGTTCGAACCCGACGAATCGGGTTATTTTCGCGCGCAACGGGCCGAACGCACTCGGCGAAAACGGAGGAGTCTGTGATGGCGGAGTACAAGCTGATCTCGGCGGATTCTCACATCGTCGAACCGCCGGACATGTATACCGGGCGCATCGAGCCGAAGTTCCGCGACCGCGCGCCGAGGATGGAGCGCCGCAAGACTCCGGCCGGGCGGGAATACGATGCCTGGGTCCTCGACGGCATGCAGGTCGGCACTCTCGGGGCCGTCATGCAGGCCGGGCAGCGCTTTGAAGACCCCTCGCAGATCGATTTCCTCGGCGTCTGGGAGGATGTCCGCAAGGGCGGTTACGACGCCCATGCGATGATCCGCGAGAATGAAGAGGACGGCGTCTGGGGATCGTGCCTGCAACCCAGCCAGGGCCTCTTCTGGTACCGCATCCCGGACAGCGAACTCTTGACCGAGATCTGCCGCGTCTACAACGACTGGATCGCCGATTTCTGCAAGCCCTATCCCGAGCGCCTCAAAGGGATCGGGATGCTCAACGTCGACGACGTCAGCGTGGGCCGCCAGGAACTCGAGCGATGCAAGAAACTCGGGCTCGTCGGGGCCTTCATCCCGGTCTCGCCATTGCCGGACAAGCCCTATAGTGATCCGATCTACGACCCCCTGTGGGCGACCGCGCAGGATCTCGCGATGCCGCTGCTGCTGCACATCGCCACGCCGCGCCACGGCGTCCCCGGCAACGAATTCACGATGAATGTCGCCGAGATGACCGGCGCCGGCCGCTCCACGACGGATTACTGGGTGCGCTACTCACTGTCCTCGATGGTATTCGCCGGCGTGTTCGACCGCTTTCCACGATTGAAGGCCGGCTCGGTCGAGCACGAAACCGCCTGGATCCCGCACTGGCTGCAGCAGATGGACTTCACCTATCGCGAGCGGCCGGTATTCACCAAAGGGTGGAAGTCGCGCGAAGGCCTGCTGCCGAGCGACTATTGGAAGCGCAACATGTTCGTCGAGTTCATGGAAGACGAGCTCGGCGTGCAATTGCGCGACAAAATCGGTGTCGAGACGATGCTGTGGGGCAGCGACTTCCCACATGCCGAAGTCCACCTGGCCGAAATCTCAGGACTTCCTTGGCCGCATCTTCAAGGGCGTTCCCGAGGCGGACCGGCGGGCGATCACCTCGGACAATGCGGCGAAGATGTTTGGGTTCCGGCCGAACTAACGCATAGGCCCCTCCACCCCAGCCCTCTCCCCCGCCGCGTGGGGAGAGGGTTTGCCTTGTTGCTGTATGCCTGATGGATTTTTTCCGGTGGCCAAGGCATCCGAATTGTTGCCGGGCCAGATGAAGTGGGTCGCCGTAAACGGCGAACGCCGCGTATTGGCCAATGTCGAGGGCACATTCTACGCGATCAGCGACGTTTGCGGGCATCGCAATGCGCCGCTCTCGCGCGGCAAGCTCGAAGGATATTTGATCGAATGCCCGCTCCACTTCGCTCAATTCGATGTGCGGACGGGCGAATTGGTGAACGGACCGGTGTCTACCGCTGTGCCAATCTATGAAGTCCGCGTCGAGGCGGAGACGGTCTATATCAAACCGTAGGGCCGTCCGTGGGTCCAGCCACGTAGTGCTCAGAGGGAAGATTTACTTCGCTCGTCTTGGCCGGGCTTGTCCCGGCCATCCACGCCTTTCCCGCACCGCTCGGAGGACGTGGATGCCCGGCTCAAGGCCGGGCATGACGATGGGCTCGGAATTAACTAATCTCAGTGCATCTGAACACTAAGAGCGACTGCCTAGCTTGGGCAATACAGAGCTCGCATAGAATTCGATGACTTTCTTTTGATCGGGTTGCCCCGAGTGGATGTTGACAATCGTCACGCCGCTCTCGAACAATTTGTTGATCGCCTCGACATGGATGGCGGGATCGGTTCCGACCGGCCATTCGCTGACTATTTGCTCGAGCGGTACCTCGCCTTCCGCATGCTGCTGAATCTCAACCGGGTCCGCGACGTTGTAATACTTCTTGAAGGCCTTCGGTATAAAACGCCAGAATTGGGCCGCTTGCCGGGCCTCGTCTTGATTGCCGACCACGACAAATTGCTCGACCAGAACCGGCATATCGGCGGGATTTTTTCCGGCATCTTTGGCGCCGCCTTCCCATTCCGATTTGTACTGTTTCCAGCTGCGGGGATCGGTAATGAGCCCGTCCCCATGCTGGCCGGCAAGCCGCATCGATTTCCGGCCGTTTGCGGCGGTCAGAAGAGGGATCGGTTGCGGCGGCGGGTCGTAGAGCTTGGCGTCGACATTGTAGTATTTGCCGTGATGCGCGACCTGCTCGCCATTCCACAAGGCGCGGATGATCCCGATCGCCTCGACCAGGCGCTCCCAGCGCTCGGGCCATTTCGGCCAGAGGCCGGTGGCGGCTTCCTCGTTCAGCGCTTCCCCCGATCCGACGCCGAGAAAGACCCGGCCGGGGTAGAGCAGGCTCAACGAGGCAAATGCCTCAGCGACCACGGCCGGATTGTAACGCAGCGTAGGACAGGTCACCGTCGTGCCGATCCACGCGGGGTTTGTCCGTTCCCCGGCTGCCGCTAGGGTGACCCAGGCTTGGCCGCAGTGCCCTTCGTTGGCCTGCCAAGGCTGCAGATGATCGCTCGTCGCCAGCAGGTCGAAGCCGGCATGCTTCGCCCAATCGCCGATATTGACCAGTTCGGGCACCGTGAACTGCTCGTGCGCCAACATATACCCGACCATTTTTTTGTGCTGCAGACTGCCGCCGGGGTTGGTTGCGTTTCCGCTGTGTTGGCTGGCAACACCGTATGGCTGGGCCGCGGCGGAAGCCGAGACCGCCCCCGCCGCTGCGACGAAAGCAGTCGTCGTTTTCAGTATCTCTCGCCGGCTCGGCGGAAAATCACGCGCTGCAGTGGCGCCGATGTTCATGATCATGTCAAATCTCTCCGGTCTCGGGATATGCCCGATGCGACGCGTTACCCCGGCCAACGCGCCGCTTGGAGAGCGGGTTCCGGAAGGCTTCTTACAGCGCCGCGGCGGCGCGGGCGACCCGCTCGGCGCGGTCGCGCTGGCGTGGTTCGGCGCGGGCGAGGACGGCCTCGAGGACCGCCGGGTCGGCCTGCTCCGGCGACCCCGATGCAAATGGCGGCGCCGGGTCGTATTCGATGCCGAGCTGGATCGCTTCCGCCGCCGCTCTGCCCGCGATCTCGGCGGCAACGGTCAGCGCCACGTCGATGCCCGCGGTGACGCCGCCCCCGGTGAAGAATTTGCCGTCGACGACGACGCGCTGCGCGACCGGCTCGGCGCCGAACGAGCGCAACAGGTCGCGCGACATCCAATGCGATGTCGCGCGACGCCCGCGCAACAGTCCCGCAGCGCCGAGCACCAGCGAGCCGGTGCACACCCCAACGACATAGCGCGCCTCGGCGGCGGCGCGGCGCAGAAACGCGAAAACCTCGGCATCCTCAAGCAACGGATTAATCCCCGCGCCACCCGGAACGAGGATGAGATCGAGGGGCGCGCAGGATTCCAGGGTGGCCATCGGCAGGATCGTCAGGCCATGCTCGGACCGCACCGGATCAAGGTTCTTCCACAACAAGAGGGTCTCCGCGCCGGGCAGCCGGGCGAGAACCTCGTAGGGGCCGGTCAGGTCGAGCTGGGTCAGGTTGGGGAACACCAGCAGCCCGCTGCGCAAACGCGTCGTCTCGCTCATCACCCGCTCCTTATGGAAGGCACGCTTCTTATCTCTATCCGGAGAGTGAAACCCGATCTAGATACTTAGACTCGGCAAATGCGGAGACCGCGATGCCTCTAATGCTTGCGAGCCCGGCAATCCCGCCGGGCGGCGAAATGCCGGCGCAATACACCTGCGACGGCTCCGATATCTCGCCGCCCTTGTCGTGGACGAACGTGCCGGCGGGGACGGGGAGCCTCGTCCTTGTCGTCGAGGACCACGACGCACCCTCCGGCACCTTCCGGCACTGGGCGGTGTTCGACATCCCGCCCGCCTCCCACGGTCTCGATGCGGGCTACTCGGCAAACCGGCCGGCTGGGGCATTGCACCAGGCGCGCAACGATTTCGGCAAAACCGGCTACAGCGGCCCCTGCCCGCCCAAAGGGGCGGGCACGCATCACTATCACTTCCGCCTGCTGGCGATCAGCCGGCCAACCCTCGATCTGAGGGCCCCGGCGGCGGCGCTCGACGTGCTGAAAGCGGCGCAGCCTTACGTTAGCGATCAAACCGAGTTCGTCGGCACCTACCACCGTTGAATCGGACCTTCTCTCCGGCACCGGCAACAACCTGTCGTTGATCGCGTCGCCCTGATCGACCTGTTTCTTCTGGACCAGACAGGCCGGATTTCGGAATAGTTGCGATCGGAAACCTGTACGTCTCGACTGATATAGAGTTCACCCTCATGTTGCCGGGACCCGATTGTTTGGTTTCGCCTACCATACCATGCGAATGTAGCAATTCTTCGTGTGCTTATTGCGCATGAGCACGGCAGCCTAACGGCGGGCCACCCCCACCCTCCCTCTGCTTGCGGGGGAGCGTATCGAGCGCAATGTGTTCCGGCGGTTTTTGCCCCTCTCCGCCCGCCTGCGGGGGGAGAGGGAGGGGGCCACCGACCGCTCCGGCTGCCCATGGTGTCGCTCGCGCTCGAAACCTAGCAATACCGAAGCAGAAAAACTTGGCGATCCTGCCAACTAGCTCATAATAACAAATCGGCCGATAATCGCGGAAATGTCGATTCACAAACCGGAGCATCGGGGTTACACATCCCGCCGCCATCAATCTCGAGGTAAATCCTTTGGCTCTATTTCGATGGATTATCGTCGCCGCCGCGATGGTGCTGCTGCAAACGGGCGCACTCGCCCAATCGGGCAAAGTCTACCGCGTGGGCTTGGTTGCCGTGGGTGCGCCCGACGCCGGGATCCTGGGTCCCAAGATGGTGCAAAACTTTACCCGTCGCGGCTATGTCGTCGACCGCGACATCGTCTTCGAGCGTTGCGCCGCGCAAGGCAAACTCGACCGCCTTCCCGGATGCATCGATGATCTCGTCGCCAAGCACGTCGATGTCATCATCACACAAGGCTACCCCGCGGCCTTGGCCGCCAAGGAGCGGGCGGGCAAAACGCCGATCGTCGTGACCAATTCGGGCGATCCGGTTGATACCGGCTTGGCCGCGAGCCTCGCTCACCCGGGCGGCAATGTCACCGGCGTCTCGGACATCTCCAGCGAGCTTTCGGCCAAGCGTTTGACCCTCCTCAAGGAGGCCATGCCGAGCCTGCACAACGTGGCCGTGCTGTGGAACGCCGACGATCTCGGGATGACCTTGCGCTATCGCGCGGCAGAAGTCGAAGCAAAGCGCCTGGGCATGGCGATCGTGCCTTTGGGTGTGCACGCGCCCGACGATTTCGATGCCGCCTTCTCCGAGATGACGAAGACCCCACCCGACGGGATCCTGATGGTCACCGACATCTTGACCGTGCTCAATCGCAAGCGGGTCATCGATTACGCCGAGAAACACCGGCTTCCCGCGATTTATGAATTCGCCTTCCTTGCTCATGACGGCGGCCTGATGGCCTACGGCCCGGATATGGACGCAGTGTTCGATCGCGCCGCCGGGCTCGCGGACCGGATTCTGAAGGGCGCCAAACCGGCCGATCTGCCCCTGGAGTTGCCGATACGCTTCCAATTCGCCGTCAATTTGAAGACCGCAAAGGCGATCGGCTTGACGATCCCCGAGTTGATCTTGCTGCGCGCCGACGACGTCATCGAATGAGGGACCCGAAAACGAGGCCAACCCCGCGGCGCCCCCTGTTCCAGAAATATTTTACTGCACTGTTCGTCGCCGTCGTCGTGCCGTTGCTCGCCAACGGGGCGAGCGAGGCGTGGTTCGGCTATCGCGATCAGAGCCTGGTACTGACCCAGCGGCTGCACGCTGAAGCACGTTCCGCGGCGGGCAAGATCCAGGGGTTTCTCGACGACATCACCGACCAATTGCAATGGACCGTGCAGCTTTCGTGGCGGGAAGGCGCCGGCGAGCGGCACCGTTTCGACGTATTGCGGCTGTTGCGGCAGGTGCCGGCCGTCGTCGAGCTCACACTCGTCGATAGCAAAGGCATCGAACGGCTGCATGTCTCGCGGGTGGACCCCGACATTGTCAACAGCGGCATTGATCGCGCGAAGGATCCCGCGGTGATCGGCGCCCGCTCGGATCACATCTGGTACGGCCCAGTGACGTTGCACGAAGGCTCCGAGCCGCACATGACCGTGGCGGTTGCCGGCTCGCGCGAGATCAACGGGATCACCGTTGCGGACATCAATCTGAAGCTGATCTGGGACGTGATTTCGGCGATCCATGTGGGTCAATCGGGTAACGCGTTCGTGCTGGACCGCTCCGGCCGCCTCGTCGCCCATCCCGATATCAGCCTTGTCTTGCGCGGCGATGACGATCCGGCATCGGCGCGCCTCAAGCAAGTCCAGAAGACGACAATCGCTGCCGGCGGCGAGACCGCCGATGCCGTCGATGCCGAGGGCCGCTCGGTTATCGCCGCGATGTCGCCGATCCCCGGTCCGGATTGGACCGCTTTTGTCGAGCAGCCGGCCTCCGAGGCGCTCGGCCCGATCCGGGCAGCGCTGTCGCGGACCGGCCTCTTGCTGCTCGCCGGCGCCGCCTTCGCCGCCCTCCTCGCTTACCTTCTCGCCCGCCGGATGACCGGACCCATTCGCCTTCTGGAGCAGGGGGCGGAGCGCATCGGCGCGGGTCAGTTCGATCACAAGATCGACATTTCAACGGGCGACGAACTCGAGGGGCTCGCGGTACGCTTCAACCACATGGCCGACGAGCTTGCCGTATCGCAAGAACGCTCCGAGCGTATTTCTCGGCTGAAGCGCTTTCTGGCGCCTCAAGTTGCTGAGCTCGTCGAGGGTAGCGGCGAAGCAGGCTTGCTCGACAGCCACCGCGCCGACGTCGTCGTCGTTTTTTGCGATCTGCGCGGTTTCACCGCCTTCGCCGGCAACGCCGAGGCCGACGAAGTCATGGGGCTGCTGCAAGAGTATTACGAGGCGCTCGGCGTCATCATCACGAAATACGAGGCAACACTGACGTGTTTCATGGCCGATGGTCTGATGCTTCTGCTCAACGCGCCGGTGCCCCGCCCCGAGCCGGCTTTGCTCGGTGTGCGAATGGTTCTCGAGATGCAGGCCGCAGTGCAGGACCTGATCGTTCGCTGGCGGGCCCGCAGATACGCAATCGGCTTTGGCGTCGGTCTCGCGAAGGGCACGGCGACGGTAGGCCGGATCGGGTACGAGGGCCGCCTCGATTATACGGCGATCGGCACCGTTGTGAATTTGGCGTCACGGCTCTGCGCCTCGGCCCAAGACGGCCAAATCCTGATCGATCCGGCGGCGGCAGCCGAGATACGGCACGCGGTGCCGCTCGTCGCGCTGGGGACGCGAGCATTGCGAGGCTTCGCCGAGCCAGTTGCGGTCTTCTCGGTCACCCAGCACGATCCGCATTCGGCGTCAATGCGTGCCCCACCGCCCCGCGCTGCCCCGGCCTTCATCAATTCCGAGCCAGCGACGCCTCCTCGATAACGGAATACCGGCCCGATCGATCTTGTCGTCGATCCGCCGCACTAGACCAGGACTAAATCTTCGCGCTCTTGGGTCATGGCACGTCGATATGACGAACCCGGGTCCAGATGCGACAATGGAAGAAATGTGCTAGTTTCGGCAATGCCCGATTGGCGCGACGAGATTTTCGAGGCGTTGAAGCAAGCGGAGATCCGGCAGGTGGGCTATGTGCCGGATGCCGGGCACGCGCGGCTGATCGAGCTCTGTCGGGCCGACCCGGAAATGCGCGCGGTGCCGCTGACGAGCGAAGAAGAGGGGGTGGCGCTGCTCGCCGGCGCCTGGCTCGGCCGCCAGCGCGGGGTTCTATTGATGCAATCGAGCGGCGTCGGCAATTGCATCAATATGCTGTCGATGACGAAAACCTGCCGCTTCCCGCTGACCATGCTGGTGACGATGCGCGGCGAATGGGCCGAGTTCAACCCGTGGCAGGTCCCGATGGGGTCGATGACGCAAGCCGCCCTCGCACTGTGCGATGTCCTCGTTTACCGGGTTGACCGGCCCGAACGCGCCGCCGAGACGGTCGCCGCCGCGCTCGAAATAGCCTTCAACGGCGATCTCGCTACGGCGGTCCTGCTGTCGCAGCGACTACTCGGCGCCAAGCGGTGGGTGAAATGATCTCCAGCGAGAAGCGTCTCGACCGCCGGGTTGCGATCCGCATCCTGCTCGAGAATCGCGGCGACCTGCTGCTCGTCACCGGGCTCGGCTCGACGACCTGGGACGCCGCATCGGTGGCGGACGACGAGCGGAATTTCTATCTCTGGGGCGCGATGGGCGCGGCGGCGATGGTCGGGCTTGGGCTGGCGATTGCGCAGCCCGAGCACCGTGTCCTCGTCGTGACCGGGGACGGCGAAATGCTGATGGGGCTCGGGTCGCTGGCGACAATCGGCGTGCAGCGCCCGCCGAACCTCGCGATTGCCGTCTTCGACAACGGCCGCTACGCGGAGACCGGTATGCAGTCGAGCCATACGGCCGGAGGTGTCGAACTGATCGGGGTCGCGCAGGCCTGCGGCTTTCAGAAAACGTTCGACATCATCGACGAACTCGGACTCCGCGAGTTTTCTGCCCGCGTGCAAGACGCAGCCACGACCCTGTTCGCTCGTGTCGCGATCTGTGCCGACGAGCCGCCGCGGGTGCTACCGCCGCGTGACGGCGTCTTGCTGAAGAACCGCTTCCGCCGCGCGACCGGCGCGGAGGAGCGGTAGCCCTCAGCACCGTTCCTGCACCAGAGCCGGCTTGGTGTCAGTCCCAACAAAGTCGTTTCCGATAAACAGCAGCGGCGCATCCCGCGACTTGGCGAGCGCATAAAAAAAACGCGTCTCCGAAATTCAGCACACCGCCATGGCCCATGCCGCGACCGTGGGTGATACGCGCGGACAGTGCTAGGCGCCCCTGTGCGATACCGACCGGCACGAGGTCGATCCCGGTCATCGAAAGGAAGGCGTCGAGTTCGTCGATTGCCCTTAAGCGAACGTGTCGTCGTCGGCCAGCGAGCACGGTTCCTGCTTCCAAATACGACGCGATCGACATTACTCGCTCTGGTTCGGTAGCGAGCCGGGCAGCCAGCTCAGGCGCTGAAGGCTCATAAAGCATCATCGCGATAACCGCCGAGGAGTTGACGACGATCATATTTCTTCGCCCGATGCGGCATCCCACTCCGCTTTCGTTACCGGCCTCGTATCGTAGGCATTGCGGATGCGCTGAGAAAACGCGCCGACGCAGGCCGGAAGGTTTACTGCCGCCTCGTGCTTCGCCCGTTCGCGGGCCAATCGCTCACGCAGCGCGGTCGTTATCGCATCGGTCAAGGTCTCACCCGTCAGTTTCGCAAGTGCCCGGGCAAGCCGATCGGCCTCGCCGGTTTTGATGCTCAGCGCCACAGCCGAGACCTTTCCATTTCCAGATAGGCTTTTTAGATAAGCTTTCTAGATAGGGCAGCCTGGGGGCCGATGACAAGATGACCAGCCGCTGAAGGTCCTGGCCGCTATCCTTGACGCGACGGCGGAGGAAAGACGAAAGTTGCGCGTACGCGGAGCTATTCAAACGAGGAATCCCTATCGTGAGCATCGGATCGCTACCTCTCGCCCGTTACACCGTTCTTGATCTCTGTCACGCCCGGGCTGGGCCTACCGCCGTTCGTCAGTTTGCCGATTGGGGCGCCAATGTGATCAAGATCGAGCAGCCGGGCGAGGCGAGGGGCGATGTCACCGGCGCGCGGCGCGACGGCTTCGACTTCCAGAACCTGCACCGCAACAAGCGCAGCCTGACGCTTAACCTCAAGACCGAGGAGGGGAAGGAGATCTTCTTCAAATTGGCGGAGAAGGCCGACGTCATCGTCGAGAATTTCCGCTCGGAGGTAAAATACCGGCTCGGCGTCGACTACGAGTTCGGTCAAGAAGATCAATCCCCGCATAGTCTATGGCAGCATTTCCGGGTTTGGCCAAAGCGGGCCCTACGCCAAGCGGCCTGGTGTCGACCAGATCGCGCAGGGCATGGGCGGGCTGATGTCGATCACCGGCCTGCCGGGTCAGGGGCCGGTGCGGGTCGGCATACCGATCGACGATCTCTGCGCCGGCCTTTTGCTCGCGCAGGCGATGATGATGGCGCTGATCGAGCGCGAGACGAGCGGCGTCGGGCAATGGGTCCACACCTCATTGCTCGAAGCGCAGATCTTTATGCTCGACTTCCAGGCTTCGCGCTGGCTGATTGCGGGCGAGGTCGCGAAGCAAGCCGGCAACGACCATCCGACCGGCATTCCGACCGGCGTGTTCCCGACGTCGGACGGGCAGATCAACATCGCCGCCTCCGGCGACCACATGTTTCGCCGCTTCTGCGAGGCGGCCGATGCGATGGCGTTGCTCGACGACCCGGATTACGCGACCGGGGCGCAGCGCTCGAAGAACCGCAAGGCGCTCAACGAGCGGATCGGCGAAATCACCAAAAAGCGTCCGTCCGCCTATTGGGTCGAATTGATGAACGAGGTCGGCGTCCCGTGCGGCCCGATCTACACGATCGACCAGACCTTTGCCGACCCGCAGGTTGAGCACCTCGAAATGGCCCGTCCGGTCGATCACCCGAAGCTCGGGGCGATCAAAGTGGTGGGCCAGGCGATCAACATGACCCGCACGCCGGAGCCGGAAAAGCTGCGCCCCACCCCGGAGCTCGGTGAGCATACGGATGAGATCCTGCGCGGGCTCGGCTACAACGACCGTGCGATTGCCGACCTACGCACCCGCGGCGTCGTGTGATGCAAGAGCGTCATTGCGAGGAGCCGAAGGCGACGCGGCAATCACGACCCGCCCGGTTTCGCGGCTCGAGATTGCTTCGCTGCGCTCGCAATGACAGCGCTGGCACAAGCGTAAGGAGAGGAAACCATGCTCGATCAGCCCATGACCAGCAAGATGATCGCCGAGAAGGACGGGGCGATCGGCCGTCTGATCTTCAACAACCCGGCCCGCCACAATGCGGTCGCGCTCGAGATGTGGGAGGCGGTGACGCATATCATCGACGATTTCGAGCGCGATGACGCGATCCGGGTCATCGTCGTCAGCGGCGCCGGCGGGCGCGCCTTTGTCTCGGGCGCCGATATTTCCGAATTCAAGGAGAGGCGCGCCTCCGAAGAAGCGGCTGCCGCCTATTCGAAGATTTCCGAGGGCGCGCGGCTGCGCCTGCAGGAAACCCTGAAGCCGACGATCGCGATGATCCGCGGCTACTGCATCGGCGGCGGCGTCGGCACCGCACTCGCCTGTGACATGCGCATCGCCGCCGAGGGCTCGAAATTCGGCATTCCGGCGGCGAAGCTCGGTCTCGGCTACGCCTATGACGGCATCAAGAAATTGATCGACCTGGTCGGCCCGGCCCATGCCCGCGAGATCTTCTTTACCGCGCGCCAGTTCACCGCCGAGGAAGCGCTGCGCATGGGCCTGGTCAACCAGGTCGTAGCGGAGGGCGAGCTGGAGGCCTACGTCAACAATTATTGTGGGATGATCGCGGCCAATGCGCCCTTGACCGTGCGCGCGGCCAAAGTCGCCATCCGCGAAGGCCTCAAGGACGAGTCGGCTCGCGATCTGGCACTATGCAAGCGTTTAGTCGATGAATGCTTCGCCAGCCAAGACTATGCCGAAGGCCGCACCGCCTTCATGGAAAAACGCAAGCCGGCCTTTCGGGGCCAGTGACCCGGCTTGATGATCGACGAGATTGCTTCGTCGCCGCGCTCCTCGCAATGACAGCCAGTTGAGGTGTCATTGCGAGCGCGGCGACGCAATCTCGCGCCGCTCTTCGGACATTCCCCATGAAACTTCCCCCGCACCACCGCTACGATTACGTCCCGATCCACAAGCGGCGGCAATACGAATGGCCGGGCGGCGCGCGCCTGGCCGTCACCTTCAACAACAACATCGAGTATTTCGCCTTTGGCGCCGGGCTCGGCAGCGACTCGACCGGCGCGGCTGCGGCGCAGAGCCAGCGCAATTACGCGTGGCGCGACTACGGCAACCGGGTCGGCCTCTGGTATTATTTCGACCTGCTCGACGAATTCGCGCTGCCCGGGGCGCACAACGTCAACTCGGCCGTGCTCGAGCACTGTCCCGAAATCGTCGAGCGTTTGAACGGGCGCGGCGACGAGTATGTCGGCCACGGCAGGACAAATTCCGAGCGGCAGGACGTGCTGTGGGAAGAGGACGAGGCGCGGCTGATCGCCGAATGCACCGAAATTTTGACCCGCCTTTCCGGCAGGCGGCCGGAAGGCTGGCTCGGGCCCTACATCGCGCAGAGCGCGGTGACGTTGGATCTGCTGAAGGAGGCCGGCTATCGATACGTGATGGATTGGGCGATGGACGATCAGCCGGTTTGGATGCGGACCCGCGCCGGGCCGATCCTGTCGGTGCCCTATCCGCTTGAGATCAACGACTCGCCGGCGCTGGTTTACCGGCGCCACACCGGGCGGCAATTCGCCGAGATGGTGATCGACCAGTTCGACGAGATGGTAGAGCAGTCGCGCAAATACCCGCTGGTCTTCGCTGTCTCGGTGCACCCCTTCATCATCGGCCAGCCGTTCCGCCTGCGCGCGTTTCGCGACGCCATCCGCCACATCGTCGGCCACCGCGATCGGCTGTGGATCACGACACCCGGCGAGATCGCCCGTTATTGCGAGAGCCTGCCGAGAGGCACAGTCCCGGGATCGGAGTAGCACCTGGCAGCCGGGGCTATAGAAGGCGGCTTCCACGCCGGCTTGGGGGAGAACATGAGAAGTGGTCGAACCGCAGTGCTCGGCGGGTCCGGATTTATCGGCCGCTATGTCGTCAAGCGGCTGGCCGCTCGCGGCGATGTGGTTCCGGTCGGCTGCCGCAACGCCGAAGAGGCGAAGTTCCTGCGGCCGATGGGCGATGTCGGGCAGGTCGAGCCGCTGAGCGTCGCGATCGATGACGAGGCCGTGCTCCCCGCCTTTCTTGCCGGCAGCGGTGCGCTGGTCAATTGCGTCGGGATCTTGCGGCAGAGCGGATCGCAGAGCTTCGAGAGGGTTCACCACACCGGTCCGGCGGTGCTCGCCCGGATCGCTCGGGACGCCGGGGTGGGGCGATTCGTCCATATCTCGGCAATCGGGGCGGAGCCGCGTTCCGCTTCCGCCTATGCCCGCACGAAGGCGGCCGGCGAGGCGGCGGTGCGCGACGCCTTCCCGACCGTGACGATCCTGCGGCCCTCGGTGGTGTTCGGCCCGGAAGACCAGTTCTTCAACCGCTTTGCCGCAATGGCGATGATGATGCCGGCTTTGCCGCTGATCGGCGGCGGGGAAACCCGGTTCCAGCCGGTCTATGTCGGCGATGTCGCCGATGCCGTTATCAGGTGCCTCGAAGATCCGGCAACCGCCGGGCGCACCTACGAGCTCGGGGGACCCAAGATCTATACGTTCCGCGAGCTGCTCGACCTGGTTCTGCAAGAGATCCGGCGCAAGCGCTGGTTCATCGACCTCCCTTTCGGCGTCGCCGCGCTGCAGGCGCGATTAATGTCGATTCTCCCCAATCCGCCGCTGACACCAGATCAGGTCGAGCTGTTGAAGCGCGATAACGTGGTCTCGCCCGGCGCTTTGACGCTGTCGAGCCTGGGTATCGCGCCGACCCCGGTGGAAGCCATTCTGCCGACCTATCTCGACCGCTTTCGACAGGGCGGCTGGTACGAGCGGCGGCAGTCGGCGTGACCCGGCTTTGACAAGCGGACCCGTTTCGCTAAGGTCGCGCCGTTTTTCCTGGTCGGGATGAAAATCATGGCTGCGCTGGGCAAGGTTCTGTGGCTCATCGCCGCGCTCGTTTTGGGAGGCAGTGCGATGGCAGCGGATCTGGAGAACACCCTCTACATGGATGTGCCCGCCGGGCGCGTCGTTATCGAAATGCGGCCCGATCTCGCGCCCGAAACGGTGGCGCAGATCAAAAAGCTGGTCCGCCAGGGCTTTTATGACGGCATCGTTTTTCATCGCGTCATCGACGGCTTTATGGCGCAGACCGGCGACCCGAAGGGCGACGGCACCGGCGGCTCGGGCCACAAGCTCAAGGCCGAGTTCTCTGATGAGAAGCATGTGCGGGGCGTCGTTTCGATGGCGCGCGCCTCCGACCCGAACAGCGCCGACAGCCAGTTCTTCATCATGTTTGCGCCGGCGCCTTCGCTCGACGGCAAATACACGATCTGGGGCAAGGTCACCTCGGGCATGGAATACATCGACCAGATCAAAAAGGGTGATCCCGCCCGCAACGGCGCCGTGAGCAACCCCGACAAGATCATCAAGATGCAGGTCGCCGCCGACGCGGAGAAGAAGTCCTAAGCTACGCCCGGTGGTCGCCCCTCACCCGCCCGCCGCGCGGGTCCTCCCTCCCTCTCCCCGCTCGCGGGGAGAGGGCTGGGGTGAGGGGCTCTCGCCGCACCAAAGTTCGCGGCAGCCCGCGAAGAGAGCCGTTGCCAGCTGGCTCGCCTCGATTGCCGTCTACCGCGAGCCGCGGCTGATCGCGGTGCTGCTGATGGGGTTTGCGAGCGGGCTGCCGCTCGCGCTGACCTTCGGGACACTGTCCTTTTGGCTATCGGAGGTCGGCATTTCGCGGACCTCGATTGGCCTCTTCGCGCTGGTCGGAATTTCCTACAGTCTCAAATTTCTGTGGTCGCCGGCGATCGACCGATTGCCGATCCCGATTCTGACGAGTTGGCTCGGGCGGCGCCGCGGCTGGGCGTTGGCGATCCAGCCGGCTCTGGCGCTTGCGATCCTGGCGCTCGGCTTTACCGACCCACGATCCGATCCCGGGGTGACTGCGCTCGCCGCGGTGGTCGTCGCGTTCCTGTCGGCGAGCCAGGATATCGTCATCGACGCCTACCGGATCGAGCTGTTGCGGCCCGAAGAACAGGGCGCCGGCGCCGCCGCGACGCAATGGGGCTACCGCTTCGGCATGCTCGCCGCCTCGGCCGGAGCGCTCTATGTCGCGAGCTTTGGCGGCTGGAGTTTCGCCTACGCGCTGATGGCCGGCCTGATGCTCGTCGGAATGGCTGCGGTCTGGTTCACCCCCGAGCCGGGGGGCATTCGCCCGCTTGAACCCTTGCCTGGGGATTCGCCCCTTGCGCGGATCGTAGCCTGGCTCGAGCGCGCCGTTGTCGCGCCCTTTGCCGATATGCTCGGCCGCCGCGGGGCGATCGCGATCCTTTCGTTTGTGATCCTCTACAAGTTCGGCGACGCGCTCGCCGGAACGATGTCCAACCCGCTCTACGTCTCACTCGGTTTCACCAAGGTCGAGGTCGCCAATATCGGGAAGGCCTATGGCTTTGTCGCCAATCTCGCCGGTCTCGCCGCCGGGGGCATCGTCGTGCTGCGGTTCGGCATTTTCCGAGCGCTGCTCGTCTGCGGCATCCTGCAGATGCTGTCGAACCTGATGTATGTGCTGCAAGCCTGGGCCGGGCACGATGTGCCGACCTTGGCGCTGACCATCGGGGTCGAGAACCTGACCGGCGGGATGGGTTCGGCGGCGTTCGTCGCCTACCTCTCCGGATTGTGCAACATCGCCTTCACCGCCACCCAATATGCACTGTTGACTTCGCTCGCCGCAGTCGGCCGCACGACGTTGTCGGCGTCGGGCGGCGCGCTGGCCGACGCCCTCGGATGGGGTCCGTTCTTCGGTCTTGCAACCGCTGCCTGCCTGCCGGGACTTCTTCTGCTCGTCTGGGTCATGCGGTCGGAGCCGCCGATCAGCCGTAGGAGAACAGCCGGCTGCGATGCCGTTTGAGCCATACCCGCGCCGCCGCGGCGTCGGGCGACAGGCTCTCCACCAGGCGCCAAAAGCGCGGCCCGTGGTTCATCTCGGCGAGATGCGCCACCTCATGTGCGACGACGTAATCGATGACCGGTTCGGGTGCAAAAATCAGCCGCCAGCTGAACGAGAGATTACCCCGGCCGGAACAGCTTCCCCATCGGCTCTTCGTATCGCGCACGCCTACCCGCGCCAGCTTGCGTCCGATCCGCGCCGCGAGGGGACGCGCCCGGTCGGCAAACTCGGCGCGCGCCATCGCCACGAGATGATCACGTACCCGGCGCTCGATATGCGCGGGATCGCCGCGCACCCGGATCTCGCGATCGCGGACCGCTAGCGGCGGCGCTGCCGGGTCGTCTTCGCGCCGGATGCGATGGGGGATGCCGAGCACCGGCAGGACAACTCCCTCAGCGAACCTCACCGGTTGCGGCAGGGCTGCCAGGCGGGCGGCGATCCATCCCTGCTTGGCCGCAACAAACCGCAAACCATGACTCGTCGGCACGCCAGGAGGCAGGACCAGCTCGACCTTGCGTTCGGCCGCATCGATCCGCAGAGTGATCCGCCGCGCTCGCGGACTGACGCGGATCGCTACGCGAGCATTGGAATCGTACGTCAGCGCCAGCGCCCTCCCCAAACCTCTGTGAATTACGAGCCTAGCGCAGCTGCCGCAGATCGAGAACCACGCGCGAACGGCGGCTAGAAGCACGGGTACCGGTATTTACAATCTCCACTCGGGAGCATCCAGGCGCCGAAATCGGTCCCGTCACGAGGTCTCGCGATCGATGAGGTGAATAAACGAGCCGAAGACGAACTCTTGCCGCAAACCGTACGCGCCGAGATCTTCGTCTGCTGCGTCGAACACCGAAAAGAGCGGGGTCGCGGCCCCTTGCCGGGTCATAGTTGCGTAGTGGAATTCGTGTCCCCGAAAGACGGTCCCGGCAGTGCCGAGCGGAGCGCCGGTACGCAAGATCGCCCGTCGGTAACCAAGATGCAGACGCCGTTCGGCAAAGCTGGTGACCAGGGGCAACAGTCCCGACATCGGCCGACTGCGCCCTTCTCGGTCGATCAGAGCGTCGCCGAGAACCATGTAGCCGCCACATTCGCCATAGATCACGCTCCCGTCAGCAGCGGCCCGGCGAAGGCCGGTCATGACAACCTCCGCCGATGCGAGCCGATCCGCCCAAAGCTCGGGGTAGCCGCCCGGCAGGTAGACGGCATCGGCGTTGGCATCGGGCGGCTCGTCCGCGAGCGGCGAAAAAAAGGCGAGTTCTGCACCCCTGCTCCGCCAGCCCTCGAGTACGGCCTGATAAGCGAAACAGAACGCCGCATCGCTGGCTACCGCAATCCGCCGCCCGAGAGGCGGCACCGGGACGGCTCTCGCTGCGGGCGTGAGGACCGAGCGGAAGCCCAAGCTCAACAACCGTTCGACATCGACGCAGGCGCCGACATGGGCGGCGCAGCGCTCGATGACGGCTTCGGCATCGCCGTTTTCGCCTGCTGGCAGAAGGCCGAGATGACGGGACGGAAGAGCCAGTCCCGAATCGGCCGGCAAAGAACCGAGGCAGGCGAGATGCGGCAGATGCCGCGCCGCAGCGGCCGCGAGCAGCGCGCCGTGGCGTTTGCTCGAGACCCGGTTGAAAATCACCCCGGAAAGCGGGACCGACAGCTGATGAGTGGCGAAGCCGTGCAACAAGGCGGCGACGGAGGCGCCTTGCCCCCGCGCATCGACGATCAGCACGACGGGCCAGCCGGTCGCGCGGGCGAGATCGGCAGTCGAACCGGCCTCACCGTCGCGGCCCGTCCCGTCGAACAATCCCATGACGCCTTCGCAAAGGACGATATCGGCGCCGGCCTCGAGTTTGCCGGCGAGCGCCGCGAGCGTCGCCGGCCGCATCCCCCAGACATCGAGGTTCAAACAAGGCGTGCCGGTCGCCGCAGCGTGAAATGTCGGATCGATGAAATCGGGACCCGCTTTCGCCATCGCAACGCTCAGCCCGCGCCGCAGCAGATGTCGCGCGAGACCGGCGGTGACCAAAGTTTTACCGCTGCCGGAAGCGGGGGCGGCGAGGATCAGCCCGCGCCCGGTCACGACGGTTCGCCGCGCTCCTGCCGCGCCGGCGACCCAACCCAATCGAGCGCGGCGCGCAACCCCACAACTCGGCCGATGACGACGATCGCGGGAACCTGAATGTCGACGGCCGTCCTCGCCATTTCGCCAAGCGTCGACACCAGCACCGATTGCGCGGGTGTGGTTGCGTTGCTGATGATGGCCATCGGCTCATCGCATTGCCGCCCCGCCTCCAGCAGCCGTTGGCTGATTTTCTTCAGATGCCGCGATGCCATGTAGAGCACGAGAACCGGGGCGCCTCGGGCAATGGCATCCCAATCGAGCCCGCCTGGAACATCGCCACCGCTGTCGTGGCCGGTCAGGAAGGTGACCGCGGAGTTGGTATCGCGATGGGTGACAGGGATCCCGGCATAAGCAGGTCCGCCGATCCCGGCGGTAATTCCGGGGACGATGCGGAACGGGATGCCGGCGCCGGCGAGCGCCAGCGCTTCCTCGCCGCCGCGCCCGAACACGCATGGATCGCCGCCTTTCAGGCGCAAGACGCGGTTGCCGGCCCGCGCCAGGCCGATCAGCCGCGCGGAGATGTCCGGCTGGCTCGGCGAGGGTCTGCCGCCGCGCTTACCCGCATAGTCGAGCCTCGCGCCGGACCGCGCCAAACGCAGAATTCGCGGGTCGACCAGCGCGTCATAAGCGACGACATCGGCGCGCCCGAGCGCGTGCAGCGCCAGAGCGGATAAAAGCCCCGGATCACCGGGCCCGGCCCCGACGAGCCATACGCTGCCAGGTTCAAACTCCGGCAGACCAAGAAGGGCGCTGTCGATCACTCCGAGACCGGTTCCGGAAAGAGACGCCGACCCCCGTCCCTGCATGCGGGCAGAGTTGGCGGTGGCGCTGCCAGCACGGCAGAAGGTAGTCATCCTAACCGATTTTGCTAAGATCGGCTTATGGGACCGGAAGTGACCCCAGCCCTGCGCCGAGGTTGGACGACTGGCGCTTGTGCTGCCGCGGCCTCCCGGTCCGCGTTCGCCGCAATGCTCACGGGCCGCTTCCCCGATCCTGTCGAGATCCGGTTGCCGCGCGGCGGCACAGCGAGCTTTCCCCTGGCCCTGGCGCAACTGAGCGGCGCCGGAGCCCGCGCCGGCATCGTCAAGGACGCCGGCGACGACCCCGACATCACGCATGGCGCGCTGATTATCGCCGAAACGGCATGGGCGGCGCCCGGCTCGGGCATCGGGTTCGTTGCCGGGGAAGGGGTGGGCACGGTGACCCGGGCCGGTCTTTCGCTCGCCGTCGGCGAGCCGGCGATCAATCCTGCACCGCGTGAATTGATCCGCCACATGCTCATCGATGCGGCCGCAGAAATGGGCGCACCGCCGCCTGACCTGAAGGTGACGATCTCCATTCCCGGTGGGGACCGCCTCGCACAGAAGACGATGAACGCGCGGCTCGGGATCATCGGCGGGCTCTCGATCCTCGGCACGACCGGTATCGTCGTCCCCTACTCATGCGCTTCGTGGATCCACTCCATCCACCGCGGGATCGACGTCGCTCGCGCCGCCGGCCTCAACCACATCGCGGCGGCGACCGGGGCGACCTCGGAGCGCGCCGTTCAACGCCTTTACGATTTGCCCGATCATGCCCTGATCGATATGGGCGATTTCGTCGGCGGCACATTGAAGTATCTGCGCCGTCACCCGGTCGAGCGGCTGACGATTGCGGGGGGCTTTGCCAAGCTCGCCAAGCTCGCCGCCGGACATCTCGATCTGCATTCCGCGAGAAGCCGGGTAGATATCGCCTGGCTTGCCGGGGTGCTCGGCGAAGTCGGCGCCGAGCCTGCAGCTCTGGCGACCGCGCGCAGTGCAACCGGAGCGGCCGAAATCCTCGGCGTCGCCGGCGAATTGCGGGAAAAACTGGCCCGCGCCATAGCGGGGCGGGCGCGCGAGGTGGCACTGGCGACGATATGCGGCAAGACCGCCGTCGAAGTTGCGGTCGTGGACCGCCCAGGCAGCTTCCTCGCGCGAGTCGGCGCGTGACCCCGGAGCGGCTGTTGATCCTGGGGGGACCGGCGAGGCAGTGGAACTCGCCCGCGCCGCCGCGGCGCGCTTTGGCGATGCGCTGGAGGTCACAACATCGCTGGCCGGGCGGACCGAACATCCGCGTCATGTCGCGGGCCACGTCCGCATTGGCGGCTTTGGCGGCCCAGCCGGTCTTGCCGCCTACCTGACCGGGCACGGCATCGGACGGCTGATCGACGCCACTCACCCCTTCGCCACCCGGATCTCGGCGGCGGCACGCCAGGCTTGCGAGCAAGCGAATGTCCCCCGGCTGGTGTTGCGGCGCCCGCCTTGGCGCCGTAGTCCGCTCGACCGCTGGATCGAAGTCGATGGTGTGGCGGCTGCCGCCGCCATCGTCGAGCGCACGGGGCGGCGCGCCTGGCTCACCCTGGGTAGCAGCGAGATTGCTGCTTTCACTGCCGCGACCGCAGTCCACTTTCTGGTACGGCTCGTCGATCCGCCCCGCCATCCCCTGCCGTTGCGCTCCTACGAGGTGATCGTGGCACGTGGGCCGTTCTCAGTGGCCGAAGAGCACCGCCACATAGAGCGCCACGCGATCGATATGCTCGTTTGCAAGGCGAGTGGCGGTGGAGCGACCGAGGCGAAAATTATCGCCGCCCGGGAGCGTGGTCTTCCCGTCATCATGGTTCGGCGCCCGCCGCCCGAGCCCGGGGAAGGAGTGGACACCATGGGGGAGGCGCTCGACTGGCTCGCCGGCTCCTACCGCTTTTCCGAGCCAAGGAGGGTGTCATAAAAACTCGCTTGACCGCGGTATTCTTGCTGGCCGCGCTCGGTGCTCCTGTGCTCGGCCCGGCCGCGCTTGCCGATGTCAATATTTTCGGCGGGTATTGGGAGAATGTGGCGCGCGCAGCCAGCCAGAACGATGCGGCCCGGGTCAGGTCGCTGGTAGCCAATGACGGGAACCCGAACCAGACCGACGAGGAGGGGCGCACCGGGCTGCATTATGCCGCGATGAACGGCAATCTCACGATCATCGCAATCCTGATCAAGGCCGGCGCCAAGCTCGACGTCAAGGACAAGCTCGGCAACACGCCGCTGCACCTGGCGGCCGATCGCGATCAGGTCGAGGCGGCAAAACTGCTCCTCGATGTCGGCGCCCCAGTCGATGCGGAGAACAAGAACGGCATGACCCCGCTGATGATGGCCGCCAATCGCGGGAACATCGATATCGTGCTGGCTCTGCTCGCCAAGGGGGCCAGCGTCACCAAGACTGATTTTACCGGCCGTGACGCCGCAGGTTGGGCGCTGGAAAGTCACCGCCCGGCGGTCGTGCAGGCGATAAAGCGGGCGCAGACCGCCAAGCGGTCGTAGGGGACGCGCATAGTTTATAGTTTTTCGAATACGGCGCAGGTGATCCGGTATTCGGCGGCCAGCCAGTATAGCCGCGCCATCGAGCGCTTCCATCTTTGGAAGGACAGGAACGGTACGGGAAAGCGGCAGAAGTGGCGCAGCAGGATCCATGGCCGGGCGCACACCGTGTCGCGATAGGACATGCCGGCTCCAAGGATCAGGCCCTCAAGGAGGCGGGCATCGGCAAACAGGTTGGCGAGTTCGGCGGGACTGGGCCGGTACATCGTGTCGATCGGATCGCGGTGATAGGGATAACTGAACGGCACCGTGACAAAGACGAGCCCGCCTGCCGGCAAAAGATCGAGACAATGCTGCGCCAATCCCCCGGGCTCGGGGACGTGCTCGAGCAGGTTGCAGCACAACAGCGCCTTCGGCCCAAGCGCGCCAAGTCGGCGGACATCGGCGGCAACGGTCAGATCCGCCCGGATGTCGACTCCCGGCAATTCACGCATATCGACATGGAAGGTTTCGACGCCGCGGCTGCGCAGCGGGCAAAATACCTCGGCATCAATCCAGGGCTGCACCCCTTCGCGAACCATGCCCGAACTGCTGCCGAGGTTCAGCACTGGCGACAGCCGCTCCGGCGGGAACGCGTCGAGCGCGCGGCGGAGCCAGCGGGCTTCGGCTTCGAACATCGCGATCTCGATCATCCCCCCGGAAAGCGTAACGATGCCTCAATCGGTGATCGCTGCGAAGAGCGATCTGCGTCATCCGGCTTGCTTGAACGGCACACCCGATCGCAGGCATTCTTCTGCGAAGTTGGTGGCCATCATCGTTCCGTGCCTCAGTCGACCGCACCGCTGCCGCCTCGCCTCGACGCGAGCGCCTTTCCAGCGGACACGCCTTTGAACGCGTTCTTCGCTTGGAACGAGGCGCGGTATTTGCGCGACCGCCGATATGTTATCGCCCGCGACATTCATCGGCTGCTTCGCGAGTTCGAGGGTGAAAGCGAGGTCTGTCTCGCCCACTTAGCGTGTCGGCCGATTATTCGCTGGCGTTTCGGCCAGCGAATCGGAGTATCTCTAACCAGCCTTCGCGCGGCTCGCGAGCTCGTCGACCAAGGCCGGCATTCGCCAACCGTGGCAGCCGCGAGCCGCGTCGTCTCTTCACTGATGGCCAGCATCGGCGCGGACGATCCAGCCTTGCACGCCGCGGTATTCCAGTCATTCGAAGATCTGGCGGGTCATGTCGATCTGGATAGAGTGGCGCGGTTGCAGCCCTCCCGAAAGGTGGCCCCTCGGCCACCTCAGGAGGTACTGATCATCAAGCTCGGTGCGCTCGGCGATTTTATCCAGGCACTCGGCCCGATGCCGGACATCCGGCGCCATCACGCGGGCGACCGGATCACGTTGCTGACGACGCCACGCTATGCCGAACTCGCCCTACAAACGAGGTTGTTCGACGACGTTTTGATCGACCGTCGCCCAAAGGCACTCGATCTCGAAGGCTGGGTCGCGCTACGCCGCGTGCTTCGGCGCGGCCGGTTCGACCGGATCTATGATCTGCAAACCTCGGACCGGTCCGGCATCTATGCTCGGCTGTTCCGCCCGGGTCGAATGCCGGAATGGTCGGGGATTGTATGGCGGTGTTCTCACCCGCACGCCAATCCGCAGCGAGACCGGCAGCACACGATGGACCGGCAGGCCGAGCAATTGCTGATGGCGGGGATCTACCCCGTCTCCCTGGCGCCCTGGCTGCCGGCTGCGGGGTCTCTACCCGTTGCGCTAGCCGGTAAGCGCTTTGTTGTGCTGATTCCGGGCTCGTCGCCCCGGCATTTGCCGAAGCGCTGGCCGGCAAATCGCTACGGCGAGCTTGCGATAAAGCTGAGCCGAAACGGCTTCACGCCTGTCCTGGTGGGGGTCCACGGCGAAGCCGAACTCGGCCGCATGATCCGCGATATTTGCCCCGACGCCGTGGACCTGGTCGGACAGACCGACGTCCCGGCGCTCGCCGCTCTGGTACGCTCGGCCGCGCTGACCGTAGGAAACGACACCGGCGCTACTCACGTCGCCGCCGCCGGCGGAAACCCCGTCGTCGTCCTGTTCTCGCAAGCATCCGATCCAGGCCTGTGCGCGCCGCGCGGCAAACTCGTGCATGTTCTGATGAAACCCGATCTCGGCGATATCTCGGTCGAGACGGTATTCGCCGCTTCCACGGCAATCGCCGCTGCGCCAGTCAGTTGAAATAATCAGCGACTGTGGATCCCTACCTTCCACATCTGAGCGATCTCCTGACGCTTGGTGTAACCTCGGCGGTCGGCGGATCTCTTCTTCTCGCCGGAGCCGGCCTGACCGGCAAGCGCTGCGCGCCCGAATTCCAGATCGCTGCAGGGTGGGGCGCCTTATGCCTGTTGCTGACGAGCTGGGGCGTTTTTGTGCCGTTGAGCATGCAGCTCCCTGCGGTCGCTTTCGGCATCGCGGCGCTGACTATTTTGTTGCTGCCAAAAATGCGGCCGAGCTCAGCCGCATGGCTCGCGCTGGGTAGGCTGCTCGCCGTCTCTCTGCCGCTCTGGCTGGTTATGGCGCCAATCCGGCCGTCGCAGCCGGACACCTTTCTCAACCTTCTGCCCAATGCTTTTTACCTGGTTGACTACGGCGTGCTGCCAGCCGCAACCCGGCCGCCGAGTTTTTCTCTACTGCCTGCCGCCCCATACAACACACAGTTCTTGAGCTTTCTCGGCTCTCTATTCGATGCCGATTACCCCGCCCCGGGCATGTCGCTGGTCAACGTCATGCTTCAGCTCGTAGCCGCTCTCGCGATTGCCCGGGTCCTCGGCCCGCCGGCGATCTCGTCTGCCCCGCCGAGCTGGAGCCTCACAGCGCTCGGCTTTTTGCTGGTGACGTTATTCAACCCTGGCTTCGTGCCGCGCATTCATTTTTCCGCTTATGGCGAGCCCGCGCTCGCCGCAATGGCGGTACTCACCGCCTGGCTTTTCGTGTCTACGCAAGGCGAGCTCGCCAAAGGCCAGCGGCCCTCGCAGCTGCTGCCGCTCGCCTTGGTCATGGCCGCAATCGTCGATACCAAGCAGACCGGGATCGCCCTGGTCGCGTCGCTCGCCGGGGCCGCCCTCATCACCGCGTGGGCCGAGCGAGGGGTGCAGCTCGCAGCGGTGGTGAGGTGCACGGTTCTGGCGGTCTTGCCGGCGTTGCTCCTCTTTGCGCTTTGGCGGTACCACGTCGCTCACGCGGGGGTCGACGACCTCACCCCGCTGCCTCTGGCCGATTGGAACTGGACCCAACTCTCCGACACGGCGGCGAGGGTTCTCGGCGTCATAGTGGAAAAACCACTCTATTTCGGCTGCATCGCCGTTGCGATCCTGGCCGTGCCGTTGATGTGGTGGCGGCAGGGTTGGACGGCCACTACTCGACTTCTGGCATTTAACGCGGCGTTGTTCGGCCTCTACAACATATTTATTTTGACGACCTATATTGCCGTATTTCCGACCGAAATGAGCAGCGCGGCGCATTCTTATTTCCGCTACAATACGCAACTATCGCTGGTTCTCGTTCTCTCTCTGGCATTGACGGTCCGCGATCTCGGCGCAGCGGCCGGGATCTGGGAGAGACCCTTGCGCGCCGCCAATGCAGCTGTGCTGGGCCTTGCCCTTGTGGCGCCCGTCGCCCTTGCAAAACGGCTGCGTTTTGACCTCGACATGCCGCAACCATTGGTATGGGACCTTGCAAAAAGGCTATCGCCCTATCTGAGCGATGGCGGCCGCCTGGCACTGCTGCTGCCGGGCGACAACGACAGCGTGGCCACGATGATTTCCGGCGTACTGGCCGACACGCCGCCGCGCCGTCATATGCTGGACCTGCTGCGCCGCGATACCGCCGATGCGCCGACCCTCGATGCAGCGGCCCGACTCGGCTATCCCCTCGCGCTGATTTCATGCACCCCCAATGGATTGGGGGATCTGCCAGCCGGCCAGGCAGTTCTGCTCCGCCATGATCCGGACGGATGGCATCTCATCGCGGCTTGGCCCTACCCGCCATATGCCACCGAGCGGCGATGGCAGCACATTCTGTCCTGGGGTCCGCTCTGTCGCAGGCGATAGCTTCGCCCCATTCAGATCGAAGTATTGTTATTAGCCTTCGGCGCCGGCGCAAGCAGTATCATGAAGGACGGTGAAGATCTGGAAAGTCGGCCGCGTGAAGAACGGCGCGAGGCACCGGTTACGTGGGGCATTTACCGGTCCGCCGCCGGTCAAGACGACATAATCGTATTGCCGCAGAACCGGAAGGAGTCGCGTGACCTCGGTAGTGACGCCGCCGGTCAGGGCCGTCCAGAATCTTTGCGGCGTCACCATATCGGACAGCGCAGCGTAACGCGGTTTCAGGGCGATCGGCTGCTGTCCCTGATACGCAAAAAGCGTCGGCACAAAGGCATCGCGCCGAGCGACCGCAAGCGCGGCTAAGTGCAATTCCGGAATCGGCGCAAAATTGACCGCACTGGCGGGATAGGCGACGGCCAGCTTGGCGCCACGCGGCAACGCGTCGATGCCGGCTAAATCAGACGAGTAGATATGGTCGGCCCGCAGCCAGACGTATTCTATGACGGCCATACGAGTGACCAGCAGAACTGCTGCCACCGCGGCAATCGCGGCGGCCGTGCGCCGATTGGGGAAATTTCCCGCGCTTGCGGCGATCAGCAGCAGGAACATTGCCAATGGCAGCCGGTGATCGGCGCCCGAGCCGCCATAGATTTGGCTCGGCAGCAACAGATAGGCTACGAAGACAAGGCCGACGGCTCCGGCGAGTCGCGGCGCGAGTCGAAGCCGCCGCGTTGCGGCGAGCCACCCGATGAGCCCGAGGAACAGGACAAAACAGACGATATCGAAGGCGCGATCGTAGTTGTCGAAGACACTGAACAAGAGATCGACTTTGCGCCAAATCGCTGGATAACTGACACCGCTGGCCGCGGCCGGGTGCCAATAGGCAAAAAACAAGACTGCAGGGATGGCGAACTGCGTCCCCGCGATCGCTATTCTACGGCCTAGCGCCGGCCAGCGGCGGGCACTCAGTTCGCTCCAGACCGGCGACAGTTCGATGCCGATAATAACCAGTGCGTAAACCCCAAAAGCGGCGATATGGCTGAGGTAGCAGGCGAGCGCGACGATCATCGCGGACAGTGTCCTCAGCCACCAGCGCTCGCGCTCGAGCGCCAGCCGCAGCGCGGCGCCAGCAAGCGCGACGCCGATCCCAAAGAGGTAATTCAGAAAACCCCACAAGAACATTCGATTGTAGAGCAGCAGGAACGCAAGCAGGGGCCACATTCTCCAAGCCCCTGTGGCCACGCGATTGAGCCATATCGCTCCGCTTGTTACCAGTCCGAATATCGCAACCAGAAACAGCGTCGAGGCCAGCTCCAGCGGCATCAGGCGCGCGAGCGGCGGCACGATCAGATCTTGCGCGAGATTGGGCAGCGGCTGCCAATGCACGGCATAGAATTGATTGCCGCCCTCCGCGAGGAGGTGCATGCGCGCCAGATGATTTGGGTAATCGAAAAGCGGTGGCAGCACCGTCGAGAACAACGGTGCTGACACCAGGATCATCAGCAGCGCAAAGGCGCCCCAGACCGCGACGGCTGCGCGGCGTTGCGTCAGAACCGCTCGACCCACGGCCGCAATTCGATCTCCCACGCCCATGCCGAGCGCGGCTGATGCAATAGATGCAGATAGGATGCGGCGATCGCGTCGGGATCGAGCATGCTGTCGGGGCGGTCCGCCGGCTCCGTGCGGCCGGGATTGCGGATCGCCCCGTCAATGACGAAGTGGCCGATATGGATGCCCTGCGGCGCCAGCTCGCGCGCCATGCTCTGCGCGAGGCCGCGCAGCGCGAATTTTCCCATCGCAAAGGGCGCCGACAAAGGATAGCCCTTGACGCTGGCTGAGGCGCCGGTGAAGAGGATCGCGCCGTGCTTTTTCGGAAGCATCCGCGCCGTCGCCTCTCGCGCCACGAGAAACCCGCCATAGGCGCTGACCATGATGGCTCGCTCGACCTCGGCCGGCACGAGCTCGGCCACCGGGCCGCGGGCGCGGGCGCTGGCATTGTAGACGACCACATCCGGCGCGCCGGTCGCGGCCTCCACCGCCGCGAACATCTGCGCTACCTGGCTCGGGTTCGTTGCGTCGCAATCGAAAGCCTTCGCGCCGGTCTCGGCGCAGAGGGCGCCGAGCTTTTCCGAGTTGCGCGCCGCAAGCGCCACCCGCAGGCCCTCGCGGGAAAACAGGCGCGCCAATGACGCGCTCAATCCCGATCCGGCGCCGACGATCAACGCGGTCTCATAACTCAGGTTCGGCATGTTCGGCTCCTTCGCTAAGTTGTTCTTTGCGTTGGCGCGGGCCGGCGAAGGCGGTTACGACGCCGTGCAACGTGCGCAACTCCTGTTCGGTGCACTGCGCGCGCTGAAAGAGACTGCGCAGATTGCGCACCATGCTCGGACGGCTTTCGCGGTTCCGCAGAAAGCCGTTGCGGATCAGCTCCTCTTCGAGATGCTCGAAGAAATTGAGGAGCTCCGCCTTGGTTGCCGGCCGGCTGCCGCCGCGGCGCAAAATCTCGGCCGGCGCAGTCACGCCTGACGTGAACCACTCATACCCGACGATCAGGACGGCTTGGGCAAGGTTCAATGACGAGAAGCCGGGGTTGAGCGGCACCGTCAATACCGTGTCGGCCAGCGCCACATCGTCGTTGAGAAGCCCCGTCCTCTCGGGCCCGAACAGCACCCCGCACGCCTCGCCCGCCGCGATCCGGGCCCGCATCTCCGGCGCCGCATGGCGCGGCGTCACCTCGCGCCGCACCATGCCGCGATCGCGGGCCGTCGCCGCATAGACGTGGACCAGACCAGCCATCGCCGCGGGAATGTCCGGATAGAGCCGCGCCTTCGCGAGGAGAGCATCGGCGCCGCTCGCCGCGGCGATTGCCTTGTCCGAAGGCCAGCCGTCGCGCGGACGTACCAGCCGCAGATCGCCGAGGCCGCAATTCATCATCGCGCGCGCCGCGGTGCCGATATTCTCACCGAGCTGCGGCTCGACGAGGATGATCGCGGGACCCGCCGTCACGGCTTGGCGGCGATGGTCGGTGCCGGCCATGCTCAATCCTTCCGCCACCAGGTCGTCGCGCCGTCCGGCCGGTCTTCGAGCAGGATGCCCTCGCCGGCGAGTTCGGTGCGGATCCGGTCGGCTTCGCCGAAACGGCGCTGGCGGCGTGCGGCCGTCCGGGCGGCGATCCTCTGCTCGATCCGTTCGGCATCGGCTTTCGCGCTGCCTTGCAGCCAGTCGAGCGGCGGCTGGCCGAGCAGCCCCATCAACTGGCCGCCGGCTTCGAGCGCCCGCTGCAGGGCCGACCGCTCGGCGTCCGAGCTCGTCCGGTTGATCGCCCCGGCGAGCTCATGGAGGTGCGTCAGGGCAAGTGGCGTGTTGAGATCGTCTTCGAGCGCGTCGCGCACCGGGCGCAGCGCCGCGTCGGCTTCGCCAAACCGCTCGAAGACGGCGTCGCGCGGCAAGGTCAGCGCGCGGTAGAAGCGATCGAGCGTCTGCCGCGCCTGGCGCAGCCTCTCGCCCGTCCAGTCGAGCGGGTCGCGATAATGCGCGGTCAGCAATGCGAGGCGGATCGCCTCGCCCGGCGCCTCGTCGAGCAATTCGCGCACGGTGCGAATATTGCCGAGCGATTTCGACATCTTGGCGCCGGCATCGGTCAGCATTCCGTTGTGCATCCAATACCGGACGAACGGGCGGCCGTCATGCGCGCAAGTGCTTTGCGCGATCTCGTTCTCGTGGTGCGGGAAGACGAGATCGAGCCCGCCGCCGTGGATATCGAAGGTTTCGCCCAAATGCGTCTCGCTCATCGCGGAGCATTCGATGTGCCAACCCGGCCGGCCGCGTCCCCAGGGACTGTCCCATCCCGGCAGATCCGCGTCCGACGGCTTCCACAGCACAAAATCGGCGGGATCGCGCTTGTAGGGAGCGACCTCGACGCGCGCGCCGGCAATCATGTCATCGCGGGTGCGCCGCGAGAGCTGCCCGTAATCGGGGTCGGAGGTGACCGAGAACAGCACATGGCCTTCGGCCGCATAGGCGTGCCCGCCGGCGATCAGCCGTTCGATCATCGCGATCATCTGCGGGATATACTCGGTCGCCCGCGGCTCGATATCGGGCGGCAGGACGCCGAGCGCCGCCATGTCCTCGTGAAACGCCGCCGTCGTCCGCGCCGTCAATGCCGCAATCGGCTCGTTGTTCTTGCGGGCGGCGGCGTTGATCTTGTCTTCGACATCGGTAATGTTGCGAACATAGACCACGTGCTCGCGCCCGTAGACATCGCGCAACAGCCGATAGAGCACATCGAACACGACAATCGCCCGACCGTTACCGATATGCGCGCGGTCGTAGACCGTCGGCCCGCAGACATAGAGGCGCACCCGCTCGGGATCGAGCGGCTCGAGGGGCTCCTTGCGGCGGGTCAGCGTGTTGTAAAGGGTTAGGGCCATGGGTTAGGGCGTAGCAGATTGCGCCCTGCCGGTCCACGCGATCGAAGCTGCGAGCCGCCGCCCGCTACCTTATCCGGCACAAACAAAATATTACGAACCGCTCTCCGGGTTTCCCCGGACAGCCCTAGCGCTTTCGCGGGAATGACGAACCGATATGATCGGCGCTCAGTTGTCGACGAAGGCGATTGCTTCGATCTCGATCATGAAGTCGGGCCCGGCGAGGCGGCGGATCTCGACCGTCGTACTGGTCGGCGTGGCGAGCCCGAAATAGCGCATCCGCATGTCGCCGTGCTTCGAGAATTCCTCGAAATCGGTGACATAGGTGTTGGTCTTGACGATGTCGGCGAGGGTTGCGCCGGCCGCTTCCAGGCAGGCCTTGATGTTCTCGCCGACCTGCTGGATCTGGGCCCTCATGTCGCCCTTGCCGACGCAATTGCCGTCGGCGTCGCGAGCCAGTTGCCCGGCGAGGAAGATCTGCCGCCCGGTGCCGCTGACCGTCACGACCTGGCTGTAGGCCGGCTGACCGGCCACCATTCGGACATGAATACCCTTTGGCTGAATCTTCTCGCGCTTGATCGTCATCGCATGCCCTTTCCGTATGATGCAGTTCTCGATGATACGCCGGGAGCGAGGCCTTGATGACCCAGATCACCCTCCGGCACGGCATTCTTCTGCCGCCGTTTCATCCGATGGGGGAGAACCCGACGCCTGCCCGAGTGCACCGAGCACCGCGACGAGCTGAGTGAAAGCGCACCGCCGCCCCCACCGAACCGTCGCCGCCGTGCGGTCGGCCTATTCTGCCGCCTGCGCCATCGCGACGGGGGGGAAATTCTTGGGCAGCCCGGCCTTGGCGATCGCGCCGTGCTGGACGACGTTCGGCAAAGCGTGGTGGACCAGCTCGCGCACGGCGATCAGCCGGTCGAGATCGATCCCGGTCTCGAACCCCATCGCCTCGAGCATAAAGGCGAGGTCCTCCGTGACGATGTTGCCGGTCGCGCCGGGCGCGTAGGGACAGCCGCCGAGCCCGCCCAGCGAGGCGTCGAAAAACCGCGTGCCGGCATTGAGGGCGGCGAGCACATTGGCGAGGCCGAGCCCGCGCGTGTCGTGGAAATGCCCGGACACCGGCAAGGGCGCGACATCGGCCATGACCCGGCGGAAGACGCGCTCGACCGCCGCCGGCTGGCCGTAGCCGACGGTGTCGGCGAGAGCGATCGCGTCGGCGCCGGCCTCGGCGATTTCGACGGCGATGCGGCGCACCCGGTCCTCATCGACCGCGCCCTCGATCGTGCAACCGAAGGCGGTGGCGAGCCCGCAGGCGATGCGCGGGCGCCGGTCTTCGGGCGCCGTCCGGCACAGCGCCACGACGCGGCGAAAATCCTCGACCGATTCCGCGGTGCTGCGGCGGACATTCGAGCGATTGTGCCCCTCGCTGACCGACAGCACGAAATTCATCTCGTGGACCCCGAGCGCCAAACCCCGCTCCGCTCCCTTTAGGTTCGGGATCAGTGCGGAGACCGTGAGGCCAGGCAAGGTCAGCGCATGACGCACGACCGCCTCGGCGTCGGCGAGCTGCGGCAGGAGCTTTGGCGGGACAAACGAGCTGACCTCGATTTCGCGCACCCCGGCGGCGTGCTCGGCATCGAGCCAAGCGATCTTCTGCTCGGTCGGCAAGACCTCAGCGATGCTTTGCAATCCGTCGCGGAGCCCGACTTCGCGGACACGGGCGCGTTCGCTCATTCTTTCCTCCACGGAAGAACGCCTCAGATGCATCAAAGCTAGTCTCGACAGCCCGCCGGGGCAACGGCTCACACCACGTGTTCAGGGGTCAGCGCGCAGGCCTCCTCGGTGTCGGCAAGCTCGATCTGGATCGTCGCGTGCTGAATGCCGAAGCGATCGTGCAGCTGCTGCGCCATCTCGTTCAGCGCGGCATCACCCGGGTGGCCGGCCGGCATGATCAGATGGCAGGTCAGCGCGGTCTCCGTCGTGCTCATGCCCCAGATGTGCAGATCGTGCAGCCCGGATACTCCGGGCAGAGCGAGCAGATGGGCGCGGACCGCGGCAATGTCGAGGCCCTCCGGCACGGCGTCCAACGCGAGGCTGATGGCGCTCTTCAAGAGGCCCCAGGTGCCGAAGACGATGACCGCTGAAACAATCAGGCTGACCAGCGGGTCTAGCCATAGCCAATTGGTGAGCCAGATCACGATGCCGGCGGCCACGACACCGGCAGTGACGAGCGCGTCCGCCGCCAGGTGGAGAAAGGCGCTCTTTACATTGAGGTCACCACTGCCGGACGAAAAGAGCAGCGCCGTCCAGCCATTGACGAAGATGCCGATGGCGGCGACCGCGACGATGACGCCGCTGGCCACCTGCACCGGGTGGCTGATGCGCAAGATCGCCTCCCAGGCTATCCCGCCGGTCACCACCAACAGAATGATCGCATTGGCGAGCGCTGCCAGAATGGAACTGCTGCGCAGCCCATAGGTAAACCGGCCGCTCGGCTGGCGCCGCCCCAGCACCGCGGCCCCCCAGGACAAGGCGAGGCCCAGCACATCCCCGAGATTGTGGCCGGCATCGGCGAGCAGCGCGAGCGAGCCGGAAAAAATCCCGGCGATCGCTTCGCCGCCGAGATACGCCAGGTTCGCGGCGATCCCGATTGCGAAGGCGCGGCCGTAGTTCACCTCGGCGTGTATGTGTCGATGATGGCTGTGGGTTTGGTGATCGTCCACCATCGGAGCGCTCTCGGGAGAGGCGGCGCTACTGAACTCCCAACAGCTCGACGTCGAACATCAATGTGGCGTTCGGCGGGATAACCCCGCCGGCGCCGCGGGCGCCATAGCCGAGCTCGGGCGGGATGATCAGAGTGCGTTTGCCGCCGACTTTCATTCCGGCGACCCCTTCGTCCCACCCGGCAATGACCTGATGCGCGCCGAGCGTGAACTCAAAGGGTTTCCCGCGATCGACCGAGCTGTCGAACTTAGCCCCCTTCGTCCCGTTGTTGTAGAGCCATCCGGTATAATGCACCGAGACCTTGCTGCCCGGTGTCGCCGTAGCGCCCTCCCCGATCTTGGTGTCGGTGTATTTCAATCCATTCGGCATCTCGATCACCTGGTGGGTGGCCGCATCCGCGCCCCCGACCGGGGGCACAGCGGCGGCGATGGCGAGCGCCAGGACGGCGCAAGCGAAGCGGATCAGTATCATGGATTACCCGTTGCTGGAGGGAACACCGATTTCGGCAAGGATTCTCAATGCCCGCGGATGATCGATCGCATCAAGCGCATCGAGTGCTGTCTCCGAGAGGTCAGGCATAATGCGGGCCACCCGCCCGAGCAGGACGATGCACTCCTCGTCGGCCATCGGAGCGGCGGCGTCGATGATCTGCGCCGACGGTTCCTCGCGAAGATAGCGGGTAAGGAGCGGGCGAACCTCGCTGCGTCCCATGAGCCCGAGAGCGCACGCTGCCGCCATCCGCACCGGCCGCTGAAGGTCGTCCAGCAGCTCGCGCAATTGCGCAAGCATTTCCGGCGAAGGCTGGGCGAACCGGCATGCATCCGCACGAATTGCCGGATCATCGTGGCGCAGCAGCTCCATCACCGTGCCGGCCGGCAGTTTGGCACCGAGGCGCGCGGCGGCGCCGACGCCGCGTCGCAGACAACCGCCCTTCAACCGTCCTCCTGACGATCAGCCGAGCGAGCGCTTGTGCCGCATCCGAGCCGGCAATCTGCGCGAGAGCATCAATCGCCGCCGCTTGTTCGGGCACGATCCGATCGGCGCCAAAACCGGAGAAACGGCGGCACAGAGCTTCGAGAGCGGGTATCGCGGCGGTCAGGCGCCGATGCCCCGCTTCGGCAACGAGGGCAATGCTGTCCGCGATCCTTGCATGAGGAAGCGCAGCCAACAGTTCTTCGTCCTCCATGCTATCCGGGCCGATGACCGGCCGGACCATGTTGTCGGATGGGGAGAGTTCGGCCGGAGCCGGGACGTGGCGGAACAGATCGAGTTGCTGCATCTTCGCGATTAGAATAGGCGCTATCTCCAAGTAGCGGTAGCGACCGCATCTCGGCTAGATTCATCCGGACATTTAGTGCAATGCGCCCGTCCTCGTCGCCGGTGTGACAGGATTTGGATGTGAGCTTTGGTCCGCTTGCCGAGCGAATTTTCCGCATGGATCCGAACACTAGAACATGTCCGGGGTGACGACGTTTTGCGGGCGGTTGGTCAGCAAGGCGGCGCGCATCGTCTCGGCGGATTTGACGCGGGTGTCGTGCTCCGATTTGGGCGTGAACCAGGCGGCGTGCGGAGTTACGACCAGGCGTCCTTCGAGCCACGGCTCGCGGGTGCGGTAGGCGCGCAACAGTTCCGGGATAGGCTCGACCGGGGGCTCGACCGGCAATACGTCGAGCCCGGCGGCGGCGATATGTCCGTCGCGTAATAACGCCAACAGCGCATCGAGATCGATGATCGGCCCGCGCGCGGTATTGACCACAACGGCGCTCTTGCGCAACAGCCCAAGCTCGGCAGCGCCGAGCATACCGCGGGTTTCGGGTGTCAGTGGCGTGTGGACCGACAATGTGTCGGTCTGGCGCAGCAATTCCTCGAGAGTGGCGGCGCGGCCGATGCCGAGCGCCAGCTCGGCGCCGTTGGGCAGATGAGGATCGTAGAACATCACCCGGAAACCGAAGCCACGCGCCCGCAGCGCCACTGCCGTGCCGATCCGGCCGAGCCCGACGATGCCGAAAGTCTGCACCCCGAAGCGGCGGATCAGCTCCCCTTTGACCGGTCCCCACGGCGCCGGCGGGTCCCGCCGCTGCCGCTCGTGATAAAGGATCACGCCGCGGCGCAATGACAAAGCGAGCGCCATCGCATGATCGGCAACCTCGGTTGTGCCGTAATCCGGGACGTTGCAGATGAGGATATTGCGCGAGGCCGCCGCCGGCCGCGCGATCCTGTCATAGCCGACCCCCATGCGCACAATCGCGCGCAGCCGCGGGAAGCGCGCGATGTCCTCGGGCGTCACGGCGTATCTCATGATCATCAGCCCGTCGACCTCCGCGCTGTCGGCGGGGTCGAGGTCGGCGAGGGTTTTGACTTGGCGCCGCATGAGACGGACTTCGGGAGCGAAGATCCCGGCTTCGAGGCCGTCATCCGGGATCTGCCGCTCCTCGGGGTAGAGCACGGTCACAGTCATTGCGCGACCTTTACCGGCTGGTGGAGCGCCGCCGAACGGACGATCGCCTCGAACGCGGCCACCCCGTGCAGCACTTCCTCGGCAGTGATCGGGTAGGGGCGTTCGCGATTGATCGCCGCAGCGAAACCTTCGAGCTCAGCGGCGAGCGCATTGAATCCTTTGTAGCCGATGATCTCGGGTGCGGGGGCGCTATGCCGGCCGGTCGTGGGCCGCTCGGTAACCGGCGTAAAGCGGAATTCGAGCTCCGGCGTCGCGAGCTCGACGGCGCCCTTTGTGCCGTAGACCGCAAAGCGGTAGGTTGGCGCCGTGACGAGCGAACAGTAGAGGGTCGCCGAGATCCCGTTCGCGAGGCCGAGCAGGACCGTGGTCGTGTCTTCCAGCCGCGCCATGACCCGGCGCAGGCTCGTGCAATAAACCTCGTCGATTCTGCCGAACAGATAGATCAACGCATCGAGATTGTGCACGCCGGTCGCGGTCATCGCCCCGGCTGGAGCCTCTTGCGGGTCGGACCGCCAATAATCCGGCGACATCGTGAGCCCGGCCGGCGATGCCTGCGCGCTCTCGCAATGGCTGACCGTGCCGAGCCGGCCGTCCTCTATCCGCGTCTTCAGCTCGATCATCGCCGGATGGAACCGTCTCGGATAGGCGACAGCCAACACCACCCCGGCGCGCGCCACCGCCTCGACCGCCGCCTCGGCGCTCTTCAGGTCCAGGGTGAACGGCTTTTCCATCAAGACGTGCTTGCCGGCCGCTGCGGTGCGCTCGACCTGAGGCCCGTGCTGGCTGTGCGGGGTCGCAAAGACGACACCGTCTATCCCCGGGTCGGCGAGGATCTGGTCGAGATCGTCTTTGAGCGCGATCCCGTTCTCGGCACAGAACGCCTCGGCCGAGGTACGGGTGCGGGTATGCGCGGCCGTGAAGCGGATCGCGCTGCTCTTGCCGTGCACCGCATTGACCAGCGTCCGGCCCCAGCGGCCGAGCCCGACGATCGCGGCGTTGATCACTTCTTTGCCGCCAGCATATCGCGCACGCCGCGCAATGCCAGGTAGTATCCCGTCAACCCGAAGCCGGCGACAATGCCGTGGCTGACCCGCGCCGTCTCGGAAGCCGGGCCGCGTCTTATCGGGTTCGAGATATGAACCTCGATCGTCGGGAATTTGATCTGCGAGATCGCTGCGACCAGAGCCGGGTAGCCGGTCCCGAACGCCGCCGGGTTGAACAATGCCGCGTCGAAGCCCTTGTCGTTCGCCTCGTAGATCCGGTTGACGATCTCGCCCTCGATGTTCGAATGGAAGATCTCGACCTCGATCCCGAGTTCAGCGGCATACCCGCGGATCCGCTCGTCATATTCGGGCAGGGTCATCGGACCGAAGATTTCGGTCTGGACCTTGCCGCGCATGTTCATTCCCGCGCCGTGGATCACCAGAACCTTCGGCATGCCGCCCTCCTCGCGATTTGACCTCGCCGGCGATGCTAATTGATCGCCGGATTCGATGACAAGGCGCTGGTCTCCGGCATGCCGTGTAATTTCCGCTCAAATCCGGAACGGTTTCGGCTAGGATGCTTCGCCTTGGGGGTGATTTTGATCACCCGCACCGATCGAGGGGGCGATGCGGGGCGGAGTTTGGGCGATCCTATTTGCCTGCGCGGTCACCTGCACCGCTGAGGCTGCCTCGAAGGCCAAGCCGCACATCTCGGCGGCAACCCTCAAGCACGCGATCGAAAGCAAAACCGGAAGCGTGCAATTGGTCACCTTCCCGGATACGGGATGGAGAGCGGTCAAAATCGTGCGCGGCGGCAAGAGCGGGCAGAAGCCTGTGCCCGAGAAGGCCGAGACAGCCGAAATTGTGAGCTTTGCCGATCCGCGCAGGAGCGCCGTCCGGATCTTGCGCGGCGACAGCGAACACGCCTTGGTGACGCCGGGCCCGGTCCGCCTGGCGGGGGCAATGACGATGCAAGTGGTGACGTTTGCAAATCTGCGGGACCGGCCGGTGAGTATTCTCCGGGGCGCGGGGCTGCCGGCCACCGCCGAAGCGGAGTTGTTCGGCCCGGCTTCCGCAGCCGATCTCGACCGGGTCGCGTTCGCCGTCGACGGCGCCGAATTCGAGCCACGGGTCCGATCTGCGGATGTGGCGCCCGGAGCCGGGCGCGCCGCAGGGACCGATGCAAGTGAGCGCGGCGGCGGCCTTCGATGTCGGCGGCGGCGACCGGTTCGACCTCACACAAAACCGTGTGCTTGGCCGTGCCTATCTCGCCCGCATGTATCGGCGATACGGCAATTGGCAAGATGCAATCGCGGCCTACAATTGGGGCCCGGGCAATCTCGACGCCTGGATCGGCGGCGGACGGCCCGCCGACAGGCTCCCTCTGGGGATCGAGCGTTACCGGAACCGCGTGCTGCGCGAGGCGGTGCTGGCCGAGCCCGGCATTGCGCTGGCGAGCCGCCGGGCGCTCGACGCCGCCCCGCCCATCGAAGCCGCGGACAGTCAGCCGGTGCCGGCATCGGTGGCCGCAGCCTTTGTCGCCGATGTCCTGGCGCGCGCAGCGGCCGCAGGCACCGCCGCTCTTCGCGATTTTGCGGCAGCCGTGCACCGCCGGGCGGCCGACTGGAAATCGGCCTATACGGGCCTGGCCGGCCGCATTGTCTTGCTGGCCCGAAAGCGCCCCGGCACAGCGCCGGAGTTGCAGGCCGACTACGCCGCCACGTTTGAACCTGCCGACTGATTGACACGCGAACGCTTCCGCAGCGGCGGAAGCGGACCTTGATTTGTGGCCCTATTCGGCTCGTGATTGGCAGTCGGCCGCCGCGGAGCGAGTGCGAGGACGCAGAATTTGCAGATCAGGCACATCCGCAACCCAGGCGCCGTCCGGCTCCGACCAGAACAGGTTGATATGATGTTTGGGGATCATTGTCTGTGCTCGGTTGTCAGGCCGAATCCCAGACACGCCATGAGAGTGTCGTAGCCGCTGCCGTTCTATGCTAAGCATAAATTATGGCTGGCAAAGAAACGATACAGGTCCCCGCCGACACCCGATTGGCGGCAGAGCTGGCCCAAGACGATGTCGTGGAGATGGCGAACCTTACGACGGCACAGACCGGCGTGCCCGGCACCATCTTCATCTCGACCGCGATGGGTGGGCAGGGCCCACGCGTGAAGTATTTCTTGCAGCCGAGGCGGTCGCAGCCGAGCTTTTCCGTCGCGATTGCCGACACTCCGACCGTCGTCGCCAATAGTCTCCCGGTCCGCGTCGTCCGCCAGCTGTCGCCGCAGGTCATCGACTGGGTATCGCGCAACAAGGACGTGCTCCTCGATTTCTGGTATCACGGCGACACCTGGACGCAGCCTGAAGTGAACGATTTTATTCAAAAATTTCAGCGGGTTTGACAGCTCGCTTCCGCTCTTTGCCTCACGGGCTCGGTTCCCGGGGTGATCTGTTCCCCCGCTGGCGTCGGCGGCGAGTTTGCGCTGCAGGGCGCCTCCTCGTATGCCGGGGGGAACCGCAGGGTGTGCTGCGCCGGATGAGTGCCTCCGCTCCCGAGACCTCACCGGCATGAACCCCGCCCCCTCCAGGCCCCCCGCGTCGCTCTACGTCGCCGGGCCGTTCAGCATGGGTTACATCGATTTCTTCACCTTCCTGATCCCGCTCTATGGGCTGTCGCTGGGGCTCGGTGCGGCCGAGATCGGCATCCTGGTGGGGGCGCGCTCGCTCCTTGCTCTGTTTCTGTCGATCCACATCGGCGTGTTGATGGACCGGTTCGGCACGCGCCGGGTCACCTTGTTTTTCGTCTGGACGGGTATGGCGCTGGCGCCGCTTTTTCCACTTGTGCCGGGGTTCTGGGCCTTGTTGCTGTTGCAAGTGGTGAATGGCGCCGCGGTCTCGTTTGCCTGGTCCGGCGCGCAAACCTTGATCGCGCAGCACGCCGAGGGCGACGCCGGCTATATCGGCAAGTTCAGCTTCTTTGCCCGGCTCGGCTCGACGACGGCGCCCATTCTCGCCGGAATCGTCTGGGATTTCGGCGGAGCCTGGCCGGCCTATCTCTTTGGCGCGGCTTGGGGCGCGGTATTGACCATTGCATTGTTGCGCACACCAGAATCCGAAATTTCCGGGGCTGGAACCGCGCGGGCGCGGTTCCGCGCCCGCGACGCCTTGCCCCGAGTCTCGGATTACGTGAACTCGATCATGCTGGTCGCGATCCCCGCCGTCGCGGTGTCGATGGCGGTCATCTCGATGCGCAATACGACTTACAGCATCCAGACCTCGGTCTATGTCGTTTACCTCGAGGAGATCGGGCTCGTCGGCACCACCATCGGCGTCCTCTTCGCTGCGGCCGAGATTGCCAGTGGGTTCGGGTCGCTCTTTGCCGGGCGCGCGGTGTTATTGGGCGATCCGCTGCGCACGATGCTCAGCGGCACAGTGCTGTCGATCCTGCTGATCGCAATGACCCCGGTGCTGGGCGGGATCTTCGTGTTGCTGCTGCTGTCGCAGGTGATCCGCGGCTGGCTGGAAGGTGTCATCCAGCCAGTCATCTTATCGGTGCAGGCGAGGGCGGTTGGCCGCCATCAGCAAGGTGCGGTTGTCGGATTGCGCCAGACCGGGCAGCGGCTCACCTCGATCGTGATCCCGCCGCTGATGGGCGCAATCGCCGACCATTGCGGTGTGAGCGAAAGCTTTTTCATCCTCGGCGCGCTGATGCTGGTGTTGTGCGTGCCGCTGGCATTGCTCACCCGCCGCGCCGTGCGCTTCGCCGCGCGGTCCAAGGCGGAGCCCACTCTGGCTGACTGATGCGCTTATCGGAAACCGCTCATTTGGAAAGGGCAACTACGGGGAAGACAGGGACGTAGCCACATTGGAGCCCTAAGGCGCAGCATTGAGCGCTCCACCGCGTTGCATCACCAATTCCAACTGTCATTGCGAGTGCAGCGAAGCAGTCTCGTGCCACCGAGACTTTTTGGCACGAGGTTGCGTCATTGCGCGATGCGCGCCTCGCAATGACAGGGTCAATTTGGTCGAAATCTGATCTAAACCGGGGCGTCGTCGTTCGATGGCTTCAGGAATTTGTAGACCGCGGAGAAATCCTCTTGGCCGAGTCCGTGCGACGACGCGAGCCGGTAGAGCTGATGGGCGGCTGGCGCGACGGCGACCGGCACCCGCTTCTCGCGCGCGGCGTTGATGGCGAGACCGAGATCTTTCGCCATCAGGTCGGTCATGAAGCCCGGGGCGTATTGCCGGCTCGAGGCGGCGCCCTCGACGATGCCGGGGACCGGATGCATGTGCTCCATGACCCAGGTGGCGCCCGAGGATTTGGCGATCACATTGGTCAGGATCTGCGGATCGACGCCGAACGCCTCGCCGATGCGGAACGCCTCGGCGACCGCGACGAGCGCCGAGCCCGAGATCAGATTGTTGCACAGCTTGGCGACTTCGCCGGACCCGACCGCGCCGACATGGATGATGTTGCCGCCCATCGCGGCGAGCGCCGGCCGCGCCTCTTCGAGATCGCCGGCATCGCCGCCGACCATGATCGCCAATGTGCCCGCCGTGGCGCCGCCCACCCCGCCCGAAACCGGCGCGTCGAGGAACCTGAGGCCACGTTCGTTGATGCGCGCCGCCACGCGCTGCGAGGTGCCGGGATCGATCGTCGACATGTCGACGCAGAGCCGCCCGGCGGGGGCGCTCTCGATGATTCCGCCCTCGCCGAAATAGGCGGCCTCGACATTGGCCGAGGACGGCAGCATCGTAATCGCGAGCTCGCAATTCGCCGCCGCTTCACCCGCCGACCCTGCCCGCGCCGCGCCCAGCCTTACCGCAGTGTCGAGCGCGCCCGGCACGACAGCGAAGGCGACGACCTCGAAGCCCTTCTTGACGAGGTTGGCCAGCATCGGCTGTCCCATCGTTCCGGTCCCGATGAATCCGATCTTCATCGCGATACTCTCCTCAAACCACCAGATAGCCGCCATCGACGGTAACCGTGCTGCCGGTCACCCAGCGAGCCTCGTCGGAGGCGAGAAAGAGGATAGCCCCGACGATGTCTTCGGGCTCTCCCAAACGGCCGAGCGGGATCTGCGCGATCGTGGCGCGGCGCCGTTCGGGGTCGGCGTAGCTGGCTCGGGTCAGGCCGGTCAAAGTCGGGCCGGGGGCTATCGCATTGACGCGGATGCCGTGCGGCGCCAGTTCGAGCGCCATCGCATGGGTGAGCGACCGGCCGCCGCCTTTGGAGGCGACATAGGCCGCGCGCTCCGGGCGGGCGACCTCGGCGAGCTGCGAGGTGACATTGATGATGCTTCCGCCATCACCCTGCCGCACCATCTGCCGGGCCGCGGCCTGCCCCAAATGAAACATCCCGGTCAAATTGACCGCAATGATGCGGTCCCAGGTGGCAGGATCGAGGTCGAGAAACGTGCCGGTCTGGCTGACGCCGACGCAGTCGACCAGCACGTTGAGCCTGCCGAATTCGCGGACCGCCGCCGCAACCGCGCCGTCGACCGCCGAGCGGTCGCGCACGTCGAGGCCGAGCGCCGCAGCGCGGCCGCCGGCGGTGCGGATTTGACGGCCGCCGCCTCGGCTGTGGCGGCATCGATATCGGCGCAGACCACCGCCGCGCCTTCGCGCCCGAGACCGAGCGCGCCCGCCCCGCCGATCCCGCCACCAGCACCCGTGACGAGCGCGACCTTTCCCTCGACCCGCGCCATAGGCCCCTCTCGAACGTTTCATCGGCAACTATAAGGAAACTCGGAACGCGAAGCTATTACACTTAATGAACATGTATTTCTCGCCTGTTTGACTTATCCTGAGATGTAATTATCTCTGATCGGCCGCGAGGAGGAGCCGATGACGCACATCCATGTGATCCACGAGAACGCCGCCTGGCTCGAACCACTCGCGGCGGCCTTGGACCGGCAGCGACTTCCCTGGCGCGACTGGTTCCTCGACCGCGGCGTCTTCGACCTGTCGCGGCCGCCGCCCGAGGGCGTCTTCTACAACCGCATGAGCGCCTCCTCGCACACGCGCGACCATCGCTACGCCGCCGAACTCACCGCCGCCGTGTTGGCCCGGCTCGAACGGCATGGCCGCCGCGTCGTCAACGGCAGCCGCGCGCTCGACCTGGAGATCAGCAAGGCGCGGCAATACGCCGCCCTCGAAGCCGCCGGCGTGCGGACTCCGGATACCGTAGTCGTTGCCGGCAAGGAGTTGCTCGTCGAAGCGGCCCGCCAGCGCTTCGGCGGCGGCCCATTCATTGTGAAGCCGAACCGCGGCGGCAAAGGCCTCGGCGTGCGGCTGTTTCACTCGCCTGGCGCCCTCGCCGACTACCTTGACAGCCCGGATTACGAGCCGCCGGTCGACGGATTGCATATGCTGCAGCAATACGTCCGCGCCCCGGTCCCGCTGATTACCCGCGCCGAGTTTATCGGCGGCAAGTTCATGTATGCGGTCGAGGTGGACACCAGTGAGGGCTTCGAGCTGTGTCCGGCCGACGCCTGTACTGTCGGTGACGCTTTCTGCCCCACCGGCAACGGGGTCCGCGCCAAGTTCGCGATCATCGACAACATCGATCCGGCTCTGAAGCAGCGCTACCAGGCCTTCCTCGCCGCCAATGCGATCGACGTCGCCGGCATCGAGTTCATCACCGACGCCGACTCCGCCGCCTATACCTATGATGTCAACACGAACACCAACTACAATCCCGAAGCCGAGGCCCGCGCCGGCCGCTCCGCTATGGCCGAGCTCGCCCGTTACCTCGGCAGCGAACTCGAAGCTTCTTGCCCTTGCGGGTGGGCGTGACGGACAGTGCCGGCGCCTTACCCCGGCTGCAGCACGTGGATTGTGCGGCTGGCGATCATGTCGCGGGTCTTGGCGGCGTAGGCGGCCATGTGCGGCGACGCGGCGTGCGCCTTCAGCGCGTCGGGGCTCTCCCACTTCTCGATCACGACAAAGGCGTCGGGGCCGAATTTCGCCTGAAAGCTGCCGATGCCCTCGGCGTCGACCGCGGGGCTGTATTCGATGCAGCCTTTCTCGGCGTGAACAGTGGGCATGTTGGCGTGGAATTCCTTCAGGATCGCGTCGCGCATGCCGGATTTGGCGGTGATGATGGCGACAACGTGGATCATGTCCTTCCCTTCTCAGAGCGTGTGAAACAAACATCCATCGCGAGTTACACGCTTCCCCGGCGAAAGCCGGGGCCTATCGTTCCGCGGGACGAGCCCATCCCCACTGGCAAGGCGTTGCGATTCTAAAAAAGTTCCGCGTGGTGGAGGAATGGGTCCCGGCTTTCGCCGGGAAAGCGAGGGAAGATTAGCTGATGGCATTTCAAGCGCGATTTCTTCACTTGCTCTCAGGCGATGCGTTCGAAGACGCTGTGGTGGCGGCTGGTCAAGAGCGGCCGGATCTTGGTCGCCCAATCGCCGTAGCTGCCGGCCCTCTCCCATTCCGCGCTCTTCAGCACGTCGGGCGAGTCGAGCTCGTATATCGTCAGGTAGCGCTGCATGCCCGGCACCGTCGAGTGCTCGAGCCGATAGCGCCCCGCCGAGCGCACCCCCGGCACCTTCGACAGCATCGGGAAATGCTCGGTGTCGTAGACGCGGTTGAACTCGGCCTCATGCTCCGCCGGAATATCGAGCTGCACGACAAAAATATCGGCCATGGTCAGGCGATCCGCCGGAAGACGCTGTGCTGGCGGTTTGTCGTGTGCGGCCGGATCTTGGGCTTCCACTCGCCGAGATCGGAGGCTTCCTGCCAAGCCGGGCTGTTGATCACTTCGGCCGAGTCGGTCTCGTAGATCGCCAAGTAGCGCGGCATGCTCGGCACCGTCGAATGTTCGAGCCGATAGCGTGCGCAGGACCGGACGCCGGGGACTTTGAGAATGGTCGGAACATGGTCCTCGTCGTAAATGCGATTGAACTCGGCCTCGAGGTGCTGCGGAATGTCCATCTGCACGACATACACATACGACATCGGTTGCGCCCTCCCTATTGTTCGATCGAAGATCGGCAGATTAGGCGAAACCGCGGACGATCACGATAGGGTTTGGCGCCCGGGCCGGAAAGGTGCGGAAGTCGGCTATATCGATGCCTCGACAGCGGCGGATCGCTCGGCGCTCAGCCAATCGTACCAAGCCCCGACCCCCTCCCCCGTGATGGCGGAAAGGAGGAAGCTCCTGATCGACCGGTTGACCGCCCGCACGTGGCCGAGACAGCGGTCAATGCTGAAATCGACATGGGGCAGCAAGTCCGATTTTGTAATGATCACGACATCGGCGGCCCGGAACATATGCGGGTATTTCAGCGGCTTGTCGTCGCCTTCGGTGACCGAGAGCATGACGATTTTGGCGCGCTCGCCGAGATCGAACAGCGCCGGGCAGACGAGATTGCCGACATTCTCGATCATTACCACCGATTCAGGCGGTGGTTTCAGCGCCCCGAGACCGCGCCGCAGCATGTCGGCGTCGAGGTGGCATCCGGTCCCGGTATTGATCTGAACCGCATTGCTTCCGGCGGCGCGGATGCGGGCGGCGTCGGTTTCGGTCGCCTGATCGCCTTCGATGACACCGATCTCGAGCGCGCTGCCTAGGTCGCGGATCGTGCGCTCGAGCAAAGTCGTCTTGCCGGCACCCGGCGAGCTCATCAGGTTCAGGGCAAGGATGCCGCGGCCGGCGAACCAGCCGCGATTGCGCTCGGCCAGCAGGTGGTTCTTGGCGAGGATCTGCTGCTCCAGCGTCACGATCGCGCCATGGTCGTGGTGGTGGGGATCGTGATCATGGTGGCCGTGGTCGTGATGCTGATGGTCGTGAGAGTGGCCCGCTTCGATCACCATTGCCTCCGCTGTTCCGGAGCAGCCGCAAATCGTGCACATCACGCCATCTCCATTTCTTTGATCCGCATCTCGTCGCCTGCGATGCAGTCGAGACCAGTGGCGCCGCAAATGCACATATCAAAAAGCGACTTCATTTCCTGCTCCCGTCCACAGTCCGGGCACCGCCCACGCCCCGCGGGCTCGAGGATTTCGAGGATCGCACCTTCGAGCACGGTGCCCTCGGTGCAGATATCGAAGCAAAAGCGCAGCGCATCCGGAATCACCCCCGAGAGCCGGCCGATCACCAGGGTGAGCCGGTGGACGCGCGCCTCGCCGGCCCGTTCACCGACCATCTCGACGATGCTCTGCGCGATGCCGAGTTCGTGCACGCCCCGCCCTCAACAGATTCGCGGCAGCTGCTCGCCGACTAGCATGTCGAGGATGCGCGAGCCGCCAAACGGGGTGGTCAGCAACACCGTTTCCTCCGGCGTCTGCGCGACTTCGCCGATGATCGCGGCTTGCCGCCCGGCGGGATGCGATTGCAGCGCCGCCAAGGCGCGATCGGCATTCCGGCCGGGCACGATCGCGACGAATTTTCCTTCGTTGGCAATGTAGAGCGGGTCGAGACCGAGCAGCTCACAGACACCCCTGACCTCGTCGCGGATCGGCAGAGCGGTCTCGCGGATCCGCAGGCACAGCCGCGAGGCCGCGGCAAATTCGTTGAGGACAGTCGCCACCCCGCCGCGGGTGGCGTCGCGCAAGCAGTGCACCTCGGTGCAAGACTTCAACAAAGCCGCAATCAGCCCGTTCAGCGGCTGACAATCGCTGGCGATTTTGGCCGCGAGCCCGAGATCCGCTCGCTCCTGCAAAATGGCGACTCCGTGGTCCCCGATTGTGCCGTTGACCAGTATTGCGTCACCCGGCCGCGCGCGGTCGGCGGCGATCGACAGGCCTGCAGCGATGACGCCGATACCTGCGGTATTGACGAACAGCTTGTCGACCGCGCCGCGCGGCACGACTTTGGTATCGCCGGTAACTATTTTAACGCCGGCTTCTACGGCGGTGTCCTGCATCGAGCAGGCGACCCGGCGCAGCAGCGCGATGTCGAGCCCCTCTTCGGCAATGATCGCGCAGCTGAGGAACAGCGGCCGGGCGCCCCCGACGGCGAGGTCGTTGACTGTGCCGGCCACCGCCAGCCGGCCGATATCGCCGCCGGCGAAGAACAGTGGGTCCACGACGTAAGAGTCGGTCGTAAAGGCGAGCCGATCGCCCTGCGCGACCAGCTCGGCGAGCGGCAGTCGGGCCTGATCTTCGAGCGGGTCGAAGGCGGCATTGTCGAAGGTGCTGACGAACACATCGTCGATCAGATCGTGCATTGCCTTGCCGCCGCTGCCGTGCGCCAAAGTGATGCGCGTGTCGCGCACCTTGCGCGCGGTGCGCAGGGCGGTCATTCGGCCGCCTCGGGATGTACGGCGCGGCGCGGTTCGGCCACCCGCGCGCCGCCGTAATTGTAATAGGCCGCGCAGGCCCCTTCGCTCGACACCATCAGCGCGCCGAGCGGCGTCTCGGGTGTGCAGGCGCCGCCGAACACCTTGCACTGCCACGGCTTGATGACGCCCTTCAGGACCTCGCCGCACTGGCAGGCCTTCGGGTCGGCGATCTTCAGCCCGGGCAGCGAGAATTTGCGTTCGGCGTCGTAGCGGGCATAGGCGGCGCGGACACGAACCCCGGAATGGTCGATCGATCCGAGACCCCGCCACTCGAAGAACTCGCGCAATTCGAAGACGTGGCTGATCGCTGCCAGTCCCGGGGCGTTGCCCCGCTCGGGTACGATGCGTCGGTATTGATTTTCGACGACACAGCGTTCCTCGACGAGCTGACGCAGAACCATTGCGATCGACTGCAGAATGTCGAGAGGCTCGAACCCGGCGATGACGATTGGCTTTTTGTAATGCTCCGCAATAAAGCCATAGGGCGCTGTCCCAATGACCATGCTGACATGCCCCGGCCCGAGAAAGCCGTCCAATGTCAGCTCGGGCGAGTCGAGGATCGCCTTGATCGTGGCAATGATCGTGATGTGATTGCACAGCAATGAAAAATTCAGAATGCCCTCGCGCTCCGCCTGCAATACCGTAAAGGCAGTGCTCGGCATCGTTGTTTCGAAGCCGAGGGCGAAAAAGACGACCTCCTTGTCCGGGTGGGCGCGCGCGATCTTCAAAGCGTCGAGCGGCGAATAGACGATGCGCACATCGGCCCCGTCCGCCTTCGCCTGCAACAGGCTTTTGCGCGAGCCGGGCACGCGGATAGCATCGCCGAAGGTCGCCAGTATCAGGTTCGGATGCTCTGCCAATGCGACGCAATCGTCGACCCGCCCCATCGGCAGCACGCAGACCGGACAACCCGGGCCATGCACCAGCTCGACGCGGTCCGGCAACAGTCCTTCGAGCCCCCACTTGAAGATCGCATGCGTATGGCCGCCGCAGACTTCCATGATCTGCAACGGCCGGGTGCGGCAGACCGGGATCTGCTCGACACGCGCGTGGATTTCGCGGAGCAGCCGGTCGGCTTTTTTCGGATCGCGGAATTCGTCGACGTATTTCATGACTGCGCCCCGGCTTTCAGCGGGCCGCGGTCGTCGGCGAGCATCGTGTGAACCAGATCCCAGAGGATGTGGTAGAGGGCGACGTGGGTCTCCTGGATGCGGTGAATGCTGTCGGTCTCGACCACGAGACAATGGTCAAGCAGACCCTCCCGGGCCATCTCGCCGCCGTTCATCCCGGCAATGCCGATTGTCGTCATCCCGAGTTCGCGGGCCTTGGTGAAGGCGGCGATCAGGTTGGCGGAATTGCCGCTTGTCGAAAACCCGATCAGGCCGTCGCCTTGCCTCGCCAATGAGATCAACTGGCGCACGAAGACGTGGGCGAACCCGACATCGTTGCCGACGGCGGTCATCATTGCGACATCGGCGGTCAGATTGATCGCCGAGAGCGCCGGACGGCCCGCGGTGATCGGGTGGAGGAATTCGACGGTGAAATGAGCCGCATCACAACTCGACCCGCCGTTACCCATCGCAAACATCCGGCCCTGCCGCCGATAGACTTCTGCGATGGCTCGCGCTGCGAGCACGACCCGTTCCGCGTTGCTCGCAAAAAAGCTCCGCTTGATCTCGATACTGTGAGCAGCCTTTTCGGTAACCGAATGCAGCAGAGCGGCATTCTCTGTCGGCTCGTCCTTTCGCGAGCCGTACAGAAACGGATAGAGAGAGGCCAACGCGTCCTCCCGGTCGCTACTCATGCTCGGCCCCCGAACTCGTCTTCGATGGCGCCGAATTCGGCGAGCAAGGCCAAAGTTTGGGCTGCCTCCGCCTCATCGATGCGGCTCATCGCGAAGCCGACATGCACGAGAACCCAATCGCCGACACAGGTTTCGATCGGGTGTTCGTCATCGACGATGCAGCCGAGATGGATTTCCCGCCGCACGCCGGAAACATCGACGATCCCCAGCATGTTGCCGGCGTCGCTGATCGCGACGATCTGCCCGGGAATGCCTAGGCACATTGCGGGACCTGCCGTTTTGCGGGGTCATCCAGGTTGAGCCTGCGCGCCGCGGCGATCACCGCCTGACCGAGGGACAGGCCGTTATCGTTAGCGGGCACCTGACGTGGCGCCAGCACGCGGAAGCCGCGGGCGCGAAGGCCTTCCATTACCAGCTCCAGTAAGATGCGGTTTTGGAAAGCGCCGCCGGACACCACCGCGGTTTCAATTCCGGGCGCGAGCCGCGCAGCCATCTCGACCACGGCGTCGGCAAGACCGCGATGGAAACGTGCCGCCATGATCGGTGCCGGCGTGCACTCGGCGAGATCTCCAAGCAGCGCGTCCCACATCGGACGGCTGTCGAGCGATGAGGGTAGATCGAACGCAGTCAAATCGATCGCAAACGGGTATCCGGCGTCGCGCTCCAGGGTTTGCTCGTCGACGCACGCCTCTAGCTCGATCGCTGCCTGCCCCTCGTAGCTCGTTCGCTCGCGGCAGATGCCGAGCGCGGCAGCTACGGCATCGAACAGCCTCCCGCAGGAACTCGCTGGCGGCGAATTGATGTTGTTGCGGATCATTGCCCGCAGGGTTCTTAGAGGCTTGGTTTCGAGGAAGCGGACGAGCTCCAGTTCGGGATGATCGGCGAGGCAGAGCTCCCGCCCGAGCGCGGCCTCTAGATGGGCGAAAGTGTTGCGCCACGGCTCGCGCATTGCCTGCGCGCCGCCCGGCATTGCCACCGGCTTGAAAGTGCCGCCGCGAGCGAAGCCGAGATAATCGGCGATCAGGAACTCACCGCCCCATAAGCTGCCGTCGTCGCCACAGCCGAGCCCGTCGAGAGCGACGCCGAGGACCGGCGGGGCATTGAGCGGCAAGCGGTGCTCGGCCATGCAGCTCGCAATATGCGCGTGGTGGTGCTGAACCTCCTCCAGCGCCAAACCGTCGCGCGCGGCCCATTCCTGGCCTAGCTGCCTGGAAAGGTATTGCGAATGGCGGTCAACCGCGAGGATATCAGGTGCGTGGTCGAACAGCTCGCAGTAGAGCGCGAGGCTGCGCCGGTACTCGGCAAAAGTCGCGGCCTCCTCGAGATCGCCCAAATGCTGAGAAAGGATCGCCTGCCCATCCTTGAGGAGGCAGAAGGTGTTCTTGAGTTCGCCGCCCATCGCCAGAACCGGAGGAGCTGCCGCGAAGCCCTCCGGCAACGCAATCGGCGCCGGTGCATAGCCGCGCGCCCGCCGCAGCACCCGAACTTCCCCGCCCATCACCCGGGTCACGGAGTCGTCGATGCGGTTGACGATGTCGCGGTCGTGGAACAGCCCGTAATCGGCGATCCCGGCGAGCTTCAACCGCGCCTCATCATTGCCGATGCATTGCGGTTCATCGGAAATATTGCCGCTGGTTAACACGATCGGCTGCTCGATGTGTTCGAGCAGCAGGTGGTGAAGCGGCGTGTAGGGCAGCATAAAGCCGAGCGTGCGCTGGCCGGGCGCCACTGCCGCCGCCACCCGGTCGCGCCCCCCGGCCGGCAACACGACAATCGGCGCCGCCGGACTGCGCAACAGGCTCTCATCCTGCGGTGTCGTTGCGCAATAGCGGCGCACAATGCCGAGGTCACGGGCCATCAGCGCAAAGGGCTTGTCGTAACGGTGCTTGCGGGTACGCAACCGTTCTACAACAGCGGCATTGCCGGCATCGCAAGCAAGGTGAAAGCCGCCAATACCCTTTATCGCGATAATCGCGCCACTGAGCAGCAGCCGGGCGGCGGTCTCCACGGTATCGGCGCTTCCCGGCGCAGGCCCGTCGCCCAGCCGCTCCAGCCAAATTGTCGGGCCGCAAGCGGGGCAAGCCAGCGGCTGCGCATGAAAGCGGCGGTCCGCGGGATCGTCATATTCGGCTGCGCAATCCAGACATAAGGCGAACCGCCGCATGCTGGTGTTGGCCCGATCGTAAGGGATCCCGCTGACGATCGAAAACCGCGGCCCGCAATGGGTACAGTTGGTAAAAGGATAACGGTGCCGCCGGTCGGAGGGGCTCAAAATCTCGGCCATGCACAGCTCGCAGCTTGCGGCGTCGGGAACGACGCCGGTCTGGGCCATGCCCGCGCGGCTCGCCACGATGTCAAAGCCGGAGTGAAACTGCGCATGGCTCAACGGAGCGCATTCGACTGTGTCGATGCGGGCGAGGGGTGGAGGATTGTCGCGCAAGCGATGGACAAATTCGTCGAGCGCGGCGGGGATGCCCCAGGCCTGGATCATGACTCCCTGGGCGTCGTTCCACACTTCGCCGGCAATGCCGCAGTCCTGCGCCAGCCGCCAAACCGTTGGTCGGAACCCGACGCCCTGCACCAGGCCCCGCACCCTGACGGACCTGCCCTCGCGCGGTTCGCCGGGTGCGAGCGTCACATATTGCGGATGCGAAAGTAACGGATCAGGTCGGGTATGTTCACCGCGACCGCGGCCGCGACCAGCACCCCCATCGTGATGCCGAATACGCTCCATCCGCCTATTCCCCCCCGCTCTCGATAGGGCGCGCCAGCGTGGCCGCGGTTCGGCTCTGATTGGTTGCTGCTGTCCATCGGGGGTTCTCCTCAGCAAGCAGTTGGTGAACGACGTCTTCCACCAGATCGGCAGCGGGAGCGACCGCCGCCGCAACCGGCGGGCTCAGCTCCATGGCGCCCAATTCTTCGTCCCCAAAGCTGGCGGGCTCGCAGGCAACCAGGATGATTCGGCGGAAATTGCTGCCCAATGCCATTGCGAGGCGCAGCACTTTCTCAGGGTCGAGCTCGTGCGCCGACAACAGCAGATCCTCGGGTTGCGGATCTGCGATAGCGGAGGCCCCCGGCTCGATGACGTAGACCGTGCCCGGCGGCCCGCCGCGTTGCGCGGTATCGACGAGGACAACCGCGGCGCAATCGTCGAGCAGCGAGTAGGTCAGATCGAGGCCGCGAATGCCAAAGTCCTTTACCGTCACGCCTGCGGGCAACGGGCGCCTGGCCATGCGCTGCACCACCGCGACACCGAAACCGTCATCGCCCTTGAAAATGTTGCCGACGCCGGCGACGAGGATCGGGCTCATTCCGCGCCCTCTTTGGGCAGCGGCTGCACCTCCTCGGGCCCGAAGAAGAAACGGTGGCCCGGCATATGGCCAAGGCCGAGTTCGCGGCCCGGGTCGTCAGCGATCGTCACCGCCAGGTGAACGCGATCTTCGAAATCGCACTCGATCGCCTCGATCACCGCCACCCGATCCTTGAGCACCAGATCCATAATGTCGGCGCGGCCTTTCGGGTTGAGCCGCACCCTGTCGCCGACAGTCAACTCGATGCCGTCGATCTGCAAAGACGCAAGCCGTGGTTTGTTGTCGATTCCTGACCAGTTGGCGCTACCCTCACCCGCCTCCCCCCGGACTGCGATCCGGGGGTCAGCACCCACTTCCGCGATGCGGGAGAGGGGGGACCCAGCCTGCAAGGCTGGGTGGGTGAGGGTGTCTCCACCCAAGGCGCGCGGGCTCCGCAGCGCGCCGTGCAGCCGACCGATCTCCATCCGGGTCATGGCTTCGGTGCGTTCGAGGAGCGCCCGGGTCCGCGGATCGGTGGCGGCCATCTCGCGCTTCTCCTCATCTGTCATCGTGAGGATGCGCAATGTCAGCATCTCGTCGATCTCGGTCCCGTCAAAAAAGTCGCCGGGACTTTCCGGCGCTATTTGCGGATAGTCGTAAAGGATAATCGGCGAGGAGAGCAGCGCGTCGGTGCTTCCGGCCTCACCGACCAGCACCGGCCAGGTTCCCTGGTTATCGCAGGAAACGGCGGCTTGCCGCAACTCCGCCGGCGGGTCCATCAGCGACACCCAGTGCCCGCCGCGCACCGCGAGGATCGTGTGCGTCGAGGCAAAGGCGCGGCGCTGCGCTCGGCTGCGATCAACGATCTCGCAAGGCTCGCACGTCGTGGTGTTTTCGACGCGGGCGGTGAGGCGGAAGGCATCACCCGCGATCACTCTGCGCCAATCGTCAGTACGCCTTGCACTGCAAGCGCAGTGCGCCGGAGCAAACCCGCAACCAGCCCGTCAGAACACCTCAGCGGCTCGATCTGCCGTGTACCCGGAAACGCGAATGGAATGCAGGCTGTGATATTGAGCCAATGCCGCAGCTCAACGCCCGCGGCGTTGACCTCGCGCTCGACCGCTCCCTCCCACGCGACAAATCGCGTGCCGTCGATCTCCAGCGATGGAACCAACGTGAACACCGGCTCGCAGTCGGGCGAAAGCTCTCCGGCGGGGCTCGGCAGTACGCCCACTTCCCGCGCCACGAGGTGAAGAAACCGCAGCTTTATATCGACGACGGGATCGTGTCCCCGGACAAGGCACTGGGTCTGCATTATGCAGGAATTGCTGCCCGCGCGTTCGGCAAAGTCACGCGGGAAGACACTGCCGAAGGTCCAGCGCTGGCGGTTCTTGAGCGCGGATGGGCGGTACGGGTAGAGATTGTAGCCCTCGTAGAGCGCGGTCCTGGCAATCGCCTCGACCCGCTCCAGCGTCATGGCCGTGTTCCTTCCGCCTGCCCCTTTTCGAGCAGCAGCCGCACCGTTTCGTCCCAGCTGGCGAGGGAGTGACGGCGCTTGTAGCGATAGACCTCGGCGAAAACCTCGCGGCTTAGAGACAACGGGATGCTGCCGGAATAATACCGCTCCATCAACGCCCGCCAGGTCCGGACCGGCAGGCGGTAGCCGGCCTCCTTGTGCTGAGCGACGTGGCCGATCTGCAGATCGCCCTCTCCGTTGCGGAAGAAGATCGTGCCGCTGAACAGCAGCAGCAGCGGGACCTCGCCGGCCGCCAGTCCGTAAAAGTATTTCGTCGCGGCGAGATTGAAGTCGTAGCTGCAACCGACCGGCAGGTCGATGACGCATTCGTCCGTGAACGCAGGAACCGTCACGCTGGCATTGGTCCACAGCAGACCGCGCAAGCTCCGGTCCCAGTCCTTGGCGGCACCGAAAAGCTCGCTGAGCCGCTCGCGTTCAGCCGGCGCGTAATCCCGGTGCGTCGCCTCGATCCTGATCTGCGCATGGAGCATCACGTGCTCGACCGGAGCGGTAGCGCCGACGCGCAACTTCAAAATCAATAACGGCGTCGCTGAGCGGGGCGCGATCTCCACATCCTGCACCGCGAAATCGAGGTCGATCATGCCATGCGCCCCTTCGCCGTTCCGGCGGGCGCGAGCTTCGCGAAAAAATCGTCAATCGCCTGCCAGACCGCGTCGCCGCCCGACCATCCTTGCCAATGCCGCCGGATCAGCCCGACCAGCTCGTAGCAGCGGTCGATCGGCACCCGGTAATACGCGCGCCGCCCATTCATGCGATTAACCAGCAGCGCCTCGACATCGGGTTCGAGCTCGTCGAGGCTGGGATTGCGTGACACAATTGCCTCCCACGCATCGAGGCCGAGCAGCGACTGAGTGGCGCCCATCGGGCCGGGATAAAGCGCAATCGGCCGGCCCGCCTGTGTGCTGTAGAACAGCCACGCCATGTCGATCGGCAGGCCGAGCGCGTGCCATTCCGCATTGCTCATATGGAGATCGCTGAGGGCCTCGACCCGGTTAGGAACGCGGCGATAGCGCCCGTCCGGCCGCTCGCCGGCCGAATACGCACAAGCCAGGCAGGCGCAGAGGAGATGGCCGCTCGCCGGCTCGAGGATATGCGCATGATCCTGGGCAATCGGCGCCCCACACAGTTCGCATCGCTCGACCGATTGCGATTGAACAAACCGCCGCAGCGCAGCGATCCCCCGGCGTGGGTGTGCTCGGGTCAGCATCTTTTCCGGCGCGTATTACCCGGCTGCCGCCAAGTGTTCAGCAAGGTCCTCCTCCAGCCACTCGATCACGACCTCGTCGAGATCGGGGGCGGCATCGGAAATGGCCTCCTCGATCTCCCGCCGCAGCGCTGCCGCCCGGTCGGCGGCATCCGCGACGCGCAGCGACACCGTGTTGGCCGTGATCCGGCCCAGTTTGACCGACGCGCCGCAAGCGGCCAGACGAGGCTCCATCGCGGCGAGCGCCTGCCGCACCCGGGTCTCCGGCTCGTCGGGGTGGAGCCCATAAAGAAGCAGCACGGCCTTGACCTGCTCGTCTCGCGCGAGCCGATCGAGGATGGCCCTGCCCTCCTCCACATCGGCAATGGCCGCCATAATGCGCGCCAACGCGATGCCGTGCACATCCAGGATCGCTTGGGCCAGTTCACGCGCCGCGCTTTGCGCAGCGGCATCGGCGATATGGTTCAGCCCGGTGACCAGCTCGTCAATGCGGCGTAGCGCGTCTTCGATGCGCGCCCGATCGTCCAGGCTCACGGCCTACTCCTAGCGGCCGATGCCGAACATCGGCGAGTGGAGGACCTTCAGGGTCTTGCCGCCGCCGACATACATATGGACGCCGCAAGGCAGGCACGGGTCGAAGCTGCGCACGGCGCGCATGATATCGATGCCTTTGAAATCGTCGGGTCCGTTCTCCTCGAAGATCGGCGTGTTCTGGATGGCGTCCTCGTAGGGCCCGGGAGTGCCGTACACATCGCGGGGGCTCGCATTCCACGGCGTCGGCGGATAGGGGTGGTAATTGGCGATCTTGCCGTTGCGGATCACCAGGTGATGCGAGAGGACCCCGCGCACCGCCTCGTGGAAGCCGCAGCCGATCGCCTCGTCGGGCACCTTGAATTCGGTCCAGGTGCGGGTGCGGCCGTTGGCAAGCTCGTTGAACGCCCGTTCCAAGAAATACCATGCCGCCGCCGCGCAGTAGGCCTGAAAAAAGGTGCGGGAGCGGTCGCGTTCGATCGCGTTCGACCATTGCGGGATCGTCCACTCAAACTCCACCTCGGGCTTAAGCGCAGTTTTCGGCAGGTAGATCTTGACGCTGTGGCCGGTTGACTTGATGTAGCCGATATCGACCAGCCCGGCTAATGCGGTGGACCATAGCCGCGCGATCGGCCCGCCGCCGGTGTCGAGCGCCAGATGCTCGCCGCTCCGCTTGTCGTACCAGCGTGGCGACATAACCCAGGAATATTTGCCGTCGAAATTACGCTTCTGCGGCCGCGGGATCGTCGTCTGGTTCCACGGGTGGTTGCGATCCACCGGGTTGCCGAGCGGATCCTGCCTGACGAACATCTCGTGGTTTTCCCAGCCGTCGTAAAACGAGCTGCCGAGCAGGATTCGAATGCCCAGATTTATATCGACGAGGTCGGTCGTGATCTGCTGGCCGTCAACGATGACGCCGGGCGTGACGAACATGTCTCGTCCCCAGTCGCTCATATGCTCATAGCGGTAGTCGCATTTGTCGGGGTCGTTGTAGGCGCCCCAGCAGCCGAGCAGAACGCGCCGCTGGCCGACCTTTTCATAGCCGGGTAACGCCTCATAGAAGAAGTCGAACAGATCGTTGTGCAACGGCACGCAACGCTTCATGAATTCGGTGTAGGTCGAGAGCCGCCGCATGTACTCGGTGAAGAGCTGGTTCGACGGCACGGTGCCGACACCGCCGGGGTAGAGCGTCGAGGGATGCGTGTGCCGCCCTTCCATGAGGCTGAACATCTCGCGGGTCAGGCGGCTGACGACCAGAGTCTCGCGATAGAATTCGCCGGTGAACGGGTTCAGCGCGGTCATGATCTCGCCGATCGTCCGGTAACCGTGATCGGCGGCATGCGGCGCTTCGGTTTTCTGCGCCCTGTCCCAGACGCTGGGATTGGTCTCTCGGACCATGCGCTCACAGAAATCCACGCCGACCATATTGTCCTGGAAGATATTATGGTCGAACATGTACTCGGCCACCTCGCCGAGATTAATGATCCATTCGCCCATCGGCGGCGTCTTGATGCCGTACGCCATATTCTGCGCATAGACCGAGCAGGTCGCGTGGTTGTCGCCGCAGATGCCGCAGATCCGGCTTGTGATGAAATGCGAGTCGCGCGGGTCCTTGCCTTTCATAAAGACGCTGTATCCTCGGAACACCGAGGAGGTGCTGTAGCACTCGGCCACTTCTCGGTTCTCGAAATCGATTTTGGTAAAAATCCCGAGATTGCCGACGATGCGGGTGATCGGGTCCCAATGCTTTTCGATCAACGTGCCCCGTTTTTTCTCCAGCCCGCGCCGGTCTGCGGAACGGTGGCGATGTCATTCATCTCGGTTCTCCGCGCGGAAGAAGCTCGGCACGTACTGCGGATGCAGCTTTTCGGGCCGGTTAGGCTCGTACCCTGTCGTATATTCGGGCCGGTTATGGCGCCAACTCGGCTCCCTATCGACCTGCCGGTCGGTCAGCTTGCGCAAATTCCGGATCAGCGCGCCATAAGGCCTGATCAGATTGCTCGACAAAAGTCCGCCGGGCGGCTCGTCCATAAACGGCATGATCTTGTCTGGAAAGCCGGGGGTCGTGCAGCCGATGCAGATGCCGCCGACATTGGGACAGCCTCCGATCCCGGAAATCCAGCCCCGCTTTGGCACGTTGCATTTGATCGTCGGGCCCCAGCAGCCGATTTTGACGAGGCATTTGCGCGAGCCGTATTCGTGCGCAAAATCGGCTTGCTCGTAATAGGCGGCACGGTCGCAACCTTGATGAACGGTAAAGCCGAACAGCCAGGTCGGTCGGCCGAGTTCGTCGATCGGGATCATCGGCGCCAGCCCAGCCAACTGCCGCAATAGGTAAAGAAAGGTTTCAGTGAAATTGTCGGGCTGTACCGGGCAGCCCGGCACGTTGACGATCGGCAGGCCGATCTTCGATTTCCAATCCTTGCCCAAATAGTCTTGCAGGCCCATGCAGCCGGTGGGATTGCCCCGCATCGCATGAATGCCGCCAAAAGTGGCGCAAGTGCCGCAGCCGACAACGGCAAGCGCTTTGGGCGCCAGTCGGTCGAGCCATTCGGTTGTGCGGATCGGCTCTCCGCTCGTCGGATCGGTGCCGTAAGCCGCCCAATAGCCGTCGCCGCTGAGATTTTCGTTCGGGATGGAGCCTTCCATGACGACGATGAAGTTTTCAAGCTGCCCGTTCGCCGCCTGGTGGAAGTACTGCATCATCTCATCGCCGACCTCGTAGGACAGCACACGGTTATGCAGATGGACTTTCGGCAACCCGGGGATCGCGCCAAGCACGATATCCTCAATGCTCGGATCGCTGGCGGCGGTGATCGAGACGCTGTCACCGTCGCAGCTCATGCCGTCATTGAGCCAGAGTACGTGTACTTCCGAAATTTTCGGGAGCTTCTGGGTTTTACGGCCGTAGGGGACGCTGGGTTCTTCGGCCATCGACGCGCTTCCTCCTGTTCGGCGGCGCTTACAGAGCTTGCTGGTAAGGGCTTCGTTGTGGGCGATCTTTTGCTGCGCGATGTACGGCGCCAGCTTTATTTCCCATAGGCATGCTCCTCCCTGGGCATCCTCCGGCAGCCGGAACCGCCGGTTCGGCCAGCCTGGTTGCTGCAACGGGCCCCTTGGCGGGTAAGTTCCCCGGTGGCGGCGAATTTTAGAATTTTACGGCGGTGGCCGGTTGTGATCCGGTGGAGTGGGGATTTCGCTCATCACCTGGGCATGCGAGATCAACGTGAAGAGCACAGTGCCGCCGACGATGTTTCCGAGCAGGACCGGCACGACGAACGATGTCATCATATGTCCCAACCCGAGCTGCCCGTTGGCGACCAGCAAAAAGCCTTCGACGCTGCCGGCAATGATGTGCAAAAAGCCGCCGACGCCGATCAGGTAGGTCATCATCGCAATCACGTGAAAAGCGGCGGCCTCGGCGCTCGGGATCCGCCACACCATTGCGGCGATCAAGAAGCCTGCGGAAATCGCCCGAAAAAACGATTCAATCCAGCTCGTCTGGAGGATATGCCGGCTGATGTCGAGCATTACATCTCGCAGCTCAGGAGGGAGCACTGGCGGCACTGTGCAAAACACCGCGGCTGCCGCGGTCCCAGTCATGTTGGCGGCGAAGACGATTGTCCACAACCGAGCCAGCTTCGCAATATTGGCCGCCGTGAAATTAGCCGCGAGAGGCAGAACCGGAGTAATCGTGTTTTCGGTAAAGAGCTGCTGGCGCGCCAGGACTACAATCAAAAATCCGACCGGGTATCCAAGGCTCGTGAGGAGCGGCCGCCATGGAGCGTCTGGCAAATGCGCCTGGAGGATCGCTTGCGCGAGCAGAGAAAAGCTGATCGACAAGCCGGCGGCGACACCCGACCACCACAGCGAGGTGACCGGGCGTTCCATTTCCTCCTCGCCCATTCGCCGGACGATTTCGTATATCAGCGGGGCCGGCAGCCGCGACCGCTCCTCGACGGTCTCCGCCTCGCTTTCAGTGATTCCTTCCGGTTCCTGTGTACCGCCGCGACTCGCCTGATCCGGGCTCATGTTAGGGTCGTCTCGCGAACAGCCACTGGCTCGGCGGAAGCGCTCCAAACGCATCTCACCGTCTATTTTGATAACACGGGCTACGGTCTTATGATCCGGCCACCTGGCCGAACGCGTTGTTGCGGGAACGCAAGAACAAATCCGGTGGTTGCGCACCGCTCCGGGGGAGGACGACAGTGGAAGGACGTTCCGAACCGCTGATGCCGCCGGCTTCTGCCGATGAGTTGCGGCCGGAGAACCACCCGACCCGGCTTGCGCTCGAGACGGGCGGCATCGGTACTTGGGAATGGGAGCTCGCGACCGGCCGCATGAAATGGTCGGCGCAGATGTTCCGCAACCTTGGCCTCGAAGCCGGCGATCAAGACGATTTGCATGCCGTTCTCATGTCAGCGGTGCATCCGGACGACCGGGAGCAGATCGCATTGACATTGGCGCGGTTCTCGACCGCACCCGGACCGATGAGGATTGAGCTGCGGGCTGTTTGGCCCAGCGGTGATGTTCATTGGATCGTGTTTCTCGGCGAGGTCGCTACTGATCCGGGTGGGCGCCCGGTGGTCATGCGCGGCATCACCATCGACGGCACGCGACGGCGGCGCATCGAAGAAGCGGCCGAGGCGGCACTGCGCGAGAGTGAACGGCGGCAACGGGAACTCAATGAGAAGCTGGAGCAGCTCGCCGAGCAACGCGCCCGTCAGCTGGATGCGAGCCGCGCCCAGATGCAGGCGATCCTCGACAACTCGCCCGATTGGCTGACGCTGTTTCGGGCCACCGAGGACGGCCGTTTTATCTACGAGGATCTCAATCGGGCAACCGAACGTGCTTACGGCTTGGACCGCGATCAGGTGATCGGACGCAGGCTCGAAGAAATTCTCGGACCCGAGCCAGCGCAGCTGCCGCTGCGGCACATGCGGGCCTGTATTCGGACCGGCGAAAATCAGCGCTATACCGCACACCGGACCATGGCGGGGGTGACGCGGACCATCGACGTCATGTTCGTCCGGGTGCCGGAAAAGCACGACGGCGACTACTTCATCATGGCAACGGCGCGCGACATCACCGAGAGAGAGGCGATGGAGGGACAGCTGCGCCAGGCGCAGAAGATGGAGACCGTCGGGCAGCTCACTGGTGGGCTTGCGCACGATTTCAATAATCTGCTGACCGCAATAATCGGCAACCTGGAACTGCTCGCGCCGCGTGTTGCCGATGACCCGAGGGCGAGCAATTACTTAGGTGCGGCGCAGCGCGCAGCGGAAAGTGGCGCCAAGCTGACCGAGCAGCTTCTGGCTTTTTCACGGCGTCAGCATCTCCAGCCTCGGGCCGTCGACCTGAACGCCGTAATCGGCGGCATGGGCGAGATTCTCGCGCGGACGATCGGCACCACGATTCAGGTTCGGACCAATTTGGCGCCGGAGCTGTGGCCGGCGCTGGTCGATCCGACCCAAATCGAGATCGCAATCCTGAACCTCGCGATAAACTCTCGCGACGCGATGCCGCTCGGCGGGACCTTGCTGATCGAGACCAGAAACCTGCGAGCCGCGACGAATACGATACCAAGAGAGCTCGGCGGCCGTGATTGCATAGGCATTTCTGTCCGGGATACCGGCAGCGGCATGACTGAGGAGGTGTTGCACTCGGCCGTCGAACCCTTCTTCACAACCAAGGAGGTCGGCAAAGGCAGCGGGCTCGGGTTGAGCCAAGTCTATGGGATGGTGCAACAGTCCAACGGTGCGCTTCACATCGAAAGCAAGATCGGAATGGGCACAGCCGTACACCTTTACTTGCCCCGGGGCGCTGCGGAATCGGATGACCTCGATGCGGCTTCGGACGAGGAAGCGGCAGACCAGACTGCAGCGCGCATTCTGGTGGTGGACGACGACCCGGGAGTACGCGAGATCACGGTACAGATGCTGCGTCAGCTTGGCTATGGGGTTACAGAGGTAGAGAACGGGCCAGCGGCTTTGGACGCCCTCTCACGCGGCGCAGCCTACGACCTGATGGTGATCGATGTCGCGATGCCGGGCCTGACCGGGATCGAAACGGTGAAACGCGCCCGCCAACGATGCCCGTTTCTGCGCGTCTTATACGTCACCGGATACGTCGACATGGCCGGCGCAGAGCCGCAAACCGGCGGCGACCCGCTTATCAATAAACCTTTCAAACTGATAGATCTCACAAACGGCGTTCGCAGGGCCATAAACCACGCCCCCAGCGGCGCGGACGCAAACGTGGTGCCGCTCAGAAACGGGCGGCCCAAACGAAGGTGATCGGGACGCGCCAAAACACCACATCGCGGTCCCCAGATGCGCAGATATCCAATCCAATTTTTGACCCCCGTAAGACTACCAGGCTGCGGAAAATTGCGGGAACATCGTCATTCCGGGGCGCGGGCTCTGTCCGCGAGTCCCTGATCGGCCGTCCCGGAATGACACGCGAGTTTTTCCGCACCCTGCAAGGCTAGGTCGGTGCGGCGCTCTTGAGGCCCTGGAGGCGATAGGCGCTGAGATCGCCTTCGTGCTTGGTCTCGATCGTGGTCAACTCAGAGTCGATATGCCGCCACAGATGCTGGTGCAGTGCCGGGCTGATCAGGATCTCGCCACCCGCCGCGCCGGCGCAGTACCGCGCCGTCCAGTTCGCCGCTTCGCCGATGATCGTCAGCTCCATCCGATCATTCGAGCCGATGAACCCGTGCAAAACCTCGCCGCAGTGGACTCCGATCCCGATCGTGCATGTCCTCTGCCCGCGGCGCCGGCGGTTGTCGCTGACCTCGGTCGTTGCCGACTGCATCGCCAGTGCGGCGCGCACCGCCTTTTCGTGGCGCAACGGGTCCGGCTCGGGACTGCCGAAGACTGCCAGGATGCCGTCTCCAGTGATTCTGTCGACAGTCCCGTCGTGCTTGAAGATGGCCTCGACCAGAGCCGACATGTAATCGTTGAGCAGGTCCATCACGTCATCGGTATCCATGCCCGAGGTCAGCAGTGTGAAGCCGCGGATATCCGACGCGAGAAGGACCACCTCCGACCGCTCGCCGCCGAGGCGCAGCCGCCCGTGAGCGGCCCGCGACAACAGCGCGTCGCGGATCTTCGGCGAGAAATTGGTCAACAGGCGGCCGAGCAACGCGGCATTGCGGCGAAGCTCGCTCTGCAGCTGGTGCTGCATCGCCGCCATCGCGGCGTAATGCGCCACGGCGAGCATCAGGCGCAAATCGTCGGCGGTGAAAACCGTCCCGCCATCGCTGTTGTCGACGCACGCCACGCCCAGCACCCGGCCTTTCCAGATCAGCGGCACATACATACCGGCCTTGATCCGGTGCAAGAATTGGCTTTGGCTCGGATCCAAACCCTCACGCCAGATGAATCCCTGGCGCCGCGACATTGTCCCTGACGCCAGGGTCATGCTGACCGAAGGCTGCCCCGCGGGAACATGCGCCTTGAGGAGGAGCTCTCCGCTCGTCTGGTCCTCGAGCAACAGGGCGCCGCGCGTCGCCGCCGGGATAATCGCCACCAGCCGCTCTATGATCGTCTGGAACAGCGCGTCGAGCTCGGTCTGCTCCCCGAATTGCAGCGGCAATTCGTAGAGCAGGGCCAGCGCTTGCGCGCGGTCCGGAGCTATCGGCTTGCCCGGCTCGAAAACGGGCGCCGCGGCATCGATCATTTCGGCGATGTCGAGGCGCGCATCATGGGTATCGACCAAGGTCCGGTCGTCCGACCAGCTCGGCTCAGGCTGAGATTTGCCGGCCGGAATATCGACTTCCAACGTGGTATCGCTGATCTGGATCCGCTGGCCGGGTTCCAGCCGGACTTTGCCCACCCCCTTGATCGGCCGCCCGTCGACTTCCGTCCCATTGGCACTGCCGAGGTCTTCGATCCAGCAATCGCCCTCGGCAACCGAAATCCGTGCATGGGGCCGTGAAACGCGCAGATCCGGCGTCAAATCGATGTCGACCTGCACGCCGTGGCGCGGCCGGCCGACGATCACCGACTCGGCCGGCTTGTCGAAGATCTTCTCGTTGCCCCGGTAGCGGTAATGTATCCGCACGTCGACCACGCCAGCGTGAACGGGGTACCATTATCATAACGGGCCAGGCAAATGCATTCGCGCCGTTGTAGAGCGAGTTTGATGACCCACTCGAGCGGCCGGCTGTCATTCCATGATCACAATTGCGATCTTAAAATTGCCTTCGTTTCATAGCATTATCGCATAGCATCATCGCATAGCATTATCAGGGGTGAGGTCGAGCGCGGAGTGCCGAAGCTATGTTGGATCGTGCCAAAGACGCCACGGCGCATCGCCGGCTGCCGAGGCAGGCCCCAACCTTAACGGGAAATTTTGCTGCAGATTGACTGCAGGTGCAGCAGAAGATCTTTTGCCTATATACCTTTAGATTGCAGCCTGCGCTTACCAAAGCAGCCGCTTTTCGCGAGGTGCGCGCATTCGCTCCTCCGCCCGGCCCTTGTGCGGGAAAGCGGAACCTCGCGGCGACAGCCCTGTTGGGAGATTCGGCCGCGCGAAAGCGTTCGTGCGATCGCTACTGCTTTTCCCATGAGGGGTCTGCGATGTTTTTCCACCGCAAGGAACTGATGTACGACGTCAAGATCCAGGGCGCCGATCCGCGCTTTGGCCAGATGCTGCTGGAGCAGTTCGGCGGCGCAACCGGCGAGCTGAGCGCTGCGCTGACCTATTGGACCCAGTCCTTCCATGTCGAGGACCCGGCGATCCGCGATATGCTGCACGACATTGCGCTCGAGGAGTTCAGTCATCTCGAGATGGTCGGGCGGATGATCGAGCAGCATACCGAAAAGAGCGACGCCAGGGATGCCGCCTACAAGAGCACGCTGTTCGCGGTCCGCGGCGTCGGCCCGCATCTCGTCGACAGCAACGGACAGGCCTGGACTTCGGCCTATGTCAACGAGGGCGGCAACGTGGTTCGTGACCTGCGCGCCGACATCGCCGCCGAGGCGGGCGCCCGGCAGACCTATGAGGCGCTGATCAAGCTCTCGCCGGACGAAGGGAGCAAGAAAGCGCTGACTTTCCTCCTGACCCGGGAGGTCTCGCACACCAACATGTTTATGAAGGCGCTCGAGTCGCTCGGCAAGCTGACCGACCCCAATTTCGGCTACGTCAAGCCGGACGAAACCGTCGATCTCTACTTCAACCTGTCGAAGGACGGCCAGCTCGACGCGCGGGGTCCCTGGAACAGCGAGCCGGCCTTCAAGTATGTGCCGGATCCTACGCCGCAGGGCAGTGAGCCGGTCCAGGTCAATAATCCCGACGACGAGCGCCACGCCGCAAAAGCAGCCCAATAGCGGCGTCCCCTGACTACGGGTGCAACGAGGGTGGTTTTCCTCGATCCCTCTCGTGCGGATTTCGTCCTCGATCGCACCCGGGCGTTTTTCCGGGGCCCGCGGGCGCCCCACCCGGCGCTCGCACGCCTGCTGGCGTTCGCCGGGCCGACCTTTATCGCCTCGGTTGCCTATCTCGACCCGGGCAATTTTGCGACGAACATCACCGCCGGCGCGACCCACGGCTACCAGCTGCTGTGGGTCGTCGTCGTCGCCAATCTCATGGCGATGCTGTTTCAGGCGCTCTCCGCCAAGCTCGGCATCGTCACCGGCCGCAGCCTCGCGCGCATTTGCCACGATCGGCTGCCCCCAGCACTGACCTGCACCCTTTGGGTGGTCAGCGAGATTGGCGCTATGGCCACCGATCTCGCCGAACTGCTCGGCGCGAGTATCGGCTGCGCGCTGCTGTTGGGAACTTCTCTACTTACCGGCAGCCTGCTCGCGGGCGGGCTCAGCTGGGTCATTCTCGCGTATTACGAGCAGAGCTTTCGCGCCGTCGAGGCATTCATCGGCGCACTCGTCCTGGTCGTCGGCCTCTGCTTTCTTGTCGAGATCGGCCTCATACCGGTAAACTGGCATGCGGTCGCCTTTCACAGCTTCGTGCCGTCTTTTGGCGGCTCCGACGGGGTGCTGCTGGCAGCCGGCATCGTCGGCGCCACGGTCATGCCGCACGCGGTCTTTCTCCATTCGAGCGTGGCGCGAAATCGGCTGCCCGTGAAGGACCTGGAGGCGAGGCGAGGCTTGGTGCGCGCTTCGAATATCGACGTCGCCGTCACACTGGGCGGCGTCGGCCTCATCAACATGGCGATCATGTGTGTCGCGGCGGTGACGTTCAGTTCTACCGCCTCCGCCGGCGATGCGACTATCGAAGACGCCTACCGCATGCTGGGGCCTCTGTTCGGCGGCATTTCGGCCGGCATTTTCATGATCTCCCTGCTGGTTTCAGGGCTGTCGAGCTCGGTCGTCGGCACGATGGCAGGCCAAGTCATCATGCAGGACTTTGTCGATTGGCGGATACCGCTCTGGGTGCGCCGGCTGATTACGATGGTGCCGACGGTGATTGTCGCAGCCTGGGCCACCGATGCGACGCAAGCGTTGGTCATCAGTCAAGTCGTGCTGAGCTTCGTCCTGCCGGTGCCGTTGGTCACCCTAATGCTGTTTACCGGCAACCGCAGCGTGATGGGGAGGCTGGTAAATTTGCCTGCCCTGAGTGCTCTGGCGATCATGGGAACGGTTGTCGTGCTGTCGATCAATGCCTTACTTTTGGTGAACCTGCTGCTGCCCGGCTGATGGGTAGCTCGCCGCCTCTCGAGGGCGTGGGCAAAGAGGATGACCTGGCCGCCCGTTTTTTCGAAGCAAGGTTGGGCATCACGTGCTCGAAGGCCGCGAGAAGGCCGGCAACGCGCATCACCGGGGCTGATTGACACGGCGACCACGTAGAGCCTGTATCGGCCCAAAGCGGAGGCCGTCGAAACGTGGGCATCTCTCGCGGCGGGCCGAATTGCTTCGGATGACGCTTTCCTGCCGCCACCGCCCCGGCCCTATGGTAAACGGGGAAATCGGGATACCATTGCCGGCATGAACTCCGGGCGAGGGCGGGTCGAGCGGCGGCTGGCGGCGGTTCTGGCGGCCGATGTCGCGGGCTATTCGCGGCTGATGGGCGAGGATGAGGAGGGTACGCACGGGACCTTGACGGCGCTGCGATGCGGGGTATCCGATCCAAAGATCGCCGAGTATCGCGGCCGCATCGTCAAGACCACCGGCGACGGGCTCTTGGTCGAGTTCGCCAGCGTGGTCGATGCGGTGCGCTGTGCGGTCGAACTGCAGCGCGAGATGGCGTTGCGCAATGACGGTGTCGCGAAGGAGCGACGCATCGAGTTCCGGATCGGCATCAATCTCGGCGACATCATCATCGACGGTGACGATATTACGGCGACGGGGTCAATGTCGCGGCGCGGCTCGAAGCCTTGGCCGAGCAGGGCGGGATCTGCGTCAGCCGGGTCGTGCGCGACCAGGTGCGCGATAAAGTCGATTTCGGCTTTGAGGATCTGGGCGAGCAGCAGGTCAAGAACATCGCCCGGCCGGTGCATGTCTACCGCATCCCATTGGCCCAGACGCGCAGGAAGGCACCGCTGCCACTGCCCGACAAGCCGTCATTGGCGGTGTTGCCGTTCCAGAACATGACCGGCGACCCCGAGCAGGAGTATTTCGTCGACGGCATGGTCGAAGAGATCACAACAGCCATTTCGCGCCTGCCATGGCTTTTTGTGATCGCCCGCAACTCGAGCTTTAGCTACAAGGGGCGGGCAGTCGACGTAAAGCAGGTGGCTCGTGAACTGGGCGTGCGCTACGTGCTCGAAGGCAGCGTGCGAAAAGCCGGCAACCGCGTGCGCATCACCGGCCAACTGATCGACACGGCGACCGGCGCCCATATCTGGGCCGACCGCTTCGACGGCGCTCTCGACGATATCTTCGAATTGCAGGACCAGGTCGCGAGCAATGTCGTCGGTGCTATCGAACCGAAGCTGAGACAGTCGGAGATCGACCGCGCTGTCCGCAAGCCGACCAACAGCCTTGATGCTTACGACCTTTACCTGCATGCGCTCGCCGAGTTGCACAAATTGACCCCTGAGGGAATCGGCAGAACGGTTACACTGCTGGGTCAGGCGCTGCAGATCGACCCGGACTACGCCCCCGCGGCCGCCCTGGCCGCCTGGTGCCGCCAATGGCAAAGGATGATGGGCTGGGGGCCGCTCTCGCAAGCCGACCTGGCCGAAGCAGCGCGCCTTGCGAAGCAGGCCAGCGCGATTGGCAAAGACGACCCCGACGTGTTGTGGATGGGAGGTCTCACAATAGCCGCTTTTGCCGGAGAGCTTACGACGGCGGCGAGCCTGATCGAACGCGCTCTTACACTGAACCCAAACTCTGCCCGCGCCTGGATGGCGAAAGGAATGGTTGATTGCATGCTGGGCCTATCGGACACTGCCATCGAGGCTCTGCAGCACGCGATCCGGCTGAGCCCGCTCGATCCGCTGGATTATCTTTGCACCAGCGGACTGGCCATCGCCCACTTTTCAGAAGGCCGCTACGAAGAGGCCATGGAATGGGTAGACCAATCGCTGCGCCAAGAGGACAGGCTCGCTCTGGCGCTTCGTTACAAGGTGGCGCTGTGCGGCCTCCTTGGCAGCATAGAGGAAGGGCGGCAATGGCTGCGCCGGTTGATCCAACTTCGCCCCGGCTACACAATCGCCGAATTTATTGGCGAAACAACAGCCTTTATGCCACGACACCTCCAAACCGAGGTCGTGGACGGATTTCGCAAGGCCGGATTGCCGGAGGAATAGACGCTCACTGCCGCACCGAGGGGACACTCAATCGAGGACCTCGAAATGCGCCTCGGTCGGCCGCATCGCGCGGCCATTGACCGGCAGCATGTCCTGCGGGCAGGCCGAGAAGGCCACGACGCAGTTCATTTCGGCGCGCAATGTGACATAGCTGCCGGGCGTGCTGACCGGCGGGCGGACCTCGACACGGTTGCCGTCGAGGACCGGGATGTTCATGAAAAGGTTGAGCGGCGCCGGGGTCTCGGGCGGGGTCAAGCCCAGCGCGGCCAATCCTGCGGCGAGGTTGTCGGTGCAGTTCTCATGATGCTCCGTGCAGCCGAGCAGCTCGTAGCGCCAGCGATCGCAGGCGGCGAAGAGGGTGTCGTGAATGCCACCGGAGGTGTCCTCGACCAGGCTCAGGATCGGTCGCCGCCGGTTGGTGACGAGCTCATCGCCTATCGCCGGCATGATATGGCCGATCGCGACGCGGCTGTGCTCCATCGACATGAACTCGTGCAAATCGTCGGCATTGAAGGCCCAGGTATCGACGACCTGTTGGCCCTTCGTGTTGATCACTTTGATCAGCTGGCCCTTGCGCACGTGGACAGCTTTGCCTTTGCGCGCCGGGATTTCGATCATGCTGTCCTCTCCAGTCGGCTTGACGGTCGACGAGTTTAGCGGCCCTTGCTAGGCTTCGAAACATTTCGACCCAGGCAACGGAGACCGCGGTGACCGACCTTCGCTCCTTATCCGCCCTCGAGGCTGCCCGGCAGATTGCCGAGCGCCGGATTACTGCCGAGGCGTTGGTCACTGCGTATCTCAACCGCATCGAGTCCCGCGAGGCGGTGGTGGGCGCCTGGCAATATCTCGATCGCGAGCAGGCGCTGACGACGGCGCGCCGGCGCGATGCGGAAGCGCCGCGAGGGCCGCTGCACGGTGTTCCGATTGCGGTCAAGGATCTGATCGACACCGTCGACATGCCGACTGCCTATGGCTCGGCGATCTATCGCACCCACCGGCCCGACGCGGACGCCTCTTGCGTCGCGCTCGCCCGGGCGGCCGGCGCCATCGTCCTCGGGAAGACCGTTACGACCGAATTCGCGACCTTCACGCCGGGTAAGACGGCCAACCCGCGCAACCCGGCGCACACCCCTGGCGGCTCTTCGAGCGGCTCGGCAGCGGCGGTGGCCGACGGCATGGTGCCGCTCGCCTTTGGCACGCAGACCGCGGGGTCGGTAATCCGTCCGGGCGCCTTTTGCGGCTGCGTCGCTTATAAGCCGAGCTTCGGAATGATAAACCGGGCCGGGGTCAAGCCGCTGGCCGACAGCCTCGACACGATCGGCGTCTTTGCCCGATCGATCGATGACGCGGCGTTCTTCGCCGGCGTTCTGTCCGAGCGGCCCTCCCTCCGCCACCTTGCCATTCCGCAGCGAGCCCCGCGTTTCGGCCTCTATCGCACTCCCGTATGGGACCAGGCGGAGCCGGCGACTGCAGCCGCTCTCGACATTGCGAGGACGGCCCTCGAACGGGCCGGCGCCGCGGTGACTGAACTGGCGATAGCGCCGGAGCACGAGGGGCTCACTGAAGCGCAAGACACGATCATGTGGTTCGAGACGGTGCGGGCGCTCGCCTATGAGCGAATCGAGCACAGCGCCCAGCTGTCGCCGCGTCTCGGGCAGCTGATCGATGCCGGAATGGCGATTGGCGCCGATGTTTACGACCAGGCGCGCGGCCGCGCGGCCGCAGCGCGGGCCGGACTGGATGCGTTCTTTGGGCCGTGCGATGCGATCCTGGTTCCGGCAGCGCCCGGAGAAGCCCCGGCCGGGCTCGGCAATACCGGCGACCCGATCTTCAACCGAATGTGGACTTTGCTCGGCGTCCCCTGTGCAGCGCTGCCTGCGCGTTGGGCGGATAACGGCCTGCCGACCGCCGTTCAGCTCGTCGGGCGCGTGCAAGACGATACCGGACTGATGGCTGGTGCGGCTTTTCTCGAGCAAGCGCTCGCCGGGAGGGCATGAGGATCGTTCGCGCGCTCGTCGTCCCGGTGGCGGTCAGTTTGCTGGCCGGCTGCTCGGGGCTCGCCCCCTACCCGACATATCCTCGTATGGCGGGCCCGGGCGAGGATGCGTCCGCTCTTCGTGTGGCGATCTGTTACGACACGCTCGTCAGTACCCTCGATGATGTGCGAGTTGCGGCGCAGCAGGAATGCCCATCGAATACGACTGCGACGCCTTTCGACACCGACTGGCACCTGCGGTATTGCCCGCTGCTGTTGCCGGCCCGCGCCACCTTTGTCTGTGCAGTGACGAAATGAGCCGAGGGTGAGCAGCCAAGCGCCGACATGGCTCGGGTTGGCATCTGTTTCGAACCGCTGGTAGGCTGGGCATGGGAAGGCATGGGAAGGAAGCGGGATGGATCTGCGCGCCTTTGGTTCCGCCACTCGGCTGGCCGTCGAGATCCGCGACCGCCGTGTCGGCTGCCTCGAATTGCTCGACTTCTATCTCGCGCGCGCCGAGCGTCATAACCCGGCGCTCAATGCGATTATCGCCTGGCAAATCGACGCCGCCCGCCAGCGCGCCCGCGAAGCCGATGCAGCGCTGGCCAGGGCCGAGCTGTGGGGGCCGCTGCATGGCATCCCGATGACGGTCAAGGAGTCCTTCAACCTCTCCGGCTTGCCGACCACCTTTGGCAATCCGCTGTGGAAGGACAACATCGCGGCGGGCAACGCGGTCGTGGTCGATCGCCTGTTGCAGGCCGGCGCGATCGTGTTCGGGAAGACCAACGTCCCGTTCATGCTGATGGATTCGCAAAGCTACAACAATATCTACGGGACCACGAACAACCCCTGGGACCTCTCGCGCGGGCCGGGCGGGTCGTCGGGCGGCGAGGCCGCGGTATTAGCCGCCGGGCTCTCCGCCCTTGGCGCCGGCAGCGACATCGCCGGTTCATTGCGCAATCCTGCTCATTACTGCGGCGTTTATGGCCATAAGCCGAGCTGGGGCCTGATCCCGTCGCGCGGCCATGCGCCCGCGGCGACTGTGACGCCGACCGATATCTCGGTAGTCGGCCCGATGGCACGCCACGCCGAGGATATCGCCGTGGCGCTGCGCGTCCTCACCGGCCCGGACGTTTTGCAACAGCCGGCGTGGCGGGTCGAATTGCCGCCGCCGCGCTGCCGCAGGCTCGGGGAGTTCCGCGTGGCCGTTTGGGCAACCTCGCGACTTTGCGAGATCGATGCCAGCGTGCGTGAGCGTTTCGAGGCAGCGGTTGCGGCGATCGCGCGGGCCGGCGCTAGGGTGGACGAGAATGCCCGCCCGGATATCGGGGATGCCGAGCACCATCGGCTGTTTATGGCCCTGCTGCGGGCGGCGACCGCCTCGCGCATCAGTGACGCGGATTTCGCTGCACAGAAGGAAATCGCCGCAACGATTGCAGCCGACGACCTGAGCTTTCGAGCGACCCTGGCACGAGGCGCAACGCTCGACCACCGCGCCTGGGGCATTGCCAACGAGGCGCGCAACAAACTGCGTTATGCCTGGCGTGACTTTTTCCAGCGCTTCGATGTGCTGCTGACGCCGGTCGCCGCCACCGCCGCCTTCCCGCACGACCACAATCCGGATCGCGATCAGCGCCTGATTCCGGTGAACGGGCGGCCGATCCCCTACGGCGACCAGCGCTTCTGGGCCGGATTGGCGAGCCTCTCCTACTTGCCGGCGACCGCCGCACCGATCGGCCTGACCGCGGCGGGCCTGCCGGTCGGACTGCAGATCATCGGGGCGGAAGGCGAAGATCCGACGACAATCGAATTCGCGCGTCTGCTCGCCGACGAGATCGGCGGCTTCACGCCGCCGCCCGGGTATCAATGAAGTTGAGCCGTTACAGCGCACGCCATGAAGCAGATTCCGCTTGGAGCCAGAGGCTCATTTTCATTGCTGGTCCAGCCCGAGCACCTCGCGAACCGGTTCAAGGACGCGATGCTGCCCGCCGTGTTCGCCACTCCCGTTATGATCATGGTCATGGAGAATGCCGCGCTCAATGCGATTAAGGCTTATCTCGACCCCGGCGAAAGCGCGGTCGGCACCGAGGTCAATGTCCGCCACCTCGCAGCGACACCGGCCGGATGCGTAGTCACCGGCGATGCCGAGGTCACCAAAGTCGACGGTCGGCGGGTCGAATTCCGGGTGCGCGCGACAGAGGGCGATAAGGAGATCGGGGCCGGATCGCATTCCCGTGCCGTCATCGATATGGCCAAATTCGCGCGCCGCTTGGAATCATAATGCACGGATCAGAAACTGCCGTGGATGCCGGCGGCTCTGCCGTTATCGCGGGCTGAGCAGGATTGTATCGAGCCGGTTGCTTCGATAACTTGGCTCAGCGCGCAAAAGGAGAGCTCGGCATGGCGATCATCGTTGGCACTGGCGATTTCAAGTACCGCATCGTCGAGGATTGGGCGAAACTGCCCGATGGATGGTCGTTCAAGGAGGTCGGGGCGGTCGGGGTCGACGCCAAGGACAATGTCTATGTCTTCAATCGCGGCGAGCACCCGGTCATGGTCTTCGACCGCGAGGGCAATTTTCGGCGGTCCTGGGGCGAGGGCCAGTACCCGCGCGCGCATGGCGTCCATATGGGTCCCGACGATTTGATTTATCTGACCGACGATGGCGGTCATTTCGTTCGGAAATGCTCGCTCGACGGCAAGCTGTTGCTCGAGCTCGGCGTGCCCGGAAAGCCGGCGCCCTATATGAGCGGCGAGCCGTTTCACCGCTGCACGCACACGGCCCTCTCGCCGAAAGGCGAGATCTACGTCTCCGATGGATACGGCAATGCCAAGGTGCACAAATATTCGCCTGACGGGAAATTGCTGATGTCTTGGGGCGAGCCCGGCACCAATCCCGGCGAATTCAACATCGTGCACAACATCTGCACCGACGCCGACGGCTGGGTCTATGTCGCCGACCGCGAAAACCACCGCGTCCAGGTGTTCGACGGCAACGGCAAATACGAGACGCAATGGAATAATCTGCACCGGCCGTGCGGGCTCTACATGGACTATACCCGACACCCGGTCTGTTATGTCGGCGAACTCGGGCCGGTGCAGCCCGTCAACCGCAACAGCCCGAACCTCGGGCCGCGAGTCAGCATTGTCGACCACCAAGGCAAGCTGCTGTCGCGCTTTGGCGACATGCACGCCGGCACCGCGCCGACAGCTTTCCTCGGCCCGCACGGTCTTAGCGTCGATTCACGCGGCGACCTCTATGTCGGCGAGGTGTCGTGGACGCAATGGCCGCAATTCTACCCCGACACGCCGCGGCCGGCTTACATTCGCTCGCTGCAGAAATACGAGCGCGTGCACTGAGGGAGGACCCAATGGCAGAGATCGTAGGCACCGGCGATTTCAAGTACCGGATCATCGAAAACTGGGCGAAACTGCCGGACGGCTGGTCGTTTAAAGAGGTCGCCGCGGTCGGCGTTGACGGCAAGGACAATGTCTATGCCTTCAATCGCGGCGAGCACCCGGTCATAGTGTTCGACCGCGATGGAAACTTTTTGCGGTCCTGGGGGGAGGGCGAGTATCCGCGGGCGCACGGGGTCCATATGGGGCCAGACGATTCGATTTATCTGACCGACGATGGCGGCCATTTCGTCCGCAAATGCTCGCTCGACGGCAAGCTGTTGCTTGAGATCGGCGTCCCCGGCAAGCCGGCCCCGTATATGAGCGGCGAGCCCTTCCACCGCTGCACGCATACAGCCCTCTCGCCGAAAGGCGAGATTTATGTTTCCGACGGCTATGGCAACGCCAAGGTGCACAAATACTTGCCTGACGGCAGATTGCTGATGTCGTGGGGCGAGCCCGGCATCGGCCCGGGGGAGTTCAATATCGTCCACAATATCTGCACTGACGCCGAGGGTTGGGTCTATGTCGCCGACCGCGAGAACCACCGGGTGCAGGTATTCGACGGCAACGGCAAATACGAGACGCAGTGGAACAATCTGCACCGCCCATGCGGCCTCTATATGGATTATACTCGGCATCCGGTCTGCTATATCGGCGAGCTCGGGCCGTCGATGGCGGTCAATTTGAAGAGCCCGAATTTGGGGCCCAGGGTCAGCATCGTCGACCACCAGGGCAAATTGCTGAGCCGCTTCGGCGATCCGCATGCGAGCCTGGCGCCGACCGGGTTCATCGGTCCGCACGGCATGTGCGCCGATTCCCGCGGCGACCTCTATGTCGGCGAGGTCGCGTGGACCTTGTGGCCGGGCGCCTTTCCGGGCGAGCCGAGGCCCGAAAATTTGCGCTGCTTCCGCAAATACGAGAAAATCCACTGATCGCAGCGGTCTCTAACGGGCGCTCTGGGGGACGGATATGGGCCAGGTCAGTGTGCCGGTGAACGGCCGCTCCTATGCGATCAGCTGCGATGATGGGCAGGAGACCCGCATCAGGCGCCTTGCGCAATATGTCGACGCCAAGGTTGCCGAATTCGTCGGAAGCGTCGGTCAGGTCGGAGAGGCGCGGCTGTTGCTGCTCGCCGCGTTGGTCATTGCCGACGAGCTCTCGGATGCGAACGACGCGCTCGAGCGGGAGCGCAGCCGCGCCGAAAACGCGTCAAATGAAAGAGGCGAAACGGCAAGGCGGGTCACCCCTATTGCGGCGGGGTTGCAAACACCCTAGTTTCCGCGTTGCGGAGTGGGGCTGGGCGGTGCGTTAGGCCGCATGTTGCCCCGGGGCCGATACCTACCTCTTGGGGGCCGTCTCTGTCGAAGTCGTGGCTTCGACACATGGTCGCCCACCTGCTACGGCGGGCCACGGAGGAGTTGCACGCCGACGGCCGAGCCGGCTCCACCCCGCAGCCCATCTCCCTCCTGGGGCGCCGCGTGAACATCCTGTTTTGTGGAGACGTGGTCGGACGGCCCGGCCGTGAGGCGGTCAAAAAACACGTGCCGGGCTTGCGCCGGCAATTCTCGCTCGATTTGGTCGTCGTTAATGCGGAGAACGCGGCAGCCGGCCGCGGCCTGACCGAACGTCTCTGCGGCGAATTTTACGATTCCGAAGTCGATGTCCTGACCACCGGTAACCACGTCTGGGACCAGCGAGAAATCATCCCCTACATCGACCGCGATCCGCACGTCCTGCGCCCGGCGAACTTCCCGAAGGGAACCCCCGGCGCCGGATGGCGGCTCCACCCCATCGGAGGGCAGAGCGTCCTCGTCGTCAACCTGATGGGCCGGCTCTTCATGGACGCGCTCGACGATCCCTTCGCCCGCCTGGAAGAGCTTCTCGCCGGATTCCGGCTCGGCGTCGACGCCGCAGCCATCCTTGTCGATTTTCATGCCGAGGCGTCGAGCGAGAAGATGGCGCTCGGTCATTTTGCCGATGGCCGCGTCTCGGCCGTCTTTGGGTCGCACTGTCACGTGCCGACCGCCGACTACCAGATCTTTCCCGGCGGCACCGCGTACCAGACCGACGCCGGAATGTGCGGTGATTACGATTCCGTGATCGGGATTCAAAAAGGCCCGGCGGTCCTCAAATTCGTCACCAAAATGCCCGGAGAGCGCCCGCAAGTCGCCGAGGGCGAAGCGACATTGTGTGGAATCCTCCTCGAGACCGACGACACAACGGGTCTGGCCCGGTCGGTAGAGCCGATCCGCATCGGCGGCCGTCTCGCCCCCCATCTTCCACACCGCTGAGAATTCGAGCTGCCGGCCCTGTCTCTCGTCCGCGATCGCTTGTTTCCCGGTGGCCTCGGCAATGTCGTCCAGGCTTTTGCCCACAGGAACTACCGGATCTATGCGAGCGGGAACGCCGTTTCGCTGATCGGCGTATGGATGCAGCGCGTCGCGGTCGGCTGGCTCGCTTGGACGTTGACCCATTCCGGCGCCTGGCTCGGCATAATCTCGATGGCCGAGTTCTTTCCGGTGGTGTTTTTGAGCCCGCTCGCCGGCGCTCTCGCCGACCGGCGCGACCGGGTCGGCATCATTCGGGTGACGCAGGTGGCCGGCAGTATTGAGGCAACCCTGCTCGCGGTTCTCGTCTACACCGGCGCCATCACGATCGAGCTGTTGTTCGCGCTCACCTTGCTGCTCGGCGTCTTCAACGCGGTGGCGCAGCCCTCGCGTTTGGCGCTGATCCCGACCCTGGTCGATCGCGCGGCATTGCCTTCGGCGCTGGCCATCAACGCGATCATCTTCAATTCCGCCCGCTTTCTCGGCCCGGCGGTCGCCGGGATCGTCATGCCAAGGTCAGCGTCGGTGCCGCCTTTGCGGTCAATGCCGGAACCTACATTGTTTTTCTCGTCGCGATGGCCAATTTGCGCGGCCTCCCGGCATTGCCGGTCGCCGCGACCCAGAGTGTCCTCAAGGCCTCGGCCGAGGCCTATGGCTATGCCAGCCACCATCCCGGCATCGCGCCGATGCTGCTGCTGTTCACGATCACGACGGTCGGGACGCGCGGCTTTGTCGAGCTGTTTCCCGGGTTTGCCGACAGTGTCTTCGGGCGCGGGCCGGAGGGCCTGGCGACCCTGACCTCGACCGTCGGCCTCGGCGCATCTTTGGCGCTGCCTGGATGCTGCTGCGTCCGGCTCTGGCGGGGCTGACCCGCCTCGTGCTCGGCAACACGTTGATCATTTCGCTGGCGATCCTCGCCTTTACCCTGACAAACCAGTTCTACCTCGCCCTGCCCTGCGTCTTCGTCGCCGGGGCCGCGATGACAATCACCGGGGTCGGCGCGCAGACCTTGATACAGGCCGCGGTCGACATCCGCATGCGCGGCCGGATCATGGCGCTCTACGGGATGATCTTCCGCGCCGGCCCGGCGGTCGGGGCGGTGCTGATGGGCTCGCTCAGCGGGCGGTTCGGCCTGCGCCTGCCGCTCGCCGTCGGCGCGCTCGTCTCGTGCGGCTTTTGGGTGTGGACCCGGTTCAAGCAAAGGCGCATCGCCGAAACGCTCGAAGCCGACCCCGTCGCGTTGTCGGTTAATGCAGTGCCGGTGGTGGCCAGGACCCCTTCATGACGCTCCCGCATCTTTTTTGCTTTGGCTTCGGCTACACCGCGCGGGTGCTCGCCCGCCGGTTTGCCGGTGAGGGGTGGATCGTCGGCGGCACCTGCCGAACCGAAGACAAGGCCTCGGCCCTGGGCGCAGCCGGGTTTCCCGTCGAGGTCTTCGACCGCCACCACCCGCTGTCCCGGGAAGCGTTCGACGGGGTGACGCATCTTCTGATGTCGGTTCCTCCCGATGCCGCAGGCGACCCCGCGCTAGCGGTGCATGGTGAGCACATCGCCAGGATCGAAGGCCTGCGTTGGCTCGGTTACCTTTCGACGACGGGTGTTTACGGCGATCGCGGCGGCGGCTGGGTCGACGAGACCGCCGAGTTGTCGCCGAGCGGCGAGCGCGGCCGCCGGCGGGTCGCCGCCGAAGCGGGCTGGCTCGATCTCTGGCGCCGCCGCGAGGTGCCGGTGCACATCTTCCGCCTCGCCGGCATTTACGGCCCCGGCCGCAGCCCCTTCGACGCACTCCGCGCCGGCACGGCAAAGCGGATCGACAAGCCGGGCCAGGTATTCTCCCGCGTTCATGTCGAGGATCTGGCGCATGTGCTCGCCAGCTCGATCAGCCGGCCGCGGCCGGGAGCCGTCTATAACGTCTGCGACGACAGTCCCGCCGCGCCCGAGGCCGTCGTCGCTCATGCCGCGGGGTTGCTAGGCATGCCGGCGCCGCCGCTCGTGCCGTTCGAAGCAGCCGAGCTGTCGCCGATGGCGCGCAGCTTCTACGACGACAACAAGCGGGTGTCGAACCGGCTGATCAAGAGCGAGCTCGGCGTGACCTTGCGGTACCCTGACTTTCGGGCCGGTCTGGCCGCGATCCTTGCGCAGGAAGCTTGCCCGAAAACCCGGCATCCGGCATCGTCGGACCAGAAGATCCATCCGGCTTAGGGAGGAGATGGCGGTATGGCGACTTACAACGTCCTGATCATGGGGGCTTCTTACGGCTCGCTCCTGGCGACGAAACTGCTGTTCGGCGGCCACAAGATAACGATGGTGTGCCTCCCGGCGGAGGTGGAGGCGTTCAACAAGGACGGCGCCCGAATACGGCTGCCGATCAGAGGCAGAAAGGAGCCGATCGAGCTCGAACTTCGCGGAAATTGCCGGGTAAGCTCGCCGCAGCCGGCCCGGGCGACGTCAACCCGAAGGACTACGATCTCGTCGCGTTGGCGATGCAGGAGCCGCAATTCCGCTCCCCCGGGGTTCGCGAACTGCTCGACGCGGTGGCGCGGTCGCGTGTGCCGTGCATGTCGATCATGAACATGCCGCCCTTGCCTTATCTGAAGCGCATCGCCGGGCTGAAGACCGACGCGCTCAAACCCGCCTATACCGATGCGAGCGTGTGGGACAATTTCGAGCCGGGGAACCTGACCTTGTGCAGCCCCGACCCGCAGGCCATCCGGCCGCCCGGCGAGAAGATCAACTTCCTTCAGGTCACCTTGCCGACCAATTTCAAGGTGGCCCGGTTCGAACTCCGACAAGTCCACCGCGATACTGCGCGAGATGGAGGCGGAGATAGAGGCGGCGCGGTACGATCCGGGCGATGGGCCGGTCCAGCTGCCGGTCAAATTGAAGGTCCACGACTCGATTTTTGTGCCGCTCGCCAAATGGGCGATGCTGCTGACCGGCAATTACCGCTGCGTCACAAAGGATGGCGCGATTGACATCAAGGACGCCGTGCACAGCGACTTGGGCACGTCGAGGTCGGTCTATAACTGGGTGTCCGGCGTATGCGAGCGGCTCGGCGCATCGCCTGACGATTTGGTGCCATTCGAGAAATACGCCGCCGCCGCCAACGATCTGGTGCGGCCATCTTCGGCCGCCCGGGCCCTCGACAACGGCGCCCCCAATATCGAGCGGACGGACCGGCTCGTGCAGCTGATCGGGGCGCAATACGGCATGCGCAATGCGGTCGTGGATCAAACGGTCGCTCTCGTGGACACCCGGCTGGCTGCCAACCGAAAAGCCGCCGCCTGACCTCTCGCCGAGGCGCCCGGTGCCGTGATCGAAACCACTCGGCTCCGGATGCGGTCGCTTACCGACGATGATCTCATCGACCTGGTCACACTTGTCGGTAACTGGGAGCTGGCGCCTTGGCTCGCTACGATGCCCCATCCCTACTCCGAGGCGGACGGGCGGGAGTGGATCGCGCGGGTTCAGCAGGACCACGCAACCGGCCGTCCGCAGCGCTTCGGCATCGCACTGAAGGAAGCCGACCGCCTGATCGGCGGTGTCGGATTGGACGGCAGCACCGGCGACCAAAGTGAGGAACCGGCGCTCGGCTATTGGCTGGGCCAGCCGCATTGGGGCAACGGGTATGCGCGAGAAGCCGTCGCCGCCGTCATCGATTACGGGCCGCGAACCCTCGGGATGGCAACCATCCGCGCCTACACCGATCCGAGCAACCTGGCTTCGCAGAAGGTTCTATTGCGCTGTGGGCTTAAACGAATGGGCGAAATCGACCTGATCCGGCCGACGCGCAATGGCGCACGGCGCGCACCCCTGTTCCATATCTCGCAGCGGTAATCCGGTGCCGACATCGTAGGTGAGATCGATAGATAGGGAGAAATATAACAGCGGAACTTTCGGCAGAACAAACCGTTTGCTCCGCTCGAAGTCGACGCATATTGGGACGGTTTAGCCTTTCATTTGCGTTACGCGATTGCCGAAGGTATTTCTACTACACATAAAGCAACGCAGATGCCGTCGGGTACATTGAGCGCGTAGCGCCTAGGAAAGACGATGCCCCGTTACCCAAAATACACGACCACGGTTATCGGCGCGCATAGTGTCCCGCGCTGGTACGAGACCCTCGACCGTCTCGTCACCCTGGGGCAGCTCCAGCCTGCTGATCTCGGCGACGCGCAATTTCGCGCGATGCAGGCCGCGATCCTGGAACAGGAGATCGCAGGGATCGACGTGATCACGGGGGGTGAAATGCATCGCCGCACACATAACCGGCACTCGCCCCCAAATGCGATGCTCAACCATTTCTGGCAAAAGATCCCGGCCTTTCAGGGGGAAACCCGACCCAAGCCGATCACCGAGCACGATCCGAACGTCACCCATCCCGCCGCAATCTGCAAAGGCCCGATCTCCGACACCACCGATCTGGGGCTAGTCGACGAGTTCAGGACGGTATCGGGTTTCGCGCGCAAGCCGGTCAAGATCACAATGACCGGGCCGCATTTGCTGGCCGTGGTCGCCTATGACGAGCATTACGGCGATCTCGCTCCGATGATGCTCGACCTGGGCAAGCTGCTGCACAACAATTTCCGCCGTCTGGCCGAGGCCGGGTGCAAGCATATTCAGCTAGACGAGCCTTATTTTACGCCGGCCTCCGATGAGGAGGTGCGCGCTGCAGTGGACGCCATCAATGTCGCGCTCGAGGGGCTCCCCGACGATGTTCATGCCTCGGCGCACATCTGTCAGGGCAACTATGCGGTTGGTCCCGATTACGATGGGCAGATCGGCCACCGTTATTTTGATTTCGGCCGCTACAAAGCCGATCTCGTGTGCCGGATAGAGTGTGACGCGTATCTGATCGAGCACGATATGACCGACCACTTCGAAGGCCTTCTCGGCGACAAGCAGCTGGGGGTCGGCGCGGTCGACGTGCAGGCCCCCAATATCGAGACCGCCGCCCAAATAGCCGAACGTATCAAAGCGCATCCGTGGCTCGCGCCCGAGCAGACCATCATCACCAGTTCATGCGGGTTCAATCATCTCCCGAGGCACATCGCGCTCGGGAAAATGCGCGCGATGGCCGAAGCTAAATCGATTTTGGGCGGCACAGCGTAAGCGGCGGACCAATGGCCGACGCCGAGTACAGCCGCGAGCATATCGAGAGCCGGCTCCGCGAGATTGAGGAGCGGTTTCGTTTGGCGCAAACCGCCAGCGGGATCGGCTGGTTCGAATGGGATTTGGCGACAAACGAGTGGCAGTGGACGCCCTATGTAGCTGTTCTCTTTGGCTTCGATCCCGAAATCCCGAAGCCTTCGTTTTCCGAATGGGAGCGCGCAATCTTTATCGACGATATGCCAAAGCTGCATGCGGCGATCGAGCGCGCAGTGCAATCGGGCGCCTATTATAGCGAATTCCGCGTACGGCATCCGGACGGCAGCGTCCACTGGATCGCGGGCAAAGGCGAAGCCCGGCAGAGTGAAAACGGCCGCGCCGGTTGGGTGTCCGGCGTCTATTACGAGATCAGCGAGCGCAAGGCGCTCGAAGCCCGGCTGCTCGCGCTCAACGAAACTCTGGAAACGCGTATCGCCGAACTTCGCGAAGAGGCGCGCACGTTGGAAGTGCTCAACCGCACCGGCACGGCGCTCGCGGCGGAGCTCAGTCTGGAGCGGCTCGTTCAGACCGTTACCGACGCCGCGGTCGACCTCACTAGGGCTCAGTTCGGCGCTTTCTTCTACAATGTCGTCGACGAGCAGGGCGAGGCCTATACGCTGTACTCGCTTTCAGGCGTGCCGCGTGAAGCTTTCGCGAAGTTTCCGATGCCTCGCAACACGCCCGTGTTCGGGCCGACCTTTCGCGGCGAGGGCGTCGTGCGTTCGGACGACATCGTCGCTGATCCTCGTTATGGGCAAAACCCGCCGTATTTCGGCATGCCTCCCGGACACCTGCCGGTGCGCAGCTATTTGGCGATACCTGTGCTCTCCCGCTCCGGAGAAGTAATCGGCGGGCTATTTTTCGGTCACTCCGAGCCAGGCATTTTCACCCAGCGTGACGAGCGGATCGTGACCGGCATTGCAGCGCAAGCGGCAATCGCAATCGACAATGCGCGACTTTACGAGGCAAGCCAGCGGGAGCTGGCAGCCCGGCGTGATGCCGAACAGGAGCTGCAACGGATCAACGAGACGCTCGAGGAACGCGTCGCCGAGGAGGTGAAAAATCGGCAGGAAATGGAAGACGCATTGCGCCAGGCGCAGAAACTGGAGGCCATTGGCCAGCTCACCGGAGGTATCGCCCACGACTTCAATAACCTGCTGACGGTCATCATGGGCAATATCGAGACCATGCAGCGGCGGCTTCCGCCGGACCACGATTTTCAGCGCCTGATCGCGGCTGCCTTAAGGGGTGCTTTTCGAGGCGCCGAGCTGACGCAGCGTCTGCTGGTGTTTGCGCGGCGTCAGCCGCTCGCGCCCGAAGTGGTTTCACCCAATAAGCTGGTCACCGGGATGTCCGATCTGCTGCGGCGCGCGCTCGGCGAGTTTGTCGCGATCGAAACCGTATTGGCAGGTGGGCTCTGGAACATCTTTGCCGATGCAAATCAGCTCGAAAATGCGCTGATCAACCTCGCCGTCAATGCGCGCGACGCAATGCCGGATGGCGGAAAATTGACCATCGAAACGGCAAACTGCTACCTCGACGACGCGTATTGCTCAATGCACGCCGATCTCTCCCCCGGCCAATACGTCGGCTTGTTCGTGACCGATGCCGGCTCGGGCATGCCCGAGGAAGTCGTCGAGAAAGCATTCGAGCCCTTTTTCACGACGAAGGGAACGGGCCAGGGCACCGGATTGGGCCTCTCCCAGGTTTACGGTTTTGTGAAACAGTCCGGCGGACACGTTAAGATCTACAGCGAGGTAGGACAGGGCACTTGCGTGAAGCTCTATCTGCCGCGGCACCATGGCGATGGCGCATTTCCGGAACTGTCATCGGAGCGGCTCGTTCCTCCCCGGGCCCGGCAGGGCGAAACGGTGCTGGTCGTTGAGGATGATTCGGACGTGCGGACTTACACGGTTGAGATGGTAAGCGACCTTGGATACCAGGTCATCAGCGCCCCGGATGGTTTCGCGGCTCTGCAAGTGCTGGACGCTCACCCCGAGCTTCGTCTCCTGTTCACCGACGTGGGACTGCCGGGCGGCATGAACGGCCGTCAGCTCGCCGACGAGGCGGTCCTGAGGCGGCCGGGCATCAAAGTTCTGTTCACGACGGGATACGCCCGCAACGCCATTGTGCACCATGGCCGGCTCGATCCCGGCGTCGAGGTGATCTTCAAGCCATTCACTTATTCGGATCTGGCCGCCAAGCTCAGAAAAGCGTTCGAGAGCTGATCCGCCGGTCCCCGGATGGAGCTCGCTAGACGAGACCTGCGACGAGGCCTCTGTTCAAAGCCTCCTGGGCGGATAGATACCAGCCGCCATAGGCGCGGCGAGCGATTTCTTCGGCGTCTGCGCCGTCGATCAGTTCGGCAAGCCCTTGTTCCTCGAGACGCAGCCCGTGGTCGATGTCGGCGATCATCTCTTCGAGCACCCGCCGGCAGCTGCCCAGTGGCCCCTCGAGGTGCAGATCCTAAACCATCCTGCGGCCGTGAATGAGCAGCGCCGCATCGCGGGTCAACCAGGCGCCTGTCCTTGGAAACGCCGCCATCACCGTCGCGCCGGCCGAAGCGACGAGGGTCTTGCCCAGAAACCAGATATCCCGGCCGTGCTCCCGGCGCAGCAACCGGATTTCTTCGGCGAGGCGCCGGCCGATCTCGGCATCGCCGCCGTCGGTGAAAAGCTCGATCAGAATGGAGCCCTCGACCTCCAACACAGGGAGAAGCTGATCGAAAAAGTTGGCCACCATTGGGTGTCCCACTGGTCCCGACAGGCGGATGGTGGGTCGCGCAAGCCGGACGCGGATTACCTCCGGAACGGACGGAAGCTGATCGGAGCTCCCGCTCATTCCGGACTATCGCGTCGGGTGGAACGCGGCGACTTCGCCGGGCTTGCGCAGCATCTTGTCGACTTCGCTCGCGTGGAGTTCCTCGGCGTAGACCATCTGACGCGCATACTCCTCCAGGATGACGGATCGCCCCTCGGCGCATTTCAGCAGTTCACGATAGAGCGCCAGCGCCTTCGCCTCGGTCTGCAGTGACTCCCGCATGATCGCGCCGATGTCGGTGCGATGCGTGTCGAGCAGCGGGCCGATTTCCAATGACGGGTATTCGCCGAGCAGCGTGATCATCTCGCCGGCCTGCTGGGCATGGGTGAGCGACTCGGCCGCCTGCTCCCGCAGCCATGACACAATCGGGATCCGGTTATGCCCGAAGACGAGGAACGAGTAGTGGGTGTAGCGCACCACCCCCGCCAGCTCTGCCTCCAGGATGCGGTTCAGCAGGTCCACCGCCTTCTCTTTATCCAGCTCGACCATCGTGATCAGCTCCCCGAGTTGCCGTTTCCGCGCAGGTTCCCGTCTGTTAAACTGCGCGGCGCTGGGCATTGTTCCGAGGCGGAAATGTTCGAGGATATCGGCAGACCCAATCTGGCCACCCTTCTAACGCTCGGGCTCGTCTCGGTGGTGCTGCCGAAATTGCTTCCCCAGATGGGTCCGGCGGTCGGCACCGCGGTCAAGGTCGTGATCGACCTGTTGACCGAGTCCGAGGCGGAAGCCGCGGAAGAGCTGATCGACGCCCTGGTGTCGAGCACGATCGCCGAAATAAACAAAGAGGTCGCGCGGCCGGTCGACCCGCAGCAATCCCGCCAGGCGGTCGAACGCACCGTGGAGCATTTCAAGCACCGGGCGCGGCGACGTGCGCATCGATGGGGAGCGGACGAGCACGATCGGCAGCGCCGCTACCGGCGGCATCTGGCGAAATTGCGCGCGGCGGTAGACCGGTCAAAGAACCAGCACGCGGTCTGGCAGCGCGATATTCTCGACGATGTCGGCGAGACCCTGGACGACCCCGTGTGATGATTGCCCGCTAGACGGGGCGAGACCGAGCCCGCCGCAATACTTCGATCGCGAGCAGCGGTGCCGCGCCGGCGGCCAGAGAGATACCGAAATCGGCGATGCCGAGCGCCGGTCCAAACAGGTTGCGGAAGCCGGGGACGAACAATGCCGCGCCCTGCGCCGCGAAGGCGCTGCCGAGGGCGCCGAAAAAGACCGGGTTGGGCGGGAGCGCTCGACCGGACAGGACCGATCCGCGCCTCGAGCGGCAGGCGAAGGCGTAAAAGAGCTGCGCGGCGACGAGGCTGGCAAACCCGACGGTCTGACCTGATTGCGCCGAGCCGCCGAGCCGCGATGCGCAGGCCTGAGCGGCAAAAGCGCTCGCAGCGATCAGGCCGGCATCGCGGCTGAGCGTGCCGAGTTCCGCTGCCGAAATGACCGGTTCATTTGGATCTCGAGGCGGCCGCGTCATCAAGTCGGGGGCGGCCGGCTCCATGGCGAGCCCCAGCGCCGGCAGGACATCGGTCAGCAGGTTGATCCACAACAGCTGGATCGGGCTCAGGGGATGTGCGCGGCCGGCGGCCGCGGCAACCAGCATGAAGATGATCTCGCTGAGATTGGTTGCGACCAGGTAACGGATCGCCTTGCGAATGTTGATCGCGACCGTGCGGCCGCGCTCGACGGCTTCGGTCAGAGAGGCGAGATCGTCTTCGAGCAATACGACATCGGCAATGCCGCGCGCGGCCTCCACCCCGGAGCGTCCAAGAGCAATGCCGATGTCGGCCGCGCGCAGCGGCGGCGTATCGTTGACGCCATCGCCGATCATCGCGACGACCAACCCGCCGCCCTGCAGCGTTTTCACCAATTGCAGCTTCTGCCCCGGGGCGACCCGCGCGAATACCCGCGGGAGATCATTACGGGCGATTTTCGCCTCAAATTGCTCGAGCTGGCCGGCCTCGACAATGTCCGCCGACTTTCCGTTCGAAAGCCCCAGCTCGGCGGCGACTGCGGCCGCCGTAGCGCGCTGGTCGCCGGTCAGCATGATGCTCGTGATGCCGGCGCGGCGAAATGCGTCGATCAGCTCCGGCGCACCGGTCCGGATCGGGTCGGCCATGCCGACGAGACCAGCCCAGATGAAATCCTGCTGCTCGATCCGCGTGCCGCGATCCTCGGCGCCGGCCGACTTGTAGGCGATCCCGAGCACCCGTAGGGCATTCTCTGCCATCGCCAGATTTTCTGCCTTGATGGGGCGCCGAGCCTCGTCCTCCAGGGGCGCAACGACGCCGTTGTGCAGATGCCAGCGGCAAAGCGCCAGAACCTCACTGGGATCGCCCTTTACGATCACGAGCTTCTGATCCGCCGCAGCATCATGCACCGTGACCATGAAGCGCCGGTCTTCGGCGCGTTCGAGCGTCGCACGGCGCGGGTGGCGGAGGCGGATCGCCCCTACATCGAGCCCCGCGCGGATTGCCGCCCGAACGAGCGCCATCTCGGTGGCCGATCCGTTGGCATTGCCGGCCGCCGCATCGAGCAGCTCGACATCGTTGCAGAGGATTGCGAGCTCCAATAATCGGACCAACTCGCGATCAGTCGTGCGGTCAGCGACCGCTCCGGTTTCAGTGCGGAACTGCTCGTCGGTCAAGCGTGCGCGCGTCTGGTTCCAGTATAAGCGAACGACGCTCATGTCATTGACCGTCAATGTGCCGGTTTTGTCGAAGCAGGCAACCTCGACGGCAGCGAGCCCTTCCACTGCGCTCAGCCGGCGGATGATAATCCGATGCCGGCGCAAATCCTGGACTGCCAGCGCGAGTGTCGTCGTGGCGAGGGTCGGCAAACCCTCGGGTACCGCCGCGACCGCGAGCGAGATCACGGTCTTCAGCAGCGGCAAAAGCCCAAATCCGCGGATCAGTCCGATTACAGCGAACAGCCCGCACGCCGCCATTGATCCGAGCACCAGTTGCCTGCCCAGCGCGTCGAGCTGGCGTTGCAAAGGGGTCGCCGGCTGATCGTCGGAACCCAAAAGCGATTGGACTCGGCCGAGTTCGGTTTCGGGGCCCGTCGCGGTAACAACGGCACGCCCGGCGCCTCCGGTCACGACCGTGCCGCGGAAGACCATGTTGTAACGGTCGGCAATCGGGGCATGGTGCGGCGCCAGTGCATTGGACGCCTTCACTACCGGCACGCTCTCGCCCGTCAGCATCGCCTCGTTTACGGTCAGGCGATTGGCTGTAATGACCCGTGCATCAGCGGGGACGACCTCGTCTCGGCGCAATTCGATGAGGTCGCCCGGCACGAGCTCCTCGGCCGGGAGCTCGCATTCGTTCCCGGCGCGCAATACCCGTGAGATCGGGGTGCGGCTCTCGCTGAGACTGCCGATCGTCTCCTCGGCGCGTGCCTCGGCGATGAAGCCTATTGCGCCGTTGAGCCCGATGACGGCGAGGATGATCGCAGCATCGACAAGCCCGCCGGTAGCGATCGACAATACGGCGCCGGCTGCCAACAACGCGATCGGCAGGCTGTGAAACTGGGAGAGCAATATTTCGAGCTGAGTGCGGCCGGATATCGGCGCTATTGCGTTGGCGCCGGTTTCCGCGAGCCGTCTCTTTGCTTCTGCTTCGGACAATCCCGATGGATGGCTTTCGACCGCGCCGATGACATGGTCGGCATCCATCGCGTGCCAGGATGGGCGGGCGGAACTGCCGTCCGGTGCGTTTGGGTCGAGCGCACGCTCCGCGGATGCGCCCAGTCGCCGCGTAATCTCGACGAGATCGTGCCGGGTCTCGTATAGCACCAGCACCGTTCCCGTCGAGGTGCTGGCGCTGACCGAACGAATGCCGCGGCCGGCAAGACCCGCCTCCAGCGCGCGCTTTACCCGGTCATCGCGTTTGAGACCGGGTACACTGAAGCGGGCACGGCCGGGGACCGCCGTATGGACCGGCAGGACGCGGGTTGGGGTCAAATCGGTTCACCCGCCTTAGCCTGGGACCGGCCCAGACGAAGCTGCGATTGCCGGGTCTGGTCCGCGATCGCTCCACAGTCCGATCAGATCCCCCGCGTACCACAGGAGTGTCGGGGCGGGGGCGTCGAGCCTGCGTCGCAACAGCTGGAATACGCCGCCGGCAAGCAGCACGACGAACAGCAAGCCGCGCATGTCGATCTGGTTCTGCGTCCAGTGGCGCAGCGCATGATCGGCCGTTTCGAATGATTGCACGGCCGCTTGGGTGATGGTGGGCGCTGCTGAAGCCTCGAACGCGGCGTCGAGATCGATGTCGAACAAGTCGTTTTTGGCGGCCGCCTCGAGGAATAGTTTCTCCGGGTCCGAGAAATGAATCAGAACACTGGCCGTGAGCGGATTAGTCTCGACGCGCTCGACGCTGTCCCACGCGGCGAGCCGTTCGGCGACGGCATCGAAAAAAACCTTATTTCGCCGTTCCTCCGGGACCTTTATCCTCAACCGCCGAGCCGTGAAATGACTGATCCGGGCCTTCGGCAAGCTAGGCATTCGGGGAGCCGGCCTCCCTGGCAGGTCGATTCGGCAGCCTCACGATTTCATTCGCTGCAACCGGGTCGTGCTCGGCATCCGCGATGATCTGTTCGGCGGCGTATTCGGCACGGGCCTCGGCCATCATATCGCTGGCGAACTCACCCATCTCGGCGGCTCTTTCGCGGCTCCGCTCGTAGAGCGCGATCCCGGTCTTGAACAGGCTCTTGGTCGCCGGCCGGAAATTGCGCTCTAATCGCGGCAGGATCAGCGGCGCCATCAGGCCGCCCGCGACACCGGCCAGCACCGCGGTCACGATCGTCCCGAGGCGCCCTGAACGGCGCCGGCTGGGAGCCGGTTCCTGCTGCGCCATGCTCAACGCTTTTCGTGCGAGCTTTCGCGGCCGGCAGCAGTGGCTCTCCCCGCAGGCCCTTCTATACCGGTGTGGTTCTCGTGCTCGAGTTCGCTTTTGGCCTCGGCGACGAGATCGGTCGTCAGCTCGCCAATCCCGGCCACGGTTTCGCGGTAGAGCACGATCCCGCCCTTGATCATGGTCTTGGCCACGGGGCGCAATGCCCGGCCGATCGTCGGCAGAACCGTCGGGCCGAGAAACAGTGCCGCGGCGCCGACCGCGACACCCGTGAGCGCATTGCCTTTGAACATGTCCTCAATCAGAGCCATCCTCGTCTCCATTCGTCGGTTGGCGGCACCCCCGCTGATTCTGATCAACGCTAACGATCGCACATGTCTCAGCCAGTGCCATAATTTTTTAACACGGAATATCTGGGTCAGCTAGCGCGCTCATGGGACGAGCAGAATCTTGCCAACATGTTGGCTCGATTCCATCAGCCGATGCGCCTCGGCCGCCTCGGCGAGCGGGAACCGCTTAAAGGTGAACACGCGCAGTTTTCCGGCCGCCCAGAGCGGCCAGACCTTCTCCTTCAATGCGGCGATGATAGCGGCCTTCTCTTCGATGGGTCTTGAGCGCAGCATCGAGCCGGTGACGGTCAGGTGCTTACGCTGGATCAGGCCGAAATCGGCCTCGACCCGAGCGCCCTGCATCAGCGCGACAAAGCACAGCCGGCCCTCGCGCGCCAGCAGATCGAGCTGCGCCGGGATGTAGTTCCCGCCGACCATGTCGAGGATCGCATCGACGCCGCGGCCTGCGGTGAACTCCTTGCCGACCTGCACAAAATCCTGGGTGCGGTAATTGATCGCAACATCGGCGCCGTAGTCGAGGCACGCCCGGCACTTCTCGTCGGTGCCGGCGGTCGCCAACACCTTGGCGCCGAACGCCTTAGCGAGCTGGATCGCGGTAATGCCGATGCCGCTCGTCCCGCCCTGCACGAGGAAGACCTCGCCCGCCTGCAGATGCATCCGCTCGAAGACATTGGCCCAGACCGTGGCGAAGGTTTCGGGCAGACCGCCGGCATCGATGAGGTCGACCTTAGTAGGCACCGGCAGGCATTGCACCGCTGGCGCTGCGGCATATTCGCCGTACCCGTCGCCGATCATCAGTGCGCAGACCTGATCGCCGACCTGCCACTGAGCGACGCTGTCTCCTGTCTTCACGATGGTGCCCGAGCATTCGAGGCCCGGGATGTCCGGTGCGCCGGGCGGCATCGGGTAGCGCCCCATGCGCTGCAGGCAGTCGGCGCGGTTCACCCCGGCGCCGGCGATCCGGATCAACACGTCGCCGGGCTTTGGCTCGGGCACCGGCCGGGTCGCCGGCACCAGCATCTCGGGCCCGCCGGGCGCCTTGATCTCGATGACGGTCTGAGTCGCTGGGATATTGGCAAGCACGGCGGTCCTCCCAATGGTCTGATGCTGCGGGTGATTATATAACCGGGCTGCGCCCGAGAGCGTGCCGGGCAAATTGCGGTCCGGATTTATGCTACTTTGCGTTGTTTAGTATGTGACAGCTCTCTGTACCTACAGCGAATCTGCAGCCGATACTCTCGCTAAAGTTGAACTGCTCGAACTCGATAGGTTCTCCACCACCTCATCGAAGTCCACGCTCCTGTGGTAGCGACACTCCACGAGGCAGCCGAATCCGCGTGATTATGGTATGCGAATCAGGCAATTTTGCGGATGCTGAATTTCTGACCAAGGGCCACGTTCCCAATCGGCTATAACCTGTCGGGCTTGGTCTCCCAGATTATGCTGGGTCCTGGTGAAGGTTTCAGAATCGTTTGGAGGGAGGTCATGTCGATTTTGCAGGATAAGGTCGTGCTGGTGACGGGCGCGGGGGCGGGGATCGGGCGCGCCACGGCGCTAGCGATGACCGAAATCGGCGCCACGGTGGCGGCCGCCGACATCGATCTTGCCGCGGCGCAGCGGACCGCCGACCAGGCTGCCGGGAATGCGCGGCGGGCGATCGCGATCGAGGCCGATTGCGGCGATGTTGCGAGCATCGATGCGATGATCGCGCACACCGTCGCCGAGCTGGGCCGCCTCGACGTCATCGTCAACAACGCCGGAGTGACGCGGTATGCCCAGATCATGGATCTGACCGAGGCGGATTGGGACCGCATCCACCACGTAAACGCCAAGGGCGTGTTCTTCTGCCTGCAGCGCGCCGCCCGCGAGATGATCCGGCAAAATCAATCCGACGGGAGCGGCGGCCGGATCATCAATATCGCCTCGATCTCCGGACGCGGCTATCCCGGTGCGTCCAATGCCGCTTACGCCGCCAGCAAAGGCGCCGTCATCTCGTTGACCTGGATGGCGGCCCAGCAACTCGGGCGGTACAACATCAATGTCAACGCGATCTGCCCGGGGGTAACGCGCACCGAGCTCGGCGCGCGCAACGCCGTTGAGCGGGCCGCCGAGCGCGGTATCACGGTTGCCGAACTCAACGCCGAAGCCGAGGCGCGCATTCCGATCGGCCGCGCCAACCAGCCGGAAGACATTGCCGCGATGGCCGTCTTCCTCGCCTCTTCCGCCGCCCGCAACATCACCGGGCAGGCCTACAACGTCGATGGCGGGCTGGTGCCGAGCTGACTCCGGCCCATAGTGCCGAAAATTACCCGTCACCCCCGCGAAAGCGGGGGTCCAGATGACGTCTGCTCGGAGTCTGTTGCCCTGGATTCCCGCTTCCGCGGGAATGACGGTGGTCGCCGCCCAGGGCTGCCAGGTCTGCTGAGCAGGCGGCTGCCGTTTTTTTATGGCTGGATCATCCTCGGCTGCCTGTGCTGCGCCGGCTTTGCGCGGCAGGGGCCTGCCGTCGCCACCCTCTCGATCTTTGTCGAGCCGCTGACCCGGGAATTCGGCTGGTCGCGCGCTGCGCTCTCGGGGGCGGTGTCATTGGGCGGGGTGCTGGCTGCGCTGATCTCGCCTTGGATCGGACCCCTGGTCGACCGGTATGGCTCGCGCGCGGCATTGTCTCTTGCAGTGCTCGCGACGGGAGCGGCAATGATGCTGCTGTCGCTGACCCAATCGCTGCTCGTCTTTTACCTGCTGTTCTGCGTCGCGCGGATGGTTTGGGCCGGCCCGTTCGATCTCGCGATTTACAGCGCGGTGAGCAATTGGTTTGTTGCCCGGCGCGCCTTCGCCACGTCGATCGCCACAGTGGCGCAGGCCTTCGGTCTCGTTGCGATGCCATTGATCGCTCAACTGGCGATGCAATACAGCGGCTGGCGTTTCGGTTGGCTGGCGATCGGAGCGCTGACCCTGATCGTCGGTTTTCTGCCGGTCTGCCTGTTCATGGTGCGCCGCCCGGAGGATCTGGGGCTGGTCCCCGATCGGCAGTCCGCAGCGGATATCGCCGGCGGTCGGCCGCAGCTCGACGAGCCGAGTTTTTCGCGCCGACAAGCGGTTGGAACCGCCGCATTCTGGCTGCTGCTGCTGTACACCGTGCTGGTCTATCCGGTGCAGGCCGGCGTCAGCCTGCACCAGGCGGCGCATCTGATCGAACGCGGCGTCACTCCGACCATCGCCGCGGCGATCGTCAGCACCTTTTCGCTGACCTCGGCGGTCGCGAGCCTTGTTTGCGGGTTCCTGCCGCGCTCCTTGCCGATCCGCTTTCCGATGGCGCTCATTGGCGTCCTCCTGACGCTCGCGACATTGCTGATGGTCGGAATATCGTCGGCCGGACAGGGATATGTTGCCGCCGCGACGTTCGGGTTCGGCATCGGCGGGCTCTTGACATTATTGCCCATCGCCTGGGCCGATTATTTCGGCCGCGCCAATTATGCGGCGATCCGCAGTGTCGCGCTATCGGCGCAGGTGCTGGCCCAGGCGTCAGGCCCCCTCCTCTCGGGGGCGCTACACGACTGGACCGGCAATTATACGTTGTCGCTGCATTGCTTCGCCATGCTCTCCGGGCTCAGCATCTTGGCGGCCCTGACGGCGCGCCGGCCGAAATAGCCCTGCGGAACCGTTCGCGGCGGCTGTTGCAACTGCGGGCGGATGCACTATGATTTATTCCGATCTGCTCGGGAGGAATGGCATGGAGCGTGGGCACCACATCGACATTCGCAACATCGCCTATTTTCACCATGTCTACGACAGCGAGCAGCCGGACCTGCGACGCCTCTACGAGCAGGCCAAGATCGATCAGTGGAACGCCGCCACGGATATCGACTGGGAGCAGCCGCTCGAGGGCGACGGCGGCCTGATCGCCGACGATCTGGTCGATATTCACGGGACAAAATTCTGGGACCGCCTGTCCGAGGCCCAGCGGGTCGAGCTCAACCGCCGCGTCAGCAGGTGGCGCATCTCGACCCTGATGGCCGGCGAGCACGGCGCCATGCTGGTGTGCAGCCAGCTGGTCGAGAATGTCGTCGGGCAGGACGCCAAATTGTTCCAGGCGACGCAAGTCGTCGACGAGGCGCGGCACAATGAGGTGCTGCACCGCTATGTGACATTGCGCCTCGACGGTGAGACCTACCCGCTCGCCGGCAATGTCAGGGAAATCTTTGACACGCTGCTCGGCACCTCGGCCTGGTATTTGAAGACGATCGGCCTGCAGCTCGTCGCCGAGACTTTTGCCGTGTCGCTCTTCCGCATGCTCGCCGAGTCCTCGAAGGACGCGATCCTGCGCCAGGTATGCCGGCGGATATTGCAGGACGAAGCGCGCCATATGGGATTTGGCATGCTGTCATTGCCGGCGGTCGTCGAGGAGGCGTCAGCAGCGGAACGGCGCGAGATGGAAGATTTTGCGGTGTGGGCGTTGAACCGCACCTTGCGCGGGATTTTTCCGCTCGCCGCCTACGAGGAAATGGGGTTCGATCGAGCCGACGTCGAAGAGATCAAGCTGTTGCGTCGCGAGCGCGCCGCAGGCGGCGACGAGACCGCGTTCCGCAAATACTTCCGGCGCGACCTGCACGCCGGCCTCGTCCGCAACCTGCGCAAGGTCGGCGTCCTAACCCCCCGCATCGAGCCGGACATCGCTTCATTAGGGATTTCGCTCGCCGCCTGAAACCCCCGCCCGGCTTGCCAATTGCGGGGGCGTCGTGTATCTGCGGGTCGCCGTGCTGCCGTAGCTCAGTGGTAGAGCATTCCCTTGGTAAGGGAAAGGTCGTAAGTTCAATCCTTACCGGCAGCACCATATTTTACCTGGCAGCGTAGCGCACCCGCGGGCCTGATCGCGACGGGCGTACTGCTCTATTGTTGGCGCGTTCAGGTTGTATCAATCGTTCTCCGTTCAAAGTGCCTCCTGTTCCCCCCTGGAGGCTACAATGCGCATGATCCCCCCAATCCTCGCGGCGTTGACAACTTTGGCTGCCGTATCGGCACAGGCAGCCCCGAACCCAAGACTGGAGAACTGGCTCCCGCTCGGCCCCGCCCTGTCCTTCGGGATGGGCGACCAAGGTTGCGGGGACGGGCGGCACCAGGCGCTCCGGCGCGACTGGCGCGGCGATTGGTGGTGGGGCCCCTGTGTTCAGACCCGATGATTTTGACTGCGCTCCGCAGACGCCTCGATGGTCTGGGTGATCGAAGCCGCACGCATCTGTATCCTCGTCTTCGCTTGGGTTCGAGTTCATTGCGACGACGGCTCCTCCGGCATCGGCGAGGCGTCGCCGATGCAGGGCGGCCTCGCCTCGCTCGGGATCGTCAAACACAATCTGGCGCCGGCGCTGATCGGCAAGGACCCGCTCAACCATGCGGTGCTGCTCGACGCGTTGCATCACACCTTCGTGAAGCTCGGGCCCGAAGGCGCACTGACCGGTGCGTTGGCGGCGCTCGACATTGCGCTGTGAGATCTGAGGGACAAGCAGTTCAATCAGCCGATCTAAAAGTTGCTCGGCGGCGCGATACGCGTCGGGCGCGCGCTGGAAGAACTCGGCTATTGGTGGTTCGAGGAGCCGGTGCAGCACTATCATGTGAAGGCAATGGGCGAGGTCGCGCAGCGGCTCGACATCACGCTATCCGCCGGCGAACAGTCCTATACCCTCACCGGACTGGCCGACATGATCGCGGCCGGGGTCCGGATGGTACAGCCGGATATCGTCAAGATGGGCAGGATCTGCTCTGCGTTGCTCTGGCCAATGCGCATGGTGTCGAGCTGGTGCCGCACCAGACGCAGCCGACGATCGGCCATACGGCCAATTTGCACCTGGCGGCGAACCAATTGCACGCTACCAAGCCGTGCGAGCTCAACGATCCGTCGCCGCGCATGCATGCGGTGTTCGAAAATCCGCCACGGCCCGCTGATGGTGTCTTCCATCTGCCGCAGAAGCCCGGCTTGGGACTGCAGATCAATGAGGCGGAATTGGCGAAACGGCGCATGCCGATCGCCTGAAGAGAGGCGATGAACGCAGTGGTCGCGGCAGTCAGCCGCAGCGCGAAGCACACGCTTGGTCAAAGCCGACCAGGACAGCATCCGGCTCCTGACCGGGCTCGGCGTCGACGGCGACGCGCATCAGGGCATCACCGTCAAGCACCGCTCTCGGGTGGCGCGCGACCCGGCCCAGCCCAATCTGCGCCAGGTTCATCTGATCCATGCCGAATTGCACGAGGAGTTGCGCGCGGCGGGCTTTACCGTCTCGGCCGGACAGATGGGCGAGAACATCACGACGCAAGGCCTCGATTTGCTCGGTCTGCCGGCCGGCGCGCGGCTGTGTCTCGGCGGCGCGGCGGTCGTCGAAGTGACCGGCCTGCGCAACCCGTGCGCGCAGCTGGACCGCATCCAGCCGGGCCTGATGGCGGCTACCCTCGGCCGGGACGAGCACGGCAATCTGTTGCGCAAGGCCGGCATCATGGGCATCGTCATTGCCGGCGGCGAGGTGCGGCCCGGCGACCCGATCCGGGTCGAGTTGCCGCCGCAGCCGTATCGCCCGCTTGCGCCGGTGTGACGGCGCCTGCACCGCCGGGCCATTGCCGGGGTCCGGAGGGTGTGAGAATTTAGGCAGATGAACCCGCGGTCCGCCGGTTTGGCGCTCGGCTTTTCGAGCGTCGGCCATTTTTTTGCGCATTTGCTGATGCTGCTCTACCCGACCGTCCTGCTCGTGCTCGAAGGGCGGTGGGGCATGTCGTATGGCGACCTCCTGTCGCTGTCGCTCGGCGGGTTTGTATTGTTCGGCCTCGGCGCGCTGCCGGCAGGCTGGCTCGGCGACCGGTGGAGCGCCGAGGGCATGATGGTCATCTTTTTTGTCGGCACCGGCGGCGCGGCGATCGCCACTGGCCTGACCGACGGGCCGGTGGCGCTGGCGCTCGGTCTCGCCGCAATCGGCCTCTTCGGCTCGATCTACCACCCGGTCGGCACCGCCTGGCTGGTCCGCAATGCGAGGAATTGCGGGCGGGCGCTCGGCGTCAACGGCATTGCCGGCAGCATCGGCCTCGCTGCGGCGGCGTTCGTCGCCGGCGCACTGGCGCAGGCGATCGGCTGGCGGGCAGCCTTTATCATACCGGGAGCGCTGTGCGCCATGACCGGGGCGGTCTTGCTCTGCTGTATGCGCGGCGGGGGTGTTGCCGCGGCCGCGGCCGACCGCCGGCCCGAGCCGGAGGCCCCGCGCAACGACGTCATCCGCACTTTCATCGTGCTGTCCCTCACGATGCTGGCCGACGGCACGATCTCACAATCGATCACGGTCGCCTTGCCGAAGGCGTTTGCTGCCGGGCTGACCGGCCTCACCGATGGCGGGACCCTCGATGCCGGCGGCTTTGTCACCTTGGTGTTCCTGGTCGCGGCGACCGCCCAGCTCGCCGGCGGCTGGCTCGCCGACCGCTTTCCGATGAAGGCGGTTTACGTCCTCGCCTGGGCGGCGCAGGTCCCGCTTTTCGTGATCGCCATGCAGGCCCGCAATGTGCCGCTGCTCGGCGCGATGATCGCGGTCAACTATCTCGGCGTGCTGTCGGTGCCGGCAGAAAATGCGCTGCTCGCGCGCTACAGCCCGCCGCAGTGGCGGGCCACCGCCTTTGGCGCCAAGTTCCTGTTGGCGCTCGGCGTCAGCACGGTCGGGGTCAAGCTCGTCGCTGTTATCTATGACGCCGCCGGGAATTTCGCGCCGCTGTGGCTGACCCTGGCCGGCTGCGCCGGGTTTGTCGCCGCCGCCGGATTGTTCCTGCCCGGCCGCTTGCGCCGCGCCGACCCGATTTTTACACCGCAGCCGGCGGAATAATAAGAACTCGCCGCAGCGAGTGACGGGCTTTCGGGCTTTGTACTGAAGACAGTCGCCCGTCTGGTACCCGCCTCAAATTAGACTATATTGGCGCGCCGCAGGGCTTTGCAAGCGAAACAAAGGCGCAGGAGCAAATCGTGAATGAGCCGCTGCCCGTCGTCTATCTCGCGAGGCACGGCGAAACCGCCTGGAGCCTCTCCGGCCAGCATACCGGCCGCACCGATCTGCCGCTGACTGAACGCGGCGAGCGCCAGGCAGGCGCCCTCGGCGGCCGGCTGCGCGGAGCAAACTTTGCCAAGGTGTTGACCAGTCCCTCGCAGCGTGCGAAGCGGACCGCCGAGCTGGCCGGCTTCGGTGATGTGGCCGAAGTCGATCCCGATCTCGCCGAATGGGATTACGGCCATTACGAGGGCCGCCGCACCGCCGATATCCTGGCCGAGCGGCCGGGCTGGTTCTTGTTCCGCGACGGCGCTCCGGGAGGCGAAACTCCGGACCAGGCCGGGGCGCGGGCCGACCGCGTAATCCAGCGCGTTCGCGCCGTCGGGGGCAACGTCCTGATCTTCTCGAGCGCGCACATCTTGCGAGTGCTCGCAGCCCGCTGGCTCGGCCTCGAACGCGGCGGCCGGCCGCTACTACTTGCTCGACACCTCCAGCCTCAGCATTCTCGGCTACGAGCACAATCTCGCAGAGCCGGCGATCCGGCTGTGGAATGAAACACATCAGCCGGAATGAGATCGGCTCAGAAGGACCCGCCCGAGATGATCACCCCCGAGACGACCGTGTTCCTCGTCGATGTCGACAACACCTTGGTCGACAACGACCACATCCAGGCCGATCTGAAGCGCCATCTGGAGCGCGAATTCGGCGCGGCCTGCCGCGACCGGTATTGGGCGATCCTGGAGGATCTGTTCACCGAGCTCGGCTACCGCGATTACCTCGGCGCATTGCAGCGCTACCGCGCCGAGCGGCCGCGGGAAATTCACCTGCTGTCGATGTCGTCCTACCTCGTCGATTACCCCTTCGCCAACCGGCTCTACCCGCAGGCGCTCGATGTGCTCGAGCGCTTCCGCGGCTGGGGGCGGACGGCGATCCTGTCCGATGGCGATGTGGTTTTTCAGCCGCGCAAGGTCGAGCGCTCCGGCATCTTCGAAGCGGTCGACGGGCATGTGCTGATCTACATCCACAAGGAGCAGGAGCTCGAGGACGTGGAACAGCGCTACCCGGCGCGGCATTACGTCCTGGTCGACGACAAGCCGCGGATCCTCGCGGCGGTCAAGCAGATCTGGGGCAATCGCGTGACCACTGTCCTGCCGCGTCAGGGCCAATACGCCAACGATGCGCGGGTCGTCGCGTCATTGCCGGCCGCCGACCTCACCGTCGAGCGCATCGGCGACCTGATCGAATATGATTTTCCGAGCCTCGTGAAGAAATCCTCGTAACGTTTGTCGGAAGGAAGACCCCATGCAACTCGGGATGGTCGGCCTCGGCCGGATGGGCGCCAACATGGTCCGGCGGCTGCTCAAAGGAGGCCACGAATGCGTGGTCTTCGACATGTCGCCAAAGGCAGTCAGCGAGCTCGCCGCGGAGCACGCCGTCGGGTCCGCCTCCCTCGCCGATTTGGTCAAGAAACTGGAGAAGCCGCGCGCGGTCTGGCTGATGGTGCCGGCGGCGGCCGTCGACAAGACGATCTCCGACATTCTGCCCGCCCTCGAGCCCGACGACATGCTGATCGACGGCGGCAATTCCTACTACATCGACGATATCCGGCGCGCCAAAGAGCTGATGCCGCGCCGCATCCACTATGTCGATGTCGGGACCAGCGGCGGGGTGTGGGGCCTGGAGCGCGGCTACTGCATGATGATCGGCGGTGAAAAGCCGGTCGTCCAACGCCTCGATCCGATCTTTGCGACATTGGCTCCGGGCAGAGGCGACATTCCGCCCACCCCGGGCCGCGAGAAGCTGGGCGCCAGCACCGCCGAGCAAGGCTACTTGCATTGCGGGCCGAATGGCGCCGGGCATTTCGTCAAGATGGTGCACAACGGCATCGAGTACGGGCTGATGGCGGCCTATGCCGAGGGCCTGAACATTCTGCATTCCGCCAATGTCGGAAAGCAGACGGGTACCATCGATGCCGAGACCACGCCATTGCGCGATCCCGAGCATTACCAATACGACCTCAACCTGCCCGATATCACGGAGCTGTGGCGGCGCGGCAGTGTGATCGCCTCATGGCTCTTGGACCTGACGGCGAATGCCCTTGCCAAGGACACCGAGCTTGCCGGGTTCGCCGGCCGGGTTTCGGATTCGGGCGAAGGACGTTGGACAATCAAGGCCGCGATCGACGAGGGAGTGCCGGCCCATGTGCTCGCGGCGGCGCTCTACGACCGTTTCGCCTCGCGCGGCGAGGCCGAGTTCGCCAACAAGCTGCTTTCGGCGATGCGCTACGAATTCGGCGGCCACGTCGAGAAACCCGCGGGCTAGCAACCCGGCGCCGGCCCGCTGTTCTCGCTTTTTTTTGCAGCGTTTTATCAGCAACCGGCATCGAGTTAACGGCGGAAATCCTGGATTTCCGACGGAACGGCTCACAGAAAAACAGCGGAAGCCCCCGCTGTTCTGCCGCTGCCTTCCGCTGTTCGATGGAGAATGTGAAAGAGCCGCAAAGGAAAGCATGCCAGTCGAAACTGGTATCGGAGCGGATATCGGGTTTGCAAGCGCAGGCGGGCGTGCCGGGCGGATTGGCGCATTGGTGAAAAGACATTTTGAAATGATATCACACCGAGCGAATATTGTCAAATTGATAAATGCAGTTTGAGGAAGCCCGTCCGCCGCGACTGGGCAACGGGCGAGGTCGGGTCGGTTTGAGCCGTTGGCTGGGGGTAGAGGGCGATCGATGAACTCGACGAGCCGCGAATGGCTTCACCGGGTGGTAAGCGGACCGTCGACATTGTTCCCGAACACGCCCTCCCGCAATGCCCCGAGATGCCCGCCCTAATTGCCGGGAGCGCCTAGTCTGCTCACTACGCGGGGAGCCGTCACATCGATAGTGACTGTAACCGAGCGGGGTTGACGGAGGGCCGATGCTCCTATCGCGACGACGAGGCCGCGAACAGCGCTTTTGGAGGTATTGCGCGTTTCCAGAAAAGACATGGTAAATTGACCTTGATTTCGGCGCACCTTAGTGGCGGGAGGTTTCCTTGGCTGACTTCCTTCCATACACTGATACCCGCCGCGTTGCAGCAAATGTCCGCTATCTTAGGGAGCAAGTACATAATTGGTCGCGTCGAGAATTAGCGGAACGTGCGAAAATTGGCTTACGAAGGCTGAGTAACATCGAAGAGCATCGTGTATTCCAGCCCAAAATGACCACTATAACGGGCTTGGCGAACGCATTCGGCATTTCCGTGGCCGAACTCACGGAGCCCCTCAGGAGTCCTAAACCAGCAGAGCAGGAAGACTGGCGTTCTCACCTCGCAAGCCTGGAACAACAAAGGCTTGGAGCACGCTGGGTGGAGGGTGAGGGGAGGTTCATTATCGATCCAAGGGGGGCGGAGTTTGACATCGAGGCTGCACAAAACCCGGTTGTTCTAGAACTTCATCAGCCAATAATCCAAAAGGCACTGTTATTTAGGGATAGTTCGAGGCGCTTGGACAACGCTCTCGGCTGGCACGGAATCACTGCTGCCTCACAGCGTTTCCTCGATGGAGTCCAGCGTCCCACTAACGATATCTCAAACCATTTGGGTTTCATTTACAGCGCAATACTCGAACTTGGATCATTTTTTGAACAAGATTCCAAGCTGCAACCGGGTTCCGGTTCCGCTGCTGATCCCCTAGACCCCGAGGTTCATCGCGCCCTAAGTGACCTCATTCGCACGGCAGCACCCTGGCTGCGCCAGTTTCCAACAATTCGAGAACTAGATGAGCAATTAGGTGAATTTCTAACCCGCGACGACCTTCTTGATCCGGGAGCCACCCTCATCAATAGCGCACAGAACAATGACTTGGTGTCCTCCACCGATGCTACTGCAATTCTTGCCCTCGTCGAAGCAGCCAAGAGAGGCGAATTTCAGGGGGCTAAAGCACGAACTCGTGGTGTATTTACCGTTCGTAATTTGATAATCGTTGTTACTCTGTAGTGGTTCTTCCCTTTTTTGTTGGTGCGGCAGCCTCGAAGTACGCCGAAAAATCCCCGCTGATGGATAATGCGGGCAAATTTCTTGTCCAATCCGAAAACGAAATCACCGCATTAGTTGCTGATTTGCCGAATGATTTGAGGCTAGCGTTTCAGGAGTTGCTTAGGGAGATCAAAGAACATCCGGAAATATTCCTCGGATTACCACCCTAAAAGGCATCGCAGGTTCTCCCCATTTTGCTTTGATGCGGATGGTCGCGCCGAAGGTCCGGTTCGGGTCGACTGCAGTCCATCCTGTATCGCGTGGAAATCGGCAGCAGTGGGTCTGCCCTTCACCCGAGACCGTCAGGTACCGCTATTGCGGAGAGGAGTGGGCTGCGGTGCAATCCTCACTATATATGGGCTTGCCCCTCAAAGAACCGCATGACCTTCTCGTTTTCCACCCGATCACTATTGATAATCTCATTTAGTGGTCGGCGCGAGGCGCCAATAATACGGAGCATAAGCGCTTGCATCAGTTCGGTACGGGGTTGAGGTATTTGCGCTCGGGTGTCCCGTTTGTCGATCACGTCCACGCCCAAGGTGTCTATGATAAATATCTTCAAGCCATCAGTGGCTGCGGTCTGAATGACGCTGTTGATGTGAGAGTCGCCAAAGCTATACCCGATAACCATAAGGTGGGTGTCCGGCTGAGATAGCATCGCCTGAAATTCATCCTGGTATCGGGTCAACACGCGAAACGTACCGATAGTCGCAGTCTTGTTGCCGCCAATCACGAGTAACCGTTCCCCTTGCGGTTCCGCAAACCAATTGTAGGAGCCATGCAGCTTATAGATGGGCTGATAATTCTCACGTGTGATGAATTCCGAATCCGGAGTTAATGGGAGCGCGCAACTTGAAAGTAGGTTGGGGCGGCTCCTCTATAAATTTCATGTAGGGTAAGTAAGATCCGCACCATCGATCAGACCATTTGACCCCGGCATAAAGTGTTTCTAGAAGTGCGTCCTGATTGAGCGTGAATATCGCATCGAATCGCGACAGAAAGCGCTGTAAGCGAAGTTCTGATCCTGGTCCGCGATGATCTAGCATATTGAAAGCCGTTTGCATCGCGTCGAACATTCGGATCACCGCTTGCGTGAGCCTGTCTAAACGTTGTTTGGTTTCGTCGGATTTGTTAGATGCGTAAGCGTTTTGTACCATTGACAACGCACCCTCGAAGCCTTCACCCCCGAGTTTCGCTCCCCACAAGATATTTCTGAGGTAGTCGTCAATCCCGGGTGCGCCGAGAAGATATTCAAAGGCCTCGTTGGCGAGCCAGCCACCCCAATTTCGGCTGAAACCGGCTCCTGTAAGTAGGTAGTGGGACATCTTTAGGTTCGGTGAGCCGCGCGAAAATTTCATCCCGTCGAAGCGGGTCCCCAAGCGAATTACGCGAACCGAGATCCAAAATCTAGCCCGAAATCAGTGTCAGCTCCTAGAGCTACGTGGAGCGCCATGTCTTAGATGGGTCAAAAAACCGGCCGAAGACCAGCTCGACTGAAGGCCCGGTTTGGGTCGCAAGCGGACATTCGCACCGGATTTCTGGGCGAGGGATTTATTGTCTGTCGCTGTTCCACGCGAGAATTTGATGGAGGATGATGGCGCCGAAGGTTGCGGTGCCGATCCCGCCCATCGTGAAGGCGCCGAACTTGAGTGTGAGGTCGCCCGCCCCTGCCGTAAGCGCGGCAGCGACGGTGATCAGATTTCGCGGGTCGGAGAAATCTACCCTATTTTCTACCCAGATCCGGCCTGCCATGGCGGCTATCAAGCCAAACAGCACGATCGACAAGCCGCCGATGACGGGGCCCGGGATCGAGAGAATAAGAGCACCCAAATTTTGGAGAGAAGCCCAGCAGGATCGAGACGATGGCAGCAACGACAAACAGGAGGGTCGAATAGACCTTTGTCGTCGCCATCACACCGATGTTCTCGGCGTAAGTCGTCACTCCGGTGCCGCTGCCGAAGGCGGAACAATCGTCGCCAGACTGTCTCCCAAGAACGCGCGGCCCAAGAAGCGATCGAGGCTTCTGCCTGTCATCGCGCCGATGGCTTTGATGTGGCCAAGGTTCTCGGCGACGAGAATGATGGCAACGGGTGCGATCAAGAACATGGCATCAGCGTGGAAGCTCGGACCGGTGAGCCAACGCCCGAAAAGAAACTTTACTCCGCCGCCCGCGCGGCGGGAACCGGCACTCTCTTGCGGCCTTTGCGCCACTCCTCGAAGCCCTGCAGCACTGCAAAGAACGAGGGCACGAACAGCACGGCGAGGCAGGTCGAGGCGATGATGCCGCTGAGCACGCTGAGACCCAGCGAGATGCGGCCGACGGCTCCCGCGCCGGTGGCCAGCACGAGCGGCACGACCCCGAGGCCGAAAGCGAACGAGGTCATCAGGATCGGCCGGAACCGCAGACGCGCGGCGTCGACCGCCGCTTCGCGGATCGGCTTCCCGTGGACGAGGCGGCCCTCGCGCGCCATTTCGACGATCAGAATGCCGTTCTTGGCCGACAACGCGATCATCAGAATGAGGCCGATCTGCGTGTAGAGATTGTTGGCGACGCCGAGGCTGGTCAGCGCAACGACCGGGCCCAACAGCGCCAATGGCACCGCCGACAGCACCGCCAATGGCAGGATCCAGCTTTCATATTGGCCGGCGAGGCAGAGATAGACTAGCAGCACCGACAATCCGAAGAGATAGTAGAGCTGATTGCCGGTCAGCTTTTCCTGATAGGACATTGCGGTCCATTGGTAGGAGACGTCGCTCGGCAATGTCGCCTTCGCGATGCCTTCCAATGCTTCGAGACCTTGGCCTGAACTGACGCCGCGCGCCGGTGCGCCAATGATCGTCGATGCTGGATAGAGGTTGTAGAGAGTAATGACGGACGGAGCGACTTCGGAACCGAGATGCGCCACCGCGCCGATCGGAACCATTTGGTTGTCCTGGCTGCGCACAAAAAGGTTCAGCAGATCGTCCGGCCGCAATCGGAATTGCGAGTTGGCCTGTACGTAGACCTGGAATACTTGACCGAATTTGTTGAATTGATTGACGTAGGTCGCTCCCAGATAGGAGCTCAAGGTCGAGAACACCTCCCCTGCCGACACCCGCAGGGTCTGGGTCCGGTCACGGTCCAAGGTCACCGAGACCTGCGGCGCGTTCGGGCTGAATGTCGTCAACACGTGCTGCAGCTGGGGATCCTTATTGGCCTGGCCGACGATCTTATTGGTGAGCTCGCTCAGCCTTTGATAATCGAAGCTGCCGCCGAGCAGCTCTACCTCCATCTGCAGCCCGCCGGCATTGCCGATCCCCTGAATAGGAGGCGGCGGCACAATGGTAAACCTCCCATCCGGAGCCGCGCCGAGCACCTTCTGGAGGTGTTCGGCGATGGTCACGATATCGGTGCCCGCCGTCTTGCTGCGCTGATCCCAAGGTTTCAGAACGACAAAGCAAACACCGGCGTTAGGCAGGTCAGCGAAATTATCGAGCGCAGATAGGCCCGATATGCCGATCACCCGGTCGACCCCTGGCGTCTTCTGCGCGATGTTGGTCGCGTTGTCGAGCGCCGCGGTCGTCCGGCCGAGCGCAGCGCCATCGGGCAATTGCGCGACGATCAACAGGTAACCCTGATCTTCATTCGGGATGAAAGCGGTCGGCAAACGGGCAATGCCCCAAATTGCGACAACCGCCAGAGCCAGACCGATTAGGACCATCAGCCCAGCGACGCGCACCATCCGGCCGATCAACCGGGCATACGCGTTTTCCATCCCGCCATAGACGCGTTCGAAGCCGCGAGAAAACCCGCGTGAGAAGATATTGCGCTGTTCGATCGGCCGAGGGGCGCGCAGCCACAGCGCGCATTGAGTGGGCTTCAACGTAGCCGCATTGACGGCGCTGATCAGCGCGGTGACCGCGATGACCAACGCAAATTGCGCGAACATCTGGCCGCTCAAACCGGGCACGAAGGCGGAGGGCAGGAATACCGCCATCAGCACCAGAGTGATGCCGATGATCGGCCCGAACAGCTCGTCCATTGCCTTGATCGCGGCATCGTGGCCGGACATGCCCTGTTCAATGTATTTCGAGACGCCCTCGACGATAACGATCGCGTCATCGACCACGATGCCGATAGCCAAAATCAGAGCGAACAGGGTCGACAGGTTGACCGTATAGCCGAGCGCCGCCATGCCGGCGAACGCGCCGATGATCGTGACGGGAACTGTTGTCGCCGGCACCAAAGTCGCGCGAAAGTTCTGCAGAAAGACCAGGATCACGATCAGCACGAGCACCCCGGCCTGCCACAAGGTCTTGTAGACCTCGTCGATCGAGTTGCTGATGAAGATCGTCGTGTTGTACGGAATGCTGTATTGCAGTCCGGCCGGAAAGCGGCGGGACAGCTCCTCCATCTTTGCCGCGACCCCGGCGGCCACTTTCAGCGAATTGGCGTCAGGGGTTTGATAGATGGCGATGCCGGCAGCCGGCTTGCCGTCGAGCTTGAAGTCCTGTGAATAGGTCTGGGCGCCGAGGTCGATACGCGCAACGTCTTTTACTTTGATCAGACGGCCGCCTTGCGCAGTCTGGTCCTTGACGACGATTTCCGAGAACTGACCCGGATCATTGAACCTGGAAAGGATGTCGATCGTGTACTGGAATTGCTGGTCCTTCGGCGCCGGCGGCATGCCGACCTGCCCGGCCGCCACTTCCTGGCTCTGCTGCTGGACAGCATTGATCACGTCCTGCGGCACCAAATTGTACGAATAGAGTTTCTGCGGGTCCATCCAGATCCGCATCGAGTACTGGCCCGCGCCCATTACCGTGACGTTGCCCACGCCGGGCAGGCGCGCCAGCTCGTTGACCAGGTTGATCGTCGCGTAATTCCACATAAAAAGCGCGTCGCGCGATCCGTCCGGTGAATTCAGGGTCACGAATTCCAGGATCGACGGCGATTTCGCGCGGATCGAGACACCCTGAGCCTGCGCCGCCTGGGGCAGCTGGGCCATCGCGTTCTGCACCCGGTTCTGCACCAGAACCTGATCCGAATTCGGATCCGATCCGATTTCGAACGTCACGGTCAACACGTAGGTACCGTCATACGCGCTGGTTGATTGCATGTAGAGCATGCCCGGGACGCCATTGACCTGCAGCTCGATCGGCAGAGCGATCGTGTCGATGACGGTCTGCGCGCTCGCGCCGGGATAGCGGGTCGTCACCTGGACCGTTGGCGGCACGATGTTCGGATATTGCGCTACCGGCAGGCGAAAGAGGCAGAGGGCGCCGATCAGCACCAATACGATCGCCAGCACATTGGCGAGGACCGGATGTTCGATGAAGAACTTCGACATCATGGCTTGGCGCCTGCGGAGGTCGCTTCGATCGAGGTCGGCTGCGGCGTCACTTTCGTGCCGGGGGTGGCGCGCCAGAGCTCGCCGACGACAACGCGGTCGTCCGGCTGCAGGCCCGAGGTGATGACCCGCAGCGATCCATCCAGTTGCCCAAGCTGCACATAGCGCTGTGAAACCACATCGTCCTTCCCGACGATCAGCACGTAGCGGCCGCCCTGATCTGCCTGCAAAGCGCTGTCGGGCACCAGCAAGGCGTTGCGATCGACGCGTCCCATCGGTAGACGCATCTTGACGAAGAAGCCGGGCAGCAAGGTGCGGTCCGCGTTCGCCAGAATGCCGCGCACCAGCAACGTACCGGTCGCCGGGTCGATCCCCGGCGAAACATATTCGATGGTACCTTGAAGGGGAAACCCGGTCTGGTCCGACAGCGCGACGTCGACGGGAACCTTGCGCAAGTCTTCGAACGTAAGGCGATGCTGATCGAGGTTCGCGCGGATCTTCAGCACCTCCTGTTCGCTCAGATTGGCGACCACATAGATCGGATCGAGCTGCACGATCTCGGCGAGCGCGCCCGGCTGAGTGCCGCCGACGACGTTGCCGGGATCGACGAGGTGCTTGCCGACGATGCCGTCGAACGGCGCCCTGACCTCGGTATATCCGAGGTTGAGCTTAGCCAACGACACCTGCGCCTGCGCGCCGAGCACCTGTGCCTCCGCGGTCGCCCGCTCGTAATACCAATGGTCGACCTCGGTCTGCGTCGCCGCATCCTTTTTGACGAGCGCCGAATACCGCGGGAGCTCGACTTTCGCATGCGCAAGCTGGGCCTGCGCGGCGAGGACCTGCGCCTGCGCTTGCACTAGCTGATCCTTGTACTGCTCCTGCTGGACCGTGAAGAGGAGATCGCCTTTTTTGACAAATTGACCGTCCTCGTAATGGATCTTGTCGAGATAGCCCTCGACCCGCGCGACGAGCTTGACCGCGTTCACCGCGGCGGCGTTGCCGGTGATCTCGGCATAGCTGCTGACGCTCTGAGATCGAGGCTTGATCACTGGGACCGGCTGGTTTGCCTGCGGCGAGAATTGCGCAGGCGTGGCTGCAGCCTTGGCTGGCGACCCGGCCGGGACCCTGGGTTCGGCTGCCGCGGCCGCGTCGATTGGCCTCGGATAAATCATCGCCGCTCCGTATCCGGCAGCGATACCGACTATCAACGAGAGCGCGAGCGGCACATACGCCCGGCGCAATTGGGCGACTGCGGAGAGCAAGTTCACAGCGACCTCACCATTCGGGCGGCCGAGGGTTGGGACTGACATCGGCCGGCATCGGCAACGCCGGCTCAGGCGGCTGCGGCGTGCCGGGCGGCGGCAGCAGCTCGCCCCAATCGGTGCGGTTTCTCATCTCTTCGGCCGTCCCGGCGGGCACGAACTCGGTGTCCGCGCGTATCTGCCATCCGCCCCCCAAAGCTTCGTAAACCGAGGCCAGGCCCGTCGAGACAGTGCCCTCCGCCATCGCCAGGTCGTTTTGCGCCGTGTAGAGGTTCTGTTCGGCAGTCAGCACGGTCGTGAAATCCCTGGTCCCGAGATTATACTGTAAAAGCGCGAGGCCGAGCGCGGCATTCGCGGCGGCGACGCTCTGCCGCAGGAAATCGACCTGCTCGCGCCCTTGCAGGAAACTCGTCAGACCATTCTCAATCTGCTGCTGCGCTTGCAGCACGGCGTTCTGATAATCGACCAGGAGGGTCTGCAGCGCGGCGTCCTGGACGCGGACTTGGTTGGTGATTTGCCCGTAATTGAGGATGTTCCATTGGAATGCCGGTCCAAAGGCGAAGGTAATGCCCCTTCCCTCGAAGACCCGCTTGAGCTTGCTTGGGCGGAGACTGGCAGCGGCCGTGCCAAAAGTGCCGCTCAGGCTGAATGCCGGATAGAGATTGGCTTCGGCGATGCCGATTTGTGCGCTCTGCGCCATCGCCGCCAGCTCCGCGGCGCGGATATCCGGCCTGCGGCGGACGAGATCGGCCGGAATTCCGACGGCGACAGTCATAGGCGGCACCGGGATCCCCCTCGAGCCCGCCAGCAGCGGGTCCATCGGCTGCGGCGGTATGCCAAGCAGGACGGCCAGTGCGTTAAAGCCCTGGTTCAACTGGATCGTCAGTTGCGGGATTGTCGACTCGGTTTGCCCAAGAACGTTTTCCGCCTGGTAGACGTCGAGCTTGGTTGCGGTGCCGCCCTCGTATCTCGCCCGCGCAATCGCGAGCGCCTTCTTTTGCTTGACGATGTTTTCGCGGGCGATATCGATCTGGGTCTGCAACGTCCGAATGCCGATATAGGTCGTGGCTACATTGCCGAGCAGGGTGACGAGAACGTAGTCATAATTGGCGATCGAGCTGAGATAGGACGCATCGGCGGACTCGATGGCCCGCCGGAACTTGCCCCAAAAATCCAATTCCCAATTGACGGTAAGACCGAGCGAGTTGCGCCAAAAGTTGTGCGCGACGTTTACTGGAAACTGTGTGGTGTCGGAATGGCTCGGCCGGATATAGGTTACCGACCCGTTGCCCTGCTGCACTTGCGGGTAGAACTCGCCGATCGCCACGCCCAGCTGCGCCCGCGCCTCGAGCACCCGGGTTCCTGCGTCGACAAGCGTCAGGTTTTGATTATAGGCGAGCTCGATCAGCCGGTCGAGCACCGGGTCGTGGAATACTTTCCACCAGTCGCGATACTCCTGATTACGGGTATCGACCGATGGATTGTTGGCTTCGAGCCATCGCTCGGCCACCGGTGCCGAGGGCGAGGAAAAATTGGGACCGACGAGACACCCGGCACAGCACAGCGGCAGCGCGAGACCGAGCCACAGGCAAAATCGCGTGGCCGGCCTAGGCGGGCCGGAACCAGATGATCTCCGGCGAGCGGAGCCGTAAAGAAACATTCACCCCCCCGGGTGAGCCAAAACAGCCGCCAGGCTATTTTGGTGAATGGTTCATTTAGCCTTTTCGCACGTCAAGCGCCCGTCCCTTCGAGCACGATTTCGATACGGCGGTTCTGCGCCCGGCCCTGCGGCGTGTCGTTCGGCGCCACCGGGTGCGTTGCGCCAAACCCTTTGGCCGACAGGATATTCGGGTTGACGCCCTGCGACTGGAGAAATGCGGCGACGGTTGCGGCGCGGCGGGACGACAGATCGAGGTTGTCGGCAATGCCGGCGCGTTGCAGTGCAGGCCCGACCGGCAAATTATCGGTAAAGCCGTAGACCACCACCTTGACGTTTTGCGCGGACCTCAATTGCAGCACGCGTTGGCTGAGCGCCGCCTTGCCGGCCGCGCTCAGTTCATAGCCGCCCTCGGGGAACAACAGGTCGCCCGCCATCACCCATCTGTTTTTAGCCTGCACGTTGGCGATTTCCGCGTGCTGGGCTGCCACCTGTGCCTGAACCTGCTGCAGCTGGAAGGTTTGCTCGTTATAGGCCGATTGGGACACGCAAGCCGCCAAGACCAGCGCGGCGAGCGGCATAGCGGCGGCCCCGGCAACGATCTTAGCGGCCATCGACGACCTCCTCCGCGCCGGCACTACGCTCCGGGTGCGCCGGGACCTTGCACGGTGATTTCGATCCGGCGGTTTGCCGAGCGGCCCTGCGGGGTGTCGTTGGACGCGACGGGATGGGTATCGCCGAAACCCTTGGCCGAAACAAGCCGAGGCACGACATTGTTGGCGATCTCTGCCTGCCCGGCGGGGCTGAGCTGAAAGCCGCCCGACGGGAACAGCAGGTCACCCGCTTCGACGAACTTTTGCTCGGCTTGGGACTGCGCGAGCTGCGCCTTGAGCTGGTTGTTCTCCGCTATTGCTGCGTCATATTGCTGTTGCGATACACATGCCGATGGAACCAACATAGCGAACGGGATAGCAATTGCCGCTGCAACCGCCCTTTGGTTCATGACGCTCTCCTGTTTTTGTAGCCTCCCTCGAGCCCGATTTTTAACCGCCGATAATTTTGGAGTAAAGCAAAAGTTGCTCAGATCGGACATATAGAGCGTGAAGGTTATGCAGGCTCGCGGTCAACCATGAACCGGCCTTTGCTCGTCGTCGATGGCGACTTGTTCGCGCATCGCTCCTACCACGCCTTGCCGAAATCGATCCGGCGGCGCGGCAACAAGGGCGGCGGCGCAATCGTCGGTTTCGCCAATTTCCTGCTGCGGCTCTACGCGCAGGAAGAGCCCCGCGCGGTGCTCGTCGGCTGGGACACGCTCGACGCACCGACCTACCGCCACCGCGCACTCAAAGGCTACCAGAGCGGGCGTGTTTTCGACGCCGAGCTGCTGGACCAACTCGATGTGCTGCCGCACTTCGTTGAAGCCTGCGGATTTGCTTTCGCGAAAGGCGCGGGATACGAGGCGGACGATTTTCTCGCTGCCGCGGTGGCGCAGGAAGAACGGCGTGGCGGCGCCGCAATCGTCGCGAGCGGCGACCGCGACGCTTTCCAGCTCGCCTCCGACCGGACGGTGATCCTGCAGCCGGTACGCGCCGGCGAAATGGCCCGGATCGGGCCGCTCGAAGTGCGCCAACGCTACGGCGTCGAACCCAAACAAGTGCCCGACTTCATCGCCCTGCGCGGCGACTCGTCGGACAAGATCCCCGGTGCGCCCGGCATCGGCCCGAAAACCGCCGCGAGCCTGTTGCGCCGCTACGGCTCACTGGAAGCCGCGCTGGCGCAAGGGAAATTCGCGGCCCAGGCCGAACAGCTGCGGCTCTACCGCTCGATCGCGACGATGGACGCCACGGCTCCCCTCCCTCCATTAGTTGACCAGACCCCGACCTGGGATAAGGCGGCGGCCGTGGCGCGCGAATGGGACCTGAACCGCCTGGCCGATCGCCTGGCCGAACTGCAATCGGAGGCCGTTCGCGGGCATTAGAACTCCCCGCTCCGGTAAGCCTCGTCGAGGCGCTTGGCGTCCCGCTCCGAGGGTTCTTCCCATGCCTCGCCGCGGCGGCGCAACGCGCCGGTGAAGTTTGGCGGGCGCTTTTCGTTGAACGCCTGGCGGCCCTCCTCGCCGTCGGTCGTGGTCTGGATCAATAAGGAATTGATCAGGTTCTGGACGTGCCAGGCCTGGTCGGTTGGCAGGTCGCCGAAGCGGATCACGAATTCCTTCATCATGCGGACCGCTACCGGCGGCAGGGTCACGATGTGCCGGGCGATTTTTTCAGCGCGCTCCATCAGTTGCGCGTGGTGTACGACTTCGTTGACCAAGCCGATCCGCAACGCCTCGTCGGCGTCAAAGGGGTCGTCGGTCAACAGGATCTTCATCGCGTCGACGTAGCGGAGCTGGCGGACCAAGAGGCTCGCGCCGGGTCCGTGGCCGACCCAACCCTGCGACAGCAATGCGAATTTGAACCGGGCGTGCTCGCGGCTGGCAATCCGGATGTCGGTCGATGACAGCAAAATGTAGAGTCCCGCTCCCGCCGCCCAGCCGTTGACCGCGGCGATGACCGGCTTCCACACCCGCGGGTAGTGGTCGCCCATCCGCCCGTCGACCCCGGTTCTCTGGCCCTGCACGGTGCCGGCGAGCGGCCAGTAGATGCGCTGGGTCCGCAGATATTCGTGTTCTTCCTCGGTGATGTCTGGCCGCGGCGCGAGGTTGTGCCCGCCGCAGAAATGCCGGTCGCCGGCGCCGGTCAGGATCGCGCAGCGGACGTCGCGATCCTCCCACAGGTCGATCCAGGCCTCGGAAATAGCGTCCGATGTGGGCTTGTCGAGGATGTTCGCCTTCTCGGGATTGTTCAGCGTGATGTACGCAATCCCGTCGCGCTTCTCGTAATCGATCGCCAATTCGATCTCCCTCGTTGGTGACGCGCCGAAATACACCCGCTCCCCGAGGAGGCTTAACCGCCCGGGTTCAACGGTTGAGCAGCCAAAGGATGAACGACGCCACGAGGCTGACCACCAGACACGTCACGATCGGGAAATAGAAGCTGAATTTGCCGCGCTCGACGACAATGTCGCCCGGCAGTTGACCGAGCTCGAGCTTCCCCAGCCATGGCCACAGCATACCAACGGCAACGAGCACGAACCCGATCGCGATCAGCCACGCTCTCATCTATCGATGCCACCTCTTCGGCGACGGCCCCGTTCCGCATCTCGTTATATTGTGCCGGGTGGAAGGGGAAACGCTATGGCCACCATTTTCGACAGCTATCGGGCGGCCGGGGAACGATAAGTTCGCGATAAAGTGGTTCTCCGATTGCGAAACACGCGAGCGGTTGGAACGAAGGGTAAAAGTCCGCGTTGTAAAGTAGAAGTTGCGCGCCTTGGCCAAACCCGAGATGGGCGACAGTTGTGGCTTACGGGCGAGGTGGACGATGCCGCTTGTCAAGAAACTGACTCATTTCGTTTCGTTGTCGCCCGACGAAATTTCGATTTTGCAGGATCTCCAATCGACCAGACAGCATGTCCGGCGGCATCGGGACATTGTTGCCGAGGGCCGGAATTACGATGTGATCTTTGTCTTGCTCGAAGGGTTTGCCGTACGTTGCCGCGTTCTGAAGAACGGCGGTCGCCAGGTCTTGAATTTCGCGCTGCCCGGCGACGTGATTGGTTTTCCCGGATGCTTTTTTGAGCGTGCTTTGTACTCGGTTACCGCACTGACCGACACGGTGATCTCTCCGATCCCGCACGCCCGAATAGTCGCTCTGTTTGAAACTTCTCCGCAGCTGGCCGCGAAAATCTTCTGGTCGTTCGCCTGCGAGGCCGCGATCTACACCGAGCGGCTGACCGACATCGGCAGGCGGTCGGCGCTCGAACGCGTCGCTCATTTTCTGCTCGAATTGCACGCCAGGTTGGAGATGATCGGATTGGCCGACGAGCACACATGCCCTTTGCCGTTCACGCAAGAGCTGATCAGCGACGCGCTCGGTCTGAGTGTGCCGCATGTCAATCGAACCTTGCGGCAATTGCGCCACGACGGCCTGCTCGTGATCGAGCGCCAACACGTGGTGATCAAAGACATCGAGGCGCTTTCGGCCCTTGCAGGCTTCGACAGGAAATACCTCAGCCGCTTCCGCATCCCCGAAATGCGCAAATCTGCCGATCAGCCGAGCTGGCCGCCCGCTGCGCCGGCGCCCCTCGTCGAGCAGCCCCGGTCAGCATCCGGCGACGGCCGGGACGCCTCCCGCCTTGGCACCCACGCAGCTGCCGGAGCGGCTGAGCCATAGGCTTGACGGAAAAACCCAAACAGTTGTTCTGTTGGCGATTATATACGTGACTGACGCCAATGACTCAGGCATCTGAAACCGGACAGGCCGGCGCAGAGTACGAAATCACTCCCGAGATGATTCGTCAGGGGGTTTTTGCCTTGCTCGACGGTTGCGCGGAGCGCGCGGCGTCCTCGTCGATTGTGGATCGGGTTTATAGAGCCATGCGCCCATTGGAGCCTGCGGCATCTGATCGGTCGAGTTCGGTCGTCTCGTCAGGCACGCGGCGAAAACACTCTCGAGCAAGGCAATCGGTGATGGTCTCCAAATCATCACACAGATTTCCGAAAATTTCTTCAGAAACCGCCATTTCTCTCCGCCGTTCTGGGGTCAGAACACGGTGCTCGTTTGAAATTATCCTCGTGGTTGCTCCATCAATCGTTACCACATTGATGGTATGATGTAGAATATGGTTACGAACATCATTGATTGTCAGTAACTGTGACAACGTTTCATCTAGGGCATCCAATATAGGCTCATTTCTAACCTCAGCTATACGTTTTATAAACGATACTGCGTCATGCACTCTAACGCCGGAGAAAATAGCTCGCGCAGTATCCTCATCCACTCCAGCGAAGACATAAAGGTACGTAAATAACCATCCTTCGGCCTGAGCAAAGCTATCTACAAACAGTCCCAGACTCCCGTAATAGCCGGCCGCCTCTTCCAAATCAGGTGGTAATGGCATACATCCCCTCCGGCCATTAGGAGAGGATTATGCCACGAAACCAAGACTCGGAGTCAGATAAGGCCGAAGATCGGATCTCAGACGAGCCCGGCATGGAAGAGCGCTTCCAGCGCGCGCTACGGAAGGCGCTTAACACGCCGCCGAAGCATCGAACCTCGCCAACGCCGAAGAGCAAGGAGCGCCCCGCATCAAAGGGGCGCGTTCACAAGGGCAAGACGCGAAACTAATGCTTCAGAATCCGGACGTAATCCGGATATCTTCATTGGAAACGCGGTCCAGAATCACGGCGCTATCTCGTCCGCGCCCGTTAATATCATTCGGTTCTCGCCGGGGCTGGCCGTGATCGATTGCTCAAGAGTCCCTCCCTGTTGTTGTAGGCCGCTCGCTGAGGGAGCGAACCAAGTTATGCGCGTAAGGACAAGCCATCTGTTCGGTTTAATGTTCGTGAACGAAAAGCCGCCCTGGGCATCACACCTTTCGGAACGCGTATAGTTGTCAAGTCGCTGGTCAATCGTGGCCCGTGGACCATTGCGGCTAGACGCCATCGCCATGAGAGCTGCTCGGCTATAAGAGTTGTCTGGAAATAAGGCGACAACCTGACCGGCGCAGGTCTTCAGGTCGCCACCGAGCGTCTTGAGAAAGCCTTGTCCTCGGATGTTGGCGTCCCCGCTTCCAGCCCACGATTTGAAATCCGCGTCCGAAAACGGGACATCTACTGATATCGGTCTTGGCGGCGGGTTCGCAGCGCAGCCGGCGAGTAGGGCGCTGGCCATCAATGTGCAAGGTATGGATCGCTTCATTTCTCCTCCGGCGAATCAATCATGGGGAGAGGCGATCGTCTCGACTGAATTTCTGCGATGGCTAAAAGGGCATGGGCGGGGCCAAGAAGCCCCGCCGCTGCTATCTGTGATATCTTAGGGTTGAGATCGTGCCGGGGCGGCAGTCCCCGCCGATCATGCTGAGCGCGCCCGCTCCTTTAAGCATCGATGCTAAAGGAAGGGCGGCGCTTTGTCTATCGTCTGGTGGGTGGCTCTAAGCCTCAGATTAGCTGGACTTATTTCCTTCGTCGCTGAAGAACAAGGCGCCATCGGTTATCCCCTCGTCATCAACGGGAATTTGAAATCGATACCAAGTGAAACGAGGTCGAGCAGATTTGCGGGTTTGGAAAACATCGAAATAAGTAATTTCACCAGATACGACTCCGATCCCAGCCCCGTCCAAAATCTTTCGTTTCGCATTAGGCCAACCAGGCAGAGGAATAAGCAAAATAGTGGACTTGTATTGGCTTGGCCCGAGATCAGAACGATGAATGGTGACTTCTTGTGGGTAGTTGATGTTCTCGCCCATTTCTACAGCAAATCTACTAGTGTTTCGGACTTCGTATGCGGGCGTCTGCCCATAATTTTTGTATTTGATTTGGATGTTAGGCCGATTACCGGAATTCGCCTCCAAGATGGAGACGTCGGCGACATAGACGTAAGCCCGCAGCTGGCGTCCTATCGCGATCCTTCCCGCACGTATTTGAAGAAACGCAGCCAAGGCGAGTGCGCCAGTTACGATAGCGAGGCCGACAGTGGCGCCAAAGAGCTTTTCAGTGTCACGCGCCAGATCGCTCGTATAAGCCGTGAGCTTCCGGTCGAGTTCGGCTTTCTCCTCACGTTGTTTAGTTTCCTCTTGGGTGCGCTCGCGGGAAAGTTCTTTTATGACGAACGGGATTTGCTCGGTTCCGCGGTTCTCGGGTGTGGTTTGTTGCTCATAGGGTTCTTGCTTTGGCTGGCTTAACGGTTCGACGTTGGGCGCGGGCCACTGGGGAGTTGTTAGCTCCAGATGCGGAACAAGAGGCAATTGCAATTGAGCCGCTGTCCCTTGTTGTGCCGACACAAGAGCTAAGCAGGCCGCGAGGAGCATGAGCTTGCTCAACGCCATGCATTTCCGTTCAATCCGTGAACGGAAGCCGCAATTGCACGGGCTCGACATATGGCGAGCCATCCGGCCAGAGCGGCTCAGGCGGCTCCGGCTTCTTTCTCTTGGCTACGAGTCCGCCGATAAGTGAGGCGCTTGCCGCCAGCTCCCTTGATGGCGAGGCGGGTGCGCTCGGTATCGTCAACCCCTAGCTTGATGCGGTTCGAATAGCGGAAATCGAACTCGGCAAGGTAACGGTGCAAATGCTGCTCGCCGCAGTGCTGGTAGATGCCGGTCATGCCGCGCTTGAAGATCGAGAAGAAGCCTTCGGCGCTGTTCACGTGGGCGTCGCCGCGAACGTATTCGTCCTTTGAATGGTTGACGCTCTCGTGGCTCGCGAAGCGCTTGCCGATGTTCGTATACGCATGGGCCTCATCGGTCATCAGGGCGCTCTTAGCGTCGGCGTTTTGGAGGACGATTTGGCGTATTTCGCGCGCCGTGACGTTCTCGGCTTTGACTGAGCGGGATTTTCCGCCGCGCTCAACGAGCGTAACAACCGGGATCTTCGACTCCACGCCATCCTCTTTTTGCGCCAGCCGTGCTCGTTGTCGAAGTACCTCGGATCGGCAGCATCCGGCTTGCGGCCATAGAAGGTTTCGTCGCTCTCAACTGTCTTGCCTTCGCCGCCGAGCGGCGCCGGATCGGTGTCAGTCATCGCTTCGCGGATCCGCATGGTCATGAACCATGCGGATTTGTATGTAATCCCGAGCGTGCGGTGGATCTGATGAGATGACACGCCTTTCTTGCTGGACGTCATCAGCCGGAACGCGAGCAACCATTTGTGAAGCGGGATATGCGAGCGTTCGAAGATCGAGCCCACACGAACGGTGAATTTGTCCTGGCACACTGAGCAGTAGTACCAGCCCGGCCCCATTGAGGGACCGCCGAGCGGCTTTACCGTTTCGAGCGAGCCGCAGAATGGACAGTAGGGGCCATCTGGCCAGCGAACCTCTTCCAGATACGCCCGAGCGGCGTCCTCATCGTGGAAGGCTGGATCGGATAGCAACTCGGGGGTTCGCATGGCCTATCTCCTTGATATATAAGATAGGCGACTTATCGGCGTCAGTCAAGTATATAATCGCCGTTCTGTTTGAACAGAACGGGAACTTGCGCCACTACCCGTGAGGTATTTCACTCGATTTTTGTGTGAACAATTTCACAGCGTTTGAAGAAACAATCAACCAATCTCGAAGGCGTCGAATATCGAATAACGAGGGACGCCGAAGATGCATCAGATACGATCGTCGACGCGGCGGGTAGACTGCTTCGTCCTGATAAACGGGCTCTTATGCGCCACAGTCGCTGGCGGGAGCGCCACTGCTCAACCATTGCATTCCACCTTCCATAGAGAGGAGGTGCCTCCGGCACTCCACATCAATCCGGGCGGCGTGCCGCCTGCTCAGGCACCGACGCGGGTCCCCTACTCGGACATATCTCCGGGAATCTCCGTCAATCCAGGCGGAGCAGGAGCGCCTCAGTCCAATTCCCCAGCCGTGGGTTTCCCCGCGCTAACCGCGCCTTCCTACACAGCAGTGCCTCCGTCGGTGAACGGCAGCTTGTCCTATGTCATGAGCAGTATCTGCATGACACGAGCCGGCAGCTGCGCGACGTATCAGACGCAGGGAACGAAATGCCAGTGCTCGGACGGCATCTATTTCTATGCCGGCGTTGCGCAATAGGTTCATGGGGCATCGATGTCACACGGTCGCTCACCGCTCGTCTATGGCATTACGTTGGGATTGGGGGTCATTCTCCTGTTCTATCTCTATCTCATGTACGGCGTGGCCCACGTTGAGGTCGGGAACAGCTCCTTTCAGGAATCAGCAGTCTCGGATTGCATCGAGCGATACCGATCTCTTGTGAGTGTCCCGACGGTCGATGTCCCCAACCTTTACCATCTCAACGGATTCTGCTTTGACAGTCTCGGTTCGCAGCTAAAACTGGATCAGGAACAGATTCGCCGAAATACCTTCCTTTTTCAGAGCACCGAAAACGTCGTTCTCCTGTACATGGTCGTTATTATTACGTTTTCCGGAGTGTTACTGGCGGGAGTTCAATTGGTTGCCTCATACAGGCTCGCCGTCAACGGTCATGGAGACCTTGCGGGTGGCGGCGAGCTCACCTATTCCCCTTCCTCCGGAGCGGTCAGTTTTAAGTCTTCAGTCGTTGGTGTCACGATCTTAGCGCTGTCCTTTGCGTTTTTTCTTGTATTCGTAAAAGAAATCTATCCGCTGAAGGAACTGAACGCGACCGCGACCGCTCAGGCGGGCTCCCGGCCGGGCGGGTCGCCAGTCAACCTGTTACCCGTAATACCGGCGGGTGCCGGGGCTAGCCAGGCGGGTGGTAATGCTGCAAATTTGAACGTCCCAGTCCGGTCGGGTTCTCTACCCACTGGTGCCCCAAATTGGCCTGCCCCAGAGATGTCAGCGGCTGAGACTCATCCTGTCGCGACTGCGACAGCCCAAGTTCCCGCGATGGCAGGAACACCTCCCCCGGAATCTGCTAAATGATTCTTGACGCCCGGAAAATCTCCGAGCCCGCGCTGTCGCAAAGCCCGATATTTCGGTTTACGGCTATGCCCCGTGGCCGACCGCCGGGCAGATGTCAGGCGCGCGTCAGGCGGTCCCAATCTCAGCCGCCTCGACCGACGCGCAACTCTTACTGCGCCGCTGCGAGTTCCGCTTCACTTCGCTTCGCCGCCTCGATTTCGGCGGCCTTCTTCTCGACCAGCTCCACAAGGTGGTCGACGATGTCGGCGTCTTTGAGGCGGTGGTCGGTGAGGCCGCTGATGTAGACTTGGTGGGTGCCGTTGCCGCCGCCGGTGAAGCCGATATCGGTCTCGCGCGCCTCGCCCGGGCCGTTGACGACGCAGCCGATCACCGAGAGGGTCAGGGGCGTCGTGATGTGCGCGAGGCGCTCCTCGAGCCGCTCAACGGTCTTGATGACCTCGAATTGCTGGCGCGCGCAGGAGGGGCAGGAGATCACCGTGACGCCGCGGCGCCTGAGGCCCAATGACTTCAGCATCTCGAAGCCGACCTTGACCTCCTCAACCGGATCGGCCGACAACGACACGCGGATCGTGTCGCCGATGCCGGACCACAGCAGCATGCCGAGCCCGATCGAGGACTTGACAGTGCCGCTGCGCAGTGCGCCCGCCTCGGTGATCCCTAAATGGAGCGGGTAGTCGCAGGCCTCGGCGAGTTGCTGATAGGCCGCCACCGCGAGGAACACGTCGGAGGCTTTGCACGAGATCTTGAACTCGAAAAAATCGTTGTCTTCGAGGATCCGGGCGTGGTTGAGCGCACTCTCGACCATCGCCTCCGGGCACGGCTCGCCATAGCGTTCCAGGAGGTCGCGCTCGAGCGAGCCGGCATTGACGCCGATCCGCATCGAGCAGCCGTGATCCCGGGCTGCTTTGATGACCTCGCGCACCCGCGCCGGCGAGCCGATATTGCCGGGGTTGATGCGCAGACAGGCGGCGCCGCTCTCCGCCGCCTCGATCGCGCGCTTATAATGAAAATGAATGTCGGCAACGATCGGCACGCTCACCTGCTTTACGATGTGCTTGAGCGCGAGAGACGATTCCTGGTCGGGGCAGGAAATGCGGACGATGTCGGCGCCCGCCTCTTCGAGCGCCCGCACCTGCGCGACCGTCGCCGCGACATCGCTCGTCACCGTGTTGGTCATCGACTGCACCGTGATCGGCGCATCGCCGCCGACCGGCACCTTGCCGACGTAAATCTTGCGGCACTGACGGCGGTGGATGTCGCGGTAAGGCCGGATGCTCATGGGTCAATTCTCGCGGTTGGCACAGCGTAAACGCCATATAGACGTTTTCGGCAGCGCAAAAAAGGTCGGCCGAGAGATCAGGTCAGTCGAGAGATCTTGGGCCGCTCAGTTGCGAACCGCGCTGCCGGCGAGCAAGGCCCGCCCATCGAGCGCGACATTGCGCCGGACCATTCCTTTTCGGCCGATGGACGGCGCCGGAACGCCGTCCACGGTGATCTCCAGACCGCCGGCATTGCCGGTACGCATCGACAATCCCGGCCGAGCCGGCGCCCGGCAGCTCTCGCCCGCCTTCAACACGCGCGTCAGAAGCACCGCCTGGCGAGCGTCGCGGATCTGAATCCAGCTGTCGGCGGTGGCCCGGATGACGACCTCGCCCGGCGGGTTTGGCGCCGGATCCGTCGCCGCCGGCACCGCGGCCATCGCCGAACCGGCAGCAGAGGGGCGGCCGTCCGAACCCGACCTGGCCTCAAAGGGGCTGGCGTTTTCTGGTCTGTCCGACGATGCCGCAGGTGGAGGCGCCGGCTGCCCCTCACCCGGCCGCCAGACGGCTGGCGACGTTCGAAACGGCTGCCGATACGGCAACAACTCGAGGGGTACTTGGGCCACTCGTTCCGGCCGCGGACCGCTGCCGGTGGACAAATAAAACCATCCTCCGTATGCGCAAACCGCCAGGATCATCGCGACCAGCAGCATTCCCCCGCCGGGCCTGCTGCGCTCGTCGAGCTGGATTGGCCAAGCGAGATCCGGCTTTGCGGCGCGCAGAGTCGCTTCCTGCTTGAAAAGCCGGAGCATCTCACGGCTATCGTGACCGAGGTGATCGGCATAGGCGCGGATAAATCCGATCGCATAGACGGCGCCAGGCAACTCGTCCGGACGCCCAGCTTCGAGCGCGTCGAGATAGGCGGGCCTGATCCGCAGCGCGGCTGCGACATCGGTGAGAGCGAGCCCGAGTGCTTCGCGCTGCTCGCGCAGCATGGCCCCCGCCAGGTAAGGACCTGGCCCTGCCTCGACGTAGCGGGCGCTATCCGACAAAGAAGGTTTGGAACCCATGGAAAACGCCATCGACGCCCCGGGGGCAGCACTCCAGCTTAGCTTAAGCTTCAATTGTGCGGCAGACGTAAAAGCGGCGCTCGGACGAATCGCCGAGCGCCGCACAATGAGCGCCGATTTATCCTGCCGTGATCGGGATGCGCTTCAGCTGGCGCTGTGCCTCGGGCCGCTTGGGAACGGTGATCGTCAGGACGCCGTTCTTGAAGGCCGCGTTCACTCGATCGGGATCGACATCGGGCCCGAGTTGCATCGAGCGCTCGAAGCGTCCCTGCCAGCGTTCGCTGTAGACGGCACCCTGGTTCTCGGACTTTTTCTCGCCTCGCAAGGTGAGGGTGCCGTTTTGCAAGGTAACCTCGATGTCTTTCTCTACGAGCCCGGGGACTTCGGCGACCACCTTCACATTGTCATCGGTCTCGCTGACCTCGACATGCGGCCAGCCGCCGGACCAGCCGCCTGGCCAGCCGCCGGACGCCGGCAAATCGAAGCCGCGGGCAAAGTCATCGAAGATGCGGTTCATCTCCCGGTGCAATGCAAGGAACGGATTGGCATTGTCGCCCGTGCTCGAAGACGGCAGGTTTCGGTTGCGATCCCACGGGATCAAATCTCTCATGCTCATAGCCATGTTCACCTCCACTCCATCCTTCAGGCTGCCTGCTTTTGCTCGATCGCGAGCGGCTCGCTGCCGGTGGCGATCGCGATCCGGCGCGGTTTCATTGCATCCGGCAGCTCGCGAACCAGATCGACGGTCAAAAAGCCATTCTCTAACCTGGCTCCGGTTACCTTTACGTAATCGGCGAGGTTGAACCGGCGCTCGAAGGCGCGGGCGGCGATCCCCTTGTAGAGATACTCTGCTTCCGGAGCTTCGGCCTTCTTGCCGGACACGATCAGTAGGTTCGGCTCGCTGGTAACCGAGAGCTCGGCCGGCGTAAATCCCGCAACCCCCAAGGTCACGCGGTATGCGTTCTCGCCGGTCTTCTCGATGTTGTAGGGAGGGTAGTTGTCGGTCGGCTCGAACTGCAGCGCCTGTTCGGCAACGTCAAACAGACGGTCAAAGCCGATACCAGAGCGCCACAGCGGCGCAAAGTCGAAGACTGTGTTCATAGCCACATCCTCCAATGAGCAACATGGATACGATCAGGTAACCGGCCGAGCCCCTAATGGGCACTCGGCGAAATTGATTTAGGAAGCGGCTCGTACAGTTCAAGATCCTGATCTTATGTGTGAAACCCGGTTTATAACGCGATGTCGTGGTCGCGGGCGTAGGCTTCCAGCTTGGGCCGCAGCGAATGATCCGGACGGCTGCCGATCTCGTCGAGGTAAGCGGCGACGGCGCCGGCATCGAGAGTGCGGATCATCGTCTTGACGGGGCCGATTGCGGTCGCCGCCATCGACAGCGTTCTGAAGCCGAGCGCGATCAGCACCATTGCCTCGAGCGGGGTGCCGGCCAAGTCGCCGCACATGCTGAGCGAGGTGCCGGCAGCGCGGCTGTGCGCGATGATCTCACGAAACAATGCCAGCATCGGCGCCGAGAGGGGATCGTAGCGATCGGCCAGGCGCGGATTGCCGCGATCACAGGCAAACAGAAACTGCAGCAGATCGTTGGTGCCGACCGACAAGAAATCGATGCGTTCGCACAATGCCGGCAATTGCCACAGCAATGACGGCACTTCGAGCATGACGCCGATTTTGACCGATTTCGGGAGCTCGCGTCCCTCGCAGGCCGCCCGCGCCAGCTCGATATCGACCAGCATAGCGGGCGCGTTCGAGCTCGGCAACCTCCGCGACCATCGGAAATTTGACGTGCAATGTCCGGCCCGGGGCGGCACGGATCAAAGCGCGCAGTTGCTGCCGGAGCATCGCGGGGCGGTCGAGCCCGATGCGGATCGCCCGCCAGCCCATTGCGGGGTTGTCCTCTGCCGCATGCGGCAAATAGGGCAGCACCTTGTCGCCCCCGATATCGAGCGTGCGGAAGAAGACAGGACGCTGCTCTGCCTGATCGAACACGCGTTTGTAGTACTCGGTGAAATCCTCGACATCCGGGAAACTGTCCCGCACCATCAGCGGGAACTCGGTGCGAAAAAGTCCGACGCCCTCAGCGCCGGTCGTCGCGAGCTGCGCGAGGTCGAGCAGCAGCCCGGCGTTCAGCATCAGCTTGATCGCGATGCCGTCGCGGGTAACCGCCGGGGTCGAGCGCAAGGTCTCGTAATAGGAGCGGCGGCGGCTGCGCGCCTCCACCGCGGCGGTCACCGATTGCTGGACGTCGGCGCTGGGCCGGATCAGCACATTGGCGTGATCACCGTCGACGACGACAATGTCGCCTGCCTCGATCCGGCTCGTCGCATCGCTGACCCGCCCGACGACCGGGATGTCAAAGGCGCGCGCCACAATTGCGACATGGGCGGTCGGCGAGCCCTCCTCGAGCACCAGCCCCATGATCCGCCGGCGCGCGTAATCCAACAGCTCGGCCGGCCCCATCGCGCGGGCGACGAGGATGAATTCGGTCGGCAATTCGGCCCAGGCCGCGCTCAGCGGCCGCCCGGCCAAGTGCTGCTGCAGCCGATTGGCGAGGTCTTCGAGGTCGAACAGACGCTCGCGCAGATAGGGGTCGCTGACCTGCATCATGCGGGTGCGGGTGTCGTCCGCGACCTTTTGCACGGCTGCCTCGGCGGTCAGGCCGCTGCGGATCGCATCGGCGATGCGCGTTACCCAGCCGCGGTCGGCGGCAAACATGCGATAAGTTTCGATCACGTCGTGATGCTCGCCGTCGCCGAACTCGCGGCTGGCGGCAACCAGCTCGTCGATCGCCTCGCGCATCGCCGCGACGGCGCGCCGCAGCCGTCGGAGCTCCGCATCGACGTCCTCGGCGACGACTTGGCGGATGATGATCCTGGGCTCGTGCAGCACCGCCGGTCCGATCGCCAGGCCGGCGTTCAGCCGAACCCCGACGATCCTGACCGGGAGCGCGACCCCGCCGTGACTCTGGGCGATTTCGAGCGGGTTGACGAGATTGCCGCTCGCCGCGAGCTCGGCGACGATCATCGCGATCGTCTGCAGAAGCTCGACCTCGTCCTCGCTGTAATGGCGCAATGTCCGGTTCTGCACGACGAGTACGCCGAGAACCCGGTTGCCGCGCAGGATCGGCGCACCCATCAGCGAATGGTAGACTTCCTCGCCGGTTTCGGGCCGATAGGCGAAATCCGGATGGGATTGCGCGTCCTCCAACGCGAGCGGCCGCGCCGTTGCGGCGATCGCCCCGACGAGACCCTCGCCGACCCGCAATCGAGTCCGGTGCACAGCTTCAGGCCGCAGCCCTTCGGTGGCGAACAGCTCGAGGACCTCGCCCGCCCGCAAAATGTAAGCCGAGCAGACCTCGGCGACCATCTCGGAGGCAACGACTCGCACAATCCGCTCGAGCCGCTCCTGCGCGGTCCCCGAACCCGCCATTATGTCGCGAAGTCGGCGCAGGAGGCGGCGGGTTGCGCTGACAATGCCTCCAGCCTCCGTCATCCCTGCGCGTCCCGGCTCCCCAGCAAGCACGCCTCCAGAAAACACCTGGTCGGCGCCATCCTAGTACAGCAATGGGCACCAGCACACGGAATGGTCTCGACCGGGTTTGCGGCGTATGTCACCGTGGGCGCAGGAAACATTTTATGAATTCTTGCTCTCCGGCTGCTGATTGTGATTATCGGCACGGCCTTTCGCCCCCGGCTTGCTCCGGACAGCACCTCACGCGTACGGGGATGCGTCTTGCCGAACGATCTCGACCTCAACCTGCATATGAACAATGGTCGGTATCTGACGGTTTTCGACCTCGGGCGCATCGATTTTTTGCTGCGCATTGGTCTAGCCAGGTTCTTTATCAGAAACAGGTGGCAGCCCTTGATCGGGAGCACGCTGATCCGCTACCGCTTCGGGCTGCGCCCGTTCGAAATGTTCGATATCGTCACACGCGTCGAGTGCTGGGACGAAAAATGGTTTTATTTCGACCAGCGGATCGAAACCAACAAGGGGGTCGCCGCGGTAGCGCTCGCGAAGGGGCTGGTGCGCGACCGCAACGGAACTGTCAGCCCGGAACAGGTCTTGCAGTCCGTCGGACACAGCGTGCCCTCGCCGCCCCGCCCCGAAGCGGTCTCGCGCTGGATTTCGGCCGAGCAGACGTTGCACATCGAAGAACGGCGCTGAGCTTCCACAGACGCCCGCATCGGTCTTGATCGAGCGCAGATCCGCAGTAAGTTCGCATTCTACGGCCGCTGCAGCCCTGCAGGTCAGACGTGATGTTCCGGCAGCTCATCAGTGATGTGCGCGCATTTCTCGACCGTTTTAGTGCCCCGGTGTGGAAGCACTGCCACTTGCTTGACCTGTTTCTCCGGTTGTCTTGGCCATTTCTGGTAGGACAACTCGTATTATTCTATTTCTTGACCGCCACAGGCCAGGGGCGCGAAATCCTGTTGGAGAGCGTCGTAATACCGCCAGGTACGGCCGGCCCGGGTTTTCTTGACTTCGGCGGCATTGGCTTCGGCTTTTTCATCGAAGCCCTGGCGTTCTCGTGGATCGTCTGGATGATGACGCGGTCGGTCATCAGCCTGGTTCCTAACCGCTTGCAACAACTTGCTACCAGTAGGACTGACAATTTCGAATCCTCCGAGTATAGGAGTTTTGCGCGCATTTATTGCTATAAACTTCCTTGCCTCAGCAGCCTTGTCTTTCTAGTCCTGGCGGGAGGTTGGCTCGCCTCCTATAGTGGTCCAAATATCAGGTGCGAGTATTTGATTTTACATTTCTGTTATGCGCCTTTTCGTGGATGTGCTTTGGAATGTGAGACTCTGAACACGCCAAAAGGATGAGAATTTTCTTCGAATGGGTAGCTCCGCCGTTATTTATTGCATGTTGCGTGTGGCCTGCTTCCATTTCTCTGACGATCGCCTGGATTTTTGGCGTGCCCTTTATCGCGCTTATTGGCCTTCTGCTGCTAATGGGGTTGGCCGCACTGCTGGTCGGCCGGGCGCACAGAAGCATGTACCCGTTTTTTGGCTCGATTGTCGCAATAATCATGTTCCTCCTTTATTACCCACATTTCGGCGTCAATTTCATGAGATCAGGTGCGCTGATCAAGGATGCGCGCCGCTTCCACCGAAAATCTTTTTGCGGGACCTCGACCGCGGGATTGCTGCGTGGATGAACGAGAACGCGGCTCATCCGCGGACAATGGTCCTGGTTGCCGCTGCCGGGGGCGGTGTACGAGCCGCTTACTGGACGGCGAGCGTTCTCGGCGCGATCGAAGACGGTGCGATCAAGCGCGGCAAAACCGATTTTATGCGAAAGATTTTTGCAATCAGCGCAGTTTCCGGCGGCGCCCTCGGCGCGGGCGCCTTCGCAGCGTTGAATCCGGGCTTTTCACCCGAAAAACCGATATGCCGAGCGGAGCACCAAAACCTTTATCCTTTTAGATCTTGCCTCAGCAGATTTTTAGGCAATGATTTTATGAGCCCGATTATGGCTTCGTTTCTGACCGGTGACCTTGTCAGGCGCGTGGTACCCGGTCTGCGGCTTGATGACTGGGTCGCTTCATTTCCCGTCGATCGCGCCGACGCTTTGGAGAGAGCGTGGGAAGCGGCTTGGCTAGACACCTTTGGGACAGATCGATTGTCGCGCCCTTTTGACGAATTGTGGGTCGGTTCGGCGCAATATCATCCGAGTTTGTTGCTGAACGGCACATTGGCGTATTCCGGCGAGCTTTCGGGCGAACGCGCGGTGACCAGCAACTTGCGCCTGAGAGATCCTTGGGCGCTGTCATACTGAATCCCGCAGAATTCGAGAAGGCTTGCCCTTAGCACCGCGATCGACAACAGCACCCGCTTTCCGCTTGTCGAGCCTGCCGGCGCGGTCGCTGCCGGGAGCCAGCACTATTACATCGTCGATGGCGGTTATTTCGACAATTACGGTGCGGCAACGATGCTCGATCTCCTCAAGGGGCTGAAAGACCATTGGCAAGACCTGTCCCTCAATCGTCTGATCATCGTACAAATCTCGAGGCAATGCGCACATCTCGGCGAAACTGGATCAGCAGCCGGAGGAAGGCGAACCGGGCGACAGCAGCCCGGCTTGCGGGAAAAAGGTCGAGCTTGCGAAGCCCTCGGGCGAGCTGCTTACGGCGTATGACACGGCGATGGCGGCACGCGAGTGGTCCGGGCTCGCTTATGCCGAAGATTTGCGTGATTGGCGTGGCGCCCCCGCTCCCGCCCGGGACGTGAAGTATTATCATTTCGGCTTGAGACACATCGACCCGCCGCTCGGCTGGAGCCTCTCCGATCGATGGCGCCGCTGCATCGATGATCAGGTACAAGGCGGCTATGCCGGAAAAATTGACGAACTGGTAGACCTGCTGGACCGCCCCTAATCGCAAAACTGCTGTGTAATAAAAGTCAACACAACTTCCCTCGTCAGGCGCGCTGCCGTCGGCGGGCGGCAATGACGGCAAGGGCCTGGCTGACCAGCTCTTCGAGTATTTCGGCGGTGCTCTGCTCGCGCGTGACGAAACCCACGCTCTGGCCCGCCATCAACGAGCCTCCCTCGATATCGCCGTCGATCACCGAACGATGCAGCGCGCCGACCCAAAAATGCTCGACTTCGAGCTGGGCTTCTTTTTGCGACAGCTCGCCCCGAGCGCATCGATCTATCAGCCGGCGCTGCATTGCGACAAACCGCTCGGTCGCCGCATTGGCGAGCGCGCGAACCGGAATCACCGGAAAGCGCGGATCGAGCTGGACCGAAGCGACCGCATCGCGCGCCGCGGCCCGGATGAAGGCCTGCTTGAAGCGCGGGTGAGCGATCGACTCATGCGCGCAGACAAAGCGGGTGCCGAGCTGGACGCCGGAGGCGCCCATCTCGAGATAGGCCAGCATCGCTTCGCCGCGGCCAATCCCGCCGGCGACGAAAACCGGGACCTCGGTGAGATGCGGCAGGATCTCCTGCGCCAGCACGCCGGTCGAGACCGGTCCGATATGCCCGCCCGCCTCGCTGCCTTCAATGACGATCGCATCGGCGCCCATACGCACGAGCTTGCGCGCAAAGCCGAGGGAAGGTGCGAAACACAAGACCCGAGCGCCGCTGCGCTTGATTGCGTTCACCGCGGCGCTGCTCGGCAGGCCGCCGGCCAGCACGACATGGCCGACCCGATGCGCCGCGCATACCTCGATCAATTCGAGCAGCTGCGGGTGCAAGGTGATCAGATTGACGCCGAACGGCCTTCGGGTCAGCGCCTGCCGTCGACTTCGATCTCCGCAGACAACAGCTGCGGCGACATCGATCCCGAGGCGATGACCCCGAACCCGCCGGCATTCGAAATGGCGGCGACCAGGTTGCGCTCGGATACCCAGGTCATCGCGCCGCCCATGATGGCGAGATCGCAGCCGAGAACATCCCGGCCGCGGACCCACAATCGGTCGAGTTCGGCGGGTAGGCATTGGCGTTCGGTTTTCCGCTCGCTGGCTGAGCGCGCTTCGGCCGCGGGAAACTCCGCTGCACCGATCCCCTCGGTCATCCGGCCGTGTCGAGCCCATAGGCAGTGTGCAACGCCCGCAGCGCGAGTTCGGTATACTCGGCCGCGATCAGGACGCTGACCTTGATCTCGGATGTCGAAATCACCTGGATGTTGATGCCCTTGTCGGCCAGCGTTTGAAACATCTGCTTGGCGACCCCGGCATGGCTGCGCATGCCGACGCCGATGACCGAAACCTTGACAACGTTCGGATCGGGCTTGAGCACAGCGAAACCAATCGAGTTTTTCCCCTTCTCCAGTACTTCTACTGCCCGGTCGAGGTCGGCGCGCGCCACAGTGAAGGTGAGATCGGCGGTGCGTCCATCCTCGGAAGCGCTCTGCACGATCATATCGACATTGATCGCATGATCGGCGAGCGGACCAAAGATGGCGGCTGCGACACCCGGCCGATCGGCCACCTTCTGCACGGTGATCTTGGCTTCGTCGCGGCTGTACGCGATACCGCTTACAACTTGCTTTTCCACGATCTCGTCTTCATCGACCACCAGGGTTCCGGGAGCCTCGGTAAAGCTCGACAGCACCTGCACGCGCACCCGATGATTCATCGCCAATTCGACCGAGCGCGTCTGCAGCACTTTGGCGCCCTGCGACGCCATCTCCAACATTTCTTCGTAGGTGATTTTACTGAGCTTGCGGGCTTTCGCAACGATGCGCGGATCCGTCGTATAGACGCCGTCGACATCGGTGAAAATGTCACAGCGCTCGGCTTCGAGCGCGGCCGCGAGCGCCACGGCGGAGGTGTCGGACCCACCACGGCCGAGCGTCGTTATCCGGCCGCGCGGCCCCACCCCCTGAAACCCCGCGACGACGGCGACCTGGCCGTGGGCGAGGCGGCGGCCAATCTCGGTGACGTCGATCGCCTCGATCCGCGCTTTGCCGTGCACGCCGTCCGTGCGAATCGGGATTTGCCAGCCGAGCCAGGAGCGCGCATCGACGCCGAGATCCTGTAGAGCCAGCGAAAGCAGACCCGCGGTGACCTGCTCGCCCGACGCGACCACGACATCGTATTCGCGCGCGTCGTGCAGGCGGCTCGTGTCGCGCGTCCACTGGACGAGCTGGTTGGTGATTCCCGCCATCGCCGATACGACGACGGCAACTTCATTGCCGCGCGTCGACTTCGCCTTTGACGCGCTGGGCGACATTCTTGATCCGCGCGATATCGGCGACCGACGTGCCGCCGAACTTCTGAACAATGCGCGCCATGGGTTTCGAACTTGTCCCGCAAATCTGCCAATGAGGTCCTACGCTGTTATTGCCGGGGCCGGGGGCAACCCGTACTCTCGTCCGGTTATCTGGCCATTGGGCGAACCGTTCAACCAAGAAGGATCGAAGGTGCGCGCCACCAGCGCTACGGTCGACCCGCAGGAGGTCGAACGCTTTGCCGCGCACGCCGAGGCGTGGTGGGATCCGGAGGGGAGCTTTCGCCCCCTGCATCGGCTCAACCCCGTTCGGCTCGATTATATTCGTCAACACCTGACGGCGCATTTCGGACGCAATATTTCCTCATTGCGGCCATTCGATGGGCTCACTCTGCTGGATATAGGCTGCGGCGGCGGCCTCATCGCCGAACCGATGTCGCGTCTCGGCTTTGCCGTTACGGCGGTCGACGCGGATGACCAGGCTATCGCCGTCGCCCGCGCCCACGCCGAAGCAACGGGGCTATCGATCGATTACCGCGTCGCCACCGCCGAAGCCATGGCCGGCGAATTGATGGCCAGCTCCGGGCAACGCTTCGACGCGGTCCTGGCGCTCGAAATTATCGAGCATGTCGCCGATCCCGGTGTTTTTCTCGGGTCTGTCGGCGCGCTGGTCCGGCAAGGGGGAGCTTTTATCGCCGCCACCTTGAACCGCACCCCCCGGTCTTTTGCCGCGGCGATCATCGGCGCCGAATACCTGCTCGGCTGGCTGCCTCGCGGCACGCATGATTGGCGCAAATTCATGCGCCCTTCCGAGCTCATCCTCGGATTGCGCCGCAACGGCTTGAGCCCCACCGAGATGACCGGCGTCAGCTATGATTGGATCCGCGGGGAATGGTCGCTTTCGCGCGATCTGGAAATCAATTACATGGTGATGGCGGTGCGGCGGTGAGCCGCCCCGCTCAGCTGTCGGTTTGCGGGACCCAGGGGATCCGGCCAAAGCTGATCCCCTCATCGGTGAGTTCGCGCGACTCCTCTTGGCTGGCCTCGCCGTAGATGCCGTGCGGATCGATCTCGCCATAGTGGATGCGCCGGGCTTCTTCGGCAAAGCGCTCGCCGACGTAATCGCAGTGGGTCTCGACCTGCCGCCGCATTTCGAGCAGCGCCGCGCGAAACTGTGCCGGAGAGATCGGCGGAGAACTCTCCTTCGTTCGGCCGAGGCGCGGCGCCATTACCGCTTTCTCGACCGCGGTTTGACCGCATTCGGGGCAGGCAATCTCGCCGGCCTTCTGCTGCGCCTCGAACCCGTCTCCGTCACGAAACCACCCTTCGAACTCGTGGCCATGAGCGCATCGCAACGTGAACAGGATCATCGAGGCAACCTCCTAGCCGGCAGTTGTACACCGGCCCCTCTGGGCTGTCCAAGAGTATGCCGACATGGCTGTAAACACGGAGTTGCGGGTGTCCTCCGCACCAGCCTCTGCTTGGGTTAGACGATTCGTGCCGCTGATCAGACGCGGCGGGCGCGTGCTCGACCTCGCCGCGGGCAGCGGCCGGCATACCCGGCTTCTGCTCGAGGGCGGCTTTGCTGTGTGCGCGGTCGACCGCGACATCTCGGCGCTATTGCCCCTTGCCGCGTGGGTCTGCGAGGTGCGGCAGATCGATTTGGAGGACGGCTCCCCATGGGTGCTCGGTACCGGCTACGATGGCGTTGTCGTGACCAATTACCTGCACCGCCCGCTGCTGCCCGGGATCGCCCGAGCCCTCGCGCCCGGCGGTGTGCTGATCTACGAGACCTTCGCGCGTGGCAACGAGCAGTTCGGGCACCCGCACAATCCCGATTTCCTACTGCGTCCCGGCGAGCTGCTGGACGCCTTTTCTGTGCTAACGATCGTCGCCTTTGAGCAGGGCGAAGTTTCGGTACCGCGCCCTGCCGTGATCCAGCGCATCACCGCAATTACGGGGCCGGTTGGCTATCTGCCCGATCCGGTAGGGTTGGACATGGGCCAGTTACAGGAGTAGCGTTCCACGATGTCGAGGGTCGCCGAGAAGTTAATGTCTGTGGCGGAGTTTCTCGCCTGGGAGCGGGAACAGCCAGAGCGTTATGAATACGCTGGCGGCGTCGTCACGATGATGACCGGCGCCTCTCTCGTCCATGTCACCATTACAATGAACATCGCTTTCGCATTACGACAGTCCTTACGGGGTAGCGGATGTCGACCGTTCACGAACGATGCGAAGGTTCTGGCGGGAGGTTCGGTCCGGTACCCGGACATTACCGTGACGTGCACGCTCTTTGGCGGCAAAGACGATATCGTCCCCGACCCGATCGTCCTCATCGAGGTGATATCGCCCAGCACCGAGCGGGAGGATCGCGGCCGTAAGAAATTCGATTACTTCGCGACGCCATCTATCCAGCAGTATGCCATCGTTGAGCAGGATGCTCGGCGTGTCGATCTGTACACCCGGTCGGGGGATCGTTGGACGGACGAGATTGTCGAGGGAGATGCCACCCTTACGCTCTCCTCCATCGGGGTCGAGATCAGCCTCGACACCGTCTACGAGGACACCGAGCTCGATGCTACTCGGCCGCGAGAGGACGGGCGGCAAGCTCCGGCTTTGTAAACGGTCTGTCGTGCTGTAACGACGGGACCATGCGGCGCGCCTTGGCGATCGCCGTTGGGTCGATGCGGGCGCTGACGATCCCGACGCCTTCGCCGCCATCGGCGAGCACCTCACCCCACGGGTCGACGATCAGCGAATGGCCGTAGGTCCGCCTGCCTTCGGCATGCTCGCCCCATTGCGCGGGGGCGAACACGAAGCACCCGTTCTCGATTGCCCGCGCCCGCAACAGCACATGCCAATGCGCTTTCCCCGTCGGCACCGTAAAGGCGGAGGGGATCGCCAGGAAATCGGCCCCGGCTTGGGCGAGCGCGCGATAGAGGTGCGGGAACCGCAGATCATAGCACACCGTCATCCCGAGAACGCCCCACGGCGTCTCGGCGAGCACCGCGCGGCCACCGGGCCGGAAGGCGTTGCTCTCCCGATAGCTCTCGCCGCCGGCGAGATCCACGTCGAACATGTGGATCTTGTCGTAGTGGGCGACGACCGCTCCGCCGGGATCAACGAGATAGGAACGGTTGGCGAGACGTCGCTCCCCTGCGGCGGTCCCAGGTTCTCGCGACAGATCGACGGCGAGCGAGCCGATGAGCAGCCAAACCCCGGTCTCTTGCGCAACCTCGCGCAAGGCGGACAGCACGGGATGGTTTGCCTCGTCACGGGCCTTTTCGCGGCGCAATTTGCCGACCGGCTCAGTGAGCCCGGTATTCTCGGGCGTCATGACGAGATCGGCGCCGCCGTCGCGCGCCCGCCGTACCAGCTCGGAGACAACGCGGATGTTGGGCTCGTAATCCCGGGCCGAGGTGAACTGAATGCAGGAAACCGTGAAGGCGCCGCTCATTTCGCGCTCCCGAGCTTGGCGTCGAGTTCGCCCGCGCGGTCGAGCGCGGCCAATTCGTCGGAGCCTCCGATGTGCTCGCCGTTGATGAAGATCTGCGGAACCGACGTACGCCCGCCGGCGCGCCGGATCATCTCGTCGCGCCGCCCCGGTTCCTCGATAATGTCGATTTCGGTGTAGGCGATGCCTTTGCGCTCCAACAACGCGCGGGCGCGCGCGCAGTAGGGGCAGAACATTGTCGTGTAAAGCTCGACTTCAGCCATTCCGGCGGAACTCCAAGTCGCGACCGTGCGGGCGCGCATATGCTTCAATTAAGACGACAACGTCAGCGTGCCAAGCCCGGAGCCGGGGCTGCGTAGCGGCTATGCCCCGACGCGCAAGGCCCGGGCCAATGTCAAAACCCCGACCGATGCGGCCCCAGCCCGCTTTAGTATGCGGGCGCACTCCTCGACCGTCGCACCTGTCGTCATGACATCGTCGATTACCACGACCCGCTTCCCGGCGAAGCTTCGGCCGGCCTGAACCGCGAAGGCGCCTCGTACGTTGCGTTCGCGCGCCGCCGGTCCCAGATGGCCTTGCGAGGGTGTCCGGCGGCGGCGAACCAGCCAGTCCGCCGCGACCTCGGGACCGCCGGCGGAGCGGATCGTCTGTGCCAACAGAGCCGCTTGGTTGTAGCGCCGCTGAAACAAGCGGGTCCAATGCAACGGCACCGGGACGAGCAAGTCGGTATCGGCGAGGACCTCACCTCCGGTGCGGTGCATCCAGCGCCCGAACGCTCCGGCTACATGGGTCCGGTCGCCATGCTTCAGCCCGAGCACCAAGTGACGGCTGTGCTTGTCGTAGCGCAGCACCGATCGCGCCCGGTCCCAGCTGCGCCGTTCGCCGGCGCAGGCCCCGCAGATCGCATCCTCTCCCATCGGGTGCGCAAACGGCGCGCCGCAGGTCGCGCACCACGGCGGCGCAAAAAACGTCATCCCTCGCCAGCACCGGCCGCACAGAGCATCGGGCTCGCCGATCGTTTCACTGCACGCAAGGCAGCGCGGCGGCAACACCCCGTCGACGACGGCTCTGCCGATCCGCCGCAAACGGCTGATGGCCCAGCTCGCAAGAGTTGCCGATGCGTGCATCGATGCACATGATCAGGTACCGGGCGCTTTCGTCAACCCAGACTCGCAGGTTTTCGCCGCGATGGCCCGATCCGACGACCTCCCGTTGATGCTGTTCGATCGGCGCGCCCGGCGGCGCCACCGCGATCGTGCGGCAGGCTTGGGCGGCGTCGAGTTTCTGCATAGGGAGGTCGCCGATCGATTGATCGAGCGCCTCGAAGATGTCGCACGACAGTTTCACGTGGCGCTCGACCTCGGCGTGCACCACGGTCCTTTATCGCGCGCACTGGCTGGCCGGTCGGGGATCGAGCGGGTGGTAGGCGCCGACCCGTCCTCTGGCTTCCTGGCGCAGCTCAACGGAATGCGGGTCGCGGCCGACCCCGACCTTCTTCCGTTTGGCGACAGCAGCTTCGACCTCGTCGCCAGCATCCTGGAATTGCACTGGGCCGGCGACCTGCCCGGCGCCCTCGTTCAGATCCGCCGTATCCTCAAACCGGGTGGCCTGTTTCTCGCGGCAATGCTGGGCGGCTCGACCCTCGCCGAGCTTCGCACCGCGCTGATCGAGGCCGAGTCGGTCGAAGAAGGAGGGGCGAGCCCGCGCGTATCGCCGGCTGCCGAGCTCGGCGATGTGGCGGGCCTTCTGCTGCGCACCGGCTTTGCAATGCCTGTCGCCGACGCCGAAAAGATCACCGTCACCTACCCCGACGCTCTGGCGCTGATGCGCGATCTGCGCGGTATGGGAGAAACCAACGCGCTGACCGCGCGCCGGCGCACAACGCTGCGCCGCGCCACCCTTGCCCGCGCTACTCTGCTCTATGCCGAGCAGTTCGGCCTGCCCGATGGCCGCATTCCCGCCACTTTCGAGATCCTCTTCCTGACCGGTTGGGCGCCGGAGGCCCTCAATGCGGAATATGGAACAGGCGGGGCCAGAGGCCGACTAAACCGATAAAGATCAGGTAAATCGCGACAACGTAATTGAGAATACGCGGTATAAGAAGGATCAGTATTCCTGCGATCAGCGCGACCAGCGGCTGGATCACGAGAACGTCAAGTGACATTGGTGGACTCCTGAGCGGAGACAAATTGTGGGAAAAGATCTTACCGGCGGCTGCTTGTGCGGCGACACACGCTACCGCATTACCGCCGTGCCCGTCGAGGCGCAGTACTGCCATTGCCGAATGTGCCAGCGGGCGCATGGCGCCCCGGTGATTGCCTGGCTGACGGTGCCGCTCGACGCCTTTGCGGTGACGAAGGGCAATCCCGTCGCCTATCGTTCCTCGGCAAAAGCGTTCCGCCATTTCTGCGGCAGCTGCGGCACGCCGCTAACATGGCGCGAAGCCGACAACCCCCGGCTCGTCGATATCAGCATCGGCAGCCTGGACAATCCGGAGGCCATTCCGCCAACGATGCACGTTTGGACCGATAGCCGGATCGCCTGGTTCGAGAGCGCCGACCATCTGCCCCGGTATCCGACAAACGACCGGCCCAGGACGGCTCCCTGATCGCCTTGGCTCCCGGTTTCAACGGCCCCACAGAATAGAAATAACAGGCGATTTCAGCAAGCGAATGACCGTGGCGCGGCGACTTGACCGTCTGTATTATTACCTCTCCCCGGGGGACCCTTTCACTGTGCCAGCGACTTAGGTTATGACGGACCAGGACACGACAATCCACCTACGGGAGGTGGCACGAGCGCCGCCACCTCCGGCCGAGGTCGATCTCGCGGAGCCCGCGCCGGCACATGGGAAAGCCGGCGAGCGGCCGCCTGAGACGGCGGCGAAGCCGCAGGACACGAGGCTCGGTGGTTATCGTCGGCGCGTGCTGCTGACACTTTTCGCCCTCGTGCTGGCACTTGGGGCGTACTGGGGCTCCAGCTATGTCTTTGCCTATACCAACGACGCCTATGTAACCTCCGATCTGGTCAGCGTCGCGCCTTACGTCAGCGGGCGGATCATCAGCCTGAACATTGTCGATAACCAGACGGTGAAGAAGGGCGATTTGCTTGCGACGATCGACCCGACGCCGTTTCAGCTGGCGTTGAACCAAAAGCAGGCGAAGAAAGCCGAGGCCGAGGCGCAACTCGCCGTCGATCGCGACGTCATTGCCGCCGCGCAGGCCAAGCGCGATGACGAGGCGGCGAAGGAGCGGCTGGCGAGCGACAACGTGCGTCGGGCGACGCCGATCACCGCCTCAGGATTTTATTCCCGCCAGGGCCTCGATACCCTGACTGCGAAGGAACAGGAAGCGAAGGCGGCAGTGGCCGACGCCGAAGCCGCAATCGCAAAGGCGCAGCAGACGCTGGCTCTGCATCAGGCAACCGTCTCGGCGATCACTACCGAAATCGCGTATTTGCAATGGCAGCTCGATCAGACGAAGCTGTTGGCGCCCACCGACGGCACCATCACCCAACTCACGTTGCGGGTCGGCGATCAGGCGGTGGCGAACACCCCTTTGATTGGCTTAGTCGACGCACATGCCTGGCGGATTTACGCCAATTACAAGGAAAGCCTGATCCGCCATATGGGTGTAGGCCACACTGCCTGGGTCTGGCTCGACGCCTACCCGTGGCATTTTCATCGCGCGGAGATCCAAGGCATTGCCCGCGGGATCAGCCGCGAGCAGACGGAGCGCAAGCTGCTGCCGTACGTAGAGCCGACCACGGACTGGATCCGCTTGGAGCGGCGCTTTCCGGTGACATTGGTCATGCGGGATCTAAGTCCGGATGTCGTTCTGCATATGGGCTCCGATGCGCGCGCGTTCGTCTTTTACTGAGACCGGTAATGCTTCGCGAGATCCCGAGCGCGCTCGCGTCCGAGCTGCGCCTGCTGGCATTTCGCGGCCCGCGCGGCCTCGAAGCGCTGGAGGCTGCGTTGTCGGTCACGCTCGCCGTGCTGGCCGCGCTGGCACTGCATTCGGACAATCCCTGGTGGGCGGGGATCAGTGCCTTCCAGGTGACCCGCGCCTCGCTTGCGGTCGCCTTGTCGCGTGGCCTCATGCGGGTCGCGGGCAGTATCGTCGGCGCCGTCATTGCCGTCGTCGTGCTCGGACTGTTCGTGTACCAGCCGCTGCCGTTCTGCCTTTGCCTCTTTACCGTGGCATTCATCGGGTATTTCGGGTTCGCGATCGCGCGCTTCAGCTACGGCTGGCTGATCGGCGCCGTTACCGCGAACCTGATCATGCTGATAGGGTTCACCCAGCCCCAGGGAGCATTTACGCTCGCTGTCGACCGCGTCGCCGATGTTGTGACCGGAACCGCGGCATCGCTGCTCGTCTGCGGCCTGATGCCGGCGCCGGCCGATGCCGGGGCTCCTCCTGCAGCCGGCCGGCTCAGCCCGCCGCCGCTGGCGTTCTGGCGCCGCCGCTGGGGGTCCGAGTTCCAGCATTGGCTGGACGGCAAGTGGCCATTGATGATGCATGCTTGCCGCATCGCGCTCACGGTGATGCTGCTGCCGGCGCTGGCGAACTGGCTGGCGCCGGTAAGCCCGGTCACGATCGGGCTCACCGCAGTTATGGTCATGTCGGTCCCGATAACGGTGATCCTCGAAGCCGACACCGGCGTAATCGTGCAGCGCTCTGCCCATCGCGTCATCGGCTGTCTGCTCGGCGCGCTGTTGGGCCTCGCCTGTCTCGCCGTCGTCGGCAGCGATTTCGTGCTCTGGACGCTGCTCTTGGTCATTGGGGTCTGGCTCTGCTCGCAAATCCAGACCGGAACCATGGGGATCAGCTATGTCGGGACGCAGGCAATGTTTGCGTTTGTGATGAGCATGGTCCAGAGCCAAGGTCCGCCACTTTCGATCAGCCCCGGCTTGGAGCGCTTGGTCGGGGTGATGGCCGGGCTCTCTGTCTTGTTTGTGATCACACTCATCCTTTCGCTAGTCCCGATACCTCAGCCGGCGGCGCCCCCAGCCGGCGGCGATTGACAACCCGCCCCGGCGACGGTGTGATCCGGGCATCGAACTCGCGCAACGGAGGGAAACTTGGCCAAATTCAGGATCGCGACGCCGACCGGCGCCAGCTTCACGACCGCCGGCGATTACGGATATGAAATGGAGGCGTTGACGCCCATTGACGCGGAGATCTTCGAGGTCCGCCCGGGGTCCGAGGACGAATTCGTCAGCGCCGCGAGCGAGGCCGACGCGCTTTACGCCAAGGGGCGGCGGATCACCAAGCGGATGATCGAGGGTCTCGACCGCTGCAAGATCATCGCGCTCGGCAGCGTCGGCGTCAACTCGGTCGATGTCGAGGCGGCGACCCAAAAGGGCATTCCGGTCACCAATTGCCCCGACACCTTCATCGACGAGGTCGCCGACCATGCGATGACGTTGATCCTCGCGAGCTTCCGGCGGCTCATCGTGCAGGATAGGATGGTGCGCGAGGGGCGCTGGGCCGAGGGCCGGCCGATGCTGTCGAAGATCCCGCGCCTGATGGGCCTCACCCTCGGGCTCGTTTCATTCGGCCACGTGGCGCGTGCGGTCGCGGCGCGGGCGAAGCCGTTCGGCGTGCACGTCATCGCCTACGACCCGTTCATCGAGGAACTGGTGGCGATCGGACACGGCGTCGAGCCGGTCAGCCTGCCCGAACTGTTGCAACGCTCCGACATCATCTCGATGCACGCGCCGGCGACCGAGAGCGCCAACCGGCTGCTGCGCGAGGAGCATTTCCGGCAGATGAAAAAGACGGCGCTCTACATCTCGACCGGCCGCGGGCCGACGACCGACGAAGCCGCGCTGATCAAGGCGCTCGACGAAGGCTGGATCGCCGGCGCCGGGCTCGACGTGCTCGAACAGGAGCCGCCGGGCGACAACAACCCGCTCCTCAAGATGGACAACGTCATCCTGACCGCGCATGTCGCGTCGGCCTCCGCCCGCTTCGACCCGGCCCGGCGCCGGCGCGTCGGTCTCGAACTGTCGCTCGTGCTGGGCGGCAAATGGCCGATGTCCTGCGTCAACCCGTCGGTGCTCGCAAATACGAACCTGCGGCGTTGGCAGCCGGTGTCGATGGAGCGCGGTCCGAACTCCTGATTCGGGGGATTGGACGTGATGCTCGGAAGACGCTCGCTGATGATTGCCGCCGCCGCCGCGACGGCCGAACTAACCATGGGGGTCGATTTGCTGCATGCCGATGCCGTAGCGCCGATCCGCTATCCGGACCCGAGCTTCAAGGTGCTCGATCCGCGCTTTCAGAGCCTGATACTCGGCAATGCCGCGGTCGAGCGCATCGCCGGGGGCTGCCGCTTCAACGAGGGGCCGGTGTGGTTCGGCGACGGGCGCTTTCTATTGTGGAGCGACATCCCCAACGACCGGATCATGAAATGGGAGGAAGAAACCGGCGCGATCAGCGTCTTCCGCAAGCCGTCGAATTACGCCAACGGCAACACGCGGGACCGCCAAGGGCGCCTCATCACCTGCGAGCACGACACCCAGCATCTGACCCGCACCGAATATGACGGCACGACCACCGTGCTGGCCCACAGCTTCGACGGGAAGCGGCTGACGGGACCAAACGACGTCGTTGTCAAATCCGATAACTCGATCTGGTTCAGCGATAACGGCGCCGGCACGCGCGGCAACTATCTGGGCCACACACTGCCGCAGGAATTGCCGTTCCGCGTCTACCGGCTCGATCCGGCGACGGGACAGATGACGATTGCGGTCGGCGACATGAGGCGGCCCAACGGGCTGGCCTTCTCGCCCGACGAGAGACTGCTCTACGTGATCGACACGCCCGGTCCGGGGCAGCGTACGATCCAAGTCTATGATGTCGTAGACAACGGCACCGCGACCGCCAATCGACGCGAGTTCAACAGCGCCGAGCCGGGCGGCTCTGATGGAATGCGGGTCGACGTCGACGGCAATCTGTGGTGCGGATGGTCCGGCGGCGAGGCAGAAGACGGGGTCGCGGTGTTTGCGCCCGACGGCAAAATGATCGGCCGCATCATGCTGCCCGAGCTGCGCCAATGTGTGTTTTGGCGGCCGTAAACGTAACCGGCTCTTCATGGCGGCGAGCCAGTCGGTCTATTCGGTCTACGTCGAGACGCAGGGCGCCGTCGGTGGGTAGTTGGAGCAATCTCCCTCTCCCCCCTGAAGGGCGGAGAGGGCAATCATCGGCATGACGTAGAATTAGACGCGGGCAAGGCTGGCCATCACAGAGGCGATGATGGGCATGCCGATTTCATCGCGCAATGTCATCACCGATTCCGGATGAAACTGCACCGCGGCGATCGGCAGATGCGGATGTTCCACCGCCATCACGACGCCGTCCTCGGTTTCGGCGGTGACCGAAAGCTCCGGCGGCAAGGTGCTGCGCAGCGCGTGCAGTGAATGATACCTCCCGACGATGAACTGGCTCGGCAGGCCGCACAATATCCGGCCGCCGTGCACGCGGACCGGTGAGGGCTTGCCGTGCATCGGCGGGTCGAGCACCGCTAGCGAGCCGCCGAAATACTCGACGATCCCCTGCAGGCCGAGGCAGACCCCGAACACCGGCAGATGGCGTTGGAGCGTGAGATCGAGGGTCTCGGCCATTGCGAAATCGGAGGGCCGGCCCGGTCCCGGCGACAGGACGACGAGATTGTGACTGCCGCCGGCCCGCAATTCGGCGCGAGCCAGTTCGGAGCGCATCGTCACGACCTCGGCGCCGGTGGTGCGGATGTAATTGGCCAAGGTGTGCACAAAAAAATCTTCGTGGTCGATCAGCAGCACCCGGCGACCCTTGCCGATTTCGGCCGCCGTCGCCGCCCGGGTGGCGGGCGCTGCCTTCGTGCCGCGGATCGCGGTGAACATCGCGGCCGCCTTCAGGCGGGTCTCGGCTTCCTCCGCCTCCGGGTCGCTGTCGTAAAGCAACGTCGCCCCGGCGCGGACTTCGGCAACGCCGTCCTTCATGCGGATCGTGCGCAGCGTGAGGCCGGTGTTCATGTTGCCGTCGAACGTCACCCGGCCGATGGCGCCGCCATACCAGCGGCGCGACGAGCGCTCCTCCTCTTCGATAAACCGGATCGCCCAGCGCTTGGGCGCGCCCGTGACCGTCACCGCCCAGGCGTGGCTCAAGAACCCGTCGAGCGCGTCGAACTCCTCGCGCAATACGCCCTCAACGTGATCGACAGTGTGGATCAGCCGCGAATAGAGCTCGATTTGGCGGCGCCCAATGACTCGCACGGTACCCGGCAGGCAGACCCGCGACTTATCGTTCCGGTCCACATCCGTGCACATCGTCAGCTCGCTCTCGTCCTTCGCGGAATTGAGCAATTCCCGGATGCGCGCAGCGTCCTCGACCGGGTCGCGGCCGCGCGCGATCGTGCCGCTGATCGGGCAGGTTTCGATCCGCCGCCCGTCGACGCGGACATACATTTCGGGCGACGCGGAGACCAGAAACTCGCCCTCACCGAGATTGATCAGGGCACCGTAGGGGGCCGGATTGGCCTGGCGCAGCCGGTGAAAGACGACGCTCGGCTGTTCCGCGCAACAGTCGGCGAGCAATTGTCCGCAGACCACCTCGAAGAGATCGCCCCGCACGAAAGCCTCCTTGGCGCGCTCGACGAGCGCGGGGTATTCGCCCGGCTCATGATCGCTGTCGAGCGGGCGGTCGGCCGGCGCTTGGTCCAGGCGATAAGGGGCGCGGCCCGTCGCTCGCGGCAATCCGCTGGTCGATATCCCGGCTATATCGAATTCGTACCGGTGGGTCTCCGAGATCTGCCGCATATGGTCGACCACCAGGATCTCGTCGGGCAGATAGAGGACGAGATCACGTTGGTCCTCGGGCCGCGGCAGGCGCAGCGGCATCGGCTCGAACTGGAACACCAGATCGTAGCCGAAGGCGCCGTAAAGGCCGAGGTGCTGGTCTTCGGCGCTGCCGAACAGATCGATCAACGCGCGCAGAACCGAGAACACCGAGGGCTGCCGGCTGCGGCTCTCTTCCGGGAAGCGCTGCTCGCTCTCCTCGATCTCGCCCAACATCCGATCAGGCCCGACCCGTTCGACGCGAGTTGCGGCCAAGCCCGCGAGGCTCTCCGCAACCGGGTCCAACAGAACTCGGCCGCGTTCGTTCAGTGCATCGATCGAGAACCGGCGTCCGCGCGCAGTGAAGACCAGCGGCGGGTCGACAAACCCCATATCCCAGCGCGTGTAACGGCCGGGAAACTCGAAGCTCGACGAAAACAACACCCCGCGCCGCTCGTCGAGCGATCGGGCCAACGCGGTGTCGGCCGGCTGATAGTCATGGTTGCGGGTCTCCCGCGTGACGCGGATGCCGCCGTTCGTTAAGTAGGTTTTGAGCTTCATGGGGATCCCTCTGGTGGGATTGCCCCGGGGCCGGGAGGTTCGCGCTGAATTGCGAAGGCCGCCCGGTGCTCCCTGGGCGGCCTCACTGGAATAAGGAGATGGCCGCCTAGTTTAGACGGGCCACCACCAAGTCGATGTTTGCGCGATGAAAACCATATCGCTCTGTACCAGCTCTACACTTGAAACACAATGGTCAAGGCGAGGGTTTCTACTATCGGCCTCAGTCTGCCGCGGCCCGTGCGTGGCCGTGCTCGTCGGTGTAGATCTCGGCGCCCTCCTCGAGGAAGGCCTTCGACTTCTCCTCCATGCCGGCGCGCGCGTAGTCGCGTATCTCTTGCGTGATCTGCATCGAGCAGAATTTGGGGCCGCACATCGAGCAGAAATGCGCGAGCTTGGCGCCCTCGGCCGGCAGGGTCTGGTCGTGAAACTTCTCGGCCGTCTCGGGGTCGAGCGACAGGTTGAACTGGTCGCGCCAGCGGAACTCGAAGCGCGCCCGCGACAGCGCGTCGTCGCGCTCGCGCGCGGCCGGGTGGCCCTTGGCCAGATCGGCGGCGTGCGCGGCGATCTTGTAGGTGATGACGCCGACCTTGACGTCGTCGCGGTCGGGAAGACCGAGATGCTCCTTCGGCGTGACGTAGCAGAGGAGCGCCGTGCCGAACCAGCCGATCATCGCCGCGCCGATGCCGCTGGTGATGTGGTCGTAGCCCGGCGCGATGTCGGTCGTCAGCGGGCCCAAGGTGTAGAACGGCGCCTCGCCGCACTCCTCGAGCTGCTTTTCCATGTTGACCTTGATCTTGTGCATTGGCACGTGGCCGGGGCCTTCGATCATGACCTGGACGCCGTCCTCCCACGCGAGCTTGGTCAATTCGCCCAGGGTCTGCAGCTCGGCGAACTGGGCGCGGTCGTTGGCGTCGGCGATCGATCCCGGCCGCAGGCCGTCACCCAAGGAGTAGCTCACGTCGTAGGCCCGCATGATCTCGTTGATCTCGCGGAAATGCGTGTAGAGGAAGCTCTCCTGGTGATGCGCGAGGCACCACTTCGCCATGATCGAGCCGCCGCGCGACACGATGCCGGTGACGCGTGAGGCGGTCAGTGGGATGTAGGCGAGCCTGACGCCGGCGTGGATCGTGAAGTAGTCGACACCCTGCTCGGCCTGTTCGATCAGCGTGTCGCGGAAGACTTCCCAGGTCAATTCCTCGGCCTTGCCGCCGACTTTTTCGAGCGCCTGGTAGATCGGCACCGTGCCGATCGGCACCGGCGAGTTGCGGATGATCCATTCGCGGATCGTGTGGATGTTGCGGCCGGTCGACAGATCCATGACGGTGTCGGCGCCCCAGCGCGTCGCCCACACCATCTTTTCGACCTCCTCGGCAACCGAGGAGGTGACGATCGAGTTGCCGATATTGGCGTTGACCTTCACGAGGAAGTTCCGGCCGATGATCATCGGCTCGGTTTCCGGATGGTTGATGTTGTTCGGAATGATCGCGCGGCCGCGCGCGATCTCGTCGCGCACGAATTCCGGCGTCACATGGTCGGGGATCGACGCACCGAACAACTCGCCGTCCGCGGCGCCGCCGCGGCGCATCTGTTCGCGGCCGAGGTTTTCACGGATCGCGACATATTCCATCTCGGGAGTAATGATGCCGCGGCGCGCATAGGCCAGCTGGGTGACCGCCATGCCCCGCTTGGCGCGCAACACCTGGCGGCGGCCGCGGTCGAACAATGACACCGCGCTCGCTTCGCCGCGGCGCAAGCCGTTGTCCTCCGGCTTCACCTCGCGGCCGTCATAGAATTCGACGTCGCCGCGCGCCACGATCCAGGGTTTGCGCAGTTCGGGCAGGCCGTGGTTGATCTCGATCTCGGTCGCTGGGTCTGAGTAGGGACCCGAGGTGTCGTAGACGCGCAGCGGCGGCTCGCCGGCCGATGCCTCCAGGTTAATCTCGCGCATCGCGACCGAGATCTCCGGGTGCTGCCGGCCCGGTGCGTGCACTTTTCGCGAGGCCGGGAACGGCCCGGTCGTGACCCGAACCTCCTCTACCTTCGGCATGAGTTTCGCGGATGGGAGTGGAGCGGAATCAGGCATGGCGGCCTCCATTGTGCCAGTTCAACGATCCGGAGCATCTCGCGAAGAGGAGGGCGGCTTTTGCCGCGATGTTCCTGTCCCTACGCCGGCACGACCCGGATCAGGTTCGAAGGGTTGCCGCGCCCCATCTTCTCGAGCCGGCGGCGTCTCAGCCCCCTGCCGGTCCTTCGAACTCTGCGGGGCACCCCTTGGACTTTGGGATTATCCGCAAAGTATGCCCGATGCGTCAAGGTTGCGGTTTGACGACGGAGGAAGGCGGGCCGTCGGCCGCCCGGCCAGCAAAAGCGCAGCGCTATTGATCCAAAACTTCGTCAAATCCGATTAGAAAAGCGTAGCGGACAACTTTTTGACGTGCAATAGACGGCGCAGTGACTAACCGGGATTAAAGTCAGCGCTGTCTGGTGGCAGTCGCAATCCCCCGTACTGTTCATTGGCCACCAGCGTCCAGTGCCGATTTTTGCAATGAGGGAGGAGCTGGTGCAATACAGCTTCATATCGCGGCGCGTTTGCCCGGTCAATAACCCCGGATTGGTGCGCCGGTCAGTGCACCCCGACAGATCGGGATATGAAATAGCCTGCGCTCTGGCCAAAGAAGCTTTTTGGATACTGGTTTTATTATCATCGCTGGGTGTTTGGGCAGCCGCTTGGGCGGCTGCCGCGTCATTGGCCTCGGCCTGGCTCCAGTGAAAACACCGCGTAGTTCCTCCCTTCTCAGGAGACATCGATGCTCATGATCTCCGACGACGACTGCGACACCGTCATTGCCGAATACATCCGCACCAAAGGGGTGACACGCTGTCCCACTGCGTGCGTGGTCCCGACCCAGGCTTCGGTCACCGCAGCCGACCGCGCAGCCCTGGAAGAATACAGCAGCGAACGCGACCGGCAGCGCCGCGAAAAAGCCGCCGCGCGCGCCCGATTATTCTGGGGCGTGGACAGCTCCGTCGGGTGACAACGCTCATCGCCCCGCCGCCCCTCGCGATCAATTGATATTCACCGCCCCCGCTTCCGCACTAGGCATGCATATTTCATCGCAATCCGTAGCGACAGAGAAAAAAAGCGTCTCCCTCTCCCCCCTGAAGGGCGGAGAGGGGCTCCTGCTTTCGTGGCGTTGGGTCAGCGGCGCCGCAGTGCGCCGAGGGCGTGGTCGACAGCTGCAAGATAGACCGGTGACGGGACCAGCGCGTCCCGGCGCAGGCAGGCCTCGGTAAATTTGATCACATGCTCGTCGCCATTGGCGAGAGTGCGATCGATCAGTGTCTCGGCGTTCTGCGCGCACGGCTCGACGCTCTCTGCCATGGTCCGCGTGCCGAAGCATGCGTAAAGCGCGCAGCCCGCTTGCCAGGCAAAACGCAGTGCCGATCGTGCGGTGGCTTCGTGAATGTGAGGGATGATGCTGCCAAGCGCGGCGAGGCTGGTGACGCCACGAACGAACACGATCGTCGTCAACCCGTCCTGGGCGTTCGCCAGATAAACTCGCGCGAATATTTCCGTCAGTTCTGCCAGCAGCGTTTCAGTGTCGCCACTGACATCGATCAATCCGATTGCCGGCGCGAATTCGGGAAAATCGTCGAGCATTGCCAGTGAGGCGGTGATGTTTCCCAGATTGCGCCGCTGATCCGGCGCAATGACGGGAGCTTTCGCGATCGCCTCGCGAGGCGCCATCGGGCGCTCCGCCAGACGATCACTGGCGGGCAGCTCCCGGTAGGTTGCCGCCCAACTCGCTAAAGCGTCGCCGAGCTCGCGCCGCCGCAAACGCGTGTCGCTGACCGAAAGGCTCCGGACGGCGTGACCGACACGGATGACGCCGTGCGTCGCTGCGGCGGAAAACCCCGGCGCCAAACTCCCCGTCCAGCGGTCGAGCACCTCGGGCCAGGGCGCGTATTGCAACTCTTCGCCGAAGAACACTGCCCAATCCGCGAAGCGGTCGCGTTGGCCCAGCGCGCTGCGCCAATTTTCGGCGCGGATCGGCTCGCCGGCTGGGGGACGTCGGAGCAGTCTTTCCTCGTATCGGGCGATCCACGGCATGACCGCCTGCGGGCGGCCGATTGCACAGAGCGCCTCGGCGACCATCGGCGCGTGATTGCTGTTGCCGTTCTTCAGCCCGATATCGTGTCCGGCCAAAGCTTGGAGCGCCTCATCGAGTAACTCATAATCGGCAGTCGGCATCGCACCACCTCGATAGCGTCGGCGAGTGTAGCCTATCGGTTACTCGCGCCAAACACCGCGGCCGGCCGCCTTTGCCTTTTGCTCAGCTGTGAGCAGCCGCTCCGAACCGTTCGCCGCAACCCGGCCGGCGCCGTTGAGCACTACCGCCTCTCCCAGGTCGATATCGCCGAGATCGCAGCGGTATTGCGCGGTGCCGGGCTCGGTCGCCTGACAGACGACCTCGCGACCTCGGATATATTGTTCGAGCTCGTGCGCGAGCGCGCCTTTTTCGCCCGTGATGCCTTGCAAATGCGCGACGCCGTCGGGAAATACCAGGGTTGCCGTGTCGGCGACCTTCGGTACCCCCCGCAAAACGGTCGGAGATTGCGCGGTCGGAGGTTGCGGTGCCGCAGGATGCGGGGCGGCGGCGATGGGCGTGGACAGGCTCCGCTCCGCCTCTTCGACGAAATCGTGCCAGATCTTGGCCGGGAGATCGCCGCCGACGACGCCGTCCATCGGGCTGTCGTCGTCGTTGCCGACCCAGGCGCCGACGACGATATCGGACGTGAAGCCGATGAACCAGGCATCGCGGTAATCCTGCGTCGTACCGGTCTTGCCGGCGGAACGCCGATCGAGCCGCGCCGCCCGTCCGGTGCCGTTGGTGACGACCCCCTGCAGCAGCTGCACCAGCGCGTTGCGGTTCCAATCCGCTCTTTCGGCGACGGTGTCGGGACGGGTGTACAGCAGCGCCCGGGTGCCCGTGCGGATTTTGCGGATCGTGTAAGGTTCGATCGACTTGCTGTCGACCGCGATCGCATCCATTGCCGCAGTCATGTCGAGCAACGTGACCTCGGCCGAGCCGAGTGCCAGGCTCGGGACCGCCGGCAAGTCGGTGTGAACGCCGAGGCTCTTGGCCATGTCGATCACGCGCTCTACCCCGACCGCCTGGGTCAGCTGCACCGCGACCGTGTTGATCGATTGCGCGAAAGCGGTGCGCAACGTTACGGGCCCGCGATAGCCGCTCTCGTAGTTCTTCGGCTGCCAATCCCCAATGGTGACGGGCTGGTCGACGACGACGCTGTCAGGCGTGTAGCCGGCATTGAACGCGGCGAGATAGACAAAGATCTTGAACAAGGATCCCGCCTGACGTTGCGCCTGGACCGCGCGGTTGAACTGGCTCTGCGAATAATCCCGGCCGCCGACGAGCGCGAGGACCGCGCCGTCCGGCGCCAGCGCGACGAGCGCCGCCTGGCCGACATGGCGGCGAGCCCCCTCTTGACCGAGCCATTGTCCGACGGTGCGCTCGGCCGCTTCCTGGAGGCGTGGATCGAGGGTCGTGTCGGCGCCGAGGTCCATCGGTGGCGAGCCGGCCAGACGCTTCAGCTCGCTCTCGGCCGTGTCGACAAAGAAATTCTGTCCTGGCTCGGTTTCGGGCGGTACCGCGAGCTTGGCCGGGTGGGCCCGTGCCGCTGCCGCGCGCGGCTTGTCGATATAGCCGGCCGCCACCATTGCTTCCAGCACCGTATCCGCGCGCCGGCGCGCCGCGTCGAGATTTCGCGTCGGCGCCAATTGCGTCGGCGAGCGGATGAGGCCCGCCAGCATCGCCAATTCGGCAAGGTTCAATGATCCCGCCTTTTTGCCGAAGTAGCGCTGCGCGGCGGCGTCGATCCCGTAGGCCCCCGCCCCGAAATAGGCGGTGTTGAGGTAGCGGGCGAGGATCTGGTCTTTGCTGAGCCGGGTTTCGAGCCACAGTGCGAGGATGATTTCCTGTACTTTGCGCCGCAGCGAGCGTTCCGGCGAAAGATAGCTGATCCGCACCAGCTGCTGGGTTATCGTGCTGGCGCCTTCGAGCCCGCCCTCACCGCGCAAATCGTGGGAGGCCGCGCGCAAAATCCCGCGAAGATCGATGCCGTGATGCGAGTAGAAGCGCCGGTCCTCGATCGCGATCACGGCATGGACCAGATCGGCCGGCAGCCGGTCGATTTCGACCTTCTCGCCTCGGGCCGCGCCGCGGGCCGCAAACACCTGACCGTCAACGGCTGTGAACACAATCGCCGGACCGGACTCGTCTGCATTGCGGCCGCCCGAGACCGGCAGGGTGACGGCACAATAGCCGATAAATCCAAAAACCAGCAGTGCCGTCGCCGCGCCCGCCCACCCCAAGCCGACCAGGACGGAACGCGTTTCAATACGCAATCGGCTGCTCCTGCCGCCACCGATTTCTTTCCCCTTGTTCACCCGCAACGAAAAGAACCTCGCCTTTGTTCCGGTTTATTACCCATTACAGGGGAGGACTGAAAGAATGCCGTGCATTCTTGCCCAGTTGGCACCGTGTGATGGGGGTCAATCGACGCCGACCGCGACGCCGAGGATCTCGCCGATCAAGCGGTTGAGGACGAGGTCGGCGATCGCGTCGAGGCCGGTCGGCTCGCGGTTGATGATCACCAGGGTCGCGCCGTTGTGTTTCGCCAATTCCGGGAACGCGGCGGCGGGATAGACGACCAATGACGATCCGGCAACAAGGAACAGATCAGCGGCGCGGGTCTCGATTTCGGCGCGCCGCATAGCGTCCACCGGCATTGCCTGGCCAAACGAAACCGTCGCGGTCTTCACAAAGCCGCCGCAGTCCTCACACAGCGGTGGCGTGTTGTTACCCTCGAAGGCGATACGCAATGCGTCGAGCTCATAGCGCCTCTGGCAGTCGAGACAATGCGCATAAGTCGTGTTTCCATGCAGCTCGATGACCCGCTCGTCGGGGACGCCGGAGGCCTGGTGCAGGCCGTCGATATTCTGTGTGATCACGGCGGCGGCCGTGCCGCGGCGGACCAACTCCGCGACGGCGCGGTGACCCCGGTTCGGCGCCGCCGCGCTAAAGGTCGCCTCCATTGCAAAGCGCCGCCGCCAGGTTTCGCGGCGCGCCTCCTCCGAGGCGAGAAAATCCGAGAAGTCGATCGGCGCCATGCGGGTCCAGATCCCGCCGGGGCTGCGGAAATCGGGAATGCCCGAACTCGGTGCTGATGCCGGCACCGGTAAAGACGACGGCACGGCGCGCCCGGGCGATCGCTAGGGCGAGCTCGGCAATTTCTCGATCGATCGCCATGTCCGTTAATTTGGCAAATGCGCCGCGATGCGCCAAGCCCAGCGTATGATCCCGTGCCCGTGAGCATTCGCGCTGCCTACCTCGCCGCGGAGGGATTTGCCGAGGAACTCGACGATGAGCTCGGCGGCGCGGCTACGAGGCATGGGCGCCTGCTGTTCGCCTCGGGGCCTCCGCGCCCCGCGGCATGGGCCGCGAATGTCTGGCTCGACCCGCAGGAAATCCCGATCGCCTCGATTTCCGACGCGGCCGTAAAGCTGCGGGCAATCCAGCGCAATTGGGCATTGTATGCCCCTCGCCTCTACCGGCGCGCGATGCTGATCCAGGCGCAGCTGCCGAAGGTCTCGGCCAAGCCGCTCGCATTCGGGACACCGCCGCCGGCGGCCCCGCTCGGGTCGTGGACGCTGCTGGATACCGGAACCGTGCTCGCGGCCCCGCATTGCACCAGCCCCTTTCCCAATGGCGAGGTCCAGTTCATCGAGGATCACAGCGGGCCGCCGAGCCGCGCCTATCTGAAGTTGTGGGAAGCGCTGACCCTGATCGGCCGGCGGCCCGGGCCCGGCGAGATCTGTCTCGATCTCGGATCGAGCCCCGGCGGGTGGAGCTGGGCATTGCAGCAGATCGGCGCGCAGGTGATCAGCGTCGACAAGGCCCCGCTCGCCCCCGAAATCGCGCGGCTCCGGGGCATCGAGCATCGGCAGGAGAGCGCCTTCGCTCTCGACCCGCGCACAGTCGGCCCGGTCGACTGGCTGTTTTCGGATCTCGTCTGCTACCCGCCGCGGCTATTGGCGCTCGTCGAGCGCTGGGTCGCTGCCGGAACCTGCCGCAATTTCGTCTGCACGATCAAATTCCAGGGCAAGACCGATCACGAGACCGCCCGCCGCTTCGCCGCGATCCCGGGCTCGCAACTGCGCCATCTGTTCCGCAACAAGCACGAGCTGACCTGGACCAAAATCGATTAGCTGTCGCGTGGTCCAGGGCCTTACTCCTGGCTTGAACAGACCTACAAATCGGGTAACGGAACGCCGAGGGTTTGCAGGACCAGCAGCAGATTGAGCGCCAGCACCAGGGCGGCAGCCGCCGTAGCGGCGACCACTGTGGGAAACCCGCTCGCACATGAACCCATAACCTCGCGGCGGCGCGTCAGGATCAGCAGAGCGACCATTGGGACCGGCAGCACGAGGCTCAGCACAACCTGGCTCAAGATGAGCGCCCGGGTCGCGTCGATGCCGAGCGCCACGACCGCAAAGGCCGGCATCATCGTGACGAGCCGGCGAAGCCAGAGCGGGATGCGGTACTCGGTAAAGCCTTGCATAATGACCTGACCCGCGATTGTGCCGACGGCCGAGCTCGACAAGCCGGACGCAATCAACGAAACGAGGAAAACCCCCGCAGCACAAGACCCCAAGACCGGTATCAAAGTGTGATAGGCGGTGTCGATCTGCGCTACACCGTCATGCACGCCGTCATGGAAAACCGAAGCGGCCATCGCGACCATTGCCATGTTGACAAGGCCGGCGAGGCCAAGCGCCAGGATGACCTCGCGATTGGAGAACCGGAGCAGTCGGCGCCGCTCGCCATCGGTTCGTGCGACAATGCGATCCTGCGTGAAGCCGGAATGCACATATATGGCATGCGGCATGACTGTGGCCCCGATGATGCCGACGGCGAGCAAGACCGCGTCTCCGTCATCGAGGCGCGGCACGACCGAGTGAAACGCGACTGCGGACCAATCTGGCGGGGCGATCAACAGCTCGGCCAGATAGCTGGCGCCGATCACGCCCACCAGACCGCCGATCAACAGCTCGATCGGCCGGAAGCCGCCGCGCTGCAAGGTCAATATCGCATAGGTCGCGATGCCGGTGATCACCATGCCGACAAGCAGCGGCATGCCGAAAAGGAGCGAAAGACCGAGGGCGCCGCCGAGGAACTCGGCGAGATCGGTCGCCATCGCGCCGATCTCGCTGACGACCCACATTGCCCAGACCAATGTTCGCGGAAATTGCTCGCGGCTGAGCTCGGCGAGATTGCGCCCGGTGACAATTCCAAGCTTCGCCGACAGCGCCTGGAACAGCATCGCGATGACATTGGCGACGAGGACGACCCAGAGCAGGTTGTAATTGTATTTGGCGCCGGCCTGGATATTGGTCGCAAAGTTCCCGGGATCCATATAGGCGACCGACGCCATGACGGCCGGGCCCGCAAACGGCAGCAGCGAGCCCAGCCCGCGCCGCCGGCCGGCCAGTGCCTCCCTTGCGGCGAGGATGGCACGGTCGGTCAGCGTCGCTTGAGCTAGTGAAGCGCTCATGCCTGATGGCACTCACGCTTTATTCGAGCAGAAGCGGCTCTCCAGGTATCGGCGCTGTGTTGCAACCCTCGGCGCTTGTCCTCGGAAAGCTCCGGCTCAAGTATCCGTGCCACACCATCCCGGCCGACGATGCTCGGTACCAGCGAGGCGCCCTCCAGGTCGGCGTAATCGCCGTCCCGCAACGCGACAGCCGCAGAGAGAACGGCGCCGTATTGGACGTCCGTGACCAACCCCCGCGCCTTCTTCCGGCCGCGGTTCACAACGACGATTTCGCGCGCACACCGCCGCCCGACAAGCGCCGTCAGACATGCCGAGCCGACGGCGCCCGAGCCGATAATCCCCACCCTCATCTGTCGCTCGCCTCTCTGACCGGACCGAAAAGCCGCGGTCCTCAGCCGGTGTTCACTAGCGGGAGAACGCCCGGCGCCGTCCGGAGTTCTGAATCTCATCCGAGTGCGCGCGAAATCGCCTCTCGGCACGGGCGGCGCCATTTCCCACATAGCGCTGATGATCTTGACCGCCATTCTCCGAGAGAAACTCGGCGAGGTTCTCGACCGCTTCACGGCCAAGCTGGATGACGCGTTCTCACGCGAGGTGTTTCAACGGATCCGCGCGACCTCGGCGGATCGCGCCGCGGGGGCGGCGGCCGAGCGGGATCGGCAGGCAGCCCTTGCGCTGGCTCGCACCCTGGGCATGGCGATCCATGCGGAAGGAGTCGAGTGCGCGTTCAATTGGGACGGCCGGGCGCTCAACGGCGCGACCGAGGCCTACGTCATCCTACACGAGGCCGCTCATTTCGTGCTGGCCCCATCGGAGCGCCGGCGGCTGGTCGATTTTGGGCTGGGGCCCGGCCCGGATACCCGCGAGCGTGATGCAGCCGCGCGCGCCGCGGTCCTCTCGCCGCTGGCGCGCGAGGCGGATGAGGCGGCAGCCTCATTGCTCGGGATCATCTGGGAGGCGGAACTCGGCCAGCCTGCGCTCGCCTCCTTCCTCGATCAGAACTGGCTTGAGGGGCTCCAGCGCTCGGCCCACTCCCATTTCGCCGCGGTGCTGGATGAATTGCAGCGGCGCGGCTTCTTCGATCCTAGATGGCCCGCCTTATCCGGTAGAGCGGGGACGCATCGATCCGGCCGAGCCGCCGCAGCCAGAACCGCAGAACCGGATCCCTTCGCTGAGGCGGAGCGTAACTGCGCGGATTTGGGGCCGCTGCCCCGGCCCGCGAAACTTGCCAGCATTCCGGGCCCTGCCGGACCCGCTGATAGCCCAGCGCTGACAGGTGGTTCTCCAGATCTTTCATCCGAACCTCCGGGCCGATGTCGTGTCTAACACGGGATCGGCGCCCGGGTTCCCAGAGGATAGAGAGAAAGGGAAGAAGTGATGAACCGGATCGATCTCGACGGGCGGATCGCTGTTGTCACCGGTGCGGCGCGCGGCATCGGCCGCGCTATTGCCGAGCGGTTCTCCGCTTCCGGTGCAAAGGTGGCCATATGGGATGTCGACGGCGCGGCCGCGGCGGCCGCTGCGCGCGCCGTCGCTAACGCGACCTGTGACATCGTCAACGTGACCGACCCTGCCGGCATCGCCCGGGCCGTCGAGGCGACCGAGGCCCGCCTCGGGCCGCCGGACATCCTGATCAACAATGCCGGGATTTCCGGACCGAACCTGCCGCTCGCCGAGTATCCGCCCGAGGAATGGCGGCGGGTCGTCGAAATCGATTTGATCGGCGTGTTCAACTGCTGCCGCGCTGTCTTACCGCTGATGCAACGGCGTGATTACGGGCGGATCGTCAACATCGCTTCAATCGCCGGCAAGGAAGGCAACCCGAACGCGTCGGCCTATTCCGCGGCGAAGGCCGGTGTGATCGGGTTGACGAAGTCGCTCGGCAAGGAGCTCGCCGGCACCGGCATCCGCGTCAACTGCGTGACCCCGGCCGCCGCCCGAACCGACATTTTTGCCCAGATGACCGAAGCTCAGATTGACTACATGCTCTCGAAGATCCCGATGGGCCGGTTTGTGCTTGTCGAAGAGATCGCCGCGCTCGTCGCCTGGCTCGCTTCGGCAGAATGCTCGTTCTCGACCGGCGGCGTCTTCGACATCTCCGGCGGTCGAGCGACTTACTAAAGCGGCGTGCTGCCCCCGCGCGATTGACAGCCCCGGTCGCGAAGGCTTTGATCGGAGGCCAGAGAGAACGGAGGAAACGATGGAAAAACGCACGCTCGGCCGGACCGGGCTCGAGGTGTCGGTGCTCGGGTTCGGGTGCGGGGCGGTCGGCGGCTTGATGGTACGCGGCAGCCCGGCCGATCAGGAGCGCGCGGTGGCGCGGGCGATCGAGCTCGGCATCAACTATTTCGATACCGCGGCGATGTACGGGAACGGCGAATCCGAGCGCAGTCTCGGACGCGTCATGAAGAGCCTCAGACCCGATATCAGGGTCGGCACCAAGGTGCGAATTCCGGCCGGCGAGCGCAACCGCATCGCAGTGGCGGTGACGGCATCGCTGGAGGCGAGCCTCCAGCGGCTCCAGCTCGATCAACTCGATCTGTTCCAACTGCACAACCACATTACCGCGGAAGGCCGCGACGGCGATCTGACACCCGAGATTGTCCTCGGCGAAGTCGTGCCTGCATTCGAGCGCTTGCGTGAGCAAGGCAAGGCGCGCTTCTATGGAATCACCGCGGTCGGCGATACCCACGCGCTCCACCGGGTGGTCGACGCCCGCGTCTTGGACACCGCGCAAGTCAGCTACAATCTGCTCAACCCGAGCGCCGGAACCAACGTCGCGCCGGGCTACCCGGCGCATGATTTCGGCAATCTGCTGGCGCACACGAGGGCCGCCGACATGGGCGTCATCGCGATCCGCGTGCTCGCCGCCGGCGCCTTGAGCGGGACCGAGGAGCGCCATCCGCTCGGCTCCCCCAGTGTCGAGCCGATCGGCTCGGGCTCCTCGTATCGGATCGACGTCGAACGCGCGCGGCGGCTCGAGCCGCTGGTTCGCGAGGGTTTTGCGAACAGTCTGATCGAGCTGGCGATACGCTTCGTTATCTCCCACGAGGCGGTTTCGACGGCGCTGGTCGGCATCTCGACCCTTGAACACCTGGAACACGCCGCCGTTGCGGCCAACAAGGGGCCGCTCCCGCGCGAGGCGATCGAGCGCATCACCGCGCTGCAGAACAGTTTTGCCGGCGAGCCTCGGTGAGCGCGACAGTAGCGTCGATAGGCTCCCCGGGTAAAATGGCCATGGCCTTCGCCGCTGCGGCGCCGGCGACCTTGGCGGAAACGCCGAAAACAGGCGGCAGCTTGACCTATATGATCCCGGCCGATGCCCCTCCGAGCCTCGACGGCCACCGCGAGACCACCTATGCGACGGTGCATTCGGCAGCGCCATTCTACAGCATGCTGATACGGGTCGATCCGAACACCCCGTCCTCGACCAGCGACTTTGTGTGCGACCAGCTGCTGCACGAAACCGATTACCTGAATCAGGACTTGGCGGCCGACTTGCTCGACAAATAGGAGGCGCGGCGGGAAGGGAGGCGATGTACCGGTACATTATAAAGCGGCTGCTGCTGGTGGTCCCGACCTTGGCCGGAGCGGCGGCGCTGGTCTTTGTGCTGATGCGCCTCATCCCCGGCGATATCTGCGTGGTGCGGCTCGGCTCGGGCGGCGGGAGCTTCGATGAACGCGCGGTCCAGGCCTGTCACGCTCAGCTCGGCCTCGACCGCCCGATGTTTTTGCAGTTCGTGGATTTCGTCTGGGGATTTTTCCGCGGTGATTTCGGCATTTCGATGTGGTCGGGAAAGCCGGTCCTGTACGAGATCGCCGCGCGCTTCCCGATCTCGCTCGAAATCTGCATTTTGGCGGTGGTCGTCGCGAACCTGATCGCGATCCCGCTCGGCACGATCTCGGCCTTGAAGCAGAACAGCCCGATCGATTTCGTAATCCGCGTGATCTCGATCGCCGGTCTTGCGACACCGTCGTTCTGGCTCGGCATCCTGTTCATCCTGGCGATCCTCAACATCTCGCAGGCTGCCTTCGGGTCGCCATGGATGCCGCCGATCGACTATGTTCCGATCTGGCAGGACCCGCTGCGCAATCTCTCGATGGCGATCTTTCCCGCGCTGACCGTCGGCTACCGGACCTCTGCGGTAACGATGCGCATGACCCGCTCGGCGATGCTCGAAGTGTTGCGGGAGGACTATATCCGCACGGCGCGGGCCAAGGGCCTCGTCGAGCACATCATCATCAATCGGCACGCGTTGAAGAATGCACTGTTGCCGGTCGTGACCCTGATCGGCATCGAGGCGGCGTTTCTGATTGGCGGGCTCGTGGTGACCGAGCAAGTTTTTAATCTCAACGGCATCGGCCGGCTCTTCGTGCAATCCGTGCAGAACCAGGATTACACGATGACCCAGGCATTGGTGATGCTGGTCGTTGCCGTCTTCGTGCTGACCAACACCGTCGTCGACCTGGCCTATGCCTGGCTCGACCCGCGCATCCGCTACCGGTGAACCGCAATGACGATCGCCGCCCCGACCTCTCACGCCATCCCTGCCATCGCCGATGGGCCGGAGATCCGCCGCTCGGTTTTGCGTAGAGCATGGGTCTTCTGCCGGCGTCAGCCGCTCGGCGCCTTCGGGATGGCGATCGTGATCATCATGGCGCTCGCCGGCCTTTGCGCCGACTGGATCGCGCCCTATAGCCCGACCGCGAACGACTTTGCAGCGATGACCGAGCCGCCGAGCTGGGCGCACTGGCTCGGCACCGATCAGTTCGGACGGGATCTCCTCTCACGCATCATCTTTGGCGCGCGCACGGCGCTAATCGTCGGTTTCTCGTGCGCGATCGTCGCCAGCATCGCCGGGATGGTGCTCGGTGTCGGCAGCGCCTATTTCGGCGGCCGCATCGACCTTTACCTGCAGTCGGTCCTCGACGTCGTGATGGCCTTCCCGCTGATCATCATGGCATTGGCCGTCGTCGCGATCTTTGGCACCGGCGTGCACAACGTGATCGTCGCGATCACGATCCCGCTGATCCCGCGCTGCGCGCGCGTGTTGCGGTCGAGTGCCTTGTCGATCCGCGAGGTGCCCTATATCGACGCCGCGCGCGCCTGCGGCTTTGGTCATTCGCGGATCATCCTGCGCCACATGGTCCCCAATGTAATGGCGCCGTTCCTGATCCTCTTAACCGCCTTTGTCGGCCAGGCGATCCTCGCCGAGGCCTCGCTCTCCTATCTCGGCCTCGGCGTCCAGGAGCCGGTCCCGGCCTGGGGCCTGATGCTGCAGGGCGGCGCCGAGGAATACGCCTCGACGGCGCCCTGGATCGCGATCTTCCCGGGCCTCGCAATCGCGCTGACCGTCTTCGGCTTCAGCCTTTTCGGTGACGCCCTGCGCGACGCCCTCGACCCCAAATTGCGCGACCGCTGACCTCCTTGCCCCCACTCTTCCCCTTTGTCTTCGGGAGGTGGGATTAGGGGAGTGTGACGACCGGGGCCGAGTGGTACGATGGCGGCATGACGGCATACGGATTTACGCTGTTCGACACCGCGATCGGCCGGTGTGGCGTCGCCTGGAGTGATCGGGGGCTGGTCGGCGTGCAATTGCCCGAAGCGAGCGAGTTTGAGGCGCGCGAGCGCATGCTGCGGCGGTTTCCGGCCGCCGCGGAAGCGGGGCCCCCGCCAAAGGTGCGGGAGGCGATCGACGCCATCGTCGCATTGCTGCAAGGCGAGCCGAGCGACCTCTCGGCGATCGCGCTCGACATGGAGGGCGTGGCGCCGTTCCATCGCCGCGTGTACGAGGTGGCGCGCATGATCCCGCCGGGAAAGACGCTCGCCTATGGCGAGGTCGCAGCGCGGCTCGGCGCCGCGGCCGCGGCGCGCGCCGTCGGCCAGGCGCTCGGGCGCAACCCCTTCCCGATCGTGGTGCCGTGCCACCGCGTGCTGGCCGCCGGCGGCAAGATCGGCGGCTTTTTGGCCCATGGCGGCACGGCGACGAAACGCCGCATGCTGGCGATCGAACGCGGCGAATGAATGAGGGGCTCGGTTTCGAGCCGGCGACAGCGGTCGAGCACCTGCGCGCTCGCGACGAAACTCTGGCGCGCATCATCGACGCAGTCGGCCCGTTTGGTCTGCAGCCGATGGCCGCGTCCAGCATCTTTGCCGCGCTGGCGCGGGCAATCGTCTATCAGCAGCTGACCGGCAAGGCCGCAGCGACGATTTTTGCACGGTTCTGCGCGCTGTTTCCCGGCACGGACCCGACGGCCGAACAGGTCCTCGCCGCATCCGAGGATGAACTGCGCGGCGCCGGCCTGTCGCGCTCCAAGCTCCTTTCGCTGCGCGACCTCGCCGCTAAAACCGCCACCGGGGAGATCCCCACTCTCGCCGAGATCCACCTCATGGAGGACGAGGCGATCATCGAGCGGTTGACCACGGTTCGTGGGATCGGCCGGTGGACCGTCGAGATGCTGCTGATCTTCCGGCTCGGCCGGCCGGATGTGCTGCCGGCGGACGATTACGGCATCCGCAAGGGTTTTGCTCGCGCCTACACTCAGGGTGAGCTGCCGGCGCGCAAGGACGTCGAAACCTACGGCGTCCGGTGGCAGCCCTATCGGACGGTGGCGAGCTGGTATCTATGGCGCCTGGCCGAGCAATCGCCGCTGCGGACCTCACAATGACTGCGATGACTACCTCTCGAGAAGTGCCCGAAAAGGTTGAAGACCGGTTGATCGTTGCGCTCGATGTGCCGACGATAAGCGAGGCTCGGGCGCTGATCGACAAGCTGGAGGGCGTGGTTTCCTTCTTTAAGGTCGGCCTGTGGCTGCAATTCGCCGCCGGCTTCGACGGCCTCCTTGATTACTTGCTCGCAAAAAACCAGCACATTTTTCTCGATGCCAAGATGTTCGACATCGGGGAGACCGTGAGGCAAGGGGTCGCGCGGGCCGCGGAACGCGGTGTCACTTTCGTCACCGTTCATGGTGACGGGGAGATCATGAAGGCTGCGGTCGAGGGCAAGGGAAATTCTCGCCTCAAGATCTTCGCGATCACGGTGCTGACCTCGGTCGATCAGGACGGCCTGCGCGAACTCGGCTATTTGTGCAGTGTCGAGGATTTGATCCGGCTGCGGGTCAAACGCGCGACCGAGTGCGGTTGCGACGGCATCATCGCGGCGCCGCACGACAATCCGAACCGGATCCGCGATCTCGCGGGAGAGCAGCGGCTGCTGATCGCGACCCCCGGGGTCCGGCTCGCCGGCTCGTCCGTCGATGATCACAAGCGACCCGGCACCCCGGCGCAGGCGATCTCGGCAGGTGCGGATTATCTCGTCGTCGGCCGCCCGATCGTCAGAAGCGACGACCCCGCCCGCGCCGCGACGGCAATCATCGAGAACATGAAAAGCGCGGCATAATCGACCGGTAATGAGCCGGGCTCACTGGGCTGGGCCGCGTTGCTCGCATGGGCGCGACTATGTTAGCTTTGTTACCAACCGCGGGTTATCGGCTCGCGACGGCGGGCAGGGAGTTTGGGATGACGATCAGGGGTTGGTTGGGCGCGTTCGCTTCGGTTGCCTGCGTGCTCGGTTTCGGGGTTGCGGCGCAGGCGGGTGCGACCCTCGACAAGGTCAAGCAGGCCGGCCAGATCAGCTGCGGCGTGCAGACCGCCGTTGCCGGTTTTGCCGCGCCGGACAGCCAGGGGCATTGGGCCGGTTTCAATGTCGATATCTGCAGGGCGTTGTCCGCGGCGATCTTCGGCGCCGCCGATAATGTCAAGTATGTGCCGCTGACCGCGCAGCAGCGTTTTACGGCGCTGCAATCGGGCGAGGTCGATCTCCTGTCGAACAACACGACCGACACGTTGCAGCGCGACACAGAGCTGGGGCTCGATTTCGCGCCGGTCGTGTTCTATGACGGCCAGGGGTTTCTGGTGCCTAAGAAACTCGGCGTCAAGAGCGCCAAGGAATTGAACGGCGCGACGATTTGCGTGCTGCCGGGCACGACGACTGAGCTCAATCTCGCCGATTACTTCCGCGCCAACAAGATGGAGTTCAAGCCGGTCGTCATAGAGAAGCTCGACGAAGCTCTGAACGCCTTCTTCTCCGGGCGCTGCGACGTCTACACCGGCGATTCCTCGGCGCTCAATGCCAGCCGGCTGAGCCAGGCGCCGAACCCGGACGATTACGTGATACTGCCCGAGCGCATCTCAAAGGAGCCGCTCGCCCCGGCCGTGCGTCAAGGCGACGACCAATGGGACGACATCGTTCGCTGGGTCGTCTATGCGCTGATCGAGGCGGAGGAGAAAGGCATTACCCAAAAGAACGTCGATGACATGGCGAAGATCGACAACCCCTCCATCAAGCGCATGCTCGGCGTCACCCCGGGGATGGGCAAGGCGCTCGGGCTCGACGAGAAATGGGCCTATAACGAGATCAAGCTCGTCGGCAATTACGGCGAGATCTTCGACCGTACGCTCGGCAAGGACACCGAGCTCAAATTCGATCGCGGGCTGAACAATCTGTGGACCCACGGCGGATTGATGTACGCGATGCCGATCCGCTGATCCGGCTCAGGCGCGGCGGGGGGTAAACGGCCGATGGCGACGGACATCATCCGGCGCCCGGCGCGTCCCTCCCCGTGGCGCAATCCCGCAATCCGCGGGATCGTCTTTCAGGTGCTGTTCGTCGCCGCCGTCCTCGCCCTCGGCGCCTTTCTCGTCCACAATACCGTCGTCAATCTGCGCCGCCAGAACATTGCCAGCGGGTTCGGCTTTCTCGACCGCGAAGCCGCCTTCGGCATCGGCAAGTCGCTGATCCCCTATTCGCCGGCCGACACCTATGCCCGCGCGTTTCTTGTCGGCCTGCTGAACACGCTTTATGTCGCCGCTCTCGGCATCGTGCTCGCGACGATCTTCGGCACCGTGATGGGGATCGCGCGGCTATCCCGCAACTGGTTGATCAGCAAGCTCGCGCAGATCTATGTCGAGACGTTCCGCAATATCCCGCTGCTTCTGCAGCTATTCTTTTGGTGGGGGCTGTTGCGAGAAAGCGCGCCAGCCCCGCGCCAGGCCTGGCAGCCGCTGCCCGATTTCTTTGTCAGCAATCGCGGCATTGCCTTTCCGCTGCCGAGCCCCGACCCGGCCTATGGCTGGATGGCACTGGCATTTTGCATTGGGGTCGCCGCAACCATCGCGATTTCCCGCTGGGCCCGGCGGCGGCAGGCGCGGACCGGAGAGCAGTTCCCGACCGGCTGGGTCGGGCTGGGACTGATATTCGGGCTGCCGCTGATCGTCTTTCTCGGCGGCGGCGCGCCGCTCGCCCTCGACCGTCCCGAGCTGAAGGGCTTCAACTTTGTTGGCGGCCACGCAGTTTCGCCTGAATTTGCCGCTCTGCTGCTCGGCCTCGTCGTGTACACGGGCACGTTTATCGCCGAAATCGTCCGCGCCGGCATCCTCGCGGTCAGCTGGGGCCAGAGCGAGGCGGCGATGGCGCTCGGCCTCAAGCCGGGCCAGCGGATGCATCTCATCGTATTGCCGCAAGCGCTGCGCGTCATCATTCCGCCAATGACGAGCCAGTATTTGAGCCTGACCAAGAACAGCTCGCTGGCGGTCGCGATCGGCTACCCCGACCTCGTCTCGATCGCCAATACGACGATCAACCAGACCGGGCAGGCGGTCGAGGGCATCGCGATGATCATGGCGGTCTACCTGACAATCAGCCTGATCATTTCAGCGCTAATGAACCTCTATAACCGCTCCGTCGCGCTGGTGGAGCGCTGAATGCTACACCTCGCAATTCCGCGGCTCGGCCCATCGCATCCTCGCAAGGCCTGCTGCCGTCATGGCCGGGCTTGTCCCGGCCATCTACGACTTCAGATGAGCCCGTCATACAGATCGGCCCAATTCGGATTGCCAGCTAGAATGAGCCGAACCTTCCAGGTCCGCGGCCAGTGCTTGACGTTCTTTTCACGCTGTATCGCGGCTCGGATATTTCCGTGGCGCTCCGCATATACCAGGCGCTTAAGCCCATATCGCTTAGTAAAGCTGTCCGCTACCCCTTCCCGATGCTCCCACACGCGTCGCGCCAGACCGGCGGTCACACCCACATACAGTGTGCCATTCGGTCTGTTGGTCATGATGTAAACCCAGCCACCTGACATGGCCACTATCCTGCTATTTCGCCAACTCGAGACCAACGAAAACGCGGATGGCTGGGACGAGCCCGGCCATGACGAGGTGAAATTGGCAGACAGCATTCGCGGCGGACCGTTAAAAGATGACTGACGTCGCTCAAGAGCTGCCACTCGCCGCCGAACCGCCGCCGCCAGCGGCTTCCGGCCTGTTCGGGTGGCTGCGCGCCAATCTGTTCAGCAGCATTTCCAACACGATTCTGACCGTGGTCGCGGTCGCCCTATTGGCCGTGACGGTCCCCCCGGTCATCCGCTGGGCCCTGGTCGACGCGGTTTGGTCTGCGCCGAACAGCCGCGCCTGCCGTGGGGCCGGCGCCTGCTGGGCGTTCATTGCCGAGAAATGGCGCTTTATCCTCTTCGGCACCTACCCCTACGAGCAGCATTGGCGCCCGTTCAGCGCCGTGCTGATCTTCATCGCGATGATTTTGGCGAGCTGCGACCGGCGGCTCTGGGGACGGCGGCTGATGCTCGTCTGGCTCGCCGGGCTCGCGGCGGTTGGCATCCTGATGTGGGGCGGTATTTTCGGCTTGAGCTATGTCGGCAACGAGTTATGGGGCGGATTGCCGCTGACCCTGATCCTAGCCGTCGTGGGAATGGCCTTCGCCTTTCCTCTCGCAATACTGCTGGCGCTTGGGCGGCGCTCACCGCTCCCGGCGGTGCGCACGATCTGCATCGCCTATATCGAGCTGATCCGCGGCGTGCCGCTGATCACGGTTTTATTCATGGCCTCGGTCATGTTGCCGTTGTTCCTGCCGTCCGGCATGACCATCGACAAGCTGCTGCGCGCGCAATTGGCGATCATTCTGTTCGCCGCCGCCTATCTCGCCGAGGTCGTCCGCGGCGGATTGCAGGCGATCCCGAAGGGCCAGATCGAAGCCGCCGATGCGCTGGGCCTCGGCTATTGGCGGCGCACGCGGCTCATCGTCCTGCCGCAGGCATTGACGATGGTCATCCCGCCTCTGGTAAATACCTTCATCGGCACATTCAAAGATACGACGCTCGTCATCATCATTGGACTGATGGACCTGCTCGGTACGATCAATGCGGCGCTGAACGACGCCAATTGGCGCGGCACCTCGGCCGAAGCTTATGTGTTCGCTGCGGCAATCTATTTCTGTTTCTGCTTTTTCATGTCGCGCTACAGCCAGATGCTCGAGCGTGAATTCAACAAAGGGCGGCGGCGATGACCGCCTCGGAGGGGGCCCCGATCATCGAGCTGCGCGGCGTCGACAAATGGTACGGCGACTTCCACGTCCTCAAGAACATCAACCTCGACGTGGGCAAGGGCGAGCGGGTCGTGGTGTGCGGGCCGTCGGGCTCGGGCAAATCGACGATGATCCGCTGCATCAACCGGCTGGAGGAGCATCAGCGCGGCCAGATCCTCGTCGCCGGCATCGAGCTGACCTCGGATGTCAAAAACATCGAGGCGATCCGCCGCGAGGTCGGCATGGTGTTCCAGCAGTTCAACCTCTTTCCGCATTTGACGGTGCTGGAAAACCTGACCTTGGCCCCGATCTGGGTGCGCAAATTGCCGAAAAGGGAGGCCGAGGAGACCGCGCGCCTCTACCTCGAGCGGGTGCGCATCCCGGAGCAAGCGGACAAATATCCGGGCCAGCTTTCGGGCGGCCAGCAGCAGCGCGTGGCGATCGCGCGCTCGCTGTGCATGAAGCCGGAGATCATGCTGTTCGACGAGCCGACCTCGGCGCTCGACCCGGAAATGATCAAGGAAGTGCTCGACGTCATGATCGAGCTCGCCGAAGAGGGGATGACGATGGTGTGCGTGACCCACGAAATGGGCTTCGCGCGCACCGTCGCCGACACGATGGTCTTCATGGACCGCGGCGAAATCGTCGAGCGGGGCCCGCCCCAGGAATTCTTCGCCAACCCGAAGAGCGACCGCACGAAACTGTTCCTGAGCCAGATCCTCGCGCATTGAGGGACTGATAAGAGAGGGGGAGCCGATGCAGGACACCGATATGTCGGCGACCGAGCGGCTGGTCGCGTGGATCGACCATCTGGGTCTCGGCTCGGCGTATTTCGGCACCGCGATGCCGCGGGACGTCTCGGGACTGGCGACAGCGCATCCCGAACGGCTGGCGGGGATTGTGCTGTGCGTGCCGAGCCGTCTCGATCCGGCGCCGTTCTCCGGCATCGCCGACCGGGTTCTGATGATCGCCGGCGAGCGTAGGCCGGCTGCCGATGCGACCGCCCGTGCGGCGGACCGCTTGCCGGCCGCCGAGCGCTCCGTACTCGCCGGGTATGGCGCCCCTGGCAGCTGGAGCGATGCCGTCGCCGACCGCACCGACGAGATCGCCGAACGGGTCATCGCTTTCTTCGCCCGGCTGGCGGCGAATGGGAAGCGCCCGGGCGCGCCGAAGTTGACCAGGGCGGAAGGAAGCCATGCCGGCATTTCATACCGCATCGAGGGCTCCGGCCCCGGCGCTGATATTGCTGCCGTTTTTTCTCGCGCCCTCACAATGGGCTCCGGCAATCCCGCGCCTGGCCCGGCACTTCACGGTCGTGACCCTCGGCGGCCCCCATTTGGGCGGTGTCGCCTCGCTCGAGGACCGCGCCCGCATGCCGAGCTATCAGACGATGTTCCGAACCCTAATCGACCAGATCGGGCCGCGGCCCGGCGAGGCGATCCTCGAAATATGCTGCGGCGCCGGCTCGCTGGTTCGCCTGCTGGCGCGGCGGCTCGGCGATGCCAATCCCATCACCGGGGCCGATGTGAACCCATTTCTACTGCACGAGGCCGCGCAGCTCGCCGAGGCGGAGGGGCTCGGGGAGCTGATCCGATTCACCGAGGGCAAGGCAGGCTGTGCCCTTCGAGGTTCGATTGCGCCTATTCGGTCACCGTATTCGAAGAATGCGACGCGGATCGGGCGATCGCCGAGGCGATGCGCGTCATCCGCCCGGGTGGGCGGATCGGTCTCGTCGTGCGCGCGCTCGACATGCCGCAATGGTGGAACCCCGGCTTGCCTGAGGCGCTCCTGCGCAAAGTGACAGTGCCGCCGCAATCGGCAACGCCGCGCGGCGTTGCCGACCGCACTCTCTACCGGAGGATGCGCGATGCCGGTCTGGCCGATCTCGTCTGCTTTCCGACGATGGTGACGCTCGACCGCCCGGGCGGACCGATCTGGCGCAACCGCGAGGACCACGTCCCGGGCCTATCCGGCGTTGTTGACGAGAATGTCGATGCGGCCAAACCGATCGCGCGAAGCTTTGGTGATTTCCTCGATCGCGGAATCTGCGGTCAGATCGGTCTGCACGGTGAGCAGGTCGCCCGCCTTGCCCTCGTCACGCGCATTCGCGGCCAGTGCTTCCAACGGCTCCCGGTCGCGATCAACACCGGCAACCCGGATGCGCGCCGTCAGCAGCCCGCACACCATCGCCCTGCCGATCCCGCCGGCCGCACCGGTCACGATCGCCACTCTTTGGGTTTCGGTCATGTTGCCCTTCTCCCGGCTAAGTCAGGGTGTGCTTCACAGATCGAGACAGGATGCCGGGGCAAAGCGAAGCTCGCCACCTTATCGTCTTCCTCGGCAAATCGGAGCCGAAGGAGTTAACGCATGCGCAGCCGGGCCTTCGACCGACTCCTCGCCGAGGTGCGCGCCTGCACCTTCTGCGCGCCCCACCTGCCGCTTGGGCCGCGGCCGGTCTTGCGCGGACGACCGTCGGCGCGGCTGCTCATCATCAGCCAGGCGCCGGGGACGCGGGTGCACGAGACCCGGCTCTCGTTCAATGACCGCAGCGGCGACCGGCTGCGGGAATGGCTCGCTCTCGATCGCGAGATTTTCTACGACGAGAGCCTCGTTGCGATCATGCCGATCGGCTTGTGCTATCCCGGCCGCGATGCCAGGGGCGGCGACCTGCCGCCGCGCCGCGAATGCGCGCCACGCTGGCACCCGCCGTTGCGCACGGCTCTTCCGGCCGTCGGGCTGACTTTGCTCGTCGGCAGCTACGCCATCCATCATTATCTTCCCGATACGCGGCGGCGCTCGATGGCCGACACCGTCGCGCGCTGGCGCGACTTTCTCCCGGAATATTTCGTATTGCCCCATCCGAGTTGGCACACGATCCGTTGGCTGCGCGACAATCCCTGGTTCGAGAACGAGGTACTGCCGGAATTGCGCTCCCGAATCGCCAGAGTGCTCGAAACCACCACCGCCGCTGATTCGATAGGTCAGCCGTGAGACCTTTTCACCGCTCCGGCGTTGGCCATAGGTCGGGACGATGGCTGACTTGGTCCGAAACCCATGCAATCGGTGGAAGGCGTCATCACCCTGGTCCAGGAGGGGCGGTTCGCGCTGGTCAAGGACGACGGCTGCGTCATGCATTTTCTTCTGGCGCATGAGGCCTCTCTCGAACCGCAAGACTTACCGCTTTTAAAGCGAGACCAGCGCCGCGTCCGAGTCGAATACACCGAGCCGAGCCGCCTCGTTGCTCATGTAGCGCACACGCTCAGAACCGCAGACGACATATCGACCAAAAGGATCCAATAATGAAGTTGAGGCACAGCATTGCCGACCGGGTCGCGGGGTTTGTTCGCGATTGGTCGTTGCCGCGGCAACTCGCCGGCGAAGACCCGACCCGCGAGGCCGCGCAAAGCACGATGTCGCGGCAGTTGCGTCCGCGGCTCGAAGAGGCCGACACGATCGGCACCAGCATCTGTCCCTATTGCGCGGTCGGCTGCGCGCAGCTGGTTTATGCTAGGGGCGGGCAGGTCATCCATATCGAGGGCGACCCGCGCAGCCCGATCAACCAAGGCACCCTGTGCCCGAAGGGGGCGGCGACATTCGGCTGGCTGACGAGCCCCGACCGGCTGACCAAGGTGCTCTATCGCGCGCCGCACGCCGAGAGCTGGGAAGAACGGCCGCTCGGCTGGGCAATGGACCGGATCGCCTATCTCGTCAAGGGCACGCGCGACGAGAGTTTTGTTCGTAACTTGCCGGACGGCACGCCAGTCAATCATACTCTGGCGATCGCCTCGCTCGGCGGCGCCACGCTCGACAATGAGGAAAACTACCTCATCAAGAAATTGTTCGGCGCCGGCCTCGGCATGGTGTGGATCGAGAACCAGGCGCGCGTCTGACACAGCTCCTCCGTCCCAAGTTTGGGCGCGAGCTATGGCAGGGGAGCGGCGACGCTCCCGCAATGGGATCTGGCCAATGCGGACTGCATCCTCGTGATGGGGTCCAACATGGCCGAAAACCACCCGATCGCCTTCCGCTTCGCCCTGCAGGCGAAGGAGCGCGGGGCGACGCTCATTCATGTCGACCCGCGGTTCACCCGCACCTCGGCGCTGTGCGACATCTACGCGCCGCTGCGGCCGGGTTCGGACATCGCCTTCCTCGGCGGCATCATCAACTACATTCTCGAGCACGATCTGTGGTTCAAGGAATACGCGCTCGCCTTTTCCAACCTCTCGACGATCATCGACGAGAGGTTCAAGGACGCCACCGAACTCGATGGGTTCTTCTCCGGTTGGGATGAAGAGAGCCGTTCCTACAAATACGATTCCTGGCAATATCAGGGCGAGATTGTGCCGGTCTCACTGGCCGAGCATTACGTAAACACCACGGAGAGCTTCGCCGAAAAAACCAAGCGGATGGAAAAGGGGCCGCCGCCACGCGACCCGACATTGCAGCATCCGCATTGCGTCTACCAGATCCTGCGCCGCCATTACGCGGCATATACGCCCGAGATGGTCGAGCGCACGACCGGCTGCCCGCGCGACGTGTTCGTCAAAGTCGCCGAAGCACTGGCGCGCAATTCGGGCCGCGAACGTACGGGCACGATTTGCTACGCGGTGGGCTGGACGCACCATACGACCGGCGTCCAGATGATCCGAGCCGCCGCAATCATTCAGGGCCTGCTGGGCAATGTCGGCCGTCCCGGCGGCGGCATCCTGGCACTGCGCGGGCATTCCAGCATCCAGGGCAGCACGGATATTCCGACTTTGTATAACATGCTGCCGACCTATCTGCCCCAGCCGAATGCGTTCAAGCCGCATGCGACATTGAAGGAATACCTCGAAAACGAGCGGACGCCGACCGGATGGTGGCACAATTTCCCGAAATACGCGGTCAGCCTTTTCAAGGCGTGGTATGGCGACAATGCGCGAGCCGACAACGACTTCGGTTTTGGCTGGCTGCCGCGTATCGTCGGCGACCATTCGCAGTTGCCGATGACATTGGCAATGCGCGACGGCGTCATCCGCGGCATGTTCATGCTCGGCCAGAACCCGGCGGTCGGCGGCCACAATGCGGCGCTCGTGCAACGCGGCCTCGCCGAGCTCGACTGGCTGGTCGTGCGCGACATGACCGAAACCGAGACGGCGTCATTCTGGTATGCCGGGCGGCCGGTCCGGGATGGGGAGATCAAGCCGCGGGACATCGGCACAGAGGTGTTTCTGATGCCGGCCTCGCTTTCCGCCGAGAAGGAAGGCAGCGTCACCAACACGCACCGCCTATTGCAGTGGCACGACAAGGTGGTCGGCGGGCCGGGCGACAGCCGCTCCGAAACCTGGTTTGTCTTTCATCTCGGCCGCAGGCTGAAGCAGCTTTATGCCGGCAGTACGGATCCCAAGGACGCCGGCCTTTCCGCGTTGACCTGGGATTACCCGACAGCAGGCGAGGAGGAAGAACCATCGGCCGCTGCGGTGCTGAAGGAGATCAACGGCTATACTTGGCCGGACCGCCGCCAGATCGAAAGCTTCCAACAGCTCAAGGATGACGGTACGACCGCGTGCGGCGGCTGGCTCTATTGCGGCGTCTATCCCAAAGAGGGAGACAATCGCGCTCGGGCGCGCCGCCCCGATGGTCCGGACGGTCCGGGCGCGCATTTGGGTTGGGCCTGGGCCTGGCCGGCTAACCGGCGCAATATGTACAATCGGGCCTCGGCCGACGAGGAGGGCCGCCCGTGGTCCGAGCGCAAGCGGCTGATGTCATGGGACGCCGCGCGCGGCGAGTGGGTCGGCCCCGATGTCGTCGATTTCGAGCCGAAGAAGCCGCCCGACTACCAGCCGGACTGGAGCAAGAACCTCGAGGGTATGGAGGCGCTTGGCGGGGATTGTCCGTTCATTATGATCGCCGACGGCAAAGCCTCGCTGTTCACCCCATCGGGATTGAAGGACGCGCCGGTGCCGGCGCATTACGAGCCGGTGGAGTCGCCGGTCAAGAACCCGCTCTATCCCCAGCAGAGCAGTCCGGTTGCCAAAATCTGGGAGCGGCCCGATAACCGGCTGCACGCGCCGGGCGACCCGCGTTTCCCTTATGCGCTGACGACGTACCGTTTAACCGAGCACCATGCGGGCGGCATACCGACGCGCTCGGTACCGGTCACTGCCGAATTGCAGCCGGAGGCGTTTGCCGAAATTTCCCCCGAACTCGCCCATGCGCTCGGGATCCGTAACCTTGACTGGGTCACAGTCTCGACTTTGCGGGGCGAGGTCGAAGTAAAAGCACTGGTAACCGAGCGCGTGCGGCCGTTCAGGTTGAATAGCCAAACCGTCCACGAAGTCGGGCTGGTCTGGCATTTTGGCTGGGAGGGTTTTGCCCGGGGCGACATCGCCAATATTCTGAGCGCCATCGTGGGCGATCCCAATACTTCGATCCACGAGGGAAAGGCGTTCACCTGCAATCTGCGCCGCGGTCGGCGGGAGGCGACGCGATGACGGTCCATCCGCGCGCTCTCGACTACACCCAATCCTTTCTTTCCGGGGTGATCCCGGACGAGGCGGAGTTGACCGCGGGCCAACGGGTCGAGCCTGGCCGCAGCTATGGGTTCTTTACCGACACGACATTGTGCATCGGCTGCAAGGCCTGCGAGGTCGCCTGCAAGGAATGGAACGCCCTGCCTGCCGACGATATCGGACTGCGCGGCACCAGCTACGACAATACCGGCGACCTCTCCGCGACAACCTGGCGCCACGTCCATTTCATCGAGCACATCGCTGTCGATGGTGAGCGAGCGACCGAAATGCCGCCTTTCCAGAGCAACTGGCTGATGATGAGCGATGTCTGCAAGCATTGCTCGCCGGCGCCCTGCCTGGAGGCTTGCCCGACCGGGGCGCTTTTTCGCACCGAGTTCGACACTGTCGTCGTTCAGCAGGACATCTGCAATGGCTGCGGTTATTGCGTCCCGGCTTGTCCGTTTGGCGTCGTCGATGTCAGTCTGGAGGACGGCAAGGCGCATAAATGCACGTTGTGCTACGACCGGCTGAAGGGCGGGCTCGAACCGGCCTGCGCCAAATCCTGCCCGACCAACTCGATCCAATTCGGCGAACTGGACGTTCTGCATAGTCGGGCCCGCCGGCGGGTCGAGGAGCTGCACGGCAAGGGCGTTGGCAGCGCCTACCTGTACGGGGCTCCCGGTACACCGGGGGCGACCGGCGGCTTGCAGCAGCTCAATGCATTCTTTCTGCTGACCGCCGCTCCCGAGAATTACAACCTGCCACTGGCGCCGACTCGCCCTGCCGAACGGGTCGGCCCGAGTCTGACTACTGGTCTCGCCACGGTCGCCGCACTCGCCCTGGCGGGTTTGGCCTTGGTTGCGATCGGACGGGGGGATCGATAATGAACGACGTGGGCTCTCTTCCCGTCACGACCGCACACCGGGGGATCCCGACCTACTACGGCCAGCCCGCGATCAAGCCGAGCCTGTGGGGCTGGCTGGTTTCGAGCTACATCTTTATCGCGGGGCTCGGCGGGTCGGCGCAGATCATCGCCACCGCGGCCGATCTCGCCGGTGACCGGGCGCTCGCGCCGGTCATCCGCAATGGGCGGTATATCGCTCTCGGGGCAGCGGTGCTGGGAGGGCCGCTGCTGATCATCGACCTGCACACCCCGCAGCGATTTTACAACATGCTGCGGATTTTCAGAAAAACCTCGCCGATGTCGATCGGCACCTATGTCCTAATGAGTTTTGGGTCGTTGAGCGCCGCGCTCGCGGCACTGCAATTCGCCTCGGATCGCGGCCATTCGCCGGGCCGGGTAATGCAAGCCGCAATCAACCTTCTGGAGATTCCGGCGGCGCTGGCCGGAATGGGGATGAGCACCTATACCGGTGCGCTGTTGTCGGCCACGAGCAATCCGCTCTGGGGCGCCGCGCCGCGCCACATTGCAGCTGCGTTCGGCGCTTCGGCAATGGCTTCCGGGACGGCTGCTTTGATGATCGTCGACCAATGCTCAACCGCCTCCGGTTCCTCGAAGGAGCCCGGCCGAACGCTCGACCGTATAGCGTTGGTTGTGAGTGCCGTCGAGTTTCTACTGCTCCTATCGCTGCGGCGGCGCTTTCACGAACAAGGAGTCGATGGAGCGCTCAACGACAGCGGATGGGGGCCTGCCTACGATCTTGGCGCTGTTGCGCTCGGCGCCGGACTGCCGATGCTGAGCCACACCGCTACTGTAATCGCGCCCGGGCGCGCCTTCCGACTGAAGTTGGCGACGCCGCTCGCCATTCTCGCCGGCGGCTTTCTGTTACGCCACGTGCTGCTGCGCGCCGGCAACGCCTCGGCAGCGCGCCCGAAGGACTACTTTCGTTTCGCCGGAAGGGCGCCGCGGTGAGTTCGGATTGTTGCCGAGCGGCAATCGCGGCACTCGACCATGCACTCGAGGACCGGCCAGATAAGATTTACCACGACTTGGCCGAGGCGGTCCGTTGCCTCGTCCAGCTTCGCAATGAATTGACCGCAACACGGCGAGATGGGGAGCCCGATGATCGACTTGATCGGTGCAATGCCATACTGAGCATGGTCATTGGCGGCGAGTATCCCCTAGCCGGGGTCCGCCGTGACCGCGTGCGGAAGGCTCGCCACGAGCTCGCCTCGCTGCTCGGCGACCAATGATTCCAGTGCGGCACGGAGGCCGCTCCTGCTAGCGGCCCTGGCCCCACCTCGCATGTTGCGGGGCGCGTGCGGGCTCGCGTTCGGCCGTTGCGTTCAGTCGATCGAGCACGATCGTCGTGCGGGCCGCGACCCGCATCAGATCCGATGCGGCTTGGCGAAGCCGGTGGCGGACGTCCGGCGACCCCTCCGCAAGGGCAGCGTCGAAGCTCGAGCGGAATGCCGCGATGGCGGCTTCGGCGCGGCCGTGAAGGTCGCTGTCCAAACCGGCGGTGAATGCCGAAATTTGGGCCGCAACTCGTTGGGGGGAGCGGGCGGGCTTCTATCGCTGAGCATTGGAGTGACCGGTTCGCGGGGCGCGCGAGGCTCGAGCGGCGGTCCGGCGGCCGACCTGACCTCGCTCGGAACCAGTCGCGGAACCCCGTTCCCTTCGCCGCGCCGTTCAACGGCGCGCGGGAGTTCCGGCGCTGTCGACTTTGTCGGTTCGTGGGGGAAGATCTGTGCCGAATCCGATTTCCCATTGACCCGTTGCGCGGGGTACTGTGCGGCACGCTGCTTGCTTCGCTTGAGGATGTAGTGAATAGCCGGCGGGGTGCAGCCGTAACTCTGGGCAATTCTGGTAATTGACTCGCCCTTTGCATACCGTGCCGCAATGGCGTTCCAGTCGCCTTGCGGAATTTTGGACATGTCTACTCCTGGTTCGTCTGTCAGAGAGGGCCTCTGCGCATCTTTCACGGGTTCTTCCTATCGCCCGAGAGGCCGCCGAACTTTCTGGCTTTGCAGTCGCAAGCGCCGCAAAACTCGTATCGGCGTACCGAAAGGTGCTCCAGCCGAAATGGCCTTTTTGTTAACTAATTTCAAGGTACAGGCGCACAGCGCAAAAATTCGTTGCTTGGTTTAATTGATGCGCAGCTAGTCCCGTAAATCGTTGCTCCGCTTGTCGTAAGCGGGTCGTCCGATGCTATATATAAGGCTGCTGCTGTGGCATATAAGGCTGCTGCTGTGGCGCGGCGCCACTCCGGATGCATCGAAGGGTGCGCATCATCGTTTATTAAATTTATGTTAGATGATCGAGGGCATCATGAACGAAGCGCGGGTCGGAACGGTGCTCTCTCAAACCAAGCCGGTCCGGTCATGAAAGCTCTTTCGATGTTCGCCCTCGTCCTCCAGCCGTCGCCTCGAAGGAGATCGATCGTTCTTTCGGTCGCGATTGTCGTGTCGGCGGTGGGTTGCACTCAGGCAGATCGATATTACGCGGCGGGCGGCGGCGCGCCGGCGCCGAGCTTTGCACCGATCGTGCAGGAGGTCATGCCCGCGGTGGTCAATGTTTCGGCCGTCCAGCGGGTGAGCAAGGCGGCCTTGGACCGGGAGGGAGCGCAAGCCGGCGCCGTCCAGGATCGGGTTGCGCTGAGCGGCATCCCGCCATCGGTGGTCGAGGAACTGCTGCGCCGCTTCCTCGACGGCCGCGGGCATAAAGGCGAGCCCGACCCGAAGGTCGCCAGTGTGGCTCTGGGCTCCGGCTTTATTATCGACCCCAGCGGGTATGTCGTCACCGATGATCACGTCGTCGAAAATGCCGAGGCGGTGACGGTCGTCGTTCAGGACGCGACCGAGTATTCGGCTCGGATCATCGGACGCGACCCGCTGACCGATATCGCCTTGCTCAAGATCGACGGGGCGCGCCCGCTGCCGAATGTCCGTTGGGGCGACAGCGACGCCGCCCGGGTAGGAGACTGGGTGCTTGCAATCGGCAGTCCGTTCGGGCTCGACAACACGGTGAGCAGCGGCATTATTTCCGGGCGCGGACGTGATATCCACGCCGGTCCGTACGACGATTTTCTGCAGATCGATGCAGCGATGAACCGAGGCAATTCCGGCGGCCCGACCTTTGACCTCAAAGGTAATGTCATCGGCATCAACACGGCCATCTATTCTCCCAATGGTGGATCCGTCGGCATCGGTTTTGCGATCCCGGCGAACCGAGCGAGGCCAGTGGTCGAGCAGCTGAAGGAGCACGGCAAGGTTGCGCGCGGCTGGCTCGGTATTCAAATCCAGCCCGTGACAGCCGAAATCGCCCGAAATGTCGGGCTGGCGAACCCTGCCGGCGCGCTTGTTGCCAAGGTGGGTGCCGGCAGTCCCGCCGCGGCGGCCGGGTTCGCGCAAGGCGATGTCATTTTGTCGATCAACGGACAAGAGATCAGACGAATGCACGACCTGCCGTTGGTCATCGCGGAGACGCCGATCGGCCGGGTTGCCGCGGTTACGGTGTGGCGCCGAAACACTGCGCTGTCCCTGCAGCCGGTGATTGGCGAAATGCCGGTGAACCCGGCCGTCGCGGAGTTGAGCCAAGAGAAATCCGCCGGCCGGCGGGCGGCGGGGGCGGTCACCACGGCCGTGCCGGTCTCGCTGTCGTCGCCCGCGATCTGAGCCCGAGTGAGGCGTTAGCCCCGGTGTTGAAGCACTAGTTAATCGACGCTAAGGTGGTCGCGTGTTAGACGCCGCTGCCGCGGTTCGCCACGGAGGAAATCAATGCCGGACCATGTCTACCGTATCATCGAAGTCGCAGGTTCCTCGGAGAACAGCATCGAAGACGCGATCAAGAACGCGGTTGCCCGGGCTTCCCGCACCTTGCGCCAGGTAGGCTGGTTCGAAGTTCTGCAGACCCGCGGCCACGTTGAAGACGGCAAAGTCGCGCATTTCCAAGTCATTCTCAAAGTCGGGTTTACTCTCGAAGACTGCTGAGCTTCGGTAAGCGCGGCGGCGGATCAGCCGTTGCGTTTCGTCGCAAATAAGACGAGGAGGCCGGCGAGCCCAGCGACTATACCGGCTGACCAGAAGGTCGCTTTGAAGCCGGTCAAGAAGCTCGCCGCCGGCATGTCCCCGCCGGCCAGCCGTATCGTTTCGATCGTGTGGAATACGAGTGTCAGCAGCGTCGCCCCGGTGACGACCCCGACCGAGCGGCTCAACATCGCTATGCTGCCGGCCACCCCCCGCTGGTGCCGCGGCAAACTCCGCATCACGATGTCCATATAGGCGACCTGAAAAAGGCCGACACCAAACCCTTGCAACACCAGGGTGCCCAAGATGGTGACTGCCTGTCCGGCAGCGCCGGGCTGCCAGCTGCCGATCAGCACCAGACCCGCAGCGCAGAGCGAGGCGCCGAGAGCGGCGACGCGGCCTGCCGGGACACGCTCTACGACCCATCCCGCCAGCGGCGACGCGACGAGGCTGCCGACAAAAGAGGCGCCGAGAACCCCGCCCGCGATTATCGGCGACAGCCCCGTGAGGCGGACGAGGTAATAGGGACCGAGCAAAAGAACCGAAAAGCTCGTCAAATAAATCAGCACGCTTGCAACGTTGAGTCCGGCGAAGCCGCCAGCTCGGAACAATCCCAGATTGATGATCGGTTGGGCGACCCGGTTTTCCCGGTGGAAAAACGCAACAAGACTAGCGGCGGCCGTCACCAATAGCAGGGCCGCGAGAAACTCCTGCCCTTCCAAGTGCTGAAGCCGGTTCAGCGTCAGCAGAAGTGTACTGATGCCGACCGCGAGCAGAACGGCGCCGACAATGTCGACCGAATCCCGCGCTGCCGGCCTAGCCGCCGTATGCGTTTCTGCTGGGAACAGGAGCGCGATCAGAGCGAGCGGGGCGCGAAACCAGAATACGGCCGGCCAACCCCATAATTGGATGAGCACGCCCCCGAGCAAAGGTCCGGCAGCAGAGCCGATCGCATACATCAGCGTGAACATGCCGACCGCGCGGCTGCGCCTGCCTTCGGGAAACATCCCGGTCACCAGCGCCGGAGCACAGCTGACGATCAATGACGCGCCGATCCCTTGAAGCAATCGGCAAAAGAGCAGCCAGCCAAAATTCGGCGCTGCCGCGCAGAGCAGATAGGCGACGCTGCTCCACAGGAGCCCGATGCGCAACACGCGGCCATGGCCCCAGATGTCGCCGACCCGCCCGAAGGCGAGCATCAGACTGGAGTACGTCAGCACGTAGCAGATGACCACCCACTGAATCATCTCGACCGGCAGACCGAAGCTGCCGGTAATCTCCGGAAATGCGATGTTGACCGCCGTGTCGAGCGGAACGACGGAGGTCCCCAGACCGACCAGGACAAGCCGCAACACCTGGCGCGGCGTCATCGGTGCTCGGGGAGCGACGTTCGGCACCGTGCCGTGTATCATCCCCGGGATGTCGCAAACGGAAAGCTTGACGGGAACCGGCTTCGTGCTCGCCCTTCACGGCGGGGCCGGTACGATTTTACAAGACGAGGCCAGCATATCCCGCGCGGCGTCATACCACGACGGCCTGCGCCGCGCCTTGACGGCGGGCCGCGATATTCTTGCCGAATGCGGCAGCGCCTTCGACGCGGTCACCGAAGCCGTCGCGGCGCTCGAAGACGACCCGTTGTTCAATGCCGGCCGCGGCAGCGTGTTCACCCGCGCCGGGACGCAGGAAATGGACGCCTGCGTCATGGATGGCAGCGAACGCCGAGCGGGCGCGGTGGCCGGTCTCGTCGGACCGCGCAATCCGGTTCTGGCCGCGCGTGCGGTGATGGAGCGGTCGCGTCATGTGCTGCTGATCGGGGAGGGGGCCCTCGCCTTTTGCCGCGATAACGGCGTCGCGTTCTGCGAGCCCGGCTATTTCCAAACCGAAGCACGCCGGCGGGAACTGCAGCGCGCGCTCCAACATCCGGGCCGCGACCCTCCGCAATACGGCACGGTGGGCGCCGTCGCCCGCGACTGCCGGGGCAATCTCGCCGCCGCCACCTCGACCGGCGGGATGACCGGGAAGGCGCCGGGCCGGGTCGGCGACACGCCGATCGTCGGCGCCGGCACCTATGCCGAGAACGCGACCTGCGCGGTCTCGGCGACGGGTCACGGCGAGTTCTTCGTGCGGTATGGCGCCGCCTTTGCGATCGCCGCGCGACTGCGCTACGCCGGTCAATCTCTGGACCAAGCGGCGCGGGCGGTCATCGACGAGCTGATGGCGGCGGGCGGCTCGGGCGGCGTCGTCGCGGTCGACCGCGCCGGCGCCTTGGCAATGCCGTTTAGCACCGCGGGGATGTATCGCGGCTATGTCCGGGAGGGTACGGCGATCCACACCGCAATTTACGACGAACCTTACCAATCGGAATAGCTCGCGGCATCACGCGTCCCAGGCAGCCCGCAATACCGCCGTCGCACAGGATCGACTGTGTCATGTTTACAGACTGGGCGGCCCCGTCTACCAGACGACCGTGCGCGAGACCATCTCGCCGAAAGGCAGAAAAGCCCCGGTCGGGGAAGACCGGGGCTTCTGCGACCTGCCGGTGTGCCGGTCCAACAGGCCAATCCGCATCGTTGGGGGACGTAACGATGCCGCCATCAAAATGCCGGAATTCAACCGAAATAGCAATTCCAATTCGACCAAATTAACTACGAATTGGGCACACCTCTCGATCCGAGCATCCGCGGCAGCCATAATGAGACGGATGGGGTGTAAGTAGCCAGCCTCAGTTCGGAAAACATCCCTCGAAAACGGCAGCGCTGCCGCGATGGCGAGTGGCGAGGCACGGCGTTCGTCGATCATTTGAGCCCCCTTTCATCGCGCTGCTTTTATGGGCCGCGCCCAAGAAGCACTCGGCGAAGCGGCTGTGTGAGGTGCGCTGTACCCCTCGCCTGCGGCTCGATATTCGAAAATCGGAATTTCAGTGGCACTTCCTCTGATTCTTTCAGTCGCGATCGGCCGCAGTCGGCTGTCATCGTCGACCAGCGCGGTCGCTACATCGCCGGAAACCGCACACGAAACCTTGTGCGCTTTTGCTGCCTCCTCCATTCGAGCCGCGATATTGATCGTGGCCCCGTACACCCCGATGGCCCGCTTTGTGTCGCCCTGCTCGCTGACGACGACCTCACCCCCATGAACTCCGATCCGGAAGGAGGGAACGATGCCGAACTGCTCCAAGTACTCCCGTCGCTCTCGCGCAATCGTCGCAAACACTGCATCTATCGCCCGCAAGATCCGGTCTTCTTTGACCGCTTCGCGCCAATCCCACAATGCGATCAGCCCGTCACCCTTGTACAAATAGATCTCGCCTCCATGATCGGTGATCGGCTTCGAGACGTCGAAAAGAAACTTACCCACCAGAGATTTTGTCTGAATCGCGCCCAGTTGCTCGGCGATGCCCGTGGAATTGTTGATGTCGAGAAACAGCAGGACCTTCTCCTCGACCACCGGGCGGTGATAAGTGCCGACCGTCAGATGAAACAGAGTGTCGATACCGATGAAATGAGCGGTTCGCATCACGACTATCCCGATGACCGAAAATGCGATCACCACCGGAATGACAAACGGCATCCGGCCCCACGGCACCGGCGATCGGTAGAACGGCCACAGCAGCAGATGGGTTAAATTGATGACGACAACGAAAATTATGACCACTACGACAGTGTAAATCGCGATGGCGCGCAGCGGGTGAATATTGCGTATCCAACGGCCGCGGAGGCTCTGGACATAGAATTGTTCGAAGAGACCGACCGCCGCACCGACCAGAATGGCATTGAGAACGGCAAAGACGGCCGGGCGCCCGCTGGCGGTGCTCACCAGCCCGGCAAGCAACGCAAAGATCGCAACGGCCAATAGGATCGAGGCCAGCTTCCTGCGGGTGGAAATCGAGACTGGAGTGAAGGAAAATTTCATAACCCGAAACAGCGCACCTATTTCTGTCTGGAGAAAGGCACGAAGCCCTCTCGGTTCGGCATCTCTACCTTTGCCAAGGTCTGCGCGTCCATGACCGAGCTCACGCCGATGATGCCATCGAGCTGGAGAATGTAGGCGCAAACCGCGTAGACCTCGTCATTGCTCAGCGACCTTGGGGCGTTGAACGGCATGGCGCGGCGCACATAGTCGAACAAAGTCGTCGCGTAAGGCCAAAAACTGCCCACGGTCTTCACCGGAGTTTGATCTCCTGCCAGGGTGCCGATCCCTCCGACCAATTGATCATTGGGTTTGCCCGACCCCTTCTCGCCGTGGCAGGGGAGGCATTTCGCGGCATACACCGCCTGGCCTTCTTGCGGGCTCCCGTTGCCGGGCGGCAGACCGCTGCCATCGGGGCCGATGCTGATGTCCCATGCGGCGATTTCTCCGGGTGTCGCGGGCCGACCGAGATCGGGCGTCTGCGCGAGCGCGGCCGTCGACAGAAAGAGCAAGGCCGAAGCGGCGGCGGAAAGCCTACGCATAAACATGCCGTACCTCCCCGTGCTCGCCGATGGCCCAGCTGGTGATGGCGTTGAAGTGGTAGAACGTCTTGGTGCCCCGTTCGGCGATCAATGCCGAACGAGTCGGCTGGACATAGCCGGAAGCGTCCGTCGCGCGGCTCTGCAGCACCGCCGGGCCGCCGTCCCAGCGCCACGGGATGCGGAACCGGGTCAGCGCCTTTGGCAAGACCGGCTCCTGCATGGCCGCCGCGGCCCAGCTTTTCCCGCCATCGGCCGAAACTTCGACGTGGCTGATCCTGCCGTAACCCGACCAGGCGAGGCCCGAAATCTCGTACAGGCCGGCAGCTTTCAAGTTCAAGCCCGGCGAGGGATAGGTGATCACCGATTTGCTTTCCATCGGGAAGACGAACTGCAATGACTTACCGCTGGGCAACAGAATCGTGTATTTGGAAGTCTCGTCCTTCGTCATCGTCGGGCCTGCGGTGACTTTGATCCGCCGCAGCCATTTGACGTTCATGTTGCCTTCATAGCCGGGCAGCAGCAGCCGCAACGGATAGCCGTTTGACGGCCGGACGCGCTCGCCGTTCTGGTAAAGCGCAACCAATGCTTCGTCCACCGCCTTTATTGGGACACTACGGCTCATGCCGGCCGCGTCGGCGCCCTCGGCGAGGAACCAATTTGCTTGCGGCTCGACGCCCGCTTCCTCGAGCAGGAGCGCGAGCCTGACACCCGTCCACTCGGCACAGGACAATAGGCCGTGGCTGGTTTGCAGGTCGAACTGGGCGGGCTCCTTCTGGTAGAGCGCGCCGGTATTGCCGCCGCATTCTATGAAGGCGACGCGCGTCTCCATCGGATATCGGGCGAGCGCCTCGAGAGTGAAAACGAGCGGTCGCCTTACGAGACCGTGGATCAGCAGCCGGTGAGCATCCGGATCGATATCGGGAATGCCGGAGTGGTGGCGCTCGAAATGGAGGCCGTTCGGTGTGACCGCGCCGTTGAGCCGCTGCAGCGGTGTTCGCGAGGCGCCCGTGCCCGTTGTGCCCGGCGCACTTGCAAACGTCCTGACGACCTTAGCTTCAAATCTCGAAGGTTGCCCGTAACCGGTAAAGGGCGCGCCCGGATCCGTCATCCACGGCTCGACCGACAGCTCTGCGGCGCCGAACGCAGGCCGAGCAGCTATCGCCCCCGCGCCGCTCAGGGTAGCCCCGGCGAGCAGGGTCCTGCGGTCCAAAAGACCATTTCCCGCGGCCAATTCCGGCGCATTAGCCGCCGATCGCTTCCTGCCCATGTCGCTCCCTCCTTATGCCGCGCGGCTGCTTCGGGCGAGAGCATGCCGCGAGACTTGCCGAGGCGCAAACCCGAGGTACCATCGCCTGTTGGCTCGTGGCGACAATCGATGGCATTGTTGCCCCGCTACAGGTGTCGAGAGAGGAGCTATGCGACTAAGCGTCGTGACGTTTTTGCGTCCGGGCACGGAGCCGCGCGATCGGCCGCTCGGCCGCATCGTTGATTACGCCCGCCGCATCGAAAAGAGGGGGTTTCCCGGGATCTGGGTCACCGACTCGCTCGGCCGCGGCCGGCCTACCCTCGACCCGCTGGTCGCCCTCGGGGTGATGTCTGCCGCAACCGAGCGGGTCGAACTCGGCACCGCCGTGCTGCAAGTCTCGCTGCGCAATCCGATCGAGCTCGCCCATCGCGTACAGTCGGTTCAGGCGGTGTCGGGCGGCCGCTTGCGGCTCGGCGTCGGCAGCGGATCGACGCAAGCCGATTTCGATCTCCTCGGCGCTAATTACGATCAGCGCTTTCGCACCCTGATGAGTTCGCTGGAAATCATGCGGCGGGCGTGGCGCGGCGAGCCGGTCAACGGCGGCACCTTGTCGCCTTGGCCCGGATGCGAGGGCGGTCCGCCGGTATTGCTCGGCGCCTGGCGCAACCCGCGCTGGATCAACTATGCGGCAAAGCAGTGCCAGGGCTGGATCGCCTCGGGCCTCTACAGCAGCTGGGAGGATCTCGAAAACGGCATGCGCCTTTATCGCGACGCCGGCGGCACCAACGCGGTCCTTGCCAATGTGGTCGTCGACCTCAGCGCCCGGGCCGAAGCCGGCAGTGTGGCCGAGCGCGCCAAGGTCTCGCTGGTCTGTCTGCCCGACGACGCGCGCCAGCGGCTGAAGCGCCTCGAGCGCATCGGCTTCGACGAGGTTCTCCTCGTCTCCCCCGCCGGCGCGCTCGACGAACTCGAACGCGTCCGCGATTTTCTCTAGCAGCCCGATAAGGCGGGCCTTCAATCCGGGAGGGTGAGGATGGACAAGGCGCTGTCGGAGGTTCGCGTCATCGAGATCATGAGTTGTTTGAACTCTGATCAGCGTCCTTCACGGTCTTCGGGAGGAATGAGTGCCGGTAGAGGTGGACTTTCAACGACTTATTGAGGAAGCTGCGGTCCCGGGTGTGGCGGCGGCAGTCCTTAGAGGCGATCGGCTCGAACAAATCTTGTGCTGCGGGCTTCGTAGTGCAAACGCGCCTGAGCTTGTCGATGAGAACACGGTTTTTGACGCGGCATCCCTTACTAAGCCGGTGTTTGCGCATGCAGTCCTCCAGCTTGCCGACCAGGGATGGTTATCGCTGGACACTCCCCTTGTTCATTACGTTCCGCGTTATTTCCGTCGTGATGATCGCGCAGACGCGATCACCGCTAAGCATGTGCTTGCCCACAGCGCGGGATTACCGAACTGGCGCAATAGCGATTTCCCGCTGAAAACCTACTTCGAGCCCGGAGAGCAGTTCAGTTATTCCGGCGAAGGCTATCTTTATCTGCAAAAGGCGATCGAGAAGATCACCGGGGAAAAGGCTCATGCGCTCGTCGACGAGTTGGTCTTTCGGCCTCTCGGAATGACCCGGTCCGGTTTGATCTGGGACATCCGGTTCGACCTCAACCGAGCCTATCCGCACGACGCCTTCGGTCGACCGGCTCTCGGCGGGAAGCCAGGCGAGGCGAATGCCGCGTGGTCATTGCAAACGACGGCGGTCGATTTCGCCCGCTTTTTGCTCGCGGTATTGAATGGCGAGCGATTGACACCGGGAAGTGCCGAGAGGTGGCTAGAGCCTCATATCGATGTTCGACATTCCGGCATACAGTGTCTGGTGCCAAGCAGCGAGGACGTGGCGACTGGAGTCGCCTGGGGTCTCGGTTGGGGTTTGGAACCGGATCAAGGAACCTTCTTCCATTGGGGCGACAACGGCCCTTTTACAGCCTTTACGATTGGCTCCTTACGGGCCAGGACCGCACTTGTCGTTTTCACCAATGGCGCGTCTGGCTTGTCGATCATGCCGGAAATGGTTGCCTATCTCATGCCCGGTCACCGGCCCTCCTTTGCTTGGCTCGACTACGTGCGGCATGATGCGCCCGTCCGGCGGTTGCTTCGTGCGGCGCTCGAGCGGGGCATAGTCCAGGTCTGGCCACAGGTGCAAGATGCCGGCCTCGAACCGGATGCACTCCGCTGGATCGTTCAGGGACTAAGTGCAGCCGGTCGCGAGCCTGATGCTGTATGGCTTCGAGAACGGTTAGGATAGCTGAGGAGGAGTGAGCAAATGGGTGCCGCGCTATCCGGAATCAGAATCATTGACATGACCCACAATCAGGCGGGGCCCGCCTGCGCGCAGATTCTGGGCTTTCTCGGGGCCGATGTGATCAAGCTCGAAGAGCCGAAGGGCGGCGACATCGCCCGCCGCAACATGCGCGACCGGGAGGACAGCGACAGCCTCTTTTTCCTGCTGTTTAACGCCAATAAGCGCAGTCTGACGCTTAATTTAAAGACCGCCCGCGGCAAGGAATTGTTCAAGGAGCTGATCGCCAAATCGGATGTCCTGGTCGAGAATTTCAGCCCGGGGGCGCTCGACCGGCTCGGCCTCGGCTGGGAGGTTCTGTCGAAGATCAACCCGCGGCTAATCTATGCGACGATCAAGGGCTTCGGGAGCTACGGCCCCTATGCCAATTACAAGAGCTTCGAGCCGGTGGCGCAGGCGATGGGCGGCGCGATGAGCATCACCGGTTTCCCGGAGAACCCGCCGACTTTTGTCGTGCCGGCAATCGGGGATTCCGGCACCGGAATGCACATGGCGATCGGTATCCTCGCGGCACTGCAGCAGCGCCAACATTCCGGCCGCGGGCAGTGTGTCGAAGTATCGATGCAGGACGCCGTGGTGAATTTGATCCGGGTCAGCTTGCGCGACCATCAGCGCTTCGGCCACGCCATGCCGCGGCGCGGCAACCAGATGGGGCAAGGGGTGCCGGGCACGACCTACCCTTGCGCGCCGGGCGGCCCGAACGACTACGTCTTCATCACCGCGCAGCAGCAGATGTGGCCGGCCATGGCGGGGGCGATGGGCCGGCCTGAATTGGCGGAGGATCCGCGCTTCAATACGACGGAGATGCGCTGGGAAAACCGTGACGCGCTGAATGCGATTATCGAAGAATGGACGCGCGCACGCAGCAAACACGAGGTCATGCGGCTGTTGGGCGAGGCGGGAGTTCCTTGCGGCGCCTGCCAGGACACCGGCGAGGTTCTCGCCGACCCGCATCTGAAGGCGCGCGAAATGATCCTCGATATCGACTACCCGACCCGCGGCACCTACAAGACTGTCGGCTGCCCGATCAAACTGTCGGACTCGCCGGCCGAGGTGAGCCGCCCGCCGCTTCTCGGCGAGCATACGACGGCATTGCTGAATGAGCTTTGCGGGGTTGACCCCGATGAGTGCAAACGGCTACGCGACGATGGCGTCGTATGACCGGAGTATCAACATGATCGGCTGGAGAGCGCGACTTGGGTTTCTGCTGCCGCCGGGGAACCCGACGGTGGAACCGGAAATGATGGCGTTAGCGCCCGAGGGTGTGTCGGTGCATTTCCACCGCATGGCCGCATACGGCGCTCCCGGCTCTCTCGAGGGCCAGGACGAGCGAACGCGCACGATGATCGACAATATCGACGGCAGCATCGAGCTGCTCGCATCGGTCGAGCCGGACGTCATCGTCGTGGCTCACACCGCAACCAGCTATTATCTCGGCCGCGAAGGTGAAGCCGATCTGCTGGCTCGCCTCGAGAAATCGACCGGCAAGCGCGTGATAACGGCGCTTGGGTCGGTGCTGCGGGCACTCGAGCGGCTCGATGTGCGCCGGCTCGCGCTCGGCGCGCCCTATTCGAGGGAGACGACATTGCAGGGCAAGGCGCATTTGGAAGCGCACGGCCTGGAGGTCGTCAATTTCGCCAATCTTAAGGGGGTCACCAACATCTACGACGAGACCGCCGAGCGGGCTTATAGCCTCGCGCGGCTGGTCGACAGAGAGGATGCCAAAGCCGTTTTCCTCAGCGGCACCGGCATGCCGACATTGCCGGTATTGGAGCTGCTGGAACAGGATCTGGGGAAACCAGTGCTTTCGAGCGCTTCCGCGATGATGTGGCATGCGCTTCGGGCCGCCGGCGTCGGGCAGCCTGTTCCGGGGTATGGCCGCCTGTTGACGCTTTAGGCCGAATTGATCGTTTTCGAATCCTTGCTCATATTACAAACAACGCTCTCTCTCGGGCCGGCAAACATGGCGATTCAACTAACTCCGCTTCACCCGACACTCGGCGCCGAAGGGCGCGGGGTTGACCTCACCCGGGCAGTGACACCAGAAGCCTTTGCCGAGATCGAGGCGGCCTTCAATTCCTATGGCGTCCTCGTATTCCCGGAGCAGCCGGTGAGCGACGAGCAGCAGCTCGCCTTCAGTCAGCTGTTCGGCCCGCTTGAGGTCAATCCGAATTATGCCGGCGCCAAGATGCGCCTGCGCCCCGATATCGCCGATATTTCGAACCTTGATGCCGAAGGGCGTGTGCTGGCGCGTGACGACGGCCGCAACCTGTTCAATCTCGGCAACCAGCTGTGGCACACCGACAGTTCCTTCAAGCGCGTCCCCGCCAAATGCTCGCTGCTGTCGGCTCGCGAGCTCCCGTCATCCGGGGGCGAGACCGAGTTCGCCGATCTGCGCGCGGCCTGGGACGCGCTGCCCGAGGCGAGAAAGCGCGAGCTCGATGGGCTCGTCGTCGAGCACAGCATCTTCCGCTCCCGCAGCCAGATCGGCTTCGCCGATTTCAACGACGAGATCTACAAGCAATTGCCGCCGGTGCCGCAGGCGCTCGTGCGGCATCATTCGGCCTCCGGGCGGACCAGCCTCTATCTCGCCTCGCACGCTTCGCACATCGTCGGCTGGCCGGTCGAGAAGGGCCGGGCGTTGATCGAGGAGCTGATCGCGTTCGCGACCCAGCCGCAATTCGTCTACCAGCATCGCTGGACCGTCGGCGACCTCGTCATCTGGGACAACCGCTGCACGATGCATCGCGGCCGCCCCTACGACGATACCCAGCGGCGCGTCCTGCACCGCACGACGGTGTCGGACTGGGCCAACACGTTGGAGCAAGAGCGGCTGGTGGCAACTTTCGCGGCCTGACCGCGGTCGGGCCTCTCAGGACACCGTCGGGCCGGAGCGCCGCACCGTCACCCCATGTTGGCGTTGAGGTTGGCGATGATCCAGATCGAGCCGGTGATGACGAGGAAGACGATCAGCAGGCCGAAGGCAAGCGCCAGAATATTGTTCGTGTTGTCGGACCCGCTGCCCAAGTGCAGAAAGAAGACGAGGTGGATGCCGATCTGCGCGAAGGCGAGGACAGCCAGCCCGACCGGTATGCCCGGCGGCCACAGCAAATGGGTCTGCGAAACGACGAACGAACCGATCGTCGCTAGTGTGGCGAGCCCCAGCCCTGCCGTGTAGGACAGAACGCTGGCCGTTGGCTCATGCTCTTCGACACCCGGTGTCCGGTCGTCGAAGACGCGCTCGTGACTATCCATCACCGGAAGTCTCCCATCAGATAGACCAACGTGAATACCCCGACCCAGACGATGTCCAGCGCGTGCCAGAACAGGCTCCAGCACAGCAGCCGCCGGAGCACGGCGGCGCGCAAGCCCTTGGCGACGACCTGAACCACGAGATAGACGAGCCAAATGAGGCCGCTCGTGACGTGCACCCCGTGAGTGCCCACCAAGGTGAAAAAGGCGGACAGAAAGCCGCTGCGCTCGGGCCCAGCCCCCTTCTCGACCATGCCGGCGAATTCTGTGGCCTCAATGGCGAGAAAGGTCACACCCAGCACGAAGGTGAGGGCAGCGAAGATGAAGAAGCGCCCCGCCTGACGCCGCTCCGCCGATAAGGCGCCGAGCCCGCATGTGTAGCTCGAGCAGAGCAGACACATCGTCTCGATGAAGACATTGCGGAGGTTGAAGAGTTCGCTGCCGCTCGGTCCGCCGGCAGTATTGCCCGCCAAGACCGCATAGGCCGCGAACAGCCCCGAGAACATCACAATGTCGCTGAGGATGAAGATCCAGAACCCGTAGGCGACCACGGTGCGCTTCGGGGCCGGCCCGCCGCCGCCGCGGCCGCGCACGAGTTCGGTTGGAACTGCGCTCGGGATCGTGTCGATTGTTGCTATCGTCATGCGGGCTGCCTCAGGCCCCGAGCCGAGCCCGTTCCATTCGGGCAATTTCGGCGGCGGAGATTTCGTGCTCACGGTCATCGCTCCAGCCGGCCACCAGGACCGTCACGGCGGCGGCGAGAAAGCCGAGGATTACCATCCACCAGATCTGCCAGATCAGCGCAAAGCCGGTGACCACCGCAAAGAAGGCGGTGACAAAACCAGCGGGGCTGTTGCGCGGCATCTCGATGGGTTGATAGGCCGGTTCGACCCCAGCCGCTCCGTTCGGCGTCAGTCCGCTTTGCTTCATCTCCCAGAAAGCATCGATTGTCTCGACTCTCGGCAATACCGCGAAGTTGTATGGAGGGGGCGGCGAGGAGGTCGACCACTCCAATGTTCGGCCGTTCCATGGATCCCCGGTCAGATCGCGGCGTCGCTCGCGCGCGCGGATGCTGACATAGAGCTGCGCTACCTGGCACAGGATGCCGCACAAGATGACGATAGCCCCGGCTTGCGCGACGAGCAGCAGCGGTCTCCAGCTCGGGTCCGGAATGTGCTGCAGGCGCCGGGTCATGCCCATCAGGCCCAGCGCATAAAGCGGCACGAAGGCGAGATAGAAGCCGATGAGCCAGCACCAGAAGCTGGCCTTGCCCCAGCGCTCGTCGAGAGTGAACCCGAACGCCTTCGGGAACCAATAATTGTAGGCGGCCAGCGCGCCGAACACGACGCCGCCAATAATGACGTTATGAAAATGCGCGACCAGAAAGACGCTGTTGTGGAGCACGAAATCGACCGGCGGTACCGCCAGCAGAACGCCGGTCAAGCCGCCGATGACGAAGGTGACGATGAAGCCGATCGCGTACAACATCGGCGTCTTGTACACGATCCGGCCACGATACATCGTGAACAGCCAGTTAAAGACTTTGACGCCGGTTGGCACCGCGATAATGGACGACATGATGCCAAAGAAAGCGTTGACGTCGGCACCCGCCCCCATTGTGAAGAAATGATGCAGCCAAACCATAAATGAGAGAATACAAATTCCCAGGGTCGCCAGAACCATCGAGCGATAGCTGAAAAGCCCCTTTCCGGAAAAGGTCGCAACTACTTCGGAATAGACGCCGAAAGCCGGCAGGATCAGGATGTAAACTTCGGGATGGCCCCACGCCCAGAACAGATTGGCGTACATCATCTGATTGCCGCCCGCGTCATTGGTAAAGAAATGCATGCCGAGATAGCGGTCGAGCAGCAACATCACAAAAGTCGCGGTCAGGACCGGAAAGGCGGCGACGATCAACAGATTCGAGGCCAGCGCAGTCCAGCAGAACACCGGCATCCGCATATAAGTCATGCCCGGTGCGCGCAATTTGAGGATCGTGGTCACGAAATTGATGCCGGTCATTAGCGTTCCGACGCCTGAAATCTGTAATGACCACAGGTAATAGTCGACCCCGACATCGGGCGAAAAAGCGAGTTCGGACAGGGGTGGATAATTCCACCAGCCGGTGCGCGCGAAATTGCCGATCACAAGCGACAAATTGATCAGCAGCGCGCCCGTTGCGGTCAACCAAAAGCTGACCGAATTGAGTACCGGAAACGCCACGTCGCGCACGCCGAGCTGCAATGGCACGGCAAAGTTCATCAGTCCGATGACGAGCGGCATCGCCACGAAAAAGATCATGATCGTGCCGTGCGCCGAGAAGATCTGGTCGTAATGGCTGGGCGGCAGATAACCCTGCGCATCGCCGATCGCGATCGACTGCTGCGTGCGCATCATGATCGCATCGATGAAGCCGCGCAGCAGCATGACCAGCCCCAAACTCAGGTACATGACGCCGATGCGCTTGTGGTCGACGCTGGTCAGCCACTCGCGCCACAGATAGGGCCACCAGCCCTTTATCGTGACGAACGCGAGCACCGCCAGGATCACGATAAGAACGGCCGCTCCGCTGAAGAGCGGCAGCGGCTCGTTGAGCGGGATTACTGACCAGCTCAGCTTTCCCAGCATGTCAGCCTCCCGCCTTTTGCGCCGGTGGACACCAGGCCGCGCCAGAACCCGCTCCCGTGCTTCCCTTCTGCGCATGCGTGGAAGGCATCGCAACCGGAGAAGCCGACACGGTCTGGTCGATGATGCGCTCGAACATGTTGGGCTCGATCGAGCCCCAGGTCCTCGGCGGCACGGCCGTGCTCGGTTTTGCCAATTGCGCGTAGGCGGCCTCGTCGAGCGCAGACCCGGCGCCGCGCACCTGCCTTACCCAGGCGTCGAAATCGTTAGCCGGCACGGCCTTCGCGATGAATCGCATTTCGGAAAAGCCGTCGCCGCTGAACATTGCCGAAAACCCAGGATATTCGCCGGGCGCCTCCGCGAGCAGGTTGAGGTGGGTGGTCATGCCGCCCATCGTGTAGATCTGGCTCCCGAGCTGCGGGATGAAGAACGAATTCATCACCGTCGCCGAGGTCAGGCGGAAGTCGACCGGGGTTCCGACCGGCACGACCAACTGGCTGACCGCGGCAATTCCGTGATCGGGGTAGATGAACAGCCATTTCCAATCGAGCGCCACGACCTCGACCCGCAACGGCTTGGCGTCCGCAGGGATCGGCGCCCGCGGATCAAGCTCATGCGAACCGATCCAAATGACCCCGCCCAGCAGGATCACGATCAGTGCCGGGATCGACCAGATGACAAATTCCATACGTCCTTCATAAGCTGGATCCCAGTTGTGGCTGGCGCGAGCGTTGGACGACCTGTACCACCACGCGAACACCAAGGTCGTCACGACCACGGGAACCACGACTACGAGCATAATTGCCGTGGAGTTGAACAGAAGGAGCCGCTCCGCCAATGCGATCGGCCCCTGCGGGTCCATTACGCCGGCCGGCTGACACGAAGCGACCAGTAACGCAGCGCATACGCCCAGTGAGCGAGGCAACCCCGAGCGCCGGGACCCGGGTCGTGCGCCATGCGGCCCATCGGGGGTCGAGTAAGGCCAGTCGACCATGGGAGGCCTCCGTACGGAAAGTGCAACCGAAAACGCTGCTTACGTCGCGCTCGATCTTCAACCATTAACTCTAGTGGGAATAGAACAGCTTGCCAATCCCGCGCATCCACCGCGCGTGGGCGAAAAGCGGGTTGCCGGGCCGTCTGGCACACCATATACCTCGGTTATGTCCGAAATCGGCCCCACTCTCGCCGCCGCGATTGGACGCCACGCCTCGAGGATGACGATTGTGGGCTCAAGCTGAAGAGAAGTTCGAATGAGCAAAGCTCTGGAAGGCGTTCGCATTCTCGATCTGAGCCATGTCCAGGCGGGTCCGACAGGGACCCAGCTGCTGGCGTGGATGGGCGCGGACGTGATCAAGGTCGAGATGCCGGGTCGCGGGGACATCACCCGCGGCCAATTGCAAGACGTCAAGGGCGCCGACAGCCTCTACTATACGATGCTGAACTCCAACAAGCGCAGCATCACCGTCAACCTGAAGTCGCCCCAGGGCAAGAAGGTGATCGAGGAGTTGGTTCGCCGCTGCGATGTGGTCCTCGAAAATTTCGGACCTGGCGTGCTCGATCGGCAGGGATTTACCTGGGAACGGTTTCAGGAGTTGAACCCGCGGATCATCTACGCCTCAATCAAGGGGTTCGGTCCGGGGCCGTACCAGGACTGCAAGGCCTACGAGAATGTCGCGCAGTGCATGGGCGGGGCGGCGAGCACGACCGGCTGGGAGGACGGTCCGCCGACCGTAACCGGGGCCCAGATCGGCGACAGCGGAACGGGTGTCCACACGATCGCCGGCATCCTCGCTGCACTTTATCAGCGTGAACGCACCGGCAAGGGCCAGCGGGTCGAGGTCGCGATGACCGACGCCGTGTTGAATTTGTGCCGGGTCAAGATGCGCGACCAGCAGCGGCTGATGCGCGGACCCTTGCCGGAATACCCGAATAAGGAATTCGGCGACGCGGTGCCGCGGGCCGGCAACGCCTCCGGCGGCGGGCAGCCGGGAGCGGCGTTGCGGACCGCTCCGGGGGGACCCAACGACTATGTTTATGTGATCATCCAGCCGCCGAGCTGGGAGCCTCTGATGAGGCTGTGCGGCCGCGAAGAGCTGATCACGGATCCGGGATACGCCACGCCGCAGGCACGTTTGCCCAAAATCCCCGAGTGCTTCTCGATCATCGAGAAATGGACGATGACCAAGACCAAGTTCGAGGTCATGAAGACGCTCAACGACGTCGATGTACCGTGCGGCCCGATTCTTTCGATGAAGGACATTTACGAAGACAAGTCGCTCTATGAACGGGGTTTTCTTGTGGAGGTCGAGCATCCGACGCGCGGCCGTTACGTCCAGGTCGGCTCGCCGATCAAGCTTTCCGACTCGCCGGTCGAGGTCAAGCGCTCGCCGCTCCTCGGCGAGCACACGGACGAGATCCTCGACTGGCTCGGCTACGGCAAAGACGACATCGCCGCGCTCCACAAAGAAGGAGCGGTGTAGCGCAGTTGATGTATCGTCATTGCGAGGAGCCGTCGGGCGACGACGCAATCTCGGGCGGATTTGCTGCGCGACAATCGAGATTGCTTCGCTTCGCTCGCAATGACGGCTATTCCTGAGGTTTGTTGTGGCTCTTCGGACAGGACACGACCGGCGCATTCATCCCGGCTCCGGACGGCGGCGCGGGCCGGATCATCCGAAGGGACGGCAGGTCGATCCCACGGCTTTATCGCAGGTCCAGGAGCTGCTCGGCGAACGCGAGCGCCGGCGCGACCTGCTGATCGAACACCTGCATCTGCTGCAGGACCACTTTGGGTGCCTGCATGCGCGGCACCTCGCGGCGCTCGCCGAGGAGATGCGGCTTGCCCTCGTCGAGGTCTACGAGGTCGCTTCCTTCTATGCGCATTTCGACATCGTCATGGACGGCGAGGCGCCGCCTCCCCCGCTGACCGTTCGGGTGTGCGACAGCTTGACCTGTGAGCTCGCTGGCGCGGCCCAGTTGCTCGGAGGCTTACGCGGCAGGCTCGCCGATGGTGTCCGGGTTGTCCGCGCCCCCTGCATGGGCGGGTGTCATCGTGCGCCCGTCGTGGCGATCGGCCATGCGCTGCACGAACACGCTACCGTGGACAACGTCGCCGCCGCGGTTTCGGTCGGCGATCAGCACCCTGTTGTCCCGGACTTTATTGGCCTGGACCCGTATCGCGCCGCCGGCGGCTATCGCCTGCTCGCGGCCTGCCTCGCCGGGGAGCGCAAGCCCGAAGAGCTGATCGAGATCCTCGAACATGCGGGCCTGCGCGGGCTCGGCGGCGCCGGATTTCCGGCCGGGCGCAAGTGGCGTCTGGTGCGTCAGGAACCGGCGCCCCGGTTGCTGGCAGTCAACGCCGACGAGGGCGAGCCCGGCACCTTCAAGGACCGGTATTTTCTCGAAACCGACCCGCACCGCATGATCGAAGGCACGCTGCTCGCGGCGTGGGTCGTCGAGGCGGCGGAGGTTTACATCTACCTTCGCGACGAATACCCGCAATGCCGGACGATCCTCGAAAGCGAGATCGCCGCGGTCGAGGCGGCAGGATTGGCGGGTCACACCCGCATTCATTTGCGCCGCGGCGCCGGCGCCTACATCTGCGGCGAAGAATCGGCAATGCTCGAGAGCATCGAGGGAAAGCGCGGGCTGCCGCGGCAGCGGCCGCCGTTCCCGGCGCAGGTCGGGCTGTTCGGTCGGCCGACGCTCTGCAACAATGTCGAGACTCTCTACTGGGTGCGCGACGTCATCGAGAAAGGCGCGAAGTGGTTCACCGATCAGGGCCGCAACGGGCGCAAAGGGCTGCGTACCTTCTCGGTATCCGGCAGGGTGCGTGATCCCGGGGTCAAGCTCGCCCCGGCCGGCATTACCGCGCGCCAGCTGATCGATGAATTTTGCGGCGGCATGGCCGAGGGACATGCATTCAAGGGCTATCTTCCGGGAGGCGCCTCGGGAGGCATCCTGCCGGCGGCGCTCGCGGACATTCCGCTCGATTTCGGGACGCTCGAACCCGAAGGATGCCTTATCGGCTCGGCTGCGGTGGTGGTCCTGTCCGACAAGGACGATATGAAGGCGGTGGCGCTGAACCTCTTGCGCTTCTTCGAGGACGAGAGCTGCGGCCAGTGCACGCCGTGCCGGGCGGGCACCGAAAAGGCGGTCAAGCTGATGACGGCGCCACATTGGGACGGGCCGCTGTTGCACGAGCTGACGCAGGTCATGACCGACGCCTCGATCTGCGGGTTGGGGCAAGCCGCAATGAACCCGGTCAAGATGGTGCTGAAGCATTTTCGCGAGGATCTGAGATGAGCGATCCGATCCGGTTCACCCTCGACGGGACCGAGGTGTCGGCCGAACCGGGTGAAACGATCTGGCAGATTGCCAACCGCCAGGGCATCGAGATCCCGCATCTCTGCTGGCTACCGAAACCCGGCTACCGGGCCGACGGCAACTGCCGCGCCTGCATGGTCGAAATCGAGGGGGAGCGGGTGCTCGCCGCCTCCTGCGTGCGCCGGCCGGCCGCCGGCATGAAGGTTGAGACCGCGAGCGAGCGCGCCCGCTTTTCGCGCCGGATGGTCTTCGAGCTGCTGATCGGCGACCAGCCCGCGCGGGCCGCGGCGCACGACCCCAATTCGCGCCTCTGGCAATGGGCCGACAAGCTAGGCGTCAGCGACAGCCGGTTCCCACGTCATGCATCGCCGGCGCCCGACCGCAGTCATCCGGCGATGGCGGTGCAGCTTGACGCCTGTATCGAATGCACGCTGTGCGTGCGCGCCTGCCGCGAGGTCCAGGTCAACGATGTGATCGGCATGGCGGCGCGCGGCTACCATGAAAAGATCATCTTCGATTTCGACGATCCGATGGGCAACAGCACCTGCGTCGCCTGCGGCGAATGCGTGCAGGCCTGCCCGACCGGCGCGCTGATGCCCGCGACCTTGGTTGATGCAAACGGGGTCTACACCAACGCGCCGGACCGCGACGTCGAGAGCGTCTGCCCCTATTGCGGGGTCGGGTGCCAGATCACCTACCGCATCCGCCACGACCGGATCGTCGCGGTTGACGGGCGGGACGGGCCGGCCAATCATAATCGGCTGTGCGTCAAGGGCCGGTTCGGTTTCGATTACGTCGCGCATCCCGACCGGCTGACCGAGCCGCTGATCCGCAAGGAGGGAGTGTCGAAAGACGATACCGACATCGATCCGGCGAACCCGTTCACACATTTCCGCAAGGCGAGCTGGGAAGAGGCGCTCGATGTCGCTGCGGCGGGGCTGAAACGCATCCGCGATCGGGACGGAAGGCGCGCGCTCGCCGGCTTCGGCTCAGCCAAGGGGTCGAACGAGGAGGCCTATCTCTTCCAGAAGCTCGTGCGCACCGGGTTTGGCAGCAACAATGTCGATCACTGCACTCGGCTGTGCCATGCCTCGTCGGTCGCGGCATTGATGGAAGGGATCGGCTCGGGCGCTGTCACCGCGCCGTTTACCGCGGCGGCGGACGCCGACGTCATTATCATCATCGGCGCGCGGCCGACCGACAACCATCCGGTCGCGGCGACCTTCTTCAAGCAGGCCGCGAAACGCGGCGCTAAGCTCATCGTGATGGACCCGCGCGGCCAGGTCATGGCGCGCTATGCGACCCACATGTTGCGCTTCAAGCCGGCGCGCGATGTCGCGATGCTGAACGCATTGCTGCACACAATCATCGAGGAAGGCCTTTACGACCGGCAATACGTCCAGGCGCACACCGAAGATTTTGAGAAACTGCGCGAGCACGTCCGCGACTATACGCCCGAAAAGATGGCCGAAATTTGCGGCGTCGACGCTCGGACCTTGCGCCACATCGCGCGCACCTATGCGCGGGCCGAGGCGGCGATCATCTTCTGGGGTATGGGCATCTCGCAGCACGTGCACGGCACCGACAACGCGCGGTGCCTGATCGCGCTCGCCCTCGTCACCGGACAGATCGGCCGGCCGGGCACGGGGCTCCATCCGCTGCGCGGCCAGAACAATGTTCAGGGCGCCTCCGATGCCGGGCTGATCCCGATGGTCTACCCGGATTACCAGTCGGTCGCCGACCCCAAAACCCGCGAGGGCTTCGAGGCGCTCTGGCACACCGGGCTCGACGACGAGCCGGGACTGACTGTGGTCGAGATCATGGACGCTATCCATGCCGGCCAAATCAACGGCATGTACATCATGGGCGAGAACCCGGCGATGTCGGACCCCGACGCCACGCACGCCCGTGAAGCGCTCGCCAAGCTCGAACATCTCGTCGTGCAGGACCTCTTCCTGACCGAAACCGCGAAATACGCCGATGTCGTATTGCCGGCCTCGGCCTGGCCCGAGAAGGACGGGAGTGTATCGAACACCAACCGCCAGGTGCAGATGGGCCGGACCGCGCTGCCGTTGCCCGGAAATGCGCGGCTCGATTGGTGGATTATCCAGGAGATTGCGCGGCGCATCGGGCTCGATTGGACCTACACGCATCCACACGATGTGTTCGCCGAGATGAAGCTGGCGATGCCGTCCTTGAACGGGATCAGCTGGGAGCGGCTCGACCGCGAGAGTTCGGTGACCTATCCTTGCAACTCCGAGACCGAGCCGGGGCACGACATCGTCTTCGGCGACGGGTTCCCGACCGCCTCCGGCCGCGGACGCCTGGTTCCCGCCGCGATTGTGCCGCCGGCCGAGGAGCCCGACGACGAATACCCGATGGTATTGACGACCGGCCGCCAGCTCGAGCATTGGCACACCGGCGCGATGACGCGCCGGGCGAGCGTGCTCGACGAACTGGAGCCCGAAGCGGTCGCCAGCCTCGCCCCCGCGGAACTGCGGCGGCTCGGCATCGCGGCCGGCGATCGCGTCCGCGTCACGACCCGGCGCGGCACGATCGAACTTAGAGCGCGCAGCGACAGCGCCGTCGCGCCGGGCCAGGTCTTCATCCCGTTCTGCTACGCCGAAGCCGCCGCCAACGTGCTTACCAACCCCCAACTCGACCCCTTCGGCAAAATCCCCGAATTTAAATTTTGCGCCGCCAAGATAGAACCGGCGGCGGCCGGAGTGGCCGCAGAATAGCCTGACAATTCTCTGCCGACACTCGGTTCCGGCTGCTTTATCCGACATCATGGTAGCGAAGGGAGAAAAGGATGACTGCAGAAATGCGGTCCTACCGGCCAGTGATCATCGGGGCACGCGGGGCGGTCGCGGCCAATCATCCGCTCGCTGCCCAGGCCGGCCTTGTGGCGCTGCGGGCGGGCGGCAACGCGGTCGACGCTGCAGTCGCGACGGCGATGACGCTTGCGGTCGTCGAACCGATGATGTCGGGGCTCGGCGGCGACGGCTTCTATCATGTCTACGATCAGGCTACCGGCCGCGCTGTTGTCTTCAACGGCACCGGCCCCGCTCCCGCCGCCGCGACACCCGAACGTTACGCCGGCCGCATTCCGCGCACCGGACCGCTGTCGGTATCTGTCCCCGGCACCGTGTCAGCGCTGGGCAAGATGCACCAGAGGTTTGGCCGGCTGCCCTGGCGCGATCTCTTCGCCGAGGCGATCACGTTCGCCCGCGACGGGTTTGGCGCCACGCGGGCCTACAGCCATTTCGCCGATGAATACCGGGCAACGCTGGTCGCGGACCCGCGCAGCGCCGCTACCTTTCTCGCCCGCGGTGAGCCGCCCCTCCTCGGTGCAGCGATCGTGCAGCCTGACCTCGCCCGCACGCTGGAGGAGATCGCCTCGGACGGCGCGGAAGCTTTTTACCGCGGGCGCTTGGCGCGGCGGCTCGCGGCCAGTCTCGAAGCGGCCGGGAGTTTGGTTTCGGCCGCTGATCTCGAAGCCTTTGAGGCCGCGCTGCAAGAGCCGATCGGCATCGACTACCGCGGTTTCACGGTGCTCGAGGCGCCGCCCAACTCGACCGGCTTCGTATTGCTGGAGGAGCTTAAGATCCTAGAGCAGTTTGATCTCGGCAGAATGGGGCTCCTATCCACCGATGCGGTCCATGTCATGGTCGAGGCGAAGAAGCTCGCCTTCGCCGACCGCGAGCGCTGGGGCGCTGACCCCCGCTCGGTCGAAGCGCCGTTCGCGCGGCTGTTGTCCGCCGAGTATGCCGCGCAGCTCGCCGGGCGGATCGACCTGCAGCGCGCGGCCCCGACCGGCTCCATGCCCCTTGCCGCCGGTGACACGACCTATTTCTGCACAGCCGATAGCGAAGGAAATGCCGTCTCGGGCGTGCAGAGCATCAACAGCGGCTTCGGTTCGGGTGTCATGGCAGGCGACACCGGGATTCTGCTCAACAATCGGATGAGCTATTGGCACCTCGAGCCTCGCCATCCCAACCGGCTGCAGCCCGGGCGCCGGGTCAGGCACACAATGAACCCGCCATTGGTTCTAAAGGACGGTGCGCTGTGGTGCGTCTTCGGCACACCCGGCGCCGACAACCAGGTGCAGATCAATCTGCAGGTCCTGAGTGCAATGATCGATTTCGGGCTCGACCCGCAGCAGGCCGCAGAGATGCCGCGCTGGACTTCGAATGCGCCCGGCCAATACGCCAACTGGCCGCATGACGGCGAGGACGCGCTGACGATCGAGAGGCGCTTTCCCGAGGCGGTGCACAGCGAGCTCGCGCGCCGCGGTCACCCGGTCAAGACAGTCGGCGACCTCGACGGCCCATGCAGTGTCGAGATCATCCGCCGCGACGCGGCGAGCGGGGTGCTGCTCGCCGGCTCCGACCCGCGCCGCGACGGCTGGGCACTGGCGTGGTAGGCTTGCGGCCGAGAACCCAGAGGCGCATATCCGCTGCATGAAACTCGAAGAGACTGCCCGTCTCCCGGCAGACAGCCTCTTGGCCGACGAATTATCAAATGATGACGGCGTCATCGAGATGGCCAATCTCGACAAGTCGCAGACCGGCATTGACGGCGTCATTTGGATTTCCACGATGATGACCGGCCATTCCCCGAGGGTGAAATATTTCGTCCGGCCTGGACGAACGCAACCAAGTTTTTCGGTCACCGTCGCCGATCGGCCGTCGGTGGTGGCGAACAGCTTGCCTTCGCGCGTCCTCAACCAAATGTCGGCACCGGTCATACAATGAGTGACATTGAATAGAGATGCGCTCCTGGACTTCCGGTATTACGGTGATACCTGGACGGCCTCACAACTGATTCAGTTTCTTCAAAGCTTCCGAAAGGTCCAATTTAGATTGGGACGCGCAGCGAACGGCGGCGGCTTCTGCAGACGAGCAACAAAAACCTCCAAACGCAGCCGCTGCGTTGCGGCGGGTTGGGCCGTGGGGTTCGGGATGGGTATTGCAGAGGCGTCAACGACGCCATCGTGCACGACATCGTCTGCGCCGACCATCGGATCAGTGCAGAGTAGATACTCGCCGCGGTGTCATTGGTGCAGCAGCCCGGCGATCGCCCCGCTCATGCAGGTCGCGATCGTGCCGGAGATGATCGAGCGCGAGCCGAGCTCGGTGATCTCCCGCCGGCGCTCCGGCACCATCGCGCCGAGCCCGCCGACCAGGATGCCGAGCGAGCCAAAATTGGCGAAACCGCAGAGCGCGTAGGTGACGATGAGCCGTGCTTGCGGGCCGAGCGCCTCGTCCGGCAGCTTCGCCAAATCCAGATAAGCGACAAACTCGTTCAGTACGGTCTTGGTGCCCATCAGGGCCGCCGCTTCGGCGCTCTCCGCCCAGGGCACGCCGATCAGCCACATCACCGGGCGGAAGGCGAGCGCAAAGAGGCCCTGCAATGTAATACCGCCCGGCAATTGGCCGAGCGCCATATTGACCAGCGCGACCAATGCCACGGTAACAATCAATACGGTGACGATACCGACCAGCGGCGCCACCCCGTCCCGCGTGCCCTTGACCAATGCGTCGAAGGCGCCAGTCGGCTCTTCGCCGACGGTAATCTCGGCCCTGTCCTCACTGGGCCGGAACGGCACCATCAGCGCCGCGACCGCCAGTGCCGCCGGCGTGCTGATGACAGAGCAGATGAGGATATTGCCGAGCGCGTCCGGGATGACCGGGCCGAGCATCGTGGCGTATACCACCATCACGGTTCCGGCGACCCCCGCCATGCCGCAGCTCATCACGGCGAACAACTCGCCGCGCTGCATGCGCGCGAGGTAAGGCCGGATCAACAGCGGCGCCTCGATCATGCCGACATAGATGTGGACCGCCGCACCGAGCGCGAGCGCGCCCGATATGCCCATGGCGCGCCGCAAGACCCAGGCGAAGGCGCGGGTGACCGCCTGTAAAACGCCCCAATAATACAGCACGCCCGAGAGCGCGCTGATCGTCAGCACGAGCGGCAATACCTTGAAGGCGAGGATGAAGCTCGCGCCGGGCGCGGTCTCGACAAACGGCAAGGCGCCGCCGCCGAGATGGCCGAAGACAAACGCCGTTCCCCGGTCGGTCGCCTGCTGCAACGCCAGCGCCGCGCGGTTCAACAGCAGCAGCACATGCGAGGCCGGCGGAAAGCGCATCAGCAATACCGCGAGCGCGGCCTGCAGCCCAAGACCGACAACAACGGTACGCCATGGAATTTGCCGCGGATGATCGCCGCGCCGCCGCTCGCCAAGCGCCCAGGCCAGCGCGAGCAGAACGATAATGCCGAGCAGACCGCGCATTGCTACCCTCACCCACCAAACGCTTCGCGGTTGGTCCCCCCTCTCCCACAGTGCGGGAAAGGCGCTTTGAGCTGCATCCTTTATAGCCCCTCCCCTATAGCCCCTCTCCCGCACTGCGCGAGAGGGTGCCGAGCGCCAGCGCGGCGGGTGAGGGTAGCCCGGGTCGGTTATTTGTCGAGCCCGGCGTCCTTGAGGCGCCAGCCGTGGCAATTGCCGTTGACAAATCGGCTATTTCATTCGAGGTGGTTTACCCGCCGGAAGAAACATCATCCTCATCACAGCAGCGTAGTTGGGATGGTTGACAAACCGTCCTATTGACATCTTGTCATTGCGTTCGACGTCTCGCCATTCAACCTCATCATCAGGTCCAATATGCGGCAGGTGTTTTGCCGTTCGCGAACTTCCTTCATAGCAGCTTGACTGGTCCAGTGAAGTCGCTCAGAGCGTCTGGCAATCGCGCCTTCGACAACCTCTGGTCGCGTACTTCTGAATAGGACGGCCCCCAGACGTATCGATCTTTCCGGTAGACCACCGGTTTCTCTCGTATCTCAATCGTCAGGGCGCGGAATCCGATTTTACCTTATCGCTTGTCAAGATTTAATGCCGGAGCAGGCGCCCGGTCGGCACCCGCGCCGGGTTGGGCTGATGAAATCGATCGATATCGGTTTGGATGAGCTTTAAGACATCCTGGTCCGATGAAATTATTTTACCGATATCGAGCGCGAGATTGGCGCGGCTCGGGTCCCACTCAGGCAGGATCTCGTTATCGGCGACATTGCCTCGATGTCCGCTCATGATAGCCACGACATTCAATAGACCGTCCTCGACAAAGAAAATCGGAGATCCGGAGGCTCTGGGCCGGGTCGCGCAGTCGGTCGTCCACAGACCGTCGTTGTCGATGTCGCGGGACAATTCGAAGAAATGACATCTGTCCTGCCGCCACAGCGATGTGCGCCCCTTATCCGCAGGATAGCCAGCGACCGAAAGCGATTTCTTTGGTGCTGTAGCGGGCGCTAGCGGAGCCAGCCGGACCCAGCCGATGTTTGGATCCTCACCCAAACATCGATGCCCCGCCTCCGGTTCGAGCCGCAGGAGGACCCAATCCCTGCCTGTAAACCTGGAGAACTGACCATACTTTGCCGGCACCGCCCGTGACCTCTTGCCGCTCACGCTAAAGGTCGCGGAAACGTCCTGCTCCGCCTCCTCTCGCATGCCCTTCCGGAACCCTAACCGATACCCAAAAACCACGTGGTAGGCGGTCAGGACATAGCATGGCGAAACCAGGGAGGCTGTTCCCATGTGAAGGTCCGACCTTGGCGCTGTGCCTTGGTCCGGTTGAGGGTGATTGGTCCAGATCAGTCCGATAGGCGCGAACATTTTGTCCGCGCCAGTTTGCGACTGCGGATGCCTTGGATCATGAATAGAGTCTGGAGCGTCGGAAAACACAGACACAGGATGAAACGAGGTTGGCGTATTTACCTCTGCGCCCGTCCTCGCAAGGTCTGAGGCCCGTACAGGAACGATTGTCATTGCGAATATCGCGGCCAATCGAAGAATGAGCATAATTCTGGACGCCGGCTGGCGGACTCTGCCCGCGGGCGCTTGCCACCTGCTCGTCGTTGCCGCGAAAACGGGAACCCGGGGCTGCAAGGCCGCAGCAGCCGCCCCCCTGTTCGAGCCAGAGCCCGCCCCTGGCGAAAGCCAGACAGTTTTCACGTCGGGACGGTCAGCGAAATCAGCCTGGCGCCCGCCCGGTCGATGCGGTCGAGGTGGCGGCAGGTGTCGATCAGCTCGGCGAATTGGGCTTCGCTGATCGCGAGGCCGGGGGCGATGGGGCGGATGCGGCGGGCCTCTTCCTCGAAATCCCAGATGAATTCGCGGCCGGTGCCTTCCTTCGTGAAGCTGCGGCCGTCTTTGGTGAAGAACGTGATGCGCGGGCCGAAGAGGGTGCGGCGCACCGTCGGGATCAGGGTGACGCGGTGCATCAGGTCGAGCACCTCCGGCGGGTCGGTTTCGCCGGGGCCGGGCCGGTCGCCGCGCAATAGCGGATAGCCGCGCTTGGCGGCGCCCCAGGCGGTGAAATATTGCGTGCTGCCGACCTGCGGCGGGTTCTCGATGCCGCGGCTCGGGAAGGCGGGGCTCGGATATTCGGTTTCGAGCCAGTTGACCACGCCTCGATGCGGTCGATGTCGTCGTAGCGGAGGTTGTGCTCCTCGCAGAGCTTCGCGGTCACGTCGACATGGGCGATGTTGTAGCCGGCCGTCGAATAAATCCGGTAGAGCGTCTCCAGGAAAATCCAGTCGCGGCCGAGCCCTTCGGTGATCTTGGCGAGGTCGGTGCGGTTCGCGCCGGTAAAGCTGTAGCGCAACTCGCCGCGGTTGTTGCCGGCATAGGCGTGGTAGAACCCGGCCTCGCCTTCCAATACCGTCTCGCCGCCCGGTGTCCCGTGCTTGGCCAATGCAACGGCGAGCAAGCGCGTTGCGCACGGCGCCGCCTTCGCGCAATGAGCGGCCGCCGCTGCGCGCGCCTTCGAGGTTGCCGGCCGCCAGATTGACGCATTGCGCGATGGCGCTGTGGATCTGGTCCGCGTCGAGGCGCTGCAATTTGGCGGCGGCGACCGCCGCGCCAAAGATCCCGAACACCGGCCCGGCGTGGAAAGCCGCGCGACATGACGGTCGGGATGAACTCGGCGGCCATGCGCTCCATGACTTCGTAGCCGGCGGCGACGGCGGTCAGGAACTCCTTGCCGGAAGCGCCGGCGACCTCCGCCGCGACGAGGGCGGCCGGCAGGATCGCGATGCCGGGATGGGTCAGCATGCGGAAGGTGTCCCACTTGCCGCCGGCGAAGATCGTCTCCGCGTTGACGAAGGCGGCCCCGGCCTTGGTGAGCTTCGTCGCCGTGGCACAGCACGGTCGCGGCCCCGCCGCCGCCCGCCTCTTCCTCCTGCATCAAGGCCAGCGCCTGCCGGCTTCGCCGGCATGTCGCGGGCGACCAGCGCCGAGCTCAGCGCCTGCAGGGTGACGCCCTTCGCCCGGTCGACGACCTCGGGCGGCAGGTTTTCGTACTGGAGGCCGGCTACGAACCCGGCGAACTCTCGGCTCAGCGACATGATGGGTCCTTTCGCGAGGACGGCATCGGCCTATCTTAGCTGTCGATGAACCAAACGCCCACGCCTCCCTCTCCCCGCCCGCTCCCGCACAGCTCGCATTGGGGCGCCTTCTCGGTGCTGGTCCGCGACGGCGGCATCGAGATCGTGCCGCATCCGCGCGACCCGAACCCTTCGCCGCTGCTCGGCAACATCCCCGCCTCGGTGTCGCACCGGGCGCGGATCGCCCGGCCGATGGTCCGGCGCGGCTGGCTCGAAGCGCGGCCCCGGCCCGACCGCGGGCGCGGCCGTGACGCGTTCGTCCCGGTCGAGTGGCCGCGCGCGCTCGATCTCGTCGCGGCGGAATTGCGGCGGGTCTACGCGGCTCATGGCCCGCGCGCGGTCTTCGGCGGCTCTTATGGCTGGGCGAGCGCCGGGCGCTTCCACGACGCGCCGCGCCAGCTCCACCGGTTTCTCAATGTGGCCGGCGGTTATGTCCGCTCGGTGGGCAGCTACAGCTCGGGGGCCGCGTCGGTGATCCTGCCGCACGTCATCGGCCCGCAGGAGGCCGTCGCCGGCAACAATGTCAGCTGGGACGAGCTGGTCGCGCACAGCGCGCTGGTGCTGGCCTTTGGCGGCATGGCGCTGAAGAACAACGATGTCGGCGGCGGCGGGACCAGCGAGCACATCGCGCAAGCCCGGCTGCGCGCCGCCCGCAGCCGTGGCGCCGAATTTCACCTGATCGGACCGCTGCGCGACGACCTGCCGGGCGAGATCGAGGCGGTCTGGCACCCGATCCGCCCCGGCACCGATGTGGCGCTGATGCTCGGCATCGCGCACACGCTGGTGACGGAAGGCCTGCACGACCGCGCTTTCCTCGACCGATACTGCGTCGGCTATGAGATCTTCGAGGCCTATCTCCTCGGCCGCAGCGGACGGTCAGCCAAAGGACGCCGGCTGGGCGTCCGCAATTTGCGGCATGCCGGCCGATGAGATTATTGGGCTGGCGCGGCGTGCCGCCGGCCGGCGCACTCTGATCACCTGCTCCCAATCATTGCAGCGCGCCGAGCATGGCGAGCAGCCGGTCTGGATGGGGGTCGTGCTGGCGGCGATGCTCGGCCAGATCGGATTGCCGGGCGGCGGGTTCGCCTATGCGCTGGGATCGACCTCCAATACCGGAAAGCCGCCATTGGCCGTGCCGCTTCCGACATTGCCGATCGAGCGCAACAGCATTGCCGATTTCATTCCGGTGGCGCGCATCGCCGACATGCTGCTCCATCCGGGGGAGGCGTTCGACTTCAACGGCCAGCGGCTCACCTACCCCGACATCAAGCTGGTCTATTGGGCGGGCGGCAATCCGTTCCACCACCATCAGGATCTGAACCGGCTGCGCGACGCCTTTGCGCGGCCGGATACCGTCATCGTGCATGAATTCGGCATGGACCGCGACCGCGCGGCACGCCGATATCGTATTGCCGGCGACCGTCACGCTTGGAGCGCGAAGACATTGGCGGCGTCGCCGGCGATCCGCTGCTGGTCGCGATGCACCGGGCGGTGCCCGCCTATGCCGAGGCGCGCGACGATTACGACATCTTTTCTGGGCTGGCCGAGCGCCTCGGCATTGCCGAGCGATTTACCGAAGGCCGCTCGGCGCGCCAGTGGCTGCGGCATCTCTATGAGCCGACGCGCCGCGCGCTGCTGGAGCGTGGGGCGGAGGCTCCCGATTTCGACGAATTCTGGGAAGCGGGCGAGCTGGCTTTGCCGACCTTGCCCTGGGATGGCGGGATCGTGCGGGCGTTCCGCCGCGACCCCATGCGCAGCGCCCCTGCCGACGCCGAGCGGCAAGATCGAGATCGCGTCCGCGAGGATTGCGGGTTTCGGTTACGCGGACTGCCCCGGACATCCGACTTGGCTGCCGCCTGCGGAGCGCCCGAATTCGCGTTTCCCGCTGCAGCTGATCGCCAACCAGCCGGCGACCCGCCTGCACAGTCAGTTGGATTTCGGCGCCACCAGCCTCAAATCGAAGATCAAGGACCGCGAGCCGGTCCGCATCCATCCGCAAGACGCCGCGGCGCGAGGCATTGGCGACGGCGACATCGTCCGCCTCTACAACGATCGCGGGGCATGCCTCGCCGGCGCGGTGCTGAGCGAGGCGTTGCGCCCCGGCGTCGTCCAGCTCTCCACCGGCGCCTGGTACGACCCCGAGGACCCGACTGCCGATAACCCGATCTGCGTGCACGGCAACCCGAATGTGCTGACGCGCGACGCCGGCACGTCGAAACTGGCGCAAGGCTGCACCGGACAGCTCACCGTAATCGAGATCGAGCGGTTCGACGGCCCATTGCCGCCGGTAAAGGCATTCGATCCGCCATAGGGGTTCGGAACGATCGCACGCGCCGCTCAATGCGTTCGGGTCAGCCCCGCAATCTCGGCCATTAGCGCATCGGTAGTGCGCTGGCGGCAATAGCCGCGGATGCCGAGGAGCGACTGCTCGTGGCGCTCGGCGCTGGCGGTAGTGCAGGCGTCGCTGACGAGCGTTACGAGATAGCCGAGGTCGCAGGCGTCGCGCACCGCGCTTTCGACGCACTGGTCGGTCAATAGGCCGGCGATGATCAGCGATCGTGCGCCGCAGATTGCGCAATACGTAATCGATGTTGGTCGAGATGAAGACACTGCTCGAGGTCTTGCGGAAGATCATCTCGTCGTCGGGCGGCGCGATCTCGTCCAGCACCTGCGCCTCCCATGAGCCGCGCGGCACGTCGATGCCGGAGATCTTGTAGTCGAGGCTGCGGTCGCGGCCGTCGCGGGTCATGTTCTCGATCACCGAATACATGACCTCGATGCCGCCGCTCCGGCAGGCGGTCTGCAGACGCCGCATATTGGGCAGCACGATCTCTCGAAGGCTCCAGACGGAAATACTCGGCTTTTGCCGGATTCCGGCGTGACGCAGTAGTTCTGGACGTCGATGATCAGTAATGCGGCGTGGGCCGGATCGATCGGCACCTCGCGGCTCAGTGCGCTCATCGGCGCAGGAATGCGGCATACGCGGCGGGCAGCAGCCGGGCAAGGCGCTCGGCCCACTCCCTTTGACCGGCCGCCTCGGTGATCAGGTCCTGCCGGATCTCGATCTCTACATGCGGCAGCCCGCGGCGCTCGCCATGAACGGGGATGGTGTAGTCGGTCAGGTCGCTGACCCGGTATGGCTCGTTTTCGCCGACCATCGAGGTCCCCTTCGGCGCGCAACAATGCGAGAGCAGCGGGCGGCCGATGCGCTCGTCGCGATTGAACAGCACCCCGCGTGCCACGGACGCGCAACGCCGTGGAAAACCGGGGTAAAGCTATGCAATGTTACCAGCACCGAGGGCGGTCTTGCCGCGCGGCGCGTCGAGGGCCGCTGCTAACGCAGTGTGATATGGGCGGAATATTCCTTCGATGCGCGCCGCCCGCGCAGCCTCACCGAGGTCGTGATTGCCGGGAATCTCCGTGTCTTCGCTGACCTCCGGGATCGAGTTCGGAAGGCGGGGTCGCGATTGCAGTCGATTACCAGGCGCGAATACGTCTGCATGAGCACCGGCGCATCCAAGAGGCGCGAAAGCTCACGCCGAGCGAGCCCTGCCGATGCCGATGTCCCAGGCAATGTGCCGCGAGAGTCTCGTGCTCCGGCAGGCCGAGTTGCAGTAGTCGGCGGGGAAAGGCGCGCCCGGCATGATCGCAGGCGAAAAAGAAAACCGAGCTTCCCGCCTCGTTCTCGAGGCTTGTTCGGGCCGGGTTCGTCGGGGCCGAGCAGCCCAGTAGCAATGCTTGGGGTAGAAGATGAAGCACCCGGAGGGGTTTCGGCCATATCAACGGGTAACTCTTAAGACCGCATCCGACATTTCTTCAAGCCAAATTCCGCATGCTCACATCTCGCGGACCGAGTTGCCGCCCGCGCTCTCGATCGATCAAGCTCCTTCGTTCTCTCCCAGTGGACCATCGGGGTCAAGAACTGATAATTGCAACGCATGCCGATTGGCGAAGAGCTGGTGCTCGGGACGCGCTTCCCTCTGACTGTCAGGGGAACGTCGCGCCGCGGCCGATGCTTGGTTACACTCGCCGCGATACCTGAAGGTGCTACCATCGAGGTCGCACCGGTGCAAGTCTTGCCGGCTGAATTGGCCGCCACAATCAATGCATATGGCTTGGATTATTTCGTCCTTTGGGAAAATCCGGGTGCCGCAAAAACCTTAGCCATGCCTCTCGGCTTAGTCGGTCTTTGTAATTACTCCAATCGACCGAGCGCACAGCTGGTGCCCGAATTCCAGCTACGATTAATTCATCTCGTGGCGAGGCGCAAACTCAACCAGGGCGCTGAAATCACCCTCAAATACCGAGACCCGGTGCGCTCATACTCGGCCCGTCGGCACATAAAGTAGGCACTCACCAAACTCGATGATGGGATGTTCCCACGGGTGGACAGCCCTCACAGCGTCGACAACCTGTCGGAACATATCGGAGCTGGTTTCATAATCGACATAAGTCGTAACGGCGATGCTGCCGAGGATTATTTTCTCTCCGATGGCACCGTGTCGAGGTGAAGCTCCCGGCTTTGCACGATAACCCTCCCACCCGCCATCCAATTCGTATATGCTGTCGTAATTGCCTATACGTCCCACACCAGGTATGGCCACCAGGGCGGTGATGACCGAACGCACATGCTCATTGTCGGCGATGTCTTTTTGGCCGAGCCATGTCGGCCCGCGATCGTCATCGACGGGTACGTGGACTTTTATTCGCCAAAATCTTCGCAATGCCTCGATCAATCGGGGCTCCCTGGATCGACGATGCTTTCCTTTGGGTGCTGCGTTAATCCAAAGTTCTTAGAGAATGCACCTCCGTCCCAATGTCCCTGATAATGTCGCTCGACAACCGGGTCCCGCTCCACAATTGTAGGTGATTGGGATCCAAATCTCGATACCAATACCCGAAAAACACGTCCGACCCCGCCGCCATCAAAAATTCACCATCACCGTGGTGCCTGGTGCCGACTGTATAGTAATTACTGGTTTGATCCCATTTAAATTTTAGACTGACACTATTGTCGTCGACGTTGATGTTGACCGTCCCGTCCGATATTTGTCCGTAGCCGTACCAATAGACACCCGCGGCGTGCCCTTTGAAATCTTCGCGGATGGTGAGGAGACCGTATGTGGTCGCCCACGTCCCGTGAAAGCCCACCGATTTTGCCACGTCCGGAACATAAGCGTGGGCCAGCGGCAACGCCGTCCGGTAGATGTTTGCCACCTCCAACATATCGGTCCCGATACGCAGCGTAATTGGGTTGCCGCGGGTAGAGGCGTACAATTCATGCCGCTCTGCCAAATAGACGGCAACTCCTCGCCGCGCCCGCCGTAGTGCATCTTCACGGAAACGAGCATCCATTATTAATCCCACGACAGATTGATTAGCCAACACAGCATCCAATTCAGGCTCATTCCTCACATAGATCAGCCGGTGGTTAGCCAGGACCACGCTCTTTGCGAGATGCTGCAAAGCGGTATTCTGGTCGGGAAATGACGGTAGCTGCGTGTAAATCGCGATCGACCGATATGGTTCCTCGAGCCCAGCAGGGTTGAACTGAAAGCGGACTGCGACAGGTGCCAGTCTGGGGGTTCGAGCTGCCTGGATCTGTTGGACGACATCGACGGTGAGCAGGCTCACCAATATCGGACACAACACCGCGAAGAATCGGCTCGCCGGCTCGGTTTGGATAGTATCAAACTGGAGGCCGATCATATTGGCCGGAGGTTTCAGTATCCAATTGAGGTAGCCGACCGAAGGATCGGGAAAGACCGTCAACACCAAGCTGACCAGCGCAAGGATGACAAGCAATATTGTGCGATATCGGATAGCCATCGGCGGGGCGGGAACGTTACGGAATTAGTAAACCTCGGCGTAGCGGGCGCAGAGTTCGGCCGGCGACAGCCCGGCGACCTTCTCCGCCTCGACGCGCTTGAACCTGACATAGGCGTCGAAATGGGTCGGACCGAACCAACCGGCCACCGTCTCGTCGGCGGCGAGACGGTCGAGCGCCTCCGGAAGGGAACGGGGCAGGTGCTCCGGCGGGCCGGATTTCGGCAGTTCCAGCCCGCGGCGGATGCCGTCGACCCCGGCGAAGATCACCGCCCCGAGGGCGAGGTAGGGGCTAGCCGCGGCATCGGTGGCGCGGAACTCGACATGGAACTGGCGCGCCATTTCGGTCGGGGTCGCGGCGGCGAAAGTCGGACAGATGCGGAGGGTCGCGCCGCGGTCTTGCCGCACTAGATCGATTATCGTCGGCGCCCAGGCATTTGGCGTCAGGCGCAGATAGGAAACCGGCGAGGGCGCGGTTACCGCGCAGATAGCGGGCATATGGTGCAACACGCCGGCGCAAAAGTGCTGCGCCGGCTTGCTGAGCTCCATCGGCTCGCCGGGGGCGTGGGTCGCCGGCCGGTCCGCGGCGTCGACGAGGCTCATATGGATGTGCACACCATTGCCGACGAGCTCGGGGTCGGGCTTTGGCGAGAAGATCACGCGCTGGCCCAACCGATGCGCGGTGGCGCGCGCCATCTCGCGCGTAATGACCGCGTGGTCGGCGGCGGTCAGCGCGGGTCGAGGCATCACCGTCACCTCGAACTGGCGCGGGCCGTACTCGGCGAGAAACGTGTCGGGAACTATCCCCGAGGCACGCAGGGCGGCGGTGAACGTCTCGCCGAAACAGTCCTGGCGCCGGAACGCGCCGAGCGCATAAGCGTCGCCTGGGCGCTCGGAAACGCCGGTGTAGAGGAATTCCTGCTCGAACGCCGCCACGAGCCGCAGACCCGCCACGTCATCGAGTTCCTTGACGGCGCGGCGCAGGAAATCCCGCGGGCAGCATTCCCAGGGGCCGCCGTCGGTATTGCAGATGTCGCCCAGGAAGAAATGCTCAACGGCCGAGCCGTCGGCAAAATCGACGCGGACCTCGGCCGCGGGATCGGGCACGATCATAAAATCCCCGGCGGTGCCAAAGGGCGTGTCCCAGATCGGCCCGAACGGCGACATCATCAGATTGCTGCCGGTCCAGCCGACACCCTTCTTCAGCCGCGCCGGAAGCTCGCGCGCCGCGAACCCCTTGCCGCGCGCCAGGCCCGAGATGTCGCATGTCGCGACAAAGACGAGCTCTTCCCGGATCATGCCGCTGCCAAAGGCGCGTAGCGGTCGAGAAGCTGCAGGATCTCGTCGCGCGTGAGATCGGGGATTTCGAGCAATGCTTCATCAATGCCGGCTCGGCCGTATTCGGCGAGCACCGCCTTATCGGCCGGCGCACGGAATACCGAGATCATCAAGGAGTTCGGGTCGCGTCCCTTGGATTCGGCCATACGCCGCAGGCGCTCGACTGCGCCTCTTGCGGTAAAATCCCCGACCGGGCGCGGGATCCAACCGTCGCAATATTCGACAATGCGCCGCAAACTATAATCGCTCTCGCCGCCCAACAGGATCGGGGGATGCGGCCGCTGGGCCGGCTTCGGCCACGACCAGACCGGGTCGAAATTCACGAACTCGCCGTGGAACGACGCCTCCTCCTCGGTCCACAGTGCCTTCATCGCCAAAATGCGCTCGCGCATCAGCTTGAAGCGCGTCTCGTAGTGGGCGCCGTGGTTCTCCATTTCCTCGACGTTCCAGCCGCCGCCGATGCCGAAAATGAACCGGCCGCCCGACAACTGGTCGAGGCTCGCGACACATTTCGCGGTGACGATCGGGTCGCGCTCCGGGATCAGGCAAATGCCGGTCCCGACCATCAGCTTCTTGGTCGCCGCAGCGGCAAACGAGAGGCCGACAAACGGATCGCGGATATGCGAGTACCTCTTTGGCAGCTCTCCGCCGCCCGGAAGCGGATTGCGGCTACTGGTCGGGATATGGGTATGCTCAGGCACATACAGCGAAGCAAAGCCGCGCTCTTCGAGCGCCTGGGCCAGTTCACCGATATCGATGCCGTAATCGGGATTGCAATAAAAAACGCCAACCCGCATGTCGATTCCTCTCCGGGTCCGGTGGATGTCGGCTAGGATGGCATAGTTACGAAAATTCGACCATGGAGGAGAGCCATGCCAGTCGCGACCGTCCGCGGTGTCGACATCAGTTACGAAGTGCTTGGCGAGCGCGGGCCATGGGTGGCGCTGCAGCCCGGCGGCCGGCGCGCCCTCGCAGGGGTCAGATCGCTCGGCGAGAAGCTCGCCGAAGCCGGCTGCCGCGTCCTCGTCCATGACCGGCGCAATTGTGGCGCGTCCGGGATCTCCTTCGACGGCGGAAATTCCGAGAACGAGATCTGGGCGGAGGACCTCCACGCGCTGTTGTCACAGCTCGACGCGCTTCCCGCCTACATCGGCGGCAGCTCGTCGGGGTGCCGCCTGGCATTGCTGATGGCGCTGCGCCATCCCGCCGATGTGCGGGGCCTCTTGCTGTGGCGGGTGACCGGCGGCGCCTATGCGGCGCAGCGCTTGGTTGAGAATTACTACACTCAGTTCATCAATGCGGCGCAGCAAGGCGGCATGGAGGCAGTGTGCCGTACCGAGCATTTCAGCGAGGTAATCGCCGGCAACCCAGCCAACCGCGCGCGGCTGACGGCGCTCGACCCGCAACGCTTCATCGGCATCATGGAAGCGTGGCGGCGCGCCTTCAACGAGGGGGCGCATCATCCCGTGATCGGCCTGAGCCCCGCCGAGTTGCGCTCGCTCACGATGCCGGCCTGCATCATCCCCGGCAACGACCGGGTCCACCCGCGCGGACCCGGGCAGGCGGCGCATCGGCTGATGCCGAACAGCGAATATCATGAGGTATTGACCGAGGACCGTCCCGATCTGGACGTCGCGCTCGAGGAGTGGAGCAGCAAAGAGGGCCTATTGGCGGCCATCTTCATCGATTTCCTGAGGCGAACCGAGCGCCGCGGCTGAAAGGGACCGCTTCCCCCGGCCCGGCCGTCTCGGCGAGCGTCTTGCCGGCTTAGGTGATGCTGAGATTGGCTCCCGCGCGGCCGAGCAGCGGCTTGCGGACGATGGCGGCGGTTGCCGAGCGGTTCCGGCTCACGATAGGCCGGCAACAGATTTTCGGGCTCGGGAAACATCTCCCCAGAGGATTGGCAGCAATCCCTTGTTCAGCAGCAGCATCTTCCACGTCGGCTCGAGGAACAGGGCGCCCGACGGTTTCACATTGGCGTCGAAATCCTCGCGCACGATCCACTCCCACGGGTAAAGCTTGAACAAGATCCGGATCGGCTCGCCGTCAAGAGCGACGAATCCTGGCGTGCTGCAGATCATGGCGTGCCGAGTCCGGGTTCTTCTTGGCGTTGGTTAGCCTCTCACCACCCGCGTGTCGAAGCCCTCGAAACGGTGCGGGATGCGGCGGATGTCGGTCACGAGCTCGCGCTGCAGCCCGGCGGGGGTGCCGGCGGGGAAGTTCAGTTCGATGGCGTCGGCGAGACCGCCATAGCGCGCCTCGATCGCCGCGGCGATCTCGTCATAGGTGCCGCAGGCGGCGAAGATTCGTACAACATCGTCGGTGATCTCGGCCGGCATGTCGTTCCACCGGCCGGCGACGGACATCGCGTGCAATTTCGCCCCGACCTCTTCGAGACCGTGCAAACCGAGGATCGGCGCATAGGTGCGGGTCGAAGAGTAAATCGCGATGCGTCGGCGGGCCCATTCCATGCCTTCGGCAATGGTTTGCGCATCGCCTCCGGTCACCACGAACCCGCCGCCAAAGACGTCGAAATTGCCACGGCGGCGTCCGCTGCGCTGCATTCCTTCCAAGATGCGCGGCAGCGCCACTTCTTCGAGATAGCGGCGCGAGCACAGCGGATGGAGCCGCACCCCGTCGCACACTTCGCCGGCTACCCGCAGCATCGCCTCGCCGACCGCGGCGATCGTGATCGGCACCATCGGCAACCCCGTCGGCTCCGGCGAGAAATCGGGGGTCATCAGGGTCAGCCGGTAGTGCTCGCCTTGATAATCGAGCTTGCCGCCGGTTTCCCAGCAACGCCACACCGCGCGCAATGCCCGGACGTAGTCGCGCAACCGCGGCGCGGGCGCGCTCCACGGAATGCCGAAGCGGCGCTCGTTGTGGCCCTTGACCTGGCTCCCGAGACCCAGCACGAACCGCCCGTTAGAGTTGGCGTGCAGGTCCCAGGCTTGGCTCGCCATCACCGTCGGGCTGCGCGGGAAGGCGACGGCGATCGACGGCGTGAGCTCGATGCGCTCGGTCGCGAGCGCGGCAAAGGCGAGCGGGGTAAAGACATCGTGCCCGAGTTCAACCGTCATCAGCGCGTCGAACCCGGCGGCCTCCGCCGCCGCACCGAACGGCGCCGCGTCGCGCCAATGCCTCATCGGCAGCATCGTGAAAACGCGCATTACGGTTCACTCCCCTCTTCGCCGCGGAAGCCGTATCATCGCCGCCGAAGGCTCGCGGGCGAAACAGGGATTATCAGGAGGAACCGTTCATGGGTGCAGCTCATCTCGTGGTACGCGCCGAAGTGCCGGATCCGGACGACCGGGCACCGTTCGATCATTGGTATGCGACAGATCACCTGCCTTGGGCGATCCGGGTCTTCGAGGCGCGACGCGGCTGGCGGTGCTGGAGCCGCACGGAGGCGGCTGTCCATTATGCCTTTTACGAATTCGCCGATGTCGATGAGGCGCGGGCGGCGACCGACTCGGACAAGATCGCGCCGCTGGTCGCCGATTTCGATCGAGTTTGGGGCAAGCGGGTCCCGCGGCGGCGCGAAATTCTGGAAATTGTCCAGCAGATGGAGCCCGCGACCTCCTAGATTGGGGTGCCGTCATTGCGCCGCGCGCGACGCTCACCGGCCCGAGATCGCTTCGCTGCGCTCGCGATGACAGCCCTCTGGAGGTAGGACGCGCGTCGCAAGCTGGGGCAGCGCGTTGATTGCCGCCAACTGAGGGCTCGTCGGGGTCGGCAGAGAAAGCGAGCGCGGCCTCGGCTATGCTCGCCACATGCGCGGGGTCGCCGACAACCCCGTCTTTGTCGGCACCTGATTTTTCCAGTATATCGACGAGCTACTGGGCTGCCGCCCCCTCCAAGGCGAAAACGCCCATATCGGTTTGTCACAGTCGCCGACTTGCCGTATGGGGACCTGGTGGATGCGGCACGCACGGTTAACCTGGCGATATTGCGTGATTTGCAGCGTGTCGGCTCACGACAGCAGGGAACAGGTATGCGCGATTAGACCTGCAGCGAGCTGCCGAGTAAATTGCGAGCGGCAAACGACGGAGGATCATCCCATGACCACACTAGAACTGCGCCCGCTCGGCAAGGCGCTCGGCACCGAGGCGCTCGGCGTCGATCTGGCCAAGCTCGACGACGACACCTTTTCCTGGATCCACCAGGTTTTTGCAGAGCATCCGGTGCTGGTCTTCCGCGATCAGCATCTCGGAGCCGGCGACATCGCCGCTTTCGGACGCCGCTTTGGCACGCCGCGTATTCACTCGCTCGTCAGTTACCGCCACGAAGAGCACCCGGAGGTGTCTTGGCTGCGCAATGTCGATGAAGGGGGCAACATCGATTGGTACGGGGTGAAGCGCGCGACCGACTGGCACACCGACTCGACCTACGAGGAAGAGCTGCCATTGCTCGCGATGCTGCACGCCTTGGAGATCCCGGCGACCAAGGGCGGCACGATGTTCGCCGATATGCGCGCCGCCTACGATGCGCTGCCGCAGGCGATGAAGGACCGCCTTTCCGGCCTCGTCGGGTTGCACGGGCGCACCGACGGCCCTGCCGGCGCGCGCCTCTACGATCCGGAAGAAGAGATGCGCCGGACCGACAAGAAATATGCCGAGCAGCCGCGCCAGGCGGTGATGAACCATCCAGTCACCGGTCGCCCGATCCTGTTCGTCAACCCGATGCACACGCACGGGTTCGAGGGCATGGACCGCGAGGAGGCCTGGCAGCTGATCGAGGAGCTCGCGGCGCACGCCACGCAGGAACGCTTTACCTATTACCATTCCTGGGAAGTCGGCGATCTCTTGATCTGGGACGAGCGGGCGACGATGCACCGCGGCGCCGGTGACTACCACCCCGAGGAGCGCCGCATCATGCTGCGCACGATCGTCTATCCCAACTAGGAGCGCCCTGCGGGAGCAGCCTGGCCGCGGGGTCGCGAGAGGTGCGGCGCGTCGAGGCCGACCCCCACCAGCTGACCGAAAAGAGTGGAGAGCTGGCGGCGATCGGACTCGGGCAAGGGCGGCTTGAGGATCGAGGCGATGTTGGTGCGCAAATGCTCCGGATTGCCGGTGCCGAACAGCACGACATCGACCCCGGGCTCGTGGCGCACAAAGCGATAGGCGGCATCCGGCACCGTGCTGGCGCCGCCTTCGTGGATCAGAAAGCGCAGCGGGTCGGGGCTGTCGGCGAGCCATTGCGGAACCTGTCCCGCGGCAGCGAGATCGCGCATCGTGGCCCGCAGACGCTCGGGTTGCGAGAAGATGTTGCGCACCGCGAACATCAGGAGCGTGCCCACCCGGTTGGCGCGGGTCAGCGGAAAGACGCGGTCGCGGGCGGTCTGATGCATCATGTGAAACCCGAGCATCACGACCTCCCAAACCTTGTCTTGCGCCGCCCGGTGCAGGACCTGGTGCTCGGGATCGTGCGGCGCGGTCTCGGTTATGCCGAGATGGCGGAACTTGCCTTTCGCCTTCTCTCTCAACAGCACCGGCGCCAAATCGTTGAGCGCGTGGTCGTAGGCGCTCGGCGGCACGCCGTGCAGCTGATAGACGTCGATGTAGTCGGTATCGAGCTGCCGTAGCGACTTGTCGAGGCTGGCGACGATCCCTTCCGGCGTGGAATGGGGGTTGCTGAAGCTGAACGGCGCCTTCGTGCAGATCACGACATCTTCGCGCTGCACGGATTTGATCGCTTTCCCGAGCACCTCCTCGGTGCCGTATGCCGCGGCGGTATCGAACAAATTGACCCCGAGCTCGATGGCCTGCCGGATGATTGCAATCGCGTCGTCCTCGCTCTTGCCCTGCGCCAGCCCGAGCTGACTGAACCCGCCGCAGCCCAGGCCGGCAACGCCGACCCGCAATCCGGTATTGCCGAGCGTTGTGTATTCCATCCGCCACCTATCGTCTGTTGCCGCCCCCTCAAGGTGTACATCGCGCACAGCGCAGCCCCGCTCGACGGGGGATTGTCGAGCGGCGCGAAAATACGCGATGTTGCCGGCCCGCAACTTGCCGCGCATCCAGGAGATCACACGAGCATGAGGATCGATCAAGCGGTCAATATCGAAGATCTGCACCGCATGGCAAAGCGGCGGCTGCCCAAGATTGCATTCGATTTCATCGAGGGCGGGCTCGAGGACGAGCGAGGGCTCGAACGCAACACCTCGGCGTTCCACAAGCATCAATTGTTGCCGCGCTATCTGGTCGACGTCTCAAAGCGCGACCAGTCGGCCACGCCTGTTCGGCCGCACCTATGCGAGCCCGTTCGGCATTGCACCGACCGGCGGGGCAGGCCTTTTCCGCCGCGGCGCCGATTTGATGCTGGCAGAGGCGGCGGCCGACGCGAACATCCCGTACATCATGTCGGGCGCCAGCAACGACTTGATCGAAGCGGCGGCGAAAATCGCGCCGAGGAATGCCTGGTATCAGCTCTATGCGGCGAACGACACCAAAGTCCGCGAGGACATGATCCGCCGCACCGCCGATGCCGGGCTCGACGCATTGGTGCTGACCGTCGATGTGCCGGTGAGCTCGAAACGCGAGCGCAACATCCGCAACGGGTTTGCCAATGTCCGCGGCGGCCTCTTCCAGGCGCTCAGCCTCAAACCCTCGATCCTTGCTCGAATTCGTTGACCCACCCCGGCTGGATCGTCGAATATTTGCGGCATGGCGGCGGGACGCCGATGCTGCAGAATTGGCAGCCTTACGCAGTGTCCGGCGCCAATGCCGAGGTCGTTTACAATTATTCGCGTTCGATCATGCCGTACAATGCGCAGACTTGGCGCGATCTGGAGCAGTATCGCCGGCTCTTCCCGCGCAAGCTCGTCGTCAAAGGCATCATGGATCCGCGCGACGCGTTGCGTGCCGCCGAGATTGGCTGCGATGGCATCATCGTGTCGAACCACGGCGGCCGCCAGCTCGACCAATCGCCGGCGTCGCTCGACGTATTGCCGGCGATCCACGCAGGCAGTCGGCGACAAGCTGACCGTGATGCTGGACAGCGGAGTGCGGCGCGGCGCCGACATTTTGATCGCGCTCTGCCTCGGCGCCCGCTTCTGCTTCATGGGCCGGCCAACGCTCTATGGTGCAGCCGCCGGCGGCATTGCCGGCGTCAAGAAGGCGATCTCGATATTCCGCAACGAGATCGATCTCGTCATGGGCCAGATCGGCTGCCCGAGCCTCGACCAACTCGGCCCCGATTTCCTGTGGCGAGAGGATCGCGCGCGCAATGTGTGATAAAATGGGGTCCGTTTCATCGTCGCCCCGCGAAGGCGGGGGTCCAGAGCTTGCCCCTGGCGTGAACAGGGGGCAACCGCCGCCGACCTTGCTGCCCTGGATTCCCGCTTTCGCGTGAATGACGGCTTTTTCTTGGAGGAATTCACGAAGCAATGAACCTCGATAGCGCGATCAATATCGAAGACCTGCATCGGATGGCGAAGCGCAAGCTGCCGCGCATCATTTTCGACTACATCGAGGGCGGGGTGGAGGACGAACGCGGTCTCGCGCGCAACGAAGCCGCGTTTCACAAACACCGGCTATTGCCGCGCTATCTGGTCGACGTCGCCAAACGCGACCAAACCGCGACTGTGTTCGGCCGCACCTATTCGAGCCCGTTCGGGATCTCGCCGACCGGCGGCGTCGGCCTCTACCGGCGCGAAGGCGAAGTGATGCTGGCCGAAGCCGCGGCGGCGGCGAACATCCCGTACATCATGTCGGGGGGCAGCAATGCGTCCATGGAGGAAGCGCTGCGGGTCGCCCCGAACAATGTCTGGTTCCAACTCTATGCGGCGAAAGACGGCAATATCACCGATGCACTGATCGGGCGGGCGCGAGACGGCGGCGCGGGCGCGCTGGTTCTGACCGTTGATGTGCCCGTGCATCCGAAGCGCGAACGCAACTACCGCAACGGCTTTGCCCGCAGTTCGCGGCGGCGGCGTATTGGAATCGCTGAAGCTAAAGCCGTCGATCCTGTTGGAGGCCGATCACCCATCCCGGCCTGGGTCATCGAATATATGCGGCTCGGCGGCGCGCCGACGCTCGGGAATTGGGCGCCGCACGCCCCCAATGGCGCGAGCACCTCGGACGTCATCGCTCTCGGCCGCAGTCAGACCCCGGCCTCGGCGCAGACCTGGCGCGACCTTGAGCGTTACCGGCGCCTCTTTCCGCGCCCGCTCGTCGTCAAAGGCATCCTAAACCCGGCCGATGCGGTTCGCGCCGCCGAGATCGGCGTCGACGGCATCATCGTCTCGAACCATGGCGGCCGCCAGCTCGACCAGGCGCCGGCCTCGCTCGAGGCTTTGCCGGCGATCAAGGCGGCGGTCGGCGACAAGGTTACCGTGATGCTCGACAGCGGCGTCAGGCGCGGCGCCGACATCCTGATCGCCCTCTGCCTCGGCGCCCAGTTCGTGTTCTTCGGCCGCCCGACGCTTTACGGCGCCATCGTAGGCGGGATTCCGGGCGTCAAAAAGGTGGTCGACATCTTCCGCAACGAGATCGACCTCGTCATGGGCCAGATCGGCTGCCCGAGCCTCGACCAGCTTGGCCCCGATTTCCTATGGCGCGAGGACTGGACCCAGAACCGCTAGCTATCTGGTTGTGCCGGTCAATCGCCAGCGGCACGCCCCACCGCCGGCGCGGCGGCTGCCCGTCTAGGCGCGTTCATTTCGGCATCGATCTCGTCGATTGTGCGACCGCGCGTTTCCATGCCGATAAGCCAAAACGCGACTGCGCCCAGCACGTACCAAAAGGCGAAATAGGCGAAACCGGGGATCAGCGCGTCCATGGTTACCTCCGGCTTGACGTAGTTCGACGAACCGGCGATCAGCGCCAGACCGAGCGGGCCGATGAACTTGCCGAGATTGCCGATGCCGTAGACGAACCCCATGCCACTGCCGCGCAGCCGGGAGGGCCACATTTCGCCCATGTACGGCCCGACAATCGAGTAGTTGCCGCTGCCAAAAAAGTTCTGCAGCAGGATCATTAGGAAGAACACCGACACACCGCCGATGAACACATCGTGCAATAGCCCGCCATGAACATGAATAAGGCCGCGATCAGGCAGGCAAAGATGCCAGAGGCGCGGCGCCCCCACGCGTCCGAGATCCACGAGCAGAAGAACCGGCCGGCGATGGCCGACAGGCTGAGCCAGATCACCAATTTGGATGCCTCGGGCGGGGTGATCTTCAGCACCATGACAAACAGCGTCACCTGCCACAGGGCAAGTCCGACGCCGCCGGTCTGGGTCAGCCCGGTGAGGCACCCAGCGATAATGCTGCGCGGGTATTTGAAGATCTCGAGCCAGCGCGTGTGCTCGATGGCGGGAAGCGTCGCCGGCAATGTTATCTTCGCAGCATCCATTTTCAGCGCCCAGGCGAGCGCCTGCCGCGCCTCTTCCACCCGGCCCCGGCGCAGCAGCCAATGCGGCGATTCCGGAACGAAGGCGCGGATATATAAGCACAGGAAGGCAGGCAGCAACCCGACCGCGACCATCCCGCGCCAGCCGATATAGGGCGCGGCAAACGCCCCCAGCAACCCGGCAAGCAACGAGCCGGCCGGCAGCATCGTCGTGGTGATCCCAGTGAACCAGCCGCGCTTATGGGCCGGTGAAAACTCCTGCATCAGGGTAATGTCGACCGAATAGAGGCCGGTTACCCCGAACCCGACGAAAAAGCGGCAAACGACCAAGTAGATCCACCCGCCTTCGGGCGTCAGCGCCATCGCGCCGGTCGCAAGCGAAACGTTGAGCACGGCGGTGATCAGAGCCGGGCGCCGGCCGACCTTGTCGGCCATCCAGCCGTACAACAGCGAGCCGAATGGTGCACTGACCCCCGAGGCGAGCAGGATTGCGCCCGACTGCCCATAGGTCAGGTGCCACTCCTTGACCACAAAAGCCAAGACAAAGCCGATCAGGAAGAAGTCGAAAAAATCGAGCATATCGCCGAGCGTCGCCGCGCCCGCGATCTTCCACTGGTTCGCGGTCAGCTTCTTCTGGCGCTCCAACAGCTCCAACATTCTCTTCTCCTAGGCTGCTCCGATCCTGAGGCCCTGCGGCCAAAGAACAATTTTGTTGTCGTGCAGCGGCAACGGCGCCGCTCCCATTACGAAGTTGCCGCAATCATTTCACGCTGGCAATAGGATACCCGCGGAGCCACCCAGCCCGCAGGACTGGGCGGCGACGCCAATGGGCGGGCTAGGGCCGCTCGATCAGCTCTATGCGATAGCCGTCGGGATCTTCGATGAACGCGATCACCGAGCCGCCATGCGCCATTGGGCCAGCCGGGCGGGGGATCTTGACACCGGCCGCGGCGAGACGCTCGCAAGCTTTGTAGACATCGGGCACCGCGATCGCCAGATGGCCAAAGGCGGTACCCAGATTGTATGGCTCGGCCTGCTCCCAATTGTGGGTCAGCTCGAGCACAGTGCTGTTCGTCTCATCGCCGTAGCCGACAAAGGCGAGCGTAAATTTGCCGCTCGGGTAATCGCGCTTGCGCAGCAGCTTCATGCCGAGCTGGTTGGTGTAGAAATTCAACGAGGCATCGAGATCGCGAACCCGGATCATCGTGTGCAACAGCCGGGATTTGTCGGCGTCTATCGCCGGTTTTGAGTTCTCGGCCACATCGGTCATCGTCATCGTGCACTCCTGCGTGCTGTTGAACCTGAAGCGCCGCACCGGCGTGCCGCGACCAGTTCGAGGATCTGGTCAGCGGCCCGCAGGCTCGGCGACACGCCATCGCCGGCGAGGCATTGGACCACCTCATCATACCCCTGCCGATGCGCTGCGCGAACCCGTTCGTCGCCGATGAGCTCGGCGAGCGAAGCGGCAAGCTGTGCCGGGGTGCAGTTGGGTCCGAGCAGCTCGGAAACCAGCGGCCTTCCGAGCAGCAGATTGACGAGATTGACCTGACGCACCTGTAGAACGCGATCGAGAAATGCTTCGGTCAGCGGGTTGAGCCGGTAAGCGACGACCATCGGCAAGCGCGCCAATGCCAATTCGAGCGCGACTGATCCGGAGGCGGCGAGCGCGGCGCGGCTGGCCGCGAAGGCATCGTACTTTTCTTGGGGCTGCTGCACGATGATCGGGTTTCCCGGCCAGGCCTTGGCCTCGGCGGTGACGGTCGCCGCGACTGTCGCAACCGTCGGCACGACGACGCGGAACGGCCCAAGCAGGTCTTCCAGCCGCTTCAGCGACGCGCCGAATATCGGCAGCAAACGGCGGACCTCGCCGCTGCGGCTGCCGGGCAATACCGTGATTAGTAGATCGGTCGGGGCGAGACCGTGCGTTGCCCGGAAGCGCCCGCCGTCGCCCTGTTCGGCGCCGCATTCCAGAACCGGATGCCCGACAAAGCTGCAGGATAGCCCGACCCGCTCGAAATATGGCGGCTCGAACGGCAGCAAGGTCATCAGATGATCGTACCAGCGCGCCATCCGCCGGGCCCGCCCGGCGCGCCAGGCCCAGACCATCGGGGCAACGTAATGAATGAGCGGCAAGGTCTCGCCGCGGCGGCGCAGCCCATGCGCCACCCGCCAGCTGAACCCCGAGCTGTCGATCGTCACGACGGCGTCCGGACGCAGCTTGCGGATCGCCGCGACCGTCTCGCGGACGCGGCGCAGGATCACCGGGGCGCGCGGCAATACCTCGGCAACTCCCATGATCGCCAGATCGCCGAGCGGAACAAGGCTTTCGAGCCCCTGTTCCCGCATTCGCTCGCCGCCGATCCCGGCCACCCGCAGCCTACCGCCGGTACGCTGTCGCAATGCCGCGATCAGCGCGCCGCCGAGCGCGTCCCCCGACGGCTCTCCGGCAACGATGAAGAGGAACGTCGACTCGTCCGTTCGTTCTGTTTGCACCCCAAGCGCCACGCGGCCCAGAGATCGCCTCAAAACCCTGTGGCGGAATTGGAATTGAGCTGGATTAGCGTTGTGCGTCCTTCGAGGCAGCCCAGTGCCTGGGTCGAGGCCGACCAGGAACAATCCGGCCTCGTCGGCCGCACGGATGACTTCGTCGCGATCGAGCACGATTGTGGCGTTGGCCTCGACGGCGATGCCGCGCAAGCCGGTTTCCGCCGCCAGCAGAACGGTGTGGAATCCGATCGTCGGCCGGTCGGCGCGGGGTTCCTGACCGGGCTTCTCGACCTTGACCAGCACGCCGCCCGGACCTTCGCGGTGCAGCGCCGCACAGCGCCGCAGCAGCTCGTCGGTGCCTTCGATGGCTTCGACGCCGAGCACGAGACCTTGTTGGACAATGACAGCTTGGCCGACATCGATCGCGCCCAGGGTACGCGCAATGCGCAGTCCGCGCTCGATGTCGGCTTGCGACAGCTCGTCCGGGCGGATGCGGCCGAGCGGTCCTTCCGGCACAAGCACCCGGTCGAGCAGCTGGTCGGCGCCGAGCACCCGAAAGCCCTCCTGTTCCAGCTCCTTGACCACCGCCGACAAAAGACCGTCATCGCCCAGCGCGCGATAGCCGACCCGCGCGAACAGCTTGGCTGCGCGCCAATCGGGCCGCAGCGAAGCCAGCGACGGCCGCCGAATGCCGCCGGCCAGCACCAACTCGGTCACATGATTTTCGCGCAACAAGGCAAGGCCGGTCGCCGCAGCGCCGAGCCGGCACCAGGCATGCGGCACGCCCTCCACCGTCGCCGGCTCGGCTGCTCCCTCGAGAGCAAGGACAAAAACGTCGCGCCCCGCGGCGCGACAGCATTCGACGAGGCGCCGCGGCAATGCGCCGCCTCCGGACACGATCCCCAGCCTACCCGCCATCCGCTCCCTTCGGCTGACAGATGGCCCGGCTCGAATCGGCACGGATGAATTCGATGACATCGTCGACCGGCCCGATACCGCCGAAACGCTCGGCGGTCTCGTTTACCCGGTCGCTCAACGTCCCCTCAGCAGCGAACAGGAACTGGTACGCGTTGCGCAGGCCCTGGATGTCCTCGCGACTGAAGCCGCGGCGCTGCATCCCGATGATATTGAGCCCGCACAGCCGAGCCCGGTCTCCCATGACTTGGCCGTAAGGGATGACATCGCGCTCGACGCCCGACATCCCGCCGATCATCGCGTGCCTGCCGATCCGGGCGTATTGGTGTACCGCACAGAGTCCCCCAAGAACGGCGTAATCCTCGACGACGACGTGGCCCCCCAGGGTCGCGTTGTTGGCCATAACGACATGATCGCCGATCCGGCAATCGTGAGCGACATGCGCACCGACCATAAAAAGACTGCCGTCACCGATCCGGGTGACCATGCCGCCCGCTTCGGTTCCGGGGTTTATTGTCACATACTCGCGGATCGTGTTGTTGCGCCCGATCACGAGCTCCGATCTTTCACCGCGATATTTGAGGTCTTGCGGCTCGAGCCCGATCGAAGCGAATGGAAACAGCCGCGTCCCCTCACCGATCGTCGTCCGGCCATCGACCACGACGTGGGAGCGAAGCGTAACCCGCGGGCCGAGCGAGACATCCTCACCGACGACGCAATAGGGCCCGATGACGACGGTCTCGGCGAGCATCGCCCCCGGCGCAACAATGGCCGTGGGGTGAATCTGCGGCATCGGCGGCCCGTCTAATCGTCCAGGATCATCGCAGCGAACACGGCCTCGGCCATCACATCTTCGCCGACTTTGGCCGTACTCTCGAACTTCCAGACGTTGCCGCGGTTGCGCTGTTTGGCGACGTGGATCTCGAGCTTGCTCGGCGGAAAAACGGGGCGTCGAAAGCGCGCGTTGTCCACACTCATGAAATAGACGAGCTTGCCCTCCGATTCCGGCCCCAGCGTGTGGACGACGAGGACGGCGGCGGTCTGCGCCATCGCTTCGATGATCAGCACACCCGGCATCACCGGCCGCGCCGGGAAATGACCCTGAAAATAATATTCGTTGTTCGACAGGTTCTTGACCCCAGTCGCCCGCTGGTTGGCCACGACGTCCACGACCTTGTCGATCATCAGGAACGGGTGGCGGTGCGGGATCATCTCCATGATCCGCTGGATGCCGATTTCGGTTACCCGATCGGCCGTGCAGGCCGGGTCCGTCACGATCCTTTCTTCTTCGCGAGGCGATGCAGCACCGCAGTCTGCCTCATGAACTCGCTCAGCGGGACTGCCGGGCTGCCGCATACCGTTTCTCCCGCGGGGACATCGCGCATGAGACCGCTCTTGGCGGCGATCCGGGCTGCGCTCCCGATATGCAAATGGCCGGCCAGCCCACCCTGCCCTCCGACCACCACAAAGTCATCGAGCCTCGTGCTCCCGGAGATCCCAACCTGGCCCGCGAGGATGCAACAGCGACCGAGCACCACGTTGTGCCCGATCTGCACGAGATTATCAATCATCGACCCCGAGCCGATCACCGTGTCGTGTCCGGATCCCCGATCGATCGTGGTATTGGCGCCGATATCGACATCGTCTCCGATGAGGACTTGCCCGAGCTGCGGGACTTTGATCGGCGCTGTCGGGTCGGGCGCAAATCCAAACCCGTCCTGGCCGATCCGCACGCCGGGATGCAGCACGACGCGCGAGCCGATCAGGCAGTGGCTGAGCGTCACATTGGCCGCGATCCGGCAATCGTCACCGATCTCGACCCCGGCGGCGATCAGCGTATTTGCGCCGACGCGGCAGCGCCGGCCGAGCCGCACGCCACGCTCGACGACGACATTCGGGCCAATGTCGCAGTCGTCGGGGATGGCTGCCGTCGCATCGATAATCGCGGATGGCGCGCGCCGGGCGGCCACCTCGGCTGCCGGATAAAAAGCCTGGGCGGCGAGCGCATAGGCCTTGTAGGGCTCTTTGCTGACGAGGAGAGCAATGCCGGGCGGCGCTTGTTCGGCGGCCCGTTCATCGACAAAGGCGGCGCCGGCACGAGAATGGAGAAATGCTTCGATGTATTTCCTGTTTTCGAGAAAGCTAACGTCTGCGGGTCCCGCGCTTTCGAGCGGCGCCACATCGCGTACGACCCGGACGGCGTCTTCCGCGCGCAGCAGTCTGGCTCCGGTCGTGGCGCTCAGCGCGTCGAGTGTAAAAGGTCCGGCTCGATTAAAGAACCGTGGGTCCGCCATCTGGGGTGAGTCCGAGCAGACGAACCGCCCTACTTCTTTCTTGGTTTAGCCGGCGCACTCGCAGCCGGCTGGGCCGCGTTGGCGGCTGGGCCCGCAGCGGCGGGGGGAGGAGTTGGCACCGCGAAATTGACGGTCAGCGTCGGCATCTGTTCGTCCAACTTCTGCAGAACCTCGTCCGTAACATCAAAATTTTGATCAAAAAGCACCAAATCTGCTCTCTGGAATACCAAGTTTGCCTTGCGATCTTTTGCGATGTCCGCAATGATTTTCAACATCTGCTCCTGGATCTTGGAGAGTGCCTCACCGTTAGACTTCTCCAAGGCTTGGCGCTTCCCCTGAACATTGCGTTCGAGATCATTGACCTTCTGCTGGAATTCACGGCCCTTTTGGTTCAGCGCGTCCGCCGACATTGATGCTTGCTGGCGCTGCAACGTATCCCGTTCGGCGCGCAGAACCTCCTCCTGGTGAGATATTTCCTTGGTGTACTCGTTGCGCTTCTGCTCAATCTGGCCGCGTACCATCTTTGCCGCCTTGGAATTTTGCAAGAGCGCCTGCACGTCGACCACCAAGACCGTCAGCGGCATCGGGGCGGCGGCCGGTACGGAAGGTGAAGGTGGGGGAGCAGGAGCAGGAGCTGCCGGCGGGGCTTGCGCCAACCCACTGCCGGCGAAGCCGCACAGGAGAAAGAGCAGAAGCGTCTGAAACCTGAGACACCGAACCAACATCAAAACCTCGTGCCGAAGCTGACCCGAAACAACTGAGTCTTATCAAATGGTTCCTTCCTGATCGGATAGGCGATATCGAGCCGGATCGGACCGACAGGGGATTTCCACGATACGCCAACGCCGGCGCTGGCGCGGATCGCCGGCGATTGCTCTACCATAGGCTGTATCCCGCCTGTCGAAGCTAATTGGGCGGGAAGTCAGCACGATATTCGTCGGCTGAATGTGATAGAGCGTCCCAAAATCGGTAAAGACGCGGCCGCTTACTCCAAATTCTTTCGGTAGGCCCAGCGGCACGCCTAAAGTTACGGAACCGAGATAGTATTTTTGGCCGCCAAGAGCATCGCCGCTCACTGAATTGCGCGGCCCGATGCCGGCGCTCTGGAAGCCCCGCAGATTATCGCCACCAACAAAGAATCGATCCTGAATTAGTACGTTCTGTCCATTCCAACCGGATATATAGCCGGCCTCCCCGGTGACGCTCAGCACCCATTCGGGAAATACCGAGTAATAGTAGCCGGCATTTACCTTGTTGCGCACATAATCGACCCCGAAACCGACCCCGGCGAAGTCATTGCCCAGAGATGCATAATAGCCGCCGGTCGGGTCCAGGCGGTCGTCCCGCCGGTCGTACAGCAGAACCTGGCCGATTTCGGAGGTCGTATGCTGCCCCGCTTGAAGCACAATAAACAAAGACGTGTTGGGTTGAAGGTCAGTGATGTTGTCGGATCGCGCGGTGTATTTCAGCGTCTGCCGCAGATTCTCGCTGATCTGGTAACCGGTACGGAGCGCTCCACCGTAAGAGAATTGCTGGTAGGGAGGGGTCACGCCACTGAAGAAATTCGCCGTCGGGCTGGTCTTGATTTCGAACAGGTCGAAGCCCGCGGCGATGTTGCGGTCGAGGAAATAGGGTTCGGTGAAGCTCAGATCAACCTGTTGTGAACGCAGCGAAACCACGGTGCCGATCCGCAGATCCTGACCCCGCCCGAGGAAATTTCGCTCGCGGATGTTGACGTCGGCCAACGGACCGTCGGTTGTCGAGAATCCGATTCCCAAGGACAGCTCGCCCGTCGATTGCTCCTCGACCTGGGCCGTCACCACGGTCTTGTCGGGTGCGGACCCCGGGCTGTTGGTGACCTCCACCTTTTTGAAGAAACCAAGATTCTTTATCCGCTGCTGCGAGCGCTGCATTTTTGTGCTGTTGAACGCATCTCCTTCGACCAGTTGAAATTCGCGACGGATCACCTTGTCAAGAGTGCGGACATTGCCGACGATATCGACCCGCTCGACATAGACTTGCGGACCCTCCTGGACATCGAAGGTGATGTCGACGGTATGCTCTTCCCTGTTCCGGGTGACATTCGGCTTGATTTCCACAAACGCATAACCGCGGTTGCCGAGAGCATCCGTCAGAACGGAAATCGATTTTTCGACAGCTTCGGCATCGTACCAATCGCCGGTGTGAACAGTCAGAAGCGGCAGCACCGCTTCGGGCGGCAGGTCTTTGAGCTTGATGTTGACGTCGATTTTGCCGAAACGGTACCGCTCGCCTTCGTCGACCGTGAACGTAATGATGAACCCATCGCGGTCGGGCGTCAGTTCAGCAACCGCCGAGACCACTCGGAAATCGGCATATCCCTCCGTCAAATAAAACCTGCGCAACAGCTCCCGGTCGTAGGTCAATCTGTCCGGGTCATAGGAATTGTCGCTGCTCAGGAAACGATACCATCGGCTTTCCTTGGTCTGAATGAGGCCGCGCAGCTTGGTGTCGCTATACTGGTGATTGCCGACGAAATTGATGCTGCGCACCCCGGTGAACTCGCCCTCGTTGATCTCGAAGACGAGATCAACCCGGTTCTCCGAGAGCTGAATGAGCTTCGGCTCGACGGTTGCACCAAACCGGCCGTGCCGGCGATATAGATCGAGGATCCGTTTCACATCGTTCTGCACGCGAGTTCGGGTATAGACGACGCGGGGGCGCAGCTGGATCTCGGCATTCAGATCCTTCTCGTCGATCTTGCTGTTCCCCTCGAACGCGATGCGGTTGATGATCGGGTTTTCCACGACCTTCACGACAAGCGTGTTGCCCACTCGGCTCAGGTTTACGTCGGCGAAAAGACCGGTCGCAAATAGCGCCTTCAACGACCTGTCCACCAACTCGTCATCCCAGGCTTCGCCCGGCTGGATGCGCAGATATGAGCGGATCGTTTCCGGCTCGATCCGCTGCGCACCTTCGATCCGAATGTCCGCAACAGTGCCGCCGCCCATCTGAGCGGACGACGGGCCGCGAACCGGCTGAGCAAGAGCCGGTGCGAGCAACCCCACAGTCGGCGCCAGAACAGCACCGACCACCGCCGCCCATACGGCAGCCAAACGAATCCGACGCAACTCACCCCCACTTGCGGCTTGAGATCTATCCCCTGATCGGCAATCGCCGCTACATCACAAGGCCTTGAACAAACTCCCGATGCCGAGATGGACGAGATCGTTCCAGGTCGCGAACACCATCAAGGTCAGCACCAGGGCCAAGCCGATACGAAAGCCGTATTCCTGAGCCCGCTGCCCCAGCGGCTTTCCGCGAAGCGCCTCGGCCGCATAAAAGAGCAGATGCCCCCCGTCAAGGATCGGCACCGGAAACAGGTTGATCAACCCCAGATTGACCGACAGAACCGCCATGAACCACAGCACCGCAACAACGCCGCCTTGGGCAACCTCTCCCGACATTTGCGCAATGCGTAGCGGCCCCCCGAGTTCGTCAGTAGCGCGCGTCCCTATGATGATCTGCCACATCGCCTGCAAGGTGCCGGCCGTCAAGGTCCAGGTCTCTACCCCGGCCTGCTCAATCGCAGTTGCGGGATCGCGCTTGACATACTCCATCCCGCTTCGCGCGATGCCCAGCAGACCGATCTCATAGCGGTTCCCGAAGCGGTCGGTAAGCTCTGTCCGGTTCGGCGTCACATGCAGGGTCTGCTCCTGGCCGTCGCGCCGCACGACGACCGTCATCGGCACATTTGGATTGAGCCGCACCGCCTGCTGCACGTCCTCGAAACGATGAACGGCCCGACCGTCTATCTGGACAATGACGTCGCCCGGGTAAATCCCCCCTGCTCGGCAGCGCTCCCCGGCTGAACCTGCCCAACCTCGGCCGGCGTGAAAGGCTGGCCGTAGGTCATGAACAAAACTGCCAAGACGACGATGGCAAAGATGAAATTTGCGGCCGGCCCGGCGGAGACGATCGCAGCGCGCTGGCCCAGTCGCTTGTAGTGAAAAGAGACGCCTCTCTCGACTTCGCTGAGGCGTGAAAGTCCAGGGGCCGGCAGACCCGAACTGGCGTCGCTGTCGCCAAACATCTTTACGTAGCCGCCGAGCGGGATCGCACTAAATTTCCAGCGCGTTCCCGCGCGATCCCACCAGCCAAACAGCTCAGGTCCGAAGCCGATCGAAAACACCTCGATCCGCACCCGATTCCACCGCGCGGTGATGTAGTGGCCGAACTCGTGGACAAACACGAGCACCGTGAGGATCACCACGAACCACAGGACGGAGTAGGCCAAGTTGTGAAGCTGAGTTAAGCCTTTGAGAAATTCAATCATGACAAATCCGTTCGTGCGGTTGGCGGCGCAGAATTACGCAGGCTGGAAAACCTGGCAGCGGTCTCGCGCGCCGTCTTGTCGAAATTGTAGACATCGTCGAGCGATTCAAGCGCGCCTTCCGGGGTTGCCTCCAGGGTGCGCTCAACGGTCTCGACGATATCGAGAAACCCGATGCGGCCTTCGAGAAAGGCGTGGACCGCCGTCTCGTTGGCCGCGTTGAGCACGGTCGGGCAGCCGCCGCCGCGGAGCAGCGCCTCACGGGCGATACGCAGAGCCGGGAAACGGTGCTCGTCGGGGGCCTCGAAGGTGAGGCGCCCGATCGCAGCCAAATCGAGCCTCTTGGCCGGAGTTTCTATGCGGTCCGGCCAGGCCAGCGCGTATGCGATCGGCGTCCTCATATCGGGCGAACCAAGCTGGGCCAGCACCGAGCCGTCACGATAGACCACTGCACCGTGGACGATCGACTGGGGATGAACGACGATGTCGACCCGCTCCAACGGCAGCTGAAAGAGGTGATGAGCCTCAATCAGCTCCAATCCCTTGTTCATCATCGTCGCCGAATCCACCGAGATTTTGGCCCCCATGTTCCAATTGGGGTGCGCCACCGCCTCTTGTGGCGTGACGGCGCGCATCTCTTCGAAAGCCCGCTCGCGGAACGGCCCGCCGCTCGCAGTCAGAATGATTCGTTCGATCGTATCGGCCCGGTCGAGGTCGAAACATTGCCAGATCGCATTATGCTCGCTGTCTACCGGCAGCAAGGTCGCGCCGCATCGGGTGACCTCCTGCATGACGAGCCTGCCGGCGCAAACCAGCACCTCTTTGTTGGCGAACGCGACGATCGCTCCGCGCCGGATCGCGGCCAAGGTCGGCGCCAGCCCAGCCGCCCCGACGATACCCGCCATTACCCATTCCGCCGGACGGAGCGCCGCTTCGGTAAGCGCTTCGGCACCGCACGCCGCCTCGATCCCGGTTCCCGCGAGCGCCTCCTTCAAAGCCGAGTAGTAGTCGGGATCGGCGATCGCGGCGAATCGCGCCCGCAGAGCACGCGCCTGCTCGGCGAGAAGCTCCGGATTCCGGTTCGCGGTGAGCGCCTCGACCTCGAAGCCATCGGGATTACGTGCCAGCAGATCGACCGTGTTTTGACCGACGGAGCCGGTCGACCCGAGAACCGTCACGCGTCGGATCCCGCCGTTGCGGTAGCCGGGGGGAGCGGGCGAGTTCATCGCCACGCCAGCAGGCTGCTGCCGCCAATCAAGGTCAGCAAGGCCACCACCGGGATCACCGCGAGCAATCCATCGAGCCTGTCGAGGAGCCCGCCATGCCCGGGTATGAGGCCGCTCGAATCCTTCACGCCGAACCTGCGCTTTGCCACGGATTCGGCAAGATCGCCGAACTGCCCGACAATCGCAAGGCCCGCGCTGACAACTGTCAGCGGCACAGTCGGAGAGATGCCGAGCCATGCCGCGGTGGCCCACCCAACCAAAGCCGCGCAGGCCGTGCCCCCGGCCAGCCCGGCCCAGGTCTTTCGCGGGCTCCAGCGGGGTGCCAATCGAGGCCCGCCAAAGGTCCGGCCGACGGCGTAGGCACCGATATCGGTCGCCCAGACAACGGCCATCAGCCATAGCAAAGTGGCCCGGCCGGCCGGACCATCGCCCGCCAGCCATAGCAGACAGATGCAAGGCAGCGCCACCCAGAGCGCGCCGAAAGCCGTCCATTGCGGCTCGGCCTCCCGCCCGCGATGCGCCGCCCACAACACCAAACCCGCGCCCAGCAGGGCGGTACCGAGCGCCAGCCCGGGAGAAGCGAGCGCGGCGATCGCAACCGCCGACAGAACGACCGCGACCAGCAAGATCCCGGTCTGGCCAAATCGACCCCCGCGGCACAGCCGCCCCCATTCCCATGCCATTACCGCAGCGGCCAGGCCGGTCAGCAGAGGAAGCCAGGGCCAGCCGAACCATATCGCGGCGACCGGAAGAGGCGCCAGCACCAGTGCCGAAACGATCCGCAGCCAAAGCGGATTCATGTTGGTCTTGCGGAAAATGCGCTATTCGTCGCTGCCGGTTCGCGGGCGGCGCCCGTGCCCCGCAACCGCAGGTCAGCGCTATCCAATGGACGCACCGTAGCGGCGTTCGCGGCCGCAGAATTCATCCACGGCCTGCTGCAGATCGCGCTTTGAGAAATCGGGCCACAGGGTCTTGGTAAAGACGAGTTCGGAATAGGCGCTCTGCCAAAGCAGAAAATTGCTGATACGCTGCTCGCCGCTCGTTCGGATCAGCAGATCCGGATCGGGAAGCTCCGCAGTGAAGAGGTGACGAGCGAAACATTCCTCGTCAATGGCCGTGGCGGCAAGGCTGCCGGACGCCACCTGACGCGCAATCGCTAGAACCGCGGTGACGATCTCGGCGCGCCCGCCATAGGACAATGCAATCGTCAGGATGATCCGGCTGTTGTCGCGGGTCATCGCTTCGGCATGCCCGATCAAACTGATAATGTCGGAGTCGAGGGTGCCGAGGTCGCCGATCACCTTCAGGCGAACCCCGTTGCGGTGCAATTCGGCAATCTCGCCACGCAGGTAATAGCGGAGCAGCCCCATCAGATCCTGGATCTCCGACGACGGCCGCTTCCAGTTTTCCGAGGAGAAGCCGAACAATGTGAGGTAAGGAACTCCAAGCTCGGCGGCGGCAATGACGGTGCGCCGCGCCGCCTCGGCGCCCCGGCGATGACCCGCGATCCGCGGCAGGCCACGAGCCCTCGCCCAGCGCCCGTTGCCGTCCATGATGATCGCGATATGCCGCGGCACGGGCCGCGGCGCGGCGGCGGCGCTCATCAGACCTGAAGGATCTCTCTATCCTTTTGCGCCAGGGCCTCGTCGATGCGCTTGACGTATTCGTCGGTGAGATGCTGCACGTCATGCTGCAGCTTGCGCTGCTCGTCTTGCGAGATCTCGGCTTCTTTTTCGCGGCGCCTGAGCAATTCGACCCCGTCGCGGCGGATATTGCGGATCGACACGCGCGCCTGTTCGGCATATTTCGCCGTCACCCGCGTCAGCTCGCGCCGCCGCTCCTCATTCAAATCCGGGATCGGAACTCGGATGACCTGGCCCTCGGTTTGCGGGTTGAGCCCCAGCCCTGCCTCCCGGATGGCCTTGTCGACGGCCTTGACCATGCCGCGGTCCCATACTTGGACCGTGATCATCCGCGGCTCCGGCACGCTGACATTGGCCAACTGGTTGAGCGGCACCGTTCCGCCATAGGCGCTGACGGTGACCGGCTCCAGAAGGCTCGCCGAAGCCCGCCCGGTCCGCAATCCACCGAATTCCTTGCGCAAAACCTCCACCGCACCGTCCATCCGGCGTCGGAGGTCCTTCAGAAATGTGTCTTCCGGCATGCCGTTGTCCCGTGTTCAGTTTTGTCCGTTGTTGATGATCGTGTACCGTCCGCGCCCCCTCAGAAGCTCTGCAAACCCGCCATTTTCGAAGATCGAGAACACCAGAATAGGAATGTGGTTCTCGCGCGCCAGCGAGATCGCCGAGGCGTCCATCACCCGCAGATCGCGGGACAGGACCTCCAAATAACCGAGTTTTTCAAAGCGCCTGGCGAGAGGCTCACGTTCGGGGTCCGCATCGTAAACGCCGTCCACCTTGGTAGCCTTCAGGAGCGCATCACAACCCATTTCGGAGGCACGGAGAGCCGCCGCCGTATCTGTCGTAAAAAACGGGTTGCCGGTCCCCGCGGCGAAAATCACGACCCGATCTTTCTCGAGATGCCGCAATGCCCGCCGACGGATATACGGTTCGCAGATTGCTTGCATCGAGATCGCCGACTGCACACGCGTAGTCACTCCGCAGCGCTCCAGCTCATTCTGCATGGCAAGCGAGTTAATCACCGTCGCAAGCATCCCCATGTAATCGGCCGATGCGCGCTCCATACCGACGGCGGAGCCCGACACGCCGCGAAAGATGTTGCCTCCGCCGATCACGACGCAAATTTCGACTCCGAGCGCGTGCACCGATTGGATCTCGCTTGCGATGCGTCCGACCATCTCGGGATCGAGGCCGTAGTCGCGCGCGCCCATCAGAGCTTCGCCGGACAGTTTCAAGAGAACGCGGCGGTATTTGAGATCGGCTGACATGAGGCCTTCGCTCACCCGGCTGGCCGAGCTCTCTCGCTGGCAGGCCTATGATACCACTAATCGACCCGACCGTCGCACCTTTCAAAGTGAAGCGGCATTACTGGCTCACCCGTGAGGGAAGGGCCGAGCGAAGGCTGCTGCGAAGCGCCTCAATTCTTCAGCTGCGCCGCAACCTCGGCCGCAAAATCGGTGCGTTGCCGCTCAATCCCCTCGCCCAATGCGAAACGCGCAAAGCTTTGAACGCTAATAGGCGCGCCCGCGGTTTCGCTGGCCTGCTCGACGACCTTCGAAATCTTGGTCTCCTGGTCGACGACGAAGATCTGCTCGAGAAGCACGAACTCCTCGTAGAATTTTCGCAGCCGGCCTTCGACCATTCTGTCGACTACCGAGTTGGGTTTGCCCGTGGCGCGGGCCTGTTCTCGCAACACATCGCGTTCGCGGTCGAGCGCTGCTTGTGGCACCGAGGCGATATCGAGATAGAGCGGGTTCGCCGCCGCGGTGTGCATGGCCAGCTGCTTGCCGAGCCCGGCCAACCGGTCGGCCGGCGCAGTGGAGCCGAGCGTTACGATAACCCCGATCTTGCCGAGGCCCGGGCCGAGCGCGTTGTGAATATACGAGAAAACGGCGCCCTCTTCGGTCGACAGGCGCTTCACGCGCCGCAGTACCAAATTCTCGCCGATTGTCGAGACGAGATGCGTCAGCTCGTCTTCGACCGTCCGACCCGTTCCCGGGAAGTCGGCTTCCTTCAGCGATTCGAGCTCCCCATCGCCGTCGAGAGCCAGTTTGCTGACGCTGCGCACAAAACTCTGAAAGGCCTGGTTGCGCGCGACGAAATCAGTTTCCGAATTGACCTCGACCACGGCACCTACAGGGCCGCGGGTCGCCACGCCGATCAGGCCCTCGGCGGCCACCCGCCCGGCCTTTTTTGCGGCCGCGGACAACCCCTTCTTTCGCAGCCAATCGACGGCCGCTTCGATGTCGCCGGCGCTGTCGTCGAGCGCCCTTTTGCAATCCATCATCCCGGCCCCGGTCTTTTCGCGCAACTCCTTGACCAGCACCGCCGTTACTTCGGCCATAATATCGACCCTCGCGCAAACCGTGTATTTCGAGAAAAGCAGCCCTAATTCGCCGCAGCCGCAGCCGCCTCGTCTTGCAGTCCGCCTTGGAGACCGTCGAGTGCGGCTTCGGCGGGTAATTCCTCCGGAGCCTCCGCGACAAAAGCCTGTTCGGCGAGATCCGGCCGGGCGCCGATATCGACCCCGGAGGCCGCGAGCTCGGCCTGCAATCCATCGAGAACCGACCCGGCGACGAGATCGCAGTAGAGGTGTATCGCCCGCATCGCATCGTCATTCCCAGGGATCGGATAGGCGATGCCGTCGGGTGAGGAGTTCGAATTGAGAATCGCGACAACCGGTATGCGCAGCGTGTTCGCCTCGGCAACCGCGATGGCTTCCTTGTTGGTGTCGATCACGAACAGGATGTCGGGCAGCCCGCCCATCTCCTTGATGCCGCCCAGCGCCCGTTCGAGCTTGTCGCGGTCGCGGGTCAGCTCCAAGAGCTCGCGCTTGGTCAATCCAGTCTGTTCCTGCGTGATCCGTTCCTCGAGCTCGCGCAATCGCTTGATCGACTGGGAAATCGTCTTGAAATTGGTCAACATGCCGCCAAGCCAGCGGTAATTCACATAATATTGGCCACATCGCTTGGCGGCATCGGCGACCGGCTCCTGCGCCTGGCGCTTGGTGCCGACTAAGAGAACGCGGCCGCCACCGGCCACGACATCCCGGACTGCCTGCAACCCCTGGTGCAGCATCGGCTCGGTCTGCTCGAGGTCGATGATGTGTATCCCGTTGCGCACCCCGAAGATGTACGGAGCCATCTTGGGGTTCCACCGGCGCGTGTGATGGCCGAAGTGAACGCCGGCCTCGAGCAGCTGGCGCATTGACGCGGTTGGTATTGCCATTGTGGTCCTTCTTTCCGGTTGAGCCGCCGCAGGAAAGGTCGGCTTAGGATAAGCCGACACCGGAACGGGCAACTGCTCGGAACGTATCGGCCGACAAACCCGCAGCCCTGCGTGAGGTATCGTCGTATTACTTACGGCGCATGCTTGATTTTGACAAGACCGGCGCAAGCGGTGACCCTTTGAATGGGCGCCGACCGCCCGCCGGGGAAACAAATGGCAGCAAGGGCCCTTTATAGTACTACGTGTGGTTTCCTGCTTGACCTGGACACCGCCGGCCGGCAGACCGCTGATCGGCGGGGCTACCAAATGCGAGGCCCTCTGCCGCGATCGCTGGTGCAGAGCGCGGCATAGTTCGAGAATCCCATGCCGATCTTTATATCCTATTCACGCAGAGACTCTGATTTCGTCCACCGGCTGCACGCCGGGCTGGCCGAAAACAACCGTGACGCCTGGGTTGATTGGGAGGGCATTCCTCCGACGGCAGAATGGATGGCGGAGATCGAGGCTGCCATCGATGTAGCGGAGGCGTTTGTTTTTGTTCTCAGCCCCGACTCCGTTACATCCGCGATCTGCGAGCGAGAATTGGCGCACGCCTCGGCGCAGAATAAGCGGCTCATCCCGATCGTCTGCCGCGATGTCGATGCGGACCGGGTTCCCGACGCCCTGTCCAAACTGAATTGGGTCTTCTTCCGCGCAGACGGTGATTTTCGGGCGGCGATGGGCATTCTGCTCAAAGCGATCGATACTGACCTCGAGTGGGTACATGCGCACACTCGTCTGCTCGTTCGTGCCCGGGAATGGGACGCTAAGGCTCGTGATACCAGCCTTGTGCTCCGAGGAGCCGATCTGAGATCTGCCGAGCAGTGGCTGACACTCGGTCCGAGTAAGGAGCCGAAACCGACCGAGCTGCAAACTCGCTACATCATCGATAGCCGGAGAGTTGCAACCAACCGGCGCTTCGCGCTTCTCGGCGGCACCACAGTTGCTCTGGTCATAGTCGCGATTATCGGCACGATAGCTTACTTCCAGTGGCAGGAAGCTGCCCGGCAACAGACCATCGCCGTCGCCCGGCGTTTGACATCGGCGGCGGAGATGGAGCGCGATCAGATACCGAGTGCGGAGGCCGAGATCGGCCCGAGGGAGCACAGTCTGCAGCTGGCGACGGAGGCAACCCGCCGCCTCCAGGGCATCGGGTTTCATTCTCTGGAGGCGGATCTCGCAATGCGGCGCGGTCTCCCCCTGCTCCCACGCCTCATCCGACGGTTGCCCAACGGCGCTGGAGGGATCAACTCCGATGAGATCGTATTCGCGGCCGACGACGCTATGGTCGCCGCGAGTGCCGATCCTCTGGCGACCGAGATTTGGGGCCGGTCGACTTCCAGCACAGCGCTGGTGCACGAGGAAAGTCTGGGGCAAAGCAAGTCGTGCTAAGCCCAGACGGGAGATTCCTCGCGACGGTCGACTACGGTCATATTGAGGGTGCGATCGACATATGGGATGCACGGACCCTCGAGCCGATTGCCTATCTGCGCGACCTCGGCACCATTAGTGGTCTCGCGCTCGGCCCGAACGCAACCTATCTGGCTGCAACGACGGAGGAGTATGATCAAACGACGCACCAATGGAGCAACGGCGTCACGCGCCTATGGGAATTGTCCGGTCATCGCGAAATTGCACGTATTCCGCCAGCGGTAGCGCTGTCGTTCAGTCCGGATGGAAACTATCTGGCGGGAGTGGTGGACCAGAGGATGGGCATCTGGAACTTGGCGAACCTGCGCACCGGCGCGACGCCGAAACTTCGATCCCTAGCGTCGGATGCCGGGTGGCCCAAGTTCAGCCCCGACGGAAAGTATCTCGCGGTTCGCATCGAGGATACCGTGCGCATTTGGAGCACCGCCGATTGGAAGATGCTCCGAGAGGCCAAGCTCAAGATGGGCGACGCGTGGGCTGTCAGTCCGGGCGCCCATTACCTGCTGGGACCGCGCGAGACGGATAACGAGGGGAATGAGGTCAGTTTTCAAGTCCTCGATACCTTCACCAACCACGAAGTCGCGCGAATTACCACTAACCGAGTGCGAGCCGCCGCCTTCGGCCACGACGGGCGAGACATTGCGATAGGAGCGTATCCGGCGCTTGAGTTGTGGCAAATTATTGGTCACGGCAGCGAAATCGTGCGCATTGCAGCAGGACCGGAGGCAGATGCCATCGCCTTCAGCGGGGATGAATTGCACCTTTTGGCCTTCAGCAGTCCTAGTGCCGATGCCCCGTTCAGCGCCAAGGTCTGGGACTTCGGACATGATCTTCAGTCGTCACCACTCGACCTGGGTCCTTCCGTAACGGCGCTTGCGTTGAGCGCCGACGGACGCTCGCTCGCTGTCGCTTCGGCTGGCGAAATGCGCATCATCGACAGAGTGAGCGGAAGCGCGCGTCGCAGCTTCTCTTTTTCAGGGACCGCGAAGGTCGCTGCCCTCAGTCCCAATGGCGATTTTCTGATTACCGGAACCGATGCGGGGGAAGTGCATCTCTGGCAATCCGAACCACCACAGGAGCTCGCAAACTTCAAGCTGCGGGATCGGAGCACCATAGACCGACTTGCCGTCAGCCCGGGCGCCGCAAACGTAATCGCCATCTCATCCGGCAAGATGACGCGCACCGGTACGCCGGTTCAAGCGCATGTTTGGCAGCCTCCATTCACGACGGAAGCCGTCGCCTTTTCAGCAGGACACGACCGATCGGGATTCCAAGCTGACGTTTGCGCGCTCAGCGCCGACGGGCGGTATCTGGCGGCCGGTGGCCGTATACTCGACGCGCACACCGGACAGGCAATTTTTTCGGTGTTCACATCGGCGGCGGCAGAGGGCCCGTGCGCTTTTAGCTCGGATGGTGAATATCTCGCCGCAGCGGGGGGCGGAGAGACCGTTCGCGTCTGGAGCATTAGCGACCAGGAGGAAGTCGCGCGCATTGAGCGAGTATCCGATCTTCGCAACTGGCATTCAGCCCGGGCGGCAAGTACCTAGCTACACTACAGAAGGGCGGCGATGTCCGGGTCTGGTTGCTGCGCTACGCGGATGTTATTGCCGAAGCATGTTCTCGCCTGACTCGCAACATGACGTGGAACGAGTGGCGAGAATATTTCCCCAATCAGGCGTATCACCCGACATGTCCGGAGCTTCCGGTCCCCGACGATGCAAAACGCTAGGCGACGGGGACCATCGACCTGATTGGGTGTAGGCTCATCCGAGGAGCGGCCCCTCCCGTTATGCGGTAGCTGGACCGGAGCGGGAGGGGCTTGCGCGAACTAAGCGGCGCCCGCCTGGTAGAGCGGGCCGCGGATGATCTGGCCGGGCAATGCGTCGGTCAGTTCGCCCTTGTCGAGCAGCACGCTGCCGTTGACCACGACGTAGTCGATGCCAACCGCCTCGCGCTTGACCTGGACGCCGCTCGCCGGCAGCGTCGCGACCGGCTCCCGCGGCTTCGAGGCGATCGTGTCGGGGTCAAAGATGGTGATGTCGGCGACCTTGCCGGCGGCGATGAAGCCGCGATCGGTGATGTCGTGCATCAGCGCGGTCTTCCCGGTGAGCCGATAGACGGCCTCTTCGAGCGTCATCACCTGCTGTTCGCGCACCCAATGGCCCAGCAGATTGGTGCTGGTCTCGTGACGGTCGCCGGTGTGCGGCCGGCCGCCGCCGTCGCTGGTGCCGATCACGGTATACTGCGAACCGAGGATCTCTTTTTGCGCCTTTGGATCCTTGTTGCGGTCGATCGCGATGAAGCAGGTGTTCAGATCTTCGTCGAGCGACAGGTCGAGGAAGGCGTCCATGACGCCCTTGTTCTGCTCCTTCGCGATCTGCTCGACGCTCTTGCCCTCGAGGTGCCGGTTCTGCCCCTTCGTCGTCATGAATACCTCGACGAGGTCCCAGCGCCGATTGAAGAAGCCGCGAGCGCGGCCGCGCCGGTCGGTCATCCCGCCTTCCTGGGCAACCGTCCCTTCGACGGCCTCGGCCGACAGCGCCTTGCGCAATTCGGGGTCGCGGAACGCGCGCATGCGCTCCTCATAGGGCAAAGCCATGACTTTGTCCCAAGTCGGCATGCCGCGGAAGATGCCTTCGGGATGAGTAATGTCCTCGTCCTGCGGCACATTGAGCCCGCGTTGCAGGTCAAAGATCGCGCCGGCAACGGTCGAGAGGCACGAGCCGTAGCAGCGCGCCCCGCTCCTGAACCCGTCCTCGAGCCACTTCAGATGCTCTACCCATTCGTCGGGGTTGGCGATCGGTTGCGACACGAGGTTGTAGATCGACGGCCGTCCGGTACGCGCCGCCAGCTCGCGGGCGACTTGGCGGGTCGCCTTGGTGCCGCCGGGGGCGCCGCCGGCGACCTGGAACACGCCGGTGCCGACTTCGCCGAGCACGCTGGCAAGCGCCCACCGCTCCTCGTCACTGCCAACCCCGGCCGGGTCGCCGCGATCCTTTGGGGCGGTCGAGAAGCCCAGCGCGCCGTCATGCATCGCCTCGCGGATCAGCCGCTGCATCGCGGCCATCTCCTCGGGGGTCGCCTGCCGCTCGGAGGCCGCTTCCCCCATCACATAGCGGCGGATGCCGGAATGGCCGACCAAGGTGCCGACATTGATGCCGCGCTTTTTGCCGAGCGCATTCAGGTAGTCGCCGACCGATTCCCAGGTCACGTCGACCCCGGCCTTTAGGACCGGGAGCGGGATCTGTTCCGCGTCGGAGAAAAATTCGAGATACCACTCGCCGTCGCCCGGCCGGACCGGGGCGATAACCTGCCCGCACTGGCCGACAATGACTGTGGTGTGGCCGTTGTGCACCCACGAGCCACAATAGGGATCCCAGACCGCCTGCGGGTCGAAATGCGTGTGATGATCGATGAACCCCGGGGCGACGACGCGTCCGTCGGCATCGATGACGCGCTCGGCCGCCGCGCCTTTATATTTCCCGACCCCGACGATTTTCCCTTGATGCACCGCCACATCCGCCTGAAATGCCGGCTCACCCGAGCCGTCCACGACGCGTCCATTGTTGATGAGCAGGTCATATGCCATGATGCGTTCTCCTCATTGCCCCGCTCCGGATGAGCCTGGGGCCGCCGCGGCGGGCCGTTCTCATTGGGCCAGTGGTCCACCGGCACTTGTAATGGTGCAGAACGCAGCCTACGCCTTGCGGGAGAGACCAGCAATATTTTCTCTCGACTGTGATAGACAAACTCGGGAAAGTATCCCGTAAATGAGCGACGCTCATTTTAATAATGAATTTCAGTCATCGGGATTCTTCCGCACTCCCTTTAGAGGAATGACCCCCAAAACCATTTTGAGCCGCGTAGTGAGTCCCGATCTTCTCGATGCTGCCGCGGGCGACCGCGCGGAACGTATAGCTAAAGTGCTGGCGCGCGCCGGGCTGTGCTCGCGCCGCGACGCCGAGCGCTGGATCGCCGAGGGGCGGGTCTCGGTCGACGGCCGGTGCTGACGACGCCCGCGGTAACCGTCACCGCTGCCAACGACATCCGGGTCGACGGCAAGCCGCTAGCCACACCCGAGCGCCCGCGCCTGTGGCGCTATCACAAGCCGGCAGGGCTCGTCACTACGCATCGCGACGAGAAGGGCCGGCCCACCGTGTTCGACGCATTGCCGAAGGACCTGCCGCGGCTGATTTCGGTCGGCCGGCTCGACCTCAATTCCGAGGGGCTTTTGCTGCTGACCAATGACGGTGCGCTGGCGCGGCGGCTCGAATTGCCGTCGACCGGTTGGATGCGGCGCTACAAGGTGCGCGTTCATGGCGAGGTCGAGCCGGAACGCCTTGCCGCGCTCGAAAAAGGCGTCACGGTCGACGGCGTATCCTACGGCCCGATCCGCGCGAGCCTCGAACGCCAACAGGGTAGCAACGCCTGGATCGCGATGGCACTGCGCGAAGGGAAAAACCGCGAGGTGCGCCGGGTGCTCGAGCATCTCGGTCTTCAAGTCACCCGGCTAATCCGCCTCTCCTACGGGCCGTTCCAGCTCGGCAATCTGGCCCGCGGCGCGGTCGACGAGGTGCCGAAGAAGGTGCTCGGCGAGCAGCTTGGCAACGGCCGCCCAGCGACGATACATGCGGATCGTCGCCGGTAGGCATCGCGGGCGTCGGCTGCTCGCACTGCCCGGCGAGACGGTGAGGCCGACCAGCGACCGGGCCCGCGAGGCGCTGTTCAACATCCTGTCGCACGGGCAATTGGCGGCAGAAGGCCTCCCGTTCGCCGGGGCGGCGGTGCTCGACGCGTTTGCCGGCACCGGCGCGCTGGGCCTCGAAGCGCTGTCGCGCGGCGCCGCCGAGGCCGCGTTCATCGAACAGGACCGCGAGGCGCTCGCGGCCCTTCGCCGCAACATCGCGGCGCTCGGCGAAGGCGGTCGCGCTCGGATCGTTCCCGGCGACGCGACCCGCCCGCCGCGCGCACCTTCAGCGTACGCGCTGGCGTTTCTCGACCCGCCCTACCGCAGCGGCCTCGCCGCCGCCGCGCTGACCGCGCTCGACGCGGCCGGCTGGCTCGCGCCGGACGCGCTGGCGGTCGTCGAGCTCGCGGCGCGCGAGGAACTGACGCCGCCGCCCGGGTTTTCCCTTCTCGACGAGCGGGTCTACGGCGCCGCACGCCTGGTGTTCCTGCGGCGCGCCGAAACCATGGGAGATCGGAGATGAGCGAGCAGCTGCGATATGTGACGTTGCCGACGGCGAGCGCGTGCCGGCGCTTGGGCAAGGAACCTGGCACATGGGCGAGAACCGGCGCCGTGCCGCCGAAGAGGCGGCGGCGTTGCGGCTCGGCATCGATCTCGGCATGACCCTGATCGACACCGCCGAGATGTACGGCAACGGCGGCGCCGAAGAGATCGTCGCCCGCGCCGCTGACGGACTTCGCGACAGCCTCTTCATCGTCAGCAAGGTCTACCCGCACAACGCCTCGCGCACCGGCGTCATCGCCGCCTGCGAGCGCAGCCTCGAGCGGCTCGCCACCGACCGGATCGATCTTTATCTGCTGCATTGGCGCGGCTCGATCCCGCTCGCCGAGACGCTGGCCGGCTTCGAGAGGCTCGAGCGCGACGGCAAGATCCGCCATCACGGGGTCAGCAATTTCGACCGCGCGGACATGGAGGAATGGGTGGCGCTGAACGGCGGCGAGACGGTCGCGGCCGATCAGATCCTCTACAACCTGGCCCGGCGCGGCCCGGAATGGGACCTCATCCCGTGGTGCCGCGAGCACCAGGTCGCGATCATGGCCTATTCGCCGATCGAGAAGGGCGGCATGCTCGGCAACCAGGCGCTGGCCGAGATCGCTCGCCGGCGGCGCGACCCCGGCGCAGGTCGCGCTCGCCTGGCTGTTGCGCCAGGAGGGCATGATCGTGATCCCAAAGGCCTCGCGACCCGAGCATGTGCGCGACAACCGCGGCGCGCTCGACGTGCAGCTGACGACAGAGGATATGGCCGCGCTCGACCGCGCCTTCCCGCCGCCCAAGGGCAAGAGCTCGCTCGGTATGCTCTGACGCCGTTTATTGCGCGCCCCTGCCCGCATCGCTAGTCTCGGCAGGGCATCGGAGGGGTGGCCGAGCGGTTGAAGGCGCACGCCTGGAAAGTGTGTAGACGGTGATAAATCGTCTCGCGGGTTCGAATCCCGCCCCCTCCGCCATTCTTTGTTCCCCGTCGAGGGTCATCGCCGGAATACAGCGGCCAACTCGAGATGCGGGGTCCATACGAACTGATCGACCGGCGTTACGCGCTCTAGGCGGTAGCCGCCGCGGACGAGCTTGGCGGCGTCGCGGACGAAGGTGGCGGGGTGGCAGGATATGGCGACCACTGTTTCTACCCCCGAGGCGGCGAGCGCTTCTGCCTGCCGGATGGCGCCGGCGCGGGGCGGATCGAAGACCGCGGCCGCGTAGCGGGCGAGCGTGCTCGCGGGAAGCGGGTTGCGCGCGAGGTCGCGCCGCTCGACGGTAACGCCGGGCTGGTCTGCGGCGGCGCGGGCGAGCGCAGCGGCGGTGCGCGCGTCGCCCTCGACGGCATGTACGGGCCCGCCAGAGGCCAACGCGAAGGCGAAAGTGCCGAGCCCGGCAAACAGGTCGAGAACCGGGCGCGAGGAGCCGATCGCCGCGAGAACCTCCTCGACGAGGATCGTCTCGGCCAATGCGCTGGCTTGCAGAAAAGCCCCGGGCGGAAACGGAACGGCGACCCCGGAGAACACCATCCGGACCGGTCGGCGCTCGACGAGGAGGATCTCGTCGGCTTCTGCGCGCCAGACGATGCGGGCGAGATCATTTTCCTCGGCAAACCGCGCGAGGGCCTCGCAGGTGCCGAGCTTTGGATGCTCGGCGGCCTTGATCAGCAGGTCGATGCCGCTGTCGGTGCGGGTCAGGGCGGCCTCCACCGATCCGCCCGGCGCTAACAACCGGGGGCCGAATTGTCGCAATCTGCCGATCAGCGTGAGGAGAGCCGGTTCGAGCACCGGACACTCGTACAGGTCGACCAGATCGTGACGGAATCGCTCGCGATACCCGACGACAGCAGGCAGCAGCGGATTGCGCGGGCGGCTGATCCCGACCCGCGCCCGCCGCCGCTCCGGCGATACTACCTGCATCGGTCCGACGATACCGGGATCGATCCCGACCCGATAAAGCGCGGCGCGCAACGTCTCGAGCTTTAGCTGCCTATAGAATGCGGCATCCAGGTGCTGCAGCGCGCAACCGCCGCAGATCCCGAAATGCCGGCACGGCGGGACGGCGCGCTGCGGGCCGGCGGCGAGCCGTTGGACGACGCGCCCCTCCCGTCCGCCATGGCGGTGCGCACCGAGCCGAACGACAACGCGGTCGCCCGGCGCCGTAAAAGGCACGAACACCCGGTCGCTGCGGTATTGCGCGAAGCCGTCCCCCTGGGAGCCGACCCGCTCGATTTCCAGTTCGACGAGCGTCTCGCGATGCTCCTCCGTTTGGCGGGGGCGTGCCACTTCGGGCTAGAAGTCGGGTTTCGGGAGCGGGCGCACCGGCGCGCGGATCGGCACGGCAGTCTGTTCCTCGCCGTCGACGACTGCCCAGCCCCATTCGAGCAGCGGTAACGCGGACCGCGCGAAGTCGGCGATGCGGTCGACCACGGCGGGCGACTGCATTTCTGCATCGCTCAATGGGGCGTGCGCCGTGAACGATTTCCAGCCGACATATCCCTCAACCTTTGTGCCTTTCGCCGCCTCGAAGCCGCGCGGCGGGCGGCTCAACCGTTCGTCGCTGGACAGTGAACTTCCGGCGGCGGCCAAGCCATCGGCTATCGCGAGGAACTCCTCGGGATCGTCCAATATGGCTCGCCGCAGCCGGGCCAAAAGGCCAAACTCGGGATGCCAGAACCCCGCCCCTACCATCAATTCCGCCGGCGCGAAGTGAATATACAGCAGCCCCGGGTCGTGTTTCCGGCCGGAGCGTGTCAGCACCGCCCCGGCATGCGTCTTGTAAAGCCGCTTGTCGGGTGAGAAGCGCACGTCGCGGTAGATGCGGAAGATGCCGTGCCTGGGATCCCCGACGAGCGGCAACCCGGCCTCGTGCAAAGCCGCCCCGGCCGCGGCGATCAGTTCGCGAAACGGGCCCAGCACTTCGGTCTCATAAACCACCTTGCGCGGCTTGAACCAGGCCGGGTCGTTATTGTCGTGCAACTCCTTGAAGAACGAGAACGCCGCTGACCGGAACCCTGAAAATCGAACCGGGGCTTCGGTCATCGCATTTCCTCCTCTCGGCGGCCGGGTCGCTGCGCGTAAAGCACGAACTCCCGATTGCCTCGCGGACCGAGGATCGGGCTCTCGACGACGCCTACAACTCTCCAACCCGGCCGGGCGGCGACCCAGGTGGCGGCGCGCTCGCAGACCTGGCGATGAATGAGGGGATCGCGCACCACCCCGCCTTTGCCGACATGCTCGCGTCCCGCCTCGAATTGCGGTTTCACGAGCGCCACGAGCTCGGCCTTTTCGGCCCCGAGGCCGAGCGCCGCCGGCAAGACCGTCGTTAACCCGATAAAGCTCGCATCGCAGGTGATCAGATCGACCGGCTCCGCAATTTGGGCTCGGGTCAGATAGCGGGCGTTCAGCCGCTCGTGGACGACTACACGTGGGTCCTGCCGCAGCTTCCAGGCGAGCTGGCCATGCCCGACATCCACCGCGTAAACCCGTGCCGCACCGCTCGACAACAGCACATCCGTAAAACCCCCGGTCGAGGCGCCGATGTCGAGGGCCGTTTTGCCATCGACCGCGATGCCGAAATGATCGAGGGCATAGGCGAGCTTGACGCCGCCGCGCGATACCCAGGGATGGCCGGGTCCCGTGACGCACAGCGCCGCATCTCCCGCGAGCTGCTCGCCCGGCTTGTCGATCCGCCGCCCGGCGCAGCTGACGACCCCGGCGAGGATCAGCGCCTGCGCTTTCGCTCGGCTTTCGGCCAAGCCGTGTTCGACGAGGAGCTGATCGGCGCGCGATTTTTTTGTTGGCATCCGTCCGACGCTTTGGATCAATTTTAGCAAATTGACAATCGCCAATTTTCGTTCTATATTGTGAATGACACAAACTGGGTGGTTTTAATTAGCGTGGCACCCGACGCAAGAACAGCGGAAAACAGCGGCGGAACAGTGCCCGGCCGCTGTTCTCTCGCACCCGAGAAATGCAAAAGGCCGAGGCTTTCCGCCCAAAACGAACCTCCAATAGCTGATGATTCGCTGCAAAAAACAGCAAGAACAGCGAGCACCGCGGCAGCCGGACCAAAGAGTTTCCGGCTAGGATGGGGCCGCCAGGTGGCGGACCAGGTCGCGGGCGTAGATCGGCAGATCGGCCTCGCGGCGAACGCAGATCGTCAGGTTGCGGATTGCCCATTGGTCGGCCAGCTCGATCCGGCGGATCGACATCGTCTTGGCCTGGCGCCCGGCGGTGGTCGCCGGGACGATGCCTATCCCGACATTGCATTCGACGAACCTGCATACCGCGTCGAAGCTGCGCAGCTGGACGCGTAATTTGAGGCGTCGGCCTAACCTTTCGGCCTTTTCGGACAGGAAACGCTGCAAGGCGCTCGTTCGGTCCAGACCAACAAAATCGAAATCCAGGACCTCGGCGAAGGGGATATGCCCGACCGTCGCCAGCGGGTGCTTCGGCGCGACGACCAGCACGAAGCGGTCGGTGCGAAACGGCAGGGTCTCGAGACCGGCGACCTCCACTGTGGCGGCGACGATCCCGATATCCGCGGTGCCGTCGGCAACGGCGGCGACGATCTCGTCACTGAGCCGCTCCTCCAGATCAATGTTCACCTGCGGGTGGGAGGCGAGGAAATCGCTGAGCGGCTCCGGCAGGAATTCAGTCAGAGCATTGGTATTGGACAACAGGCGGACCTGCCCCTTGATGCCCTCGGCATACTGCGCGAGCTCGCCATGCATGCGCTCTGCCTGCTGCAACAGCATGCGCGCGTGATGAACGAGGGTCCGGCCGGCCGGCGTCGGCTGCACCCCTTGGCGCTCACGGTGCAATAAGGGGGTCCCGAGCGCCGCCTCCATGTTGCGGATGCGTGTGCTCGCCGCGGCGATCGCCAAGTGCATGCGCTCGGCGCCGTGCGTGATGCTACCCGCTTCGACGACATTCAGAAACAGCCGTAAATCGCTGAGATCGAAACGCACGGGGACGCCTTCGGATTTAACGAAGCAAGACTACGCCGAATGCTAATTGTGTCAACTCAGGAGGGGGCTCAGATTTCGGCAAACACGAAGGCGAGGAACCATGAGCACCGCCTATCCCATCGAGCATCACACTTACGATGTCGTCGTCGTCGGGGGCGGCGGCGCCGGTCTGCGGGCGACATTGGGAGTGACGGTTGCCGGGCTCAAGACGGCCTGCATCAGCAAGGTATTCCCGACCCGCAGCCATACCGTGGCGGCGCAGGGCGGCATCGGCGCGGCGCTCGGCAATATGGGCGAGGACGATTGGCGCTGGCACATGTACGACACCGTCAAAGGGTCGGATTGGCTCGGCGACCAGGACGCGATCGAATTCATGTGCCGCAATGCAATGGAAGCGGTCGTCGAGCTCGAGCATTTTGGTGTCCCGTTCTCGCGCACAGAGGACGGTTTGATCTACCAGCGGCCGTTCGGCGGCCACACCGTGCGCTGGGGCAAGGGCTTGGCCAAGCGCGCCTGCGCCGCCGCCGACCGGACGGGGCACGCGATGCTCCATACGCTCTACCAGCAGTGTCTCAAGCACAATGCGCAGTTCTTCATCGAGTACATCGTGCTCGACCTGGTCATGGACGAAGGCCACTGCCGTGGAGTCCTTGCTTGGCGGCTCGACGACGGTACGTTCCATCTGTTTCGGGCGCAAATCGTCGTGCTGGCGACGGGCGGCGGTGGGCGCGCCTATTTCTCGACGACCCAGGCGCATATCTGCACCGGCGACGGCTATGCCATGGCGCTGCGCGCCGGACTGCCGTTGCAGGACATGGAATTCATCCAGTTTCATCCGACCGGCATTTATGGCGCCGGCTGTCTGATCACCGAGGGGTCGCGCGGCGAGGGCGGCTATCTCACAAATGGTGAAGGCGAGCGTTTCATGGAGCGCTACGCCCCGACCACCAAAGATCTCGCCTCGCGCGACGTGGTTTCGCGCGCCATGGCGATCGAGATCCGCGAAGGCCGCGGTTGCGGGCCGCAACGCGACCACATCCTCTTACATCTCGAGCACCTCGATCCCAACGTGCTGCATTTGCGGCTTCCCGGGATTTCCGAAACCGCCAAGATCTTTGCCGGGGTCGAGGTGACGCGGCAGCCGATCCCGGTATTGCCGACGGCGCATTACAACATGGGCGGCATTCCGACCAATTTTCATGGCGAGGTATTGAACCCGACCGCCGATGATCCCGAGCGCATCGTGCCCGGGCTGATGGCAATCGGAGAGGCGGCCTGCGTGTCGGTGCACGGCGCCAACCGGCTCGGCACCAACTCGCTGCTCGACCTGGTCGTGTTCGGCCGCGCCGCGGCGCTGCGCGCCGCCGAGATCGTCGAGCCGGGAGCGCCGCACAGCGCCTTCGAACCCTCGGCAACAGACCCGGCGCTCGCCAGGTTCGACCGGGTGCGCCATGCGAAAGGCGGGGTGAAAACCGGTGAAATCCGGGTCGCGATGCAGCGGGCGATGCAGGATCATTGTTCGGTGTTTCGCACTGCCGGGGTGCTCGAAGAAGGGCTGCGCGAGATGAGGGCGGTCACCGACACGCTGAGCGATCTCGCCGTCGCCGACCGCTCGCTGATCTGGAACACCGACCTCGTCGAGGCGCTCGAGCTCGACAATTTGATCGGGCAGGCCGCGGTCGTCCTCCATTGCGCGCTATACCGGACCGAAAGCCGCGGCGCCCATGCCCGCGAGGACTACCCCGAGCGCGACGACTGCAACTGGCTCAAACACACCCTTGCCTGGCAGGATGGCGACGGCAAGGTGCGCCTCGGCGACCGCCCGGTGCACCTCCACACATTGTCGAACGAAGTGCAGGCCTTCCCGCCCGCCGAACGCGTCTACTAAGTCTGCGGCCCAAATGCCGGTTCCGCGTTCTGCATCGGCAATTTTGCCGCTTCCCAACCGTCGGTGCCGTCAGGGTACCAAAAAACTTGCGTATAGCCCCAGCTCGCCGCCCGCTTCGCGGCGTTCCAGCTCATCCAGCAATCGGCCAGGCAATAAAACACGACCGGGGTGTCACGGCGCCGGCCGGTCGCCGTTTCGAGGTGATTTCGAAAATAGCCTTCGAGCTCGGGGCCGAGCGCGCCGCGGCCGACATCGGGAAGCCAAAGGCTGCCTGGAATATCGCGGTGCGGCAGCGGCATCCAGAGGGCCGATTGCGGCAGGTTCGCCGGCCGCCGCGGCGCGGGAAGTACATCGATCCAGACGGCTTTGCCACTTGTCCAAAGCTTATGGGCAGCCTCGGTGTCCAGCACAACACCGCCCGCCACGGTGTCCGGCGTCGGCGCGCGATAATCATCCGTGCGATAGCCTTCGGGCTCCGGAGGCCGCCCGCTTGCGCCAAGGCCAGCGGCGAGCAGAAGACCACAGAGCAGCCATCGGGTGACCCGTATCGGCCGCGCCGCCCTCACGGGCCGGCGAGCTCGCCCTGCTCGTTGAGCAGCGGAACGCCGTAATCGCGCAGCACAGCGGTTATGTCGCCTTGCCGTTTGAGGATCGCGGCATTGATTCTCCGCCGCCATTCCGGCTCGTTCGCGCGGACCCCCATCGCGATGTGGTATTCCATGCGAGCCGCGCCCGGCTCGTCCTTGAGCGGAACCAAGGTGAGCGGCAGGTCGTCATGCTTGCGGAAATACCCGGCAATCGGCCCCCACAGAAAGCCGACGTCGATCGTACCGTCGACCACGTCCTGGACCATCTGGTAAGTCGGCGATTCGGCGCGCGTGTCGACAGTCAAAGCGTAGGGTTTCGTGTGGGACATCAAGTCGTGGCGCACGAGAAGGTCTGCCGGAGGGGTTCCGGCGACGACACCGAGGCGCAAACCCGTCAAGCGGGGGTCTTGCACTCCCTCGACCGCAAGATCCTTGTCCGAGCGGTAGAACATCACATAGGTGGTGAAATAGTAGGGGTTGGTCGTCTGCATGATTTCGTCGCCGGCGACTGTCCCCATCACGAGATCGCAAAGGTGTGCGCGTAGCGTATTGCGCACGAAGCCGATCACCTGCGGGAACCACGCGTAATCGACCTTGAGACCGAGCTCCCCGCCCATCAGCTCGGCGATCTTATTCTCGAACCCCTCCTTTTTTTCGTCGGAGAACGGCAGGTTGCTCGGATCGGCGCAAACCTTGAGCTCGCTGCGGTCGACGGTGTCGCTGGTTTGCGCGCCGGCCCGTCCACCTGCGATCAAAAGTGCGCCGACTAACGCCGTGATGTGAAAAGAGGTTCGTATCTTCATCTAATCTCCGACCCGCGGCGGCCGGCCGCGGCCCAAGACGCCGTCGGCGCGCGCCTTTAGATAGGCCCAGATGTCGTCGAGATAGGAGACGACGTCCTCGACCTCGCCGAAGGGCGGCATCACATCCTCGCTCGCGGCGTTGACGTTGGTGCGGCCGTTGACGACGATATCGTTGAATTCATCCTGCGTCATGTGCTTGACCGAATCGACCAAGGACGGGGCATAAGAGCTGCCGGCGCCGTCCGGTCCATGGCAGCGCATACAGGATTCGGTGTAGCGGCGCCACCCGTTGAAGGTCTTTTTGTCGACCTTGCCATCCGTGACCTTGTACGGCTTTTCGGCGGATTGATCGGGTTCCGCCGCCGGCACGACGCTGGTTCCCAGAACCAATGCTGCAACGGGGCCGAATAGCAGCGCCAACACTCTCACCGGATCCCTCCCGAAGAAAGGGCCGGCATCCAACCGCGGATGCCGGCCCGATGTCTTCGTCAGTCTAGCTGACGGGTCACTCGGGAAGGCCGAAAACCGTCAAGACACCGCCGAGCTGCGTGTAGTTCGCCAATGCCTTGTAGGCCCCGACTGCGCCGAGCCCGTCGGTGTCCTTGGTCAGACCCGCCGCCATGCCGATCCCGGCCCAGCCGCCGACGCCGGACAGCACCGCAATATACTGCTTGCCGCCATGGGTGTAGGTGTTGACGTTGCCGATGATCCCGGATGGGGTCTTGAACCGGTAGAGCTCCTTGCCGGTCTGCATGTCGACCGCCTTCAGGTAGCCCTCGAGAGTGCCGTAGAACACGACATCACCGGCGGTTGCCAGGGCGCCCGACCATACCGAGAACGGCTCCGGATCCGACCAGACGATCTTGCCGGCGCTTGGGTCCCAGGCAATGAAATTGCCGAGGTTGTTGTCGCCCTGCGGCGGATACATCGACAAAGTAGCGCCGACATAGGGCTGACCGGCCGTGTACGAGACTTTGAAGGGCTCGTAATCCATGCAGACGTGGTTGGTCGGCACATAAAACAGCCCGGTCTTCGGCGAGAAAGCGGCTGGCTGCTGGTCTTTCGAGCCAAGAGCCGCCGGACACACGTTTTTGTAGTTAACGTCCGCGCCCTTTGACCCTGGCGCAAACTGGGCGACAACGTCCGGACGGCCGGTTTGCATGTCAACTTTGGTCGCCCAATTGACCTTCGGGTCGTACTTCTCGGCGACCAGCAGCGCGCCGGTCTCGCGGTTGAGCGTATAGGCAAAGCCGTTGCGATCGAAGTGGACGAGCGCCTTGACCGGCTGGCCCTTCACATTGATGTCGGCCAGGATCATCTCGTTGACGCCGTCGTAGTCCCACTGGTCGTGCGGCGTCATCTGATAGACCCACTTGGCAATGCCGGTATCGGGATTGCGGGCAAAGATCGTCATCGACCATTTGTTGTCGCCCGGGCGCTGCACCGGGTTCCAGGTGCTGGGGTTGCCCGAGCCGTAATAGATCAAGTTCAGCTGCGGGTCGTAGGAGTACCAGCCCCAGGTGTCGCCGCCGCCGATCTTCCACTCGTCGCCCTGCCAAGTCTTCAAGGACGAATCCTTGCCGACCGGTTTACCGAGCTCGGTGGTGTTGGCGTCGAAGAGGATCTCGTTGTCGGGTCCTTCCGAATAGGCGCGCCAAGCCTTCGATCCATCCTTGAGATTGTAAGCGGTGACGTGTCCCTGGACGCCGAACTCGCCGCCGCTGATGCCGACGATGACCTTGTCTTTGACGACCATCGGCGCGTTGGTCATCGTCTCGCCCTTCTTGGGATCCCCATTCTTGACGCTCCAGACCACCTGGCCGGTCTTGGCGTCGAGCGCCACGACGGTCGTATCGGCCTGTTCGAAAATTATTTTGCCATCGCCGTAAGCGACGCCACGGTTGACGGTGTCGCAGCACATCACCGGAATGACGGTCGGGTCCTGCTTTGGCTCGTACTTCCACAGGATCTGGCCATTCTTGTTGAGATCGAGCGCGAAAATGTTGTTGGGGAACGGGGTATTGACGTACATGACGTCGCCGATAACGAGGGGACCTCCCTCGTGGCCGCGCAACACTCCTGTCGAGAACGTCCACAACGGGCGCAGATTCTTGGCGTTGTCTTTGTTGATCTGGCTGAGCTCGCTGTAACGCCAATTCGCATAGTTGCCGGTGGGCATAGCCCACTGGTTGGGGTCTTTTGAGAGCTTGATCAGCTCATCGTTCGCACTTGCGCCGCCCGCAAAGAGGGCGAATCCCGAAAATGCGAGCCAGAATCGTGGTGATTTCATCGCCTTCTTCCCTCCCGAGCTTGTTTGCGTAATAGGTTAAGGCGGCGATGCTATTCCCCTTAGGGTTAACGCACAAGCGCTCTATGCCGGCCTTTGCCGCGGTATGTTGTTCTCGCATCGCCAGCGCGACAGCATCCATTTTGGATGCTCGGCAAGCCACTCCGCGGCATAGTGTTGGCCACGCACCAGGCACGCCTCGAGCGACAGATCCTCGATTGGACGCTGCTCGGTGCAGGAAGCAGGAGCACCCTGCAGGCAGAAGACGAGCACAAGCGCGGTCAATGGATATTCCTTTCCCTGGACGGCAGAAGAACGAACCTCGCCGGACTTTCGATCCCCATTGCTTGGCGATCGGTTTCCTGTTGCTCTCCCTCGCGGCGAAACCTGGGTACGCCGAAGACAACGATTATCCAACTTCCGCGCGAGCCGATTACGTGATCGGGTGTATGGCAGCCAACGGCAATACCCGTGAGGCGCTGTTGAAGTGCTCCTGCGCGATCGACACGATCGCCTCGCTGATGCCCTATTCCCATTACGAGGAGGCGGACACCGCGCTCAGCCTGCAAGCCGGCGGCGGGGTCGGCGGTCGGGTAGGCCTTTTTCGTGATCCGCCGCAGATCAAGGCGGTTATCGAAGAGCTGCACCGGGCTCAGGCGGAGGCCAACCTCCAATGCCGGTGATAGCGACCGCTGCCACGCTCACATCTGCGCTGCCGCTGGAACGGGCCAGCTTTGACTGAAGTGCCGTTGGCTGCTGTCGAGGATTTCCGCCTTGATCACCCCTGGAGCGGCCGGGTCGGAAGGGCGGAAGCTGAAGTTGAAGGTCGGATCCTCGCTGATGGCGATGTCCGACTCGAGCCGAAATACCGGCTGGCCATTATAGGTGACATCGAGCGTCTGCATGAAGTCAGCCGGGATGTAGTTACGCGTGACCTGGTCCATCTGCAGCCCCGAACTGTTCGGATGGCTGATCAAGAGCTTCACTCGTACCGGGTCCTCCGGCCCCGATCGGTCGGTGAGGTGCAATTTCATCTTGCCGAGGCGCTCGAGGGCGAGCGCCTGGTCCTTGCCGGCGGGCGCCGAGCAGCCGCCGGCCGCCTTGATGAACCGCGCAGCCGCGTAGAGCCGGCCATCCGCGGTTTCGGCAACAGCGTGGAGATAGGTGTAGTCGTCGATGCGGACCCGGGTCGCGATTTCCCGCGCGTCCGCGATCGGCCCGAGCACGAAATGCGCCGCCAACGGCGACGGGTTGTTGTCGATGACCAGATAAAGGCCGCGGATTTCGGGAGCGAGCGTCTCCGCGACGCGGATCGCCACCGGTACAATTGCGGCGTCCTCGGCGCGTGCCGGGGAATTGATCGCGACGAGGTCGCCGGCATCTTCGACGACCCGGTCGCCAAAGATCGCGTGCCGGAGATCGGCCCAGCGGGCCATGCGCTCCGCCTCGGTCGGTTCGGCGCGGGCTGGTCCCGGCAGCACAAAACCCAGCAGCAATAAAACCAAAACGGCTCGACCGAGCATGTTAGGGGTCATTCCCATTCGAGCTCCTTATAGGCCGCCGTTACGTTGCGCGGGTGATACTCGTCGAACAGCCGCCACTTCCCGCGTTCCGAGTTTGCGACTTGCCGGTAGGCGTTGGCAATGCCGATCCCGGCCTTGATCGCCGCGCGCGTATCGTGCGCGACGGCTGCAAGATAGCGCCGCTCGGGTTCCGCCGCTGACGGCCATGGCACGGATACCGGACCATGCCCGGGAACGGCCCGGTCCGCCGCTATGGCGGTCACCTCGTCGAGCTGCTTGAGCCAGCCTACCAGGCTGCCATCGATGACCGGGATGCGATCGACGAACAGCAGATCGGCGAGCCAAAAAGTCCGGGTATTCTCATCGAAGATCGTCAGGTCGTTGTCGGTATGAGCCGGGCCGTGCGCCCACAAGGTGAGACGCCGGTGTCCGAGATCGAGTTCGAGCCTATCGGAAACGAGAACCGTCGGCGCCACGATCTCGGTGCCATTCGCTTCATCGCCGAGGGCGCTGCGCAATCTGCGGAGATAATAGTCGCCGCGCTGAGCGAGGGCGCCCGGCAGTTTGGCGTGCCCGATGAAATCGGGGTGATCGTCGCAGAACGCGGCGGCCCCGAAGATATGGTCGGGATGGACATGGGTCAGGATCACATAGCGGATCGGCCGGTCCGTGCGGGCGCGGATCGCCGCGCGCAACTCGCTTCCCTCCGCGAAGCTGCCGCCGGGGTCGATGACCGCCACGGCCTCGTCGCCGATGATGAAGCCGATATTGGCGATCGCGTCCTCGTTCGCCTCGGACGCCTCCTCGTGCACTCCGTTGTGCACAAAAATCCCGGCCGCGATCTCCGTCACCGGCAGCGCAGCGGTTTCCGCTCGACCCGCCATTGTCCCAAGCACGACAGCGACCGCGAGAACGGCCGGCCTCCTGATAATACCGGCGAAAAACAGGAGAAGCCGGACCCGGGCAGGGGGTTCGCTTTGGCGCCCTACCGGCGCCCCGACGTGAGAGGAAAACAGCAACCGGATCCGCATCGCGGCTTAATACCATGCCATTACGGCTATTTTGGGGACCAGGGACCCGCGAGTTGATTGTAGGCGGAACCCCGCGGACCGCTGACCAGAGCCCTGGTGTTCAGACCCGTACGGATCATTCGCTCAGCACGCGCGGAACAAAGCTCACACCAAAATCCCGTCACACCGGCGGAGGCCGGTGCCCATGGCCAAAATGGGTCCCGGCCTTGGCCGGGAAGACGAGGACGGGCGCATCTCACTGAATCAGTTGTCTGCATCTGAGCCCTAGCATCCCCGTCTCAGGACTCGGGATTATCTTTATTGTTCGAAACATGGCCGGACTGGTTCCGGCCATCTACTAAACGTAGGTTCAGACCGTGCCAACTCCGTGGATGCCCGGCACAGGGCCGGGCACGACCGAGGGAAGACTGGATCAACCGGTTGGATCTGGGCACTAACGGCGTGACACGCTTTCGGCGTCAGCGGTGATTTTGAAGGTTATTCCAGTGCTCGTCCGCAGCTCGGGGATCGCAAACCGGCATTGCGCCGCCGATGGGTGATTGACCCTCGAACGCCGGCCGCCTCGTTGCAGACGCCGGTATGCCTCTGGCCAGGATGGCGGTTCATTGGTGTCTTGAACCCAATGGGCCAGGGCGGCCTCATCGCACCACTCCGCGAGGCGCGTCATGATCCGGCGATGCACGCCCGATTGCATGAAGGATCGCATCGCCGCCTCGTCACGCCACACGGTGCGGGTCCAGAACGCGCCGTCGGCGTCGCGAAGAACGGAAACGGTCAGGCTTCCGGCCGCGAGCTTGGCCTGGCGCGCCGCGCGAAAGGACTGGATCAGGAACCCCGGCAAGTATCGCCAAGACCGAACCCTGAGCCGCGTGATCGACACGAAGGGCATGAGTTGTAGTTCAATTCATCACGCCTTGGCGCGGCGGGGCCTGCCGCGCGGCCGGCTGCGCTTACGCCCGAGCCCGAGCTCTTTTGCCATTGTCGAGCGCTGTTCGGAGTAGGCCGGCGCAGTCAGCGGATGATCACTCGCCAGATCCCAGCGCCGCAAATATTCGGCGGTCTGCAATCCGTGCCGGGTGCCGAGATGCCGGCGCAAAGTCTTCCCGCGGAAGCCGCATTCGAGGCAGACGACGTGATCATGCTGCACGGAACGCCGAATTGGCACTGCCGGGGTGCGCGGCACCGGCACCGGCGCCGGTTTTCCGAGATCGCGCAGAGCCTGCTGCACCGAGGTGATCAAGGCCGGCAGCTGCTCGGGTGACAGTGTATGATTGCCGACATAGCTTGCGATGATCTTGGTGACCGGCCGCAGATCGATGTCCTTTTCGGTATTTTCGGAATTCATGACTGCTTCTCTTCCTACCCTTCAATCTTGGCGTCTCCCTACATACAGCATATAGTAACCGTTTGAAATGGTTTTTACTGCCTAATTCAAAGCCGAAAAAAATTGCGATGCGGCCGGCAAGTCTAGTCGCGCGGCGAGGCGCGATCGGACGTGACTAAATCGCGATGATGATCCTGTTTCAGAAAATCGCTCGATGCGGCATGATTGGACGCCGCAATCGCTGATCAGAGGGCACAATGAATTTGTTCGACTTGTCGGGGAAGGTCGCGATCGTGACCGGGTCGAGCCGCGGCATCGGCCGGGCGATCGCCGAGGCGATTGCCGAGGCTGGCGCCCGGGTCGTGATCTCGGCCCGCAACCTCGCGCCCTGCGAGGAGGTCGCGGCGGCGATCCGCGCGAAAGGCGGCGAGGCGATCGCGCAGACGGCGCGCATCTCGGATAAGGCGCAGCTCGAAAACCTCGTCGCCAAGGCACGTGAGGCCTGGGGCCGCATCGACATTCTGGTCTGCAATGCGGCGGTCAATCCGCATTACGGCTCGCTCGAAAAGCTGACCGACGAAGTATTCGAGCGGATGATGGTAAACAACGTGCTGAGCAACCTGTGGCTGTCGCGCCTGGTGGCGCCTGAGATGCGCGAGCGGCGCAACGGCTCGATCATCTACATCATCTCGGTCGCGGCCGTGCGCGCGACGACGGTGCTCGGCATGTACGGCGTGACGAAGGCCGCCGACTATGCGCTCTGCCGCAATCTTGCCGCCGAATGGGGCCCCGACAATGTGCGGGTCAACTGCATCGCCCCGGGTCTCGTCAAAACCGAGTTTGCGCGCGTGCTCTACGAGGATCCGCAGCGGCGCGCCGCCCGCGAGGCCGCAACACCGTTGCGGCGGCTCGGCGAGCCCGAGGACATCGCCGGCGTCGCCGTGATGCTCGCCTCGCGCGCCGGCGCCTTCATCACCGGCCAGACGATCATCGTCGACGGCGGCACGACGATCGCGCCGTGATCAACAGCGGACCGAACCCCACGGCGTCATTGCGAGCGCAAGCGAAGCAATCTCGGGCCGCGGGCGCGCGTCGGGTCGAGATTGCTTCAGAGCGCCGAGGCGCTCTTCGCAATGACTATCCTGATGGAGGAATGCGATGTTGCGGATTGTGATGATCATCGGCTGCTTGAGCCTGAGCTCGCCGGCGGTCGCCCAGAACAAGGCGACAATCGAGAAGCTCAACGACGCCTGGACGGCGGCTTTCAACAAGGGCGACGCCGCCGCGATCGCGGCGCTCTATACCGAGGACGCCTATGTCCTCCCGCCGGGCTCGGCCATGGTGAAGGGGCGTCCCGCGATCGAGGCGTTCTGGCGGCAAGCGGCGCAGCAGATGGGTGACGCCAAGCTGACGACGGTCGATGTGCTGCCGCTCGGCCGCTCCGCGGCGCGTGAAATCGGCACGGTCACCCTGAAGACGAAGGCGCAGCCGCCGCAGGAAATCGTCGGGAAATACGTCGTCGTCTGGCGCAAGATCGGCCGCGACTGGAAGCTTGCGACCGACATCTGGAACACTGACAAGTAACGTGCCATTCGAGGAGGGAAACGATGGATGACGCGTCCGCAAGACCGGTCGAGGCTGCCGGCAACGAGATCGATCGGCCGGTGCCGAGCCGCCCTCGGCGCGGCTCTGGGGCAGCGACGCGATCGCGGCGATGCTGCGCGAGCTGGATATTCCCTATGTCGCGCTCAATCCCGGGTCGAGCTATCGCGGTCTGCACGACAGCATCGTCAATTATCTCGGCAATACGAGGCCGCGCATGCTGCTGTGCCTGCACGAAGAGAGCGCGGTCGCGTTGGCCCATGGCTACGCCAAGGTGACCGGGCGCCCGCTCGCGGTGATCGCGCACGCCAATGTCGGCTTGATGCATGCGACGATGGCGATCTTCAATGCCTGGTGCGATCGCGTCCCGATGATCGTGCTCGGCGCTACCGGAGCGGTCGATGCAGTGCGGCGCCGGCCGTGGATCGAGTGGATCCACACCGTACGCGACCAGGGCGCATTGATCCGGAACTACACGAAATGGGACGATCAGCCGTCTTCTATCGGGGCGGCGCAAGAGGCGCTCTTGCGCGCCAATATCATCGCGCAGACCGCGCCCCGCGGACCCGTGTACATCAACTTAATCCTGGAACTGCAGGAAGACGAAGTCGTCGCCGCGCCGCCACACACTGAGACCACCCGGTTTGCTCCGCCGCCGCCCTTGGAACCAGCCGGTCCAGTGCTGCGCCAAGCCGCCGAGCTCCTGGCCCGCGCCGAGCGTCCCGTCATCCTGATGGGGCGCACCTCGCGTGATCCGCAGGCGTGGCAACGGCGCATCGAGCTCGCCGAGGCGATCTGCGCGCGGGTGATGACGGACCGCAAGGCGGGCGCCGCTTTTCCGACCGATCACCCGCTGCATGCCGCCGGACCCGCTACTTCGCTGTCGCCGGCAGGCGCCGAGCTGGTCGCCGCGGCGGATGTGATCCTGAGCCTCGACTGGATTGATCTGGCCGGCACATTGAAGGGCGCCTGCCGCGGCAAGCCTGTGCCCGGCAAGGTGATCCAAGTCTCGGTCGACCAGTATGTCCACAATGGCTGGAGCATGGACTATCAAGGCCTGCCGCCGGCCGACTACTATCTGTTGGCTGAGCCCGATGCGGCCGTGCCCGCGCTATTGGCCGAGGTCAGACGGTTGCGCCCGAATGCGCCGCCCCTGCCGGCGCCGCGCGAGCGTCGAGCGCCCCCGCCGCGGTCGGCGCTCGACACCGCCTCGATCATCGAGGTGCCGCTATTGGCGACGGCGCTGAAGGAGGCACTGGGCGGCGCGCCGGTCTCGATGATCCGGCTGCCGCTCAGCTGGGGCGAGCATCTGTGGGATTTCCGGCACCCGCTCGACTTTCTCGGCGCCGATGGCGGCGGCGGCATCGGATCGGGGCCGGGTATGGCCGTCGGTGCGGCGTTGGCGTTGCGCGACGGCGAGCGCCTGCCGGTCGCGGTGCTCGGCGACGGCGATTTCCTGATGGGGGTTACCGCTCTGTGGACCGCGGTGCGCAACGGCATCCCGCTCTTGATCGTGCTCGCCAACAACCGCTCGTTTTTCAATGACGAATTGCATCAGGAGCGGGTCGCCCGCGAGCGCGGCCGGCCGGCCGAGAACCGCTGGATCGGCCAGGCGATCCGCGACCCCGACATCGACCTTGCCGCGATGGCGCGTGCCCAGGGCTGCGTCGGCATCGGCCCGGTCGGCGATCCGCGCCGTCTTCTGCCAGCCCTCAACGAAGCCGTCGCCGCAGTCCGCGCCGGCAAAGTGTGCGTCGTCGACGTCCACGTCGCCGCCGGCTACGACCCCGGCGCCGCCAGCGGAATTCTGCAACGCGCGCCTGGTAGTGTTTAGATCTGACGCCGACGCCCGTCGCGCGCCATCAGCCAGCCGGCCAATGCGACAAGAACGAAAACTGCGGCGAGAAACAATGTCGCGAGCGCGTTGACCTCAGGGCTCACCCCCAGCCGCACGCTCGAAAATACCGCCATCGGCAACGTCGTCGCGGATGGGCCGGTGACAAAGCTCGCGATCACCAAATCGTCGAGCGACAGCGTGAACGCCAGGAGCCAGCCCGATACCAGCGCCGGGCTGATCCCGGGGAGGGTGATGCGCGTCAGCACCGTCCAGGGACGCGCGCCGAGATCGAGCGCGGCCTCTTCGAGAGCGCGATCGAAGCCGGCCAGCTGCGCGCGCACCAGCACCGACACAAAACAAGCGCCGAACGTCGCATGGGCGATCGTGATCGTCAGCATGCCGCGGCTCGGCCAACCAAACCAGCTCTCGCAGGCGACGAACAGCAATAGCAGCGACAGGCCGAGGATTACCTCGGGCACAACCAGCGGCGCGAGCAACGCGAACCCGAACACGAGCCGGCCGGGAAAGCGTGCAAAGCGCGCCATGCTGAAGCCGGCACAAGTGCCGAGCACGAGGGAAAGGGTGGCTGCCATCGCGGCGACTTCGAGGCTCGTCAGCGCGGCAGCGCCAAATGCTTCGTCATGGAAGAGCGCGCCATACCAGCGGGTCGAGAACCCGGCCCACACCGTTACCAAACGCGAGGCATTGAACGAGTAGATCACCAGCAACACGATCGGCGCGTATAGGAAGCCAAAACCCGACATCAGCGCCGCCAGTCGGAACCAGCCTCCCGTCCGAGGCGGCTTCACGCCGCATCCCCCCGCTCGAGAAACCGCTGTGCTGCGAGAAGCGGGACCGCCAACGCTGCGACCAGCACCACTGCGACTGCGGCGGCCACCGGCCAATCACGGTTATTGAAGAATTCGTCCCACAGCACCTTGCCGATCATCAAGGTGTCGGGCCCGCCCAGCAGGTCGGGAATGACAAACTCGCCGATCGCCGGGATCAGCACGAGCAGCGAGCCCGCCGCGATCCCCGGCAAACTCAGCGGGAGGGTGACGCCGAGGAAGGCGCGCAGCGGGCGCGCGCCGAGATCGGCGGCCGCTTCGATGAGGCTCTGGTCGAGCCTGGACAAGCTGCCGTAGAGCGGCAAGGTCATGAACGGTAGATACGAGTAGACGAGACCGAGCTCGACGGAAAACTGGTTATTGAGGAGCGGCAAGGGCATGGAGATCAAGCCCAGCGCGATCAGAGACTGGTTCAACAATCCGTTAGGCTCGAGGATCGCGATCCAGGCATAGACCCGGATCAGAAAGCTCGTCCAGAACGGCAGCATGACGAGGAACAGCAGTACTTGCCGCTGCACCCCTTGCGAGCGGGCAATGGCGTAGGCGACCGGATAGCCGATCAGAAGGCAGAGAGCGGTCGCCAATGCCGCGTTGCCGAGCGAGCCGAGATAGGCGCGCAGGTAAAGGTCGTCGCCGGCAATCAGCGAAAAATTCGCCATTGTCGCGTGCAATTTGAGACCGCCGTCGTGATTGGCGACGAGCGGGGTATAGGGCGGTATCCCGATCGTGCTCTCGGCCAGGCTGATCTTGACGACGATCAGCAGCGGCAATAGGAAAAACAGCGCGAGCCAAAGAAACGGCACGCCGATCAACACCGCCCGGCCCGTCCGTCCCAATCCGGTCATTGCGTTAGAACCACGCCCTCATCGCGCGGCCAGGTCGCCCATACCGGCGCGCCGCGGCCGAAGGAGCTCGCCGCGGTGCCGGGCAGATAGGCCTTGAGCGCCTCATGCTGCCGCGTCTCGAGATGGACGATCGAGCCGCCGCCCAAATAGCCGATCGACGACACCGTTGCCGCAATCGCAAACCCGATGGGAGGCGTATGAGACAGCACCAGCTTTTCCGGGCGCACGACCAGCGCCACCGCCACGCCTTCGGGCAACCGCGTGTCTGCGGGCAATGGGATCGGCTCAGGGAGCCCCGCCACGGCGAGGGCGGGGCGGTTGGTCCCGGCGGTCAGCTCGCCTTCGAACAGGTTCACCTCGCCGACAAAATTAGCGACAAAGCGCGAGGCAGGCCGCTCGTAGATTTCCGCCGGGGCGCCGGTCTGCACGAGACGCCCCTGGTCCATCACCGCAACGCAGCTGGCCATGCTCAGCGCCTCCTCCTGGTCGTGCGTGACGACCAGAAAGGTGGTCCCGACCCGCTCCTGGACGGCAACCAGCTCGAGCCGGGTCTCGGCCCGCAGCTTGCGGTCGAGCGCCGCCAATGGCTCGTCAAGCAACAGCAGCTTTGGCATTTTTGCGAGGGCCCGCGCCAACGCGACGCGCTGGCGCTGACCGCCGGACAATTCGTGCGGGAGGCGCTGCGCGTAGCCCGACATCTGCACCAATGCCAGCATTTCCGCAACCCGGGCGGCGATGCGCCGGCGGTTCATCCGCTCCTGGCGCAGCCCGAAGGCGATATTGCCTGCGACATCCATGTGCGGGAACAGTGCATAGGACTGAAACATCATGTTAACCGGCCGCGCATAAGGCGGCAGCCCGGTAACATCGACCCCATCGATGACAATACGGCCGCCGTCGGGCGCCTCAAATCCGGCGATCATCCGCAGCAATGTCGTCTTGCCGCAACCCGAAGGCCCGAGCAGCGCGAAAAAGGCGCCGCGCTCGACAGTGAGTGAAACCTCGTCGACCGCGAAGGTCGCGCCGAAACGCTTCGAGACGCCGGTGATTTCAAGCAGCGCCATACCACCGCGCTGGATCAGAGCCCGTGCGTCCTTCGAGACGCCCGCTTCGCGGCCTCCTCAGGATGAGGAATTTTCTTAATGCCATTGAAGGCTTCCCTCATGCTGAGGAGCGCCCACAGGGCGCGTCTCGAAGCACGCAGGTTGCTTTTGCGGGTTCCAATGTCGACCATCAGGGTCAGTGGCCGGATTTGAGGCGGGTCCAGGCGCGGGTGCGGGCCCGCTCGTAGGCGGCAGGCGCTGGGAGATCGACGTAGAGCCGGCGACGGATTTCCTCCGGCGGGTAGACCGCCGGGTCGTTGCGGATCTCGGACTTGACCAGCGCCGTCGCGGGCAGGTTGGGGTTCGGATACCAGACAGCATCGGTGATGTCGGCGATGACCGCCGGGCGCAACAGGTAATCGATAAAGCGCAGCGCGTTTTCCGGATGCGGCGCGTCGGCCGGGATCCCCAGCATGTCGACCGACATCATCGCCCCCTCCTTCGGCACGCGAAAGGCGATCTCGACCTTGTTGGCAGCCTCGCGCGCCCGGTTGCGGGCCTGGATCACATCGCCCGAATAACCGAGCGCGACGCACAAATCGCCGCCCGCGAGATCGTTGATGTACTGCGAGGAGTGAAATTTGCGGATGTAGGGGCGGACTTTTTCGAGAACCGCAAAGGCCTTGTCGAGGTCCCGGAGATCGCGGCTCTTGGGGTCGAGCCCCAAATAGGCGAGCGCCGCCGGAAATACCTCCTGGGGCGTATCGAGCAATGAGATCCCGCACGGCGCGAGTTTCCCGGCCACCGCCGGATCGAAGATCAGCGCGAGGCTGTCCACCGGCGCGGCCTCACCCAATGCGGCATGCACCTGCGTCGCGTTGTAGCCGATCCCGGTGTCGCTCCACAGATAAGGCGAGCCGTGCTCGTTGTCTGGGTCGGCGGCGCTGACCAGGTCGAGGATATGGGGATCGAGGTTCCGCCAGCCCGGGAGTTTGGATTTGTCGAGCACCCGGTACACCCCGGCCGCGATCTGGCGCGCCATGAACGGGCTCGCCGAGGGCACGACGACATCATACCCCGACCGGCCGGACAGCAGTTTCGCCTCCAGCACCTCGTTCCCGTCATAGACGTCGTAGCTGACCCTGATCCTGGTCTCGGCCTCGAATTTCGGGATCGTATCCGGCGCGATGTAATCGGACCAGTTGTAGACATTGAGCCGCGGTTCCTCGGCGCCCGCGGCGGGTGACGCAGCGACGATTGCCGCCGCGATCCAGCATCCAAGCCATTCAAGCTTCATGATGCCGGCATAAAGTACCCGTCCAGCCGGTTGTCAACGCGCGTTGTGCGGTCGATCCCCATTCAGCGGGCGAGTCAAAAAGACGGGCGCGGCGGAACCAATCGAAGCGGAAGCGTTGATTGACTAGCCTCCCCCTTGCAGCTCGATGGAAGGGAGCCTCCCGTTATGGCTACAATTCCCTATTGTGGTCCGCCGCCGTCACCCGGCTCCCTATGGCTCAGTTGGAATTTGGATCCCGTCCTGGTCGGCGGACTTGTCGCGATCCTCGGCCTTTATATATCGGGCGGCGTCCGGCTCGAGCGAACCGGCCATGGCCTCACGGCCCGGCAGAGGACGGCGTTCCTCGGCGGCTGGCTGATCACCGCGCTCGCGCTCGTGTCCCCCTTCTGTCCGCTTTCGGTGTCGCTGTTTGCCGCGCGTGTCGGGCAGCACATGATTTTGACCCTGCTGGCCGCACCCCTCGTGGTTGCCGGAAGGCCAGCGGAGGCGCTCGCCGCAGCTCTCGGCATGCCAGCATTAGCGCGGGCAGATGGACCGCGCCCGGCGCCGCTCGCCTCGGCAGCGGCATTCGCGGCGTTGCTATGGTTCTGGCACGCCCCTGCTGCCTTACGCGGCGACTTTCTCCAGCACCTGTGTCTATTGGTCGATGCACCTGACCGTCTTTGGCGCTGCGCTATGGCTGTGGCATGCCCTGCTGCGATCGGCGAGCGACGCATCGATTGATTGCGAGGCTCGCCGAGCGGGTTCGTCTCCTCGGCTCAGATGGGCTTTCTCGGCGCGCTGATCACTTTGGCTTCGCGCGCCGTCTATGCACCGCATGCGCTGACGACGGCGGCCTGGGGACTGACGCCGCTCCAGGACCAGCAACTCGGCGGGATCATCATGTGGATCCCGGGCTGCCTGATATTCTTGGCGTTCGCGCTGCTCGCTCTTGCCCCGGCTCTGAGCGACGCGGAGCCGCAGGCTTATCGCAGGGTATAAAGATAGGCGGCGATGTCGCGGGCGTCCGACGCCGTCATCCCCATATCGGGCATGACGTTGCCCGGGACCACTTGCTGCGGATGGCGCAGCCAAAACTCCATGTTGTCGGGGGTGTTGCGCAGCATCCCGGCGAGGTAGACGCGCATTCCGATGTTCGAGAGCGGCGGGCCGACGAGGCCATCGGCGTTCGCGACCCCGGGTATCTGGTGGCAACTGCCGCAGCCGTAATCCCTGATGAGCGCGGCGCCGTGCGCAGGATTTCCCCCGGTTTGCGGAGACTGGGCGGCCGCCGAGGCGGATACCAAAGGGATGGCGAGCGCCAGAGTTAAAACGCGCATAGCGGCTCGATCGCCCAAATCACAATTCCGAACAGCGTCGCGGCAAAGAACAGTGCGCTGAACCAGATCCCGATCATCGCGAGATAGCGGGTGCGCCCGTGCCCTAATTCGATGACCTCGTCGACCCCGCCTTCCGCTTCCGGGTGTGTTTCCATCCAGTTGCGGTAGGACACATACCCGGCGCTGGCGCACACGCCCGAGCGTGATGAAATAGAACAGCAGGGCGAGCCACCAGGCAAACCGGAACCCGGGCTCGCCGTCCCAGCGCGGCTCGCTCCCGGGATAGCAGGCATGCGACACGAGGCCGTAATCGACCATGAAGTTGCCGGCCCAGAAAATCGGGGCAGCGAAAAGGCCATAGAACAGCTCGGCCCATCCTAGCCGGTCGCGATGTTCTCCGGGATGCTTTGCGGCGCTGTAGGCAATGTCGTCCGACATGGCGGGACCGTTACGCAAACCGGGGCGTGCAGTACAGAACGAAGAAAACGGCTATCCAGATTACCGTCAGAAAATACCAGTAAAGTGCTCCGATCATGATCGGCACATGCCGCACCGAGTCGAAGTAGCCAAGCCAGGTCCACAGCAAGAGGACCACAAAGATCAGCCAACCAACCACGAAATGCGCCAGGTGAAAGCCGCTGATCACAAAGTAATTGGAGCCGAAGGCGCTGGAGGCCATCGAGAATGGTTCGGTAAACCAATCGACGAATTGAAGCGCGATAAAGGCCGTGGCGAGCACGATCGTGATGGCGAGGGCGATCATCACGCGCGCCATATCGCCTCGGCTTGCCAACCGAGCGGCCCACCACGAGGTCGCCGAGCCGATCAGGACGATCGCGGTTTGCGGCGCCGAATAGAGGAATGTCGGCGGAGTGCTCGGCGCCCAGTGATAGCTGGGCTGCACGGAAAAGTAGAAGTAGGTGAAAAACAGATAGGCAAAGATGGATGCCTCGGAAATCAGCAGAAAAATTGCCGCTGCCCACCCAGTCGACATAAAGCCGATGCTGCCGACCGGCAGCGGCCGATCTTGATGAGCAAGGGTCTCCGTCATGGCGCGGCAATGGCCTTTTCGCCGGCTTCGGCGCGGGGCCAGAGCCAGGCGATGACGACGATGATGCCGAGCCCGACCGCGGCGGCCGCGAGACCCCAGATATGGACGAGCAGTCCGGCGAAGAATGCCGACAGGCAAAGCATCAATGCGAACGGCATGTAGGATTCGCCCGGCATCTTGAAGATGATTTCGGGCTCGCCATCGATCGTGGTCACGCCGAGGGTCTCGTGATGATCGTCGAGCAACAACCCGCGCTCGAGGACGGATTGGCCGTGCGGCTTCGTTCACCAGCCGATCCTCCCACAAAGGATGCCGGCTGGCGATGCTGGGGATGACCTCGAAATTGTAGGATGGCGGCGGTGAAGAAGTCGACCACTCCAAAGTCGGGGCATCCCACGGGTTGGGTCCGGCTTCGGCGCCGTAAAGCAGGCTGTAAATGACGTTGATCACCAGCACGAGCAGGCCAGCGGCGAGAATGAATGCGCCGATCGTCGTCGTCAGATTGGGAGCATCCCATCCGAGACCGGAAATATAGGTGTAGACACGGCGCGGCATTCCCATGAGGCCGGTGATGTGCATCGTAAAGAATGCGACATTGAAGCCGATGAAGACCAGCCAGAAGTTCACTTTCCCCAACGTCTCGTCCAGCATTTTTCCGGTGAATTTGGGAAACCAGTAATAAAGCCCGGCGAGGACGCCGAACAGGTTGATGCCGATCAGCACATAATGGAGATGCGCCACGACCCAATACGTGTCGGTCAATTGCCAATCGACCGGAACCACCGCGGTCATGACCCCGGAGACGCCGCCGATCACGAACATGACGATAAAGCCCGCGATATAAAGAAAAGCGGTCTTGAACACCGGGCGTCCGGTCCAGATCGTCGCGATCCACGCGAATACCTGGATCGCGCTCGGAATGGTTATGACAAGGCTGGCGGCGCTGAATATGGAAAGACCCATGGCCGGCAGCCCGGTCGCAAACATGTGGTGCACCCAGACGCCAAAGCCGAGGATCATCGTCGCAACGGTCGCGAGAACGACTGCCGTGTAGCCGACCAGGGGGCGCCGGCAAAATGTCTGGATCGCATCCGAGACTATGCCTTGCGCCGGCAAGACGACGACGTAGACCCAGGGATGCCCCCACATCCAGAACAGATGCTGCCATAGGAGCGGCTGGCCGCCTTCGTTCGCATTATAGAAATGGGTGCCGAAATTGCGGTCGAGCCACAGCAGGAAAAACGCCAGGCTGACCACCGGGATCGCCAGCACGTTTGCGGCATTGGCGGTCAGGGTGCCCCAAATCACCACCGGGAACCGGTTGACCGACATGCCCGGGCATCGCGTGCGCCATGTCGTGACGATGAAATTTATTGCGCCGGCGGTTGTCGAAATGCCGAGAAAGATGTTTGCGAGCGCGTAAAAATCGATGTTGATCCCGGGATTGAATTCCCGATTGGCATAGGGAACATAGTTGAACCAGCCGTCATTGGGCGCGGCACCGACGGCAAAGCTCGTATAGATGAAAATTCCGGAGGCGAGGAATATCCAATAAGAGAAGGCATTGAGCCGGGGCAGCGCCATGTCGCGGGACCCGAGCAACAATGGCCAGAGATAATTGCTGAACCCCGACAACACCGGAAACGCGTACCACAGGATCATCGTGATCCCGTGCATCGTGAACAGCTCGTTGTACTGTTCGGGAGTCAGCAGCTGGTTGCCGCCATGCGCCAACTGCAATCGCATGATCAGCGCCTGGATGCCGCCCGCGAACAGGAAAATGAACGCAGTGACGAGATAGCGCAGCCCGATTTCCTTGTGATCGACCGTCGAGAGCCAGCCGCGCAGCCCCGGCGGGGTCTTCCACATCCGCTCCAGCTCTTCGGCCAGCCCCGGACGGGAACGGTCCGCAATCTCCGGTACGCGCGCGTAGGCCGGGTACACCACTGTCACCACCTCATCGCAATGTCTCGAGAAAGGCTCTGATCCGCGTCAATTGTGGCCCCGACAGATCGAGGTCGGGCATGTAATTGCCCGGTTTGACGTGCTGCGGCTCGGCAATCCATCCGGAAAGATAGCCGATCGTATTGGGCAGCGTGCCGGAGGCGATCGTCATCCGGGTCATCAGATGGCTGAGGTCGGGGCCGACCCGACCACCTGCCCGCGTCCCGCGCACCGTGTGGCAGATGCCGCAATGGCCGACAAACTCACTCTCGCCTTGCTGAGCTGTCGGCGATTCCGGGGTCTTCGCCCCCGCTACTTGGTTATTCCACCACTCGTCGAATTCGTCTTGCGGCTGCGCGACCGCCAGCAGGCCCATCTTGGCATGTTGCAGCCCGCAATATTCCGTGCACTGGCCGCGGTAGACGCCTGGGTCCTGCGCTTCGATCCAGGTCTGGTTGTTCTGGCCGGGAATGGTGTCCATCTTTCCGGTCAGCACCGGAACCCAAAAGGAATGGATCACATCGCCGGTGTTGACCTGCAGGCGCACCGGTTTGCCGACCGGAATGTGCAGTTCGTTGGCGGTATCGAACGTGCGCGAAGGATCGTCGGTGTTGTAGCGGAGCTCCCACCACCACTGGTGCCCGACGACTTGAATCGTGAACGGAGCAGCATTCCGCGGTATCGTCCCGACATCGGCGAGGACGACATAGTCCCATATGGCGATCGCGAACAACACGACGAGGGAGATCGCGCTCCCGATATAAATCCACGGCAGCCCGTTGCCGCGGCGCTCGATCGGCACCTGATTCGGCTGCGTTGCGTTCGCCCGCTCGGCGAAACATTCCGATGACGACGAAGACGGCAATGAGCACGATGACCGCTATCGAGACGGCCAGCACAAAATAGAGCAGCGAGACCACGCCATAATTCTTGGTGCCGGCAGCGTGCATATAGGACATGCCGGAGGTCAGCACCGACCACGGCATCGGCGCGCGCCGCATTGGGGATCAGCAGCACAGCGAGCACCGGCGAAGATGCCGCCGCACGGAGCGCCGTCACTTCTTTCTCCCGCCCGCGACGGGCTTGCCTGCGGTCTCCATTTGGGTCAGTGTTGCTGGCCCGTCGGCGCGTGCTCGGTCGGCTTCTGCCCCTCGCTGAACGGCTGCGTGAATTTCCACGGCGTCGCTGTCTGCTGAAATTCGGCGGGCACTTGCTCTATGTTGGGCGATTGCGCCGAGATCGTGTGCCCCCACTCCGGGCTGGGCGCATCGCTGATGCTTTTGATGTAGCTGACGAGATCCCAGATGACTTCGTCGGGCAGCAAATGCGCCCCAGGACGGCATGCCGAGCGGCCGTCCGTGCGAAATCGTCAGATAAGATATTCGCCGGCTCGCTGCCAAACTTGAAAAATCCCTTCGCTCAACGCAGGCCCCATGCCGCCTCCGGCATTCGGCGCATGACACCCGACACAGTTGAATTGGGTAAAATACTTCATTCCCCGCTCGACGGAGGACGGAGTCCTTTGCCATTGGGTTCTCGATGTTGGGCCGCAAATTGACTGCGCCCGGGATGATTTTCACTTCCGGGACTTTGAGCCATTCGAGCAGCGATCCCACTGGGTGCCTCGACCGCGCTCTGTTGAGCGGATTGTTCAGCTGATGACTGGTTTCGGATTCGCGTTTTGCGCCGGCCGTGACCGGCACTACAGATCAATGCAGCCGACAAAGATCACAGCAATCGGTCCGAGGACCACCGCGGCCCTGCAGGGCATGGCCTCTCCTCCTTTCGGCTGTCGAGCTGCTTGTCGGCCGGCCTGCAATGACGGGAACTCCGTATCGGTCGAGAATCTGCGCGATTTGCGCTGAATTCCGGGAGATCAGCTGGTCGAGTTCTTCCTTGCGCTTGTCATCTCCCTTGCGCACGCCGATTGCGATGTCGAACTGGAACAGCAGAGGAGCAAATCGCTCGGTGTCGGTGATCGGCACGACGCGTCAGCTTCACCGGCGACTGTCGCGCAAAATAACCCGCGAGCGGGCCCCAGACGGCGGCGATGTCGATGTCGCCCTGCGCCACGGCCTCGAGGATCTGCGCCGGCGGATCGGGCCGCCGGTAGTCGCCGTACACCGTGTAGCCCACGACATTGTCGACGATGCCTTGCATGGCGAGTGCGTGAGCCGGGCGGCGTATTGAAGCCGTCGTCACCGATCAGCTGAATGCCGATTTTGAGCGTCCTTCAGCCGCGGGTCGGTCATCGACGCAATGTCGAGCTGGCGGTCCGACCGCGACACGAAAACGTAGCTCGGAGCGATAATAGGGGCGGGTGGTCTCGACCATGGCGAGCCCGACCGGCACGCCCATGATCACGTCGCAATTGCCTGCCTTTAATGTGTTGCGGATGAACCCGCGCCGCTGCGCCCACCAGGTGTAAGCGACCGACTGTCCCATTTCCTTCGCGAAAAGCTGCGCGATCGCGTTCTCGAAGCCGCCATTGCGATCATTCGAGAATGGCAGATTGTTCGGGTCGGCGCAGACGCGCAGCTCATTGCCCGCTTCGTCTGCCACGGCGGGCGAACCCTGCGAACGGCGACGACTCGCAATCCGCGAGGAATTTTGATCAAGAGCAGCCCATCTGCCAGCAGCAACATCGGCATCCTCAGCGCTGCGGCTGGCTGGGCTGGCGGCGGCCCGGGAGGCTGACCGCCCTGCCCCTGATTGGATTGCTCCGCCCGTTGCGCGTTCTGCACCGCAAAGACCAGAAGCGTGCCGCCGCCAACGGTCTGCTGAGGAAGGTCCTGGGTTGCCCCGGTGAAGCCGAGCGCGCCGTTTCGAACCCGCGGGTCGACCTGGGCATTGGCGACCACGCCCGGCCACCCGCCGACGCCGGACAGAATGGCGACGTACTGAACCCCGTCATTGCCCATATAGGTGATCGGCTGCCCGATGATCCCGGACGGCACCTTGAACTGCCAGAGGACCTTGCCGCTCTTCGCATCGACGGCCTTGAACCAGCGGTCCATCGTTCCATAGAACGTGACATCGCCAGCCGTCACCAGAGTGCCGCTCCACACCGGGAAATTCTCGCGGATCGCCCAGACCTTTTTCCGGCCGACCGGGTCCCACGCCATGTACTCGCCGCGATAGCCGCCCGGTCCGGCATACATGTCGACAGTGGCTCCGACAAAGGGCGTCCCGGCGATGTAGCCGACCTCCGTCGATTTCCAATTCATGCACAGATGCTGGTGCGGCACATAAATCAGCTTGGTGCGCGGTGAATAGGCGGTGGGCTGCCAGTCCTTGGCTGCCGGGAGCTGCCGGACAGACGCCGACGATGGTCTTGCCGACGGCCGGCTTCAGTGCCTCGTTTTCGTTCGGCCGGCCGGTTTTGAGATCGATGCCGTTGGTGGCGTTGACCGTGTCGTACGGATCGGCCGACAGGATTTCGCCGGTGGTCCGATCGATCACATACATGTGCCCATTGCGGGCGACATGGACGAGCACCTTGCGGGTCTGACCGTTTATCGGCAGGTCCAACACCAGGCTCTCATTGATCTCGTCGTAATCCCACAAATCGTGCGGGATTGAGCTGATCGGCCCATTTGGCCATGCCGGTGTCGGGATCGCGGGCGAATATCGTCGTCGTCCAGAGATTGTCACCCGGCCGCTGGTTCCGGGTTCCAGGGCCCGGCATTTGCCGTGCCGTAGTAGATCAAATTGAGGCTCGGATCGTATGGAGATCCACCCCCAGAAGGTGCCGCCGCCGATCTTCCAGGCGTCCGGCGGCCATGACTTGACGCCCAGATCCTGGCCCTTCAACCAGTCGTAATAGGGTTTGAAATCCTGGCCGATCAGCACGTCCTTGTCGGGCCCGGTCGCATAGGCGCGCCAAGCGATATTGCCGTTGTTCTCGTCGACGGCCGTCAGCCAGCCGCGCACGCCCATTTCGCCGCCGCTGTTGCCGATCAGGATCTTTCCTTTCACGGCGAGCGGCGCCATCGTGATCGTCTCGCCCTTGTTGATGTTGCCGAGGCTGGTGTGCCACACCTCCTTTCCTGTCTTGGCGTCGATGGCGACGGCATTCATGTCGAGCGTGGCGAGAAAGATCTTGCCGTTGTCATAAGCGATGCCGCGGGTGACGACATCGCAACAAGCGACGCCCATCGCCGACAGGTTCGGCTTTGGCGTGTAGGACCATTTGAGGTCGCCAGTCGCAGCGTCGAGCGCGAATACCTGGTTGGGATTGGGAAGTACATAGGGGCCCATGACGTACATCGTCCCGTCGACAACCAGCGGCGCTGCTTCCTGCCCGCGATCGGCTCCTACCGAAAAGGTCCAAGCGACATGCAGATTAGCGACATTTCCCGCGTTGATCTGGTCGAGCCCGCTGTAGCGGGTATTGGCGTAATTCTTGGGCGCCATCACCCATTGTTTATCATCCTGGCTCAATGCATTGAGGTCGTCGGCTCGCGCCCGTTGTCCTGTTGCGCCGATCAGCGCAAAGATTGTCGCCGCAAGCGCCGGAACGCGGTAGCGGTCCCCAGATCGGCGCATCAAGCTGTCCTCCCCGAACCAATCCGATTTGCCACAACGTTAACGCTGGTCACGCGGACGTTCCGGAACGCAAAATCGCGTGAAGTTCCGCCGAAATCGTTACGAACCGCTCGTCGAGCGGACTTCCGCTGCTCCGCTACGTTCGTCTCGGGTGCGGCAGAGCCGCAAAGGGGCGGTCCGGGCCAGGGAGGCCAGCGATGCGGCTGTCGCGCTTCGTTTCTTACCTCTTGAGCACCGGTGCAGCGCTTGGCGCCTGCCTGTCAGCCCGGCTTTCGGCGCAAAATTCGGCGAGTTCGAACGACGGATCGCAAATCTACAAGGCCAGCGGGTGCTTTGTGTGCCACGGCGAGATGGGGGAATGGCGGCGCCGGACCGGGCCTCCGGGGCGATCCGTTCCTGGCGATCACCGATTATGTGGTCGCGCAGATCCTGCTCGGCCGAACCATCATGCCGGCTTTTGGGGAAGCGCTCAGCGATCAGCAGATCGCGTCTGTGGCGACTTACATTCGAAACAGCTGGGGCAACCATTTCGGCAAGGTCGAGCCACAAGAGGTGGCTCAGCTGCGCAAGAAATTCGAAGCTATGAACGTAACGGCAATGGGCCCGCCTCCTCCGTCCTCGGCAAAAGCCAACTCGCGCTAGCCTGATCGGGGTTTTACCTAGCGGGATGCGGAAACTCTGCTGTCGTTCCGGGGCTAGTCCCGTCGGGTGATTGCCGCTCCAGTGCGGCTCGGTCCCAATGCCCGAGATCCGCGGCGGCTGCGTAGGTGGTCTCCAGGAATTGGAGCACGGTCTGATCCGGCGCGGCGCTCCGGCGGACCGCTTCGTAGGGCAGAATGAACTCGTGGAGCTCTTGGCTATAGGACGCGTCATTGGGGAGAACCAAGGCATCGGCGAAACCCGCCGGCTCCGGGTAGGCGTAGGAATAGAACGCGGGCTCGCCCAGACCTTTGCCCGGCCAGAAGCCGCAACTGCTGACCTCGTGCGAATAGGCCTCGCGCGTCACATGATCGGCCAGATTGGGCATGCTCGGGTGCGGCGGCGCCCTGCGGCCGGAAAAGCGGGTGACAGCCATATCGAAACCGCCCCAGAAGAAGTGCGCGGGGCTCGCCTTCCCAACAAACCCCGAGCGGAATTGTTTCAATACCCGGTCCACTTCGACCAGCGCGCGCCAGAATTGATGAGCGCAGCCGGCATCATACGCGGCGTGCTCGCGGTCCCGTTCAAACGGGATCGGATCCGGGATCTCGACCGGCATTGTCCAGATCCGCACCTCCAGCCCGAGCGTTTTCAGCCGATCCATAAATTCGCGGTAAAAATCGGCAACCGGCCGGGGCGCCAGCGGCAGGGTTTCCGTCCTCCCATCATTGACCTCGATCAGCAGCCGATGGTGGATAAAATCGAAGTCGATTTGGAAGCAGCGTCCGCTCTCATGCGGGATCGGCGAGGTGGTCAGTCCGCGGCTGGTGACGTAAAGCGGCACTTGCCAGCAATGGTTCATCGGCGGCGCCTTCGCCAGGCGAACCTTGCCGACGATCTGCATCCAAAGCTGCAGCGTGTCATAGGTGTCCTGGCAGGCTCCGAAAGTGAGCTCCGGCCAAATTTCCCCGCTCGGCACGGCTCGCCTTTACCCGAACCGCTGGGCGATGTGGGCGTACAGGGCGCGCAGGGCGGTGGCTTCGGCCCCTTCGGGGCGGCCGGGGCGGCTTTGCGGGTTCCATGCCATCACGTCGAGATGGGCCCAGGGGATTTGGGGCTCGACGAATTCCTGCAGGTAGAGCGCCGCCGTGACCGCGCCGGCATGCGGCGATTCCGAGACGTTGTTGATGTCGGCGATTTTGCTGTCGATCATCTTGCGGTAGGGCTGCCACAGGGGCATCCGCCACATCGGGTCTTCCTCGGCCGCAGCGGCGTCGAGGAGGCCCTGGGCGAGCCCTTCGTCGTTGCAGAACAACGCCGCCAGCTCGGGGCCGAGCGCGACCCGCGCCGCTCCGGTCAGGGTCGCCATGTCGATCAGCAATTCCGGGTTTTCGATCGAGGCCTCGGCCAGTGCGTCGCACAGGATCAGGCGTCCCTCGGCGTCGGTGTTGCCGATCTCGACGGTCAGCCCCTTACGGGTGCGCACAATGTCGAGCGGGCGCATTGCATTGCCCGACACCGAATTCTCGACGCAGGGCAGCAGCACGCGCAGGCGCACCGGGAGCTGCGCATCCATGATCGCCTGCGCCAGACCCAGCACGATCGCCGCGCCCGCCATGTCCTTCTTCATCAGCCGCATGCCGGAGGCGGTCTTCAGGTCGAGCCCGCCGCTGTCGAAGCACACCCCCTTGCCGACCAGGGTCACCTTCGGCCTCGCCGGATCGCCCCAGACGATGTCGACGAGCCGTGGGGCGCGCACGCTGGCACGTCCGACAGCGTGAATGGTCGGGTAATTCTCGGCGAGCAGATCGTCTCCGACGATCACGCGCTGGCCGGCGCCGGCAGCTTTGGCGACGCGCACCGCCTCGCCGGCCAGCTCCTCGGGGCCGAGGTCTCCGGCCGGCGTGTTGGCGAGATCGCGCGCGAGGAACACAGCCGCGGCGAGCCGCTCGACGCGGCCGCGATCGGCATCTTCCGGCCAGACCAGAGCAGCTGCGGGTCGCGTTTTCGCGCTGTAGCGGGCAAAGACGTAAGTCGCGAGCGCCCAACCGAGGGCGAGGTTCGTCGGGTCGGCTTCGCGGGGAACCGCGTCGAGCCGGTAGCTCGCTTCCGGCAGCGCCGTCGGTAGCCCGGCGAGCGCCCACATCCGAACCTCGGCATCGGCTCCGTCGCCGAGCCCGACCAGCACCCGGGCGAGGCTGCCGCTCTCCGCAGGAACCAGCGCATGCTTTCCGGACTCGGCAGAAAACCCGATCGATGTCAGCCAGTTGCGTTCGCGCTCCGGCGCCTTTTCGAGCCAGGCCGGGAATTCGGTTTTGGTCAGAGCGGCGATCGGAACCGCGCCCTCGGTTTCGTCGATCAATGAATACGCCATCTTGGTGCTCTCGTCGACGTCGTGACGACCCGCAAAATGGCGGGCCATCCTATTTCGAGCAAGACCGAGCAGTCGGGCAGAGTTCCTCGAAGCGGATCACCAGCGGCATGTAGAAGACCGGTAGCGTGATCGACAGGGGGATCAGTCTCGCGTCATCGGTCACGGTCAGCTCGACCTTGCGCGGCGCGTCGTCGGGGTCGCCGTCCTCGCTGGTTTCGCCCCGAAAGCCGGCGATCGCACGCAACGTCAGGTCGGCCCGCAGGGTGCCATCCGCGGGGTTGTTCCTTGGCCGGATCTCCCCGATGATGTCGAACCGCCGGGCGCCGTCATAGACCGGGACTGTAAACCTGCGTCCGGGCTTGGCCGTGCGCAGCGCCTCGCGGATGCGTTCGAGGGCGGACAGCGGGTCGACCGAATTGTTGCGGAACGCTTCGGCCAAGGGCGGCTTTCGGCTGGTGTCGTCGGAACCTCGCTCGGCGACCGTCCCCCCGGGGCGGCGGACAAAGTGCATGCTGATCCGGCTGTCGTGCCGCTTGCGAAGATCATAGGCCGCTAAATAACGCGACGGCTCCGCCGTCCGATCCGCGCCAAGGCGCCCCTCGGCCGAAGCGGTCGCGCGAAACCGGGAGAGCAGGCGCGGCAGACCCTGGGTCGTGATTTCGATCTCGTCGTGATACCCGGCAGCAGCCTCGCGCAAGGTCAGGCGGATATTCGCCGCGGGAAGCCCTGCCCAATAAGCACTGTAATTTGCAACCATCTCGTCGGCGGCTGCGGGCCCAGCCGCAACTGCTGCCACCAGGACGATGGCAGAGCCGAGCCGTGACCAGGGTTGCCGCCAACAGCGCGGCAGGGTGTCAGACCGGGACGTAATTCCAGCGTGCTCCGTTCCACACGATCTTCTCGCCGCCTGGGAACAGCAGCTCAATCGAGCCAGACGGCGAGCGGGTCCGCTTTACCTTCCCCGCGGCGCCCAGCTCCTCGGCCTCCCAGCGGTCGGTGAGAGCGAGCCCGATCCGGCTCGGGCTCAGCCCGTCTTTTTGCAGCGCAATTGCGTCGTCGAGAAGCTCGCGGACAATGCTCATCTCGTGACCCCCCGTCGTTCACATCAAGGCACGAGCTCGGCCACCGCATCGTCAGGCAACCGGCCCTGTGCCCGATATTGCCCGATCTTATCGAGCAAGGGCGCATCCGACACGGTGTAAAGGATCACATCCATGCTACCTGCGTTGCTGTGGCGGCGCCAGGCAAAACCCGGCACGACAAAAATGTCGTTCGTCCGCCATTCGAAGCGCCGCCCGGCGGCTTCCGTGACCCCCTCGCCTTCCATCGCGACATAGAGCGTGCTTGCGGTCTCCCGTTTAAAGCGGGTCGCCTCGCCCGGGCGGAGCAGCATCGCGCCATAATCCAATGTCGGAAACAAGGCCGCTCCGGTCGCCGGATTGACGAACCTCAGGCTAAGGCCGTCATACGGATCCCCCTCTTCCCGGCGCAGGCCGTCGAGCGTTTCGCGGATGTCGGCGCCGCTGCAGCGGAACATCGGGGACGTGTCCGTCCGAAACCGCGCCGGTGCTGCACAAAGCGCGGCACCAAGCCGCCTCGGCCGTAGAGCTTGTGCGAATATGAGGGCGGTCGGGTAACTCGTTGCGCGCGGGCATTGCCATCGGTTTTCCCAGGATAGGCCTCGTCGAGCCAGACGCAATCGAGGAACTCCATCAGCGGGAAGTCCAAGACGTCGATCCACACGACCGGCTCGTCGCCGTCGTTGCCGTGATCGTGCCAAGTGCCGTTCGGCGTCAGGATCAAGTCACCGCGCGCGGCCTGGCAACGCTCCCCGTCGATCGTCGTGTAGCCGCCCGCCTCCGACAAAATGGTGCGGCTGGCGTTCGGGGTGTGGATGTGGACGGGCGCGACATCGCCCGGATTGTAGATCGATACCGCGCAGCGCATCGTGCTGGTGACCTGCAGCCGCCCGCCAAGCCCGGGGTTGGTGAGCAGGAATTGCTGGCGTTCGGCGAATTCTATCGGCGAGACATCGGCGCCGCGCGCAATCTCGGCAATGCGATCGAGATAAGGCGAGATCTCGCTCCACCGCCAGTGATGGGCAACGGGGCTTGAGCTGCGCGGCGCCGACTCGGCCCTCGGCAATCCGCCCGCTCGCGTCCAGCCTGGTTTCGCGAAACCACGGGCGTTGCGCCGGGGCGTTTGCCTGGGTTCGCAGCCATATGTGAAACTTTGCCGCTTCGGAATTGAGCCGTTCCATCGCCTCTCTCGGCCCGATAGACGGCCCAATGGACGGCGATGGGTTGCTCACTTCAGCTCCTCCGCTCGGGCGAACAACCGCAGATCGCCAACGAGGCCTTCATCGCGCTCGATCCCATACTCGCTGCGCTCGGTCTCCGTCTTTTCGAGCACCATCAGAACCGCCGGATCCGCGGTTTCAAAGACGCGGAGATTTCGCTTATTAAACTCCAGCTCCGCCACCTTCCCCTTGATCGGGACTGCAGGCAGCCGTTCGGCGATGTCGATCAGCTCGATCAACCCTTCGACCGTGATCCCGGCGGCCTCGACTTCGCGGTGCAGCGCCTCGGCCGCGGCGGCTTTAGCCTGCCCTTCCGCCGCCAGCGCCCGGGCCCGTTCGTCGGATTGCCGGCGGTATTCGGCGTAATGCGGCTGGATCCTCTGCAGGAAGATCGGCGTGAGCATCTCGCGGGTATCAAGCCAGCTCTTCGCCTTAGTCCAGGTCGTCGTTAGCCAGTGGCGGATACTCGGGTCCTTGATCTCGCGTATGCGGTCCGCGCGCAGCGCGGATGCCCAGCGGATCTGGGTCGGGGCGCCGGTCAATACCGCCCAGCCATCCTCCTCCGGCGGCGCACTGGCGGCGAGGCTGGGTTCGGCCTTGGCGGCTGGTCCCGTCGCATGGCGTCTTTTTGCCTGCTCGAATTGGCGGCGATACTCGGCTTCCCATTCGTCGCTGTCCTCGTCGGGGACAAAGCCGTTCTTGTCCCAGAACGCGCGCGTGGTTGCCGCGATCGCCTCTTCTCGCACCGTCCGAAGATCCATGCTCCCGGCCTCCGCTGGTCGACCCGGTCCCGGACGGTAGCACGATCCGGCACGGGAGGAGAGGCTTAGATTTGGGTCGGCTGCGGCCCGTCATCAGTGCCGGAATTTCCGGCCGCGGATCACGCACCGCCTCGGGATCGGGCGGCAATCAGGCGCGCATGCGCGAGATATCGCGAAGAACGCTCGCCTCCAGCTCCTTTTCGTCGAGGCGGTGTTTCACGAGATCGCCGATGCTGACAATGCCCTTCAGCTCGCTGCCGTCGATCACCGGGAAGTGACGGATGCGCGCTGTCGTCATCGTGGCCAGCACGGCATCGATGCGATCGGAGGGGCGGCAGGTGAGGATCGGCGTCGACATCAGTTGTTGGACCTCGAAGCCGAGCGCGGCGGCGCCGTCACGGGCTATCGCCTTGATGAAGTCGCGCTCCGAGAAGATGCCGACCGGCTTCATCCACCGATCCTCCACGACCAGGGCACCGATGCGATGCTCAGCCAGCTTGCGGACCGCGAGCTCGACGCTATCCGCGGGGTGTATTCTCTCGACGTGATGGCCCTTGGTCCGTAGCACATCGGAGATGAACATGGCTGCCTCCTGCAATCTCGAGCGCGGCCTCGGGCTCAGTCTCGCAGGCCACTGCTCGCGAGCGGTCCCCCCAGCATCTTAACTGGGGATTTGGTGATGCATTACCCATGGGATGCTTTAATGTAGCGCGGAAGGGAAGAATTGAGATGAAGGGCTGCAGAACGGCCTTGCATCCCCAGCCTTCGCGAGGGCAGGGGACGCAAGGCTTCGATCCAGTGGATAGCATTCGTCAACACCCCCACCGAGGAGAACCCCTATGCCGTTCTACGAAAAAGGCAACGCCCGCATCCATTACGAAGAGGTCGGCTCCGGTTTCCCGCTCATGGTCATCCCTGGCGGCGGGCTCAATTCGACGGTCGCGGGTCTCGCGAACCACCCGTTCAACCCATTGGAGGAGTTCAAGGGCGAATACCGTGTCATCGCGGCGGATCTGCGCAACGCCAATGGCGGCCAGTCTTCGGGGCCGCTCGAGATCGACCGGCCGTGGGACGCCTACACAGACGACCATTTCGGCCTGATGGATCACCTCGGCATCCGCGAGTTCATGGTGCTGGGCTTCTGCATCGGCGGCCCGTTCATCTGGAATCTGATAAGGCAGGCACCCGACCGCGTCGTCGCCGCAGTGCTGGCGCAGCCGAGCGGCTTCCGCCCGACGATGCCCGACCTCTTCTACCAGAACAACATCAAGGGCTGGGGGCCACCCCTGTGCGAGCGCCGACCGGATATCAAAATTGACCAGGTGGACGCGTTCCTGAACAAGATGTACCGCAGCAATGCCGATTTCGTGTTCACGGTGACGCGCGATTTCGTGAAGCGCTGCCAGACGCCGATCCTAATACTGCCGGACGACGTGCCGGCGCACCCGTACGCGGTCGCGTTGGAGAGCGCGCATCTCGCACCCAATGCGCAGGTCAGCATTTATCCGTGGAAGGCGAACCCGGAACAGATCCAGCTAGCGCTGCGCCACGTGCGCGCGTTCCTCAAGGCGCATCGGCCAGCAACTGCGGCGCATCAAACTTTGGCAGCCGCCGCGCAATAGGCCGCTTGGCGAGATGACCGGGCGGCAGGGATAGACGCCCGGGTTCGAATTTTTGGTTCGGTGTCCGGCGCGCCGATGCGCAGCGCGCCGCGCCCATTATGTGGGAACCGGAGCCCGTTCTTAGAGGTTCAATCTTAACGACAGACCCGGCCCAATTCTTGCGAGGCCGATCCCTGCTGCATTCCCGGGATAGGGGCTTCGGAGGAGAATTCGGATCGGCTATGACATTGGGTTCAGCAGCCCGGCGCCAAGTCCGACCATTTTGTTGCTCAGCGTTCATCCCAGCCGTCTGAACGACCTAACGGAAGGGCATCGGATTACGTTCGATCCCCCCATTCTATCGCAAACCTATACTGATCATTTCGGGAATATTGGCACACGGGTTGTGCTCCCTCCGGGTACCTTATCCGTCTCAAGCAACAATGTGGTCTGCGACAGCGGACTGCCCGATGCGGTCGAACCTGATGCAGGACAGATCCTGGTAGAGAATTTGCCCGACGAGCCGCTGGAGTTTCTGCTCGGCAGCCGCTACTGCGAGACCCGACCGTCTTTCGGATATCGCATGGTCTCTTTTCGGTAGCGTGCCGCCAGGATGGGCACGCGTCCAGGCGATTTGCGACTATGTGCATGATCGCCTGACTTTCAGCTACCCCGACGCGCGCTCGACCCGGACGGCTTGGGACGGGCACCAGGAAGGTCTCGGCGTGTGCCGCGACTTTGCCCATTTGGCGATCGCCTTTTGCCGGTGCATGAACATACCGGCGCGGTATTGGGCCGGCTATCTCGGTGATATCGGCGTGCCTGCGGTTCCGGACCCGATGGACTTTAGCGCATGGTTCGAGGTTCTTCTGGAGGGTGGTTGGTAAACCTTCGACGCGCGGCACAATCAGCCGCGGATTGGCCGGATTTTGATTGCCCGCGGCCGCGATGCTGCGGACGTCGCCTTTTCGACCAGCTTCGGTCCAACCCAGCTCGCCGAATTCAAGGTCATCACCGAAGAGCAACCGTGAATGGGCGCCCGTCCGAGACGCGATAGGAGCGGTTATTCCCGGCCTCAGGCGGACCCGGCTGCCGCCGCTGGCATTCCAATCGCCCACCGCATCATCTCGCGCTCCGGACGCATCAGCGCCATCCCAATAAGGCCGCCGATCAGCATGATGACGCCACAAATAATGAAGCCGGTGTTGAAGCCGTCGAGCGGCGTCGCCGCTGTTTCGACGACGCTGCCCATGATATAGGGGGCCAGAAGCCCGGCCGAGGTGCTGAAAGCGGTGCCGATGGCGAGCAGAGCGCCGCGCTGAGCGACCGGCGCGATTTCGCTGACGACGGCATTGCCGATCACGTAGACGACCGAAGGCAGCGCCACCCCCAGCGTCGTTAGGGCGATCTTGACGGGAATGCCCGGCGCGTATGGCATGATCGCCAACCCCGCGCCGCCGAGCGCGACGCAGGCGCCGCCGAAGATTCCGCGCGCCACCCGGCTCGACACTCCGCGTGCGAGCAGGCGTTGCGAGCACCAGCCCGCGGCGATTACCAGGATCACGCTGGCGCCCGCCGGCAGCGCGCCCAACAGGCCAATCGAGCCCTGCGCAAAGCCGAGCCCTTTGATCAGAAACGCCCCCTGCCAGGACAGCGCTTGCGACAACCCCCATTGAGCGCCGAAACTCGCGCACCAGGCCGCAATGATTGTCGGGCTGAGCAGCAGCTGTCCGTAGGCGATCCTTTCGGCTGTTGGCGCCGCATCCGTCGCGGTGGCAGCGGTCAGCGGACCCTCGCGGCCCAGCGCCAGCCACGCCGCAGTCCAGGCGAGGCCGGCGAGGCCAAGCACACCGAACGCCCAGTGCCAGGAATAATGCACGATGACCCAGTTGAGCAGCGGCAGCGCCACCATGATCCCAATGCCGGCGCCTTGCGCGACGATCGCTGTCGGCAACGTGCGCAGCTGATTGGGAAACCATTTGTAGGTCGAATGAAGCGCGACTGGATAAGCCGGGCCTTCGCCGGCGCCAAGCGCGATTCGGCAGGCCATAATGGCGCCAAACCCGACCGTCCCGATCATCGGGAACTGGGTCAATCCCCAGATCAGCCCCATGACGAGCAGCGCCCAGCGTGTTTGTACTCGATTGACGATGAAGCCGGTGACGATCGCCGAAACCGAAAACAGCAGGAAAAAGCTCGAGCCGAGCAACCCGAACTGGCGCGGGCTCAGCTGCAACTCCTGCATGATCGGGACGGCGGCGATCCCAATCACCGCTTTGTCGGCGAAGTTGATCAGCATGAACAGGAACAGCAGACCGACGATCAGCCAAGCCCCCTTCGGCGTTCGTATGTGGTCGGTCTTGGTAACCCCTGTGGACCGAGAAGTCTGGACACTCATGAGGACCTCAGGGCAGAGTTGGCAGGTACCTGGTGGTACCGACAACTAGGTACGATATGGTACCGTAGCAAGGTGATTCTTTGGAGAACATGAAAAGATCCACCAGCCCCGTTCCGGTCTCGCCCGAGATCCCTACCAACGAGCGCATCCTCGGGGCCGCGTTCAAGGCATTCACAGAGGACGGTTACGCTGCTACCAGCACGCTCGATATCGCGACACGCGCCAAAGTCTCGAAACGTGATCTCTACGCCAATTTCGGCAGCAAGCAAGCGGTGCTCGTCGCCTGCATCAAGAGCCGCGCCGATCGAATGCGGCTGCCCTTGGGCCTGCCCGCTCCACGCAGCCGGGAGATACTCGCGGCAACGCTTACCGCCTTTGCGGCGAACCTCGTGCGTGAGACCTCCCACCCTTCGATCATCGCGACATTCCGCTTGGCGATCGCCGAGGCGGCACGCTCGCCCGAGATTGCCCAAGCTCTCAACTCGGCCGGTCGGGACGCCACGCGCCGCGCGCTCGCCGAACTATTGGCGAGCGCGCAATCGACCGGGCTCATAGGCCCCGGAGAACCAGCGGAAATGGCGATGCAGTTTTTGGGGCTTCTCTGGGAGGGCCTGATGGTCGGGTTACTGCTCGGGGTCGCCGCGACCCCCGATCCGGCCGAGGCCAAGCGACGGGCAGCCAAGGCGACCGCGGCCTTTTTGCAGCTCCATCCCGATCCAGCTTCGAATGGGTAAGTCGGAGCGGGCTCTGCACGCGTGGAACGCGATTTGGTTGTGGAGCGTTTGCGCCGCGGGTGCTTCGGCGCTCTTTTGCATGTTTGGCGGAGGGAGCGATGCGTACATTGTTGAAGGTTCTGGCGGTCACCTCGGCCGTCTTGGCGGCGGGCGCGTCGAGTCCGGTAATGGCGACGTACCACTGTGCGGCGGGCTACAAGTATTATAACCACGGCTGCCACCCGGTGCGGTCGTCGGGGCATGGAAACTCGGCATCCGCACCGGCGCGGTCACCGGGCTACGGAAACCCGGTAACCGGCGCGGTCTCCGGGATGGAGGCCGGGGGCTCGCGAGGGGCTGCAAGCGCCGGTCCCGTGGGTGCGGTCGTCGGCGGAGCGCTCGGCACCGCGAGCGGAGCCGCCACCGGCACTTCCAATATGCTCCTGGGGCATTAGCAATCGTCGCTGGCGTAGGCTGAGTTTGACCCCGGCGTAAAGCCGAGGTCAACCCACCCTGCTCAGCGGACCCGAACGAACTTGTCGACGCTGCGGTTCTGGGTCAGGCCGGCGTAGATGTCGCCGTGCGAGTCGACGCCGACGCCGTGGACGTGGCGGCTCTCCATGCGGGCGAGCACATTTCCGTGTCCATCGCGGACGCAGACATAGGCGGGTTTGCCTTCGTCTTCCTGCTCGGCGATATAGAAATTGCCGTCCTTGCCGCGCGTGATGTCGTTGGGGCCGCCCATGCCGGTCCACTGGCCGAGGTAGTCGCCCTCGGGCGTGAAGATCTGGATGCGCTTGTTCGAGCGGTCGGCGACATAGAGCTTGCCGTCACCGTCGAAGGCGATGCTGTGCGGCAGATGGAACTGGCCCTCGGCTTTGCCCGGCTCCCCCCAGGATTTGACGAGCCTTCCGTCGCGCGTGAAGCGGTGCACGCGGGCGTTGCGGTAGCCGTCGGTCACGTAAAGGTCGCCGTTGGGGTGGGCGATCATCTCGGTCGGGTGGTTGAACGGCCCCGCCGCGCGCTCCGCGAGCCAGTTTGCAACATTGCCGGTATCCGAATGTTGGCCGCGCGTGCCGAGCTCCAACAGCGGCTTGCCCTCCAATGTGAACGACTTCGCGACCGAGTTCGGAGCGATCGGTCGTGTAGACCGTGTCGCCGACAATTTTCAAGCCATGCGGGTCGGTGACCTCGCCGCTGCCCCAGCTGCCGAGGTACTTGCCCTCGCGGTCGAATACTACGACCGGAGGATCCTTGCGCTGGAACACGTAAATCCGGTCCTGCGCATCGGCCGCCACCCGGCTGACCAGCCCGAAAGTTTGTCCTTCGGGCAATCTGCAGAAATCGCGGATCAGCTCGTAACGGTATTCGCCTGAGCCAGTCTGTGCCATGCCTTTTCCTCCCGGAAATGAGGACTTAAGAAACGCGGCTGCGCCCCGCGCGGAACGCGATTCCATTCTACACCGTTAGCATTCGGTGGCGGCGCTCTGCCGCTGTTGTGCATACTTCGCGGAGATAGCGATGCCAACAAGGTTCAAGGTACTTGGGATCGCCGCCGCTCTGGCGGCGGGCACGTCGAGCGTGGCGATGGCACAATATGCCTGCGCCCCAGGCTACACTTATGTCAACGGCGTCTGCCAGCCGGCTGCTGCCGCGCCGGGTTACGCGCCCGCGCCGGGTTACGCGCCCGCGCCGGGTTACGCGCCTGCGCCGGGGTACCCGCCAGCGCAGCCATATGCCAGTCCTACGGGCCCATTGTCCGGCGCGGCGGCGGGCAGCGCGGCCGGAGCCCAGAGCGGCGGCGCGGCGGCCGGTCCCGTCGGTGCGATCGTCGGCGGCGCGCTCGGCACCGCTACCGGCGCGGTTCAGGGCACCGCCAACATGCTCACGCCGCCAGGGCTGAGGTGCAACGCCGGATATACCTATTACAACGGCGCCTGCGTACCCGCGCGCTAGCATACCGTTTAATCAATACGGCTCGCGCACGAACAAAAACGTCGTGCCGGTCACGATCGGGGCGCTGGCGCCGACGAAGGAGACGTTGGCGTTTTCGACCTGCCGTGATCCGGCGCGGCCGGAGGCCTGCAGCGCGCCCTCTATTACGTGCCACAGGCCGTGGATGCGCCCGGTGCCGAGGCTGCCGCCAAAGGTGTTAAGCGGCAATTCGCCGTCGAGTTCGATGCGCCCGTCCTGGATGAAATCGAGCGCCTCGCCTTCCCCGCAGAACCCGTAGGATTCGAGGCCGTAGATCACCGAGGCCGAAAAGCCGTCATAGATCTGCGCGACATTCACGTCCTTGGGGCCAAAGCCCGAGCGCTCCCAGGTCAGTTTCGCCGAGCTGCGGCCGCCCTCCATGTAATCGGCGAGGCTGCCGATGCGGCCCGCCACCTCGAAATGCAGCCGCTGGCCGTAGCCGGCGAGGTAGGCCGGGCGCGGTTTCAGGTCGCGCGCCCGGTCGGCCGTCGTGAGCACGATGGCGACCGCTCCCTGCACTGGGATATCGCAATCGAATAGGCAAAACGGATAAGCCACCATTCGCGAAGCCAGGTAGCCCTCGCGCGTGAGCGGCGCCCCGTAAAAATAGGCGTGCGGGTTGTGCTGCGCATGGCGGCGCTGCGTGACGGCGAGGGTCGCCATCTTTTCGCGGTTCTGGTTGTGCCGCTCCAGCCAGCGCGTATAGGCGACCGCCATCCCCTGTCCCGGGCCGCCGAAGCCGTAAGGTGCGGTGAACTGCGCAGCGCCCTGCGCATAGGCGCCCGGAAGGTTCTGATAGGTGCCGCTCGGGTTGTGCATCGCCCGCCATACGACCGCGTATTTGCAAACCCCCGCCAGCAACGCATTGACCGCCTGCTGCACGGCGCCGCCGATATTCACGGTGCCGACCTGGATGTGCCAGGCGAGGTTCGGCAATTTCAGCATCGCCATCATGCAGTTGGTTGGCGATTTGTTCCCGGCGCGAGAGCGGGCCGGGATGTATGGCCTGATCCTCTCCGGCGAACTCGTCGGAGTGGGGATCGGCTTCTTCATTTCGGGTGAAGTGTCGAGCATCGCCAATTGGCACTGGTCTTTCTATGTCATGGCCGTGCCTAGTCTCGCGATCGCTGGGATAGTCTGGCGTTTTTTGCCGGAGCCCGAGCGGGGCAAGCAGGGCTGGGTCTCGGCGAGCGAGCAGGGAAGCAGAGGGACCGACGAAGCCGTCCAAAAAGCGCGCGCGGCCGGGGTCGAGCCGAGGGAAAACCTCATCTTGCATGAGGATCCGACGCAGCGCAGCTTTTGGTGGGCAATATCCTATCTGGTGCGCTTGCCCACTTATGACCTGCTGATCATCGCCTCCGCCCTCGCCTATTTCTTCTTCGCCGGCGTGCGCACCTTCGCGATGATTTATCTGACGAAGCACTATGGTCTCGCGCGCAGCGCGGTCAGCGCCCTGGTCTTTATAGTGGGAATAGGCGCGCTCGCCGGGTTCATTGCCGGCGGGCGCCTCTCAGAATGGTTATTGAGAAAGGGCTACTTGAACATTCGTATCGTTCAGCCGGCGATCGCGCTGTTCATCTCTGTACCGTTCCTCGGTTTTGGGATCTGGACGACCAGTGTATGGCTCGGCATCGCACTGCTGACCGGTGGGACCTTCGCGTTGGCCGCTGCCGTCGCGCCGATCGACGCAGCTCGCCTCGACATTATTCACCCGCGCCTCTGGGGACGCGCGGAAGCCGGCCGTACGGCGCTGCGTACAACATTCGAAGGGGGCGCGCCGCTGCTGTTCGGCGCCGTCTCGGTGTGGCTGGGCGGTGGCGCGAATGGGTTGATGTGGACGTTCCTGTTGATGCTGTTTCCGATGCTGGTGGCCGCTGCACTCGTTTTACCCGGTATGCGCACCTATCCGCGCGACGTCGCAACCGCGGCCGCTTCGGTCGAGGCGACAGGGAACGCCCAGCAGGACCGGCCCGGTCGCTGAGTTAACTCTCAGCAATCTCTCGCAACCAAGTGGCGATCCGGTCCTGGATTCCGCGGTACACGTCTGGTTGCCGGACGCCGGTGTTCTTTGGAACTTTGAAGGAGTGATCGCCGCCTTGGACGACATAGAGCTCGGCGCACGGTTTGAGCTGGTCGAGGATCGGGTAGAGCTCCTCGGGGGTGCCAAAGGCATCGCGCGAGCCTTGGACAAACAACATCGGCGCGGCGACGTCACGGAGATGGGCGGCGCGCAGCCGGTCGGGCCTGCCGGGCGGATGCAAGGGATAACCGAGAAACACCAGGCCCGCCAAATCACCGGCGCCGGCCGCGGCCACCTGCGAGGCGATGCGCCCGCCCATCGACTTGCCGCCGATCGCCAACCTATCGCGCCGAAGGGTGACCCGCTCTCGTACCGTCTCGATGACGGCGCGCCAGCAGCTTTCCAATCTGGCGTTCGGATCGGGAATGCGACGGCGATGCTCGCTGTACAGAAAGTTGAATGTAACGATATCGATCCCGCGTTCCGCCAGGGCGTTCGCGAAGGAGACCGTGAAGCCGCTCGTCTGGTCGGCTCCCGCTCCGTGCGCGAGGATCAATGTCACACCCGCGCGGTTCCCCGTTGCGGCGGGGTAGTCTATCGCCGTGACGTGTTGCAAAGGCGCGGCTTCGACGAGAAACCGATCAGGCATCCCCGACCCGGCACACCCGCCAGCAGCTCATCACGGCCGCAGTACTAGACCCTCCTGCGCCACGATGGTGCCGGGCCGCGCCGCCGCCGCTTCGGCGGCGATTTGGTCCATAAAATCGTCATCGTGGCCGGGATCGTGGTGAAAGATGACGAGGGTCTTCACAGCCGCCGCATCGGCGAGGCGCACCCCCTCTTGCCAAGTCGAGTGACCCCAATCCTTGTGGGCGGGATATTCGGCGTCGGTATAGGAGCCGTCGTAGATCATCACCTCGGCACCCTGGATGAGCGAGAGGACATTGGGGTCGCGTCCGCCCGGGCGATGTTCGGTATCGGTGATGTAGGCCACGACCTTGCCCGCATATTCGATGCGATAGCCGGTGGCGCCGTTCGGGTGGTTCAGCGGGCCCGTCCGAAGCAGGATCCCGGGATGCGGGGTCAGTACATCACCGGCGGTGAAATCGATGAACTTTATGTTGGCGGTGAAAATACCCATCGGGATCGGGAACAGCGGCGCGATCATCATCTTGTTGAGCACCGCCTCGATGCCCTTGGTGCCGTTGAGATGCCCGGCCCAGATGCGTATGTGGCTGCGCGCGTCGTAGCACGGCGCAAAAAACGGCAATCCGCAGATGTGGTCGAAATGGGTGTGGCTGTAGAAGAGATCGAGCTCGGCGGGCCGGCCGGAGGCCATCAGTTGGTTGCCCAGCAACCGCACCCCGGTGCCGCCGTCGAACACCATCAGGTGGTCGCCGCAGCGGATCTCTACGCAAGAAGTATTGCCGCCATACCGCACGGTGTCGGGCCCCGGGCACGCAATGCTGCCCCGCACGCCCCAAAATCTCACTGTGCAATCGGGATGGACCAAGGTCCAACCTCGCCCGGCTAATCCCCCCGCTTGGCATATATCGCTGAGAAGCGCGCGAAAAGCCAGCCGAGTCGAACGGGTTCGCCGGCTTTTCTAAAACTTTTTTAGAGGTATTGCTCTAAACCCATCATTAACCGGCGTCGCGCTATTTGGGGGCATCGTTCCCCCCAACGAGGAAATTCCGCAATGTCGGATGCCGATTACGAAGCAGCGGTTGCCGCCTATTTGAGCACCAGAGGGGTCACTCGCTGCCCGACCGTGTGTGCCGTTCCAACCCAGGCCACAGTGGCCGATGCAGACCGCGCGGCCTACCGCGATTACGTCGCGGCAAAGGAGACGGCGCGGCTGGAAAAGCTGAAATCAGCCCAGATGGTCCATTTCCCGTCGCCGCCTCCCATCTAAAGATGGTGATGCCCCGGAGCGGGGTGAGGTACGCGGGGATGTTGTGATGGATCCCGAGGTTTCGGTTCGCTGCTGCATCGCCGGCGGGGGCCCCGCCGGTATGATGCTCGGCTTTCTGCTCGCCCGAGCCGGGATCTCTGTTCTCGTTCTCGAAAAACATGCCGATTTCCTGCGCGATTTCCGCGGCGATACGATCCACCCATCGACCCTCGAGATCATGAGCGAGCTTGGGCTGCTCCAAGACTTTCTGGAACGCCCGCACCAGGAAGTCCGCACGCTCGGGGCGCAGATCGGAGATGAGTTTGTCGAAGTAGCGGACTTCACGCATTTACCTACCCGTTGCCGGTTCATCGCGTTGATGCCGCAATGGGATTTCCTCAATTTTCTCGCCGAGCATGCCAAGAGATTTCCGGGGTTCCAGTTGAAGATGGAGGCCGAGGCCCGCGATCTTACCGTGGAGAGCGGGGTCGTAACCGGATTGCTGGCGACGACCCCCGGCGGAGAAATCAGGGTCAAGGCGGATCTGGTCGTTGCCGCCGACGGACGCCATTCCACGCTGCGCGAGCGGGCCGGTCTCGAGGTCCTCGATCTCGGCGCACCGATGGATGTGCTGTGGATGCGGCTGCCACGCCGTCCGGGGGATCCGGGGCAGACCCTCGGGCGGCTCGACACCGGCCGCATCTTTGTAATGATCAACCGCGAAGACTACTGGCAATGCGCCTTCGTGATCGCAAAAGGCGGGTTTGACCAGATCCGTGCTCGCGGTCTGCCAGCCCTGCGGCAGGAGGTCGCGGGGCTCGCTCCCTACCTGCGCGACCGGGTCGACGAGCTGAAGGATTGGTCCGACGTGAAGCTGTTGAGCGTGTCCGTGGATCGCTTGCGATCCTGGCACCGCCCCGGCTTGCTGTGCATCGGCGATGCCGCTCATGCGATGTCGCCAATCGGTGGCGTCGGGATCAACCTCGCGATCCAGGACGCGGTCGCCGCCGCGAACATTCTCACCCCGCGGCTTCTCCAGGGTTCGGTTGCGCAGCGGGATCTCGAAGCCGTGCAGCGGCGCCGCGAGTTTCCGACGCGCGCGACACAGCGGCTGCAGGTCGTTCTGCAGAACCGGGTGATCGGCCGGGTGCTGGCAAGCACCGCAAAGATGTCGCTGCCATTCGCGGTGCGGCTCCTCGGATGGATGCCGGTGCTGCGGCGGCTCCCCGCCCGCCTCATCGGCCTCGGCTTTCGCCCCGAGCATGTAACTGGTCCCGCCGCGCGTTGACGGCGACATCGTCGTTCCGGACGGCCCGCGGGCCGGGCCCGGAAACCATGAACACCGGCTGTTGAACCCCTTCGGCGCGCCGAGAACAATAGCAGGATCAGGAACGGCAATACAGCCGATTGACCATTTCGTTGTTTTCATGTAGTCGGACGAGACTGGTTCAGGAACGCAGCGCCCCAGCGCGTTACGCCAGTTTCCGTTTCTCTGACGAATGTGTCGATCGCTCGGCTAGCTGGTTTAGGACGGCGAGGTTTGGGTTTGACTCTCGGCCGCGGCCTATTTCGCTTGAATGTGGAAAGATGGCGGGCCGCCGCCTTTGACCATCGCATCTATTTTTTTGTCCTGTTGGCGATCACGCTGGGAATGTATATCGGCCTGCCAAAGCGCGGCGACATCGATTGGCCGGACGCACCGCGCCACGCATTGAACGGCGCTTTCGTCCTCGATTTCATCGAGCAATTTCCTTGGCGTCACCCGATCGAGTTTGCCTACGATTATTATCGCCAGTGGCCGGCGCTGACGATCCTGTTCTACCCTCCCTTGTTTTATGGAGTTCTGGCCGCTGTTTATGCGGTGTTTGGCGTCTCCGAGGCATCAGCCTTGCTGGCCGAGTTGGGGTTTCTGTTCGTTCTCGCTTGGGGCGTTTTTCGCCTGTCGCGGCACTGGCTCGAGCCGCCCCCTGCGCTGGCCGTGGCGCTGCTGCTGCTCGGCGCGCCGGAACTGGCCTATTGGGGCCGTCAGATCATGCTCGACGTGCCGGCCTACGCCTTTCTCGTATGGGCCGCAGAATTCCTCATACGTCATTTGAAGAGCGGACAAAAATGGGCTCTCTTCACAGCGGTAATCTGCGCGGCGGCCGCAGCCTATACCAAATACAACGCCATCTTCTTTGTCGTGCCAATTGCCATTTCGCTCCTATATGCGTATGGCTGGCGGGTCTTTCGCCAGCGCACAGTTCTGGAAGCGGCGGCGCTTGGCGGCGTATTGCTGCTGCCGCTGGTCGGCATCTTTTTCGCGTTCGGCAGCTATAATCTCGGTCAGGCGGCGGCGCTCCCGGGCGCAGAGACATCCCGTTGGAGCATCGCGGAACTGACATACTACGCGCGCATCATGCCGTCGGTTATTTCATGGCCGACACTGGTCTTTGCATGCCTCTACGTGCTGGCGCTGCCGTTCGCGCCGGTTCTACGGCTTCCGCGCGCAGACGCCATTTTCCTCGGTAGTTGGCTGCTCGTCGGCTACGCGTTCTACTCGATGATTGCAGTCAAAGAGCCGCGGCACGTCCTCTTCATCACCTATCCGCTGGCGCTCGCAGCAGTGCTGGTAATCGACAGAGCACTCGCCAAAGTAAGCTTTCGCTATGCAGTTTCTTTGGCATTTGCAGTCGCGCTATTGGCATCGACGCTGACAACGGGGACCGTGCCCGCTGTTGCAGGTATGCGTGAGGCCGCGGAACGGGTGGCGCAACTGGCGCCGCGGGAGACCAATGTCGCCTTTTGGGGGGGACGCGACGGCACTTTTGTCTACGCGATGCGCGCCTATTCCGGGCGTCGGGATCTCGGGGTCGTCCGTCTCGACAAAATGTTGCTGAGCGACGTTACCGTCTATCTCGAGCACGGGTTCAAGGAAAACGTGATCAGCCCGGATCAGCTGACCGATACCCTTCGCGACCTGCACGTCCAGTATGTTGTCGTCCAGACGCGCTATCACGACGACCTCGCCTCGGTGAAAGCGCTGGAAGAAGCGCTCGGCTCGGATAAATTCTCCGAAGTTGAGCGGATCCCGATGACCGCCAATTATGGCAAGGGCTACATGGCCGATCTCGTGATCTACCGCATGAAGGAGGAGGTCCCGCGCGGACGCGTCGCGCCCGAGATGCAGATCAAGCTTCTCGGCCGCTCGTTTTGACGAGCCGCGCGATCGGAGCAGCGGATGGATGATATGGCAGTTCTGGGCGCGGAACCGAAAAGCGCCGCGTCTCGACCCGCTACGACGGTGTTGAGCATCATCATCCCGACATTGAACGAGCGCGACAACATCGAACCATTGCTGTCTCTGGTCTCGGCAGCCCTCCCGGATACCGAATGGGAGGTCATATTTGTCGATGACGATTTGCGCGACGGCACGGCCGAGCACGTTCGAGACCTCGCGCGGCGCAATCCGCGGGTGCGCTGTCTGCAGCGGATCGGGCGGCGCGGTCTGGCGACCGCCTGCATGGAAGGCGTGCTCGCTTGCGCCTCGCCCTATGTCGCCGTCATGGATGCCGATCTGCAGCATGACGAGCGGCTGCTGCCGCAAATGTTGGAGGCGCTCGACACCGGCTCCGCCGATGTCGTGATCGGCAGCCGCTATGTGGCCGGCGGCGGGGTTGGCGATTGGAGCAGCGTCCGCGCCCGGATAAGCGGGGCGGGGACGCGCCTTGCCCGCATCATTTGCAAGGCTGATGTTGCCGATCCGCTGAGCGGCTTTTTCATGTGCCGCCGCGAAATATTCGAAGCCGCGCTGCGCCGTATGTCCGGGCAGGGTTTCAAGGTGCTGCTCGATCTTCTCGCCTCGTCGCCCGAGCCGCCGAGCGTGAGGGAACTTCCCTACCGCTTCCGCGAGCGTCGGCACGGCGAAAGCAAGCTCGACACGATGATCGCGTGGGAATACGGGATGCTGCTCGCCGATAAGCTGGTCGGCCGGTTCGTTCCCGTACGCTTCGCCCTTTTCGGCCTGATCGGCGGGCTGGGCCTCGTCGTGCATCTGGCGACGCTGTGGGCCGCTCTCAATTTGCTGGCCTACGGGTTCAGCGCGTCGCAGGCCATTGCGACAATGGTGGCGATGACCTCGAATTTTGTATTGAACAACCAGTTCACCTACCGCGACCAGCGGCTGCGCGGGCTCAGATTGCTGCGCGGCCTCGTTATTTTCTACCTGATCTGCGGGATCGGGGCGATCGCCAACGTCGGCGTCGCCTCCTACGCGTTCACCTCGAGCCATACCTGGTGGCTGGCCGGCGTAGCGGGAGCGGTGGTCGGCTCGGTGTGGAACTTCGCGATGTCCTCCGTCTTCACCTGGCGCCCCCGCTAGGGCAGGTTCCGATCAGGTGAAACCACTACTCCAATTGTCATTGCGAGCGGAGCGAAGCAATCTCGGGGCCGCTGAGCACCGATCGTCGAGATTGCTTCGTCGCGCACCGCTCCTCGCAATAACGGGCTCCCAATGGTCGAAGTCTGGCGTACTGCCGAACTACCCTTTCTTGCACGGTCTGGAGTAACGCGATGCATCTTTTCGAACAGCACGGGGTTGGGATCAGCAAGCGGCGGCCGGTCGGATCCCGGTAATCGATTACGCGCCCTATTTCGCCGGTGCGCCGGGGGCGCTCGAACGCGTTGCTGCCGAGGTTGCGCATGCCTGTGAAAACATCGGCTTCTTCTACGCCTTGAACCACGGCGTTCCGGACGAGCTGATCGATCGGGCGTTTGCCGCCTCGCGCCGGTTCCACGCCATGCCGCTCGAGCAAAAGCTCGCTCTCAAGCTGAATGAAAACAATATCGGCTATCTGCCGATCAACGCCTCGGTGCAAGGAGCGTCGACCGTGCACAAGGCGACGAGGCCCAACCAGAACGAAAGTTTTTTTGTCAGCCACGACCGCGGGCCGGAGCATCCCGACGTCCTCGCCGGCAAACCGTTGCGCGGCCGCAACCAGTGGCCCTCGGCACTTCCCGAAATCCGCGCCGATATGATGGCGTATTTCACAGCGCTTGGGGCCATGTGCGACCGCATGCTGCCGCCTTTTGCCATGGCGCTCGGGCTGGCCGGCGACTTCTTTGCGCCGTTCTTTGCCGATGAGGCCCACGCCGTTGTGCGGTCTCTGCACTACCCGCCGCAGGCGACCACCGAGGACAACACCTTTGGCCAGGCGCCGCATACCGACAACAGCTTTATGACCGCGCTGGCGCGCACCGACGTCCCCGGGCTCGCTGTCAGGCTGCCCTCCGGCGAATGGTTCCCCCCGCCGGTCATCCCGGGGACGTTTTTGATCAATCTCGGGAATATCATGCGGCGCTGGTCGAACGACCGTTTTCTGTCGACGCCGCACGGCGTCCTCAACAAGTTCGGGGGCAGACCGCTATTCGATCGCCTACTTCTACAGCCCGAACCCCAATGCGGTGATCGAGTGCGTTCCTACCTGCGTCACAACCGTCAATCCGTCACGCTACCCGCCTGCCCTCTATCGTGATTTGGTGCTCGAATTCTATCGAGCCAATTATTTTCATCAAAAGGGCCATCGCTCAGCCGCTGCCGGGCAAGCTGCTGCGTAGCCGAAAGGGAGGGGAATCCAGTGTTTAAACTCGATCGTTTTATCGCCAGTGCCGGGACGCAGTCAGTCTCGATCCGACTCACAAATCTGTCCGTGAAATCGTCGCACGCGCCGTTTCCGAGCCCGCCGCCGTAATAGCGGGGCTGGGCGCCCCCGCGCGCGCCCAAGTGCAAAAGCTCTATGACTCGCCGGAGTTGACCATACTCAACGTGATCTGGGGTCCAGGCATGACAATCATGCCCCACAATCACCTGATGTGGGCGGTGATCGGCATCTACACTGGCCGCGAGGACAACATCTTCTGGCGCCGCCTGCCGGGACAGGATGGCAGCCGCATCGAAGCCGCCGGGGCAAAGTCGTTGGGGGAACGGGATGTCGAGCCGCTCGGGCGCGACATCATCCACACCGTTACCAACGCGCTGCCGCGATTAACGGGCGCGATCCACGTTTATGGCGGGGATTTCTTTGCTGCCTCCCGCAGCGAATGGGATCCGGAAACGCTTCTCGAACAACCGTTCGATATGGAGAAAAACTTGCGGTTGTTCGAACAGGCGAGCGCCCGCCACTTTTAGCGATCGCTCACTGCACGCGGTACAAACCGTAATCGGCGAGGCAGCCCTCGATCGGGTCGTTCTTGTTCTCGGTCTTTGCCCGGTCTTCGCAGGCGGCGACGACTGCGGCAAACTCGTTTTTCGACGGCGGCTTTCCGGCCGCAGTTTGCCACCCGCGCAACTCGGAAGAAGCATTCGCGGATGTCACGGCGTCCCCCGTGGCGCAAGCAATGAGTCCCAGAAACACAACGAGCGCCACCCCCCGCATCTCCAACACCCCTGAGTTATTGCACGAACTTTCCCCACCGCGACCTTACTGGAAAAGGCCGGGATCCGCCAATTTTTTTATATTTACTGCAGCCGGTAAGGCCTACTCGACCTCGGTGAACCCGAGCCGGTCAGCGAGACCGTAGCCTTCCGCCAAGGTGCGCAGCTTGTACCAGGTGGCGTCCTCGATCTCGATGCCATTGGCGCGACGGTCCTCCTCGCGCATGTGCTCGATTTCGCCCGGATAATAGACGCCGCTGCTGCCTTCGGCCGGCTTTGTCGCCTTCAAATATCGCACGAACTCGCCGATCTCCTGCTTGAACTGGGCGAGCGGGCGGAACGCTTCGACCTTGAAGACAGCCATGAAACAGCCGTCATTGTGCCGGCCCGTGGGTTCGACGCCAAAGCCGAGGCCGGTCAGCAGACCGCAGAGGATCTCGACCATGACCGACAGGCCATAGCCCTTGTAGCCTTCGCTGCCGCCGACCGGGAGCAGCGCGCCGCCCTGGCGCAATTGGCTCGGGTCGGTCGTCGGCCTGCCGTCGCGGTCGATAATCCAGCCCGGCGGCACCGGCGTGCCGCGCGCGACCGAGAGCGCGATCTTGCCGGCCGCCGCCGCCGAGGTCGCCATGTCGAGATAGACCGGCCCGTCGAGGTCGGACGGCATCGCGATCGAGATCGGGTTGGTGCCGAGCCGCGCCTCCCGCCCGCCAAACGGCGCCACAGCTTTGGGCGAGCGCCCGGAATCGGCGGTGATCAGCCCGATCATCCCGGCCTGCGCCGCCATCAACGTATAGCTCGCGAGCCGGCCGATATGACCCTGGCGAAACACCGTCGCCGCCGCCACATTGGATTTTTCGGCTTTCTCGATCGTCAGGCGCATCGCCCGCTCGTTGACGACGTAGCCGAACCCCCAATGCCCGTCGACGACCGTCGTGGTCGGTGATTCCTGGACGATCCTCCAAGGCGCGCCCGGAACGATATGCGCGACCTTGATGCGCTCGATATAGGTCGGGATCTGGATCACCCCGTGCGAGTCATGGCCGGCAAGGTTAGCGTTGACGACATGCCGCATGACAATCTCGGCTTCCTCCGGCGGCGTGCCGGCCGCTACGAATAAAGCCCGTCCGATTTCGGTCAGACGCTCCGCCGATATCTTCGGCATGCTGTTCCTCCCTTTCTCCCCTCTCCCGCCGCTCAGCCGGCTAATTGCGGTGCGATATGGGTGGCGCGCATGAGCCGCAGCGATTCGGGATCATTCATCACCGAAAGCTGCGCATTCTTCAAAAACTCTTTGTATTCATGCGCCATCGCTGGCGAGACGACCTCGATCATCAGGCGATTTTCGAGCCAGAATTCGACGACATGAAAAAATGGCTTCTGCCCCTGCATGCCGCGACCGAAAGTCTTTGCACGCCACCCCTCGCGCGCACCGATGCGCTCCACTTCATCTGCCTCGAGCGCCACCGAGAAAAACACGTGGAATGGCCAGTTGCGCGGGGGCGCCGCGTTATCGCCGAACACCACCTGCTCGTCATTGGGCGGGATATCGAGCGTTGCGCGTTCGGGATAAACCTCGATCATCGAGCCGTGCGCGTCGCCGCTGCTCGCCATGAATGCGCCTTCAAGCGGCCCGAACGGATGGCATTGGCCGCCCATCAGCTCGGCCAATACCTCGGCAACATGACGCGGATCGCGCGCTGGAATCGATACGTGATGGATCATTTCTGCCCCTCCTATGAAGACTGGTAACTGATGCCGTAAAAGCGCTGCGGGTTGTCACAGAAGATCTTGCGCTTGAGGCCGTCCGCTATATCGGTGCGATCGGCCAGGGTCGAAACCGCGTCGGGGAACTGGCCGTCCCAATGCGGATAATCCGACGCAAAGAGGATGTTGTCAGCCGGGAAGAACTCCGGCACGTAGCGCAACGTCTTCTCCTCCGGCTCGCAGGACACGAAGACCCGGCCGCAACTCATGTAATCGGACGGCTTGGCCTTCAGGAGCGGCGCGTCGAAGGTCCGGAATTCGTATTCCTCGTCCATGTGCTCCATCCAGAACGGGACCCAGCCGATCCCGGCTTCGAGGAACGCGACGCGCAGCTCCTGATATTTCTCGAGCAGGCCGCTGTAGATGACCGCCGTGCACGCGATCAATTGCTCCGGCGCGTGCGACAAGGTGTGGATCTGCAGGAAATTCTCGAAATGACACAGCGGGTCCATCGTGTCGCTGCCCGAGGCGTGAAACGCCACCGGCACCCCCTGGCGCGCGCATTGCTCATAGAAGGGCCAGAAGTCGCGGTGCGCGATATTGCGGCTACGGTCGTAGGTGTTAACCATCACGCCGACATTGCCGAGCTTTGAGACGGCCCGCTCCATCTCGTCGATCGCGGCCCTGACATCGACATGCACCGGGACGAGAGCGACGGCCTTTAGCCGCCGGCGGTCGATCGCGCACCAATCGTAGAGCCAGTCGTTATAGGCCCGGCACAGCGCGATTGCATAATCGCTCTCGCGCACCCGCGTCAGCATCAATCCGCCGGTCGGATAGATGATCTGCAGATCGATTCCCTCCTGCGCGTTGTCGGCGAGGTTCTGCGCCGGCGACGGCGGCCGCTTGCCGGCAAGCTTGCCGTTTTGCGTGCGATCGAAATTGTCGGCCGGATAGATCGTCGCCCGGTTCCGGTATTTTTCCGGCAACCTCTCGCGGTACACCGGCTCGTAATCGACGGCGTGCCCGTCGGCGTCGATGATGACCATGCCGTTCTTCATGCGAGAACCTCCTCCTCGGGCGGGATGCGGCTTATACCATGCAGCGGCGGCCCGGGGTACCGGGAGCGCTCGCTCTGACACGCGGCCCGGGCTGGCCCGCAGGAGGGCCGCAGGTTATCTTGTCATTGCGAGTTCTTCACCGGCCGGCGCGGCCGACCCGCCCTGGATGGAACCGCCACCAGAGCGCTTTCCCGTGGGCCGTCAGCCGACGGATTCGATCCGGGGGGAAAGCCGGGATCCACCGATCCGCCTGGTGAGCGCTCGAAATGTGGGCCCCGGGTTTCGCCGGGGAAGCGTTTTTACCGTGTCGTATCCGCTGCGGTGTCCAAGAGCGATTTCTTACGGCCTGAACCCGCCGCGCCGGAAACGGGGCCCTGGAGAGCACCAATTTCGGCGGATATAAAATTGCCATGGTCGCATGCCATTCTTCGCGCGAGGTGACGCTGTGATGCAGACGGCCAGGCTGGGGAGGGCATAGGTTTGGCTGTAGATTTGCTGCAAATAACAGCTAAAGCAGCTTAGCGGGAATGCGGCCGAGCGCTACACCGGGTGATGGGAGTGCAACGGCGGGCATGGTCAAAAGGTGGCCTTCAGACTACAACCAATAGGGGAGAATGTTGCTGCAGATTTTCTGCAGGAGCAGCAAAGGACAAATCATGCATGCAGCTCAGGATTGCATCTGGCGGGCGCCGAGCTTTGGCAACGCCGGTTCAATTCGACGGCGGGAATAGCGCATAGCGATAACCGTTCTCTAATCTCGGGCGAGGATCAATATCCTCTGTGCTCCTCGGCATGGCTTTTGCGGCACCCGAGCATAAGGCATTGCCGCGCGACTTTTCCGGGGTTTAGCTATGGGTTCCCTGTTCGATCGAACGTGCGCTGCCGATTGTGAATAGCCAAGAAATGACGGGTCTCGAACTGTATGGCGACGAAAATTAGGGCACACGATTTTTTGGCATACCTGCCCTCCGCGCTACCCGACACGCCGTTCCGGGATGAGGACATCGAGGCATTCAAGGCGACGGTGCTCGCCAAGCTCACCTTGGCGGTCGGCAAGGATGCGGCGGGCGCGACGGACCGGGATTGGTTTGTCTCAACCGCGCTCGCGCTGCGCGACCGCATCATCCACCGCTGGCTGACGGTCGACCGCGCCAGCGCGGCGAAGGGCCGCAAGCGCGTCTATTACCTGTCGCTGGAATTTTTGATTGGCCGGCTGTTCAACGACGTCGTCGGCAATCTGCGATGCAATGAGTTGGTCAGGGTTGCGCTCGGCGACCTCGGCGTCGATCCCAACCGGATGCGCAGCGCCGAACCCGACGCCGCGCTCGGCAATGGCGGTCTCGGGAGGCTCGCCGCCTGCTTCATGGAAAGCATGGCGAGCCTCGGCATCCCGGGCTGCGGTTACGGAATTCGCTATGACCACGGTCTGTTCCGGCAGGTGATCAAGGACGGCTGGCAGCAGGAGCATCCGGAGCACTGGCTGTCTTTCGGCAATCCATGGGAATTTGAACGCCCCGAGGTGGCTTACGACATCCATTTCGGCGGCTGGGTCGAAAACAAGGTTTTGCCCAAAAGCCGCCCGCAATGCGTTTGGCATGCCGAAGAAACGATCAAGGCGGTCGCCTACGATACCCCGGTCCTCGGATGGCGGGAGCGGCACGTCAACCCGCTGCGGCTCTGGTCGGCCCGTGCCGTCGATCCGCTGCACCTCTCCGTGTTTAACGAGGGCGATCACCTGGGCGCCTTCTCGCCGCAGGCGCGCGCCGAAGCGCTCTCCAAGATTCTCTATCCGAGCGACGACACGGCGTCGGGCCGCGAATTGCGATTGCGCCAGGAATATTTTTTTGTTTCCGCCTCGCTGCAGGACCTCGTGCGGCGCCACACCCGAAGCTTTGGCAGCATTTACACGCTTCCCGAACGGGCGGCGATCCAACTCAACGACACGCATCCAAGCGTCGCCATCGCCGAGCTGATGCGCATCCTCGTCGATCTGCACAACGTGCCGTGGGACGAAGCCTGGAGGATCACCGTCGAGACATTCTCCTACACCAACCACACGCTGTTGCCGGAAGCGTTGGAGAGCTGGCCGGTGCCGTTGTTCGAACGCCTTTTGCCTCGGCATCTCGAAATCATCTACGCGATCAATGCGCGCCACCTCGAGGCGGCGAGGCGGACAGGCCCACTCGACCCCGATCTCCTGGCCGAGATATCGCTGATCGACGAGAGCGGCGGGCGGCGGGTCCGGATGGGGCATCTCGCCTTCGTCGGCTCGCACCGTGTCAACGGCGTCTCGGCGCTCCACACTGAGCTGATGCGCACCAGCGTGTTCAGTCATCTGCACCGGCTCTATCCGGACCGCATCGTCAATAAGACCAACGGCATTTCGTTTCGCCGCTGGCTGCATCAGGCCAACCCTGGATTGACGCGTCTGTTGTGCGACGTATGCGGTCCTGTCGTCCTCGACAATCCTGCTGCCTTGGGCCGTCTCGGCGACCAGGCCGACGACGGGGCGGTGCAGGAACGTCTCGCCGCGGTCAAGCGTGCCAACAAAGTACGGCTCTCGCGTATTGTCCGGGAGCGCCTTGGACTGCACCTCGACCCGACTGCGCTGTTCGATGTGCAGATCAAGCGCATTCACGAGTATAAACGCCAGTTGCTGAATATATTGGACGCGATCGCCCGCTATCGTGCCATCCTGGCAAACCCCGGCGCCGACTGGGTCCCGCGCGTCAAAATATTTTCCGGCAAGGCAGCGCCGAGTTACTCGCGCGCCAAGTTGATCATCAAGCTGGCGAACGACGTCGCCAACGTAATCAACAATGAGCCCTTGGTCGGGGATCTCCTGAAGATCGTGTTTCTGCCGAACTATAATGTCAGTCTGGCCGAGCTGATCATCCCGTCGGCCGACCTGTCCGAGCAGATCTCGACTGCCGGAACGGAGGCTTCCGGAACCGGAAACATGAAGCTGGCGCTAAATGGCGCCCTCACCATCGGAACATTCGACGGCGCCAATATCGAGATCTGCGAGCATGTCGGTGAGGAGAATGTTTTCATTTTCGGCCTGCGTGCGGCACAGGCCGCGGAGCGGCGGCGGCGAGGTCTCGACGCCGCCGAGACCATCGCCGCATCGCCCGATCTCTCGGACGTCCTCGACGCGATGGGGATGGGTTGCTTTTCTCCCGACGACCCACACCGCTTCGCCGGCCTCGTCCACACGCTCAGATATGCGGACCCCTATTTGATCGCCGCCGATTTCGACGCCTATCGCGAGGCGCAGCGCGCGGTTGACCAGCTTTGGCAGTCACCCCCGAAATGGTTCAGGGCCGCTCTTCTGAACATCGCCGGAATGAGCTGGTTCTCTTCCGACCGCGCAATCGCCGAATATGCCGAGGAGATCTGGGGCATCCCGGTACCGGGCAAACCCGCTTAACTCTAACCCGCGGCGGCATCTTCGAGGACCATGGCGGCGCATTTTTCGCCGATCATGATCGAGGGTGCGTTGGTGTTGCCGCCGGGGACCTGCGGCATGATCGAGGCGTCGGCGACCCGCAAACCCGCCATTCCATGGACCCGCAGCCGCGGATCGACGACGGCGTCGATCTCGCGCCCCATCCGGCAGGTGCCGACCGGATGCAGGTTGGAGACGCCGCGCACGCGGATTTCCTCGACCATGTCGGCTTCGCTTTCGCACTGTGGACCGGGCAATACTTCCTCGGCGACGAACGCCTTCAGCGCCGGCTGCGCGGCGATCTTCCGGCTGAGCCGGATGCCGTAGATCAGCGCCTGGAAATCGTAGTCGCTGGCGAGGAAATTGAACTGGATTGCCGGCGGGGCGAGCGGGTCCGGGCTCTTGATGCGCACCCAACCGCGGCCGTCGGGGCGCAGATGCACCGGGCTGAAGGTGAAGGCTGAAAACGGGTGCGGCTTGATCCCGGTGCGCAGCCGCTCGACCGCGCTCCAGCCGGACATGTTGATCTGCAGATCGGGCTCTTCCAGCCGCGGGTCGGTGCGGACCAGAGCGCCGGCATAGATCCCGGCATTCGACAGATGGCCGGAGCGGCTGACCGCGTACTGCACCGCCGCTTTGAGCTTCAATGCCGGGCTCATCGCCATGTCGTTGACCGTGACCTTCTGCGGGCAGCGGAACACCAGGTAGGTGTTGAAGTGGTCGTGCAGGTTCTTGCCGACCCCGGGCATGTCGCGCACCACCGGGATGCCGAACTCGCCCAAGAGATCGGCGGGCCCGAGCCCGGACAGCTGCAGCAGTTGCGGCGAGCCGTAGACGCCGCCGGACACGATGATCTCGCCTCGCGCCCACGCGGTCTTTGCCCCGCCCGGAGTATGGTATTCGACGCCGACCGCGCGGCCGCCCTCGAACAGGATGCGGGTGGCGTGGGCGTTGGTTGCGACGGTCAGGTTCTGTCGGCCGCGCGCCTGGCCCAGATAGGCCCGCGCCGAGCTCCAGCGCCGCCGGTTCGTGGTCGTCGTCTGGTAGTAGCCAACACCCTCCTGCCGGGCGCCGTTGAAATCGGGGTTGGCCGGGATGCCGGCCTCGATCGAGGCGGCGACCATGGCGTCGCCGAGCGGCGAGCGCACCGGGTTCGAGACATGCAGCGGCCCGCCGACGCCGTGGAAATCGTCGGCGCCGCGCTCCTGGTCCTCCGCCTTCTTGAAGAACGGCAACACCGAATCCCAGTCCCAGCCTTCGCAGCCGCGCTGTCGCCAGTTGTCGTAATCGGCCGGGGTGCCGCGCATATAGACCATGCCGTTGATCGAGCTGGTGCCGCCGAGCACCTTGCCGCGCGGCTGGTAGAGCGTTCGGTTGTTGAGCTCCTTCTCGGGCTCGCTCTCGAACATCCAGTTGACCCGAGGGTTGGTGAATGTCTTGGTGTAGCCGAGCGGGATATGAATCCACGGATTGCTGTCGCGCCCGCCGGCTTCGAGCAGCAGCACGCGCCAGCGTCCGGATTCGCTGAGCCGCCCGGCCACGGCGCAACCCGCCGATCCCGCGCCGGTCACAATGAAATCGTAAGTATCGTGCGTCGCCATTCTTTCCTCGCCGCAAATCCCGGCAAACGATAACCAACCCGGCCCCTCTCGTGAAGGCCGCTTTGACCGGATGCGAGCGTTGCCGGCACTCGCGGCGGGCGTCTTATGCTGACATTCCCGAGAAAAGGCGCGCGCTGCGGGTGGCGTGCCGAGTTACCGGGGCTATCCGGCGCTATGGTAAACGGAGGAATTGCGCTGGCATCGCGGTCATGAACTCCGCGGGTCGAGCGGCGGTTGATGGCGATTTTGGCGGCCGATATCGCCGGGTACTCGCGGCTGATGGGCGCCGACGAGGAGGGCACGCTTGCGGCATTGAAGGCGATCCGCCGCGAACTCTCGGACCCCAAGATCGCCGAACATCGCGGCCGCGTTGTGAAGACCACCGGCGACGGCCTCCTGGTCGAGTTTCCGAGCGTCGTCGATGCGGTGCGTTGCGCGATCGCAGTGCAGCGCGCGATGGCGCAGCGCAATGCCGACATTCCCCAGGAGCGCCGCATTGCGTTCCGCATCGGCATCAATCTCGGCGACGTGATCATCGAGGACGAGGACATTTACGGCGACGGCGTCAATATCGCGGCGCGGCTCGAAGCCTTGGCCGAGCCGGGCGGGATCTATGTGAGCCGCGTCGTGCATGACCAGGTGCGCGACAAGGTCGAATTCGGCTTTGAGGATCTCGGCGAGCAGCCGGTCAAGAACATCGCAAGGCCGGTGCATGTCTACCGCATTCCGGTCGTCGAGACGGCGCGCCCAAAGACGCCGCTGCCATTGCCCGAGAAGCCGTCCCTCGCGGTATTGCCCTTCCAGAATATGACCGGCGATATCGAGCAGGACTATTTCGTAGACGGCATCGTCGAAGAGATAACGACCGCGATCTCGCGCCTGCCGTGGCTGTTCGTGATCGCCCGCAATTCGAGTTTTACGTACAAGGGCCGCGCTGTCGATGTGAAGCAGGTAGCGCGCGAACTGGGCGTGCGTTACGTGCTCGAAGGCTCGGTGCGCAAAGCCCAAAACCGAGTGCGCATCACCGGCCAATTGATTGATACCGCAAACGGCGCACACATCTGGGCCGACCGCTTCGACGGCACTCTCGACGACATCTTCGAAATTCAGGATGAAGTGGCGAGCAATGTCGTCGGCGCGATTGAGCCGCGCCTCTTTCTGTCAGAAATGGAGCGCGCCACCCGCAAGAGCCGACCGAAAACCTCAATGCCTACGATTTATACCTTCGAGCGCGCGCTCAATATTATAAGCTCAGCGACGAGGCCATGCGCGAGGCTGTTAGTTTGCTCAGGCGTGCGCTGGAAATCGATCCGGACTACGCCCGGCAGCGGCGATGATTGGTCTATGTCATATTACCCGGATTTCATCTTTCGGTTGGATGGTTTCCGACCCGGAAAAGGCGGAAGCCGCGGAGCCTGCAGCACAATCGATCGAAATAGGCAAGGACGACCCCGACGCCCTATGGATGGGCGCCTTGGGGGTTCATAATCTCTCTGGCGCGCACGGCACCGCCGCGAGCGCGCTCGACCGTGCCTTGGCGCTCAACCCCAACTCGGCTTATGCCTGGACGGCGACCGGATGGGTGTCGTGCGGACGCAATCGGCCGGAGCAAGCGATCGACGCGTTCTACCGGGCTATTCGGCTGAGCCCGCTTGATCCGCTGGGATGGGCTTTCAGAGGCGGCCTTGCTTTGGCTCATTTAGTCGCGGCGCGGTACAATGGGGCTGTGAATTGGGCGGAGGAATCCCTACACGCGCAACCACGCAACTTCAACGCAATCCGAGTCAAACTCGTTGCCTGTGCCCATCTCGGCCGTATCGAGGAGGCGCGCGAACTGCTCCAACAGGTGCTCCGACTTCAACCCGGTTTGACGATCGCGCGATACAAAGAACTTTACGGAGTTGGGTACCAACGGGAAATTATGGATGTATACGCCGAGGGTCTGCGCAAGGCTGGATTGCCGGAGGAGTGACGCCCCTTCTTGACTATCCCCGCCTGCCCGCTAGCTTGGTTACATGGGCATGCACCTCACCCCTGAACAGGAAACCCGCCTTATCGAGCTCGCGGCGCGCCACGGCCGGAGTCCGGAGCAGCTGCTGCGAGAGGCGCTCGATCGGTTCTTCTCGGCGGAAGCAGACTTTGTCGAGGCCGTGATGAAGGGTCTGGCCTCGCTCGACCGCGGAGAGGGTTTGACCCATGAAGAAGTCGGCAGGCGGATCGACCGGTTGTTTCAAACCTGATGGAGGTCAGGTGGTCTCCTGAAGCAGCAGACGACCTGGAAAGAATTGTCACTCGAGTCCTGAAAGATAATCCAAAAGCCGCTCGGCGAATTGCCGACACTGTCTGGCAGCGCTGTACCGACTTACGACAATTCCCCAATCGCGGCCGTCAGGGTCGAGTAGGGGGCACTCGCGAGCTCGTGCTCGCGCCTCTCCCCTTCATCGTCGTGTATCGCGTCAAAACGGATGCCGTGGAAATCGTGCGTGTCTATCACGGCGCGCAAAACTGGCCATAGGAAGGCTGTTCCACGCCGGCAGCGACCGACGCTATGGTAAACGGGGAAATCGCGCTAGCATTGCGGTCATGAACTCCGCGGATCGAGAGCGGGTCGAGCGGCGGCTAATGGCGATTCTGGCGGCCGATATCGCCGGGTACTCGCGGCTGATGGGCGCCGACGAGGAAGGCACGCTTGCGGCATTGAAGGCAATCCGCCGCGAAGTGTCGGACCCCAAGATCGCCGAACATCGCGGCCGCGTTGTGAAGACCACCGGCGACGGGCTTTTGGTCGAGTTTCCGAGCGTCGTTGATGCGGTGCGCTGCGCAGTTGCAGTGCAGCGCGCGATGGCGCAGCGCAATGCCGACATTCCCCAGGAGCGCCGCATTGCGTTCCGCATCGGCATCAATCTCGGCGACGTGATCATCGAGGACGAGGACATTTACGGCGACGGCGTCAATATCGCGGCGCGGCTCGAAGCCTTGGCCGAGCCGGGCGGGATCTATGTGAGCCGCGTCGTGCATGACCAGGTGCGCGACAAGGTCGAATTCGGCTTTGAGGATCTCGGCGAGCAGCCGGTCAAGAACATCGCAAGGCCGGTGCATGTCTACCGCATTCCGGTCGTCGAGACGGCGCGCCCAAAGACGCCGCTGCCATTGCCCGAGAAGCCGTCCCTCGCGGTATTGCCCTTCCAGAATATGACCGGCGATATCGAGCAGGACTATTTCGTAGACGGCATCGTCGAAGAGATAACGACCGCGATCTCGCGCCTGCCGTGGCTGTTCGTGATCGCCCGCAATTCGAGTTTTACGTACAAGGGCCGCGCGGTCGATGTGAAGCAGGTAGCGCGCGAACTGGGCGTGCGTTACGTGCTCGAAGGCTCGGTGCGCAAAGCCCAAAACCGAGTGCGCATCACCGGCCAATTGATTGATACCGCAAACGGCGCACACATCTGGGCCGACCGCTTCGACGGCACCCTCGACGACATCTTCGAATTGCAGGACCAGGTCGCGGGCAGCGTCGTCGGCGCAATCGAGCCGAAGCTCCGTCGATTCGAAACCGACCGGGCCGCCCGCAAGCCCACCGAGAGCCTCGACGCCTATGATCTGTACCTTCGCGCGCTTGCCGAAGTTCACAGCTGCACCGCTGAGAGCTGCGAAAATGCGGTGCGACTATTGCGGCAAGCATTGAGGCTCGATCCATCTTACGCGCCCGCGGCCGGTATGGCCGGCTGGTGCCGCGTCTGGCAACGATTGATGGGGTGGGGGCCAACCTCCGACATGGCTCTCGCCGAAGGGCTGCGCTGGGCTCGGCAGGCTCTCGCGACCGGGAAGGATGATCCCGACGCTCTGTGGGCCGGGGGAATTACGCTCGGAGCCTTGGCGGGCGACTCTATAACCGCAGCGAGCTTCATCGAGCGCGCGGTCGCGCTCAATCCGAATTCTGCACTCGCCTGGAACGCAAGAGGATGGAACCAGTGTCTCTTGGCCCGGCCCGATAACGCGATAGAAGCACTGCACCGCGCTGTCCGGTTGAGCCCTTTCGATCCCTTCGGTTATTTGTTTACGGGCGGACTTGCCATCGCCCACTCGATCGCTGGCCGCTACCAAGAAGCGATGAAATGGGTGGACCGATCATTGCGTGAACAAGAAACGTTTTTCATCTCGGTCCGTTACAAGGTCGCTCTGTGCGGACTTCTCGGTCAACCCGAGGAAGGCCGGAAGTGGCTTCGCCGTTTGCTTGAGCTGCGGCCCGGATTTACGATTGCTACCTTCGACATCGAAGCGCGAGCCTACGCGCCGACGGAACTGATCGAAGTTGTAACCGAAGGTCTTCGCAAGGCCGGATTGCCAGAGGAGTAAACCGAACTCATCTCCGATCCGACACATGAGACGCGAATAAGCCATCGCCTTGCTCAAGCAGCGTGAGCCGGAGTTTCGCGATCCGGTATCGGCGCACTCTTTCTTTTTTGGCTCGGTTGCCGGTCACCAGGCCCACGACGCTTCGGATATCGATGTGTTCCTCGATTTGGCGCGGCCGCAGGGTTTAACGCTCTTCGATCTGATGGCGCTGCGCGAGCGAATGCAGGATATTCTGGGAGCGGAGGTGGATCTGATGACACGCAAAGGGATCCACCCGCGTTGACGCCCTCGCTCGAGGCTCGATACGGTTCGGGTATTCTGATGCCCCACGGAGCGCCGATCGACAGCCTGCTCGACATTCTCGAACTGATCGAGCGGATCGAACGGCAGATAGGCGCGCTGACGCGTGAGGCATTCTTGCAGGATGCCGGTGTCCAGGATGCGACGGCCTATCGACTTCTGGCCATTGGCGAGGCCGCGAAGGATCTCGACGACGATCTGAAGTCGCGCCATCCGCACGAAAGCGAGATCATCTGGGAGACCCTCAAAGCCGAACTTCCCGAGCTGGCGGCCGCATGCCGCGCCGAACTCGCCCGTCTCGGCTCGGCCCCGCAGTAAGACGGATCGGACGATGCTATGGTAAACGGGGAGATTGCGGTAGCATTGCCGGCATGAGCGGCGGGCGAGCGCGGGTCGAGCGGCGGCTGGCGGCGGTGCTGGCGGCCGATGTCGCGGGTTATTCGCGGTTAATGGGGGAGGACGAGGAAGGGACGCTCGCGGCCTTGAAGGCGATCCGGCGCGAGTTGGCCGATCCCAAGATCGCCAAGCATCACGGGCATATCGTCAAGACCACTGGCGACGGCATGCTGGTGGAGTTTGCCAGCGTCGTCGATGCGGTGCGCTGCGCGGTCGAATGGCAGCGCGAAATGGGTTTGCGGAATGCCGGCATCCCGTCCGGGCGCCGCATCGAGTTCCGCATCGGCATCAATCTTGGCGACATCATCAGTGACGAGCACGATATTTACGGCGATGGCGTAAACATCGCGGCGCGGCTCGAAGGCTTGGCCGAGCCGGGCGGGATCTGCGTCAGCCGGGTCGTGCGCGAGCAGGTGCGGGACAAAGTCGATTTCGGCTTTGAGGATATCGGCGAGCAGTCGGTCAAGAACATCGCCCGGCCGGTGCATGTCTATCGCATTGCCGTCGCAGAACGGGCAATGGCGAAGCCACCCTTGCCGTTACCCGACAAGCCCTCGCTCGCGGTATTGCCGTTCCAGAATATGAGCGGCGACCCAGAGCAGGAGTATTTCGCCGACGGCATGGTCGAGGAGATCACTACCGCGATCTCGCGCCTGCCGTGGCTCTTCGTCATCGCGCGCAATTCGAGTTTTACGTACAAGGGCCGCGCTGTCGATGTGAAGCAGGTGGCGCGCGAATTGGGCGTGCGGTACGTGCTGGAAGGCTCGGTGCGCAAGGCCGGCAACCGCGTTCGCATCACCGGCCAGCTCATAGATACAGCTACAGGCGCGCATATCTGGGCCGACCGCTTCGACGGCGCCCTCGACGACATCTTCGAATTGCAGGACCAGGTCGCGAGTAGTGTCGTCGGCGCGATCGAGCCAAAGCTACGCCAGTCCGAGATCGAGCGGGCGAGCCGCAAGCCAACAGAGAGCCTTGGCGCCTATGATCTGTATCTACGTGCTCTCTCCCAATTCGATAAATTCAGCGCAGAGGGAAGCAAAGAGTTGGTTCTGCTGCTGAAGAGAGCCACAGCGATTGATACCTCGTACGCTCCCGCTGTCGCTATGATCGGCTGGTGCCGCATCTATCAGCTAGTATTGGACTGGGGTGGGCTTTCCGTCACCCAAATTGATGAAACCGTGCAGTTGGCGAGGCAAGCCATCGAGATTGGCAAAGAAGATCCCGATGCGCTGTGGATGGCCGCCTGGACCATCGCATACTTCGCCGGCGACACAATGGCGGCAGTGAATTTGATTGACCGAGCTCTCCTGCTCAATCCGAATTCCGCGCATGCATTCAACGCTAAGGGCTGGGTGCACTGCTATCTGGGCAAGCCCGAGCTTGCCATCAACGCCTTTCAGCAATCAATCCGCCTGAGCCCTCGCGACCCGGTGACGTATCTTTTCAAGAGCGGGCTCGCGATGGCTCACCTGATAGGTCGCCAATACCAGGAAGCGCTAATGTGGGTCGAGGAGGCTTTGCTAGAATCTCCAAGGCTAATATTCACCATGCGCGTCAAGCTGGCTGTTTGCGGGCACCTAGGTCGGTTTGAAGAGGCGCGCGAATGCCTCGCTCGCCTGCTCAATTTGCAACCTGATCTGACGATAGCTCGCTTCGTCTCGTACGCTAGGCGCTTCGTTCTACCTTCGGTCACGGACGTATATGCCGAAGGGTTGCGCAAGGCCGGTTTGCCGGAGGAATAGGCGTACGTTTTGCCAGCCACACCCATCATGAAGTCCAATTCCACATTGAGCCGAGCGATGTCCGCGGCCCTGAGCTGGCCGAGCGTTGCCGATCCGCTCGCAACGCCTCGTGACTGGCCGGCTGGCCACACCTGAGGCGGACCCGGAGCCCGGCTTCGTCCCATGCTCGACCACGATGCGGAATCCGCCTATATCAACTCGCATGTGCGGACGCGCCCGTCTCTCCTCCGACGTCAGTGAGATCAAGCTGGTCTTCTCGATACCGCCCGAGCGGCCGACCCCGAATATACCGGCCAATTGGAACGCGGCGCCGACCGAGGATTTGCCCATTGTTCGCTACGATGCCAAGGCCGCGCAGCGCAGTTTGGATGTCATGCGCTGGGGTCTGGTCCCGTTCTGGGCGAAGGACATCAAGGTCGGCTTTGCGAACATCAACACGAAAGCCGAAGGGATCGACACGAAGCCGGCATTCCGCGAGGCCTTCGTCCGCCGGCGCTGCCTCATCCCGTTCGATTGCTTCTACGAATGGAAGAAGCTCGGCAAGGATCGCGAGCCATATGCCGTTGGCCTCGCCGACCGGAAGCTGATGGCGCTCGCCGGCTTGTGGGAAACGTGGCGTTCGCCTGCCGGCGAGCGGGTTCGCAGCTTTACGATCGTGACGACCGCTGCAAATGACTTGCTCGCTCCCATACACGATCGCATGCCGGTCATTCTCGCGCCGGAGAATTGGCCGGTATGGCTCGGTGAAAGACCGGCGGACGCAGACGAGCTGAAGTCGCTGCTCGTTCCCTACCCGGCGGACGATATGGCTGTTTGGCCGGTCGACAAGCGCGTCGGCAACGTCAATAACAAGGATCCGGGGCTGATCGAACCGGCAGCCGTGGCGTGATGCGACCGAGCGGCGCCGAGCCACCCGGGTTTCTTCTGCCGTTGGATGTGCCGCCGATGGAGGCGCGGCTGGTCGACAATCTGCCGGATGAACCCGGCTGGCAATTCGAGCCTAAATGGGACGGGTTTCGCTGCCTCGCCTTCCGTGCCGGAGACGAGGTGGAGCTGCGCGCCAAATCGGGCAAGCCGCTGGGGCGCTACTTCCCGGAGATGACCGCGGCGGTAAGCGAATTGGCGCCCGACCGCTTTGTCCTGGACGGCGAGCTCGTCATCCCGACGGCTAACACCTATTCTTTCGACGCGCTGCAGATGCGGCTGCATCCGGCGGAAAGCCGCATAAGGAAGCTCGCCGCCGAGACGCCGGCGGTGCTGATCGCGTTCGACCTGCTCGCGACACCCGGCGGCGAAACCTTTCTGCAAGCGCCGCTGTTGGAGCGCCGCGACGCGCTCGAGGGCTTTTTCCAAGAAATCGGCGCAGGCGATTTGGTGCGGCTGTCGCCCTATACCCGCGACCTCGCGGAAGCGCGGCGGTGGCTCGAATTCGAGCGGCGGCGCGCTCGACGGGGTCATCGCCAAACGACTTGACGGGCCATACCAGCCGGGCGAGCGGGCGATGCTCAAGGTGAAGAAGCGGCAGACGGCGGATTGTGTCGTCGGCGGTTTCCGATACGAGCGGAGCTCGCGGCTCGTCGGGTCTCTGCTGCTCGGCCTATACAACGGCGAAGGCCGCCTCGACCATGTCGGCTTCACTGCGACACTCCATCATCTCGACCGCCAGGCGATGACCGAACAGCTTGAAGGGTTAATCGAACCGCCGGGCTTTACCGGCAATGCGCCGGGAGGCCCCAGCCGGTGGAGCACCGAGCGTTCCGGCCAGTGGGAGCCGCTGCGCCCGGAACTGGTCGTCGAGGTGCGCTATGACCACGTGAGCGGGGGCAGGTTCCGCCACGGCACCCGCCTTTTGCGCTGGCGGCCCGACAAGGCGCCGCGCCAATGCACCTTCGAGCAGATCGAGGCCTCGTCGAAGGCTAGGGCTCACGCGCCGGCGGCAGTGGGCGCGGCCGGCGGTTCTCGCCGATCCCAACATAAGTGAAAGTCGCCTCGGTAACCTTGCGCGCCTCGTCCGATGGCAAATGGCGCCGCCAAGCCTCGATTCGCACCGTCATCGATGTGCGCCCGGTTTTCACCAGCTCGCCATAACAGCTGACCTCGTCCCCGACAAAGACCGGCTCGTGAAACACCATGCCGTCCACCGCCACCGTCGCACACCGGCCCCGGGCCCGTCGTGCCGCCAGAGCGCCGCCGGCGAGATCCATCTGCGAAAGCAGCCAGCCGCCGAAAATGTCACCGTTTGGGTTAGCGTCCGCCGGCATCGCGATGACACGTATCAGCGGCATGCCCGGCGGCAGTCTCGGTGAGGTGAGCTGCGCCTGATCGCGTTTCACTTCAGGTCTCATTGTCCCTCCGAAATTTGATCCTATCGATCAGCGAGCGGTTACTAATCGGGGACATTGCTGTGGGGAATGGCGTATCTATATAGCGCGTTATCGTAGTTCTCGGCCTTTACCGATTTGGAGGCAGCAATGTTCGTTCGCGCCAAGCAAAACTGGTTCCGGCGCGTCGCTTTTGCCGGGGCGGTTCTCGCGACCGCCGTGCTTACCCTCGAAGCGACGCCGTGGCCTGCTGCGGCGCAATTTTATCCGACGGCGTACCCGGGCTATGCCTACCCCTATCCATACTATCCCTATTACCCGTACTATCCCTATTACGCTTACGGTTACCCGTATTGGGGTTGGCCAGTTGGGATTACGGTGGGCTTTGGTTGGGGCGGCTGGTGGGGCGGTGGCTGGGGCCGCGGCTGGGGCTGGGGCCGCGGCTGGGGCTGGGGCCGTGGCGGCTGGGGCGGAGGCGGCTGGGGTCGCGGCGGATTTGCGCATGCCGGCTGGGGTGGCGGACACGGTGGCGGCTGGGGTGGCGGCTGGGGTGGCGGACACGGCGGCGGTGGCGGTCACCGGTAACACGAGCCCCTAACGCGCGGTGTCGAGGCAGGAGGTTCTGGCGGCGCAACGCAATAATGTTTTGGCGGATGCGGCGATCCCCGAGCTGCCGAACCATTACCGGGGCAAGGTCCGCGACAACTACGATCTCCCGGACGGCCGCCGGATAATTGTTGCAACCGATCGGCTGAGCGCCTTCGACCGGATCCTGACGGCGATCCCCTGCAAGGGGCAGGTGCTGACGCAGATGGCGCGCTTCTGGTTCGACGAGACGCGCGACATCTGCCCGAACCATGTCATCGACTACCCGGATCCGAATGTCGTCGTTTGTCGGCGGCTCCACATCCTACCGGTCGAAATCGTCGTCCGCGACTACCTTACCGGGACGACCGGGACTTCGATCTGGCCGATGTACAAGACCGGACTCCGTGAAATTTACGGCATTCGTTTCCCCGACGGCCTGCGCGAGAACCAGAAGCTGCCGGCGACGATCATTACGCCGACAACGAAGTCCGTCGAGGAAGAGCATGACGAACCGGTCACGCCGGACCAGATCATCGGCCGCGGCCTGCTGACGGGAGAGCAGTGGCGAAATGTCTCCGAGCTGGCATTGGCGCTGTTCGCGCGAGGCCGCGCCATTGCCGCCGAACGCGGTCTGATCCTCGTCGACACCAAATATGAATTCGGTCTCAACCGAGACGGACGGATCATCCTAGCCGACGAAATTCACACGCCGGACAGCAGCCGATATTGGATTGGAGACACCTACGGCCGCCGCTTCGCCGCCGGAGAGCTGCCCGATACGCTAGACAAGGAATATCTGCGCCGCTGGGTGAGCGCCCGCTGCGATCCCTACCGCGAGTTGATACCGGAGATCCCGAGCGAAGTTATTCTCGAAACCGCCCGGCTCTATATCGAAGCGTATGAAACCATTACCGGGAAGAGTTTTGAGCCGCCATCGCCGGACATCCCGATACTGACCAGGATTCGAGCCAATCTGGCCCAGTATTTTTGAGCGGATTACCCCGACGGCGGATCAAAGGCCGATACGCCGGCGCGGGCTCGCCAGCGGTTTTTCCCGAGCCCGGCCTGCTCGAGCGCGTCGCCGAATTTCCACGACAAGATGCTGCGCCGTCCCAGCCCGCTCGTCGTCCAGGGGACAAGCGCAGCTGGCGAAGGGAACGGGCTGCGCCTGCCATAGGCCCAGATCTCGACACGCAATGACGGGCGCTCGCTCGGGCCGCGCGCATGGAAGCCGAACGTGTCGGCGACGATCAGCGTGTTGGCGGGAACTGCAAAGGCGCGGGGCTGTGGCAGACCTAGGGACACGAGCTCGGCGGGGTCGATGCGGAACGAGCCTTGCCGGTCTTCGGCATTCGGCGACTGCCGGGCGGAAAGGCTCATCCGCCGTTCCCACTCGAGCCGCCGGTCGGTCAGCCGGTGCGAGCCGGGAACGTAAGTGAAGGGCCCGGCATCCTCGGCGACATCGGTTAGGAACAGCCAAGCCTTCACCGTCGGGTGAAACGTGTCGGCGTGCGGGAAGGTCTGCGGATCCGCCGGGCCGGCGCAGGCGTGGCGCAAGATGCTCTGCACCCAGACCACCGGCTCGGCATCGCGGCTGCCGGCATAGCGAACGAGCCCGCGCCAATCTCTCGACCGCAGCACTGCGCCGAGCGCGGGGAGCGCGGCGAGAGCTCTTCGATCGAGCGCGATCTTGCGCATGATCGTGTCGCCTTCGGAGATTTCGCGCAGCGGGCCGCGATAGGCCCGCACCTGGGCGACGAGCGCGGCGAACTGCTCTGCCGGCAGAAAATTCGGGCGGAGCACAAAACCGTCCCGGTCAAACGCCATTCGGTCCTCCTCCGGTAGGAGGCCGGCGAGTTTGCGGCGGCGAGCCTGCGCGAGCCGATAGGCGAGCCCGACGCGGGCAGCGTGGAGGCCCCATTCATTCAGCCGCCGGCTGCCAATGACGGCATTGCGCTCGAAGGATTTCGTTCCGGTCGCCAGCTGGGCGATCCAAATCGGGGTCATCGCGGCCCGGCGCATTTCGGAGAGCATGTCTCGTCCCAGCGCTAAAAGGGGACCGTGCCGATGACCGTCGTGCGGTGCATCAGACGGCGCTGCGGCAGCGCGTAATCGCAGATCGCGAGGTGCATCGAGGTGGCGTTGTCCCACATCAAGAGATCTCCGACCTGCCATTTATGGCAGTAGAGAAATTCGGGGCGCACGCAATGGGCATCGAGCTCGGCGATCAAGTCGGTCGCCTCGTCCTCCGGCATGCCCTGAATGCCGGCGCACTCGCCGGCCGTGACGTAGAGCGATTTGCGGCCGGTATAGGGATGGGTACGGACAATCGGATGAGCGATGTCGGGGGTTTCCGCGAGCTGCTCCGCGGTGAGCTTGGGACGAGGGCTGTCGGCGACCCGCCGGCGCGCCGAATAGCGGTGAATCGCTTTCAGCCCGTCGATCCGCTGCTTCATTGACGCCGGCAGCGCCTCGTAGGCGGCGATCGTGTTCGCAAAGACGGTGTCGCCGAGCGGCTCGCCGTCGCGATGCGGGACCTCCTTGGCGTAGAGAAGCGAGCAGCGGCTCGGCTGACGGCGGTACGAAGTGTCGGTATGCCAGGTGAAGCCCGCATCGGCGAGGCCGATGTGCTCGCCGGCCTCATCGCGAATATTGGAAATCAGCAGGATTTCCGGGAAACCGGGGAGCAGGTACTTCTTGACGATATGGATTTCGAGCTCTCCGAACCGAGAGCTGAATTCGATGTGCCGCTCGTTGGTAAGCTGCTGACCGCGAAAGACGGCAACAATATTGTCGTGGAAGATGCGCTCGATCTCGCGGAACGTCGGGTCGTCGATGTCCTGCGCGAGATCGAAGCCGATTTCCGCACCGCAGGCCGCACCACTTTTCCTCACCGATGGCTGCATCGAGCCCTCCCCGCCGAGACACCGGAGCCGTAAATCTCGTTAACGCGTTCTTAAACCATAAGGGGTTCGATGGACCTAGCACGGATTCGTAAGATCGAGCAGCCAATGGCGCGCATTCTTCTGACCGAACCTGATCGCGCAATTCGCGAGTTCATCGCCGGCATTCTGAATGAGTTCGGCCACGATGTCGTCGCTTGCGAGAACATCGTCGAAGCCGAGGTGTGGCTGGCGACCTCGCCGATCGATGTGCTGGTCACCGACCTCGTGCTGCGCGGTGAACAAGGGATCATGTTGAGCAGGAGCTGCTCTGCGCTAGGAATTCCCACCGTAACCCTGTCGGGGGGGGATTTTCTCCCCGGCCAAGTGTCACGGCCGCCGCCGCTGCTGGAAAAGCCGTTCCGGTTTTCCGATTTGCAACGTGTCCTCAACGCCATCGACACGGCACATTCGGCAGCGGCCGTTCACCGTCCGACGATCAGCGCCGCCTGATCATTTGGGGGCGCAGTGGGCAGCTAGGTATCGGCCCTTTTTTTCGTAACCAGCGGGGACCCAGCGCTGACCCTTGCCGCAATGATGCTTAACCAGTACCAAACTCTGGGAGACACGGGCGGCCGAATCGCTATTCCGCAGCGATGGCGCCGCTCCCGCGCTGTGGAAGCCGGCAGCAAGAACCAAAATAGCGACCAATCCCAATGCAAAACTGCGCATAACTGTCTCCTTTCGCGATTATGAGCGTGTCGGCGTTCGCTGACCATCCGAAGAGTTGATGACGGTCCCGGACATTGGTTCGATCCAGACGAGATGGTCCTCGACGGCTCTCACTCCGGGAACGTTCTCGGCGACAACGCGCAGCGCCGTCCGTTCCTTTTCTTCGAGTATGACACCGTTGAGATCGACGACGCCGTCTTTTACCGAGATCGAGAGCCCGTCTCTCGGAACCCAGGCGGCCTTCGCCAGCTCGGCCAGGATCTGTTCGCGGATGGCATCGTCCCCGCGGTCCTCGGAATGTTCCCCCTCGATGATGCGCAATAGGGCACGAAGCAAGTCCAGGCGGCTCACAATGCCGACCAGCGCGTCGCCCTCGATGACGGGCACACGTTTGATCCGGCGGCGTTCCATCAGCCCGACCACCTCGTCGAGCGGCGTGTCCCCGGCCACGCTGATCAGATCGCCGGTCATGATCTCTTCGACTTTGCGGCCATGGGTTCTGACATAGTCGCCGGCCATCCTGCCGGGCCCCATTAGGATTTCAAGCCAGCGGCGCCGATGCCTTTCGGTGCCCGTCTCGCTACGGCGCAGGAGATCGCCTTCGGTCAAAATTCCAACCACCTTGCCATCGTCCAAAACCGGCAACCCGCTGACGTTATTGTCGAGCATCAGCCGGATGGCATTCGCGACGGGGCTTTCCCGTCCGATCGTCAGAACGTTGCGGGTCATTACATCGGAAGCGTTCATTTGTCGGCTCCTCGCGCGGCGTCGCTGAGTGCGGCAACTCCGGGCAGCTCACGGCCCTCCAGCCATTCGAGAAAGGCGCCGCCCGCGGTCGAGACATAGGACAGCTCGTCGATGACTCCGGCCGCGGCAAGCGCCGCGACGGTGTCCCCGCCACCGGCGACGCTGAGCAATTTCCCGGCGCGCGTCAGTTCGGCAACTCGTCTGGCGACCGCACTCGTGCCGCGATCGAAAGGCGATGTCTCAAAGGCGCCGAGCGGCCCGTTCCAGACGAGAGTGCGAGCTTCATCGAGGGCGGCGCCGAGCCGCGCCACGGTTCTTGTTCCGATATCGAGGATCATCGCATCCTTGGGTACCGCATCGATCGCGACCTCGCGGGTCGCGACCCCTGGCGCCAGCTCGGCCGCGACTACGGCATCTTCGGGGAGAATGACGCGGCAGTTTCGCTCGCTGGCCAGAGCAAGCAGCTGGCGCGCCGTCTCGGCCATGTCGCGCTCGCAGAGGGAGCGGCCTACCTCCGTCCCGTGGACCAACAGTAATGTGTTTGCCATCGCTCCGCCGATCGCCAGGACGTCGACCTTTGCGATGATGAAGCGCAAAAGGTCGAGCTTTGTCGAAACCTTGGCGCCCCCGATCAGGGCAAGGACCGGCCGCGCCGGGCTGTCGAGAGCGGCGGACAGCGCGTTAAGCTCGGCCTCCATCAGTTTGCCGGCGGCGGCCGGCAGCAGATGCGCGAGCGCCTCGATCGAAGCATGCGCGCGATGCGCTGCGGAGAATGCGTCGTCGACATAAATGTCGCCGAGTTCGGCGAGGGCGCGCGCAAAATCGGGCGAGTTGGCTTCCTCTTCTTGATGGAAGCGGAGGTTCTCGAGGAGTGCGACCTCGCCCGGCCCAAGGCCCGCCACCACGCGTTTTGCCTCCTGGCCAATGCAATCGGCGGCAAAGGCGACATGACGGCCGCCGATCGCCCCTTCCAACGGCGCGACCAGTGGACGCAGCGAGAAGGCCGGGTCGGGCTTGCCCTTCGGACGGCCGAAATGCGACAGGACAACGACTTTGGCGTCTTTGCCGATCAACGTTTCGATCGTCGGGCCGAGCCGCTCGATCCGGGTTGCGTCTGTTACCTTGCCGTCTTTCACCGGTACGTTCAGATCGGCGCGCAATAGCACTGTCTTGCCGCGCACATCAATGTCGTCGAGGGTTCGAAATTTCGGCATGGGAGCGCATACTCTACGGCTCGGCCATTGTCGCCTCAGGCGACAGCTCATGCAGCCCTATACGCCGATTGAGCGGCGAATTCATCCCTCATCTCTTCGGATGGTAAAGGCTTCGTCCTTTTGGCTAACCAAGATGAGGACGCCCAGAATAGTCATATAAAAGCCGAACGCGGCCGCCAGACACGCCACCACCATGATCTTCGGCGATACGCGTTTCGAGCACGGACCTGCCCCCACCCCTTGGCTTGTCGCTCAATCGGCTATACGGGTTTCGGCAGACGTGTAAGATCCTCTTGGAGAGCACATCGCCGCGGTTCAGGTCGAGGAGGAGGGCGAATTGGCAGCTGACGTGCTAGTCAGGAACACCTGGTACGTAGCCGGGCTGTCGCATGAATTTGCGCCGCAACAGCTGCAAGGCCAAGTGATCGCGGAAAAGCCGCTGGTGATGTGGCGAACCGCAGCGGGGGGCATCGCCGCCTTCGACGAGCGGTGCTGCCACAAGAGAATGCCGCTGTCGCAAGGGAGGCTGATCGAGAGCGACCTCCTCGAATGCGCGTATCACGGCCTGTGCTACGACGCGGCCGGCCGGTGCGTCCGGGTGCCCTCGCATCCCGACGGCCGCATCCCGCCGCAGGCGCGCCTGCGGCCGTTTCCGGTCATCGAGCAGGACGGGCTCGTCTGGGTGTGGACCGGCGACCCGGCGAAAGCCGGGGCCGTCCGGCCTCCCCGCCTGCCGGAGATCGCCGAGCCGGCGTGGGAAACGGCCGATACCGGGCCAATGGCGGTGCCCGCCAATTCGCTGCTGCTGATCGAGAACCTGCTTGATATCTCGCATTTCTACCCGCTGCATGACGGCAATATCGGCGATGTCGAGAACAGCTGCATCCCGGTCACGCTCGACGAGGGGACCCGCGACGGCAATCCTTACGTCGGGACCATCCGCGAGGCGCGCGGCTACCGGCAGCCGCCCTTTCTCGAAGATTACCTCGGATACGACATCGTCGACCGTGACCACACGCATTACATGCTGAGCCCCGCGGTAACCCGGGTGGAGATGTACGTGTGGCCGGCGGGCCATCATGGCGACAAGGCTGCCGAGCGCGGCTACATTATCGTCCACACGCACACGCCGGTCGACCGGCGCAACCACGTGTGGCGGCTGATCGTCAACATGCCGGCCGGACAGAGATGCAAATCCGACCCGGCGAGATCGGCGGTGGAACGGTTCATGGAAACCTTTCCCGCGGTCATCGCCGAGGACCGCTGGGCGCTCGAAAAGCAGCAAGCGATGTTCGACTACCCCGACGACGGGTATCGCGAGGTGTTTCTGCGGCCCGACCGCGCGCTACGCCGGGCGCGCGAAATCCTGACGGGGCTCGAAGAAGCGGAAAGAACCGCAGAGCCAGGATAGCCTAAACGGCCCTCCCGGCGGCATGCGACGAGTTGACTGTGAAATCGTACCCGTCCGGCCCCGTGAGGTGGAAGGAGTTGTGGATCCGGCCTCTGCTGATCTCGGAGGGCCCGAGGCCTTTCGCTGCATAATCGCGGCGCGCCGCCTCGATATCGTCCACCATCAGGTCGAAGGGCGCGGCGGAACCGGCCGCGCGTGCCTGTTCCGCCTTCCTGACGACGACATGCGTGCCGCCGCGAAGCTCGAGAACTGCGAGGCCGTCGTCGGCAAATATCGGGCGCAAGCCGACGGATTGGAGCCACCGCTCGGCAGCGGCCACATCGGTTGCCGGAAGCCGTACATGGCCCACCGCTACCGGCGGCCTCTGATCGACGCTCTGCGACATGATCCACCTCTCGTTCGAATGCAATACAAGTGGGGCCTACCCGGTCAGCACCTCGAGGAGGTGACCATTCGGGTCGCGGAAATAGAAACCGCGGCCGCCATTGCGATGGTTGATCTCCATATTCTCCGCGGAGCGCGGCCCGCTGCCGTAAGTGAGGCCTTCGGCGCGGACCCGGTCGAAGATCCCGTCGAACTCGGCCTCGCTGATCTTGAAGGCGTAGTGATGCCGCTCGAAATTGTCCCAGTTGTCGAAGTCGAGCGTCAAGCTCTCGTTGATCCGCACCGGAGCGAAATGCGAGACCGGGCCCTGGTACTCGAGGCCAAAAATCCTGGCAAAAAACCGCGCCGATTCTTCCTTGTCGCGGGCCGGGACGATCGTGTGGTCGAGGACGATGGTCAAGCGCGCCTCCTCCTAACTGCCTTTGATAAAAATGAGCCCGATTGCCGCAATCGGCAAGGACCAGCGGCTCCAGTTGCGGTCCCAGAAAAGATGGAGCCGGCAAGAATGGATCCTCGCGCAATTTGCGTACCGGTGTGGCGCCCGGGTCCGCCTCTCCGCCCCGGGCACGGAGAGGGTCGGGATGAGGTGGGCAAGCACCCGCTCCGGACGGGGGAGCCCACCTCACCTTGCCATCGCTTTTGATCCCGGCGGCGCGCCACGCCTCGATGCGCGGCCGTCTTGGGGTGCTACCGCATCTTCGACTCTGCGGTGGGCACAATCCGCGTCACGACCATGGCGGAGCGATCGAGATAGTTCGGAACGCGCGGCGCGATCTCGACCTTCCAGTGATCGCTCTCGTAGACCGCCTCGTATTGCGCCTCGCGCTCGGCTTCACTTTCAAAGCGGCGCAGCCAGATGTAGACGGAATGATCGGTCTCGCCGCGCAAGCTGCCGCAGATGTCCATCCCTTTGGAGGTCTGGAAGGGAATGATCTCCTGCTCCATCATCCCCACTTGAACCGCGCGTCCGGTGCGGTCAGCAGTTCTGGCATGCAGCGCCGCGCAATTTGCGAATGCTGGACCCCCGAGACTTCGACCCGATAGCGGCGCGAAAGGCCGGCGGCGCGAGCCGGGTCGATGCCGGTCAAACGCCGGGCGACCAGTTCCGCCACTTTGCGTGAAAACGGACCAGTCTGCTGCTCGATATAGATGACCCGCAATGCGCCCTCGCGCTCCGGCTCCCGCCGCAGGCGGTCGCCGAGCCAGGCCTCGATGACCTCCAGACCGCGTAATGGATCGCCGCTGGCGGGGTCCCTCCCGTAGAGCCCATCGAAGACGTAAAGCTGGTCCGGTTGCCGGGAGGCCTCGGCAATGATGTCGACAGCCGGCATGCCGCCGCCGGAATGAGCCGCGAGAATGAACCGATCCACCGCGAGCGGATGCGATGCCGCGGCGCGGGAGAATTGCGACACGCCGTAATCCACCAGCTGATCGATGCCGCCCGAAAGCAGGGCCGGAAAGTCGTAGTAATAGTGCCGGATCCAGTTACCGCGGGGCAGCATGGCAAGGGTCGGCCGCGTCCTGCCGGACAGATCGAGGCCGCTGCGCTCGACCTTCTCGGCCAGCGGCATCTCAGTGCCCTGTTGCGAAAATCCGTGCAGATGGACGACGACATCGAGCGCCTGCGTCGACAACGGTATTCGGTTCCAACGCAAAAACAAATCGGGCTGGGTGCCCGCATGCGCCTGTAGGACCGCAGTGTTGTCGAGGTAGGCTTCACCGGGCGAAATGGTGCCGTCGGACAGCGCGACAGAGAAATCCCGCATCGGATGCCTCCCGAGGCCGGAGATCGACCTACGTGTCTTGGAGGTATAGAAAGAATCTGAACGGGTGAGGAGAATGGAACCGTGGGTTGGCTCGACGGGCAAGTGGCGTTGGTGACAGGCGGCGGCTCGGGCATTGGCCGGGCGGTGGTCGCGCGGTTTATTGCAGAAGGGGCACGTGTCGGCGTGCTCGACCGGGTGCCCGACCGAGCCGAAGAGCTGCGGACGGAGTTTGGCGACGCCGTCGTCGCGGTCACCGGAAATGTCACCCAACTCGCCGACAACAAGCGCGCGGTGGCGGAAACCGTGGCGGCGTTGGGCCGGCTCGATATCGTTGTCGGCAATGCCGGCGTGTTCGACAACTTCCTGTCGCTCGCCGACTTTCCCGAAGCGACCCTGCCGGAGGCTTTCGACGAGCTGTTCGGCGTCAATGTCAAGGGATGCATCCTCGGCGCCAAGGCGGCACTGCCCCAGCTGCTCAAAACCGACGGCTCAATGGTATTTACCGCGTCCGTGGCCGGCTCTAATTCGGGCGGCGGCGGCCCGCTTTACACCGCCTCGAAGCACGCAGTCGTGGGATTGATCCGTCAATTGGCCGTCGAGTTGGGACCGCGCATCCGGGTTAACGGCGTTGCGCCTGGCGGCACGGTCACCGATTTGCGCGGGCTTTCGCTTCTCGGGCAGGACGGCCGCTCGCAATTTGCCGATCCCAGCATCGAGGAGCGGCTGCGGGCCAACAACCCGTTGCAGATCGCGCTGGCACCTGGCGATCTCGCCGGCGCCTATGTATTTCTGTCGTCGCGGACCAATGCCCGAGGCATCACCGGGACCATCCTGACGGTCGATGCCGGGGCCACTCTTAGAATGGCGCGGCGCGCTGAAGCAGAGCGCAGGTGAACGAGAAATGGTGAAGAAAACGCCTGCATCGCGGTCTTGCGTCCTTCGAGACGCACCCTTCGGGCGCTCCTCAGGATGAAGTAAATCTATGATGGGCATTAAGAAAATACGTCATCCTGAGGAGCCGCGGCAGGCGGCGTCTCGAAGGACGCACCGACGCCAATCCAATTCATGCACGCTCTGAGGAAGCACCCCAATGACCGCCGAAATGAGCCGACTGATCGACGACAATGAGGGTCTTATCAGCCGACGCATCTTTATAGAGCCGGAGATCTACCACCAGGAGCTGGAGCGGATCTTCGCGCGCTGTTGGCTCTTCCTGTGTCACGAGAGCCAGATCCCCCGGCCCGGTGATTTCTTCACGACCTACATGGCCGAGGACCCGGTTCTGGTGGTGCGCGACACTGCCGGCCAAGTGCACGCGTTTCTCAATGTCTGCCGGCACCGCGGCAACCGGCTGTGCCGCGCCGATGCCGGCAATACCGCCACCTTTACCTGCGCCTATCACGGCTGGACCTACCGCAATGACGGCCGCCTGGCCGGCGTGCCGTACCTTAAGGAAGCTTATCACGGCCAGTTGGAGCGCGAGCGCTGGGGCTTGACGCCGGTCGCACAGTTGGAGAGCTACAAGGGCCTATACTTTGCGACCTTCGATCCGGAGGCGCCGCCGTTGCGAGAGTACCTTGGCGAGATGGCCTGGTACATCGACACGTTTGTCGACCGCCGCGAGGGCGGCATCGAGATTGTCGCGACCCACAAATGGGTCATGCCGTGCAACTGGAAGTTTCCGGCCGAGAATTTCGGCGGGGACGCCTATCACGTGCATTGGAGCCACGGCGCGGCGATCGCGACCGGGTTCAGCGTCGGGTCCACCGCAAGCCCGGCCACCGCCAACCGGATGCTGTCGCCGGGCAACGGTCATGTCCTGATCTGTATCGGCCCTGACGGGTACGGCGATGCACCGATACCCGAAATCCAGGCCTATGAGCGCGAGATCCGGCCCGAGGTCAATCGGCGGCTGGGGCCGCGCGCCGCGCTGATAAACCCGATTGTGGGCACCGTCTTCCCCAACTTCTCGCTGCTGCGGGGAACCTCACGCACATTTCGCGTGTGGCATCCGCGCGGCCCGGAGAAGACCGAGATCTGGTCGTGGGTATTCGTCGACAAAGCCGCACCGCCGGAGGTAAAGAATGCGTTCCGGCTGTCCGGGGTGCGCGGTTTCAGCCCGGCCGGAACCTTCGAGCAGGACGACATGGACAATTGGCAGGAATGCACGCGGACCTGCCGCGGCGTCATGGCGCGCCGCATGCCGATCAACAATCAGATGGGTCTAGGGCATGAGTGCTTCGATGCCGCCCTCGGCGCTTGGGCCAGCGATTCAGGCTTCAGCGAGAGCAACCATCGGGAGTTCTACCGGCGCTGGGCCCGAATCATGGACGCCGAGAGCTGGGCTGAGGTCTAGAGCATGGGCGGCGAGCTGATCCGCGAAGTCGAGCAGTTCCTCTACCGGGAAGCGCGTCTCTTGGACGAGCGGCGCTTCCACGAGTGGCTGCAGCTGTTCACCGACAATGTCCGCTATTGGATGGTGACGAGGAACAATCTGTACCCGCGGTCCAGCAAGGCCATTGCCATTCTAAATCCGGGCCGCAACGTCGACGAAACCGTCGACGAGGACGCACTGGCCATATTGGACGAGACCAAAAGGACGCTGGAGGGCCGCGTCGCGCGGTTAGAGACCGGCATGGCTTGGGCCGAGGACCCGCCGTCCCGCACCCGCCACCTGATTACCAACATCGAGGTCGCCCCCGGCGCTACACCCTCCGAGCTCGGCGTGTATTCCAATTTCCTCGTCTACCGCAGCCGCTCGGAGACCGAGCAGGATTTCTACGTCGGGTCGCGGCGCGACACTCTGCGCGGGGCCGGCGGCACGCTGCTCATCAGCAGCCGCAAGATAACCCTCGACCAGAACGTCCTCGTCGCAAAGAACATCAGCATTTTCTTCTGAGAGGCCGCGGCAAGACCCTCACCCACCAAACCCACAGGGCTTGGTGGGTGAGGGTCTCAGCGGGACATCGCGAGGAGCGGCAGCGCGACGCTGCCGATGCGATACCAGGCGCGCGCGTGCGTGCGCCTGGAGAGTGCTGGGGTGAGGGGTGCTTTGGTTGCCGAGCCGGTTAGAGGATGCCTTGCTGCCGCAGCGCTTCGACCTCTCCCGCTCCGATGCCGAGCCAGTTGTGCAGAACCTCGGCGCTGTCTGCGCCGAGCGCCGGCGATCCTTTCAGCCGCACGGTCTTGCCGTCGACCCGCACCGGCCAGGTCGCCATCTTGTAGTCGCCGTTGTGATGGTGGACGGTCTGCATGATGCCGCGCTCCTCGAAGCTCGGCTCGTTCTGCAATTCCATCGTATCGAACACCGCGCCCGACGGCACCCCCACGGCGATCAGTTTTTCCATCGCCTCGCGCTTGTCGTGCTGACGTGTCCATTCGCCGATAATCGCGTCCAATTCCTTTTCGTTCTTGACGCGGAGGTCGCCGGTCGCAAAACGCGGGTCGTCGATCAACTCCTCGCGCCCGATCAGTTTCATCAGCCGCGACCAGTGCTCCGGGTTGGCTCGGCTGGTGGTCAGGTAGACATAGTCGTTGGGGCCGCCGCCCTTGGCCGGATAAAGTCCCGAGGGAGCGTTGTTGCCGCCGCCCGATTTGGCGCCATTGCGCCGCGCCGCCTTGCCGGTGCGCGCCATCGTCGCAAAGCAGGTGCGCATGTAATGGATCATCGCGTCCTGCATCGCCACCTGCAGCCGCCTTCCCTGGCCGGTGCGGTTGCGCTCGTGCAACGCGCCGAGGATCGTCGCCGCCATCAGCATGCCGGTGCCGGTGTCGCCAAAGCTCAAGCCCGGCTTCACCGGCGGGCGGTCGGGCTCGCCGGTGACAGAGATCGGGCCGCCGGCGGCTTGTGCGATCATGTCGAAGGCCAGGCCCTTCTCGTGCGGGCTGCCGGTTCCGAACCCCTTGACCTGGCAATAGATGATACGGGGGTTGATCTTCTTCACCGACTCGTAATCGAGGCCGAGGCGCTCGATCGTCCCCGGCGCCATGTTCTCGGCCATGATGTCGGCCTTCTTCAACATCTCCTTGACGATTTCAAGCCCCTTTGGCGATTTCAGGTTCAACGTGATCGACTTCTTATTGACGTTGAACTGGTGGAAGTACCACGGGTCGTCATCGGGCTTGCCGGGCCGCAGTCGGCGGCCGGGATCGCCCCGCCCCGGGTTCTCGATCTTGACCACCTCGGCGCCAAACCATGCGAGCACCTCGGTCGAGGTCGTGCCCGCCTCGAACTGGGTGAAATCCACCACCTTGACGCCCTGCAGAAAATTGAATTCCTGGACGTTGTCACTCATGCTGGATCCTCCGGTTGCGCACAAATCCTGTGACACAGCCTGCGCCATCCCGCGCCCCACCGCAACGTCCGCGTACCGTTTACTCTAGGATCGAACGGCCCGACTCTCGCCTTGGCGGCCCGGCGGTCGAGCGGCGCTCGTATTGGCCCCAGCCGCGGCAGCACCAGCCGGCCTTCCCGATCCCTTAGCGCTTCGGTGGGTGGGCGCGGACGAATTCCTCATTGACGTCGGCGCCCCAGCCGGGGCCCTTCGGCAACACGAGGTCGCCGTTTTCGATAACCGGAGGCACGGTCACGATGTCGTCCTTCCACTTCACGTCGTCGATGTCGATTTCCATGACTTTGAAGTTCGGCGCGACCGCGCACATATGCGCGCTGATCAGGGAGCCGAGATGGCCGTTAAAATTATGTGGCGCGATGTTGACCTCGTAGGCGTCGGCCATCGCGGCGATCTTCAGCGATTTGAGAATGCCGTTCCACGCCACGTCGATGATCGCGAAATCGACCGACTGGTTCTCGAAATACGGCCGGAACTGACGCCTGCCATACAATGATTCGCAGGACGAGATCGGCGTGCGGGCGGAGCGGCGGATCAATGCGAGACCGGCCGGGTCGTAGAGGTCGATCTCGAGCCACACCAGGTCGAGCGGCTCCAGGGCGCGAGCCAGTTTGATGTACCCATCGATCTTGTAATTGAAGTTGGTGTCGAGATGGAGCCCGACATCAGGGCCGGCGCCGCGGCGGAACGCCTCCAGCTGCGCAACCGCGGCGTCGACGATGCGGTGGTCGACATTGAGCTCGGGGAAACCCGGAGGGTTGCCGGTGCCGGGGCCGTACATATACGGCTTGTCGCGGTCGAAGCGGATGAGATTAGTCTTGAGGCCCTTGAAGCCCTTGCGCCTGACCTCCTCGCCGAGCGCGACAATGTCGTCGAGCGAGCGCACCGGGTCGACTCCAGCCCATTCCCTGATGCGGTCGGCATGGCGGGCGCGATAGGTGCCGCAATGCGACCAATAGAGTTGCAGACAGTCGCGCACGGGTCCGCCGAGCATCTCGCAAACCGGCACGCCCAATGCCTTGGCCTTGATGTCGACCAATGCGTTCTCGATTGCGGCGATCGCCATCTGGTTGACCCCGCCGGCGGCTTGCCTCGTCGCGGCGTATAGATGGGCGCTGTGGCGCTCGACCGGCCGCGGATCCTGCCCGATCAGAAACCGCTCGGCGAGCTTCTGGATGACCCCGGTCAGCCCTTGCGCGCCATAGCCCTCCATATATTCGGACCAACCGACGATGCCCTCGTCGGTGGTGACCTTGAGAAACGAATTGACCCGCCAGCCGGCGTCGCAGTGCAGGTCTTCGACCTTGACGATTTCCATCGGCGTTTCCTCGAATGCTCTGGCGGCCGGTCTTACAATTGCGCGATGCCGGCCCGGGCGCAGTCCTCGTCCTGCTGTGAGGTGCCGCCGCCGACACCGCAGGCGCCCTCGACGATGCCGTTGCGGATGATCGGGACCGCTCCCTGGCCCATGATCATGTGGCCGCCCGATGCTGCCGCGATCCCGCGCGGAGTTGGCTGGTCGGCGCGTTCGGCCATCTCGCCGCTCGGCCGGCCAAAAGCAGCCGAGGCGACAGCCTTGCCCTGGCTGCCATAGGCACTCGCCCAGATGGCGTTGTCCATGCGCTGCAACGCGATCAGCCGGCCGCCGCTGTCGCAAACCGCGGCGCTGATCTTGATGTTGAGCTCCTGCGCCTTGGCCAGGGCGCCGCGGATGATGCGATTGGCTTCTTCCAGTGTCAGGCTCATCGATCTTTCCTCCCCAGAAGGTCTCGTCTCCTCTTATAGCGAGCCTTCTCAAATACGAAAAGCCGCGGTTTCCCGCGGCTCTCGCATTCGGATATTGGAGCGGGCGAGGGGATTCGAACCCCCGACCCCAACCTTGGCAAGGTTGTGCTCTACCCCTGAGCTACACCCGCGTCCGGTGCAGGATATATGACCGCAGGAGCAAAGTGTTTGCAAGCCTTGCCTTTCGGGCATTCGGATCGCATGTCCCGTTCGATGCCGCCGCCATTGATGACCCCGGAAGAGCTGTTTGCGCGTTTCGATGAGCTCGGGATCGCGCATCAGACCTATTCGCATGCCCCGGTCTTCACCGTCGCGGAAGCGGCAGCGCTGCGCGGCAGCCTTCCGGGAGCGCACTGCAAGAGCCTCTTCCTCAAAGACAAGAAAGGCGGGTTCTGGCTGGCCGTCATGCTCGAGCAACGCCGGATCGACCTCAAACGGCTGGCGGCCCGGATGACGGCGCCGCGGTTTTCCTTTGGCGGCGCCGACGACCTCTATCGGCTTCTTGGCGTGCGACCGGGGAGCGTTACGCCTTTCGCCGTCCTCAACGATATCCGGCATCTCGTCACTCCCGTGCTCGACGCCGCAATGCTGCAATGCGACCCGCTGAATTACCACCCGCTGGAAAATGATCGGACCACGGCGATTTCGGCCGCCGATCTGCTGCGCTTGATCGAGGCCTCGGGGCACCTGCCGCGGATCGTCGCCCTCGCCGGCCTCGAGCGCGAGCCGGATATCCCGGGAAGCTGAGCCATCGGACGGCTGCCGCTTGTCTTACAGCGGCCGTGCCGCCATGTTGTCGGATAAAACCGGAGAGAAGATCGATGCCGAGTGAACCTTTGATCGGCGGCGCGGCTGCCGCCCCTGTGAAGGACGTCACTACCGCCAATTTCATGGCCGAGGTCGTCGACGGCTCGTTCGACGCGCCGGTCATCGTCGATTTCTGGGCACCTTGGTGCGGTCCCTGCAAACAGCTCGGGCCGATCCTCGAAAAGACCGTTCGCGCCACCAACGGCGCGGTTCGAATGGTCAAGCTCAATATCGACGAGAACCCCGAAATCGCGCAGCAGATGCGCATCCAGTCGATCCCGGCGGTCTACGCCTTCAAGGATGGCCGGCCGGTCGATGGTTTCGTCGGCGCTTTGCCGGAAAGCCAGGTCAAGCAGTTCGTGCAGCGTCTGGGCGGCGGAAAGGGTGGTCCCTCGCCAGTCGCGGAGGCGCTGGCCATGGCCAAGGAGGCGATGCAGAGCGGCGATCACGCGAGCGCCGGCGCCCTCTACTCCCAAATCCTGCAGCGCGAGCCCACCAATGTCGAGGCGCTGGCCGGTCTTGCGCGGGCGATGATTGCGCGCGGCGAGCTCGCGAAAGCGAAGCAGCATCTCGATCGCGTTCCGAAGGAGAGCGCCGGCCATGCCGAAATCACCGCCGCGCGCGCGGCCCTCGACCTTGCCGAGCAGGGCCAAAGGGCAATGGCCTCCGCCGGCAAATTGCGCGCCCGGCTGGCGCAAAACCCGGACGACCACGAGGCGCGCCTGGAGCTCGCCACGGCGTTGTTCGGGAGCGGTGATCGGGAAGCTGCGATCGACGAGCTGTTGACCCTGTTCAAGCGCGATCGCGAATGGAACGAGCAGGCCGCCCGCAAGCAGCTCCTCAAGTTCTTCGAGGTGATGGGCCCGACCGACCCGCTTACGCTGAGCGGCCGACGCCGGCTTTCCTCCGTGATGTTTTCCTGAAGGGAGAGTGTGATGAGCGAGCGGAGCGGCGGAGCGGCGCTCCCTGCCATTCTTCCGATTTTTCCGTTGACCGGAGTTCTGCTGCTCCCCCGCGGCCGGCTGCCCCTGAACATCTTCGAGCCCCGGTATCTTGCGATGACGCGCGACGCGCTCGCCGGCGAGCGCCTGATCGGCATGGTCCAGCCGAGCGATCCGGGCGCCTCGGGCGCCAATCCGCCGGTTTATCCGACCGGCTGCGCCGGCCGCATCACCTCGTTTTCCGAGACTGAGGACGGACGTTTTCTGATTACCTTGACCGGCACCTCTCGTTTCCGGATCCGCGAAGAGCTGCCGCTTTTGGAGGGCTATCGCCGCGTTGTCCCGGACTGGCACGACTTTGCCCGGGATGGCGAGGGCGAGGAGGCGCTCGAATTTGATCGCGAGCGGCTGATACGCGGGCTCCGGGCGTATTTTCAGCAGCATCAGATCTCGGCCGATTGGGATTCGATCACCTCAGTGACGGGCGAGCGGCTCGTTACCTCGATTGCGATGATCTGCCCCTTCGATCCGAGCGAGAAGCAGGCACTGCTCGAAGCGCCCGATCTCGGCGAACGCGCGCGCCTGCTGACGGCGGTCGTGGAGATGGCGGTAATGCACCGCCCAAGCGAGGGCACGGGCGCGCGCCACTAGGTTTTGGCTGACACTGAGGGACGGCATGGAAGGAACACCGGAAATCGACCCGAAGCTGCTGGAAATCCTCGTCTGCCCGTTGACAAAAGCGCCATTGCGCTACGATCGCGAAGCCCAGGAGCTGATCAGCGAGGAGGCGGCGCTGGCTTACCCGATCCGCGACGGGATCCCGATCATGCTCGTCGACGAGGCGCGCCCGTTACGGGACGACGAGACCGCGACCAAGCGCCTGCCGTCGCCCTGAGGTTCAAGTGAGGTGAGGTTCAAGTGAGCGCGGGCGGCACGGCGCGCTGGCCGGTGGAGCTTCGGTTGAAGCGGGCGGAAAAGCTGCTCGAAATCACATTCGATGACGGCGGCCGGTTTTCTCTCCCCGCCGAATATCTGCGCGTCGAGAGCCCATCCGCGGAGGTGCAGGGGCACGGCCCGGGACAAAAGACACTGGTCCACGGCCGCGCCCATGTCGGGATAATGGAGCTGGAACCGGTCGGCAATTACGCCGTGCGGATCAAATTCGACGATTTGCACGATACCGGGATTTATTCTTGGAATTACCTTTACCAGCTTGGTGCCGAGCACGAAGAACGTTGGCGCGAGTACCTCGACGCTTTGGCCGCGAACGGATCAAGCCGGGAACCCTGAATCAAATCCACCCAGTGTCATTGCGAGCCGCGCGTCGCGCGGCGCAGCAATCCCGAGCCGACAAGCGTTGAGCGGCCCGAGATCGCTTCGCTCCGCTCGCGATGACAAACCAAGCTGGCGGTTTCGATCTGATCGGACCTGCTCTGGGCTAAAGCGGTTCGCCGCGGACGAGACGCGGCAGGTCGCCGGCAATCCCCATCGCATCTCGCATCAGCAGGCGTTTGAGCGGCGGCAAGCGGTCGACGATGGAGAGTCCGACGTCACGAGCTAGTTGGACCGGCAGAAACGAATTCGAGAACAGGCGGTTGAGACTGTCCGTGACTGTGGCGAGCGCCAGCGCATCGAAACGGCGCCACTGCTGGTAGCGCAGCAAAACCGCATCCTCGCCGATATCCAGCCCCAGACGGCGTGCATCGATCACCAGCTCGGCGAGGGCGGCGACGTCGCGTATCCCCAAATTGAGCCCCTGGCCGGCGATCGGATGGATCGTGTGCGCCGCCTCGCCGATGAGGGCGAGCCGCGTCGCAACGTATTGTTCGGCCAGCAGCAGCGTCAGCGGATAGGTCCAGCGCGGCCCGATCGGCTCGACGGCGCCGAGAAAGTCGCCGAAGCGCGCGGCCAGCTCCGCCGCAAAAGCCGCATCGGAGAGGGCGGCGAGGCGCGGCGCGAGTTCGGCGCGTTCGGTCCACACGATCGAGGATCGGTGGCCGGGCATCGGCAGAATGGCGAACGGGCCGGCGCGCATGAAATGCTCGACGGCAATGCCGTTGTGCGGCCGTTGGTGCCGCACTGTCGTGACGATGCCGGTCTGAGGATATCGCCATTCGACCGTTTTGATTCCCGCAGCGCGGCGTAGCGGAGATCCTCGGCCATCGGCGGCCGCGACGAGCCGGGCTCGGATTTGCCGCCCGTCCGAAAGCGCTGCGGTCGCGCCGAATGCCGTGGTCGAGACCGAACCCACGGCTAACGGCGCCTGAAAAAGCAGATTCGGGATCGATCTGGCGCGATCGATCAGGACCCGCCTAAGAATGCGGTTCTCGACGATGTAGCCAAGCGGGGCGCCGGTGCCGAGGTCGCGATGGTCATAATGAAGGAATAGCGGTGAATCACCGTCGGCGACCCGGATCTCGAGGATCGGCTCGGCGTCGGGAGCGATTTCCGGCCAGAGTCCGATCGACTCCAAGACATTGTGCGAACCGTAGCCGATCGCCGAGCTGCGCCCGTCGAAATCATCGGCGAGCAATGCTGCGGGATCCTGTCGATCGACAATCGCGACCGTGAGCCCTGCGCCGGCGCAGGCAGCCCCGAGCAGCAGCCCGGTAAGCCCGCCGCCGGCGATCAGGAGCTCGATATCCTCGCTCACCGCTAACCCTGGGCGTGGAGCACCTTGCCCCCGACGGTGACCGGCTTTGCGGCGATCAGCACGAAAGCGATCACGCACGGCTCGCTGCCTCGATTGACCCAATTGTGGATCGTCCCGCGCTGGACCAGCACGTCGCCGGCATTGAGATGGACGGTCGTACCGTCAAGCTCCATGTCCACCTCCCCGGACATCACGACGGCATAATCGATCGAATCAGTGCGATGATTGCGCGGCGTGACCCCGGGCGCCAGCTCGAGAATGCGAAAGACCGTCCCGTTGTCGAGCGTCGTGCCGGTTCGGCGCAGCCCGGCGTCTTCCTCGCCGGTGTTGTCGACCGGGAACCCCTCCGTCGTCCACACGACGCAAGCGGTGGCGCCCGGACGGGACGAGACGAGGTTTTTCGCAACCTCGTCGATTTTAACGATGGCGCGCCCGGATGCGTCATGGCCGGTAATCAAGCGGCGGATCTGCTGTGCCATCAATGGCCTCCTTTGCTGGTGTCGCCCAGAGAGGCACGATCTTTCCTCAAAACCGAGAAAATCTGCAACAATCCGAAGTCATGCAGCTACGCGTCCGTTCCATCACCTACCTGGCCGAAGCCATCAGCGGCTATGAGCTGGTAGACCCGCGCGGCCGCGACCTGCCGCGGTTGGCGCCGGGCGCGCATATCGAATTGCGGGCCGGCGGCTTCTTGCGGCGGTACTCGTTGTGGAACGACGCTGCCGAGCGCCGGCACTATTGCGTTGCGGTGTTGCGCGAAGAAGCGAGCCGCGGCGGGTCGCGGTATTTGCACGAGAATGTGAGGGCCGGCGACATCGTGGATGTGTCGATGCCGCGCAATGATTTCCCCCTCGACCCGGCGGCGGAACGGCATCTGCTGATCGCCGGCGGGATCGGCATCGCGCCGATCATCTCGATGGTGACGGAATTGCGCCGCCGCGGTGCCGAGTTCGAGGTCCATTACTGCACGCGCTCGCCCGAGCGAACCGCGTTCCGCCGTGAGCTGGCGCCGTTCGCCGCCGAGGGACGGCTGTCGTTTCATTACGACGGCGGCGATCCGGCGCAGGGTCTCGATATCCCAGCCGCGTTGCGCGAACCGCGGCCGGGAACGCATCTCTACTACTGCGGACCGGCGCCGTTGATGGCCGCGGTGGCGGAAGCCGCGCGGCATTGGCCGGCCGGCACGGTGCATTGCGAATACTTCACCGGGGTGCCCGAGCCGGCTGCCACGGAGGACCCGCCGTTTCGCGTGCGATTGGCAAAAACCGGCGGCGACTACGAAGTGAGAGCCGGCGAGACGATTGCCGAGGTGCTGCAGCGCCATGGCGTGCCCGTCAGAACATCCTGCGAGCTCGGCTATTGCGGGACGTGCCTGACGCCCTATCTCGCCGGCGAACCCGATCACCGCGACCAAGTCCTCGAGGAAAACGGTCGTCGAGATTACGTGCTGATCTGCTGCTCGCGGGCGAAGACGCCGGTTCTCGTATTGGATTTGTAACGGCAAGTCAGCTTGCCCGTTCGAGCACTGCGTTGAATAACCGGACCCTGTCCTCCTGGTAATTCCGCGCCGAGTTGCGGGCGATCGCTGCCCAATCGGGTCCGACCAGCAAGTGGATCCCGAGTGGTGGCGGCGTGCCCTCGGCCGCGCGGGTCCAAGATTGTGAGGATGTATGCGTCGTATCCTGCCAGGTGACGACGCGAAACCCGGCGGCTTCGAGCCTTGCGCGCGTCGCCTCGGCGCTCAGCAGAAAGCTGATGCTCGCCTCTGCCGCCCAGGGCACCGGGTAATGCGGCTCTCCGCCGGGGCCGGCGACGACTTCCTGCAGGGCCAGCCGGCCGCCCGGTTTGAGGACGCGGTGCATCTCGGAATAGAGCCGATCGCGATCGGCGATGTTCATCGAGGCGTTCTGCGACCACACGACATCGAAGCTCATATTCTCGAATGGGAGATCGAGCGCGTTGCTCTGGCGATAGCTGACTTTTCCCGTCAGCCCGGTGCGCCGGGTCAGCATCTCCGCCACACGGCAGAATTCGGCGGTCAAGTCGATGCCCTGGACTTGGCAGCCATATCGGCTGGCGAGAAACCGCGACGGCCCGCCAATCCCGGAACCGATGTCGAGCACCCGCTCGCCCCCGAGGAATCCGAGGAGCTCCGCCAATCTGATTGTCGCCTGCCGCTGCCCGCCGTGAAACTCGTCGACCGGAGCCAGATCGTCCGGCGTCAGATGGTCGATGTCCTTCCCGGTCTGCTTCAGCGCCGCAAGGATGACGTCCCCGAGATCCTGACGGGTGTAGTGGGTTTCGACGGGATTGTCTGACAATTATTCCTCCATCCGAGAGCTGCAGCCTTTCGGAATCAGTTCCCTTGATCCGACGGTAATTCGGGTTCTGCGCGGCGCGCCGCTGACGGCTGTCGTAGCCGATGTCGAGACCGGACAAATCGGCGGTCGCAAACGGCCCGATCGGATAGCCGAAATCGACCATGACCTTGTCGACCCGCTCGGGCAGCGCTCCCTCCTCGACCATGATGTTCATTTCGGTGCCGAACGGGGTGCGGCTGCGGTTGGCGACAAAGCCGTCGCCATTGCCGGCCATCGCGCTGATCTTGCCGATCTTGCGGCCGAGATCCATCGCCGTCGCCAGGGTATCGGGCGCGCTCTTCGCCCCCTTCACGACCTCGAACAGTTTCATAACGTTGGCCGGGGCGAAGAAATGCGTACCGGCCACGTCCTGCGGCCGCCTTGTCGCATTGGCCATGATGTCGATGTCGATGCCCGAGGTGTTCGAATAGAGCAGCGCACCGGGCTTCATGACCTCGTCGAGCTTTTGGAACACCTCCTCCTTGACCGGGATGCGCTCGAACACCGCCTCGATGACGACATCGAATTGGGCCGCCGGCTCGAAATGGGCGACAAGTCAAGGCTAAAGTGGGTAGCCACCATCGGCGAGTACCGCGTCTATTGGGGACCGGGCTATCGGATCTACCCGGCGAAGGATGGCGAGCGCGCTCATCGTCCTCCTCGGTGGCGGCGCGACAAGACGCCAGCGAGGGCAGCGGTAGGAGGCGGAATGCGCCTACGCTTTTCCGCCCTACGCTTGCTATCTGAAGCAGCCAGCGCCTGCCATAGCGTCATAAAACAATTGCGCTGCCGTATTTGAGCCTTCAAGATAAGCGACCCAAAGCCTTGCTGCCGGCTGATCGCCTTAATTTTACTGCGACCAGATCAGATACTGTTTCAGATCGGTGTGCGCGATCTGCGTTATTGCCTGAATACTCCATTTCCGAATATCCCACCGCCAGTTATTGGCCACCCGAAGACAGGCGGTCTCCACACCTGGGGCAGATAGCTACAGGTGCAAGCGTAGGGGGGATATGGACTACAACTCAAGGTAGTAGTGCAATACTGGGACAAGGTCCAGCAATCGTCGGACAGACTGCCCCCTAGACAGGTGCACGTTCCGGCATCTGTGTCACAAGAGAAATTCGACCTGCCACCCGAACCGCCGTCTATTAGGGCGGGCCGGATCTCCGACGCCTCGCCGAGTTCGTTCCCAATTCAACTGGTAGCCCCGACCAGGTGCGCGTAGAGCAGACGCCGCGGTAAATCCAGGTAAATTCATGACGCTCATCCTTACTGACCGACACCGGTTCCGTTGTAAGCGCTTTCGCCGCCAGCGAGCGATCGCTCCGCGAGTATAAGTCGATCGCTTCGAAGCGCCTCAACGGCTATAGGCAGACACGGACCGCCGTAAAGGCCGCCCCAATGCATGCGGGATTTGGCCCCCCTAGACATGCTGCCGTTTCAGCCGCTATAGCGAGCCCGCACGCCAACCACTTTGGAAGTTGTGGCGTTACGACCGAGTTGCGAATACTTGGATCACCAGTCCTCAAACCACGGTGATTGCTCTTCCCGAGGAGAGCCGCATCCGCAGTAAATCCAGGTAATCCTAATTTCGGCGTGTTCATTTTACCATTCTCCCTCTTGCACCAGTTATGCTCCTGTCTCAACCCGAGGAGCGGATCGCACTCTTCATAGGCTCCCAGTTTGATTAGCTGGAAGGGCTACAGCCAACCCAGGGGATAGCAGCAACGACAACCCCTCCGCAGATACGCAGACACACCCTTCGCCACACGCGGTGCGTAGGGTCGCTCGAAGCTGCGGCGGGATGTTCGTCATGCGCATGTCGTCTCTTCTATGGCTACCAATTTCGCCGCCAGTGTGCCCACATATGAAGCCGCAAGTTATTGTAACCAACGCTCCTCACCTTTGGTCAACGTTGCCGGAGAGACCGATCACATAGGAGCCTGTCCGAGTAATCAATATGTTGAGCCTTTAGGTCAAAATTAACATTACTCGGACAGGCTCCTAGCAGCGCCCGAAAGCACGGCATAAAAGACTACAGGGCAGTCCTAGGCCAATCGATGAGCAAGATACGATACACGCCAGGCACCCCGGAAAACCTGAGCGCATCTGAGCAACAATTGTTTGTTCATTCGCGCCATAATTGCAGTTCTTTACAACTTGATATCGCGTTGACGTCGTGTACACTGAGTTATCCGCGACAAATCCAGGCATACGCGTCCTTGTCATGCTGCATCTCCTTTGGGTCGGCTCGACTCAGCGGTCATAGTAGGGCGACATTTTCGTCACCAGGAATGGGAACTCCTCGCTCACATCGACCCGCACGTAGAACTTCTCGGTGAAATCAGTGTTGCGGTTGGTGTAGGCGAAGATCACATCGAGAATTTTGCGGGTCCCGCTCAACGGCGAAGGCCGCACATCTACCCCGCTCAGCGCAAAGTCCCGTCCGAACCCCTCCGCCGCCCTCGTGTAGATGGCGGGATAACGCATGGCAAGGTAGTTCAAAGCGCGATGTTCGTCGGTTGCACCGGCATTGTCCGTCAATTGCATGATCCTGCCGAACAATTCCTCGGCGGCTGGGGCGAATTGGGCGGCCGTCGTCTTCTCCGGCCTCGGGATCGCTTTGATGAGCGCGTCGCGATCGAACGAGTAGATCTGGTCGAACGCGACAATCGGAACCATCAGGCCATTGCACATCGTCGGGGGCGCGATGGGACCGCGCAGGCCAATGACGACATCAATGTCGCTTGGGGTCGGCACCGGACGGATGGCTTCCACCAGCAGATCGATATCCGCCGGATCGCGCGGGACGAGCAGATAGGTTTCCAGCCCTTGAGTTGTCAGCACCCAACACAATTGGCGGGTCAGGTAACGGTTCTCGCGTCTGGACAGAACCGCATGGAAGGTTTGCTGGTCGGTTTTCCCGGCAGTATCCGTTCGCCCGCCCGCCTGGGCGAATTCCTTTTCCGCGGAGAGGTTCGGAAAACGCGCCTCCACCCGACCGATGGCGTAGACAAAGGAAACTGCCGGACCGCCGTTAGGACCAGAGTTTGGCGTCGATCCGCAGCCGCAGCTTCCGTCTCCCGACTGTGGAGCGATCGCATTGGCTGCGCGAACTTCGGGCTGCCGGGCGCCCGCCGGCATGCCATTGGCTTCGTTCGAGGCCGACGGTGGTGGATTTAGCGTTTGAGTTTGCTCGTTCATACTGGTGTTCTCCTCCCGCCGCCAACATCAGGTGTAACGCTTAGACGCCGACTTCACGCAATTTTTCAGCCGCGGCGCCCGACGCCGAACGTCATCCAATGATTGAGTGCCACCCGGCGCCGTTCGCACCCGCCGCAAGATTGCGCGCCGAAATACGTAGCGGTGCGCTTTATCACGTCGCCGAGGCCGATCTCCTCGTCGGCCACAAACCCGGGCAGGCGCAGGCGATGTGGCTCGCGTTCACCGGTGCGGGAACGGTTCTTGTCTTCGATATGCTTTGTCATGCGATGCGCCTCCACGCGCTTTCCCTGGACAAGGTTCGATAGGCCGCCTCGGCGTCCAGGAGGGGGGGAACAACGGAGGGTCGTCGCGGCATGGACGCCTGAGTGACGGCGAGTTTGATTTGCCCGGCGCTCGCCACGGAATACTCCGACCACAACAGCGCGACCGCGCCGGTCACAAAAGGCGCGGCGACGCTCGTTCCGCCGAGGGTGAGGGGCTGGCCTTCAGCGCCGAGGCTCGTGACGCCGTCGCCGGGCGCGCTCAAACCTCGCCTGCCGATCGAACCGCCCAGATTCGAGTCATTCATCGGCCTGCCTAGACCGTCACAACCAACGACCGGGATGACCCAGGGATGGCGGGTAATGGCGGAACTACCGAGGGCGCCTTGATTGCCAGCCGCTGCGACCACGATCACGCCGCGCTTGACCGCCTGATCGAGAGCCTCTTCGAGCGCCCGTTCCCCGTTGATGGAAGGCTGCGCTAGAGCGAGGCTCAGGTTGATCACCCGTGCACCCGCTTCGATGCATTCGATGATAGCCGCGGCAAGTTCCTGGGGCGTTGCGCTCGGCATTGCTTCGCGGCCCGAGGTCGTTTCAGTGAAAATGGGACGTATCAGGAGGGTGCAGTTGGGACAAATGGCGGGTGCCGGCGAACTCCGCTTCGCGGACAGAATTCCCGCGACAAAAGTCCCATGCAGGCAAGCCACGCTATTGGCTTGCGCACATGTGGCGCCGCTATTTTCAGGGATTTCGCGGAACCGTTCGCCCGTCAGATCGGTATGCTGGGTAACTATCGGCCCGTCGATGAGCCCGATTTTCACTTCAGGGCTACCGCTCGTACGGTCCATTAGCGGACGCAGTTTGATCAAATCCAAAGGGCTCATCGGTCGAAGCGCCCTCAAATTTATAAAGTAATCCGTATATTGGCTCTTTTCCGGCTTTCCGGCAAGAACTGAAGCGGCGTGCCGGCGGTAATGTCCGCGTGGCCGCCGTCTAGCACCCCGTTGGGAAATCCGGTTTTCAGCCGAACGGGTCCGGTCCACCGCACGGATTGAGAACCCTGAGCAAGACGGCCGCGCTCACATCGGTCGGCCCGGCTTCGCCTCGCCGAAGGGGATGTTGGTTTCGGCGAGGCGACGGAGCAACGCAGCGGGGGCCCAGCGCTCACCGTACTGTTGGTGCCACGCCTGGATTTGGCGGTAGACTTCGGCGACGCCGATGCCGTCGGCCCAGTACATCAAGCCGCCGCGGTAGCGCGGGAAGCCGAAGCCGTTTAGCCACATCACGTCGATGTCGCTGGCGCGGTAGGCCTTGCCCTCTTCGAGAATCTTGCAGGCCTCGTTGACCGAGGCGAACAAGAGCCGGCGCAGGATTTCCTCGTCCGTAAAGCTGCGCTGCGGCACCCCCATTTCGGCCGCCTTTTCCTTGATGATGCGGGCGACCTCGGGATCGGGGTGCGGCGTGCGGTCGGCCTTTTCGTAGCGGAACCAGCCGGCCCCGGTCTTCTGGCCGAGCCGCCCCGCCTCGACGATCGCGTCGGCGATCGGCAATTTGCGGTAATTCGGGTTCTGCGCAGCGCGCCGCTGCCGGCTGTCATAGCCGATGTCGAGCCCCGATAGATCGGCGGTAGCAAACGGCCCAATCGGGTAGCCGAAATCGACCATGACCTTGTCGATCTGCTCGGGCAGCGCGCCTTCCTCGAGGATGATGATCATCTCGGTGCCGAACGGGGTGCGGCTGCGGTTGGCGACAAAGCCGTCCCCATTGCCGGCCATCGCGCTGATCTTGCCGATCTTGCGGCCGAGATCCATCGCCGTCGCGAGGGTGTCGGGCGCGCTTTTAGCCCCCTTCACGACCTCGAACAATTTCATCACGTTGGCCGGCGCGAAGAAATGCGTGCCGGCGACGTCCTGCGGCCGCTTTGTCGCGTTGGCCATGATGTCGATGTCGATGCCCGAAGTGTTGGTGTACAGCAGCGCGCCGGGCTTCATGACCTCGTCCAGCTTTTGGAACACCTCCTCCTTGACCGGGATGCGCTCGAACACGGCCTCGATGACGACATCGCATTGGCCGATGTCGTCGTAGCTGGTCACCGGCTCGATCAATGCCATGCGGCGGTTCATCTCCGCCTCGGTCAGGCTGCCGCGCTTGACGCTGGTTTCGTAATTGGCGCGGATGCGCGCGATGCCGCGGTCGAGCGCCTCCGGGCTCGCTTCGAGGAGCTTTACCGGGAAGCCGAACTCGGCAAAGCTCATCGCGATGCCGCCGCCCATCGTGCCGGCGCCGACGATCGCCGCGGTCTTGATCGGGCGCAGCGGCGTGTCGCGCGGGATGTCCGGGAGCTTCGCAACTTCGCGCTCGGCGAAGAAGGCGTAACGCAGGGCGCGCGCCTCGGCGGAGTTTTCGAGCTCGTCGAACAGCTCGCGCTCGCGCCTGATCCCGTCGTCGAACGGCAGGCTGCACGCCGCCTCGACCGCCGCGATGCAATTATAGGGCGCTTTCTGGCCGCGCGCGCGCCGTGCGATCGACTTGCGCATTGCGTCGAAGATGCCGGGATCGGCCTTCGCTTGGGCCAATTTGTCGTCGCGGTTGCGGATGCGGGGCAGGGGTCGAACGTTGGCCACGCGGCGGGCAAACGCGATCGCCGCCTGACGCAGATCGGCGCCCTCCTCAACGAGCTCATCAATGATCTCGAGGCGGTGGGCCTCGTCGGCCGGGACATGGCGGCCCGAGGTGATCATCTCCATCGCCGCCTTCGGGCCGATAAGTCGCGGCAAGCGCTGCGTTCCACCGCTACCGGGCAAAATGCCGATCAATACCTCCGGCAGCCCGACCTTGGCGCTCGGCACCGCGATCCGGTAATGCGAGGCGAGCGCGATTTCGAGCCCGCCGCCCAATGCATAGCCATGGATCGCCGCAACCACCGGCTTGGCGCTCGCATCCAGGATCTGGTGCGGACGCCGGCCGGGGACCGGCGGCGGGCGGTTCGTGCCGAACTGGCGAATATCGGCGCCGGCGATGAAGCTGCGGCCCGCGCCGATCAGGACCATCGCCCTGATCGCCGGATCGGCATTGCCGCGCTCGACATTCTCGACGATGCCTTCGGGCACCCCGGGGCTCAGCGCATTCACCGGCGGGTTGTCGACCGTGATAACCCCGATCCCGTCCACATTCTCGAAACGAACCAATTCGCCTTCCGCCATTTCGATTTTCCTCCCTTCAGAGGCCCGTCGCGGTTCAGGACTATTCCGCGCGAAGCCGGCATCGTAGCCTAAGCCGGCGGTGCGCGGCAAAGCCCGCGATCACCGACCGTGCAGCGCCTGCGCGCAGCCGCGCATCTTTATCGACCATCGACTTTTTCGTTGGAAAGCGATCTAGCTTTTAACCCGGAAGACCTGCACGTAAGGCCCATCGACCATTGGCTGCAGAAGCGATACATCGCAAACGCGGAAATTTCTGCGGTCGACGAAGATGACGTAGTCGTATTCGCGCAATGCCGAAATCAGCTTAGACGCCGGAGCACATGCAGCAGCGCCTGTGCCGAGGACGAACGCCTGCCAGATATCACCCGGCGGTGTAGCTGCCGCTAGAGCCGCATATTTCGGGGTCAGGACCAGGGGTTGTTGTGTCGGGGACGCGAACAAGGTCTGTGTGAAACCGCCTTGCGGCACGATACCCCACACCGGGATAAAAGAGAGCGCGACCATCGGCGCCGAAAAATTGTCAAACACATCGGGAGCAAAAGCGGTTGCGGCGCGGGCACCAGCCGGGATTCGAGACAGCGCCGCCCAGGCCGCGGCATATGCCGGTTGATCTTGCGACCAATGTTGCTGAACGGTGATGGTTCGAAGGGCGAAGGCAGCCCCAGTCGCCAAAACAAACGCCACACGGAGCTGGCGAGACGCGTTTTTCGGGTCGGTCGCTGCGATAGCGAGAAGCATCATCGGGATCGGAATGCGACGGTCGCCTCCCTCCGCCGTCATGATCACGTTCGGCATGCAAAACTGCAACGCGAACAGGGCAATGACACCGGCTGCCAGTGGCCAATTGACGCCGATCGCTCTCCTTGATACTGCCCATGCCACAAGCACGAACAACATCAGATAACACGCCGCATCAAGGCGCCAGTTATACAGGATAGGCGCCGCAAAGCCTAAAATACGCGTCCAGATGTCCCGGTATCTGAAAATGGCTGATGTATCGCCGTGAGGCGAGAACACGACGAGAATGGCGATGACCGGCAGAAATGGGATCCCGCCGGCGGCGAGATCAAGCAGCCTCTTGTGCAACGGTCGATCGCCCGATGAAAATAGGACCAATTCGTAAGCGGCGATCGTCACCGCGAGAATTCCAAAGGCAAATAGATGCACGAAAAAAACCGCGAGCGCGCCCATGGTCAAAGCCGAAGCGCGGATCAATGGCCGCCCAGCACGCAAATAAATCCAGAGAGATAGAACCAATAGCCACAAGCCAACGCCGAAAAGGAAGTTTAGCAAGCCGACCAGAAGCAGGCGATTGTATAGGAGAACAAGAGCGAGGAATGGCCACAGCGACCGTTTTTCAAACGTCACCCGATGAAGACAGATGGTGCCGCCGAGCATGACAGCTAAAGTCGCTGCAACAAACAGCTTTCCCGCGATCTCGATGGGAAGAACCTGGCCGACCCCAAGAACCCATAAGTCAAAAGCCAGGTTCGGCAACACTTGCCAATTCGGCGCAAAAAACTGCGCGAAGGCCGGATTGCTATGATAATTCAGCAACACGGCACCGCGTGCCAGATGGTTAAGGTAATCGTTTATGGACAGGTAGCGGTTACTAAAAATTGAAATCGTCGCGATGCCGACACAGGCGACGAATAGGCCGAAGATGAGCCATCCATTGAGCGTAACCCGGCCCATGACGGCCGGGCGCGGCATAGGTGCTATAGGTTTCGCTCTCAAAATCGTCACTCGAAGGGGCTCGGGACCGGCAGATAAGTCGACGGTAAGAACGGCCGAAGAGACATGCGAACGGCGTCAGGCACACCCATGCTCCAGGCCTTGTGCAACACCAGTACATAATGGCTGAAAAGAATACCGACGAAGCAGAGCCCCACGGCCGCCGCCAACAGCTTCTTTTGGCCTTTTTCGCTGATTTGCGCCGCAACAATGCAAAACGATCGATATCCGACCAACGCGGCCAGTGTCATAAACGGCGCCAAATCGAAGCGATAGCGCAAAGCAAGAGCCAGAAAAGCGAAAAGAATGAGAATGATGATCGCATGCCCAATCAGGGTCAGCCGCAAATCGCTACGGCATCGCCGTGTCCTCCAGTCGCGGCGTCGAACACAATTGTCTTTTCGACCGCATACGAAGCCGGAGCGGCGGCCGGTTGCTGCCAGTATCGGCGGGAAGCTCCCGGCCGACGCAGGCCTTTCACGGCGGCGCAATTGAGGGGCCGCGCTGTCCGGCAAACCCAATCACCCGGCTCATCACAAACCCGGGTTGACCCGGAAAACCTGCGCATACCCGGCATCGGCAACCATATCGAGGAGCGGGGTATGGCAGACGCGGAACTTTCTGCGATCCACAAAGGCGACATAATCGTATCCGCGCAATGCCGAGATCAGTCGGGGCGGCGGAGCGCATGAATTGGCCCCGGCTCCGAGGACAAACCCCTGCCATATATCGCTGGGCCGGCTTGCCGCTGCAAGCGCCGCATATTCTGGTTTTAGCACCAGCGGGTGTTGCGTCGGCAAGGCGAACAGGGTCTGAGTGAACCCGCCGCGCGAGACGACGCTCCACACCGGCATATAATAGATCGCCTGGTATGGCGTCCTGAACGTATTAAAGGTATCGGGTGCAAGGGCGGTCGCTACCCGCGCGCCACCCGGAATTTGTGCCAGCGCCGCGCCGGCGGCGGCATAGGTCGGCTGTTCCTGTGCCCAACGTTGCTGGATCCCGACGATGCGGAAGGCAAAAACAGCCCCGGTAGTCAAAACCAAAGCCGCACGGAGCTTATAGGACGCTTTCACCAGGTCGGTTGCCGCAACCGCCAGCAACATCATCGGGATGGGGAGCCGCTGGTCGGCCAGCTCCGCGGTCATAATGACATTGGGCATGCAAAACTGCAGCAGGAAAAGGGCAATGACGCCAGCCGTCAGCGGCCGATTGAAGCGGATGCTCTGGCTTGCAAGCGCCCACGCCGTCAGGGCAGACAATGCCAGAAAACACAATCCTTCTCGGCCCCCATCATAGATGATCGGCAGCGTAAAGCCGCTGATGCGCGTCCAGATATCCCGGTATCTGATAACGACCGTCCCGTGGCTGTGAGGTGAGAGCGCCACGAGAATGGCAATCGCCGGCAGAAACGGCACAGCGCCGGCGGCGAGATCAAGGAGCCGTTTGCGGAACGGTCGATCACCCGACGCAAAAAGAACCAATTCGTAGGTGGCGATTGTGACCGCAAGAACTCCAAAAGCGAATAAATGGGCAAAAAACACCACAAGGGTCCCTGCGGTTAAAGACAAGCCGCGGATCAGCGGCGGCCGAGAGCGCAAGTAAATCCATAAGGACAGGACCAGCATCCCCACACCGGTCCCGAATAGAAAATCCAGTAGGCCGACCGGAACCAGACGGTTGTACAATAAAACAACAGCGAGCAACGGCCATAGCGACCATCTTCTGAAGGTAGCGAAATGAATGCAGATGGTGCCGCCGAGCATCAGAGCAAATGTAGCCGCGACAAACAGCTTTCCTGCAATTTCGACCGGCAGAATGTGGCCGAGGCCTACAATCCACAGGTCACTCGCCAGATTCGGCAACATCCCCCAATGCGGTATATAGTAACGGGAAAAGGCAGGATTGCTGTAGTAATTCAGCAGTACCGCAGCCCGGGCGAGATGGTTCGGGTAGTCGTTGATCGACAAGAACTGGTTTGCAAAAATCGGGATTGCCGCGACAGCCGTAGCAAACACGAACAGGGTCAAGACCAGCCATCCGCTGACCCCACCCCGCCCGTTACCATTCGGGAAAGGGACGGACTCAATGGAACTCATATGGCAGTCGCATTGTTCGGCAGAGCTCCTTCTGCGGATTGTGATTACTGGAACGGCCCCGGGACCGGCAAATAGGTTGATGGCAGGAATGGCCGCAGCGAAAGGCGAACATTCATTGGCACCCCCATGCTGCTCGCTTTGGTCAGCACCAGAATGTAATGGCTGAACAGAATACCGACGAGGCATAGCCCGATCGCGGCGACGCGCAATCTCTTTTGAGAGATTTTGTCGGTCTCGGCCGCCGTGAGGGAAAACGAGCGGTATCCGACAAAGGCGGCCAGCGCCATAAACGGAGCTAAATCAAACCGGTAACGGGGTGTCAGCGCAAAAAACATCAAAAGGATAAGGATGGAGAGGGCGTGCCCGATCAAGCTCAGCCGCACAATCGACATTCCTCGCTGACCCAGCGGAACCGGTTTCCAGATGAGCCGGTAGAGGCCGATGCCCGCAAGGATAACTGTTAATGGATTAGTCAAAAGTGGAAAAATTGGCGGGCCCTCGATGTGAAATCGCGCGTCCATGAATTCTCGAAATAGCGAGATATTTTTCAAAAACCAAGAAATGCCAGTTGTATAATAGAGAGCATTTATCCAGATCCGACTCACATTAAAGACACCGTAAGTCTCAACTAGCTTGAGCTGACTAGGGTTTTGACGTAGATATACATATTGCTGCGGGGCTGCAGAAAAAACGAGCGGATTGCCCCAGCGGCCGAAATTGATAATTCCAACCGCGACGGCCAGTACAGTAGCAATGCCAAGCGTAACGATTATGACGGGATCACGAGCTGCTGCCCCGATCGCGGTCGCGATATGTCTGGCGGGCACCGACAACCGTGCTGGGCGATGCCGTCGCCAAGCCACCCAGAGCACCAGCATAAATGTGGAGACATATAGCCCAATCCCGACCGAAACGCGTGTGTTGAGAGCCACCCCCGCAAGTATCGCGAGCCATACGAGGTCGGTACCACACAATCCTGGGCGGAGGGCCGCGCGCAGTACGATAAAATTGAAGGTGGCGGCCATCACGCCCGCCCATAAAATCGCCTCGTCATAAACTCCGGCCGAGGCAAGAAGGTAGATCTGGGGGCCGCTGAGTACCATTGCCGCGACCATGACGAGGAAGAACACTGGTCGCCGGCTTTCGCTCGGCAAGCTGTTTTGTACTAAAACGAGCGTGCGTACCTGAATTGCGACGAAAAGAACCATCGCTACAAGGCAGGACAGGCGCGCGAGATGGGCGTTTGATAGCTCGGTAAATGGCAGGGCGAGCAAACGCAGCAACGCGGGAAACACGCCGAAATAGGTATATGTCTTTCCATTTCTTACAGTTGCCTCGAAGTCGATCGCCCGATGGTCGACGTCGAATTGGCCCTGCAGCATATGCGCTAGCATGCTGTCGAAAACCTTATCGAGAAACTCCGGCGCAAAGACTTCCATTGTGCCATTACTGAGCAGCACAAGGTAGTACACTGCGACGAAAGCGATGAGCGCGGCGACACCGAGCCATCGCGGCAGGCGCACTCTGGTATGTTCCCTCCCGCTAACCTGGGACGGCCGTATACGGGATGTCAGCATTGTTCCTTCAATCCTGCGAGAGTGCATCTTTGCTTAGACCGCTGAGCGGAGGAAGATCGGTGCCCCTCGCCGATTTACAGCAGAGCCTCAAATCGTCGCCTGGGTTCCGAGTATGACCGTGCTCTGCGACGACAGCACGCCGCCATTGCCGTGCGCGATCGCGGTCTCGCAATCGGCGATCTGGCGGGCGCCGCATTCACGGCGCAGCTGGCGCGCCGCCTCGATCAACAGAAACAACCCATACATCCCGGGGTGGCAATAGGAGAGGCCGCCGCCATTGGTGTTGACTGGCAGACCGCCACCGGGCGCGATATGGCCGTCGGATACGAAGCGGCCTCCCTCGCCTTTCGGGCAGAAGCCGAGGTCCTCCAGGAAAAGGATGGTGTTGATCGTGAAGGCGTCGTACAGCTCGATGAGGTCGATGTCGCCGGGGGAGAGCCGCGCCAACTGGTATGCCGCACGCCCCGACTGCAGCGCCCCGGTTACCGTGAGATCCGGCATGCTCGAAATGTTGGCGTGCGTGATCGCCTGGCCGCAGCCGAGGACATAGACCGGCGGCTTTTTCAGCGATCGAGCGTGCTCGGCAGTGGTCATGATCACCGCGCCGCCGCCATCGGTGATCAGACAGCAATCGCGCACGGTAAAGGGATAGCTCACCATGCGCGCCGACAACACTTCGTCGATCGCCAGCGGCTTCCTTTCCCAGGCCGCCGGGTTGAGCAATGCCCATTCCCGCGCCGCCACCGCGACCGCCGCCAATTGCTCGCGAGTTGTGCCGTATTGGTGCATGTGGCGCGATGCCGCAAGCGCGTAGGCGGTCGCGGGGAGAAACGGCCGGAACGGAGTTTCGTAAGGATTGTATTCGCGGACCGAGGCCTGACGGCGGCCGACGGTCCGCTGGGTGCTGCCATAGGCGATGACCGCGACCTTGCATAGGCCAAGCTGAAGCGCTGCCTGCGCGTGCGCGATATGAAACATGAATGACGAGCCGCCGAGGATCGTCGTATCGATAAAGGCGGGCGAGATGCCGAGATATTCGCTCAATGCGAGGCCCGAGGTGCGGCTCTGCGTCGTTGCGCAGAGGAGGCCGTCGACATCGCGGAGATGGAGACCGCAATCGGCAAGCGCCCGATAGATGCCTTGCGCCATGAGATCGATCGGGCTCATCTCCGCGGCGACCGCGCCCAGATCGGATTCGGCGACGCCGACGATCGCGGCGGCGCCACGGTGCAACCCTTCCATTACGCCCCCTCGACCGGCACGAATACCGGATAGGGCGGCTCGCCGCCGCCGGGCTGGTGGCTGCGGAACTTGACCCGCATGCCGATCCGCACCGCCTCCGGCGCGATGTCTTCGACCCGGCTCATCAGCCGGAAATCCTCGTCGCAATCGATGAGTGCGACATTATAGGGCGCGCCTTCCCGCGGATAGACAACTGTCGTCGCATAGACCGTGCCGAGCCCGGCGCTCACCCGCCATTCGAGCCCGTCGCCGCCGGTGAAAGGGCAGATCACGCGGGGATAGAAGACGGCCCTGCCCGCTGCCGGGCTCCACTGATATGCCAGTTCGCCCTTGTCGAGATGCGCCTGATAGATCGCCAGAGGTGATTCCGCCATCCGCTCATTCCCCTCCTTCCTGCCGCTCATTGTGTCGGCTTAATGAGAGTGCAGCAAGGCTCAGCGATATAGAAAGATCGTCATCCCGGCGGGAGGCCGAGACCTATTTCGGCGGCACGATCGATGTATCACGTCTATCTTCTGGCGAGCTTCTGGCGAGCAAACCTTACGGTACATATGGCGTCGACCGCCTCCTCTGGTTCGAGGCTCACGATTTGGTCGAGGCAGCGATCCAGCGGAAAAAGCGAATTAAGGAATGGAGGCGAGTTTGGAAGATCAATCTGATCGAGCGCGACAATCCACAGTGGATCGACCTTATCAAAGTATCTCGCGCTAACCGTGCGAATTCCGCGATAGGCACCGGCCTTCGCCGGTGTGACAATCGAGCGACTCGACAACCAGAGAGGAGGTAAGCGATGAAGCTCTATCATTTCCCGTCGCCCAATCCGCAGAAGGTTACGTTTGCGCTGCTGGAGCTCGGGCTCGACTGCGAGAAGATCCCGGTCGATCTGACGAAGCGCGCACAGCGCGAGCCGGCATTTCTGGCGGTCAATCCGAGCGGCCGCGTCCCGGTTCTCGTGGACGGCGATTTGACGCTGAGTGAGTTGCACGCGATCCTCGCCTATCTCGGCGAAACGACAGCAAGGTTGTGGCCCGCCACGGCGGCGGAGCGGGCGGAGGCGCTCCGATGGCTCCTCTTCCTGTCGCAGCACATCATGCCTTTCGAAACACCCAAACTGCCGGGCCTCTAGCAGCAACTGGTTGAAGCCTGCAGCGCTTCACTGCCGGAAAGCCATCGAAGCCGCGGCGGAGCAAAGGGGAGTGGCATGCCGACAAAGATGATTTTGACCGGTGACGTTAATCTAATGAACGTCGCAGATCCCGTGCTACCATTCTCATTGATCCAAGCCGAGTTCCGTGCCGCCGACATCGTCTTTTCGAATCTGGAATGCTGTCTCTATCGGCCGCCGGGCGGGCATTCGGTCGAGCATGAGGGGTTTTATGCCGACCCCTCGGTAGCCGGTGAGGCGCTCAAAGCGGCCGGCATTCATGCGGTCGGCGTCGCCAATAATGTCAACTATGGCGAGCCGGCGATTACCGGGTCGATTGCCCGTCTGGACGAGATCGGGATCGCGCATACCGGGGCCGGCGCGAACCGGGCGGCAGCGCGGGCTCCGGTGATCCTCGAGCGGGACCGGGTACGCTTCGGGTTTCTCCAGCGCAGCTCGGTCTATTGGCCGACGAACCACGAGTTCGGCGACAACGCCGCCGGCATCGCGGTGATCCGTGGGCATACCGCCTACCATGTCCCGCTACACGGCAGCCGCCCTCCGGCCAACCGGCCGGGCATCCCGCCCGAGATCGTGACCTGGGCCGATCCGGCCTATCTCCAATGGCTCGACGAAGACATCGCTGACCTGCGGCGGCGGGCCGACCTGGTCATCGCATCGTTTCACTGGGGGCTGCACGAGCAAGTGCTTCACTACATGACCGAGATCGCCCACCGCGCAATCGACGCGGGCGCCGGGATCGTCATCGGCCATGGGCCGCACTTCTCGCTGCCGATCGAAGTGTACAAGGGCAAGCCGATCTTCTACGGACTGGGCAGTTTTTCGTTTCACACCGGCCATGGCGGCAGGCGGCACGGCGATTGGCTCGGGATGATGGTCCGCGCCATTTGCGACCGAGGCCGGATCGAGAAGGCGACGTTTCAATTCGTCCGGCACGATGATCGCAACCGGACTGTTCCCCGCGCACTTGCCGATGAAGGTGCGGCATTCGACCGGATTGCGCGGGAGAGTGCAAGATTGGGCGCCAAGCTCGTCGCGCGAGGCGATGAGGTCGAAATCGATGTCGGGACTTGACGCCGGGTGGCCGGTGGCGGTTTAGATCGGCTGTCGCTTGTCCCGTGTCCACCGACCCGTGTCCAACCGATAGGAAAACGATGCCGAAAGTCACCTATGTACATCCCAACGGGGCGCGCGAAGTGCTCGATGTGCCGGTCGGCACCAGCGTCATGCGGGCGGCGATCGTCAACAGCATTGACGGCATCGTTGCCGAGTGCGGCGGCGAGATGATGTGCGCGACCTGCCATGTTTATGTCGAGCCCGACCAGCTCGGCCGCACCCCGCCGCAGTCGGATGACGAAAAGGCGATGCTGGAATTCACTGCAAGTGAGCGCAAGCCGAACAGCCGGTTGAGCTGCCAATTGGTCGCAACTCCCGAATTCGACGGTCTCGTCGTCTATCTGCCAGAGACGCAGGTCTGATGCCGGCTCCGGTCGTCGCCATTATCGGCGCCGGCCAAGCCGGTTTCCAGACTGCCGCCTCGTTGCGCGACGCCGGCTTTGCCGGCCGCGTCGTGCTGATCGGCGACGAGCCTGCTCTGCCCTACCAGCGCCCGCCGCTGTCGAAATCGTATCTCTCTGGTCAATCCGGGGTCGATGATCTGTGGCTGCGCCTCGCCGAGTTTTACGCCAAGCAGCAGATCGACCTCATCTACGGCGACCCGGTCGGGGCAATAGACCGCGGACGGCGGCGGCTCCATCTGGCTTCGGGCATCGAGTTGTCATGGGACCATCTCGTCTTTGCGACTGGCGCCGGCTGCCGTCCACTCGCCGTGCCCGGAGCCGAACTGGACGGCGTGCTGATGCTGCGCACCCTAGCCGATGCGGATGCCCTGCGGCAGCGGCTCGAGGCGGCGCGCGAGGTCGTGGTCGTCGGTGCAGGGTTTATCGGTCTTGAATTCGCCTCCGTCGCGCTCGCCCGCGGCGCCATGGTCCACATCATCGAGGTAACCCGCCAGCCAATGGGCCGGGTGGTTTCCGCGCCAGTGTCGCGGTTCTTTACTGAAGCGCATATTGGCTGGGGTGCCGAGGTCGCGCTCGGCACCGGAGTCGTGCGAATCCTCGGCGCCCGCGGCCGGGTTGCCGCGGTCGAGACGAGCGATGGCCGGCGTATCCCCGCCGATCTGGTCCTGATCTGCATCGGCGTCATCCCGCATAACCAACTGGCCCGCGACGCCGGGCTCACCATCGATGACGGGATCGTCGTCGACGAATACCTCATGACCAGCGACTCGGCGATCTCCGCCATTGGCGATTGCGCCAATTTCCCGACGCCTTTCGCGCCCGTTCGCGTGCGCCTCGAATTCGGTGCAGAACGCGGTGGACCAAGGACGCTGCGTCGCCGACCGTCTCGCCGGCCGGCCGGCGCCTTACCAGAAGGTACCGTGGTTCTGGAGCGACCAGGGCGATCTGAAATTGCAGATCGCCGGCATCACCATAGGCCAGGACAAATCGGTTCTGCGGGGCGACCCGGCCGACCGCAATTTCTCGGTATTCTGCTTTCGCGGCGAGCGGTTGATCGGCGTCGAATTGGTCAATCGAACAGCCGACCACGTCATCGCGCGGCGGCTGTTGGCGGGTGACCCTGCACTGTCGCCGGAACAGGCAGGCGATGAAAGCTACGACCTGCGCGCCCACGCTCGCAGGCTGCCTGGCCGCTAGCGCGTGTAGCATGGGAGGAGGAGGACAAATGGCAACCAAACCTTACATCATCGCGCTGGAGGAGCACTATTTCGACGCTGAGGTGAAGCGGCACATCAGCGGATTGGACATGACCACTGCTCCCCGGATTGTCGAGCGTCTCGACGATGTTGGCGCGTTGCGGCTGCGGGAAATGGATGAGGCCGGCATCGATTTGCAGGTGTTGTCGCATGCCAATCCGGGGCTGCAGAAACTGGAGGCCGAGACTGCCGTCCGGCTGGCGCGCGGCGCCAACGACCGGCTCCACGAAACAGTGCGAGCGCATCCCGACCGGTTCGCCGCTTTTGCTGCAATCCCCACTCCCGATCCGAAGGCTGCGGCCGACGAGCTGGAGCGCACTGTCACCAAGCTCGGCTTCAAGGGTGCGCTGGTAAACGGGCTGACCAACGGGCTGTTCCTCGACGATAGGCGGTTCTGGCCAATTTTCGAGCGGGCGCAGGCGCTCGACGTGCCGCTCTACATGCACCCCTCGACCCCGCATCCCGCCGTCATCGAGGCCTATTACAAGGATTACGTTGCGCAGTACCCCTCACTGCTGCGCGCCGCTTGGGGCTTCACGGTCGAGACTGCGACGCAAGGGGTTCGCCTGGTGTTGAGCGGCGCGTTCGATGCCTATCCCGGTCTGAAAATCATCCTCGGCCACCTCGGCGAGGGCCTGCCGTTTTATCTCTGGCGCATCAACATGGGTCTGGCGCGGGACGGCAGGGGCGGCAGAGGCTTCCGCGACACCTTCTGCGAGCACTTCTACATTACGACGAGCGGCTTCTTCTCGGATCCCGCCCTCTTGTGCTGCATGATGGAAATGGGGATCGACCGAATTCTCTTTTCCGTCGACTATCCGTTTGTCGACAACCCGCCGGGCGCCAAATGGACGGAAACCTTGCCGCTGTGCGCGGAAGACAAGGAGAAGCTGTTGAACGGCAATGCCAAGCGGCTGTTGAAAATCGAGTAGCAGCCCCGTTCCGAAATTGGCTTGCGGAATTGCAGGTTGGGCGCAACGAGGAGCATGCCCTCAGCGCGCCCAAACGTGGGGAGGCCGCCCGCGGCTCCAAAAAGGACGGCTGTTGCGGGCTTATTTCGCCATCTGGGAGCCCGCTGGGGTCAGCCGGCCATCGCGGCGTGCTCTGATTGTTCCCGCTGCGCCGATGCCGGCAGGTACCAGCGCTGATCGCGGTTTTCGAGCCGGCCAGCGCGCCGGTGCCGCTGCAGTGCGATACCGAGGTGGTTCGGCCGAACCGTCATACCGAATGCCCGCGATAGATGGTTGAGAATGTCGTTCGCGGTTGCCCCATCGGGATGCGCCTGGACAGCCTGCAGAGTCGCATCGCTCAGAGACACGCTCGCCGCCGCCTGCTGGCTGCCGCGCGCTCTGCGCTGCCCGCCAGCTGGTGCTGCGGGGGCGGTTCTTGCCGGGCGTCCTCGCCGCCGCCTTTCGGCTGTATCGGCACTGCCGCCAATCGCGTCAAAACGCGTTCGGTGATTTCCAGTTCACTGAGCTGATCAGCCAGCTTTGTCCGTTCGGCGTCAATCCGCGCCAGCCGCTCGGAAATCCGCTGCTTTTCCTGCCCAATCTCGTCCAACGTCGCCATCTGGTCTATCCCTCCTCGTCTCCCAATAGCGAGCCCTCCACGCTATTGTTCCGATATTCTCCGATAAATGGAGAATTCGCGCATCGAAAAAAGGCCGCGTGCAGGAAATTATTACTGTTTGATGGCGGGGGCACGGGGTTACCGAACTGCGATAGTAAAGGCGGCGACCCCGAGCCGGCGGCTGGCCGGCGCAGCTTCCGCCGGTTCAAGGATTTTTCGAAATCCCATCTAAATCCGAATTCCTCAGACGCTCAGTCCAAAAAAGCCCAGTGTCAGTAGGTCACCGCCATTCCCCGAAAACGCATGCCGGAGGCCCTGAGCTGCAGCTTGTTGCTTCTGTTCAAGCCGGAAGTGAAACCGCTGTTCCGCGGCTGAGTTGCGTTGACACTGCAGGGGCGCGTCGATCATCTTGCAGCGCGCTCGAACACAGCCAGACCACTCGGGACAGCCATGACCGACGCCGATCTCGCCGCCACTATCGATGCCGCCTGGGAAGCCCGCGACGGGCTCGGACCGCAGAGCCGAGGCCCCCAGCGCGAGGCCGTCGAGGAAGCACTCGACGCGCTCGATGAGGGTCGCGCGCGCGTCGCGGAGAAGACAAGCCGGGGATGGCAGGTCCATCAATGGCTCAAGAAGGCAGTGCTGCTGTCGTTCCGCCTCAACGACATGGTCGAGATCCCGGGCGGTCCCAGCGACCCGCAGCGCGGCGCGGCGCGGTGGTGGGACAAGGTGCCTTCGAAATTTGCCGGGTGGTCGTCGAACCGCTTCCGCGACGCCGGATTTCGCGCGGTGCCGGGATCCATCGTGCGCCGCTCGGCGTATATCGCGCCGAATGTCGTACTGATGCCGAGCTTTGTGAATGTCGGCGCCTATGTCGACGCCGGAACGATGGTCGACACCTGGGCGACGGTCGGCTCCTGCGCGCAGATCGGCAGGAATTGCCATCTCTCGGGCGGCGTCGGGATCGGAGGGGTCCTCGAGCCGTTGCAGGCCGAGCCGGTGATCATCGAGGATAACTGCTTTATCGGGGCGCGCAGCGAAGTCGTCGAAGGGGTCATTGTCGAGACGGGCGCGGTGCTGGCAATGGGCACCTTTATTGGCGCCACGACCAAGATCGTCGACCGCGACACCGGCGAGATCCTGATGGGCCGCGTGCCGGCCTTTTCGGTTGTCGTGCCCGGTTCGCTACCCGGCAAGAATTTACCCGACGGCCGGCCGGGTCCGAGCCTCTACTGTGCGGTCATCGTCAAGAAGGTCGACGAGGGCACCCGGGCGCGGACCTCGATCAACGAGCTGCTGCGGGAATGAGCGAAACGAACCTCGACCCGGCGGAGCTAGCGGCCGCGCTGATCCGGCGCCCGAGCGTCACCCCGAGGGACGAGGGCGCGCTAGACCTCGTTGCCGCTGCATTGGAGCAGCTGGGGTTCGACTGTCACCGCCTGGTCTTTGGCGATATCCATAACCTCTACGCGCGCCGCGGCAATACCCGCCCCAATCTGTGTTTCGCCGGTCACACCGATGTCGTGCCGACTGGTTCTGCCGAAGCCTGGTCCTTCGATCCCTTCTCGGCCAGCCTGCGTGATGGCGCGCTGTGCGGCCGCGGCGCCGTCGACATGAAGGGAGCGATTGCCGCCTTCATAGCGGCGGCGGATCGCTATCTCGACGAGCGCGGGCGGGACTTCGCCGGATCGATCAGCCTGTTGATCACTGGGGACGAGGAGGGTGACGCCGTCAACGGCACCCGCAAAGTGCTGGATTCGCTCGAGGAGCGCGGCGAGAGGATCGATGCCTGTCTCGTCGGCGAGCCAACCAGCGCGCAATCACTCGGCGACATGATCAAGATCGGCCGGCGCGGGAGCATGACCGGCTGCCTGACTGCGCACGGCGTGCAGGGTCACACGGCATACCCGCATCTCGCGGACAATGCCGCTCATCGTCTCGTTGCAATGCTTCACGCCCTGATGACGGCCGAACTGGATCGCGGGTCTCAGCATTTCCAGCCTTCGACGTTGCAGGTCTCGACGATCGACATCGACAATCCGGCTACGAACGTGATCCCTGCGACCGCGCGGGCCGTGTTCAACATCCGCTTCAATGATTGCTGGACGAGCGAAAAGCTCGAGCGCTGGCTCAGGCAGCGGCTTGACGAGGCCGGCGGGCGTTACGCGCTCGATATTTCAGTCGGCGGCGAAGCCTTTGTCGTCGCACCGGGGAGGCTCAGCGATTGCCTTGCCGAGGCGATCCGGCGGGTGACCGGACGCACGCCCGAGCTCAGCACCACCGGCGGCACCTCCGACGCACGGTTCATCCGGGCTTACTGCCCGGTGGCCGAATTCGGCCTCGTCGGACTGACAATGCACAAGGTGGACGAGCGGGTCGAGCTCTCCGATCTCGCCGCCCTGACCGCGATCTACCAGACCTTCCTCGACTTTTTCTTCGAGCCATCCGTATCCCGGGAACCAAGAGCCGTCATGGCCGGACTTGATCCGGCCATCCACGCCCCTGACACCCCGCTTCTCGGTGCGGAAGCGGTGGTGGATCACCGGGTCAAGCCCGGTGATGACGACAGTGAATAGGGCGGATGGCTCCACGGTTAGCCAAAGCCCGACACAACCATTGGCAAGTCCCTGATGCCGGCTGCGGCATGGCTGGAAGTGCGGCTGGCGCTCATCGGCGCGCTACGGCTGGCGCGCGGGGACCGCGGCGGTCTGTCGTGTTTCGACCGCTCGCTGGACGGGTTCTGGCGCTCGTTCCGCGCCGCCGTCATCAGCTACCCGCTCTATCTGGTCCTCTTGTCGATGCGCGTGACCGTTGGCGAATGGGAGAGGTCGGGGGCCTTCTTGATCATTACGGTCGAGACGATTGCTTATATCATCGCCTGGACCGCATTCCCGCTATTGATCCTGGGCGTGGCGCAGCGGATCGGCCGGTCTCAGCGCTTCTTCGATTTCATGGTCCCCTACAACTGGTCACAGTTGCCGCAGAGCGCGCTCTTTGTGCTGGTCGGGCTGGAAACCGAGAGCGGAGTGTTGGGCGCCCAACCCGCCCAGGCGATCGAACTCGCCGCCGCGGTCGCCGTCCTCGTCTACGAGTGGTTTATCGCCCGGGTCGCGCTCGACACGACCGCATGGGCCGCTGCGTTTGTCGTCGTCGTCGACCTCCTGCTGGGGGCGCTCATCAGTCACGTCGCCGGCAGCCTCTATTGAGACTGTTGAGGTAACAGCCGCTCGATTTCACCCGTGATGCGGCGGTCGGCCGGCGAGACCTGTGCCGGCCACGCGCCGGCCAGCTGGCCGTCGGGTCCCACCAGATATTTGTGGAAGTTCCAGCGCGGCGTGCCGGCCTCGCCGAGGCTTTCCGCGATCCACCGGTAGAACGGGTGGGCTTCGCCGCCGATGACCCGGCACTTTTCGGCCAAGAGAAAGTCGACCGAGTAATTTGTCGTGCAGAACTGCCTGATCTCGCCTGCCGAGCCCGGCTCCTGCCGGCCGAAGTCGTTGGACGGAACTCCGAGCACGACGAGGCCGCGATCGCGATAACGCTGCCACAACGCTTCGAGATCGCTGTACTGTGGAGTGTACCCGCAAAAGGAAGCGGTATTGACGACGAGCACCGGCCGCCCGCGCCAAGCATCGAGCGGCAGGCGCTCGCCGTCGATTGAAACGAACTCGAATCGGTAGGCGTCATCGGTGTCAGTCATCGCGACCTCCGGCGGCTCGAAAGTTTCCAGCAATGCCGAATAGCATAGCGCGCCTTCGGTCGGGCCGCAGCGGCGGGATTTCAGATTGCCTTTAGTATTCCTGCTGAAGGGCATCGCGGTCGGCATCGTGATTGCCGTGCCGGTCGGCCCGGTCGGCGTCATGTGCGTCCGCCGGACGATCTTCGAGGGCAAGCGGGCCGGCTTCGTCTCCGGGCTCGGGGCCGCGACGGCGGATGCGCTCTTCGGGTGCATCGCCGCGTTCGGGCTGACCTTTGTTTCCGATTGGCTAATCGGCTATCACCAATGGCTGCGTATCGCCGGCGGGTGCTACCTGCTCTATGTCGGCGGCTCCGCGTTGCGCGCCGGGCCCGAAGCCAAGCAGTCCTCCGAACCCGATGCCGAGGGCCTGTTGCGGGATTTTCTGTCGACCTTCGCATTGACCCTGACCAATCCGATCACGATCCTCGCCTTTCTTGGCATCTTTTCCGCGCTGGGCCTCAGCGGCGCCGACGCCACCTTCGCCCGCGCCGCAATGATGGTCCTCGGGGTATGGCTCGGATCCCTGCTGTGGTGGCTGGCGCTGACTTTCGGGCTCGGATCGCTGTTCCGCTCCTTCGAAGCGCGTCATCTGAAGTGGATCAACCGTGCCTCGGGGACCATTCTTTTGCTGTCCGGGGCCGGGCTGCTGGCGGCACCGCTGATCGCGCATATGAGCTGATGCCGCCGAGGCGAAGGGGGATATAGGGTAGGGGCTCAGATTTCGCCGAAGTGCCGCAGCAGCCAAAGGAGCGTTTCGTCCGGCGCTTCCTCCGGGACGTAGTGGCCGCAGTCGATGGACCCGCCGGTGACGTCGGCGGCGTAATCCCGCCACACCGCGAGCCCATCGCCGTAGACCGTCCCGGTATGGCTCTTGGCGCCCCACAGCACGAGAAGCGGACAGCCGACTTTACGGCCGGCCTTCCGGTCGGCTTCGTCCATCTCGAAGTCGCAGGTCGGGCACGCCCGGTAGTCCTCGCAGGAGCCGCGGATCGTCTTCCAATTGAAACAGCGGACATATTCGGCGAACGCCTCGGGATCGAAAAAGCCGAGCCCGATGCCGGGCTTCGACAGTTTGTTCTCCATGAACCATTGCGCCGGCACACCGGACATCATGCGCTCGGGCACGTCGTAGGGCTGGGCCATGAAGAGCCAATGCCACGATTTCAGTGCCCAGTTTTTCGAGGGATTGGTCCAGATGTGGTAATTCGGCAGGATGTCGATGACCGCCGCCCGCTCGACGCGCTCCGGGTGGTCGAGGCACATGCGGTGAACGGTGCGGGCGCCGCGGTTGTGGCCGGCGGCGAAGAACTCGCGGTAGCCGAGCGTCTCCATCACCTCGATCTGGTCCTGCGCCATCGCGCGGAACGAATAATTGATGTGGTTCTCGCCGCCTTCCTCGGGCCCGACGCTGTCGCCATAGCCGCGCAGATCCGCGGCGACGACGTGGAACCGCTCGGCCAGCCGTCCGGCGATCTTGTGCCAGGAAACATGGGTCAAGGGGTTGCCGTGCAGCAATAGCAATGGCGGGCCGTCGCCGCCGTGCCGCAAATGGATTCGCGCGCCGCTCGTCGCGATTTCCGTCCGGGTGAACCCTTCGAACATCGGCCGCCTCCTCTGCTCCTGCGCCGGAAGCAACTTGTCCTTTCTTCGCAAGCATTCCGCAAGGTAAACTCGCGGCGACACCGCGGGGAAGGGTCGCGTTTTGGGGGACCGCCGGTTCGTCGTCGAGCTTGTGAAGCCGTCGCATTACGACGACGACGGCTATGTGATCCAGTGGTGGAAATCCTGGATCCCGTCGAATTCCCTCGCCTGTCTTTACGGCATCGCGACGGATCTGGCTGATCGCCGCGCGCTCGGACCCGACGTCGTGATCGAGGTCCGTGCCTATGACGAGTGCCACACGGTCATTCCGGTCGGCCGGATCATTCGGCGGATCAAGGGCGCTGATGCCGGGCTCGTGTGTCTGGTCGGGGTGCAATCGAACCAGTTCCCGCGGGCGATGGATTTGGCGGCGCGGTTTCGCGAGGCCGGCATACAGGTCGCGGTCGGGGGGTTTCACGTGTCGGGCTGTCTGGCGATGCTGCCGGAATTGCCGCCCGAGCTCGAAGCGGCGCGCCGGCTCGGAGTGAGCCTTTTCGCGGGCGAGGCGGAGGGTCGGCTCGTTCAGATCTTTGCCGACGCGTTCACTGGCCGGCTCCCACCGATCTACAACCATATGGATGACCTGCCCGGATTGCAGCAGCAGGTGACGCCGTTCTTGCCGGTCGACATCGTGCGCCGCTATGGCGAGACGATCGGCGCTTTCGATGCCGGGCGCGGCTGCCCTTTCCAGTGCAGCTTTTGCACGATCATCAATGTGCAGGGGCGCAAGTCGCGCTGGCGCGACGCCGATGATGTCGAGCGGCTGGTGCGCGCCAACCTGGCTCAGGGCGTCTTCCGGTTTTTTATCACCGACGACAATTTTGCGCGCAACCGGAACTGGGAGGCGATTTTCGACCGCCTCATCGAGATGCGCGAGCGCGAGGGGCTCGGGCTGCAGTTCATCATCCAGGTCGACACCCTTTGTCATCGCATCCCGAATTTTGTCGAGAAGGCGGCGCGCGCCGGCTGCAAGCGGGTCTTTATCGGGCTGGAAAACATCAACCCCGACAATCTGCTGCAGGCCAAGAAAAAGCAGAACCGGGTGCACGAATACCGCCAGATGTTTCTCGCTTGGCGAGCCCAGCGGGTCATCACCTACGCCGGATACATTCTCGGATTTCCAGGCGACACGCCGGAGCGGATCGCACATGACATCCGCACTGTGCAACAGGAGTTGCCGGTCGACCTGCTCGAATTTTTTATTCTAACGCCATTGCCCGGCTCGGCCGACCACCAGCAGCTGTATAGAAACGGGGTCTGGATGGACCCCGATATGAACAAATACGATCTCGAACACGTCACGACCGGCCATCCGGTGATGACCGCAGCCGAGTGGCAGCGCGTCTATCGCGATGCCTGGGACCTCTATTACTCGGCGGAGCACATCGAGACGATCTTTCGCCGCGCCAAAGCATCCGGCATCAAGCCGGTGCGTCTCTTAAACCATATTCTGCAATTCTATTTCACCTTCATTCAGGAAAATGTGCACCCCCTGCAGGGCGGCTATTTCCGCCGCAAATTACGGCGAGAGCGCCGGGCCGGCTTGCCGCGCGAGAACCCGCTCGTCTTTTATCCGCGCCGGGTCGGAGAAGTCCTCGCGACCCACATAAAGCTCGCCACCTTCTATCTCTACCTGCACCGCATCCGCCGCCGCGTCGAGCGTGACCCCAGCCCCTACATCGATCCCGCTTTGACGCCGACCGATCGTGACGCATCCAGTCCCTTCGCTTCCCACCGCGTCAAGAAGGCGGTCGCCAAAGCCGCCGCCTGAGCCGCCGACGCCGGATCAAGCTTTCGCCGCCGCGACCGCCTCGATTTCGATCAGCCACTCCGGCACGACGAGCGCCTTGACGATGATCGTCGCCGAGCCCGGCCGGGCGTCGCCGAAATGCTTTGCCCGCGCCGCGCCGGCCGCGGCCACGTCCTGCGGCCGCACCAGGTAGGTGGTGATCTTCACCAGATCGCCGACCCCCATCCCGGCAGCCGCGAGGATCGCGATGATGTTCCGCCAGCAGGCCTCGGCCTGGGCCTCGATGCCTTCGGGCACGGTGCCGTCGGGCAGCACGCCGACCTCGCCGGAGATGTAGAGGAGCCGCGAGCCCTCGGGCACCTCGACCGCGTGACTATAGGGGCCGAACGGGTTGGCCACCGTGTCCGGCGTGTGGCGGGTGTTCATTTGTTGGGTTCCTCCAGGCATCGGGATACGGGCCGAATTAGCATTCTGTACCGTGCGCGGGTCGAGCATGGACAGGTCATCGGACAGCCGTCAATCGGGGCGGCAGAGCAACATCACGGATTGAATTGTCGGCCTCTCCACGGCCGGTCGATCAACGGGTCGGACCCCGCGCTTCAGCGGGAACCGGGATTTGACGAGCTGATCGTTGATCGGAAATCCCGGTTCGTGTTCATCTTCCCGGCGGTGCCGGTGAAGGGCGCCACCGCTCGTCCGGCTGCCCGATAGCGGTCACCCAAGAACTGAGGACAACCGAATGGGCGTCATCAAACAGCAGTTGCACCTCAATCTGTTCATTCACAGCCGTGGACACCACGAGGCTTCGTGGCGTCATCCGGCCTCGTCGCCGCTGGCGCTGACCGATATCCGCTACTACCAAGACCTGGCGCAGCGGGCGGAGGCAGCCCTCTTCGACTCGATCTTTATCGCCGACCAGCTCGCGCTCGGGGAGGACGTCGCGCAGGCGCCACGCATCTGGCTCGAGCCCGTCACCACGCTTGCCGCGTTGGCGATGGCGACGAGCCGAATCGGGATGATCGCCACGGCATCGACCACCTACACCGAGCCGTTCAACCTGGCGCGGCAGTTCGCCTCGCTCGAGCACATCAGCAACGGGCGCGTCGCCTGGAACATCGTCACCTCGTGGCTGGCGACGGCGGCGCGCAATTTTGACGGCACGGGCCAGGTGAGCCATTCCGACCGCTATGCCCGCGGCGAAGAGTTCATGACCGTGGTCAAGGCGCTGTGGGACAGCTGGGCCGAGGACGCCGTCATCGACGACCGGGCCGGCGGGCAATACGCGCGAGCCGACCGCATCCGCCCGATCAACCATCGCGGCGATTTCTACCAGGTTGCCGGACCATTGAACATGCCGCGCTGTCCGCAGGGGCGGCCGGTGCTGGTTCAGGCGGGGTCGTCCGACACCGGCCGCCGCTTTGCCGCGCGGCATGCCGACGCCGTCTTCACCGCCCATGTGGCGAAAGCGACGGCGCAGGAATTCTACGCCGATCTGAAGGCGTTGGCGGCGGGCGAGGGACGGCGGCCCGACCAGGTGCTGATCCTCCCCGGTCTCAGCCCGATGATTGGTTCGACTGAGGCCGAGGCGCAACGCCTGGCGCGCGAGGTCGACGATCTGTGCGATCCCGAGGTCGGGCGCAAGCGCCTCTCCGGCCGGTTCGGCGGTCATGATTTCTCGCACCTGCCATTGGACCGCCCGCTGACGCCGGAAGATTTCCCGGACCCCGGGTCGGTCGAGGCGGCGCGCAGCCGGACCGCGGTGATATTGAACCTGGTGCGGCGGGACCGGCCGACATTGCGGCAGTTGCTCGGGTACCTCGCCGGCGCCCGCGGCCATTTCACCACCGCCGGCACGCCGGAGCAGATCGCCGAGTTGATCGAGGAGTGGTTTACCGACGGGGCGGCCGACGGCTTCAACATCATGCCGCCGCTCCTGCCGGCGCAGTTGGACGTATTTGCCGCGGAGGTGATCCCATTGCTGCAGCAGCGCGGGCTGTTCCGCACCGCCTATGAAGGCAAGACGCTGCGCGAGCATTACGGCCTGGCTTGGCCGAAAAGCGGCTTTTGGGAAGCTGGCCTTTGACTTGCGCCGCAGGGAAACCTGCTAGGCCGCGGCGCGGATCGCGACTTCCTTGATCTCGCTGCCGGCACCTCGGGGCAGCTCTCCGGCAGGAGGAGGCCGAAATTCGCCTCTTTGCGGACCGGCGCCGATGGACTCTGGAGCGATGCTGAGGCCGCCGCTAATTGGCGCCAACGGATCGCGGAACGCCTTGATCGCGTCATATAGAGAACGCGGCGACCTGACCTGGATCATCTCGGCCCGGCGGGCAACAAGACATGAGCAAGACGACTACTACCGCCAAAATGCACGCTGACGGCAGCGAGCGGCCGTTCCCGGACATGCCGATGCGGCCGATGACCGAGGCGGAGATTGCGGCCGCTGCTGCAGCCGATCCCGATGCGCGGCCCATGACACCGGAAGAATTGATGAAGCCTCGGCGCGTGCCGCGGGTCAAGACGCTGCGGCGCGCACTGGGCCTGACCCAGCAGGAATTTGCCGGGCGCTGCCGGATCCCGCTCGGCACATTGCGTGACTGGGAACAGGGCCGCACCGAGCCGGACCAACCGGCGCGCGCCTACCTCTCGGTCATCGCGCACGATCCCGAAGGCGTGCGGCGAGCCTTGTGGCCGAAGGATTGCCGCCCGGGCGCGATCTCGACCCGGTAGGCCTCCGCCTCCTCGGCCAGTGCCGGGAGACGCACCACCTCGACGTGGCGAGGTGAGGCCATTCGGGTCATTACCATGAGGAGAGCCCGCGATGAAGAAGAGCGACGATACCGCACGCTATACGGCTGAACAGCTCGCAACGATGCGCCGACGCGGCGAGAGCCGCACCGACTGGGGGCGGTCCGATGCGACGACGCAAGCCGAGCTGGAGACCAGCATCGCCGCCGATCCCGATGATTTGCATAAAAGGCGCCCCAGTGGGACCAGGCCGTACTGGGACTGCCACCCCGAAAGGAGCACATCAATATCCGCGTCGACGCGGACGTGCTGGAGTGGTTCAGGCAAACCGGCCGAGGCTATCAGACCCGTATGAACAACGTCTTGCGGGCTTTCGTCGAAAGCCGCAGGCGGACGCGCCAATCATGATAAGCGTGGTCGCGTAGGATAGGGCACTGGTCCGCCCGGCGGACGATCTCTTTTGCGAATTCAGCGATCCTTTACGACCGCCCGGCGAATACCCGTGCAGACCAAGGTGGCCAGCCGGAGTCGTCTCGAAATTCGGGCATCGCGGCGCGCGGCGGCGACAGGCGGATAGGGAGACGAAAGCGGCCATGGGATTTATCCTGAGTGGCCACTCACTCTGGGAAGATGTAAGCTCCCGCTTCGTGCCACGGTTGGGCAACGAGGGGTGCAGAAATCGGAGATGCCGCTACGTTTCCAACGTCGTATCAGAGTTTCGCCGGAAATATCTTTGAACCTTAACAAGAAAAGCGTGAGTGCATCGTTTGGCCGACGGGGCGCCTATTTCACTGTTGCTCCAAGGGGAAGGCGTATTACTGTTGGTTTGTCTGGAACAGGTCTTTACTATACTACTTACTGGAAGCGAAGGCCGGGAATTTTGCTGATCCTCGTTATTGTCGGCATTATCCTCTTGGCAACCCTTTTAGGGCATTGAAGCATCTGTGCTATGCTTCCTTTTAGCGTCCGGCACCGGGGATTGCGGGCCAGTCCGCGATGGCGCGCGGCTAACTCGAGTTCGTGATCGGGCCATAGGCACGGAATGGAAGAACATGAGCGACGATCAAATCCCGTTTGAACACCCCGAGTTGGTTGCAAACCCGGAGCCCCGGTGCGCTTGCTTGCTCTTGCTGGATACCTCGGGCTCGATGCACGGTCAGCCGATCGCTGAGCTGAATGCCGGGCTAATCACTCTCAAAGACGAACTTATGGCCGACGCAAAGGCCGCGCAGTGCGTGGAGATGGGGGTGATCTCCTTCGGACCAGTCCGCGTGCACAGTGATTTCCAAAGCCCCGACACGTGGACGCCCCCTCACCTGCAAGCGAGCGGCGACACCCCGATGGGAGCCGCGATCGAGCAAGGCCTGCAGATGCTTGACGCCCGCAAGCGAGTTTATCATCAGAGCGGGATCATATCCTATCGTCCCTGGGTCTTTCTAATAACAGATGGCGGTCCAACAGACAGTTGGAAACATGCTTCCTCCCTGGTGCATGCCGGTGATAACGATGAGCGCAAGAGCTTCTCGTTCTTCGCCGTAGGCGTGGAGGGCGCTAATATGGGGATATTGGCGCAAATCAGCCGCCGCGAACCTCTGAGGCTCCAAGGTCTTCGTTTCCGGGACCTCTTTAAGTGGCTTTCTGGCTCTCTGGGTGGGGTCTCCCGGTCAACGCCCGGCAGCGAGGTGCCGCTTGTAAACCCAACCGGCCCCTCAGGCTGGGCAAGTGCCTGAGACCGAATGGCGGGCGGCCCACACCTCGGTTATCGGCACCTCGCATGCGAAGATCGGATTGCCTTGCCAGGACGCAGCTTCCTGTCAGGTCGTATGCGGCCCGGATGGCAGGCAGGTGTTGCTCGCAGTCGCATGCGACGGCGCGGGCAGCGCCCCCCGATCGCTCGATGGGGCGGCGCTCGCAGTCGATCGGTTCCTGCGAGACTTTGGCGACGCGAGCAGAAGCTTTGGGCTCGATCGGATTACCAAGGAGTTCGTCGAGGATTGGCTGTCCCGAGTTCGCGCCGAAATCCGGGATCGCGCAGAAGAGGAAAATCTGAACCCCCGAGAATTTGCCTGCACCATACTCGGCGCAGTAGTCGGCCATGATCGCGCCGCGTTCTTTCAGATCGGAGACGGGGCCATTGTGGTCTCGAACCGGATCGAACCCGATGACTACGGTTGGGTTTTCTGGCCTCAGCATGGCGAATTCGCCAATGAGACGAACTTCATTACCCAGGAAGATGCGCTCCAAGTATTGGAGTTCGAGCTAGAGGAGCGGTGTATTGACGAGATCGCCATCTTCACCGATGGGATAGAGCGGCTCGTACTGGATCTGCAAGAGAAGACAGCACCCGCGCCCTTCTTCCGGACCCTTTTCGGCTGGTTGGCTAAAACGGAACCGACGGCAGTCGGCGACGAGATACCGGCATCGGAGGTGGTGAGCCGCTACCTCGGCTCGAAGCAAATCAACGACAGAACCGACGACGACAAGACGCTAATACTCGCGTCCCGCCGCCCGGCTCAAACCACTCAAGATTTGGTCAATGCCGGTTCAGACCAGAGCAAAACCCCCGCTGTTTGATGCCGCCGGGCATCCGCTGCAATTCGGGTCAGAACTCGGCTCGGGTGGCGAAGGGGCCGTTTATGAACTCCGCGACCGGTCCGATGTGGTCGTCAAGCTCTATCATAAACCTCTCGACCCAGAGAAATCGGCGAAAATCATCACTATGGCGAAGTTCGCCAATGAGCGGCTGCTCAGGCTCACTGCTTGGCCGACAGAGCCTATCCATGTCGGATCTGGGACCATCGTCGGCTTTACCATGCCCAAGATCACGGCGCACAAACAGGCGTTTCGCGTTTACAGCCCAAAGCTACGGTTACAGGAATCCCAAACCGTTAGCTGGAAATTCCTAATCCGTAGCGCTGCGAACGCGGCACGTGCATTCGCCATTGTTCACGAGAATGGTCACGTGATTGGTGACGTGAACGATGGTAACCTCTTTATCGGCGAAAAAGCTACAGTCCGTTTGATTGACTGCGATTCCTATCAAATAAAGTTGAATGGCTCTCGGTGGCTGTGCGAGGTCGGCACCGCACCCTATCAGCCTCCCGAACTTCAAAACATTCGGACTTATAAGCAAGAAGTGAGAACTCCGAACCACGACAGCTTTGGCTTGGCTGTCATGATCTTCCGGATTCTATTTATGGCGCGGCACCCGTTTGCCGGTCGTTTCCTCGGGACCGAACAAATGCCGATGGAACGGGCAATCAGCGAATATCGGTTTGTCTACGGTTCGAATGCCGCTGCCATGCAGATGCGGCCTCCTCCGGCAAGTGTCGGTCTGAATGGTGTCACCCGAGATGTGGCGCTCCTATTCGAACGGGCTTTCTCTAGACAAGGCTCCGAGAGAAATGGCCGGCCGCGCCCAGACGAATGGGTGAGGGCTCTCGAGGGCCTCGAACAACATCTAAAAAAATGCGCGGTGAACCCCGCGCATCAGTTCGTGGATACCCTGAGCAATTGCCCATGGTGCGAAATAGAGTCAGCTACTGGCGTTCCGCTATTCCAGGTTTCGGTTGTTGGCTCGGCCCAGATTGGTTTCACCATCGCCGCATTGTGGGCGAAGGTAATATCGGTGCCGAACCCTGGCTCACCCCCTGCGCTTCCCCGTGTGGAGGGGCTGACGGTCACGTTGACTCCTGCGGCGGTCGAACTCCAACAAACCACTTACGGTGCGAAACTCGCTGCAGGCTTTCTTGCCTTGATCGGCAGGACCAGTCGCATTCATTTATTGAAAAAAGAGGTTGAAGCTAAGGCGGCAGATGCGCGCACTCGGTGGCAGAACTTGCAGAACAATTGGGATACCTACAATACCAGCAAAAGTTTTCAACATATATTGCTCAATTTACAGAATTTGCGGACGCAGTATGACGCTCTGCCCCAGAAGCGATTACAGGAACTTCAAAAACTGGACGCGAACAGACATAGACTGCAACTTCACGCTCACCTGGACCGGTGCCGGATTTCGCATGCCCGCATTACGGGTGTTGGGGATGCTAAAAAGGCCACCCTCCAGTCGTACGGGATCGAAACTGCTGCCGATATTGAGGATAGCCGGGTGTTAGCGGTTCCCGGGTTCGGTCCGGTACTCCTCAGCAATATGAAGCGGTGGAGAGATCAGCAGGAGAGACGGTTCGCATTCGATCCCAACAGAGGGGTCGATCAGGCCGCGAAAAATGCTGTCGAGCGGCAGATCCTAGTCGAGAAAGTCGACCTCGAACGCAAGCTCAACGAGGGCCTTTCGAAGCTCACTGTCAGCAGCCATCATATTATGACGCGACGACGTACGTTGCTGACCCAGGCTGAAGAGGCTGCGCACGATCTCGCTCAGGCCGAAGCCGATTTACGCGCATCATCAGCGGTTTCGCCCGTCCCGGGGAAACACGCGATCCTAGCTCTGGGCGCGATCTCAATTGGTGGTCTAGCCATTGCGGCGTACCTGGGCAAAGCACCACCAGCAATAACACCGGAGGTGGAGCCGCAGCAGGTACAACCGCTTGGAGCTCTCCCGATACCCCCTGTTCGATCGACCCTTGCGCCACACGTGGAAAAGGACGCAAGCGGCCAGTTGCGTCCGGAGGATGGATATGAATGGTCAGATGGTAATCACATGAGTGTTCGATGGATGTCGGGTAAAACCGCGCGACAAGTACCTCATGTAATTACATCTGATACAGAAGGGAAATGGCAGCCGGAGGATGGGTATGATTGGGCCGATCCGGCCAAGCCCAATAATAAATTAGCCAGATGGAAACCGGGAATTCGGTCTGATCGCTATCCGAACGTCGTAGCGACGACAATAGAGGGGGAATGGCGGCCGGCAGAGGGGTACACTTGGCTGCTAGACCCGCCGCGTCCTGGGGATATCCGAGTCAAACCTGGCCCACGCCCGGAAAACCAATTTTCGATACCGGCGCCCGAGAACCCGTTTCAGCGAGGATTTGTCGACAGGACTGAGTGGGAGCAATGGCTCGCGGCTCTGAGTAGTGATTTCCGGCGAGGCGCCGAATGGTGGGGAGAGCGGCGCAGTCTGCGAAACCCAGGCTCATGCACCGGAGTGGCTGGGACGAACCAAGAGTTTGCGTTCGGCTGCGAAGCTGCCAAGGCACGGTTGACTCCGACGGATATGAAGCGCAAATCCGATCCACAATATCGTCGAGGTTGGAACAGCTACACCGGCGTAATCAAGCTGCCATCTGCTCCCGATTTTCAGGGATCTCCGGTGGAGCAAAATAGGATGGATACAGCACCCGATTCACAAACCGAGTCTGCCGGTCCGCTCAACGCGCAAGAGCTAAAACGGCTGCAGGGAAAATAAGGCTCAACGGCAATCTTGATCGGCCATCTTGATGAGCGCAGCTAATCTACTGTCGACCAATCTGCCTGCTTAAATGACGGCTTGGGCGACACCGACGGTTGAACGCCGTGCTGATCAATGCTTGTCACAGTGAGGAACGAATGGGGGAATAGGGTAGGGGGCGAGTCACGGCGCCTCTTCGGGCAGGTGCACAAAGACCCTCTCGATTATGGCGGTCTGCGCGTGCAGCCGCATGATTTTGTCCGATTGCGGGCGATAGCGGGTGACGGCGTGGAGGCCGTCGGCGATCAGTTCCTGGATCAACTGCGTGCCCCGACAGTGCGTCCAACTCGAATAGACGTGTTCGTTCGCAGTTAGCGTCGCTCCGGGGCAAGGGGCCGGTAGGGTGCGACGGTGATCTCGTTTTGCCGCTGGCGCATCGCGTAGGCGTCGTGCCATGCCTGCATGTTCAAGAGCGTTTCCATCTTGACGCCAAAGGCCTTCTCGATCCGCAGCGCCATTTCGGCCGACAATGCCGCGTTGCCATTGATGAGGTCGGAGAGTGTTGCGCGGCGCACGTCCAGCACTTTCGCCGCCTCGCTCACCGTCAAACCGAGTTCCTCGAGAATTTCCTCGCGGATGAACGCGCCTGGACGCGGCGGGGCCATCCGCACTGTGGCGGGTGCGCGGCTCATCAGTGATAATCCTCCAAATCGAGATTCCAGATTTCGTCCTCTTTGATCTCAAAGGTCAGCCGCCAATTGCCGCTGACCGAAATGCTCCATGTTCCGGCGCGGCCGCATCAGCTGGCGAACGCGCCAGCCGGGCGGACCAATGACGCCGCTCACGTCGGCTGCCGCGATCAGCACAGCGAGGATGTTGCGCAGCCGCCGCACCAGATCATTGCGGAGTTCCCGGCCATCGTCGTCTTCGATGAGGCGCAACAGACCCCCGTGCCGGACGCTCGAATGATCATGTACGCATCGTTGTACGCTTTAACCGTACACTTGTCAACTGGCAGGCAAATTGCCGGGTCACCGCGGAAGGAGGCCCAGCCGCTTCGCGATCACCGATAGCGGCTCGGGCACTTGGCTCTGCGGCTCTTGGGCAAGAGCCCTGTAATATCGGCAGAAGCCGCCAGGCTCGCGGCCGGCCGCCTTGAACCAATCGAGCATTTGGGCGGTCGAGTTCGACCTGGTCATCGTGCTTGCCGCGGGGAAAGGCGGTCAGCTGGGCGAAGTAGGGGCCGAGCCACGGCGCCTCTTTGGGCAGGTGCACGAAGCCGTTCTCGATCATTGCCGTCTGCGCGTGCAGACGCATGACCTTGTCCGATTGCGGGCGGTAGCGGGGGACGGCGTGGAGGTCTTCGGCGATTAGTTCCTGGATCAATTGCGTGCGACGCGACGGCCTCTCGTCCGCGGCGCGCAACATAGCTTCAAAATTTCCCCTACGCAGCGCGGCGACCGAGCGCGCGGAGGGCCGCTTCCGGCTCCCGCGCCAAGATGCGCATGAGCGCCATTGTCGCGGGCTCCATCGCGACCCGATTCTGCTCCCAATTCCGCAATGTCGCGACCGGAATGCCCAGCGTATTGGCGAAGTCTCTCTGTGACATTCCCAATCGTTTGCGAATGTACCACGGCGATATGACGTCCTTGTCGGACAATGCCTCGTCCGGGTTTTCGCCGTCTTCAATCATATGCCGGCGAATATCGTCTTCGGTTGTCGCCTCGATCTTGGAACGATTACGTTTCGATGGACGCGCCTTGATCGCATCAAGCGTCATTTTACTCGTAACCATACCTCGGTTTCCCTTCTGTTAGCTCGCCGAACCGAGATGATGCGCACCGCGTCCCCGCGCCACGTGAACACGACATGGAGAATGTCGCCGTTGGTTTCGCCTACCGCCCGAAAGCGACCCTCGCCGTACTCGCGGCGGGCATCCTCCCAGATCAAAACCGGCCCGGCGAAAATTCGGGCGCCATCGTCAAAGCCGATACCGCGGTCGCGTAGCGTCTTGGCATGCTTGGCCTCATCCCACTCGAATTCCATATGGGCATGCTGCGCTTAAAGCGTACACCTCGCAAGTTGCCGGGTCACCGCGGGAGGAGGCCCAGCCGTTTCGCGGTCAGCGATAGCGGCTCGGGGAGCTGGGTCTGCGGCTCTTGGGCGAGCGCCTTGTAATATCGGTAGAAGCCGCCCGGCTCGCGACCGGCGGCTTTGAACCAGTCGAGCAGCTGGGCGGTCGAGTTCGACCTGGTCGTCGTGCTTGCCGTTGGGGAACGAGGTCAGTTCGGCGAGGTAGGGGGCGAGCCACGGCGCCTCTTCGGGCAGGTGCACAAAGCCGTTCTCGATCATGGCGGTCTGCGCGTGGAGGCGCATGATTTTGTCCGACTGCGGGCGGTAGCGGGTGACGGCGTGGAGGCCGTCGGCGATCAGTTCCTGGATCAATTGCGTGCCCGACGCCTTGTCCTCGATCAATACGACCGAGGGCTCGAACCGCTCGTATTGCTCGCGCACGGCGCGCTTCAATTCGGGGTATTCCATGCGCCGGCGCAAGACGTCGATCAAATAGAGGTTCTTGCCGGCGACGCCCCAGCTCGTGCACACGCTGAAATCGCTGAGCTCGGTCGCCTTGTTGGCGGTGTCCCAGCTCTGCACGATGCGCTCGAAGCGCGGCGGCGCCTCGTCGGGCCCGTAACGCGCGAACCAGGCGGCCTTGACGAGGCCGCCGCCCAATGGGCGGGCGCCTGCTGGTATTGCCCCGCGAAATTGTATTCGCCGATCGTGCGGCGGATATGCTCGAGCACCGCACGCGGCTCACGCTCCGGGTGCAAGGCCTCGCCGCGCCGGCGGGTGAAATTCAGCGGCCCGAAGAGGGTGTCGACCAGCTGGCTCTCGTCGTCTTCGGCGATTGCCGGGAACTGCACGATCTCCCACGCCTCCTGCGCCAGCACATGGCCGACGAGATCGTCTTCGTGCAATCGGTGCATGATCACCACGATGGCGCCCGCCAGCTTATCGTTCAACCGGCTGTAGAGGGTATGGTCGTACCACTCGTTCGCCATCTGCCGCTGGGCCTGCGACAACGCCTCCTCGGGCTTTAAGGGATCATCGATGATGACGATGTCGGCGCCGCGCCCGGTCAGCACGCCGCCGACCGAGGTGGCGAGCCGGCAGCCCTGGGCCGTCGTGTCGAATTCCGGCATCGCCGCGCGCTGCGGCGAGAGGCGGGTCGGGAAGATCCTGCGGTACCAGTCGCTGGCGACGATATGCCGGCAATCGCGCGACAGTTTGTCGGCGAGGTCCTGCGCATAGCTGACGCAGAGGATCTGCGCCGAAGGATCATGCCCGAGACACCAGGCCGGAAACGCGACCGAGGCCAGCAGCGACTTCAGGTGGCGCGGCGGCAAATTGACGACGAGGCGGCGAATAGTGCCGGCGCGCACCGCCATGAGTTTGGCGGCGATGATCTCGATGTGCCAATTCATCGCAAAGCACGTGCGCGGGTTCAACTCGCGAAGCAGCATTGCGCAAAGCTGAGGAGGTCGCGCCGCAGCGCGAAGCTGGCGGATCGCCCAACGGGCGGATCGCCGAGTTGCCCCAGTGGGCTTCAAGTTTCCGTTAGTGACCCGAGGAGAACCAGCACGAACGCTGGGGCAAGCCACTGCCACTGGTCATGGTGAGCTGGCGATGTCCACGGCCGAGATCCATCTGCCGAAATTGGATAGCCGCCGCCGCCTTCTTCGCCCGAAATGGAGTCGTAGACAGCCTTTGGCTGAGGGAGGCCGGCGGCCAAGTGAACAAAAATGCCCGGTAGCCGCGCCTCGGTATTCGGAGAGCCCGAGGATTTTCAGGATGCATTGCGCACCGACGGCGTTACTGCGCTGCTTGTTACCGGCCGGGGGCAATTCCGGGCGCGGCTGACACAGATTTCCCTCGACCGCTTGCGCCTGGCAAGCGCCGAGGAGGAAATAGCGCGCGTCGCGGTCGTCGCGGTGCCTGCAAATACCGTCTTCGTCTCATGGCGGATCGGCGACAGACCGGTGCCGGTCTGGGGCGGAATCGAGATGCGAGCCGGCGAAATGCTGACACTCGGCCCGGGAAACCGGATGCACGTAACAACCGGCGGGGCCTGTCGCTGGGACGCCATCCAGCTGCCGGACAAGGAGCTCCTCTCTTATGGTCGGGCGTTATGGGGTCCCCGTCTTTTCGTTCCACCCGCACCCGCGGTCTGGCGACCCGCACCCGCGGCTGTTCGGCTCGTGGCGCAACTTCAGCGAGCCGCCATCCGCATGGCCGAAGCTCGGTCGGGAGCGCTTAGCGATGCCGAAGCCGCGCACGGGATGGAGCAGCAATTGATCCATGCGCTGGTCCAGTGTCTATCGGCCGGTTCGCCAGAGCAGGAGACATCGGCCGGCCGTCGACACCGCTGCATTCTCGCCAAGTTCGAGGATCTGCTCCGAGCCGAGGCGTCGCTCGGCGGGGCCGAAATCTGCGCGGAACTCGGCATATCTGAGCGCTTGTTGCGCGCGTGCTGCCAAGAACACCTGCGTATGGGACCAAACCTTTACGCCCGCCTCCATCGCATGCAACAGGTGTACCGCGCACTGCGCAGCAGAACCCCGGGCGCGGCCTGCGTCTCTGATGTTGCCCGGCAACATGGTTTCCGCGATCCCGGCCGTTTTGCCGCCCGTTATCGGGCTATCTATGGCGAATTGCCGTCAGCCACATTGCGGCGCGCTTTACAACGCACGACAGTGCTGTCACTGCGCCGGCCTGTGCGAAAGTGACACATGGCTTCCCCAGAACATAACCGTCAGACAATCGTCCTATAAATCCGAGGTTGCTGAAGGAGGCTCCGGGGGATGCCATCGAGCGATGTGCGAACCTTCTCAGACCCTGACGATTACGCGGCGGCGATCCGGCAAGGAACGTACGAGCTGACTGTCACCGAGCGCGGGCATTTCACCGCGACCCTCGCCCGTATCGATTTGCATTGTCTGTGGATGCAGCGGTTCTCCGACAACCTGCCGCGGATTTCGCACATAGCCGGTTGGGGCGGGCGGGCCGTTATCGCGTTCCGGACCCGACCTGGACCGAGCCTGCTGTCGAGCGGTGTGGAGATGCAGCCGACCAACATCGTGCGGTACAGCGAGGGTCAGAATTATTATCGCCGCTCATCTGGGTTCGCTGCATACGGCAGCATGTCGCTGCCGGTGGCGGAGATGGCGGCTTTCGGCGAGCGCGTTGGCTGCGGTCGACCTGACTCCGCCTCGTGATGCGATGCTGATCACTCCTTTGCCGGCGGCAATGGCGAAGCTTCAACGGCTGCATGCGGCGGCCGGGCATTTGGCGGAAGATGCGCCGGAAATCATTGCCAATCCCGATGCCGCGCGCGGGATCGAGCAGGCGCTGATCGAAGCCATGATCGGCTGCCTCGGCATCGTGCAAGATCGCGAGGACAGTGCGGCGCAAGGCCAGCACGCGGTCGATCATGCGCCGCTTTCGCAGAGTGATCGAGGAGAACCCGGAGCAACCGCTCTATATCCCGGAGATATGCAAAGCAATCCGGGTTGCGGAGCGGACATTGCGGATGTGTTGCCAGGAGCATTTGGGGATGGGGCCGAAGCGCTATCTGCTGCTGCGCCGCCTGCATTTGGCGCGGGGAGCGCTGCGTCAGGCCGCACCTGATGCGACGACAGTAACGCGACATCGCTATGCGGTTTCGGCTTCTGGCAGCTCGGGCGCTTCGCCGTCGAGTACCAGTCCCTATTCGGCGAGTCCCCGTCCGCCACTCTTCGCCAGCTACCGGGCTAACGGCAGGCATCCCTCTGCCGAAATTGCATAGTCGACCGAAAGGCCGGGCGCCTAGGGTGAGGTTCTTCGGATCACGTCGGCGGTAGCTCCCGGTCTGGAACCATTTAAGCCCGAGCTGAGGGCAATCCCAACCAGTCGCATCCCAATGGGAGACAAGGATGAAAACGATGCGCCTATCTCGTATTGCCACTGCTGCAGGGGCTATGGCATTGATCCTTTCGGCTTGTGTGCCGGCGCAGCAGTACAACGCACTGGAAAACGACTACAACCAACTCAACCAGCAGCTATCGGGCGAGATTTCGCAACAGCAAGTGCACATCACGCGGCTGCAGGGAGCGATCAAGGTGGCTGTGAACAGCGATCTGCTGTTCCCGTCGGGCAGCTGGCAGATGCCTCCGTCGGCGGCGCAGCTGATCGCCAAAATGGCCCCGATTCTTGCGCCGTTCCAGCAGACCACGATCATCGTGACCGGCTACACGGATAACGTTCCGATCGGCCCCGAGCTGCGTGCGCAGGGGGTCGACAGCAACCAGCAGCTCTCGCTGAAACGGGCGCAGACCGTCGGAAACTTCCTGATCTCCCAAGGCGTCAATCCAAACCTGGTCTCGGAGCGAGGCCTTGGAGAGGCCGATCCGGTCGCCCCGAACGATACGCCGCAAGGTCGGGCGCAGAACCGCCGCGTCGAGCTCACCCTAGCCGGCCCCGGCACCTGATCCGGAAGGGAGCGAAGATGACCGGAGCAAGTCTTGGGTGGTTCGCTTTCACCGCGGGAATGGCGGGCGCGCTCCTCGTTGGATGCGCCCAGCCCAACCCGAACACCGCGGCTGGCCGGTCCGACATAGCGGGCCAGCAATGTGCGGTCTGCATGGCGACGAACCCCGGCGATTACGACGCGTGCCACGCAATCTGCGTTCAGCGCGTCGAGGATGAAGCAGCTTATTTGAAGGAGATCGGGCGATGAGTTGGTTTATTCTCGCGATGTCCATTGGCGGCTTGCTCTGGATGCCAGTGATGGCCGGCGCCCAAGCGCCAACCGCAACCGGCCCGAGCGCGTCCGCTCCGAACTCGTCCACGCCGGGCAAATCGTCGGTGAAGGTCGACATGGTGCCGTCGCTGTTCGTTATGAACGCGCATGGCGCGACCCTGCAGGGCCAGACCCTGACGTTGGCCGGCGTAAGCCCGACCTCGATTGTGTTTGCGGATCGGCCGGTGAGAGCCGCGGGGCACCTGCCGACCGAGGCGCTGCTGGAGGAATGGACAACCGGCGACTTCGCCAAAGACGCCCCGAATGCCACGGTATCGGTGCTCAGCAAGGATGGCCTTTCGGCCCATGACGTCGTTGTCGAGCTGCGGACCCCGCATCTCGAAGGCGACCGGCTGACCTTCGATGTGCGCGTGCTGGAGGGTGACCTGGCAGGCGCCGACGGCCCGGCTGCAGTCTTTATCGACATCATCGGCATGCCCCTCACGCCACTGTCGTTTGCCGGGGTGGCCCGGCGCGCGGCGCGACGAGCCTATTGGTATGGCGCCGCGACCGCCCCTTACCGACCCTACGGATATCCAGGATATTACCCGCCGGCGTACTATCCGCCATACCCCTATTAACACAGCAACCGCAAAGGATCTCGGTTTTGCCGGTCGTGAACCGCAGCAATTGCGCCACCCCTGCGCCGATGGCGCACGAGATGGTGTGGATCGAGGGAGGCGAGTTCCAGATGGGCTCCGATGCCCACTACCCGGAAGAGGCCCCGGCGCACCGCGTGCGGGTCAATGGCTTCTTTATCGATCCCTGTCCGGTGACCAATCGCGAATTCCGCGAGTTTGTCCGGGCCACCGGCCATGTCACCTTCGCCGAGATCGCGCCCGATCCTAAGGACTATCCGGGGGCTCTGCCTAACATGCTAAGGGCGGGGTCGCTGGTTTTCAGTCCGCCCAAGCATTCGGTCGAGGATATGCGCGACTGGAGCCAGTGGTGGGGGTTCAAGTTTGGTGCCAACTGGCGGCGGCCCTATGGACCGCGCAGCTCGCTGGGTGGGCTCAACGATCATCCCGTCGTTCACGTCGCCTACAGCGACGCGTTGGCTTACGCGGAATGGGCAGACAAGGGCTTGCCGACCGAAGCGGAGTGGGAGTTAGCGGCCCGCGGCGGTCTCGACGGCGCCGAATTCGCCTGGGGGAATGAGCTCACGCCCGGCGGCAAGCAGATGGCGAACACCTGGCAGGGCGCGTTTCCGCACGAGAATCTCAAACTCGACGGATACGAGCGCACCTCGCCGGTGGCAGCATTCCCGCCGAACGGTTATGGCGTCTACGATATGATCGGCAATGTGTGGGAGTGGACCAGCGACTGGTACTCACCCAAACACGAAGCCGATGCTCAGAAGGCCTGCTGCATTCCGATCAATCCGCGGGGCGGTCGTGAGAACGCCAGCTACGACCCCTGCCAGCCCGAAATCAGGATTCCGCGTAAGGTGCTGAAGGGGGGCTCGCACCTGTGCGCTCCGAATTACTGCCGCCGTTACCGCCCGGCGGCGCGTCATGCCGAGCCGGTTGACACCTCGACGAGCCATGTCGGTTTCCGCTGCGTCGTGCGTCAGGCGGGAGCATCGATATAATGGCATTGATCATCGACGCCGACTGACAGCCGGGAACCGGAATCGAGGAGTCTGATAATGTCTTTGAAGGGCAAGGTTGCCATTGTTACCGGCGGCAATAGCGGGATCGGCCAGGCGATCGTTCTCGAACTGGCGCGGCTGCAGACCAATATCGTCATCGATTATGTGGCTCATCCGGAGGCAACCGAGGCGCTCGAACGAGAGATCTGCAAACTCGGCGATCAGTCGATTGGCGTCAAAGCCGATGTCAGCAAGATCGCCGATTTGCAGATGCTGATCGATCTGGCGGTCGGCAAATTCGGCCGGCTCGACATCATGGTCAATAATGCCGGCGTGGAGACCCGCACCTCGATCCTCGACACGACCGAGGACCAGTACGAACGGGTCATGGCGATCAACCTCAAAAGCGCTTTCTTTGGCACGCAAATCGCCGCCAAGCAGATGATCAAGCAGGGCGGTGGCGGCCGGATCATCAACATCAGCTCGGTCCACGAAGACTGGCCGATGCCCGGCAATACCGCTTATTGCCTGTCCAAAGGCGGCATGCGGATGCTGACGCGCACGGCCGGGGTCGAACTCGCGCCGCAAAACATTCTCGTTGTCGGGGTGGGGCCGGGTGCGGTCGCAACGCCGATCAATGTTGCGACGATGGACGACCCGGCAAAGCTGGCGCTGCTCGACAAGGCGATCCCGCTGCAGCGGATGGCGCGCCCGGAGGAGATCGCGCGCGTGGTCGGCTTTCTCGTCGGCGAGGCGGCGAGCTATCTGACCGCGACGACGATTTTCGCCGACGGCGGTCTCATGCACGCGAGCGTCGGTCTCTGAGCGCCGGGCCGGTGCGGGTCGGCGCTCGCGCGGTCACTGATACCCGCAACAACGCGAAAGGACGATCAGACCATGAGCCGCGGAGACAACAAGCATCGTTCGCATCTTCCGATCCCTACTCCCGAGCGAACCGGGCTGATTACGTATGACGCGAGGGATCGGGACACTAAATTCCCGGCGATCGAGCAATTGCGCCCGCCCAAGGGTGCGCCCAACGTGCTTATCATCCTGATCGATGACGCCGGGTTCGGCTCGGCGAGCGCCTTTGGCGGACCCTGCCGGACGCCGAACGCCGAAAAGCTGGCAGCGGGCGGGCTGAAGTACAACCGCTTCCACACCACCGCGCTCTGCTCGCCGACGCGGGCGGCACTGCTGACCGGGCGCAACCACCACACCGCAGGCATGGGTGGCATTACCGAGATCGCCACCGGCGCGCCGGGCTACAGCTCGGTGCTGCCCAATACGATCTCGCCGCTTGCGCGGACTCTGAAGCTCAACGGCTACTCGACCGCGCAGTTCGGCAAATGCCACGAAGTGCCGGTGTGGGAAACGAGCCCAGTCGGACCGTTTGACGCATGGCCTACCGGCGGCGGCGGGTTCGAGTATTTCTACGGCTTCATCGGCGGCGAGGCGAACCAATGGTATCCCACGCTCTACGAGGGGACTACGCCGGTCGAGCCGAAGAAGACGCCGGAAGAGGGCTACCACTTCATGGCGGATATGACCGACAAGGCGATGGCCTGGGTGTCGCAGCAGAAGGCGCTGGCACCCGACAAACCGTTCTTTGTCTACTTCGCGCCGGGTGCCACCCACGCGCCTCACCATGTGCCCAAGGAATGGGCCGATAAGTACAAGGGCAAGTTCGACCAGGGCTGGGACAAGCTGCGCGAAGAGATCATCGCCCGGCAGAAGAAGCTGGGCGTCATCCCGGAGGACTGCCAACTGACCGCGCGCCACACGGAGATTCCGGCGTGGGACGACATGCCGGAGGCGCTAAAGCCCATACTGCGCCGCCAGATGGAGGTCTATGCGGGGTTCATGGAGTACACCGACCACCATGTCGGACGTCTGCTCGACGGCTTGAGAAAGATCAACATCCTCGATGATACGCTCGTCTACTACATCATTGGCGACAATGGTGCCTCGGCCGAGGGCACGTTGAACGGTGCCTATAACGAAATGGCCAATTTCAATGGCCTGGCGGCGCTGGAGACTCCGGAATTCCTGATGGAGCGGTACGAAAAGCTCGGCGGGCCCGAATTGTACAACCACTACGCCGTGGGCTGGGCGCATGCGATGAATACCCCTTACCAGTGGACCAAGCAAGTCGCCTCCCATTGGGGCGGGACCCGCAACGGGACCATCGTGCACTGGCCCAACGGCATCAGCGGCAAAGGCGAAATCCGCTCCCAGTTTCATCATGTTATTGATGTGGCGCCGACAATCCTCGAGGCGGCGGGGTTGCCAGAGCCGGTCTCGGTCAACGGTGTGCAGCAGCGGCCGATCGAGGGCGTCAGCATGTTGTACTCGTTCGACAACGCCGGGGCTGCGGAGCGCCGCGAGACGCAATACTTCGAAATGTTCGGCAACCGCGGCATCTACCACAAGGGCTGGACTGCGGTGACGAAGCACGGCACACCATGGGTGCTTGTGGGCCGGAAGACCGTGGCCCTCGACGACGATGTGTGGGAACTCTACGACACCACCAAGGACTGGAGCCAGGCCAATGACCTCGCCAAGCAAATGCCGGAGAAGCTCCATGACCTGCAGCGCCTCTGGCTGATAGAGGCGACGCGCTATAACGTGCTACCCATCGACGACCGGGTCGTCGAGAAGATGAACCCGGACACCGCCGGCCGGCCGGTGCTGATCAAGGGGAAGACCCAGCTGCTGTTCGGCGGCATGGGGCGCCTGTCGGAGAACTGCGTCCTCAACATTAAAAACAAGTCCCACTCCGTCACCGCTGAGATCGAGGTCCCGGAGGCAGGGGCCGAGGGCGTGATCATCGCCCAGGGTGCCAACATCGGCGGCTGGAGCCTCTATGCTAAGAACGGCAAGCTCAAATACTGCTACAACGTCGCGGGGGTAAATCATTACTACGTTGAAGCCGCGCGGCCATTGCTGGCGGGCGAGCACCAGGTCCGCATGGAGTTCGCCTACGCTGGCGGCGGCCTGGGCAAGGGCGGCGAGGTGACGCTCTACGTTGACGGCGAGAAGGTCGGCGAAGGGTCGATCCCGCTGACGCAGGCAATGGTCTTCTCCGCCGACGACGGCTGCGACGTCGGCGAGGACAGCGGCGCCCCCGTCTCGCACGACTACGCCTCGCGCGGCAATGCTTTTAATGGGACAGTGAAGGGGGTGCAACTCGCCATTGGCGAAGCGGCCGAGAGCTTGGATCACCTCGTTTCACCTGAGGACGCCATCCGCATCGCCATGGCCCGGCAGTAAATGCACTCAGCGCGCTGGCTGTAAACAGTTCATAGCCGGAAAGACCCGGCAGGAGATTATCGTGATAACTGCGACAGCCGTAAAAGCGCCGCTGCACCATCGGGCAATGCACGAGCTTAAGGAGCTCGTGTTCATTTCTCTTTATCTCTACATTACCCTCGGAGCAGTGATTCTCGTGAAGGTGGCGGTGCTGCATACCCAGGGCATCGAATTCGCCCCCTGGGGCATCGCCATAATTAAGGCCGTGTTGCTGGCGAAATTCATGTTGGTCGGCGAGGCCGTGAAGATCGGCGGGCGCAGCACCACCGGCCCCCTGATCTGGCCGACGCTACGGAAAGCGTTCAGCTTACTGGTATTGCTGATCATCATGACAATCATCGAGGAAGTCGTCGTCGGCCTTTTCCACCACCGATCGATCGCTGCCTCGCTTGGCCAATTCTTTGGGCCTCGCCTCGAGGAAACGCTCGCCGGATACCTGATCATGCTTATGGTGCTGCTCCCGTATTGCGCCTTTCGTGTGCTCGAGGAGGCGCTCGGTGAAGGCAGGCTGGGGCAGATGTTCTTTGTCAAATTTCAGCCAACGGAGCGGGAGTGAGCCACATTGGTTTTCGCTGTGTTGTGCAAGCCTGAGGGCGGGCAGGAGGCAGATCGGTGAACGATGCCGAGCCCCAGAAGCTGAGCCTCCTGGCGAAAGTCATCATTGCGCTGATCCTTGCGCTGATCGTCGCCGGCATTGTCTGGCACGGCGTTTCAATCCCAACCTTCCGGCGCATTTGGCATGACCTCGTCGCGCGGCCGGACGCGCCGATGCGGTTCCGCTTCATCCTGCAGCCGGTGATGGTGGCGATCCTTGCGATCCGCCATGGTCTCAACGACGCGCGGACTGGCCGCTCACCTTATTTTTGGACGATGCTGGGTAATCCACGCGAGCGCGCCCAGCGGCTGAATGAGGGATTGAACGCGACGGCCAGGATCATTCTTCTCGGACTCGTGATGGATGCGATCTACCAGCTCATCGTGCTGAAGCAATTCTATCCGGCCGAGGCAGTCATCGTCGCGCTGCTGTTTGCGTTTATCCCATACGTGATCATCCGCGGGCCGGCCGCGCGGGTCGCTCGCCGTTGGCACCGCACATCCTCGCACAAGGCCTCGTAAGAGCCCGGCATGTCAGGTCCACGCGGCGCCCCAGGAGCAGGAAGGTTCGAAGTGAGGGTAACGGCTGACACTCATTTCGGCTGGATCCGAACCCGCCTGAGCGTCGAGCGCACGATGATGTCGTGGCTGCGCACAGCGACCGCGCTGATCGGCTTCGGCTTTGCCATCGTCCAGTACCTAAACCACTTGCAACAGGCGCCTGCAGCCCGCCCCGCCTATCTTCCAACCGCGCCCGAGTATTTGGGGCTCGCACTGATCTCGTGCGGCGTCCTCGCGCTTCTAGTTTCGATTTGGCAGTACTGGTGGACAGTTCGTTACCTCTGGGGCGGAAGTTTCGCCCCGATCGCCGGAATGACAAAGGAGGGGATGCAATCGCCGGTCCTGGCGATTGCCATTCTGCTGATCTGCATCGGCATATTCGCCTTCTTTGCGGTGCTGCTGCGTCTTACCTAGCCGCGCCGAGAGCAGCCGAGCTCGACGGGCACTTTAGGATCACTGTATCAACGAGAGGAGACTGAAATGGCCAAGTCAGGCAAGCCGAACATTCTCATCCTGTGGGGCGACGATATCGGCTGGTGGAACATCAGCTACAACAACCGTGGCCAGATGGGCTATCGGACCCCCAACATCGACCGCATCGGGCACGAGGGCGCGACCTTTACCGACTATTACGGTCAACAAAGCTGCACCGCCGGGCGCGCGGCGTTCATCACCGGGCAGAACCCGATCCGCACCGGCCTCACCAAGGTCGGAATGCCTGGAGCCGATGTCGGTCTCCGAGCGGCAGATCCGACCATCGCGGATTTGTTGAAGCCACTGGGCTACGCAACCGGCCAGTTCGGCAAGAACCATCTGGGCGACAAGGACGAGTTCCTGCCGACGGTGCACGGCTTCGACGAGTTCTTCGGCAACCTCTACCACCTCAATGCGGAGGAAGAGCCCGAACAGCCGGATTATCCGAAGGACCCGGAGTTCAAAAAGCGGTTCGGACCCAGAGGCGTATTGCACAGCTGGGCGGACGGCAAAGGCGGGCAAAGAATTGAGGATACCGGCCCCCTCACCAAGAAACGCATGGAAACCATCGATGAAGAGGTGACCGAGCATGCCCTCGGTTTCATCGACCGTTGCCACAAGGACGGGAAGCCGTTTTTCATGTGGTACAATACGACTGCGATGCACTTCCGGACCCATCGCGCCGAAAAGCACAAGGGCAAGAGCGGCCAGGGAGAATACAACGATGTCATGGTCGCGCATGACGAGAACATCGGCCGCATGCTGGCCAAGCTCGACGAGCTGGGCATCGCCGACGACACGATCGTCATGTACTCGACCGACAACGGCCCCCACTACAACAGCTGGCCCGATGCCGGGATTACTCCGTTTCGCAGCGAAAAGAACACGAATTGGGAAGGCGCCTGGCGCGTTCCGATTTTTGTGCGCTGGCCCGGCAACATCAAGCCCGGCACGGTCTTTAACGACATCGCCTCACACCAGGACTGGCTGCCGACGCTCCTCGCGGCTGCCGGCGAACCGGACATCACGCAGAAGCTCCTTAACGGGCATGAGGCCGGAGACAAGACCTTCAAGGTTCACATCGACGGCTACAATCTGCTGCCGTATTTGACTGGCGAGGCCAAAGAGAGCCCCAGGAAGTTCTTTTTCTACATCAGCGATGACGGCGACATCCTGGGTATCCGGATGGGCGACTGGAAAGTCGTGCTGATGGAGCAAAGAGCCAAACAGCTGATGTGCTGGCTCGAACCGTTCGTGAAATTACGGGCGCCCAAGATCTTCCATTTGCGGTGCGACCCGTTCGAGCGTGCAGACGAAAACTCCAACACCTATTGGGACTGGGAAATCTCCCACGCCTTCATCCTTTACGAGATGCAGGCGATCGTGGCTCAGCAGATCCCGGCTTTCGTACAGTTCCCGCCGCGCCAGAAACCGGCCTCATTCAACCTCGACGAGGTGCTCCGCCACCTCCAGGAGGCGTCCGGCGGCGCCAACCATTAGCCAATATCGGCATCTGGTGGAGGACCGGACCTGAAGCCGGTCCTCCAACAAGGGGAATGGGGGATGAAACAAACCCGAAAACTGATTTTCGCGGCTTTCGCAAGCATTGGCGTAATTGCAGCCGGGCCGCATGCGGCCTCTGCGCAGGACGCGTCCGCCCCAGGCGGATACCAGTTTTTTGTTACCCCCTATCTGTGGCTCGCGAGCGTTCACGCAACCACGACGACGCCGCTGGCGCGTCTGCCCGAAGTGAATTCCAACGTCAGCTCCATCGACCTGCTGTCGAAGCTCGATGGCGCCCCATTTATGGGCTCGTTCGAGGTTCGCTACGGGTCCCTCGGCTTTCTCGCGGACGCCATCCACCTGCCGGTCAGCACCAAGATTACGACGCATGACATTTTCTTTAATGGCGGCAATGCTGCGCTGAAGGCGGATACCGGCACCGGGATCGCTCTCTACCGCTTTCTCGAGGACCCGCTACAGTTCGCCGATGCCGGCCTTGGCTTTCGAGCTTGGGGATTTTCGTCGAGGGTCGAGCTCAACCCTGGTCTGCTTCGCGGTGTGAGCGTGAACCCCGGCGGCGGCTGGGCCGACCCGCTTATCGGTGGGCGTTATCACCGCGAGCTCGGCGACGGCTTCGGGCTCACTGCCTATGGCGATGTCGGCGGTTTCGGGGTCGGCGCGCATACCGATTGGCAAGTGCTCGGGACGATCGACTATTCCCTCAGCCCATCGTGGAACCTGCACCTCGGCTATCGCAGCCTCAATTTCAATATCACGGGAAGCGAAGGCAGATTTGGCTTCGACGTTCATATGAGGGGGCCGATGCTTGCCGGAACCTTCCGTTTCTGACAAGAAACCGGACTTTGCACGGCAGGACTTCGGGCCACGGGCTGCCGCGACTACTCTCGGGTGTTGCCCCATTTCACCGGCGGAAGCCGTTCGGTGACAACGGTGCGCGTTCGACGCTCTCCGAATTCGAAGAGTTTCTCGGCGAGCATTCGGTAATAACCGTAGAAGCCGCCCGGCTCGCGACCGGCGGCTTTGAACCAGTCGAGCATTTGGGCGGTCGAGTTGACTTGGTCGTCGTGCTTGCCGTTGGGGAAGGCGGTCAATTCGGCGAGGTAGGGGGCGAGCCACGGCGCCTCTTCGGGCAGGTGCACAAAGCCGTTCTCGATCATTGCGGTCTGCGCGTGCAGGCGCATAACCTTGTCCGACTGCGGGCGGTAGCGGGTGACGGCGTGGAGGCCTTCCGCAATCAGCTCCTGAATCAGCTGCGTGCCCGAGGCCTTGTCCTCGATCAGCACGACCGCGGGCGCGAAGCGCTCGTATTGCTCGCGCACCGCGCGCTTCAATTCGGGGTATTCCATGCGCCGGCGTAAGACGTCGATCAAATAGAGGTTCTTGCCCGCGACGCCCCAGCTCGTGCACACGCTGAAGTCGCTGAGCTCGGTCGCCTTGTTGGCGGTGTCCCAGCTCTGCACGATGCGCTCGAAGCGCTGCGGCGCCTCGTCGGGCCCGTAGCGCCGGAACCACGCCGACTTGACGAGGCCGCCGCCCAATGGGGCGGGCGCCTGCTGGTATTGCCCCGCGAAATTGTATTCGCCGATCGTGCGGCGGATATGCTTGAGCACCGCACGCGGCTCACGTTCCGGGTGCAAGGCCTCGCCGCGCCGGCGGGTGAAATTTAGCGGCCCGAAGAGGGTGTCGACCAGCTGGCTCTCGTCGTCCTCGGCGATTGCCGGGAACCGCACGATCTCCCACTCCTCCTGCGCCAGCACGTGGCCGACGAGGTCGTCTTCGTGCAACCGGTGCATGATGAGGACGATCGCGCCCGCGAGCTTGTCGTTGAGCCGGCTGTAGAGGGTGTGGTCGAACCAGTCGTTCGCCGCCTGGCGCTGGGTCTGCGACAACGCCTCCTCCGGCTTCAGCGGGTCGTCGATGACGATGAGGTCGGCGCCGCGCCCGGTCAGCACGCCGCCGACCGAGGTCGCGAGCCGGCAGCCCTGCGCGGTCGTGTCGAATTCCGGCATTGCGGCGCGCTGCGGCGAGAGGCGGGTCGGGAAGAGGCTGCGGTACCAGGCGCTGGCGACGATATGCCGGCAATCGCGCGACAATTTGTCGGCGAGGTCCTGCGCATAGCTGACGCAGAGGATCTGCGCCGACGGGTCGTGCCCGAGACACCACGCCGGAACGCGACCGAGGCGAGCAGCGACTTCAGGTGGCGCGGCGGCAGGTTGACGACGAGGCGGCGGATCTTGCCGTCGCGCAACGCGGTCAATTTGGCGGCGATGATTTCGATATGCCAGCTCATCGCGAAGCGGGTGCGCGGGTTGAGCTCGCTGAAACAGAGCTGCGCAAAGCTGACGAGATCGCGCCGCAACAGCGCGCGGTACTCGTCAGGGGTGGGCGTCTCGTCGGATGGAGTTTTCACCACCAAGGTTTTCCCTCTCCCCCCGCCGGCCGGGGAGAGGGTAGGGTGAGGCCGAGGTACCGGTTCCGCGACGCCGCCCGCCTCACCCTCCCCTCGCTTTGCGACGGGTCCCTCCCCCGGATCGGGTCCGGGGCAGGCTCTCTCCCCCATGAAGGCGGAGAGGGGCTCATGTTCCGACACGCTCTCTGGGTCGCCCTGGTGGATCTTCGCCAATTCCGCGCGGCGCAACCGCGCCAGCAGGTTTTCGATCACCTCCTCGTCCGCCCGGGTGAGCGGGGAGGCTTTGGTCAGCGGCGCCGTGCCGGCGTGCTCCTCGATATCCTTCAGCATGTCGATAAGCATCTTCATCGCGCGAATATCGGCGCCGGTCGACATGTCGACGAGCTGCGCGATGACCGCCTCGCGCTTGGTGATCTGCCGCGAGTCTCCGCCCGCGCTGACGACCACCGGCTCGTTGAGCGCGGCGGTCAACAGCGCCGGCAGGTTTTTCGGGCGCGTGCGTGGACCGCGCGGATTGCCGGACTGACCCTTCTTGAACCGCGTGTGCAAGGGTGGCCTCCCGCGGCCGACTTTGTATTCGCCCTCGACCTCATCCATGAGATTACCGCAACAACAGCTTGCCAGAACTATCTGAAAACTATATCATTCGATTGTTAAATTGTCAATTAGCGAATAATATAGGATGAGTATTTCCGCGATGTTTCCCTGCCAATTTGCCCGGCAGGGAAACGATTTTCCGTGCCGGGCAGCGCCGGAAAAACGGGCGCAAGTCTCTGGCTTAAATGGCTTTTGCGGCTCCGGAAGGAGCGCCTTTCGGCGCCGAGATGATTTTTTCCCTGCGCCGCAGGGAAATCCGGCTAGGCTGCGGCGCGGATCGCGACTTCCTTGATTTCGCTGCCGACGAAGGGCTCGTATTCCCGGAAATTAGCCGCGAAGCGCCGGGTCAGCCCGCGGGCGGTCTCGTCATAAGCCTGCTTGTCGGACCAGGTGCCACGCGGATCGAGCATCTCGTCCGGCACCTCGGGGCAGCTTTCCGGCACGAGGAGGCCGAAATTCGCCTCCTTGCGGACCGGCGCCGCGGCGAGGCGGCCGTCCAGCGCGGCGCGCAAGAGGGCGCGGGTGTGGGCGATCGGCATGCGCCGCCCAGCGCCGTAGGTGCCGCCCGACCAGCCGGTATTGACGAGCCAGCACTGCGCCCCGTGCTCGCGGATCAAGCTACCCAGCATCTTGGCGTACACCGCTGGATGGCGCGGCATGAAAGGCGCGCCGAAGCACGTCGAAAATGTCGCCTCGGGCGCGTTGCTGAGCCCCTTTTCGGTGCCGGCGACGCGCGCCGTGTAGCCCGACAAGAAATGGTACATCGCCTGCTCGGGGGTCAATTTGGCGATCGGCGGCATGACCCCGAACGCGTCGCAAGTCAGCATCACGACGTTGCTCGGATGCGGCGCCAGGCCGCGCGGATCGGCGTTCGGGATGAAGTCGATCGGATAGCAGGCCCGCGTGTTCTCGGTGAGCCTCTGGTCGTCGACATCGGGCATGCGCGTTTCCGGATGCAGCACGACGTTTTCGAGCACCGTCCCAAAGCGCGTGATGGTCGCGTAGATCTCGGGCTCGTTGACCGGCGACAGGTTGATCACCTTGGCGTAGCAGCCGCCCTCGAAATTGAAGATGCCCTTGGGGCTCCAGCCGTGCTCGTCGTCGCCGATCAGGGTGCGCGAAGCGTTGGCCGACAGTGTCGTCTTGCCGGTCCCGGAGAGCCCGAAAAAGATCGCGCAGTCGCCCTTCGGGCCGACATTGGCCGAGGCGTGCATCGGCAATACGCCGCGCGCCGGCAACACGAAATTGAGATACCCGAAAACCGATTTCTTGATCTCGCCGGCGTATTGGGTGCCGCCGATCAGCACGAGGCGCTCGGCGAAATTGACGAGAATGAAGACCTCGGAATTGATCTTGTCCTGCTCGGGGATCGCGAGGAATTTCGGCGCGTGCAAGATAGTAAAAGCCGGCTCGAACCCCGGCAGCTCGTCGGCCGGCGGGCGAATAAACATGTTGCGCGAAAAAAGGCTGTGCCAGGCGCTGTCGGTCACGACCCGCACCGGCAGCCGGTAAGCCGGATCGGCCCCGGCGTAAAGATCCTGAACGAAGAGCTCCCGGCCCTGCAGGTAGGCGAGCAGGCGCTGATGCAGGCTGGCGAACTGCTCGGGCGAGACCGGCTGGTTGATTTTGCCCCAGTCTACTGTGTCCTTGGTGCCCGGCTCCTCGACGATGTATTTGTCGCGCGGGGTGCGGCCGGTGAAGAGACCGGTCGAGACCGAAAAGCTGCCGCCCGAGGCGAGTTCACCCTCGCCCCGCCGCACGGCGTGCTCGTAGAGCACCGGCGCGGACTGGTTCCAGTGCACGGTCCCGAGGTGGTGCATGCCTTGCCGGTCGAGGCCGAAGCGGCTCTTCTTTGCGGTCATCGGATCGTCTTCTTCATCGAACGCTTCCTCCTGCTGCGGCCGGGCTTTTTCGGCACCCGGATTGCCGCCCCAGGTTAGCGCCGTACCACAACACGGGCGACCATGTCAAAACTCCCTCAACGGAGGGTTATTTCCGCGCCTTCCGAGCGAGTTCGACGAGCGCGGCACGCGCCGCCGCGGGGGTCAGCACCGGGGCAGGAAAATCGAGCCGGGCAGTTTCGCCGTCGCGCTGCAGATCGGCGCCTTCCGGATCGATCCCGGTCATCCGCCAATCGGCACCCCCGCGGCCGAGCAGGCCACGCGCGTAATCGGCGATCGCGTCGGCATGATGCTCATTCATGTGCGTGAGGATCTCCGGCTCCGCCGCGGCGAGAGCGGCGGCATCCCGGGCGAACAGCAGATCGCGGGCTTCGATCCAGTGAATCGCGCCGAAACCGGCGACGAGGTGGCCGCGTTCGACGGCGATCCGATAGAGGCGGAAATCGGCGAAACTGGAATAGACGGCACCGGTCGGGTGATGCATGGTGAAGCGGGCGAGACCTGGGGGATTCTCGACGGCTCTGGCCTGCCCCATCACGGTCAGGCGCTGCCCGGTCAGCGGGTCGCGGTAGCCCGCAGTGCCGTCGACCAATAGTGAGACCCGCGGGTCGAATGCGATGTTCCGGCTATGCTGAGCCAGATCGGACAGCAACAGAAGCGGGCTGGCGTCGAGATCGGCGGCCACCAGGACGAGTGACGCGTAGGGCGCGCCGTGCATGCTCGTGGCAAGGGTTCCGCGCTGTTCCCGGCGCAGCAATTGCCGCCCGATTCTCGCCGGATCGCGGTTCAGCTCGGTTTCGCGCATCGCGCAAGTGAGCCGCACCGGCGCGGCGGCGTCAAGCTGCGCCGCGATGAAAAAGCGTCCGCCGCGATGCCATGTCTAGTTAAACGAAGGCGCTTCTCAGGGAATATTGCAGGGGATACCGCGCCAGTTGCCTGTCTAAAATAGGATCAGTGGGTTTGCCTTTGCCGGATTTGGTCATATTTTACACTTGCGGGGAGCGGATCACCTATCATCCGGCCGCTCAGAAGGATTTTGGGGGAGAAGGTGCCGAACACGATTGCTCTGGTCGATGACGACCGCAACATCCTGGCCTCCGTGTCGATGGCACTCGAGGCGGAAGGGTTCGCGGTACGCTGCTATAGCGACGGCACCGAGGCGCTGAAAGGTTTAAGCGCACAGCCGGTAGACATCGCGGTGCTCGACATCAAGATGCCGCGCATGGACGGCATGGAGCTCCTCGGCCAGCTGCGGCGGCAGAGCCACATCCCGGTCATTTTCCTCACCTCAAAGGACGACGAGGTTGATGAGCTGCTCGGTTTGCGCATGGGTGCCGACGACTACATCAGGAAGCCGTTTTCACAACGGCTGTTGATCGAGCGCATTCGTGCCCTGATCCGGCGCGGCGAACTCGCGCGCGAGCGGGAGAACTCGCACGGCGAGCCGGTCATCGTGCGCGGCCAGCTGATCCTCGATCCGGCACGGCATCTGTGCACCTGGAAGGGTGAACATGTCGAGCTGACGGTGACCGAGTTTTTGATCCTCAAATCCCTCGCGCACCGTCCGGGGCACGTCAAAAACCGCGACCAGTTGATGGACGCGGCCTATGGCGAGCACATCTATGTCGACGACCGGACGATCGACAGTCACATCAAGCGTTTGCGCAAGAAATTTAAGAACGTCGATACGGATTTCGCGCAGATCGAAACACTCTATGGTGTCGGGTATCGATACCGCGACCGTTAAGCCCGCCGCCGCGCCTGCGTCGCCTTCGGCGGTAGCCGAGCACCCTTTCGCCCGCCGTTCCGCCGCGAGGGCCGCGGCCAGTCCCGCTCCGAGCCCCGATCTGCGGCCGGTAACCGGGAGGAGCCGGACCGTCTCCCCGCTCACGCTGCGGATTTTGGCTGTCAATGTTCTGGCGCTCGCTCTTCTCGCCGGCGGTTTTCTCTACCTTGGGAAATACCAGGCGAGCCTCATCGGCCAACAGATCGAGGCTTTGAAGACCCAGGGCGAGGTGTTCGCCGCTGCGCTCGGTGAGGGCGCGGTTCTCGACTCAGTCGACGAAGGGGAGGTCCTGCTGCCCGATCTGGCCCGCCAGATGATGCGGCGGCTGGTCGAGCCGACGCACACCCGAGCTCGGCTGTTTGACGTGCACGGCGACATTATTGCCGACAGTCGAATTCTCCGCGGGCCGGGCGATGCCGTGCAGGTCCACGAATTGGAGCCGCCAGAGAGGGAAGGTGCGGTTCTGCGGATTGCCGATCAGATATACGATTGGGTCCTCAACATCGTGCCGCGCCATGCCAGCTACTCGGTCTATCGTGAGAGCGCATCCCCGCGCGCCGAGGATTATGCCGAAGTGGTGCGAGCATTGCGCGGCGAGACTGGCTCGGCGATCAGGAGCGACCCGCAAACCGGCGGCCTAGTGTTCAGCGTCGCGATCCCGATCCAGCGCTACAAGCAGGTGCTCGGCGCGGTCATGTTGTCGACCGGCAGTGCCGAGATCGAGGAGGAGGTGAGAACCGTTCGCCTCGAGCTGCTGCGCATCTTCGGGGTGGCATTGCTGGTCACCGTCCTGCTGTCATTCTACCTCGCGGGCACGATTGCGCGGCCCATCCGCCGGCTGGCCGCGGCGGCGGAGCGGGCACGCGGCCGTCGGGCGCGGGTCGAGATACCCGATTTTACCGGCCGCGGTGACGAGATCGGGGACCTCTCCCGATCACTGCGCGAGATGACCGACGCGCTGTGGCAGCGCATGAGCGCGATCGAAAGTTTTGCCGCCGATGTCGCGCATGAAATCAAAAACCCGCTCAGCTCGCTGCGCAGCGCGGTCGAGACCGCCGTCCGGATCGATGATACGGCAAATCAGCGGCGGCTGATGGCCATCATCCTCAATGACGTCCAGCGGCTGGATCGCCTGATCACCGATATTTCCGACGCCTCGCGGCTCGACGCGGAGCTTGGCCGCCTCGAGTTGGAACCGGTCGACATCGCGGCGATGCTGGGCACGCTGGTCGAGGTCCATGACGCGACCCGGACGGACGATGCGCCTCGTCTGGTCCTCGCTATCGGCAAACCGGATCGCGAGCTCGTCGTGCCCGGGATCGAAATAAGACTTTCCCAGGTATTCCGCAATATTATCGGGAATGCGGTATCGTTCAGCCCACCGCTCGGCGAAATCAGGCTGACCGCGCGACATGATGGCCGGGCGGTTGTGGTCACTGTCGAAGACGAGGGACCCGGAATTCCCGAAGAAAAATTGACCGCGATTTTCGACCGCTTCTACACCGAGCGGCCGCTCGGCGAGCAATTTGGGACACATTCCGGGCTCGGGCTCTCGATCTCGAAACAGATCGTCGAGGCGCATCGCGGCATGATCCGGGCGGAAAACCGCAAGGACGCGAGTGGCGCGACGATCGGCGCCCGCTTCTCGGTTCGGCTGCCGGGTGCTGCGTGACGATAACGGTGCCGACCAACCCAGTTCTGGTCCACGCTACGGCAATCGCGATAGATGAGCGTGCGGTCCTGCTGCGCGGTCCTTCCGGAGCGGGAAAATCCGATTTAGCTCTGCGGCTGATCGATGGCGGGGCGCGTTTGGTTGCCGACGATCAGGTAGAGCTGCGGCGCGCAGGAGAGCGCGTCTTGGTTACGGCGCCGGCAGCGATAGCGGGCCTGATTGAAATCCGAGGAGTGGGTATTGTGTGCCTCGGCGCGGTGGCGGAGGCGACGCTGGCATTGTTAGTCGACCTCGTGCCGTCGGCCGAGGTCGACCGTTTCCCCAAAACCCTTTGCGAGGATGTGCTCGGGCTCGCGGTTCCGCTGATCGCTCTGTCGCCATTCGAGGGTTCCGCAGCGGCAAAGTTGCGCTTCGCTTTACGCGTGTTTTCAGCCGACTTGGTACCCGCTATAATCCGGCGATGACGGCTGAAGGTGGTCACGCCGAGTGGAGCCCCGCCGGAAGCGTGACGCCCGCCCGAGTGCTGCTGGTGACCGGAATGTCGGGCGCAGGGCGGTCGACGGCGCTGAAGACACTCGAAGACATGGGCTACGAAGCCTTCGACAATATGCCGCTCTCACTCGTACCCGCTCTGATCGAGAGCATTGCCTCCGCGCGCGATTGCCGTCGGCGCCGATCTGCGCACCAGGGGTTTTGCTGTCGGGGGCGCTGCTGTCGAGAGCATGCTCGAACCTCTCGATGCGGTTGTCGGCCGGACCGGCCGTGAGCTCAAGGTGGTGCTATCGAATGTGATGACGAACCGCTGCAACGGCGCTATACCGAGAGCCGCTGGCCCCACCCCCTCTCCGGCGACCGGCCCGTAATGGACGGTATTCGGCTCGAACGCCGAGTGGTTTCCGCCCTGCGCGACCGTGCTAACGTGGTGACCGATACGTCCGACCTGAGCGCCGCCGATTTGAAACGGCTGTTGACCGGTCATTTTGCCTCGGCGGCCGGCGGTGTTCGCGTTTTCGTCACCTCTTTCGCGTATCGCCACGGCATACCGCGAGATGCCGATCTGATCTTCGACGTGCGTTTTCTCGATAACCCGCATTACGTCCCCGAACTGCGCCAGCTGAGCGGGCGCGATGCTGCTGTTGCCGCGCATATCGAGCGGGATCCGGGCCTTGCGCCCTTCTTGGCCGGGTTTTGGCGGGTTTTGGAGCCGCTGCTGCCGCGCTACGAACAGGAAGGCAAGGCGTATCTGACGATCGCCATCGGCTGTACCGGCGGCCGCCATCGCTCGGTTTATGTGGCGGAGCGGCTGGCCGCGCAACTCGGCGCCGCCGGGCTGCGGGTGGAGCTGGCGCACCGCGATCTCGTTCAATCCGGCTCTCCCGCCTTGGTGCCGCCGGGGCGCCTGCCGCCGCGAGCTGAACGGCAGCGGTCGTTCCACCAGAGGGAATCAATGATCGGCATGGTTTTGGTGACCCACGGGCGGCTCGCAGCGGAATTCGTCGCCGCGCTCGAGCATGTCGTCGGGCCGCAAGCGCAAATTGACGCGGTGTGCATTGGCCCCGATGACGACATGGAAAAGCGCCGCCAGGATATCCTGCGCTCAATTGCCGCAGTGGATACCGGCGACGGCGCCGTCTTGCTGACCGACATGTTCGGCGGGACCCCGTCGAACCTTGCGATCTCGGTCATGGACCGCGCCAAGATCGAGGTGATTGCCGGCGTCAACCTGCCGATGCTCATCAAGCTTGCGAGCCTGCGTCAGAGCGAGAGCCTCGAACGGACGGTGCTCGGCGCTCAGGAGGCCGGACGCAAATACATCAACGTCGCTTCTCAGCTGCTCAGCGACGCGCGCCGATGAGCGATCGACCGGCCGACGAACAACCGCTGCAGGACCCGCGCCCGCCGCCCGCGGCGGTCAGCCGGATCGCGACGATCTGCAACCAGCGCGGGCTTCACGCGCGTGCCGCCGCCCGGTTTGTCAAGACCGCCGGGCTCTTCAACGCCGAAATCTGGGTGCGCAAGAACGGCACCGAAGTCTCCGGTCGGTCGATCATGGGCTTGATGATGCTGGCCGCCGCGCCCGGCACCGTAATCCGGCTCGCCGCCACCGGCCCCGACGCCGAGGCCGCAGTAGCGGCGCTCGCCAAGCTAGTCGAATGCAAATTTGATGAGGATTGAGGAGGAGACCGGCGCTGCGCCGCAGAGCGGCGGCGAACAACGACTGCCGGGCCTCGCGGTTTCTCCCGGAATTGCCATCGGCCCGGCTCATATCGTCGAGAGCGGCGATCTCCCCGTAGCCGAGAACCATGTGCCGCAGAGCGAAATCGAAGCTGAACGGCACCGCTTCGCGGAGGCCGTGGCGACCTCGCTGAAACAGCTCAAAAAGGTCAAGGCGAAGGCCGCGGGGCTGCCCGGCTCCGCCGCCGAGGAAGTCGGCTATCTTCTCGACGCGCACCTTGCCATGCTGTCGAACTCGCGCCTCGTCCGCGGCGTCGACGAGCGCATCGGCCGCACCCGGATCAACGCCGAGCGCGCGGTGCAGATCGAAATCGACGAAATCGCCGAGAGCTTCGCCGCAATGCGCGATCCGTATCTGGCGGCGCGGATCGAGGACATCCGGGTCGTCGGCACGCGATTGATCCGCAATCTGATCAAGAAGCCCTACGTCGCCTATTCTGCCGTGCCCGAGGGGGCCGTCATTCTCGCCGAGGAATTGACCCCGGCCGACACCGCGCTGATCGACCCGGAGCGGGTGGTCGGCTTTGCGGCGGTCTCCGGCGGCGCCGAAAGCCACACCGCGATCGTTGCGCGAGCGCTCGGCCTGCCGGCGGTTCTCGCGGTACCCGGGCTGCTCGATCGGGCGCGGGCGGGTGTCACAGCCGTGATCGACGGCATCGAAGGCTGCGTGATCATCGACCCCTCTGCCGGGACGATCCGCGAATACGAGGCCCGGCGCGACGCGGTGGCGCGCGAACGGCGTGGTCTGGCACGGCTACGCAAGCTCCCGGCGGTCACCCGTGACGGCGTCGAGATCACCCTCGAAGCCAATCTCGAATTGCCTATCGAGCTGCAGCAGGCGCTGGCCAACGGCGCAATGGGGCTCGGCCTCGTGCGGTCGGAGTTTCTCTACATGAACCGCGACGACTTGCCCGGCGAGGAGGAACAATACGCGGTGTTCTCGGCGCTGGTGCGCGGCATGGACGGCAAGCCGGTCACCGTGCGGACCTTCGATCTCGGCGGCGAAAAGATCGCGCGCTCGCTGAGCGGCCATAATGTCGAGCCGCCGAACCCCGCCCTCGGCTTGCGGGCGATCCGCCTCTCCTTGCAGGATCGCCGCCTGCTGGACCCGCAATTGGCGGCGATGCTGCGCGCCGCCAGCGACGGGCCGCTGCGTATTCTGTTGCCGATGATCTCGACGGCCAACGAGATCCGCCGCGTGCGCGAGGCAGTCGACCAGGTCGCACGGCGGCTGCGTCGGCGCGGCGTGCGGCTGCCCAAAGCCCTGCCGCCATTGGGCGCGATGATCGAGGTGCCGGGCGCCGCGCTCGCTGCCGACGCGCTCGCCGCGGAGGCGGATTTCTTCGCGATCGGCACCAACGATCTGATCCAATACACCTTGGCGATCGACCGCAGCGACGAGCAGGTCGCCCATCTCTACAACCCGCTGCATCCGGCGGTGCTGCGGCTGATCCAGTTCGCGGTCGAAGCGGCATTGCGCCGCGGCATGCCGATCAGCGTGTGCGGCGAAATGGCCGGCGAGCCGCGCTTTGCCGCCCTCCTGCTCGGCCTCGGCCTGCGCAACCTGTCGATGGCGCCGCGCAACATCCCGCGCGTCAAGCAGCGCATCCGCAGCCTCGACATGATCGCCGCGACGCGCCGGGCGCGGGCGATCATGGACCAATCGGACACCGGCCGCATCGCCGCACTCCTCGACGACTTCAACACCGTCGCATTGCCGCAATAAAAATCGCTGCGTGACAGTGCGGGGGCCGGCAACGGTTTGGGCCGGCACGCGGAAGGCGCGCGACGGGGTGAAACCATTCCATCCGGCTGACCATTGGCGTCTCGACACTCTCGCCGGGTGTCGAGGTAGACCGGTTTTGGAAGTTGCTGGGATCTCCGAGTGAATCCTACGCGTCGCGGGTCGTCGCTCACCGCACCCCGCGTAGCCTCGGCCGCTGTTTTTGCTGTTATTTGCAGCAAATTTACAGCTATGGACTCTGCCCACGGGCATGCTCCCAGCCCTCCCGCACCGAATGATCCAATCTATGATACGATGCGATTGTGGCGATTTTACCGGCCCTGACCGGATTGAAATCGTCCACGGCACTGCCTTCGGGTCCCCCCGAACGATCCGTTTGGCGAATTCTCCAAACTCGAGACCCGTCGCGGTGAGGAACGCTCGATGTGCGTGCGGCGGCTGCGGCGCTGCCCGAAACTACTCAATCCGAGCGCGTCGACGAGCCGATCAACGAAAAAGACCTTAAGAGAAGACTGACGATGTTGAAGAGAAGACTGACGATGTTGGGAACGCGCCGGTCGCCGCCTGACAATTCCGGTCTCCGTCCAATGTGCTGCAGACTGAGAGAAACGGTTGATTTTTTCAGGAAGTCCGGAATGAGCAGGCTGCGCCGCATAACCGTCGATCCCAACCAATGCGGCGGGCGTCCTTGTCTGCGAGGCTTGCGCATCCTGATGCGTTTTTCGCGGACGCGCAGCTTCAGCCTGCTCTCGCCCGGTGGCTTGCGGCCAACGGACATACGGCCGAGCACGTCGCCGACCGACAGTTGGAAGCCGCGTCCGATTCCGCGATCCGGGAATGCGCATTGCGCGAAGCTGCGGCGATGGTAACGAAGCACGAAGATTTCGCGCTGCGCAAGGCGCTGGAGCGATACCATCGAGAAGCTGCGGCCGTTTCCGCGAGCCCCGTGCTATACTGAGCTCATCAGCTATGGCGGGGGCGCGACGAGGGATGCGATGCGGACTGAGGGTTGGCTTTATTGGATGACGGTCGTGCTGGCCGCAGCGGCAGGGGCCCTCGTCGTCGCCTACATCGTCCTCGTGCAAGACAACCGGACGGTGCAGGCGGAGGTCAACCGGCGGCAACAATTCATCAATCAGAGCATCCAGCTCGGCCGCATCAACGAGGTGCTGATCGGCGCGCTCACCGCGGCCGCGGTGAGCAAGAAGGATGACAAGCTGCGCGATCTGCTGGCCGAGAACGGGATTACGATCAATGCGGCGGGGGAGCCGGTCCCTTCGGCAAGCGGTCCGGCCGAGAAAACCGTCCCCTCACCAACCGGAAAGACGCCGTGATGGTAATGCGGAGCGGTCCCAACAGTCCGGCGGCGGGAGAATGGTGGCTGCCGGTCGTCATTGTCGCCGCGTCGTTTTTCGTGCTGATGGCGTTCGAGGTGGGCTACACGATCCACGACCGAGACGCGCTGGCGGAACAGCAGCGATTGCAGGAACCGACCGTGCAGGAGGCGGCCAAACTGCGTCACAAACTCGAAGCGCTCGCCAGAACGACCGCGCAGCTCGCCGCTGACGGCAACGAGGGGGCCAAGGCCGTCGTCGATCAGATGAAGCGCCAGGGCATCACTCTGTCCGCGCCAAAACAATAGGCGGCTGCGAGCCCTCCACTTGCCCTCATTGGGGCTTGACAGGGGCCGGCCGGCGCATGGAGATGGCCCCAAGGCGGAATGCCCCTGAGGAGGAACCGACCATGCTCGACGGCTACATCTACAACGCCTTGCGCACACCCTTTGGCCGCCACGCCGGCGCCCTCGCGCGAATGCGGCCCGACGATATGCTGGCCGCGGTCGTTTCCGAGGTCGTCAGGCAAAGCCCCTTCGACCCGGAAAAGATCGAGGATGTCGTCGTCGGCTGCGCCAATCAGGCAGGCGAGGACAGCCGCTGCGTCGCGCGTCATGCCGGGCTCTTGGCCGGATTGCCGATCGAGGTCGCCGGCTCGGTATTGCAGCGCAATTGCGGCAGCGGGCTCAACGCGATCGTCATGGCGGCGCAGGCGGTGACCTGCGGCGAAGGCGAGGTCATGGTCGCCGGCGGCGTCGAGAGCATGAGCCGCGCGCCCTTTGTCATGAACAAGGCGGAGACCGCGTTCAGCCGTGATGGCCGGGTTTTTGATTCGACGATCGGCGCGCGCTTCCCGAACCCGAAGATCGAGCGCCAGTTCGGCGCCGACACGATGCCCGAGACCGCCGACAATCTGGCTCGCGACTACCAGATCACGCGCGAGGCCTGCGACGTGTTCGCCGCGGCCTCGCAGCGCAAATACGCCGCCGCCAAGGCCGATGGGTTCTTCGAAGGCGAGATCCTCGCCGTGGAGGTGCCGGGCGGCCGGGCGGGGCCGGTCAAAGTGGCCGAAGACGAGCACCCGCGGCCGCAGACCGATCTGGCGGCCCTCGCGCGCCTGAAGCCACTGCAGGAGGGCGGCGTCACCACCGCGGGCAACGCCTCCGGCATCAATGACGGCGCGGTCGCGATGATCGTTGCCAGCCGCAAGGCCGGCGACGCCGCCGGGGCCGAGCCGCTGGTCCGCGTCGTCGCGAGCGGCGTCGCGGGAGTGCCGCCCCGGATCATGGGAATCGGCCCGGTCGAAGCCTCGAAAAAGGCGCTCGCGCGCGCCGGGCTGAGCCTCTCGGACATCGACGTGATCGAGATCAACGAGGCCTTCGCCGCCCAGGTGCTGTCTTGCCTGCGCGGCCTCGAACTGCCGTTCGACGACAGCCGGGTCAACATGAACGGCGGGGCGATCGCGGTCGGTCACCCGTTGGGAGCCTCGGGCCCCCGCATCGCACTTACCGCCGCACGGCAATTGCAATGCAGCGGCGGCCGCTACGCGCTCGTCACAATGTGCGTCGGCGTCGGCCAGGGTATCGCGGCGGTGCTCGAGCGAGTCTGAGATCCTTCCACGTGAGCATGGCCTCCCCAGATAGGAGGCCATGACCTCCATTCCGACTTTCGCCATGCGGGCGAGCTTTCTCGGCCTCGATCATTCGAGCAGCGACGCCGCAATCTGCATCGCCGGGATTCCGTTTGACCTCGGCACCTCGAATCGGCCGGGGGCCCGGTTCGGGCCCGCCGCGATCCGTCAGGCGAGCCGCATGCTCGTCGATGGCGATCATCCGGCGTCCTGGGCCGAGATCGAAAAGTTCGACCTCGCCGATGTCGGCGATTTCCGAATCGCGCACGGAGACATCGAGGGCACGCTGGCCAAGATCGCGGAGCAGGCGGGGGCATATCGGCACCTGGTCGCGCTTGGCGGCGATCACACGATTACGCTCGCCTTGTTGCGCGCCCTCGCCCGCCGCCAGGGCCCGGTCGGGCTGGTGCATTTCGACGGCCATGTCGATACCTGGCCAGAGAGCTTTGGCTTGGTATTCGGGCATGGTTCGCCATTTTACCATGCGATCGAGGAGGGCCTCATCGACCCGCACCGCACGATCCAGATCGGCATCCGCTCGCCGCTGCACCGCGACATCTTCGACTGGACCGTCGGCAAGGGCGTGACGATCGTCTCCGCCGAGGAGGTGCACGAAACGGGCCCACAGGCCGTCGCCGGGCGGATCCGCGCGGTCGTCGGGACCGAGCCGGCGTATCTGAGTTTTGACGTCGACGCCCTCGACCCGGCCTTCGCGCCGGGCACCGGCACTCCGGAAGTCGGCGGGCTCGCGACCTGGCAGGCTCGCGCGATCCTGCGGCGGCTCGCCGGCCTGAACTTCGCCGGGATGGACGTTGTAGAGGTCTCGCCGCCCTACGATGTCGCCGAGATCACAGCGCTCGCGGCGGCGACGATGGCCTGGGACTACATCGCCCTGCTCGCGCCATAGGCTGCGCAATAGACGCTGCAGCGCATATCGCCTAAATTGCCTACGCAAAGGGTTTTCCGGAAAACTAGTTTCGGCTGCCCTGTCTCTCACTCAAAGCCGTGGTTTGACCAAATATAGTTCCAATCGGGCTGTTCGAGTTCTGTGCGGCGCAGTGGTGCTCGCGTCGGTGCTCGGCGGTGGGGTAGCCGATTCCCGAGCCGTCGGCTGCGGCACCAGCCGGGTCGGCGAGATTACCGTTGCGACTCTGCGCAACGCCCCGATCGTCACGCTCGTCGCCAATGGCGCTCCGCTTACGCTGCTGCTCGATACCGGCGCCGAGTGGACGATCCTGACGCCTGCCGCCGCCAAACGCGTCGGGGCGCAAACCCCGCGCATCGAATTCGACCGCCAGATTCGCGGCCTTTCCGGCAGCCTGGCGACGAACGAGGTCGAGTTGCGCAGCTTCACCGCCGGCGACGTGGCGATACCGTGGCGCCGCGTGCGCGTCGCCTCGCTCAATATGCCGAGCGTGTTCTCCGGCCCGCTGGACGGGGTCCTCGGCGCCGACACGTTGAGCAGTTTCGATGTCGATCTCGATCTGCCGCATCACCGCATCGTGTTCTACAGCAAGCAATCCTGCCCGAGCGCGGCGCCCGCCTGGGCCGAGCCTTACGCGACGATCTCGGCACGCAAAACCTTCAGCAACCATCTTTCCTTTCCGGCGCAGCTCGACGGCCGGCAGATCGACACGTTCATCGATACCGGCGCGCAACTGAGCGTGCTCTCGAGCAAGGCGGCGCTGGCTCTCGGCGTGAGCGACGCACTGTTGTCGCACGACCGTGCGATCGTGACGCTCGGCGCGGCGGCAGAGCGGCTGAACTCTCATCTGCACCGCTTTTCACATATGGAAGTCGGGGGAGAGGTCGTCCGCAATCCGGCGCTGATCGTCGCGGACGTCAGCCTGAAAGACGGCGACCTCGTTCTCGGCGTCGATTTCCTCGGCTCGCGGCGGATCTGGCTTTCCTACGGATCGCAGCAGATTTTCCTGTCGCGGCGGACTTAGCCTGCGTCCGGTGATTGTGGTCCGCCGCGATGATCGCGGACGGCCTCTGTTTAATTGCTGCCGCCGACCCATATACTACTCTTAATTCCCAAAGGCAGAGCCGCGATGACTCCGGACGAACTAGCCGACGCCGCCCGCAATCTCGCGCATGCGCTCGGCATCACCGTTTATATTCGGGATGGGCGGATTTACCAGCACGGGCCGGGCATCGAAGTCTTGCCGCCGCCGGGCGCCTGCCCAACCGCGCCGGGCGCTCCCTACCCCCGCGAAGAGGCCCCTATCAACTAAAACCGATCGGGCGTAAGGGCTCGGTAGGACCGGATGCCGCCCATGCCGAAGACACATCCCCATGCCGAGGCGACATACCGGGTGATCCCTCTCGAGGACGGGTCTTTCGCGGTCGAGGTCAGCATCCCGGAGAATTACCCGACCACGGTCAAACCGTTCGCCACCGAAGCCGACGCCGAGGCGTGGATCGCCGAGCACCGCGAACGCGTGGAGTCCGAGAAGCTGGCGGGCCGCTGGTTCACCAGGCCTCCGGGCAACCGCCGCCGCTGACCGGCGCGGTTTGCGCTCGCTGTTGCTCCTCCACTGATCGATGTTAGAATTGAACATCGAAAGGGAGGAAGTGATGCCAAATGCGCGGACGGTTTTCCTCGCCCTGCTTTTGACTGCCGGCGTGGTGCCCTTGGCCGCGGCGCAGAACAGCACGCGGCTGTTTATCGCCGCCGATATGGTGCGGGGACCTGGCGGAAGCGGTCCGATATGTGTCCTTAGCAGTCAGTTCATGAGACAGGAGAGGGTCGCCTGGCGCATCCGCGTGCAGGACCAGACCGGCAAGGAACTCGACGACAAAGGCCTCAAAAGCGTCATCGTCGAACTGCCCGACGGGCAGAAGTTTCCGGCGCATTTCGGCGGCCATCCACCGAAGGAGCCGACAGCCTATCTTTGGTCGACTGGCTGGACAATTCCTGACGACTACCCGACCGGGACCTTCAACTACAAGGTCGTTGCTACCGCCCTGGACGGAACCACGCAGAGCTGGGAGCCTGTCAACAACAAGCTGTCCCTGCTGACGGTGATCCCAGGCACTTTTGAACCCACCAAATAACTGCACTATGATCGCGAGCTTGGGCGCTGCGGCGCGCGGCATTCTCTTCGTGATCGCTCTGCTGGCGCCGGCCGCCGCATCCGCGCAGCTCGGCCCCGAGGCTCCGCTCGCCACGGTGCACGGCTTCGTCGGGCGTATGGCAATATCGCCCGAGCATGGGCCGCCGGGGACGCCGGTGCGGGTCACGGCAGAAGGGCTGCCGGCCGACACGCAGTTCCAGCTCGTCTGGCGCACAGTCAAGGGCCTTTGGAAGGTGGCCCAGGGCGAATATCACGGCCGCGAATACACGCCTGCCGCTTTCGAGATCGCGACGCTCAGAACCGATGCGGCGGGCAGGCTTGCCACGACCTTTACCGTGCCCGACGATTTCGGCTTCCTCCATGACGTCGTGCTGCAGCAGGGGGAGCGCCTGTTCATTCAGGCCGGCTTTTCTGTCGACATGTCGGTTACCTTGTCGCCGCCGAGTGGGCCGGCCGGGACACCGATCACGGTTGAAGTCAAGGGCATCGGCTGGCGGCCGCTCGAGAGCAGCTGGTTGCTGCTCTACGACAACAATTTCACGGGCTGGATATCGGCGGTGACGACCGCGGGCTCGGCGACATTCACTATTCCAGCCAGTGGACGGCCCGGCCTGCACCTGCTGGAGGTATTACACGGCGAATTCACCTTCCCCTACCGCAATATGCAGCAGAGCCCCGAAGGCGACCGGCCGAAATTCGCGCTGCGCTTCAACCTGACCCCGGATGCGCCGGTACTGCCGCCGCCAATAGAGGCGCAGACGCAGCGCAGCGTGCGCCGACTGCCAGCCCCAGGCGCGCTCACCGTGGCGCCGCTCTTCACTAGTGTCGGCCAGCCCGTGATGGTAAGCGGGGCTGGTTTCACCCCGGGCAAGCGCTATGCGCTCGCGTGGACCACCGTGATGGGCAATCGCGTGGGCGGGCACGGCTGGAATGAAGCATCGAGACCCGTAGCCGACGCCGTCGCGGATCCATCGGGGCGCGCCGAATTCCATTTCGCTGTTCCCGACGATCTCGGCGGCGCGCACGCGCTCTCTGTCGAGAACGGCGCCGAGCAGCAGACGGGAAGCTTGTGGATCAAGCCCACCGCATTGCCGCTCGATGTCAACCACGGCCCGCCCGGTACGCCCTTCACCGTGCATTTGAAGGGTGTCGGCTGGACCGAGACCGCGAACATTTATACCGTCGTCTACGATAACAGCTATATCGGCTACGTCTGCGCCTTCAACAGCCATGGCGATGTAGCGATCCCGCTGCTGGCGACGGGCGACCCCGGCTGGCATTTCATCGACCTGTACCCGGCGATCTACCGCGGCGCAGAGGAACGGCCGCGGAACTTTCTGATTCCGCAGCTAACTTACGCCGCCGACCATCCCGGCGAGGACCTGCCGCGCTTCCGCTTCGCCTTCGAGGTGACGGACGAGTAGCGCGGATACCGCCCTTATTGCAGATCGCGGCGCGGCGGCATCGTCAGGAACGCGTGCACAATGTGCCACAGCTGATGGCGGTTGTGGCCAAAGACGAGCGCATGCGCTGCGCCCGGCAGGACGACGAACTGGCGGTCGGGGTTCGGCAATTGCCGGAAGAAATCGAGCAGATCCTCTTCGCTCGCGATCCCGTCATGCTCGCCGCGCACGATAATGACTGGCGCCTGTACCTCGCGCGGGTCGACGACCGGCAAGTGCGCGGTCATGTCGAGATAGGTTCCGGTTGGCACCACGTCGCCGTGGACGAGCTCGGTGTCGGCGAGCGCCTCGGCGACGCGAGCATCGCTGGTGCCCGGGTGGTCGCGGGTGAAGATGCTGCGGATCATCTCCCGATCGCGCAGCCGGCGGTTGTGGGTGCGAAAATAGTCGAGCTGTTCGGCGCGCTTCGCCAGGGTCGGCGAGTTCCGGCCAGTATAGGTGAACGCGTTCAGCACGAGCCGGCCGACCCGCTCGGGCCGGACCATCGCGAATGCGGCGGCACGCAGTGCGCCCGAGGACTCGCCCATGAAATGCATTCGCTTCTGGCCGGTTTCGCTGATCACCAGCTCGGTTGCGGCTATAAGGTCCTCGACGCCGCTGGCAATATCGGAATTCCCCGAGCTTCGCGACGAGCGCCCGTAATTCTCGTGATCCATCGTCCACACGTCAAAGCCGAGCCCGGCGAAGACGTTCATCGTGGAGTATTCGCCGGCGTCGGGAACCAACAGGTCGAACGACGACAATGCCGAATTCGACGAACCATGGACGAGGAAGAGGACGGGGCGCGGCGGCTCGCTCAGAGCCGGCGGCAGCCGCTTGCGGTAAACGGCGAGAGAAACCTCACCCTTACGCACCGTATAATCGGTCCGCGACGGAATTGCGTGCTGATTTTCGGTCATTGGGGACCCTTGACGTGATGCGCGACCCTCTGCGCCTAATCCAGCATCGGACTGCAGCGCCGGTTTGTCCACCATCCGCCACGTTGTCCATAGAGGAGCGCGAGCGATGACGGCAGAGCGCCAATTGCATCTCGGCGCCTTCATGCGCCCGGTCGGCATCCACACCGCGTGGTGGCGTTATCCCGGCGCCTACCCGGACGCCAATTTCAATCTGAAGCACCTGATCCGGCTTGCGCAAAAGCTCGAGCAGGGCCGCTTTGACGCCTGGTTCATGGCCGACCATCTGGCGGTGCTCAACATGCCGATGGCGGCGTTGAAGCGCAGCGCCACGGTGACGTCATTCGACCCGCTGACCCTATTGCCGGTATTGGCGATGGAGACCGAGCATCTCGGCCTCATCGCCACCGCCTCCACGACCTTCGAGCCGGCCTACACGATCGCCCGGCGCTTCGCCTCGCTCGACCACATCAGCGGCGGCCGCGCCGGGTGGAATCTGGTCACCACCTCGAACCCCGACGCGGCGCTCAATTTTGGATTGACCGAGCATATGGAGCACGGCGAGCGCTACCGCCGCGCGCGCGAATTCTTCGATGTCGTGACCGGCCTCTGGGACAGCTGGGCCGAGGACGCCTTCATCCGCGACGTCGAGAACGGCATCTATTTCGACCCCGAGCGGATGCATGTCCTCGACCACAAGGGCGAATTCCTGTCGGTGCGCGGCCCCTTGAACATCGCGCGGCCCATCCAGGGCTGGCCGGTCATCGTCCAGGCCGGCGCCTCCGACGCCGGGCGCCAGCTCGCCGCCGAGACCGCCGAGATGATCTTCGCCAGCGGCGGCAAGCTCGCCGACGCACAGAACTACTATGCCGATGTCAGGGATCGGGCGAGGAAGGCCGGACGCGACCCGGACCACATAAAAATCCTGCCCGGCTGCCTCGTCGTCGTTGGCGACACCGCAGAGGAAGCGCGGCAGAAGCGGGCCTTGCTCGACAGCCTCGTGCACCCCGACAGCGGCATCGCCTCATTGTCGATCGCGTTGGGCTGCGACGCGTCAGCCTTCGACCTCGACGGCCCATTGCCGGAGATCCCGGAGAGCAACGCCAGCAAGAGCGGCCGCGAGCGCGTCATCGAGCGCGCCCGCCGCGACAATCTGACGGTACGCCAATTGGCCCATATCGCCGGCAGCTACGGCGGCAATGCCATGGTCGGCACCCCCAAAACGATCGCCGACCAGATGGAAGAGTGGCTCTTGAGCGACGCCTGCGACGGCTTCAACATCATGTTCCCGTGGGTCCCCGGCGGCCTCGACGACTTTGTCGACCGCGTCGTCCCCGAACTCCAGCGCCGCCACCTCTTCCGCCACGAATACGAAGGCCGGACCCTGCGTGAAAACCTCGGCCTCCCCCGCCCCGAGAACCGGTTCTTCGCGAAGCGGGGTTTTTAAGGCGCAGCACCGCTTGGCCCAGCTACATATATGCTCTGTTTTTTTGCACACCGAGCCGTTTGATTTCAACTCCAGCCACTTGCGCCGTGCGACGTAGTTGGCGAGCTGAGCTTGTTCTACGGCGTGTCGACTGCTCCAGCCATAATCTGGGTGACAATGTCGGCAGCGGCCTTGCTGACGTGGGGCCCCTCCTCGGTCGTCAACAACTGGCCCGGGAACCAGCGATCGTACCAAGCCTTCTTGCGCTTCCACTCGTCTGCGTAGCGGCCTTGGTCGAGGAGGCCGAGGTGCTCCCAATAGAATGTCCGGCCGCGCGATGTAACCGTGAAGTCCGGCAAACGTAATGTTCCGTCCGGCGCGAACAGAGGCTGTTCGTAAACGAACGGAATTTCACGCTCATGCAGGACGTTGGCGATGATCACCTCTGACTTCGAGCGTAGCATGTCGCCACTGAGAGCCTCGTGAACCTTCCCCGCTTGGCGGCGGCTTCAATAGTGAGCTTTGGCGCGATGTTTCTCTCGCGAAGTCTCGCCGCTGGGGCCGGTATTCTTCGTCCCGGGCTTCATTGTCGCCTACAGGCTGACCTTGGGCGATCAGGTGCTCGGCCTCGCGTTGCAGCCCGCGACTGCGGGCAACGCGACGGAGTTCGAGTTGCCGGAGATCTTCTTCGTCCCGCCGAAAGAAGCGCTGGTGCGTTTCCTCCTCTGGCTCAGTCTGGCTGTCGCCCTGCCCATCGCACTGCTGATCGCCGCCAACCTGCTGACCGGGCGAGACCCTGCGCTTCTTCTCCGCCGTGCGTTGACCGACCGGTTGGCGACGGCAGCCCGCTTTTGTGCGGGCGAGGGCGGAGCGGAACGCCAGCTCGAAGCCCAGGCCCTCGAGGGCACAGCGCAGCTGCACAAATTGTACGATCTCGCTGGTTTCCGGCGGCGCGGCAAGGACCGCCCCGTCTGGGGCGCCTCGCTGATCGACGACATCGCCCGGCTCGGCCTCCTGCTACTCTCCTGGCTGCGCGTCGAGGGCGGCCAGCGCAATCTCTTGGTCCCGGCGTCGAGCGCCTGTCGTTGGGCGGAACGCGCGCTGCAAGGAGGCGAAGCTCCGAGCGGCGAACCCGTCACGATCACTGCCACGGGCGCCGCCCGACCGCTGGCCGATGCGATCTCGCGTACACTGCGAGCAATCCGGGAAACCCTCGCTGGGACGGCCGCGAGGCCCGGAGCGCATGACGCCGGGGAGGCGCCCCGAGGGCTGCTGGCGGTCGACGCGTTTAGCAACCCCGAGTACGTCAGTTTCGCCCTCAAGGTCACCTTGGCCGTGATGATTTACTACTTCGTCATGAGCATGACCGACTGGCCGGGCATCCATACCTGCGTGATCACCTATTTTTTCGTCGCCCTTGGCACTGTCGGCGACACGCTGCACAAAGCGACATTGCGTTTCGTCGGCTGCCTTTTTGGCGCGGGGCTCGGCCTGGGTGCGATCCTGCTGCTGATCCCGCAGATGACCGATCTCGGCGACCTGTTCCTGCTGCTGGCACCGGTTACATTGCTCGCCGCCTGGGTCGGCTATGGCAGCGAACGGATCTCCTATGCCGGCTGGCAGCTTGCGCTCGCCTTCTACCTGGTCGTGCTGCAGGGATATGGCCCGACGATCGACATGTATACGGCGAGGGATCGCACCATTGGCATCCTGCTTCCGTGATATTCACGGCGATTTGGCCGGTGAGTGTGGCCAATGTCGTGCGCACGAACCTCGCCACGGCATTAGAACGATTGGCGATATTGGCGGGTTTGGGTGCCCGCACCGATGGCGAGATTCCACGCGCCGCTCGGTCAGCGGCCGCCATGGCGTTCGGGCAGGCGATCGCGCAGGCGCGCGCGGTTCTGGTCAACGATCCGTTCGAGACAAGCGAGGTGCGGCGCGCCGTCGGGAGGCGGCCGAACGACGCGACTGTGGTGGAGGAGGTCGGTCGGCTGTTCATCCCGGTGTCGTCAATCCTCGATCTGCTTACCGTTCGGGCCGGGCACGACCTCCCGGAGGAGGCGACCGACGCGATTTGGGCGCATAACCAGGTGCTGGCGGGATGGTTTCGGCAGGCAGCGTCATGGACGCGCAGCGGCGAGGAAGCGGATGCGGTATCAGCCGGTCCACCGAAAGCGCCGGCCCTATCCGGCCCCGGCGATCACCTTACCGCTCTCGCGACATGGTACCAGTTGCTGCACCAGGAAATTCGCAAAATTCTCGACGAGGTGGGTCCGCAACCGCAGCCGCTAATCGCGCCGTCGGTCGGGGACATTGCATGCCGCCGGCTAGGTTCCGATGCATTGCCCTGGCCGGATGCGCGCTGCGCGGCGCCTGCAACGACACGCGCGATTTGGCACCGGCTTCGCCCGACACACCATTGCAATTCGAGCCCTCCAAGAAGCGTCGGCCGCCCCTGCACCCGCCGCCAGGGCCAAGCGGTTCACGGTGCCGGAGAACACGGCAGTCCAGTTGCCGTCGCGCGCCGACATCGACCAACCATGTCTATTCGCTCGTCGAGCTGATCGATATCGCCCAGCGCCGCAACCCGGCAAACGCGTCGCCTGGGAGGCAGGCGCGGCAGGCGGCGATCAATGTCGGCATCGCGCGCGCCGCCTATCTCCCGGCGCTGACGGCGAGCGCGATCGCCGGCTTGGAGCACTTCGTGACACCGTTCCCCAGCAATCTCGTCCCGCAAGGCTTTATCACCTTCAACGCTCAGGAAGTAATCCCGCAGCTCGCGGTAAACTATCTGCTGCTCGATTTCGGCGGCCGCGCAGCCGCGGTCGAAGCAGCTGGTCAGCTTTCGATCACCGGAAACTTGGCGTTCACGGCGCGCATCAGCAGCTGATCCTCAACGTGGCCCGCGCATATTTCACGTTGGACGGCGCCGATGCCGCAGTACGCGCGGCGCGCCAAGGCTTAGCCGATGCGCAGGTGGTGCAGCAATCTGGCGAGGCGCTGTTCGGCCGCGGTCTCGATACCATCGTTGACGTGCAGCTCGCCCGCCGTGCGACGGCGCAGGCGCAGTACGATCTCGCGCAATCCAACACCGCTCAGCACGACGCGATGTACACGCTGCTTGCGGCGATGGACCTGCCGCCGACCACGAAGCTGCGCGTGGCAGACGCGTCCGAGCGCCCGCTGCCGCCGCGCACCGCACGCACTGTCGACGACGTGCTCAGCGAGGCGCTGCGGCGGCGGCCCGACCTGCTCGCCGACGTGGCGAAGCTGCGCGCGACGGATGCCGAAATCGCGGACGTACGCTCCGCCCTGGCTCCGAAAGTTTCGCTGAGCGCGAACGTGCAGGCCAATCTCGGCCGGCTCAACGTGGACAACTCGCCCTATTTCTCGGTTAACAAGCCGCAGGGCGCCGCGTTGCTGAAGTTCGAATGGCCGCTCTACACCGGCGGACTGCTGCAGAACAAGCTGAGTCTCGCCCAGTCGAAGCGCGAAGAGGCAACGGCCGTGCTGCAGGAGCGCACCGACCAGGCTTTGCGCGAGGTGGCGCTTGCGTACGACCAGGTCGATACGGGGCTACAGCAATACGATGCCGCCATCGCCCTGCAGACCGCATCGGACGGCCGCCTTCCACAGCGCCAGCGATTCCTATGCGCACGGCGTCGGCACACTGACCGACGCCACGTCCGCGCAGACGGGGCTGGCGACGGCGCGCGCTGCAGTGGCCCGGGCGCACTCGCAGTCGCTGGTCAACGCGGCGGCTCTTGCCTTTGCGACGGGCGAGCTGACGTCAAGTACGGATTTCGCCATCGTGCCATCGCGATAATGCCGCTCCACTGTACGGCTTGCTGCCTGGCTTGTCGCTAACGAGTTTTTCGCAGAATTGCTGATGTGTGCACCGGTCGAGTGTCGGTATCTGGTCGACCCGCAGGCGACGCTGACGTGCCGCCGTATGGGCGCCCAACGGCTGACCCGCGCGGCCTACTGTGCGGCGGCGGCGGTTCGGGTGTCGCGGAAGGCGGGGATCACCTCCTTCGCGAAGCGGTCGAGGTCTTCGAGCTGGACGTCGAGCGGGGTGCCGAGGGGGTCGCGCAGATGACCCGGTCGAGGCCGGGGTAGCGCTTCTCGACCGCCTTCAGCGCCTCGATGATGTCCTCCGGCCGGCCGGCGAGGAAGCCGCCGGCCTTCACCGCGTCCTCGATCGTCGGCAATTTCACGGTGCCGGCGAGCCGGGGGTCGCGCATCGCCGCGATCTGCTCGTCGGTCAAGGCCCGCACCAGGCGCAATTCGCCGAACATCTTCATGTTCTCTTCGTAATGCGGCGCGGCCTCGCGGATCGCCTGCTCGCGGCTGGCGGCGATGTGGAACTGGTAGCCGAGCGCGAGGCGCTCGCCGAATTCGAGCTTGACGCCGCGCCGCGCGTAGGCCGCCTGGAAGCCGAGCATGTGCCGCTCGACCGCGCCGCCTTCGGCCGAGCCGCCGCCGATCACGCCGCTGATGCCGTATTTCGCCATGAACTCGAAGGCGCGCTCGGAGCCCGCTCTGGATCGGCTGCCAGCATTCGACCGGCAGTCGCTCCGGCGCCGGCACCAGGGTGATCTCCTTCAGCGTATAGCCGCGATACGGCACCTCTGGCGGGATCGTGTAGTACTTGCCCTTGTGCGAGAACGGCTTGCCCTCGAACGCCTTGAACAGGACCTCGACGCCTTCCTCGAAGATCTCGCGGTTGGCGTTCTGGTCGATCAGCGGATTGCCGAAGGTTTCGACCTCGCGGGTGTGATAGCCGCGCCCGACGCCGAAGATCACCCGGCCGCCGGTCAGGATGTCGGCCATCGCGTAATCCTCGGCGAGGCGCAGCGGATGCCACATCGGCACGATGTTGAAGCCGCAGCCGATGTTGATGGTCTTCGTGACGCCGCACAGATGCATCGCCATCATCAAGAGGTTCGGGATCAGTTCCGTGCCTTCGGGCTGGAAATGATGCTCGGCCATCCAGAAGGTGTCGTAGCCGCGCTCGTCCATGCACTTGGCATAGGCCACCGCCTTGTGCATCGCCTTCGCCAGCTCTTCTTTCGAGTAGCAGCGGGCGTTGATCGGCGTGCCGGCATAGCCGAGGTTTTCCATGTCGGCGGTGCCGAAATAGGAGCTGTCGAATTTTGTGATCATCGGTCAATCCTTGTTGATCTGCAGAAGGGCTACGTCAGATCGACGATCTCGATCCAGTTCGGCTAGTCCCCATCGCGTAATGACCGATCGGCTTCAGCTCGCCGCTCGCCTGGTCGATCCCGTAGACCGTCATCCCGGCCGAATCCATGCCGACCGACAGCAGGAATTTGCCGCGCGGGTCGATCGCGAAGCCGCGCGGCGTCTTCTCGGTCGGGAAGCGCCCGATCTGGGTCAGAGTGCCCTTGTCGGGGTCGATCCTGTAGCCGATCAGCATGCTGGTCTTGCGCTCGGCGCCGTAGAGAAACTTCCCGTCCGGCGTCACATGGATGTCCGAGGCGGCGGGCTGCTCCTTGTATTCGTTGGTATCGACGAACTGCAGCTCCTTCAGGGTCCCCGAGGCCGGGTCGACCGCATAGGTGCCGATCGTCGCCGTCGTCTCGGTGATCAGATAGGCGAATTTGCCGTTGGGGTGCAGGGTCAGATGGCGCGGCCCGGCACCCGCGTTCGTGGCGATCCCGCCCGGCCCGTTTGGCGATACCGTGCCGGTTGCCGGATCGAATTTCAGCTCCAACACGATGTCGCCGCCGAGCACCGGGACGTAGACGTTGTTGGCGGCGTCGATGACGACGCAATGCGCCTTGGGCTTGGTGTCGAGAATCTGGGTCGCTTTCGGCTCGACGATGTGCTGCGCGTTGATCGGGTAGATCGCCAGCTTGGCGCCGACATAGGAGGCGGCGAGCAGAAATCTGCCGGTGCGGTCGGTGTTGATGTACGCCATTTGGTCGACCAGCGGGGTGGCCGCCAGGTGCCTGAGCCGGCCGGTGGTCCGGTCGATGGCAAAGGTCGAGACCGGATACGGCTCGCTGCGCAATTGCGCGTAGAGGAAATGCCTATCCGGGCTGGTCGCCATCGGTAGGCTGGCGGGCGATGGCTTGTCGGTGCCGGGAACCGGGGTTTTTTCGATCAGTTCGAGAGCGCCCGTCGCCCGGTTCATCGCCAGGACGAACACCTCCTTGCTGCCGGCATTCGATACGTAAACGACCGTTTCCGGTGTGCCCGGGGGTGTGCCTTGAGCCATCGCCTTGCGTCCTCCGATCAGGGTGTGCGCTCCGAGCCCCGCTCCAGCGATCCCGCCGAGGCCAAGCGCCAATACGCGCCGCCGCGCCATCCGTCCGTGGCTCATCGCTCCCTCCCCGCCGTCAACCGGCATTAGGCACAACTCTGCGTCTGGGCGAGATGCGCTGCAACGAAATTCGACCTGCCGTCTCGCCCATGGAACTCCTGCGCCGCTCGGCCGTCTTATCCTACACGAGAGAACGATCAGGGAACATGATTATGACTGCCAAGACGGTCTCCCCCGAAAACTCGAACCGCATAAAGAACCCGGATGATTGGGTTACCGGCGACGAGGAGATGACCGGGGCCCAAGAATCCTATCTGCACACCCTTGCGGAGAAAGCCCATGAGAGTGTCGAACCCGATCTGACAAAGGCCGAAGCATCAAAAGAAATCGATCGTCTGAAGGCGAAAACCGGACGCGGGCGGCAGAGCGCGGCGAAACCGGCATCGAAGGCCTCGCAGCGCACCTCCAGACGACCCGGGTAGCCGCCGCTGTCGTGGTGGCGTGATGTTCTTTACGGGCTGGCTTCTTCACTCGATCCGCCTTGCCGCGGCGTTGGGGCTCGCGTTGGTGGCAATGCAAGCGCCGGCGGTCACCCGCGAGTACCAGGCCGCTCTATTGCAGCTGGTACGCAGCTCCGACGAGGAAATCGCGCAGCGCAAAGCCTCGGCAGAGCGTTTCTATGGGATTGCGCCGGGCGAGGATGAGGGGCGCTTTCTCGCCCAGCTGCGCTCTGTCGAACCGTCGAATGCGGAAACGCTCGCCGCCGCGCTCGACCGCCAGCGCGGCCTGCGGGCGTCCTATGAGCGCATCGAACGCAGCCCCGATCTGTTGCGCCCGTTCATCGCGGCCAAGGATATCGCGGCGGACCAAGGAGGTCCTCGCCGTCAGATAACCGAGACGGTGTTCGACAGCTTTGCGCCGCAGCTCGACCTGTCCTTTGCCGCCGCCGTTTATGGGCTCGTCGGCCTGTTCCTCGGCTCGCTTATAGGAGAGCTGCTCGCGGCCGCCCTCCTGCCGCGGCTCAATTATCGAAATTGACGGCAGCGGTGTTGCCGCCGCTCACCAGGATCCCGATGTGCTCGTCCGGCCGGGGCTGATAACGACCCGAGATGAGCGCTGCAAAGGCGGCAGCCCCTCCGGGCTCGGCAACCACCCGCAGCAATTCCCAGAGGGCCTGTTGCGCCCGGCTGATTGCGTCGTCGGGAACTAGGACCACGTGGTCCACGAGGCGCGCCGCGAGTGGGTACACAAGCGTGCCGATGCGTCGCGGTGCGAGCAAATCCGCCGCGATCCCGCCGGCCGGGGCGTCGACCGGTCCTCCCGCCTCGAGCGCCATCGTCAAGGTCGGGGAGGCTTCGGGCTCGACGCCGACCACCCTGGTCCGGCCGCCAAACCAAGCCGCGATGCCGGCGATCAGCCCGCCGCCTCCAACGGCGACGAGGAGCGTGTCGATGCCGGGGCTCTGCTCCTCCAACTCCAGCCCTATCGTGCCTTGGCCCAACAGCGTTTCACGCTGGTCGAAGGCGTGGACCCGGAGCGCGCCTGACCGCGCGGCCCAAACCTCGCTCGCCGCGAGAGCGTCGGCGTACCGGTCGCCCGTGACGACCAGTTCGGCGCGGTAGCCCCGGATCCTCTCGATTTTTGCGGGGGATGAGATTGTCGGCACAAAGATCCTTGCGGGTATCCCGAGCTTCAATGACGCGTAGGCAACCGCCGCCCCATGATTGCCGCCGGAGGCGGCGACGACGCCGGCCCGCGGGATTGTTCGGGTCAGCAGGTTGGTGAATGCGCCCCGGGTCTTGAATGAGCCCGCATGCTGCAAAAGCTCGAGCTTGAAGCTCAGCGGGGCGGCGGCCATCGCGAAATCCGCCGCATCGGTCTCGATCACCGGGGTCCGCCGGATATGGGGCCGGATCAGCCGCTCTGCTTGGGCAATATCGTCTCGATCGATCATGCTCTCAGCACCGCGATCGGCGTACAGGCGGCGCGCGCCGCAGGGTTGTGCCTCGCGGGCTCGACCCACTCCGGAGGAGTAAGCGGCACTCGTCACCGAGGCGGGTAGGAACCCGGTGGCGGATAGCTCGGCTGCGGGGCGTAGCCCGTGCCCTGTCCATAGCCCGGGGCCGGTGCATACGCCGGGGCCGGTCCATAACCAGGCGTCTGTCCATAACTCGGCGCCGGTGCATAACCCTGCGCCGGCGCATAACCCTGCCCTGGTGCGGCATAAGGCTGCGCCGGGGGCCTCCGGGAGGCCATGCACTGCGCATAGTAGGCATTGTATTGCTGCTGCAGGTACCCCGCCGCATTCTGCGCATTGGCTACACCGACGCCGGTGCCGGCGATCGCCCCGGAGGCCGCCCCGATCCCGGCGCCCCGGCCGCCGCCAACCGCGCCGCCGAGCGCCGCACCGAGCCCGGCGCCAAGCAGCGTGCTGCCGACCGCCTGGGAATTGGCCTGGTCGCGCAACGGGGCGACCTGCGCGTCGGCGAATTGCCGGCACGCCTGATCGTCATAATACGACTGCGCCAGCGCCGCACTGCTCACCGTGAGCGCTGCCACAACCGCCGCGCCGAACTTCAAAGGGAGCGCTACCATCAAGAGATTCTCCTCCGCACCATGATGCCGCCGGTCGGCTGAGCCGGGGAGGCTTCAAAATCATCCGGATAAGGTCACCAAATCCTGAACAATGGCAATCCTCATCCGTCGAGCGGCCGGCTCTCGCGGATTGCCTAGACCGGCGCCGCCGATCATAGTGGCGCCGCTCATTTCACGGAGGGACATAATGCCGGTTGGCGGGCTGATCGAAGAATGGGATCACTTGGATTTCATCGGCGCCGGCGGAATCCTTGTTACTACCGGCGGCGTGATCGCGTCCCTGTGCCCCGCTCTTCGAAAGACATGGATTTTAGCTCCGATAGCGATCGGGGTGGGAATGATGGCGTTCGCCGCCTACGGCGCCCGCGCGCGCCCACCGGTCATCTCACCAAGGTGATCACCGGAGTAACGCTGTAATGCTAATTCGCGCCCTCGCAGCCGCCGCCGTTGTGAGCATCGCACCCGCGCTGGCCCAGACCCAAAGCACGAGCTGGCCAAACTACCGGGAGGGCGACTTCACCATCACCGATTACAAATTTGCCGACGGCGAGACCCTCCCTCAGCTGAAATTGCACTACCGCACTCTTGGTTCTGCACAGCGCAATGCCGCCGGCGCGATCGTCAACGGCGCATTGCTGCTGCAGGGCAATACCGGCACCGGCGCAAACTGGCTTCGGCCAAGCTTGGCGGACGAGCTGTTCAAGGAAGGGCAGCCGCTGGATGCTGGCCGATATTTCATCATTATCCCCGACGCGCTCGGCCGTGGTGGCTCCAGCAAGCCTTCTGACGGGCTCAAGGGCAATTTCCCGCATTACCGTTACCACGACATGGTCGACAGCGTGCACCGGATGGTCACCGAGGGGCTGAAGGTCGCGCATTTGCGTCTTGTTGTCGGCAGTTCGCTCGGTTGCATGCACAGTATCTTGTGGGCCGAGATGTATCCCGAATTGATGGACGGGATCGTCGGCCTCTCCTGTCAGCCGGTCGAGATCAGCGGGCGCAATTGGATCATGCGCCGCGCCGCCGCCGAGGCGATCCGCCATGACCCCGATTGGAACGGCGGTAATTATGACAAAAACCCGACCCACTACATCTACAGCGCCGCAGCGGGATCGTTCATGCCCGAGAGCGCCGCGCGCATTCAGGAATTGGCGCCGACCCGCGCGGCCGCGGACCGGCTTTATGATGAGCGGGTGGCGCGGATCGCAAAGGGCGACGCCAACAATTCTTTGTGGGCAATAGAATCGATCGAGGACTACAGCCCCGAACCCGACCTTCCCAAGATCAACGCCAAGGTGCTGCTGATCAACACCGTGGAGGACGTCGCCAACCCGCCCGAGCTAGGCACCGTCGAGCGCGCGATGAAGGAGATCAAGAAAGGCCGCTATGTGCTGATCCCGTACAGCGGCAAAACGCACGGGCATTTCACTCATTATTACGCCGCGCTGTGGAAGCCCTATCTGACCAGCTTCATGGGAACGCTCGCGCCGGCGGCAGCCACTCGGTGACTTCACTCTTCGCGAAATCGCTTTTTGTGCCCCTGCAGCCCGTGGCGGGGGACATACACCCCCTTCGTCGGATCTTCGATTGCCCGACCGATCACCCACGCCTTTCGGCGGTGCTGCTCGAGTATCGACAGCACCGGGCCCACGTCTGATTCACCGACAACGACACAGAACCCGATACCCATATTATAGACTTCGAACATTTCGGCGGTGCTGACCTTCCCATATTCTTGAATCAGCGTAAATATCTCCGGTACCGGGGGCAGTTCGTCAATTTGAAAACCGACACGCGCATTATCAACGCGGCTCAAATTCAACAGACCATCGCTCGTGATATTGGTCAGTGCTTTGACATCAGGAACTCTTCTGAGAATGTCCATGACTTCGGATACGTAAATCAATGTCGGGCGGAGCAATTCTTCGCCCAAAGGAACGCCGCCTCCCGGCAAACGATACTCTAATGAAACGGGCTGATCGCGCTTGAAGAACGCCTTGCGGGCAAGGGTCAAACCATTGCTGTGGATGCCACTGCTTTCAATGCCGATGACACAATCGCCGGGTTCCACATGACGCCCGGTAATGATCTTGTCGAGCGCAACGGTGCCGACGGCGGTTCCCGCCAGATCAAAACCGTGGACGACATCTTCCATCTGCGCGGTTTCGCCGCCGGATATCGAAACGCCTGCTTGCGCCGCTCCTTCAGCCAGTCCAATCGCAATGGCATCGAGGATTTTCGCTTCGACACGCTCCACCGCAATGTAATCGACCAGTGAAACCGGTTGAGCGCCGACGCAGATCAGGTCGTTCACGTTCATCGCGACACAATCTATTCCGATCGTGTCATACTTGTTCATGAGCCTTGCAATGATCGCTTTGGACCCTACGCCATCGGTGCAGATTGCCAGACCGGTTCCGCCGATGTCGATGACGTTGGCAAAGTAGCCGATCGGGAGCAGGACGGTGCCGAAACCGCCGTGACGCGGCCAGGTGGGAGTGATGCGCGTCACCAGCCGGCCGAGACCGATATCGGCTTCGTCCGTGTCCACTCCGGCCTCTCTGTAGGCGGTGTGGGCGGTGAGCGGATCGCGATCTGTTGTCATCTGCGAGGTCTGAAGCCCTGAAAGCCTGGCGCGCCCGAGAGGAGTTCGAACCCCTAACCCCCAGATCCGTAGTCTGGTGCTCTATCCAATTGAGCTACGGGCGCCTGCCAAGAGCGGGCCGGCGTTGCGCGGCGGCCACAACTACTCCACCACGGTCCGGAAAAGCAAGGCGCCTCGTCGGGTCCCGCGGTGGCCGCCGGCTGTTGCCGCAACCACATAGGGCGGATGAGCCCCGATGCAATAGCGCCCCACGAGACCGCCGCGGACGATCCGGCAACCCGCCCGTCGATCGCGCTGCTCGCCGGACGGCACCGGCGCGCCGAAGCCGGCCACCCGTGGATCTATTCGAATGAAGTCGCCATGGACGCCGCAGCCAAGGCGCTCGCACCCGGCAGTCTCGTCATGTTGCGGCGCGCCGACGGCAGCCCCCTCGGCGTCGCGATGTTCAACCCGCACACGCTGCTCGCTGCGCGCCTCCTCGACCGCGACGCGGCCCGGCCCATCGGCCGCCGTTTTTTCGTCCGGCGGATCGGGCGGGCGCTCAAATTGCGCGAGCGTCTGTTCGATGAAGCCTTCTACCGTCTTGTGCATGCCGAAGCCGACGGGCTGCCCGGTCTCGTTGTCGACCGGTTCGGGGCGGTTCTCGTCGTGCAGTCGAATGCCGCCGGAATGGCGCGGCTCGAGCCGGCCGTCCTCGACACGCTCGGCGAATTGCTGAGCCCCGAGGCCATTGTGCTGCGTAACGACAGCCCGGCGCGGGCGCTCGAAGGACTGGCATCCGAGACGCGGGTGGCGAGAGGCAGTCTCGATGGCCCGGTTGAGGTCCACGAGAATGGCGCGGTGTTCCGCGCCGATCTGCTCGCCGGTCAGAAGACCGGCTGGTTCTTCGACCAGCGCGACAACCGGCGCATTATCGCCGCCCTAGCCCACGACGCCCGCGTTCTCGATCTCTATTGCTTTACCGGCGGGTTTGCAGTCCAGGCGGCGCGTGGCGGTGCCGCCGCCGTCCTCGGCATCGACCGCTCCGAGCCGGCACTCGCGTTGGCGACCGCGGCGTCGGAGCTCAACGGGGTCGGCGGGACCTGCTCGTTTCGCCGCGGCGAAGCCTTTGCGGAAGCCGGCACCCTCGCCGCCAACGGCGAGCGCTTCGACATCGTCATCGCCGATCCCCCGGCCTTTGCCAAATCGCGCAAGGAGGTGCCGGCGGCGTTGCGCGGCTACCGCAAGCTGGCGCGGCTCGCCGCCTCGGTGACCGCGGGCGGCGGCATCCTCTTCATCGCTTCGTGCTCGTTCCATGTCGGCGCGGCAGAGTTCGCCGAGGCGGTGCGCCGCGGCCTCGCCGATGCCGGCCGCGCCGGTCGCATCCTGCGGGCCGCCGGCGCCGACGCCGATCACCCGATCCACCCGGCATTGCCCGAGACCGCGTACCTCAAGACCCTGACCCTGGCTGTCGAATGAGGACATCCAGCCTTGCGCTGAAGGAGCCCACTTGAGGCTAGGGTCGCTGCAGGTTTCGCGTTAGAGTTGGTTAATTCTAGTGACCACGGGCCCGCAAATGCCCTCTCTCCGCCGCCTTGCCGCGATTATTGCCGCCGATGTGGCGGGGTATTCGCGACTGATGGGGGCGGATGAGGAGGGCACGCTCGAACGCCTCAAAGCGCTGCGCCGCGAGCTTCTCGATCCGAAAATCGACGAGCATCATGGCCGCATCGTCAAGACCACCGGCGACGGCCTGCTGGTGGAATTTGCCAGCGTCGTCGATGCGGTGCGCTGCGCGGTCGAGATGCAGCACGCAATGCCGGCGCGGGACACCGGGGTCGCGGCGGAGAGCCGCATCGAACTGCGCATCGGCATCAATCTCGGCGATGTGATCGTCGAGGGCGACGACCTCTATGGCGACGGCGTCAACATCGCCGCCCGGATCGAAGCCCTGGCCGATGCCGGCGGGGTGTTCGTCTCCAACACGGTCCATGACCACGTCCGCGACCGGCTGCCCTTTGTCTTTGACGATCTGGGCGAGCAGCAGGTCAAGAACATCGCGCGGCCGGTGCGGGTCTACCGGGTCCGCGCGCCCCTCACCCACCCCGACGCTGACGCGCCGGGGTCCCCCCTCTCCCGCATTGCGGGAGAGGGTGCCGAGCGCCAGAGGCGCGAGGCGGGTGAGGGTAGCCCGGCGCTGCCGCTCCCCGACAAGCCGTCGATCGCGGTGCTGCCCTTCGCGAATATGAGCGGCGACCCGGAGCAGGCGTATTTTGTCGACGGCATGGTCGAGGAGATCATCACCGCACTCTCCCGCATCCGCTGGCTGTTCGTGATCGCCCGCAATTCGAGCTTCACGTACAAGGGGCAGGCCGTCGACGTGAAGCAAGTCGGGCGTGAGCTTGGCGTGCGCTATGTGCTCGAAGGCTCGGTGCGCAAAGCCGGCGGGCGGGTGCGTATCACCGCGCAGCTGATCTATGCGCTCACTGGCGCGCATCTCTGGGCCGACCGCTTCGACGGCTCGCTGGAAGATGTGTTCGACCTTCAGGAGAAGGTGGCGTCGAGCGTCGCCGGCGTCATCGAACCGACTCTGCAGGCGGCCGAGACCGCCCGTTCGGCCGATCGGCCCACGAACGATCTGACTGCCTACGACCTGTACCTGCGTGCATACGCGATGTTCTGGTCGTCGGCGAGGCAAATGCTTCAAGCGCTCCGTCTTCTGGAGCAGGCGATCGCGCGCGATCCGCGTTATGGGCCGGCGCTCGCGTGGGCTGCCTACTGCTGTATGGCGCTGATTCATGGGAACCGCAGCAACGATCGCGAAGCGGACCGTCGGAAGGGCGCCGATTTCGCCCGACGAGCCTTGGAAGTCGCCGCCGAGGATCCGAACGTGCTGGTCAATGCCGCTGCCGCGCTCGCCTATTTCGGCGAGGACGTCGAAGCGATGATGGGATTGGTCGCCCGGGCCATAACGCTCAACCCGAGCTCTGCCCACGGGTGGTACGTCAGCGGTATGATCAAGGAGTGGGCGGGCCGGCCCGATGATGCTATCAATGACATAAAGACCGCGCGTTCCCTGAACCCTCGCGCCCGTATGGGTGCGGCGCTCGGAGTCATCGGCACCGCGCAATTCTTTGCTCGGCGGTTCGACGAGGCGGTGCCGAACCTGCTGCTGACGATCCAGGAAGACGAAAGCTACGCGCAGCCTTATCGCGCTCTTGCCGCCTGCTACGCCCATATGGGGCGGCTCGACGAGGCGCGAGTGATCGCTGCGCGGCTACGCATCATCACGCCTGTTGTCATGCCTGATGTGAGCTACTTACGCAGGTCAGAGGATCGCGAGCTTCTGGTTTCGGGCCTGCGGCTGGCGGCGGGCGAGACGGCATGAGCCAGACCCGCCGTCTCGCCGCGATTATTGCCGCCGATGTGGCGGGGTATTCGCGACTGATGGGGGCGGATGAGGAGGGCACGCTCGAACGCCTCAAAGCGCTGCGCCGCGAGCTTCTCGATCCGAAAATCGACGAGCATCATGGCCGCATCGTCAAGACCACCGGCGACGGCCTGCTGGTGGAATTTGCCAGCGTCGTCGATGCGGTGCGCTGCGCGGTCGAGATGCAGCACGCAATGCCGGCGCGGGACACCGGGGTCGCGGCGGAGAGCCGCATCGAACTGCGCATCGGCATCAATCTCGGCGATGTGATCGTCGAGGGCGACGACCTCTATGGCGACGGCGTCAACATCGCCGCCCGGATCGAAGCCCTGGCCGATGCCGGCGGGGTGTTCGTCTCCAACACGGTCCATGACCACGTCCGCGACCGGCTGCCCTTTGTCTTTGACGATCTGGGCGAGCAGCAGGTCAAGAACATTGCCCGGCCGGTGCGAGTTTACCGGGTGCGCACGACCCTCACCCACCCCGCCGCAAATGCGCCGGGGTTCCCCCTCTCCCGCAATGCGGGAGAGGGTGCCGAGCGCCAGAGGCGTGAGGCGGGTGAGGGCAGCCCGGTTCTGCCGCTGCCCGACAAGCCCTCGATTGCGGTATTGCCGTTCCAGAACATGAGCGGCGACCCGGATCAGGAATATTTCGCCGACGGCATGGTCGAGGAGATCATCACCGCACTCTCGCGCATCCGCTGGCTGTTCGTAATCGCCCGCAATTCGACCTTTACCTACAAGGGCAAGGCGGTTGATGTGAAGCGGGCCGCCCGAGAATTGGGCGTGCGGTACGTGCTTGAGGGGAGCGTACGCAAAGCCGGAAATCAGGTTCGCATTACCGGGCAATTGATTGATACCGGCACGGCTGCGCATATCTGGGCCGACCGCTTCGACGGCTCCCTAGACGATGTGTTCGAGCTTCAGGACAAAGTGGCCAGCGGTGTCGTCGGGGCGATCGAGCCTAAATTGCGTCAGTCCGAAATTGAACGCGCCCGTCGAAAGCCGACGGACAGCCTCGATGCTTATGATCTGTACTTGCGGGCGCTCGCACTGCGCGACAGACACAGGTATGACAGTGTCGATGAGGCTATTGCGCTTCTGAAGCAAGCACTGGCGATTGATCCCACCTACGCTCCGGCAGCCGCATTGATCGGTTGGTCGCGCATCCAACAAGTGTCGCATGGCCGCAGACCGGTTTCGGCGGTGGAGGCCGATGAAGCGGTAACCTTTGCAAAGCGGGCCATAGAGACCGGACCGGATGACCCTGACGTTCTGTGGATGGCTGCGGCCACGGCGCTGCTCTTCACAGGGGCTCGCTCCACTGCGGCCGCGCTGAGCGACCGTGCCTTGGCGATCAACCCCAATTCCGCTCTCGCCTGGATGGCCCGCGGATGGTCCTCCTTCGCCCAGCCGGATCTGGCGATCGACGCCCTCGAACGGGCCATGCGGTTGAGCCCGCTTGATCGGCTGTCGCGAACGTTCTGCACTGGTATTGCGTACGCCCATATCGCGGCGGGGCGGTATGGGGAGGCGCTGGATTGGGCAGAGCGAACCTTGCGAATAGAACCTGATTATTCGGGAGGGCTGCTCACCAAGGCTATTGCCTGCACGCAGCTCGGTTTGGCCGAACCAGCTCACGCAGCGATCCAACAGTTAATGGATGCTGCTCCGTGGCGTACCGCTGGCAATATTAGGTTGTTCTCACGGCTGTTTTCGCCGGAAGTAGCAACGATCTGCCTCGAGAGCCTGCGAAAAGCGGGATTGCCCGAATGACCACGACCCGCCGTCTCGCCGCGATCCTCGCCGCCGATATGGCGGGGTATTCGCGGCTGATGGGGGAGGACGAGGAAGGCACGCTCGAACGTTTGAAAGCGCTGCGCCGCGAGCTCATCGATCCGAAAATCGCCGAGCGCCACGGCCGCATCGTCAACACCACCGGCGACGGCATGCTGGTGGAGTTTGCCAGCGTCGTCGATGCGGTGCGCTGCGCGGTGGAGGTGCAGCAGGCGATGCCCGAGCGGAACGGCGGCGTCGCGGCGCAGAGCCGCATCGAGTTGCGCATCGGCATCAACCTCGGCGATGTGATCGTCGAGGGCGACGACCTCTACGGCGACGGCGTCAACATCGCCGCGCGCCTCGAAGGCCTTGCCGATGCCGGTGGGGTGTTCCTCTCCAACACGGTCCATGACCACGTTCGCGACCGGCTGCCCTATGTCTTTGAGGATCTGGGCGAGCAGCAGGTCAAGAACATTGCCCGGCCGGTGCGGGTGTACCGGGTGCGCACGCCCCTCACCCACCCCGCCGCAGATGCGCCGGGGTCCGCCCTCTCCCGCATTGCGGGAGAGGGTGCCGAGCGCCAGAGGGGAGAGGCGGGTGAGGGCAGCCCGCCGCTGCCGCTGCCCGACAAGCCCTCGATTGCGGTGCTGCCCTTCGCCAATATGAGCGGCGACCCGGAGCAGGAGTATTTCGCGGACGGCATGGTCGAGGAGATCATCACCGCCCTCTCCCGCATCCGCTGGCTCTTTGTCATCGCCCGTAATTCGAGCTTCACTTACAAGAGCCAGGCGATCGATGTGAAGCGGGTCGGGCATGAGCTCGGCGTGCGCTATGTGCTCGAAGGTTCGGTGCGCAAGGCTGGCGAGCGGGTGCGCATAACCGCGCAGCTGATCGATGCGGCGACGGGCTCGCATCTATGGGCAGATCGGTTCGACGGCTCGCTCGAAAATGTCTTCGAGCTTCACGACAAGGTGGCATCGAGTGTCGCTGGCGTCATCGAGCCGGCGTTGCAGGCCGCCGAAACCGCTCGTTCCGCCGCCCGGCCGACCGACGACCTGACCGCCTACGATCTTTATCTCCGCGGCTACGCGATGGTCTTGTCGTCGACCAAGCAAGTCCCAGAGGCGCTCCGTCTAATGGAGCAGGCGATCGCGCGCGATCCGCGTTACGGACCCGCGCTGGCCTGGGCCGCGTTCTGCTGTCTTCGGCTGCTTCATGACGGCCGGAGCGAAAACCGGGAGGCGGATCGTCTAAAAGACGCCGATTTGGCCAGACGAGCCCTGGAGGTGGCCGGCGACGACCCGGGCGTCCTAGTGAACGCTGCCTTCGTGCTGGCCTATTTCGGCGAGGACATCGGCGCGATGATGGCGCTGGTTGACCGCGCCCTGGCGCTCAACCCGAACTACGCGCGTGGGTGGTACCACAGCGGAATTCTCAGATCGTTTGCGGGCCAGCACGACATCGCGATCGAGCATATCGAGGCCGCCATGCGCCTCAGTCCTCGCGCCCGCGTCGGCTCCGTGCACGCTCAGATAGGCTTGGCGCACTTCCTCAGCCGGCGTTTCGACGAGGCCGTGCCAAAACTGCTCCTCGCGGCCCAGGACGATCCTAGCAACCCGCAGCCCTATCGCTTTCTCGCCGCCTGTTACGCCCATATGGGTCAACTCGACGACGCGAGAGCGATCGTGGAGCGGCTGCGCGCAATCACCCCCGTCGTGATACCGGATGCCAGCTACATACGGAACCCGGATCACCGCGAGCTTTACTTGTCTGGCCTGCGCCTGGCGGCCGGCGAGGAGACATGAGCCAGACCCGCCGTCTCGCCGCGATCCTCGAAGGACGAGGGTGCAGGTTAGTCGACCCAAAAATCGCCGCAATCCTATGATAGCCGGTAGCTTTGCGATGACAGTTACGGATTTGACTTTACTCGTCGGTTCATAATTGAGGCCGATAACAGCGAATAACAGTCAGGTATCAGCGACCAATTTTGCTGTTTTTCCGCAGCGGTCAGACCGAGATGGCAAAGTTTTTGCGGCAAAAAACTTTAGGGTCGCTGTTTTTTGCTGCAAATAACAGCGAGATCAGCGAGGACTGCACCGGATCGGTGCATCATTGTCACGTTGCCGACGCGCGCACTCGCTTGGCTTCGCGGATGGCGGGGGCAGGCAGGGTCAGGCGAAAGACGGTGCCGGCGCCGGTCGACGAGGCGAGGCTTAGCTCGCCGCCATGGGCGCGCATCAGCTCGCGGGCGATCGCCAGGCCGAGCCCACTGCCGCCCGGGCGGGCCGAGCCGAAGAACGGTCGGAAGAGGTTTTCCCGCGCCTTGGGCGGCAGGCCGGGGCCGTCATCGGCGACTTCGATCGCGACCGTGGCGGCATCGCACCCGGCGGCAAAGCGCAGCCGGTGCGCGCCGGCCTCGACCGCATTGCGGGCGAGGTTGAGGAACACGCGGTAGAGCTGATCGCGGTCGGCTTCGACGATGAGCTCGGGCGGGATCTCGTCTTCGATCGCCAGATCGTGCTCGGACACCGCGAGACCGGGGCCGATTTCGTCGATCAATGGCGCCAGCGGAAAACGGCTGCGCGCGAGCGGCGGGGTGTCCTCGCGCGAAAAATCGAGGGTGCGGGTGCACAGCGCGACGGCGCGATCGATCGTGTCGACGAGGCGCGGGGCGACCCGGCGCACCTCCGGCGCGGCGCTGGCAGTGAGGCCGTCGGTCACCAGGCGTGCGGTCGAAAGGATGTTGCGCAGATCGTGGTTTATCTTGGTCACCGCGGTGCCGAGCGCGGCGAGCCGCGCCCGCTGACCGAGCGCCTGCCGTACCGTACTCTGCAATACCGCGAGCTCGCGCTCGGCGACGCCGATTTCGTCCTGCCGGCGGCTCGCCGCGATGACCCGCGAGGCGTCCTCGGGATCCTCGCGGAACTCAATCATGCTGGCGGTGATCCGCCGCATCGGCCGCACCAGCAGCCACTGCAGGCTCAGATAGACGAGCGCCGCCGTCACCAGCGACAGAACCAGCGAGAGTTCGAGGATGCGGATGCCGAAATCCCACAGCTCGTTGCGCAGCGGCGCCTCATCGAGCAGCACTTCGGCTGTGTCCGCGTTGCCGACTCCTGCGGGGCCGAGCACCCGCAGGATGCGGTCACTGCCGCCGAACAAGGTGCGGAACGAGCCGCGGATCGCGAGCAGGATGTCCGGGTGGGCCAGGTCGATCGTGAAATCGGGGCGCGGCGGAGAGGCGCGGTCGAGCCGCAATACCGAGCCGTCGGAGCGACGGACAGCCACGCCCTGCGCCCCGACGCGGGCGAGAAGGCGATCGGTCAGGCTCCGGTCGAGATGGCCGGTCGGGCTCGCGTCGAGCGCCAGGGTCGCGATGTACCCGGCGGCGAGGCGGTTCTCGAAATAGGTCATGCGATAGCGGGCGACCGAGGGCACAAAAATCAGCACTTCGCCGACCATCACGAAAAACGCGGTGAGGATCAAAAGACGGGCGGAGAGGCTCTTCAGCGGCACGACCACTCCTCAGCCGAAGCGCGCCAGGAAGCGCACGAGCCGGCGGGTGCGCGGCGAGAACAGGGTCGGCGTATAATAGCATCCCGCGGCCCGCTTGCTCGCCTCACCGCGCGTCGGGTAGGGCACGATCAAATTGGCGAGCGCGCCGATCTTGAGCTTTTGCGAAATCGCCAGCGCCCAGGGGAGGATCAGATCGCCGGCGCCGGTGCCGAGGATCGAGGCTCCGAGAATGCGGCCATTCCCGCCCAGCACCACCTTGACCAGCCCCTCAGTATCCCGTTCGGTCTGGGCGCGGTCATTCTCCGAAAACAGCCACCGCAGCACCCGCGCATCCCCGCCGGCTTCGGCCGCCGTCAACCCGACCTGGGCGAGTTCGGGATCCGTGTAGGTGACCCAGGGGAGGGCCCGGTAATCGACCCTGGCGGGCAATCTGAAGAGCGCGTTCCGAATAACGATCCCGGCGTGATAGAGCGCGACGTGAGTGAATTGCGGGCCGCCGGCCACATCGCCGATCGCAAAGGCCCGGCGGTTTGTCGTTCGCAGCCGCGCATCGACGGTGATCCCTTTTGGGGTGGCCTCGATCCCGGCAGCAGGGAGGTCGAGCGCCTCGATGCTCGGACGGCGCCCCGCAGCGACCAGGAGATGCGATCCCGCAATCCGCTCGCCGCCGGCAAGCTTGGCGACAATGGCGTTTCCGTCGCGCTCGATGCCGGCGATCTCGACGCCGGGCCGGATCGCGATCCCCTCACCGCCCAGATGGCCGGTCAGCCCGGCGACGAGCTCGGGATCGTCGCGCGGCAGCACCGGCCCGACGTTGAGCACGGTGACGCGCGCGCCCAGCCGGCGATGCGCCTGCGCCATTTCGATCCCGATCGGACCGCCGCCGATGACGATCAGGTGGTCCGGCCGGTCGCGGTTCGCGAAGATCGTTTCGTTCGTCAGGTAGGAAACGTCCGCGAGCCCGGGAATCGCCGGGACAGCAGGGTACGAGCCGGTCGCAATGACAAAACGGCGCGGACGAATTTCGATCTCGCCGGCGCGGACCGTATGGGGACTGGTGAACCGCGCCTCTCCGCGCAGCACCCTGACCCCGAACCCCTCGAAGCGCTCGACGGAATCATTCGGCGCGATCGCCGCGATGACGTTTTGGACACCGTCCGCGGCGGCAGCGAAATCGACATCGGGCCGAGCAGAGAGAATCCCGAGTGCCGCGCCGCGCCGCGCCGCATCCGCGAGGTGCGCGGCGGCGAGCAGCGATTTCGAGGGGACGCAGCCGAAGTTCAGGCAGTCGCCGCCCATCAGCCCGCGCTCGACCAGCACGATTTCGGCACCCATCTGAGCCGCTCCGGCGGCGACCGCCAGGCCGGCCGAGCCGGCGCCGATGATGCAAAGATCGGGGGCGAGCGGCCGGGTCATGCCGGCTTTTTGCTGCGCCAGTGCTTGTAGCCGACCGGGACCAGTGCCAGGACGGCGAGCCCGACAATCGGCACGAGCAGGCTCGGCTTGAAGATGATTGCCAGATCGGGCTCCTCGACCAAGCTGCCCAGCCCATTGCCGAGGCTGGCATAGACAAAAGTGCCGGGAACGATGCCGAGGAAGGTGGCGAGCACGTAGGTCGGCAATCTGACGCCGACCAAGGCCGGAACCAGGTTGACGAGCCAGAACGGAAAGATCGGTACCAGTCTCAGCACGAGCAGATAATTGAAGGCATCGTCGCGGAACCCGGCCTCGAGTTTGCCGACCAATCGTCCGGCACGGTGCGCAAGGCCACCGAGACCTCCGCGGGCGGCAAGGAAAATGGCGGTGGCGCCCAGCGTCCCACCGATTACCGCGCACAGCCCGCCAATCCAGGTGCCGAACAGAAAGCCGCCAGCGATCGTCAATATCGCGGCACCAGGGACCGACAGCGCGACCAGCGTTGCATAGACCATGATGTAGACGAACGCGGCGAGAATGCCCCATTGCTGGACGAGGCCGCACAGCCAGTCGCGGTTCTGGGCGAGCGCCGAGAAGGTCAGATAGCGATAGCCGCCCGCCAGCATGAAGACGATCCACGCGGCGACGAGGAGGCCGAGCGGCAGCAGCCGGCGCGCGGAAACAAGGCGTTGCGGCGAGGTGTCATCAGCCATCGAAATCGGTGTGAAGCAAGAAAAGCCGATGCTAGCCCGTCCTGGAGCGCGGGGTGGTCACCTTCGTGTGAAGTCGATGGCGCGTGAAGTCGGCGGAACCTTTTGTTTAGAATTTCAGTTGCCGCAGAACGTAGCGCGCTGGGAACCCTCCGGATATATCGATCATCTCCACGGCGGCAGACGGATCGCTATCGCTGATGCTTGCGATTTTCGACGACGCGGCCAACCGTTTGGCCCCCAAGGCGATCGGGCTTTGCGGTGCCCTTGTCGCCGTCAATCTGCTCGTCTGGGCCTGGGCATTCGCTGCGTTTCGCGGTTATCCGCTGCTGTTGGCGACCGCCCTGATCGCCTATGGCTTCGGGCTGCGGCACGCGGTCGACGCGGATCACATCGCCGCGATCGACAACATGACCCGCAAGCTGATGCAGGAGGGCAAGCGGCCGATCACGGTCGGGCTCTTCTTCTCGCTCGGCCACTCCACCGTCGTGTTTGCCGCCTCGGTCGTCATTGCTCTGACCGCGACGAGCGTGCAGCAGCGTTTCCCCGGTTTGATCGCGATTGGCGGCATGGTCGGCACGTTGGCCTCGGCGCTTTTTCTGATTGGCATCGCGATCATCAATTTTGTCGTGCTGGTGGGCGTGTACCGGCTCTTCCAGCGCGTGCGGCGAGGCAAGACTTATCGGGAAGAGGAACTGAACGTCCTGCTCTCGTCGCGGGGGCTATTCGGACGCCTGCTTGGCGGGCTCTTCCGTCTGATTTCCCGCAGCTGGCATATGTATCCGGTCGGGTTTCTGTTCGGGCTCGGTTTCGATACTGCCACCGAGATCGGTTTGCTCGGGATCTCGGCCGCGGAAGCATCCAAAGGACTGTCCGTCTGGTCGATCTTGGTGTTTCCCGCGCTCTTTACCGCGGGGATGTCGCTGGTCGACAGCAGCGACGGCGTGGTGATGGTCGGCGCCTATGGTTGGGCGTTCATGAACCCGGTGCGCAAGCTCTATTACAATCTGGCGATCACCGGCTTCTCGGTGGTCGTCGCGGTGCTGGTCGGCGCGATCGAGGCGTTGGGCTTGATCGGGGACAAAGTCGGTCTGGAAGGCGGCTTATGGGACGTGGTCGATGCCACAGGGGCTCATTTCGGGGCGCTTGGCTACCTCGTGGTCGCCGTATTCGCAGCGACCTGGCTCGTCGCTTTTGTGATCTACCGGGCGATGGGTTACGGCAAAATCCCTAACTTGGATAATCTATAGTTAATTCTCCGGATATCTATTGCAACCTCCGAGCGCTGGTCGCATGATCTCGCCGCTATGCTCATTGCCCCCGTCACCGCAGCCAGCTGACGAGGGAGGAGCCCCGGCCGTCCCGGCCGGGGTTTCGATTCTGGGCAGCCGGAATACGGCCGCGGCTCGCAAGTCGGCGCCATAGCCGTCCGCTTTCGAAGAGCTGCCACGCAACCAGCGCCGGCACACCGATCGTCAGATCGCGCGCTCGTTTGAGGAGCGAAAGGGCGAGCGCCGTCTCGGGCGTCAGGCCAAAGCTGGCGCCGAGCAGGATATAGGCACCTTCTTGGACGCCGACCGCATTCGGAACGGCAAAAGCGACGCTGCGTGCGGCGTAGAGCAAACTCTCGATCACCAATACCGTAGCGAAGCCGAGAGAGGCGCCGGCGAAGCGCAACGCGACCCATGCTTCCAACGTGCTCGCGATCCAGCAGGCGAGGTGCAACGCAAAGCTCGAAGACGCTCGCCCTCGCCGGAAGTAGATGGCGGTTAGGGCGCTATGGAGGACTGCCGCGCCGGCAGCCGTCTTATCGGCCCAGCCGCGGCCCAGCATCCGGGCGAATTGGTCGAACAGGTTAAAGCCGCGGCGCTGAACGAAGACAAACCCGGCCGCGAGAAGTGCCGCCGCGGCAAGACCGATCGCGACGGGCATGGCGATTGGGGCGTGGGGCTTGACATACAACAGAGAAGCGAGACCGAGCGCGGTGTAGGCGAGCTGTCCGAAGAGTTCGAGAGTGATATCGACGATCGTGCTCGCCGTGGCGGTGGTCCCGTCGACACCCGCCAGGGTGACGGCGCGCGCGCCTAAGACATAACCACCGATTTGCGAAAGCGGCAGCAGCTCGGACCCGAAATCGCGGACGATGCGCCCCCAAACCGGCACCCAAAGTCTCGTGCCGGGCATCAGCACGCCCCACGCGAGCCCCATGACGGCAATCAGCGCGAGGTGGATCGAGCAGACCGCGGCAAAACCGGTCCAGCCGACGGCAATCAGCGGACGGGTAACGGCCTGCGGTCCGAAATGAAAGATCAGCACCGCGATCAGGCTCAGTCCGAGGACCGCCGCAAGCACCGAAAAGAGCTTCAAACGCGCCCTTCCCGTACCGCACGAAACCCGCTGCCCAACCGTAGGCCGGCGAGAGCGATTGCCGCCAGTTTGGGCAGGAAACTGGGCTGCAGCAAATCAGGGGCGAAATCCCTCATGCGCCTGTCGTGTTCGGCGCAACACTCCTCGACAAAGCCGCGCAGCGTAAAGCCTTCGAGAAAAACGTTCGCCTGCGTCGCCGAGAAATCCCGTCCATCGTTTGCCCGGCGGCCGCGCCGCACCGTGCCGAGCAGCCGCCCGATCGCCCGGCCGTAGTAGCGAGCCGCATTCACCCCGCGAAGCCAGCCAGCGATGCCTCCGCGCGCCACCTGTTGCCACGCCATCCAGTTAATGAAAAAAACAATGTGCCGGGTTTCCTCGCGCATCAGCATGTCGAAGATCTCGAACAGCGGTTCGGGCAAAAACCCGGACCGCCGGGCGATCTTGAAAACACCAAACCCGAGAAACGAATCGAGGCATTCGCCATAGCCGAAATCGGCAAAGGCCCGACGCAGATCGGGGCTGAGCGGCTCGTCGAGCGGAAGCTCTTCGGCAGCGATGCGGTAACGCCTGATCATCTCGCGCAGCAGGTCGGCGTGGCGCGCCTCCTCAAATCCTTGGAGGGCGACCGCGTCGCGCACCAGCGGGTCGGCAATCGTTTCGGCATAGGCGTCGACGATCACCCCGGCTCGGCGTTCCGTGTAGAGGACTTCCTGCCAGAACGGGACGGCGCGCAAGCGGCCGAGAGACAATTCATCGAGGTCGGGCCAGGTCAGGGTCGCGGGGTCGAAGCGACAGTGGCTGGCGATGAAATCTCGACAGAAGCGTTCCTTGTGCTCGTCCGATCCGATCTTCATGGGGAGACTGGGATCACGCTCGGTTGCCGCATGAAGCGGCGGGCAAACCGCATCAGGCGCGGCACCAGATTGGGCCGCAGGAGACGAGAATCGTAACCCGAGAGCCGCCGCTCGTTTTCTTCGAGGCAGATATCGATCAGCCCGGCAACCGACATGTCGACAGCACTGACCGCTTTGCCGCCGGTCAAGGTGAAATTGTTGTCCTGGACCGCCGCTCCCGATCCGGCGTCCCCGGCACTCCCAACGCCTCGGGCGAGGCCGATGCGCTCCCATACCAGAAAAATCCAGACCGCCAGCACCTTCGCCGCGAAGAGCAGGCGACGCCACCGCGCCAGGTTTCGTTTGTGCCACGCCACCCAATTGACAAAAAACAGGATGTGCCGGCCTTCCTCCTGCATGACCGGCTCGAACGTATCGACGAGGGGAGGCGGGAAGAAGCCCGACCGCTTGGCCAGCGCGAACAAACCAAAGGCAAAGAAGCTGTCGATGCACTCGCTGAATCCGGTCACCATGAAGGCCCATTCCGGATCGCGGGGCCGGCGGTATTCCGGCTCCGGCGCCAAGCGGATGCCGTATGCCTCGACGAGGTTGGAGAGGACCTCCTTGTGGCGGCCTTCCTCGAACCCGTCCAGTTCGACGGCCCGCCGCAGCAACGTGTCCTTGATCATCGCGGCATAGCTCAACACGCCCTGGCGTGCCTTCCCCTCGGTCTGCACCGCGATGTCCCAGATCGGCAGGCTGACGAGGCGTTCGCGAGCCTCGGCATCGAGCGCCGGCCAGTCGATGATTGACGGCTTGTACGGGTTATGGGTGTCGAGCAGCATACGACAAAAAGCCGTCTTGTGCGCCTCGCTGCCGGGCGCGATCGGCCCCGGTTCGCTTGCTGCCCAAATCCGGGCGGCACGGTCGGCGGCCTCGACCGCCGCATCATCGAACATCCGCGCAACCTCCTGTGTTGGAGCGCCCAACTCGCCCGCCTCTTCGCCAATCACCAAAAGCCGGTGCATGGAGAACGCTTCGGCAGGGCGGTTGCGTCCCTCTCCCGGCCCGCCGTTGACGCTTCCGACTGACGCCACTATATAGCCCCCTCCGCTCGAGAGAGATCCCTAATCGGAATTGGCGCCGTGAAGCGTACTTATCAGCCCAGCAATCTGGTTCGCAAACGCCGTCACGGCTTCCGGGCGAGGATGGCGACGGTCGCCGGCAGGCGGGTCTTGGCAGCGCGCCGCGCGAAGGGCCGCAAGCGCCTTTCCGCGTGAGGCTGCGGTTTCCCAGTCAACCTGAAGCTTTGTGGGCTGCAAGCTCGAAACGCTGAAGGTCCGCGCCGACTTCCTTCGGGTGGCGAGCGGCGGTCGGCGGTCGGCCGGGCCGGGCTTGGTTGTGCAAGCCGCACCGCATCCGCAGGGATCAAGCGGCGCCACCGGAATCCGGGTCGGGTTCACCGCGAGCCGAAAAGTCGGCAATGCCGTCATCCGCAACCGCGCGAAGCGGCGGATGCGCGCAGCAGCAGCGAGCGTCCTGCCGGCTCTTGGACGACCGGGAACCGATTATGTGTTGATCGCCCGGTCCGGCATCGCGGATCGGCCTTTTGCCGAACTAATTGCCGATCTCGAAACGGCCCTGCGGCGCATCGGACGCGGCGGCGCGCCAAGGCGATCGGCCCGCGCTGCCGAAACCTGATCGGCCACGCGCCGGCGAGGGGTACCGTCCAGCCTTGCTATCGGATAAAGCGTCGGGCGAAGCGCATCAGGCGCGGCATCAACCGAGGCCGCAGCAGTCGCGGATCATAGCCGGCAAAGCGGCGCTCGTTTTCACTCAGACAAATGTCGATGACCATGCCGGCCGAGACATTTCCGCTGCCGATCGCCCGGCTGCCGGTGAACACGAAATTGTTGTCCTGAGAGGTGCTCCCCGGCTGCGCTTCAGCCTCGCCATCCAGACCTCGGGCGAACCCAATCCTCTCCCAGACGAGGAATGCCCACACCGAAGCGATCTTGGCCGCAAAAAGAATGCGCCGCCATACCGGCAGGTTGCGCCGCTGCCACGCCACCCAGTTGACGAAGAAGATTATATGACGGCCTTCCTCCTGCACGACCGGCTCGAAGGTGTCCACGAGGTCGGGCGGAAAGAAGCCAGACCGTTTGGCCAGCGCGAACAGGCCAAAGGCGAAGAAGGTGTCGACGCATTCGCAAAAGCCGGCGAGCAGGAACGCCCATTCCGGGTTTTTGGGCGGCAGGTATTCGGGCTCCGGCGCAAGGCGGATGCCATAGGCCGCGACGAGGTTCGACAGAACCTGCTTGTGTCGGGTTTCCTCGAAACCGTCGATTTCGACCGCTTCCCGCAACAGCGGGTCGGAAATCGTGTTGGCGTAGCTCAGTACGCGCAGGCTCGCGTTGCCTTCGGTCTGCATCGCGATGTCCCAGATCGGCAGGCTGACCAGGCGATCGCGCGCCTCGGCGTCGAGAGCGGGCCAATCGACAATCGACGGTCGATACGGATTATGCGTGTCCAGCAGCATGCGGCAGAAGGCTCGCTTGTGCGCCTCGCTGCCGAGAACGATCGGGCCGCTCTCGCCGGCTTCCCATGTCCGGGCGGCACGGTCGGCGGCGCGGACTTCGGCGGCATTTAGATCGAGCGCGGCTCCCCCTCTTTCGATCGCCTCCGACATGATGCTCCTTGCCCGCTGGAACGGTTAGTCGCGAATACCCCCGATACGTCAAGCGCGCGTCAGAATCGTGTCTCACGCGACGCGACCGCACGTACTTAATAGTGGAACAACTCCACTCGCAAGCGCCACTTCGGTTCTGAGCCGATTAGGATCTGATCGGCCGGGTGTTTGCTGCGCCAAACGCGAAAGCAACCGATCCTCTCGGCCGGCCGGTCTTGATTTCCTTGCCCGGCGGGGTTGTAAGGCCGAAGGTTCGCTCCGATTTTCTTTCGTTGTCGTGCCCGCAAGACAGCGGGGCCCGTTGAAAGCGGCGCGCCCAGTGGTCGGCGCTTCCCCATACCCCTATGGGGCGGGTTCACCCTGAACCGAAGTGTTGGTAAAACCTGATCGCAATCGCGCACATTCGGCCGCCCCGACGACCCAAACACCCCGGTGGTGAGGGGCCGCGCGAGCCCCGGGGTTTTGGCTGCGCGCGGCGCCCACTGCCGTCTCGATGTGTTGCCGCGCCGCGCAGGAGTGATGGGATGGAACGGCAAAATCGTGCGGGGGCAATGAGCCTAGCTCTCAGAGGCGCGGTTCGCGCTTACCAGCTTTTCGTGTCACCGCTGCTGCTGCCGTCCTGTCGGTATCTGCCGAGCTGCTCGGAATATGCCGCGGAAGCGATCGAACGTCACGGCGCCTTGCGCGGGTCCATTCTCGCGCTCCGACGCGTGGCCCGTTGCCACCCGTGGGGAGGGAGCGGTTATGATCCGGTTCCTGCGCCCGGCGCCTTCGACCGCCGGCGCGCAGGCGCGGACGCCTAAGCCTTTCTTGCCCGGTCCTTGGGACTAACCAACACAAGATGGAACAACGCAATCTCCTCATCGCGATCGTGCTCTCGGTCGGGATCCTGATCGCTTTTCAGTTCGCGTTCGAGCGCCTGCGCCCGCCGCAGCCGGCCCCGCCAACCGGCGGGACATCGGTTACGGCCCCTGCAATCCCGGGCCAATCGGCACCTCCCGGTCCGGCGACGTCCACGGCGAATGCCCCGGCGTCCAATGCGCCCGGGGTAGCGCCCGGGCCGGCCGGCGAGCCGCGGGAGGCGGTCATCGCCCAACAGCCGCGGATCAAGATCGATACGCCGAGTCTGCATGGCTCGATCGACCTCGTCGGCGCCCGGATCGATGACCTGACCCTCGCGAATTACCACGAGACGGTGAGTCCGAAGAGCCAGGAGGTCGTGCTGCTGCAGCCGCCTGGCGCCGCGGACGCCTACTTCGCCGAATTTGGCTGGGCGGAGACGCCCGGCGTAAAACTGCCCGGCGCCGATACCAAATGGACGACATCGGGCGATCAGCTGACCCCCGACCATCCGCTGACCTTGGTATGGGACAACGGCGAAGGGTTGACGTTCACGCGCACGATCAGCGTCGACAGGAATTACATGTTCACCGTCGACGACACCGTAAAGAATACCGGCTCGATGCCAGTCAAGCTGACGCCTTACGGATTGATCAGCCGTAGCGGCACACCGCCGGTTTCCGGCTATTACATCTTGTACGAAGGACCGATCGGTTATCTCGACGGCGCAATTCGCGACGTGAAATACGCATCGCTCACGCCGGATAAGCCTACCGATCTCACCTCCGCCGGAGGCTGGCTCGGCTTTACCGACAAATATTGGCTGACCGCGCTGGTCCCGCCGCAGGGTGAGACGATGAAGGCGCAGTTCCGCAAGGCCGTCGGCCCTGACCATATCGACCACTATCAGGTCGATTACACCGGCAATCTAATCACGGTGCCCGCCGGTGGGACCGCCTCGACATCGGCCCGTTTCTTCGCCGGCGCTAAGGAACTCAATCTGCTGCAGTCCTATGCGGCGTCGGGTATCCCGCTCTTCGATTACGCGATCGATTTCGGCTGGTTCTGGTTCCTGACGAAACCGATTTTTCGGATCCTGCTGGTCCTCGAAGCGCTCCTCGGCAATTTCGGCTTGGCGATCCTGCTGTTCACCTTCTGCGTCAAGCTGCTCTTCTTCCCGCTCGCGAACAAATCCTATAACGCAATGAGCAAGATGAAGCTGCTGCAGCCGGAAATACAAAAGCTGCGGGAGCGCTTCCCCGATGACAAGGCCCGGCAGCAGCAGGAGATGATGGCGCTCTATAAACGCGTCGGGGCCAACCCGATGGCGGGGTGCCTGCCGATCGTCATCCAGATCCCGGTCTTCTTCTCCCTCTATAAGGTGCTGTTCGTCACGATCGAGATGCGGCACGCACCGTTCTTCGGCTGGATTCACGACCTATCGGCACCGGACCCGACCTCGTTTGCCAACCTCTTCGGGCTGTTGCCGTTTGCCCCGCCACATATCCTGATGATCGGCGCGTGGCCGCTGATCATGGGGTTGACGATGTTCCTGCAGCAAAAGCTCAACCCGCAGCCCGTCGACCCGGTGCAAGCGCGGATGTTCATGCTGCTGCCTATCGTTTTTACCTATATGCTCGCCGCCTTCCCGGCGGGCCTCGTCATCTATTGGGCGTGGAACAATCTGCTCAGCATCGCCCAGCAATGGACGATCATGCACCGCGCGGGCGCCGCCTGATCTTTCCTCCGCGCGAGCCCGAGGCCGGCTTGGCCGAGGCCGGCCGGCGGCTCTTTGCTGCGGAGGCCCGCTTCATCGCGGGCGCGCCGAGCCCGTCGGCGCTCCCCGCCGAGGGATTGCCCGAGATCGCGTTTGCCGGCCGATCCAATGTCGGGAAGTCGACCCTCGTCAACGCGCTGACCGGCCGCCGCACGCTCGCGCGGATTTCCAATACCCCTGGACGCACACGCCAGATCAACTTCTTTAATCTCGGCGGCCGGCTGATGCTCGTCGACCTCCCGGGCTATGGCTATGCCGAGGCACCGAAATCCGCCGTCAAGAGCTGGACCAGCCTGGTGCGGCACTACCTGCAGACCCGCGCCACCCTGCGCCGGGTCTGCTTGCTGATCGATGCACGTCACGGCATCAAGGAGGTGGACCGTCCGCTGATGCGCATGCTCGACGATGCCGGGGTGTCCTACCAGGTGGTTCTGACCAAGGCCGATAAGGCCGGCAAGGGTGAGCTCGCGCCGGTTCTCGACAAACTCAGGGCCGAGCTGGCCCCCCATGTCCCGGCGCACCCCGAGATCCATCTGACGAGCGCGCTCGATCGCCGCGGCATTGCAGAATTGCGCGAGACTCTGGCCAATTTTGCGTTTCCCGTGAAGCAATCACGATAGAGTGCGCGGCGCGATGAGCCCAGATACCCGGCCCCCCACACTCGCCCCGGAGCCCAACCCGGACCCGGTCGTCAAGGCCGCCGTCCTCGCGCAGGCGCTGCCCTATATGCGCCGCTATGCCGGCCAAACCTTGGTCGTCAAATATGGCGGCCATGCCATGGCCGATGGCATGTCCGAGGATTCATTCGCGCGCGACGTCGTGTTGTTGAAGCAGGTAGGCATCAATCCGATCGTCGTGCACGGCGGCGGGCCGCAGATCGCCCATATGCTGAAGCGGCTCGGCATCGAGACCCGCACCGTCGACGGCTTGCGCGTGACCGACGGCGAGACGATGGAAGTCGTCGAAATGGTTTTGGCCGGGACGATCAACAAACAGCTCGTCTCGGCGATCAACGCCGAGGGCGGCTGTGCGATCGGCCTAACCGGCAAGGATGGCGGGCTGATCGAAGCGAGAAAACTGGTGCGCACCCGAACCGAACGCGGCGTCAGGACCGAGATCGACCTCGGCTTTGTCGGCGAGCCGCAGCGGATCGCCTCGGGGGTGCTCGACACCTTCAAGCAATCCGACATCATCCCGGTAATCGCGCCGATCGGCGTCGGCGCGCAGGGCGAGACTTACAATATCAACGCCGACACCGTGGCCGGCGCGGTTGCCGCAGCGGTCAAGGCGACGCGGCTCTTGCTGCTGACCGACGTCGCCGGGGTGCTTGATGCCGACAGGAAGCTGATCGCGGAGCTCACCGCCGGCAGGGCGCGGCAGCTGATCGCGGAAGGCGTCATCAATGGCGGCATGATCCCCAAGATCGAAACCTGTCTCGACGCGGTCGATGGCGGGGTCGAGGCCGCGGTCATCGTCGACGGCCGGGTGCGGCACGCGATTTTGCTCGAACTGTTTACTGAAGGCGCGGGAACATTGATCCGGGCCGGTTGAGGCTGAGCCATGCACAACACATTTCGGCCGAACGCTAAGTCCCTCTTCGCCCGCTTTCGGGGGGAGAGAGAGGGGCCCGGCGCGGCAGCGACGGGAGGGTGAGGTGGGCCATGCCGCGGTTTCCAACTCGTGGGTTTCCCCCACCTCACTCCGACCCTCTCCGCCCCGAGGGGCGGAGAGGGAGCATCTGATGATTGCTGCACGCGGTCGGCCGTTGGTCGAAATCGAGACCTGGATCTTCGATCTCGACAACACGCTCTATCCCGCCTCATGCCGGCTCTTCGACCAGATCCACGCGCGCATGACGGGCTTCATCGCCGACCGGCTGGGCCTGTCGCCGGAAGCGGCGCTGATCGTGCAAAAGACCTATTTCCGCGAGCACGGAACGACGATGCGCGGTCTGATGACCGTGAACCGGATCGACCCGGAGGATTTTCTCGCCTATGTGCACGAGATCGACCTCGCCTGCGTGCCGCCGGACCCGGTTCTCGTCGAGGCGTTGGCGAGATTGCCCGGCCGCAAGATCGTCCACACCAACGGCTCGCAGCGTCATGCCGAGCGGCTCCTCGACCACCTCGGCATTGCCGGCTCGTTCTGCGGCGTCGTCGACATCGCCGCCGCCGGCTATGATCCAAAGCCGGCGCTCGCCGGTTATCACGAATTGCTGCGGCGGCACGAGGTGAGCCCCGGCACCGCGCTGATGGTCGAGGACATTGCGCGAAACCTGGCCCCGGCCGCCGCTCTCGGCATGACTACGGCCTGGGTGCGCAATTCGGCCGATTGGGCCGTCGACGGCAGCGCGGGCGACCATATTCACCATGTCGTCGAGGACCTCGGCGCGTTCCTCACCGGCGCCGCGATGGCTGGCGTCGGCCTCCCGCGGCCGGAATAAGATGTCGGTTGCCGACACGATCCGCCGCAAGCTGACTGAGAGGTTCGCTCCGACCCGTCTCGAGGTCGAGGACCAGTCGCATCTCCATATCGGACATGAAGGGGCGCGTCCGGGCGGCGAAACGCATTTCGCCGTCACGATCGCCTCCGCCGCTTTTATCGGACAGAGCCGCGTGGCGCGCCAACGGCTCGTCTACGACGCCTTGACTGACGAACTGGCGACCCGCGTCCATGCGCTGTCGCTAACGACGCTCGCCCCGGGCGAAGACATCCGCTAGTTTAGAGACGCACGCGAGATTTGCGCTCGGTCATCGCGAGGTGCTTGCCCTGTGGGCGTGTAGCCCACGGGGAAAGGTCGCATAAAAGACGTTCAGCAAAAATCTAAAGGGAGGTACCGGCATCATGAATAATAATCACCCCGCGCATACCAATTGGTCCCGCCGCGACATGCTTCTCGGCAGCGCCGCCGCGTTGATGGGGGCTTATGGTTTGGCGCCGCGCTATGGGCTCGCCGCCGATATTCCGCTGGAGTACGACGGCTCGAAATTTCAGATGGCGGCGCCGGAGCCCAATCCAAGGCGGGGCGGGGTGATGCGCTACGGCATTCTCAATCGCCCGCCGCATTTCGATGTGCATCAATCGGGCACTGTCGGCAACATCGGCACTCAGGGCTGCATGTTCGACAATATGATCCGGCGTGATCCGCGGGACAGCGGCAAGAGCATCGTCCCCGATCTGGCGCATAGCTGGGAAATCGCCAAGGACGGCAAGACCTACACATTTCACCTGCGCCAGGGCATCCAGTTTCACGACGAGACGGATTTCACATCGGTCGACGTAAAGGCGACGTTCGACCGCATCGCCAAACCACCCGCCGGGATCAGCATCCCGCGCACGCCGCTGTTCAGGGCGGTCAGCGAGATCAATGCGCGCGACAAGTACACGATCGAATTCAAGCTTTCCGCCCCGCGCTCCGTCAATTTCATGATGTCGGCCTTCGCCAGCGGCTGGAACGTGATCTACAGCAAAAAGGCGCTGGAAGAGAACAATTACGATCTGCGCAAAATCCTGAACATCCCGGGCACCGGTCCCTTCAAGACGCAGCGCCGCGTCGAGAACGAGGTGTGGGTCATGGAGAGGAACCCGAACTACTGGAATAAAGGCCTGCCCTACCTCGATGGCATCGAATTCTACAATCTCTTGCCGTTTTCCCCGGAGCTCGGGTCCGCAATTCTGTCGGGCCGAGTGGATTACGCCCGCGCGCTCGACCCGGCCACCGCCCGCAAGGCGGCGGCAATTCCTGGGCTCTCCACCGCGAAATTCTATCAGAGTGTCATTCACGCGGTCTGGCTAAATGCCAAAAGGCAGCCCTTCGATGACCCGCGTGTCAGGCGCGCCATGCATCTGCTGTGCGACAAGCAGGTCCTCGTGGACGTCGTCAAGGACGTCTCGCCGCTGATGACGGGAGGGTTCATCTACCCGTTTTCCGAGTTCGCGACGCCCAAGGACCAACTCGCCAAGCGGCTCGGCTATCAGGATGATTCCGGCGCCGCGATCAAGGAGGCGAAATCCCTATTGGCCTCCGCCGGCCAGAGCAATATGCGGCCGCTGGATTTCATGGTGCGGGACCTCAACCATCACAAGCTCTTTGGCCAAGCCATCCAGGCGATGTTGCGGGAGGCGGGTATTCAATCCAACCTGCGCACGGTCGTCGAATCCGTCTGGTTCGCTGACGCGACCGCCGGCAACTACGATCTGGCGGTCGGCGCCATCGTCTCGACCCTGCTCGACCCTTCCGATTACTTCAACGCTTGGTACCGCACCGATGGGCCCCAGAACTATTCCTTCTGGCACAATGCCGAGTTTGACAAGCTGGTGGATCAGATCGACGTCGAAACCGACACCGGCAAGCGTCTGGCGCTGATCCGGCAAGCCGAGGACATCATGGAGCAGGATCCTCCATTGGTGCCTGTTGCATGGGAGAACATCCTCGATGTCTGGTACAATTACGTGAAGGGCCACAATCCAAAAGATTATTTCGGCATCTACGACGTAGTCCGGTTCGACACGTTCTGGCTGGACAAGGCCTGACCCAAGTCCTCAAGCCGCGGCAACGGTGAGGAAATCGCGCAGCGGGTCGATCGGAGCGTCTTTCATGACGAAGGCGTCGCCGATGCGGCGCGGCAGGATCAGGGTGATGCGGCCGTCGCGGACCTTCTTGTCTTTGCTCATATGGCCGAGCAGGCGGTCGGCCGGGATGCCGGTCAGGCCGATCTCGGCCAGGCGCGTCGGCAAGCCGCAGTCTTCGAGGTGACGGCGCACCCGCAGCGCATCCTCCGCCGTCACGAGCCCGAGCTTGGCGGCGAAGTCGGTCGCGAGAACCATGCCGAGCGCCACCGCTTCGCCGTGCAGCAGGCGCGAGCTGAACCCGGTCTCGGCCTCCAGGGCGTGCCCGAAGGTGTGGCCGAAATTGAGGAGCGCCCGGTCGCCCTCCTCGCGCTCGTCGCCGGCGACGATCTCGGCTTTCATCGCGCAGCTGGTCAGCACCGCGCGCCGCAACGGCTCCGGCGCGAGCGCACAAACCTGGTGACCATCGGCTTCGAGCCAGGCGAAAAATTCAGCGTCGCGGATGAGGCCGTATTTGACGATTTCGGCATAGCCGGCGAGCAATTCGCGCCGCGGCAGGCTCGTCAGGACCGAGCTGTCGGCGAGCACCAGGCGAGGCTGGTAGAAGGCGCCGATCAGGTTCTTGCCGGTACGGGTGTTGATCCCGGTCTTGCCGCCGACCGAGCTGTCGACCTGCGCCAGCAGGGTCGTCGGGATCTGCACGAAGTCGACGCCGCGCAACAAGGTCGCGGCGGCGAACCCGGTGATGTCGCCGACCACTCCGCCGCCGAGCGCCACCAGCATCGAGCCGCGCTCGATGCCGATCGCCAGAATGTCCTCGGCCAGCTTGCCGAAGTGAGCCAGATCCTTGGTTTCCTCGCCCGGCTGCAGAAGCACGGAATGATGGGCGATCCCCGCCTCGGAGAGGCTGTCCCGCAGAGCGGCGAGGTAGTGTCCAGCGACGATTTCGTCGGAGACGACAACGGCGTGGCGGCGCCGCATCAGAGGGAGCATCTCGCGGCCGGCGCGCTCGATCAGCCGAGGTCCCACCAGGATGTCGTAGCCTCGATCGCCGAGCTCGACGCGCAGCCGCTCGATCGTTTCCATTTTTCCTCGCTCTATATTTCGGGCGGCAAGATCGCGCGCGGGCACGCGGCCAATGCCGCAATAGCGCGCGTCACCGTCGCTTCCGGCGATCCCTCGCCGCTGTCCACCACGACATCGGCTTCGGCGTAGAGAGAGTAACGCCGCTCGATCAGCTCGGCGAGGATCGCGCGCGGATCGCCTTGTTTCAACAGCGGACGGTTGCTGCGGCGCAGGACGCGCGACACGAGCACATCGAGATCGGCGCGCAGCCACAGCGAGACGCCGCGGCGTGCGACCAGCTCACGGGTCGCCGGGTCCATAAAGGCGCCCCCACCGGTCGCCAGCACATGAACCGGCTGGGACAGCAGCCGGGCAATAACCCGCCGCTCGCCCTCGCGGAACACGCGCTCGCCGCGATTGGCGAAGATCTCCTCGATCGTCTCGCCGGCAGCGGCCTCGATCTCGGGATCCGAATCGAAAAACGGCAAGCCGAGACGCGCCGCGAGGCGACGGCCGACCTTGCTCTTCCCGGCCCCCATCAAACCGACCAGGACAATCGTGCGGCTCGGCAGAATCCGGTTGGTTTCCGCCACTTTTCGGTCCGACAGCACCGCCTCGATCTGCGCCTCGCCTCTCACCGCTCTTTCTCCATGCCGACCGACGGGGTACTAGCATATCGTCCACCCTTGCCGTCAATCCGCAGGGGACAGATTGGACATGGACATCGGGATAGCGCAGGCTACGAGCCGTGGGGGTATGGGGAAGGTCACTGTCGCGTTCGTCATCGTGATCGCTCTGCTATTGCTTGGCGGCATGGCTTTCCTCGCGTTCTGGAATCCGCCGCCTCCCTCCGCGCCCGTCGAGAAGGTGATCCCCGATGCGCGCTTCCCCAAGTGACGGGCTAACCGCCGACTCTCTTGCCCCCCGCCTCTGACCTCTCGAAGCATCTCGAAGCGTTTCTCGAGATGCTGGCGGCCGAGCGTGGCGCCGCGGCTTTGACTCTGGCGGCCTATCAGAACGATCTGGTCAATCTCGCAGGTTTCCTGGCTCCCGGCGGCGTCGCGTTGGAGGCGGTGGACCGCGAGAGGCTGCACGCCTACCTGGCGAGCCCCGACACCGCTCGGCTGTCGCCGCGTACGCTTGCCCGGCGCATCTCGGCGATGCGCCAGTTCTATAAATTTCTGCTGCTCGAAGGGGTGCGGCAGGATGACCCGACGGCGGAGCTCAACACACCGCGGCTCGGCCGGCCGCTGCCCAAGATATTATCGGAAGCCGAGGTCAAGTCGCTGATCGAAGCGGCGCAAAACTGGCCCGGGCACGAAGGAATCCGCCTCGGTTGCGTCCTCGAGCTGCTCTATGCCACCGGTCTGAGGATATCCGAGCTGGTGACCTTGCCGCTCGCCGCAGCGCGGCGCGACCCGCGATTTCTGATGATCTCGGGCAAGGGCGGAAGGGAGCGCGTCGTGCCGTTGAGCGAGCCGGCGCGGGCCGCGCTGCGCAACTACCTCGAGTGCCGTGCGGATTTCCTGCCCGAGTCCCGGCCGTGCCGCTGGCTGTTTCCGTCGCGCGGCCGCGCCGGCCACCTGACGCGCCAGCGCACCGGCCAGCTTTTGAAGGAGCTCGCGGTGAAGGCCGGGCTCGACCCGGACCGGTTGTCGCCGCACGTGGTGCGCCACGCCTTTGCCAGCCATCTGCTCGACCACGGCGCCGACCTGCGCAGCGTGCAGCAGATGCTCGGGCACGCCGACATCGCGACGACGCAGATCTATACGCATGTCGAGACCGGGCGGCTGCGCAAGCTGGTGGAAACCGCCCATCCGCTGGCCCAGCGCAAATGATCCGCCACTTTCTCGAATTCGAGCGGCCGATTGCCGAGCTCGAAGGCAAGGTCGAGGAGCTGCGCCGGCTGTCGACGACCGGCGAGCTCAACATCGCCGACGAGGTCGGGCGATTGCAGAGCAGCGCCGACCGGCTGCTGCGCCAGACCTATTCGCGCCTGACGCCATGGCAAAAGGTTCAGGTGGCCCGCCATCCCGAACGGCCACATTGCCTCGACTACATCGGTGGTTTGGTCACCGAGTTCGTGCCGCTCGCCGGCGACCGCGCCTTTGCCGAGGATGCGGCGATCGTCGGCGGCATCGGCCGCTTCCGCGGGCGCAGCATTCTCGTGCTCGGCACCGAAAAGGGCGCCGACATCGAGGGCCGGCTCAAGCACAATTTCGGCATGGGGCGGCCGGAAGGCTATCGCAAGGCACGACGGCTCATGCGGCTGGCCGAACGCTTCGGGCTCCCCGTGCTGACCCTGGTCGACACCGCCGGCGCCTATCCCGGCATCGACGCCGAGGCGCGCGGCCAGGCCGAGGCGATCGCCCGCGCGATCGAGACCTGTCTCGACATCAAGGTGCCGCTCGTCGCCGCGATCATCGGCGAAGGGGGGTCCGGCGGGGCGATTGCGCTCGCCGCCGGCAATACCGTGCTGATGCTGGAGCACGCGATTTATTCGGTCATTTCTCCGGAAGGCTGCGCCTCGATCCTGTGGCGCAGCGCCGAGCAGGCGCCGGATGCTGCGGAAGCGCTGCGGCTCACCGCCGAGGACCTGCAGCGGCTGGGGATGGTTGACCGGATCGTGGCCGAGCCGCTCGGCGGCGCTCAGCGCGCCCCGAAAGAGGCTGTCGAGCAGCTCGGCCACGCGGTCGAGGAAGCGCTGCAGCCGCTGCTCGCTCTCGATGGAAGCACGCTGCGCTTGCAGCGCCGCGAAAAATTTCTCGCGATGGGCGGCCGCGGCCTCTGATACGCGATCATTGACCGACCGTTAGGCCTTCCCACATCTAATGCGGCGTGCCGGCCATGGCGACGCCAAAGTTCCTCATGGGAACACATCGCTTTTCCAGCATCGGAAGGCATTCATGACCCCCCAGGAAAAAGAGCTTCTTACGACGCTGCTCGACCGCGTGAAAAACGCCCCGCGGCAAGACAAGGATCCCGAGGCCGACGCGCTGATCCATCAGGCGATGGCGGCCCAGCCCGATCTGCCCTATTACCTGACGCAGACTGTGCTGATCCAGGATCTGAGCCTGCACCAGGCGCAGCAGCGCATCACCGATCTTGAAAAGCAGCTCGCCGATGCCCAGCAAGCGGCAAAGCCGAGTGTAGGGAGTTTCCTCGGCGGCCTTTTCGGCAGCCGGCCGCCGGCCCAGGCGAGCGGCCCGGCCCAGGCTGGCCCTCCCCAGGCCGGTCCCTGGACGCGCTCACCGCAAGTCGCGGCGGCTCCGCCCGCGCAGCCCTACGGACAGCCCGGTTATGCGCCGCAGCCCGGCTACGGCCAACCGCCGATGGGCGGTGGATTGATGGGCGGTGGCATGATGGGCGGTGGCATGGGGGGCGCCGGCAGCGGGTTCCTGCGCTCGGCGGCGGCGACCGCGGCGGGTGTCGCGGGTGGCGCGCTCCTCTTCCAGGGAATCTCCTCGTTGTTTGGCAACCACTACGCCGGCGGCCTGATGAGCGGCGGCATGACGCCGGGGCTCGGCGAGACCGTCGTGAATAATTACTACGGCAGCGATCCCGGCGGTGCTGGCGGCGATTGGAGCAGCGACGCCGGCGCAGCCGGCGGCGGCGGCGACTGGAGCAGCGACTCCGGCGCAGCCGGCGGCGGTGGCGACTGGAGCAGCGACTCCGGCGGCGGCTATGACCCGGGCAGCCAGGATTTCGGCTCCGACCAGGACTGGGGCGGCGGCGGTGGCGACTGGAGCAGCGGCGACAACACCTCGTGCTGATTGCCAGCTAAACTGCCACTCGCAGGAAGAGCCCAAAATCGTCTTGCGCGAACTTGATCCGCGCATCCACGTCTCTTTTCCGTCTGTCGGAAGCCGTGGATGGCCGGGCCAAGCCCGGCCAAGACGAGATGAGTGGGGGCAGGTGATGGCTGGCGCTACACCTCGACTTTGACGCCTGTGCGCTCGGTTACCAGCCGGTAATGCTCGATCCGCCGGTGCTTTTCAAAGTTGAAGATCGTGCGTTTGATGTAATCGCCGAGCTCGAGATCGAGGGTTGCAGTGATTACCTCGTCATCCTCGCCCAGCGCGCGGACGGCGATCTCGCCGGTCGGCGCGATGATCGCCGAGCCGCCGATCAGGCCGAACCCATCCTCTTTGCCGGCCTTCGCCGCGGCCAGCACCCAGGTCCCGTTCTGGTACGCGTTGGCCTGCATCGTCACGAGGTGGTGGAACATCCGCAGGTGCATCGGCTCGGGGTGGTGGATGTTCTCGGTCGGCGTGTTGTAGCCGAGCGCGACGATCTCGACGCCTTGCAGACCCATGACCCGGAAGGTTTCCGGCCAGCGGCGGTCGTTGCAGATGCACATGCCGACGACGGCGTCGAAGGCGCGCCAGACTCTGAACCCCTCGTTGCTGACATCGAAGTAGCGCTTTTCGAGATGCTGGAAGGGTGCATCCGGCAGGTGTCCGGAATGCCCCGGCAGGTGGATCTTGCGATAGTGGCCGATGATCCGCCCGTCGGTCTCGACCAGGATCGACGTGTTGTAATGGCGCGGCTCGCCCCTCTCCTGCGTCAGCTCGGCATAGCCGAGATAAAACCCGACCCCGAGTTGGAGCGCGAGATCGAACAGCGGGCGGGTTTCAGGCCCCGGCATCTCGCGCTCGAAAAACCGGTCGATCTCCTTCTGGTCGGTCATCCAATAGCGCGGGAAGAATGTCGTCAGCGCGAGTTCGGGGAACACCACAAACCGGGCTCCCGCAGCGTGCGCTTCGCGCAGCATCGCGATCAGCCGCTTAACGACGGCGCTACGCGTGTCGGCGAGGTGGATCGGACCGAGTTGCGCGACGGCTGCGTTTAGTTTTCGTGACATGGCAGTTCTCCTCATACGAGCGCAGAGCCGGTTCGGCGACAAAGGCGAGTTCCGGAACCGAACGGCGCAAAGGCTTCGCCGCCTCTGACAGAGCGCAGGGCAAGAAGGCACCGCTGCCGCGCTGGGCGGCGAGCGTTCCGTCCTCGACGACGACGCGGCCGCGGCTGATTACGGTAACCGGCCAGCCGCGCAGCCTGCGGCCCTCATAGGGGGTATACCCCACATTGTCGTGCAACATGCCGGCGGTTATCGTGGTATCGCGCTCGGGATCCCAAATCGCAATATCAGCGTCGCTGCCGACCGCGATGGTGCCCTTCTTCGGATATAGCCCGTAGAGCTTTGCGTGGTTGGTCGCGGTGAGTGCGACAAAGGCGTTGAGATCGAGGCGCCCCTGTCCAACCCCCGCGGAAAACAGCAATGGCAGCCGCAATTCGATCCCGGGCACGCCATTGGCGATTTCCTTGAAGGTGGTTTTGTCGCCCTTGGGCAGCTTGCCTGAAGCATCGAAGCGGTAGGGCGCGTGATCGGACGAAAACACCTGGAAGGTCCCGTTGCGCAAACCGGTCCACACCGCCTCCTGCGCCGCGCGGTCGCGCGGCGGCGGGCTGCAGCAGAATTTGGCACCCTCCATCCCGGGCTTGGCGATGTCGTCGGCGGTCAGGAACAGATATTGCGGGCAGGTTTCGCCGTAGATCTTGAGGCCCCTGGTCTGCGCGTTGCGGATGACTTCGATCGCCTCGGCCGCCGAGACGTGAACCAGCAGGATCGGCACGTCGAGCAGTTGGGATAAGGAGACGGCCCGGTTTGTCGCTTCGCCTTCGGCAAGGCGCGCATGGCTGACGGCGTGGTAGCGCGGCGCATCGAGACCGCGTTCCAACAGGCGGGCGGTGAGCCATTTGATCATGTCGTGGTTCTCGGCATGAACCATAACGAGCGCGCCCTCCCGGCGCGCCACGGCCAGGATGTCGAGCATCTGCCCGTCGTCGAGTTGCAGCAGGTCATAGGTCATGTAGACCTTGAATGAGGTGTATCCGTCACGGATCAGCGCCGGCAATTCCTGGCCCAGCACCTGCTCGGACGGGTCGGAGATGATCAGATGGAAGGCGTAGTCGATCACCGCCTTGGGGCCGGCCGCCTCGTGATACTCCTCGACGACCCGGCGCAACGACTGCCCCCGATGCTGCGCGGCGAACGGGATCACCGTCGTCGTGCCGCCAAACGCCGCGGCGACGGTGGCGCTGTAAAAATCATCGGCGCAGACCACCCCGGCCGAGGAGCGCTGCTCGATATGGCAGTGGCTGTCGATGCCCCCCGGCAATACGAACCGCCCGGTTGCATCGATCTCCCGTGCGCCCGAACCGAGGTTCTTGCCGAGAGCCGCTACGGCGCCGTCTTTGATGCCGACATCACACAAAGTCGTATCGGCGGCGGTCGCCAGGGTGCCGCCCCGGATGACCAAATCATACTCGCTCATTGCGGCCCTCTTCTCCTCTCGGTCAGTCGAGCGCTACTGTAGAGAGGACGCAAAGACGCGGAAAGGGACCCCATGACCCAAGGCACATCCCATCGGCCGACAATCGCGGTGACCCGGCACGCCATTTCGGCGGGGCATTACCTTGCCGCGACGGCCGGGTTCGACATTTTGCAGGCCGGCGGCAATGCGATCGATGCGGGATGCGCCGCCGGGATCGCGCTGGGTGTCCTGCAGAGCGATCTCGTCGATGTCGCCGGCGTGGCGCCGATCATGATCTACCTCGCCGACAAAGAGGAGGTCGTGACGATCGCCGGCCTCGGCCCCTGGCCAAAGGCCCTCGACCCGCAGCTCTTTCAGCGCGAGCACGGCGGGAAGATCCCCAAGGGCGTGCTGCGGACCGTCGTGCCGGCCGCCCCCGACGCCTGGATCACGGCGCTCAGGCGCTACGGCACGATGAGCTTTGCCGACGTCGCCGCAGCGGCGATCCGCCTGGCGCGAGACGGTTTTCCGATGTACCCCCTGATGGCCGCCAGCCTGAAGCGGCACCAGGCGGACCACCGCGCCTGGCCTTCGACGGCAGCGATTTTTCTACCGAACGGGCGGCCACCGGAAGCCGGCGAAGTCTTCCGGCAAACCGATCTCGCCGCATCGTTGCAATACATGGCCGACGAGGAACGCGCCGCCGCCCACCGCAGTCCCAATGGGCGCGGCCGCGAGACGGGTCTGGAAGCGGCCCGCGACGCGTTCTACCGCGGCGACATCGCCCGCAAGATCGTCGCGTTTATGAAAGAGGAAGGTGGGCTTCTATCGGCTGAAGATCTCGCCGAATACAGCTCGCCGGTCGGCCCGCCCGAGCGCCGCCGCTTTGGCGATCTCGAAGTCTTCACCTGCGGCGCATGGTGCCAGGGACCAGTCCTGCTGCAAACCCTCGCGCTGCTCGAAGGGACGGATCTTGCTAGCCTCGGGCAAAACAGCCCCGATTATATTCATCACCTGGCGGAAGCCCTTAAGCTCGCCTTTGCCGATCGAGAGGTCTATTACGGCGACCCGGCCAAGGTCGAGGTGCCGCTGGCGACCTTGATCTCGTCGGAATACGCCGCCGAGCGCCGGAAATTGATCCGCCCCGACCGGGCATGGCCGGAAATGCCGCCGCCCGGAGATCTCGGCCGCAACGGAGCCCGTTTCCGCGCGAGCATCGGCGATCCCAACCCCGAGCCCGACACGTCCTATGTCTGCGTCGCCGACCGCTTCGGCAATCTGTTCTCGGCGACCCCGAGCGACGGCTCTTATGGCTCGCCGGTAGTGCCCGGAACCGGGCTCATCCCATCGAACCGCGGCTCGCAATCGCGTCCCGACCCCCGCCACCCCTCCGGCGTTGCGCCGGGCAGACGGCCTCGCCTGACCCCCAATCCGGCGCTGGCGATCAAGGGCCGAGATGTGTTCCTGCCGTTCGGTACGCCCGGCGGCGACGTGCAGACCCAGGCAATGCTGCAGGTGTTGTTGAACGTTTTCGTGCATGGGCAAGATGTGCAGCCGGCGATCGAGGCGCCGCGTTTTGCGACCTACAGCTTCCCGTCCTCCTTCGCGCCGTACGAGTATTATCCGGGTCGGCTTGCCGTCGAAGGCCGCATTCCGGAGCCGGTCATCGCCGAATTGGCGCGGCGCGGGCACGATATCCAGCGCTGGCCCGACTGGATCTGGACCGCCGGCGCCGTCTGCGCCATCCTCGCCGACCGCCGCCGCGGCACCCTCGAAGCCGGCGCCGACCCGCGCCGCGCCGCTTACGCCATCGGTTGGTAAAGCTGCGTTTAACTCAGGCCCTCTCCCCGCGAGCGGGGAGAGGGAGCCCGGGCCTTTACATCGCCGCCATGCGGGCGGCGCGGCGCCTGGCCAGCGGCGTGGCCGGCTCCGGTGCCGGAGCCGGCTGGACCTTCTTGGTTGAGCGCGGCAAGGTCCAATCCCATTCGTCCGCGCCCATCTGGTAGTGGCGATTATTTTGTGACGGGTTGCGGTTGACCATGTGGCGGTTGTGGAGCGGGTGGGTAACGCTGCGCACCTCATGCTCGATCGTAAACAGGTGCTTACCGGTTTCGAGGCAGACGATGTCCTGCCAGCGATACTGGTACTGATCGCTTTCTTCGGTGATCAGCCCGCGTTTTTCCAATTCGTCATGCGGCCCCGAGAACTCCTGGGCATAGACCTGCAGGTGATGGCCGTCGAATTCCGGGATTTTCTGGTCGGTCTCGCGAAAGATCAGCTCCTGCTTGTGCCCGGCGCTGACATGCGCGGCGCGGCCTTCGCCGTTTTCCTTAACGCACGCAGGCGTGTAGAAGATCTCGCGGTAGAAGCGCGCAATGCCGTCGGCGGTCCCTTCCGGCACGGTGAACTCGACATAGCCCATGCCGAGATTGATCGCGCCGAACCGCTCCTCGTCCGGCTCGTAGAGGCGGAACTTGTTGCCCCACGGGCAGGTCGCCTCGACATATTGGTTGTGCTGCTTGCAGTCGAATTTGGTGTCGGCGAGCTTTTTCTTGGTTTCGCTAAGCCGCTCGCACAGTTCCTCGAGTGACGGGACAACGAGGCCGACATGCCCGCGCAGCACGTTCGGGTCTCCGGTCGGCAGATGGAACTGGCTCTTGCCGACATTGACCCACATGTTGTTGGTGCCGGGGAACATGAAGGGGTCGCGGGTCAGGCCAAGCCCCGATAGATAAAACTCGTGCGCCAGACCTTGATTGTTGATCCTCAGATTGACGTGTTCGAGGCCGACGAGATTGCCGAGATCCTCGGCCGTGCGGTCGTAGAGTTGTTGTTGTACTGCCATGAGGGCCCTCCAAAGTTTGCCGCTCAGCCGGCGCCGAGCGGCCGTGCCGTAGTTCGGCGGTAAACGCCCGCCATCAAAACAGTTTTTCGAACCTCTCGTCTACTGGAACCCGATAGCCGTTGGCCAAACTGTTAGTTTCGTTCGCCATGCCGACGACCGCCATCAATTCGCCGAGCATTTCCGGCGTCATGCCCTGCTTCTTCGCGGCCGCGCCATGCGAGGCGGTGCAATAGGCGCAGCCATTGCTGGCGCTGACCGCGAGATAGATCAGTTCCTTGATCAACGGATCGAGAGCGCCCGGCGCCATCACCTCCTTGATGCTCTTCCAGGTGCGCCGCAAGGTCAGCGGGTCGTTCGCCAGCGCCTTCCAGAAATTGTTGATCCAGTCGGTGCCGCGCGTCGTCATGATGTCGTCATAGACCGCGCGAACCTCGGCGCTCGCCTCACCGTACTCGACCAACCGCACCATCGCCATTTCTGTCTCCCACACCGGCGATACGCAGCTCGTCGCCGAGGCGGCCGGCTAAAAACATGCCGAGCATACGAAAATCGCTGATCAGCGACCAGATCGGATGCCCAAACGTTTCCGGCCGATTGTGCTCGAATTTGAAATGGCCGAACCACGCCAAAGCGTAGCCGGCCACCGGCGCAGCGAGCAGCCAACGCCAATCGCGCTCGACCCCCGCCGCAGCGATCGCGGCCACCGCTAGCGAGGTGCCAACATAGTGCACCCCGCGGGTGCGCGGGTCGGCATGCGCCGCGAGATAGCGCCGCCAAAACTCCGGATAGGTCATGACATGCAATCCTTGTAAAGCGGCGGCGGGCATCGTAAGTCAGCGGCCATAATCTTTATATCCGTCATATTTGCCCGTGGGGTTTCGAGATGGGTTTTAGGGTAGCCGTGGTCGGGGCGACCGGCAATGTCGGACGCGAGATCTTGACCACACTCGCCGAGCGCGAGTTTCCTGCCGATGACGTGGTCGCCTTGGCCTCGTCGCGCTCGATCGGCCGCGAGGTTTCGTTCGGCGAGGATGACGTCCTCAAGGTCCAGGGCCTCGACACCTACGATTTCCGCGGCATCGATATCGTCCTTTCGTCGCCGGGAGCCAAGGTCTCGGAGGCGTTTGCGCCGCGGGCGGCAAAGTCGGGCGCCGTGGTGATCGACAACACCTCGCGGTTCCGGATGGAGCCGGACGTGCCATTGGTCGTGCCGGAGGTCAATCCGCAAGCCATCGCGCAACATTCGAAGCGCGGCATCATCGCCAACCCGAACTGCTCGACGATCCAGATGGTCGTCGCATTGAAGCCGTTGCACGATCTCGCCCGGATCAAGCGGGTCGTCGTCGCGACCTACCAATCCGTCTCCGGGGCGGGCCGCGCTTCGATGGACGAATTGTTCAACCAGACCCGCGCGATTTACGTCAATGATCTGCTGAAACCCGAGCACTTCACAAAGCAGATCGCATTCAACGTCATCCCGCATTGCGACATCTTCATGGATGACGGCGCCACCAAGGAAGAATGGAAGATGGCGGTCGAGACCCGCAAGATCCTCGATCCGAACATCTCGGTCACCGCGACTTGCGTACGGGTTCCGGTCTTCATCGGCCATGGCGAGGCGGTCAATGTGGAATTTGAACGGCCGCTCGGCGAGGACCAGGCGCGCGCCGCATTGCGGCAGGCGCCCGGCGTGACCGTGGTCGACCATCGCGCGGATGAAGGCTACGTGACCCCGGCCGAGGCGGCCGGCGAGGACGCGGTTTATGTCAGCCGCATCCGCCGTGATCCGACGGTGCCCTACGGGCTTAATTTGTGGGTCGTCGCCGACAATCTGCGCAAGGGCGCGGCGCTCAATGCCGTCCAGATCGCCGAGCTCCTGGTCAAGCAGCACCTCGGCGGCCGGCGCGGCAGGCGCTCGAATGTCGAGCCACTGCGCCGCACCGCCGCGAGCTGACGAGGCTGCATCACCATCGTGCGTGCTTCGAGACGCGCCCTTAAGGGCGCTCCTCAGCATGAGGTCTGGTGCTGATGGCATTGAAGGATGCTGCTCATCCTGAGGAGGCCGCCCCCGGGTCCGCGGGAAGCGCGGCCCGAGGACAGGCTCCGCGGCCGTCTCGAAGGACGCATCGCCGTGAATCCAGCGCCGACCGCTTTCTCGGCATCCGCATCACTCCCCTCACCCGGCGGCGGCTCGACGCGTTTCGGCGTAACCGCCGCGGCTTCTGGTCATTGTGGATATTCCTCGCCCTGTTTCTCGTCACCTTGTTTGCCGAGTTCATCGCCAACGACCGGCCGATCGTCGTGCGATACGAGGGGGCGTGGTACTTCCCGGTTTTCGTCGACTACCCCGAAACGACATTCGGCGGCGAGTTTCCGACCCCGGCCGACTACCGGGACCCCGAGGTGGAGAAGCTGATCTCGGAGAAGGGCTGGATGGTTTGGCCGCTGATCCCGTTCAGCTACGATACGATAAACTACAACCTGCCGAGCCCCGCGCCGTCGCCGCCGTCGAGCGTCAATTGGCTGGGTACCGACGACCAGGGGCGCGACGTACTGGCCCGGCTGATCTACGGGTTCCGCATCTCGGTGCTGTTCGGCCTCACCCTGACGGCTCTCTCCTCGGTGGTCGGCGTCGCCGCAGGGGCGGTGCAAGGGTATTTCGGGGGCCTCGTCGACCTCGGCTTCCAGCGCTTTATCGAGATCTGGTCAGGGCTGCCGGTCCTTTATTTGCTGATCATCATGGCGAGCTTTATCGAGCCGAATTTCTGGTGGCTGTTGGGCTTGATGCTGCTGTTCTCGTGGATGGGCCTGGTCGATGTCGTGCGGGCGGAATTCCTCCGGGCGCGCAACTTCGATTATGTGCGGGCGGCGCGCGCTCTGGGCGTATCCGACTTGACCATCATCCTGCGCCACGTTCTGCCCAACGCGACGGTCGCGACGATCACCTTTCTGCCCTTCATTCTCAACGGCTCGATCACCACCCTCACTTCGCTCGACTTTCTCGGTTTTGGCCTGCCGCCGGGCTCGCCGTCGCTCGGCGAGTTGCTGGCGCAGGGCAAGTCCAACCTGCAGGCGCCCTGGCTGGGCCTGACCGCCTTTTTTGTGCTCGCATCGATGTTGAGCCTCCTAATCTTTGTCGGCGAGGCGGTGCGCGACGCCTTCGACCCGCGCAAGGTCGTGCTTTGAGCGGCGGAAGCGGCGCCGCGCCGCTTCTCGAAATCCACAATCTCAGCGTCACCTTCGCCGGACGCGGCGGGGCAAACCCGGTCGAGGCGGTGAAGGGCGTTTCCTTCACGCTCGATCGCGGCGAGACCCTTGGATTGGTCGGCGAGAGCGGCTCGGGCAAGAGTGTGACGGCTCTGTCGATCCTTCAGCTGCTGCCTTATCCCGTTGCGGCGCACGGAGCCGAAAGCAGCGTCCGCTTCGACGGCGAGGAGCTGATCGGCGCCCCGCCGGAGCGGCTGCGCCGGGTGCGCGGCAACCGGATCGCGATTGTCTTTCAGGAGCCGATGACCTCGCTGAACCCGCTGCACACTCTGAGCGGCAGATCGCCGAGACCTTGCTGATCCATAAGCACATGAGCGCAGCGGCAGCGCGCGAGCGCACCCTGAAGTTGTTGCGGCTGGTCGGTCTGCCCGATGCCGAGAACCGGCTGGGCGCATATCCGCACCAGCTGTCGGGCGGGCAGCGGCAGCGCGTCATGATCGCGATGGCGATCGCCAACGAGCCGGACATTCTGATTGCCGACGAGCCGACGACGGCGCTCGACGTGACGGTCCAGGCGCACATCCTGCAGCTCTTGAAGGATTTGCGCGACCGGTTCGGCATGGCGCTGCTGCTGATCACCCACGATTTGACGATCGTCCGAAAAATGGCGGATCAGGTCTGCATCATGACGGCCGGCGAGATCGTCGAAGCCGGCCCCACTGCTGGGATCTTCGGCGATCCGCGCCACCCTTACACGCGCCGGCTGCTCGCCGCCGAGCCGGAGGGCCGCGCCGCGCCTGCCGATCCCGCGGCGCCCGAGCTGATCGAGGGACAGGAGATAAAGGTGTGGTTTCCGATCCGCCGCGGCGTGCTTCGCCGGGTAGTCGGATATGTGAAGGCGGTCGACGGCGTCTCTCTGGCCGTCAGGCGCGGAACCACTCTCGGCGTCGTCGGCGAAAGCGGCTCCGGCAAGACCACGCTGGGCCTCGCATTGCTCCGGCTGACCGAGGCGCAAGGGCACATCCGCTTCGGGGAGCGGGACATCGCGATGCTCCGCCAGCGCCAGTTGCGGCCGCTGCGGCGCGAGATGCAGGTGGTTTTTCAGGACCCGTTCTCCAGCCTCTCGCCGCGGCTCTCGGTCGCACAGATTGTCGAGGAGGGGCTCAAGGTGCACCGGCTCGCGGCCAGCGCCGCGGACCGCCGGAGGCTGATCGAAACCGCGCTGGTCGAGGTCGGGCTCGATCCCGAGGCGGCCGAGCGCTACCCGCACGAATTCTCCGGCGGCCAGCGCCAGCGCATCGCGATCGCCCGGGCCTTGGTCTTGAAGCCGCGCTTTGTCGTGCTCGACGAGCCGACCTCGGCCTTGGACATGTCGGTCCAGGCGCAGATCGTCGAGCTGCTGCGCGAATTGCAGACCCGGCACGGCCTCGCCTATCTGTTCATCAGCCACGATTTGCGGGTCGTGCGCGCGCTGGCACACGAAATCCTGGTCATGAAGGACGGCAAGATCGTCGAAGCCGGCCCCACCGACCGCGTCATGACCGCCCCCGAGCACCCCTACACCCGTGCGCTGATGGCCGCCGCCTTCGACCTGGCGGCATTACCGGCGTAAACTCGACGGATGAAAGGAGCGGGAACGGTCGCCAGCCGGCTCGCGCTCAGCCTAGCGCGAGCGATGAGCACGGCTACCAGTCGGATCGGCTGGCGAGGGTTAGACGCGACCTCGGCTTCGGCGGGGATGGCTTGGGCCTTTCTGGCATTACCGATATGGATGCGGTCGCGGAGCGCCCGCAGCGCAGGCTTGCGTGGACGTCGCGCCTCCTGCTAGTGGCGGCGCTGGCGGTACCGTTGCTGCTCCTGACGATTGCCGCGTGGCAGAACTTCCGTCTTGTCCAGCTCGAGGCCAAACAACGGGTCACCATCGAGGCGGGCCAGCTAAACGAACATGCGCTTAGTGCGATCGAGACGTACGCGCTGATACTCGCGTGGATCGATGACCGTGTCCGCGGCCTCGACTGGGACAATATCGAGAATGACGGCGAGCTGCATCGGTTTCTATCGAACCTCGAAACGTTGCCGCAGATCGGTGCGGTGCTGTTGGTTGACCGCCGCGGGCAGGCGCGAGCAAGCGCAAGCCCGTTCCCGCCGGCGACCACCGACGTCTCCAATCGCGACGCCTTTACCGCGCAACGGGACCGCGATGCCGGAATCTTTATCGGCCGCGAGCATATGGATCAATTGACCCGTCTTTCCGATTTCGACATCAGCCGGCGCCGATCGACGCCGGACGGAAGTTTCGATGGGGTCATCATCATTTCTGCCAACCCTGGTTACTTCGGTAATTTTTTCAGCACCATCTCTCGTGATGAATATTTCTCGGCCCTCTTGTTGCGCGACGACGGCTCGGTCCTCGTGCGGTATCCGCCGCTGCCCAGTCCGCGGGTCTTCTCTTCCGAAACGCCTCTCATGCGAGCGATCGCTGCCGAACCGGATCGTGGGTTGTTTTGGGGCAGAGGCGGGATCGACGGGATCAAGCGCCTGTTCGGATATCACCGGATCGGCGGATACCCCCTCTATGTCGCCTTCGGGATCCCGATGCAGGGGGTTCTCGCGCAGTGGCGAGCCAACCTGATCGATTATCTGCTTTTTGCTATTCCGGCCTCGCTCGGGCTGTTCTGTATGACTCTGTTCGCCGTGCGGCAACTGCAGCAGCAAAGGGTCGCCACATGGCGGTGGCGCGCCACCGCGCGGCGGCTGAACCGCGAGATGCAGCGGCGGACGCGCGCTGAGGCCGAACTCCACCAGGCGCAAAAAATGGAGGCGTTGGGCCAGCTGACGGGCGGGGTGGCGCATGATTTCAACAATCTGTTGACCGTGCTGCAAGGCTGCCTCGAATTGCTGAGCGGCCGTCAGCGCGAACCGACGCTGCAGGCCAGGGTCGAGATGGCGCTCGCTACCGTCGAGCGCGGCGAAAGGCTGACCAGCCAGCTTCTCGCCTTTGCGCGGCGACAGCCGCTTGCGGTTGCGCGCCTGGACCTCAACGACACATTGCGCCAAATGGCGGAACTGATGGCTCGCACCGTCGGGAGCAGGGTCAGGGTCGAAACCGATTTTGCGCCCGATCTGTGGCCGGTCGATACCGATGCCACGCAACTCGAACTTGCCGTGATCAATCTTGCGATAAATTCCCGCGATGCGATGCCCGAGGGCGGTGTGCTGCGGGTGCGGACCTTCAAAATGACTCTGCCCGATAGCGGGGCCGGCGAGGCCGGGGATTTTGTCGGTTTGGAGATCTCCGACACCGGTACGGGCATGTCCCCCGAGGTACTGACGCGGGCGTTCGAGCCGTTCTTTACGAGCAAGGGACCGGGCAAAGGTACCGGTCTCGGCCTCAGCTTGGTATATGGGTTTGCTCGCCAATCCGGGGGCTCGGCGTCGATCCGCAGCGAAGTCGGGCGCGGCACCGCGGTTACCCTGCTGCTGCCGCGGGCCCGCGAGCCCGGTACCGCGGACGAACCGGGCGTGATAAGCTTGCCCTCGGACGCTTCAGCATGAAACTCTGCCGCCGAGCCGGATATTCGGAGGGAACGAGATGCGCACCGTGATCGTCGGCCAGCAGGCCTTCGGCAAAGCCGTCCTAGAGGCCTTTTTGGCTCGCGGAGATGAAGTAGCCGGCGTGTTTGCGGCGCCGGAGCGGCCGGGCGCCAGACCCGACCCGCTCGTTGTGGCGGCGCAAGAGCGCGGGCTGACCGTCCATCGCCATGCCAAATACTCGAGTGATGAAGCAAAACACGCGCTCGCCGAACTCAATGCCGATCTCGGGGTCATGGCCTATGTCCTCTTGTTCGCGCCGCCCGAATTCTGCGCGATTCCGAAGCACGGAATGATCCAGTTCCACCCCTCGCTGTTGCCATTGCACCGCGGGCCTTCGTCGATCCCGTGGGCGATCATCCGCGGACGCAGCGAGACCGGATTATCGATCTTCCGCCCGACCCCGGGTCTCGACGAAGGTCCGGTAATCCTGCAAAAGCGCGTGCCGATCGGACCCGACGAGACCGCCGGCTCGCTCTATTTCGACAAGATCTTCCCGCTCGGAGTGGAAGCGCTGGTGCAGGCCGCCGACCTGGTCGTGTCGGGTCGCGCGACCGAAACGACGCAGGACGAAAGCCGGGCGACCTACGAGGGCTGGGTGCGCGAGGCGGAATCCCGTATCAACTGGGCGACCCATGTCGACTTCGTCTACGACCTGATCCGCGGCTGCAACCCGGCCCCCGGGGCCTGGACCATGGCAGGGGAGCGCAAGCTCTACCTATTCGACGCGCGCAAGATCACGGCGCCGGCCTTTGGCGCGGTGCGCGGACACAAGCTCGGTGAGGTCGTCTCGATCGGCGAGGCTGGGATGCGGATCCTCGCGCAGGGCGGCTTCGTGGAGGTGTCGCGGGTGCGTCTCGACGATGGCGCCAAGATCGCCGCGACCGACTCGGGCATCGCCGAAGGGACCGTGCTCGGCGGTTAGTGCTCGGACACATTCAGATGCTTCAATGTCGCATCTCTCCTTCTCGTCTTCCCGGCGAAGGCCGGGACCCATTTCCACGATGGGCACCGGCCTTCGGCGGTGTGACGGAGTTTTGGTGGTGGCATCGGTCCGCGGTCGACCATTGAACCGTCTGAATGGATCTGAACACTAGCTCGGTCGAAAATCCTCGACATGGCCGTCCGTTCGCCGATCATCAACGTCATGGGAAACGCCGCGCTGAAGGCATCGCGCGGACTCATTCGCGATTTTGGTGAGGTCGAGCACCTCCAGGTCTCGGTCAAAGGCGCCGGCGAATTCGTCTCGACCGCCGATTTGAAGGCCGAGCGCACGCTCAAAGCCGAGCTGAAGAGGGCGCGTCCCGGCTACGCGATGCTGTTCGAGGAGAGCGGAGCGGAGGCGGGATCGGACCCGCGGCACCGCTGGATTGTCGATCCATTGGACGGCACAACGAATTTTCTGCACGGCATCCCTCATTTCGCGATCTCGATCGGGCTGGAGCGCGACGGTGAGATCGTCGCCGGCGTAATCTACGAGCCCATTCGTGACGAGATGTATTGGGCGGAGAAAGGGGCGGGCGCCTACGTCAACGATCGCCGGCTGAGGGTCTCCGCCCGGCGCCAGCTCGGCGAGTTGGTCATCGGCACCGGAATGCCGTTTGGCGACCGTGCCGACGAGCAGGCTTACATGGCTACGCTCGCGGCGGTCATGGGCGCGACGAGCGGTGTCCGGCGCATGGGTTCGGCCGCGCTCGACCTCGCCTATGTCGCGGCCGGCCGATATGAGGGGTTCTGGGAGTTCGCACTGGCGCCTTGGGATATCGCCGCCGGGCTCCTCCTCGTCCGCGAAGCGGGCGGATACGTCAGCGACATGGCCGGCGGTCACGACATGATGTCGAGCGGCGACGTCCTGGCGGCGAATTCCCACCTGCACCTGCCGCTCGCCGCCTTGATCAAGGAGGCGATGCGCGCCGGCCGGGCGGCGTCCTGACTTCGTTCTGTAGTCTCCCTGTAGGATGGGTTGAGCTGAGCGAAACCCATGGTTAGGCGCCTTGCCCGAGCGTAGGCCGTGAACTCAACAAAGCACCGGTTTGCGATGTGCGAGGAGTGGGTCCGCTAAGGGCCGGTGAGGAGACCTTCGCCGGAACGCGCCGCAACGGGCGAGATGCGCCGATTTCGGCCATTCGCTTCTCATCGAGATATCGGCAGTATGCGACGCAAAATGGCTCTTAACATGGGAGCTTTGATCATTCGACTTCAGCGCTAACGCGATTTTGCGTGAGAGGTTCTGTCGTTTTCGATGGCCGCGTGATCGGCAGTACCTCGCGCATATGCGCGGCAAGTGCCGCGCAAAAGCTCTGAGCATAGGGCGGCATCGGGCGGCGCTTGTCCCATTGGATGGCAAACCGCTCGCGCAGCGGCTGACGCCGGTGCGTCACCCGCAGGATGCGGAGCCGGTGACGATCGGTCCGCAGCAACGACGGGATGACCGCGACACCCTGCCCGGCCTCGGCCAGCGCCAGCAAGGTGTGCGGCGCGCGGCTCTCCAGCAGAATATTGGGATCGACATGCGCGAGCCGGCAGGCGGCGTTGAAGAAGCGCCGGATCGAATAGCCCGCGTCCGGCAGCAGCAGCGGATAGCCGGTGAGACGGACGATATCGATGGCGCCGCCTTTGGCAAGCTCGTGAGACGGGGCGCAGGCGGCCAAGACTTCGTCCGGCGGCAACGCGAGGCTGTCGAAGCGCGGATCGCCCTGATCGTGCCGGATCCCGATATGTACCTCGCCGCGTTCCAGCAATTCGGTCTGCTCGCGACCGAGGGCTTCCGTGAGCTTTATTTGCACATTGGGATAGCGCAGCGCGTATTGGGGCAGGAATGTCGAAAGGACGCTTTCGATCGTGTGCGGCGGCGCGGCGAGCTTCAGGACGCCGCCGTCGCCGCGCCGTAACAACTCGACCCGTTCGCTGAGTGCATCGAGCTGGCCGAGGACACCACGGCATTCGCCGAGAAACTGCTCACCCGCCGCAGTCAGCACCAGGCGCCGGCCGATCCGATCGAACAGCTTGAGGTCGAACTCCGCTTCGAGTTCGCCGATGCGCCGCGACAGCGCGGACTGGCTGACGCGCAGACGCGATGCCGCTTTTGACACTGTGCCGACCTCGGCCACGGTGACGAATGTTTGCAGGCGGCGCAGATCCATGGCCCGTGCTTATGCGGATTTTGCATCAAGTACAGGCTCAATTTTGCATTGGACGTAAGCACGAACGGCCCCATTCTGCGCAACTCACTGCCATGTCTGGAGGCGCCGATGAGCTGCTGTGACGAAAACACGGCCCGGGTGCCCGGCATCAAGGTGTCCCGCCGCTCGCTGTTCAAAGGCGCCGCGGTCGTCGCGAGCGTCATCCCGGCGGTGCGGCCCGACCATGCCAACGCGCAGCAGAAACAGGTCAAGCTCGCCTATTGCAGCCAGTTGCTATGCGGTGTGCCGTACGAGGTCGCACGCTCGAGCGGCATCTTCAAAAACCACGGTCTCGATGTCGAGCTGGTCTACACCCGCGGCGGCAATGCGGCGATGCAGGCGCTGGTCGGCGGCGCGGTCGATTACGCCGCCACCGCGCTCGACGTGGCGATCCAGGCCTACTCCAATGTCGGCGCGCCGATCCGCCGCTTCGCCGTGACCGGACGCCTGCCGCTGTTCGCGGTCGTCACCGCGCCCAATACAGCCGACAGGATCCGCTCGATCAAAGATCTCGAAGGCAAGACGGTCGGCGTGTCGGCGCTCGGCAACGCTGACCACGCGCTGACCCTTTGCCTGCTGAAAGAAGCTGGCGCCGACGCCTCGAAGGTCCAGTTCGCGACGATGGGGGTCAATCTCTTGGAAGCGTTGCGCCAGGGGCAGATCGAGGCCGGCGTCGTGCAGGAGCCGGCGCTGACCTTGCTGAAGCGCGATCACGCGCGGGTGCTGGTCAACGCGATGGATATGGAGGACGCCGCGCACCATCTCGGCGGCTCGTTTGAGTTCATGGGCGTGTCGGTGCGGGCCGACGAGGTCGAGAAGCGTCGGGCGGAGATGGTGGCGCTGACCCAGGCGCTCGCCGATGCGCTGAGGGCGCTGCGCGGGATGAGCGGCGAGCAATTGGTCGCGGCCTTGCCGAAGGAGATGACGACCGGGCTCGACCTGAAGGAGCTCGGCGCGATTCTCGACCAGCACCGCAACGACCTCTATCCCGAGACGGTCACTATCGACAGCGACGCCGCCATGCGGGTCGCGCACGCGCTGGAGATTGGCGGCCTGGTCAAGCCGGGCGCCAACGTCGCCGGTCTGTTCGATACGACGATCGCCGGGGGCTGACACTGCGCGTCCAAGCTCTGACGATTGCCTATGGCAAGGAGCCGGTCCTCGAAGGGGTGGATCTGGCGGTCGAGGAAGGTCGTTTCGTCAGCCTGGTCGGGCCATCGGGATCGGGCAAGTCGAGCCTGCTGCGCGCCGTTATCGGGCTGCAGCAGCCGCTTTCCGGGACGGTGGAAACGGGATTGCCGCCAGGGCAGATCGGCATTCTGTTTCAGGACGACGCGCTGCTGCCGTGGAAGACGGCGCGCGAAAACGTCGCCCTCGGTCTCGTCTTTGCCGGCATGCAACGGAACCGGGCGCTGGCCGAGGCGGAAGCCTGGCTCGACCGGCTCGGGCTCGCAGGCTTCGGCGACCGGTTTCCGCGGCATCTCAGCGGCGGCCAGCGCAAGCGGGTGGCGCTGGCACAGGTGCTGGCGATGCGGCCGCGGCTGATTTTGATGGACGAGCCCTTTGCCTCGTTGGACGCGATCGTGCGCGCCCGCATCGTGCGAGATGTGGTGGCGCTGGTCGAGCGCGAGCGGATCAGCGTGCTCCTGTCACGCACGATCTCGAAGAGGCGCTGTGCCTCTCCGACGAGGTCTACCTGCTGTCGCGCGGTCCGCGCGCCCGGATTACGGAGCATTACCCGGTGCCGATCCCGCGACCGCGCGATCCCGTCCATTCGCGCACTCATCCCGCCTTCGCGCCGCTCTATGAACGGCTGTGGGCTGATCTGTCGCGCGAGGTCGATTACCGGGCGGAGGCGCTCTGTGCCGCTTAATGCGCCCTATGCCTGGCTGCGGCGGCTGGTTGCCTTCGCCGTGCTGCTGGCGCTATGGGAGTTAGCCGGACAGGCCGGCATGCTGAACCCGATCTACGCGCCGATGCCGAGCCGGGTCGGCGCCGTACTCGCCGAGCTTTTTGTCGACGGCCGCATCTGGCCGCATCTCCAAGCCACCTTCACCGCCGCGCTCGGCGGCCTCGCGATCGGCATCGCCGTGGGCATCGTGCTCGGCTCGTCGCCGAATTGCTCGAGCCGGTGATGATGGTGCTCAACGCGGTGCCGCGGGTAATCCTGGCGCCGCTCTTCGTGATCTGGCTCGGCGTCGGCATCGCCTCGAAAGTGGCGCTGTCGTTCATCCTGGTGGCGGTGCTGGTGTTCTTCACCGTGTTCACCGGGATCCGGCAGGTCGACCGCCGGCTGATCGAGCGCGTCGTTACCCTAGGGGGAGACCGCTGGGCCTTGGTGCGTCACGTCTACTTGCCCTCCGTCGCCTCCACGGTGCTCGGCTGCCTGAAAGTCGCGGTGGGGTTCGCCTTCACGGGCGCGGTAGTCGGCGAGTTTGTCGCCGCCAGCCGCGGCCTCGGCTATCTCTTGTCCTTCGCGCAGAGCACGTACAATTCGGCGCTGATGTTCGCGCTGATCCTGTTAATCCTCGCCGTGGTGCTGCTGATCTTCGGCATCGCGGGGCGGCTCGAAAGACACCTGCTGCGCTGGAACTGAGCGGCGGGGGGCGAAGCGACCATCGAACAGGAGATGCCAAATGCCGGAAAGCCGCTTCAAGAGCTGCCACGAAGATCTGCTGGATCTGCTGGGCCTCGGGGTGCCGCCGATCGGAATCGCGTTTCTGAGCGAGATTCCAAGCGGGATCCGCCGCATCGAACGGGCCCTGCCGCCGCCAACCCCCGACGGCCGCACTGGCGCCGTCGCCGCGAGTTGCGTCTTCTGGATTGAAGCGACCGAGGCCGTTTTCGCGACCGTGGCAGAAGACCACGGCAATTGCAGCGTCGGCAGCCTGACGCACGGTTTCAAGACGATGGCGCAGATCGCCCGCAACGCCGATGTTGCCGCGCTGTGCGAAAGCGGCTGGGTGACGCCTGACGCGGTGGCGAAGATTGCGGTCCTGCGCGACAAGCCGGCGAGCATCGTTTACGGGCCTTTGCGCGACCTCGCGATCGAGCCCGCGGTAATCCTGCTGCGGCTCAACGGCAAGCAGCAGATGCTGCTGCACGACGCCTGGCCGGAACTGCGCTTCGAAGGCAAGCCGCAATGCCACATCATCCCGATCGCCAAGGAGCGCGGCGAGATCGCCGTCAGCGTCGGCTGCATGCTGAGCCGGGTGCGCACCGGGATGTCGAACAACGAGGTGACCTGCGCGATTCCTGCGAGCCGGGTGGCTGAGCTGATTGACCGGCTGCAAGCGGCACGCATCGCCGACAACGCCGTGGCGGCTTACGCCGCGGAGGATTCGAGACGCTTTGCCGGGCAGTCATAACCCCCCGTGCCCTTCCCGGGTTAACCGGTCTTCTGAGATCCACGGGATTAAGCTAGCGCGCGCTCCCTTTGTCGTGGAGAACCGTGAGACCCTGTCGCACTACGCAACCCAGAGATCATTGTGAGAACTTATCTGGCCGGGACGCGGCCGCTTCCAACCGCCCGCCCATCATTTCTCACTGCACGCGGGCGCGCTGATCTGTGGGCAGACAAACTCCAGGCCTTCTCTTGCTTGTGTTGCCCTACTCACATCGCGGCCTGTTGACAATATAGCAATAACCTGCTAGGGTCGGCAGTTGCCAATGCGTCGGGAGTTATCGTCGTGAGCATGGCCAGTTATCGCGGTGTTAGCGGTGTCGTCGCGTTCCGCCCACGTTTCTTCGACCTTCCCTGTCGCCGCGAAGCGTGGGAAACGAAGAGCCGAGCCTGATCTGGACCTAATAAAACAGTGGAACAGGTAGCAACGTCGGTTTTAGAAGGACCGGCCCGGCGTTTTACCAGATTCGGAGCACGGGAATCATGGAGCGGTAGTGATCCTCGTATTTCCAATTTGTCGATTATTAGTGTGGCTGATATTTCGCTGCAAAAAACAGCAAAAACAGCTGGTGTTGCGATTTATTCGCACGATTCGTCAGGCTATGGGAGCACTTCGCTCATCCCGCTTCACCGGCGAAAGCCGGTGTCCACGGCAGAGGTGGATCCTGGCTTTCGCCGGGAAAGCGAGGAGGGGGCGTCAGTTGAATCTTTTGAATGGTTCTGAGCCACTAGGAGCGGCCAAGCGCGACCTGTTTGGGCAGTCCGGCATGCTGTCGGCCCTCACCCGACGGTTTCACTGCCGACCCGTTCCTCTGCCAAGTTGGTGAGACTGATCGCGGAATCTTGCTTGCTGCCCGGATTTCAAAGTGAGGCACTACCTTCGCGGAGATTTCGTTGTTGCTCCAGTGCCCGATGCGTTACTCTCGCTGATTGTTCGGCGCGGAGATGCAGCCGCGCGCCGTTGCGGCGGCTGTTAGAGTAACAGCGATCATCCAGGACGACTTCATAGTGGCGGCGAATTGACGGGATGACCCAATCCCGCCGTTTCCTGATTCGCATGGTCTTGTTTCTGGTGCTCGTCGCCGGATTGGCCGCGTTGCTAGGGCGCCCCTTGGTCAACGCATTCATGGGCAATCCTGCGGTCAACGGCGTCATACTCGGCATCCTGATCGCCGGTATCGTTTATATTTTCCGCCAGGTGCTGTCGCTCGATCCCGAACTCCGGTGGATCGAGGACTTTCGCAACCATGAAACCGGCGGCGGCAATTCGGCGGCGGGCGAGGCGGCGCCCAGGCTGCTCGGGTCGATGGCCCGGATCCTCGAGGCGCAGCAGGGCCGGCGTGTCAGTCTGTCGGCGACCTCGTTGCAGGCCTTGCTCGACGGGATCGCGTCGCGGCTCAACGAAACGCGCGAGACGTCGCGTTACCTGATCGAAGTCCTGATCTTTCTCGGTCTTCTCGGGACCTTTTACGGGCTCCTCGAGACGGTACGCTCGGTCGGCGATGTGATCGGCGCGCTGAACATCGGAGCCAATGACGTCGCTCGCGCCTTCGCCGATCTCAAATCCGGCTTGGAGTCGCCGCTTCACGGCATGGGAACGGCGTTCAGCGCGTCTTTGTTCGGGCTCGCCGGCAGCCTTGTCCTGGGCTTCCTCGACCTGCAAGCCGGCCAGGCGCAGAACCGGTTCTACAACGAGCTGGAGGAGTCGCTGTCGGCCTATACGCGGCTCTCCGGCGGCCCGTTGAGCGACTCGGGAGACGGATCGGTGCCGGCCTATATCCAGGCGCTGCTCGAGCAGACTGCCGACAGCCTGGAAAATCTCCAGCGCATCATCGCGCGCGGCGAGGAGAGCCGGATCGGCGCCAATGCCACGCTCGCGAGCCTGACCGATCGTCTCGGCGTTTTCGGCGAGCAGATGAAGGCCGGCCAGATCCTGATGGTGCGGCTCGCCGAAAACCAGTTGGAGCTGAAGCCGTCCCTTGCCCGGCTGGCCGAAGCGGTCGAAAACTCGCTCGGTCACGACGATGTGCTGCGCAACCATCTGCGCAACATCGAGGCCTATGTCGCGCGGCTCAGCGAAGACGTCGTCCAGGGCCGCGAGCAGAGCGTGCAAGACCTGCGCGGCGACATCCGTATCGTCGCCCGCACCATCGCCGCCCTCGCGGAAGACGCGCGGCGCTGATCGAACCAGAGCTTGGATGCATACAGATCAGTGCGATGCGGCCCGTCCTCGTCTTCCCGGCGAAGGCCGGGACCCATTTCTGCCATGGGCGCCGGCCCCCTGTTCCCTGCCAGGGGCAAGCTTCGCCGGTGTGACGAGGATTTTGATGTGAGTCTCGTCACGAATTTGCTGAGCGAACCTTCTGTATGCGTCTAAACACTCCGTACCACGCATGGCACTAGCACCGCGCAACGTCCCGCCGCTCCAGCATCGACATCTGGCCAGGTTTCGTCGACGCGCTGGCGCAGCTGTTGATGGTGATCATCTTCATTCTGCTGGTTTTCACCGCCGGCCAATTCTATCTCGGGGTCGCATTGTCCGGCCGCGACCAGGCATTGCAGAAGCTGCAGCAGCAGGTCGATGACCTGGCGAGCCTGCTCGCCGTCGAACGGCGCTCCAATGATGAGCTGCGTTCCGGCACGCTCGAACTATCTTCGCAGCTGAAGAGCGCCGTCGCCGAGCGCGACCAGCTGAGCGGCAAGCTGCGCGACGCCGACGCGATCGTCAGCGCCGACAAGGAGAAGATCGACCTGCAACTGCGCGAGATCGAGAGCATGCGGCGCGACCTCGAAGCCCTGAAAACCGTCAGGGCCGATCTTGAGGCCAAGGTCGCCGCCATGGCACAACAGCAGGATACCGCGACCGCCGTGCGTGATCGGACGAAGGAGCTCGAAGCCCAGCTCGCCTCTGAGCAGGAGAAGACCTCGCTCGCACAAAAGGAGATCGATGCCCGGGACGTCCGCCTGAGCGCGCTCGGCAGCCGGGCGCAGGGGGCGGAGCAGGCGCTCAGCGCGGAAAAGGAAATCAGCCGGCAGGCGCTCGCCCGGGTCGACGCATTGAACGCCCAGATCGCCACGTTGCGCGATCAGCTCTCGCGCATCGCGGCAGCCCTCGATGTCTCCGAAGCCAAGGTCAAGGACCAGCAAGGGCAGATCGTCGAGCTCGGCAAGCGCCTCAATCTGGCGCTCGTCAATAAAGTCGAGGAGCTCGCCCGCTTTCGCTCGGAGTTTTTCGGCCGGTTGCGCGAGATCCTCGGTGATCGGGCGGATATCCGGATTGTCGGCGACCGCTTCGTGTTCCAGTCGGAGGTGCTGTTTGCGCCGGGAAGCGCCGAACTCGGCGATGATGCGAGGAAACAGCTCGCGCCGGTAATAGGAGCGCTGAAGGAAATCGCCGCCAAGATCCCGCCGGACATCCACTGGATATTGCGCGTGGACGGGCATACCGACCACCGCCCGATCAGCAGTTCCCAGTTTCCGTCCAATTGGGAATTGTCGACCGCCCGTGCGATATCGGTGGTGCGCTACGCCATAGATCAAGGAATACCCGCGACTCGACTCGCGGCGGCCGGTTTCGCCGACCAGCAGCCGCTGGACCCGGGCAACACGGATGACGCCTACCGCCGCAATCGGCGTATCGAGCTTAAGCTGACCGAGCGGTGAACTTTTCTATTCCGATTTCTGTCGCGACCAAACGGGCCGGCCCCGGCCTACATCGGGATAATCGAATACAACACCGCCGCCCTGAAGAGCGGTATGCTCAAGAACTGACATCATTCCGCGCCGAGACAGAGATACGCTCGAAATCGGCGACGACCCGGACCCGCGCAAAATGACCGGCGGCTTCCGTCAGGATCTCCTGCGGGCGGTACCGCCCCGATATGTGGGTGAGGAGCAATTCTCCGATCTCCGCGTCGCGCGCCAGCCGGCCCGCCGCAGCGGCGGTCAAATGCCCGCGTGCGCGGGCGAGCGCCGCATCCCGCTCGAGAAACGTGGCTTCGATCACCAGCGCGTGGGCTCCGTGCACCGGCTCGACGAGGCCGACGATCTCCTCGGTGTCGCCGACGATGGCGAGGGCGGTGCCCGGAACGGGTGGGCCGTGCACCATTTCGGGCGCGATATGGCGCCCGTCGGCCAGCACGACGGAGCGGCCTTGCGCGAGCAAGGCGCGCTCCGGCCCTGCGGGTATGCCGAGCGCATCGAGGCTCTCGGATATAAGAGGGTGCCGGAGCTCCTCCTGAAACCGATACCCGAGGCTCTCGGTCCCGCGATGTGCGACCGCAAAGGCATCGAGACGCCAACCCTGTCGCACCAGAACGGGCCCGGGCGAGATCGCGCGCAGCCGGTACCCGCCCTCGCGCTCCGGTCCGATCGTATCCAAGAGATAGCGCCTGACGAACGCCACCGTTTCCTCGCTGCCGACGATCTCGATCGTCCCATTCACCCGATAAAGAGCAAAGCTGGCGAGGAGGCCCGCCAGCCCCAGCACGTGATCGAGGTGGGCGTGCGTCAGCAGCACGTGATGCAAACCGCGAAAGCCAAGCCCGGCGCGCATCAACTGGCGCTGGGTGCCTTCTCCGGAATCGATGAGGAACCGATCGGGGCCTTTGGAGACCAGCAGTCCCGGCAGGCCCCGCTCGGCGGAAGGCACCGCCGCCGCGGTGCCCAGAAAGGTGAGATCGAACATGGGGAGGATTCGGGTTCGGGAACCGTAAAACCAGGTTAGAGCCAGATTGGGGCGAGACCTTTCGGCATTCGACAGGTCTCGGGGGGATCGCAATGTATCGCTTTGTTTATTGGAGCGGGTTGACCCTGTTCGTGGCGTGGAGCGTATTTTCCGCGGTCAGTGCGCTGAGCGGGTTTTAGCCGCGGACCGCCGAGGCCGGCAAAGCATCCGGCGCGGGAAACAGCTCCCGCGTCCATCCCAGTAGGCGATAGGCCACCAGACCCGCCCATTCTTTGCCCGCGAGCGTGGCCGCGCCGAGCCCCTCGACCAGATCGAAATTTGCCCGGAGGCCCGTTTCGGGATCGACCTTGTAGTCGACCGGATAAGGAATGACCGGCCAGCTTACGGCGGCAAAGCATGCGACGGCACGCGGCATGTGGAAAGCCGACGTGACCAGAACCCAGGTCTCGCCGCTCGCGGGGCGGATCGCCTCCTTCGCGAAGACCGCGTTCTCGTGGGTGCTCCGCGAGCGCTCCTCCAGAACGACGCGCGAAGGGGCGATTCCCTCCTCGAGCACAAAGCTTTGCGTCGCGCGCGCTTCGGCAAACCCGACCGGAAAGAAATCGCCCTCGCCGCCGATCAGGGCGAGCTTCGCCTCGGGGTGCTTCCGGGCGAGCGCAACGCCAACCAACACCCGTGACACAGAGCTGTTGAACACAGTCTCGCCGTAGAATCGCGACGCCGCCGGATCGACCGCGCCCCCCAGAACCAGGATCCCGTCGATCTTGTCCGGCATAACAGCCGGCCGCAGAAATCGCTGTTCGAGCTCCAGCAGCATTGCTGGACCTATTGGGGCCACCGCGAGCGCGGCAAACCCAAATGCGGCTAAAGCAACCAGCAATTTGCCGCGCCGTCCGCGATATACCGCAAACAAACAGACGCCGGCGAGCAGGCAGAGCATCAACATATTGCCAGGCCTAAATACCGCCCAGACCACCTTGCCGAAGAGGAATGTCAGCCGATCCTCCGTTTGCATCAAAAGCCCTGCCGCGCAGCCTGCGGCGGGGTTATGTTAGGAGCCTGCAGCAAATCAGCCAACGGGTAGCGGCATGAGCGACATTCACCATTACATCGAAGGCAAGCGCGCCGAAGGAACGAGTGGGCGATGGGGCGATATCTTCAACCCGGCGACCGGCGAATGCAGCCGCCGCGTCGCTTTTGCCGGCGCCGCCGAGGTGGACCGAGCGGTCAAGGCCGCAGCGGCCGCTTTTCCGGCCTGGGCCGCGACCCCGCCGCTGACCCGCGCGCGCATTCTGTTCAAATTCCGCGAATTGCTCGACCGCGAGGCCGGCGCGCTCGCACGCCTCATCACCGATGAGCACGGCAAGGTCCTCTCCGACGCCGCCGGCGAGGTGACTCGCGGCACCGAGGTCGTCGAATTTGCCTGCGGCATCCCGCATCTCCTCAAAGGCGAGTTCACCGAGCAGGTCGGGCGCGGCATCGACAGCTGGTCGCTGCGCCAGCCGCTCGGCGTCTGCGCCGGCATCACCCCGTTCAACTTCCCGGCGATGGTGCCGATGTGGATGTTCCCGGTAGCGCTCGCCTGCGGCAACACCTTTGTGTTGAAGCCCTCCGAGCGCGACCCGTCGCCCGGCATCCGCATCGCCGAACTGCTGACCGAGGCGGGATTGCCGCCCGGCGTCTTCAATGTGGTCAATGGCGATAAGGAGGCGGTCGACGCATTGCTGCACCACCCGAATGTCGCCGCGGTCAGCTTTGTCGGCTCGACGCCGATCGCCCATTACATCTACCGGACCGCCGCCGAGAGCGGCAAGCGCGTGCAGGCCCTGGGCGGCGCCAAGAACCACATGGTCGTGATGCCGGACGCCGACCTCGACCAGGCCACGGACGCGCTGATGGGCGCCGCCTACGGCTCGGCCGGCGAGCGCTGCATGGCGGTGTCGGTGGCGGTGGCGGTCGGGGGCGCCGGCGACCGGCTGATGGACAAGCTGGTGCCGCGGGTGCGCGGCTTGAAGGTCGGCCCTGGCACCGACCCCGAGGCCGAGATGGGGCCGCTCGTCACCGGCCAGCACCTCGCCAAGGTGCGTTCCTATGTCGATCTCGGCGTCGAGGAGGGCGCCAAGCTCGTCGTCGACGGCCGCGGGCTCAAACTGCAGGGGTACGAGAACGGCTTTTTCCTTGGCGGCTGTCTGTTCGACGAGGTCAAGCCCGAGATGCGCATCTATAAGGAGGAGATCTTCGGCCCGGTATTGTCGGTCGTGCGCACGCCCGATTTCGACAGCGCGACAAAGCTCGTCAACGACCACGAATACGGCAACGGCGTCGCGATCTTCACGCGAGACGGAGACGCCGCGCGCGAGTTCACGAACCGCATCCAGATCGGCATGGTCGGCATCAATGTGCCGATTCCGGTGCCGATGGCGTTCCACAGCTTCGGCGGCTGGAAGCGCTCCCTCTTCGGCGACATGGCGGTGCACGGGATGGAAGGCGTGCGCTTCTACACGCGCCTGAAGACCGTCACCGCCCGCTGGCCCACCGGCATCCGCGCCGGCGCCGAATACGTCATGCCGACAATGCGCTGAAGCTCATGGCGACCTCCCGGCCGGAGGCAACCTGCCGTTGAACGCGCCGACCTGATCGACCTGTTTTATCGGAAGCAGATCAGGCCGGATTCCCGGAATGAGTGTAGTTAGATTGGCACCCGCCTCGCCAAAACTTGCCGGCCTTATTGTCAAGCTGCACAGCGCCCTTGCCCGGTCTCGCGCCACATCCCGTGCGATAGTGGCAATTGTAGCGATGCCGCTCCTGACTGTGGGGCGATTGGCGCTCATTAGTGAGCGTGACGTGAATGGTTCCTCCCACGCGCGCGGGGGAGGGGGACCATGGGAAGCATGGTGGAGGGGGCATGCGAGCGCCCAACAATACATTCAGCCGCGCCCGCGAGTTGCGCCTGCAGATGAGCTTGCCGGGGGTCGTGCTCTGGCAGGCTCTGCGGAAAGGACGGCTGGCGGGCTTACGCTTTCGCAGGCAACATCCGATCGGATCGTACGTTCTCGACTTCTATTGTCCTTCTGCCCGTTTGGCGGTTGAGGTGGATGGGTTCGCACACGACACTGCTCCTCGGGTGCGCCACGATGTGCGCCGCCTCCGTCGCTTCGCTCGCCACCTCCCCCGCGCAGCGGGGAGGAACCGCACTCCGCTAACGGTGAATTCAGGAAACCCTCTTGCGGCGTTTCGGCGCCTCGGCGGGCGGCGCCTTGGGATTGTCTGCCAGGCCGCCGCGGACCGGAAGAAGCAGGCTCGGCTGCGTTTTTGAGGGTTTTGCCGAGCGCGGGCGTGGTTTAGCGGCGGGCTTTTCGGCGCCGTCCTGTGCCAAACTACGCTTCAGTGCTTCCATTAAGTTGATCACCTGCGCCGGCTTGCGCTCGGGCGCGCGCTCCGGCAATTGGCCGGCGAGCTTTTCGTCAATCAGCTCTTTCAATGCGGCTTGATAATGGTCGACGAATTTCGCGGGTTCGAATTTCCGGGTTCGTCGCGCGATGATCTGCTCCATGATCGCGAGCTCATCCTCGGCGGCGGGCTCGTTGGGGATCGCCGCGAAGAACTCGTCGGCGGCGCGGACTTCCTCCGGAAAATGCAAGGCGTTGACGAGCAGACCCTTGCCAAATGGGCGGATCGCGACGATCCGCTCGCGCGTGTTGATCACGACCTGCCCGATTGCGGTTTTGCCGGTCTCGCGCAACGCATCCCGGATCACGCGGTACCCGTCTTCGGCGAGACTGCCGTCCGGGAGGAGGTAATAGGGGCTGTCGACGTAAACCGGATCCAAGTCCTCGGCATCGACAAATTCGGCGATATCGATCGTATCGGTCGTCTCCAACCGCAGCTTCTTCAAGTCGTCCGGCTCGACCGTTACGTAGCGGCCCTTCTGGTATTCGTAGCCCTTGACGATCTCGCTACTGTCGACCGGACCGAGCCCCGGCACCACATTCTGATAGCGCACACGCTCACCCGAAGATTCGTGTATCCGGTGAAAGTGGATGCGCTCCTTTTCGGTGGTCGCCGAGTAGAGACGCACCCCAATCGTCACCAGCGAAAGCTTGAGGAAGCCGGTCCAGTAAGGTCGGGCCGCAGCGGCCATCGTCGATCTCCTCGATCATCGAGTTAACGATCTGGCCCGCGGGCTGTTCCGGGGAATGCCCAAGCGGTGGCGGTTAGGACGCGTTCCCGAAAATTGGGTGGATAACCCGGTCGCCCGGCTCGATGCCGAGGCGCGCAGCGGTGCCGCCGTTCAATTCGATGACGGCGCGGACCGGCTCCGCCGAAGCGATCACGTCATCCGACTGAGGCACCGCTCGCTCATGGATGTTGACGATCCGGCCCTGCTCATCGACGAAGAACATATCTAGCGGAATTAACGTGTTGCGCATCCACATCGCCGCCGCGGTCGGTCGCCTGTAGTCGAACAGCATGCCGGCATCCGGTGCCAGGCTCGTCCGGAACATCAGACCCTGCGTCATCTGCGCCGGTGTTTCGGCAAGCTCTACCTTGAACCGATGCGGGCCGGTCCCGCTGATTATCGTCAGTTCCGAGGTTGGAAATTGCTGTAGATCGGCTCCGATCGAGAGGCGGGATGGACCGGCCAGCAACGGAACCAGCATCAGCAAAAGAGAACGGCGCGTGATCATCGGCAAGGTTATATAAGGGGCCCTTGGAAAGGCATTCCGGACCTTCCCCGCGGGTCAGGCCCGGAATTACCGTTACCGGGAATTCGCGGCGGCGGTCAATCACCGAGAATTGTCACGGCAGCCCGTTCACCTTGTCGCGAAATGCGGGTGCCGATAGGTTCTCAGGCCGGCTCTAATGACCGATACGATCCAGACCGTTTTTGGCGTCACCGCCCTGCTCGGGCTGATCAGCCTGCTGCTGCCGCTCGCCGAGCGGCTGTCGATCCCCTATGCCGTCGTGCTTGCCGTTGTGGGGATCGCCATCGGCGGTATCGCCAACGTCCCGTCTGCCTCGCATCCCGGCAGCATCGTCGGGGATGTCGTAGGCTGGCTCCACGATTTCGGGCTCAGCGCCGAGTCGCTCCTCTACGTTTTTCTCCCCGCGTTGCTGTTTGAGGCGGCGCTCAATGTCGATGTGCGTCAGCTGAGCGACGAGGTCGCGCCGGTTCTCCTGCTCGCCGTAATCGGCGTGATTGTCTGCACCTTTGTTGTCGGACTCGCCCTGTGGCCCATTTCCTCGGTCGGGGTGCTCGCCTGCGTAATCCTCGGCGCGATCATCGCGACCACCGACCCGGTCGCCGTGGTTGCGATCTTCCATGACATAGGGGCGCCGCGCCGCCTGTCGACGTTGGTACAGGGAGAGAGCCTGTTCAACGACGCCGCGGCTATCGCGATCTACTCGCTGGCTGTCGCGATGCTGGCCGGCGACCGACCGGCGAGCCCGTTGGATGGGCTTGTCACCTTTGTGCGTCAGTTCGGCGGTGGGCTTGCTGCCGGTCATGTTGCCGGCTGGGCTCTCACCATGTTCATCCCGATGTTGCGCGCGAGCCGGTTAGCCGAGGCGACGCTGACTATCGCCTTCGCCTATGTGATCTTTGTTGTTTGTGATCACTACATCGGCGTTTCCGGGGTCGTCGCGGTCGCCGCCGCGGCGCTGGCCGTCAGCGCCGGTGGCCGGCGCCGGTTAGCACCGTCGAATTGGGAGAGCCTCGTCGTCACTTGGGAGCAGCTGGCGTTTTGGGCGAGCTCGCTGATCTTTTTGTTTGCGGCGATGCAGACCCCCGAGCTTCTCGAAAAGGCGAGCTGGAATGATCTCGGCTTGCTTGCCGCGCTGATCGCCGCGGCCCTCCTCGCCCGGGCGGCAACGCTGTACGGCCTCATTCCGATGCTCAGTTTCGCCGGGATCGCAAAGCCGATCGATCGCGACCACAAGCTCGTCATGTTATGGGGAGGCATGCGCGGGGCGGTTTCTCTCGCCTTGGCGCTCGCCGCCGCCGAAAACACCGCGCTGCCGCCTGAAGTTCGTCAGTTCGTCGGCATTCTCGCGACCGGCTTTGTGTTGTTCACGCTGCTGGTAACGGCGCCCACCATGCGGCCCCTGATGCGGCTCCTCAAAATCAGCAGCCTGGCTCCCTCTGAAGTTGCGGTGAGCCAGCGGGTCATCGGACTCTCCCTTTCGTCGATTCCGCAGGAAATCGAGACCGTCGGACGCGAGCACGACATCGCGCCGGAGATCGTCGCCGAGGTGGCGAAAATCTATGACGGCCAGGGTCGCGAACCCAATGAAGCTGCGGCTGAGAATGCCGAACTTCCCGCCGAGCTGAGGGAGCGGGCAGCACTCTATGTTCTGGCCGATCGCGAGCAGGAGTTCTGTCTCGATTACTTCGAGAGCCGGACCGTGTCACGGCGGGTCGCCGCCAACCTCCTCACTCATGCCGCGAGGCTCCGAGACGGCGCGCGCAGTGACGGTGTCGCCGGTTACCAGAAGGCGGCGAGACGGATACTTGCGTTCAACAGGGCCTTGCGGTTGTCGCGCGCGATCCATCACCGGATCGGCATTGCGCGGCCTCTGGCGCGGCTGCTCGGTGACCGGTTCGAGGTCCAGCTGGCGGCTCGCTTCGTATTGCAGAATGTGATCGCGTTCAATCGCGATCAGATCGAGACGGTGTTCGGCGCCAGCCCGAGGGCGGCAATGGCGCAACAGCTCCACGAACGCTTTGGCGCGATCGATCGCGCAATCGCCGCGCTGAAGCTACAATATCCGACCTATGCCCGCCAGCTCGAAATACAGTATCTCGCCCGCCTGGCGGCGCGCCTGGAAGACGAGCGATATCGGCGATTGCGCGCGGAATCCATCATCAACCAGGATATGTACGAGGATTTGCAGCGCAAATTGCGGCCGCGCCGCCGCGCAGTCGAGGTGCATCCGACACTTGATCTCGGCTTGAAGCGCGAGGATTTGGTCGGGCGGGTGGCGATGTTCGCGGCGCTGGATGCGAAGACCCGGCGCTCTGTCGCCCGCATGCTGCGGCCGCGCCTCGCGATCCCTGACGAATTCATCGTTCACAAAGGAGAACGTGGCGACGCGATGTATTTCATCTCTTCGGGCGCGGTCGAAGTGCGGATCGAGCCGACCCCCGTTCATCTCGGCAGCGGCGATTTTTTCGGTGAGCTCGCCCTGCTGGTCGCCGAGCGCCGCACCGCCGACGTCGTCGCGCTCGGATATTGCCAGCTGTTGAGCCTGGCGGCGCGAGACCTTCACCGTCTCTTCGGGACCGAGCCGGGCTTGCGCGACCAGATCCACGCCGTCGCCCAGGCGCGCACCGCGACAGCGGAAACATGATGAACCGCAAAACGCTGCATCCCGCCACTCTTGCGGCGCAGGCGCTGGGCACGACCGACGCGTCGACCGGTGCGGTCGTCCTGCCGATCCACCCGGCAACGACATTCCTGCGCGACCCCGACAACCAATACCGGCGAGGCCGCAGTTATGGACGCGCCGACAACCCGAGCTACGACCAGCCGCAGGCCTTGCTGACCGCGCTCGAAGGCGGCGCCGCGAGTTTGCTGTTCTCTTCCGGGATGGCAGCGGCTGCCGCTGTCTTTCAGAGCCTTCCGCGAGATGCCCATGTCGTCGCACCGCGGGTCATGTATTGGGGATTGCGCAGCTGGCTGAAGAATTTTGCCGAAGCTTGGGGGATCGCAGTCGATTTCGTCGATGCGACCTCGCTCGACGCGCTGCGCCACGCGGTCCGCCCCGGCCGGACGCGCCTCACATGGATCGAGACCCCGGCGAACCCGCTCTGGTCGGTGACCGACATCGCCGGTGCAGCCGATATCGCGCACGATGCCGGCGCGATGCTCGCAGTCGACAGCACGGCCGCAACCCCGGTGCTGACCCGGCCATTGGCGCTGGGGGCCGACCTTGTCATGCATTCGGCAACAAAATACCTGAACGGCCACAGCGATGTGATCGCCGGGACTTTAACGACGGCGCGGGAGGACGCGTTTTGGGCGCGGTTGCGCACGGCACGCAGCAGTGGCGGCGCAATTCTCGGCAGTTTCGAAGCCTACCTCCTGCTGCGCGGCATGCGAACCTTGTTCCCGCGAGTCGAGCGCGCCTGCCGCTCGGCCCAGCAGATAGCCGAAGCGTTGGCGCAAAATCCGCGGGTGCTGGACGTGCTCTACCCGGGGCTGCCGACAGACCCCGGTCACGTGGTGGCTGCGCGCCAGATGACCGGCGGCTTCGGCGGAATGCTCAGCATTCGGGTCCATGGCGGCGCCGAAGCTGCGATCGCCGCCGCGGCCGGCGCCGAAATCTGGAAGCGGGCGACCTCGCTGGGCGGGGTGGAGAGCCTCATCGAACATCGCGCATCGGTCGAAGGCGCCGACAGCCCGGCCCCGCCGGACCTGTTGCGCCTCTCGGTCGGGATCGAGGACCCGGGCGATTTGATTGCCGACCTCGAATTGGCGCTCGGCGGGTGAGACGGCCGACGGCGAACGTTTCGACCGTTTCTCGGCTGCGTACTCCTCAGAAAGCCCTCAAATCGTTGCGGTTGGTTGCTTGTGCAATCTGGCCGCGTAATATTAACGAATGTTCGGAACTGGCGCCGATCCTCAATCGGAGCGCATGCGACTTCGCCCAGAAAGCCGAACCTGGGGGCTGGTCCGCAGGACGCTCCCCCTTGGCAGATCAATCGGCTCGCTGTTCTATCTGGTATCGGTCGGGCTGATAGCCGGCTGGATCATCGCTGTTTTCTTTGGCGTCGGCCTTTTCTTTCTCATGCCGCGGTCGGCGAAACTGGAGCCCGGTTTGAGCCCAGCCGCACCAGCTTTGACGCTTCCTCAGCGCCCGCAAACAACTACAGGCTGGACCGCCTTCAATCCGCCACCCCCGAGCCGGTTCAACCGATGGACGATTCTGCTGCGGATAAGGCTGCCGCCCACCGATGGCCGGGAGCCCAAACGCGCCAATGTAAATCCACACCCGAGCCCCGCCGAGGCGACAATCGCCCACGCTGTTGACAGAGCCTCCAGGACAAGCGCTTAGCGGTGGAGCTCGGCACTATCTCTGCGGCCACCGGTGAAACGGCCCCGATGCCCGCACCTCAAAGTCAGCTTTCCACTGCGCCCGAACCGCGGGGTGTCTCGCAATCCTCCCGCTCTCGATCATCTCGTAAGCCCCCCGATCGGCGACCCTCAAAAACCCGAACGGCACAGCCGCATGGCCCAGTAAGCGCAATTCAAGATGTGTTGCAGAAGCACTCCCGTCTTCTCAAGTGAGGGGTTTGCGGGATGCTGAAGACGCTCGATCGTCCCGACCGGGAGCTCGTGGAAAAGGCGCAAGAGGCCGCCGCCCGAGCCTATGCCCCCTATTCGCTCTTTGCGGTGGGTGCGGCCGTACGCAGCAAATCGGGAGCGATCTATGTTGCCGCGAACCTCGAGAACGCCTCCTCCGGCCTGACGATCTGCGCCGAGGCAGCCGCGCTGAGCCAGGCCAATTCCGCGGGCGATCCCGAGATCCATGCGATCGCGGTAGTGGGCTTCAATTTCACAGATGCGGCGGCTGGCGCCTCGCGCGTTAGTTGCGCCTTGCGGGTCCTGCCGCCAACTCATCGCCGAGGCCGCGCAGCGAGCGAACGGCAATGTGCGCGTAATCTGTTGTAATGGCGAACTCAGCAGCATCGCCATCTGGACGATCAGCCGAATTATTGCCGAACGCCTTTGGACCCGAGAATTTGGCGGTGAGCCGACAATGGCCGGCGTTGCGGGAAGAGTTGCGCGCGTGCGTCGAGCGGCTGATCGCGATCCGCAAGAAGCAATAGCAAGCGCCACGGGCTGGCTTGTCTTGCCTGGCGACCCCTCAGCGGCTATAGTCGATTGCGTTGCTCATTCCCTGTCGAGGGCGCGAATGCCGCTGCGATCGCCAATTGCATGGATGATGGTCCTATTCCTGGCGCTCCTCGCCGGGTCTGGCCGAGCGGCGGGGTTTGTCGACGCGGCCGAGCGCTACGTGGTGGTGCCCGATCGCATCGGGCGGGTCATGACGGCGAACCCGGCGGCAGATGTCCTCGTCTTTGTGCTGGCTCCGGAGAAGCTTTTGGGCTGGAGCGCTCCGTTGTCCCGCGGCCAGCGGGCTTATCTCCCGGCGAATTTCGCCCGGCTGCCGATCGTCGGCGGAGCAGTGCGGCCGAACCCGGCGGAGGCCGTCCAAGTGGTCGCGCGGATGCGCCCCGACCTGATCATCGAGGCGGGCCCGGTCACGCCGGAAGCTGCGGCGCGCGCCGAACAAATCCAGCAACAGACCGGGGTCCCCTACCTCCTCCTCGACAACAGCATCCAAGCCACCCCCCAAAATTTGCGGATCATCGGTGCGCTGCTCGGCTGCCGCCGAGCGCGGCGACGATCTGGCCAAATATACCGATTACGCTATCGATGCGCTTGCGCGGCAGATTGCTGATCGCGCCGGCCGACGAGCGTCCGATCGTCTATTATGGCCGCGGACCGGACGGGCTCGAAACCGGTCTCGGCGGCTCGCAGGCGATGGCCGCCATCGACCAGGCGGGGGTCATCAATGTCGCCGCCCGGCTCGGCCGCGGCGAGCTGACGAGGGTGACGCGCGACCAAATCATCGACTGGAACCCGGCTATCATCATCGCCCAGCAACGAAGCTTTTATGATGCCCTTTTGCACAGCACGGCGTGGCGCGGCCTGATCGCGGTCGCCAGCAAACGGGTCTATCTCGCGCCGGCCGACCCCTTCGGGTGGATCGACGATCCCCCGGGGGTCAACCGCATCATCGGATTGTATTGGCTCACCGCCCTGTTCTATCCCGATCAATATCAGGAGGATTTGCGGACCAACGTCCGCGAGTTTTACGATAAACTCTACCGGATAAAGCTGACCGATCGGCAGCTCGAAGCGCTGGTTCGCCCGGCCGAGGTCGCGCGCCGGCGAGACCGCGCCGGATCGGCGTGCCGCTGCTGGGCGCCGAGCCAGTGCCATTCCCTAATGCCGCGCCGAATGCGCCGATGCCGAGCGGCAGACCGCCGCGGACGCGGCGGCCTCGTCGCGCCCGGGCCGCCGAGCTCGCTGGGCATCCCCGCCAATCCGCAATAAGGCTCGGCGAGCCGACCGTTCACGATTCGGTAGCCCGCACAAAGCAGAGGATCCCGCGCTGCGGGGTCCAGCACACGACGGCGCGACCGGTCGGATTGTCGGTGCGCTGCAGAATCTTGTCGGCCGGCACCGCGAACCAGGCTTCGCCGATCAATGCCTCGTAATGGTCGCCTTCGATACGGTAGTCGGTGGCGCGGCAGTCCGATACCGAGCAGCAGGAGATGCTGGTACCGGGCTGGACGAGGCTGCGGAACCAGGGTGCGAGGGCGGGATCGGCATTTGGCGGAGGGTCCGCCATGGCCGTGCCCGCGAGCAACATCACCGCGGCAAGAAATAACGGCCTCATCACTCGCGCCGCCGGCTTTCCGAAGGAGCGACACGCCATTCATGACCTCCGACCCGGGAGGCGGGACGCCAGCTTAGAGCAACGCCGCGGCGATGCCCAAAACCTTGATCCCGACCATGCAAGAACGCGGCCGGACAAACGTCGGTGCGCTCAGGCCGTTCCCTTGCGGGAGCCCTCGGTTGGGGTTTTTATGACTGCGATAATTGTGCCGATCAGCAGAGCCATCAGCGCATCCGTGATCTCCGCCGAGCGGCCGGGGAGGTAGGTTTCCGCCCAGCTGGCGGCAAACAGCATGATCGCGACGAGAATGGTGGACACCCCGGAGCGCAACCCGCTCTTGCCGAGCAACCATATCAAGGCGCCGTAAAGAAAGGCCTTTTCGAGAAAAGACAGTATGTTGACCTCGACCGAGCCGTACAGAAAGCTGCGGAATGGTATCCAGCCGAACGCCCGGCCGTAGGCGCTGAACCGGAACGGCTCCAGCCGCTCGGCAACGATGCAGGCCGAGAACAGCAGGGCAGTGGCAGTAGCCCGGATCCGCGCGACTGACGCTGACGGCGAGCAGAAGCCATACGGCAAAAGCAATCAGCCGCCCCGCCGATCTCCGCGGCGCTCAATGTCTTACCGACGATCAGCACCTTGGCGGCCAGCACTGCAGCGATAAACAGCGGAAAGAGCAGCCACCCGCGCCGTCGTCCGCCAATCGACTCGATCAGGCTGCCGATCGTCAGCCAGATCGCGGTGTAGCGAAACAGGTCATAGCCGGTCGGGCGCGGGTGGAAAACGACCGGCTTCAGCGCATCCCAATATTTGTGCAGGTCGATCGTCGGAACATAAGGATACAGCCGATAGCGCGAGCCATAGACGCGAGCAACAGGCAAGGAACGCGGTTGGCGGCTATCTCGCGAATTGGCAGCCAGAGAAAATCTCCGCCGGCGAAATTTCCGACGATTGCGCCCAGCAGCGTCCCGATCAGGTTTGCATAGACGTCGTCCGCCGCGGATACCCGCCCTGCGATATAGTATTGGGTCGAGTTCCATCGCCGTGCTGAGAGCCCCGCCGGCGAGGGTGACGAGCAGGATCCGCGGCAACGTGCGGCCGCTTCCGGCGACCGCGAGGCTCAAGAAAAAGCCGAGCGGCAGGTAGAGGAATATGTTTGCGATGAAGTCGCCGCGGCCTGGCGTTTTCGCCCAACTCTGTACGAGATGTCGTTAGCGGACCAACCCCGCCTGCGGGCTGATGGAATGTGAACGGGTAGAGAGAACCATAGAGGATGACGGCGACGATGATCGCCGTCCCAATCAAAAGCCTTTATTGAACCTGTGTGCGCCGCGAGAAGCCGATGGCCGATTTGCGCGGCGTGCTCACTCCATCGGCAGCCCCGGATGCACCGCCCTTCCGTCGCCGAGCGGCGTGAATTGCGGAGCGAGCGCCGGGATCGCCACCTCGGCCAGCGTTTCCGGCGTCCAGCCGCCCTGGCGGTGCACCATGCGGACCGGCCGCATATGACCGTAAAGCGACAGCTCGCCGGCGCGCTGATGAAATACCTGGCCGTTGACTTGGCTCGCCTGCTCGGAGGCGAGAAAGACGCAGAGCGGCGCGATTGCGTCGGCCCGGCTGCGGCGCAGCCGCTCCTCGCGCACCGCCGCCGCTTGCGGGTCCTTTGGCGTCGGGACCGAGCGGGTCATCCGGGTATCGGCCGATGGGCAGATCACGTTGACGGTGATCCCCCTGGAGGCGTTTTCCATCGCGACGATACGGGCCAGTGCGACGATCCCGAGCTTCGCCGCACCGTAATTGCACTGACCGACATTGCCGAGCAGTCCCGAGGTCGACGAGACCATGATGATCCGCCCGTAATTCTGCTCGCGAAACAGGTTTATCGCCGCGCGGTTGATGTTGAAGTGGCCGGTCAGGTGGACATCGATGACGGCCTGCCAATCCTCGGGGAACATGTTGTGGAACATCTTGTCGCGCAGGATGCCGGCGGCGTTGAAGACGATGTGCAGCCCGCCGAAAGTGTCGCGCGCCTGCTGCACCATCGCCAGGCAGTCGTCGAATTTGGCGACCGAGCCGTAATTGGCGGCCGCCCCGCCGCCCGCGGCCTTGATCTGGTCGACGATTTCTTGCGCCGGCGTCTGGTCCGACGCCCTCGCCGCTGCCGCTGGTGCCGGGATCATTGATGATGACCTTGGCGCCGTGCGCGGCCATCAGCTTGGCGACTTCGGCCCCGACCCCGCGGCCAGCTCCCGCACAGATCGCGACCCGCCCTTCGAGCATGCCCATCCCGTCAGATTCCCTCGCCTTCGCATCCTCGCGCGGTTGTCGCGGGCCGCACGGTTTTTGTCAATCAACCCGGCGGCGATTGCGGCATAATCGGCACCGCGGTGCATCACGGGGCGAAGTGGGGGAGAGCCGATGGCGAACGTGACGGTGTATTTTGCCACCAACCGGGTTCCGCAGGGCCCGACGACCGACTGGCACAGCTACGGGGCCGAAATCATACCGCCTACAGATCCGAGCCAGATCATCTACGCCGAGGCCTTTGTCCAAGGGACCGATCTGGCTCTCGAGGCCAGCGGCACGATCTCCGCAGATATCGAATCCCCAGACGGGTGGGTTCCAAGCCGGGGTCGCGCAAGACATCGTCGGCTCGGGAAAGAACATTCTGATTTTCATCCACGGTTTCGCCAATTCATTCCTCAATTCGATCGCCCGCGCGGCTTACAATCGGGAGTGGTTCGCTGCCTCGGGCGCGAACGCCGCCGACACTGCTATCATCGCCTTCAGCTGGCCCTCTTTGGGTCAGTTTATCGCAGCGCCGCCGCACTTGCTCCCCGACGACTATCTGCGGGACCAGGCTCAGGCCAGCCGCTCGGCGTTCCACATCGCAAGCTTTTTCGCCAACCTGCAACCGATGCTGGCTCAAGCGCGCAACCAGGGAAGACGGGTCTTTCTGCTCGCCCACAGCATGGGCAATTTCGCCTTGGCGGCGGCGGTCGAGAGCTGGTTCAGCCACGACAGTCCTGCCGTCAAACTGTTCGACGAAACATTCCTGGCTGCGGCCGATGAACGATGGGACAGCTTCGATTTGCCAATGGCAGCGCGACTGAGCCGGCTGACCGATCTCACCCCGAGAGTATCGATCTATTACAGTGTCCGGGACCTCGCTCTTTATCTCAGCGTAGCGGTCAATCTCATCAAGCGGCTGGGGCACGAAGGCCCGCTTCACAAGACCGATGCCACACTCTACCCGCCGGCGCGGTTTCGCATGCTCGATTGCGCCGAGGTTAACGACTACGATTTATTCAACCCGCCGGATGCGAGCCATCAATATTACCGCCGCTCGCCCAAGGTGCGCGCCGATATCGTTGCCGCGATGCGCAACGACCCGAACCTGGCCGGCGGTCTGATTCAGCTTTAACGAAATGTCCGCCCCCGTCTGCGCCCGAAAGGGGAAGGCGTGGATGCTTGGATCAAGATGGTATGGGGCGGGCGGCGAGGGAATGGCACCATCGTCGCTGGAAAGAAGCGATGGAGCACGCCAATGCCGCAGCCCAATGACTTGAGCCGGTCCCTCACCGCCCTTGACCAGGATAGCACGCTGATCGCCGTTATCGAGATGAGCCAGGCGAGCTGGCTGGTCGGCGCGATTGTTCCGGGCATCGAACGCCATCCTCTGAAGAAGCTTGCACCAGACGCCGAAGAGCTGTTGCGGCTGCTGCAGCGTTGGCGCGACGAGGCGACCAAGGCGGGCCGCTCGGTAAAGCGCATCGCGGTCGCCTTCGAGGCCGGTCGGGATGGCTTCTGGCTGGCCCGCTGGCTGCGGACGCGCGGCATCGAGGCCCATGTCATCCATGCCTCCAGCGTCGCGGTCTCGCGCGAGCATCGGCGCGCCAAGACCGATTGCCTGGATGTCGAGCTGCTGAAGCGCGCCTTCCTCGGCTGGCTGCGGGGCGAGCGCGATCATTGCAAGATGGCCGCGATCCCCACGCTCGAGCTGGAGGATGCGCGGCGGCCGAGCCGCGAGCGGGAGACGCTGGTGGGTGAACGCACTCGCATCATCAACCGCATGAAGAGCACTTTGGCACGCCTCGGCATCCGCAATTTCAGGCCGAATTTGCGCAAGGCCCGAGAACGGTTGGCGGCGCTGCGCACGCCAGAGGGCGTAGCTGTCCCGGCCAATACCTTGGCCGAGCTGCAGCGCGACATGGCGCGTCTGCAACTGGTGAAAGAACACATCAAAGAGATCGAGCAGACACGGCTGACGCGTCTCGCCCAGCCGCCGGCGGATGCACCCCATGCGATGCTCATCCTGCTGGCGCGCGTCGTCGGTGTCGGTATCGAGACCGCTGAGATGCTGGTGCACGAGGTGTTTGTGCGCAATCTGCGCGACCGCCGAGCGGTGGCACGGTATGCCGGTCTCACTGGCGCCCCCGACGAGAGCGGCGCCAGAAGGCGCGAGAAGGGGCTCGCCCGGGCCGGCAATGCACGGGTGCGCCGCGGCATGCTGCAACTGGCATGGCGTTTTCTGATGTTCCAGAAAGACAGCGCCCTGGCACAGTGGTTTCAGGCGCGCACGGCCGATCGCCGGCCCGGCACCCGCAAGACGATGATCGTCGCCCCCTGCCTGCGCAGGGGCAAGCTCTGGCGCGCAAGCTGCTCATCGCCCTGTGGCGCCTGATGACCACCGGCGAGGTTCCGCAGGGCGTTGTGCTGCGAGCAGCGGCGTGATGGCCGGTCTGCCGACAAGCACGAAACCGGGTTTCGGCGGTCTGTCATCGATCGCGGACCGCCGTTGACGAACCGAGGTGGTGGTGAGCCGACTGCGGACATGGCCTTCGTGCCGCGATCAAGAATGGACCCGCCGCCCCGGAGCTTCGCCGCCGATGCGCATGACTGCATCATGGTCCGATCTCTCGGATCGACCGAATACAAGTTTGTGGCGCGATCGATCGTGCCAGTGGCGGGCTCCCCTCGGATTATCGTCGTTGACAAATCTCGGTCACCGCAAGGCCTGTGGATATGTGGACGATCGGCTTCGCCGACCGGCTCTGCTTCCCCCGCTTCCCGAGCAAGCTCGAAAACCGGGGAAATGCTCGCTTTCGCCCACATACCCACAGGCCCCACAGCCAATGAGGGAATTGATCTCAATGGGAAACATCAGATGCGGCTTCGGCGATGGCCCACAACGCATCCACGTCAAATCACTTGATACCAAAAGCCCCATACAAGTCCGGGCACCACGAGTTTGGTTTGATTCCTGCGGGGCCCAGCTCGCAACCTAGTAGGGCTAGTGCCTAGATGCATATCGATCATTCAGTGTAATCCGCCTGTTCTCGTCTTCGCGTGGGCCTTTGCCGGTGTGACAGAATTTCAATGTGAGACTTGCTCCGCCCTTGCCGATCGAATCTTTCGTACGGTCCGAACGCTAGATAGTGCGGGCGGCTCGACAAGGCGCGGGCGCCCGGCTACAAGCCGGCGATGAGCTGGCTGACGAATTTCGTATTGCCGAAGATCCGGGCGGTCGTCGCCAGGAAGGCGGCGCCGGAAAATCTCTGGCACAAATGCCCAGGCTGCGAGCAGATGCTGTTTTATCGTGAGCTCGAAAGCAATCTTCGTGTCTGCCATAACTGCGGACACCATTTCCGCATCGGCGCCGAGCAGCGTTTGAAGATCCTGTTCGACGACGGCGCCTTTACCCTCATCGAGCTGCCCCGGACGGCGGTCGATCCGCTGCGCTTCCGCGACCGCAAACGCTACACCGACCGCCTGAAAGAAGGGCAGGCGGCTCTCGGTCCGCGCAGCGACGCGGTGGTCGTCGCACACGGGCGCATTGGCGGCCTGCCGGCGGTGGTTGCCGCTTTCGAGTTTGCCTTCATGGGCGGATCGATGGGCGTTGCCGCCGGGGAAGCCATTCTCGCGGCCGCCAAACTCGCCGTGCTGCAAGAGGCGGCGCTGATCGTGGTTCCGGCGTCGGGCGGGGCGCGCATGCAGGAGGGCGTGCTGTCATTGGTGCAGATGCCGCGGACGATCATCGCGGCCGAGATGGTCAAGGAGACGGGCCTGCCTTACATCGTCGTGCTGACCGATCCGACGACCGGCGGCGTCTCGGCCTCCTTTGCGATGGTTGGCGACATTACGCTCGCCGAGCCGGGAGCGGTCATTGGCTTTGCCGGAGCGCGGGTAATCGAGGAGACGCTTCACGAAAAGCTGCCCGACGGATTTCAGCGCGCGGAGTATTTGCTCGAACACGGCATGGTCGACCAGGTCGTGCCGCGCGCCGAACTGCACGCGACATTGGCGCGAATCATCGGCCTGCTGCGGAACCCGCAGCCGCCGGTTGCGGTCGTTCCACAGATCGAAGCGCTACCGGATCCGAGCGCGGCAGAGTGACTGCACCGACGAGCGACCGGGTTCTCGAGCGCCTTGGCCGCCTGCATCCAAAGCTGATCGATCTGTCGCTCGGCCGCGTCGAGCGGCTTCTCACAGCGCTGGGCAATCCGCAGGACGCGCTTCCTCCTGTCGTGCACGTTGCCGGCACCAAGGGCAAAGGCTCTACGGTGGCTACGATGCGGGCCTGTATCGAGGCCGCGGGCTACCGCGTGCATGCCTACATCTCGCCGCATCTCGTCCGTTTCCACGAGCGCATCCGCGTCGCCGGTCAGCTGATCGACGACGAGGCGCTTACCGCGCTGCTCCAAGAATGCGAGCGTGCCAACCGAGATGCGCCGATCACCTTCTTCGAGATCACGACGGCAGCGGCCTTTCTGGCGTTTAGCCGCGCGCCGGCCGACATCGTGCTGCTGGAGGTCGGGCTCGGCGGCCGGCTCGACGCGACTAACGTCGTCCGCCGCCCCGCGGTCACCGCGATCACGCCGGTGTCGCTCGATCACCAGGCATTCCTCGGCAACACTGTCGCTGCGATTGCCGGCGAAAAGGCGGGAATACTGAAACCCGGCGTGACGGCGGTCATCGCCCGGCAGCCGCGCGAGGCTGCGACGGTCATCGAGGCCCGTGCCGATGCCGTTTCGGCGCCGCTCTACCGGGCGCGCCACGAGTGGCGCTGCGAAGTTTCCGGCGAAGGAATGCGCTATAAGGGCGAGCGCTGGCACCTCGACCTTCCGCTGCCTTCGCTAATCGGCGCGCACCAGGTCGTCAACGCCGGGACGGCGATCGCCTGCCTCGAACAGCTATCGGGTTTTGATATTGCCGCTGAAGCCATCGCCGACGGCTTGCATCACATCGACTGGCCGGCGCGGCTGCAATTGCTGCGACGCGGGCCGCTGGTCGATGCGGTTCCGCCCGACTGGGAATTGTGGCTCGATGGCGGCCATAACCCGTTGGCCGGCGAGATCCTCGGTGATGTCGCTGCCGGCTGGCAAGACCGCCCCCTTTACCTCGTCGTCGGGATGATGAACACCAAGGACGCCGCCGGCTTTATCGCCCCTCTGGCGAAGCACGCCGGTGCTCTATGGGCGGTGACGATCCCGGGGGAGAAGAATGCGCTCCCCGCCGAGGCGATCGCGGACGCTGCCGGATCGGCCGGGCTCCCGGCGCAGACGGCGGATTCGGTTCTCGCTGCGATTCGCGATATTCCGGCGCACGACGGCAACGGGCGCGTGCTCATCTGCGGCTCGCTCTATTTCGCAGGGAAGGTGCTCGCCGAGAACGGCTGAGAAGGGGAAGTTCTCAATGATCTACAGCACCGATCGCATACTGACGGCTCATGCGGGGTCCCTTCCGCGGCCCGACGATCTGCGGGAGATGGTCTTGGCAAAAGCACGCGGTGAGGCTGTCGATCAGGCGAGGCTCGATGCGCGCCTCAAATCGGCAGTGGCGGAGATCGTCAAGCGCCAAGTCGCGTGCGGTCTTGACGTGGTAAACGACGGCGAATTGTCAAAGCCGAACTTTACCGACTACGTGTCGGCCCGGATCGCCGGCTGTGAAAATCGGCCGGGCAGCGGGTTCCGGCGGCTCAGCATGACGGCGCGGGACGAGGTGAAATTCGCCGAATATTTCGCGGCGCATCCGCGCCCACGCTACTCCGGCGGCGCGACGATGCCGGTCTGCGTCGACAAGCTGCGCTATGCCGGTCAGGCCGAGCTCGCGCGCGACCTCGACAATTTCAAGGCGGCTCTCGCCGAGGTGAGCGTGGCGGAGGCCTTTCTGCCGGCGAACACGCCCGGCACCATCGAGCATTGGATGGGGAACGAATATTACGACAGCGATGAGGCGTTCCTATTCGCGATCGCGGAAGCAATGCGCGAGGAATACAACGCGATTGTCGATGCAGGTTTCCTCTTGCAGATCGACGATCCCGACCTCCCGGACGGCTGGGCTTGCCTGCCCAAGACCACGGTCCCGGAATATCGCAAATACGCCGCGCTGCGGATCGACGCATTGAACCACGCGCTGCACGATATTCCGAAAGAGAAGGTCAGATTGCATGTCTGCTGGGGCAGCTTTCACGGGCCCCACCACGACGACATCCCGCTCCGGGACATCATCGATCTGATCTTCCGGGTGCGCGCCGCGAGCTATTCCATCGAAGCGTCGAACCCTTGCCACGAGCACGAATGGCGGGTCTTCGAGGACGTGAAGCTGCCGGAAGGCGCTACACTCGTCCCGGGGGTCGTCGGCCACTGCACCGATTTCATCGAGCACCCCGACCTCGTCGCCGAGCGCCTGGTGCGCTACGCCAAGCTGGTCGGCCGCGAGAACGTGCTGGCCGGCACCGATTGCGGTCTCGGCACGCGGGTCGGCCACCCCTCGATCTGCTGGGCCAAGTTCGAGGCAATGGCCGAAGGGGCGCGGCGCGCGACCAAAATCCTGTGGGGCCGCGCTTAGAGACGGCCCAGATTGCTTCGCTATGATAGATCAAGAAACAAGATGGCCAGGGACACCATACGGTTAAAACGGTTCCCCGGCGAAGCCGGGGCCCACCCTTCGAGCGCTCAGCAGGCAGATAAATGGATCCCGGCTTTCGCCGGGAAAGCGCCCTGGTGGCGGTTTCATGGAGGGCAGGTCGGCCCGCCCGGTCGGTGGCCAACTCGCAGTGAACCAGTTTCCCTGTCCTTCTTCGGCCCTTGCCGAGCGAGTCTTCTGTGTCGATCTGAATACTGGTGCTGCCGGGAATCCTTCCCTTCTCTCTGCTGCGTCATCCAAGACCGGCGGCTAATTACGCATGGGAGACCGCCGGCAGGCGCGATTGGCGCGCCTGGCTCGCGATGAGGAATCCGATCACCAGGAGGTTGGCGAGATTGAAGAGCGCGCCGGCGGCGAAGGACGGCGCATAGAAGCCGAAATGATCGTAGAGCGCGCCGGCGAACCAGCCGCCGAACGCCATGCCGGACATGCCGGTGAACAATAATGTCGGCACCCGCCAGGAAGCCTCGGCTGACGGGAAGAGATCGCGGATCGCCACGACATAGGCCGGGATGATGCCGCTGAACCCGAGCCCGTAGGCGGCCGAGACGGCAAACAGGCCAGCCTCGCTCTGCGTCACCGTAAACGCCGCGATCGCCAAAGCTTGAGACGCGGAGCCGGCGAATACCGCGGCGAGTCCACCGATCCGGTCCGTCAGCCACCCCCAGAACATCCGGCTGACTAAGGCGCAGCCGAGCAGCACCGAGAGCATCGCCGCCCCCTGCGCCGCGGGGATGCCGAGGTCGCTGCAGAACGCCACCAAGTGGCCCGCGGGCATTGCCATCGGCACGCAGCACAGGAACGATGCCGCGCAGAGCAGGGCCTGAACCAGATTTGGTTGCAATTGGAGGGCCCGGGCTCGGCGGCGCAGATGGGCCGCCGAGGCTTCCGTCCGGACCGGCGGCGGGGGCGGGCGCAACAACAGCGCCAACGGCACGATCGCTGCGGCGATCACGACGGCGAACCCGACCATTGTCGCCTGCCAACCGTATGTGTCCATGCTGCGCTCGAACACCGTGGGCCAGACCACGCCGGCGATGTATTGCCCGGACGAGATCAGCGCGACCGCCGTTCCGCGCCGCCGGTCGAACCAGCGGCTGACATACGTTACGAGCGGCGGGAAATGCGCGCTGTTGCCCAAAAAACCGATCAGGACGGCGCTGCCCAGCACCAGCGCCCAGGTCTGCCCGATGGCCGAAACCGCCAAGCCCAGCGCCGTCATCGCGGCTCCGAAAATCGCAACCTGGCGCATCCCGATCCGGTCGGCGATCCGCCCCATGAGAATGCCGCCGAGGCCGGTGCCGAGCCAGACCAGCGAAGCAGCCAACGCCACCACCGAACGATCAGTTTGGAGAGACGCCGCGATCGGCTTTAGCCCCACGACGACGATCAGCGGTGCGCCATAGGAAAATGACAGGATGGCAAGCGTGATCGATGCCGCCACCCAGGAGGAGCGGCTCTCGATGCTGGTCGGGTGGCGGCGAGACGTCATCACCCGCCGCTCACGGTCCGACGAAGAGCGCGGCGCAATGCCCCGGCTGAGTGGGCGTGGCCGCGATCGAGCCGCCACGCGGGATGCACTGGTCCGGCGGCAGCGCGGCGCCGTGCTCGACCGATTGCGTCAGCAGGTCGAAGGCGTGTTGTGCGTGCGGCTGGATCAGCTCGAGCTGCGGAAAGGTATCCTTGTAGCTCTCGATATGGTTGCCGTTCTGCACCTCGTAGAGGCGGTATGCGGGACGCAGCTCTTTTCCGTCGCCGTCCTGTCCACGCCCCTCCTGATCTTCTCCCGACAGGGCGGCGGTAACGGCACGCTCATAGGCGCGCGCGTTAAGGTTGATCGGCAGCAACGCGTCCATAGTTCCGGCCAACGTGATGAGCGGCTTTCCGATGTCGCCGGTCGTCGTGATCGCGGCGACATCAGCGCCGACGTCCGAGGCGGACAGGCGGTCGACATAGCTATATGTTCCGGTTCCCGAGACGTAGGTGGTATAGGTCGGATCGAGCCGTTTCTGCCATTGGCAGAGGGTGACTTCCCAGAATCCGGTCCAATAAGAGGTCCAAAGACTGTTCGGTAGAGACACGATGTCGGGCGGGTAGCCCGCCAGCATGATGTTCTCGGCGGCAGTGCTGTTCTGGTTGTAGCCAGAGGCCATGTAGTCGGGAAAATTGAGTATTGCCGGAGGTAACGCGCTCAAAATGTTGGGCGCCACCGGGTCAACGTAAGTGCCTTCCCAGTCGACGCCGCCGTCGAATAACTCCGGCGCAGTCTCGAGCGCGCGCCGCACTTGGTAGCCGCCATTCGAGGTTCCAACCGCATAGGTCCGGCTCGGATACCGCCCGTAATTGGCGGTCACCGCATTCTTTCCGATCCGCGTTGCCTCGATCATGAAATCGGTCCACCGCGTGAACGGCTGTCCCGGATCGTTGGCGTAGAAATGGACGAAGATTGGCGACGCTGGATTGAGCCGGCACCCGAGTGGATCGGCCGCCGTCGTCAGGTAAAGGTTGAGAACGCCCTTGTCCTGCGAAACATAGGCGTAGCCTTGCTGCAGCACGTAATCGCTCCAGGCGAAGTCGCCGTTGAACTCGCTGCGCGTCCCCGACGCCCCGGCGACGACGAGCTTGCCGTTCCAGTGGTTCGGCAGCCGGAAGAGGATCCTGGCTTCGCCAGTCGGGTCACCGGAAATACGCGCGTCCAGCTGGATGCCCGGCACGGCTTTAGTGATCGGCGTGCGGTTCGGCGGGCTCGGCGATATCACGGAGCGGTCGGTCTGCGGGGTAAACGCGAAAGCTGGAAGGCCCGGCAGCGAATTGTCGGCCGGCGTCGTGTTGGGGTTGGCGGTGGTGAGGTCTGGGCTCTCGGCGCAGTTGACGTCCGCGACCTGGTTCCCGAGGTGGGCGAGAAGCCGATCGCACTGCGTTGCGGCCACGGCCGATGTGCTGGCGGCAAGCATCCCTCCCAGAGCAAGAAAAACAGACCGGCGCACCCGTCCCTCCTGTTGTGTCGCGCTCGACCGGGACTTCCGGCGGGAACGGGCGCAGTTATAGGAATTTCGCTTCTCGGCCGATAGCCCGCTAATCGTATGGCTGCCGATCTGTGGTGGCGTGATCGGACTGGCTTGGATATCGGCTGCTGGCCTAGAGTGGCGAGCTGTCCGATCAAAGGGAGAAACGCATGACCGCCTTCACCTACGACCACATTCATTTGCGCAGCCCCGATGCCGAGGCGACCGCCCGCTGGTACGAGAACATGTTCGGCGCCGAGATCATTCGCTCGGTGCAGTCGGACGGACGGCCGCGCCTCGACCTCAATCTCGGAGGCGTGGCTGTTTTCATCGCGCAAGTTCCGCCCGAGCAAGCCGTCGCCGCGCCTCCCGAACTGCCCTATCTCGGGCTCGAGCATATCGGCCTGCGTGTCGAGGGGATCGACCATGTAGTCGCCGAGCTCAAACAAAAGGGTGCCGAATTTACCGTGGAGCCCAAGACGATCAGGCCCGGGGTGCGGATCGCCTTTCTCCGCGGCCCGCAGAATGTCCACATCGAATTGCTGGACCGAAACGCCGTCTGACCGTCCCGCCGTGTTCTTCTCGTTTTTCGCCGAATTGCGCGAGGCAAAAGTGCCGGTCTCGCTGCGCGAGTACCTCACCCTGATGGAGGCGATGGAACGGCGCATCGCCATGTTCGACATCGAGGAATTCTATTTTCTCGCGCGCACCTCGCTGGTCAAAGACGAGCGGCATCTCGACCGCTTCGACCGGGTGTTCGGGCATTGCTTCAAGGGCATCGAGACCCTGGCGGACCCCAAGGCCGAACTCCCCGAGGCCTGGTTGAAAAGGTTCGCTGAGCGGTTTTTGACCGAGGCGGAGAAAAAGCAGATCGAGGCGCTCGGCGGCTGGGAGAAATTGATGGAGGCCTTGCGGCAGCGGCTGGCCGAGCAGAAGAGCCGGCATCAGGGCGGCAGCAAATGGATCGGCACCGCCGGCGCCTCGCCGTTCGGCGCTTACGGCTATAACCCAGAGGGGGTGCGCATCGGGCAGGAGGAGGGCCGCAACCGCAGCGCGGTCAAGGTCTGGGACCGGCGCGAATTCCGCAATCTCGACGACACCGTCGAGCTTCGGCACCCGCAACATCAAGCTGGCGTTACGCCGATTGCGTCAATTTGCCCGCGAGGGGGCCGCCGAAGAGCTCGACCTCGACGGCACGGTAAAATCGACCGCGCACAATGCCGGCTGGCTCGATCTGAAGTTGGTCCCGGAGCGGCACAACACGGTCAAGCTGCTGCTGTTCATCGATGTCGGCGGGTCGATGGAGGATCACGTGCGCGTCTGCGAGGAGCTGTTCTCCGCGGCGCGCTCCGAGTTCAAGCACCTGATCCACTTCTACTTCCACAATTGCATCTATGATTCGGTGTGGCGCGACTCGCAAAGGCGTCAGGTCGAGCAGACACCGGTCATCGAGCTGATCCGCACCTATGATCCCAGCTATCGCGTCGTCCTCGTCGGCGACGCCAGCATGAGCCCCTACGAAATCGAAAAGGAAGGCGGCAGCGTCGAGCGGTGGAACGACGAACCCGGCGAAACCTGGCTGCGCCGCCTGCTCGACGCCTATCCGAAGGCGGTATGGCTCAACCCGGTGCCGCAGAAATATTGGACCGGCACTGCCAGCATCGGGATGATCCGGCAGATCGTCGAAGACCGGATGTTCCCACTGACCCTCGACGGCCTCGACCGCGCGATGCGCCGCCTCACCCGCTGACGCGCTGAATCCTAGCTGAATCCTAAAGGCACGCTAATGCACGGCTTGGTATAGCCGCTCGTCATAGAGCGCGCCTTCTAGCGGTGTGAGCTTGCCGCGGAACTCCTTGTTGTGCGGCGTGGTCACGCTCGCATCGAAGGCTTTGCGGTCGCGCCATACCTCCACCAGGGTGAAATGGTTCGGATGCCCCTCCCACTGCACGACATCGTAGCGCAAATTGCCGTCATCCTTGCGCGCCGCCTCGGCCTGCGCCTTGACGAGCTCGATGGCCTGATCCTTGAAGGTCGGAAAGACATCGACATGCGTCAGCACAAAAAGAGCGTCGGCCGGAGGCTGCCCCTTCGGCGCTGCGACCGAGAGCCCGCCATGCGGCCGCGCGCCGAACCCGCCGATCAGCAGCGGCTGAAGTTTACTGCGGACCCCGGCCGCAATGGTACTCGCGTCGTGCGCGTCTGCGGCCTTTTTGTCGCGCCAGATTTCCAATGTCGCGAAGCGGCTCGGCCGGCCAATTTCTTCGAATGCCTCGAAGCCGGCATTGCCGTCCTCCTTACGGGTCGCCTCGGCATAGTCCCGGGTGATCGCCGCGCTCTGCTGAGCCGCCGCCGGGGCGACGTCGAAGTAGGTTACGATGTAGACCGGGCCGAGCATTGCGTCCTCCGCATCGACGGGCCGCACTGTCGCAAGGCCGAGCGCCGCCGCAAAGCAAATCAGGTGTGATACGCGCATTCGAAGTTTCCTCCCTATCCTATGTCTCGAGCCGCACGCAATCACAACGATATTGCACAGAGCCTCGACAAGTCGCACGACTATATCATGCTGCGGGACAACCCTTAATCCCTCGGGAACACGGAATGCTGAGATGCCTCGGACTGGCCCTTCTGCTCGGCACTGGGATCGGGAGCGTCGCATGGGCGCAGGGCGCGGCCAAGTTCGATGGCCAGTACGTGGGAGAACTTACCCTTACGAAAGAAATCAGTGGTGATTGCACCACGCCTCCTCTCGGAGCGCTTTACCCTTTAACGATATCCAGGGGAGAGGTTCGGTTCGCATATCTCCCGCGATTCGGCACAACTTTGATCGGGAGAGTGGGTGAGAACGGGGATTTTAAAGCCTCCGCCCGGCACCGAAGAGGATTGGTACAGATGACGGGGCATATCCAAGGGAATAGGCTTACGGCTTCTATCGTCTCGCCAAGTTGTAATTACACGTTCAAGACAAAAAACTAGGCTATGACCAAGCCAAATTCTGATCATACTGATTCGTCATTTCAGCAAAAGCGGGAACTCCAGGGCCAAGCGAGCTCACGTCCACCCTGTTCAAGCCAGAGCCTGCCCCTGGCGAAAGCAGGGGGGCAGGCACTCGAACTCCCGCTTTCGCGGAGGCGACGAGGGCCGACGCAACCTGATCGGATGACGCTATAAGCCTTACGATCGGTCTCTATACGCCGCCGTTCGGGCGCGGCACCGGTGCTCCAATATCTCGAAACGCCGGTCGTCGAGCCATTCGCAGTCCTCGCCAACTTGCGCCAATGCGCGCCATCACGCCACGATCACGGCGCCGACAATCCGGAGACATAGTCGGCAAGGATGTCGATATCGCTGTCGCTGAGCTGCGAGACGGCCGAGGTCATATTGCCGTCTATGTCGCCCCGATTGCCCGCCCTAAAGGCGCTGAGCTGCGCCTTCAAGTATTCGATCTTCTGCCCGGCGATGCGCGGCACACTGTATTGGCCGGCCAGACCCGGCCCGTGGCACTGGATGCAATTGTTCTTCTGGGTCAGACCTGGCCCCGCGGCGGCGGCAGCGGGGCTGGCCTTGCGCTCCGGCTGCCACGGCGTCAGTGCACTGTAATACGCGGCGAGGTTGCCGAGATCGTCATTGGTGAGCGGGGCAGCAATCGGCGCCATCAGCTCGGACGGGCGGTGGCCGGCGCGGAACTGATAGAGAGCCAGCACGATGTAGTCGTCGTGCTGGCCGGCCAACGAGGGCACCGTCGGCTGTTCGCTGAGGCCGGCCTCGCCGTGACAGACGACGCACACTTCCTCCGCTTTTCGCCGACCGGCATCCCCGTCATAGGCCGAAGCCGGCGGCGGCGCGAGCAACAGCAGCGGCAGACAGAAAAGCGTGCGCCGAAAAAAAGCGATCCTCACGTTTTCTGGTAGGTGATGCGGTAGATCGCGCCGTTCCAATCGTCGGAGACCAGCAACGAACCGTCTGGCATCACCTGCACATCGACCAGCCGCTCCAAGATATTCTGGCCGTCCAGGAGACCGCTGAGGAAAACCTCCGACTTCTCCACTTGGCCGGCGCCATTGAGGATGACCCGGGTCAGGTTGTAGCCGGACTTCTCGGTTCTGTTCCATGAGCCATGCTCGGCGATGATGAGGTTGTTCTTCCAGTCGGCCGGGAACATGTCACCGGTGTAGAAGCGCAGGCCGAGCGAAGCGACATGCGGGCCGAGCTTCAGATCGGGCGGGACGAAGTCGGCGCAGGTGGCGTATTTGCCATAGATCGGATCGAGAGTATCGCCCTGATGGCAGAACGGATAGCCGAAATTCTCGCCCTTTCCGACGGCATGGTTGAGTTCGTCCGACGGTGTATCCTCACCGAGCCAGTCGCGGCCGTTATCGGTGAACCAGAGCTGCCCGGTGACCGGATGAAACGCCATGCCAACACTGTTGCGCACGCCCCGCGCATAGACTTCCAGGATGTGCGTTTGGGGGTTGACCCTGAGGATCGCCGCCTGGACGTAGTTCGGCATCGTGATGTTGGTTGGCGAGCCCTGGTTGAAATAGAGCCAGCCGTCGGGACCCATCACCATGAATTTCCAAAAATGGCCGTCCTGATGCGGCAGCCCCTCGATAACGACCTTTGGTGCGGGCGGATTGTCGAGATGGTCCTCGATGTCGTCATAGCGCAGGATGCGCTCGCGCTCGGCGACAAAGAGGGTGCCGTTGCTGAAGGCAACGCCGTTGGGCGCCTGCAGGCCTTTGGCGATCTGCTTGACCTCGCGCTTTCCGTTGTTGTCGACGACCGCGAACACGCCGTCGTGCAGCCGCTGACCGAAGAACACCGTGCCCTTGGCGCCCAGCGTCATCGAGCGTGCTTCCTGGAGGTCGCCAGCCCACAGCTCGATCTTGAACCCGGGCGGCAGCTTCATTTTATCGAGCGCGATCTCTTTGGCCGGGTGGCCGAGCATGTTTGGGATATTGGGATGGAGCGTCGAGTTCTTCTGCTCGGGGTTCATCCCTTCCATCCACGACGGCGCGCCGGCCGCCTGCGGCTGATGCTCGCCGAGCGTCGGCGCCTGCGCGACTGGCGGTGCCGCTGGCGGGGTCGGCGCCTGCGCCAGGCTTGGCGACACCGATAACAGCCCCTGCACGCCGATCCAGCCGATGGCGGAAGCAAGCGTCGCTAGCCCAATCTGACGGAATTTCATGGCGGTCCTCCCCAGTAACGATCGCTGACTCGCTCCCTCGATAGAGGGAGGCGCTTCGAGAACTTTCACGCACAATTAGCTGGCTTCAAGACTTTTCTCAAGCCGCCTGGAGGATGGAAAAAAGGGCGGTTGCGACAACCGGGCGATCGTTACAAAACGCCCGCGCCGCGAGACCGCCGTCGTCGAAACGGACGTCTAGCTTGTTCTTCAATTCGTTATGTCCAAGATCAGATGACGCCCTCTTCGGCGAGCCGCTCGACTTCGCTCGGGGTGCGGCCGAGCAATTCGGTCAATACCCACATATTGTCTTCGCCATAGCAGGGCGCGCCGCGGTTCGTGATCCCGCCGATATAGGCGGGGGTTTTGCTGAGCTTCATCGGGATTTCATAGATCGGCCAGCTGCCGATCTTGGTGCCGGTGACTTCGGTCAGCCATTTGAGGTGCCGCAACTGCGGGTCGGTCTCGACGCGGTCCTCGGCGTTCTGGCACACCCCGGCGGGTACCCCGGCGCGTTGCAATTTCATCATGCAGTCCCAGCGGTCCTGGGTTCGGGTCCAGGCCTCGATCGCGGCATCCAGTGAATCCTGATGCTGGAGCCGGTGCTCAAATGACTGGAAGCGGCGGTCGTCGAGCCATTCGCCGTGCTCTGCGACCCGCGACAGTGCGCGCCATTCGTCGTCGGTGAAGCAGGCTATCGCGATCCAGCGATCCTTGCCCTCACAACGATAGGCGCCGTGCGGGGCGGCCGGTTTACAAGGCGAGCGGTTCCCGTACCGGCGGAAGGTGCGCTCATTGGCCGACCAGTCGAGGATCGTCGCGCCAGTGAGGAAAATGCCGGACTCGCATTGCGAGGCGTCGATCCACTGGCCCTCGCCGGTGCGCTCGCGATGATAGATCGCGCCCAATAATGCCAGCGCGTAGCCGTAAGCGCCCATCCAGTCGAGGTAGGAATAGCCCCAGCCGACCGGCATGGCCGGCTCCGGCAGACCCGACATCTCGCCCTGCCCGCCAAACGCCGCCGCGACCGGGCCGACTGTTCGCATCCGCCCATAGATGCCGTGCGCGCCCATGCCGGATTGCTGGATGTAGATGACATCGGGCCGGATCGACTTCATAACATCGTAGCCCAGCCCGAGGCGCTGCAATACGCCAGGCGAAAACCCCTCCGCGACAACATCGCAGATGCGGATCATGTCCTTGGCGATCTGGAGTCCCTTTGGATGGCGGATGTTGAGCGAAATGCCCCGCTTGCCGGCATTCTTGTTGTTGAACTGCCCGCCCATGTCGGAATCGCGCAAGCCGGGCAGCGGACCGGTCGCCGCGTCGCGCGCGGCGCGGCCGCCGACCGGCGCCATCGCCGCCAGCCGCGTGTCGGGATTGTCCTTCCACTCGACCTTGAAGCTCTCCGCGCCCATTGCCGCGAGAAACCGCGTACCTCCGGCGGAGGCGAGAAACCACGCGAAGTCGAGGATCTTAATCCCCTGCAGCGGGAACGGCTTGTTGTGCAAGGCAGAAACGCGCGGGTTTTCGACCCGGCGCAGCTGCGCCGGCACACGCGGGCGGCGCACCCGTTCGCCGAGCACCGCCTCGGTATCCTCGCCGAGCAATGGCGCGCGGCGGCCAACCTGCCAGCTCGTCTTGTCGCTGAGCCACTTGCTGGTCGGATACCGAAAGCTGCGGCCAAGCTCCGGATGCTCCACATCGGCGAAGGTCTTGCGGGCGAGCCAATGCCCGTCGAGCGCATTCTCGTGCGGCTTGCGCAATGGCGCCCAGAGCAACCCTGCATCCTGCGCCTCGCGCCATGGCATGTCCTGATAGGTCCAGGCGCGGACGAAACGCTGCACGACGTCGAGCATATGCGCCCGCGCCTCGTCGCTGCCGGCCGTGCCCGGCACCTGACGCGCGCGCAAATCGGCATCCGGCGGCGGCGGCTGCAAATCGGCCTGAGCACCGTATTTCGACAACAGCGGCACGAGGTTCTTCAGGTCACGCGCGCCCATGCCGTGCGTGATGAACCAGCGCCCGTCCTTCGTGTGGCAAATGCCCGGCGAGTGGTTGGGAAATTCCGCGGCATGCCGGTTGGCCAAGCGCCACAGCGGCACCCGCCGCATGACCCAGTACATGATGTCCTGCTCGGGGTTCTTCGACACCGCCTCGTGGATCGCGACCGCGACATCCTGGCCCTCACCGCTGCGCTCGCGATGGATCAGCGCCGCGATGATCCCGGTCGCCAATTGCTCGCCGGCGATGTGATAGGCATGCCAGATCTGCGGCGCGATCGGCGGCGTGTCGTATTGGAGGTTCGGGTCGGGGTCATAGCCGCAATTCATCATCACGCCGCCGAGCGCGAGATGGATGAGATCCGAGCCTTTGAAGTCGGCCCACGGGCCGTCGTCGCCGAACGGTGTCATCCGCGCCGTGACCAAGGCCGGGAATCTTGTATTGAGCGCGGCGCGATCGAGCTCCACGGCCTCGTTCAGCGCGCCGCAGCTCGCATCGAGCAGAATGTCGGCGCCGCCAAGCAACCGCAACAGATCCTCGCGCCCGCTCGGCTGCCGGCAATCGAGCACCACCGATTTCTTGTTGCGGTTGTAGTTCCAGAAGAACAGCGAGCGTTCGAGACCCGGCCGGTCCTCGAGGAACGGCCCGATGCGCCGGGTGGCATTGCCCTCGGGCGGCTCGATCTTGACGACCTCGGCGCCGAGCCCGGCCAGCAGGAGCCCCGCGTACTCGGCGCGCTCGTCGGCGATTTCGATCACCCGCAGCCCGGCCAGCATGCCGGGCCCGGCATTCCCCATCATCTCCCCCGGCCCAGCCTCGATCCCCGCTTGCTTCGCCAAGACGTTCTCCCTTCAAGTGTATCTAACGTGGACCGTCATTGCGAGGAGCGGAGCGACGAGGCAATCTCGAAGGCCCATACTCGATCTCATCTAGATTGCTTCGCCGCGCTCGCAATGACGTTCGTGTAGAGAGGATAATCCCGCCGATGAGCGACTGGAGCAAGGTGACGCGGCCGATCCCGGTTCCGAACGAGTGGACGAAGCCGTTCTGGGATGCGGCGCAGCGCGGCGTTCTGGAACTGCAGCGCTGCCAGAGCTGCGGACATTTCCAGCACCCGCCCTATGCGACTTGTACGCGATGCGTCTCCACGGATTTGAAATTCGAACCCGTGCGCGGGATCGGTGCGATCTACGCCTACACGATCATGTACCACACCGGCGATAAGCGCTTTGCTTCCGCGGTGCCTTACGCCAGCATCATCGTCGAGCTCGATGACGCGCCAGGCGCATTGATGGCCGGCAACCTCTTGGAAGCGGAATACACCGACGCGAAGGTCGGGCGGCGCGTCGAGGTCGTCTTCGAGAAATTGAACGACGACATCACCCTGCCGCAGTTCCGCCCTGAACGCCGAGCACCTGCCTCACCCCCACCCTTCCCTCCCCCGCATGCGGGGGAGGGTTAGGGAGGGGGTGGCGCGCTGCTGCGCGGAAGCCGACTGGGAGGAAAACCGCATGTGGGAGAACCGGTGCAAGGTGGCGGTCAGTGGCGTGGGCTTTTCGAAAGTCACGCGCTCGGTCGAAATTCCGCTCGCCGCGCATGCGCTAGCCGCCGTCAGGGAGGCGGTCGCGGATTCGGGGTTGCAGATGTGCGACATCGATGGGCTGGCGACGTATCCGGAGCTCCCGGCGACGGGCCACGCGGAGGTCGACGGCATTTCGATCGTGTCCGTCAGTGAGGCGACGCTCGGCCAGGCAGCCGCGGTGACCGCCCCGAGGAAACACCGGGTCACGAGCAAATAGATGTACGATGTGGCGCTGCCGCTGACGACCATCGCCACCGCCCAGAGCAAAATGACGATCGTCAAGATGGCCCGGCGGTTCACTCTGTCGGCCAGAACTCCCATCGGCAAGGTCGCGAGCGCCCCGACAAACGACACGATCGCGATCAGCAGCCCCATTTGGATGTTGTTGATCCCGAATGCATTCTCGAGTTGGCCGGATACGGCCGAAATCGTCCCCTTATCGGCGGCGTCGAGCCCGAGAACAGACGCCAGGATCAGGATTATCGGCAGCCGGCCGGGACCGCCGACCGCCTTGTCGATCCAGGCCTTGGCGGTTCCGGCGATATTTCTCGCTGTTGAAGCGACCTCGAATGCAATGGCCATGCTTCGCTAACGGCGGCGCGGGCCGATCGGCCTCTTCAACCTGCGTGTTTTGAGCTGGCGTCCGGCTCAGGACTGCGCGGCGAGCGAGGCCGGAACGGCGCCGCGCAACAGTGCCTTGCGGGCCTCCCACTGAGTGGCCGGGTCGAAGGTTTCGAGGAACTGCGCCTCGCCGCCAGAGTAGAGCGCCACGGGTAGACCGTCGCGATAGAGGAGGCGGTTGCCGGTCAATGCGGCGAGCTTTGGCCCGGGGGTCAGGATGCCGACCAGGTTCAAGGGGTCGGCGCCGGAGAGCGAGACCCAGCTGCCGGTGGAGTTGCCCGGGGGAGGTTTGCGGCGAACCTCGCGCAACATGCCCACGGCTTCTGCGAGCGCGAATTGCTCGCCGGAGAACCCGGCGACAAACCGGCCGCCGCGGATCTCGCCGCGCGCCTCCAATCGGCGGTAGACGCGGAGAAGATCCCGCCATGCCGGGAGCCACGGGGCCTCGCGCTCGATCAGCCGCCAGAAGACGACGCCATAACGCAGCAGCAAGGTCCGCGCGAGATGCTCGACCGCCTCGGGTCGGGCTTGCGTCTGAGGCTGGGGACGGCGCGAGAGAGCCCAGCGGCCGGCGCTTTCCATGCCGAACATCGTCGTGCGCCGCCGCCCTCCTAAGACGGGTTTGCGCAGCAAGGCGCGCAGCCCGGCAAAGCTGTCCGAGGTGACGAGGCCGAGCGCCACCAGCTCGCCCAGCGCCTCCTCGACTTGCGGACGCAACAGGCCGGCGCCTTCGACCAGCTCGTCGAAGAACGATGCGCCGTATTGGCGGATGAGGTCGGCGACGGCCTGCGCTCGCGAACTCGGGCGGGGCGGCTCTTCGATCGCCGACAGCGACGCCCAAAGCGCCGCGTGCCGCCGCGCCAGCAGAGCGATCGGCGTTGTCCGGACGGGGCTCGGGCTGCGGTCGCTGCCGTTGCGCGGCCGAAGGCGAGCCCAGGCAATCCGCCCAGCCAGGCATTGATCATCCAGCCAGGACGGCTCGTATGAATCGAGCCGCGCCGGCAGGATCTCGGTCTCCCAAGCGCCGGCGGGGGCCTCGAAACCTTCGAGCTGCCGGACCAATACTTCTAGGGCGTCCGGTCCTTCCATTCGGGTATCCGCCGTCACCCGCTGCCAACCGAGCAGGAAGCGCAGGAAGTCGCGCGCGGCGACCGGCTGGATCTCGGCACGCAGCCGGTTGACCGTATACCGATGAATCCGCGCGAGCAGCCGCCGCTCGCACCATTCCGCGGTTTCCGCGCCGGGCGTAAAGCGCCCGCGCATCGCGAACCCCTCGGTTTCGAGCGCCGCGAGGGCCGCCGAGATTTCCCCAGGTTCGATCCCGAGCGGCGCCGCCAGCGCGGCCTCGGTGACCGGCCCCAGCCCCTCCAATCTGCCGCGCAAGATTTTGATCAGCGCTTTCTCGCGCGACCATTCGTGCTCACGATGCACCTCGGGCGCGGAGATCGGCGGGTCGACGCCCGCTCCGGGCCACAGCGCCTGGAACTGCGTTAAGCGATCGGCCGCGATCCACAACGTCGATCCCGACGCCCTATTCTCGTCATTCCCGCGAAAGCGGGAATCCAATGGCCCCTGGGCCCCCGCCTCCGCGGGGGTGACGATAAGATGATTAGGCGTGGTGAGGCGTCCGACACGCTTTTCGCTGACGAGCCGGGCGAACCAGTCATCCCACTCCGGCTGCGCTTCCTCGACGTCGAGGAAACCGAGCCAGGCCAGTGCGTCGTGCAGTTCGTCGGGGTTCGCCGGGTCGGGCCATGCCTCGGCTCGCACCCGCGCGATGGCTTCGGGATCGAGCCGGCCGATGTCGCGGGCCTCCTCGGGCGCGAGCCACCGCCGGCTCATGACGGCCTGGGTGCGGCGCTCCTCGAGCGGGGCGTCGTCGAGATAGGCGTAGGGCCGGGCGGAAAGGACTTCGAGCGCGAGTGGCGAGGGCTCCGTCAGGTCGCGCGCGACGACGCGGATCTCATCGCCCTCGAGCCGCGCGAGCAGCCGCTCGAGACCCGCGATGTCCATCGCCTCGCCGAGGCAGTCGGCGATCGTCTGGCGCACCAACGGATGGTCCGGGATTTCGCGCTCGCCGACCAGATTCTCGGCGCATGCAACCTGGTCGGGAAAAATCGCTGCGATCAGGTCTTCGGCGCCCATGCGGGCGAGCTGCGGTGGCACCTTCTTGCCGCCGCGGAAGCGCGGCAGCGCCAGCGAGACCCCGGCCACCCAGCGCCAGCGGGTGATAAACATGGGGGCGTCGAGCAGCGCTTCGATCAATAGCCGCCTGATGCTCGCCGAATGGAGGTAGCGCGGAACGTCGGCGAGGTCGAAGCTGTGCGCCCGGGTCAGGGACAGCACGATGTTGTCCTCAGTCGCCGCCGCCTGCAATTCGAAGTTGAACTTGCGGCAAAACCGCTTGCGCAATGCCAGGCCCCAGGCCCGGTTGAGGCGGCTGCCAAAGGGCGAATGGATGACCAATTGCATGCCGCCGACCTCGTCGAAGAACCGCTCGATGACGAGCGTCTCCTGGGTCGGCAGAATGCCCAGCGCCGCGTGCCCCGAGGCCAGATAATCGACAAGCTGCTCGGCCGCCGGTTCGGCGATGCCGACCTCGTCCCGCAGCCACGAAAGGGTATTTCCGCTGGGCAAAGAGGCGGCGAATTCGGCGCGCAGGCGAGAGACGGATTGCGACAATTCGTCGGTGCGGCCGGGCGCTTCGCCGAGCCAGAACGGGATGTTCGGCGCCATGCCCGGCGCGTCCTCGACGCGCAACGTGCCGCGCTCGACCCGCATGACGCGGTAGGCGGCATTGCCGAGCTGGAAGATGTCGCCGACCATGCTCTCGACCGCAAAGTCTTCGTTGACCGTGCCGATGATCTGGTTCTCGGGCTCGAGCAGCACCTGATAGTCGGCATTGTCCGGGATTGTGCCGCCGGAGGTCAGCGCGGTCAGCCGAGCGCCGCGCCGGCCGCGCAGCTTGTGGTTCACCGCGTCGTGGTGAATGAGGGCCCCGCGCCGGCCGCGGCGGGTACTGAACCCGTCCGCCAGCATCGCCACCACCGCGGTGAAATCCTCGCGCGGCAGCGCGCGGTAGGGCCAAGCGCGGCGGATCAGCGCATAGAGCTCGTCCTCGTCCCATTCCTGTGCCGCGACTTCGGCGACGATCTGCTGCGCCAGGACATCGAGCGGCTGCTCGGGGAGGGCCAGCCGGTCGAGCTCGCCGCGGCGCACACTGTCGAGCAGCGCCGCGCACTCGACGAGCTCATCGCGCGACAATGGGAAAAGTCGGCCTTTGGGGGTGCCGGCGACCGCGTGTCCCGAGCGCCCGACGCGCTGCAGCAAGCTCGCGATCGAGCGCGGCGAGCCGAGCTGGCACACCAAATCTACATCGCCGATATCGATGCCGAGCTCGAGCGATGCGGTCGCCACGAGCGCTTTCAGCGCACCGGCTTTCAGCCGCTGTTCGGCGTCGAAGCGCTGCTCCTTGGCGAGGCTGCCGTGATGCGCCGTGACCCGATCGGCGCCGAGCCGTTCCGATAATTGCCGCGTTACCCGTTCGGCGAGGCGGCGGGTATTGACGAAGACCAAGGTCGTGCGATGCGCCTCGATCAGCTCGGCCAGCCGGTCGTAAACCTGCTGCCAGACTTCGCCCGACATCACCGCTTCGAGCGGCGAGGAAGGAATGTCGAGGGCCAGGTCGCGCGCCCGGCGATGGCCGGTGTCGATGATCCGGCATGCGGCATCGGGCCCGACGAGAAATCGCGCCACCGCCTCGATCGGCTTCTGTGTCGCCGAGAGGCCAACACGCAGCAAAGGGCCGCCGCACAGCGCGCCCAGGCGCTCGAGCGAGATCGCCAGATGCGAGCCGCGCTTGTTCGGCGCCACGGCATGGATCTCGTCGACGATGACCGTGCGCGTCGTCGCCAGCATTTTGCGGCCGGATTCGGAACCGAGCAGGATGTAGAGCGACTCCGGCGTGGTCACGACGATGTGCGGCGGAAACCGGCGCATGCGCTCCCGCTCCCCGGGCGCCGTGTCGCCGGTGCGCACCCAGGTGCGGATCTCGAACTCCGGCAGCCCTCGCCTCTTCAGGGCGTCCCGGATGCCGGCGAGCGGGGCCTCGAGGTTGCGCTGAATGTCGTTGGACAGCGCCTTCAGCGGCGAGACATAGACGATCTGCGTCTCGTCCGCGAGGCCGCCCTTTACCCCCTGACGGACCAAGGCGTCGATCGCCGCGAGAAAGGCGGCGAGCGTCTTGCCCGACCCGGTCGGAGCGGCGATCAGGGTGTGCCGGCCGGCTTGGACCGCCGGCCACGCCTCGGCTTGCGCGGCGGTCGGCGCGGCGAAGCTGCGCGCGAACCACTCGGCGACTGCGGGATGGAACAGATGGGTCGGGTTCACACTGCCGCCGCTCATTGGGTGGTCGGGCCAGACTTATCACAAATACGATATGGTGAGCCCGTGCCGGCGTTGCCCATTTGACGCCGGCTCCGCCGGCGCTCAAAGTGCGGCTGCGCAGAGGAACGGAAAGGCAAGGAGTAGAGCCATGAAGCTGATGTGGTTTCACCTGATGCCCTACACCGAATTGCCGGAGGACTTCCGCGAGAAGCACCCCTCCGTGTGGGTCGACATCCATTCCTCGCTGTTCGATCCGCGGCGCGCCCATCTGATGTACAACGACTTCATGGACGAGCTCGAATTCGCCGCCGAATGCGGGTTCGATGCGGTCTGCGTAAACGAGCACCATTCCAACGGCTACGGGCTGATGCCGTCGCCCAATCTGATCGCCTCGGCGCTCTCCCGCCGCACGACAGATACCGCTTTGTGCGTGATGGGGAACTCACTGGCGCTTTACAACCCGCCGACAAGGGTTGCGGAAGAATTCGCGATGATCGACGTCATCTCGGGCGGACGGCTGATCGCCGGGTTCCCGGTCGGCACGCCGATGGACACCTGCTTTGCGTACGGCCAGAACCCCAGCATGCTGCGCGACAGATATTACGAGGCGCACGATCTCGTGATGCGGGCCTGGACCGAGCAGGACACCTTCGCGTTCAGTGGCCGGTTCAACCAGCAGCGCTATGTCAACATCTGGCCGCGGCCCATCCAGAAGCCGCACCCGCCGATCTGGATCCCGGGCGGCGGCTCGGTCGAGACGTGGCAGTGGTGCGCGCAGATGGATTACGTCTACGCCTATCTCTCCTATTTCGGCTTCAAGGACGGCCGCGCCACGATGCACGGCTTCTGGGAGGAGATGGACCGCCTCGGCAAGGAGCGGAACCCCTATCGCGCCGGGTTTCTGCAATCGGTCGGCGTCGCCGAGAGCCGCGAAGAGGCGATGCGGCTCTACCGCGAGCCGGCGGAATATTTCTACGGGCGGTGCCTGCGCGTCGACCCGCGCTGGGCGATGCCGCCGGGCTACATCACCGAGGCAACGCAGCGCGCCGGCATCATCGGCCAGATCGGCCGCGCCGCGAGCCTGCAGGCCCGCCAGGCGGCCCGGTCGACAACCCGGATGGAGGACATCGTCGAGCGCGGCTATGTCGTGATCGGCTCGCCCGAGGAGGTCGTCGAGCAATTGACCGAGCTGGCGACCGACCTCAATGTCGGGCACCTGATGCTGTTGATGCAGTTCGGCAGCATGGGCAAGGAGCTGGCGGCCTACAACACCAAGCTCTTCGCCGAGCGGGTGCTGCCGCACCTGCGCGGCCTCTTCTCAGAATGGGAGGACCGGTGGTGGCCGCAGCCGATGCCCCGGCCGGAACGCGCCGAGGTGCCGGCGTTTCAAGCGTCCTTGGCCGCCGAATAGCGGGGAGCCTCCCCACTCGCTGGTAGGATGGGATGAGCGCAGCGAAACCCATCATCTCACCCCATTCGGGAAGCACCGGCGGGTGTCGCGTTGCTCAACCCACCCTACGTGCTGCCATGCCTTTCGGGGTGCCAAAAGTTCGCGCCTTGCACGAGGCCACTTTCTTCGCCGGCCTACGCAAGGTGGGGATGCCGGAGGGCTGACTTCGAGCGTCCCGAGCGCGCGTTCGAGTGCACTGAATGAGCGCGGCTCCGCGGTGTACGTGCGCTTCCGTTCGCGCTTGAGCTTCGCCAGCGCGCCGCGCAGTCGGTTTGCGCGCTACGCCGGTGCGTGCGGTCAACGGCGGGGGCTGTCGGCTCGGTAAATCAACTGGGGGACACCCCGATATTACGTAATTCCGCTCTGCGTCATGCCGATTTTCTCCGCAACGCGCAGAATCCTTCAACCGATCCACTCGTCTTCCCCGGCGAAAGCCGGGGTCCATCATCCGCACGAGTTTGTGGTCGTTGGTAAGCTACTGCAGTTGCTTCGGAAGTTGGGAGCAGCCGAGCCATGGATCCCGGCTTTCGCCGGGAAAACTGGAGCGGAAGTTGCCAATTTTTCATCTCGATCTGGATACTTCCCCAACCTCCCAGCGAAACCCAATCATTTTGCCCCGTTTGCAAAGCTCGGTGGGTTTCGCGTTACTCAACCCAGCCTAGGTGCTACTGGCGCTACGTGCTACTGGCGCCGAACGTTCGGCACGGCGACCCAGTCCGACCAGTGTCTGGGCGCACAGCGCGGAAATGGCTTGGCAAGTGCCGACAGCTTGACAACCAGCCGCCACATCGTCACCTATATGGTGACGTAACCCCGAAGGTTGCGGACGCGAACACCCGAGGAGAGGAGAACCTCATGAACAACCTCATACGGGGTTTTCTATGTCGATCAAGACCTTCGCGCACAAGGGCGTGGAAGAGATTTTCCTTACCGGGCGGTCGCGCCGCATCGGGACGGAAATTCGGCAACGCATGAGCTTGATGCTTGACGCGATCGACGGCGCCACCTGCGCCGGCGACTTGCGCGGCGCTCGCGGATTTCATGCCCTCCACGGCGACCGATCCGGAACCTTCGCGATGTCGGTCAGCGGCAATCGGCGGCTGACCTTCCGCTTCGAACACGGCGATGAGGGCGGCGTCCTCGATGTCGATTTCGAGGATTATCACTGAGGCGAACACTATGACGACGAGCAGTCAGCGAACAAGGCGGCCGAGCTTACCGGGCGAGATCCTGGCCGAACTCTATCTGGCGCCGCACGAGATTTCGATCGCGCGGTTTGCCGAGGCGTGCGGGGTCACCCGCAAGCACATGAGTGCGATTGTCAACGGCCATGCGGCGATCACCGCGGAGATGGCGGCACGGATGGCCGCGGTGCTCGGCACCACGGCTCAGTACTGGCTGAATTTGCAAAACGCGGTTGATTTGTACGACGCACAAGAGCGCCTTGCCACCAGCGAGAACCGACCGCAACTGATGCCGGTTTTCGGATGAGCGGCGATAAAGGATCACGGTGACAGTCTACAAGTTATAGCCCGGATTGCGCGTGGCTGTGCCGGGCCTGCCCCATCATGCCACCCAGCGCGGCAATCGCCGCGAGCCGGTGTTCTTCCGGGCCGGGGATTATCAGCTGTACTGTCGGTTGATCGCGGCGACGGCGCGGCGGCGACGCGGAGATCTGGGCGTATTGTCTGATGCCCAATCATGTCCACCTGATCGTGACGCCGACCGACCAGGATGGGCTGCGGCGACCTTCGCCGAAGCGCACCGCCGTTACACCGGTGCCATTAACGCTCGGTTCCAATGGACGGGCCATCTATTCCGGGGCCGCTTCGGCGCGGTGGTGATGGACGAGCCGCACCTGCTGGCGGCAACGCGTTACATCGCGGTCAATCCGGTGGCCGCGGGGCTCGGGAGCCGCGCCGAGGACTGGCCATGGTCAAGCGCTCGCGCTCATCTCCGGGCGCGGATGACGAACTGGCAACGTGGCCCCATTACGCGCGCTGCCCGATTTTGCTGCGCTTCTCACGGCACCGGCCGATCCCGCGACGACGGCTCGGATCGAGCGGGCACCGACGATCGGACGGCCGCTCGGCCGGCGCCTGGCACCTGATGCACCGGGCCCAAAGCCCCGAATGGGCGGGGACACCAAGCGGCAAGTGCCGCGGCGGCGAGGACACAAGTAAGCTGTCACCGTAATTGCCCAAACACCGCCTGATTCAGCTGCGGGACCGGAACCGCTGAACCGACCCCGCTGTTGCCGAGCCGGGAAACCATATTTCGACTCAGGGAGGGGAATGTGCACCGGCTGGCAAAACTCCTGTTGCTCCTATCCTTGGCGCTCCTGGCAATTGGCCTCGGACTCCCGGCCGCGTACGCCGCGTTGCCTTTGCTGCCGGTGTGCAGCTGGCCGGTCGAGAGCACCGGGCACGGCGTCCTCAACGTCGCGACGCAAGACACCAACACGACCTACTGGTTCATGCCGCTCGACACCAAGCGGTGGAAGACGATCACGATCGCGGGCCAATATCCCAAGGCTCGCCTGTTCAACATTACGAGTTATGGTGCGACGGGTCTGCTGATCGATACGATCTCCGACCAGGAGATCGTGCCGGACGCGGGCAGCACGAACCCGTTTACGAGCCAGACGCTGCCGCCTGCGGGCAGCCCGCAGAATTACACGATCACGCTCGGCCCCGGCGCTCCGGGAGCCAGCAATTTTCTGAGGGTCGGGCAAGGTCCGCTCGTATTGCTTGTCTACCGCGTCGTCGCCCCCAATGCGGGCTCCGATTTGGCGGGCGGCGCCAAGGTTCCCGACCTGACCCTGACCGCCCAGAACGGCAGCACGCTTCGGCTTCGGCCGTGTCCGTTTGCCGCGGCCGAAACCAGCCTCGGCGGTATGATCACGGTGCTGATCGCCAGCGGATTCAGCCAAGCCGCCGATTTTCTCCAGAGCATTCTGACGACGGCGAACCAGCGCGCCTCGATCGCGGAAAGCTGCACCGCGGCCCAGACCGGCGGCTCGGCCGTCATTAGCTTCGGGCCGGCTCCCGGGACCGACTTCTTCCCGGACCCGCCGACCGCATATCTGCAGACCCCGAACATCTGCTATCAATCCGACAAAGTATTGGTCGTGCACGGTAAGGCTCTGGTGTTTCCGGATACCTATTCGGGAGAGACGGTGTCTACGCCGGCTTTTGACGGCGCCGTTCAGGTGCGATATTGGTCGATGTGTAACAATGACGGGGTTTTCCCCTACCCGGTCCTTGCCTGCGACGCCGACTATCAGACGCAGCTCGACAACAGCCAATCCTATACCTACGTCGTATCGAACGACGCCAATCCTCCGTCCGGGCTTCCGGAAAAGACAAATTGGTTGCCGTGGGGTCCGATAAACGTTCCGATCACGTTGATCTTCCGCAGCATCACCGTCCCCGACGCCGAGCCGGTCCCGAGCGACTACTACCCCAAAGCGGTGCTGTGCGATCGCCAGGTGTTCATCGACCAGGGCTGGCAAACCTGCTTCACCGCCGCCGGCCTCAAGGTGGCGACCGGGCCCTGAGCCCGCCCCACCCGCGGCGCAAGGGGCCCGTCAAACCCGCTGCGGCTTTTGGATAAAGTCGTTCACTTCAGGCTAGTCCAGCTGTCTCGATCAGGCCGGGGTAGCGGAATTGAAGAAGCACGGGGCGGGCAAGTTGTTCCGCAAGGTGGCGAGCGGAGCCAAGACCGGCCGCGCAGTCGGTTTGCGCGCAACGCCGGTGCGTGGGGTCAGCGGCGGGGGCCGTCGGCTCGGTAAATCAACTGGGGGACACCCCGATATCGCGTAATTCCGCTCTGCGTCATGCCGATTTTCTCCGCAACGTGCAGCGAGGCGCGGTTGTCCGGATGGATCATTGCGACGACCACACGAAGCCCGAATGGACCGAGAGCGCGCATGAGCACCGCGCGCGCAGCCTCTGTTGCAACACCCTGCCCCCATGCGAAACGATGCAATCGCCACCCGATCTGGGTGAAGCCTGTTTCATCCGACGGGCTGAGCCCACAGAGTCCGAGCAACCCTGATGCGCTCCGCCATTCTATGGCCCAGGAAGCATGCGGCTCGGGGCGCCCCTGCACGATGTTCCGCCTCACCTCTTCGCGGTGCGACGCCGCGTCGAGCGGTCCACCGATAAATTTGCGGACGACCGGGTCGGCGTCCATGGCCACGATTGCCTCCAGGTCGGAGAGCACGCGCGCACGGAGGCGTAGCCGAGCGGTGTCCATTGTCATGCTGCCGGCGGGCGCAAGGCCGTTCGGCCCCTGCGGAAATGCCGACATGCTATCCCCTTCCATCACCTGGCCGTGAAAATATACGCCCAGTCAGTGGTAGGTTGGGTTGAGCCCAGCGAAACCCAATCATGTTGCCCCGCTTGAAAAGCTCGGTGGGTTTCGCGTTGCTCAACCCACCCTACATGCTAAGTGCTGGTCTCTGTCGGAAGCGGCAACGCTGCGTAGCGCACGAGTGCTCACCGCCGAGCAGGGCAAGAGTTTGGTGTGAGGTGTATCAGAATTGGGCCTGTCGGCTTTCGAGCCGCTTTCCGCGTCCGCAGTTTAGAGTAAAAAAGGCGAGGAACGCAGCGCCCAACAGCGTTATAGAGGAAGGTTCGGGGACCTGCAAATCGGCGATACCGAAGCCATCATTGACCGTGATGTAGGAACCGCCGTCGTTCGTCGGTCCGGTGACGCGACTGGTCGCGGTGTTGAACAAGAGCTCCTGAATTTGGAGCGAAACCCCGGCAGGGCTCACAAAAAACGCCGATTCGGAGGGGTTCGGAACGAATGTCTGGAGGAAGTTGACGCCGGGCTGCCCGTTGCTTTGCGTTCCGAAAGAGCCGGTTATGAAGTCGCCGGTCGCGAGCGTGATATCGTCCGCGGTATTCGCGGGGTTGGAAAAGCTTACGCCGCCGGTTTGGGCGGCGTCATTCCACGATGCGCTGGGCACGCCGTCGTTGTTTGTCGGATCTGCGACCAGCGCGATGGTGCCGGGACCGTAAATCGATGGAACGCCGTGGACCGCGACGGTTCCTTCTATATAGAGGCCATAGCTGCTGTTGAGGCCGGGGACCGAGACGGCCGCGCCGTTCCTGCTGAAGCCATTGACTTGCAGAATAAAAGTATCGGTCCCGGTGGCTGCAGGGTCCGATATGTTGAACAGGAAGTCGGTCGTCGAAATGCTGTCGGCGGTGAAGGCCGGCCCCGCGCCCGCTAACGCCGGGCTTGTCGCCGATGGATCCCAAGTGAAGGTAACCGGGGCAGCACCGGCCGACGCTCCGCCGGCAGTGATGATGAAAAAACCTAGTACGGCTTCCCGAAACAGACGGGTGTTCATCGACGTTCCCTCTTGCTTTGTCGGTTAGTGAATTCGGTCTCAACCCAATCAAGACCAGCGCAACAGGACCGCCGCTATGAGGTCGGGGTAAAAAGATCTAAATTAGACGAAAATCGTCGCAAGATCGACCGCGCTGCGGAGGCTCCGTGATGAATGCGCGCGCCGCCCGAGACATTTTTCTGTTCGAAGGCTTCCGGTTCGACCCTCGGGGTCGCGGGTTGTTCCGGCGCGACGAGCATGGTGATTTCGTCCCAATGGCGATGGGTTCGCGCGCGCTCGACGTTCTCGGGGTGCTGGTTGAGCGACCGGGAGATCTCGTCTCCAGGGACGCGATCATGTCCGCCGTCTGGCCGGCTACGGTGGTCGAGGACAACAATCTGAACATGCAGATCGCCGCACTTCGCCGGGTCATCGATGATGGGCGGGCGGAGAGGAGCTGCATCCAGACGGTCCCCGGCCGCGGCTATCGCTTTGTCCTCCAGGTGACCCGGAGCGACCCTCCGCCTCCGTTACAGTTCACCCCACCTTCCGGCAATGGGACCGGCGCGCCAGACGTCGAGAACGAACAGTTACTAGATCTGCGCCCTCTGGCCCAGATCGATGCCCCGGCGCCCGCACCGGCAACACGAGCGCGGCACTGGCTTCGGGGCGGCATCGCGGCCGCGCTTGTTGGCGCTTTGGGCCTCGGCGTCGCGGTGGCTGGCTGGAATTGGCACTCGCCCTGGTTCGGCGACGCACGCCCGGCGCCTCGCCTGTCGATCGTCGTGCTGCCCTTTACCAATCTCAGCGACGACCGCGGACAGCAATATTTCGCGGACGGGATCACCGAAGACCTGACGACTGATCTCTCGCGGCTCGCGGACATGTTGGTGATCTCGCAGAATACCGCGTTCACCTATCGGAAGAGGCCGGTCGACACAAAGCAGATCGGCCGCGAGTTGGGCGTCCGCTATCTGCTCGAAGGGAGCGTCCAGCGCTCGGACAACGAGGTCCGCATCGGCGCCCAGCTGATCGATGCGGCAAGCGACACGCATATCTGGGCCGAGCGGTTCGACTACGGCATTGGCGATCTGTTCGCCCTGCAAAACGAGATTACCGGCCGGATCGGAAATACCGTCAATGTGGAGCTGATAGCCGCGGAGGCCGCCCGGCTAACTGCGGATCCCGACGCGCTCGACTACATTTTCCGCGGGCGCGCCCTGCTTTTCGGCAAAGCCTTATCGCGTGAAAATTCTGCGGAGGCGCTCAGCCTCTTCGCGCACGCGCTGGAGCTCGATCCGCAATCCGCCGAGACGCAGACCTTTTTGGCGGGCGCACTGGTGAACCGAGTGATCACGTCCATGACCAACTCGGCCGCGTCCGACCTCGCCCGTGCAGAAGGGCTGATCGACCAGGCTTTGCCGGCGTCGCCCCACTTCTCCTATGCGCATTACGTGAAGGCCACCGTGCTGCGCGCGCAGAACCGATGCGAGGAGGCTCTTCCCGAATTTGAGACCGCTCTCGCGCTCCGTCGGAACTCAGTCGGCGTATTACAGGGTCTCGGCTGGTGCAAGCTATTCACCGGGTCGATAGACGAGGTGATCCCGCTCGAGGACCGAGCCATTCGCCTTAGTCCTCGCGATCCCAACATCGGTTATCGTTACCTCCTAATTGGCACCGTACATTTGCTGCAATCGCGTACCGACGAAGCGATCGTCTGGCTTGAAAAAGGGCGCGGCAGCATGCCTGCCGTACCGGTATTGCACAGCCGGCTCGCCGCCGCCTACGCCCTCAGAGGCGAAAGCGAGCGCGCCGCCGGCGAACTTGCCGAAGCCCGGAGACTAAACGGAGATCTTTATTCAAGCATCGCCCAATTGAAGGCCGGTGGATCGCGGGTGGTGCCGAAGATCCGCGCCCTCTTCGAAGCCACTTATTTCGCCGGCCTGCGCAAGGCGGGGATGCCGGAGGAGTGAAGCGGACCGGAGTAGCGGCATAAGATCGCCACAGTTGTATTGTATGTTTAGGAATTGGTGGCTCTGAGAGACGTGATGCGGGTCACAACCATTCGGCGACCTCGCTGCTGATTCGCTGCAGATGCAGCCAGCCGAGGCAGCGCTTACAACCATAGGTTGCAAATATAAAGGAGCAATGGCGCGGGTCGATCGGGCCGAGCCCGGCGCCGTTTGCCGCGCTGGTGGTAGCGGAGTAATGTCGGCTCATCTGACTCTGTCAAACTAAGGGGGAGAAACGTCATGACGAAGGGTTTCGGAGCGCTATTGAGGGTAGGCGAATTCGTCGTCGCGTCCGTTTTGGCCGTACCGGCGGTGCGGGCCGCGGAGGTGTTTACGCTGACCTCGCCGGCGATCCAGGACAACGGCACACTGGACACAAAAAATGCGTGCAGCGACAAGCAGAGAAGCCCGAATTGCGTTGGCGAGAACATCTCGCCGCCGCTCGCCTGGTCGAACCCGCCGGAGGGCACGAAGAGTTTTGCGCTCCTGCTGTTCGATCCGGAAGGCCGCGCCCCGGCCGGCGTCTCGCATATGGTGGTCTATGGGATCCCTGCCGACGTGAAGGGCTTTGCCGAGGGTGAGCTCAGCAAGCCCTCCGAGAAATTCGTCGGCGGCAAGAGCACGATGAACCAGGCGGTCTACTGGGGCCCGGGCACGCCGCCGAACACCGATTGGCACCACTATACGTGGACCCTCATCGCCACCGACCTCGACCCGAAGGCGCTGCAGCCGGGTATGACGCGCGAGGAATTGGCCGCTGCCTTGAAGGACCATGTCAAGGGCTCGGCCGGCCTGGTCACCCGGTTCCGGCACCCGACCTGATCGAAACCGCTACGACGTCAGGCAGTGCCTCGGAACCCCGTGATCGAGGGGTTCGATTTCGGGGCCCTTATAGGGGACACCCTCATCGGGATCGGCGCCAACCATCGTGATGCCTTCGGTGCGCGGCTCCTGCTCGGGATCGTTGCCGGTGACGATCACGTCACCGGAGACGACTTCATTGCGCCACGGCCAGATCATCCGGAAATGTTCGAGCCGCCGCCCAGTGCCGCCGGAAACGTAAACTGTGGAACTCAATAGAAAGGCGCGGTCGGCGATTTCGGCGCCGACCGGCTCATGGCTCTCCGCCCAGACCACGGTCTCGCCGCGGAACCACGCGTTGAGAGCGGCGGTGTCGTCGTGCTCGCCGTCGCCCCATAGGAGGTGCGGCGCCGCAGCGCATTTCGACTGCTCTTCAGCCTTCGCCGAGGCTAGCGCGAGCAGAACTGCAAGCAGAGTCGCAGCAAGAAGCTTCACCCTTTGGGTCCTCCAGGAAGCCGACGACAAGCCCCGCGTCGAAGAGGCGATTGAGCGCTGCGACGGTGTCGAAGGCGGGGTCCGCCGCCGCCATTGCCGCCGCCGTGCCGAGCGCGAAGCCTTCGGCCAATGCCCTGCGGAATGCGAAGCCGCCGGGGTCGAGCCGTTGCCAGCTGACGCCGTCGTCCGCGCGACAAATCTCGATATTGGCACCGCCGCTCGCGAGATCCACCTCCGGGACCTCTTTGTGCTGGTTCGCCAGCCAGATCGCATCGATTGGCCACCCCGAGGCGAAATAGCTGACGGACGGCTGTAGAGCGATCCTGAGCAAAGCTGCGCGTTCGGGTGCAATCCCGGCGAGAGCCTTTATTTTCAGTGGAGACGCCTGCCGCACCGTCGCAGCGGTGTTGAGGGCCCATTCGAAGCGAGCGACGTCCGCCAGATAAGGCAAGTCCTTGCACGGCTCAAAGCCGGCGAGGAAATCGGCAAAGTCGGCGCCGTACTCGACCAGGCACCGCGAATGCGGCGGGTGTTCGCGCAGGTATTCATGCGCGGCATATGCAAAGAAGCGCTTGTCGACCAGGCGGCAGACGACCGGGAAAGTGCCTTCCAGGACCGCTCCGAGCGTCGCCAATGCGTGATTGCGATAAATTCCTAACCGCGCCGCCGGGTCGAGGCCGTCGCCGCGGATGGCAGGGACGAGCGCAGCTGTGTCGCCGCCGAGCACCGCGCGGCAGAGCTGGAGTTGTAGCTCAAGCAAATCCGGCATTTCGTTGGAGATCGGCCAGCTCCTGCGCATGCCGCGCCTCATCCAACAGGATTTCGAGCGGCGGAATATTGGTATCCCATTCGATTAAGGTGGGCACGGCGCCGAAGCGCCGCAGCGCGTGGGCGTAGAGCTCCCAGACCGGTTGCGCTACCGGGGAGCCGTGGTCGTCGATCAGGACATCCACATCCTCGGCGGCGTAATGGCCGGCGAGGTGGATCTCACCGACCGCTGCCGCGGGCAGCGCCTCGATATAGGCGATCGGGGCGAACCCGAAATTGGTCGCGCTGACATAAATGTTGTTGACGTCGCAGAGGATGCCGCAACCGGTCCGGCGGGCGGTTTCGGCCAGGAATTCCGCCTCGGAAATCGTTGAATGGTGAAAGCGCAGGTAGGAGGACGGGTTCTCGATCAGCAGCCTTCGCCCGAGCGTTTCTTGCGCCTCGCCGAGATGGGCGCAAAAAATTTCGAGGCTCTCCTCTGTGTAGGGAAGCGGCAGCAGGTCGTTCAGGTGAGCCCCGCCGATCGCGCTCCAAGCCAGATGCTCGGAGACGAGCACCGGCTCGACCCGCTCGATCAGCACCTTGAGGCGGCCGAGATGAATGCGGTCGACCTCCTCGGCGCTCCCCAACGAGAGTGCGACCCCGTGAACGCTCACCGGGTAGTCGCGGCGCAACTCCAGAAGCCGGTCCAGCGCCGCCGTTTCGGCCATGTAATTCTCGGCATGCACCTCGAGGAACCCCAGACGCGGCCTTGTGGCCGCGATCTCCGCCATAAGCGGCAGGCGCAGGCCGATACCCGCATTGCAGTTAGCCAACGGAGACTCGGTCACCATCACGGCTCCAACTGACAGCTAGCCTAGCTAACATGAATGGGTCTTCCCAACCGGTTATTGTCGCCCCGCGAAAGCGCTCGGGCGTGCACACATCTCGCCGGGTGAGGAATCCCTCTCCGCCCTTCGGGGGGAGAGGAAGATGCTTTTCCTCTGTCGCTACAGATTTGCGATGCCGTGGTGCGTGCCCTAGCGCGAAAGCGGAGGTCCAGGGCCATTCGCGGTTCATCGGTCAGGCTTCCGCCGCGCAGTCGGATAGAAGTACCGTTATATTGGTAGCGGAATGCACGGCATGTAGAGCCCACCAGGTGGCTGAAACAGTCGGTCGTCTTTTGCGTCGGGCAGGTTCGATCCGGCTCGCTTTCTCACGCACAAACGCTTCGCCGCGGGCTCCGCCACGGCAAGGCTACAAGCCGGGTCTGCGCTGGGCGCTGACCGCGCTGGTGCTCAGCACGGTGGTCCTGACGGCGTTGCTGATCCATCTGTTTTGGTCGATCGCGGCGCGCCGCAATGTTGGCGATGTGGTCGGGCAGCTCAATCGGCAGATCGTGGAATCGATCCACCACGAACTGCACGGCGTGCTCGACGACGCCTCGTCAATGGAGGAGGCGGTCCGATCGATCTTCTTTCAGGGCACGATAAAGGTAACCGACGAGGGCAAGCGCGAGTTCGTGTTTCTGGCATTGCTGCGCTCGCAACCGAGCCTTTCGTGGATTTCGCTGGGCTTTCCGGACGGCGGATTTTTCGGCTCCCGCAAAGCCAGCGACAGCGAAATCGACATGGTCGAGGTCAAATGGGACCCGGCGACCGGAACCGCTCGCCAACGCACCGATTATTACACGCCGGAAGTCGGCGACATCATGTTCAACAACCGGGAGATCGAGCCGAGCACCTATAATGCGACGTCGCAGGCCTGGTACCACCGCGCTGTCGCGGAGAGCGCGCCGGTCTGGAGCCGGATGTCCAATTTTCCCGGCAGCAACCGGCAGGCCATCGGCATCTCGACCCCGCTTAGGGTCGATGACCGATTTGTCGCCGTCATCAATGTCGCTATCGATCTGGCGCGATTGTCGCAGTTCCTGTCGAGCCTTGAGGTCGGCAAGTCAGGCACGGTTGTCGTGCTCGATCGCAATGGCAACGTCATGGCTTCGCCGGATCCAGAGGCTATAGAGCGCCAGCAGAACGGCGACATGCCGACCCTCCGAAGCCTGAGCCAGCAGAACGGTCTGCTGAGAACGGTCGGCGAAACTCTCGGCCGCGGCGGTGTGGATCTCGCTGCCCTGTCGGAAACGCGGCAGGTCGAATTCACCTCCCCCGAGGACGGCCGGGACTACTTTCTCGCTTTTGCGCCGTTGAGTTTCGACAATTGGATCGTCGCTACGGTCATTCCGGCCGGCGATTTTTTGGCGACGATCGAGCGCAACGCGAAGCTCCTTTTCGCGGCTCTCGGGTTGCTGACGCTCGTCATCGCGTCGTTGGCGATCTTCTCGGCCAACCGGCTGATCGGCGCGCCGCTGCTTCGCATTGTGGGGCAACTGAAGCACATCGAAAGTTTCGACCTCGACGCGATTACCCGGATGAATTCGCCATTGCGCGAGCTCGACAACCTTTCCGCCGCGCTGACGCAGATGAGCCGCGGCTTGGCGTCATTCCAGAAATACATCCCGACCGCTCTCGTTCGCACCCTCGTGGCCCGCGGCGTTGAGGCTCGCCCGGGCGGCCGTCAGCAGGTCCTGACCGTGCTCTTTACTGACATTGTCGGCTTTACCGGGCTTTCGGAGCGGCTCGGCGACACGATCGTGCCGGTGCTGAGCGACTATCTCGAACTCGCCTCGGCCGCCATTTCAACGCGCAACGGAACGATCGACAAGTTCATCGGCGATGCGGTGATGGCCTTCTGGGGCGCACCGGCGCCGAACGACCGGCATGCGGTCGACGCTTGCGCCGCGGCGCTCGACTCCGAAGCCGCCTGAGTCGGCACTGCACCGACGGCGCGGTGCCGCTGCGCATGCGCGTCGGCATCAATACCGGGCGAATGCTGGTCGGCAACATTGGCTCCAGCGAGCGGCTGAGTTACACGGTGATCGGCGATGCGGTGAATGTTGCGAGCCGCCTCGAAGCGGTCAACAAACGCTACGGCACCGAAATCCTGATCGGCGAGGACACGCGCGCAGCGGCGGGCGACGCCATCCTGGTCCGGCGGCTCGATTGGGTCGCTGTCTATGGGCGCGTGCAAGGGCTCGCCGTCTACGAGCTCCTCGGCATGGCCGATCACGACGCTTTGCGGACGCCGGAATGGGTGACAGCATACGAAACCGGTCTCGACGCCTATGCGCGCGGCGACTGGGCGGGCGCGGCCGAGCTGTTCGAGAGCGCGATTGCCCATCGCGGTGACGACCTCCCTTCGCGCATTTTCGTCAAGCGGTGTCGAAGGTATCTTGTGTCTCCGCCCCCGGAGGATTGGACCGCGGTGTCGATCCTCGCCGAAAAGTGATTTGCCGGCCCCGGTTAAGCGCTGCAGAACGGGGGCCCGCTTGCGATGGAGATCCTATGAAGCCCTCCGTGCTCATCGCCGCCGCTGTCGCCGCCGCGGCGTCTCTGCCGATGCCCGCGGATGCGGGACCGGCGCCGGCTCCGCCTTACAAGGCGGAGAAATGCTTCGGCGTCGCCGCCGCCGGCCAGAACGACTGCCAGACTGCGACCCATTCCTGCGCCGGCGAGTCCAAGTCAGCCGCCGCAGGCGATTCGTGGATCTACGTACCGGCGGGTACTTGCATGAAAATAAACGGCGGCCGCCCGACCCCGAAAAAATCCTGATTGCTCTCACGGACGCCGCGAAACTGCTCTTCGCCCATGGTTCGCTTTGGTCGGGCGATCTGCGGCGACCTCCATGAGGCCGAGCGCCGCGAATGGTGGCTCGCAAACGGGCGCGGCGGCTATGCCGCCGGCACGATCGCTGGCAGCCTGACGCGGCGATATCATGGACTGCTGATTGCGCCGGTGGACCCGCCGCTCGGGCGCCGGCTGGTCTGGGTCAAGGCCGATGCGGAGCTCGTCGATGGCGAGCGGAGCTGGCCGCTCTTCACCAACCGCTGGAGCGGCGGGACGATCAGCCCGGCCGGCCACGTCCATATCGAGACCTTTCGTCTCGACGGCGGCATCCCGGTCTGGCTCTTTGCTGTGGGGCTCATACGGGTCGAGGCGCGGATCTGGCTCGAACCGGGCGCCGATACGACCTACGTCGCGTGGCGGCTCCTACCCGGTCCCGAGAAGGTTTTGCGGAAGCTGTCGTTGCGCGTTCGGCTCATCGTCAATGACCGCGACCACCACGAACAGACGGCGGCCGGAGAACTCGCCCCAGTGCTCGATGCCGAAGAAGCTGGCTTGCGGGTATGCCGGCCAGGATTTGCACTGACCTTGCGGACCTGTGGCGGCGTCATTACGCCGGCTCGGCAGTGGATCGAAAACTTCGATCTGCCGGTCGAGCGCGAGCGCGGTCTGTCAGACCGGGACAACCATTTGCAGGTGGGGGAAGCTCGGCTCGATCTGGTTCCGCGCCAATGGGTCGGCATCGTCGGCAGTCTGGAGGGCGATCCATCCCCCAATTTGGAAGCCGCGCTGGAACGCCGACGAAATTGGCAGCAGGGCATCCTCGACCAGGCCGCCCGGCATGTCCCCGAGATGGCGGCGCCGCCCGACTGGATCGCGCAACTGCTGCTCGCCGCCGACAGCTTTATCTTCAACCGGCCGCTGCCCGGCCGCCCCGACGGCAAGTCGGTGATCGCCGGTTATCCCTGGTTCGGCGATTGGGGCCGCGACACGATGATTTGCTTGCCGGGCCTGACGCTCGCCACCGGCCGGCAGGAATGGGCGCGTGACATACTGCTGACTTTCACGCGTTTTGTCGACCGCGGCATGCTGCCCAATGTCTTTCCGGGCGTCGGCGACAAGCCCGACTACAACACCGTCGACGCAACCCTGTGGTTCTTCGAGGCTTGGCGCGCCTATATCGAGGCAAGCGGCGACCGCGAAAACCTCGCCCGGGCCTTTCCGGTTCTCGCCGAGATCATCGTCTGGCATCTCAAAGGCACGCGCTACGGTATCCGCGTGGATCCCGATGACGGGCTGCTCAGCGCCGGCGAACCGGGACTGCAGCTCACCTGGATGGATGCCAAGATCGGCGACTGGGTCGTGACCCCGCGCATCGGCAAACCGGTGGAGGTCAACGCGCTCTGGTACAACGCGTTGTGCGTCATGGCCGGCTTTGCCGAGACGCTCGGCCGGCCCGCAGATCCGTATCGCAACCTTGCGGAACGGGCCCGTGTCAGCTTTGTTCGCTTTGCCGACGAGCGGACCGGGGGGCTCTGCGACGTGATCGACGGACCCGCCGGCGATGACGGCGCGATCCGGCCGAACCAGATCCTGGCGGTCAGCCTGCCGTACACCCCACTAGCGCCGGATCAGCAGAACCGCATCGTCGCGCTCTGCGGCGACCGGTTGCTGACGTCCTACGGGCTCCGTTCGCTTGCGGCCAGCGATCCCGATTACCAGCCGCATTATACCGGCGACCTCTGGCACCGCGATGGCGCCTATCATCGAGGGACGGTGTGGGCCTGGCTGCTCGGCCATTACGCGCTGGCGGAATACCGTGTGCACGGCGATGCCGATTTGGCGCTGCAGCGTCTCGGCACGATGCGGGATCACCTGTTTGACGCCGGGCTCGGAACCGTCAGCGAAATCTTCGAGGCAGAGCCGCCGCACCTCCCGGGCGGCGCGCCCTCCCAGGCCTGGTCCGTCGCTTGCGTCATCGAGGCGTGGTGGCGATTGCAACACGCGCTTGCCGCATCGAAACGATGACCGCACGCGATTTTGATTTCTCGGCAATAGCATTAATTTTTCGAGGGGATCGCTTTACAATCCCGCTCGAATATATCGTCACCCCCGCGAAAGCGGGGGCCAGGGGCGACGCCGCGGCCTTCCGGACCTGGATTGCCGCTTTCGCGGGAACGACGACCCTGAGCGGCAACTCATTCTCTGAGGGTCCGTCCGATGAACCACAACCCGATCTCCGACGTGGCCCAGTTTCTGCTGCAGCCAGGCTGGACCACGGCGGTATTCTGGCTTCTCCTGCTCGGCAGCATTGCCATTGCGGTCCATGTCTATCGCACGATGCCGTCACAGCGCACGATCGAGCATGTCGGCAACTGGGTTTTTCGGTTGCTGATCGGCTGCATGTGGTGGCAGCAGACCCTGTGGAAATTGCCGCCCTTCTATACCGACCATCCGGAACAGCCGTTCGGCCAGACGGGTCTGGCCTATTGGATGACTGTCATGGGCAGGTCCGCGGCGATCCCCTTGCAGTCTGATCTCGTCAACAATATCGTATTGCCGCACTTCTATCTGTTCGCACCCATCGTCTACGCGGCAGAGGTGCTGACCGCGGTATCGCTGATATTGGGAATTTTCGTGCGCTTTTGGGGTCTGATCGGCGCGCTGCAGATCCTCAACCTGTGGCTTGGGCTCTACAATGCCGAGGGGGAGTGGCCCTGGACCTATTTCTTCCTCCTGGTGATCCAGCTGATCTTTGCCCTGCACCACTATGGCCGCAGCCTTGGCCTCGATGCTCCGATCGTCGAGCGGTGGAGAGGGCGTCGAAGCCTGATGGGAATCCTGGCCGCCGAAGCCACTTAGGCACCGCTCTAACGGGAGCTGAGCCGATGGCAGATGATTTGCGCAGGACATTTCGCAGCGCCGAGGCGCTGCGCCTCGAGGAAATCAGGCACGGCAAGCATTGGCGGCGCTGGGGACCCTATCTCAGCGAGCGTCAGTGGGGAACGGTGCGCGAGGATTACAGCGAACACGGCACGGCCTGGGAATATTTTCCGCATGACGAGGCGCGCAGCCGCGCCTACCGCTGGGGCGAGGACGGGATCGGCGGATTTGGCGACGATCAGCTGCTGCTCTGCCTCGGCTTGGCATTGTGGAACGGCCGTGACCCAATCCTGAAGGAGCGGCTGTTCGGGCTTACCAATTCCCAAGGCAACCACGGCGAGGATGTCAAGGAACTCTACTACTACCTCGATGGCACGCCTACCCATTCTTACATGCGGATGCTCTACAAATATCCGCAAACCGCTTTCCCCTATAGTCAACTCGTAGAAGAGAACCGCCGCCGCGGCAAGGGGGAGCGGGAGTTCGAGCTGATCGACACCGGCGTCTTTGCCGAAAACCGCTATTTCGATGTCGAGATCGAATACGCCAAGGCCGATGTCGACGACATCCTGATCCGGTTCACGATCCACAACCGGGCGGCTGAGACGGCAATGTTGCACGTTTTGCCTCAGCTCTGGGCCCGCAATACCTGGTCGTGGAGACCCGATTTGATGCGGCCCCAGTTCGTCGCGCGCCAGGATCATTCGATCTCGATCGATCACCCGCATCTGCCGCAGCTGCGGCTTCACTGCGACGGCCGTCCGGAATTTCTGTTCTGTCAAAACGAGACGAATATAAGGCGTCTGCACGGGATCGACGCACCCGGCCACCACTTCAAGGACGGCATCAACGATTATGTCGTGAACGGCGATGCCGCAGCCGTGAACCCGGATCCTCGGGGCACCAAAGTCGCGGCGCATCATCGGCTCACCCTGCCGCCCGGAGAAAGCAGCCGGTTGCGTTCGCGGCTGACCCCCGCCGGGCACGCCTCCGGTCTCGACGATTTTGACCGCGTATTTGATCAGCGCCGAGCCGAAGCTGACGAATTCTACGCGGAATTGCAGCAGGACATCGCCGACCCCGATGCGCGGCTCGTACAGCGCCAGGCGCTGGCCGGCATGCTGTGGTCAAAACAGTTCTATTACTTCGATATTCCGGAGTGGCTGAACGGCGACCCGATGCAACCCCCGCCCCCGCCAGCGCGGCGGCACGGACGCAATTCCGATTGGCCGCATCTGAACAACGCCGACATCATCGCAATGCCCGACAAATGGGAATACCCGTGGTACGCCGCGTGGGACCTGGCCTTTCATGCCGTCACCCTGGCAACGATCGATCCGGGCTTTGCCAAGACCCAGCTGCTGCTGCTGACGCGCGATTGGTATATGCACCCCAATGGCCAATTGCCCGCGTACGAATGGGCATTTGGCGACGTCAACCCGCCAGTCCATGCCTGGGCGGCGTGGCGCGTCTACGAAATCGACCGCGAGCACCGCGGCGGCGAGGGCGACTGGGATTTTCTCGAACGCGTCTTCCACAAGCTCATGCTCAATTTCACGTGGTGGGTCAATCGCAAGGACGTCGAGGGCCGGAACATTTTCCAGGGCGGGTTTCTGGGCCTCGACAATATCGGCATATTCGACCGCAACGCAGCGTTGCCGAACGGCGGCTACATGAACCAGGCCGACGGCACCGCCTGGATGGCGATGTACACGCTGAACCTGATGCGCATTGCGCTCGAGCTGGCGCTCACCGATCATGTCTACGAAGACATCGCTTCCAAATTTTTCGAACATTTTCTCTACATTACCGAGGCGATGACCAACATCGGCGGCAACGGGATCGGGTTATGGGACGACGAGGACGAATTCTATTATGATGTGCTGCACCTGCCCGATGGGGAGCGGATCCCATTGCGGGTGCGGTCGCTGGTCGGGCTGATACCGCTCTTTGCCGTCGAGGTGCTCGATGCCTCGGTCTTCACTCGGCTGCGGCGGTTCAGCGCCCGGGCGCATTGGTTCCTCGAGCACCGGCCGCACCTCGCGCGGCTGGTATCGCGCTGGCACGACGCAAGTACCGGCGAGCGGCACCTGCTGTCGCTGCTGCGCGGCCACCGCATGAAGCGCTTGCTCAATCGCATGCTCGACGAGACGGCGTTCCTATCCGACTTCGGGGTCCGCTCGCTGTCCAAATTCTATGGAGAACATCCCTATGTGTTCGAACGTGCCGGCCACCGGTTCAGCATTGGTTATGTCCCGGGGGACTCGGCTACCGAGGTGTTCGGCGGCAACTCGAACTGGCGCGGCCCGATCTGGATGCCGGTGAATTTTCTGCTCATCGAGTCGCTCTACAGGTTCCACAGCTACTATGGCGACGATTTCAGGATCGAGTGTCCGGTCGGCTCCGGTACGATGCTGCATCTCGGCGAAGTCGCAGCCGAGCTCTCGCGCCGGCTGTGCCGCATTTTTGTGCGCGGAGTGGACGGACAACGACCCGTTTTCGGCGACTCGCCAATTCGAGCAGAAGGATCCGCATTTCCGCGACAATGTGCTGTTCTACGAATTCTTCCACGGCGACACCGGCCGCGGTCTCGGCGCCTCGCACCAGACCGGCTGGACCGCGCTGGTCGCGCTGCTGCTGGGCTCTTATTCCCAGAAGGCGACGGCGGCTCGGCAGACGGCGCCCGCGGCCGCGGCGGAGGCCGCATTAGCCGATGAGTAATGTTCTCGCCGTTCTGGAGCTGTGAAATTGCGCACCAAAGAAGGCCCGGCCACGTACGAAATGGCTAATTTGCGGCCCGAGCGCACCGGGCTGCCGTTCGTCGTGTTCATTTTGCAAAGAGGCGGTGCGAGGCACGATGTCCGGGTCGAAGTCGCCCGCGTTCCGACGGTTCGACTCTCCGAGATGCTCACTGTCGCCCTCCGTCCCACGGTCCGGATAGTAAGAGGCAGGCTCGATCCGCACGATTTGGCTCTTCTGCGGCAATGGATCGACATCAATGAACCAATCCTTATTGATTATTGAACAGTATTATCGGATACACTGAAGACGCATTGAATGCCCTCAAGCCGATCGAGGCTGCGCCCGACTGAAAAGCCGGGTTCGCATTGCTATGATCTCCGATGACCGGCTCGTTAGGAGCAAGCGGAGGGCGGAACGGCGTGGAGGCTGGGCAAGAAATTCTTCGGCAACCGATCCACTTATCTTCCCCGGCGAAAGCCGGGGTCCATCGTTCTCACCGCACAAGCCTGTGATCGTTAGTAAGCCGCGGTAATCGCTAGAGCAGTTCGAGGCAGCAGAGGCATGGGTCCCGGCTTTCGCCGGGAAAGCGGGAGCAGAAGTTGCCAATTTCATCTCGGTCTGAATTTGCCCAGCCGCGTAGCGCATTCCGCCTCCACATCGTCGTTCGCCCCCCCTTCCTCCAGTCGCTACCCCATCCCTCCGCCCGTCCCCGCGCCCGGATCTCAAACCCGCTCGCCTGTCGCTCGCGGCTTATCGCTGCCGCCTCGCCACCCGTCGGAATTCAGCCCGCCATCCACGCACCGACGAAACGACAAATGCGGCTAATCCGCCGGGCGCTCCACGAAGCCGTGTTTCACCGGGTTGAAATGCGTGTAGTCCATGTGATCCGCAAAGTCCCGATCGTCTCGTATCGTGTCTCCCAATACCGACGCTGCCAAATGCCGGCGTTCGCCGCGGCCGGTCATCACCGGTGGTCGTGACTTGCCGGTAGGCAAACACTTCACAAATGCGGTTTTGATCGCGCCGACCGGGGAAGTCAGCATCCCCTCGTGGCAAAGCCCACAGGCAATGCATGTGATCGGGGAGGACAACCCAGGCGTCGATGCGGAAGGGCGTGCGGGCGCGGACCCCGCTTACCGCGTCGCGCAATATGTCGATTTGCGTCACCAACAGATCGAAACGGGGGTCGTGGAGGTTCACTGTAAAGAAGAAGGTTCCGCCCGGAACCCGATTGCGGCGATAATCCGGCACACCGGGATTATGCCCGAGCTTTCGAAGCGGCCGAAGGCGCTCCGCTTTTCCGCCCTACCCTTGCTCAGACTGGAGGCATTCTCGTCTCCGCACGAGCAGGCGTAGTAAGCAAATTTGAATTGCTTTGGGGGGGCGCGGGGGGTATATGACAGAAAAATGGCATCAAGAGCTTACGTACTCGGCACCCACCGAGGACGGTAACGATAGAGATAGGGGGAGGAAATGCGGGTAGCTGCCAGCACATTTGCAGCGGCGTTCGCGATAGCGGCGGTAAACAGTGCCACGATGGCCGTGGCCACGACGATTAACGGGATCACCGTCACCAATCAAAATATTTTTGAAGATAATCGAAGCATCAACGACGTTGGAATCGCTCAAGGGGACGTGTTCCAATTTGGCGTAGATATATCCGGTGGATCTGCTGGATATCTCGGCGCGGGAGCTTTTACTCCAACCGGCTCCGCAGTACCGACACTAACGCAGAATTTAACTCAATGTGCCCCGACGTCTGTCAATGCAGGCCAGTGCTACCGGAGTTCTCCCTTCACTGCCACTGAACAAGCCGGCAATTGGAACTTTGAGGTTCAAAATCCAACTAAAACTGCAACCGCCACCTTTCTATTGCCATCTGCCGCTAACATTCCAGCTAATCCCGTACCGTTCCCTTCGAACGTAACGATTACAAACTCCGCCAATGGCATCAATCCGACGATCAGCTGGATGTTACCAGGTGGCTACACGCCAAATGCATTCCGCGTCAATATTGACGATCGCTCGACGCCGCCTTTGGCGAACGGTACGGCCGATACGATTTATACGGCTATTATTTCCCCGAATGCAACTAACTATACAATTCCCTCGATTTTAAGTTCAGGGCAAAGCCTTATACCTGGAGATAAATACACAATACAGTTCGAGTTGATTACTACAAGGGATGGCGGTCCTAACGCTAACAATAGCCAGTCCGATATCCTAACGCGATCCAGCTCATTTTTTGATTTCACTCCACGACCAGGGAACGCGCAACCCGCCAACATCGCTCTCCCGATGGTCGGTGCAAACGGCGTCTATCATTTCAATGTCGGCAGCGTCGGGAAGGATTTCGTGACTTTCATCGATCCAGCCATCGCGATCGGCTACATGTACGATACCGGAGCAGGCGATCCGAATTTTGCCTCGGTGATTTTGCCTGATGTGGGGGGAGGCGTTTTCGATTTGTCGTACCTCTCGACCATGGTTGTTGTGGACGCTGGCGTTCAGTATTTCTTTCCGGCGGGCGGCGTCTCTGAGTTTACCGTCACTGGAATTGATCCCTCGGCCGATCTCGATCCCGCTGACACCTCGGCGTTCGTCACCGGTCTGACATTTGTAAGTGACGGCTCATTTACCGGGACGATGACGCCCTTAACACAAATTGTTTCTGCCGCTCCGGAGCCCGCGTCGCTCACGCTGCTCGCCTCCAGCCTCCTCGGGTTCGGATTGATGCGCCGACGGCGCACTGCGTAATCGCCCCCACAAAGGCCCAGAATGTGGGCAAAGTCGTCCGTAATATCGCCCACTTCGCACTGTATGCTTGCCAATCGGGTCAGGCCTCGAAGGGGACGCCGCTACAACCGATCGGAGAGCTCTCGCTGCTGATTTGCTGCAGGTGCAGCAAGGTGAAATAATCGGTTCAATTCTTGATTGCACCTCGCGGTCATCACCATTGGCAGGACGGCATCCTTTTTGCGATCATTCGCGAAGGATGGCGGAGACAACCATAGGGGCAAGCATGGCGCATCAGCATGATCATCAGCGCGAGGACGCTACTCCGGAGCACAGTCACAATTGCGGCGGGCTCTTCGGCTGCGGCGACGAGAAGGGCACCGGGGTGGTTCGCGAGGACATCAAGGACGGCGCCTTCGACAAGCGGGTGGCGGATCGGCTGCTGCATATGGACGAGGTGGAGCAGGAGCAGCTGGACGGGTTTCTGACCGCACGCGGCCGGGCGCGGCGCCAGCTGCTGCGGGCGAGCAGCTTCATGGGTGCGCTCGCGGCGGTCGGCCCCTGGTTCGGGAAGATTGCCCAGGCGGCGGGAGCCAGCGATACGGCCTCGGCGACGACGGTTGGCGGGGGCCGCGTCCATGTCGTCGATTCGAACAAGGAGACGGTGCGGCTCGGGGTATTCGATGCGACTCTCCCGCCGATTTTGACGGTAGAGTCCGGTGATGCGATCAGCTTTCCGAACACCTGGTCGCATTTTCTGAACGAGTTGGAGCCGGGGGTCCCGATCAGCCGGCTCGCAGAATTGCGCACCGGCAATCCCGGGCGCGGGCCGCATTCGATCATCGGCCCGATTGCCGTCAAGGACGCCGAGCCGGGCGATGTGATCGAGATCCGCTACAAGCGATTGCACCCGGTGAATTGGGGTGCGGTGTTCAACAACCCGGCCTCGTTGGGGACCGGCCTGTTGCCGCAGGATTTTGCGCAGGGTCAGATCAAATACGTCGACCTCGACCTCGCGGCGATGCAGGGCAAATTTGCGCCCGACATCAATATTCCGCTGACGCCGTTTCAGGGGACATTGGGTGTCGCGCCGCCCGACGGCTTTTTCCCGCCGCTCAGCCCAGGCGTCACGAATTCGGTGCCGCCCGGCCCGCATGGCGGGAATCTCGACCTGCGGGAGTTGGCGGAGGGCTCGACGCTTTATTTGCCGGTCTGGCAGCCGGGAGCGTTGATCTACACCGGCGACTTCGCATGCCGTGCAAGGCGATGGCGAGATCAGCCTCACCGCGCTCGAAACCCGGATGCAGGAGGTGCTGATCCAGGTCGTCCTGCACAAGCAAAAGAAGTTTCAATGGCCGGTCGCCGAGACGGCGACGCACTGGATCACCGTGGGTCTCGACAAGGATCTCGACACGGCGATGAGCCTGGCGGCGCGCAACGCCATCGAGTTTCTCTCGACCCGCGCCAAGCTGACCCGCACGACGCCTACGCCTTGTGCAGCATCGCGGTGAGCTTCCGGGTGACCCAGGTCGTCGACATCGTGCGCGGCGTGCACGCGATGATACCGAAGAACCTGTTCACCGGAGAGCTGCGAGGGCGGATCGCCGTGGTTTAACTTTGGCCTCACCCCGTCATTCCCGCGAAAGCGGGAATCCAGGGTGGCAGGGCCACGGCGGCTACCCCTGGGCCCCCGCTTTCGCGGGGGCGACGATAATA
>CAVTRO010000003.1:0-375452 GCA_963737145.1 uncultured Alphaproteobacteria bacterium | reverse complement strand
CGACCTTACTGAGCGGGTGCGGCGAAAATGGCGTGATGTCGCGGTTCATGCTGAAACCGGACCGCATCATCATCGAGCGCCGCCCCGATCCTGTCTATGATCAGCTCTTCCCCTACTACGTCGAACTTTGCGCTACGAGCCAATTCCGTTCCAAATTGAAGGGTGAGGGTGGGGTCGCGGGCCACGCAGTCATGTACATCAAAGGCGCCTGTAAGGACGAGCAGGCGCCGTTTCCGCAATTGCGGCGGTGCCGTGCGGCAGCCACCGAGCTGGACGACCCCGAGCACGGTGCCGGCGTGAGCGTGGGCCGCTGGTTTCGAAACGTCAATTGGGTAGCCATCCCGAGTTACGAGCTCTTCTATGAGGGCAACCTCAAAATCGGCGAGCGCCTCACCCAGGCAAATTTCGAAGCCACCGTGCATGACGCAATCGATAAGGGTATCTACAAAGGTGTCGAGTTTCACGATTACCCGAGCGCGAGCGCGGGAGCGGGTCTCGAGAATTTCGTGGCGAACGAGGGCTATCGGCACCGACTTCGCACTCCAGTTCGCGCGGTCGGTTTTTTGCGCGCGCCTTCCGATCACTGAGCCGATGTTGGAGGAGGTGATCGCCTTCTTGAACGACAAGAACCGCGAATATGCCGAGGGAGAAGCCGACTATAATTGGAGCGTCTGGGCAGACAACTGTTCTCACACCTTGCGGAACGCCTTGGCGGCCGCCAACATCTGGTCGCCGTTATCGGTGCGAGCGGTAAAGTTCCGTCAGATATTCAACCTCGCCGTGCCGGCAAACGAATTTGTGAACTTGGCCGAGCTCGGCACTGAGGGGAACATCAGCGACTATCGGAAAATTCAGCAAGACGGACTCGAGCGAGACGCGCTGCATGGATTTCACTGGCTGCCCACGCGGCACGGCGCGCTGTTGAAGACGTTGCCGGTACACGAGCCGAATGACCTCTACGATACGACGTTTCGGCTGTTTACGCTTCAATCGCCGTTCAGGATGGGCAAAACGGCGCACGCGATCGAGTTGCTCTCGGATGATCGATTTGTGAATCTTGGCGCAAACCTTCGCTATTTTCAGCAAAAATACGAAGCGATCCTGGCAAGCCACGACGAGCGGCGCGACATGCTCGCCAGCGTTCGCGGCACGCCCTACCGCCGGGTGGAACGGCTTTTTTACGATTATATCAAGGCGCAGCGCACCGAGGTCGACTCCATGTTGACTAGGCTTTCGGCAGTGGAAGGCCAACCGGACGAGCCGAAGGCCAAGTGATCAGCCGGCGAGTTTGGAAATAGCGCAAGATCGCGAAGCAGGCGGCCGCGGCCGCGAGATGCTTTAGCGTGTGCCCACTTAAGAAGTTTCCGACCGAATAAATCGCCCCATCGGTGAATTCAAACAGCTTGGCGAGGGCATAGAATACCCCGGCGGCAATCCAATAATGTGTGCCGGTATACTTAGGTTGGTACAGCAAAAACAGCAGTAGCACTGCGAGACCAGGAAAGAACTGCACCCAAAAGTAGAGCCGCAGATCGTCGGTCCAGCGCCATAGCAAGAGGCTGAACAAGCCGATCGCGAGCGCCGGCCACAGCAGAATTGCTCCCGCCCTTGCGTTCACGCGCTCCTCGACCACGAGCGCAAGGAGCGCCGCGAAACTCAGCGTCATCGGCAGGCGGTCCCAGAACAAGGTGCCGTCAGTCGGATCCCAATGATAATAGGAAGAGCCGACCCCGGTCAGGAAAACTCCGAGGAAGAAAACGACCGTTGCCGGATCATCACGAAATCGCCGAAGCCCGGCCGCGCCCACCGCGACAAAGGGAAGATTCGAGACGACGTTCCAGAAGTTTGGAATGCCGAATATGGTGCGCTGGTCGGCGAATTGATGATAGCTTTGATCCTGCGGGACCGGGGGCAGCAGCAACAATCCCCCGAGTGATACCGCCAGCAGGCCGAAGAAGACGACAACGGGGAGATTTTGCTTCGGGATGCCGCGAGCCATGCCGACAGAATAGCACAAGCTCGGCGAGGCGGAGGAGCATTCCCCCCTCACGTCCGAGCCCCCGACGAAGCGAGAAAGCTAGTGACTCCCACGAAAACGATGGCCAAATTTGACGAATCTCGTTTGCGTCGGGCTGGGAAGGAACGCCCTTTGGCACGCAAATTCTCCATTGTTCTGGCTATCTTCCTAGCTATCTTCGCCGCCTCGCCCAATCTCGGCCATGCCCAAGCTCGCGGCGGAGGCAGAATCTCTCCAAATCCACGAGTAAGTTGTAATTCTGTCGGTGATTTCGCGTCGCCGTCACCGTAGGGAGCTACGTCATGTTGAAGGGTAAGGTGGCCGTTGTTACCGGCTCGACGAGCGGGATTGGACTCGGGATCGCGCGCGCGCTTGCCGCCGGGGGCGCCGATCTCGTGATCAACGGCTTCGGCGAGGCCGCGGCGATCGAGAAGCTGCGCCAGGAGATTGCCACGACCCACGGCGTGCGCGTGGCATTTAGCGCCGCCGATCTCTCCAAGCCAACCGACGCCACCGGGCTGATCGAGCATGCGACGCGCGAACTCGGACGCGTCGATGTGCTCGTCAACAACGCGGGCATCCAACATACAGCGCCAGTGCACGAATTCCCGGTCGAGCGTTGGGATGCAGTCATCGCGATCAACCTGACCGCAGTGTTCTTGACCACTCGTGCGGTGCTGCCGCAAATGCTCGCGCGGGACTGGGGTCGGATCATCAACATTGCGTCGGTGCACGGGTTGGTCGCGTCGGTGGACAAATCCGCGTACGTCGCATCCAAGCACGGCGTCGTCGGCTTCACCAAAGGTGTGGCGCTGGAGACGGCAACCACCGGCATCACCTGCAACGCGATCTGCCCCGGCTGGGTGCTCACGCCGCTGGTACAAAAGCAGATCGATGCCCTTGCTGCCCGCGAGAAGCTGGACCCCGAGGAAGCGAGAATGAAGCTGCTCGGCGAGAAGCAGCCCTCTCTCGATTTTGCCACCCCGGAGCAGCTCGGCGCGCTCGCCACATTTCTCTGTTCGGACGCTGCGGCGCAGCTCAACGGTGCGGCGCTACCCGTGGACGGTGGCTGGCTCGCACGATGACGCGAGCCGCAAGCAGGAAAGGCAATTATCAATGCGATTACGCTCGATGAGGTCGAGCGGATTACGATCTAGCGGACCATCGCCTTACCGAGTGGGCGTTTTTCATTGTTCTATTTTCGGAACTATTTTGTTAACAAAAGAATGATCTTGATTTGAAGAACTTAATTTTGGAATTGTTGAGGGCACCAATGGTCGCCCAATTCAGTGCACCGCGAGCAGGGTGTCCTTGTATATTTTTCCATCCTTCATGATGACCATGAAGTTCTTGTCGGGTTTAGAAACAAAATTAATATCATTAATCGGATTGCCGTCGACCACCAACAGATCGGCAAGCGCGCCCTCTTCGATGACCCCCAGTTTTCCTTGGTAGGGGTTGCGTGGACCGGACATCGCCAAAAGTTCACCGTTGACGGAAGTCGCCATCTTCAAAATGTCGATATTATCATACCAGCGGGTCAAATGAGTTAGCGCCAATCCTTGGCGCTCAGTTATCTTGTTGGAAAACAATAGATCACTTCCGAACGCAGTCTTGATCTTGTGTTTTTTCGCGAGCGTATAGACAGTGTCGGTTCCGGTGATTACCTGGAGTAGGTTCGCCCGGCTTTGGCCGACCAAGGGAGGCGCGTCGTCCTCGCTGACAAACGGTTGCGTACTGAGCCATATGTCCTTTTCCGCCATGAGCATGGCGGTCTTCTCATCCATCAGATGCCCGTGCTCGATGCATTGGGTCCCCGCATTGATGGCCCGCTGAATTTGCGCAGGCGGGTAGGCGTGCACGGCCACATAGGTGTTCCGGTCGGCGGCGGCCTCGACACCCGCTCGGAACTCGGGCTCGCTGAAGGTAAACATGTCCAGCGTAGTGCGCCACGACGCAACACCACCTCCGCCCACGAGTTTGATCTGGGAGGCACCTAGGACCAGCTGTTCGCGCACGCGCAACCTGACCTCATCTGCACTGTCGGCGATATAGGCGCTGCCCGTCAGCTCCGTGTAGCTCAGCGGGCCGCCCGGGCTCCTTGGAAGATCTGCGAGCGGACGCATGTCCCCATGTCCACCGGTCGTCGTGATCATGGCGCCCGACGGAAAGATGCGAGGCCCCGTCACGAGCCCCTCGTCGATCGCCTGCTTCAAGGCAAAGGACGGGCCGCCGAGGTCCCGGACGGTGGTGAAGCCCCGCATCAGTGTTCGTTCAGCCTGGGCGCTTGCGGCAAGAAAGATATAGCCGATGTCTGCCGAGAGCAGAGCGTTGAGCGGGAGCGCCGCGAAGATCGTATGCCAATGCGCGTCGATCAGGCCCGGCATGATAACCCGTCCGCCGCAATCGATCATTCGCGCGCCTTCCGGTGGAGTCATCTCACCGATGGCGATTCGCTTGATACGATTGCCCTCGATAATAAGGCGAAGCCCTCCGCGCAAGTCTTTGGACTTTCCGTCGAAAAGCAAAAAATTCCCGAACACTATCGGCGGCGTAGGGCCTGGGGGAGCGGCTTGCGCGCCGACCGGCTGAACAAGCCCGAGCGACGTGAGTGAGGCGCCCACCCCGGCGATAAAGCCGCGTCGAGACATTTCCCGGTTGATTCGACGAGCAGCGGATTGAAGTTGCGGCATGCAACAGAGACAGGTCGGACAACTGGAGAAAGCGACTTGATCGGGGGATGTGCGTGAAGACATCGTATAACCTCCCAAGCTCGCAGAAGTTGGTTGGCAATGTTCCGTCTCTAACGGGCCATTGCCGTCCTGATTCACGCATCGTTCTCAAGCGTCCGGTGCATTTGCGGTTCGCGCGGCGGGGATATACCGATAGAGCGTCGCGGGAGAAACGCCGAGACGGTGCGCGATCTGCGTTACGCCGATGTCGGGATTGGCGAGCAATGCCCGGGCGGCTTCGAGGTCGTCCTCCATCAGCTTTGGCGGACGGCCTCCGGTGCGGCCCGCGCGCCGGGCGGCGGCGAGGCCCGCTTGTGTGCGCTCGCGGATCAGGCTGCGCTCGAATTCCCGCCAGTGCGCCAAACATGTGAATTCAAAAGCCCCCGAACAGCTTCCCTAGCGCGATAATAATCCCCAGTGCGACCAGCGGTCCCACGAGTTCCCACCATCATGATCTCGCGGTAGCTCCCCCGTTGGGTCGCGCCGCAGATCGCCAGGAGGGTGACGACCGCGCCGTTGTGCGGCAGCATCGCAAGCGCGCCGGAGCTGATGGCGGCCACGCGGTGCATCAGCGCAGGGTCAATGCCCGCGCCCGCGCTCAGATGAGCGTAGGTCTCGCCCAGCGCGTTCAGCGCGATGATCAATCCGCCCGAAGCAGAGCCGGTAATGCCGCCCATCACATTGGCGGCGACGGCAATCGACACGAGTGGCCCACCGGGAACCGCCAGAAATCCGTCGCGGACCACGGCGAACGCAGGCAATGCCGCCACAACGGCACCGAAACCCACCAGGCTAGCCGTGTTGAGTGCGGGCAGCACGGAGGCGTTGGCGCCGGCATCGAGGGTCTTGCGTAGCTCTGGCAGACGCTTGCGGAGGATCAGCACCAGAACCAGCGAGGCAACCGCCAGCGCCGTCACTACGGACCAGACCCCGCTCACCGCGGAGAGCGAGGTTTCACCGAACCGCGGCTCAGCGAGGAACCCGGTATACACCCGCGGCAGCACTAACAGACTCATGATCAGGTTGACCGCGAGCACGATAAGGATTGGCGCCACTGCCAGCGCAAAGGGCGGCAACTGCTCGCTTCGATGGCCGTGCAGCAGTTCGGCAGGGTCGAAGTTGTCGGCGTTCGTGGCGCGCTCGCGCACGAACTGTTCATCGGCAGTTGCAGCCGTCTCGGCGTTGTAACCCTCGCCAGCGCGGCGCGCATGAGCCTCTATCATGCGCAGCCACCACAGGCCGAAGCCGAAGATGGTTGCAGACGCTAGTATCCCGAGAACCGGCGCCGCAAAGAGCGTCGTGCCGAAATACGCCATCGGGATAGCGTTCTGGATTGCGGGGGTGCCCGGCAGAGCCGTCATCGTGAAGGTAAAGGCACCAAGCGCGATCGCTGGCGGGATCAGCCGATGCGGAACCGCCGCCTGCCGGAACAACGCGTCCGCCACCGGGAACACGGCGAAGGCCACGACGAAGAGGCTGACACCGCCATAGGTGAGCGCTGCACAAGCCAGCACCACCGCCATCACCGCACGCCTCTCTCCCAGGCGCTCGGTTATGGTGCGGGCCATGGAGAGCGCCGCGCCGCTATCATCCATGAGTTTGCCGAATACGCCCCCGAGCAGGAAGAGCGGGAAAAAATTCACGACGAAACGTCCCGTTCCCTGCATGAAGGTCAGCGTCCATTTGGCGAGTAGCGGCTCTCCCGAGAAGGCGGCGGCCACAATCGCCGCCGCCGGCGCCGCCAACAGAAGGGTGTAGCCCCGATAGGCGAGGAAGATGAGCAAGCCGAGAGCGAGCAGGATACCGAGCAGTTCAAAAGCGTATGCGCTCATGACACACCTGTCAGACAGCTGGAAATCCGCAAGTCAGGACAGTAGGTCGCAAATCAAAGGCTGCATACTGGCGCAGGCGGAAACGCGCAGGTCGTGATTGGCGGCCGGTCAGCGTCATGTTTCACCTTCGCCTACCCGGCCACGCGCAAGAGCGCGAACAGGATCGACATCAAGATCACAATCAATCCCGTGGCAATCACCAATCGGTCGGCAAACAAACGACGCATCGGGAGCCTTTCTAGACGAAGCTATAGCGCTCGGAATGGTACTTCGACAGAGGCACATTCATTTCGCCGAGAGCCATTTCGATCGCATCCATCATCACGTTCGGCCCGCAGATGAAGTACTCATGGTTGGCATAGGGCGGCGGCAGATGGCGCTTGAACACGTCAGCTGTAATAAAGCCCTGCTCGCCGGTCCAGCCAGCCGCTGGGTTCGCCAGAACATGGACTACCGTCAGGTTGAGCCGCGTTTTGAGCGCCTCCAGTTCCTCCCGGAAGGTGATCGATTCCCAGTCCCTGCTGCCGTAAAGCAGGATTGCGGGCCGTCTGTCGTTGCGGTCGGCGAGTGTGCGGATCATGCTCATCATCGGCGTGATGCCGACGCCGCCGGCGATTAACACATGCATATCGGCCGGATTGCCGATGGTGAACGCGCCGTACGGCCCGTCGAGGTAGACGCGCTGCCCTACCGGTACCTTGTAAATCGCGCTCGTGAAGTCGCCCAGGTTCCTGATCGACATCTCGACGCGCCCGTCCGTAACCTCGGCGCTGGACGAGAACGAGAAAGGGTGCGCGGTAATCTTGAAGGGGCTTCCCCACACCGTCAGCCAACCGAACTGGCCCGGGCTGAAGCGGAAGCCGGGGTGGCCATCAGGATGCATCACCAACGTCGAGGTATCGCCGCGTTCCTTGCGCACTTCCGAGACGCGGTACGGCCGGCGGAGCATGAACAGCGGCTTGACGATGCGCACATAAAGCAGCAGCCCAATCCAGAAGATCGTCAGGCCAATCCACAGCGCCCGCTTCCAGGGATCGACGAGGTAGAAGCTCCACCCCACCATATGCGCCAGCCCCGCCGCAATGGCCACCACCGCCAACACGATGTGCCAGAGATGCCAGGTCTCGTAGCGGATATTCCACTTCGCGCGCCACAGGGCCGTCACCACCAGCGCGATCAGTGAATAGGTCGACAGGGCGGCGAAGCGGGCACGCCACGGTGCCTGGATGGAATTGAGCAGCGCGACCAATTCCGGCCGCACGACGAACAGGATGATCGGGTGCGCAATGACTAGGCCGACCGCTATCAGCGATATCTGGCGGTGAAAGTGATAGATGACGTCCTCGCCCCACGGCTCGGTGACGTGCCGGAAGCGCGCCGTGAGGCCGAACTGCAGGCCCATCATCGCCAAGCCGGAATAGCCGATAGCGACCGAGAACTCCGTCCAGAAATCGCGCGGCGGCGGCAATGTTCCTGCCAGAAGCGCGAACAGCGGGGCGAGGATGAAGAACAGATAAAGGATCGAGCCAAACGGCCCCACGCACGGTATAGGGAAGCATCGATTGACCTCTCCGCTGCACCGACCTTGCGATCAATCACCCGGGCCCGTATGGAAGCCCGAGTAATTGCTGCCATGCCCACATTTGGCTCCTCCCGTTCCAGTGCCGTAGCGGGGGCGGTCCGCAGGCTGCGGCTTACACGAACGCTCTCCCCATGTAGAGGTGTGGGTATGCATGCCGGCGGTCAGCGCCAGCCGCACACTCTACGCCCCCTGTGCCACCAGCAGACCCAACGGCGTCGGCCCCAGCGGCGTCCGGGGGAGGGAGGTACTTGCGTCTTCTCGATCAGGCCTTCTGCGTTTCCCTTAAGATCCCTGCCTATCGTCAGCGGCGCAGATTTGGCTGCGCTCGGCATCAAGGCTAACCCGACAGCGGCGACTGCGGCGGTGCCTAGCAAGCTGCGGCGATCGATTGCTGTCATTAGATTCTCTCCCGTCGAAAACATCTGAACGCGGGCGGCGTGCTGGCCAAAAATTCGCCTGTCGCCTAAGCCTCTTATATCAACGGCTCTTATATTACGCGTCCTGAAACGCCGCCATGATCAACCTCAGCGTCACAGTGAAAGAAACGGTCGGTCCGATGAGACGGCTCCGGATTGGCAACGTCGAGCTCCCGTCACGACCTTTATTCTTGGCAGCGGTGCGCTTTCGCCGGCGAGCCAGGCGGCGCATCTTCGGCAGAACCGCCGACGCCCATCCGTCAGCCGGGCGCCGGCCGCGCGATGGGCTGCGGCTGAGTCATCGTGGGTCCCATGCTGGGCACCGTATTGCCGAGACTAAACATGCACGCAGCAAAGGCGTTGTCGTACTGCGCTTGGATCGACCTCTGGGCGTTGGCAGAGCCGACCGCGCCTAATCCCGCGCCGCCGAGCGCGCCGCTCGCCGCGCCAATCCCAGCACCTCGGCCGCCGCCAATCGCCCCGCCCAAACCTGCGCCGAGGGCCGTCGTTAGCGCCGCCGTGCCGAGCCCGCGAAGATTGGCCCCCTGCGCTTGGTCTGCCACGGCCTGCTGAGCGAACTGCCGACACGTAGCTTGATCGTTTTGGAAACTTGCGAGCGATGTATTCGGCCCCGGCATGACCTGAACGGTGGATCCCATCGGGGTCTCCACGCAGGCACTTAACAGCATCACGCCCGCCAGGGCGAAAAAAGGGAAGATTTCATCGTCGGGTGACTCCTCTCTCGGAACGAATAGGTGGCAAGCCGCGTCCCAACCGGGGACGCGGATCAAGCTCCGGTGTCGCTTACTGCACGGCTCGCGCGCGGAGCCGGACATATTCCTCATTGGAGATGATTTTCGAGTTCTTCAGCCGTTCGAGTTTCTCGAGTTCATCGGCCACGCTGAAGCCAACCACGTGCCGCAGCTCTTCGCGAGCTTGCAGGGCTCTCTGGCTCTGCCGCTCGGCCATCCCGCGGTGCTGCGAGATCACGTAGATGAATATCCCCAAATACGGGAACACGATCAGCACGATGACCCAAACCGTCTTGGCCCAGCCCGATATGTCGTGTCGGCGGAACAGGTCACCGAAAACGGTGATGAGCAACCAGAACCAAAGGACGAAGATAAATACCGAAAAGAGGTCGGCCACGAAGTTGGTGAAAGTGAAACCGCCTGAAAACAACATTTCGATCCTCCCTTTATCAAAGAGCGGAGATGGAGGACAGCAGTTCGGGTCAAGGACCTCAGCCGCAGACTGGCGCGGATGCCGCGCGAGCTTCCGCGAGTGCCACCTGTAGGGCGTCCTCCTTGGTTTCGTCGAACGAGCTGCGCACCACCGGAGCGCGGGCGCCGCGCCAACGAGCGGCGCCCGCTCGCCGAGAAGGTGATTGAGGCGGGTAAACATGATCGCCTGTCAATCTTTTTCTAAATTGCTGTCGCATACGGACGCTGTTGATTTTGAACGAATGGGTGCCGGGCATGTGGCCGCAGACGCCGGTAATCCTCGGCGATCTCGCCGCCAAGGTGGGGTAGTGCTGGCGTCGCGGGCGATGACCGGTCCGGTGCCAGCGCGATTCCTATCGGCGAAGCCTTTGTGCCCGTCAAATCAGGCTGGACCAGGTTTAACCGAGCCGCCATGGTGGCGCCCACCGAAAGCCGCCTACTCTGTTTCCAATCCGAGAGGGATCATGCCGGTGCCAACCACTGAAGCCGATGGATCCAGCCGCAATAACGTCCTCGTCGATTTCGCATTGCAGGGCGGCGGCGCGCACGGCGCCTTTACCTGGGGTGCTCTTGATCGGCTGCTGGAGGAACCCTGGCTGCAGATCGACGGCATCTCGGGCACTTCGGCCGGGGCGATGAATGCCGCCGTGCTGATCGATGGTCACGCCGCTGGCGGGGCGGAAGGAGCGCGCGCCCGTTTGGAGAGCTTCTGGCGCAGGGTTTCACAGGCGGCATTGCTGAGCCCATTGCGGCGTGGGTTTCTGGACGTGCTCCTTGACCGCTGGTCGCTGGACCATTCGCCAGTCTTCATCGCGATGGATCTAATGGCCCGGCTATTCTCTCCCTACGACCTGAACCCCGGAGGCTCCAATCCGCTTCGAGGGATCTTGGCTGAATGTATCGACTTCGAGCGGATCGGGCGGGCGCCGATCAAGCTGTTTGTCTGCGCCACAAACGTCCGCACCGGCCACGGTCGCGTATTCCGCAACCGCGAGATCACGCCGGACGTCCTGCTTGCCTCCGCCTGCCTGCCGACGATGTTCCAGGCGGTCGAAATCGACGGCGAGCATTACTGGGATGGCGGCTACTCCGGGAACCCCAATCTCACGCCGTTGGTGCGGGAGTGTAATTCGAAGGACACCATTCTCGTACAGATTAATCCCGTTGAGCGCCCCGGCACCCCAAGAACCGCTCGCGAGATCCTCAATCGCATCAACGAGGTCTCCTTCAATGCGGTCTTGCAGGAGGAGTTGCGCATGATCGCGCTGCTGCGGAACGTCGCTGACCTCGGCGACACCGAGGGGGCGCTTTGGGCAAGCATGCGCATTCACCGCGTCGCCAGCGACATCATGGTTGACCTCGGTTATTCCTCGAAGCTCAACGCCGAGTGGGATTTTCTGTGCATGCTGCGCGATGCCGGGCGCCGAGCGGCAGGATCGTTTCTCGACACACACGGCGCTCGATTTAGGACGGCGCTCCTCCTTTGACCTCGACGCGCTCGCGCAGAGCATGAGCGTGTAAAGCCATGGGGCTGTTCGGGATCCTGCTTGGCCTCGGGCTGCTCGTCTGGCTGGCGTATCGTGGCTGGAGCATCCTGCTGCTCGCTCCCGGCGCGGCGCTTGTGGCCGCCGCCTTCGCAGGCGGGCCGCTGCTCGCCTATTGGACGCAGACCTTTATGGACAGCGGGTCGCGATTTGTCGCGCAGTTCTTCCCGATCTTCCTGCTCGGCGCCCTGTTCGGCAAGCTGATGGAAGACAGCGGTTCGGTCGCGGCGATTGCCCAATTCATGTCCGCGCGATTGGGGCCGCGCCGGGCGATATTGACCGTCGTGCTCGCTGGTGCGTTCGTCACCTATGGCGGCGTCAGCCTGTTCGTTGCGTTTTTTGTGCTGGTTCCGATGGCGCAGGCCCTGTTTCGCGGAGCCGGGATTCCCAATCGATTGATCCCGGCGGCGATCGCTCTAGGCACCATGACCTTCACGATGTCGGCGCTTCCCGGAACGCCGGCGATCCAGAATGCGATCCCGATCCCGTTCTTTGGCACAACGCCATTGGCAGCACCCGCTCTCGGTATCATCGCCGCCGCGATCATGCTCGCCTTCGGCCTCTGGTGGCTGGGACGCGCGGAAGCCGCCGCGCACCGCAAAGGCGAAGGCTACGGCGCGGCGTCATCTGTCTCCGTCGACGCTGCGGCCGAGGACGCTACGGTGCGCCAGCGCGCGACGACGGCGCGCGAGTTCGACCCACCCGAGGTCCATCACGGCCGCCCGAGCGCCGAGGTGCCGCCGATCGCCGTGGCGGCGTTGCCGCTTCTTGTGGTGGTCGGCGTCAATGTCATAATGTCACTGGCCGTCCTGCCGCGCCTCGACGTTTCGTTCCTCGCCGAGGAGCGGTTTGGTGCGACCTCGCTCTCCGCCGTCGGCGGCATATGGGCGGTGGTGACCGCGCTGATGGCCGCGATCATAGTCGTGATCGCCGTCAACCGCGCGCGCCTGCCGGCGTTGCGCGAGACGATGGATGCCGGCGCCACCGCATCGGTGCTGCCGGTGCTCAGCGTCGCCAGCCTCGTCGGGTTTGGCGCCGTAGTCGCGGCAGTCCCGGCATTCGCCATTGTCCGGGATTGGGTGTTGGGGATCGGGGGTGGCCCTCTCGTCTCGCTGGCGGTCGCGACCAATGTGCTGTCGGCGCTGACCGGGTCCGCCTCGGGCGGTCTGACGATAGCGCTCGATGCCCTGGGTGGGACCTATATGCGCCTAGCGGCAGCGCACGGTATCGATCCGGCGCTATTGCATCGGATCGCCGTGATCAGCGCCGGCACGCTCGACAGCCTGCCGCAGAACGGCGCCGTGGTGACCTTGCTCGCGGTGTGCGGTTCGACCCACCGCGAGAGCTATTCCGACATTGTGATGGCGGTCATTGTCGGCCCGATCATTGCGCTCGCCGCGGTAATCGGGCTCGGCTCGGCATTCGGCTCTTTCTGAATTTGCGAACCCGGTTCCGGCAACGGCGCTTTTCATCGTTCAACCGATCGTCGATTGTTTCTGTACCTCTAAGGAGAAGGGCAGTCATGACATTCAAGGGATGGACCGTCGCTGCGGGGCTGGTATTGCTCGCTCCTTGTGCATCGCATGCCGCGACGGAAGCGGATTTCGGCGCCGCCACCACGGCCGACTTGGTCAACCTTTGCACTGCGGCGCCCGATAACGCGATCGGAACGGCGGCCGTCAATTTCTGCGAGGGCTTCGCACAGGGTGCAGTCTTGGTCGAAATGCAGAACATGGCTACATTCCGCGGACCCAAGCTGTTCTGCATGCCCGATCCTCCGCCGACCCGCAACGAAGCGCTGAGCGAGTTCGTCCAATGGGCGCGCGCGTCGCCGGACCGCATGGCAGCCACGTCCACGGACGGGTTGTTCCGCTTCTTGAGCGAACGCTACCCCTGTCCGCAATCGCGCTGATCAGCTGCTCTAGGGAACGCCATGAAAAAGTTATTGCTGCTCGCGGCCCTCGCTGTGCCGCTCGCTGCCTGCGCAGATATGACGCCGACCCAGCAGCGGGCGCTGACCGGCACCGCTGCGGGCGCCGGCGTCGGCGCCGTGTTTGGCGCCATCGGCGGGAACGCCGGGCTCGGTGCGGCCGCCGGCGCGGGCGCCGGGCTGGTCGGCGGGCTTCTCGTCGATCGCTCCCGACAGGCCCAGAACAGGGCCTTCCAAGAGGGCTACTCGGCCGGGCGCCGGGGGGCACCACCGACGTCTGCCCAATGAAAACGAGCGGCCGCTAGGCCGCTCGAATCGCAGCGCCGTCACCTTCCTCCGCGCAGTTAGTGGCTATCGCTTGCCTCAGCTACTGCGCGAATTCGGGCGCTCCCTCGAACGATCGCAAACGTCATATCCGCACTTTCCGACCAAGTCCTCACTTGGGCAGCGTATTTTTGTAAATCGTACCATCCTTCATGATGACCAGGAAGTTCTTGTCCGGGTCTTCGATGAGCTTGATGTCTTCCAGCGGATCGCCATCGACCAGTAGCAGATCTGCGAGTGCGCCCTCTTCGACGACACCAAGCTTGCCGGGATAGGGATTGATAAACCCGGAGAGGGCCATCAGCTCGCCATTGTCCGCGGTGGCCATCTTGAGCGCCTCGGCGGACGTGTACCAGCGGACCATCTTGGCCAATATCGAACCTTGCCGGCTGGCAATCTTCGCATCGAACAGAATATCGGTGCCAAAAGCGGTCTTTATCTTGTACTTCTTCGCTAATTTGTATGCATTGTCCGTTCCGGCGAAAACCTCCAGCGCCTTCTTGCGGGACACCGGGCCCAATGTCGCCAATACGTCTTCATCATACGTAAAGGGCTGCAAGCTCCACCAGATGCCCTTATCCGCCAGCAGCTCGGCAGTGGGCTCGTCGATCAGATGACCGTGTTCGATGCACTTGACGCCGGCCGCGACCGCCTGTCGGATGGCCCGCGGAATATATGCGTGCACGGTCACATAGGTGCCCCAATTTTCGGCCGCTTCAACCGCGGCGCGAATCTCCGGCTCGGTGTACTGGGTCGGTTCGATCGGATTGTATGGCGAGGCGACGCCACCGCCCGCCATCAGCTTGATCTGGCTTGCGCCCTGTCTCAACTGCTCTCTCGCTCGCAGGCGGACCTCATCGGGGCTGTCGGCAATAGCCGCGATACCCTCGACCTCGGAATGGCTCAACGGCCCGCCCAGCGTGCGCGGAACCTCGAAGGGGAACCGAAAATCTCCATGCCCTGAGGTTTGCGAGATGAAAGCGCCTGAGGGATAGATGCGCGGACCAGTCATGACACCTTCGTCGATGGCGCGTTTGAGCCCGAATACCGGGCCACCAAGGTCGCGCACAGTGGTGAAACCTCTCATCAAGGTCGCTTCAGCCTGTCGCGCAGCCAACAGATGAAGGTAGGAGGGGTCGGCGGTCATCAGCAGCATTTGAGGTGTCGCCGCCATGAACGCATGCCAGTGCGCGTCAATCAGGCCCGGCATCAACACGCGCCCGTTGGCCGCTATGACGTGGACATTGCTATTCGGCGCGACGGGGATTGGGTTCACAGATATCTGCTCAATCGTGTTGCCTTTGACCAGCACATTGGAGGGAGCCGAGAGCGCAGCGCTCTTGCCGTCGAAGATGCGGACGTTCTCAAACAGCGTTGCCGCACCGCTGGCCAAAGTCGTGAAAAAAGGCGGCAAACCCGGCGCTTCCAGATCGGCATCACCTTGCCCCAGGCTAGCCTGGCAAAGCCCGACGAGAAGCGCTGCGAACACCAGCGAAGGATAAAGCGCGCGCTTGGATATTCGGACAAACGTAAAGCCGAATTATGTGCTCAAGGAACAGGTTCCCCAGAAGTCTGATGGAAGGAGCGATAACCGGGTTTTAGGTAGCGATGGCTGATGATGCAATGCCGCAGACGTAAAGCTGCTTACGGCGGCTGGTTCGACAGGATGATCGTGTCGGGGGCGGCGAACATGCCACCGACACCCATGCGGCTTGGGACCGAGGAAGGATCACTTCGGCTCGCCACCTGTTCTGCCTGTTTTATCAGGTTGAGATCAGGCATCGCCACTTCCATCAAAAGTGAACCGTCCGCCCGATCGTGGGCTCCGACTTCCGCGAAAGTACCATGAGATTATGGCAATTGCGTGATTGGTCAGTCCTCAGCTGACCGGCAGCTGTCCCTCGGCAAAGGCGGTGGCCGGCGACGCGGAACGCGCACGAGGAGGTGCCCCTTTCGTCACCCCCACGAAAGCGGGGGTCCAGGGCGACCGCCGGAGCCTTTGGGGTCCTGGATTCCTGCTTTCGCAGCATGACGGAGACGGGCTGACCATCGGGGTCTCGACGCTCTCGCCGGGGCCGAGCAGGTAGACCGGCTTCTACGGGAAGTCGCGGGCGCGCTCGGCGGCGACAAGGATCAACGCGCCGCCGCCATCGGTCACCAAGCAGCACTGCAGCAATCGGAACGGGTAGGCGATCATCCGTGAGTTCAGCACATCCTCGACGGTGATCGGCTGGCGGAAGGTGGCGCGCGGGTTCTTCGCGGCCCATTCGCGCTGCACGACCGAGACCATCGCCAATTGCTCGTGCGTCAGGCCATAGGTCTTCATGTAGCGCAATACCGGGACCGTGAACAAAGTCGGCGGCCCCATTGGCCCATAGGGTTGCTCGAACTGGCCCGCGAGGCTGGTCGGCGCGACGATATTGCGGGTGCGCCCGACGCCGGAGCGGCCGCTCTCGCCATGCGTGATCAGCACCGTTTGCACAGCCCCGACTCGATCGCCGCGGCGGCATGGCGGACATGGATCATGAACGAGCAGCCGCCGATCGCGGTGCCGTAGACCCATTTCGGGGTGAGGCCGAGATAGTGCGTAATCGTCACCGGCGTCTCACCGGCGGTCGCGACGCCGTCAATGTCGGCGGGTTTGAGCCCGGCATCGGCCATCGCGTTGAGCGCGGCGTCGGCATGCAATTGGATCTGCGGGACACCAAATCACCATTCCCGATAATTCTGGGTGTGCTCCCTTACCCTTAAGGCCCTTTATGACGGTTTGCTCGCCCACGGCCGTAATTCTCGGTGCCGGTTTCTCTTACGTTGCGGGCCTGCCTCTCGCAAAGGATCTCTTTGACGGTGAATTTTTTATTCCCTCAAAGGCTGCGGAACGGCGGTTTGCTGCAGTTCTGCAAAGCTGGCGCGCATGGCAATCAAAGCACGGAGAGAATGGACCCGAGCAATTTCTCTCTGAAATCTATCGGTCTCCAAAAATCGGTCCCGTTCCCTGGCATGGGCAACCGAGATGGTTGCAGCGATCCTGGCAACTCCTCTGCGCCATGACCGAGGACGGTTTCAAACCCGCTACGCCGGCAGGATCACGCGCCCGGTGAATGTGCCGCAGCACAATACGTTTTGGGACGTCGTGCTCTCCCGCTTCAGAATATCTGCCGTCTTGACAACCAATTACGATCTTCTTGCCGAGCGAGGCCTCCGACATCGCCCGATGCAACGACCCGAGCGTCCGGGTTTCCATTACGGCGGCTTGAGCCGACCTCAAATTCTCAAAGGAACCGCCCTTCCGTTTTCCGTAGTCAAAGCGGAGCGCGAGATCAAGTTGGTGGGCACCATCCCGCTATACAAGCTTCATGGCTCACTGAACTGGGGCTTGCGCAGGGGAGTCTTGTCCTTATACCAAGATAGTCGTCCCGCATTTCGCCATGGCGGCGACGCGCAAATTGTCCCGCCCATTTTTGAAAAGGAAGCGCCATCCTGGCTGGCGGACGTATGGAACGAAGCTAAACAAGCGCTCGCTTCGTGCTCGACGTGGATTGTATGCGGTTACTCTATGCCTAATTACGATCGTTCAATTATCCAGCTCTTGATTGATGCTGCCAAGAACGGAATTCTAACTGAGGTTATACTCTTAGATCCGAATTCTTAAATGCTTCTGGAACGCTGGAACTTTATAGTCCCCGGTATGAAGGTGCGCGCATTGCCCGGGCTGCCGGAAGGCCTCAGGAGTCTCGCAAGCTATTGATAGTCTCTCAATGTTAGCCGTTACTTGATTACGGCGCCTCGTTTGAAATGGCAATCGTGACGCTTGCGGCGAACATGCCGCCGACGCCGTGGCAGACCGAGATTTTGGCGCTGGGGGTTTGCGCGGAGGGCGGTGCCGCGCATCTGGCGCACGCTCTCCTGCAGCGCGTACATGCCGGAATGCATGTAGGAAAGGCCGCCGCCATTGGTGATAACGGAAACCTGCCGCCGGGGCCTCACTTCTGACGCGATGGCTCGATTGCGAATTGTTAAGAGTGACCGCGAAGGCGGCGCGTTGGGCGGTACGGGCTCTTCGGGTTGACGTCTAGATCGACCACTTTCACACACGCTTGCAGTCTAGTGTGGCTGTCGCCGATGTGCCAAGGGCCCTCTCGGAGCTGAATGGTTCTGACTTTCGCCAGCGAAAGGCATTTCCATTGGCCTTCGGGCGGCAGGCCGCTCCTGCTTTGCCCGGCAAATTGATAGGTGAGCGCGACTTCCTGTCCATCGCTGTGGCCGAGAATGACCGGGCAGAGCTCACGAGGAAGCCCGTCATACGTGCAGAGGATTTGCTTCCGGCTCCGCATCGCCTGCTCGAAAAGCTTGTAAGCTGGGCTTGGCTCAGGGGTTTTCGTCATTATTGCTGATACAGGGCCAGCCGCATGCGCGTTCATGTAATCCCGTAAGATTGCATTGATCCGGGTCTGGTAGCCGCGCTCGCGACGGAACCATTCAAGAAGGTCGGCGTCCAAACGCATCGTCACGGTCTCTTTCAGCCGCGGCATCACGACACGCGCGTCCTCCCAGAACGCCTCATCAGTCGACTGCGCGTCGGGATCATCGATGATCGCATCGTGAATTTCATCATCAGTCATCGAGCGCAGACGCCGCCAGTCGGTTTTGGGATCAGTCTTCGAGGTGGTTCCAGAAGTATCGTCGCTCATGAGGCTCTGATCTCCAAGCTGATATGATGTGCCGCTCATCCGGATCGCGGTCGGTGTAGATCACGGTGATCTCGACCCCGTTGACGAGACCGATCGCGTAGATGCGCACCTCGCCATAGTCGAAACGATCGTCGGTGCGCTCTACGGTAGGTCCGTCGAAAATCCGCGCTGCGTCCTGAAAGGCGATGCCTTGCCTGCGGACATTTGCGGCGTTCTTCGCGGGATCCCATGTGAACCGCATCGCCCATTTTTGCAGGATGTATTTACCATTATCGAGATGTGAAGTCCGCGGCGCAATCGAAAGTCACGCGCCGTCGCACGATCACGGCGGCTCGTTTGACATGATGATCGTGCCGGAGGCGGCGAACATGCCGCCCACACCATGGCAGACAGAGATCTTGGCGTTGGGGACTTGGGCGGGGGCGGTGCCGCGCATCTGGCGCACGCTCTCTTGCAGTGCGTACATGCCGTACATGCCGGAATGCATGTACGAAAGGCCGCCGCCATTGGTGTTGAGCGGCAGCTTGCCGCCGGGGGCGGTGTTGCGGGCGGCGATGAAGGCTCCGGCTTCGCCGCGCGGGACGAAGCCGAGGTCTTCGAGGCCGTAGATCGGCAGGTGTGCGAAGGCGTCGTAGATCATCAGATGGTCGACGTCCTCGTGGGTGATGCCCGCCTCTGCTAAGGCCGTGGGGCCGGCGACGCGGAAGGCGCGCGAGGAGGTGAAATCCTCCATTTGGCTGACCATCGGCGTCTCGACACTTTCGCCAGTGCCGAGGAGGTAGACCGGCTTATGCGGAAAATCGCGGGCGCGCTCGGCGGCGACCAGGATCAACGCGCCGCCGCCATCGGTCACCAGGCAGCACTGCAATAAGCGGAACGGATAGGCGATCATCCGCGAATTGAGCACATCCTCGACGGTGATCGGCGCCTTGAAGGTGGCGCGCGGGTTCTTCGCGGCCCATTCGTGCTGCACGACCGAGACCATCGCTAACTGCTCGTGCGTCAGGCCATAGGTCTTCATGTACCGCAGCACGGGGATCGTGAACAAAGTCGGCGGCCCCATTGGCCCATAGGGCTGCTCGAACTGGCCGGCGAGGCTGGTCGGCGCGACGACGTTGCGGGTGCGCCCGACGCCGGAGCGGCCGCTCTCGCCATGCGTGATCAAGACCGTCTGGCACAGGCCCGACGCGATCGCCGCGGCGGCATAGCGGACATGGATCATGAACGATCCCTGGGACGGCCCGCTAGGGCTGGCTTGCCCGGGGACGCCGATCGGCGTTGCACCATCTTGAAAATAGGCGCCATTGGCGTACATTACGGCGATGCGGACGCGGCCGATTACGGTAGCGGAAACGGCTGTGTTCATGCGCCAATCCAGCGCGCTTTGGACCGATGACGAGCGCATCGCGTTCATCGATTTCATAGCGCGGAACCCTGAGGCCGGCGACCTGATCGCGGCAAGCGGCGGCGTCCGCAAGGTCAGATGGGGACGGCGCGGTAGCGGCAAGCGAGGCGGGGTGCGCGTCATTTACTTCTATCGCGATCCGGCAATGCCGCTTTACCTGCTGATGATCTACGCCAAGGCACGGCGCGATCACCTCTCGCCTGATGCGGGGCGAGCGGTACAGGGCCTCGTGGCGCGGCTCAAAGCGGCGCCCGGGCGTTGACGAGGACAGCATGAACAAATTCAGCAAGGGACTAATCGAAAGCCTGACCGAAGCTTGCGAACACGCCGAGGGCAAGCCGAGCACGGTCCGAGTTCACGTGGTCGAAGTGCCCGATGTGCGCGCCATCCGCCGCCAACTGCGCATGTCTCAACAGGAATTCGCCAGCGTCTACCGTATTCCGCTAGCTACGCTGAAGAACTGGGAACAGGGCCGCCGCCAGCCCGATGCTCCTGCTGCGGCCTATCTCCAAGTCATCGCCAAATGTCCGCGCGAGGCGCGCAAGGCATTGGCGTAGGGCGCAGAATTCCTAACCAGCCTTCACCGCATCGGTCAGAACGGGGGTGAGGCAGAAGAAATAGGCTCCGCTCTCTTCGAGCTTGGCGAATTCGTCTAACCACTCGGCGGCTTCTTCGTTGGTCACACTCTGCCGGTTCACGACAAGGGCTCTGTTTGCTCGAGCGAGCCAGTAGCTAATGCTGGCAGAATTGTAAGAAGTGTTGAGGATCGGGATGGCGGTCTGCCGGAGTGGCTGCATCCCGGCCTGTCGCAGCCGTGCGGCCAGGATGGGCGGAAGATTCAGGCACGGCTTATGCGGCTCCCACACGCGGCCAGCACCCGCTGCATCCGCGTCGCATTTTCGGAAATACCACACCGCTGAACTCCAATCCGTTGCCACAACGACGAGCCGCCCGCCCGGCCGCAGTATGCGGTGGATCTGGCGCAGTCCGGCGTCGAGATCGGGCAGATACTATAGCACCTGCACTGCGAAGACGGCATCGAACTCGCCGTCACTGTAAGGCGGCTCCACTATGTCTGCGCTACGGCATTCGACCCACGCGAACTCGGCGCATCGCTGCTGTGCTGCCTCGATTTGGTCGGGGCTGATGTCGATCGCGCAGACCCGCCCCGTCGGGCCAACAAACAGGGCGGCCGCATGGGTGTAATAGCCGGCGCCGCAACCTAAATCCAACACCCGCTCCCCTGTCCGCAGATTTAGCCCCGCGAGGACGATACCGCGGCTGACGATCAGGTCATGCGTCTCCTGATTAGCCTGTTGCAGGCGCGCCATATCTCCGGTGAACGCCAACGTGTTGATGATGCCTCCCTTCTTACGGCGGCTGGTTCGACATGATGATCGTGCCGCTGGCGGCGAACATGCCGCCGACGCCGTGGCAGACCGAGACCTTGGCGCCGGGGATCTGCGGGGGGAGGTGCCGCGCATCTGGCGCACGCTCTCCTGCAAGCCGTACATGCCGTATATGCCGGAATGCATGTAGGAGAGGCCGCCGCCATTGGTGTTGAGCGGGATCCCCGAGCGGCCGGCCCTGCGGGCCGTCCCGGGGACGCCGGGGGCGGTGTTGCGCTCGGCGATGAAGGCGCCGGCCTCGCCCGCGGGTGCCCTATTGTCGTCATCCCGCGGAAGCGGGGGTCCAGGGCAACCGCCGCGGCCCTGCCACTTCTAGGTTCCCCCTTTCGCGGGAATGACGCTGAGGTGGTCGCCGGGTCTCGCCGCTCTCGCCGGTGCCGAGCAGGTAGACCGGCCCCCTGTTCAAGCCAGGGGCAAGCTTCGCGGGAAGTCGCGGACGCGCTCGGCCGCGACCAGGATCAAGGCGCCGCCGCCATCGGTTACGAGACAGCACTGCAACAGCCGGAACGGGTAAGCGATCATCCGCGAACCCAGGATATCCTCGACCGTGATCGGCGTCTTGAACGTGGCCCTGGGGTTCTTCGCCGCCCATTCGCGCTGCACGACCGAGACTATCGCCAGTTGCTCGTGCGAGAGGCCATAGGTCTTCATGTAGCGCAAGACGGGGATCGTGAACAAAATCGGCGGTCCCATCGACCCGTAGGGCTGCTCGCACTGGCTGGCGAGGCTATCAGTGACAGGTAACGTCGGCCTGCGCAACGGTTACCGAATATCGCTTAAGCGTAGCGGTTTTACCGCGCCTTAACCCGGAGCCGGTTATTTTTTCCTGAGGACATTACGACGCCAAGTGCTCGGCAAGTCCCGCCATTGCTATGGGGCAGAGGGTACCGATGAAGGTTGCTGGTCTTTTTGAACCCGCTTGGTGGCGAAGCGACAAGGCTTGGGCGTTATCGCACTGATCGCCCTGCTGCTTCTTCTAACAAGCCAGAACCACGCTCTTGGTACGCAAGGAGAACGCGAACAATTCATCAGATTGACGAAAAATCCCGAATACATCGCTGGCAGTAGTGGCATCTTCTCCATGTTTGGCCAAGATCCTTTACGCAAGATTGCTGACGGCCTTTTGGCTCACGCTATCGGGTATGCTCGCGGCACGATATCGCGTCCAGCGGGTTCATATGAAATGGGCTTTCTTACCGCCAACACAATGTCACAAGGAAGGTTGCCACACATTCCGACGTCGAGGTGAAATTGATCGATTCCGGAAGCGGCAGTTATCAGGGCAGACAGTTGTTGCCGATATTTATGTTTTAACCGCCCATTTGCAGATCCAAGAATAGGCAAGTATGAGGACGTGTGCATAAGATACGCGATTTTGTTGGATCAGGAGTTCGATGTCATGCGGGAACGGGAAGCGGGTTATTTTTCCGGAGACATCAACTTCGCAGAATGGCGGAAAGAGGTGCATTTTGCCAAATAAAGTTGATCCGGGTTCGAGTTAGCGAGTAGCGACCCGCTGTTAACCATTCAGCAAATCCATCCCGTTTCGGCTAAGTATCTGTCAGCTTCAATCGAGTTCACAATGAGGCGTATATGAGAACCTTTCTGGCGGGGATAGGTATGGGGGTGGCCGCGGCCATTATTGCCGGGATCGGGCTGATTTCGGCCCCTCTCTAGCCATGGGTTGCCCAGCCAGTCAACAGGAATTAGATGCCATCCTGCTCGGCCTTAATAGTAAAGTAGCCCTTATGCTAGCCGATCAGCCTGAACGGTTAGACCTGATTATAGCCTATCAAAGCAAATTCCTTGCCGGGTCAAACCAGATTGACGCCGCGTATATTAGACATGATCCGGCGCGAGCGTGCCAAATTCTCAACGATCTTCAACCGGAATTAGACGGGCTTGAGCAACGAATTTATGGTCATTAAGACGCTGGAAAGCTGTTGCAGCTATTCATTGTCGATTGGATGAGAAGTGAGGAACACGACTGAGTTGCTTCTGAAAGTTGGCATTGCAGATTTTGCTAGCATTTCGGGGACCACTGGTACCAGCTAAGGTCGCTCGAAATAGCGCGCCCCGCAAGTCCCTGGAGCCAGAGCTTCCGCAAAGCGGGTCTTGCAGCCTCGGGCACGAAATGATCGTGAACCGCACTCCCGTGATGCTTGACCGGTTGATTGCGGTGGTTAGCCTTTCGATTCGATAACGACGGGCAGAAGCAAGACGGCATTTGGAGGGCCTACGAAAAGACTGGGGTGTCACCCGAAGGGTATCAATGCACACGGAAAGGCGATCGCGATGTAATCGAGACCGATGCCCTCGACCGAGCGTGGGAGCGGAAAACCGGCACGACGGTATGGGAGGAAATTCCCCCTTGCGCGGTGGCGGGCTCTAAACCGCCTCGTTCGACATGATGATCGTGCCGCTGGCGGCGAACATGCCGCCGACGCCATGGCAGACCGAGATCTTGGCGCCGGGGATCTGCGCCGGAGCGGTGCCGCGCATCTGGCGCACGCTCTCCTGAAGCGCGTACATGCCGTACATGCCGGAATGCATGTACGAAAGACCGCCGCCATTGGTGTTGAGCGGTAATTTCAGGTTATCGCCGGGGGCGGTGTTACGCCCGGCAATGAAGGCGCCGGCCTCGCCGCGCGGCACAAAGCCGAGATCCTCGAGGCCGTAGATCGGCAGGTGCGCGAAGGCGTCATAGATCATCAGATGGTCGACGTCGCCCATCGTGATGCCGGCCTCGGCAAAGGCGGTGGGGCCGGCGACGCGGAAGGCGCGCGAGGAGGTGAAATCCTCCATTTGGCTCACCATCGGCGTCTCGACACTCTCGCCGGTGCCGAGGAGGTAGACCGGTTTTTGCGGGAAGTCGCGGGCGCGCTCGGCGGCGACCAGGATCAACGCGCCGCCGCCATCGGTCACCAGGCAACACTGCAATAGGCGGAACGGGTAAGCGATCATCCGCGAATTGAGCACGTCCTCGATGGTGATCGGCGCCTTGAAGGTCGCGCGCGGGTTCTTTGCCGCCCATTCGCGCTGCACGACCGAGACCATCGCCAGTTGCTCGTGCGTGAGCCCGTAGGTCTTCATGTAGCGCAATACCGGGATCGTGAACAAAGTCGGCGGCCCCATTGGCCCATAGGGCTGCTCGAACTGGCCGGCGAGACTAGTGGGCGCCACGACGTTGCGGGTGCGCCCGACGCCGGAGCGGCCGCTTTCGCCATGCGTGATCAACACCGTTTCACACAGGCCCGAGGCGATCGCCGCGGCGGCGTGGCGGACATGGATCATGAACGAGCAGCCGCCGACCGCGGTGCCGTCGACCCATTTGGGGGTGAGGCCGAGATAATGCGCGACCGTCACCGGCGTCTCGCCGGCCGTCGCGATTCCGTCGATGTCGGCGGGTTTGAGGCCGGCATCGGCCATCGCGTTGAGCGCGGCGTCGGCATGCAATTGGATTTGCGACATGTCGGGGATGATTCCGAGGTTGGTGGTCTCGGCGGCGCCGACGATGGCGATCGGTTTCGGTTGCATCAGCGATTCCTCACGGCGGATAGAGAGTGTCATTGCGAGCGAAGCGAAGTAATCTCGGCCGTTGGAGACTCCATTCCATCGAGATTGCTTCGTCGCCTCCGGCTCCTCGCAATGACCCGTGTGGCGTGGCGGCGGTCAACTTTTCGCCGGGCGGAAGAGGGGGAGGGTGATCTCGTCGTCGAGCTTCTCGAAGGCGACCTCCAGGGCCATGTCGAGCTCCAATGCCTCGGGGGTCTGCGGGCAGCCGGTAATGTTGGTCATCAGGCGCGGCCCCTCGTCGAGCTCGACGACGGCGATCGCATAGGGCGGCGTGAAGCCCGGCACCGGGCGGTGGTGGATCACATAGGAGTAGAGCCGGCCCTTGCCGCTGGCGGCGAACACGCTGACCTCGCGCGCCGCACAGGCGGAGCAGAACGGCCGCGGCGGGAAATACACCTTGCCGCAGGCGTTGCAGCGCTGCAGCCGCAATTCGCCGGCCCTGGTGCCGTCCCAGAAATGCTGCGTCTCGGGTGTCGGCTGCGGCCGCGCGCGTCTTCCCTCGGACATCTCGGCTCCTTCGTGCAGTCTCGAACAGCGACTTTGACGCGTGGCGAGAATTCGGGCAAACGGAATAGAGCGTTGCATTGCGGTCGTGCATGCTTCGAGATGCGCCCTTCAGGCGCTCCTCAGAATGAGGAGCTCCGTAGTTGGCATAAAGAAAACTCCTCATCCTGAGGAGGCCGCGAGGCGGCCGTCTCGAAGGACGCACGGTGGCGGCTATCCAGGAGAGCGGGGCATGGCAATGGCACCGGGCAGGATCACGGCGGCGGAATTGCGGCGGCGGTACCAGGCGGGCGGGGAGATCGCGATTGTCGATGCGCGCGAGGAGGGCGTCTTCCACGAGCGGCATCTGCTGATGGCGTCGTGCCTACCCCTGTCGCGTCTCGAGCTGATCGCGCCGGGGCTGTTGCCGCGGCGCTCGGCGCCGATCGTCGTGTGTGATGATGGCGAAGGCCTTGCCGACCGCGCCGCAGCGCGGCTGGTCGAGGGCGGCTATACCGATGTCTCGGTGCTGGCGGGCGGCGTCAAGGCGTGGGAGGGGGCCGGGTTTCCGGTCTATAGCGGCGTACATGTGCCGAGCAAGGCGTTCGCCGAGGTCGTCGAGCACGAATATGGCACGCCGTGGATCGGCGCCGAGGAGCTCGCTGAGCGCCAGAAGAGTGGCGAGCCGATGGCGATTTTCGACAGCCGCTCCTACGAGGAATATCATTCGAACACGATCCCCGGTGCGATCAGCGTGCCAGGCGCCGAGCTGGTCTATCGCTTCCGGGAATTGGTGCCGTCACCCGACACCTTCGTCGTAGTCAATTGCGGCGGTCGGACACGCAGCATCATCGGTGCGCAGTCCTTGATCGATGCCGGCGTGCCGAACCGTGTCGTCTCATTGAAGGACGGCACGATGGCGTGGCACCTCGCCGGGCTCGGGGTGGTATCGGGCGCCACAGGCCGCGCCCCGGAAGTTTCGGCCGAAGGCGTCGCCGCGGCGCGGCAGCGCGCCGAGGCCGTCGCGCGACGCTCCGGCGTGCCGGTCATCGACCGGCCCACGCTCGCCGAGTGGCAGCGCGAGGCCGACCGGCGTACCCTCTATGTGATGGATGTCCGCGATCCCGACGAGTACCGCGCTGGCCATCTGCCGGGTTCGGTGATGGCCCCCGGCGGGCAGTTGGTTCAGGAGACCGACAGCTGGCTTGGCGTCTGGGGCGCCCGGGTCGTGCTGGTCGACGACACCGGCGTCAGGGCGCGGATGACGGCGTCGTGGCTGCGCCGCATGGGCTGGGATGCGGCGGTGGTCGAAGGTGGGCTCGAAGGCATAGAGCTGGAGCGCGGCATTCCAGCGCCGAACACCGGCGCGTTTCCGCTCGCCGGCCCCGAGCCAGAGGCCATCCAGCCGTTGGAGCTTCATGCGAACTCGGCCGTCATCGTCGACCTGGCGCTGAGCCGGCACCACCGTCAGGGCCACATACCGGGCGCATGGTTCGCGATCCGCGCCCGGCTCGCCGCGGCGCTCGACAAACTACCGGCGCAAGGCGATCTCGTGCTGACCAGCGAGGACGACACGATCGCCCGCTATGCCGCGGCCGAGCTCCGCACCCGCCGCCCAGTCAAGGTGCTGGCCGGCGGCACCGCGACGTGGAAAGCTGCCCGTCTGCCGGTCGAAACCGGCATGGGGCCGCTCGCCAGCGAGCCCGACGATGTTGCGCTCTCGGCGCGTGACCGGCCGGCCGAGCGCGAGCGCTACATGCGCGAATACCTCGCCTGGGAGATCGACCTCGTCAACCAGATCGCCCGGGACACCGACTGCCGCTTCCGCCTGGCCCCTGCTTAAGCCCGATTGGCTCGGCAGGACAGCGCTTCCGTCATGCGCCCCGGTGGCGTTCGATGAAGTCGAGCGTCGCCTCGCTGCAGCGCGCGGCGTGGCTCGCCGCGACGTGGTAGGAGTTGCCCGGCAGCACGATTAGGCTCGAATGCGGGATCTGCTGCTGCCAGGCTCGGGTCTGGTCGACCGAGGCCAGCCCGCTGCCATCGGTCGTGATGACCAGTGTCGGGCAGCGGATCTGCGGCACATCCGCCCGGATGTCGGCGCAGGCGATCGTCTTCATAAAGCCGATCTGGGTCGACACCGCGGTGCGGCCCATGAACTTGATCCACCATTCGACCCCTTCGGGCGGAAATTCGCTGCCGAGACGGCCCGCCATCGTGCGGCGCGCCCAGTGCTCGACCCCCTTGGTTTCGAATTCGTCGGCCAGCTCAGGGGCGCGCTCGGCGGCGCCTTCGCGCATCGGCGGCGGCGTGCCGACCACGGTCAAGGTCGCCACCCGTTCGGGACGGCGCGCGGCAAACGCGCGCGCTATCGTCCCGCCGATCTTGGCCCCGACCAGATGGAAGCGGCGGCTTTCCAGCCGGTCCATCAGGCTGGTGAAATCCTCGATCAGCCGGTCGAGCGTCCACGGAAAATCGCGCGGCATCGGCGTCGAGCGCGCCAAAGCCGCGCATGTCCGGCCGCACGACGCGGTAATGGCGCGCGAGATGCGGGACCCAGCCGTACCAGGCGAGCGCCGCTTTCGGCATTGCCGTGCAATAGCAGCACCGTTTCCGGCTTGCGCCAGGGGTCGGTGAAGTCGTCGACTTCGTAATGCATCGTCAGATCGGGGGTGGGCTGGAATTCCGGCATGCTGTCCTCCCTCAAAAGCGCGGGTTTAATCAGGGGAAAGCCGCACTGTGCTGTGGGCGCTGCGGCCTTCGCCGTCGATGACGGTGAGGCGGGCAAATCCGACGCCCTCGGGCTGCCAGTATATCTGCCGGCGCGGCGCCGGCGAGGGAAGAGGTTTGCCGTCGACCAGCCAGCGCAACGGCCGCTTGCCGCCGGCCGCTTCGAGCGGCACCTCCTCGCCGCGCCATTCGATCAACGCCCCGTCCGGCGGGTAGACGATCTGTGGCCCAGTCCCCCATGCGGCCGCGTTCGGCAGCGGGCTCGGGATCGAGCCGCTGCAGACGCGGCGGGAGGTCATTACGGGCAGCCAGCAGCGCTCCCCGAGGCGGCGGCGCCTCGTTTCGCCGCAGCGCCGGACCGAGGAGGTCGGCAATCTTGAACAGGATCGGCGCCGCGGTCAGCCTGCCGCTGCGGCCCGGCATCGGGGTGCCGTCGGGCCGCCCTGCCCAGACGCCGATCGTGACCTCGGGGTCGTAGCCGACGCGCCCAGAAATCGCGATAGCCGTAAGAGGTTCCGGTCTTGAAGGCGAGCTGACTGCCGCGGCGGATTTCGGCGGGCAAGACACTGGGCGGCGGCGGCGCCTCGGACAGGATGTCGTTGACATACCATGCCCCGAGGGGTCCGAAAATCGGGGTACCGGCGGGCGAAAGGTCGTCTGCGCTGGTACTTCAGCGGCGCCACCTCTCCGCCGTTCGGCAGCGCTGCGTAGAGCTTTACCAGATCGGCCAGGGTGATCCCAGCACCCCCCAGCGCCAGCGCGAGACCGGGGTCGGCGGTCGCCTCGGGGAGATGCAAGCGGACCCCGGCGGCGGCGAGCGCTGCGGTGAACCGCGCCGGTCCGAGCCGGTCGAGCACCGCGACAGCCGGCAGGTTCAGCGAATATTGCAATGCCTGGCGCGCGCTCACATCACCCTCAAAACGCCCGTCGAAATCAGAGGGCGCGTAATCGCCGAAATGCCGGGGACGGTCTTCGAGCACGGTCTCCGGATGGATGATCAGCCGGTCGAAAGCCATTGCATAGATGAACGGCTTCAGCGCCGATCCCGGCGACCGCACCGCTCGCGCCATGTCGATGGTCCCGCGGCGCGCCACTGCAGTGAAGTCGGCATTGCCAACATAGGCCAGCACACGCCGGCCGCGATTGTCGACGATGATCGCGGCGATCGAAGCCTCGGGATCGAGGGTCAGGAGCTCCCGTTTCAGCATTCCTTCGACCCGCTGCTGCAGCAACGGGTCGATCGTCGCGCGATGGACGGGAGCCGCCGGATCTTCGTTACGCAATGCCCGCGCGAGATGGGGTGCGCGAAACGGCAAGGCGAGCCGAACCCGCGGGACGCCCTCGGCGCGGGCCTCGGCGAGAGCGGCGGGCGAGATCACCCCCGCTTCGGCCATGCGCGAGAGGACGCGGTCGCGGCCGGCGCGCGCGGCCTCCGGGTGCCGGTCGGGGCGCAGCCGCTCGGGCGCGCGCGGGATCGCGACGAGCAACGCGCACTCTCCCGCCGAGAGGTGGGTCGGCTCCTTGCCGAAATAGGCAAGGCTCGCGGCCCGCACGCCCTCGAGATTGCCGCCGAACGGAGCCAGGGTCAGATAAAGCCCGAGAACCTGGTCCTTGGACACTCGGCGTTCGAGCGCCAGCGCTTTTGCCATTTCGCCGAGCTTTGCCGGAAGCGAGCGCCGGTGATGCTCGAGCAACCGGACGACTTGCATCGTCAAGGTCGATGCGCCTGACACGATATGCCCGCTCAGCGCAAGTTGCGCAGAAGCGCGCAGCACGGCAAACGGATCGATGCCGGGATGCCGTGCAAAGCGCGAATCCTCGGCAGCGACCAGCATGCGGTGATAGAGCGGGTCGACCCTGTCAGGCTCGACAGGCAGCCGCCATTTGCCATCGGCGCTGAGAAAACCGCGCAGGATCGATCCATCCGAGGCAAGGACAAGAATCGACACGTCATGCCCGCGATCGAGCGGCGGCGCTGGTAGCGCGCGAAAGAGAATAGTCGCGGCCAAGCACAAGAGGATCGTGGCAAACAACCATCGCAGCCAGCCCCTCACCCTCCCGCCGCGCGGGCCCCTCCCTCTCCCCGCTAAAGCGGGGCAAGGGGTTAAGCTCCCTCGCCCCGCTTGCGGGGAGAGGATCGGGGTGAGAGGCTTACCGGGCACCGATGGTCAGCTTGCCGATCGCGGTTCGCCCGGAGGTCTCGGGCTCGTACATGTCCTCGGCAACGAGCGCCGGGTAATCGAATTCGCCCGGCGTGACCGCGCGGACGACATAGGCGAGGGTGAAGTCCTTGGCGCCATTTTTTAGGTCGAGCGCCGCGACGAAGCGGTCGTCGCGCTGCTCGGTGTAGGTCGCATCGGTGAGTTCGGGGAGCCAGGAATAATCCGTCGTGGACCGCCCCTTAGACACGGTGGCCGTCTCGATTTCGAACCCGGCCGGCAGCAAATCGACCACCAAGGTTTGCGCCGGCTCCGAGACGTCGGTTCGCGTCCCCTTTATGACGACAACAAACAGGTCGGTCTGCCGAACCTTGCTCAGATCGGCGGCCGTGCCATCCGGCCGAAAAACGCTGCGGCTAATCGCATAGCCCTTGCTCTCGGCGGGCAGATCGGCAGCGGGCACTCCGGTGATCGAGACCGATCGCCAGGCGGGGGTATCGCCGCGATTGGTGACGATCATCGGCGGAGTGCCGGAACCGAGAAGCCGGCGCAGATAGAGCGGCTCGCTGCGCGATTGCGGCGCGCCGCCGTCGCTGGCGACCATCATCGCGCCGCCGCCGGCCTTGGCGGCCGCATCGGCCGCCATCAGCAGCCAAGCCTGCTCCTGCGTGCTGGTTCGCGCCGCCCGGCTGAAGCGCTCGGCGATGCGGTCGATGATTGCGGTCAGCCGCGCCTGGTTGCCGGGATTGGCGGCAGCGAACGACAGCACCGCAGCACTGTCGCGCAACTCGCTGCCGTAATCGACATAGCGGATCACCGCCGGCCGCGGCGGGCCCGGAAAGAGAGCGGCGTCATAAGCGGCGGCGGCTCGCGCCATATCGCCATATTGCGCGAGCGCTGCGGCGGTCTGCGCCTTTGCGAGCTGGGTCGGCAATCGCGCCATCTGCGTCTCGTAGAAATAACGCAACCCGTCCAGATCGTCGGATTTCGCCCGCGCCAGCACGTAGTGAGCATAAGCCACTGCGGGCAAATCCCCGATCTCGTTATGCTCCTGACGCACGTAATCGTGGAGCCAACTCACGGCCGATTTGATCGCGAAATCGGGCACGTTCTTTCCGCGCTCCTTGGCGCGAATCAGAAAATCGGCGGCATAGGCGTCGAGCCACGGCACCGTATCGCCGGCATCGCTCCACACGCCGAAACTGCCGTCGGAGCGCTGCAGCTCGACGATATGCCCGATCGCGCGATCGAGCGTCTCGGCTGTCGCGGGACCTGGGTCGGTGCGCCACAATCGTGCGACGTCCTCGACATAAAGCAAGGGCAACGCCCGGCTGGTCGTCTGCTCGATGCAGCCGTAGGGGTATCGCTCGAGGGTGCGCAGCAGGCCCGGGACATCCCAATCGGGGCGCGGGCTCACACTAAGCAATGCCTCCGCCGTGCCAGGAAGAAATTCATCGGCCGCGCCGTCGTCGAGGGTGACGCTCTCCCCAGGTTGCAGCCGCCCGACGAAGCGACGCAGCTGATAAGCCTGGGCCGGCCGCACGCCGATCGTGAAATCGCGCGCGATCTTCAGATCGCCGGGTCCGGCAAGATCGAGCCTGAGCGCCGCATTTCCGGGAGTGGTCGCCGACAGGGTGAAGCTATCGTTGAAATTGCCGCCTGGGGCGAGCTTCACCGTGCGACTGGCCGGGGTAGTGAGCTGCGCGGCGCCGCTCGCCGCCAAGGTCAGGTGATAGTCTCCGGCCGCGCCCTCCAAGTTATTAATCGTGATGCCGATGCGCGCGGCATCGCCGGGAGCGAGAAAGCGCGGCAGCGACACCGTCGTTACGACCGGGTCGCGCACCGTCATCGAGGCTGTCGCGGAGCCGACCTCGTGCGCCGAGAACGCGACCGCCATTAGCCGCAACTGGCCCTGGAAGTCCGGGATATCGAACGGGATGCGGGCCGCCCCGTCGCCGTCCAGCCGGACAATGCCGGAAAACAGGGCGACGATCTTGCTGCTCTTATCCGGCAGGCCGGCAACCGAGCGCTTTGCAAAGCTGTCGCCGCCGCTGCGCAACAACCCGACGGCATTGGCTCGCGCATCGATCAGCCGGCCGTACAGGTCGCGCAATTCGACCCCGAGCTGGCGCTTGCCGTAATAATATTTCTCGGGCGCCGGGCTGTCGAATTCGGTGAGCTTGAGCACCGCCTCGTCGACCGCGGCGAGGGTGACGTAGGCCTCCTCGCCGGCGGCGAGCCCGGCCACCTTGACCGAAATCTCGACCGGGCTGCGCGGGCGCACGACGTCAGGGGCGGCAAGCGCCGGCGCGAGAGTGCGGGGGCTCGCATCGATCCCGAGCCAGGCGACCCCGACGGCCCGCCCCGGCCCGCGCTGCTGCGGCCCCGGTGCATCGGAAGGCCGATAGGCGCTGACCAGCGCGTAGACGCCGCTGCCCCAAGAGGCGTCGACCGGAATGTCGAGGGTGGCTCCGTCCGCCGGCAAGCTCATCGCGCGCAACGACAATATCCGGTCCGACGCGATCGCCAGCTCAGCCTGCCCGGCAAACGGGGCCTTGATGAATAGTTTGGCGGTGTCGCCCGGTTGGTAGCTCGGCTTGTCGAGCGCCGCCTCGAGCTTGTCCGGCACATCCGGCTCCTCGGCCTCGACCCACCAGCCGACGTGAAATCTGAGGCTCGATTGTGCGCCGCTCGCGGGGTCGGTCACCTCCCAGCGATAGCGCCCAGCCGGTAATTGTCGCGCCAGGCTGGCGGGCATATCGGCGGGGATATCGATCGTGCCCGTATCGATCGGCTGACTGCGGATATTCGATTTGTGGCGCCACACGCCGTTGACCGAATACCAGCGGTATTCCCAATTCTCGCGCAACAGCTCGAAGCGCAGCCCCTTGGCCGCGATCGGCGAGCCTTGCGGATCGAGCGCGATCACCTCGAGCTTGGCCTCGGCGCCTTCCGGAACTGCATCGTCGCCGGCGGGCGAGCGCAGCCCGATCGCGACCGGGCGTTGCCGAATCGGCCGGGTCACGGTCTGGTAGACTGCGCGGCCGCTCGGCTCGAACACGCCGACCCGGATCGTCGCGGCGAGAGGGCTGGTCAGATCAGGCAGGTCGTTGAGCGCAACGGAGAGGCGCGCCTTGCCGTTCTCGTCGGTCGGCGGAGCCTCGATATCGCGGCGATCCCCGGTGAGTTCCTCGCCGACCAGGCCGAAATGGAAGCCCGGCTGCTTCGGGAAGGGGTTGTCGTCGAGCGAGATGACCGCCTCTGCCTCGATCGCCAGTCCGGCCCCCGGCGCGCCGTAATAGTAGTGCGCTTCGACGTCGACCGGGAATGCCTCGGCGGGGCGGATCGGCCCGTCCGCGGCGGCCAGCTCGACCTTGAGCTGCGGCGGCACAAAATCCTCGACGCGGAATTCGGCCGTGCCGATCGGCGGCGCTTTCGGGTCGAGCAGCAGCTCGAGCCGCCACGCGCCGATGCGCGCATCGCGCGGCAGCGGGAAGCTTTGCCGATAGGCGCCCAGCCGGTCCCCCGTCAGCTGGCGCTTCTGGACCTCGATCCCGTCCGGGCGCAACAGCCGCAATCCGACCGGCAGGCCCGACATGGCGTCGGCCTTGTCGTCGCGCACCATCGCGACCAGCTCGACCGTCTCGCCGGGCCGGTAGATGCCGCGATCGGTGTAGAGAAACGCGTCGACCGGCCCGGGTTGCGGCCGCCCGCTGACGCCGCGGTCGCTCAGATCAAAAGCGGGGCGGCCGATTTCGAGGAAGTTGAAGTCGCTATCAGAACCATGCCCCGTCAAAACGAAGGGCTCGTCGCCGCCACGGCCGCGCAGCAATCCGCCGGGAAACTTCGCGATCCCTCCGGCATCGCTGGTCGCCGCGGCGAGCTCGCCGTTGTTGCGGGCATAGAGGCGAACCGCGACACCGGACATCGGCTTGCCGTCGGCGAGCGAGCGGACATCGACGGCTAGCCCGTCCGTGCTTTTGTAAGCCGCCAAGCCGAGATCGGAAACGAGGATCCAATTGGTCGCCGGCTCGGTGTATTGGTCCTGCATCAGGTCGCTGCGTTCGGCAACGGCGAGGTAAATGCCGGGCCCCTTTTCATGGAGCATGTCCTTCAAGGGGATGGCCGTCGTGACCGGGCGGTTGCGCTCGCCGGTGATCGCCATCTCGCCTTCCCAGACGAGGCTGCCGGTGCGGTTGATGATCTCGTCGACCTCGTAAGACGAAAAGCTCATCGTCAGCCGTTCGGCGTCGATGCTCGGGACGAGGTTGCGCTCGTTGACCCGCAACAACCGCAGCTTGACTTTGTCGACATTGACCGTGGTTAGCGGCAGCCCCGAGGTGCCCTCTTTGGGCAGCACATAGCCGGTCCCGGAAAAGCGCAGCTGCGGCTTGCGGTCGGGAATGACGACCCGCGTCGTGAACGTCTCGCGCAGGCGCTCGCCGGTCGCCGCCGGGAGGCCGGCGAGGATTTCGACGTCATAGGTGCCGCCATGCTTCATGCCGTCGAGACACATCGTGTCGCCGCGGGCGGTCACGATGCCGTCGAGCGGCGGCTGGCTGCGCACGAAGGAGCTGTAGGAGACATCGCCTTTATGTTCGACGGTCTCGTTGAACCTGAGGCAGGCGCGGCCCCATTCCGCTTCGGCCTGGACCTCTACTTTGGTCACGCGAAAGGCGACGAGCCGGCGCAATTCTTCGGCGCGCTCGGCAATCGCGGGCAGCCGGGTGAAATCGAGGCCGGCGTCAAACGCGGCGAGCGCCTCCTTTTGCTTGTCGTGCCGGTCGTAATCGCGGCCGATTACGAACAGCGCCACACCGCGCTCGACGGGGTCGGTCGATTTGAGATACGCGTTGTAGGCGCTCACCATCGCATGGTCGTCCTCGGCGGCGAACTCGCTTTGCGCGAGCCGCAGCCAGACCAGACCGTCATCGGCGCCATTGGCGATGGCGCGGGTCAATTCCTCGATCGCCGCGGCGTAGCGCTTGGCCTGATAATCGGCGTCGGCCATATGCCGCCGGCCGGCGATCAGCGCCGGCTGCTTCTTGTTCGCCGGGACGCTGTCGATCAGCTCCCGGCGCCAATCGCGCGCCGCATCGGCAAGTTCCTTCGATTGATATTCTTGGGCCACCGCCGGCGCGGCGGCGGACACCAGGCACAGCACCAGCAACGCGCGCAGCATGGATCACCCCCGGAGACGCCGGGTTTACGCTAGCACCTCGCCGTCATGAAGTCGCCCCGGCTTGAGGGTTTGGCCGAAACTGTAGCAGTGTGCGGTTACGGCAGTTCATTCAGCGGGAAGGAGCAGGAGTCATGAAGATCGGCTTTGTCGGGCTCGGGATCATGGGACACCCGATGGCCCTCAACCTGATCAACGGCGGGCACGAGCTTTTCGTTTATGGCAAGCGCCGGTTGCCGGCCGATGTGCGCGAGACCGGCGCTACGGTTTGCGACACGTTAAAGGCGATCGCCGAACAAGCCGAGATCGTCATCCTGATGGTGCCGGACACCCCGGACGTGAAGAGCGTGCTGTTCGATCCCGGCGGCATTGCCGAGGGGCTGTCGGCGGGCAAGATCGTCGTCGACATGAGCTCGATTTCGCCGATCGAGACGAAGCTCTTTGCCGCGGAGATCAACAAGAAGGGATGCGATTATCTCGACGCGCCGGTGTCCGGTGGCGAAGTCGGCGCCAAGGCGGCCTCCCTGACGATCATGGTCGGCGGACCCGAGCGCGCCTTTGCCAAGGTCAAGCCGCTCTTCGAATTGATGGGCAGGAATATCACATTGGTCGGCGGCAACGGCGACGGCCAGACCACCAAGGTCGCCAACCAGATCATCGTCGCATTGACGATCGAGGCGGTCGGGGAAGCCCTCCTCTTCGCGTCGCGCGCCGGCGCCGACCCGGCCAAAGTGAGGCAGGCTTTGATGGGCGGGTTCGCCTCGTCGCGCATCCTGGAATTGCACGGCGAGCGCATGATCAAGCGCAACTTCGATCCCGGCTTCCGCATCGAACTGCACCAGAAGGACCTGAACCTCGCCCTGCAAGGCGCCCGCGCCCTCAGCATGTCCTTACCCAACACCGCGACCACGCAGGAACTGTTCAACGCCGCCGCCGCCCTCGGCGGCAAGGGCTGGGACCATTCGGGCCTCGTCCGCGTCCTCGAACACCTCGCCGGCCATGAGGTCGCGGCGTAAGTTAGCGCGGAGCCTGGAACGTGTGACATGTCACAGCCCCGAGCAGCGGACGATTTCAAGACGATCCGCACCCGTATGGAGGAGTTGCGGCGGGAGAGGCTGCCCGAGCAGCCCGCCCCGACAACCGACACCAGCATCGCATTTCATCGTGGCCCTTGCGCCTGCGGCAGGAGCCTGTTCCCCGACGAGTGCGACGGATCGTGCAAGATGTTGTGAAGGCGAGCAGATTGGTCGCTGGGGTCGTCCCTGGGGCTCAGGCGCGAACCCCCCGCATCGCCTGCCAGATGCGCTCGCTGGTGGCCGGCATGTCGAGGCTTTTGACGCCGAGCGGCGCCAGCGCATCGATGACGGCGTTGACGATCGCCGGCAATGCGCCGACCGTGCCGGCCTCGCCCGCGCCCTTGGCGCCCAGCGGGTTGCGCTTCGTCGGCACCGGGTTCGACGTGATCTCCATTGACGGCATCGTGTCGGCGCGCGGCATGCAGTAATCCATGAAGCTGCCGGTCAGGTTCTGCCCGGATTCGCGGTCATAGACGACCTGCTCCATCAGCGCCTGGCCCAGCCCCTGCGCGACGCCGCCATGGATCTGGCCCTTGAGGCCGATCGGGTTCACCACCGTGCCGACATCGTCGACGACGACGTAGCGGACGGTCTCCAAAGCGCCGGTATCGGGGTCGATCTCGACCTCACAGATGTGGCAGCCATTGGGATAGGTGTTGTCGTCCGGGGCAAAGGTGCCGGTCTCGTAGAGGCCCCCTTCGAGGCCCGGCGGCAGCCGGCCGGCCTGGAACGACGCCTTCGCGACATCGGTGATGGTGACCCGCCGGTCGGTGCCGGCAACCGAGAAATTGCCGCCATCGGAACCGACTGCGAATTCTACGTCGGGCTCGGCGGCTTCGAGCAGATGCGCGGCAATGCGCTTGCCCTTGGCGATAACCTTGTCGGCCGCCAGCCACAACGCCGAGCCGCCGATCACCGTCGAGCGTGAGCCGTTGGTGCCGATCCCAAAAGCGACGCGGTCGGTGTCTCCGTCGATGTATTGCACGGTCGCCGGATCCAGCCCGAGCTTTTCGTTCAGCACCTGCTTGAACGTGGTTTCGTGGCCTTGGCCCTGGTTCTTGCTGCCCATCAACAGGGTCGCGTTGCCGCTCGGGTGAAAGCGGATCTCGGCGAATTCCTGGCCAGGACCCGCCGCCTTTTCGATCGGGTTGGCGATCCCGATGCCGCGCAATTTCCCGCGCGCCCTCGCCTTCTCGCGCCGCGCCGGGAAGCCGGCCCAACCGGCTTGCGCCAGCGCCTTCTGCTGGTTCGTTGGGAAATCGCCGCAATCGTAATTGAGGTTCAGCGCGGTCTTGTACGGCATCGCCGAGGGCGGGATCAGGTTTTTGGAGCGCAATTCGACCGGGTCGAAACCCAGCTCGCGCGCCGCGTCGTCAATCAGGCGCTCGATCACATAGGTCGCCTCAGGCCGTCCGGCGCCGCGATAGGGCGCGGTGCCGTTGGTATTGGCCATCACCGCCAGCACCGCGACGTACGCGGCGGGGATGTCATAAGTGCCGGTCAAGGTGCCGACATTGCCGAAGGTCGCAAGCAGGTTCCGTTCGGATGAGATGTAGGCGCCGACATTGGCCAAGGTCTTTACCCTGAGCCCGAGGAATTTGCCGTCCTTGTCGAGCGCTAGCTCTGCGTCGCTGACATTGTCACGCGCGTGCTCGTCGGCCTGGATGGCTTCACTGCGTTCACACATCCATTTGACCGGCCGGCGCAATTTCTTCGCCGCGAGCAAGACCAGCCGATGCTCCGGGTATTGCCAGCCCTTGGTGCCAAACCCGCCGCCGACATCGCCGGCAATGACGCGGATCTTGCTTTCCGGGATTTTGAATATGCGAGTGGCGAGCGCCTGGCGCACCCGGTGCGGGTACTGCACATCGGCGTAGAGCGTGAAGCGGTCCTCGCCCAGGTCCCAGATGCCGATCGCGCCGCGCGGCTCCATGAAATGTGCATAGACCCGGCTGATCACGTAACGGCGCTTGATGATGTGAGCTGCCTTGGCAAAAGCCGCCTCGGACGCGGCCTTGTTGCCGGCCTCGAACAGGTTCGAGATGTTGTCCGGGCACTCGTCCCACACCGCAACCTTCCCGTCCGCCGCCTCGGCGGTATCGGTGACCGAGGGCAACGCCTCGTAATCGATGTCGATCAGCTCGGCGGCGTCCTTCGCCTGCGCCAAGGTCTCGGCCACGACGAAGGCGACCGGCTCGCCGACATAGCGCACCGTACCCTGCGCGAGACCGAGAAAGGCGCGCGCGAACATCGGCGAGCCGTCCGGCCGCTTGCGCTGAAACGGTACGCCCATGACGCCGAGCTTGGCCGCGATAAGGTCCTCGCCGGTCATGATCAACACGACCCCGGGTGCGGCCTTTGCTGTCGTGAGGTCGAGCGAGCGGATGCGGGCATGGGCGTGCGGCGAGCGCAGCACGTAAGCGTATGCCTGGCCGAGAAAGTTGTTGTCGTTCTGGAAGCGGCCGTTGCCGCTGAGGAAGCGCTTATCCTCGAAGCGCCGCACCGGCTGCCCGATCCCGAACTCGCCCATTACTAAACCCTTCCGTACACTCGTTGGCAGTTGCAACTGCGCCGGCAGCGTGCACCGGCCAGCCTTACCCGTGTCAATATGAGAGCACCAGCGACATCCAGCCTGGTCATTACCCGCTAGGTACCTGGCGACTGAGCGCTAGGGCGAAAGCCCCGGAATACCGCGATAAAGGCTGCCCAATGCGATGTCGAGCCCGACCGTATAGAGCTGCAGCCGCGCGTCGGCTGCCGCCAGCTCGATCGTCTGCCAGCCGTCAACGCTGCGACGGTACACCGTCGCGCCGACCCGCTCGGTTTCGAGATAGAGGATTTCCTGCAAGCTCGAGATGCGCTGATATACTGGGAGTTTGATGAATACATCGTCGCGATCGGTCGAGGGTGACAGGACTTCGACGATCAGCACTGGGTCTGAGACGATGCCGCGGTCATCGCGGTCGAGCGGGCTGCAGCTGACGGTGAGATCCGTCTCGAAGTGATCGCGGCCATGAAGCCCCTGCGGCGCTATCCCCGCCTGGGCCCGCAAGACGCATTCCGGGCGCGTAGCGTTGAGCGAGGCATAGATTTCGCCGCCGAGCCTAGCCGCAACGATTTGATGCGGCGTCCCGGGCGGAGCCATCGCGACCATGACGCCATCGAACAGCTGATAATGCCGCTTATCGTTGGGGCAAGAATCAAGGAACTCCTCGACCGTGAGCAGCTTGTATGCGGGTTCCATAGGCTCAACTTGGCGTGGTCGAGATCCCGTTTCCAGTCCGGTCACTCGGCGTCTTCCTCCGCCAGCACCTCCGCAAAGAGACTACGGTCGATGTTGCCGCCGGATTGTATGACTGCGACCCGCTTGTCGGCGAGCCGGCTGCGCTCCTGCAACGCAGCCGCGAGGGCGGCGGCGCCGGCGCCCTCGGCGATGTTGTGCGTGTCACTGAACATAATCCGCATTGCGCGGCGCATCTCGGCCTCAGAGACGGCGACAATCCGCGCTGCGCCGCGGCGGATGATGTCGAGCGCTTCCGGGTCGGGCACCCGCACGGCGAGCCCGCCGGCCATCGTGTCGGCGGAATTGGTGCTGACCGGGACGCCGGCCGCAAAGGACAGCGCGTAGGTCGGGGCGTTGGCGGCAACGACCCCGGCGATCTCGGTGCGCAGCCCCAGAGCGTCGCGCGCTGCGATCACCCCCGAGATGCCGCTGCCCAGCCCGATTGGCACATAGACCACATCGAGGTCGGGAACCGCGCGGAACAGTTCGAGCCCGTAGCTCGCGACGCCGCGCACCAGCAGCGGATCGTAGGAGCGGACGAAATGCCGCTTTTCGCGCTCGGCCAAATCGGCCGCGTGCTCGAACGCGTCCTGGAAATCGTGCCCGGCCTCCACGAGCCGCGCACCGAACCCCGCCATCGCCCGGTTCTTCTCGATGCTGTTGCCATGGGGCACGACGATCGTCGCATCGACCCCGAGCCGCGTTGCGGCGAGCGCGATGCTCTGACCGTGATTGCCCGTCGTCGCGGTCACGACCCCCCGAATGTCCGGCTGCGACCGCCTGACCGCATCGAGATAGACGAGGCCGCCGCGGATCTTGAAGGAGCCGATCGGCGTATGGTTCTCATGCTTGACCCAGAGTTCGGCACCGAGCCGCCGAGACAGCAACGGCCAGCAATATTGCGGGGTCGGCGGCACCACCCGATGAACGAACGAGGCCGCCGCCTCCAAGGTGGCGAGATCGAACGTCATCGCGGTGCCTTCTTCGCCTCGGACCCGGTGCTCTCGGCAGGTTCGCCGGTGTGCTCGGCAGGCGGGCCCTTATAGGAAATCCGCCAGATCGTGCCGCCGGTGTCGTCGGCCACGAGCAAGGAGCCGTCCTTGGCGATGGCGAGCGCGGCGGGGCGGCCCCAGACCTCGGCGCGCTGTTCGCCCGAAGTCCAGAAGCCGGTCGCGAAGTTCTCGTAATACCCTTCCGGCCGGCCGTCCTTGAACGGCACCCGGACGACCTTGTAGCCGGTCGGTATCGAGCGGTTCCACGAGCCCTTCAGCGCGACGAAGAGGCTCCCCTTGTATTCGGCGGGGAACTGGTCGGCTTCGTAAAACACGAGGTCGAGCAGCGAAGAATGGGCCTGGAACAAGAGATCGGGCGTGATCGTCGCTTCGACCTTGTCGGGGGCGAGCTGCGCGAAGCCGGGCTGCGGGTGCTTGCCGATATAGGCGTAGGGCCAGCCATAGAACCCGCCCTGCTGGACGCGGATCAAATAATCGGAGGGCAGATTGTCGCCGAGCCCATCGCGCTCCTGCACGACCGCCCATAAATCACCCGTCTCGGGCTGGAAAGCGAGCGCCGTCGGGTTGCGCGTGCCGGAGGCGACGGTCGTCTGATTGGAGCCGTCGGGGTCGAAGCGCTGGATCGTTGCCTTGGGCTCGGGTTCGACGCCGATATTGCCAGACGAGCCGACGCCGACATAGAGACCGCCGGTTTTCGGGTCGATCGCCAAGTGACGGTTCTGGTGGCCGACCGGGATGCCGAAGACGCCCTTTTTCGTCAGCAATTCTGCGCCGTAGGCGCCGGGCACCGGCTTGCGCTGGTCCGGCGGCACCTCCTCGGCCTTTTCCGGCGGCACCGGGCGGCCGGCCCGCAAATTGCCGACGATGTGCGGCACGCGCCAGATCGCGTCCTGGTCGGCAACTAAAATCTGGTCGCCGCGCAGCGCGAGGCCGTAGGGGCGGTTGAGGTCCTCGACGTGGCGGTCGATCCATTTGGCGTGCCCCTCGCCGTCGTCGCGCAACAGGGTCACATAGCCGGCGCTCTGCTCGGCGACCAATACGTCGCCGTTGGGCAGCACGAGCAGCCGCCGCGGATTGACGAGACCCGTCACGAACGGCGCGGCGATGAAGCCCGGTGGCACCTCCAATTTCTGGCCGTTGAACGGCACGATCATCGAACGGTCGGCGACGATCGGCCCGGTCTTCGGCGGCGGTAGGTCATTGGGGTCGAAATGATAGCGCCGCCCGATCTCGTGCTCGGCCTGGAAATTCTGCGCCAGCTCCTCCTTCATATCGGACCCCTGGCCCGGCGCCGCCATTTGCTGTGTGAAAGCCGCCGACAGCATCAGCACGGCGGCGGCGCAGGCCCCCGCCCCAATCAACGATCGGCCGGAGTTCTTTGTCATGATCGCTCTCCCAAACCACTGTTCAAGGCAGAACGCGCAGCTTATCAGCAAGCGCGCCGCTCTCGAAGAACTGCCGAGCCGATCACTCAAACGTGCGCAGCATTGAACCGCCGTTGCTGATATCGCTGTTAAATACAGCGAAAAAACAGCGAGACCCGAGCCAACTCCGCGGAAATCCTCGCTCTCTGCCCACCCCAACGCGAGACAGCAAAACCCGCCGCTGATCCTGGCTGTTCTTCGCTGTCATAACAGCAAATGGCACCGCCGAACTCCCCCACTCGCTCCGCCCGCCACGAGAAAGAATGCGCACCACAAGCCTGCGGAGCTGTCCGTACCATGTCATTGCGGCAATTTTCGGTCCGGCATCGGGTTCGCGCGATGCCCTTTGCAAAACAGAGGAACCCGGTCACGTTGTCCATGGGAGGCCGAGAGGGTAGGCTGCCGATATGGCCACCGTCGCCGCGATCTACCGCTACCCGGTAAAGGGTCTGAGCGCCGAAAGAATGGACCGCGTGGCGCTGATGCCAGGCGAATGCCTGCCGCACGATCGGCGCTTTGCGATAGCGCTCGGCTCGACACTCTTCGATCCGCAGCGCCCGGAATGGCTATCGAAGATCCATTTCATCATGCTGATGCGCGACGAAAAGCTCGCGCAATTGCAGACCCGCTTCGACGCGGAAAGCGGTGTCTTGACGATCGCTGACAATGGCCGGGTATTGTTGCGCGAACGGATGACCGAGGCGGGGGGACGCGGGCTGGTCGCAGAATTCTTCACTGATTTCCTCGGGCCCGCGGTGAGTGGACCGCTGCGCGTCGTCGAGGCGCCGGGCCACGCCTTTGCCGATGCGCGCCGCAAACCGAATGCGTCGACGGATAAATATGTCTCTCTGATCAACCGCGCGAGCATCGCGGCGCTCGAAGCGGCGATGGGCGTGCCGGTCGATCCCATCCGATTTCGGGCCAACGTCTATTTCGACGGGGCATCGGCGTGGAGCGAGCTCGATTGGATCGACTCGGAAATCACGCTCGGAGCCGCGCGGCTACGGGTGATCTCGCCGATCACCAGATGTGCGGCAACGCAGGTCAATCCCGTCACCGCGAAACGCGACCTCGACATCGTCGCCGCCCTCGAACGCGCCTTCGGCCACATCAATATGGGCGTCTACGCCGAGGTGGTCGCAGGCGGCGAGGTCACCATTGGCGACGCGCTGCTTGAGCCGCAGGCCAGCTCGACCGCCGTTTGACACGATTTTCGGAGAGCCGCTGGGGTCCATATTTGCACAAGCCCGAAACGGTTGCCGCGCCGAGAGCTACGCTCCGCGCGGTGGCTGACGATGCCGGCCAGCTTGGCGCGGTCAGAAACTTGAGCTTTAAATTCCGGCAAGTGTGAGGTGCTTCACAGTCCTCGACGACTGTGTAGAGTATCCTTTGGTAGTCGGCTAGACCGGCCTTCTGGAGCTAAGAGAGCCAGGCCGTGCACAAGGTCACGGTTCCTTCATTGATTTATGCCGCGACCCTATCCCGCCGCTGCGGGATGGCTTGGTGGGTCGGCAGGCGTGTCCTCCTACCCTTGGGGTTTGCGGCGTTGGCGTTGCCCGCGTTTGCTCAGCAGCCGCAGCGGGTCGAGACGCAAGGCGCTCAGAGCCCGGCAATAGCCGCCGGCGGCAATGTCGCCGTCACGTACGGGCTCACCCCCGAGCAGGTTCAGGAGCTGACAAGAGCTGCGACGACCGGCGCCGTGGGGCCGCTTGCAGATAAGATCGTCGATCTCAGCAATCGACTGGGTGTCACCCAGGGCGCAGCGATTTCGCTGCTGCGGATTATCGGACAGCAGGACGTCTCACTCGAAAAGCTGCCGCAAAAGCTGGCCGAGGTGGCCCAACAATACAAATCGGCAATGGAGCGGCTACAAGCGCTAGATCCGCAAGACCCGGTCACGCGCGATCTCGTTGCGCGCGCCGATGCCGCCTTCAAGGCCGGCCACCTCGACCAAGCCGATGAGCTGGTAAGCCAAGCCGAGCAGGCGGAAATCGCGGCAGCTTCACCAGGCCCAGCAGCTCGCGCAACAAGCCCAAGCGGCAGCCGATCAGCGTCTGCTGCGTGCCGCAGCCGACCGCGGGGTGCGCGGCAATATCGCAATGATCGGGCTGCGCTATCTGGAGGCTGCACACCATTTCCAAGAAGCGGCCGACCTTGTGCCGGTCGGGCACCCTGACGAGAAGGGGCGGTTTCTGCTCGCCGAGGCAAGTGCGCTGCAACGCCAGGGCGATGAACGAGGAGACAACGCCGCCCTATTGAATGCGATCGGCACTTATCGGCTGTCATTGAACGAATTGCCGCGCGATCGGGTGCCGCTCTATTGGGCGTTCGCCCATGTGGATTTGGGCGATGCATTGAGATTGCTCGGCGAGCGCGAGAGCGGAACGGAACACCTGAAACAGGCAGTCGAAGCCATTCGCCTCGCGCTGGAGGAGGAGACCCGTGATCGGGTGCCTCTCTACTGGGCGCAGGCAGAAATGGGCCTCGGCAATGCGCTCGAAAGGCTTGGCGAGCGTGAACGCAGCACGGAGCACCTGGAACAGGCGGTCGAGGCCTATCGCCTGGCTTTGGAGGAACAGCCTCGTGATCGTGTCCCGGCCGACTGGGCGGTGACCCAGAACAACCTCGGTCTGGCGCTTGTGACGCTTGGGGAGCGGGAGACCGGGACGGCGCGGCTGGAGGAGGCCGTTGCCGCCTTCCGAGGTGCGCTCGAGGCGCAAAGGCGTGATCGGGTGCCGCTCAACTGGGCGATGACGGAACTGAACCTTGGAAACGCTCTCAAGATTGTGGGGGAACGGGAGAGTGGGACCGCGCGGCTGGAAGACGCGGTCGCCGCCTTTCGGGCCGCGCTCGAGGAGTACACTCGGGATCGGGTGCCGCTCGCCTGGGCGATGACCCAGATGGACCTCGGCAACGCGCTCGTGAGGCTTGGTGAGCGAGAGAGCGGGACGGTACGGCTGGAGGAGGCGGTAGCTGCGTTTCGCCTCGCTCTTCAAGAAAATACCCGTGACCGGGTGCCGCTCGCTTGGGCGATGACGCAGGTGGACCTCGGCAACGCGCTCGATATCCTCGCCGAGCGGGAGAAGGGGACCGCGCAATTGGAAGATGCAGTCGCCGCCTTTCGGGCCGCGCTCGAGGTGTACACGCGCGATCGTATGCCGCTTCAATGGGCAATCATCCAGAACAACCTCGGCAGCGTGTTAAGAGTGCTCGGGGAACGGGAGACCGGGACGGCGCGGCTGGAGGAAGCGGTCGTCGCCTTTAAAGCGGCGCTCGAGGAACGGACGCGCGATCGCGTTCCGCTCGATTGGGCAATGACCCAAGTGAATCTCGGTAGCGCGCTTGTGAACCTCGGACAACGGGACAGCGGAACAGCGCGGCTGGAGGAGGGGGTGGCCGCGTATCGTCTGGCACTCCAGGAAATCACCCAGGACCGGGCGTCTTTCCAATGGGCGCAGACGCGGCTCAACATGGGCATCGCGCTCGCCGATCTCGGCAGGCGCGCCCAGCGCGAAGATGCACTCAAGGAAGCGATGGCCTGCTTTCGTCAAGCCGAGCCGGTTTTCCAAGCCGCCGGGATGACTTAAGTGTCGGCGTCGATCGACAACATGATCGGCCGCCTGCAAGACGAACTCGCGAAAGGCTTAGCCAATCCCGGCAAGGCTCGCGAACCCGGAGGCTAGCGTGATGGATCTGTCTCAACTCAAAACATTGGGCGAGATCACGGGTATTGGCGGCGTCGCCCTCGGTGTCGTTGTCCTCCTGGTTCGTCCATTGATCACGGCGATTTCGGGGCTTCCCAGGGACGCTCGCGCCGGTCCGGTCAAGTTGATAGCCATCGGCTGCTTTGCGATCGGCGCCCTCGGCATCGCCGCATGGACATTCGGCAGCCAGTCCGGTGGCCGGCAAGTCTCGACGCGCGGTGCCCAATCGCCCGGTGTGATCAGCGGCGGGGATGCGACCGTCAGCTACGGTACTTCGCCCGCGGTTCAGCGCAGCTCCCCGCCGGCCGACGCGCCTGGCTTACCCTCGCCAAGCGGGACCGTCCACACTGAAGGCAATCAGTCTCCCGGCATCGTCGCCGGGCGCAGGGTCGGGGTCGAGTACGGCCCGGCGCCCCCTGGCGCACCATCGCCATCCGGAACCAAGTGACGGGAACGCGGTGCCGTCGCGGCCGTAAAGGCAAGCCTCAAATATCGTGCACGTCGATGATGCCCGGGAGGGATTTGACGGCGGCGCGGGTTCGGGGGTCGACTTTGAAGCCGCCGGGGATGGCGATTTCGACTTCGCGGGCGGGGAGGTCGAGGACGACGGTGACGCGGCCGCGCCCGCCGGCTTCGCGGGCGATGACGCTTTTGAGGCTGGAGAGGGCGCGGGCCTCGCCGACGAAGACCCGCAGGCCCGCCGCGGCGAGCGCGACGACCGTGTCGAGCGGCTCGATCTTTTGCGCGGTCAGGCGCAGGCTCTCTTCCTCGCTGCGCACATCGACCGTGACGACCAGTGGCTGACCGGAATCGAGCAGGGCGCGCGCCTCGCGCAAGATCTCCGAGAACAGCGTTACCTCGAAGGTGCCGCTGGGGTCGGACATCTGCACGAAGGCAAAGCGGTTGCCGCGCCCCGAGGTGCGCTCCTTGCGGCCGATGACGATGCCGGCGAGCCGGAAGCGGTTGGTCGGGTTAGCCGCGAGGCCGGCCGGCAGATCGGCCCAGCGGATGATCCCGGCGCGTTCGAGGCTCTTGCCGTAGGGGTCGAGCGGATGGCTCGACAGGTAGAAGCCGATCGCGTCGAATTCGTGCTGCAGCCGCTCGACCGGCGGCCAGTCGGCAACCAACGGCAATGACGGGCGCGGCGCAAAGCTCGGGTCGATGCCGGCGAAGAGGCTCTCCTGCCGGCTCTCGCGCTCCTCGGCGGCGAGGCTCGCCTGGCGCAGCAACAGCTCGGCCGCGGCAAAGGTCTGCGCCCGGTTCGGGTTGAGGCTGTCGAAGGCGCCGGCCTTGGCGAGGCTCTCGAATTGGCGGCGGTTGAAGCTCTTGGCGTCGAGGCGCCGGGAGAAGTCGAAGAGGTCCTTGAACCGCCCGTGCGCGTTGCGCTCGGCGACGAGCTCGGCCATCGCCTGCGCGCCGACCCCCTTTACCGCGGCGAGCGCGTAGCGGATCGCCGGTTTGCCGGTCCTCGGGTCCGGCTCGACCGCGAACGCTCACCTCGGAGCGGTTGATGTCCGGCGGCAGCAGCCGGATGCCGAGCCGGTTCAATTCCTGCCGGAAGACGTTGAGCTTGTCGGTATTGCCGAGGTCGAGCGTCATCGACGCGGCGAGAAACTCGACCGGGTAGTTGGCCTTCAGATAGGCGGTCTGATAGGCGACCAGCGCATAGGCCGCGGCATGCGATTTGTTGAAGCCGTAGCCGGCGAACTTCGCCATCTGGTCGAAGATCAGCTCGGCCCGCGCGCGCTCGACCCCGCGCGCCGCCGCGCCCTCGACGAACTGCTGGCGCTGCGCGTCCATCTCCGCCTGGATCTTCTTGCCCATCGCGCGGCGCAACAGGTCGGCGCCGCCGAGCGTATAGCCGGCCAAGACCTGGGCGATCTGCATGACCTGCTCCTGGTAGGTCATGACGCCGTAGGTTTCCTTGAGGATCCCCTCGAGCGCCGGGTGCAGGTAATCGGGCGCCTCTTCGCCGTGCTTGACCGCGATGTATCGCGGGATGTTCTCCATCGGCCCCGGCCGGTAGAGCGCATTGGCGGCGATGATGTCCTCGAACCGGTCCGGGCGCAGCTTTCTGCAGCATGTCGCGCACGCCGGCGCCTTCGACCTGGAACACCCCCACCGTGTCGCCGCGCGCCAGGAGCTCGTAGGCGGCCGGGTCGTCGAGCGGCAATGCCGACAAATCGAGCTCGACGCCGCGGGCCGCGCAGCAGCTCGCAGGGTGCGCGCCAGCACCGTCAGAGTCTTGAGGCCGAGGAAGTCGAATTTCACGAGCCCGGCGAGCTCGACCCATTTCATGTTGAACTGAGTGACCGGCATGTCGGAGCGCGGGTCGCGATAGAGCGGCACCAGTTCGGCCAACGGCCGGTCGCCGATCACCACGCCCGCGGCATGGGTCGAGGCGTGCCGGTAGAGGCCTTCGAGCTTGAGCGCGATCGTGATCAGCCGGGCGACGCTCTCGTCGGCGTCGCGCTGCTGCTGCAGAGCCGGCTCGGCGGCGATCGCCTGTTCGAGGGTGACCGGATGCGCCGGGTTGTTCGGCACCAGCTTGCACAGGCGGTCGACCTGGCCATAGGGCATCGCGAGCACGCGGCCGACATCGCGCAACACCGCGCGGGCCTGCAATTTGCCGAAGGTGATGATCTGCGCGACGCGGTCGCGGCCGTATTTCTGCTGGACGTAGCGGATCACCTCGTCGCGCCGGTCCTGGCAGAAATCGATGTCGAAATCCGGCATCGACACCCGCTCGGGGTTGAGGAACCGCTCGAACAGCAGGCCGAAGCGCAGCGGGTCGAGATCGGTGATCGTCAACGCCCAGGCGACGACCGAGCCGGCGCCCGAGCCGCGCCCGGGCCCGACCGGGATGCCCTGCGCGCTTCGCCCATTGGATGAAGTCGGCGACGATCAGGAAATAGCCGGCAAATCCCATTCCGATGATCGTATCGAGCTCGAAGTCGAGCCGCTCGCGGTAGGGCTTGACGGATGCCTCCTCCTTCAGGCCCAGCGCCGTAAGCCGGGCGTCGAGCCCGGCCAGCGCGGCGCGGCGCAGCGCGCGTCTCCTCGTCGCACCCTCGGCGCTCGGGAAGGCGGGCAGGATCGGCTTGCGCGGCTGCGGGATAAAGGCGCAGCGCTGGGCGATGACCAGCGTGTTGTCGCAGGCCTCGGGCAGGTCGGCGAACACCTCGCGCATCTCCGCCGCGGGCCGGAAGTAATGGGAGCGCGTCAGCCGCTTGCGGTCGGCATCGGCCACGACCGTGCCCTGCGCGATGCAGAGCAGCGCGTCATGCGCCTCGTAGAAGTCGCGGTCGGGGAAATAGACGTCGTTGGTCGCGACCAGCGGCAAGCCGTGACGGTAGGCCAGCTCGATCAGGCCCGGCTCGGACCGGCGCCTCGTCGGCCGTGCCATGGCGCGTCAGCTCGATATAGAGCCGGTTCGGGAATGCCGCCGCGAGTTCGCGTCAGCACCGCCTCGGCGGCTTCGGCCTGGCCCTCGGCGAGCAGCCGCCCGACGGGCCCCTTCGAGCCGCCCGCCAGGCAGAGCAGCCCCTCGCTGGCGCCGGCCAGATCGGCGAGGCTGATCGACGGCTCGCTCGGCGATTCGCCGGCGAGATAGGACTGGCTGACCAGCTGCAGCAGGTTGCGATAGCCCGCCTCGCTCTGCACCAGCAGCACGATCCGGTCGGGCTCGGATAGCGCGCGGCCGAGCCGGCTGCCTCGCCTCCGGATCGCCGCGCCCGAGCGCGATCTCGCAGCCGATGATCGGCTGTATTCCCGCGGCGCTGCAGGCCGTCGCGAATTCGAGCGCGCCGAACAGATTGCCGCTGTCGGTGATCGCCACCGCCGGCATCCGTTCGGCCTTGCACAGGCCGGCCAGCTCCTTGATCCTGATCGCACCGGCCGACAGCGAATAGGCGGTGTGAACGCGCAGATGAACGAAATCGGCGAGCGGCATCGCGCCAGGATCGCATATCTGGCGCCAATCGTCAGTGCAGCGGCCGAAAGCCCAAGGAATCAGCCGACTGATTGTCTAAGACGGCGGCTGTAGCTCGAAGCTTCGGATTCGCCGTCGCTGCGCTCGGCACCCCGACGCAGTGTAGATTCGCGCCCGGCTGTTAACGCCTGCTTACCGTCGTCCATCATGCTGCCGGCGGGCTTGGCTCTCGTCTCCCGGCCAAGTCCGAATCCAGCTGCGGCGCCGAGGATTCATTGCGCCTCGGCGCCGCTCTTTTTGTTCCAGTTCAGCCGAGCGGCTTCAGCCTGCCGTCTTCGAGCGCGACGATGCGGTCGAGGCGGCGGGCGAGTTCGAGGTTGTGGGTGGCGATCAGCGCCGCGAGGCCGGTATGGCGCACGAGGTCCAGCAGCGTGCTCATCACGCTGTCGCCGGTCGCGTGGTCGAGATTGCCGGTCGGCTCGTCGGCCAGCAGGATGCGGGGGTCGTTGGCGAGCGCGCGGACGATCGCGACGCGCTGCTGCTCGCCGCCCGACAGCCGCGCCGGGCGGTGCCGGGCGCGCGGCGCCGAGCCCGACGCGGTCGAGCAGCTCCGCCGCTTTGCCGCGCGCCCGGCGGCGCGCGACGCCGGCGATCATCTGCGGCAGCATGACGTTTTCGAGTGCCGAGAATTCCGGCAGCAGGTGATGGAATTGGTAGACGAAGCCGATCTCCGAGCGCCGCAACAATGTGCGCCGCTCGTCCGACAGACTGCCGCAATCCTCGCCGCCGATCAGCACGGCGCCGCCATCGGGCCGCTCGAGCAATCCCGCGACATGCAGCAATGTCGATTTGCCGGCGCCCGACGGGCCGACCAGCGCGACGATCTCGCCCGGCCGCAAGGCGAGATCGACGCCGTTCAGCACCCTGAGCTCGGTTCCGGCCAGCCGGAAGACGCGGCGCACATCCCGCAATTCGAGCGCCGCGCCGGCCGGCATTCGGGATCACTCGTAGCGCAGAGCTTCGACCGGGTCGAGCCGGGCGGCGCGCCAGGACGGGTAGAGCGTGGCGAGGAAAGAGAGGGCGAGCGCCATGATCACGACGGCGGCGACCTCGCCGGTGTCGATGCGCGCCGGAATGCGGGTGAAGAAATAGATCTCGGCGGCAAACAGATCGGTGCCGATGATTCTTTGGAGTGACTTGCCGGATCGCTTCGATGTTGTCGGTGAAGACGAGACCGAGGACAAACCCGGCGACGGTGCCGATGACCCCGATGCTGGCGCCGCTCAGCACGAAGATGCGCAGGATCATCGCCGCGCGAGGCGCCCATCGTGCGCAGGATCGCGATGTCGCGCCCCTTGTCCTTCACCATCATGATCATGCTGGAGATGATGTTGAACGCGGCGACGACGATGATCAACGTCAGGATCAGGAACATCACGTTGCGCTCGATCTCGACCGCGTTGAAGAGGCTCGAATTGGCCTGCTGCCAGTCGACGATCCGCACCCGGCCGGCGAATGCCGCGGCGATCAGCCGGCGCTGCTTCGCGCACCCGGTCGGGGTCGGCGGTGAAGACTTCGAGGCTGGAGACCGCCTCGGGCAGGCGGAAGAACAGCTGCGCCGCGTCGAGCGGCGCATAGATGAAGCTGTTGTCGTATTCGTACATGCCGACATTGAACAGCGCGACGACATGGTAGGTCTTGACCCGCGGCATCGTGCCGAAGGCGGTGGCGGTCCCTTCCGGCGAAAGCAACGTGATCGGGCTGCCGACGGCGACCCCGAGCCGGCGCGCCAGCCGGTCGCCGACCGCGACGCCGTCGTCGCTGAAATCGGCGAGCGAGCCCTGGATGATGTGGTCCGCCAGCAACGGCAATGAGCGCAAATCGTCGGGCCGGATGCCGCGCACCAGCGCGCCCGCCGCACCGGCCTCCGAGGTCGCCATGACCTGGCCCTCGACGATCGGGGTCACCCGTGTGACCCCGGGAATCTCGCGGACCTTCTGCGCGGCCGCATCGAAATCGGGGAGCCCGCCGCTCAACGCGTAGACCCCGAGATCGCCGTTGAGCCCGAGGATGCGGGCGAGCAGGTCGGCGCGAAACCCGTTCATCACCGACATGACGATGATCAAGGTGGCGACGCCGAGCGCGATGCCGAGCAGCGAAAAGATCGCGATGACCGAGACGAACCCTTCCTGCCGCCGCGCCCGCAGATAGCGGAACGCCACCATCCGCTCGAACGCGCCGAAGATCACGCTCCGTCACCCCCGCGAGGCGGGCGCCTCAGCGCTGCCGACGTGCCTGGGACCCTGATTCCCGCTTTCGCGGGGACGACGAGTAGGGCGGCGACGGCGGCATCAGCTGATCGAGGGCCGCTTCGATCGAGACGTCGCGCCGTTCGCCCGAGCGGCGATTCTTGATCTCGATCGTGCCGGCGGCGAGGCCGCGCGGGCCGATGACGAGCTGCTCCGGCAGGCCGATCAGATCCATCGTCGCGAATTTGGCGCCCGGGGATTCGTCGCGGTCGTCGTAGAGCACCTCGACCCCGGCGGCGAGCAATTTGCCGTAGAGGTCGTCGGCGGCCTCGCGGCAGCGCTTGTCGGCCGGACGCAGATTGATCAGGCCGACGCGGAACGGCGCGACGCTCTCCGGCCAGATGATCCCGGCATCGTCGTGGTTCGCTTCGATCAGCGCGCCGACGAGGCGCGACACGCCGATGCCGTAGGAGCCCATTTCGAGCGCGACCGACTCGCCAGTCGGGCCAGTTACCAACGGCGCCCATCGGCCTCGAATACTTGTCGCCGAAATAAAAGATCTGGCCGACCTCGATGCCCCGTCTGCTCACGATCTTGTCGCCGTACTGCGCGGCGGCATGCGGATCGTGAACTTCGTCGGTCGCGGCATAGATGCCGGTGTAGTGATCGACGACTTCGTTGCAGAGCAGACGCTTCCCAGCCGACGCTGTCGAACTCCTGCCAATCGGTGTCGATGAAATCCGCATGGACATGAACCGCGCTTTCACCGGTATCGGCGAGAATGATGAATTCGTGGCTGAGATCGCCGCCGATCGGCCCGGTGTCGGCGCGCATCGGGATGGCCTTCAGCCCCATGCGGGCAAACGTGCGCAGATAAGCGACGAACATCTTGTTGTAGGAATGCCGCGCTCCGGCGAAGTCGAGGTCGAAGCTGTAGGCGTCCTTCATCAGGAACTCGCGCCCGCGCATCACGCCAAAGCGCGGCCGCACCTCGTCGCGGAATTTCCACTGGATGTGGTAGAGCATTTTCGGCAGGTCGCGATAGCTCTTGATCGAGGCGCGGACGATCTCGGTCACCTGCTCCTCGTTGGTCGGCCCGTACAGCATCTCGCGGTCGTGCCGGTCGCGGATGCGCAGCATCTCCTTGCCGTAATCGTCGTAGCGCCCGCTCTCGCGCCACAGCTCGGCCGGCTGCACGGTCGGCATCAGGATCTCCTGCGCCCCGGCGCGGTCCTGCTCCTCGCGCACGATGCGCTCGACCTTTTTCAGCACGCGCAGGCCGAGCGGCAGCCAGGAATAGATGCCGGCGCTCGACTGGCGGATCATCCCGGCGCGCAGCATCAGCCGGTGCGAGACGATCTGCGCCTCGCTCGGGTTCTCGCGCAGCACCGGCAGGAAATATTCGGAAAGACGCATCAAACCTCACCCCGGCGATCGGGCGGCGCACTCTAGGGAAGAGAACGGGGCGTGTCCATCGACCCGCCGGTCGGTTCGCGGAAGCGGCAGCCTCACCACAAATTTCCCTAAAATTCGCGTGACGGCGGCCTGCCGGCGTGGGTAAGATCCCTCCTCGTGCAGGCAGGAATGCCGGCCCGAGTTTAGGGAGGAACCGACTACCGACAAAGAGGCAGGCGTCACGCCTGCCTCTTTGGCTTTTGAGGATACCCTAGATAACCCTATCGCGGGACGCGGGCCGGACGGTGCGCGTTATACCAACGCTGCACGGATGAGGAACTGGAGAACGAAGATGGCGGTCAGTCGTGGGTACCATTTCTATCAAAATCCCGGGCCGACCAATATCCCGGACCGCGTCCTGCGGGCGATGGATCGCGGGGCGATCGACTTCACCGCCGCGCAGTTCAAGGCGATTGCCGAGGAATGCTTTGCCGGATTGAAGCGGGTGTTCAAGACCGACCAGACGATCCTCGCCTACACCGCCTCCGGACACGGCGCGTGGGAGGCGGCGCTGGTCAATCTGTTCTCGCCGGGCGACAAGGTGCTGGTCGTCGAAAGCGGCTATTTCTCGCTGAACTGGGGCATGCGGGCCGAAGCATTCGGGCTCGAAGTCGAGACATTGCCCAATGATTGGCGCAGCGCCGTCAGCCCGGCCAAGCTCGAGAGCCGGCTGCGCGAGGACCGCGAGCATGCGCTGAAGGCGGTGCTGGTGGTGCACAACGAGACCTCGACCGGAGTGCTCAACGACATCGCCGGCTTGCGGCGCGCGATCGACGCCGCCAAACACCCGGCGCTCTTTCTCGTCGACGTGATCTCGTCCCTGGGGTCGATGGATTTCCGCATGGACGAATGGGGCGTCGACGTCGTCGTCGCCGGCTCGCAGAAGGGGCTGATGCTGCCGACCGGCATGGCCTTTACCGGGGTCAGCACCCGCGCCATCGCCGCCAGCGCCGAAGCCAAGCTGCCGCGGGTCTATTGGGATTGGCGGCGGCTGCTCGGCGAAGCCTCGCAGGCCTATTGGAACGGCACCGCGCCGGTGCACCTCTTCTACGGACTGCAAGAAGCGCTGCGGATGATCGAGGAAGAGGGTCTCGACAACATCTTTGCGCGCCATCACCGCCTCGCCGAGGCGACGCGGCGCGCGGTGCGCGTCTGGCGGCAGAACGACGGACCCGAGATCTTCGCGATCGACCCGCGGGCCCAATCCGATTCGATCACCGCCGTGCAGGTGCCCGAGGGCTATGACGCCGACAAAGTCCGCCAGCTCTGCCTCGACAAGTTCAACGTGTCGCTCGGCGGCGGGCTCGACCGGCTCAAGGGCCACGTCTTCCGCATCGGCCATCTCGGCGATCTGAACGAGCCGATGATCCTCGGCTCGCTCGCGGCGGTGGAAATGGCGCTCGAACTGTGCGGCGTGCCGCACGGCAAGGGCGGCGTCGCCGCCGCGATGGATTACCTTGTGGCGGCCGCGTAACGCCAAGAGAACCCCATTACCGCCGCGAGCCCAATGTCGGCTGTGACGGGGCTGGCGTTGGAATGGCGGCCGGCCCGCCGCAGTCTGAGGTTTACGTTCGGCGAATACTGTTTTCATGAAAGCTGGTGCGAGGGTCTCGAGCTTCTCACCCACGTCACCCGGATCAAAACGTCGCTGGACGAGACCACCTCTGGGATCATCCCGCTGCTGCAATGCCACGCCGGAATAATCCTCCCGTCTTTCCCGGTAAACGCCAGGCCGGCCGCGTTCGAGCTTACGCCCCGGTACCTGCGTTACACACTGGCGACCGACAACCATTATTACATCGAGCTGGACCGTTCCTCCTTCGATGAATATCTACGCGGGCTATCTCGACACCATCGTCACGAAATCCAGCGCAAGTTGCGGCGCTACGTGCAGGCCAGTGGCGGCGCGATCGAGTTTCGCCGCTACTCGACGCCGCAAGACGCGCGCACATTCTACGCCCTCGCGCGGCCTCTGTCGGCGAAGACCTACCAGGATCGCTTGCTCGCGCGCGGGCTGCCGGACACGGAGGCCTTTCGTGCCGAGCTCGACGAGCATGCCGCGCGGGGCACGATGCGCGGCTATCTTCTGTTTCACCGCGAGCAGCCTATCGCATTCGGTTATTGCACGGCGGTGGGCGACTGCCTGCGTTTCGCCTTTACCGGCTACGACCCGGCGCTCGCGGCATGGTCGCCCGGCATCGTGCTGGTCCACGAAATGGTGCGGTCGATTGCCGGTGAAGAGCGCTTTGCGGTGCTCGATTTCGGTTCGGGCGAGGCGCAATACAAACGCTTGTTCGCGACGGCGTCGCAGCTGTGCGCCACGGTGTTCTTTTTTCAGCCGAGACTGGGCCACCTGATTAAGGTGCTGGCGCACCGCTGCTGCATTGCCGGCTCGGACGGCTGCGCCGCGGCCGCCGCGCGATTGGGCATCAAGGCGCGACTCAAGCGGCTTTTGCGTGCTCGAGCTGCGTGAGGCTCAGCGCCTCGCTGTTCGTCGCATAATGCACACCCGGACGATGTGCGACATGGCTGAAGAGAGCGTCGAGGTCCTGCCAGAGACCATTGCCGTCGATCTCCCAGGAACGCGCGTTGACGTGAAAAATGCCGCCATTAGCGAGGGCAGCGTCGAAGAGCAGCTTCCCGAGCTTCACCGGGTCGGTTTCCAGCCGCGCGAGACGCAGCCAGTCGGCAAGGCCGGCGATATTGGCGTCGCGCAACGCGTGACGCGCCAGCGCGAAACGCGAGGCGTGGCGGAAATCGATCGAGATCGGCATGCGGGCAGGATCGAACATCGTCGGGGTGCGGAACGCCATCGTGGTACGCCCGAGGGTGTAGCCGGTTTCGGCGAGGGCCGCGCAGGCTGCTGCGGTGAAGGCGCCCTCGGGGTAGGAAAATGCGACGACCGAGGCGCCGGTAATATCCTCTAGGCGTGCCTTGCTCTCCGTCAGCTCGTGACGAACTTCTTCGGCTGACCGGCCGGTCAGCAGGCGGTGCGTCAGCGTGTGCGAGCCGATTTCCATGCCCATCCGCTGCAGCGCGCGGATCTCATCATCGCTGATCTCCTTGTTCCCGGGGTGATTCAGCGCAACGTAAAAGGTGCCCTTCAGTGCATATGCGGCGAGACGGTCGGCCAGGCGCAAGTCGGTATGATGCCCGTCGTCCCAGCTCGTCGTGACGATTGTGGTGGGCATGTTGCTAGTGTCCAGATGCATTCATAAGATGCACCAGGTCGGCGGGCGGCGCCAGCGGAGATCCTAGTCCCAGCCATGCTCCGTGCGGGAGGTGCCGCCGAGCTGTCGCTGCACAATCGACGGGGAGGGGACAGATGAAGAGACGACATCTCATGTGGGTGAGGCTCGGCGCGCTCGGCCTCCTTGCCGGCTGCAGCCCGCAGGCGAATGTGGCGACCTCGCCGGCGCAGCCTCAGGCGGTCGAACCCGGGATGGCGAGGGTCTGGTTCTTCAGGCAGTCGGATCCGACGGGGGGCAATGTTTATTCAGCGGAGCCGATCATCTACGCGAATGGCGCGCCCGTCGGTCAGATCGCGCAGGGAACCGCCTTCTTCCACAACTTCCCGCCGGGAAAGTACCGGTTTACGGTGCAGCCCTTCGGCACCCCCACTCGCGAACACGACACCCTCCAGCTCGAGCCGGGGACGCAGACTTATGTCCAGGTCCAATGGGAACCCGCCTGGGAAGCGAACCGCGTTGGCGGGGGCAGCAGCTTTACCGTCCTGACCTCGTCACCAGAGCTGGCCCAGCAGTATCTCCCCACCCTGACCAATCTCGGCCAACGCTGATCCTCGAGCCTCGGTGGGCCTGGACGCGCTAATCCACGCACGCAGGAGAGGGACCACGCCCGCATGCGTGATTGGGGAGGGCAAGGTCAGATCGCGTAGAGGTTTTCGGGCTTTGCCGGGACCTTGCCGAGCTCGACCTGTTTGACCTTTTCGACGAGCTTGACGTGGGTCGGGGCAGGGCGGCCGACCTCCTGGCCTTTGGCGGCGATCAGCCCGTTGATGAAATCGATCTCGGTGCGCCGACCCTTCAACATGTCCTGACCCATCGACGGTCGCGCCAATTCGCTGCGGGTGTTCGACTGCAACCCCGCGAAGATCTGCGATTCGACCTCGTCGAGCGCGGCGCGGTCGCCCTCGGCGGCGCGGGCGATGGTTTCGGGCTCGTGTGAGCGGATGTGCTCGAGCTGGTAGCCGAGCGCCTGGCCGACGCGCACCCCCTCGCCGGCGAGCCGAATGCTGAGGCGACGGATCTTCTCGTCCCGGTTCGCGTCGTTGCCGGACAGCCCGGTGGCCGCCGCGATGCCGTTGGCCATGCCGTTGACGCACAGCTTCGACCAGCGCTCACCCCAGAGATTGGTCGTCGCCTTGATGCTGTCGATCGTGCGGATCATGTCCGCGAGCTCTTCGATTCGCTTGGTGATGCGGCCATGCAATTCGCCGGCGCGGTAAACTTCATAGGGCGACGACCCCTTTGCGGCGGTGCGGCGAACCCGGCCCGGCGCGTAGAGCTCGGCGCCGAGCAGCGCGGGGATGACGCCGACCGTCTTGTCGGGGCCTACGATCCCGGCGATGCGCTCCTCGTTCATACAGTTCTGCAACGACACGACGTATCCTTGGGGCGCCAGGTACTGGGCGATCAGCATCGTCGCCCATTCCGTGTCATAGGACTTGACCGCAATCATTGCGATGTCGATCGGTTTCTGCTTTGCGAGCTCTTGCACCTCGGTCAGATGCAACGTCTTCGGCTTGGCGCAGACATACTCCTCCGCGGTCACGCCTTCGATCGCGAGCCCGTCTTTGCGGATCGTCTCGATGTGCTCCGGCCAGGGGTCGATCAATGTGACATCGAACCCGTTATGCGCGAGATGACCGCCGGTGTAGCCGCCGATTGCGCCGGCGCCGATCACCGCAATACGCTTGTCCATGATCTCCTCCCTCCTTGACCCGGGCCCGGCCATGATAAGCTGATCGCAGGCTGCCGAAAAAGCTCAAAACCCGGCATCTCTATTCTGGGGAATCTCATTGTCGACGTTAGGAAACCTGCTGGCCTTTCTGGCCATCGTCTTGCTCTGCGCCGGATCTTGTGCGCCGCAGCCGCCGATGCCCGGCAGGCTGCAACTGAGCAACCCGAATTTCGGGCTGATCAACGTCGAGGCCGTGATCACTGCGAACTCCGACTGCGCGGCGCGCGACGACGGCTACGTCTCGACCCTCGAATTCACGATGCCCAATAATGCGACCAAGTTCATCGAGGCGCCGCCGGGGGCCGACATATGCTGGCGCAGCGACCGCAATCCCGGCCGGCCCGTGCCGGGCAGATGGTCGCGCTGGGACAGAGCCTATCTGGTGCCGGGAAAGCTGGTGGATGCGAATTTGTAACCGCCGGAGGCGGTTCAGCGCCGCAGGCTGAAGCGGATCGTCACCGATACCTGCATTTCCGACTGGGGCATCCCGGCCGGGAAGGGTGGCAAGGTGGCGCCCCGCATCATCTCTTCGACCGACTGGTCGAGATCCGAGTAGCCCGAGCTTGAGATGACCGCATAGTCGAGCACGCGCCCGCTGCGGTCGACCGAGAAGCGGAGCACCGCGCGTCCCTCTTCGCCGTGCTGGCGGGCGGCGTCGGGATATCGCTTGTGGCTTTCGAGCCAGGCGCTCAACAGCGCCCGGTATCCGGCGCTCGCCTCGGGTGAGGGCTGCGGGGCCGGGACCGGCGTCGGCGCCATCGCGGTTTGCGGCGGCGCTACCGGGGCGGATGCAGTGGGATATTGCGGCTTTGGGATCGCAACGTAGGCCGGGGTGGGCTGAGGCTCTTCCTGATGCCGCAGAAGCGGCTTTGGCGGCTTCTTGGCGACGTGCTTTGGCGGTGATGGCGGCGGGGGCGGCGCTCGGTGACGGCGACAGGAGCCTCTGGTTCCGGCGGGGGCGGTTCGGGCGGTGACGGCTCAGGTGGCGGTGGCTCGGCTGCAACAACGGGCGGCTCGGGCGGGGGCGGAACGACTTGCGGCTCCGGTTCCGGCGGGGGCGGCGTGGTTTCCGCCGGCGCCGCCGCCTCGGGTTTTGACGGCGGCGGTTCGAAAACCACCTCGATCCCGCCTTTCGCAATCGGCTCCGGTAATGGAGCGGACTTGCCGGTGAGGAACAGCGCAAGCGCAACGAGGCAAGCGGCGTGCCCGGCGAGCGACAGCGCCAGTGGGAGCTTGATGCCGCTCACTTCGGGCCGGCCGCCTCGGCGATCAGGGACACCTTCGAGAACCCGGCCTGATTGACCAGGCCCAAGGCGTCCATCAGCTGCGCATAAGTGTTGGTCTTGTCGCTGCGGACGTACACGATGCGGTTAGGATCCTCAGCGGCGAGTGCGGCGAGTTGGGGCTCGAGCTCGTCGGCGTTGATCCGCTCGTCGCCGATGAACACTTCGCCGTCGCGGTTGAGGCTGATGACGACCGGCTTCTTGGGTTCGGTCAGCGTCGCCGCTCGAGATTTCGGGAGTTCGAGCGGCACGCCGACGCTAAGCAGCGGCGCGGTCACCATGAAGATGACGAGCAGCACCAGCATGACGTCGACCATCGGGGTCACGTTGATCTCGGCGAGCGGTGCGTAGCGCTCCTCGCCGGTTTCGCCGGATGGCGGCAGCGACAACGCCATCCTCAGGCCTCGGCAACGGCGCGGGCGAGCAAGCCGCCGGATCGCCCGATCAACCCCTGCATACGCCCGGCGAAGCGCCCGAGATCCACTGTGATCTTGTTGTAGCCGACCACTGCCGGGATTGCCGCGGCGAGACCCATCGCGGTGGCGAACAAGGCCTCGGCGATCCCTGGCGCGACGACCGCGAGGCTGGTGCTGTGCGCCGCGGCGATCCCCTCGAAGCTGCGCATGATCCCCCAAACAGTACCGAAGAGGCCGATGAACGGCGCGGCCGAGCCGAGGGTCGCGAGGAACGGCAGGCGCAGCTCGAGGCGCCGCAGCTCGGCGTTGAGGGTCAGCCGCATCACCCGCTCGATGCGCTCGCGACGCTCGCCGGCCGTCTCGGGCTGCGGCCGCGGCTCGGCCGCGCTCTCGGCGAGGCCGGCGGATATGACGAGGCCGGCCGGGTCCCGCCCCTCCGTCGCTGACAGCTCCTGCGGCGAGCGCGCCGAGGCGGCCCGTGCCTCGTGCTCGCGTGCAGCTCGGCTCGCCGCTCCGAGCCGCCAGAGCTTGTCGATTATCACCGCCCAGCTCCACACTGAGGCCGCGAGCAACAGCAGCAACACGCCTTTCACCACGGGGTCGGCATTCATAAACAGCTTGACGATCGAAAGAGTCGCGGCGGGGTCGTTCACGATAGTCCTCTGAATCTCACTTCCCGAAACCCGAGCTTGAAGCAGGAAAAATGTGGCGGGTCCGCGGCAGGTTAGAAGCGCTGCGTCACCCCGGCGAGAATAGTCCGGCGCGGACCGAATTGCGGCGCAAAGACGCCGAGCCCGGTGCCGCTGCGAATTTGGTAGATCTCGTCGAGCAGGTTGATGACGTCAAAGCGCAGCTCCAGCCCCTTGTAGAGTCCGGTGTCGACCGGCTGGACGATGCTGAAATTAACCTGCTGATAACCCGGCAGAGCGGCCCCGTTCGGTAAGGTGCTGTCGGCTCTGAGACCGCTGCCGGCGGTAAGGTCGACGGAAAAGAGAGTGTTCCAGGTGGGGACCCTGTATTTGACGCCGGCAGAGGATGTGTAGGTCTGGTCGTGATCGGTGTGAATAGCATTGGTAGCTATTGCGGCTAAGTCCTCTGCGGAAAAGTTGAACTGGCTCGATACGATGTTTTTTGCGAGCTCTTGCGACGCGGAGAAATTGCCGTAAAATGACCAGTTTCCGATATCATAGCTGAGGGTCAGTTCGACGCCTTTGACCCATCCTTTCTGGTAATTGAACGGGGTGAAGAGGATCGGCGCACCGAACTGCCCTTCGTCGATCAGGTTGCTGGCGAGCTTGTAATAAGCGTCGATGCCGGCTTTGAGCCCGGGCAGGATGATTTGCGTGGCGCCGACATCAAAGTAATGCGACCGTTCCGCCTTGGCGACCGAGTTGAGCGTGACTTCCGGAGCGGCGGTCGTATTGGCAAAGAGCGCGATAGTCGGCGACGCGATAAGCTCGAACGGCGGCGGTGTGAAGTAACGCGAATAGCCGGCATGAAATGTTGTCGCCTCGGTCGGCTGCCACACCAAATTTGTACGAGGGCTCAGCTGCCGCTCGCTGACAAACTCGGCGAACTGATCGTAGCGCGCGCCGACATTGAGGGTCAGGGACGGAATAATTTTCCATTCGTCTTGCAAGTAATAGCTGTAGATCCACCCGGTCTTGCTGCCCGAATCGAAGATCGTGAGCGGCTGGTCGGTGGTTTGAACGCCGGTCTGGTCGACCGGCAGAACATTTGATGTAGAGCTGAACGGCGAGCGCTCTCGCTGGATGTAAAAGCCGCTGCGAACCGTGTGATCGGGCGCAGCCCGCCAGCTGCCGTCGCCCTGCACGCCGCTCGCCCAGCTCTGGCGGTACGCCGTCTGAGCGATGCCGTTGAACAGGAGATCTCCCGTCGGGTCGCCCGGAGAAAAATAGACACTGCTGTACCGGCTGAACCCGGCGATCTGGAAATCGATGTCGTCGACATGCTTCTGCCAGGCGACGATCCCGAAATTGTTGATCTGGCGCTGGTTCTCGTTGAGGGAGGCCGAGGCGAAGTCGCTGGCGCCGTTGACGGTGAGCCCGAGGCTCGGGGTCTGGCCGCCGACTTGCGGGATCTGGTATTGGCTGCGCGAGGCACCGAGAATGGCGGTCAACCGCGACGTCGGATCGATAATGCCGGAGACATAGGCAAACCCTTTTGGCTGAATGGAGTTGTCGTGGATCGCGTTGAAGGTTGGGGCTGGGTTCTCGATCCCCTCGTTGGTCCGCAGGTACTCGCCGGTCGCGTAATAATCGATCTGCCCAATCCGGCCGCCCCATTCGGCGCTCGGCTGAAACGTGCCTTGCTGCCCGCCATAAAGCGTCGCCGAGCCCCCCGGATTGAGGGTCCCGGTCTTGGTCTGGATGTCGATGATGCCGGTGGTGCGCAGCCCGTATTGCGCCGGGAGACTGCCGGTGATCAGCGCCACAGAATTGGCAAGTCTGGTCTGCAGCGATTGTCCGAAGACGTTGATCCCTTCCGGTAGCTGAACTCCATTGATACGGAATTGCAGGTTGGCGTGATCGTTGCGCACATGGAGCTGGCCAAACGAATCCTGCGCGACCCCGGGCGCCTGGAGCAGCAGCCGGTTAAGCGGCTGGTTGTCGCCCTGCGGCTGGGTCTCGATCGCGGGGCGGGTGAAATCGTAGACCGTCGCGCCGAGACCCGGTTGGATATTTGAGCGCGCGATATCGAGCTGCCGGGCGATGACGTTCATGTCGAGCGACAGGCTGCTTTCCGGGGCCGGAGGTGCTCCAGTCGCGGGGGCCGCCGGTGTCTCCCCGTTTCTGGGGCTGGGTTCGGTGTAACCTGCGCCGTGGCGACGCCGCCAGCGAAGAGCCACGTAACGGCAATGGACAGAAGAGCGGGCACGCGCTGCGCCCCCGTGCAAACCGGGTTGGCCATAAGGTTCCTCTTTGTGTTTGGAGATACAGCAGCGTTGCTGCTGCGGTCAGATGGGTGGAGGGAGAGCCTCAGGCCGCAGGGGGTGCGCGGGATCGGAAGAGCCAATACGGTGGGGGCGGGACCCCGACCGCCGCTATCCGGGTTTGACATAGCGGTGCGTTTTCGGGTGGCTTTGCCGCGTAAAAATCGACCGGCACGGCGCCGTGGTGACTGAGCGCGAAGCAGATTTCGCAATCGTGATCGGCCAATGCCGGCGTGACCGGGGCGCTCGGTGCAGCCAGAGTTGCGACGGCCCCGGGAGACCATACCCTGACGGAGACTGGGTGATGATGCCAGGCGAAGAGAACAGCCTGGAGCAGGATCGCAAATGTGCCGATGAGCGCGCCGGCTCGGCGCCCCCTCTGCCGAGTGCGCCCGGACCGAATCCTTATCGAGCGGCGCACCCCCATCTCGAATCGATCCTGTGTCCCCACTTTTACCCGCCGAACGCGCCGATCAGAACGCGTCCGCGCAACGGTATGGTATAACGTTCCGGCGAACCTGCGAACCCCTCTTCGCGAGAACGAGGTCCGGCCTTATCCTGAATGAACCGGATAGGAGAAGTCTGATGTGACTGTAGCCTATGGCGAGACCCAAACTGCCGATCAGTTAGCAGGATGCGGAAACTCTGCTGTCGCCATTGACTGCCGGTTAATCAGTGCTTCTACCTGCGGGTTGCAATACCCGGCGGCATGGCGGATTAAGGCTTGCCGGATTGGTCCCATCGCGCAAGCCTGCGGGCATACCAGCGGAGGAGATGCCCATGCCTGCACCGTATGACAAGCATCGCGCACAGCTCAAAGCCATTCTTCTGGCCTGGGGCATGCCCGAGGACAACGCCTACGCGACGGCCGACATCCTGTCCTGGGCGGATCTGCACGGCGTCGACAGCCATGGCATATCGATGCTCCCGGGTTATGACCGGCTGCGCCGCAACGGGCGCGCGAACATGGCAGCGAAGCCGCGTATCATCAAGGAAACCGCAGTCTCCGCGCTGGTGGACGGCAACGGCGGGCTCGGCCACGTGCCGGCGCGTTTCGCGATGCATGTCGCGATCGACAAGGCGAAGCAGTCCGGCATGGCGATCGCGGCGGTGCGCAACTCGGCCCATTTCGGCGCGACCGGCTATTACACCTTGATGGCGGCGAAAGAAGGCCTGATCGGCATGGCGTGCACCGGCGCGTCGAGCGTCCAGGTGGCGCCGACCTTCGGTAAGGAAGCAAAGCTCGGCACCGACCCTTGGTCCTTTGCCGCTCCGACGTCGGATGGGCGGCCGTTTCTGCTCGATATGGCGACGACGACCGTGGCGGCGGGCCGCATCCGCAACAAGGCGAACGAGGGGCTCCCATGCCCGCCCGGCTGGGTGCTTGACAAGCAAGGGCTCCCCAGCACCGACCCGTTGGAGGCGCGCGAGAAGGGCGGGTTCCTGACCTCGCTCGGGGGCTCGCCGGAAAACTCCAGCTACAAGGGATACGGGCTGGCGGTAATGGTCAACATCCTCGGCTCATGTCTGTCGGGCGCGACGTTGATCACCGACCCGATGCACACGAAAAAGCCGCAGGGCAACGACATTGGCCATTGTCTGATCGCGATCGATCCGGGCCTGTTCCGCGACCGCGAGGAATTCACCGACGACGTGACCCGCCTGTGCAACGACCTGCGGGCCACAAAGTCCGTCGATCCGGCTCACCCGGTCATGGTCGCGGGCGATCCGCAGTGGAGCAGCGCGGCAAAGCGTATGCAGGAAGGGATCCCGGTCGGCCCAGGCCTTTTGAACCAGATCCGGCAAATTGCCCAGGCCTGCGCGGCGCCCTGGCTGCTGGATTGATCTGCAGTCAGTCTGTCGTGAAGCGGTAGGCGATGACCTGCCGGTAGACCGTTCCCGGCCGCAATACGGTGCTGGGGAATTCGGGCCGATTGGGTGCATCCGGAAAGCCCTGCGGCTCGACCGCGAACCCCGCGGACTGTCGATAGGCCCCTCCCCGTCCGGCCACCGCGCCGGTCAGGTTGTTCCCAGTGTAGAATTGCGTTCCCGGTTGCGTGGTCAGCACTTCGAGCGTCCGCCCGGTCCGCGGGTCGAATACGACGGCCGCAACCCTAAGGGGATCGCGCGCGGCCTCACCGAGGACGAAAAAATGGTCATAGCCTTTGCCGAACAGCAGTTGCTGATCAGCGCGGCGAATTCGCGCGCCGATGGCGGTCGGCTGGCGAAAGTCGAAAACCGTACCGTCGACCGGGCGGATCTCGCCAGTTGGAATTTGCTGCCGGTCTGTCGGCAGGAACGCATTGGCTGCGATTGTTATTTGGTGTCCGAAGATGTCGATCGCAGGAAGCCCGGCCAAATTGAAATAGGGGTGAGCGCTGAGGCTCACCGGAGTGGGCTTGCTGGTCAGCGCCTCCATCACCAGCTGCAGAGTATTCCCTTCCACCGAATACCGCGCTTTGACCGACAGCTCCCCCGGAAATCCCTGGTCGCCGTCAAGGCTGACCAGAGCCAATGACAGATGCGTATCGCCGGCCTCCTCGACGCGCCAGAAAAGCTTGTCGAAGCCGTGACGGCCGCCGTGCAAGGTCGCGTGTTCCTCGTTCTTCGATAACTGGTAGGTTTTCCCCTCCAGGGTAAAGGCGCCGCCGCCTATCCGGTTGGCGGTGCGCCCGAGCAACGCTCCGAATGAACCTCCGGCGGACGCGTATCCCGAGACGTCGTCGAATCCGAGCACCACATGGTCGTCTCTCCCAGACCTGTCCGGGACCTCGATCGAGACGATGCGTCCGCCGAAATCGGTGATCCGAACGCGCATGCTCTCGTTCGAGAGCGTATACAGCGCGGCGGCTTGGCCGCCGGCTGTTCGACCGAAATTTTCCGGATCTCGTGACGCGTTTTGTCATGCGTGCTCGTCCCGCACCAGCACAACCCGGTTTCTAAAACGGAGATTTCCTCACCTCGTTCCTATTTTAATCTATGGATGCATTGCCATGGATGAATAACAAAGATAATGGCCTCAGTCGCAGATGGATTTTCGAAAAAAGTGAACCTTTTTGGGACAAGCTCGTTTTGAGTGCAGCGTAGCCGCACAGAGCGACGCTCGATCTCAATCATTACGGGGTTCCGAACGATGCCAGGTTTAAAATCTGCCGCTCTCGCAAGCGCGCTCTTGTTGATAGGCGGGTCCGCCGCCTGGGCTCAGAGTTCCAGCTCGAATCTGGGGGCTCAGAACAACATGGCAGCCGGCACGCAATCGGGATCGGGCCAGTCCTCGCCCGGTGCGAGCGTCTCGGCCGACACTCAGCAAAAGATCCGTCAATCGCTCGAGGAGTCCGGTTTCAAGGACATCCGCGTCGTCCCCGAAACTTTTGTCGTCCGGGCGCAGGCGCCCGACGGCTCGCGCATTGTGATGCTGCTCAGCCCCGACCAACTGACCGAGGTTGTAGCTTCCAATGGCAACCAGGGCATGCAGGGCAACAGTTCGCAGCCGTTTGCGGGTCAGTCCGGTTACCAGACTGGCAACAACAACGGGCAGAATACGACACAGCAGCAGGCCCAACAAGAATTGTCCCGTTACGGGTACAGCAGCCTGCAGGACGTGACGCCGATGCGCGGCTGGGTGGCTGATGCAACAAAGAACGGCGAGCGCGTCCGCGTAATGCTGTCGGACAACGGTCTGGTCGCAACATTTCCGGGCCGGTAAATCCGACCCGGTGCGGCGGGGGAATTAATCGTGCAACTCAGGACAGGATTGATGCAATGAAGACAGTCTTAGCATGTGCCGCGTTCGCGAGTGCCTTGATGCTGACCGCAGGATCGTCGGCATGGGCCCAGAATTATTCGACCGGCGCGACCACGGGCACCTACAACCAAGGCAGCCAAGGCTACAACCCGGGTACTCAGGGATACCAGGGCAGCTACGGCGCAAACCAGGGTAGCTGGAATACCGGCACCAATACTTCTGGAGCAAACCAGGGTACTTATGGAGCAAACCAGGGTTCTTATGGAACAAACCAGGGTACTTATGGAACAAATCAGGGTACTTATGGTGCGAACCAGGGTAGTTGGAATGCCGGCACGCAGGGCAGCAGCAGTCCGTATACTGGGCAGAATACTGGGCAGACCTATTCATCTGCCGGGTATGGGACCGGCAACATCACCACTTACCAGGAAGCCGAGCAGCAGCTCAGCAAATACGGATACAGCAATATCCAGGATCTGAGGGTGACGCAGGGCTGGTCGGCCGACGCGATGAGGAATGGGCAGAAGGTCCACGTGATCATCGGAGATAACGGCCTCGTGGCGACGTTCCCGGGGCGGTAACCAACGAGTTGCGGCGGGAGCGGCCGGCCGCCGCTCCCGCCGCTCGCCCCCAATCATTGTGACACCGCGGCTAACGCTCGAGAGCGGCGCTCTTTTTCGACAATCCATCGGCGCCGGAATCCGGCGCCTGGTTCACTCCGCTCTCGTGCTGGGACACGATTTCGGGATTTCGAACACAGTTCTGGGAACATGGGTATTGGCGCCGCTGACCTGAACGGCGACGCCCGCCTTAAAATACGAGAATGCCGAGCATGAAGGCGATGTAGCCTGCGATCAGCGCCGCACCGCCGGGCCAACTCGGCCCGCAGCGGATTGCGCACCAGGCGACAGCGCCCACCGTCATCCCGGCCATCCACCACAACGACATTATCGACTGGCCCGACGGTGAGCCGATACCGACGATCAGCGACGGCAACAAAACGCCGACGAACAGATTGAGGCTGTTGCTGTTAAATGTTTCGACCACGACAGCGGAGCCGCGCCCCTTGTTCGCCAAGCCGATTGCCGCGACCAGATTGGGCAATCCAGCCGGCGAAAAAGAAGAATCCGAGCCCGAGCAAGGCATAAACCGCGATCAGCAGAACTCCCTCGAACCAGGTGGTCTCGCCGTCTCGCGCGATCGGGTTTCACCCCAAGGTGCAGCGCGGTGAGCAGTAAAAACGTTTTCCGCCGATTTGGAACGGCCGCCTTCGCGCCGGTGTCGAAACTGCAGGTCTCTCTCGTCGCCAGAGCGCATGGAGGCAGTCATGGCGGATACGGTTTGCGACCACGTCGTCGAAATCCTCGTCGAGTGGGGGGTCGATACCGTCTTCGGGCTGCCTGGCGACGGCATCAACGGCTTTGTCGAATTGCTGCGCAGAGCCAAGGACCGCATCCGCTTTATCCACTGCCGGCACGAGGAAGCAGCGGCGTTGGCGGCCTGCGGCTATGCCAAATTCACCGGCCGGCTCGGCGTCGTTTTCTCGACCGCGGCTCCTGGGGCGGTGCATCTGCTCAACGGGCTCTACGATGCGAAGATCGACGGGGCCCCGGTGCTGGCGATCACCGGGATGACCTATCACGATTTGATCGGCACGCATTACCTACAGGACATCAACCAGGATTACCTCTTTCAGAATGTTGCCGCCTACAATCAGCGGCTCATGGCGCCGGAGCATGTCGAGAACGTCGTCAATCTCGCCTGCCGCAATGCCGTGGCGCATCGCGCTGTCGGTCATGTCGCGATCCCGATCGACATTCAAGCGATGGCGGCAACCGACTGGAAGCGCTTCAAGCGCAATGTCAAAGGCCATACCTCGCGCGCCTTTCAGACACCCCGTGTCGTCCCGGAACGGCCGCTGCTTGAAGAGGCCGCCAAGCTGCTTGCCGGTAAGAAAAAGATCGCGATCCTCGCCGGCGCCGGCGCGCGCGGCGCCCGTTCGGAGCTCGAGCAGATCGCCGAGCGGCTCGGCGCGCCGATCGTCAAAGCATTACTCGGCAAGGAATGCGTGCCCGACGACAGCCCTTATACGACCGGCGGGATCGGGGTGGTCGGGACCCGGCCGTCCGTCGAGGTCTTCCGCAACTGCGACGCGCTACTGATCATTGGCAGCGGGTTTCCTTATATCGAGTTTCTGCCGAAGCCAGGCCAGGCAGTCGGCGTGCAGATCGACGACAAGCCAGAGCGGATCGGCCTTAGATACCCGGTCGAGCTCGGTCTCGTCGGTGATGCCCAGGCCACCTTGCGCGAGCTGCTCTCGCTATTGCCGCGCAACGAGGACCGCAGTTTCCTCACTCAAGCCCAGGGAGCCATGCGCGAATGGTGGGGGCTACTCGAAGAACGCGCCGGCTACAACGAGACGCCGATGCGGCCGCAGACCGTGGCGTGGCACCTGCCCGAGCTGATGGAGCCCGATGCGATCCTGTGCGGCGATTCCGGGACGGTGACGGTCTGGCAGGCGCGCATGAAACTGCGCGACCGGCAGCGTTTTTCGTTTAGCGGCACGATGTGCAGCATGGCGGCCGCATTGCCTTACTCGATCGGCGCGCAGGCCGCCTACCCCAACCGGCAGGTCGTCGCTTTCACCGGCGACGGCTCATTGACGATGATGATGGGTGACTTCGCGACTCTGGTGCAACATAAGCTGCCGGTGAAGGTTGTCGTGATCAAAAACAACACGCTCGGCCTCATCAAATGGGAGCAGATGCTGTATCTCGGCAATCCGGAATACGGCGTCGATCTCGCCCCGGTCGACTTTGTGAAATTTGCCGAGGCCTGCGGCGCGCGCGGCCTGCGCATCGAAAATCCCAAGAACTGCCGCGAGCAATTGCGCCAAGGCCTGGCAATGGACGGGCCCGCGCTGATCGAGTGCGTCGTCGATCCGCTGGAGCCGCCTTGGCCGCCTGAGATCACGCGCGACGAGGCGGAGAAGCTGCTCGCCGCAATGCGCCGCGGCGAGCGCAACACGCGGCCGATCGGGCTAACCATCGGCCGGCACGCCGCGCAGGAGTTTACGTTCAGCCAGAGCCCGTTCGGCATCGCGGGACGGGTGATCGACCGGCTCACCGGACGCCGTGAGGAAGCCAAGCAAAAAGAAGAAGAAAAAGAGAAGGCAGAGTAAGATGGCGGTTCTAACCGAGACGTTCGCCCCGCTGAGGCGGTCGATTTCGCCCGTCGCCTCTCTGCCTGTCCAGCGAAGGCGGCGCGAGGCGGCGGCCGATCTCGCCGAGATCCTCACCGCCCGCATTGCCGGCGAGGTGCGGTTCGATCCCGCCAGCCGCGCGCTCTATGCGACCGACCTGTCGATCTATCGCCAGGTGCCGATCGGCGTAGTGATCCCGAAGGACATCGCCGATGTCGAAGCCACGGTCGAGGCGTGCCGCGCTCGCGACGTGCCGATCCTCGGGCGCGGTTGCGGCACGAGCCTGTCGGGCCAGACCTGCAACGTCGCTGTCGTCATCGACTTTTCGAAATACATGAACCGAATCCTGGCGCTCGATCCGGACGGTCGCCGCGCCCGGGTGCAACCGGGCGTCATCAATGACGAGGTGCGCAAAGCCGCCCACAAGCACGGCCTGACCTATCGCGCCCGATCCCGCGACGCACGCTTACTGCACGCTCGGCGGCAATATCGGCAACAACTCCTGCGGCGCGCACACGGTCATGGGCGGCAAGACCGTCGACAATGTCGAGGAGCTCGACATCCTGACCTATGACGGTCTGCGCATGCGGGTCGGCGCCACTGACGACGATGCCTTGGACCTAATCCGCACCGGCGGCGGCCGCCGGGCGGAGATCTATTCGCGGCTGAAAGAGCTCGCCACGCGCTACGCCGACGAAATCCGCCGCCGCTATCCGAAGATCCCGCGGCGCGTCTCCGGCTACAATCTCGACGATCTGCTGCCCGAGAAGGGGTTTCATATCGCGCGCTCGCTGGTCGGATCGGAGGGCACCTGCGCACTGACTTTGGCCGCCACATTGCGCCTGCTGCCGTGGCCGCCAAAGCGGGCATTGCTCGTCCTCGGATACCCCGACATCGCGCGCGCTGCCGATGACGTCGGGGAGCTGCGCGCGCTTGGCCCCGATGCCCTCGAAGCCTTCGACGGTCATGTCGTCGAAAACATGAAGCGCAAGGGCAAGCCGGTTTCGGGGGAGGGGCTGTTGCCGCAGGGCCGCGCCTGGCTCTTGGTCGAGTTTGGCGGCGACGACCAGAAGGAGGCGAACGACAAGGCTGAAAAGGCCTTCGCCCGGCTGAAGAAGATCGGCACGCATGCTTCCGGCATGCGGCTGATCGAGCCGGCCGAAGAGCAGGACAAGGTCTGGCACATACGCGAAAATGGCGTCGGCGCCAGCCACATCCCGGGCGTCGAGGAGTCGTGGCCCTCCTGGGAGGATGCGGCGGTGCCGCCCGAGCGGCTGGGCGATTATCTGCGCGATTTCAATAAGCTCAACGAGCGCTTCGGCTATACCTCGACGATCTTCGGCCATTTCGGCGACGGCTGCGTGCATGCGCGCATGACCTTTGGACTGAAGACCGCCGAGGGCGTGGCCCGTTTCCGCGAATACATGCAGGAGGCGGCGGACCTTTGCCTGAAGTATGGCGGGTCACTGTCCGGCGAGCATGGCGACGGCCAGGCCAAAGGCGAGCTGCTGCCGAAGATGTTCGGCCCCGAGCTGATCCAGGCCTTCCGCGAATTCAAGACGATCTGGGACCCGCATTGGCGGATGAACCCGGGCAAGGTCATCGACGCCCATCCGCTCGACAGCAATCTGCGGCTCGGGCCGGACTATGCGCCGCGGCCGGTCAAGACGTACTTCCACTACCCCGATGACCACGGCAGTTTTGCCCAGGCCGCGGAGCGCTGCTTCGGGGTCGGCAAATGCCGCATACCGCACGGGCAGACGATGTGCCCGAGCTTCCAGGCGACCCGCGAGGAGATGCATTCGACCCGCGGCCGCGCGCATCTGCTGTTCGAGATGATGCGCGGCGATCCACTGGAGAAGGGCTGGCGCGAGGAGGGCGTGCGCGAGGCGCTCGACCTCTGCCTGCAATGCAAGGGCTGCAAGCACGACTGCCCAGTCTCGGTCGACATGGCGACCTACAAGGCCGAGTTCCTTGCCCATTACTATAAAGGCCGGCTGCGGCCGCGCGCCGCCTACAGCATGGGCCTGATCATGTGGTGGGCGCCATTGGCGATGGCGGCGCCGGGCTGGGCCAATCTGTTATTGCGCACTCCCGGGCTCGGCGCTGCGCTGAAGGCGGCGGCTGGCTTCACCACCGAGCGCGAGGTTCCGGCCTTTGCCGCGGAAACCTTCCAGACCTGGTTCCACCGCCAACCAAAGATCACGGACGGGTCACGGCCGCCGGTCGTCCTGTGGCCCGACACGTTCAACAATTATTTCTTTCCGGGCACGGCAAAGAGCGCGGTCCGGGTGCTGGAAGATGCCGGGTATCGTGTCATTGTGCCCAAAGAACGCCTGTGCTGCGGCCGGCCGCTTTATGATTACGGCATGCTCGATCTGGCCAAACGCAAGCTCGTCGACGTCGTCGACGCGCTGCGCCCGGCGATCCGTGCCGGGGTACCCGTGGTAGGCCTCGAGCCGAGCTGCTTGTCGGTGTTCCGCGACGAGTTGCGCAATCTGCTGGCGGATGACGAGGACGCCCAGCGGCTCGCTTGCCAGACCAAGACGATCAGTGAGCTGTTGCTCGCGACCCCCGGCTGGAAGGCGCCGCGTCTCGCCGCGAAGGCGGTGGTTCAGACCCATTGCCACCACAAGGCGGTGCTCGACGCACAGACGCAGCAGCAGATGTTCGAGGCAATGGGGCTCGAATTGCAGCCGAACCCGACCGGCTGCTGCGGGCATGCCGGATCGTTCGGCTATGAGACCGAGCATTACCCGGTCTCGATGACGATCGCCGAGCAGGCGCTGTTGCCGGCGGTGCGCCGCGCCGGCGGCGACACGCTGATAATCGCAGACGGTTTCAGCTGCCGCGAACAGATCCGTCACGGCGCCGGCCGGTATGCGCTTCATCCGGTCGAGTTGCTGGAATTCGCACTGCGAAACGAGCGCATAACCGCGGCCAGGGAAATCGAGCAACGCCTGCATCAGCCGTCGGCGACCGTCGAACCGGGACCGGCCACGGCCGTGCTCGCGGGGATCGCGGCGACCGGTTTGGCGCTGTGGCTCGGCTGGCGCCGCAGTTCGGCACGGAACGCTATTGGGTAGACAATAAAACATATCAACAGAATTTTTCTTATTGTTGAGTGCCTTTCATCGCTTGCGCCAATAAATGGATGCTCAGTAAGTTGGCGGCCCGCGTTGCGGGGAATTCGCCGAGAATAATGAAACCCTAAGTCCGGCCGGCGGCCTCACCTCCGACGTTCTTCTCATGCTGGTACAAAAGCCGCTTCGCCTCGCTCTCCTCGCGGCCCGCTTGGCGGGCAGCGAGCTCGGCGTCGATCTCAGCGCCCAGAAGCACCGCCAGACCGCTCAAATATAGCCAGAACAGGAAAATCGCTACGCTGCCCAGCGAGCCGTAGAATCGGTTGAATGACCCGACATTGCTGGCGTAAGCCGAAAATGCGGCTGACACCCCAATCCACAGGACAGTCGCTATTACCCCGCCCCAACTCAGCCATCGCCGCCGCGGAGATCCACCGGGCGCCAGGGCATACAGAGCGCTCAGACCGATGATAAAGAGCAGAGCGAGCAAAGGCCAGCGGGTCGAGAGCAGCAACGGATCGGGAAGTTCAAGGGGAAAAAGCGAGCGCGCCGCCGGCAGCACGACGACAATCAGAACTGCGATAAGGATGAACAGAATGCCGCCGACAGCAACCAGCAAGGCGACAAACTGTCGTTTCAGAAAGCTGCGCCGTTCAGCGGTGTCGAACACGATGTTGAGTGCCGTGATCAGGCCCGAGGCGGCCCACTGCGCCGTCCACAGGACGAAAACGAGGCTCACGACAAGGCTGAAACCCAATCCGAAGCTGTTCCCCGCGTTTTTCAGGCTGCTCGACACCAGAGCGGCCGCTTGCTTTGGTAGGAAGCCCCGCAGGTTCTCGACGAGGTGCTGAACAGCAGAAGGATCGGCGACGAGACCGTAAAGCGTGCTCATCGCGACAAGGATCGGGACGATTGCAAGCAGGCTGTAAAAAGCAAGGCCGGCAGCCGTCATTGTCGCATGGTCGCTGAATACCTCGCTGCAGATGTTGCGCAGCGCGGCGGTCCACCTTCTCATACCCGGTTCGTTGCTCGTCGCCTAACCTGGTTCATCGCGCTGGGGTCGCGGAACACGGCCCGAAACTTTGACGCTTGGACTGCCGCTCCAAGGCGGGAAACTCTTTGGCCGGCTAGTTTATCCCAACCGCGCACATCCACCACCGGTTGCAGACCAACGATTCTGTAGTCCAGCGATATAAGGCAGTACCATACACGTGAATGAGAACGTGAGCGGCATGCCAGGGTTCACCAACTACTGACCGACAGCTGCCGAGAAGCCGGCCATGGGCATTGATCTTCAGATTTGATGTTAGTTCACAGCATATCGCTGGATCAAGTCTGAGGCACCCGGTCCCCGAGATAGCATTCGGGAACAGGCCGGTGTTTGACGACGTTAGACAGGTAGGTCGCAGTCGCGACGACAGACATTGGGAGAGGATACTGTGAACAGGCTCTTTATTGCCACGGCGCTCGCGTCTGCGATGGCGCTCCCGGCGGCCGCAGACGTGCATGCGCAGACCGCGGCAGCTCCAACCGCCGCGCAAAATCAATCGGCAAAAAACGCGCCGAACGCCGATCAGCTGGTCAGCGACGCTACTAAGACCGTTCAGGAGATGAAGCGCGACGCTAAATTCGCCAACTACATGAAACAGGCGAAAGGAATTTTCATCGTCCCAACGCTGGTCAGGGGCTCGTTCGTCGTAGGCGGTGAGGGCGGCCAGGGCGTTCTTCTCGCCCGTAACGAGCGGAAATGGAGCGATCCGGCCTTCTTTACATTGGGGTCTATTTCGATCGGAGCGCAGGCCGGCGGCGAAGCCGGTCCCGTCGCCTTCTTGCTGATGACCGACAAGGCGGTCAACGAGTTCACCGAAAACAACAACTTCTCGCTGAACGCCAACGCCGGCTTGACTATCGTAACCTATTCGGCCCGCGGCCAGGCAGACGTCGGGAAGGGCGACATTATCCTGTGGTCCAATACCTCGGGGCTGGAAGCCGGCGTCAATGTCAGCGCTACCGACATCGTGCGGAACAGCAACGAGGACCGAAACTACTACGGGCGCGACGTCAGCACGCAGCAGATCATCAACGGCCAGGTGCAAAAACCGGAAGCCGAACGGCTGAGGAACGAGCTGCCGGTATAGAAGCGGAATACAGCATAGAGCGAGGTGGTGATATGGCTGATACGGTTAGCGATTTTTTTTGGAAACGGCTCTCCGCTTGGGGCGTAAAGCGCATCTTTGGATTTCCCGGGGACGGGATCAACGGCCTCGTCGGTGCGCTCGACCGCGCCCGCGACAAGCTCGATTTCGTCCAGGTGCGGCATGAGGAGATGGCCGCCTTCATGGCAGGTGGCCATGCCAAATTTACCGGCGATCTCGGCGTGTGCCTGGCCACCTCGGGGCCCGGCGCCATACATCTGCTGAATGGCCTCTACGACGCGCAGATGGATCATCAGCCGGTGTTGGCGATCGTCGGACAGCAGGCGCGCACCGCTCTTGGTGGCCATTATCAGCAAGAGGTGGATCTGCTGACGCTGTTCAAGGATGTTGCCGGCGAATACGTCCATATGGCGACAGAGCCGGCGCAAGTCCGCCAGCTGATCGACCGCGCTGTGCGCATTGCCAAGGCCGAGCGCTGTGTCACATGCATAATCATGCCGAACGACCTGCAGGAGATGGACGCTGTCGAGTTGCCGCCGCAAAAGCACGGCGCCATCCTCACCGGCATCGGATATGAGGCACCCGAAGTCACACCGGCGATGAAAGATCTTGAACGCGCCGCCCGGGCGCTGAACGAGGGAAAAAAGGTGGCGATGCTGGTCGGGGCCGGGGCGCTGCACGCCACGGACGAGGTCATCGAGACCGCCGACAAGCTCGGCGCCGGGGTCGCCAAGGCATTGCTCGGTAAGGCCGCCCTGCCCGATGACCTGCCATTCGTGACCGGCTCGATCGGGCTCCTCGGCACGCGGCCGAGCTATGAGATGATGACCGGGTGCGACACGCTCTTCATGATCGGTTCGCGCTTCCCCTATACCGAATTCCTTCCCGAGGAAGGCCAGGCGCGGGGCGTCCAGATCGATCTCGATCCGCGGATGGTCAGCATGCGCTATCCGATGGAGGTCAATTTGATCGGCGACAGCGCCGCGACGTTGCGCAAATTGCTGCCGCTGCTCGAACGCAAGCCGGACCGTTCCTGGCGCGAGACCATCGAGAAAAATGTCAAGAGCTGGTGGGAGGTTCTGCAGAACCGGGCAATGAACGACGCCAATCCGCTCAACCCGCAGCGCGTCTTCTGGGAATTGTCGCCCAAGCTGCCAGAGAAGTGCATCATCGCCTGCGACACCGGCTCGGGCACCAACTGGTATGCGCGCGACGTCAAGATCCGCCGCGGCATGATGGCGTCGGTGTCGGGCACATTGGCGACGATGGGTCCCGGCATGCCTTACGCCATTGCGGCGAAATTCGCCTACCCCGACCGCCCGGTATTGGCGCTCGTCGGCGATGGCGCGCTGCAAATGAACGGCATGAACGAGCTGATCACAGTAGCGAAATACTGGCAAAAATGGAGCGATCCACGGTTCGTCGTACTGGCCCTCAACAACCGCGATCTCAACCAAGTGACCTGGGAAATGCGGGCGCAGGCCGGCGATCCGAAATTCGAAGCATCGCAGGACGTGCCCGACTTCCGCTACTCCAAATACGCCGAGCAGCTCGGGTTTAAAGGCATATTCGTCGACCGGCCCGATCAGCTGGCCCAAGCGTGGACGGACGCCTTCGCGGCCGATCGGCCGGTCGTCCTCGAGGCGTTCACCGATCCGGACGTGCCGCCGCTGCCGCCTCATATCACCTTGAAGCAGGCCCAGGCGTTCGCGTCGACCCTGATCAAGGGCGATCCCAGCGAGTGGCGGGTCATCAAGGAGACGGCGAAGGAACTGGTTGCCGATCTGATGCCCAGCCGGAGTTGATTGACCCACGCGCAACCGACCCCACTCGCCTCCCCGGCGCAAGCCGGGACCGATGTCGCCGTCCCAGGAGAGGAGCGGCGGATGAATGGGTCCCGGCCTTCGCCGGGAAGACGAGGAACGCCCCCACGAAATTGGCGGTTCGGGAGAGCTCAGAGATTGCGGGGCCAGATATTTTCCAGCTGAAGCACCGCGCGGGCGTATTCGGCGTGCGAAAAAATCATCGGAATATTACCGAGCAGCAGGTCTGAGCGGCTGTCGGCCTCTTCCGAAAACAGCCCCGACCCGCCGGTCAGCTTCTCGGTCCGCTGCAGCATAACCTCGCAGTCCTCATTTCGGCCCATCAGCGCGTAAACTGCAGCCAACCAGAGACAACACGGCAAAAAGGCGCCTTCGAACTCACCCATAGGCAAATCGCTGTGCTCCGGCCGGAAGCGATGGACGAGACCGCCGATCATCAAATCTGTTTCGATCCGCTGCACCGTCGCAGCCACCCGCGGATGGTGCGGCGGCAGAAATCCCATGAGCGGGATCAGCAAAGTCGATGCGTCGAGCGTGTCCGCGTCATAACGCTCGCGAAACGACTGCAATTCATCGCTCCATCCGCGCTCCATGACATCGGCGCGGATCTCGGTCATCGCCGCTCGCCATTGCCGAAAGTTGCCGCTCTCGCCGATCCGGTCGGCGAATTCGAGCGCACGCTTCAAGGTCGTCCAACTCATGACCTTGCTGCTGACAAAGTGCCTGCGACGATCCCGCTCCCAGATGCCGTTGCTCGGCTTGCGCCAGCTTTTGGCCGTGTAGTCCGCAATTTCTCGGATCAGCCGCCAGTATTCCGGCGCCCACCGTCCACCCTGGTCCAGATAAATGACGGCGCAATCGGCGAGATACCCGTAGCAATCGATCTGACGCTGGCGGTAAGCGTGGTTGCCGAACTGTACCGGGAGCGAATGACGATAGCCGGCGAGATCGTCCCGCGAGTGCTGCGCAATATCAGTGCCGCCGTCGACCCGGTACAGCACCTGGCGAGGCATCTCGGTAGAAGAACACAGCTGCGACAGCCAGCTCAGATAACGCTCGGCGCTTTCGACGTCTCCGAGCACGGACAAGGTCGCGATCGCCATTGAGGCGTCCCGTATCCAAGCATACCGGTAATCGTAATTGCGGTCGCCACCGATCCGCTCGGGAAGCGAGCTCGTGGCTGCCGCTACGAGCGCCCCGGTCGGCGCGAAGGAGAGTAGCTCGATCGCCAGCGCGGAGCGGATGACGCGATCTCGCCGCGAGCCTCGATAATTGTAGCGCCCGCTTAATTCGCGCCAATAGCGCAGTGCGGTCTGCAATGCTTCGTCAGCTGATTGGGGGTTCCAAGCCGCCGGATTGTCCGCTAACCCAAGGATCGCCCAGAACTCTTCCCCTGCGCCGAGCGCCAAGTGGGCGCAGACGCCATCCGCGGCCGGCTCGACAGGTCGTGACGTCCACAGCCCGAGGGCAAAGCCTCCGACCCTCAGCTCCAGACCGCCCGGCACCCGCGAGGTGATGAGGCCCGGCGCAAAACCGTCCCGCGGCATCAGCTCCATTGCGCAGGGAACGGAGCCGCGCCGGCAGCGAAGCCGGCGCAGCAATGTCCGGCGCCCCTCATCGCCGGCTGGCCGCGCAACATCAGGCCAGAGCATCGCATCGGTCAGCTCGACTTCGCCATCGGCGCTCTGCCAGCTCGTGATCGAAACGTTGTTGTCGTCAACGTAGCGTTGGCGGCCGGCCGCACCGCTCGCCGGACCCAGGCGCCAATAGCCGCCGCGCTCGGCATCGAGAAGATTCCCGAATACTGGAACGCCGTCATAATCGGGTAAGCAGAGCCACCGGACTGTTCCGTCCGCGCTGATGACCGCCACAGTCCGGCGATCTCCGACAGCGCCCACTTGGGCGAGCTTCGGATAGAGCTCCACCAGGCCGGCGTCGGTCGTCGACCCGCTGGACCGCTGCCGACGGCGCGCGCTCTCCTCTGTCATTCGTTGAACCGTCCGCTTGATGGCCGTCCGCTCGCTTGACGGCCGTTCGCTTCACCGAGCTCGGCGGGTTTTCGGGATCAATCCATAACGCCTGCCCTTTTCAATGGTTCCGGGTGGCCGGCGATGTCTGCGGCAGCAACTCCTGCGCCGCGGCAATGTTAGAACACTGTAGCACCTGCCCGTCCGACCGCATCGTTATGCGGCGCAAACAGGTCTCGTCGAGGTAATCATGCCGCGTGCATCGTCTTCTGGCTCGGACTCCGCTGAGACGCAGCCTCGGCCATTCCGGGTCAACATGCAGAGAGTGCAGGCGGGAATTACGATCCCGCGAGCGTTGGCGTACCTGGCTCTGGTCGCGCTCGCGGTGCTGTTTCTATGGCTCACGCTTCGGGTGGATCTGGTGATATTCGGCGGCGTGTTGTTCGCGATCAGCCTGCGCCGCGCCGCCGAGGCGCTGAGCCGGCTGACAAGGCTGCCGGTCGGCTGGTCTCTGCTGGCGGTCGTGCTGCTGATAATCACGTTTTTTTCCGGCATCGGTTGGTTTTTCTCGCAGGCGATTACCGGCCAGATCACCGAATTATCCCAACAGCTGCCGGCGGCAGTCGCCAAAGTCGGCCACATGATCAGCCAGTCGGCCATTGGTAAAATTCTGAACCAGCACGTCGATACCGCCAATGTCCAGACGTCTCCAACGACTGTTCTGCAAAGCTTTTTCGGCGTCGCTGTCAATGCCGTCGAGGTCGTGGGCGGCGTTGTCGTGCTCATCTTCCTCGCCTTGTATCTTGGAGCCGAGGCCGGCCGGTACACGGGAGGGCTGGTGCGGCTGGTGCCGCCGGCTCGCCGTGCACGGGCTGGCGAAATCCTGCACGAAACGGCGAGTGCAATGTGGTATTGGATGCTGGGCCGGCTCTTCTCGATGACCGTTCTCGGCATCATAACGGCGATAGGGCTGTGGCTCCTCGGAGTGCCGTTGCCGGTGGCTCTGGGTTTCCTCGCCGGCATCATGATCTTCGTCCCATATCTCGGCGCCATCGCTTCGGCAATTCCCAGTGTTATCATCGCCGCCTCCATAAGCCTGACACTCGCGGTTTATGTGATTGCGCTCTATCTCGGGGTGCACCTTGTCGAGGGCTACATCCTGGTCCCGCTGGTGCAGCGCCGGGCAGTGCACCTGCCGCCGGCGCTGACCTTGTCGGCACAGGTCGTGCTGGGCTTTCTCGCGGGATTTATCGGTCTGCTGTTTGCGACGCCGCTTGTCGCCGCCGCGCTCGTCCTGGTCCGAATGATCTATGTCGAAGACATCCTCGGCGACCGCGGGCGCGAACCTGCTCCATTCGAGCAAATTCGGTAGAACCGGCAGGCGTGCGTGCTCGCAACTGGCTGTATCAACCAGCTGACGTTCGATCCGCTGTCAATTCCTCAATACCCTTGGGCCGGATCGACTTGGTTCAATAACGGCCGGCCTGCCTCGAAGCGGCGGATATTGTCGAGGATGATCGCGGCGGCGGTCGGGGGGTGGGTTGCGGCGGCGACATGCGGCGTCACGATGATACGCGGGTGGCCCCAAAAGGGATGGCCGGCCGGCAATGGCTCGTCACGGAAGACGTCGAGCACCGCGGCCGAGAGCCGGCCGGAGGCGAGGGCCCCGATCAGGTCCTCCTCAACCAGATGGCGGCCGCGGGCCGCATTGATCAGCGCCGCGCCCTTCGGCAGCATGGCAAACGTCCTCGCGTTCAATATCCCTTCCGTCTCGGCGGTCAGCGGCAATAGGCAGACGAGGATATCGCTTCGGCCGAGCAGGGCGGAGAGGCCGGTGAGGCCGGCATAACCCCTCAGCCCCTCGACGGTTTTTGGACGGCGTCCCCACAGCGCGACATCGAAACCCAACCCCTTGAGCTTGCGTCCGGCATCGTGTCCCAGCTCGCCGAAACCGAGAATGCCGACAGCGCGTTCGGCCGCGTTCTTCTGGTCGAGCTCCCGCCAGATCCCCTTTTCCTGCTGGACGCGGTAATCGAGGTCTTGGCGATGCAACCGCAGCACCTGCAAGATCACATATTCGCTCATCGCGTCCGTCATGTACGGGTCGACCAAGCGGACGATCGGCACGCCGCGCGGCAAATCGGGGTCGGTGAGGATGTGGTCGACCCCGGCGCCGAGGGAGAGGATCAGCTTCAAGTTCGGCAGCGACGCCAGCAATCCGGGCTCGGGGCGCCAGACCAGCGCGTAATCGATCTCGGCCGGATCGCCAATCTCGGGCCATATCCGCACCTCGAGTTCCGGCATGAGCCGGGCCAGCTGCGGCTTCCAGCGCGCCTCGGAGTTGACTGAGGAGCGAAACAGCAATGCCATCGCAATACCTTATCGTGCGGATAATCGCGGAAGATTGGAGCGATTGTGACCGCCGGTGATAGCACAATACCGCGACACTGCCATATTCCGGCCCGTTTCCTCGGTCTTGATGGGGCGCCATCACCGAGAGGGGAGCCGATGCGTTCTCTGTGGCGGATACTGGCCCTGCAATGGCTCGGAGGGGACGGCTCGGAAGCCCTCACCGCGGATTTGGCTATCCTCGAGGGGGTTTATCTCAAGTCATCGGAGAATGCTGTCCTGCGCCACCAAGATGGCGGTTCGCCTTGGCGGGTGATATCAGTTCGGCAATCCGAGAATCCTGCCCCGCCTCGCCGCGGCGACCGGGTGATCGAGCTGGCGCAGACCAATCTGAGGCGTTGAGCAAGGGCGCATCGCATGACTGATGAGGGCCCGACCACACAACCGGATCTCATCGAGACCGAGCTCGAAGGGACGGGGCTGCTTACCAATCCGATGCTGAACAAAGGGACCGCCTTCACCGACGAAGAGCGAACCGCCTTCGCACTGCACGGTCTGCTGCCGCCCCACGTCGGAACCTTGGAAGTGCAGTCGGCGCGCCGTCTCCAGGCGATGCGCAAGCTCGCCAGCGATCTCGATCGTTATGTCTTCCTGCGCGGATTGCAGGATGCGAACGAGACGCTCTTTTACGCGCTGCTGACGCAAAATCTCGAAGAAATGCTCCCGCTCGTCTACACCCCGACCGTCGGCGAGGGATGTCAGACCTTCAGCCATTATTGGCATTATCCGCGCGGTTTGTTTCTCAGCTGGGCGCAGCGCGACCGGATCAAGGAAATCCTGGCGCACCCCCGCTTCGACAAGGTGGAGGCTATCGTCGTCAGCGATGGCGAGCGGATCCTCGGTTTGGGCGACCAGGGCGCCGACGGCCTGGGCATCCCGATCGGCAAGCTGTCGCTCTACACCGCCTGCGCCGGTCTCCATCCGTCCACCACCTTGCCGGTCCTGCTCGATGTCGGCACCGACAACAAGGAACGCCTCGCCGACCCGGTCTATATCGGATGGCGGCACGAGCGGGTGCGCGGCCCGGATTACGACGATTTCGTCGAGATCTTTGTGAATGCCGTGCAGGAACGCTGGCCGCATGCATTGCTGCAATGGGAGGACTTCGCCCGCGCCAATGCGGGGCGCATGCTGCAGCGCTACCGCGACCGGTTCTCTACCTTCAATGACGATATTCAAGGCACCGCCGCAGTAGCCGCCGGCACGTTGCTGGCCGCGGTCAAGGTGACCGGTCAGCCGGTCCGCGATCAGCGGATTGCGATTGTCGGCGCGGGCTCGGCGGGCATCGGCATCGCAAATTTGCTGCTGCGGGTCATGATCGATGCGGGCCTGCCCGAGGCTGAAGCGCGACGGCGCTTTTATGCGATAGATCGCGACGGTCTGCTCGTCGAAGGCATGCCGGGCGTCCTCGATTTTCAACGGCCCTTTGCGCAGTCTCCCGCTGCGGTGGCGAATTGGCCTCGTGCGCATGCCGGTACAATCGGACTGGCCGATGTCGTCGCCAATGCCAAGCCTACGGTGCTGATCGGGGTTTCCGGTCAGCCAGGCATCTTCGGTGAAGACGTAATCCGCCAAATGGCCTCGGCGGTGGCGCGTCCGATCATCTTCCCGCTGTCGAACCCGACCTCCCGTTCCGAGGCAACGCCGCAAGATCTGACGGTATGGACCGAGGGCCGCGCGGTGATCGGCATGGGCAGCCCGTTCCCGCCGGTTGTGCGCGACGGACGATCTTTCGCTGTCGACCAGACTAACAATGCCTATGTCTTTCCCGGCATTGGCCTCGGCGTCCTGGCAGTAAAGGCCCGGCGGGTGACTGACGGCATGTTTGTGGCCGCCGCCAAGGTTCTCGCCGACATTTCACCGGCCGCGCGGGATGCGCACGCGCCTCTGCTGCCCCCGGTGGCGCAACTGCGCGAGGTCGCGTTCGCAGTCGCCAAAGCGGTTGCTCGGCAGGCCCGGGCGGAAGGGTACTGTGAGCCGTTCGACGACCAGGAACTCGACAGCCTGATCGCGCGCAAAATGTGGAACCCGGTCTATCGGCCGTACAGCCGAGCGCGCCCGGCGTCCGTACGCTGAGTAGCCAAGGGTGAGAGAGTTGGGATTGCGGGCCTGGCGGCGACCTACTCTTCCGCACCTTGGGGTGCAGTACCATCGGCGCTGAGGGTTTTCACGGCCGAGTTCGGGATGGGATCGGGTGTTTAGCCCCTCGCTATGGCCACCAGGCTTGTCCCTGTGAAGACAGGGGCCGGTCCCTGCGAAGATAGGGGCCGGCAAGTCTGTCCCCGCGGAACCTGTCCCCGCGAAAGCGGGGAGCGGGGGTTTGTCATGTGACTAAGAGGAAGAAGCGTGTTGGTGGGGCCGCGTGCCCATGGATTTGCAGGGTCTTGCCGCTGCACGCGGGCAGTTTTGCGTTGGGTTTCAAGCGCCAATCGAGCGATTAGTACCGGTCAGCTGCGCGGGTTGCCCCGCTTCCACCTCCGGCCTATCGACGTGGTGGTCTTCCACGGCTCTCGGCGAGACCTGGTTTTGAGGAGGGTTTCCCGCTTAGATGCGTTCAGCGGTTATCCCGTCCGCACTTAGCTACCCGGCGGTGCGGCTGGCGCCACAACCGGTCCACCAGAGGTGCGTCCCTCCCGGTCCTCTCGTACTGGGGAGAGCGCCTCGCAAGTCTCGAACACCCACGGCAGATAGGGACCGAACTGTCTCACGACGTTCTAAACCCAGCTCACGTACCGCTTTAAATGGCGAACAGCCATACCCTTGGGACCTGCTCCAGCCCCAGGATGCGATGAGCCGACATCGAGGTGCCAAACGACGCCGTCGATATGGACTCTTGGGCGTCATTAGCCTGTTATCCCCGGCGTACCTTTTATCCGTTGAGCGATGGCCCTTCCACACGGGACCACCGGATCACTATGGCCGACTTTCGTCTCTGCTCGAGCTGTCGCTCTCGCAGTCAGGCGGGCTTGTGCCATTGCACTCCGCAGCTGATTTCCGACCAGCCTGAGCCCACCATCGCGCGCCTCCGTTACGCTTTGGGAGGCGACCGCCCCAGTCAAACTACCCGCCATGCAGGGTCCCGGACCCGGATAGACGGGCCGCGGTTAGATGCCAGAGAAGATAAGGGCGGTATTTCAAGGCTGCCTCCACCCCAACTGGCGCCAGGGCTTCAAAGGCTCCCGCCTATCCTACACATACCTTCCCTAACACCACTGCAAAGCTGTAGTAAAGGTGCACGGGGTCTTTCCGTCTGACCGCGGGAACTCCGCATCTTCACGGAGAATTCAATTTCGCTGAGCCGGTGTTGGAGACAGCGGGGAAGTCGTTACGCCATTCGTGCAGGTCGGAACTTACCCGACAAGGAATTTCGCTACCTTAGGACCGTTATAGTTACGGCCGCCGTTTACCGGGGCTTCAATTCAGAGCTTGCACCCCTCCTCTTAACCTTCCGGCACCGGGCAGGCGTCAGACCCTATACGTCGTCTGGATGACTTCGCAGAGCCCTGTGTTTTTAGTAAACAGTCGCCACCCCCTGGTCTGTGCCCCCCACCCCCGGTTGCCCGAGGGCGGGGCCCCCTTCTCCCGAAGTTACGGGGGCATTTTGCCGAGTTCCTTCAACACCGTTCTCTCAAGCGCCTAGGTATGCTCTACCAGTCCACCTGTGTCGGTTTGGGGTACGGTCTTTAATTGCCGGTGCTGTTTCCCGGAAGTCCCAGGCCGCCCTGTCAATCCAGTAAGACAAGACGACTTTCGGCCTTCGTCACATTCCGGCAGGCGGAGGAATATTAACCCCCTTCCCATCGGCTACGGCTCTCGCCCTCGCCTTAGGGGCCCGGCTAACCCTGCGCGGATTAACCTTGCGCAGGAACCCTTGGACTTTCGGCGACAGCGTTTCTCACGCTGTTTATCGCTACTCATGTCAGCATTCGCGCTTCCGATACCTCCAGCCTGCCTCGCGGCAGACCTTCGCCGGCCTACGGAACGCTCCGCTACCGCGTTCAGAAGACAGAAATCAGAAATCAGTGATCAGAACTGCCGCGACGCAGGCCCCACAGCATCCGGGCGATCTCCCGGTACTCGCCCTGCCAGCGCTCGGCGACATCGCTTCCGATATAGCCGAGATCGCGGCAGTACATGGTCCACACCGGCATCTCGTCGGACGAGCCGATCGCCATCATCAAGAACCGGCCAAATTCGGGCCGCGACAGCCGCTGGCGACCAAAACCCTCGGCCAAGTTGGCGCAGATCGATTTGGCGGCCCGCCGGATCTGATCGGCCAGTGCAAACTGCTCGATCCGCGGGAATTCGAGGCTTGCCCGATGCACTTCCAGCGACAACCGATAGGCTCGCCGGAACACCTCGAGATCCTCGGCCCGCTCGACCCACTCGCTCATCTTTCGTCCTTGTTTCTGCTGTTCTGATTTCTGATTTCTGTCTTCTGAACACCCGCAGCTTCGGTGCGTGGCTTGAGCCCCGTTACATTTTCGGCGCGGGACAGCTGATAGACCAGTGAGCTATTACGCTTTCTTTAAAGGATGGCTGCTTCTAAGCCAACCTCCTGGTTGTCTTGGCCGTCCTACATCCTTTCCCACTTAGCCACGACTGGGGGACCTTAGCTGGCGGTCTGGGCTGTTTCCCTCTCGACGACGGACCTTAGCACCCGCCGTCTGGCTGCCATGCTGCACTCGCCGGTATTCGGAGTTTGGTTAGGTTTGGTAAGGCTCGCGCCCCCCTAGCCCATCCAGTGCTCTACCCCCGGCGGTGACCACATGACGCTCTACCTCAATAGATTTCGCGGAGAACCAGCTATTTCCGGGTTTGATTGGCCTTTCACCCCTAGCCACAAGTCATCCCCTACTTTTGCAACAGTAGTGGGTTCGGTCCTCCAGTGCGTGTTACCGCACCTTCAACCTGCCCATGGCTAGATCACCCGGTTTCGGGTCTGATCCCGGTAACTGTTTGACCCCATCGCTGGGGCCGGCGCCCGTTTCGGACTCGCTTTCGCTGCGCCTACGCCTAGCGGCTTAAGCTCGCTACCAAGACCAACTCGCTGACCCATTATACAAAAGGTACGCCGTCACTCCAGAAGACAGATAGCAGAAATCAGGACATCAGAAGTTCTGTTATCTGATTTCTGTTTTCTGTCATCTGAAACTCCGACTGCTTGTAGGCATCCGGTTTCAGGAACTGTTTCACTCCCCTCGTCGGGGTGCTTTTCACCTTTCCCTCACGGTACTGGTGCACTATCGGTCACTGAGGAGTATTTAGGCTTGGAGGGTGGTCCCCCCATCTTCAGACAGGATTGCACGTGTCCCGCCCTACTCGAGGACACAAATTCCGGTTTCCCGTACGGGGCTGTCACCCGCTATGGCTCGCCTTTCCAGGCGCTTCCGGTACCAAAAACCCGTGCCACTGGCCTGATCCGCGTTCGCTCGCCACTACTGGCGGAATCTCGTTTGATGTCTGTTCCTCCGGCTACTGAGATGTTTCAGTTCGCCGGGTTTGCCTCCTCGTCCTATGAATTCAGACGAGGATACCCGTTGCCGGGTGGGTTGCCCCATTCGGACACCCCGGGATCACCGATCGCTCGCATCTCCCCCGGGCTTTTCGCAGCGTGCCACGTCCTTCATCGCCTCTCAGTGCCAAGGCATCCACCAGATGCCCTTACTTGCGCTTGATCCCCGGCGGAACTCCACAGGCTAACCGATGGGTTCCGCCGCACAAAACCGCCGCGCACAGGGGCAAGACCCCTACGCCCAAGCGGCCTCACATGAAGACACTTCTCGGATACACTCGAACCTTGCGGCCCGAGCCTATCCGCCTCGGTCACATGACAAACTCTCTCTTCACCCTTCAAACAACACCCCGCCCGGGTCGCCCCGGGACGGTGTCTCTTAATCTTCTCCAAACGCCGCCGCTTTCGGCGTTGCTCGCGCAACGCCTGCCGCGTGGTCGCAACCTCGTTGCGACCGTGGTGGAGGTGAACGGATTCGAACCGATGACCTCCTGCTTGCAAAGCAGGCGCTCTCCCAGCTGAGCTACACCCCCGGCCAGAAAACAGATGCCAGCGCAGAATTTCTGCCGTTCTGATTTCTGCAGTTCTGTCATCTGGATGGTGGGCCAGGGAGGATTTGAACCTCCGACCTCACGCTTATCAAGCGCGCGCTCTAACCAGCTGAGCTACTAGCCCCACATCAGACCGACAGGGTGACCTGCAGGCCGCACCAGCAGAGCGAGCGCTCGCCGACGCTCGGGAGAAGGGATGCGCAGACGGCGGCCATTTGCCAGAAACCAGAACCGCAGAACTCAGAAATGCAGAATTCTGCCGCTGCCAGGCTCGGGCGTTGGTGGAAAGCCGGAAGCAGCGCAGCCATCAGTTCTGATCTCTGATTTCTGCCATCTGTCTTCTGGCATCCAGAAAGGAGGTGATCCAGCCGCAGGTTCCCCTACGGCTACCTTGTTACGACTTCACCCCAGTCGCTGACCTTACCGTGGTCGGCTCGCTCCCCGGTCTTGCGACCGGGGTTGCTGCACCGCCTTCGGGTAAAGCCAACTCCCATGGTGTGACGGGCGGTGTGTACAAGGCCCGGGAACGTATTCACCGCGGCATGCTGATCCGCGATTACTAGCGATTCCGACTTCATGCTCTCGAGTTGCAGAGAGCAATCCGAACTGAGACGGCTTTTTGAGATTGGCGCAGGGTCGCCCCCTTGCCGCCCTCTGTCACCGCCATTGTAGCACGTGTGTAGCCCAGCCCATAAGGGCCATGAGGACTTGACGTCATCCCCGCCTTCCTCCGGCTTGTCACCGGCAGTTTCTGCAGAGTGCCCGGCTTGCCCGCTGGCAACTGCAGATGGGGGTTGCGCTCGTTGCGGGACTTAACCCAACATCTCACGACACGAGCTGACGACAGCCATGCAGCACCTGTGTCCCGGCCGGCCGAACCGAAGGACGAGATCTCTCTCCCCCATACCGGGCATGTCAAGAGCTGGTAAGGTTCTTCGCGTTGCGTCGAATTAAACCACATGCTCCACCGCTTGTGCGGGCCCCCGTCAATTCCTTTGAGTTTTAACCTTGCGGCCGTACTCCCCAGGCGGTGTGCTTAAAGCGTTTGCGGCGACACCGAAGAGCTAGGCTCCCCAACGTCTAGCACACATCGTTTACAGCGTGGACTACCAGGGTATCTAATCCTGTTTGCTCCCCACGCTTTCGCGCCTCAGCGTCAGTCTCGGTCCAGAGCGCCGCCTTCGCCACCGGTGTTCTTCCCAATATCTACGAATTTCACCTCTACACTGGGAATTCCACGCTCCTCTCCCGAACTCAAGCCCCCCCGTTTCGCGCGCAATTCCCAGGTTGAGCCCGGGGCTTTCACACGCGACAAGGAGGGCCGCCTACGCGCCCTTTACGCCCAGTAAATCCGAACAACGCTCGCCCCCTTCGTATTACCGCGGCTGCTGGCACGAAGTTAGCCGGGGCTTCTTCTCCCGCTACCGTCATCATCGTCGCGGGCGAAAGAGCTTTACAACCCGAAGGCCTTCATCACTCACGCGGCATTGCTGGATCAGGCTTGCGCCCATTGTCCAATATTCCCCACTGCTGCCTCCCGTAGGAGTCTGGGCCGTGTCTCAGTCCCAGTGTGGCTGATCATCCTCTCAGACCAGCTACGGATCACCGGCTTGGTAGGCCGTTACCCTACCAACTACCTAATCCGACGCGGGCCCCTCCTGCTGCGATAAATCTTTCCCCGGTGCGATCCGAAGACCGCTCCGGGCGTATGCGGTATTAGCCGAAGTTTCCCTCGGTTATCCCCCACAACAGGGCAGGTTCCCACGCGCTACTCACCCGTGCGCCACTCCCTTGCGACCGAAGTCGCAAAAGCGTTCGACTTGCATGTGTTAGGCATGCCGCCAGCGTTCGTTCTGAGCCAGGATCAAACTCTCAAGTTCATCCCAGGCCCATCCGCCCAACGGTAAATTGGGGGACGGACCCAATATCAGGGCCTCCAAACGTTCGCAAATGCACGAACATCAGGCGACCCTCGGCCGCCGTCCGCGCATCCCTTCCCTATCTCTCCACAATTTCAATCAACATCCCCCGCGATCCGAAAACCGCCAAAGGGGCCGCGCTTATAAGCCCACCCGATCCCTGCGTCAACACCCGATTTAGCTCGGGATGCGACGAGCGTGAACTGGCTCCGTTCCAACTCGACATGCGTCATTTCCGCCTTCGCGGTCACCGCAGATCGCATCATGGAGAGGGGCCGATTCCCGAAGGGCGCAGCAAGAGCCGAGATGGGCATCTCGTCGCGCCTTGTCCAGAGGTTCCGCGCAGAAATTACTTTGTGGCGTTACACCGCCTCGGCGCCGTAATACAGCATCACCGTGTGTTTGGCTTCGGCGAAAAAGAGCCAACGCTCGACTACGAGACCGAGAGCCGCGCTGGCAACGGCGAGCCCCGTCGCGATCAAGCCGACTGCACCACCGGCTAGGAGCGCGAGCAATGTGAGGATCGCGGGAGCGATAAACGCCGCAGATCTGGCGATCAGGCGCAGGCGCACCCGGTGCCTGCGGGCGATCCGAAAACCCATCTCCTGCAAGAGAAAGTTCTCTTCGGTATGCGGCGGCTCGAGCATCCGCACCTTGCCTCGACTGCCGAGCAAAGTCGCGCTGGCGATCGTGCTCGGCGCCGAGGTCGTGCCGATCGAACTCCAATACCGTTCTTTCAGCCACCAACCGAGCACCACCAGCACGAAGGCCGAGACTGCAACACCCGGCGCGCGCGGCTGCCAAAGCCGCACCAGAAAATCAAGAATGAGGAGCGCGCTCATCAATGCGAGCGCCAGGTAGTTGGGCACCACCCATGCGTTGTGCCATTGATGGATCGGCTTCAACGACTGGTAGATCATGCCGGTGCAGTAGATCGTTCCGGCCGCCAGAACTGCGGCGAGGATGCCGCAAAGACCGATCAATCCTTCGGTCGCGCCGAAGAATACCCAGCCAACCCCGAATACCGCGGACGGCAAGAAGGTCAGAAGCGAAAAGACCCCCTCCCGCGAGAGCCAGGAGGAGCGCCATTGTGAAAAGGCGCGCCAAGCCCTTTCGGGCCTGCCCAGGTGGAGTACCGAAGAGGACAGCCCTCCGCCGGCAAGCGCGACCGCGACTGCGAGTGCGGCAAAGCCGAAAACCGAGCTCCGCGGCAACATGCCGAGCGGGATGCAGAGCCCCAATACCAGCAACAGAGCGAAACCGGCGCCGGAGGCGGTCGTAAAGAAGACAATCGACAGCGCGGGATGCATGGCTGCCTGTAGTTTCCAGGTCAGCGCGACAGGAGCCGGTCGACCCAGCGCAGCAGACGGTCGCCAGCGGCGGGCGGATCGAGCGGCGCCACAGCCATGCCCGCAGCCGGCCGGGCCGGCGTCATGCGAGCCGTTCTCGGCGGCAGATATTTATTGACCGGTTTGTAGCCGAGTTCGGGCATCAGGTCGCCGCCAGATCGGCGCGCAACTATCTCGGAAACCTCCGAGTGGGGGTCGCCCAAATCGCCGAAATGGCGGGCAGTCACCGGACACACCATGACGCAGGCCGGCTGGCGGTCCTCGGGCCCGAGGTTTTCGTTGTAGATCCGGTCGATGCACAAGGTGCATTTCTTCATGACGCCTTCGTCGGCGTCGAACTCGCGGGCGCCATAGGGACATGCCCAAGAGCACAGCTTGCAACCGATGCAGATCGAACTCGTTGACCAGCACGATACCATCCTCGGCGCGCTTGTAGGACGCCCCGGTCGGGCACACGGTGACGCAGGCCGGCTCTTCGCAATGCAGACAGGATTTCGGGAAATGGATGGTTCGCGCACCCTCTCCCTCGCCTTCCTCGAAGGAATGAATGCGGTTGAACCACACGCCCCAGGCGCCGTCGCCATAGGCGTTGAAATCGGGCAGCGGCCCCATATGGCCGCTGGCATTCCATTCCTTGCATGCCGTCGCGCAGGCGTGGCAGCCGACGCAGATGTCGAGATCGATGACGAGCCCGAGCTTCTTCTGACCCGGCCGCTGTTCGGGAAGTGACGTCATTGCGCTGGCTTCCCGCGGTCGGTTCCCGCGAAATAGCGCAGTATTCCGGGGGGATGGCTGAGCGAGGCAGGGTGTCCGAGCATCTCGAACGAGGGTGCGGTGATGTCTGCTTCTCCCGGGGGGATCCGGTCGATCCGCACCCGCAGATCATACCAAGCGGCCTGGCCGGTGATCGGGTCGGCATTGGCGTAGGAATAGCCGCCGTCGGCCGGCAACAGCTCCGATATCAGGTGGTTGAGCAAAAAGCCCTTGCGAAACTCGGGCGAGTCGGGAGCGAGGTTCCATGCGCCGCTGCGCTTGCCGATTGCGTTCCAGGTCCACACCGTATCGGGATTGACCCCATCCATCAGCTTGGTCGGGACGCGGATGCGGCCGTGATGGCTCGTCAGCCAAACCCAGTCATCCTCCGCGAGCCCGAGGGCTCGCCCGATCGTCCGGTTCACGAACAGCCGGTTGTTGCCGAGGATCTGGCGCAGCCAGGCGTTCTGCGAGTGCCAGGAATGGTACATCTGCATCGGCCGCTGGGTCAGCGCGTGCAGCGGGAAAGTATTGCGATCGATCCGGGATTCCTCGAACGGCATGTACCAGAACGGGAGCGGGTCGAAATAGGTCGCGATCCGTTCGCGATGGCTCTCCGGGGGCAGCACGCTTCCGTGCCCTTGGGCGGCGAGGCGGAAGCGCTGCAATGGCTCGACATAGAGCTGCAGCACGATGGGCTCCGGCTTGTCGATCAGTCCCATCGTGACCGCGGTTTCGAGGTAGGCCTTGTTGGCGTGCTTGAAATAGAGCTGATCCTCGGGCAATTCGTGCTTCCAGAAGCAGCCGTTCGCGATATAGCGTTGGAGCTGGTGCGGGTTTGGTGCCCCCCGTCCCGCGTTCTCGCCCTCGGCGCCGCGCCAGCCGCCGAGCGGGCCGATGCCCGGCCGCCTCTCGTGGTTGACGATGTAATCGGGGTAGCCGCCGGGGTAGCGCGGCGCGCCCTCTTGTGTCACGAAGCCGGGCAGCCCAAGGCGGGCGCCGATCTCGATCAGCACGTCCTGAAATGGGCGGACATCACGGTCCGGCGTCAGGATCGGTTGGCGGATCGCATCGGCCGGCCCCTCGACGCTGCCGATCGGCCGGTCGAGCAGGGATATGCAGTCCCAGCGTTCGAGATAGGTGGTGTCAGGCAGCACGAGGTCGGCGTAAGCGACCATCTCGGAGTAGTACGCGTCGGAATAGATGATGCGCGGGATGCGATAATCGCCGGTTCCCGCGCCCTTGTCGGTCAGCATCCGCATCGTCTCGGCGGTGTTCATCGCCGAGTTCCAGGCCATGTTGGCCATATACATGAAGAGCGTATCGATCGGATACGGGTCGCCCTTCCACGCATTGGTGATGACCATCTGCATCATGCCGTGCGCGGCGATCGGGGCGTCCCAGGAGAACGCCTTATCGATGCGGAAGGGCCGCCCGTCGGCGTCGAGGATCAGGTCTCCGGGCGAGAGCGGGTAGCCGAGCGGGATCCCGGGGAGCGGTTTTCCGGGGGCGACCTGCTCCGGCCTGCCGGTGGGCTTCGGGCCCGGCGGGGCGGGTTTCGGATGCGGGGATTTGTATCGCCAACCGCCTGGCACGTCGATCGTGCCGAGCAGCATCTGCAGCAAATGCAGCGCGCGGCAGGTCTGGAATCCGTTGGAATGGGCGGAGATCCCGCGCATCGCATGCAGCGAGACCGGGCGGCCCAGCATCGTCTCGTGGCGCCGCCCCGCCCAGTCGGTCCAGGGCACGGCGAGCTCGATCTCCTCTTCGAAGGCCGTACGAGCCATCTCGGCAGCCAGCCGGCGAATCGTTGCGGCCGGAACGCCGCAGGTTTCGGCCACGGCTTCCGGTGCGTAGCCAGGGTCGAGGTAACGCTCCGCCACCAGCTGGAAAACCGGGACCGCGCGACGGCCGTCAGGCAGCACCGCGTTCCCGACGAGGCGGGCCGAAACTCCTGTCGCCATGCCGCTGGCGAGCGATCCCGACGGTTCGAGGACGAGCGGCTCGCCGGCTTCGTTGCGGGCGAAGAGCCCGTCATCCGGCGCCCCCGGCTCCTGGATCACCAGCCAGCCGGCGTTGGTATAGCGGCCCAGGTAATCGACGTCGATCCGGTCGGCCTTCAGCAATTCGTGGATCAGCGAAAGCACGAAGAGGCCGTCAGTGCCGGGCCTGATGCCGATCCATTCATCGGCAATCGCCGAATAGCCGGTGCGCACCGGGTTTACCGAAACGAACTTCGCGCCGCGCCGGCGCAGACCCGACAACCCGATCTTGATCGGGTTCGAAATCATGGTCTTCGGCGACGCCGAACATCATGAAGAACCGGGTGCGCGCCCAATCCGGCTCGCCAAACTCCCAGAAGCTGCCGCCCAGCGTGTACATACCCGCAGCCGCCATGTTGACCGAGCAGAAGCCGCCATGCGCGGCGAAATTCGGCGTCCCGAACTGCGCCGCCCAATATCCGGTCAAGGATTGGCTCTGGTCGCGCCCGGTGAAAAAGGCGAGCTTCTTCGGGTCCGTCGTGCGGACCGATGACAGCCACTCGACCGCCGTCGCGATCGCTTCCTCCCAATCGATTTCGCGGAACTCGCCTGAACCTCGCTCGCCGACCCGCTTGAGCGGCTTTTGCAGCTTCGCCGGCGAGGCCTGCTGCATGATGCCGGACGCGCCCTTGCCGCAGATCACGCCGCGGTTAACGGGATGGTCCGGGTTGCCTTCGATGTAGCGGATCGCCCCGTCTTTGAGATGTACTTTGATCCCGCAGCGGCAGGCGCACATGTAACATGTCGTGCACTTAACTTCGTCGGAGATCCGCGGCGAAGTGTCGATCAACTCGCGCGGCGAGAAATAGTCACGCAACCTGCGGGCGAGCGTCATGCTCCCTTTATTCATTCGGGTTTCCTCAACTGGTCTCCTCCTTCGGGGTGCTCACGCTTGCCGAGCACGCCGGCTCAATCGACCGCCAACCCGGCCTCGCGGTAGAAGCTCTTCGCCCCAGGATGCAGCGGCACGGAGAGCCCGTCGAGCGCATCTTCCAGCCGGACCTGCTTGCCGAGCGGGTCGCGCGCCTCGAGCAGCCGCTGGGTCGCATCGTTCCACAATGCCTTGGTGATGGCATAGATCAGATCGTCGGGCGCATCGGCGGACACGATCCAAAGCGCATCGAAGCCGATCGATGGCGTCGCCACGCTGATCCCCGGATAGGTTCCGGCTGGGATCACTGAACGCCGGTAGGACTTCGAGCTCTCCCGCATCGTCGCGAGAACCTCATCTCCGACCGGAATCAGCCGTACCGGGGTTTCCGCCGCCAAATCACGGATCGCCGGGACGGGCACTCCGCCAATGATGAAAAACCCGTCGAGCGTGCCGTCCTTGACGTTCGCAGCGGCCACCCCGGGGCGCAAATATTCGGCCGACAAGTCCTTCTCGGTGAGACCCGCGGCAGCGAGCACGACGCGCGCATCGGCGACCGTCCCCGACGCGGGCTGTCCCAGTGACATGTGCTTTCCCCGAAGATCGGCGAGGGTTCGGATCGGGCTGTCGTCGCGGACCACCAGCTGAAGGCTCTCAGGGAACAGGCTCGCGATCGTGCGCAAATTCTTCAGCGGTCCCTCCGCGGCGAATATGCCCGTTCCGGCATAAGCCCAGCCGGAGACGTCGGATTGGGCGATGCCGGATTCGATCTGCCCGGCAGCAACCATACGCAGGTTCTCGACCGAGCCCTGAGTTGCCTGTGTTACCGCGACCAGACCGGGAACTCCGCAATTGCCGCCGTGCTCGCAAGGCGGCGAGCCGGCCGGCTTCGAGATGGCGCTGGCGATCACCGCGCCGATCTCGAAGAAGGTCCCCGAGGTCGCCGCTGCTCCGATACGGAAGAACTGCCCTTCCTGTGCGCCCGGCGATACACGCCCCAAAACGAGACAGAGAACGAAGATAGCGGCCGCCACCGGACCGCACCACCAAACGCCGAACTTAACGGACATCGTCTCACCGGCGAGACAGCAATTTGGGAAAACAACATGGATCAGACCGGATTGCAATAGCCCTCCACCTTCGAGGGCCGACCCTCGCGGTGTTCAGATCCATGCCTCATCGTCGATCGTGGACCGATGCTGCCACCAAAGTTCTAGGATGCCTGATACAAGTTTTGATCGTGATCCGGCCGTCTCCGGGAGCCGCCGCCCACAGAACTCGGCGCCGCGGAGCTAACAGATCACCGGGTCAAGCCCGGTGATGACGACTGCGAATAAAATCGAGTTTATGATCTACAGCCGAATTGTCGAAACCGGACAGCCTGGGACAGGGCCGGACCGAGGGGAATCGTGCCGTAGAAAAATGATGGCCGCGATCATCGAGGCCCGCGATCTGGTTAAGCGCTTCCGCGGCTTCACTGCGGTCGACCACATCTCGTTCGCGGTGCCGGAGGGCGTCATCTTCGGCTTTCTCGGCCCCAACGGCGCCGGCAAGACGACGACGATAAAAATGCTCACGACGGTGCTGACGCCGAGCGAGGGTCGGCTCTTGATCGCCGGCCACGACCCCGTCCGGGAGCCGCTGCTGGTGCGCCGCGCCTTCGGCATCGTGTTCCAGGATCCGAGCCTCGACGACGAATTGACCGCGGCCGAAAACATGGAATTGCACGGCGTCCTCTACCGCGTGCCGCGGGCGCAGCGCCGCGAGCGCACCGAGGCGCTGCTGCGCCTCGTCGGCCTCTGGGAGCGGCGCCATGACTACGTCAAGCGCTTCTCGGGCGGCATGAAGCGTCGGCTCGAAATCGCCCGCGCGCTGCAGCATCGGCCGCGCATCCTGTTTCTCGACGAGCCGACCAGCGGGCTCGACCCGCAGACGCGCAGCCAGATCTGGGAACTCATCCGCGCCCTCAGCCGCGACGAACGCGTGACGGTGTTTTTCACGACGCACTACATGGAGGAGGCGGAGCGCGTCGCGGACCGGATCGCGGTCATCGACCACGGCCGGATTGTCGCGCAGGGCGCCCCCGCGGCGCTGCGCGAGCAAACCGGCGGGCGCACGCTGGAGGACGCGTTCATGGCGCTGACCGGGCACGGCATTCGCGAGGAGGAAGCGGCGCCTATCGACCGCATGCGCCGAATGCGTCAGGTTTGGCGCGGCCGCCGGTGAGCGCCGTTTTCATCTTGTGGCTGCGGCAATTGAAGCGCTATTTCCGCTCGCGCGCCCGCATGATCGGCTCGCTCGGCCAGCCGATCCTATTCCTGCTGGCGCTCGGGTTCGGCCTCGGACCCACCTTCGCCCGCGCCGGCCGCGGCGACTACGTCCAGTTTCTGGCGCCGGGCATCGTCACGATGGGCATCCTGTTCACTGCCGTCTTCAGCGGCATTGAGATCATCTGGGACCGCCAGTTCGGCTTTCTGAAGGAAACCTTGGTGGCGCCGGTGTCGCGGCTCGAGATCGTGCTCGGGCGCACGCTCGGCAGCGCCACTGTGGCATTGATCCAGGGGAGCATTGTTTTTCTCGTGTGCCTCGCCGCCGGGTTCCGGCCGGCGCACCCGCTGCTATTGCCGGTGGCGCTCTTATTCATGACCCTGATCGCGATTATGTGCACGGCTATCGGCACCGCCGTCGGCTCGATGTTGCAGGACATGCAGGGCTTTCAGCTGATCATGAACTTCATCGTACTGCCGCTCTTCTTCTTTTCGAGCGCTCTCTTCCCGGTTCCGGACCTGCCGGGGGCGGTCCGGCTCGCGGTGCGGCTCAACCCGCTCAGCTACGGCGTCGACGGCCTGCGCGGCGCGCTCAGCGATGGTTTCGCGTTCGGCGCCGCGACCGACTTCGCCGTCCTCGGCGGCCTCGCCGCCGTCCTGCTCGCGATCGGCGCCTACCTGTTCTCGAAGATCGAGGCTTAGCGGCGCCGGCGGCCCCCCTCGGCGGTGCCACGGCCCGATTGCGGCGGTTATGCAGCCGCGCCGCCGAACAATGAGCAGAAGGTGTCACTGGACCGAGCGCTTACAAGGTCCACTCCAAACGCCGCGAGCTCCAGAAGTCCAACCAATCGGTCTCTCCGAAAGCATGTACGGCCAAGTGGGGCATTTTTTAGCCAAAGCCGGCGAGCGTTGTCCGAAAGCGCATCAATGAGATGCCGAAATTCCAGAAAACCACTCGGAGTAATGGTGGGATTGACTGCGGTCCGGATGACGAGATTTATCGGGGAGGTTGTCGTCCCTTCGCGGAGCTGCAGATATCCCGAAGCCTCCTGTTCGACGATGTTTTGGAGGTAGCGGGCGCCGACCCCAGCTTGGGTCAGCGCGGTCGCATCGACATTGATCTGTGCCGTCGGGCGTTTGTTGGCGAGAACGCCGCGCTCGCGCTGCTCGGCGCGTCGCCAGTATCTGGGCCAAGCCGCTAACGCTGTGTGGGCGTCTTTAGTCAGGCTCACTGCGGCGGCTTGTCAGCGAACAAGGGTCCGGCTGGGTGTCATCGACGGCCGGAGTGATCCGCACCAAAAGCTGTCCGGTTGATCCGCAGTATCCTGACGCAACGCCAAAGATGCAGCCCTCGAAAGCTTGCAGGGTGGTGTCGCGGTAGATCGCACTGATCACATCCGTGCCGCGAAGCCATAACTCCTGCGCTGCCGCCTGATAGCCGCCGACCGGGGTTACTGGCGTGAAGCAGATCCTGTCGGGCCGGCCATAATCGGCGGAGAGCGCCGCCGAGATCGCGCGCAATGCCGGCGGGTTGACGCCGTGGCGCGGCCGCTCCAGCTGGATGCGTTTGAGGCCGTGCGTTCTCTTGTCCATTTGAAAGAACGTGATGACGGGAACGCCGCCTATCGTTTCCCCGCGCAGCACGACATCGACATAGCTGTCGCCGAAATCGAGACTTCGGTGGAGCTGAGTTGCGGCGCGGTCGAATTGCTGCAGCAGGTCCTGCGAGGTCTCGCCCCAATGGATTTGCCTCATCAGGTCCGGCACGGCGTTCGCTGCCGACGCTGGCGTGGCGAGCAGAAAAGCGAACAGCAAGGCAGGGTGGAAACGCGCTACTGTCCGTTTCCACCCTTGGTCGAGCCAGCGCCGGCGCTGCTCAGGAGGATTTGAGTTCGATCTTTCTCGCCTTTGCGGCTTCTGCCTTTGGCAGGACGAGCTGCAAGACACCGTCCTTGAGGGTGGCCTCGATACGGTCTCGGTCGATGTTTTCCGACAATGTGAAAACGCGCTCGTAATCCCCCTCGGCATACTCGTTATAAACCCGTTGATAACCGGCAGGCTCGCTGGCGGCGCTGCGTCCGCGAATCGTCAACACGCGCCGTTCGAGGCTGATATCGACCCCTTCCGAGGAGACTGCAGGCATCTCCGCCAGCACGACGATGCTGTCCTTGGTTTCATAGATGTCGGCCGGCGGCAGAAATACCGGCCGCTGCGGTGTGCGCTGACCGGATCCCCTGGTGGATTCCGTGGTCGCTGGCGTCTGTTGCGCGACGGTTTTGATTTCCTGGGGCATCATTGCACTCCTTCCGCTCGGTTCAAGCAGCGCGGATTTCGATCTTCTTCGGCCGATCCGCTTCCAGCCGTTGCAATTCGATTTCCAGGATGCCGTTGTTGAAGCGCGCCTGGACCTTGTCGGGATCGACACGAAACGGCAGCTGGACCGCGCGCGAAAAATTGCCGTAGGCACGCTCGCGGCGCTGCCAACTCACGTTTTGCTCTTGTGAGTTCGGTTCGCGCTTGCCCGCGAGCGTCAGCACATCCTCTTGCAGAGTGAGATTTACGCCTTCGCGGGTGATGCCGGGCAATTCGGCCGTCACAACGACGCTGTGCTCGCCGAGCCAGATGTTGATCGGCGGAAAATCGCGCGCGGCGGTCGCGTTGAACCCGGAAAAGACCCGGTTCATCTCGCTCTGCATTCGCCGCAGTTCGGCAAATGGATCGAAACCCAATCGCGGAAATTCTGAAAGCGCCATGGTTCACCTCTCTGCATGTTCACCCCGGTAACGCATGCGGATGGCAATTAGCGCGGCACGCAGGGAAAAATCTTCTGCGGCTGCCGACTGGTTCTGGTTCTGCCGCGCACTGGCAACCGTCGCGGGAGGCGGTGGGACAACAGCTCGGATCACATCCTCACAGCGAAGCGACATGACTGCGGCCGACCCATCTCTGATCCAGCCATTATTCCCCGCCGAGACCCGTCAATCGGCATCCGGCACGACTTCGATCTGGTGATCCCGCAGCGAACTTCAAGTCGCTCGAACGACCTCCCGGAGTGGCGTACATCATTCACTCACCAGATTGGCGGACGCTGCTGCCCGCGGCCGCAATGCTTCTGCCTTGGGTTCAAACAGGCGAAAGCAGCACGATCTACGAACTGTCCCGGGGTCTGCCGATCTCCTTGGGCTCGGGAACTTATTAATCCCAAAACAGTTCTTGATCTTGCAGTCGCTATATTAGCGAGCTCAATTGCGGGTCTGGAGAATGAGGGTCGCACAAGTCTCGCCTCTGTACGAGAGCTGTCCGCCGCAGCTTTACGGCGGCACCGAGCGGGTTGTCTCGTATCTGACCGAAGAGCTGGTACGCCAGGGTCATCAGGTCACTCTGTTTGCCAGCGGCGATTCGCGAACCGAGGCGGCACTGCGCGCCCCGTGCGCTCGCGCACTGCGTCTCGACTCTCGGTGCAAAGACCCGCTTCCGCATCACCTGGTAATGCTGAACCGCGTCGCGCGGAGCGCCGAAGAATTCGACATCATCCATTTTCATCTGGATTCGCTGCATTTTCCGATATTCGCGCCGCTCTGGGGCAAGACCTTGACGACGACCCATGGCCGCCTCGATCTGCCGGACCTGCCTCCCCTTTTTCGCGAATTTCCGATGATGCCACTGGTCTCCATCTCGGACGCTCAGCGGGCGCCGGTGCCCTGGGCGAGCTGGCATGGCACCGTACATCACGGTCTTCCGACAGACCTTTATCCCCCAGGCGGCGGGGACGGCGGCTACCTCGCTTTTATCGGCCGGATCAGTCCCGAGAAGGGGGTAGAACAGGCGATCAAAATTGCCGGCCGCGCCGGAATACCGCTGAAGATCGCGGCCAAGGTCGACAAGGCCGATGTCGATTACTACAATGAAAAGATAAAAAGACTGCTGAAAGGTCCGGGGGTGGAGTTCGTCGGCGAGATTGGCGACCGCGACAAAGGAGAATTTCTCGGTCGGGCGATGGCGCTGCTGTTCCCGATCGACTGGCCGGAGCCCTTCGGACTGGTCATGATCGAAGCGATGGCCAATGGCACCCCCATAATCGCGTTCCGACGAGGTTCCGTTCCGGAGATCATCGAGGAGGGGATGACCGGCTTTGTCGTCGACAGCGTCAATGGGGCAGTTGCCGCAATCTCGCGAGCCGCAGCGCTGGACCGGATCGCGATCCGACTCTGGTTCGAGGAGCGGTTCTCGGCAGAGCGCATGGCACGCGATTACATCGAGCTGTACAGTGATCTGCGGCGCCGCAGCTCGATCGACGCGGTTGCCTTAAGCACCAGGGCCGCCACGCAGCGGGACGCCGCCTGAATTCCGAGAGCAGCACCGGCGAGACCGCGCCGGTTCCTGGGCGGGCTGGCGACCAGGAAGCATCGCCGTTTTACATCGAGTTCGAATGTTTCCTTTCAGGAGCGCCGGCCGCGCACGCTAAAATCCGGTTACGCCTTTGCTTTATTTAATCACCGCGGCGATATCGTTGCGGGCGAAGGCAACTCCGACGGCATTTACCTCCACGACACGCGTTTCCTGTCGCAGCTCGAGCTGCGGCTGAACGGTGCGCCGCTCCTCCTGCTCAGCTCGAATGTGGCGGAAGACAACGCTGTCCTCACCGTGGACTTGGCGAACCCCGAGCTGATCTCCCGCGACGGCGTCAAATTCCGCGGCGAATTGATCCATGTGAACCGGCTCAAATACATCTGGCAGAACGCGTATTACGAGCGGCTCCTCGTCCACAATTTCGATACCCGAGGTCATAATGTGAGGGTCGGGATCAGGTTTGGCGCTGATTTTGCCGACCTCTTCGAGGTGAGGGGGCAAAAACGGGCCCGGCGAGGCCAGGTGTCGGTCGAACGCAGGACTAAGTCATCCGTCGTCTTGCGGTACCTCGGCCTCGACGCAGTGGAGAGGTTCACCAGTCTCGAATTCGAACCCGCCCCGACCCGCCTCGATACCGCCACCGCGCTTTACGAGCGTTCGCTCGCGCCGGGCCAAGGGATGCGCTGTGTGCTGCGGATTGCATGCCGGGACGATCGCGCTCAGAAGAGTGACGTCAGCCGGCAATTCTACAGTTCGCTTCGCACTGCGCGACGGGCGCTCAGAGCCGCCAGCGGGAGGGCCGCCAGCGTCGACAGCTCCAATTCGCTGTTCAACGAGTTTGCGCGCCGTTCGGTCGCCGATCTCTACATGCTGCTGACCGAGACCGCATTCGGTCCCTACCCCTTCGCCGGCATCCCGTGGTTCGGCACCCCGTTTGGACGCGACGGCATCTTAACCGCCCTCTTCGCCTTATGGATCGATCCGTCGATCGCCAAAGGCGTATTACGTTTTCTCGCGGCGACGCAGTCGACCGAGTTCGATCCCGAGCGCGATGCCGAGCCCGGGAAGATTCTGCACGAGATGCGGGACGGCGAGATGGCGCGGCTGCGCGAAGTGCCGTTCGCGCGGTATTACGGCAGCGTCGATGCGACACCGCTGTTCGTGCTCTTGGTCGGCGAATACTTCAGACGTACCGGGGATCTGAAAACAGTCCGGGAATTATGGCCGAATATTCAGGCTGCCGTTCATTGGATCGACACCTATGGCGACCCGGACGGTGACGGCTTTGTAGAATATCAGCGCAAGAACGCCGAAGGGCTGGTCAATCAGGGCTGGAAGGATTCGTACGACTCGATCTTCCACGAGGATGGCCGCCTTGCCGAGGGCCCGATCGCTCTGTGCGAGGTTCAGGCCTATGTTTATGGCGCCAAGCGACACGCAGCGGCTCTGGCATTGGCGCTGGACCATTCGGTAACCGCCGCCGCGCTCTCGCAGCAGGCCGACGCGCTGCGCGAGCGGTTCGAGGCCGCGTTCTGGTGCGACGAGCTCTCAACCTATGCCCTCGCGCTGGACGGCGCCAAGCAGCCCTGCCGTGTGACGTCGTCAAATGCCGGGCATGCGTTGCTGACGGGGATTGCCGCCCCCGAGCGCGCCGCACGCGTGGCCGATACGCTGCTCGGCACCAGCTGCTTTTCCGGATGGGGCGTGCGTACGGTCGCGCGATCGGCCGCTCGCTACAATCCGATTTCATACCACAATGGTTCGGTTTGGCCTCACGACAACGCAGTGATCGCCCTCGGTCTCGCGCGTTATGGTCTGAAGTCCGGTGTCTTACGAATCTTCAAGGGCCTCTTTCAGGCCGCGAGCTATATGGACTTGCGGCGGCTCCCGGAGCTGTTCTGCGGGTTTGCCTGGCGGCAGCTGACCGCCCCGACACTTTATCCGGTCGCCTGCGCGCCGCAGGCTTGGGCAAGCGCGACCGTGTTTGCCTTGCTGCAGGCAAGCCTCAGCTTGAGCTTTGACCAGACCGGTGATGAGATCCGCTTTGACCGGCCGGTGCTGCCGGATTTTCTCGACCACCTGCACCTGCGCGGGCTGCAGGCGAGGCACGGTGTCGCCGATATCCTGTTGCGCCGCTACGGCGGCGAGGTATCGGTCGACATCACGCGCCGCCAAGGAAAGGTGCCGATCGTTATTGTGCGGTGAGCCTCCGCGTCCGCCTCAAAACCCGACCTTCAGGGTTGCGACGGTTGCGCCGAAATAGGCCTGGGGCTCGGACGGCCGCACCCCGAGGGCGTGCTCCATGCGCCGCACGCAACGGTCGGCTCCATCGGACACGGAACGCCAGGTTGCCGCTTGCGGCAACGCCCCGAGCAGGCACTCGTCAAAGAAGTTGTAGATGCGGTGAGCCTGGCAGCCGAAGGATGGCCGGTCTCCGCGAGCGGCGGTCAGGATGACGCGATTGGGTCGCGCCATTTTGCCGGTGGCAAAACTGCCGCTGTAGCAGGTAGAGACGATCACGACGGTGGGCACTGCGTTGCAGCCGCGCGACAACGCGCGGGCAAGCTCGTCCGGAGTAAGCGCCCGGTTCGACCGGGCGAGCCAAACGCCGCTGCCTTGCTCGCCGTGCGAGGTCAAAAAGATCAGGCACTGGTCCCCCGGCCGGGCCGGCAGGTCCGCGATCCGCCGCAACAGGAGTTCGGCGGTGGCAGGCTCCGCGCCGGCCGCGACCTCGGAAGAGCTTGCGCTGAGCCGGTGAATGTTGCCCGGCGGGACACCGGCCGTGGCGAGCCGCCGGCCCAATTCGCGGGTCGCATTGTCGAATACCGGTTCGGCATCGTCGCCCGCAGCGAGCACCACTTGCCAAGCCCCGGACGCCGCGGCCGCGCCGGACGCCGCGATGCCGAGCCAGCCGAGCGCTCCGAGAAGCAGCATCGAACGAAGAAGGCGGGTGCGAATCGTCAATTTCATCGGAGAGGGCCCTTACGCAGATGCATCACGGGCGCAGCGCCGCGTGTCGTGCTATCCTGTCGAAAATCGAGGAGGTCATAAATTGCCGGTGTCCCTCAGCGAGAAGAGTTGCACTCCGTGCCGCGGCGGCATACCGCCGCTGACCGAACAGGAGGCCGCCGCCTATCATGCGCAAGCGCCCGACTGGGCGCTTCTCGACAAGGCCAAGCGAATCGAACGAACCTATCGGTTCAAGAACTTCGCCGATGCCTTCAGATTTGTCGAGCGCGCGGCGGCGCTGGCCGAAGCCGAAGGACACCATCCCGATATCGGTTTCGGCTGGGGCTATGCGCGGATCTCGCTGCACACCAAGAAGATCAAGGGACTGCACGAGAACGATTTCATCATCGCGGCAAAGCTCGATCGCATAGCCGCGGAAGGCGCATCCTGAAATAGAGCGGATCACGGGAGGAAGCCAATGCCGACTTACATTATGCTCGCCAATTGGACCGACCAGGGCGCCCAAAAGGTGAAGGAGTTGCCCCGCCGGCTCGAAACCGCCAAGAAGGGCCTGCTTGATATGGGGGGCGAGTTCAAGGCCGTTTTCATGACGCTTGGCGAATACGATCTGGTTGGCGTCTACGAAGCGCCGGACGACGCCGTGGCGGCAAGGTTCAGCCTCATGCTCGGAATGCTCGGCAGCGTGCGGACCAAGACCTTGAAGGCCTTCCCCGAGGCAGCCTACCGGGAGATCATCGCCTCGCTCGGGTGAGACGAAGTCCGCTTCAAACGTCAGCGCGGCGTCCCTCCGCGGGCAGAGAGCATCCCGATAGAACAAATCGCTCCTTATCTTCCTGGACAAGCTACGCCAGGTTGAATTATCTTCCCCCATAGGGCCGCCGCTCTCGGCCTTGGACGACGATAAAGACGAAAATGTCGGCCTGGCAGTTGGCGGCGGCGAGGACCGGAGCGATCGACGTGTGATCGAAATACCGGTCCCGGAACTAACCCGGCGTGAGCGTCCGCGTAGAACTACGGGACGGGAGGATGGGTTGTGGAGGCAAACGTCGTACCGGACCAGGCTGTAGCCTCTGGCCGCGCCGGTCGGGGCATACGCATCCTGCTCGTATGGGGGGTGCGCTTCACTGGTGAATGCCTTGCCGAGCTCCTCGAGCGCGATCCGTCAGTATCGGTCGTCGGGCTGTGCGCCGATCTCTCCGAGGCGGTGGCGCTCAATGCCTCCATACACCCGGACATCGTATTGTTGGATGGAAGAATGCCTGAGGGTGCAGCGGCAGCAAGGCGCGCTCTCGACGAGGCTCCTGACATGCGCATTGTCGTCTCCTCGGTCAGGGAGTTGGAAGATGACGTCGTCGCCTGGGCGGAGGCCGGGGTGATCGGGTACATCCCGAGAACCACGCCGCTGTGCGATTTTGTCCGCCTGATGATGGAAATCCATAGCGGCGAGCAGGTCTGCTCGGGCCGGGTCGCTGCCGGTTTGCTGCGGCGTATAGCCAATAGCGCTAATGGAAGCCCCCGCCGCAATCGGCTGGTCGCAAGGCCGGCGCTGACCCGACGTGAGCGCCAGACCGCCGAACTGATCAAGAGCGGGCTCAGCGACAAGGAGATCGCTCGCCGGTTGAATATCAGCGTGGCGACGACGAAATCGCATGTCCATAACCTGCTCGGCAAGCTGAACGCGAGGCGTCGGACCGAGATCGCCGACTATCTGCGGGGGTGAGTGCGGTAGCCCGAGGGACCGTCAGATGCCGCCATGCCCGCGGGCGATTTCGGCCTGCGCAACCTCTTGCGGGATCAGCCAGGCATAGAAGGTGTCGCGCACACAGTTTCTGCAGGCGCCGTCCCAACTTTGGGAAGACAGGATCTTGACATAGAGCAGCTGGCCGGGGGCGAGATCGACATTCCGGTCTTGATTGAAGTCCCGGTTATAGCTTACCGGCGCGATGTGGTAATGGCCCGGCGGGACGTCGCGGTAAAACACGCTGCCGTTTGCGACAGACCCGTAGTAGCTGCCATTCACGTCGATATTCGCGAGATTGAGACTCTCCGAGGGCAGCCAGTCACGGTAGAACCAGATCCGAGCCTGGCCCGCCGGAACCGGAGGTGCGGCAGCAACAAGTTGAGCCGTCGCCGGGGGTTCGGCGCAGCCCGCCGCTGTCAGCATCAAGACGCTCGCCCACTGGCGCCACCTTCGCGGACGTGGGCGGAAATCCCGCTCCATCGGCATTCCCTTCTTTTCGGCACTTCGGCGTTTTTCCTGCGACGATGGATATGTAATGGCTGGTTGCGCTATCAAGCCCCGATGAACCGAAAGCAGCGGCGCGTCGAAGCCCGGCTGCGGCAGCAGGGTCGCGCGGCAGGCAACCCGGCGCTCGCCCAATGGTTCGGCAGGGCGCTCGCTCATCAGCGCAGCGGCCGCGCGGCGGATGCGGAGCGGCTGTGCCGCGAGATCCTGTCTGTCGACCCCGGCCATGCGCAAACCCTTCATCTGCTCGGCCTGATCGAGCATCAGCGCGGCCGCTCCGGCGAGGCGGTCGGCCACATCCGCATGGCGGTTATGCGGAACGGCCGGGACCCGGCGTTCCACCATAACCTCGGCAATATCCTCCGAGCACTGGATCGGCCGGCCGAAGCCATCAGCTGCTACGAGCGTGCTCTCGCCCTCGCGCCGGCCTCGGTCGACACCCTCTACAATCTGGGCAATACATATCAGGACCTCGGTGATCCGGAGCGTGCCGCCGCCTATTTCGAACAAGCGCTTCACCTCAACCCCGAAGCGGTCGAATTACATAACAGTCTCGGCAGTGCGTTGCAGGATCTCGGCCGGCTCGAGGAAGCGATCCGCTGCTATCGCAGCGCGCTGGCGCTCCGGCCGAATCTTGTCGAGAGCTTTGACAATCTCGCCGGCGCTCTGCAATCGCACGGGAAGTTCGCCGAAGCGCAGGCCTGCTATGAGCGCGCTCTTGCGCTTCGGCCGAATCGTATCGAGAGCCTTATCGGGCTCGGCGTCCTATCGCGCACCCAAGGTCGCCTGGGGGAAGCCGTCGCTCTCTACCAGCGGGCGCTGGCATTGTCGCCCGACTATCCTGACGCGCACAGCAATCTCGGCGTCGCCCTCGTCGATCTTGGCCGGCGGGAGGAGGCGATCGCCCATCATCAAAGTGCGCTGGCTCTGCAGCCGGGTCGCGCCGAACTGCATTACAATCTCGGCAGCGCTCTCCAGAGCCACGGCCGGTACGCCGAGGCGCTCGCCTGCTACGGGCGCGCGCTGGCCCTTAAACCCGATTATGCGAGGGCGCATCTCAACCGCTCGCTCGCTCTGCTGCTGACCGGAGAGTTCGACGAGGGGTGGCACGAATACGAGTGGCGATTTGCCGCCGCGCGGTACGAGCGTAAGTTCGACCAGCCCTCATGGTCCGGCGAACCTCTCGGCGGACGACGCATCCTCATTCATGCCGAGCAAGGGTTCGGGGACGCTCTGCAGTTCGTCCGTTACGTTCCCGCGGTTGCCAAGCGCGGCGGCAGGGTCGTGCTGGAGGTCCCGAAACCGCTCGTCCGCCTTGCGCGCACGGTCGCCGGCGTATCGCAAGTTGTCGCCCGCGGCGATCCACTCCCGGGCTTTGACTGCCACTGTCCGCTGCTCAGCCTGCCACGGGTATTCAAGACGAACCTTGCCGCCATCCCCAGCGCAGTGCCCTACCTGAGCGCTCCGGCGGAGGACTCGGCGGGCTGGGCCGAGCGGATCCCCACCACGCCCGGCCTCAGGGTGGGTGTGGTATGGGCCGGCACCACAGTTGGCGCGATCGATCTGCGGTTGCTTCAACCCTTGTGGGAGATCGACGGCGTAAGCTGGTTTAGTCTTCAAGTCGGTGAGCGGTCGGGCGACATCTCGTCTGTTGCCGAAGCGAAGATCGCCGATCTCTCGCCATGGCTCATTGATTTCGCCGAAACTGCGGCCGCAATTTGTCTACTGGACCTCGTGATCAGCGTTGACACTGCGGCTGCGCATCTGGCGGGAGCACTCGGCCGGCCGACATGGCTCCTGTTGCGGTATCCGCCGGAATGGCGGTGGCTGCTCGACCGCGAAGACAGCCCCTGGTATCCGACCGCGCGGCTGTTCCGCCAACGGAAGGAAGGGGATTGGCCCGAAGTGGCGCGCGAGGTCGCGGCCGCCCTTGCGCAAATAGCCCGCTGAGGCATCTTATGCATCGTCCATAAGGTTTTGCCGTAAGCCGAAATGCGCCCTCTTCTGCTGATCGCGATGTTCGCACTCGCGGCCTGCACCGAATTGTCGATCAGCCGCATCGACAGCCGTACATTCCTCATCGAGAGCGCCGGCATCCCGGGAGGGTCGGAAGCCCCGAACCGGCGCCTGGCAGAGCGGGTGTGTCCAGGCGGTTATCGCGTCGTGGACAAGACGGTGCACCAAAACACCCCCGATCGGGCCCGCGACGAGCCTGGCACCTTCACGAACTGGACGATCCGATGCCTCTAAACGCCGCTGGGCAGAGAATCGGCATGCGCAAGTACGCTCTCTTGGTACCGGCGGTGCTAGTCGCCTGCATCCTCGTTCTCGCCGACTGCACACCGCAGGCGAAGGTTACGGCCTCGCAAGCGCAGATCCCGGCGGCCGCAGTGGGAACGGCGCGGGTTTGGTTTTTGCGCGGGTGGGACGCGCCGAGCGGCCAAACCTATGTCTACGCCGCGACACCATCGGTCTTCGCCAATGGCGCGCCGGTCGGCAACCTGCCGGTGGGTTCCAGTTTCTTCCGCGATTTCTCGCCGGGAACCTACACTTTTACGGTAGAGCCCTATGGCCTTCCGACCCCGCAAGCGACCACCGTCCAACTCGCCGCAGGAACGCAGAGCTATCTTCAAGCCCAGTGGGTCGCCAGCTGGGAGTTCGGCTATCCCGAGGCGGATTATAGTTTCGCACCGAATACCTTTGCGATCCTGGCGATGTCGCCGCAGCTGGCACAGGCTTATCTCCCCACTTTGTCTTATCTCGGCGAGCGCTAGGATGAGCGGCCCGATCCCTGCGCGCCGGCGCCCCCGCAAGGTGCCGCTGACCGTCGTCGCGATAGACGGTGGCGCCGCCCACGAACTGACCCGCATGGCAGTCGAGCATACGCTGCGGGTGATCAAGCCCGCGCAGGTGCTGATCCTGACGGACGACCCGAAGAAGATCGCCATCTCCGCGCCTGCCAACTATCAGCAGTTCGCGGGCAAAAGCGTCATCGCCTACCAGCGAGCCCTGTGGTACGAGGTGCCACAGTGGCTCCGGACCGATCATTTCCTGTTGATCCAGTGGGACGGTCACCCGACAAATGCGGACGCTTGGACCGATGAGTTCCTGGCATACGACTACATCGGCGCGCCGTGGCCGCAGCAGGGCCCAGAGGTCAGGGTAGGGAACGGTGGGTTCTCGCTCCGCTCGAAGAGGCTGGCGAGACATCTTGCTGCGGACCCGGAGCGCTATCCCTTATGGTGCCCGGAAGACGACGCGATCTGCCGGCGATACCGTATGGCCCTGATGGACAAGGGGTTCCGTTGGGCGCCGGAGGATCTGGCGTATCGGTTTTCGGTCGAGAGTCCCGGAAGGGATCTCGTAATGAAACCGTTCGGGTTTCATTCGCCGCTAAACTGGGCTTGGGCGTTGTCGCGCGAGGAACGGGAACGACGCTTCCGCGCTGCCTCGCCCTACGTTTTGGGGCTCGGCGCCTTTGAAACGATTCGGCAGTGGCATCACCAGTCGGGTTAGTGACCGGGGACAATCGCCAAGATGAGCCAGGCGCGCAAGTTTACCTACGACCCGAGGATCTTTGACGTCGGCTCGATGCAGCAAGCGCGATGCATGGCGGTCAACCCGGTGCACGCGTCGGACGAGCGCTGGGAAATCGAGACCGAGTACCTGATGGAAATCATCGACGCCTACCTGCCGCCGCGCGACGCGACAGCATTGGATTTCGGCTGCGGGTCCGGGCGTCTCGCGAAACCGCTGATCGAGCGCAAGAATTGGTCGGTGCTGGGTGTCGAGATCAGCCCGACAATGGCCGCCCTCGCGACAGAGTACGTCAAATCCGAGCGGTTCCTGGTGTGCAACCCAAACACCTTCGATCAGCTGCGGCGTTTCGAACTGCGCGCGGATTTCGCGTTGGCCATCTGGGTGCTCCAGCATTGCCCGCGCCTGGACGAGGACATCGCAAGGATAAAGGCCGCGCTGAAGCCGGGCGGCCGGCTTCTCGTGCTCAACGCTGGCCGCAGGTTCGTGCCGACGCAAGAGCAGGGGTGGCTCGATGACGGCATAGACGTCTGGGGCCTCTTGCAGGAACATTTCCTGATGCTGCGCAACGAGCAACCAGACCCATCGGTCGTACCGCCAGGACGCGCATTGTGGGGCGTATTCGAACGGCGGTAAAAAGCTTCTGATAACCGCAGGACGCAGGAATGCACCGAATATGTCTCGTTGCAACGGCGCTTCTTGGTTTGGGCGCAGTTGTTGCCGCGGCTGAGGAGCCGAGCGGACAACCGGGCGCCGGTCAGCCGATGACGCCCGCCGAACCGCCGGCGAGCGGAAGTCTCAGCTCCGATCTGAACCGGTCTGGCGGTGTGATCACCCCGCCTGCCGATATAGATCCCGCGATCAAACAAACCCCGCCTGCCACAGGGGCGACGATGCCGGTCATCCGACCCCCGGGCACTGCGGGCGGCAACCCGGCGGTCAAGCCGAAATAGCTCAGCCGCGCATAACGCCTTCGAGCTCGTGAGCGGCCCAGTCGATTGCCGCGTCACCGATTGGCCCTGCGACCTGCAGTGACCGCTGCAGCAGTGAGGCGGGCCTTGCAGCCGGGGAGAGAACGCCAGCTTTTTGCGCCGCCAAGGCGGTGCCGATTAGAGGAATGCGCGGGCTAGATCAAGAAAGGCGTCGAGCCGGTCATGGTGGACCCAATGGCCGGCGTTTTCGAACGAAACGATCCGGGCATTGCGGAAATGGCGGGCCCGCCCGTCATCCGCCGGGTTGGAGGCCCAGCTCTCCTTGCCGTAGACGAGAAGCGTCGGGCAATCGATGCGCTGCCACAGCCCCTCGGTCTCGGCGGCCGTCATTTCATAGGGCCGGTCGGCCCGGACATAGTTGTCGAATTTCCAGCTGTAGGTGCCGTCTTCGTTCTGGTTGACCCCGTGCTGCGTGAGATGCCGCGCCTGCTCCGGCGACAGGTGCCGGTTCGCTTCCTGCATGCGCTTGAAGGCGTCCTCGATCGAGGGATAGCGCCGCGGCAGGCGGCCGGAAAGCGCGCGCTGTTCGGCGATCCAATGTTGCATACGTTCCGCCATCGGCCGTCTCGACCGCTCCTCGCGCCGCCTGGGCGATGCGCCCAGCCCCTCGATCGAGATCAATCGTCTGACGTGATCGGGATAGATCCCGGCGTAGCGCAGCGCGATCATGCCGCCGAGCGAGTGCGCGATAATGTTCACCGGCGCCAGCTCCTGCTGATGGATCAGCTGGGCCAAATCATAGATGTAGCCAGCGATCGAATAGTTGCCGTCCGGCGACCACTGGCTATCGCCGTGGCCGCGCAGGTCGGGCGCCAAAACGTGCCAGTCCCGCCGCAGCGCGTCGGCAACCCAGTCCCAGTTGCGGCAGTGGTCCCGTCCGCCATGGACGAGGAGCAGCGGCGGCTTCACTGGGTTGCCCCAGTCGACATAATGCAGCCGAAGCCGCTGCGAGAAATAGATCCGCGACGTCGGGCCGGAGCTGTCCAGGTTCAAAGCAAAGACCCCCGTGCGCTCGGTGGCGTCAGACGGGGGTCGCTGTTGCGAAGCTGTCCTTCGCGCTCGGACCTCTGGTCCGAGCTGTATCTTGGACTTTCAACTTGGTTGCCGATGCCAAGCGGTCGGCAACTGCTTCTCTCCAGGTGGCGTCATGTCTGTGGCACACCCTCCTGGCTAGTTGACGACAGACATCATCTAAGGACGGCTCAAGGCCGCCGTCAAGTGCCAATTTGACAGTTATTCCCCCAGGGAGGGACCGGATGCTGTGGGCGCTTGAAACCGTCGGCCGCTTGGTTTATTTTTCTGGCACTCTCTCGCAGAGAGTGCTAATAACGCCTTGAAATTTGAAACTCCGACGGAGGAATCCCGTGAATTTTCGACCGTTGCAGGATCGCGTCCTGGTCCGCCGCATCGAGCAGGAGGAAAAGACGCAAGGCGGCATCATCATTCCCGATACCGCAAAGGAAAAGCCGATGGAGGGCGAAGTGATCGCCGCCGGGCCCGGCGCCCGGGGCGATGACGGCAAGCTCAATCCCCTCGACGTCAAGGTCGGCGACCGGGTGCTCTTCGGAAAGTGGTCGGGCACCGAGATCAAGATCGACGGCGAGGACCTCGTCGTCATGAAGGAGTCCGACATCATGGGTATCGTGAAGTAAGAGGAGTCAGATCATGGCTGCAAAGGAAGTCCGGTTCCATACCGACGCTCGCGACAAGATGCTGCGCGGCGTCGATATTCTCGCCAATGCCGTAAGGGTAACGCTGGGTCCTAAGGGCCGTAATGTCGTTCTCGACAAGTCGTTTGGCGCGCCGCGCATCAGCAAGGACGGCGTCACGGTCGCCAAGGAAATCGAGCTCGCCGACAAATTCGAGAATATGGGCGCCCAGATGGTGCGCGAAGTCGCCTCGAAGACGAGCGACCTGGCCGGCGACGGCACGACGACTGCGACCGTGCTCGCCCAGACGATCGTGCGCGAAGGCGCCAAGGCGGTCGCCGCCGGCATGAACCCGATGGATCTGAAGCGCGGCATCGACCGAGCGGTGGATGCCGTCATCAAGGAGATCGAAAAGCGCTCGAAGAAGGTGTCGACGAACGACGAAATTCAGCAGGTCGGGACGGTCTCCGCCAACAACGACCGCGAGATCGGCCGGATGATCGCCGAAGCGATGCAGAAGGTCGGCAACGAGGGCGTCATTACGGTCGAAGAGGCGAAGTCGCTCGAAACCGAGCTCGATGTGGTCGAAGGCATGCAGTTCGACCGCGGCTACGTCAGCCCCTATTTCGTGACCAACGCCGAAAAGATGGTCGCGGAGCTCGACGACCCATACATCCTGCTCAACGAGAAGAAGCTGTCGAGCCTGCAGGCGCTGCTGCCGCTGCTCGAAGCTGTCGTGCAGTCCGGCAAGCCGTTGCTGATCGTCGCCGAAGACGTCGAAGGCGAGGCGTTGGCGACGCTCGTCGTCAACAAATTGCGCGGCGGCCTGAAAGTCGCCGCGGTCAAGGCGCCCGGCTTTGGCGACCGCCGCAAGGCGATGCTGGAGGATATGGCGATCCTGGCCGGCGGCCAGGTGATCAGCGAAGATCTCGGCATCAAGCTCGAAAACGTCACGCTCGACATGTTGGGCAAAGCCAAGCGGGTCAGGGTCGAGAAGGAAAACACGACGATCATCGACGGCGCCGGCAAGAAGGACGACATCCAGGGCCGCATCGCGCAGATCAAGGCGCAGATCGAGGAGACGACCTCCGACTATGATCGCGAAAAGCTGCAGGAGCGGCTGGCGAAGCTCGCCGGCGGCGTCGCGGTGATCCGCGTCGGCGGCGCGACCGAGGTCGAAGTGAAGGAGAGAAAAGACCGGGTCGATGACGCGACGCACGCGACGCGGGCGGCGGTCGAAGAAGGGATCGTGCCGGGCGGCGGCGTCGCTCTGCTCTATGCCGCCAAGGCGCTCGACGGGCTGACGCCCGAGAACAACGACCAGCGGGTCGGGATCAATATCGTCAAGCGGGCGCTGCAATCGCCGGTCCGCCAAGTCGCGGAAAACGCCGGCACCGACGGTTCGATCGTCGTCGGCAAATTGCTGGATGCGAATGATCCGAACCGCGGCTTTGATGCGCAGAGCGGCGAATATGTCGACATGGTCAAGGCCGGCATCATCGACCCGACCAAGGTCGTGCGGCTCGCCTTGCAGAATGCCGCTTCGGTCGCGGGCTTGCTCGTCACGACCGAGGCGATGGTTGCCGAAAAGCCCGAAAAGAGGGCCGCTCCCGCGATGCCGCACGATCACGGCATGGGCGGCATGGACGACTTCTAAGCCGCAACTCTCGGCAAAAAATCTGGCCGGCATCCGCATGGGTGCCGGCTTTTCTGTGGATAATGCTCTTCAAGTCAGGACAAGATCCCACTCAATGCCGCCTAAAAGAAACCCGCTCGGCCTCAACCCCCTGCAGCTCAAGACCCTGACGCTCCTGCAGGAGCTCGCGCGTGTGACCGACAATTCCGGGGCCGTTGAGGAGGGGGGCATTGCCGTGCGCCCGCCCGATCCGCACGGCGATCATTTCCACCTCGGCGACGCCGTGGTCGCGACGCGGGATGCGACCGGATTGCGCAATCCCGCGGTGTGGGCGGCGCTGGAGCGCAAGGGATTGATCCGCTCGATGTTCCCGCAGGGGGCGGTCGTGACCCCGCTCGGCCTCGCCTACGAGACGGGGCTGCGCGACGCGATCCTCCACAAGAGTGGGCACTGAAGGTCCATTACCAGCAGAGGCTCCAGGCAACGCCGACCGGACTGTAACCGCTCTCGCGCAGGGTGGCTTCGACGCGCCCGAGATCCGGTGTTCGCTCGCCCGGTGTGCCAAATTCTTCGGCATGGATGCCGCCGGCGATCAGCAGGCTGTCGATCCCCGCTCCCACCGCACCGGCGATGTCGGTGCGCAGACTGTCGCCCGCGGCGAGCACGCGCGAGCGGTCGGCCATGCCGAGAAGCTGCAGGCAAGAATCGTAAACCGAGCGGAACGGCTTGCCGTGCCAGCGAACTTGGCCGCCCGCCTCCTCGTACCACTTGGCCAATGCGCCGGCGCACAGATGAAGAGTGCTGCCGCGCATCACGACGAGATCGGGGTTGGCGCACACCATCGGCAGTCCGCGGCCGAGCGCCTTGCGCAATAGCGGCTCGTAATCCTCGATCCGGTCGTCCCATCCCGCGGGGCCGGTATTGAGGATGAAATCAGCTTCCTCGACGGTATTGACATATTCAAGATCCAGCCCCTCCCGGATCTCCAGATCGCGCTCGGAGCCAATATGCAGGCATCGCTGGCCCAGCGCGGCATAAAACGGTTCGTCGCGCCGGTGGAGGTGCTGCCACGCCTCTTCGCCCGACGACATCACGTCATGGTAGAGCCCGCCTGGTACGCCGAGCGCCGTGATCCGCCGGACGACGTCGTCGGCGCGCCGCGGGGCATTGGATAGCAGAATGATTCGCTTCCCGGAATCGATCAACGACCGCAGGCAGTCAATCGCTCCCGGGATCGGGCTCACCCCGTCGTGGATCACCCCCCAAAGGTCGAGAATGAACCCGTCGTAGCGCGGTGCCAACTCGCGCAAACCGGTGATCAGGTGAATTGGCATGTGTTCCCCAGCCTCACAGATCACGGAGATCGGCGATCATTGTCTCAACCTGTAACCTTAATGTAAGATGTGCGACATTTACTACCAGCATACTTAAAAGATCTCTCGTTTACTGAATGTTTCCGAATTTAACGGAACATGCCTCCGGGGTACACGTTCTATCGGCAGTCGCTCCTGGCGAAGCGGTACTGGCCCACCTGAAGATCGGGGAATGGTGAGGGCCAGCCCCCGCCCTGGTGGGTCGGGAAAGGGACGCCTGTTTTGATAGGAAACTCTTGCGCGAGCGCTCGGCACAAAGATTGCTGAGCTTGCTCCGCTTATACGAGGAGCAGTGATCGAAATGGAATTGTTGATCGGACCGTTGCTCGAGCGAAATGGGGGATACAGTTACGACACCTTTACACGCGCAGAAGGGTTGAGGCGCTCGTTTCGGTATCCGCGCGTCGACGCGGCGAGGTACGACCAGCGCGCTCTGGCGGCCGAAGCGCGGCGCGATTCCCGTTGCAACGTGCGCATCTGTGAGACGCAAAGCGAGTTTGAACAGCTCGTCCGGGACGCAGAAGCTGCTGACGGCGCAGTTGCAGCAGCATCAAGAGAAGACGTCTAGATCAGGAGGGCGCCTCTGCCACGCCGGCGCGTTCCGAGGAGCCGCCGGTGGGCGCCGTTGGCGCACCGACCGCCTCGGCTACCGACGCAAAGCCGTCAGCCCGAAGCAATTCGGCAAGACCCTTTTTTATGTCGGTCACGAGACCCGGACCCGCAAAAACGAGGGCGGTATAGAGCTGCACGAGGCAAGCGCCCGAGCGGATTTTCTGGTACGCCTCCGCGGCGCTGCCAACCCCCCCGACGCCGATCAGCGGCAATTTGCCTCGTGTCAACCGGTACATGTCGGCGAGGAGAGCGATCGACGCCGCAAAGAGCGGCCGCCCGCTGAGCCCGCCCGGTTCAGTCCCATAGCCGCTGGCGAGGCCGGCCGGCCGCTCCACCGTCGTGTTGGACACGATCAGGCCATCAATGCCGGCGGAGATCGAAACCGAGGCAATGTCTTCTCGCTCTTCCTCGGTGAGGTCGGGCGCAATCTTCACCAGCAGCGGCACCGAACGCCGGCTTTCGTCGCGGGCTCGAAGCAATGGGACCAGCAATGATTTAAGGCTTGCACCGCGCTGCAGATCCCGCAACCCAGGGGTGTTCGGGGAAGAGACATTGACCACGAGATAATCGGCCACTTTCGATGCCCGGCGTATCCCCTCCGAATAATCGGACGCGGCGTCGCCGGAATCCCGGTTCTTGCCTAGGTTGACCCCGACGATCCCGGTATGGCGCCGCTGCTGGAGGCGGTCGATCGCAGCATCGAGCCCGCCGCTGTTGAACCCCATGCGGTTGACGATCGCCTGATCCTCCTCTAGGCGGAACAGACGGGGCTTTGGATTGCCAGGCTGCGGCCGGGGGGTGATCGTGCCGATCTCGACGAAGCCGAAGCCAAAGCTTTGCAGCGCCTCGGGTACCCGGGCATCCTTGTCGAAGCCGGCAGCAAGCCCGACCGGGTTCGGAAAATCCAGCCCCCACAAGCGCTGGGCCAGAATCGGCGGGTCTGGTTCTCGGACAGCGCGGCCGGCGATCCACCGACCCAACCCCGCCTCGAGCGCCCGCAATGTGAAATTGTGCGCGGTTTCAGCTGGGAGCCGACGCAGAACTGGCCGGATCAATGCGTAAAAGTCGATCATGGAACTTGCTAGTCAGAAACCCTGCCGATCAGATTAGCAGCCCACCCCCACCCACCAAGGGCTGGCGCGCTTGGTCCCACTCTCCCGTCCCCGAGCGCAGCGAGGCGGGTGAGGGCCGAGCCGCCGATGTGATAGATCATAGCTCATGTCTCGAGCTCCCGATCGAGTGCCGCGGCGGGTGCTGGTGCCGCATGCGCCGGTGCTGGTCGCCGGTTTTCGGGACGTGCTGTGGCTCCATCCCGACGGCGAGATCGAAGCGCTTGCCCCGGCCGACGCGCGCGGCCGGGTGGAGCGCGAAACGCCGATGCTGTGCCACGGTCCGGCGACCGCAAGGCGGCTCGATATGCCTGGGTTCCCCGCACTCGATCTGCTCGAACTCTTCGCATTCGTAAATCCGGCGCGGTTCTGTGTGCCGACGCCGCGGGGTCTCGCCGAGGTCCTCGGCTTGCCGCCGCCGCGCAGCTCGCCGGAGGCTTGCGTCACGCTCGCCACCGTCGCGCGCGCCCTGCTCGAGAAACTAGCCGAGGAGGTCGATCCCGAGGTTCGCGCAACCGCCGAGGTGATGGATCGCGGCGGGTGGCTGTGGGGCCCCGCGGTGCTCGCTGCCCTGCCGGCCGCCGAGGCCGAAAAGTTGCGGAAAGCGGCCGGGCTGCGCGTGTGGATAGGGCTCGACGAGTGGTCGGAGCCGGCCCCGACGCCGGCGCTCGGCAACCAGCCGGTGAGCCCCGAGGAGGCTCGCTCGCGGCTCGCCGAGCTGCTCGGCGCTGCCGCCGAGCGGCGCCCGCAGCAAAGCGATTATGCCGCGGCAATCACCCCCGCCTTTGCTCCGCGCGAGCACCCGGAGCAACCCCAAGCCGTCCTTGCCGAAGCCGGGACCGGTGTCGGTAAGACGCTCGGGTACATCGCGGCCGCGAGCCTTTGGGCGGAAAAGAACCGCAGTTCGGTCTGGATCTCGACCTACACGCGCAACCTGCAGACCCAGATCGCCGGCGAGCTCGACCGGCTCTACCCCGATCCTGCGCTCAAACGGCGCAACGTCGTGATCCGCAAGGGGCGCGAGAATTTTCTCTGTCTGCTGAATTACGAGGACGCCCTCGGCGCCGCAATGGGCCGGCCGGGGCGGCCGGCCGGGCATCTCGGGCTGATCGCCCGCTGGATCGCTGCCAGCGGGGCCGGCGACCTCGTGGCCGGCGATTTTCCGGGGTGGCTCGGCGAGCTCATCGGGCGCGGCCGGGTCGGTTGGCTAGCCGATCGCCGCGGCGAATGCATCCACTCGGCCTGCCCTCATTTCCGCCGCTGTTTTGTCGAAAAGAATATCCGCCAGGCGCGGCAGGCGCGCATCGTCGTCGCCAATCACGCGCTGGTCATGGCGCAGGCCGCGCTCGGCGGGCTCGACGACGCCACCGTCCCGACGCGCTACATCTTCGACGAAGGTCACCACCTGTTGGATGCTGCCGACAGCGCCTTCTCGGTGCGCCTCTCTGGCCAGGAAGGGCGTGAATTGCGGCGCTGGATCGTCGGCGCCGAAGCCGGCGGACGCTCGCGCGCCAGAGGCCTGCGGCGCCGGATCGGCGATCTCGTCGAAGGCGACGACAATGGCGCGAAGGCATTGCTGGACGTTCTCGCCGCCGCCCGCGTTCTCCCCGGCAACGGCTGGGCGCAGCGCGTCGCGGAAGCGCCCGGCCATCAGGGTTTCGAAAGATTTCTCGTGCTGGTTCGACAGCAGGTGCTGGCGCGCGCCGTGCTGGCCGATGGCGGTTATGGCCTGCAGGCGGAGGCGCGGCCGCCGGTCGAGGGGCTGGTCAAGGCGGCTCTGTCGCTGGCCGAGAGCCTCGAACGGCTCGCCGCCGCGATGCTGAAGGTGTCCGAAGCGCTGCGCGCCCGGCTCGAGGATCCCGAGGACCCGCCCGAGGCCGGTTTGCGGCAGCGCCTCGACGCGACGATCCGCAGCCTCGACCGCCGCGCCGGACTGCAGCTCGCGGGGTGGAGCCGGTTGCTTCGCGATCTTGTCGAAGCGCCCCGGGCCGATACGATCGAGTGGTTCGCGCTCGACCGGACCGACGGTTTGGAGAGCGACGTAGCGGTAAACCGCAACTGGGTCGATCCCGGCATCCCATTTGTCGCGCTGGTGGCACAGCCGGCGCATGGTCTCGTCGTCACCTCGGCGACGCTAACCGACGATGCAGCCGATCCCGAGCAGGCTTGGCGCGGCGCTGAAGCCGGCACCGGCTTGCGGCACCTGCCGTCGAGCCCGGCCGCCGCCCGGATCGCCTCGCCATTCGATTATCCGGCGCAGACCCGGATCTTCATGATTACCGATGTTCCGCGCGACGATATCGGACAGGTCGCGGCGGCCTATGCGGCGCTGTTTGTTGCAGCGCGCGGCGGAGCACTCGGCCTGTTCACCGCGATTACGCGGTTGCGCGCCGTGCACCAGCGCATCGCCCCCGCTCTCGAAGCCCGCGGCCTGATGCTCATCGCGCAGCATGTAGACGCGATGTCGACGGCGACCCTGGTCGACATCTTTCGCGCGGAGGAGGATTCGTGCCTGCTCGGCACCGACGCGGTACGCGACGGCGTCGATGTCCCGGGGCGCGCGCTGCGCCTCATCGTTTTCGACCGGGTGCCGTGGCCGCGCCCCGATGTCCTGCACCGCGCCCGCAAGGCGGTCTTCGGCGGTGCGCAATACGCCGATCGCATCGCCCGATTGCGGCTGCGACAAGCCTATGGCCGGCTGATCCGCCGCGCCGACGATCGCGGCGTCTTCGTCATGCTCGATCGCGCCCTGCCTTCGCGATTGCTGTCTGCCTTCCCCAGCGGTGTCGCCATCGCCCGCTTGCCGCTCGCGGAAGCGGCCGAGGCGACAGCCCGGTTTTTGGATCCGACAGCGTATACGCCTTGACAGCCGCGGGCGGCTCCTGATCTGTGAGGGCTGCCGAACCGCTACAGGAGCCCGCATGCTCGACCACCACCGCGCGCTGATCTATACGATGGTCATTGTGTCGGCGGCCGACAGCGAACTGCCGGATGCGGAATTGCGCATCATCGACGACATCGTCAAGGACTTCCCGGTCTTTCGCGATTTCGATCGGCGCGATCTGTCGCGGGCGCTGAATGATTGCACCGAACTGATGGGCCGGGAGCACGGGCTCGAGGAGACATTGAAGGCGATCAAGGCTGCTCTGCCGGCAAAGTTGTGGGAAACCGCGTATGCCATCGCGTGCGATCTCGTCGCCGCCGACGGCGAGGCTTCCCAGGAGGAACTGCGGATCATCGAGCTGATCCGCGACCGCCTCAATATCGACCGGTTGATCGCGGCCGCTATCGAACGGGGCGCCCGAGCGCGGTTTCAGACGCTGTAGATCCGCTGTTGAGCGAAGATCAGCGGGACGTCATTGCCTTTCTGAAGGACCCGTCCTCCTACGGGCCGGGCGTGGATCGCGTCGAGGTCATCGAAACCCACGCTTCATTTGTCTTTATTGCTGGCGAGCGTGTCTTCAAGCTGAAGCGCGCGGTAGCGTACCCCTATCTCGACTTTTCGACGCCGGATCTCCGAAGGCGCGCGTGTGAGGCGGAGCTGGTGCTCAACCGGCGCACCGCGCCAACGCTTTACGAGGAGGTTCGAGGCCTTTTCCGCGGTGCCGACAGGGCCGTCAGCTTTGAGCCGAATGGCGAGGCGATCGATTGGGTCGTCGTGATGCGGCGGTTCGATCAGAACCTGCTGTTCGATGCGCTGGCCAAGACGGGTCGCCTCGATCGGCACGTAATGGATCAGCTCGCCGACCGTATCGCGGAGTTTCACGCTTCCGCCGAGCGGCACTTCGACGATGGCGGCCCTGCCGAAATGGGGGACCTTGCCGACGTGCAATACCACTGCCTAGCAGCCCAGAGCCGCGCCGGGTTCGCTCGGGATCGGGTAGAGCGCATTCGGAAGAAATGGCAAGAACGGGTCGCGATTTTGGCGGAGCTGCTCGACCGCCGCCGTGCAGCCGGCAAGGTGCGCCAGTGCCACGGCGATCTGCATCTCCGCAACATCTGTCTGTTCGACGGGAAGCCGACACTGTTCGATTGCCTCGAGTTCGACAAGGCCCTCGCGCGCATCGACGTTCTCTACGACCTCGCTTTTCTGCTGATGGATCTGGAGCATCGCGGGCTCCGGCATTTCGCCGCTCGCGTGTTCAACCGCTACCTCGACCGCAGTGGGGAGGATGACGGCCTCGCAGCACTGCCGTTATTTCTGTCGTTGAGGGCGGCGATCCGCGCCCATGTCACCGCGACCGCGCTGGAGCATGCCGCGGGTGCGAAGATGGCCTGCGACGCGCATCGTTATTTCGATCTGGCGGAACGATTTCTGCAGCCGCAGCCATGCCGCCTCGTTGCGATCGGGGGCCTGAGCGGCACCGGCAAATCGACCCTGGCGGCCGGCCTCGCTCCGGAACTCGGTTTGCGCCCGGGCGCCCGTGTGCTGCGCAGCGATGTGACGCGCAAGCTGCTGCTGGGCGTCGATCCGGAGGAACGTTTGCCGGCCACCGCCTATACCCGCGAGACCTCGGCCCGTGTTTACGACGCGCTGCGCCGGAAGGCAGCGGTGGGGCTCGCTGCCGGGTATACGGTCATCATCGACGCGGTGGCGCAGAAGGAGGAGGAGAGAAATTCCTTTGCCGAAGTCGCTCGCGCCGCCACCGTCCCGTTTTCCGGCCTTTGGCTCGAAGCGGGGCCGGAAGCAATGGCGGACCGCATTCGCGGACGAGTTGGTGACGCCTCCGACGCATCGCCGGAAGTGCTCGCCGAACAGCTGCGACACGACACGGGAGGGATCGACTGGGTCCGCATCGACGCCGGGGGTGGGGCGGAGGATTGTCTCGCCGCCGCCCGGCGCGCGCTCGCCGCGGGATAAGGGCGCTTCACCGCCACAGACGCGAGGACGCAATGCGCGCGCCTTCGGCCAGCGCCGCCAGCTTTGCCCAGACGACCGATGGGGCGACCGCATTGTTGACGAATGCGAAGGTCGCAAAGCCGCAATCGGCGCCGGCTATGACCCGCTCGCGCCCGACAATATCGGCGTATTGGCAGATCCGCTGCGCGACGAGCCGGGGGTGCTCAACAAAATTGGTCGTCGAATTGATGACCCCGGGGATCAGGATCTTGTCGTCGGGTATCTTCGCGCTGCGCAGATCCTCCCATTCATGCGCATGGCGCGGATTGGCCGCTTCGAACGACAGCCCGCCGGGCCGCGCCCTCATAGCCACGTCGAGGATCTTGGCGAGCGGGATGTCGTGGGTGTGCGGGCCTTCGTAATTGCCCCAGCACAGATGCATACGCATCGCTTGCGGCGGAATATTCGCGGTCGCCTGGTTGAGCGCGGCGATATTGCGCTCCGCAATGCGCAGGAACTCGCCGTCTGACAGGTGCTGATACTGGTTGTGCCGGGCCGAGCCGAGATCGGGGGCATCGATCTGCAGGATGAAACCGGCCCGGGTGATCGCCTCGTATTCCTCTTTCAGTGCATTGGCCAGCGCGTCGACATAGGCGTCTTCGTCCCGGTAGTACCGGTCCGGCACAAATTTTGTCAGCACCCCGGGTGACGCGGCGTTCATGAAGGCCTCGGCCGGCTTTACCGCGGCGCAGGCAGCGGCGAGATTGTGCAGGTCGGTTTCCAGCGGCGCGCGGTTTGCGTAGGCGACCGGGCCGGTGCAGCGCGGCACTGCGTCGCGGCTGAACCACGCGCTGCCGCCGCGCGCCTCATTGAGACGCTGCATGAAGTCTGGGTGGTCGAGAAGGTCGCGGTGCGCCGCGGTCTGCGGCGGCTTTTCGACCTCGCTGCCGCGGAACGCCGTAATGCCCGACAGCCGATGACGGACGTAAAAAGTGTAGGAGATCTTGCCGAGCTCGCCGTCGCAGACGCTGTCGATGCCCGCCGCGACCTGCTTCTCGACGATCTCGCGCACTGCCCCGGTGAGGCAAGCATCGAACGCCGTTTGCTCGAACGGTCGCCCGACCTCGCGCGCCTCCAGGAAATCCAGCAGCTCCGGCGGCCGCGGCAGGCTCCCGACATGGGTGGTGAGAATCCGCTCCGTGCTCGTCTTCATCCCAGCAATCTCCCGTGTGCAATCCTCGGCTCAACACTAGCCGCACGATAGCACTTGTTGTCCGGATAGATCGCGGGGCTTGGAGGCCCTCGCTGAAGGCATATTTCCTGCGAAGGTGTGTCGACAGCGGCGACCGAAAAGGGGAGGCGCATGCAGACCAGCCCGGCACTCGAGACCGCAGACAAGGACCTGCCTCTTCGCGAAGACATCCGGCTGCTCGGCCGCATTCTTGGCGACACGATACCGAGCAGGGCGGAGAAGCGGTCTTCGAGACTGTCGAGAACATTCGGCAAAACTCGGTCCGCTTCCGGCGGGACGAGGATCTGACGGCGCGACGCGATCTCGAAGCGACGCTAAACTCTCTGAAACCCAAGGACGCGCTGCAGATCATCCGCGCCTTCGGCTTCTTTTCGCATCTCGCCAATATTGCCGAGGATCAGCCCAAGCTTGCCCGACGCAATCTGGAAATCCTAGCCGCGGCGACGCTCGAGGCCACCTTGCTGCAGCCTGAGACCGCCGAGCCGCCGGTCAAATATCTGGCGGCGATGGACTATCTCTCCTCCCAGGCCTATCGGGCCTATCGCAGCCTCGTCTACGAAACCGACGGTTTCGACCGCTTCTTCCGCGAGTTGACGGTGATCGGCGAGATCGCCAACCTGAACATCGGCAGCCGTCCGGCGTCCCGGAAAGCCTCAGAATGCATTGAGGATTTGCGCGCGATCCCGTGGGTTTTCAGCTGGGCCCAATGCCGCCTGATGCTGCCCGGCTGGTACGGTTTCGGCAGCGCGGTGCAGGCGTGGCTCGAATTGCAGCCAAACGGCGGCATGCAGATGCTGCAGGCGATGTACCGCGAGTGGCCGTTCTTTCAGATGCTGCTGTCGAACATGGACATGCTGCTGGCAAAGAGCGACATCGCGATCGCTTCGCGCTATGCCGAGCTGGTATCCGACCCCGAATTACGCGACCGTGTCTTCTCCCGATTGCGCGCGGAGTGGCAGAGCACGGTCGACACATTGCTGACGATCATGGGTCAACAGAGCCTGCTCCAAAGCAACCCGCTGTTGGCGCGCTCGATCCGTAATCGCTTCCCCTATCTCGATCCGCTCAACCACATGCAGATCGAGCTGTTGAAGCGCTATCGCGCCGGCGATACCGACGAGAACGTGGTTACCGGGATTCATTTGACGATCAACGGCATTGCTACAGGTCTGCGCAACAGCGGGTAAACAGAAGCGCAGAGCAAGCCTGCAGAGCGCCTGCGTACAGTTGGAGCCGGTTAGGGCTCGGCTGCAGATTTCCCGGAGGTGTTTTCACCGGTTGCCGGCGGTGTCTCGCCCGCATGAAAATCGAGCGACACGCCGTTCATGCAGTAGCGCTGGCCGGTGGGCTCCGGACCGTCGTCGAATACGTGGCCGAGGTGGCCGCCGCAGCGGCTGCAATGAACTTCGGTTCGCGTCATGAAAAGGCTGCGGTCGGTCTCGGTCTCGACCGCCTCGTCGAGCGGCGCCCAAAAGCTCGGCCATCCGGTGCGACTATTGAACTTGGCGTCCGAAGAAAACAGCGGCTGACCGCACCCGGCGCAGTGATAAATACCGGCGCCGTATTGTTTGTCGAGCGGGCTCGATCCGGCGCGTTCGGTGCCGTGCCCCCGCAATACCCGGTATTGCGCCGCAGACAGCTTACCCCGCCACTCCTCCTCGCTCAGCGCAACCGGGAACGACTTCCCCTGTGAATGTCCGCGGCCGCTCAAGCGGCCGAAAAGACTTCTCTGCCATGCCCTTCCTTTCGGACTCGAAAGACAACCGATGCCATATCGGATCGCCCGCGCCTCGCGTGAAGGGGCGGCCAGCAAGCAGACTGCAGGAGCTCAGTGCACCCGCTCGTCTTCGCCGGGGATCGGACGCAGCAATTCCGCCGTCGAACGGGCGATCCAACACCAGACGACGCAGGTCAGCTCGTCATCGTCGCTGCGCAAGCGCTGCGCTTCGCGGTGCGCGATTTCCGCCGCCGCAGCCCCGTGCCGGCGAACGAGGAGCAGCACCGCTTCCCATATCTTACGCTCGTTGGTCATCGCCGGGGTCATCATAAGCGTAACTCCGTCACCTCAGCGAGAGTTCCCTTCGCCGGCCCCTCCGGTGGAACCCTGAGGATCGGCCCGGCCGGGCCCGGCGCAGGTTATTTCGGCGACATGACCATCGTCATTTGCCGGCCTTCCATCCGCGGCATCTGCTCGACTTTGGCGATTTCGTCGAGATCATCCCTGACCCGCATCAGCACGTCCATGCCCAGTTCCTGGTGCGCCAGCTCGCGCCCGCGGAACCGCATGGTCACCTTGACCTTGTCGCCTTCTTCGATGAACTTGGTCATGCTGCGACGCTTGACCTCGTAATCGTGGTCGTCGATGCTCGGACGAAGTTTGATTTCTTTGACTTCAATGATCTTTTGCTTCTTGCGCGCTTCGTTCTTTTTCTTTTGTTCTTCGTATTTGTACTTCCCGAAGTCGAGTATTTTGCAGACTGGGGGATCGGCGTTCGGCGCGATTTCGACGAGATCGAGACCGGCTTGGACGGCCATGGTGAGCGCTTCATTGCGCCCGACGACACCCACCATTTGGCCCCGCTCGTCGACGAGGCGTACGCGCGGGACGCCGATCTCGTCGTTGATCCGGGGTCCCTCACGGGTGGGAGTGAAATTCATTGGTGGTCTGGGTATGTACAATCTCCTCTTCGCGATTGACGAATTTCGTCGGCAACAACGGCAGGACCGTCAGGACGATGACGGCACTGCCGCTTCCTTCTTCAATCTAGCGACGGCTTCGCCCAGCGCAAGGCCTTCCTGTTCCTTGCCGCCGAGCCGGCGCAAAGCGACCGATCCGCTTGCCGCCTCGCGCCGCCCGACGACCAGCATGATCGGGACTTTGGCGAGGCTGTGCTCGCGGACCTTGTAGGTAATCTTGGCGTTACCCGCGTCGAGTTCCACCCTCAATCCGGCCGCGGCGCATTCCCGGGCAACTTCTGCGGCGTAGTCCGCCGCTTCCGACGTAATCGACGCGACGACGGCCTGCACCGGGGCCAGCCACAGCGGGAAACGGCCCGCGTAATGCTCGATCAGAACGCCGATGAAGCGTTCGAGGGACCCGAAAATGGCGCGGTGCAGCATCGCCGGACGGTGCCGTCCGCCGTCTTCGCCGACATAGCTGGCATCGAGGCGTTCCGGCAGGACGAAGTCGAGCTGCAGCGTGCCGCATTGCCAATCGCGGCCCAGCGCGTCGCGCAAGACGAATTCGAGCTTGGGTCCGTAAAAAGCGCCTTCGCCCGGATTGAGGGTATAGGACAGGCCGGCGGCTTCGACAGCATCGCGCAGTGCCGCTTCGGCGCGGTCCCACACTTCGTCGGAGCCGGCGCGGATGGGGGGCCGGTCGGCGAATTTGATCGCCACGTCGTTAAAGCCAAAATCCCGGTAGACCGAGAGCAGCAGATCGCAAAACGCGATCAACTCCGCAGTGACCTGATCCTCGGTGCAGAAGATGTGCGCGTCGTCCTGCGTGAAAGCGCGCACCCGCATGATCCCGTGCAAAGCGCCGGACGGCTCGTTGCGGTGGCAGCTGCCGAATTCCGCGAGGCGCAGCGGCAGTTCGCGGTAGCTGTGCAGCCGGTTGCGGAAGATCAGCACATGCCCCGGGCAGTTCATCGGTTTCAGCGCCAAGACCTTGTCGTCTCGGCTCTCGGCGATGAACATGTTCTCGCGGAATTTCTCCCAATGGCCGGAGGCTTCCCACAAGCTGCGATCGAGCAACTGGGGGCCCTTGACCTCGAGATACCCGGCAGCGTCGAGCCGCATGCGCAGGTAATTCTCGATGATGCGGAACAGCCGCCAGCCCTTCGGATGCCAGAAAACGCTGCCGACCGCCTCCTCACCGATGTGGAAGAGGTCGAGCTCGCGGCCGAGCCGGCGGTGGTCGCGGCGCTCCGCCTGTTCGAGCTGAAAGAGGTACTGATCGAGCTCCTTCTGGCTCGCAAACGCGGTGCCGTAGACGCGCTGCAATTGGGCATTTTTCGGGTCGCCGCGCCAATACGCGCCGGCGACGTTCATCAGCTTGAAGGCCTGGCCGAGATAACCGGTCGACGGCAGGTGCGGCCCGACGCAGAGATCGACAAAATCGCCTTGCCGGTAGAGGCTGATCTCCTCGTCCCCCGGGATCTCGCCGATGTATTCGGCCTTGTACCTCTCACCGATGCCGTCGAAGAAGGCGATTGCGGCGTCGCGGTTCCAGGCTTCGCGCGTGATCTTCTCGTCGCGGCGCACGATCTCCCGCATGCGCATCTCGATCCGCTCGAGATCCTCGGGGGTGAACGGCTGGGCGCGGGCGAAATCGTAATAGAACCCGGTCTCGGTCGCCGGCCCGAAAGTAACCTGGGTGTCGGGATAGAGCTCCTTGACCGCCTCGGCCATGATATGGGCGGCATCGTGGCGCAGAATTTCGAGCCCTTCTGGCATCTCCCGAGTGATGATCGCGACGGGGGCGTCGCGGTCGACCACGGTCGCGAGGTCGCGCGGCCGGCCGTCGATCCGAACGGCGATCGCCGCCTTCGCCAGACCCGGCCCAATCGCCGCGGCGATATCGGCGCCGGTGACCGGACCGGCGAATTGGAGGCGTTTACCGTCCGGCAACGTCACGCCCAACGGCGCCTCACCCCGGTCTATCGGGTCGTCAAGGACTTTGCCTTCACTCATCGCTGACACTTAAGCCGTTGGCACTGCGCCTGCCAGAACCATTGTCGAAGTTTCTTGGCGATCACGAAACAACAGCTCTTCATAGACCCGGATCGTGCCGGCGCACATTGCTTGCCGGGTGTATCGGGCCGCGATATGCGTGATCGAGCGTTTCGCAAGCTGCTGGCGGGCCTCGACAGTAATTGACAATGCGTCGCCGATCGCCGCGGCGAGGGCGGCTGGCTCGCGCGGCGGCACGAGCCAGCCGGTGATCCCCGGCACGACCGTCTCGCGCGCGCCGCCGTGGTCAGTGGCGATTACCGGCCGGCCCATCGCCTGCGCCTCGACGATGACGCGGCCGAACCCCTCGGGGTCGCGCGACGCCGAGACGACGACGTCGGCCAGCATGTAGGCGGCCGGCATATCCCGGCATTCCTCGACAATGCGGAACCTGCCGCCGAGCCCACTGTCGCGGATTGCGGCCTCGAGCTCGCGGCGAAACCCGGGGCGTTGTTCGGAGCCTGCGAGAACACAACAGAGGTCGCATCGGCCGAGCTTCGCGACGGCTGCGATGAGATCAAGCCCGCCCTTCCATCGCGTCAGCCGGCCCGGAAGCATTACGACAGGCATGCCGTCGGGCAGGCGCCATTGGCCGGCAAGGTTGATGATGCGCTGCGCGCCGACCCGGTTCGGATCGAAGATTTCGAGATCGACGCCACGAGGGATCGTTCGCAACCTGTCCCGGCCGACCCCATACACACTGGCGGCGTGGTCGGCGACAAAGTCCGAGATCGCGATCACCCGATCGCCCCGCGCCATGACGGAGTTATATCGCCGCTTCAGGGCAGAGCGCGCGGCATAGGCATTGTGAAAGGTCGTCACAAAGCAACGCCCGGTCGCACGAGCGGCCGCGCAGGCACTCCAGGCCGGAGCACGGCTGCGGGCATGGACGATGTCGACGCCGAACTGCCGTATGAGGCGCGCCAGCTTCGCCGCGTTGCGCCGCATGACCAGCGGGTATTTCGAGGCGAGCGGCAGGGTAAGATGCGTCGCACCGGCCCGTGCGATTTCGCTTTCCAGGGGACCTCCTTCAGAGGCGACGTAAGAGCTCCATCCCGCCTCGACCAGCGCTCCGGCGAGCTCAACGGTGCCGCGCTCGGCACCGCCGGAAACGAGACTGGGGAGGACCTGCAGCACCGCCGTTGGACGAGCTGTCGAGGCAGTGGGCGCGATGGTATCGTCGACGCTCATTCCGGCTGGCCGGCATCCCGATGAGTTCTCCCGCCACTCTAACACGCCCGGATGGTGCAACCATCGCCTACCACCGGCTTACCGGATCGGGCTCCGGCGTCGTGTTCCTCGGCGGGTTCCGTTCCGAGATGACCGGCACCAAAGCTCTTTATCTCGAGGATTACTGCCGCCGCCGCGGGCAGGCCTATTTGCGGTTCGATTATTTCGGCCACGGCGCATCAAGCGGCGACGCCGCTTTGGGCACGATCGGCCGCTGGGCGGAAGATGCGATTGCGGTGCTCGATTCGCTGACGGCAGGACCGCAGGTGCTGGTCGGGTCGAGCATGGGCGGGTGGATCATGCTGCTCGCCGCGCTCGCGAGGCAGTCGCGGGTTCACGGGCTCGTCGGCATAGCAGCGGCGCCGGACTTCACCGAAGACCTCATTTGGCCGCGCCTCGATCCGGCCCGGCAGCGGCAATTGCGCGATACCGGGGCCGTGACATTGCCTTCCGAATATGATCCGGCCGGCTACACTTATCGGCTGAGCCTCTTCGAAGACGGCAAACGGCATCTCGTGATGCGCCGGGCGATCGCGCTCGAATGCCCCGTGCGGCTGTTGCACGGCATGAAAGACGTTTCAGTCCCGTGGCAGACGAGCCTATCTCTCGCCGAGCGCCTCGCGAGCCGCGACGTCGTGGTCACCCTGGTCAAAGACGGGGACCACCGGCTGTCGCGCGAAACGGACCTCGAGCGGCTCGGCCGAACTCTCGACGAGCTGCTCGGGACCGTGGGCTAAGGGACGCGTCCGCGCATTGACCCTCACCCCCGGCAGAGGCTATGCCCTTGATCCGAGCCGTGCTCGCCGATTGCCGGGGATCCCAAGTATGTCCTTTGCCCGCATCATCTTCTCTCTGGCGCTTCCGGTTGCGCTCGCAGCCGTACCGGTGGCGGCGCAGGAGGTCATCACGGAAAAGGCGCTGTCGCTCGACATGGCGCACGCCATCGCCCAAGGAGCTCTGGAGAAATGCCGGGCCGACGGGTACCACGTCAGCGTGACGGTGCTCGATCGCGACGGCCTCGTCAAAGCGGCGTTCCGCGATGATGGGTCGGGTCCGCACACGATCGTCACGAGCCGCCGCAAGGCGTTTACCTCGGTCACCTTTAGGCAGCCCTCCGCCGACTGGGCCAAACGCGTACTGACAGATCCTGCTTTAGCCGGCCTCAAGGATACGGCGGGAACCATCGCGTTGGGCGGCGGGGTGCCGATCAAGGCCGGGAACGAGGTCATCGGCGCCATCGGCGTAAGCGGCGCGCCCGGCGGCGAAAAGGATGAGGCTTGCGCCAATGCCGGCATTCAAAAGCTCGCCGATAAGTTGAAATAGGATCGCCGCATCGTGGAGCGCATCGACCTCCGTTCCGACACCGTGACAGTCCCTTCGCCCGGCATGCGGCAGGCAATGGCGGCGGCGCCGGTCGGCGACGACCAGTACGGCGAGGACCCTTCGGTCAATCGGCTGCAGGAGCGGGTCGCTGAATTGCTCGGCAAGGAAGCGGCGCTTTTTGTGCCGAGCGGCACGATGGCGAACCAGATCGCCCTCAAAATCCTGACGCGGCCGGGCGACGACGTCGTTGTCGGCGACGAGGCGCACATCGTCTGGCATGAATCCGGCGCTGCCGCGGCAAACTCCGGCGTCCAGTTCACGGTGGTCGGGCAGGGCGGGCTGTTCACCGCGGCCGATCTGCGCGCCGCCTACAAGCCGCCCGGGCATATCGTGTTCCCGCCGACGACATTGGTCGCGATCGAGAACACGCATAATCGCGGCGGCGGCGTCGTGTTCCCGCAATCCGAGGTGGTAGCGATCTGCGAGATGGCGCGGGAACTCGGCCTCGCCAGCTATCTCGACGGCGCGCGCTTATTCAACGCCGGCGCAGCGTCGGGTCACAGTTTGGCCGAGCTCGCGGCGCCATTCGACTTTGTCTCCGTCGCATTATCCAAGGGGCTCGGCTGCCCGGTCGGCAGCCTGATCGCCGGGCGTTACGCCGGGATCGTGCGGGCCCGGCGGGCGCGGCGCATGTTCGGCGGCGCGATGCGCCAATCGGGCATTCTCGCCGCCGCCGGCCTCTACGCGCTTGACCACAACCTCGCGCGGCTCGTCGAGGATCACGTCAACGCGAAGATCCTGGCGGAACGGTTGGTGGGTCTGCGCGGGGTCTGCCTCGATCTCGTGACGGTGCAGAGCAATATCGTGATCTTTCGGATGGAGGAAGGGGCGCCGGACGCCGCCGCCATCGTCGCCCGCGCGCAGGAAACGGGTGTGCTGATATCGGCGTTTGGCGAGCGCATTGTGCGCGCCGTCACCCATCTCGATGTGAGCCGCGAGCAGTGCCGCCGTGCCGCCGATCTGCTGGCCGAAATCATCGAGCGCCGCTGACCTCGCCGGGGCGCTTGCGCAGCAATATTTTCTGCTCGCCGGAGAGCACGAGCTCGCCACGCTGGTTGTGCACTGTGGTCGCGAGGTTGACGACGCCGGTCGACCGCTGCGGGGTGAGCGCCGCGATCTCGATCATCGGGTAGAGCGTGTCTCCCGGGTACACCGGCTTCAGGAATTTCGAAGACTGCTCGGTGAAGGCGATCAGCGCGTCGCCGATCGCGAGCGCAAAATTGCTGGCGCCGGCAGCGGTGAAACAAAGGACCTGAAAGCCGTGCGCGAGCAACCCCGGGTGGCCGCGCTCGCGGCAATATTCGACATCGTAATGGATCGGGTGATTGTCGCCCGAGAGGGTCTGGAAGGCCGCAAAATGCGCCTCGGTCACCGTCCGGCTCGAAATGTAGAAGCGCTCACCGACCGCCAGATCCTCGAAGTAGCGCCGTTCGGGAAACTGATGCTGACGCGGGTCGAAATTTTTGGTCATCAGGCCCCCGGGAATGATGCGCCGTGGGTATTCATTTCCGGCCTCGTTTCCAGCTCACCCGTTATAGTATCACGTGCCCCGCGTCCGGCGCGCCTGTCTGGGTATGCAACCGATCCGTTGGCACCGTCCATGGAAATGTTCTAAACTATCCCGACAGTTCCTTTTGGGAGGATCTCATGCCCGTAATCAAAGCCTTCGATCTCGCTTACGGCCGGCTGCGCTCGCCCGATCTCGACAAACAAGAGGAGTTCCTGACGGATTTCGGCATGGTGCGCGCCGACCGGACGCGGAACGCCCTTTATATGCGCGGCACCGACGCGCCGCATCACCTCCATGTCACCGAACTGGGCGAGCCGCGCTATGTCGGGATCGCCGTGCACGCTGCGAGCGGGGAGGACCTCGAGAAGATCTCGCGGGTCCCCGGCGCCTCGCCGATCGAAGAGATCGACGAACCCGGCGGCGGCAAGCGCGTGCGCTTGACCGATCCCGACGGCTACCAGGTGGAAGTGGTCTACGGCGTGCAGATGCTCGACCCGATCCCGGTCAAGCGGCCAGCGGTCAATTCCGGCGACAACAAATACCGTCGCAAAGGCGAATTGTTCCGGATCGAGCCGGGCCCGTCGCACATCAAGCGGTTCGGCCACTTTGTGATCATGAGCAAGAATTTCGAGAAGACGCTCGGCTGGTACCGCGAGATGCTCGGCTTCCGCTGCTCCGACGAGTTTTATGCCGGGGACAAGACCAATGTCGTCGGCTCGTTCAACCGCCTCGACCGCGGCGACGATTATGTCGACCACCATGCGTTCTTCTGCATCCGCGGCGACAAGAGCGGGCTCAACCACCTGTCCTATGAGGCCGCCGACATCGACGACGTGATGGTCGGCAACGAGCATCTGCAGAAAAAGGGCTACCAGCACATGTGGGGCATCGGCCGCCACCTGATCGGCAGCCAGCTGTTCGATTATTGGGCCGATCCGTGGGGCCGCGTGCACGAGCACTGGGCCGACACCGACGTGCTGAATGCGCACACCCCGCCCAACCTGCTGGAGCGCGGCGAAGGCACCGGCGGACCGTGGGGCCAGCCGATCCCGCAGATCTTCATGGGCCACGCTTCGCCCTGAGTCGCAGAGGCGAGGCGGCGCGTTACCCCGCCCTCTCCCTTGTCGCGCTCTCTTACCCTCTCCGCCCTGAGGGCGGAGAGGGGCTCTTGTTCGGCATGATTCGGCATGATAATGCGAGGTTCGGATGGCCGCGCGACCGGAACCCTTCACCTTGAGAGTTCCCGACGAGGCGATCGCGGACCTCCGCGACCGGCTCGCCCGCACCCGTTTTCCCGACCAGGCGCCAGGGGACCCGTGGGCGTACGGCACCGATCTCGGGTACCTCCGGCAGCTCGTTGAGTATTGGCGCGGCGCCTTTGACTGGCGCGCCGAGGAAGCGCGGCTGAACGCCTTTCCGCAATTCAAGGCGCCGCTCTGTGGTGTCGATGTGCATTTCCTGCACGTGCCCGGCAAGGGGCCGGCTCCCTGCCCGCTGTTGCTGCTGCACGGCTGGCCTGGCTCGGTCTTCGAGTTCCTGGAGCTCGTTCCGCGGCTTACCGATCCCGGGCGCTTCGGCGGTGATCCTGCAGACGCCTTCACCGTCGTCGCCCCGTCGCTCCCCGGATATGGTCTCTCCTTCCAGCCGGGGCAGCCGCGCTTTGGTGTCGAGGAGATCGCCGACTGCGTCGCCGAGTTGATGCACGACACGCTGGGCTACACCCGATTTGCGGTCCAGGGGGGTGACTGGGGGGGCATTACGGCCTCGCGCCTCGGCTATGCCCATCCCGAAAAGCTCATCGGCCTTCACGTCAACCTCCTGGCGGCACGCCGCGATCAGCAGGCGGCGGCCAACGCCGGCGCCGAGGAGAAAAACTACTTCGGCGAGCTTGCCGCATGGCTCAAAGAGGAGACCGGGTATCAGTGGATCCAAGGGACAAGGCAGCAGACCCTGGCTTTTGCGCTGACCGATTCGCCGGCTGGCCTCGCCGCGTGGATCGTCGAGAAGTTCCGCGCCTGGTCCGACTGCGGCGGCAATGTCGAGAGCGTGATCACTCGTGACCGGCTGCTCGCCAATATAAGCTTCTATTGGTTCACCGGCGCGATCGGCTCGTCGTTCTGGCCGTATTATGCGCGGATGCACCGGCCCTGGCCTATTCCCGAAGGGCGAACCATCGATCTGCCCACGGGATATGCCCAGTTCCCGCGTGAAATTCTGCGGCCGCCCCGCTCGCTGGCGGAACGGACCTATACCGACATCCGGCGCTGGACCGTAATGCCGCGGGGCGGCCATTTCGCCGCGCTGGAGCAGCCTGACGCGCTGGCCAACGAGGTGCGCGCGTTCTTTCGGCCGCTGCGGCGTCTATAACCGAGCCCGCCGATGGCGATGGTCATCGGCGCGGCGAAAGTCGCGATCTGGGTCTATCTGCTGTTCTTTCGCCGTGGTTTCTGGTGGTTGCCGTACAGGCCGGCGCCGGTGGCGCTGAATGTCGGCGGGCGATCCGTAATCGTTGTGATCCCGGCACGCGACGAGGCAGCGGTGGTCGGAGACGCAGTGGCCTCACTGCTGGCGCAAGACTATGACGGCAACTTCCGGATTATCGTGGTCGACGACCAGAGCAGCGACGGCACCGCCGAAGCGGCCCGCGCGGCAGCGGTCGCGGCGGGCGCCCCGGACCGGCTGACGATCTGCCCCGGAAAACCCGTCCCGCCGGGGTGGACCGGCAAGCTCTGGGCGATACGTCAGGGGATCGAAGGGGGTCGGTCCGTGCGGCCCGATTATTTTCTGCTGACCGACGCCGATATAGTGCACGATCCCGGCAACTTGCGTGCGCTCATCTCCCGGTGCGAGACCGATCACTACGATCTTATTTCTCTAATGGTGCGGCTGCATTGCCGCAGCCTTTGGGAGAGGCTGCTGATCCCGGCCTCCGTTTTCTTCTTCTTCAAGCTTTATCCGCCAAGTTGGGTGGCCGATCCGGCCCGCCGCACTGCCGGGGCGGCAGGTGGGTGCATGCTGATCCGCGCCACGACACTGGAGCGGATCGGCGGGATCGACAGCATCCGCGGCGAAATTATTGACGATTGCGCGCTCGCCCACAGGATCAAGTCTGTCGGCAAGGTGTGGCTCGGCCCGGCCCGGCACACGACGAGCATCCGGGAATACCTGTCATGGCGCCCGATCTGGGACATGGTCGTGCGCAGCGCTTTCGCGCAGCTCGACTACTCACCCCTGATGCTGGCGCTCACCCTGTTGATGCTGATCTCGACGTACCTGGCGCCGCCGTTGCTGCTGCTGTCGTCGGAGCCAGCCGCGATGTTGTGCGGCGCGGTGTCCTGGCTCGGCATGAGCATTGCCCTCCTGCCGACATTGCGGGAATACCATGCCCCGCGCCCGATTGCTTTGCTGCTGCCGCTCATTGCGCTCTTCTACGTCGCAGCGACCGTCACCTCGGCAGTGCTGTTCTGGCGCGGCCGCGGCGGATATTGGAAGGGGCGCGTCCAGGCGCCTGCGCCTAACAGCTAATGCAATTGGCGGGGCAACGCGGAGATCGCGTCGTCGATCAGCGCTGCGCCGCGGCGCTCGTCGAGCGAGGCGGCGATGACCTGACGCGAAGCGGCGATCGCGACGTCGACGGCGATCGCGCGGATCTCGGCGATAGCTTTCGCCTCTTCCTGTGCGATCCGTTCCTGCGCCAATTGTTGCCGGCGGCTCAAGGCAATTTCGAGGTCGCGCAGCGACTGCGCCGCAATCCGCTCGGCTTCCTCCTTGGCGTGAGTGATGATCGACTGCGCCTCGGCCGCTGCTTCTTGCTGCTGCCGCTGATAGGCGGCGAGCGCCTGTTGCGCCTCATCGCGCAGGTTGCGCGCCGTGTCGAGCTCCTGCCGGATGCGCTCGGCACGCGAGTTGAGCGCGCCGACAATCGCCCGCCGCATCGGTTTCCAGACGACGATAAAAAAGATCGCGACGGCCACGAGGACGTAGAACTCGGGATCACTAAAGAGATGCGCCATCAGCTGGCGCGCTCCGCTAGAGCTCGGTCGACCGCCGTGGCAAGATTGGCCGGATCGGCGGCCGTGCCCGTCACCTTCTCGGTGACCGAACGGGCGACCTCGGTCGCGATGCCGTGCATCTCGGAGAGAGCACGCTGTTTCGCCGCGGCGATTTGCCGCTCGGCCTCGGCGGTGTGGCGGGCGAGGGTCTCACTGAGCTGCCGCTGGCGTTCAGCGGCTTCGGCCGACATGCGGTCAGTTGTTTCTTTGACCGCCGCCTGGGCCTCCACGCGGGCTTTTGCGAGACTTTCCTGATAGGCCGCCAGCACGGCCTCCGCCTCCGATTTCAGCTGCGCGGCCCGAGCCAGATCGTCATCGACCCGGCGCCGCCGCGCCTCTATGGCTCCGCGAACGCGCGGCAGCCCGATCCCCGCCATCAGCAGGTAGAGAAGCACAAACGTGATGGCAAGCCAGACAAGCTGCGGCACAAAGGTCGATATTTCGAGCTGCGGCATCCTCTAGGCCTCAGCCGTATTCGTCGCTTGAACAGGACGGCGTGGGGGCGAGCGAGACCATGGCCTGCATTATAGACCGGATCAATTGATCGCCGCCAGATACCGCTGCGAGGCGGCAGAACCGTTCCGCTCACGCTCTGTTGAACCGGGTCCTCAGCAAACCGCTGTAGTATGACGGCATGATCAAGATCGGCCTGCCATCCGCCCTGCTGTGTTTGTCGCTCGGCATTGCGCCGCTGCATGCGGGCGAACGCCCGATTGTTGTCGAGCTGTTCACCTCCGAGGGTTGCTCATCCTGCCCGCCCGCCGATGCCTTGCTCGCCGAGCTGGCCGGCCAGCCGGATGTGCTGGCGTTGTCGTTCCATGTCGATTACTGGGACAGGCTCGGCTGGAAGGACCCGTTCTCCAGCCCCGATGCGACGCGGCGCCAGAACAGCTACGCCGAACTTCTGGGCCTCACCACGGTATATACGCCGCAGATCGTGGTCGACGGCAGATGGCAGGCGGTCGGTTCCGACCGCAGCGAGGTCGAACAGGCTTTAGCCTCGGCCAGGCGCAGCCGCGAGGAGGTGGCGGTCGCCCTCGCAGTCGATCACGGCCGGGCACAGATCACACTGGGGCAAGGCGGCGGCGATCGGATTGCCGCGGACCTCCTGCTGATCGGTTTCGACCGGCGGCATGTCACGGCGGTATCGCGAGGCGAGAACGGCGGCCGCACCCTCTCTCATGTCGATGTGGTGCGCAGCATCGAGGAGATCGGGCATTCCGACGGCGGGAAAACCGCCTTCGAGGTGCCGATTTGCTCGCCCAGCGACCGCGTCGCGGCGGTCCTCCAGGCGCGGGACGGCCGGATTCTCGGGGTCGCTGTCACTGATGCCGGCGGGCGCTGACGGCCGCCTGCGCCGGCGCGCCTCCCTATAGCCTGGCGGGGGATGCGACGGCTGCCTCGTGCGCCGCGGCTAATTCCGCGTCCTTCGCCTTGACCCTCGCGACTGCAGGCCGTCCGCCGCACCGGCCGATATAAGCGGTGATGACCGGAAGCTCGGGCACCAACTTGAACATCGTGGTCCAGGTCAGGGCGCCGCCCCACAATGTATCGGCCGCAGTGAATTGCTCGCCGAGCAGATAGGGCCCTCTGACAAGCTGGTCGGTCAGCGTCCTGAGCATGGTCTCGAAGTCGCCGTAAGGCGACATCGGCTGCGGCGCCGGGTCGCGCTGGGTGGCGCTGTCGATGACGGCTGGTTCGAAGCACGCCGCGTAAAACACCATCCAGCGCAGATAAGGCCCACGCAGCGGATCGTCGAGCGGCGGGGCGAGCCGGGCCTCTGGGAAGAGATCGGCCAGGTAGAGGAAGATCGCGACCTGTTCGGTGACGAGAGCATCGCCGTGCTTGAGCGCGGGCACCTTTCCCATCGGGTTGACCGCGAGATATTCGGGCCGGCGCTGCTCCCCGGCCTTCATGTTGAGCACGTGCAGGTCGTATGGGACGCCGAGCTCTTCGAGCAGGGTCAGCGCGCCGGATGATCTCGTGTTCGGCGAATGAAAGAGGGTGATTTTGCGATCGTCTGCCATGCCGTCCCCATTTGCCATGGATGGGCTCGTTGTAGAATATCTCGCATGAGCTGGTCGAGAGACGATCAGGCGACCGGGCGGCGCGGCTATCACCACGGCAATCTGCGCGAGGCGTTGATCCGCGCCGCGCTCAACCTGATTGCCGAGAAGGGGCCGGCCGGGTTCACCTTCGCCGACGCGGCGCGCTCGGCAGGCGTAAGCTCGGCGGCCCCCTACCGGCATTTTCGCGACCGCCAGGCATTGCTCGCCGATGTGGCGCGCCGCGGGTTCGAGTTGTTCGAGGAGCGCCTCGACCGCGCCTGGAACGAGGGCAGGCCCGACCCCTTTGTCGCGTTCGAGAATGTCGGGCACGCGTATCTCGCCTTTGCACGCGAAGAACCCGCTTTCTATTCGGCGATGTTCGAGGCGGGCCTGCCCTTCGAAGGCGATCCCGAGTTGCGCGAGGCCGCCGACCGGGCTTTCGCGGTGCTGCGCCGCGCTGCGGACGCCTTCTGCGCCCGTCTGCCGAGCGACCGGCGGCCGCCGGCCTTGATGATGAGCCTGCATTTGTGGGCTCTGGCGCACGGCATCGCATCGTTGTTTGGGCGCGCCGACGGCGGGCGCCGCAAACTGCCGATGAGCCCGGAGGAATTACTCGAGGCGGGAGTGCTGGTGTATCTCCGCGGCCTCAGCCTGATTGACGATCCTCCGAAGTCTTGACAAGCGCGGCATCGAGATCCTATGTCAATGTTAAATACATTCACATGAGAGGCTCGCATGACGCTCGCGGCAAAACTGGACGATTTGGGCAATCCAGCTTGGATTGCGCTGACAGTAGTAGGCTTCCTGATCTGGTGGCCGCTCGGCCTCGTCGCTCTGGGATATTTGGTCGGTAGCGGTCGAATGGGGCGTTGGACCGGCTGCGGAGCCCGGCGTTGGCAGCAGCAAGCTCAGAGTCACCCAACCCGGAGTAATCCGGGCGGATGGTGGGGAATGCGGTCAGGATCGAGCGGCAACCGCGCCTTTGACGAATACCGCACGGAAACCCTGCGCCGCCTCGAAGAAGAACAGCGCGAGTTCAAGGAATTTCTCGACCGCCTGCGTCATGCCAAGGACAAGGCCGAATTCGATCAATTCATGGCCGAGCGCAGCCGGCGGCCCCAGAGCCCGCCGCCTGCGGCGGAAACCTGACCCCATTTGCGAAGGGAGGGCCGGGAATTCTTCGCGTCAGGCGCGCGTTCCCGACCCTCTTCGCGATGTGGCGGAGGACAGTTAATAGTTGCAGATGCCGGAGTATTTTGTCGCGTCACTTGCACGAGTGACGCCAAAATTTCGGCATACATCCTGGCAAGTACCCAAGCAATTCCCCGCTCTATTCAGACAGCGCTTACCTCTCCACTGCGCGACTTAGCCCGCGGGCATATTCGCCGCCGTTCCGGCAGTGCCTCCGGTGGCTGAAGGAGGCTGAGCTGAGCCCCGGACTACCCGATGGCAATCCCGGTATTGAAGGTGGTCGGAACCTCGGTTGACCGGGCACATTAATCCCCGGCGTCCCCCGATACTAAAATGGTTTCGCCCTTAGAATTAATGTTTAATCCTTGACGCGGCCATTTCGCTGCCCAAGCTCGCGCCGCGGGCGAGATCGAGAGGAAGGTGATGGTCGATAATCCCAACTTAATCTGGATTACCCTTGTGCTCATTGTCGGGATCTTCCTCGCGGCTTGCGTCTGGCGCATGTCGCGTGTCGAGCGTGACCGCAACCCGCGTCGAGATTGATCGACCGGTGATTACATTAATTCCCGGCGGCGCGGAGCGGTTGGCGGGCGCCGGAGATCTGGCGTCGGATGAGGCGGGCGTAGAGGCCGCCTTGGGCGAGGAGGTCGGCGTGGCTGCCGGTCTCTACGAGGTGGCCGCGGTCGAGCACGGCGAGGAGGTCGGCGTTGCGCACGGTCGAGAGCCGATGCGCGATGACGATTGTCGTGCGGTCCCGCATCAGCGCGTCGAGCGCGCCGCGCACCTGCGATTCGCTGACCGCGTCGAGATGCGACGTCGCTTCGTCGAGGATCAAAGTCGGCGCGTTCTTCAGAAAAGCACGGGCGATCGCGACTCGCTGGCGCTGACCGCCGGAGAGCTGCACGCCGCGCTCGCCGACCATCGTGTCGAGACCTTCGGGCAGGCTCGCGACAAAATCGGCGAGCGCGGCCTGGTCGAGCGCGCGATGGATCGCGGCCTCGTCCGCCTCGGGCCGGGCGAGCGCGACATTGGCGCGCAGCGTGTCATTGAACAGGTAGGTGTCTTGCGAGACGAGCGAGATGCGCGCCCGCAGATGGTCGAGCTCAAACTCGCGCAGATCAACCCCGTCGATCAGGATTCGGCCGATGCCGGGATCCCAGAACCGCAGCAACAAATTGGCGATTGTCGTCTTGCCGGCGCCCGACGGGCCGACCAGCGCCATCGTCGTTCCGGCCGGGACGATTAGATCGACATCGATCAGCGCCGGCCGGCGGGCGCCCGGATAGGTGAAGCCGACATGCTCGAAACAAATCGCCGAGCCGCCGACCGGGGCCGACGGGCGCAGCGGACCGTCGACGACCGCCGGCTGCTCGCGCTGCACCGCGTGATAGCGGCGGGTCGAGGCGATCGTGTCGGCGAGCTGGCGGCCGACCTGCGCGATCTCCGAGATCGGCAGGAACGAGGCCAATGCCAAAAGGATCAGCAAAGGCAAGGTGGTGGCCATCAGCTGATGCTCGGCGGCTAGGCGCGCACCAACCACGGCAACCGCAAGCCCGCCGAGCCCGGTCACGATTTCGAGCTGCGCCGTCTGCGAAGAGAGATCGCGCAACAGTTCGAGGCGGATTTGCTGGTAGCCGCGCACCAGGTGCATGAAGCCGCGCCGCCGGCCGGCTACCGCCTGAAACGCCACGAGGTCGGATAGGCCTTGGATCGTCTCGGTCACATAGGCGCTGAGGAGCCCGAGGGCATCGCGCGCTTGCGCGCCGAGATGGTCGATCCGCGTCCGAGTCACGACCGGAGCGAGAGCGGCATAAAGGACGAAGGGCAGCAATGCCAAGGCGATCGGCCACGCCATGAATGCGAGCGTCAGCACCACCGCCATCGGCACCATGACGGCGACGAGAGCCGGCGCGACCGTGTGGGCGAAGAAATATTCGATCGTCTCGATATCCTGATTGGCGAGGGCGATCAGGTCGCCGGAGCGCCGCCGCACCAGATAGGCCGGCGCCAAGGTGTCGAGCTTGCGGAAGAGTTCGATCCGCATTTCCGCCAACAGCCGGTAGGCTATATCGTGCGCCAGCCAAGATTTCGAGCCAATGCAACAGCCCGGCGAGCGGTGCCGCCAGCGCGAGGAGCATGAGCAGGTACCCGAAGGGTGCTCCCAACTTGACCGCCGCGACGGCGAGGGCTCCGAGAACGCCGACCCCGATGAAGGCCGCGACCCGCGCTATCCCGGATGTGACGACGATCGCGAAGCGGCGCCGCCATGGTTTGATGATCTGCAGCAGGGTTCCGAGCGTCGCACTCCAGCCGACCGATCCCGCGGCCTCGGCCATCGCATCCGTCGCCGTCGCCGCCTCGACATCGATCTTGTCGCGGTCGCCCACCGCGCGCGCTGCCGGATCGGCTGCAACGATATCGCCATCGTCCTCGCGCTCTGCGGCTTGCGCGCCCATCAGCCGGTGATAGGGGCCGTTGCGGCGGATCAGCTCGGCATGGCGGCCGCTTTCGACGATATGGCCTTTGTCGAGGACGAGGATCCGGTCGGCGCCGATGACGCTCGACAGCCGGTGCGCGAGGATCAGGGTCGTGCGTCCCGCCGACAGGCGGTCGAGGCCCTGCTGAATGACCGCTTCGTTCTCGGCGTCCACCGAGGAGAGCGCTTCGTCGAGAATGAGGATTGGCGCATTACGCAACAGCGCACGGGCGATCGCCAGGCGCTGGCGCTGGCCGCCCGACAGCAATACCCCGCGCTCGCCGATCATCGTGTCGTAACCCTGCGGCAACACCGAGATGAACTCGTGCGCATTGGCGTCGCGCGCCGCCGCCTCGATCTCGTCGCGGGTGGCGTCGGGCTTGCCGAGCCGCAGGTTGTCTTCGACGGTGCCGTAGAACAGGTAGGTGTCCTGGTGGACAACCGCGATCATCCGGCGGAGCGCTTCGGGATCGAGCGATTTGATGTCATGACCGCCGATCCGGACGGTGCCGCGCTGCGGGTCGAAGAGGCGCAGCAGCAGCCGCGCAACCGAGGACTTGCCGGAGCCGCTCGGCCCGACGATGCCGATCTTCTCGCCGGCGGCGACGGTGAAGGACAGCCCGTCATGCGCGGCGCCGCGCCCGCCGGGATAGGCGAACCAGACATCCTCGAAAGCGATGGTCGGAAGCAGCGGCCGGCGGATCGCCGCCTGGCCGGGCGGCTGGTCGGGAACCAAGGGTTCAGCGGCGAGCAGCGCATTGACGCCGGCGGCTGCCGATTGCCCGAGCATCCCCTGATGTAGGACCGTGCGCAAATCGCGCAGCGGGCGGAAGATCTCGGTGCCGGCCATCAGCACGATCAGTAGTGCCTCGATGCTCATCAGGCCGTGCGAGACCCGCCAGACGGCGAGGGCCAAGGCCGATGCGGCGCCGATCGCCACCCCGCAATCGGTAATGCCGCGGGTCATCACGCCCATCGACAAGACCCGCAGCGAATGGTCGCACAATTCCCGCGCTCTGGCGGCCAGCCTTCTGCCGTAGGCGATGCTCTGGCCGAATGCCTTCAAGGTCGGCAGGCCCTGGACGCCGTCGAGAAACTCCGAGCCGAAGGACTTCAGCGCCCCCTGACGCCCGTGGCTCGAGCGGCGCTCGCGCTGCGCGAAGGCGCCAGGCGCGATCAGGGTCACGATCGCGAAGACCAGCATGACCGCCGCAACCGGCACGTCCCAGAAGGCAATAAAGACGAAGATCGCCAGCGGCGTCAGCACCGCGATGCAGACCTGCGGGACATATTGCCCGAAAAAAGTCTGGAGCTGCTCGACCCCATCGACAACCGAGAGCATCACCCCGCCGGTGCGCTCGCCGGCAAACCATGCCGGGCCCAGTACGGCGATCTTGTCATAGAGCCGGCCGCGCAAATCCTCCTGCACCCGGGTCGCGGTGCGGTGCGAGATCATCGCGCGGTGGTGGTCGACAAAACCGCGCAAAACCACTGCGACTGCGACCCCGAACGCCGGAACCACCACGGCAACCAGACCGCCCCCCTGAAACACCCGTGACAGCAGCACGCCGAGAATCGCAAACCGCGCGATCCCGACCACCGCCGCTACGAGGCCCAGGAAAATTGCCGCAGCAATCCAACCCCGCATGCCACGGGTCAGCTGCCAAAGGCGTCGGTCAAAGTACATCGGCGGCTCCGTGCGAAAGATTGAACATAGTCGAGACGCATGCAAGGAACGCGAAAATCTCGATCACGGGCACCACCAGAACAGCTTCGAGCACTCCACAATTTGCGCCTCCCGCGTCAGCCCGATATCGGCCAGCAGGCGGTCATCGAGCCGTGCCAGCGCCTCGCGTTGGCGCGCCCGCGAGCGCCACGTTGCCGCCAGCGCGCGGCCCTGCCGGCAGAGGCGCATCACTTTAGTCCAGGAAACTGGGGTCGTTTGGGGCTGGCGCCCAACGAGGGTCAGCATTTGGGCATCTCCTTGCGCAATCCGTGTCCCCCTGATTTGGCGATACGCAGAAAAATCAGGGATCGACAAATTCGGTAAGCGGCGATACACATCCGTATCATGGCTGCTGCGAACGGCTCTGCATCGATGGATTGGGACGACGTCCGCGTATTTCTTGCGGTCGCACGCCACGGTTCATTGCGCGCCGCCGGTCGCGCGCTCGGTTTGAGCCAGCCGACGGTCGGCCGTCGCTTGGCCGCCTTCGAGGCGACCTTTGGCGGGCCGACCCTGTTTGACCGGCTGCCCGAGGGACTGCGTCTCAACGCTGCCGGTGACGCGTTGATGCCGGTCGCGGAAGAACTGGAGAGCGCCGCGCTGGCGCTCGAGAGGAGGCGCGCTGCGGCCTCGCCGGCGCTCAGCGGCACAGTCCGCGTTTCAGTCGGCGAATGGGGCGGCGGCTTTTTGGCTCGCCATCTCGATCAATCGGGTGAAACCGGACTGCCACCGACCCTCACGCTCGAACTCGTCGAATCGTGGGAGACGGCTAATCTCGCGCGCCGGGACGCCGACTTGGCATTGCGCCACGGCATCCCCGAAGGCGGAAATCTGTACGTATCCAAGGTTGGCGTGATCGCCTGCGCTGTCTATCGCCGGATTGACGGCGAGGATCGCGACCCGCTCCGAAGCGCTGGTTGGGTAACCTATCCCGAGGAGCAGAGTCATCTGATCAGTGCCCGCTGGGTAGACGAGGAAATGCGCGCCACTGAAGGACGAGTGGCGCTGCGGGCTTCGACGCTCCCTCTGCGGGCCGCGGCGGTACGGGCGGGGATCGGCGTGGGGCTGCTCCCGTGCTATGCCGGCGACGCCGACCCGGTGCTCCAACGGATAACCCCGCCGGTCATCGAACTGGGAGCCGAATATTGGGTCATCGTGCATCAGGATTTGCGCCGCGCCGCGTGCGTACGAGCAGTGATCGATTGGATTCGTCGCTTGTTCGACGAGCACCGGGACGAGTTGGCCGGCACCGACTCTAAGCCGGCAACAGCACTCGCGGCGGAATAGACGCAGCGCGTCACCTGCCGGTAAACTTTGGCTTTCTCTTTTCTCTGAACGCCGCGACGCCTTCGGCGTTGTCGGCGGTCATGTGCAGCTGGGGCTGAACTAGGCGCTCGATTTCGAGATAGTCTTCGAGGCTGGGGCCGACGGCGGCGTGAAACAGCTTCTTTGCGAGCCCCAGGGCGAAAGTGGGGGCTTCGGCCAACTCCGCCGCGAGCTCCTCGGTCTTGCTCATCAGCTCGTCATCTTCGACGACATGATTGACGAGGCCGAGCGCCAAGGCCTCCTCCGCCTCGACAAAACGCGCCGAGAACACGAGCTCCTTGGCTTTGACCATGCCGAGCCGGCGGGTCAGAAACCAGATCGCGCCGCCGTCGGGCGCGAGACCAATACGCCGGAAAATCTGAGAGAAACGGGCGGTCTTTGAGGCTATGACGAGGTCGCAGGCGAGCGCGATGCTCCAGCCGATGCCGACGGCTGGCCCGCGCACCGCGGCAATTGTCGGCTTTTCGATCGAATGGAGGGCGCGGATAAAGGTGTGGCCGCTGCGCTGCAGGCGATCGCGGTCGGCGCGCAGATCGTGCGGCTGCCCGGCCATGCGGTCGACGTCGGCGCCGGAGCAGAACCCCCTGCCGGCTCCGGTCAGGATGATGGCGCGCACCTTGTCGTCGAACCGCAACTGCGCGAAATAATCGCACAGGCTCTGACGCATATCGACGGTCAACGCGTTAAGCTTATCAGGGCGGTTCAGCACCACCTTCGCAACCGCGCCCTCAATCGTCAGATCAACCGGCATTCAGAGCAGCCTCAATCGGGCTCGGCAACCGGCTCGGGTTTGGCCCGCTTGGAGGGCCGGGCGGCGGGCGGACGTTCCTTGCGCGGCGCACTTCGTGTCGCCTTGACCTTCGCCAATCGCCGGGCGCCGATTTCGGCTTCGACAGCCGGCAGCAACGCGGCAGCATCGGTCCGCTGCGCCGGGGTGCCGCTCTGCTGGAGCCGCTTTGCATTGGTCCGCAGATTGGCCAGGGCGTCGTCAGACATCTCCGGCAGTTTGGTGAACAAGTCCATTCCGTTTCTCCTGGCGAGTGGTCCCCCGCCCCTGAGAACACGATACCGGTTGGTGCACGGGAAACGCCGCAGCGCCGTTTTCCGGGGAAATCCCGAGCGCGGGTTAATATATAGGCACTGTGCATGGCACGAACTAGCAGCGGGACGGACGCGGATGACCGAGATCAGTCAAACCGATGCCAAGAAGCCTCGGCTTGTCGGCATCAATCACATCGCCCTCGAAGTCGGCGACATCGACCAGGCTCTCGATTTCTACGGCAAGATCTTCGATTTTACTCTCCGCGGCAAACGGCCGGGCAACGCCTTTATCGAGCTCGGCGACCAGTTCATCAACCTGATAGAAAACCGGACACCGCACGAGGATCATCGCCGTCATTTCGGACTCGTTGTCGATGAGCGTTCGAGTGTGCGGGCGCGGGTCGAGGAGGCAGGCGGGCGGCTATTGCCGGGGCCATTCCTCGATTTTCTGGATCCCTGGGGCAATCGGGTCGAGGTCGTGGAGTACGGCAACATCCAATTCACGAAGGCGCCGCATGTGCTGAGTGCGATGGGCTTCGATCTCGAAAAGTCCGAAAAGGCGCTGCGCGAGCTCGCCGACAAAGGCATGGCGCCCTAGCTAGCGGCGGGCGCCGCGATGGATATCGCGAAGATCCCGATCGGCCGCGCACCGCCGCACGACATAAATGTCGTTGTCGAGATACCGCAGGGCGGCGTGCCGGTTAAATACGAACTCGACAAGGCATCCGGCGCGGTCTTCGTCGATCGCTTCCTGCATACCGCGATGTTTTACCCCGGCAATTACGGTTTTGTGCCGCACACCTTGGCGCAGGATGGCGATCCGATCGACGTATTGGTTGTCGGTCCGGCTGCGGTGGTGCCGGGAGCGGTCGTTCGTTGCCGGCCGATCGGTGCATTGATGATGGAAGATGAGCAGGGACCCGACGAGAAGATCCTTGCCGTCCCGGTCGATGAGCTCCATCCGTTCTACACCGGAGTGCGGTCATATCAGGACTTGCCGCCGATCCTGCGCGATCAGATCGCGCATTTCTTCCGCCATTACAAAGACCTTGAAGCCGGCAAATGGGTCAACATCGCGCGCTGGGCGGATGCCGAGGAGGCCGCCGCCCTGATTACCGCTGCGATTGCCCGCGCCGCGAGCTGAGAGTTGGACCGCGCAGCTTCCGCGGCGTAGCATCGGCGCGTTGCGACCATCGGAGGGAACGGCAATGGCGAAAGGCGTACTGATCGCGGCGATGGATTTCTCCAACGTCGCGGAAGACGAGTTCAACGACTGGTACGACACCGAACACCTTCCCGAGCGCCAGCGCATACCCGGGTTTCTGGTCTGCCAGCGCTGGATCGGCGCCGATAACCCGAAGCAATCGGTCGCCATTTACGATCTCGAGAATTTGCCGGTATTGCAGAGTCCCGGATACCGCGCGATCGGTGGCGAGAACCTTTCGCCCTGGTCGAAACGGGTGACCAGCCGCGTGCAGCGCCTGGTGCGCTTCGAGGGCGATCAGATCCTGCCTGGCGACCAGGCCTCGCCGGAGAATGCCGGTGGCCTGTTGCTGGTGGGAATGACCCCGGCAGCGGCGGTCGAGACCGCATTCAACGCCTGGTACGATACCGAGCACGTCCCCGCACTCTCTCGCGTTCCGGGCGTGCTGTGCGCGCGCCGCTTCCGCAGCGCCGGCGGGACCCCGAAATACGTGGCGCTCTATCACCTGGCCTCTCCGGAGGTGGTCACCGGCCCGGAATGGAAGCAGGCGAGCGGCTCAACGCCAATGCCCGAGCACATCCGGCCGCAGATCAGCGACCGCCTGCGGCTCGTCTGCCGGAAATACCGCCGAGGGACTTAGAACGAAAGATCAGTCAGGCGTAATCGGGCAAGGCGAACGGGTCGGCGAACATCCTCTTTACCATCAACTCGCCGATGAACGGAGCGTCAAACATTCGGCTCATCGCGTTGCGGACCATAAGTCCGGCACGCGTCTTCGGAGCGAACTGACGGGCGAACCTGCGGGCTTGGCGCTGCTTGCGCTCGATGAACGGCTTGAGGCGTTCCTGATAGGCCGGATAGGCCGCGCGAAAATCGCCGCCCGCCTTCTTCAATTCGCCGGCGAGAAGGTAGGCGCCGGCCATCGCCAAGGCGGCGCCTTCGCCAGCCAACAATGAGGGACAGAAGGCGGCGTCGCCGACCAGGGCGACACGACCGCGATGCCATCGGTCCAGGTGAATTTGGCTTACCGCATCGAAATAGAGAGAGTCCGCTCGGTCGAGCGCCTTCAGGATTTCCGGACATTCCCAGCCGGCGCCGCCGAAAGCTCGGCGGAGGATCGCCTTCTGCGCACCGACATCGGAATGTCCGACCGCCGGCTTGACCGGCGCGTCGAAGATCAGGAAGAACACCGTCCGCCCGTCGCGGAGGGCAAAGCGCGCGACCTGCTTTCCCGGCACGCAATGGGTGACATAGACGTCTTCGTCGCGATGGCGGTAGCCATCTACTGCGAAAGCGGCGACGTAATATCCCAGGTAGCTCTCAAAATCGGCTTCGCGCCCGAGCGCCACGCTGCGCACGCGTGAGTGTAGGCCGTCGGCCCCGATGACGAGATCGAACCGGCGGCGCGGCGCGCGGTCGAACTCTATCGTGAGGCCCTGAGCGTCCTCGCTCAATAAATGTATTTCGTCGCCGAAGATGGTTTCCACCCGACCGGCCACAGTCGCATATAGCTGCGCGGCCAGATCGCCGCGAAGGATGCTGACGAACCGATCGTCCAATGCGTGGCCGAATTTTTTGGTGCCAAAGCCTCCAATTCGTGTGCCTTCATTGTTGACGATCCGCACTTCGCGCACTCGGTAGCCCGCCTGCCGAAGCTCCGGAGCGAGCCGCATCCGCTCCGCCACCTCGAAACCCACCCCCCAAAAGTCCATGATGTAGCCGCCGGTTCGCAGCGCGGGCGCGCGCTCGATCAAGGTCGGAACGAAACCATAGCGGGAAAGCCAATAGGCGAGGGTCGTGCCGGCGATGCCGGCGCCCGAGATAAGGACCGTGTTTCCTTTATTCATGCACCCCGGCCGGTATACTTAAGCCCGGTAGGAGGAGGTCGGCATGCGGTATGAGTTCTACTATTGGGCTGGGATACAGGGGCGCGGCGAGTTTGTGCGATTGGCGCTCGAGGCAGGCAGATGCCGAATATCTCGACGTTGCGAGGCAGGCCGGCGGCGAGGCTGCGATGATGCGCCTGCTCGGCGGCGCGGGCGGGCATCTGCCGTTTGCGCCGCCGTTCCTGAAGTTCGGGGAACTGATCATAGCTCAGACTGCCAACATCCTCTTCTATCTCGGCGCTCACGACGGCCTGGCGCCGGCGGACGAGGCGGGTCGGCTGTGGGGCCATCAGCTGCAATTGACGATTGCCGATTTTGTGGACGAGGCTCACGATACCCATCATCCGATCGCCAGCAGCCTTTATTACGAAGACCAACGCCAGGAAGCGCGGGCCCGCGCCGCCGATTTTGTGAAATCGCGAGCGCCGAAATATTTCGGCTATTTCGAACGGGTGCTGGAGCGCAATCCGTCCGGCCCGGCCCGCTTGGTCGGTGCGGAGCTGACCTATCCGGATCTGTCGCTCTTTCAAGTCGTGGCGGGCATGCGCTACGCCTTTCCGCGCGCGATGGCGCGGCTCGAGCCGAAATACCCCCGGGTCATCGCATTGCACGACCGGGTTGCGGCCCTGCCCCGCATCGCCGCCTACCTCGCGTCGGACCGCCGAATCCCCTTCAACGAGCACGGCATCTTTCGGCATTACGCGGAGCTCGACAGCGCGGCATAACCGGAGGGAACGGGGATCGATCGCAGCATCGCGACGCTCGATGTACTCAAGGCGGATCACCCTCTCCCGGTCAAGGGAGAGGGTTAGGCGAAGCAATGGCGCTATCCGCCTGCCAGAGCGTCGATTTCCGCGTCTTCCGGAAACCGGCCCAGCTGTTTCTTTGAGAAAACGAGCTTTCCGTCGATGGTGATTTCGAAGACGCCCGCCACGCCTTTGACGAGCTCGACTTCTTCTGCGCCGCGTTCCATGAGTTTGGCCTTCGCACGGAGGGCCCGCGGTTCATAGTTTCACGGCACGCAGTATTCGATCCTGACCTTCATTAGAGCCACCTCGTTCAGCGACCAACCGCTCGCAATCTACACTGCTCGAGCGCTCGGGGCCATGGTCCTGTCTCACCGTCGGGCGCTATTTGTCGAGCCAGACGATCAAATTGTCGACCTCGGGGTTGCAATAGCCGTCCGATTGAGTTCGACCCGCCTCCGTAGAACAGATCGAGGATCGGACCGGGATCCGGCCCGCTGGTTTGCAGATTGAGGCCTTACGACTCCTTTGACTGACGCTTTAGAGGGAGCCTGTTCCCATTTATTTGTCCAGCCAAACGTCTTCCATGCGGTAACCGTTGTAGATGCTGTTGACCATGGTGGTCAGCCCTTTGACGTAGGGCTGCATGCACGTGCCGCCGCGCGGATAAAAGATGATCGGGCGGGCGCCGTCCTCGGCCAGCCGCCTTTCGATCTCCCACACGATCTGCTTGCGCTTTTCGCGGTCAGCCTCGGCCGATTGCCGGTCGATCAGCTTGTCGACTTCCGGATTGCAGTAGCCTGTGTAGTTCCGCACCGCGCCGCAGACGAAGTTCTCGTAGAATTGCTGGTCGGGGTCGTCGACGCCGCTCTCGGTGCCGTTGATCGCGATTGTGTAGTCCTTGCGATAGATCTTCGGGAACCAGTTCACGGTCTCCACCGGTTCGAGCACGGCGTCGATGTAGATCTCCTTCAATTGGTCGATCAGGATCACCGCCGGATCGCGGTAGGCCGGGATGTTGCGCGAGGACAGAGTCACAGCGAGCCGGTTGTCGGGCCCGTAGCCGAGCTTTTCCATGATCTTGCGCGCTTGCGTGCGGTTCTTCGCGATGTCGGGATCATATCCCGGCAATGTCGCCAGCATCTCCGGCGGCATGCCCCACAATCCTTCCGGCGGCGGCAGCATCGTCGCGCCGATATCGCCCTTGCCCTGCTGCAGGATGTCGATGAAGGACTTGCGGTCGAGGGTCAGCGCCACTGCCCGGCGCAGATCCCGGTTATTGAAGGGCGGCTTCTCCGGGTTGAGGATCAGGTTGCGGCTCACATTCGTAGAAGTTAGCTCGCAGACGGCCTGCGGCGCCTGACTTTTGACTTCCTCAAGCAGCGGAACAGTCGTGCCATAAGGAGACGAGATGTCGTATTTGCCGGCAATGAAGGTCAGGTTTCGCGTCGCGATGTCCTTGATGATGTCCCACTCGATGCCGTCGAGATAAGGGCGCCCCGGCTTCCAGTAATCCGGGTTTCGCGCCGTCCGGACGCCCTTGTTCGGCTTGAACTCGACGAATTTGAACGGGCCGGTGCCGATCGGGTGACGACGCATCTCGGCCGGCGAGACGTGGCAGGGATAGACCGGCGACCACCCGGATGCCAACAGCGACAGCAGTGCCGGCTGCGGCCGCTTCAGATGAAAGATGACCTCGTAATCGCCGTTGGTCGTCACCTTGTCGAGGTTCAGGTACCAGGTCTTGCGCGGGTTGACGCGCAGCTTTTCATTGCCGAGGCCCATCAGCAAGTCCCAGGTGCATTTGACGTCGGCGGCGGTGAAGGGCTTGCCGTCGTGCCATTTGACGCCCTGATGCAGCGGGAAGCTCAGCTCCTTGCCGTCCTCGCTCCAGGACCAGCTCGTCGCCAAATCGGGGACGATCGAAGCCGGGCTGTTCTGCGCCACGTGCTGGTCGAACATGACGAGGTTGTTGAACACGCCCATCATCGGCCGCAGCGCCGCGCCGGTCGCTTCCTCGAGCAGCGACATGCTGGCGGGGTTGTCGAAAAACGAGATCTTGAGGACGCCCCCGGATTTTTGTGCCGGCGCCGGTTGCGCCGCGAAGAGGCCAATAAGAAGCGGCCCGATGACTGCTATCACTCCTGATCGCCGCATCACGTTTAAACCTCCCTCGTGTTGCGGGTTTTGGCCTAACCCGTTATCCCGTGTCGGCCGCGGCACGGCCGGTTCACCAGTCATTGCGAACGTCAGCGAAGCAATCTCGGGCCGTGGAGTCCTCAATCGTCGAGATTGCTTCGTCGCTGCGCTCCTCGCAATGACAGCGTTCGCCCTATTCGGCTATTTGTCGAGCCAGACGTCTTCGAAACGCCAGCCGTTATAGATGCTGTTGACCATGATGGTCAGACCTTTGACATAGGGTTGCCGGCAGGTGCCGCCGGCCGGGTAAAAGATGACCGGCCGGATCGCCGCGTCGGCCAGCATCCGTTCGAGCTGCCAGACGATCTTCTTGCGCTTCTCGGGATCGGGCTGCATTGACTGCTCATTTATCAGCTTGTCAAACTCGGCATTACAGTAGCCGGCGTAGTTCCGGGCCGCACCGCAGAGAAAATTCTCGTAGAACATCTGATCCGGATCATCGACACCGGTCTCCATCGGCACGGCGCCAATCGTGAATTCCTTGCGCATTACCTTTGGGTACCACTGCGTCGTATCGACGATGTCGAGCTCGGTGTCGATGTAGATCTCCTTCAGCTGCGAGCTGAGGAGGACGGCAGGATCTCGCCAGCTCGGGATGTTCCGGGTTGATATCTTCGTAACGAGATGGTGGGCGGGGCCATAGCCGAGCTTTTCCATGATCTTCTTGGCCTCGGCTCGGTTGTTTTCGACATCGGGATCATAGCCCGGCATGGTCTTAAGGATTTCGGGCGGCATGCCCCATACGCCCTCTGGCGGCGGCATCATCTGCGCCCCGATATGGCCAACCCCGTCGGTGATGATGTCGACGAACGCCTTGCGGTCGAGGGCCAGGGTCATGGCTCGACGCAATTCGGGATTGTCGAACGGCGGCGCATGGGGATTGATCAGCATGGTGCGCGGAACATTGACCGCCGTGACTTCGCAGATCGCTTCCGGCGCCTGTTCCTTGAAGTCCTTAAAGGTCGGGACGGTCACGCCGTAAGGCGATGTGACGTCGAATTTGCCGGCGAAGAACGCAAGGTTCCGCGGCGCGATCTCCCGCATGATCGTGTATTCGATGCCGTCGAGATAGGGCCGGCCCGGTTTCCAGTAATCCGGGTTGCGCGCCAGCTTGATCGAGTCGTTCGGCTTGAACTCGACAAACTTGAAAGGGCCCGTGCCGATCGGGTGTTGGCGCATGTCGCGCGCCGGAACATGACACGGATAGATCGGCGACCACCCGGACGCCAACAAGGCGAGCAATGCCGGTTGCGGCTGCTTGAGTTTGAATGTGACCTCATAATCGCCTTGAGCTTTCACTTCCTCGACATTGGCGTACCAGGATTTGCGCGGGTTAAGGCGTAGCTTGTCATTGCCAATCCCCATCAGCAGATCCCAAGTGCATTTCACGTCCTTGGATGTGAAGGGTTTGCCGTCGTGCCATTTGACGCCCTGGCGCAGCGGGAAGGTCAATTCGGTGCCTTCTTCGCTCCACGACCAGCTGGTCGCCAGATCCGGCACGATGGATTGCATGGTATTCTGCGGCACGTCCTGCTTGTAGATGACGAGGTTGTTGAAGGCGTGCATCATCGGTTGCTCGGCGGCGCGGGTCGATTCCTCGAGGATCGACATGCTCGCCGGACTGTCGAAATGCGACAGTCTGAGGATCCCGCCTTGTTTTTGCGCGAGCGCCGGCGCCGCGGCAGAGGTTGCCGCTACTAGAGCACCCACAGCCATCAAGCCCCGCAGACTTATTGCCATTTCTCCTTATCTCCTGCTAGTGAGGCTACTGGTCGAGCCAGACATCTTCCATGCGCCAGCCGTTGTAGATGCTGTTGACCATGACGGTAAGCCCTTTGAACCTGGGGTCCCAGCAGATGCCGCCTCGGTTGAAGTAGATCAGCGGCTTGGCGTCATCCTCGGTCAGCCGCCGCTCGACCTCCCAAACGAGCCGCCTGCGCTTTTCCTGGTCCGCTTCCATTGATTGCTGCTCGATCAATTTGTCGATCTCCGGGTTACAATAGCCGTTGTAGTTGCCGACCCCACCGCAGGCGTAGTTCTCGTAGAGCATCGCATCAGGGTCGTCGACCAGCGTGCCGGTCAGATTGAGCGCGACGGCATAGTCCTTGCGCTGCACCTTGGGATACCATTGAGCGGTATCGACCGGCTCGAGCTCGCCGTCGATATAGATCTCCTTCAGCTGGTCGATCAGGATCACCGCCGGGTCGCGATAGGGCGGGATGTCGCGCGTCGTCACCTTGATGTGCATCCGCTTCTCGGGCCCGTAGCCGAGCTTTTCCATCATCTCGCGAGCCTTGTCGCGATTGGCGACGACGTCCGGCCCGTAGCCGGGCAGCCTTTCGAGCATGTCGGCCGGCGTGCCCCACTGGCCGCCGGGCGGCGGCTGCATCGCCGCGGCGCGGAACCCCTTGCCCTCGGTCAGAATGTCGATAAACGCCTGCCGGTCGATCGCCAGCGACATCGCCCGGCGCAGTTTGGGATTGTCGAAGGGCGGCTTCTCGCGATTGATGATCAGATTGGTGCTGACGCTCCCGGGCGGCAGCTCGCATACCGCGTCGGGCCGCTGCTTCTGCAGGTCGCGCGTCAGCGGAATCGTCAGCGTGCCGGCGAAGGTCAGCTCGTACTTGCCGGCGACAAAGGCGAGAATCGCGGTCGAGCGGTTGCGCAACAGCGTGTACTCGATTGCATCGAGATAGGGCAGACCCGGTTTCCAATAATCCGGGTTCTTCACCACCTTGATGAACTCGTTGGGCTTGAACTCGACGAATTTGAATGGACCCGTGCCGATCAGATGCTGGCGCATCTGCGCCGGCGAGACGTGGCACGGATAGACTGGAGACATGCCGGTGGCGAGCAGCGCGATAAAAGCCGGCTGCGGCCGCTTCAGCACGAACGTCACCTCGTAATCGCCGTTGGGGACGACCTCGGAAAGGTTGGCGTACCAGGACCTGCGGGGGTTGACGCGCAGCCGCTCGGCGCTCTTGCCCTGGATCAGGTCCCAGGTGCATTTGACGTCGGCGGCAGTGAACGGCTTGCCGTCATGCCATTTCACACCCTGCCGCAGGTGGAATACCAGCTTGGTGCCGTCCTCGTCCCAAGCCCAATCGGTGGCGAGCTCGGGCATGATTGCAGACAGGCTGTTCTGCGCGACGTGCTGGTCGAACAGCACGAGGTTGTTCATCACCGCCATCATCGGGCGCTCGGCCACGACGGTCGTTTCCTCGTGGATCGACATGCTGGCCGGGCTGTCGATAATGTACTGCCTCAAGATGCCGCCCTGCTTCTGGGCCAATGCGGGTGCGGCGGCGAGAATTGCAGCCAGCAATCCGCCTGCCGCTGTAAACGCCCACAGTACTCGCCTCATCCTGGTCCTCCCTTTGGCAAGCCAGGTAACGGCTGGCCGTAACGCCCCCTTTGCGGCGTGCTCCGCTGTCTCGCAATAGGCTAGCACGCATCAAATAGGGAGGGACAGAGGCGGCGCTTACCTCGCCAAGTAGGGCCCGCTCAGTGGCGGCGCATACTATAGGAGGTCGGCGACTGCGTTCCAGTACCGCTTCATCGCGGCGACGTGGTCGCTCATCGAGCGGCCTGCGATCCGATGGAGGTGGCCGCTTTCATAATAATTGGCCAGAGTCAGGTGAGTGACTCCGATGGATTTCCAGAAGCGCACCTGCTCGCGCCACTCACTTTCGCCGCCGGCGCCCGCCGAGACCCGCGTATCGATGCCGATCGTCGCCGGATCACGACCGGCCTCCTCGGCATAGCGATGCAGGGTCGTAAAAGCGACCTTCGCTTCGTCGCCGGGCGGATAGGCGAGCGGCATCCAGCCATCGCCCCACTTGGCGCAACGGCGCAACGTCACGTCGGCGTGCCCGCCAAACCATAACGGGATCTTGCGCGCGGTCGGCAGCGGGTCGATGCCGCCATCCTCGATTGTGTGCCATCTGCCTTTGAAGCTGACATGCGGCTGCGCCCATAGGGCCTTCATGACTTCGACCTGCTCTTCGGAGCGCCGGCCGCGGTTGTGAAAATTCTCGTTGAGCCCGACGAACTCGATTTCGTTCCATCCAACCCCGATGCCGAGCCGGAACCGGCCCCCGGACAGCACGTCGAGACAGGCCGCCTGCTTGGCGACAAGGACGGTTTGCCGTTGTGCGAGGATCAGCACCTGCGTGGAGAAATCCGGGATCTTCGTACACCCGGCCAAGAAACCGAACAGCACGAACGGGTCGTGATACAGATCGGTCGATCGGGCGCGCGGCTGGTTCCAACCGGGCCGGCTGGCGATGTTGGCTCCCAGCACATGATCCGGCGCCGCAATCCCGTGGTACCCGATTTCCTCTGCCGCCTGGACAAACTCCCGCAGGGGTGCCGGTTCGCCGCCGATATCGACGATAGGAAGAGCCACGCCGAGTTTCATCTGCCGCTCCTTTCGCTGCCGCCTGCTCGTCCAGCCAGAGGGTCCTCGAAACGCCACCCATTGTACCGGCTGTTGACATTATCGTCAGCCCTTTGACCTTGGGCTGCCGGCATGTCGCGGGATCTCGGTCGAATTCCCCCCCTCCTCGAGGATCGACATGCTCGCCGGGCTGCCGCGGTGGTAAACCTTCAGGATCCCCCTGATTTCTGCGCCACCGCCATATCCGCACCGAGGGGCGCGCTGGCTTCGCGCACGCTTGCTGCGGTCGTTGCGGTGGATTTCCACCCTACAGATTTGCGAATCCCGCGCAAAAGTCATTCGCAGGAAGCGCTGCCGAAAAGGCAATCAAGCAATTGCCACATTCGCATATTATCCTCATCCAATGGCCGGGTGCGAGATTGCGGCGGACGGAGTAGCCGGCGCCTGATCTCGACGAGATAAAACAGGTGAGGGAGCGCGCGGGATGCGGATTGCTGCAGATTCGCTGCAAATAACAGCGAGAACAGCGGGAGTGGGGAATGCCGAAAAACGCCATGACCGCTTGCGGTTAGCCGACAACCCTGCTTGAACTCCGGGAACGCAGGGGAGTATCCGTAAGGCACGTCTGCACAGGATCATTCGGTTGCGAGGGACCCCATGTATGATCCGACCAAGAAGCGGGGTGGATGGAGTTGGTGGTACCTGCTCCTTCTCATCCAGCTCGCCGCCGTGCTGTGGCCGCCCTTCTACAATAAAGCCGAACCTTATTGGATTGGCCTGCCGTTTTTCTACTGGTATCAGCTGCTGTGGATAATCATCGGCGCCGTGCTTACCGCGATTGTATATTTTGCGACTGAAGAGTGATCATCAAATAGAAACCCAAAGCGCAGTAACGCGCGGGAGGAATAGGTGGAAGACGTCAACTGGACCGCGCTGGTCATCTTCATAGCGTTGTTCGGGTTTATCACATGGCTGGGCTTCGCGGCAGCCAACTGGCGCAGAGGCGATCTCGACTTGCTGCACGAATGGGGGCTCGGCGGACGACGCTTCGGTACCGTCGTCACGTGGTTCCTGATCGGCGGTGATCTCTACACGGCCTATACGTTCATTGCCGTTCCGGCGCTCGCCTTTGGCGCGGGCGCCGTCGCGTTCTTCGCGGTGCCCTACACGATCATCGCCTATCCGATCTTTTTCCTGGTGTTCCCGCGCATCTGGCACGTCTGCCACAAGCACCACTACATCACGGCGGCCGACTTCGTGCGCGGCCGCTTCGGCAACCGCTGGCTCGCCTTGGCGGTGACGGTCACCGGCATCGTCGCGACGATGCCTTACATTGCTTTGCAGCTCGTCGGCCTGCAGGTCGTGATCGGCGCGCTCGGCGTCTCGGGCACCGGCTTTGCGGCCGACCTGCCATTGATCATCGCGTTTGTGATCCTGGCCGCCTTCACCTACTCGAGCGGTCTGCGCGCGCCGGCCTCGATCGCCATCGTGAAGGATATCCTGATCTATCTGACCGCCTTTGCCGCCGTGATTGTCATTCCAATCGAGCTCGGCGGGTTCGGCAAGATTTTCGCCGCGGTTCCGCCGCCGAAATTGCTGCTGGCGGCCCCCGGGCCCAATAGCACGGGCGCCTACAGCGCCTACGCGACATTGGCCTTCGGCTCGGCGCTCGCCCTCTTCCTCTATCCTCACTCGGTTACCGGGATTCTGAGCGCCAGCAGCGGCCGCGCCGTTCGCCGTAATGCCGCGCTATTGCCGGGCTACTCCTTCATGCTCGGCCTCCTCGCGCTCGTCGGTTTTTTCGCCATCGCCGCCGGCGTTGCCGGCCTTCCCGAATACGCCGCCGGCTTCAAGCAGTTCGGCAACAACTTCGCGGTGCCGGCGCTCTTTCTGCACAGCTTCCCGTCGTGGTTTGTCGGCATCGCGTTTGCGGCGGTCGGGATCGGCGCCCTGGTCCCGGCAGCGATCATGTCGATCGCCGCGGCAAACCTTTACACGCGCAATATCCACCGCGAGTTCATCAACAAGAACCCGAGCGACAAGCAGGAAGCGCAGATGGCGAAATGGGTGTCGCTGATCGTCAAATTCGGCGCCCTCGTCTTCATCATTTTTGTGCCGACTCAATATGCCATTTATCTGCAGTTATTGGGCGGCATCTGGATCATTCAGACATTGCCGGCAGTGATCCTGGGCGCCTACACGCGCTGGTTCAATGACTGGGCATTGCTCGTTGGCTGGGCTGTCGGGATCGCCTTCGGCACCGGAATGGCCGCCGCGGTCAACCTCACGCCGACCTATCCCCTTCAGCTTGCCGGCTACACCTTTCCGGGTTACACCGCCCTCTACACCGTGATCCTCAACATCCTGGTGGCGGTCGTTCTGACCCCGGTGTTCAACGCGATAGCCGCGCCCGGCACGCCGCTCGACGAGACCGCCGCATCCGACTATTACGCTTGAAAACAAGTTTCAGGAGAAAGCGTGATGATAACCGCAATCGTTCAGTACCGGCTTCCTGCGACTATCGATCTCGCCGACTGCGCCGAGCATTTCCGAAAGATCGCGCCGGGCTTCCGCCAGGTGCGCGGGCTAGTCCGCAAGCAGTTCATCTATGCCGAGGATGGCTGGGCCGGCGGCGTTTATCTGTGGCAGAGCCGCGCGGATGCCGAGGCCTTTTACTCGGGTCCGTGGCTCCAAGGCATCCGCGAGCGCTACGGCATGGACCCCGAGATCCGCTATTTCTATACCGCCGCGGTCACCGACAATTCCGCCGAGGCGGTGCTGCTGCCCGAAGCGGCGGAGTAGGCAGGGGTCAACGGAGCCAGGGAGCTAAACCGGCATTGTGCGCCGCTGATGAGCCCGCCCGATCCTGGCCGTCTCCTCGCGGTGGCCGGCGATGACGCGCACGCCCTCGTCGAGCTTGGCGACAATGTTCTCGGGCCGCAGGTTTCGAGAAACGGCACGCGGTTTTTCCGGCACGCGGCGAAGACGCGCTCGCGCGCCTGTTTCATCTCAGGCGGATACGGGTCGCGCGGAACCGACAAATAGCCGAGCGCCAGTCCGAGGTCGCCGGGTCCCAATTCGGCGAAGCCGAGCCCCGGCACGGCTAGGATCTCCTCGCAATGCGCGATCCCCTCCGGGCTTTCGAGTTTGACGCCGAGCAACAGATCGCCGTTCGGATTGAGCGGCCAGGGATCGCAGCGCTGCATGTATTCCTCCGGCGCAATCCCCCAAACCGGAGCCGCAGTTGCTTCCGAGCCGCGGCCGCGCGTGCCGACCCCGAGGCGGCCGTCGCTCGCCTCTGCGGTCGCCCCGCGCATCCGCTCGGCCGGGGAGGGCAGGGAGGGATCCGCCCCCGCCGCCTGATGCGGATAGCGGCAGCTTTCGACAAAGGCGCGGACCGCCGACGCCGATTCCGCCTGGCAGAGCAGCACGCCATGCACGCCACGCCCGAGGATCTGGCGGAATTGCCACGCATTGCAGCGGACATTGGCGGCGTCGGTGCCGTTGACCGGCGCCTCGACGATGACCGTCGGCGTCCGGTGACCCGAACGCGTCGGGCCACCCTCGACGAGCCCGCGCATATAGTCGGCGAGGCCCGCCATGTCGAACGCCCCGTGCTCCATCCCGACATTGATGTAATCGGCCCAGATATGCGCGTCTTCATACCCCTGCGCATAGGTCAGAACATGGCCGCTGTGACCGCCGGTGTAATAAATCGCCTGGTCCTGCTCCAACAGTTGGATCGCGCGGTTGATGCGGTTAGGCATGGCTTCCCCGTCCGGGTCTGGAGTGGCGGGAAAATACCGATACCCGATGAGGCGTGTCCACGAATTATGCCCATTCGCGCTACCCTCACCAAGCGAGCCCGCAGCCGGTGCTCGGAGATCGATGCAGGCATCCGACGCACTTACGCACAGCTGATCATTTCGAGCTTGACAACATCAGCCCGGTACAAGTTTGTGTCTCGTCGGGAACGGACACACCGGGATGGGGGAACCGCGGCTGTCCAGCGCGTCGAGGCCTGGCGTGAGGCGGCCAGGTGGAGGTGATAGAGCCGGTCATCGGAGGCCGGAGCACGATCCGCCATGCCGTCGTTTCCGCACCCCTGCAGGCCCCCGACATTCCCCCCCACCCTCCTCTCTATCTCCAATCTCCACCAGCTTGAGGACGTGACTTATTGGTCGCGTCAGATTTTGATCGCCGGGGAGTTTCGATCCGATCCCTACGTAAAACCGCAGGGTGCCATAGCGTCCAACCGCTGAGGAGCGGGCGAATTACCAAGGAGCTTCAGATTGCATGCCTACGGAGAGTAACGGCGCGGAACGAAACTTTTCCCGTCGCCCTAGTCGGGATGGCATGTCGGTTCCCCGGTGCCGCGGACCTCGATGAATTCTGGTCGCTGCTAAAAGCGGGCGGGGACGCGGTCGGCGAGATACCCGACGACCGCTGGGACGTGGACGCGCACTTTCATTCCGACCCGGCCAAACCCGGAAAGATGTATACGCGCGCAGGCGGGTTCATCGCGGACATAGACAAGTTCGATGCCGGATTTTTCGGGATTTCGCCGCGCGAAGCGCGGCGGATCGACCCGCAACAACGCCTTCTTTTGGAGTTGACCTGGGAAGCCTTGGAGAGCGCGGGCATCGTTCCCGAGCGGCTCGCCGGATCGCAATCCGGCGTTTTTGTCGGCATCTCGCTTTCCGACTACGCCGCGATGCAGCGCGACGAGCCGAACCAGGTCGATCCCTACGTCATGTCCGGCAGCGCGATCAGCAATGCGGCGAACAAAATCTCCTACGTCTTCGACTTGCACGGTCCGAGCTTCGCTGTCGACACCGCCTGCTCGTCGTCGCTGGTCGCGGTGCACGAAGCCTGCGTCAGCTTGTGGCGGAGGGAATCGAGCCTGGCGATCGCCGCCGGGGTCAACGCGCTGCTCTCGCCGTCGGCGGGTATCGGTTTCTCAAAGGCGCGCATGCTGTCGCCAACCGGGCGATGCCGCCCCTTCGATGCGGCCGGCGACGGTTATGTTCGGTCGGAAGGCGGCGCGGTTGTCATTCTGCAACCGCTCGCGCAGGCAATCGCCGAGAACAACCCGGTGCACGCCGTCATCGTCGGCTCGGCCGTCAATTCTGACGGCCGCACCAAAGGGTTGGCAATGCCGAACCAGGCGGCGCAGGAGGCATTGCTGCGGCAAGTATACCGCGACGCCGAAATCGACCCGGGCGAGATTGCGTACATCGAGGCTCATGGGACCGGAACAAGCGTCGGCGACCCGATCGAATGTGCTGCGTTGGGCAATGTGCTTGGCGCTTCGCGGGCACCCGGCGAACGCTGCCGGATCGGTTCCGTCAAGAGCAATATCGGTCATCTCGAACCCGGCTCGGGGCTTGCCGGGCTGCTCAAGGTCGTCCTGGCGCTTCGGCATCGTGCGATCCCGCGCACGCTGCATTTCACGAACCCCAACCCGCAGATCCCGTTCGAGGAACTCAATCTCTCCGTTGTTTCGGAGTACACGGAACTGCCCCCCGGTCGCTTGACGATGGGCGTCAACTCGTTCGGGTTCGGGGGTACCAACGCGCATGTCGTCGTTCGGAACCCGGAGCTCCCTGCTTCCACAGCGGCGCGTCGGGACGCGGCGACAGAAAACGGTGAGATCCTCCGACCGCTGCTGATCTCGGCGCATGATCCGGAGGCCCTCAGGATCCTGGCGCTGCGCTACGTCGATCTGCTGCGATCGCCGGCGGCGCCTTCCTTACCGGCTTTGTGTCGCAGCGCCGCCACCCGGCGGACCCGTCACCAGCATCGGCTCGCCGCGTTCGGCCGCACCCATGAAGAGCTCGCTGCCCGGCTCGAGGGGTATACCGCCGGCGATTCGCCCCCGCTGCTCGCAAAAGGACATGCTTTCACGCCGCCGGCTCGGCTGGCCCTGGTGTTTTCGGGGAACGGCTCGCAGTGGCGCGGGATGGGGCGGGACTTGCTCGCCGATCCGTTCATTGCCGCATGCATCGAACGGGTCGATGCCGCGCTCCGCCCATTCGTCGGATGGTCGGTAGCCAACATCCTTCGATCGGCGGAACCGGCAAACCTCTTCGACCGAACAGAGATTGCGCAACCGGCGCTCTTTGCGGTGCAGGTAGCGATCCTCGAATGGCTGGAGGCGCGCGGGATCGAAGCCGACGCCGTGCTCGGCCACAGCGTCGGAGAAGTGTCGGCGGCTTATGCGGCGGGCGTTCTGTCGCTCGACGAAGCGTGCCGGGTGATCGCGGAGCGCAGCAGGGCGCAGGGGCGAACCGCCGGCACCGGTCGGATGGCCGCCCTCGGGCTGTCGCCCGAAAAAGCCGCTTTAATCATTACCCCTTGTGGCGATCGGCTGACGATTGCCGCGGTCAACAGCCCCAACTCAGTGACTATTGCCGGTGACGCGGACGCCATCGTCGCCCTCGGCGCCGAACTCGAGCCGAGCCAGATCTTCTTTCGTCCCCTCGACCTCGATTATGCCTTCCACAGCCGCTGTATGGACCCGATCCGCGATCAGCTGTTGGACCGGCTCGACGGGCTGACGCCGCGAGACGGCCGGCGGCGCTTCGTGTCCACCGTTAGGGGCAGGACGATCGAGGGGCGCCAGCTAGGGGCGGCATATTGGTGGGACAATATCCGCAAACCTGTTCAGTTTGCACCGGCAGTTGCCTCGCTGGCGTCCGAAGGCTTCGATGTCTTTCTCGAAATCGGCCCCCATCCCATACTCGACAGGTATCTGCGCGAATGCCTGAAGGCTGCCGGCGGCCACGGCTTTTCGATCCCCACTCTGCGCCGTTACGAGCCCGAGCGCGATGCGCTGTGGCTGGCGTTCGGGCGTTGCTACGCCGCCGGCGTCGCGATTGATTTCAATGCTATTGAGCCTGGCGAGGATGCGTTCGTGCCGCTTCCTGCTTACCCGTGGCAGCGCGAGCGGTACTGGTTTTCCGAGGACGAGGGTGAGGTCGGAGTATCGCTGAGCAAGCGCAAACACCCGTTATTGGGGAAGCGTTTGGCTACCACCGACGGGACCTGGAAGAACCGTCTCGATCCGGCTCTGCTTCCCTTTCTCGTCGATCACGTCGTTCACGACAGCACGGTCTTGCCGGGCACAGCTTATATCGAGATGGCGATCTCGGCGGTTTTATCGACCCACGCTTCCCGTGGCGTTGAGATCGAAGACTTCGAGATCAGGCGCCCGATTTTGATTGGCGCCGGCGCCATGCCCTCGGTCGAGGTGGGCCTGTCGATCGAGGACGGCAGCTTTCGGTTGCGGAGCGGCGACACACCGGCAACCGCGCTGCTCCCTGTCGCGGTCGCCCGTGCAGTACCTCTGGCGAGCGGCCCATCGCTACGGACTATCTCGGTCGAGGCGATCCGGGGGCGAATGGGAAAGCGGATCGATGGCGCCGAGCTCTATCGTCGATTCGCCGCCCACGGTCTGATCTACGGACCTGCCTTTCAGGGGATCGCGGAGGTCTGGGCGGGCGGGAATGAGGCGCTCGGACGCATCGTCGCGCCGGCGGCGATAATGACCGAGCTCGGCGAGTATCGCATTCACCCGGCCCTGCTCGACGCCTGCTTACAGGTGACCCTTGCGGCCATTCCCGATCAGGTCAATGGGGAGGCCCGGGTCGTCTTTGTCCCGAGCAAGGCGGAGCGGATCCGTTTCTACGGCGGCGGCGACCGGATCGCCTGGTGCCATATGACCCTGGTTCAGTCCGCGGCTCGCTCGATTGTCGGCGATTTTCTGGCGCTTGGCGCCAATGGGGAAACGATCGTCGAGATCGAGGGCCTGCGCCTGCGCCGTCTCGAGCTGGGTGGTCCGAGCGAAATCCCAGCCTATCAGTGGCGCTATCAACTGCTGCGTTCGGTCGACGATGATGGCGCCGAGGACCTGCCGCGGCCGCAGACGCTGGCGCCGCCTTTGCGGGCCACAGGCGATGAACGCGAGCACGACAGAAAGGCCGTCCTCTTCCTCGATCGCGCTGCCGCGGCTTATGCCGCAGAGGCGTTGGCGAGCGCTTTCGGCCGCCGGAGCTTCGTTATTTCGCAGCTCATCGCCGAGCAGCGCGTCGCACCCCAACAAGAGCACTACCTTGGGAAGGTTCTCGCCCTCGCCGATCAGGCGGGGATGGCGGAACGCGATCAAGCCGAATGGCGCCTCGCCGAGATTAGTTCTGCAGCATCGGCGGAACTCCTCTGGCGCGAGGCGATCGCCAGCTATCCTGCCCACCTCGCAAGCTTGCAGCTGATCGCGCGATACGGCGCGGCGCTTCCAGGGATCCTCCGGTCGCAGATCGATCCGGTCGATTTGGTTACTGGCGAGCGGAGCTTTGACGCGGTCGAGCAGCTCTATGATTCCGACCCGCTGTTCCGCAGGGCGAACGATATAGCAGCCGGGGTGGTGCGGCGGGTTTACCAGATGATCCCGCGCACCCGCTCGCTGAGTATTCTCGAGGTCGGGGGTGGGACCGGTGGGCTCACCGCGGCGTTGCTCGCGGCTCTGCCCTCCGATCGCGTCGAGTACGTCTTTACCGATCCGAGTGAGGCGGCGGTCGCGCGGGCGGAATCCCGTTGCGCAGCCCTGTCCTGTCTTCGTTGTGCGGTGCTCGATCTCGGCGCCGACATTGCAAAACAAGGTTTCGCCGACGAACAACACGATCTGATCGTGGCCGGAATGGCGCCCACTGCTTGGCCGGATCATGACCGGGATCTCGCCGCCATCCGCATGTTGCTCAAACCAGGCGGGCTGCTCCTGCTGATGGTCCCAAAAGGGGACGGTTTTCTGGATCTCGTCTTCGGGATGCCCTCCGATCACGCAGGCGAAAGCGATTGGCAGAGGGCTGTCCTCGAGGCCCGCTTTGAGGAGGTGGTCTCTCTCGGTGGTGACAACCCGATCGCCGCGCGGACCGTGCTGGTTGCACGCAAGCCATCGGCGGCGCCGCACTTGCCGATACGTCGCGGAGTTGATCCGGCGACCTGGCTGTTACTCACCGATGACATTGCCGTCGCTCCCGTAACTACGGTGATCGACGCGCTCGATCGGCTGGGCCAGCGCGTCGTGATCGCTCAGGCCGGTCACTCCTTCGAGCGTCTCGGCCTCGACCGGTTCCAGGTCCCGTGCGGGAACTCGGACGCCTATGGGCAACTTTTCCGCATTGTGGCGGCAGACGGCGTCGGCCCGCTTCATATTGTGCACCTGCGAGGAACCGCTGAACGAGCGCCGTCAGAGCCGCTGACGGCGCAGCGGCGCGGCAGTTTCGACCTGCTGATCGCGGTCCAGGCGCTGATCGCAGCGGGGCTGGCGGCGTCCGCGGGACTGACCGTCGTCACGTCGGGCGCGATGCCGATGCCGGACCGGTCGGACGGATGCGTACGCCCTTGGCAAGCTCCGCTTTGGGGGCTCACCCGGACGATCATCAACGAACGCGCCGATGTCTGTTGCCGGTTGATCGACCTCGATCCCGAGGCGAGCCCGGCCGCGTCCGGTGAGGCGCTGGTCGAAGAGTTGCTCCACCGCGACGGCGAGGACGAAGTCCTATTGCGCGGTCGGGCGCGCTATGTGCCGCGTTTGACGCGGAGAATGGCGGAGCCCGCCGCGGTTGAGGCCGACGACGAAACCGGGTTCAGATTGACCTTCGCGCAAGGAGAAGCACAGGAAGGCGTGGTCCTGCAGGGGATCGCGATCCCGCGGCCCGCTGCCGGAGAGGTCACCGCGCAGGTCAAGGCGGCGGGTCTCAACTTCCGGGACGTCCTGCAGCGGATCGGGCTGCTCCCGGAGGAAGCGTTCGAGGGTGGGTTCGCGGGTGCGACGCTGGGGATGGAGTTTGCGGGCGAAGTGACTGCGGTTGGTGACGGTGTCGACCACCTTCGCCCTGGGGACGCAGTGTTCGGCATCGCCCGTGATGCGTTCTCGTCCCATATCGTTGCGCCCGCGAACGGCCTGTTCAAAAAACCGGCGTCCATGGGCTTCGAGGAGGCTGCGACGCTCCCGGTCGCGGTCACGACGGTCTATTACTCGCTGCACCACCTCGCCCGATTGCAGAAGGGCGAGCGGGTGCTGATTTACGGGGCGGCCGGCGGCGTCGGCTTGGCCGCTGTCCAATATGCGTTGTGGGTCGGGGCGGAAATTTTCGCCTCCGCCGGGTCGGTCGAGAAACGCGAGTTTCTCCGCCGGATTGGGGCGCACCACGTCGTCGACTCTCGCTCACTCGCCTTCGCGGACGACATTCGCGAAATCACCCACGGCGAGGGTATCGACGTAGTTTTGAATTCCGTCGCAGGGGACGCCATCCACAAAGGCCTTTCGATCCTCAGGCCCTATGGGCGCTTTGTGGAGCTTGGCAAGCGCGACTTCTACGCCAACAGCAAGCTCGGGCTGCAGCCTTTCTGCAACAACGTCCAGTTTTTCGGGGTCGATCTCGATCGGCTGCTGGTCGACCGTCCTGCTCTCTCCCACCAGCTTTTTGCCGAGCTTGCGCCGCTCCTCGACCAACGGGTCTTTGTCCCGCTGCCGCACCGGGTCTTTCCGGTCGCGCGAGCCGTCGAGGCGTTCCGCTGCATGCAGCACTCGCGCCATATCGGCAAGATTGTTCTGGCGATGGACGGGGTCGATCCTTCCGCGATCGCGCCGCGCCGACCCGAAAGCGGGCTGCAACTGTCACCCGAAGCTAGCTACCTCGTCACCGGAGGCCGCGGGGGGTTCGGCCTTGCGACCGCTGAGTGGCTCGTCAAGAAGGGCGCCCGTCATCTCGCCGTCATCGGGCGCAGCGAAACCACCCCGCCCGATGCCGCCGCGGCACTCCAGCGGTTGCGGCAAAACGGCGCCGCGGTTCACGAATTTGTTGTCGATGTCGCCGACGCGAGCCAGGTTGCCGAACTGCTGCGTGGCATGCAGCGCGAAATGCCGCCACTGCGTGGCATCATACACTGCGCGGCGGTGATCCAGGATTCGAGCCTGGTAAATATGACGGAAGGAGATTTCCACGACGTCTTGCGACCTAAAATCGCCGGGGCGTGGAACCTGCATAAACACACGCTCGACCGGGAGCTGGATTTTTTCATTATGTACTCGTCCGCGACGACCCTGTTCGGCAACGAGGGTCAGGCCAACTACGTCGCGGCCAATTTGTATCTCGAAGCGCTGGCCGATTACCGGCGGGGGCTCGGGCTGCCGGCCTTGGCGGTTGCCTGGGGGGCGATCGGGGATGTTGGCCATCTGGCGCGCAACGCCGTTGTGGCGCGGATGCTCGCCGACCGGCTCGGCGTAAAGCTGCTCGCACCGGCGCGGGCGCTCGACCGGATGGAGCAAGCGATTCGCTCCGGAATGCCGCAGGTTGCGTTGGCCGAGATGAGCTGGTCGCGGCTCGCGATTTTGCCGGGAGTGGCGAAATCTCCGAAATTTGCCTTGGTGAGGGAGTTCTTGAACGACCCGGCGGGTGAAGGCACCGGCGGAAATATCGAGGAATTCCGCGCGCTTCTTGCCGGGCTCCCGCACGGTGAGGCAGTTTCAGTTGCCGAGCAGCTGCTGATCAAGCATGTCGCCGGCATCGTCGGGATGGCCCCGGCGAAGCTGACCATCGACAGGTCGCTGCTGGACCTGGGCATGGACTCGTTGATGCTGGTAGAGCTGCAACTGGGTTTGGAAAAGCAGTTCGGGATCGTCATCCCGACGCTGGAGCTGATGGACGCGACGACTATAGCGAAGCTCGCACAGCGCATCATCGGTCACTCAGGAACTGGGCCGTCAAGCGCCCCGAAGCCAACGGCGGCCGATCCCGTCGACGATCGGGATCAACTCGAACAGCCGGCCGAGCCTGAGTTCGTCACTGCGCTGGGGCGGCTCTTGGAAGATGATCTCGATCGAGCGAAGGAACGCGCCCTTTGACCAAAGCTGCAACGGCACTGCTCAAGTACTCTTCCTCCGACCAAAAGCGTGAGCTGGCCAATCGCATGATGCGCCAGCGTGTCGCCCGTGCGCCTCTGGCACCGATTTCAAACCCGACCGTCCCCGAGGACGCTGCGATTCCCGAATCGCATTATCGCCTCGATCAGCATCCTGCTTATCTGAACCTGCTGGCGCGCATGGCCGAGCTCGAGCCGCCCGAAATCGGCGGGGTTCCCTATTTCCGCTTTCACCAGGGCCTCGTGCGAGACACCACCCGGATCGGCAACCGCGAGTACATCAGCTTTTCCAACTACAACTACCTGGGGCTGTCCGGCCATCCTGCTTTGAAGGCGGCTGTCGCCGAGGCCCTCGATCGTTACGGCACGTCGGTGTCGGCGAGCCGCATCGTGGGCGGCGAACGGCCCATCCATATCGAACTCGAAGCCGCTCTCGCCGAGCTTCTCGATACCGAGGCCTCTCTCGCCTTTGTCAGCGGGCACGGGACCAACGTCACGACGATCGCGCACCTTTTTGGGCCGAAGGATCTGATCCTGCACGACAAGCTGGTGCACAACAGCATTCAAATGGGCGCACTGCTTTCCGGCGCCCGACGCATCGCCTTTCGGCACAATGACTGGCAGATGCTCGACGATCTGCTGAAACGTCATCGCCGTCACTTCGAGCGCGTGGTGGTGATCCTCGAAGGCGTCTACAGCATGGACGGGGATTTCCCCGACCTGCCGCGCTTCGTCGAGCTGCGCGAACGCCACAAAGTCTTTTTGATGATCGACGAGGCGCACTCGCTCGGGGTATTGGGGGCAAGGGGACGCGGCATCCGCGAGCATTTCGGGCTTTCCGGCAGCGACGTCGACATCTGGATGGGCACGCTCAGCAAGGCGCTCGCCAGTTGCGGCGGATATATCGCCGGCTCCCGCGCGCTGATTCTAAATCTCAAATTCAACTCCCCCGGGTTTGTCTTCAGCGTCGGCCTTTCACCGGCCAATGCCGCGGCCGCGTTCGCAGCGCTCCAGGTGATGGCGGCCGAGCCGGAACGCGTCGCGGAACTGCGTCAGCGCGCCGGGCTGTTCCTGGAACTGGCGCGCGAAAGGCAGCTGCCGACTGGCTCCAGCAAGGGTGTGTCGGTCGTGCCGCTGATCGTCGGCGATACGAAGCGGTGCGTTGCTTTGACCAACTCCCTCTTAAAACGTGGGATCGACGTGCAGCCGATCCTCTATCCCGGGGTGAGGGAGCGCGCGGTGCGGTTGCGATTTTTCATCAACGGTACCCACACCGAAGACCAGATCCGGCAAACGATCGGCATCGTCGAGGAAGAGTGGCAGCGGTTTGGCGGCCGTCCCGGGTGAATGGCCGGACTGTCGGATCTCGGCATCGAAAGGTTTCGGAGATGACGATCGACCCCTGCAAGGTGCTGATGATCTTTCCGCGTTTCAATGCCGATTCGTTCTGGAATTACCGGGCGACATGCGAATTAACGGGGGCGCGTTATCCGGCGGCGCCGCTTGGCCTGATTACCGTCGCCGCCCTGCTCCCGCAATCCTGGGAGGTGCGGCTCGTCAATCGCAATACCGAGTCCCTCGCCGAGGCCGACCTAGAATGGGCCGATTTGGTGATGACCGGAGGGATGCTTTTTCAGCAGCCTGATAGCCTCCGCATCATCGAAATGTGCCGCGCGCGGGGAAAGCCCGTCGCGGTCGGCGGCCCCGATGTTACCTCAACGCCGGATATCTATAGCAGCGCGAACTTCCGAGTTCTCGGTGAAGCCGAGGAGATCATGGAGGATTTCGTCGCTGCCTGGCGGAGCGGAGCCCAGGAAGGCGTTTTTGAGGCGCCGATGGGGCAGACGGACGTCACAAGGAGCCCAACGCCGCGCTTCGATCTGTTAAAGCTCGAGCATTATCTCCATGTCGGCATTCAGTTCTCGCGCGGCTGTCCGTTTAATTGCGAATTCTGCGACATTATCGAGCTATACGGCCGAGTCCCGCGAACCAAGACGAACGAGCAGGTTTTGGCCGAACTCGACACTTTGTACGCGCTCGGCTACCGCGGCCATATCGATTTTGTCGACGACAACCTGATCGGCAACAAAAAGGCTCTCAAGAAATTTCTGCCGGATTTACAGAGTTGGCAGAACAAGAAGAGCTTCCCGTTTGAGTTTTCGACTGAAGCGTCTATAAATCTGGCCGACGATTCCGAATTGCTCAGCGCCTTGGTAACAGCGAATTTCTTCGGAATCTTCGTCGGGATCGAGAGTCCTGATACCGACACTCTGGTCTCGATGCGAAAGAAGCAGAACACCCGGCGCAGCCTGCAGGAGAGCGTTCATAAAATCTACAATGCCGGCATTTTCGTATTCGCCGGCTTCATCGTGGGTTTTGACACCGAAAAGGGCAATACCGCCGAAGGGATGATCGAGTGCATCGAGGACACCGCGATCCCGGTGTGCACGGTCGGCTTGTTGTATGCACTGCCCACAACGCAATTGGGGCGTCGGCTGCTGCGCGAGGGGCGCCTCTTTCCGGGTTCTGACGCACCCGGCCCGCAGGAGACAGGCGATCAATGCACGATCGGTCTCAACTTTGAAACAAAACGCCCGCGCCGTAACGTGCTTGCGGATTACCGGGCGGTGCTGGACGCAGTCTATGATCCGGTTGCCTATTTCGGCCGCGTGCGCCGTGTCGGCCGCATGCTCAGGTGCGGCAAGCCCAGGTTCAAGGCATCGCTGCCGCAAACCGTGCGCGACCTGCGCTTGCTGAGCCGGCTGGTTTGGCGGTTACCGGATGCGGGTCCCGGAACAGCGGGGCAATTCTGGAAGAGCGTCCTCGACACTGCAACCCACAACCCGCGGGCCTTGCGGTTTTTGGTGATGATGAGCGCCCTCTATTTGCATCATGGCCCATTCTCGCGCCAGGTGATCGCCCAAATCGATCGGCAGATCGAGGATATCGACCTCGGTCGCTGGAACGCCCCCCGGCCGCTGCCAGCCGATGACAACGCACTTTCCGCCGCATAGGTCGCGACGCGAGGTGGCGTCCTTACAGAGCCTTGGTGTAGATGCGATAGAGCTTATCGAGCTGCGCGCCAATGGCGTGGCAGCCTTCGAGCGAGGGTTTGTTATCCTCGAGGATCCATGAGAACTCGACCATCTCGATATTTGCCTGGCGCGCGGCGTCCAGGATCTCCGCCAGCATCAATGTGACGAGCGCCATGCTCAATGCCGATCTGCGATACCGTTGCCGCACCCCGGTCAGCATTACGCGCGCCGTTCTTGGGTTGCGAAAGCGCAACCGCCACAACAGTTTAAGCCAGTTGATCGGAAACAGTCTGCCGTCCAGATCGGCGAGGATCTCGTTAAGGTTGGGGAGGGCGACCAGCATCGCTGCCGGCTCACCATCGGCAAGCGCGAAAACCACGCTCCGCGGCGGAAGGACAGGCGCCAGCTGATCGATAATCTGTTTGGCTTCGCGTTCGGTCACCGGCAGGAACCCCCAATTCTGGGTCCAGGCCTCGTTATAGATATCGAGAGCCAGCCGCATTTCTTCGGCGAAGCGGGCGGGCTCGAGAGGGCGCACGGCGATCCGTCCTTCCGCACGAAGCCGCGCGGTGACGCGTTCGAGCTGGTCGAGGTGCCTCGTTACGATATCGGCAAGCGTGACCCGCAATGCGTGCAGGTCCTTGGCCTTGACGTACCCTTCCGCGACGAGGCGTTGGGCATAATAGGGGGGTGTGTACGGCATGCCGACCATGGCCGGGGTCCCGAAACCGGAAACCAGAACGCCGATGTCGTCGTTCATCGACAAGCTGTATGGGCCGAGGATCCGACGCATGCCGCGCTCCCGCAGCCAATTTTCGGCGGTGCGCTGCAGCGCAGCAAAAACGGCCTGGTCGTCTATCGCCTCGAGCAAGCCAAAATTACCGGTCTCGTCGTGATGAGTTTCGAGATGAAGCTGGTTGATCTGCGCGCTGATGCGCCCGACGGGCACGCCGTCGCGCCACGCCAGCCAGAAACAGGCCTCGCCGTGATCGAAGAACGGGTTCCGGCGACGGTCGAGCAACCGATGCACGTCGCGACGCAGCGGCGGGGCCCAGTTCGGATTATTGCGATGGAGGCGGTAGGGCAAGTCGACAAAGCGATTCCGGTCGCGCCAGCCGCGCAGCGCGGTCACCTCGATAGGGCTAATTCTCGCCGGGGTCCGCTCGGGCGCGTGTCCAGCATAAGCGCTATCTGGTGCGTCGAGCGTGCGCGCGCTATTCATCAGCATCTGAGCGAAAAGCAGCCTGATTTAAGTCCGCTGCCTGACAGCAGCCTATTCGAGGTCGGACCGTATAGGAAAAGCCACATTCCAAGAAGTCGTTTGTGCCCCGCTCGTCTTAGCCCGCCAATGAGGAGAGTTCGATTCGGTTACACTACTCAGTGACGGGTTCTAACCCCCCCAAAGCTCGCGGCACATTGGATGCATGTTCAGGTCAGCCCGAAGCCATCAAGGAGGAACTGCCGATCAGGGATCTGCGGCGCACGCTTGACGACTTGTTGGTTCCGAGACCCGCTCTCTACTGGATCGATTTCCTCGCCTCGATCACCTGCTTCTACGCCGGGTTTGCGGTTAGCGCGGTCCTGCCGTTGAACAACCCCTTCGAGCTTGTCGTTGCCGTGATCGCAGTCCTCTCGCTGTATAGGGCGGTCGTGTTCATCCACGAACTCGCGCACCTCTCCCCGGGCCGCGTCCCGGGGTTCCGCATCGCGTGGAACCTGCTCTGCGGCATCCCACTGCTGGTACCCAGCTTTCTTTATGGGTCGCACCGCGACCACCACGCGCGTCGCGCCTACGGCACAGCGAAGGACGGGGAATACAGGCCCTGGGGGTGGCCCGGCAACCGCATCAGGATCGTGATGTTTGCCTCCTCCAGCTTTCTCGGTTTGCCGGCCGGAGCGCTGAGATTCGGGATACTCGGCCCGCTTTCATGGTTCAACCCACGGATTCGGGAATGGGTCGCAGTCAACGCCTCCTCGCTGGTTGTCGATCCGCGTTACCGTCGTGGCCCACCAGCGCAGCAGGAGGCTCGCGGCTGGCGTGTCCAGGAGGCCGGCGTCTTCACCTATCTCCTCGTAATCGCTGCTGCGCTCGTTACAGGCCTGATAAACACCGATCTGTTGGCGCGACTGTATCTGATCAGCGCAGCCGGCCTGTTCCTGAACAGCTTGCGCACATTGGCGGCACATCGCTATCGCTCGGCTGGTGATCCGATGACGGCAACCCAGCAATTGCTCAATTCGTTGAACTATCCGCGGCGCTCCTGGCTGATACCGCTGTGGGCGCCGGTCGGGCTGCGGTTTCACGCCTTGCATCATCTGTTTCCCGGCATCCCGTACCATAATCTGGCTGCGGCGCATGATCGGGTGATGGGGATGTTGCCGCAGGGCTCGCCGTATCACCGAGCGGCCGGGTATGGGTTGGCTGCCAGCCTTAACGAACTCTGGCGAAGCGCTGGCTAGAGGTCGCAGGCGATTTGAGGAGCAAATGTCAGCAGGGCTGCACCCGCCCGCTGCCGCGAATGTTCATGATCGCGAGTGGCCTGAAGATCGTTTCCCGGAGCATAACAACTCTCAGCGGCACAATCCGATAATACTGTTGTCCGCGTGTCCCCGAAGCGGATCGAATTACCTGGAAAACTTGCTTTTGCTGCATCCGCACTGTCGGAAGTCCAAGGTCCCGGAGGATTTCTTCCTCGCCAACAGTGAGACATTGCTGAATTTTTGCCGATCGGTTGCCGAAAGCTGGGACGAATGGTGGCTCGAGCGCTTGGGCGGACCATCCCGCTTGGCGGCGCATATCGGCACGGCGCTACTGCGCTTCGCCGACCCTGGGCCGGAAGAGGAGCGGCCGGCTGGCGACTTCCGTCTGATCCTCCGCTCGCCCACAACTGAAGGGATCGCAACCGCCGCCACCTTGTTTCCGACTGCGCGGGTGCTGGTCCTGGTGCGGGACGGGCCGGCGACGGTCGAATCGGGGCGCCGGAGCTTCGGCTGGCCGTATGAAGAGGCCATGCTGGCCTGGCGCCAATCCGTCCGCCGTGTTTTGTCCCTTCTTGCGAGTGGTGACGGCCCGCGCTGCCAGCTGATCCGGTTTGAAGATCTGGCAGCCGATCCGGCTCATGAGCTTGCGCAGGCTATAGCCTTCCTTGGGCTCGACCCGGCGCTTTACCCGTTCAACCGGGTCGACGAAATCCCAGTCCTCGGTTCATCGAGCTTTGGCCGGACGGACGGAGAGGGGGTCCATTGGCGCCCGGTGCCCAAGGATTCATCATTCAATCCCTTGGCGAGAGCGCAGTCATGGCCGCCCCACCGGCTCGCGCGGTTTGCCTGGCTCGCGGGGGCAGAGCAGTGCAAACTCGGCTATTTCGTCTCTCGGTTGTCATCGATGGGTCCGGTCTGGAATGTGGTGCTCGACGGCCTATACGGGGCTCGTCGCATCGCGATCCAAATCGCTCTGCTCCCCCTCAGGGATCCGCGGATATTCAGTGACCGGCGTCGGCGGTATTTTTCCTGGCGCAAGATGAGCAGACCGGGCGACGCGGTGCAATGTGCTCTGCGCAGCTGGCGGCGATCCCGCGGAGCATGACTTGGCAGAGTGAACTGCTCAAGCATAGGGACCAATATCGACGGCAACGCGGCGCAGGATAGGGTCGACCAATGCTGCCGGAAGGGCTCGCATCAGCTGCGTGCCGAGGTAGAGGGGATAGGGAAAGGCAATCTGGCGACGTCCTCTCGCCAGGCCGCGCCGAATTATATTCGCGGCACGCTCGGGCAGCAGCATTAGCGGCTTGGGCCCGCTAACCGTCCGCGACAAGCGCGTTTCGACAAAACCCGGCAAAACGACCGAGACCTCGATCCCCTCCGGCGCCAGCCAGCTCCTCAGCGCCTCGCCGTAGATCCTTACTGCCGCCTTGCTCGCGCAATAGCCGGGCGAGAAGGGTATTCCACGCAGAGCCGCCAACGATGAGATCAGCGCAACCTGGCCGCGCCGGCGTCGACGCATTGCCGGAACGACCGGATGGAGCGTGTTCGAAACGCCGCCGAAATTGACGTCCATCACGCGGTGCAGCTCGTCAAGCGTTTCGCCGGCGCCGTCCCTCCACAGCCCGCCCTGAACCCCGGCATTCGCAATCACCAGCTCGAGCGGCGAGGCGCGGTCGGCGTCGTCGATCCAGGCGGCGAGGGCCGCCGCCTCCGTAACATCCAGGCAAGCCTCGATAACCTCGGCGCCGCGCTCGCGGCACAGATTAGCGACGGCGGCGAGCCGGGCAGCATCTCGACCGCAAAGCGCTAAATGGGTTCGTGGCGCGGCGTAGGCCCGGGCCAGCGCGGCGCCGATACCGCTGCTCGCACCGGTGATGAGAATGGATCGGGGATTCCTCACCCCGGTATATATACCGCAGAACATGCGCTTGATGGCGAACCGCGATTCGCGGGATGAGCCCGGCGCTGCTCCAGATTCTCCGGCCTCGGACAACTTGATTTGACAATGCTGGCCGCGCTGCGTTCGCCGGTGTGTTAGAAGTCGCCGATCATCCAAACGAGCTCTTACTAAAAGCACCACAGGAGAGGATTGGTGCCAAACCTCCAAATCGCTCTTACTAAACAGTTTGCTCTGCCAAACACATTCAGCATCCTAACTATCCGAAACGTATTTCTCTCAGCAATTATACTTTCAACGGCAACAATGCTGTATTCGGCATCCGAAATGCGGGGCATGTTCGCAGACGGCTCCAACTACACCGTGCATATCCTGGCTTCTGAAGACTTTTACCTCCTGGAGCCCGCCCGAAAGCTGGCTCAAGTCCTCCAGCAGTCGTTTCTTATCATCGGCATACGATCTGGCGTCACGGACTTGCCGACCCTTGCGCGGCTGTTCACTTTGGGTGCCTTGGGTTGGCCCATTATCCTGACCGGCAGCTGCTGGTTGCTTCTCCCGCGCGAAGAAAAGGAATGGATCATCGGTCCTCTGATCAACCTGGTGGCCCTAATTCCGATGACCAGCCTCGCCGCCATCGGTGAGGGCATGATCGCGTCCTGTTTGCTGTGGATGATTTTTTTCCTGGTACTATTCAGGGCCAACAGTAGCTGGGGAGTGATTCTCGCCATTTCTCTAACCGCGTTGGGAGCAGTAACTCACGAATCTGCAGCTATATTCTTTGTCGGGATTGCCGCCATTGCCCTCACGCGCATGCGCCGTGGCTCGGCGGTAGAGCGGTTGAAGCAGTTCGCGATTTCCGCGGCCGCAATATGGTCGGCTTGCTACCTGGTTTCGGTCATCCTGCATCCCCGTGATCCAGCAAATGTTGGAGACTTCTTGATTGGCATTTTCGCTACCGCGTTTGTCGAGCTACAAGGAGTAAACCTCACCGCGGTCGTCACGATCGTCGCCTGCATCAGCCTTTTCTGGATCATGCGCGCACAAGACAAAGGCGAATTAATTCAGCCTATTGTGTTGAGCTCTGTCAGCTTTTTCGTTCTGGTTGCTGCGTTATTGCTGTTTATACCGGAATGGACTATCACTCCCGTCGCTCAATTCAGTGGACGCGGGTGGCCGGTGCTCGGCACAACCTTGCTTTCGTTTGGGTTGTGGTCCGGTTGGAGAAGCGGAGCGAAGCCAGAATTCCTACTTTCAAAGCCTGCCCTCGTGGTCTTGTCCGGATTGCTGCTTACCCAGAGTGTTGCCCAAATCATGATGACGCGGCAGTGGGCCAATACGCTCGGTACCGTAACGCGGATCATCGAGCGACGGGAAGGGCGGGTTCCGTGGCAAACAGCGCTCGAAATCACGGCCCCGCGCAATCCTCTTCTCTGGACAGAGATGACTTGGTATTCTGAAATTCAGGCTCTGTCGCTGCTGCTCGCTCCTCAAGGCCGCGTTCATACTCTGATCGATTCGTCGCCTTCCGAGAGGTGGAAACCGCTCCAGCTCGACGCTCCGGAAAGCCTTCCGAAATCCAGGTTCTGGGACGCGGCCCCCTACCTGGCTGCGGTCGAAAGCCGAGATCTCCGACGATAGCTAATCATAACGATCCGCAGTGCCTGGAATAGATGCAGCTACCCGCTGCGCCATTTCGCGTGCCGTCGATGCGCGGGGGCCTGAGATAGTAGAGCGCGGGCTTCGGCGTCCAAGCGAAGGCGCAGGCCGTCTTCCTCCTCGGTTTCGGTAGCATCTTCATAGAGTTGGATCACCTCTGCCGCTCCGCCGCTCGCGCGGATGCCGCCGCCATCCACCCAGACGGCCCGGTCACACAAGGCCCTAATCTGCTCCATATCGTGGGTAACCACTATCAATGTGCCGCGGCGCCGGAACGCTTCCATAAAGGCGAGGCTTTTCCGCCGGAAAGCGGCGTCGCCGACGGCGAGCGCCTCATCGACGATCAGGATGTCGGCTTCGGCGTGAACGCAGATCGCGAAGGCCAACCGCGAGCGCATGCCGGAGGAATAGAGCCGCACCGGCTGATCGATAAACGGGCCGATCGCGGCAAACTCGGCGATCGATGGTACGCGCCTTAGTATCTCCGACCGGCGCAGTCCAAGGACCGCGCCACTGATCAGCACATTTTGCCGGCCCGTCATCTCCCAATCGAAGGCGGCGCCAAGCGCCAGGATCGGGGCGATCCGTCCTGCTACGCTAATTTCTCCGCAGGTGGGCTGGGTAATACCGCACAGGAGCCGCAGCAAAGTTGTCTTGCCGGCGCCGTTCCGCCCGATGATCCCAACCGATTCGCCCCGCTGCATCTCTAAATCGACGCCGCGCAGCACCCAGTATTCCAAATAAAAGCGATGGAAGCTGCCGAACAATATTTGTTTTACTTGATCGCTCCGCCGGGCGTAGAGCTGATAGGCCTTGCCCAGGCCGAGACATCGGATCGCCGCGTCAGATGACATCGATCAAGATGCCCTTGTAGCGCTCGAATACGGCATACCCGCCACGGCACACTGCGAGCGACACAACGAGAAATCCACAATAAGCGAAGGTCGGTGGCAAGACCCCGCCGAGCACCGCAGCACGCACCATCTCGATCGCCGTGCCGAGCGGGTTGGCGTAGGCGAGCGCGCGCAACGGTTCGGGAAGGTCGGTGACCCGATAGAACACCGGCGTCGCAAACATCGCCAAAGGGACAAAAGTGATCATCAGATAAGACATGTCACGGGTAAAGGCGCCGATCGCCGCGAGGAACCACACCATGCCGAGCAGAAACATGACCAGCGGCGCCACGACGAACGGCAGCAGCAGAATAGAGATCGGCGGTACCCCGTTCAGGGCGAGCTCGAAGACAAGGAGGACGAGAAAACTGATGCCGGCGTAGCTCAGCGCTCGTAGCACCGCGGTCCAAGCGAGCGTCTCGCTCGGAAAGATCGAGGTCTTGAGGAACCACGCGTGTTCGTGCATCAGCAACGGGGCGCGGCTGCAAAGCTCGGCGAAGAGGCCGAATACGATGAGGCCGACAAAGGTCGAGAGTGCGTAGCTCGACGTGTTGCCATGCGCTGTGGCCACCGGCAGCTGCATGGCCTTGGTAAGGGTCACCGTATAGATTCCCAGCGTAATCAACGGCCCGGCGACGGCCCATACCCAGCCGAACGCGGACCCGCTGAAACGGTCCGCGAGCTCCCGCCGCAGCACGGCCATAATTAGTTCGCGGTGGCGCCACCCAACGCGCAGCGGTGCCAGCGCGCCCCCTTCGTGCGACGCGGTTCGTCGCACCGCTTTCCGCAAGCGGTCAGACATCCGATCGGGCCGGTCCGGGAGGCGTCTCGCACCCCTTGTCCCATTCCCGACGGTCGTTGAAGACTGACACTCCGACCCCTCGCTTGCCCCCAAAGATTGTGCGATCTGCGTCTTTATAGTAAAAAACCCGAAGGGGCTGTGCGCCAATCCTCCGGCTTGGCCACAGAAACACAGGGTTTCGGGGCCGGCTCGCCATCTAGTCGGACCGACAAAGCATTAACCGGCGGGGCATCTCTGATCACTATTTATCGCCATATGCTTGGCCGGCTGACCGTCGCCACCGCTGCGATCATGTCGGTGATCGTTATCGAGCAGATTCTCCATAAATCGCCGCAGCTCTACGATCTGGTGATGAGCGGTGCGCTCTCTCCCGATCGGCTTCCGTTGATATGGCTTCACATCCTGCCGGTCATCTTCTACCACGCGACCCCCGAAATCGTCTCGATTGCCGTTGCGTGCCGGTACTATCAGTGGATTGAGAATAATGAGGTGTTGAGCTTGCGGAGCGCCGGGCGGAGCAGTTGTCAGATCGCTTGCCCCGGGATCATCGTCGCGGCGCTTGCCGCGTCGTTTTGCGCTCTCAATTCGCTGTGCGTGCTCCCGCTGAGTTGGCGCAGCCTCGAGGACATCCGTTTCCAGGCTGCCGCAAATGCCGGGGTCGAGGTATTGCAACCGGGCTATCAGCAGGAGATCATCCCCGGCGTGTCGGTCTCGTTCGCCCGACGGAGCCTCGACGGCACCACTCTCGAGGACATCGTGGCGCTGGACAGCCGCAAAGAACACGAATTCATCGAAATTTGGTCGCGGCGCGGACGCTTCCTTGAAAGCGATGGCGTCTCTTTGCTGCTGCTCGACAGCGGAGCTTACTATGTCCGGACCGCGACCGGGATCGAAAAGGTCGACTTCGACACCTTTTCGCTCCCTGTGCGGACCGGTCATCCAGAAGGCATGGCAAAACGCCCACGTGGCTTTTACGAAGAACCCGTCACACGGCTGCTCAACCCGCCGATCGACGTCAGGGAAGACAAGCTTTTGTTGGCGCAATGGCTGGTCGAGGGGCATCGCCGAATCATCAATCCATTACTTTGCCTAGGCAATGTCGTCCTCGTGCTGGGACTTATGGTGCCGAGGCGACAGGGAAGGCGGCAAGCGCTTCTGTTCATGCTGGCAGTAGCTTCTGCATTTGCCACGAACACACTGCCCGATCCGATAATCACCATGGCGATACGCGATCTCGAACTTTTGCCGCTTCTCTACCTGCTGCCGACGGTGCCCGCGATCGTCGGCGCATTGCTCTTGGCCGGTTACGGTGCGCGTCATCCGACGTTCTCTGGCGCGGGCTCGATCACGTGACCGAATCTCATTAATCGGAAAAACGAACCCGTTTTGGTGTCCGCACAAAGCCTGATCTGCGGCCGCGTATGCCGTTGACCACACTGGCGACCGACAGCGATGCAGCATAATGATGCATCAGAACCGTGTACAGCGTGAGCCCGCAGGTCGTGACGAAACCCCGAACGTGGGAAGTGGCCCCATACCGCCGCAGTAAATTGCGGCTCAGAAGCGCCATTGCGAGCGCGCCTATTACGCCTTGCACCAAGCCGAGCGCTGCGAGCGGGAGAACCAAGGAATAGCTCAAGGTCCCGAGCAGCACGTCGATCCCACATAAAATGACCGTTGCCACTATCAGCAGCCCGAACGCGCAACCACCGAGATGGAGTGCCGCGTCGATTTTCCGCACCCAGGACAAATCGCTGCGCCAGATCGACGGCAGAAGCTTTCGGGCCGTCTCGGCATAGCCTTTGTTCCAGCGGCATTGTTGCTGCCCCCAGCTGGCCAAGCTGTTCGGCAACTCGCCCGGCACCGCTACGGAGGTAAGATAGAGGGCGCGCCACCCTCTCATCTGGGCGCGGTAGCTGAGATCGAGATCCTCTGTCAGCGTATCACAATGCCATCCGCCCGCAGCTTCGATCGCCGCTCGCCGCCAGACGCCGCAGGTGCCATTGAACGGCAGGATTTTACCCGCCCAACATCGTGTCGGCTGCTCCACTGCGAAATGGCTCTCGAGAATGACCTGCTGCGCACGTGTCACTCGGTTTTCCTCGGCATTCAGAAAGTCGCATCGGGCTTGCACAAAGGCGAGACGCGGATCGGCGAGCAACGGCCGAAGACATAATCGCAGGAAATCGGCGGACGGGATATAATCCGCGTCGAACACCGCGACAAAAGGCTGGCTGGAGCAGGCGAGTCCGGCCGTCAGCGCTCCGGCTTTGAAACCGGTGCGGTGCGAGCGCTGAATCAGCGTGACATCGTGGCCCCGCCGGCGGAACTCCGCAACGGTCGCCCGGGCTATTTCAGCGCTCGCATCGGTGCTGTCGTCGAGCAGCTGTATTTGCAGCTGCTTACGCGGCCAATCCAACGATACCGAGGCGTCAACGGCGCGCCGGACAAGGTTACCTTCGTTAAAGGTGGGAATCTGAATGAGAACGGCGGGAAGCTGATTATCGGCAGGTAGCGGACGGGTAAGCGCAAGCCGTTCTCGCTCGAGCCCGGTACGGCGGCAGCAGAGGTGGAGCAGCACTGTCTGGGACACGCGGAACGCCAACGCCAATTGCATCAAGAGGAACACGATCAGGGCGATGTCGGCCGTTCGGCCGACGATGCCAAGCGATGCAGACGTCATGATTGAGCCGACCAGATATCCGACAGCTCAGTCACGGTCGCAGGACCGTCCTGGATGCAGTTGGACGAAATCCATCGCAAGCACATGCCAACCATTCGGCATCGTCACACGCGCCATCGCGGCATCCCCCACGGTTCGAGACCTCAATCATAACCGCGCTCAGCGCTGCACCGCCACCGCTAGGGGCGCCTGCGTCCAATTACCTCGCCGCAGTCTGTTGCACACCAATCGCAGCTTCAGAGGCCACCTCAGACCAAAAATCGATCGAGCGCGCGGTGACGGCAGCCCTGGCCGCACGGGAACCCCTGGTATTTTGCGGATTTCAGTAGCTGGAGCCCGAAGCCCGCGGGTATCAAAAGGCGAGCCCGATACCGCCGCCCTTCGGCCATCCGACAAAGCTAAGACCGTTACCAAGCGAATCGCCCTTCTATGACAGCTGCCGGTTTGTGCGTATCTGGCTCACACGTAACCCTCGACATCACGCAGACGCGATCGACGGCGCCGAGCGAGGCATGTTATCGTCGGAGGGCATCACCTTGCGGGCCACCCTCCGCAGGTCAGGGAGGAGAACAGTGGGAGCCTATCTGGTGCGGCGTTTCGGACTGATGCTCCTGACGTTGTTCGGGATATCGGTCATCATCTTTCTGATGCTGCGCCTCGCGCCGGGCAATATCGCCGATATCCTGTTCGATGCGGCGGGGTTTGTCGATCCGGCCGATAAGGCCAAGATCATGGAGGACCTCGGCCTCGATAAGCCGATACCCGTGCAATATGCGCAGTGGATCGGCGGGCTCTTGCAGGGCGATCTCGGCTATTCCTACGTGTCGGACCGGCCGGCGCTCGCCGAGATCCTGCCACGCATTCCGATCACGGCCAAGGTCGGTGGCTTGGCGCTGTCGTTTGCGGTGCTGATCGGCGTCCCCCTCGGGGTCATCAGCGCCGTCAAGCAGAACACTCGCCTCGATTACTTCTTGCGCGTCGTCAGCCTCTCCGGCCTGTCGATGCCGGCATTCTGGCTGGGCTTGCTGGTGCTGATGTTCTTTGTCAGCTATTTCGGCACGATCCCCATCTACACCGACGCGCCGCAATCCTTTTGGGCCGCGCTCGGGATGTACAGCATTCCGGCGGCCGTCGTCGGCTTCCGCAGTTCGGCGCTGATGACGCGGCTGACCCGCTCGTCGATGCTGGAGGTGCTGCGGCAGGATTATATCCGCACCGCCCGTTCCAAAGGAGCATCCGAGAACGTCGTCAACTACCATCATGCGCTGAAGAACGCGGTTTTGCCGGTCGTCACCGTGATCGGCATCGAGGCCGCCTTTCTGATGGGTGGCCTCATCGTCACCGAAACCGTCTTCAACATCCCCGGGGTGGCGCGGTTCCTCGTCGAGGCCATTCGCTGGCGCGACTATCCGATCGTTCAGAACCTGGTCATGTACATCGCGATTATCGTCGTGTTCGTCAATTTTACCGTGGACATGCTGTACGCCGCGTTGGACCCGCGGATCAAATATTCGGGCTAGAAAGAACAGGTTCTCTCACCGGGAGAAATAACGTGAGCAGCATTGAATACCGCGCCGAGCTATCCAAGGCCGGGGCTAATGTCGACAGCAGATGGAGCGCCCTCCGCTTTTTTGCCTGTCGTTACCCGCTGGGTGCGATAGGAGCGGTGATCATGGCGGTGTTCCTGTTTGCCGCGTTTTTCGCGCCGCTGATCACGGTCTACGACCCGCTGTCGACAAATTCGGCGCTTTCGTTGGCGCGGCCGAGTGCGGCGCACTGGCTGGGCTGTGATTTTATGGGTCGGGACGTCTATAGCCGGATCGTCTACGGCGCCCGCATTTCGCTGGCCGTCGGATGCGGTTCGATGAGCCTGGGGGTCAGCATCGGCGTGCTGATCGGCCTGCTCTCGGGCTATCTCGGCGGTTGGATCGACCTCGCCGCCCAACGCCTCATCGACATCCTGCAGTCTTTGCCATTGCTTGTCATGGCGCTCTTGATGGCGGCCTCGCTCGGCCCGTCGCTCCACAACACGATCATCGCGATCTCGATCCCGCTCATCCCCTATTCGGCGCGCGTGGTTCGCGCCAGCACCTTGTCCTTGCGGGAGCAGCCCTTTGTCGAGTCCGCGAAGGCGATAGGCATGAGCGAGCTTCGCATTGCCCTGCGGCACGTGCTGCCCAACACCTTGGCGCCGCTCATCGTCCTAGCAACCGCCCAGTTCGGCTCGACGATCCTAACCGAGGCGACGCTCTCGTTCCTCGGCCTCGGCATACCGGAGCCGCACCCCTCCTGGGGCCGCATGCTCTCGGAATCGGCGGCCGAATATGTCCGGACCGCACCCTGGCTGGTCATCTTCCCCGGTCTCGCGATCAGTTTTGTCGTGTTCGGGACCAACCTGCTCGGCGACGCGTTGCGCGACATCCTCGACCCGCGGCAACGCAGTTGAAGTCACCTCATCATCTTACCCAACCTAGCGCCTAGGCGGGTCGCCTCGAATGCCCATTGAAGAGCTGACGACCGACGGCAAACCGGCTTCGGCCTATGCGGCCACAAAGGCCGGCGAAGGCGCCAGGGCGGTCATCGAGATCAGAGGTTTGCGGACCTACCTCTTCACTCGTTCGGGGATCGTGAAAGCGGTCGACGACGTCTCCTTCTCGCTGCGGCGGGGCGAGACATTGGCGGTGGTTGGCAAGTCCGGCTGCGGCAAGTCCATGACCGCGCTCTCGATCATGCGCCTGGTCCCCAACCCACCCGGAAAGATCGTCGGCGGCACGATCACCCTCGATGGAAAGGACCTGGTACGACTCGAAGAATCCGAGATGCGAGACATCCGCGGCAACGAGATCTCGATGATCTTTCAGGAGCCGATGACCTCGCTCAATCCGGTGCTGACGATCGGTCACCAGATCGCCGAGGCGTTGCGGCTGCATCAGGATCTCTCGAAGAGCGCCGCCAACCAGAAGGCGGTCGAGATGCTGCGGCTGGTCAAGATCCCCGAGCCGGCGCAGCGGGCCCGCGAATACCCGCATCAGCTGTCCGGCGGCATGCGCCAGCGGGCAATGATCGCGATGGCGCTCGCCTGCAACCCGCGGGTGTTGATCGCCGACGAGCCGACAACTGCGTTGGACGTGACGATCCAGGCGCAGATCCTGGACTTGATCCTGGAGTTGCAGAAGGAGCTGGGCACCGCGATCATCCTGATCACGCACAATCTGGGTGTGGTCGCCGAGACTGCGCAACGCGTCATAGTCATGTACGCCGGCAAGAAAGTCGAAGAGGCCGAGGTCGACGCCCTTTTTGGGCAGCCGCTTCACCCCTACACCCACGGTCTCCTGGCATCGATCCCGCGTCTGGAGATCATGGGCGGGCGAGCCCCCAATTCGGTCCAGCGATTGAAGGAAATTCCCGGGATGGTGCCGGCGCTGAACAATCTGCCGCCCGGTTGCACATTTGCGCCGCGCTGCGCCTTTGCGGATGACCAATGCCGCGCGCAGTTTCCGCCCTACGAGCAAAAGCGGCCGGGCCATTGGGCGGCTTGCTGGCATTCGGAACGCCTCTATGGAGTCGGGGTCTAGCATGGCGGTCCAGGACGGCATCGCCGCGCGCGGATCGATGACCAGCCGCGCGCCGATCATCGCGGTCGAAGGGTTGAAAAAGTATTTCCCGGTCAAGAAGGGGCTGCTGCGGCGGACCGCCGGGCACGTCTACGCGGTCGATGGCGTCAGTTTTTCGGTCGGCGAAGGCGAAACCCTCGGTCTCGTCGGTGAAAGCGGCTGCGGTAAGTCGACCGTAGCGCGGACCGTGTTGCGCCTCATCGAACCGACCAGCGGCACGATCCGGCTCAACGGTCACGACATCACGCGGTTGGGCAAGGCCGCGTTGCGGCCTCATCGCCGGGAGATGCAAATCATCTTCCAGGACCCGTTTTCATCCCTCAACCCGCGCATGTCGGCCGGCGATATCGTCGGCGAGCCGCTGCAGGTCCACGGCATAGCGCGTGGCAAGGACAAGGAGGAGCGCGTCGCGGCCCTGTTCGACCAGGTCGGGTTGCGCCGGCTGCAGATGCGCAGCTTTCCGCACGAGTTCTCCGGCGGCCAGCGGCAGCGCATCTGCATCGCCCGGGCGCTCGCGCTCAACCCCAAGCTGATTATCGGCGACGAGCCGGTCTCGGCGCTCGACGTATCGATCCAGGCTCAGGTCATCAATTTGATGATGGATCTGCAGCGCGAAAAAAACCTGTCTTATCTGTTCATCGCGCACGATCTCGCCGTCGTCGAGCACATCAGCCATCGCATCGCGGTCATGTATCTCGGCAAGATCGTCGAATACACCGACAAGCAGACCCTCTTCACCAACCCGCTGCACCCGTATACTGAGGCCCTGCTCGCAGCGGTGCCGATCCCCAACCCGCAATTAAAGCGTAAGAAGCATCTGCTGCAGGGCGACGTGCCCAGCCCGATCAATCCTCCGCCGGGCTGCACGTTCCATACCCGCTGCCCCTATGCTGAATTGCGCTGCCGGATCGAAATTCCCGCGCTGCGCGAACTCAAACCCGGCCATATGGTCGCCTGTCACCTGCGTTAATTAAATCCCGCGCTGGTGCGGCATCGGCTGTTAATAGAAGCTACAGAGTTCGTCCCGCATCGCCGATGGGCCGGCCGAGGCGTCGAAATAATGGCGAGATTTTCGCTTCGTTTAGATATTGTGGTAGATATGAGAGGTAGGATATCTCTTGTTTAATGGGCCTGCTAAACCGCGCAACCGCGAGGCGAAATTCGCTGTGCAGTGAGAGGTCGTTAGGTTAAATGTTAAGTGTTCTTGTCCGGTCGCGCGAGGCAGCGCCGCGGCTGAACCGCGCAAGCCTGCAGCGCGCGCCGCGAGTTGTTCCGAGCACTTCCGATGCCTTCCCGCGGCGAGATGGATTCCCACAGATGCCGATTGCGCAGGCGAGGGGCGCCCGTGAGCCCTCGCCTCGCATCTCGGCGAGGGTGCCGCTTTCGGTCGGCAGTTTGCTCTATCTCGGCTCCGTCGGGCTGATCGCCGCCGGAATTGTCGCGGTTTTCTTCGGCACCGGCTTCTCGCTGCTGGTGCCAACCGGCGGTGGGACGATCTCCGGCTCAGTCAGCCGGGCTGGTCCGGAGGCCATGTCCCCCCTGCCTTCCCTTGGCCACATTGAGCCCCACACATTGATCAGTCGGGCGTCAGCACGTGAAAACAAGGACGCAGCACTAACTTCCGCCGCCTTTCCGGCTCCTGCCGAAGCGCCCGCGATAGATGGAAAAAAGGGTGTGCCCGACGTGAACGGAGTGTTGGTCTCAAAGACGCCGAGTGACCTCACCAAGGCGCCTTCGAACGCGCCCTTCCCGGCACCGGCTGCCGCAATCCCCCCCGCTCCGCCGACCTCCGGGTTCTCCAGCGCCGAAGTGGCCGAGCTGCTGGACCATGGCGACACTCTTCTAGGCAACGGCGACGTCGCTTCGGCACGCCTGTTTTACGAGCGCGCGGCCAGTGCCGGTGATGCGCGGGCAGCACTGCGCCTCGGAGCCACCTTCGATGCGGAATTTCTCGGCCGCCTTGGTCTTGGCAAGCTGCAAGCCAATCCGGCCGAGGCCCAATCATGGTACAGCCGTGCTCACGACCTCGGCATGCTCGACGCCAAACGTCAGCTGAACAGCTTCGAGACAAGACAGGGAAAGTAGCTTCCAATGAACCGTTGGACCATTCCGGCAGCAATCGCTCTCATGCTGGTTTCGCCGATAGCTCGGCCGGCGGTCCCGAAGACCGCTGCGCCGCCTCCCGAATTGGGTGTGGTGAACCGAGGGGTTGTCGAGTTGGAGACGGCCCGCGCCGCCGGAATCTCGGTGCGGATCGCCGAAGATCTGGCTAATGTCATCGACGATGGGGCGACGCGGCGGGTCTTGCCGGTCATCGGCAAGGGAGCCCTGCAAAATATTGCCGATCTCAAGCTGCTCCGCGGCGTCGACATGGCGATCCTGCAGACGGATGTGCTCGATTATGCGCGGCAGCAAAACCTGTTTCCCGGCATCGAGTCCTGGGCGACCTATATCACCAAGCTCTACAACGAGGAATTTCATCTCCTCGCAAGGCAAGACATCAAGTCGGTTGCGGACCTCGCAAATCAGAAGGTCAACGTCGATCTGCGCGGTGCCGGAACGGCGATCACGGCGGCACGGCTTTTCGAGCTCTTGAACATCCCAGCCATCGCGACAAACGACGACCAGGAGGTGGCGCTCGAGAAGCTGCGCCGTGGCGAGATCGCCGCCATGGCGTTCGTTGCCGGTAAACCGGCGCCGATCTTTCAGAGCGTGAATGCCTCTGACGGCCTTCACTTCCTGGCCATTCCTCTCAACCCTGCGGTAACCGCGAGCTATGTCCCGACCCGGCTCACCGCTGCCGATTACCCGGGCGTGGTGCCGCAAGACCAAGCGGTAGACACCGTCGCGGTGGGTGCCGTGCTGGTCGCCGCCAACCTCCAGCAAGGGACCGAGCGTTACCGCAATCTGGTCAATTTCGTCGAAGCGTTTTTCACCGGCTTTCAGTCGCTCCTCGATCCGGGGCACCACCCGAAATGGCATGAAGTGAGCATTACCGCCGAACTCCCGGGCTGGCGGCGCTTTCCGCCTGCCGAGCAATGGCTGCAAAGGAATACGCAAGTGGCGGCCGGGCCGAACCTGCAGGATCTCCGGTCGATATTCTCGCGCTTTATCGACGAGCGGCAGCAAGCCTCCGGCGGCGCGCCGCTGACCCCGGAGCAAAAGAACGAGCTGTTCGGGCAATTCGAGCTCTGGTCAAAGGGCCAGGCGCGGTAACGCCGCTGCCCGGCCCAGCTTCAATGTCCGTCTCACCTATGGCACGACACTTCCGACCGATGTTGCGCTATGCGGCTGCGCTGTCGGCTGTCATTCTGGCGCATCTGTTGGGCGCCTCTGGCGCCACCACCGCTATTGCCGAGACTGTCCCGAAACGCGGCGGCATTCTCGAATTCGCCGTGGACGCGGAGCCGCCGAACTACGACTGTCATGCCAACGTGTCCTTCGCCGTTCTGCACCCGATCGCGCCGCATTATTCGACCCTTCTGAAGTTCGACACCGCCAATTACCCGCAAGTCGAGGGAGACCTCGCACAATCCTGGACCGTATCGCCGGACAAGCTCACCTATACCTTCAAGCTGCGTCCCAACGTGCTGTTCCATGACGGCTCTCGGCTGACATCGGAAGACGTGAAGGCAAGCTGGGAACGCATCGTGAGGCCGTCTCCCGGAGTGACCTCGGTGCGGCGGGTCAACTATTCGGCTATCGGCGCCATTGATACACCCGATCCGCTGACCGTCGTGTTCCACCTGAAATGGCCGGAGGCTGCGATGCTGCAGAACTTCGCCTCGGAGTGGAACTGCATTTACAGCGCAGCAAAGCTCAAAGAGGATCCGCTCTACCCGGTAAACCATGTTCTCGGGACGGGCGCCTTCGTTTTTGTCGAGCACGTCAAGGGCGACCACTGGACCGGACGGAGGTTCGACCGGTATTTCCGGCCGGGCAGGCCTTATCTCGACGGCTATCGTGCGGATTTTGTGACCGGGGCCAAGATGATCCAAGGCTTCAAGGACGGCCGCATCATGGCTGAATTTCGCTTTATCACTCCCAATGAACGCGATGACCTCGTCGAGTCGCTCGGCGACAAGCTTGCGGTGTACGAAAGTCCGACATTGCTTAACCTGCTGGTCGTGTTCAATGTCAAGCACCCGCCCTATGACGACGCGCGAGTCCGCCGGGCGCTGTCGCTGGCCATCGACCGGTGGGGGGGTGCCGAAGCGCTGGCACAATCGACGGTCCTCAAATTTGTCGGCGGTTTGTTGCGGCCCGGTTTCGCGATGGCCACCCCAGAAGCGGAACTGGCCAAAATTCCAGGCTTCTCCCGCGACATCGCGGCATCGCGTGCCGAAGCCAAACGGCTCTTGGCCGAGGCGGGCGCGTCGGGGCTGACCGTAAAACTAACCAATCGCGATCTGCCCATGCCGTGGATTCCGGGCGGCGATTACGTTGCGGAGGCGTGGCGTGCTATCGGCCTTACTGTCGATCAACGGAAACTCAAATTGAAGGACTGGACGACGGCTCTCGAGAAAGGTGATTTCGATGCCGCGATCGATTTCATCGGAGATTATTTCGATGACCCGACATTGCAGCTGACCAAATACGTGTCGCGTGATTTGTCTCCCGCAAACTATTCTTCCTCTATGGACCGCTATCTCGACGCGCTCTACATCGGCCAGGCAGTAACCGTCGACCAGCGGGAGCGCGCGCGTATCGTTCGCGAATTCGAGCGCCATGCATTGACCCAGGCGTACACGGTGCCGATCCTCTGGTACAACCGTATCGTGCCCACAACCGCCAATCTCAGAGGCTGGAACATGACCCCCAGTCAATACATCGGCCAAGATCTGGCCGATGTCTGGGTGGATCACTGAGGATTTCGGATGAATGGAGGCTGACTATGAGCCAAACGCATGTCCGCGCCACTGCGACCGGCAGCGCCTTGGGCGCCGAGGTGATCGGCGCTGATCTTCGCGATGTCGATGACCAGACCTTCGGGGCCATCCATAAGGCTTGGCTGGATCACCTGGTGCTCCTGTTTCGTGGTCAAACTCTGAGCGACGATCAGCTGGTCGCCTTCAGCCGGCGATTGGGCGAGCTGGATCTGGCGCCGATACAGGAGACCGGCCGACGGTTCGTCGAGGGTTACCCCGAAATCTACATCGTCTCCAACGTGATCGAGAACGGCGCCCCGATCGGCAGCCTCGGCGCCGGCGAACTGGTATGGCACACCGACATGTCCTACCAAGAGGATCCGCCCAAGGCGAGCATGCTTTATGCGCTCGAGGTGCCGCCGGAGGGCGGCAAGACGGGTTTCCTCAACATGTACGAGGCCTACCGAGCGCTGCCTTTGCGATTAAAAGAGCGCATCGCCGGGCTCCGGGTAAAACATGACGGGACCTATAACAGCGGCGGCTACATCCGGGCTGGCGTGACGCCGACCGATGATCCCCGCGAAGCCCCGGGCACGATCCACCCGCTCGTCTGCACGCATCCCGAAACGGGTCGCAAGTGCCTTTATCTGGGCCGGCGCCGCAATGCTTATATCGACGGGCTTCCGCTCAGCGATTCCGAAGCGCTGCTCGACGAGATTTGGGCTTACGCAACCCGCGACGAGCTGACCTGGTACAATGACTGGCGGGTCGGCGACCTCGTTCTGTGGGACAACCGCTGCACGATGCACCGCCGCGATCCTTTCGACCTCGCGGCGCGGCGGGTCATGCACCGTACCCAGATCAAGGGCGAAACCCGGCCGGTGGCTTGAGATGAGCACGCGCGACCCAGTTGAAACGGCAGTGCGGATCGGCGCCGCGGCGCCGCCCCGCTCGGCCTGGGGCAGAGTTCCCAATCAGGTGCTGTTGCTGCTGTGCCTGATGTACATGCTGTTCTACGTGGACAGGGTGAACATTTCGACGGCGGCGCCCCTGATCAAGAGCGATCTTAGTCTCAGCAACACAGCGCTCGGCTTTGCCTTCTCCGCTTTCGCGTATCCATATGCGCTCTTCCAGCTGATCGGCGGATGGCTCGGTGACAAGTTCGGCCCGCGCTTGACGCTCGGAGTATCGGGGCTGGTCGTCTGCGCCTCGACGGCGCTGACCGGAGCGGTTGGCGGACTGGCATCGCTGGTGCTCGTCCGGCTCGCTTTAGGCTTTGGCGAGGGGGCGGCGTTTCCGACCGCAACGCGCGCGATGGCAGCCTGGATGCCACCCGGGCAATGGGGCTTTGCGCAAGGCGTTACCCATTCGTCCTCGCGGATTGGCAATGCGTTGACCCCGCCGCTGATCGCATGGCTCATCACGGTCATCTCCTGGCGCGGCTCTTTTGTTGTTCTCGGTGCGGCCAGCTTGATCTGGATGGCGGTTTGGGTCTGGTTTTTCCGCGACGACCCGCGCGCCCACCCCCGCATGAGTGGGGCCGAATTGGAGCGGCTGGATGTGGGCCGAAAGCCGGCGGCCGAACGTCCGAATGTGCCTTGGCTGAGCCTCGCCCGCCGGGTGCTGCCGGTGACCGCAGTGGATTTCTGCTATGGCTGGACGTTGTGGCTCTTCCTGAGCTGGATTCCATCCTTCTTTTTCCAGAATTTTCATCTGAATTTGAAGAATTCCGCCTTGTTTTCCGCCGGGGTTTTCCTTTCGGGAGTTGTCGGGGACACTCTCGGTGGCGTGATCAGCGACCGCATCCTGAAGCGTACCGGTAATTTGCGCGCGGCGCGCTGCAGGGTAATCGCCACCGGCCTGTTCGGCGGCTTCGTGTTCATGATCCCGGTTGTCCTGGTGCACGACCTCACGGTCGTTGCGCTCTGCCTGTCGTTGGCGTTCTTTTTTGTGGAGTTGGTCGTAGCCCCGATCTGGGCGGTGCCGATGGACATCGCCCCGCGCTACGCCGGGTCGGCAAGCGGCATCATGAATTTCGGCTTTGGCATGGCCGGGATCATTTCACCTTTCGTCTTCGGCTACACAATCGATCTGACCGGCAGCTGGACCTTGCCGTTCCTCGGATCTATGGCGCTGCTGCTGATTGGGGCCGGATTGGCGCTGCGGTTGAGACCCGACCTCCAGTTGCTGGATCCGGCGGTCGCGAATTAATGAGCCGGTCAGCGCGGCTTGGCTAGCCGCGTCGGAGGCGCATCGCGGTAGACCTGCAGCCGGGTGACGCGCAAACCGGCGACGCCATGCGCCTCTATCGCACGCTCCCAGGCAGCGAATTCCTCGGCCGACAGCGTGTAATGCCGGCAGGCGTCCTCGATATTCATTTCGCCGTTGCGCACGGCGTTGACAATCGCCGCTTTGCGCCGCGCAACCCAGCGCTTTGTGTCGGGGGACGGCAGGTCGGGGAGATCGGCGGTGATGTGCGGCAAGACTTCGCCTCCGCGATAAGCGCATGGATCTGACCGTTAATTCAATCGTCGCCGACGCGAATGGTTTCAGAAAAATCTCACACCCCGACTCCATACAGTCATTGCGAGCAATCTCGAGCCGCTGAGCTCTCGATCCCCCGAGATTGCTTCGCCGCGCAAGGCGCGCCTCGCAATGACAGTGTCCCAACACAAGTTTGTGGTTTTGTTCAGCGGCCCCGGCCGATGTCTCGAATGACCGCCTCCGTTCACCGGTAACCGGATCGCAACGCGCCGGAGCTATCACCCCCGGAAAGCGTTACCACATATCAGACAGCGCGTGCCTCAAAGAGGCGCAATGACCATTGGGTGTGCAATGCCGCCGTTTGAAACCACTGAGGAACTGCCTGCGATTGCGGAGCCGCGGCGGGCGCCCTTGCCGCCCGCGGTCGCGCGATTCGAGATCCGCTACAGCCGCTTTCTCGACCCCAAAGGCAATGCGGTGCGCCCCTTGCCGGATTTTGCCCGCGACCGCGCCGAGCTGGTCGCGCTTTACCGGGCAATGGTGCTGGCGCGGCGCTTCGACGCGAAGGCGGTGGCGCTGCAGCGCACCGGACGCCTCGGGACTTTTGCGTCGGCCCTGGGCCAGGAGGCCGTGCCGGTCGGGGTCGCCAGCGCAATGCGAGCCGAAGATTTGTTGCTGCCGAGCTTCCGTGAGCACGGCGCGCAGCTGTGGCGCGGGGTCAGCCTGGTCGAGTTGCTTTTATTTTGGGGCGGCGACGAGCGGGGCAGCGATTTCGCCGAAGCGCGCGAGGATTTCCCCGTTTGCGTGCCGGTCGGGACCCATGCGCCACACGCCGCCGGTGTCGCGCTCGCCTTCAAGCTGCGGCGAGAGAAGCGGGTGGCGGTGTGCGTATTCGGCGACGGCGCCACATCGAAGGGGGATGTCGCCGAGGCGCTGAATGCCGCCGGCGTTTGGCAATTGCCGGTCGTATTTGTGATCAACAACAATCGCTGGGCAATCTCGGTGCCGCTGGCCCACCAGACCGCGGCCGAAACTCTGGCGCAGAAGGCGATCGCGGCGGGCATCGAGGGCGAGCAGGTCGACGGCAACGATGTCATCGCGGTTCGCGAAGCGATGTCCCGGGCGCTTACCAAGGCGCGCGCCGGCGGCGGCCCGCATCTGATCGAGGCGCTGACCTACCGGCTCGGCGACCACACGACCGCCGATGACGCGAGCCGGTACCGCAGCGGCTCCGAGGTCAGCGCGCGCTGGGCCGAGGAGCCGATCGCCCGGCTGCGCAACTACCTTGTCGCGCAAGGCATGTGGGGGAAGGCGGATGAGGAGCGGCTGCTCGCCGAGATCACCCTGACCATCGAGCGCGCGGCGGAAACCTATCTCGCGACCCCGCCGCAGGGGATCGAAACGATTTTCGACTTTACCTACCACGCTCTGCCGAAGGACCTCGCCGACCAACGCCAGGCGGCCCTCGACCCAATGGCACCCGAACGGGCGGGGAAGTGAGGCTGCAATGCCCGAGATCACGCTTGTTCAGGCCGTCAACCTAGCGCTCGCCCGGGCAATGGCCGATGACCCCTCGGTTCTCGTGATCGGCGAGGACGTCGGCGCTGAAGGGGGCGTCTTTCGCGCAACCGCGGGGCTCCTCGACCGGTTCGGGGCCGATCGCGTGCTCGACACGCCGCTCGCCGAGGGCCTCATCGCGGGCATGTCGGTCGGGCTCGCCGCACAGGGTTTTCGCCCGGTGTCGGAGATCCAGTTTACCGGCTTCATTTATCCGACAATCGACCAGCTGGTGAACCACGCGTCGCGGCTGCGCACGCGTACCCGGGGCCGGCTGACATGTCCCATGGTGATGCGGTCGCCTTATGGCGCCGGGATCCGTGCGGTCGAGCACCATTCCGAGAGCCCGGAGGCGATGTTTGTCCATGTTCCGGGTCTGCGGGTGGTGATCCCGTCCTCTCCGGCGCGCGCCTATGGCTTGCTTCTCGCGGCGATCCGCGACCCGGACCCGGTCGTCTTTCTCGAACCGACCCGGCTCTACCGCGCGGCGCGCGAGGAGGTCGAGGACAATGGCGCGGCCTTGCCGCTCGACCACTGCTTTGTGCTGCGCGAGGGGACTGACATTACCATCATCACTTGGGGGGCGATGACCAAGGAGACCATCGCCGCCGCCGATAGGCTCGAAGCCGACGGGGTCAGCGCCGAGGTCATCGACGTCGCGACGTTGAAGCCGCTCGACAGCGACGGATTGCTCGCTTCGGTCGCCAAGACCGGACGCTGCGTCATCGTGCACGAGGCGCCACTGACCGGCGGGATCGGGGCCGAGATCGCGGCGCGTATCGCTGAGCGGGGCCTCGTCTCGCTGCTCGCTCCGATCGAGCGGGTCGCCGGCTGGGACACGGTCATGCCGTTGCCCCGCCTCGAGCGGCAATACCTGCCGAGCGAAGCCCGCATCCTCGCCGCCACCCGCCGGATATTGGCCTACCAATGACCGCCGTCGGTCAGCGCCGTGCGTCCTTCGAGACGCCCGCTATGCGGGCTCCTCAAGATGACGTGTTTTCCTCAATGTCATTAGGAACTTGCGTCATCCTGAGGAGGCGCGTAGCGCCGTCTCGAAGGACGCACGGGGCCCCCGTACCATGAGCACGTTTGTGCTGCCGGATCTTGGTGAGGGGTTACAGGAGGCCGAACTGGTCGCGTGGCATGTCGGCGAGGGCGACCACGTCGTGGCCGATCAGCCCTTGGTTTCGGTCGAGACCGAGAAGGCGGTTGTCGAGGTGCCCTCGCCGCAGGACGGTAAGATCGCGCGGCTGTGCGTGCAGCCGGGCGAAAGGGTCAAGGTCGGCGGCCCATTGGTCGAGTTCGAGGAGGGTCCGCGGACCGACACGGGCACGATCGTCGGTGAGCTTTCCGCCGCTCCGCCGCCGGTTCCTCCACCCGCGCCCGAACCGCCGGGGGTCAGGGCAGCGCCGGCAGTCCGCGCTCTCGCGCAGCGGCTCGGCGTCGATCTGGCCGAAGTTAGCGCGAGCGGCCCCGGCGGCGCGGTCACCAGCGCAGATGTCGAGCGCGCCGCCCGCGCGCAGACCGCGGCCGGGCCGGTCGAGCCGCTCGCCGGCGTGCGCCGCGCGATGGCCATCAACATGGCCCGCTCGCATGCGGAAATCGTGCCGGCAACGGTATCCGACGAAGCCGACATCGCGGCCTGGACGCCGCAATCCGATGTCACGATCCGGCTGGCTCGCGCAATCGCCGCGGGCTGCGCCGCCTCGCCCGGGCTCAACGCCTGGTATGACGGTCGCACGCTGGAGCGGCGTCTTCTAAAACAGATCGATCTCGGCCTGGCAGTCGACACCGAGGACGGGCTCTTCGTGCCGGTGCTGCGCAATATCGCCGAACGCGACGCCGCCGATCTGCGCCGCGGGATCGAACAGATGAAGAAGGATGTGCGTGCCCGCAAGGTCCCCGTCGCCGAATTGCGCGGCCAGACGATCACCTTGTCCAATTTCGGGATGTTCGCGGGGCGCTTCGCAGCGCTCGTCATCGTTCCGCCGCAGGTCGCGATTCTCGGCGCCGGACGCATTACGGAGCGGCCGGTCGTCGTGGACGGGAAGGTTGCCGCGCACCGGATCTTGCCCTTGTCGCTGACCTTCGATCACCGCGCCGTCACCGGCGGCGAGGCGGCCCGTTTCCTCAAAGCCGCGATCGAGGATCTCGAAAAGGCCAATTGATGCCTCTCGTCCGGCTGCTGCTCAATATTCTCTGGATCATCACCGGCGGCTTGTGGATGGCAGCCTTATGGCTGCTCGCCGCGATCATCATGGTGATTACGATTGTCGGCATTCCGTGGGCGCGGGCGGCCTTCAACATCGCGGTCTATACGTTGCTGCCCTTCGGGCAAGAGGCGGTAAATCGCGCCGACTACACCGGGGAGGAGGATGTCGGGACCGGCCCGCTCGGCACGATCGGTAATCTGATTTGGCTCGTGCTGGCAGGATGGTGGCTCGCCCTCGCCCACTTGATCATCGCGCTCGGTCTGGCGATAACAATCATCGGACTGCCCTTCGCCTGGGCGCACCTGAAGCTCGCCGGCCTCGCCCTGTGGCCGATCGGCAAGATGATCGTGCCGATCGAAGACCGGCAATCAATCCGTTGAACGCGATCAAGGCAAAAAGAGCGCCGGCTATCATGGTTAAGCACTTTCCTTTAGCATCTTGCTAGGAGGACAAACGACACCGCGCAGAAGAGGGGAGATACCAACAATGGCTGCGACGGACCGTCTCATCGCGACGCTAGCCGCTGAAATGGTGGGCTACTCGAGGCTGATCCGAGCGGACGAGGAGGACGCTCTTGAGCTGGACGATCGCGATCGATTCGTCTATCCCAAAATCGTCGAGCATTCCGGCCGCATCGTCAGGGCGGCCGGCGATAATCTGCTCGTCGAGTTCGATAGCCCGACCCTAGCTGTGCGGTGCGCCGTCGAGCTGCAAAGCGGCATTATCGATCGCAATATCCGGATCTTACCCGACCGGCGGATTGCTCTCCGCGTCGGGGTCGCTGTTGGTCAGGTGACCGGTCGTGGCGACGATTTGGTGATCCGTGCCGTCGCTGCACTGCCAAAGGAAACCCTCGCAACTTTGATCAAACCGGCTGCCGAGGTTTGCGGCGAGCGCGGCGACCTGGCCTTACGCCTTGCGGCTTTGGCCGAGCCTGCGGGCATTTGCATCTCCGGCGCCGTCCGGAAGGCCATTTGCGACCAGCTCCCGTACACGTTCAAATACATCGGAAAAAAGAATTTGGAGGTCCGCGCAGCGCCGGTTGAGTGTTATGCCATGGACGCGGACGCTGTGGCGTCCGTTGCGCGCGGCGCGGCGCAAAACCCGCACCGCCAACCCAGGAGGTTGCGAAGCGCCGCCGTGGCAGGGGGCGTCTTTGCTGCGGTTGGCGCCTGCGGCGTGGCATTGTTCGCGTGGCTCGGCACCCATTCGTCGACGGCCCTGATCCACACGCCAGTGCCTGCCGGCTCGAACGTGCCGTCCGCCGGCATCACCGCGGACACGGCCGCCTTCATGTCATCACCGCAGCGATCCCCGCCTATGGGCGGTGCGGCGGCGGACACAAAGACCCAAGCCCCGCCGGCGCCGCAAACCCCGACTGCCGGCGGGATGGTGGCGGACAGGAGTAGCCACGCACCGTCGCCGCGGCCTGCCCTATCCGAAATCGGCGCGGTTGTGGTCAGAGGCAAACAAGCTTCGTCGGCGCCGCCAACCACACCCGATACCGGCACGGCCGCGCTTGAAGGTAGCCAAGCGCCGGCGGCCGTAGTCAGGGGTAAACAGGAGGCGTCCGCACTGCAAATCGCGCCCGATAGCCGCGCGGCGGTAATCAGGGGGAACCAAGCACCGTCCGCGCCGGAAAATGCGCCCGATGGCGCCACAGACGTGGTCAGGGGGACCCGAGCATTTTCACCTCGTTCCTCCGGTCCGGATCAAAGGTGATTCACTCACCGCGGCGGGCCGTCACCAGGAAGATAGTCGAAGGAAGCACCATCTCCGCGCCCTTCGCATAAGCTGTGAAAGCCTCGATCATTTCCTGTTTGATCAGCTCACGGACGCTGTCCGGCGGCTGCTTCTCCTCGATTAGGCGGCCAGAGGGACCCATGATGCAGGCGTGTTCGGCTTCCTCTTCAGGGCTAGCGCCAATGATTTCGGGCGTCTCGCGCCGGATCTCGATGTGCCGATACCCCGCCCCTTCGAGGACCGAGCGGAGGTATTCCGGGTCGGCGAGAGCCATGGGCCCCGGTGCGTGGGGAGGTTTCGGTGCGGGTGGTCCCAAATGCCGCAGGACAACTTCGTAGGGGATCAGCCAGTGCCGATTTTCCTCGAGTGCTGCCCAGCACGCAAAGCACAGCCGCCCGCCGCTCCGCAATGCGCCGAGCAGGTTTCGAAAAGCGGCTGTCGGATCGGCAAAGAACATCACGCCAAAGCGCGACGCGATCAGGTCGAAGCGGTTGGGCTCGAAGGCGTGAACCTGTGCGTCCGCCCGCAGCAGCGTGATGTTGCGCAGCCCGCTCTCCGAGATCCGCTCGCGCGCGGCGGCCAGCATCGGCTCGGAGATGTCGATCCCGACGACTTCGCCGGTGTCGCCGACCGCTTCGGCCAGAGGCACCGTGGCGGCGCCAGTGCCGCAGCCGACCTCCAACACCTTTTCTCCGGGCGCAACCGCCGATCGCGTCAGCAGCAGATCGTTAACCTTCTGCACCCGCTTTTCGACAAAGCCGGCGAGCCCGACCCAGCGTGGGCCGGCAACAGTGTTCCAATATTCTTGCTGGTCGGCATTGGCTGCAGTGTTCATGTCCGATGCCCTCCCTTAGTCCGGCTCGATCGGCATTGTCGCGATGCTCTTCCAGGCGATCGGCGCACCGCACTTCTCCGCCGCTTCGGCGGGGGGCAGCGAGGTATCCCAGTGCACCGCCAGAAAGCGCCGCCCGGTCACTTGCGCGGCAGCGTCGGAGACCAGCCATATCAGCGGCGGGGCCATGATCTCGGGCCGTAGCAGCCGGCTGCGGTCGGCGACCGCACCATCGGCGATGATCCGCGTATCGGTCATCCCGCCGGGCACCAGCACATTGGCAGTGATCCCGGTCCCTGCGAGGTCGGCCGACATGATCGCCGTTGCCGCTTCGGCCGCCGCCTTGCTGGCGCCGTAGAGCATGTAGCCTTCGCGCAGCATCGTACCGAGGCTGGTGGTGACCGTGACGATGCGGCCGCGCTTGGCGCGTAGCATATGGGGCACGACCGCCCGCGCCATCATCAAGGGCGCCGTCGCGTTGACCGCGACGAAGCGGCTCCATTGCTCCGGCGTGATCTCCCAAAACCGGAAAGGGTTGCGGCGGCGGTCGGCGCGGATCGAATCCTGGCCGACCCCGGCGTTGTTGACCAGGATGTCGAAGCGCCCGGACTCGCTGAGCACCGCCGATACGATCATGTCGAACGAGGCGAGGTCCGTCAAATCGGCCCGGATCGTCTGCAATGCGCCACTGAACCTTCTGCTGTTCGCAGCCGCCTTCAATTCGTCAAGCCAAGCCGGCTCCCTGTCGACCGCGGCGACATCGATGCCGCCTTCGAGAAGGCCCAAACTCATCGCCCGTCCGATGCCGCTGGCCGCTCCCGTCACGATCGCGACCTGCCGTTCGCTTGCCATTGTAGCCCCCTCCAATTCGTTGATCCTGACCGAGTGCGACTCTCACACCCGCGCGTTCGCGGCGCAATGCGGATCTGCTGGCAGATATTCTGTTCCGCCGCGCGGTGAATTCCGCCAGAATGAGGCAGCCGGAGCATTGGGGAGACGGCACGTGAAAAGGCAAAGCATGACCCGCGCCGAGGTCGAGACGGCGCTTGCCCGCGCCGGGCTCGATGTGCCGGAGCGCGAACAGACGGAAATCGCTGCGGTAGCCCACTTCGTCGAGGAAATGGCGGAACGGGTGCGGGGAAAGCGCGCAATGGGCGCCGAGCCAGCCCACATCTTCCCGCCTCCCGGAGTCTTGAGAGAATGGTCCCGGACTTCCTGACGATCGCCGAGGCCGGCGCGCTGATTGGTAAACGCGAGCTCTCTCCGGTCGAGCTCACCGAGAGCCGCCTCTCGCGGATCGAGCGGCTCGACCGCAAGCTCCATAGCTTCATCCGGGTGCTGCGCGAATCTGCGCTCGCGGCGGCCCGCGCCGCCGAGGCCGAGATCATGGCCGGCAATCGCCGCGGCCCGCTGCACGGCATCCCGATCGGCCTCAAGGATATTTACGAGACCAAGGGGGTGCCGACGACCGGCCATTCGAAGATCCTGATCGACCATGTGCCGCGGCAAGATGCGACGTCGGTCCGGCGGCTCACCGAGGCCGGCGCGATCGTGCTCGGCAAGCTCGCCACCCATGAATTCGCGCTCGGCGGCCCGTCTTTCGATCTGCCCTGGCCACCGGCGCGCAATCCGTGGGACACGAGCCGCTTCACCGGCGGGTCGAGCAGCGGCACCGGAGCCGCGGTTGCCGCCGGTCTCGTGCTCGGCGGCACCGGCAGCGACACCGGCGGCTCGATCCGCGGCCCCGCCGCGTTTTGCGGTCTGGCCGGGTTGAAGCCGAGCTATGGCCGGATCAGCCGTGCCGGCATCCTGCCGCTCGCCTTTTCGCTCGACCATGCCGGCCCGATGGCGTGGACCTCGGAGGATTGCGCGATCATGCTGCAGGCGATGGCCGGGCATGACTCAGGCGACCCGGCGAGCGCCGATCGCCCGGTGCCCGACTACCGCGCCGCGCTGTCGGGCGACGTCAAAGCATTGCGCATCGGGCTGATCCGTCACTTTTACGAGGACGACAATCCGGCGGACGACGCAACGCGGCAGGGCATCGCCGCCGCCATCAAGGTATTCGAAGACCTCGGCTGCTCGGTACGCGAGCTGCGTTTGTCGCCGCTCGCCGATTGGGCAGCCTGCGGCGTGATGATCATGCTGAGCGAGGCGTACGCGATCCATCAGGCGACCTTGCGCGAGCGGTTCGGCGACTATGGGGAGATGTTCCGCGACCGCATGGCACTCGCCGCCCTGGTCAGCGCCGGCGACTACGTACAGGCGGTGCGGCGCCGCCGCGAGCTGGCGGCCGAATTCGAGGCGGCAATGGCCGATCTCGATCTCGCCGTCACCGCCGCCGCTCCGGGCGAGGCGCCAGCCATCGACGCCGTCGGCAAATTCGCGACCTTCGAGCGCCCAATGCTGACCATGCCGTTCAACGTAACCGGCACCCCGGCGATGTCCGTCTGTTGCGGCTACAGCGCAGCGGGCTTGCCGCTCGCCTTCCAACTCGCCGGAAGGCCGTTCGACGAAGCGACGGTGCTGCGCGCCGCGCACGCCTACGAGAAAGCCACGTCGTGGCGCTCGGTTCGTCCGCGGCTGGAAGGGTAGGCGGTTAGTCCCGGCATCGATGACCGAAACGCCCGTAACCGAATACGTCGAGCGCGCGCGGGAGCTTGGCCCGGAACTGGAAGCGGCGGCCGAGGCGATCGAGCGTCGCCGCGAGCTTCCCGAGCCGATCGTCCAAGCCCTGGTCGACCGCGGCGTGTTCCGGCTGTTGCTGCCGCGCGCGCTGGGCGGCGGCGAATTGCCGCCCGCAGCCTATGTGGAGGTGATCGAGGAAATCGCCAAGCACGATGCCAGCGCCGCCTGGTGCCTCGGTCAGGCTAACGGTTGCACGATGACGGGGGCTCTGCTCGACCCGGAGGTGGCGCAGGAGATCTTCGGGGGTAGGCGAGGCATTGTCGCTTGGGGTCCGCCGGGCCCGGCCGAGGCCCGCGCGGTCGCGGGCGGCTACCGGCTGAGCGGGACCTGGAGCTTCGCCAGCGGCAGCCATCATGCCAGCTGGCTCGGCGCCCATGTGGCGATCCTCGGCGAGGACGGGACGCCGCAGTTGCGGCCGGACGGAGGCCCGGTGATGCGAACCCTCCTGTTTCCAAAAGCCAGCGCCAAATTTGCCGATATCTGGCATGTCATCGGTTTGCGCGGCACGGGGAGCAACAGCTACACCGTCACCGATCTCTTCGTGCCGGAAAGCCACACGGTTTTACGGGAAGCCGAACCGAAGCCGCGTCAGCCGGGCCTGCTCTACGCCTTCAGCAGCAGCAACATGTATTCCTCCGGCTTCGCGGGGGTCGCGCTCGGCATTGCGCGAAGCACTCTGGACGCTTTTATCGAGCTCGCGCGCGACAAGATCCCGCGCGGCGCCAAGCGCACGTTGCGCGACGACAATGTGGTCCAGTCGCAAGTCGCGCAGTCCGAAGCGCGGCTCCGGGCGGCACGCGCTTTCCTTTTGAGTTCGCTCGAGCAAATCTGCTGCGACGTCGCGCGATCGGGGCGCTTGACGCTCGATCACAATACGACGATCCGACTGGCCTCGACCTGGGCCATTCATCAGGCAAAGGATGTCGTCGACACGGTCTATCACGCGGCGGGAGCGACGGCGATCTTCGAGAGCAACCCGTTCGAGCGCCGCCTCCGCGATGTCCACACGGTCATTCAGCAATATCAAGGCCGCCAAACGCATTTCGCGACGGTCGGCCAGGTGCTGCTCGGCCTTCAGGCCGAAGGCGCGATGTTCACATTTTGACTGGAATGACAGAACGCATTGCACATCGCCGCTCTTTTGCTCGCCAGCGCTGGTCGCTCGACGATATTCCCTGGCAGGCAATCCGCCATGATAGGGTAGCGAACAGCGATGCGTTCTTTTACTTGGTCGCCTCGGCGTCGCTGATGGAAAGCGCGACGGACCTCTACACCGAAAATCTGATCGAGTTTCTTGCCGATGATGACGAAGTCACGTCATGGCTGGAGCAGTACTGGCTTCCGGAAGAATTGCAGCACGGTCGGGCATTGCGCCGTTACGTCGAAACTGCGTGGCCCGAATTCGACTGGGAACCCGCCTATTTGCGGTTCGTCGAGGAATTCAGACCTTTCTGCGACACGTCGCTGGAGGCTAAGCGCAGCCTCGAAATGGCCTCGCGTTGCGTCGTCGAGATGGGTACGGCCAGCTATTACACGACCCTGTCGCGCGCCAGCCCCGAGCCGGTGCTGTCGCTGCTGGCGCGCCGCATCGTCGAAGACGAGGTTCGACACTACAAACATTTTTACCGTTTTTTTCGGCGCTACCGCGAGGCCGAAAGCCCGAGCCGCGCCGCGATCCTTCCCGCGCTGTGGCGGCGGTTGCGCATGACCGGCGGCGACGACAGCTTTATCGTTCTGAAAAATGTTTATCGGGGTCGGTATCCCGAGGCCGCCTTCGATGCCGCGGTGTATCGCGACTTGCGCCGCCAATGCCGCGATCTCGTTCGCGATCACTTCCCGCACGAGATGGGCGTGCGCATGCTGCTGAAGCCGTTGGCGCTCGGTCCGCGCACCCAGCGTGTGGCATTGCCGGTGGCGGTGGCGGTGGCGCGCCGCCTTGTGCCGTAAATTTTGACCTAGATCAAACTCGATCAGCAGCGATTCATTAGAGTTCTCGTCGCCACCGGCAAGTGGAGGCCCGATGATCAAGACAATTCTCGTACCGGCGACCGGCAACCAGACTGACGATGCCGTCTTTGCCTCGGCCCTGGCTGTGGCGCGCGGGTTCAACGCGCACCTCAATGTTTTGCACATTCGCGTCGACGCCGGCGCCATGGTGGCGGCCATGGCGACCGACGGAAGCGGCGCCGCGATGGTCGGCGGCCTGGTCGAGCGGGTGGACGAGGAAGCCACCCGACGCGAGGACACGGCCAAGCAGCTGTTCCAAGGCTTTTGCGAGCGTGAGCGGTTGGTGATCGAGGATACCCCGGCGGCCCAGCAGAGCCCTACGGCGCAATGGCTTCGGCAAATTGGCGAGGAGGCCTATTGGATTCGGGAATATGGCCGAGCGGCAGACCTTCTAGTGATTGGACACCCGGCCCACGATCAAGGCGTTTCGATCGATACGATACAAGCGGCGCTGGTCGGCAGCGGTAGACCGGTGTTGATCGTGCCCGCGACCCCGCTGGTCTCCCTTCCCGAAACGATGGTTATCGCCTGGAAGGCGGCGCCGGAAGCAGCCCGGGCGGTAACCGCCGCGATGCCGCTCCTGTCGAAGGCGAAGCAAATCCTGATCGTAACTGTAGCCGAGGAACAGGGCCTCTCGGACGAGGAGGGAGCGCGTCTGATGACCAGTCTCACTTGGCATGGTCTGAACGCGTCGACCCGTCACCTGCGGCCTGATCGGCTGGGCGCCGCCGACACCCTGCTCGCGGCCGCCGCCGAAGAAAAGGCTCTCCTCGTTATGGGCGCCTATGGCCACAACCGGTTGCGCGAATGGATCTTCGGCGGTTTCACCCAGCACGTGTTGCGCGGCGCCGCGGTGCCGGTGCTGATGATGCACTGAGTTGTACCTGCCGGTACGCGCCTCACGGCTACGTCCAGCCGCTTGCGCATTATCTGCTCACCCATAGGCTCTTGAGACCTCGCCATGCAAGCACGCGAGTTTATGACCAAAGACGTGGTCAGCATCTCGCCCGACACCTCGACGCGCGAGATAGCGCGCATCCTGCTCGCAGATGGGATCAGTGCGGTGCCGGTTGTTGACAGCAGCGGGATGGCGATTGGGATGGTCAGCGAGGGCGATCTCCTCGGGCGCGGCGAGGCCGACCGGCAGGCGCGTCGTGATTGGTGGCTTATGCTGTTGGCTGAGGGAGAAACCCTTCACCCGGAGTTTCTGGCAAGTTTCCGCAACACGCAGCTCACGGCTCGAGACGTCATGGCCGCGCCGGTAGTCAGAATAACCGAAACAACCGAGGCATCGGAAATCGCCCGGGTTTTGCAGGAGTATCGGATCAAACGAGTTCCGGTAGTACGCGATGGTCGCGTGGTCGGAATTGTCAGCCGTTCCGACCTGCTTCGCGCCTTCAGCATGAACCCCGGGGAACAGCACGGTTCGGGAGTCAGCTCCAGGCAGCAAGGGTTGCTCGCAGGCGTCGTGACCGCGATCGACCGCCGCTTCGGTCACCAGCACGCTGTCGCAGCCAGTGCGCCCTGCGACGCACCGCCGGCCAGCGGAGGGGCGGCTCTGACCGTGGCGGATTTTCGAGGGCTGACCGCCGATTTCGAACATCAGACGGTTGAACGTCGAGATCAGAAGCGCCGATCCGCCCTGGAGCAGAGCCACAGGCGCGTCACAGAGCTGATTGACCATCATATCGGCGAGGAAAACTGGCGCTCGATTCTGCACCGTGCCCGCGAAGCGGCTGCACGTGGCGATAAGGAGTTTATGTTGCTTCGTTTCCCGGCCGATCTGTGCACAGATGGCGGACGGTCAATCAACGTGCCGCTGGTAAGCTGGCCCGAAACTTTGCGCGGCGAGGCCGCCGAGATTTATCTGCGCTGGCAGCGCGATCTGAAGCCGGGTGGCTTTCACTTGGCTGCACGTGTCCTCGATTTTCCGGGCGGCTTTCCCGGTGAAATCGGTCTCTTCCTCGTTTGGGGAGAATGATCGTTGCAGTTGACCGCTCGTTTGGAGGGTTGACGAATACCGGAGAAGCTCTGGCCGTGAGAATCGTTGTCCCGGTCGATGGCTCGACGGCGGCGAACCATGCCGTCGCCCATGCATTGTCGGTCGCCCGCGACAGGCCGGACATCGAGATTATTCTAGTGAATGTTCAGAGCCGGGAGACGCTCGAGGTTTCAGACATCGCCGCGGTCATCACGGCCGATGCCGATAAAGAGGCTGCTGCGCGGAAATCGAAAAAGGCCTTGCGACGGCCGATGGCTCTATGTTGCAAGGCTGCGGTCAAATTCCAGACACGAGCCGAGCTGGGTCCGATTGCCGAAACCATCGTAAGGATTGCGCACCGCATCAAAGCCGATCACATCGTGATGGGGACGCGCGGGCTGGGCGCATTGCGCGGACTGTTCCTCGGTTCGGTCGCCACCAAGGTCGTACAGCTCGCTCGGATGCCCGTTACTCTGATCAAATGAGTGCCTTCGCCGAGCGATATTTCTTGTTCCGGCGTTAACATTGAGAGCCGCGGCTCTCTCCGGGGCCCCGCCGAGCCCTGCGGCACGATCGCGATTTCTTGCAAGGAGATGCCGAAATGCCTCGGGAAGATGGGACCCAAACCGCCGCGCAACCGCTGTCGCCGGCCGAATTGGACCTGATCAATGCTTGGTGGCGCGCTGCCAACTACCTTTCGGTCGGCCAGATTTATCTGCTCGACAATCCGTTGCTCGAGCGACCGCTTGAACGCGCCGACATCAAGCCGCGGCTGCTCGGCCATTGGGGGACGACACCCGGCCTCAATTTCGTCTACGTGCACCTCAATCGCGCTATCAAGGCGCGCGGCCTCGACATGATCTATATCTGCGGCCCCGGCCATGGCGGTCCCGGAATGGTCGCGAATACCTGGCTCGAAGGCACCTATAGCGAGATCTACCCCAATATCCCGCAGAACAGAGACGGGATGCGGCGGCTGTTCAAGCAATTCAGTTTTCCGGGCGGCATCCCGAGCCACGCCGCGCCCGAGACGCCGGGGTCGATCCACGAGGGGGGTGAGCTCGGTTACTCACTGTCGCACGCGTATGGCGCGGCGCTCGACAATCCCGATCTGATCGTTGCCTGCGTGGTCGGCGACGGCGAGGCCGAGACGGGACCGCTCGCGACTTCGTGGCACGGCAACAAATTCCTCAACCCGGCGACCGCGGGCGCCGTGTTGCCGGTCCTGCACCTCAATGGGTACAAAATCGCCAATCCGACGATCCTCGCCCGGATCCCCCGAAACGCGTTGGAAGAGCTGTTTGTCGGCTACGGCTACAAGCCGCACTTCGTCGAAGGCGACGACCCGGCGAAAATGCACCAGCTGATGGCGGCGACGCTCGACACGGTGCTGGACGAGATCGCTGCTATCCAAAAAGAGGCCCGCGGCGGCAGGCTCGTTCCCTGCCCGCGTTGGCCGATGATTATTCTGCGCAGCCCGAAGGGCTGGACCGGGCCAAAATACGTCGACGGGTTGAAGACCGAGGGTTATTGGCGGTCCCATCAGGTCCCGTTCGGCGATATGGACAAACCCGAGCACGTCAAATTGCTCCAAGAGTGGATGAACAGCTATCGGCCACAGGAATTGTTCGATGGCGACGGGCGGCTTCAGCCGAAGATCGCGGCGCTCGCTCCGGAGGGCGACCGGCGCATGAGCGCCAACCCGCACGCCAATGGCGGGCTGCTGCGGCGTGACCTCGTGATGCCCGATTTCGCCGATTATGCGGTCGAGGTCACGCACCCGGGTCGCATCGACGCCGAGGCGACGCGGATTATGGGCGCGTTCCTGCGCGACATCATGAAACAGAACCCGAACTTCCGCCTGTTCGGCCCGGACGAGACGGCCTCCAATCGGCTGTCGGCGGTGTTCGAAGCCACCGACCGCGCCTGGATGGCGGAGACCATACCCGAGGACGATCACCTGTCGCCCGACGGGCATGTCATGGAGATCCTCAGCGAGCACACTTGCGAGGGCTGGCTCGAGGGCTATCTGCTGACCGGCCGGCATGGCTTGTTCAACTGCTACGAGGCCTTCATTCACATTGTGGATTCGATGTTCAACCAGCACGCCAAATGGCTCGAGAGCTCGCAGAAGATCTCGTGGCGGCGGCCGATTTCCTCGCTGAATTATCTGCTGACGTCGCATGTCTGGCGGCAGGACCACAACGGGTTCAGCCACCAAGACCCCGGATTTATCGACTATGTCTGCAATAAGAAGGCCGATGTCATCCGCGTTTATCTGCCGCCCGACGCCAACACGTTGTTATGGGTCACCGATCACTGCCTGCGCAGCTGGGACCGCATCAATGTGATCGTCGCCGGCAAGCAGCCGTCGCCGCAATGGCTCGATATCGAGGCGGCGATCAAGCATTGCGACGCCGGGATCGGCATCTGGGAGTGGGCGAGCAACGACCGCGGCAGTGAGCCCGATGTCGTGATGGCCTGCGCCGGCGACGTTCCGACCATGGAGACCTTGGCGGCGGTCGATCTGCTGCGCCACCATATCCCCGACCTCAAGATCCGGGTTGTCAATGTCGTCGACCTGATGACATTGCAGCCGCGCGAGGAGCATCCGCATGGTATTACCGACCACGATTTCGACGCATTGTTCACGACCGACAAGCCGGTGATTTTTGCCCATCACGGCTATCCCTGGCTGATCCACCGTCTGACCTATCGGCGCACCAACCATGACAACATCCATGTTCGCGGCTACAAGGAGGAGGGGACGACGACGACACCCTTCGACATGGTTGTTCGCAACGATCTCGACCGCTTTCATCTCGTCAGCGACGTGATCGACCGCGTGCCGAAGCTCGGCTACCTCGCCGCTTACGCCAAGCAGGAAATGCGCGACAAGCTGATCGAGCACAAGCAGTACATCACCCGATACGGCGACGATATGCCCGAGGTCAAGCAGTGGCGCTGGCCCGAGGCAGCCGGCGTTTAGCGTTCAAGATACAACGATAAAAGAGAACCCTGATGCTGGTCATTCCGCTCGAAAAACTTGCCTTCATCATTGCCAAAGCGCGCGAATTCGATGCTGAGGTGCCGATCGAGCCGGATGCGGCGACCGGCTCAGACCCGGCCGACGATGATGAGCGGCAGGTGCTGCTCGATACGCCGGACAACCCTACCGAGCAGGAATTACGTGACGCAATCGATGGGCTCGGCCTGCCCGAGCGGCAGGAACTGCTCGCGCTGACGTGGCTCGGGCGCGGCGACTACGACGCGGACAGCTGGCCGGAGGCGTTGCGAGAAGCAGCAGAGAGCACGATCGCGAGCGTGACAGATTATCTCGTCGGCACGCCGCTCCTCGGCGATTACCTCCAAGAGGGGGCCTCTGCCCTGGGGCTGTCCCTCGAGGATTTCGAGAGAGGATGATAACGCCTGGTTTCGCCGAATGACGCCGGAACCGTACGCCATCGTCACCGAGGCCGATCTCGAGCGCGAGCTGGTAATGGTCCGGTCTGCCGCGGCAGGCGGGCCGGCGGGCATCTTTGGCCCGGATTCGGTCATCTGGCGCGTAGACCGAGAGGCGGCGGTTTTCCTTGGAGCGGGGCGCGCATTGCTGCTCCAGCTCGCTCATCCCGGGGTCGCCGCCGCCATTGCCCAGCATTCCCGGAGTCTCACCGACCCGATCGGCCGGTTTCACCGCACCTTCAGCATCGTCTTTACGATGGTGTTCGGCACGACGGGTCAAGCGCTCGCGGCCGCCCGCCGCCTGCATCGCCGCCACACCGCGATCAGCGGCACACTGGGGGAGGATGTCGGCACTATTGCCGCCGGCTCGCCCTATTGCGCCAATGATGTCGCAGCGCTGCGCTGGGTCCACGCCACGCTGACCGAGACCGCGCTCCTTGCGTATGAGATCGTCGACCCGCCACTGACGGTCGCGGATCGCGAGCGCTACTACGCAGAAATGCGGCTGTTCGCGGGGCTTTTCGGCATCCCGCAGAGCGCGCTCCCGCAGAGCTGGCCGGACTTTGCCCGGTACGTTGACGACATGTTCAGTTCGGACACGCTCGCGGTGGGCAATGCCGCCCTCAGCACTGCCGCCGAACTCTTCTCAGGTGCCGGTAGCCGCCTGCGCGCGCCGTTCTGGTATCGATCTTTGACCGCCAACCTGTTGCCGCCCAGACTGCGGGATGCGTTCGAGTTGCCCTATGGTCCCTCGGAGCAGCGCTCAGTCGAGCGGGTGCTTGCGGTGTTCCGCCGTGTCCATCCCTGGATACCGCCCCGCTTGCGTTATGTCGCGCCCTATCACGAGGCGCTCGCACGGCTCGCCGGACGCGACCGGACGGCGCCCTTGACACGGGTTCTCAACCGTTTCTGGATCGGCCGGAGTTCGATGGCGATCGGCGGAGAATAGGCGATGGCGCAGCCTGCAATAGAACTGGGGCAGGCCGAAAGGAATAGGGTGCCAGGGGGCACGGATCTCGTCGAATGGTATTTCGAGCAGGGCTGGACCGACGGATTGCCGGTTGTGCCGCCGACGCGGGAGCTGGTCGATGCTTTTGTCGAGGCGCTCGGCGGCGATCCGCAGCTTGTCGAATGCAAAGTGCCGCCGCGGCACGGCAGCCTCACGCGCGAGGTACTGGCCATCAACATGGTCATGGCGGGCTGCAAGGCCGAATACGCGCCGGTAGTCCGCGCCGCAATGCTCGCACTCACCGCGAAAGCCTTCAACCTCAACGGCGTGCAGGCGACGACGCACATGGCGGCACCGCTTTTGGTGGTCAATGGGCCGATTGCTCGCGAGATCGGCATGAACGGCGATTGCAACGCCTTCGGCTCCGGCAACCGCGCCAATGCGACGATCGGGCGGGCGCTGCGCCTCGTATTGCTCAATGTCGGCGGCGGCTGGCCGGGCGATCTCGACAAAAGTACGTTGGGGCACCCCGGCAAATACACCTATTGCGTCGCCGAGAACGAGGCGGCGAGCCCATGGGCGCCGTACCATGTCGAGAAGGGGTTCAGCCCGGAAGACTCTGCGGTGTTCGTGATGGCGGCCGAGCCGCCGCACAGCGTCACCAACCATGTCGCGAACGACCCTGAAGGCATCCTCGACAGCGTCTGCTCCGCAATGAGCACGATTGCCAACAACAATGCGGTGTCGAGCGGGCATTGCGCCGTCGTGATCGGGCCCGAACATGCCCGCACGATCGCGGCTAAAGGCTGGACCCGGCACGACGTGCGAAATTACTTGGCACTGCACGCCTATAACTTGTTTTCTGACATTACCTTCAATGAGCGCTACGGCAAGATCTACAACCGCAATCTGCCGAAATGGTACAAGCGCGAGCCCAACGCGCGGATCCCGATCGTGCCCGGCCCCGATCACATCCACCTCTTTGTCATCGGCGGCGAAGCCGGACGGTTTTCCGCCTTCATCCCGGGCTGGGGCCACATGTCGTCTCCCGTATTGCGCAGCATCGAAACCGCCGCCGGGCCGAGCGCGCCGGTCTGCGTCGACGGCACGTGCTATTTATAACGTGGGAAAACACCTCCCATCCGTCACACCGGCGAAGACCGGTGCCCATGTCAGCCATGGGTCCGGGCCTCCGCCGGGGAAGACGAGGAGGTCTGACTGGAGAACCCCAAATGAGCAATGAACCGGATCTGATCGTCTTCGACCCACGCGGTGTCGTCGAGACCGCGCCACTCACGCTTTCCGAGCGTGTAACCGCTCTGGACGGGCTGCGGCTGGGCGTTCTTGACAACACCAAATGGAACGCCAATCGCCTGCTGCGCAAGACTGTGGCGAGACTGCAGCAAGAAATTTCCTTTGCCGCGGTGCACTATCACCGCAAGGAGAGCTTCTCCAAGGAGGCCGATCCGGCATTGATCGCGGCCATCGCGGCCGAGAACGACATCGTGGTGACCGCGATCGGCGACTGAGGGTCATGCACGTCGTGCTGTATGCATGACGGCATCAGACTGGAAGCCGCCGGCCGCCCCGCGGCAGTTATCGTCACCACGGAATTCCTGCACGAGGCAGAGGTGCAGCGCGACGCGCTCGGGATGCACGAGCTCACCCTTGTCGTCATCGAACACCCGCTGAGCACGCTCACCGACGAGGAGATCGAGCAACGCGCTCAACAAGCCGCCGCCCAGTGCGCCGCTATCTTGCTCGGGCGCTCTTTGTGAGAGTGCGAGAGTAGTGCTGCGCGTCGGCGTGATGCGCTCCGCAGCGATCGTCTTCCTGTGCTCAAGCGCCGCCGCGCTTGCGCAGCAACCGAGCCAATTCTCCGACTACACGGCCTCGATACAGCAGATCTGCCGGCAATACGCGAACGCGCAGGCGGGGATGTCGGCCGATCTCATGTTCAATCAGTGCATGTCTGAGCGGCACTGCCGGGTGGCTTCCGGATCGTCAGCCTACCAATGCGACTTGCCCGGACCCACGACATGGCATGGCGGTGGTTATTAGAAAGGCTAGTGTTAGCGAGGCAGATCGTCATTCCGGGACGGCTGCAGGCCGGGCCCGGAAACCATGAACACCAAGCTCATGAGCCTTTGTCCGAGGCTCGTGTCATCTGCCTTGTTTTTCCACTGAAATATCAGGCTGGTTGGCAAACGGTCGAGGATCTGATTAGGTTAACGACACGGACCAATATAACGGCCCGGTCAAAAGGGGAGGAAACCATGCGGTGCGGACAGCGAATTGTCCTATCGGGAGTTCTCGGCTTGCTCATCGTGGGTGCGGGTGCGGTTTGGGCGGCCGATCCCGAAATCGATAAGCTCGTGCAGAGCCCGGTCGGCAAGAACTGGGTCACCAATGGCGGTAACCTGACAAATCAGCGTTACTCCACGCTGAAGCAGATCGACACCGGCAACGTCAAGCAACTCAAGGGCGCCTGGATGACCCGCCTCAAGGGCTCCGGGTTTGGCGGCAAGTACTCGGCGGAGGCGACGCCGCTCGTCAAGGACGGGATCATGTACGTGGTCACCGGCAATGACGACGTGTTCGCGCTCAATGCAAAGACGGGGGAGACGTTGTGGGAGCGTTGGTCGGGAATCGACCAGAAGATCTCGACCGTGTGCTGCGGCTGGCTCAACCGCGGGCTTGGCGATGGGCGAAGGAATGCTGTTCCTGGGCCAGCTCGACGCCAATGTCGTCGCGCTCGACATCAAGACCGGCAAGGAGGTCTGGAAGACCCCGATCGAGGATTGGCACAACGGCTATGGCGTCACCAACGCGCCCCTCTATTATGAAGGCATCGTCTACAGCGGCAATACCGGCGGCGAATTCGGGGTGCGCAGCCGATTGACGGCGCTAGACGCCAAAACCGGCAACATCCTCTGGCGTTGGTATACGCTTGCCCGGCCGGGGCGAAGTCGGCAGCGACACTTGGCCGGCCGGCACGGACCACGCGATGCGGGGCGGCGCGTCGATCTGGAACACGCCGGCGCTCGACCCGCAGCTCGGGCTCATCTACTTCGCCACCGGAAATTGCGGGCCCGATTACGACGGCTCGATGCGCGAAGGCGACAATCTGTTCTGCGCCTCGATCGTCGCGCTGAACGCAAAAACCGGCGAATACGCCTGGCATTTCCAGGAAGTGCACCACGATATCTGGGACTACGACGCAGCGAGCCCGGTCGTGCTGTTCGACACCGTGATCGACGGCCAGCCGCGCAAGGGGATTGCCGAGGCCGGCCGCACCGGCTGGGTCTACATCCTCGACCGCACCAACGGCAAACCGCTGGTCGGCATCGAGGAACGTGCGGTGCCGCAGGAGCCGCGGCAGAAGACCGCCAAGACGCAGCCCTATCCAGTCGGCGACGCCACGGTGCCGCAATGCGCGCAGCCGATAGAGGGCTATGACAAGGCCGGGTGCATCTTCGAGACTTTCTGGGAGGAGCCGGTTCTGATCCAGCCTTCGGGTCAAGGCGGCACGAACTGGTCGCCGATGCCCTACGATCCCGATACCGGTTTTTTCTATGTACCGGGGACGATCCGGACGAGCGTGTTCTCGCGCGTCCCCAGCCAGTACACGACCGGGAAGCGCTACACGAACGGCACCCAGGCGCCGCCGATCGGCTCATCATTGAGCGGCACGTTTACCGCGATAGACGGCAAGACGAACAAGATCGCTTGGCAACAGAAGATGCCGTACCGCATGGGCGGGGGCGGTGGATCGACTGTCACTGCGGGAGGTCTCCTGCTCCGCGGCGAGCCCGACGGCAACTTCGTGGCGCTCGATGCCAAGACCGGCGAGGCGCTGTGGAAATTCCAAACCGGCTTTGGCGCCGACGCACCGGCAATGGCCTATGAGGTCGACGGCGACCAGTACATCGCGATAGTCACCGGCGGCAATTCGATCCAAGGCAGCGCCTATGGCGATGCCGTATGGGCCTTCTCGCTCAAAGGTCAGCTCGGCCCGCTATGGCCGCCACCGCCGCCACAGACCGTCGCCGGGCCGGGGGGCGCAGTCGCCGACGGCGTGGATAAGGTCAAGATCGGCGATAATAACGTCGAGTACGCCTACTGGCCGGCGCGCACTCGGGTCAAGGCGGGAACCACTGTCACCTTCACCAATGTCGGTGACATTCCGCACACAGCCACGGCGTTCGACAAAGGCAAGATCGGCGATTGGGACACGGGTGCTCTGAACAAGGGCGAGTCGAAGGAGATCACTTTCAAGGAACCCGGCACCTATTTCTACATCTGCACGCCCCACCCGTGGATGTACGGGCAGGTGGTCGTAGAGTAACGTTTGCCGCTTACCGGGCGGGGGGTCGCGCCAGCCGCATACCGAGCAATGGGGCGGCCGCCTCCGGGGGCAGCTTTGCGTAATTGGGCGGTATCTCGAACAACGCGGCGTCCTGCGTGCCGATCTTGACGTGGCGCAGTTCCCAGCGAATCGTCGAAACCTTGCCTTTGTCGGTTGCGAGGCTGGCATCACACTTCATCGGGATGCCGTCTTGGCTGAGCCACAGCGCGCCGACCGCGCGGCCCTGCGGCGTTTTTCTCGTCGACCTCATATTTGGTCGTCGCAATGCCGTTGATCGTCTCCGGCCCCACAGGTTTGCGCAACAGGCCAGGGTTGCCGAGAATTGACAGCTCTTTTGGAAGCGCAAATTCGACGACGGTATGCAGCTTCGGCAGGATAATGTCGCCGATCGCGCTGCCCGCGCGAAGGATAAAAATCGGCCGTAACGCCGGGAGATCCTGCTCGTGGCGCTGTTCGCCCGGCATATGCCACATCCGGCCCACATAGCTCTTGCCATCGATGACCAGCACCCGCTCCGCGCTGAAGCCGACGCGAGCATCGCCGAGCGTCTCCGCCGATGCCGGCGCCGCGATCAGCGCCGAGACGGCGAGCGGGAACGCGATCAGGGTACAACGGAGCACGCGCATTTCAGTCCTCAATCGGCGCTCCGCTGCTAAGTGCCCAATGAGGCGGTTTCGCGGCAGGCTGGACAGCGGCGACACAAAGCCTATCTTTGCACGCGCGGAACTTTGCGTCGAAACGGCGGATTGTACGCGTTCGGAAACCCAGGCGCTGGGCAGGCGATGAACGACAGCGGCGGAACTGTCACAATTCGGGTCCATGCGGCGATAGCCGAGATACCGGCCGCTGCCTGGGACGCCTGTGCCGGCGACGTCAATCCGACCGTTTCGCATGCTTTTCTGAATGCGATGGAGGAAAGCGGATCGACGACGACCCGCACGGGATGGACGCCGCAGCATCTTTCTCTCGCGGGACCGGACGGGGAGATCACCGGTGTCGTGCCGCTCTACGCCAAGACGCATTCCTACGGCGAATACATCTTTGACTATGGCTGGGCGGATGCCTATGAGCGCGCCGGCGGCCGCTATTACCCCAAGCTGTTGTCGGCCGTGCCGTTCACCCCGGTCCCCGGCCCCCGATTGCTGCTGCACCCGTCTGCGCCGCCCGAGGCCCGCGAACATCTCCTTGCCGGGATGATCGAATTTACGAAGCGCCGCAAAATCTCGTCATTGCACGTGAACTTTCCCGATCCGGCGGAGGCCGAGGCGCTGACCGAGGCGGGATTTCTGCAACGGCTCGGCCAGCAGTTCCACTGGACCAACGACGGCTACGGAGATTTCGACGATTTCCTCGCGGCTCTGAATTCGCGAAAACGCAAAGCAGTGAAGAAGGAGCGGCGCGAGGCGCTCGCCCGCGGTCTCGAGATCGAAGTGCTGACCGGGGCCGACCTGAAGCCGCGCCATTGGGACGCGTTTTACGAATTCTACCTTGCGACTTCCGATCGCAAATGGGGGTCGGCCTACCTAAATCGCCGCTTTTTCGCGATGATCGGCGAGCGGATGCCGGAAAAACTCGTCCTCGTGATGGCGCGGCGCGGCGCCAACTATGTCGCCGGCGCGTTCAACCTGCTCGGCAAGGATACGATCTACGGCCGCAATTGGGGCGGCTACGGCGATTACAAATTCCTTCATTTCGAGTGCTGTTATTACCAGGCGATCGAGTTCGCGATCACCCGCCGATTGAAGCGCGTCGAGGCCGGCGCGCAGGGTCCGCACAAGATCCAGCGCGGGTATCTCCCGGTACCGACCTACAGCGCCCACTGGATCCCCGATCCAGCGTTTCGCCGGGCCGTCGCTCAATTCCTGGCGCGCGAGCGCCAGATGATCGAGCACAAGATGGAGGGGCTTGGAGAGTATTCCCCGTTTCGCCATGAGGAGACCGCGTGCCATTCCTCCGAGGAGGATGAAAGCACGCCGGCGAGCTGATCACTCGACCAGCCGATCACTCGACTAATTCTGGCTCCTTTGGCGCTGGTTCAGCCGGGCGCGCTTCGTACGAGAAGGAGAGCTTGTCCTCGTCGGGTTTGCGCGTCACCCGGACGATCCCGCCCTTCGACAACTGCCCGAACAGGAGCTCCTCGGCGAGCGGCTTTTTGATGTGCTCCTGGATTACTCGGGCGAGAGGCCGGGCGCCGAAGAGGCGATCGTAACCCTTTTCGGCCAGCCATTTCCGCGCGGAATCATCCAGCTCGATCATGACGTTCCGGTCGGCGAGCTGCTCTTCGAGCTGCAGCACGAACTTATCGACGACCCGTCCGATCGTATCCGCAGATAGCGGGGCGAAGGAAATCACCGCATCGAGCCGGTTGCGGAATTCCGGCGTGAACATGCGATTGATCGCCTCCTGATCGTCACCCTCCCGAACGCCGCTGCCGAAGCCGATCGCCGGTTTGGCAAGATCCCAGGCTCCGGCGTTCGTCGTCATGATCAGGATTACGTTGCGGAAATCGACGGTTTTGCCGTTGTGATCGGTCAGCTTCCCGTAATCCATGACCTGCAGCAGGATATTGAACAGGTCAGGATGGGCCTTCTCGATCTCGTCCAACAACAGCACGCTGTGCGGGTGTTGATCGATCGCGTCGGTCAGGAGCCCGCCCTGGTCGAAGCCGACATAGCCGGGCGGCGCGCCGATCAGCCGCGACACCGTATGCCGCTCCATGTACTCGGACATGTCGAAGCGGGTGATCTCGATCCCGAGGGTGCGCGCGAGCTGACGCGCCACCTCGGTCTTGCCGACCCCGGTGGGGCCGGAGAACAGGTAGGAGCCGATCGGCTTTTCCTGGTCCCGCAGCCCGGCGCGCGCCAGCTTGATCGCCGAGACCAGCGCTTCGATCGCCGGATCCTGGCCAAACACCATCGTCTTCAGGTCACGCTGAAGGTGCTTCAGCACCTCGCGATCGTCGCGCGAGACGCTTTTTGGCGGGATGCGCGCCATCGTTGCGATTACCGCTTCCACTTCTCGCGCCGTTATCGTTTTGCGGCGGCGGTTTTCGGGCACCAGCATCTGGGCTGCGCCACTCTCATCGATGACGTCGATCGCTTTGTCCGGGAGTTTGCGATCCCCGATATAGCGATGCGACAGCTCGACCGCCGCCCGCAATGCGTCGCTCGTGTATCGCACCTTATGGTGCCGCTCGTAATAGGGCTTCAGCCCGCGCAGGATCTTGACCGAGTCCTCAACCGTCGGCTCGTTCACGTCGATCTTCTGAAAACGGCGGACGAGTGCGCGGTCCTTCTCGAAATAGTTGCGGTATTCCTTATAGGTCGTGGAGCCGATGCAGCGAATCACGCCCCCGGCCAAGGCTGGCTTCAACAGGTTCGAGGCATCCATTGCTCCACCGCTCGTCGCGCCGGCCCCGATGACGGTATGGATCTCATCGATGAAAAGGATTGCGCCGGGCTGCGCCTCGAGCTCGGACAAGACCGCCTTGAGCCGCTCCTCGAAATCGCCGCGATATCGGGTGCCCGCCAGCAATGCTCCCATGTCGAGCGCGTAGATCGTCGCGTTCATCAGAACTTCGGGAACTTCGCGCTGCACGATGCGGCGCGCCAAGCCCTCGGCGATCGCCGTCTTGCCGACACCGGGATCCCCGACATAGAGCGGGTTGTTCTTGGCCCGGCGGCATAAGATTTGGATTGTGCGGTCGACTTCGGCCTCGCGGCCGATCAGGGGATCGATTTTGCCGCCCTTGGCCTTTTTGTTGAGGTTGACGCAATAGGCGTCAAGGGCGTCATGGTTGCGCTTCTGCGACTTTTCGCTGCGCTCATCCTCATCGGCACCCTGAACGCGACGCGTCTCGGAGCGCCCGGGCGCCTTGGCAATGCCGTGCGAGATGTAATTGACCGCATCGAACCGGGTCATGTCCTGTTCTTGCAGGAAATAAACAGCGTGGCTCTCCCGCTCCGCGAACATCGCGACCAGCACGTTTGCGCCGGTCACCTCCTCGCGGCCCGATGATTGGACGTGAATTGCGGCGCGTTGCAGCACGCGCTGAAAGCTCGCTGTCGGCTTCGCGTCGTCGCCATGCGCCGCGACAAGGTTGGCAAGCTCGTGATCGACGTAGTTCAGCACCTCGCGGCGCAACCGGTCGAGGTCGACGCTGCACGCGCGCAGCACCGCAACCGCGTCCTGATCCTCGGTGAGCGCCAGCAGCAGATGTTCGAGCGTGGCATATTCGTGCCGGCGCTCATTGGCGTGGGCGAGAGCCCGGTGCAGCGACTTTTCGAGATTGCGTGACAGCACGCCCGCCTGTCCTTCCTTGGCTAGTCCTTTTCCAGCGTACACTGCAGCGGATGCTGGTGCTGCCGGGCGAAATCCATAACCTGGGTTACCTTTGTCTCGGCGACCTCGTAAGTGTAAACGCCACAGATCCCGACACCGCGGCGATGCACGTGCATCATAATGCGAGTCGCCTCCTGCCGGTTCTTATTGAAGAACCGCTCGAGGATGTGCACGACGAACTCCATCGGAGTGTAGTCGTCGTTTAACATAAGAACCTTGTACATAGACGGCTTCTTCGTCTTCGGCTTTGTCTTGACGACAACACCGGTTCCCGGTCCTTCCTCGCCGCGTTTTCCGTTGTCGCTCATTTCTGTCCGAGCCGGTCGGGTTGCTCGCTCCCCAATGATATTGGCTTTGAGCCGGTCCAGAAAAGCCTTTTCCGCCCCACCGACCCAGCTGGCGGCCGAGGGTTCACCGCCCTCTTCCTATTCGGCCCGGTAAGGCCGGCGCAACAGCAGATCGATGACGGCGTCTACCGCCTCACCGCGGTGGAGTAACGCATCAGCTCCCGCGACAATCGGCATCTCTACGTCGAGCCGTTCCGCCAGTCGCGCAACTGACGCAGCGCTGGCCACGCCCTCGATCACCGAGCGGCTGCCGCGGAGCGCCGCTTCGAGGGCCAACCCGCGGCCTAGCGCGAGACCAAGCCCGTAATTTCGCGATTGCGCGGAACTGCAGGTCAGTACGAGATCCCCCAGCCCGGAGAGGCCACGAAAGGTCTCGGCTCGACCGCCCTTGGCTACCCCGAGCCGGATCATTTCTGCCAGCCCACGAGTGATCAGCGAAGCTCGGGCGTTTTCCCCGAGATTGCGACCGCCAACGATGCCGCACGCAATCGCGAGGACATTCTTGACCGCGCCGCCGATTTCGGCGCCGACCGGGTCCGGCGAGAGATAGGGCCGGAACCGGCTGCCTCCAAGAGCTTCGATGAAGGCGTGGCCGAGGGAGGCGTCGCTGCTCGCAATCGTGACCGCCGTCGGCAATTCTCGCGCGACCTCGGCAGCAAATGTCGGCCCCGAGAGCACCGCCGAAGGGGAGGCGGGGAGAATTTCTGCGGCAATCTCCGACATCAATTTCAGCGAGCTGGTCTCGATTCCTTTGGCGCAGAGCAGCAAAGGGAGCCCGCGGTCAAGGTGAGATCCGAGCACCTCCATTACGCCGCGCAGGAATTGCGCCGGAACGGCGAGCAGAGCCGCCTGCGCCCCTTCTGTCGCGAACGCCATGTCGGTGGTTGCCGCGATGGCGGGGTCGAGGATGACCCCGGGCAGGAAGAGCGGGTTCTGATGACGCCGATTGATCGTCGCAACGACATCCGGGTCCCGGGCCCACAGGGTTGGGAGCGAACCGGCGCGACAAGCAACCATGGCGAGCGACGTTCCCCAGGCGCCGCCCCCAATGATCGCCAGGCGCTTCACCGGATCACGCTTGAGGCCAACTGCTCATGCCTTCACACCCGCGCCCGCACGTCGCGGCGCGCTGGCATCGAGCGGCCAGCGTGGCCTGAGCGGTGCATCGAGGCCGTCGATCAGGCCAAGTCGAAGCCGCTCGATGCCAGCCCAGGCGACTATGGCTCCGTTATCAGTGCACAATGCCGGCGGCGGCGCAACAAACCGCATCCCGTTATCATCGACAAGGCTCGTAAGGCCCGTTCGCAGCCTTTTGTTGGCGGCTACGCCACCGCCAACCACCAGCGAGTTTCCGTCCGGGTATTGGCCGCGGAACCACGCGACCGCATTCGCGGTCCGATCGATCACCGCATCGCAGATCGCGAGCTCGACAGAGGCCGCGAGATCCGCCTGGTCAGTAGGATCGAGGCTGACGCTCGACGACGTGATCTGTCGCACGGCCGTCTTCAAGCCGGAGAACGAGAAATCGCAACCCGGCCTGCCCTTCATCGGGCGCGGCAGGACGAAGCGGGTTGGGTCGCCGCGCTGCGCGGCCATTTCGATGGCGGGACCTCCGGGATACCCGAGCCCGATCAGTTTCGCCGCCTTGTCGAATGCTTCGCCGACGGCATCGTCGAGGGTTGTCCCGAGACGGGTGTACCGGCCAACCCCGGAGCAGACGAGAAGCTGACAGTGCCCCCCCGAAACGAGGAGCAAAAGATACGGGAAGTCTACCTCCTCGGTCAGGCGAACCGCCAGGGCGTGGGCCTCCAGATGGTTGACAGCCAGAAACGGCTTACCCGCGGCCCAAGCCAAACCCTTTGCCATTGTCGATCCGACAATCAGACCCCCGATCAAGCCCGGGCCCACCGCCGCAGCTACCCCGTCGACCTCGCCGAGGATAACGCCGGCCTCGGCGAGGGCGCGCGATATCAGCGCAGGGAGGTGTTCGAGATGAGCGCGCGCTGCAATCTCGGGCACGACGCCGCCATAAGGCATGTGCTCCGCAAGCTGGGAGCGCACCAGGTTGGAGAGGATCTTCGGGCCGGCCGCCGTGATAGACACAATCGCGGCTGCGCTCTCGTCGCAGCTGGTTTCGATGCCGAGAACGATCATCGTGCATGCCAGCGCTCGGGAGCGCCTCGGTTTCGCGCTTCCGAGCTTCCTCCCGGGGTCAGCCGGGCGGTGCTACCTCATAGGTTTTGAGGGTCTTGTCGGTGGCGGCGTCGATTTCCAGCAGCTTGACCGAATAACCCCACAATGTGGCGGTATGCCGGATCACAGCTCGGCAGCTCTGTTCTTCGAGCAGCACGCCGTTATGCACATAATGCGCAAGAATGAGGCAACGATCGCCTCTGAGATCGACGTCGACCACCTGAATATCGGGCTCGCGCCGGGACAGATCGTACTGCCGGGAGAGGGCGCTGCGAATTTTTCGATAGCCGACATCATCGTGGATTGCCTCGACGCGCAGCGCCGGCTTTGTGCTGTCGTCCGAGACATGGAACAGCCGGAACCGGCGGATCATCGCAGGGCTGAGATGCTGCAGGACGAAGCTTTCGTCGCGGTAATTCGCCCAGGCGTGCCGCAGCACGCCAAAACCGTCTCCCGAGCCGGCTATGTCGGGAAACCACTCCCGATCCTCCTCGGTCGGCTCTTCGCAGATGCGGCGGACATCACTCATCATCGCGAAACCCAGCGCATAGGGGTTCAGTCCGCTGAACCGCGGGTCATCGAAGTCCGGCTGGAATACGACACTCGAATGAGAGTGCAGAAATTCGAGCATTGATCCTTCAGTGATGAGCCCCTTGTCGTGCAGCCGCCGCATAATCTCGTAATGCACGAAGGTTGCGCAGCCCTCGTTCATCATCTGCGTCTGCTTCTGCGGATAAAAGTACTGGGAAACCAAGCGGACGATGCGCACCAACTCCTGTTGCCAATCCTCGAGCCGCGGAGCGCGCTTCTCGATGAAGTAAAGCAGGTTCTCTTCGGGCAGGCCGAGGTCGCGCTTGATTTCCTGGAGCCGCGCCTCCTCGTCGCCGCCATCTTCCTTGTCTTTTCCGGCGCCGGGCACGGTGCGCCACAGATCATTATACGTTGCCTCGAAATGCGCGCGCCACTCCTCCGCCCGGCGCCGCTCCTCGGCGAGATTTGGTTTGGTGCGGTGAGCGTAGCGGTTGACGCCGTGATCCTTCAGCGCGTGCGCGGCGTCGAGCACGCGCTCCACCGCCTCTGCCCCGTGCCGTTCCTCACATTTCTGGACGTAATCGCGCGCGAAGCTGAGATAATCCAGAATGCCATTGGCGTCCGTCCACTGCCGGAACAAGTAATTGTTCTTAAAGAAGTGATTGTGGCCGAACGCGGCATGCGCCATGACCAATGTCTGCATCGTCATGGAATTCTCTTCCATGATGTAGCAGATACACGGGTTCGAGTTGATGACGATCTCGTAAGCGAGACCTTGCAGCCCCTTGCGATAAAGCGTCTCGTGATAGGCGAAACGCTTGCCGAAGCTCCAGTGGCGATACATCAGCGGCAAGCCGACCGACGCGTAAGCGTCGAGCATCTGCTCGGATGTGATCACCTCGATTTGGACCGGATAGACGTCGAGCCCGATCTCGTCGAGCGCGATCCGCTCGATGGCGTCGTAGACCCGGCGCAGCCCGGTGTAATCCCAATTCGGGCCGGCGAAGAGCGGGGCGGCCGTTTCGAGCCGCAGAGCGACAGAGTCAGGCACGGATACCCCCCTTTGCAAACAGTTCGTGGAACACCGAGAAGATCTGCGATGGGTCGCTGACCCGGCGCATCACGAAATGCGGGTGCACCGGCGCCACCTCGTTGTAGGCTCGCCACAGATCGCTGTCTCGCGACAATCCGGTCAGGCTCCCTCCCATGCCGTCACCGACTTCGACGTAGGCGAAATACTGGCAGAGCGGAAGAACATCGCCGCCCAGCAAGGAAACGCAGCGCCCGCTGTCTGCGCCATAATTGTCGCCGTCGGAAGCCTGAGCCGCGTAGATGTTCCAACGGTCGGTGGGATAGCGCGCCCGCGCAATCTCCAGCATCTTTTCGAGCGCGGTCGAGACGACGGTGCCGCCGGTCTCCCGGCTGTAGAAGAACGTCTCTTCATCGACCTCTTCGGCGGTGCTCGTGTGGCGGATGAAGACGATATCGACATGGCGGTAGCGCCGGATGAGGAACACATGCAGCAGCATGAAGAACCGCTTGGCGAGGTCCTTCATCGCCTCGGTCATCGATCCTGACACGTCCATCAGGCAGAACATCACCGCCTCGGTATTCGGACGGGGAACCCGCTCGAAGCGGTTATAGCGGACGTCAATCGGGTCAATGTAAGGAATGATTTTGCTGCGGTGCTCGAGGCGGTCGAGCTCGCGCAGAAGCCGTTCCGCCTCTTCGTCAGCTCCGCGGAAGCGGGCGTTGTCGATCGCCTCGCGCAGCGCCTCCAAATCCGATTGCTTCGGCCGTTTCAGCGAAATGCGGCGCGCCATGCTGTTGCGCATCGTCCGGCGGATGCTGAGGTTTGCCGGACTGCCCGTTACGGTGTATCCGGCACGTTGCAGATCGACCGCGAACGTCTCCTTCAGGCTTTTCTTGACGAGATCGGGGAGTTCGAGGTCCTCGAAAAACATGTCGAGGAACTCTTCCTTCGACAGCGTAAACTCGAACGCGTCTTCGCCCGACCCGTCCGGGCTCCCCTGCGAGCCCCCGCGGCCTTCACCGCCGGTCGGTCGGGGGATCTCGTCGCCCCTGATATACTCCTTGTTGCCGGGGACGACATGCTCGGTTCGCCCGGTGCGGCGGCTGTGATGAAAATTTGGCTCAGCAATCCCGCGCGTCGGAATTGCCACTTTTTCGCCGTGGCCAACATCAGCCACCTTGCGCTTGCGCAACGCCTCCTGCACCGCCGATTTCACCTCGGCGCGGGCTCGTGCCAGGAAACGCTGACGGTTACTGAGACTTTTACCCTTCGGGTTAGGGCGACGGTCGACGATATTCATGCCTGACCTCCCACATGGAACCGGGGTCCCTAGCCCGCCTTATTTACCCGCATATACCACTCGACCAACCGCCGAACCTGCCGCTCGGTATAGCCGCGCGATACCATGCGCTCGAGGAAATCGGCGTGTTTCTTCTCCGTCTCGGTATCCTTCTTGGAGCCAAAGCTGATCACCGGCAACAGATCCTCCACCTGTGAGAACATGCGCCGCTCGATGACCTCACGCAATTTTTCATATGACGTCCATGAGGGGTTGCGCCCGGCATTGTTGGCCCGCGCCCGCAACGCGAACTTTACGACCTCGTTGCGGAAATCCTTGGGGTTCGCTATGCCCGCCGGCTTCTCGATTTTCGATAGCTCCTGGTTCAACAGCTCGCGATTCATCAGTTGGCCGGTATCCGGGTCCTTGTAGTCGGAATCCTCGATCCACGCGTCGGCATACGCGACATATCGGTCGAACAGGTTCTGGCCGTAGTCGGAATAGGATTCTAGATAGGCCTTTTGGATCTCGTGGCCGATGAACTCGGCATAGCGGGGCGCCAGCTCGGCCTTTATGAAGTTCAGATATTTCTTTTCGGCATCGTCCGGGAACTGCTCGCGCCAGATCGCCTGCTCCAGCACATACATCAAATGGACGGGATCGGCCGCGACTTCCTGCGTGTCGAAGTTGAAGGTGCTCGACAACACCTTGAAGGCGAAACGAGTGGAAATGCCGTCCATCCCCTCGTCAACCCCGGCCGCATCGCGATATTCCTGCACCGACTTGGCGCGCGGATCGGTGTCCTTCAAGCTCTCGCCGTCATAGACCCGCATCTTCGAATAGAGATTCGAGTTCTCATGTGACTTCAACCGCGAAAGCACGCTAAACCGTGCCAGGATATCCAATGTCGACGGCGCACATGGCGAGTTCGAAAGCTCGCTGTTCTGCAACAGTTTCTCATAGATCTTGCGCTCCTCGGTAGCGCGCAAGCAATAGGGGACCTTGATCACCGAGATACGGTCGATGAACGCCTCGTTGTTCTTATTGTTTTTGAAGCTCTGCCATTCGGCCTCGTTCGAGTGCGCCAGCACGATCCCCTGATAGGGAATGCCGCCAATATTTTCGGAACCGACGTAATTGCCCTCCTGCGTCGAGGTCAGCAGCGGATGCAGCATCTTGATCGGCGCCTTGAACATCTCGACAAATTCAAGAAGCCCTTGGGTCGTCCGGTTCAGGCCACCCGAATAGGAGTAGGCGTCGGGTCGTTCTGGCTGAAGAATTCGAGTTTGCGGATGTCGACCTTGCCGACGAGGCTCGAAACATCCTGGTTGTTCTCGTCGCCGGGCTCGGTTTTGGAGATGCAGATCTGCTTGAGGCGCGAAGGCTGCATGCGAACCACGGTGAATTTGGTGATGTCGCCGCCGAATTCTTCGAGCCGCTTGACCGCCCATGGTGAAATGGTGCCGGTCAAACGCCGCCGCGGGACGCCATAACGCTTTTCAAGTTCGTCGCCGAGGGTGACCGGATCGAACAAGCCGAGCGGGCTCTCAAAAACCGGACTGAATTCCTTGCCGGCCTTCAGCACATAGACCGGCTCCTTCTCCATCAGCTGCTTCAGGCGTTCGGCGAGCGAGGATTTGCCGCCGCCGACCGGACCAAGCAGATAAAGGATCTGCTTGCGCTCCTCGAGGCCCTGTGCGGCATGACGGAAGAAGCCGACGATGCGTTCGATCGTCTCCTCCATCCCGAAGAAATCTGCGAATTCGGGGTAGACCTTGATCGTCCGGTTCATGAAAATGCGGCCGAGCCGCGAATCTTGGCTCGTGTCGACCATCACCGGTTCCCCGATGGCGCTGAGCATGCGCTCGGCGGCGCCCGCATAATAAGACGGGTCATCGGAGCACTTGCCGAGATACTCCTCGAGCGAGAGCTCGATATCTCTCCGATTCTCGTACAATCTAGAATAGAGTCCAAAAATTCCGTCATCGAATTTCATTGTCTCACCTCAACCGCTGTCCCGCACTCAACCCGAAGCTTCCCGTAACACTACCAGAGAACGACGAAACTGAGGGAACGTCTCGCTGGGACGTGTAATTCCTTGTAAATTCCGTAATACCCTTGTTACGCCGATTTTTCCCAGCATGGGTCTCCCGGTTTTCCGCCCGCGGTCATCCCCGCGCTAGCATCGTGGGACCTCTACCGCGCGCTGCTCTCCACTCAATCAGAGCCATTATGCCAACACTTTGTGGCGAGAGTACGAATGGTGCGATGCTCGCCAGTACACCGCCGCCCTGTTGGCGGCTGGAGTTCGGCTATGTGCCCAAGCCTCACGTACTCAACAACATCTTGTGGTCGCTCCGTCATTGTGCGCAGCATATATTAGTTTCGGCAAAAACCCAATAGAAATGTAGGTTAAGGTCGAGGCTTCAGCGCTGATCTGCGGTCGAGCCGCACAGCCAATTGGAATGAGGCGGGGCCACCGCGGCGTTCTGCCGCACGACGGCAGATTCCCAGCGAACTCGGCAACCGCCGCGTTCGCGATCTATCGAGCTGCTCGCGCTCGGCCGGGGTTAGTGCGGCCCCGAGGACGCGGCGGGCTGCACGCCTGTTGGGCGCCTGATGCCGGCGAGCGCGTCCGGACTGCGTTGAGACGATTTCGCCAGCTTGCTGTGCGAACGCCAATCAGCCGCCAGAGCCTCGGCCAGCTGGTTTGCCAGGCAGGCATAGCTCGCGTCAGTCATGTGCAGCCCGTCGGGACCGATCGTGGAAGCCGGCGCGAGCTGATGCGTACGATCCCATTCCTTCATGATCTCGAATCGGTGAAACAACGCGACCCGAGTGCGTCTCGCAATTTCCGCGATCAGCCGCTCCATCTCATCGGAGGCCGGGCGCGCGAGTACCCGCGGAGCGTATTGGAGGTCCATCAGGACGATATCGACCCCGCTCTCTTTCACTGCGGCTACGCCGCGGCCTATGAGCTGTTCATCCGCCGAGAGATCGTCGCGCCGCAGCACCGCATTGGTGCCGACCTGCCAGATCACCAGATCCGGGTGCTCGGCGATGATGTCCCGGCCGAGACGGGTCAATTCCTCCGGCACGTCCTGCCCGCCTACGCCGTGGTTGATGACCCGGATCTCGACGCCGGGAAACCGCCGCCTCAATTCCTGCTCAAGTCGGCTCGGATAGCTCAAAGCGGGGCTGCTCGCCCCAACCCCGAGGGTCGAAGAGGAGCCCATCGCGACGATCGTGAGCGGCTTTGCAGACAAGATGCGGGATGAGGTGCGGTCCAGCGCAGCGTCGATTGCCGAAAGCGCCGGCGGGGCAGCGCAATTTGGCGGGAGCGGCGCCGCCGTGTAATCGGCAAACGCGAGATTGCCGACGGCGATGAAAACAGCGAGCGCGACAGCCAGGCGCCCGATAATGGGGATCGCGGTCATCGCAGCGCGACCCGAATAGCTTCCGCGAGCTTGCCGGCGATGCACTCGTAGACTTTAGCGGCAAGGCTGGCCCGCTCGTCTTTGGCGACTCCGTCGAAGTTGAACACGTTCTGCTCGCTCCAATAGCGCATCATTTCAAAGCGCGGAAAGACATTCACGTCGTTGACGTCACCGACCCGGTGAAGCGCGTTCAGATATTGCTCGAAATCAATGACGGTCGCCGTGCTGTGAGAGAATTGCATGTCCACGAGCATGACGTCGATCCCGTGCGCCTTGAGCTCGTCGATGCCGGTTTGCAGTGTCGCCGCGAAATCGTCGACCCCGACCCCACGCACGGCATCGGTGGTGCCGGTTTCCCAGATCACCAGAACGGGATCTTCGGACATGACATCGGTGGGGAACCGCTCCAGCATTTGTTGGGCGGTCTGGCGCGGAACACCCCGATTGACGACGGTAATCGAAGTGGAAGGATACCAGCGGGCGAGGATCTCCTGCAGGCGATGGGGATAGGCGAGATCCGACGAGCCCGCCGCCAATCCGGTCGTTGAAGCTCCGCCGATCGCGACGATCCTGATGGGCTGGCCCGCGCGCAACCGCTCGGCCAGATGCGGCAGCTTGTCGTCGACTTGCATCAGCTCGTCCGGCACGTCGCACGGGAGCGCGCCGCCGAAGGCCGATGTGAAGGGCGGGAGAACAGTCAAGGCGAGCCACGCCAAAAGCAGCGCGGGCTGCGCCAATCCGCCGGCCGAGGCGCGCCGCCTCATTTGCCGGGACGATTGCCACGACCGGATTGGGTGGCCGCGAAACCGCGGCGCCTGCGTTCGACCCATGGTTTTGTACCAATCCAACATTCCCGCAGTTAGGCACATCACGAGAATGCCCGCAAGATTAACGAGAAGCTGGATGCCGATCGCTGAATTGTATTCCGAAAGAACGAAATGCCCCAGTGCCGAGAGCAGGATGCCGAGGCAGAAGATCTCCAGTGATTGTTGACCGCACAAGACCAGCGGTCTCGCTGCTCGGGAACGCAAAATATCCGCATTAGGGGGTACCATGATGGCAACGACTGGCGACTGCTGCGAAGAACGGGATAACCCGGATCGGAGACAAATTGTTCTTGTTCACCGGCCACAACTCCTTGAGAAGGAGGCCGGGAAACGGGTCCCAAATCCCGTGAATCGTCCAGCTGAGCTTGACGACGAACCCCGCCGCGACAACGACCGCTGCCAGCGGCAATGCCGGCCGAGCCCAGTTCGACCACCGCCGCTCGTGCCGCCCGGGAAAACCGAGAGCAGCTCCGGCGATGAACAGAAACTGCCAAGCCAGAGGGTTGAAAAACCAGACGTGACCCTCCGGATAGGCCGGAACCGACAGGTTGGTCGCCTGGACGACTAGATAAAGCAGTAACGACGGCAACAAGACGATCACCGCCCGCCAGCGCAAGCCGAGCAAGACGGCCGGGAAGATCACCAGGAGCAAAATGTAGAGCGGCAGTATATCGAGAAACGTCGGTTGAAACTCGAGGAGGAGCGCCTTGACGATGGCGATGTGCGGCTCGGAGAGAAAGTCGCCGACCCGCATTTCATCGTTGTACATCGGATTGTTGAAGGTCGTGACGGTATAAGACACCTCGGCGATGAACATGACGAACAAGAAGATGTGAGCGACGTAGAGCTGCCAGGCACGGCCTAGAACCCGCGCCGTCGCGTATAACGTGCCCTGTGAGAGGAGCGTCTGCCCATATACGAGAGCGGCAGTGTAACCCGAGATGAATATGAAGACCTCGGCTGCATCAAAGAATTCACCCGCCTGGATAGTAAAGTAGCTGAGGATATTCTCCGGAATGTGATCGACGAAGATAAATATCAGAGCAAGACCGCGAAAAAAGTCCAGGCGGAGATCACGCGACGAAGCAGGCACCGGCAGGCTCGAAAAACTGACGCGTTATCGCAGCGCGCTGCTAGTGTAGCAAGATCGACGACCGTCGTCGATCGAGCGGCACCGCCGCTCGAGGCCCGAGAGACCGCCGATCGTCGGTGCCGATCAGCGCAGGCCGGAGGCCACCGTGAAGGATGCCTCGGTCTTCTGCCGGATTTCGTCGAGCGGCACGCCGGGCGCCAGCTCGGTCAACCGCATCCCGGCGCCATCGATCGTGAAGACGCCGAGGTCGGTGATCACCATGTCGACCACCCCCTTGCCGGTCAGCGGGAGCGTGCAGCGGTGCAGCAGTTTCGGCTCGCCCCGCGCGGTGTGCTCCATCAGCACGATGACCCGCTTCACCCCGGCGACGAGGTCCATCGCGCCGCCCATGCCTTTGACCATGCGGCCGGGAATCATCCAGTTGGCGAGATCGCCGTTTTCCGCCACCTGCATAGCGCCGAGGATCGACAGGTCGATATGCCCGCCGCGGATCATCCCGAAAGATTGCGCGCTGTCGAAATAGCTCGTCGTCGGCAACTCGGTGATTGTCTGCTTGCCGGCATTGATCAGGTCCGGCATCCTCTTCTCCCTCGAACGGGAAGGGGCCCATGCCGAGCATTCCGTTCTCGCTTTGCAGCTGAACCGTGATCCCCGGCGGAATGAAGTTCGAGACCAAGGTCGGGATGCCGATGCCGAGATTGACATAGAAGCCGTCCTGGAGCTCCGCCGCCGCGCGGCGCGCCATGTCGTCGCGTGACCAAGCCATTTCGCTTTTCTCCTCTGCCTCAATTGCCGCGCATTGCGCACGGTGCGCTGCTCGATGCGCTTCTCGTAAGCCGGGCAGTGCACGATGCGTTTGACAAAAATGCCGGGCGTGTGGATGTGGTCGGGGTCGATGACGCCGGGCTCGACGAGATGCTCGACCTCTGCAACGGTGACCTTCGCGGCCGTCGCCATGACCGGGTTGAAGTTGCGCGCGGTCTTTCGGTAGACGAGGTTGCCTTCGCGATCGGCTTTCCGGGCATGAATGATCGCGAGATCGGCGAAAAGGCCACGCTCCATGACGTAGCTTTCACCATCGAACTCGCGAATCTCCTTGCCCTCCGCCACCAGGGTGCCGACACCTGTCTTGGTGAAAAAGGCCGGAATGCCGGCGCCCCCGGCCCGTATCCGCTCGGCAAGAGTACCTTGGGGATTGAATTCGAGGTCGAGTTCGCCGCTGAGATAAAGGTCGGCAAAGAGCTTGTTTTCGCCGACATACGACGAGACCATCTTGCGGATCTGCCGAGTTTCGAGGAGCAGACCGAGCCCAGCTCCGTCAATCCCGGCATTGTTCGAGATGACGGTCAGGCCGGTGACCCCTGAGCTGCGGATCGCATCGATCAAAACCTCCGGAATTCCGCAAAGGCCGAACCCGCCCGACATCACCGTCATGCCATCACGCAGCAGGCCGGCAAGCGCGGCATGGGCGTCGGGGTAAACTTTGTCCATCGTGTACTCCTGCGCTGAGCGGGCGACGGATCATAGCGGTTCCGTCAATTTCGGCCACCTCCCCGCAACGGGTCTTCCAACCCGCCGAGCCGACGGCGAGTCTCGGCATCTACGACGCCACTCACATTGAGGCCATTCTGCTTTTGAAAACGGGCAACGGCGCCAACCGTAGCCGAATTGTACTCACCATCCTGCTCGACCGAAATCATGGCGGCCGCGAGAGCGCGTTGGAGCCTTTTGACATCGCTCCCGCGCATAGGCGGATCGAAAGGCTTTAACAAGCGCGGCTGACCTGGTGCCGTCTCGGTCCCGTCGAACCAGGCGCTGACGTCGTTGCCGTTGATTGCGATCCAATGCGTCGGCGCGGAGGTAAGATGGAATTGCAGCCGCGGCGTCCCGTCCGGCGCCGTCCCCTCGACCCCGATTTCCCGGAGCACCGGGAGGTATTCGGCGAACGCTACCGCACCGCTCAGTTTCGGGATTGCGTCAAACCCCCGGACAGCCAGGTCTCCCGAGGCCGTGTAACCCTTGGGCGCCAGCGGCGACCCTTTGGCTTTAGCCGTCAGATCTACCCCGACCTCCTCGGTGTCGATCGCGGCGTCATAAATGTGGAAGGTTGGGTTTAGCATAGCCGCGGCTCCGAGCGCCTGCTGAAGAGCCCCCTGTTTATTTGCTTCGCTCTTGCTCTCCCCCGACGCGCGCTGGTCGGTCGCGGTAATCAGGGCATGGAGCAGGTTCGTCAACGCTTGCGTGCTGAGGTCGGCAATCCCGAAATCGAGCACCACCCGGCGAGGCACCTTCCCGTTCTCGAGAAGCAACGGCGCGAGATCGAGGCCCGCGTAACTGATGCTGAACCGCAGCGCCGCCTGTTCCGTATCCAGACCGGCGACCTCCGTGGTGCTGGCCGCTTTCGCCAAGCCTACGAGCGTCTCACCCGTCACGCTCCTGACCGTCAATCCTTCCAACGCCAGTTCACCTCTCATCGTGCTGAAAGGTTCCGAGATTGTCGAGAGGGTCCCCAGGAATGCGGCGCCGCGCGCTTGTGATGATTTGCTGTCGTCAGCTTGCAGTCGGTCGATCGCGTGCCGCAGCTTGTCGAGTTCGTCCAGCCTTGGACCGGCACTTTTGCCAGTGAACGCGATCCGATCGATCGTTCCGCCGAGAGGACCTTGCGGGAGAAATACTCTATCCCCTTGACCTCGAACTCAACGGGTCCGCGCCATCCGCCAGTCGGCTCGGCGATGAGCTTTGAGGATATCGAGAGCGGTCCCAGGCTGACCCATGTCCCGGTTTTGGATTGATCGATCCGCATGCTCGCGATCTCGACAAGAGTGTCGCGGCCGCGACCCGACTCGGCCTCTATCACAATATCGGCTCTCGCATCGGTCAGGCTGATCTTGGTTTCGGTGCCGTCGGCCTCCCTGAGCACGATGTTCTTTGGCAAAATAAGGGCGAGCTCGATCAGTTTGCCCTCGTCTTTTCGGGCGGTCTCGCGAATTTCGATGCGGTCGACGATCAGCTGGCCGGGTTGTGGCGTGTTTAACGACAGCCGAGCATTCTCTATGGTCGCCAGCAAAACTTCGCCGTCGCGCCGGACTTCGTAACTGTCCGACCCGACCCATTCGACCGCGCCGTTCGAGTTCGGTCCGAGTCGCCCGAGAAACGCGTCGATCTCAGTCTTGAAACGACCGACATCCGGTTCGGCGGCGCGAGCGGAGGCCGACAGGAAGAAAGCCGCCAAGGTTGCGGCGACCGCCAATCTGCGGCGCCAAACTGAACTCATGAGCTGATGTCCCATATGCCTCCGACCCGCATCAGATATAATCTCGTCTTGCCCTCGCCGGACCCATGCGCATGTCGGGGCCGGCTTGCCGGCTCACGATATCGGCCGCAGCGTTAATAGAATGTCTGTGCACCCGGGGGAATTCACTGAGGCAATGCGCAGTATCCCCCAGGATTGGGATTCTCTGGCGCATTATCTCGCACGCTGCGGCATCGTGCTCGGACCAGGCCCGCCGCGGCAGTTCGCTGGGGGTTATGGGAATCTCAGCTATCTGATTGAGATAGACGGCGAGGCGGCCGTGTTGCGCCGGCCGCCGGCCGGGCCCCTGCCGCGTGGCGGCAACGATATGGCGCGCGAATACCGCATTCTTGCCTCGCTATGGCGGGAATATCCGCTGGCCCCGCGAGCCATATTGTTTTGCGAGGAAGCGAGCGTGCTCGGCGCGCCGTTCCAGATCATCGAGTACCGTCCTGGAATGGTGATCCGCGACACTCTGCCGCCGCAGTTGGCCGGCCGGCCCGAAATCGGCAATTTGCTAAGCCGACAATTAGTCGAGAGCCTTGCCGCTTTGCATGCCGTGGACCCGGCTCAGGTCGGCTTGGAGACGCTCGGGCGTCCGGCCGGTTTCCTCGCCCGAACCGTTGACGGCTGGGCAGCTCGCGGCGCTGCCGTCGCAGACTTGGTCAATCCTCTCGCGTCATCCGAGGTGGTCGACTGGATGCGCCGCCGGGTGCCGGCGGACGCGCCGCCAAGCCTAATTCATTGCGACTTCAAGCTCGACAATATGATCCTCGGCCCGGAGACGCTCGCTCCGGTCGCCGTGATCGACTGGGACATGGGAACACGCGGCGATTTGCTATGGGATCTGGCGGTCATGTTGAGCTACTGGGCCGAGCCCGAAGATCCCGCCTGCCTTCACCGAATGCGGCAAATGCCGACCGCCCAGCCCGGGTTCTGGCGCCGCAACCAAGTCCTCGCAGCTTATCTGCGTCTGAGCTGCCGATCAGCCGACGACTTCGCCTTTTATCGCGTCCTCTCATTATTCCGCTCGGCTGTGATTTTTCTTCAGCTTTACGACCGGTTTCGCCGATCGCCCAGGCAGAACCTGAGATGCGCCGAGTTCGATACACTCGGGTGCGAGCTAATCGACCATGCCTTCGAAATCATCCGCGGGCGAGCCGTGTAACCGACAGACGCCGAATCCACGGCCTGCAACCTTTTCCCTCGCTCCGCCCCGAGCGCGCGGGGGTAGGTTAGAATGTAAACGGCGCCGCTGCACGTCTCAGAACATTTGATGCTGGTTTACCTGATTTGATCGCACGGTTGCGGTCTTCCGAAGCTATCCGGTTACTTTGCCAATCTCTTTGATTTTCCTGCGGAATTTAGCTGCTTCGCGTCCGGTTTATAATATATGAACGTTGCCGGTTTGGGAGGATAGGCCGCGCCGATGTTCGTGCCTTGCGAGCAATGTCCGCTCCGGCGAAGGACTTTGTTCAGACCCTTCTCGGAGCACGAGCTTGGCTTTATCACCGAGATGAAGACAGACCACATCGTTGTTGCGCCCCGCGCCGACATCATCCGAGCGGACGAGGTGGGGGGGCCGGTCTACACGCTGTTCGAAGGATGGGCGATGCGCTACCACCGCTTCCCGAACGGCGCCCGCCAAATCCTCGATATTGTGCTTCCGGGCGACACGGTCGGCATGCCTTCGGCAGTCTTGGGCACGGTCAAGCACTCCGTTCAGACGATCACCACGGCCACCTTCTGTGTTCTTCAAGGCCGAGGCTTTCCCGATCTGTTCACCGGCCACCCTGCGCTGGCGCTAAATGTCCTACAGACGCGAGTTGAGGAGGAGCAGCGGATGGACGTTCGGCTTTCGCTGCTCGGGCGCTGCACAGCGGAACAGCGGATCGCCTACCTGATGCTCGAAACCTTCGACCGGCTGCGGCAACGCGCCATGGTCAACGGCGGCTCGACCTGCCCCTTCCCGTTGCAGCGGCGCGACCTGGCCGATGCTGCAGGCCTATCCCGTGTGCATGTCGCTCGAACGCTCGAGTCGCTTCGCGAGCGCCGGCTGGCCGAAATCCAAAACGGCACACTCGTCATCTTCGACCGGCCGGGGCTGACGGAGCTTGCCGGCTATATCCCGGTGGCGACGGCGTCGGGCAGAAGAGCACTGCTGTAACGACGCCGACATCTCGGGGGCTATCGCGATCGACGGCTCCCCGGCTTGTTCAAAGTGCGCGCAATCAGCTCGGCGAGACTGGTCAATCGAAACGGCTTGGGCAGGAAGGGAAAATGATGCTCCGAGCAGGTCTCGATGTAATGGGGATCGCCGCTGGTGAGGATGGTTGGAACGCCCAGCTCCGAGGCGTGCTCCGCGAGGGAATTTCCTTGTTCGCCGGTCATCACGCAATCGACCAGCGCGAGATCGACCGGCTGACTGGCAAGATAGAGCCGTGCCTCTTGCGCCGATGACGCGCAGGTTAACCGGTGTCCCAGGGCAACGAGAAACTCCGATACGACGCATTGCACGTCCGCGTCATCTTCTACAAGCAGGATATGAGCCATAGGCTTACGTCTAGCAAATTGGATGCGATAAGCGTAGCGCGTTAGCTACATATGTTAAAGAGACGATTTACATTTGCCCGTGCGCTGATCGGCAGCTCGTCGCGCGCTGCCGACAACGCAGCCCGCTCCAACAAAGTCCTTGCATCCGCAACCACCTAGTCCAAAATTGCTGGGAGGCTGGGGTGCTGGGGCGGCCGCGCAGTCGAGTTTGCGCAGCCGGGCCGGCTGAGATCAGACCCACTGAACCTGGCCGGGCATGCCCGGCGAAGGGAGTCCGCTATCACCGCGTCGATCACCGTCTCGTCGTTTCGTCCGAAGACCGTCGTCATCGGCGCCGGGGTCATGGGGTTGGGGATTGCCTGGCGGCTGGCCCAAGCGGGTTGCTCGGTGGCCGTCTACGACCGTGCCGGGGCCGGACGCGGTGCGAGCTGGGCGGCTGCCGGAATGCTGGCGGCCGCGGTCGAGACCGAGCCCGGCGAGGAGGCCCTGCTCGCCTTGACACTCGAAAGCCAGCGCATGTGGCCGGATTTCGCGCGCGAAGTCGTGGCGGTATCGGGCGTCTCGGTCGGCTATCGCGACGAGGGTACGATCGTCGTCGCTCTGACCCGCGACGACGCCGAGCAGCTGCGCTTCACCTTTGATTTTCAAAAAAGCCTCGGGCTCGATCTCGAATGGCTGTCGGGGGCGGAGGCGCGGCGGCGAGAGCCGCACCTGCGGCCGGGCATCGCCGGCGCGGTCTTCAGCCCGCGGGACCATCAAGTCGACAACCGCCGGCTCGTCGGAGCTCTCGCCGACGCGGCTCGCAAGGCCGGAGCCGTACTTTACGAGCACGATGCGGTCCGAGAGGTTGAAATCTCTGGCGGTCGTATTACCGCGGCCGTGACTGAGCACCGCCGCGACCCTGCGGATGTTATCGTGCTGGCTGCCGGGGCTTGGTCGCGAGAGATCGCCGGAGTTCCGGCGGCTCACCTTCCGCCGGTTCGTCCGATAAAGGGACAGATGCTGGCGTTGAAGATGGATCCAGAGAATCCGCTGCTGCGTCACGTCGTGTGGCTTCCGAGGGGGGGCTATCTGGTGCCGCGCCGGGGCGGACGGCTCGTGGTCGGCGGGACCGTCGAGGAGCGCGGCTTCGACGGCAGGATTACGGCGGGCGGCTTGCTCGCGCTGATCGAGGGCGCCTGGCGCGCCGTGCCGGGCATAGAGGAGCTTCCGGTGGCCGAGACTTGGGTGGGTTTTCGTCCGGGTTCGCGAGACGATGCTCCCATGCTGGGGCCGAGCGGGATAGACGGGCTGGTCATCGCAACCGGGCATCATCGCAACGGAATTCTGCTGACGCCGCTGACGGCCGAGGCAGTTAGCAACTTCGTATTGACAGGCCATCTGCCTGAGACGGTTCGGCCGTTCACCCCTGAACGGTTCAGCGATAACGGCCGCGACTTTGGTACAATAGGGTACGGCATCGCCGCGGAGGTCCGATGATGCGGCTCAAGGTCAACGGGGTGGAGGAGGACGTCGCGGCGACGACCGTGAGCGAACTGCTCGCGTTCCGTGGCGTCGATGCTGGGGCCCGGTTTGTCGCCGTTGCCGTTAACGGTTCCGTAGTCCGCCGTTCCGAATGGCCGTCCAAACCTCTCGGACCTGGCGACCATGTCGAGATCGTCCGCCCGTTTTCCGGCGGTTGAGCCGGCTCGAATAAGAGAGAATTTAAGCAGGACAATGCCCGATGGCCGATCTGTTTACCATTGCTGATAGCTCGTTTGCCTCGCGGCTGATCGTCGGTACGGCGCGATATCCGAACCAGCAGGTGATGCTCGATTGCCTCGAAGCGAGCGGCGCGGAATTGGTAACCGCCTCGATCCGCCGCATCAGCCTGGAGGGCTATGCCGAGAGTTCTGGTCGATGTTCTCGGCGGTAAATACCGGCTGTTGCCTAACACCGCCGGGTGCGTCACCGCACGAGACGCCATCCTTACGGCCGAGCTGGCGCGCGAAGCGCTCGAAACCAATTGGGTTAAGCTGGAGCTGATCGGCGACCGCGAGCTGCTGTATCCCGATGTCGAGCAATTGGTTCATGCCGCGGAGGAACTGGTCCGCAAAGGCTTTACGGTGCTTCCGTATTGCAACGAAGACCCGGTTACGTGCCAAAAGCTGGCCGATGTCGGATGCGCGGCGGTCATGCCGCTCGGATCGCTCATCGGTTCGGGGATGGGTATTGCCAATCCGACGGCGATCGAGCTGATCTGCTCGCGCAGCCCGGTCCCCGTGGTGCTTGATGCCGGCATCGGCACGGCTTCCGATGCCGCCTTTGCAATGGAGCTCGGATGCGACGCGGTTATGGTCGACACCGCCATTGCCCAATCCCGTGATCCGCGCCGGATGGCCGCCGCGATGCGCGCCGCAGTGGAGGCCGGGCGCCTTGCGCGGCTGGCCGGCCGCATACCGAAGCGCCGTTTTGCCGAACCGTCGAGCCCGCAGCTCGGCCTCGTCGGCTCCTGAGCGCAGGGTCGCCCTGCGGGGCGTCCGCGCCCTCGCCGGGTCCGCGGCATGATCTTTGCCATCCCGCTGTCCGACGACAATCCGACCGTCGATCCGCCGATCCTCACCTATTTCCTGATCGGGACGTGCACCGGCGCTTTTTTATGGCAGCTCGGTCACAACGAGCGCCTCATCCTGTGCGCCTACGGCATGATCCCGGCGGAGCTGTTCGGGCTCTGGCGTCCGCCGCGGAATTGCCAGGTCTTGGCCCCTTGGGCGACAGTGCTGACCAGCATGTTCCTGCACGGCGGCTGGTTCCATCTGCTCGGCAACATGCTTTATCTGTGGATTTTCGGAAATAACGTAGAGGACGTTCTCGGGCGCGGGCGCTATCTGCTCCTCTACCTGGTTTGCGGGATTGTGGCGGCGCTGGCCCAGGCGTACTCGAACCCGATCTCGCACATTCCGATGGTCGGGGCGAGCGGGGCGATCGCCGGGGTCCTCGGCGCCTATCTTTTGCTCCACCCGGGCGCGAATGTGCGCTGCTTTGTGTGGATCGTAATCTTCTTTCGCATCATCAACGTGCCGGCCTGGACGATGCTCGGCCTGTGGTTCACGATGCAGCTGGTAAGCGGGCTGATGGCTGCCCCCGGCAGGCCGGGCGTGGCGTTCTGGGCGCATGTCGGCGGTTTCGTCACCGGATTGGTTCTGGTCATTGTGTTGCGCCCGAGCGGCGTAGCACTGCTGCAGCCGCCCCGCAGCCAGGCATTCGCCACGGCTCCTCCGCGCGGCTTTGCCGGCCGCACCTCCTATCGCGGCTCCGTGCCGCAAGCCGGTCGCCGGCCGCGCAGCCCCTGGGAATGAGCAGCCCCTGGGAATGAAATGGAGCAGGAACGCCCGCCCCGATCGTTGGCGCGGCCCTCAAGTAGCGGTGCGCCGAACTGGTGAGGCATGCGCCGTCCGTCCCACTCCCCATCGCTGGGAGCCTCACAGGCGCTCGACGAGAGCCGCCCGGTTCTGATCGAGACCTGACGCGGCTGCGGAGTCCATTTTTCGCCTGCGGATTTACCTCTGGTAAAGGGTTCTGGCGCAATCTGCGGTTACTTTACAGAACCCCAGGAGAATTCGCTTGCGCACCGTCCTTTCCAATCTGATCAAAGACGAGTTCCGGAGTCACGGCGATCGAATATGCTTTGATTGCCGCATTGATCGCCGTCGCCGCAATCGCTGCCTTCACCCTCGTCGGCACCAATCTGAGCACAACCTTCAGCACCATCGCCGGCAAGCTCTGATCAAAAGCGCTCACGCGCCTTCCGGCGCCGTCGAGCATCAGCAACCTGCGATATCGGCTGGCTCCTCCGGCGCATTTCGTACCGGTGTGCCGACCGACGCCGGCTGCAAACCGCGCCTCATGCGGTTTCTCTCGCAGCGATCAGCCGAAATCGGGTTGGGGTTACTCGTGGCGCTGGCGATTGTGCTGCGGCTCCAACCGATCCTGGTCGAGCCCAGCGCAGTGTGGCCGGACGAGATATTTCAGACCTCCGAGCCGGCCCACCGCCTCGTCTTCGGCAGCGGACTGGTGGCGTGGGAATTCCAGCTCGGCGTGCGATCGTGGATGCTGCCCGGCATTATTGCCGGGCTGATGGAGCTGTCGCGGATCCTCGGCGACGGTCCCGCTTATTACTTGCCGGTGATCGCTGTCGGGTTTGCGACATTGGCCGCCGCACCGGTGGTGTGCGCATTCCTGTGGTGCCGCCCGCTGTTCGGGGTCACGGGGGCGCTTCTCGCGGGGTTCACCGTCGCGGTCGCCGCCGAACCGGTCTATTTCGGCGCCCGTACCCTCTCCGAAACGGTCGCCGGCCATCTACTGGTCGTCGCGCTTTGGGCGCTGGAACCGGGTTATTTAGTCATCTCCCGGCGCCGGCTGTTTGTCGGCGGGGCCTTGCTCGGCCTCGTCTTTGCGACCCGCCTGCAGCTCGCTCCCGCGTTGGCCCTCGCGATGCTGTGGACGAATTGGCGGGCCGACCGCGGACGGCTCGCTGCGACCGTCGCCGGCCTGGCCGCCATTCTGGCCGCGGTGGGGGTGCTCGATACGCTGACGCTTGGCTATCCCTTTGCCTCGGTATGGCGTTACGGCCTCTATAATGTCTTTTACGGGGTGAGCGCGACCTACGGGGTCGAGCCCTGGCCGTATTACTTTCTCGGCGAACTCGGCGTCTGGGGCGGTGCCGGCGCGACGATGCTGCTGCTGGCGGCGATCGGGGCCTGGCGGCTGCCATTGCTGCTGGTCGTTGCGATCGTCATCCTCGCCGTCCACTCGGGGATCGCCCACAAGGAATATCGCTTCATCTACCCGGCGATCGTGCCGTTGATGGTGCTCGCCGGGGTCGGGCTCGCCCAGATGGCGCGCTGGGGACGGGAGTGGCTGACCGGCCGCGGCATGCCGATAAACGCTACAGCCGCCACGAGCGCCGCTTTGGCTGTGGCCTGGTGGGGTCTGGCATCGCTGCAGGTGTGGAACGGCGCCACGCTCATCCCCTACCGCCAGCGGATGCACGACAAGCTGGTTGCCGCGTCCATTGTCGCGCATGGGCCGGCACCGTGCGGAATTGGCCTCTACGGGCTCCACGGCGACGATTGGGGATTTTACGGCGGATATACCTATTTCCATCGATCGGCGCCAATGTATTGGCCGGAGGACGAAACCGCGCTTATCGCGGCCGCAGATAGCTTCGATACGCTGCTCTATACCGACCCGCCCCCGCCGGCGCTCGGTTTTACAAACCGGCAATGTATCGGCGAGGTCTGCATCGCACGGCGCACCGGCGGCTGCCGAGCGGTCCCGATGACCCCCCTTCCCCTGCCAGACCCGCTGATCGAGCCGGCGGGCAGCTAGATGCGCCAACCGGAAATGCCCGCCTGGCTCTGCCGGATTATCCCAGCGGGCTCGATGCTCGCAATGTTTCTCGCATTGTCCTGGCTTTTTTGCCAGGGTCACAAGGAGGTGTACGACGAGATCTTGCGATCCTGGGGGATCGTGCCGTTCCAGTTCCCGTTCCTCGACATCAGCGGTTGGCTGGCAGCTTGGGAGTGTGCGCGGCAGGGCATCGATGTGATCTCGTTCGACCCGTGCGATCTCTTGTACAGAGGCTATGGCTCTTCGCCGCTATGGCTGGCTGCCGCTGGCATGCCCTTGGGTGTGGCGAACACGACGGCCGTTGGTTGGGGCCTCGATCTTGTGTTCATCATGTCGTTGAGTGTTCTGCCCCCAGCGCGGCGGCTGCTCGGGCTGACCCTGGTCCTGCTGGCGACCACATCGACAATGGTCGTCTTTGCGCTTGAACGCGCCAATGCCGACATTTTGCTGTTTATTCTGGCACTGGCAGCAGTCTTTCTCGCGGAGGGCCGGTTGGCGGCCCGGCTGCTTGGCTACTGCGTCGCTCTGCTCGCTGCGCTGCTCAAATACTATCCAATCATGCTGTTGATCGTGGTTTTTCGAGAACGGATCGCGGTGTTCCTTGTCACGGCTCTGATCACAGCCGGTTCGCTCGCGATATTCTGGACCGAGAACCATCGCGAGATAATGAGAGGACTTCCGACCATCTCCAGTGGAAGATACGACACCGACTTGTTCGCGGCGAAGAACCTGCCGGTTCTGATCGGGCTTATGGTTGAAGACGCCGCGGCGCCATCGCGCTTTGCAGCGGGGGTCGGATGGGCGGTAACTGGCGGCCTCTATGGCGGGCTGGTCGGGGCGGCGCTGGCAATCTGCCGCCGTCTGTCGCGCTTCGCCCAGCTGAGCGCTGCGACCGCCGGGCTTCCTGATGGCGAGCGGATCCTCATGGTGATCGGCAGCGCGGTGATCGCCGGATGTTTCTTCGCCGGACAGAGCATCGGGTATCGCGGCATTTTCCTGTTGTTCGTCATGCCGGGCCTATTAGCGCTGTCGCGCTCCGCCGGGCGCGAGTTGCGCGCCCTCGCTATCGGAAGCGCGCTCGTCATCGTGCTCCTGATGTGGGGCGAGTGCCTGCGGCAGGCGCTCGGCGGCGGGTTCGGGTTCTGGCTGTTGCGCGAGCTCGGCTGGTGGTGGTCGGTCAGCTTCATGCTGGCGCTGATCGCCGATTTTCTCCGTGACTCGCCGGTCCTGCGCGGCGTGTCAGCCTGGTTCGGCCGGCAGCCGGTCCGCTCTCCGTGACCACCCGAAGGCCGCGGGTCAGCGGCGCGAGCCCGGGCCGCGCGGCGGCCGCGGACCGCGATATTGCTGAAGGCGCGTGCTGCGCAAGCCGGCCAGGCCGTGCTGCTCGAACGCGCGCTCCCAAGACCGGTACTCCTCCTCGGTCAGCTGGTAGCGCTGCAGCGCCTCTTCGAGCGTGATGCGGCCGGCGCGCACGGCGGTGACGACGGCGGCCTTGCGACGCACGACCCAGCGCCTGGTGTTCGGCGGCGGCAGGTTGTCGCTCATCGCGAGGTCTTCCGCCGGCGGCCGTTCGCGGGCATTAATCACCGTGCCCTGCCAAGATTTTGGCGGCCCAGAACGACCGGTCGCGTCCCGCGGCCTGCTCCCGGCGGGACTGGCTGCGTAGGACCGCATAACGCCGCAGCGCGGCCTGATCGGCGGGGGCGGGAGCGGCCTGGGTCGGCAATGCACAGGCGGTCGGGCAGCGGGTGACGCCGTTGCGCCGGATAAAGGCGGCCACGGCGGCTTCATATTCCTCGTCACACATTGTTAATGTTCCCAAATCGAACCGGTAGGTCTCGGCCGCGCCGAGCATGATTCCGACCTTGCTCAACAAGGGACAATCTTCAACGAGATTTATACTTAAACAAATAAAATTTGAGGTTAAAGGAATAAATTAAGGGCTATTGAGGCCTCTAGAATTGTTAAAGGTGAGCAACTTGCCGGATCTTACCCTAACCGGCGAACTCGGCGGTCTTGTTGGCGGTAGAAGGCGTGGATGAGCCGCCCGCCCCGATCAGATTGGTTTATTACGGCAACTTTGGATTGGCAGGGCGGATCCGCTAAAGCAGTAGCTGGCTGTTCCCAGATGTCACCGCATCATCGCTGTCAACACCAGTTTGGTGGCGCATTTCCAAAGCAGATGGGGGGAAGCAGACGCGCGGTTGACAAAGAAAAGCCGATGCTCTGGAAGATACTGTTTATCGATGTGATATTCGGGTTTTGGGCCGATTTGCAGCCATTCGCGTTGTCGGAATAGAACTTCGTCGGATCGTTTACAAAGGTACCAGCTGCCGCGCCCGGAACGTTGGCGATTTTGCTCATTGTTGTGCAGGCCGAGATCGCCGGCGCGTCAGTGCTGCAACTGCCCGCGGTCGCCGCGCCATAGGCGATCGAGTACACCCAGGTTCCTGCTTTCGCAGCGGTCTGGGCCGCCGTGACCGCCTCTTTGCACTGATTGGTGATTTCGGAGGCAAGCATGTTGTCGGGATGAGGGTTGGCATTGTCGGCACTTGCATCGCCGTCGGTGAGGAGCACGATCACGTTCGTCGCGCCCGGCCGAGCGTTGGCCGTCAGGGCAGTCTGGGCCGCGGTGATCGCATCGGCGTAGAAGGTGCCGAACCCGCCTGGCGCTGTGAGAGCGTTCGCGCACTTCACGAGGTTGGAGTTCGCAAAGAGAGCATTCGCGGTGTCGGACGTGCGGTAATCGCTCGACAACGGAACGATCTGGTATACCGGCGGCCAAACATGAATCTCGTCGCCGCTTGCGATAGCGGTGGTCGGCGTATGGCTCATCACCGCCGTCGTGGCGGTCACCGACGTAATGGTGGTGCCCGCCGGAATGTAGGCCAAGTGCGTCGCGTCGGTGACCAATGCCGTCGCCCCGGTGTTGAAGGCCGGCGTCGCGGCGAAATGTAGCGTGGTGCTATTGGTTAGGGTGGTGGCGTTGGTGTTGCCTTTGATCCCCGAATACTCCACCGTTGTGACGGCGGCGGCGCAACCGAAATTCGCTGGGATGCTCTGCGCCCCTGGGAACTGCATCAGCGCGGCCTCGTCAACCGGGTTCGCGACATTGCCATTGACCGCCGCGCCGCAGCTGGCCAGGTTTGATGCGCAGGGCCAGAGCTCGCCCAGAAGCGTTTTGACCCCGTTCAGCGCGCAGACAATCCTAGTATGCCCACAGACGTTATCATTGTTGCCCATCGAGGCCGTTGCATCGACGATGAACACCACGTTGAGCGGGTGCGGCACCCCGCCCGCCGCGAGCGCGACCGCCTTGGCCGAGATTTGCACCGAGGACATCCCGAAGATCTTCCCGAAGAACAGCGGGACGGTCGCCTGCTCCTGCACTTGAATGCCGTTTGCCAGCTGATTAGGAGGGTTTGATATTTGATTGGTGGTGCACGCGCCCCCCGTTTGAAAGCAGTACAACGAGGGAGTGATGGTGACGAGGGTGAGATTAGCATTGGCGTTCTTGTCCCCGGTCACCGAGCTGTACGAAGTCGCCGTCGCTTGTGGGTTCCCACCCACTCCGATGTCGCGCGCTCCCGCCATCGCCGCTGCGTTGGCTGAGGCTTGGAGCTCGCGCTGGGCTGAGTAGACATAGCCGACATCAACCGAGAGCGCGCCAAATCCGACGAGGGCGAATATCCCGGCGGCCACCAGGATGGCCGCGGCGGCGCTTTCGTCCCTGAGCATCCGGCGAAAAATGGACTTCGACTCCAAGCTCATTGAACGCGCTCCGTAACTTGTGACGACAGGTTGCAAACCGGCAAGAAATTGTACGACATAACCTTAAGATTGCACGGATATGTTACCGCCACTTGCGACGGTTGCCCGACATTGTTTGTCAGCGCCGTCATACATGTCGCGTCGGTCGAGCATGCCGCCAGAGGGCTACCAACCGACAGCGTGATCGTCAGGCTTGCCGGCGTCAGGCTCGGTGCCGCATTTTTGACCGCATTGACAGCGTCGGTGTAGGGCGTCGTGTCCGAGCGGCTAAGCGCGAACTGTAGCCCCCCTATGCTCACGGCGTTCGTCAGCGTCACGAATTGGTTCAGGGTCAGCCCGAATTGAGCCGTACCCAGCAAAATGAGCAGCAACACCGGAGCAAGCAGCGCAAACTCGACCAGCGCCGCGCCTCTCTCCCCGAGGCTCCTTGCTTTCACTGCCTTGAAGCGGACAACCAAGGCGAACGCGATCGCACCGCGCGCCATTCGCTTATGGCAGATGATTGAGGTTGCTGCTGCTTCACGGTTACGCGGACGCATGATTTCGGGGCCCGATGCGCTGACGACGGCTGCTGAGAGTTTGTCATATTACCTGAACACGCGAAATAATTTAGAGAATTTTATCCTTAACAGGCTAAATCTAAGTTAACGCTGAGCCGTTAGGGACGATTTGGATGCTTTTACTGTTCCTTACCACGTGAAAGGTAATCTTGCATCGGCTCGCCCGCCGATGCGGAGGTAGGAATGACAGACCGAGTGGCCGAACCCGAGGATCGATCGCCTGATACCGTAGGGCGGCGCCGAGCCAAACGCTGGCAGTGGCCGGCATCGCGAAGTTATTGGTTTTTGCTGATGTTGTTTGTGGAATTGCAGATCGCCGACGTCCTTACCACCAATCGAGCTCTGGCGACCCCGGGGGTTTGGGAACTCAATCCGCTGATGGCGATGTCGCAGGCCAGGTTCGGCGCCGCGTGGTGGGTGCCGAAACTCGCGGTCGTGGCCTATCTATGCCTCGCGGCTACCTTCATGCGCCGGCGCTGGCCGATCATTTTCGCGGTCTCGGTTTCCGGCCTCGCCGTGCTCGGCAACATCAGCCATTTCTGAGCGCCGCCCCAAGCGCCTATCCGGTTACTTGCCGATGCAGAAGTCGCGGAAGATCACGTTGAGGAGATCTTCGACGTCGACCGCCCCGGTGATGCGGCCGAGGCTGCGCAGGGCAAGACGCAGGTCTTCCGCGCGCAACTCGGGCAACGGGGCGGAGAGCGATCGCCGCAATGCTGCCGCGGCTTCTTCGAGGGCCTGGCGGTGCCGCGCCCGGGTCAGCACCGGGGCCTCGATGCGGTAGGTTTGCGCAATACGCTCGCCCAGTACCGTCAGCAATTTCTCGACACCTTCGCCGGTCAATGCCGAGACCGGCAAGGCCGGCGGCGACAGGTCGGCAGCCGCCGCCGGCACGAGATCGATTTTGTTGGCGACGAGGATCGTGTCGGCGCCGGGCCAAGCCGACGCTCCGGCAGCCTCGGCGGGATGCGCAATATCGAAAACGAAGAGCCGGATTTCGGCTTGCTCGGCCCGCTGCACCGCGCGCCGCTTGCCTTCCTGCTCGATCGCATCCGCACTGTCGCGCAGCCCGGCAGTGTCTGCGAGCACGACGGGGTACCCCCCCAGATCGATCGCGACTTCGATCACGTCCCGCGTCGTGCCGGGGACCGGCGAGGTGATCGCCGCGTCGCGACGCGCAATCCGGTTCAGAAGGCTCGATTTTCCGGCGTTGGGCGGGCCGACGATCGCGACGTCGATGCCGTCGCGCAGTCTTTCGCCGCGGTGGCCGTCGGCCAGATGACGCGCGATTTCGGCGACGAGCGCCTCGGTCTCGCCCGCGCTGCGATCCTCGATTTCCGGGGGAAGGTCCTCGTCCGGAAAATCGATTGCGGCCTCGAGGTGGGCGAGGATGCGGGTCAGACGATCGCGCCAGCCGCGATAAACCTCGCCCAATTCGCCGCCGAGCTGGCGCAATGCCTGGCGGCGCTGCGCCTCGGTCTCGGCCGCGGCGAGATCGGCGATAGCCTCGGCCTGCAGTAGATCGAGCTTGCCGTTGAGGAAGGCGCGGCGGGTGAATTCGCCGGGCTCGGCGAGCCGCAGCCCGAGGCGCGCCAGCGCCAACATGACGGCGGCGAGCACGGCGCGGCTGCCGTGCAGATGGAGTTCCGCCACATCCTCGCCGGTCGCACTGCGCGGCGCGGGAAACCACAGAACAAGCCCGTCGTCGAGCGCGTCGCCGCTCTGCGGATCGACCAGCCGCCGCCGCTGTGCGACGCGCGGCGGCGGCAGGCCGCCGGCAAGCTGCGTCACCGCCCTGCCGGCATCCGGCCCGGAGAGCCGCAGCACCGCGACGGCAGCGCGTCCCGCCGCCGTCGCCGGCGCGAAGATCGTCTCGGCTGTCGGATCGTTCAGCAGGATCTGAAGCCCGCTGCGCGCTCAGGCATTCGCGGCCGGAGGGTTGAGGGTGCTCATGGCGGTCTGCACATCCTCGCGCACCGCCTGGTGAAGATCGCCGATCACGACCACCGCCTTTACCGCTCCTCCGGCCTGCTGTTCCGTCGCTAACGGCGGCCGTATCTCAGTGACGGCGGATCGCTTGATCCATACCGGCGATGCATCAGGGCGCGTCAGCTTCACCATTGGCGAATAGACCCCGATCCGGCCTACCAACGCCGCCGCATCCTCGCCCGTGACCAGCACCCCGCGCTCGACGCCGTGCACGTATGTACGCGGGCCAACGTCGTGCGGGTAGGGGCCGGCGACCAGTGTGACGGCGTTCTCATCGACGAAGATTTCAGTCCCATCGAGCGCGTGAATTGCGATCATGCATGCCTCTCTTCGGGCGCCGGCCGGAATTGCACCTCACCCCGCGGGTAAGTCAAGCGGGAACACGTCCGAGTTGACCGGCCCCGCTGTTGGTCGTTTGATCGCGGCGGATGTCAGAGTGATCGTTGGGAGGAGCAACGCCATGGCCGGCATGTTGGAAGGCGAAACCGCGGTCGTTACCGGCGCCGGCGGCGGCATTGGGCGGGAGATCGCAATCGCAATGGCGCGTGCCGGCGCGAAGGTCGTGATCAACGATGTCGGGGCATCCCTCTCCGGCGAGGGCCAGTCTGCAACGCCCGCCGAAGAGACCAAACGGCTGATCGAGCAGGGCGGCGGCGCAGCCGCGATCAGCACCGATTCCGTCGCCGAATGGAGCTCGGCGCAAAAGATCGTGCAGGCCGCGCTCGACCATTTCGGCGGGCTCGATATCGTCGTCAACAATGCCGGCGTGCTGCGCGATCAGATCTTTCATCGGATGACGGCCGAGGACTGGCTCGCGGTGATCTCGGTCCACCTCAACGGGAGCTTTTTTGTCAGCCGTGCAGCCGCCGACCAGTACCGCAAGCAGGAGAGCGGCGCCTACGTCCACATCACCAGCACCTCGGGGCTGATCGGCAATATGGGCCAGGCCAACTATGCCTCGGCAAAGCTCGGCATCACCGCCCTATCGAAAGCGATCGCGATCGACATGAAGCGGTTCAATGTGCGTTCGAATTGCCTGTCGCCCTGGGCGTGGAGCCGGATGACGCAGTCGATCCCGGCGCGCACCGAAGAGGAGCGGGCGCGCGTCGCAAAAATTCAACAGATGACGCCCGATAAGAACGCACCGATGGCGGTTTTTCTCGCCTCCGACGCGGCGCGGGGCGTAACGGGTCAGGTATTCGGCACGCGGATGAACGAAATCTACCTCTTCAGCTCGCCGCGGCCGATCCGCAGCCTGCACCGGGCCGATGGCTGGACGCCGGAGGCCATTGCCGAGCACGCATTGCCGGCGCTGCAATCCTCGTTCATGCCGCTCGATCGCTCGGGTGACGTTTTCTGCTGGGATCCGCTTTGACGCTTCGGCAGAGCGCGAGCACTGGCACAGGATGCTCCCGGTATCGAGCCCGGTCTATTGGACACCGTTCTCCGGCGGAAGCGAGCAGCTGGCGCAGGCAGCCTGCGCGTTCGTTGCGCAACGGGACCAAATGTCAATCCTTCGGATTACGGGCAATGCTACTGTAGCGCCCTAAACTAGCGCTCAGACCCATACGGACGATTCGGTCGCAACGACGAAACAAGGCTCGGATCCAAGATCCTGTCACACCGGCGAAGGCCAATGTCCATGGCAGGCATGGGTTCTGGCCTTCGCCGGGAAGACGAGGACAGGCGCATTGGACTGAACCATCTGTATGCATCTAAGCACTAGCGCAAGCTTTGGGACGCCGTCGATGGAATTGCGGGACCGCTTCGATCTTCCGATCACTTCAGCCTCCGCCGAGGCTGTCGACGACTACGTGGCCGGGATCGACCTGCTGCTGTCGGCCAACCCCGGCGTCGAGCAGCGTCTGGCGCGCGCCATTGCCAATGACCCCGAGTTTGCGCTCGCGCACATCGCGAATGCCCGGCGGCTGCAGCTGCAGGCGCGGATGCCCGAGGCGAGCGCGGCGGCGGCGCGGGCCGAGGCGCTGCGCGACCGCGTTTCACCCCGCGAGAAAGGGCACATCGACGCAATCGCGCTCGCGATCCGAGGCTCCGCGGCGGACGCTCTGGCTCTGGTCCGCTCGCATGCGGCCGCACATCCGCGGGACGCGCTGCCGCTGTCGCTCGCGCTCGGCGTCTTCGGGCTCCTCGGCTTCAGCGGACGGCTCGATCATCACGAGGCCCAGTTGGCGCTGCTTGAGGAATTGGCGCCGGCTTGGGGCGAGGATTGGTGGTTTCTCGGCTATCTCGGCTGGGCCTATATCGAAACCGGCGGTCGAGGCCGGGACCCGGCTCGTCGAGCGTTCGCTGGCCGGCAATCCCCGGAACGCCCATGCGGCGCACCAGCGCGTCCACGGGTTTTTCGAATCCGGCGACGCGGCGGGCGGCGCGGCCTTTCTCGAAGCCTGGCTGCCGGATTATGATCGGGCCGGGCACTTGCACTGCCATCTCTCGTGGCACCTGGCGCTCTTCGAGCTGGCGCGCGGCAACCCGGAGCGCGCCCGAGCGATCTATCTCGACAGCATCCGGCCATCTGTCGCCCAGTCGGCGCCGATGCTGTCGCTTGCCGATTCGGCGTCGTTCCTATGGCGCTGGCGGCTCTATGGCGCAACCCCGCCGCTCGAACAGGAATGGGACGAAGTCGCCGCGCATGCGCGGCGGCACTTTCCTCGGCCAAGCCTGGCGTTTGCCGATCTCCACGCCGGTTTTGCCGAAGCCGCCAGTGGTGACGGCAACGCCGCGGAGGCGCGCATAGCCGGCCTGCACAGCCTCGCCGAGGCGGGTCGCCTGCCGCCGGGCAAGGTGGCGCCCGCATTGTGCGCAGGCGCCGCCGCCCTCGCCCGCGGCGACAATGCCAGGGCCGCAACCGTGTTCGAAGCCTCACTCGCCGACTTGCCGCGGATCGGCGGCAGTCACGCCCAGCGCGAGGTCTTCGAGGATTTGCTGATCATTGCCTATTTGCGCTCTGGCCAATCGGCTGAAGCGGCGCAGTTGTTGCGGGCAAGGCTCAATCGCCGGCCATCATCTCGAGATGAGGCTTGGCTCGCCCACTGCTCGGATGGCGGCTCGCGTTAGACCACGGGCGTCGCCATGACGAGCCGATTGCTTCGGATCGCGACCATTTGGCTGTTGCTGCTGGCGACCGCCTGGGTCGTCGAGCCCTATGTCGTCGCCTACTGGGCCTCCGCCACCTCGCCGCGCGCGGTCACGCCGCGCGCCGATCTGACCCAGGCCGAACAAACGACCATCAAGGTGTTTCAAACGGCCTCGCCGTCGGTGGTGCATGTCTTCGCACGCGCCAGTCAGGGTTTTTCGCTGTTCGAGCCGGAGCAGACTGTTGTGCAATCCGGGTCCGGGATCATTTGGGATACCGCCGGTCACGTCGTCACCAACAATCACGTGATCAGCGGCACGAGCGAGGTCGGCGCGCGCTTTCCGTCGGGTGAATTGGTTGCCGCGCGGATCGTTGGAGCCGCGCCGAACTACGATATCGCCGTGTTGCAGCTCGAGCGGGCGCGGTCGGAGCTGCGGCCGATTGCGGTCGGCAGTTCGGCCGACCTGCAGGTCGGGCAGGCGGCTTTCGCGATCGGCAATCCCTATAATCTGAACCAGACCTTGACCTCCGGGATCATCAGCGCGCTGAACCGCCGATTGCCGACCTCGACGCCCTACGACATCGCCGGAGTGATCCAGACCGACGCCGCCGTCAACCCCGGCAACTCCGGCGGTCCGTTGCTCGACGATGCGGCCCGGCTGATCGGCATCAATACCGCCATTGTGTCGGGTTCCGGGGCTTTCGCCGGGATCAGCTTTGCCATCCCGGTCGATATCGTCAATCGGATCGCCACGCAGCTGATCAGGGAAGGTCATGTCCCGACCCCGGGGATCGGCATCGTCGCGGCGAAGGAAGCCACCGCCGCACGACTCGGCGTCGACGGCGTCATCATCTTGCGTATCTTGCCGGGTTCCCCCGCTGCCAAGGCCGGGCTCGAAGGCGCTGCGGGCACGGGTGGAACGGTCGCCGATGTGATCACGGCGGTCAACGGCGAGCCGGTTCACAATATTTCGGACCTCGCCACGATTTTCGAGCAGGTTGGCGTTGGCGGCACTGTCAGTCTCGCGATTACAAGAGACGGCCAGTCCCGCACGGTCGACGTCCGCGTGGCGGACGTTTCCGGCCTCATGCAGGGGTGAGATGCCAGGAAAGGATAGCCGCCGCCATATAGGCCCGTGTTAGGCTCGGCAAGTTCCGCATGTAAAAGGAGGAAACCATGGCGCAATCACAACCGTCGGCGGCCCGCGAGCAGGTACGCGACATCGTCCCGGGTCTGATCGACCTCAGCGAACGGGTGCTGTTCGGCGAGGTCTGGGAACGGCCAGGGCTCTCGAAGCGCGACCGCAGTCTGATCACCTGCGCGACCTTGATCGCGCTCGGCCGCGAGAAGCAGCTTGTCGGCCATCTGCAGCGGGCGCTCGACAACGGCCTCACCAAAGACCAGCTCAGCGAAGTCATCACCCATCTCGCTTTTTACGCCGGCTGGCCGGCGGCGATGACTGCGGCGCTCGTCGCAAAGGATGTGTTCGAGAAGAAATAACCACGAGGGACAGACCACCCCTCATCGTCATTTGGCCGGGCTTGACCCGGCAATCCCCGATGAGCGGCTCTGGTCGGGATGCCCGGGTCAAGCCCGGGCATGACGAAGCTTGGTCGGGTGGATAGCGGGTACAGACAGGCAGAGGGCGAGATGAAGATAGGGTTCATCGGTTTGGGCATGATGGGTTCGGGCATGGCGGCCAATCTACAAAAGGTCGGGCATGACCTCGTCGTCCACGATCTGCGTCGCGCCGCCGCCGAACCCTATCTCGCCGCCGGCGCCGTTTGGGCGGACAGCCCGCGCGCGGTCGCCGAGGCGTCCGAGGTCGTGTTCACCTCGCTTCCGGGACCGCCGGAGGTCGAGGCGGTGGCGCTCGGCGACAACGGTATTCTCAGCGGAATGAGCCGCGGCAAAGCCTATTTCGACCTGTCGACCAACTCGCCGACGATGGTGCGCAAGATCAATGCCGCCTTTGCCGAGCGCGACGTCTACATGCTCAATTCACCGGTCAGCGGCGGGCCGCGCGGCGCTCGGACCGGAAAGCTCGCGCTGTGGGTCGGCGGCGACGAACAGATCTTCAACCGCCACAAGCCCGTCCTCGACGCGATGGGCGACAAGGCGCGCTATGTCGGCCCGATCGGCGCCGGCTCGGTCGCCAAGCTCGTGCACAATGGCGCCGGCTACTGCATCCAGACCGCGCTCGCCGAGATGTTCACGGTCGGGGTCAAGGCCGGGGTCGAGCCGTTGGCGTTGTGGGAGGCGGTGCGCGACGGCGCCGGCGGCCGCCGCCGGACCTTCGATGGCCTCATCGACCAGTTTCTGCCCGGCGAATACGAACCGGCAGCTTTCGCATTGCGTTTGGCGCACAAGGATATGTCGCTCGCCACGCAGCTGGGCCGCGACTTCAGCGTGCCGATGCGCGTTGCCAACCTGGCGCTGGCTGAACTCAGCGAGGCGCTCAACCGCGGCTGGGGCGACCGCGACTCGCGCTCGCCGATGATTCTGCAGCAAGAACGAGCGGGGGTCGAGATCCGCGTCGACCCGAAACGCATCGAGGAAGCGCTCGAACGCGGCGGCGATTAGAGAGTAGGATCTAACGGGAGGAGTGACGAGAGATGGATGGCACTGGCGTGGAACTGGATTGTCTCGAGGGCGTGCGGGTCGTTGATTTTACGCAATTCGAGGCGGGGCCTTCCTGCACCGAGGCGCTCGCGTGGCTCGGCGCCGAGGTGGTCAAGATCGAGAACCCGGGACGGGGCGATCCCGGCCGTAGATTGAGGCCTGGCCAGCCGGATGACGATCCGTGGTATTTCCATCAGTTCAATGCCAATAAGAAATCAATCACCCTCAATCTGAAATCGCCGCGCGGTCTCGAGATCGTGAAGGAGTTGCTCAAAAAGGCCGATATCACGATCGAGAATATGGCGCCCGGCACGATCGAGCGGCTGGGCCTCGGTTATGACGTCGCCAAGGAGCTGAACCCGGGGATCGTTTATTGCCAGGTCAAGGGCTTCGGCGCCGGCAGCCCGTACGAGAAGAACCTCGCCTTCGACATGATCGCGCAGGCGGCCGGCGGCCCGACCAGCGTCACCGGCTATGGCGACCGGCCACCGGTCAAGCCGGGCCCGTCCTTCGGCGATACCGGCACCGGCATGCTGATGGCGATCAGCATCCTCGCCGCGTTGCGTAAGCGGGACCGCACCGGAAAGGGACAGCGGCTCCAGGTTGCGATGCAGGACGCGATGATCCATTACATGCGGGTGCCGTTTTCGCGCACGCAGCTCAGCGGCCAAGCCCAGCTGCGCGGCGGCAGCGACCGGTCCCAGCCCGGCGGGCTCGTGCCTTCGGCGTTGTACCCGTGCAAGCCCGGCGGGCCCAACGACTACGTCTATGTCTTTACCAGCCGCGCCAATCCGGAGCATTGGACCCGGCTCCTCAAGGCGATCGGCCGCGAGGACCTTGTCGGCGACGCGCGCTATGACACCAATCAGGCCCGCAGCGGGCGCGCGGCCGAGGTTGACGAAATCATCGCCCAATGGACCCGGCAGCACAGCAAGGAAGAGGCGATGAAGATCATCGGCCACGCCGGCGTGCCGGCGGGTGCGGTGTTCGATACGCTCGAGCTGATGAACGATCCTTCGCTCGCCGAACGCGGCATCATGCAGGACGTCGAGCACCCTACGACCGGCAAGTACAAGATGCCGGCATGGCCGGTGCGCTTCGATGGCGCCCCGCCGCGCGTCAAGCCGTCGCCGCTGCTCGGTCAGCACAATGCCGAGGTTCTCGGCGGCTGGCTCGGGATTGGCGCTTCGGAAATCGAGGCGCTGCGCGCCGAAGGGATTATCTGACCGACCTAACCTCCACGCCCCGTGCTCACCGGATAGCACGGGGCGACGTTGATCTTGTCCATCTTGTGCCGATTGCCGTGGGCTTCACTGAAAATCGCGCAGTGGCGCCCCTTGAGCGCAATACGCGCGACAAAAAACTGAAACTCCTTCGGATGACTGCCGAATGAGACGGAAAACCTGTCGCCCACTGCGATCCGCGGCGGCAAGCTGATGTGGTGATATGTGTTGCAGGAAGTGGCAACGAGCCAATCTCGGCACTTCGTCAGCACGCCCGGGCCGCCAGGCTCGATGGCGGCTACGTTGTCGGGCTCGCGTGCCGTGGTCGGGCCGACAGCAACCGCCGCGAGCAACAGCCCGGCCACCGAGGCGCGCCAGCCCAACATGCTTCGCCGCTTGCGTTTCACGTGGTAAATCTGCCCCTCCGATCACGGCCTTTCAATCCAAAGGAGTCCGCGATGAAGCTCTACTATGCGCCCGGCGCCTGCTCGGTTGGCATCCACGTGCTGCTCGAGGAAATCGGCAAACCGTATCAGCTGGAAGCCGTGAATTTCCGCGAGAGCGCACAATACCAGCCGCCCTATACCGGCATTAACCCGAAATCAAAGGTGCCCACGCTCGAACGCGACGACGGCTCGATCTTGACCGAATTCCCGGTCATAGCGCGCTGGCTCGCGTTGAAAAATCCGCAAGCCAACCTGATCCCGAAAGACGAGGAGACCGAGATCCGGGCGATGGAGGTCATGGAGTACGTCGTCGGCACGATCCACTCGCAGGGCTTCACTCGGTTGTTCCGCACCGAACGGTTCGCACCGTCTCCGTCCGACCATGAACAGGTCAAGGCGCAAGGCCGCGAGCAGATCGAAAAGGGTTTTGCGGTCGTCGACAAGGCGCTCGAAGGCAAGGACTATCTAGGCGGCAACAATTTGTCGGCGGCCGACGCCGCGCTGTTTTATGTCGAATATTGGGGTGCGAAGCGGGTCGGCATGCAATTGCCGAAGAACTGCGCCGCCCATTTCGACCGGATGATGGCGCGCCCGGCGGTGCAGCGCGCGCTGCAGCAAGAAGGGCTCAACTGAACCAAAGCAAATCGGTGCCCTTCTTTCCCCTCCCCCGCAAGCGGTTGCAAGCGGGGAGGGTAGGGTGGGGGCTCCCTAAGCAAGAGTGAGAAAGAATGGACGGAAACGCCGTGTCACCAAATTGCCTCGCGGGCATCAAGGTTCTCGATCTGACGCAGTTCGAGGCCGGGACGAGCTGCACCGAGGCGCTCGCCTGGATGGGCGCCGAAGTTGTCAAGGTGGAGCCCCCGCAGGGCGGTGAAGCGGGCCGCCGCGGCGTCGCGGACCCGTATTATTTCATGGCGTACAACGCCAACAAGAAATCAATCACCGTCAATCTCAAATCCGAACGCGGCCTGGCGCTGGTCAAGGACATGGCTCGCAAAGCCGATGTTTTTACCGAGAACTTTGCGCCCGGGGCCGTCGAGCGGCTGGGTCTTGGCTATGATGTCGTCAGCGCGCTGAACCCGCGGATAATCTATGCGCAAGTCAAGGGTTTCGGCGAAGGCAGCCCATACGAAAAGGGGCTGTGCTTCGACCCGATCGCGCAGGCCTGCGGCGGCGCGATGAGCATAACCGGCGAGCGCGACGGCAAGCCGATCAAGCCGGGGCCGACGATCGGCGACACCGGCACCGGCATGCTGCTCGCGTTCAGCATCGTCAGCGCGCTCTATCAGCGGGCCTCAACCGGCAAGGGCCGGCGGCTGCAGGCGGCGATGCAGGATTTGGTCATGCATTACAGCCGCGGCATGTTCATCAGGCAGGCGCAGACGGGGAAACCCGCCCAACGGCAGCCGGCAGGCGGCAATCCCCCTCACGGCATCTATCCGTGCAAGCCGGGCGGCCCCAACGATTACGTCTATCTTCTCACCAGCCGCGCCAATCCCGAGCACTGGCCGCGCCTCTTAAAGCTGATCGGCCGCGAAGAGCTGATCGGCAATCCGCGTTACGACACCGCCGCGGCGCGCGTCGAGCACGAGGCCGAAGTCGACGAGATCGTCGCCACCTGGACGCGCCAACGCACCAAAGAGGAGGCGATGGCGCAGATCAGCGGCGCGGGCGTGCCGGCCGGAGCGGTCTTTGATTCGATGGAGCTGACGAACGAGCCGAGCTTTGCTAAGCGCGGCATCCTGCAAACCGTGCAGCACGGCGATTGGCAGATGACGATGCCGACCTGGCCGGTGCGCTTCGACGGCGCGCCGCCGCCGATCAACCCGGCACCGCTGCTCGGCGAGCACATCGCCGAGGTGTTCGATGAATGGCTCGGATTGGACGCCGCCGAGGTCGAGGCGCTGCGCAAGCAAGGGGTCGTCTAACCACGCCCCTTCGATACCCTCCCTCGCACCCCGATCGCAAGCCGGGGCGAGGGAGGGAGTTCAGCCGATGACGCCGGAGGCCGACACTCCCGCATCGAGCGTCGCCCTCGGCAACTCCGAGGCGGCATCGGCTCGACCGCCGAAGCGTTCGGCGAAAGCCATGGCCTGATGAGCAATCTTGAACTCTATAGAAACGAGGACCCCATCATCAAAGTCGCGGCATGAAAAACCGGATGGCTCAAAACGATGCTGATCCAACCAGACCCGCATCGCGCCCATCTCCCGTGGCAGTTCGCTCGGACTGAGGCGGAGTTCTACAGCGCTCATTTCAATAGCTCGATTTGTCACTACGAGCCTCAATAATACCATTACGCGCCGGCTAGCGCAGACGGCGCTTCCTTATCCCACATTTTTGTCACAACTGGATTAGGCCGGTTCGCGCCGGTAATGATAGCGATAGAGTTCCCTTTTTAATCCGACGGCGTCGTAAAGGGCCCGCGCGGGCGAATTGTGGGCTTCCACTTCGAGGCAGGCGCCGACCGCACCCTGATTTCTCGCCCAGGTCGCCAGTGCGCTGACGATCCGGCGGCCCGAACCCTGCCTGCGCCGACGACCGTCGGTGATCACCAACTCATAACAAAGCAAGCCGTTGTGCAACGCGCCATAGGCGAGGGCCACCGCACCTCTCTCGTCGGACAGCATGGCAAAGGCGCCCGGAATGGCGAGCTGACCGACGATTCTGCGATAAATCGCGGCCTGCTCGCTCGAATGGTTCTGCAGCGCCGCCATCGCGGCGAACCACTCCTCTGTCGCCTGGTCGAGCAGTGTTACATCCGGGTCTCGCGCCGCCTCGACATCTTCGATCGGACCATAGAGCACACAACTCTCGCCCTCTGCGGTGTAGCGGGCTTGCGCAAGGCGATCGTCGACCACAGGATCGATCAGCGACAACACTCGAAAGATCGTCGGCAGGCCCAATCTGCGATACAGCGCCTCGCAAGTCTGCAAATCGACTCGCGAGACCGGCCACAGCGGATTTGCCGAATTGGCGCGACGCGTGAGACCGGCGCTGAAGCGCAGCAACCACCCGTCGAGAAGCACTTCTCGAACCGCCGGCCAAGCATTGAGGCAGGTTTCCTCGACGCGCCACTCCAGCGCCGGCTCCGCCATCTGGGCTCACGCGGGTCGGGAGACGAGCTCAGCCAATCCGCGCGACGCGGCGGAATGCTGGCGATAGACAAAATCGGGCGCGGTTTCGTCCGCATCCGCGCGGGCCCCGACGAGCAGGTCGCGGTCCGGTGACAATGCGCAAGCCGGGTCCGTGCGCGCGGCATCGCCGGTCAGCGCGAATGCCTGGCAGCGGCAGCCGCCCCAGTCGATTTCGCGCCGCTCGCAGGAGCGGCACGGCTCCGGCATCCAATCCGTCCCGCGGAACCGTTCGAACGCGGAGGAATGATACCAGATGTCGGAAAGCCTCGCCTCGGCTACGGTCGGAAAATCAAGGCCCGTCAAGGTCTCCGCCGCGTGGCACGGCAGCACCTTGCCCGCCGGGGTCACGTTCAGGAACCGCCGGCCCCAACCGCCCATACAGGCCTTTGGGCGATGGGCGTAGTAGTCGGGCAACACGTAATCGATAACCAAGACCCCGGTCAGGCGCTTGCGGGCGGCCTCGACAGTGGCGGTGGCGGTGTCCAGCTGGTCGCAGCTCGGCAGCAACGCCGCGCGATTGCGCAAGGCCCATCCGTAATACTGCACGTGAGCGACTTCGAGCCGGTCGGCGCCGAGGGCCACGGCCAGCTCGATCATCTCGCCGAGGCGGTCGAGGTTTTGCCGGTGCACGACCGCGTTCACCGTCAACGGCAGCCCGGCCTCGCGGACGAGGCGCGCCGTCCGCCGTTTCGCCTGCTGAGACCCGAAGAGCCCGGCGATGCGGTCGCCGGAGACCACATCGGCATCCTGAAAGCTGAGCTGCACGTGCTCGAGCCCGGCCTCGACCAGCTCCGCGATCCGGCCGGCATCGAGATTGATCCCGGATGTGATCAGATTCCCGTAGAGCCCGACTTCGGCCGCATGCCGCACCAGTTCGGCAAGGTCCCGCCGGACGAGCGGCTCACCCCCGGAAAAATGGACCTGCAGAACCCCGAGCTCTGCGGCTTCGCCGAGAACCCGCTTCCAGCTTTCGGTATCGAGCTCGGCGCTGGCACGCGATAACTCGAGCGGGTTCGAGCAGTAGGGGCAGCGCAACGGGCACCGATGCGTCAGCTCCGCGAGCAGGGCCAGCGGCGGCTCGACCGCGATCATGGACGCAGCACTTTTTTGTCGACGAGGTCCTGCAGCATCTTGAGGACGTCGGCGGCGATGACGTCACGAGGGGCGTCGTAGCGGCCGGCGAGTTCAGCGATAACGTCGTCGACGGCGCGCTTCCCGTCGATCAGCTGCAGGATTTCAACGGCTTGCTCGTCCGGCAACATGAGCCGCTCGGGCGCGAGCACGATCCAGGCTTGCCGGATTTCGTCGAAGCGGAACCTGGTATGCGGGGCAAAGCGCAGGACGGCGTCGCCCTCGACCGATGGGCGCGGCTCTCCGCTCATGAGGCCGTCCGGCCAGGCACAAAGGCGCCGGGCGGGGTCAGCGCCGGCTCGACATAGGCAAAGTAGAGCGCGTCGAGCTGAGCCCACAGCACGTCGCATTTGAACCGCAGCGTGTCGAGCACCAGAGCCTGCTTCTCCGGAGTGCCGGCATGTTGTTTGACGTAGGCGATGGCGAAGGCGACGTCAGTCGGGGCCTGGGTCAGCCGCGGCGTGAAATAGGCGAGCGTGTCGCGGCTGATGAAATTGTAGTTCTTCAGCAGACCCTCGACCCGCTCGGCGATGATCCCGGGCGAGAACATCTCGGTGAGGCACGAGGCGACCGCTTCGAGCAGAGACCGGTCGCGCACGAAGTTGACATAGGCATCGACCGCGAAACGCGTCGCCGGCAACAGCCCCTTGGTCGAGATCACATACTCGCGATCGAGGCCGAGACCGTCGGTCAGCCTGAGCCAGCGGGCAATTCCGCCGGTGTCCTCGCTCTCGCCGTCATGGTCGATGATGCGCCGGCGCCATTCCCGGCGCAGCGCCGGCGTCGGCAACCGCGCGACCAGATAGGCGTCCTTCGCCGGAATGCGGGCCTGATAGTAATAGCGGTTGAGCGCCCAGGCCTGGACCTGGCCGCGATTGAGCTTGCCGTCGCGCATCAGGTGATGAAACGGATGGCGATGATGGTAGCGCTCCTCGCCGATCTGCCGCAGGGCACTCTCGAGATCCGCGCCGGAAAGCAGGGCCGCGCTCACAGCCTCACCTCCATCCCGTCATAGGCGATCTCCCATCCGGCGGCTTCGGCGAGTTGCCGCTCAGGCGAATCGTCGAGGAGCACCGGGTTCGAGTTGTTGATGTGGATGAAAATACGGCGCCTCACGTTCAGATCGCGGAAGGCGGCTATCGCACCGTCGTCGCCGCTCATGCTGATATGTCCCATTCGCCGGCCGGTCTTATTGCCGACGCCGAGGCGGATCATCTCGTCGTCGCGCCACAGAGTCCCGTCGAAAAACACCAGCTCGCTCCCGGTCAGGCGCCGGCGCAGCCGATCTGTCATTGCCGCGCAACCGGGGATGAAAAAGACGGATTTTCCGGTCCCGCTGTCGATGATCTGGAGACCCACCGCATCGCCCACTTCTGCGATTCCCGGATCCTGGCCAGCTGTTTCGAGATAGAGCGGGACTTTTGCCGGGACGGCGAACGCGATGACCGCTAATCCCGAAGGGCCGGCAGTCCCCGCAAGCTCAATCCGCCGATCGAGGGGCAATTCGACGCGCTCGACGCATTCGGGAGCCAGAACATGAAAGATCGGGTTCGCCGCGATGACCGCGAGAACCCGGGCTGGGGCGTAAACCGAGAAGCGATGCCGTTCGCGCAAATGGAGCAACCCCGCGACAGCGTCGACATCGCCGCCAGGAACGATCACGCCGGCAATTGGCGAGGACCGCAGTCCTTCACGGGGATGCAATGCAGCCGTCGCCTCGATCTGCAGTCGCAGATCGGGCGAGGCATTCAGAACGAACCAATCACGTCTATTCGCCGAGACCGCAAGCGAGGCTTGCGTTCTCGGAGCTGCGGCGCTGTCTCCGGCTCGTGCCCGGCGACATGCCGGCGCGTTGGAATTCCACTGTGGAAAACCGCCGCCGGCCGCGGACCCGAGGACAACCGCTTCAAGCATCGGTCGTCTCGCCGGATCCGGCCGGCGTCAGAAAACGAGGAGCCTACTTGACCTCGGCGCAGGCGTAAGCGTTGATCTCCAGCCCGACTGCGATTTCGATGATGACCGGCGTCTTCCACTTCATAGCCATTTCCTTCGGTCTGATTCTTGCCGGGCGCAAGTTAGGATCACGGCCGTGTGCTGTCAACCAACAGTGTCCACACACGCTGCCCTGCGGCTAAAGGTTTACGCGGACCGGTTGCAAACCGCTCGCGCTCGATAGCGCCAACGGAGGGAGCGCAGCAGAATTATGCTCGTCAGGCGGCGTCAGCCTTACCATATCAGCAACGCTAAAATTGCCATAATGTTCGCGTCTCATGCGCCTCGCGCAGGCACCGATCGCCGGAGGGATGACGGACCGAGGTGGACGATGCTGATATTTTTGCTGCAAAAAACAGCAAACAGCAAGGGAGGGTTTAGGGCGAGCGGGCGCGAAGGGCTAATCCGGCAACCCTTCCCGCGCGGAGCGGGCAAATTTTTTGGGCAAATTGGGAAGGCACGGCGACGAGTTGTCTGGCTTAATGGTTGCGGTGGGGGACGGACCCGATGAGCTGAGAAATGCCTGACCTCAGGCGCGTGTCACAAGCTCTCGGCTTGGCTACGGTGCTCCTGTCCGCCGCCGCGGCGGCTCAACAACCCTCCGAAGCGCCGTCCTTGAGCCTGCCCACCGTCGAGGTGGTCGGCGCGACGCCGCTGCTTGGATCCGGGGTCGATCGCGACAAGGTGCCCGCCGAGACTCAGGTGCTGACGGACCAGGACATCAGCCGCAACGGTTACCCGCAGATGCTGCGCGCGCTCGATGAAAAGGTCCCGGGCGTCATGCTCGACAATGCCGCCGGAAATCCATTTCAGCCCAATCTTCTCTATCACGGTTTCCTCGCCTCGCCGCTGCAGGGCAACCCGCAAGGGCTGGCGGTCTATCTCAACGGGGTGCGGTTCAACCAGCCGTTCGGCGACACCGTAAACTGGGATCTGATCCCGGACATCGCGATCGATCGGATGGACCTGGTCGGCTCCAATCCGGTCTTTGGTCTGAACGCGCTGGGCGGCGCCTTGTCGGTGCGCCCGAAGAATGGGTTCACTTATCACGGCGGCGAGGTCGACCTCCTCGGCGGCTCGTTCTCACACTACCAGGGAGAGCTGCAATACGGGGCCCAGAGCGGCAACACCGCGGCTTATGCAGCAGCTACCGGGCTGCATGAAGGCGGCTGGCGCGATCTACAATCCTCCAATATTCGCAACTTCTACGGCGACATCGGCTGGCGCGGCAGCCGCGGGGAGGCCCACGTCAATGTGACCGCGGCCGACAACACCCTGAACGGCCCGGGAACCTCGCCGATCGAGCTGTTGGCCGTCGATCCCAGCGCGCAATTTACCGCGCCGAATTTGATCAAGAACAAATATGCGCTGGTGACCCTTTCCGGCTCCTACGACATCTCGAATACCACCGCGCTGCAGGGCGTCGCCTATTACGAGTATTTCCTGCAGAAGGTCGTCAACGGTAACGTTCCGGTGGCCTCGCCCTGTACCGATCAGGATCAGGTCGGCTTTCTCTGCCTCGCGCCCGGCGCCTTCGCCACCAGCCGCGCCGGCAATCCGATCCCGGATTTCCTCGATGGCGGCCCCTATTCGGACCTCGATCAACAATCGACGAACACCAACGGCTATGGCGCCTCGCTCCAGGTCACCAACCGCGACGAGCTGTTCGGGCATCCCAATCAGGTGGTCGCCGGATTCAGCTTTGACGGCGCCCAAACTCTATTCGGCGGCAGCACGCAAATCGGCGGGTTGTCGCTGAGTGACCGAGTGTTTGCCGGTCCCAGCATCACCATCGACCAAGCCGATGGCTCGATCGCGCCGGTTCGGGTCGGCATCTCCAATGCTTACTACGGCCTATTCTTCACCGACACTGTCGACGTCACACCCGCGCTATCGGCCAATCTGGCGGGCCGCTTCAACCTGGCGCAAATCGATCTCAACGACCAGCAGGGCAGCGCTCTCAGCGGCGATCACACCTACAGCCGGTTCAATCCAGCCGGCGGATTGACCTACAAAATCCTTCCAGGTCTAACGGCCTATGCCAGCTATGCCGACGCCAACCGGGCGCCGACCCCGGCGGAGCTGACTTGCGCCAACCCTGCAGCCCCGTGCAGCCTGGCGCAATTCTTTGCCGGCGATCCGAACCTGCAGCAGGTCGTCTCGCATACGATCGAGACCGGTCTGCGCAGCCAGCTCCGGCCTTCCGACGGCACGACCCTGTCCGCCGGAATCTCGTTTTTCCGCAGCACGCTCGACAACGACATCGCGTTTGTGAACAGCCCGATCCAGGGTCGTGGCTTCTTCGAGAATGTCGGCAATACGCTGCGCCAGGGGGTCGACATCAATCTGCGGCTCAAGACCGATCGCCTGCTCGCCTGGCTCGGCTATTCTTATATCGACGCCACGTTCCAGAGCGGCTTCACTGTGTCGAGCCCGAACAATCCCGCGGCCGACGCCAACGGCAATATCCAGGTCCAGCCGGGGAACCACTTGCCCGGCATTCCGACCAACCTGATCAAGCTCGGTGTCGATTACCGGCTGACCGACGCCTGGACGATCGGCGGGACCGGGGTTGCGGCGAGCGGGCGGTATTTGTTCGGTGACGAAGCCAACCTCACCCCGAAGACGCCGGCCTATTTCGTGGTGAATTTGCACACGAGCTACCAGCTTGCCCCAAACCTGCAGCTCTTCGGCCTGCTGCAGAACGCGTTCAATACGACCTACTATACGTTCGGCACCTTCTCGCCGACTTCCTCGGTGTTCATCGCGCAGGCCCCCGGCGCCGCCAACCCGCGCAGCTACAGCCCGGGCGCCCCGATTGCCGGCACCGTCGGCATCCGCTTTACCTTTTGACAGACCTCCCGAACTCGCCCTTAACAATGTTGCCGGGTCCGCTACTTCGGAGATAGAATTGACCGATCGGCACCACACGGGGAGGCACGCCATGGTCAAATTGCGCGTCAACGGCCAGGAGCAGTCGTTCGACGGCGATCCGTCGATGCCGCTGCTTTGGTTTCTGCGGGACGAATTGGGGCTCACCGGAACCAAGTTCGGCTGCGGCGTGGCGCTGTGCGGGGCCTGCACCGTCCATATCGACGGCGAGGCCACCCGCGCCTGCATCACCGCCGTAAACGATGTCTCGGGCCGTTCGGTGACCACCATCGAGGGGCTCGATCCGCAAGGCAACCACCCCGTCCAGAAGGCTTGGCGCGCCGTCAATGTGCCGCAATGCGGGTATTGCCAGGCCGGCCAGATCATGCAGGCCGCCGCACTGATCGCGACGAACAAGAACCCGTCCGAAGACGAGATCAACAGTGCAATGAGCGGCAACATCTGCCGCTGCGGCTGCTACCAGCGCATCACCGCCGCCATCAAGGCGGCCGCCACAGGAGCGTGACATGACCCAGGCTCACGCAATAGTCGAAAACGTCAGCCGCCGCGGGTTTCTCAAGGGGCTGTTGGCCACCGGTGGGCTCGTCGTCGCCGCCGAGTTCGCGCCCACCCGCGCCGGGTGGGCCGCCTACGCCACCGGCGCGGCGAAGATGTCGGGCGGCGTCGTCAGCGACCCGCATGTCTTTGTCTCGATCGACCCGAGCGGGCTCGTGACGATCGTCGCGCACCGCGCCGAAATGGGCACCGGCTCGCGCACCAGCCTGCCGATGGCGGTCGCCGACGAGCTCGAAGCCGACTGGTCGCGCGTCAAGGTCGTGCAATCGCCCGGCGACGAGAAAAAATACGGCAACCAGAACACCGACGGCTCGCGCAGCCTGCGCCATTTCATCCAGCCGATGCGCGAATGTGGCGCCGCGGCGCGGCACATGCTCGAAATCGCCGCCGCGCAGCGCTGGAACGTTCCGGCCAGCGAGGTGCAGGCGCAGAACCATGAGGTCGTCCATAAGCCCTCGGGCCGCAAGCTCGGTTACGGCGACCTCGCCGCCGCTGCAAGCGCGCTGCCGACGCCACCTGCCGATCAGATAAAGCTCAAGGACGAATCTGCATTCCGCTATCTCGGCAAAGGCAACGTCCAGATCGTCGATCTGTTCGACATCACGACCGGCCGTGCGATTTACGGCATCGACACCAAGCTCGCCGGGCTGAAATACGCGGTCATTGCGCGGCCGCCGGTCATGGGCGGCAAACTCGCCTCCTATGACGGCAGCGCGGCGATGAAGGTGCCGGGTGTCGAGAAGATCGTCGTCATCGAGGGCACGCCACCGCCGTCGAAGTTCCAGCCGATCGGCGGCGTCGCGGTCATTGCGCGCAATACCTGGGCGGCGATCAAGGGGCGTGACGCGCTGGTCATCAAGTGGGATGACGGGCCGCACGCCAGCTATGATTCGGGCGCCTACAAGGCCCAGCTGGAAGAAACCGCGCGTAAGCCGGGCAAGGTCGTGCGAGACGAAGGCGATGCCGAGAAGGCGCTCGGCTCGGCCGCAAAGGCGGTGTTCGCGGAATATTACGCGCCGCATCTCGCTCATGCCCCGATGGAGCCGACTTGCGCGACGGCGCGCGTTGCCGGCGGCAAATGCGAGGTTTGGGCGGCTGTGCAGAGCCCGGGCGGCACGCAAAACGAATTAGTAGCGAAGCTCGGCCTCAAACCGGAGGATGTGACGGTCAACGTCACTTTGCTCGGCGGCGGTTTTGGCCGCAAGTCGAAGCCCGACTTTGTGCTCGAGGCGGCATTGCTGTCGCGCGAAATGGACGGCGCGCCGGTCAAGGTCACGTGGACGCGCGAGGACGATCTCCACAACGATTATCTGCACACGGTCTCCGCCGAGCGCATCGATGCCGGTCTCGATGCACAAGGCAAGGTCATCGCGTGGCGCCACCGCACGGTTGCGCCGACCATCCGGGCCACGTTTGTTCCGGATCCGAAGTTCGAGCAGGCGGGCGAGCTCAGCATGGGTGTCCTCGACCTGCCGTTCAATATTGCCAATTTGCGCTGTGAGGTGGGCGAAGCCGAAGCGCATACGCGGATCGGCTGGTTCCGCTCGGTGTCGAACATTCCGCACGCGTTTGCGATACAGTCGTTTGTCGCCGAGCTTGCGCACGCGGCGGGGCGCGACCCCAAGGACATGTTGTTCGAGCTTCTCGGGCCGCCGCGGCTCGTCAAACCACCCGCCGATTACACCAATTACGGCGACCCGCTCGAAACCTACCCGATCGACACGGCGCGGCTGCGGCGCGTTGTCGAGCTCGTCGCCGACAAGGCGGAATGGGGTAAGAAATTGCCGCCCAGACACGGCCAGGGCATCGCGGTGCATCGCAGCTTCTTGAGCTATGTCGCCACAGTCATCGAAGTCGCGGTCGACGACAAAGGGAAGCTGTCGGTGCCGCGCGTCGATACCGCGATCGATTGCGGTTTTGCCGCCAACCCGGAACGCGTCTACTCCCAGATCGAGGGCGCGGCGGTGATGGGGTTGAGTCTCGCCAAATACGGCGAGATCAGCTTCAAGAACGGGCGCGTCCAACAAAACAATTTCGACGGGTTCCAGGTCCTGCGCATCGACGAGTCGCCGCCGATCACGCATGTGTGGATCGTCCCCAACGGCATCGACGTGCCGTCGAGCGGCGTCGGCGAACCGGGTCTGCCGCCCTTCGCGCCGGCCTTGTGCAACGCCATCTTCGCCGCCACCGGCAAGCGCATCCGCCGCCTGCCGATCGGCGATCAGCTCGCGACGTAGAACGCGTCGCCCCCACCCTAACCTTCCCCCGCTTCCGCGGGAGGGAATGGGAGGGGGCTGGGGCACGGGATTTGGTACTCGGGGGACGGGGTGGATCGCGATTGTCCTTGGTGCAGGGCTCGCCCAATCGGCCGGCGCAGGGCGCTTGAAATGGGTCTTGGGCTGGCGCTGGCACCCCAGCTGGCACTGGCGCAAACCGATGCGGCACGCGAGCGGCCAAAGGAAGGCGACCTGCTGGTAAACGTCACTGCCACGGCTAACCCGGAACCATTGAAACCGGACGATCTGCCGCTCGACGGCAAGCAGACCCTGTCTTGGCCGATGGATCCGGAGACCAAGACGCTGCGCAACGGCTCGCGGCTCAACAAGGTGCTGCTATTGCGCCTCGACCCTGAAGGCTTCGACCCCGCCACAAAGGAGCACGCCGCCGCAGGTGTTGTCGCCTATTCGGCCATATGCGTACACACCGGCTGTGACGTCACCATTTGGGACGCAGAGCGCCAGCTGCTCCAATGTCCCTGCCATTACTCGGTTTATGATCCCAAGGAGGGAGGGAAAGTGGTAAGCGGGCCGGCGCCCCGCCGCCTGCCGGCGTTGCCTTTGAAAATTGTCGACGGCCGGCTAGTCGTCGCCAAGCCGTTCACTGGGCGGGCCGGTTTCCAACAAATGTGACCCAAAAATCGAGGAGAGACGCTTTGCGCGAAAAAAACCGCCTTTATCTCACGCTTGCGGCGAGCGCATTGGCGCTGGCACTGAATGTTACGACTGCGTTGGCGCAAAAGCCGTTGGTGCCTCCTCCGCGCCCAGAAACCCCGCCGCCGGTCCCGTCAGTATTGCAAAACTACAAGCCGGTGACACCCGACGAGCTCACGCAACCAGCGGACGGCGATTGGCTGATGTACCGGCGCACCTATAACGGCTGGGGCTACAGCCCGCTGTCACAGATAACTGCGGCGAATGTCAGCGGGCTGAAACCGGTGTGGACATTGGCGACGGGACAGGTCGAAGGCCACGAGGCGCCTCCGATCGTCAACAACGGCGTCATGTTCGTCGCCACGCCGGGCAATCAGGTGTTGGCGATCGATGCCAAAAAAGGCGAGCTTCTCTGGCGTTTCAAGCGGCCGATTCCCGAGGATATGCTCCTTCTCCATCCGACCAGCCGCGGAGTCGCGCTGCTCGGCGACAAGGTTTACTTCGCTGCAGCGGACGCCGTGCTCCTAGCGCTCGATGCCAAGACTGGTAACGAGGTGTGGAAAGCCCCAGTGGAGGACTACACTCGTGGGTATTACATGTCGCTGGCGCCGCTCGTTGCCGACGGCAAGGTCATCGTCGGCGTCTCGGGTGGCGAACTCGGCGTACGCGGCTTTGTTGCGGCATTCGATGCCGAGACCGGCAAGCCGCTATGGAAGACCTACAGCGTGCCGGCGCCGGGTGAACCGGGCAGCGAGACCTGGCCGAAAGGCGACCAATGGAAAACCGGCGGAGGTTCGGTCTGGATCACCGGCACTTACGATCCGGAAACCAATCTCAGCTTCTGGGGCACCGGCAATGGCGGGCCCTGGATGGGGGACCAGCGGCCGGGGGACAACCTTTACACCTCATCGGTGCTCGCTCTCGACACGACGACCGGAACGATCAAGGGCTACCACCAATATCATCCGAACGATTCGTGGGATTGGGACGAAGTCTCGCCGCCGATACTCGTCGATTACCAGCACAATGGTAAGAACATCAAGGGGCTGGTCGATGTCGCGCGCGACGGTTATTTGTGGATGCTCGAGCGCACCGGCGATAAGATCAACTTCATCGACGGTAAGCCTTTCGTAAAGCAGAACGTCTTCGTCAGTCTCGATCCCGAAACCGGTCGGCCAAACGTCGATCCGGTGCGCCAGCCGGGGACGGAGAAAAAGGCCGATTTCTGTCCGTCGTTATGGGGCGGCAAGGATTGGCCGCCTGTCGCCTATAGCCCGAAGACACGGCTCCTCTACATTCCAGCTAACGAGAATTTGTGTGGAACCTCCATCGGGAAACCTGTCACCTATACTCCAGGGGAGCTGTACACTGGCGCGACAGCGACCCTATATATCGCACCGGGCGCGGATCATATCGGTGAGCTCCAGGCCTGGAACCTCGACACCGAGCAAAAGGTGTGGAGTCATCCGTTCGGCATGTCACAGCTCTGGGGACCGGTGCTGGCGACCGGCGGCGGCGTCCTCTTCGCGGGCGGCACGAACGATCGCTACTTCCGCGCCTTCGACGCTTCCAACGGCAAGACCCTATGGGAATTCCGCACCGGGTCGGGGGTCAATGGCGTGCCGGTCTCGTTCCAACTCGACGGCAAGCAGTACATCGCCGTCCAGTCGGGGTGGGGGGTCGACGCCGCACGCATGCAGTCCCGCCTCAACCTGGCGCGGCCATGGGAGTACCCGGACGTGCCGCAGGGCGGCTCGGTCTGGGTGTTCGCCGTCGATTAGCCCAGCAAGGATTAGCCTGCCAAGCCTGGAGGGCGGCAGGTCCTGTCCGGGCGCCCGCTGCGGCACCAGCGCGAGGGCCTGCGCAATCGCCTCGCAGGCGGACTTGGGCCTCAAATGGGCATCAAAAGGCAAGGGCCGGGACGGCAGTCCATCGTCACGCCATTTTGATTTATGGATCTTTCCGGACGATCCAGCTGTGCCGATCCGACAATCCCCAAATCACCACCACCTTGACCGCCGGTTCGTCGAGCGCAGCATCGAGGAAGCGGCTGTAGGCATCGGCAACCAGCCGGTCGCGAACGGCTTTCCTCTGCCGGCGCTTTGTCATCCGTGACGTCGAGCTCGGTAGTCTGGATCGTTAGACCGAGACCGGCCAGCTCGGCGAGAAAGCGGCGCAGCATGAGTGATTGGATCGAATGGCGATGTGCGTGCCTTCAGGCTCTCGGCAGAGCCTGCCCCCGTTGGTCCGATATTGCCATTGCAATCGGCTGCTTTGCGAGATGATTCGGCGTTCGGCTGCGTCACGGCACCGCACAGTACTCCTCAAAAGGCACCCTCGGCCCCTCTTCGCACCCGATTCGCTCATCCTCCTCCAACCCAGAATCCAGTGAGTATTCGGAACGAATTTCCCGGGGCTCGCCGGAGCGGTCGTCGAGGGCCAGCGCTGCCGCCTTCACTGAAACAACCCTTGACGGCGGCAGGACCACGGTCGCGGTCGTGCCGCGCCCCTTCTCGCTGTGTAGGGTTAGCGAGCCGCCGTGGAGCTCGGCGAGCTTTCGAGCGAGCGGCAGCCCCAGACCGGAGCCCTCATGGCGGCGGGCAAGTCCTCCATCGACCTGGCCAAACCGCTCAAGAGCGATTTCGATCTCGTCCTCTATCATCCCACGGCCATTGTCCCGCACGACGAAAGCGGCGCCGCCCTCTTCTGTGCGACGCACGAGCACGTTGATCGCCCCGCCAAGCTCGGTGAATTTGATCGCGTTCGACAGCAGGTTGAGCAGGACCTGCGTCAGACGAGTGCGGTCGACCCTTAGGGCCGGCATGTCTTCTACGTGAACGGCCAATTTCAGAAGGCCGCCGGCAGCACGATCCTTGACGAGCGTTATGGCGCCGCCGACCAGCTTTCTGGGCTCGATTACTTCTTCATGCAGATCCAGCCTACCGGCGTCGATCCGCGCCAGATCGAGAATCTCATTGATCAGGTGCAGAAGATGCTCGCCGCTCTGACGAATGAGACCGACGTATTCGGCTTGCCGCGACTGGAGCGGGCCGGCAATCCCGTTCTCCATCACCTCGGAAAATCCTAGGATCGCATTGAGGGGCGTGCGCAGCTCATGGCTCATATTGGCGAGGAACTGGGATTTGGCGATGTTGGCGGCCTCGGCGGCGGCTTTTGCGTCATGCAGGGCTCGTTCGGCCAGAACCTTCTCTGTGATGTCGCGGGCTGTTCCCCGATAGCCGAGAAACCGCCCCGCCTCATCAAAGAACGGGTTGCCGCCGACGGAAATCACGCGTTCGGGATCGTCGCCGATCTTGCGCTTATAGACAAAGTCACGGAACGGTTCGTGCCGGTCCAGCACCGCCAGGTGTTCCCGCCATTTGCCCGGCTGGCTGACGACATCGGTTGCCAGCTCGGTGCGGGTTCGCCCGATGCGGATTTGCGGATCCTGACCAAACGCACGAATGTGATCGGACAGAAAACTGAACCGATGCTTCTCATCCGTCTCCCAGAACCAGTCGGATGAGGTCAGAGCGAAATCGCGGCACCGAGCTTCGCTTTCGCGCAAAGTCGCCTCGGCGCGCTCGAGCGCGCGGGAGCGCGCCACCAGCGCCCGAAAAAACAGGGCAAAACCGATCGCCGCGCAAAACGTGCCGAAGGCAAGAAACTGCGATTGGCGCCCCCAGTAGGCAAGCACAGCTTTTTCCGCGGCCGAGATTGTATCGATGAGGGGAAAATCGCCGCTCCGGTCCCAAATGGCTAAGCCGGCCGTCGTGATGATGAGGACGAGCAGAGCAATCCCAGCAAGCAACACAGGGCGGCTGGCGCGAGAACGTCGGCTCTGGAGGCGGTCGGGGTTTACCACGCCGCGACACTAGCAAAAGATGCTTAGCAACAAGTGAAGGGAGGTTCATTGACGAATGCGTGGTTTCGCTGGCGCGACTTCCCCGTTTGATTGAAGGTGTTCGAGGTTCGCCTTGGCAGCCACGTCCGCCTGGCTGCTGGGGGCCAATTGGCCGACCCGCTCCCAATCTCGGCGGGCTCCATCGTTGTCGCCCTTCAGGCGGCGGAGGTTGCCGCGTTCCAGCAGCGCCGGCGCTGAATTGGGCGCCCGCGCTATCGCCTTCTCGACATCGACGAGCGCGGGGTCGAGCCGATCGAGGGCGCGGTTTGCCGAGGCGCGGTAGATCAGCGCGTCGACGCGCGACGGGTCAGCCTTCAAGACATGGTCGAGATCGGCTACCGCTTTGTCGTAATACCCCGCCGATGCGGCCGCTTGCGCCCGGTCGATCAACAGGTCGAGATCGTTCGGCTCCAGGGCAACCGCTGCTCCCGCCGCCGCATAGGCCCGCACCGGATCGCCGGCCAGGCCCCAGGCCTGTCCAGCCTGGTCGAGCACCTCGGCGCGCAACCCGGCCGGCGCCCTTATCGCTTGCGCCAGCGCTTCGAGGCGCATCGCCCCCTCCTTGTATTGCTTCAAGCCGATGAGTGCGACGGCGGCGCAATGATCGGCCGGATGCGCGCCGCCGCGCTCGTGCCAGCTCTGCGCGAGGCTGCGGGCTTCCCCTGGGTTTTGCCGGGCTAGCTTCATGCAGCGTTCATAGGTCGCCGCCTCGGCCGCCGCGTCGCGCGGCGCAGCAGGCTGCATGGGCGGCTCGTGGGCCGTGGCTCTCCCACACGCCACGAAAAAGAGGCCGCACAACGCGAGGATCATCAAAGGATTGCGATTATCCGAGGACAAGCTTATCAACTGCCAGTTTGTTCAGCCCGGAGACGAGAATGAGGGGATCGGACGACCCGGTCGAGCATTCTCGTGGAAGTTTCAGCGGCGGTCTGCTGAGAAGCCTCCAGCACTCCTGCGCCACCGCCGGATTGGCCGCATGTCTCGTGGCCGGCTTTCACGCGGAGGCGGCCGCCCAGCTGATACCCGAAACGCGCGGGCGCCCCGCACCGTAGCTGCCCCCGGTTCAGCCGGTCCCATCCCCGCCATCGAGTGTGACGGCACCAGTGCCGCCGCCATCCAAAGGTGCCCCGCTGGCGCAGGGCCCGCGCTTTGTCCTTCGATGTTACGATCACCGGCAACACGGTTCTCGACAAGGAGGCGATCCGCGGTGTTGTCGACCCCTATCTCGGCAAGCCGGTGACTACCGCAGACCTCTAAGACATTCGCCGGCAATTGACCTTGCTCTATATCAATCGCGGCTACATCAACTCGGGTGTGGTGATCCCGGACCAGAACGTGGTGAACGGCGTCGTTGCGTTTCGCGTCGTCGAAGGGCGGGTCAGCGATATCGAGGTCACCGGCACAGACCACTTCAACCCCGAATATTTCCGCTCGCGCCTCGCCCGCGGCACCGAGCCTCCGTTCAATGTCGAGAATTTGGGGCGCGAGCAGCAGATCCTGCTGCAAGACCCGCTGCTCAAGCGGCTCAATCTCGAGCTGTGCCCGGCCTGGAGCCCGGCGAGGCGAAACTGCATGCCGACGTGCTCGAAGGCAGCCGGTATTCGCTAAACGCCCAGATCGCCGATGATCAGTCGCCAACCGTGGGTGCGGTGCGCGGTCAATTGCAGGGCTCGTTCGCGAACATATTGGGTTTTGGCGATATTCTCGCCGCCCAATACGGCCGCAGCCAGGGCCTCAACGACGGGTATGTCGGTTATTCGGCGCCGATCGCCAGCGATGATACGCGGGTCAGCCTGCGCTACGACAGGAATGGCGTCGTGGTGATCACGCCGGAACTCAGCCCGCTGAACACGACGAGCAGCTTTTCGAGCATCGGGGTGGGAGTGAGCCGTCCGATGTATTGAACTCCGGAACAGACCTTTACGCTCGGCCTGAGCTTCGAAAGGCGGCAGCAGCAGACGTTTCTGCTGGGAATGCCGTTTCCGTTTACGGCCGGCGCCGAGCCCAATGGAAAGACGGTCGTGACGCCGGTGCGGCTCTACCAGGACTGGCTCGACCGTGACGCCGAGCATGCCTTCGCCGCGCGGTCGACGCTCAGCTTCGGGATTCAGACGCTTGGCGCCACCGTGGTCGAGACATCGCTTCCCGGGACACCGACAGCAAAATTTTTCTCCTGGCTCGGCCAGGCGCAAGGATTATGAGCTGCGGGTCGATCGCGATGTTGCCGCCGTTCCCGGTCTCGCCTCTGACCGAGGTGGTGATCTCACTGCTCACCAGATAGAGGAAATCGCGTATGTGCAACGTGATGTTGCCGCCGCTGGCCGTCGATGTCGCGGCCTCGGTCGAGATCGCCGCGCCATTGTTTCATCAATAAGCGACCTGCCGAGACAGTGATCGACCCGGCATCCCCACTGCCGGTCGACCGCGCCGTGATTTGGGGGCCGCCATCCGGCAGCATGATATCCGAAGCGACCGTCACATCGACATCGCCACCCTTGCCGGGACCCGCAGTCGAGCTGGCGATCTGCGCTCCGCCCTCTACGGTCAGGCTATTGGCGTTCACCGCCACGGAGCCCCCCGGACCCGATTACGGCCCCGTCGCCGATGCGGCGATCTGGGTGTTCGCATCGCCGCCGCCGTTGAGGAACAATGCACCCGGCGTCGCCACACTGACCGAACCGCCGGCGCCGGTACCCGCTGTCGTGCTGGAGATTTCGGCGCCCGACAGCAGCGTAACCTGCGGTGCCGTCACCGTCACCGACCCGGCATTGCCGCTCGCTGTCGAGGATGCCGAAGCTATGATGCCGCTACCGTAACCGGCGAGTGTCAGCGGCCCTCCCGCTGTCACCTGCACAGTGCCGCCGTTGCCTGCTCCAGCGGTGCTCGATGTCGCCTTCGCGCCGTCGGACAGCGAAATTGCGCCGCCCGCCGTTAGGATGACCTGGCCGGCTTGACCGCTCGAGCCCGGCTGGGCCGAGGCGGTGATCGCGCTCGCGCCGTCAGGTCCGCTGCCCGACAATGCCACGCCGTTTGCTACCGTGACGGCGATGTCACCCGCCCGGCCCGGCCCGAAGGTGGTGCTGGCGATCCGCCCCCCGCCCTCGATTGTCAGCGCATCGGCCGAGATCGTCACCGAACCGCCCGGCCCGGATTGTGGTCCGGTTGCCGAGGCGGCGATCTGGGTGTTGCCGTTGCCGCCCGTATTGTCGAGCACCAGTGCACCGGGGGTCGTCACGTTCACCGAACCGCCGGCGCCGGTCCCCGCGGTCGTGCTGGAAATCTCGGCTCCCGAGAGGAGCGCGATCGCGGCGCGGTCACCATCACCGACCCGGCATTGCCGCTCGCCGTCGAGGATGCCGAGGCGATGATCCCGGTGCCGGCTTCGCTCAAGCTGAGCGATCTCCACGCGGCGACCTGAACCGTGCCGCCGTCGCCCCGCCCCGCCGTGCCCGAGCTGACGAGCCCGCCGCCGGTGACGACGATGTCCTGACTGCCAGGTTTACTGCGCCGGCGCGGCCGGTGCTCCCGGGCTGCGCATCGGTGAAGAGACCGGTCGGCACCTGCGCTCCGTGCCGTCGATGACGACCCCGCTTCCCGCGGCGACGGTGACATCCCCGCCATTGCCCGAGCCAAAGGTCAAACTCTGGATTTCGCCGCCATGCGAAAGCGACAGGCTGCCGGCGTTGACCGTCACGCGGCCCGCGTTGCCGGCGGCGAAATTGGCGCTGGATGCGATGCTGGCGCCAAACGTAGGGGTGCCGGCGCCGTCGATGACCAGCTCGCCCGACGCGTTTACCGAGACTTCTCCGGCGGCGCCGTTGCCAAAGGTCGAGGTGGAAATCACCCCGCTGTCGAGGATCGAAACGTTGCCGGCATCGACGGTTATTTGCCCGGCATTGCCGCCGTTGGGATCGAGAGTGCGGGCAACGATGCCAGCCGGCTGCGCGGTGCTGGGGTTAGCGATCCCGTCGATCACCAAATCGCCGGAGAGGTTTACCATGATGTTGCCGCCCGCGCCCTTGCCGAGGGTCGAGGTCGAGATTTCGCCGCCGCCGGCGATCGCCAGTGAGCCGGCGCCAACCTTCACCTCTCCAGCATTGCCACCGCCGGTGCTCGAACTCGGAGCTGATGCCGGTGGCGAAATTCTGCCCCGTTCCATCTATTGAGATGGGTCCGGCCACCCCCACCATCACGCTCCCACCAGCACCGGCAGCAAACGTCGACGCGGAAATCATCCCGTCTTTCGTGATCGACAGTGAGTTGGCATTGACGCGGACGTTCCCGCCGGCTCCGGCGCCGAAGGCCGCGGCGGAAATCTCCGCGCCATCGCTGATCGCGAGCGAGCCAGTCGTCACCTGGACATCGCCGCCCGTGCCGACTCCAAACGTCGAAACCGAGATTTCTCCGCCATTAGTCATGCTCAGCGAACCGGCCGCAACCCGCACTTCGCCCGAATTGCCCAGGCTGAAACCGGTTCGCGAGCTGATGCCGGTAAGTACGTTATTCGGCCCGGCGCCATTGATCGCCAGCGCATCCGCGACGTTGACTGAGACGCTTCCGGCACGGCCGCTCCCCATCAACGTGTCGGCGGAAATGAAGCCGTTGACAATTTCCAAATTGCCCGCAGTGACGGTGATGTTGCCGGCGTTGCCCGTGCTGTCGGTCAACGCAAAGGAGGTGATGCCCGTCGGGCTGCTCGATGACGTTCCGTCGATCGATATCGCCCCGGCGGCGGTGACGGCAATGCCACCTTTGCCGGCCCCGAACGTATCGGTCGTGATCTGCCCGTTTGGCGTGATTGACAACGATCCGGCGTTGACGGTGATGTTGCCCGAGTTTCAGGTGGCTGCTCCGGTCTTGAGCGGAAGAGAAATTGCACTGATGCGGTAATCGCACCCGTCTGCGAAATGCCGTCGATCGACAGGGCGCCGGCGACGGTGACGGCGATGCTGCCGCTGTTGCCCAAATTCGTCGTATCGGTGCTGATGTGGCCATCGGGGCCGATGGACAAGCTTCCGGCGGTGACCATCACGCTGCCGCCGTTCCCCGGTCCCTGCGTGTCGCTGGAGATGCCGCCGAAAGCGGCCAGCTGAACCGCACCCGCACTGACGGTGACATTGCCGGCATTGCCGAAGCCGAGGGCGTCACTCGAAATTGTACCGCCGTTAATGATCGCCAATTTCCCGGCGGCGACGCTCAAATTGCCGGCGTTCCCATGGCTTCCCTGTTCGGCATCGGTGGTTATTCCGGTCCGGAAATTGGCATTGGCGTTCGCCCCGTCGATCGTCAGCGCGCCGGCGACATTGATCGACAAGCTGCCGGCGTTACCCGTTCCAAAGTGCCGCTCGCGATCTGACCGTTAGTGACGATTTTCAGGCTCCCGGCGTCAATGCTGACATTACCGGCGGTGCCGGTGCTCAAAGAAATGGTGTTGTTGGAGGCGATCCCCGTCAACTTCGTTGCCGAAGCGCCATCGATGGAAAGCATTCCGCCGATGCGAACCGAGACATTCCCGGCATGTCCGGATCCGGCTGTGAAGCTGGCGATCTCTCCGTTGCTGACGATCGACAAATCCCCGGCGGTGACGGTTATGTTGCCGGCGTTCTTTGCGCCGGGCAGGAACGTCGTGGCCTGGATGCCGGTCGTCGTCGACAAGGACCCGGCACCGTTTATGGCGAGCTGGCCGCCGACCTGGACATTGATGTCGCCGCCCGCCCCCGAACCCATCGTCGATGCGGAAATCTGCCCGGCATTGACGACCGACAGAGATCCGGCGCTGACCTGCACCGAGCCCGCATTGCCGCTGCTGCCGAGGTCGGCTTGCGACAGGATACCGGCCTGAAAGACCGTCGAGGTCCCGTCGATCGACACTGCGCCGGGAGCGCTCACCACGACATTGCCGGCGTTGCCCGGCCCGGCGGTGAAACTGACGATTTCGCCATTGGCGAGGATCATCAGGGTGCCGGCGGAGACCGTCACATCGGAGGCGGTCCCCCGCCCGGTTGTGACCGAGCCGATTCCGGTAAGCGCTTTGGGGCTGGCGGTGCCGTCGACCAAGACCGTATCGGCACTGACCGAGACCGGTCCGCCGTTGCCGGTGCCCTGGGTGATGCTCGCCAGCTCGGCGCCGTTCGTCAGGGTCAGCTGGCCGGTCGATGCGGCAAGCGGGCCCGCACTCCCCGACCCGGTGCTGCTGGTCAGCACCAGGCTGGCATCGGCTGAGATGGTGCCGGCCGGAGCGGTCGAGACGAAGATCCCGGCCCCACCGCCGCTGCCCAACGCCGCCGCATGAACTGAGGTGCCGCTGGACAGGGCTAGCTGCGTCTCGCCGCGCAGCGCGATAACCCCGCCGGGGCCGGAACCGTAATTGTCGGCGCCGATCTCGCTGGCGTCGATCGTCAATGACCCGGCATGAATGAAGACGCTGCAGCCGGCGCCGAGGACCCCGGGTTGCCGACGTCGAGCTTGGAGCCGCCCTTGATCTCGACCGGCCCGAAATTGCCGACCGTCAAGGCGGCAGCGTTGCGGGGATCGACAGGCACCTCGCCGGTGCCGGCGGCGCTCGTCACATGGATCGCGCCGCCGGGCGCAGCGAGGCTCGCGGCGGAGTTGATCGAGACGGGTCCGGCGACCAGACCGAGGGTCGCCCCCGGCGCCGGTCCCAGGCTGCTGCCGTTGACTGTGATCGCGGCCGGCTTCGGTGTCAGAAAACCGAAGGCCGCCGGGGGCGCCGCGCTCAACGTGCTGGCGTCCGGGTTGGTCGCCTGAAACTTGGAGCCGTCCGACATTTTGACGTAGTCCGCAGTCGAGGCATGAAAGCTGCCGGACACGTTGACGGTCGCATGCGGCCCGAAAACGATGCCGCTGGGGTTTATCAGGTAGAGGTTGGCGCCGGCGATGTTTGACTGAATCCGCCCGTCGATTCCCGAAGGATTGCCGCCGGTCACCCGGCCGATGATATTGTTGACGGCCACAGGCCCGCTGAACGCGGCGCTTTCGCCAGTGGCCAGACCAAACTGCCCGAAGCTGTGGAAAAGGTTGCTGCCGATCTGCTTGCCGAGACTGGCGCTGATCGAGTAGTTAGGCCCGATCAGGGTCTGGGCCGGCGAGAAGCGGCCGTCGACAGTGATGTGCTGACCCGCCGCCGGCCGCGGCGTCAACGCCGCAAGCGAGCACGCCGCGACAAGAGCAAAAAACGCGCCGGGTCTTAGCGCCACGCAGAACCGTTCCTGCGAAACACGATCGTTGGACTATGCGGGACATGACTGTTTCTGTCCAGACAACCCCGACCGACCGGCCCAAATACTTTATCCGGAGGTGTGCCGCGCCGCGGTGGTCGGTTTTCCTTGCGGTAATGCTGGTCGCTTTCTGCGGCGCCGTGTGGGGGCAGCTCCCGGCCGCCGAGGATGCGCCTCAGGGCCAGCCCGGTCCGCCCGCCGTCATCGAAGGCTTTCGTCAGGCGCGGTTCGGAATGAACCAAGAGCAGGTGAAGCAGGCGATCCGTAAAGACTTCCCGGAATCGGCCGGAAAGCTGGCGCGCACTGTCCATCCCACCGAGAAAACTATCGTTCTGTCCCTGACTGTCGCCGATTTGCTTCCGCACAGCGGCAACGCCCGCATCTCCTACATCCTGGGGCACCGCTCGAAGAAGCTCGGTCAGGTAAATATCGTCTGGTCGAGCGACGGCAGCACGGCCGGCGACGAGACGATCGTCGGCACCGCGAATTCTCTGCGCGACTATTTCCTGGCCGAAAATTTCCAGCCGGACACCGTGGTGGCCAACCATCAGCTGGCGCCCGAGGCGATCGTGGTGTTTCGCGCCAGCAACGAGCAGAAGCGGACGATCCTTCTGGTGCTGAGCGGCGTCGCCGCTGCCGCTCGCACCGAGGACAAGAAATCCCCGAAGCCGCCGCCCTTGACTCTCGAGCTTTCGTATATCGAGGACCCGGCCCACCCTGACGTGTTCCGCATCGGCCACGGCCAATTCTGATCCGACGTGACCTTGGCGGGGTAGCCTAGGAAAAGAACAGGATTGCGCCGCTTGCTTCGCGTGCGGGCACGACGAGACTGCCGTCCGGCAGCTCGTCGAACGGGACCTGCCGCCGGGTCAGGCAATCGGCGGTGTTTTCCCGCTTTGCGGCCGCAAACTCGATCGAGACAATCCCGGGCAGCGGGAAATCCGACGCGACATCGAGTGCCGGATACATGGTCGAGAAGTCGTCGGGCGTGCTGAACACGATCCGGTGCGGCCCGACGTGAACGCAGGCGACCGCATCGGTCGTGGTCACCTGCTGAATGCCGAACAGCCGGTCATAAGCCTCCAGCAGCGCAGCCGTGCTCTCGACCAGCACATGGATGCCCTTCAAGCCGACGGCGCCGTTCGGATGATCCATCCATTCGGGGCGCCGCATCAGCTCCGGCGTCAGATGGGTGCAAACAAAGCTGTCGAGCCCCGGCGTCTCGTCCGCCGGCAGCGAGATCAAGCTGAAGCGCGGCATGACGGTGCCCTCCGGCAGCTCGAGCTCGCGGCCGAGCGGGCGCGCCTCTGCGGGGTGAAACTCGCGGCGCAGCAACGCCGCGCGAACCTCTTCGGGGGTCGCGGCAGGCGCAAACGCCGCCGCCATCAAACCCTCGCGTCGCGCCAAAAAGCTGTCGAGCCCTTGAACAAAATCGTTCGGATCGACAATCCCGAGGAGCTCGACATAGTCGGACGGAAACATGATGCAGTAATTCGCCGTTCCTTGTCCGATATGCCGGCCGCGGGGCGACAACGTAAAACCGAGCCGGCTCCATTCCAGCCGCGCCTGTTCGAGATCGCGAACCCCGACAATGACGTGGTCGATGCCGGCGATGCCGTTGTCCATGGTCGCCTCTGGGGTGCACTCACCCCTAAACTTAACTGCTCCTCGCCTTACCGGCCAGGGGACCGATAGGGAGAGATCGATGCTGTTTGCCACACTGCAACGGCTGTTCCGCCACGAGGCGGCGAGCGGGGTCGTGCTGATGCTGGCTTCGGCGCTCGCGCTCGCACTCGCCAATTCGCCGATCGCCTGGGTTTACGATCTGCTGCTGAGCCTGCGCGGCTCGGTGCGCATCGGCAGTTTTGGCATCGAGAAGCCGCTGCTGCTGTGGGTCAATGACGGGCTGATGGCAATCTTCTTTCTGCTGGTCGGGCTCGAGATCAAACGCGAGGTGCTGGCCGGGCAGCTTTCCGAGCCGAGCCGGGCGATTCTGCCCGCCGCGGCGGCGATCGGCGGCATGGTCGTGCCGGCGCTGATCTATCTCGGCATCACCTGGCATGTACCGGGCGCCACATCCGGCTGGGCGATTCCGGCGGCGACCGACATCGCGTTCTCGCTCGGCGTCATGGCCGTGCTCGGCAGCCGCGTGCCGACCGCGCTCAAACTCTTCCTGACCGCGCTCGCGATCATCGACGATCTAGGGGCCATCGTCGTGATCGCCATTTTCTATACCGAGGAGCTCTCTTGGGTGTCGCTGGCGGTCGCTGCAGCGGCATTGGCAATGCTCGTCGTGCTGAACCTCGCAGGGGTTCGGCGGATTGTCTGGTACGTGCTCGTCGGCCTCGTGCTTTGGGCGTTCGTGCTCAAATCCGGCGTGCACGCGACGTTGGCCGGCGTAGCACTGGCCCTGGCGATCCCGTTCGAGGCCAAGCCGGGCGAGGAATCCCCGCTGACCCGCGTTGAACATGAGCTGGCGCCCTGGGTGGCGTTCGGCATCCTTCCGGTGTTCGGGTTCGCCAATGCGGGGCTCTCCTTTGCCGGCTTGTCGCTGTCCTCGATTCTGCAGCCGGTGCCGCTCGCGATCGCTGCGGGCCTGTTCTTTGGCAAGCAGATCGGCGTCTTTGGCAGCGCCGCGATGGTCATACGCGCGGGCTGGGCCGAGCTGCCCGCGAAGGCCGGCTGGATAACATTCTGGGGCACCAGCATCCTGACCGGCATCGGCTTCACGATGAGCCTCTTCATCGGCACGCTCGCTTTCGGACAATCCGATGTTGAAGTCGTCATGCGCCTGGGCGTCCTGGCCGGCTCCGCCTTCTCGGCGATCGCCGGGGCGGCCGTGCTCGGGCTCTCGAAGAGGAGGTAAGGCGCCCCTATTCATGTTGAAAAATCAGTTCGCCGGTAGCGCCGCCAAACTGCTCGAGTAAGAACTGAGCGAACTGAGAGCTGGGTTGCGTCACGACAACCGGATGCGACAGCTCCTTCTTGTGGGATGAACATCGACGATGGCTCCTGAATTGAGGAACGATCGCCGATTGTGCCGCTGCCGGCTCGAGATCCGCGACCGCCCTTCAACGAGGGGCCTCGAGCCGTGTTCCGGAATCTCCAAAAGCTCTAGCGCCGCCGATTTGATTCGCCAGCCGAGAGGACGTTGGCCCCGTTACTCTCCTTAGCCGCCCGCCACTTCGGCCATTGCTGGGCTGTGTTGAGGGGCCGGCTCGAGCGCCGCCGCGATGACGTCCTCGACCCGCTCGGCCCAAATGAAGCGCAGGCTGGTGCGTGCGCTCTCGGGGATGTCGTCGTAATCCTTGCGGTTGCGCGCCGGGAGGATCACCGTCGAAAGGGATGCCCCGGCGGCGGCAACGACTTTTTCCTTGATGCCGCCCACCGGCAGCACGAGCCCGCGCAAGCTGATCTCGCCGGTCATCGCCGTATCGCTGCGAACCGTGCGATTGGTCAACAACGAGACGAGAGCGGTGAACATCGCCACGCCCGCGCTCGGTCCGTCCTTTGGAATGGCGCCGGCGGGCACGTGAATGTGGATGTCGCTCTTTTCGAACATCCCGGGATCGAGCCCGAGCGCCGCTGCTCTGCCTTTGACGAGGGTCAGCGCTGCCTGTGCGCTCTCCTTCATGACCTCGCCGAGCTGGCCGGTCAGGATCAAATGGCCGGCGCCGGGGATCCGGGTCGCCTCGATAAACAGGATGTCGCCGCCCACCGGTGTCCAGGCGAGACCGGTGGCAACGCCGGGAACGCTCGTGCGCATGGCGACCTCGCCCTCGAACCGGGGCGGCCCCAGGATTTCCTTCAGGTCTTCCGGCTCGATCCGAACGTGCTGCGCGATGCCCTCGGCAATCCGCATCGCGGCGTTGCGCAACACCGCTCCGATTTCCCGTTCGAGCTGGCGCACGCCGGCCTCGCGAGTGTAGTCGCGAATGATCGCGTGGATGGCTCCGTCGGTAATTTCTGCCTGCTCGGGTGTCAATCCGTTGGCTTTGAGCTGCCGGTCGACAAGGTAGCGGCGGGCGATCCCAAATTTTTCGTCCTCGACATAGCCGGTCAGGTCGATGACCTCCATGCGGTCGCGCAACGGCCCCGGGATGCTGTCGAGAACGTTCGCGGTCGTGATGAACATGACCTTCGAGAGATCGAACGGCACCCCGAGGTAATTGTCTCGGAAGGTCGAGTTCTGCTCGGGGTCGAGCACCTCGAGGAGGGCCGAAGACGGGTCGCCCTGAATCCCGCGGCCAAGCTTGTCGATCTCGTCAAGCATCATCACGCAATCCCGCGCGCCGGCCCGGCGGATCCCCTGGATGATGTTCCCTGGCAACGCCCCGATATAGGTGCGGCGGTGGCCGCGGATCTCGGCCTCGTCGTGGGTGCCGCCGAGACTGACCCGAACGAATTTGCGGCCGGTCGCCCTGGCGATGCTCTGCCCCAGTGAAGTCTTGCCGACGCCGGGCGGACCGACAAAGCACAGGATCGGGCTGCGGCCGCCGGGATTCAGCTGATGGATCGCGAGATATTCAAGGATGCGCCGCTTGATCTTGCTGAGACCGTAATGGTCTGCATCGAGGATTCGGCGTGCCTCGGCGATGTCGACCGGCTTCTCCGTTTCGACCGACCACGGCAACTCCGTCAGCCACTCGAGATAGGTGCGAGCCATCGAATACTCGCCCGACGCCTCCGGCATTCGCTCGAGCCTGGCGAGCTCCCGCTTCACATGCTCCTCGACTTCGGGCGGCATCTTCGCCTCGGCGACTTTTTTCGTCAGCTCGGCGATTTCCTGAGCCTTGGCGTCCTCACCCTCGCCGAGCTCCTTTTGGATCGTCCGCATCTGCTCGCGCAGCAGGAATTCGCGCTGACGGTCGTCGATCTTCCCCTTGGTCTGCTCGCTGATTTGTCGCGACAACCGCAGGACCTCAATCCGATACGCGAGCAATTCCGAGATGCGCTCCAGCCGGCGTTCGATATCGACTGTTTCCAGGATCTCCTCTTTTTCCTGCGGCGTTATGTCCATGAAGCTCGCGATCAAATCGGCGAGCGCCGCGGCCGAGGTCACCGATTGCACGGCATTGACGAGCTCGGCCGGGGTCTGCGGCAATAGCTGCAACACTTCGAGCGCCTGGTTGCGCAGATTGAGGAGCCGCGCCGCAATATCCGTTGTCGTCTCCTCGGGCTCCTGGATTCGCTCGACCCGGGCGGCGAGAAACGGATAGCCGTCGAGAAAATCGATAATGCGAAAACGCCGCTCACCCTGGCAGATCGCGTGGTGACCACCGTCGGGGCTCGTGACGTAACGCAACAGGCTCGCTTCTGTGCCCATGCGATGCAGGTCGACCGCGATCGGGTCGTCGATGGCCGGGTCACGCTGCAACACCAGCCCGACCGTCCGGTTGAGCCGCATCGCCGTCTGCGCCGCCAATACGGAGCGCTGCCGGCCGAGGGTGATCGGAAGCACCGTGCCGGGGAATAGGACAAGGTTGCGGGTCGGAATCAGGATCAGCGCGTCCTCCGGCAATGCCGCGACGGCAGCGGACCCCATTTCGAAACTACCGGGGGGCGGGGGCGCAGCGCTGCCCGATGTGCGTAGTTCCCGGTCCTCCAAAGCCATGGCCACTATCCTCAAGACTTGTGCAGCTGCAGCATCAGGCAGCCATTGGCGAGATGCCGGCCGGAAATTTCGAGTCGCGCTGGCGGCAGCTCGATCCGTCGCTGAAAGTGCCCGTGCGGAATCTCCAGCCGGTGAATGCGGGCGTTTTTCAAGTCGCCGGGCAGCGGACGTTCGCCGCTGACGATCAGCACGCCGGCGCTGAGGGTCACCTGCACTTGATCGGGGTCCACCCCCGGCAGGGCGATCACGATCGTGAGCGCGTTATCGGTCTCAAAAATGTCCACCGGAGCTTCCCAGCAGGGCGTGGTGAGCGCGCGGTGAAAGAATTGGCGGTGGAGGCGCTGAGCGCGCTCCATTGCCTCGTAGGCCTGCGCCCACATCAGCCTGTCGAGCTGTCGGTGTGGCATTATCGGCTCCGCTAGGTGCGGCCTGGCCGGCGAGGGCCGCATCGCTCATATGGTATGCAAAACTGAGAGGAGAGAGAATTTCTTAACCGGCTGTTATGAACACCCAGCTCCCTGCTGGAAGGCGGCGCTACCCTCACCCACCAAGCCCTCTGGGCTCGGTCCCCCCTCTCCCGCACCGTGCGGGAGAGGGGGGCGAGCGCAGCGGACGGGTGAGGGTCAACGGCGCCGGTTGCGAGCCTCGGTAACGATCGCGTCCATCGGGATGTCGAACGACTGCGGGAAAATCGTCTCTATCTGCGATATTTCGTAGCCGACGCCGATCGCCAACGGCCGCGGTGAAAAGGCTGCCAAGGTTCGGTCGAAATAGCCGCCGCCATAGCCGAGGCGGTAGCATTGCCGGTCAAATCCGACGAGCGGCGCCAGCACGGCTTGCGGCACCACGATATTGCGGACCTCCGGGACCGGGATTTTCCAAACCCCGTCGACCAGGGCTTCGCCGGGTCGCCAGGCACGGTATTCGAGCGGGCCCTTCTTGTCGACAACGGCCGGCAGCGCCACCGCATATCCTTGCGCTATCACCCAATCGATCAGCCCGCGGGGATCAAATTCAGCCTGGAACGGCCAGTAGACGCCGAGCACCCGGACCGGATGCTCAAGAAGCAGCGCGCGCAGCCTTGCCTCGATCTCGGTCCCCCAGAGGCGGCGCTCGACGGGCGGCACCGCAGTGCGCAGCGCCAGCAGACGCTGGCGCTCGGCCCCCCGCCAAGCCTTGATTTCAGCGGCATCCACCGTAAGACCGCGGTCAGAAGAGCCCTGTGATGCGGCCTTCGGCGTCAACTTCGATGTTGTTTGCGGCCGGAACCCGCGGGAGGCCCGGCATTGTCATGATGTCGCCGCAGATCGCGACGACGAACTCGGCGCCGGCCGACAGACGCACCTCGCGCACCGTGACGACATGGTCGGTTGGCGCTCCCTTGGCATTCGAGTCAGTTGTAAAGCTGAACTGTGTTTTGGCGACGCAAACCGGGAAGTGCCCGAAGCCGTCCTTTTCCAATTGCGCAAACTGGTCGCGGACCGATTTGTCGGCCTCGATGTCGCGCGCGCCATAAATGCGCTGCGCGATCGTCCGGAGCTTTTCCCAGAGCGGCATCTCGTCCGGATAGAGGAAGCGGAACTGCGCCCGCCCGCTTTCGGCGAGATCGACGACGGCGCGCGCCAGTTCGGCCGCCCCCTCTCCGCCTTGCGCCCAATGGTCGGCGAGCACGACCTTGACGCCCTCGGACGCGCACAGCTCCTGCAGCCGCGCGTGCTCACGCGCAGTGTCGGCGCTGAAGCGGTTAATCGATACGACCGCCGGCACGCCGAACTGGCGGATGTTGGCGAGATGGCGCGCGAGGTTGGCAAAGCCCCGCTCGACCGCCCCGACATTCTCGTGCCGGAGCTGGTCGAGAGCGACCCCGCCGTGCATTTTCAATGCGCGCACCGTCGCAACGACAACTGCCGCATCGGGCTTGAGCCCGGCCTTGCGGCACTTGATGTCGAAAAACTTCTCCGCTCCCAAATCGGCGCCGAACCCCGCTTCGGTGACAACGTAATCGGCGAGCTTCAACGCCGAAGTCGTCGCGATGACCGAATTGCAGCCATGGGCGATATTGGCAAACGGCCCGCCATGAATGAAGACCGGGTTGTGCTCGAGCGTCTGCACGAGGTTCGGCGCGATCGCGTCCTTCAACAGCGCGGTCATCGAGCCGGCCGCCTTCACATCGGACGCGCGCACCGCTTTACGTTCGCGGGTCTGCCCGACCGTGATGTTGCCGAGCCTACGCTGCAGGTCGTGCAGGTCCGTCGCCATGCAAAACGTCGCCATGACCTGAGAGGCGGCGGTGATGTCGAAACCGTCTTCGCGCGGATAGCCGTTGGCCACCCCGCCGAGCGAGGAAATGATGGAGCGCACAGCCCGGTCGTTCATGTCCATCGCGCGGCGCCAACTGACCCGGCGCGGGTCGATGCGGGGTTCCAGACCATAATAGATGTGATTGTCGACCATTGCCGCTAGCAGGTTGTTCGCGGCGCCAATCGCGTGCAGATCGCCGGTAAAATGGAGGTTGATGTCCTCCATCGGCACGACTTGCGCATAGCCGCCGCCCGCCGCGCCGCCCTTGACGCCAAAGCACGGGCCCATGCTGGCTTCGCGCAAGCAGAGCATCGCCTTTTTGCCGACCAGGTTGAGCCCATCGGTGAGCCCGACGGAGGTGGTCGTCTTGCCTTCACCGGCCGGCGTCGGCGTGATCGCGGTGACGAGGATCAGCTTCGCGGCGCGATCGGGAAGCGAGCGGATGTAATCGAGCGAGATTTTTGCCTTATATCTGCCATAGGGCGAGACCGCCTCGTCCAGGATCCCGAGCTTTTTTCCCGCGATCTCGCCGATCGGCCGCATCGCCGCAGCCTGCGCGATCTCGATATTGGATTGCGGGTTTTGGTGCTGGTCAGTTCCGCGCGCCACGGCCGTTTCTCCTTAGAAATGTCGGCGGGTCTTAGCCCTCCGGACCGGACGGTGCAACCTTCCTCGGTTCGTCGCCTGGTCTAAGGGGATGAACGCCGCCCGAGTGCGGCAGTTGCCGGGGCAAGCAGAGGAACCAGGCAAACCCAAAACCTGTTGGCGGCAGACAGTTCCCGTCAGGAGTACGTCATGTCGAAGAAGGATCTGCCCCCGGTCCCGCCGGCCGGCCGCACCGACAAAGGGCCAGGCGGTACGAGTGGTGTCGAGCAAGGGTCTGATCTGAAGTCGGATGCCGCCGCCTCGCGGCGCCGCAACATCGATAAGCAAGGACGCCAAGGCAATGTTGCGGTGAACACGAGAAATCAGGGTTATCAGCAGGATCGGTGAGATATGTCGAGCAGCACTAAAACACCCGCGGCCGACCGTTCCCACGGCGGTCCCGGCAGCAGTCGGCAGGATCGGGCAAAATCTGCTCCGGCGGAGAGATCGGGACCAGCGCCGGGCGAGCCTACCAGTACGCGTCACAGCCGCGTCTCCGCGGCGGCGGCGAGCGCGGGGGTGAAGGTTCTGCTCGACCTTGTTCCCAACCACACTTCCGATCAGCACCCGTGGTTCACGGAAAGCCGCTCCTGACGCGATAATCCGAAGCGCAGTTGGTATCTGGCGGGATCCAGCTCCCGACGGCGGGCCGCCAAACAACTGGCTGTCGGATTCGGCGGCAGCGCCTGGGAATTCGACGCGGCGACATCGCAGTACTACTACCCATGCATTCCTGCGCGCAGCCGGACCTGAACTGGCGCAATCCAGAGGTGCGGGCTGCAGTTTACGATGTAATGCGGATGTGGCTCCCGCGCGGCGTCGACGATTTCCGCGTCGCCGTCATCTGGCATCTGGTGAAAGACCCGCAGTTCCGGGATAATCCGCTCAATCTCGATTACCGCGAGGCCAGCAGCCGAAGCTTAGGCTGGTGCCCCTATCCTTTACACCCGGGAACACGCTGGCGATCGAATTTTGGTCGCGCGCAATCTCGGTGGGGACCCAGCCTCGGTCATTCGTCCTCAGCCCGTGCAAGGAAGAGTGCTCGTCTCATCCTTTGCCGATCGCGGCGGAGAAGTTATCGACGGCGAAGTTCCACTACGGCCGCATGAAGGACTGGTAATGGCTGCTGCGTGACGCAGTGGCGACCGGAACAGATTATAGGCCGGAATTTCGGGAACTCCCAAACGATGTGCGTTGCTCGCGGTGACTGGCCGGCGGGCAGCCCCTCCGCATTTCCGACGTCAATTCTATCGAAGCCAAGCCAGATGCACGTCCCAATTCCAGGAAGAGCAGACCTCTCTCCCGCTCGAGGTACGTGATAGCGCCGAACAGTGTGATGCCGCTCAACAAAGCAATCGATAGAAGAGCGGCAGTGGTTTTTGTTTGAGCCATATTGAGAAATCCGGAGTGCGAGCCAAAGCGCCGATCAGTGCGCAAACCTCGGCCCGCCACAGCAGGCTGATGAATCGGACGAACGGGAGCGGCTCTACATCCTGTTCTGCGCGATCGTCAGCCGGCCATTTCGTTGCCAACCGTTGCGATCGTCGCGTTCTGCGAGCCTCGCGGCTGTTTTCCAGGGTTAAAGACCGCCCCAGTCCAGACCTTTGGTCAGCCGTAATAGTGCGGCCGGCTGGTATTGATAGGAGCGGGTCCAGGGGCGCGGCGACAATCCGCCTGCGTGATTCTTCTGCGCCAGAACCTGATGGACCGAAAGCCAGCCGCGGTCGAATGCATAGGCCATTGCGGGCATGTACATCCGCCAGATCCGATAGCGCTGCACGCCGGCGGCTTCGATGGCTTTGTCGCTCTGCGCCTCGAGGCGCCGCGTCCAATGCAGCAACGTCGGCGGGTAGTGCGGGCGCAGATCTTCGACGTCGAGGAGTTCGAGCCCGGTGCCGGCCACCTCATACAGAACACGCGATATGTGGGGCACCTCGCCGCCGGGAAATACCAACCGGTCGATGAATTCGCCGCCGGGCGGGCCCTGAGCTTGGCCGTCGCGGTCGGTCGTCGTAATCCCGTGATTGAGCGCGACGCCGCCGGGCCGCAGCAATCGTGCGATCGCCCCGAAATACGTGGGCAGGTTAGCGATGCCGACATGCTCGTACATGCCGACCGACACGACCTTATCAAAGAGCGCCTCACCCGGCACTTCGCGATAGTCCTGGCGGCGGATTTCGATCTGCTGGCCGAGCCCCAGCGTCGCGACGCGGTCGCGTGCATAGGTGAATTGCTGGTCGCTCAACGTGATACCGACCCCTTCGACGCCGTAGCGCTGCACCGCCCAGCACAGCAATCCGCCCCAGCCGCAGCCGATATCCAACAGCCGCTCACCCGCCCGAAGCCGCAATTTACGGCAGATATGCTCGAGCTTCTGCTCTTGCGCAGTGTCGAGATCCTCCTCGCCGGTTTTGAAATAGGCGCACGAATAGATCATGTTGCGGTCTAGCCAGAGGCAATAGAAATCGTTGGAAACGTCGTAATGATAGCGCACGGCTGCCGCATCGCCGGCCACGCCGTGCCGGCGACGGCCGGCCAGCCGCGCGATAACGCGCAACGGCGAGGGTTTGCCGAGCCGCTCGGCAAGCGCGATGCCGATTTGCAGAATGTCCTGGAGGCGGCCCTCGACATCGATCTCGCCCTCGACATAGGCCCGGCCCAACCCCGCGATGTCGCCCGTCAGGACGTAGCGCATCAGCCGCGGCGTGCGCAGGGCGATGGTAACCTGCGGTTCGGCAGCGAACTCGAAGACTTCCCCGTCCCAAAACGTGATGCGGAGAGGCAGGCGATCCATTGCAACGCGATCGCGGAGCCAAGTCAGAAACCGGCTGCGGAGGGACATTCGAGGCTGCGGCTGCGTATTTATGTTGGCTCGGAATTACCTTAACTTCGTTTTACGAACACTCGGAGGTGCCTGATGATCACGACGAAGATTGGCCGCGCCGCCGGTCTCGGTGCTGTGGCGATAGTTGCGGTGCTTGGTTTCGCCGCCGCGGTTTCGGCCCCAACCCCAGCCGAAGCTCGCGTGTTCGTCGGTTTCGGCTTCGGTTTTCCAATAGGGTATCCGTATCCGCCCTATCCTTATCCGCCGCCCGCCTATTACCCGCCACCGCCGCCCTATCCAGCCCCGGCCTCTTATCCGGCGCCCGGGACATCATCACAGCCTTCAGGTGCTTCCGCTCCCTTCGGATCTGCCGGAAGCCCCTCGATCACCTACACGCCGCGGCGGGGGTGGACCAATGCGCAAGGTGAATATTGCCGGGAATACCGGGCGACCCAGCCCTCGCGCAACCGTGCGACCGAGCGCTACGGCACCGCTTGCCGCGATGCGAGAGGCCAATGGAGGATTATCAATTGAGATTGGGAGAGGGTCGCCATCGCGGCCCGCTTGCCGCGCTCACGAATTAGTGTGCTCTGTCGACAGGTACGCGGAGCTCGACGGACAAAGGCAATCCGCCATGGGCTTCGCCCAGCCTTCCGAGCCGCTCGGCCAGTTGGGCGAATGTCGCGCCGCGAGCCAGGTCGAAAGACAGTCTCGAATCCTGAAATACCGCCGTCACTCGGTTCGGCTTCTGCGCGGTTTTGTTCATTTCACGATCCCCCTGAGCTGGGCAACTGCCAGACAAACTGCCGGGCGCGCAGTTTTATCCCGTAAAAATTTGTATCAATTCGCATCCGCCTCCGGAGTATCCTCGGTTGTTCCGATACGAGGAGGACACGGGCATGAGCGCAGCAAAGGGCCTTGTCGTACCCGTGGGTGGCGGGAGGCATTTCGAACTCGCCGACGCCTGGCCGCTCCTTTGCGTTGAAGCTCCTCGGGCGCGAGACCGATGAGAGCATCATGATGTTCGAGGAAACCCTGCCACCCGGCACGGCGAGCCTCCATCATCTGCACCACGACAGCGACGAAGTCGCCTGGGTGCTAGCCGGCGAATTCACCTTCAAGATCGGAGGCGAAGTCACCGCCGGCGGGCCCGGCACCTGTGCATTCATGCCGCGCAACATCCCGCATGCCTGGAAAAATACCGGCAGTGAAACCGGCCGCGTCCTGTTTCTCTACACGCCGGCCGCCGCCGGAGGCCTCATCGAGGCGCTCTCGGAGCGCCGCCCGAGCAACGGCGAAGAACACGCCAAACTTTTCGAGCACCACCGCTGGAAAGTCGTCGGCCCAAACCCGCTTTGAGGGCACATTTGCGCGAGGCGCAATGACACCCGAGAGAGGGTGAGCGTATTTCTTGCAAAAAGCGGGGGCGGGGGCGACCATCGACCCGGCCCGCCGTCGGCGATAGGCAGGGAGGCAACGCGATGCCATTCCCGGCTGCGGCGTGCGACGGAGCAGGACGCGGACGCGATCCGCCGAGGTGTATTTCGCGTCGTTCCGCCTGCTGACCTTTCTGCCGATGCTGCACACGCTCGAGAGCTATCGCAGGTACGTCGCCAACTTGATGCTGAAAGAGTGCGCGGTTACCGTCGCCGAAGATGATACCGGCATCGTCTCATTCCTCGGCCTCAAGGGCGAGGAGTTAGGGCAGTTTATACCCGGCCCGATCGCATCGGGCGCGGGGCGGGAACGCAGCTGATCGAGGCCGCGAAGTCGAGCGGCGTCGCGGCGCTCGAGCTGTGGTGCTTCCGGGCCAATGCCCGCGCCCGGCGCTTCTATAAACCGCATGGCTTCCGCGCGATCCGCTTTACCGACGGCGCCGACAATGAGCAGCGGATGCCGGACGTTCGCTCTCGCTGGGATCGGCAGTAGCCCCGGCAGCGCGACGTCTGCTCACCACCCAATCCTGCCGATCTTCGGAGCGGCCATGGGAGTCCGCCGAGGGGCAGTAAGAGCAGCTCAGACCGCAAAGCCTGAGGGTCCGCTTTAGGGCAAAGCGACCACCGCTGTCAGGCGGGTATGCCCGCCATAGACGGTGACCGGTGCCTTGTCAAGTATAGCCCGGTCTGCCAGGAACGTTGGAGATTGGGAGAGGCCGAGAAGATGACTCTGCTAGAGCGGCGGCTGCGGCGCCGGCAAATATTGCGGGCGGGCGCCGCGGCGACGGGCTCACTGTTGTTGCCCGGCCGGGCGCCGGCGCAAGGCGGCGCCAAGCCGCTGTCCGGGACGACACTCAACATCGCCTGCTGGAGCTCGCCCTACGCCAAGCTCTTGACCGACTACGTCCCGCAATTCGAAGAAGCGACCGGCGCCAAGGTCAATTACGAGACGCCGTCCTTTCCGATCTACAATAAGCGCATCGATGTCGAGCTGTCGACCGGCGGTTCGTCCTACGATGTGCTCAACGTCACCTTTATCTACATCGGCCGCTGGGTCGGCGCCGGCTGGTTCGTCCCGCTCGAGCCGTATCTCAAAGACCTGCAGAAGACGCCGGCCGATTGGCAACCCGACGATTTCCTGCCGGGCGCGACTGCTGCATTCAGGGACGCATCCGGCAAGCTCTATGCGATCCCATGGACCGCCGACATCTATATGGCCGGGGCCGCGCGCTACGATTTGTTCGAGAAAGCCGGCAAACCGATGCCCGACACCTTCGACGCAGTAGCGGACACGATGAAGGCGGTGCATATGAAAGACGGGATCCCCGCCTTTCTGCCCGAAAACCATTACGGTTGGAGCTTTATTCCCTGGCTGCAGGGCTTTGGCGGCAACGTGTTCCGCGATCCGCCCGAGGATTTGACGCCGGTGCTCGACACGCCGGAATCGATCGCCGCGGCTGATTTTTTTGCCAAGCTGCTGCGTGATTACGGTCCCGACGGGGTGATCTCCTACACCTATGACCAGGTCGTCGCCACGCTCAAAGCCGGCCGCGCCAATTACTCACCCAATGGCCAGATATTTCTGGTGCAGATGGGCGCGAAGGACAGCAAGGTTGCGGGCACCTGCAATTTCTCGATGTGCCCGGCCGGGCCGAAGGGGCGGTTTCCCGGCGTCGCGACGCATGGCTGGGGCATTCCGGCAGGCTCGAAGAACAAGGACGCCGCCTGGCAATTCATCACCTGGGCGATGTCGAAGCCGATCATCCCTCGGATGGTCGTCGAACGCGGCTACAGCTCGATCACCCGGCGCTCGCTGATCGACAGCCCGGAATTCAAGGGCAAGCTCACCGTCAACGGGCACGACATCGTCAAAATCTATCTCGACACGATCGCCCTCGGCGCACAGGGCTACATGAAATACCGGACGATCTACGTCTATCCGCAGGTCGACAAGCAGATCGACATCGCGATCCAGAACATCGCCTCGGGGCAGTTGTCTGCCGCCGCGGCAATGAAGCATGCGCAGCAGAACTCGCTGGCCGAACTGAAGCGGGCTGGCATCAGACTTTAGGGTCCGTGTTGGCGGTTCAGCCGAGCGCTATCGAACGGGCTGCCGACGATCGCCGGCCGGCGCGCAGAGTTCTCCCGGATTGGCGGCGCGAGCAGCGGCGCGCTTTCGCCCTCGGGCTCCTTCCCGCCCTCCTCGTCCTTGTCGCGATAACCCTGGGACCGACAATTTACCTGGTCGTCACCAGCCTGACGCCGCTCGACCCGGTCCATCCGCACAGCGCCGCCGACTTCTCCGATCCGATCGGCAACTACCGCGCACTGATGGCGGACGGGCGATTTTTGAATTCGCTGGCGGTCCAGCTGAAATTATCGGCTGCGACGGTCGTATTGCAACTGGCGGTGGGGCTCGGTGTCGCCCTGCTGCTCAATGCTGGCTCGCGCTTTCTCGAAGCAGTGCGCACCGCCTTCATTTTGCCGATGGTATTGCCGCCGATCGTCGTTGCGGTGGTCTGGAAGGTGATCTTCACCCCCGATGTCAGCCCGATGCATCGGGGGCTCGCCGCGATCGGTCTGCCGGTGCACTCGCTGATCGCCAACCCCGATACGGCGCTGGGGGCTATCGCCGTCGCCGACACCTGGGAGTGGTTTCCGTTCACGATGCTGATGGTGCTGGCGGCGTTGCAGATGATCCCGGCCGAGCCGATCGACGCCGCCAGGATCGACGGCGCCGGCCGCCTCGCATTGTTTCGCTATACCCTCTTCCCCTATATCCGCCCGACCCTCGTCGTCGCCGGCCTCTTTCGACTGATCGACAGCATCAAGGCGTTCCCGCAGATTTACGTGTTGACCAATGGCGGGCCCGGCACCGCGACCGAAGTGACCAACTATTACGCCTTTGTCGAATCGTTCAATTTTTCCTATTGGGGCTACGGCAGCGCGATCGCGACCTTGATGGTCGCCGGCGTATTGCTGTTGAGCTGGTTCATCGGCCGGCTCGGCGTCGAAGTGGAGCGCGATGAATAGCGAGCGCGCGGCCGTGCATGGCGCGGCGATGTTGCTGCTGGTGCTCGTGCTGTTCCCGGCCCTGTGGATGCTGCAATTGTCGTTCCGCGCCGGCGGCGACATTTTTGATCTGAGTTTCACCTTTACCCCGACTTTCGACAACTACCGGGCATTGTGGACCGGACTGTTTCCCGGCTCGTTCGGCAACAGCATCATCGTCAGCCTCGCTGCCACAGCTCTGTCGCTCTTGCTCGGCGTTCCAGCCGCCTATGCATTGTCGCGCTGCCGTTTTCGGGCACGCCGTTCCATCGCGTTGTGGATCCTGGCCACACGCATGGCGCCACCCGTCGCCTTCACGATCCCGTTCTTTCTCGCCTACCGGTTCCTTGGGCTGATCGACAGCCGCACCGGGCTCGTCGTGATCTATTTGACCTTCAACCTCGCGCTCGTCGTCTGGATGATGCGCAATTTCTTCGACGGCGTGCCGCGCGCGCTCGAAGAGGCCGCTTGGATCGACGGTTGCGGCGTGTGGAGCGGGTTCCGCCTGATCGCCCTGCCGCTCGCCGCGCCGGGCTTGGCGGCGACCGGCGTGTTGTGCTTCATCCTGTCGTGGAACGATTTCTTCTACGCGCTGATCCTGACGCGCACAAAGGCGATGACGGCGCCGGTTGCGATCGTCAATTTCATGCAGTACGAGGGCTGGGAGTGGGGCAAGATCGCGGCCGGCGGAACCCTGGTCATGCTGCCGGTCGTGGTCTTCAGCGTCGTCGTGCGCCGCTATTTGGTGCGTGGGCTGACTGCCGGAGGGGTCAAGGAGTAATTTCGGCTGCCCGGCCGCGCTAATGCTTGAACGTGTCCATCACGTTGATTGCCGCGGGGCCGAGCAGCACGATGAACAGTGTCGGCAAGATAAAAATCATCATCGGGATCGTCAGCAAGGCCGGCAGGCGCGCCGCCTTCTCCTCGGCGCGGGTCATGCGCGCGGTGCGCATCTCGGTGGCGAGGACGCGCAATGACTGGGCCAGCGGCGTACCGAATTTGGCGGTCTGCTGCAGTGTATTGACGACCCCGCGCATGCCGTCGGAGTCGGTTCGGTTGTTCAGATTGTCGAACGCCATGCGGCGGTCCGGCAGAAAGGTCAGCTCGGCCGCAGTGATGCCAAACTCTTCGGCAAGTTCGGGCCAGGTGTTGCCGAGCTCGCGTGATACCCGAACCAGGGTTGCATCGAGGCTCAGCCCGGCTTCGGCACAGATCACCATCAGGTCGAGGCCGTCGGGCAATCCCAGCTGGAGCTGCTTGGCGCGTTTGTCGGCGGCATTCCTCAGGTAGATCTTGGGGGCGTAAAAGCCGAACAGGACCGCCGCCAGCGACGGCACTAGCGCGAATTGCGACGGCAGCGGCATCAGATGCAGCACATAAGTGTCCATCAAAATCAGCGCGCCAAAGCCAAACGGCAGGCTGATCTGCGCAAACAGATATCTCACCATCGCATCTTGCGATCGGAAGCCGGCACGTGCCAGCATCTGGCGCGCTTCGGCGGCCTGACGCGAGCGCAGCAGATCGAGTCGCGTGACCGCTTCGCGCATCCATCCGACCGGTGTCCGGCGGTGTGCGCTGCGGCGGTTAACGAGCGCCGACTGACGCAGCGCTTCCTTGCGGTCGAGGATCTGCGCGAGGCGCCGCTCGAAGGCGCTGTTCGGCCGCAACGCCTGCCACATCGCAAAGAACATCGCCAAGGTCGCCAGCGACGCGAGCACGACGATCGCATCGTCGAGCCCCAACCCCGCCGGCAGCCAATCGGCGATGTGAAAATCCTGAAAGCGAGTGCTCCTCATATTTCGAACCGCGCCATCCTGGTCATGATGCCAACCCCGGTGCCAAGCATTATCAGTGCCAGGCCGTCGAGAAGAAAACCGCGGATATCGGTGTAAAGCGGGGCCAGATATTGCGGCGAGGTCAGCACGAGCATCACGATGACCAGAACCGGCATGCCGGCCAGAATCATCGTGGTCGCCCGCGTTTCGCTCGACATGGCGCGCACCTTGGCGCGCATCTGCCGGCGCCGGCGCAGCACGTCGGCCAGATTGGCTAAGGTCTCGGCAAGGTTCCCGCCGGTCTCGCGTTGAACGCTGAGCGCGATGATGAAGAAGCGAAATTCCGGCACATCGATACGGTTGGCGATGTCCCACAGCAGGCCTTCGAGATCGCGGCCCATCCGCATGCCGGCCTCGACCCGCCCCAGCTCGTCGCCGACCGGATCCCCGATCTCCCGGCCCGCGCCGATGACCGCTTCGCTGATCGGCAGGCCGGAGCGCAGCGCCCGCACCATCAAGTCGATGGCCTCGGGAAACAGGCCGACAAAGGCGGCGACCCGGCGCTTTCCCATCCGGCCCACCGCCATGTGAGGCAGCGCGGTTCCCGCCAGAAGCCCCAGGAACAGGCTCGCGACGATGCCGATTGGAGTAACGCAAACGAGAATAGTCGCGACGGCAACCGCAATGCCAAAGCCGGTCATTGCATATTGGCCAACACTGATTCGCCGCCCGGTGCGTGCGAGGCGGTGCGAGAGCATATCGCGGCGCGGCAGGAACTGCCGGGCGAAGCGGTCAATTTTGGGTGTCGCGCTGTGCTGCCGTGCTAGCGATCGGGCTGCCGCCGATTCGACCGAAACCACCCCTCGCGCCCTATCGCGTACCCCGGCCAGACGCCGCTTGAAGCGCCGGCCCCCGACACCTTCGCTCACTGCATAGGCAACAAGGCAAAGGAAAAATGCGAGAGTTACCGCGCCGGCGAGCGCGATCGTCGTCTCCGGATCGAGCGGTATATCCATTTCAGGTGGTGGTCTCCATCGGGCTGCAGCGCGCCGCTGCCTCGAGTGCATATTGCAACGAGCTCTGCCTCCACAGCCCCCGTCCGAACTCGAAAATTCCGGGAAGGATCAACAGCAAAAACGGCATAAGGGGCATGCTAGGCGGCACCCGGCGCTTGGTCGATTGCCATCGAGCGTCGTTCGACGGTTGCCCTCTGTCCGATAGTTATAGCTTGCCCGCGACGGTGCTGAAGGTCGTGCTGAGACTGGTGCCAACGAGGGTGAGTGCGGCGATTGCCGCAACCGCGATCAATGCGGCGATCAATGCATACTCGATGGCCGTGACCCCGGTCTCGTCCTTGACCAAGTTCAGAAGAAGCGTGCGCAACGAAATCTCCCTGCACGAACACAGCGACCTTGCGCAAGCTGCCACGAAACCATTTGAGTAATTGTAAAAACAAGGTGTCTTCTGTACGGACTTACAGCTTGCCGGCGACGGTGCTGAAAGTCGTGCTTAGCCTGGTGCCGACGAGGGTGAAAGCGGCGATCGCCGCGACCGCGATCAAGGCGGCGATCAACGCATACTCGATCGCGGTGACCCCTGATCTGTCTCCGACCAATTTTGTAAGAGGCCTATGCAACGGACTTCTTCTTTGCTCGATAAAGCCTATCGTGCGCCGCGTAAAACAAAATGCTTGCGCGATGTTGAGCAGTAGGTGGGCGAGCAAGGCGTCTCGGCACCGGCGAGTTAGCCGAGAGCCGGTCCGGTAGGACTGAGTAAGCCAGCGGGAGGACAACGGCGCGAAGGCCCGATTTATACCGGCCATCGCCGCTCCGGTGACATGATAACGGGACCCATCAAATGATCCAAAGTTCATCTCATCTAAAGTGCGATCAACCCCGGATTTATTCAGTTTGAAGCAGGAAAACAAACGGAGTTCTCCAAAGTTGAATAGGCCACGCAAATCGCCCCACCCTCATCTTACCTTCAAGGCGTACAGCTCCAAGCTGTGGTGCACCCCTCCGTGCCGACCAGTTCGGGGACATGCCGGAGGCGGCCAGTGTCGTGCGTCCCTTATAGTTTGCCGGCAACGGTGCTGAAGCTCGTGCTGATATCGGTGCCGATTATGATGAATGAGGCGATCGCCGCCACTGCGATCAATGCAGCAATCAACGTATACTCGATCGCTGTAACCCCGGATTCGTCTCTGGTCAAAGTCGAAAGAACCCTGCGCAACGATACCCTCCTTGCCTTCAAACAAAAGCAATCGTGCGTAGGGTGCGAGAAAAACCTTAATTAACCGTGAAGCAACTCGGTCTTGTAGGCAGGCCGGCAACTTGGCAGTCAAATTGATGGTATCATTGCGAGGCGCGCCTTGCGCTAATATTGCTTCGCTGGGGCGCAATGACAGCTGAATTGAGGGCGCAACCCAGGCGACTCGCGCTGCCCTGTACCATCTGTTTGACGCAGTGCACTAGCGGAGTGTCAAACAATCTCGAGCAAGGCACGATCGAGCCCGTAATACTCGGCTCGCGGCAGAAAGAACGGGCGAATTCCGCTCGATTTGAATACACCGCGCAGCTTGCCGTCGGTCGCCTCGCCTTGGAACTGAAAAGTGAACAGCTCCTGAGTTGTGATGACATCGCCTTCCATGCCGACCACTTCCATGACATGCGTGACGCGGCGAATGCCGTCTCGCATACGGTTGACTTGGGCGATCAGATGGACCGCGGCGGCGATCTGAGTGCGAACGGCGCGCGACGGCAGGTTGATGCCGGTCATGCCGACCATGTTTTCGAGCCGGGTCAACGCCTCGCGCGGCGTATTGGCGTGGATCGTGCTCATTGATCCGTCGTGGCCGGTGTTCATCGCCTGCAGCACGTCGAGCGCCTCGGCGCCGCGGATCTCGCCCAGGATGATGCGGTCGGGGCGCATGCGCAGCGCGTTGCGCAGCAGATCGCGCATCGTGATTTCGCCGCTGCCCTCGAGATTCGGAGGCCGTGTTTCGAGCCGCACGACATGCGGCTGCTGCAATTGCAATTCGGCCGCGTCCTCGATCGTCACGGTCCGCTCGGCCGGATCGATCAGCCGCGACAATGCATTCAACAACGTGGTCTTGCCCGAGCCGGTGCCGCCGGAAATCAGGATATTGAGGCGGCAGCGCGCGGCAATCTTGAGCAGGGTTGCCATCTCCGCCGAGATGTTGGCTTGCTGCGCCATCGTATCGAGTGTGATCGTCTTCTTCGAAAATTTGCGGATCGAGATTGACGGCCCGTCGATCGCCAGCGGCGGCACGATGATGTTTACCCGGCTGCCGTCCAGCAGGCGGGCATCGACAAGCGGCGTCGCTTCGTCGATGCGGCGGCCGACCCGCGTGACGATCCGGGTCGCCATGTTCATGACGTGGTCGTCGTCGCGAAAGCGCACGCCGGTCAGTTCCAGCTTGCCGCGCCGCTCGACATAGACTTGCCGCGCGCCATTGACCATGATGTCTGTCACGGTCTCGTCCTCGATCAGAGGTTCGAGGGGGCCGAGCCCGAGCATATCGGCAATCAGCGACTCGACGAGTTCGCGCTGCTCGATAAAATTCAGTTGGATCTTGGTTTCGGTCAGCAGGTCCTTGACCCACCCGGTCAGCTGGGCCTCGAAGACGGCGCGCGGCATTTCCGCGGCCGCGGCCACGTCCATATGCTCGAGGACGAGCGGTTGGATCTGCCCCTTTGCCGACTCGACCGCCGAGCGGTTGGACGAGCGCCGCGAGCCTGCATCGTCCGCCGGGGTTTTATCGGGTTCGAGGAGGCCCTTGATCAGCGCGGTGATCAGGTTGCGGCGGATGATGGGGTCCGCTTCGACCCCGCTGCGCACAAAGTGGGCCTGGATCGCCGCATCGATGACCTTGGCGAGTTCGCCGCGGCTCAGAATGGCGATGCGCTCGGGACTCAGTTCCACGCTCAGACGAGCGAGCAGCTCCTCGCGCGCCAGAAGAAACCGATCCTCATCGGAGAGATCGGGCGGCGAGAAGGCAGCCGGCGCTGGCTTGGGAGCTGCTGCAACGATGGAGTCCGGCGCTGACACAGGCGCAATGTTCGGCGCCGCCGGGCGCCCGGTCTCCGGCGCCGCCGCGCGCCTATCATCCGGGGCAGCCGGCGGGAGGGGCGCCAGTTCTGGATTGGAGGGCTTTGGGAGCGGCTGCGCACGCCGCGAAAGCACGGCGATGCGAGCGTCTAGCCCATCTTCGGCCAGGGGGCGTTTGAAGAATCCTACCATAGCGACGGGAGGGCAAAGACCCGGCTTTTGGCGGCGGCCGGCGCAGGACCGACCAGCAGGGCCGTCAGCTGGCGCAGTTCGCGAACAATCGCGCTGCGCGGCGCCGCGGCCGGCAGAGGTTGGCCCGAATTGGCTGCGGCACTGGCGGATTTGGGGTCGTAGGAAAGGCTCCCGTCGAGCGATTTGCCGATCCCCTTTTCGAATTCGCTCTTGCCGATCGGAGCGCGCTCGCCGCTGGCCCCCGCCTCGACGAGCAACAGCCGGGCCTGGGGCGCCTGCTCGCGCACCAGGTTCTGCAGCCGGATCGTGTCGCGCAGACCGGCGAGGCTGTGCTGGCAGAACACGACCACCTGGCTCGCGGCGGCCAGCACGACGCGGTGCATCGGGCTGACCCCGCGCGGCAAATCGACCGCGACCCGGACGAATTTGCGGCGCAATTCGTGGAGCAGCATGTCGACCGCGCCGGCGTCGACAGCAACATGCTGGGCCGCAGAGGCCTCGGCTGCCAGCACACGCAAATTATCGCTGACCTTGATCATCGCGCGCTCGATGAACAAGCTGTCGATGCGCGACGGCTGTTCGAGGGCTTCGCACAGCCCGCTGCCCGGGTCGAGGTCCAGCTTCAAGGCGACGGTCCCGAAATGCAAGTCGAGATCGACGAGCGCGACCCGCTCACGCCGCTCGTTTGCCATCAGCCAGGCGCAGGAAACCGCCGAGGTTGTCGCACCGACGCCGCCCCGGCTGCCGAGAAAGACGATCACCTGTCCCAACCCGTCCGGGGTTCCTGACGGGCCCGAGGTTCTTTCCAAAACGGCGGTCAATGCTTCGCGGGTCGACGGCTTGACCAGATAGTCGCTGGCGCCGGCCGAGAGCAGATCGCGGAACAAAGCGACATCGTTTACGGTGCCGAGCACGACGAGTTTCAGATCGGCGCCGCCAACCGCGCGCGCGGCGCTGACTTCAGCGATCGGCGCGGTCGATTCGCTGAGGTCGATCATCAGGATGCGCGGTGTCGAACCCGAGCGGATGCGCCGCAACGCGGCGTCGAGGGTATCGGTTACAGAGAGCTCGTCATCCAGTTGCAATTCCCGGATGACCCCCTGGATCCGATCGATCGTCGATGGCTCGTGGAGGACGGCGAGGATGCCGTCGCGCTCGGGTTTGAGCGCATCCGAAGCGCGCGATGATTTCATTACTGAGCTCCGGCCCCCGCTCCAGCACCGGCTCCGCCGCCGGCAGCGCCGCCTTCTCCGCCTCCCCCGCCGCCAGTCGACGCGGCAAATGGCGAGGCGGTGGGCGTCGGCGGCTGTTTGACGCGGTCGGTCATATACCGCTCGACGGCGGCAACGGCGGGCCGGGCGTCGGCCGGTGCGAGCGTTCTTCCGCTGACGAGGTCGGCGGGGCTCGCCACCATCAGGCCGAGGTTTGTCGCATTGGCGCAGCCGTAATAGCTCGACCGCGCATTGGTGAACTCGGCGGCGAGAGACTCGCTCCAATTCGGGCAGGTCGGCAAGGTCACCGTATAGCGGCCCACCGAGACAATCGCCCGATTGGCCGGCACTGTATCGAGAATCTGCGTGCTGGCGACGATGCCGTAGCGGAGGAGCTCGCTCGAAATCGCGGCGGCGCGCCGCTCGGCGAGCAGCGGGGGCCCGGCCGCGGCGATCGCAACGCGATCGGCGGGGCGGATATTTCCGGCCAGCACCAAGCGGTCGAGCCGGCCGGCTTCGCCCGCCGCGAGGCGATCCGATCCGCCGGCAAAGGCGAGCTCGACGCGGCTTTCGGCGCCGTCGACCTGTAGCGCAGCGGGCGCCTCGCTCTTGCTGTACTGGGTAACGCAAGCCGCGAGCCCCAGCAGCAGCGCGACGGCAATCGGGTAGAGGCGGATCTTCATAATGGTCCTCCCTCAGTCCAGCCGGAAGCCGCCGGGACCGATCAGGCCCTTGCCGCCGGCATCAAGCGGGCCGCGCGCCGGTCCGGGCAGCCCCTGGCGGTATTTGTCGCTGAAGAGCACCCGTTGCGCATCGCTCGGCAAAACGAGGCCGTCGGTCGGGGCCGCAAGGCGCGTCGATGATGGTTGCACAAGATAGGGAGTGACGATGACAACGAGGTCGGTCTCGCCGCGCTGGAAGCGGTCCGAGCGAAACAGCGCGCCGACAATCGGAATATCACCGATCCACGGGACCTTGGAGACGAGCTGTTGCGAGGTGTGCATCAACAGGCCGGCGAGCGCGAAGCTTTCACCGCTGCCGAGTTCGACCGAGGTTTCGGCGCGGCGGACCGTCAATGCCGGGATCGTCACAGTAGCGGTTGAGGTCAGCGGCACCGACACCTCGCCGACGGTCGACAGCTCGCTGACCTCGGGCCGGACGCGTAGGTTGAGATGATCGGCGTCGATGACTGTCGGGGTGAAAGCGAGGCTGACCCCGAAGCTCTTGAACTCGACGGAGATCGTCGGGAAACCCCCGGTGGAAGCGGCGGAACCGGAGATCGGCACCGGAAACTCGCCGCCAGCGAGGAAGCTGGCGGTCTGGCCGGACATCGCGGTCAGGTTCGGCTCGGCCAAGCTCGTGATGAACCCCTCCTGCTCGAGAGCGCTTATCAGGGCGCTTGTGGACTGGCCGGTGAGCTTCCCGACACGAAGATTGTTGGTGTTTTCGGCCATTAACGTGACCGGATTTGTAGTTAAGAAGGCCACGCTAGAGGTCGCATCGTTGATTGCCTTCGTCCAATTCACCCCGATCTCGTTCAACTTTGAAACCTCGACTTCGGCGATCCGCACCTGCAGGTTGACCTGGTTCGGGGTGGCGACCGTCATCCTGTTGATGACCTGCGAGCCCTTGGCCTCGCCCGCGATCGCAGCGGCGAGCGCCTGCACCTTGTCGGCCTTGCCGGCATCCGACGCCACGCCGCTCAGCACCAGATTGCCGTCGACCGACTCGGCCGATATCCGCTCACCTGGCGCCAATTGCCGCAAGGACGAGCGCAGCCGCGACAGATCGTGCTCGACGCGGACAGGGGAGTTCAACAGCACGGCGTCGGTGGCGTCGACCGCATAGATCACGGTCTCGCCGGGCGCCTTGGCGCTGATATAGATCAGCGAGGGCGACTTGACCTGGACATCTGCGATATCGGGATTGGCGATGAAGACCGTCGCCGCCGGGGCGGCGAGGCGGATCAGGGTGCCCTTGTTGACCTCGAGCACGATCGGCGCGCCATTGGCCGCGACCTGGCTGGCGCCGCCGCGCAACGGTCGCGTCGCGTTCGGCGGTGCGACGGCCACGGCGCCGCGCCCATCGGCTGTCGGCGCGGCGGTCTGAGCCGCCGCCGACGGGGCGCCGAAGGCGGCGAAAATCAGCGATCCGGCAAGACCGGCGAGCGGCAAAGCGCGCATCAAAGACCTCGAGACGCAGGTTGCGACTCGCTACTAGTGTCCGATTTGCCGGTTCCGTGCAATACGGTGATCGTATTACCCTTTTGAGCGAGTAGCTGGCTGACCTCGCTGTCGAGAGTGAAGGTGCCCGAGCCGGGGTTATCGGCAGAATCGGTGGTGGTCTCTTCGCCGGGCGCACTGGTCAGGCTGCGAAGACTGAGCGACAACTTGCCCATCTCGCTGGCGACGGCAATGACCTCGCTCTGCTTCGGCGTTACTTCGAGGGTCGCCGTGTGGGCGACGATCGCCTCGCCCCCTTTGCCGTCGAGCTTTTGGTCGACCGCCAGAACCCGCACATCGTGCAGCACCGTCTCCGATGCTTGGTGCTGCACCCCCTCGCCCTTGCCGCCGCCCGCCGAGAGCGGGTGGGTGATCAGGATATCGACTTCGTCGCCCGGGAAGACAAAGCCGGAGATCCCCGAAGTCGCGGTGACCGGCACCGAGACCGCGCGCATGCCGGGGCGCAACACCGCGGCGAGAAAGCCGCGGCTGCCGGGCGCCACGATCTTGGGTTCGGTGATCGGCTCCCCCGGCCCGAACGGCTCGCGCGCCACGGAGCCGGCGATATCCTCGATAGTCTTGGCGCCCTTTTGGATATAAGCGTGATCGAGGCCGCCGTCCGGCCACATCTGCCAGGCGAGATCCGTCGGTTTCAAGATCTGCCCGCGGGGAATGGCGCCGCGGGCGATGAGGACGGATTTCTGGGCGGGGGGTGGCGGCATCGGCGCTGCTTCCGCCTCGACCGTGCGTTGCTGCGCCAGCCAGGAGCGCACCAGCATCGCGGTGCCGCCGGCCAGCACGATGGCGACCAGGAAAAGGATCAGTGTGCGTGCGCGCATCGAGCCGCCTTCAGCTGAGGTTGGGCGGGATAGTCACGATCAGAGCGGCGCCGGCGATCGCGACGCCGTACGGCACCGGCATCCGCCTTGCGGCGCCGGCCGCCGCCGGAGCAAAGACGGCGCGCAGCGCCAACGGCGACAACAGAGCTAGGGTCAGAAGACCGCCGAGAACCGCGGTAACGATCAGCAGCGCCGGGGTCAGGGCGGGTCCCGCCCACAGGGTCGCCGCGGTGAGCAGCTTGACGTCGCCGCCGCCCATCAGCCCGCGCGAAAACAACAGCGCCCCGGCAGCGAAGACTGCCGTTGCACAGAGGGCGGCGATGGCGGAGCCGGTCAGGGAAATGGTGGGAGCCGCGGCAAGCTGGAGCGGCCATAGCACGCACAAGGCCAAGACCACCGTGTTCGGGATCACCAGCCGGCGTAGATCCTCGACGGCGGCGATCAACATCAATCCGGCAAAGCCGGCGAGAGGTAGAAAGTGGAGCTGGAGCGACATGCCATCCGAGCCATGATCGTTGCCGGCCTACCCTGGCCGCGGAGTAGTTAAGGAAGCGATAATCGCAAGCCGCGCTCCGCGGCTTACAGGGGCGCCGGGGACAGTGCGGATAATGCATTGAAGTGCCGCTTTCCTGGCGACGACGAATGATCTAATTGAAAACCCTCGATTTCGTCTTGCGGCGCGGCAAACATGCACTTTGATGCGACCATGGGAGTTGCCCGCAGCCGTTACGGCCTCTCGCTGCCGCTGATCTTTGGTCTCGGCGTCTATGCCCTAATCGCCGGGAACGGCGGCGCGGTGTTGCACGATCCCGACACCTATCTGCACCTCGCCGTCGGGCGTTGGATCATCGCGCACCGCGCGGTGCCCCACTACGGCATTTTTTCGGAGACCATGGCGCAGGCGCCCTGGGTCGCTCATGAATGGCTGGGCGAAGTCGTGCTCGCCTGGCTGTTCGACACATTCGGCTGGGCTGGGCTGGTGGCGGTGACCGCCTTCTGCGCCGCGGCGGCGATGGCGGTGCTGCTGCGCCAACTGCTGCGCAATCTCATACCGGTGCACGCGATGATCGCCACGGCGCTTGCGGTCACCCTCGTCATCCCGCATGTACTGGCGCGGCCGCACATATTCACCTTGCCGCTACTCGTCGCCTGGGCGGCGGGGCTGGTAAGGGCGCGCAGTGCGAACCGGGCGCCGGCGGTGCGGTTGGCCCCGCTAATGATTTTGTGGGCCAATATGCACGGCGGCTATGTGTTCGGGCTCGGCCTCGCGGGGCTGTTGGCCGCCGAGGCGGTGCTCCTCGCCCCGGATTGGCGCGCCCGGCGCCGGGCGGCGGGCGGCTGGGCCTTCTTCGGCGTGCTGGCGCTCAGCGCGGCGCTCCTCACCCCCTATGGCGTCGTCGGGCTGTTGCTGCCGTTTCGCCTTACCGGGATGAGCTTTGCGATGGGGCAGCTCGTCGAATGGCGCAGCCCCGACTTCCAGTCCTTCGAGCCCCTCGAACTGTGGCTCGCCGTCGTGCTGTTCGCCGGTTTCGCGCTCGGCTGGCGGCTGCCGCCGACCCGGCTGCTGCTGCTCTTGTTGCTGTTGCACATGGCGTTGCAGCATCGCCGCCACGGCGAGCTGGTCGGCGTTGTCGCCCCGTTGCTGCTCGCCCCGGCGCTCGCGCCGCAGCTGAGGGCATTGGCGGCCGGCCGGTCGGCCGGGCCGGTCGACCGCGGCCTGGCGGAGCTGGGAAAGCCGGCGTCCCTTCGCGGCGTCGCGCTCGCCGGCGCCGTACTGGCGGCGCTCAGCGCCGCCGTGCTGCACGGCGGCGCGACCCGCCCTGACGTCGCGATGCCGGCAGCCGCGCTCGCCGCGGCGGAGGCGGCTCACGTCACCGGCCCCGTCCTCAACGATTACGGTTTTGGCGGCTATCTGATCTTCTCCGGCATCCCGCCTTTTATCGACGGGCGGGCGGAGCTCTACGGCGACGAATTCATCAAGCGCTATGTCCAGGCGATGCTGCTGGAGAGCGACGAGCTGCCGAAGCTTCTCGACCAGTACGGCATCGCCTGGACATTGATTGCGCCGGAGCGGCCCGCCGCCCTCCTGCTTGATCATCTGCCGGGCTGGCGGCGGCTGTATGCCGATGACATCGCCGCTGTCCATGTGCGGACCGACTCGGCGCCGCCCTAACGGCGGTGGACGGCTGTCGCCGCGGCATTCTGACGCGATTGGGTCCCAAGTCCCTCTGAGTTTCATTTGGCGGGCAGGATCTAGACAGGGTTTTTCTTTGCGCTTCGGGCGCCGCTCTGCCCAAAAATTAACTTTACACAAAGCTTATTTAACAATCCGTTAAAAATAGTTTGCTTTCGCGTCAATTTTGAGTCAGAAACGCGTCAGAAACCAACGTTTACCTGAGTAGACCCGCGCCGCCATCGCGAAACCAGGAGATATTTCCCGGTTTAAGTGTGGAACTTGCGACAATGCAGAAAGATGCCGAGGTTTGCGATCTTTCGATTGCAGACGCGATAGAAGCGCCCGGCTCGGCTGATCTGGAGCGCCGGGGCCATCATACGCCATCGGCCGAATACCAGCTGCAAATCGAGAAGGAGATTCCGTTCCTGCGGCGCACGGTGCGCCGCTGGCACCGCGACAAATCGGACGCCGACGATCTGGTCCAGGATACGCTGGTGCAGGCGCTCGCCAACGCGCATCTCTGGCAGCCGGGGACCGATCTGCGCGCTTGGCTGTACACGATCATGCGCAACCGCTTCCTAGCCGGGGTGAACAAATCGGCCCGCTCGGCATCGGCGCTGAAGGAAATTGCCGAACCAGCGCCGACGTCGACGGCGCATGCGAGCGAGCTGCGGCTGTTGCTGCGCGATCTCGGGGCGGCGCTGCTCCGGCTCTCGAGCAACCAGCGCTCGGCCGTCCTGCTGATCGGCGTTGAGGGCAAATCCTATGCGGAAGCGGCGCAGAGCATGGGAACTTCGGTCGGCGCCGTACGCTCGCACCTGTCGCGCGGCCGCGACCGGCTGAAGACGGCGGTGGACGGGACCGACACCAGGCCGCCTTTCGCCCCGCGTCCTGCCGCCGTTCCGCCCCAGGCGGCCCCTTCCGCCATGACCCCGCCGGTCGTTGCAGCGGCCGGCGATTGACCGGCGTGACTCTCGCGCTCTGTAACCGCCGGCCGGCTCTGCCTCATTCCTCCTGATTCTGCAAAGAAAAAACAGGTCGCCCGGCCGCGGGCGCACCGTCCGAGTGCTTCTCGAAGCCCTTTGACATGAGGGTGAGTTATCGGTGACAAAGCATTTCATGCGGCCTGCTTACCACGCCATTACGGCGTTTTTCGGGTCTCCGATGTTTTGAGAGCAACACTTTTGCATAAAATTAAGTACTGATCCGTAGAACCATTTATCGCGCCCGTTTGAACGTCTTGAGCAGCTTCCCAAATTTTCGCCCGTCAATCCCGCTGGTCGATCTCAAGGCGCAGCGTCAGGCGATCTCCGAGGAGATCGCGACGGCGATCGCCAGGGTTGTCGAGCGGTGCGATTTTATTCTTGGTGAAGAAGTATCCCTGTTCGAGGGCGAGTTTGCCGAATATTGCGGCGTAGCGTCCGCAATCGGGGTTGCCAGCGGAACGGATGCGCTTCACCTCGCCTGCCGTGCGCTGGAAATCGGTGCAGGCGACGAAGTCATCGTGCCGGCCATGACTTTCGCCTCCACTGCCTTTGCCGTGTCGTTGACCGGGGCGCGGCCGGTCATCGTAGACGTGCGGGAGGATAATGCGTTGATCGATCCCGAGAAGATCGACTGCGCCATCACGTCCCGGACAAAGGCGATCATCCCGGTGCACCTGTACGGCCAGTGTGCCGACATGGCAGCCATCTGTGCGGTTGCCCGCGAGCATTCGCTGGCCGTCATCGAAGACGCGGCGCAGGCCCACGGCGCGGTTTGCGCCGGCAAACGCGCCGGCAGCTTGGGCGACGTCGGCTGCTTCAGCTTCTATCCCGGAAAGAACCTTGGCGCTTACGGCGATGGCGGACTGGTGACGACAGCCCGCCATGACATCGCCGAACGCCTCCGGCTGCTGCGCAACTGCGGCTCGCAGGCAAAATATCATCACGAGAAGGTCGGTCTCAACAGCCGGCTCGACACCCTGCAGGCCGCTATCCTGCGAGCAAAGCTGACGCATCTCGAAGATTGGAATGCCGCCCGTCGACGGATCGCCGCCCATTATGACGAGGCATTGCGGGCGATATCGGGCGTCCAGTGCACGCCCGAAACTCCCGGCAGCGTCCATCATCTCTATGTGATCCGGCTGGCCGGCCGCGACAACGTGCTGCAAGCTTTAAACGCTAGAGGTATCGGCGCTGGGATCCACTATCCATTCGCGTTGCATGAACTCGAAGCCTACGCTTCGCTCGGATATCGGGCGGGTGATTTCCCGGTCGCCGAAAACTGGGCTCGCCGCTGCCTCAGTCTGCCGATCTATCCGGAGCTCACGGCGGCGCAACTCAATTTCTGCGTCGCCGCGCTCGAAGCCGCTTTGCGCGGCGATGGCGTCAGGTGAGCGGCTCGCCAGCCATGCTGCCGCCGGCCGGTACCTTAATCCATCGCCTTGCGCTTTGCGAGAGCGACGAGGTTGGGGCCGGCACGCAGATATGGGCTTTCGCGCATGTCATGAAGGGAGCCGTCATCGGGCGTGACTGCAACATAGGCAACCACGCCTTCGTCGAGACCGGAGCCCGGATCGGCGACCGGGTCACGCTAAAGAACCAGGCGATGGTGTGGGACGGGGTCGAGATCGGAGATGACGTGTTTGTCGGCCCCGGCGTCAGCTTTACCAACGATCTTCTCCCGCGCAGCCGCCGGCTAACCCTGGCGGCGAACGCCACCAGGGCCGAATGGCTCGTGCCGACGCGCGTCGGAAATGGCGCGAGCCTTGGAGCGCGGTGCGTGATCCTGCCGGGCGCTCACATCGGCGCCTATGCGATGATCGCGGCCGGCGCCGTCGTCACGCGCGAGGTGCCCGCTCATGCGCTGGTGGCGGGCTTGCCGGCGAAGTCGGTTGGTTGGGTCTGCCGGTGCGGCGCAAAACTGGCAGAGGATCAGGTAAGGCTTTGGCAATGTCCACAATGCGGGGAGAAATTTGAAGAGCACAGGGCGGAGGGGTTCACAAGTCTCACACCATCCCGCGGAAATTGACCCCGCCTTTAACGCGGGGCGGCTTCGTGCGCAGCGGAGATGTATTATAGAGAAATCGTCCACCCCGTTAATCATCAATTCAATCGCAGGGCGTATCTGATTTTCCTGCCAAACAAGGATTCGGCGAACGGAGTATCCGACCACTCGTGAAGGAGGGTAATGTCATGACCGAGAATCAAAATTTCATAAGATCGACCTATCCTTCATCATCGGACTATCTCAACGAGCTGGCACATCTACGTGACCTTTATCGGAGCAGCCCGATCCCGAGTGAGGAGTTTATCGACCAGTTCGCACTCTATGCGACGCCGGCCTCGCTGCGCAGATTTATCCATTTCGACAGACTATATCAAAAAATCCTCGATCTGCCGGGCCTGATCATGATTTTCGGGGTGCGCTGGGGGCGCGATCTCAGCACATTGCATGGCCTGCACCAAATTTACGAGCCGATGAATCACACGAGGCGAATCCTTGGCTTCGATACGTTCGCCGGCTTTCCTTCGGTGACGCCGCTCGATGGCAGCACGGCCGTGTCACAAGCAGGTGCTTACAGCGTCACGGATGCTTACGAAAGGCACCTTGCCGAGGTGCTCTCCGTCAAGATGCGGCTTGGCAGCTATCCCCATCTCGAGCGCTTCGAGCTCCTCAAAGGCGATGCGGCCGAGCAGCTGAGGCAGTATCTTGAAAAGCACCCGGAGACGATGGTCTCGTTCGCTTACTTTGATCTCGATCTCTACGAGCCGACGAAGGCCTGCGCCGAAATCTTGGTACCCTATTTCGCCTCCGGCGCGGTAATTGCGTTCGACGAGCTTATCCATCCTGTATTCCCGGGAGAGACGGCTGCGGCGCGACAGGTATTCGGCAACGGAGCGCGATTTCGGCGAGTCCCGATGGTCGGACCAGGCCACTCCTCATTTTTGATTTTCGACGGACCGCCGGAGGGCCGTTAACAGATTTTTCCCACCGGATTTGCCGCGCAGATCGCCAAGCCTCCGGTCAATCCTCGCTCCACAGCTCGAAATCGGGACCGAAAAGGGTAGCGAGATTGGCGTTGGCGGCACCGTAACGCTCGGCGAGCCGGCGTCGGAGCGAAGGGGACAAAGGCTCGCACCGCGCGTTTTTTGCTGCATTGACCCGCCCCAGGGCGCACGCGGTCTGGGGGAGTTCGGCTACCCCGAGAAAGCGATGGAAATCCGCGGCGACCTTCTCCGGCCGTGCCGCCATGACCTCATGCAACAGTACCAGCATCTGAGAACGCGGGAAACGCCTGAAAAACCTAGCAAGATGCTCGGCGTAAAGCCCCCTTGAAAAATAGGCGTGGGGACGCGCATAACGCAGTCGCGGCATCAGATCCCGCTCGCGTTGCTCTTCGAGCGCCAGCGCTCGTTCAAATGTCTCGGTCTCCAGCCCGTTTTGCCTCGACCACAGATAGTTGGAATAGGCGCGGTCGACGGGGTTGCGAAGCACGAAGATCAGCTTGACCCGTGGCAGCACGCGAGAGATGCGCTCCGCCACTTTCGGCGCCTCCAAATAGTTGGCGCTCTTTTCGCCTAGCACTCGGCCGGCAGGGAGCGGATCGAACCATTTTGTCGAATAATAATCCACGCCGCGTTGCCACAGCTCGTCGACGAGAAAGAATTTGGGCTCCGGCACGATCGGCTCGGCCATCGCGAGCTGAGGATGGCGCTGGGCGAGCAGGCAGAGCCAAGTCGTACCCGAGCGGGGCGCCCCCGCGATGATAAAGTCCGGGAAGCGACGAAACGGTTCACGCATGGAGAGCTCGGCGATCCTCGTCGCGTTGCCGATTGCGGCGCCCTAAATCATCGGCGGCCGTATCCGCTGCGATAAAATAAAGCGGTCTCCGAATCGATTCCATGTAGATGCGCAATAGATACTCACAAATCGTACCAAGTATCATGAAAACTATTCCAAAAAATAGAGACAGAATAACCATTATGGTGCTCCAACCGGGCAGAGGATCGAAAAAAACTGCGTTGAGCAAGAAGTATAACGCCGCGATAAACCCGATTAACGAAAAGAAGGCACCGAGTAGTGTGACGGCTCGGGGGATCGTCGGGGAGAATCCGATTAGTCCGTCGTACACGGATTTGACCATGCGGCCGAGGGACCATACCGACCGTCCCGCAACGCGGCGCTGACGATCGTATTCGACTACCACCTGCCGAAATCCCGTCCAAGCCACCAGACCGAAAATCAGCCGGTTGGTCTCACGCATCTGGCGCACACAGTCTACCACCTTGCGGTCCATCAGCAAAAAGCCGCCTGTGGCGAATTTTGATCCTTTAGGCATAGCAAAGCGCCGGAGGAGCACCTCGAAGACCTTGCTGGTGAGAATTCGCCAGCGGGGGTCCTCACGCATTCGGCGACGACCGAACACTACATCGGCGCCTTGGCGCCAAGCCTCTACGAAAGAGGGGATGACTTCTGGTGGGTCTTGCAGGTCTGCCGGAAGGATAGCAACAGCATCCGCATCGCAGAGGTCAAGCCCAGCGGTTTCCGCCGCGTGCGCTCCGAAATTCCGCGAGAGGCGTAGACCACGGAACCGCGGGGATGCGCGACACTGCTGCTGGATCAGTTCCCAAGTTCCGTCGGTGCTCCCGTCATCCACCAACAGGCAACGGTATTCGACGTCTTGTCGAGAAAGGAGGACACGCTCCACAGTTTCGACGTAAGTGTCGAAGCACTTCTCCTCGTTATATAACGGCGTAAGGATCTGGACTATGGGATAAACCACAACCTTCTGTCCCAGCAGCCATCGTCAGACGATGGAAGACTTACTTTGCGGCAATTACGACGTGGGACCGGGAAAAGCAACCGGCGTGTGCTAGACTGATCAAGAGCTGCTGCATGGGGGCGAGTTGTGCTTCGCTTTCCGGTCCCAGCCTGTCCAATTTGGACAAAAAACTCAGCAGAAGCGAAAAGGCGGAAATCCCACCGGTTTCGATGATCTCGAAGCCTTCAGCCGCGACGAGACTATGGAGCTCCTCACGTGAAAAACATCTCGTGCGGATTCGATGTCCATCTTCACCGTCCCACATTTCTCGACTGCGGGCCGTTTCCAGCATTGCGCCCACGCCGCCGTAATACAGAAGGCGGGTGAGCAGAGCGCCCTCGTAGCTCCGGTCAGCCACCAGCAAACGCGCATGCGGTCGCATCACCCGACGGCATTGCGCCAGTGCTTGCTCATAATCCTCGTTCAAATAGTAGAGTGCTTCAATCGCCTGGACCCGATCCGCCGTGTCATCGGCGAGCGGCAGCGTTCTCGCGTCGCATTCGATCAGCACGAGACGTTCGATCCACTCCGGGTTCTCTGCCAACGTTCGTGTTCGAAACCGGGACAGTGCTGCGGCAGTCGAGTCGACGACCACCACGCGCTTGAAGCCCCACTGCAACCACGGAATAGCATTTCTACCGTCACCACCTCCCACGTCGACTACCAATATATCGTGATCATCGGGCGCAAACTCGCGCAGATAATCGTGATACACTGGTGTATCGAGCGCCGTCATCGCGTAAGGGACGGCAGAACGTTCATGAAAATGTGCCCCGCCGATGCTGCGGTAGTACTCCGTCGACGGATCCCCGCTTGGCATATTGAACCGCAGGATGCCTTGATCCATCTGCCCAATCGGCTGATCGGCCGCCCAGACTATCCTCCCCTCGCATCGCAACGGCCCACCGCCGGGACTCGCCAACACTTCCCATGCCCACTCAGGTATTTTTTCCAGCCAGTTCGACCCCTTATGTTCTACTTCCGTCATTACCCTGCCACTCAGTTCTGCCAACGCCAGCGATCACGGCAGAAGGCCTTCGCGCCTAAGCTTTCCTTAAAGCCGACGACCCCCTGATTGAAATGTGTCGTCGACGCGCTCGGGCCCATATCGAGGTAGCGGTACCCTTGCTTACCCAAAGCATCGATTACCTCAGCCAAAAGCACGGTAGCACCGTGATTCGCCCGGTGCGAGGCCCGGTCGCATAGATAGAAAGTGACACAGACATTGCGGTTCAGAATGAACAGAAGCAGGCTAGCGATGACGATCCCGTCCAGATGGGCTGACCAGATGCGTAAATGATCAGGAACGCGGTCGAACAAGCTCCGGATCTCGTCGGGCGTATGCGTGGGCAGCGCCTTCAATCGCGCATGCGTCTCTTCCAGGAGCTCAAGAAATCCTCCTAGCGCATCAATGCCGCTTTCGGTTACTGCAACGCCCTTTCGCCGACAGGCGCGGACATAGCGACGCTGGCGTTCTCGAAATATTCGCTCGTAGTGATTAGATTTCTCGTAATCGAGCGGGATCAGCAAGGGCATAGATCGATGAACAAGCTGAAAGCCTCGCACATGGAGGGCGAACTCGATGATCTGATCCGGTTCATCACTGTAAATCGGCGGGGGTAGCGTGATCTCGATCCCCCGCCATCCCGCAGAATTACAGTAGAGCTGCAACGCCTCCACAAAATGCATACATTCCTCTGCCGCCAGCGACCTCTTCACTGCCGGACCGCCAATTGACGCACCGGCCATGGAAACGAAGATGCCATCTGCCGATAGAGCCCCCGGTATGACAGCTTCGATGCGGGCTCCCCGAAATGCTAGAAGATGATGAAAATTATATTTTCCTGGCCGGTGATAAGCGAGGAAGTCGAGATCATGAAAAAGCGTCCCGTTGTTTGAGTTTCGCAGAAACGCTTTCCACGCCGGGGCGTCTTCGGGACGGTAGGTCCGAATGCCCCACTGGTTCGCACTTGACCTTTCATCAGTTGACCGTTCGAGATCGGCTTTCTTTACATCCACCGAACTTGAGATCTCCATCGCCGATTTACTTCGTCTAGCGTAGCCGTAGGAAGGCTCTTCGACGCCACGTGTGCAAGCAGATCCAATACCATTGAGCGAATGCCGCGGCCGGAAAACCGCGCGTGGAGCAGTCTTTCCGGGTCATGGTAGAAGGCTTTGGACGCGGTGTATTGCCGATCGGACGCGGCATTCAAAAACAACATGTTGGGATGCAGGTTGATGATCTTGAGCCCGGGCCGCTCGAGGTGCAAGCGGCCGATGTCGAACCCGGTGGCCCCGGTTTTGAGTTCGTAATGATCGGCGAAATAAATCGGCAATTCCAGGACGTCGTATTCCTTCCATATCGGCTGCAACCCCGGGGTCAGTGGCAGCTGGTAGCTGCTGTCGTATTCGAGGCCGAATTCCCGGTACAGCGGGATCATCAGCGAATCATAGAATAAGGAGTGGCTGCGGACGCCCTTTGCGTCCGGCGCGAAGTCCAGAGTGGTGCGCAGCACGTGGCGATAGAGGTCTGCCTCGTCGATCTCCGCCATTGCCGCCGGCCCTATCCTGGCGCCGAGCTCCCTCAATGTGGTTCCGTTGCGCCGATAATTGGGGTGAAGGCCGCGCTCATGCTGTCCGACATCGATGCCGCGATGCGTACAGAAGAAGGTCGCGCGCACCCCATGCATATCGAATAAGTCGCGAACGTCTTGCAGCACGCCGGGATGCGCCCACTCGACGTCGACCGTAAAGCAGATCGTTCCCGGGTCACCCGGCATCGCGAGACCGCATCTCGATATTGCTCCACCGGGGGAGCAGCGCAATCGCGGCTGCGATGCCGCCCACCAGCGGCGTCGTCAGTCCAAAGATCACGGAAGTCGCGGCCACTGCCGCCGGATCGACGTGGACCAGGCTGAAGGCGGCGACCAAAGCTCCCTCGCGCACACCCCAACCGCCCAGCGATATCGGCAGTGCCGAAACCAGCAGCGCCGGCGGTACCAGAACAAGGCAGTCCAGAGCCCGCAAATCGGCGCCAATCGCGGAGCCGATGACATAGATCAGCAACACGGCCAAAAGGCTTGAGCCGATGCTGAGCGCCATCGCCACGAGGCCGATCTTCCCCGAACGCAAGGTGATCCGCAGGTCGCCCGCCACAGTGGCGAGATGGCTCCCGAGCCAAGGGAGGCCATGGGCCCGTGAATAAGCCAAGACGAGCGCGACTGCCGTGATCGCCCCCAATGCACAAATCGTCAAGGTCAGAAAGGGCGTGATGCTGCCTATCATTTTCGCAACGACCGGCACAGTCGGGGCGACCAGCAGAGCGAGGGCAACAAAGCCGAGCAGACGGTCGCAAATGACCGAGCGTGCCGCGGCGGCCACCCCCGTCGATCGGGAAAGCAGCGCGGTGCGCGCCACATCTCCCCCCACCGATGACGGCAGCACCTGGCCGATGAGGAAACTGTGGCCGAGGAGCAGCGCCAGAGGGCCGAACCCGACGGCCTTGCCGCCTAGGATATGGATGACGAGCTGCCAGCGCCGCACCAGGACGGCGAACTGCGCGATGACAATCAGGCCCGCTATCCCGAGAGCCAGCGGTGCGGCGCGGCCGATCAGATCAACGACACCGCCCAGATCGATAGAGCGAAGGACTACCCAGAACGCCAGCACGGTCACCGCCCAGCGCGCCGCGAAAATGATTTTGCCGCGCGTCAGGCCGCGCAAATGCCAGGCGTGCCGCGCCGTCACGGCGAGGGGAACCGGGGGGAGCGCACGAAGCATCGGGTCAGACCCTCGCCGCCTCCGCCGTGACGACGAGGTCGAGCGCGCCCAGCACCCGATCCTGCTGCTCCGGCGTGAGTTCCGGGTGGATCGGCAATTGCAATGTCGCGGCCGCAGTGCTCTCGGTCAACGGCAGGGAGGGCGCATCCCGCCGATAGGGCGGCTCCAGATGCGAGGCCATTACCCCGCGGCGTGTCGGGACACCCATTTCGAAGAGGCGGTCCATGACAGCGTTGCGCGACAAGCCGGCGTTCTCGCGCAACCTGACCTGATAGCTCTGCCAATTTGGCATCAGCCCTGCCGGGACATGCGGGGGGACGAGCGCGGGGTGCCCGAAAAGCCAGGCGCCGTAACGGGCTGCCACGGCGCGCCGCCGTTCGAGGATGTGGTCCAGCCGGTCCAGCTGGGCGAGGCCGATCGCCGACTGAATGTCGGTGATCCGATGGTTGTAGCCGATCTCGGGGTAGCTCTCGAACCGCGTCGGCGGGCTTGCGTGACGGGCATAGTCGGACAGCGACATGCCCTGGTGGCGCAACCGCCGCAGGCGCTCGGCGAGCTCCGCTTCATCGGTGGTGATCATGCCGCCCTCGGCGGTGGTGACGACCTTGCGCGCATGCAGGCTGAAGACCGTCGCATCGGCCAGCGCCCCCACCGGCCGGGCTTGGTTGGAGCTGCCGAAGGCGCAGGCGGCATCATCCAGCACCCGCAGCCCGAACCGCCGCGCCAAAGCGGCGATCGCGTCGATGTGGCAGGGCAGCCCGAGCTGATCGACCGGCATGATCACCCGGGTGCGGTCAGTGATCCGGCGCGCGGCATCGGCGGGATCTATGTTGTAGGTGGCGGGGTCGATCTCGGCGAAGACCGGCGTTGCGCCGACATGGCGGATAACGTTGACCGAGGCGATAAAGGTCAGGGACGGGACGATCACCTCGTCGCCGGGTCCGATACCCCAAGCATGCAATACCAGAAAGGCGCCGGTCGTCCAACTCGATACCCCGACCGCGTGACCGGCGCCGCACAGCTCCGCAAAGCGCCGCTCGAATTCCGCCAGGCGGGGCCCGCCGACCACCCAGCCGCTGCGCACCACTGACGCGGCGGCTTCCGCTTCGGCGTCACCAAAGCAAGGGCGGCTGAACGCGATCGGCTCGCTCACCCGCGCACCTCCGCCGGGAGGCGCCAGTTGCGTATATCGTCTTCCAACAGCGCGGCGGGATCGGGATGGGTCGCGCGGAACCAGTCGATGTAGCGGCGCAGGCCTTCCTCGAGAGCCACTTCGGCGGCAAAACCGAGAGTTTCGCGGGCGAGGCGGGTATCCGCCCGCAGCGACTGCACGTCGCCGGGGCGCGGCTCGACGAACCTTGGCGCGAGCCCGGGCCGTCCGCACAGTCGGGCGACCGCTTCCGCCACCTGCCGTACCGTCGCCATCTCGCCATACGCGATGTTGGCGGCGCGGCCGACAAGCGCGTCGCAGCTCGCGGCGAGCGCGATGCCGCGGGCGGTCTCGGTCACATAGGTGAAGTCCCGGCCGTTTTCGCCCGTGCCGAAGATCACCGGCGGCAGCCCGTTCAGCACCCGTATCACAAAGCGGGGGATCACCTCGGCCAAATCCCCGGTCGTGTGCTCGCGTGGGCCGTAGGCGTTGAACGGCCGGACGACGATCGTCGGCAACCCGTAGGTCTGCCAGTAGGCTTTCGCATAATGCTCACCGGCGAGCTTGGCGGCGCCGTAAACCGTTGTCGGTTCGCATACGGCCGTAGTTTCCACGAGGGGCCCGCGCCCGCAATTGCCATAAACCTCCGATGATGAACAATAGATGAAGCGCCCGACGCGCCGCCGCCGGGCGGCTTCGAGGACGTTGAGGGTCCCGGTGGCGTTGACCTCGTGATTGTGCAACGGCTCCGCCAGCGAGCGGCGCACGCATTGCACGGCGAGATGAAAGACAACGTTGCTTCCCGCCATCGCCGCCTCGACCGCCCCGGGGTCGAGGACCGAGCCTTGCGCGATCCGTACGTCGCCCCGGCTCTGCGCCTGGCTCAGATTGCCCCGCGTGCCGGTCGAGAAGTCGTCGAGAACGGTGACCGCCCAGTCTTCGGCCACGAGATGGTCGACCAAGTGGCTGCCGATGAACCCCGCCCCGCCGGTGACCAGGCAGCGCCGGGTCATTCGGCGGCTCGCCGCAGCGAGGTAGCCGTCCGCAGACTGGCGTCGAGCGAAGATTGCGCCCGCTCGAGCATATCGATGATCCGCAACCCTTTGCGGCCGTCCATGATGGAGCGCTCCCGGCCGGTGATCACCTTGCCGAAATGCGCCACCACTTCGGCCAACGGCTCACAATCCGAGACGCGCGGCGCGTAGATGTCGCCGATCCGGTAGCTCGGGATGATATGGCTGCGCTGCTCTTCCTGCTGGAACGAGATGCCGCTGTCGTAGATCTTGAGCTTTTCCTCGCGGTTCAAATCGTCCCAGACCGCCATCCGTTTGCTCCCGCCGATCGCGATGCGGCGAACCTTGACCGGGGACATCCAGCTCAGGTTGAAATGCGCGATGGTGTTGGAGGCAAAATGGACCGTGACGTAGGCGATATCGGGCAGGTGAGGGTTGACGTGGCAATATCCAGTCGCTTCCACGTGCAGCGGATCTTCGTCGAACAGATAGTCCATGATCGAGAAATCATGCGGCCCCAGATCCCACAGCACGTTGAGGTCCGGCTGGAAGAGGCCGAGATTGACCCTGAGGGAGTCGTAATAGGAAACCACGCCGAGCGAGCCGTTCTGGTGCAATTGGCGCAGCTTCTCAACCGCGCCGTGGAAAAGATAGGTGTGGTCGACCATCAACGTGACGCCATTGTGTTCGGCCAGCGCCACGAGCTCGCGGGCCTCCGCGACGCTGGCGCACATGGGTTTTTCGACCAGCACATGCTTGCCGCGTACGAGCGCGCGGCGCGCCAGAGCAAAGTGGGTGGCGGCGGGGGTGGCGATCGCCACCGCCTCGACCTCGGGGTCGTCGATCACCTCCGTCCCATCGCCATACAACCGGATCACCGAGCTCGTTCGGCGAACCGCGTCCCGCGCGCTGTCCCGGATGTCGGACACGGCCACGACCTCGAACCGCGGATCGCTCGAAAAACTCCGCATCAAGTTCCGGCCCCAATAACCGTGACCGCAGAGCCCGAGCTTGACGACGCTCACCCTGTTTGCCTCGCAATATCGGTTCCGACCTACCGCACGACCCGGATTCTCGCGATGCTTCTTGAGAGCGTCTCGTGCAAATTTACGGAAGTATTTACGTTACACCAAAGTTGTGCATCCTACAAGAACTAACCGCAATTCCGCACCAATGGTCTCACTGACAGCCAAAATTGTTGCGTGTTGAAAAATTAACCAATTCACCCAGCACTACGGCGGTTTTCGGGTCTATGAATTTTTTTTGAGAGGGATGCGCTCACCAGAGATTGATTAAGCGATCGGTATCATTGGTCCGTTGGGCCGTCTGAAAATTGATGAGCTTCTGAAAGATTCCATAGCAGCGACCGCCAGGCCGTCGAGCGATGCGACTTGTCTTGACAAACGAAGTTGAGGAGGCCGAGCCGGTATCTCGGCGTGAACCGAGGCAAAGCCAGGTGAACTTCACGACCATTGCCGCATGTCGAGCAGATGCCCCAGCATCGGAGCTGCCGGCGCTTACAGCGTTGCGTGGCATCGCTGCAGTGGGTGTGCTGCTCTTCCATAGCAGTTATTACGCCTATCATTTTGCCGATGGCTCGCCGCCTTGGCTCTGGCGCCGCGGATATCTCGCGGTCGACCTGTTTTTCTTCCTTAGCGGTTTTGTGCTGACCCATGTCTACGGCCACCGCCTCACCAAACAGCAAAGCTGGCGGACAATCCGCAAATTTCTCTGGGCACGGTTTTGCCGCATTTATCCGGCGAGCCTTTTTACAGCCGCTGTATTTGTATTGGCTTTTACTGTCGGGAAGCTGCCTTTTCCAGCCGACGCCTCTTTCATGAAGCAGCTGGTTGCGGCATTGCTACTGCTGCAGGTGCCGTGGTTGCACGAAATTATTATCAATAGTCCATCCTGGTCGATATCGGCGGAATTGTACGCCTACCTGCTCTTTCCTTTTGTGGTCCCACTGATTTGCCGCCTGAGTAGCCGCAACGCTGCGATATTCGGGATTCCCCTGCTGATCGCGGTCGCCGGCGATCACACGGTTTTCACGCACGAACAGCAAAACTTTGGCTGGGGAGCGCTCATCCGCGCGTTGCCCGAGTTCTTCGTCGGAGCTTTTGCTTATCGCTTCTACCGCGAAAGTGTTTTTCGCAGTTTCTGGGAGAAGGACGTCACTCTGATCGGTATTTCGATAATTATCATCACCGCTTTTCTAGCCGATGTGTCTGATGGCGCGATGGTAATGTTGCTGTTGGCGCTGCTCCTTGCTTCCGTGTGCAATTCGGAAAAACTATTAGAAATTCTCGATGCCAGAATATTGCGTTGGCTTGGAGAAGCATCGTACTCGATCTATATCTTTCAAATCTTGCCGTTTATGGTTGCTGTGAGCCTTTCCGGAATGTTCGTCGCTGTCGGGCTCGGCGGCTTCCGATTTCAAGTGATCGCCACATTGTTTGCGATCGGCAGCGGTGTGCTGGTGCACCGTTGTATTGATGTACCGGCCCGTGCCGCACTCCGCCGATTGCCCGATCGGGCATGGTCTTCGGCGGCGCCGATCAGGTCGGCGCGAGCGATGAGAGCCAACTCTCCGCATCGGGCCGCCACTAGATGATTGGCCGCATACCGGAGCTCGTCGGTGCCGTCGGTTTCGTGGAAACCTGAGATTGAGCGCGTACACGGGCGTATCCGGCTCCGCCGAACGAAAAAGAACCCGGCCTCTCGTGACAGCCGGTCGCAAATCGGCGTTGATGTCACGTGGCGCCGCCATCAGATGGTTGCTTTTGTTGCTGATTGGTCTGGCTGATTGGATCTGGATGCGGTGGGCAGGCTTCCAAATCGGTCCCGGGGTCGTTCAGTCTATCGGTTTCATATCTTTGCTGGTTTTGATAAGTACATTCTATTTTTACACGGCACGTGACGATCGAATTATGCACTTCGCCCATTTTGGGGCACAATACCTGGCCCTGTTTGCGGTGCTGACGGTGCTCAGCTATTTAGCCGTTTCGACAAACGCGCCGCTCGTGGATCCGGAATTTGACGCGATCGATAAGGCGCTGGGATTGGATTGGCTTGCCTGGACAGAATGGGTCGTCGGACATCCTGTCCTTCGTAAGGGCTTGCTTGTCGCCTATGCAAGCCTGCCTCTTCAGGCGCTGTTCGGATATATTTACAACGTACATTGCCGAGCGAATTGGCGGAACACCGAAATATGGTGGATTACATTCGTCTCAGCACTCGCGACGATAAGCATTGGCGCATTCGTTCCGGCAATCGATGCCTGGGTCTATTACGGCCTTTCGAGCATGGCCGATTTCCCGCACATGCAACACTTTGAAGCCGTGCGCGACGGCGCGATGCGGGTCATTGCCTTTACCGATGCCCAAGGTCTCGTTCAGCTTCCATCATTCCATACAATCCTTGCGATCATGTTTACCTACAATTTACGGCATAACCGATGGTTTTTCTCGGCTGCCGTAATTCTGAATATTGCTCTTGTCATGTCTTGTCCGACAGAAGGAGGCCATTACTTCGTCGACCTGGCGGCCGGAGCAGTGGTCGCTGGCGCTACCATCTGGGGCATCCGGAGTATAGCGGGGGGCTCGGCCCGGCACCTTGGGCTCGTGGAGCAACAATGAAGCTAAACGCCAATTATGTGCTTTGAGCGTCCCCGGCCCGTTTTTCGAGTGTCAACCCTCGGTGTGTATCCCTTCAGCTGCCACCGCCCGGGTGGATGGCTCCCTTGGCTCGGATCCTCATATGGTTAACGCAGTCGAAACCTTGCGCAAAGCAGCCGATCTCTATCGAAAACCTTCGCGTGTGGACATCTTCAATAGCCGATGGCTGCAGACGTTCGGCTACGCCCTCGCTGCCCTCTATTTACTGTACTTCGTCATTGTTTATCGGGCGGGAAGCTGGATAGTTGGCAGCACCGGGCTGCCGATCTACACGGATTTCGCAGTTTGGTGGGCGGCCGGGATGCAAGTATTGCACGGGAACCCTGCTGCACTGTACGATCCCGGAGAGTTCATGAAGATCCAGTCGGCGCTGTTCGGACCCGGCGAAGCGTTTTACCCAAGCTGGCCGTCCTATCCGCCGACGTTCTTACTGGTGTTGGCGCCCCTGGCGCTGTTGCCCTATCGCTCTGCGTTTATCACCTGGGATGTCGTGACATTGCTGGGCTGCGTTGGCGTCGTCTATCTGATCGTGCGGCGTCGGGCGGCGATCGCGTTGGCGCTGGCCGCGCCGTTTACGGCGTGGAATTTTATCGCCGCGCAGAACGGATTTCTGACCGCATCGCTGCTGGGTGCGTCGCTGCTGCTGCTCGAGCGCCGGCCGGTATTTGCAGGCGTGTTCATCGGCTGTCTGACCTACAAGCCGCAATTTGGCATCTTGTTTCCGGTCGCTCTCCTCGCATCGCGCCAATGGCGCGCCATCGCCAGCGCCGGGTTTACGGCAGCGTTGCTGGCCGCCGCCTCGATCACCCTGTTCGGCGCCGAGCTGTGGGCTGGCTTTCCGCACGGGCTTGCCGCACAGGATGAGTTGAACCTCTTAGCGGGTCCGGACAGCAACTGGGGATATCTCCAGACCGCGTACGGGTTGATCCGCAGCCTCCATGGTTCCGCTCGCCTGGCTTGGCTGGTTCAAGGACTAGTTGCTGTTGCTGGCGCCGTCACGGTGTGGATTGCCTGGCGTTCTCGGATCCATTATGAACTGAAGGCGGCAGTACTGTCGGCGGCCGCGCTTCTCGCTACTCCCTACGCGTTCGCGTACGACATGGCGGCAATCGTCATTCCGGCGGCTTTTCTCGCAAGCGACCAGCTGAACCGCGGCTTGTTGCGAGGAGAGAAGACGATGTGGATCGTCCTGTTCGGTGCGCCACTTGCCGTCCTCGTAACCCTCGGAGACAATGCGGGCGGAACAACCTTCGGGGGTACGCCGGTCAGCCTGTTCGCCGCATTCATGCTTTTTTGCGTGATCCCGCGCCGAGCGCTGCGCAGCTCTGGTCTGCCAACGATGATTGATGGCGGCCTCGGCTTACGGCCAGCCACCTTCCGATAACCGGCGAGCCTCGGCGCGGCGTATGAGCGAGGCATTGCGGACCGCCCCGGGCCAGGCAAGTTTGGATCAGAGAGCTCCGCGCATCCTCGGTGTTTTTGCGAGGTGGCGGCTGCTGGCCTACGGGTATACCTTCCCGGTCTTTTACGCTGCGTTCTTTCTATACCTATATTGGCACGGGCTGTGGCTGCTGAATGAAAGTGGAGCGCCAGTCTATCACGATTTCACCCGCTTTTGGGTGGCCGGCTGGCAAGCGCTCCACGGGGAAACCGCATCGCTCCACGGCCAAGCAGCGTTCAAAGAGGTCCAAGATAGTGCGGCGGGTGTCGGACGTTCCCCTTACTCGTTGTTGTCGTATCCTCCGACATTCACTCTTATCCTGGTACCGCTGGCGATGCTCTCCTATTTTACCGCATTCCTCACTTGGGAATCGGTGACGCTGGGATGTTGTATCGCTGTTGTTTATCTTATCGTGCGACGGCAACCGGCGATCTCTCTCATGCTGGCTTCGCCATTTGCAGCCTGGAATTTTCTCATCGGGCAGAATGGATTTCTAACGGCGTCGCTGCTTGGGGCATCGCTGCTGCTCCTCCAGCGATGGCCAGTGCTGGCCGGCATGTTCATCGGATGCCTCACCTACAAGCCGCAATTCGGGATATTGCTTCCCGTGGCCCTTGTTGCCGCCACTCAATGGCGCGCCTGCGCCAGCGCCGCTGTAACGGCCATCTTCCTGGTTGCCGCCTCGGCGGCCGCTTTTGGCGTTGACGGCTGGGCTGCCTTTCCTCGCGCGATTTTCGCGGAGGGGAGCGAAACCATGTCCAGCAGTCCCGACTGGGGATTCCTCCTCCAAACCGTTTACGGGTTGGTCCTTGTCCTCCATGGGGGGCCCGCGCTGGCTTGGCTCGCTCAGGGCGTGGCCACGGCAGGCGTGGGGTTTATCGTATGGCTCGTCTGGCGCTCTCCGGCGCGCTATGCGCTGAAGGCTGCAACACTGTCCGCCGCAGCACTCTTAGCCACGCCTTACGCCTTCGCTTACGACCTGGCCGCGATCGCGATTCCGGTGGCATTTCTCGCAAGCGACCAGATACGCTGCGGGCTGCTCAGAGGCGAGCAGACGACCATGATTGCGCTGTTCGTCGCGAGCCTCGCCGTCATCCCGACGGCGGGTAAGGCGCCCGTCGGAGCGGTCATTCTGGTCGCGCTTTTGTGCCTGATCTTGCGCCGCGCTCTGAGAATCGCGAGGAGCGGGCCATATCCCCATTACCGCTTCTCTGAGCGAGAGCCGGGATCATCCGGCGCCGCTGATCGTGCTCTTAAGCATGATATCGCACCAAATTCTCGGTTTCTTACGGGCGGAAGGGTCGTCGGTTCCAAACCAGCCGCGGCCATATCCACAACCCGGCAACGGCTAGAAATTTTGTAAAATTCTCCTGAGACGCGTCGCCTGTCCGTCGATTGATTCATCGGCAGGTAGCAAACGCTCGCCGGACAGCGACGTGGATCCTGTCGCCCACGTTCACCTTTGAGGATCTACGCATGTTCGAGATGATGCAAATTTACGTACTCCAGCTGATCAACCGGTTCCGTCGGAACGAGGACGGCGCCGCCCTCGCCGAATACGGTCTGCTTGTCGCCTTGATCGCCGTGGTCTGCGTAGTGGCTATCACGGCTCTCGGCACCTCAGTCAGCACCGCGTTCAGCAAGATTGCTTCAAATATCGCCGGAGCGTAACGATACCGGTTTCTTCGTGGTCGAAGGCGGTCTGGCCGCTACGACCACGCGGCGCGTGTGGTCTCGCCTTTATGGCGGCTGCGACTTGAGACAATCACTCAGAGGACATCCCAAATGGATAAGCTGGTAAAGCGCTTTCGCCGAGACGAGAAAGGAGCAGCCCTGGCCGAATACGGTCTGCTGGTCGCCTTGATCGCCGTGGTCTGCGTGGTGGCCGTCACGGCCCTCGGCACCTCAATCAGCACGGCTTTCAGTACGATCGCTTCTGATCTTGCTGGGGCTCTCTAACGTGCTACGCTGCCAAATGTCGGGCGCGGCATGGCTGCGTCCGATTCTTTCGCCTAATTCACCCAGCGCCGGAGGCAGTGTTGCAAACGTTGGTGCTCGTCCTCGGGATCTGTATCTTTGCCGTGATCGCTTATGGTGACGTCCGAACTCGCCGTATCCCAAACGAGCTCGTTGTCGCGATCCTCGCGCTCGCCGCCTTTCGGATCGCGCTGGCCGGGGACCCGACTGCGGCCCTCTATACTCTTGCAGCCGGCGTCGCGCTTTTTGCCGCGACGTTTCTGCTGTTCTGGCGCGGCCTACTCGGCGGCGGCGACGTCAAGCTGCTGGTGGCGACGGGATTTCTGATCGGCTATCACGATCTCTTTCAGTTCCTGTTCGTGATGAGCATCTGCGGGGCACTGGTGGCGCTCGCGGTTGTCGCGCATAACAGGCTCGGGGGGGCGGCGGCCGCGGCCGCTCTGGACCATCAGGAACCGCCGGAACCGCCGGCGCGCCTGACCGTGCCGTACGGAGTGGCGATCGCCGCAGCCGGCATAGTGACCCTCCTCGCTCAATCTTTTCCGCCAGGGTGACCTGAGATGCGCGCCAAGACGATCCTGACCGTCCTGTTTCTGATCTCGCTCGCCGTCGCGGCGATTGTCATCTTCCGCGCTTTGCCCGGGATAACCGGGACCGCCGCCCAGGAAGCGGCGAGAGACGAGATCCTCGTCGCGACGGCGACGCTTCCGACGGGCACGCTGCTGCGGCCGCAGGACGTCGTCTGGGAGCGCGCCAAAATCGACACCCAGCCGGGCGAGATCGTGCGGCCGGAGGCGGCGGCCCGCGAGGCCAAGCCCGAGCTCGACGAGGAGGCGCGCTCGGTGGCCTATGGCGCCGCGCTGCGCAAGGGGCTGCGCGCCGGCGACCCGATCCGGCGCGCCGATATCGTCAAGCCCGGGGATCGCGAATTCCTGCAGATCGTCTTGTCGCCCGGCACGCGGGCGATCTCGATCCCGGCCCACCTGATGGGCCCCAACGGGCCGAATACGCGCTTTCTCGGGCCCTTCCCCGGGGATCGCGTCGATGTCATCCTGACGCAGAAATTCCAGCAGGAGCTGCCGCTGACGCGGCGCTCGGTCGGCGAAGCGATCGTCGAGGATCTGCGGGTCCTGGCCATCGCCCCGCCGGATTCCAAGACCAGCACCAACGCCGACACGACGATCCCGATGACGCTCGAGGTGACGCCCGAGCAGGCGGAAAAGATCACGGTCGCCCGCGAGCTCGGCAGGCTCGATCTGACCCTGCGGGGCTTTAGCGGGAGCCCCGACGGCATCGTCGCGAGCTCGACAGGGTTCGGCAAGGGAAGCGGGGCCAAGCCGGTCTGGGCGGGCGACGTGTCGCCGGCCTTGGGCGGCGCGGTCCTAGAAAGGCCGGTCACGGTCGAGCGGCCGCCGGTCGATGTGATCCGCGGCAGAACCACGGAAACCGTCAAAGAGACGTGGCACCCCGACCCCGGCGCGCGAGCTGAGCGCGAGGCCAGAGCCCGGGCGGACAAGGACAAGGATGCCCCGTCGACGAAATGACGGCCGCAACCGGGCCGAGGGGCGCTGAGGGGCATGTGGCCAACGGGGACGTGAAAGAAACCAGAAAATGAGAAGCGTTCTCGACGCACCCGCGCCCATCGAGCGAGCCACCCCCAGCAAGCTGCCGGTCGGTCGGCCCCCGTTCTTGGCGTTTGTCGGCGACGCCGAGACCGAGAGGCTGCTGCAGGAATGCGTGACCCAGTTGGCGCTCGGTCAGGGGACGATCCTCCGCGGCGGCATCACCAAAGCCATTGATCATCTGGGGCAGCATCGCTCGCCCCACATATTGATCGTCGACGTCAGCGGCATCGAGCTGCCGATCTCCAAGGTCAACGAGCTCGCCGATGTCTGCGAGCCCGGGGTCGCGGTTGTCGCGATCGGCAATCGCAACGAAATCGGGCTCTACCGCGATCTGCTGCACGCCGGGGTTGCCGACTATGTCGTAAAGCCGCTCAACTCGCAGCTGCTGGCCAAGGCGTTGACGAGCGGACGGGCCCATACCGGCGAAGCGAGTCTCATCCATAAAAAGCTCGGGACCCTGGTCGCCTTCGTCGGAGCGCGCGGCGGCGTCGGCACGACGACATTGGCGGTCAACACGGCCTGGTACCTTGCCAATCGGCAGAGCCGCCGCGTCGCACTGGTCGACCTCGACCTGCAAAACGGCGATTGCGCGCTGGCGCTCGACATCAAGCCGACCTCCGGATTGCGCGAGGCGCTCGCCAATCCGCTGCGCATCGACAACACGCTGCTCGAGCGCGTGATGACGGCGGTCGGCGAGCGGCTGTTCGTGCTGAGCTCGGAAGAGCCGCTGAGCGAAGATCTGCATTTCACCGCCGTAGCGGTCGAGACCCTCGTCTCGGCGCTGCGCGACCAGTTTCATTATGTCATCGTCGACGTCCCGCGGACCCCGGCGCCGCCCTATCGGCGCGCGCTCGACATGGCCGATTTCTGCGTCATGGTGGCCGACCAGACATTGCGCTCCGTGCGCGACACCGTTCGGTTGCGCGTGGCCCTGCGCGAAGGCGACGGCAAACGGCGTGACATTCTCGTCGTCAACCGCCATGGCGAGGGCGGCCGGCACGCCGTGACCTTGCAGGAGATGCAGCACGTCCTCGAAACCAAGCCGAAGAGCGTGATCCCGTTTCTACCGTCATCGTTCACGACGGTGGCGGGCGCGACAAAGATCGCGGCGGCGCGGCGCGGCAAATTCGCCGATGCAATCGCCGCCCTCGCGCTCGAAATGTCGGGACGTCCGCCGGAGCGGCGCCGCTGGTGGAGGGCTGAGAAATGAGGTCGGCCGGGTTCGGCCGCCGCATCGTCGAGCCGAGCGGCCACGAGCTCGTCCTCATTCCTGGTCAGGAGGCGCCGAGCGCGCCTCCCGAGCTCGCCAATCGCGACGAGCTGAAGGAGCAGATCCGCACCGCGCTGATGTCGCGCATCGACCCCTCGGTCGCCGGCCGCATCCCGCGCCCCACCCTCAGGGCCGAAATCACCAAGCTGGTCAGCGAAATTGCGACCGAGCAGCGCATTCAGCTCAACGAGATCGAGGAGGGTGCGCTCGCCACCGAGCTGACCGACGACATGGTCGGGCTGGGTCCGCTCGAACCGTTTCTCGAAGACGACAACGTCACCGACGTGCTCGTCAACGGGCCTTTCGATATCTTCGTCGAGCGCCGCGGCAAGCTCGAAAAAACGGCCGCCCGATTCCGCGACGCCCAGCACCTGGTCAGCGTCGCGCAACGCATCGCCGCCGCGGTCGGCCGGCGTATCGACGAGGCGAGCCCGATGGTCGACGCGCGGCTCGCCGACGGCAGCCGCGTCAACATCGTCCTGCCGCCGCTGGTGCTCAACGGCGGGACGATCTCGATCCGCAAATTCTCAAAGCATGCCTTGACACTCGATGCAATGGTGCGGCAGCACAATTTGTCCGCCGAGCTCGCCCATTTGCTGCAGATCGCGGCGCGCGCCCGCCTCAATATTCTGATCTCGGGGGGCACCGGCTCCGGCAAGACGACATTGCTGAACGCGGTGTCGCAACACATCGACACCACCGAGCGCATCATCACGATCGAAGACGCCGCCGAGCTGCGCCTGCAGCAGCCGCACGTCGTCCAGATGGAGACGCGCCCGCCCAATATCGAAGGAGCCGGCCACATCCCGCAGCGCGAGCTGGTCCGCAACGCGTTGCGCATGCGCCCCGACCGCATCATCGTCGGCGAGGTGCGCGGCCCCGAGGCCTTCGACATGCTGCAGGCGATGAATACCGGGCATGACGGCTCGATGACGACGGTGCACGCCAATTCGCCGCGCGATGCGCTGTACCGCGTCGAAAACATGGTCATGATGGCGAATTTGAGCCTGCCCTTGAGGGCGATCCGCATGCAGGTCGCGAGCGCCCTCAACCTCGTCGTGCATATCGAGCGCATGCGCGACGGCGTCCGCCGCGTGCAGAGTGTCGCCGAGATCGCCGGCATGGAAGGCGAAGTGATCACCGCCCGCGAGCTCTTCGTCTTCCGCTACCATGGCGAAAAGCGCGACGGCACGATCGACGGAGTTTTCGAGTTGACCCGGATGCGTCCCGATTTTGTTTCTCGCGCCGGGCGCTATGGCCTCGACGGGGAGTTGCTCGACGTGCTCGGCATCGTCGGCGCGATGCGCGCATGACCTGCGGGGGCAAAGCATGAACCAGCTGGTTTTTGCCGTCCTCGGCGGCGTCCTCCTGCTCGGTGCGGGGCTTTTCATAGCGCTGCGCGCCGACCGTCGGCGCGAAAGCCGGCAACAGCACTTGCACGCCGTGGTCGCCGTCGGGCCGGGCGAGGTCGAGCCGACTGTGTCACTGCGGCGGCCGCTGTCGCGAGCGGGCGTACGAGACTTCTTCCTGCTGTCGGGGCTGTGGACGCGGCTCGAGGCGGCGTTGGCGGCAACTGGCGACCGGATCGGCCTGGCTCATCTTGCGGTGGCCGGGGTGATCGCGGCGGGGGCGGCAATCGCATTGGCCGCGGGGATCATGGGCTATGGCCCCGGTCTTGCCATGCCGGTCGGCATCGCCGCGGGAACCGCAGGGGCCGCCCTGCTGCTGCGGGTCGCACAAAGCCGTTACCAGAACCAATTCCTCGACGCCTTTCCCGATGCGCTCGATCTGATCGCGCGCGCAGTCAGGGCCGGTCTCCCGGTAAACGACGCGATGCAGGTCGCCGGCCGCGAGGTGCGTCCGCCGGTAGGCGTCGAATTTCAGCGGACGCTCGAGGAGATGCGCATCGGCATGGATATCGACGAGGCGATGCAGCACACCGCCGACCGGATCCGCGTCCCCGATTTCCGCTTTTTTGTCGTCGCGCTCAAATTGCAGCGGCGCACCGGCGGCAGTTTGGCCGAGACCCTCGCCAATCTCAGCAGCATCATCCGCCGGCGCAAGGAGATCCGTCTCAAAGCCCGCGCGCTGACCTCGGAAGCAAAAGCCTCCGCCACGGTGCTCGGGCTGCTGCCGGTATTCCTCGGAGCGCTGTTGTTCTTTCTCAACCATGACCTGATGGCGCCTTTGCTTTCGGATCCGCGCGGCCGGTTCATGCTCGGCGTGGCCTTTCTCAGCCTGATGGCCGGCATCACGGTGATGATCGTCATGATCAGGAGAAGCGTGCGATAGCCATGCCTCCCACAGAACCCCTGATCGACACCATCGGGTCCTATCTGACGATCCAAATCGGTCAGATCACCCTGGGTCCGGTGGCGACTGCGGTCCTGATCGCGACCTTCGCTGCGGCGCTGTTGTCGGCGTTCTATCTCTGGCGCATCGGGACACAGGAGGAGCGCCTCGACCGGCTGGTCGCGCTGCGCGGCCCCGCGATCGATCGGACAGTTCGCGAGCCGCGCCCGCGCTGGTACGAGCGGATCGGCGGCATCGTGGCGGCGAGCCCGGCGATTGGCAGGGCCGAGCAGCAGAGACTGCTCGGTGTGCTCGCCGCGGCCGGAGATCAAGGGGCAGGCCAGCCTCTCGGGCTTTGTCGCGGGCAAGCTCTGCGCCGCCTTTGTGTGGACTGCGCTGGTATGGCTTTTCCTCGGGTGGAGCCAGTGGTACGCCGGATCGCCGACGATCCGCATCGCCGTGCTGTTCGGCGCGTTGCTGGTCGGCTGGCGCATCCCGGATTTTGTTCTGAAGCGCCTGGCGGCCCGGCGGCGGCTGCATCTCGAGCAAGGGATTCCCGACGCGCTCGATCTCCTCGTCATCTGCGCCGAGGCGGGGCTCAGCCTCGATCAGGCGGTCGAGCAGGTCAGCCGGGACCTGCGCCCTTCCAACCGTGCGGTGGCCGACGAGTTCGCTACGACGGCCGCCGAGATGCGGGTCTTGCCGAACCGCGCCGAGGCGCTCGAAAACCTCGTCGAACGGACCGGCGTGAGCAGCCTGCGCAGCATTACCGCAACCCTCACGCAGGCGATCCGCTTCGGCACCCCGCTCGCCGAGTTGATGCGGATCCTCGCTGCGGAAATGCGCACCGAGCGCATGATGCGCATCGAGGAACGCGCGGCCCGCCTGCCGGTCCTACTTTCGATCCCCCTCGCCCTTTTCATCCTGCCGTGCCTGTTGTTGGTGATCGGCACGCCGGTGGCGCTGCGCGTCATGGACACTTTCAAAAACGCCTTTGGCGGCTGAGGAAGCCAGCGCTCATGATTAAGGCTGCACCTTTGCTTCGGCTTTGGCCCAGGCAGTTGGTGCGGGACACGCGCGGCGTCGTCCTCGTGCTCGTCGCGCTTTTGCTTCCGGTAATGGTCGGATTGACCGGGCTCGGCGTCGAAACGGGGCTGTGGTACGCGATGAAGCGTCAGAACCAAGGGGCGGCGGACGAAGCCGCGCTTTCCGGCGCGATGGAAATAGCCGCAGCCAAGGCCGATGTCACTGCGCAGGCGATCTGCATGGCGCGGTGGAACGGCTTCGACAGCTCCGTCGCTTTTCCTCCCTGCCCAAACGCGCTTGCCGGCGCCACAGTCAATAATCCGCCGACGAGCGGCGCCTACTCGGGCAATAATAGCTACGTCGAAGTGATCCTATCGCAGCAGCAGAGCGCGCTTTTCGCAAACTTCAACCCGATCAACTTGGCAAATGTCACGATAAGGACTCGCGCTGTCGCCGGCCCGCCCGTCCTCGGTACCGGCTGCATTCTCGCCCTTGACCCAAACGCGGCTAGTGCCATCTCGCTCAGCAACAATGCCACGATTTCCAATACCCATTGCGGTGTGGTGGCCGATTTCCAGCTCCGCTAGCGCGCTTAGTTTGCGCAACAACGCTGTGATTGATGGACCTGTCAGCGTGGTCGGGAACTGGTCCCTTTCGAATGGCGCGCGGCTCAACGGCAGCCCCAACGTCAACAATGGAGCCTTGATCGCGGATCCCTACAGCGGTCTCTCTATCCCGATGCCACTCCCCGCTTGCACGGGTCAGACCCACACCCTAGGTAACAATCAGCCAGCGCTCAACTTGAACCCCGGTCATTTCTGTAGCGGATGGAGTTTCGGCAACAGCGACACCATAAATCTTTCTCCCGGGACTTACTATATTGACAGTCAGCTGAGCATCGGGAACAACGCCACGATAAATGGGGCGGGGGGCGTTACCCTTGTCGTCGACCCCAGTAACACCGGTTTTGCGGTCAGCATCGGCAATAACGCCGCGTTGAACCTTGTCGCGCCAGGGCCTGGTGCCGGTCAGCCTTTTCCCGGCATGGCCCTGATGGACCTCAGTACCTTTAGCAACACTGCACAAAACTTCAACAATAATACCACCAATAATATCAAAGGAGCCATTTATTTTCGTCACCAAATCCTGAATTTTTCCAACAATGTCTCATTGGCTGGCGGTTGCACACAAATCATTGCGCGCGTAATTAGTTTCAGCAACAATGTGAACATCGATGACAACTGCGCTGGGGTCGGCATCACGCCGATCTCTATCGTGGGCAACAACATCGTCGTTGTGGAGTAAGGCACACCGAGTGATGGAGGCCAGAACCGACAGAATCCTCGCAGCTCTCGGGCTCCGGGCTTTACGCAGGGGATCAGCTGCGCTGGCGGCCCACACCGGTTGCGCTTTGCTCGCTTTCCGTAGACCGGGAGTGCTCCAGCTATGGAGAAGCGCTTGGAACGCCGGCAGCGCGGCAGTCGAATTCGCAGTTACCGCGCCGATATTGGTTGCCCTCGTGATCGGCGGCGCCGATTATTCGATCATGGCGAATAAGCAGGACGCGCTCGAAGCCGCAACCCGCGCCGGCGCGGAGTATGCGAGAGCGAACCCCGGCGATGGCCCGACTTGGACTCAAACGACGAATTATGTGACTGGGTACACGACCTTCTCGCCTGCGGTGACGGTCAGTCCTTCTACCGTATGCAGCTGCGTGGATGGTACAACCACCGCCTGCCCGGGAACGGCTTTTTGCACCGCCCACCAGCCAGCCGATCCTCGCGTTCTTCAGTACGTTGTGATCACCGCGACACAGAATTTCTCGGGCTTGTTGCTTTACAACGCCTCGGTTTTATTCGGCATAAACTTAGGATCAGCCGCAACGCTCCACTCCACGACCGTGGCTCGGCTCCAATGATCACGACGATTTCAATGGCGCGATATTTCCGTCTTCTCCACTCGGAGGAGGGGGCGACCGCGGTCGAGGCAGCGATCGTCCTCGCCACCTTTCTTGTTATCACCCTCGGCTTGGTCCAGTTCGCCATCGCCTATTGGAACTACAGCACAATGCTGCTCGCGGTAGACGAGGGGGGCCGTTCTGCGATGGTGTACAATCCCGTCAACTACCCCGCCGGCCCCCCGGCGCCTCCGGCGCCCTGTCCCGCGCAAACTCAGGCTCCAGGTTGCCCGTCGATAACCGCTGGCGCCCTTGAAAATTGCGCTGTCGCTCAGGCGAAGGCGATTTTGACCAACTACAAGGCCCCGAACACTGTTGCGGTTTCGGCCAATCGGGTCGCCGTGCCCTCGACAATGAACATTTGTGCCACCTATAGCTTCGGCTTTATTGCCCCGGCGCTGCTTCCGTTTGGTCCCATCGCTCTAAAAAGCCAGGTGACGGTCCCGCTGGATTGACGGCAGCATTGTTCCGAAACCCGGATAATTTCAGTTAATCTCTTGGCTATACCGGCGCGGCTCTTAAAGTTCGACTTCCCTGCCCTGCTACAATCTCGCGTCTACGACCTGTTGATGCGGGTACCGCTGCTGGGCTACGCGGTATTTTTCGCGACGCTGCAGATGGCGGGCTTGGCGCGCTATGTGCGCGAGGCCGATGCGGCGCGGCCGCTGGCCTTCTATGCGATCGGAATGGCGATGCGGCTGTCGACGATCGCCTTTCTCCTGCTCCTTGCCGCCGCCACGATCCTGCGGGCGCGGCCGACAGGCAAGGCCCGCGGGCTCGAGCCGCGGATATCGGCCTTCGCCGGCGCATTCCTCGTCTACGCAATTCCGCTTTTCCCGCGCCGCGAATTGCCGGTGACGGCGGAGACGGTCTCGACCTTGCTGGTCCTGTTCGGCAGCGCGGCAGCGGTATACACGCTGCTTCGGCTCGGCCGCTCGTTCAGCATGATGGCGGAAGCGCGGCGGCTCGTCACCACGGGTCCGTACCGGCTTGTGCGCCACCCGCTCTATCTCGCCGAGGAGCTCGCGATCATCGGCATTTCCATGCAGTTCTGGTCGCTGGCGACCGCCTTTGTTCTCGCCGTGCAAATCGCCTTCCAGCTGCGGCGCATGCATAACGAGGAGACGGTCCTCGCCGAAAGCTTCCCCGAATACGGCGCCTACCGGCAGCGGACCGCCCGCCTGCTGCCCGGGATTTATTGAAGCTTGAGGCTCACCCATTAAGCCCCCACCCCAACCCTCCCCCGCTTGCGGGGGGAGGGAACGGGAACGCGCTTGGTCCCGCCTCTCTCGCGGTGCGGGAGAGGGTGGCGAGCGCAGCGAGCCGGGTGAGGGTTCGGCATCGGCCGAATTTTCTCCGAGCGTGGTGCGTCAGTTCGGTTTGGCTGTCTCTTCGACCGCGGTATGACCGCCGTACGATTGCCTCATTCGCATGCTATCTTTTGACCAGTGCTGGGTCCCCAACGGGCGAGGAGAGCGGGGTAACCGCCTCTGGAGTTGCCGGACGCCGGTCGGGTGGCTACAACCAAAGAGGGAGATTTTGCTGCAGATGCTCTGCAGGTGCAGCAAAACCCCTTTCTCTATACAAACTATAGTTGTGGATTGATCACCGCCAGCCCGGAACCCGTCTCTGTCCGCTTCAGAACGGTTGGCAAGAAGGCCCGCAGCCCCCACATCCGCCGCGAATGCCGGCGCAGCGCGGAGCGATTTGCCGGCCGGGCCTACATGCCGGCAAAACAGCTGAAATGGATTGATGAGCACCCTGACCGACGAGATTGCGCGCCGGCGCACGTTTGCGATCATTTCGCACCCAGACGCCGGCAAGACCACCCTGACCGAGAAGTTGCTGCTGTTTGGCGGGGCGATCCAATTGGCGGGCGAGGTCAAGGCGCGCGGCGACCGGCGGCGGGCGCGCTCGGATTGGATGGCGATCGAGCGCGAGCGCGGCATCTCGGTCTCCTCGGCGGTGATGAGCTTTGAGCACGAGGGGCTCGCCTTCAATCTGCTCGACACGCCGGGCCACCAGGATTTCAGCGAGGACACCTACCGCACATTGACCGCGGTCGACAGCGCGGTGATGGTGCTCGACGCCGCCAAGGGCATCGAAGAGCAGACCCGCAAGCTCTTCGAGGTCTGCCGATTGCGCGACGTGCCGATCATCACCTTTGTCAATAAGCTCGACCGCGAGGCGCGCGACCCGTTCGACCTTTTGGACGAGATCGAGCAGGCTCTGGCGCTCGACGTGACCCCGGCCTCGTGGCCGATCGGCATGGGCCGCGATTTTCTCGGCACCTATGACCTCTTCGCCGATGCGCTCCTGCTGTTCGAGCGCGGCCTCCACGACCGGATCACCGAGCCGGTCCGGTGCAGCGGTCTCGACGACCCGAAACTGCTGCGGCTGTTGCCCAAGCCGGCGCTCGCCAAATTGCGCGAAGAGGTCGAGATGGCAAAGGGTTTGTGCGCGCCGCTCGACCCCCAGGCTTATCGCGAGGGCCATCTGACACCGGTCTATTTCGGCAGTGCGCTCAATAATTTCGGAGTGCGCGAGTTATTGCATGGGGTGGGCGAACTCGCGCCGGCGCCGCGGCCGCAACCCGCCCAAGGCACCAATGGGCCGCGGCCGATCTCGCCCGAGGAGCCTCAGGTCGCCGGGTTCGTCTTCAAGGTGCAGGCCAATATCGACCCGCAGCACCGCGACCGCATCGCTTTTGTGCGGCTGGCCTCCGGGCGTTTCCAGCGCGGCATGAAATTGAAGAACATCCGCACCGGGCGGCAGATGTCGGTGCAGGCCCCGGTGTTTTTCCTCGCCCGCGAGCGCAACCTCGCCGAGGAGGCCTGGCCCGGCGACATCATCGGCATCCCCAACCACGGGAGCCTGCAAATCGGCGACACGCTGACCGAAAGCGAGGCATTGCACATTACCGGCATCCCGAGCTTTGCGCCGGAGATATTGCGGCGGGTCCGGGTCGAGGATCCGATGAAGACAAAGCATCTGCGTCACGCTCTCGAGCAACTGGCCGAGGAGGGGGTGACCCGCGTTTTCAAGCCGGCGGGCGGCGGCGACTGGATTATCGGCGTCGTCGGCGCGTTGCAGCTCGATGTGTTGACGGCGCGGCTCGCCGCCGAATACGACCTTGCGACCCGGCTCGACGGCGCGCCCTTTCAGGCGGCGCGCTGGCTCGAAGCCGACGATCGCACCGAGCTCGAACGCTTCCGCATCAAGAACCCCTCGGCCAGCGCCGAGGACCATGACGGCGTCCCGGTGTTTCTCGCCCGCAACGCCTGGGATTTGCGCACGACGATCGAGGAATGGCCGACCATCCGCTTCAAGGAAACCCGCGAGCAGAATTAAGCGCTCGGAAGCCGGCCGCGGCCCTAGCGTAAGGGAGAACGCATGACATCTCAGACCGCCGAAGACCTGCTGTCGATCTATGACCGCACCGCTCGACAGCCGCTATTGGGTCAGCTTTACCCTGCTGGGCCCGCTGGCGCTGGCGCTGATTGCTGGCAGCAGCAATCTCGTGTCGCCGCAGGCAACGGAGGCTGCCGTCCTACCTGCCTTCCTATTCCTCAGCGTCAACATGCTGCTGGTGGCGCTGGGGTTCGGCTTCCTCGGTGTCGAGACGCATGGCCGGCCAATGGCGCTCGGCGACGAGACGGCGACGGTAGTGCCGGCAGGCGCTGCGAGCGCAAGAGAACGAGATGAGAACTGACGTCGCGGCCGATGGCGAAAGTTTTGACCTAGCCTATCTGGTGCTCAGCGGCGCGACGACGGCGGCACGCTGTCCCGAGATTCTGGACAAGCTGGTCCGGCTCGGCTTTTCAACGGTCATTGCGCTTCCGACGCCGAATGCGTCGCGCGTAATCGCGCCGCGCGACCTCGCGGACGTGAAAGGGGTGCAGGTCGTCGAATTATATTTCGATCTGGCCATCCGCCCACGACCGCCGCGTGGGGTCGTGCTGTTCGCACCGTGCAGCTTCAACTCGCTGAACAAGCTGGCGCACGGCATCGCCGACAATCTTGCGCTGTCCGTGGTCGCCGAGGCGATAGGTCGCGCTACTCCCGTGATCGTGGGCCCATCGTTGAACGCGCCGCTCCTGAACCACCCCGAGGCCCGCGCATCGCTGAAGAGGCTGTCCGCCTGGGGCGTTACCATCGTCCCGCCGGTCGACGAGGGTGAGGGACCGCGCCTCGCTCCATCCGCAGCGCTGGTCGATGCCGTCCGCCCCTATGTCCGCCGCTAGCCTCGCTCGCCAAGGATCTGATCACCGCGAAATGCTTAGACCCGGAGATACCGTCGGAAACGGACAGCTGTCGTCAGGCAAGTTCCCCGACACGCACCCGGTAGGTGCGATCGACAATCACAATCTCGGCGTGTTCACCGTCACCAAGGTCGCGATGGAAAACACCTATGCGGTCACGCCAGCGCACCTGGTCTCCAGGACGCCACAGACGGCTTATCCGGGGTGGCAAAGGTGCCGCGGGCCGAGTGCGCCGTTGACTTGCCTTGCGTGGCCGGCCGCCTGGCAATCGCTGTGTACCGGACATTTTGATGCCTCACTGAAGCCTAGCGCTCTGACCTTCACCGGACCAGGACCGCCCGAGCGGAAGATCGCCGACAGCTGGGCCAGACCGCCTGAAAAACGCGCCTCTCTCTACCGGCAGAGAGGCCAAGTCGTAAACACGAATCGGCGCGGAAGCGTTTCCTCCCCGTTCAAGCGTGCGGTCACGGTCCGGCGGGGAGGGGGATTCGACCCCTCCGAGGTGTCGAGATTTCCGAGCTTGCACGCTATTTGATCGTGCCGCGATGTCCGGTGGAGCACGTGCATGACGAACCGCTGTGAACGGCGCCGGGGGAGGACGCCAGCGAGCATCGGTCGTAGGGCGTGACGCACAGGTGGTATTGCGCTGGCGGCGCGCCTCCCCCGCTCGGCTCCGCTCCCCCAAAGGTGCCGCCGAAACTGTTGCTCGGAGAGCCGCCAAACCCACTCATGCCGCCCGACATTCCGCCCATTCCGCCGGTCATGCCCCCCCCTGTCATGCCACCCATGCCACCCCCTGTCATGCCCCCCATGCCGCCGCCCATACCACCGGCGCCGCCGCCGCCCATGCCGCCGACCAGAACGACGGTGTTCCCGGCCCCGGAAACCTCAGGGGCCAACGGCAACTCGACCGCCGTCGATCCGCGACAAAAGACCGATGCAGTTGCAACAAAGACGAGGACTGGAAGTAACTTGTCCATGGAATTCTCTTATGTTTGTCTTTGGCGTGAGCAGGGTTAACAAGGTCAAACGTACAGTTAAGCAGCGATCTGCGCTACGAGAAAGAGAGCCTATCAACCATTGCCCGCAACGAGGGGTTCCCCGGGTCGCTTGTCGCCGAGACGCAGCAAAGGCACAAAAGCGAAGGCCACGGCGGTGAATGCGGCCGACACCAAGATCAGGGGATCGAACTGGCGCTGGAACAAATGCTCGTACAGATACGAGCCGAGATTGTCGGATAGGGCCGCGGTAAAGTTTGTGACCGACATCAGAGCGGCAAAGGCGAAGCCTTCCGAGCGAGGCGGACAATAATCCGCGGCCAGGCTCAACGTCGCGACGAACGCTACCATGGTCGCGATGCCGCCGAAGAAGTTTATCGCCGCGGCCAACGCCTCGTTCCACAGCAACAGAAATGCTGCCGTCGTCACGATGCCGAGCGCAATGCTCAAATTCAGCAGCCCCCTTGCGGTGATGCCTTTCAGAAAGCGGCGGTACAGCAGCGCGCCGACGATCCAGCCCGCCGAATTGACCGAGCCGAGAATCCCGATGTACTCCTGCGAAAATTTGAGATCGTCGGTCATGTGATAATAGAGCGGCATGCCGAGCCCCGGATTGAGATAGTAAACAAACAGAAAAAGGGCAATTATCCAAAGGTCGCGCAGGGTGAAGGCGGCGAGCAGGCTCGCGAACGTCCTTTTCATCTCCGGGAGATCGATGCGGCTCTGCGGCTCGCGAATCAGAAACGCGCCGGCAAAGACAACTATCAGCGGGGCGACCGCTATGATCGCGGCGGCGCCGTGCAATGCGCCGCCCGGCGTCAGCCTTTCGATCAGCTGACCGCCGATAAAGCCGCAGGCCATCGCGGCGATATTGAACCACAGCCACTGCTGATTGACGAAGGAATCGCTGGCACTGAATTTCTGGCCGTTCTCGACGAGAATAGCGCCGCAGACGGTGCTGGATATCGCCATGCCGTAGGCGGAGAGCAGCAGGGCGACGATGATTTCGCCCGGCGAGGTGATCTGAGCGACCCAGCAATAGGCGCCGGCCGCCAGCAAGTTGGCGAGGATGAGGTAGGATTTTCGGCGGTAGCCGAGAAGGGGCAGAAAATCCGAAATGACGCCGTAGACCGGCTTGATGATCCAGGGGAGGTTGAGGACCGTCAGGTACGCGGTGACCTGGACCGGCGTCCAGCCATAGGTCTGTTTCAGAAAATAATTGAGCGGCTGCGCGATCAGCCCGCCGGTCTGCCCAACTCCTTCGACTATATAGACCAGCGCAAAAAACAGCATGAGCCGGCTGATCTGCCGGCTCTCGTCATGATCGGCGGAGGTGCAGGACGTCGCAGCAGACCCTTCGGCGCCCTTATCTGACTGCGACAATGACCTCGATCTCGACCGGAATTCCGCCGGGCAGCGAGCTCATGCCGACGGCGGAGCGCGCATGCCGCCCGCGCTCACCGAACACCTCGACAAAAAGATCGGAGCAGCCGTTGACAACTTTTGGGTGATCCTCGAAATCGGGGACGGCGTTAACCATCCCGAGCACTTTGACGATGTCCACCCGGTCGAGATCGCCGCCGAGCGCATCCTTAATCGCCGCGATCAGCACGAGCCCGACGCCGCGCGCGTGACGATACCCCTCGTCGATCGACATCCCGGCGCCGAGCTTGCCTCTGGGCATCTTGCCGTCGGTGCCGTCCGGCGGGCCCTTGCCCGAAAGATAGAGCAGATTGCCCACGCGCTTGGCGTGGACGTAGTTGCCGAGCGGGCCGCCGACCCGCGGCAGCGTCAGCCCCAACTCCTTTAGCCGCTGCTCGATGCTCATGTAGCGCTCCCCTGCTGTGTCATCGGCATCGATATCTGCCGATCTGCGCGCTGCCGTCTTGATCGTAGGCGATCAATTCGGCACTCTTGCCCAATGACACGCAATGAACCCGCGCAACCGAATCCGCTACCGCATTGGGTGTGTTGTCGGGATACCACCGCAGGGTTATCCCGTCGGGCGATTGGTCGAGCGTCCAAGGCGGCCCGCTGCAAGCTGCAAGGCAAATCAAATTGGCGATCCCGGCGGCCCGGATCGCGGATCTCGGCATCGACCTCATCACCGCGTTTGGGTCGGGCCGGTTGAGGTCTGAGCGGCTCCGGTCAATTTTTGCCAATCGATCGCGCTGCCCAGCTTCAACGGCGTCCCTGCTTGCGGCATCGGGTATTTGAGGCCGCTCGCGCAGTTGAACAGTACGACCCGCTCGTCGGGGCGGACCCGTCCCTCGGCGAGCGCCTGTTTGTAGGCGGCATAGGTCGCTGCGCCTTCGGGACACAACAATAGGCCCTCCGCGGCGCCAACCTCCCGCCATGCCTCAGCGATCGCGTCGTCACTGACGGCGCTAGCAAACCCGCCGCTTTCTCGCACGGCGCGCAGGATCAGAAAATCTCCGATCGCCTGCGGCACGCGAATGCCGGCGGCGAAGGTGTGCGCGTTCTCCCACCGTGGGGCGTGTTCCGCGCCTTCCTCCCAGGCCTTTACCATCGGCGCGCAGCCGGTCGCCTGGACCACGACCATCCGCGGCCGTGTCGGCCCGATCCAGCCGATTGCCTCAAGCTCGGCAAAAGCCTTCCACATGCCGATGATCCCGGTGCCGCCGCCGGTCGGGTAGAAGATCACGTCCGGCACTTCCCAGCCGAGCTGTTCGGCGAGCTCGATGCCCATCGTCTTCTTGCCCTCGATGCGGTAGGGCTCTCGCAAGGTCGAGCAGTTGAACCAGCCGGTTTCCCGCTCGCCTTCGCTGACCAGCTTGCCGCAATCGTCGATCAGGCCGTCGACGAGAAACACCTCGGCGCCCTGCATCGCGATCTCGCGGACGTTGACCGCCGGGGTATCGTCGGGACAGAAGACATAGGCCTTGATGCCGGCGTGCGAGCAGTAGGCAGCCATCGCCGCCCCGGCATTGCCGTTGGTCGGCATCGCCATCGTCGCAACTCCGAGCTCCTTGGCCATCGAGACGGCGAGCGCCAATCCGCGCGCCTTGAAAGATCCAGTCGGCAGGCGGCCTTCGTCCTTGACCAGGATCTCGCCCCCGCCGACCCGGGCGGCGATGCGCGGCAGCGGGATCAACGGGGTCACCACCTCGCCGAGCGAGACCACATTATCGGGCTGGCGCACCGGCAACAGCTCGCGGTATCGCCACAGGGTCTGCGGCCGGTCGGCGAGCGTCTCGCGAGGCAATGCCCGGCGGACACCATCGAGATCGTAGCGCACCAATAACGGTCGGCCCGCTCTTGAGATCGTCTGCAACGTGTCCGCCGAGTAGCGCTCCCCGGTCAGGCTGCATTCCAGATGCGTCACGAATGTCGGCCGCGCGCCGCCCGTCCAGTCGATCATGGGACCCTCCTGCTGTCACGACGATATGCGAGCGCTTATGGGAGCGGAATAGAGGTGTGCACCGCCCTTGGAACGAGCAAGCCGGTCAAGGCATTTATCCCTCAGTAGCAACCTACGGAACTACCGACATGCTCAAGTGGGCGTTGATTTTCTTTATCGTCGCGATCATCGCAGCGATCTTCGGGTTCAGCGGCATCGCGGCGGCAGCCGCAGGGATTGCCAAGATCCTGTTCTTCATTTTTATCGTGATCTGCGTGATCTTCCTGGTTCTCGGGCTTATGGCCGGAAGAGCAATCACGTGAAGACGGCCTAACCCCGGGCGGTCAACAGCGCCGTGAGCTCGCCGGGCATGCTCAGCATGGGGTAATGCCCGGTGTCGAGCTCGTGCCATTGAGCATTGAGCTTCTCGGCGGTACGGCGCTGGTGGACCTCGCCCGGATTGGCGGCGCGGCGGCACCAAATGACCGTGGCCGGCCATTGCTGGTCCCAGAAATTGTCGAGCTTGACCGGGTTCTCGTAAATCCCGATCGGATGCAGGGTATAGCGCTCCAGCGCCCAGGCGCGCGCCTGCGGGTCGAGGTCGGCGAAGAGCCGATTTTCCGCATCCTCGCGCGTCGGGCCGGCGGCGAGCCCGCTCGGCACCGCGGTCGAGCGCCGGACAATGTCGCGGATCCGCTCGCCGTCGAGGAGTGCCAGCGCATCGACAAAGAACAGGCGCGAGATCCGGTCGCGCCCAATCTCGGCGGCACGGCATACGACCATGCCGCCCGAGCTGGTGCCGACCATCGCGACGTCGTGCAGGTCCTCGTAGAACAGGAGATCGGCAATTTCGGCTGCCTGCGTCTCGGTCGTAATGCCGGGACGTAGGGATTGCGTGCGCTCCGCGCAGCCGTCCAGTGTCGGCGCGTAGACCGTATGCCCGGCGGCCCGCAGGCGGTTTGCCACCGGCTGCCAAATCCAGCCGCCTTGGTACGAGCCGTGGATCAGAACGAAGGTCGTCATTGCGTCATCTCCTCTTTACTTTTCGTCATGCCCGCGAAAGCGGCTATCCAGGGCTGCCACAATGGCCGATGAGCCTGGACCCCCGCTTTCGCGGGGGTGACGACAGTGGAACAGTCGTGCGCCCGAGCCGTCAATTCCCGCCGGTGACGTCTATCGTGACGCCGGTGACAAACTCGGCGTCGCTCGAGGCGAGAAAGCAGATGACCTTGGCCTGGTCGGCGGCTTCTGCGATGCGGCGCAGCGGGGTGCGGGCGATTTCCGCCGCCTGCGCGTCCTGCGAGCGCTTGTCCCAATGCGGGCGAATGCGTTCCGTCAGGGTAAGGCTCGGGGCGATCGCGTTGATCGTGACGCAGTATGGACCCAACTCGAACGCCAGCTTGCGGGTGAAGGCGATGATGCCGCCCTTTGCCGCAGCATAGGCGCTGCTGCTCGTCGGGCTCAAACCGCGGCCGGCGATCGAGGCGAGGTTGACGATCTTGCCGTGCCGTCGCCGCTTCATGATCGGCACGACGGCGTGGGTGAACAGGAAAGTCCCGTGGAGATTGAAGGCAATCAGCCTCTGCCATTCGTCAAAGGTCAATTCGTCGACGCTGGCCCCGGAGTTGGCGATGATCGTGCTGCCGCCGACGGCATTGACCAGGATGTCGACGGCGCCGAACTCTTCCTCGACCGACGCAACGGTGGCTTCGACCTGCCGCTCGTCGAGGGCGTCGCACAGCCGCCCGTGGGCCCGCCCGCCCGCGTTGCGCAATGCTGCTACGGCTGTCTCGAGCCGGGCCGGGTGATTATCGACGCCGACGACGATGGCGCCCTCTCGCGCCATGATCTCGGCGGTTGCCCGGCCGATGCCGTTGGCGAAAGCGGTGATGACCGCGACCTTGTCCGTGAACCGCATGGCTTCCCCCTTTCGTCTCTGCTGTTGCCAGTGCATTGTCTGAGAAGAGACGAGCACGGGAGGACGGCCGATGCAACTCGGGATTCACCTGCCGCATGCCGGCGAGCAGGCGACCCCGGACAAGATTCGCCGCGCGGCGATGCGAGCCGAGGATATGGGGCTCGACGATGTCTGGGTCAGCGAGCACATCATTGTCCCGCGGGCGACGTTCCCGCGCTCGCCGCTGTTCTTCGACCCGGTGCTGAGCCTAACCTGGGCCGCGGCAGTCACCAAGCGGGTGCGGCTCGGCACCAGCGTGCTGGTCTTGCCGATGCGCCACCCACTGCCGCTCGCCAAGGAATTGGCGACGTTGCAAAACTTCTCGGAGGGGCGGCTGATCCTCGGCGCCGGGGTCGGGTGGTTGGAGGCCGAATTCGCCGCTTTGGGGGCGCCGTTTCATGAACGCGGGCGGCGCACCGACGAAGGCGTCGCGATGATGCGGGCGGTGTGGACGCAGGACCCGGTGACTTTCCGCGGCAAATACATCCCGGCCGAACTTACCGAGATGACGATGCAGCCACTGCCGGTGCGCCCGATCCCGATCTGGTTCGGCGCGCGCTCGGAGGCCGCCTACAAGCGGACGGTGCGGATTGGCGACGGGTGGCACGGCAGCCAGCTGACGCCCGAACAGGCCGCGACCATCGTCAAGCGGCTGCGCAGCGACCGGCCCGAACCAGAATTCACGATCTCGATGCGAACGCACTGGAACGGCAAGGACCAGGGCGAGTTGCGCGACCGGGTCACCGCCTATGAGGCGATCGGGGTGCAGCACATCATGGTGGCGCCGGTCAATCGTGAAATCGATGATTGGGACCAGGTAATCGAAGGCACTGGACGTCTTGCTGCTCATAGGCTTTAGCGCAAAGCGCTTTCTTGTGCCCGGAATATCTGCCGAGATAGGGTGTCGGCCGGCAGTTCAGACTGAGGAGGTGGTTTGATGGGATATACGCTCGAAAGGTTTTCCAGCGAGTGTCACCGTATTCTCGCAGCGGATCCGGGGGTGGAGGGCCGCAAGAAGGTGTGCGAACTCGTGCAGCACGTGCTCACGGATGGGGATTTTGTCGCCACGCATCTCCACGACGGAGTGCCGGACCGGAAGATTCTCTACGAGGATCCGGAGCTTGGGTTTTGCATCCTCGGCCACGTCAACCACGGCGCGCGGGAGAGCAAGCCGCATGATCACGGTCCGACGTGGGCGATTTATGGCCAGGCGCGCGGCAAGACGATCATGAGCGACTGGTCCATGCTGGAACCCGCCTCCGAGGACAAGCCCGGCAAGGTGCGCCTCGTTAAGGAATATACGCTCCAGCCTGGCGATGCGCATCTCTACAACGAGGGCGACCTGCATTCGCCACGCCGCGAAGGCCCGACCCGGCTGATCCGCATCGAGGGCCGCAACGTCGAGAAAATCCGCCGCTTCCCCTACGAAGCCGTGTAGCGGCGGCAGTCATCGCCGGCAGGTTTCTTGGCCTTCGCGCAGCAGTGCTGCGGTGGCGGCCTCGACCCGCCGTTCGAGCTCGGCCATGAGCCGCGGGCGGGTCCGCCCCGGGGGAATCGGTTCGAGAAACTCGAGGACGATGCAGCCCTTGCGTTTGACGAAGCTGCGCCGGCCCCAATAGAGGCCGGAATTGACGGCCGCCGGCACCAGGGGCAGAGCCAATGCCTGATAGAGCGCGGCGACGCCGGGCTGATACGCACGGCGCTCGCCGGGCGCAACCCGCGTTCCTTCCGGAAAGATCACGATCGGCCGCCCGGCAACCGCCACCGGCCGGGCCCTTGCGAGCATTCGGCGCAACGCGCCCGCCCCGGCTTTGCGATCGATCGCGATGGAGCCGGCGCGCGCCGCATACCAGCCGTAAAACGGCAGCAGCAACAATTCGCGCTTCACGACGACCGCCGGATCGCCGAGCACGACCGGCAGGACCAGAGCGTCCCAGGCGGATTGATGCTTCATCGCGATGATGCAGCCGCTGCGAGGGACGCGGTCCAGCCCGCGGACCTCGTGGTCGAGCCCGACAATGAGCTTCAGCAACACCAAGACACTTGATGCCCAGAACCGGCCGAACCGCATCGTCACGGCGCGCGGCGTCAAGAGAAAGGGAAGCCCGAGCGTGCCAAGGATCGCAGTCCAGGCGAAGGAGGCGAGATTGAAGGCGAGCGCCCTCGCCCAGCTCATCGCTGCATCGCGGCGCTAGCCGGCTCGTCCGGCCTGCCGATAGTCGCCGGTTGGCGCTGCGCGATCAGCGGGCGGGCGAGCGCTCCCAGGTATTTGACATACTCAGTGACCAGCAGCGCAGCGGTGCCGCGCCATGCCCACCAACGCTCCTGCTTTACCTGGTCGGGAAAGACCGGGTGAGCCACGATGTCGATCTCCGGCATTGCCCGGTCGAATTCGAGCAGGCTGCGCGGCATGTGGTACCAGGCAGTGACCAGACGCAGGCTGCGGAAACCTTGATGGCGCATCCACTGCGCCGTCTCCTGCGCATTGCCAAAGGTATTGTCGGCCCGATGGCCGAGCACGACGCAGCAGAGCGCCCAGTCCGGAGCGTGGCCTGAAACGCCCAGCAACTCGTCCAGATCGACCTGCTGGTTGACGCCGGAGACGAAGAGCTTGCGGCCGCTTCCCTCGCGGAGAAGATCAATGCCGCTCTGCAGGCGCAAGCTGCCGCCGGTCAGCACGACAATCGCGTCGGTGGGCGCCGTCCTCGAGTCCTCGGCGGGTGGAGTTGCAAACCACACAAGCCCACTGAGCCACAACAAGCAACAGCTGCCAGCCACAATCGTGACCCGGAGCAACGTGCCCCACAACGATGACATTGCCGACCTGCGCCCCTCTGCGCGCGGCGCACCGCGTAAAACACGGCCGCCCATCGCCACAAATTTGGGTGGTGGGGGCGTTTGTTAGCCGACTGCGCCGGTCAGCAGCGGCCCGAACAGTTGCCAGCGCCGGCCGTCGAAGCGGCCCATCTGGACCTGCTTGACCGGTGCGAAATCGGTCGGGCTGGTACTGATTGTGATCCCCGGCAGCAGCATCGGCACCCGGAAATCATGCAAATTGGCGGCCTGCTTCATCACGTTTTCACGGGTCAGCTCATCGCCGCACATCTTTAGCACCTGCACGATCGTCGCCGCGTTGGAGGGGCCATAGACGTTACCGGCATCGGTCTTGTCACCGCTCGGATAATATTTATCCATGAAACCCACCCACCATTTGTAGCCGGCGTCGTTTTGCCATTCGGGGTCAGTCGGGTCTTTCAAGTAAAAATCGGACACAATGCCCTTGGAGATTTCCAAGCCGGCCGGCTTCAAGGTAGCGGCGACGGAATTGCCGATGCTGCTCAATATGTGCACCGGCTTCCATTCGATCTCGGCCGCCTTCTTGATCGACTGGGCGGCGAATTTGGGGATCGCAGTGTTGACGAAGACATCGCATCCGGCGGCCTTCATGCCGATGACCTGCGAGTCGACGGTGGGGTCGGTGGTCTCGTATGACGCCTTGACCTTGATCATCGACGCAGCCTTGGCGCCGAGCCCGTCGGTGACGCCTTTCAGATAGTCCTTGCCGAAATCGTCGTCCTGATAGAGCACGCCGACCGTGCCGTCGGGCTCGTTCTTCAGGATATACGCAGCGTAGATGCGCCCCTCGCTTTGGTAGTTCGGCTGCCAGCCGATGGTCCAGGGATGGCCCTTCGGATCGTCCCATTTGGTGGCGCCGGTGCTGACGAACAGCTGCGGCACCTTGGCCTGGTTCATGTAGTGCCAGATCGCGCTGTTGGTTGGCGTCCCGAGCGGACCGGCATCCAGGAAGACCTTGTCTTCCTCGACCAGCTTGCGCGTCATCTCGACTGTCTTCGGCGGCGAATAGGCGTCGTCATAGGAGATGAAGTCGATGTTGCGGCCGTTCACCCCGCCCTGGTCGTTGACCATCTTGTAATAGGCGGCCATCGCTCTGCCGATCGTTCCGTAGGACGAGGCCGGTCCGCTGTAGAAGCAGGTATTGCCGATCTTGATCTCGGTATCCGTGACCCCCGGGCCGTATTGATTGGCGGCCCGCGCCGATCGCGTCGTCAGGAGCGGCGCGCCGAACGCGAGTGCCGCCGGGGCGGCGGCGAGAATGGTTCGACGTGTGAGTCGTTCCACTGTAACCTCCCGTGATGAAGCCTCTGTTCAGTCCTTTTCCGTCTGCGTCCACCAGTTTTAGCCGATCGCGCCGTTCAGGACGGGACCGAATGGAACGTAGCGCTGGCCGTCGAAGCGCCTCATCTGGGCCTGCCTGATCGGCGCGAAATTTGTGGGGCTGGTGTTGATCGTGATGCCGGGCAACAGCATCGGCAGTTCGAGATGATGCAGGTTGGCCGCCTGCTTCATCACGTTCTCGCGGGTCAGCTCGTCGCCGCACTGCTTCAGCATCTGGACAGTCGTCGCGGCAATCGACTGACCGTAGACGTTCTGTTGATCGGTCTTGTCGCCGCTCGGGTAATACTTGTCCATGAACGAGACCCACGACTTGTAGCCCGCATCGTTTTGCCATTGGGGATCGGTGGGGTCCTTGAAGGAATTGTCGCTGATGATGCCCTTTGCATTTTCGAGGCCGGCCGGCTTCAACGTCACACCCACGGACGAGGCGATGCCGTTTAGGATGTGCAGCGGTGGTTTCCACCCGATTTCCGCCACCTTTCTGATCGCCTGGGCGCCGAATTTGGGGATCGCGACGGTGACGAGGACATCGCAGCCCGCCGCCTTTATGTCGACGATCTGCGAGTCGACAGTCGTGTCCGTGGTCTCATAGGAATCCTTGGCCTTGATCATCGACGCAGCCTTGTCGCCGAGCCCGTCGACCAGCCCCTTCAGGTAGTCCTTGCCGAAATCGTCGTTCTGATAGAGCACGCCGATCTTGCCGTCGGGCTTGTTCTTCAGGATGTAGGCCGCGTAGATACGCCCCTCCGCCTGGTAGCTGACGAAAAAGCCCATGGTCCAGGGATGGCCCTTCGGGTCGTCCCATTTGGTGGCGCCGGTGCTGAGGAACAATTGCGGCACTTTCTTCTCGTTCATGTAGTGCCAGATAGCGCTGTTGGTCGGGGTCCCGACATTGCCGGCAGTGAAGAGAACCTGGTCGCTTTCGATCAGCTTGCGCGTCATCTCGACGGTCTTGGGCGGCGAATAGCCGTCATCGTAGGAGATGAAACTGATCTTACGCCCGTTCACCCCGCCCTGGTGGTTGATCATCTTGAAATAGGCGGCCATCGATATCGGAATGGGGCTGGCGTTCGACAGTGGGCCGCTATAGGGGCCGGTGTTGCCGATCTTGATCTCGGTATCGGTAACTCCGGGGCCGTAATTCTTTGCGGCGCGGGCTGGCCGTGCGCCGAAGATCGGGCCGCCAAAAGCCGATGCCACGGGGGCAACAGCGAGAAACGTACGACGCGTCAGACGCTTCATGGAAGACCTCTCATTGTGAAACCTGCTCTTCGATTTATTGGTTTATTGCTTGTCGCGCGATTGAGGCGCGCCTGGGAGCGCCGCGCGCTTGCTCCCAAGCAATTTATCCGATGCCGCGCCAAGGGATTTGGCCACCAACTCGGCTGCTGCGACCGCCGCTGCCGTCAGCCGATCGCGCCGGTCAGCAGCGGGCCAAATAACTGCCAGCGTTCGCCGTCGAAGCGTCCCATCTGCACCTGCTTGAGCGGCGCGAAGTCGGTCGGGCTAGTGTTTGCTTTGATCCCGGGCAGAAGCATCGGCACCGTGACGTCGTGCAGGTTTGCCGCTTGCCGCATCACATTCTCGCGGGTCAACTCGTCGCCGCATTGCTTCAGCACTTGCGCGGTCATTGCGGCGAGCGAGGCGCCGGCGACATAGCCGGCGTCGGATTTGTCGGCGCCGGGCAGATATTTGTCCATCAACGCCACCCAGGACTTGAAGCCTGCATCGTCCTGCCATTTCTGATCGGTCGGGTCCTTCAGGTAGAAGTCGGAGACGAGGCCCTGGCAATTTTCAAAGCCGGCCGGCTTCAGGGTGGCGCCGACGGAATTACCGATGCTGCTCAAGACGTGAACCGGCTGCCACTTGATCTCGGCTGCCTTCTTGATCGCCTGCGCGGCGAATTTGGGGATCGCGGTGTTGACAAAGACATCGCAACCCGCGGCCTTCATGCCGATGATTTGCGCGTCGACCGTCGGGTCAGTGGTCTCGTAGGAGGCCTTGACGACGAGCATCGACCCGGCCGTGTCGCCCAACCCGTCGCTGACACCTTTGAGATAGTCCTTGCCGAAATCGTCGTTCTGATAGAGCAGCCCGATCTTGCCGTCCGGCTTCTCCTTCAGGATGTAGGACGCATAGATGCGACCCTCGCTCTGATAATTCGGCTGCCAGCCGATCGTCCACGGATGGCCCTTTGGGTCGTCCCATTTCGTGGCGCCGGTCGCGACGAATAGTTGCGGCACTTTCTTCTGGTTCATGTAGTGCCAGATCGCGCTGTTGGTTGGGGTGCCGAGCGGGCTGGCGACCAACAGAACGCCATCCTGCTCGACCAGCTTGCGTAACATTTCGACTGTCTTGGGAGGCGTATAGCTATCGTCATAGGAAATGAAATCGATCTTTCGCCCGTTTATGCCGCCCTGATCGTTGATCATCTTCCAAAAAGCGACCTGCGATTTAGGGACGGCGCTATAGGACGAGGCCGGGCCGCTATAGGGGCCGGTGTTCCCGATCTTGATTTCGCTGTCGCTGACCCCTGGGCCATACTGTTTTGCGGCGCGCGCCGGTCGCGCGCGAAAAAGCGGACTGCCGAAGGCCAATGCCGCAGGTGCTGCGGCGAGGATGGTGCGACGGGTAAGCTTTGTCATGGTTGTTTTATCCTCCAGGAGATGCGTTGTGTTGTTAACTTTTGGGGTTGCTCAGCTCACCGAGCGTCACCGATTGCGCCATCGCGACACATAGGCGACTACCCACCGCGTAAACCCGGCGGCCCCCGACGGCATCAGGAAAATCACCAGCAGCATGATGACGCCATAGATGGCGCCTGCCAACCCGCGCGACACGGATTCGGCGATGTTCGGCACGTAGAGCACGAACAAGCCGCCGAACAGGCAGCCCGGCAGCGAGCCCATGCCGCCGAGTATGAGACCGACGAGGAAATAGATCGACAGGAACAGACTGAAACTGTCGGGGGCGACGAACTGCACCGCGAGCGCCCCCAAGGCTCCGGCGACGCCGGTGTAAAGCGCGCTGACGCCAAAGGTCAGCGTCTTATAGAGCGGCTCGTTGATCCCCATTGCGGCGGCCGCGATCGGGTGATCGCGGATCGCCATGATGGCGCGGCCGGTGCGGCTCTTCACCAGATTGGCGGCGCCGGCGAACATGGCCAGCACGACCGCGAGGGAAAGATAATAGAGCCACTGATCGGTATCGATCGGCAGGAATCCGGGCACATCCGGCTGATCGACAACAATGCCCTGCACGCCGCCGGTCCAGCCTTCGAGACCATGAAATTTCAAGAGCTGCGGCAGCGCAACCGCCAGCGCAAAGGTGGCGAGCGCAAGATAAAGTCCCTGCAGCCGCAGCGCCGGCAATCCGAACAGAAAACCGACAACGAAACAGATCGCGCCGGCGGCCGGCAAGGTCCAGTAATAGGCGATGCCGTAGCGATGCATCAGGATAGCAGTAACATAAGCGCCAAGGCCGTAAAATGCGCCGTGCCCCACGGAGAACTGGCCATTGAAGCCGGTCAGCAGGTTAAGGCCGAGAATCGCCAACCCGTAGATCATCACCTCGGTCAACTGGAAGACTACAAAGCCCTGGAAAACGAAGGGCAGCACCAGCGCGATCACCACAACGCCCGCCAATACCCAGTGGCGCGTCGAAATCAGTGCCGCCCTCTGAGCGTCGCGCGCCTGGCCGGAGGGTGCGAAGAGTGCGGTATCCTGTTGCGGCGTCGTCATACCCGGCTCACCACGCTGCGGCCAAAAATTCCGGCGGGCCGCACCATCAGCACCGCGACGATCACCAACAGCGCAATCGTCAGCTTCAGGTCGCGGCCGAAATAGGGGATGAACGTGCCCGCCAGGTTCTCGATGACGCCGACGGCAAAGCCCCCCAGCACAGCGCCGGCCGGGCTTGTCAGCCCGCCCAGCACGGCGCCGGCAAACCCGTAAAGCAGGACGCCGAACATCATGTTCGGATCGAGAAACACGATCGGCGCGATCAGCATGCCGGCGACCGCGCCGATCGCCGCCGCAATGCCCCAGCCGAGCGCCGTCATCCAGCCGACCCGTATGCCGACCAGGCGGGCCAATTCCGGGTTGGCGGCGGCGGCCCGCATCGCCAGGCCGAGCCGCGTACCGCGGAAGAACAGGTAGATCAGGCCCAGCATCGCCGCGGTCACGCCGATCATCCCGGCTTCATGGGCGTCGATCAGGACACTGCCGAACAGCGGCTTGGTGCCGAACGGGGTCGGGAAGGTCTTGATCGTGTAATCCCAAAGGTAGCCGTCGCTGCTGTTCAAGATGCTGAACAAAGCGATAAAGGCGACCAAATTGGCCAGGATGGAGGCGTTGTGCAGCGGCTTGAACAGGATCCGCTCGATGGCGACGCCGCCGATGAACGACAGGATCACCACGGCCACAAAAGCCAGCCAATACGGCGTGCCCCAAGCGATCAGCTGCCAGGCGACATAGGCCGAGAACGTGGCCATCTCGCCCTGCGCGAAGTTGAGGTGATCGATTGCTTGGTAGATCATCACTACCGCCAGCGCCACCAGCGCGTAGATGGCGCCGTTGGCAAGGCCTGCCATCACCTGTTGCAGCAGCAATTGCATCGGCGCTCCCCGTTCAATAACCCAGATAGGCGCGGCGCACGGCCTCGTCGGCGGCGATGGCTTTGGCCGGCCCGTCCATGACGATGCGGCCGGTTTCGAGCAGATAGGCGTGCTCCGCCAGTTCGAGGGCCAGCGCGGCGTTCTGCTCAACGATCAGCATCGCGACGCCGGTGTCGCGGTTGACCTCGCGCAAGATCCCGAACAACTCTTCGACGACCAACGGCGCCAGCCCGAACGAGGGTTCGTCGAGCAGCATCAGGCGCGGCCGCAGCATCAGCGCCCGGCCGACGGCGAGCATCTGCTGCTCGCCGCCGGAGAGCAGGCCGGCCTGCTGCGTCCGGCGCTCCTTGAGGCGCGGGAAATGGTGATAGGTTTGCTCGATATCCGCCGCGATTGCGGCGTGGTCGCGACGCGTCATCGCCCCAAGCTGCAGGTTTTCCTCAACCGTCAGGCGCACAAACGTGCCGCGTCCCTCGGGCACGTGGGCAACGCCGAGCCGGACGATATCCTCGGTCGCCCACCCGTTGATCGATTTTCCGTCGAAACGGATGTCGCCGCCGGTTCGCACCATACCGCAGAGCGCGCGCAGCACCGTCGTCTTGCCGGCGCCATTGGCCCCCAGCAGGGTGCGCACATGCCCCGCGTCAAGATCGAAGCCGACCCCGAACAGCGCCTGCTGCTCGCCGTAGAACGCCTCCAGGCCGGCGATCTCGAGCATCATGCGGCCGGTTTCCCGCCGGAGGCGGTATCTACGGTCTTGTGGCCGGTGCCGAGATAGGCCTCGATGACCGCTTCGTTCTGCTGCACCTCGGCGGGCGTGCCCTCGGCGATTTTGCGGCCGAAATCGAGCGCCACAACCTTGTCGGAAACCGACATGACCAGGTTCATGTGATGCTCGACGAGCAGCACCGTGACCTGGCGCTCGTCGCGCACCCGGCGAATGAGGAGACCGAGCTCGCCGACCTCCTCGTGATTGAGCCCGCCCGCCGGTTCGTCGAGCAGCACGAGCTTGGGGCGGCCCGCCAATGCCCGGGCCAACTCGACCCGCTTGCGCGTGCCGAGCGGCAGACCAGCAGCCGGCCGCAACGCCACGTCTTCAAGATCGAGCATATGGAGCAGCGACCAGGCAGTCTCGCTCACCGCTTTCTCCTGCCGGCGCGCCCAGGGCAGGCGCCACGTGTCGCTGACAAAGTCGCTGCGGCTATGGGCATGAGCGCCGAGGCGCACATTGTCGAGCACCGATTGCGGACCGAACAGCGCGAGGTTCTGAAAGGTCCGCCCGATCCCGATCTCGGCGATGCGATGCGGCGGTCGGCCCAGCATTGAGCGGCCTTCGAACAGAATGTCGCCGCGGTTGGGCGTGTAGAGCCGGCTGACGCAATTGAACAGCGTCGTCTTGCCGGCGCCGTTCGGGCCGATAAGGCCGAGGATCTGGCCTTTCTCGAGATCGAACGAGACGCCGTCCAACGCGACAATTCCGCCGAACCGCAACGCAACATCGCGGACCTCGAGCAGCTCGGCGCGGCCCATCTATCTCCCCGAACTTCGCGACCCTGTTCGGTAGCGAACCTGCCGGGCTCGGTCTTTTAAGTCAACCCGTTGGCAATAGTGCAGTTAGTCCCATTCCGCCCTTCATTGCGCGGCCTTGTCGCGCTAGTCTTCACAGCGAGCGTCAGGATCGGGGAACACCATGGGCAATATCAACGCCAGCGTCGATCTCCGCCGGGACCGCGAGATCGCGATCATCACGGTCGACAACCCGCCGGTCAATGCGCTGAAGCACGAGGTGCGGGCCGGGCTCGCCGAGGCGCTGGCGCAGGCGTGCGACGACGACGCGGTCAGGGCGGTCGTGATCGCCTGCGCCGGCCGCACCTTTTTCGCCGGCGCAGACATCACCGAATTCGGCAAGCCGCCTCAGGCGCCGAGCCTCCACGATGTCATCGCTGCGATCGAGGCGATGCCGAAGCCCGTCGTCGCGGCGGTGCACGGGACCGCTCTGGGCGGCGGGTTCGAACTGGCGCTCGCCTGCCATTTCCGCGTCGCGGTCCCCGGCGCGCGCGTCGGCCTGCCCGAAGTCAAGCTCGGCCTCTTGCCCGGGGCAGGCGGCACCCAGCGGCTGCCGCGCCTCGTCGGACCGGAGAAGGCATTGCAGATGATCGTGACCGGCGAGCCGATCGGAGCCGCCGAGGCCCGGGCGAATGGGATCATCGATGAGGTCGTCGAAGGCGATCTGACCGCGGCTGCGATCGACTTCGCGCGTCGCGTCCTCGGAGAGGGGAGGCCGCTGCGGCTCGTCCGCGACCGCGAAGAAAAGCTCATCGGGGAGGGGTTTGCCGACGCCGCCGAGGCGCTGACAAGGCGATTGCGCGGCCGGGAAGCCCCGGCCGCCTGTGTCGAGGCCGTTCGCAACGCGATCGTGCTGCCCTTTGAGGAGGGATTGAAGCGCGAATCCGAGCTGTTTCGCAAGCTCGTCGCCGGCGATCAATCCAAGGCGCAGCGTCATATATTCTTCGCCGAGCGCGAGGCGGCCAAAGTGCCGGGTATCGCGGAAGGGACAAAGCCGCGCCCGATCGCGAGCGGCGCGGTTATCGGGGCCGGCACGATGGGCGGCGGCATCGCGATGTGCTTCGCCAACGCCGGCATCCCCGTCACCATCGTCGAGACCGGTCGCGATCTGTTGCAAAAGGGCCTCGACCGGGTTACCGCCAATTACCGCGCGACCGTATCGCGCGGGGGGCTTAGCGTCGACGAGATGGAGCGCCGCCTCGGTTGGGTCACCGGCGTCACCGAGCTCGAGGCGGTCGGCTCGGCCGATGTCGTAATCGAAGCGGTGTTCGAGGAGATGGACCTCAAAAAGCGGGTCTTCTCCGATCTGGATCGCCTCGCGAAACCAAATGCGATCCTCGCCACCAACACCTCGACGCTCGATGTCGACGAGATCGCGCGGGCGACCTTGCGGCCGCAAGACGTGGTCGGCACACATTTTTTCAGCCCAGCGAATGTAATGCGCCTGTTGGAGATCGTGCGCGGCGCCGCGACCGCACCCGACGCACTCGCCACCGCGGTCGCGCTCGGCCGGCGGATCGGCAAGGTGCCGGTCACCGTCGGGGTCTGCTACGGGTTTGTCGGCAACCGGATGCTCGCGCGCCGTTCGGTCGAGAGCGAGCGGCTGCTGCTCGAAGGAGCACTGCCGCAGGAGGTCGATGCCGCAGTCGCCGCGTTCGGCTTCCCGATGGGGCCGTTCGCGATGGCCGATATGGCCGGGCTCGATGTCGGCTGGCGGATCCGCAAGGGGCGCGGCGAGCGTAACGAGATCGAGGATGCGCTCTGCGAAGCCGGGCATTACGGCCAGAAGACCGGACAGGGGTACTTCCGCTATGAGGCCGGATCGCGCACGCCCTTGCCCGATCCCGAGGTCGAGGAGATCATCCTCGAGACGTCTTCGCGGCTCGGCATCAACCGGCGGCCGATCCCGCAAGAGGAGATCGTCGAGCGCTCGTTCTTCCCGATGATCAACGAAGGCGCCCGCATCCTTGAGGAGGGCATCGCCGCGCGCCCCGGCGACATCGATGTGATCTGGGTCTACGGCTATGGCTGGCCGGTCTGGCGCGGCGGTCCGATGTACTATGCCGACCAATTGGGCCTCACGCATGTCCGCGACCGGCTGACCTTCTACGCCGACCGATATCGGGACGAGACCTTGCGGCCTGCCCCCTTGCTCGTTCGGCTCGCCGCCGAAGGCCGCGGGTTCGCATCGTGATTACACCCGTCATTCCCGCGAAAGCGGCGGCGGAAATTTAGGAGTTTGCGTCATGGATCTCCGCTTCACCCCCGAAGAGCTTACCTTCCGAGACGAGGTGCGGGCGTTTTTCCGCGCCAATTTGCCGGATACGATCCGCACCAAGCTGGTCCAAGGTAAGCATCTCGCCAAGGATGACATCATCACCTGGCAGCGCATCCTCAACGCCAAGGGCTGGGCGGTCGCCAACTGGCCGGTCAAGTGGGGCGGCACCGGCTGGACGCCCGTGCAGCAATACATATTCCAGGAAGAGCTGCAGCAGACGCCGGCGCCACAGCCGCTCGGCTTTGGCGTCACGATGGTCGGTCCGGTCATCATTGCTTTTGGCTCCGAAGAGCAGAAAAAGCGTCATTTGCCAGCCATCGCTAATCTCGACATCTGGTGGTGCCAAGGATTTTCCGAGCCGGGCGCCGGCTCCGACCTGGCCTCGCTGCGTACCGCGGCCAAGCGCGACGGTGGCTACTACATCGTCAACGGACAGAAGACCTGGACCACCCTGGCGCAGCACGCCGATTGGATCTTCTGCCTGGTGCGCACCGATCCGCGGGCCAAGAAGCAGGAGGGGATCTCGTTTCTGCTGATCGATATGAAAACGCCGGGCATCACAGTGCGGCCGATCATCACGATCGAGGGCGGGCACGAGGTCAACGAGGTGTTTTTCGACGACGTCAACGTGCCCGCCGAAAACCTGGTGGGCCAGGAGAACAAGGGCTGGGATTACGCCAAATACCTGCTCGGCCGGGAGCGCACCGGCATCGCGCGAGTCGGCCTCTCGAAGGAGCGTATCCGTCGGATCAAGGAGCTTGCGGCGATGGAGATTTCCGGCGACAAGCCGCTGATCGAGGACGAGCGCTTCCGCGAAAAGCTCGCAGCGGTTGAGGTCGAGCTGAAGGCGCTCGAGATGACGCAATTGCGCGTCGTCGCCGCCGAGCGCCGTCGTACCGACAACAAGCCCGACCCGGCTTCCTCGATCCTCAAGATCAAAGGCTCGGAGATCCAGCAGGCGACGACCGAATTGTTGCTCGAAGTTGTCGGCCCCTACGCGATGCCGTACCAACCCGAGCACGAGGATGACGAGCGCTGGAACGAGCCGCCGATTGGTCCCGAATGGGCCGGCGCGATCGCCCCGACCTACTTTAACTGGCGCAAGACGACGATTTATGGCGGCACCAACGAGATCCAGAAAAACATCATCGCCAAGGCGATCCTGGGACTGTGAGCGATGGATTTTGATCTGAGTGAAGAGCAGCGGCTGCTGAACGAGAGCCTCGACCGGCTGATCGGCGACCGCTACGCATTCGAGCAGCGCAAGAGCTATGCCCAGAGCCCGGAGGGCTGGAGCCGCGAATTGTGGGCCCAATTCGGCGAGCTGGGGCTGCTCGGCCTGCCCTTCGAGGAGCGGCATGGCGGCTCCGCCGGCGGTCCGGTCGAGACGATGATCGCGATGGAAGCCTTTGGCCGCGCTCTGGCCCTCGAACCATATCTTGCGACCGTCGTGCTCGGCGGCGGCTTTCTTCGGCATGGCGGCAGCGCCGAGCAACGCGCCGATCTCGTCCCGCAGATCGCGGACGGCAGTCTCACCTTCGCCTTCGCGCATACCGAGCGGCAATCGCGCTACGACCTCAACGACATCGAGACGCGCGCCGTGCGCGACGGAACTGGCTGGGTGATCGATGGCGAGAAGGGGGTTGTCCTGCACGGCGATACGGCCGACAAGCTGATCATCACCGCGCGGGTTGGCGGTGGGCGGCGCGATAGCAATGGGATCGCCGCCTTTGTCGTCGATGGCAAGGCTGCAGGAGTGGCGCGCCGCGGCTACCCGACGCAGGACGGGCTGCGCGCCGCGGAGGTTACCCTTGCGAATGTGAGGGTAGGCCCGGAAGGAGTGCTCGGCGAGCCGGGGAAGGCATTGCCGCTCGTCGAGCGCGTCGTCGACGAGGGGATCGCGGCGCTGTGCGCCGAGGCCGTCGGTGCAATGGCCGTGATGCACGAACTGACGATTGAATACCTCAAGACGCGCCGGCAATTCGGCCGCGAGATCGGCAGCTTCCAAATTCTGCAGCACCGCGCCGTGGATATGCTGATCGCGCTGGAGCAGGCGCGCAGCATGGCGATGTTCGCGACGATGATGGCAACCCAAGACAATGCCGCGGAGCGGCGCAACGCAGTCGCGGCGGCCAAGGTGCAGATCGGCCGTTCCGGCAAGTTCATCGGCCAGCAGGCGATCCAGCTGCACGGCGGGATCGGGATGACGATGGAATACAAGGTGGGTCATTACTTCAAGCGCGTCACGATGATCGACACGATGTTCGGCGATGCCGACCACCATTTGCGCCAGCTCGCCCGCCGCGGCGTGGCGTCTGCCGCTGCGTGAGGTTCCGGCCGCGACAGACGTTCGCCCGATGATCGTCAGCTGCCCGGTTTGCCGGACCCGCTACAAAGTCGACGAGGGCGCCCTGCGCGGACCGACCGGCCGCACCGTCCGTTGCGCGAATTGCGGTCATACCTGGCATCAGGCAGCGCCGCCGGAGGGGCCCGCAGATGGGGACGAAGCCAATACCGACGGCCGGATCGAACCGGCGCTCGAAGTCCCACCCCGCCCGGCAACCACGCTGGAGGTCCCGCCGCGACAGCGAGTTCTCCCCGAACCGCCTCGGCGCTGGAGCCGCTGGGGTGCGCTTCGCTGGCTCCTGATAGCCGTCCTGCTCGCTCTTGCGGTTGTGGCGGGAGTCGTTGTTGCCCGCGGTGCGGTCGTGGCGCTGTGGCCGCCGGCGGCGCGGCTCTATGGTTTGGCCGGTTTCGCGGCCGAGCCGCCATGGGCCGGCCTCAAAATCGAGAAGCTCGCCCCGTCGCGCACCCCGGACGGTCTCGTCATCGAGGGGGATATCGCCAACAACGGAAAATCGACGCAGGATCTGCCGAGGCTCCGGGTGGCGTTGCGCGACGGTTCCGACAAGGAAGTGCAATTCAAGATTGTCGATCCCCCGCAATCTCGGCTGCCAGCCGGAGCGGTTGCCCATTTCAAGACCCCGTTCGATCATCCCGACGACGCGGCAAAGGGCGTTGTCGTGACGTTCGCCAAGCGCTGAAGGAGCCGGCAATGTTCATTGCGATGAACCGTTTCAAAGTCATCCCTGATGCGCGGTCGGAGTTCGAGCGTGTCTGGATCTCGCGCGACACGCATTTGCGCGATGTGCCGGGATTCGTCGAATTTCATCTGCTGCGCGGGCCCGAGCGCGAGGACCACGTCCTCTACTCGTCCCACACGATTTGGCGGAGCCCGGAACATTTCGAAGCGTGGACGCACTCGGACGCATTCCGCCTCGCCCACCACAGCGCAGGACAGAACAAGCCACTCTATCTCGGGCACCCGGAGTTCGAGGGCTTCGAGGTCATCCAGACCGTGGAACGAGCGAGCCGGTGACGGCGCGCATCCTCGTCCTCGGCGCTGGGTTCGCCGGGCTGTGGAGCGCGGTGGGTTCGGCGCGCGCGTTGGACGAGTTCGGCATTGCCAGGGAAGCCGTCCAGGTGACCGTGGTCAATCGCGACCAGTGGCACGCGATCCGCGTGCGGAATTACGAGCGCGATCTGAGCGGCGTCAGGGTGGCGCTCGACGAGGTGCTCGAACCGATCGGCGTCGAGCGCGTAGCGGGCGAGGTCGTCGGCATCGATTTCGCCAGCCGGCGGGTCACCTATGCCGTGGGTGCCGCACATCGATCGATCTGCTATGACCGGCTGGTCTTCGCCCTCGGCAGCCGGCTGATTCGCCCCGACATCCCCGGGTTGGCCGAATTCGCCTTCGATGTCGATACTTACGACGGCGCCGCGCGGCTCAATGCCCATATTGAGCGGCTCTCGGCGCACCCGCGCAGGCCCGGCGAATATACCGCGCTCGTCGTCGGTGCAGGTTTGACGGGCATCGAAGCGGCAACCGAGCTGCTCGGGAAATTGCGTTCGGTGGGCGCGGTCGATCCTCGCGTAATTCTCGCCGACCATCAGCCGCGGGTCGGTTCCGACATGGGCGACGGCGCCTGTCATGTGATCAACGAGGCGCTCGCCTCTCTCGGAGTTGAGACCCGCACCGGCGTCGCGATCAGTGCGATGGACCGGTCCGGCGCCACACTCTCGACCGGCGAAACGATCCCTGCCGCCACCGTCGTTTGGTGTGCCGGGATGCGGGCCAATCCGTTGACCGAGCTTTTTCCGGTTCGGCGCGACCGGTTCGGCCGGGTTCCGGTCGATCATTTTATGCGGGTCGAGGGAATGTCGGATACGTTCGCCGCCGGCGATGCCGCCCATGCGATCGTCGCTGATCGGCACAGCTCGGTGATGTCTTGTCAGCATGCCAGGCCGATGGGCCGCTTTGCCGGCCATAACGTCGTGTGCGACCTCTTGGGGAAACCGATGCTGCCGCTGCGCATCGACTGGTACACGACAATCCTTGATCTCGGGCCCTGGGGCGCCGTCTACACCGAGGGCTGGGACCGCCGGGTCGTCACGACCGGCGCCGCCGCCAAGCGGACCAAGCAATTGATCAACTGCGAGCGCATCTATCCGCCCCGTTCCGGCGACCGGCGGCAAATTCTCGACGCCGCCGCACCGGTCGTCCAATCGCCACCGCCGCAGTTCCAAATCTAGGCGTCCGGTGGAGTGACCCGAATTTCCTCAATCGCGCCATCGGCCAGCCGAAAGACCTTGTCCTGCGGCACCGGCAAAATCAGCGCCGCCTCGCGCGGCAATCCCGCGCGAAGGCCGCGCAGCAGCCGGGTCACGAGCCCATGCGTGACGACAACGAGCGCCGGCTCGGAATCCTGCTCGCTCAGCCATTCGCCGAGCCGAGCGGCGAAAGCCTCATACCGTTCGCCATCCGGCGAACGAAAATACCAGTCATAGCGTCCGTCGCCGTCGAACACGCCAGGACAGCTCGCGGCGATGTCACTGTAGGTCAGTCCGTCCCAGGAGCCGAGGGACAGCTCGCGGAGCCGATCGTCAAACCGCAGCTCCGGTGCGGCCGCGAAATGTTGCCGAATAATTTCGGCGGTTCCCTGTGCGCGCCCCAATGGGCTTGATATGATCCGGGCCGATTGGGCCTCGGGCAGCGCGCCGAGCAGCCGGCCGATGGCATGGGCTTGGGCGACGCCTGTTGCAGTCAATGGCGAGTCGGATCGACCCTGATATCGCCTCTGCAAATTCCATTCGGTCTCGCCGTGCCGGACCAGCAGGATGCAGCCGGTCACGACCGCCGCAACCGATAAAGGACATGGCGGCGCAACGGGTGCCCCGGCGGCAGCCGCGGATGCTCGAAATCGAAATCCTCTGCGGGGTCGCGGGTCATTCCGAGCTTTTCCATGACCCGCCGCGACGCCAGGTTTGCCGGCACCGTGAAGGCGACGATCTCGCTCAGACCGAGCCGGCCGAACCCGTCATCGATCGCGGCCCGCGCGGCCTCATAGGCATAGCCCCGCCCCCAATAACGGCGGGCTAAGCGCCAGGCGGCCTCGACAGCCGGCGCGAACGGCAGCGCGAAACGCAAATTGCTGAGGCCGACAACGCCGATCATGCGCGCTTCACCGGGAAGCTCGACGACCCACGGACCGAAGCCATGGTCCCGCCAGTGCCTGCAGGCAGCCGTGACCCAGGCGTCCATGGCTGCGCGGTCGGCAAAGGGCACAAGGTATCGCATGACGGCAAGGTCGGCGGAGAACTCGGCAAAAGCCGCGGCATCGGCGTCGCACCACTGCCGGAGCACCAACCGCGATGTGCGCAGCGCGTCTGTCACCGCTATTTCTTTTTGTCGCTCGCGCCCGGCATGTTCGCAAAAAACATTTGCTGCAATTGCTCAAACCCTTTGAGGGTCGCCGGCAGCCAGCTCTTCAGCATCGCCTCCGGGTCCATGCCCTCGAGCATGGTTCTCAGACGCTGCTCGACTTCCGGCATCAGCGCCTCCTGCAGCGGCTTCACGTCCGGCAACCCGAAAAAGGCTCGCGCCTCATCCGGAGTGCAATCGATGTCTACCTTGAACTTCATCGAAGCCGTCTCCTCCTTAGTGTCGCGGATTTTGACTTAACCTACGCAAAGAAGCACCTCTCCCTAATTTGGCCGAGCAACGGCTCGGAGGCCCGAGTGGCCTGGTTCTTGGGGAACCGCCGGGGCGGCCGGCAGGATCGCCGGATTGCCTCCGCAAACCTCGGCCGCTCCTCGCTGTTTCTGCTGTTTTTTGCAGCGAAAACATCAGCTATGCCTGCCTGTCCGATCCCCCGGCGCGCTATCGGCGCTTTCCTGAAGCTCCATGAAATCCGAACATTGTGGCTATTTTAGTGTTGCTTATAGGGCAACGGGCGGGCTGCCGACGTTCCCGGCAAAATCGCGGCGCCGATATGTTTTTACGATGGTCCGATTGGAGTTCATACACTCCGCCACACCGGCGAAGCCGGTGCCCATCGCGGAAATGGGTCCCGGCGCTCTGCCAGGAGGCAGGTCGGGCGCTCGCTCAGCATGCCCAATTTGCTGAACTTGACCACAACTGCGGCAAGTCGCTGCCGGAGCGAGCGGATGCGGCCGCGCACCGGGCTCTGAGCCAGTATGCTAATTTAATTCAAGGCTTAGTGGGCCCCGGCGCCAGGGGCTGTAATCGCGAGGGCCGCTCCGCCCGATGCCTGCTCGGCATCCTGCGGCACCGCCTTGCCGTGAGTCTCATGCGCGAGGAAGGTAAATGCCAACCCAACCGCCAGACCGCAGCATGCCAGAAACATGAAAGCAGGAAACACCGCCGCCTCGGTCGCCGCGGGCTTCAGCACATTGCTGGTCCCGGCGATCACGGCGAGGCTCAGCGGCCCGAGGATCTTGCCGAGGCCGTTGGCAGCTTGACCGAGCCCCGAGGCCCGCGCCCCCATCCGCACGCCATAGGCTTCGGGAGTATATGGGGCGAGGTTTGAAAAGCCGCCGGAATTGAAGAAATCGGTCAGCGCTAGGGCGATGACAAAAATCGAGATGCCGCCAAGGATGGTCGAATGAAAGTAAGCGGCAGCCGCCAGGCAGACGAAGACGCCATAGCCGTGCACCGCGCCCAAGCGGCGCCGTCCCATCAGCGGCGCGATGAATGAAAACAGGAACTTGCCGACGATCCCGGCGGCCGTGACATAGACAAAGTAATGCGCCGCCTGCTGGACCGATATGGTCATCAGTTGCGCGACGATTGTCGGTCCCCACAGCAGCATGCCGTACCCGGCGGTCGCCGCTCCGCCCCAGGTGAGGAGGGTCAGCCAGAACAAAGGCGGCCGAGCATAGAGCTCTTTGAGGCTCGCGCGGGGCGGGGCAGCGGGCGTGGCACTCGGCAGCGGAACCTCGGAAAGCGACAGATCGAGCAGGCTTGCGACCGTCGCCTGAGCCTCCCGGAAGCGGCCCTTGGCGGTCAGCCACCGCACCGATTCCGGTACGAAGAACAGCACCCCGAGGCCGATCACCGCCGGCACCACGCCGAGCGCGGCGATTCCGCGCCACCCGATCAGGCCGAGCAATATCGCTACCGTCGATGATGCGAGGAATACGCCGAGCGTTGCGGAGATGACGAAGAGGCTGGCGACGACGGTGCGATGTCGCGTCGGCGTGATCTCGACGACCATGGTCGTGGCCGGCGCGAACGAGCCCCCAAGACCAAAGCCCACAAGAAAACGCAACGCTGCGAACAGGGCCCATGCGCCGTCCGGAATGAGCGCGATTGCCGCCGCGCCGAATGCGCAGATAAAGGTGCCGCTGACGATCAGCGCCTTTCTGCCCCACAGATCGGACAATGCGCCACAACACAAAGCGCCAAGGATAGCGCCGACGCCGCCACCCAACAGGATGATCGCCGACTGGCCATAGGTGAGGTGCCATCTTGGCCCCAGCACCGCGACGAGAAAGCCGACGCTGAAAAAATCAAAGAAATCAGCGACCCCGACTAATGAGAGCAGAGAGAACGCCGTCCAATACCGGCGGTGGAGTGGACACCGGTCGAAGATCGATAACAGGTCTTCGGAAGTGGCTGCCGCCATCTGTTCCTCCCTCTGTTCAGTCAGCGACGGGCTTTGGTTATCCGCCGCAGCGGTGGCTTCGTGTTCCCGTTGGAAGCAGGGATAGCACGGTGATTCCACCAGGACCAGATCGAATTTCCGGAGCCGGTGACTGAGATTGCACGCGGCATTTGCAGTCGAAATCTTACCTAGCCGGTTTGACCCATATGTCGTGGCCAAAGGCGGGAATCTCGGGACACCAGACCGCGCGAAAGCCTAGCTCTTCGGCAAGAAGCGCGTACTCGACGGTTCGAGAGCCGGGCGGCAGGCGAAGTCATAGGTCAGCACGGGGCGTTCCAGAAATAAGCATCTTCAACCGATATTCGCCCGATTCCCGGCGATTTCCGGCAAGGTCGCTCCTTTGGCGAGCTTGGGCAATCGATAATCGTACCGGCTTGCCACTCGACTGGCGCCTTTGCGCCGAAGGCGGTCGCTCCCGCGCCGCGCCTCACCGCGGCATTGGTGACGCGTCTGCAGACGGAGCCGCAGCTTCGCCTGCGGTATTTCTGCTTGGCCTATAACCACGATGGCGCGCCCTCTTTCCGTTTGTCGACCAGCTCGGCCGAACAGCTCGAAGGCTTCGGGCATGCGCGAGGCCGCCGGATGAAGACCTGGCGATCATCGCCGATCCATTGTCATCGGATCGGCCAGCCGCAGGTCGACCATTGAAACCGTGGCGAATTGAATTTCGCCCGACGGCTGGGGAGGATAGACTAGGGTTAAAGGGAGTCCCCGATGGACATAGCGGCGTGGCTGCGCAGCCTGGGTCTTGAGCGATACGAGGCCGCCTTCCGCGAAAACCAGATCGATTGGGCAGTGCTGCCGGAGCTGACAGCCGATGATCTCAAGGACATCGGCGTGACGGCGGTAGGCCACCGGCGCAAGGTGCTCGCCGCGATCGCCGCGCTCCGTGCTGCCGGGGCGCCGCTAGATCCAATTCCACTCAGCGCGCCCACTGATGGCGGCCCACTCTCCACTCCTGGAACGCCTTCCCCGGCCGGCCATCCGGGAGCTACCGCGCAAGCCGCAGGAGGAAGGATCGCGGCCGAAGCCCAGCGGCGACAGCTGACCATCATGTTTTGCGATCTCGTCGGGTCGACACCGTTGGCCGCGCGCCTCGACCCCGAGGATCTGCGCGACGTCATCGGCGCCTACCATCGTGCCGTCGCCGAGGTCATTGGAAGGTTCGACGGGTTCGTCGCCAAATACATGGGCGACGGGGTGCTGGCCTATTTCGGCTATCCGCGAGCCCAAGAGGGCGATGCCGAGAGGGCGGTGCGCGCCGGTCTGGCATTGGTGGCAGCGGTGCCGCGGCTGCAGCTGGTCGCCGAATTCGGCCTGCAGGTCCGGATCGGCATCGCCACCGGTCTCGTGGTTGTCGGCGATCTGACCGGATCGGGCGAGGCGCAGGAGCGCGGTGTCGTCGGCGAAACCCCCAATCTCGCCGCCCGCCTGCAGACCTTGGCGCAGCCCGGCACAGTGGTGATCGCGCGGAGTACGCGGCGGCTGACCGGCGGCCACTTCGACTACCGCGAGCTCGGCGGGGTCGCGCTCAAAGGTTTTGACGACCCGGTCGGCGCTTGGCAGGTCGTTGCCGAGAGCGCGCTCGAAAGCCGATTTGAGGCGCAGCACGAGATCGCGCTGACCCCGCTGATCGGGCGCGAGGAGGAGCTCGAGTTGCTGCGTCGCCGCTGGCGTCAAGCCGAGGAGGGCGAAGGCCGGGTGGTGCTATTGGTCGGTGAGGCTGGCATCGGCAAGTCGCGATTGACCCGCGCTCTTCTGGAGGGGCTGGCCGATGAGCCGCACCTCCGGCTGCGCTACTTCTGCTCGCCGCATCACCGGAACAGTGCACTCTTTCCAGTGATCAGCCAGATCGAGCACGTCGCCGACTTGCTCCGCGACGACACCGCCGAGCAGAAGCTGGCCAAGCTCGACGCAGTACTGGCTCGCACCGCCGCGGAGCCCGAGGCAGTCGATCTGATCGCCGACTTGCTGTCATTGCCGGCGCGCCATTCTGCACCGGAGCTGAGCCCGCAGCAGCGCAAGGAGAAGACGCTCACGGCACTGCTCGCCCAGATCGAGAGACTGGCGCGGGAGCAGCCGGTGCTGATGTTGTTCGAGGACTTGCACTGGATCGACCCGACCTCGCTCGAATTGCTGACGGCGATCGTCGATCGCGTGCAGCGCCTGCCGGTGCTGCTGCTGGCGACCGCTCGGCCGGAGTTTGCGCCGCCTTGGCCCAGCCATGCCCACGTCACGGCGCTGTCGCTGACCCGCCTGAGCCGACGTGAGTGTGTGGAATTGGTTGAGCGGATCATTGCGGGCAAGCCGCTGCCGGCCGCGGTTCTGGAGCAGATCCTCGCCCGTGCCGATGGTGTGGCGTTGTTCATCGAGGAATTGACAAAGACCGTGATCGAAAGCGGCATGCTGATCGATCGGGGCGACCGGTACACGATGGCAGGGCCGTTGCCGTTGATGGCCATCCCGACGACACTGCACGATTCACTGACGGCCAGGCTGGATCGCCTTGCGCCGGTTAAGGAAGTTGCGCAGATCGCGGCTTGTATCGGGCGTGATTTCGACTACGACCTTCTCGCTGCTGCCTCGGGCATGCCCGAAGACGACCTTCATTCGGCCCTGGAGGCATTGCGACATGCCGAGCTGATCATCGCCCGCGGGCTGTCTGCCGAACGATACAGTTTCAAGCACGCCCTGGTCCGCGATGCCGCGTATGCCGGGCTGCTCAAGAGCCGTCGCGTGCAGCTTCACGCCGCCATCGCCCGCGCGATCGAGCAATCCTTCACGCACGTCGCCGAAGCCGAGCCGGAAACCTTGGCATATCATCTTACCGAGGCGGGGCTGCCCGACAAGGCGGCAAGTTATTGGCTGCGTGCTGGCAAAATTGCCCGCGCGCGCTTTGCCAATCTCGAGGCGATTGCCCATCTGCGCCGCGGCATCGAGGCTGTCAGCGGCTTTCCTGATGGCGCAAGCAAGGACCGACTCGAGCTCGACCTCCAGCTCGCATTGGGGCCTTGTCTAATTACCATCGAGGGGTTTCTCTCAAACGCCTTTGCGGGAACCTTTACGCGCGCTCGCCAGCTTTGTGAGCGGCTCAGTGACGCGCCTGAGTATCCCCACGTCATGTATTGGTTGGCACTCGTGCACGGGTACCGCGGCGAGATGCCCCAAGCGCTGGACGCATGCTCGGCTGCGCTCGGGCTCGCCGAAGCGGCTGGCAACCGGCCGGCCGCGCTGAACGCGATGTGTGGGCTCGGATCGGTGCTAATGGCTATGGGACGCCTGGTTGAAGCACGGCGGATGATCGAGCGCGGTCTCGCCGAGTTCGATATGTGCAGCGAAGCCGAAAGCCTGGCGACACGGGCGGCCGGTCGCGACGTCGGTGTCGCGGGAATGGCTGTCCTGGGCTGGATTTTGTGGGCGCTCGGCTACCCGGATATGGCGAGGGCCAGGGTGGGTGCGGCGCTCCAGCGCGCCGAGGCGATTAGAGATCCGCACAGCCAGGCCTATGCCGCATATTTCGCATCCGTTCTCCACGCTGTCTGCCACGAGCCGGCCGTTGCGCATATGCTCGCCGGGCGTTGCCTCGCGTTATCGGAGGAGCACGGCTTCGGCCACTGGCGCAACCTTTCTCGCACCGTTCGCGGCATCTGTGCGAACCAGCTCGACCCGTCATCGGATTCGTTGGCAACCGTGGGCAGCGAGTTGGCTGAGGTCGTCGGCAGTGTCCATCAGTTCGCCATCACGGCGCTTTACGCCCTACTCTCGCAGGCATTCTTGGCACAGCATCAGCTGATCCCCGCCCGAGAAATCATCAGCAAGGGTTTGGCGAGCGCCGAGCAGAACAGCGAGCGAATGTTTGAGGCGGAGTTACTCCGCCAGAAGGCGCGCGCACTCGTCATGGAAGGTGGACCCTGTGTGTCTACCGATGCGCAAAAACTCCTCGAACAGTCGCTAGCGGTCGCGCAGAGTCAAAAAGCCCGATCGCTCGAACTGCGCGCTGCCGCGGACCTTGCCCGGCTCCACTGCGACGAGGGCCGCATAGGCGATGCCCGCGACCTGCTCACGCCCGTCTGCGACTGGTTCACCGAGGGTTTCGAAACACAAGATCTCAAAGAAGCAAAGGCCCTTCTCAACACGGTCGACGCGTAGCCCACCTACGCTTTTAGCCCTTACAGCTCATCGGCTGATCGTCCGGAGGCTGGGCAGCAAACCATAAAGGCACTATTCGCTGCGCGTGAAAGATCGCGCCGGCGCCAATTGCAGCGAATGGTCCGTCGATATTCGGATCAGGGAGTTTCCTGAAACAACGAGGCCGTGCGCGGATTGAGCAGACATCGTAACCTGAGCTAAAGGCGCTTCCCTCGCACGGCCGACCAGGAACGACCTAGACGGCTGCTTCGGGGAATATCCGGTTGTTCGACAGCCGACCATAGTCGACGGGATATGCCCCTGTCCGGCCATTGCGGGTGGGATCCGGGACGGCGAGGTTGGACTGTGAGCGCCGTCTGAATATTCCTCACAGCGCAGTCATACCGCCGTCCACGAACAGCAGGGCGCCGGTGACGTAGGAGGCATCGTCGGAGGCCAAGAACAGGATCGCGGCGGCGACCTCCTCGGCCCTGCCCGGGCGCTTCAGCATCGTGCCTTGTGCAGCCCTGGTGTTGTACTGCTCGATGGTCTCTCCGGAAGCTGCGATGCGGCGCTGATGGAACGGCGTGAAGATCGGGCCGGGGCCGACGGCGTTCACACGAATGCCCTCCGGCGAGTGGTCGGCGGCGAGCGCCCGCGTCAAGCCTGCGACCGCGGCCTTGGTGGTGTCGTATTGCAGGTTGCCGCCGCCTGCGATGACGGAACGCACGGAGGCGACGTTGACGATGGCGCCCCCCTCGTTGCGGCGCATCAGCGGAACCGCCGCCTTGGCACAGAAGACGTAGCTCATCAGGTTGACGTCGAGGATCTCTTTCCAGCTCGCCACGCTCGCCTCGTCGACCTTCTCGTATTTGCGGATGCCGGCATTGTTGATGAGGATGTCGAGGCGCCCGAACTTTTGCGCGGCGCCGTTGACGAAGGCGAGGCATGCGGCCTCGGTACCAACGTCAGCCTGCGTGAAGGCGACCTTGGCGCCGGCGGTCTCGAGCTCGGCCGCCACGCGCTGGCCGCGCTCGCCGTCCCGGTCGCAGAATGCCACGCTCGCGCCCTCGGCGAGGAAACGCCTGACCGTCGCCTCGCCGATCCCCGATGCTCCGCCCGTCACCGCTGCAACCTTGCCGTCGAGCCTACCCATGTTCGCCACCTTTCAATGCATTGCGAAACGCGCATCCACGATACGCGGTATTCATCCGGCGAGCACCGCCTTGTTGGGCCGGCCTGGGTGTCCGACCTTAACAGGCTGCGGAAGCTGCAAGCGTCCCTTGCGGGACCTTTCGATAAACATTTTTCTATTAGGGTGTCTCGGTCGAGTCGGAACCACGCTGCTACCATTCAAGCAGCAGCTGGCGTGACCTCGGCCTCGATCTTCGCCGCGAGTTCGGCTTCGGCGCGCGCGAGGTCATAGGCCACCTGGAGGCGCAGCCAGATCGCCGCCGAGCCGCCGAAATAGCGGGCGAGACGCAGCGCGGTTTCCGGCGTAATCGCTCGCCGGCCGCGAACGATCTGGCTGATTCGCGAGGCCGGTAGGCGGAGCGCGATTGCCAGCGCGTGGGGGGAGAGGCCTCGCGCCTCCAACTCGTCGTTGAGCATCTCGCCGGGGTGCGGTGCGGGTCCGGCCAGCGGCTGTGTTCGGGCGATTGCCATGGTGCGATGCTCCTTAGTGATAATCCACGATCTCCACGTCCCAGGCGTCTCCGTCCCGGAACTCGAAGGTGATCCGCCAGGGTCCGCCGGCCGAGATGGAAATGTATAATGCTTCCAGCGGATTTTATTCGTCATCCCCGAGCCTGTCCCGGGGATCTCTGGATTGCCGGGTCGAGCCCGGCAATGACGAAGGGGGACCGCGTATTTCCCCGGTGGTTTCCCTTTGCCCGGTCTGGCCGAGACGGTAAGGTCCGATTGCGGATGACTATCCTCACCACCTCACTCGACCGGCGCTCCGAAGTGTTCGCGGCGAATGCGGCGGCGATGCGGGTGCTCGTCGAGGATCTGCGGGAGAAGGTGGCGGCGGTCCGCGAGGGCGGCGGGGAGGCGGCGCGGCGCCGGCACCTCGGGCGCGGCAAATTATTGCCGCGCGAGCGGGTGCGGGCCTTGCTCGACCCGGGGTCGCCTTTCCTGGAATTGTCGCAGCTCGCCGCCTTTGGCATGTATGACGGCGAGGTGCCGGCGGCCGGGATTGTCACCGGCATCGGGCGGATCATGGGCCGTGAATGCGTCGTCGTCGCCAATGACGCGACGGTCAAGGGCGGCACCTATTTCCCGATGACCGTCAAGAAGCACCTGCGCGCGCAGGAGATCGCCGGCGATAACCGGCTGCCCTGCCTCTATCTGGTCGATTCGGGCGGGGCGTTTCTGCCGGCGCAGGACGAGGTCTTTCCCGACCGCGAGCATTTCGGGCGCATTTTCTACAATCAGGCGCGCCTGTCGGCGGCCGGCGTTCCGCAAATCGCCCTTGTTATGGGGTCGTGCACGGCGGGCGGCGCCTATGTGCCGGCGATGTCGGACGAGTCGGTCATAGTGCGCGGGGAAGGGACGATCTTTCTCGGCGGGCCGCCCCTGGTGCGCGCCGCGACCGGCGAAATCGTCACCGCCGAGGAATTGGGCGGCGCCGAGGTGCACAGCCGCATCTCCGGCGTTACCGACCATTACGCGCTCGACGACCACCACGCGCTCGGCATTGCCCGCCGCATCGTCGGCAATCTCAACCGCGCGAAGATCATGCCGGTCGAGCTCGAGGCGCCGCGCGAGCCGCTCTACCCGGCCGAAGAGATCTACGGGATCATCCCGCCCGATACGCGCCGGCCCTACGAGGTGCGCGAGGTCATCGCGCGCATCGTCGACGGCAGCGCGCTCGACGAGTTCAAGCGGCTCTACGGCCAGACCCTGGTCTGCGGCTTTGCGCGGATCTGGGGCTACCCGGTCGGCATTCTCGCCAATAACGGCATCCTGTTCTCGGAAAGCGCGCTAAAGGGCGCGCATTTCATCGAGCTGTGCGCGCAACGCGGCATCCCCATTGTCTTTCTGCAGAACATCACCGGCTTCATGGTCGGCCGCAAATATGAGGCGGGCGGTATCGCCAAGGACGGCGCCAAGATGGTGACCGCCGTCGCGACCGCCGCCGTGCCGAAATTCACCCTCATCATCGGCGGCAGCTTTGGCGCCGGCAATTACGGCATGTGCGGACGGGCCTACGGTCCGCGCTTTTTGTGGATGTGGCCCAATGCCCGCATCTCGGTCATGGGCGGCGAGCAGGCGGCCTCGGTATTGGCCCAGGTGCGGCGCGACCGCGACAGCAATTGGAGCGCGGCGGAAGAAGAGGAATTCAAAGCCCCGATTCGCGCGCAGTACGACACGCAGGGGCATCCCTATTATGCGAGCGCCCGGCTGTGGGACGACGGGGTCATCGACCCCGTGGACACGCGCCTCACCCTGGCATTGGCGATCTCCGCCAGCCTCAACGCGCCCATCGAACCGACCCGCTTCGGCGTCTTCCGGATGTGATGCAATGATCGGTATGGGCCGTTTCTCATGCACAGGCACCGCTAATCCTCCCTCTCCGCCCCTTTGGGGGGGAGAGGGCCGTGGTGAGGTGGGGAACCCCTGGTTCCGAACGGCGGCGCCGCCCACCTCACCCTCCCAGCCCCGCGGCCTGGGCCCCTCCCTCTCCCCCCGCACGCGGGCGGAGAGGGGCAAGGGCTCGCTCGGTGGAGATTTCTGGGCTTGACCGTGTTCGGCAAAATCATGATCGCCAATCGCGGAGAGATCGCCTGTCGCGTCATCCGCACCGCCCGGCGGCTCGGGATCGCCACGGTCGCAGTTTATTCCGAGGCCGACCGTAACGCATTGCATGCCGAGCTGGCCGACGAGGCATGGCCGATTGGTCCCGCCCCGGCGCGGGACAGCTATTTGAACATCGAGGCGATCCTCGCTACAGCGCGCAATAGCGGCGCCGAGGCGGTCCATCCCGGCTACGGTTTCTTGTCGGAGAACGCGGACTTCGCCGAGGCCTGCGAGGCGGCGGGCATCGTCTTCATCGGCCCGCCGGCGTCGGCCATGCGGATCATGGGCTCGAAGGCCGCGGCCAAGGATCTGATGCAGCGTCACGGCGTGCCGCTCGTCCCGGGTTACCACGGCGCCGACCAGAACCCGGCCCGGCTGCTCGACGAGGCCGAGCGGATCGGGTTTCCGGTCCTGATCAAAGCCTCGGCGGGCGGCGGCGGGCGCGGCATGCGCCAAGTCGACGGCCAGGCGGAGTTCGCCGCGGCGCTGGCCGGCGCAAAGCGCGAGGCGGAAGCTGCGTTCGGCGACGGCCGTGTGCTGGTCGAGAAATACCTGGCGCGGCCGCGGCACATCGAAGTCCAGATTTTCGCCGACCGGCACGGCAACACGGTCCATCTCTTCGAGCGCGACTGCTCGATCCAACGGCGTCATCAGAAGGTGCTGGAGGAGGCGCCGGCGCCGGGGCTCGATCCGGAGCAGCGCAGCGCCATGGTAGAAGCGGCAGTGGCTGCTGTGCGGGCGGTCGGTTATATCGGCGCCGGCACCGTCGAGTTCATCGCCGAGGGCGGCGGCTTCTTCTTCATCGAAATGAACACTCGGCTTCAGGTCGAGCACCCGGTGACCGAGGCGGTGACCGGACTCGATCTCGTCGAATGGCAGTTCCGGGTCGCGGCCGGCGAGCCGCTGCCGATTGGCCAGCCGGACCTCGTCCTGTGCGGGCATGCGATCGAGGCGCGGCTCTATGCCGAGGATCCGCAGCGCGGGTTTTTGCCGCAGACCGGCACATTGCACGGGTTGCGCTTCCCGCCGCCGGAACTCGCTCGGGTCGACACCGGCGTGCGGCAAGGCGACACCGTCACGCCGTTCTACGACCCGATGATCGCCAAGATCATCGCCTGGGGAGAAGATCGCGCGGCGGCTGTCGGCCGGCTGCGCCGCGCGCTCGCCGCGACCGCGGTGCTCGGGGTGGGCACAAACCTGACGTTACTGTCGCGGATCGCGGCGCATCCGGAATTCGTGTCCGGAGGGGTCGATACCGGCTTCATCGAGCGCCATCGCACAGCCCTGGTTCCACCGCGGCGGCCCGCCCCCGACACGGTCCTCGCGGCCGCGGCGCTCTTCCGGCTTTTGGCGCGCGAAGACGCCGCGAAGGCGGCCGCCTCCCGCTCAAGCGACCCCTTTTCACCCTGGGCCCGGGTCGACGGCTGGCGGCTTAACGGCCGCGGCCATCAGGAGCTGATCTTGCGCGACGGCGCGGAGGAGCGGCTGGTGTGCGCAAAGCCTCACGCCGGATCTTGGCTCCTCCAGATCGATGACCGGACAATTCTCGCAACGGCCGAGCGCCGGGCCGACGGATGGTTGGCGACTCTGCTCGACGGTGTGCGGAGGCAAATCACCGTGCTGGATTGCGAGGCTGAGATTGCGGTGTTCCTCGGTGGCGAAAGCTGGCGGCTCACCGAGATCGATCCCCGCGCCGCGCCCGCCGGCGAGGACCCGAGCGCCGGGCGGCTCACCGCACCGATGCCGGGACGCGTGACGCAGCTGATGGTCGAGGCCGGAACGAGCGTGCAACGCGGGCAGCCGCTGATCGTCATCGAAGCGATGAAGATGGAACATACGGTGACCGCGCCTGCCGACGGCGTCGTCGAGGCGGTGCGGTTCGCCCCCGGCGATCTGGTCGAGGAAGGAGCGGAGCTGATCGCTCTCGCGCCGGAACATCAGGATCCCGGCTGACCGGCTCGACAGCGTAATGCCGCTGCACCTCTTGAAGCTCGCGGTCGGGATCGGCGATGTCGACCAATTGCGCCGCATCCGCGCCGCCCGAGCCGCGGAGCGCGGCGGCACCTGGGTCTACACGAGAAACCATCCGCGACGCGCCGCGGATGTGCTGGCGGGCGGCTCGATCTATTGGGTCATCCGCGGGCATATCCGGGTGCGCCAGCTGGTCTGCGGCTTCCGCAGCGAGCGTGACGACAACGGGCGGCGCTATTGCCTGATCGAGGTTGACGACGAGCTCGTTCCGACATTTCCGCGGGCTTGGCGGCCATTCCAGGGCTGGCGCTATCTGGCCCCCGAGGATGCGCCGGCGGACCGCTCCGACAGAGGGGAACCGCCCTCGGATCTCATGCTGGCTGAGCTTCGGTCCTTGGGGCTGATCTGACGCCGTTCGGGTTAATTTTTTGTGACGTCCGCACTAGACAGGGAGAGCCCTGGTCATTACCTATACAGGTCGCCGCGTCCCCCAACCCCGTGTCTCGGCACCGTCGATTGTGTGTTGACGCGGGTGACGGGTGGGCCTATAAGCGCGGCCCCGTTTGGCGGTTTTCGGATCGCGGGGGATGTTGATTGAAATTGTGGAGAGAT
>CAVTRO010000002.1:0-512916 GCA_963737145.1 uncultured Alphaproteobacteria bacterium | reverse complement strand
AAAATCCCTGTATTTTCCCAGCTAGCAGGGAATTTGGGGGGATTCAGAGACGGGTTCGCTCGTGACTCCCTCCTCCAGCGGCGAGCCTCGTGCGAACTTGCCCCACACTGCTTCGGGGCTGCGCCACTCACTCGATTTCACGCTGCGATTAAGTTTAATTTGACAACGCCCGTTGATGGGCTGCTTCGGAGACGGAACCGATGCAAATCGGGCCGGCGTGCCGGTCGCTGTCAACACCGGTTCAACCGATCGATCCGGAGAAGATTCATGACGTGGTCTGTCGGCGCCGGGCCGGCGGGGTCTGGCAGCCTCGCTTTACGCAGCGCAGGCATAGATCAGGGTGCCGCAAGTACCGCAGAAGGCGTGGAGGCGCTTGTTCTCCTCCGATAACTAGGCTCGATTTATGCTGACCGGCTTAGGGCGTGCTCCCGCGCATGGAGGCCGGATGTCCGGGTATTGCCAAGCTGTCCACCTTCGTTAGGTTGTCGCCGTCGAGGCGCAGGATATCGATATTGCCGTCGACGAAATTTCCAATATAGAGGTATCGCTCGTGGGGACTGAACGCGATGCCTTCGGCGGGGCCAGTCATGGAGTGGCTGCATGGCGGCGCGTCCGCTTATGGCTCGGGTAACCGCGCCGTAACCGACGGCGCCAATTTGGCGCGGCGCGGCGACGTTGTCGTAGTCAGCGTCAACCCACCGTCTGAATATCTTCGGATTTTTGCACCTCGACGACATCGGAGGCGCCGACTGGAGGCACTCGGGTAATGCCGGCATGCTTGATCTGATCGCCGCACTGCGGTGGGTATACGACAACATCGCGGTTTTTGGCGGCGACCCAGCAACGTCACGGTTTTCGGCGAGTCGGGCGGCGGCGGCAAAGTCAGCGCATTGCTCGCAATGCCGGCAGCAAAAGGCCTGTTCCACCGGGCCCTTATCCAAAGCGGAGCTGCGATCCGCGTCTCGACGCGCGAGCGGGCGAACGCGCTCGCAGCGCAGGCCTTGCGCGAACTCGGGCTGCGCGGACACGAGTGCGAACGGCTGCTGGAACAGCCGCCCGAGCGGATTTTGGCAGCGATCGCGCCCGCTGTTCGCGCCGTCGGACGATCACGCTGGCCATTACTCGACCGCTACGATTTCGGCCCGGTCGTCGACGGCGCCGACCTGCCACAGCATCCGTGCGAGCCGAAGGCACCCGGGATCAGTAACGGCATCCCGTTGCTGGTCGGCGGCACGCGCGAGGAAAGCGCTTTCTTTCTCACCGACGATGACCAGGTTTGGAACGGCGTGTTAAGCGAGACCGAACTACGACAGCGCGTGGCCGCGATTGCGGGAGACGAGGCCGACGCGGTGCTCGCGGTCTACAACGCGGCGATGCCGCAAGCGAGCCCGGGGGACCGGCTGATCAAGGCGCTGACCAGATCGAATTTCTGGATCCGCACCGTCATATTGGCCGGACGCTATGCCGCTCGCCCTCATCGGGCACCCGTCTACATGTACTCACTCGATTGGCAGAGCCCGGCGCATTTGGGGCGTCTCAAGGCACATCATGCGATGGACCTACCGTTCGTGTTCGACAACACCGAAACCGCGGACACGACCGCCGGCGCCAAGGGCGCGCGCGAACTGGCCGCGCGAATGGCCGACACCTGGATCGCATTTGCCCGACACGGCCGCCCCGACAATCCGGCGATCCCGGAGTGGCTTGCTTACACGCAAGCCGAACGCGCGACGATGGTGTTCGACGACGAATGCCGTATAACCCGCGATCCCGACCGCGACGCCCGTGTGCTGTGGTCGCGCCTCGTCAAGGGCTGACGGGCCTCCACTGGGATCGGCGCGGCGGGCCCATTTCCTGTTCCGGGAACGGTTGCGGTGACGAGCCGCAGCGCACCGCAAAGGCGTTCAGCGCGTTTCGATCTCCGTGTAATAGCCCACGCCTCGATCGACCAGGTAAGCCAGGGACCGGTTCCTGTCGGCGTCGGCGGCGGCTGGAACCTATAGCGTCGTAGTATGGTTTGGGCAGATCGCCACCGCCCGGCGGCGGCGTCTTGTGCGATAGCGGGATATGCGAGTGCTCGGGCGCCCAGACCAACTCGAAACCGCGGTCCTCGAGCGCGCGGGCAAGCTCCGGCGCCGACATCGAATAATCGGTAAGGAACTTCGCGCCACCGAATGCATGTCCCTCTCCTTGCTGGTTCTGGTCCGGCGGTGGGTTAGCTGGTGGCGCCGACCGGCGCTATCGGTTACCTATTTCATGAAATGACACGCGGTTCAGGCGAACCGCGTCACCCGCTCGGTACGGCCGGCGGCCCGGCGGTCCCGTTCGCCCGCACGATGGTCCGAGGTCACGGTCTGTCTGGCCAACGAGATGGTCGATGGGGCAGACAGGCTGGGATCCGTTCCTTGGATGGGGACGACGCCGGCGGCGGTGCGGTAATTTGGCGAGTCATGGCACCCCATGTTGGGCCAGTCGAAATCGTGATAGGCGCCGGGATAGATTTGTACCGTGACCGTGGCGCGCGGGCGGCAGCGCCGTCGAGCAGTTCCTTGCACGGCGCTGCGGGGGTCCAGACGTCCTCGGCGCCGACCAGCACGAGAAGTGGGATCGTGCTCGTCCATGCACCCTGCCGCCGCTCGTTGCACGACGCAGGGTAGAACGCGACGGCGGCCCGGAAGTCGCGCTGCGGCAGCTGGGCCGGACGGAAGGGGCTCTGCCCGCCGATCGCAAAGAGGACGGCGCCGCTGCCCTCGGACCAGCCAACCACGCCGACGCGGTCCGGCCGCACATAAGGCTGCTGCGCCTGCAGGAACGACAGCGCCCCATATGCGTCGTGCGGCCGCTTCTGATAGACCTCGCGATTGAAGCCGCGCTGCCCCGGGCCCAGTCGAGCTCGCGGGGGTTAATGAACCCCGTCGCGCGGTTGAAGAGCCCGCCGCAATTGCCCGCGGCCGGGTGAGAAAGGAGATGCCGATGCTGGTTCTCTCGTCCGACTCTCATGTGTTCGAGCCACCCGATCTGTGGCAGACGCGCATCGACCGGGCGTTCCGCGATCGGGCGCCGCGGATCGAGCGGATTGACGGCGGCGACTACATCGTCATCGAGGGGGATCAGATCCTCTCCGGGATCGGCCTGATCTCGAACGCCGGCATTAGGTTCGCGGCCCCCGAAACGATCTCCGCCGAGGGCCGCTTCGAAGATGTGCACCGCGGCGGGTACGACCCCGCGCAACACCTCGAGGACATGGCCCTCGACGGGGTGGCCGGCGAAATCCTCTATCCCTCGCAAGGTCTCTTTTATTTCAAGGTGGCGGACCCGCTCTTAATGTCGGCGATCTTTCGCGCGTACAATGACTGGCTCGCCGAGTTCTGCCGCACCGATCCCGTCCGCCTCAAGGGCATCGCGATGATTAACATCGACGACGTCGAGGACGGGATAGAGGAGCTGGAGCGCGCCGCCCGCCTCGGCCTCTCCGGCGCGATGGTCACCGAATATCCGATCGAAGACCGGCGCTACGACCAACCCGAGTACGAGCCGTTCTGGGCCGCCGCTGCCGCGCTTGACCTGCCCTTAAGCCTGCACACGGCGACGCGACGGCAGGGCAAGATCCGCGGGGCCGGTCCAGGAACGCTGCGGGATGCCAGCAGCCGCGCGACGAAGGCGTTCTATCCGGCGCTGTCGATGTGCGATCTGATCTTCTCCGGCGTCTTCGAGCGTCACCCTCGCCTGACATTGGCGATCGTCGAGTTCGAGCTGTCCTGGGCGCCGAATGTGCTCACCTCCATGGATTACACCTACCGCGAGCGCCACGGCGAGGCGATCTACCGGTTCAAGAACGGCATGCTCCCGAGCGATTTTTTCCACCGCAACGTCGTCTTGAGCTTCCAGGAGGACGCCATCGGCATCCGCCTGCGCGACGTCATCGGTGTCGACAACATGATGTGGGGCTCGGACTATCCGCACAGCGAGTCGACGTTTCCGCAATCGCGGCAGATCCTGGCTGAGATCTTGGCCGGCGTACCAGACGACGAACAGGCCAAGATCGCCGGCGGCAACACCGCCCGCGTGTACAATTTCGACGTGACGAGGCTGGCCGCCTCTGCTTGAACAGCCAAACTCTCAGCGGATCGACGAACTCGCGCACGCTCAGATGGAGGCCGCCTTCTGCTCACCGGCCATCCATCGCAGCGGTACCAACGGTTCGAATCCACTTCCCTCCAGCGGGGACTCTGCGAACTTTCGGTTCCGCTACGCTGCCTCGCTGTGAGCGGCCGAAAAAAGAACCCTCGACAATGTCGGGGAACTGGAAGTTCGAATCCATTCCCCTCCAGCGGAGAGTCTGCGAAATTTCGGTTCCTCGAGCGGGTCGCGGTTAGCGAAAGGCGGTTCCGATGATCGCGCGGGGCCCCGCGGGCCAGTCTCGCATCCAAGATAGCGACAACAGCCGGAAGAGGTCTTTTCAAAGCGGGACCACGAGTTCGAATCCACCTCCCTCCAGCGAAGAGTCCAATGCGAACCTGAGTCCCTCGCATGCTCAAAATAGCATCGCCTAGTGCGGCCGGAAGTCGGCACACCGAGCCTCTGCGCCCCACGTTCGCCTACCGGATATTCGGCACCTCGGATGAGCCACCCTATTGTTGGCCCGGCTGTGACGGCGGCGCTGCATCTGTCCGCCACCGGCACCCGGCTCTACGTAGCGGTTCAGGCATTCGGGGCGCCGATCGGATTCCTGCTCGGGGCCTATTTGGCCGACGCGATCGGCCGCAAATGGACGTTCATGACCTCGGCTGTCGCGACGATCATCATGGTGCTCGTCTATCTTACGTGCCGGTCGGTGACACCGGTCTGCTGCTCCTCGGGATCCGCTCAAGGCTGGACAGCGTCGCCCCGATTGTGCAACTCTTCTGTAGAACAAATTCGGAACACTATTGACACCTGGCAAGTCAGGGCCCTCTCACCCACGGCGGAAAACACCAGCATCGAATGGACGGATACGACATGGAATCCGGTCACCGGCTGCACCAAAATCAGCGCGGGATGCGACAACTGCTATGCCGCGCGGTTTTCGGAACGCTTTCGCGGCGTGGCTGGACATCCGTTCCAAAACGGCTTTGACCTCACCATCCGGCCGGAGCGCCTATTACAGCCGCTTGCGTGGAAAAAGCCGCGGATGATTTTTGTCAACTCGATGAGCGACCTCTTTCATAAAGGGGTACCAAAAATCACATCGTCCAAGTCTTCGAAACCATGGAGCGCGCCGACTGGCACATTTATCAAGTGCTGACCAAACGCAGCTCCCTTTTGCAGAAATTTACCAACGAGCGTTACAGTGGCCACCGCCCGGTCCCGGTAGAGCTGGCCCAGGGTGAGAATTTCGCTGTCCAGCGACGTCACAAGGCGGCATATTCCCAGACCTCCCGCTTGCTGCCGAGCACCTCGGCAAAAACCGAGCAGCGGCTGCCCGGGATCGGTGCGATCCAACAGCGTCAGCGGACGATTGAACTGGCGGCGCAGCAGAACCACCCGTCGTTACCGGCTCCACCCCATCAGCCGTAGATTTGTTTCCTTGCCAGCCGTGGCCGGCATCGCTCCAGTCGCGCTCCGCTATCGCGCGCTCCAGCGCCCGCTTCACGTTTGCGGTGGCGCGCAGACGGAACAGATACGGCAATCCCTCCCGCTCGGCCCGCGCCATCACCCCTTCGTTGCCCCGTTCGGCATCACCACGCAGCAAGCGCGGTACTGCTCGCGCCCGAGCTGCGCCAATAGCGACCACAGTCCGGTGGCGGCATGCTTGGGATTGTGTTGATCGCCGGGATGCACCTCAACCCGCAGCACCAGTCGCAGATCCGAAAGCATGTACGTGTGATAGCAATGCGACGGCCGCCCCGGTTTGTGCGGATTGTAGCCGACCACCGCGCCTTCCTGATGGCCGTAGAGCGGTTTGACCCGTGGCATCACATCGAGAATCCATGGCTCCTCGAGCAGCGGCCGCACGCAATAATCGAGGTGCCCTTGCATCCACTGCATGCCCGCCGTCTCGTCGATCTTCGCCAGCGCCCGCCGCAGCGCATCTTCGCTGACCACTTTGCTCATCCCGAGCAGCGGCGGGTTGACCGCGTCGCAGCGCAACGCCGTGACGTGGGCATAGCGCCGGTGCCCGGCCAGCACCGATAACAGCAAGGTGCCCAGTACGTGGCGTTTGCGCGGCGCTTTCGGGGCTGGTGAACAACAGCGGGCAATCCGGCCACCCAGCCGTCGAACAGGCCCCGAAAGTCGCAGCACCGGAGCCGAATTCGTGAAGAAGAACTGATGCCATAGATAATGAGAATAGGCGCCTTAAACGGAGGGCCAGAACGGCTTGGCGAGGGCGCGTTGCTCCGGATAGACGGCGATGGGCACGCCCTTCTGCCATTGGGCGAAGATCATCGGAACATCCTGCCGACGCCCTTTCTCGTCAAACCTTATCGGTCCAGGGAAGGAAAGTGCAGCCGGACCGGTGGTCAGGTTCATATTGCGGATTGCCTCAGCCACTTTCAGCTTGTCGACGGCCCCCGCGCTTTCGACCGCCTCCTTTAGGATCCACGTATGGCCGTAGCCGCACAGCGCGTCCTGGGTCGCAAACGGCTCGCCGGTCCGCTTCTTAAAGCGCTCGATGAACTCCTCCTGGCCTTTCAGCGGCCAATTGGCGACGCTGAACAAGAGGCCTTCGAGCAATTCGGGGCCGATCGTTTTCAAGAGCTCCGGGGAACCGAATGGCGCGCCGTTGCCGACCAGCGGTAGTTTACCCTTGCCGAGCTTGAACTCATCGAGCTTTTCCAGCACCAGCTTGCAATCCGGCATCGCAGAGGTCAGCAGCAGCAGGAAATCGGGCTTCGCCGAGCGGACCTTCTCGACGAGCGGCGTCGCGTCCGACAGCGGTGGGGTGAAGATCTGGTCGACCACGGGTTTGAGACCGGCTTTCTCGAGCCCGCCGCCCTCACGCAGTTGCTTGCCGAAGCTGATCGGCGAGGCGGTGTTGTCCTGGATGATGCCGACCGTCTTCGGCCGCTTGCCGGTTGCAGCCTCGGCGAGCTTGATCGCGGTCGGCAGGGTCTCGGCGGCCTGCCAATCGGCGGTTGGCGAGGTCTGGAAAATGAACTTGAAGCCGCGATTGGTGATGGCGTCGGAATAGGACAGGGTCAGCCAGGGCAGCTGGGCTCGCTCGGTGACCTCGGTAATCGCCAGCGTGAACGAGCTCAGCCAGGCGCCGAACCCGCCGATCAGGTCGGGCTGGTCCGACAGCAGCCGCTGCGCCGCGTTCTTTGCCTTCTCGGTGCTGTCGCCGGCATCCGCCGGGACAAGCTCGAACTTCGCGCCGCCGAGCTTCTCAATGCCGCCCTTCTGGTTGATTTCGTCGATCGCCATCTCGGCGCCTTGCCGAAGCAGCTGACCCTGCCTCGCCCAGGGGCCCGAGAGCGGGACGATCATTGCCATCTTCACCGATTTCACCTGCGCCCGCGCCAGCCCGAAGCCCAGCCCCGGGCTTGCGATCGCGCCAAGCGCCAATCCCGCGGTCAGGCTGCGCCGCGTCAGTTTGCCGTTCATCTCTTTGCTTCCTCCTCTACTTCGCGGGGACGGTGACCCGAGCGCTCCACTTCTTTCCGAGATAGGCTTCGATGACGCTGGGGTCGCGCACGACGTCGTTCGGGTGGCCCGAGGCAATCATACGGCCGTGATCCAGCACCGTAAAATGATCGACCAGCTGCACCATGGCATGCATCGTGTGCTCGATGATCAGGACGGTGATGCCGTCGGCGCGCAATTGCCGGATCACGCCAAGGATGCCGTCGAGATCGCCGTGACCCAGCCCGGCCAAGGTCTCATCGAGCAAGATGAGGCGGGGATGAGGCACCAACGCCCGCGCCAGTTCCATCAGCCGCTGTTCGAGGGTGGTCAACCCGATGGCGAGTTTTCCCGCCTGGGCGCTGAGCCCGACCCGATTGAGCGCGGCGAGTGCCATGTCGCGCGCAATTGCATCATTAGCCGCGCCGACGAATGCCCCGACGATCACGTTATCCAGCACGCTCATGCGCGGGAATGCGCGCACCACCTGGAAGGTGCGGCCGATCCCGCGGCCGCATACCCGATTCGGTCGCAACCCGGTCATCGCCTCGCCGGCAAAGGTTATCGTGCCGCGATCGGGCGCGAGAAAGCCGTTGATGACGTTAAACAGCGTCGTCTTGCCGGCGCCGTTCGGGCCGATAATGCCGTAAAGCCCCCCCTCCGGCACGGCGAAGTCGATGCCGTCGAGCGCCCGCAACCCGCCAAAGGAGAGACCGATATTGCGCAAAACCAGCAGATCGGCGCCGGCCGGCGCGGTATTCGGCGAACGCACCAGCGGCGCGACATTGGTCGCCGCAGCCGCCGGGAGCGCACGCTGCGGAACATCGGCCGGCGCGCGACGCCGGGCAAGCCGGTCGACCACGCGCCAGTAGACACCCTCTGGTGCCAGCAGAATGATTGCGATGATCGCAACCCCATAGACGACGCCCTGGATCCCAGGGAGCACGTCACCCAGCTTGGCATTCAGGCCCTCGGCAAGCGGCACCAGCACCATCGCGCCGATCGCCGGTCCCCACAGGGTGCCGACCCCACCGAAGAGCGTCAGGATCAAAGCCTGCGCCGAAACCAACATGCCGAACACGGTCTCGGGTGTGATGACCAGCAGCACGACCCCGTAGAGCCCACCGGCGATCGCGGCCAGCGCTCCGGACAGCATCAGCGCCAGCATCTTCCACCGCCAGGTATCGATGCCGGCGGCTTCGGCCGCCGGCTCGTTTTGCTTTATCGCCAGCAGCGACATGCCAAACCGCGAGTTCTCGACCTTCAGCGAGATCAGCAGCGCCGCGACTACGAGCCCGAGCGCCAGCAGGACGTAGAACCGCTGATCCTCGAACTGCATATAGAGGAGCGGCGCCTCACGCTTCATCGGCAGCGCCAGTTCCTGGTAGCCGAGCCACTGGAACACGTAGAGCGTGGCCAGCGGATAGGCGAGCATCGCCAGCGCGAAATAATGCCCACGCAATCGGAAGGTCGGGTAGCCGATGATCGCACCCGCGACGGCCCCGACTACGGCGCAGAAGGGGATCGAGATCCATGGCGTCAGGTCGAGGTAGAGCAAGCCGAGCGCGACCGTGTAGGCGCCCAGACCCCAGAACGCCGCGTGGCCGAACGAGAAGTAGCCGCTGTAGCCGCACAACAGGTTCCAGGCGAGCGACAATACCGCCCACAACAGGACCTGGGTCAGCACCAGTTCGTAATAGGCGCTGCGCAGGATCACGAACGACAGCACCAGGACGGCGATCGCGAAGGCCAGGATCGCCCAACGCTGCCGGTTGGCTTCGGCCCTGGTTCTCATGACCGCCTTCTCATGTCCGTTCGCTGAGCCTTCCGAACATGCCCTGCGGACGCAGGAAGATGATCAACAGGAAGACCACGAAGATAGGCGGTATTCTGCAATTGGTAAGGCAACACCAACGTCGACATCTGCTGCACGATGCCGATCAACAGCCCACCCCAAAACGCGCCGAAATTGCTGCCGAGACCGCCCAGCACCACCCCGGCATACATGACGATGACGAAATCGAAGCCGATATACGGCTGGAAGGTCTGAAAGGTAGCGACGAGGCCGCCGGCGATCGCGGTGATGCCGACACCGATGCTCCAGGCCAGCCGGTGCGCGCGATCGACGTCGATCCCCATATAGATCGCGGCCTGCGGGTTATCGGCGGCGGCCCGCAGCGCTTTGCCGAGGCGGGTGCGGCTCAGGAACAGGTACATCGCTGCGGCCAGCGCCACCGCGACCAGAAAGCTGACCACGCGCGCTTGGTTCAACAATATGTCGCCGATCTCCCAGGATTGCCGCGACAGCGGCGTGCGCACCCCGACCGGTGTCGAGCCGAACAAGATCAGCCCGCCATTCTGCAGGATCAGCGAGATACCCAGTGTGACTATGATCTGGCCATAGGCGCCGGCTCCTACGGTTTGTGCAGCACCGGCCCCCGTGACCCGCGCCACAACCAGCCGGTGTAACAGCCAGCCAATCGCAAAGACGAGCGGTCCAGCCAACAATGCGGCGGCGATCGGCCCGGCATAGGGGCCAAGGAATGCTAGCACGCCGTACCCGGTCACCAGATAGAAGGCCGAGTACATGCCGAGCATCAGGAAATCGCCTTGGGCGAAATTGATGACGTTCATCGAGCCAAAAATGATGCCGAGCCCAATGCACATCAGCGCATAGGCGCTGCCGACCAGGATGCCGGCCGTCAGGGCCTGCAGGAAATCGACCGCGGAAAAAGGCATGCCTTCCCTCCCGCGGCCAACGATGGCCGAGCGCGCGGCGGATGTCATCGGTTTTCCGGCAACGGCAATTCGCTCAGCCAAAATCAGGCATGTTTGGCGGTTGCACACGCGCCGTGGTATTCGGGACCCCCGTGATCCATCGCGCTTCTCGGCGATGCTTGAGATCCACGACCTCTCGGTCAGCTATGGCGGGCTCGCTGCGGTCCGCGGCGTGTCGCTGACCGTCAAGGAAGGGCAGTTCGTCGCGATCGTCGGCCCGAACGGCGCCGGCAAGACGACCCTGTTCAAGGCAATCTCGGGGACGGTCCAGCCGGCTTCCGGCAACATCACGTTCGAAGGCCGGGACCTCCTTGCGATATCGCCGCCGGAGCGTGCGCATCTCGGCATATCGCATGTTCCGGAGGGGCGGCAGGTCTTCGCGTCTATGACCGTGCTCGAAAATCTCGAAATGGGGGCCTACGCGATCCGCGGCAGGCCCGAGTGGCAGCGAAATCTCGACCGGATCTATACGCTCTTTCCGGTGCTCGCCGAGCGTCGCAGCCAGCTTGCCGGCACCTTGTCGGGCGGCGAGCAGCAGATGCTGGCGATCGGCCGCGGGATGGCTTCCGCGCCACGGGTCCTGTTGCTCGATGAGCCCTCTATGGGGCTGGCGCCGGCGATTGCCGATCTGATCTTCGACCGCATCGCGGCGTTGCACCAGGAAGATCGCGCGACCTTGCTCCTGGTCGAGCAGCGCGTCGCAGAAGCGCTGGAATCCTGCGACTACGGGTATGTGCTGGAGACGGGGCGCGTTGTGCTCGAAGGCCCCCACCGCGCGCTGGTGGCCGACGATCGCGTCCGCCGGGCTTATCTCGGAATGTGAGGAGCCGGAATGCCCTCAAGCGATCGGAGTGTCCCACCCGGCTGACCGGGTGGATTTACCCGGCTTGGTTGACGACCATGAAGCACCGGTCCTCCGGCGCGTATCGAGGCCAGTGCGCTGAACGATGTCCTTCCGCAATCGTTTTGCCGATCAAGACACAGCATTGCGAGGGGAGAGAATGGCAAAGGGCGCAGCAACCAACACGAAAGGAAAGCGAAGCGGCGGGTCGGTCACGAACGTGGCCCGTGCCCTCAAAGGCATAGGATTTCCGGCAAGGAAAGTGGATCTGCTGGATCGGGCGAAGAAAAACCATGCCGATCGCGCGGTTCTCGACGTCGTCGGGGCAATGCCGGATCAGGATTACCGGACTATGGCCGATGTGATGAAGGGCTTTGGTAAGGCTCACTGAGCCGGAGAACCCCCGCTCAGGTTTCGAAGCGGTCGTGATCGCGTAGTGAATGGCGGGTCATGCGTCCTTCGGAATCGCGCTGGTCATCGGAGTTGCCGACTGCCCGGGCATGTGGCACGCTCCTACTGACGCGTGTTCTGGATGTGCAATCTGCTCAGGGTCGACATTGAGGTAGCGAGACACCTCCAGCGGCTCGTCGCCGCCGTGCATCGCGGCGGCGCGAGCAACAGTTGCAAGATCGGCCTCGTCCAGCCGAGTTGTTTCGCGCAGATGACCGGTCCACGACTCCATCGCCCAGAGCTCTATCCATCGATCCGGTCGAGCCACGTCTTCGTAAAGGCGCCACACCAGGGCTCCAGCGCGCAGCCGGACGTGGCGGACTTCGCTCATCGCGGCGAGGAACGCGTCCCGGCGGGCGGGATCCACTCGGTAGTGGACGGCCTCGAGCACCCGGCCGGAGCCGGAATGCAGCAGCGCCGTCACTGCGGGCGCTGGCGCTGGCGGCGCCGGTAGCGGTCTGGCGAGCAGCTTCTTCACCCAGGCCCTCGCTCGATGCGGCGCGAAAGTGCTGAGCCGCCAGCGTCGCGCCGCCGCCGCGGTGAGTGCGCCGATGGCGGCACAGAGCGCAAGAGCAATCGGCACACCGAGCCGGCTCCCGACCGATCCCCACAGGGTGGCGCCAAGCGCCTGCGCTCCGAAGAACGCCACTTGGCACACGCCGAGCGCCCGAGCGCGGGCCCAGGCCGGCGAGGTCATCTGCGCGACCGCGCCCACGGTGGTGCCGGCCGCCAGCCACGCCGCGCCGAAGAGCACCACCGCGAAGGCTGCAAGCACCCAGTGCCGGGAAATGCTGAGCAAGGCCATCGCAGCATAGGCCAGTAGCGAAGCAACGAGCACCAGCTTTCCCGGAGAGAGCCGTTCCCGGATTACCGGCAGCGCGACGCCGGCCATCACGGCGCCGCCGCCGGACGCGCCCAGCAGCAAACCGAACGCCGCCGGCCCCAGACCAAGCCCCTGACGCACAACAAGCGGCAGAAGGGCCCAGAGCGCAGAGGCAAAGAAAAAGAATGCGCAGGCTCGCAGGATGGCCGCGCGCATGATCGGCACTGACACGGCCAAGCGGAGCGCGGCGCGCATCGCAGAGGGGAGGCGCTCCGGGGGGAGATCAGACCCGGGCGGCACGGGCCGGCGCCAGGCGAGCAGCGCCCACAGGAGCGCGAGAAACAAGAGGGCGTTTAAGGAGAACGTCGCTGCGGGGCCCGCCGCCGCCATCGCGAAACCGCCAAGCGCTGGGCCGAGTGCGCGCGCCACGTTGAAACCAACCCCATTGAGCGCGATCGCCTGGACCGCATCCTCGTCCGGTACCAGCTCAGGCGTTGCCGCAGCCCAGCCCGGGAACATGATGGCGGTACCCGCGCCGACCATGAAAGTCAGCGCCAACAAGTCCCAAGCGCCCAGCAGACCCAGCGCCGCCAGGGCTGCGAGCAGCAGCCCAGCTGCGGCTATCCAAATCTGGGCCGCAATGAGCGTGACGCGGCGATCGAGGATGTCGGCCAGCGCACCGTCGGGCAGCGCGAAGAGGAACACCGGAAGCATGCTGGCCGCCTGCACCAAGCTGACCATGATGGGCGAGGGGGGCAGTGACGTCATGAGCCACCCGGCGCTGGTATTCTGGACCCACAGTCCGGTATTGCTGGCCAGTGTTGCGATCCAGAGCGTGCGGAAAGCCGGGTGGCGGAGTGGGGCAAAGGCTGTGGCTGGAATTCCCGGCATGAAACTAAGATCAGCGATTGACGGCCGGGATTCCTTCCGGCCGGTCGGCGATCTTTATTCAGCCGGGCTGTCCAGCGCGACGAGCCGTGCACGCTGGCGTTGCTCGGGCACCGCGATCAGCGTGACGATTGCGGCGAGCAGCGCGAAACCGGCAAGCGCGTAAAGACCGCCCGTAAAGCTGCCGGTCATGTCCTTGATCGTCCCGACGATGAATGGTGTGATCGTGCCTGCGAGGTTGCCCAGGGCGTTGATCCAGGCGATGCCGGCCGCCGCCGCGGTCCCGGTCAGGAACAGCGACGGCATCGGCCAAAACGACGGCTTCATGCCGTAAAACCCGATCGTTGCGATCGACAAACCCAGGAGCGACCACCACGTCCCGAGCGTCGCTCCGGCGATGACCAGGCCGGCGGTCGCGCAGAGGCAAGCGAAGAAGCAGTTCCAGCGCCGCTCGCCCATGCGATCGGTGACATGCCCCCAAACGATCATGCCGAAAGTGCCGATGACGTAAGGGATCGCCGAGGCGAACCCGGTCATCAGGTTCGACAAGCCAAGCTCCTTGACGATCTGCGCCAGAAACATCACCAATCCGACGCTGGCCGCGGCGATACCAAAATAGATCAGGGCAAGGCCCATCACCCGCGGATTGTAGAGGCGATTGCCACAATGTATAGGAATGCACCGACTCGACCTCGCGGCGCTCCCGGTGCATTTCCGCGATTAGCCATGCCCGCTCGTCTGGCGCGAGCCATTTGGCGTTTTCCGGCCGGTCGGTCAGGAATATCAGACAGGCGATGCCGAGCAGAACCGCCGGGGTTGCTTCGAGCAGAAACAGCCATTGCCAGCCGGCAAGACCGAGCATGCCGTGCAGTTCGAGGAGGCTCGTCGAAATCGGGCCGCCGAGCGCGATCGAGATTGGGATCGCCGTCATGAAGCCCGCCGTGATCCGCCCCCGGTGGATCGGCGGGAACCAATAGGTGAAGAACAGGATCATGCCCGGGAAAAAACCCGCCTCGGCCAGGCCGAGCAGAAAGCGGACGAGGTAAAAGCTCCATTCGCCGACGACAAATGCCGTGGCGGCCGAAATCAGCCCCCAGCTGATCATGATGCGCGCGATCCAAAGGCGCGCACCGATCTTGTGAAGGACCACGTTGCTCGGCACTTCGAGCAGGAAATAGCCGAGAAAGAACGCGGTCCCAGCACCCAGGCCGAAAGCAGCCTGGCTGAGACCCAAATCGTGGCGCATTGTCAGCGCGGCGAAGCCGACATTCACCCGGTCGATGTAGCAGATCAGATAAAGCAGTCCCGTGAAGGGCAGGATGCGCCAATAAACCTTTCGCATCGCCCGCTGCTCGACGGTCCGGCTCATCCCGCTCGTCCCGACACTTTCGTTTATAGGCAGACACTGCCATCGGCTCGCCGGTTCCCAGGCAGCTCGAGCCCAAATCACTCCCGACTCGTCTCATTGTCACTTAGAAACCCGAGGCTTCGAATTGGCGTTGATGAGCTGAACCGGCAGCGCACAGCCGGGGCTGCATCGGCGTTGGAGGCGTAGCGAAATGCCGAATCTCGACAACAAGATCGCTCTCATTACCGGCTCGGATTTGGGAATGGGCCAAGCCATGGCAGAAGAGTTCGCGAAGGCCGGCGCGGACGTGGCCATTACCTTCCACACCGACGAGGCCGGCGCCGAAGAGAGCCGGCGCCGGGTGCGCACCGCAGGCCGAAGAGCCATCGTTCGGCAGACCGATGTTCGGGATGAAAAGAGCGTCGCGCGCTTGTTCGACGCGGTATCCGGCGAACTCGGCGCCCCCGACATCCTGGTCAACGATGCCGGTGTCGGCAGTAGCGGAGCAAGTGTCGCCGACACGACGACCGCGGAATTCGACCGGGTAATCAAGACCGACCTTTACGGTCCATTTTTCTGCTGCCGCGAATTCATCCGCAGACGGCAATCTGCGGGCGGCGGCGGCGGCAAGATCATCAACATCACCTCGGTGCACGAGGCAATCCCCAGTCCCGGCAGCGCAGCCTACGGCGCCGCCAAGGGGGGTCTTTTGACCCTCACCCGATCGCTGGCGCTCGAACTCGCGCCGCTGCGGATCAATGTCAACGCGATGGCGCCCGGTCTCATTCGCACGCCGATGACCTCGCAGCGCACAAAGGATCCGGAGAAGATGAAGGAGCAACTGCCAAATATTCCGTGGAACCGGCCCGGGGAGCCTTGCGAGGTTGCTCGATTGGCGCTCTATCTCGCCTCTGCGGATTCCGACTACGTCACGGGGCAAAGTTTCACAATCGACGGAGGGCTCGAGATGAACTGGGGTCAAGGCGCCTGAGCTTCGCCGATGAATATGGTTCGCAGCGACCAGTCATGAGGAGAACCCGGAGATGACTACCGACAATCGAAACACGCCAGCCCAGGACTCGACTGACACGATGATCAGCCCCGAGACGAAGCACCGCCAGGCACGACCGGCACCGGCGAGAACATCTGCCCCGAATGCGCCGGCACCGGCCGACAGGACACGGCACCTTGCCCGCACTCAATGGGACCGGCAAAATAATCCAGGGCATCGGCGGCGCCTGAGATCTCGCGCACGCCACGGCCACAACACCTTGGGCATCGTCGCTGTTTTCGCTGTTATGTGCAGAAAAAAAACAGCCAGCGAGCTAGGTTCTGCCGCGGAAACCCTGCCTTCGGGAGATCGAGACGGCGGAAACAGCCACGCCTTCGCTGTCTTCTGTCCCCTTAACGGCAAATAACAGCGAAGTGATGCTCCAAATTAGACTCGCTATGGTAACGTTGAAGCGCATTAATATTCCGCCAACTCGCGGCCTGGAAGCACCGGAAAGCATAGCCTGTCATAAGATTACGGCAATTTTCCGGTCTGCCGGTCCGTAGGGCGGATGAGCGCAGCGTCATCCGTCATCTCCCGCACCCGAACTCCTTTCGGCGGGTTACGCATTCGCTAACCCGCCCTACGCTTGCTGCCGATGACGCCCACTACCTGATCCGCGCTGGCTGGACCAAGCTCGCAGAATGGACGCGCGACGAAACGGCTTGATCCGCCTAGCCTCACCAAGCGGTCGACCCCGGTTCGTACCGTTCCCCGCTGCAGTGGTGCGGTTTTCGAGGAATAGCCTGACCTCCGTACCAAACCAGACGAACAGCTGCGGCAAGGCCCCTTCGCTGCGCGATCGACTCTGGAGGTACGAAGCAGTTCAGCGGAGGTATCGACTCTAACCGGGGAGCGGAGTTCGAATCCCCCTTTCTGCCAGTGCACCCTGTTGCCGGCCGTAAGCAGGCGCGAGCACGCACGCAATTCGATGAGCCGTGGATCAGCGACCTGAAGACGGCGGAACAGACGCCGGTCAGTGCATAGGCCATCGGCCTGCAGCCGTGTGCCTCAACCCCGTACATCACGATGTTAGCGCGCTCGCCGTCAGGGTGGGACCGTGAGTTCGAATCCGCCTCCCTCCAGCGCTGAGTCCGCTGCGAACCATGCCGCTGCCTGGCGACCGGCAGAGCAACACAAACTGCGTCGCGATTGCCATCCTCGGTCGGGAACTGGGAAAGAGGCTGGTTGCGCCCGAATTTCATTGCGGTGTGCCTCGATGAGACGGAAGATCGCGCTCAACAGCCCCGGAATCTGGGGAATGTCGGCTAAGGTGGCTCCCCAGTTGGTGTCTCGTGTCTCTCCTGGGCTCCAGGCGTGAGGACCGGGTGCCAACGAGACGAGGCAAAACGATGGCGCCTACGCTTCGCAGAGGAGACGGAAACATGGCACAAAAAGGTCGCGGGATTTTCATGGTGTACGTTGATATCGACGCCCAGCATGTCCAGGAATTCAACGAGTGGTATAACGAGGAACATCTACCGGAATTGCTGTCGGTGCCCGGCATTCTCTCAGCGGCCCGCTACCAGGCGGTCAAGGGTGGCCCGCAGTACCTGGCATGCTATGAACTGGAAAGCGTGGCGGTGATGCAGACGCCGGCGTTTACGAACCGGCCGCGGACGCCGTGGGGACAGAAAGTCTCGCCGTCCGTGATTGGGAAGAATTTGACACGCATTGTCGGGGAACAGATTTACCCGGACGGAGTGGAAATGCCGGAGCGTGGCATGGCGCCGGTGTTGCAGATTGGCCGCATGTCCGTCCCCGCCGAGGTCGATGCGGAGTGGAACGCCTGGTACAGCGGGGAATATGTGCCAGGCTACCGCAAGGTGCCGGGAGTGATCTACGCCCGCCGCTATCGGGTTATCGAGGGTACCAGCGGCTACAGCACAGTCTACGAATTTGCCAGTACGGCCGTGCCCAAAAGCCCGGAGTGGAAGGGACAACAGCAACATTCCTCGCCCAATTCGCCGCGCATGCGGCAGGCCATGACGCATGCACCGGGTTCTGCCGGGGTGTACGTACGGGTGAATCCCTAAAGTCCAGGGTGCGCTAGATGTCCATTTGGTAAGTCCTGTGCCAGCTGTCTTGGAGCCGCGTCGCATTTCACTAGAAAGGTACGGTTTCACGCTGCGAGCAAACGGTGAGGCAAAGCGCACCCAGGGGCCGTCAAGTCTCATTAGCGTGTTCAGCGTTCGTCACACGTTGCATTGAAGCCATATTGCGGGCCTCGTGAAAGAAAACGGTCGGATACGGTTGGCGAACTCAAAAGTGTTGACTGCTAGGTTGAGGCGCGCAAAGACGAAGCACGGGCGGGGTGGCGGGGAGCAATTGCCCATCTGGAGCGGGGTCTTGGCCTCTTGCATTCGTTGCCGGAGGGTCCCGACCGGGACGGATGCGAAATCGACCTGCAACTGGCATTGGCGGGCTGCCTGCTAACCGCCAAAGGCGCGGCCGCCGCGAAATTGCCTTATATGCGGGCCTTCCAGCTCGCCCAGAGCAGCGGCTCGCAGCAGCAACGGTTTGATGCGCTCTATGGGGTATGGCAGTCCACCAATATGGCCGGTGGAAGTGCCGCTGCCAGCCCGCTCTCAGCCCAATTGCTGAGTATGACCGAACAGGAAGGAGATGATGGATTGCGGCTCCAGGCGCTTCATAGCGCCTGGGCGACGTTGGCGTTTGCCGGCGACCCGGCAAAAACTCGCGAGCACACCGACGCGGGGCGCCTGCTCTACGATCCGGAGAAGCACGCGTCCCATCGTTTCGTCTATGGCGGTCATGATCCCGGTGCCTGCGCTCTGTTGCTCGGCACTTGGGCCGAATGGTTGCTCGGCTATCCCGAGAAAGCGCTCGCAAGCAGTGCCGGTTCTTTCTCCCTGGAGGAGCGGATCGCCCACCCGTTCACTCTGAGTCTCGCTCTCACTTTCGGCGCGGTGCTTCACCTCAATCGACGCGAATCCGAGCGAGCCCTGACCCTGGCCGAAGCTGTCGAGGCGCTGACTGCAGAGCAACGGCTCTCGCTCCCACTCGAACCCGGCATAGTGCACGGCGCGGCATTGGTCGGACATGGCGCCCTCGAAGAAGCAATCGCCCGCATTCGCGAGGGCGTAACGAAATCGACCCGGCTCGGACGCACCTATGGTTTGACGTTCCTCGCCGAGGGATTGGCATGGCACGGCGATCGGGCGGCGGCGCTGGCTGCACTGCAGGAGGGGTTGGAAATAGCTCGCACCACCGGTGAGCACGGATGGGATGCGGAACTCCACCGCATCGCCGGGACTGTGCTGCTCGCCGAAAATAAGCCCAATGAGGGCGAGGCCTCCCTTCAGCAGGCGACCCGCATCGCGCAAGCCCAACAAGCAAAATCACTGGAACTGCGCGCCGTTCGCGATCTCGCCCGGCTGTGGGGCGAGCAAGGCCGGCGCACCGAAGCCCGCGGCCTCCTCGCCCCGGTGTATAGCTGGTTTACCGAAGGCTTCGACACCGCCGACCTGAAGGAGGCGAAGGCGCTGCTCGATGATTTGACGTGAGCTGCTGATTTGCGTTGGGCGAATGACTGTTCCCGGTAGACTCAAGTATCGGTTGGCTAGGACACAAGGTCGGTTCAGGGTCGACTGCGGCGGGTTAGGAAACCCTCATCGATGTCGGGTTTTGGCACTCAGCAAACGATTGATGCAGCTGCCGCACGTCAGCTTGTTGGGGTTAAGCTGCCGCCCCTGAAAATAGCGGGATCTCCGCGGTTCACTCCAAGCGGCCTTTCAGCTCGTAAGAGTGCAACGATCAGGTCCTTGCGAGAACTTCGCTGATTGCGTCTCAATCATCTGAGGCGCAGATTATCGCGCGAGAGCTGGCCAATCGCGGTACAGCCCATCAGTTTCATGTCGCGTTCCAATTCAGCTTTCATTAGGCCAAGTGCCCGCTCGACCCCAGCTTGGCCGGCGGCAGCTAAGGGATAGAGATAATAACGTCCGATCCCAACCGCCTTGGCGCCGACCGAGAGCGCCTTGAGGACATGCGTCCCGCGCTGCACCCCGCCGTCCATGAACACGTCGATCCGATCACCTACGGCGTCGACGATTTCGGCCAGCTGGTCGAAAGATGCCCGCGAGCCGTCAAGCTGTCGGCCGCCATGGTTGGAAACAACGATGCCGGTACAACCGATCTCGGCGGCGTGTTTGGCGTCGGTTGGGGACATGACGCCCTTCAGGCAGAATTGACCGTTCCAGTGTTGCACCATCTCGGCGACATCGTCCCAGTTTATTGATGGGTCGAGCATCTCCGTGAAATAACCGCCGATCGAGAGCGCGCTGCCGCGCATATCGATGTGCTCCTCGAGTTGCGGCAATCTAAACCGCTCGTGAGTGATGTAGTTGATTCCCCACCTCGGCTTCATTGCAAATTGCAGCATCCCAGCGAGCGTCAGCCTGAACGGTATGGAAAAGCCTGTGCGAAGATCGCGTTCGCGGTTCCCACCCGTAATGCTGTCTACGGTCAGCATCATAATGTCGATGCGTGCGTCCTTCGCGCGCTGCAGCATTGCCCGGTTGAGGCCTCGATCCTTGTGGAAATAGAACTGATAAATCTGCGGCGTATCGTGTGCCTTACGCAGCTCATCGAGACTCACCGTGCCGAGCGAAGACACGCCGAACATCGTGCCATATTTCGCAGCCGCGGCCGCGACGGCGCGTTCACCCTGATGATGGAACAGGCGCTGCAAAGCAGTAGGAGAGCAATAGACCGGCAACGCGAGCTTCTGGCCCATGACGGTGACGGATAGATCGACGCTCCCAACCCCGCGCAGGACGCTGGGTATAAGGTCGCAGCTTTCGAAGGCTTTTGTGTTGCGCCGGTGCGTCGTCTCCTCGTCCGCGGCGCCGTCGATATAATCGAAGATCGGACCGGGCAATCGCTGCTTGGCCAGACGCCGAAAATCTTGAAAGTTATGACAATTGCGCAAAACCATGCTTGCTCGCATGCTAATCCAAGCGTGGACCAAACCGCGCGTCGCAGAGACCTCACCAGCAGCGACGGAACAGACGCGAGAGTACGCAGAAAATCTTCGAAGCCTCCACGTCTAATACCGAATTCCGGTGATCTCCAGATGTGGTAGAGTGATCAGGGGATCACACCATGTTTGGGGGATAGAGATGCCGGCATACTTTTTCCGCAGCGAACCGGGGGCGGCAGAGCTGCGGCGCTTAGCACGTCGCGAGAGCGGTCGTGTGTGCCAGCGGGTTCTGATGATCGCCAATATGCTCGAGGGGATGGAGCATGAGGAAGCGGCGCGGCTGGCTGGGCTGAGCCGGTCGGCGGCCTACGAGTGGCATAACCGCTATGAAGAGGATGGCATCGAGGGATTGCGTGACCGGCCGCGTCCGGGTCGACAGCCACGGGTCGACGCAGTGATGAGCGCGCGGTTCAAGGATCGGATTGTCGCTGGCGCCGAGCTGGCGCGGGACGGGGTGGTGGCGTTTCGCGGGGTCGATGCGCAACGAATATTGAAAGAGGAGTTTGAGATTGATTGCAGCCTGTCGAGCACCTATCGGCTGCTGCACCGGCTAAAATTGAGTTGGTTGGCACCGCGTCCGCGCCACCCGGAGGCTGATGCGACGGCGCAAGCGGAGTTTTCGCAACTGTTGGATTGCAATTAGAGCGAGTCCGGGCGGCGCAGCCACGCGGTGTGCGAGTCGAGCTATGGTTCCAGGACGAGGCTCGCATCGGCCAGAAGAACAGCCTGACCCGGGTGTGGGGGCAAACCGGCAGCCGGCCGGCGGCACCGAAGGACCTCGGCTTTGCCTCGGCCTATGTGTTTGGTGCGGTCTGCCCGTCGGAGGGCAAAGCGGCGGCGCTGATCATGCCGATCTGCAATACCCTCGCGATGAACCATCATCTCCGCGAGATCAGCAGCCAAGTCGCCGCCGATGCCCATGCCGTGGTGATCTTGGATCGTGCTGGTTGGCACAGGAGCCAAGGCACTGGTGGTGCCGGGCAATATCACTTTGTTGGAGCTGCCGCCCTATAGCCCGGAGCTCAATCCGGTCGAGCGGATTTGGCACTATCTGCGCAGCCATTGGCTCGCCAACTCGGTGTTTCCCAGCTTGGCGGACATCATGGATGCCAGCGAGGTCGGCCTGGAACAGGTTTGCCAACAATCACGGCCTGGTGCGCTCGCTCTGCGCGGTCGCCTGGGCTCCAGCTTTACCCGCTCTTTAGATGGTGCCTGCTATCGACCCGCGGCTTGAGAGAGAAGTACACTCATGTCCAGAGATTTCCGGAGATCGGTATAATCTGGCTCGACGGCGCATTTTGCGCTGCCGGCTCAGCATTGCGTAGGGCAGCTGAGCGCCGTTCAAGGGTTGGGAAACCGCGCGCGGGGTGCGAATTGAACCTTCGGAGAATTAGCAGGGTGCGGAAAAAGGCCGAGATTGTGGTCAAGCTATTGTTTACAATGGGCGTGTCAGACGAGATGTTGGGGGATGTCCGATGCGCGGTGGGGATGCGCGGACAGAAGCGCTGTTCAGCTATGTGAGCTGCGAGGCGCGGGTGCCAATGGATCATCCGTTGCGGGCGATCCGCAACATTGTGAACGAGGCGCTGGCGGTGCTGTCGCCGGAGTTTGAGACCGTCTATGCCAAATCCGGGCGGCCATCGATCCCGCCGGAGAAATTGCTGCGCGCCCTGCTGCTGCAAGCCTTCTATTCGGTGCGCTCGGAGCGCCAGCTGATGGAGCAGCTCGGCTACAATCTGTTGTTCCGCTGGTTTGTCGGGTTGTCGCTGGATGCCGCGGTGTGGGACGTGACGGTGTTCACAAAGAACCGCGAGCGGCTGATCGAGGGTGACATCGCCGCACAGTTCATGGCGGCAGTGCTGAACCAGGAGCGGATCAAGGCGCTGCTGTCGGACGAGCATTTCTCGGTGGACGGCACGCTGATCGAGGCGTGGGCCAGCATGAAGAGCTTTCGCCCGAAGGACGGCAGCGGCGAGCCGCCAGCGCCGGGCCGCAACGGCGAACGGAACTTCCACGGCGAGAAGCGCCGCAACGAAACGCACGCTTCGACCACCGATCCTGATGCCCGGTTGTACCGCAAAGGGCCGGGCCAGCCGGCCAAGCTGGCCTATCTGGGGCATGTCTTGATGGAGAACCGGCATGCTCTGGCGGTCGACACGCGGCTGACCCTGGCCACTGGCACGGCCGAGCGCGAGGCCGCGCTCGACATGGTGGCGGCCCGTCCCGGCAGTCACCGGATCACGCTCGCTGCCGACAAGGCCTATGACGTCGCCGGGTTTGTCGCCGATCTGCGGCAGTACAAGGTGACGCCGCATGTGGCGCAGAACACCACCAATCGACGATCGGCAATCGATGCGCGGACGACCCGGCATCCCGGCTACGCGGTCAGCGGGCGGATGCGCAAGCGCATTGAGGAGGTGTTTGGCTGGAGCAAGGCAACCGCGGGCTTTCGCAAGACCCGCCACTGTGGCCTCGCTCGAGTCCACTGGATGTTCACGTTGACGATCACCGCCTACAACCTCGTCCGCCTGCCCCGTCTGATGACCGCCGTGGCATAACCAAGCCTGGATTCTGCCCAGTGATGATATTCACCCCACAAAATAGGCAGCAAAACCCTGCCCGGTCAGGTTTTACTACAATCCAGACGAGTAATACCATCAGCAATTCTACCAAATGCCCATCGCAGACCGGTTTTTCCGCAGCCTGCTAGGACTGAGACGGCTCGCCCCGATGAGCATCCGTAGGAGGTCCGTCTAGATCACCCGGCTCTCCCTGAACCGAAAGTTGCTGGAACTGCGGGGGCACAGTGCGTTTAATCGGACGTGAGTTTCGCGCGCTGGCAACCCTACTACACCGATCGGGAACTCGAACTCGACCGCCGCATTTACGCGTTCGGGCTGCTGCTGGCCCTGATCGCGACCCCGCTCCTGCTCGGCCTCGCGGCAGAGAGCAGACGGCCAGGGTTGGTCCTGCCCTGCGCGATCTATCTCTTGTCACTGCTCGGCATGCTCGGAAGCTCGACGCTGTTTCGCCACACGCCGCTCCGATGGTCCAAGTATCGCTAGTTCCTGCGGCGCCTCGACCACGCTGCGATTTTTCTCTTCATCGCAGGCACTTACACACCGTTCACGGTAGGGCAGATGCACGGCGAGCGGGTTGGACCGACGGTGGCAGTGTGGGCGGGCGCGCTGATCGGCGCCGCCTACAAGCTCGCATTCCCGGTCGGCTTGCGGCGGCCGTCGCTGGTCGCCTTCGCGGCGCTCGCCTCGTTTGTGCTGGTTGGGCTGCGGCCGACACTAGTATCCATGGCGCCGCCGGTAGTGGGGCTGATTCTCGCTGGCGTTGCGCTCTATATGGTCGGCGCGGCGATTCATCACCGACCGATGCCGTTTCATACGCCAATCTGGCATGGTTTTGTGATTTTGTAGGCGCCGCCTGCCACTTCGCCGCGGTCCTTGAAGGTGTGGTGCTCGTGCCCGGCTAGCTAGAGCGACGCTCCGATTTGCTGGCAAGGGGACTAAAGCTCGCGGAGCTGTTGATCCCGGCCAACCACCGCGATGGTGCCGGACTCGGGTGGTCAGTGGACGCTCGCCAGATGTCGGTATTGGCACCAAGCGAAATTTCTTCGTGCACACGGCACTTCCGGAGCTGAGGGCAGAGCGGCCGTAACCTAAACCTGCAGATGATAGCCGGCCTCGGACTCAAACTGCTACTCCCGGTGATCGGCAAACGCCGATCAGTCTCCAGGATCCTCGGCTGAAACCGGGTGGACTCTATCCTTCGCTGGAACGCGTGTGTTTCGGCACCCAATCGGAACGCAGCATAGATCAGACAAAGGTATTGACGGTTACTCGGGATTTAATCTTTGCCGGGGTTCCGATCGGCGACGATCGGAACCCTGACCGAATGCGGCATCAGTTATCAATGCCTATGCTGCTTCGGCAGAGGGTGCCGATTGGATGCCGTGTCACACCCGCAAACCCCGGCGAGATCGTCCTTCCGGCCATATAGCCGTCAGGGGGGATCGCCATCAGCCCGGACCGCAACAGGAATTCCCCGACTTTGATGCAAGGCCCATACGCGGCGATGCCCGGGATCTGCAAGTCTTGCGGTGGCGTGGGCATTCAGCGGCTCTCTGCTTTTACGGAGCTCGGGCCACAATCTCGCCGACGCGACGTTGTTTTAAGTCGCGAGGAGTGGCAACTCGCAGCCACCGCTGCACAACCTTCGCCGGTGAACCGAGAGCTAATTGGAGAAGCCCGGCGGCGCATCGCCAGGCGCGCTAACGTAGGGTCGAGATCCAGAAATCGGCGATGACGGCTGTCCCCGGCGCTGGCATCGGCGTCGGCGTCTGCACACAGACGAAAGGGTGCGGCTGGCGTCCGTACCGCGCCGACCAAGCCATCGCGACCCCTGGAAACACAGAGACGTCGGCGGCGAAATATTGCGCGCGTAACAGCTTGGCCATTGTCGTTCCCGCGGCTTGGACAGAGCCTCGGCATAGTGGTAGACCGCCTCCGCTTGGACGTGGCCGGCATGCGCCAGCCCCGCAAAGCCTGGCGAGATCGTCCTTCCGACAATATGACCGTCACGGCCGATCGCCATCAGCCCGGACGGCAACAGGAATTCCCCGACTTTGATGCAAGGCCCATAGCTGCCATCCCCGGGAGATCCGCCTCCACGACCTGCTTCTTGCGGCTCGCCGTTGGTCAGCGCAATGAGATTGATCTCGACGACCCCGCCCACCGTGGCGAATGACTTGGTCGGCACAACCGTTACCGCGCAAGGGATGTCGGCGTAGTACTGGTTCCACGCCTCGAGACAATCGGGCGCATCCTCGATATTATCGAGGTATATCTGGGCCTTCAGCGACTGCTCCAGGGACGAGCCCGCCGCTTCGAGCGCCGGCCTGAGCTTTTCCAGGATCAGAAATTCGGTTTGCCTCCGGATCTCGATGCCGGCCCAGGCATAATGCTCCGGGACATGCCCCGCGGGTCGAGCCCCAGCCCGTGATTGTGCGCCATCTGGCCCGCAACGAAGACAAAGTCGTGGCAGACGACCGCCGGCACAAAGCCGGAGGTCGGCGCCGAGGCAACGCCAGACGGATAGATTTTGTGGATCTCGTACCCGGCCTCAGGCACGACCGCGATCAGCGACGTCGATATCGTCGCGTCGGCGGCGAAGCAGCGCTCCATGATCACCGAGGTGCTCGGCGGGATGTAGTCGCCGAATTCGGCGTGCCGGGCAAGATGATAGGAGGCAACCGCTCGAGGCACCGGGTAATACTGATCGAGCCGGACGGCATGCGACAGGTCGGAACCGAATTCGCCCAGCACACGACGCATCCGCCGCAGGATGAAATCGCTCTCACGGCGGCTGCGGTGGCGGCCATAAAGCGGAAACCCCGGCGGCCCGGTAACCTCGTCAGAGGTGCCGGTCTCCCAATCGTACGCTTCGTGCCCAGTAAGGAAAATCCAAGGACCGGCTTTGATGGCATAGGCATACGGCACCGGTGTCCCAAGAAGGCGGTCGACTGACCTTACATCCAACACCATCTCGTTGCCCCCTTATTGTGCGTCGGCCGATGCGGCCGCCCAGTATCAGGATCGTGCTCAAACGTCGGGTGGCAACGTTTGCCGCCCACCCCTCACAGAGATCAAATTAGCTCGGTGAATTTCCGGAGGCAAAGCCGGCTGAACCCGTTGCGCGGGCGCATCTTGTCATAAATGCCAAAATTCGACGAAACCTAGTCAACTTACTTCTGTCTCGACGATTAACAATGTCAACACTCAATGAGATTGGCGGTCCGGTGACGCGGTTTCGCCTTCCGGTGCCATTGGCTAACCCGGGCGGATCGGGCCCCGCGCACTTCGCCCCTCCGGGCATCCTCGCTCTGAGATAATCGACCAAGGTCGAAAAGACTACGGTACGTAACGGATAACGCCCTCGACTACGCCCTGTTCGCGGCCGCGCAGCTCGATGACGTTGCGATCGGGGTCGCGCACGAACACCGAGATCTCCCCGCTTTCGCCGAATCTGACCGGTCCCTGGGTGATCGCAATTCCATTTTCCTTCAGCGCGGCGATCGTCGCAGGAATGGAGGTGACGCGCAGCGCGATGTGAGTATAACCGGGGAATTTGTCCTGGCGATCCATCAGAATGTTGCCTGCTGGATCGCCGGCATTCGCGTTGAACACGAGATTGAGCTCGATTCCGTTCTCGTGGCGAACGATCGCTACATCGTCGCCGTCGGCGCGGCGAACCAGCACGAACCCCAGCACTCCGTAAAAGGCCAGCGCGCGGTCAAGGTTTCGCACTCGAATACCGATGTGATCGACCCGTTCGATTGCGACAGCGTGCGCCATTGTGACCTCCGTGCTCGAAACTCAGTACAGACAATCGCCCCATAGTGACCGAGCCGGTCGGGAGCCGAATTGACCCGCGTCGGGATGACGCGTTGAGGCCGAGATCGGCCGCCCTGGACGTCACCGTCTGAGCCGCGGAGGCTCGCCAGAGACCCGGTGAGGATGGATTTGCGGGTTGCCAGTGTCCGTTGTCAAATGCTCGCGGGCCGAACGTAATGGATACCTCAATCTGCGGCGAACCGCTGGTCTTCTGCGCAACCACCCATACGAAAGCCTTCGTAGCCCCTGGCCGCGATCTCATCACATTTCTTCTTGTACGCTGCGACGCCACCGACATACGGCATGAATACACGGGGTTTGCCTGGAATATTGGCGCCGACGTACCATGAGTTCGCCAAGGGATAGAGGGTACGATCTGCAACCTCGTTGTTGTGCCGCACCCAAGCATCCTCGGCATCCTCCTCTGCCTCGATGCACGAGAACCCATGGTCGCGTAAGTACTGCACGCAATCCGCGATCCAATCGACGTGCTGCTCGCAAGCCAATATCATCTGACTTTTGACGCCAGGGCTTTGCGGGCCGGTAATCATAAAGAGATTTGGGAACCCGGCGATCATGATCCCGAGATAGGTGCGCGGACCATGTTCCCACTTCTCGCGAACCGACATCCCTGCGTCAGTGTGAATGTCGATCTCTTTCATTGCCCCCGTCATCGCATCAAAGCCCGTTGCAAAAACGATTGCATCGAGCGCGTAGTCGGCATCGGCGGTACGCAATCCGGTAGGCGTGATTTCTTCGATCGGCTTGCTTCTGATGTCGACCAATGTGACGTTGTCGCGATTGTAAGTCTCATAGTAATCCGTATCGAGAATGAGCCGCTTGGTGCCGATTGGATGATCATTGGGGCACAGCAGCTCCGCCGTCTTGGGGTCCTTGACCGTAGCGCGGATCTTCCGGCGCACGTACTCTGACGCCGTTTCGTTGGACTCTTTGTTGATCAACAGATCTGTAAATGAATACAGGAAGCTGATGCTGCCGCCCTCGGCCCATTTTGCCTCGTAAGCGCGCAGCCGCTCCTCCTCGGCGGCATCGAGCGCGGACTTTACCGGCGCCGGATACCCGGCAATCCCGAATGGCGTATCGAAGGCGGCGCGGCGGCGCTCGGGGTACTGCGCTTTGTGAGCGCTCTCTTTATCCGGATCCAGTGGCGCATTGCGTGCGGGCAGGCTGAAATTGGCTGTCCGCTGAAAGACGTAAAGATGCTTTGCCTGCTTTGCGATGATGGGTATCGACTGGACACCAGACGAGCCGGTTCCAATCACGCCGACTCGCAATCCGGTGAAATCGACCCCTTCATGGGGCCATAACCCGGTGTGATACCACTTCCCCTTGAAGCTCTCCAAGCCGGGGAGGCTCGGCCTGCGAGGTGTCGATAGATTGCCGGTCGCCATGATACAGAAGCGCGCGGTCGCCGTGTGACCTTTGTCAGTCCTGACGGTCCATGTGTTTGTCCTGCTGTCGAAGACCGCCTCTTTGACCCGGGTGTTGAACTCGATGTCGCGCCTGAGGTCGAAGCGGTCAGCCACGTGGTTGATGTAACGCAGTATCTCCGGTTGCGTACCGTAGCGCTCTGGCCAATGCCATTCCTGCTGCAGCTCGTCCGAGAAGGAATACGAGTATTCCATGCTTTCGACGTCGCAGCGGCACCCTGGGTAGCGGTTCCAGTACCAGGTGCCGCCAACCCCGCCGCCGGCCTCGAAGCCGCGCACTGTGAGGCCGAGTTTACGCAGGCGATAGATCGCGTAGAGACCGCCGACTCCAGCACCGATTACTATCGCATCAAATTTTGCGGGCTCTGATGTGCGTGTCGGCATGTCGGATCTCCTACCCGTGTTGGAGGTTATGAAGGGACGCCGCCGCTCCTTACGACGGAGCGCTTTATTCGGCAGCCTCGCGAACTTTGCTCGAGGATTGTGACTTGAGCACCGGCAGCACCTCCTTGGCAAAGAGCCTCAGGCCGCGCTCCGCGACCCCGTAAGGCGTGCCGCCGAAGCGGAAGGCGACGTTGAGTTCGAAATCGCCGATGATCTTCCGCCGCTCTTCGAGCCCGCGCAGGATCTTGTCAGGCGTTCCCCAGCTTGCGGCCCGCATGAAGCCGGCTACGGCACCTTCCAGGCCGCCCTTGCGCGCGATTTCGGCCTTCTGCTGGTAGGCGTCGTAGCCCTTCACGGTCTTGAAGTGATCGCCCAAAAATTCATAGTGATAAAAATTGCTCTCGACGAATTTGCCCTGGTATTTGCGCGCTTCCTCCTCGGTTTCGGCGAGGTTGGTGCCGCACACGCAGAACTCGGTCAGCATGACCTGGGGCGGCTCGGTGCCGTGATATCTGCGGTGCAGTTCGCGGCCGCGCTCGATCGCCGGCAGCCGCATTTCCCACGGACGGTCGGCGAACATGACGATATGGGCGCCGAGCTTGGCGGCGGAATCGATCGAAGTCCTCGCTGGATGCCACGGCGTAGATGCGGCCGTCGAAGGAATATTGCGGCCGCGGCCGGATCTCGATGCGCGGCTGCTTGTAGAACTTGCCGTCGCCTTCGATAAACCCGGTCTTCAACGCCTTGACAATCATCGGAGCCGCCTCGTCGAAGCGCTCCCGCGACTCGTCCATGCTCAGGCGAAATGCGGCGAACTCCCGCCGCGCAAGACCGCGGCCGAGACCGAGGCGCAATCGGCCCTTGCTGAGCATATCAAGCACAGCCGCCTGTTCAGCGACACGCAGCGGGTCGTGCCAGGGCAGGATGACCGCTGCGGTGCCGAGATCGACGTTGGGGCAGAGCGCGGTCAGATACGTCATCAGCTGCAGGTTGTCGGGGACGAACGAATAGTCGTTGAAATGGTGCTCGGCCGACCACAGGCAGTCGAACCCTAAATCGGCGGCGAGCCGGGCCAGCCGGATTTCCTCCTCCCATACGCGCGCATCGGAGCAGTCATCCCAGCCGTAACTGGCGAACACCATCATCATGCCGACATCCATGGAGCGCTCCTTCTTCGCTGTGTGTCGCTAATATCGGTCTGAGCTATAGCTGGCTGGCGAGCCTGGCCGCCGCTGTGGGGCTAGGCCAGCGCGAGCTTGCGATAGCCATCCGCCGCGACGGCGTCGCAGTGCTCGCGATAGGCGGGGTGGCCGCCGCTGTAGCGCATAATCCGGGGTTTCTGCTTGCCCTCTACGTTGCGGTTGACGCCCGTCATCCAGGAGCCGATCTCGTTCATCAGCTGGCCCTGCCCGAGCGCCAAGACGTGGTCGGTCCATTCGGCGACACCGGCGGCGGTGGCCTCGATCCGGGTCAGGCCGCGCTCGGTTGCGAACCGGACCAAACCGGTGACCCACTCGACGCTGTATTCTGCGGTGCGCGTGTAATTTCCGAGCCCGGCGTGCGGGCCCATGGCCATCAGCAGGTTGGGAAAACCCTCCACCAGAACGCCGAGATAGGTCTGCGGGCCGTCTTTCCACATCTCCGTGAGCCGCACGCCGTCGACGCCGCGTATATCGAGCCGGTCGAAGGCGCCCGTGATAGCGTCGAAACCGGTCGCGTAGATGATGATGTCGAAGCTGTGCTCGCGCTCGCCGGTCCGAATGCCGCGCGGGGTGATGCGCTCGATCGGCGTTTGGTTGAGGTCAACCAATTCGACGTTTGGCTGGTTGTAGACCTCGTAATATCCGGTCTCGAGCGGCACCCGGCGTGTGCCGAAGCCGTGGTTCCTCGGGATCAGTTTTTCGGCGACAACCGGGTCATGGACGCGCGCACGGATCTTGCGTGCGACAAACTCCGAGGCGAGCGCGTTGGCCTCGCGGTCGGTCAGCATGTCGCTGAAATTGCCCTGCCAGATGCCGAACCCCGGCTCGGCGTAAAGCTTCTCCCAGAAAGCTTCGCGTTCCTCCGGCGTCACCTCCAGCGTTTTGCGGGGATCCGGGTTATGGATGTAGCAGCCCGGCGTCGTCCCGCAGAGCGCCAGGATTTCGGAGTAGTGGGCGCGAATGTCCCGCATCTCCTCTTTACTGATCTTTCCGTTATGCAGCGGCGCGCACCAGTTCGGGGTGCGCTGGAACACGGTCAGGTGACCGACGGTTTTGGCGATCTCCTGGATCGTCTGCACCGCGGTGGCGCCGGTACCGATGATGCCGACCCGCTTGCCGGCGAAATCGACGCCTTCCTTGGGCCAGCTATGGGTATGGCACGACAGGCCCTCGAAGCTCGAAATGCCGGGGATGTTCGGCATCGTCGGGGCCGAAAGAATGCCGATGGCGGTGATCAGAAATTGCGTCGAATAGCAGCCGCCCCCGTCCAACACGATCTCCCAGCTGCGCGTCTCTTCGCGGTAATGCGCCGCCGCGACGCGGCTGTCGAATTGGATATCGCGACGCAGGTCGAATTTGTCGGCCACGTAGTTAAGGTACCGCTCGGTCTGGGGCTGCGCCGCGAAGTGTTCGTCCCAGTCCCACTCCTCGAGCAGTTCCTTCGAGAACGAGTAGCCGTAGGTCCAGCTCTCCGAGTCAAAACGCGCGCCGGGATAGCGATTCCAGTACCAGGTGCCGCCTACCCCGCTGCCGGCCTCGAATACCCGCACCCGCAAGCCAAGCTCGCGCAATTTGTAGAGCTGGTAGAGCCCGGCAACCCCGGCGCCGATTACGATCGCGTCGAACTCGGTACCGGTCTCCGATTGAGCCTCGTGCCGCACTGCCTGCACCGCACCCATGCTTCCCTCCTTCGTCTGGCGACGACCAGCGGCGTCCACCCTGGCTGACGCTTCAATCATCCGAGCCGCAACAACGGCAAACTATCCGAGAGCCGGCCCGCCGCGGATTGCAGGGCGCGGCTCAGTCCTCCCACCGCATCGTCGTCGAGATCGTGCGAATGCCCGGCGGCGGTGAGGATCAGCAACAACTCCCAAGACGGCGACAGAACCGGCACCGACACGAGCGTGACGCCTCGGAACATCGTGCCGCGGTCCACGGAAAAGCCGGCTTGCTTCGCTTCTTTGACGCGAGCCATGAAATCGGAAAAGGACGGCTTCCGGTGCCATTTGACATGCGAAAGCAGCGCCTCCAGCTCCGGTTCGCTGCTGTTACCGAAGGCGGCGATGACGACGCCCGAGGCACCGGCCGGGCTCGGATGTGGCCGCCCCACGGTCACGTACGGGTCGGGACGCAGCCCGCCCACCCAATCCAGCAGCAGCATCGATGACGGCCCCAGCACCTTTGACAGGTAGACCGTCACGTCATGCGCATCGGCGACCGCATGCATCAGCGGACGCGCGATGTCGATCAGGCCGCTGCGCCGCAACGCGCCATAGGCGAGTTCGAGAATGTGGAGGCTCACCGAATAGCTGCGGGTCGCCTCGTCATAGCCGACGAAGCCCTCGGCTTGCAGCGTCCGCAGGATGTTGTATGCGGTCCCGCGATACAGTCCCGCCGAGCGCGCGACTTCACTCGCATTCAATGGCCGCTCTGAACTGTGCAGGGTCCGCAGCACTTTGACCGCTGCAAGAACCGCACCGACCGGTTTGCCCAGGGTGTTCTTGCCGAAATCAACACGAACGACGCTCTCGTCGGTTGCGTTGCTCGGCTCGCTTTCGCGCGTCTTCGCCAAGAAGCTGCTGATGCCTGAACCCGCTGACCTTGGCCGATCCATCGTTTGCCTGATCAACCTTATTGACCCATGCTGAACAGGATGGTAGCAAAGCGCGCAAAGTTCAATTTAAATCGTACGTCTTCTATAGAAGACAGGAAGCGTTTCGCTGGAAAGCAGAGGAGGTGGCGATGCATGACCTCGTAATCCGCGGCGCCATTGTGGTGGATGGACTCGGGCACGACCCGATCAACGCCGATGTCGCGGTCAGTAATGGCCGCATCGCCGCGGTCGGCAAGGTCGGCAGGGACGCCGCCGAGGTCGTCGACGCCGGCGGGCTCGCGCTGATGCCAGGCATCATCGATCTGCACACGCATTATGACGCGCAGGTCACTTGGGACCCGACGCTGTCGCCATCGCCCTCGCTCGGGGTCACGACGGCGGTGATGGGCAATTGCGGCTTCGGCATTGTGCCGAGCCCGCCGCCGCTGCGTGACCTGATCATGCGCAACCTCGCGATCGTTGAAGGGATGGACCTCGATGCGCTGCGTGCCGGTATTGACTGGCGGTTCCAGTCTTTCGCCGAATACATGACGATGCTGCGCGGGCGCGGCCCATACATGAACCTCGGCGTGCTGGTCGGGCATTCCGCGATACGCACCGCCGTGATGGGCGATGACGCCTCCGTCCGAAAGCAGCCGACCGCCGCCGAATTGGCTGAGATGAAGCGCCTCGTCGCCGAGGCGATGGATCAGGGCGCCATCGGGCTTGGTGCCTCCTACTCACTCAACCATTCCGGCTGGGGCGGCGTGCCGATGCCGTCCACGATCAGCGACCTGTCGGAATTCGACGCGCTGGTCGGCGCGATGGGCGGGCCTGGACGCGGCGTCGTCGAGATTTCTTCCGGCCCGATCATGCCCGACGCGATGGAGGAAATCGCGGCCCGGCACGGCCGCCGCATTTTCATGAGCACCGCGGTCGCGCTCTATAACGAGCAGTATCCGGAGCGAGCACTCGGCGTGTTCGACGCCTGCGCCGCAGCCCAAGCCCGCGGCAACGAGCTCTATATCCAGATCACCTGTCAGCCGCTGTCGTTCGATTTCACGCTGGCGAGCGCCTATCCGTTCTACAGCCATCCGGCATTCGACCCGATCAAGGCCTATGACCGCGAGCAGCTAAAGGCGGTGTTCCGCGACGCGAGTTTCCGCGATGCCTTCCGGGCCGATCTGCGCAATCCGAAGCCTGGCACGGTGTTCCAGGGCAACTGGGAGCGCGTGATCGTCGCCGCGCCGGTGAAGGCAAAGAATACCGGGCTCGCCAACCGCACCGTCGCCGAGATTGCGCGTGAAGCCGGTCGCGACCCGCTCGACGTGCTGCTCGATCTCGGGCTCGATGAGAACCTCGACACGGGTCTGATTGGCCGCTTCTTCAACGCCGTCGACGACGGGGTCGAGCCGTTGGTCAAGCACAAGGCGGGAGTAATCGCGTTATCTGACGCCGGCGCGCATCTGGTCTATCTGTGCGATGCGGGCTTCGGTCTTTATCTCTTGGGGCACTGGGTGCGCGAACGCGGCGCATTCGACCTTCCGGAAGGCGTGCGCCGCCTGACGAGCCACCAGGCTGGGCTGTACGGCATCCCCAATCGCGGCTGCATCGCGGTCGGCGCGCATGCCGATCTGCTGCTGTTCGACCCCGCCACGGTTGGGATCTCGGCGCCACGCCGGCTCAACGACCTGCCTGGCGGCGGCACACGCACCATCCGGGAGCCGATTGGCGTGCACGGCGTATTCGTCAATGGGATTCGGGTTTTCGACGGCAAAGACTATGAGCGGCTTGAGAGAGGTCCGGGGCAAGTGCTCGACCGCTTTCTGCCGGCCCGTGCGGCGCCTTTGGCGAGCGCAGCGCAATAGCCGAGGTCGCGAGAGACCAACCGATGCCGGTCGATCCGCAGATCCAGGTACTACTGGACGAGGGCACCGGCGTGCCCGCCACGCACACCCTGCCGGTCGAAGTGGCGCGCGCGCAATACGAGGCCCGGATCGCCCTGATGGCGCCCGCCGCCGAGATCGCGAGTGTCCGCGAGCAGACCATCGATGGGCCGGGCGGGCCCTTGCGCATCCGCATCTATACGCCGCACGGCACGGGCCCATTCCCGTTGCTGGTGTTCTTTCACGGCAGCGGGTTTGTCCTGTGCAGCCTTGATACTCATGACGGGATGTGCCGCAATCTGTGTGGCGGCGCGGGTTGTGTCGTCGCCTCGGTCGACTATCACCTCGCTCCCGAGCACAAATTCCCAGCTGCGATCGAGGATTCTTTGCATGCGACGCGCTGGGCGGCCGTGCATGCCGCCGAGCTGGGCGCAAACCCAGAGCGCATCGTCGTGGCGGGGGACAGCGCTGGTGCCAATGTAGCGGCAGTTACCGCGCTCAGGGTGCGCGACGAGGGCGGTCCGGAACTATGCGGTCAGCTGCTGCTCTATCCGGTAACGGACTACCACACACCCGGTACGCCCTCTTACGAGGAGAACGCGGAGGGCTACGGGCTGACTCGTGACACGATGAAATGGTTCTGGGCTCATTATTTGAACGATGCGTCGGAAGCCGCGCATCCGCATGCCTCACCGCTCCGCTCTTCCGACCTGTCCGGCTTGCCACCCGCCCTCGTCATCACGGCCGAGTACGACCCGCTCCGCGACGAAGGCGAATTATACGCCGAGAAGCTGAGGGCAGCCGGTGTCCCGACGAACCTCTCTCGTTACGACGGCGTAAATCACGGTTTCATGTTCTGGGTCGGCGTCGTCGATAAGGCCGGCGCCGCGATGAACGAAGCCTGCGACTGGCTGCGTGGCGTCTTTGTCGACGCAGGGTGACGGGCTGCAATCCACCCCTGCCCGATTCTGTCCCTCCGAACTCTTACGACTCGCGACGACACCTTTTGGATTAAAGCCCCACAACGAAATACAACGGTTTGCCGTGCGGATCGCCGTGCGATCGTCGGATTCGGTTTTTCCGGGTTGTCACTGCTCTGGCTATCGCGCTCGGCTGGGCCGATGCGGCCGCTTGTCGGCAGCAAGACGAATCCATCTCCTCCAGCGGCGAGTCTGCAAACTTTCGGTTCCGCTACGCTGCCTGGCTGTGAGCGGCCGAAAAAGAACCCTGGACAATGTCGGGAAACTGGAAGTTCGAATCCATTACCGTCCAGCGAAGAGTTCTGCAAACTTTCGGTTCCTCTCGTATTGTCTTTCGATTTTAGCTCGCCCCCTACCCTTCCGACAGCATGGTTTGCTGGCCGGTCAGCCCGCGCGTCGGCAACGTGAAGAACAACGATCCGGGCTTGGTCGAGCCGATTAATCTGCCGTGAAACACCCGGCACTGCCGATTAGGAGGCGTGTGATAGATTGCGTGCGTTACCCGGATCAGGAGCGCTCAAACCCTCGGATCGCCGCTTTCAGCCCTTCGCTATCGGTGAGCTTGTGGAACAGAGCGCGGTCGAGGCCGCGTGGGGCCCGTTTCTCGATCACCTCATGGACATGAACAACCTGCCCGAACCACGGATGCCACCGGTAGAGGACCTCAAGCTCCTCGGTCTTATGGGCGTCAGGCGGGCCATCTGGTAAGACCTGCTGCGTCACGTTGGCGAGCAGCAGCGGCATGCCGAGGTGCTTAGGGAATGTGGTTTCGAGCACTTGGTCCTTGTACGAGCTCTTGGTCCTTTTACGAGCCGATCCGCTTCGGCGATTATGCGCTGTGGTTCGCCAGCAAGAGCTACCAGCACATGGCGAACGAGCCGGCCCCGCCGGATGCAGTCGTCGCGCCCGGCGCCCGCGCCACCGAGGGCTGGTAAATTTGCAGCTAAATGGCCGTCATGAAGACAATCCTTTCGCATGCGAACCTGATCGATTGCGTCGAACCCAACGTACGGCCGGACACTGCCGTGCTGATCGAGGATGGTCGCATCCGCGCCATCCTGCCAAGGGGTGAGGCAGCCAACGTCGGCGACGCACAGGTGATCGATCTGAAAGGCGGGTATCTGATGCCCGGCCTCTGGGACGTGCACATCCATCCCGATTACCTGTCGGTCGACGCGATGCCGCTCGCCGATCAGGTGACGTTGTTCGGTCACCGGCTTGCGTCAGCGCTTACCGAATCCGGCATTGTCGGCATGCGCTGCGCCGGTACCCATTCCTTCATGGATGTCGCCTGGAAGCGGGCCTTCAACTCCGGGCAGCATGTCGGCCCGCGGCTGTTCGCCTGCGGTCAGTTCCTCACCACCACGGGCGGACACTTCCTGACCTCGGGTCACGCGTTGGAGGTCGACGGGCCCTACGGCTGGGTGAAAGCCATCCGCGAGCAGATTAAGAACGGCGTCGACCACATCAAGCTCAACCTCTCGGGCGGCATCATGGGGCCGGCCTGGGACCTTCATACCCACTCTTTCCTGCTCGAGGATGAGCTCCGCGCTGCCTTCGAGATCTGCCGAAAGCGCGGCTTCAGGGTGATGGCGCATGCCACCAACCCGGAGGCAGTGAAGAATGCGATCCGGCTAGGGGCCCATAGCGCCGAGCACGGCTACATCATGGACAACGAGTGCATCGACCTCCTGCTCGAGCACAACACGTGGTACGTGCCGACGCTCGCCATCAGTCATCTTACGGCCAGCCAGGCTACCAACTCGTTCGAAGCCGATTGGGTTGCCCAGCGCAATCTCTCGCACTCTCTGTGCTGCCGCGCCGAGGCCGCTTCGGATGTTCACGCCACGCGGTTCCGCAAAGCGCTTGACGCCGGTGTGCGGATGGCATTGGGCTCCGACATCCGCCCTCTGAAGGAAGCCGCGCTGCTTGAGATGGGGTTGTGGGTCCGCGACGGCGCGACGCCGTGGCAGACACTGCTGGCAGCCACGCGACACGGCGCCGAAGTGTGTGGCGTCGGGGCCGAACTGGGCACCGTGGAGGTGGGCAAGCTCGCCGACCTGATCGTAATCGGGGCCAATCCCCTTGAGGACATCACCAATGTACGGAAGCTGGAGCTGGTTCTGAAAGAAGGCCGAGTAGTCTCGGATAAGCGCCCTCCGAACGGCGCGGTTTGACAAACCCTAGGGACCCATGTTCGTCGTCGGATCATCGGCCATATTATTCGGATAGAAGGCCGGTCCCCGTGCGGCGGCGGAAGCTCTGTTGGTGCAGCAGGTGGCGACATTGAAAGCCCGGGCTCTCGCGAAACAGGGGAAATAGGTGATGCCCAATTGGCGCGATATGGATCGCGCGGAAGTCGAGGCCATTGCTAGCGGTAGAACAAGTGCAAGCGGCCAATTAGATGTTCGTGCTCTCGGCAGCGCCAGAGCAGAACTGGTACCACGCGATCAGGAATACGCAGAACAGCAAGAGAAAATCCGTCAGGGACTTGAGCGGGAGATGCAGAAAATCCGCAGCGAGCGCGAGAAGGATTGGCAGGCGTTCGATGCGACGCTGGCCGTCGATAGCCGTGAAGCAGCCCGGCATGCGGCTCGGGTACAGAGCGATGCTGCGAAAGAAGCCGCTAAGCTCCAAGTCGCCGCCACGCGGGAAGTAGCTCAGCGCCAAACCCGGCATCGGTTGGTTGGCAGCGGCGGTGCCGTAGCCGCGACGATCGCCGCGGCAGCTTGGGCGGTTGCTGCGATTATCAGATCACCATTGAAATAAGCTGATAAACTCCGAGTCTGGCCCGCCAGTGACGCTCAGAAGGCCGGTGCGGCTCTCGTGTGGCTGCTGGTTTTGCATCTAGTGTTGGCGCTCTCGGGATGCTCTACAAAAGCGATCTATCTTATTTGCCCCCCGGCCGGTGTGTGTCCAAACACTCGATCCGGGCACGGCGGAGGTTATTGACCAGTGCGCGAACGATGATATCGCCGTTGGAGGAGCAAGACAGTTCGTCTGCTCTGGCGACGCTTTATCGAGCGCTCGCTTGCCGTAGCGTCTGATCATGAGCTACGCAGCCCTCCAGATGTCGATCTCAGGTGTTCGGCGGCCCTGACCCCGGTCCACGTCTCGCTCGAACAAGATAACGCCGTCTATGTCGAGCCCAATCTGTGGGTCTGGCATCTGGTCGGGTGATTTCACCCACACGACTTGGAAATCGCTTACCAGCGGCTGATAAGCGTTTAGCTTTCGACGTTGGTCGGGTTGCTTTTGTGCCGCGATAACCCGTATTTCGTTGCATTTTCCGAGCGGCTCCGAGTGTTAAAATTTGCCCGGCGTAGGGGGCTATATGCGAAGAACCAAGTTGATCAACCGAGTGCTGAGGGCGCAGGAGCCACCTCCGAAGCGGCCCGATTTGCGGTCGCAGCCGTTCTGGTGCCGGTACTGCGGCGCGAGGTTCGCCGACAGAAACGAGTTACTGGCGCATCTCAAAGCGGAAAAGCAGCGGGAGCAATCCTCTCCGGAACCTTGACTAGCAGCGCCCTTCAATTCTGCCGGACGCGTCTCAATTGGGATCGGCGAAACTTTCCCACATTCCTCTCGCCGGTGCTAGAGGCACCCGCGATGCCCGGAATGCTTTAGAAATCCGCGGCTTTAGTGCCGCGGTAAAAAAAGTTCGAATCCATCTCCCTCCAGCAGACAGTCCGTGTCTCGCCGAGACCCGGCCGTTACAGGTCGAAAAACCCGCGGTTCCGCGCGGGTGTGCGTCGCTGCGGCCGGCAGAGACGCGCAGGGGTTGGTCGAGATCGCGCGAAGCGGCGCTGTTATCTGTCGGGCCATATTCCAGTACCGCAGTGCCGGTAATGTCATCGGGCAGCCGCGGGCCGCGACCTGGCCCAAGCTCCTGCTGTGGTCAATTTCTCAAGCAAAGCCGAGCAGGACGTGTTGCTCGTGCCAGGCCAGCGGCAGACGTGAGTGGGCGAGCAGCTTGTCTGCCGTGAGATGGGGTGGCTGATTGCCGTCGAGGATGGCTTTCGCAATATCGGGGGCAAGGTAGCTGAGGCGGACCAGCCGCGTGAAATACGACCGGCTCACGCCCTCTTGCTTGGCCAGTGCCGCAAAGGGCACGCCGGGGCTGCCGATGAGTGTGGCATGGAAGCGATGCGCCCTGATCAATAGCTTGATCAGCCGCGTGTTGGGTTTCGTGATGGTAGACGGATCGGTGCTGTCGATCAGCATCCTGATCTCCCGCCCGGAGCGGCGAAGCCGTATCGGCACGCACAGGGTCTGGGTTTCATCGTCCGTCGCGCTCGGGGATGGCGCCGCGGCGCCATCGAGGAACGCGCCAAGCTGTGTCGGGCGAGTGCGGATGTCGATTTGGTCGGCTCCAACGTCGATGCGCTCGATCAGGGCGGCAACCAACGCACGCTGGCGCGCTCCTGGCAACTCGGGCCAGATCTTGCCGATTTCCGCGGCTCGCGCCAGCAGCCGGCGTTGCGCTGAGGCATCCGAAAACCGTGTTGCCCGATAGACGCTGGCCGGATCGAGAAGCCATTGGCGCATGCGGCTCGTGACGAGCTGCTCGATCTCCGCGGCTGGAATGCGCAGCCCGGCCGACCTCTCAATCTGATCCTTCGTGATCAGCGGGCGAGAGACGTAGTAGCGGTAGCGTGTGCCTTTCTTGACGGCGTGGGTTGGCGTCATCGGGTTGCCGTCGGGATCGAACAATAGGCCGGCGAGCAGGCTTGGTTGGCGGGTTTGTGTGCCGGAGCTGCGCTCGGCGGTATTGTCGGCGAGCTGAGAGTGAGCGGCATCCCATACCGGCTGATCCACGATCGGGGTGTGTTCGCCGGGATGGGATTGGCCCTTATGAACGATCTCGCCGAGATAGGTGCGATTCTGCAGCATCAGGTAGAGCGCGCCGCGTGAGAATGGCTTGCCGCCAACTGGGCGGCCGGAAGCGCTCGTCCACGATTTGCTCCTGATCCCGCGGGCGTCGAGCTCCTGCTTCAATAACCGGACCGAGCCGAGTTCGGCATAGCGGCGGAAGATCGAACGCACGATCTCCGCCTCGCTGTCGATGACGAGGAGTTTGCGGTCCTCTACTCGATACCCGAGCGGCGGAACGCCGCCCATCCACATCCCCTTCCGTTTCGAGGCGGCGATCTTGTCGCGGATGCGCTCGCCGATGACCTCGCGCTCGAACTGTGCAAACGACAGAAGCACATTGAGGGTCAAGCGCCCCATCGACGTCGTCGTGTTGAATTGCTGCGTCACCGAAACAAAGGAGGCGCTCCTCTGATCGAAGATCTCGACGATCTTGGCAAAATCGGTGAGCGAGCGGGTAAGCCGGTCGATTTTGTAGACGACGACGGTGTCGACCCGACCCGCGGCGATGTCGGCGAGCAACCGCTCCAGAGCAGGTCGATCCATCGTCGCGCCGGAGAACCCGCCATCATCATAAGGCGCGCGAAGGCACACCCAGCCCTCGTGCCGCTGACTGTTGATGAAGGCCTCGCAGGCCTCGCGCTGCGCCTGCAGCGAATTGAATTCCTGCTCGAGCCCTTCCTCGGACGATTTGCGGGTGTAGATTGCACAGCGGACCCTTCGGGTGTGTCGTGTGGTGCTCGCGGCTGACCTCGTCATCAGTCGGCCTCGGCGGCGGCCGAAGCACCGGTTGTCTTGGTCAGGCCGAAGAACCGAGGGCCCGACCAATGCGCCCCGGTGATCCGCGTGGCGATTACGCTCAGCGAGCGATGACGCTTCCCCTCATACTCAAACCCGTTGTCGCGAACGAGGACGGCGTGGGTGTGTCCACGCCACTGACGGACCAATGTCGTGCCGGTCTTCAGCACGACAGCGGGATCAAAGGGCGCGCCGCGCTTTTCGCGCTCTCCGGTCAAAGTCTGCAGGCGCCGCCGCAATGCCCGGCCGGTTCCGCCATAGCTCCGCTCTTGCAGCTGGTGAGCGAGGGCTCGGATCAGCAGATCGCAACTCATCCCAAAGGGCGGTTCGGTGCGACGCAATTTGCGCCAGGCAAGCCGCAGCTCCTGCGTCGATCGATCGCATAAATCGGCGATTTCGGCTTCGAGATTGCTCAGGCCCGGCTTTCGTGCTCGGTCATTGCGGTTGCCGTCCCGACCGGGAACGGGCGACGGCCCGCCAGAGTGCTGGCGAGCCTCTCGGCAGCGGACGAACTGTCGCGGATCGCCTTTATCGCGATACCCATGGTGTGGTCCTGTTGTCGCTGGCGATGAACCGCAGAGCCTGTCGGGGTTCTTAAGACCCAACAGGACATCGCGTGGATCGGTTACCGGTCAACAGTGTCCGAAGGCGGGGAAACGGCAAATGCCTTTGGCGGCTGTCCCGCTCGCCATGTCTCCCACATCTGGCGATAGGCGGCCTCGATATTCCGGGCGAAGCGTTCGGTATCGAACAGCGGATGCGTCCATTTGTTTCGCGCAAGGCGGGCACGAAACCCCGCCAGCAGGTCGCCGTCGCGAGCCAGGCGCAGCGCCAGAGCCTCGTACTCCTCAAGGGATGCAGTGACGAGTTCGGAGATCCCGATGGCCCCCAAAAGGCTTCCCGCCACCCGACAGGCAAAGTTATCGCCGGCGCAGGTCACGAGCGGCAATCCGGCCCACAACGCGTCGCTGGCGGTCGTATGAGCGTTATAGGGAATGGTGTCGAGGAATAAATCGGCAAGAGGATGGCGGGCGAGGTGGTCGGCCTGCGGCGCCTTCGGAGCGAAGACAATTCGTTGGGGCGCAACCTCCCGCGCCGAGGCTTCGCGCCGGAGATTGGCCTTTGCCCAAGGATTGTCGTCCAGCAACCACAGCACGCTATTCGGAACTGCTCGCAGCAGCCGCATCCATATGTCGAACAAATCGGGGGTGATCTTGTACGCGTTGTTGAAGCAACAAAAAACGAAACCCTGTTCGGGCAAGCCGCATTCCGTTCGCGTCGGCGCGCGTTCAGAAATTACCCTGTTGTCGTCGTTACACTGATAACAGTCGGGCAGATGCACTAGCCGCTCGCTGAAGAATTCCTGCTGATCCGCCGGCGCGACGAATGGATCGGCGATGATGTAATCGATAAACTCCGCGCCCATAGTCGCCGGATAGCCGAGATAGTTGACCTGGATCGGTGCCGGACGGTAGGCGAAGATCGCTGTCCGCGTCCGTTCCGTGAAGCCATTGAGGTCGACCAAGATATCGATCCCCTCGGCGTGGACGAGCCGCGCCGCGTCGCGATCCCCTGTTTGTGAAAGATCGATCAACCTGTCGAATGCCGAGCCTAGACGGGCGCGAAGCTCACTGCCGTCGTCGGGGCGTGCCGAGTACCCGATGATGTCGAATTCCCGGCGGTCGTGATGCTCAATGAGCCCGACGATCAGAGATGCGCCCGCATGCGGCCTGAAATTCGCAGATACGTAACCGACGCGGATACGCCCGTCGACCCGCGGGAGCCCGCGAGGCAACATCAGAGATTTGGCGACGGTCAGCCCGGCAGCCGCTCGCCGTGAGCAGGCGAGCTGCTCAGCCGGGCTGGAAGATAGCGCCAGAAGCCTGAACGCTTGCTTCCCGGCCTTTCTTTTAGCTTTCGCCTCGTCTTCACGATAGCCGGCCCAATCGCAAATCCGCTTTCGCGTGTAGAACCAGTCAATTCCCGCGTAATCGAGCTGCACTGCGGCCTGGCCGAGCAAATCGACGGCTTCTCCCAATTCTCCCCGTTCGGCCATGACTTCGCCGAGATTGTAACGTGCGACGGCATAGTCCGGCCTCAAAGCCAGCGCCCGCCGATAGCTCGACACCGCGTCATCGAGCCGCTGTTGGTCCTTCAGCGCATTGCCGAGGTTGTTGTGAATGACGGCACTATCCGGTGCGATCTTCAGCGCCGCTTCGTAGCAGACGATCGCTTCGCCCGGTTTGCCCAAGTCCTTCAGTACGTTGGCTAGATTGTTATAAGCTTCCGCAAAGTCGGATTGCAGCTCGGTCGCCCGCCGGTAGGCCGCCGCCGCGTTGTCGAGCTGCCTCTGTCCCTGCAGCGCACAGCCGAGATCGAGATACAGGCTCGCCAATTGCGGCTCAATATCTAGAGCATGGCGCAGCGCGGCTTCTGCTTCGGTAAAGCGTTCGAGGCCCAACAGGGCGCCGGCACAATTAGCGTGCGCGCCGACGAAGCCCGGCAGCAGCTCGATTGCGCGCCGGGCGCTTTCGACCGCGGTTTCGAGTGCGCCCTGCTCAATCAGTGCCCGCGCGAGGTTGCTGTGCGCCATGCCATGGTCGGGTTTCAGCGCAATCGCCCGGCGGTAGCTGGCAATTGCTTCCACCGGCCGGCCGGCATCGCGCAAAGCATTGCCATAGTTCAGATGCGCATCTGGCAGCTCGGTCAAAGCCGGCAATGCCCGCTCGATCAATTGCAAGGCCGGCGTCAGCTTCCCGCACTGATGCGCGAGGACCCCGAGCAGATGCAGCGCGTCGGCATGGTCCGGTTCTACCGCGAGGACCTTCCGGTACAGCGCCTCCGCGCGGTCGAGCCGCCCCGCTTGATGATTCACGAGCGCGGCGCGGAACGTCCGCGACAGGCCGGCGGCCCGGCGGCGGTTGACGGATTGGGCTGGTGGACTTTCTAGTTGCACGCTCGTCGCGCCGCTCGCCCCCCATGCGCCTGCTGCGGGATCGCCCTCATCGGCATGGCCGGCCGCTCACCTTTGTGCTGCCTCGCATTCGCGGGCGCCGCCGTCCGCGGCCAAGACTTCGAAGAGCGGTCCCAGATGCTGCGCGTAATGCCGCCAGCGTCCGACCGAGCGGTCAAAGACCGGTTGTCGCACTTGCCAGAGACTGGCGGAGAACACTGGCCGCTCGGCGCGGTGGAATTCGAGGCAGGCGGGTTCCCAGTCGAGCCCCAGGTATTCGATCAGGCGCCGACTCTCGCGCTCCGGATCGGCGACCAGCTCTTCGTAGTTGATCGTCAGCATCGACAGCGGCAGCACCCGCCGCCAGTGCTCGGCCAATCGCTCGATTTGGAGATACCGACGCGCGCAATCGCCGAGATCATAGGCGAAAGCATTTCCCTCGCCGAACCTCTGGAAAAAGCAGGACAAGCAGGTATCGCGCGCATCTCGTCGGCAGAAGACAATGCGCGCTCCGGGGAACAGGACTGCGATAACCCCGAGATAAAGAATATTGTCAGGCGCCTTGTCGGTCACTCGTGACGCCCAACCAGCCAGCCGTTGCAGATGGGCGATGTGCCGATCCGCGAGCTGCCGGGCGGAGTCCATGTCCCATTCTTCGATCGGCCGGTCGCGGTTGTGCGCCAACACCGCCTCGGCCATTTGGAAGATGTCCTTGCGCTCGCCGCTGCCGAAGACGCGCGAATGGCTGGCAGCGATCTGCTCGACCATGCTCGTTCCCGAGCGCGGCATGCCGACGATAAAGACCGGCAGATCTGAGGTAGTGCCCCACCCCGCAACAGCGGAGAACAATGCCGGTGTGCAGCGCTCGATCACGCCGTCCACCTCGCGTGTAAACGCCTCAGGATCGAAACGGTCGGCCCCCTCTGCCAGTAACTGCCGTTGGAGCGCGTTCGCCGCGGCAAAGTGGTGAAAGGCCTCGTCGTGCCGTCCGGCGTTGTCCAGAAATCCCCCGGCGGCGAATCCGGCGGCGATGCGATCGGATAAAGCGCGATCCGGGTCGGCCAGCAGTTCGGCGAGGCGCTGCAGCTGGGCTACGCTCGCGGTTTGTCCGCCGTAGGCCAAGGCCTCATACAATTCGGCGAGATCCGGGTCGATTGCGCCCGCGCGCCGAAAGCAAGAAAACGCATCATCGACGGAGCCACGAACCGACAGGGTATTGCCGAGCCAGTTCCATGCCGGGGCAAGGTCGCGATCAAGCCGCAAGGCGCGGCGGAAGCTCGCCTCGCTCCCGGGCAGGTCTTGGGCCTGCAGCAGCGTTCTGCCGAGAGCGTAGTGCAGCAGAGCGTTGTTCGGCTGCAGCGCGATCGCCCGTCGATGACTGGCGATCGCCTCGTCAAAGCGCCCGAACTCGCTCAGAACCGCGCCGAGATGGCTGTGGCTAGCCGCTCTTTCCGGCATCAACTCGAGTGCCCGGCGGAGAGAGGCCTCCGCCTCCTCGAACCGGCGCTGCCTCATCAGAGCGTCGGCGCGGTTGACGTGCGCTTCAACCAGGTCGGGCGCCAGCGCGATCGCGCGGTCGGCGCTCGCCAAAGCGGCCGCAAAAGCTCCCTGTTCGATCTGCACACCCGCGAGGTTGCAGTAAGCGATGGGATAGTCTGGCCTTAGCGCGATCGCGCGATGGTAGGCCTCGGCCGCCTCCGTACGTTTGCCCATCGCCTTCAGCGCACTGCCGAGATTGGCGTAAGCCGCCGGAAAATCCGGAACGATTGCGAGTGCGCGGCGGATCAGCTGAATTGCCCGCTGGTGCCGCCCGCGTTCGTGCGCAATCAGCCCCAGCAGATGCAGAGCGTCGGCATGATCGGGGGCTCTTTGCAGCACTTTTCGATAAAGAGCCTCGGCCCGGTCAGCCCGTCCCGCCCGGTCATGGGCGTAAGCCGCCTCAAAATCCCGGAAAACCTCGGCTGTCCGCTGGGCGCCCTTAGGTTCGGTTGTCGATGGCATTCTCGAGAACTAGACCGAGCCTCGCCGCCGCAGTTCGTAGCGTCCCGGCCGCGCAGACCGGCAAGAAAACATAATCTGGCGCGGCGACATGGAAGCAGCCGGAGCGCGCAGACCCATTCCGAGTCGCCGCACTATGAGCGTTTCCGCCGCCTGGCCACTTCAAGCGCCGAGAGACCAATGCCGAGCAGCGCTAACGACGCCAACGGTGACGGCTTCGGGATCGGCACCGCAACAGGGGTCTCGGAAAACTGATTTGTTAGCTGCGTCCAGTCCGCAAAACTTGAGGATAGCGAGTTCTGTCACCGTAAGGCTCGTCACTGGCGAAAACGTAGTGCTGCCCGAAGGCGAGCCATTTGAGGCGGACAGAGAGCCATTGTTCGAGAGCATCTCGGAGACGCTGAACGCTCCGCCTGCGAGGAATATCCTCCCTCCGATTGCCACCGACGCGTCCGTCATCGGACTGTTTGCCGGTGCGGTGATGGTGAATGTAATTGTGGTACTTTGTGAGGTGCCGCTGCCCTGGTTCGTTTTAAAGGCAAGCCCGGGATCATTGACAACTGTCACCGGATTAACGGTCACACCGGACGCCGGAAGGTACGCGCTAGGGTTGGCGCTAAAAGTCATCCCGGAGATCGTCTTGTCGAGAACGGTGCAAGTGGCGTTGGCGCCGCCCGATAGATAAGTGCTCAAATGCGCCGACGCGGGGCATGCGTTTACGGCCGGTCCAGCGTCGGCGGAGAAAGATGCTCCGGAGAACGCCGCGGCGGCGGCCATTCCAACTACTGTGGATCTCTGTCGCATGTCAGCTCCCCCGGAATACGCGCTTTAGCTGATCGTGTAGATTGAGACGTACGATCCGTGTCTCGCGCCACCAAGTCAACGGAAAGTTACGGTTAACGTTGACGATCCCCCCGCTGGTTGGTGCGCCGGATTTCTCCCGGGGCAAGCTCATCGGCGACACCTCGCCCAGTGTTCGTCCCGAAGGCCGCCTGTCGGCGACAACGGATATCGCCTTTGGATCCGCCTGCCCGAGGTGTTGATGCCGGAGGCGACCTATACCGGCTTCGCGCTGCGCGCCTCCGACGCACGCGGCCCGGTGCCGATCGTTGATCGCTGCGACGCTTCGGGCCAGATGCTCGCCTTCTCCGAAACAAAGTCGGAATGCGTCACCGCAGATGATCCGCGACTATGGCTAGAGGAGCGGTACCACGGCCTATGTCGGACTTGTGACCGCCGCCCAGCTCGAACCGGACGGCCGCAGCTCGATCTGGACGTGCAGAACTACATCGCGCATACGAACGCGGCTTCGGTCCCGTGATCTGAGACGCGGTCCGGCCGCCAGCCCCCGCAATCGCGCCCGTTTCCGTTCGCGGTGAGCAGCTTCTCGATCGAGCATCGCCATGCCGATGTCGGTTTCATCACACTTCGACTGAACATGACGATGATCCCGTAGGTCTGCTTCGGGCAGGAAGAGAATTCCCAGCGAGAAGGGCTTAGTGGCCGAGAAGGGGTGGTGAGCGGTCCTTCGCGAGGTGCATCGGGGATTTGCGCCCAGCAGCCAGCCCCCGACACACGCCTTCAACCGTTTTCCAGCTCGGCTCAGTTGTGGGCAGGTGCGGGGGCTATGCCCAAGACTGAGCTTGCTTCGCTGGCTGCAGAGGGTTTCCCACTATTGCCGGAAGGCGGCGATGACCTCGCCCGCGGTGTCCACGCCAAGTCCCGGCCACAAGATCGGGAGGTCGAGCCCAGCGGCACGGTATTCGGCGAGGCGATCATTGCACCGACCGACGGAGCCAATCAGGCAGATCGCGTCGAGTACCCGATCACTCAGCGCATCGCTTCCTGAAACCCTGCTCAGCGCGGTCAGCTTCCTCGAGGAAGCCACTGGCGCGCAACAGCCGCTGGAAAAATGGAAGCGTGGTGAACAAGCCCAGATTGGCCCGAGCCGTGGCACGCAACGCGTCGATGTCTTCGCCGATGTAGGTCGGCAGACAGAGGGTCAGATCCAGTTTGCCGCGCCCGCCGGACTTGGCGCGACCACGCTCGATCCAACGCCGGCTGCGCGCGACCCGATCGACCGACCACCACAGAGGCATTACCCGATCGGCGATCTCACCAGCCAATTCAACGCCTTGTGATGTCAGTGCAGCCAAATAGATCGGAACTGGATATGGAGAGGGCTGCTGCGGCAGGTGCGTCGCGGGGCCATCGCCGCGCAGCCAGCTGGCAACCTCGATCGCGTAATCGCGCAATGCCGCCGATGGGTTCGGCATATTGATGCCGAGGGCGCGGTTGACTGGCTGGTGGCTGATTCCGAGCCCGAGGATGAAGCGCCCACGCTAGCATCGGCAGCGAGCGCCGCTGCCTTCGCGCACAGATATGGCAGAGTAGGTAAATATGAGCGATCCATGTCCCGACCTTCAGACGGCTTGTAGCCAAGCCCATCAGCTCCGCCGACGCGATCGCGTCGTTGTTGACCTCCGCGCAAAATACCGCCTCAAATCCGGCGTCTTCGGCAGCGCGCGCAACGTCCTGTATCTCACGCGCGCGCCAGCCGGCGCCACGCTGCGGATCAACTTGTACGAGCCCGAGTCCCAGAGCCTCCGGCATCAACACCTCCCCGCCTTGCATTCACGTACCGTTGCCCGCGAGCTTAATCTCTGCCCTCTTTTGACACCAAGGATTGTCCCCCCTGTCAATGGCAATCGGACAACAGGCACCCGAAGTCTTCAGGCCGGACCAAGCGGCGCTTAGGGTCGACATGAATAATCGGTTGGTCATTCCCGGAATGTCGGCAATTGGCACCAAGCGTAACTGCCTGCGGCGCACACGACCCTTCCGGAGCTGAGGCAGACCGGCCGGCAGTACCATCAACCTGCCGACAACAGCCGCCGTGACCCCGAGGAGACGTCGTGGGCAAGCGGCGAGACAGCCGCGGGTGTGCGGCCACCTCGCCTCCAAGCCGTCGATCACTCGACGACGAGAGTGGGTTTGAGGGCTACGGGGAGCTATTCGCAGAAGTTGGTGACGGCATGAAAGGGTAGGGCGGCGTATCGTGGGGGTGTTCTCGCCTCCACTTCTCCACTGAAGGAGTGATACGCCATGACTGACAGTAATGTTTTCCAGTTTTCCCAGCCAGGCACGCTTTCCGACCCGCTGACTGAGGTGCTGCGCAGCGGTGCCCGCGCGCTTTTGGCCCAGGCTGTCGCAGCGGAGGTGGCCGGGTTTATCGAGGGCCACGCCGACAAGCTCACCGACGATGGACGTCAACGGCTGGTCCGCCACGGGCACCTGCCCGAGCGTGAGATCATGACCGGCATCGGCCCGGTCGCGGTGCGCGCTCCGCGCATTCGTGACCGGGTCGGCACGGGCGAGGAGCGCATTCGGCGGCGCGATTGGCTTCTAATCCTTGCAGTGACGGCCCCCGCCTTGCGCCGAATGTATTCGGAGCAAGGGGGCCTTCTAGCGGCCGGTGTCAGGCAGCCGGCGGAAAGAAGACCAGGGTGCGCACCTCGATGCTTTCCCACGGTGGCGCACCGGGGGTCAGCGGGTCGTCGAAGGAGGTGTGGAACGACAGCCGGGCGCGCCCGTCATTGGCGCTGTCGTGTACCCGGATGAACAGAACCTCATCGGGCTGCATGTCCGAGAAATAATACCAGCGGTGCGCGGGGTTGCACGCCACCCGAGAGGTCTCCGCAACCGCAGCAATGTCTGGAATTACCCCGGCGCCAATTCCTTCGCCGGCGGCGGCACGGAGGGTAATTTCTTGGCATTGCACCCGCGGTGAAGCCAGTGGCATTGGTCGCCGATGCGATCCTCGACAGCTCGCCCCGCGGCGACATCGTGCTCGACGCCTTTCTCGGCAGCGGTACCACGGTGATCGCCGCGGAGCGCACGGGCCCTCGATGGATAACGCAAGAGGGATCGAAAGTTTGCAGACTCCTCGCTGGAGGGAGCCGGATTCGAACCCTGGGTCCCCCGGGGAGAAGAACGGAATACGAAAGCTCGCGGCAAAATCGGAAAATAGTCTCCAGCCCGACAGCAGCGTGCCGAGAGCTCGGTCCGACCCCTTCATAACTGCCCGGCACATCGGCAATACCGCGGAACCTGACCGCTGGATGATCTGCGCCGAGGAATAATAGCGTCTAATCGCCGAGCAGCTCATGAGAGGCCTCGCTCGCCGATTGCAATCGCCGCGAACCTGGCTGCATGCTCGGCGCCGGTGACACATCTGGGATAGGAAATAGCCGTGGCTATAAAGATCGACCGGATCCAGCCCGCGGGCATGAACGTCCGCATGCAACAGGGCAAGCCCGCCTATTCGCACGTCGTCACGGTCACCGGCCCAGCTAGGATGATCTATATCGCCGGCCAACTGGCACGCGACGTAGACGGCAACATCGTTGGCCCGGGCGACATGCGGGCGCAGCTCGAACAGACTTTTAAGAACCTCGACGCCTGCCTCAAAGCCGCCGGCGCTACCTGGGCCGGTGTTGTCAAGACCAACACCTTCGTCACCGACTACCAGGCGTTCTCGCAGTGCTCGGACGTGCGCATGCGCTATTTCGGGGTGGGCAGTCCGACGAGCACAACGATCCAGATCAGCGGCCTCGCCCAGCCCGAGGCGATGGTCGAGATCGAGATTATCGCGGCCGTGGAGTAGTGGCGCGCGCTCGGTGGCGAAGGAACGGCCCGTCGGTCCTCGGACATAGCTGGTGGTAGCCGCCGATCTCGAACTAGCTCGCAACCGCTCGGTCGAGCGCTGGCCCAGCAAGTCCGCTGGAGGGAAGTGGATTCGAACTGACGGTTCCGCCGCGACGGAATAACGCTGGTAGGGCTGCCGAAATGGAGCATCGATCGGCCAAGAAACCCGCGCGGTGAAGGAGCCGTCGGTAAGTGGCTCTGGCTCAGCTGGTTCTGCCTTGCTCGGCAAGCCATTCCACGCAGCCGATGGCCCATTGGGGTCTGGCGGGTTGGGGTTTTGGATAACCGGCCGTCTCCGCCAGTTGACGAGTGTATTCGAAGATGCCTTGGTGGCTGACGCCGCCCTGGCGATGCGGTGGCGCTTCGACGCAATGCCGAACGTGGCGGCAATCCCGGGCTTTTCAGGTTTGGGTGACGCGAGTCATGGTAATGGCATTCTGACAGGAGACCCAAATGGCCAAAAACGGGTACAGGATTTTCGACTCGGACACCCACGTCGGGCCTTTTATGGAGGTGCTGGAACCGTACCTTTCCGAGGGTGAGAAGTCCCGCCTGGCCGTTGGGAGCAATACAAGACCGTCAACAAAAATGGCCATTTGACATACACGCGGGGGCAGCGCGTCTACCGGCGCCGTCTTGGCGATGCGGCGGCCGATCAGGCGCCGGCCGGATATATGGCTGGCTTCACCGGCGTTAAACGCGAGCGCGATCTTTCACCGCACGTCGACCACGATCCCGCGGAGCGCATCCGGGACATGGATTACGAAGGGGTCGACGTGAACCTTACGCTGCCTTCGGGCTGGTTCGGCACCTGGACGACTGGCGATGACGTCGCCCTCGAAATGGGCATGTACCGCGCCTATCACCGCTGGATGCAGGACTACTGCAGCGACTATCCCGCGCGCCTCGGCGGCGTGATCCTCGCAACCTCGCGGGACGTCGCAGGCAGTGTCGAGGAGATCCGGCGCTGGGGCAAGTCGCGCTGGGCCTGGGCCGTCATGGCCTATGCCACTTCCCGAAAACCGTCGGGTTGGCGCTGGCCTGGAAGATGAACGAGGAGCGCCGCCGCAAGCTGATGTGGGACAATGCGGCGCGGCTTTACGCCCGTGCCGGCCTTGCCGGCTGACCGGAGGGCTGTGATGCTCAAAGCGACCGAAAAAACCGCTCGGCTGCAGCGGCTGATTCGCGCCGAGACAAGGTATTGGCGGTATTGCATCCGCCGACGGCAGCGCATGCCCGCATCATGGAGAAGGCCGGCTGCGAGGTCGGCTTTGTCGGCACCGGCGGCGTGGTCGGCACCTATACGGGGCTGGCCGATGTCGGCACGATGACGATGACCGAGTGCATCCAGGTCGGTCAATGGATCGCGCAGGCGGTCGACTTCCCGGTCATTCTCGACGGCGACACCGGTCACGGCGGCATCATGGCCGTGCGGCGACTGATTAAGGAAGCGATCCATGCCGGGCTCCCCGGCATCCGCATCGACGACCAGCCGATCGAGGGCAAGCGCAAGACGCAAAGCGCCGGTGTGGAAGTGGTGCCGATCGCACAGGCGGTCGCCCGCTATCGCACCGCGGTCGACATGAAGAGCGAGATCCACCCCAATTTCGTCGTGATGGCGCAATGCTATGCGCGCGATGCGGCGAACAGCAGCTTCGAGGACACGCTGCTGCGGCTCAAGGCCTATCGGGAGGACGCCGGCGTCGATTGGGTGCAGCTCGAATCGCCACATACGACCGATGAGATCGCAGCGGCGCGGGCCGCCGTTTCCGGCCCATTCTCGTTTATGAAGGGCAAGCTCGGACGCTTTCTGAGCTTTGAGGAACACCTCGCGCTCGGCGTCACCATCGCGTGGTATCCGGGCTTCACCCATCATGTCACCTGGGCCGCGCTGTGGGACTTCATGGAAGCTTTCCAGTCCCGCGGCGTCGCAGCCTGCGACGAATTTGTCAGCGCGCGCGCCGGCCGACCCTATCGGATCCCCGAAGTGCCGCCGGACGGCGAGGGCGCCGACAAGCAGCGCGAGGTCGAAGAGCGGTACCTCTCAGGTGAAATGCTCACGAAGTACGGCCGCTGACATGTCGAAAATCCCGACCTTCAGGAACCGTGCGGGAGAATGCACGGATAGGTCAGCGCGATAAGAGGAGGTACGGGATTGGCTCGCGTATTCATAACGGGATCATCGGACGACCTCGGCCTGATGGCGGCCCAACTCCTGATCAACGAAGGCCATGCGGTCGTACTGCACGGGCGAAACGAGGCTCGAAGCCGCGACGCCCTCGCGGCGGCACCCGGCGCCACGGGAGTTGTTTCCGGAGACCTCTCTACCATCGCTGGGGCAAGAACGCTTGCCGAGGAGGTCAACAAGCTCGGCCCCTTCGACGCCGTAATCCACAACGCGGGTGTGGGCTATCGCGAGAGCCGGATGGAGGTGGAGCCCGGAGTTCCGAGCGTCTTCGCTGTCAATGTGCTCGCGCCCTACATTCTGACGGCACTGATCGAAAGACCGAAGCGATTGGTCTATGTAAGCTCCGATATGCATCGCGGCGTCCATCCACGTATGGACGATCTGCTCTGGACCAAAAGGTCATGGAGCGGCTCGTCGGCTTACGCCGAGAGCAAGCTGTGCGATGTATTGCTGGCATTGCGTTCGCTCGCCGTTGGAAAGACGTCAAATCCAACGCGCTGGAACCCGGATGGGTAGCGACAAAAATGGGCGGCCCTTCGGCCCCGGACGATCTTCATCAGGGGTGTGTCACCCAGGCTTGGCTTGCCACGAGTGAGGACGAGTTGGCGCGATCGACGGCTGGGTATTTCTATCATCAACGCCTTCGTGCGCCGAACCCAATTTCGGTGGAGCCTAAAACTCAGGACGATTTGCTCACCGAGTGCGCCCGCATCTCCGGCATACCTCTCGATTAACCGGTGCAGCCGGGCGGCACCCGGTAACCTGTGGTATCACGCACGGGAATGCCAGCATTACCTGACCTGACCCGCAGAGAGCATTGGACGCGATGGTCCCCGCGGTCGTTCGCCCGCTTCGCGTTAGCCGTTTCACTGGCCAGCATGGGTTGCGCGTGCGGCGGGATTGAGAGATGGCTGATCTGGCGCATTTCGCCTCACTGGTTGCTAGGCGCAATCCGAATATCAAGAACTCGCGATGGTTCCGGCTTTGACCGGAAGCCAAGAGACGGACGGTGCCGGGCCGGGGCAAGTGACTGCAGCATGCGCACCTCTAGCGGCGCGAAGAACCGTTATGACCCGCAGGGATCAGGGACCGACCAGCTCCCGGCGTGCTACGGTGTGGTGGACGTTCCCACTGAATTCCAGAGTCTTTTTTTCGGAAGGCGGCTGCCTACTGTGCTGGCTGGTGACGTCCTCTGCGGTCAAATTTCGCAATGGACTCTGTCCTGGAGGAAGCCGGATTCGAACTACCGGTCCCCTCGCTAGGCTAGGGATGAGGTTCGTTGTCGCGCCATTCACACGAAGCGGACCGAGGATATCGCGTCAAACTTCGAAGCGCGAGCCGGTGCGGTGACGACCACCCCGACATGCGTCGCCGCCCCAGAGGTTGCAGACGGGAAATGCCCATCGTTAGCAGGCAGCCCCGCGATCCCGCTCTCAACCCGGATGGTGCCGCCTGACGTCTCGCTGGCCCTGTCACTTCAAATGGCCGGCGAGGTGCTTGTTCATCTCGAACATGGTCACCTTGTCCTTGCCGAAGACCCTCCGGAGCTTGTCATCGGCCAGAATTTCGCGGCGGTTCTCCGGGTTCTGCAGGTTGTGCGAGCGGATGTACTCCCACATCTTGCTGACTACCTGGCCCCGGGGAAGTGGGCCCGAGCCGACCACCGCGGCCAGCTCCTTGGACGGCTGTAGCGGCTTCTGCAGAGGATTTGCCTTGCCTCCGCTGGCCTTCTTCTCCGGTGTTTTAGTCGGCATCGCTTCTCTCCAGCGTTGTGGTGTGGCGCATCTCGCCGCCATGCCTGCATGACATGGTTTGCGCCGGACCGATGCTACTCGCGGCGTGATACTGGCCATCACCGGGCCGAAGCCTTGACCCGTACCGCAAGTCCGTTCTTAGGGGCAACTCCGAACCTCGGATTATGGTCCGCCGGTTTCGCTTCTGAAGGTCGCTGCCGCTTCTGCCGGCGCAAAGTCCGATCCCGGCTCAGATGCCCTCTCGATCTCTTGCGCTGGTCGTTCGTAGCGCGCGACTTCCTCTCCAAGGTGCTCCTTAAGCCGCCGCGTTGTGGCCTCGGCCCGGAGCCTCCGGGCGCGCGCGGCGGCTGCGCGATAGTAGCTTGCAGGTTGCTGTTCCAATCCGACAACTCCGAACTTTTCTGCAAATGAGCGCCGCGCTGTCGCAGAAAGCCGCCGGCCAGCATCCTTTCTGGCTGAAACAACCCGGCCGAGGCTAAAAGCCATGATCCGCCTCTTGCACTGTCGTTGTTAATTAAACACGGGCTCCGCCGCGGAGGTTGCGTCGCTGTCTCGGCGGACCGTACGACCAGCCATTGGCAAAGGCGACCGCACGCAGACGACGGCCTGGGAGATCGCCAACACCAACCCGTTTGGCAACGCGCCGCGAGCGCACCGAGATCACGATACTTCCGGAAGGCCGCGTTCAACTGATTATGGGCACGATGTCCTCGGGGCAAGGGCATGAAACCAGCTTAGCGCAGCTCGTCACCGAATGGCTTGGAGTGCCGTTCGAGAGCATCACCTACGGCGCCGTTGCGAGTTCGCGATGCTCGTGCCACCGTTCGGGGTCGCGCACTCGGCGCTCTCGCGAACGCTCGTGTAAGCTTTGGGTTTGGTCTTGCCGCGCGAGGCATAGCAATGAAACCTGCGCCCTTCGATTACCAGGCTCCCGAAACGCTTCGCGAAGCAATCGACCTGCTCGCATCGAACCCCGAGGCGTCCGTCATCGCCGGGGGACAAAGTCTGATGCCAGTTCTCGCCTTCCGGCTGGCTACCCCGGGTCTGCTGGTTGATTTGCGGCGGCTGCCCGGGCTCGGCAACATTGCTGTCGGAGACGACGGCGTTCGGCTCGGCTCCCTGGTACGCTGGCGTGATATCGAAGGTGATCGGCAATTGGCGGTGGCGCATCCGCTACTGCACGCAGCCGTCGCGCATGTCGCGCATTACCAGATCCGAAACCGCGGCACTGTCGGGGGCAGTCTTGCCCATGCGACCCGGCCGCCGAATTGCCCGGCGTCGCGGTGACCTGCGAAAGCGAAATCACCCTCTCCGGCCCGTCCGGCTCGCACACGGTGCGCGCCGGCGATTTTTTTTACCGGGCCGCTGTCGACACTGCGCCAGCCAGACGAGATCATCACCGAGCTGCACCTCCCGAAATGGTCGAGCGGCCGGCGCTGGGCCTTCCGAAAATATGCCCGGCGTGAGAGCGATTTCGCCCTCGGCGATATCCTCCTGGTTTATGACGAGAACCGGCAAGGGGCGCTGAGCAATGCGCATATCGGAGTGATCGGCGCCTGCCCGCGCCCCCACCGGCTAACCAGGGTGGAGACGCTGCTGAATGGCCACGCCATCGACGACGATCTGATCCGTCAGGCGGCGGCGACGGCCGCAAAAGAGGTCGCCCCTCCGGACGATTTGCACGCCGACGCCGCCTACCGCCGCGGCCTCGTGGCGACGCTCGTCGAGCGCGGCTTTGCGGGCTGCGGCCCAGCAAAGGAGCGCGTAATGCCGGTAAGTTTCCAAATCAACGGTGATCCCGTCGCGGTCGACGTCGAGCCGCGCCTCCACCTCGCCGATTGCCTGCGCGAGGTGCTAGCAGGTTGCGGAAAAAGTCGCATATTGGAGCGAGATCTGGGGTATAAACCACACTGCGTGACGAGATGTGGGGGACGTCCGATGCGCGGTGGGGATCTCAGAACCGAGGCGCTGTTCAGCTATTTGAGCTGCGAAGCGCGGGTGCCGTTGGATCATCCGTTGCGGCCGATCCAGAAGATTGTGGACGAAGCGCTTGGTGCACTGACGGGGGAATTCGAGAAGCTGTACGCGAAGCTCGGACGGCCGTCGATTCCTCCTGAGAAATTGCTTCGTGCACTGCTGTTGCAGGCCTTCTATTCGGTGCGCTCGGAGCGCCAGCTGATGGAGCAGCTCGGCTACAATTTGCTGTTCCGCTGGTTTGTCGGGCTGTCGCTGGATGCCGAGATCTGGGACGTGACGGTGTTCACCAAGAACCGCGAGCGGCTGATCGAGGGCGACATTGCCAGCAAGTTCATGGCGGCGGTGTTGAACCAGGAGCGGGTCAAAGCCCTGCTGTCGGACGAGCATTTCTCGGTGGACGGCACGCTGATCGAGGCGTGGGCCAGCATGAAGAGCTTTCGCCCCAAGGACGGCAGCGGCGAGCCGCCGGCGCCGGGCCGCAATGGGGAGCGGGACTTCCACGGCGAGAAGCGCAGCAACGAGACCCACGCCTCGACCACGGACCCTGATGCTCGGCTGTACCGTAAGGGGCCAGGCCAACCGGCCAAGCTGGCCTATCTGGGGCATGGGATGATGGAGAACCGGCACGCGCTGGTGATCGACACCCGTCTGACCTTGGCAACCGGCACAGCCGAACGCGAGGCGGCGCTGGAGATGGTGGCGGACCGCCCCGGCAATCATCGGATCACGCTGGGCGCCGACAAGGCTTACGATGTCGCCGAGTTTATTGCCGATCTGCGCGACGTACAACGTGACGCCGCATGTGGCGCAGAACACCACCAATCGGCGATCGGCCATCGATGGTCGAACGACCCGCCACCCGGGCTATGCGGTCAGTGGGCGGGTGCGCAAGCGCATTGAGGAGGTGTTTGGCTGGGCCAAGGCGGCTGCTGGCTTTCGCAAGACCCATCACCGTGGCCTCGCCCGCGTCGGCTGGATGTTCACCCTGACTGCCACTGCCTACAACCTCGTCCGGCTGCCCAAGCTGGTGAGGGTGGTGGCGTAGCCATGCCCGGAATCTGCCCAGACATCGCAAAACCCCGCAAAATCCATGCAAACGCCTCCTCAAGAAGCGACCTCCCGGCAACCAAAGCGCGAACTAAATGTAGCAGCTCTCCAAACGCCTCCCAAACACGGTATTTTTCCGCAACCTGCTAGATCCAAATAGACCAGATCGATAGGCACACCCAGACCCGAGCGCTCGATCCGGTCTCGGCCTTTCACCGTGAACTCTAACACTTCGGTATAGAACTGCACGGTTCGGTCGAGCTGGTCTGTGACGATCTCGACGTGGTCGATCCTCTTGAACATCATCCCCTCCTGATTTTCGTTGACGGAGATCCATCGCGCCCGGTCTAACAACACGGCTTAATTGCACCCGAAAAGCCCTCGCAGCCCCAGGCCGATCGGGGAACGCTCGCCTCGGGCTACACTCCCTATCAGCGCGCTTCGCGCTCGCCCAGACGCAAGTGTCGAGAACGGCACTTCCGGCATGCGAAGCCGTGATGGTTATCGAGATCATGCCGGCGTCGACCGCGGCGCCGTTTGAACATACAAACAATTCAATCTGATCGATGAGCGCCCGCGGAGTTTGGCGCGATCTCAAGCAGCCGCGCGAGCGCGCGCCGCGGCCGGACCAGGTCCTCGAGCGTGTAATGGTCGAGGGTGGCGAGAAAGGCGTTGGTCGCGTCGCGCAGAGCGCTCTTCAGCACGCAGCACGTCTCTATGCAGCAGTAGCCCTCCCGTTCGAGGCAGCCGACGATGGCGAGTGTCTCCTCCATATCGCGTACGACCGCGCCGCTATTGATCTGCGCCGGCTTGCGGGCCAACCGTATGCCGCCTTTATTACCGCGGATCGTCTCAAGATACCCTTTGCGGCTGAGCGCCTGGACGACCTTCATCACATGCCCGCGGGAGATGTCGAAACGTGCGACGATCTCGCTGATCGTCACCAGCGCCTCGCCCTTACTGCCGGCGAACATCAGCACGCGCAACGCGTAATCGGTATGCAAGGTCAATCGCATTGGGATCCTCATCGGGACCGGGTGTCGCATCGCGGCGAGCCGCTTGCCGCAAACATATAGGCAACTTATATCAATCAGCGCCTAAATGTTATCGCCGATCTGAGCCGGATGAGCCGGGATGCAGCAATCGAGGGGCCGCGCGGCCGCGATCTGATCGTCGCGGACATTGTCGCGCGCACCGGCATAGACGAGGAGATGATCGAGCGCCTTGTGCGCACCTTTTACGACCGCGCTCGGCGCGACCCGCTACTCGGCCCGATCTTCAACGGCACCGTGCAGGACTGGGAGCGGCATATCGCACGGATTCGCGCGTTCTGGTCGTCGGTCGCGCTGATGAGCGGCCGCTATCACGGCCAGCCGATGGTCGCGCACCTGCCGCTGCCGGTCGACACGCCGCATTTCGACCGGTGGCTCGCGCTGTTCGCCGCCACCGCCGACGAAGTCTGTCCGCCGACGGCGGCCGCGCATTTTGTTGAGCGCGCCCACCGCATCGCCGATAGCCTGGAGCTGGGTATCGCCATGCAGCGCGGGGAGCTCCGGCCAAGGCGCCGGCGGCCGCTCCCGGCGGCATAGAAACCGATGCCGTCGATCACCTGCGAGACCTCTGCGCTCCTGCTCGTCGACTTTCAGTCGCGGCTGATGCCGGTGATCGAGGGCGCCGCCTCCGTCCTCCACAATGCCCGGCGGCTCGTCAATGCTGCCCAACTGCTCGGCGTGCCGCTGCTCTTCACCGAGCAGAATGCCAAGGGCCTCGGGCCGACCGTTCCTGAATTGCATGCGGATGCGGCCGATACCGCGCACAAAATGGCGTTCGACGCCTGCCGACACCGAGGCTTTCTCGATCGACTTCCGGCCCGCCACGACATCGTTGTTTGCGGATGCGAGACCCATGTCTGCGTGTTGCAGACGGTGTTCGGACTCCTACGCACCGGGCGCCAGGTGTTCCTCGCCCGCGACGCCGTCGGCTCGCGGCGGGCCGAGAGCAAGGAAACCGCAATCGCGCGCATGGAAAAGAACGGCGCAGAGGTGGTCACCACCGAGATGGTTCTGTTCGAGTGGCTCGGCACGGCCGAAGATCCGCGATTGCGCCAGGTACTCGCGCTTGTCAAATAGCGCCCCGCTCGCAGACGGGGTCTGACCGGCCGAAATTGGATCGGGGCCGAGTTATTATCTCGCTCGCGAGGCACAGTTCGGCGCGAGCCAAGGGATTTTCTGCGGGTGCAGTGGCAGGTGCTGGCGGTGATCGCGTCGCGCAACTCATCGCCGCGATCGAAGCCGTGCACGGCATGACAGATGCGGTTGCAGGCCGGAAAGTGGGCCATGGTGGCACGCCGGACGTCGTAGCTGCAAAAACGTAGATGAGTTTCTTGAGACAGCGGGATATCGGAAGTGACGCAAACGTCATTAGCCGTGAGCCATTGCTGACCACAAGAACATTAACCCGCAGGACGCGCTGCCACGCGGTAGATCTCCTCTTGGAGAGGAGACGCATCACCATCACGTAAATCTCAGTCAACCACCGACCCGGTTCGTGCTGGCGTACCGCGGCCGGTCAGCCACTCCCGTAGCTTCGACCACCGCCGTTTCGCTCGACTTCCTTTGACCGCAATAGCGAGCGCCTTTCGCTGCCCGACCAAGACGACGAGGCGCTTGCCGCGCGTCACCCCCGTGTAGACCAAATTCCGCTGCAGCATCGGGTAATGCTGAGTGGTTAGCGGGATCACGACGGCCGGGTATTCCGAGCCCTGGCTCTTGTGGATCGTAGTCGCGTAATGGCGCTGAAGGTTGAAGCTATTGTGGACGGCGGCATGAACGCTCAGAAAGCGTTGCGCTGATCCGGCTGATTTGAAGCGCTGCATCTTGCGCTCGCGCCGGCGCACCACCTGATGCGAATTCTCCGCCCGATTGTTTTCTCGCAGGCCCTGCTCATGGTCGCAGGAGAGCCCGAGATGCCGGAAGGCGGCGCCGTAGGAGCGCAGCTTTTCCGTCGTCACCCTGGACGGCGCGAAGCCCTGTTTGCGGAGCAATTTGCGCATTAGCTTGACGGCCGCCGACCGGTCGCGACGACGCTGGATGAGGATCTCGAGGACCTCGCCCTCGTGGTCGACAGCACGCCACAGATACATGTGCTTGCCTGCGATGCGGACAACCATTTCGTCGAGATGCCAGCGACCGCTCGGTCGAGGACGGCACCGTCATAGTCCCCGAGCGATCGCCGGTCCGAATTTGAGCACCCAACTGCGAACGCTTTTCATAGGAGATCGAGGCCGCGTTCGGCAAGCAGCTCCTCGACATCGCGATAACTTATGGTGAAGCGAAGGTACAGCCACACGGCGTGCTGGATAACGACCGGCGGAAAACGATGCCGGCGATAGGAGATCGGAGCCATGCCCGCAGCCTACGCCGAACCCCTCGGATCCTGCAGGCGGTTTTCCTTGACAATGCCCCGGCATCCTTTTTGATTGCGAAAATCTCACCAGTGGTGCATTGGTGGCGGCGGACGGCTCTTCGCACCAGCAAAAAGCTCACCGGTATGGCGGGCCACCACCACCAGCATATCCACCGTCTCCGGTGCTATGGTATTCGGTAGAACCGGTTGAGTTGTGGCCTGTCGGCTTGGTCGTGCCAGGATGGGGACTAGCGCCGCCTGCGGTCCTCAAACGTTCATCCCAGCCCGCAGGAAGCCAGCCGTGATAATCATCGGCAAATTGATTAAGGTTGCCGTTTGGATGTTCTCGATGCCATTTTGCGTAGAGGTGGTGCACGTACCATCCGCCAGCACAGCCACCAAAGATTCCGAGAAACGTATGGTGCCTCATATGCCCGACAGCGCCGCCCAATGCTGCGCCTTCGAGACAACCCTTTGCAGTGGCGCTCTGGACGGCTAATAGGCAGCAGCAAATCGCAATACTCGCCAATAAGAGACGCTTCATCACTTCCCCTTCCGCTAAGCCAGCTTTTGAACCTAACGTTTCGCGCAGCCGAGCGTATCCAGCATCACGGTGAGTATCGCAAAAAATACAGCGAGCCGCAATCCCAGCCGCCGTCTTCCTCGCCGGTGCCCACATTTCTTGTTGCGACTAATAGGTCCTGCGGACGACTGCGCCCCCATGTGGTCCAACGCACCCTGCTCGGTAGGGGCCGTGGGCGCAGCTAACCGGACCATGGTAACCATAACCGTGATGGTGCGGGTATGCCTTGTGGACTCCCACAGCCCCATTGGGGCCGACGCATCCGGCTCGATAGACGCCATTGACACAGGCGGCTGCGTGGCTCGGTTGAGCGAGCATGAGCGTGCAAAGTGTAACCACGACGGCGAGCATCGGTGTGCGGTATCTGGCTACGCCCAGCATAGCGTTTTTCATTTGGGGACCTTTTGGTAACTGGAGGCAAATGGTCTCATCGGCTGCTCTACGATGAAAACCGCAGCGATGTCGACCGGGGATTTCTGTCCCTACAGCATTTCGCGATGCAGGGAAATGCATCGCTCCGTTGGGAGACAAGTCGATGCGGGCTCAGTATCTCAATACCCCCGTGATGTTCATGCTCAGCAGGCCGAGCCAACGGTCAAGATCAGGCTACGAACCTCCTGCAAATCGCGGGCAACAAAGGTGCAGAGCGCTCGAATTTCGTCCGTTGGTTCGAGGAGATCCGGCACCATGACGGTCATCATGCCAGCAGAGGACGCGGATCGGACCCCGCTGTGCAAATCCTCCAGAGCCAGACATAGCCGAGGCTCAACCCCTAAAAGCTCGGCGGCTTTCAGGAAGGGATCGGGTGCAGGCTTGCCAGAAACGTACTCCCCATGTCCGACAATCTCATGGAAGCGTCCCGCAAGGTTATAGGCTCTCAGGTGATGCTCGACGGTATGACGAGCCGAGGAGGTAGCAATCGCCCGAGGAAGGCGCAGATCATCGAGCGCATCCAGCAATTCGATTGCGCCGGGCTTTAGTGATAGTCGGGTCGAGGCCATCAAATCGAATTGCCGCACCCATGCCGTAATGAATTCATTTGCCGGAAAACTATCACCAAAATGGTCCAGCAGTAGGCTCCGGGTTTGTGGCCATGGCAGGCCTATAGTGCGGCTGAAAATACCCGAGCTCACATCGTGGCCTCCCTCCACCGCTGCAACCAGGGAGGCCTCTTGGTAGAGCGCTTCCGTGTCGAAGAGCAGGCCGTCCATGTCGAAGACAACGGCGGCTGGCGTGAGCGGAAGCTTCATATGCTTGGTTCTGCAAGCGAGAGTAATAGCGGGGACGGCCAGTGATCGGTCACGTTTCGCGCATCGCGACCCGATAATCTCGACATTACGATGATGGTGCAACCCGCCGCCGCACAATTTTTCGGGCGGCGATGAGTTCGATGGCGTCAGTGACGATTCACCCCGACATTTACAAATTTTCCTGGTTAACGGACCTGTTCGACCTTCAAGGAGCCTGGCGGCAGTGCCCGCAGGAGATCGGCCTCGTTAGCCGGTCTGCTCCAGCCATGCCGACCAGTCGGCGCGATCCAGGACGACCATCTGCCGGTCGTGGATTGGCGCGACATCCGGGCTCGGATCGGTCGTCAGCAGCGTGAAGGCTTCGCCACCCGTCGACGTCGGACGCCATAGACCGGCGAAGCAGAACCAGTCCTCGCCGACCTTCGTGAATTTCCACTTCGTCTTGGGCGACTTCGTGCCGGTAAACTCGAAAAAATGTGATGCCGGTACCAGACACCGACCGACCGGGAACCGTCGACCCTCGGAACGGAAATTGATGACCGGCGCACCTTTGGGCCGGGCTGGCGGAAAGCCCCACCGCAACTCAGAGAACTCGTTTGTCCCGTCTTCAAGACGGCGAATGACGGGGGCACGATCAGTCGGCCAGATGTCGTCGCGCGGTTCGAGGTTTGGGGCCGCACTTGGCCACCTCACAGGAATGCGAGTCTGACTGAAGGCGGCGAGATATTCGCTGTACGGAATGGTATTGCCGAAGTCGTTGCACACGGCACTAGGCCCCATACCGGATTTCGGGTGGCATGGTATGGTCGTAACAAGCCATTCGGGTCATCTTAGCTTGGTCGCCTGCGTCTGGCCCGCCGAGGTGGATGGACCATCGTAAAATCACCAGGACGAACTCCGTGCTCCACCTCGCGCCAGATCACCGGAGCCGCAACCGCAAAGCCAGGCCGGGCACGCGGCGAATAGGCACCGACAGCGGTTGTGCCCCGTCCATTGCGGAGATAATCGATAAACAACTTTCCGGGGCGTGCCGAGAAAGCCGCTGAAGTGGTGTACTTTCCGGGAGCGGTTGCCGCTAAGCGCTCAGCGATTTCGCCGGTGTAGTCGTGGGCTGTGTTCCAGGCCATCTCAGTCTTGATCGGCACCATGATGTGCAGGCCCTTGCCGCCCGTTGCTGCGGTGCTTGACATTTTGCCGTGCGCCGGGATGGCAAGCCCTTGCACCTCCATGCCTTCGATGACGTCGGCACTGCCTTTATCCGCGGTATTCTCGGCCAGCTTCTGCTCCTGTGCGCCAAAGAAACGTGGTGCACTCGCCTGATAACGCTCCTCGAGATAGCGGGCCCAGAGATCATCCGGCTCCATGATGTGGAGATCGCTGTCGAGGATCAGATAACCATCGCGTGCCATTTTCACCTCCGCGGCGTTTTCTCGCTGCCAACCGTACCGATCGGTTTCCATCCAACCGGTACCACGGCGCTGAGGGATGCAAACGGGACGAAGATAGCGGATCGAGGTTCGCCCGCAGGCAGCGCTATAGGCGCTATAGGTAAGTCCGCACAGTGCACATCGCGCTGAAGCATTTGCTCCTCGCGCGCGGAAGTTCCACCCGCTGCATCGATTACCGAGTAGGTGGGACCGCTACTTGTCCAGCCAGACGTCCTCGTACCGCCAGCCGTTGCGACCCGATCCAACAAGCGCCTTGCGTGTCACCGTAAGGATTTGCCTGCACTCAGTGCACGGTCGGAAGACGCGTCTCTTGAGTATTGAAGAGGGTGGCCTTTCGTGCTCCGAGGACATGAATTGTATCGCGCCGCTAACGAGCACCCCGGCTACCCCCGCGGCATGCGCCGGCCTGTTCCGGAGCGCCGCGAAAACCGCCGAGCCTCCGCATAGCTAACAATCGGGTTCCAGATGCGTGCGTCAGTTCAGCAGGGCGAGGTCTACGACGATTGGGCTCAGATTGTCGGGCGCCGAGATCGAGCGGCTCGAACGGGATGCCTCGGTGATGGACGGCTACGTGGGCGAGTTCTAAGGTGCTTAGCCCGAAACGGCAAGGGCCATCGCCCTCATGGCCGCGAGCGGTCGGTCCCTCGTCAAGCCGCATTGGATTCCTCGAACATCCGCCGGTGCAATGCAAAATCGTAATCGCGCTCGAGCAGGTTTTCGGGGTCCCAGTCGCTGCGCTTCACGCCGTAAAAATCGCCGCCATAGACATGAATGGCCGCAGTCAGGCGCCCGAGCGGGTTCGTCACCGAATGGATCACATCGCACCCCAACGGCTCGGCGCATCGCTCGCTCAAGGATTTGGCGCCGGCCGCCTCGATCAGTCCCCCGGCTTCACCTGTGACGCGGCGCCAGAAGATGTTGTCCTCCCGGCCCGTATAGACCCCGATCACGGCCCACATTCGGTGGTCATGGGGCATGATCGTCATCCTCTTGCCCCAGCAACGTTGAGAATTGTCAGCATATCCGACTTGTAGAGCGGGATGACGCCAGCCCGCGTCGGCTCTCCGAGTGCGGCAAGGATGGCGGCGGGGTCCGAATTAGCCCGCGCCAGCACCTCGCGGGCCGGCTTATGGCTCGAAATCCTGGCACACCGCGGCGCGGCAATCTTCGATGAAGCGATCGAGATCGAACACGTCCTCCTCCCATAATCAAAGCCCCGAGATGAAAGCAGTATAGCCGGGGAGCCCAATCAGCTCCCAGCGCCGCGGTTCCTAGCGAGGTACTCTGGCCGCTACTCGGGCTGCCGGGTGATGAAGTGCGGCAGGTGGTTGTCAGTGACCGCGGTCGACATGAATACGCGAACGTCCTTTGAATCCTGATGCTTGCGCTCCACCCGGATGGGCACGCCACCGAGCATTGAGCAGATGAGCGGGTCCTCGCAGCGCGCAGAAGCATCTCCGCCCCGCGCGCGGGGCGATAAAAACTCACCCAGCTAGATCGGCGGCCACACTCTAAACGTGGATGGCGGCCGCACCGACCGCATGTGAACAGCTGGTCATGCAAAGCGCTTCGAACTGCTTAATGTCATCACTTTCTGTGGCGAGTACAGAAAGCGGGACCATTTCGACCCTGCGGACTCACCACGGCATGACTGCCAAGCTCCCGCTTGTCATTGCGAGGAGTGCAGCGACGAAACAATCTCGCCTCGTAAGAGATTCCGGTACAACGAGATGCTTCGCTTCTTTCACAACTACCGAGTAGGGCCGCCGTCGTTGGGGCTGCTCGCCGCGATCACGGCGCTAGGCTTCTGCGCACTGCATATGGTTGTGCCGGCGCTGCCGCTGCTGGTCCGGTTGTTCGATGATAGCCCCTCGCGGGTACAACTTGTCCTGAGCCTCTATCTCGCCGGAATTGCCGCGGGGCAGCTCGTCTACGGTCCGTTGTCCGACCGCTTCGGCCGACGCCCGGTTCTGATCGCCGGCCTGGCAATGTTCCTGTTCGGGACGGTGCTGTGCGGGCGGCCCCGAGCGTGAATTTCTTAATTCTGGGCCGCGTGTTTGAAGGCCTCGGCGCCTGCGCCGGAATAGTGCTCGCGCGGGCGATAATCCGCGATGTCTACGAGCGAGAGGCGGCGGCGCGCGGCCTCGCGCTGGTAATGATGGCAATGACCCTGGCGCCGGCGATCTCACCGGCTTTAGGCGCATACCTGTCGGAGTGGATAGACTGGCGCGCGATCTTTCTGCTGCTTGACGGGCTCGGCGCCATGGTGTTCGCCGCGACCCTCGCCCGCCTCGGTGAAACCAACCGCAATCGTACCCGGCTCGATCTCGCCGGCATGGTGGACGCCTACGGCTTGCTGCTGCGCTCACCCGCCTTCGTCGGCTTCGCGCTGTGTAGAGCCTGCTGCAGCGCGTCGTGGTTCACCTTTATCGCCAGCGCGCCCCATCTGCTCGCCGACATCATGGGCGAGCCGCCGAGCACCTACGGGCTGATGATCCTCTTACCGATGGCGGCATACATGCTCGGCAACGCTATTGCGGCCCGGTTTGCGTTCCGGTTCGGCAGCCTCACACTCTTGATATGCGGGCGCGTCCTGGCCTTCGTTGGGGCTACCGCGCTAATGCTGTGGTTTCTGGTCGGCGGGGTGGGGGTTTGGGCGATGTTCCTGGGTAGTGTCCGGGAAGTTCTGCAAAAGCCGCTGAGGCGGATGGTCATGGTATGCGGGTGATATCGCAATCACCGGATCCTTTGGCGAGGATGCACACCATGACCAAGAGACATGGTAAATCTGGGACGATCGACGTCAAAGCGCTTCTGGCGGAGGACGAGGAGTTTCTGCGGGCGCTGGTGCGGACGGCGCTGCAGGAGGTGCTCGAAGCGGAGATGACGGAGGCGCTCGGCGCGGAGAAGGGGGAACGGGCGGCGGGCCGACAGGGCTACCGGTCGGGTTATTACGGCCGGACGCTGATTACGCGGGTCGGCAAGCTGGAGCTGCGGGTGCCACAGGATCGGACCGGGCGGTTCTCGACCGAGCTGTTCGAACGCTACCAGCGCTCGGAGCGGGCGCTGGTGGCGGCGCTGGCGGAGATGTACGTGCAAGGGGTGTCGACCCGCAAAGGCCTGCCCTCGCGAAGGCGGGGGTCAAGGCGATCACCGAGGAGCTGTGCGGTCATAGCTTTTCGGCTTCCTCGATCAGCGCAATGAACCAGCGGCTGGATGCGAGCCTGGCGCAATTCGCCGGCCGTCCGTTGGCCGAAACCTTCCCCTATCTGATCCTCGACGCGCGCTATGAGCGGGTGCGCGAGGCCGGCGTGATCGCCAGCCAGCCCTTCGACAGGCTCAGGAGTGCTGATCGCGATTGGCATCGATTGGGACGGCCGCCGCCAAGTGTTGGCGGTCGAGCTCGCCAACCGCGAGAGCCGATCGAGCTGGCGCGATTCCCTGCTGAGGCTGAAGGCCCGTGGTCTGCATGGCGTCGAATTTGTCGTGGCCGACGATCATGCCGGCCTGCGGGCAGCGCTGCAGGAGGTTCTCGCGGAGGCGGCCTATCAGCGCTGCTACGTGCATTTTCTGCGCAACGCGCTCGACTACGTGCCGCGCCGGGTCGACGACGACTGCCTGCAGGAGCTGCGCTGGTTATATGACCGGCGCGATCTCACCGAGGCGCGCCGCGATTTGGCCGCCTGGCTCACCAAGTGGTCAGGCAAATACTCAAAGCTCACCGGCTGGGTCGAAGACAACATCGACGAGACGCTGACCCCCGCTTTCGCTGGGGCAGGCTCTTTTACCGGCTGCCGCGGCAGCACCATAAGCACCTCAAATCGACCAATATGCTGGAGCGCCTCAACGAGGAGATCAGGCGCCGCACCCAGGTTGTGCGCATCTTCCCCAATGGCGAGAGCTGCCTGCGGCTGGTGCGGGCACTGGCGGTCGAGACGCACGAGAACTGGCTCGAGCAGCATCGCTACCTCAACATGGACGATCTGCGCGAGCACAAGAAAGAGGCACTGCGCCGTGCGGCCTGACCCCCGACCGGTTCAGCCTAGCACCGTGCTCGCTCGGTCAAGAGCCTGCCCTCGCGAAAGCGGGGGACGCTGCGCGCCGGCTCCGCCGGTGCCGCCGCGTTCGCGGCGGCATCCTTGACTGCCGCTGCGCGCGGCGCTCTGCCGGAAGGCAGGTCGGGACGAAGCGATGGTCCTATTCCGATCGAACAAAGGGATGCTGCTTATTGGCTGAATGAACCGCACCACCCCTCACCATGACCAATTGCCGAACTTGACGCACACAACTAAAAAGGGCGAGCAGCACCCGCTCCGAGCGATCGGGATGGTCGCAGCCGTCTTGGTTTTCGGGCTGGGAACAGTCTGGAAGTTGGTCGCCGGTTGAACACCGCCGTTGCTTTCACTCTGCAACGGCGATGATTTTTCCAGAATCCGGTTTTGCGGCTCTTTTTGTATGCCCTATTGGATTTCCCTGTAGCGAATTGGCGCGGCGGTGGTGCAGGTGACCGCTCCGGCCGGATCCTGCCGGGAGATCCCTTCAAATCCTAATCCAGGCTAAAAGGATTGTGATCATCGTTAATGGTGTCGCTCAGCAACTCACGCGAGAGCGGCTTCTTCGTCGGCAGTGGCCCATCTCACGCCGCGGCCATGAGGATTTAACCAATTCAGCCTGGTCGGTTATACAATCAGCCGCTCGCCAACTTGGCGACGAGATGAGCGATGACCCGGAGAGGGACGCGAATTCGATGCCATCGCGCGTTAGTTGTATCAGCGAAATGAAGGGGTTCTGGCTGCGTTCGTCTCGCCGCCCCACAAAAGCGGGCCCGGGCTACGGCGTCGTGCGCGCCGCCCCTGTTCAAGCCAGGGGAAAGCTCTGGATGCCCGCTTTTCGCGGGCATGACGGTGAGGTGGGAATGCCGAACGTTAGAAGCCTACGATTAGAGCCTTGAGCGTGATTTCCTCGGCTGAAGACACGGCACAACGGGTCGCGGTCGTGACCGGGGCGAGCTCCGGGATCGGGCTGCACACTGCGCTGGGTCTCGCGCGCGCCGGGATGCGGGTCGTGATGACCGGCCGCGACCGTGCGCGGACCGAAGAGGCGCGCCGGTGGGTCATCGAGCGCTCGGGCTCGGACCGGGTCGATTTGGTGCTCGCCGATTTTTCGCGTCTCGCGGAGGTGCGCCGGCTGGCGGAGGACATCCTGTCGGGGTATGACCGGCTCGACGTGCTGGTCAACAATGCCGGTCTGTTTTCGCCGCACTACCGACTTTCGGCGGACGGTTTCGAGCTGACCTTCGCAGTCAACCACTTGGCTCCGTTTCTATTGACCAATTTGCTGCTCGACCGGCTGAAGGCGTCGGCGCCGGCGCGGGTCGTCACAGCAGCCTCTGAGGCGCACCGCCGCAACCGCATCGATGTCGCCGACCTGACGCGCCCGCGCGATTGGACGATGATGCGGGCCTATGGCCGCTCCAAGCTGTGCAACATCCTGTTCACTCGGGAACTGGCGTCGCGGCTTGATCCGGACGAGGTCGTCGCGACCTGCCTTCACCCCGGCGTCGTTGCCACCGGCATCGGCCAGCGCGGCGGGATCACCGAACTCGGCTGGCGGCTCGCGAAGCCGTTTATGCTCAGCCCGGAGAAGGGCGCCGAGACACCCGTATTTCTCGCGACGGTCCCCGACCCGAAGCCGTTCCACGGCGGCTACGTGATTCGCAAGACCCTCGCCCAGCCCGATCCGGCGGCACTCGACAGCGGCCTCGCTCACCGTTTATGGGAGGAGAGTGCGCGGTTGGTCGGCTTATGAGGTGCAAGGATGATGATCCATTCCAGGCGTAAGTTTGTCTGCGGAGCGCTGGGATCGGCTGCGGCAGCCGGAGTCTCGAGCCTGATTCCCAGAACCGCCATCCGGGCGCAAACCTCACTGACCCCCGAGGCGGCGCTGCAACAGCTGATTGACGGCAACGGTCGCTTTGCCGAAGGCCGCATGACATCGCTCAACGAAGACCTGAAGGTATTGAGAGCAAAGACGGTCGAAAAACAAGAGCCGTTCGCCGCCGTGCTGTCCTGCGCGGATTCGCGGGTGCCAGTCGAGGTGATCTTCGATCAAAGCATCGGACGTATTTTTGTTACCAGGGTTGCCGGCAATATCGCTACCGCGGCGGTTATCGGCAGCCTCGAATACGGCGTCGCGGTACTCGGCACCAAGGCGATCTTGGTGCTGGGTCACGCCGATTGCGGGGCCGTCCATGCCACGATTGAAGGCAAAGCGGTGCCCGGGCAGATCAGCACGCTCTATCCCTATATCCGCCCAGCGGTCGACCAGGCCGGGTCCAATCTGGAGGCGGCGATCAAGGCCAACGCCAAGATCCAGGCGGGATTGCTGCGGCAATCCTCGCCGGTTCTGGCCGATCACATAAAAGAGAATCAACTCAAAATCGTCGCCGGGTATTATGATTTGTCATCCGGCAAGGTCACTCTCCTGAATTAGGCTGCCTCCGATCAACCGCAATATTGTGGGGACCGACCGGCAGGGTTGGAGTAGTCTACATTAGCTCATTGGTGGGGGCGCGATGACACGCGGGTGGTTTTCTTTTGCTTTTTTCGCGTATTCGGCATTGGCCGGTCTGCCTGCATACGCCCAACAAGGCGGTCCGCCTCCGGCGGTGCTGGTTGCGCCGGCCGAACTGCGGTCGATGACCAAGCAGGCTGAGTTCGTTGGGCGCGCGGAGGCGCTCGAAAAGGTCGATCTGCGGGCGCGGGTGCAGGGTTTCCTCGGCCCGCGCCTGTTCAAGGACGGCGACGGGGTCAAAGAAGGCCAAGTGGTCTTTACGATTGAGAAGGAGCCGTTCGAGGCAGCAGTCGACCAGCGCAAGGCCCAGCTCGCCTCAGCGCAGGCGACGCTCGCCAATGCCGACCAGCAATTGGCGCGCACTGCCGAGCTGACGCGCAAGGGAAACGCCCCGGTCGCTCAGCTCGACCAGCGCACGGCCGAGCAGGGTCAGGCCAAGGCCGCGGTCATGGAAGCCGAGGCGAACCTCCGCGACGCCCAGATCCAGCTTTCCTATACGGAGATCAAATCGCCGATCGGCGGGCGGATTGGGCGGCCGGCGGTGTCGCCCGGCAATCTGGTCGGGCCGGATTCCGGTGTGCTCGCAACTGTAGTCAAAGACGACCCGATGCAGGTGCTCTTTTCGGTGACTCAGCGCGAGATGCTGGAGGCCCGCGACACCGACGTGACGGGGAAGGTGCGGGCTCGCGTCAGACTGGCCAACGGCTCGCTCTACAACGAGAAGGGGCGTGTCGATTTTCTCGATGTCCAGGTCAACCCGCGAACCGACGGACAGACGGTCCGCGCGATGTTCCCCAATCCCGACGATATTCTCACCAGCGGCCAGACGGTTCGCGTCATCATCGAAGAGAAGGGCGGCGACAAGGTCTTGGTGATCCCGGAATCCGCCATCGCGATCGACCAGACCGGGCCTTACGTCTTTGTCGTCGGCCAGAATGACAAAGTCGAGCAGCGCCGCCTGCGCCTCGGCACCCGCCGAGCGGGCCTCGCGGTCGTGGACGAAGGGATAAAACCGGACGAGCGCGTCGTCGTTCAGGGGCAGCAGCGCATCCGCGCAGGAATGACGGTGGCGCCGCAACCGGCGCCGTCGCCCGCTGGTTGAGGAGGGGGCAACACCTCGATGATTTCCTCCGTCTTCATTCACCGCCCGCGGCTCGCAATCGTCATCTCGATCGTCATCTCGATCGCCGGGGTGATCGCCCTTCGCGCGCTTCCGGTCGCGCAGTTTCCGGAGATCGTCCCGCCGCAGGTGCAGGTCAGCACGGTCTATCCCGGCGCCTCGGCGGCAGCCGTCGAGGAAAGCGTCGCGCAGGTCATCGAGGCTCAGGTCAACGGTGTGGATCGGATGATCTACATGAAATCCACCTCCGGCGGCGACGGCAGCTACGTCCTCAATGTTACCTTCGCGGTCGGCAGCGACCCCGACCTCAACACGGTCAACGTCACCAACCGGGTCAACCAGGCGCTGGCGCAATTGCCGCCCGAGGTCCAGCGCAACGGCGTCACGACCAAAAAGCAGTCGACCTCGCTATTGCAGGTCGTCGCGGTGTACTCGCCGAAGGGGACCCGCGATGCGCTGTTTTTGTCGAATTACGCCAAGATAAACATGGTGGACGCCCTGAAGCGGGTGCCGGGCGTCGGCGATGCGGCCCAATGGGGCGACCTCGAATACTCGATGCGGATCTGGCTCAACCTCGACCGCATGGCGAGCCTCGACATTACGCCCGAGGATGTCGTCAACGCGATAAATTCGCAGAACACTCAGGCCGCGGTCGGCCGCGTAGGGGCGGCGCCGCTCGTCCCCGAGGTGGAATTCCAGCTCAACATCACCACGCAGGGACGGCTGACGACGATCGAGGAGTTCAACGACATCATTGTCCGCGCGACGCCCGATGGCGGGGTGGTGCGCATCAAGGACATCGCCCGCGCCGAGCTCGGCTCGAAGTCGGCCGATTCGCTCGTTCGCTACAATGGGCGGCCCGGGGAGGGGATCGCGATCTACCAATCGCCCGGGGCCAACGCCATTGGAGTGGCTGCCGGCGTCAAAAAAACTCTTAAGGAGATGGAGCCGCTGCTCCCGGAAGATGTCGCCTATGACGTGATGTACGACACGACAGTCTTCGTCGAGGCGATGATACACAAGGTGGAGAAGACGCTGCTCGAAGCCTTTGTCCTCGTCGGCATCGTCGTCTTCATTTTTCTCGGGAGTGTGCGGGCGACCTTGATACCGATCATCGCGGTGCCGGTTGCTCTGGTTGGTACCTTTGCAGTCATGTTGGCCCTGGGTTTCTCGGCGAACACGATCTCGCTTTTGGCGCTGGTCCTGGCGATCGGCATTGTTGTCGACGACGCGATCATCGTTGTCGAGGCGGTGGAACACATCCTGGAGACGGAACCTCAATTGACGCCTGCCGAAGCAGCGGAAAAAGCGATGTCGCAGGTGACCGCACCGATCATCGCCACGACCCTTGTGCTGCTGTCGGTGTTCGTACCGACGGCCTTCGTACCTGGGATAACCGGCCAGCTATACCAGCAATTCGCGGTGGCGGTGTCGGTATCGATGGTTATTTCGTCAATCAATGCACTCAGCCTCTCGCCCGCCTTGTGTGCGTTATTGCTCCGGCACCGCGGCCCTCGAAGGGGGCTTATCGCCTTTTTCCAGCGCAGCATCGACAAGAGCCGCGACGGATACGTGGCATTGGTCCGGCCACTGACGCGCCGGTCGCTGATAACGGCGGGGTTGGTGATAGCCTTTGCGTTGGCGGCCGGCTGGCTGGCCAAGATCGTGCCCACTGGGTTTTTACCCGATGAGGATCAGGGCGCCTTTTTTGCCGAGATCCAATTACCGGATGCCTCGTCGCTGAACCGTACCAACACGGTCGTGGCCCAGGTCGAAAAAATGATCCAGGACGGACCCTGGACGCAAAACGTGCTGACCGTCAGCGGTTATAGCCTTATCGATGGTCTTGCCCTGCCGAACAAGGCCATCGCTGTCATTGGGTTAAAGCCGTTCGATGAAAGAGCGGACAAGTCGCTTTCGGTCTTCTCGGCACTGGCGGACCTCAATCGGGCGTTCCGGCAGATCGCCGCGGCGAATGTCATCGCCTTCAATCTGCCGCCGATCTCCGGCCTCGGAAATGCCGCCGGGTTCGAACTCCAATTGCAGAGCCTCTCCGGCGCAGAACCCCGAGATCTCGCGGCTGTCGCCGACGGTCTCGTCATCGCCGCCAACCAGAACCCGGCGCTCGCCCGCGTCTACACGACCTTTGGAGCCTCGACGCCGCAGGTCTATCTGAAACTGGATCGCCAGCGCGCCGAGACGTTGGGAGTTTCGATCGGCAGTATCTTCAGCGCGCTGCAGACCACGATGGGGGGCACCTACGTCAACGACTTCAACCGCTTTGGCCGCACCTGGCAGGTCAAGGTCCAAGCCGACGCGCCCGACCGCAAATCCGTCGAAGACATCTTCCGAGTGCGCGTCCGCACCGCGCAAGGCGACCTCATCCCATTGCGTACCGTGGCCGATGTCGAGCTGATCACCGCGCCGGCTTCGATCATTCGCTACAATAACCTGCGCTCGGTGACCATCAATGGCGGGCCGGCTCCCGGCTATTCGTCGGGGCAAGCGATCGCCGCGATGCAGGCCGTAGCCGCCGCCAGCCTGCCCCATGGCTTTTCCTATGAGTGGACCGGCACCGCGCTCCAGGAGAAGGCCGCCGCGGGCCAAACCGGCCCGATCCTCGGCCTGGCGATCGTCTTCGCCTATCTGTTTCTCGTGGGCCTCTACGAGAGCTGGTCGATACCGGTCGCGGCGCTACTGTCGGTCGTCGTCGGCTTGTTCGGGGCAACGGCGGCTTTGAAGCTGTTCGGGCTCGACAACAACATCTACGCGCAGATCGGCATCGTCGTGCTGATCGCACTCGCCGCCAAGAACGCGATCCTGATCGTCGAATTCGCGATGGAGCAGAGGCGAGAGGGGCAGGCCATAGCCGCAGCCGCGATCGAGGCCGCCAGATTACGGTTCCGCGCGGTGATGATGACATCCTTGGCCTTTATCGCCGGGATGGTGCCGCTCGTCATCGCGACCGGCGCCGGCCGGGCGACGATCCGCGCCGTCGGCACCGCGGTATTCGGCGGTATGGTAGCCGCGAGCTTCCTCGGCATTTTCGTGATCCCCGGCCTTTACGTGCTGTTCCAGACCCTGCGGGAGCGGGTCAAGAGCCTGTCAAAATCGCGGAAACCCGTGATACCTGAGCGCGCGATACCCGACAAGGCCGCCGAATAAAGCAGCCTTGCGGGTATTTTGCATGGGGTATTCGCCAACGGTGTCCGATGATCAGCCGCTTCCGCACTTTTCTGGCCGGTTTCTTTGTCCTGCTGCCGCTCGCCGTGACGATCACCGTCATCGTGTGGGTTGGTACGTTTATTTACGGCTATGTCGGCCCGGACAGCGCGATCGGGCGCATCTTGCTGTCGATCGGGTTTCACCTGTCGGACTCGCCGATTGCAGCTTATGCGCTCGGTGCGATCGTTGTGATCGGGCTGATTTATCTCCTTGGGCTCACCGTCGAATCCCGCCTGGAAAGCCGGGTTCGTCTGCTCATCGATTCCATGATGGAGCGCATCCCGTTCGTTCGCAATCTGTACGACGTCACCAAGCGGTTTGTCGCGATCATGGACAGAAAGGATCAGGACGGGCTGAAAAGCATGAGCCCGGTCTGGTGCTTCTTCGGCGGCGACGGCGGCGGCGGGGTTCTGGGGCTACTGCCGATGCCGCGGCCGATCCTGATCGACGGCGAACGCTACCATGTGGTCCTCGTCCCCTCCGCGCCGGTCCCGGTCGGGGGCGCCTTGATCTACGTCCCGGCCGGATGGGTCAAGCCGGCCAATATCGGCGTGGAAACCCTGATGAGCATTTATGTATCGATGGGCGTGACCTCCCCGCAAATCGTCGAGAATGACCCGGGGCGTGGCTGAGCCTCGCTGATCTGTCACGCTTTACGCGCCGGTCGCCGCAACCCTATTTATGAAGCAAGTCGCTCCCCCACTCTACAGGAAGCTGAAGCATGAAACGGGTTTTGAGCAGCGTTGCAGTGCTTGCCGTTCTAGTCATCCCCGTCCCCGTCCCCGTCTCGGCGCAGCAGGCGAATCCGCCGGGCGGGACGAGTATGGCCCCGCCGGCAGCTTACTCGGGTCCATCGCCTCGGGGTGAGACTTCGGCGCACCGCGCTGCCCCCTCAACTCATCACCCGCACCACGTCAACAGGTCGGCGGCGCATCACGTTAAGGCCGCGCAATCGAACGCCGGCAACGCCGACCAGCTGAACCGCAATGAGCTCTCCCAGCACACTCCGCTGAACCGGATGCCCGCGGGAGGGCCAGCCACATCGGGAGGGAGTGCGCGCTAAGCAGCGAGGCGCGACCCAAAAATACGTCGGCGCCGCGCTTTGCGCCACCGCAGCGCTCAGGCCATCGTATGGGCGGTCTGCGGCGCCGGTTCGGCGGGGCGGCCCCCCTCCACCTGCCGCAAAAACGATTCCATCATCGACAATGTCCACAAAGCGGCGCTGTGGTCGCGCTCTCCCGATTGGTGCTGGTCGAGCAGCGTGGCGATCATGCCGGTGTCGAACAAGCCCGAGCCGCGTAGCACGGGCCCGAGCAACGTGTCGCGCAGGCGCCCTCGCAGCGGGCCGCGAAACCATGCGGCGAGCGGCACGGCGAAGCCCTGTTTCGGGCGGTAGAGAATTTTCTTCGCGACATAGGGTTCGAGCGCCGTCTTGAAGATCTGCTTCCCCTCGCGGCCATGCAGCTTGAAATGCGGTGGCAGACCCGCCGCCCACTCGACCAGCGTGTGGTCGAGCAACGGAACCCGCGCTTCGAGCGAATTGGCCATGCTGGCGCGATCGACCTTGGTCAGAATGTCGCCGGGGAGATAGGTCTTGAAATCGGCGTACTGAACTTGCGACAGCGGGTCGTCGCTGCCGCAGCGCTGCATATGCGAGCGTAGCACCTCGACGCCGTCGTAGCCCTGCAGTTCGCGCACGAGACCCGGACTGAACAGCCGCCGGCGGATCTCGGTGCCGCAGATCGAGACGGAAGAGAAATAAGCCTCTATCGTGTCTCGGCCCAGCTCCTGCAGTGTGGCCTTGGCGCGCAGCGGGCGCGGCGCCCAGTCCAGTTTCGGGTAGAGCGCGCCGGCCATCCCGAAGAACGGTCGGCGCAAGCTCGCCGGAACCATGCGGCGCACCCGCTCCTCGAAGCAATGCCAGCGATACCGGCGATAGCCGGCGAACACCTCGTCGCCGCCATCCCCGGACAAGGCCACCGTGACGTTCTCCCGCGCCATCGCGCAGACCCGGAAGGTCGGGATCGCCGAGCTGTCGCCAAACGGTTCGTCATAGATCGTCGCCAGCCGGTCGAGCAGATCGAAGGAATTGGGATCGACCTCTTTGACGTGATGATCGGTCCGATAGCGTCGGGCGATTTCGGCCGCGTAGGCCGATTCGTCCCAGCCCTTCGCTCCGAACGCGATCGAGAAGGTGCTGACCGGGTCGCTCTTCAGCTCCGCCATCATCGCCACGACGCCGCTCGAATCGACGCCGCCCGAAAGAAAGGCGCCCAGCGGCACATCGGCGATCATCCGCAGGCGGACCGATTCGCGCAGCCGCGCGATCAGCTCCTCCGCGGCCTCCTCGCGGCGGATCGAACCGCCGTCGACAAAGCGCACATCCCAATAGCAGCGCGGCTCCGGCGGCGGCTCGCCGCGTTTGACGAGCAGCGAATGCGCCGGCGCAAGCTTCTTCACGCCGCGATAGATCGACCGCGGATCCGGGATGTACCCATAGGCAAAAAATTCTTCTATCGCCTGCGGGTCCAGCCCGCGGTCGATGTCCGGGCTAAGCGCCAGCGACTTTAATTCCGACGCGAACAGCAGCCGGCCATCGGCCAGCATGCTGTAGTATAGCGGCTTCTCGCCGAGCCGGTCGCGCGCCAGGAAGAGCGCCTCGCGCCGCGCGTCCCATAGCGCAAACCCGAACATCCCGTTGAAGCGGTCGAGACAACCCTCGCCCCACTCCTCCCAGGCGTGGACGATGACCTCGGTGTCGGAGCGCGTCCGGAAGGCGTGGCCGAGCGCCGTCAGCTCGGCCATGAGGGGCTGAAAATTATAGATTTCGCCGTTGAAGACGACGCACACCGTGCCGTCTTCGTTGAATTGCGGCTGGTCGCCGGTGACGAGATCGACGATCGCCAGCCGCCGCATCCCAAGCCCGATCCCCGGCGCAAAATGGAAACCGTCGCCGTCCGGTCCACGATGAGCGATGATTTCGGTCATTCGATTAAGCAGGACGCGGCCGACGTCGCGGTAGCCGCGAAAATCAAAGATCCCGGCTATGCCGCACATTTCTTGCAACCTGGCAAAGCCGAACGAGGAAAGTCGACCCGGATGCGCCCGTCGAACTGCCGGACCAGATATTCGAGCGTCAAAATCCGGGCGGTCTGCGCCGGATCGGTGACCCGGTCGAGCTGGAACAACTCAGTCATTATTTGGACGCCGCCCGGCAATGCCGCGTCGCGATATTCCTGTTGCAGATAGTCCGGCCACTCCGCGGGGCGCCGCACCCGGTTCTTGACGCGGTAGGCATAGCGCCGCAGCCAAGGGGGGCGCAGATAGGTCGCATAGTCGGTCAGCCGGCGCACCAGCGGCGGCGGCCCGCTGAAATCGTGGCCGTAACCCGACTGATACGAGGCGAGCCGCGGGTCGGCCCGGCGGATCAGCTCTGCTTCGTAGGCGCCGTGGTTTTTCCAAGTGATCGGAATGGCGCTCGCATGCTCGGTCACCGCCGGCTCGAGAAACGGCAATCCCACATAGCCGTAAGAATTGTTAATATTGTTGATCCTCCCGTCCCAGGCCCGGCAACGGAAATAATGATAAAGCCACTCGACCAGGGGGCGCGGCAGCGAAAGCTGCGGGCACCCGATCAGCGCTTCGAGCTTGCCTTCGAGCTGGCGGAAATAGTCTTCCTGGTCAAAAGCAGCGGTGCAGGTCTCCGGATCGAACTGACTGTAAAAGGACCAGAGGATCTCCCGCGGGGTATAATTCCGGTCGAGCAGATAAAAGAAGTTGCGCCAGATCTCGCCCCCGCCGCCATTGAGCGCCACGGCATTGCCGTTCACCCGGCTGGCGCGCTGCGTGCGTTCTGCCCCGTTCGTAAAAATGCCGCTCCAGGTATATCCGTCGGACGCAAGAAAATTGTCATAGGCGACGGCCCCGAACTCGCCCGGGGTAAAGACCAGCTGCTTGTCCTTGTCGACGACTTCCAGAGCAAAACCTTCGCCCTCGGCAATGGCGCGCGCCAGTTCGACGTCCTTGGCGCCCGGCGGGCCATACACATAGACGCGCGGGCTGATGCCGTGACGGCGGAGGCATGCCAAGATGAGCCGCGAATCGTAGCCGCCTGAAAGAGCGCAGGTCACACGTTCGCCGAAACCAGCCGCGACCGCTGCGAAATAGCGGTCGAGCAGTTGCATGCTGTGCTCGATCGTCGCCTCGAATGGCTCGGCGGAAACTGTCGCCGGCGTAGCGAGCGGGCGGGGGAGGATTTCCAGGCGATCCTTTCCCACCGCAATCGTCGCGTTTACCGGTGCGAGCAGCACCTCGTCAAACACGGTGGCGTTGCCGGACACCACGCCGTTGAAGACATACTCGCAAGCGCCTTGAATACCCAATGTCACACGGTCGAGGACCGAAGCTATTGCCAGGAACGAGGACGACGCGACGCGTCGCGCCGCGTCGTAAAAAACGAGAAAGCCGCCGAAGCCGTCGGGCAGGATTTCGGTCTCGCCGTCCTTGTGCAGTATCACTGCAAAATGGCCCAGCGCCTTGTCGCGAGGTGCGGATCGTCTGGCGCAGGCGCGATAAAAGGCCGTGGCGGCGGCCTCGCCGATCAAATCTTCGTAGATCAGCGTGCCGCACGTGCAGACAAAATCACCATTGGGAAATTGCCGGAGCGTCGGCTCGCTGGCTTGCCGTTTGGGATAAATCGCCAGAAGAAAATTTTCGCCCTGCAGCAGACGAGGAGCCGGCATCCCCATTCGGGCAAATGCCGCGAGCGCGGCGGCCTGCGCCGACGAGCGATCCTCGCCGGGAGCGCTGTGCAGGAGAACAAAGCCGCCCATTCGCCGGCGTGTTCCCCCTCAGGGGGCTCGACCGGGGGAGAAAATCTGCGAATAAGCGGAAAACATCTTTTCCTGCGAGAATTCTGCAACCGCTCGCCGACGATTGGCGCATCCCAGGGCTCGGCGCTTTTCGCGATCACCCAGGAGGCGGGTGAGCGCCGCGGCAAAGGCCGTCGCATCATCGCGGTCAACGATGAACTCTCGGTTATCCTCGCACACGATATTCTTCACATCTCCGACATTGACCGCTGCAATGGCGCGGCTCGCCGCCATTGCCTCCAGCAATGCATTCGGCATCTGCTCTGTATCGGACGACAGGGCAAAGATGTCAAACGTGCCAAGAACCGCCTCGGGTACAATTTGCCCGGTGAAGCTGACGCGGTCGGCGATGCCGAACTCCGCCGCGAGCCGTTCGAGCGAGGCCCGCTGGGTCCCGTCGCCCGCGATGATCAGACGCAAGGGGTGCGGGAATTTGAGCATGGCAAAAACCCGGAGCAGACGTCCGATATTCTTCTCGAGACGCAACGGGGCGACGGTGCCAATGACCATTTCCCCTGGCCGGCGCATGAAGCCGGGCACGCCATCGGAAACCGGGGCGGCGAAACGCGCGGTATCGACCCCGTTTGGGACATAGGCGACGCGCGAAACAGGCAGTCGCCAAACCCGGTGCGCCAGATCCTCGAGTTGCCGCGAGGGGACGACGACGCGTTCGCAGCGGGCGAGCGCCCATCGCCGGAACAGCACCCGGCGCAGAATTTGCAAATCCGCCTCGCCGAGGCTGAAACCGGCTTCCACATGCAAATGCCTGGAAACCGGCGAGAACCGGCTGGCGGCCGCCCATTCGATCGCCCCCCAATTATAGGTGAGCAGGAGCGTCGGTCGCAGGCGGCGGAGCGCAAGAGCGCTGCCCACCAAGTTGTGCAGCATACTCCGCTTGACGCCTCGGACCGGCACCATCGCGACCTCGAGATCGCCGGCAACTCGCTCAGCGGCGTCGAAATTGTTGTCCAAGGCGATGACCGTGTGGCGGAATTGCTTGCCAAGATAATTGATTATGCGAACCATGCGCAGGGGTACGCCGCCGATCCCAAAACTCGGGAATACATGCAGGACGTGCTCGCAACGCAGGGAGGAATTGGCGGTGCTCACCGCTTCCGGAAAAATTTTTACGGTCGAGATTCGGGTTTGGCCGCGATGCGGCTCAGGCAACGCCTGATAAATTCGATGATTTGGTGGAATGTTTAACTCCTTTACCCATCATGCAGCAAGTTTTGCGACGTGAGGCAGGGTTTGGTATGTGGCATAGTTGAGGCCGCAATGTTATCGCTCGGTTACCATCGTAAGTGTTTTTTCGTAAACCCCGGCGCCTCCGTCGATCGCTTGCGCCGCACAGATCCGGAATGGCAAGCTGCTGAACCATACTGTTGAGCATGCTCGACCCTAATACCTGGAGAACGATCGACTGGCCGGCGCGAGCAGACGCCGATGCTGGTCGTCGTGGTCGATACTGAAGCCGAGTTCGACTGGGAGGCGGCTCGGCCACGTCACGCAAGGGGCGTTACGTCGGTCAAATACCAGGATCGTGCGCAACGAATCTTCGAGAGATATGACGTGCGGCCGACTTTCGTCCTCGATTTTCCGGTAAGCAGCACGCCCGAAGCCTTCGAGTTCATCCGCGACTTGCATCGCTCGGGTGCCTGCGAGATCGGAGCCCATCTGCAACCCTGGGACAATCCGCCGCTGGTCGAACAGATTACCGACGAGAACTCCTATCCCGGCAACCTGCCGTTCGGGCTCGAACGGGAAAAGCTCATCCACCTTACGCACAGCATCGAAACAAATATCGGAGTCCGTCCGCGCATTTACAAAGCCGGCCGATACGGCGTCGGGCGGGCGACCGCCGGTATCCTCGCCGAGCTCGGCTACGAAATCGACGTAAGCGTCGTTCCGGGCACCGATCTCAGCTGCAAATTCGGCCCCGATTTCACGCATTGCCGAGCCAGCCCCTACTGGTTCGGCAAGAACCCGGAGCTGCTCGAAATCCCGCTTTCAATCGGCTACACTGGCCTCCTCGCCGGCACCGGGAACGTCGCCTATACCTTGACGATGAACGAGCGCCTGAAGGCGTTGCACGTGCCGGGCATCCTGGCGCGGCTCGGCTTGGTCGAGCGCATCACCTTGACACCGGAAGGAATTTCCTTCGAGGAGCAGCGCCGGCTCACCCGTGCCTTGCTGCGCAAAGGTCACCGCGTGTTCAGCTTGGCCTACCACAGTCCCTCGCTTGCGCCCGGCAATACGCCCTATGTGCGCACCGAGGCCGATCTTCGCGGTTTTCTGAACCGGATCGAGCAGTATTTAAATTTTTTCTTCAACGAGATCGGCGGACGGGCAGCCACGCCGTTCGAAGTCAAGGCTCTCGCCGGACAATTCAGCGACCCGACGGCCGTCAGCCGGCAGCACGTTCGCACAGCCGGTAGCGCGAAGTAGCAGGCGGAGGTCCTCCGTCAATTCCTCCGGCGCGTTACCAGAGGCGGCCCGCCGCCTGCTCGCAATAGCGCCGCATCGTCCGTCCCAGCGGGGAGCGGAGGCAGCCGGGTGCAACATCGCCGAGAATGGTCTTCGGGTCGAGCTCTCCGAAAGTCGCGGACACGAACTTGTCTCTGTTCCTTGCCAGGATTCGGCAAAGCTCGAGAAGCCGGTGATCGTGCAGGCGCATGACCTTTTGCGGTTGCTCGGGCGATCGGCGTCGAATCAACTCGAAACTGTGCAGCAACAGGGTTACCACTTGCCACCCGCGGCTCCACGCGTCGAGGAGGATGTGCTCGAACTCGCCGCTCGAGCAGGCGCAGAGCTGCGCCGGTCGGATGCGGTTCAAGCCATCGCGGAACCATGTAATCGGCACTTCGATAATGCCTTCGAGACAAAACGGGTGAGAAAGCTCGGAGGGCAGCCGGCAGACGCCGTTGAGGTGCGGGGCAAAATAACTGGAGTCGATCGCGATGCCGCTGCGCCGCGCTGCGCGCAGAGTAGCCGTGCTCGCCCCGGCATTGCCGGCACGCAGCGCGGCAATCGGGCCGGCGCCTGCTCGCGACAGGTTTTCCAGTCCACGATCGATCAGTCGAACCTGATCATCCTCCGAGAAATCGGCCATATTCCGGCCGTAGCGGTCGCCGAGCAGCGGCCGCTTATAATAGGGCAACCATTCGGTATGAATATGAAGCCCGACCTCATGCCCGCGGTTCTCGACGAGGCTGACCACCTCCGCGAGCAACTCGAGCCCGAGTACCCCAGCGCTCAGGGCCTCGAGAAATACCACGGCCCTGGCGCCATGCCGCTCGATAAGATCGAGCTGGTAGCGCAACCCGCGCTCGCCGAGATCGGTGATGCCGTAAAGATCGCGGTCCGCCGCAAAGCGCCCGCGATCACGCTGCCAGTTGGAGGTGTGCGGGGCGATTTCGGCATCGATTGTTATGACAACCGACGTCCGCTCCGTGACCGCCGGCGATCGCGAGGGACCGCTCGATAAGCCAGACCGCGGACCTGCGCTATCCAAGGGCTCGGCGAGCGTGCTCTGCATTACCAATTCTGGCCCCGCAAATTGGAACGAACATTCGCTCTGCCCAGTATAAATTAATCATAAAATGACATAAGAGGAATGCTAATTACAGCCCTTTCTCGGCACCTTGACCGCGCTGGGCCGAAAAATCGCGTGCGAGATCTGTGCGATGAGCAGATGGATTTCTCAGCTCGGATACGCATGGCGCCGGCACGGGCCGGTCGGCTTTCTCAAGCTCGCGATGGATAATGTCGTTTATCACTTGCGCCGCCGCGTGGCTCGCCTGGGCATGCCGCCGCAGCTCGACCCCTTCGACGAAAAGTACGGCACGGACACGGGCGGCATTCGCGAAATCCGGAGCCTGGACGCCGCGAGCTTACCCAATGCCACCTATGCAGTGCGCTACGGACCGAGCGGCGAGCAAGGCGTGCGCGCATCGCTGGAGAAGCTGAACATCGACCCCGGCGATTTCACGTTCATCGATTTCGGGTCAGGCAAGGGCAGGGTGCTGCTGATCGCCGCGGGCCTGCCATTCAGGGCGGTCGTCGGGATCGAGTTTTCACGAGAGCTTCACGAAACAGCGGTTCAGAACATTCAAGGATTTCCACCACATCTGATCAGCGCCGGGACAGTTACCAGCCGATGCCAAGACGCAGCCTCGTTCCCGCTGCCTCCGTCAAATCTCGTGTGCTACTTTCATAATCCGTTCGGACCGCCCGTCCTGTCGAACGTCGTCGCACGTTTGGAGGCGCACCGCGACACGGGTTATCGCATCTTCGTTATCTACCTCGATCCAAGGCATCGAGAAGTCTTCGAGGAGACGGGCAAGTTCGCGATTTTCGACGAAATCACCAAGCACCCTCGTTCTGACTACGGCACCAATCGTTGCGTCCTCGCCGCGCGAACCCGCTCGGGGCTGAATTGGATCAGCGGGCCAAACCTAGCTCGGCGGCCGCTCCGTGCTCGCCGCCTTCAATTCCTGCAGCGGGCGGGTCGCCATGCGGCTCGCCGACTCGGCAATTCTGACGCTTTGATCGAGACACGCCTGCATGTTCTCGCGCAGCAGCTTGGCCTGCACCTCCAATACTCTCGGTGAAAGTTCGCGCCCGCAGCAGCGCCTGACTCGCCTCGGAGGTATGCCGCATCACCTCCTCAGCGTAGCGCGTCCAGGCCGCCGTGATCTCTTGCGTGCACTCGGCAACATGCCGAACCCGACCGCTGGGCGGCGCCGGCGGCAGCCGTCGAAGCCTCGGCCGCTTGCCGCACCCCTTGCTGGCCGAGTTCGGCAAGGCGTTCGGCTTGCTGTTGGGCCCTGGCTGGCGCTTCCGTTTGCTCCTCGTTTCGCTCGCTCCCTTTGGCCTGCGGTCCCGCTTGTCTCGACTCTGCCATGCCAACCTCCGTGCCGGTTTGTGCCGTTAACGTCGGCAGCAGCCGCGCGGCTCCGCTCGGTTAAGTTTTTCTTGTAAAAGAACGGGCGAGCATTTGCCGCTTCGCAAAAACGGTGTATGTCGGCAAGCGCTTCTGCGAAAGTCGAATACATCTCGCCCCGTGGGCCACGAGGAACTCGCATCGATTCACCCCGTCATTCTGTCCGGCGGCTCGGGTACGCGGCTCTGGCCGATGTCGCGCACGCTTTACCCGAAACAGCTGCTGAGCCTCCTCGGCCACGACAGCCTGTTGCAGCAGACGGTTCGCCGGGTCGCCGACCGGCAGGGCTTCGCCGCGCCCTTGCTCGTCGCCAATGAAGAGCATCGGTTCATCATCGCCGAGCAGCTGCGCGAAATCGCGGCCATTCCGCGTGCGCTCCTGCTCGAGCCGGTCGGCCGCAACACGGCCCCCGCCGCCTGCATCGCCGCCTTGGCGCTGACCGAAGCGGAACCCGACCCGCTGATGCTGGTCATGCCCTCCGACCACACGATCGGCGATCCCGCCGCCTTTGCCGGCGCCGTCGAGCGCGCCGCCGCCGCGGCTCGCGGCGGCGCGCTGGTCAGCTTCGGCATCGCGCCGCAACGCGCCGAGACCGGCTATGGCTACATCCGGCGCGGCGGCGAGCTGGACGGCGCCGAGGGCGTCTTTGCGGTCGCCGAATTTGTCGAGAAGCCCGGCCCGGAACAGGCGCAGGCCTATGCCGCCTCGGGCGAGCATTCGTGGAACAGCGGGATCTTCCTGTTTCCGGCGAGGGTCTATCTCGACGAGCTGGAGCGGCTGCGGCCCGACATCGTCGCCGCCTGCCGCAACGCGTTGGCGACGGCGCAGCGCGACAGCGATTTCATCCGCCTCGGGCGTGAGGCCTTTGCCGCCTGCGACGGCGACTTGATCGACTACGCGGTCATGGAGCACACCCGGCGTGCCGCCGTCGTGCCGGTCAGCATGGGGTGGAGCGATGTCGGCTCCTGGGATGCGCTGTGGGAGATGGGCGCCAAGGACCAGCACGGCAATTCGATCGAGGGCAACGTCGTCGCCGAAGAGACCCGCAATTGCTATCTGCGGTCCGAGGCCGGGCTGGTGGCGGCGATCGGCATCGAGGATCTGGTCGTCGTTGCGACCGCCGACGCGGTCATGGTCGCGCCGCGCAACCGCACGCAGGACGTCAAGAAGCTCGTCGCGCGGCTGGTCAAGGATCGCCGCGACGAAGCCGATGCGCTGCCGACCGTGCACCGCCCCTGGGGCACCTTCACCTCGCTGCACAACGGCGATCGCGTTCAGGTCAAGCACATCATGGTCAAGCCGGGCGGCAAGCTGTCGCTGCAGATGCACCATCATCGCGCCGAGCATTGGGTCGTCGTCCAGGGCACCGCCAAGATCCGCCGCGGCGACCAGGAGATGATGCTGTCCGAGGACCAATCGACCTACATCCCGATCGGCACCGCGCATCGGCTCGAAAACCCGGGCAAGATCCCGCTGCACCTGATCGAGGTGCAGTCGGGAAGCTATCTCGGCGAGGACGACATCATCAGATTGGAGGACAGCTACGGCAGGAGCTAGTCCGGGGCCCGCGGCCCTTGCTCGGTCGGCGACAACATAGATAACCGTATTGGTCGCCTCGTCGAAGAAAGCGGTTACCGCTGGCTCCATAGCAGCCAGATCCCTCGCCTTCGATGCCCGCGGCAATGGAACACCCGCGGCAGTAGGACAAACGGGTAGCCATCCTATTCTGATACCCGTTCATCCCACGGTGGGTTCCTTGAATGCGGTATTGTGCTTGGGAAACCACTCGTAGCCCTTGAGCATGTATTGCCAATACATGTTCGGTAGGAAGCTGGTCTTGATCCACCAACCTAGCCAACGCTCCTTGCCCGGATTGAGGATCGGCAGGGTCGGAGTGACTTTGCCGCCATAGACGAACTCGGCGATGATCGCCTTGCCGTAGGCGGTGGTCAGCGGGCAGGAGGCGTAACCGTCATAGCCGCCGTCGATGGGTTGGCCGTTCATCAGCCTGAGAATGTTCCGCACCACCACGGGCGCCTGCTTGCGCACGGCGGCGGCGGTCTTCGAATTGGGCGTCGCGGTGACGTCGCCGAGTGCGAATACATTGGCGTGGCGCACGTGCTGCATCGAGTTCTGGTTGACTTCGACCCAGCCGGCGGCGTTGGCGAGCGGGCTCGAACTGATGTCCTCGGGCGGACTTTGCGGCGGCGAGACGTGCAGCATGTCGTAGGGCACGCTGATCCGCTGACCCTGATTTTCGCCGCCGATAATCTCGAAGAGCGCCGTCTTGGCCTTGGCATCAATGGCAACGAGGTTGTGCTGGTAGTGCACTTTGACGCCGTAGCGCTCGGCAACCTTGGCACACTCGCGGGCGAAAAACGGCACGCCGAAAATCACCGGCGCGTGGACGAAATACTCGAGATCGACATTGGCTCGGATGCCCCCGCGCTGCAGATGGTCGGCAGTGAGATAAACGATCTTCTGCGGTGCGCCCGGACACTTGAACGGCAGCGGCGGCTGAGTGAACACCGCCTTGCTTCCGGGCTTGAGTGCCTTGATGCACTCCCAAGTGTACCTGACATGTTCTGGCGAATAATTGCTGCACACGCCCTCACGGCCAAGCGCCTCGGCGAGGCCATCGATCTTGGCCCAATCGAGCTTCACGCCGGTGCAGACCACCAGGTAATCATAGGTGACCCCCTCGCCGGTAGAGAGTTCGAGCTTGTTGCTCGCGGGATCGAACTTGCGCGCGGCGGCCTTGATGCGTTTGACGCCCGACGGCACCAGGCTGTCGGTCGGCCGGTGCGTGCGCCGGAGATCGTAGACCCCGGCCCCGACCAGTGTGAATGCCGGCTGGTAGTAGTGCATGTCACTCGGCTCGACGATTGCGATGTCGATCCCGCCCGGCCCGCGGCGCTTCAAGCTTGCCGCTACGGTGATTCCGGCGCTGCCGCCGCCGATGATCAGCACTTTATGGTGCGTAGTTCCCGCCATAATGGCCCTCCCGCCGCACTGGCTCGCCCGCTTGGCTCGGGCGCTTGCTCGCTGAATACCGGATCATCACACTCGATCCAATGCCCATTGCCGTCGATCGTGACGGTTATCGCAAGGCGACCGCCTCGGCCGCCCGGCTGATCGGCGGCGCGAGCAGATGAAAACGCAGAGTCAGCAGGATGGCGACGACCGCAAGCCCGAGCGCAAGGCCCCACCATAGGCCGACGACGCCGTAACCGAGCGGAAAGGCGAGCAGCCAGCCTCCTGCGAAACCGGCGCCCCAATAGCCGAAGCCGGCGAGCAACATCGGAACCACGGTGTCCTTGTAGCCGCGCAGCACGCCGGCGGCGATCACCTGCACGCCGTCGAATACTTGGAAGAGCGCGGCGATTGCCAAGAGATGCCGCGCGATCTGCACGGTGTCGCGATTGGCCGGATCGGCGATGTCGATATAGACCGAGATGATGGCCCCCGGCACGGTCCACAACACGACCGCCGTCAGGCTCATGAACCCGATCCCGAGGGCGAGCGCGACAAAGCCGGCCCGCCGCGCTGCGACGGCCCGGCCGGCGCCGAGCTCGTAGGCGACGCGCACCGTGGCGGCCTGCCCGAGACCTAGCGGCACCATAAAGCTGATGCCCGCGCAATTGAGGACGAGCTGGTGCGCCCCGAGCGCAGCCGCGCCCAAAAGGCCGATCAAGACGCCGGCGGCCAGGAATATGCCGACCTCGACCCCCATGATCCCGCCGATCGGCAAGCCCAGCCGAAGGATGCTCGCCATCGGCGTCCAGCTGGCGGCGATGGTGTTGCGCAGCACGCGCAAACCCGCAAAACCGGGGATCATGCGGGTGCACAATGCCAGACCCGCCAAGATCAGCCACTGATTGATCGCGCTCGCATAGCCCGAACCCGCGACGCCAAGGGCGGGCGCGCCGAGATGGCCGTAGATCAGCACCCAGTTCAGCCCCGCATTGCCGGCAACGCAGAGGAGGAGCACCGCCATTATCGCACGCGTATGCGACAGAGCGGCGAGCAGGCTGCGCAGCACCGCGAAGCTCAGAAAAGCCGGCCCGCCCCAGGCGATCGCCCGCAGAAAGTGGCCGATCTCGGCGGCTAGCGCGGCGTCGTAGCCCAGCGACTGGAGCAGCCGATCCAAACTAGTCAGCGCGCCGACGAAGGGCAGCGCCAACAGCGCCGCGAGCGCCAGCCCGGCGCCGCCGATCCGGCCGGCGGCGGCGCGATCGCCGGCGCCGAGCGCGTGCGCGGCGAGCGGCGTGACGGCGGAGAGGATTCCCTGCAGCACGACCCCGCCGGTGAAATAAAGCATCGCGCCGAGCCCCGCGGCTGCGAGCGGCAAGGCGCCGAGACGCCCGACCATCACCATGTCGGTGACGCCCATCGCCATCTGCGCGAGATTGGCTGCAGCGAGCGGCGCTGCGAGGGCCAAGGTCGCCCGCAGCTCCGCGCCAATGCCCGACCCTGCGGCGCCGAGCCGCTGATTTTGTGGATCGACCGGTCGCATCTGGCTCTCTCTCATCTCCGTCACGGCGTCCAGTCGATTTCCGAGAGAGACCCTCAAAAAGAGAGGGCCCCGACCGGATCGGCGGGGCCCCGTATGGTCGCGTGTTGATAGTGTTCAGCGCACGCGCATACCCTCAGGCCCCACGGCAAAGCCGCGCGAGACGGTGGTCGTCATCAGGGCTGGGAATGCGCAAATCATAGGCGGTTTGTAGATGAACGACGGGGCCCGCGTCAACCGTGAGACAGGCGAGGCGTCAGCCGAGCCGCGGTCACACCGATCGCATGACAAAGGCCGGACATATGACTGCAACCGACCAGACCCGTCGCAGCTGCACTGCACTTGCAAGCCGGGGCCGTCCACATATGGGTTCCGGGCCCGGCCCTGAGGGGCCGTCCCGGAACGACAGCCGCACTGCGCGAGCGCGCCCCTCTGGGGTCGCACTGCCCTGATGACACGGATATTTATTGTTGACCCGCTTCTCGCCGAGGATGCCGAGCAATCGGTGTTGGGTCGTGTCGGCCATCAGCGCTCGCGCCTGAAACAGGGCGGTTGCGGGCGTGATGTCGGGGTCGAGGCTGCTCCCGGAGGTCGTCACGAGATTGACTGGGATCGGGGTGGACGGATCTTCCGTCTTGAGCGGCATCCATATCGGCATCAGGTGGCAGCACCCTGGCGGTCGCCGACGGCCGCGAGCGCATCGGCGCGCCTGACCCGGTACCCGGACACCGCCGAAACCCAGGTCAACTCGATCGCGATTGGCACGACGCATTTCATCGACGCGGGTCGTGCGGCCCCGGTGGGCGCCGTCCAGTACCGCATCCGACTGTCGCTGTATTGCCGTTCGCCGATCTGACCGCAGATCCGGAGTGGGGCTATTTCGGCATGGTCGAAGGGAATGTGTGAAGAAGCTCACATTCGGTTTGTGCCAAAGCCACTATTATGTTTGCGTCTTCAACACGGAGATCAGAAATGGTAAAGTCCTCCAATGCGACCCGATTGATGCGCATCCAGGCTCGTCCAGGCTCGCTGGTCGAGGCCCGCCACTATCGCTATCCAGAGCGCGGCTGGGTGCAGCCGGACGCGATAGCGCGCGGCATCCCACCGGACGCGTCCGCCGACCTCGTCTTCCACGGTGGTAAAACCGTGCCGCAGATGGAGTTTCAGAACGTCTTTCTTGGCGGCGAGGCATCGTGGCTCGCGTCCGACATCGACTCGATCAACACCGCGATCACGCTCGCGATGCAGGATCGGAAACTAAACAATGTCGTCGAGCAGTACTTTGACAGCGGCGTCAATCTGACCTGCGATGCGCGGCCGCTGCTCGTGCTCGACGAAGCAAAGCCGGTTCAGCTCGACGAGCCCGACGTACAGCAATTGGTCGCTCGGCTGCTGCAACAGGGAAAGGTTTCCGACAGCGATCTCGGTACGACGATCTTCAACCTCGTGCTACCGCCTGGGACCGTGCTCAGGCTCGACCAAGACAATTCGCTTGGCGGGCTTGGCGGTTATCACGGCTCGGTGCACTTCCAGCACAATGGCCGCTCGCAGACCGCCTATTATTCGGCCAACGTCTTTTCGCAAACTCTGGCGGACGGCCAGGTGAATGGAATTCCCGCGTTCGACGCATCCTGGAAGGATGTGGTGGGCACGCTCTACCATGAGATCAACGAGTTCCGCACCGACGCCGACGTCAGGGACGCGATCGCGACCGGGAACGACGATGGCGTCCTTGGCTGGATGGGAGCGCAGGGCGAAATCGGGGATCAGCCGATTGCGATGGCCGGCCAACTGGGGCACTTGCAGCGGGTGTTCCAGGAGGTGCTCAGCAGCATGGGGAGCAGGCGCGTGCCGGTCCAGTTCTTGTATTCGAACGCGGTCCACGGCGCGGAGGGGCCGATCGGCGAACCGGACCCTCCCGCACGAAGGTAACGTCGCACGCCAGCAGCGTCTCGAGCCATCACAGATGGCCCGGGCCGCTGCTATCCTTAAACAAGCGAAGGCATTTGTCAGCGCTGCGGTCGACCTCACGGTGCGACGGTTCGTAGGCGTCGCCCGGCCGCTGAGTAGCCGCGGATATAACCGCCGGCCTCCGTCGCGGTGGCTAACACTCCTGTGGGTTGACACAATCATGGCGCCCGGAGACCGAACCGGGCCGGCAGTCTGGAGAGAGAGAGGCAAAATGGCTGAAATCATCCAGCAAATTTTCTGCGACCCGCCGATCAGCATTGCCCGACTAGGCGGCAGCTCCACGCCGCTCGATGCCTATGTGTGGAATGAGCCCGCCAACCCGCGCGCCGATGGCGACACAGTCGTCGTGCCGGCCTGGTCGTTGCGCGTGAACGTTGACGGCTCATTCCAGCCCGTCATGCCGGACAGCGTAATCTTCCGCGACGGCGATGCCATCCGCCCGGTTTGTCCGTTCGTCGAACTGCATGCCTGGCTTGGCGAACCCGGATCCGGCCCGGATACCTGGCGCGAGGCACCGCTGACGCCGGACCTGTTGTCCCGTTTCGGCGCCAGCGTCAGCGCCATCACGCTCACGGTCACAGCGATGAACCGCAAGGCGGCGCGGCGGCGGCGAGACCACGACCTCGTGTTTGGGACGTTCCCACCGGTGGTCGTCCAGGGCGATCTGACCGCGTTCGTGCCGTTGCGCGGCATCAGCCCGCCCAATGCCGCGCGTTCGATGATTCCGCCCGGCCGGCATATCCCACTCGGCGGCATCCAGATGCTCAAGAGCATGCCGCCGGCCACCTCCCCGGGATCGCCGGCGTGGGACGGAATCGTCGACACCTCGGTGCTGCGGTTTCGCGTCACGCCAGCCCGGGGTCTGTTCTATGGTCCGCCCCGAGCCGCCCGCCCCACCAGCGAGAGCCCCGTCCCCGCGGTCGAGACGGCGAACGCGTTTCTTGATCCCGACGCCGGCTGGTTCAACCAATCCGGTGATGGCGGTGGCTTCGTCCAGCCGGGCGACACCTACGACATGGTGCGGCCTGAGAGCCAGCAGGAGCCCACGCCACCTTCCCTGGGTGTCGTCGACGATACCTGCGAGATACAGGTTGAGGTCACACTGACCCTCCCAAACGCGGCGCCGTTGACCGCGCATTCCTCGGTCTTCGTCGCCCCGCCCGATTTCGCTCCCGACCGGCGGCCGTTCTTGTCCCTGGCCGACGAACTGAACGACCGCAGCGCCGCGCGTGCCGGACCGCCCAGCGGCGAGCAACTCGACGACTGGGTCGAGGACCTGTTCGAGCGCATCTACGAGACCGTCTCGATGATGAATGTCGATTTCTGGCGCGCCAGGCGCGGCCTGCCCGGGCTGACCGGCGCCCGGATTGCGGGCACCGCCGTTGGGGGAGATCACGTTGTTCCGCCCGATCAGGCGATGGGCAGCCTCGACGCGCTCCGCGATCGGGACTTCGCCATCGCCGCGCCATCAACCGACGTGCCGTTGCCACTCAGCGAGCACGCCCGTTCGAGGCATCGCACCCTGTCCGGCATCAATGAACTGCGTGGCCTCGTGGCGCGCCAGCCGGACAGGCTGAAAGCCCTGATCCGCCAGCCCTTTGAGGTGGAAGACGGCGAGCAAGGTGCCGACGTAACGACCATGCGCATGCCGCCCTTCATGCGGCAATCCAACGCGCTGCCCCTAACTCTTGCGGCCTGGCAATACGACCTCGTTATCCGATGGGCGTCAGCCGTCTTGCGATCGGCTGCCCCGATCGCCGCTGCGGCGGCCCCGTCGGCAGCCCCGGCGGCGACCCCGGCGGCGACCCCGGCGGCGACCCCGGCGGCGCACGAACCGGGCTTTGCCGAGCGATCCGCCGCCCGTCGCGCCGCCGTGCTGGCCCGGATGGGGGTACCTTGATCATGGCGCCAACCGTACCCGCGCCGCCGAACGCGCCGGACGTCCATCGGTTTCGGTCTCGTCTCGGCGAGCATGTCCTGCTCGTCCCGCTCAGCGCCATCTACGATGTGATCGATCCGAACGACGATCCCGAACCCCTCATCCGGGCAGCGCTGCTCGACGGCCCCGCCATCGCGCCGCCCCTCGACCACATCGCCGAACCCCCACCGCAAAGCATTTCGCTCAACGTCAGCAACCGGTGCAATCTGAGCTGCGCGTACTGCTACGCGAGCGGCGGGGATTTCGGCGGCGCGCAAGACACGCCGATGACATGGGACCTGGCCCGGACGGCGGTGGACCGACTGTTGACCGGCGCCAGCCGCGACGCTCCGGTGACCATTGGCTTTCTTGGGGGCGAACCTTTCGCCAACCGCGCGCTCATCCACGATACCGTCACCTATGCGAGCGCCGAGGGCGCGCGGCTCGGCTTCGATGTACGGTTTTCCGTCACCACTAACGGCACGCTGCTGCGGGAGGATGATATCGCGCTGCTGCGCCGCCATCCGTTCGCGGTCACGGTCAGCATTGACGGATCTCCCGCGCGACACGACCAGCAACGCCCGCTTGCGCGCACGGGCCGCGGCAGTTGGTCGCTCATGGCGGAACGCGTGGCGCCGCTGCTGGCCTATCCGGGACGCGTTAAGCTGGCAGCCCGCGCCACCGTGACGAGAGATGATCTGGATATCGCGGGTCGGATCGAGGCGATCACCGCGTTGGGCTTCCTCGAGGTAGGCGTTTCGCCGCTAAGAGTGGGGACGAACGCCGGTTCTGCGCTGCGCGACCCGGACTGGCCGATTTACTTCGCCCGCATGACGGAAGCGGCGAACATCGAGCTCGACCGGGCGCGCACCGGGCTGCCGATCCGGCTGACCAACCTCGCGGTGGCCTTGAAGCAACTGCATCGCGGCGCCGCCTCGCCGTTTCCGTGCGGCGCCGGCGGTGGTTATTTCTCGGTCGCCGCCGATGGACGCTGGTACGCCTGTCATCGCGCGGTCGGCGACGACCGATTTCGGCTAGGTGACAACACCGGGCTCGATGCGGACCGGCGCCGCGCCTTCCTGCTCAGCCGTCACGTGCACGCGCAGGAGAGCTGTGGCGCGTGTTGGGCGCGGTATCTGTGCTCCGGCGCCTGTCACCAGGAGATGCGCGGGCGCACTGAGGCATCCTGTGACTTCATCCGCGCGTGGCTCGATTTCTGTCTGCGCGCCTATTGCGAGCTCTCCCCATTCCCTCTGTCCAGCGCTCAAAAAGGAGCCGCGTGATGAGCGGATCGATCAGCGCGAAACTTCTGCCTCGTAACGTCGCCGCGTTGCGGCGCGGTCAAACGCCGGAGGCGGCCACTCGCGTGGCTGCGGGCAATCCCATCTCGACTCGGCTCGAGTCGGGCGTGGGCAACTGCTTCCCGGGTCTGGAATTTGACATGCGCAATTTGGAGCGGCGCTTCTTCCCGTTCCTGGAGGTGGAGTTCGGCGCCGACAGCAACGGCCGGGCGGCGATTTTCGTGGTTTCGGTCGATAGCGCCGCGGTCAATGCCGCAGCGGCGGCGGGGACAATCACGCCTGACCAGGCAGACGCCTACCGTAAGGTCGCGAACGGTGTGGGCCCAGGGGAGCAGTGGACCGTAAGCCAAATGGACGGCGACTTCGGACCCCTCGGCCGGCTGGCCTTGACCCTGCCGATACCGTCGTCCACCAGTACCGGCCGCAACCGCCTGCCCGCGGATGCGTGGACCGCCGCGCGGCTGCTGGTAGAGGACAGTCCAGTCACGCTTCGACTGGCACTAGTGCCACCGGTGCCCGGTGTGGACCACGTGGTCCTGAGCGGGCGGCGGGCACGGTATCTGGATCACACCGGGGCGCTGGCCAGAATTTTTCAGCCTGGCGAACTGACGCAATCTCTATGTAGCCCCTGGACACACGACTTTCGCGACTGCGCCTGCTTCTACTGGGCTTCCAACCATCCCGACATCGCCCTGCCGCCATTGCCCGCCGATATGCCGGCCGATCAGGCGGATATGTTCAATGTGGAGACGCCATGGGAGCGCCGGAACCGCTCGGTCGCGGGCCCGCCCGTCGCCACTGCGCGCGGCGCCAGAGACGTCGCGGAGATGGAACACAATCAGATCAATAGGGATTGGCAACAACTCAATTTTGTGTTGGAGCGGCGGGAGCGGCTGGCGCCCTACGTGCCTCCGGAACTGCGGGCGCGACCGTTACCTGACCTCGCCACCTTGCTCACCTGGCTCCGCTACGCGGCCGGCGTCGAGCTGGGCGTGATGCTGGAATATCTGACGGCGGCCTGGTCTATACGCCGTCCTGACAATACCACCCCGGCCGATCTGCGCGGCGACCTGCTGGCGGCATTCGACGAGATGCGACGCGTGGCGATCGGCGAGATGCGGCATCTGCGCGCGGTTAACGACGTCTTGGCGCATTTCCAGCCACCACCCGGTTTCACGCCAGCCCTGGGCGTCGCCACGCTGTTGCCCGGAAACGATCCCGGCACCACGCGTCCGTTGCAGCTCCGAGCCGCGTCAGCCGACGCGCTGGACGATTTCATCGGGATCGAGGCGCCCTCCATGTCGGTCGACAGCGTCTATGCCCGGATCCTGGTGACGGTCGAGGCGATGGCACGCACTGATGAGCAGCAGTACACTTTGCGCACGGTGATGGCGGAGGGCGAGGAGCATTGGCGGACCTTCCGATTCGTCAAGGACTGGCTGACCCGGCACACGCCGGCCGAATATCTGCGTGCCGTCAATCTCCAGCCGCCGCCCGCAGGAAACGGGCCGCACACCACCTTGCAGCAACGCTATCGAGCGTTGCTGGATGGGCTGTTCCAGGCCTATGTCATGGGCATGCCACGCGGCGCCCCTCTGCTCAACGCCGCGCGCGCGTCGATGTTGGGCGCTGACGGCATTGAGGGCGCGCTGGAGACGGTGGCGAACCAGGGCTTCCTGGCGGTGTTTGATCCGGTACCCGACCCTCGTTTCGCGCCGGTTATGCCGCCGCCTCCCGACGCGATAGCGTGAGGCCCCTTCTGTGGCGGATCCGCGCGGGACCACGGTGGTGCTCGGCGCCGGCCCGGTCGGCTGCATGGCTGCCCTTGCGGCCGCGCGAACCGGTCCGGTCATCCTCCATGCGGCGCGTGATAACCCGGGCCCGCCGCGGGTGGACTCCGTGCCGGCGTCTTTGCTGGCGCTGCTGTTGGAGTTCGGCGTTCATCCGGTGGAAATCGGGGTCACAGAGCTTCAGGACACGCGTATGGCGAGCTGGGAGAGCCGTGATCCGGTGGTTCTGAGAACACGCGCGATGGCGCATGTTATGCGGCCGGAGCTCGATCTCGCATTGCGCCGAGAGGTGCTGCGTTCGCCGGCAGTGACGATCGTTCACAGGCTCGATCCGCAGGCCTCGCGGACGGCGGCTCGCGTTATCGACGCCTCCGGGCGCACCGCAATCTCTGCGGTCCGCCGCGTACGGCCCGCCGAACCTTTCGTCGCGCGGACCAGTACCGCGACGGGACAATTCTCCCGCGCGGCGCGCGCGTTTCAACTCGCGGCGATCGCGGATGGATACGTGTATCGGCTGGGTACCCCTGCCTCGCTTACGTTCGGTATCGTCGCGCCGAAACGGTTTCACGACGCGGCCGTGGCCTGCAAATTGCGCCAGCTGGGTCTAGGCTGGATCCTGACCGACCTGCCGCCGCTCGAAACGATGGCGGCGGGGCGGAGTGGGATCGCCTCGGTACAATGGAGCGAGGGGCCGCATCATCCCATCCGCGTCGGCGACGCCGCGCTGGCGCGAGACTCGCTGTCCTCCCAGGGGATGGCGAATGGGCTGTCTGATGCGTTGCAGGCGTCTGAGAACGAGACGGGCCTTTGGCGGCGCCAAAAAGAGGAACGTCAGGCTCATCTGGCATCGCTTATACGCGAGATCGAACGGTGCTGGTGCGGAAGCAGTTGTAACTGGATGGGATATCAGACATTTCTTCGGGGACATCTGGATGCGATGGACGCCGTTTCCGTTAGAAACGGGGATCAAGGCTGAACACGAGAATCTTGGGACTGGCTCGGTTGCGAAGAGGTGGAGGTATTGGGCCAAGCTCGCCAGCGCAGCCCGATTTTTGCAATGACGTTCACGGTGATGCACCCGATCGATGCAACGAGCCCGTTATGGTGCGCGACGGCTTCGTCCTTGGCGGCGGAAGCTGTGGATATCGTCGTGACCATTCGCACCTCCTATCTCGCGCACGAGGTGCTGTGGGGGGATGGCTTCGCCGATGTATTCAAATCCACGGATCATCCAGGCTCGTGCATGCGCTCGGAAGGGGTGCATCGTGGCGGTCGCCGGCGGTCGCGAGCGCATCGCCGCGCGCCGCGCCTTCCGCCCAAGCCTCGTCACCGTAGCGCTCGAGCAACGTTTGGCGCGCGCTAAATGTAGATCTCGCGCATCACGGCGCGCAGATTGCTTCAGCATGCGGAGATGGGTCATTGCCGTGCCGGCCGCCTCGAATACCGCGATCAGCGCTGGTTTTTTTCTCGGCTGAGAGCAGGCCCCCGCTGCCGCGGCGGGCGAGACGATATGAGCCAGGCGCACCGCATCGACACAATCCCCGCCGCCGATGTGGCAAGGTATTACCTTCTGCCGTTATGCTGCCGGAGGCGGTCTCATTCCGGGAGGTAGTAGCAATGGCACCCAACGACGGTCTTCCGATCACCGATCGGATACTGGCACTCCGCGAGCTCTGGCATACGAAGCGGCATCCGTTCTTTCTCGCCTTTGGCGAAGGGAAACTGCCGCTGCGAGCGCTGGGCCGCTATCAGGCATTGCATTACCATTTCGTGTCGCGGGCGTTGGCGAGCTTCGGGATGCTGTATGCGCGGGGCTATCATTTTGAAGACGTGCGCAAGATGATCGCCGAGAACATCGCCGAAGAGGAAGGGCTGAAGGCGATCCCGGAGCCGGGTCACGAGCCGCATGACCACAACGAGCTGATCTTGCGCTTCTGCCGCGCGGCAGGCCTCGGCGACGACGAGGTTCGCAATACGAAGATGCCACCTGCCTGGTGGGCACGCTCACTCTACATGTACCACACGACCGCCAATGAGCCGGTCGGCGTGATCCTGGCGATGCAGACAACCCAGGAGGGCCAAATGCCCGGACTGATCAGCGAGGTGCTGCTGCCAGCTTTCGAGAAGCATTACGGCTTCAGGCTGAACTCGCCGGAGATCGAGTTTTTCACCGAGCACGATGCCGCCGATGTCGAGCACAGCCGCCGTCAGATCGAGCTCTGCGGCCGGTATCTCGACACGCCTCAGCTCGAGACGCGCGCCGAGCAAGTGGCCGAGGAGATCTGCGAATTGCGCTGGGCCTCGATTTCCGAGCTCTACCGCTCTGAAATGCTTGGCGAGAAAGAGATCCTGCCGCCGCGGATTATCAGGTAATCTCCTGAACCGCCCAGGCTGGTGAGTTATTGGGAAACGCCTATCTGATCGGCTGCGCCGCTGCTTCCACCTCGCTTCTTGATGTCATCAAGCTTGCCAGGCAGGCCGAGGAGGAAGTGCGCATCGCGGCCAGGCGATGGAGTCTCGCGCTTCCCTAATTACCCCGATTACCGCAACCACCAGCCGGATCCGACCGTTCCGATCGAGGAAACGATGGGGGCGATGAGCGACCCAGTGCGTGAGGGCAAGGTGCGCCATCTCGGTATTTCCGAAGCCGGCGCGGCGACGATCCGGCGCACCCACGCTACTCACCCTCTAAGCGCTGTGCAGATCGAGTATTCATTGTGGACCCGCGATGTGGAGACTGAGATCTTGCCGTTATGCGAGGAGCTCGGCATCGGCTTTGTCGCTTACAGCCCTCTCGGTCGTGGTTTTCTGACCGGCAAAATCGCGGAGATTGCGGCACTGCGGGCGGGCGACGCACGTCGCAATATGCCGCGGTTTCAGGGCGACAATCTGCGCCGCAACCTTGAGCTGATAAAAAAGCTTAAGGGACTTGCCGCCGCCGAGAACTGCACTCCGGCGCAGCTAGCGCTCGCCTGGGTCTTATCCCGGGCCCGTCATAGCGTGCCGATCCCGGGCACCAGTCATCGCCATCGGCTCGAGGAAAATGCCGCGGCCGCGACAATCGCGAGATCTCGGCCGATACCCAAAACGAACTGCTCAACGTATTTGCGCCCGGGGCGGCGAGCGGGCTGCGCTACCCGGAGAACCATCTCGTCCGCCTGGGGATCTGATCAGAACCGTTCTGGACGTCTCTGCCGCCTCGGCACCGCGGAGGTGAGGGGGCGCAAACGTGAACCGGCATCGGCGAGGACGTTGGGCGTGGGGGGGACCGATAGATCGAATCCGGTTCCCTCCAGCGGCGAGTCGCGGCAAACCCGATCTCGGGCGCCTCCATCGGGCGCGGGACGCATCCGGCCATAGACCGGATGGCGATGACGACCTCGTCGCGGCGCGCGAAATCCTCGACCGATTTCAGGCGTTGCGCCGTGACCTGCTGCGGCAGGAGCGCGGCTTTGACGTTAGTCCCTGCAACGACCACGCATCGGGTGCAGCACGGGCAGCGTCTCGGTCGACCCTAGCCAACACCCGCCCGCGGTGCCATGGCCCTCGCCCCGACACCGGGTAATATTGCAGCATCGGAACCGGTGGGAGAAGACCATGACAGACGATGCCGCTTGGCCGCTGGCCCAGCATGTTTGCCGCACCGGCTACGCAGATTTGCCGACAAGCGCCGTCGAATCCGCACGTCGTGACATCCTCGATACATTTGGCTGCATGCTCGGCGGCAGCGGCTCTCCGGGCATCGATGAGCTCTTTGCGGTGATCGTCCGGTGGGGCGGGATTGAGGAAAGCCGTGTGCTGTTGCGGGACACCCGCCTGCCGGCCCCACAGGCGGCGCTGCTGAACGCCAGTATGGGTCATGCGCTCGATTTCGACGATACGTTGGACACCGGGGGTTCGATCCATCCCGGCGTTTCCGTGCTGGGAAGTTGTGTGCGTCAAGTTCAGCAATTGGTCATGGTGAGGGGTGGTGCGGTTCATTCAGCCAATAAGCAGCATCCCTTTGTTCGATCGGAATAGGACCATCGCTTCGTCCCGACCTGCCTTCCGGCAGAGCGCCGCGCGCAGCGGCAGTCAAGGATGCCGCCGCGAACGCGGCGGCACCGGCGGAGCCGGCGCGCAGCGTCCCCCGCTTTCGCGAGGGCAGGCTCTTGACCGAGCGAGCACGGTGCTAGGCTGAACCGGTCGGGGGTCAGGCCGCACGGCGCAGTGCCTCTTTCTTGTGCTCGCGCAGATCGTCCATGTTGAGGTAGCGATGCTGCTCGAGCCAGTTCTCGTGCGTCTCGACCGCCAGTGCCCGCACCAGCCGCAGGCAGCTCTCGCCATTGGGGAAGATGCGCACAACCTGGGTGCGGCGCCTGATCTCCTCGTTGAGGCGCTCCAGCATATTGGTCGATTTGAGGTGCTTATGGTGCTGCCGCGGCAGCCGGTAAAAGAGCCTGCCCCAGCGAAAGCGGGGGTCAGCGTCTCGTCGATGTTGTCTTCGACCCAGCCGGTGAGCTTTGAGTATTTGCCCGACCACTTGCGAGCCAGGCCGCCAGATCCCGGCGCGCCTCGGTGAGATCGCGCCGGTCATATAACCAGCGCAGCTCCTGCAGGCAGTCGTCGTCGACCCGGCGCGGCACGTAGTCGAGCGCGTTGCGCAGAAAATGCACGTAGCAGCGCTGATAGGCCGCCTCCGCGAGAACCTCCTGCAGCGCTGCCCGCAGGCCGGCATGATCGTCGGCCACGACAAATTCGACGCCATGCAGACCACGGGCCTTCAGCCTCAGCAGGAAATCGCGCCAGCTCGATCGGCTCTCGCGGTTGGCGAGCTCGACCGCCAACACTTGGCGGCGGCCGTCCCAATCGATGCCAATCGCGATCAGCACTCCTGAGCCTGTCGAAGGGCTGGCTGGCGATCACGCCGGCCTCGCGCACCCGCTCATAGCGCGCGTCGAGGATCAGATAGGGGAAGGTTTCGGCCAACGGACGGCCGGCGAATTGCGCCAGGCTCGCATCCAGCCGCTGGTTCATTGCGCTGATCGAGGAAGCCGAAAAGCTATGACCGCACAGCTCCTCGGTGATCGCCTTGACCCCCGCCTTCGCGAGGGCAGGCCTTTGCGGGTCGACACCCCTTGCACGTACATCTCCGCCAGCGCCGCCACCAGCGCCCGCTCCGAGCGCTGGTAGCGTTCGAACAGCTCGGTCGAGAACCGCCCGGTCCGATCCTGTGGCACCCGCAGCTCCAGCTTGCCGACCCGCGTAATCAGCGTCCGGCCGTAATAACCCGACCGGTAGCCCTGTCGGCCCGCCGCCCGTTCCCCCTTCTCCGCGCCGAGCGCCTCCGTCATCTCCGCTTCGAGCACCTCCTGCAGCGCCTCCGCACCAGCGCCCGCAGAAACTCCTCGTCCTCCGCCAGAAGCGCTTTGACGTCGATCGTCCCAGATTTACCCTGTCTCTTGGTCATGGTGTGCATCCTCGCCAAAGGATCCGGTGATTGCGATATCACCCGCATACCATGACCATCCGCCTCAGCAGCTTTTGCAGAACTTCCCGGACACTACCGCTTCAGCCTAGCCCCACGGGTCAAGCCCGTGGGCTGAAGACCCACGTGTTCGCTCGGTCAAGGACGCTGCGCGCCGGCTCCGCCGGTGCCGCTGCGCGCGGCGCTCTGCCAGGAGGCAGGTCGGGACGAAGGGATGGTGCTAGTCCGATCAAACAAAGGGCTGAGTTCTTGAGCTGAATTCAACCGCGCTCGCTTACCCATGCCCAATTTGCTGAACTTGACGCAGTGTGTTCGGAGAAGCTGACGATGACTTGTGAGTGAGAGTTTTACCCGGCCAAAGCCGTAGCGGGCAGGCCGGAGCCGAGTTCCTGCGGGCGTCGCGGTAACGCGAGGTCCGAAGCGTAGACAGGAGCTATGTAGGGTGTTGGTGTTAAGCCTCGAGTCTGGTTGCGTTCAGTGAAGGCAGCACGTGCGCCACGCCAGGCGAGATGGTGTCGCTGCGCCGGGGTCGTGGGCCGCGTCATGCATGGAAGGCCATCGTTGGAACCGAAGAGGCCCGACCGGGTCCGCCGGGTTGGTCTCCGGCGGGGGGTGGTGGCAAGGCACAGCCGGAGCCGTCATTCGAGCCGAGGTCGGGAGTCGGACTGGTTCATAGTCCCGATGAAGCCGTTGAAGGAGACGAAACGCGCTGAGGGAAGGGACCAGCCTGGGGGGATCTCGCGCGCGGCGGCCAGGGTCCGGACACAGAGCCGGGCAGCCTTGCTGCCCAGCCTCGCGCGGGTGAACACGGCGGCCCAACAGGCCGCCCAGACCCGGTTCACTGCCCTGCTGCACCATGTCGACATCGCGGCGCTCGAACGGCCGTTCCGGCGACAGAAGCGGCTGGCCAGCGCAGGGGTCGATGGGATGACGGTGGCGGCGTACGAGCAGGACCTGGAGGCTAACCTGCGGGATCTCGGCACGCGCGTCCACACGCGCCGTTACCGGCCACAGCCGGTTCGGCGTGTCTACATCCCAAAAGCCGATGGCGGACAGCGCCCGCTCGGCGTGTCTCTCTGGAGGACAGACAGAACGCCGCTCAACGGCGGAAGCATCAGGAGGCACACGTGGGCTGGGTGATTATTCATTGGTTTGAACTAGGCACATTGGCGCTACTTTGCCTTAACCTTTGGTTTGTCTCTTCGGTATTGAACGTTTTGAGAGAGACAAATCGTTGGCTCGCCTTTCTGACGCGCGTTCGATGGGATGAGACACACGGGCCAGAAAGTCCGACTGAGGACCGGCCCAGTTCCCCCTCATGACACCTCATTGACAGCCGCCGTATAGGATCGAGGCGGGCTTGGCGTCGCTGGTGCGGCCCTGCGCCAAGCCCGCGTGGGGAGCGCCGTCGAGAGTGTCCCCCAACCCGGCGCCGCTCCTTCGAATGGCGCGACCGCGGGTGGGGCAGTTTGCGCACCCCGCTTTCCCTCCCGGACCGCCGCTCCGGTTGGGCGATCGCAGCGAGCTATCGGAAATGCGGCATAATCTGTTCGGTGAACACTTTCATGTAGTGGATCTGGCGGTCGAGATCGCCGGCTTGTGTGCTCAGCCAGAGCCGTGAGGCTCCCAATTCTGCGAGTTCGCCAATGCGCTCGATCCAGTCGTTGACGTTCCCGGCGAGGGCGAACCGCTCCAGTCCTATCCGGTCCAGCCCAAGCTCGGCCATCCACTTCGGGTTTGCGCCCGCCTGGAGCACGGGGTCGTACAGCTCGTAGCCCTCAACATACTCGGCGATCTTGGCCCTGAGCTAGAAGTGCTTGGATTGGGGTTAGGGTTCGGCTAGGCCGACGCGCTGTTTAGATGAATTGCGCGAGAATGTAGCTGGTATTAGTACCTCACGGGAGGGGGAGTTGCAGGTAATCGTTCTGAGCACTTGGCGTGAGGGAGTTATTGCGAGTGGAGCATGTCAAACCCTCAAACAAGCCGGGCCCGGCGCTCGTCAGGCCGGCGCGGTAGAGGCCATCGTTCGGCAGTGGCGGGCAAGGGCAACTCTTCTGCCGAAAAGGACGGCCCGCGGAGAACGTCAAAGAGAAGTCGAGCCAATTCGGGATATTCGCCGATGGAGTGTAAAAATTTTTGCTCTTCTGCCGATCGTCGGCCCGTTATACTGTCCGGCTCGCGGGCCGCTTCCGCTTGCCGGCGGAGGCGCCGAGCGTGCAATGCTCATGGGGAGAAACGAAATGTTCAGCCACATCATGATCGGCAGCAACGACATCGCCCGGTCAAAGAAATTCTACGACGCCCTCTTCACCGCAATGGGCGCTCAACCTGCGACAGAGGACGCGAGAGGTCGACTGGCCTATTCCCACAATGGCAGCCGTTTCATGGTCACCAAGCCCATCGATGGCAAGCCGGCCAGCAACGCCAATGGCGGGACTATCGGCTTTGTCATGAAGGATGCAGCGCAAGCCGAAGCGTGGCACAAGGCCGGCGTTGCGAATGGCGGCACGTCGATCGAGGATCCGCCTGGCAAGCGCCCAAATGGCGCTTACCTCGCCTACCTTCGTGACCCCGATGGCCACAAGATCGTCGCGGTTGCCCGGTAAGCTGCTCGACCTCATCGCGCGACAAAAGAAAACCGAAATCAAGACCACCAACCCCTTGTCGTCACCCCCGCGAAAGCGGGGGTCCAGGGCTTGCACTCGGATCCCGGCCCATGGATTCCCGCTTTCGCGGGAATGACGGTTGTGTCTGCGCGATTACGGTGACAGTTTACAAGGTTGCGCAGACTTGCCCCACCCTGTCGCCCACCGAGGCAATCGGCGCAAGCTCGTGTCTTTCGAGGACTACGGCCTCTATCGCCGGCCTATCGCCCCGGCGCCGCGTTGCGCCCGCTGTGCAACGCCGAGTAAACCGTCACCGTAATACCCCTTTCCCCGGCCGGCGCAGGGGTAGCACCCCCCTATGCTCGGGCGGCAGCTCTGCCGCAGGATTGTGGTCCAGTTCGATGCACCATTTCGCAAGCCTTGCACCGGGTTCCCGCAGAAGGAACAATGAGTAGTGGGCCAACAATATCGCGGTCACGCAGGGAGAGAATGGCATGAACTTCGGATTGCACGATAAGCATGCGATCGTGACCGGCGGCAGTCGGGGCATTGGCAAAGCCATCGCGCGGGAATTGGCTCGCGAAGGAGTTGATGTGGCGATCGTGGCCCGGAACGAGGCGGATCTGGGGGCGACGGCGCAGGAGCTGGCGGCCGAGACCAACCGGCGCATTCTTGCTCTTGCAGCCGATGTCACCAGCAAGGAGCAGGTGGACCGCATCGTCGCCGAGGCGGCGCGGCAACTTGGCGGCCTGCATATCTTGGTCAACAGCGGGTCCCACCCGGGGGGCTCGGCCAGCGCGACCGGCCCGATCGAAACCGTCGTTGACGAGGATTTGATAGAGGATTTCAACGTGAAGTATGTGGGAGCGCTGCGCTGCTCCCGCGCAATCATCCCTTTTATGAAGACGGTGGGCTGGGGCCGCATCATCAACATCAGCGGCGGTAACGCCCGCAACGCCGGCAATCTCAGCGGCGGCGCCCGTAATGCGGGCCTGGTGCACATGACGAAGACACTGGCGGTCCAGCTGGGCCGTCATGGAATCACCGTCAATTGCATCCATCCCGGCACGAACTCGTACGGAGCGCACGCCTAGCCTGTTCGCCGCCCGCGCCGCCCAGCTGGGCGTATCCCCGGAAGAAGCGGAGCGACGGGACTTCGCTCCAGACTCGCCGCGAGGCAATGCCATCTGCCGCATGGTGGACGCTTCGGAGGTCGCGTTCGTCGCAGTCTTCCTGGCCTCGGAAAAGGCATGGGCAGTCTCCGGCGAGCTGCTGTCGGCAAGTGGCGGGGCTGGACGGTCAGTATATTACTGAGCAGAAGCCGGGGCACAGGTCGGCGTTAGCTCAGGACCACCCGGGTTTAGGGCGCGTCGGCGGCGCAATCGATTGCCCTCAGGCTGCTCAGCGCGCCCGCTCACTACGACGCCCTCCCGCGCAGATCCTGAGTACGGCGTTGCAGAGTTCTAACGGACCGAGTTGTAGACGTCACGCCAACGCTTGATGGCGTCGATGTGGCCGTTCACCGTGGTGAGGTTCGCGCCCATTGTCACGACGGATATGTGGCTCCCCCCGGCCTTGCGCCACGCCGCAATATCGCCGGGCCATTGGTTGTCTCCGCGACTGTATTGCTGGATCGACTCGAAGCCGAATGCATCGGCATCCCTTCCAAGCTCGCGCAGCTTGGCCACGATCCCAGCCTTGATTTGAACCGCCTCGGTTTGAGTCCGGCCTGAAAACAGGAATCCGTCGCCGATCCTGGCCGCCCGGTCGAACGCGGCCTCGCTGAAACCTCCCAGCCAGATCGGGATCCTCCGTTTCGGCCGCGGCCAGATCCCGGCTCTGTCGATCCTGTGGTCGGAGTCTTCATATTCGACCACCGGCTCCTGCCACAGCTTGCGGATCAAGGCGATCTGCTGCTCCTGCCGTTTGCCGCGGCGGCGAAAATGCCGGGACATTTCGAGACCGTCGTATTCCACCCAGTTCCAGCCGACCCCGACCCCCAGCCGAAGCCGGCCCTCTGAGAACAGGTCGACATCCGCGGCCTGTTTGGCGAAAAGGGCAGTCTGTCGCTGCGGCAGGATGATCACGCCCGTTACCAATTCGAGCTTCTTGGTGACGCCGGCGAGGTAAGCGTAGGTGACCAGCGGCTCGTGAAACGGATCGGTTTCTTTATAAGGGCCGGTCAACTTCGGTTCTCTGCCGGCATGAACGGCGCCGAGGACATGGTCATAGATCACAATATGGTCGTAACCCAAATCTTCGGCCGCCTGGGCAAACGCCTTGACCGCCCCTGTATCGCCGCCAAGTTCGGTCTGCGGATAAACCACACCAGCTTTCATCATCCACTTCTCCTTTCGCCGCGACACGGGCGCAGATTACCCGGCGCGATGATGATCGCGAACCGCAAACGGAGCAAACGATGATCGGCCCGCCGGCTCGAAAGCTGCAGCCAGAGCAGCTTGATTGTGCTGCGTGAAGGTCTTACATTCGTAAAAAAGTAATGGGGTCGCGCAGATGGAATCGGCGCTCACCAGTAAGGGGCAGGCGACGATCCCCAAGGCCATTCGAGACCATCTGCAATTAAAACCCGGGGATCGGGTCAAATTTTTTGTCCACCCCGACGGCACGGTGGTTCTTTTGCCCAAGCTGCCCCCATCCGCTCTGCGCGGCATCGTCAAGCGCCTCCGGCGGCCGGTATCGATCGCGGCGATGGACGAGGCCGCTGCGACAGGTGCAGCCGATCAACTGAGGCGTCGAAAGCGTCGATGATCGGGCTCGATACCAATGTTCTCGTCCGCTACATGGCGCAGGATGACCGGATCCAATCGAATATTGCGACGGATTTGATCGAGCGGCGGCTTACCGAGAGAAATCCCGGCTTCATAAGCATCGTTGCCATGACCGAGACGGCCTGGGTTCTCGATCACGTCTACGGGCTTTCCGGCGTGGAAATCGCCCGAGCGATCGAGCGCACGCTGCAGACCGATGTGCTGGTCGTTGAAAGCGAGCAGGAAATCTTCACCGCGACGGTAGCGCTCAGGGAAGGGCGCGGCTCCTTCGCCGACGCTCTGATCGCCGCGCTCGGCGCCAGGGCCGGCTGTTCTGCAACCGTGAGCTTTGATCGGAGGGCGCTGCGGCTGCCGGGCTTCGAGCTTCTTTCGGTCCCGTAGCGTTCCGCGCCCAGCCCCGAGAAGGTTTGGGCGGCCGTGGCCTTGCTGATAATCGGAAACTCAGAAGCCGCGCTTCGCAAAAAAAGGGTTTTTAGGCCGGCGCGGGCGTCAGGCCGCCTCCTCCAGCCGTACTAACTCGGCCTCGAACTCGAAGCGCAGTTGCGCGCCTTCGTTTTCCGGAAGGAACAGCGTCATCTGCGGGAAGATCCTGCGGTATAGCGATACACGCGTTGGCTCCCACGGCAATCGTTGCGCCCCCCGGGCTTCGGCGAGGATCTTGTGTAGTCGCACACGCACCTTATCAGGATCGGGGCGATAGGGCGGCGGGCGCGAATCGCCGAACAGATCGGGCTGCTCCTCCGCTTGAAAAAGGTAACCTTGCCCGCCCCGCGCCATGCTTTTTCCATCCGATACCGAACTCCGTACAAATATTATGAGCGCTTGGCATCGGGAGTACCAGATGTAGCGTCAATTCTGGTCAGGAAATGCTGAGCGATACGCCTCATCGATCCGCGCCATCTGATCAATCGTGAAGGCGAGGCTGTCGGCAACTGCCGCGATATGATTGATCTCATCAAGCGACAGCGTGCGCCCCTTGCGCGATTTCAGGTATTTGTCGAGTACCTGATACCCGCCGATACGGAAATCCCACACGGCCCCATCTCCATTCTCCGCGATTGCGCCTCAACTTCTTTCGAGCGCGCCCCTGCGCTTGACCGCAAATGGTTGGCCGAGATACCTAAACCGGCCCTCACCTCCAGAGTCGCAGTTAATTAGGGTAACGCCGAAATTGTCAAACCCACCGCCGATCCTGGCCGGGAAGGACTTTGCCGCGCCGTCGGTGTTCGAGCCCGAAAATCTGCTGCGGGAGGCGCGGCGGCAGAAGGGTTTGCCGATAACGGCGGTGCCCGAAGTCTGTTTGCTCGACCCGGACGGCGATATCGTCCGGGTGCTCGCCAAGAGCGGCCGGAGCCGCCGCTCGGCCAGCTGGGCGTGTTACCACACCGACCTCCATGAATTTGAGCACGGGGGCGAGCATTTCGGCATCATCGGCTGCGCGGTGGGTGCCTCCTTTGCCGTGTTGCTGGCGGAGCAGCTGTTTGCTTCGGGCTGCCGGCTGCTGATCAGCATGACCTCGGCCGGACAGATCGTCGAGCAGGGGTCGCCGCCCTATTTCATCTTGATCGACCGCGCGCTGCGCGACGAGGGCACGAGTTACCATTACCTCCCGCCCGCGGAGTTCGCCGAGGCCGAGGAGGGGTTGGTCGAAGCTGCGATGAAGGCGTTTGCGGCCGCGCGCCAGCCGATGCACCGCGGCGCCAGCTGGACGACCGATGCGCCGTTCCGCGAGACTGCCGCCGCCATCGAGCGCTGCCGGCGGCGCAATATTCTCGCGGTCGAGATGGAGGCGGCCGGTCTCTACGCCTTCGCCATTGCGCGCCGGAAGCCGGTCCTGTGTTTCGCGCATGTTACCAACCAGATGGCGGTCATCGAGGGCGATTTCGAAAAAGGCGAAAGCGACGGCAGTTCGGCCTCGCTGGCCGTGATCGCAACCGCGGCGCGCGCCTGGCGCCGATTGGCCTCTGGCTGCAGGTCATCGACGCCATAGCGTTGTTCTCACCCAAATTCAAGCCAGAGCACCCCGATACCGATTGTCAGCACCGTAAGCGGCGTGCCGACCTTGAAGTACTCCCAAAACCCGATTTCCAAATTTTGCGCTCTTGCCCGCTGAACCACGATCAGATTGGCCACCGAGCCGACCAGGGTAAAATTACCAGCGAGGGTCGAGGCCATTGCGACAGTGAGCCAAGCCTGCTGCTGGTACTGCAGTTGCGCGACAAACGGCTTCAGCACGAGCACTGCCGGGACATTGCTGACGATGTTTGAAAGGATCGCAGTAATTACGCTCAGAACTGGAACGCGGTCGAGCTGCAGACGGCCGATTCCGCGGATGACCTCAGGCGAAAGCACGCTGTGTTCGAGCCCGGCGACGACGATGAACAGGCCCGCGAACATCAAGAGCAAAGTCCAGTCGATTTCGGCATAGACCTTCTCGGATTTGATGCGCCGGGTGAGTAAGAGAACGGCGCCGGCGACGATCGCGGCTTCGGCAGGCGGAATGCCCGCAAAAAAAGCCGCTATCATGGCGAGCGAGACCGCGACCGACTTGACGATGATCGGCCAGTTCGTGTGCGCCGGCCCGAGTTCGCCCCGGAGCCGCAGGCGCGTCCAGAATTCGGAGCGATAGACGAGCGCGATCAGCACTACAGTCAGCACCAGCCCAATCCCGGCAATTGGAGACAGCGCGGCGGCGAAAGCGCCATAGGGGATATGCGACAGGCTGCCGATGATCATGTTTTGCGGGTTCCCGGTGATCGTCGCCGTGCTGCCGACATTCGATGCCATCGCAATCGCCAGCAAGTAAGGGACCGGGTTACGCCGTAAACGGGTCACGAGATCGAGGACGAGCGGCGTCAGGACCAGGCAAACCGTATCGTTCACCAGAAAGGCCGAAAGGACTCCTGAGACCAAAACGATCGAGGCAAGCAGCACGATCGGGTATCGCGCGCGGGTGACGACCCAGCCATTGACAATATAAAAAAATCCCGAAAGCCGCAGATTGGCGACGACGATCATGACGCCCAACAGCAGGATGATCGTATCGAAGTCGATCGCCTTTGGCGTTTCCGCGAGCGGCAGAGCGCCGACCGCCACCATCAGGCTCGCCCCGACCAGCGCGGCGCCCGCCCGGTCGAGCCGAAAACCGGGCAGCCGCCCGATCGCGACGACCAGGTAGGTCAGCGCGAAAATGGCGATCGCGGCAGCGTCGGGGACCAGGCTGAGCAACCGTGCCATATCTCAGTCAGCGAGCGCCGGGGCCTTCGGGTGGTTCCAATCCACTCCGGGCGTCGTTTTGGAGGCACCGGTCTTCGGCATTGCAATCCACAGGAGCAGGAAGGCGGCGAGCGCGCAGCCGGCCAAGAACACAAATGCCGCCGAGAACCCGGCCTTGTCGACAATAACGCTGCTACCGAATTGCTGAGCGCGGCGCCAAGTCCCCAGGATGCCGATGCGGCGCCTTGAGCAAGATTATATCGGCCCGTTCCCCGCGTGAGATCGGCGATGACGATAAAGAACAGCGCGCCGAACATCCCGGCGACGATCCCGTCCAGCACCTGTATCGATACGAGAGCGTATGGGTTCTGGGTCAGCGTATAAAGCACGCCGCGTATCGGCAGTACGGCGAAGACAGCGAGAAAGATCGGCTTGCGTCCCACTCGTCCGCCTTGTTTCCGACCAGTATGGACATCGGCACCATGGCTATTTGCGCGGTGATGATGCGAGCGGCTTCTGCGACTTCACTGCGATCCTCCGCCGCTCGTCTCGGGCGATCAGCGGGGGTGACACCCGCCGATTATCAGACGGCTGCGCCCACCAAGGACTGCGACCGCCTCACGAACAGAGGACAGCCGCAGTTCCGTTCCATCAAATGCAGGCCTGCGATAATTCGCTCCCATCTGCGGCGCGACCCCGGCCGAAAGTCTCTTCCTTGGTGATGACCATGTCGGCCGTCACATCGCTCAGCACCATAGGCTCGAAGAAGCCGCCGCGAGACCAACGGACGGGCGATTTCCGTGGTATATTCGTGACGCGGAGCCAGCATGATCAAAGAGATTGAGGTTCCCATTTCGAGGCTGAACGGCGATGAACCTCGACACCACCTCGCTTGGCGAGGCCATGCGGCGGCGGGCTGATCCGGCGCTTCGAGTTCACCTACGAACTCAGCCACAAGATGCTCAGACGGTATCTCAGGGAAACCGCGGCTTCCCCCGACGACATCGATCGAATGCCTTTTGCCGATTTGGCCCGGACCGCGAATGCTCAGGGCTTGTTACGCGGCGATTGGCCGGTTTGGCGGCGCTTTCGCGAGATGCGCGCCCGCACGATCCATACCTACGATGCCAAGGTGGCGTCGCAGGTCGCTTCGGTGATCCCGGAGTTTCTGCAAGAAGCCGAGCATCTCTACGCTGAACTGCAACGGCGGCTCGCATGACCCCACCCGCGAACATCGCCTTGCCTGCAGAGCACAGGCAGCTGGTGCTGAATATCCTTCGTGCGAATTTGCCGCCGAGCACAAAAATCTGGGTGTTTGGCTCGCGGGCAACTGGCCGGGCAAGGCGTTATTCCGATCTCGACCTGGCGATCGATGCCGGGCGGCCATTGACGCTCGATGAAATCGCCGGACTGTCCGAGGCTTTCAGCGACAGCGACCTGCCTTACAAGGTCGATCTTGTCGACTGGCATAATATCGACGTTCGTTGGCGGCAGACCATTCCGACCGTGTGGCCCTGACCGAGGTGACTTCATAGTGACGCAGGAGATGTCAATGGATCTGGAAGGAGGATGCGTCTGCGGCGCGGTGCGGTACCGATTGATGGCGGCGCCATTGATCGTGCACGCCTGTCATTGCCGGGATTGCCAGAAGATGACCGGCAGTGCGTTCGTGCTCAATATGTGGATCGAGAAGAACTGCGTCGAAACCGATCACAACGCGCCGAAATCATTCATCCTGCGCGCGGGGAGCGGCAAGTCTCACGAGGTATTTTTCTGCGGCGATTGCATGACCCGGCTGTGGAGCAAATACCACGCCGCACCCGGCGATACATTGCTCGTGCGCGTCGGGACCCTCGATCATCCGGAACGGGTCCCGCCGGATGTGCACATTTTCACCCGGAGCAAATTGCCGTGGCTGCAGTTGCCGCCGGACAAGCCGGCGTTCGAAGCGTTCTACAAGCTCCCGGAGGTCTGGCCGGCCGTCAGTCAGGAACGGCTGCGCCGCAACATAGCCGGCCAGAGCTGATGGTGCTGGCCTAGTTAGCGAGCGGGTCCGGGCGCAACTGGAAGCGGACCACTTTGGGCAAGGTTCCCTTCCCGGTCTCCAAGTGGAACATCGTGCGGGTCGCGTAGGTCGTCCACAATTCGCGGCCCTTCCAGCCGGCGTTAGGGTCGTCGATGCGGCCGTCCATTCCCTTTGTGAAATAGTCGTTCACGTAGGGGACGCGCAAGGTCACGAACTTGCCGTCGACGAGGGCCAGCAATGCGCTATTGAGATTGCCGGTGGCGATCGGCACGTCCTTGCCGAGGCCCAATGTGTTGTGCTGATCGACCCAGGTATAATAGCTCGACTCGGCGCTGCCGGGATCGCTGACGCCTTTGAACTGAGGCCCGGGGAAGGGGTAGAGAGTCCAGCCCTCCGGGCAGTGCTTGCCGGTCGCAGTCGGGCCGTTCAACACCTTGCATTTGCTGCGGTCAAAGCTCGCCAGATGGCCGCTCGCCAGCGACGCCCAGAACACGCCCTTGCTGTCGATGTCGCCGCCGCGCGGCCCATAGCCCGGCAATGGCGGCTCATAGATCTCGGTCAGGGCGGTGTGGGTCGGATCGGGTCCTGGGTTCACACGAACCACATATCCGGGATACCCCAGCGAAGTGCCCCAGATCGTGCCGTCGACCGGGTTTACCGAGACCGAGTAGAGGCCGGCGACGACGCGCTTGTCCTTGGTTGGGTCGACCGGCTGATTGGGCTCGACATAATCGTCGCGCTTGCCGTTGCCGTTGGTGTCGAGGATGAAGGGCGACCAGCCCTGCGCTTTCTGCTCGTCCCCGGTCTCTTCGAACATTTTTGTATTGAGCCAGCCGATAACCGGCGTCTGCGCGCCGCCGGCGCTGGTCCACAGCGTATCGTTGGCGTCGTAAGCAAAGTTGAGATGGTGAGTCGGGAAGCAGGTGCTGATCAATGTGAACTTGCTGCTCGCCGGATCATACATCGACAGATGACGGCCGGACTCCTGTAGCGGGAAGATCTGCGCCGACGGATGGCTCGATCCCTGCTTGCAGAAATCCGGATTTGCCGGCGGGCGCACCCTGGCGGTGAACCAGACCCGCCCCTTCTCGTCCATCATCGGGTTGTGCGTGGTCGTCTCGCTGTCCCAAATCGGCTCCGGCCCCCAATAGGGCGACGGCTCCATTGGCGCAGTCTTCGAAGTGGGCGTGTTCGGATCGCGCACCGGATGCTTGATCTCGCTTACCGCATTGTGCGCCGGGTCGAGCACCGGGGTGTAGTCGGTGCTGTCCTCGGTCGAACCGTAGAGCTTGCCGTTGCCGTTGACGGTCGGATTGCGTCGGTCGGTGGGCGTAAGGTCGTGCATGTAGGCCGTCTCGCGGCTCCAGTCCCATAATGTCAGCACGATGTTGCGCTCGACACCCTGTGGCCGCGGCGGTTGCGCAAACGGCAGCTCGCCTTTGGCGATCCGATCGGTCCAATCACCGAAATACTGGAATGCCAGCTGGGGGTCGAGGCGGCTGATCGTGCTGACCATGTTGGTCTCCGCCTGCCCGGACTGGATGCGCATGGCCCATGCGTCTGCCGAGTTGTCGAAATGACCCAGTGCGGCAGAGATCGTGCGTGTGCCGGGGGTGCCGATGCCATGGCAGGCGATGCAGCCGGTGGTCTTTATGATGTTCAGCCAAGCCTGGTGACTTTTGATATTCTCCGGCATGCTCTCGTCGCGGTTCGGACCGGAAAAGTTGCTCTCGCCCGGAATGTTCAGCATCGAATACCAATAGATTGCCGGATAGTATTGCGCGGCAGCCGCCGCATTCGGCGCCGGCGCGGCAGTCAAATTGACGGTCTTCCCGGGCGTCGTCACCACCCTCGGCGAGTTGATGAGCCCGTAGCCGCGCACCCAGACATCGTAATTGGCCTGCGGCAGGTCCGGAATAACGTAGCGTCCTTGATCGTCGGTGACGACGATCTTGGCGAATGGCGTTGGCAATCCGGTGGTCTCGGCAATTACCCACACGCCGGCTTCAGGCCCGTTTTTGCCGGTGACTACCCCGCCCAGATCATGCTCGCTGATGCGGACCGCAGATTGCGGGGTCTGCTGCGCGCTGAGCCGTGCCGGCGCGGCGGCGAGCAGGGCAGCGACGCCGATCGCGGCAACGCTCTGCAGGAATTGAATTTTCGTCGTCATAGCATGGTCCCTCCCTTTGACGACCGTGCCCATCAGTATCCTGGGCCGGCGCCGCTTCCGATGAAGTTTGCATGCGGACCGAGGCTTAGGCAACGGCTTGTCGCAAAGTACGCGCACTTCCGAGCCATCGAATTTCCGATGATCAGCCGCGCGACCGCGCGCGGCGTCGGCGCCTATGGATGCTTTGCAAACTCATCAGCCGTGCTTATCATCTATAAAGGACAGTTGTTGCGTTGACGGATGAGGCGGGTGAGGAGGGTGAGGAGCGAGACACGGGCGCCGGTTGCCAACCGCGGCATGATCACCGCCTCGATCATGCTGGCGACGATCATGCAGGGCGTCGACAACACGATCGCCAATGTCGCCTTGCCGCACATTCAGGGCAGCCTCTCGGCGGCTCAGGACCAGATCGCCTGGGTTCTGACCTCGTACATCGTCGCGGTGGCGATCATGACGCCGCTGACCGGCTGGCTCGCCGGGCGCCTCGGCATCAAATATGTGTTTCTGATCTCGGTGGCGGGGTTCACCCTGGCCTCGGCGTTGTGCGGCAGCGCCACCAGTCTCACGCAGCTGGTGATTTACCGCCTGCTGCAAGGCGCGTGCGGCGCCGGGCTCGTCCCGCTCTCCCAATCGGTGCTGATGCAGATCAACCCGCCGGAGCGGCACGGCCAGGCGATCGCGATCTGGGGCATGGGGGTCATGCTGGGGCCGATCTTCGGCCCGATGCTGGGCGGCTGGCTGACCCAAGATTACAGCTGGCGTTGGATCTTCTACATCAACCTGCCGCTCGGCGTAATCGCCAGCCTCGGCATCCTCGTTTTTATCCGCGAGACGCGGCACACGCATCGCGAGGCCTTCGACTTCTTCGGTTTTGTGACATTGAGCATCGCGATCGGCGCGTTGCAGATGATGCTCGACCGCGGCGAGCTCAAGGACTGGTTCAATTCGACCGAGATTTGGGTCGAAGCGATCGTCTCTGGCGTGTCTTTCTACCTGTTCATCGTGCATACCGCCACAGCCAGCGATCATTCCTTCATCAATCTCGACCTCTTGAAGAGCCCCAACTTCATGGCCGGCACGGTCCTGATGTTTTTCGTCGGCGGCATTCTCAGCGGCACCTTGGCGCTGTTGCCCACGATGCTGCAGTCCCTGATGAATTACCCGGTATTCACGACAGGGCTGGTCACCGCTCCGCGCGGCGTCGGCACGATGGTCGCGATGTTTCTCGTCGGACGCATGATCAACCGGGTCGACAACCGGTTCCTCATCCTGACCGGGTTCCTGCTGACGGTGATCTCGCTATGGCAGATGACCGGGTTTTCACTACAGATGGGGATGGCGCCGGTGATCGTGTCGGGGGTGCTGCAAGGCTTTGGGCTGGGCTGCACCTTTGTGCCTTTGAATACGATGGCGCTGTCGAGCCTGCCGCGGCACATCCTGACGCAGGGGACGGCGATGCGCAGCCTGATGCGCAATCTGGGCGGCAGCATCGGCATCTCGATCCTCGAGGCGCTGTTGGTCCAGAACACGCAGATCGTGCACTCGCGGCTGGTCGAGCAATTGCGGCCGGACAACCCTCTCGCCCAGGCGCCTTTGTTGGCCCCGCCGTTCAGCCTCACCACACCCTCGGGGATTGCCGCACTCAATGCCGAGGTGACCCGGCAGGCGGCGATGGTGGCCTACATTAACGATTACGCACTGATGATGATGATCGTTCTGCTGCTGATCCCGCTATTGCTGCTGGTTCGCCGAGCGCGCCCGGCGCTGCGGCCCGAGGTAGCCCGCTGATGCGCGAGCCCCGCTTGCACAAGCCATCGAATTCCCGACTACCAGCCGCGCGCGGCTTCGAGCGCAGCGCCGGTGGCGGAATTTGATGCCATTGCTTATTATCACCCTCGGGTAGTTTGGTACATGGCCATGGACCTCGATCGCAGCTTCGGTTTTCTCGTCCACGACGTGGCCCGCTTGTTCGGGCGCCGGTTCAATCAGCGCGCGCTGCTGTTCCTCGGGCTCACTCGCGCGCAATGCAAGGTGCTCGGGTATCTCGCGCGCAACGAGGGGATCAATCAGGCCGGCCTCGCCGACCTGCTCGAGATCAAGCCGATGACGTTGGTGCGGCAGATCGACCGCATGGAGGAGGACGGCTGGATCGAGCGGCAGCCCCAGCCCGGTGATCGCCGCGCCCGCCGGCTCGTTTTGACCGACAAGGCCCGGCCGATCCTTGCCCGCATTCTCGACCTTTCGAACGAGATCCGCGCCGAGTCCTTTGCCGGCCTTTCCAAGGACGAGGGAAAGCAGCTGATCGAACTCTTGCGCCGGGTACACCGCAACATTTCGGAGCGCGTGGTGCCATTGGCGGCGGACTTCGCCGATCTCGACGAAACGAGCGAACACGAAACGAGTGACCATGCGGAACTGTCGCCGGTCGGAGGGCATCAGTGACCAGTTCGGCCGAAAACGACGCGTCGACGCTGCTGCGGGGCCCGCTCGAGGGCCGCGCCCCGGTTCTTGTCCGGCGCCGCCCGTTGCGCCAGCGATTACGGCTGCCGCTGATGCTCGCGGGGCCGATCCTCGTTCTGCTCGCGGCGGGCTACTGGTACCTGACCGGCGGCCGTTACGTCTCGACCGATGACGCCTATGTTCAGGCCGCGCGGGTCGCGATCAGCACCGATATTTCCGGCCGGGTCGTCGAAATCGACGTCAAAGACAATCAGAAGGTCACCGCTGGTCAGGTGCTCTTTCGGCTCGACGCGCGCCCATTCCAAATTGCTGTAGATGAGGCCAAAGCGGAGCTCGCCACCGTGCGGTTCCAAATTCACGCGTTGAAGGCGACCTACCACCAGAAACGGGCGGACGCCCGGGCGACCGAGGCCACGGTCGACTATCAGCAGCACGAGTTCGAGCGGCAGCAGCGCCTGGTCGCTTCCGGCACGGCCTCGCAGCAGCAATTCGACCAAGCCCGGCAGACCTATGAAACCGGGCGCGCGCAACTCGCCTCGAAGCAGCAGGATATCGCTGTCGCCCTCGCTAACATCGGTGGCGACCCCGATATTCCTCTAGAGCAACACCCGATGGTACAGCACGCACAAGCGGCGCTCGATCGTGCCGAGCTCAACCTCTCATATACGGAAATCCGCGCGCCCGAGAATGGGATCGTCACCAAAGTCGACCAGCTTCAGGTCGGCGATTACGTCAACGCCTCGACGCCGCTTTTCTCGTTGATGTCGACCGACCGAATATGGGTGGAGGCCAATTTCAAGGAAACCGAGCTCACCCATATGCGGCCAGGCCAGGAGGCGACGGTCGAGGTCGATACCTACCCCGACACTGTGTTTCATGCCAAAGTCGAGAGCCTGAGCCCCGGCACTGGGCTGACCTTCTCGCTGCTTCCGGCCGAGAATGCCACCGGCAATTGGGTAAAGGTCGTCCAGCGTCTGCCGGTGCGCCTCAGCCTCGAGCATCTCGACCCCAATGCGCCGCTACGGGCCGGGCTCAGCGCAACGGTCGAGGTCGACACCGGTCATCGCCGGCCCTGGCTCGATCGGGTCCAGGGCATGTTCGCCTCGCTCACCGGCCCGTCGACACGAGCCGCGGAGCGGTGACGGATGAGACGCGCGCCCCGGTCGCGAACCGGGACGCCATTACCGTCTCCATAATGTTGGCGACCTTCATGCAGGGGGTCGACACGACAATCGCCAATGTCGCGCTGCCGCACATGCAAGGCAGCTTTTCCGCCGCGCAGGATCAGATCGCCTGGGTGGTGACGTCCTACATCGTTGCGGCGGCGATCATGACCCCCTTGACCGGCTGGCTCGCCGGGCGCTTTGGCATCAAGTGGGTATTTTTCATCTCAGTTGCCGGCTTCACTGTCGCGTCGGCTCTTTGCGGTGTGGCGACGAGCCTCGCTCAAATGGTCGTTTACCGCCTGATGCAGGGCGTCTGCGGGGCGGCGCTCGTCCCGCTGTCGCAATCGGTGCTGCTGCAGATCAATCCGCCCCATCGGCACGCCCAGGCGATGTCGGTCTGGGGCATGGGGGTCATCTTGGGCCCGATCATCGGGCCGGCGCTCGGCGGCTGGCTGACCGACCAGTACAACTGGCGCTGGGTGTTCTTTATCAACGTGCCGTTCGGAGTCCTCGCGGCAGTCGGCATTCTGATATTTATTCGCCAGACGCGGCACGGCCGCCGCGAAGCGTTCGACTTCTTCGGTTTCGCTACCCTGAGCCTGGCGATCGGCGCGTTGCAGATGTTCCTGGACCGCGGCGAGCTCAAGGATTGGTTCGGCTCAACCGAGATCTGGGTCGAGGCGACGATCGCCGGGCTAGCCTTTTACTTGTTCGTGGTCCATACCGCGACCGCGACCGACCGGTCGTTCCTCAATCGCGACTTGTTAAAGGACGCCAACTGCGTCGTCGGCACGATCCTGATGTTTCTCGTCGCAATTCCGCTGTTCGGCACGATGGTTCTGCTGCCGACGATGCTGCAGGATCTATTGAATTATCCTGTGCTGACGACCGGGCTGGTGACTGCGCCGCGCGGCATTGGCACGATGGCTGCGATGTTTATCGTCGCCCGTCTGGTTGGCCGCGTCGACACGCGGCTGATCATCTTTACAGGGTTTGTGCTGGCCGCCGTGGCGCAGTGGCAGATGACGGGTTTCTCGCTGTATATGGGGATGGGCCCTATCATCTGGACCGGGGTATTGCAGGGCTTCGGTCTCGGCTTTGTATTCACGCCGCTCAGCATTGTGACGTTCTCGACCCTGCCCAGGCAGATCCTCACACAAGGGACGGCGATATTCAGCCTGACCCGCAACATCGGCAGCAGCGTCGGCATCGCGATTGTTGTGGCGCTATTGGCCGAAAATACCCAGACCGTCCATTCACGTCTTGTCGAGCATTTGCGCCCCGACAACCCGCTTGCCCGAGTGCCGCATATGGCGCCGACCTTCAGCCTGACTGACCCGTCCGGCCTTGCCGCGCTCAACGCGGAGGCGACACGTCAGGCGGCAATGGTTGCCTATATCGATGATTTCAAGCTGATGATGATGATCATCATCGTCGGCTTGCCACTGCTGTTGTTGCTGCGCAAACCGCCGCCGGCGGCCCGCGCAGCAGCCGCCGCTGCGGAGTAAATCGAAAGGGGAGTGGGGAACCATGCGGCTCGAGAACAAGGTCGGCATTGTGACGGCGGCGGCCTCCGGGATGGGCAGAGCCGGAGCGATCCGGTTTGCCCGCGAAGGCGCGGCGGTTGGCGTGGTCGACATCGATCAGGCGGGTGTGGATGCGGTCGTCGGCGAGATCACCGCCGCGGGCGGCCGGGCGCTCGGCCTCGTCGGCGATTTACGGGAGGACGATTTCGCCCGCAGCATTGTGCGGCGCATCGCCAACGCCTTCGGCGGGCTCGATTTCGTGTGGAACCATGTCGGCCATCCCGGTCCCGCCTCGATCGAGGGCATCGACATGGCGGATTTCGAGATCGCCATCGACCTCAACCTGCGCACGGTGCTGATGACGACCGAAGCGGCGATCCCGGAGATCCGGGCTCGCGGCGGCGGCGCTCTGCTTTACACGGCCTCGACCTCGGGCATTCAAGGCTCGGCGTTCAGCCCGGTCTACTCGATGGCCAAGTTCGGCGTCGTCGGCTTTGTCCGCTCGCTCGCCAAGCGGCTCGCGCCCGACAAAATTCGCGTCAATGCGATCTGTCCCGGCCCGATCGACACGCCGATGCTGCGGATCTTTGTCGCCCGGCCGGATCAGCAGCGCACCGCCGGACAGGACAAGGAGGAACTCGTCCAACTGCGCGGCCGGCAGAACCCGATGGGCCGCACCGGCAAGCCCGAGGAGATCGCCAACGCCGCCCTCTTCCTGATCTCGGATGAGGCGTCCTTCGTCTCCGGCGCGGCACTTCCCGTGGACGGCGCCGCGACGGCGTGAGCTGCGCCTGGCCGCAAATGAGTATCCTACAATAGCGCTAGAAATCCGCGCTCGGCAGGTGATCTGGGGCCATGTAATTGTCGAACTTGGTGGTTTCGGCGTCGAAACGGAGTTTGACCGCGCCGATCGGTCCGTGCCGCTGCTTGGCGACGATAATTTCGCCGAGCCCATGCACTTTTTCCAGCCGCTCCCGCCATTCCTGGTAGCGATCGCTGTACTTGCTTTCCGCTTCGTCCGGACGGCGGGTGGGCTCACGCGACAGGTAGTATTCCTCGCGAAAGATGAACATCACGACATCGGCATCCTGCTCGATCGAGCCGGATTCACGTAAATCGGCCAGCATCGGCCGCTTGTCCTCACGCTGCTCGACGGCGCGGGACAGTTGCGACAAGGCCAGCACCGGAACATCGAGTTCCTTGGCCAGCGCCTTCAGCCCGCGGGTAATTTCGGAGATTTCCTGAACGCGGTTGTCCTGCGTGCGGTTCTGGTTCGAGGGCCGCAGCAGCTGCAGGTAATCGATGACGATCAGCCCCAGGCCCTGCTGCCGCTTCAGGCGCCGCGCCCGCGTGCGCACCGCCGCCACCGACAATGCCGGCGTATCGTCGATGAACAATTTCAGCGCCGCCAATTGCTGGCTCGCCTGGACGAACTTGTCGAAATCCTCATGGCTGACGTCGCCGCGCCGGATGCGGTCGGAGGACACGCCGGACTCCTCGGCGAGTATCCGCGTGGCCAACTGCTCCGCCGACATTTCGAGCGAAAAAAAACCGACGACCGCCCCGTCCTCGGCGGGTTTTTGCGAATCGCGGTCAGCCGTTGGCAGGTAAGTTCGCGCCGCGTAAAACGCGATGTTGGTGGCCAGCGCCGTCTTGCCCATCGATGGCCGGCCGGCGAGGACGATGAGATCGGAAGGATGCAGTCCGCCCAGCTTGCGGTCGAGATCGACCAACCCGCTGGCGACCCCGACGGTCTTGCCGGTGCGCTTGAAAGCCGCCTCGGCATTGAGGATAGCGCTCGTCAGCGCGGTCCCGAACGCGCGAAACCCGCCCTCCGTTTGTTCGGCCGTGGCGAGGTCGAACAGCTTTTTTTCTACCCGCTCGATCTGCTCGCGCGCCGGATCGTCGAGATCCTGGCGAAACGCGTCGTTGACGACGTCCTCGCCGAGCCCGATCAGCTCGCGCCGCAAGTAGAGGTCGTGCACGGCGCGGCCGTAGTCTTCGGCGTTGATGATCGCCGCCGCGGCGCCCGCCAGACGGGCCAGATACTGCGCCCCGCCGATCTCGGTCAGCGCACCGTCCTGATCGAACAAGTTCTTGAGCGTGACCGGACTGGCGATCTGGCCGCGGCCCAACAGCTTGCCGATTGCCGCAAAGATGCGGCCATGTACGGCGTTGCCGAAGTGCTCGGGCTGGAGGAATTCGCAGACCCGGTAATAGGCCGTGTTGTTGATCAGTATCGCGCCGAGCAAGGCTTGCTCGGCTTCCGTGTTGTAGGGTGGGGTGCGGAGAAGCTCCGGGTTGGGCTCGCGCACCAGCGCGACCCGGGACGTCATGTTTGTTTCCATGCACCGGCAGGATACCACCGGCCCAAAGGCGGCCTGGCGCGGAATTCAATCCCCAGCCTGTGTAAGGCGGGGATGGGTTGCGCTCAACCTTGGGAAAAACGAATGGCTGCGAATCTGCGGCCCAAATCAGGCCGCCCGCTCGGAGGCGCCGCTGTGCTCGCGCTCCCAGTCGAGCATGTAGTCGCGCGTCAACGGCACCGCATCGACGGCTTTGGCGAGCTGCATCTGGAAAACCATGTGATCCTGCCGCCGGAATGCGATTTCCGAGCCGACGAGGTACATCTCCCACATCCTGCAGAAGCGCTCGTCATAAATGGCCTTCACGCGCTCGCGATTTCGCTCGAACCGCCGCCGCCACGCTCTGAGCGTCTCGGCGTAATGCAGGCGCAGAATTTCGATATCCGTGACCCAGAGCCGCAACTCTTCAACGATCGGCAGAACCTCGGAAAGGGCGGGCACGTACCCGCCGGGGAAGATGTACTTGCGCATCCAAGGACTAGTCGTGCCTGGTCCATCCTTGCGCCCGATCGAGTGTAGCAACGCCACGCCATCCGGCGCCAGCAGCGATCTGAGCTTGCCGAAAAAGGCGCGGTAATGATTGAGCCCGACATGCTCGAACATGCCGACCGAGACGATGCGGTCGTAATGCCCGGCCTCTTCGCGGTAGTCCCGTAGGTGAAATTTGACGCGGTCCGAGAGCCCCGCCGCCGCGGCGCGCCGCGTGGCCAGCTTTTGTTGCTCGACGGAGAGGGTCAGACCGGTCACCTCGGCACCGCATTCGCCGGCGAGGTAGAGCGCGAGGCCCCCCCAGCCCGAGCCGATATCGAGCACTCTTTGCCCGGGTCGCACCAGAAGCTTTGCCGCGAGGTGCCGTTTTTTGTCGAGCTGAGCGGTATCGAGATCCTCGGACCCGTCGTGAAAATAACCGCAGGAATACTGCCGGTCGCGATCAAGAAACAGCTTATAGAGCTGGTCCGACAAGTCGTAGTGATGGGCTACGTTCTGACGGGCGCGCGGCAGCGGATTGAATTGGTGAATTCGGCGGAAAAGAGTGACGGAGCCGTTCAGCAGCCGCGCCGGCAATCCGGCCGGCATGGCTTCGAGATTGACCGTGAGCAGATCAATCAGATCGTAGAGACTGCCCTCTTCGATCGTCAGCTTCCCGTCCATGTAGGCCTCGCCGAAATACAAGCGAGGCTTCACAGCGAGTTTCCAATGGAGGGCCGGCTCGTGAAGCCGGATGGTTACGCTTATTCCGGCAGATCGGTCGAATGTGTGGAGTGATCCGCCGGCATCGATGACCCGCAGGCGACCGATTGTGATGAATCGCTCGAACAAACGCGACAGCAGCAGCATCGGTGCGCGACCGAATAGGGAACGGACCTGCCAATATCTTGCATTTTACCGATTGAATACAAGAGCTTCGATCCGCTAGGCGGCCGCAGGACCGGTCTGCGCCGCTGCCACGCGGGCTTCTTCTTCCTCCTCGTCGCGCAGGCGCAACGGGTCGATCCCCTTGGCCTGCATTTCGGCCTCCTCAGCCGACTGGGCAACATTGACGGTAATCGTCACCGATACTTCCGGATGCAGCACGACCTTCACTGGATGCAGGCCCAGATTCTTGATCGGCCGGTCGAGGACGACCTGGCGCTTCTCGATCGTAAAACCCGCCTCGGTCACCGCATCGGCGATGTCGCGGGCCGAAACCGAGCCGTAGAGCTGCCCGCTCTCGCCGGCCTGGCGGATGATCACGACGGTCAGACCCTCGATCTCGCCGCCGACTTCCGTCGCTTCGGTCCGGCGCTGCAGGTTGTTGGCTTCGAGCTGAGCGCGCTGGGTCTCGAAATAGGTCAAGTTCTCTTTTGTTGCGCGCATCGCCTTCTTTTGAGGCAACAAATAGTTCCGGGCGAAGCCAGGCTTCACCTTAACGACTTGTCCCATTTGGCCGAGCTTCTCGAACTTTCTCGAGCAGAATCAGTTCGATCATTCAAATTTCTCCAATTCTCAAGGGTTAGGCGAAACGCCGCCGCAGACCGAGCGGCGAATTGAGCAATCCCAAAAGCGCGATCAGCAGAAGCGGCCAGCCCAAGACCCCGGCCAGCAAGTAAAACGTCACAAGGGCGACCGCCGGACGTGGGAACCGGCGCGCCAACGCATGGAGCACGGCAAGGCCCGCGAGGCAGAACGGCACAGCCAGCACGATCATCACGTTGACGCCGAGGAAGCGCGCGGTTCCGCCGAGGAGCGTCGCCCCGGAAGCAAAGGCGAGCAGCACCGGGATCCACATCGGGAGGCCGAGCGCCGCGAGATCGGGAGATGGCCGCCAGCTCGCTCCGAAACGGGCGAGCAAGCCTTGCGCGAGACTTCCATTGGTTATTGTCATCGCCATCCACGAGGTGGCGGCAATACCGGGAAGAATAAAGGCGACGAAGGCGAGCAAATCATCCAGCTCGGGAGGAATCTCGCCGAGGTGGCGGTCGACGGCCGGGGCCAGCACCTCGCGCAACGCAGCCTGCGTCTCTTGCGGGCCGCCGAGAAAGACGAACGTGACAGCGGCTGCGACCAGACCGAGGCCGGTCAGCCAAGCCGTCATGAGGCCCGGCGGATACCATTCGACCGCATTCCCGGAGCCCGCTCTTGCCAGCAACGATTGGCGCACCAGCAGGACGACCGGAACAACGTTCAGCGCCGCAAAAAGGGCCGCTGCCGGCACGCTTCCGGCAGCCACCAGGATCAGCGCCCCGACCAACCCGGCCGACGCCGAAGCGCCAGTCCCGAGCCACAGCCCGGCGGCAAAGAGCGGCAGCTGAGCGAGATAGACGAGGACCATCGACCCGGCCGAACCGGTCAGCACCAGCAGATACGGGCCTGCTGCGAGCGCTCCGCAGACCACCGAGATCCCGGCAAACCCCAGCCGGCTCACGGCGATGCCCGCCACGGGCTGCGCTGACTCAGAACTGCCTATTTCACCAGGTAGGGGAGCAGACCCAGAAAGCGCGCCCGCTTGATCGCCTGGGCCAGCTCACGCTGCCGCTTGGTCGAGACCGCGGTGATGCGGCTCGGCACGATCTTGCCGCGCTCCGAGATGAAGCGCTGCAATAGCTTGACGTCCTTGTAGTCGATCTTGGGAGCATTGGGCCCCGAGAACGGGCAGGACTTACGCCGGCGGAAGAACGGACGGCGGGCCGCCGCACCGCGACCCGGGCCGCCGGGCGATTGGCTTTCCATTTACGCCTCCGCCGTCTCGGAAACCGGACGCTCCCGAACTGCCTGCTCTGGGACCGCCTGCTCTGGGACCGCCTGCTCTGGGACCGCCTGCTCTGGGACCGCCTGCTCGGGGACCGCCTGCTCGGGGACCGCCTGCTCAGGGACCGCCTGCTCGGGGACCGGACGCTCCGCGGCAGCCCGTTCCATCTCGCGCCCCTCACCCGATCTCTCCCGATCGCCGCGCCGTTGGCGATCGTCCCGGCTGCCGCGGCTTTGCATAACCACCGAGGGCCCCTCCTCCAACTCATCGACGCGGATCGTCAGGTAACGGATCACATCCTCGTTGATCCGCATCGTCCGTTCGAGCTCGGCGACGGCAGCGGGCGGCGCCGAAAGGTTCAGCAGCACATAGTGACCTTTGCGGTTTTTCCGCATGCGATAGGTCAAGTTGCGCAGCCCCCAGTATTCGCGCTTCTTCACTTCGCCGCCATTGTCGGCGACGAGCTGAGTGAATGCCTCGGCGAGGGTATCGACCTGGGCGCCGGAAATGTCCTGACGCGCGATGAACACGTTTTCGTACAGTGGCATAGTGGACGAGGTCCCTTATGGCTAGTGAGGATTCGGGGCGCGAGCGCCGACCGAATCGAGCCGGCCGAGCCGGCAAGGGTCGAACGTTCATAGTATATGGGGGCTGGCACTGGCGCAACACGAGGACGCAACGCCGCCTTGACAATGGGCGTGGCGTCGCTATCACCACGCAGCACGCATCGACCAATGCGGGGAGCCGGGCGAAGGGGGGAACGCGGTTCTGCATGAAGCGGGCATTCGTATTTCCGGGACAAGGCTCGCAAGCGGTCGGCATGGGACGCGTCCTAGCGGCGACATTTGCGCCGGCGCGACAGGTGTTCGCGGAAGTGGACGCGGCCTTGTCGCAACACCTGTCGAAACTCATGTTCGAAGGACCGGAAAGCGAGCTTACCCTGACCGAAAACGCCCAGCCGGCGTTGCTGGCGGCGAGCCTTGCGGTTGTTCGCGTCCTCGAAGCGGAGGGCGGTTTCACCTTCACCCGGAAGGCCGCTTTCGTTGCGGGGCATTCGCTCGGTGAATACTCGGCACTCGCGGCAGCAGGTTCAATCACCATCGGGGATGGGGCGCGTCTGCTCAGGCTGCGCGGCCGGGCGATGCAGGAGGCCGTTCCGGTCGGCGAAGGAGCGATGGCGGCGCTGCTCGGCCTCGACGTCGAGCAAGGGCAGGCGGTTGCAGCGGAGGCTGCCGGCCAGGACCAGGTCTGCGCGGTCGCAAACGACAATGCTCCGGGGCAGGTCGTCGTGAGCGGGCACCGACAAGCCGTCGAACGAGCGATCGCGATCGCTCGGGTGAATGGGGCGAGGCGGTCGATTCCGCTTCCGGTCAGTGCGCCGTTTCATTCGCCGCTGATGGCCCCGGCCGCTGAAGTAATGGCGGAAGCCCTCGGCCGGGTTACGCTGCAGCCGCCCGCGGTGCCGCTCGCCGCCAATGTGTCGGCCACCGCGACGCGCGATCCGGCAACAATAAGGCGCGGCCTCGTCGAACAGGTGACCGCGATGGTTCGGTGGCGCGAGAGCATACTGTTTCTCAAGCAGGAGGGGGTCGAAGAGGTCGTCGAGATTGGAACGGGCCGCGTGCTCACCGGGCTGGCCAAGCGGATCGACCCGGATCTCTCGGCGCGCTCCGTCGGGACACCGGCAGAAATCGTGAGTTTGCTCGAGGAGCTATGACCACCAGGGAATTGCCGTGGGTTATCATTGGGTAGAGGTTCGCAGTTGTTCGATCTGTCTGGTCAAACTGGGTTGGTGACCGGAGCCTCCGGCGGGATTGGCGGGGCAATTGCCAAGGCCCTGCATCGTCAAGGCGCGGAGCTCATGCTCGCGGGAACGCGTTCTGCCGCGCTCGAAGCATTGGCAGGTGAGTTCGGCGCGCGCGTTCATCTCGGGCTGGCCGATCTCGCCGACCCGACAGCGCCGGAACGACTGGCTAAAGAGGCCGAGGCGGCAATGGGCCGGGTCGACATTCTCGTCAATAACGCGGGCATCACGCGCGACGCACTGGCGCTGCGGATGAAGGACGAGGACTGGCAGTCCGTTCTGGAGGTCAATTTGACGGCCCAGTTCCGGCTTACCCGCGCGCTCCTGCACGGCATGGTTCGGCGGCGCCACGGACGCGTCATCGGGATCAGCTCGGTCGTCGGGATCAGCGGCAATGCCGGGCAGGCGAACTATGCCGCGGCAAAGGCCGCGATGATCGGTATGTCGAAATCGATCGCCGTCGAGATTGCCGGGCGCGGCATTACCGTGAACTGCGTCGCGCCGGGCCTGATCGTGACGGCGATGACCGACAGATTGACCGCTCAGCAACGCGCGCGGCTCACCGAGGCGATTCCCGCCGGCCGGTTCGGCGCCCCGGAGGAGGTGGCCGCCGCAGTGGTTTACCTGGCGAGCGCCGAAGCGGCGTATGTCACCGGCCAGACATTTCACATCAATGGCGGTATGGTCATGGTATGAAGCGGTTGAACCGCGCCCCGGAGCTGCCAATTTGCAGTGCCGCGGAAACATGCTATGTGACCGCATCGTGACTCTGATGTCGACGCGGTCCCGATGGCGGTCCCCGGGGCGGTCCCCGGGGTGGTCCCTAAGGGCGATCCGGAGGGGGGCGCCCGTCATGGCCGACAGCGCCAGGGCGTCTAGTGCGTAGACGATTTCCAGCAAGCCACTGAGGATAAGAACGGATGAGTGACGTCGCTGATCGGGTCAAGAAGATCGTCGTCGAGCATCTGGGCGTCGACGAATCGAAGGTGACCGAAAACGCCAGCTTCATCGACGATCTGGGCGCCGACAGCCTCGACACCGTCGAGCTGGTAATGGCCTTCGAGGAGGAGTTCGGGTGCGAGATCCCGGATGACGCGGCCGAGAAGATCGTGACGGTCAAGGATGCGGTCAGCTTCATCGAAACGCATAGCTGAGCCGCCTGCTGCCGACCTCCCCCACTCCAGGTCGCATGCCGCCAGCATCGCAGCCACGCGAAAGTGACGAGAAGAATATGCGACGCGTCGTCGTGACCGGCATGGGGCTGGTGACACCGCTGGGCATCGGCCTCGAACGGAATTGGCGGAGCTTGGTCGAGGGAATCTCGGGCGTCCGAGCGATTCAATCGTTCGACGTTTCTGACCTGCCGGTCAAGATCGCTGGACAGGTGCCGCGCGGCGATACCGCGGCGGGCCTCTTCAATGCCGACGATTGGGTGCCGCCCAAGGACCAGCGCAAAATGGACGGGTTCATCGTCTATGCACTCGCCGCAGCCGCGCAAGCTGTCGAAGACGCCGGCTGGACCCCGCAAGCCGAGGAGGCGCGCGAGCGCACCGGCGTGATGATCGGTTCCGGCATCGGCGGGCTGCCCGGAATAACCGATGGTGCATTGACCTTGCATGAACGCGGTCCGCGCCGCCTTACGCCGTTTTTCATTCCCGCCAACCTGATCAACCTCGCCTCCGGCCACGTCTCGATCCGCTACGGGTTCACCGGACCAAACCACGCCGTCGTGACCGCTTGCTCGACCGGGGCACATGCGATCGGCGACGCGGCACGCCTGATCATGCTCGATGACGCCGACGTCATGGTTTGCGGGGGAACCGAGGCGGCAATCTGCCGCCTCGGTCTCGCCGGCTTCGCGTCGGCGCGCGCGCTGTCTACCGGGTTCAACCACGACCCGCCGCGTGCATCGCGTCCATGGGACCGGGAACGCGACGGTTTCGTCATGGGCGAGGGCGCCGGAATCCTCGTTCTCGAAGAGTACGAGCACGCCAGGCGGCGGGGTGCCAAAATCTACGCCGAGGTGATCGGATACGGAATGTCCGGCGACGCATTCCACCTGACAGCTCCCGCCGAGGACGGCAACGGCGCGTTCCGGTCAATGCGCAACGCTCTGCGGCGCGCGGGCATCGCGCCGGACAAGATCGATTACATAAACGCTCACGGCACATCGACGCCGCTCGGCGACGAGATCGAGCTCGGCGCCGTGAAGCGGCTGTTCGGCGGCCATGCCTACGAGCTGTCGATGTCGTCGACAAAATCGGCCATCGGACACCTGCTCGGAGCGGCAGGCAGCGTCGAGGCGATCTTCGCGATCCTGGCGATCCGCGATGGGATTGTCCCGCCTACGCTCAATCTCGACAATCCCTCGCCGTCCTGCGATATCGACCTGGTGCCAAAACGAGCCAAAGAGCGCAGGGTGAACTACGCGCTCTCTAATTCCTTCGGCTTCGGCGGCACCAATGCCTCGCTGATATTTGTCGGGCCGCCCTGAACGCTGAGGGGCGTGCGGCCGCGGAAAACGGGCGCGATAGATGCACGGCTTTTTTCGCCTCTTGGCCTGGGCGGCGGTTACCGTGTCGCTCGTTCTCCTCGTCCTGGGAGGAGCCGGCTATTGGCTGTACCACGACGTCGCCGCGCCCGGCCCGTTGACCGAACCACGCACGATCGTGATCCCGCCGCATACCGGTCTCTCCGACATCGCCTCGCTGCTGACGGAGCAGGGCATCATCCGGCACCGGCGCTCCTTTGAGCTGGGCGCGACCTTTTCGGGCCGCAGCTCCGCACTCCTGGCCGGCGAATACGAGTTTCCGGCCGGAACGAGCGCTCTTCAGGCGATGGAGATCATCGCCAGCGGCAAGACGGTCAAGCACCGGCTGACCATCCCGGAGGGCCTGACCAGCGCGGAAATTGTGGCGCTGGTGCAAGCCGCGCCTGCGCTCGACGGGGACCCTGGCCCGCTGCCTGCCGAAGGCGAGCTGCTGCCGGAAACCTATCTTTACGAATATAGCGACCGCCGAAAGGATATGATCGACCGTATGCAGCGGGCGATGGCGCGCGCACTCGCCGAGGTTTGGGCCGAACGTCGCCCCGATTTGCCGTTCACGACGCCGCGGGAGTTGTTGATCCTCGCCTCGCTCGTCGAAAAGGAAGCTTCGCGCGAGGATGAGCAGGCCCGGATCGCGGGGGTGTTCATCAACCGGCTGCGCCTGGGCATGCGGCTGCAATCGGATCCTACGGTGATCTACGCATTGAGCGATCGGGGCTCGAAGAGGTTCGATCGGCGGCTGACCCGTACCGATCTCGCCGTTCTTTCGCCCTACAACACCTATGTGACCAAAGGGCTGCCACCGGGGCCGATCGATAATCCCGGCATATCCGCATTGCGCGCCGCCGCGCGACCGGCTTTCACCGATGAGCTCTATTTCGTAGCCGACGGAACGGGGGGTCACGTCTTTGCCACCACCCTCGCCGAACACAGCCGAAACGTGTTGCAATACCACCACAGCGCCGCGACCGAAGCGGAGCGCGGAATACCGGTTCAAGCAAATCCCGACGAAAAACCGGCTCTGCCCGTCCGCTAAGGTCGTATAAACGAACCCTGATTAGTGGGAGAGCGGTGAATTTGGGTGTCACGAGCATGACCGGCTTTGCGCGAGCGCAGGGCGACGAGCTCGGCATCAGCTGGGCTTGGGAGGTGAAGAGCGTCAACGGCAAGTCACTCGATTTGCGGCTCCGGCTGGCGCCGGGGTTCGATGCGCTGGAGCCCCAGCTTCGTTCGCTGCTGGCGCAGCGTTTCCGCCGAGGCAATTTTTCCGCCAGTCTCGCCGTGACCCGTACCCAGCCCGCGGCAGTGCGGGTCAATCGCGAGACATTGGCTCAGATCGTTGCGCTGATGAACGAGCTGGCGGGCGAGATCGAGGCGGCGCCGCCCCGCATCGACGGGCTGCTGGCTTTGCGCGGCGTCGTGGAGACGGTCGAAGACGAGCCGGATGCCGTGCTTGAGGAACGCCGGCATGCCGTTCTCGACAGCTGGGCGAAAGCGCTCGATGCGCTGGCCGCCGCCCGGGCGGAGGAAGGCGCTCGTCTCGCCGCCATTTTATACGGCCAGCTCGCTGAGATGGCGGCGCTGGTAGAGGCCGCGACGGGTTGCGCGGCGGCCCAGCCGGCTGCGATTTGCTATAGGCTGCAGACGATGTTGGCGAATGTCGCCGATCTTGCCCCGGGCATGCCCGAGGAGCGGGTCGCGCAGGAAATGGCGCTGCTCATCGCTCGCTCGGATATCCGCGAGGAGCTGGAGCGGTTGCGGGCGCATCTCGAGCAGGCGGCCGACCTGCTGCAGCAGGACGAGGCAGTTGGACGCCGTCTCGATTTTCTCTGTCAGGAGCTGAACCGCGAGGCCAATACGTTATGCTCGAAATCAGCGGATATCGAGCTGACGCGGGTCGGGCTTTCCTTGAAAGCGGCGGTCGAACAGTTCCGCGAGCAGGTGCAAAACATCGAATGATTATTGCTGGGCTAAAATTCCTTTTCATCCATTCGCCACGCCATATACGCGGCGAGCAACATTGCAGTCACGGTTTCCAAATCGTTGTGCTTTGTATTGACTACGATGTCGAAATTCAGAGGGTCGGTCGGGTTGACCCCGTACAGTCCGGCGTACCTCTTCTGCTCGCTGGCGAATTTTCGATCAATGCTGTTGCGCACTTCCTTCACGGATCTCGCGTCCTCGCTCGTCCGCCCGCCTTGTTGCAGATGATTATAGATCCGTTGCGCAGCAGTTTCAGGATCGAGCACCAGGAACACCTTGAATGACCCTGGCATCCAATGCCACGCCATCCGCGAATCTATGACGAGCTTCTCTTCCGTGCGGTACATTTCTTTCAGTAAATTGTCGACTTTTAGGTCGATATCGCGCTGCACTTCCGCGGAAATATTCATCGCCTCTATCGATTTATCCCGCTCGGACGCGATCTGTCTGAAAAGATCTCCGGAGGAAAAATGTCGAAATGCGAGCGCGGAAGCTACAGCCTTCGCCGTCGAAGATTTCCCTGATCCTAACAGTCCCCCGATCGTTATGATGTCTTTTTTCATTTAGCAATGCTGGCCTGAAGTCGTCCTGCGCGGACTTGATCGGCGCATCCACATCTTTGTCTCCGGCGCTCGAAGGCGTGGATGTCCACGGAACCCGCGGGCGATGCGGATTTCGATCTCGTCGCCTGCTTTCAACTGCGATGCTTCGACCACGGCAGCCGGGAGGCGGTGGCCAAGCTGTTCCCCCATTTCGAAACCCGCATGAGATCCTCCGGAGATAGACCTTTGGATAGAGGTATATCGCGATCGGATCAAGGTTCCATCCGACTGCGCCATAAACCTCGCGCTAGCGCGCAGAACTCGGCGACTGCGAGTTCCTCGGCGCGCGCCGTCGGCGCGATCCCGGCGCGCGCGAGGAGCGGCTCGACCGGGATGCCAAGGGTCTTGAGGCTGGTGCGCAGCATCTTGCGGCGCTGGCCGAACGCGGCGGCGGTGACGCGTTCGAGGGCCGGCTTTTCGGCAGAGGCGAGCGGCTCTGTTCGCGGAACGATATGGACGACGCTCGAGATTACCTTGGGCGGCGGCACAAAGGCGCGCGGCGGGATGTCGAATAGGATTTGCGGCTCGGCCAGCCACTGAACCAGGACCGAGAGCCGTCCGTAAGATTTGCTGCGCGGCGGCGACGTCAGCCGCTCGGCAACTTCGCGCTGGAACATCAACGTGAGGCTCTCGTATTCGCCGATCCGATCGAGCCAGCCGATGAGCAGCGGAGTAGCGATATTGTAAGGCAGGTTGGCGACGATCTTGCGCGGCGCGTCCGACAGCTCGACCGGGTCGAGCCTCAGCGCGTCCCCGGCGACCAGCTCGAGGCGGCCGGGATGAGCCGCGGCAATCTCGCCGAGGGCGGCGAGACAGCGCTCGTCGCGCTCGATCGCGACGACCCGGCGCGCCCCGGCGGCGAGCAGGGCCCGCGTCAAGGCCCCCGGACCGGGGCCGATCTCAACGGTCGTGACATGTTCGAGCGGCCCCGCGGCGCGGGCGATCCGGCCGGTCAGATTGAGATCGAGAAGAAAATTCTGCCCGAGGCCTCTGCGGGCAACGATGCCGTGCCGAGCGATCACCTCGCGCAGCGGCGGCAAGGAGAGCGGAGACGGATCGCCCTTCAGCTGCTGGCCCTGCGCCTGGCGGCCATTTCGGCGGCCAGGCGCAGCGCGGCGATCAGGCTCTCGGGGCGCGCGGCGCCGCGGCCGGCGATCGCCATCGCCGTTCCGTGATCGGGCGATGTCCGCACAAAAGGCAGACCCAATGTCACGTTGACCCCGCCATAGAAGTCGATCGTCTTGATCGGGATCAGCGCCTGGTCGTGGTACATGCACAGCGCCGCGTCATACGAGCTGCGCGCCTCGGCGTGAAACATCGTGTCGGGAGGCACCGGACCGCGCGCATCTATCCCGGCGGCGCGCAATTCGGCTACAGCGGGCTCAATGATCTCGATCTCCTCACGGCCGAGGCTGCCGGCCTCGCCGGCGTGCGGGTTGAGCCCGGCGACCGCGAGGACTGGTGAGCCGACACCAAAATCGCGGCGCAGCGCCGCTTCCGTCATGCGCCCGGCGTGGACGATGGCCGCCGAGGACAGGGTTTCGATCGCCCGGCGCAGCGCGAGGTGGATGTTAACGGGAACGACGCGTAACCCCGGGCACACCAGCATCATGACCGGAGGCGCACCAGACCCCGCGAGCTCGGCGAGGTACTCGGTGTGCCCGGGATGGTGAAAGCCGGCTCGGTACAGGCTGTCCTTGTGGATCGGGTTTGTGACGAGCGCCGCCGCGCGCCCATTCCCGACGTCGCCGACGGCGGTTTGGATCGCGCCGAGGATCGCCGGCGCGTCGCCGGGGTCCGGTCGGCCTGGCTGGGCACGGATAGCCTTCTCGATCGGCCGGACGGGAAGCGCGTTCGCGAAGAGCGAGGGCGCCCGATCCGGCGCGTCGATTGGCCGAATCGGTACCGGCCACTCGAGGCGCCGAGCGAGCGCCGCGAGCCGATCGGGATCGTCAATCACGTAGAAGGCAGGGAGGTCGCCGCGATGGTCGAGCCAAGCCTTGAGGGTGATCTCACCGCCGATGCCGGCCGGCTCGCCCATTGTCACGGCGAGCGGCAGCGCGATCGCGCTCATACCCTGACGTCAACAAAGGCGGTACGCCGCAGATCTCGCATGTAGCGACGCGCCAAGGTCTCCAGACGCTGGCGCATCAAGGTTTCGGCAATTTCGTCGCGCGTCGGCACGGTCGGAGCGCTGGGGGGCGCCGCCTTCTCGCACATCATGACGACCCCGACCCCGTTTTTTTGCACAATCGGGGGCGAGGTCTGCCCGACCTCCAGCCCGAGCACGATATTGCGCATCGCGGGGGTTACCTGGTCAATGCGCAGCCGACCCTCGCTGGACAGCTGCGGCGACCCCTTTTCCTTGCCGATCTTCAGCAGCTCTTCGCAATTTTTTGCGGTGGTCTTGGCGCTCTGCGCCTCGACAATCGCCGCGCGGCGCATCTGCTCCGTGGCCTGAGGCGGTAAAGGAAAGACGATCTGCACCAGGTGCACGAGGCTCACTTCCGGGCCGGCCGCGCGGCCCGAGCGGCGATCGAGGACGAGCAGCAAATAATAACCCGCCGGAGCGCGGATCGGCGGCGACAATTCACCCGGCCGCAGTTGGGCCACCGCTTTGCCGAGTTCAGGGCTCAATTGGTCGGCGCGCACCCAGCCGATATCGCCACCGACAGCAGCTGTCGCGGATTGCGAGAATTGCTGCGCCACCGCGGAGAATCGGGCACCCTGCTTCATCTGCTCGGTGAGCCGCTCGGCGAGCCGCCGCACCTCCTCATCCTGCTGCGGGTTATCAACGGCGAGAAAGATCTCGGCGACGCGGCTTTGCGGTTCGTTCGCGGTCTCCTTTGCACGCTTCAGCGCGTAATCGATCTCCTCGTCAGACACTACGTTGGTTTGCGATACCAGCCGGCGCACCAGCTTTTGCCAGACGATCGATGCGGTCAGCTGATCGACCAGCGCGCTGCGCTCGATGCCGTGCGATTTCAGGACTTGGTCGAGCTGCCCGGGCTGCATGTTGTTCTGTTTTTCGATCTGCGCGAGGGCTTTGTTGACCTCCTCGTCGGTAGCCGTGACGTTTTGCCGTTTCGCTTCCTGCATTTGAAGTTTCTCGTCGACGATTGTGCGCAGCACCTGACCGGCCAGGCGCTGCCGTGTTTCGGGCGAGTCCGTCAGGTTTGACGACAGCATCACCATTCTGAGCCGCGACAAGACGTCGGCGACCGAGATCACCTCGTCGTTGACCACTGCGGCGATCCGGGTCTCGGTCACCTGACCGTCCGGCAACGGCGCCGAGGGGCGCTGGGTAGCCGGTGCGCCGGGGGGCGATCCTGTTCCGGAGAGGGCACGGGCAGCGCTCGCCGTCCCGGAGAAGCAGGTCAATCCCGCCAGTCCTACGCAAAGCCAACGGAATATCGCCATCAGTTTGAATCCTGCCGCGTGATCGTGTGCCGCCACGAGTTTACACCGCTCGGATAACTATGTCCCCGATTGAGCGACGACGCTTCACAGGGCACTACCGGAGATAGTGGCGACCGTGCCGCCAATCTCGCCGAGGTTCTTGAACACGACGCTGAACAGCACGGAATACCCTGGGACCACGTCGCCGCTGCGGATTCCCGATTGGGTCACCGCGCCAATGAACGCCATGCATTCGTCTTGGTAGATGGCAGACAACGATCCGTAAAGACTAGAGCTCGACGCCATTGGCGTTGGCACGTTGTTGACGAGGGCGGTGCTGTTGGTGAGGCTGATCGTTTCGGAAGCCTGCATCGACCAATAGCGGGTGAGCCTTGCGGTGAGGCTGAACGAGAGTTGCTCGCGTTTTCCATAAACAACGTTTTGGCCGGAGGTTGGAATTGTCACCACGTCGCTTTGCAGTTGCGCCGGAAGATAAACAAAATTACCGGAAACCCGCAAACTCTGCGGGCCGACGCTGAGGCCGACCTGCTGGTTGCGGTTGCTCAGAGGGCTGGGGTCGAACCGGAATCGATAAATCAGGTCCAGATAGGAGTTGGGGGACAGCACCATCCGTCCCACCACATCGGAAAGCCTCTTTTCCGCCCCTGAACCGGGCGGCAGAAAGGGATTGGGCTGTGCGCGGTAACTCTGGCCGATCAGCAGCCGATAGCTGCCGCCCTCCTTTTCGTAGAGCCCGATCTTGGTTCCGTAATCGACCCGCTGACCGGTGTCGAGAATGTCGTACCCCGCCAGGCGGTCGCGCCGGAACAGATCGGTGTCGGTGAGCTCGAATGAAAGGCTGTCCTCGTCCGGAATGTTCCGCCGGTTGCCGCTGTTGGGCGCCGCAAACCCCCCGACGATCGGCTCGATCAGCTGGGTCGTGCTCTCGCCCCGGTGAATCAAGGGGTAGCTCCACACCAGGCCGACTTGCGGGAAAGTGCGGCCGGTCACGAAATTGGTCGGCGTCGGCGCCGCTGCCGGTTGCCCGTTTGCCGGAAAGAACGCCGAGGGCAGCTCCGGGTTCGAGACCGCGCTCAGATTGCCGATCGAATAACCGTCGCCGCGCACGCTCGCCGAAAAATTGTATTGCCCGCCGAGAGGGTCGCTGAACCTGCGATCCCACTCCGTGCCGAGCGACAGCCGGCGGGTTTGGGTCCCGACCTCGCGAAGGATGTCGAGAATATTGGCGTTCAGGTTCCAGCGCCCGCCGAGCGGGTCCGGCGGACTCTGCCAGTTGCGATTGGCGACCGGCAGCACGATCGGCTGGGTCGAATCGCCGATGCCGGGCAGCAGCGGTTGAAAGAGGTAAGCGTTGACGTCGGTCGACGCGCGCGGATCGAAGCCTTCCAGATAGGCGCGGCTGATCATCGCGTTGAGCAGCGGATTGCCAAAGCCGAAGCGCAGCAGATAGGTCTGGTCCGAGACGCGCTGGACGTCCAGGCCCGTGCGGTAGGTCTCGTTCAAGTCGAAGACGCTGTGCTCGTTGATGTGCCCGCGCCACTGCTCTCCTTCGCTCGACGTGCTGTTGCCGGAACCGACATTGCTGTGATTGAGACTGCCGATCGCTTCGAGAGCGCCGTTACCGAACCGCTCGCGGTAGTCCGCCTCCAGCAATGGACCGGCTTTGGTATAAAGGCGCGGTTCGAACGTCACATCCTTGTCCGGTCCGAGCACCAGGTAATAGGGGATCGACACATGCGCGCCGAGGGTGTTGGAGCTCCCGATCGAGGGCGCTAAAAACCCGCTTGCACGCTTTACCGACGGGTCGGGCGTCGACATGTACGGAGTATAGAAGACCGGCCAGCCCTCGATCTCCATGACCGCGTCATGAAACTCGACCAGCTGCAATTCCTTGTCATGATCGATCTCGCGCGCCTTGAGCTGCCACAAGGGCGGCGCGCTCGGGTCGTCTTTGCAGAGGTCGCACGGGGAGTAGACGCCGCGCACCAACTCGGTGTGATTTTCGTTGGTGCGGCGCATTGCATTGGCCGCCAGCCGCGAGCGGTCGGCGAGCAACATCCGCACGTTCTTCGCAAACGCGTCGCTCATCGAATCCCGCAGCTCCATGAAATCGGCAAAGACGATTTCGCCGGTCGGCTGCGTGAGGCTGACATTCCCGGAGGCGGTTACGGTATCGGTGCGCTGGTTGTAGGTAACTGTGTCGGCGAGCAGAACCATTCCGTTCTGAGAGATTTCGACGTGACCGCGGGCGATCGTCAGAGCCAGCTGTTCGTCGTACTGGATTTCATCGGCGCGAAACAGAATCGGCGCGTTTTTGTCTTCGTGGGTACCGCCGCCAAAGGTGACCTCGGCGGCGGCTGGAACTGCCGCGCCCAATATCACGAGCACCCCAAGGAGGCTCCTCACGAGCCAGGAGGCGATGCCGTTACAACTCCGGATCGAACGGCCGTCCATCAGCCATCTTCCAGATGGAGCAGCATAGAGGCGCCGAAAATCAGGCTCACTCCGGTCGGCGTCCAGGCCGCCAACGTGACCGGGATTTTGGTGGAAAGCCCCAACGCAAAAACGATGTCGGACATGAAATACAACAGGAACCCGCTCGCGACCCCGCCGACGATCATCAACGTGGTGCCGCCGCGGCGCTGCATGCGCAGACTAAAGGTCGCGGCCACCAAGACCATCGCGCACAACAGAAACGGACGGGCGAGCAGCACGTTGAAATGCAGCCGATGGCGCTGCGCCGGAAAGCCCGACTGCTCGAGCAATTCGATGAACCCGGGCAAGTCCCAGAACGACATTGTGTCCGGCGAAGCAAAGCTCTCCTCGATCTTGCGCGGCGTCAGGGTGGTCGCCAGGCGTATTTCGTCGAATGGCCGGGGAGGCTCGTCGGCGGTCCAGCGAATACCGTTCTCGATGACCCAATCGCCGTTTTCGAGCCGCGCGGTCTGTGCGTCGATGCGCGAGGTGAACTGGGTCGAGGCGTTGAAAAAGAACAGTGTGACCGCATCGAGAACCAATTGCTGAGAACCAATTTTGCCGGCGTGGATCACGATTTGATTGCCTGCCTGGTCGCTTTGCCGGAGCCACAAGCCCGAATCGGAAAGAGCCAGCTGGTCGGAGCCCTGGCGGAGAATATGACCTTCCAGCTTCTCGTAGGCCGCCTCGGTCAGCGAAGCGATCGGATTGAATATGGTTACCGCGACGAGACCGATCAGAAACGCTACGAGAACGGCCGGGGTCAGAAACTGCCAAACGGAAACACCCGCCGCCCGAGCGACAACGAGCTCGTTGTTGCGGGTCAGACGCCAGAAGGCGAGCATCGTCCCGAACAGGATAGCGAAGGGCAGGACCTCTTGCGCCGTGTGCGGCAGCTTCAAGGCGGCCATTTCGAGCAGCAGCCCCAAGGTAGCCTGGATTTTGGCGCCGCCGCGGCGGATCAGCTCGATGTAATCGAGCAGAAAGGTGATCGTGACCATTGCCGCGAACACGCCGCCGACCCATGCCAAGAATAGGCGGGCGATATAGGCGGAAAAGGTCTTAGCGACGTGCAACTGCCCCCTCCGAATCGCCGCAGTTATCAATGCGCCAGATGGGGCGCGGTCCGGATCGTGAGCAGCGGCCGGCGGAAACCGAGCTTTATCCCCCCCCGTAGCAGGATTCCAAATCCGAGCGCGAACGGCAAGAGGTCGGCCATATACATCAACGGGATTGCCGCCGGCGACCGAACCGCGAGGTTGTTGACCCCGATATCGAGCAACTCGAATGCAAAGGCGAGGCCGATCGCCAGAAGAACGCGTCTCAATTGTCCGCGGCGGTTGAGCTCGCCAGGCAATAAGCAAGCCAGCGGGATTACACAAAAGCTGAACGCGGAAATAGGAACGAGAATGCGCTGATGCGCCTCGGCAAGGAAAGTAGCGCGAAGGGAATTGTCGGCATCCGCAGGCGGAGTAAACAGTTCGGCCAGAAAGCGCTCCTGAGCTTCGCGGAAGCGGACAACCGGCGCATCGCGCCAGGCCCCGAGATCGAGCGTGTAGCTCTCGAAGGTCAATAGCGAGAGCTTGCGGCTTTCCGGGTCGAATTGCTGCCGGTTGCCGTTGACCATGATAATGCGGGCGCCGGTCGGCGAATTGACGAAGACGCCGCGCTCGGCAAGAATTGTCACAGGCTTCTGCGGATCTCGGCTGTCACTGATCAACAGGCCGGTGACCTCGCCCCGATCGTCCCGGCTGCGGACGTAGATCGTCAGCTTGTCCGAGATCGTGGTGAAAGTGCCTTCCTGGATCAGGCTCGAAGCAAAGCGGTTGCGAATCTCAAATTGCAGGTCTTTGAAGGCCCTGTTCGAAGCCGGCAGAAAATAGGCGGACAGGCTCATTAGCACGAAAAAGGCGATCCCGGCGAGGAGCAATACGGGCTTGGCCAGCGCCAGGTGGCTGAGCCCTGCCGATCGCATCACGACGAGCTCGCTCTCGCCGGTCAGCCGGTTGAAGGTGAAGAGAACGGCGATAAAGACGCCGATCGGCAGCACGATGTCGAGAAAGCGAGGCAGGATCAGCGCGGCCAAGTAAAGGAAGATCTCGATCGACAGGCCGCGGTTGACGATCAGGTCAATCAGCCGCAGCGACTGAGCAAGCCAGATCGCCGCGCTGAGTGCGGCGGTGACAAAGATCATCACACCGAAGCACTGGCGCAGAATATAGCGGTCGAGGCGTGTCATCGTGATCGATCATAAGGAGTTGGTCGCGGCCCGGCCAGATTGATGGCCGAAAGCGCGACCAAAGAATTTCCTTGATCGCATTGCATACTCCCGCCCTCGACTCAAGGCGTGCTCTGTCTTCGCCCCAAGAAAATGATTCGCGATGCCCCGACGCCCTCACACCAAGCGCTGGCGCGCTCGGTCCCTCCTCTCCCGCGGAGCGGGAGAGGAGCTCTGCGATTGTGGGCTTACATGCCTCTCCCGCACCGCGGGAGACGGTGGCGTTCGCAGCGAGCCGGGTGAGGGTTCGGCGTCCGCCAAATTTTCTCCGAGCGCGGTGCGCGCGGCGCGCTGGTTATCTCTCCCGCGCGCGGGAGAGGGGGCAGCCACCATGACGCTTCTACTTTTAGGGGAATTTGGCTGTAGCCTCGCTGCAGGAACAGCAACGGGGGAATGCAGACGCAAGTTCTGGTTGCGAGTGCGGCGAACACATCGGCTTTGCGCATCCCTGGCGTGGCCTCCGGCGCTCGCCTATTTTTAACACCCAATTCAGCGAGGTCACCCGATGAAGATCAGCTTTACCGAGCCCGACTTGCCCCGCTCCGGTGCCGTGGTGGTCGGGGTGTGGGAAGGGAAGGCGTTGACGCCAGCCGCTAGACGGCTCGACGAAGCAGCTGCAGGCGCCATCACCCGTGCGCTCGCCGCCGCATCTCGGTTCAGCGGCAAGAAGGACGAGCTGCTGCCGATTGTCGGCCCGCCCAATCTCACGGCGAGCCGGATTATCCTTGCCGGACTCGGCAAACCCGAATCGGCCGATTCCCGATCGTTTCAGCAACTCGGCGGAAATCTGGTCGCGCATCTGAACGGCGCCGGAGAAGAGGAGGCGACGCTGATGCTCGACGTTGCCGAGGGAGCATCGATCGGTTCGCCCGAGGCAGCCGCCGAACTAGCCTTTGGCGCGCAGCTCAGATCCTATCGTTTCGACAAATACAAGACCAAGCAGAAGCCGGAGCAAAAGCCGTCGCTCAATCACCTGAAGGTCGCCACCGGGGGCGCGAAGGCCGCGAAACGGGCCTATCAGCCGCTTGAGAAGACCGCGGCAGCGGTCTTTATGACCCGCCATCTGGTTTCGGAGCCGGCGAACGTAATCTATCCAGAGACGCTGGCGGCAGAGGCCGGGCGGCTCGCCGAGCTCGGCGTCGAGGTCGAAATCCTCGACGAGCACAAAATGCGTGAGCTAGGCATGAACGCGCTGCTCGGGGTAGCACAGGGCAGCGCCCGCCCGCCCCGGATGGTCGTCATGCAGTGGCACGGCGCCAAGGAGTTCGGCCGGGGCACGCAGCCAGCCGCTCGCCTTTGTCGGCAAGGGTGTCACGTTCGATACCGGCGGCATCTCGATCAAACCGGCTGCCGGGATGGGGGACATGAAGTGGGACATGGCGGGCTCCGCCGTGGTCATCGGCCTGATGCGGCTGCTCGCCGCGCGCAACGCTCCCGTCAATGCGGTTGGGGTCGTCGGGCTGGTCGAGAATATGCCGTCGGGCACCGCGCAGCGTCCCGGCGACATCGTCACGTCGATGTCCGGTCAGACCATCGAAGTGTTGAACACCGACGCCGAGGGCCGCTTGGTGCTCGCCGACGCACTGTGGTATTGTCAGGATCGCTTCAAGCCGCGCCTGATGATCGATTTGGCGACTTTGACGGGTGCGGTCATCGTCGCGCTTGGTCACCATCAGGCGGGCCTGTTCTCGAACAATGACGAGCTGGCCGGCCGGCTGATCGAGGCCGGCAAAGCGGTCGGCGAGCAAGTCTGGCGCCTGCCACTCGCCGAGAGCTATGACCGCGAAATCGACAGCGATGCCGCCGATGTCAAGAACATCGGCGGCGGCCGCGCTGCCGGGAGCATCATCGGCGCGCAGTTCATTCAGCGCTTCGTCAACGACGTGCCGTGGGCGCATCTCGACATCGCCGGCACGGCGTGGTCGACCAAGGATGCGCCGACCGTGCCGAAAGGCGCCACCGCGTTCGGCGTCAGGCTGCTCGATCGCTTCGTCTCCCAGTATTACGAGAAGGACTAGAGCAGCGGCGGCATCGTTGTCGGGAGGCCGGGCCTTGGCCGAAATCGGCTTTTACCACCTGCTGTCGATGCCGCTGGAACGGGCTTTGCCAAAGCTCCTCGAGCGGGCCTGCGCGCAGGGTCATCGAGTGGTGGTCCGGGCCGCTTCGCCCGAGCGGGTAGAGCACCTCAATGCGGCGCTGTGGACCTATGAGGAGGCCGCGTTCCTGCCGCATGGTTCGGCGCGCGACGGCAATCCGGCGATGCAACCGATCTGGCTGACGCATCACGCCGAGAACCCGAACGGCGCTTCGATGATCGTTCTGATCGACTGCCTCGAAATCGAGGATCTACAGGCGTTCACCCGCTGCGCCGACATCTTCGACGGCAACGATGCGGATGCGGTCGAGGCGGCGCGCCGCCGTTGGCGCCGTGTCCGCCAAGCCGGGCACGATTTAACCTATTGGCAGCAGACGGCATCAGGCTGGGAGCGAAAGGCCTGAATAGGCTTATCTTTACTGCCGGGTTTGCCGCTGGTTATAACCCGCGGCTCTCCCCCAAAGAGAATGCGGATGACCATCGAACGGACTTTGTCGATCATCAAACCAGACGCGACCCGGCGCAACCTTACCGGCGCGATCAACGACCGCCTCGAGAAGGCCGGGCTGCACATCATCGCTCAGAAGCGCCTCCAGCTTTCGCAGAGCCAGGCGGAGCGGTTTTACGTGGTGCACGCCGGGCGTCCGTTCTACCGCGATCTGGTCGCGTATATGACTTCGGGGCCGGTTGTGGTCCAGGTGCTCGAAGGCGAGAATGCGGTGGCGCTGAACCGCGACATCATGGGCGCGACAAACCCGGCAAACGCCGCGCCTGGCACCATCCGGAAGGATTTCGCCGAGTCGATCGAAGCAAACTCGGTCCACGGGTCCGATTCACCCGAGAATGCGGCACAGGAGATCGCCTTCTTTTTCTCCGCGATCGAAATCTGTCCGTAGTGAGGACGGCAGAACCTTCTAGGCCCCTGTCCTTGACCGAGGGCACCTCGCCTGCGGTGCGGGCGGAAGCTTGGCGATCTCAACTTCTCGCGTTGTTGCGAACCCGCTTTGCCCGGCGCATCGCGGCGTGGTCCGAGGTCGGTCTCGGCGCCGCAGCTCTGCTGTTTTTTCCGTTGCTCGTCGTGCTGCCGCGCGGCGTGGCCGCGCTCGTCTCGGCTGCTGGACTCTGCGCGGCAGGTTTGGTGCTGGCGAGGGGCCGGAGCAGGCCGACCTCCCATCTCGCCGTCGCGACGATGCTGCTAGGGTGTCTCCTCCTATGGGGGACCGCTTCGGCCTTGTGGTCTATCAATCCGGTTCGGAGCTTGGTTGTGACCGCCCAACTCGCCGGTCTGTTTGCCGCCGGGCTCGCGTTTGCCGCCGGCGCCGGTCTGGTTGCGGCACCACGCCGCCTGACATTCCTATTCCTCATCGGAATGGCGCTCGGGATCGCGATGGTGGCGATCGAGCTCGCGACCGCCGGCTTCTTGAGCTCGCTCGTCTCCGACCGCGTTTATCGCCCAACCCAGCTCAACCAGGCTTCGATCTCATTTGCGCTCCTGATGTTGCCGGCGAGCGCCTTATTGATTTCTCTCGGCCACGCGGTCTTCGCAACACTGCTCGCCGCCGCGACGGCGGTAACGGTTTACGAGTTGGCGGGAACAGCGGCGAAAGCGGTGCTGCTCGCCGGCTTGGGCATGGGTTTGCTCCTCTACCGGGCCCGCCCGGCAGTCGCGGGAGTCGCTTTGGCGATCTCGGTGATTGCTATCATCGCGGCGCCGTTGACCTTTGCACGGCTCGAACGGCTGCCCGGTCTCCCCGAAATTGCCGACAGCTTCAAAATTTCCGCCGGTCACCGTCTGCTGATCTGGTCGTTTGCCGGCGATCGGATCGCCGAGCGGCCGGTTACCGGCTGGGGCTTGGACTCGTCGCGCGCCATCCCGGGCGGCGACGACCCGATCAGACCCGGGGAACCCTGGATGCCGTTGCATCCGCACAATGCGGCCCTGCAGGTTTGGCTCGAGCTCGGTGCGCCCGGCGCGACGCTGTTCGCGCTGCTCGCGGCAACTCTCTGGGGCGCACTCGCCCGCGTCGAGTGGCCGTCCTTATTCGCCGCCGCGGCTGGCGCCAGCCTCACAATCGCGTTTGTCGGCTGCTTTGCGACCTACGGCATATGGCAGGAGTGGTGGATCGGCGCTTTGTCGTTCTCGCTTTTTATGGTCTTGGTCATGGGCCGCGTTGCGGGTTGCCGAGCCGCCCCCGGCAAGGCGAGCGGATCTCGGAGACCGTTGTTGGTGCGCGGCCGTCTTACAAAGTGAAGCCCGGCTACAGAGTCCCGGCTAGAGAGTAAAGATCGCCAGCCCGATGAGGATGAGAATGATCACGGTCAATGCGTATTTGACCAACCGGGTGAACGCGAGCCAAGTCTGACGATGCTGCTCGAAACTGGGATCGACTAACGCCATCGCTTTCCTATCCGTTGCGAGAATACGTTGCTGGCACAGCCTATCCTAGCCTGGGTTCGAGGCAAGCGGGTCGCGGGGGCAATCTTGTGGGCTGAGCGCCAAAAAATCCGGGATTCGGGCTTTCATGATCTCGACCCGCTCGGCTATGACCCGCACCCGTCCTTCCGCAATCAGCCGCACGGCGAGCGGATAGAGCCGATGCTCGGTGTGGAGAATTCGCTCCGACAGCCGCGCCTCATCATCATCGGGATGAACCGGCACGACCGCCTGGCCGATAATCGGGCCGCAGTCGAGTTCCGGGCGCACGAAGTGAACCGTGCACCCGGCAAAGCGGACGCCGGCCGCGAGCGCCTGCCGCTGCGCCTGCAGGCCGCGGAAGCAGGGGAGCAGCGAGGGATGAATATTGACCATCCGGTCGCGCCACGCCTCCACAAAGTTCGCTTCCAAGATGCGCATAAAGCCGGCCAGGCAGACGAGCTGGACCCGGCGCTCGCAAAGCCGCCGCTGCGCCTCAGCCGCGAAGGCGCGCCGGTCGCGATGCGGGATGACCGCGACCGGAATGCCGGCGGCGGCTGCGAGCCCGAGTCCCGGCGCTTCGGCACGGCTGCTGATCACGAAAGCGATCTCGGCCGGGTAGGCCTCAGCCGAGCACGCCGATATCAGGGCCTGCAGATTTGAGCCCCGGCCCGAGATCAACACGCCGAGCCTCAGCCGCGCCATTGCGGCTTTCCGATCTTGGAGCGCCGTTCCGGGTCGACCGCCTGCAGGATCCGGCTGCTGATGGCGTCCTCGCAAAAACTGCTGTATGACCGCTGCGCGGCGGCCGACAGCCGCGAAGATATCGGGTCGGAGGCGGTTTGCAATGGCTCTGCGGCTGATGACCGCGTGCGCCCTCCTGCTGCTGGGAGCAGTCGCGATGCGGGCGGCGCCGGCCCCCGCGCAGGAATCTGACGAGGCCTATTCGGCAACGGTGAAGGTGGATGCGACGGCCGACAGTGCCGCAGCGGCCCGGGAGGTGGCCCGCATCGATGGGCAAAGGCGTGCCCTCGCTGCGGTCATCGAGCGCCTCTCCGGCGGGTCCGAGCCTGCCAAGGCGCCGAAGCTCGACGACAAGGCGATCACCGACTTGGTCGCCAGTTTCGAGGTGGCGAACGAACACATGTCGGCCGTGCGTTATGTTGCGGACTACACGTTTCACTTCCGCGCGTCCAAGGTGCGGCGGCTTGTCCGTGTCGTCGAGACACCACCGGCGGACAGCGGCACCAAAAGCCCCCCGGATAAAAGCCCCCCGGATAAAAACCCTGGGGACAAAGGCGCCTCGGACAGCGGCGGCAAGAGCCCCGCGGAAGGCGGCAAGCCACCCGTCGAGAGCGGCAATCGGGCCATAGTCGTTCTGCCGGTGTACCAAAACGGGTCCAACCTCGTCCTGTGGGACGACCCTAATGCGTGGCGCACGGCCTGGTCGCAACGGCCGGCTGGGTCCGGACTCGGCCGCTTGGTGCTGCCGCTCGGCGATGCCGGAGATCTCGCGGCGATCGATGCGGAGAAGGCCGGGTCCGGCAGATCCGACGCGCTGACCGCGATCGCACAACGAAATCAAGGGTCCGAAGCCGTCGTCGCGTTGGCGACGGCGCGGCGCCAAGGCGACAAGGTTGCCGGACTCGACGTAACGGTGAAGCGGTATCGCTACGGGCACCTCGTAGATACGCAAGCAACTTCGTTCGAGGCCGCTCCCGGAGAAAACGAAGCCGATCTTCTGAAGAGGGCGGCGGAAGGAACCGCCGCAGAGATCGAGAGCGGCGCCAAACGGAATGCCGGCGCGCCGGCGAGTCTTGCGGTTACCGTTCCCATCACCAGTCTTGGGGAATGGGTACAAATGCGCAGCCGGCTCGCTTCGGCCAGCGTGATCCGGAAGATTGACCTGTTGTCGCTCAGCCGCCAGGAAGCGAGAATCGAGGTCAAGTATGTTGGCAGTCAAGATCAGCTGAAATCCAGCTTGGCCGAGGTCAACCTCGATCTCGGCGGCGGCGATCCGGTCTGGCGCATTCAGGCCTCGGGCGCAGCGAGTGTGCGCTAGCCGCGGCCGCGGGAATGCTGATCTGGCATTCCGGCAACCATGATGCGTGGGCTCGGGCTCAATCTCCCGAATTTGATTTCGCTGGGGCGGTTGCTGCTGGTCCCGCTGGCGATCTCGCTCATTGTCGACGGGAATTACTGGGCGGCCTTCTGGGTTTTTGTTATCGCGGGGGTCTCGGACGCGCTCGACGGCTTTATTGCCAAACGCTTCGACCGGCGCACGCGATTGGGCGCGCTGTTGGATCCTCTCGCCGATAAAGTGCTCCTCGTCAGCGTTTACGTCACTCTCGGCGTTGCCGGCCAGATCTGGGCTTGGCTCGTCGTTCTCGTCGTCTTTCGCGATTTGATGATTATCGGCGGCTATTTATTGATCCAGGCGATCGCCGCGCTGCCGAAGCCCACCCGTCCGCTCTTTATCAGCAAAGTCAACACGGGCGTGCAGGTCGCGGTGGTCGCTTACGTGTTGGCTCGGCGCGGCCTCGGCGCCGAAGCCGGCCCGGTCGATTTGGTGCTGGGGATTGCGGTCGCCGTCACCACGGTCGTTTCGGGATTGACCTATCTCGTGCAATGGGCCCGCATCCTGGCGCACTCGGAGGAGGCGGTGTGAGCGTACTCGAACGGCTTCGAGTTCTGGAACGATGACGCAGCTCGCCTTCGATCTGCCCCGTCGCGTCGGTTTGAGCCGTGCCGATTTCCTGATCTCCGACAGCAACGCCACAGCACTTGCCGGGATCGACCGGTGGCCCGACTGGCCCGCCTGCGCCCTGGCGCTGCATGGACCGGCGGGGTGCGGCAAGACGCATCTCGTCCATCTCTGGTGCGCCCAGACGGCGGGTATCATTGTGCCTGGCGAAGCGCTGAGCGAGGAGGTAGTGGCGCGTCTCGTCGGGGAGCGGCGGCACCGCATCGCGATCGATGATGCTGATCGCGCGTGCGAGATCGCGCTGCTCCACCTTTACAATTTCTGCATGGAAAGCCGGGGCGGCCTTTTGGTGACCGCTCGCCAGCCGCCAGCCGCCTGGAGCGTCATGCTGCCCGATCTCCATTCGCGGCTGCGCGCGATCTTGGCTATCGAGATCGGCTTGCCCGATGACGCGCTCCTCGGAGCGGTTCTCGTCAAGCACTTTGCCGACCGGCAGCTGCGGGTCGCGCCGGAGGTGATCGCGTATTTGCTGACGCACATCGAGCGTTCTTTCGCGGCAGCCGCGGAGATGGCCTGCCGCCTCGATTCGGCTTCGCTGCGCGACCGCCGCGCGATCACCGTACCGCTCGCGCGCCAACTTGTTTCAGAACCCGGGGTTCACGGGTCTCCGTCGGCCAGAGATTCAGGCGTGATGTAGCCGATCAACTCGTGCCGAGAGGAGCCCAAAACCGACCAGTCGGCCGGAACGCGCAAGCTGACGCAGGCGGCAGTCGGAAACTTTCCGGAGGCGAGCGCCCGGAAACCCGGCGAATTCTCGTCGGCGAGCGCAACCGCGAGCTCATGAAGCCCCGGATTGTGCCCGATCAGCAAGACATTGGCATCACGTGCGCCGAGGCGGCCCAGGCGCGCGGTCAGCTTTTCTCGCGAGGCGAGATACAATCCGTCCTCGATGGAGGTGCGCGGCGCGGGCGAGAACTCGTCGAGAACCAAATCGAGGGTCTCGCGCGTCCGGCGGGCACTCGAGCAGAGAACAAGATCGATTGCGCCGAGCTTGGCCGAGAGATTCCGGCCGACGCGACGCGCGGTCTTGCGGCCGCGGCCGCTCAACGGCCGCTCGTAGTCTTCGACATTTTCTTTCGTGCTCGACTTCGCGTGGCGGAGCAAATGCAGCATATTCATCTCAGGCCTCATCGTCGGCACGTACGCGCTTCATGCTCGAGCGCACGGCTGTCAATCATGCGTTCAAGTGCAAGACATGACACTGTTTCACCCGGAAGATAGGCTCCGCGTCGATCAGGTTTCCTCCAGCTCCATCGGGAGAGCGGTAGTGAGCACCAGCGCCCAGACTGTCGAGATCGCGTCGGTCGATTTCCATGCCCCGGCACGGTTTATCAATCGCGAGCTCTCCTGGCTCGCTTTCAACGAGCGGGTGCTTGCCGAGGCGGACAATTTGCGTCATCCGCTGCTCGAACGGCTCCGCTTTTTGTCGATCTCGGCAAACAATCTCGATGAATTCTATATGGTGCGGGTGGCCGGCCTGAAAGGCCAGTATCTTGCCGGAATCAAGACGCTGAGCCAGGACGGGCTCACCCCGGCGCAACAGCTCGAGGCGATCAGGGGGAGGGCTGGCAAGCTGATGGCCGACCAGCAGATTACTTGGCTCGCGTTGCGCCGGCAGCTCGACGATGCCGGGATCAGCGTCATCGATCCGAGCGATCTGAAACCGGGTGATCGCGAGTGGCTCGAAGACCGTTTCATGGCCGAGGTCTTTCCGGTTCTGACGCCGCTCGCGCTCGACCCGGCTCATCCATTTCCGTTTGTCGCCAATCGCGGGTTCGGCTTGGCATTGGAGCTCGAGCGGGTCAGCGACAACATTCGCCTTCAGGCCTTGACGCTGATCCCATCCTCCATCGATCGCTTCGTTCGTTTGCCGGGCAGCCAATTTCGGTTTCTGCCGATCGAGCAGATGATCGCGCTCTTCCTCGACCATCTGTTCCCCGGTTTTGCGGTCGTCGCCCAAGGCGTTTTTCGGCTGTTGCGCGACAGTGAGGTCGAGATCGAAGAGGAAGCCGAGGATCTGGTCCGGCTCTTCGAGACGGCGCTGAAGCGGCGGCGGCGCGGTCACGCCATCCTCCTCGCGGTCGATTCGACCATGCCGGCCGACCTGCGGCGCTTCCTGATGGAAAAGCTGGATGTGGCGCCGGCGGACGTGTTTGCGACCGATGGCATTCTCGGTCTCAACGACACCGAGCAGCTGATCGTGGACGAGCGGCCCGATCTCGTCTTCACGCCCTATAATGCGCGCTTTCCCGAGCGCATCCGAGATTTCGGCGGGGATTGCTTTGCGGCGATTCGGCAGAAGGACATCATCGTCCACCATCCCTACGAGAGCTTCGACGTCGTCGTTCAGTTCATCAGGCAGGCGGCGCGCGACCCGGCGGTCGTGGCGATCAAGCAGACCCTCTATCGCACGAGCGAGGACAGTCCGATCGTGCGCGAGCTCGCCGCAGCCGCCGAAGCCGGGAAGTCAGTGACGGCGCTGATCGAATTGAAGGCCCGTTTCGACGAAGAGGCCAATATCCGTTGGGCCCGCGATCTCGAACGGGCTGGCGTGCAGGTCGTCTACGGCTTCCTGGAACTCAAGACGCACGCCAAAGTTTCCTTGGTCGTGCGTCGCGAGGCCGGCCAGCTTTGCTCCTATGTACATTTCGGGACCGGCAATTATCATCCCTATACAGCCAAGGTTTACACTGATCTGTCGTTCTTCACCTGCTGATCCCGCATTGTGCCGCGATGCCGCGCGTCTGTTCAATTTCATGACGGGCTATGCCAGCCCCGCGAGCCTCGAGAAGATCGCGGTCGCACCGCTCACGCTCAGGGCCCGGCTCGGCGAACTGATTGAAGCCGAAATCGAGAACGCAAAGCAGGGCAAGCCGGCGCAGATCTGGGCGAAACTGAACGCAGCTTGTCGACCCGGCCATCATCGACCTGCTCTATGAGGCCTCACAGGCAGGGGTAAGCATCGATCTGGTGGTGCGCGGGATCTGCTGTTTGCGGCCGGGCATTCCCGGCCTCTCCGAAAACATTCGCGTGAAGAGCATCATCGGGCGGTTTCTCGAGCATAGCCGCATTGTCTGCTTCGGCAGCGGCAACAAGCTGCCCTCCGATCGGGCCAAGGTGTTCATCAGTTCGGCCGATTGGATGCCGCGCAATTTCGACGGGCGCGTCGAAGCATTGGTGCCGATTGAAAACCCGACGGTTCACCGCCAAGTGCTGGACGAAATCATGGTGGCCAATCTCCGCGATACGATGCAGAGCTGGAGCTTGTCGCCTACGGGGGAATACGAGCGTGTGCCGGCCGATGAAGAAGGCTTTTCTGCCCATACTTACTTCATGACGAATCCGAGCCTGTCCGGGCGCGGCAAGGCGCTGAGGCGAGGGCACCCGAGGCTGGTCGTACGCTGACCGGATGTCTCGATCTCGATCCGTTTGCGGCGGCCGAGCGACATCGGCGTCATCGATCTCGGCTCGAACTCGCTGCGCCTCGTCGTTTTCGAGCGGCTCGGCGCCGCGGTGTTTCCGCTCTTCAACGAGAAGGTCATGTGCGGCCTCGGGCGCGGTATCTCGTCCACCGGCCGGTTGAACCCGGAAGGTGTCGCGCTGGCGCTGGTCAATCTGCGCCGCTTCGTCGCTTTCGCCCGCGCCATTGCCGTCGATCATCTCGCGGTGCTGGCGACCGCCGCGGTGCGCGACGCCAGCGACGGAGCAGCTTTTGCCGCCGAGGTCGAACGCCAGTGCCGGGTGCAGGTCAAGATAATCGACGGAGCGGAGGAGGCGCGGCTCTCCGCGGCCGGAGTGCTCGCCGGGATTCCGGACGCGGATGGAATTGTCGCCGATCTCGGCGGCGGCAGCGTGGAGGTGATTTGTGTTGGGCCCGGCACGCTGTCCGCCGGCGGCGCCGGTCAAATTGGCGAGGGCATCAGTCTCCCGCTCGGCCCGCTTCGCCTTGCCGAATTCGGCGATCGCGCCAAAGTTTTGTCCGAAACGGTCGAACGGGCACTCGCCGGCGTTTCGGTTTTGCGCGCGGCGGCCGGAAGGAAAGTTGTATTTGGTCGGCGGAGCAGCGCGCGCCATCGCCCGGCTGCATATGGAGCACACGCAATATCCGCTCCACATCATTCACCGGTACACGATTTCCCGAAGGGAGGCCGAAGGTTTCCTCGACATCATCGGCCGGCAGTCACGCAAATCGCTCGAGAGGATCACCACGATCTCGCGCAGGCGCCTCGACGTAGTGCCGCTCGCGGCATTGGTTCTGCGCAAGCTGATCACGCTCGCGGGACCGCAAAGCGTCGTCTTTTCCGCTCTTGGCCTGCGGGAAGGCTATGCATATGGGCTCATTCCCGCAGAGGAGCGGATCCACGGATCCGCTGATAGCGGGGTATATGGTCGTCGGCCGCCGCCAGAGTCGGTTTCGCCTCGACGGCGATCTGCTGCAGCAATGGACGTCGCCGCTCTTTGGCGATCTCTCGGAAGTGGTTCGGCGTCGCCATCGCGCCGCATGCTGGCTCAGCGATCTGGCGTGGAGCGAGCACCCCGATTACCGCGCCAAGCAGGCCTTCATCCGAAGCTTGACCTTGCCCTTTGCCGGCAGCACCCACGCGGATCGGGTTTTCGTCGCGACCGCCTTGCATGCCCGCTACGGCGGCGGGTCGGAGGACCCGGTGAAAGAGCCAACTCATTGGCTGCTCGACGAGGGCTCGATCCACCAGGCGCGGACGCTCGGTCTCGCGCTGCGTCTCGCCTACACGTTGTGCGCCGGCTCGATAGAGCTTCTGGCCGAGCTCGCGCTCGGCCGCTCAGGCAACACGCTTACGCTCGATGTGCCGTCGGAGAGCAGCTTGTTCGTCGGCGAAACCGTCCAGCGCCGCCTCGATGCCGTTGCCCGCTCGCTCGGCATGACCGCGTCGATCAGAGAGCGCGAGGCGAGCTCGACGGCCGGAGCATAGCGCGGCAGGCGACCGCGGATCGGTTGACATGACAGGCAATCCCGCCGACCGCGCGGGCGCCATCCTCGAAATCGATCTCGCAGGTATAGCGGCGAATTGGCGCCTCCTGGCGCGCCGGGTTGAACCGGCGGAATGTGCTGCCGTAGTCAAGGCCGACGCCTACGGCTTAGGCGCCGCGCTGGTGGCGCCCGCCTTGGCCGTCGCCGGATGCCGGCGATTTTTTGTCGCAACGATAGATGAAGGGATAGCACTTCGCAGGGTATTGCCCAAATCGGCCGAGATCGCGGTGCTAAATGGCCTGCTGCCCGGCTGCGCAGACGACTTTATCGAATTCCACCTCGTCCCGGTCCTCAACGATCCCGGGCAGATCGCCCACTGGCGATCGGCCGCCTCGCGGCACGGGAAAGGGCCGGCGATCCTGCATCTCGATACGGGTATGGCACGCCTCGGCTTGACCGTCCGAGAGTTCGACCGGCTCGCCGACGAGTTGTGCGGCCCCGATCCGATTCGATGGCGAGCCCTGATCAGCCATCTCGCCTGTTCCGACGAACCACGGCACCCGCTCAATCAACTGCAACTCGAGCGCTTTGCTGCCGCGCGACGGCGCTTCCCGCAGTTTCCCGCCAGCCTAGTCGCATCCTTCGGGATTTTCCTTGGACCCGAGTTTCACTTCGACTTCGTCCGCCCCGGTGCCGCGCTATACGGCGTCAATCCGCAGCCCGGCAGTCCCAACCCGATGCGCCAGATCGTCCGGCTGAAGGGCAGAATTTTGCAGATACGCGAAGTTGACCGGGGCCAGACGGTTGGCTACGGTGCCGCGCATGTCATGGACGCACCGGGACGCCTTGCAACCGTAGCGGTCGGCTATGCGGATGGCTGGCTCCGCTCGGTGAGCCAGCGTGGCTCGGGCCGCGCCGGCGGCAAACGGGTGCCGCTTCTCGGTCGCGTTTCGATGGACCTCATGATTTTCGACGTATCCGACGTCGACCCTTTGCTTGCGCGCCCCGGTGGGTTCATCGACTTGCTGCACGAGGATTACGGCGTCGACGCCGCCGCCGCCGACGCCGGCACGATCGGCTACGAGATTCTGACCGCCCTCGGCCGGCGATATCACAGGTCCTATCGCGGCGCCCGGCGGCAATGCTGAGCGAATGCTGAGGTTTCTCGCCGCGGTCGGGGCGGCCTTTCTCACCTTTCTCGCGACCGCCGGCCGGCTCGTCCTGTTTGCGGGCATGTCCCTGGCGACCGCGTTTACGCCGCCCTTCTATCCCGGCGTGATCCTCCGCCAGATGGTCTCTATTGGATATTTCTCGCTGCCGGTCGTCGGGCTGACCGCAGTGTTTACCGGGATGGTGCTGGCACTGCAATCCTACACGGGGTTCAGCCGCTTTTCTGCGGAGGGCGCGGTGGCGACGGTGGTGGTGCTGTCGGTGACCCGGGAACTCGGCCCGGTTATCAGCGGGCTGATGGTGGCTGGCCGCGTCGGGGCCGCGATCGCGGCGGAGATCGGCACGATGCGCGTCACCGATCAGATCGATGCGCTGACGACCCTGTCCACCGACCCGCTGCGCTATCTGGTGCTTCCGCGGCTGCTCGCCGGAGTGATCACCCTTCCGATGCTGGTCCTGGTCGCCGACATAATCGGCGTTTTCGGCGGCTATCTCGTGGGCGTCTATAAGCTCGGCTTCAATCCCCAGGCTTATCTCAACGGTACGTGGCAACACCTCGAGACGATGGATCTCGTCTCGGGTCTCGTCAAGGCGGCGGTATTCGGATTTATCGTCGCCCTGATGGGCTGTTATCAGGGCTACTATTCGCACGGCGGAGCCCAGGGTGTCGGGCGGGCCACCACCCATGCCGTCGTCTCCGCCTCGATTTTGATTCTCCTCGTCGACTATCTGATAACCGCGGCCTTTTTCAGCCGATGACCAATACTCGCTCAGGACCTAAGATCTCCGTCCGGGCGCTGTGCAAGTCGTTCGGCCGTAAACAGGTACTTGACGGCCTCGACATCGACTGCGAGAGCGGCGAAAGCCTCGTCATCATCGGTGGTTCGGGCACCGGAAAATCGGTTTTGGTCAAGTGCATCCTCGGCCTGCTGCATCCCGAAGCCGGATCGATCCGTATCGACGGCGTCGAGACGGAAGGGCTGCCGCGCGGCGCGCGTGACCAGCTTATGCAGAAATTCGGCATGCTGTTCCAGGGCAGCGCCCTCTTCGATTCGCTCAACGTTTGGGAGAATGTCGCGTTCGGTCTGGTTCAGGGACGCGGCATGGAGCGGCCGGCGGCCAGAGAAATCGCGCTCGCCAAGCTCGCGTCCGTCGGCCTCGGCCCGGAAGTCTCGCTGCTGCGCACCGCCGAACTTTCCGGCGGAATGCAAAAGCGGGTAGCGTTGGCGCGTGCGATTGCGGCCGATCCGGAAATTGTGTTTTTCGACGAGCCGACCACTGGCCTCGATCCGATCATGGCGGATGTGATCAACGATCTGATCGTCAAATGCGTGCGCGAGGTCGGCACGACCGCGGTTTCGATCACCCATGATATGGTCAGCGCCCGCAAGATCGCCGACCGCATTGCCATGCTGTACCAGGGCCGCATCGTCTGGCACGGGCCGACCGCCGAGATCGACCAGTCCGGCAACCCTTATGTCGACCAGTTCATCAACGGGCGCGCCGACGGGCCCATCAAGATGCAGGTCCGGGCGGCATGAGGCTCCCGATGCCTCATTGGAATTGAGCGGATGGCGCGACTGCAGGCGCGTTTTGTTTGCCAGCAATGCGGTTCCGTCCATGCCAAATGGACGGGCCGGTGCGAGGGTTGCGGCGCCTGGAACAGCATGATCGAAGAGCTGCCGCGGGAGGTGCCGCCCCAGGGGCTCTCCAAAAGCCGCGGCGGCGGGCGACCGCTCGGCTTTGTCGGCCTGACCGGGCCGAGCATGCTGCCGCCCCGCCGGCGAACCGGCATCGCCGAACTCGACCGCGTCTGCGGCGGCGGGTTTGTGCCGGGCTCGGCAATCCTGGTGGGCGGGGATCCGGGGATCGGCAAATCGACGCTGTTGCTCCAAGCCGCGGCGGCTATGGCATTGCCTCCGGGGAAGCCCGAGGCAGCGCTGCCGAGTGCCGCCTACATCACCGGCGAGGAGGCGATCGATCAGGTTCGGCTGCGCGCCGAGCGCCTGGGTGTCGCCGAGAGCCCGGTATTGCTGGCCGCCGCCAGCAGCGTGCGCGACATCGTCGCCTCGCTCGACCGGGACGACGCCCCCGGGCTGGTCGTCGTCGATTCGATCCAGACGATGTATCTCGACACCTTGGACAGCGCCCCCGGCACGGTGAGCCAGGTGCGCGGCGCCGCGCAGGAGCTGATACGCCTCGCCAAACGGCGCGGCTTTGTGCTGGTCCTGGTCGGCCACGTCACAAAGGAGGGCGTCATCGCCGGCCCGCGGGTACTCGAGCACATGGTCGATACGGTGCTCTATTTCGAAGGCGAACGCGGCCATCAGTTCCGTATTCTGCGTGCGGTGAAGAACCGCTTTGGCGCAACGGACGAGATCGGGGTATTCGAGATGAGCGATCGCGGGCTGGCCGAAGTCCCGAACCCATCGGCCTTGTTCCTCGCCGGGCGCGCCATGGCTGACGCCGATTCGGAAGCAGAGGAGCCCGGCTCAAACTCCGAGCAGCTCAGCGGCTCGGCGGTGTTCGCCGGTATCGAAGGCACTCGGCCGGTGCTCGTCGAGGTCCAGGCGCTGATTGCCCCGGCTCTGCTCGGCACGCCCCGGCGCGCCGTCGTCGGCTGGGACGGGACCCGGCTCGCCATGATCACGGCCGTTCTCGATGCCCGCTGCGGGCTTTCGGTCGGGGCCAACGACATTTACCTAAACGTTGCCGGCGGGCTGCGGATCGTCGAGCCGGCCGCCGATCTCGCGATCGCCGCCGCTCTCGTGTCGGCATTGACCGAGGCGCCGGTGCCTGCCGATGCCGTGGTCTTTGGCGAAATCGCACTCTCGGGCGATGTGCGTCCGGTCGGCCACACCGAGGCGCGCCTCAAAGAGGCCGCCAAGCTCGGTTTCGGCGCGGCCTGGATGCCGCTCCGCCGGGGTCCCGGCACCGGGCGCTCGAGGGCCGTCGAAACGAGACTGGAGACTATAGCAATCGGCCATTTGAGCGAACTGGTCACGCGGTTATCTTCCCGGCACGCGCCCCGCCGGCGAAGCTTGAGAGAGATCGCCCCGTGAATGCCCTCGACCTCGCGATCATCGCGGTCATCGCCCTCTCGGCACTTTTCGCTTTCGCGCGCGGTTTCGTGCGCGAGGCGCTCTCGATCATCGCCTGGGTCGGCGCGGCGGCGATCACGCTTTACGGGTTCAATAACGTGTATGCGATCACGGTGCGATTCGTGACGACGCCGCTCCTCGCCGATTTGATCGCGGGGGCCGGACTGTTCGTGATCAGCCTGATCGTGCTGACGATCATAACCGGTTACATTGCGCGCTTTGCCGATTTGGGCGCCCTGTCGCCGATCAATCGCACCCTCGGATTGATTTTCGGGCTGGCCCGCGGTCTCGTGCTCGTCTCGCTCGCCTATCTGGTGGTCGATGTCAGCCTGCCGCAGAACGATCGGCCGCCTTGGATCAAAGAAGCAAAGAGCGAACGGTTTCTTGCGAAAGGGGCGGATCTGCTGCGCAGCACCTTGCCCGATTCGCTCCAGGTCAAGAGCGCCGGCGTCGCCGACGACACCCACCGGGCGTTCGAGCGGGCGCAGGAGGCGCAAAAAGCGATTCGCGCCTTCTCGAGCCCTGCCACGCCCTCCACGCCCAGACCCGGCGAGGCCGCGGCACCGAGCTATCCGCCCCGTGACCGAAGCGATATGGATCGGCTGATCAAGAGCACGCGATAGCAGGTTTGCGCAGGCCCGACTCGTATTTCCTTTATTAAGGAATTATGTAACGCGTACTGAGACCAGGATCGCGGGATGCCCCTGGACACCGATCATTTCCACGAAGAATGCGGCGTATTTGGGGTCTATGGCCACCCCGATGCGGCGGCGCTCGCCGCGCTCGGAATGCACGCGTTGCAACACCGCGGTCAGGAAGCCGCCGGGATCGTCGCCTACGACGGCGAGCAGTTCAACGCGCATCGCGGACAAGGCCTCGTCAGCGACAATTTCAGCTCCAAGGAGGTCATTGGACGCCTGCGCGGCAGCGCCGCTATCGGCCACGTTCGGTACGCGACGACCGGCGAGGTCGCGCTGCGCAATGTGCAGCCGTTGTTTGCCGATTTCGAGTTTGGCGGTCTCGCCATCTGCCACAACGGCAACCTGACGAACTCCTATCAGCTGCGCCGCCAGCTCGTTCGCCGCGGCAGCCTCTTCCAATCGACGAGCGACACCGAGGTCATCGTCCATCTGATCGCGACGAGCCTCAAGGACACCGTCGTCGATCGGCTGACCGATGCGTTGCGCCAGGTTCAGGGCGCCTATTCTGTCGTGGCGCTGTCGCAGGACGAGGTCATCGGGGTGCGCGATCCGCTCGGCGTGCGGCCGCTGGTCCTGGGGCGACTCGGACAGTCCTGGATCCTTGCTTCGGAAACTTGCGCGTTCGACATCATCGGCGCCGAATTTGAGCGCGACATCGAGCCCGGAGAGATCGTCATCATCGGCGCAGGCGGCGTGCGCAGCGTGATGCCGTTCGAGCACCGCGAGAGCCGCTTCTGCGTGTTCGAGCACATTTACTTCGCCCGGCCCGACAGCGTCGTCGAAGGGACGAGCGTCTATGAGGCGCGCAAACGGATCGGCAGAGAGCTCGCCCGCGAAAGCCATATCGACGCAGACATCGTCGTCCCGGTCCCGGATTCCGGGGTGCCCGCGGCTATCGGTTATGCCCAGGAATTGGGATTGCCTTTCGAGCTCGGGATCATCCGCAACCACTACGTCGGGCGGACCTTCATCGAACCGACCGATCAGATCCGCCACCTGGGCGTGCGCCTCAAACACAATGCGAGCAGAGCGAACCTGAAAGGCAAGCGGGTTATCCTCGTCGATGATTCGATCGTGCGCGGCACGACCTCGATCAAGATCGTCGAGATGGTACGGCGTGCCGGGGCCACGGCTGTCCATATGCGCATCTCAAGCCCGCCGACGACCCATCCCTGCTTTTATGGAATTGCGACACCGGAACGCGAGGAGTTGCTCGCGGCCCGCTTCGATGTCGCAGGGATGGCCAAACTCATAGGCGTGGACAGTCTCGCCTTCCTGTCCATCGACGGGCTCTACCGAGCTATGGGAGAACCCCGGCGCGATCGCATTGCGCCGCGTTTCTGCGACGCCTGCTTTACCGGCGACTATCCGATCCCGCCGACGGATGCCGATAACGGCAAGGCCTCGGTGCAGCTTTCGCTGCTCGCCGCGCCCGCTTGAATTCTTTCGATGAGCGCTGCCAGTCTCGGTTCAGCGGGCTCGCCGTCCCTCTATCGGGTGATTCTCGCGGCATCGATCGGCAATACCCTCGAATGGTTTGATTTTCTGATCTACGGCTATTTCGCCGTAACGATCGCAAAACTGTTCTTCCCGACCGGCAACGAGACGGTCTCTTTGTTGCTGACGCTCGGCACGTTCGGCGCCTCTTACCTGGTGCGCCCGCTCGGTGCGATCGTCATCGGCGCCTTTACCGATCGCGTCGGCCGCAAGGCCGGACTGACCCTGTCGATCCTGCTGATGATGATCGGCACGACCATGACCGCGGTGACGCCGACCTACGCGACGATCGGCATTGCCGCCCCGGTCCTTATTCTGCTCGCGCGCTTGTTGCAGGGCTTTTCCGTGGGCGGCGAGTTCGGCAGCGCCGTGACGTTTGTCGTCGAGCACTCCAAGGCGCGCAAGGGGTTCGCGGCCAGCTGGCAATGGGCCAGTCAAGGCGTGACGGCGCTGCTGGCATCCGCCTTCGGGGTTCTGCTGACCGGTGTCTTGCCACCGGACCAGCTGCTGGCTTGGGGCTGGCGCGTGCCGTTCTTCTTCGGCCTCTTGATCGGGCCGGTCGGTCTCTACATCCGGCGCCGCATGATCGAGACGCCGGAATTTGACGCCGCCAAACCGACCGGCACGCCGGTGCGCGACCTGCTGCGCCGCTACCCGGGCCGGGTATTGCTGGCGCTCGGCGCCTCGATCATCTCGAACAGCTCGAATTACCTGATCCTTTATATCCCGACCTACTCCGTCAAGCAGCTCGGTCTGCCGCAGGTTACCGGGTTTACCGCGACAATGGTGGGCGCGGCGATCCTCGCCTCGGTGTCGCCGCTGTCCGGCCATTGGTCCGACAAAGTCGGGCGTTCCGGCATCATGCTGGCGATGGCTAGCTTGTTCCTCGTCACCGCTTACCCGGTCTTTTATTTCATGGTGGCCTATCCGTCGCTGGCGAGCGCGATCTTCGCGGCCGGCTGGCTAAGCCTTGTCAAAGCCGGCTACAGCGGCGTGCTGCCGTCCCTGATGTCCGAATTGTTCCCGACGGAGATTCGCGGCGTCGGCGTGTCCCTCAGCTACAGCATTTCGGTGACGATCTTCGGGGGCTTTGCGCCATTCGTCGCGACTTGGCTGATCGCCCTGACGGGGAACAGCTTGTCGCCGAGCTTTTATCTGATGTTCACCGCCGGCCTTAGCATCATCGCATTGATAATGGTGCGCCAATGGGAGGTCCGGGGGGAGCTTCGGCGGCCCGAACCAGCCGCCGAGGCGACCTGATGCCCGCGGATGAGGACCGCACTGAGCACCAGGGGCGTCTCGCGGAGAAAATTGCGCTGATCACCGGCGCGTCGCGCGGCATCGGCGCGGTGGTGGCCGAGCGCTTCGCGCGCGAGGGCGCGCATGTGGTGCTGGCGGCGCGCACGATCGGCGGACTCGAGGAAGTCGACGACAATGTTCGCGCCGCCGGCGGCAGCGCCACCCTCGTCCCGGTCGACCTGCGCGATTTCATCAAGATCGACGAACTCGCGGCACGGATACTGGATCGCTGGGGCCGGCTCGACATCCTTGTCGGCAACGCCGCCGAGTTCGGCGTCTTCTCGCCGCTCGGCCATATCGACCCCGCGACATGGGGCGAAGTCATCGACCTCAACCTGACCGCAAATTGGCGCCTGATCCGGGCCATGGATCCGCTCTTGCGGGCCGCCCCCGCCGGCCGCGCGATTTTTGTCACATCAGGGGTGGCGCACGGCGTCCGCCCTTATTGGGGCCCGTACGCAATCAGCAAAGCCGGCCTCGAAATGCTGGTAAAAATCTACGCTGGCGAAATCACCAAGACCCGGGTGCGCGCCAACCTGATCGACCCCGGCATCGTGCGCACCCGATTGCGCGCCCGAGCCTTCCCCGGCGAAGACCCGGCCCACTTGCCCCCGCCGGCAAGCGTTGCCGACGCCTTCCTCTCCCTCGCCCTACCCGAATGCGCCCGCAACGGCGAGATCCTTAATGTGGCGCATCGCGCTCAGCTCCCGTAGGCTGAGAGATCTGCTTCGGGATGGAAAAGTTGAACCAATATGATCGGAAACTGGTCTAGAGGTGGCGTGGATGTCTTTGCGGCAGAAATACTTCAGGGTTCTTTCGCAGATCATGCCCGCCGGCGCGGTCGGCGCGTCGCTGTTGCTCGGCGCCGCCGCGCCAAGCGATGCCGCGCAGCTTCCGGCGAACGCGCAACCGGCGGCTGCGGACCGTTCCCCCGTTTCCGAACGGCTGGCCGCCATTCGCCAGGCGGTTTCAGATGTTGCCGGGGATGCCGTTAGATTGCGTCCCGGCGAGCAACAGCTCGCCTGGGGCAATTGGTGGCGCAACGGCGGCTGGCGCAACGGCGGCTGGGGCAACTGGCGCAATGGCTGGCACAATGGCGGCTGGCACAATTGGTGGCACAATTGGTGAGTGCCGCTCGGGTTTGACCAGGGGCGGCGTCTCTTGATATAAACGTCTCGGGGCGGGTCGCGCATCCGCTTAGGCGATGTTCGTCAGGGGAGGGGTTTGATGCCGCTGCGTCAGAACTACGTCTGGATCATATCCAGGCTTCTTCCCGTCGGTGCAGTGGGCGTCTCGGTTTTGCTCGGCTCGGCGGCAGTCGCCACTGCGAGCGAGCACCCGGCCGCGGCGCAGCCCGGGGCTGCGAAGTATCGGGTCTCGGAGCGACTGGCGGCAATCCGCGACGCGGTCTCCGCTGTCGCATCGCCCGATGACGGTGCAACAAAACCGGCCGACGTCAATCGCCAGCTCGCCTGGGGAAATTGGTGGCATAACTGGGGTTGGTACCGGCCTTGGGGAGGTTGGCGCTGGCCGAACTGGAACAATTGGCGCAACTGGAACAACTGGAACAATTGGTGGCGCAACTGGTAGCCTGATCGAGCGAAGGTCAACCGCGAGCCGCGTCGTGCCGACAATAGAGCTGCTGGTCCTTCAGCCTACTCCGTTCTGCAACATCGATTGCCGGTATTGCTATCTGCCGGAGCGCAGTTCGAGAGCGGTCGTTGCGCCGGAAACCCTGTCCAACCTTTTCTCGCAAGTATTCACGTCGGGATGGGTGCGGGAGTGTGTATCGGTGGTATGGCATGCCGGCGAACCGCTGGTCTTGCCGGTCGAGTTCTATCGCAACGCCTTTCGCACAATCCGGACGCTGAAGCCGGCGGAGCTGAGCGTGGCGCATTCCTTCCAGACGAATGGAACATTGATCGACGAGCCGTGGTGCAAGTTTTTTACCGAGGAGCACGTCAATATCGGTGTCAGTATCGACGGACCGCAGCGCCTGCACGATCGCAACCGGCTGACCCGCTCGGGGCGGGGCACGTTTGACAAGACGATCGCCGGCATCCGCCTGCTGCGCCGTCACGGGGTCCCGTTTCACGTCATTTCGGTACTGTCGCTGGACAGCATGCTGGCCCCCCGCGAAATGTTCGAATTCTACGTCGCCGAGGGCATCGAGCAGGTGTGCTTCAATGTCGAAGAATCCGAGGGCGACCATGTCTCGCAGTCCTTTGCCGACAGTGGCGTCGAGGCTGCGTATTACCGGTTCTTGAGCGAGTTCTGGCGGCTGTCGTCTGCTATGCCCGGGAAGATCACGTTCATCCGTGAAATCGAGCACGCACTGCAGCAGGTGATCCGCCCCAAAGATGCGCCGTTCGGCAATCAGCTGGTGGAACCATTCGCGATCACCAGCATGGATTGGGCGGGAAACATATCGACGTTCTCGCCCGAGCTGCTCGGGCTGAAGAATGCCCAATACGGCGATTTTCTGTTGGGGAACATCAATCGCGACAGGCTCGTGGAAATGCCGGGGCGAGCGAATTTTTTAAGAATGCTGGAAGATATCCGACTCGGGCGTGGCAATGTGTCGTGAAGTCGTGCGAGTATTTCAGCGTGTGCGGCGGAGGTGAGCCGGTCAACAAGCTCGCCGAGAACGGAACGTTCTGCAGCACTGAGACAACTTATTGTCGCCTGACCAAAATGCGGGCGACTGATCTGGTGCTCGATGCGCTGGAGCGCGTGCAGCCGAGCGCCTCCGACCTGGACGATCCGCATCTCGCTTCCGTCGGGGCAGCAGCGCGGGCGCCCGACCAAAGTGCGTACTGGAGATGAACACTGGCGATCCGGAGGATGTGATGAATAAGCAATTCCGGCGTTTGGGCACGTTTGCAACAGCCGCTGCGATGCAGCTGGGTCTGGCTGGGCTCGCATTTGCGCAAGGAGCGCCGCCGCCGTCGGGGCCGGGCGGGCAGCCCCCGGGATACGCTGCGGGTGGTGCGGAGCCACAGATGGTCGAACCCAGCCAGTCCAGTGAGACGACGCCGGGAACGGAACTCCCCGTCCTTTATGTCACGAGCGTTGACGTGGTCCAGACGACGACGGAGCCGAAGCTCGACATCGTTAGAGTCACTGGGCTGACCGGTTCGCAGGGCTGGAGCGCCCCGCAACTGGTCCCGACCTATGTCGGGAAACCTCTGGACGGCATCCTCGATCTGCAATTTATCGCGACGATGCCGGAGCAAACGCAGCCTGCTGAAGGCTTTGTACCGATCGGCGCGGTCTTCCCACTAGAAGAGGGTCATCAGTTCAAGGGCGTGCGGGTGCGTGCCTCCGAGAATGCGCTTGAAGTCAAGCAGATGCCGGGCGTCAACCAAGCGCAAATCAATGTCAACGACTGTAAGGACTGTGTCGGCAAGAAGTTTGTCGAACGCGGCCAGGCGCAGCCCGGCCAGCAAGGGACTGTTCGCCAGGAGGACCTCCCAAAGGTGTTGCGGTGGATCGTACCGTCGCGCGGCATCAGAGGCATCACGCACGATCCAAACCGGCTCAACCTGATCCTCGGTGACGACAACACGATCATCGCAGCCTATTGGGAATAGCCGATACCGCTCTCGCTCGCCCCCTCTGGTCGAGCAGAACGCAGCCTGCAGGCTTCGCTTTCATAGCGTAGCGGACCTGGCGTCACGTAATGGCCTTGCTGAATGCCGCAGTGGTTCTCGTCACCCTGCTCGCCTGCAGTGCGCTGGGCTTGGGAGTCCGCCCACTCCTGTCGGAGCGTCACCGCAGCCGGGAAGTGATCGAGTTTGTCCAACTCGTGGTCGCCATGTTGGTTACCTTCGCGGCGCTTGTCCTGGGATTGCTGACGAGCTCGGTTAAGTCGTCGTTCGACAATGTCGGCACTGATCTGAACCGCCTGTCCATCGATTTGATCCGGCTCGATCAGTGCCTTCGCGAATGGGGCGATGAAACCGCGCCTGCCCGCAAGCTTTTGCGCACTTACACGGCGTCAGCGATCGCGACGACATGGAAACGAGAGCCGAAGCCTGCGGGAGACTATTACCCCACAGAAGTGCCGACCTCGCACGGCTCGCCGATCGAGAGTGAGGCATTGTCCGATATGCTAATACAGGTCGAGCTTGAGATCCGCGAATTGGAGCCGCACAATCCAATGCAGCGCCGGCTGGAGACCACCTGCATTGCTCAATGCGAACGGCTGATCCAGACGCGATGGCGACTGATCGAAGAATCCGTCAGCTCGATTTCGACCCCGTTCTTAATCGTCCTGGTATTCTGGCTGGCGGTGGTCTTTGCCGCCTTTGGCCTCAACGCCCCGCGCAACCTGCTGTCTTATACGATCATCGCGCTTGCTGCGTTTTCGATTGCCTCGGCGATCTTCGTCATCTTGGAGCTGGACACTCCGTTTCAGGGAATTTTCATGGTGTCCAGTGCGCCATTGCGCCATGCCCTGGCCCATCTAAGCGAATAAGCACCGGCGCAGATTAGTCCTCGACCGACGCGGCGAGGATCAGGCTCAATTGGCACAGCGGCCGGCCGGTTTCCGCTGCCCAGGCATTGAACGCGGACTGGACTGCGGCGCGGTCCTTGCGGTTTTTGGGCGGCGCCTCGACCGCGCCCCAATGCTTCAGCGCGGCCGTTACCGACGGCGTCAAAATGAATGTGTCTTTACCGACCATCCGTAGAAATGTCGGACCGGAATTCCCGCCCATCTGGCTGAAACGCTTGGCGAGCGTCTCCCACAGCTCGACAATCTCGCTCCCCGGCCAGTCGGCGAGCCACGCGCCAAAGCTGCCATGTTCCTCGGCGACCGCAATCATCGCGGCGGCGTTGTCGCGCAACGATTTGAGCTTGCCCCAATGGCGGATCAGCCGGGCATCGCCGAGCAGCGCCTCCATTGTCTCGTCCGACATTGCGCGCACGCGGCGCGGCTCGAAACCGTTGGAACACCTCCTCGAAGGCCGGCCATTTCGCGTCGACCAGGCTGTGCTTCAGACCGGCCCGGAAGATCCGCAGCGACATCTGCGACAGATAGCGGTCATCGGGCACCGCCTTCAGTTCGACGGCCGAGCGCGGCTGCGGCAGCCGCGCTTCGAGCGCGGCCGCGCCGAGACGGGTGCGCGCCGCTTCGAGGATCGAGGCGAAAGGAGGCGCTGTCATAGGTCTCCCTCCACCATCACGGCTTGCGGGCCACCGCGTAGATAACGTTGGTTTCGACGAAGGTGACGTTGTGCGAGCGTATCCACGCGAGATTGGCGTTGTGCAACCGTTCAGCCATCTCCGGCTCCATCTGATCGACTGTCCAGCGGTACCCTGACCCGAGCACCATCGTCCACCAATCTTCCGGCGAGCGCAGCGCCTGCCTGCCGTCCTCGGCGACGATCGCCGCCTCTGCAACCCCGGCTTCTGTGAAAAGCTTGCGCAAAGCCGCAGGGTCGGCAATGCGGTCCCATGGGTTGAACGAGGCGTGAAGATCGGGGCACAATTCCTTGACCGCCGACCACCAACCGGTAGAACCCGGCTCCCACACTCGCGGCCCCCAGGTAGTAATGGCCAGTTGGCCGTTGGGCCGCACCATCCGCCACAGTTCTCTGATCTGCTTCGCCACGTCCGGCACAAAGAAGATCGCGAATACACAGATCACAGCATCAAAATGCTGGTCCGGAAAGCCCAAATTCTCCATGTCGCCGAGGCGGAATTCGATGTTTTCGAATTTGCGGCTTGCCGCCTTGCCCCGCGCGATTGCGAGCAGCCGGTCGGCGAGGTCGACCGCGATCACCTTGCCCGTTGGCCCAACCTGCTCCGCGGCTGGGATTGCCGAGGCGCCCGCCCCGCAGCCGACGTCGAGGACGGTCGCACCGGGTTGGAGCACGAGCCGCTCTACAGTGCGGCCGCCATATTTGGCCCACAGACCGAGCGCCTCGTCATCGAAGTGATCCGCGGCGGCGTTATAGGCCGCCGCGGCTTTCATCTTGACCGGATCCGTGACCGTCAGCATTAGACCCTCCGCTCTTTCACCGGTCGAGCCAGACGTCTTCCATGCGCCAGCCATTATAGATACTGTTGACCTGCAGGTTGAGACCCTTCACTTCGGGGGCCAGCAGGTGCCCTGGCGCATGTGGTAGAGGATCGGCGCACCACATCCTCCTGCAATTTGCTGTCGATCTGCCACACCAGGTGCTTGCGCTTTTCCTGGTCGGGCTCCATCGATTGCTGGTCGATCAGCTTGTCGAGCTCGCGGTTGCAGTATTTCGTGTAATTGCGATTCAAGTCGCAGATGCAGTTCTCGTAGAAGTTCTGGTCGGGATCGTCGAGGCCGCTGCCTACGAGGCTTTGGGCAAACGTAAAGTCCCCACGGATCAGCCGCGGCAGCCAGTTCGCCGTTTCGACCAGCTCGATCTCGGTATCGATCCAGATCTGCTTCAGCTGATCGCTCACGATCGCGGCCGGGTCGCGGTAGATCGGCAGGTTGCGCGCCGAGATCTTGACCGCGAGCCGCTTGTCCGGCCCATAGCCGAGCGACTGCATGCTCTTGCGCGGCTTCTCGCGGCTCTTCTGCACGTCGGGGTCGTAGCCCGGCAGTTTCTCCATCATTTCCTTCGGCATCGCCCAGAGCCCCTCGGGCGCCGGCAGCATCGCGGTCCCGACGTCGCCTTGTCCCTCGCCGAGAATGTCGATAAAGGCCTTGTGGTCGATCGTCATCGCGATCGCCCGGCGCAATTCCAGATTGTCGAAGGGCGGCTTGCGGGTGATCAGCAAATTCGGCGCGACATTCTCCAGCGTCCCTCGCAGACCGCCGTCGGGCATCTGGCTGTGCACGTCCTTCAGCATCGGGATCGTGACACCAAGCCTCGCGGGCATTGACCCGAAGCTTCTCAAGGCAAGAAGCAAAGCTGCCGCCCCGCGACGCATTGGCCAGTCTTCACCTCTTTCCTCCGACTGACGGGACAGGTTCCGTCCGCCGCCGAAAGACAGCGACGGCTGCCATCGGTCAATCCGGAAGCGATCGAGCATGGGGGCCATGCGTGCTTCGAGACGCGCCCTTTAGGCGCTCCTCAGCATGAGGTATTCTTTGGATGGGTATAAACGAACACACGTTATGCTGAGAGCCTGTGAATGTTTATGCCGGCGAACATGGCGGGGTGGCACGGGCGTCTGGAAAAATGCTCGACTGTGGCTTGCTGGCTCGCCGATCCGATTTTTCCGATCGGCGAACAGAAGCAATCTATGGTTGAGCAATCGCCAATGGCGGTGATAGAATTGGCGTCGCGGTTGACCATCTCAGTTTGCCGCGGCCATCGCAGCCCGCCGCAATGCGAAGCCGCGCAGCATTTTGTGGGCGAGTGCGAGCCACAGCAGCACGGCGCGGGCTTTGTGCTTGCCGCGCACCAACAGCCGGGTGAGGCCCATGCGGCGCGCCCAGGCATTGGCGCATTCGGCCTGCGCGCGTTGCAATCTGCTAGCTCGGCTGATGGCGCTCGGGCTGCCGCAACCGCGGCGTCCCCCGACCCGGCGCTTCCGGCACAGCCTGCTCCGGCAACCCCTCAAACAACTCGCTAGTGCCCGACACCGACCGGCTCCCTCGCAGACCAGTCACCCAACCCACGCAATGCCACTACCAAAACTTGCTGCAACCCCATCATTCGGCGCAAATGCGCGAAAGGTTCACAGGCTCTGAGGAGGCCGCGACAGCGGCCGTCTCGAAGGACGCACGGCGCCGATCCAGTCGATAGCAATTTCTTGCCCAGTCTCATCGCAAAACCCATCGCAACGACCCCGACGTTAGGTTTCGCTTTCGCTCAGCCCATCCTACAACTGTGAGCGGTGTGCTCGGCGGCGTATAGGGGGCTATACGGGGCCGGCGGTGCGGTTTATTGAGATGACATGAGAACCGGCGCCGAATACCGAGAGGCCCTGCGCGATGAACGCAGGGTGTGGGTGATGGGCGAGGGCGGGGCCGCAGACGTCACGGCGCACCCCGCCACGCGGCCGATGGTCGAGGAATACGCCGCCTGGTACGACCGCCATCTCGACCCCGCCTGGCAGGAGGTGCTGCTGGCGCCAACGGATGCCGGCGGAGAGCGGGTGCCGTGGGCCTATGTGGCGCCGAAAGGCGTCGAGGATCTGATCGGCATGGGCCGGTCCTTCGCGAAAACCATGTTTTTGAGCGCCGGCAACATCACCCACACGCCGGCCTACGGCAACCTGATCGCGCTCGGCGTACTGACGGCAGTGCAGTCCCGCAACGTCTCGCAACAGCAGGTCGCCGAGGCGATGGCGTACCGCGAGCTGATCGCTCGAACCGGCCGGTTTCTCACCTATTGCGGCGGCGCGCCGATCATCGGCCAGCGAATGCGCCCGGACCCGCGCGACCGTGTCGCGTTGCAGCTGGTGCGCGAGAGCGATGCCGGCGTCGTCATCCGCGGCAAGGTCGGCATGCATACGAGTCCGGCCTATGCCGAGGACGTCTATATCGGCGCCCTCTGCGGCATCGAGATCGGCGGGCATCGCGCAAGCTTCATCGTGCCGGTCAATGCGGACGGCGTTACCACGCTGTGCCGCAAGATCGCGGCGCGCGACAGCAACCCTTTCGTTTCACCGCTCAGCAGCCGCTATGACGAGCTGGACGGCCAGATGTGGCTCGATGACGTGTTCATCCCGTGGGAGCGCGTGTTTTTTGTCGATCCTTCTCCGGAGGCGATCCCGCGCTGGCTGCGCTGGCATCACCTCTATGGCTGGCTGTCGAAGGCGGAATTCACCCTGGGCGTGGCACTGGCGCTGACCCATGCGATGGGTCTGAAGGAGCATGAGCAGACAATCGAGTACCTGGTCGATGTGATCGTCGCAGTGCAGACGGTGCGCAGTTGCCTGACGGCGGCCGAGCGCGACCCCGATTTCACGCCGGCAGGCTATTGCTTCCCCAATCACGCCCATCTCGCGGCAGGCGGCATTGCGCTCTTCAAGTCCCGGCAGCGGATCTCGGAGATCCTGCGGATCGTGCCCGGCTCCTCACTCGTTGTCGCCCCGTCCGACCGCGATCTTGCGACGCCCGAAATGGCTGCGGGCCTGGAAGAATCGTTCGGCGGCGGCGGTTACACCGCATTGCAACGCTCGGCTCTGCTGCAAATGGCCTGGGATCACGTCTCGTCGGCGCTCGATGGCCGTGAATCGAGTTTCGAGCTGCATGCCAGCGGCGGCATGGCCAACTGGCGCAGTTGGCTGCGCCGCAGCTTCAAGGACTACAATGAGCTGGCGAATGCGGTGCTTGGCCCGCTCGATTTGCCGATGCCGCAAATCGACCTGAGCGATATTCCCGCGGCACCGCCGGCAATCAGGCGCACCGTCACCACGCCGGAACCGACCGAGAAGCCTTAAACGGAGAAGCAGGATCGAGCTGGTTTGTGGCCGCCTGGTTCGGAAGTTTGTGGGCCCGGGCCTCGAGTGCTGCTGTTGAACCTCGGGAGGGCGCAGCGTAGCGTCGTAAACTACATAGCTTCCGGGAGGGGTCGAGGTCATGCCGATGTTGGATTCACAGGTTCACGCTTACGAGCGCGACCATTCGGGACGGCCCTGGGCTGGCACTCTGCACGGCCCGGCAGAGGTTACCGGCGACCGGATGGTGGCTGCGATGGACGCCGTCGGCGTCGACGGCGCCGTGCTGGTGTCACCGTTTTCCATGTATCGCTACGACGCCAGCTATGCCCTTCAAGTTCATGCCGCGCATCCCACCCGGTTCAGGCTGGTTAAGCCGGTCGACCCGACCGATCGCGCGGTGGCGGACACGATCGCCGAGTGGGCCGCTGCCGAGGGCACGGTCGGCATCCGGATCATGCTGCGGGACGAGGTTTCGACCGACCCCGCCGACGCCGGCCTCAATAGGGTTCTGGCAGCCGCGACGCAACATTCCCTCCCGGTTAACCTGTTGTGTTGGGGCCGCCTGGAGCAGGCCGCGGAGCTGGCGGCGCGAAACCCCGACACGCAGCTGGTGATCGACCACCTCGGGCTGCAACAGCCGTTCGAGCCACCGCCGCCGCCGGAGCCGTTCGCCAATCTGCCGAAGGTGCTCGCGCTGGCCGCCCGCGACAATATCGCGATCAAGATCAGCGGCACCTGCAGTTGTCGCACGAGCCCTTCCCCTACAAAGACATATGGGATCCGCTCGGCCGCGTATTCGACGCCTTTGGCTTGGATCGTTGCATGTGGGGCACCGACTGGACCCGTGCGGTCGCATTGTTGACCTACGCGCAGGGGGTCGACGCGTTTCGCGTCACCGACCGCCTGTCCGACAGCGACCGCGCCCTGCTCATGGGTGAGACGCTTCAGCGGGTCTATAACTGGTCGCCGTCGCAAGCGTCTCGCCTTGAAGGAGGACCCCGATGAAACCCGAAACGGCAGGCATGTCGTCCGCGCGGCTGGCGCGGCTCGACGAAGTGATGACGCGCCGCTATGTCGATGGCGGCTATCTGCCCGGCATGCTGACCTATGTCTGGCGCAAGGGCCAGCTCGTCCATACCGGCCTGTGCGGCCAGATGGACATCGAGCGCGGCAAGCCGATGCGCGAGGACGCGATTTTCCGCATCTACTCGATGAGCAAGCCGATCACCGCGGTCGCGCTGATGATGCTGGTCGAAGAGGGGCTGATCGGCCTGGACGACATCGTCCACAGCCATATTCCGGCGTGGAAGGACCTCGGCGTATACGCCAGCGGCCTGCCGTCGCTGCTGGTGGACGCGCCGCCCAGTTTTATCACCACCCCCGCCTCGAGGCCGATGAAGGTCATCGACCTCGCGACCCACACCTCCGGTCTCACCTATGGCTTCATGATGCGCAGCGCCATCGATGCCGCCTATCGCAAAGCCAAGGTGACCGACCGTCAGACCCCCGGCGGATTGCCGGAAATGATCGACCAGCTGGCAAAAATTCCGCTGGATTTCTCGCCGGGAACCGCCTGGAACTATTCAGTATCGATCGATGTCCTGGGCTATCTCGTCGAGAAATTGTCCGGTCTCAGCTTTGGCGAGTTTCTGCGCACCCGGCTGTTCGAGCCGCTCGGCATGAACGACACCGCGTTCTGGGTGCCGCCGGACAAGACCGAACGCTTCACGTCCTGCTATCAGCCCGGGGGCAACCGACCCGGGCTGAAACTGCAGGACGACGCGCGGGAGAGCACTTACGCGACGCCGCCGAAGCTGGAATCGGGAGGCGGCGGGCTGGTTTCGACGGCACAGGATTATCTGCGTTTCTGCCGTATGATGCTGAACGGCGGCACGCTGGACGGCGTGCAGATATTGAGCCCAAAGACGGTCGCCTTGTTCAGCCTCAACTATCTGCCGGACGGCCGCGAGATCGCCGATATGGCTTTGCCCGGGATGTTCAGCGAATCCGGCTATGCCGGGGTCGGCTTCTCGCTCGGCTGCGGCGTCAACGTAAACGTCGCCAAGACTCGTCTGCCCGGCTCGCTCGGCGAATTTTTCTGGGGCGGCGCTGCCGCGACCGCGTTCTGGATCGATCCCAAGGAAGAGCTGACCGTCGTCTTCTTGACCCAGGTGATCGGCAGCGAAGCGCGCCTGACCTTGCGCCGAGACCTGCGCACCCTGGTCTACTCGTCAATGACGGAGTCATTCGCCTAGCAGGGCGGGTGAGGGGCTCTCATGCGGGCTCGGTTTCGAGGCCGGCCTCGGCCAGTTCCTTGAAGCCGCCCGCATTGTAGACGGACAGGTAGCCGAGGTCTTTCAAAGCCTTGCCGCTCAGCGCGGAGCGGCCACCCGACGCGCAGTAGACGAGGACGGTCTTTTCGTTCTGAAACGCCGGGTTGTGATAGGGGCTGTCGGGATCGGCCCGAAATTCCAGCATACCGCGTGACACGTTGACGGCGCCTTTGAGTTCTGCCGCCGGAAGTGAGTTCGGGCGCATCGCGGACATCGACGATCAGAACATTCCCCTTGCCGATCATCTCGCGAACCTCGGCCGGGTTCAGGCGGGGCACCGCGGCATTTGCCTCGGCCAACATTTCTCGGACGCTAGACGGCATGGCCTATCCTTTCTGCATGGTAGGGCGGTGATCCTAACGGCGCGGGCGAATACATCAAAAGCAATCCTTAACCATTCTGCGCGAGGCAGAGCGCGTCGCCTTCGCGCGCGACGTAGCCAGACGTGCGTTCCGCGAGTGCTTGCCGATATCCAGGATCGGATCGGCAAAAGATGCTACACATCTGACGAGGAAAAGGGGCGGCCTTCACGAGCGGTCCGCATTCGGGCGCACTGCTCTCATCCGGTGTGTCTTGCGTGCCGACGAGATTTCCACAAAAGTGGACAATTCATGCGATCCCAGCAACTGCGGATGCATAAGCTGTTATGTGGCGTGGCGCTCTGCGCAATGGCGGTCAATGCCATTGCCCCGGTCGCCGCCGCTGCCGCACAGAGCGGCGGCAACGACAGCGAGACAAAATCGCTGATCAAGCATCTCATCGTCATTATCGGCGAAAACCGCAGCTTCGATCACCTGTTCGCTACCTATCAGCCGGTCAACCAAGGCGAAACCGTGTTGAACCTGCTGGCAGAGGGCGTCGTCAAAGCCGACGGCACGCCGGGACCGAAGTATTTAACCGTCGCTCAGTCCCAGGCGCAGAATACAATCGCCTATCAGATCAGCCCGTCCGGGAAGAGCTCATATACCGCCTTGCCGGCGCCATTGGCCGGCGGCGGATATTTTCATAAAGGGTTTCCGCCGTTCTCGAGTGTCGAGAATGCCTCGACATACGAGAACGGGCTGCCGCTCGGCTATTACAGATATCTGACGACGGGAAAGGTCCCTCCGGCGATCCTCGGTGGGCCGGACACCCGGATCATGTACGACGGCAGAGACGTCAACCACCTTCCGCCGGGCCCTTACCAGCTGACCCCGGGCGTGGCCTACGACGACTACGCCGAAAACCCTACGCATCGCTTTTATCAGATGTGGCAGCAGCTCGACTGCAGCGCCTCTGAAGGTTGCCGAAACGACCTGTTCCCTTGGGTCGAAGCGACGGTCGGCGCGGGCAGCAACGGCCACGCGCCGCCGGCCGGCTTTACCTATAAAGAGGGCGCCACGGCGATGAGCTTTTACAACGTCCAGGAAGGGGACATGCCGTACTTCAAGTCGCTCGCCGACACCTATTCGATGAGCGACAATTATCACCAGCCGGTGAGCGGCGGCACGGGCGCCAACCACATCATGCTCGGTACGGGTGACGCGATCTGGTTCAGTGATGGCAACGGCAATCCGTTGACGCCGCCGCACAACCAGCTCGTCGCCGAGGGCAGCCCGAACGCCGGGACCGTCGACGAGATCGAAAATCCGAACGCGCTAGCCGGCACCAACAACTGGTACATCGAGGACGGCTATGGCGGCGGCTCCTATGGCAGGCGCTCTTACGGCGGCGGCAGCTACACAATGTGCGCCGAATTGAACCAGCCAGGCGTCAAAGCGATTGTCGACTACCTGACGTCGATGAATGTGAAGCCGAACTGCCAGGCCGGGTATTATTATCTGCTCAACAATTATAACCCGGGCTATTACGGCGACGGCGCCAGCGCATACGCCGATATCGGCAACCCGCACAATACGGTGTTCACAATACCGCCATCGAACGTCAGAAACATCGGCGATGCTCTTTTGGCGAAGAACATCTCGTTCGCCTATTTCGGCGATCAGTTCAATGCGTACCTTGCCAATCCCAATAGCAGTTTCGTCAACCCGGGCAATAGGTACTGCAACATCTGTAACTTCTTCCAGTATTCAACCTCGATAATGACCAATCACAAAGTGCGCAGCGCGGCTCTGAAGGACACAATCGATTTATACGCCGATCTGATGAGCGGCGATTTGCCCGCGGTGTCATTCGTCAAGCCGAGCGGCTATCTCGACGGCCACGCGGGTTCGTCGAAGGTGGATCTGCTCGAAGGTTTCGTCAAAAAGATCGTCGACCTGGCTCAGGCAAACGCGACACTCTGGGCCAGCACCGCGATCTTCATCACCTTTGACGAAGGTGGCGGATTCTACGATTTGGGTTATGTGCAGCCGCTCGACTATTTCGGCGACGGCACGCGCATTCCGATGATCGTAGTTTCGCGTTTTAGCAGGGGCGGGCACATCTCGCACACCTATACCGACCACGTCTCGATCTTGAAGTTTATCGAGGCGAACTGGGGTGTTCCGCCGATCACCAAACGCAGCCGCGACAATCTGCCGAATCCGACGACCGGGGCGGACCCCTATAAGCCGACGAATGGTCCCGCAATCGGCGATCTGACCGATTTGTTCAACTTCCAGTAATCCGTAAAGAACCTGGGAGCCGGTCTCGGAGACGAGGCTTGCTCTTTTTTATTTGGTCTCAGCCGATTACGCCCTCGGCGCGCAAGGCGCGGATCTCGGCTTCGGGAACCCCCGCTTCAAACAGGACCTGGTCGCTGTGCTCGCCGACTGCAGGGGCGCGCACCGGCTTCACCTTCTCCTGGCCTTGAATCCAGAGCGGGCTGTTGACGGTCATTGTGCCGTCGGTGAACGGCACCAGCGCTTCGCTGGCCAGGATCTGCGGGTCATCGGCGATCTCGTCCATGTCGGCGACGATGCCGAAGATGAGGCCCGCGGCGTCGAGGATCGTCCGCCACTCGGCCTGATCTTTGGTCGAAAAGACCCCGTCGAGTATGGCGATCAGCTCCTGGGCATGCGCCTCGCGCGCGGCGGCCGTCGCGAAGCGCCGGTCATCCAGCGCGCTCGCGCCCAGGCATTCCTTGAACTTCTCCCAGCGCCATTCGTCCGCGGCGATCGACAGCAACAGCCAGCGGTCGTCGCGGCAGCGGTAATGCACCCGCAATGCATTGAGGCCGCGCTCGCGCGGCGGCTGCGGCACGACCTTCTCGCCGCACAATGCGGCCTGCACCGAGCAGCCATTGGCCCACAGGCCATTGGCCAATAACGAGGAGCCGACACAGCCACCCTTGCCGGTGCGCTCACGGTGGTAGAGCGCCGTGACGATCGCGCCATAGGTCGCCATCGCCGAGGGATGGTCGCCCATTCCCGGCAATGACCGCGCCGGCGTCGCCTCTTCCCCGGCGCGCACCAGGTGCATCAGCCCGGTGCGCGCCCACCACGCCGTCGCATCGAAACCGGGCTTGTCGGCCTCAGGCCCGGCCTCGCCATAGCCGCTGAAGGAGGCGTAGATCAGCCGCTCATTGAGCGGCGCCAAATCGTCATAGGTGACCTTGAGGCGACGGCGCACCGGCGGCGGATAGTTGGTGATAAAGACATCGGCTTGCGTCACCAGCCGGCACAGTACCGCTTGACCTGAGGGTGAGCGGAGGTCGAGCGCCAGGCTCTTCTTGTTGCGCCCGTCGAGCTCGAACCCGGGATTGCTCTCGAGCCCCGGCCTCATCGAGGGGGTCGCGCGCCTGCGGTAAGGGTCGCCCACGCCCGGCGGCTCGATCTTGATCACCTCGGCGCCAAAATCCGACATCACCGTCGCTGCGGCCGGCCCAGCGATGAAGCTCGCGCAGTCGATCACCTTCAAGCCGTCGAAGACGCGCTCACTCATTTTGCCACCAAGCGGTATGCATCACGGTCGCGCACGACATGGCCGGCAGTGCGGCCGGCGAAACGCGTGCCGATGACGAGGATCGGGGTACCGGCGAAATTGGTCAACATGCGCTCGCGCGTTCGCCGCGCCTCGACCGGGTCGCTGTCCGCGGTCGACGACCACTCCGGGCGGGCGATCTGGCAAGGGTGATGCATGAAATCGCCGGTGATCAGCGCCTCCTCGCCTTGCGAGGCGATCCGCACACTGACGTGACCCGGGGTATGGCCCAGGGTCGGGACGAGGCTTACCTCATCGCAGATCAGATGGTCGGTCTCGACCAGATCTATGAGCCCGGCCTCCCGGACCGGCCTCACCGAGTTGGCTAACACTGCCGACATGTCCTCGCGCTCACGCTGACTGGCCCAATGAGCGAACTCGACGCGACCCATCAGGTAACGCGCCTTCGGGAAGGTCGGGACCCAGTGACCCTCCGCCAGCATCGTGTTCCAGCCGACGTGATCGACGTGGAGGTGCGTGCAAATGACCGTGTCGATCGTCGCGCGGGCATAGCCTGCCGCCGCCAGATCGGCGAGAAAGTTCGTCTGGAGCCTGTTCCAGGTGGGGATGCGCCGGTTCTCCTTGTCGTTGCCGAGGCAGGTGTCGACGACGATCCGCCGGCTCGGGGTTTCGACGACTAGCGCATGGATGCTCATCTTGAGGCGGCCCCGCTATCGGCGAAATCGGGTTGCAGCCACCCGATCGGGATGATTGCTTCGGGTGTCGCCTGCGGCAGGATGAACCGGCTGCCCCCAGTCACCTCCAGCTCGACGATCTTGGTAACCGTAACCTCACCGATCCGCCATTTCATGATGCCGCCTCACCGCGCAGAGGATTGGCGCAGAGACTAGCGGCTCCACCGGACCGGGCGCCAGAGCTCCGGTGGGAAATGGACAGGCAGGCGGGGCAGGAGTAGCCTTTCTGGCGATGACGCTTTGACGGGGAGGACAAAGATGGCTGGGCTCGAGGCAATTCTGGACGCGACCGAGGCCGAGCGGCTGGCAACCGGCTTTGTCTTTACCGAGGGGCCGTTCTGGCACCCCGACGGCTTTTATTATTTCGTCGATGTCCGCAAGAGCGTGCTCTACCGGATGATGCCGGGCCGTACGCCGGAGATCGTGCGCACCGAGACCGGCGAGGGCAACGGCACGACCTTTGATCTGCAGGGCCGGCTCGTGATCTGCGAAGGCGGCAACCGGCGCGTCACCCGCTGGTCGGCCGACGGCCGTTCGGAGGTCCTGATGGACCGCTACGAAGGCAAACGGATCAACCGCCCCAACGACGTCGTCTGCAAGTCCGACGGCAGCATCTGGTTCACCGACCCCGGCCTGCGCGTACCGCTCTCCGAAAAGGAGCTGCCGCACTCCGGCGTCTATCGGGTAGAGCCGGATGGCGCCAGTAGCCTCGTCGCGGAATTCGAATATCCGAACGGACTCGCGTTCTCGCCGGATGAGCGGGTGCTGTACGTCGCCAATACCCGGCACGCGCAGTACATCCACGCGATCGAGCTGGACGAGGCCGGCAAGATGGTGCGGCGGCGGATCTTTGCCGACATGTCTTCCGAGGAGACGGACGGCGTGCCTGACGGCATGAAGGTCGATATCGAGGGCCGCGTCTATTGTACCGGCCCGGGCGGCACCTGGGTCTTCGCGCCCGACGGCTCGCGGCTCGGAATCATCCGCACACCCGAGATCCCGGCCAATCTGTGCTTTGGCGGCCCGGATCTCCGGACGATCTTCTTCACCGCGCGCACCTCGGTCTACGCGATTCGCGTCAAGACCCCCGGTCAGCCGCACCCTTGGTACCGCTTCAGATCGAAATGAAATTCTCACCGCAGTGACACAGCGGATCCCGAGCAAGCCCCACCTCGTCTTTCCCGCGAAAGCGGGAACTTCCGCGGGGGTGACGGTAACCGGAGAACAAAGATGAAAGTCGGTATTGCGCTCAACATGCTGTCCGAGCCGCCTCGCCCCGACGTCGCGGTCATGTCGGACCATCTGACGATGGGCGATCTCGCCGAGCCGCTCGGTTTCGACTCGCTATTCGCGCTCGAGCATCACTTCACCGGCTATGCGATGTCGCCGGCGCCGCTCGAGCTGTTGGCCTATTACGCCGGCCGCACTAAGCGGATCATGCTCGGGACGGCGGTCATCGTATTGCCATGGCACGACCCGATCCGCGTCGCCGAGGGTATCGCGCTGTTGGATATTCTGTCCGGCGGGCGGTGCCTGTTTGGTTTTGGACGCGGCGCCGCGAGCGTCGAATACGAGGGGTTCCGCATTCCGATGGAAGAAGCGCGGCCGCGCTTTTCGGAGGCGGCGCAATTGATCCGCACGGCACTGCGCGAGTCCGAGTTCGAGTGGCAGGGCGAATTCTACCAGATCCCGAAAACCTCGATCCGGCCACGCCCGATCTCGCATCCCGAAGAGCGCTTCTATGCCTCCTCGGTCAGCCCGGAATCGGCTGAGATCATGGCGAAGCTCGGCTTCGGCATCCTCGTCGTCATGCAGAACGAGTGGGCGAAGGCGGCCGAGAGCATTGCCAATTACCGCGAAATCGCGCAGAGCGTCGGCCACAATCCGCCGCCGCCGATCATCCTGACTAATGTCTCTTGCGCCGAAAGCCGCGACGAGGCGCATGACCGGGCAATGCAGTGGCTCGGCAAGAAGTGGGAATCGATCGATAACCACTACCATTTCTCGGACGGGCATCTCGCCACGGTCAAAGGCTACGAGACCTACGGCAAGATGGCCAAAACCTATGCCCGCCTGCAGAGCGAAGAAGAACGGGTCAGGGCCACCGAGTTCTATGTGAAGATCCAGATCGTCGGGACGCCGGAAGACTGCATTCAGCAGATCGCCGAATTGCAGCGGGTGACCGGGACTGAGCATGTCGTCACGGAATTCTCGTTCGGCGGCATTCCTCACGACGACGCGGAAAAGAACATGAGGCTCTTCGCGAGCCGGGTGTTGCCCGTGCTGCAAAATGACAGCGTCTTCGCCGCACCGCCGGCACCCATAACGCAAGGTACTGGGGTCTCCGACCTGTTCGCGCCGGCATAGCAGCGTCCCAATGCCGAACTATCGCGCGCCGTTGCAGGACATGCAGTTCGTGATCACCGAGCTGGCGGGGCTCGAACGACTGGCCGCATTGCCGGGCTATGAAGAAGCGACGCCGGATCTGGTCGAGGCAGTGCTCGAAGAGGCGGCAAAGCTCGCCGGCGACGTATTGGCGCCGCTCAACCAACCCGGCGACGCGCAAGGCGCTGCGTTGACCAAGGACGGTGTCATCGCGGCCGACGGGTTTGCGGCAGCCTACCGGCGGTTTGTCGAGAACGGCTGGAACGGGCTGAGCGCTGATCCCGAGTATGGCGGGCAGGGGCTCCCCAGAGTGATCGGCGCGGCGACGATCGAGATGTGGAACTCGGCCAATATGAGTTTTGCGCTCTGCCCGCTGCTGACCGCCGGGGCGACGGAGGCGATCAAGTCTCATGCCTCTGGCGAACTAAAAAACCGGTTTCTGCCAAAGCTCGTCAGCGGCGAATGGGCGGGAACGATGAACTTGACCGAGCCGCAGGCGGGGTCGGATTTGTCGGCCGTCCACACCAGGGCGGTGCCCGAGGGCGACCATTACCGGATCTTCGGCCAGAAGATCTTCATCACCTGGGGCGACCACGACATGGCCGAGAATGTCGTGCACCTCGTGCTCGCCCGCCTTCCCGACGCCCCCGAAGGCACGCGGGGCATCTCGCTTTTTCTGGTGCCCAAATTCCTCGGCGGCGCGGACGGCGCCGTGGCAGCGCGCAACGATGTCGAGTGCGCGTCGATCGAGCACAAGCTCGGCATCCATGCCAGCCCGACTTGCGTGATGAGCTTTGGCGAGAAGGAGGGCGCGGTCGGGTATCTGGTGGGGCAGGAGAACGAGGGTCTGCCGCACATGTTTACGATGATGAACGAGGCCCGCCAAAAGGTCGGATTGCAGGGCCTGGGGATCGCCGAACGGGCCTACCAGGCGGCGCGCGACTATGCCAAGGATCGGGTCCAGGGCCGGCCCGCGGGGCAGCGCAGGGGCGATCGGGTGACGATCATTCACCACCCCGATGTGCGGCGCATGCTGCTGACAATGAAGTCGCAGATCGAGGCGATGCGCGCCTTCGGGTACGTGCTGGCCGCCGACGCCGACCTCGCGCACAAGCACCCGGACCCCCACGAACGCCATCACCATCAGAAGCGCGTCGATCTGCTGACCCCGGTGCTCAAAGGCTGGTGCACCGAACTCGGGGTCGACATCGCCTCGCTCGGCGTGCAGGTCCACGGCGGAATGGGCTTCATCGAGGAGACCGGCGCCGCGCAGTATCTGCGCGACGCGCGCATCGCGCCGATCTATGAGGGGACGACCGGAATACAGGCCGCCGATTTGGTCGGGCGCAAACTGAGCATGGACGACGGCTCGGCCATGACTGAGCTGATCGAGGAGATGCGCGAAGTCGAGGACCGACTTGGCGGCTCGGACAATGCGGATTTGCCGGCAATCCGCGAAAGCCTCGCCGGCGGCATTCGGGCGTTGGAAGAAGCCACCGAATGGATCCTGCAGGCGATCCGCCGCGACCCCAACGCGGCGCTGGCAGCCTCGGTCAGCTACATGATGCTGACGGGTTATGTCTGCGGCGGCTGGCAGATGGCGCGCGCCGCTCTCGCTGCCCGCGCGCGGTTGGGCTCGGGCGCGGATGACGGGTTTTGCCGGACCAAGATCGCGACGGCGAGGTTCTATGCCGAGCAGATCCTGCCCAAGGCGAGCGCCCTGCTCCCGATAGTCAGGAGCGGCGCCTCTACTGCCTTCGCGCTCGACGAGGCGCAGTTCTGAGCGGTCTATAGACCGCGTGTCGCCGGCCCCTTGAGCTCGACCGTGTTGCCGTCGGGGTCGGAGATATAGAGCGAGGGGCCGTAGCCCTCGGCGCCATAGCGTTCGCGGACCTCGCCGACTTCGACGCCGTGCCGCCGCAGATGGGCGGCCAAGGCCGCTGGTTCGAACCCCTCGACCCGCACCGCGAAGTGATCCATGTTGCGCCCCGCATCATCTCCCGCTTCGCCCGGCGAGGCGGAAGCCGGAACCAGGTCGATCAGAGAGGCGCCGGCGCGCAGCTGGACGAGCTTGGGCTGCTCCAATCGGCGCTCGACACGGCAGTTCAGGACTTTTTCGTAGAATTCGATCGCGCGGTCGAGATCGCCGACGCGAAGCACCACGTGGTCGAGGCCGCCTATGCGGACTCCCTCCTCGGCACTCGAAGCGCCCCGAGTTCTCGATATTTCCTGCGTCCGGCATTGTCGGCTCCTTTCGCTCGCGGTGGTCTTCACTCTACCGCGAATTGGCCGGAGCCGGCAGCCGGATTATTGCGGCGCAGGATTATTGAGGAGCGGGCTGGGACTGCTGCGCGGCGGCGCGGCGCGGGTGCTGGGTGCGCCAGGCGCGCATCTCGGCGCGGTCGAGGACGCCGTCGTGATCGGCGTCCATCTGGTCGAAACGCGCCCCGGCGCGTTCCGCCGCCCGATCCTTGGCGCGTTGGATGAATTGATCCCGCGTGATGCCGCCATTGCCCGACGGAGCGGAAGCTGTCGGGGCCGCACTCTCGATGGCTGCGGTTTGCGGTGTTGTCTGAGCAAAGCTTGTGGCCGGCAGCAGAGCCAGCGCGATGAAGGCCGCGAAGATGGTAGAGCGCATTTGGTACGACTTTCAGTAGAGTAAAATATATGTGTAGCATGCATTGAGTGTAAGAGCAAGCGGCGGGTTGCATCGCGTTCATGTCGCGTGCGCAAAAAAGGCGGGACTGGCCGGCGCCTTTCCAACGAATCCAGCGTTTCGAAGGAGTACAGTGCTCTCCGCACCCTTCGACAGTCAGGAGCGGGGAAACCGTCATGCAATACCGCAGAATTTCGGCCGATTGCCATCTCGACATGCCGTGGATGCCGCCCGACCTGTTCGTCTCCGGCGCGCGGCGCGAGCTCAAGGACCGCATGCCCTATGTCGAGGACGGTCCGGACGGGCCGCAATGGGTCGCCAAGAACGGCGCCAATTTCGGCTTCCTCTACGGCGTCGGCCCGGGCGGGGCGAAGCACGTGCCGGGGCAGAATGTCCGTGTCGACATCATGGCGGAGCGCGGCCTCTACGAAGACGCGAAGAAGGGCAAGACCCGCTGCAGCGACCCGCATCTGCGCCTCAAGGACATGGAGGCGGACGGCGTCGACGCCGAGGTCATCTACGGCGTCCTCGGCACCGCGTCGAAATTGAACGACGCCGAGGCCTCGAACGAGGTCCTGCACATCTACAATGATTGGCTGAAGGATTTCTGCAGCCACTACCCGGACCGCCAGATCGGCCTCGCGTGTCTGCCCTATGGCAGCATCGAGCGCGCGGTAGAGGAGGTCCATCGCGTCGCGAAAATGGGATTGAAGGGCCTCGAGCTGTCGTGCTCGTGGGACATGGAGCCGATGTGGCACCCGAGCTGGGAGCCGTTCTGGCAGGCGGTCGACGAGGTGCAATTGCCGCTCCACTTCCACACCTTCCCGACGACCCCGCCGCGCGCCCGCCAGGAGGCGCCGAATGTGCGCCGCGCCGCGATGTTCACCGGCGTCTCGGCATTCCAGATGGGACTCATCCACATCATCGCCGGGATGATCGGGGCGGGCGTGTTCGATCGTTACCCGCGCCTCAAAGTGTCGTTTGGCGAGAGCGGCGCCGGCTGGCTCGCCTATGCACTGCACCGCATGGATTTCGAGTTCGAGGACCGCTTCCGCGACCTGATGAATTTGAAACCCAGCGAGTACTGGCGCCGCCAGTGCAAGTGCACCTTCCAGTTCGACCCGGTCAGCACGAAGCTCATCGACGAGATCGGCGTCGAGACGATGATGTGGGGCTCGGACTACCCGCACACCGACGGCATCTGGCCCGAATCCTCCAAATACATCGAGGAGCAATTCGCCGGCCTCTCCCCCGAAATCGTCCACAAAATCACCTGCGAAAACGCCGCCAAATTTTACGGGCTGATCAATTGACGCATCGCCTCCACCCTGACCCTACCCTCCCCGGACTTCACCGGGGATTGCGGGGGAGGGAAGGGGCTGATCAAACCGCCTCCTGCTTCTGCAGAAAAACAACAGGAGGAGGTGCTTTTTTGCCGTAGAAATCCTCACTGTTGGGGAGCCGCGCCGCTCAAACAGCAGGTTCAGATGGGTGCAACAAAGAAACATAAGACCGAAAACAATCACCAGGTTGCCAAAACCCGCAGAATTCGTCGTGTCTTGAAGATCGGAATAACGAAAAACCAGCGGGAAGTTTCGCTGTTTTCTGCTGTAAAAGGCCCAATAGCAGCGAGAGGACCATAAACCTTTTGATGCTGCGCACACGCGATGAAGAGCGATCAAGATCAACGCGTTGATATTCATGGATTCGAGGCCGGAAGAACAGCGGGCAAGAGGGGGGCAGAAAGCCTCGTTGACGATTTCCCGCATCGGCGGGCTCTCGGGCAAACGATCCCGGCATGTGGGTTCATGCTCTGTTCTGGTCAAGGGGCTGCGGCTTTCGACTTAGAGGCATTCGAGGGGGAGTTCCGAAAGACGCTCGTCGTAATCAGATAAAATCCCCTGGCATAGTGGCGGCGATCAGAGCCTGAGCCTGACCCATCTTCGGACTGGGTATGACGGAACGGCGCGGAGCTGCCCTTCCTGATGGTCGATATGTGACGGGATTTGCCCCGAAACTGACCCCGAGACCAGCGGTGCCGTCGGGTCATCGTGCCCGACCCCAGTTCTTAAAGAGCCCAGCTCTGGACAGGGCACTTCAACCGAACAATGATCCGTTTGGGGCTCGCGGAGCGCGAACATGGATGTCGGGGGTTGGCTGAGAAGTCTCGGCCTCGGACAGTACGAGGCGCTCTTTCGCGCGAGTGAAATCGACGCCGATATCCTGCCGGAGCTGACGGACGCCGATCTCGAGAAGCTTGGCGTGCCGCTCGGGCACCGCAAGCGTCTGCTCAGAGCCATCTCCGGTTTGACCGCCGCCAAGACATTGGCGGCGCCCGCCGCACCGGCCGGTGCGAAGCCGCACGATGCCGCCGAGCGGCGGCAGCTGACGGTGATGTTCTGCGATCTCGTCGGCTCGACGGCCTTGTCGACGCGGTTCGATCCCGAGGAATTGCGCGAGGAGATCCGCGCCTATCAGAACGCCGTTTCTGCCGTCGTCGCGCGCTATGACGGTTTTGTCGCCAAATACATGGGCGACGGGGTTCTGATCTATTTCGGCTACCCGCGGGCGCATGAGGACGACGCCGAGCGGGCAGTGCGGGCGGGACTCGAAATAGAGGCGGCGGTGACGGGCCTGAAGACCCGTGGAACGGAGCGGCTCGCCGTCCGCATCGGCATTGCCACCGGGCTGGTCGTCGTCGGCGATCTGGTCGGCGAGGGCTCGGCGCAGGAGCAGGCGGTGGTCGGCGAGACCCCCAACCTCGCGGCGCGCTTGCAGGCTCTTGCAGAACCCGGGCAGATCATCCTCGCCGACGCCACCCGCCGCCTGATTGGCGACGTGTTCCGGCTGCGCGAGTTCGGCCGGCAAGCGCTGAAGGGCTTCGCCGCCCCCGTCGAAGCCTTCGTGGTCGAAGGCGCCGCGGTGATGGAGAGCCGCTTCGAGGCGGCGCGCCGCGGCTCACCGACCTCGTCGGGCGGGCGGCGGAGAGCGCCCTGTTGCGCGAGCGCCTGCGCGAGGCCTGGGCCGGCGCCGGCCAGATCGTCTTGCTCTCGGGCGAGGCCGGCATCGGCAAGTCGCGGCTCGCCGCTCAGCTCGCCGCCGAAGTCGTGAGCGAGCCGCACACGCGGCTGCGCTATCAATGCTCGCCCTATCACCGCGACAGCATGCTCCATCCCTTTGTCGTGGCGCTGGGGCGCGCCGCCCGCCTCGCCGCCGAGGACCCGGCGGAGACGCAGCTCGACAAGCTCGAAGCCATATTGGCGCCGGCGCGCATCGCGGAAACCGCGCCGCTCTTTGCTTCCCTGCTGTCGATCCCGACTGGCGACCGCTATCCGCCGCTCGCCCTGAGCGCGGCGCAGCGCCGCCGGCTGACCCTGGCGGCCTTGCTCGACCAGCTCGAAGCACTGGCGCGGGAAAAGCCCGTACTGATGCTGTTCGAGGACGTCCACTGGGCCGATGCGACCTCGCTCGAAGTGCTCGACCTGACGGTCGAGCGCGTCCGCGCCTTGCCGGTATTGGTGCTCTTCACCTTCCGACCGGAATACGAGGCGCCGTGGACCGGTCTCTCGCACGTCACCAGCATCGCGCTCGACCGCCTGGCACCTTCCGAGGTCGAGACCCTGGCCGCGCATGTCGCCGGCCGGCCATTGCCCCCCGAAGTGACGGCGCAGATTGTCGCCAAGACCGACGGAGTCCCGCTCTTTGTCGAGGAACTGACCAAGACGGTGCTCGAGGGGGGGTCTGCTCGTCGTGGGGCCGCAGGGCTGGCATCTCGACGGACCATTGCCGCCCTTTGCCATTCCAGCGACCTTGCAGGATTCCTTGGCAGCGCGTCTCGATCGGCTGGCGCCGGTCAAGGAGATCGCACAGATCGGCGCTGCGATCGGCCGCGAATTCTCCTACCCGCTGCTGCGCGCGGTCGCCGGCCGCGACGAGCCGGCGTTGCGCGCGGCACTGGCGCAGCTCGAAGAGGCGGAGTTGCTGTTCCGCTCGGGCACGCTGCCCGATGCGCGCTACACCTTCAAGCATGCGCTGGTCCAGGACACCGCCTATGAAACCCTGCTCAGAAGCCGGCGCCAGATCCTGCATCGGCAGATCACCGACGCCTTGCGCGGCGAGTTCGCGGCGGTCGCCGCGGCCGAGCCGGAACTCGTCGCCCATCATCTGACCCAGGCCGGGCTCTACGAGCCGGCGATCGACTGGTGGGGCAAGGCCGGCGACCAGGCGCTCCGCCGCTCCGCCTTCAAAGAGGCCGCCGCCCATCTCGGCAAGGCGACCGAACTGGCCGACAAACTCGCCCCCGCGGCGCTGAGCACCGCCGCGTTGAGCCGGCGCCGCCTTCGGCTCCAGACCAGCCTCGGCAATGCGCTGATCTGGGCCAAGGGACATCAGGCGCCGGAAACGAGCGCGGCCTTCGCGCGCGCCCGCGAATTGGCAAGCCGGGAAGAAGACGCCTCGGAACGGTTCTCCGCCTATTACGGTCTATGGCTGGGGCATCTGAACCGCTGCGAACCCGCAGCGATGCGCGAAATGGCAGAGCTTTTCCTGCGCGAAGCGGCGGCGCGGCCGGATTACCCCGAAACCTTGCATGCGCACCGCATTTTGGGCCAGACCCGCTTTTATTTCGGAGATTTTGCCGGGGCCCATGACCATTTTCAGAAGACTATCGAGCTCTACGACCGCGCGCGCGACGCTGATTTCGCCAACCGGATCGTCTGGAATCCCCGCACCGCAGCGGAGATTTTCGACGCCCTCGCGCTGTGGGTGCTCGGTCAAATCCACGAAGCTTTGCAGCTTGCCGACCGCGCCCTCGCCGACGCCGAGTTTGCAGCGCATGCTCCGACGATAGGTTATGCACTGCTAATCGCGGCGCTGCTGGGGTTTGTTCGGTACGACCCCGAAGCAGTCGCAACAGACAGCAAAGCGTTGGCCGATATCGTGTCGCGATACGATCTCCCAGCCTTGGCCGGCCTCGCGACATTTTTCCAGGCCTGGGCAAAGTGGTCCGATTGTGCCGAGAGTCGAGACTCTCCGAGATGCGACGCGGCCTCACCGTCGATCGGGAGCAAGGTAGGATTTGGCTCTTGCCCAGTTTCGAAGCGGCCCTGGCTCAAGCCGAAGCGAGCGCCGGCGAGACTGATGCCGGGCTCCGGCACCTGGACTTGGCACTGGCCGAATTGGAGCGCACCGAGGAGCGCTGGTATGAAGCAGAAATGCACCGCATCCGCGCCGGGATCCTGCTGAATTGCGACCCCGCCGACACCGCGGCGGCCGAGCAGTCGTTGCAGACCGCGATCGCGATCGCGCAGTCGCAAAGGGCGCGCAGCTTCGAACTGCGCGCCGCGCTGTCTCTGGCGAAGCTTTATCGCGCGGCCAGTCGCAACGCCGATGCGCACGCCGTGCTGGCGCCGGCGGTCGAGGGCTTCCCGCCGACCCGACAATTCCCCGAACTCACCGGGGCGCAAGCCCTGCTCTCGGCGCTGAGGCCTTAGACGCCAGACTGGCCTGCCTGCCCTATGGCAGCGTCGAGCGCGCGGTGGAGGAGGTGCATCGTGTCGCAAAGATGGGCCTCAAAGGCCTCGAACTGGCGTGCTCGTGGGACCTGGAGCCGATGTGGCGCCCGAGCTGGGAGCCGTTCTGGCAGGCGGTCGACGAGGTGCAATTGCCACTGCATTTCCACATCTCCCCGGCGAACCCACCGCGCGCCTGCCGGGAGGCGCCACAGGTGCGCCGCGCGGCGATGTTGACCGGCGTCTCGGTGTTCCAGATGGGCCTCATTCACATCATCGCCGGGATGATCGGGGCGGGCGTATTCGAGAGCGCTATCCGCGCCTCAAAGTGTCGTTCGGCGAGAGCGGCACCGGCTGGCTCGCCTATGCGTTGCCATTTCCAGCGGTCATTGCGACCCGCGGCCTTGACCTGCGGGGAAGCACTTTCGTGGCCGCCGAGACTCCCCGGCACGAGATTGCTTCGTCGCGCGTTGCGCGCCTCGCAATGACGGGGGCATTATGGGCTAGCGCGCGTCGGCAAGCGCGATCGTCTCTATTTGATCGCCGGACAAAGTGAAATCAAAAATATCGAGGTCCTGCCGCATGTGCCCGCCGTCTGTTGTGCCGGTCAGCGGCAGCATCCCGAGCTGGACGGCGAAACGAAATATTGTCTGCGGAACCGTCTTGTTGTGGCAGCTGGCGATCTCGGTGACGCATGGTTGCACGAGAACGTGGCGATTTCCGGAAAGCAGGGAAAAGGCTTGATAGATGATGTCGTGCGTGTGACACAGCGCGCGCACCTCTGCGTCCCAACCAGCGCGCGCAAGGCAGCGATTCTGCACAAAGGCGGGCCTTATCCGCGCACGAGCGAGGAGCGCATCGAGCTGATCGACAGAGACATTGCTGATTCCCAGCAGGCCAACCAAGCCTTCATCGAAGGCGTCCTCCATTGCACGCCATGTCTCCCAATCGGGTTGGCCCAGAGCGCCAGACCCTGACGGCCCATGCAGGAGGTAGCTGTCGATGCGGGTTACCCCGAGGTGCTCGAGGGAGCTGGCGATCGACTGGCGCACTTGCGTCGTGAGATCGCAATTCGGGTCGTAGGGGAGGCGGTGATCCTGGCCGCGCTGGTAGGTAAACTTTGTTTGAAGAAACAGATCCGATCGCGCAACCGCACCCGAGGCGATTGCAGTCCCGACTGCAGCGCCGACGCCTTCTTCGACATAGTGCTTGCGCTGATTGGCCGTGTCGAAAGCGCGAAAGCCCGCAGCTATCGCCGCCAATACGAGTGCGTTAGTGCGATCCTCCTTCCAGGCTGTGCCATATATGATGAGTGGCGCCGCCACGCGCCGGAAATCAGAAGGGGAGCCGATCACGAAAGAGGCCGGCCTTTGCGGGCGATGAATTCGGGGAAGGCCTCCTCCGCCTTGGCGCCTCTGACGACGTGCGTCGTGTAATGCCGCTCCTTGATCCATTGCTGTTCGAGGTTATGCCCCATCATGTCGAGCAATAACGCCTTGATGCCGATCACCGAGGCGCGGTTGTTGCCGGCGATCATGCGGGCGAGCTCCATGGTCTTGGTCCGCAATTGCTCGCGCGGGACGAGATGGTTCAACAGACCGATGCGGTAGGCTTCTTCGGCCTCGACGACGCGCGCCGTGAACAACAGCTCCTTGGCCATCGGCCAGCCGACCTGGTTGGGCAGGGTCCAGGTGCTGTTGATCCGGCCATAAGCCGCCGCGAGAAAGCGAAAGCGGCTGTCCTCGCAACCGACCCGCATGTCTAGCGAGGAGGCGAGCACTGCCGCTCCGCCATAGGCGAGGCCGTTGAGCATCCCGATCGTCGGCTTTGCGCAGGCGGCAATTTCATAGGCGCCGCGGCGCGGAGGGCGATGCACATCCAACTCCTCCTCGGTGTAGCGGCGATCATTTTCGCGCTGCTCGTGGATGTCGCCCCCGGCTGAAAATGCGCGTTCCCCGGCGCCGGTGATGACGATGCAGCCGATCGCCTCGTCAGCCTCCATCCGCTTCACCGCGTCGTGCAATTCGCTCGACAGCTTTCGGTTCATCGCGTTGAGCTTGTCGGGGCGATTGAGGCTCACGATCCCCACGCCATCTTCCGTCTCGACCAGGATATGCTGGTAAGTCATGTCTTGCCTCCATCCACCGCGCAATACCCTACGCTTCCGCGTGATCCGCAGCGATCCGATTCATGCTGATGGTTAAGGACCTATCCCGCAGAGGCCCTTGTTGAACGGTTGTCAGAAGGAGGATCGATATGCCACGGGCGAGTTGGCGAGGCTTTCTGCGCCTATCCCTGGTCTCCTGCCCGATTTATCTTTCCCCGGCAACGACGCGCACAAAATCCATTCGCTTGCATCAGGTGTGGCAACCGGCACTCGCCGAGGAGCCCGACAGCAGCGTATTCGACCGGGGAAGAAAGCAGGACACGATCGACACATCGCGAGCGCCGGCGCTTCACGAGGACGGCTACGTTGAGCGAGACCAGAGCGGTCCGGCAACTCGGATCACGCTGCGCCCTCACGATCCCGGCACCGGCGAAGAAGTCGAGAAGGAGGAGGTCGTCAAGGGTTACGAATATCAACGCGGCCAGTTCGTCACGTTCACGCCGGAGGAGCTGAAGACGCTCGATGTCGAAAGCTCCGAGGTCATCGACCTGGAGAAATTTGTACCGCGCGGCGAAATCGATCCCGTTTACTTCAATACTCCCTACTACCTCTACCCCGACGGCCCTATCGCGGGCGAGACACTACGGGTAATCGGGGCGGCGATGGCCGAATTAGGCATCGTCGGGATCGCGCGCCTGACCCTGAGCCGGCGCGAGCGGGCGGTGATGGTCGAGCCGCGTGGCGCCGGCATGGCGCTGTTCACGTTGCGCGCTGCAGAGGAGGTTCGTGCGGCGCAGTTCGGCACCCCCGAGGGCGACCTCGATGCCGAGATGGTCGCGATCGCTGGCGCAATCATCAAGCAACGAACCGGAAAATTCGATCCGAGCACATACCAAGACCGCTACCAGGAAGCACTGCGCGAGCTGATCGAGGCCAAGATGCAGGGACGACCGATCGAGCCGCGAGCGGTCCGCCGCCCGGCGCCGGTCATCGACCTGATGGCCGCCTTGAAACGCAGCCTCGTGCAGGAGTCGCCGGTTCCAACGCGCGCCACCCGAGCCGCCAAGCAGGCCAAGCCGGCTCCTCCCGACCGGCGCCAACCAGCCTTGCTGCTGCCCGTCGCGGGGGGTCGGCCACGAAAAGCAGGCGCAGAAACCGCCGCCGATCCCGCCCCAGCCGCCGCAAGGCGGCGAAAGCGGGGCTAATCCTTTCTTCCTCAATCCGGCGATCCTCATTCCAGCGCCTTGACGATTTCCTCGCACATTTTCTTGGCGTCGCCGAACAGCATCATCGTGTTGTCGCGGAAGAAGAGCTCGTTCTCGACGCCGGCGTAGCCCGACGCCATCGAGCGCTTGACGAAGAGGACGGTCTTGGCGCGCTCGACGTCGAGGATCGGCATGCCGTAGATCGGCGAGGAGGGGTCGGTCTTCGCCGCCGGGTTGGTCACGTCGTTGGCGCCGATCACGAAGGCGACGTCGGTCGACGCGAAATCGCGGTTGATCTCCTCGAGTTCGAAGACCTCGTCATAGGGGACGTTGGCCTCGGCGAGCAGCACGTTCATGTGGCCCGGCATGCGCCCGGCGACCGGGTGGATCGCGTAGCGCACCTTGACCCCGTCCTTCTTCAAGATGTCGGCCATCTCGCGCAACGCGTGCTGGGCCTGCGCCACCGCCATGCCGTAGCCCGGCACGATGATGACCGAGCCGGCATTCTTCATGATGAAGGCGGCGTCCTCGGCGCTGCCCGATCTGACCAGGCGGTCGCCGATCCCGGCCCCCGCCGGCCCCGTGCCGCCCTCGGTGCCGAACCCGCCCAGGACCACATTGAAGATCGAGCGGTTCATCCCCTTGCACATGATGTAGCTGAGGATCGCGCCCGACGAGCCGACCAGCGCGCCGGTGATGATCAACAGGCTGTTCGACAAGGTGAAGCCGATGCCGCAGGCCGCCCAGCCCGAATAGGAGTTCAGCATCGAGATGACGACCGGCATGTCGGCCCCGCCGATCGGCACGATCAGCAGAAAGCCGAACGCCAGCGACACCAGCAGCAGCAGCCAGAAGGCGGGCGCCGCCTCGGTCGAGACGAACAGCGCGATCAGCAGGATCAGCAGCGCGCCGAGCGCGCGCGTTGACCAGATGCTGGCCGGGGAAGACCAACGGCCGGCCGGACACGAGCCCCTGCAATTTGGCGAAGGCGACGACCGAGCCGGTGAAGGTGATCGCGCCGATCGCCATGCCGAGCGCCATCTCGACGAGGCTGCTGCCGTGGATCGCGCCGCGCACCCCGATGCCGTAGACTTCGGGGTAGGCAAAGGCGGCGGCGGCGACGCACACCGCGGCCAGGCCGACCAGGCTGTGAAACGCCGCCACCAGCTGCGGCAGCGCCGTCATCTGGATGCGCAGCGCGATGTAGGTGCCGATCGCGCCGCCGATCAGGATGCCGAGAATGATCAGCCAAAAGCTGACGACATGCGGGGTCAGCAACGTCGTGACCACCGCGATCAGCATGCCGGCGATGCCGTAGATGTTGCCGCCCCGCGCCGTTACCGGCGACGACAGGCCGCGCAACGCCATGATGAAACAGATCGAGGCGATCAGGTAGAAGAAGGCGGACAGGTTCTCGCTCACCGCGGGGCCCCGCTATCGCTTTTTCTGGAACATCTGCAGCATGCGCTGCGTGACGATAAAGCCGCCGAAGATGTTGACGGCGGCCAAGGTCACCGCGACAAAGCCCATGATCTTGGCAAAGCTGACGCCGAGCGGGCCCGCCGCGATCAACGCGCCGACGATGATCACGCTCGAAATCGCGTTGGTGACGCTCATCAGCGGCGAATGCAATGCCGGCGTTACCCGCCACACGACGTAATAGCCGACAAACACCGCGAGCACGAAGACGGTCAGCTCGAAGACGAAGGACGGACCGCCGACGACGGCCGGGGTCGTCTGGACTGTCGTCAGCTGGTGCGTCAACAGATCGAGATTGCGGGCGAGCGCGCCGGCATTGCCGGCAAGCTCGCCGGCGCGCTCGGCCAGCGAGGCGGGTTCCGCCATCGCGTCGTCTCCGTCAGTTCGAACGCTGCCGCTTCCGCCACGGCCGGCGAGGCGAGCAGCGGGTTGACGACCGCGCCGTTCTCGGTCAACAGCGTCGCCTTGATGATCTCGTCGGCGGTGTCGATCTTCAGCTCCTTGTCCTTGACCAGCAGCGCGAGGAAGGACAGCAGGTTGCGGGCATAGAGCTGGCTCGCATCGGCGGCGATGCGCGAGGGCATGTTGGCGGGACCGATGATCTTGACCCCGTTGGGGGTCAGGACGGTCTCCTCCGGGCGGCTGCCCTCGACATTGCCGCCCGCCTCGACCGCGAGATCGACGATGACCGACCCCGGCGCCAGCTCGGCGACCATCGCGCTGGTCAGCAGAATCGGCGCCTTGCGGCCGGGGATCAGCGCGGTGCAGATGACGATGTCGGTCCGCTTCAGCGCCTCGGTGATCCTCTCGCGCTGCCGCCGCTGGTAATCCTCGCCCATCTCGCGGGCGTAGCCGCCTGCGGTCTCGGCCGTGCGCGCCGCCGCCTCGTCGACGGTGATGAACGTCGCGCCGAGGCTCTCGACCTGCTCTTTTGCGGCGGCGCGCACATCGGTCGCGGAGACGATGGCGCCGAGGCGGCGGCCGGTGGCGATCGCCTGCAGCCCGGCGACCCCGGCGCCCATGACCAGAACGCGCGCCGCCTTGATCGTTCCGGCCGCCGTCATCATCATCGGGAAGGCGCGGCCGAACTCGGCGGCGGCGTCGATGACGGCCTTGTAGCCCGCGAGATTGGCCTGCGAGGACAGCACGTCCATCGCCTGCGCGCGGGTGATGCGCGGCACCAGCTCCATCGCAAAGGCGGCGATGCCGGCGCCGGCATAGGCCTCGGCATCGGCGGGGTTCTGGGCCGGCTGCAACAGGCCGATCAGCACCGCGCCGCGCTTGAACAACGCCAAGCTCGTCGATGCCGCCCTCAGCCGCCGATCAGCGGGCGCTGCACCTTGAGGACGATATCGGCATCGCCCAGCGCCGTCGCCTCATCCGCCGCGATCGTGGCGCCGGCCGCGGCAAACGCGGCATCGCTGAACCAGGCGCCTTCGCCGGCGCCGCTTTCCACGACAACCTCGAGACCCATCCCGATCATGCGCTTGACCGTATCGGGCGACGCCGCCACCCGGCGTTCAAAGGCGCGCCTTTCCTTGACGATGGCGACTTTCATGGACCGGATGTTCCCCAATGGCAGGGCCGAGTGGCAGGGCCGAAAGAACCGCCGCACAATGCCGTGCGGTGTCCAATTTGTGAAGAGTGAACCCGGACAGCGCCGCCCGCGCTTCCGCCCTCGTCGGCTTTGGTGATAGGCTGCGCTTTGTCGCCAGCCGCGTACGCCGCGGGTGCGGTCGGCTATGCCGCGCGCCGGGGACACCTGCGAATTCACTTGCGTATCAAACGGGGGCGAGCTTGCCGGGAATAACTCGTCGGGAGGTCCGTTGTCACCAAGTCGAAACTTGGCGGAATCGCCGGTACACCTGATTCCGGGCAGAGATCCGGTGAGCATCCGTTTCAGCGATCAGCTGATCGCGGTCCTGCCAAGGCTGCGGCGGTTTGCGCGCGGGCTCACGGGCTCCGCGATCGAGGCCGACGATCTGGTCCAGGCGGCATGCGAACGGGCTCTCGCGCGCGAGCATCAGTTTCAGGAGGGCACGCGGTTCGACAGCTGGATGTTCCGCATCGTGCAGACGATCTGGATCGATCAGCTCCGCGCGCGCGATGTCCGCAAGGAGGATGGCGAGATTGCCGAAGAACGGATGGGCTCGGACGAGCCGGTGCGCCGGGTCGAGGCTCGGCTCGCTCTTGGCGAGGTGCGGCGGGCGGTCGACCGCTTGCCGCCCGACCAGCGCACGGCCCTGTTGCTCGTGACGGTTGAAGGGCTCAGCTACAAGGAGGCTGCCGAAGTCGTCGGTGTGCCGGTCGGCACGATCATGAGCCGTCTGGCGCGCGCCCGCATCGCATTGCAGCTGCAACTCGACGCGGGCGGCGGGATGCGCAGGAGTACCGATAATGCACAAGCGCAGTGACGAGCGCTCGTCGCCTATCTCGACGGCGAGGTCGACGTCGTCGGAGAGGCGCGAGATCGAGGCTTGGCTCGACAGCGATCCGGCAGCCCGCGACAAGCTGGCCGCGCTCGCGCAGTCGGCTGCTCTGGTGCGCTCGGCCTTCGACGAGGTCATGCGCGAACCGCTGCCGGACCGGCTGATCGCGGCTGCCCGAGGCGAAAGGCTTTCGGCGGAACCCAGCGCAAAAATCGTGCCCTTGAGGCGCGCGGCAGGGGACCGGGAGCGCCACTGCCGCGCGCCGTTGGTGGCTCGGGTTGCCGCTGGCCGCCTCGCTGTTCGGCTTGTTGCTGGGCGGCTCCGTTGCGTATCTGAGCGTCGCCAAGCTGCTGCCCGGGAGCGTCGGCTGGCAAGCAGCCGGCGGTCGAGCTGGCCGCCGCCGACAATCTTTGGCTCGACAATGCCGCCGGTTATTTCAAGCTGGCCGCCAGCGCCGGCGGACAGCGCCCTGGTCGATGTGCCGGCCACCGGCGACGCGCGCGAGGCATTGCAGAAGATCAGCCAGAGCCTGCCTCAGGAGGTGCGGCGGCCGGAGCTAAACCTCAAACCCTGGGGTCTCAATTTCCGCGGCGCCCGGCTCGTCGTTGCCGAGGGCCGGCCCGCGGCGCAGTTGATGTATACGACCGACAACAAGGCGATCGGGCCGTTGACCTTGATCGTCGGGTCGTCGAAAGAGCCCGACATCCCGCCGACCTTGGCGCGGCGCCAGGACGTCAACCTGCTCTATTGGCGGCACCAGGGGCGGGCCTATGCGCTAGTCGGCCAAACCGACGTCGGCTATCTTTGGGGCATCGCCAACGACGTCGCCTGGCAGCTCGACGCGATCTGACGAACCTCGCCCTGCTCCAAAGCGGGGGAGTGGGGCTCGCTCTCATCCCAACAATTTGCATCGAGACCGATCGCGCTCATCTGATATAGACGGGGTGCGGCGATTGTTGCCCCGAACAAAAGGCAAGAAAGGCTCGACAATGGTGGCTATCGAATCGACACCGGAAATGGCGTCTGCGGTCTACGCGGCGATGGCGCGCAACCTCGCGGTGGTCCGGCGCCGGTTGGGCAGGCCTTTGACGTTGGCCGACAAGATCTTGCTCGGACACCTCGACGATCCCGAACACCAGGAGCTGGAGCCGGGGAAAAGTTACCTGCAGGTTCGTCCCGACCGCGTGGTGTTTCAGGATGTGCTCGGGCAGACGGGGCTGCTGCAGTTCATGCAGACCCGTCGCGACAAGGTCGCGGTGCCGGCGACGATCCACTGCGACCACCTGATCCAGGCGCGGGTCGAGGGCGCCGCGGATCTGCGCAAGTCGCTCGCCGAGAACAAGGAGGTCTATGACTTCCTGCGTTCCGCGGCGGCCAAATACGGTTTGGGGTTCTGGGGGCCGGGCGCCGGCATCATCCACCAAGTGGTGCTGGAACAGTACGCCTTCCCCGGCGAGTTGATCATCGGCACCGACTCGCACACGCCGAACGCCGGCGGTCTCGGCGCCTGCTCTGTCGGAGTGGGCGGCGCCGACGCCGTCGAGGTCATCGCCGGATTGCCCTGGGAGGTGCTCTACCCGAAGCACATCGCGGTTTACCTCACCGGAAGCATGGGCGGGTGGACCGCGCCCAAGGACGTCATCCTCTATGTTGCCGGCCAGCTGACCGTCTCCGGCGCGACCAACGCCATCGTCGAATATATCGGCCCCGGCGCGCGCACGATCAGCGCCACCGGCAAGGCGACGATCACCAATATGGGCGCCGAGCTCGGCGCCACGACCTCGATTTTCCCGGCCGACGAGCACATGGCGAAATACCTGCGCGCCACCGGCAAGGAAGGTCTCGTCCCGCTGATGCAGCAGAACCAACATCTGCTAGAACCGGACAAAGAGGTCGAGGCCGATCCCGCGAAATACTACGACCGCGTCGTCGAGCTCGATCTGTCGAAACTCGAGCCTTATGTCGTCGGTCCGCATTCGCCCGACCGGGCGCGCCCGATCTCCAAGCTCGGCGCCGAAGTGGCCGATCCGAAGAACGAATTCATCGACGAGATCTCGACTGCCTTGATCGGCAGCTGCACGAACTCCTCCTACGAGGATATGAGCCGCGCCGCGGACGTCGCGGAGCAGGCTAAGGCGCACGGGCTCAAAGCCGCTGTGCCGTTCCTCGTGACCCCGGGCTCCGAGCAGGTGCGCGCGACAATCGAGCGCGACGGCCAGATGCAGTCCTTGAAGGACATCGACGGCACCGTGCTGGCCAACGCTTGCGGACCCTGCATCGGCCAGTGGCGCAGGTCCGTCGCGGCGGATGCGGTGCCGAACACGATTGTCACCTCGTACAACCGCAATTTCCCGCGGCGCAACGACGGGTCGCCGACGACGATGAACTTTATCGGCAGCCCGGAGATCGTCACGGCCATGGCGCTGGCGAAGCGGCTGTCCTTCAACCCGCTGACCGACACGCTCACTGATGCGGAAGGCAAGCCGTTCCGGCTCGATCCGCCGAAGCCCGCGCCCGAGGTGCCGGCGCACGGTTTCGACCCCGGGCTCGCCACCTACATCGCGCCGCCCGAGGACGGCGGCGCCATCAAGCTGGAGGTCGATCCGAACAGCGAGCGGCTGCAATTGATGGAGCCGTGGGCGGCGTGGGATCACAAGGATTTCGTGGACATGCCGGTATTGATCAAAACCAAGGGCAAGACCACGACGGACCACATTTCCCCGGCCGGTCCCTGGCTGCGCTATCGCGGGCATCTGGACAAGTTCAGCGATAACATGTTCATGGGCGCGACCAACGCCTTCACCGATGAGGCCGGAACCGGCGTGAACGTCCTGAGCGGCGAGAAGGGAGAGGCGATCGGCAAGCTTGCCCGCTACTACAAAGCCCATGGCGTCCGGTGGGTCGCGGTCGGCGACGACAACTACGGCGAGGGCAGCAGCCGCGAGCACGCCGCCTTGTCACCTCGGCTGTTGGGCGGCGCGGCGGTCATCGCCCGCAGCTTTGCGCGCATCCACGAGTCCAACCTCAAAAAGCAAGGTCTTCTGGCGCTGACCTTCCAGGACCGGGCGGATTACGACCGCATCCGCGTCGATGACCGCATCAGCCTCGTCGGGTTGGAGGAAATGGCGCCGGGGCAGCCCGTCGAATGCCGCATCAAGCACGCCGACGGCACGACCGAGACCCTATGGCTCAACCACACCTTCAGCGCCTCGCAGCTCGAATGGTTCCGCAAAGGCTCGGCGCTCAACCTGTTCCATCATTGAGACCGACGCCGAACCCACGAAACGCGGTCCTGTTCCCTCCCCCGCAAGCGGGGGAGGGTTAGGGTGGGGGCTTGGTGGGTGAGCGCTGCTCAGGCTACTCCGCGGCTTCTTTGATCGCGGCGGGGAGCGGCTCGGCGCCGGCCCAGGCGTGCTCGGCAATGTCGAACAGCACGCGCTCCGGCCCGTAGAATTTCTTCTCGAAATAGCCGGCCTGCGGGTCGACCTGGTTGCGGTCGAAGTAGTGTTCGGCGCCGAGGCTCTCCAGCCTTTTCGAGAACTCGTCGACGTCCTCGACCAGCACGCCGAAATGGTGGATGCCGCGGTAGTCGAGACCCTTGCCGAGCTGATCGGTCTTGAATTTGAGGATCGCCATATTGAGCGTGCCGTCACTGAGGAACACACCGTCCGCGAGCACGCCGTTCGGCCGCCCGACTTCCTTGAAATCGAACGCCTTCTTGTAGAAATCGGCCATCTTTTCCGGATCTTCCGCGGCAATGGCGATGTGACGCAGTTTGGGCATGAGGACCTCCTCTTTTACCTGATCGCGCTAGCCTATCACGACCTGCCGGACAGATGCCAACACCCGCGCGAGGTTCTTGCCGACCCGCGATAGTGCGTCTTCCCACGCGAACAGCCCGAACCGGTCGAATTCCGGAAGCAACGTCCCGTTGGGGAGAGCAAAGCGCGATGTGCAGCTGAGGGCTTGCGGATCGGGCAGTTGGGTCGGTTTCCACATGAACAGGGCCAGGTCTTTGCCGCGCAAATAGGGATGCACGCCGAGATCGGCGAGCTGTTCGGGCGCCATCGCGAGGCCGGTTTCTTCGAGCAGTTCTCGTGCAGCGGCGACGGGCAGGGCTTCGCCCGGCTCCGCAATTCCTTTAGGAATATCCCACCGCGGCGAGCGGGTCGCGTGTCCGAGCAGGACGCGTTCGCCGTCCGTGATGATCACGCCGCAGCTCGTCCGGTGCGGCTTCACGGCCGCGCGCCGCCCGCCGAGACGCCGCCGTAAAATACGCCGCGCTTGTCGTTATCGGAGGTGGCGCCGGTGTCCACGCATCCCGCGGCAAGTAGCGACAGCATGACCGCCACCACAGAGGCTAGGCGCCGGAAAGCCATGTTTCCCCGGATCGCACCAGCGGCGCCACTTCGCGCGCAAACTCGTCATCGACCGAATATTCATAGCAGCGGATGCGGTGGGCCTTGGGGTAGGCCGCCATAATCGCGGCAAGCGCCTCCCTCAATGTATCGAAATCGCCGGCGTATTGCAGCCGGCTGTTCCACACCCCGCGCCATACCCGGCTCAACCGCCCGGCTGTCGCCTCGTTGGTCTCGGGCATGCGGTCGATATAGGCGGTAATCTCAATGCCGACCGGCCCGTCGTCACGCGTCTCATCGCGGGTAATCTCGACGCGGAATGTTTGATACGCCATCGTCTCAGTTTAGGCCCTGTCGGCGCCTCTTCAATGGCCAAAATACCGCAGATCATGGCGCGCGCACCTTTACCCCGCTCAGCGCATTGGCCACCGCCGCGAGGCGCTGGTCGAAGCTGACGAAGGCCTCGCATTCCGGCGCTTGGGCGAGATGCAGCGCATCGGCGAAATCCATGTCGCGCTGCGTCCAGTCCAGGGCCTTTGCGGTCAAATCGGGATCCTCCAATGTGACGCGCGGCAAAGCGGCAAACGCGGCGAGAGCGGCGATTACCCGCTCGCGGCTGAAACGATAACCGCGCCGCAGCACCCATTCGGTTTCCAGCAACACCGTTGTGCAGACGTAGACATCCTCATCGCGGATCAGCGCATTCGCCTTCGCAAACTGTTCGGCGTCGTCGCCGGTCAGGTACCGGACGATGACATTAGTATCGACCGCGAGCATGGCGCCGCTTTGCTTCGGCCGTTATGGCCGCGTCCATCTCCTCAAGCGTTTTCGGCCGTCCGCGATAAGCGAGCATTCCCGCGACATCCTCGGGCCGCGTCGGCGCAAAGGCCGAGGCCGCTTTCAGCAACACCCCGTCGGGCGTATCCTCGACGATAAGCCGCGTACCGGGCTGCCAATGCCGGCGCCGCCGAATTGCCTTGGGCAGAATCACCTGTCCCTTGGTCGATACGGTCGTCGTCAGTATTTCAGGGGCTGCCATGGTGGGCTCGATACAGCGGGTAAGATCGAGGTAAGATTACGGCACTCAGACTAAAATGCAAGCGCCGCATGGGCTTTTCCATTCAGCACGGGAAAAGGCTGCGCGTGCCTCACAACTCGACCCATATGCGCGACCGCCTGCTGCTTGCGACCGCGCGGCTCCTCGCGGGCTGGACGAAGATGCCGGGCGAGCGCGATTGCTATGCCCGTTTCGAGAAGGACTGGATCTACCACTGAGCGAGAGGAAAAACGTCATGACCCGTGCGTATAACGTCATCGATTCCGATGGCCATATCCCGGAGCCTCTGGCGCTGTGGAATGATTATATGGACCCGGCCTTCTGCGACCGGGCGCCAAAGCTCGTCATCGACAAGGACGGCAAGGAACGCCTGCTGGTCGAGGACCAGATCCTCGGTAGTCAGCAGGGGATGGGCGGAATCGGCGGCGTCGGGGCGAGGCAAGGCGTCGTCTCGGCCGAAATGATGAGCTACGAGGAGGGCCGCCCCGGCGGTTTCGACCCGCACAAGCGCATTCCGGATATGGATGTGGACGGCATCGACGCCGCGTTCCTCTACCCGAGCATGGGTCTGTTCGCCGGCGCGGTGCACGATCCGGAGCTAGCAAGCGCGCTGTGCCGAGCCTACAACCGCTGGCTCGCCGTTTACTGCAAGCCCTATCCGGAACGGCTGTTCGGCATTGCGATGCTGCCGATGCAGTCGATCGAGCACGCAATCGCCGAGATGCGGTTTGCGCGCCGTGATCTCGGGTTCCGCGGCGGCTTCATCCGGCCCAATCCTTACAATGACAGGAAATTGCACGACCCGGCCTATGACCCGCTGTGGAGCGCGGCCGAGGATCTCGACTTCTCGATCGGCATTCACGAGGGCGGCAACAGCGGCATGCCGACGGTCGGCATCGACCGCTTCGAGAGCCGCGGCGCGCAGCACATCATCTCCCACACGATGGAGATGATGCTCGCCTGCATGAGCATGATCTGGGGCGGGGTTTGCGAGCGTCACCCGAAATTGCGCGTCGCTTTCCTCGAATCCGGCGGCGGCTGGATCGCGCCGTGGCTCGATCGCATGGACCGCCATTTCGACGATCAAGGCTTCAACGATTCCGGGCTGAAGAACCGGCCGAGCGATCTCTTCCGGCGCAATTGCTGGATCTCGTTCGAGCCGGTCGAGGGCAGCCTCAAAGTGCTCGCCGAATATATCGGGCCCAACAAGATCCTGTGGGCGACCGACTACCCGCACCGCGATGGATTCTTCCCCGGCGCCCCGCAGATGATTAAAGATCGCCTGGCCGGTGCGTCCCCCGAGGTCCAGCGCCAGGTTTTGGCCGGCGGCGCAATGGGCTTCTACGGCCTCAACTGACCCTCATCCGACACCCTGTCCCGCGGTGCGGGAGAGGGGCGCTCAGCAAGCCCCCTGTCGCGGTATTTGTGGATTTCTATCGGTAGTAGGGCGAGGAGCCGTAATAGGGCTGCCAGCCGTAGTAGTAGGTTGGCGTCGGGGCGTAGTAGCCCTGATAGGGTTGCGGCTGGTAATAGTAGCTCGGGGCGGGGCCATAGCCGTAGGCCGGCGGGTTCGTCGAGGCGATCGCCGCGCCGGCAATCACGCCGCCGAGGATGCCGAGCCCGATCGCCGCTCCGACGCCATTGCCTCCGGCATGCGCCGGTGTCGGGGTTGTCAAGGACAGCGCGGCGATTCCGCCGGCCAGCGCCGCACCTTTTCCGATCTGTCCAAAGCGGCTGAATACCGTCTGGTTTGTGCTCATGGGGCTCTCCATTTTCTGCAATTTGAGTTCGATCGCCTGGATATTGGATCGTGCAGATGGATCACCACGCCGGAGAACCCGCTGCCAAGGCTCCCCATATTTCCGTTATGTTCTCGATTGTGAATGGGCTCGCGATTTGGGATCGTCCACACTGCGAGGGACGGGGGCTGAAATGAAGGTGCTGAAGGGCGGAAGGCTGATCGACGGAACCGGCGCCGGGCCGCAGTCGGGCGCAACGGTCGTGATCCGCGATCGGCGGATCGAGGCGGTCACCACCAAGCCAACCGGCGAGTGGCCGCACGACGCCGAAATCATCGATGTCTCCGGCATGACGATCCTGCCCGGCCTCGTAGACTGCCACGACCACATCGCGATGCACGGCTATGATCTGGCGCGGCGCTGGGGCATCGACGAGCCGCAGAGCACGCGGACCTTGCGCACCGCCAAGGTCCTCGAACAGACCTTGGCGATGGGGTACACCGCGGTGCGCGACGCGGCCGGCCTCGACGCCGGGTTCAAGCGGGCGATCGACGAGGGGTTGATCTCAGGGCCGCGGCTCGTCGTCTCGTTGTGCATCATCTCGCCGATCGGCGGGATCGGCGACCGCGTCAGCCCGTCCGGGTTTTCCTGCTGCGTGCCGCATGACCCGCTGTTGCCCGACGCGGTCGTCAGCAGCCTCGCCGATGTCCGGCCGGTGGTTCGCCGGGTCGTGCGGGCCGGGGCGGACGTCATCAAATGCGCGACCACCGGCGGCGCCAGCTCGCGCCCCGAGCACGGGCCGACGGACGGCGCGTTCAATCTCGACGAGATGCAGGCGCTGACCGAGGAGGCGCACGCGCTCGATCGCCGCGTCATGTGCCACGCGCTCGGCGGCCGAGGCTTGCGCATTGCGATCGAAGCAGGCGTCGATTCGATCGAGCACGGTTGCTACCTCGATGAGGAGCCCGAACTGCTCGACGCGATGGCCGAGCGCGGGATCTTCTTTGTGCCGACCTTTGCGGTATACGATTTTCACCGCAAATCGCCGCTGCCGCATATCCGCGAACGGGCGCACCAGCTGAAGGAACACCACATCGAGAGCTTGCGCCGAGCGTTTGCCGCCGGGGTTAAGATCGGGGCTGGAACCGACGCCGGCGGCCACGGACACCCGCAGAACGCGCTCGAGATCGAGTGCCTCGTCAAAGCCGGGCTGAGCCCGCTTCAGGCCTTGCGCGCGGCGACCGGATGGGCCGCCGAGTGCCTCGGCCGCGAGTACGAATTTGGAACGGTCGAAACGGGCAAGCTGGCCGATCTGGTCGTCGTCGCCGGCGATCCGCTCGGCGACGTGACGATCCTGCAGAACCCCGAACGCATCGCGCTTGTGCTCAAAGGCGGCGAGGTCGCGGCGAACCGGATGCGCAACACTCGAGCGGCGGCGGGAAATTTGTAAGGAGGCATCGAGCATGACCGGCCCGACCCGCCCGCTGGCGCTGGTCACCGGAGCTTCGAGCGGCATCGGCGCCGATCTCGCGCGAGAGCTGGCGAAAGACGGTCACGATCTGGTGCTCAGCGCGCGCACCGTGCCGGCGATGGAGGCGCTCGCGGCCGAACTGGAGACCTGCGGCTCGACCTCGGTCGTCATTGCCGCCGATCTCGCCAAGCCCGGAGCCGCCGCGGAGCTCGGCGGCACGCTTGAGTCTCGCGGCCTGCACATCGACGTGCTCGTAAATAATGCAGGCCTGGGCGGCATAGGCCGGCTCGACCAGATGGACCCGCGGCGAGTCAGCGACATGCTGATGATCAATGTCGTGGCGTTGACCGAGCTGACCCGGCTGCTGGTGCCGGGGATGGTCGCGCGGCGCCGCGGCAAGGTATTGCTGGTGGCCTCGACGGCGAGCTTTCAGCCGGGCCCCCGGATGGCGGTCTATTTTGCGACGAAGGCCTATGTGCTGAGCCTGGGTGAGGCGCTCGCCTATGAGCTGCGCGGCACCGGCGTCACCGTGACAACATTGTGCCCCGGTGCCACCGCGACAAATTTCTTCACGGCGGCCGGCGCCAACGAGATCGCTCTGCGGCCCTCAATGAGTGCGGCGGAGGTGGCGCGCATCGGCTATCGGGCTTTGAAGGCCGGCCGGCGGGTCGTGATCACGGGAATGCTGAACCGAATCCTGGCGCTCGGCGGCCGATACGCGCCGCATTCGCTCACGCTCCCGGCGACCGCCGCCTTGATGTCGCGCCGTTAGCCATGAAAAGGTGCTGGCTGGGCTGGCTGACTGCACTGTTGCCGGCATTGGCGATTGCCGGGCATTGTCACGCACAATCCGTGCTCGTTTATCACGGCAGTCCCGACCGCAGCGGCAACTTCATCATACCCGCGCTGAACTGGGAGCGCGCCCGCTCACTGCACCTCGACTCGGGCTTTCACCCGCAATTTCCCGGTCATCTCTATGCCCAGCCGCTCTATTGGCAGCCGCCGGGGTCGGCTTCCGGAGTGCTGATCGTGGCCACCGAGAGCGACGAGGTTCACGCGATCGACGCAAAGTCGGGAAACCAGGTCTGGACGCGGTCGTTGGGCCGGCCGGTCGCGCTATCGACGCAGCCTTGCGGCAATATCGACCCGCTGGGGATCACCGGCACGCCGGTCATCGATGAGCCGACGCAAGCGGTCTACCTCGACGCAATGGTCGCTGACGCGTCAGGTGCGCATCACCGGGTTTTCGCTTTGTCGCTCAAGGATGGCGCGCCATTGCCGGGATGGCCGATCGACGCCGCAGAGGCGCTTGCCGCGTATAGCCAGCATTTCAATACCCGGTTTCAAAACCAGCGCGGCGCGCTCGCCGTTCTCGACGGCAGGGTCTATGTGCCTTATGGCGGGCATTACGGCGATTGCGGCGATTATCATGGCTGGGTGCTCGGCATCAGCATGCGGGATCCGCGAGACATCGTCTGCTGGAGCACCCGCGGGCGGGGCGGCGGCATCTGGGCGCCGGGCGGGATCGGCAGTGACGGGCGCGCCCTCTTCGTCGCGACCGGCAACACCTTTGGCGCGAGCACTTGGAGCGACGGCGAGGCGGTTTTCCGGCTCATGCCCGGTCTGCGTCGCGAAGAACGGCCGCAGAATTTTTTCGCACCGGCCGATTGGAAGGCGCTCGATGAGCGCGACGCCGATCTCGGCGGCAGCGACCCGATCCCATTCGACGCGCCGTCGCCGACCGGTCCGAAGGCATACGTCCTGGCGCTCGGGAAGGATGCCCGCGCCCACCTTCTCGACCGCAACAATCTCGGCGGCATCGGAGGCAGCCTCGCATCTGAAACCGTGTCGACCCGGCCGATCCACACCGCACCGGCCGACTGGCCGGCCGCCGATGGCGTGTTTGTCGCGTTCCAAGGCCGCGGCGCGCATTGCCCGACCGCTCGCTCCGACAACAATTTGACAGTGCTGCAAATCCGCGCCGGGTCCGCGCCCTCCTTAACCACGGCCTGGTGCGGCGCATTCCGTGGAGAAGGGGCTCCGATTGTGACGACGACCGACGGCCGCGCGAACCCGATCGTCTGGATCGTCGGCGCCGAGGGCGACGGGATGCTGCATGGCTACCGCGGCGACACCGGTGAGCCGCTGTTCACCGGCGGGGGTCCAGGCAATGCGATGACCGGACTGCGACACTTCCAGACTCTACTGGCGGCCGGCGACCGGCTCTATGTCGGAGCTGACGGCCGCATCTACGCCTTTGCCTTTTAGAGCAGTCGCCGTGGACCCGGACTATCGATGACCTTTGCAAGAGACCTGATGAAGCCGGCGATCTGGTTCTGTCTGGCGCTGCTCGGCTTTGCGATTTGCGCCGCTGCCGTCGCCGCGAGCTACCCAACTCGGCCGATCACTCTTGTCGTGCCGTTTCCGGCGGGAGGCCCCGCCAGTGTCGTGGCGGATATCGTGGCCCCGAAGCTGGGCGAGCGGCTCGAACAGAAAGTCATCATCGAAAATCACAGCGGAGCCGACGGGATTATCGGCAGCGAGTTCGTCGCCCAAGCGCCACCCGACGGCTATACTCTGCTGCTCACCACCAACTCACACGTCATCCATCCCGCTACCTATGCCGTGCTGCCGTTTGATACCGAGAAGGCATTCGCTCCGGTATCGCTGCTGGTGGCCTCGCAATACGTCCTCGTGGTCAACCCGTCGCTGCCGGTCGAATCCGCCGAGGAGCTGATCGCCTACGCGAAGGATCACGTGGGCGGGCTCATTTATGCCTCGGGCGGGCTCGGCGGCCCGACCCAAATGGCCTTCGAGCTGTTCCGGCTGACTGCCGGCATCAAAGTTGAGCAGATCGCGTATGACGGCGGCGCTGCGGCCTTGCTGGCCGTTGCTAACGGCGAGGCGCAGGTCATGATGGCGCCGATTGTCGCAGCGGTTCCAATGGTTAAAGACGGGCGGCTGCGCGCCCTCGCGGTGACCGGGCGGCACCCGGACCCGGTTATGCCGGAATTGCCCACGATTTCCGGGACATTGCCCGGATTTTCCGCATTGTCGTGGTACGGGATCTTGGCGCCGGCGGGCACTCCTTCAGCGGTGATTACTCGGCTCAACACCGAGTTCGATCGCATCGTCCACGAGCCCGAGATCAAGAAACGCTTTGCCGATATCGGTGGCGAGGCGATCGGCGGCCCGCCATCGACGCTCGCTTCGCTGATCCACGACGAAATCGCGCGCTGGCGGCGGGTCGCCAAAGAGGCCGGTATACATATCGAATGATGGGCTCGCAGGCAGGTTGACAATCAAGCTGCTGCTTAAATGCATACAGATGCTTCAGTGCAATGCGCCCGTCCTCGCCTTCCCGGCGAAGACCGGGACCCATTCTGCCATGGGCACCAGCCTTCGGTGTGACAGGATTTTTGATTGAGCATTGGTCCGCTCTTGCCGAACAATCTTCCGAATGGGGTCTGAACACTAGATCCGAGGAGTTGCTATGGTTAATTTCGCCGGCAGCCACGTTGTTGTAACCGGTGGGACGGGCGCCCTGGGCCGCGCGGTCGTTGGCGCATTGCGCGCCGCGAACGCGGTCTGTCACGTCCCCAATCTAATAGCTGCCGAACTGGACGATTTTCCGTTTGCGGCGGATGCGGGGGTGCACACCGTCCGCGGGATCGATGTCGCAGACGAGGCCGCGGTCAAACGGTTCTACGATGCTCTTCCGCCGCTCTGGGCCTCCATTCACCTCGCCGGGGGTTTTGCAATGGCCCCGATCGCGGAAACTTCTGCGGCCGACTTCACCGCGCAATTCCACATGAACGCGTTGTCCTGTTTTCTCTGCTCGGCTGCGGCCGTTAGGGCCTTTCGCGCGCGAAAGGCGCCGGACAGCGGCATGCCCGGCGGTCGGATTGTTAACGTCGCGGCCCGGCCCGCCATCGAGCCGCGGCTCGGGGCGGGGATGACAGCCTATACCGCCTCCAAATCCGCGGTGGCCGCGCTGACCCAGGCGCTGGCGCAAGAATTGATCGAGGAGCAAATCTGGGTCAACGCGGTCGCCCCCTCGATCATCGACACTCCTGGCAACCGGTCGGCGATGCCGGAGGCAGAACATGCACGTTGGGTATCGCCTGCCGACCTGGCGCAAGTCATCGCCTTCCTCGCCTCGCCGGGCAATCGCGCGATGCGGGGAGCCGTGATCCCGGTTTACGGTGGATCGTAATCATCCTCGACCACTCACCGGCGCGCCAATGCCCCGCGACGCGAAACCAATTTTAATCATAATTAAACAAACGTTTACCAGTTTTAATGTTGCATCGCAGCATGGCGCGTCTATGTTGTCCGCAGCCGAGGGATGAGTGCGAGGTTGCGGGGATGAAGCACCAACTGGTCCGCCTCAATCGGATCGCGGGAGAGTTGAACGTATGGCTGCTCGCGATAGCGATCGGTCTGGGCATGCTCGATCTGACCGTTCTGATTGCCAAAACTCTGCCACCGCTACCGCGGACGCCAACTGCAGCAATCGCGCACGATCCGGCAGGCGCTGTGGTGCAATCTCCTTCCTCGAAAACCGGTGGTGTTCGGAGCTGATGCCGCAGTTGCGGAGAGGAGGCCGCGATGAACGTTGTTGTTGGACCCATTGTGACGAGGGATGGAGGCTTTGCGTTCGATTCGTGGACTCCCGATCACGGATTGAGCCGCGGTTACGCCTATCGTCGCATCGAAGATGCGCATTACGCTCGCAAAGTCCAAATCAGATCTTGCGCCCGGAGCGTCGCCGGCCCGATGGTGGCCTGCAGCACGCTCGATGAATTCTCGTCGGTGCTAGCCAAAGACGCCGGTATCGAGCGGATGCACGCTCCTCTTTGATCTGGATATTCCGGCGCCGCGCCCGACATGACGGCGAGCGGATGTGCCCCAGAGAGTGGAATGACCGAAAACCCGTTTTTTGAGAGCTGGACCACGCCGTTCGGCATGCCGCCGTTCGATCGCATTCGGCCGGAGCACTTTCCGCCGGCCTTCGACCGCGGGATGCAGGAGCAGATCGCCGAAACCGCCGCAATCGCGGGTTCCGCCGCGGCGCCGAGTTTTGCCGACACGATAGAGGCATTGGAGCGCAGCGGCCGCTTGCTCGAACGGGTCAGCCGAGTGTTCTTCAACCTCGATGCGAGCAACACTAGCGACGCCATCGAGGCGATCGCTCGGGATTACGCGCCACGGCTCGCCCAACACCAGATCCGCATTGCCCTCCACCCTGCCTTGTTCGCGCGCATTGCAGACCTTCACGCAAGGCGCGCGAGCCTCGGGCTGGATCCCGACCAGCTGCGCCTGATCGAGCGGTATCACCTCCGTTTCGTGCGCCGCGGGGCCCTTTTGGACCCCGAGCAGAAAGAGCGCATGGCGGCAATCTCCGAGCGCCTGGCGAGCTTGCACACCCTTTTCGGACAGAACGTGTTGCACGACGAGCAGGATTGGCAACTCGTCCTCGACGAGACGGACTTAGACGGACTTCCTGGATTTGCCAGAGCCGCGGCGGCGCAGGCTGCAGAGGAGCGCGGATTAGCGGGCCGTTATGCCGTGACATTGTCGCGCTCCGCGGTCGAGCCATTTTTGACTTTTTCGGCGCGCCGTGATCTCCGCCGCGGGCTATGGGAGGCGTGGACTGCGCGCGGTGCAAAGGGGGGCGCCAGCGACAACGCACCGATCATCCGCGAGATTTTGGCCTTGCGCGCCGAGCAGGCGCGGCTGCTCGGTTATGAAAACTTTGCCGATTACCGCCTCGACGACACGATGGCCAAGACCAGCACAGCAGCCGAGGGGTTGCTGTTGCAGGTCTGGGAGCCGGCCAAGGCCAAGGCACGAGACGAGCGGGCGGCGCTCGAGGCAGTGGCCCGCGACGAAGGTCTCAACGAGGCGATCGAGGCGTGGGACTGGAGGTATTACGCGGAGAAGGTCCGGCAAGCTCGATACGAACTCGACGAGGCGGACATCAAGCCGTATTTCGTGCTCGACAACATGGTGCAGGCGGCATTCGACACAGCGGGCCGGCTGTTCGGTCTGACCTTCACCGAGCGCGACGATCTCCCAATCTATCATCCCGATGTCCGGGTCTGGGAGGTTTGCGACGAGTCGGGCAGCCATGTCGGTCTTTTCCTGCACGACAATTTTGCCCGGACCGGCAAGCAGTCGGGCGCCTGGTCGAGCCGCTACCGCGACCAGGAGAGCTTGGACGAGCCGGTGGCGCCGATCGTCGTCAACAACAACAATTTCGCCCGAGGGAGTGCCCTGGGGGATGTGGCCGGTGGCGAGCCGACCCTGTTGAGCTTTGACGACGCCAAGACATTGTTTCACGAGTTCGGCCACGGGCTGCATTCATTGTTGAGCCGGGTACGATACCGCTCGCAATCCGGGACTGCGGTGAAACGCGATTTTGTCGAGTTTCCGTCTCAGATATTCGAGCACTGGATGTCAGTGCCGGAAACACTGCGGACCTATGCCCGCCATTACCAGACCGGCGAGCCGATACCCGAGGAAATGCTGCGCCGGCTGCTCGCGGCGCGGAACTTCAACCAGGGCTTTGGCACAGTTGAGTATACGGCCTCCGCGCTGATCGACCTCGATCTGCACCGTGTTGCGGCGACCGAGAGCTTCGACCCGGCTCGCTTCGAGTGGGATTTCGTCGACCGGATGGAGATACCAAAGGAAATCGGGCTGCGTCACCGCTTGCCGCACTTCCAGCATCTGTTCGCCGGTGGCGGCTATGCCGCCAGCTATTATGCTTATCTCTGGGCGGAAGTGCTGGACGCCGACGGTTTCGCTGCTTTTACCGAGGTGGCAGACGCCTTCGATCCCGAGCTCGCCGCGCGCCTCGAGGCAATTTACAGCGCCGGCGATACGCGCGACCCGATGGAGCTTTATCGCGCGTTCCGCGGACGCGAACCGGTGATCGCTGCGTTATTGGAGCAGCGCGGCCTGGCGGCGGCGCAAGCCGGCTGAAGCGCCGGCAGAGTTGCGGCCAATGCCCGTGACCCTGCCAAACCACTGCAGATGGGTGGTGCCTTACGACTTCGATTGCCTGGCGACCACGTGGTCCTTGATTTTCTCGTAGGTCGGCTCGGAGACGACTTTCTTCGAGACCAGCTGGCTCTTGTCGCTGTAGGGGCGGCCTTGGATGATTTTGGCGGCGTCGTTGTCACTGACACCGGGGAGCATCTTGAGCTCGGCCGCAGTCGCACTGTTGATGTCGACCGTATCCATTTTCGGCGCAGCCGCCGTGCTCCGCGCCGTCGGCGCCATAGTCGATGACGGAGAGGTAATGTTAGGAGTACTTGTCGTCGCTGGCTGAGCCATCACCGGCCCAGCAATAGTCAAGGCCAACAGTCCCATGGGTACTCGCGAGAACTTCAACATCTTTATCTCCAATCAGGCGGCAACTACGCCGTCGAGCTCAAAAACGGGGCGAGATGAGGAATTCTTCCTTCAGTACCAAATAATTTCTTGCAAAATATTTTTCTTCAGCCGGAATAAATCGCCCCCGGATAAAACACTCCTATAGGCGCGGCGGCTGCGCTGGCGTCGTTGACCCGACACGGCTATACTCAACCGTCGCTTGCAATATGGTAGGGGTATGGTCGCGAAGGTGCGGACGGTTGCGTTTCACGGGGTCGAGGTCATCGAGGTCGAGACCCAGGTGACGATCGGCTCCGGGTTGCCGGCCTTTACCATCGTCGGATTGCCGGACAAGGCGGTCGCCGAGTCGCGCGAACGGGTCCGCGCGGCGCTCGCCTCGCTGGGGCTCGGGCTGCCGCCGCGGCGGATCACCGTCAATCTCGCCCCGGCCGACGTGCTCAAGGAGGGCAGCCATTTCGACCTGCCGATCGCGCTTGCTCTGCTGGCGGCGATGGAGGCGCTGCCGTCCGACGAGCTCGGCGGCTACATGGCGCTCGGGGAGGTCGCGCTCGACGGCTCGCTGACCAGCGTCGCCGGCGTGCTGCTCGCGGCTTTGGCGGCGGCGAGCCGGGGCAGCGGCGTCATCTGCCCGGCCGAATGCGGCGGCGAGGCGGCCTGGGCGGGCGAGGTGGAGGTGATCGCCGCGCCGAGCCTCTTGGCGATCGTCAATCACTTCAAGGGGACCCAGCTGTTACCGCCGCCCGAGCCGCGCCTCGCGCCGTCGCGCTCGGCCGGGCTCGACCTCGCCGATGTGAAAGGCCAGGAAAGCGCCAAGCGCGCGCTCGAAATCGCCGCCGCCGGCGGCCACAATTTGCTGATGGTCGGCCCGCCGGGTGCCGGCAAGTCGATGCTCGCGGCGCGGCTACCCGGCATCCTGCCGCCGCTCGAACCGGCGGAGGCGCTGGAATTGGGCATGATCCAATCGGTGGCGGGCGGATTGCGCAGCGGCGGATTGTCGCGCGAGCGGCCGTTCCGCGACCCGCATCATTCGGCCTCGCTCGCCGCATTGGTCGGCGGCGGTCCGCGCCCCCGGCCGGGCGAAATCTCGCTCGCGCATCAGGGGGTGTTGTTTCTGGACGAATTGGCCGAGTTCAACCGCGCCGCGCTCGAAGCGCTGCGCCAGCCCCTCGAGACCGGTCGCGTCAGCATCGCGCGCGCTCAGGGGCACGTCACCTATCCGGCGCGGTTTCAGCTGATCGCGGCGATGAACCCGTGCCGTTGCGGCCATTTTGCCGAAACCGCCTGCGGGCGGGCGCCGCGTTGCGCGGAAGACTACCAGGGCCGGCTGTCAGGCCCGTTGCTCGACCGCATCGATTTGCACATCGACGTCCGGGCCGTGGCGCCGGCGGATCTGGCGCTGCCGCCCGCCGCCGAGGGCAGCGCGGCGGTCGCCGGCCGGGTCGCGACGGCCCGCGCCAGGCAAGCCCAGCGCTATTCGGGGCTGCCCGCCGAGCGCGGCATCCGCACCAATGCCGAGGCGGACGGGGCATTGCTCGACGAAGTCGCGACGCCCGAGCCGGCCGGCGGCGCGCTGCTCGCCCGGGCGGCCGAGCGGCTACGGCTCTCGGCGCGCGGCTACCACCGGGTATTGCGCGTCGCGCGAACCCTGGCAGACCTCGAAGGCGCGCCGGTCGTCGCCCGCCGCCACATCGCCGAGGCGCTGAGCTACCGCCGAATGAAATCGCTGCCGGAAGGGCAGCCGCTGCCAGCCTGAGTGCTGCGACATTTTGCTTTCGGTTCCACGCGTTTTTTGCATGCCGCTTATGCGCCGCTCCCCGGAACGGAGCCTTGTTACGATCCGTTACTCTTGTGAAACAGCGAGACACGGAACGTTATGGAAGATCAGCGGACTGGGTCAATTGTGACGCGGTGTAAGACTATGCAGTTGGAGACTAGGTTGCCTTCACCCTCGCTTCTCTGTTGCGGCGTTCCCCAAATGGGAGAAGCCGAACAGGTCAAAGACTTTCTTGACGGCAGAACGGATGGGGAAGAGCTGCTCCACGCTCTATACGATCACGTTCTCGACGAACCGATCCCGGAACGAATGCGTGCGCTGTTTCGCGTGGGGTCGGCCGACTGACCCCACGCGTTCCCCTCTCCCGGACCTAAGGCTGATCCGGGACGACCGGCGGCGCATCGCCGCCGATTTCGGCCCAAGTCCTGATGTGGTGGGTCGGCTCGCGCAGGAAAAGGCGACTGACGATGACGCCGATGGCGATGATCGCGATCGGATAAAAGAGGCTACTTAAAGGGATGCCGGTAATTGCGGCAATCGAGGCGCCGGCGGCGAGGACCAGCCCGCCGAAAACGCCGTTGCCCACGATAGGGGAGCGACATCGAGGTGTAACGGATACGTGCCGGGAAACGCGCTGCGAATCGGCGGCGGCGAATTCATCTGTCTCTTGGCTGATCTTTGCGCCGGCACTTACTTGCGCCCCTGACCGGCATCCTGACCGCATATTTCGCTCCGATCAAGGCGGCAAAAGCGCTGATTCCGCCGCGCCCGCACCCAGAAAGTAAGTTGTGGGCTTGCAGCAGCCCATCTAAAACGAGGCCGTAATCCGCCGTGAGCTGGACTGCCGGGCATGACGCACCGGAACGGCGCCGGTGACAGGGTCGAACAGGGAGGAAAGCAACGATGAGCTCTTACCGTGCGGCGAGGTGGACCCGGCGCAGCTTGCTCCGAGCCGGAGGTGCGCTATTCACCGTGTCGGCCCTGCCGCGCTTCGCCCGAGCCGCCGAGACCCGTCCGGCGCTCGGCACCTATCCGGAAGGCTCGGCTGGCACTTCCATATTCATCGGCATCACCGTGCCGCGCACCGGCACCTACGCCGTTCAGGGCGAGGATGAACTCAAGGGCTACATGCTCGCGGTCGAGCACATCAACGGCGGCGACCCGTTGATCAAGAAAATCTCGCCGGAGACGACGAAGGGTGTGCTCGGCAAGGAAATCAAATACGGCGTCGCCGACTCCGAAGCCAAGCCGAATACTGCGGTCCAAGAGCAGTCGCGCTTCATCAGCGAGAACAAGGCCATCCTGATGACGGGCTCGACGTCGAGCGCGGTCGCGGTGGCGCTCAATAAATTGGCGCAGCGCGAAAAGGTGCTCTACGTCTGTGGCATCTCCGGCTCCAACGACACCACCGGAAAGGATTGTGTGCGTTATGGCTTCCGCCAGTGCTTTTACGGCCAGACTGCCGCCGCCGCGATCGGCCCGGTGATGCTGAAGGCATATGGCAAGAACAAGAAAGCCGCCTATCTGACGCCGGACTACACCTATGGCCACACTGTCCAGAAATCGATGGAGGATTATCTCGCCAAGAACGGCGGCTGGACCACGGTCACCAACCAGGTCGCGCCGCTCGGTGCATCCGATTACAGTTCGTATCTGCTCAATGTAAGCAATTCGGGCGCCGATTACCTCCTCAACATTAATTGGGGCCACGACGCCGTCTTGTCGATCCAGCAGGCCGAGCAATTCGGAATTTTCAACAAGATGAAGTTGGTGATCCCCTATCAGAATTCCTTTCCTGTCGAAAGAAGTTGGCGCCAAAGTCATGGAAGGAGTCTATGCGGCCACCGATTTCTGGTGGACGCTCGAGGATAAATTCCCGGTGGCCAAGATGTTTGTCGACGCGTTCCAGAAGAAATACAACTATCGGCCGGAATGGGGCGCCGAGAACGCGTATATGCAGTTCGCCCTATGGGCCGACGCCTGCGAGCGCGCCGGCAGCTTCTACCCGCCCGATGTGATCAAGGCGTACGAGGCGGGCAACCATAACGATTCTTGCGTTGGCGACGTCTACTTCCGCGCTGCCGACCACCAGCTGGTGCGGCCCGTAATCATCGTTCGCGGTAAGGCGCCAGCGGCGATGAAGAACCCGGAGGATTTCTGGGAAGTGACGGAAATCGTGCCCGGGGCGGGGCTGATGCAGCCGCCCGACGCGTTCGGTTGCCAGCTCGGCGATTATACGTAGTGGAAGCGGTGTCCGGTCTGCGGGCGGCGGTCGTCGCCCGCCTATAGGACGCCGATTTCCGCTCGCCACGTTCCGCCCCGCCGACGCAAATGATCACTTGGCCGAATTTCGTCTCGCAATTGTTTAACGGGCTGGCGTCAGGCGCGCTGTTGGCGTTGATCAGCTCGGGCCTGACCATCATCTACGGCACGCTGGGCGTCTTGAACCTGGCGCATGGCGCAATGTTCATGCTCGGCGGCTATGCCGGCTACATCGCGTTCCAGGCGACCGGCTCCTTTGTCGTCGCGGTGATCGCCGGCGCCCTGTTCCTAGTGGTGGTCGGCGGGTTACTCGAACTGGCGGTCATTCGCCACTTTTACGACCGCCCGCCGGAAGATCAGCTGTTGGTCACGTTTGGCGTCGGCATCGTCATCGTCGAGCTGGTGCGTTACGCCTTCGGTGGTCTGACCAAGACCTTGCCGCCGCCGTTGTGGGCCGCCGGCGTAACGCCGATGGGCTTTCTCGTCTATCCGACCTACCGCATCGTCGTGCTTGCGATTGCCGGGGTCGCGCTCGGGATTCTTTATGTCGTCCTGTACCGCACCCGGCTGGGCATGATCGTTCGCGCCGGGATCGAGGATTTGGGCATGGTCGCGATGCTCGGCATCAATGTCTACCGCGTGTTCATGGTCGTGTTCGGCATCGGCGCGATGGCGGCCGGGTTTGCCGGCATCGTCAATGCGCCCGTCGTGTCGCTGACCCCGGATATGGGCGAATCGATCCTGGTGCAGACCTTCGTCGTCGTCGTCATCGGCGGGGTCGGTTCGTTCCCAGGGGCGATCCTCGGCGGATTGGTCGCCGGCGAGATCCTCAGCCTGACCTCGATGGTCAACCCGGCCTATTCGGGCGTCATGCTGTTCGCCGCGATGACCTTAGTGCTGCTGCTGCGCCCGCAGGGTCTGCTCGGCGTGCCGAGCCGCGAGTAGGCGAGAGCGCTCGATGCTGCGCCGACGCCCGCTGTCGATCGAGGCCCTAACAGCCCTCGGCCTGATCGCCGTGCCGTTCGTCCTCCCGCCGCTCGGCTTTGCCCCGAACACCGTCAATCAGATCGTGGTCTGGGGCATGTTCGGCATCGGCTTCGATATTCTGTTCGGCTATACCGGCCTCTTGTCGTTTGGCCAGTCCGCGTTTTACGGGACAGGCGGCTTCGCCGCCGCCTATCTGCTGACCAACAATCTGATGACGAGTGTCATCGGTGCATTGGTGATCGGTACGGTTGGGGCAACCCTCGCGGGCATTGTCGTCGGCGCGATTGCGCTGCGCCGCACTGGCATCTATTTCGCGATGATCACCGTTGCGATTGCCGAGATGTTCTACTTTGTCGAGTTCTCGCCGCTGGCGGCGTGGACCGGCGGGGAAAACGGCCTTCCCGGCGTTCCGACTCCTAAATTCGCCTTTCTCGGTTTTTCGTACAAAATCGGCAATGACTGGTCGATGTACGGCTTTCTCGCCGTTTGCTACTTCTTGGGCATCGTCGTCGCGCTGCGCATTGTGCGCTCGCCGGTCGGCGCAATCTTCAGCGCGATCCGCGACAACCCGCTGCGGGCGCGCGCCGTCGGCCACGCCGTCGGCCGCTACAAACTGACCGCCTTCGTGATCGCCGCCGCCTATGCCGGGTTTGCCGGCGGGCTGCTTGGCGTCCTGCAGGGGTTCATGCCGCCCGACGCGTTTACGTTCGACACCTCGGGCCAGCTCGTCATGCAGACCGCGATCGGCGGCATCGGTACCTTGTTCGGGCCATTGCTCGGCGCCGCCGTGTGGCTCTTTTTGCGTGACTTTCTGCAGGGCGCGCTCGGGCTGGGGGCGAGCTGGAAGCTCGTGCTTGGCGTTGTCTTTGTGCTGCTGGTGTGCTTCCTGCGCCGCGGCTTGATCGGCGGGTTGCGAGATCTCGCCGAATTATTCTACCGTCGCGTCCACCCGCCCGCGCTGGAAGGGGTGCCGGAGCTTACCTTCGCGCCGCCGCTGGCAAGCGTCGGCCCGTCACGGCGCCGCCAGGAAACGCCGTTCACCGGCCCGGTGCTGGAAGCGCGCGGCCTGACAAAGATGTTCGGTGGGCTTGCTGCCAACCGCGACATCGACTTCGCCGTCGAGCAGGGCGAGCTGCGTGCCATCATCGGCCCCAATGGTGCCGGCAAAAGCACGTTCTTCAAGATGCTAACCTGCGAGATGCCGCCAACCGCCGGACGGATCTTCTTTCACGGTCGCGACATCACCGGTATGGATGTAGCCGAGGTGTGCCAGCTCGGCCTGACCAAGAGCTATCAGGTCAATCAGCTCTTCGCCCGCCTCACCCTGCGTGAAAATGTCGTCATCGCCGCTCTTGCCGAGCGCCGCGGCACGTTCGCGCTCGACCTGTTACGCCGCCTCGACCGCGTGCCCGGGCTCGCCATGCAGGTAGAGAGTACGTTGGCCTTGGTCGGTCTAGGCGCGCGCGCCGATGTGCCGGTCGCCGAACTCGCGTATGGCGAGAAGCGGCGGCTCGAGATCGCGCTGGCGCTCGCCGCTTCGCCGTCTCTGCTGCTGCTTGACGAGCCGCTCGCCGGTATGAGCCCGCGCGAGCGGGCCGAGACCGTCCAGCTGCTGAAGAACATCCGACGCGGCCGCACGCTGGTGGTGGTCGATCACGACATGGACGCAGTCTTCGAGCTGGCCGAGCGCATCACCGTGCTGCACGAAGGCGTACTGCTCGCCGACGGCACCCCGACGGAGATCCAGCGCAACAGCCTCGTGCAGGAAGCCTATCTCGGCGGGGTCGCGGCGGCATGAGCGCACTCTTGGAAGTCGAGCGCCTCAACGCCTTCTATGGAGATAGCCATATCTTGTTCGACGTATCGCTGCGGGTCGACCGGAGCGAGGTCGTCGCACTGCTCGGCCGCAATGGGGCGGGCAAGAGCACGACGTTGAAGAGCTTGATGGGTGCGGTTCGACCACGCTCCGGCCGGGTCGTGCTCGACGGTATGGCGATCGATGGGCTGCCACCGCATGCGATCGCCGCACTCGGACTGCAACTGGTGCCGGAGGAGCGGCGCATCTTCGGCAGCCTGACCGTCGAGGAAAACCTGGTGCTGGCCGGACTCACGGCAAAATCGCGGTGGCCGCTGGAGCGGGTCTGGTCGATCTTCCCTCGCCTGCGCGAGCGCCGGCGCAGCCGCGGCACCGATCTTTCTGGCGGCGAGCAGCAGATGCTCGCGATCGCCCGCGCGCTAGTCCGCGCTCCGAAGATTGTGCTGCTCGACGAGCCGTTCGAGGGACTGGCACCGATCATCGTGCGCGACCTGCTCGCCACCTGCCGAGCGCTTGCCGAGGCCGGCCAGACGATCGTCATAGTGGAGCAGAACATCTCTGCCGCGCTGAGCCTCGCCGACCGCATCTACATCATCAACAACGGCCATGTCGTCGAAGAGACCACGGCGCAGGCGGCGCGCGATCACCCGGAGCTGCTGCACCGCCATCTCGGGGTGTAGGCCGCGATTACCGGCGCGGCAGCATTCCGCCGAGGTCGCGGCCGCCGAACAGGTGCACGTGAAAGTGCGGCACCTCCTGATTCGCCGCCGGCCCGGTATTAGCGAGGATGCGATAGCCGCTCTCGGCCACTCCCTGCTCCCTGGCGATTTGGCCGAGGGCGCGGACCAGCGCGTTAATCTCCTCCGGCGAAGCGTTCTGTGAATAATCATCGAACGAAACGTATTCGCCTTTGGGGATCACCAGGATATGCGTCGGGCTCTGCGGGCTGATGTCGTGGAAAGCGAGGACGTGCGCATCCTCATAGACCTTGTTGCACGGGACCTCGCCGCGCAGGATGCGGGCGAAGATGTTGTTGCGGTCGTAGGTCATGGGTTCGGCTCGGTTATGGGTCAGAGCTTGGCGCGGGCGCGCTTTTCGGCGATGCCGGAAGTGCCCTCGCGACGGATCAATTCTGCGGCTACCTCTGCAGGGGAAACGCCGGCAGCGGCCCACAGCACCAGCAGGTGGTAAAGCAGGTCGGCGCTCTCGCCGACAAGCGCCGCCGGGTTGTCCCCGACACCTTCGATCACTGCCTCGACAGCTTCTTCGCCGAGTTTTTGGGCAATTTTGGCGCGGCCCCGGGAAAAAAGACGCGCCGTGTACGAGGTCTGCGGATCGGCGCCGCGGCGCGACTGAATGACCTGCCATAGCCGGTAGAGGGCGGGACCCAGCTCATCTTGCGCCATGGCTCAGCGCCGAACCGGGATGCCGCAGGCGGCGAGCCGCGCCTTGGCCTCGCCGATGCGGTAGGTTCCGAAATGAAAGATCGAGGCGGCGAGGACCGCGGTGGCATGGCCGTCCCGGATGCCTTCGACCAGGTGGTCGAGCGTGCCGACGCCGCCGGAGGCAATGACCGGCACGCGAACCGCGTCCGCGACGGTGCGCGTCAGCGGGATGTCGAACCCCGACTTGGTGCCGTCCCGGTCCATCGAGGTCAGCAGAATCTCGCCGGCACCGTAATCGACAAGCCGGCACGCCCACGCGACCGCGTCGATCCCGGTCGGCCGGCGGCCGCCATGCGTGAACACTTCCCACCTTTCGGGGGCTGTGGCTTTGGCGTCGACCGCGGCGACGATGCATTGGCTGCCGAATTTCTCGGCCGCTTCGCGGACAAATTCGGGCCGAGCAACGGCGGCGGTGTTGACCGACACCTTGTCGGCCCCGGCGAAAAGGAGGCGGCGGACATCCTCGATCGTCCGCACACCGCCGCCGACGGTGAGCGGCATAAAACATTCCTCGGCCGTGCGCCGCACCACGTCATAGAGCGTGTCGCGGTTTTCTGCGCTGGCGGTGATGTCGAGAAAACACAGCTCGTCGGCTCCTTCGCGGTCGTAAAACCGGGCCTGAGCTACGGGGTCGCCGGCGTCCACGAGATCGAGGAAATTGACCCCCTTGACGACCCGTCCGTCCTTGACATCGAGACAGGGAATGACGCGCATCTTCAACACGCGACCGGCTCCCGTGCCAGGCGCAACGCCTCTCGCGGGTCGATCCGCCCGTCATAGAGCGCGCGCCCGCAGATAATTCCGGCGATGCCGTCCGCCTCGTGCGCTTTCAGCGCGGCGATATCGGCGAGCGTGGAAACCCCGCCCGAGGCGATGACCGGAATCCGGATCTGTCGCGCCAGATCGCCCACGCCTGCTGCATCGATGCCCGAGAGAGCCCCGTCGCGCGCGATGTCGGTATAAATCAAGGCAGCGATGTCGCAATCCTCGAACCGGCGCGCAAGATCGACGACGCCGACCTGCGTGGTTTCGGCCCAGCCTTCGATAGCGGCGTGCCCGTTGCGCGCGTCGATGGCGACGGCGATTGCACCGGGGTGGTCCGAGGCGGCGCGGCGCACTAGGTCGGGATCGTGCAGCGCTACGGTGCCGAGCACGACGCGGTCGATGCCGAGCGCCAGCCAATCGTCCATCGCGCGGCGGTCGCGGATGCCGCCGCCGAGCTGCATTCGCAGATCGACCGAGGCGCGGATCGCCTTGACTGCTTCGCCGTTGACCGACCGGCCGGCGAAGGCGCCGTTGAGGTCAATGACATGCAGCCACTCAAAGCCGGCCTCGGCAAATGTCCGGGCCTGTGCGGTGGGATCCGCGTTGAACAGCTTGGCGCTCGCCATATCGCCGCGAAGCAGGCGGACGCAGGCGCCATCCTTCAGGTCGATGGCGGGGTAGAGGATCACGGCGTCGCCGGCTCGTCCTCGAGGAGCTTGTAATAGTAATGCCCTGGGATGATCCGTCCCTCGACCTGAGCGTAAACCGGGTGGGTGCCCCAGCGCCGGTAGCCCAGATTCTCGTAAAGCCCCATCGCCGCACGTTGCGTGTCGCGCAGGTCGAGATTGAGGACCGCCAGACCGAACTCCCGGGCGAGGCGCTCGATCTCGCGCACGATGCCGCGGCCGAGCCCGCGGCCGCGCGCCCACGGCGCGACAAAGGCGCTCGTCAGGGTTCCGGCGAAGGACTGCGCCTCGTTGTTGCGGGGCGCCCGGCTCAGCTGCGCCGAGCCGGCGATGAGCCCGTCGAGCCGCCCGACGACGAGCCGGCGCTCGGGGACGAGCAGCACGCCCTTCCAATAATTTTCGAGCACTTGCCGCGGCGGCGGCTTCAGCCAACCGAATCCGCCGCCTTCGGTTATGGCGCTCTCGGTGGCCTCGCAGAGGTCGTCGAGATCCGTGCCCGAGAATTTGGTCAGCCGATCGACCGAGACGGTTCCGGCAGTTCGCATATCGCTCATGGACGCCAACGCAAGAAATTACTGATCAGCCGCAGCCCCGCCTCCTGGCTCTTTTCGGGGTGGAATTGCGTGCCCGCGAGATTGTCGCGCGCGATGACCGCCGCCAGCAGCCCGCCGTAATCGGTGCTCGCGACGAGGTCAGCGGCAGCGGCAACACGAAAATGGTAGCTGTGGACAAAATAGACGTGCGCGCCTGCGCCGAGCCCGGCGAGAAGCGGATGCGCCGACCGCGGCTCGATCTCGTTCCACCCCATATGGGGGATCTTCAGTGCCGGGTCAGCCGGCTCGATCGGCGCGACATCGCCGCCGATCCAGCCCAGGCCTTCGACGGTCTCGAACTCGCGCCCGGCATCCGCCAGCAATTGCATCCCGACGCAAATGCCGAGAAACGGGCGAGCGCGGATCATGACGGCTTCGTGCAGTGCGGCTTCGAGGCCGGGAACGGCCGTCAGCCCGCGCCGGCAATCGGCGAACGCACCGACGCCAGGTAGAACAATTTTGTCAGCCGCGGCAATATCCTCCGGCGCGCTCGTCACCTTCACCTCGGCACGAACTTCATTCTCGCGGGCCGCGCGCTCGAAAGCCTTGGCGGCCGAGCGCAAATTGCCCGACCCGTAATCGACGATCGCAACGATCATGCCAAGCTGCCGCCGAGGACGCCCTTGGTCGATGGGATGGCGCCGGCTCGCCTCGGATCGATCTCGACCGCCTGGCGCAAGGCGCGGGCGAGGCCTTTGAAGCACGATTCGACGATATGATGATTGTTCTCGCCGTAGAGGTTTTCGATGTGCAGCGTCACGCCGGCCGACTGAGCGAAGGCCTGAAACCATTCCTTGAACAGCTCGGTATCCATTTCGCCAAGCTTTGGCCGCGTGAACTTGACCTTCCAGATCAGGTAGGGCCGGTTCGACGCGTCGAGGCTCACCCGCGTCAGCGTCTCGTCCATCGGGATGACCGCGTGGCCGTAGCGCGCGATGCCGGCGCGGTTGCCGAGCGCGCGCGACACCGCCTCGCCGACGACATAGCCGGTATCTTCCGTGGTGTGGTGGAAGTCGATGTGCAGATCCCCTTCGGCATGCAGGGTGATGTCGATCAGGCTGTGCCGAGCGAGCTGTTCGAGCATGTGATCGAGAAAGCCGATGCCGGTAGAGACCTCTGCGGCGCCGCTGCCGTCGAGATCCACTCGGCCGGTGATCCGGGTTTCCTTGGTGTTGCGTTCGACCGTCGCCACCCGCACGATACTCTCCTCCAGGGGCCGCACCGCGGCACGTCCTTGTAACAACTTTCGCGCGCACTTACCACTGCGCGGCATCCTCAGCCCGGCCTCGCGCTTGACCCCGACCCGGCCCAACTTACATCTCAGTTTCCCGGGAACCGCGTACGCCTCAATTTTCCGGGAGTTCCCTGCACAGCATCGGATGCCGATAGAGGAATGGATTATTCCGGCAGTAACGGGTGGCATGGCACGACGATCCTCTGCCTGCGCAAGGGCGGGCAGGTCGTGGTTGCCGGCGACGGCCAGGTCACGCTGGGCCAGACGGTTGTCAAGTCGAATGCGCGCAAGCTGCGCCGTCTGGCGGGCGGTTCGGTGATCGCCGGGTTTGCCGGCGCCACTGCCGATGCGATCACGTTGTTCGAGCGGCTCGAAGGCAAGCTCGAGCAATATTCCGGGCAGCTCTCCCGCGCCTGCGTCGAGCTCGCGAAGGATTGGCGCACCGACCGCTATCTGCGCCGGCTCGAAGCGATGATGGCGGTCGCCGATAAGAGCGTATCCCTGATCCTGTCGGGCACCGGCGACGTGCTCGAACCCGAGGATGCCATCATCGGCATCGGCTCGGGCGGCGGCTACGCGCTTGCCGCGGCGCGCGCGCTCATCGACATCGACGGCATGGACGCCGAGAAAATCGTGCGCCGCGCAATGTCGATCGCCGCCGGGATCTGCATCTACACCAACGACAAGCTCACTTTAGAAAAACTCGAATACTGAGTTGGACGTGAAATGAGGCGCTGGTTTCAAGCCATAGTCGTCACCCCCGCGAAAGCAGGGGTTCAGGGGTGGGCGCGAGGTGCGGTCTCCCTGGATTCCCACTTTCGCGCAGGGCTGTCCGGGGAAGATTTTGCTGCACGCTTTGCAGTGCATCGGCGCCGTCTGGACAACCCTAGCTCCCCATGGCCGGGCTTGTCCCGGCCACCCACGTGTTCGATGCACACTTCGACGAACGGCAGAAAGGCGTGGATGGTCGGGCCAAGCTCGGCCAACGAGGACCCAACGTTGTGCGACGAGAGCTGCCTACAACCGATTCCTTTTCCCCGGACAGCCCTGCGTTTTCGCGGGAATGACGAGAGTGCGATGGTTACGGTCTGATGACCTCGTTCAGCCCGCGCGAGATCGTCTCGGAACTCGACCGGTTCATCGTCGGCCAGCACGAGGCCAAGCGCGCCGTCGCGATTGCGCTGCGCAACCGTTGGCGGCGCCAGCAGCTCACCCCCGAGCTGCGCGAGGAGGTATTGCCGAAGAACATCCTGATGATCGGGCCGACCGGCTGCGGTAAGACCGAGATCTCGCGGCGGCTGGCGAGGCTCGCACAGGCCCCCTTCGTCAAGGTCGAGGCGACCAAGTTTACCGAGGTCGGCTATGTCGGCCGCGATGTCGAGCAGATCGTGCGCGATCTGGTGGAGATTGCGATCGGCATGACCCGCGAGCGGCTGCGCAAGGAGGTCGAGCCCAAGGCCGAGATTGCCGCCGAGGAACGGGTGCTCGATGCGTTGGTCGGCTCGGGCGCCAGCGCCGAAACCCGCCAGAAGTTTCGCAAGATGCTGCGCGAAGGGGCGCTCGACGACCGTGAAATCGAAGTCGCCGTTCAGGAGAGCGCCGCGGCGAACCTGCCGACCTTCGAAATCCCCGGCCTGCCCGGCGCGCAGATGGGGATGCTCAACCTCGGCGACATCTTCGGCAAGGCCTTCGGCGCCCGCTCCAAGCCGAAGCGGATGAGTGTTGCCGACAGCCACCGGGTGCTGGTCGCAGAAGAGAGCGACAAGCTGTTGGACCAGGAAAATCTGGTGCGCGAAGCGACGACCGCGGTCGAGCAGAACGGGATCGTCTTCATCGACGAGATCGACAAGATCTGCGGGCGCGGCGAACGCGCCGGCGGTCCCGATGTCAGCCGGGAGGGCGTGCAGCGCGATCTATTGCCGTTGATCGAAGGCACGACCGTCGCGACGAAGCACGGTGCGGTCAAGACCGACCACATCCTCTTCATCGCCTCGGGCGCATTCCACCAGACGAAGCCCTCCGATTTGCTGCCCGAACTACAGGGCCGTTTGCCGATCCGCGTGGAATTGAAGGCGCTCGATCGCAACGACTTCCGGCGCATCTTGGTCGAGCCGGAAGCCAGCCTGATCAAGCAATACAAGGCATTGCTCGCGACCGAGGGGGTCGCACTCGATTTCGACGACCCCTCGATCGACGAACTGGCGCTGCTGGCCGAGGAGATCAACGCGGCGGTCGAGAACATCGGGGCGCGGCGTCTGCACACGATCCTCGAGCGGCTGTTGGAAGAGATCAGCTTCACCGCCTCCGACCGGCCGGAGGGCAGCGAGGTGAAGATCGACCGCGCCTATGTCCGCGAGCGGGTCGGGACCCTCGCGCAAAACGCCGACCTGTCTCGATTCATCTTGTAGTCCTAGAAGACAAAGAGGATCAGGAAGGCGATGGCGAGGCCGAAGAGGCCGGTCGCTTCGGCCAGCGCGAAACCGAGAAACGCAAAGGGCTGCACCTGGCCTTGCGAGGCCGGGTTGCGGGCGACTGCGTTTATCAGGGCCGAGAACACATTGCCGATGCCGACACCGGCTCCGACGAGCGCAATGCAGGCAAGGCCGGCCCCGATCATCTTGGCGGCAGCGAGATCCATATCGATGTTCCGTTTGGTTGAAGGGTGAGGCGAACGGCTTCAGTGCAGGTGAACCGCCTCGTTCAGATAAAGGCAGGTCAGGATAGCGAAGACATAGGCCTGCAACACCGCGACGAGAAATTCGAGACCAACGAGGAGGACGTCGATTGCGGTCGGGAAGAATGCGAGGAACCCGATGCTCGCGGCAAAACCGCCGAAAATAGCCAGCATCGTGTGCCCGGCCAGCATATTCGCAAAGAGCCGGATTGAGAGCGTGAACGGGCGGATGCAGTAGGACAGCAGCTCGATGGGTACCAGCAACAACAGCAGCACCTTCGGCACGCCATGCGGCACAAAGAGGCTGAGGAAATGAAACCCGTGCCGGATGATGCCGATCGCGGTGACCAGAACGAACACGACGGCGGCGAGCGCGAATGTAACGATGATTTGGCCGGTTGTGGTATAACTATAGGGAATCATTCCCAACAGATTGGCAAACAGAATAAAAGTGAAGAGCGTAAACACGAACGGGAAGAATTGCCGTCCACCCTGTCCGATATTGGTGTCCACCATGTCGGCGACGAATTCGTAAAGCATTTCGGCAACCGATTGCCAGCGGCCTGGAACCAACCCCGCGCGACGGGTAGCGAGCACCATCAGCGCGGTGACCAAGACGACGGCGATGGTCATCATCAAGGCCGCGTTCGTGTACGACACGTCGAGCCCGCCGATATGGATCGGAACGATGCGGGCGATCGTGAATTGCTCGAGCGGATGAAGTTCTAGCGCCATATCAGTTCTCGTCGTCGTCCCACGGGTCCTGGCCCGGCCGCGTGCCGGCGCCGTCCGCGCCTGGCCGCCGATAGCCGACGGGCGTGCTGATGCCGGAGACCGCGCGATAGACGTTCAGCATGCCGGCGGCAACCCCGAGAAAGAACAGCACGATGATCCCCCATGGCCGCGTGCCGAGCCAGCGGTCGATTGCCCATCCGAGCCCGGTCGCGAGACCGATCGCGACCACCAATTCGATGCCGATGCGCAGCCCGAGCCCGAGGCCCCGCTGCGTGGCCGAACGGTCACCAACCGCCGGCTGTCTTGGAACATTCTGCGCACGCGCCTTGTCGATCCGTTCGCCAAGCCGCGCCAGCGGGTCCGGCGGCTCACGCTCGCTCATCTAGCAAAGCGCCGCATCGCGGCTGAAAGGCCGCGCAACATAATAACGTCCCGGAACCGTGTCAACGAAGCGCCTGGCCTGAGGCCGCGGGTCCACCTCACACCGGCCGGACCACGGCATGACGTTTGCGTCCGGCGCTGAGCTTCAAGACGCCCTTCTCGTCGAGATCCGCTTCGGTGACCGGCTTCGTCTCGTTATCGACGACCCTGTCGTTGATGCGCGCGCCGCCGCCGCGGATCAGCCGCCGGGCCTCGCCATTGGAAGCGGCGAGGCCGGTGAGGCTGAATAGCTCGAAAGCCGGCATGCCGCGGGCCAGTTCGTTCCTGGGCACTTGGGTCTGCGGTAATTCACTGCCGCTGCCGCCGCCCTCGAAGACGGCGCGTGCGGTCTCGGCGGCGGCCGCGGCGGCTTCTGGGCCGTGACAAAGCGCCGTCGCCTCGGTCGCCAAGACCTTCTTTGCCTCATTGACGCCGACGCGCTCCAGCCGCTCGATCTCAGCGAGATCCAGTTCGGTGAAGAGGCGCAGAAAGCGCCCGACATCAGCGTCTTCGGCATTGCGCCAAAATTGCCAGTATTCGTAGGGCGACAGCCGCTCGGCGTTGAGCCAGACGGCGCCCTGCGCGGTCTTGCCCATCTTGGCGCCGGAGGCCATTGTGATCAGCGGCATCGTGAGACCGAACAATGTGCGGCCCTCCGCCCGCCGCGCGAGCTCGACGCCGGCGACCATGTTACCCCATTGGTCGGAACCGCCGATCTGCAATTCGCAGCCGAAGCGCCGCGCCAGTTCGACAAAATCGTAAGCCTGCAGGATCGGGTAATTGAACTCGAGAAAGCTCAGGGGCTGGTCGCGCTGTAACCGCAGCCGGATGCTGTCCTGCGTGAGCATGCGGTTGACCGAGAAATGCCGGCCGATATCACGCAGCAGCGGGATGTAGCGGAGCTCGTCGAGCCAATCGGCATTGTTGACCATGAGGGCATCGCTCGGCCCGTCACCGAAATTCAGGAAGCTTGTAAAGACCGACCGAATCCCCGCCATGTTGCGGGCGATTTCGGCATCATCGAGCAGGCGGCGGGTGTCGTCCTTGCCCGAAGGGTCGCCGACCCGCGTCGTGCCGCCGCCCATCAGCACGATCGGCTTGTGCCCGCATTTCTGAAACAGGCGCAGCAGCATGATTCCCAGCAGGTTGCCGACATGCAGACTGTCCGCGGTGCAGTCGAAGCCGTCATAGGCGATGACGCGGCCCGTGCTGAGGCGCTCGTCGAGCGCCTCGATATCCGTGCATTGATGCACAAACCCGCGTTCGGTCGCGGCGGTGAGAAAGGGGGAACGAGGTATCGACATGACTGCGTCATCTAACATAGGCGCGCCGACCCGGCCACAACACTCCCCGCGGATGTGGAGTGCGATCGGCTTGATGAGCGGCACCTCGCTCGACGGCATCGACGTCGCGATGATCGAGACTGACGGCCGGGACCGGGTGATCCCCGGCGCCGCGCTGACGTTTCCCTATCCGCCGCAATTTCGCGAAAGGCTTCGGTCTGTTCTCGGCGGGGTCGGCCAGGTGGAAGATGTGGAGGAGGAGCTGACCCGGCTCCATGCGGAAGCGGTGAAAAACTTTCTGGGGCAGTATTCTGGATATCCCGAGGTGGTCGGCTTTCACGGCCACACCATTTTGCATCGGCCCGCCGACCGACTCACTTGGCAGATCGGCGACGGCGCGCTGCTAGCGGTGCTGCTCGGGTTAGATGTGGTCGCCGATTTCCGCTCGGCCGACGTGGCGGCGGGCGGTGAGGGCGCGCCGCTCGCCCCACTCTTCCATGCCGCGCTCGCGGCAACGCTCCTGAAGCCGGTCGCGGTGCTCAACATCGGTGGCGTCGCCAACGTCACGTGGATTGGAGGGCCGGGGGAAATCCTCGCCTTCGACACCGGACCCGGCAACGCGTTGGTCGACGATTGGGTCCGCCGGCACACCAACGAAGCGGCCGATTTCGAAGGCGCGCTCGCTCGCGCCGGCACCGTTTCGGCGGCCCATGTCGAGAATTTTCTGGCAAGCCCGTATTTCGACCAACTTCCACCGAAATCGCTCGATCGCGACGATTTCCGGGGCGCCTTGCCGACGGGGCTTTCGCTCGAAGACGGCGCCGCCACCTTGACCGGGATGACGGCGGCGGCGGTCGCGGCGGCGATCCGTCATTTCCCTGCTCCAGCAGTGGAGTGGCTAGTAACCGGCGGCGGCCGGCACAACCCGGCGCTGATGGAGGCTCTGCGCCGCCGTCTCGACGTCGTGGTACGGCCGGTCGAAGCCGTCGGCTGGCACGGCGACGCACTCGAGGCTCAAGCCTTTGCCTATCTCGCCGTCCGCTCCGTTTTGGGATTACCGCTCAGTCTACCCTCGACGACAGGGGTTCCACGCCCGACCTGCGGCGGCCGCCTGTTCAAAGCCCCTCACCCCCACCGCGGGAGAGGAGTTAGTGGGTGACGAGGCGGCGCTCGATGGCGGCCGCTTTGATGGCCTTCTGCAATTTTTCGAAGGCGCGGACCTCGATCTGCCGCACGCGCTCGCGCGAGATGCCATATTGCTGCGACAGATCCTCGAGGGTGGTCGGATTTTCGCGCAGCCGGCGCTCGGTCAGGATGTGGCGTTCGCGGTCGTTGAGATGCGTCATCGCCTTTTCGAGGAGGTCGCGGCGCAATCCGAGCTCTTGCCGCTCGCCGAGCCGGGTCTCCTGGCTTTCGCTCTCATCGACGAGCCAATCCTGCCACTCGCCTTCGCTGTCCGACCGCAATGGCGCGTTCAGCGAATGATCCGGGCTCGCCAGCCGGCGGTTCATGCTGACGACATCGGCCTCGGGCACGTCGAGCTCGGTTGCGATCTTTTTCAAATTTTCCGGCGAGAGGTCGCCTTCTTCCATCGCCTGCAGCTGACCCTTCAGCTTGCGAAGGTTGAAAAACAGCTTTTTCTGCGCCGCCGTCGTCCCCATCTTAACCAGCGACCAGGAGTGCAGGATGTACTCTTGGATCGCGGCGCGGATCCACCACATGGCATATGTCGCGAGGCGAAAACCGCGGTCCGGGTCAAAGCGCTTGACCGCCTGCATCATGCCCACGTTGCCCTCCGAGATCAGCTCGGAGAGCGGCAACCCGTAGCCGCGATAGCCCATGGCGATCTTGGCGACCAGGCGCAGATGACTTGTAACCAGCTTATGCGCGGCCTGGGGATCCTCGTGCTCCTTCCAACGCTTGGCGAGCATGTATTCCTGCTCGGGCTCGAGCATCGGAAATTTGCGGATCTCCTGAAGGTACCGCGTCAGGTTTCCTTCCGAGGAGATGGAAGGCACCGAAAGAGTGGCCATTGACGATTGTTGCTCCGTTTCAAGTCGGTGATGGGCTAACGCTCGAAGAAAGCGTCCCGATCCCCCGACCCCCATACCCTACTAATATAGTCGGACTTTGTCCAGTTTAAAGTTGCTCTAAACTACGGGCGAGTTCCCGCAGATCCGCCGGAAGCGGGCTCTCGAACCGCATGGGCCGGTTCTCGATTGGATGGGTGAAGCCGAGCAGCCGCGCGTGCAAGGCTTGGCGCGAGAACGCGGCAATTTGCGCGCCGCTCGGCCCGGTGCGAGCAACCGACCGACCGGCACGCGTGCCATAGACCGGATCGCCGATCAGCGGGTGCCCGAGATGGGCGAAATGAACCCGGATCTGGTGCGTCCGACCGGTAGCCAGGCGGCATTCGAGTTGCGCAGCATGCACTTTGAATGCGCGCTCGATTCGATACCGGGTGATCGCCGGTTTCCCCTTTTCATTTGCAACGACCGCCATCTTTTTGCGGTCCACTCCGCTGCGGCCGATATTGCCCGCGATCTCGCCCGCCGGCATGGACGGCACATCCCAGACAAAAGCGGTGTACGCGCGGTCGATGCGGCGTGCGGCAAAATCCCGCGACAATGCATGGTGCGCCGCCTCTGTCTTGGCGACGACCATCAGGCCGCTGGTGTCCTTATCGAGCCGATGCACGATGCCGGGACGGCGGACCCCGCCGATACCCGACAAGCTGGCGCCGCAATGGGCCAGCAGTGCGTTGACGAGAGTGCCATCGGGATTTCCCGGGGCGGGATGGACAACCAAGCCCGCCGGCTTGTCGATGACGATCAGGTGTGCATCCTCGAAGCGGATATCGAGCGCGATTGGCTGCGCAACCGGCGCGGCATCCTCAATCTGCGGGAGAATTACGACGAAATTCTGGTCGCACCGCACACGCAGCGACGGGTCGCGCAAAACAGCTCCTTCATGGGTGACTTGGCCGGTCTCGATCAATCGCTTTAGCCTCGTCCGCGACAGCAGCGGCAGGTGCTGGGCCAGCACGCGATCGAGCCGCTGTCCCGCATCGGTTTTGCTGGCCCGGATTATGGTCGCGGCAAAATTAGGCGTCATCGGGAAGTAGGCGCATGCGTGCGCTCAGGATACTGGTTGTCGTGATGGGAGTGATGCTGGTCGTCGGTTTCGCTGCTCTCGTCGCGATCATTGCGGGCAGGGTATCGCGCGGACCCGCCGCCACGGCTGCTCATGGGTTCGGCAGCCCGGCAATCGAGATTCCGCGCGGCGCCCGCATCGAGGCGATGACGGCCGGGTCCGATCGGCTCGTCCTCGCGCTGGAGTTGCCCGGGGGCGAGAGGCAACTTGTCGTCATCGATCTGGCGAAGGGCGTTCGCCTCGGAACAATCGAATTGCATCCAGTTCCATGATCCCCCGATTCGGCCTTGTACGCGGGTCGGAGGCCGCTGTGGTGTCCCACACTGATCGAATTGCGGCCCTTTCAGGATAATTACGGCGCGAAGAAAATGTCGCCTTGAAAGCTGAGGCATTTATTCCGAACTTCTCGGCGATTTGCGCTGTTCGTCAAGCCGGAACCGTATTTTTGAGCGACCATGCGCTCCCCGCCGCCGCTGGCCTGCAAGATCCTCCTCATCCACTGCTTCCACGCTGGCCACTGACCACCTGATGCCCGCTCCAGATCGCGCCGACGGCCGGCTCCGATGCTGTTAATGCCACCCGACAAGGCAGTCTTGCTCGGCGGTTCCCCTCAACGGGAAGCCGCTTTTTTGATTTCGCAAAGCCGAGGTAGATCGACATGGGGAAGAAAGCCAACGGTGCGAGGCCGGCCGCCAAGGCTCACTCAGTCCACACCGGCCCGGATCTCGACAATGCCGAGCCGGACAGGCGCATTGGCGCCCGTACTTTGGGCCCGGTCTCCGATCTCGAACGCCACCTGCCTTCCGATTGGTGGCGCACTCTCTTCAACTCGCTCTACCTCGAAACCGACGGCGACATCATTGAGAACGATCGCAATACGGGCGATGAAGTCGATCTGTTGATCCGCAGCGTCGGGCTCGAGCGCAATGACCGCATTCTCGATTTATGTTGTGGGCAGGGCCGACACTCACTCGAGCTGGCCAGCCGGGGCTTTCCCAACGTCACCGGGCTCGACCGCTCGCGCTATCTGATCCGCCTGGCCCGCAAGCGCGCCAAGCAGCGTAACCTGCAGGTCTCGTTTCATGAAGGCGACGCACGCCGGTTTCGCCTCGGCGACGGCGACTTTCATTGCGTCTGCATCCTCGGGAATTCCTTCGGCTATTTCGAGCGTCCGGAGGATGATCTCGCCGTACTCGAGGCGGTCAACCGCGCACTCGCCTCAGGGGGGTCGCTGGTCATGGATTTGATGGACGGCGACTGGATGCGCCATCATTTCGAGCCGCGCTCCTGGGAGTGGGTCGACCAGAACCATTTCGTTTGCCGCGAGCGCGACCTCGCCGGGGATGGCGACCGCCTGATCAGCCGCGAAGTCGTCGTGCACGCCGAGCGCGGCGTTATCGCCGACCAGTTTTATGCCGAGCGGCTCTATTCGAAGGAGCGCCTCGAAGCGCTGCTGACCGGCGCCGGGTTCGCCAATGTCCGCTTTCATTCCCTGTTGGCGCCGGATTCGCACCGCAACCAGGATCTGGGCATGGTTGCCCACCGGCTCTTCGTAACATGCGAGGCGCCGCGCCGGGCGCGACGGCTGCCGCACCGCGCCGCGCTGTTCTCTGACGTCACCGTGATCCTTGGCGATCCGCGCCTGCCCGATCCGGTGAAGCGGGACGGGCGCTTTGGCGAGGAGGACATCGAGACGATCGACCGGCTGAAAACGGCGCTGCGCGAGCTCCCCGACTATCGCTTTCGTTTTGTCGACAATCACGCCTCGCTATTTGCCGATCTCAGAGCGAGCCGACCGCCTTTCGTCCTCAATTTCTGCGACGAGGGCTTCAATAACGACGCCTTTATGGAAATGCATGTGCCGGCATTGCTGGAGATGCTCGATATCCCCTACAGCGGCGCCGGACCCAGCTGCCTGGGGCTGTGCTACAACAAGTCGTTGGTTCGCGGCATCGCGCAGGCGATCGATGTGCCGGTGCCGGCGGAGACCTATTTCAACTCCGACGATCTGGCGGCGACAATACCGTCGGTGTTTCCGGCATTGATCAAGCCGAATTACGGCGACTCGTCGATCGGCATCACCCGGGATGCGGTGGTCCATACCTGGGAAGAGGCTATCACCCGCCTCGGCCGGTTGCGCGAGCAGATGCCGGGCTGCCCGATCCTGATCCAGGAATTTCTGACCGGTCCCGAATATTCGATCGGGATCATCGGCAATCCGGGACAAGGTTACCGGGTATTGCCGCCGCTCGAAGTCGATTATTCGCGGCTCGATCCGGCATTGCCGCAATTGCTGCCCTACGAATCGAAATGGGTGCCCGACTCGCCCTACTGGACGCAGGTCGGCTATCGCGAGGCGCGGCTCGACGAGGAGGCGCGCCGCAAAATTGTCGATTACTCGAACATCTTGTTCGAGCGGCTCGGCTGCCGCGATTATGCCCGCTTCGATTTCCGCGCCGATGCCGAAGGCGAGATCCGCCTGCTCGAGGTCAACCCGAACCCCGGCTGGTGCTGGGACGGCAAGCTCAATTTGATGGCCGAGATGGCGGGGCTGCGCTACTCCGACCTGTTGAAGCTGATCATCGAGGCCGCCCAGGAACGGGTCGCCGCGCAGCACCCCGGCCTCGTCATCCCGCTCGCCGAACGCCGGGCGCAACGCGCCGCAATCCGCCGGGGATGAGGCGCCGCCCTAAAGACCGCGGCCGATTGCCTAGCATCTCTTGCCGCTCTCGCACAACTTAATCGGTTCACCGCGCGAAGGTCAGCGGCCAATGACCCCGCGAACCTTTTCTATGGGACCATGGAGCTCAAGGTTGCCCAGCCGCGCTAATAGAATTCGTGCCGAAGTGATGAGATTACCTGGCGAGTTCTCGAATTCCAGCCCGAACCATACACTGTCATCCTTTGTAACATTTATGGTAGGTTGACGCTGTCCGCGTCCATTTATATAGTAAGCTCTAAGTAAGCGATGCTCATCATGTAGGTCATCGATCAATCTCGGTCCGGCGAGGTTATTGATGTTCAGGTCTACTGATCCAGGCGCTGTCCTTGTTAGTACGCAGAGACACAGGATCACGTCGCCTTTATTTTCACACTTGTAAAGCCCGATTGTTCCCTGCGGGACATTAGCGCTGTCGATCAGGGTGGCGTTCCCGGGCGGAGGAAGCGGGGGAGCGGTGTTTTGCGTCGACGCCGAGAAGTTCAGCAAAACCAATGGAATGGCGAGCACAAACCTGCTGCTCAGGCGCACAACTCGATCCAACATGATGTTCCTCCCCCGAACTGACGTGTACGGTATGCCACCGGTCATCCGCACCAACCATAGCTGCATCTGGCCTTCAGACGGAGCGGGGCTGGTACCCCGGCGTCCGCGGGGCATCGCAATGCCGCATCGGTCAGCGGGGCGTCTCCTGATCCCATTTCGCGATCAGCTTCTCAATATCAGGGATTGAAAAAGGATGCTCAACTTTCGTCCCGTCAGCTTCAAATACAAAATCAAAGCTACCCATATCCCCCGGGACAGTTAGGGGCCTTTGATCACATGTTGGTGGGGCCCAGGACAGCTGGGATCGTAGAGAGCAGCCGAATATAAATTGTACTCCAGGAGGAATATTATCCGCCTCTCTCGGAAACATCCACTCATTGTCGATGAGGGTATATAGCGGAAAAATTTGGTGCCAGCGCTCAAATTTAATGTACGCCTGTACTAGATTAAGCGTACGATCAGAGACATTTCGTCCTACGAAATGAAACGCGGTGATTTTCCCGTACTTATCAGATTTGTCAAAATCGAAGACGGAAGTTGGTGACTGGAAATCCCAATTTATGCCTGTCCGATCCTTTGACGCCGAATGTGTCCCACCCTTCTCAGGCGAAGTACCCGCACCCAAAGGAGGCGGACCATTGTCTTTGTCGAGCAGAAGTATGAATTGAAATTTCTCCCACTTCTGGTCATCTGTCCATTGCTTCGATGAAGCTATAAATGTGCACGTGAAATACAAAGCCGAGCGCCAGATCAACAGCTTGTCAGCATTTGGGTACTTGCTGAGCGTGTCGGTCTCGACCGATTTGTAGCCGTTTTCGAACTCGCCTGCCCCTAATGAGCGGAAGAGTATATTGGCTTGCCCCTTCAGATTGTCCTCAACTCGCTGGTCTAGGCCGCCGATTGGCTTGAGTGGAGCGCAGTCTATCTCCGCACTCCGTGCATTCGTGAGACCAGCGAGCGACACGAGAAGGGTGGCAGCCAATATTCTCATCATCGGTGTTTAGATGCCTGGTTAATGTTTACAATTTCAGATTATTCGCGACATCCTCGTTTGGCAAGCGGACTGGCACCGATATTGGACCGCGCTGTCGTCAGTGAGATTTGCAGATACGCTACCGCAAGGGGCTGCTCGACGGCCAAAGACAGCCGCCAGAATTATCGAAATATTCGAACATCCGGTGCGAGCACATCCGTTGCCGAGATTATGCCCGCTTCGATTTCCGCGCCGATGCCGAAGGCGAGATCCGCCTGCTCGAGGTCAACCCGAACCCCGGCTGGTGCTGGGACGGCAAGCTCAATTTGATGGCCGAGATGGCGGGGCTGCGCTACTCCGACCTGTTGAAGCTGATCATCGAGGCCGCCCAGGAACGGGTCGCCGCGCAGCACCCCGGCCTCGTCATCCCGCTCGCCGAACGCCGGGCGCAGCGCACGGCTGGGCGCCGCGGTTGAGCCACCGCAGTCCGGCCAAATAGATAAAGACTTCGAGATGTGAAGCGGCTCACACCTCTTTGACGGTCTTAAGTTATAGTAAACGCACAAGGCGACTCTGAGGGAAAGGGGGCCCCGATGACGGGTCTGACCGCAAGGCGTTTGCTGAGCATCGCGCTCGCCGCCGCAGTGTTGGCTGCCGCCGAACCGGCGGCCGCATCCACGCTGCGGGTCTCTACCGGATCCGCTCAGCGGGCGGCAAACGAGATCGAAGCGGACTACACGACCTCGCACGTGCTGATCAGCGAGACGGCACACGAGAGCATCCCCATCACGGTCTTTTTCGATCCGCAGATGACCGGCGTCGAATCGGCCGAAGTGTTCACGAACCTCAATCGGCGAGACTGGGCGACGGCCGATCCCGATGGCAATGGCGTCGAAGAAGGGATCAGTCCGCCATCCGGCAACAGTATCGCTGCAGGAGACGATCGCCATTACTACCGGGCTTATCCAATGAGGCCGGTTCCAGGCGGGTACCTGCTTACCTTGCCGATATCGAAAACCGGCGCCTACCGCCTCACGTCGCGTTACCGGCTGACCTCCGATCCTGCGGACACATACCGCTGGTACGACAGCGAGCAGAACGGGCAAGGGATCCTGAAACGCGATCACGCGATCGTCGTCTCGCCGCAAAAGGCAAAAGACCTCCAGCTTTATGAGGCCAATCCGCTGACGATCGCCGCGACTGGAACGGCGCCCGACCAGCGGGGATCCTTTGCCAAAATGACGAACCCTGGCGCCGCCGCAGGCGGGCCGCGCTTCAGCCTTGCCTATTTGAAGCAACTCGGTGTCAATGCCCTTTGGCTGCAGCCCATTCACCCCCGCGGGATCGACGGACGCCAGATCGATCCGGCCACCAATCGGCCGTTCGAGCTCGGCAGCCCGTATGCGGTCAAGAATTACTTCGCGGTGATGCCGTTGATGGCGTCGGGTTTCACTCCGGGCTCCTCGCCCGCCGCCAACGACACGCCGCAAGGGCGCGCCGTGGCGCTGACCGAGTTCCAGAACTTCGTCAAGGCGGCGAACGCGCAGCGTATCACCGTTTTTCTCGACGTGCCGTTCAATCACACTTCCCATGACACGGAGCTCGCCGCACCGGGCCAGCATTATTGGGGGAACGACGGCACCACGGACACCACCGAGATCCGCGCAGTCGAAGCACGAATCTTCTCGCGGTCCGGTGAATATGACAAGCGCGCCAGTAACGCGAGTAACATCGCTGCCGCGCCGGACCGGTACGATTTTGGCAAATGGGCCGATGTTTCAGATCTCTATTTCGGCCGCTATGCCGCACTCGTCCCCAATCAGTCACAGAAAGAGAATTATAAAAACGAGGCTGACTGGTTCGACTACGGTGTGGGGTCTGAAGACGGCAATGGCCCGGGCAATGGTCATTTTGACCAGATCACGCAGCGGCTCTGGCAGTTCTTCGGCGACTACATGCAGTTCTGGCTGACCGAGACGGGGTACCCCGAGAACCCGCAACACGCGGCGGTCGATGTTGCCGCCGGGATTGGCGGGCTGCGCGCAGATTTTGCGCAGGGCTTGCCGCCGCAAGCCTGGGAATACATCATCAACCGGACCCGGTCGCGCAAATGGGACTTTGTCTTCATGGCCGAGAGCCTCGATGGGGGCCCCGTCACCTACCGCTCCAACCGGCATTTCGATGTGTTGAACGAAAATCTGATCTACGCCTTTCATAGCGCGACCAAGGCCAGTGAATTCCAATCCTTATACGACAGCCGGCGCGCCAGCTACGGCGACTCGTTGGTCTTGTTGAACACCAGCTCGCAAGACGAGGACAATTACAAGGACCCGTATGAGGCGGCGCTGCGGTTCGCCGTGAACAGCGCGATGTATGGCGTGACGATGATCTTCCCCGGCCAGGAGCTTGGCCTTAAGGGCACGATCGTGCCGGCCGGCCGGAATGACAACGGGAGCCAGCCCTTCGGCTATGAGCGGTTCGAGCTCAATTTCGGCAAGCAGATCCCGCAATTCAAAACTTACAACTCGATGATGCCGCTATGGCGGGAGCTCGATCGAAATACGGGGGACGCAATTCATCTGTTAGCGCTCTACTCGGCAATATCCGAAGCACGCAGCGCCAGCCCGGCGCTACGCAGCGCGAACGGATGGTTTCTGCACCTGAAGCGCAACCTGCCGCAGGACCAGATCTTTGGCGTCGGCAAGATGGCGAAGGCAGGTGCCGATCCGGCGTCCAGCGACACCGTCTTTGCGTTCGTCAATCTGGCGGTTGGCGCGAACAGTGCAACCCCGAACGGCGTCGGGTTCGATGTCGACGTCAAGGCGGGCCAGCAGAACGTATTCGGCATCAGCCCCAATCATACCTACAATGTCAAGAACATAGCCGCCATCGATCCAAACCGCAGGAACAGTTGCCTGTGGAGCGGGGGACGGTCGGGCGCCGATGTTCTGCAGAACGGCATCCTGGTCAGCATGAACCGCGTGCCAGCCGATGAAGAGGGCTGGGCCAGCGCTCCTTACGAAGCGCAATATTTGAAGCTGATCGATACGACCTCGAATAACGAATGCGCACGTGCCGAGGAAGCAACCGATCAGACGAAGCATGCTGTTCTGACGCGCTCTTACGACAACAACAGGACTGGCGCCGATACCAACGAGCAGTCCTTCACGCCTGCCGCCCTCAAGTCTCGAGGGTTAAGGAAAGTCTTTTCTCTCAAGGTCGAGGGCGACGACCCCAACATCGAAGCACAACCGCTCTATGTTCCCGATGTGCAGATGAGCGACGGCACGAAGCACGACGTCGTCTATGTGTTTTCGATGTCCAACAACGTGCGGGCGTTTGACGGCAATACCGGCGCACAATTGTGGCCCCACCCGGTCTCGCTCGGAAAGCCGTTTGTGCCCGACCCGAGCGATCCGGTCGATATCTACCACATCAACCGGTCCTTCGGGATCCTCAGCACCCCCGTCATCGATCGCGAGACCGGAACGATCTATGCCGTGAACTGGATCGTCGACAGCAACGGCAACCGGCAGCTCAAGCTCAATGCCCTGAGCTTGAAGGACGGCCAGCCGCCACCGGGGAAGGAGCAGCCGCTTCCGATCGAGGCGTCGGTGATCAATTCGAGCGGGCAGAAGATCGCCCTGAACCAGGTGCAGAAGCAGCGGGCGGCATTGCTGCTCGTGCCTCTGGAAGCCAAGCCTTCGCCGCAGGCCCACAAGATGCTGTATGTGGCGACGACCGGCTCGGATACCGCGCCGCAGAGACCGGATGCGACGCTGCAAAATCACGGGTGGGTCGTGGCTTTCGACGTCGACGACTGGAAGGAGGTCGGCCACTGGCTGGCCACGCCAAACAGCTTTGGCGGGGGTATCTGGCAGTCCTCACAAGGACCCGCTGCCGATGATCAGGGCAATGTCTATATAGTCACGTCGAATGGCGGCTACCTCGTCAACCCCGACGGCAGCAAAAAGGACTTCAACGGCCAGACGGACTTTGCCGAGAGCTTTGTCAAACTGTCGCTCGAGCCGGGACCGCAGGGTCCGTCGCTGACGCTCTCCGACTGGTTCTCGCCATTCCGCAACTCGACACGTAAATTCTGGACAATGCCGGAGGTCGCGCCGTTCATGGGCGGCTACAATTATGAGGATCAGGATGTCGGCTCGGGCGGCCCCGTGTTACCGCCGGGAACCAACTTCTTGCTCGGAGCCGGGAAAGATGGAGTGCTTTACGTGCTCGACAGAAACAACATGGGCAAGTCGATCGGCGATTTCTCCAAGCTCAAAGCGCCGCCGACGTTCCTCACTTTCAATCCCGATCCGAACTCTCCCGCCTATCACGGCGCCTCGCCGACAGGGAACCTGGATTTCAAGCCGCAACCCGGCTGGAAGACCCATCATCTGCACGGTTCGCCGGTTTACTGGGTCAGCGCCAAACACGGGCCCATGCTTTTCGCCTGGGGAGAAAATGCCGAGCTGCGCGCCTTCGCCTTCGACCCGTCCGGCCACGTCAAGCTGCTCGCGCACGGCTCCGAGCTGGCCTCCGGGCCGCTTGCAACGGCTCCCGACAATATGGGCGGGATGCCCGGCGGAATGCTGAGCTTGTCGGCCAACGGACAGAACAACGGGATTGTGTGGGGCACGGCTCCGCTGAACGGGGACGCCAATAAGCACGTGGTCGACGGCATCGTTCGCGCATACGACGCCTCCGACTTCGATCCCAGTCCAAACCCCGGCGCGCCGGCAAAGCTGCGCCTCTTGTGGCAGCAGGCCGGTTTCAAATACAGCAAGTTCTGCCCGCCGGTGATAGCCGACGGCAAGCTGCTGGTGCCGACTTTCGACGGTGAGGTCGACGTCTACGAACTGAACTGAACCAGCCGCCGCGCTGCTAAAATGCCGAGAAACGGCGGCGCTTTAAGATCGGGCGGCCGGCGGCGTCGTGGCCGACGATTTCGTGGGTGGCGCCGGGCGGCAATTTGCCGTGTTGGTCGGCAACAGCGGCCTCGCCGCGCTCGAGGATGCCGCGCTCGAAGGCCTCTTTGGCCTTTTGTTGCCGCTCGGGGTCGGATCCTGAAGTTTCCGGCTTGTTGGTTGTTTCGCTGTCCTCGTCGGTCATCGCCTCGCCACTCTTTCACTCCTACGAGGTGGCGCGGAAACCGCAATCAAACAAGATGCGGGTCAGCATCAGCCCCTCGGCCGCGGTTACGAGCTTATGCGTCTTGAAGGCGTGGGGATGGACGATCCGCGTTGCGGGCTGGCCTGCATTGCCGATGTCGATATGCCCGCGCTGCAACAGGTCTTCGACAAAAGCGCGAGCGGCCTGCTCGCTGTTCGAGGGCGTCACCGAGCCGACCCCGAACGCCGCACCCGAGACTGCGAACCGGCGCGGGTCGGAGGGTGCCCGCACCAGAAGCGGCCGGTCGCCGAGCCCGTAGTCGGCAGCCGAGAGCGCAATGGGCGGCAATTCAGTCCGGCCCGCCGCCCCGCCGGCCGCAGCCGTAGCGGCGGTGCGGGCGACTGCCGCGACGCCGGCAGCGTGTAGGGTGCCAACGCTGACCGCCGATTGCGGGGAAAGAATCCCGTGACGGACGAACCCGGCCTTCAACACATCGCCGTACTTGCCTGATGCACGACCCTCGGCCGCGGCATCGGCGGCGACAATCGCTGCCGCCATTTGCGCCATATATTCGGGCACGATCGGTGCCGCGAGGATGCCGGCAATCAGGAGCCGAGCGAGATCCACGCTCACCGCCTGGAGATCGGCTTCGCCCGGATTGGCCGAGGCGAGCCTGAACCCGCCGGCGATGGCTTCGAGAAAGGCCCCGGTAAAGACTCGCGAAAACGCGTGCGGCTCAGAAGAGAGGCTCGATGCGGGTGCCCTCGACGGCAACCCCTCGGGGTTGGTGTAGACGAACGAATTGGCGGCGTTGCGCAGACAATCGCGCTCGACCGCATCGGGCGCAAACTGACGGATCGCCCAACCGAGCTGCTCGGCAAGCCGCGACAGCCGCGAACTGCGCCGCAGATCGCCGCCGGTCTCGGCAAGGATCGCGGCACGCATGGTCGGCAGCTGCAATGCCGCCAGTAATGCGCTCATATCGCCGAAGGATTCATGGAACGCCGCGGCTTCAATCGATCCGGCGTCGAACAGTTCCGGCCTTAGCGCATCGAGCACGGCATGGCCCTGCTCATGGCAGACGATGTCCGGACTCTCGCCCGAAAAGACGGTCCGCCCGCCCGCCGTACCGTGGAAGAAGTTGAGCGCCCGGCGGTCGTAAAACGCGTTGAAGTCTTCCCCATCGTCGAGGAGCAACGGAAGCGTGTCACCCAATTGCCAGGTCGTGCCCGGCGGGACCAGTTGGCGCCAAAACGCAGCACCCCGCGCCGCGGCTTCGGCTGCCGACCAGTAGCGAAAATCTGCAGTGCGCAGGCCATATCGGCGGGGCGGCGGCGCGGCGTCCCCGGAGATCGCCAATTGCAGTGGCGCCAAGGTCAAATCCGGAACCGGCCGCATCTCGGGCGGAACGAGCGGGCTCTCGCTCTCTCCGGGGTCATCCTGCCAGCCGAGGATCTGCACCGTTCCCGCCGCGCCGGGCGGGACACCAGTTCGCGCGCCATGGCCGACGGCGACATTGTCCCAGTCGCTCAGAAAGATTTTCTCGAAGTACTGCGCGATCGTGGCGCTATTAATGATCAGCCCTGCATCGCGATTTTCCAGCACCCCTTGACCGGACCAGTTCTGGCTGCTGACCACCACTTTTTGGTGGTCAACGACAAATCCCTTGTTGTGCACGCCCTGTTGAATGCGGACGAGCGAGGTGTCGATCCCCGCTGCGTGCAATCGTTCCATCCATTGCGTGTTTTGCCACTGGCTCAGAATGATGCGGACGTCGACGCCGGCCGCGGCCCGCGCGGAAACGGCGTTGAGCAGAGCTGTGAACGCGGCCTCGTCGTCACGGTTCGAGGGGTGAATATACTGCAGTTGGATGTAGAGGGCGTTCTGCGCGTTCGAGATCAGCTCCAGCATCTTTTCGGCATAGATCCCGGTGCGGCCGTCCGGTGCCGCGTCCGGCGTCAGCAATGGCTGGATCGTCATTTGCTCGGCGACCGGGAGCGGCGCGAAGTAAGTCCTCGGCGCCCGGGCTTCGGCCGCGGGATTGGTCTCGGCCAAGTCGAAGGCCTGCTCGGCAAGCGCCTCCAAATCGACCGCCTGCTCAACAAGACCCTGGGCCGGGAGCGCGGATTGCCGGTCGTTGAGGAGATAGGCTTCGTAGAGTTGCGCCATCTGCGGCGAGGCGATGACGACGTGCCAATCGCGGTCGCTTTTCTTAAACGTCTCGGCGGCGTGCTCCGCGTCGGGATCGTTTACCGGTGCGTCCTCCGGCTGGTTCGAGTTGTTCCAGTTGCCTGAGGACAGCCACATCTCCGCGCTGTCGCGTACGGCGACCTTGATGTGATAGGCCGACGGAAAGATCCATTCGCCGACTTCGGGGCTCGACCGAACCGCCGCCCACGCAAAAGACAGCGCATCGCCGAGATCGCTCTTGAGGTCTTGCTCGGTCTGGTCGTCGCTTTGATCGGCCGACGGGTTGCGCGCCGGATGGTCGAGCACAAGCGACAACGGGCGCGCACTGCCGCCGCCGGTCAGCGCATCTTGGAGCGCCGACAGAATGTGCGCCGAGGTGAAATCGTACATCCCGACGGTCAGCTTCTGCTGGGTCCGCGCGAAAAAATCACGCAGCACCGGCCATCCCGCATCCGGGCTGGCGCTGCAGATCACTGACAACGAGCCCGTAATCGGATCGAGCGGCACCGCGGCCGGCTCATAGGGAATTTCCTCCTTGCGCGGACCGCGCCGCGCTGCCGCGGCTTCCGCCGGTGCGGCAAAGACATGCTCGAACGGAAAATCGGGGATGTGCTGCTCGATGCGCGCGCGTTCGGCGAGCGCCAGGTAGGTCGCCGGCCTGGTCGCCTTCATCCGGCCGAGCGGCGAGGCTTCGCGCACTTCAATAGGGATGCCGCCAAGCTCGGCTGGCAGACCGTAGGCCGCCGCCTCGCCCTTCTTGGCGCCAACCAGTGCTACGATGATCGGATCTCCTACCGGCCAGCCCCCCTCGATGCGATAGCCTGGGCGAACCGCTAGGATGCCGGGTTTCCTGAGTATTTCCAGGTTTTGCTCGATCGCTCTCCCCGCATCCGCGAACGTCGGCATGGGATCCCCCTGACCCGCCGTGCCCTGTGGTAACTCCGTTCTACGGGCGCGATATTACACGATAATGGCGAGGTTGGTTAACGCAGCTTTGGCTTTTTTCGAACGTACCGGCTCCGAGCGAGATGACGCTCGCAACTTTGCCATCAAACCTTCAACTTCTTCCGAGTTTCCCCTTGCGCCGCCGGCAGATCGGCGTATCTATCGGGGTCTCGACGCACTCGCACGTGCCTATGGCCCATGGTGGTTATGCAACGACGTAACGCGTCCTTTTTGGCAGCCCGGCCAGCAGATCGCTGTGGGGTCGGTCCCGAGAGGGAGGACGGTATGGTTGCTTTCCGATCAAGGGGCGGCGTGGTGCCCTGCCCTGACGACAACCTTCGCGGGACGCGTCTGCGCGGGCGGGGTAACCGGGTCATCGACCCGAGTAGTTTAGGTTAAATCGCAAAATTCTGGCCGGGCGGCCTCGTTAGGCCGCACCGGTATCCGTTTCGGTTCTGCGTTCGGCTGAACCGAGGCCGCGCGTGGGATTCCCGGGCGAGGTCTCGGTCATCGTCCGCCCCGCCGATTGCTTTTAGCCGCCTCGCCGTAAGGATGACCTGGTCATGAGCGAGAGGATTGCCCGTTTTCTTGCCGAACAAGCCCCCGAGACCCCTTGCCTCGTCGTCGATCTCGACCTGATTGCCGAAGCCTATGAGGCGCTGCAGTACTACTTGCCGCTCGCCCGGATTTACTATGCGGTCAAGGCCAATCCGGCCGCCGAGATCGTCGGCGTGCTCAACCGCAAGGGCGCCAGGTTCGATGTCGCGAGCCGCGGCGAAATCGAGCTCTGCCTCGGCAACGGGGTCGCCCCCGACCGGTTGTCTTTCGGCAACACGATCAAGAAGGAAAAGGATATCGCCTGCGCGTATCTGGCCGGGGTGCGGCTGTTTGCCCTCGACAGCGCTCACGAGCTCCAAAAGCTGGCGCGCGCCGCCCCCGGCGCGCAGGTCTTCTGCCGCATTCTCGTCACCTGTGACGGCGCCGAATGGCCGCTGTCGCGGAAATTCGGCTGCGCGCCGGAGATGGCGGTGGAGCTGCTGCACCAGGCCCGCGACGCCGGTCTCGACCCCTACGGCATTTCCTTCCATGTCGGCTCGCAGCAGACCGACCTCGGACAATGGGACGGCGCGGTCGGCACCGCGGCGCGGATGTTTTCGGCACTCGCCGAGGCTGATATCAACCTGCGCATGGTCAATATCGGCGGCGGCTTCCCGGCGCATTACAGCGGCGATGTGCCCGGGGTCGAGCGCTATGCCCAGGCGGTGATGGCGGCGATCACGCGGCATTTCGGCAACGACCTGCCCGAGATCATCATCGAGCCGGGCCGCTCGCTGGTCGGCGATGCCGGAATCATTCAGAGCGAGGTCGTGCTGATTTCCGAAAAAGGCGGCGCTGACGATCGGCGCTGGGTCTATCTCGATGTCGGCAAGTTCAATGGGCTCACCGAGACGATGGACGAGAGCATCAAATACCGCATTGTGACGCCCGGCCGCCGCGGGTCTGCCGGTCCCGTCGTCCTCGCCGGCCCGACCTGCGACAGCGCCGACATCCTCTACGAAAAAACCGAATACCGGCTGCCGCTCGCGCTGCGGGTCGGCGACAAGGTCGAGATCCTGTCGGCCGGCGCCTACACGGCGAGCTACGCCTCGGTCGGCTTTAATGGCTTCGAACCGATTCGGACCTACTGCATCTGAGCGCCGGGCGCCTCGGCGATTTCCTGCCCGAGTTTGCGCAGGATGGCGTCGGCAAAGCTGCGGAAATCCTCCGCGGCGACGACAAAGGCGCCGGGGCCGCCGATTACATTGCTGCGGTAATAGGCCTTCAACCAAAGCTCCTCGGTAAGGATCGCCAGCCCGTTGATCGAGATCCCCGCCGCGACGATGCGGTCGCGCGCCACGGCCGGAGGCAGCCCAAAATTGGCCATTCCATCGCCGGAGATGTCGATGATCCGGCGCGGCGCCGGCTCGGGCGCATGGTCGAACGCAGCGGCGGCGGCAAGCAATGCCGGACCGATCGCGGTCAACTCCCCGGAACTGCGCTTCGTCGCACGGACGGCAGCGGCAAAGGCGGCGGCGCCGGTTGCGTCCGCGAGCCGGGTCCACCCGACCGTGATCGCGATGCGGTCGGGATCGGACCATTCGAGCACCAGCGTTTCGATGCCCCCGGGAACCGCCGAGATCGCGTTGACGAGCCGGGGGTTCTCGAAGGCGCGCGCAATGCCGTTGTGCTGCAGCACATAGGAATCGGCGCTCACACTCGCCGACACATCGACCGCGAGCACCAGTGCAAGGCCGGCGCCGGCCGCCGGCGCCGATACGCCTAGCAAAGCTGCCGTAGTCACGAGCCATGTGGCCGCCGATGCCGAGAGGAATCTCACGCCTGTCCCGCTACGCGCGAATGAGCGGATCGAGGTTCGGATACACACAATACCCATTACTTTCCCGGCGAAAGCCGGGACCCATGACCCCGTCGCCTGGAACGTTTCAGGGAATCGCGCGGCTTTACCAAGAAAATGAAAGGCTCGTGCAGCGGAATGATGGGTCCCGGCTTTCCCCGGGAAGGGCGTTTCGATGATGCTCTTGAGCGCGAATAACGGTGAGGGATGATAACCTTTTGCAAATCCTCGACGGAGTTGAGCCGGTCTCTCAACTAGGGGGCCGGCGGTTTCGGGTGCGCAGCAGCCGGTACCAAATCGCCAGAGCCAGAAGAACGGCGAGCGCACCGATCACGAGAAACGGGGAAATCCGGCTCTGCGGCTGCTGCGATTCGCCGCCGACGCGGATCATGACCCGCGCGACCTGATCGGCGCCCTTCGCCTCGGCGCTCCAGAAGCCGTCCTGATCGGCGTCGAAAACAAATTTGCCTTGAGCGTCGGTGTGCCCGGTGATTACCGCAGTCCTAGCGTCGCCGGGGGCGAACACCTTCACCTCGGCGTTCGCCAGCGGCTTGCCGTCCTGGGTCGCGAATTGCACCGTCACCTCATGCGTCGCAAACAGGTCGAAGGCGCCCGCAGGGTTTGACGCAATTGTCAGAGCAAATAACACAATGAAGGCGGACCTGAGCATATAAGAAAGATAGCGCTCTCTCGGCCTGGCGCCAGCACAAGCCGAGCCGCCTTGCCCGGCCGAGGGCCTTTGTGGCACAAGGCAGCGGGGGAGAGGGCGATGCCGGATTTCAGGATCGAACGGCGCTGCACGGGGCTGGTCTGCGGCATTGACGAGGCCGGGCGCGGACCGCTTGCCGGACCGGTGGTCGCCGCGGCGGTGGTTCTCGATGCCCGCCGCTTCCCGAAATCTCTGCGCGACGGCCTCGACGATTCGAAGGTGCTGAGCATCGAGGAACGCGAAACGTGCTACGGCGCCTTGCGGCGATGCGCCGCTCGCGGGACCGCGCATATCGGGGTCGCGGCGGCGAGCGTAGCCGAAATCGACCGCATCAACATTCTGCGCGCCGCCCTGTTGGCGATGGCGCGGGCCGTCGCCGTCCTCGGCGTGCGCCCCGATGTCGCGCTGGTCGACGGCAACATCGCCCCGCCGGTCGATTGCGCCGTGCAGACGGTCATCGACGGAGATGCTCTCAGCTTCTCGATCGCCGCCGCTTCCGTCATCGCCAAGGTGACCCGCGACCGCATCATGCGCGGCCTCGCCCCGCGCTATCCGGTTTATGGGTGGAGCACCAATGTCGGCTACGCGACACCCGAGCATGGCGAGGCGATTCGCCGATTTGGCGTGACCCGGCACCACCGGCGGTCCTTTGCGCCGGTCCGCCTGGCGATCACCGGCGATGCGGTATTGCCGCTGTTTACCGAGCCGGAGCCTGGCTCGCCGGCGGCCTTTCCACTCTAGGCGGCCAGCGCCGAGACGGCGTGCCGCGCCACCTTTTTCATCAGGGTCGGCAGGGCGTGGTCACCGAGGCGGTCGACCCGGCTCCACACCCCGTCGGCATCGCCATTTCCTGCGATGATCGCGAGTTCGAGGCGAAAATGCGTGAACCCGTGGCGCACCGTGCCCGGCAGTGGCGCCCAATCCGCGGCTGCCGGCGCAATCTCGATCGCCTGATCGAGTGTCCAAGGTTCACCGCGCCACGGCGTCGACGGGATTTCGGTCATGCCGCCGAGCAAGCCCTTCTCCGGGCGGCGGCGCAGCAGCACCGCTCCGTCGCCGCGCGTGAGCCAGAACGCAACGCCATAGCGCGACGGCCGCTCCGGCTTCTCGGTCCGCGCCGGGATTGCATCGACCGAGCCTGCTGCGGCTGCGGCGCAGCAGGCGCGCCACGGGCAGAGGACGCAACGCGGCCGCCGCGGCGTACAGATCGTGGCGCCGAGATCCATCACGGCCTGCGCAAAATCGCCGGCCCGTTGCTGCGGCACCAGCGCGGCGGCGAGCGCCCTGAGACGCGATTTTGCGGCAGGAAGGGGCTCGCTCACGGCGTACAGCCGGGCCACCACACGTTCGACATTGCCGTCAATTGCCGCGGTCCGCCGATCGAACGCTATCGCGGAAATCGCCGCCGCGCTGTAGGACCCGATCCCGGGCAGTGCACGCAACGCTGCCGGATCGTCGGGGAACCAGCCGCGATGCTGCTCGACAACGGCGCGCGCGCAGGCATGCAGGTTGCGGGCGCGCGCGTAATAACCGAGCCCCTGCCAGAGCTGCAGTATCTCGTCGAGCGATGCCGCGGCGAGCGCCGACACATCGGGCCAGCGTGCCACGAATTGGTCGAAATATGGGCCGACAGTCGCTACCGTCGTCTGCTGCAGCATGATTTCGCTGAGCCAGACGCGGTAAGGGTCGGGCCGGACGCCGGCGGGGGCCCGCCACGGCAGCGCGCGGCGGTGGCGGTCGTACCACAGCAAAAGCGCTGCGGTATCGGGGGTGCCCGATGATGAGGGGATTGCGGATCGGTAGGGCGGCATGGACAGGACCACTCGAAGGCGCAGCGCCGCAAAGCTAGCCGGGCCGAGGGCGGAGCGCGAGCACCCCAACCGCGAGCATTGGGGCTTCCGTGCGGTCGGCGCCGCGGTCTCGAAACTGACCGTACCGATTGTCGCGCGCCGCGGTGGGGGCGTCCTCGTCCGTCTCAAGGCGGAGTGGGCGGCGATCGTCGGTTCGGATCGGGCCGAGGTGAGTTGGCCAGGGACACTCGGGCGCGACGGTGTCTTGAAGCTGCGCGCCGCACCCGGCGCCGCGCTCGAGCTGCAGCACCGGGCGCCCTTGATCATCGAGCGAATCAACCTGTATTTCGGCCGAGCCGTCATCACCCGCCTGGCGCTCGTGCAGGGGCCATTGCCGCTCGCCCCTCGGTTCGGGAGGACCGTGCTTTCTCCGCTGTCGCCAGGCGAGGCAGAGGCGCTCGATCGGCGGCTCTCGGCGATCGCCGACCCGGATCTGCGCGCGGCTCTCGCCCGGCTGGGCAGAGCGGTCGGTGGGAGCAACGCTGAGCACCCTTTGCAGATTCCTAGATATAGTAGTAAGGAGCCTGATTATGGATAAGATCTGGTTTGCCCTGCTCGGGGTGTTGAGCATCATTCTGGTATCGCCGGAGCCGGCGCAGGCCGCCGCACCACACCAGCTGCTTGCGGATGCACAGACCGTGCTGGCGCTCGGCAAGGATGATCGGATCCTGGGCAATCCCGACGCGCCGATTACGATCATCGAATACGCCTCGTTGACTTGCCCGCATTGCGGCCACTTTGCGAACGAGGTTCTTCCCGAGCTCAAGAAGAAATGGATCGATACCGGGAAAGCCAAACTGGTTCTGCGCGACTACCCGCTGGACGAGCCGGCGTTGCGGGCGGCGATGATTGCGCGCTGCGCACCGCCGGACCAGTATTATGCCTATATCGACCTGTTCTTTGGGTCGCAGGAAAAATGGGTGGCGTCGCGCGACTATCGCGACGCGCTTGCCCGGCTGGTCAAGCTCGGCGGCATGAGCCGCGAAGAGTTCGACAACTGCCTCAAGAACACCGCTCTCGAAAACAAGATCGTCGAGGGCCGTCTGATCGCCTCGAAAGAGCTCGACGTCAACTCGACCCCGACGTTCTTCATCAACGGCACCAAGTTCACCGGCGCTCCGACCGTCGAAGAGTTCGACAAGGTGTTGTCGGGGCTGGCGGCGAAATCTTGATCGCTCATTCGACGAGTATTCGCAACCCCCACCCCAACCCTGCCCCGCCTGCGGGGGAGGGAATGGCTGGGGACTATATGCTGGGTCGGCGGGAGATTTGATGCAGGTCTCCCGGCTTCGCCTGGTCGGGTTCAAATCTTTTGTCGACCCGACCGAGTTGGCGCTCGAGCCGGGGCTCACCGGGATCGTCGGGCCGAACGGCTGCGGCAAATCGAACCTGGTCGAGGCGCTGCGCTGGGTTATGGGGGAAACCTCGGCCAGACGGCTGCGCGGCGGCGAGATGGACGATGTGATCTTTGCCGGGACGACGGCAAGACCGGCCCGCAACATCGCCGAAGTCGCGCTGACCCTCGACAACAGCCGCCGCGACGCGCCGTTCGCCTTCAATGACCGCGCGGAAATCGAGGTCGTCCGGCGGATCGAGCGCGGCGGCGGCTCGACCTACCGCGTCAATGGGCGCGAAGTGCGGGCGCGCGACGTCCAACTGCTGTTCTCCGATGCGGCGAGCGGCGCCCATTCCGGCGCGATGGTGAGCCAGGGCCGCGTCGCCGCGCTGATCGACGCGAAACCGGCTGAACGGCGGCTCCTGCTCGAAGAAGCCGCCGGCACCGCCGGGCTTCACGCGCGCCGCCGCGAGACCGAACTCAAACTCGACGCTGCCGAGGAGAACCTCGAGCGGCTCGACGACGTCATCGCGACGATAGAGGTCCAGTTCGAGGCTTTGAGAAAACAGGCGCGTCAGGCGCAGCGGTACCGCCGCCTCGCGGAGCAGCTTCGGCGGACTGAGGCGCTGCTGTTCCAAGTGCGCTGGTTGGCAGCCGCGGCCAAGGCGGAGCGCAGTTCCGCCGAGCATCGTGCAACGGAGCGCAGCGTGGCGGAGGCGACCGAGCACGCCTTCGCCGGGGAGCGGGCTCGCGACGCCGCCGAGGCGGCGCTGCCGCCTCTCCGGGCGGCAGAAGCGGATGCCGCAGCCGAACTGCAGCGGCTGACCAATTCGCGCACCGTGCTCGAACAGGAGCTGCAACGGGTGCTCGCCGGCCGCCGCGAGGCGGAACAGCGGCTCGCGCAACTGGCCGCCGATCTCGAACGAGAGGAATCCCACCTGGCCGAGGCGCAGGCGGTGCTGACCCGGCTGTCCGAAGAGCAGGAGGCGGTCACCCGGGCCGAGGCGGGGGATGGCCCGGGCCGGGAGCTCGCCGAGGCTGGGTTGCGCGAAGCCGGCGCTTGCCTGGTCGAGGCGGAGGCGGTGTTGCAGCGGGAGACCGAAAACGTCGCGGCCGCCGACGCGCGCCGCGCCGCGCTCGATCGGCGCCGAAAGGATCTCGAAGAACGCCACGCCCGGTTGGAGGCGCGCCGCGCCGAAGCGGAGCGGCAACGTGCAGGATTGGCTGCAGGGGTGGTTGCGCCCGAGGCGGTGGCCGCCGCCACCACTGCGGTTACGGAAGCTGAAGCGCGGGTCGAGCAATGTCGCGCGATCGTCGAGGCAGCCGAGGCAGAGATCGCAAACCGGCTCACCGGCGAGCAGACGGCGCTCGATGCGGCGCGCCAGGTCGATATTCGCGTGGCTCGGCTCATTGCAGAGGCCGAAGGATTGCGCAGGCTGCTCACACCGCCGCCGGATACGGGCGAGGCTCCGCCGATCCTGACGGCGCTGCGGGTCGCGCCTGGTTTCGAGGCAGCGGTCGGTGCCGCGTTTGGCGATGAGCTTCAGGCGCCGCTTGGCGAGGCCGGCGCCTCCGCCCGCTTCTGGGTGGATCTCGGTGAGGACGAGCATGGCTGCGCTGCCCTGCCCGAGGGCGCTCGCCTGTTGCGCGAAGCCGTCGACGCTCCGACGGCTCTCGCGCGCAGCCTTGCGCGAGCGGGCTGGGTCGAGGATGAGGAGACCGGGCGGCGCCTCCAGCCGAGACTGGCTCCGGGTCAGCGCCTGGTGGACCGTGAGGGTCGTCTGTGGCGTTGGGATGGGTTCGTCTCTCTCGGCTGCGGTCCGTCTCCCGCCGCCGAGCATTTGCGGCATACCAACCGCCTCGCTGTGCTGGAGAGTGAGATCGCCACCCTTAAGGCGGCGGCTTTGACGGCCGAGAGCCGCGCCGCCGCGGCGCGTGCCGACCGCCAACAAGCAACCGAGGCCGGCAAATCGGCCCGCCAGGCGCTGTCCGAGGCCGAGGCGGCGCTGGCGCGGGCGCGCGCCGAGGAGGCCGAGATCAGCCGGCGGGAAATGACCACGCAAACCCGGCTCGCCGCCGCGTCAGACCTTCTCGAAAAAATCGGCGCTGATGTCGCCGAGGCCAAGGCGCAGGCGGCAGAGGTCGAAGGTGATCTGGCCAATCTCCCCGAGGCCCAATCGGCCCGCGCGGCGCTCGACCAGGCGCGCGTCGCGGCGGCCGAGGCGCGCCGGCGGGAAGCGGACGCGCGCGCGGCAATCGAGCGGCTGACCCATGAAATGGCGCGCCGCCGCGAGCGCCTCTCCTCGATCGGCATCGAGGAGCGTGCCTGGCGTAAGCGCAGCACGGACGCGGACGCGCAGCAGGTTGCATTGCTCGAACGGCGCAGCGCATTGGCGGTCGAGATCGACGGCTTGGCGGCGCGCCCGGCAATGATCGCCGCCGAGAGCGAGGCGCTCGGCGCCGCAATCGCGGGCGCCGCCGAGGCCTGCCGCCGGTCGGCCGACGCGCTGGCCGTCGGCGAGCGGCAATTGCGCGAAGCGACGGAATCCTCGCGCCTGGCCGATCACGCATTGGGCGAGGTCCGCGAGCGCCTGGCGCGGCTCGAAGGACTGCGGGGCGGCGCAAGTGAGGCCACGGCGCGCCTCGCCCGCGATATCCGCGAGCGGATCGGCGTCGCACCCGAAGCGCTCGCCGAAATTGCCGGCGTGGCGGAGGACAAGATCGCCGCCGATCCGGCCGAGACCGCGGCCCGGCTGGACCGCTTGATCCGCGAGCGCGACGGCATGGGTCCGGTCAATCTGATGGCCGAAACCGAGGCCGCCGAGCTCGAAGCGCGGATCGCCGAGTTGCGGCGCGAGCGCGCCGATCTGACCGAAGCAATTGGCAGGCTGCGTCAAGGCATCACTGCGCTCGACCGCGAAGTGCGCCAGCGGCTGAGCGCGGCTTTCGAGCAGTTCGACCGCCATTTCGCCGAGCTGTTCACCAAGCTGTTCGGCGGCGGCAAGGCGCAACTGCGTCTGGTCGACAATGACGACCCGCTCGCCGCCGGGCTCGAAATCATGGCGAGCCCGCCGGGCAAGCGGCTGCAAACCTTGTCGCTGCTGTCAGGCGGCGAGCAGGCGCTGACCGCGCTCGCGCTATTGTTCGCCGCGTTCCTGACAAACCCGGCGCCGGTCTGCGTCTTGGACGAGGTCGACGCGCCGCTCGACGACGCCAATGTCGACCGTTTCTGCAGTCTGGTCGGCGACATCGCCGATACGACCGGCACACGCTTTCTGATGGTGACGCACCACCGCATCACGATGGCGCGCGTCGACCGCCTCTTCGGCGTCACCATGGCAGAGCGCGGCATCTCCCAGCTCGTCTCGGTCGACCTCGCCCGCGCCGCCCGAATGCGCCAAACCGCCTAACCCCCAAGAACCCGGCCAGCTCAGCATCATCGTCATGGTTTCTGCGCGCATGTGGCTCCCCCCCCGTTTTGGTTGAGGCACCCCAAGCAGCACTGACGCGCCGCCCGGGCCCTGCCTTGCTCAAGCGCCCCGCTTTTGCGAATGTGCTCGAATTGTCAATATTCAGCGGAGTGTGGAAAAGCCCCGCGCACCTCATCGATGATGTCGCACTCCAATACGCCAGCATCGATACTTATCACCTCGTGGTTTGAAGCGCTGGCCTTTCGATCTCTATAAGCAATTCTAACCTCTACTACGTCAGGTACATAATTACCCAAATTTCGAACGGACTTGAGCGCTGGAATATGCCAGCAAGCAAAGGGCGGATGTAATCAGCCATTTTTGCCTCTATCGGAACCCCGATTGTCGGATAATCGAGACAAGCAACCTTACGATCAAGTCCCGGCATCCCCGGTAATAGGTAGCAAACTCAGAATTGTTTCCTCGCGGAACTCGCCGTCATTGGTTAACCGCCCCACCTGTTGGGGCATGATCATTGACCTAACCGACGAAGAAGCTGCCGCACTGGCGCGGCTGCTGTCCGACACTACAGACGCCGATCGGTATCCGCTGTCGCCGCGTATTCAGACCCTGAGGGGCATTCTCGGCAAGATCCGGCCGGAGCCGGTGCGCCAGGTCCTTGCCGCCGATGAGACATTACGAGCCGCCGCGAGCCAAAGCTGGAAGGCGACGCGGCGGGCGCTAACGTTTGATGATCGGCAGCAACATGACGAACACGAGCAAGCCGATCATTACCCACCACGCCCATTCGGGTGTTTCGCCGATCATTTGTCTGCTCGGCGTGTGAGCCGGTCGGCCCTGGCGTCGTAGTGCCTGGCGAGATCCAGCAATTCGCGCCGGGAATACGCAAGCCGACACTTGGCCGCGATACCGCGGAGCCAGTGCGCGAGCTCGCGGTAATGCTCACCGGCGTTAGCTGACCACCAATCCCGGTCGGCAGCGATGCTCTGCAATGTAGGCGTGTGTTCATCTGACATGCACTCGTAATGTCAGATGAACGGTTGCCGAAACGTAAAATTTTAGAGGCTTAACCAGAATTCCTGGGCGACTAGTCAAATGCAGGCGCGGCGCTAAGGGTTCGCCGCCGCGCCGGCTGGCACGCGCGCTGCCGAATCAGCAACGCTAAAATTGCCATAATGTTCGCGTCTCATGGGCTTCGGGAGAGCACCGATGAGGGGCGCCGGGTGAGCAGACGAGCTGAAGAAATCGCTGTTATTTGGCTGCAAATAACAGCTAAAACAGCAAGGAGAGCTGTGGCCGCGCCACTTACGCCACCGCGGGCTGACCCGCTTTTGTCGTGTCGCCGCGCATGCTTCTAAAGGTGACGGAGTACCGCAGGCGCTCGGCGGGCGGGATGCTATGCTGCCATTCCATCCGAGCCGGGCCTCGCAGCAAATAGACCGACCGCGGCTCCACAATCAAGGATGCGCGTTCCCAGCCGCCGCCGCGCTTGCGCCTGAAACGAAATCGGCACGATGAGCCGAACGAGACACCGATCACATCGCGGTAGGCGGGCCGGTCTCTGTGCCAGCCGATCGCGGCTCCGGGAGTGTATTCCGTGACGAGCGCCTGCTGCAGTTCCGAGGGAGGTAGTCTCGCAAAATCCGCCGCCTTCCGGCGGAGCGGCAGAAGGAAACCGGGAATGTCCTTTGTGGTGCCGGCCGTACCGTCGTTGGCCTCATAGTGCTGTCCGAACGAGACGACGCGCCGCTTGCCGAAATAGCCATGGAACTCGTATTCCCGGAAATCCAGCTCGCGAAAACGGCCGAGGAGTTCCGCTTCCTCCTCCGGCGACACAAGCTCCGCTCGGTATTCGAGCCCGGCCGGAAGCGAGAGCGACGGCTCGAGAAGGCTGAGTTGACCACCAGACATTCAAGTCTAGATATAGGCGGCTGTCGGTTTTGTGAACGGATGTCGGACATATCCCGGCAAGAGCTCGCCAGCGCGATCGTGCGCGATGCCGTGCAGCGGTACATCGAGAGCCGGCGCGGGCGCATCGACGCTTTTGTCGAGCGCCACTTCACCTTGGCCGGCTCCGTTGCGCTGCATCGCCGAGCGCTCGGCTGGGATCTGCTGCGGGCTCCGGCCAATCTGTTTCTCGCGGGCCCGGCGCTCGCCGTCAAGCTCGTGGCCTGGGCGGCGGGGCGGGCCGGCATGGAGCGGGTCGCGGCCTGGCTGGCCGGCCGGCGGCTCCTCTTGGAGACCGAGGTCGCGCGCGAAATCGAGTGGCTGGTGGCGACCGAATTGCTCGAAATCCCGTGCCGGCATCGGGATCGGGTCTCGCATCGCGACGCGATCGCCGAAACGATAATCGCCGACGACAGAGCGGCCGCGCTCCTCATCCCCCCGACTGGCGCCGACCCGGATTTTAGCCGCCGGCTCACGGCCGCAATCGAGACCTATCTCGGGTCGCGCACCGCGATGGCCGAGATCGCAACCGGTTTCGCCGCCGCCGGCCTCGGTGCATTGGTCGTCAAGCAGGCCACCCCGGGTCTGGTGACCTTGAGCTCGGCTCTGGCGGGGATGATCGCGCAACAGATGGCGATCGCGGCCTTTCCGCTCGGCGCCAGTGTTGGCGGGTTATGGTACAGCGTGTTTCCCGCTGAAGCCGGTCCCGGACTGCTGGCCGCCACGACCGCCGGCGTATTCCTCGGCGGCGCCATGCTGGCCGCCTTTTCCGGCGTGATCACCGATCCGTTGCAGCGCCGGCTGGGCCTGCATCGGGCGAGGCTCAAGCGGCTTCTGCAGATCTTGGGGGCCGATTTGCGCGACGAGCCGGGGCGAAACCGGCTCATGCGCGACCATTATGTCGCGCGTCTCGTCGATATTTTCGACCTGATCGCCCTCGCAATGCGGGTCTCACACGCCTAAATTCCGCCGTCATTGCGCAACGAGCATTGCTTCGCTATAAGCCACAGCGGTACGGAGGATTGTTCGATGAAAGAAGGAATTCACCCCGAATATCACGATATCACCGTCGTGATGACGGACGGCAGCTCGTACCAGACGCGCTCGACCTACGGCAAGGCGGGCGATACCTTGCGGCTCGACATCGACCCGAAATCGCATCCGGCCTGGACCGGCGGACAACAGCGGTTGATCGACAGCGGTGGACAATTGGCCCGCTTCAACAAGCGCTTTCAAGGGTTTGGCATCAAGCGCTGAAGTTGTCCAGGCGGCGCGGACCCCTTGATTTTCACTCGATAGTCACCATTTTTGTACTGCGCGGCCGCCACTAAGGGGTCGCGCGCCCTTGAATGGCATCCGGCCGAATTGGTGGGTGCCCGAATCCCACGTTGCTCAATGGAGAACTTGGTCATGGATCGTTTCGATTTCTCTCCGCTGTTCCGGTCGACCATAGGTTTTGACCGGCTGACTTGTCTGGCCGACGCCGCGACGCGCGTCGATAGCGCCTCCCTCGCCTATCCTCCGTACAATATCGAGAAGACCGGTGAAGACGCCTATCGCCTGACGATGGCAGTGGCCGGTTTTTCGCCGGGTGAGCTGGACATCACGGTTCATGAGAACACGCTGATGGTGACCGGCAAGGCGAAAAAGGAAGAAGACGGGAACCGGTATCTGCATCGCGGGATCGCGCGTCGCGCGTTCGAGCGGCGCTTCAGCCTCGCCGACCACATCAAGGTCGTCGGAGCCAGCCTCGCCAACGGCATGCTGCATGTCGACCTGGTCCACGAGGTGCCGGAGGCGGCCAAGCCGCGCAAAGTTCAGATCGGCACCGGAGAGCCTGACCAGGCCACTGCTCCGCAACAGGAACAGGAGCAGGTGACCCAGCGTCAAGCTGCCTAATCAGCTCGTTTAAATAGAGACAACAACGCCCCCGAGATCTCGGGGGCGTTGTGCTTTGAGGCTCATTTTTGTCAGTCAGGAACTACTGGGCGAATGACCGTGTTTTCAGGGGGAATAATCAACCAGAGGGATTAGCAATGGATAAGGATCGTGTCGCAGGAGGCGTGAAGAAAGCCACTGGGAAGGTGAAGGAACAGGCCGGCAAAGTTCTGGGCGACGCCGATACCGAAGCCGAAGGCAAGGCCGATCAGGCCGAAGGCCGGGTTCAGGGTGCTGTCGGTCACGCGAAGGACGCCGTTCGCGAAATCGCCGGCAAGAAATAACTTTTCACCATCATCTGCGAGGAGGTTCCTATGGGGAGAGGCATTCTGCTCTGGCTACTGGGGATTCCGATCCCGATCATCATCCTTCTTTTCCTGTTCCACGTGGTCTGACGGGTCTCGTCCGAGGCCATCGCAATCGTTAGAGGAGGACCTACCGTGACTGGTCCGCACATTGCCGCCGCTGCACTGGCAGCTCTATTGGTCGCGACCGCACCGGTCGCCTACGCCGAGACGGCTGTGCACAGCCGAACCATGACGGCCACTGGCGCCGAGACCATGATCCAGCCGGACCAGATCCGCGCCAGCAAGATGATCGGCAGCGCCGTTTACGACGTTCAAAACCGCAGGATCGGGCATGTCAAAGACCTGGTGCTCGACCGTGACGGGCAAGTCGCCTCAGTCGTCGTCGATATCGGCGCTTTCCTGGGCATGGGCGGGAAATACGTCGCTGTCAACCCGCGCGATCTGAAGACCGATCACGACCGGCTGACACTGGATCTGACCAAGGAACAGCTCCAGCAGGCTCAAAGTTACCGGCTGGAGAACCCCAATACCGGTGCCGGCTCCTCAACTTCGCCGGTCCATGGCGGACATCTCGGCAGCGGCAGGTAAGATCGCTAGAGCTTCGCCTCTAAGACGTCCCCGGCCTGACCGGGGCGTTTTCTTTTTGGGCTCGCACGGGCCATTTGATCACGCCGGGTCATGGTTCAGCCCGGATTGGAGGCAGGCTTTTCGTTGACGCAGCGCAACAGCTTCCAATACCCGCACAGATTGCTGGGCCGCACCTCGCGGATCGCCAACTGGCTGTCGCGCCGGAAGGTATCGAATGGGAAATCGGCGTGAAACCCGATATGGCGGGCGACCCCGGCCAGGCGCTTTTCAATGAAGCGCGCCACCAGGTTCTCGCTGGTGAAGTGGTTAACGACGACAATCGTCCCGCCGGGAATGCAGACGCGGCGCATTTCGGCCGCAAAGCGCGCCGGGTTCGGCACGACCGAGGCGACGTAGAGGGCCAGCACGGCGTCGAAACAATTGTCCGGAAATTCGAGGTGCTCGGCATCCATCAGATGCAGGCCCTCGACATGGGAAAGCCGCAGGCGCTCGGCCCGCCGCCGCGCTTTTGCCAGCATCTCCTGCGAGACGTCGATGCCGGTCACCCGCGAATCCGCGCGGAAGTGGGGCAGCGACAACCCGGTCCCGACGCCGACCTCGAGGATGTGCTGGCCCGGCCGATCGTTGGCGATGCGCACGGCCGCCTTGCGCCCCGGGTGAAAGACCGGGCCGAAAACGATGTCGTAGGAGCCGGAAAACAGCCGATAGGTCCGGATCGTATCGTGCAGGTCCATCGTCTCGCTCTTGTCATTATGGACAAGCCGGCGCGGGATGCGTCCCGGCTCAGGCAGGTCACTGTCCGGCCATCCTCGTTAACCTAGGGGTAGCATTTCACCGGCGGCAGGTCATCCTGTTCTTTGCCCCGGCTGCCATAACGTTGCGCCGCGGCTCTCGGAGGAAACGGCTTCAGCCGAAAACAGTTGCACAAAATATCGGCTGCGGGCGGGTCGGACCCGCCCTCGCCTCACCTCGCTGAGCCGGCACCCTCAGACGAGCGTGATGCGCTCGGCTTCGAGGCCTTTCTTGCCTTCGACCACTTCGACCCTGACCCGCTGGCCGGGATCGAGCGTGTGGACGCCGCTGCGGCGCAGCGCGGTGATGTGGATGAACACATCCTTGCCGCCGCCGTCCGGAGAAATGAAGCCGTAACCCTTTTCGGGCTCGAACCATTTCACCGCGCCTTCCATGCTCTGGGAAGGCCGCGGGCCGCGGCGGTCGATGCCGCCGCCGCTCTGCGGCATCGCCGCGGTGCTGTTGTCAACATTTAAGACGGTCGTCACCAGCGGGCCTTTCGCGCCGGCGCTGACCTCGCAGATGATCGAAGCGCCTTCATGGACGTCCTCATAGCCGGCGCGACGAAGGATTGCCATCGGCAGGAACGCGTCCTGGGATCCGTCTGACGGGGTGACGAACCCGAACCCCTTGCTGGCGTTGAACCATTTGACTTTGGCTTCGACGCGGCGACCGGGGGGAAGGTCTTCGCGGAAAAAGCCGGGGCGGCGGTCGTACATGGGTCCTCTAAACGGCAAATTGAATGCGGCGAGCGCGTGAACGCCTAAATCTTAGCGTAAATGCGCCGCATTGCGCTAGCACTCACATGGTGCTAGCGCCACCTTCAATTCGATTGTGGCGCCCCTTGGATAGAGCTGCCGGCTACCTATCCGGTAAAGGCCACCAAGCGTTGGTTTTGCTCGCCCAAGCCCTCCACCGAAAGCCGCATGCGATCGCCGGGCCTGAGGAATTGCGGCGGCTTCATGCCGAAGCCGACACCCGAGGGCGTGCCGGTCGGAATGATGTCGCCCGGCAGCAAGGTCATGAAGTGACTGACGTAGCTGACGATGTGGTCGACTCCGAAGATTAGGTCCAAGGTGTTGCTGTTCTGCACCCGCTTGCCGTTGACCTCGGTCCACATCGCGAGGTTCCCGGGGTCGGGCACCTCGTCGGCGGTAACGACCCAAGGACCGATCGGCGCGAACGTGTCGGCGCTCTTGCCCTTAGTCCATTGCCCGCCGCGCTCGATCTGAAATTCGCGCTCGGAGACGTCGTTGACGATGCAGTAACCGGCGATGTGCTCGGGCGCATCGTGGACTGCGATGTATCGCGCGGTGCTGCCGATGACGATGCCGAGCTCGACCTCCCAATCGGTCTTCTCCGAGCCCTTCGGGATGATCACATCGTCATCGGGCCCGCAGATCGCCGAGGTCGCCTTCATGAAAAAGATCGGCTCCTTGGGGATGGCCGCCCCGGTCTCCGCAGCATGCGCGCGGTAATTGAGACCGATCGCGACGAGCTTCGAGACCCGTGCGACGCACGGACCGAGCCGTGGCGTGCCCGGAACCAACGGCAAGGTGCTCGGATCGAGCCGCCGCAGCCGGTCGAGCGAGGCCGGGGCGAGCGCCTCGCCGTCGATGTCGCGAACCGCGCCGGAAAGATCGCGGATTTTGCCGTCGCGGTCGAGCAAACCGGGGCTTTCCTGACCCGCGGGCCCATAGCGAAGAAGTTTCATCGCAAAACTCCTGTCTGCGTCAAAGGGTAAAGCCGCCGTCGATCACGTGGATCGCGCCGGTCGTGAAGGCTGATTCATCAGAGGCGAGGTAGACGGCGAGCGCCGCAACTTCTTCGGCAGTGCCGAGCCGCCCCAGCGGCTGGCGCTCTTCAAACGCGCGCCGCACGGCGTCGCTGCCGCCGACCACACGTGCTCCTTGAGCCGCTATGCGGTCCTCAAGCGAGGGGGTCGCGATCGTGCCGGGGCAAATCGCATTGCAACGGATGCCCGACACGATGAAATCGGCAGCCACCGATTTGGTCAATCCGATCACCGCCGCTTTGGTCGCCGCATAGACGCAGCGGTTCGGCACGCCTTTTATCGACGACACCGTGGAGGACATGTTGATGATCGAAGCGCCGGTTCCGCGTTCGACCATCTTTGGCAAAAACGCGCGGATGGTCAGGTACGCCGAGCGCACATTGAGGACGAACGACGCGTCCCATTCGACCGGAGCCACGTCGAGGATCGTCCCGTGATGGACAAAGCCGGCGCAATTGAACAGCACGTCGAGCGGGCCGAGCTCGTCAGCGAGAGCGGCGATCGCCCCTTCATCGGTCACATCGAGCTGGCGGGTTGCGATCAGCGCATCAGCGAGCGAGGAAAGCTTGTCCTCGGCGATGTCGGTCGCCAGCACGCTCGCGCCTTCGGCGGCAAAAGCCAGCGCCGTCGCCCGGCCGATTCCCTGCCCGGCCGCCGTCACCAAGGCGCGTTTACCTGCGAGCCGTCCCGCCATCACGCCAAATTGCCACGTCCGGCGGCTCGCTGTAAATTGACAAACCTGCCGTCGGGCATTCAGGCTGGGTCAGGATCAAGATCTCGTCCAAGATATCCGAAAGGGCTGATGATGAACCGGCGCAGGCAAATCCAACTCACCCCCGAGGAGCAAGCGGCCTTCCTGCACGAGCACCGCAAGGCCGCGCTGGCGACGGTCGACAAGGACGGGTTCCCACATGTCGTGGCGATGAATTTTCTGGCGGAGGACGGCGCCTTCTACATGACCTCTTACGGGAAGGCCCAGAAGGTCCTGAACATTCGGCGCAACCCCAAGGTCGCGCTGATGGCGGAGACCGGGGACAATTATGCGGAACTCCGCGGCGTCATGATCCGGGGCGAATGCGAGATCATCGAGGGAGCGGACGCCGTTCGGCAGGTCTTCGCCGCGATGGCCGAGGCTCGCGGTGCCCCACCCGGCGAACGGCCGCGCGGATCGGCCGACAGCGCGCCAAAGCGCGTGGTGCTGAAGATAGTCCCGAAAAAGATCACCAGCTGGGATCACCGCAAGCTCGGCGGCGCTTATTAGCCCGAATTCAGATCAGGAAATTCGGAATGGCGCGTCGATTTCGAAGGATGCGGGACAACTGGCCGGACGCGACGGCTGTAGCGCAGGAAATCGCGGATTTCGAGCTCCTGCTCGCGCACCACGAGGATGTTGTAATCAAGCCAAGCTCGATAGATCGACGCAAAGCCCAAATTATCGAAGATCTTGGCGTCGAGGCCGGTGACCTCGACACCGATCCGCGGACCCATGCGGCGTATCTCGACCATCATTCGCTCTCCCGTCGGCAGCGGTGCAACCGTCGGCCCGCGGTTCCGGCTATTCAAACCGAGAATGGCGACAGTTGCCATGCACTGGACCGGCTAATCTCGACGGGAAATTGGGAGGAGATCATGAGGCTGGTGCTGTTTGAGACTACAGGGCGAGACAATCCGAAACCCGGGCTGCTGACCGATCGCGGTGTCGTCGATGTTTCCGACCTCACCCCGAAGGGCCACAGCCCGCAACTGACGATGCAGGTGCTGATCGATGGGTTTGACAGGTTGCAGCCGTCTCTCGAACGCCGGGCGGCGGAGGGCGAAGCTTTGCAGTCGAGTTCGGTCCGCCTGCGGGAGCCGTTGCCGCGGCCCGGCAAAATTCTCTGCTGCATCGCCAATTATTGGGAGCACGCGCAGCGCGAGGCGCGATCCTTGAATATGTTCCTGAAAAACCCGGAGGCGGTGGTCGGACCGGGCGACACGATCATGCTCCCGGAATTCACCGAGCCGTGGATCTTCATGCACGAGGCCGAACTGGCGCTCGTCATCAAAGGCCCGGCGAAGAAGGTCGGCCAGGCGAATTGGCGCAGCGCGGTGTTCGGCTATACTTGCCTGATCGACGTGTCGGCGCGCGGCGAGGGCAGGCGGACTTGGAAAGCCGGCAGCTGGCTCGGCAAGTCGTTCGACACCTTCGCGCCGATCGGCCCTTGCATTGCGACGGCCGACGAGATCCCCGAGCCCAACGACCTGGTCGTGCGCTTCTGGAACGACGGTCAGCTGCGTCACAACTACAACACCGACGACATGGAGCACCGAGTGCCCGAACTCGTAGAGTTCGCCTCGACAATCATGACACTGAATACCGGCGATCTCATCGCCTGCGGCACCAATCACGAGGGGCTCGGCGCATTGCAGGATGGTGAGACTGTGGAGATCGAGATCGAGCGCGTCGGGCGGATGTCGCTCAATGTCGTCGACCCGCTGAAGCGCAGCTGGGAGCGCGGCATCTATATGGGCGCCAACTCGACCAACCCGGAGGCCGTCAAACGCCACCGCCCGCAAAGCCTCGGCTGAGCGCCCCTCAATATCGGAACCCGCGTCTGAACCTCTTGTTAGCCTTGTACCTACGGCTATCAGGAGACGACGCAATGAGCGACGTTAGAACTGCGACGACGGCTACCCATCTGGAAGCCGACGAGACTCACCGGCTCATTTCCTCCGAAAAGGTCGACGGCACTTCCGTTTACGATCGCCGAGGCGAGAGCCTGGGCTCGGTCCATCACCTGATGATCGATAAATACACCGGACAGGTCGCTTATGCCGTCATGTCATTTGGCGGGTTCCTCGGGATTGGCGAAAGCTACCATCCGCTGCCCTGGAAGATGCTGAAATACGACACCCGCTTGGGCGGCTATGTCGTCAATCTCGACCGCAACAGGCTAGAAGGCGCCCCGAGCTACACGTCGCGCGACGTGCCGAACTGGGATGACCGGTCATATACCCAGCGGATTGACCAATATTGGATGCCGCCAGTCTAAAAAAATCTCCAAGCGGCGCCCGAACGGGCGCCGCTTTCTTTTTTGGCCGACCATTAGCGATAGCGCCTCGGATCGAGTGACCGTCGCGAAACTTTCGTGAAACGGCTCGTAAAAGCAGACTGTGAATTCGTGCTTGCGGAACTTCAGCCAAAACCAAGTGTGCGAAGTCCGCCAGCTAGAATGGAGAAAAATCGGCGACGGGGCGCTGTACTCCTGTCCGAGATCTGCTGCGGGACGGTCAGCGCGCCAACTACGGCCTATATCATCGGCTGTCTTTTCGCGCGCGGCGGCGACAGAAATCGGACCGCCGCCGGCATCTGCAGGAAAAGCCATGCTGGGCTCGGATCGCAGAGGAGACTAATTAACCATTATACTCTGAAGCACCCGAGTCCGTCCCTTGCATTCTCATAGTCGGATTGCCCTTTTGATCCGCTGTCCCCGACCGGGTAGGCGGCTCTTCCGCTCGGCATCCTGAGATGGGCCTCCAATGATCAGCCCGGCGTGGAGACCTATAGATCGATGCGACTGATCACCTCACCTGCAGCGCAGCCAACTCCGCACTCTTCCGGCTCGAAGCGTGCCGGGGCGGGAAGTCGCCCGGTACACACGTACAATTCGGCCGCGTCGGTCACAAACCGTCAGAAGCAGAAGCTGCCGAGATGCAGGTCCGGGTGGTTTGGATCGTTTGGCGCGTCCAAAGGTCCTGGGAAAATCTCGTCCGTTTCCGAAAACGAATAGATGCTGCGATTAGCAAAAGTTATCTCCAGAACATTTGGGAAAACTAGGCCTGCAACGTTGCTAATGGGCGCGCAATTGTTGGCGTGAATATGCACGACGGCGAAGACATTCGCCAATTTGGTCAAAACTCGGGTAAATAGCCGCCGGCAGTGAATATCCGAGAGCCCCTCAAAATAATGGAACTCGCCGACGATCTGAGAAAATCTGCTCAAAATCTCCGGCGGAGTCCGATCGAATACTTCCCACTCGTCATTCTCTATGTCGATCTTGAGCAGAATGTTCGGGTTTGTATTCTGCCTATCGTGCTGCCTCCTCAGAGAGGTCAGGCTCTCGCTCTCCGCGCCGGCCTCCGGGGAAATCCTTTTCTTTGCAAAGACCAAGCGGGCGTGGTCGGTAATCGGGGCATCCACGGTGTGGTCGAACTGGTAAACCGTCAGGCCTCGTTCAGCAACCTCTACGTCCCAACATGCATTCCGCTCGACGCCAAGAGAAAATGCGGTGTCAATGCCTTGAAAGTCTTTGAGAAGCACATAGCCGCCGTCGTGGGAGCTGCCGAACCGCGCCTTACTATATCCTTTGGCAGCGTGCGGCCGAAGCAGGCGCAAAACATCCTTGATCTCGTCGCGTGTTTCGCCGGCCAGTTCGTCGCTAATCTCCTGGAATGCCTCACGGAGTATTGGATTATGGCGGATCAGATCATCGCTGGAGGGATAGGGATGAAGCAGGCAAAAGGAATTCCTGATCTCCTCGAGCGTTTCCAGCTTCAATATCGGCTTGGTGAGTTCTCCGTCGATTTCGACTGACGCTATAGCGGCGCTGAATTCACCATCCACCAAAAGACGTACTTCCACGGCATGCACTGGGTGAGGGCACCAAAACGCCAGTCGCGCGCACATCCCTCCAGAGAGGATCTGATCCGCGGTAATCCAATGTTCCGCGAGCCGTTCTGCGCCGGCGCCTGCACAGACGTCCATCATCGCGCCCCCGCAACAGGGCGACTTCGGATCAAAACGGATCACCGCCTCATAGCGGCCGGCCGGAAGGTCGACATAGGGGCCATATAAGGCCGTTCCATTTATCATCTGAATGCGTATTGCACCTGGCTTACGTATACCGATGCCAGTTCCAAGACGCAGATCATCGGGTGAAAACTGATAAGACATTTTGGTCATATTCGGCACCCTAAAGTGGTAATCGTAAGCAGAGAAATAGGAGAGTAATCAGCCCGCCGCAGCACGTTGGGCTCGGCATTGTTCACGGCCGCAATACCTTCTCGAAAGGTGCGCGGAAGACGTAATGGGGATTCGGCAGATATGGGGCCAGTTCGCCGCCAATCTCGACAGATACGATGCCGGCGCTGAAGACGACCGCTGACGTTACAACTGTCGACGGCCGCAATATCGCCGCCGTTCTGCGCTGATCGGCTGGTATACGCAGTCGTGGGAGCGGGCATCGGAAGCTTTTTTTCGGAAATCGTCGACGTCGAGCCGGTGCTGGCGCGCGCCACATGAAAGTCGGATCGCTGTTCGAATACGGCAGTCGCGCCGGTTCTGGCCGCTCCATCGCGCGTTCACCGCCTCGCCGCAGTCGGCCGGCGGGCGCCGCCGCCGCGGCGGATCGCCGCATGAGCGATTACTGTTGTTGAAAGGCCCCAAAAGGGCGATCCTAGTGTCTAAATGCGTTAGTATACGACATTAAGTAGGATAGCTCAGTTGAGCATACCGGCTGAGGTGTCCGATGGCACGGGTTGCGGTAGCCTTGAGCTGCACCGCCGAGCAGAAAGCTGAGCTGATGGCGCTGGCTCGAAGTCGGACGGAAGAGGCCCGCCTGGTGGAGCGGGCCAAGATTGTTTTGGCCTGCCTGGAGGGCAAACGGAACGATGCGGTTGGCCGTGAGTTTGGGGTGCGGCCGAATACGGTGGGTCTGTGGCGCCAGCGCTTTGCGGCCGCCGGGCTGGCCGGGCTACGGGATCGGGCTCGGCCGGGCAAAACCCCCAAATATGGCGCGGATTTGCGCCTGCGGGTTCTGCGCCAATTGGAATTGCCGCCGCCCAAGGGGTTGGCCGGTTGGGAGAGGGCTTCTCTGGCCGCCGCGCTGGGCGCCTCGGATAATGCGGTCTGGCGCCTGCTGCGCCGGGAAGGCGTCCAATTGCGCCGGCGGCGCTCGTGGTGCGTCAGCACCGACCCGCAATTTGCGGCAAGGCCGCCGATATTATCGCTCTCTACCTGAACCCGCCGGAAAACGCGCTGGTCTTGAGCGTCGACGAGAAGCCGACAATCCAGGCGCTGGAGCGCGCCAGCGGCTATGTCCTGACCAGTAGCGGCAAGATTGTTCAGGGCTTGAAAAGCACCTACAAACGGCACGGCACGGTCAACCTGTTCGCCGCCCTCGAAGTGGCCACCGGGGTCATTCGGGGAAAGACCACGCAGACCAAGAAACACCTCGACTTCCAGGTTTTCATGACCGACCTGGTGGCCGAGCAACCGGCCGATCGGGAAATCCATGTCATCCTCGACAACCTCACCACCCACAAGAAGAACGATGCCTGGTTGGCGGCCACCCGAACGTCACCTTCCACTTCACCCCGACATCGGCAAGCTGGCTCAATCAGATGAAGATCTGGTTCGGCATTTTCAGCCGAAAAGCCTGGCCGGAGCCAGCTTTGCCAGCACCGCGCAATTGGTCCAGGCAATCCGCGACTTCACCAAAGCCTAGAATCGGAACGCCGCCCCCTTCGTCTGGCGCAAGCGCGGGGTCAGGGGGGCCCAACTGCGAAATACCATCGTTAATTTATGCAATTAGACACTAGCAGCCAACCACTCGGAATCGGGCGAATGTCGGTTGAAAGGATGTCATGCCGAGCGTGCAGAGCTTGTCCGGCGACGACCTGATCGTCGTTACTGGCGGCGCCGGCTTTATCGGCTCCCATATCGTCCACCATCTGGCCGAGCTGGGTTTGCGAGTTGTCATCTCGGATCGTTTCGGATCCGATGACAAGTGGCGCAACATCGCCTCGGCTCAGCTTTACGACCTCGTTCGACCCGACATGCTCTCCGAGTGGCTTGAACGTCACAGCGGGAAAGTGGCGGCTATCGTGCATATGGCGGCGATATCCTCGACGACCGAAACCGATATCGACCGCTTCGTCGCGAACAATATTCGACTGACCCTCGATCTTTGGGAGTGGTGCGCCACCAACTCGACCCGCCTTATCTATGCTTCTTCCGCCGCGACCTATGGCGATGGAAGCGCCGGGTTCAGCGACGACCAGACCCCCGCGGCCCTGGCTGCCTTGCGCCCGCTCAACGCCTACGGTTGGAGCAAGCATGTCGTGGATCGGCGCGTGGCGGACGACGTGGTGCTCGGACGGCCGACCCCCCCCCAATGGGTTGGCCTCAAATTCTTCAATGTCTACGGCCCGAACGAGGCCCATAAGGGCGACATGCAGTCCGTTGTCGGCAAAGTCGACGAGCCATTTCACTCACTCGAGGGCGGCGTCCGAGACTTTGTCCACTGCTTGCGGGGGGCCGGGTGATCCTGTTCGACTTGTCGCGGCTGGTCTCGCGCGCCGGGCGGGAGACGCCGAGGGGATCGAAGTCGTCGAACTCGCCTATGCCGAGCATCTGTCCCCCGCCGCGCTCCTCAGTCCTTTACGATGATCAGTGCCCCCCAGAAACGATCAGTAACGGAAGGTGCTCAGATACATGTCCGGCTGGTTAGGATCGTTCGGTGAATCCAGTGGCCCTGGAAAAAGCTCATTTGTTTCCACAAACGAGTAAACATTTCTATTTGCGAAAGTTATTTCCAGCATATTTGGCACCATAACGTTAGCAACGTTGGCGAAGCCTGCGAAGTTATTTGCATGAATATGGACCACTGCAAAGGAATCTGCCAGTTTTTTCAGCACACGGGCGTAAAGGTGCCGCCAATGCGGTTCGGCAAGATTTTGGAAGTAGTGAAATTCAGCTACAATCTGTGTCAAGCGGGCTAATGATTTTGGGGGCGTCGTATCAAGAACATCCCATTCATTATTTTCGATATCCATTTTAAGCATTATATTTGGTCGAGTGTTGTGTTTATCGTACTGTTCCAGCAGGGATGATAGGGTTTCACCTTCGGAGTTGGCGAAGAAGTCGGTTGTGATCTTCTTCCTTGCGAAAATAAGCTGTGGATTGTCGGTAATGGGTGCATCAACGGTATGGTCGAATTGATAAACAGTCGCACCACGGCTCGCAACATCCACATCCCAAGATGCATTCGCTTCGATCCCAAAGGATAATGCAGTATCGATACCGTGAAAATCATCGAGTAGAATGTATCCGCCATCGTGGATGCACCCAAATCGAGCCTTTTCGTATCCTTGTGCCTTGGAAGGTCGAAGTAGTTGGAAGATTCGCCTGACTTCATTCTGCGTTTGAATCGGACTGTCCATTTGTGTGGCCTCTCAGCTAGGTTGACCGATCAACAGATGCACGTGTTTGACATAGCAGTCATTTCCGGAAAAATTGACGTATTCGGCGATAATAGACGAATTGCGCGAGAATGGTGGTTTTCGGAGATCTATGGCGCGGTAACTACCGTTATCGATGTCTTCGTTGATGCGATCTGAAGGAAAAACGTCATTCGTAACAAGTGAGCGCCGTCCGACTGCGATAAATGCATCCAGATATTCAACCGCAATGTTGTTCGAGGTATGCTGCAAAACGTCCTTGCAAATGACAAGATCGAAAGGTCCGTGGGTAAAAATCTCCGATGGTTCGCGAATAACCCTAAATCGGCGACGTTCGGTGCCGAAGGCTGCTGTGTTCTTCTCAACGATCACACTCGATAGATCGAGCCCGAGGTATGAGATGCCGTACTCGTCCCATGGGATCAGATTCGAAAACTGCCAGTCTCCGCAGCCGACATCGAGAACGCTACGGACTTCGTTCAACCGAATGAATGACTCGATGATAAATCGGTAGGTCACCGTCGAGCTAAGGAGGCTTCCCGCGCCTGATCCCCAGCCAGCCCGATAGTTCGTATCCCAGACGTTATCTTGCATCTCTGCCTCCCGGATGGACAACTCAGTTGTTTTCGGAGTGGTTTCGAGTCTCTTCTGAGAGGCGCACTCGCCAGCAGAACAATCCCTTGAAACGCCACGTTTCGGCACGACCCAGCGCCGCGCGGTCTGCGAGGGGGCGTGCCCCCCGACACGGGAAAGGACATAATTGTAGCGTGCCGGTTCCCAATGCACTTCAGCGGTGAACGGCTTTTGAAACCGCCGACGCGCCTCACGCGCCGCCACAAAAAACGCGTTGGAGCCGCTCAATTCGCAGCCGACGAGGCTCATTCCCTTGGCGTGGGCGATGTGCTCCAACGCCTTCAGACTGGCACCAAACCAATTCGTGCCGTCCCACGCGCCCTGCGAGTCATAGGGCACTTCCAATGCGACGGAAGCCGGGAGCGAGCCGTTATATTCGATGCAGGCGGCGCGTGATCGCCGGTTCAGCGCACGCCAGACATGCGAGGTGTTTTGGTCGATATCCAATGACAGGAAATCAACCGCTGCGGGCACGCCGCGGTCGTCGAGCAACGCGTTTATATTCTCAGCCGTGACGAACGCCTCGATCAGAACCAATTGCCCGGCCTTTATGAACTCGGCAAAAATGTCGCGTCCAGCGCCAAAATTGCTGTTGACCCACACCCCGCGCCAGCCTTGTTCGAGCAACAGACGCGTATTGTTCTCGACGCCGCTTTCGGTACCGATCTCGATGAACAGCCGATCACCCGGGGTGATGCGCCGAAAAATCTCGGCGATAATCCCGTCCTCGCCGTCTATGCTGTAGACGCGCGAATGATAGGGTACAAGCGACAACGGGTGATTGTAACGCCTGCGGCTCACCGCTGCCGCGAAAATCAGGTCGTCCAAAGCTTTGGCAAGCATTTAACCCCCATTGATAATTACGTGCGCCATTGCAGGACTTGACCCGCGGTATCCCGTTCCTATTCCATGTGCTTCCAGACTTCCAGAGCGGAGAGGCGGTCAATGATGATGTTCACTGGCAGGCGCGGGCGAAGAAAGATAGTCCGCCTCGCAAACACCGCTCGCGATGCGGGAAAATACCGCGAGGCTGCTTATCTCTACGAGAAAGCCCTGCACTTGCTACCAGATGATGCTGCTATTCATATTCAATGTGGTCATATGTTAAAGGAGGCTGGGATTCTATCCCGAGCCGAGCAGCACTATAACCAAGCGAAGGAGCTTACACCAAACGACCCGGATCTGGCGCTGCAATTTGGCCATTTTTACAAGGCCGCCGGAAGGCTGGATGCCGCAGAGACCGCTTACCGGAGAGCACTAGAACTGGACCCCGATTGGACGGAACCAGCGATTGAACTGGCACGAATGTATCAGTTGGGATGGCGAAATCGCACCACGAACACTGATAGCATAGCGGTTGCTGATAAGAGCATCCCGGCTTTTGGAACGATTGACACCGATTGGGTGCAGGCGCTCGAAGGTTTGGTGCCTGAAATAGCGCCCCAGGCTCCCGAAAGCAAATTGTTTGGTCATGGCGACGAGATTACGATCCTGCGGCTTGGTATTTGGGAACGCACTCCTTGGGGTATGCGGAATACCGTTCACGGTGTCGATGCGCTTCGCGGTTTCTGTATTTCCGCGACGCCGATTGTAGAGGTTCGTGGATTCATTAATGGGCTGCGGATTTTTTCCATAAAACCAGAAGGATTTTCTCTCAAGTACGAAAAGTATGATAAAAATCGGCGAAAATATGTCTTCAATGTCTGGTATAACTATTCAAAATTTAGTCAAGGTTTGTATCATTTGGAGTTACATTTTTTGGATGAGAATGGTGGTCTAAGACTCCACTCCGAGGAAGTAGTAATCGGCTATCCGCTTAGCGAAGAAGATTACCCAATTTCGGATAGGTTGGTTTCGATATCATGGGACGATGATCAATCAGTGGAGGATCAGATCAATTCACGACCGAGCATGATTCGCCGCGCCAAGCGCGCTCCCTTCGATACAACACCGCTTCAAAACATTCTGATCCTGAGGGTGGATCAGATCGGTGATATGGTGGTCTCGGTTCCCGCCCTACGCCGCCTACGAGAATTGCTCCCCAAAGCGCGTCTTGTCGGGTTACTATCGTTTGCGAATACCGAGCTTGCAAAGAGTCTCCAGCTTTTTGATGAGGTCATTACCATAGATTTTCCGGATGATGAATGGGAACGGAAAAGGGTCATGCCGTTAAAAAAACAGCATGAGTTGCGGCGGCAATTGGAGTCATACAATTTTGATGTCGCCATGGATTTAGCCTCTAGTCACCCATCGCGACCACTCTTGTTGTTATCAGGTGCCCGTTATTTGGTCGGCTTCAAGGACGATCAGTGTCCATGGCTGAATGCTACGTTCGAGAGCGTTACGCGAGATACTATGAGTGTGGGTTCAGAGATTTCCCATTCGAGGCAGATGTTGGGCTTTATTGAGTGGTTTGGCGCGCTATTGGGCGACTGCTCGCAAATCGTAAAAAGGACCGACCTCAGCCGGGACCGGCTGGTCCCTTATGGTTTGGCCGCGAAGGACCAATTTGTCGTGATGCATACCGGCGCTCGCCTAAAGTTCAAGGAATGGCCGCACTATGACAAACTGGCTTCAATGATCCTCGATAATACGAGTCTGAAGGTAGTCATGATGACTGATGATCCGGCGACGCGCCTCAGCTTGCCTGCTGTGCTCGCGGCCAACAGCCGTTTCCAAATTCTAGACAAGCGGCTGCCCTTCGACGATTTCGATGCGTTTCTTTCGTTCTGTACAGTGTTTGTTGGCAACGATTCCGGTCCTGGACATGTCGCGTCCCTACGCGGCACCAATGTCGTGAACTTGTTTCTCGCACGGCAGAACTGGAACGAATGGGGGCACGAGAATAACGGCGTACATTATCAGCCGTCGTGTCCCCTGTGCCGGTTGCAATATCTTTTATGATCCCGAAGAATGTGGGAAGGGGTTTGCCTGCATTACCAATATCTCGCCGGAGGAGGTTTTTCGCACCGTTATGGAATTCGTCTAATTTCCTGAAAAAAAGCCACGCCTCAGCCATTTGCCAAAGCAAGGGGCAGGTTCTGCCCGTTCTATAGATCGTTGTAAACCTGCAGTGCCAAGTCGATGTCGTCGAAGAGGTTAGCCCGCCCGTGATGCATGAGCAGCGCACGCGAACAATAAGATTTGATCACATCGCCCATATGAGAGGCGAGGATAAGGGTGCGATCGGCCCGTTTTTCGAACAGTTCTTCGTGTGAGCGGCGCTGGAAGCGTTGATCGCCCGCGGCGATGACCTCGTCAATCAGGTAGCAGTCGAAATCGATGGCCAGCGACAAGGCAAAAGCGAAACGGGCCCGCATTCCGATCGAATAGATTCTGACTGGCTCCGACAAATAGGTTCCGAGCTCAGCGAAGTCTTCGACATACGCCTTTATATCATCGAATGGTTTATTGTAGATCCGCGCGATAAACCGCATGTTGTCGTTGCCGGTCAGGCTGCCCTGAAAACCACCCTGCAGCGCGAGCGGCCACGACACGGACATGGTTTGTTGGATGGTGCCGCTGGTCGGTAGCTCGACCCGGCCGAGCAGCCGTATCAGCGTCGATTTGCCGGCGCCGTTGCGGCCGAGCACCGCCAGCTTTTCCCCTCTGGCCACGCTAAACGACACGCCGCTGACGGCGCGGTGAACGCGCCCCTCGGTGCGGTACTCCTTGGTTAGGTTGACCGCTTCGATCATTCCGCAACGACGTATTTCCGGCTTTCGCGCATCAGCAGCAACCCTATGAAGGTCAAGACTGCGAGAGCCAAGCTGGTATAGGCCGGGTCGCCATACGTCTTGACCGCGTCGCCGAACATTCCTCCTCGGATCATTTCATAAGCCTGAAAGGACGGTTGCAGCAGCGCCCAGCTGCGTATGTGCTTGGGCAGCCATCCCGCCATAAGAAAGAACCCCGAGAAAAAAATGTATAGATAGGAATATGGTTGCCATACTTTCTCTGCCCATTCCGTGCGCTCGCTGATGCCGCCGATGATCAGCCCCACCGCTGCCGACCACCAGATCATAAAAAGGTAGCCCAGATAAAACATGGGCAAGTCGCGCGGCAGATCCACAAATCCGATACTGTAGAACAAGGCGAATGATGCGACGAGAGCCGCCAGATTGGAGGCGATCTCAAGCAGGAAGCGAGCAAGGAAGATATCAAATATCGTGACCTGCCTGTGGTACAGTAGGCCCGCATTGACCCGAACAAATAGCAGCATCCGGGCGCCGACGTGCCGGAACAGCAAAAGCGGCAGGTAACCGCTCCAGAGAAGCGGCATCATAGGCACCCCGTACTCGTACGGAGCCCTCACCACCGACCAAAGCAACAAGACCGGTATGGCAAAGATCAGAGGCTCGAGCAGGATCCAGCCAAAACCAAGACCCTCTCGACCAAATCGCGTATAAATTTCGCGTATCAGAAGGGCGCCGACAACCCGCCATTGGGTAGCAAGATTTTCCCCGAAGTCACGCATTGTCCGAGCGAATGCTAGGCGGCGGAATGCTCGCGGACGTTCGCGACAAGCAGCCAAGCCAGTCCGTAAACGAGCATGCAGGTGGCGACAACCGTGATAAAAGAGACGATCCGCTTCGGGAAAAGCGGGTAATCCGCAAGGTTCGGCTGCGCAATGGTCTCGAGGTAGAGCTGTTGCCGCTGCGCTTCGATGCGGGCCGCCTCCAGCGAGGTAAACGCCGACGCCAGCGCCTTTTCGGCGAGTTCGTGCTGCGTATTCAGGCGTTCGTATTCGGTCAGCGTCGAGACGACCGAACCGCTTTCGCCGCTCAGTTTCGCGCGTTCTTCTGCGATCAGCTTATCGAGCGAGGCGATGCGCGTCCTGACCAGCGGGATCTGCGGACTGCTCGGCGAATTGTTGAGGAGCTCGCCGAGTTGCGCGCGGGCGTTCGCCTGGGCCGCGTTCATTTGCCCGAGCAGCTCCAACACACCCGATGACGCCGATTTTGGGTCGAGCATCTTCTGCTTGACGCGATAGGCCGTCAGCTCGGTCTGAATCTCCGCAATCCGCTGCTCCGCGCCATCGACCTCGCGGCGCGCGGTGTCGAGGGCGTCTCGGCGCGCCCGCTCGTTGAGATCGTTGATCAGCTGCTCGCTATAGTTCAGAAGCGCGCTGGCGAGCTTATGGGCGTCCTCCGGCCGGTAAGCTTTGACCCGAAGCGCGGTCACACCGGTGCCGGTGTCCGTTTCGACGGAGACGAAATGCTCATAGCGCGAGTACAGAGCCTCGAAATCCTTGCGCCAAAACAGGATACCCGGAAACCGCGTGACGAAATCGCCTTCCGGCCGGCTGAAAACTGCCCTCAGGTCATCTTTCTGCTCGAGCTCGCGGACAGCATCACGCGACATGATAAAGTCTTGGACGGCGCTGGTGTCTTCCGCCGCGCGGCTCAACCCCGTTGATTGAAGCAGCGCACCGATCCCACTCGTCTGTACCTGTTTCGGGCTACGGACGATAAATCTGGCCTCCGACAGGTAGAGGTCCGAGGCGACCGCAAAGTAATAGACGCCGGCGATCAGCGTCGGCAGGCCGACAATTCCCCATAACCATACGTTGAAGGCTCGGGAGAGCCGCCGGAACTCGAGGCACGCTGCGCGGCGGGGCCGTCGCGGCATCGGCCACGGCGGCGCGGCCGAGCGGCTGAACTCTATCGAGTTGTCGGATTTCTGCCATTTGGAACACCAGAGTGACCTTGAGACAAAGCTGATCAGCCGATTTTGTCCAGCAAAAGGCAACCGTCGGAGCGAGGCATTGCCCCGGCAGAAGCCGCTACTGTAACCTCCTGGCAATGAGAATGAAACCGTAGAACACCCCGCTTTTTAATCATGCGCTTTACGCCGCGGCGTTTCAACGCAGCGCCGCGTAGACTTCCGCGACCCGCTCGCGGTAGCGCTCGACAGAAAATTTTGCGGCTTGCAACGGCCCGCGGCGCGCGAGTTCGGCACGCAAATCCCCGTCACTGACGATCGCCGCGATCGCCTGGGCAATCTGATCGGTGTCGTAAGGGTCCACCAGAAGGGCAGCCTCGCCGGCGACCTCAGGCAACGCCGATTCGCGTGACGCGACGACTGGCGTACCGAGCACCATCGACTCGAGCACCGGCAGGCCGAAACCCTCGTAGAGCGACGGAAAGATGACGGCCCGCGCCCCCCGGATCAATGTCGCCAGCGACGCAAAGCTCACGTAATCGAGCCGGTGGATGCCGCGCCCGGAACGCTTCTGCGCCCCCCGGCACGCATTCTGTTCGGCGAGCAGCCGCAATTCGGCGTCGTTTTGCCACCCCCCCGCGACGACGAGCACCAAAGGCACATCGACGTCTGCGGCCAAATAGGCATCGATCAAACGCCGGACATTTTTTTTGGGTTCCAATGCTCCGTAAAACAGCAGGTATTCGTCCAAGCCGAGGCCAAAATGTCCTTCCAGCTGGTTGGCGACCGCCGCCGCCGGCCGCTCGATCCATTCGCGAGGAAAATCGACAGTCTGATAGGTGTTCGAGATGCGGCTCTCCTCGACGCCGAGCAGCTCGATGATGTCGCGCTTCGAGTTTTCGGAAACGGTGACAATATGGTCCGCCTCCTTGGCGATCTTTTTGAGCAGGCGAAAAAGCTGCCGCTTGTTGTCTTCAGTCGTGAACGGCAGCCGCAGCGGGACGAGATCGTGGATGGTGTAAACGTTGCGCGCCGATTTGACCCGCAGAGGCAGCGGATAGGTGCAATGCAGGATATCCGGCCGCGGCTCGAACGCAAGGTTGACGAATGCCTTGGTGCGCGAAAAATAAGTCCGTGCGTTCGCGAAAAGATTGCGGGCGATAAAAACCCGATCATGGGCGTCAAGTGTGCGCTTGAATTCCCGGGCGACAACGGTGCCGGTAAATTCGACCGGCAACGGCTTGACGGGCAGATGGTACCGCGTCTGGTCGATGGCGTGGTTGAGGGCCCGCCGCAAGGTCAGCTTTCGCTTTCCGGACATGCTCGGCCGCTTCTCGTCGAAAAACGCGATCTCGCGCAGCAGCCGATCTTTCGCCGGCGTGAACGGCGTGCTGTAGAGGACGCCGACCTCATGGCCGAGATCATGCGCGGCACGGGTCAACATGCGCGTGTATGTCGCAATGCCTGTCCCCCTCGCCAGCGAGAGGTTCAGGCCGTCGAAGATGATGCGCTGGGTTCCCGCACCCGAAGCGAATGGTATCGCCGTCATTTCAAACCGAACTTTTCCGTGCGCCGGCGCGATCGCCTGCCGCGGGTATTTGTTGCACCATTAGGGTCCCTTATCCTGCGGATACGCGTTCCGCGCATTCTCCAGCAGCTGTCGGGTATTGCGCCGCAGCGTGATTTTCGTGGACAGCGCCCGGCGGATTGTCAACAGTTACCGACATCACGGCAAGAACGTTTAGACCGACGCGATCATCGGGGTGGGGATGCGGCAATGTGATCTCGTCTCCGCGACGGCGCCCGCTTCGCGTGACGGCGGCCCGCTACTCGCTGCGGCGCCGTGCGGTTCCGGGCTGCTCGCAGCAGGCATCGCACCATCGAAAACCGACGCGCTCATTGCGCTGTTTCCGGATTTTACGATCGGGCGGCGGCTTCCCGATCTTGCCGCCTCCGGAGTGTCCGGGGTTGTAGGTCTGCGGGATTTACCTCGCCAGGGCGCCGCGAGAAGGCGAGCCGCGGCGCTCGGGGTGCCCTTTCTCCGCTTCGGCCCAGGACTGCTGCGCGCTCCTCCGGGCTGGGGGGCCGCAACGCCAATCCTGAGCGTGACGGCCGTTGAGATCACCGGACCGAGTTCGCCGGTCGACATGTTCAGCCCCGATCGGCTCCTCGCGAGCAGCGGCTGGGAGAGTCCAGGCCTTCTAGCTAGGGCAGCCGGTTTGCGGCGTAAGATCGTGGCTCGCCGCCTCGGCGGCCCATGGTGGAATTCGGGCGCTGAAGCCGGACTGCCGAGCGGCGGCGGCCATGCCTTGATCCTCAGCGAAAGCAACCGGGACAATGCCAATTCCCTAGAGTTGCTCAAAGCTATGCTCGCGGCGGCCAGAGCCGAAAGCCAGCAAACCGTGCTCGTGGTTCCGGGCCAGGAGGGCCGTCGCCGTTTGCCAGCCGGCTTGCTTAGAGAGGCCGCCGCGCGCGGGGGCACCGTCCTGACCGGAACAGTGGACATTTGGGAAGCGATCGCCCGAGCCGAGGCGGTCTACACGGCCGGCGGAGAGACCGGCTTTCTCGCGCTGCTGGCCGGAGCCAGGATCCGCTGCTTTTCCGATTCGTTCTATTCGGGTTGGGGCGTCACGACGGACGAGCCCGGTGTATCGCGAAAACCGCTCCGCCGGACGGTTGACGAAATATTTGCGGGCGCTTGCCTCCTTGCCACCCGCTATCTCGATCCGTACCGCCGGGAAGCCGTCTCTTTCGAAGACATTCTGGAGATCCTCGCAGAGTGGCAGAAGAGCGAGAGCGTCAACCGGAACATTGCGGTTTGCCTCGGAATGTCCTTCTGGAAGCGTCGGCAGATCCGCGATTTTCTGCGGTCGAGCACCGGCTCGCCGGCCTTTCGGCGTACCAAGAATACGGCGCTTGCGGCGGCCCGCCGCAGGCCGGGAAGCAGTATCGCCGTTTGGGCCTCGCGCGCGCCGGCCGGGCTCGCCGAAGCGGCCGAACAGAGCGGTATCCCGCTGATCCGGGTGGAAGACGGGTTCATCCGCTCGGTCGGGCTGGGCTCCGATTTCATACCGCCAGCCTCGCTCGCGCTCGACAGCCGCGGCATGCATTTCGATCCGAGCGTGCGCAGCGATCTCGAGCAAATCCTCGCCGAAGCCGAATTCGATGCCGTATTGGTCGAGCGCGCCCGCGATCTGATCGCTCGGCTCGTCGCTCGCGGCATCACCAAATACAATGTCGGCGACGCGGCTCTCCCGATCGAGTGGCCCGCCGGCAAGCGTCGTATTCTGGTGCCGGGACAGGTCGAGGACGATCTCTCGGTTCGCCTCGGCGGCAATGGGATTAAAGGTAACCTCGGTCTTCTCGCGCGAGTGCGCAGTGCCAACCCCGATGCCTTTATCCTCTATAAGCCGCACCCCGACGTCGAGGCCGGTCACCGCGAGGGAAGGATCCCCGATAAGGCCGCCGCCAAATTGGCCGACTTCGTGATCCGCGATATCTCGACGGCGGTAATCCTGGCCGAAATCGACGAACTGCACACGCTGACATCGCTTGCCGGCTTCGAGGCCTTGCTGCGCGGCCGGCGGGTCGTCGTTTACGGTCGGCCGTTTTACGCCGGCTGGGGGCTCACCAGCGATCTCGCGGGAATTGACCGGGGGCGTCGCCTCACCCTGGAGGAACTGGTCGCCGGCGCCCTGATCCTCTACCCGCGTTACCTCGATCCGGTCACCCGTCTGCCTTGCCAGCCGGAGCTGGTGATCGAACGTTTGGCCACTCCGGAGCTCTGGCGGCCGGGTCCTCTAGTTGCCGCGCGCCGCCTGCAGGGGGTGTTGGCGCGGAGCTGGAACGAAACCTTCGTCAGGTCCGCCAGGTTTTTTGCCAAGTCCGCTCCGTCGTCTTGATCGTGACGAGTTCAGGACATCGCTGGTTCTAGGAAAGCGGGGATGCGCGCACCCTTCAGCGTCGTAATTATTACGGGCGCTTCGAGCGGGCTGGGCGCGTCGCTGGCGAAAGCCTATGCCGCGCCGCACGTCGCGCTCGGCCTCCATGGCCGCGATCGGCAGCGGCTCGAGGCCACGGCGCGCGCCTGTGAAGCACGGGGGGCAACGGTGAACACGGCCATAATAGACGTGACCGATGCCCCTGCCATGGCGTCATGGCTGCGGGAGTTTGATGGTCGGCACCCGATCGATTTGTTGATTGCGAATGCCGGCACCTCGGCGGGCCCCGACCCCGACAGCCCCTCGGAGGGCGCCGAAACAGCAGCGCGGCAGATCGGCGTGAACCTGCTCGGCGCGATCAACACCGTCGAGCCGCTACTGCCGGCGCTGTGCGCGCGCAGACGCGGCCGCATCGCCGCGGTCGCGTCGATAGCCGCTTACCGCGGACTTCCCTACAGCCCGGGGTATTGCGCGAGCAAAGCTGGGCTGCGCGCCTACGCCGAGGCCTTACGGCCCCGCCTCGAAATTCATCGCATCGGTGTGACCGTGGTTTGTCCGGGATTTTTCGATTCGCCGATGACCGATCGGTTTGACGGGCCGACGCCGTTTCTGTTCAGCGGCGAGACCGCGGCTCGGATCGTCAAGCGTGGGATCGATCGCGGGCGGCGGCGCGTCGCTTTTCCGTGGCCGCTGGTGCTCGGTCTGCAATTTTGCGACGTCGCGCCCGCTTTCATAGGGGACGCGATCTTGCGCCGGTATCGCTTCCAAATTCACTCGCCGTGATCACGCGATGAGCGAAGCGCTGCATATCGCAGTAGGCTGTGTGCTAGCGCTTGGCGCATGGCTGCTGCCGCGGCGCGTCGCCAAAGCTCGTGCCGATGGCGCACCCGCTCTTCTTCTGGATCTTCTCCCGGTGCTGTTGGCGGGGAGCTTAGCACTGACCGCAACGGGACGCCCGATTTTCACCGGCGCGCTGCTGATGTCTCTCGGCGCCGGTTTCGCGTTAGCCGATCGCACCAAACGAGAGGTGTTGCGCGAGCCGGTGGTGTTTTCCGAAATGTCCGAGCTGCGCTATGTTTTCACGCACCCGCAGCTCTACCTGCCTTTCGCCGGGCCGGCGCTGGTGATCGGCGGCGCGGCTGCAACAGTCGCTCTGTGCATCGCCCTGCTTTCCTTTGAACCAGCGCTGTGGGAGCCCGATCGGCTGCTGCTTCTGGTCTATGGCGGGCTGATCGTAGCGGGAATCTGGCTCATCTCGCGCGAGCCGGCGCTCGGTGTAGTGGCGGCGTCGCTGCGCGAGTTCGGCGCCACGGGGGAGCCGTTCAGAGATGCCGCGACATTGGGGCCCTTCGCGATGGTGCTGACCTACGGTGTGATCGCGAGGGCCGAGCGCGGCGCGCGGCGCGCCCGTCACGCGCCGCAACCGGCGCCCGCGATCGGCCGGTCTCGCCGTCAGCCCGCGGTTCCGCTCATTTTAGTGCAATGCGAATTGTTCTTTGACGCCCGCCGGTTGTCGCCGATGATCCCGCAGGCATTATTGTCGGGGTTCGACGCCTGTTGCGGCATCGGCGGGACCTTCGGCCGGCTGCACGTCCCGGGCTGGGGCGCCAACACGATGCGGGCCGAATTCGCGGTGCTGACCGGGATCCCGGAAAGCGAGCTCGGCTACGATCGCTTCAATCCCTACCACGCCTTCGCGCGCGTGCCGATCGCCTCGCTCGTCTGGCACTTGCGCAGCCAGGGGTACCGCACCGTCTGCCTGCACCCGTTCGACCGCAGCTTCTTCCGGCGCGATTTGACGCTGCCGGCGTTGGGGTTCGAAACGTTCCTCGGCATCGAGACCCTCGGCGGTTCGCGGCGTCCCCCCTATTACTCCGATCCGGACCTGGCAAACCACGTGCTCAGGGTCCTCGATGCCGAAGGACCGCGCGTCTTCATCTTCGCGATCACGATGGGCAACCATGGCCCTTGGCGCGAAGCCGGGCCGCCGATCCATCCCGAGCTGCGGCGCCACTTCAACGCAATCGACCTCCCGCGGGGCGGCGAGTTGTTGCGCTATCTGGACGGGCTGCGTCAATCCGATGAGATGCTGCAGCTTCTGCTGACCGGCTTGCAACGCCGCCACCGCGAGGGGGTTTTGGCTTTTTACGGAGACCACTTGCCGAGCCTGCCGCACGCCTTTCGTCATTTTGGCTTCGAGGAAGTGGGCAGCGACTATGTCGTGTGGCGAGGCGGCGCACCCGATACGCGCCAGCTCGATTTGCCGGCGCATCGCTTGCCGCGCGTCGTCGTCGATGCGCTGCGCGCGACCGGGGCCATCGAGGGGCAAAGCACGCCGGCATTGGTCACGGCCCGCTGATCACGGCCCGCTGGATCAAGGCCCGCTGGATCAAGGCCCGCTGGATCAAGGCCCGCTGGATCAAGGCCCGCTGGATCAAGGCCCGCTGATCACGCCGCGGGCGCAGCAGTGAGGACAGTATGGAGATGCAAGGCCAGAGCGTCGTCGTTACCGGCGGCGCCTCCGGGATCGGAAGGGCTACCGCCCTTCTGCTGGCTCGCGAGGGCGCAAGGGTCTTTGTTGGAGATGTCGACGAGGCGGGCGGGCGGGCGACCGCGGCGGAAGCCGCTGCAGAACGGCTGGCGATCGAATACCTGCCGCTTGACCTGACCGATGCCTCGTCGATCGCGGGTTTCGCAGCTGCCGTTCATCAGCGGACCGGGCGTATCGACGGTTTGGTCAACGGCGCCGGTTGGGACCAGATCCAGCCGTTTCTCGAAAATCCACCGGAGATGTGGGATCGCGTTGTCGCGATCAATCTGATGGGCGCAGTCCGCCTGACCCGGGACGTATTGTCGCCGATGGTGGCGGCGCGCGCCGGCAAGATCGTCAATATCTCGAGCGATGCAGGGCGGGTCGGCAGCATGGGAGAAACGGTCTATGCCGCCGCCAAGGGCGGGCTGATCGCCTTCACCAAATCGCTCGCGCGCGAGCTCGCCCGCTATCAGATCAACGTCAATTGCGTCTGCCCCGGTCCGACCGATACGCCGCTGTTCCAGCGGCAGCCGGAGCCCATGAAGGAGGCGTTGACCCGCGCCATCCCGTTCCGCCGGATCGCGGAACCGATCGAGATCGCCCAAGCGGTGCTGTTTTTTTTGAGCCGCCGGTCGGACTACATTACCGGCCAGGTGCTGAGCGTCAGCGGCGGATTGACGATGGCCGATTGAGCAAAGCTCGATCTCGCGCCATGATCCGCACTCGGAACAATGCGGAGGGAGTGATGCTAATGCCTAGACAAATCTCGTGGGTGCTCGCTGCGACGCTGAGCTTCGCCCCTATCGGCGGCGCCTCTGCGCAGCAGACGCCGCCCGACCCGGGCGCGGCAGCCAACGTGAAGCAGAGCCAAACATACGAGCAGGTGTTGCAAAGCAACTCCTCGTTCCGCGCAAAGCGCATGCAGCAAGAATGCGGCCCCATTACCGATGCGGAATTGCATGCAAGCTGCGTCGCCTCGTTTGGCGGCGAGGGTGCGCCGGCGCCTCGCAAGTCGCGGCAACACTGAATCCACATCCAAGGAAGCCGAACATGCCGAACCCTGCCCCGGGCTTTGTCAGCAAGCCCGATCATCACGTCGACCTGCTCTTAGAAAGCCGGCGCGTCACGGTCAAATTCGGCGGCGTGACGATCGCCGATAGCAGCGAAGCGCTGCGGATCGAAGAGACCGACCACGGCCCAGTTTACTACGTGCCGGAAAAGGACGTGCGGCTCGATTTGATGCGTCCGACGGAACAGCACACGCGGTGCCCGTACAAGGGCGAAGCGTCGTACTGGACGATTGAAGTTCCGGCCGACGCCGGCTCCGTCCGGCGATCAGAGAACGCCGTATGGGCCTATTCCTCGCCCTATGACGAAGTGTCTCGACTTGCCGGCTATTACGCCTTTTATCCCAATCGGGTTGATTCGATCACCGTAACCTGAGCGGCAGGCCAGGATGCATCTGACGCAGAACTGGGATATTCGCAAACCGCCGGCATCGTCGCGCGGTGGTATCGTCGCATCGCAAAACGGCGCCGCCGCCCGGGTTGGCGCTGAGGCGTTGCAGGCGGGCGGCAGCGCGGTCGACGCCGTTGTCGCCACCGCTTTTGCGCTCGCCGCGGTGGAGCCGTGGAACAGCGGCCTCGGCGGGATCGGGTTCATGGTCGTGCACCAGCCAGGCGCCGACCGTGCCGAAATCGTCGATTTCGGTCCGGTGGCGCCGCACGGCCTCGATCCCGTCGCGTTTCCGTTGACCGGGGAGATGAGGACCGAGCTGTTCACCTGGCCGCAGGTCGTCGGCGACCGCAACATGCACGGCCCGCTCTCCTTTGCGATCCCTGGCGCTATCCGCGGCTATGCTCTGGCGGTCGAGCGTTTTGGGCGCCTGCCGTGGCGCGACCTGGTGAAACCGGCGATCGGGCTTGCCCGCGCGGGCTTGCCGGTCGACTGGTTCACGACGCTGAAGGTCGCGAGTGCTGCGGCGGATTTGCGTCGCTATGAAGAGAGCCGGCGGGTCTGGCTGCCGGACGATCTGCCGCCGGTCTGCCCTCCCGACAGCGACAGCATGAGCCTGCCGCTCGGTCATCTCACCGATACTCTCGAGAGGCTCGCCGAAACCGGACCTGCGGATTTCTATGAGGGGGAGATCGCGCGGTCGATTGGCGCCGACACGCGGGCCGGCGGCGGTGTCCTCTCAACCGAGGATCTGGCGGGTTGCCGGGCACGCATCGTGCCGTCGCTCGACATCCCCTATCGTGGGGTGACGTTCCAGACGACCCCCGGGATGACCGCCGGACCCACCCTCGCGGGGATTCTTCGTACGCTCGGCGAACGGAAATTCGCCGGCACACCCGATGGCGATTACTTCGAGGCGCTCGTCGAGGCGCTCCGGCAAGCCTACGCGGAGCGGCTCGACACGATGGGCGATGTCGAAACCGGTTCGCGGACCTCGACGACGCATATTACCGCCATCGACCGTCAGGGCGGGATCGCGGCATTGACGACGACGCTCCTGTCGTCATTCGGCAGCCGCTATGTGCTGCCCGGCACCGGCATCCTGATGAATAACGGCGTGATGTGGTTCGACCCGCGTCCCGGCCGGGCTAACTCGATCGGGCCGGGCAAACGCGCGCTGACCAATATGTGTCCGGTCGTGGTGGCGCGCGACGGTCAGCCCTGGTTCGGCATCGGTGCTTCCGGAGGCCGCCGGATTGTCGGGGCGGTGCTGCAATTGGCAAGCTTCATCGTCGATTTCGGCATGGATCCCGAGACCGCCGCCCACCATCCGCGGATCGACGTCAACGGCAGCGAGCGGTTCGGCATCGACCGCCGGCTTCCCGCCGAGATCCTCGAGTGGCTCTGTCGGCAACGGGGAGCGATGCCGGTGGAGCACACGGTTTTTCCGCCCCGCTTTGCCTGCCCGAACCTGGTCCTGCGCGGCGCCGATTCGGTGAATCACGGCATATCCGACGTAATGTCGCCGTGGTCGGCGGCGGTGGCCGAACCCAGCTATGCGTGACTGCCGTCGCAATGAATTCCGGAGATGCGCTCGTCAGGGACGGGTCAGCAGATAGAGCAGGATAGCCGCCGCCGCGGCCACGGTTGAGTGACTGCACGCGGCCGCTGCCGGGGATCGATCAAATCTGATCACAAGCGGCCATCGTGGCGGGATCGAGACCGGCCTCCTCATTGCCGAAAACCAGCGCGACCGGGGGCCCGCTTTCCAACCTGTCAGGCAGCGGAGCGTGCCCGAGGGCGGCGCCGATCACGCGATAGTCCGGCCGCAGTTCGACGAGAGCGGCCGGGAGCGGCGCGCGGTGCAAATCCAGGTGCTCCAACCCGCCTTCCGCTACGCGGTAACTGGCATCCGATGGCAATGCCTGGTCGGGCCGGTCGGCCAGAATGATCCGCTCGAGCACGAAGAAGCCGCGCTGCGGGCTATCGCTCCAAGGTTATGGGGTTTGCCGATACCGTCGAGGATAATGAGCGGCTTGCCGCTCTTCGCCCAGCTCCGGACGGCGTTTCGATCGAAGCCGGCCAATGGCTGCGGCGCGGCGATCGCCACCAGACCGCCGTGCAAGGGAGTGCCGGCGACGCATGCGAGCTCGGCCTTGTTCACTTGGCGATATGGTTTGCGGCGCGGGCGAGCGCGCGGCAGAACGGCCCGACCTCGCCCTTGACCTTGTCCTCGAAGAATAGCCGCTCGACCCGCCGCGGATCGCGCGCGAACAAAGCCACCGCTGCAAGCCCGCAAATCCGCAACAGCTGCCTGGAATGCGGCGGCCGGTTCTCGCCGTCCTTCATCTCGCTATCCTGAAATGGACAAATTGACGTAGTGAATAGCCGCATCCCCCTGCAAGCGGTGGTGGAAACCCGGTTTTTGGAGCTTGAGCGATGGCGGCCTGGACCGAAACCTGTCGCAGCGTCGTGTCCCCGTGGGAGTGCGACGTCACCGAACATTTCACGATCGCCTATTATTTCGACCGGCTCGCTGATGCGGCCGTGACGATGACGGAAAACCTGGGCTTGCGCGATCTTGCCGGCTCCGCCCAGCGCCGCTTTGACGTCCGGTTCGTCCGCGAGCTTCGTGCCGGCGCCAGCTTTCACATCCTGAGCGCTCCTATCGCACTGGAGGAAAACTCGGTGCGGTTTGGCCACCAGATCGTCGACTCCGCCGATGGCGAAGTCACGGCTTGGGTCGAGGAGACCCTTGATCACGCGGCGGCACCATTGCCGCGGGATCTTCGCGAGGCAGTCGGTGGACGCCTCGTGGCCTGGCTGGGTCCCTCTGTCGAACGCCGTCCCGAGCCGGCTGCATTCGAGCAGTTTATTCCGACGGTGCGCGATCGGGTCAAGCCGATGGATTTGGATTCGGGCGGGAGGCTCGCGCTCTCGGCGTTTGTCCACCGCTTCACGGCCGCGTCGATCCAGGCGCTCGTGGCCATCGGCGCGACATCCGCCTACATGAAAACCGAGCGCCGCGGTTATTCGACATTCGAGCTCGCCCTGCGCGTGACCTGCTCGCCGCAATCAGGCGATCCGGTCCTCGTCGAAACGGGCATCGTGCATCTCGGCAATTCGTCGATTCGGTTCGTTCATCGGATCGGTAATCCGACCACTGGAACTGAATACGCCCGCCTCGGACAATTCGGGGTACAGCTCGATCTCGACACCAGGCGGCCCGCCGCTTTGCCGGAGCGCCTCCGGGCAGCTGCCACCCGGCTGCTGGTCCCGGTCGACTAAAAAGAAACAAGATGTTTCGTGACGACAAACCATATGGGAACTCTTCTCCGGCGAAAGCCGGGGTCTATCTCCCGGCGGCACGAGCGCGGGATAAATGGATCCCGGCTTTCGCCGGGAAAGCGCTCTGGCTGTGTCATCCAGGAGCGGGTTGGCCGGGTCGGCCGGTGAACAACTCGTAAGGAGGCGGTCAATGGCCCAGATCGGACTTCCGGAAATCGGTTTGTTTGAGGCGATCTATTCGGCGCGATCGATCCGCCGCCTCAAACCCGATGCGGTCCCGGAAGAGCTGATCACCAGGATCCTCGACGCCGCGATCCGCGCACCGTCGGGCGGCAATGCTCAGAGCTGGGCCTTTGTCGTCGTGCGCGACCCGGACCTGAGGCGCCAGCTCGGCGTCATCTACCGCAAGGCATCCGATATCGCAGAGGCGGTCTATACGGCGCGGGGCCGCCCGCCTCATCTTACCGAGCAGCAATATGCTCGGTTGATGACCGCCGGCAAATATCTCTGGGACCATATGGGTGATGCCCCGGTGCTGATCGTCCCCTGCTCGCATCGCCCCGTTTTGCCCCCACGCGAATCCCTGCCGCCCGACATTGCTGCGGGCTGGGAGGAAGAGGCCGCCTATGCCGAGCGTATCCGCGGCGCCAGCATTTACCCTGCGGTGCAGAACATCCTTCTGACCTGCCGTGGCCTCGGGCTCGGCACCGTCATCACCACCAACCACATCCGCTGCGAGAACGAGGTCAAGGCGCTTCTCGGGATTCCCGAGGATGTCTCGACCTGGGCGTTGATGCCGGTCGGCTGGCCGATCGACAAATTCGGACCGTTGACCCGCCGCCCGCTGACCGAAATTGCGCACGCCGACCGCTGGGGAGCCGCCTGGTCCGATGGTTGACAAAGTTGCGAGCAGAGCATTCTGGCATGACATTGATGAACCACACTGGTGGTTCGATCGGCGCGCGGATCGTGCACAGATTTGCCACAACCCTGCGATATTCTGATCTCCAGCATCGCTAAACGGAGGATCCGAAGGGTGGCCGAATTGCAGCTCATGCCGTTCCAGTTAACGATTTGCGGGATCGAAGAGCTGGAGGGCCATTGCGCCGGAGGCGTGACGCATGTGCTCTCGATCCTCGACCCCGGCTGGCCTGAGCCGAATTCTCTGAGCAGGTTCGACCTCAACCGGCGGCTGCGGCTGCGCTTTCACGACGTGATCGAATCGCAGCCCGGGTGGATCGCACCGGAGCGCTGGGACGTCGAGCTGCTGCTTGCCTTTTCCCGCGACCTCGCGGTGTCCAAACAGGCACACCTCCTCGTTCACTGCCATGCGGGAGTATCCCGCTCGACCGCGGCGGCAACCTTGGTCATGGCGCAGACATGCCCCGACCGGCCGGCCGCCGAGGTGTTGGGGGAGGTCGTCCGCCTGCGGCCGCGGGCTTGGCCCAATCTTCGCATCCTCGAGCTTGGCGATGAAATCCTTGCCCGTCACGGCGAGATCGTCGAAGCCGCCCGAGCGCATTACCGCCGCGCGCTCGAACGCGAACCCTGGCTGGCGGAAGCGATGATCGAGGGGGGACGCGGCCGGGAAATCGCCGCCGCCGGCCTGCCCTAAAGACTTCTCGCGGTTCAGCGCAGGTATTCGACCCGCAATACCACGAAATAACGATGGTCGGGGTCGATGACGATGCCGTCGGGGCCGGCAAGGTGACCGTCGGCGGTGGTCGGGATGTGCTTCATCGCGACGGCATTATCGACATTGCCGCCGATCACATCGAGGTAACCCCGCTGGATCGCGACGACAATGTCGCAATGGCCCGGAAAGCGGCCGGTCGGCAGCTCGTCATAGGAAACCGGCTGCCGGCCTCGCCAGTAACAGATCAGATCACCGCGCTGCGGCGCATAGAATTCGACCCGTTCGGCCGAGAGCGCGGTGCCCGGCTCGAGGCCGAGACTGTGGCGCCGCGCCGCGTTGATGTAGTCGGAATGGGTCTCTGAATAGGGGAAACGGTTCCCCGCGCCGGCAATCCGCATCACATAGGAAATGAAGGCAGCCGACCACGCGTAGTTTCCGTCTTCGCTGGCCGGGAAAACGACGCCGTTCTCGTCGTGTATCCCGGTCCAGCCTTGCTGGCGCCAGCGCGGGTCTAGACCCAGCCACCAATATTCGCCGACCCGCTGCCACAGACCCTCCTCGCGTTCCTCGTCCTCGGGCAGCTCGATGTTCGGATACACGATCGGCTGCCCGAAGGCGCGCCATTCGCGCAACGCGATTTGAACCGCCGCCTCGCGCGAGAAGGCCTGATACGGCCAGCGTGCGAAAGGCGGAATGTGCGCGTCGAGGGCTGCCGTCGGCCGCGGCAGTACCCCCGGGGGCGGCGCTGCCTCAGGCGGAACACAGCCGGCAAGCATCAAGCCGAGCAGTAGCGCCGAGCGTCGGATCACCGCGGTACCTGGAGTTTGAGGAGCTGCAGAGGAGGAGCACTTGGTTAACGTTTGCCTTATGCCGCCGCGATGGGGCGATAATCAAGATAAGGATTTGGAGAAATTGTCGCTCGCGATAAGCTCAACACTGAATTGATCGCTGGAAGGAAATCGGAGCAATGCAGTTCGGTCTCTTTGGCAGCGCCACGGCGCGGCGCGGCGGCCCCGAATTCGACAGCACCGAAGGATTTCGCGATTTCATCGAGTACAACATCGAGGCCGAGGCGCTGGGATTTCACAGCACGTTCGTCGTCGAGCACCATTTCACCGGCTACGGCCAGGTCTCGGCGACACTCAACCTGTTGACCTGGCTCGGCGCCCGCACCCGGTGGCTCGGCTCGGCACTGCGGTAATCGTACTCCCGTGGCACAATCCGGTGCTGCTGGCGGAGCAGGCGGCAACTCTCGATCTTCTCTCCGGGGGCCGGCTCGATTTCGGCATCGGCAAGGGCTATCGCTACAACGAGTTCGCCGGGTTCTGCGTGCCGATGGAACAGGCCGACGCGCGGTTCGACGAAGCCCTCGACATCATCCTCAAGGCGTGGACCGCCGAAGAGCCGTTTTCGTACCGGGGCAGCTATTGGCAGTTCGACAATATCGTCGTCGAGCCGCCGACCGCGCAAAAGCCCCACCCGCCGATCTGGATGGGCGCCGGCGGGGAGCGCTCGGTCCGCCGGGTCGCGCAACAGGGTTACAATCTGCTGCTCGGCCAATACGCTTCGCCCGAGGATGTCGGCCGGTCAATCGCGGTATACAAGGACGCCGTCGAAGCAACCGGACGCCGCTTCGACCCGATGCAAGTCGGGGTCACCCGAGCGTTTTTCGTCACGGATAGCCGTGCCGAGAAGGAAGCGGCGATGGAGCGGCGACTGCAAAACCGCATGCGCCAGCTGAAATTGGCGACGCGGCCGGACGGCACCGTTCATGGCGGGCCGGACCGGGCCACCGGTGATCCGCGCACGGTGAACGCGGTCAGCGCCATGTACGGTACGCCCGGCGAGATTGCCGAGCGGCTCGAGACGCTGTGCGAATCGGGGGTTGGTTACGTGCTGGTCAACGGCGGCGGCTCTGGTGGCGGCGCGCGAGGCCGCGAGAGCCTGCGCCGCTTCGCACGCGAGGTAATGCCATCGTTCGCCGAGGCGCCACCGGCGCGGCTTGCCGTCTGAATTGGCAAAGGTGCCCTCCAGCCTGCTCCTTGCGATGGATCGATTTTTTCACGGTTTCAGCAGCAGCTTCCCGATAACGTGTCCGCTTTCGAGAAACTCGTGCGCACGCCGCTTCGGAGAGGGAGCCAGCCGTGAATCGGCGGACGGATCCTGCCGGCTGTGAGGGATTCGAGCAGGCTCTACATTGTAACATTTGCGCGGTTCGGAGCACGGGAACCAAAGGCATAAATGGTGGTCCGCCCGCCGGCGCATGCGATGGGCTTCCGATATCGGCTACACCGGCGCAATCTCCCCGGTGCGCCCGACCTGGTCTTTGCCCGGCTCGGGATTGTTTTTTGTGTGTGGATGTCAGCTTGTCTCCGCAGCAGCAACGCTGTCTTTGCAGTATAAGCCACGCTAAAATTGCCACAATGTTCGCGTCTTATGAACTTCGGGAAAGCGCCGATGTGGGATTCGGACCATAGGGATGACGAGGGGCGGTAGAGGTTCTGGCATTTTCAGTTGACAATTATTGGGTTCGCCGATGTTTCGCTGCAAAAAACAGCAAGAACAGCAAACAGCTACCGACAGCCGCCCGTTTGCGAAGGGCCAGCCCGGAATGCTACGGCGCCACCCGTTTCTCACGAACCGGGCGATATGGGTTGCCGAGCCGTTTGCCCTGCAAACCCGGTGAGACTGATCCATGATAGCTTGAGTACTGCTGCCCAGCTTTCAAGTGAGCCACCACCCCGACGCAGCCTCGATTGTGTCCTGCTTGCGTTCGCGTCAAAATGTCGGCAGACCGCCTTTCTTTGGATCCCATTCCTTGCGGACCTGTTCCTCAACCGGCAGACCACTGTCGGTAGTGGGACTTTGGGTGTGTCCTTCCATGGGCTTATCTTCGTACACTTTGTCCACCAAATGGTCGATCGTCGCTTTTTCGCGCTTGTGGCGTTTCTGGTTGGCTTTGTCATTCGAGGTGTTCGTCATTTCCGTTCTCGCCGATGCTTTGTCTCGCTCTATCAATTATTTTACAGACTACCGACCGGAACGGTTCCAGTCCAGGATGTGTCTCGCAACCCAACGATGATGTGTCTCGCAACCCAACGATCTTGCGATGTCTATTCCGCGCCCATCTAGGTCACTATCATGCGTCTCCAGGGCGGTCAGGCCGTCGCCTGAAGAAGACAGCTTTTCCATGTGCGAACCGAACGCTGTGTCGGATTGTGACGCTGCCTTGCCGGATTTGGAGGTACGATCGGCCTCGCCGATTTCGGCATTCACCCGGCTGCAGCCGCACTCGAGCAGCTCGCGCCCGTGGAGCCGGTCCAAATTTTCAGTCGAGGACAGCCACTACCGCATCCGGCAAACGGTATTTACGCCTCGGGCACTTCTGGGGGCTAAACTCGTTTCTCAGCAAAGTCACACAGTCTCTCAAAGGGAAATTCGCCCAATGTCCGTCCGATCCTCCGACTGGCGTGTTTCGCCGCGGCTCGTGCTCGTCATCTTCGCCGTCGCGGTCGGATGGGGCCGCCCTGCGGCAGCATCCGAAATTACGGCTCCGGTCGAGCAACTCCATGCCGGGCTCATGTCGATCATGAAGGCGGGCAAGACGGCATCCTTTCGCCAACGCTATGAAACAATCGCCCCGGTGATCGGCCGGACTTTCGATCTCGAGGCAATTCTGCGGCAGGTCGTTGGCCCGCGCTGGGCCTCGCTGCCGGCAGATCAGCAGACCGCGCTGGCGGATGCCTTTCGCCGCTATACAATCGCCTCCTATGTCGCCAATTTCGACAGCTATTCGGGGCAACGCTTCGATACGGCGCCTGTCGTCAGGGCCGTCGGCAACGATCGCGTCGTGGAGACTCGGATCGCCTCTCCCGGCGGTAGGGAGCATGCGCTGGACTACGTCATGCGGCAAGAGGGCGCCGGGTGGAAGGTGGTCGACGTGCTCGTCGAGGGTTCGATCAGCCGCGTCGCCTCGCAACGTTCCGAAATGCGCTCCCTGCTCGCTGATCGCGGCGGCGCGGGGCTGCTGGTGAGTCTGCGTCAGAAGACCGCCGAATTGTCGGGAGGCCTTTTGCAGTAGCCGTGCCGGCTGCGGGCGAATCCCTGTCTGCAGCGGATCCGGGACCGGTTGCCGCGGCGGGGTGATCTTCCGATATAGGCCGAGACGGTTGCCCATCGACCCGCTGCAAGCGACACCGCCTCGGATCCCAATGACATTTCCGGCTCTGCTCGTCGGCTTGGTCGATTTTTGCCGGCGCAATGCTCTCTCCGTGGTCCTCGCGGGCGTGCTCCTGGTTATTTTCTCCGGGTGGTACGCGTCCGGTCATCTCGGCATCACGACCGAAACGGACGAAATGTTCGCGGCCAGCCTGCCCTGGCGGCAGCGCGCCGAGATGTTCAAGAAGCTGTTTCCCCAGTTCCAGGACCTTCTGGTCACTGTCATCAATGCGAACGAGCCGGAAGAGGCGGACGCCACAGCCGCCGCGCTCGCCAAGGCGTTGGCCGGCGACCACGACCATTTCCTGAGCGTCCGGCGTCCTGACGCCTCGCCGTTCTTCGAGCGGGAAGGGCTGCTCTTCCTTAACACCGCTCAACTCGAATCGCTGATCGAGCGCATGATCGATGCTCAGCCATTCCTTGGCGAGCTCGCCAAGGATCCCAGCGCGCGCGGGCTATTTGATGCGCTCTCGCTGCTGGGCACCGGCGTCGAGCAGGGTCAAGCCAACCTCGCGCCGTATCGCACCGCCCTGACGGGGTTTCACGAGGCGATGACGAGCGCGCTCGCCGGCCATCCGCACCCGCTATCCTGGGTCCGCCTGCTCGGCGGCGACGTGGCCGATCTCGGCGGCCGCTACAAGTTTGTCCTGGTGAAGCCCAAGCTCGACCACACCACCCTCGAGCCGGGCGGGGCGGCGACAAAGGCGATCCGGGATGCCGCGAGCAACCTCGAATTCGTCAAATCGGGGGACGCCCGGGTGCGCATCACCGGGAATGTGGCGCTCGCCGACGAGGAGTTTGCCTCCGTGGCTCAGGGCGCGGCAACGGGATTGATCGGGAGCATCTGTCTGATCGCGTTGTGGCTGTTCCTGGCCGTCCATTCTTGGCGGCTGATCGCCCCGATCCTGATGACCTTGGGGGTCGGCCTGATGCTGACCCTGCTGTTTGCCGCTGCTGCGGTGGGGACCCTGAACCTCGTCTCGGTCGGCTTCGGCATTCTCTTTGTCGGCATCGCGGTGGATTTCGCCATTCAGTTCTCGGTCCGCTACCGCGAGATGCGCCTGCTGTTTCCCGAGGCGGCGCGGGCGCTGGCAGAGACCGGGCGACGCGTCGGCGGGCAGATCCTGGTGGCGTCGGCCGCTACGGCGGCGGGCTTTCTCGCTTTTGTGCCGACCGATTTTCGCGGTGTGGCAGAGCTGGGGCTGATCGCCGGCATCGGCATGCTGATCGCGTTCTTGTGCACGATGACGTTTCTGCCGGCCGCGATAAGCCTCTTTCGGCCACACGGCGAGACCTCGGAGGTCGGGTTTCACTGGGCAAGGCCATTGGACGACGCCGTCCGCCGCCGCCGCGCGCCGCTGCTCGCCGCGTTCGCGATACTCGGATTGCTGGGCCTCGTCCTGCTCCCGAGGATCGGCTTCGATGCCGACCCGCTGCACACCAAAAACCCCAATACCGAGGCGATGCAGACCCTTTACGACCTCGGGGACTTGCCGCTGACCAACCCGTTCACGGTCGACATTTTGGCCGCCGATCCCGCCGCTGCGGCCAGCCTGGCGGAGCGGCTGAGAACGCTGCCGCTGGTTTCGGGCGTGCTGTCGATCAATACCTTCGTGCCGAAGGACCAGGAGGCCAAGCTGGCCCTGATCTCCGATGCTGCCACTCTGATGGGGCCGAGCCTTACCCCCTACGACACCCCCGCGCCGCCGACCGCAGGCGAGATCCGGAGCGCCGCCAGGAACGCGCATGACAAGATCGCGCCGGCGCTGGCGAAACTTCCGAGTGACCACGTGCTCGCCGCAATCGACGGGGATCTGGCCAAGCTGGCCGCGGCGCCTGAGGCGGTGGTGATCGCAGCGAACCAGGCGCTGACCCGCTTTCTGCCGGCGGAGCTCGATCAACTGCGCAAATCGCTGGAAGCAAAGCCGGTTACATTGAAGACGATCCCGCCGAGTCTCGCCCGTGACTGGCTCCTGCCGGACGGGCGAGCCCGCGTTCAGGTCCTGCCGAAGCCGGAGGCGGGCAACACAAAGGGGCTTGCCGATTTCGTGGCGCAAGTGGCCGCGGTGGCGCCCGATGCCGGCGGCTCCGCGGTCACCATCGAAGCGACCAGCGCGACCATTGTCGGCGCTTTTCGCTCGGCGGCGATCTACGCCGTGATATCGATCGCGATCATCCTATTCATTGCATTGCGGCGCCTGCTCGACATGTCCCTGGTGTTGGCGCCGCTCCTGCTGTCGTCGCTGATGACCGTCGTCGTCATCGTGCTCGCCGGGCTTCTGCTGAACTACGCCAACATCATTGCGCTGCCCCTGCTGCTGGGTGTCGGCGTCTCCTTCAACATCTACTTTGTGATGAACTGGCGGACGGGTCAGACCGCGGTGCTGGGATCGGCGACGGCGCGGGCGATCCTGTTCTCGGCATTGACGACCGGCACTGCGTTCGGCTCGCTGGCGCTGTCGGGGCATCCCGGGACGGCCAGTATGGGCGTGCTATTGCTGATCAGCCTCGGCTGCACTCTAGTGGCGAGCCTTGTGTTCATCCCGGCGCTGCTCGCTGCAGTACCGAGACCGCGCCACCTCCCGTCCTGACCCTCCCCCGCGAAGGAACGGGGAAGGGAGGACGAATGCGCACGACGCTACGCGAACCGCGAGACGTCGACGGCCTTTTCTGTAATGAATTCGAGCAAGGCGGGGGTGCCTTCGCGGGTCTTCTCGATGCCGCGCCGGATCGCCGGCACGATCTGCTCGGGCTCGCTGACGCGCTCGCCATAGCCGCCGAGGGCGCGGGCGAAATCGGCGTAATTGCCGCTGATGTCGGTAGACCGGTATTTCTCGGTCGCCACCGGCATGACCTTCAATTCGATCGCCATCGAGAAATTGTTCATCAGGATCGACAGGATCGGGAGGCGCTCACGTACCGCGGTCTCGAAATCCATGCCGGTGAAGCCGATCGCCGCGTCACCCCACACATTGATGCAGAGCTTGTTCGGCGCCGCCAATTTCGCGCCCATCGCGATGCCGAGGCCGTAGCCGAGCTGGGTGGTCTTGCCCCACCCGATATAGCTGAGCGGCACCTCGCTGACCCAGAACGGCGAGAGCTGGTCGCGCGGGCTGCCGGCGTCGTGGGTGATGATCGTCTCCTTGACGTCGACGGTGTGCAGCAACTCCCAAATCACCCGGTACGGCGACAGCGGCGTCGTGTTTTGCGTCAGCCGCGGCATCCACTGCTCCATCCACTCTTTTTTCAGCGAGCTGATGCCGCGGGTCACGCCGTCGAGCCGGCCGCGTGGCTTGCCGTGCAGACGGTCCTTCACTTCCTCGATCAATGCGTCGAGCGTGAGACCAGCATCGCCGACTGCTGCGAGCTCGGTGGGCACGTCCTTGTTGATGTCGGTCGGGTCCAATGTCGCATGGGCGATGCGCATGCCCTTCGGCATCGGCGTCGCAAAGCTGGAGCGCGTGAAGCTGCAGCCGATGCCGAACACCAGATCGGCATTTTGCAGGAAGGTGTGCAATTGCTTCGAGATGCCGATGCCGCCCGAGCCCAACGACAACGGGTGGTTCTCGGGGAAGGCGCTCTTGCCGGGCAATGTCGTCATGACCGGCACTTCGAGCAGCTCGGCCAGTTGCTGCAATTGCTTCCACGCCTTGCCGTAGTGCACACCTTGTCCCGCGACAATGACCGGGCGCTGCGCCTCGACGAGCGCCGCGGCAATTTCGGAGACCGACTGCGGGTCGGGGGCGCTCTTCAGCCGTGGCGTCTTCTGATACTCGATCGGCCCGCTGATCTCCTCGCGCAGCAGATCGGAGGGGAATTCGATCAGCACCGGCGCCGGCCGGCCGTTCTTGACCTGCGTAAACGCGCGACGCAGCGCCTCCTCGGTGGCGCCCGGCACCGTCACCTGCTCGATCCATTTGGTGACATGGCGAAAATTGAGCGCGGCATTGAAGTTCGGGCGGACCTGGTTGACGTTCCGCGCATAGCCGGCCGGCAACACGACGACCGGGCAGGAATCGCCATAGGACTGCGCGACCCCGCCAAAGGCGTTCTCGGTGCCGGGCCCGTGCTGCATCGCAAAGACGCCGATGCGGTCGCCCGAGGTCACTTTGGCGATCGCATCGCACATATGCAGGCCGATGCGCTCCTGGCGCACCATGATCGTGCGGATATCGGCCTCGGCGGCGGCCTCGATGATCGGGTTTACCGGATAGCCGATCAGAAACTCGATCCCCTCGCGCTTCAGGATCTCGGCGACGGCGTTGGCAACCTTCATGGGTATCCTCCTCGATGCACAGCGGTGATGACGCGATTGTGACACAACCTGTGTCCCGCTGCGAACTCCGTCAGGCTCTGAGCCGGCCTTCGCGCGTAGGACATGCACATTGATCGCAAATCTGTGGCGACACAGGAAAACCTATCTCCCTCTCCGCCCCCGGGGAAATTTTGCGGCCGAACAAGATAGGAATTGGCCGAATAACTTCGTCTTGGCCGGGCTTGGCCCGTGGGCCTTCAGCCCACGGACTGGTTCCGTGGGCATCCACGCCTCCGAGCGCCCGAAAGGAAGGCGTGGATGCGCGGATGAAGATGGTATGGGCGGGCGGCGAGGAAATGGCACCATCGTCGCTGGAAAACCCGCGATGGAGCACGCCAATGCCGCAGCGCTATGACTTGAGCCGGCCCCTCACCGCTCTCGGCCAGGGGATCGAACGTCATCCGCTCAAGAACCTGGTGCCGGACGCCGAAGAGCTGTTTGAAGTGCTGCAGCGCTGGAGCCGCGAAGCGGCCAAGGCGGGCCGCGCGGTAAAGCGCATCGCCGTGGCCTTCGAGGCCGGCCGGGACGGCTTCTGGCTGGCTCGCTGGTGGCGAGCGCACAGCATCGAAGCTCATGTTATCCATACCTCGAGCGTTGCGGTCTGGCGCGAGCATCGGCGCGCCAAAACCGACCGCCTGGGCGTCGATCTGCCGCGATCAAGAATGGTCCCGCCGTCCCGGAGCTTTGCCGCCGATCCGCATGACTGCATCATGGTCCCGATCCCCTCGGATCGACCGAATACAGGTTTGTGGCGCGATCTCCGCGCCAGTGGCGGGCTCCCCTCGGTCATCATCCCGAAGTCTCGGTCAGGCCACCGCAACTTCGCCTGTGGGCGCCATCTACAACCAGAATTGCTATCAATGATGATAAATTGGGTATCGCTCCACAACCACGTCCGCATCAACAACGTTGACGCTAAAAGCCCATACAAGTCCGCGCAAGGCGACTTCGGGCTGCTCGCTCCGCCCCCCAACCGAATAAGTGCTTGGATAAGAGACCGCGATGCCCGATTTCTGTGATCGCGGTTGGGCGAGGTGGGGATGCGAGCGGTCAGCGAAGGGCGAGCCATGTTCCCGCCAGGGTCCCGCGCGCCGAACCAGGTGGCCTCGGCGCGCCGCATCGCGCGGGCGCTGGGGCAGAACGCGCTGTTGGCCTTCCCGCCGGAGGCATTCGAGGAAGTGGTATTGGTCCGCAGTTTTTTCGGCCGGCAGCAGGTTATTCTCTGCCGGCCCGCGAGCATCCACCACATCCTCGTCGACAATCCGGCAAATTATCGCCGTACTGCGGCCACGATCCGCATGCTGCGCCCGTTGCTCGGCGGCGGCCTCTTGCTCAGCGAAGGCGAGGATTGGCGGCGGCAGCGGCAGACCGTCGCGCCGGCATTCACGCCGCGGACGATCCCGATGCTGGCGCGCCACATTGCGCAGGCAACCGCCGCGCTCATCGATGAGCTCGCGGATTGCCGCGGGCGCCCGGTCGATCTCCTCGCCGAGATGCAATTCCTCGCTCTTGAGATCGCGGGCCGGTCGATGTTTTCGCTGGCGATGGATCGGCACGGGGCGGAGCTGCGCGAACTCGTGACCGGCTATGCCGAGCATCTCGGCCGGCCTACCCTCCTCGATTTTCTGCTGCCCTTGCCGATCCCGAGCCCGCGCGAGTTTGCGCGGCGGCGTTTTCGCCGCCGTTGGATGGCGCTGATCCGGCGGCTGATCGCCGAACGCCGCGCGACGGCGCCCGAAGGCGCACCGGGCGATCTGTTCGACGTTTTGGCGACCGAGGAACGGGATCCGGACCGGCTGGCCGACCAGTTCGCGACCTTGATCACCGCCGGGCACGAGACGACGGCGGTCGCATTGTTCTGGTCGCTCTACCTCGTCGCGGCGGCGCCCGAGGTCGAGGCGCGCATCGCCGCTGAGGCCGCGCCGTTTGATCTCGTTCCGGATGCGGCAGCCGAGGCGTTGCCGCGGCTCGTCTACACGCGCGCGGTCGTGCAGGAGGCGTTGCGGCTCTATCCGCCGGCCTTCACCTTGGCGCGACAGGCGCGTGGTGCCGATACCGCCGGCGGGATCCCGATCCCGAAGCGCGCGGTCGTGCTGATCGCCCCCTGGGTCCTGCATCGCCACCGCAGGCTGTGGGACCAGCCGGAAAGGTTTGACCCGACGCGCTTTCTGCCGGGCGCGCCGCCGCCCGAACGCTGCGCCTATCTGCCTTTCGGAATGGGCCCGCGGGTCTGCATCGGCGCTCAGTTCGCGCTGACCGAAGCGACTTTGGTCCTCGCCGCCATGATCCGGGCGTTCCATGTCGAACGCGCCTATTCGGAACCCGTCATGCCGGTCGCGATTGTCACCACCCAGCCCGACCACCCCCCGCTCTTTCGCCTCGCTCCGCGCCGGTGACATCCCAGGAGCCCACTCGAATGCGCTACGGCTTTTATCTCCCAACCCGCGGTCCGACCGCTACGCGCGACGGCATTCCCGCGCTGGCGCGCGAAGGCGAGCGGCTGGGCTTGCACTCGGCAATGATCGCGGACCACATCGTCTTGCCGGTCGAGAGCCGGTCCACCTACCCATACACATTGGATGGCAAGCACCCGAGCGCGGGCGATGCGCTGGAAACGTTCTCGATCCTCGGGGTGGTGGCCGGCGCCACGGAGCGGCTGCGGCTCGTCACCTCCGTGCTGGTATTGCCCTACCGCAATCCGGTGCTGACCGCGAAAATGGTGGCCTCGCTGGACGTCTTGTCCGGCGGCCGGGTTACGTTGGGTGTCGGCGCCGGCTGGCTGAAAGAGGAATTCGAAGCGCTGAACAGCCCCGCATTCGAGGCGCGCGGCGCGGTGACCGACGAGTGGATCACGATCTTCAAGCAACTCTGGTCTGAAGCGCCCGCGAGCTTCAACGGCCGTTTCTACCGATACTCCGATATCCGCTGCGAACCCTTCCCGATCCAGAAGCCGCACCCGCCAATCTGGGTCGGCGGGCATTCCCGCGCCGCGCTCAGGCGCACGGCCCGCCATGGCGACGGCTGGCACCCGGTCGGCGCCGTCGCCGCTTCGCCGCTGCCGCCGCAAGAGATGCGCGCGCATCTCGACACCTTAAAGCGGCTGACCGAGGCCGAGGGCCGCGACTTCTCGGCATTGACGATCTCTTACAAGGCGCCGCTCTACGATACCGGCATTCCATCGCCGGATGGATCCCGCCGGCCCTTCTCCGGCGAGCCGGAAGAAATCGCCGGCGACATTCGGAGTTTCGCATCGATTGGCGCGCACGAATTGATCTTCGATTGCCGCGGGCAGTCCATCGCGGAGAGCCTCGAGCGCCTGCAATGGTTCGCCGCTGACGTGATCCCGCTGGTGGACGGCTAAATCCGGCCGACCGAGCCGATCGGGCCCAATGGCGCGCGGTTTAAGCCGCGCGGACAGTGAGTTTGAGGCCGAGTGCCTTTATAACGCGCGCCAGCGTGTTCAGTGTTGGGGTGTTGTCGAGGGCGCCGGACCACGCCGTGTGTGCGTCTGCCCCAGCTGGCGAATGCTCCCGATCGCGTCATCTCTTGCCGTCGGCGGGAAGTGGCCAGCCGATCCAGTTGCACAGCGCCTCGCCCATGACGAGGTCGAGGTCGCGGCCCTTCAGCCACGGCAATTCCTCGGTGAACAAAGTGACGCATTGCCGCCACGAGCAGGGCATGCGGGTGATGTCGGTGCCCCAGAACATCCGCTCGGGGCCGAAGGCGTCGAAACAGCGGTGCAGATGCGGATGCAGGCTGCGGAACGGATATTCGTCCTCGGCGTAGCCGGCCTGCCCGGTCGCCTTGACCGCGACGTTCGGGTGCTTGGCCAGAGCCAGCAATTCCGGCTGGAAGCGATAGGCCGCCTCGCCTTTGCTGGCGCGCGGCACGCCCATGTGGTCGACGATCAATTTGAGGCCGGGGTGGCGCTCGGCGATCCTGCCGACGGTCGGCAGAAACATCGCCGCGCCGAGTGACACCGGCACTTGGGCGCGCTCGGCGGCGGGCCACAGCCAGTCGAGGGTGCCGTCGGTGAACCAGGATTGCGGGTGCCGCTCGTTGGTGTAGAAGCGCAGGCCGAGCATCCCCGGCCGCTCCCTCCAATGCGCGACCAGGTCGCGCCCGTTCGGGGCGTCGAGATAGAACCAGCCCATGATCGCGAAACGGTCGGGGTAACTGCGCACTGCCTCGGCCGCCAGCTCGTTCGAGTCCGGGTCCCACAGCACCGGGTGGATCAGCGCCCGGTCGACGCCGGCCTCATCCATGCCCGCGATTGCCTGCTCGGCTGAATAAGGCTCCTGGCGATGGTGGGAGGACGGCGTGCCCTTTTCCCAGAGATGGATCTGTCCGTCGACGATCAACATTGGTGTGTTCCTTCCGTGCGATGCCACCGGGTTCTAGGCGAGACGGTAGACGGGCTTTGCGGTGCCGCTGAACAGCTTCGCCATTCTCGTCGGCCGAATAGCCGGCGGCCAGACGTTTGAAGGCGCTCCAGAGGCGGCTGATCCGCGTCTGCCCGACTTGCGCACACATTCAGGATAAGGCTTTCGACTTGCATATTGAACAGGCGGTACTGGCCGAGCCCTGCCCGCAATGCGGGTATCATTTTCCGGTGATGCCGGAACGCGCGATAGCACCGCCGTATTTAAGGACGTGCCAGAGCTGGCGGCGGCACTCTAGCTCGGGGCGGGCGCCGGCCCCGTCGAACGCACGAACAAAGTCGGCGACAAACACCGCCGCACCTCGGACCCGCTTTCGGGCAAAACAAACGGCCGGCCCGCAGCCGCGGACCGGCCGTTTTGGGCCTCGAATCGACCCGTTCAGCGTGACGGATTAGCGGAAGGGCTTACTCCGCCGCGTGGCCCGCGGACCGGCGCTGCTGGAGCTGCTGCTCGAGGGGACCGAGTGTCTCATCCGCCGTGCGGCGAACGGCGCGGACCAGCGCGACGCTGTTCTCGATCAGCGCGTCTAGATACTGGCGCACGAACCGGTACTGCAGCTCGACATAGGCGCCCGGGTTGGCAAGCCGGACGAATTCTTGCGTGGCCTGCAGATTGGCGCGGACGACGCCCTCGATCAGACCGGTCACCCCGTGCTGCAGATCCTGCAGACCGCCCCGCGCGGCATCCGGGAGCACCATGAGCGAGTGGACGTCCTCGCTGGTGCCCTGAATAGCCTCAGCAACTTTGCGGCTGAGCTGTTCGAACTGCTCGGCTGCGTTCTGAACAATCTGCTGCTGGCTCTCGGCCAAGTCTTGCGTTCCCTGGCGAATGCCCTCGCTGCTGATCCGGCTGCTGCGGTTCAGGGCGTCGGCGCCGGCTTGTCCGACCCGGCGAGTGGCGTCGACGGCCAGCTCACCCCCACGCCGGACGGCATCGCTGGCCGCACGGCCACTGATGTGGACTGCCTCAGCGGCCTGTTGTGCGGAATTCTGTTGAGTGTTATCAGCCACGTGTTTCTCCTCTGGAGATGATGGTTGAGGTCTTGCTCAAGTTGCGCCTGCTGCCGTGATGCGGCGCACAATACCCCCGGAGTATGCTGCGACGCACAACAATCGTTAACCGTATTTTCCGTCAGCTCGTATAGCCGAGTCAAATGCGATCGCCCCTTGAATTCGTATGGTACCCATCGACGCGCAATCATCAAATTAGGTATTGCCTCAGTGCTTTTGTTCATGAGCAGCAGTCAATATCGGCAACCCGCCTCGCGTCCGGACCCGCTTGCGTCACGCTTGTGGTGGAACTTTTCGGGCCGATCCGCAGTGTAGGGCTGCGGTGTCGCTGAGGTGGCCATCGGGTCAGGTGGGCAAAGGTGGAGTTGGAACACTTCAACCTGAAGCACGTGAGAGGACCCGATGACCGACGAGAGATTGGTGTTGGCCGAGTTGCTGGAGAAGGCCGGCGATGGGGATTTTCTGCGAGCGGTGGCCGAGGCGGTGCTGCAATTGCTGATGGAGAGCGACGTCAAGGGATGATCGGCGCCGGACGCTACGAGCGCAGCGGCGAGTGCACCACTGGGCGCAATGGGTATCGCGACCGCACCCTCGATACCCGGCTGGGCGCGCTGCAATTGCGCATCCCGAAGCTGCGGCAAGGGAGCTATTTCCCGCCGTTTCTCGAAGCCCGCAAGAGCTCGGAGAAGGCGCTGATCGCGGTGATCCAGGAGGCCTGGATCAGCGGCGTATCGACCCGGCGGGTCGACGATCTGGTGCAGGCGATGGGACTGTCCGGGATCAGCAAGTCGCAGGTCTCCAAGCTTTGCAAGAGCCTGCCCTCGCGAAAGCGGGGGACATCGACGAGCGCGTGCATGCGTTCCTCGACCGGCCGCTCGCCGGCGAGTGGCCGTATCTGTGGCTCGACGCTACCTACTTGAAGCAACGCGAGGGCGGCCGTATCGTCTCGGTCGCGGCAATAATCGCCGTGGCCGCCAACACCGATGGCAGACGCGAGATCGTCGGGCTGCATATCGGTCCGTCGGAGGCCGAGGCGTTCTGGTCGAGTTTTCTCAAAAGCTTGGCGCGCCGCGGCTGGCGCGGGATCAAGCTGGTGATCTCGGATGCCCATGAGGGGCTGAAAGCGGCGATCCGTCGGGTCTTCGGCGCCGCCTGGCAGCGTTGCCGCGTGCATTGGATGCGCAACGCTCTGGCGCAGGTGCCAAAGACCCAGCAGAGCATCGACAACCACAGCGCGCGGCTGAAAGCCGCCGTGGAGCCATCCGTCATGGCGGCGGCGGCGCTGCGCCAGGCCTTTCTGTAGCCCGATCGGGCCCAGGCTAGCCCCATGCTGCGCCACGTCGCCGACCAATTACGGCCGAAGTGGCCGAAGCTCGCCGCCTTTATCGACGACAGCGAGACCGACGTGCTGTCCCCTCTGGATTTCCCCGAGCAACACCGCAGCAAAATTACACAGTACCAACCCGCTCGAGCGGCTCAACAAGGAGGTCAAGCGGCGCGCCGATGTCGTCGGCATCTTCCCCAATGAGGCCGCCATCATTCGGCTGATTGGCGCGGTTTTGCTCGAGCAAAACGACGAATGGCAGCTGCAGCACCGCTATATGCAGGTTGAGGTCATGGCCGAACTGGCTGCGGCGGACGCCACCGATCCCCGGCAGATCCCGTGCGCCACCTAGCCAATCCCAAGCGATCCACTGCGCCGTCGAACGGCATGGATGCCAAAAGCTCGGCCGGAGTGCCGCTGTCAAGCCCCGTAGCCGCGCAGCGGTGCGCCGAAGGCGCAGGGCTTGATAGCGGCGCTCCGGCCGAAGCACAATCCGCCATGCCGTCGATCGCGGCTCCCCGCCACTGCACTGACCGCCGATCTCTTTCACCAACCCCGCTGCACCCGCGACGCCTCACCTTCAGTCTCGAATCTCCACCAGCTTGACGGACGTGACCGCCGGCGGGGGAAAGCGCTCGGGATTAGCCATACGAGATTGTCGATGTAGGTCGCTACCATAATAAGAACTCACGATCGGTTGCACAACCACTGCATGGCTGCCCCAATCGGGGGCACCAGGCAGCCCTCGGGAACGGGCGCGGTGATTGGGAAGGAGAAGGGCGTGCTTGTAGATTCATTGCAGAAACAGGAGGAGCGGGATGCGCAGCGGCGGTTCCTGAAGGGCCGGTCCGGCAATCTCGAGGGACGGTTCCGCAAGGGCCGCTCGGGCAATCCCAAGGGCCGGGCGCCCGGTTCGCGCAACAAGGCGACGCAGACGGCGGAGCGCTGCTCGACGGTGAGGCCGAGGCACTGACCCGCAGGGCCGTCGAGCTCGCTCTCGCGGGCGACGCGATGGCATTGCGGCTGTGCCTCGACCGCATCATTCCGCCGCGCCGCGGCCGGCCGGCAGCTGGGGCTTCCGCCGGTGCGCGGCGCCGATCTCGGCCGGCGGCAATCACCAATGCGGCCGCTTCCGACGCGATCAGCCCCGGTGAGGCGGCGGAGCTGGCGCGGGTCGTCGAGATCTTTGTCCGGGCGGTCGAGACCAGCGATTTCGAGAGGCGGCTGCGGGAGCTGGAAGAAGCTCATGCCGCGCGTAGGTGAGTGAAGATTGCCCCGCGCCGACGGCTAGACCAGAGTTCGACCAAATTGCCCCTGTCATTGCGCATCGCGCGGCGAAATGACGGCTGGAGTGGTGGTGCAACTTGATCGGAATCTGCGCTACATCGGGTCGGAGGCGGTCTTCAGCTGCGCGATCTTGGCTGCCATATCGCCGCGCTCGACCAGGTTGGGGTCACCCTTGATCACCTCGAAGGCGGTCTCCTCGCCGTCGCGCCAGAAGCGAATATCGAGCTTGTGCTTACCGATGCGGAGGTCCTGCACGGTCAGGTCGGGCAACCAGCTGGGAAGGGACGGGTCGACATAGAGCTTGTTGCGCGGCGCATCCGGCAGGAAACCCAAGAGGGCCTGGGTGAGCATGAAGGCCGAACCGGCAGCCCAGGCTTGCGGCACGTTGACTCCGATGTACTGCACCGGGAAGGTCGTCTCGTTGCGCTCGAACGCGGTGTACAGCTCCGGCAACTGGTTGAGCAGGAAATGGCTCCCTGCAATGCTGATGTCGTGCGCGATACGCGCCGCTTCCGCACCGAAGCCATAGTGCTTAAAGCCCAGCGCGATGATTGCGTTGTCGTGCGGCCAGACCGAGCCGGTCTGGTAGTTATAGGGATTGTATGCTGGATTATTGGCGGACAGCGTGCGAATGCCCCATCCGGTCCACATATCCGGCGCCATCAGGCGCTGCACCACCTGCTTGGCGCGCTCGGCGGGCACGATGCCGGAGCAGAGGCAGTGTCCAGCATTGGATGCGACGGTCAATACCTTCTTTTTCTCGCCATCGAGCGCAAAGGCATAAAAGCCGAGCTCATCATCCCAGAAGGCCTCGTTGAATTGATCGAACATTGCGGCGGCTTTCGCGCGCAGCTCGCGCGCGCGGTCCGGTTTGCCGAGCGCATCGAACACCTCGGCCATGCGCACCCAGGCGTCATAGACGTAGCCCTGAAGCTCACAGAGGGCCTTTGGCCCTTTGACCAGCGAGCCATCGGGGTAGACTACGCAGTCACCGGAGTCCTTCCAGCCCATGTTCTCGTAACCGACCGGGGAGCGGGTCTGGTACTCCTGGAACCCGTCGCCGTCGCGGTCGCCATAATTCTCGATCCAGGACAGGCACCCCTCCGCTGTCTCCAGATGCCGCTCCAACAGGGTCCGGTCGCCGGTCGCGCGCCACGCAGCGTGCAATGTGATCAAGTAGAGCGGCGTCGCATCCGCGGTGCCGTAGTAGGGCGTGTGCGGGATCAGCTTGAAATGCGCCAGCTCGCCGTAGCGCATCTCGTGCATGATCTTGCCGGGCTCGGCGTCGCGGTAATTGTCCACCTCCTTCGCCTGATGGGAGCTCAGGATCTCCAGGGCTCCGCGCGCAAACTCCGGATATATGAGGGTATTCTGCAGCGAGACGATCAGGCTGTCGCGGCCGAACGGGGCGATGAACCAAGGCAGCCCGGCGGCAGGCAGGAACACCAGGTGATCGGTTTCTGCGATCGGCAATCGGAGCGCCGCCATGTCGTCGAGCGCCTGGCGGAACAGGCGATAAAACTCCTCGTTGCTGGTACGGATCTTGACGACGTTTCGCAGCCAGTCCGCCATCGTTTCGGCGTGGTTCGATTTGTGGCTGTGCACGGCACACTCGGTCGGCGCAGCAAAATGCCGGTCGCCGTCCGCCAGCATATAGAGGAGACAGCAATGCCATGCCCCGCCCGGTTCGAGGGCCACCTCGAAGCTGAGCCGGCCATTGGCGTACACCGCCTTTGCGGGCGAGTTCGCCGGAGAAATCGTCACCGCGCGGCTGAAGTCGCCATTGCGGTAAATCGTGCGCAGGTGCTGGCGCGGTTCGGACCACTGCGTGGTGATCCGGCCGCGGCGCACAATACAGCCCGACTTCACCTCGAAGAGGTCGGCGAAATCGCAGCGCACCGCAATCTCGAGCTGAAATTTCACCGATTTCATACTGTTGTTGGTGAGGTCGAGGTCCTCGTGCATTCCGCCGCTGATCCACCGGCTGACGGTCAAGCCCAAGGTGCGCTGCGGGATCGTGCCGTCTTCGGTCAGCAAAGACCTGTTGGTCAGGAAAATGCGGGAGGCGAGGTAATTTATTGCGCCGCCATTCAGCAGTTCCCAGGGTTCGCCGTTGGCATAGATCCGCCAACTGCTGACCACGCGCGTATCAAAGAAAAAGAGACCCTTTTCGCTCGGCCAGTTGATCTGCCCGTCCTTCTCGCTGACCAGCACCGTCTGGCCTTGGTGGATAGCGATCTGCGGCGGGCCGACCTGGACCTTGAACGCCATGGCTGTTCTCCGCTGATGAGCAACGGGCCCGCGCGACAGTGTGAGCGAGCTATTTGATAATTGACGCCGCGGTCGAACCGGCGCAAGGAGGGCTGGGGAAACTATGAGCGGCACTTACCCCCGGAAATCGGGGATATGTCGGCTCATCTCTGGGAGGAGCCAAAGCACATGCTGGACACCGATGATCTGGCGCTGTGGTATGCGCTCAATCGGCTGATGACCAATTACTGGGCAGACGTGGATCACAACGGCGGCAGCCGGGCGCACGAGTTTTACGTGCCGCAGGCGCTCTTCGCGGTCGGCAACAACCGGTTCGAAGGACCGGAAAAGATCCGCGCCTTCTATGCTCGGCGGCGACAGCACGGCACCACCACCACGCGTCACCTGGTCGGCAATCTCCGGGTGCTCCGGGACGATGCGCGTTTGGTTTGGACGCTCGGCGTGATGAGCCTTTACCGCGCCGACGGCCGCCCACCCTTTCAGTGGACCAGACCGCCCGCCATGGTGGCGGATTTCGAGGCTCAATGCGTGCTCGGCGACGACCGGCTGTGGCGTTTTCACTCGCACGTGCTGCGGCCGATTTTCGTCGGCAGCGACCTTCCGGCGTCGATCTCGATCGACCCCCAACGGCTGTAAGGACGCCGACCGTCCTCTCCCTCACCGCCAGAAATTCGTCCATTTCGGAGTTTCGACCACCAGCCCTTGCTTGATCCGTTCTCATCACGCTCGCCGGAAAATTGTTGATTATGCCGCGGTCGACGAATAATTGACCATCGACCACCATCGGCGGAACGACCCCCGGGATCGCAGCCGAAGCGCGCAATGCCCGCCAGAGATACCCCTTGTGCACCGTGGCTTCGCCGCTCGACAGGTCACAGCCGCCTCCAACCGCGACCCGACGGCCTCTCGCTCCGCAAGCCCGTGGGTGACGACCACGACCTGCGCGAAATAATCGTGCGCGAGCTGTAGGTTCGGCGGCAGGTAAAAACGCACTGCGCCCTGACCGACATAAAGGCTGTAGCGGTCGATGTTCGGATCTCCCGCAAGGAGCTTTTCGAAGATCTCGGCAGCGGCTTCGGTTGACGTGATCGTCGCGTTTTGCGGCAACGACAGATCGACGACCAGCTCCGGCCGGTCTGAAGCCGGGAAGAATTGCTGCTGCGCGAAGCGCAAGCCGACCCCTGCAAGCGCGAACAGCGCGAGCGTCACAACTCGCGGGCGGCGAACCCGTCCGCGGTGAACGCGTAGATCGTGTCAAAGGTGTCGCCGAACCCGTCATCGAAGAACGGTCCCTGGATGCCCTGGGGCAGCGTGGTTCGGATGTCGGTAACCTTCTTGCGGATCTTGTCCCAGATATCGGGAACGATTTCGGGCGGCGTGCTCTCCTTCAGCACGACGAGGATCGTCAACTGGCCGGACTGGGTGTAGCTCTTTAGGTAATCGAGCGACGGCGTCTCTTGCAGCTTCTTCTCGATCCGATCGGTGACTTGGAGGATTGTCTCCTCGATCGTCGCTCCCGGCCATGCCGTAGCGATGATCATCGTCTTTACCGTGAAGGGTGGATCCTCTTCACGCCCGAGCCGCAGATACGACCAGACGCCCGACACGACGAGCAAGAGCATCAGGTACCAGACGAAGGAACGGTGTTCGAGCGCCCATCGCGAGAGGTTGAAGCGCTTCATCTGGCTCTTTGCCCTCTGGTCGTCGAGCCGCGCGAGGAGGTCGCCTCTCCGGATGACCGAGCCGACATCGACGGGCCGGGCGAGAATTTGTCCGCCGATCCGAAAACCCAGATCGGTTTCGTAGCGCGGCTGGATCTCGCCGGTCTGCGACAGAGCTTGACCGATATCGAGGGGTTCGGCCGTAACCACCCGGACCGGCCGGATTGCCGCCGCCGGCGGGGCCGGTTCGTCGCATGCCGAAAGCAGCGCCACCGCCAGCATAGCGGCGATGGTAATCGGAATGCGCGAGCACGAACGAGCACTCGAGCGCATCTACCGCTCAGGCCGTCGCCCGCGCTCGCTGTCGGCGGTATTTCGCCTTCAGCTTGGCCTTGCGCTTGTTTGCCCGGATCGTCGTGCTCGCTTTCAGGCTCTTCCTCATTCAATCCTCCTGCTTCAGAACTGAAAAAGACTTCTAAGGTCACCGATTGCCGGGCGATTGGCTGGGACGTAGGGATCGGCGCTGTTTTCGATCGGGTTGGGAGCTGATCGCGGCTGCGGGCCGACAAGGGCGGCAGCGCCCAATTCGCCTCGATGAATGCCGATAACGCGAGGGCCGAACCGCGTATTGGGAGTCATTCAGCCGTCGAGCCGCTGCAGGTATTGCGCGACAAAGTCGCAGCCGACCAGCTCTTTATAGGCCTCAGTCAATCGCTGGGTGACCGGCCCCGGAGCCTGACCGGCGGCAAACACGCGTCCATTGACGCTTCGCACGCCGCAAATGCACAGGCTGGTCGAGGTCAGGAAACACTCGTCGGCGGTGTAGGCGTCGTAAAGGTCAATGTCCTGCTCTTCAAACGGGATTTCGAAGCTGCGCGCGAGGTCGATCACCGCCTGACGGCTGACGCCGGGCAGAACATAACGCTCCCTTGGCGTCAACAGGCGGCTGTCGCGCACCAGAAAGATATTGCTCCCCAGACCCTCGGCGAGATTGCCGTTGGCGTCGAGCAACACTGCCCAGGCGTCCGGCTTTTGCGCTTTCACCTCGCGGTCGGCCAGCACCAGGTTCAGATACTGATGCATCTTGGCGCGCGGCGACAGCGAGTTCGGGCGGCGTGCGCCGCAGCGAAGGCGTGACGATATCGATGCCGTCGCGGAAATGCCTGGCGCGCTCGCGCAGCGGCAGCGGAACGCATTCGACGATCACATTCGGCCCGTAATGTTCCCAGTTGTCGCCGGGCACGCGGTTGATCCCCCGGCTGATCCGCTGGGCGAGCCAGTAATCCTCACCGGGGCCGAGCAGATGGCGGTTGCGCGCCAACACATCCTCGCTGATGGTAGCCATCTCGGAGGGCGACAGACCCGGATCGATCTCAAGGTATCTGAGCGAGCGGTACAGCCGCGCGATGTGCTCTGCGAGCCGGAACGCCTTGCCGTTGAAGCTGCGGGTCATGTCGAACACCGCATCGCCGCGCAGAAAGCCCTGATCGCGGAACGGGATCAGCACTTCGCTCTCGCGGACGATCTTGCCGTTGAACCAGGCGACGCGCTCGTTTGCGAGAGCCATCGGCGAACCCTCCTGTGCAGTGGCATCAGACATTATAGTACCGGCGCGTCAGGCAAAAAGGAGCGGAGTGTGGATCTCGACCTCAAGGGCAAGAACGCGATGGTCACCGGCGGCACGCGCGGCATCGGCCGCGCCATCGCCGAGCTGTTGGCGGACGAAAGGTGCAACATCGCGCTCTGCGCTCGCCATCAGGCGGCGGTGGACGAAACCGTGGCGGCGCTCGCCGGCAAAGGAGTGAGGAGCTGGGGCGGCGTCGCCGATGTCGCGGACACGAAGGCACTGCGCGCCTGGGTCGCGGAGGCCGCCGCGGCGCTCGGCGGTCTCGACATCTTCGTCGCCAACGTCAGCGCGCTGGCGCAGAGCATGGACGACGATGCCTGGCGGCGCAGCCTGGAGATCGACGTCATGGGCACGGTCGCCGGGGTCGAGGCGGCCATCCCTCTCCTCGAGCAGTCGACGGCCGGCGCGATCGTCGTCGTCGGCACGACCGGCGCGATTGAGATCGCCGGTCCGCCGCGCCCTTATGCGTCGGCAAAGGCGGCGCTCGTGCCCTATGTCAAAGCGCTCGCCCGCAACCTCGCCGCCAAAAACATCCGCGCCAACATGGTGTCGCCCGGCAACGTCTATTTCAAAGGCGGCGTGTGGAATGTCCTCGAAGAGAACAACCCGGCTCTGTTTCAGACGATGGTCGGGCGCAATCCCATGGGCCGCATGGGGACGCCGACCGAGGTTGCGAACGCCGTAGTGTTCCTCGCGAGTCCGCGCGCCAGCTTCATCACCGGCACCAACCTGATCGTCGACGGCGCGCTGACCCAGCGGGTGCAGTTCTGAATGACGCTCCCACTACAATGTAGGGCGGAAAAGCGCAGCGCCTTCCGCCATTTGATTTTGGTCGGCTCACCTCGGCCGGTTCGCGCGCCCCATCCCGAAGCGCCGACGGGCGCGGCGGAAGGCGCTTCGCTTTTCCGCCTACTGGTCTCCCGCGCTTACCCGATCAGTTTCTTCAGCCGCTCGGAGATCTGCTCCGGGGCGCTCTCGTGGGTGAAGCTGGCGGTGAACCGGCCCTCCGGGTCCATCACATAGATGACCGAGCTGTGGTCCATCGAATAGTCGCCGCCGGCCTCCGGATGCTTCGCGTAATAAACCCGATACTCCTTTGCAGCCTGGGCGACCTGCTCGGCGGTCCCGGTCAGCGCCAGGATCGGGGCGTCGAAGCTCGTGACGTAGGCCTTGAGGGATTCGGGAGTGTCCCGCTCGGGATCGACCGTGATGAAGACCGGACGAACCGCGTCGCGTTTCGGCCCGAGCTCGGAAAGCGCAATCGAAATGTCGTTGAGCGCCGTCGGACAGGCGTCGGGGCAATGCGTATAGCCGAAATAGATCAGCGACCATTTTCCTTTGAGGTCGGCGTCGGTTACCGGGTTGCCGTTCTGGTCGACGAGCTTAAAGGGGCCGCCGATCGCACTGGCGAGCGCCGTCCCGGCCACCCCTCGCGGGTTATCCCGCAAGGCCAGGGCTAGGAAGCCGCCGGTCCCCAGGATGACGAGCCCAGCGAGAACGCCGGCGATCAGCAAGAAGCGGCGTGAGCCGGCGGCGGGAGAAGTTCGAAGGTGGGCGTTGGGGGCGGTACGGGCCATGATGCGCTCCTCCTCGACTCAGTGCTGCGCCGCAGCGGGACCGGGACCCTTGGCGCCGACTTTCTCGACGGTCACCGTCACCGTGCGCGGACCGGCCTTCTCGAAATCGAGCGTCAGCGGGAAGGATTGCCCTTCGCGCAGTGGTTGGTTAAGGCCCATCAGCATGATGTGCTCACCGCCCGGCTTCAAGCTGACCGGCTGACCGGCCGGGATATCGACCCCGGAGACCGGCCGCATTTTCATGACCATGCCCTGCATCGACATCGTGTGCAGTTCGGCTTTTTTTGCGACCGGGGTAGAGGCCGAGACCAGCCGATCGGTGGTGGGCGACGTTATTGTGACGTAAGCGGCGCCGTTTTCCGCTTTGCCTGGGGTCGCTCCGGCCCAAGCGTTGTTGACTTCAAGCTGAGCCGGCTGCGCCATTGCTGCGGTTGCAACGGCGAGCCCCGCTGCGAAAGCGAGAAACTTGATCGACATCGGAATTCCTTTGGGTATAGCGGCGCCCCGAAAGGGCAGGCCGCGAATTGTTACAGTTGTGATGTGGAGGGCTTAGAGCGCCGACGGCGGAGCCCGCGCTTGCATCCCACCATGCCGGATCGAGGCGACCGATAAAGCCGTCAAAGGCTGCGGCTGGCTCTCGTCGGCAACTTCGCCAGGAACTGCGAAGCCAGGCGACCGCGGCAGCGGCGCAGCCGGCACGCTGCACAACGGACAATGCTGTACGAGCAGACCGGGCTTGGTCTTGCCCGGTGCGTCGCCCGGCCATTGGCCGCAAATGCCCACCCGGGGAATGTCGCGACCGGGCTCCTTCAGAAAGGCGATCGAGAGCGCAGCCGGCAGCAGAACGTTGCCGAGCAATGCGACACAGGCGAGCCACGTCGCGGCCGCTCCGCAGCGTCCTCGCAACGGCGCAATGCGGTGCAGGTTGCCGAGCAGCGAATGCGTCATTCGGTCACCCAACCACCCGGTCATGCAGCTTTACCGCGCCGCGGCCGGAACATGCAGGGCCTGACCACTTGGTGCCGCAACCAGCGCCGCACAAGCGCGCGGCAAATCCGCCAGCCGCAGGGGTCTGCGGGGTGGGGATGGCGCCGGGTGAAGCGCTTCTTCGGTGAACCACCAATCGAGCTCTTTGCCGCAGCCATCACCTGGCGGAGGCGGCGCCTGGTTATGGCATTCCGGCTCGCCGCTCGGGCAGGAAAGCCGAACATGAAAATGGTAGTTGTGGCCCCACCACGGCCGAATCTTCGTCAGCCAGGCCCGGTCCGAACCCGCCTCACGGCACAGCGCCCGCTTGATCGCCGGATTGACAAAGATCCGCGCCACCATCGCCTCGCGCGCAACGGTCTCCAGCAGCCGGCGATGCTGTGGTGTCCAGGCGGCATCGACCCCCATCCCGTTGGCGGTGACGACGTCGGTCGCGGACAATTCGTCGCGCTCGCTCAGGCTGAGCCGCCTGTTCGGCATCGAGGTCAGCCAGAGATCGGCGTCGAGGCCGATCTGATGCGATCCATGCCCGGTCAGCATCGGTCCGCCCCTCGGCTGCGCGATGTCGCCGACGAGAAGCCCGGGCCAGCCGGCTTCAGCCGGAAGCTTCGCCGCCAGTCGTTCCAGCAGCGCAATCAGCACCGGGTGCCCCCAGGCGCGGTTGCGCGACGGGCGCATGACCTGCCAATTCGGCCCGTCAACGGGCAAGGCCACCGCGCCGCTCAGACATCCGCGCTCGTAGGCGCCGATCGCCTGCGCCGGCCCCGCCGCCGGCGTGACCTCGCGCCCGAACAAAACCTTCGCCGCGTCCGGCGGCAACTGCGCAAGCGCTGCAGCCCGGTGGGCCGCCTCCTGCGCCGCCGTGTCCTGCGCCGAGGCGCTGCAACACCAGCCGACCCAGGCGGCGAGAAGAAACCAGAAACCGGCGTGGCGCATCTTCGCCCGCATTCAAAAATCGAGGTCGGCGTAGTGTTTGGGCGGGGGGACGCCCGGGATGTGATCGGCAAGGATCGGGCGAAAGCTCGGGCGCGACTTGATCCGCGCGTACCATTCCTTGGCCGGTTCGTGCGCATCCCAGGGCACGTCGCCTAGATAATCGAGGCTCGACAGCTGCGCGGCGGCGGTGATGTCGGCGATCGAGAAATGATCGCCGGCCAGCCAGCGGCGGCGCTCGACGAGGTATCCGAGATAATCGAGGTGGTAAGGGAGATTTGCGTGCCCGGCGCGAATCGCCAGCGAGTTCGGCTGTCCGAGCCCGGTCAGACGCTTCATCATCTTTTCGCCGAGCAGATTCTCGGTCACCTCGATGTTCATCTTGATGTCGAACCAGGCGGTGAGGCGCCGCACCTCGGCGCGGTCGACCGGGTTGATTCCGATCAGGATCTTCTCCCGGTAAACCTCGTCGAGATATTCGACGATCGCCGTCGTGTCGGCGAGGACGGTCCCGTCCGGTTCGATCAATACGGGCACGTCGCCGGCCGGGTTGAGGGCGAGGAATTCCGGCCGCCTCTCCCATACCTTCTCGGTCTTCAGTGTAAAATCGAGGTTCTTCTCCCTGAGCACGACGCGCACTTTGCGCGAGAAAGGAGAGAGCCACAGGTGATAGAGAACGCGCATGCTCGGGATTGTAACCGCGCCGAAGGCAACTGGACACCCTCGGCTTAATGATCCTGGCGAGCGCGTCCCAGCGCTTCGAGTTGTTGAGTGAGCGTTTCTATCTGCGCCTCCAGCCGTTTCAGGCGGGGATCCTCGCTCTCCTTCCGCTTTGCCTCGTGCTTCTCGGGCTCGGCCGAGGCCGGCTTTTCGTCACGGCCATAGGGCGAGAGCATCTTCAGGGCGCGCTCGAACAGGGCCATGTTCTGCTTGCCCATTTCCTCGAACTGGCCGAACGGAAAAATCCCGAATGTCGCCTGCAGGTTCTTGCGCATCTGCTCCTGATTGCGGGCAAAGGCGATCATCGCCTGTTCGAGGTAGCCCGGCACGAGGAACTGCATGCTGTCGCCGTAGAAGCTGATCAGCTGGCGCAGAAAGCTGGTGGGCAGGAGATTTTGGCCACCCTTCTGCTCCTGCTCGACAATGATCTGGGTCAGCACCGAGCGGGTGATGTCTTCACCGGTCTTGGCATCATGTGCGACAAAATCGCCCCCCTCCTTGATCAATTTGGCTAAGTCGTCCAGCGTGACATAGCTGCTCGTCGCGGTGTTGTAGAGACGCCGGTTGGCGTACTTCTTGACGACGACCGGTTTGGCTCCACCGGAGTTGTCGCGGCTCGTGGTGTTCATGTGCGCGGTGTCTCGGCTCGGGGAGAGTGTCCCTCGGCAGCAACAATACAGGCTTTTGGCGGGATTGCGTTATCAAACACGCGCCGTGGGCCGGCGAATCGCCTCTCCGCTGCGACGCGCAGTATATTCCCCCTGGTTCCCGCTTTCGCGGGAATGACGATCAGTACGATCGGAAACCGGTTTACCGCGAACCCGGCAGATTGAGCTGCTGCTGTATCTCGCGGCTGCGTTCGCTCCCCGGGCTGACGCCGCTGCGGTCGAGCTGCCACTGCTGGTCGAGCAGATTGTTGCGATACGATTGCATGTTTTGCTGGCCGGTTGGGCCCGGGAGTTGCGGAGACGGATAGGCCGGCATCGCCTGTCCGGGGATCGGGTATACCGGCCCGGGCTCCGTCAGGAGCGGCGACAGCCCGGCAGGCGGCACGACGGCGGGACCGGGATTGATCGGCGGCGCCAGCGGCGCCGGGGTCGGAGCGGAATAGATGGTTGGTGACGACGGCAGCGGCCTCGGCAATCCTCTGGTCTGAGCGGCGGCGCCGGCTATACCGGCGAGCGTCGCCAGACAGATGATCACGGCTCTCGTAATCATGCCGTCCCGCTTCCCGACTGGCCCGACAGCGCGGCCTGCGCTGCGGCGAGGCGGGCGATCGGCACGCGATACGGCGAACACGAGACGTAATCAAGCCCGACATCGTCGCAGAAAGCAATCGAGGCCGGATCACCGCCATGTTCGCCGCAAATGCCCAGCTTCAGTCCCGGCCGAGTGGCGCGGCCCCGTTCGGCTCCGACGCGCACGAGCTCGCCGACCCCGGTCACATCGAGGGTAACGAACGGGTCGTGCTCGAATATCCCGAGCCGCTGGTAAGTCCCGACAAAGCTCGCCGCGTCGTCACGCGACAGACCAAAGACCGTCTGCGTCAGATCGTTCGTGCCAAAGCTGAAGAACTCCGCGGTCTCGGCTATTTCGCCGGCAAGCAACGCGGCTCGCGGCAGCTCGATCATCGTGCCGACGATGTAAGGCACGACCGTGCCCTCTCGCGTCATGACCTCCTTGCCGACGCGGTCGATCATCGCCCTCAGGATGTCGAATTCCTTCTTGCTGGCGATCAGCGGCACCATGATTTCCGGCTCGACCGCCTCACCCGTCTCCTTGACCACAGCCACCGCGGCCTCGAAGATCGCCGCCGCCTGCATCTCATAGATCTCGGGATAAGTGATGCCGAGTCGGCAGCCGCGGTGACCGAGCATCGGGTTGGTCTCGTGCAGTGCCAGCGTGCGATTGCGGATCGCGGCGACCTCCCTCCCGGTAAGCCGCGCCATTTCGCCGAACTCCGCTTCGGTCTTCGGCAGGAACTCGTGGAGCGGCGGATCAAGGAGGCGGATCGTGACCGGCAATCCCTTCATGATGCGGAATATTTCGGCGAAGTCTTCGCGCTGGATCGGGAGCAATTCGGCGAGCGCGGCGCGGCGCCCGGCCTCGTCCTCGGCCATGATCAGCCGCCGCATCGCGCCGATACGGTCGGCCTCGAAGAACATGTGCTCGGTGCGGCTGAGCCCGATGCCTTCGGCGCCAAACCGCCGGGCGGCACGGGCGTCGATCGCAGTTTCGGCATTCGCGCGTACCTTGAGACGGCGGATCGCATCCGCCCAGCCCATCAAAGTCGCGAAATCACCCGACAATTCCGGCTGGATCGTCGGAACCTCTCCAATGATCACCTCGCCGGTGGACCCGTCGATCGTGATGATCTCGCCCGCCTTCACCAAACTGGCGCGTGCCGCCATCGTGCGCGCCTCGTAGTCGATCCGCAGATCGCCGGCGCCGGCAACGCAGGGCCGTCCCATGCCGCGAGCCACCACCGCCGCGTGGCTGGTCATCCCGCCGCGGGTGGTCAGCACTCCCCTCGCGGCGTGCATGCCGTGGATGTCCTCCGGGCTGGTCTCCATTCGGACGAGGATCACTGCTTCGCCGCGCGCCGCGAACGATTCGGCCTCGTCGGCGGAGAACACGACCTTGCCCGAGGCCGCGCCGGGCGACGCCGGCAATCCGCGGGCGAGGACCGTCGGTTTCGCCGATGGGTCGAGCATCGGGTGCAGCAGCTGGTCGAGCGAGCCGGGCTCGACCCTGCGTATCGCCTCCTCGCGGTCGATGACCCCCTCCTCGACCAGCGACACGGCGATCTTCAGCGCGGCCTGCGCGGTGCGCTTACCGGTGCGCGTCTGCAGCATCCACAATTTGCCGCGCTGCACGGTAAATTCGATGTCCTGCATGTCGCGGTAGTGGTCTTCGAGTATCCGGCGCACCTTGTGAAGTTCGCTCAGGACCCCGGGCATGACCTCTTCCATCGCCGGCAAAGCCGAGTTGTTCGCCTCCTTGCCGGGGATCGTCAGGTGCTGCGGGGTGCGGATCCCGGCCACGACATCCTCCCCCTGCGCATTGACCAGGAACTCGCCGTAAAACACGTTGGCGCCGGTCGAGGGGTCGCGGGTGAAGGCGACGCCGGTCGCGCAATCCGGCCCCATATTGCCGAACACCATCGCCTGCACGTTGACCGCGGTCCCCCAATCCGCCGGGATGTCGTGCAGCCGGCGGTAGATGACCGCGCGCGAATTCATCCACGAGCCAAAGACCGCGCCGATTGCGCCCCATAGCTGCTCCTCGGCGCCCTGCGGGAAAGGCTGGCCGTATTCCTGGCAAACGACGTCCTTGAAACCGGAGACGACGGTGCGCCAATCCTCTGCGGAGAGCTCAGTGTCGAGGTTGGCGCCGGTCTCCAGCTTGTGGTTTTCGATCAGCTCCTCGAAGTGATGGTGGTCGACACCAAGCACGACTTGCCCGTACATCTGGATGAAACGCCGATAGCTGTCATACGCGAAACGCTCATCGCCGCTCTTGCGCGCCAGCCCGGCGACCGCCTGGTCGTTAAGACCGAGGTTGAGCACAGTGTCCATCATCCCGGGCATCGAAACCTGCGCCCCGGACCGCACCGAAACCAGCAACGGATTGTTCGCGTCGCCGAACCGCGCGCCGAGCGAGCGTTCCAGCGCGGCGAGCCCGTCGGCCACCTGGTCCCGCAGCTCGGTAGGATACGACTTTTCGTGTGCGTAGAAGTAGGTGCAGACCTCGGTCGTGATGGTAAATCCGGGCGGCACCGGCAATCCGAGATTGCTCATCTCGGCGAGACCGGCGCCCTTGCCGCCCAGCAGGTTTCGCATATCGGCGTGGCCCTCGGCGGCCCCGTCGCCAAACCGGTAGACCCACTTCGTCATCCGCCGCTCATCCCTCGATTTGTGAGAAATCGGCCACCTGGTTCAAGGTTGCCCGAATGCGCGACAATAAGCGCAGCCGATTTTCCCTGAGCGCAGCGTCATCGCAATTGACGGTGACCTTGTCGAAGAAATCGTCAACCGGGCGCCGCAGCCGCGCCAATTCCGACATCGCCGTCTCGAACTGTTCGCGTTGGACGAAAGTTCCCGCGCGTTCGCCGACTTTGGCCAGCCGTTCGGTTAGCCTCTGCTCCTCGGACTGGCGCAACAGCATCGGATCGATGTCACCGTCGTATCCGCTGTCGTCCCTGCGCTCCTCGATCGCGACGATATTCGAGGCCCGGCGATACGCGATCAGCAAATTCGCCCCATCCTCCGAGGCGAGGAACGCACGCAATGCCGCGACACGCGCGAGCAGACGCACGAGATCGTCCTCGCGTTCGCCGGCCCGGTTGAACACCGCCGCAATCAGATCGTGGCCGATCCCCTGCTCGCGCAGATGAACACGCAGACGTTCGGCGATGAAATCGAGGAGTTCGCCCGCCGGATCATCCGGAGCATCCGATCCCAGCGTCGAATGAGCGTGCTTGAAAGCGGGTGCCAGGGGTAGGCGCAAGCCGTTCTCGACAACGAGCCGGATGATGCCGAGCGCCGCCCGGCGCAGCGCGAACGGATCGCGCGACCCGGTCGGCTTTTCGCCGATCGAGAAGAAGGCGACGAGCGAATCGATCTTGTCGGCGAGGGCTGCAACGATGCTGATCGGCGCCGTCGGGCAGGGGTCATTCGGCCCCGCCGGCCTGTAGTGCTCGGCGATCGCGTCCCCAACCGCCGGGTCCTCGCCTTCATGCATCGCGTAATAGCGGCCCATGACCCCTTGCAACTCGGGAAACTCGCCGACCATTCCAGTAGAGAGGTCGGCCTTAGCGAGCTGTACCGCTCGCTTTGATCGTTCATGGTCGGCGCCCGGGACGTAATCCGCCAGAAACTCGGCGAGCCGGCCCATTCGCTCGACCTTTTCCAAGAGGCTGCCGAGCTTGGCATGAAAGACCCGCTGCGACAGAAACTCGACGCGGCTTGCGAGTGGAACGCGCCGGTCCTGATCCCAGAAAAAACGCGCATCGGCGAGCCGTGCCCGCAAGACACGCTCATTGCCCGCGGTGATCGTCTTGCCTTGATCCGCGGCGGCATTGTTGGCGACGAACAGGAATCGCGGCGCCGGCGTGCCGTCAGGCCGGAGACAGGAGAAATATTTCTGGTGCGTGCGCATCGCGGTCGCCAGGACTTCCGGCGGAAGCGTCATGTACTCGGCGTCGATTGCGCCGGCGAGCACAACCGGAAACTCCACGAGGCCGGTCACCTCGTCGAGCAGCCCCGGATCCGGTTTAACCACGACCCCTGGCCCGCAGCTGCCGCTTCGAGATCCTTTCGGATAATTTCTTTCCGGCGCTCCTGATCCAATACGACATGGGCTTTGCCCAAGCGCACCAGATATTCAGCCCCGTTTGCCACGCAGATCTCACCCGGTGACAGGAAACGGTGACCTCGAGTGATCCGTCCGACCGGAACCCGGTCGAGCGGCAATGGCAGGACCTCGCCTTCGAACAGACAGATGACCGAAGTCAGCGGGCGAACCCAGCGCAGAGACGAGGCCGGATAACGCATCGATTTCGGCCACGGCAACTCGAAGATCGCCGACCTTAGAAGTTCCGGCAATACCGCGGCCGTTGGCCGGCCCGCATGGTTGATCCTCGCGAAATAGAACTCGCCCCTGCCGGTGTCGCGGATCTCGCATCCCTTGATCGAGGCGAGCCCGGCCGAGCGCAGAAAGCCGTCGATCGCCGCCGCCGGCGCCCCGAGGCGGGGCCCGCGCCGCTCCTCGGAGCGATCCGGCTGTCCGGCGGGAATCCCCTGGCCAATTACGGTGAGGCGGCGCGGCGTCACATAACCGCGCATTTCAGCCGCCGGGATCTCCGCGGCACCGAGCTTGTCGCGCAACAGATCGGTGAGTTCGGCGATCGCGCGACGCTGCATCCCCGCCGGGATCTCCTCCGAGAACAGCTCGAGCAGCAATTCGCCTCCAACACTCCGGGGAATGGAAGAGCAGGCTTCAGTCATTCGACCCGGCGAGCCACGTCTCGCAGCATGCCTTTGCCAGCGCCCTGACCCGCAGGATGTAGGCGGCGCGTTCGGTAACGCTGACCGCGCCGCGGGCGTCGAGGAGGTTGAACAGATGGCTCGCCTTCAGGCACTGGTCATAGGCGGGCAGCGCCAAGCGGTGGTCGACGAGACGGTGGCATTCCTCCTCGGCGTCGGTGAAGTGAGCCACGAGACGGGTCGTGTCGGCGAGTTCGAAATTGTAGGCCGAGAACTCGCGTTCGGCGCGCCTGAAGACTTCGCCGTAGGTGATCCCCCGGCGCCGCTATATTCGAGATCGAAGACGCTCTCGACGCCTTGCACATACATTGCCAGCCGCTCGAGCCCGTAGGTCAATTCGGTCGAGACCGGGTCGCATTCGATCCCGCCGACCTGCTGGAAATAGGTGAACTGGCTGACCTCCATGCCGTCGAGCCAGACCTCCCAGCCGAGCCCCCAGGCGCCCAAGGTCGGGCTCTCCCAATCATCCTCGACGAAGCGGATATCGTGGAGGCGGAAATCGATTCCGATCGCCGCCAGGCTCGCGAGGTGAAGGTCCTGGCTGTCCGCCGGCGCCGGCTTCAGGATCACCTGCAGTTGATAGTACTGCTGTAGCCGGTTGGGGTTCTCGCCATAGCGGCCGTCTGTCGGCCGGCGCGAAGGTTGCACATAAGCGGCGCGCCAGGGTTCGGGTCCGAGCGCTCGCAGCGCGGTCGCGGGATGGAAGGTGCCCGCCCCGACTTCGACATCGTAGGGCTGCAGGATGACGCATCCCTGCTTCGCCCAGAAGTTCTGCAGATCGACTATCAACGATTGGAAGCTCAAGACCGGCCCTCGGCTAGCTCTCGGATCACCGCGGCCGAGGGCAATCGGGTCTGCCGCAACCGGGCGCTGCAGCGGCGACATAGGCGCCGCAAACGCCGCAGGGCGCGAGATCTTCGGCGTGGAGCGACGGACGCGGGGCCGGCGGCCGGCGGCGCGGGAGCTCGCGCGGCGGCCCGTTCAGCCAGCGGTAACCGATCCACACCGCGGCAATCACCAGAATGAGCACAACGAGCTTCGGAAATGCAAACATGACCGAGGCTTATCGACAGCTCGGTAGCGAGGTGAGGGTGGTCACAATCCGAACTTGGCCCACAGAAGCCGGGTCTCCAACCAGTCGACGATCTCGGACACCAGCGAGACGGGTTCGCGGCCGATGAATGGCAGACGGCTCAGGAACGGCAAGCGCCGCCTGTCGGCAGAAATGGGGCGCAGCCTGACCTTGTCGCCGTACCGGGTGCGCATCACGGCGCGCAGCTCGCCGATGCCGTCGACTAACCCGCGATCCATCGCCATGCGCCCGGTCAGAACGTCGCCGGTGAAGAGGGTCTCGTCGGTCTCGTCGATCTTGCCGGCGCGACGGCGCCGCACGTGTTCCTTGAAGGATTGGTGGATGTCCTGCTGCAATTCCGCCAGCCGGGCGACGTCCGACGGGTCTTCCGGCAAAAACGGGTCGAGCAGCGATTTGCGCTCGCCGGCGGTGTGTAAGCGTCGTTCGATGCCGAGCCGGCCGAGCAATTGATAAAAGCCGAACCCGGCGCTGATCACGCCGATCGAGCCGATCAGGGACGTCTCCTCGGTAAAGATTTCATCGCCGGCGAGCGCCAGCCAGTAACCTCCCGACGCCGCCACATCTTCGGCGAAAGCGATGACCGGCACGCGCTTTTCGTCGGCCAGCTGCCTGATTCGGCGGTAGAGCAGGGCCGATTGAACCGGGGAACCGCCCGGCGAGTTGACGACAATAGCCACCGCAACGAGCCCAGAGGCGCGAAACGCCCTCTCGATCGCCGCAGCATGGCTCGCCAGCGACAACCCGCCGCGCCGCTGCCGCGGCATGATGACCCCCTCGAAACGGAGGACCGAGACGACTGGGCGGCGGCGCCACAGGCGCTCCAGGTTGAATTGGTCGCGAAGGCTCATGCGATCCCAAATGGGGATTCCGATGGGCCGCAACCACCGCAGTCAGAGGTCGAGTCCTCGGCCCTCGCGCAGCACGCCCTCCGCGCCGGCCGAGAGTCGACCGTCGGCGTCGTGCAATACCAGGCCTGAGGCGAGCCGCGCCGGAGCCGAGACCTGCTTGCGCGCGCGAACCAGAATGCGGCTTGCCGCTCTGTCCTGCCCCGGCCATAACGGGAAAACGACGACCTCGCCCGCCCGGCCGGCGATTTGGCCCAGCAGCACGTCGATACGGTCGGCGCGGTGAATGAACGTCACCGTGCCCTTCGAGCGGACCATTGCTAGCGAAAAACGGACCCACTCGGCGAGATCGGCGTCTCCCTCTATCGTGGCCGCCGGTTTTCCAGACGCTGCGGCGGGCTCGGCGGCACCGCGCCGATGAAAGGGCGGGTTCGCCATGACGTGGTCGAATGCCCCCGGAGACAGGCGCGGCGGCGGATGCAGCAGATCCCCGATCATCACCGAGGCGCGGGCCTCGAGCCCGTTGAGGATTACGTTGTCGCCTGCCAGACGGACGAGATCGCGCTGCATCTCGAGGCCGACGAGGCGCGAGTGCTGCACGCGCGCCGCAAGGCACAACATCGCCGCGCCCGCCCCGCAACCGACGTCGAGCACCAGCTGGTGCGGTTCCGCCGGGACCGCGGCGGCGAGGAATACCGGATCGATCGCGACTCGGTATCCCGCCGCAGGCTGCTTCAGGCGAATGCGGCCGCCAAGCAGTCGGTCCTCGGTGAAAGTGGGATCCTCTGCGGGGTGCTCGCTCATTGCGCGGCTTCGCCGGCCGCCGCGAGGACCGAGCAGGCGCGGCGGTAGTCCTCTCGTGCAACCATCAGACGCCGCGGAATCGCGCCGATGCTCCCTTCGACCACGCTCGTATAGTGGTCTAGGACAAGGCTCTCGACGCCCGAAATCCTTCAGCAACGATTGCAGGAACGACAGGCGAACAGCATCGTTGGTGCGCAGCAGCTCCTTCATGATCCTCAGCTTTGCGACGCTGTGTGATCGGCGTGAAAGGGCGCGGCGCTTGACCGGCCTTCCGGTCAATCTATGCTCGCTGGCATTCAGACGCGTCAAGCCGATCGACAAGCAACCGACGGAACAGGCAGGAGAATTGGGTGGCGCTCGAGGCGGGTGTCAATGAGGAGGAGGCGCTCCACAAAGCGTCTCTCGACCCGTTGTCCGGGCTTGTCGGAAGCGACCTCGAGCACGTCAACCGGCTGATCCTCGATCGCATGCAGAGCCCGGTGGCGCTGATCCCGCAGCTCGCCGGGCACATCGTCGCGAGCGGTGGAAAGCGCCTGCGCCCGATGCTCACCCTCGGTTGCGCCCGGCTCTGCGGATACCGCGGGACACGGCATGTCGCGCTCGCCGCGGCCGTCGAGTTCATCCATACCGCGACTTTGCTGCACGACGATGTCGTCGATGCGAGCGATTTGCGCCGCGGCCGCGAGACCGCCAACGCCCTATGGGGCAACCAGCCGGCCATTCTCGTCGGCGATTTTCTGTTCAGCCGGTCCTTCGAGCTGATGGTCGCGGACGGATCCCTGCGTATCCTCGAGATCCTGTCGCGCGCCTCCTCGGTCATTGCCGAAGGCGAGGTGCTGCAGCTCATGACGCAAAGCAACCTCCAGACGACCGAAGCGTCCTACCTCGAGGTGATCCGCGCGAAGACCGCGGAGCTGTTCGCCGCAGCGAGCCGCCTTGGAGCGGTCGTGGCGGAGCGGCCGCCCGAGGAGGAGATGGCGCTCGATCGGTTTGGCCGCGATCTCGGCATCGCCTTCCAGCTGGTCGACGACATGCTCGATTTTTCGGCGCGGCAGACCGAGCTCGGCAAGAGCATCGGCGACGATTTCCGCGACGGCAAGGTGACCCTCCCGATCCTTCTCGCCTTTGACCGCGGCGACGCGGAGGAGCGCACCTTCTGGCGCCGCACGCTGGAAGACATGGATCAATGCCCGGGAGACCTCGAGCACGCGACCGCGCTGGTCGAACGGCATGGCGCTCTTGCCGAGACCCTGTCCCGGGCGCGCGGCTATGCGGCAAGCGCGATCGAGGCGCTGTCGGTATTTCCCGACGGGCCGGAGCGCCGCGCGCTGATTGCAGCGGCCTCGTTCGCGACCGAACGCAGCGCCTAAAATCAGCGAAAGGCTGTCATTGCGAGCGCAGCGCGGCAATCTCGGCCTATCGAGACTCCCCGGCACGAGATTGCTTCGTCGCCTGGCTCCTCGCAATGACAGAGCGAACCAATGTTCGATAACTCGCGACCGCGTCAGCCTTTCGAGGCGTCGAGCGAGGGTAGCCGGTAACGGTCGTCCGGGTCGTCCCAGCCTTTGAAGCGGGGCGGCCGCTTTTCGGCGAAGGCCGCCCGTGATTCGATGAGGTCGCTGTTGGCGCCGTGCTCGTGCAACGCGGCGGCGAGGCGCTGTTGTTCGGTCGACGGGACCGGGCGCATCTGGCGCATCATGTGGACGGTGTTGACGCGCGAGGCCGGCGGCAAGGTCAACAGGTGCTCGGCCATCGCAAGCGCGCTCGGGATCAACTGGTCGGCGTCCACCAGACGATTGAGAAAGCCGATCTCGTAAAACCGCTCGGCGGTGAAGCGGAAACCGAGCGCCATCTCCATTGCGATCGGATAAGGCAAATTGGCGATATGCCCGTGATTGTAGCCGCCGAGCAGCCAGCGTTTCGCCTCCGATACCTCGAAGACCGCGCCTTGCGCGGCGACCCGCAGATCGGTGTGCTCGACCAGCATGAAGCCGCCGCCCATCGCATAACCGTTGACCGCGGCGATAACCGGTTTCTCCAGGGCTCCGGACATGAACGGATCCTCGATTGCCGGCCGCCGCCCGCCGGGTGAGCCGTGCTGCAGTGATTCCTTCATGTCCTCGCCGGCGCAGAATGCGCGGCCCGCTCCGGTGAAGATCGCGACTTCGAGCCCGTCGTCGCGGCGGAATTCGGTCCAGGTCTCGGCGAGCCGCGTGCGCATTTCGTGGCTGAGCGCATTGAGGCGCTCGGGCCGGTTCATCCGCACGACGAGGATCTGCCCGTGACGCTCGGTTTCGACAACGGCCATTTTCGCCTCTCTATTTGGTACTTTGGACCGGGAGCCTATCAGCTACGCGCGTGTTGCGTGTAGAGATTGTCGGCGTTGGCCCAGCGGATCGCTTTCATAAACGCCTCGACATAGTCGCCCGCCTTGGCGCCGTAGTCCATCTGATAGGCGTGCTCGTACATGTCGAGCACGAGGATCGGCTGGCCAGCAGCCAAGGTCGTCGTGTGGTCGGCCGCCCAGGCGTTGACCAGCCGCTTATCGCGGGGGTCCCAAGTCAGTATCACCCAGCCCGAGCCGCCGCCTTCGGCTTTGCCCATCGCGACGAATTGCGCGCGCCACCACTCGAAGGAGCCAAAATCGCGGGCGAGGACCTCGGCGAGCGCCGGGCCCGGGCGGCTCTCTTCGGGACCGAGACCGGCAAAATAGACTTCGTGCAATATCATCGAGTTGGTGGCGATCAATTCCTCCCGCTTCAGCCCGTTGATCAGGAATCCGGGCGCCTTGGCGTAATCGAGCCCGGCGAGCTGCTCGGTGATTTGGTTGAGCCGTTTGACTGCGCCGGTGTAGTTGTTGGCGTAATGGCTGGTGAGAATCTTGTCCGATAAACCTTTGATCTTGGTGGGATCGAACGGCATTGGTTTGACGTCGAAGGTTGCCGGCTTTGGCCCGGCCGCAGCCGGGCTGGCGGTTTGTGCCGCGGCTGGTGAAGCTGAGGCAGGCGCAGCGGCTCCGGCGGCAAGCGCGACGCCCGCCTGAACAAAGGCCCGTCTCTCAAGTTTGATCGTCATCGGATCTCTCCAGTTTCACTGCGCGGATAGGACGGCGGCCTCCTCGGGAGGGCGCACCTTCTGAAACTTGATCAGCAGCAGAATGTCGTAGACGCCCTTGATAACGCCGCCGATCACGAGCGGCCAGCCAAAGCTCGAAAGCGTCAGCAGGTAGCCGGAAATCATCGAGCCCGCCGCCCAGGCGAAGGTCTTCGGGACCGCGGTGATGCTTGCCGCCGCCGGTCGCTCGGGCGGGGTCACAACGGCCATCACGTAAGAGGCCCGCGTCGGCACATCCATTTGCGACAGCGCGCTGCGGGCGAGCAATAGGCCGATCGCGGTCGCGAGGTTGGGGGCGAACGGGATCAGGATCAAAAGAACGTTGGACGGCAGATGCGTGAAGACCATCGTGTTGATGAGCCCGATCCGCACGGCGATCGGCACCGCAACGAGATAGGAGAAGGCTGAGCAGAGGCTGCTCCAGAACAGGATCGCCGCGGCGGCCGTAACCGAAACGTGGAACGCCTGGTAAAGCCACAGCGCCAGCAGCGACTGCACCAAAAATCCGGTGCCGAAAGAATCCATGCCGAAGAGCGCAGCCATGCCGTAGACCAGCATCTTTGATTGCTGCAGGGGCGCCTCCGGCGCCTCGTCGGCAATCTCGACCTGCGGCGAGAGCGGCCGATAGGTCGAGAGGGCGACCAATCCCAATGCCGCATAAAGCCCGAACATCAGTTGTATGGCAGCCGTCCGGGTGCAGCCGGTCCACATCGTCAAGAAGTCGGGAAGCGCCGCCGCCAGCACACCGAGCGCGGTCGCGCCGGACCCGATGACGCTGTAGCGCGCAAACAGCGCGGTTCTGCGGCGCGGCTCGATCGTCTGCGTGAGCACCGTCTGTTCGAGAGGCACGAAAACGCTGGCGTCGCCCGAAGTCGGGTTCATTGTGCCGACAAAGGCTATGACGAGGAGAGGCCAGAAATCGGTGATCATTGCAAAGCCGGCGCCGGTCGCCGCCATCAGCACCGCCGCGGCGAGGAGAAGCAAGCGTCGGGAATGCCGGTTTGCGATCCACCCGACCCAGAGTGTCATCAGTGCGGTGCCGATCAGCGTGCTGGTCACAATGGCGCCGACCGCGAGCGCGCTGAAGCCGAGCTCGACAAGGTAGATGGGCAGCAGCAACGCGACAAAGCCATCGCCAAACGCCCGCACGCCGCGCGCCGCCAGTACACGCAACGCATCGGCCGAGGCCCCGGGAGGCATTGGCCGCCACCACTCGTCACCGGTCGACCATCGTCCCCGCATTAATGCACTCCGTGCAGCGTCGCCGCGGGGAGGCGAGACAAAATATCGGGCCCCTTTGTGACGCCGAAGGCGAAGGTCACCCCGGCGCGAATCTCGCCCACGGTGTGGTCATTGACATGCGCTCCGCGCAATCCGAGGTCGACTGCAATATTGTCTTGCACCTGCCAAATCGCCCCGATCAGAGCGGAACGGGTCCGAAAAAGTCGGACATCACGTTCGGAAAAGATCTCAGCGACGGGCCGCATCACCCAGTCGGGCGGACCCTCGATGATAATATCGAGAAAGTAATCCGCGTGCTGCTGGCGGGTAAGCTCAATTTGAGCATCGAGGTGCACCGTTGCCCACTCCCAGCGCTGCGAGACAATTCCGGTAAGGATTGCCCCATTCCCATGTGCGTCATTAATCCCTGGCAATAACAGGCCGAATTCAGTTGCGATGCTGGGCCCGGGCTTCTCCTGCAGGCTGCCCTCGCGCAGCACGCTTTTGAGAAGAGCTTCGCTTTCAACGAGGCTTGTCCCTGGAACGCCGGCGGTCAGACCATGAGCGAGTTCGCCTTCCAGCGAGGCTTCCCAACCCGGGTGAAGCCGTAATTGACCTTGAAGTCAGGGGCGAGCAGCGTGCGGTCGGATCCGTTACGAAGGTACTCGACCGGACCAAGCTCGATCTCCACCTCACCGGTTTCCGTCACGGCCGCATCCGTGCCGTCGAAAGGACGATAGGCCCGCGCAGCGTCGCCCGAGCAGACAACCAAAGTCGCGGCAATGAGCGCTGCAACGCTTCTGACCGAGTTCACGGGGCCGGCCGGAACACCCAAATCGCCGCGGGCTCATTCGATTTTGCCCGGACTGCGACAAACAGGCGGTCGAGCTCGGGAACGAAGAGCGAGGTGCGCGCTCCTGATACCGTCGGCACACGCGCCAGCCGCCGATACTCGGCGTCGTGCTGTTCGAGGACATCGATGACCCCTTCGCCGCAACTCACATAAACGCGACGACGCTGGGGATCGACGAACACGTCGTCGGCGTCGCCGCAGGTCTCGATCTTGGTGACAATCCGTCCGTGTTGGCTGGAAAGCGCCATCAAGGTCGGCGGGCTGCGAAAGACGACGAGCACTCGGTGCGCGTCACCGTCGATCGCCATCGGGAAATTCGATCGCGCGTCGTGCATCGGCAAAGATCGGTTGGCCTCGGACGCAAGATCCGCGATCTCGATATCTCGGGCGTCCGGCACATTGACAAAAACCCGGGTCTCGGTTTCGTCGATCTGAAAACTTTCCGGGTGTCCCTTGAGACGGATATCGGCCGCTTTGGTCCGGGTTGCCGGATCGATCACCGCGAGCGCGCCGTTGCCGTAGCCCACGAGCACGCGATTGCGTCGAGTGTCCACCCGCACATTGTCGGCATCCTCGCCGAGCTCGATGCGTCCGATCGGCGCAAGATCATCGCCGCCCAATACGTGCACCGAGCCGTCGCCAGCATTCGCCACAAAGACGCTGTCGGCGAATGGGACATAGGCGACACCCTGCGGCTCGCTCAAGCCGGCGATCGTGCGCAGCACCTTCCCGGCTGCCAGATCAACCACGCCCAGACTGTTGTTGCCGAGCTCGGCGACAAACAGCCGCCGGCGCTTTACATCGATGCCCAGGTGATCGATCCGGCCGCTAACTCGGCCCAACGGGATCTTCGTCTCGAGCAGAAGGGGCGCGCCGACAATCTGCGCCGGCGATGCGGTAGGCCAAATAAGGCCTGCCGCGAGAAATACCGCCGACACGGAGGGGAGCCCTCGGGCAGGAATCACAAACGGCCTCCATCCATGATGCGCGCTCCTCGCAACGCGAAGGGCGCAGAACTTGGACGGTTGGCCGTCTGACGGGGTGTCTGCACAACCCCGTTGGCTCGTATAAGCTGCCACCGGCTCGGAAGCAACTCAAACTTCCGCAGGGATTCCGATGAGAGGAGTTATCGGCTTATGGGCCGGCAGATCGAAGAGTTGGCACAATTCGTCGCGCAGACACAATGGGAGGATGTTCCAGAGCTCGTGCAGCGCCATGCAAAGCTGGTGCTGCTCGACACCCTGGGGGTCATCCTGGCGGGCTCGGAACGTCCGGAGGTGCGGGGGCTGAGGGACGCCCTCGCCGGCACTGCGGGAACCGGGGCCACGGTATATGCGCGGGGCTGGCCGGCGCATGATCCGCGCAGCGCCGCGCTGCTGAACGGCATCGCCGGGCGCTCGATCGAGCTGTGCGAGGGGCTGCGCTTTGTTTCCGGCCAGGCGGCGATGCAGGTACTGCCCGGAGTATTGGCCGTCGGCGAGCACCTCGGAAGCTCCGGCCGCGACATGCTCGCCGCCCTCGTTCTCGGTTACGATGTCGCGGCGCGGCTCGCGGGCGGCTTCACGCCCCGGCCATTGGCGCACCAGAACGGCCAGGTGTCGCTGCTGGCGGCGGCTGCTGCGGGAGCGCGCCTCCACGGGCTCGACGCGGCCGGCATCAGCCGGACCATGCGCATTGCGACGACGTTGTTGCTGACGCCGAGCTATACCAACGCGGTGGCCGGCGCGACGGCGCTCAATGTCGCCGGCGGGATGAGCGGCTTTGCCGCAGCATTGGCGCCCGAACTGGCCCGTGCCGGGTTCGAGGCGCAGGACGACGCGATCGAGCAGGCGCTGGGCGATCTGGTCGGAAACGGCTTCACGCCCGAACTCCTACCCGAAGACCTGGGCGAGGTTTGGCACATCACCCGCAATTACTTCCGGCTCTACGCGTGCTGCAACCCGATCCACCCGGCGCTCAACTGCCTGCAGGAGGCCTTGGCCGCGCTGCGCCCGCAGCCGGACGAGATCGAGCGGATCGACATTGCGACCTACCGGTTTGCTTCAGTGATGCGTAACCCCGATCCGCCGAATTATTTCGCCTCCAAATATTCCCTGCCGCATGCCGCTGCGGCGATGGTCGGTCGGGGCAATGCCGGCTACGCGGCGCTCGACGATTCCGCTCTGCGGGACCCGGCGATAGCGGCGTTGCGCCACCGCGTGCATGTGACGGAGGACCCGGCGATGACCGCGGTCGCGCCGCGGCTCCGGCCGGCGCGCGTCACCGTGACCCTGAGAGACGGCCGCCGCACCACCCATTCGCGCGACAGCCACCGGGGCGATTTTCAGCAGCCCTTTGCCGAATCCGAGATCCGCGGCAAATTCCACGAGCTCGCCGGCGTCGTCCTGCACCCGGAGGGGGTGAGCAGCGTCGAAGCGGCGGTCGATCGCTGCGAGGAGTGGCCGAGCATCGCCGAATTGACCGAGCTCGTGCGCCGCTTCGGCCGCGGCTGAATTCATGGCGGGGGTGCCGGTCAACGAGCTGGTCTGGCTTGCCGTCGCCGTAATGGCTGCCGGGGTCGTCACGGGTCTGCTCGCCGGATTGTTCGGGATTGGCGGTGGCGCGGTCATCGTTCCGGTGCTGTTCGAGGTCTTCCGCCTACTCGGCGTGCCCGAAGAGATCCGCATGCAGCTCTGCGTCGGAACCTCCCTCGCGATCATCGTGCCGACCAACGTGCGGTCGTACCGGGCGCATCGGGCAAAGGGGATGGTGGTTCAGCCAGTAATGCGTTCCTGGGCGGCGCCGGCAGTGGTCGGCGTTGCGGCGGGGTCGGCAGTCGCCGCGTTTGCCCCCGGGCAGCTCTTCAAGCTGGCCTTCATCGTCATCGCGGGCGGCATCGCGGCCAAGCTCCTCGCAGGCCGCGAGAGTTGGGTGCTGGGCAGAAGCCTGCCGGGGCCCAGCGCGATGACCGGATACGGCTTTATTATTGGACTTGCGTCGTCGCTGATGGGGATCAGCGGCGGCTCGCTCGCGACGACGGTGATGACGCTTTACGGCGTGCCGATCCACAACGCCGTCGCGACCTCGGCCGGCCTTGGCGTTCCGATAGCGATCGCCGGCGCCCTCGGCTACCTGATTGCCGGCCTACCCCATGGAGCCCTGTTGCCGCCTCTGTCTGTCGGTTTCGTCTCGGTGATCGGCGTCGTCATGATCGCGCCGATCTCGAGCTGGATCGCCCCGCTCGGCGCCCGCCTCGCGCATGCGCTGCCGAAGCGCCGGCTGGAAATCGGCTTTGGGCTCTTTCTCATCGCCGCCTCCCTGCGTTTCGCCGTGAGCCTTGTTTGGGATTAGCCTATTCCAGGCGCGGCATGACCTCCTGGCAGAGCAACTGCAATGAGCGCGTCATCGGCTCCGGCGGGATCAGCGCCCCGAAATTCAGCTCGGCGAGAATCCCGTTCAATCCCAGCTCGTCATGCAATTGCCGCAGGCGGCCGGCGACAGTCTCCGGGCTACCGATGATGACCTTGTCGCGCATGACCTCTTGATAGGTGATCGTCAGCACTTCCTTCGCTTCGGCCGCGCGGCGGCGATTGGGCGAATTTTCGAGCCGCGTGCTCAAAGTCCGGTAGCCGGACATGATGCTCTCCTCGGCTTCCACCCGCGCCTGCAGGTCGGTGTCGGCGATGTGCAGGGTCAGCCGCAGATACACCTCGCCCTCGCCCGGATGGCCGGCCTCGCGGTAGGCCCGGCGATAGGCGGCCAGATCCGGCGCCAATCCCGACAGCGAGCCGCTGCGCACTGCGACAAATATCGGATACCCGGCCTCGCCTAGCGACGGAAAGGTTTCCTCGCTCGCGGCGGCGACACGGATCGGCGGGCACGGCTGCTGATAGGGTCTTGGCACGGCCGACGCATTGTTGAAACTGTAATACTTGCCGTCATACGAGAAGGTCGGTTGCGTCCACGCCTGTTTGACGATCTCGAGCGTTTCGAGAAACCGCTCGCGGCTCTCCGAGTAAGGCACGCCATAGGCGACGTAGGAACGCGGATTGCCGCTGCGCCCGACGCCGAACAGCAACCTGCCTTTGCTGATCTGGTCGATCGTCGCGGTTTCTTCGGCAAGACGCAGCGGATGGCAGAGCGGCAGAACCTGCACGCCGGTGCCGATCTTGATGCGCTGCGTGCGCGCCGCAATCGCCGCGGCGACAGTCAGCGGCGCGGTCAGCACCGAGCGGCGAGCTTGCTGGTGAATTTCGGCGAGCCAGATCGCGTCGAGCCCCCAGCGGTCGGCCGCCTCGATTTGTCCCAGCGCCTCCTCGAACGCCGCCGCCGCGGTCTGATCCGGCCGGCAGTGAAATTCATGATAAACCCCGATTTCCATTGTCTTCTCCTGCCCGCAACGCCGGTCCCGCCCACGGTACTTTCCCTACCGCACCCTGAGCGCGATTGACGGCGCGGTGATACTGTTCGACATCGCCGCCGGCTCAAAGCCACGGATCGATCAATTCCAACCGGCAACCCGCAAAGTCCCCGACATTTCGCGTCGCCAGCGCGGCGCGGCGCGACCGGGCGATGGCGGCAATGCGCGCGTCGGCTTCGGAAATCGGCCGCCCGGCGCGACGCCGGCTCGCGGCGATGTCCGCGAACTCGCGAGCTGCGGCGCTGTCGAAGGGCAATACTCGCCCCGCCAGATCCTCCGCAAAATCAGGTCTACTACCGACTCCGGGGCCTCCCGCCGTCTGCCTTCGGCTAAAAGGGCGATGCCGTAGAGCAGCTCCGACTCGATGATCGCCGTCGTGAACAGCGCCGAGGCGGGCTCGGAGCGCATCCATTCCAGCACCCTGGCCGACGGCGCCGGTCGCAGCGTTTCCGACAATACGTTCGTGTCCAGGACAATCATGTGAAATCGGGCGGCTCTCCCACGGGTCCGCGCACCGGCAACGCCAGCTCGATGGCCCCCAAGGGTTCGACTTCTTCGGCGGATCGCATGTGCCAGACTTCCAGCCTGAGCGGGCTCCTGCCAGAGCCGTGCGCAAGATGTCCCGCGCCTCGTCCTCCATCGACCCGTTCCGCTGCGCCGCCCGCAGCCGCAACTTTCGCTTCACCGTCTCATCGAGGCTGCGGATCGTGATGCTAGCCATGAGCAGCCGGTTATGAAAGCATTGCAATCAGTTTAATCATTACAGCTTATCACCGCACCCGCATGCTCCAAGCTCACGGCGTTCGACCGGCGTCATTGGCGGCGCCGGCGGGATAATTTGCGCAGCAGGAGATCGGCTTCGCGCAGGCGCTCCTCGGTGTGGTCGGTCGGCTGCGCGAGGATCAGGCGCTCGCCCCGCCAGGAGAGGCGCTCGTCGACACCCTCAAACCCCGTCATCGCGGTACCGTCACGGAAACTGAGGGCGAGCGCTTGCGGGCCCGCGTCGATCTTTGCAACGCCGAGCGACTGGCAGGCCTGGGCCAGCCGCGCCAGTGCGAGCAGATGCAGGACCTCCTCCGGCATTGCTCCAAAGCGGTCCTCGATCTCGGCGGCGAATTCGTCGACCGCATTCGGGTCACGCAGCCGGGCGAGCCTCGCGTAGAGGTTCAGCCGAATTTCCTCGTCCGCCGCATAGGCGGCCGGGATTCCCGCACGCACACCGAAATTCAGCTCCGGGTTCCAGTCCTCGGGCAACGGCTTGCCGCGCGCGACAGCCAGCGCGCGCTCCAGCAGCTCCTGGTACAGCTCGAGGCCGACCAGCTTTACGTGTCCCGCCTGCTCCTCGCCGAGTAAGTCGCCTGCCCCGCGCAGGTCGAGGTCGCGAGCGCTGATCTGGAACCCCGCACCGAGCCGGTCCAGGCCCTCCAATGTCCGCAAGCGGCGCTCAGTCGCGGGCGCCAGCTTTGCCTGAGGATCAGTCAGCAGGTAGCAGACGGCGCGCACGCGGCCCCGCCCGACCCGGCCGCGCAATTGATGCAGCTGGCCGATGCCAAACCGGTCGGCGCGCCAGACCAGCATCGTGTTGGCGCCGGGGACGTCGAGACCGGTCTCGATGATGTTCGTCGCCAACAGCACGTCACTCTCACCATCGGCGAACCGGACCATGACGTCGTCGAGCTCGGCCGGCGGCAGCTGGCCGTGGGCCGTCAGGACTTGCAACTCCGGGACGAGCTCGCGCAATCGCGCCGCCATCGGAGCGATGTCGTCGATGCGCGGACAGACGACGAAACTTTGTCCGCCGCGCCGCTCTTCGCGCAGCAGCGCCTCGCGCACGCTGACCGGGTCGAACGGCAGCAGAAAGGTGCGGATCGGCTGTCGCCTGGCGGGCGGCGTGGCAATCACGCTCAAATCATGCAACCCGACCATCGCCGCCTGCATCGTGCGCGGGATCGGCGTCGCGGTCAGGGTCAGCACATGGATGGCCTTTCCAAGCTCGCGTAGCCGGGTTTTTTGCCGCGCGCCGAAGCGCTGCTCCTCGTCGATGACGAGGAGGCCGAGATCGCGGAACCGCACCTGCTTGCCGCCGACGGCATGCGTCCCGATGACGATCTGCACATCGCCCGCCGCGAGCCCTTTGCTCACCGCCCGCGCGTCGGCTGGCGAGGACAGCCGGGACAGCGTCTCGATCCGCGCGCCGAGCCCGGCAAAACGGCGTCGAAAGGTTTGCACATGTTGACGCGCCAGCACCGTTGTCGGCGCCACGACCGCCACCTGCCTGCCCGCGAATACCGCCGCCGCGGCCGCCCGCAATGCGACCTCGGTCTTGCCGAACCCGACATCGCCGCAGACGAGCCGTTCCATCGGCTTGCCGGAGGCCAGGTCCCGCAATGTCGCCTCGATTGCCCGGGCCTGGTCCTCCGTCTCGGTGAACGGGAACCGCGCGGCGAACCGGGCATAGTCGCGCGGCGGCGGCCGCAGCACGGGCGCCTCGGCCTTTTCCTTCAGCCGCGCCATTTCGACCAGCGCACGGGCGGTCTGCGCCACCTGCTCTTCGACCTGAGCCCGGCGGGTCGCCCATCCGTCGCCGTTCAACCCATCGAGCCTCACTCTAGACGCTTCCGTCCCGTACCGCCAGATTCGGCCGATCTCGTCGATCGGCGCGAGCAGAGCCTGGTTTCTGGCGTAGTCGAGCTTGATGGTCTCACTGGTCACCTCGGCGGCTTCGACTGTCTCGAGCCCGCGCAGGATCCCCATGCCGTGGTCGAGGTGAATGACCGCGTCGCCGAGGCGCAGTGCAGCTTCGCTGGCCGGCAACGCCTCGGCTGCGCGCCGTTCCGCATGCCGGCGAGCGGGAACCCCCACCAGATCGGCAAACGCGACCACCGTCACATCGTCATATACAAAGCCGGCGACCAGCTCCGCCATCAGCGTGCCGACGCTTCCCGCCGGGGCGGCAACCGCCGCGTCCCAGTCTGCGAGCCGTTCCGGCCGAACATCGAGCTCGCGCTCGACGAGGCGGCCGAGAAATCTCAGATCGGCCGCCGTTCCGGCGGCGAGCACGACGCGCTCCCCCGCCGCCAGCCGCTCCTCGACGTATCGCGTGAATACCTCGGTTGCATTGCTCGCTTCGGCGAACCGGGGCACAGCGGGTTCGGCTGGCTCGCCACCGAGGCTGACGATTGCACGCGCACCCAGCTGGCGCTCCCATTCCGCATCACTGATGTAGAGGCCCTCGGGCGGGAGCGGCTGACGCCGGCGGTCTTCGGCCTCCATCCTGCGCAGCGCCAGCCGGCTCTGGTAAACATCCGCGATCTGCTCCATCAGACCGGCGCGGCGGGCGTCGGTCTCGGGGTCGAGCACGATCGGCGCCGACGGCGCATAGTCGAAAACCGTCTCGCTCGCGCCATAGATGCTTGGCAACCAGTGCTCGATCCCCTGAAAGCGTTCGCCCGGGTCGGCAACGATCACCTCCGAGGCCGCTTCGAGACGCAGCTCGTCGATTTCGTCGACGGTGCGTTGGCTGACCGGATCAAAACGGCGCATGCCGACAATCCGCCCATCTTCATGATCGAGCCGAACGGGCATCTCGGCCCCAGCCGGAAAGATGTCGATGACCTCGCCGCGGATCGCCGCTTCGCCAGCCTCGTCAACCCGCTCCTCAAGCGCGTATCCAACCCGGCGCAAATAGGTTTCGAGCTGGTCGAGGCGCAACAAATCGCCGATGCTCAAGGTCAGGCTTGCACCGCTCCAAGCTCGGCGCGGCGGCAATCTCTGCATCGCCGCATCGATCGTGGTCATCAGCAGGTGCGGCGCATCGATCGCCTCGGTGAGGCGCCGCACCGCAGCGATGCGGCGCCCCATCGTTTCGCGGGACGGTCCGGCGCGATCGTACGGCAGACAGTCCCAAGGCGGCAGCAGCAGCACCTCGAGCTGAGGCGCCAAACCGCGCAACGCACGAACCAGCCGCTGCGCGCGGGTTTCGCTGCGCGCGACATGGATGAGGCCTCGTCGTCCGGCCGCACGCGCCCATTCGAATAGCCGCACGGCGACGAGCCCCTCCGGGCCCGCCTCTATCGAGACCTGCGCAGCGTGCAGGGAATCGAACGAGACTGTATCAGGCATGCAATGACCGGAAACAGTCTCGGCGGCCGGTTAGCTCCCGATAAAAACTCTTCTGACGGCCCGGCCGCAAAACAAAACCTAACGGGGCAGGAATTCGGGCTCGCGTTCAGCCTCTTCCGCCGCGAGCGATGATAAGGAGATACCCAGTAGCCGAATGCCTCTCGTGACAGGAAAGATAGGTTCGAGCAGGGCGTTGCCGAGCTGTTCGAGCTCGCTTCGCCTCCTAATCTGCATCTCAAGGGTGCGGCTTCGTGTGATCTGCTGGAAGTTGGCGAACTTTACTTTGAGGGTGACCGTGCGGCCGCGGAGGCCGGATCCCTCGCAATACCCCCAGACCTTGTCGAAGATCTCCCGCAGCGCATCGCGGGCGGCTTCGTAGGTGAAGAGATCTGCCGGAAACGTATTCTCGGCGCCGACGGATTTTCGCATCCGATCGGCACGGACGGGCCGCTCGTCGACGCCGCGCGCAGCCCAGTAATAGTACGAGCCCGCCTTACCGAAATGTTGCTGCAGAAACGCCAAATTCTGCGCCCTGAGGTCGAGCCCGGACTTGATCCCCAGCCGCCCCATCTTGGCGGCGGTTGCAGGCCCGACGCCGTGAAACTTCCTGACCGGCAGCCTCTCGACAAATTCCGGCCCCATTTCGGGAGTGATGACGAAGAGGCCGTCAGGCTTGCGGTGATCCGAAGCAAGCTTCGCGAGGAACTTGTTGTAGGAGACCCCGGCCGAAGCGGTGAGCTCGGTTTCGGCGCGGATCCTCGCCCGGATTTCTTCCGCAATGTGTGTCGCCGAGACGATGCTTTTGCGGTTTTCGGTGACATCGAGATACGCCTCGTCGAGCGACAATGGCTCGATGATCGGCGTGTATGCGGCGAAGATCTCCCGGATCTGCAGCGAGATCGCCTTGTAGGCATCGAACCTCGGCCTGACGAAAATCAAATCTGGGCATTTTCGCTTGGCCGTGACCGAGGGCATCGCGGAGTGCACGCCGAACTTGCGTGCTTCGTAGCTCGCGGCCGCAACGACGCCGCGTTCGCGCGATCCGCCGACCGCGACCGGCTTCCCGCGCAGCTCCGGATTGTCACGTTGTTCGACCGACGCGTAGAACGCATCCATGTCGATATGAATGATTTTGCGCGTCCCGATCATTCGCCAGGCAAGATGCGATCTGCGAATACGTAATCGATAGCGCCGGCCTCCGCCAACCGCTAACCTCCCCCGACCAGGAGATCGCAAAGGAGAGTGGCATGCATTTCGGCGGCGCGATGTTCTTCACCGATTATTCGATGTCGGCACCGGAGCTTGCCCGCGCGCTCGAGGAGCGCGGCTTCGAGTTGGTGTGGGCGCCTGAGCACTCGCATATCCCGCTGTCGCGCAAGACGCCATTCCCGGGAGGCGGTGATCTGCCCAAGCAGTACTACGACGCAATGGACCCGTTTGTGGTGCTGGCTGCGGCGAGTCAGGTGACCAGGACCATCAGGCTCGGCACCGGCGTGCTCTTGGTGCAGCAGCGCGACGCGATCCAGACCGCCAAGCTGGTCGCCTCGATCGACCAGGTGAGCCAGGGCCGGTTCCTCTTTGGCGTCGGCGGGGGCTGGAACCAGGACGAAATGGAAAACCATGGCACGGTCTACGCAACCCGCTTCAAGCGGATGCGCGAAGCCATCGAGGCAATGAAGGAAGTCTGGACGAAGGAGAGAGCGGAGTACCATGGGGAGTTCGTCAATTTCGCTTCGATGATCGCGAAGCCCAAACCGGTGCAGAAGCCGCACCCGCCGATCCATGTTGGCGGCGCCTTCCCGTATGGCGCACGCCGCGCCATCCGGTACGGCGACGGCTGGATTCCAACGGCCCGCGGCGACATCGCCGAAATCCTGCCGAAATTCCGCGAGATGGCGCGGGAGGCCGGCCGCGATCCGGCCTCCATCGAGATCACCTCCTTCGGCCTCGGCGAGGATCTCGACCGGGTGAAGCGGCTCGCCGAGATGGGCGTCGCCCGCGTCGTGCCGATGTTCCCGCCGGAGAATGCGGACACGGTGCTGCCGATCGTGGACCGGTGGACAAAAATCATGCGGCAGATCAACGCCTAGAGGATTGCGTCAAAGCCGTCATTTTTTCGATTGCTGGAAGTGGGCTAGGGGCTCGGATACATCCGGGCCCCGATTGCCTCTAACAGTGCAATCACGTCTGGGTTGACGATCCTCGTGAACCGCGGCACCTGCCGTCCCTTCCATTCGGCGGGTTCAAAGAACATGTGCAGCGGGCGTAGGTCGAAGAGTCCGCCGTTCCGGTAAGCATATGAGTTCTCGTATAACGGCCGGTATACTTGCATGAACGCATCTTCGGCTCGGCAATCATCTTCAGTGTGGTGGCCGACGCCATAAATATAATAGGCATAGTTGTTCACCGGCCCGTCCGGATCATGTTTGAAATGATAGTAATACCCGGGCTCGGGTAAATTTTGAGGAGGCGGTACGTCGTACGTCATTTCGTCGACTTACCCATCAAGTCAAGCGGGTGTTTGATACTCGGGCTCATAGGGCAGCATCGCACCCCTAGCGCGTAGGTCATATGGATGATTTAGTGCGATGCGCCCCGGTCCTCCTCTTCCCGGCGAAGGCCGGGACCCATTTCTGCCATGGGCACCGGCCTTCGCTGGTGTGACAGGACTTTGATGCGAGTTTTGCTCCGCCCTGGCGGAGCAAATCTTCCGAATGAATCTGAACACTAGCTGGTCCCGGCGACGTAAGGCTTGACCATCTTTGCTGGATCGACGACGCGGTCGAACTGCTCCTCCGTTACGAAACCCAACTTCAATGCCGCGGCCTTTAACGTCAGGTCGTTCTCCATCGCGTAGTGCGCAATTTTTGATGCCTTGTCGTAGCCAATGACCGGCGAGAGAGCGGTCACGAGCATCAGGGAGCGCTCGACGTACTCTTTGATCTTCTTGAGGTTCGGCTTGGCTCCCTCGATCAGGAATTTGCGGAAATTCGTGCAGCCGTCGCTGAGAAGCGTGATAGATTGCGTGATGTTGAAAATCATCAGCGGCTTATAGACGTTCATCTCCAGATACCCGCCCGCGCCGCCAAAGCCCACCGCCACGTCATTGGCCATCACCTGCACGGCTATCATCGTCAGCGCCTCGGCCTGGGTGGGGTTCACCTTGCCCGGCATGATCGAGGAGCCGGGCTCGTTTTCCGGGATCTCCAATTCCGCAAAGCCGGCGCGCGGGCCGCAGGACATCAGGCGGATGTCATTGGCGATCTTGTAGAGCGACACCGCCAATGTGCGGAATGTTCCGGACAATTGCACCAGCGCGTCATGCGCTCCCTGCACGGTGAATTTGTTCGGCGCGCTGACGAACGGCAATCCGGTGAGCTTTGCGATCTCCGCCGCTGCCGCTTCAGCGAAACCGGGGGCCGCATTGATGCCGGTGCCTACCGCGGTGCCGCCGAGCGCCAGCCGATAAACGCCCTTCAGTGCATCCTCGATCCGCTCGATATTGTCGCTTAGCATTACGGCGTAGCCCGACCATTCCTGGCCCAGCGTGATCGGCGTCGCATCCTGCATGTGGGTGCGGCCGATCTTGACGATGTCCTTCCATTCCTCGGCCTTTGCCGCGATCGCGTCGCGCAGGCCGGTGACGGCCGGCAACAGCCTGCTCTTCACGTTGACTGCGGCGGCAATGTACATTGCTGAGGGGAACGTGTCGTTTGACGATTGCGACATGTTCACATGGTCGTTGGGGTGCACCGGCGTCTTGCTGCCAAGCGGGGTACCCGCGAACTGGCAACAGCGGTTGGACACGACCTCGTTGACGTTCATGTTGAACTGCGTGCCGCTTCCCGTCATCCACACATGCAGCGGAAACATGTCGTGGTGCTCCCCGGCCTGGATCTCGTCGCAGGCCTGCACGATCAGCCGCTGCACCAACTCGTCGAGCCGCCCATCTGCGTGGTTGGCGCTGGCCGCCGCCTTCTTCAGGGTTGCATAGGCGGTGATCATTTCCCGCGGGATCAGGTCGTGGCCGATACTGAAATGCTCCAGCGAGCGCTGCGTTTGCGCCCCCCACAGCTTGTCGGCGGGCACCTCCACCACACCCATGCTGTCGGTTTCTCTGCGAACTTCGGTCATAGCGCCGCTCTCCCGAATAACACAACAACCCTTGCCGTCTCGTCATATGAGCAACGCGGAAGTCATTGCGACCTCCTTTGTGTCTCCTAATTCCGCGCATCAGCCGCTGCTCGGCGCTCATGTCGGATGACGATAGAAGTGGCAAGCGCATTTGCGTCTCCACTACTGGGGGTTTTTACGAGGTCGGGTTGCCGGCTGCCCGCGCGATCGGGTGCTCGCCGCCTTACGCGTAGCGCCACCCCGGCTTGCTGGGGTCGACCAGTTTCAGCTCGACCGGAGCGAGGGCGAAAATCCCGATTACTACCGGCTCGCTTCACCGGCGAAAGCCGGTGCCCACGGCAGAAGTGGATCCCGGCCTTCGCCGGGAAAGCGGGGATGCGATCGATATCGGTCTTGCGGCGGCATCGAGCGGCCATCCGAAGACCTCATCGATCGGCTGCAGCTGGGCGGGATGACGCGCTCCCCACAGCGCCGCAGTCGCGCCCTGGCCGAGGAGCCACCGCACAGCCAATTGGATGACCCGCTTGCCGTAACGTTGTTGGGCGAATTGATCGAGACGTGTTGCTATCTCGCGCCCTTGCGCGTACCGCGCGATGAACCCCGGTCCGCCAAACCAATTGCAAAGGCAAGCAGGGCAAGGGCCGTGGGCAGGGCCAAAGACCACAAGCCGGCCGCAGCTTCAAGGGCCGCGCCGCACACGCATCCAATCGTGAAGCCGACAATCACCGGCAAGGTATGCCTCGCACGGGTGCGCGCCCGGACGATCTTGGCATTATCGCGGCCAACCAACACCTCGCCAAGGTCCAGCATGAAATGAGTGACATTCGTCGTCATTACCGCAGTGCTGGGCGTGTTCGTCAGCGAAATCTGAACGAGCGCATTCTGCACCGCCATCGCCGCGACACCGGACATACCCGCGATAATCGCGAAAAGTGCGTTGGCGTCGCGCCATGGACCCGCTGCAACGCAAATCCAGAGGAAGGCAACAAGAAAAAACAGCTGGAGCAGCAGCAAGGGCTGCAGGGTCGAAACCCCAGCTTGCTCCAATCTACCGGCCAGCAAGCGCGTCACAAACAACATCATCATGAAGACCGGGACCGATAGAATGTAAGAGAATACAGTCGGGTCGCCGGCGACGATATGGGCGGCCAGAACGACAAGGTTGCCGGTGATGTGGGAAGTGAACAACCCGTTGAGGCCGAGAAAACCGATGATGTCGGTGGATCCGGCAATCAGGCTCAAAACGAACGGGAGGGACCGGCTGGCCAGTTCGGCTGCCGCGGATGCCGTATTCAGCAGACGCGAGCTGCCGGCCCAGCGAATGCTCATTCGGCAGGGCTGCGGAACGCCGTCGCCTCCACCAAAGAGCGGCGCGAGCCGCGCAGGCTCGTGCCGAGGCGGTCCATGTAGATGTAGACGACCGGCGTCGTGAACAATGTCAGCAGCTGTGACACCTATAGGCCGCCGACATCGCACAGCCGAGCGGCTGGCGGATATCCGAGCCGATGCCGGTGCCGAGCGCCAGCGGAACGCCGCCGAGCAATGCGCACATCGTCGTCATCAGAATGGGGCGAAAACGCAGGCGGCACGCCTCTTGGATCGCCTCCTCGGTGCTGAGCCCGCGTTCGCGCTGCCGGCCAGCGCAAAGTTGACCAGCATGATTTCGTTCTTCTTGACGATGCCGAGCTTCAGTTGCCGTCAATGCCAGCACCGCGCAAGCGGACGCCGCGATAGCTGCAGTCCCGCCTCGCACCGTGGTCTCAGGTTGCTTCACCGCTGACACACTGAGCCTGGTCGGGGGCTCGATCCGAGTAAGATCCGGTAAAAAGTCGCAACGCATCTCGTTGACTTCACAGGGTCAGCGTTCGTGCGCCTCCTTGTCAAGGAGGCACCTCGGGCGGCCGGGCGCCGTTTGCGGGGGCTGCTGCCGCGATTTTTTTACGACAATTTACGCAGCTTCACTGGTTCCCGATGGCCCGCGGAGTTAATAGCGCGAGACCCTTCATCGGCGCCGGGGCGGCGGCGGTAGCCGAATAGGCCCGGCGACCAGCTCATGCCGGCGCGAGCGGGGGGTTGACTAACTGCCGGGACGCTATAGATTATAATAGTTCTAAATAGCAGGGAGCGTCTCGACCGATCGGTTCTGACGCCGCGGCGCATGCTTCTGCAGGAGCGACGACGCTTGGCGAAATCGCGGTTCTGAGTTGGGTACCGCATCCACGGACCAAGTCAACCGAGCAGCAAAGAACGGAGAGAGCTATGGACGGAAGTGATGTCGCAAATGACGGCAAATGCCCGGTAGTACATGGGGTTCGCGCCAAACCGAACTCGAACCGGGACTGGTGGCCGAACCAGTTGAACCTCAAAATTCTGGAGCAGAACTCTCCCCTGTCCAATCCGATGGGCAATGAGTTCAACTACGCCGAGGAGTTCAAGAAGCTCGATTTCGAGGCCCTGAAAAAGGACCTCTATGCGCTGATGACCGACTCGCAGGACTGGTGGCCGGCCGACTTCGGGCATTATGGGCCGCTCTTCATCCGGATGGCGTGGCACAGCGCGGGCACCTACCGCATCGGTGACGGCCGCGGCGGCGCGGGCCGGGGCACGCAACGCTTTGCGCCGCTCAACAGCTGGCCGGACAACGTGCTCCTCGACAGGGCGCGCCGGTTGCTGTGGCCGATCAAGCAGAAGTACGGCAAGCAGATCTCATGGGCCGACCTGATGATCCTCGCAGGCAACTGCGCGTTGGAGTCGATGGGCTTCAAGACCTTCGGCTTTGGCGGCGGGCGCGAGGATGTCTGGGAGCCCCCCGAGGACATCTATTGGGGCCCCGAAGGCAAGTGGCTGGCGGACGAACGCTACAGCGGCGACCGCGATCTGCAGAATCCTCTCGCCGCTGTGCAGATGGGTCTGATTTATGTGAATCCGGAGGGGCCGAACGGCAAGCCGGATCCGCTCGCCGCCGCACGGGACATCCGCGAGACGTTCAAGCGCATGGCCATGAACGACGAGGAGACCGTCGCGCTCATCGCCGGCGGCCACACCTTCGGCAAGACCCACGGCGCCGCCGATCCGAGCAAGTATGTCGGCCCCGAGCCGGAAGGCGCCTCGATCGAGGAGCAAGGGTTCGGCTGGAAGAACAGCTATGGCAGCGGCAGAGGCGATGACGCGATCGGCAGCGGTCTGGAAGTCGTCTGGAGCCAGACGCCAACGAAGTGGAGCAACAACTTCTTCTCGAACTTGTTCGGCTACGAATGGGAGCTGACCAAGAGCCCGGCCGGCGCGTATCAGTGGAAGCCGAAGGGCGAGGCAGGCGCCGGTATCGTGCCGGATCCGCACGACCCGTCGAAGCGTCGCGGGCCCTCGATGCTGACGACTGACCTCGCCTTGCGCGTCGACCCTGTTTACGAAAAGATCTCAAGGCATTTCTACGAGAATTCGGATGAGTTCGCAGACGCGTTCGCCCGGGCGTGGTTCAAGCTGGTGCACCGCGACATGGGGCCGCGCTCGCGCTATCTCGGCCCGGAGATTCCTGCCGAGGAGTTGATTTGGCAAGACCCTGTCCCGGCCGTCACTCATGAACTGATTGACGAAGAGGACATCGGCGCACTCAAGGGCAAAATCCTCGCCTCGGGTCTTTCGATCTCCCAATTGGTCTCGACCGCTTGGGCGTCGGCGGTAACCTTTCGCGCCTCCGACAAGCGCGGTGGGGCGAACGGGGCGCGCGTCCGCCTGGCGCCGCAAAAGGATTGGGAGGTCAACCAGCCGGCCCAACTGGCGAACGCGCTCGAAACCCTCGAGGACATCCAAAAGGAGTTCAACGCCGCGCAGACGGGACGGAAGAAAGTCTCGCTCGCCGATCTGATCGTCCTCGGTGGCTGCGCTGCCGTCGAAGAGGCTGCGAAGAAGGCCGGCCATGATGTCCAGGTTCCCTTCGCGCCGGGCCGCACGGATGCGTCGCAGAATCAGACCGACATCGAGGCCTTCGCGGTGCTCGAGCCGGCCGCGGACGGGTTCCGCAACTACCTAAGGGCCGCATACACTTCGCCGGAGGAGATGCTGGTCGACAAGGCGCAACTCCTGACGCTGACCGCCCCTGAGATGACGGTTCTCCTCGGCGGCATGCGCGCCCTGAATGCGAACTTCGGACAGTCGCCGCACGGCGTCTTCACAAAGCGCCCGGGGACGCTCACGAATGACTTTTTCGTAAATCTGCTCGACATGGGCACGGTTTGGAAGCCCGTCTCGGAAGCCGGGGATTTGTTCGAAGGACGCGATCGCGCGACGGGAGAGCTGAAGTGGACCGGCACCCGTGTCGACCTCATCTTCGGTTCGCACTCCCAGCTCCGAGCCCTCGCGGAAGTCCATGCATGCGACGATTCGCAAGCAGCGTTTGTGAGCGACTTCGCGGCTGCTTGGAGCAAGGTGATGAACCTGGATCGCTTTGACCTCGCCTGATTTTCGCGGAAAGGCGGTCGGACGCAGCTGAGGCCCAGCTGCGTCCGACCGCCGAGGCCGAGCGATGATAAGGAGGCATGATGGATTACGCGGTCTTTTTCCGACGGGAGATCGGTGAATTGCGGCGCGAGGAGCGCTATGGCGTCTTTATACCAGTTGAGTTGGTGGGTTGCGCCTTCGGCTAACCCGCCATACGGCTGCTGATTTGCGGTTAGGGCGGCGCGGGGCCGCGTTCGAATAGGTGAAGCCGGCCCAGCTAATGTTTAGTTTCATTCACACCGATCAACGGCCATAAAGCACCTCGCTTCACCGGCGCAAGCCGGTGCCCATATGTGGACGGCCCCCTGCTTGCAAGATGCGGCGCAGCGTTTTGATCGGATCGCTTGCAGCCATATGTCCGGCCTGTTGATGCGGTCGCCCGTGCATTCGTTCGTGTCTGAGGCCCGGTGAAGCGGGTTCCGCGGCAGGATGATGCATGACCGCGCAAGGCGGCGCGTTCGGGCGGGCTGACCGGGGCGAGGGCAAGATCCGAGTTGACGCGGCGGGCGCGATGCATATGCTGCTTGCCCTTGCGAAAGTGCGAAGCAGCCCTCATCTTGGTTCTTTTGAGGAGAAGCGCGAGTGGCGCGAATTGCTGGCGTCAACATTCCTAATCAAAAGCGGGTCCCGATCGGGCTGACCTACATCCATGGGATCGGGCGGACCAAGGCTCTGCAAATCTGCAGCCGGGTTGGCATTCCGATCGAGCGGCGCGTGCACGAGATGACCGATGACGAGGTCTTGCGCGTCCGCGAGCTGATCGACCGTGAATACACCGTCGAGGGCGACCTGCGGCGGCAGGTGGCGATGAACATCAAGCGGCTGATGGATCTCGGGAGCTACCGCGGATTGCGTCACCGCAAGGGGCTGCCGGTGCGGGGCCAGCGCACCCATACGAACGCGCGGACCCGCAAGGGCCCGGCCCGCCCGATCGCCGGCAAGAAGAAATAGCGGCCCCAGATCGAGCCAACCTCGAACCAACCGGCGGAAAGGACTACATGGCGAGAACGGCGGCAGCGGCGCCGCGGCTGCGCAGGCGCGAACGTAAGAACATCACTTCGGGCACGGCCCATGTGAACGCCACGTTCAACAACACGATGATCACGATCACCGATGCTCAGGGCAATACGATCGCGTGGTCCTCGTCGGGCAGCCAGGGGTTCAAGGGCTCGCGGAAATCGACCCCTTATGCAGCGCAAGTCGCTGCCGAGGACGCCGGACGCAAGGCCATGGAGCATGGCATGCGCACCCTCGACATCGAGGTCAAAGGGCCCGGTTCCGGGCGCGAATCGGCACTGCGTGCGCTGCAGTCGGTTGGGTTTGCGGTCACCTCAATTCGCGATGTGACGCCGATCCCCCATAATGGCTGCCGTCCGCCCAAGCGGCGTCGAGTTTGACGCGAGAAGCCAGCCCGCCGGTTGGGGCGGGCCGATCGAGAAGCCGCCGGACGCTCTATAGCCGCCGGCGGCCGATGTTGCGGATGGAAATCCGCATTGAATGACCGAGGTACGACTGTGCTCCAAAGAAATTGGCAAACACTGATCAAACCGAAACAGCTGTCGGTTGAACCGGGGGACGACCCCAAGCGCGTCGCCACGGTCGTCGCCGAGCCGCTGGAGCGCGGCTTCGGCCTGACACTGGGAAATGCGCTGCGGCGGGTGCTGATGTCGTCCCTGCAGGGTGCGGCCATCACCTCGATGCAGATCGAGGGTGTCTTGCACGAATTTTCCTCGCTTCCCGGCGTGCTCGAGGACGTGACCGACATCGTCCTCAACGTCAAGAGCATCGATTTGCGGATGTATGGCGAAGGCCCCAAGCGCATGCGGCTGCGTGCCAGCGGACCCGGCGAAGTCCGCGCCGGCGCGATCGAGACGGGCCACGACATCGACATCATGAACCCCGAGCTCGTGATCTGCACGCTCGAGAGCGGCGTCAGGATGACGATGGAGCTGACCGTCGAGAACGGCAAGGGCTATGTCCCGGCGACGCAAAACCGGCCCGAAGACGCGCCGATCGGCCTCATTCCCGTCGATGCGCTGTTCAGCCCGGTGCGCAAGGTGTCGTACCGGGTCGAAAACACCCGCGTCGGCCAAGTCACCGATTATGACCGGCTGGCTCTCAGGGTCGAAACCAACGGTGCCGTCACACCCGAAGATGCCGTGGCGCTTGCCGCGCGCATCCTGCAGGATCAGCTACAGCTCTTCATCAACTTCGAGGAGCCGCGCCATCCCTCGGAAGACGTCCGCCCGAGCGAGCTGCCGTTCAACAAGAACCTGCTGCGCAAGGTCGACGAGCTGGAGCTTTCCGTTCGCTCGGCCAACTGCCTGAAGAACGACAACATCGTGTACATCGGCGACCTGGTTCAAAAATCCGAAGCCGAGATGCTGCGAACCCCGAATTTCGGGCGGAAATCTCTCAACGAGATCAAGGAGGTGTTGGCGCAGATGGGGCTCCATCTCGGCATGGAGATCCCGAACTGGCCGCCCGAAAACATCGAGGAATTGGCCAAGCGCCTCGACGAGCCCTATTGAGGATCAGGATCCGATGCGCCATCGCCTTCACGGCCGCGGCTTCAGCCGCAAATCCGCCCATCGCAAGGCGATGTTCGAAAACCTCGCCGCCGCGCTCATCAAGCACGAGCAAATCAAGACGACCCTGCCCAAGGCCAAGGATCTGCGGCCGATCGTCGAGCGGCTGATCACCCTCGGCAAGCACGGCGGCCTCGCCAACCGCCGCCGCGCGATCGCGGCGCTGCAAGACGCGGGGCTCGCCAACAAGCTGATGACAACGCTCGCCGAGCGCTACGCCGAACGGCCGGGTGGCTACACCCGCATCATCAAGGCCGGCTATCGCTACGGCGACAACGCCGCGATGGCGGTCATCGAGTTCGTCGACCGCGACCCCGAAGCCAAAGGCAAGGATTCCGGCCCGACTGGTACCGAAGAAGAGGCCGAAGCCGAAGCCGCATAACCGCCGCCAAGCGATACTTTTAAGTAGGCGAGCCCCGATACAGCTAAATAACAGCCAGGAACAGCCGGCGGTATCAGCGAGAAAACAGCAATGGCTCGCGCGGAAAACCGAGGGTTTCTGCGGGGTAGGCTGACATTCCGGCTGAATTTTTTCGGTATTAACAGCGGGATCAGCGATAGTTCGGCTGGCATTGGACCGTAGCCGCTGCGCGCACCCTCACTCGCGGGCTCGCAAGAACGGCCTAAAATGCTCGAAACCGAGGGGAGAAACCTGGATGCTGTTCAAATGTCTGCCGCCCGGGGCGGAAATTCCGGGGCGTTTTCCGGGGCCGGCTCCTGCACGCGGCAAATGGTTCACCGTCGACATCCACTGTCATGTGCTGACGCCGAAAGCTGCAGAGATGGTGGCGGGCCACGCCGCCGCGACGCGCCATCCGCGCGAGGAGTACGCCAACGAGCGTACGCGGCAGGTCAACCGCGAACAGGCCGAGCGCACTCGCATCCAATTCACCTCGGTCGAGAAGCGGCTCGCCGACATGGACCGGATGGGTATCGACATCCAAGCGATCTCCCCATCGCCGAACCAGACCTATTACGGCGCCGACCCCGATCTCGGTATCGCCACGGCGCGCGTCGTCAACGACCATCTCGCAGAGATAGCCGGTCGTCACCCGGACCGCTTTGTGCCGCTTGGCACGGTACCGTTTCAGGCCCCCGATTTCGCCGTCGCCGAACTCGACCGCATCCACAAGTCGCTTGGTTTCCGCGGCATCGAGATCGCGACCAATGTCGCCGGCGAGGATTTCTCGGCCGAGCGGTTCCGCAAAGTTTTCGCCCGCATCGAGGAACTCGGGCTCCTCATCTTCATGCACCCGACCGGGTTTCCCGAAGCGCGGCGGTTCGCCGACCATTATCTGGTCAACGTGATCGGCAACCCGCTCGATTCGACTGTCGCCCTCCATCATCTGATCTTTGGCGGGGTGCTACACGACCATCCCAACCTGAAGCTTGTGATCGCGCATGGCGGCGGCTATCTGCCGGCCTATTCCGGCCGGATCGACCATGCGGCGGCCGCGCGGCCCGATTGCTGCGAGAAGATCAACCGGATGCCGACCACCTACTTGAAGCGGATCTATTTCGACACGATCGTCTTCACCCATCATCAGCTCGAGTACCTGGTCGACCAATACGGGGCCGACCATGTGCTGATGGGCACCGACTACCCCGCCGATATGGGGGAGATCGATCCGATCGGCTTTATCGAGGGCGCTCGGGGGCTCGACGACAACGAGCGTCGGGCCATTCTCGGCGGAAATGCCGCGCGGCTGCTGAATGTTGAAATCCCGAGGAGGCCGGAATGAACCGCGCCGGAGAGGACATCCTCTTCAAATGCCTGGCGCCGGGGACGGAACCGCTAGCCGGACGCTTTCCGGGCCCTGTCCACGCCCGCGGCAAATGGTTCGCGATCGACATCCACTGCCATGTGCGCTGCGAAAAGGCGGCGGCGCTGGTCGAAGGCAATTCCGATGTTTCTCGGTGGTTCCTCGAAACTTCGGCAAGCGCGCGCAGCCGCGAGATCAATCGACAAAACGGCGTGCGCACCGGTGCTCAAGGCTCTTCGCCCGCGAAACGGATCGAGGACATGGACCGGATGGGGATCGACATCCAGGCGATCTCACCGGCGCCGCGCCAGACCTATTACGGCGCCGACCCCGATCTCGGGATCGAGGCGTCGCGCGCCATAAACGATTTCATCGCGGATATCTGCGGCCGATATCCGGACCGCTTCATCGGTCTCGGCACGGTGCCGTTTCAGGCCCCTGAACTGGCTGTGGCAGAGCTCGACCGATTGCATAAATCGCTGGGCTTCCGCGGCATCGAGATCATGACGCATGTCGCCGGTGATGATTTGTCGGCCGACCGCTTCCGTAAGATCTTCGCGCGATGCGAGGAGCTGGGCCTCCTCGTCTTCATGCACCCCGACGGGTTTACCGAAGCGCGGCGTCTCGGCGACCATTACTTCAATAATGTGATCGGCAATCCGCTGGATTCGACTGTGGCTCTGCATCATCTGATCTTTGGCGGCGTTCTCGCCGACAATCCGAACCTGAAGCTCGTCGTCGCTCATGGCGGCGGGTTTTTGCCGGCCTATCCGGGGCGCATCGACCACGCCGCCACGGCACGCCCGGATTGCTGCGAGCGCATCCACCGGATGCCGAGCACCTATCTGAGACGGGTCTATTTCGACGCGCTCGTCTACACCCACCACCAGCTGGAATACCTCGTAGAGCAATACGGCGCCGACCACATATTGATGGGCACCGACTATCCGGCCGATATGGGCGAGGTCGATCCGATCGGCATGATCGAAGGGACGCCGGACCTCGACGATGTCGAGCGCCACGCGATCCTAGGGCGCAACGCGGCCCGGCTGCTCAACCTCGAAATCCCGGCAGCCACGCGCTAGAGTGCTCACGCGATGGCGATCATGCTGGCCAAGACCTACCAGGCTTTCAAATCGGCCGGGGCCCCCGAAGAGGACGCCATGGCCGCCGCCGAGGAATTGGCCGCCTACGAGAACCGCCTTGGGGGCATTGAAAATCGGCTTGCGGCCGTGGAAGGCCGGCTCGATCACGTGGAGAGCAGGCTTGATCGGGTCGAGACTCGGCTTGACCACATAGAAAACAGACTCGCCGTGGTCGAGACCAAGGTAGCTGCACTCGCTGGCCAAGTCGCTGCGTTGGCCGGAAAAATCAACGTATTGACATGGGCCGTCGGGATCAATGCCGCGGCGACGATGGCGATTCTGGGTATCTTGTTGCGCGGACACGGGCCACTGCCCTGAAGCAGCGGAGAGAGACATGAAATTTTTGACTGACGAGCAGTTGCGGGAATTGCTGCCGGCCGAAACGTCGTCGTTCCCGTCGCCGGTGCCGACGCAGATCGTGTCGAGCGACGAGTACATGCCGGTGCCGCAGACCGAAAAGCAGCGTGAGGTCGAGACGCGGCTCAAGGATTTGAGCGACCGGCTCGCCCGGCGGCAGGGCCTGTCGCGCCGGCGCTTCTTTCAGACCGCCTCCGGCATGGCGGCCTCTTTCCTGGTCATGAACCAGGTCTTCGGCCGCCTCTTCGAGGTCAGCGAGGCCGAGGCGGCGACGCCGGATATGGCAGCCGAGCGCGCCGGCGCCATGTCGAAGCAGTTCATCATCGACGGCCACACCCATTTTCTGCGCGACGACACGCGCCTGATGGGCTTCATCAAGGCGCGCGAGGCGGTCGGCAAGGCCGGCTGGAACAAGGAGATCGGCGACAAGGAACAGACGATCGATGACCTGAAATTCAATAACTACGTCAAAGAAATTTACATGGACAGCGACACCAAGGTGGCGCTGCTGTCGAACTCGCCCTCGGAAGTTCCCGAAGACTGGTTCATCCCGCAGGAACAGGTGTTCAAGACCCGCGAGCAGGTCAACAAGGAAGCCGGCTCGCGCCGCATGATGGCGCATTTCACGATCACCCCGGGCTGGCCCGGCTGGCTTGACCAGGTCGACAAGGCGATCGAGGTTTACAAACCCGATTCCTGGAAGGGCTACACGGTCGGCGACAATACCCACAAGGAGCTCGCCAACCATCCCTACCATCTCGACGACGAGAAGCTGATGTACCCCTTCTACGAGAAGGCGGTGAAATCGGGCATCAAGAACGTCTGCATCCACAAGGGTCTGTTCGCGCCTGCGGTCGAGCAAAAATTCCCGCGGCTGCGGCCCTACGCCGATGTCAGCGATGTGGGCAAGGCGGCCAAGGACTGGCCGCAGCTCAATTTCCTGATCTACCATTCGGGCTATCGCTGGATTGGCGCCACCCCGGCCGAGGGCATGGCGGAGTTCGACCGGACCGGCCGCAGCTCGTGGACCAGCGACCTCGCCGAGATCCCCGAGAAATACGGCGTCACAAACGTCTATGGCGATTTGGGGCAGCTTTTCGCTTGGACGGCGGTCGCCGAGCCGCGCCTCGCGGCGGCGCTGATGGGCATATTGGTCAAGGGGCTCGGTGCCGACCACGTATTGTGGGGCACCGACGCGGTGTGGACCGGCGCGCCGCAATGGCAGATCGAGGGGCTGCGCCGTCTCGAGGTCCCGGAGGAGATGCAGAAGCGATACGGCTTCAAGCCGCTGGGGCCGGCCGATGGCCCGACCAAGAACGGTATTTTCGCCGAAAACGCAGTGCGCCTCTACAATTTCGACAAGCGCGCCGACCTCGCCAGGCCCGACCGCTTTGCCGAGATCAAGGCCGATTATGTCAAGAACGGCCCGGGGCGCAGCAACCTGCGCTACGGCTGGGTCCGCAACGCGGCCTGATCCGGGCGGCGTGTGTTATTACGCCGCACCCTGGTCCGGGCGGCGCTATCGAGCGTGATCCTCGGCCGGGCGGCCACGCCGGCGCCGGCGCCGGCGCCGGCGCAGCAGAAAATGTCGCAAGCCGACGCGGAATATCAGGACCGGCCGAAGAACGGGCTGACCTGCACCGCGTGTAGCCTGTTCCGTAAGCCCCGCTCCTGCGAAATCGTAGAAGGCGACGTCAGCCCCGCCGGCTGGTGCAAATTTTTTGATCTGCCCGATTGACGACCATGGACACGGTTCAGGAGGAACTTTGTCGACGAGAATGACGACGACACCGGCAGCGCGGGGCTGGCGAAGGTCTATCCCATCTACAACTGAAAGGCGCTGAAAAGTCGCATAATGAACGATTCTGGAAAATTGAAGCCCTCCGCCCCTTCGGTCGTCCGGCTTTTGAAGTGCGCGGGGGTTCAGCGCATTCAAAGCTCAGCTTTCAGGTATCCGGGCGCGGAGGTCAGCAATCCTATCGCTCAATAGAGCGCGGTATTTGTCTGGGGATATTTCTAGAGCTAATCTACGCGCTGCTAAGAAAAACCAAAATGCACATCCGAGACCGAGTAGCATCAATACAATTGTACTATCAATCGCCGTCAATTACCAATGTAGCCATGAAGTTTCCCAAATTCGTTGCATCATATTACTGTATACACAATCACTTTGAAGCACACACCGCAAATCATTTAACATTACATACATAAACGCAAGCGCCACACAAAAAAAACTTGCGATTAAAAACGATATTGCTGAGAAAGCTATATTAATTATTCGGCTTATAAAAAGTCTACTGTCAGCAAAATCAACTTCGTATACTCCAAGTGCGTTCTCCAACCGAGATATTCGCTTTCGGCTTGATGAAATCGAGCGTCGTGCCCAGTAGTCAGATATTGACGGATACCAAGCAGAAAATAGCCACGCACCCACGGCTCCCGCTAAAATTTCAAGCAGAAATCCGGGAAGGTGCTCCAAAGCCCAAGTCATTTGACTATCGCGCGGGCCTTATCCGCGCCCATAGAGACCGGCGCGCAACGCGGCTCGGAGATGGTGGGGAGGGCGCTGCCTCGGGCTTCTCTGCGTCGGCCATGCGCCCATTCTCTGGAAATCGGCGTGTCGGGCAACAACGTCCGGAAGGTTAGTTTTCGGTCGTCTTCGCGTCTTCGATGCCTCTTGTGACGCGACTGGACAGAACAAACAAAAAATGTGCTAATGCCTCAACAAACTCCACGGACTGCTGGGCTTGCTGTGGAGAGACATGAGGACGTTCCGCGTCGGAGTGCCGGGGCCGGTTGGAGCCGAGGCGCACTTCATGCGCCCACTCGCCCATTGAGGCGGTGAGAATATGTTGGCTCACTGCTTCGTCGATGCGATTATAAACGCTGCCCTCACTGAGCTTAAAATGTTTGAGCATGGCGTCAACCGCGCTTCCCGCCATAACCGCCGCCGCGTCGGGAGCGTGTAGTGTTTCCATAGCTTGCTGAAGGTAGCGACGGGCCGTGTCGGGTATCTCAGCGGCGGCAATGCGGACGTTAGGATAAAGAGTCTCGATTGGGGCATTAGCTGCGCCATTTCCCTTTGGCCCCACGGCTAATAGGAGTCCTGCGCAACAAGTGGTGGTGAAGACGGCCCATCGGCGACCGCCTCGGGCGCCATGATCCACTACTAGGGTGACCTGAGGCCGCCCCGTGCCGCAATGCGGGCATGTTGTAATCGGCGGGGGAAGTGGAAAGTGAAAATCGGTCATTGCTTCGGGGCTCCGCCCACACGGTCTATGTAAAATCATATTCCATTATCTGAGCCTTGAAATCGTACTTTTCCCCACGCCGTAGCTGCGCGCGAGTTCGGCAAGCGTAGCGCCCTGCGCCCGCCGCCGCCGTGCTTCGGCCTTCTGCGCTGCCGTCAATTTCGGCGGTCGGCCCATATGCTGCCCGCGCTTCTGCGCCCGACTGCGGCCTTCGGCGGTGCGGGTGCGGATAAGGTCGCGCTCCACGTCCGCCAAGCCGCCGAGAACGGCAATCATCAAGCGTCCGGTGCTGGTGCCGGTGTCGGCCCACGGCTCCGCGAGTGACCGGAATTGCGCCTTGGCGTCCACGATCTGCTTGACGATGGCGAACAGGTCGAAGGTGCTGCGCGCGAGGCGGTCGATCCGCGTTACCGTCACCACGTCGCCGGGGGCGAGGGCCTTCAACATTTTGAGAAGCTCGCGCCGGTCGTTGTGCGCGCCCGTCACCTTCTCCCGGTAAATCTTGGTGCATCCGATGCCGCGTAGCTGCTCAAGCTGGCTGTCGAGCGTCTGGCCCACGGTGCTGACGCGGGCATAGCCGAGACGGCGACTTTGCGGGTGAGTTTCGTCCGCGCCCACCTTTATTTACTTGGGCTGCACGACCGGGCGGAATATCCGGCGCACAAGCTCGCGCGTTTCCGGGGCCACACGCATCGGCTGATGTCCGGGCAGGAGCCGTCCGTTGACGTGCATGATCTCCACAAGAGCGTCGTAGCTCTCGACGTTAAGCCACTCCATCGCCGCGCGATGCCCGATCTTGCCTTTCTCCAGCTTCTCCAGCACCTCGGCCAGAGAAGAACCTTTCAGGTCTTCATTCATCGCCGAAACTCCGGCGCAGCCAACTCGACCACACCCTCTTGGTCAGCCCGACTTTCTCGAACGGCGCCAGCGGCGTGGCGACGCCCAGTGTTGATCTTCTCGACCAGTTCCAGCCCTTCGGGCAACAGTCCCGCACAGGCACCGTGAAGCTGCCAAGCAGGTCTGTCCGCCCGATGCGCGCGAGCGTCAGCACCGGACTGGCGTCCGGGATAATGACGGCGACATCGACCGCTCGGCGCGCCATATCCGACATCGTAGCACGCAAGGGGCTCGTGCGGCCCTCCGCCGGTGTAGATAGGGAATAAGCTCGCGCTCAATTATTGCCCGAACAGCAACACTAAAATTGCCATAATGTTCGTGTTTCATGTCGCTCCGGGAAACGCCGAGGGCCGGCGTCCGCGACCGAACGAGGTGGAGCGATGACTGATATTTTGCTGCAGAAAACAGCAAAAACAGCGGGGAGAGCCCGCGGGCGGCCGTTTGCCAAAGGACAGTCCGGCAATCCTGGCGGCCGGCCTCGCGGCTCGACGAACCGGACCACTCGGGCGGCCGAGTTGTTGCTCGATGGCGAGGCCGCTGCACTGACCCGCAAGGCGGTCGAACTGGCTCTCGCCGGCGATCCGGCGGCATTGCGGCTCTGTCTCGACCGCACCGTCGCGCCGCGCCGCGAGCGGTCGGTCGAGCTCGCTCTGCCGCCGATCCGCAGCGCAGCCGATATCCTGGGCGCGATAAAGGTGGTCTCCGGCGCGGTCGGGCGCGGCGCCATCACCCCCGGCGAGGGGGTCGCAATTTCCCAAATGATCGAAAGCTTTCTGCGGGCAATCGACGCGAGTGACTTCGAAAATCGGCTGCGGCAATTGGAGGAAGCGCAGGCGGCGAGCCGTCCAGATCCTTATGGGCCGAACATCCGCTACGGTTGAGCTGGGGATGGCCCCCCTCTCCGCCCCTGGGGGCGGAGAGGGCCGGGGTGAGGTGGGGATTCCAGAGCGCTTGGCGGCGCCCACCTCACCCTCCCGCTTTGCGGGCCCCTCCCTCTCCCCCCTGTGGGGCGGAGAGGGTTCTTCAGCTGACGGCTTCAAGAAGCGAGATATTCGGCGAAATATTCCTCGGCGGTGACGAGGCGGCTCGCGATGCCGAGTTCATGCGCCTGCCGGCAGAAGACGTCGATTACCTTGCGGTTCTGCTCGAACCCATTGGGGTGGAAGTCCTTCCCCATCGCGGCTTCGGTCTCTTCGAGCTCGGCATCGAGCCAGGGCGTGACGTACGGGAAGTTGCGCTGCGCCGCCGCAAACTGGTCGTTGCTGCGGATGAAGGCGTCGGTCAGCCTGCGCGCGATCCAATTGTTCCGCTCCCAGACATCACGCCGCAGGATCACGAGGTGCTGCGGCGGGAAGCAGGCGGTTCGGCGGAAGTAATCGCGCTCGATCGCGCGGATGTCGGGAAAGAGCCGGACGATTGGTCCCTCGACCGGATCGTATCGACGAGGCCGCGGCGGGCTGTAGATCGCCTCGAGTTCGCCGGCGATCAGCATCTCGGACAACGAGCGCCCGGCCGGGGGTCGACGCACGCCGTCGGGCAAATCATAAAGATGTGTGGGCCGCCGCGGCGTATCGATGTCGCCGATCCACCATTGGAGGCGCTCCGGCGGTACATCGATGAACCGCAGGAAATGCCGATACCAGATGGACCCGCTGGCGACCCAATCGTACATGCCGATCCGCTTGCCGATCAGATCGGCCGGCGTCTTCACCGGGCCGCCCTTGCGCACATAGAGGTCGCGCGCGGTGAAGTTGCGCAGCGGGAAGACCGGCAGCCCGATATGGCTGCGGTCACCCTTGTCGAGCCGGCGCAGATGGCCCGCCATCGACGCCTCGCCACCCTGCACCGTCGGATCGTCGAGCGCGCGGCGCAGCATTTCCGCGCGCATCTCCCAAGATCCGCCGGTGCCGTGGATCAGGGTCAGCGCGATGCCCTCGGGTCTGATATCGCCCGTGGCGAGCGGCATCACCCGCGCGTAATCGGCGCAGGTCAGGCTTATCGGGAGGTCGGCCATCCGCCCGCGCCGCTCACAGATAACGGGTCGGGCGGATCAGGGTGCGCCACATATGCGCCGACGGGCTGCTGTCCCAGCCGAGCCCTTCCTTCGGCTGCTTGAAGTTGCGGCCGATGATGTCGGTGAACTCCTCCAACTCCACGACGACGCCCGGCTCGAACGAGTAGATGTCATGAACCGTGATCATCCGCGCGGTCATGTACCATTTGTGGTCGCGGGCCCGCTTGTATTCTTCCTCGATGTAGGGGTCCGGCCGGTAGTCGGCGCCGAAATTCTTGATGTAGGATTCGGGGTAGGAGTAGCCGACCAACTCGTCGGGGTAGAAGCGCAATGCCTGATGGGCGCGGATGGCCCAAGAGACTTCCTCCTCGACATAGGGCGCGACCATCTGGGCGCCCCAATAACCGTGATCGGCCCTGATGAAGCCGATGACCCCGATGTCGTGCACCAGGCAGGCGAGGACGACCTTCTCGTCCATACCGGCTCTGACCGCATGCCGGGCGCTCTGCAGCAGATGGTTCGCCGGACCGAACCGATACTTGAAAAAGTCCATCAGGGTCGGTTTCTCCGGCATCTTGGGCAGGCGCGGGTCGTCGCCCATCAGCATGTGCTTGCCGGGGTTGGCTGCCAGCAATGCCGGGCCGTTCGGAATGCTCATATCGCCGTCGGCGAGTTTGAACAGACGCGATTTGACGATGATCGCGTCGAGCTCGCGCATCATTCGGTGCTCGAGCGCGTCGGCGCGCTCGGCCAAGGTCATTGTGTCGTTCATGTCCCGGTATCCTTTCTGATTGATTGAAGCGATTGGCAACCCTAGCAAATCGCGGGTGTTGGCTGCTAGTCTGACGACCACCCCAGGTCACGGAAAGGCCCGCATAATGGCCCGTCATTTCGGCGTTTTGATCCCGTCCACCAACACGACCGTCGAGATGGAATGCCGGCTATTGCCGCCGGCCTACCAGGCGCATATCGGGCGGCTGATGACGAGCGCACCCGGCCGGACCTTTTCGCCGAGCCGGGACGAGGACATCGACTACCAATCGCGTCTGCTCGGCACCGCCAAAGTCGAATTCGTAATCCTGGCGCAGACCTCGGCGAGCCTTTTCGCCGACGACTACGACGAAGACGTCACCAAACGCATGAGCGCCAGCGCCGGGGTTCCGGCGATCACCTCGGCGCAGGCAATCGGCCGGGCGCTGCGCGCGCTGAGGGCGCACCGGATTGCAATCGTTTCGCCCTATTCGGACGCGGTCAACGAGCGCGCCGAGCGCTATTTCGAGACCAAGCACGGTCTCGCAACAGTCGCTCTGGAAGGCTTTGGCGCGACCGATTCCTATGCGATCGGGCAGCTCGGTCCGGAAAACGCCCGCGAGGCTTTCGCCCGCATAAACCGGCCCGAGATCGAGGCCTTTGTCGTCCCCGGCGGCAATTTCCCGACCATGGCCTCAATCGCCGCCTGGGAGCAGGAGTTCGACAAGCCTGTCGTGACCACCAATCAAGCTTCGTTCTGGGCGATGCTGCGCGCCTTCAACACCGGCGACCGCCTCCCCACCTTCGGCCGCCTGCTCGCGGAGGTCCCCGTCGGCTAGGGCAGGTAGTAAGCGAACACTACGGGAGAGACGAAGGCCCAAGTCTCGATAAATTCGCAGCGGTCGGGTTTGCGGCCGAGTTCCTCCATCGCACCCAACAGACAGAACCAGTTCAGCACCTCGTGCTGACCGCTGTCCTCGATCTCGTCGGTCGTGTAGCGGTGCCAAGTCGCGTAATCGCCCGTTTCCAGTGCTTCATAGAGCCGCCGGTCGGCAGCGACATCGGGCCAGAGCTGGTAATTCTTCTCGGTCAAGAAGGAGTGCGACCAGCTCGACGAGGCGAGGATCGCGGTTCGCCACGGGCTGTTCGCCATAACACGCGCAGTGGCGGCCCCGACTTCCATGCAGCGGGCAGGGCTTGGTGAGGGCGGGTCGAGGTCGCGGATTTTGCCGCGCATTGCCAATGGCAATCGCAGCCCGCGGGCGAAATTGACGCGCCGTCCATAGCAATTCACCGAGAACGGCACGAGCGGATAGTCGAACCCGACGCGCTCGTCATCCAAGAGCAGGATCGTGTTTTCGAAGGCGTGCCCCAGCGGGTGGTGCAGCGGCTTGTAGGCGTAGGCGGCCTCGATCCCCGCCTCGAGCAGTCCCGAAGCCAGGTATTTGCCTGCTTGACGGTGGCCGCGCAGCCGGAAGGTCTTGTCGGCCGGCTCGTTCCACGGGTTGTCGCTCGACCGGCGGTGCGCCCAAGGCTGAATGTCGCGGTCCTCATAGGCCAGCACGGCAAAGGGCGGGACGACATCCTCCTTGAAATTCTCGTACTGGTCGTCGCCGAACATGACGATGACATCGGGATTGAATTCGTCGAGTGCGCGTCGCGCCTCGGCGAAATGCCGGCGGAAGACCTGACGCGCTTTTCCCGCTGACGTGGCGCCGAAATCATCGCCCAATTCCTCGCGCAGCTGTGGCGGCCAGCGCGACGGGTCCTTCATTTCCGCCGGCATGTCGGGATCGTCGAGCGAGGCCCGCATCATCACGGTCCAGTCCTCGTCCCGCCGCAGCATGACCGGTCGATGCGTGCAGCCCAGCCCAAGAATTTCGGCCATTCTAGCCCTCCCGTTCGAGATTGCTTCCTCGCGCTGCCGCGCGGCTCGCAATGACGAAGGATTGTCTCATTGCGAGCGTAGCGAAGCAATCTCGGGCGATAGGCGATACGGGAGGTGCTAGCCTTGGTTCGCGTGGTAGTAGGAGTTGCGCAGCACGCGGCCGGGCAATGCGCCAGTGTGCTTGCCCTCTTCCAGCAACACTTCGCCATTGACGATCGTCGAGTGAATTCCTTCGGCGGGCTCCTTGATGCGCCAGCCGCCGGCGGGAAAGTCGTGCACGACCTCCTCGTGGCCGCACTTCACCGTGGCGGGGTCGAAGATGACGATGTCCGCCGCCAGTCCCGGCCGCAGCATGCCGCGATCGTAGATCCCAAAGGTCGAGGCCGAGTCGAAAGTGAGCCGCCGCACTGCCTGCTCGAGGCTCATCACCTGCTTCTCGCGCACCCACTCGCCGAGCAGTTTGGTGATGTAGCCGTAGCCGCCGTGGAACTGCACATGCGCGCCGCCGTCGCCGAGCCCGATCACGGCGTTGGGATGGGTCAGGATCTTGGTCAGCGCCTCGTCGTCGACATTGTTCTCCGCCTGCAGGAAGCGGGTTTCGAGCTTCTCCTCGACAACCAGATCGAGGAACGCGTCAATGACCCGCTTGCCCTCTTTCTCGGCGATCTGGCCGATCGACTTGAACTGCATCCACTTGTTCTTTTCGAGGGCCGGCTGGTTGACCCACATGTAGTTCCACCAGGTCTTCGAGAAGCCGACCGCGCTCTCCGGCTTATTGACGACCGCCTCGTCGTGCAATTTGGCGCGGATTTCGGGGTCCGCGTAGAGCCGCAATTTCTCCTCGTCCGACATCAAGAGGATCGGGTGCCAGGTCGGCAGGCCACGGAACACCTGGCAGTTCTTCATCGTGAAGTCCTGCGTGATCCGGTTCGGACTGCACATCGGATAGGCGCGGATGCCGAGCGCCGAGGTCTCCTCGACCCGCGCCATGTGCACCTTCCATTCGTCCGGCTTGCGCATCGTCTGCGACAGGCTGTTGTAGACGACGGTGCGGCCGGTCGCCTCGGCGAGGCGGCGGATCATGCCGTCCTTCAGCTCGACATATTGGCCGCCGCCGGCCTGGATCGTGCCAGTGCCCATCTCGCGCAACACGTCGGCCAGCGCGAAGATCTCATTCTCGTCGGCCCATAATGCCGGGATGTGGACGCCCTGCGGGTCGTAATGGCCTTTCTCGCGCGATACCGAGAGCCCGAGCGCACCGGCCTTCATGCCGTCGCGGACGACATCCTGCATCGCCTTGATCTGGTTGTCGGAGGCGCCCGGCTTCTGGCACTCGTCGCCCATCACGTAATGGCGCACCGCGGTATGGCCGATCAGATTGCCGACATTGATGCCGAGGCGCTTGTCGAGATGGTCCATGTATTGGCCGGTCGTTTCCCAGTCGAACTCGACCGTGCGCAATATCTCCATCGGGATCGCTTCGACGTACGACAGGAACTCGGCCAGCCGCTCCTCGGCGCCCTGGCGCACCGGCGCCAGCGACAGGGAGCAATTGCCGAAGATGACGCTAGTCGCGCCGTGCTCGGGGGAAAACGTGCACAGCGGGTCCCAGGTGACCTGGGCGTCGTAATGGCAGTGATTGTCGATGAACCCGGGCGCAACGGCGCGGCCCTCGGCGTCGATCGTGCGGCCGGCGGCGCCGCTCAATTTGCCGATCTCGACGATCTTGCCGTTTTTGACGCCGACATCGCCCCGAAAAGCCGGCATTCCCGAGCCGTCGACAACAAGGCCATTCTTGATCAGCAGATCGTACGCCATCGGTATTCTCCTTGGGGCGGGTGATTTCGACCGCGAGTGTAACGCCTCCGGCGGCGTTCACACACTCTGCGAACCGCGAGAGCTATGACTACGACGCGGGTGTGGTAATCGTAAAGCGATGGCGTAATGGCCATGACACCGGTTCGTGCTAAGGCTGTACTCAACAGACGCTGGGGTACGGAGCTACCAAGCCATGACATTATCCGCCGACGAATATCACGATCATCTGAAGACCACTGCGGTGCGCGCCGGCTTCAGCTTCGATGATGTCGTATTGCCGAACGAGAAGAGCGTGCTCGTCGGCCACCTTCGTTTCCGCTACCTCGATTGGGGCAATGAAGAGCTGCGGCCGCTCCTTTTCCTGCACGGCGGCGCCTTGACGGCGCATACCTGGGATCTGTGCTGCCTCGCATTGCGCGACGAGTTTCACTGCATTGCGCTCGATCAGCGTGGCCATGGCGACACCGACTGGGCACCCGACGCCGACTACTCGATTGCGGCGCAGCGCGAGGACGTCAAAGGCTTTGTCGACACCCTCGGTCTCGATCATTTCATCCTCGCCGGCATGTCGATGGGCGCCATCAATGCGCTCGCCTATGCGATCCATTATCCGGAGAGGCTTTCGCATCTGGTGCTGATCGACGCCGGCCCCGAGGTCAGACGTCCCGGGTCGCGCCGCATCCGCGATTTCGTCAATGGCGGCGCCGAGCCCGAGCCCCTCGACGCGATCATCGAGCGGGCGCTGGCCTTCAACCCGCGCCGCGATCCGAAGGTCCTGCGCCGCAGCCTGATGCACAATTTGCGTCAGCAGACCGATGGAAACTGGACCTGGAAGTACGACCGCAGGCGGTTTCAGCAGATGGGCGAGACGCACACTGCCGAGCGGCGCAGGCTCGCCGAAGGCCTCGCCAAAGTGACCTGCCCGACCCTGGTCGTGCGCGGCGCCGAAAGCGATGTCTTCCATGAAGAGGACGCCGAGCGGCTGGCGGCGCGGCTGCCGGATGGCCGCTATATCACGATCCCCAAAGCCGGCCACACGGTGCAGGGCGACAACCCAAAAGACCTCGCCGCCGCGCTGCGCGATTTCCTCAATTAAATCGTCATGGCCGGACTTGTATGGGGCTTTTGGTGTCAAGTGATTTGACGTGGATGCGTTTTGGGCCATCGCCGAAGCCGCATCTGATGTTTCCCATTGAGATCAATTCCCTCATTGGCTGTGGGGCCTGTGGGTATGTGGGCGAAGGCGAGCATTTCCCCGGTTTTCGAGCTTGCTCGGGAAGCGGGGGAAGCGGAGCCGGTCGGCGAAGCCGATCGTCCACATATCCACAGGCCTTGCGGTGACCGAGATTTGTCAACGACGATAATCCGAGGGGAGCCCGCCACTGGCACGATCGATCGCGCCACAAACTTGTATTCGGTCGATCCGAGAGATCGGACCATGATGCAGTCATGCGCATCGGCGGCGAAGCTCCGGGGCGGCGGGTCCATTCTTGATCGCGGCACGAAGGCCATGTCCGCAGTCGGCTCACCACCACCTCGGTTCGTCAACGGCGGTCCGCGATCGATGACAGACCGCCGAAACCCGGTTTCGTGCTTGTCGGCAGACCGGCCATCACGCCGCTGCTCGCAGCACAACGCCCTGCGGAACCTCGCCGGTGGTCATCAGGCGCCACAGGGCGATGAGCAGCTTGCGCGCCAGAGCTTGCCCCTGCGCAGGCAGGGGGCGACGATCATCGTTTTGCGGGTGCCGGGCCGGCGATCGGCCGTGCGCGCCTGAAACCACTGTGCCAGGGCGCTGTCTTTCTGGAACATCAGAAAACGCCATGCCAGTTGCAGCATGCCGCGGCGCACCCGTGCATTGCCGGCCCGGGCGAGCCCCTTCTCGCGCCTTCTGGCGCCGCTCTCGTCGGGGGCGCCAGTGAGACCGGCATACCGTGCCACCGCTCGGCGGTCGCGCAGATTGCGCACAAACACCTCGTGCACCAGCATCTCAGCGGTCTCGATACCGACACCGACGACGCGCGCCAGCAGGATGAGCATCGCATGGGGTGCATCCGCCGGCGGCTGGGCGAGACGCGTCAGCCGTGTCTGCTCGATCTCTTTGATGTGTTCTTTCACCAGTTGCAGACGCGCCATGTGGCGATATTATACTTGACTAACCCAACCGCAATCCCTAGATTATAGCCGTACCCGAAAGGTGCGGCGATGGCAAATAGCGTTCTCAGCGAACCCTACTTCCAAGACGAGCAAGCGGCGTTCGATCGACTGGAAGCGATCATCTGGCCGGACGCAATCGTTTGTCCCCATTGCGGAACCGTGGGCCGTGCTGGCTCGCTCAATGGCGTGGTTGGCAAGACGGGGAAGCCGGCGCTGGGCCGCAAAAAGTGCTATGCCTGCCGCAAGCAATTTACCGTTCGCGTCGGAACCGTTTTCGAAAGCAGTCACGTCCCTCTGCATATCTGGTTCCAGGCTGCTTTCCTGATGGCGAGCAGTAAGAAGGGAATCAGCAGCAATCAGCTGCACCGCACCCTTGGAGTCACCCTTAAGACTGCATGGTTCATGAGCCACCGGCTCCGCGAAGCGATGCGCGTTCTCAAGATTGAACCGATGGGCGGTGCCGGCAGGTTTGTTGAGGCGGATGAGACCTTCGTGGGCGGCAAGGCACGCAACCGGGCCTATCGCGAACCGCCGCCGAAGGAAGCGGTGATGGCACTGGTGGAGCGCGGCGGTCGGGTCGCTTCTTTTCATGTTCCGAACGTGACCGCCGCGACGCTAAAGCCCATCATTGCCGAGGCTCTTTCTACTGATTCTCACTTTCGCACGGATGAGAGCGGCGTCTATTGGGAAATAGGCGAGCAGTTCGCCAGTCATTACACTGTCGTCCACTCAGCAAATGAGTACGTCAGGGGCGACGCGCACACGAACACCGTAGAAGGTTATTTCTCAATCCTGAAGCGCGGCATCTATGGCGTCTATCAGCACGTCAGCGAGAACCACTTGAAACGATATCTGGCCGAATTCGATTTCAGGTACCACGAGCGGGTCGCCCTTGGCATAGACGACCTAGAGCGGACAACGCGAGCTCTACGCGGGATTGTCGGGAAGCGGCTTACGTATCGCTAGCCTCATAGGCTGGCGGGGCCGGATGCCGCGCAAAAGATAATCTATAGCATTGCTAGCATATCTAGCATATCTAGCAGATCGCGCGCTCTGCGGCAACTCTACATCGGCGCTTGCGCGTGGTCGGCAAATCAGGTAGTGGTTTCGTCAACTCGATAACCATGACGCCCCGCACGAGGGTGCAATCCTCGCAACGGGGCGCCGGGTTTTCGGGGCTGGCGGAAGTGTGGCCGACCGCCAGCCGGAGCCAAGGCGACGTGACCGCCCAACTCGCGCTTGCACGCGTGGGAACAGTATCACATTGCCCTGGCTCCGTTCAAGGCTAGCTTTGAACGGAGGGTGCTCGTGGCTAACAACCGCTGGCAGGTGCCCCTGCGGAAGCCGAAGCGGCGGGATGACCGCCGGCATGATGCTCCGCGCAAGGTGCGCCCGCACGTGCTGCGTTTGTGATGACGTAGTCCGGCGCTAAACGCCGGGACAGCGGCATCACGGTCGGCAATTCGCGGTCGAGATGCCGCAAACCTCAATTATCAGCAACTCCAGCCCGCGCGGGACGACCCAAATCGTCCCGCGCAACCTGGGGAGATAGTCATGCCAGATGGATACATGAACCCGGAAGAGCTGGGTGGCGCGCAGGGCACAGCCGATCCGCCGAAGGCCGCTCGCGACCACTCTACCATCCAATTCCCGTATATGGATCTCGACGCCGCCGTTGAGGTTGTACGCCTAATGCGGGACCGGGGTGGGAGCACGGCTTTCAGTAGAGATCAGCTAGCGGCGCTATTGGGCCACGCCGTTAAAAGCGGGACCTTCCAAGCCAAACTTCATGCCGCTCGCATGTTCGGACTTGCCGAGGGGAGCGCAGGCAAGTTTAAGGTCTCTCAATTAGGCTTCGACACCGTAGATTCGGACCCTACACGGGCCAGCGCGGGCAAGGCAGAAGCATTCCTTCGTGTGCCTTTATATCGTCGCACTTACGACGAATATCGAGGGAAGACGCTTCCATCTCGTCCGCACGGTTTAGAGAGGGTGTTTATCGAGTTTGGTGTCGCACCAAAGCGAGGAGGGAATGCCCGACTGGCCTTTGAACGATCTGCGCGTCAGGCCGGTTTTTTCCAACATGGTGATGATCAACTCGTGGCTCCGATCATAACGGGACAATCTGAAGAGGTTGAGAGAGCTGAAAAGGGATCCGATTTGCAATCGGAAGCTATGCCCATTGAGGTCCCCGCTCCCGCACTTGCGCGCGGGCATAAGCTAATTGAGGGAACTCTTTCAGGAACTGCCTGAGCCACATGCTAAGTGGACCACCGTAGAGAAAGCTCGGTGGCTGCGTCTGGCGGCGAGCGTCTTTGACGTGCTCTACGAAACGGATGATAAGATCGTTACCATAGAGGTTAAGACCGCGACTGGGGGCAAGAGTGCCAAAATCGAGCAAACCGAGCGAAGCTAAGTCTCAGCACGAGCGGTTCGTCGAAACCGCTCGTGCGCTCGAATGCGATGAGGACAAGGAGCGGTTCGAGGAGAAGCTGAAGCGAATCGCTACGGCTAAGCCGTCACCCAAACTGAAGAATAAATCGCCGCGTTCGGATTAGGCTACAGATTTCGCGGCCACGTCATTGTGTTTCATGGCGGCGGGTGTGAAGGCGTCCTTTCATTCCTAAAGTCTGCTTTTCCACATTTGATACATCTTCGTGTGTAAGATTTCGCAAGAATGGTACTTCCTCGCTCGATGCGCCCGCCGACATTAACCAGGTGGTTATCGCAGACATCGTTCCACGGGCTTCTCTCCCACTCTGTCCAACGATGTCCCCCCCACCAGCAAGTCATTCTTTTCCTCCCACATGCCACAGTTGAGCGCTGCCAGGTCGGCGAGTACACGACGCCAGCACACCCTAGGGATGGCATTTGGGTTAGTCAACTATAATATAGCCCGCCATGTCGCGCTGCAGCTCGGCCAAGGTATTGGCCGGGACAGCTACGCCCTCTGGCGTGCGCAGCGCCGCCAACCGTTCTCGGGCCTTGCGCAAATTCGGCCTGAAATTGCGGATGCCGAGGCGTGCCAAAGTGCTCTTCATGCGGTTGATGATGCGAGTGCGTTCACCCACCAGCGTCTCCCGCTCGCGGCTCGGCCGCCGCGCATCCTCCAGCTCGAGCGTGGGGATCGCGGCCATCTTGCAATGATCGCGCTCGCCCCGCAGCCAGCCGAGGAAGGCGCGCTTCAGCAGCTCGACATCCAGGCGATCGGTCTTGGCGCGCCGATGCTCGCGCGAGACCGCGACGCTGGAGGCATGGATGACATGGGCCTCGATGCCGCGCGTCCGCAGCCAGCGGGCCAGCCAGAAGCCATCCCGACCGGCCTCGAAGGCGACCGCGATGCGCTTTACCGAGCGGCCCGCCTTGGTCGCCTCGTCGCGCCAACGCTGCAGCAGCCGCAACAGCTCTTCGGCGTCTGGTGCAAGCTTCTTCAGAGGATGGCGTTCGATGCCCGGAACAATCGCGCCGACCAGCCAGCTCGCCTGGCTCATCTCGATAACGGCGATCAGCGTGCTATCCTGGTCAAGGGCGGTGAGGGACCGGCTCAAGTCATTGGGCTGCGGCATTGGCGTGCTCCATCGCTTCTTTCCAGCGACGATGGTGCCATTCCCTCGCCGCCCGCCCCATACCATCTTGATCCGGCCATCCACGCGAGCGGAAAGGCGTATGCCGCAGTTCGTGGATGGCCGGGACGAGCCCGGCCATGACGACTCGCTGAATCGTCCGTCTGATTCTGAACACTAGTTCACGAACCGGTACAGCTTCGCGGCGTTGTCGCAGACGATCTTTTTGCGGGTGGCGTCAGGCAGGTGCCCCAATTCGCGCTGGATGTATTCCTGCAAATCGGGCCAGACGCCGTCGGGGTGCGGGAAATCCGAGCCCCACATGATGTTGTCTTCGCCGAGTTCGTCGAGGAGTTTCACGCCAATCGGGTCGCTCTGGTAAGTCGCGTAGCACTGACGCCGCCAATATTCGCTCGGCGGCATTTTGAGATCCAGTTCCTTGAACTGGTCCTCCCACTCGGCGTCCATGCGCTGCAGGATATAGGGGATCCAACCAGTGCCGGCCTCGCCGATGACCAGCTTGATGCCGGGGTGGTATTGGAGCACGCCCGAGAAGATCACCGACAGCAATACCTCCGACATGTACATCTGGAAGCTGGTGATCCCGGCGGCGCGGGCGGCGAGCGCCACCTTTGGCGCGAGCTTTGTGAAGTCGCGCCGCACGCCGCTGCCAATCGTGTGGAAATGCACCGGCAATCCGCTCGCCGCGACCGCGTCCCACATCGGGTTCCACCAGGGGTCCCATAGCGGCGTCATGTCGCCCCGGCGCGAGATTTCGAGCCCGCGCACGCCGCCGCGCCGCGCGACGCGCTCGATCTCGCCGACCGCGGCGTCGATATCGTGGTTCGGTATGCAGGCGAGCCCCGCGAAACGGTCGGGGTGGGTCATGCAGAAATCGGCGAGCCATTCGTTGTAGATGCGCAGCATCTCGCCGGCGGCTTCGTCGTCATTGATGCGGCTGGTCGCGCCGAGGATGCCGTAGAGGACCTCGGCCTGAATGCCGTCGCGGTCCTGGTCCTTGATCCGCAACTCGGGGTCCGTCATGCGGCGGATGCCCTTCTTGCCATCGTCATAGATCCCCTCCGAGGCCATGCGGTCCGAGCGGTGGATCTTGCCCGGCTCGTAGAGGCGGCCGGCCGAGCCCATGCCGTTCATCAGCCCGAAGGAGGCGCCTGATTTGGTGACCCATTCCTTGCCCCGGGCGCCCTCGCTCACATACGGCATCCGGTCCTTCATTGCGGCCGGGGCATTGGCGGTGAACAGATCGGGCGGCAGCCAGATCAGATCGATGTGGCAATCGGCCGAGATGACGTCGTATTTCATTGGCATGTCCTCCGTGCGAGCTTGGCACCAGCATGACTCGCGCGGAGACGTTGCGCGACCGAAATTTCCGATGATCGAGGGGGCGAGAGGCGCCGATGGAACAGGTACGAACGAACAGGCCCCTCTCCGACGTGACGGTGATCGATTTCGGCCAGATCTTTCAGGGCCCCTATGCGAGCCTGTTGCTGGCGAAAGCGGGGGCGTTGGTGATCAAGATCGAGCCGCTGCACGGCGAGCCGGGGCGGCGGCGCGCCGAGCCGGGCAAGAGCGCCACCCTGCCGTTTGCGATGCTCAACCAGAACAAGCACGCGGTGACCTTGAACCTCAAGCACGAGCGCGGCCGCGAACTGCTCATTCGCATGGTCGAGCGCGCCGATGTATTGCTCGAAAATTTCTCGCCCGGCACGATGGACGGTCTCGGCGTCGGCTGGAGCCGGCTGCGGGAGATCAACCCGCGGCTGATCTATGCGACGGGAACCGGGTTCGGGATCAGCGGGCCCGACCGCGACAATCTGGCAATGGATATGACGATCCAGGCCGCCTCGGGGATCATGAGCGTCACCGGTTTTCCCGACGGACCGCCGGTCAAGGCCGGCCCGACGCTCGTCGATTTCATGGGCGGCATTCATCTCTACGCCGGCATCGCGACTGCGCTCTACGACCGTGACCGCAGCGGGGTCGGCCGGCTCGTCGAAGTCGCGATGCAGGAGACGGTGTGGCCGACCCTCGCGGCGAGCTACGATTATTACTACCGCACCGGCGAGGTGCCACCGCGTACCGGCAACCGCCAATCCGGGCTCAACAGCGCACCCTACAATGTGTTTGCGACTGCCGACGGGCACGTCGCAATCCACGTCGTTACCGAGGCCCATTTCCAGAATCTGTTGAAGGCGATGGGACGCGAGGAACTGGCCGACGATCCACGTTTTGCGACCAACGCCGCCCGCGTCGCCCACATGGACGAGACCGACGCGCTCGTCGAGGCCTGGACGCGGACCCTCCCCAAGATGGAGGTCTTCGCGCGCACCAAGGCCTACCGCATCCCGTGCGCGCCGGTAAGGACGGCGCCCGAGGTCATGAACGACCCGCACATGCACGAGCGCGGCATGCTCGAGCGGATCGAGCACCCCGAATTGGGCGAAATCGTCGTGCCCAACACGCCCTTGCGTCTGCACGGAACCGACAAAGTCGCGGCCGGCCCGAGCCCGACAATTGGTCAACACAATGCCGAGATCTATGGCCGCTGGCTTGGGTTGTCAGCTGCGGAGATTGCGGAGCTGAAGGGGGCCAGCGTGATTTAGGTCGGCGCTGCTGTGACAGGTCTATCTGCCTGAACTCGGCGGCTTTACCGCCGGTCCGGATTTGTTGCCCGGCAGCCCCTTAACCCCGCTCTGATCGCCGCTCGGACGGGCTGTGGTGTCGGACGCGGTGTTGCCGGACGGGGTCACGGTCGGCCCGGACTTACTGCCGGGCAATCCAGGAACGCCGGGCTTCGACGTCCCAGCCGTGCCGGGCGGATTGTCCCGCGTCGGTTGACCTTGAGTAGTGACGCCCTGTGCCCAAGCCGGTAAAGCGAGGGCGACGATCGCCGCTGTCGCGATGCCGCTGAGAAGCTTGTTCATGCTGTGTCCTCTACGGGTGGGTGTTCATCTCGGAGCTTTCTCGACGAAACGGTTAACGGTAGAGGCGGGTTCCACGATGCTTGCCACGAAAAGCCGATATGCATAGCCTCCACCGAGGCAGGCTGATCGGCGGAAGGTCATGAAGAGCATCACGATCGACTACTCCAAACGCCTCGCCGAGGAGCCGGGCAAAGGCCACAATCGCTGGCACGAGGCGATCGCGCCGGTCGTCGAGGTCGCGCCGGGCGAAGAGATCGAGATCCAGACGCGTGACGCTTTCGACGGCCAAATCAGTGAGGCCACGACAGCGGAGGATCTACGCCGCTGCGACCTGAACCGGGTCCATCCGCTGACCGGCCCGGTCTATGTCGCCGGTGCCGCGGCGGGTGACCTCCTCGAGGTCGAAATCTGTGACATGAAGCCGGCCCCGTTTGGTTACACCGTGCAGGTGCCGGGGTTTGGCTTTCTGCGGGATGCGTTTCCCGAGCCTTACATCGCGAAATGGACGATCAAGGACGGCTTTGCTGAGTCGGCCGAGTTACCAGGTGTGCGCATCCCGGATGGCTCCTTTGTCGGTGTCATCGGCGTCGCGCCTTCGCAGGAGTTGCGCGAGGCGATACAGCGCCGTGAGGCAAATCTCCTCGGCCGCGGCGGAATGGTATTGCCGCCCGAAAAAGAGGGCGCGGTGCCGGCGGCGGAGCCGATCGCCTCGCAGGCGCTGCGCACGATCCCGCCGCGCGAGAACGGCGGCAATCTCGACATCAAGCAGCTGAGCAAGGGCGCGCGCCTGATGCTGCCGGTCTTTGTCGGCGGCGCCTTGTTCTCGGTCGGCGACGCGCATTTCGCGCAAGGCGACGGCGAGGCCTGCGGTACTGCGATCGAGATGGCCGGGGCGATCCTCGTGCGGTTCACGGTGCACAAGGGCGAAGCCGCGCGCCGCGGCATCCGCTTCCCGCGGTTTTCGCGCGAGGATTATTATTTTCCGCCCGAGCTCGCGGCGCCGAAGCGCTTCCTCGCCACGACCGGATTGTCGGTAAGCGAGGACGGGACCAACGAAAGCGAAGACGCGACTTTGAGCGCCCGCAATGCGCTGTTGGCAATGATCGACCTATTGGTCGAGCGCGGCTGGACCCGGCAGCAGGCCTACGCGATCTGCAGTGTCGCGGTCGATCTGAAACTGAGCGAACTGGTCGACGTGCCGAACTTCGTCGTCAGCGCCTTCCTGCCACTCGACATCTTCGGTCAGTAGAAGGACCCGCAATGGACTTCGCCGACAGCTCCGAGCACGCGGCGTTCCGCAGCGAATTTCGCCACTGGCTCGAAGCAAACCTGCCACCCGAGATCTGCGTTGACGATGCCGCCGACCAGCGGGTCGCGCCCGACCGGGAGACGCTCGAAAAGCGCATTGCGTGGCAGAAGAGGATGCACGCCGCCGGTTGGGTCGGGATCTCCTGGCCCAAAGAATATGGCGGGCGCGGCGCCAGCTTCATGGAGCAGGTGATCTTCGACGAGGAATATTTCCGCGCCCGTGCGCCGGTGCTGCCGACGGCGAGCGCGCTGAACCTGTTGGGCCCGACGCTCATCCATTGGGGAACCGAAGCGCAAAAGAGCCGGCATCTGCCGCGCATCCTCAGCGCCGACGAGCTGTGGTGCCAGGGCTATTCGGAGCCCGATGCGGGGGGCGATCTCGCCAGCCTGCGCACTCGTGCGGTCGACCGGGGCAACCATTTTGTCGTCAATGGGCAGAAGGTGTGGACTTCAGGCGCGCATTTCGCCGATTGGTGCTTTCTATTGGTGCGCACCGACCCCGACGCGCCGAAGCATCACGGCATCAGCTATCTGCTCGTCGATATGAAGACGCCGGGGATTACGGTGCGGCCTTTGGTGCTGCTCAATGGCCACCGTCACTTCAACGAAGTCTTCTTCGAGGACGTGGCTGTGCCGAAGGAGAACTTGCTCGGCCCATTGAACGAGGGCTGGAGGGTCGCGATCACGACGCTGATGTTCGAGCGCAGCGGCGCCGGCGGGCGCGACCACGCTGCGCAGATCGCCCGCCTCGCCGAGCTGGCAAAGCAATTCCCGAGCCGTCAGGAGCCGGCCTGGAGCGAGAGCCATATCCGCCAGCAATTGGCGCAGTTGGCGATCGACGTGAAGGCCTTGCAGGTGACCCGGCTGCGCGGGCTGACCCGCCGATTGCGCGGCGAGCCGCCGGGGCCCGAGGGCTCGATCCTCAAACTGTTCGGCTCGGAATTGGCGCTGCGGATCGCCGATTTCTCGTCGACCCTGCTCGGCCCCTATGCGACCGTCGACGCGCCGACCGAGGCGGTGCCTGATGCGGCGCGCTGGCACCACCGCGTGCTCGGCGCCCGCCAGTACACGATCGCCGGCGGGACCAGCGAGATCCAGCGCAACATCATCGGCGAGCGCGTTCTCGGTCTGCCGAAGGGCTGAGCGAGGAGATTCCTACAGCTGCGGCTTGGTGCCGACGGCGCAGTGCAGCGGGTGGGCCATAAAGAGGAGCCCATCCTGCGCCGCCTTGTCGCGCTCGGCGTGCCAGATCGGCAATTCCTCCGCCGACAGCTGGGACAGAAGCAATCCGGCCGGACAGCTGGCAGCGCCCGCTCAAATTATGGGAGATCACGCCAGATCAGTGGCGCCGCTTTGTCGCGGTTCATACGACGGCGCCCTTCGCGCTGACGAATGCCGTGGTGCCGGAGAGCCGTATCGGTTTTTCCGGATCAGGATTTCCGTCCACCGACGAAGTGATCAGCGCCGGCTCGGCGCCTCAACCGCCGCCAGCCGACCAGAAGTATTGCATGCGCGGGCAAGGCGGGTGATGCTTGCCGGCGTAGAACCCCTCGCAGGAATGCCCGCTTGCGTGGTGACGCAGCGACCGAGACGAAGGGAGGAGGCTATGGCGGCGGCCTACAGTATATGTCTGGGGACGGCGGGCTGGGGCCTATGGCACAGTCCAGATGCCGGAACGTCGTGGATACGGCATCGCGCCCCGTTTCCGCTCAATAGCCGCATACAGGCGTTGGCCGCCCATCCCAAAGAAGCGCATACCGTTCTCGCCGGCGGCGATACGGGGTTGTTCGTGAGCCACGATGGCGGGGCGCGGTGGGAGCGCATCGGCGCCGATGGGGCTGTGCCGACGATCTGGTCGTTGACCATCGATCCGGTCGATCCCGATATTCTCTTTGCCGGCACGCGCCCGGCTGCGGTCTACCGCTCGCGAGACGGTGGACGGCAGTGGGAGAAACTGGCGGTAGACGCCGCCCTGGAGTGCTCCATTGGCACACCCTTTGTGACCAGCATCGTCGTGGACCCAGACGATCATCGTCTCGTCTGGGCAGGGGTGGAAATTGACGGCGTCTTCCGCAGCCTCGACGGCGGGGACACCTGGACGCACCTCGAGACGGGTTTGTACGACCCGGACATACACGACGTGACCGTCGCGGCGACGCAGCCCAAACGCCTCTATGCCAGCACGGCACGCGAAGTGTTTACCAGCAATGATCTGGGGGACAGCTGGCAGCCCTTGGGCATCAAAAAGAAATGGCCGCTGCCCTATGCCCGTGGGATGTTGGTCAAGTCCGATGACCCCGGTGTGCTGTTCGCCGGGTGTGGAGAGACCACGACCGGTGAAAGAGGGCACGTGCTCCGCACCACAAACTTCGGGGAGAGCTGGGAGATCCTGCCGCTCCCCACCCAGCCCAATGCCACCGTGTGGGGCCTTGCCACGCACCCCGCCGACCCCGACCGCATTGTGGCGTTTAGCCTGTTCGGCGAAGTCTACGTCAGTGAGGATGCCGGCGCGTCCTGGCGCAAGATCGCGCGTGAATTCGGTGAGATCAGAACTGCGGTCTGGGTGCCGAACTGATTTCTATCCTCGCGATCAGACACGGTTTGATGTCGCCGATTCCCACGCGACCATGGCCGGCGGTTGGCAGATGACCCGCCAAGCTGCCGGCAGCCAACTTCCCTGCGTTGCGGCACTCGGGTGCAAATTCCGTGGATTGTTCTTCTCGGCCGTGTCTTGCACGCTTCGGATGGTCATGCTAAGTCGTCGCTTGGCATGCGCCGTGTCGACCCCACTCATCGGTGGAGGGGTGGCCGAGTGGCTGAAGGCGGCGGTTTGCTAAACCGTTATACGGTTAACAGCCGTATCGTGGGTTCGAATCCCATCCCCTCCGCCAGCTCCCCTTCGCCACCGTCGTGGTTTAGCCGCAGATGACGGGCGCGCCACAACCAAAAGTGCGTTCGCGAAAAACTGGCCAGCACCAGCGGGATTACCGCAACCACGAGCGGGATTAAGCCCTGCCTCATCCCCTCCAGCACCACAGCGCTCTCGTCAATTTCCGGCGGCGGGCCTCGGATTGGTGGACATTGCTGCTGGCTCGCGCCGTGTGGCGGCGTCCCACATCAGCCGCGGGTCGAAGGTCTCGGCCGCGAACATGGTCAGGATCACGACGGCGCAAAAGGCGAGGGCGCCGGCGCCGGGCTCGATCGTGATCACCGCGCCGAACGCGACCAGCGCGCCGAGCAGCGACTCCATGAAGATGTCGATCATCGACCAGCGCCCGATAAAGCGCACGATGTGATAGAGCCGGGTGCGGTCGCGCAGCCATCCCGAGCGGCCGGTCTGGATCGTGATCAGCATGATCGAGAGGCCGAAGAGTTTCAGCATCGGCACCGCGATGCTGGCGAAGAAGACCAGCGCGGCGAGGGGATACTGCCGCGCCGTTACCAGCTCCTCGACGCCGCCGAGGATCGTGCTGGGCTGGCCGGCGCCGAGCTGCACTACCGACAGCACCGGATAATAATTCGCCGGGATGTAGAGAACCGCGGCGGCGATGACCAAGGCCCAGGTCCGCGCCACGCTGTTCGCGCTTGCGCTCGTGCAGCATGCAATCGCAGCGCGGGCAGCGCGGGTCATCCGGCCGGGGCACGCTGACCAGGCCGCAGGTTTCGCAACCCATCGGCGCCCGACGAGGCTGAGCGAGCCGCCGCAAAGGCCAGTTCGGTACAGCCTCTCCCACACCGCCTCGCGGTCGAGCGCGGAATCCATCCAGATGAGAACGAAAGTCAGGGCCAAGCAGCGCATAGACGCCGGCCGCGAGCCCGATCGTCACCAGATCGCCGAGCTTCACATAGGCGACGAAGACGCCGAACACGAAGACCTCGAGCATCGACCACGGGCGCAGGCGCTCGGCCCAGGCGAAGATGCTGCGCAGATGGGCGGGCGGCGTCTTCTCGTGCAATCGGATCAGCACATAAAGCATTCCGACGAGCCTGATGAGCGGCGCCAGCACGGTCACGAATATGATGACCACAGCGAGCTCGCCCATGTTCTGCCGGACCAGCTCCTCGGGTCCCGAGAAGAGATCCGCCGTGCGCCTGATGCCGGAGGTTTCGACGCTCATCAACGTCGTCGAGCACATGACGACCAGCAATACGAACGCCGCCAGAGTGAGCGCGATGATGTGGTCGAAGCGGTGGCCGCTGGTGCGCCGCAAGATCGTCGGGCACCGCCCGCACTGAGCCGTCACGCCCGGCGCCAAGGCGGGAACGGTCTGGAACAGCCCGCAGCCCGGGCACTCCCGCAGCTGCGGCTCGGTCGCGGGCGGGCTCAGCGAGAACCGCTTCACCGACCCACCAGCATTGACGCGAGGCCGTCGGCGAGCTGGCCGAGCGCCGTGCTGATCGCCGTGACCTCGCCCTGGATGCCCGCTGCCGGCGGCGTCACGACGAAACGGAAACTGCGCAGCACCGGCCCGGGCCGCCTCTTGAAGTCGACGCTGGCCTGGGCTTGCAGGACGACGTTGCCTGCCGCATCCTCGTCGAGCCGCTGCATGTTCAGCTCAATCGTCGCGTCCGGCGGGGCCGACACGGCGCCGGTCTCGCCGATCACCGTGCTCTGCGGCAGGCGCTGGCCCAGTTCCTCGGCCAGCACTCGGCTCAGCATCGCGGACAGCGGCTCGCCCCACCAGTCGTTCGACATGACGTCGAGCCGGTAGTTCTCCGACGAGCGAACGATCTGCGAGCGCTCCAGGTAGTGCGCGGTGGAAATCTGCTGCAATACGATCACCTTGGGCCCGCCGGACTGGACCGGACCCTGAACCGGCGCGATCGTGTAAAGCACCGGGCTCGGCGAGGAGCAGGCTGCAAGCACTGCCGCCAGCGCCAACATCGCGAGCCTTACGCCGTGTCATTCCAGCGGCCCCGGCGGGCCGGCCCTTGATCAGCGCCTCGGGATGACGCGCCAACAGATCGGAGAGCGCGCGGATCGAGCGAAGTGCATCATTGGCCTGCGCCAGCAAGCGGTCCATATCGCGGTTGAATTTGGTGTTGTCGCCATAACCGCTGTCCAGCGACAGAACGAGCTTATTGGCGCTCGTCAATGTCTTCTGCAGCCCGGAAACGAGCTCCGGCAACTGCTTCGTATCGAGGTTCCGGATCATCGTCTGGGCCGACGCGATCATCGCGGCGAGATCGGTCAGCGCCTTTTTCAACTGTGGGCCCTGGGCCATGTCATTGGCCGACTTCAGGATGCCGTCGAGGTTCTTGCCGATCTGCTCGAACGGCATCGTATTGACTTTATTGAGCAGCTCGGTCGCCGAGGCGGTGAGGCCGGCAAACCCGCCGCCTTCGGTCGCCGGAACGACGTAGTCCGGCCCGTCCATCGTCACCTCCGCCGGCCGGCGCATCGGCGTCGAATTCGAGCGCAATATTCTGTTGCCCGGTGATCAGGCTGGCGCTCTGCAAGCTCGCGTCGCAGCCCTTTTTTGAGGAGCGCGTCGACCGCCTCCGCATTCGTTTGAACACTCGCTTGCCGACGCCGATGACGCGTTCCGGCTCGACCTCGTACCGCACGGGCGCGACGACGGCGTCCTTGGCGGCGTCATAGCTGAGCCGCACATCAGTCACCTGGCCGACCTTCAGCCCATGCATCGTGACCGCAGCGCCCGGCGCCAGCCCGCTGACCGAGCCGGGGAAATAAGCGATCGCCGGGATCTTACGGGTATAGGACGCCGCGTTTGCTGTCTCCCGGTTGTCGAACAGCGGAAAGACATGGTTTTCGGATGTCTCCGCAGTGTGGATGTCCGCTACCGGCGTCTCGAACGCGACGCCGCCGAGCAGCAGCGCCTTTAACAACTCCATCTGCACTTCGACCCCGGTTCCGCCGAGCTTGATCGAGACCCCCGACGCGTTCCAGAAACGGGTCTCGTCGTGCACATAGCTGTCATACGGCGCCCGAACGAAGGCGTGGATCGTCACGTACTCCGCCATATCGGCGATATCCCAGCCGAGCACCTCGCCGACATTGAGATCGCGGAAAAAGATCGGCGAGCCGACCGAAACCGCGCCGATGCGTTTCGATTTCAACAGGAAAGTGCGGCCTGGGACATGCGCTCCGAGGAGCGGGGGATCCTCGCGCCCGACAAACTCCCGCTGACTCTTGCCGGCCTTGGCCGCGGGCAGCATGCCGATATAGGAACCCGACAACAGCGTCTCGATGCCGGAAATATTGCCGGCAAAGAGCCGCGGCTTGACCACCCAGAACAAGGTTCCCTCGGTCAACAGCGGGCTCGGCCTCATGGGTCGTCGCGACCGTCACGATGACATGCGTCTTATCAGGGGCCAATGTCAGACTCTTCACCGTGCCGAAGACGATGTCCTTGTACTTCAGCTGCGACTGGCCGGGCTGCAGCCCTTCCCCGCTCTCGAAGGAGATCTTGATCGTCGGGCCTTCTTTCGACAGCGTGTCCCAGGCGAGCCAAGCGCCGATCCCAACGGCGACGAGCGGGACGATCCAGATGATCGAGAGCCGGCGCGAGCGGCGCGTCGCGGCCTGCGGAAGCGTCCGCGACTCGACAAGATTAGTCATCGCCAGTCTCCCTTTGGACCAGAGGGGTCCCGTGCCGGTCCGCTTCGGATCCGGAGTGTCGCGTCAGACAAGCTCCAGGTCAACCCGAGCCGCGGACAGTTCAGCGCGAGATTTAGCCGCTGTTATGCAAGCTCGACTATGCATTTTTGGCAAGACGCTGAGATCCATAGCCAGTTGCACGACTGAGGGATAAGACACCTGCTGGCGTTGTGACATCGTCTAGCAGTTCGGTTCTCAACTAAACTCGCGCCGGTCAAAATGCCGAGCATTGGGGAAGCAGACATCGCGCCATGGGGAGCCAGCTGGGCCTGGGGCCTGCCGTTGATCCTGCTGACGTGGTCATTCACGTATTCGGCCTCGCGCTCATCAATGACCGGGTCGTCCATCTTCTGAGACGCACAGCCAAGCGCCGCAGCTTCATACCTCTATTCGCCATCATCATGGCTGCCGCTGTCCTTCTGGCGACGGCGCGCCATGGATGGGGGCGGTCACCGGAACGGCCTATGGCGGGTATCACGGGGCCTACACTGTCCGGGGCCCTACACTACCGGCCCAATGCGTGGTAGCAGTCCCTCGCATGACCCAGGCGCCCTGACCCGCAAGCCGCGTTGTCAGCGCCGTCGGTTGGTCTTATTTTCCGCTGATTCGCGGCGTTTGCCGCTCTCATTGCCGGAAGTGATCCCGTGACCTCGTTCCTGCCGCCTCTCGCCCCTTATCCGCAGACGCGTCTGCGGCGCAACCGCCGCGATGCTTGGTCGCGCAAGCTGGTCGCCGAGACGGTGCTGACCGCTGGCGATCTGATCTGGCCGGTGTTTGTCCATGACGAGGGCCACCGGGCGCCGATCCCGTCGATGCCGAACGTCTTCCGCTTGCCGATCCCGGCGCTTGTCGACGCTGCCGCAGAGGCGGCCGAGCTCGGCATACCGACGATCGCCGTCTTCCCGGCGGTGCCGGACTCCCTCAAGGATGCGGAAGGCAGCAACGCGGTCGACCCCGGCAACCTCGTCTGCCGCGCGGTTGCGGCGCTGAAAAAGGCGCTGCCCGAGCTCGGCGTGCTGTGCGACGTGGCGCTCGATCCGTTCACCTCGCACGGGCATGACGGTGTCATTCGCGACGGCTATGTGGCGAATGACGAGACCGTGGAGATCCTGCAGCAGCAAGCTGTGGTCCAGGCCCGCGCAGGGTGCGACATCATCGCGCCGTCCGACATGATGGACGGACGCGTCGGCGCCGTGCGCCAGGCGCTCGATGAAGCCGGGTTTGCGCATGTCCGCATCATGTCCTATGCGGCGAAATACGCGTCGGCCTTTTACGGCCCGTTCCGCGACGCGATTGGCTCGAAGACGGCCCTCGGCAGCGCCGACAAGCGCACCTACCAGATGGACCCGGCCAATGGCGACGAGGCGTTGCGCGAAGTGGCGCTCGATCTGCAGGAGGGCGCCGACATGGTCATGGTCAAGCCCGGCATGCCCTATCTCGACGTCGTCCGGCGCGTCAAAGAGGCGTTCCGCGTGCCGACTTACGCCTATCAGGTCAGCGGCGAATACGCGATGCTCCATGCCGCGGCGGTCCATGGCTGGCTCGACGGCGGGCGCGCGGTCATGGAAAGCCTTATCGGCTTCAAGCGCGCCGGCGCCGACGGCGTGCTGACCTATGCCGCCGTCGAGGCGGCGCGTCGCCTGAAGACGGGATGAATCAATGCGACGAGGCGGAAGCGTCGCTCGCGCGAGGCGAGGGCATCATAATAACAAAGCCCTCGATGCGAGAGCTGGCCGAGGATGTGAAGCATCGTGGTCGAGTTCGATTGCCGGAGGAGTAAAAGAGCGGGCGCCGATGGCGCATCGCCTGTGGTTGCGACTCAAAGTTCGTCCGTCATTGCGAGGAGCGGAGCGACGAAGCAATCTCGATCGGCTGAGCGCGACCGGACGAGATAGCTTCGCCGCGCTCGCAATGACAGCATGGCGCTAAGCTTCATCCAGGGCGGAAGACGGCCCGATTGTTGCAGCGCCGCCGCAACTTGCGGTAGTTGTTGTCGGGTCGGCAACGAACAGGGAAGGGATCCGCTATGTCACACCGCGAGAATGGGTATAATCTAGGCAATGCAGCTCATCTGCGCGCCAATCTTACGCGCCGCCGGGTGCTGCGATGGAGCGCAGCCGGCGGCGCGGCCGGGCTCGGCGCGACCTTGCTGGCTTCGGCGCCGTGGCGCGCCGCCTTCGGTGAGGCCAAGCCTTACAAGTTCGGCACGGTGCAGCCGCTGACTGGGGTCGCCGCCTCCGGCGGCAAGACGGCGCTGGTCGGGGTGCAAATGGCGGTCGATCGGATCAATAAATCGGGCGGCATCCTGGGCCGCCCGGTCGAGCTGGTTGTCGGTGACGACCAGTCAAAGCCCGACACCGGCCGCCGCGCCGTCGAGAAGCTGGTCAGCGAGGACAATATCGACGCCCATATCGGCGGATTTCTGTCCAACATCTGCCTCGCCTGCACGCCGGTCTGGGAAGAAAACAAGATCGTCAACATGATCGGCGTCTGCCTCGACACGACGCTGACGACCAGCAAGTGCAGTCGTTACACATTCCGCAGCTTCGATTTCGCGCCGGCGCAGGCGAAGGCGTTCACCCCGTACCTCGTGAACAAGCTCGGCAAGCGCTGGTACATCGCTTTTGCCGACTATGCCTGGGGCCAGTCGACCCGAGACGCTTACGCAGCCGGCATCAAGCAGAATGGCGGCGAGGTCGTCGGCACGCTCGGCATACCGCTCGGCACCGCGGACATGACGCCGTTCCTGTCGAAGATCAACGGCGATTTCGACGGCTTGTTCCTGATTTTCTTTGGCCACGATGCGATCAACTTTGTCAACCAGGGCTACGATCTCGGCCTCGCCAAGAAATACAAATTCGCCGGCGACGGCGCCGTCGCCACCTCGACCGAGCTGCCGGCAATGGGCAACAAGATCGAGGGATTTGTCGGCATCGACCGCTATGTGCCGGTGTTCGACGAGCCGCTCGACACGCCCTACCTGCACGCCTTCTACAATGAGGCGCTCGCCCGCTTGAAAAAAGTCGATCCCTCGGGGCCGCTGCCCGACCGCTACGTGCAGTCCAACTTCGAGGCGGTCAACGCGCTCAAGCTCGGGATCGAGAAATCGCATTTTCAGGGACGCGACGACTTGCCAAAGCTGGTTGCCGCGCTTGAAGGCCTCGAAATGAAGGAGGGCCCCGATTTCCCGACCGGCGACAAGGTGCTGCGCAAGGAAGACCATCAGGCTTTCACGCGCGAACTCGTCTTCGAAATCAAGGACGGGAAATACCATGTCCTCGACGCAATCCCGTGGCAGAAGACGGTAGTGCCGCCAGCCTGCCATTTCGCCGCCACTTGAGAACATCACGACAGAGACACGGAGGACACGGAGATAAGATTAAAATAATCTCTGTGAACTCCGTGTCTATGTGGTGAATTCGAATGGAGGGCGATGGCTGACGCTCTAGATCACATACCCGCGGAGATGATGCCGACGTCGGCGGCGTTGTTGTCGACCGAAGATCTCACCATCCGCTTCGGCGGTCTGACCGCGCTTAACCACGTGAATTTCGCGGTCGAACGCGGCGAGGTGCGTGCGATTATCGGCCCGAATGGAGCGGGTAAGAGCACGTTCTTTAATTGCCTGACCGGGGTGTTGCGTCCCTCCTCCGGGCATATCCGGTTCGACGGCGAGGATGTTACTGGTTCATCGCCGGATCGCATCTCGCGCAAGGGCATTGCCCGCTCGTACCAGATCACGAACATTCTGCCAAACGCGACGGTGCTGGAAAACGTCCGCATCGCCGCTCAGTCGCGCCGCCACGGCTGGAGCCTTTTCACCCATTATCGCGCCTATAGCGACATCATTGGCAAGGCCGAGGCGGCCCTCGAGGCAGTCGGCCTGCGCGGCAAGGCGGGGGATCTGGCCGCCAACCTGTCGCATGGCGAGCAACGCAACCTCGAAATTGGCATAGCCCTTGCGACGGAGCCGCAGCTCCTGTGTCTCGACGAACCAACGGCCGGGATGAGCGCCGCCGAGACGCACGACACGATGGAACTGGTGCGCCGGATTGCCAAGGATTTGACGATATTGATCGTCGAGCACGACATGCAAGTGGTCATGGAGTTGGCGCAGCGTATCACCGTGCTCCATTACGGCGAGATCCTCGCCGAGGGAACGCCTTCGGAGATACAGCAGAACCCCCGAGTGCTCGAGGTGTACTTGAAGACATGAGCCCGGCAGATATGAGCCTGGGCGGCAGTGCGGTCCAACCACTCGTCAAAGTCGAGGACATCCACACCTATTACGGCAAGAGCCATATCCTGCACGGGGTCTCGCTCGAAGTAGGAAAAGGCGAGGTAGTGGGCCTCCTCGGCCGCAACGGCGTCGGCAAGAGCACAACCTTGAAGGCGATCATGGGGCTCGTCCATCCGAGCCGTGGCAAGGTGCTCTTCGAGGGTCAATCGATCACCCATCTGCCGGCACACCGGCTGGCGCGCCTGGGGATCGGCTATGTCCCCGAGGATCGGCGTATATTTCGTCTGTTGTCGGTTACCGAAAATCTCCGCACGGGGCTCGATCGCCACGGTGTGAGCAAGGCTCGAAAGACGGAACTCCTGGAAAAGGTCTACGGCTATTTCCCGGTATTGGCCGAGCGCCGCAACCAGGCCGGCGGCACGCTCTCCGGTGGAGAGCAGCAGATGCTCGCCATTGCGCGGGCGATGATGCTGGAGCCCAAAATCATCCTGCTGGATGAGCCCACGGAGGGTTTGATGCCGCGGATGGTGGCTGAAATCGGGCAGATCATCGACATGCTCCGCCGTGAGAATGTCGCTGTGCTGCTCGTGGAACAGAACGTACCGCTGACCTTGGAGGCCGGCCAGCGGATCTACTTCATCGAGAAAGGCGTCGTCCGGCACCACGCATTGTCGTCCGAGCTGCGTGTCAACGACGCCGTGATCCATCAGTATCTCGGTGTGTAATGCGCATTCGTCTTATCGTCACCCCGCGAAAGCGTCGCTTTCGCGGGATGACGAAGAAATATTGAGGAAATTATGGAAATCGCCTTTGACCAGCTGCTTATCCAGACAATCAACGGCGTCGTCACCGGCATGATTTTGGCGCTCGTCGCGTCGGGTCTGACATTGATTTTCGGCATCATGGACGTGGTCAATTTTGCCCATGGCGAACTCTTCATGCTGGGCGCCTATGTCGGCGTCCTCATTTTGGCGGCCACTGGCGATTTCTGGCTCGCGCTCGCAGCCGCTACGCTCGCCATAGCGCTGCTCGGTGCAGTCATATACCTGACGACGCTGCGCCCGCTGCTGGGCCGCGATCCGCTCTATACGATCCTTGCCACTTTCGGCGTTTCGCTCGTCCTACAGAATTACGCTCTGTGGCAATTCGGCCCGGTGGCGCGCAAGGTCGCAGAACCGTTTACCGGCCAGTTCACGCTCTTTTACCTGGATTACCCGTGGTACCGGATTGTGATTGCATTGCTGTCCGCCGCTATTATCGGCGGGCTTTGGTTATTCCTCAAATTCGGCACCTGGGGCATCTGGATCCGCGCCACGACGCAGGACCGCGTCATGGCTCAGGCGATGGGCATTCCAGTGCCTTGGGTTCTCGCCGGAGTCTTCGCAATCGGCTCCGGCATGGCGGCGGCCAGCGGGGTATTGTTCGGTCCGTTGGTCGGCGTCAGCCACGTGATGGGCGTCGACTGGGTTCTCAAGGCATTCATCGTGGTTGTCATCGGAGGCATGGGGAATCTCGCCGGATCGATCGCCGCCGCAATCTTTATCAGCCTCCTTGAAGCCTATGCCTCGCTCTGGGTCAGCCCGGCTCAGGCGGTCATTGTTTCCTTTGTCGTGCTGATCCTGACTTTGCTGTTCAGGCCCACCGGGCTTTTCGTGCCGACCCCGAAATGAGCGTACGACCAGAAAGTGCTCCTCACCCACCCGCGTCGCGGATCCCTCCCTCTCCCCGCGAGCGGGGAGAGGGCTGGGGTGAGGATCTGCGCGGAAGGCGGCATGCGATTATTTATTGGGGCGGGTTTTGCGTAATTTTGGTACTCCTGATCATTGCTCCGCTCGTTTTGCCCGAGTTCTGGCGGCGCTTCCTGACCGAGATCCTGATATGGGGCCTCTTGGCGATGTCCTCGGACATCCTGATCGGCTACACCGGCATGGTGTCTTTCGGCCATTCGGCCTTTTTTGGGCTTGGGATCTACGGCGCTGCAGCCGCCCTTTTGTTGGTCGGCCCGCCCAGTCTTCTGCTGGCGCTATTGTGCGGCCTGATCGGCGCGGCAGCAGCCGCAGCCTTTGTCGCATACTTCTCGACCCGCTTGCGCGACATCTATTTCTCGATCACGACGCTGATCTTTTCCCAGATTTTTTACGTCGTCATCTTTACCTGGACAGTCGTCACGGGGGGTGAAAACGGTCTGACCTTCAGCCGTCCGCCGCTGGGCATTCCGGGTCTGTTGTCGGTCCGTTTCACGCCCGATACGCTGCACTGGTTCGTGCTCGGCGTGGTCGTGTTGTCCTATCTCCTGTTGCGCCGTATCACCCAGTCGCCCTTCGGCATGGTATTGCAGTCGATCCGTGAGAACGAGGCGCGCACCCGCGCCATCGGCTATCCAGTGGAGCGCTACAAGATCGTCGCGGTAATGCTTTCCGGCCTGTTTGCCGGGCTCGCCGGCGTGCTCTACGCGCTCCAGAACCAGTTCGCCGCGCCCGATTTTGTGTTTTTTCTGGTCTCTGGCGAAGTCATCATCTACAACGTCATCGGCGGCATCGGCACCCTGGTCGGTCCCATCGTCGGCGCCGCATTTTTTCTGCTGTTGCGCGAGGGATTGTCGCGCTTCTTCACGGAATACTACCTGATCTTCGTGGGACTGATTTTCATTGCCATGGTCATTTTCTTGCCCCAAGGGCTGCTCGGTTTCGCCAGGCGCTGGCTAAACGATTAGGTCATCCGATCAGGTTGGGTCGGCTCGCGTGGGTTCGCGCCTTAGCGTCGCTTTCGCGGGAATGACGAACCAACATGATCAGAAACCGGTCTAAGCCGCGTGATCAGAATTTATTGAGGTTTACGGTATTTCTAGCAAACAACACCACACCAGCATTTAGCGCGGCCAGTCGGCATCCTACCATATGTGGATGGCCGATCCACACGTCATTTCCGCCCTCCGCGAGAAGCGAGCGCTTGTCGCCGGACTGATCGAAAAGCTGGAACGCAAGCTGGAACAGCTAATTAAGATCAGTCCCTCAGAATTGAACGTGGTAGGCTTCATGTCAAAATAATAACCGCTGCGCTCGCCAGAGGCGAGAACATAGGCTCTATCGGTCTTGCATGCTCTTGCCCTTAACCCTCGTTGCAGAAGATCGCAATGGCGAGCAGGTACGCGCGGAGCGGCATCTTGCGGGAGTGAAACAGCGTCCCGCTCGTAATCTAGAAGCTGTGTCGGCATGCCTTGCAGCGCCAGCGGGCTGTTCCGTTGGCGCGGCGGCAATCGTAAACGATTGTGCAGCCGCATTTCGGGCAGAATGGATTGCCGCCATTGCTGGCCCAGCGGATCTTGCGGAACACTGCCTCGGCTTTCTCATCCGACGTAATGCGTGCCGAGATCGCGGGAGAGCGCGAGCGTTCTCGCGACTGACGCTAACGTGAGCGTCTTCGCCCGAGACCCTTGTCAACAAGAATCCTTAAATATTGATAGAAGACGGTCAGTGTCGCGAGGGTACGATGAGCGTTGCGAGCAAAGAGCGAGAATGGGCGGATCGCGCTCGGCGGTTCGTTAAAGCTGAATTAAAGCGCGCCGAAGTCAGCTATGCAGAGCTGGCGAGACGACTGAGTGAGCATGGGTTAAAAGAGACCGAGGCCTCAATTTCGGCAAAGCTCAACCGCGGCACCTTCGCCGCCACGTTCTTTCTAGTGACAATGAAGGCAATCGGGCGAGAAAACGTGAATCTGGGAGACTTATAGTGTTTCCCAGGATGTGGAAATGGTGGCGCAGTAGCCAGGGCTATTGCACGCTTTGGGCCTTAGCCGTGATCGTTGTTTTCCTTTACATGGCGTTTTCGATCGAGCCGCGGCTTAGTCCAACGGCGCGCCAAGATCAGAAGGATCGCGCTGTAGGCACCTCCCAGAGCGAGCCCAAGGATAGCGCCAACGACAATCAATCGCTGGAATCCCTGTGGCAAAGCACGACGCATGATCCTGTCGCCCTCTTTACGTTCTGGCTTGTCGTCGCAACCGGCGCTTTGGCTATAGTTGCCGCCGGTCAGGCCGCCCTGTTTCTGTGGCAACTGGGGCTGATGCGAGAAGGCCTCGAAGACGCGAAGACCGCTGCTTCTGCAGCTCGTGATGGGGCGTTCGCCGCTCGGGATAATGTTGAAATAGCTAAGTTGACAATGGTCGCCAGAGATCGCGCTTACGTCCATCATGGCGGCTTTCGCTGGATCTCGCATCCTAGCGGCGGCGACTTCTTCTGGCGCATCCGCCCTCAATGGATTAACAGCGGCAACACGCCCACTCGTAACATGGGCAGTCATGTAGATTATTCGTTGCGCGATCACCCACTGCCAGAAGATTTCGTGTTTTCCTATGTCCGGGGCGATATCCCCGCGATGATACCGCCGCATGGACAAATTGAAGGAGGCCACCGAGACATCTCGGCTGATGATCTTCTTTTGATCAGGGACGGCAAGAAGTTCTTCTATGCGTGGGGAACTGCGGATTATCGCGATGTCTTCCCCGATACGCCAGATAGGGTCACTAAATTCTGCGCTGCAGCGACTAATATCTCGGGCGATCCCCATAAGGCATGGCACGCCACGGAAAATCCGCTGGAAATAATGTTCGCCGTATATCACCGACATAATTGCACTGACGAGGACTGCAATTAAGAACCATAGCGCGCGCACAGCGCGCCTCGTTACCTAATCGACCTCCATATAGGTAATAAAGTCTGGCCTAAATTCCCGGACGGATTGGTGCCGTCTGCTAGAGAATACCGGAGATTTACCTCAGTTAACGGCGTCCCCGGCATAGGGATGATTTAATCAATGACGCGGCGCTCCGGCGTCACGGAATTGAATTATCCCCTTTGTAAACTGCAGGAGCACACCCGGTGGCGCACATTTCGGATATGAGTCCTCCCGACGCGACTGCGATAGACGGCGACCGCGCCGGTGCATCCGAAAAGCAATAGGACCCACATACGCGAGACCGCAAAATTGCCACATTAGCATGGCAGCCTCCGGGCATCGCGGCTATCGAGATCGGCCGCCATTCTTGAAAGAGGTTCCCATGTCCGATGTCCTTCCGCCCAAACCGCCGGGGCGACCGCGCGGGCGACCGTTCGAGAAGGGGAGGTCAGGCAATCCCGACGGCCGCCGGGCCGGGTCCCGCAACAAGGCGACGAGCGCCGCCGCGGCTCTCCTCGCAGGCGAGGCCGAGGCTCTGACCCGCAAGGCCGTTGAGCTCGCCCTCTCGGGCGACCCGACCGCGATGCGGCTTTGCCTCGAGCGCGTTCTGGCGCCCTGCCGCGAGCGAACGGTCGAGTTCGAGCTGCCGCCGATCGAGAGCGCCGCGGACATCGCGCCTGCAATGAAAGGAGTCACCGCGGCGCTGGCGAGCGGCGCGATCACGCCGGGCGAGGCGGCAGGATCGCGGATGTCGTCGATACCTTTGTACGGACCATCGAGACCGGGGATTTCGAGCGGCGGCTGAAACAGACTGAGGAAAGCCTTGCCCGGCACGCCGAGGCGCAAATCAGGCCGGCCGCTTGGCGCAACTATTAGGGGACATTTTGCTGCAGATCTTCTGCAGGTGCAGCAAACGTCAAACCATGAACCCAATCGCAGGCTGCAGAAAATTGCAGGACATTTCGAGCTTAAGAGCTGACGAGATCGAATTGTCGATGAATTCCGGCGGCTTTGTGTTCGTGATCGAAGTAACGCCCAAACTTCGGCCCGATGTGCTCGACGATCCGCTGCCACCACTACGGGTTCGGTCTGTGGCCGTTACGGAAGGACGACTGCCGCAAACTTTCGTTCAACTCGACTCGTCATGGCTACTCGCTGAGGCCACCATCACCGCGCGTTCCAGTCGATGCAAGAAACCCCGGCGGGGGAGGCCGGGTTTCAGGCAAAGGCGACCGGGGGATGGGGGGAATTGGCCGCCTCGGCAGGGAAGATGACGGAGGCGTCGCTTTAGCGAATTGATCTAGATCAAGCCCCCTGGAGTTGTGTGCGTCAATTCAGCAAATCAGGCACGGGTAAGCGAGCGTGGTTGAATTCAGGTCAACAGGCGGCCCGATCCTCCATCTCGCTGATTACCAGAAAAATCGTGGTGCCCAGGGGCGGAATTGAACCACCGACACACGGATTTTCAGTCCGTTGCTCTACCAACTGAGCTACCTGGGCGCTTCCAGCGAGGGGCGCTTATAGAAGAAACGCCGCGATCCTGTCCAGCCGGACGTTCCTCAATCGAAGACGATGACGCCGCGTGCGACCTCGCCGGCCAGCATCAGCGCGAAGCCTTCGTTGATCTCGTCAAAGCGGTAGGTGCGGCTGATCAGATCGTCGAGGTTGATCTTCTTTTCCAGATCGAGGTCGGCGAGGATCGGGAAATCGATGTTGGGCCGCACCGAGCCGTAATAGGTGCCGCTGATGACCTTCTCGCCGTAGACGATCTGCGACAGGTTGATCGGCGCCCGGGTCGCGAAAGCCGGGATGCCGACGAGCACCGCCCGCCCGCCGGGCGCCACGGCTTCGATCACCTGCAATACGGTCTACTCGCTGCCGATCGCATCGAAGGCGGTATCGACGCCGAGCCCTTCCGTCATCTCCCGCACCTGTTCGACGACATTCGCGTTGCTGGCATTGATCGTGTGCGTCGCGCCAAAATTCCTCGCATAATCGAGCTTGTTGTGGCGCAAATCGCAGGCGATGATCGGGTTTGCTCCGGCGAGCCACGCGCCCTGGACGACGTTGAGCCCGACGCCGCCGCACCCGACCACCAGCACGCTGGAGCCGGCCGGGACCCGCGCATGTCGGATCACCGCGCCGATCCCGGTCGCCACGCTGCAGCCGATGATCGCGGCATGGGTGAAAGGCAGGTCGTCGCGGACCTTGACGACCTGCTCGGCGGGACAGACGACTTCTTCGGAAAACGTCCCGATGCGCGCCATCTGGTTGACCGGTTCGCCGTTAAGCGTGACGCGGGCTGTCCCGTCATGCATCCGCCAGCGCGGCGTGTCGTTATGTCCGATGCACAGCACGGTCTGCCCGGAAGAGCAGTACCGACAACGGCCGCAATGCGGCCGGAACGAAAAGATGACGTGGTCGCCAGGTCTGACATTGTCGACCTCCGGCCCGTTCTCGACGACGACGCCGGCGGCCTCGTGCCCGAGCACCATCGGCAGCGGCAACGGCCAATCCCCGTTCATGATGTGCCAGTCGCTCATGCAGACGCCGGCTGCCTTAACCCGGACGCGAACCTCTTTGAATTTTGGCGGCTCCTGCTCGAGATCGAGCATCTGCAAGGGTTTGTTGATTTCCGTCAGAACCGCGGCGCGCATGTTGTCCTCCCTCGGCGGCGATTAATCGGATCGACCGGCGCACGACCTTAGTTCCGCATGCCACCGGGTTCGGCGTCAACAGGCCAGGCGGAGGGGAGGCGTCAGCCCATCGCCAAAATCCGTCCAATTTTACTTGACTTAGTTCCTGATTCGTTCTAGGATCAAAGCATAAACACGCACTCCAAATTCAGCTGTGAGAACCCCTTTTTAGCCGCTTCCGTCGAGGCCGCTTAGAGACGCGCCAAACCGATCGATAGATCATTTTTATGAAGCATTTTCATTCCGGAGTACAATCGAATGTCACACATTTCTGATATCGACTTGACCGAGTGTGAGCAGATCGCGCCGCGCTTTGACGCCGTCGAAGAATTTCCGGTGGCGATAAGCATGATTGCCGAGCAGCATCGCCCATCACAGATGCCCTTTTTCCGTAATCTCGCGACCCTCGACTACGCGGCCGTCAGCGATCCAGAATTTCTTGGTCAGATACACCTTGTCTATCAGGCGGCGATGCATGCTACGCGTGCTGCGGTCTATTATCTGCCGCACCTCGACAGCCCGGCCTTGCGCAAACGCAAGCTTCAGATATTTGTCGATGATGATGGGCTGCCCGGCGGCGATACGCACCACTACCAACTGACGCGAGCGTTTCGCAGTATCGGCGCCCAATGCGTAATCGATGACGAGGCATTCGCGGACCCCGAGGAATTGTGCCGCTATCTCGATGGCGAAGCGGCCGAATTCGTGCGCCTCGCCAAAACGCTCTACTCGCGCTCGCTTGGCCCATGGTGTGCGATCGAGGTGATGTCGGTGGATTGGATGCGCGCCCTCGCCGATGCCTTGTCCGTCCATTTCCCGCAATTCGCCGAGGAACCGTATTTTGCGGAGTGCTTTTCCGAGATGGTCGAAGAGCGCCATGCCGAGGAATCGCTGTCGGTGACCCAGATGGTCCTGAGCGCGCGGCCGGCCTTGCTGACTGCCACGATCAAAGACGCCAAGATCATGGCTGAAGCGCTCGATGGGGTTTGGACCCATCTCGACCAAATTGTCGAGATCGCCCGGCAGAAGGCGTCGCAGCGGAGCTCGGCCTCGGCCTGACCTGTCGGCACGCGCGCAGCGCAGGCGCGCGCGTGGTCTCGACCTCATCTCGGCCAAGGAGCCCATTTCAATGCGAGCTAACGCACCGGCCAGATTGGCCGTGGCCTGGCTGACCATGTTCCTGGTCGGAACCGAGCTGTTCGTCTTTTCACCTTTGCTGCCGGTGCTGGCGGCCGATTACCACATAGCTCCGTCATTGGCGGGTCTGTCGGTCACGACGTTTTCGTTGGCCTATATGGTGAGCGCACCGCTGTTCGGATATTTTTCGGACCGGATCGGCCGCCGGCGGGTTTTGATCGGTTCCCTCCTCGCCTTCGCCCTCGCCAATATCCTCACCGCCGGCGCCGCAAATCTATTATCACTGCTCGCAGTCAGGTTTTTTGCCGGCGCCGCCGCAGCGGGTGTGTCGCCATCGATCTATGCGCTCGTCGGCAGCGCCGCCCCGCCAGAGCGCCGGGCCACCTGGCTGGCGCTGGTGGTCTCCGGTCTGTTAGTGTCGCTTGCAATCGGGGCGTCGACAGGCGGCCTGGTCGGCATCCTCTTCGGTGGTGCGCCGGTATTCCTTGCGCTCGCCGGCCTCGGTCTGGTGCTGGTCTGCCTGAACCGATGGGCCTGGCCATGCGATCACGGCAAAGCTGCAGCCGGCCTCGCCGCCGCAGCTTGCGATCCGCTTGCCATTATTGTTCTGGTGCGCCGCTTGATACCGATGGTGCTGTGGAGCACCGGCCTCTACGGTGTCTATACCTATCTCGGTGCGGGTCTGGCTGCTGTCGGCTTTTCGACCGGGCAGACCGCCGCGGCCATTCTCTTTTATGGCTGCGGCGCAATTGTCGGGGTCCTTGTCGGCGGCCGCGTGGCCGATCGGCTCGGCGCCCGATGCACCGCAACGGCGAGCTTTGCCGGGCTGTGCGCTTGCCTCCTGCTGGTGCGGCTGGCGCTCGACGCGGGCAGGTTGATCGAACCCGCCCTCGGCGTGAGCTCAGCTGTCGCGCAGCTGTTCTTTCCGGCTCAGCAAGCCGGTCTGGCCAATGATTTCCCCGGTCAACGCGCTGCGGTGCTCGCCTGGAACAATAGCGCGCTCTTCTTGGGCATCTCACTCGGTTCCCTGGTCGGCGGGGAAGCGATGGCGCTGGGAAGCTTCGGAACCGACCTGATGATCTCTGCCGGCATCGCATTGGCGGGATGCATCATCAATGCGATCCTGGTTCCGGGCCGGGTACAGATGAGCCAGTGATGTACTGGATACGGACGGGTTTTTGACGCCGCCCTGACACCGAATTGACGGACATACGATAAATTCTCCATCGAACCGGTTGCGACAGCGGCCTGCCCGCTGCGCCCCGGCGGCGACGGAGTTCTCGCCGGGGCATCAGTGGGCAACATGGATAACGGAAGCAGCCACGAAGCGCAAAGCGGCGGCGCCTCGATCTGTACAGTGGTGCAAACGGCACTCCGCCAAGACCGGCTGCTCTTTGCATTCCAACCCGTGGTTTGCGCGGCGACAGGAGAGACGGATTATTTCGAATGTCTGCTGCGCATGCGCGATGTGAGGGGAAGCATCATCGCCGGCGGCGAATTCATCACGCCGATCGAGCAACTGGGTCTGATCGGGTTCATTGACGACTACGTTCTCCAGCTTGCTGTCCAAGAGCTTGCCAGACATCCGGGGGTGCGGCTTGGGCTCAACATATCCGGGTTGACTGCGTGCATCGGACCGTGGCTGCAATCCTTGGTTTTGGCGTTGCAGTCTCGGCCCGATGTCGCCCGCCGGTTGGTCGTGGAGATCACGGAAACTGCGGCACTGTCCGATCTCGAAGAATTGGCGCGGTTTGTCGACACGCTGCGGCGCGCCGGATGCCGGGTGGCGCTCGACGATTTCGGCGTGGGTCACAACTCGTGGCGGCGGCTCGAGACTTTGTCGGTTGACACAGTCAAAATCGACGGTTCGTTCGTGCGCAACCTGGCAGATAGTCACGAAAGACGCGTTCTTTTGCGGGATCTGCTCAGACCGATCAGGGATCTTGGCTGCATTACCGTGGCCGAAGGAGTGGAGAACGCCGCCGACGAGGCGGCGGCGCGGGCGGCGGGTTTTGGCTATTTGCAGGGTTACCATCTCGGGCCGCCAACCATCGAGCGCGCTTGGCTCGGTCGGGCCTCGAACGCTCCTAACCGCAGCGAGTCTCCTCGCGAAGGACGTTTTTTTGACGGATGCCGGCGTAGCCCCGGCGTGAACATGTAGACGGGGCGACGCATTTCGCGCTCGACATGCGCCGAGCCCAACGCCGCGGAAGGATGGGGTGTGCAATGAACAACTTCTACCTCGAAGTGATTTCGCTGGTCGAGCGCCTTCATCGTCAATTCCTGGAGGTCGTCAAGCTGGAGCTGGAAGGACTCCGCGTGCACGACATCAACAATGTCCAGGCGATGATGCTGTTCAATATTGGCGATGCGGAGATGACGGTGGGCGAGCTAACCTTGCGCGGCTGTTATCTCGGATCCAACGTCTCCTACAACGTCAAGAAGATGGTCGAGAACGGATATCTGGCGCATGAGCGCTCGGTGCACGACCGGCGCTCGATCCATGTCCGATTGACCGAGAAAGGAGGTAAGTTGCGGGACCGCTTGAGCGCGATGCACGAGCGCCACGGCCAGATGCTTTCGCAGGCGACGCTCACCGCCGATGATTTGCAGAATACCGGCGTTACGCTGCGCAGACTTCGAACGTTTCTGGATCCGCGCTGCCGACTTGGTTCAACGGGCACCACCGCAGCTCGAGGCCAGCCTGGCTGAGCCTGCCCATTCCGGCGTCAACCCGAATCGCAATAGTTTCGGCCCCAGAATCTCCTCCGGAAACTAGAAATCTCCTCCGAAAACTGACTAGCTATTCTTCGGCTGCAGCCTCTCCCGGGGCTGCCATCATCGCTTCGGCGACGAGGCCGGCATTGCCGCGTATCGCGTGCTCTATCGTCTCGCCGATCTCGGCGTGCTCCTTTAAATGAGCCTTGGCGTTTTCACGTCCTTGGCCAATGCGCTGGCCATCATAGGAAAACCAAGAGCCTGACTTCTCGACGACGCCAGCCTGAACGCCTAAATCGATCAGTTCGCCGCGCTTCGATATCCCCTCGCCGTACATGATATCGAAATCGACAACCTTGAAAGGCGGCGCCATCTTGTTCTTGACGACCTTGACGCGCGTCTGGTTGCCGATGATCTGGTCACGCTCCTTGATCGCGCCGATGCGCCGGATATCGAGACGGACCGAGGCATAGAATTTGAGCGCGTTGCCGCCCGTCGTGGTCTCCGGATTGCCGAACATCACACCAATCTTGTGGCGGATCTGATTGATGAAGATCACCATTGCGCGGGACCGGGCGATCGAGCCCGTCAGCTTGCGCAATGCCTGGCTCATCAATCGGGCGTGCAGCCCCATATGGCTGTCGCCCATCTCGCCTTCGAGTTCGGCGCGCGGCACGAGGGCGGCGACCGAATTGATGACGAGCACGTCGATCGCGCCCGAGCGCACCAGCGTGTCCGCTATCTCGAGCGCCTGCTCGCCGGCGTCGGGCTGGGAGATCAGCAAGTCGTCGATATTGACGCCGAGTTTGCGGGCATAGGCCGGATCGAGCGCGTGCTCGGCGTCGATGAAGGCGCAGGTGCCGCCGCCGCGCTGGGCTTCGCCAATGACATGCAGCGCAAGCGTCGTCTTGCCGGAGCTCTCCGGCCCGTAAATCTCGATGATCCGCCCGCGTGGCAGCCCGCCGATGCCGAGCGCGATGTCGAGACCCAAAGATCCGGTCGATATTACCTCGGTATCGGCGGCCGCCTCGCGCGATCCGAGCTTCATGATCGAACCCTTGCCGAAAGCCCGTTCTATTTGCCCGAGCGCTGCGTCCAAAGCCCGCTGCTTGTCCATTGCTTCCTTGTCCAAGAGGCGCAATGCGGTCTGCATTGTTCCGTCTCCTTATTCCATACCCGATGATGCCGTGCAACGCGACCCGGGAACCCAGCCCAGAATGCCGTGTGTACACGTTTTGTTCAGACGATGCAACAATGAAGCACGCCCGCTACACGACCCCTGCGGCGAGGACGTCTCTCACTTTGGCCGCGAGCTCTTTCAAGCTGAACGGCTTGGGCAAAAACTCGATACCGAGATCGCTGTCGAGGCGCTGACGGAAGGCGTCCTCGGTATACCCCGAAATGAAAATCACTTTCATTTCCGGGTTCATCTCACGCACTTCGCGGACGAGCGCCGGCCCGTCCATATGCGGCATAACGACATCGGTAATCAGAAGATTGATCGGCTCTGCAGCATTGCGAATTAAATCGAGCGCTGCTTCGCCACTTCTCGCCTCTATCACCTTATATCCTTTGTTGCGCAAAGCGCGGGCGCCGAAGATCCTGACCGGATCATCGTCCTCGACGAGCATGACGGTACCGTGCCCGGTCAAATCCTTTGCCACGGCGAGTTCACCCATATCTGACCGGGCGGGCTGCGCCGCACCCGCCGGCTCGCAGCGCGGCAGGTAAATCTGAAAAACTGCACCCTGGCCCGGTGTGCTGCTCGCAAAAACAAATCCCCCCGTTTGCTTCACGATGCCGTAGACGGTCGACAAACCGAGGCCGGTTCCGGAGCCGACTTGCTTGGTCGAAAAGAACGGGTCGAAAATGCGAGCCAAGTTCTCCTTGGGGATACCGACCCCAGTATCCGTCATCTCGATCAGCACGTAGTCGCCGGCCGGCATCGACTCATGCCCGCGCCGCAATTGGCGCTCCTGGTGAACGTTTGCCGTGCGAACAGTGAGCGTGCCGCCGCCGGGCATTGCGTCACGAGCATTCACCGCGAGGTTGATGATCACTTGTTCGAACTGGCCTTGGTCGGCTTTTACAAGGCCGAGATCGCGCCCATGCACGACCTCGAGATTGATGTGTTCGCCGATCAACCGTTCGATCAAGTGCCGTAATTCGTAGAGAATATCGGTAACGTTGAGGATTCGTGGCTGCAGCGTTTGCTGTCGTGAAAACGCGAGCAGCTGCCGTACGAGATTGGCGGCCCGGTTCGCATTCTGCTTGATCTGCATGATATCCGAGAAGGACGGGTCGCTCGGCGGCGAGCGCAGCAGCAGCAGATCGCAAAACCCGATCATCGCTGTCAGCAGGTTGTTGAAATCATGGGCCACGCCGCCGGCAAGCTGCCCAATGGCCTGCATCTTTTGCGAATGCGCGAATTGGATTTCGAGATTCTTCTGCTCGGTCACATCGACGAAATAGAGAGTAAGCCCCTCCCCCGGTTCACCCCCAGCATTGGCATTCCCAGCATTGGCATTCCCAGTGTTGGCATTCCCAGTGTTGGCATTCCCAGTGTTGGCATTCCCAGTGTTGGCATTCCTTGGGCCCACATCGGTGCGAAGCGCCCCATCCTCCGGATCGTCGAGCCGGCCGAGGAATAGGACCAGCGTCTTATCGCCCGGCCGCATGGGCCGGACCTCGACCGGCTCGGGATCCGCCGGCCCATCGGCGGCCGCGGCAAGCCTGCCGGCAATGCGGTCGCGGTCGTTCGCGTTCAACAACTCGATGAGCAGCCGTCCTCTAAGGTATTGCGGTGTGGTGCCGAACAGCTCACCGACTGCGCGGTTCGCCTCCTCGAAGCGCCCGGTGCGGTCGAGCAATGCAATCCCCACCGGGGCGTTGGCGAAACAACGCCGAAAGCGCTCGAACGATCTGAGGGCAGTCTTCCACTCGCGCTCGGGGGTCAAATCGCATACTACTGACCGTGTGTGCAGCTCGGCGCCCGATCCAACGACGTTCTGCGCGATCCAGGCCGGCACAATCCGGCCCTGACGAGTCTTGAGCACAACCTCGCCCCGTTGTGCCCCAACCTCTTGCGCACGAAACGGGCTCCAGGCTGGTGTTCCGACACCGGGGGGGCAGGCCAGAAAATCACTCAGGCGAGCGCCGCGGGCCAAGAGCTTCGAGGGAGTGCTGCCGAGCCATTGGGCAAATGTCCGGTTTACAAAGCGGAACCGTCCAGCATCATCGGCCGAATAGAATCCGATCGGCGCATTGTCCAAAAGATTGGCGAGAACATTCCGCTCCTCTCGGAGCGCCGCCTCGGATCGTTGAGACGCACTGACATCCTGAAGGCTCCAGTAGCTAAATCCTGGATAGCCCGCGATCGGGTCTATCTTGACCTTCAGATGGCCGGTATCGGCACTCGACTTCCGGCTCAAGGAGAGTGTGGCGGTGGCCGGGACGCCAGCGGCGGCACGGCCCCGGAGCCGGCGAAATTGCGCCTCGGATTCCGCGTCGGAGCATAGCGCTTGCCGGAGACGATCCAGGGGCGATTCGACCGGGCCGGGGAAGAGCTTGCGGAAAGCGCGGTTGGCATAGTGGATACGACCGTCGGCCGCCGCGATCAGTTGTGCCTCGGGTGCCGAGTTCGAGCGCCCAATTCAACATCTCGAGGCGAGCCGAAAGCGCCATCATTGCCTTGTTGCTGGCTAGAGCTGCGAGCCCGGCAAGGCCGAGCATCGCAATTGCTGCCGTGTCGGCAGGCCAAGCCTCAATGAGTCGTGCCGTCCGGGAAATCACGAGGACGAGCGCGACCCCGACCAGGACCAAGCTCGCTACCGCCAGACAGCGTATCCACGAAGCTCTCGAGTGCTCGCCCATCCGACTCGCCCACCCACCGGCCCGCACTGCTTTGGCGACCATTGGCTGCATCCGAGTGACGGCGCATCCGAGTGACAGAGATTGTCGCGTAACTCTGCTGTCGCAAATGGGGAAGCCGCGCACGATCTCAATCGATTTTGGCCGCAATGCTAGCGATTAGCAGGGACAGTGCCTCGGCGTTTGCCAGAGATGCGCAGCGCGCAGTCGAACGCTCTCGCGCCGAACGGAAGGGACTGGCCCGTCAGTCGTCGCGGTGAGTGCGTTCCATCCTCTCGTGCCGCTCCTGAGCTTCGATGCTGAGGGTGGCGATGGGCCGGGCTTCGAGACGGCGAATGCCGATCGGTTCGTCCGTCTCTTCGCAATAACCGTAAGTGCCGTCGTCTATCCGATGTAGCGCCGCTTCGATTTTGGAGATCAGTTTGCGTTCGCGCGCCCGGGTGCGCAGCTCGATTGCGCGCTCTGTTTCGAGCGAAGCGCGGTCCGTGAGATCGGGTTTCAGCAAGCTCTCTTCCTTCAGGTGCTGCAGCGTGTCCGATGACTCGGCCAGCAACTGGGCTCGCCAGCGCAACAGCTTTTGCCGAAAATATTCGATCTGAAGAGGGTTCATGAATTCTTCAGCATCGGAGGGATGGTAACCTGGCGGTAGTGACGGACGCATCGGTCTCCCCGAAACTCGGTGAACGAAGCGGCGCGGAGTATATGAATGGGGTCCCTCCGCATCAAGCCGGAGAATCGGATGGAGAGCATTGATTCGCCTGAACTTTCGGAGCTGGCCGCTCAGCGCGCCTGAAGATGGCCTGCACCCGCGGCTTGGGACCGCCGACCCGAATTTGGCTGTGCGCCGGCAGCCCCGGCTCACAAAAATTTGAGTTCGCTGTCGAGCGTTCTACTTAGGGCTTCTTTAAGGTGTCCAGCTCTACTATTGCGCCATGGACGACAATGTTAAGGTGCGCAACTTGCTTGATAGCGAAATTTTTACGTGCACCAGCGCCACCGCACTGGATTTGCCGCCTCCCGACACGAAGCGCTGGGTCGCCCGGCGCAAGGCAGTGGTAGTTAATGCGGTGCGTAGCGGCGCGATCAGTTTGGACGAAGTTTGCCGCCGTTATGAGCTTTCGCCAGAAGAATTCCTCGCTTGGCAGCGTGCTATCGAGACCCACGGGGTCGCGGGACTACGAGTCACCCGACTGCAGATCTATCGCGATACGCCTCCCGCTCGGCTGGCCAAACCGCGTTTTTGAGCTCTCTCTGCGCCGCCTGCAGGTGAGCAGTCGCGCATATAGTTCAGGCTCAGCGACTGGGGTCCCGCCGTATTCCAGTAGAGTCGAACATCATCTGCAAGTGCCTGAGGTGCTCGCCTCGCCCCTCGCTCGCGTCCATCGGCGATCGGTGAGACATTCGGCGACCTTGCGAACAATGTTTGTTAACGGTGTCGCTGGGCAGAAAATTCAATCATACCGATTGGAAGGACGCGTTCCTGTCCGAGCTGGCTTGGCCAATTTGAAAAGAGCGGCAAATATGCAAAATTCAGATTGATTTTGAGTCATTTGTTTACCAAACGACAACAAGAGGCTTGACCCGGCCGCGAGTCCCGCCGCATGTGAAGGCGGTGGTTGTTGATACGGCCAGGGTCGCGCTTCAGATCGCATCGGTCGGTTTCGGCAGCCGGAATGCCTCGCTCAGAGGGGTTCGATTGCCGTTAGATAATGCCCGAACTCATCGGTTTGTCGAGGCCGGTGGACCGGACCTGAAATTCCTGGAAACCGCGGTCGCGCGGTTCAACACGAAGCATCCGTATCTGTTGTTCGGCGAGCAAGCCATCTCTTGGATTCGCAACCGTGCGAACAGCCATTCAAAGCTAATAACACGGCTTAAAGCGTCATTGTGCGAGAACAGTCCAACCTCGACCAAACAGGAGTTGCGCGCCAGGATCAAGCGTCAAGGCCGCTGCCTGATACACACGGCCTTTTTGGTGCTGATCAGCGACGGCGAGACTAAAGCCGATGCGCTGTACGCCACGCGCACGGCATTGGCGCAGCTGTGTGCCGAGCCGAGCTGGAAAGCTCGGCCGGTGATCAAGTCCTTTCTGGATTGCGCTGAGATCGCTGTCGCCGTTTCTCTCGCCTATGATTGGCTGTACCACGAGTTTTCGGACCACGAGCGGCGGACTTTCGAAGAATTCACTGTTCTGCCATGTCCTCACGCCGGCCCTTGCCGCCTACGATGATCGGTTCGCGCAATGGCCGAGGCGGCGGGACAATTGCACGCTGGTGTCGAATTCCGGTATTATGGTTTCGGCGCTCGCGGTTCTCGACAGATTTCCGGAGATGTCACGACAGCTCATCCAGAAGAGCCTCGTCTCGTCCTGGAACGCTTTCGACGGACTGGCGCCCGATGGCGCTTGGCCGGAAGGCCCGAGCTATTGGTCGCTCGCCATGCGCTATGCCAGTCTGATGGTCGCGGCACTCGAGAGCGCGCTCCACTACAGCTTTGGCCTCGCAGATCGACCGGGGTTCGCGCAGACCGGAGACTTTGCGTTGCATGCGGTCGGGCCGTTCGGTGCCGCGTTCAATTTCGGGGATTCCGAACCTTCCCTCGATGTGGCGCCACTCGCCTGGTTTGCGCATCGGTTCAGGCGGCCGGTCGATGCTTGGCTCGCAGACCAGTATGACGGCTGGTACCTTCCGTTCACCGTAATATGGGCTGATCGGCCGAAGCCCAAGCCGTCGGGGATCAAGGTGTCCACGGGAAAGGTATTTCACAGCAATAATCTCGCATGCTTTCGCAACACCTGGTCAAGCGACCCGGCGGCGTACCCGGTTTACCTGGCCATCAAGGGTGGAAATGTCTCCGGCCCCGGAGCCCGATCACCGCCGCTTCCCGAAGACGTTTTCTTGCACAGCCAGGCGGATGCCGGGAGTTTTATTCTCGACGGCGCGCGGCAACGCTGGATCATCGATCTCGGGTCGGACGATTACGATCTGCCGGGTTATTTTGATCACGGCCCCGATAATAGATCAGGATCGCGTTGGCGTTACTACCGCACGCATACTGCCGGCCACAACACCTTGGTCATCGATGGCGGCAATCAAATACCCGACGCCCGCGCGCCGATCGTCGGCAATTGTGTCGAGCGGGGCTGTAAATGGGCGGTTTTCGATTTGTCGGCGGCTTATGGAAAGACCGCGGGCTCCATCTGGCGTGGAGCGGCTCTGATCGGACGGCAGGTGGTCATCCAGGACGAGGTTCACGCCGAATTGTCCGGCAAGATCGTATGGGCCGTACATACCAGCGCAGAGCCGATTTCGGTGGCCGGCTCGGTTGCCCGGTTCCGTTCCGGCGACGATCGGTTCGTGTTGCGCATCATCGAGCCGGCGGCGGCATGCTTTGAGATCGGCTTCCCGCCGGAGCCGCAAATATTTCCGATTGCCGATGTTCGACAACTGCACGGCCGGCCCCTGTCCGATAGCAACGCCGCCCAGGTCGCGGAATTGCCCCGCCGCGTCGATGTCGAAGGCAGGCGCGCCGCGGGTGCCTTGATCAGGCGATTGCAGATCGCCTGGCCGGAGGGGACCCGGCGGTTGAGCGTAGCATTGTTGCCGGATTGCGATGACGACGATTTGGTGCTGCCGGTCACCCCGCTCGACGATTGGCTCGCCAGGCGACCTGTGCGACTGGCCTCCTATTCCCGGCGCGCCTCGTGGATCAACGCCGCCCGGCATGTTTCGACCGGGTTTGCGCCATTCCACACGCGTCCTGTTCGAAAGCCCGCTCCCGAGAGAGCAGCTCTTCGGTGATCGAACCGGGTGCCGGGTGGCCGTCGGCCGGGTGGAACCCGCGAACGGCGATCGCGATGCGGTTTTCCGAAATCGTCGAACTGGCCCGGTCAGCAGATCACGAAATCCGAGCCATAGAGGCTGAGCTGGATCGGCGCGAGGCGGGTGGGAGCGATACGTGTTGCCCGCGGCAAGTCCTGAGGGAGCTGCGCTGGCGGCTCGAATACACCGCCGATACGAGCGCCATCCGCGCCACGCTCACGCGCCTGCACAGCTGGGCCGCGCTGCCGGCGTCGCCCGCTCCTGCCCGGCATGACGCTGACCGAGCCCAGGGCGCCTGCACCGATGTATGGTTTTTGAAACTCGACGCCCGCGTCGATCACATGCTCGCTGGCGATTTCGACGAACAAGCCCAGCCGCCGCGTTTTCTCGATCGCATCAACGACCCCCGCCGGCTGAAGGATTACCTGGACAGCCTGCTTGTCTCGCGCCTGGACGAGGACGGGATCGACCGCCGCAAAGAACTCAACTTCGCGACCGCCGACCTCGTTCGGCTGATTCTCTGGCGGCGTCCTCGGAATTACCCGTGGGACCCGCGGCTCGAAGCGGTCATCCGCCGGTTCGGCGCCGAATGGCAGGACCCGACCACCGGGTTCTTTGGCGCCGATTATCGCGTCGGCGGAAGGCGGCTGCGAACCGTCGATCTCAGCCTCACCTTTCATATGGCGCGCTACCTCGAGGGCGGGATCGGATACTGGCCGCAGCTTATCGACACGCTGTTGGCAATTCGGGACCGCCGGTATCCGAATGGCTGGCTGGACGAGATCGGACTGACGAACCACAACAACTACGATGTCGCGGTCCTGTTCCAGCTCGGCTGGCCGCACATGCGCCCCGGCCAGCGCCGGCGGGCGCAGGAGGAGCTTACCCGGCTCGTCGATTGGTGCCTGAGCAAGGCGATTTCCCCGGACGGCGAGGTCCTCGCGCGGGCGGTCGCCGAATCGCTCCCCGAAAGCTATTACTTCGCGATCGCATTTCTCGACACGGTCGGCTATTTCGATGCCCCCAGGCGCTTCTGGACCAAGCTCGATTTTCCGGAGGCGCCGGCAGTCCGGGAGCGGTTGAAAGACCGTCTGTTAATGTTGCCGCAAAGCGATCCGATGGTGCGCATGGCAACTGAACGCCTGCGCCGCGCCGGCCGATGAGGCGGCTGACGGCAGAGGAACAGCAGGAAATCGCCGCGCAGCAACGCGCAGCGCACGAGACGCGCCGCGCCACGGTGCCGGCGCTCGAAGCGGTCCTCTACGAGCCGCTGCCCGTTCTCGATCACGGGTTTGTCCGCGTCATCGATTACATGGGCGACGATGCGGCGATCGTTCAGGCGGCCCGCGTCTCCTACGGCCGCGGCACCCGCAAGCTCAGTGAGGACCAGGGGCTCATCAATTATCTGATGCGCCACCGCCATACGACGCCGTTCGAGATGTGCGAGATCAAGTATCATGTGAAATTGCCGATCTTTGTCGCGCGGCAATGGATCCGGCATCGCACAGCGAATGTAAACGAATACTCGGCGCGCTACTCGATCCTCGACAAGGAATTCTATATCCCGGCCCCCGAGCACTTGGCGGTGCAGGCGACAACGAACCGCCAGGGCCGCGGCGCGGCGCTCAAGGGCGAAGCGGCGCAGCGAGTCCTCGACCTCTTGCGCCGCGACGCGGAGAACGCCTATGCGGGCTACACCGAATTGCTCAATGAGGACGCATCGGGCTCGCCAATCGACCCGGCGCAGCCCGGCCTCGCCCGCGAGCTCGCGCGCATCAACTTGTCGCTCGGCTTCTACACCCAGTGGTATTGGAAGACCGACCTGCACAATCTGATGCATTTCCTGTCGTTGCGCGCCGATCCCCACGCGCAATACGAGATCCGCGCCTATGCCGAAGTCGATGCTGGAGACGCTCGCCCGCTGGGTCCCGATGGCCCACGCCGCTTTTGTCGAATACCGGATGAATGCCGCAACGATCTCGGCTGCCGGTCTCGCCGTCGTCCGCCGGATGATCGAAGGCGAGGAAGTCGACCAGGCATCAAGCGGCCTCTCGGCGCGGGAATGGCGCGAGCTGATGGCAGTACTGGGCCGCGGCTCACCGCGCTGAACGGCATGCGGCTGAAAGCGCTCCTCCGGCACCGCCCACCTGTTTCTGGAAGAAAGGATCTTCCGGGATCGCGGAAACATCGACTCGCTTTGCGGGAAGTCGAGCCCACATCATGTTGTCGACACCCCACCCTGACCCCAGATCTCTCGTAATCCGGGCTGAAACCCTGCCGGCGTTGCGCGAGGACCGGCTCCCTTGACCGCCGCCAAAGGAAGGCTGCAATCTTGAAATGACCTGAAGAGCGCGGGTCTCGAAGCGCCATAGAGGGGGAAATGGCCCAGCAATCAACTGCCGCGGAGAGGCTTATCCCCGGCGTACCGTGCTGCAGGCTGGAGCGGCGCTGGCCGCGGCCGGGTCGGCGCTGTTGCGCCGAGCGCATGCCCAAACGCAGCCGCAACCCACAGGAGCGTCCCCGATGACGATCATCGATTCCCAGGTTCATGCCTACGAGGCGAACACCCCGAAGCGACCCTGGCACAGCGTGCCGAACTGGCCCGATCACGTCACCGGTGACGAGATGGTGGCGGCGATGGACAAGGTCGGCATCGACGGCGCGATCTTCATCTCCGCCTTTTCGATGTACCAGTACGACGCCAGCTATGCGGTGGAAGTGCAGCAGGCCCATCCCGGCCGGTTCGCGATCGTCAAGCCGGTCAACCCGGACGATCCGGCGGTGGCCGATGTCATCGCCGACTGGAAGAAGACGCCGGGCGCGGTCGGCATCCGCATCATGCTGACGCGGGAGGCGAACCGCGCGCCGGACGACCCAGGCCTCGACCGCATCGCCCGCGCCGCCGCTCGCCACGATTTCCCGGTCAATGTCCTCTTCTGGGGCAATTTGGATGCGGGCGCCACGCTGATCGACCGCCATCCCGACACGCGCTTCATCATCGACCACCTCGGCATCCTGCAGCCGCGAGTGCCGCCCGCACCCCCGCAGCCCTGGGCCGACCTCCCGAAAGTGCTGGAGCTCGCCAAGCGGCCGAACGCGGTGATCAAGGTCAGCGGCGCATGCACATTGTCCCGCGAGCCCTATCCGTTCCCGGACATCTGGGACCCGCTCGCCCGCGTGTTCGACGCCTGGGGTTTCGATCGCTGCTTGTGGGGCACGGACTGGACGCGCGCCTTCGCCGTCGTCGACTACGAGCAGGCCGTGAAGCCGTTCCTCGAGACCGACCGCCTCAGCGACAGCGAGCGGGCCATGCTGATGGGCGGCGCTTGCGCCAAAGCGTATGGCTGGTCCCCAAAGAAAGCCTAGCGATCCGTAGGGCGGATCAGCGCACGTCATCCGCCATCTGCCGCACCGCAGTTCGTTTCGGCGGGTTACGCTTCGCTAACCCGCCCTACACCTACTGTTCCGACGATTTAGAAGGATAATTGATTATGCCGAACACTGTACGCTTGCACCGCGTTTTGGCAACCACCCCGGAGAAAGTCTATCGCGCGTTCCTCGAGGCGGACGCGCTCGCCAAATGGCTTCCACCTAACGGCTTTGCCTGCACCGTGCATCATCTGGAACCAAAAGTCGGCGGCAAATTCAAAATGTCCTTTCGGAACTTCACGACGGGCAAAAGCCACGCATTTGGCGGCGAATATTTAGAGCTCGTTCCAGGCGAACGCCTGCGCTACACAGACAAATTCGACGACCCCGGTCTGCCCGGCGAGATAGAGGTGACCGTGACGTTGAAGAAAGTATCGGTCGGCACCGAGCTCGATATAACGCAGGCGGATCTGCCGGACGTCATTCCACCCGAGGCTTGTTATCTGGGTTGGCAGGAATCCTTGCGAAACTTGGCAAGGCTCGTTGAACCCGAGATCAATCAATAAAGTAGTAAAGTATTGAGTTCGAGAAGGCCGCCAGTTTCGGATCGCCTCGACGAATTCCGGGATCCGGCACCAGCGCCTTCAACTCGTAGGTCCAATTTGGCGTATGGGTCTTCAACCAGGGACGGTCAGCCGCGCGACGTCAAAATGGTAGATGCGGGCGGTGTTGAGGCCGGCGATCTTGGCCTTTTCGTGGTCCGGCATGCCGGCCAGGATCTCCGCCAGGATCTTGCGCGATTGCGGAAAGGTCGACTCGCTGTGCGGATAGTCCGAGCCCCACAGCATGTTGTCGACGCCGATGACGTCGCGCAGGCGAATGCCGATGGCGTCCTCCTGGAAGCTCAAGACGACATTGCGGCGGAACAAGTCGCTCGGGAGCACGCCGCCCTTGAACCGATAGAGTGCCTCGCCGTGGCGCTCGCGGTAGGTGTAATCCATCGAAGAGAGAACGTTCGGCGCCCAGGCCAGCTCGAACTCGACGATGGCCAGTGTGAGGCGCGGATGGCGCTCGAAGACGCCGGAGAAGATCATGTCGCAAATCGACAGCGCCGGATAGAACGCCTTGGTCGCGCGGCTGCTGGCGTCGCGCAATGTTCCGGGACCGGCTCCGCGGATCTTGCCCTGCCGTCGCGTCGCCGTGTGCAGGCTTAAGGGCATGTCGAGCGTGGCAGCGGCGGCCCAGAACGGCTCGTATTCGGGTTGGTCGTAGCGGCGGTCCTCGGCCGGATACTCGGTGATCATGGCACCGGAGAGGCCGAGGCGGGCGGCGCGCTCCAATTCCCGGGTCCCGTCCTCGACGTCGTCGAGATTGATCATCGCGATGCCCTTCAACCGGGCAGGATCGGTGCGGCAGAACTCGGCGAGCCAGTCGTTGTACGCGCGAAAGATCGCGGACATCAGCTGCGGGTCCGCCACCTTGAAGTAAAAGAGCCCTTGCGAGGGATAGAGGACTTCACCGGCCACCGTCGAGCGCCATGTCCTTCAAATGCTGCTCGGGGTCGTACCCGCCGCGCAGCACGTCTTCAAAGCGGCCCTGGGCGGAGATCGTCTCGGGCGCCTCGAACCGCGCGCCGGCGTTTGAGATGAGGCCAATCCCGGAGAGGACCTGATCCCTCTCGACGACGACGTGGTCGCCGCCATTGATCCGCTCGATCCGCGGCGCACGATCGCGGAACGCCCGATCGATGCGGGTCTGCCACAGATCGGGCGGTTCGAACACGTGAGAGTTGGACGACAGAACCCAGCGGCAGCATCGGCATCTCCTTTCTCACCTGATCGCCGGCAAACACCTGTGGCAACCTGCCTATCGCCGTCAGCTCCGGAGCCGCATTTTCCCTGCTCGACAGGGAATGGCAGGGAGATTTTTTGATTTCCGGTGCTGATCTCTGAAAATCAAACGGTTATGAGCAAACTCCTGCATAACAGCAGGGAAAAGTTCTTCCCTGCCGCGCACTTGGCAGGGAATTGGGAGGGAACGGCGAGGCCGGGATGACCTATTCGACAGAGCACGGCGTTTCTGGTACGTTCTCATATAATTCGGTTGCGGTTGTGATGCAACGTTCAAACTGATGGCGCGCAGGGCATATAAGTTGACGCAAAGGGAGAGCCCCTGGTTCGTTCCGTGATGCACTACACCGTGCATCAAGGCTCGTACTTCGCGCATCGCATCACGGTTGAGGGCCCAGGCGATGATGCGATGGCGCAGTCGCTTTCGACCCGCGCGGGTCGAACTCAACCCCCATCAGGTAGACGCGGCGCCGTTAGCGCTTTCCTCGCCTCTCTCAAAGGCGCGTTGCTCGCCGATGAGGATTCCAAAGCGGACCACGAGCGCATCCAGGGTGTTGAGCAGCAGCCTGGTCGGCAGGCCACTATGCTGGGGTTGCCACCACGCACCTGGCGTACGGAGCAAGCCCTACGCCTCATGCTGCGCTGTCATGACCGTGCCGCTTAGATCGCGGGCGACGCTGCCGCGGATTGACGGCCCGGCGGCACGGGCATATTCCTTTACCGCCGCATAATGGCAAGCGCCGCAGATAGCGATGTGGGAGGAAGCGATGCCGGGACAGAGTGCCGACAATCTCTTGGCGCTGTTCGATGCCGCTCCGCTCAATCGGCGCTATTGGGTATCTTTTGTTCTGCTCTCGGCGCTGTTTGTCCTCGAATTCTTCGATTTTCTCATCGTCGGCTATCTGTTGGCGGTGCTGGCGCCGCAGTGGCACCTCACCTATGGCCAATCGGCGGTGATTCTCTATAGCGGTGGCGTCGGCGCGATCCTGGGGGCGCTCGTCTTTGGCGGGCTGTCGGACGCCTGGGGACGCAAGATCACGATGATCATCGGCACCTTCATCTGCGCCGCGAGCTCCGGATTGATGGGCATCGTTCCGAGCGGCTCGTGGGAGATCTTCGCGGTGCTGCGCTTTTTCATCGGGGTCGGGCTGACAGCCGGGGTCACGCCTTCTTTGGCGATTTAGGTCGAGCTGACACCGACGCGGCACCGGACGCTGCTGACGAGCTTTTATCTGGTTTTCGCGTCGGCCGGCGGCTTTCTTGCTTCCGGAGCCTCCGCCGCACTGCTCGAGCCGCTCGGCTGGCGCGGCGTCGCGATGCTCGGTATGGTGCCCGCGATCGTCGGCGTCCTGATTTGGTTCTATGTGCCCGAATTGGTGCGTTGGCTGGTGGCAAAAGGCCGCTTCACCCAGGCCCGAGCCGAGGTCGCCAAGCACCTCGATATGCCCTTACAATCGGTGCCGCTGCCGACCCAGATGCCTGCCGTCCAGCCGCGCGGCCGACTGTCGGAGCTGTATCGCCAGCCGAGCCTGTTCTGGGAGACCCTCATCATTTGGGGTGGCTCGTCGATGGCGGCGTACGGCGTCTATCTGTGGGGGCCGACGATCGTGGCGATGGTACTGAGCGTGCCGGTGCCGCAGGCCGCCAAATTCTTTGTCTTCGTCACCCTCGGCGGGGTCACGGGCAAGATCGTCGTTACCCTGTTGGCACCGCTGACCGGCCGGCGCTGGCTGGGTGTGGTTTGGGGGTTTGGCGGTGTCGCCGCGCTTGCCGCCGCCGGCTATTACAGCAATACGATTGTCGGGGGCTTGCCGGCGATGGTGATGCTGCTGTGCGCCTCTACCTTCTTTATCGAAGGCGGCTTCGCCAATTTCGCTCCCTACACGGTCGAGCGTTACGGCGTGCGTCTCGGGGCGCGCGCGTCGGGACTTGGCCAGGCCGCGAATGGCGTCGGCAAGATCGTCGGCCCGCTGAGCTTGGCCCTGATTGCCGGGAGCAGCAATGTCGTGTCGCCGCAGGCAACCTCGGATGCGGTTTTGCCAGCCTATCTTTTCCTCGCCTTCTGCATGTTGCTGGTGGGATTGTCCTTCGTGTTCCTCGGGGTTGAGACGCACGGCAAGGCGATGGGGGTCGGTGACGAAGGCGCAGTAATAGAGCCGCGCGCGGTGGCCTTCACCGAATTCGCTGACCCGTGGTCCCGGACGCGCGAATGGCGTCGCAGCAAATGCCGATGCGGCAGGTGTTCCGCCGAAATCCGCGGCTCGGTGCAGAGCAGCTTTGCCCTGTTTGTCGCGCCTGAGACCGCGCGCAGGCCGCTCGAAGACGTGGTCGGCGCGGAACGGAGGACCTGATGCAGCTGTGGAACCATTGCGAAAACCCCTACCCGTTCGTGCCGAACGAGGTCCTCGAACAAGCCGAACTCGGTGCGCGCCAGCCTGCCGAACAAGTATTGCGACCCGAAAATCGCGGCGCGGCTCTATGACGAGATCTTCGACGAGTACCGGCTGTGCGACGAGATCGGCATCAACATCGTCACCAACGAGCACCATTCCGGCATCAATAATCTCTGGGCGGCCAGCCCGGTCATCACCGGCATCGTCGCGAACATCACCCGCAAGGCCCGCATCCTGTCATTGGGCACGCTGATCACGGTGCGGCCTGACCCGGTGCGGGTCGCCGAGGAATACGCGACGATCGACGTCCTGTCGAAGGGACGGCTCGAGATCGGGTTCGTCAAATCCGGCGCGACCGAGATGGTGTCGGGCGACGCCAACCCGATGCGCATTCGCGAGCGCGAATGGGAAGCGATCGATCTGATCGAGAAGTCGCTGACGACTCAGGACGGGCCATTCAGTTGGGAAGGTAAATTCTTTATTCACCCGCACGTCAATATCTGGCCCCGCCCCTACCAGCAACCGCGGCCGGAATTCTGGGCGGCGACATCGGACCTGCCGACCTGCGCCGAACTCGGCCGCCGTAACATCATCAACACGCTGCTGTTCGGCGGCTATGACCGCACCCGTCAGGCCTTCGATACCTACAAGGCCGCCCGTGCCGAAGCCGGCCTCAAGCCCCCCGGCGAGGATCGTTTTTCCTACATGGCCTTCGCCTATGTCGGCGACACCGATGAGGAAGCCATCCGCATCGGCCAGAAGATCGCGTGGTTCCTGACTGTCAGCATCAAGAGCGCACCGCAATTCTCGAAATTCCAGCCCGGTGCGGTGGCGCCCGAGCTGGCGCCCAAGGCGTGGCGCGGCGGCGCCTCCAAGCGGCCGACCAATCTCGACGCCGCCGCCCTGATCGGGCAGGGCCAGATGTTCGCCGGCAACCCCGACACAGTCGCCCGCCAGATCAAGGAATTCCGACGGCGGGTCGGCGGCATCGAACACATCATCATGATGACCCGCCAGGGTCTCGTGACCCACGCCGAGGCGGAGAAGAGCCTCACGCTGGCCGCGCGCGAGGTCTTGCCGCAACTGGAGGATTTGGAGCCGCTTGACGAGGACCTTGCGCCCTCAGTGCCGTGGCGCGAGGTTGCTTCGGCGGCGCCATGACCGGGCCGACCACCTTCGTCCTGGCGGACGCGGCGCGCGATCGCATCCGGGTCGAGCGGATCGAGCTTGAGGTGCTGCGCCGGGGCCCGCGTCGAGCGGGCGCGCCCCCGATCCTGGTGCTTCATGGGGTCAACAACATCAGCCCGGACGCGCCGTTTCTTGACATGCTGGCCGAGCATGGCGAGGTCATCGCGCCGTCGCATCCGGGTTTCGGTCACTCGGCGCGCCCGCCCGATTTCGACACCATGTACGACCTCGTGCATCTCTACCTGGACGTGCTCGACGCGATCCCCGACGACAAGGTGGCGATGGTCGGTTTCTCGTTCGGCGGCTGGATCGGCGCCGAGGTCGCGGTCAGCGGCTCGCGCAAGCTCGATCGGCTGGTGCTGGTCGATCCGGTCGGGATCAAGATCGGCAGCCGCGAGGAGCGCGACATCGTCCATTTCTTCAACACCTCGCCGGCCGAGCTGGACCGGCGTAGCTGGCACGACCCGGCCAAGCGCCCGGCCGGGATCTATGGGCTGGGCTGGCAAGCGACGATCACCGACGCGATGAGCGACGAGGAGATGGTGACCCTGGCGCGCAACTGGGATGCGCTATGCCTCTATGGCTGGCGGCCGCATATGTACAACCCGCAGCTGATGCATTGGCTCCACCGCATTGCGGTGCCGACCCTGGTGCTGTGGGGGGAAAGCGACCGGATTGTTCGACCGGATTACGGCCGCGCCTATGCCGAGCTGATTCCCGGCGCGCAATTTGCAACGATTGCGGCCGCCGGTCACCATCCGGAACTCGAGCGGCCCGCCGCCTTTGTCGAACAGGTCGCGGCATTTCTGCGGCGCGGAGCCTGAACGAGGAGCCTGACCGAAATGATGTTCATTGTGCGCAGCACGCGAGGCGCACCGGAAAGCGCAGCAGTGCAGATCAAGGCCCAGCGCCGGACACCCGATATCGTCCCCAACGGCGCGGGCAAGGCCGATTATTTCTGTCTCGGCGACAGCGATGCAATGGCCGCCTTGCGCGACCAGGGCTGGGAGGTCGTGGAACTGCGCGACGGCTGGTACGCCTGCGACAATGGCGGCGGCATTGCGATGTGGGGCTACGGCAAGTATTGGGAAATCCGCTCCGACCCGCTGACCGTCGTGGAAGCCGCCGGACCCGGCGGCGCCGCGATCAGCGATGGCAAGGACGACGAACTCGTCAATGTCCGCGGCGCGATCTTCGGGGTCTAGCGGCCCGGCGAACTAGTGCGCTGCCGAGGGCGCCCGCCATCGTTGTCGCCTCGGGCCTTTACAGTCTATGGCGCGAGACCTCGCGTCGGCGCCCGCCAATCCAGCGCCACTTCGGGCGTGGTCCTACTTAGCGCGTTGTGGAGACAGGGAGAGAGAGCGAGCGCCGTTGACTGGTGAACCAAGTAGGCTGGAAGGTCCGATGAGGTGGGGGAGTCTCCAGGATATTGCAGATAAGCAAGTCCTCTATCTGCCTACGATCGGGCGTAGCAGGACTTGCCGCGCGAGATCGAGATTTGGTTCGTAGTCTACCGCGAAGGTTTGTATCTGTTCGCCGAAACAGGTGAAACCGCAGCGTGGGTCACCCCGCCGGGTGGGACCAGTGCCGCGTTGAAGGCGGACATTCACGGGGACCACCTTATAAGCTTCGGTACCCGGCCCTGCGCGGGGGGCTGAGCGGATAAAGGAACGGCCGAAATGCAGGGGCGTACGTGAACTACCTGGAGCTATGCGCCGTGCGGGCAGGGCCGGCCAGCATCGGCGCCATCGGCCGTATGAACGGCGCAGGCACGGCGAACTCGTCGATCCGCAGAGAGGTTGGCTCTTCAACCAGGGGCGGTCAGCGTTGCCGCGTCGAAATTGTACACACGGGCGGTGTTGAGGCCCACGATCTTGGCCTGGCCGTCGTCCGGCACGCCGGCCAGGATCTCCGCCAGGATCTTGCGCGATTGCGGAAAGGTCGACTCGCTGTGCGGATAGTCCGAGCCCCACATCATGTTGTCGACACCAATGACGTCGCGCAGGCGAATGCCGATGGCGTCCTCCTGGAAGCTCAAGACGACGTTGCGGCGAAAGAAGTCGCTCGGGAGCATTCCGCCCCCCCGCCTTCGCGAGGGCAGGCCCTTGAACCGGTAGATCGCCTCGCCGTGGCGCTCGCGGTAGGTGTAGTCGCCTTCGCCGGGAAGACAATAAGGTCAGAAACGGGGTGAATTTTCTGAACGAGTTTGATCACTAGGATGTAACGCCATTTGCAAGACATCACACGAGCGCCTACAACCCGAGGCGGGGGATTTCAATCGCCGGACAGCGGTTCATGACGACCTTGAGGCCGTGCGCTTTGGCGCGGGCGGCGGCGTCATCGTCGCGCACCCCGAGCTGCATCCAGATTACCTTCGCGCCGGCAGCAATGGCCTCATCGACGACCCCGCCGGCCATTCCGGTGCGGCGGAACACGTCTACCATGTCGATCGGCTCCGGCACATCGGCGAGCCTCGCGTAAACGGTCTCGCCGTTGATCTTACCGCCGGCCGCGTTGGGGTTGACCGGGATCGTCCGGTAGCCGCGGCGCTGCAGATAGGCCATCACGCCGTGGCTAGGCCGCTCGCGGCGCGGGCTGGCGCCGACGACGGCGATCGTGCGCACGCTGGTCAGAATGTCGCGCAGATACGAGTCGGAATAAGTCTCGTGGTCCATGCGCCTCACCGGTCGTGCCATACCGGAGCGCGCTTGGCGAGAAAGGCGTCGATCCCTTCGCCGGCGTCCTCGCCCAGCATGTTGGTCGTCATGACCTCGGCGGCATAGCGATAAGCGGCGGCCAGATCGAGCTCGACCTGACGGTAGAATGCCTCCTTCCCGATCTTGACGGTGAAGGCGGATTTGCCGGCGATCTGGCGCGCAACCCCGTCGACCGCATCCCGCAGCCCCTCGCGGTGTACCACCCGATTGACCAGCCCGAGCGAGCGCGCCGTCTGCGCATCGATCAGCTCGCCGGTCAGCAGCATCTCCATTGCAGCCTTTCGCCCGACGGCGCGCGATAGCGCCACCATCGGCGTCGAGCAGAAAAGGCCGATATTGACCCCGGGTGTCGCAAAACGCGCGTCCTCGGCGGCGACCGCCAGATCGCAAGTCGCGACCAGCTGACAGCCGGCCGCCGTCGCCACGCCGTGCACCTCGGCGATGACCGGCTTCGGCAACCGCACGATCGCTAGCATCAGCTCGCTGCACAGCGCAAAGATGCGCTGGTAGGTCGCGCGCCGCGGGTCCTGGCGCAGCTCGCGCAAATCGTGCCCGGCGCAGAAGGCGGGACCGGCCCCGGCGACCACGACGACCCGGCTGTGCCGGTCGTCCGCGGCCCGGCCGAGCGCCTCGACCAGCGCCGTCATCAGCTCGATCGAAAGGGCGTTGCGCGCCTCCGGCCGGTTGAGGGTCAGGCGCAACACCCTCTCTGTGCGCTCCTCCAACAGTATCGCCGCCATCCTTGAGACCTCTCTTCGGCTAAAGCATTGCTTGACCCGTGGGAGCCGATCGCTTACATGACCGGCTTTCGCGGCCCAGGCAACTGTTCCGGGCCGTCGGGCATTTCCTTCGAGCCATGAAGACCTTTTCCGCCAAACCGTCGGATATCGACAAGAAATGGTCGCTGATCGATGCCGACGGTCTGGTGCTGGGCCGGCTCGCCTCGATTATTGCGGTGCGGCTGCGCGGCAAGCACAAGCCCACCTTCACCCCCCACATGGATTGCGGCGACAATATCATCGTCGTCAATGCCGAGAAGGTCCAGCTGACCGGCAACAAGCGCGCCGACGACATCTTCTACTGGCACACCGGCTACCCGGGCGGCATCAAGGGGCGCAGCAAGGGCGCCATTCTCGAAGGCAAGCACCCGGAGCGGGTGATCATCAAGGCGGTCGAGCGCATGGTGCCGCGCGGCCCGCTCGGCCGGCGCGTCATGAAGAATTTGCGGGTGTTTGCCGGACCCGAGCACCCGCATGAAGCACAGCAGCCGGATCGGCTCGACGTCGCCTCGCTGAACCGCAAAAACAGAGTTTGAATATGGCCGACAACGATCCTCCGAGTTCGCAACGCCCGCAGACCTTTCAGGGCCTGGGGAGTCTGCGCCAGGCGCTCCAGCAGGCGCGCGCCGCGCCCGCTCCACCGGTTCCAACCACGTCCGTCCCCGACGACGTCAAGCCGCAGATCGATGCCCTCGGCCGCTCCTATGCCACCGGCAAGCGCAAGAACGCGGTGGCGCGGGTATGGATCAAGCCCGGCGCCGGCAGGATCGACGTCAACGGCCGCGAGAGCCCGGTCTATTTCGCGCGGCCGGTGCTGCGTATGCTGATCAACCAGCCGCTGGTCGCGACCAACCGGCTCGGCCAATTCGATGTGTGGTGCACGGTCAAGGGCGGCGGTCTCTCCGGCCAGGCCGGCGCGGTGCGACACGGCATCAGCCAGGCGCTGACCCGCTACGAGCCGGGCCTGCGCCCGCTCTTAAAGAACCAGGGCTTTCTCACCCGCGACAGCCGCGTCGTCGAGCGAAAAAAATACGGCAAAGCCAAAGCCCGCCGCAGCTTCCAGTTTTCGAAGCGCTAAAGAGGAAGTTTGCACCACAGAGGCACGGAAGCAGGGCGAGAAGTCCCATCTGCGTGGTCTTCGTGTCGCGGTGGTGAAATCGGACTGCGGCGGCGGTGAGCGAAACTCCGGCCCCGCCGATGCCGGCGGAGGTTGCGGCATTGCACGGTAGGGAGCCGGTTTGGGTTTTCGCCTACGGCTCTTTGCTGTGGGACGCTGAGCTGCGTGATGCGGCAGCCGAGCCGGCCTTGCTGTATGGGTATCACCGCAGCTTTTGCCTTTATTCCTGCGACTACCGCGGCACGCCGGCCAATCCCGGGCTGACGCTCGGGCTCGACCGCGGCGGGTCTTGCCGAGGCGCGGTGTTGCGATTGCCGGCGGATGCGCTCGAGCGAGTCTGGGAGCGCGAGATGAGCGGCCGCCCGGTCTATGCGGCGCGCCTGCTGCTGGTGGGCACCGCAACGGGCGTGCGCCGCGCGCTGGCGTTCACTGCACTGCGCAATTGCCCGGATTACGCGGGGAGGCTGCCGCTGGATGAGGCCGCGCGCAGAATCCTCGCCGGGGCCGGCCGCCGCGGGACGTGCCGCGATTATTTCGAGAACACGCTGGGGCACCTCCAGCAGCTCGGCCTCGCCGACCGCCCGCTGCGCCGGCTCGCCGAGCAGGTCCGGGCATTGGCCGAAAGTGGCCGAATTTGAGAAGCTCATAGCGGCGCGCAAGGCTTGCCGCATCTGTGTCGAGCGCAGTCCCGGCAAAATCAGGAGCTGCGCCGAATTCGACTTCGACCCCGATGTGGTCAGTCACTGGGAGCAGTGGCTAGGCCATCGCAGCCCGAAGCTTCTGGTAGTCGGTCAGGATTTCGGCAATGTCGGCTATTTCGTTCGCTGCCGCGGGCGCGACGAGCCGAATAATAAGACGAACGAAAATCTCTACCGGCTGCTGACTGCAGCCGGCATGGTGGTAGAGCACCCTTCGAGGCGCGACCGCGGCGCCCCTGTCTTTCTGACCAACTCCATCCTGTGCATTAAAGAAGGGGCGATGAATGCGCCCATTCTGGCGAGCTGGGTGGATGCCTGCTCCGAGCAACACCTGCTGCCGCTCATCGCCTTTCTCAGGCCGCCGGTCGTTGTCGGGATGGGCTCTGCCGGATGGCGCGCCGTTCGCCTCGTCTTTGGCCTGCAAGACGCGCCACGGCAGATTTCGCATGCAGCCGGCTCCGATTGGATTGCCGAGGATTACACCCGAGTATTTGCCGTTGGCCATTGCGGGCCTCTCGGGGTAATCAACCGGCCGTGGCCGCAGCAGCTCTCGGATTGGCGGCGGATCGGTGCGGCCGTTTCCGTTTGCTACACCGCCGGTGCGGGGCTACGCTCGGGTGAGTGATTTTCCGGAGGACCGGCTACATGCGCACGAGCTTTACGGTTAACGACATGACGATCCAACGGATTGTCGAGCAGGAAGCGGGGTTCACGCCGATCCTGGAGTTCCTGCCGAGCCTGAGCCCGGAATTGCTGGACGAGAACCGGTCGTGGATGGAGCCGGCGGCGCTCGACCCGGCCGGCATGGCCGTGCTGTGCTTCCAATCCTATGTCGTCAAGACGCCGCACCACACCATTCTGGTGGACGCTTGCATCGGCAACGACAAGTCTTTTCCGCATCGCCCGGCCTGGCACCGCAAGAGCGACAGCAACTGGATGCAGGCGCTGAAGGCGGCCGGCGTCACGGTCGACGATATCGACATCGTCATGTGCACGCATCTGCACGGCGACCATGTCGGGTGGAATACGCGAATGGAGAACGGCCGCTGGGTCCCGACCTTTCCCAATGCCAAATACCTCTTCTCCCAAAAAGAATTCGAATATTGGGACGGCGTCGATCGCGAGACGCCGCTCGACCCGATGCGGGACAGCGTTCTGCCGATCATCGACGCCAAAAAGGCCGAGCTAGTGACCAGTGACTATGTCGTCGATGACCACATCCGGCTCAGTCCGACACCCGGCCATACGCCCGATCACTTTGCGGTCTGCGCCGGGCGCCGTGGCGACCAGGCAGTGTTTACGGGCGACCTGATCCACTCGCCGATCCAGGCGCGCTATCCGGATCTCGTAATGCGGGTCGATTACGATCAGAAGCAGGCCTCAGCCACCCGCCGCGCGTTTCTCGAACGCTATTGCGACACCGCCACCCTGTGCTGCACGATGCACTTCCCGTCGCCCTCGGTCGGGCACATCAAGCGCTGGGGCGACGGCTTCCGCTGCGCAGCGACCGACTAGGTAAGCGAGGTGGTTGTCGGCGTCTGCACGCCCGAGTGTCTGTTAACCGCCGAGAGCCGCTGACCGCGCAGGTAAATCAGGCCGAACACCACCCCCTGAAAGGCTTGTCGCGAGGCGAGCTCTTCCTCAGGAAGCGGGCTCGTCGTTTGCTTGCCGCGGATCGCTCGCAGCGTGTTCAGGATCATATCAGCCCTTTCGTCGCTCACGGCCTTCTCCTGCGGCCCCTAACCACTTCGTTGCCCAAGGGCGCCTGGCAGTTCGTTCGAGGCGGCTATTCAGTATTGAATAACTAAAAATTGGGGCGAGTGATCGGATTTGAACCGACGACATCCAGATCCACAATCTGGCGCTCTAACCAACTGAGCTACACCCGCCGTCCGCGGTGGAGGTAACAATTCGCGGGCTGGACGTCAAGCTCGGGGTTCCGCGCGGATCAGGTGCTCCCCACATCTCGCCGATGACGATTTCCCCGGAGGGCTGGCGCAAGCATGCTCTGCTGACCCCGGCGCAGATGGGCGAGGCTGATCGGCTGACGATCGCGGGCGGCGTCTCCGGCATCGAGCTGATGGAGACTGCCGGCCGCAAGGTTGCCGAGGCGGTTTCGCGGCGGTGGCCGCCGCAACCGGTCGCGGTGCTCTGCGGCCCGGGAAACAACGGCGGCGACGGCTTTGTCGCGGCGCGCGTGCTGGCCGAGCGCGGCTGGCCGGTGCGCCTTGCGCTGCTCGGCTCCGTCGCGGCGCTGCGCGGCGACGCGGCGCAGGCTGCGGCGCGCTGGCCGGGCGCTGTCGAGGCGCTGGAGCCGGCAGCGCTCGACGGCGCCGGGCTCGTCGTCGACGGCATCTTTGGGGCGGGTCTCGCGCGGCCGGTCGAGGGCATCGCGCGCGCCGTCATCGAGGCGATCGGCGAACGGCTGCTGCCGGTTATCGCGATCGATGTCCCGAGCGGCATCGACGGGGCGAGCGGCGAAGTCCGCGGGGTCGCGCCGCGGGCGGCCGTGACGGTCACCTTCTTCCGCAAAAAGCCCGGGCATCTGCTGCTGCCGGGCCGCGGCTATTGCGGCGAGACGGTGCTCGAGCAGATCGGCATTCCCGATGCCGTGCTCGATCGGATCGCGCCGGATACCGTGGAGAATGCCGCGGACTGGTGGCTCGGCGCCTTCCCTAGGCCGGGCCTCGAAACCCACAAATATGCGCGCGGACACGCGCTCGTCGCCGGCGGCGCGGTGATGACCGGCGCGGCGCGGCTGGCGGCCCGCGCCGCCGCCCGGCTCGGCGCCGGGCTGGTCACCGTCGCCGCCCCGGAACCCGCTTTCCCGATCTACGCCGCGGCATTGACCGGCGTCATCGTCCATCCCGTCGCGGATATCGACGCGTTCCGGGGTTTTCTTGCCGACAAGCGGCGCAACGCCGCGCTGATTGGACCGGGTGCCGGCGTCGGCGACGAAACCCGCGCCAGCACGCTGGCGATACTCGGCGCCGGCAAGCGCGCGGTGCTCGACGCCGACGCGTTGACCTCGTTTGCCGAAGATCCCGCCACTTTGTTCGCGGCGATCCGCTCGCCTTGCGTGATGACCCCTCATGCCGGCGAGTTTTCCCGCCTGTTCGACACTGCCGGCGACAAGCCTGAGCGGGCGCGCCGCGCGGCACGGCAGAGCGGGGCGGTGGTGCTGCTCAAGGGCGCCGATACGGTGATCGCCGCGCCGCGACGGGCGGGTCGCGATCAACGCCAACGCGCCGCCGCAGCTGGCGACGGCGGGCAGCGGCGATGTGCTCGCCGGGATCGTGCTCGGGCTGCTCGCCCAGGGCATGGAGCCGTTCGCAGCGGCCGCCGCTGCGGCCTGGGTTCACGGTGCGGCGGCCTCCCGCTTCGGCCTCGGCCTCGTTGCCGAAGATCTGATCGACGCGGTTGTTCCGGTGCTGCAAGATTTGCTCGCTCACGCTCCGAACGCGATTGGCGGAACACCTCAGTTAATCTGGCGTTAATCTGGCGTTTTTGGATTGACGCGGCGCAGCCCTTCGCGTCTGGTTCAGCGCCCGTCACTGCAGTAGAGCTGCGATGCCCGCCGATCCTGCTTCCGCCGGCTTTTTCGAGGGCGTGTTCGACCGGACGCTGACCAATTTGCGCAGCGCATGGCGCGACATCGCCGAATCCGCGCGCGGGGTTCTGAGCGGGACGCCTCGCCCCGATCTCCCCGGCGAGGATGCGAGCCGGCTGCACCAGCAGATGCTCAGCTCGTTGGACGGGCGCGCCGGCGGCGTCACGGCACGGGCGCGCGCCGCCGATCTCGGCCGCACCTATCTGTTGCTCGACCCTGCCGGCCGCGAGCGCTTCCTGCAGCTGCTCGCGCGCGAATTCGATGTCGACCACGACGAGGTCCGGCGGCGATGCCAGAGGCTGATCGCGGCCGCTGAGCCGGCGCAGCGCACTGCCGAGGAGCGCGCCCTGCGCGACGCGCTGGAGCCGCCGCGCATCACTCTGTTGCGACAGTTCAACGCGCTTCCGGAAGGGCGTCAAGTTCCTCGTCGACCGCCGCGCCGAGTTGATCGACCTCGGGCGGCGCGATCCGCTGCTGAGCGGGCTCGAGGAGGATCTGAAGCGGCTGCTCGCCAACTGGTTCGACATCGGCTTTCTCGAGCTGAAGCGCATCACCTGGGAGTCGCCGGCGGCGTTGCTTGAAAAGCTGATGGTCTACGAGGCGGTGCACGAGATTCGCGGCTGGACCGATCTGAAGAACCGGCTCGAAGCCGACCGTCGCTGCTTTGCCTTTTTTCATCCGCGCATGCCGGACGAGCCGCTGATCTTTGTCGAGGTGGCGCTCGTTTCGGGCATGGCGAGCAATGTTCATGCGCTGCTCGACGAGACGGCCCCGATCGGCGATCCGCAGGCCGCCGATGCGGCGATCTTCTATTCGATCTCCAATTGCCAGCGCGGGCTGGCAGGCATCAGTTTTGGCGATTTTCTGATCAAGCGGGTCGCCGATGCTCTGGCGATCGAGCTGCCGCGCCTCAAGATGTTCGCGACCCTGTCGCCGGTCCCGGGCTTTCGCGCCTGGCTCGAGCGCCAGGACCGGTCGGCCCCCGGCGAGATGCTTTTGCCGGCCGAGCGGACAGCGATCGAGGCGCTGGGCGAGGAGGTACCGGGAGGCGATCTTCTGTCGCTGCTCGATCAGGAGGGCTGGCACAGCGAAGCTCGGCTCGCGGGCGTCCTGCGTGAACCGCTGTTGCGGCTGTGCGCGCGCTATCTCGTCAGGGAACGGGCTCCCTCCGGGCGGGCGCTCGATCCGGTGGCCCATTTTCACCTCAGCAACGGCGCGCGCGTCGAGCGCCTCAACTGGCTCGGTGACGTCTCCGCCAAAGGCTTGCAGCAATCCGCCGGCATTATGGTCAATTATCTGTACCGTCTCGGCGAGATCGAGGCCAACCACGAGGCCTACCGCGGCGAGGGGCGGGTCGCCGCCTCCTCTGCGCTGCGCAATCTCGCGCGCATCGGCTGATCCAGCCTGTGCGGCTGTATCGGCTGCAGCGTTTGTGCTAAGAGCTGGTCGCGGACGGGTCGGAAAGCCGCTCCGGCAGCGGTAGCGGCGGGCGTGGCGGAATTGGCAGACGCACTGGATTTAGGTTCCAGCGATGGAAATCGTGGGGGTTCAAATCCCCCCGCCCGCACCACCATCTTTTGAATTGTTTGGGAAGCACAGGCCCTCCCTCATGCAAGTCACTGAAACCAGCGTCGAAGGCCTCAAGCGCGAATTTCGCGTCGTTGTCCCGGCCGGCGAGCTCGAGGAAAAAGTCACCAGCCGGCTCGGTGAAATCGGCCGGACGATCCAGCTGCGCGGCTTCCGTCCGGGCAAGGTCCCGATGCAGATCCTGCGCCAGCGCTTTGGTAACTCGGTGCGCGGGGAGGTGCTGGAGAGCACGTTGCAGGACACTTCCGCCGACGCGATACGCGAGCACAATTTGCGCCCGGCGTTGCCGCCAAAGGTCGACATCGTCTCATTCAGCGAGGGCGCCGATCTCGAATACAAGATGTCTCTCGAGGTGTTGCCGGACATCCCGGAGCCGAGCTTTGCCGATCTCGAGATCGAGCGGCTCGTCGTCGAGGTGCCCGATGAGGATGTCGACCGCGCGATCGAGCGGATCGCCGAGCAGCAGCGCAAAACCGAGGTCGCCGAGCGCCCGGCCGAAAGCGGCGACATCATAGTGGTCGATATCGAGGGCCGCAGCGGCGAGCAGGAAATCCCGGGAGCCAGCGGGAAAGACCGTCAGATCGTGCTGGGCTCGGGCGGCTTCATTGCCGGCTTCGAGGAGCAGCTGATCGGCGCCAGCGCCGGCGAGCACCGAACCGTCCGCGTTACCTTCCCCGAAGATTACGGGGCCCCGGATTTCGCCGGCAAGGACGCGGTGTTCGAGGTCGATGTGAAGGAGGTGCGCCAACGCTTGCCGCTGGTCATCGACGACGAGCTCGGCAAGGCGGTCGGCCTCGAGAGCCTCGCCGAGCTGCGCCAAGAGGTGCGGCAGCAGATGCAGCGCGATTACGAGGGCGCGTCGCGTCTGCGCCTGAAGCGCTCGCTGCTCGACAAGCTGGCGCAGAATTACGATTTCGCCGTTCCGCCGGGCATGGTGGAGCTCGAATTCGAAAGCATTTGGCGGCAATACCAGGCGGAAAAGGCGAGGGAGGCTCAACCGGAAGCGGCGGGCTCGGAGGCACCGCCGGAGGCCAGCGAGGGACCGCCCGGGGAGACTGCCGCAGCAGAAAGTCCGGAAACAGCGGCGGGCGAGGCTGGGGCATCGGCTCCAGTGCCGCAACCGGATCGCGAGGTTGGCGCCGGCGCGGCCCAGGATAGCGAGCGGCAACCCGGCGCAACAGAAGCCGGCGCAACAGAACCCGGCTCTACAGAAGACGAGGAGGCCTTGAAGGCCGACTACCGCCGGATTGCGGAACGCCGGGTCAGGCTGGGATTGCTCCTTGCCGAAGTCGGGCGCAGCAACAATATCACCGTGACCCAGGACGAGCTTAACCAAGCGATCACCCGCGAAGCGCGGCGCCATCCCGGTTACGAGCGTCAAGTCTTGGATTTCTACCGTCAAAATCCAGAGGCGGTCGGCAATCTGCGGGCCCCGATTTTCGAGGACAAGGTTGTCGATTTCATCGTCGAGCTGGCCAACGTCGAAGAGCGCAAGATCAGCCCGCAAGATCTGCTGAGCCTGCCCGATCCTGACGCCAACGGGCTCGATGCCGGCGGGTCTGGTGCGAGTGAGGCCGCGCCGGAGTGAGCCAGTGAAATTTCGCCAATTACGGGCGCATTAGGAGGAGCCAGCAATGTCGGATTACTTCGAGCAATACATGAACAATCTGGTGCCGATGGTGGTCGAGCAGACCAACCGCGGCGAACGCGCCTACGACATCTACTCGCGCCTGCTGAAAGAGCGGATCATCTTCCTGGTCGGTCCGGTCCACGATGCGGTCGCCAGCCTGATCTGCGCCCAGCTGCTGTTCCTCGAATTGGAGAACCCGGCGAAGGACATCGCCTTTTACATCAACTCGCCCGGCGGGGTGGTCACCTCGGGGCTCGCGATCTACGACACGATGCAGTACATCCGCTCGCCGGTGTCGACGGTGTGCATCGGCCAGGCCGCGTCGATGGGCTCGCTGCTGATGTGCGCCGGAGCCAAGGGGAAGAGATTTCTCGCTGCCCAATTCGCGCATCATGATCCACCAGCCTTCGGGCGGCGCGCAGGGTCAGGCGACGGACATCGAAATTCAGGCGCGAGAGATCTTGGCGCTGCGGGCGCGGCTCAACGAAATCTATGTCCGGCACACCGGCCAGGCGCTCGAAACCATCGCTGCCGCGGTCGAGCGCGACAAATTTCTTTCCCCGCTCGAAGCCAAGGAGTTCGGCCTCATTGACGAAGTGGTCGAAACCCGGCCCGGCGGCGGTGAACCGGACAAGGGTTTTAAATAGCAAAGGGCGCGAGCTTGACGGTTCCGGCGCTAGAAGCCGAAGGCGATTAAGTGGTTGTTGATCCGTCGAGAGCACATATACTTGAGCATCGGAAACTGGCGGCCGTAGCGCTCGCCGGCTTTCGATTGAGGCCGAAACGGCCGCGGCATTGTTCCAGGGGGGCATTGCTCCAGCCGGCGACGGAGTGGCGATGACCAAATCCAGCGGCAGCGACGCAAAAAATACGCTCTACTGCTCGTTCTGCGGTAAGAGCCAGCATGAGGTCAGAAAGCTGATCGCCGGCCCGACCGTGTTCATCTGCGATGAATGCGTCGAGCTCTGCATGGACATTATCCGTGAAGAGCACAAGACCACCTTGGTCAAATCACGCGACGGGGTTCCCGGCCCGCGCGACATCTGCAAGGTGCTCGACGATTATGTGATCGGCCAGGATCACGCCAAGCGCGTGCTGTCGGTGGCCGTGCACAACCACTACAAGCGCCTCGCGCACGGCGCGAAGAACAACGACGTCGAGCTTGCCAAATCGAACATCCTGCTGGTTGGCCCGACCGGATCGGGGAAGACCCTGCTGGCCCAGACCCTGGCGCGGATCATCGACGTGCCGTTCACGATGGCGGACGCGACGACGTTGACCGAGGCCGGCTATGTCGGCGAGGACGTCGAGAACATCATTTTGAAGCTGCTGCAGGCCGCCGACTATAACGTCGAGCGGGCGCAGCGGGGGATCGTCTATATCGACGAGGTCGACAAGATCTCTCGCAAATCCGATAACCCGTCGATCACGCGCGATGTGTCGGGCGAGGGCGTCCAGCAGGCGCTCTTGAAGATCATGGAGGGCACGATCGCCTCGGTCCCGCCGCAGGGCGGCCGCAAGCACCCTCAGCAGGAATTTCTCCAGGTCGACACGACCAATATTCTTTTCGTGTGCGGCGGCGCATTTGCCGGGCTGGAAAAAATCATCGCGCAGCGCCGGCAGGGTACCTCGATCGGGTTCGGCGCCGAGGTGCGCGGGCCCGAGGAGCGCAAAACCGGAGAAATCCTGAAGGATCTCGAACCCGAGGATCTGTTGAAATTCGGGCTCATTCCCGAATTTGTCGGCCGGCTCCCGGTCGTGGCGACCCTCGATGATCTCGACGAGGCGGTGCTGGTCGACATTCTGACCAAGCCCAAGAACGCCCTTGTCAAGCAATACCAGCGGCTGTTCGAGATGGAAGACGTCCGCCTCGAACTGAATGAGGAAGCGCTCAAAGCGATCGCCCATAGGGCAATCCTGCGCAAGACCGGGGCTCGCGGGCTGCGCTCGATCATGGAGGCGATCCTGCTCGACTCGATGTTCGAGCTGCCGAGCCTCGTCGGCGTCAGCGAGATCGTGATCAATCGCGAGGTGGTCGAGGGGCGGGCCCGGCCGCTCCATATCTATTCCGACCGTGGCGGCGTCGGCACGGGCGACTGAGCCTGCGGCGTCACAGCCCATCGATGAAACCGCGGCCCGACTTGAAGGCCGGCGCCGCGAGGCCAACCTTAGACCTGTATCCCTATCCTTGCCGTCCCGGTCTCCGGGACGGTCTTTTGCAGATGAGGGCTCATGTTAGAAGCTGCGCGCGGTGCGCTTTATCCCGTCCTGCCTCTACGCGACATCGTCGTGTTTCCGCACATGATCGTGCCGTTGTTTGTCGGCCGCGAGAAGTCGGTGCGGGCGCTCGAAGACGTGATGAAGGACGACAAGCAGATTCTGCTTGTCACTCAGAAGAACGCCGCCCAGGACGACCCTGCGACCTCGGACATCTATACGGTCGGCACGGTCGGGACCGTGCTGCAGCTGCTGAAGCTGCCCGACGGCACCGTCAAAGTACTGGTCGAAGGCGGCCAGCGTGCCCGCATCGTCAGGTTTGCCGACAACAACCAATTCTTTCAGGCGGTCGCCGAGACCATCGCGGAAAATGCCGGCGAGCAACAGGAAACCGAGGCGCTGGCGCGCGCCGTGGTGTCCCAGTTTGAGCAGTATCTCAAGCTCAACAAGAAGATCCCGCCGGAGGTTTTGGTCTCGATCAATCAGATCGAAGAGCCCGGCAAGCTGGCCGACACGGTCGCGGCTCACTTGAGCTTGAAGATCCCCGAGAAGCAGGAGCTGCTCGAAACGGGGACGGTGGCCGAGCGTCTCGAGAAGGTGTTCGGCTACATGGAGGGCGAGATCGGCGTCCTCCAGGTCGAAAAACGGATTCGCAACCGCGTCAAGCGCCAAATGGAGAAGACGCAGCGCGAGTACTACCTGAACGAGCAGCTGAAGGCGATCCAGAAGGAGCTCGGCGAGGGCGAAGACGGCCGCGACGAGATGGCCGAGCTGGAGGATCGCATCAACAAGACAAAGTTTTCCAAGGAGGCCCGGGACAAGGCGGTCGCCGAGCTGAAAAAGCTCCGCAGCATGAGCCCGATGTCGGCCGAGGCGACGGTCGTGCGCAACTATCTCGATTGGCTGCTGTCGGTGCCCTGGCAAAACCGCACCAAGATCAAACGCGACATCAAGGGCGCGGAGAAGGTGCTCGACGCGGATCATTTCGGGCTCGAAAAGGTCAAGGAGCGTATCCTCGAATACCTCGCCGTGCAGCAGCGCATGAAGAAGATGAAGGGACCCATCCTCTGCCTGGTGGGCGCCCCAGGGGTGGGCAAGACCTCCCTCGGCAAGTCGGTCGCCCGCGCGACCGGACGGAACTTCGTGCGGATGTCGTTGGGCGGCGTGCGTGACGAGGCCGAGATCCGCGGACATCGCCGGACCTACATCGGCTCGATGCCGGGAAAGGTCATTCAGGGGATGAAGAAGGCCAAATCCTCGAACCCGCTCTTCTTGCTCGACGAGGTCGACAAACTCGGCGCGGATTGGCGCGGCGACCCCTCTTCCGCCCTCCTCGAGGTGCTCGACCCAGAGCAGAACTCGACGTTCAACGACCATTACCTCGAGGTCGACTACGACCTGTCAGACGTGATGTTCGTGACGACCGCGAACACGCTGCGCATTCCGCAGCCCTTGCTCGACCGCATGGAGATCATCCGCATCCCGGGCTACACCGAGGACGAGAAGGTCGAGATCGCAAAGCGTCACCTGATCCCGAAGCAGATGTCCGCGCACGGTGTCCGCAAGAATGAGTGGAGCATCAGCGACGACGCGATCCGCGATCTGATCCGCTACTACACGCGCGAGGCCGGTGTTCGTAATCTCGAGCGCGAGATCGCCAATCTGACCCGCAAGGCGATCAAAGATATTCTGATGAAGAAGACGGAGCGCGTCGCGGTGACGCGCCGCAACTTGGAGAAGTACGCCGGGGTGCGTAAGTTCCGGTTTGGCGAGGCGGAGAGCGAGGATCTGGTCGGGTGCACGACCGGGCTCGCCTGGACCGAGGTCGGCGGAGAATTGCTGACGATCGAGGCGGTGACGGTTCCGGGAAAGGGGCGCGTCACCGCCACCGGCAAGCTCGGCGACGTGATGAAAGAATCGGTGCAGGCCGCCGAGAGCTACGTCAAGTCGCGCAGCAATGTCTTCGGCATCCTGCCGACGGTTTTCGAGAAGAAGGACATCCACGTCCACGTGCCGGAAGGCGCGACGCCCAAAGACGGCCCGTCCGCCGGCGTGGCGATGGTGACCTCGATCGTTTCGGTGCTGAGCGGCGTTCCGGTCAAGCGAGACATCGCGATGACCGGCGAGATCACGTTGCGTGGTCGGGTGTTGCCGATCGGCGGCCTCAAGGAAAAGCTTCTCGCCGCTCTCCGCGGCGGCTTGAAAACGGTGCTGATCCCGAACGAAAACGAAAAAGATCTCGCCGAGATCCCGGATAATGTAAAGCGTGGGTTGAAAATTGTTCCGGTTAAGACCGTCGACGAACTCCTCCTGGAGGCGCTCGCCGCACCCCTAACCCCGGTCGCCTGGCCGGAAGAGGGTCCAAGCGAGCCGGTAATCCCGGCCCGCGAGGAGCGCTCGGGAGTGGTAACTCATTAACCAATCTAGCCGATCTGGGCGTCGCGGACCGCGAGAGAGCTCCCGAAGCGGTCTGCAATGTCCCAAAATCCTCTCGATTCCGAGTTGCGGCACAGTTGACCCATGTGCGACACCGCCCTAAACTCTGCGGCGAACAGGTCAGCTTTGGTCCCGTACACTCGCCCAGGGGGGGTCTCGTGAACAGAAACGAACTCGTCGACGCCGTCACCGGCAAAACTGATATGAAGAAGTCAGAGGCGAGCAAAGCCGTTGACGCGGTGTTCGACGCCATTGCCGACGCGCTGAAGGGCGGCGACGAAGTTCGTCTCGTCGGCTTTGGGACATTCTCGGTCGCGTCGCGGGCAGCATCGGAAGGACGCAACCCACGGACCGGCGAGAAGATCCAGATCGCCGCATCGAAGCAGGCCAAATTCAAGCCCGGCAAGGGATTGCGCGATTCACTGAACTGACCCGCATCGCGCGGGGCGATTAGCTCAGTTGGTAGAGCATCTCGTTTACACCGAGAGGGTCGGCGGTTCGAGTCCGTCATCGCCCACCATGGCCCGGCACCGCGATCGAACGAGTTAGTTAATCGCCGAGAATTCCGAGCTTCTCGATTTCCTCCGGGCACGCTTCCCTCGACAGGACGAATGCCGCGACCGCCCGGAGCGCAAACTCGACGAAATGACCACGCGCCTCAGCGCGGTCGAACGCGATGGTGCGAGCCTGCGTGGTGATTTCGCTGCATTGAAAAGTTGATTTCGCGTCGATGCAGGGCGGCGACTTGAGCTGATCGAAGGGCCGTGGAGCAGGTTTCTCCGCCCGGACCGCCGCCCCGCTTGATTCGACGGAGCTTTGCTTGACACCCTCCAGCCGGAGGGGGTAGGAGTGCCCGCCCCGGGTCGAGGCCGCGGGGGCGTAGCTCAGTTGGTTAGAGCGCCGGCCTGTCACGCCGGAGGTCGCGGGTTCGAGCCCCGTCGCTCCCGCCATCGATTTTGGACGCGAAATTCTGCTGCGCCGCAGCGGATCGCGGGCCGGCGGTGTCGCATTCCGGCAATCCGCATCATATATGTTCCCTGTGACGAGCGGGCCGGGGCGACGTCATTCTGCGGCCCGACTGGCCCACGTCAGCAAGAGCTCTAATGGAAACCCTACTGCGCGAGTACTTCCCGATCCTCGTGTTTCTGGCCATTGCCGGCGCGATATCGATCGCCATGGTCGCTGCCTCTTTGATTGTTGCGCGTCAGCGGCCCAACACGGAAAAGTTGTCGCCATATGAATGCGGGTTTGACCCGTTTGGCGATGCCCGGGTTCGGTTCGATGTGCGCTACTATTTGGTGGCGATCCTGTTCATCATCTTTGATCTCGAAGTGGCGTTCCTGTTTCCGTGGGCGGTCGCGCTCGGCGATATCGGGATGTTCGGCTTTTGGTCGATGATCGTGTTCCTCGCCGTGCTGACCATCGGCTTTATCTACGAATGGCAAAAGGGGGCGTTGGAATGGGAGTGACCGAGACGCCCATCCGCCCGGTTCCTCCCGGCACTGATCAGAATGTGCTCCTCAAGGCTGCGACCGAGGAAGTGCAGAACCAGGGGTTTGTCGTCGCGACGCTCGACAACCTGGTGAACTGGGCGCGCACCGGGTCGTTGTGGCCGATGACCTTTGGTCTGGCTTGCTGCGCGGTCGAGATGATGCATACCGGGGCGAGCCGCTATGACCTCGACCGGTTCGGCGTCGTCTTTCGGGCGAGCCCTCGCCAATCGGATGTCATGATCGTCGCCGGCACGCTGTGCAACAAGATGGCGCCGGCATTGCGCAAGGTCTACGACCAAATGGCCGAGCCGCGCTGGGTCATCTCGATGGGATCGTGCGCCAATGGCGGCGGCTATTATCACTATTCCTACTCGGTGGTGCGCGGCTGCGATCGCATCGTGCCAGTCGACGTTTACGTTCCGGGCTGTCCGCCGACTGCCGAAGCACTGCTCTACGGCGTCCTGTTGCTGCAAAAAAAGATCAGGCGTACCCGCAACTTCGCTCGCTGATCCGTCATGCAGGAAAAACTCCAGGTCCTGACCGAGCACATCTCGGCGGCATTGTCAGATGCGCTCCTCGCTGCGGAGGTCCGCGGTGGCGAACTATGCTGCCGGGTGAAGCGGGACGCGTTGCCGCACGCCCTGAAATTTCTCCGCGACGACCCGAATTGTGCGTTCACCGTGCTCTGCGATATCTGCGGCGTCGATTTCCCAGACCGGCCGCTGCGCTTCGAAGTCGTCTATAACCTGCTCAGCATGCGGCTCAACCAGCGAATTCGCATCAAAGTCGAGACCGACGAAGAGAAGCCGGTGCCGTCGGCGGTCGGGCTGTTCAGTAGTGCCGGGTGGTGGGAGCGCGAGGCATGGGATCTGTTCGGCATTTATTTCGCCGATAACCCCGATTTGCGCCGCATCTTGACCGATTACGGCTTTGAGGGTCATCCGCTGCGCAAGGATTTCCCGCTGACTGGATATGTCGAACTGCGCTACGACGAGGATCAGAAGGCGGTGGTCTACGATCCGGTTCGATTGCAGCAGGAATTCCGCAGCTTCGATTTCCTGTCGCCGTGGGAGGGGATGGACAAGATCCTCCCCGGCGACGAAAAGGCAACCCCAAACAACGGCGGCACCGCGGGGGAGGGACAGCCATGAGCGAGCGGCGGCCGCCGGTGACGGACGAGCTCGAAGGCCCGCCGCACATCAAGAACTACATGATGAATTTCGGGCCGCAGCATCCGGCGGCGCACGGCGTCATGCGGCTCGTCCTCGAAATGGATGGCGAGGTCATCGAGCGGGCCGACCCGCATATCGGCCTGTTGCACCGCGGCACAGAAAAGCTGATCGAGTACAAGACCTATCTGCAGGCGATCCCCTATTTCGATCGCCTCGACTACGTGTCGCCGATGTGCCAGGAGCACGCGTTCGCGCTCGCGGTCGAGAAGCTGATGGGCATCACCCCGCCGCCCCGGGCGCAATACATCCGGGTGCTGTTCGCGGAGATTACCCGGATCTTGAATCACCTGCTGTGCATCTGCGCGTTCGGGCTCGATGTCGGCGCGATCACGCCGTTCCTGTGGGGCTTTGAAGAGCGCGAACGGCTGATGGAATTCTATGAGCGCGTCTCGGGCGCTCGCATGCACGCCAATTATTTTCGGCCCGGCGGCGTGCACCTCGACATGCCTGCCGGCCTCGCCGAGGACATTCTGGCATTTTGCGACACCTTTCCGCAGACGATCGACGATATCGAACGCCTGCTGACCGAGAACCGCATCTTCAAGGAGCGCACCGTCGACATCGGAGTGGTAACCGCCGAGCAGGCTGCGGATTGGGGATTTTCCGGCCCGATGCTGCGCGGCTCGGGAGTCGCGTGGGATCTCCGCCGCGCGCAGCCCTATGACGCCTATGACCAGATGGAGTTCGACGTCCCAATCGGGCGCAACGGCGATTCCTACGATCGTTACCTCGTCCGCATCGAGGAGATGCGCCAATCGGTGCGCATCATCAGGCAGGCGCTCGCGCAGATGCCGGCGGGGCCGGTCAAGGTCAACGACCGCAAAGTGGCGCCGCCGCCGCGGGGCGAGATGAAGCATTCGATGGAAGCGCTGATCCATCACTTTAAGCTCTACACCGAGGGCTATCATGTGCCGCCCGGCGAGACCTACACGGCGGTCGAGGCGCCAAAGGGCGAGTTCGGGGTGTATCTGGTCGCGGACGGCACCAACCGGCCTTATCGCTGCAAGATAAGATCGCCCGGCTTTGCCTTTCTGCAGGCGACCGATTTCATGTGCCGGGGCCACATGCTCGCCGATGTCGTCGCGATCATCGGCTCGATGGACATCGTGTTCGGCGAGATCGACCGATGAGCAGCCTTGCCGAGGGCCCGCCTTTCGAACAGCCGAAAAGCTTTGAATTCAGCCCGGAAAACCTCGACCGGGCCAAGGCGCACATGGCCAAATACCCACCGGGTCGCCAAGCGAGCGCGGTCCTGCCGCTGCTGTGGATCGCGCAGGAGCAAAGCGGCGGATGGCTGCCTCGGGCGGCGATGGACCATGTCGCGCAGGTCCTCGAGATGGCGCCGATCCGGGTCTATGAGGTTGCGACTTTTTACACAATGTTCAACTTACGACCGGTGGGGCGCTATCTCCTCCAGGCTTGCACGACGACACCGTGCTGGTTGCGCGGGTCCGACGCAGTCGTCGAGGCGTGCGAGCGGAAACTCGGCATCGGGATCGGCGGCACCACGCCGGACGGACTGTTCACTCTAGTCGAGGTCGAGTGTCTTGGCGCTTGCGTGAACGCCCCCATTCTCCAGGTCAATGACGATTTTTACGAGGATTTGGACGGGCCGGCGACAGAGGCGCTGTTGAATAAGCTGCGCACCGGAGAGGCTCCGGCGCCCGGTTCGGTAATCGGGCGCCAGGGTTCCGAGCCGGTGGCCGGCCGCATGACTCTTACCGACCAAAAATGACCGGTTTGCGAATCATTTCGGACCACTGAACGACGACCGCTCGCTGCTGAGAGAACACGAATGCTCGCCGATAAGGACCGCATCTTTACAAACCTCTACGGCCGCGAGGATTGGCGGCTCGCTGGCGCGCAGCAGCGCGGCGATTGGGACGGCACCAAGGAGCTGATCCTCAAAGGGCGCGATTGGATCGTCGAGCAAGTCAAGGAATCCGGGTTGCGCGGGCGCGGCGGCGCCGGGTTCCCGACCGGCTTGAAGTGGTCTTTCATGCCAAAGCAGAGCGACCGCCCGACCTATCTTTGCGTCAATGCCGATGAGAGCGAGCCGGGCACCTGCAAGGACCGGGACATCATCCGCAACGACCCGCACAAGCTGATCGAAGGCTGCCTGCTCGCCTCGGCCGGCATGGGTGTCCACACTTGCTACATCTACATCCGCGGCGAGTTTTATAATGAGGCAAAGCGCCTGCAGGCGGCGATCGACGAGGCCTACGACGCCGGCTTGATCGGCGAGGATGCCTGCGGCTCGGGCTGGGATTTTGAGCTCTACCTGCATCGCGGCGCGGGCGCCTATATCTGCGGCGAGGAGACCGGGCTGCTCGAGAGCCTCGAAGGCCGCAAAGGCCAGCCTCGCCTGAAGCCGCCGTTCCCCGCGCAGGTCGGCTTGTACGGCTGTCCGACCACGGTAAACAATGTCGAGACGATCGCGGTCGTACCGGCAATTCTACGGCGCGGCGCCGCTTGGTTTGCCGGTATCGGCCGGCCGCGCAACTCGGGCACCAAGATCTATTGCCTTTCCGGCCACGTGAACACGCCGTGCAATGTCGAAGAGGCGATGAGCATACCATTGCGCGAGCTGATCGAGCGGCACGGCGGAGGGGTGCGCGGGGGCTGGGACAATCTGCTCGCCGTCATTCCCGGCGGTTCGTCGGTGCCGGTCATACCGAAATCGATCTGCGAGACCGTGCTGATGGATTTCGACAGCCTGATCGCCGTCCAGAGCGGGCTCGGCACCGCCGCAGTCATCGTCATGGACAAGTCTACGGATATCGTAAAGGCGATCACGCGGCTGTCGAAATTCTACAAGCATGAGAGTTGCGGCCAGTGCACCCCGTGCCGCGAGGGCGCGGGTTGGGTGTGGCGCGTCATGGAGCGCATGGTCGAAGGCAATGCCTCAGTGGCGGAGATCGACATGCTGCTCGACGTCTCGCACGAGATCGAGGGTCATACGATCTGCGCGCTGGCCGACGGCGCGATGTGGCCGGTCCAGGGGCTGATCCGCCACTTCCGTCCGGAGATGGAGAAGCGGATCGCCGAGTACCGCGCGGCAGCCACGCGCGAAAAGCGGGCCGCCTGAGATGCCGAAGCTGACCATCGACGGCCATGAAATCGAGGTGCCGGCCGGCACCACGATTTTGCAGGCTTGTGAACATGCCGGGATCGAGGTCGCTCACTTCTGCTACCACGAGCGCCTCGCGATTGCCGGAAACTGCCGGATGTGTCTGGTCGAGGTGGAGAAATCCCCAAAGCCGATCGCGTCCTGTGCAATGCCGGCGACCGATGGAATGGTCGTTCTGACCGACTCGCCCAAGGCGATCAAGGCGCAAAAGGGGGTGATGGAGTTCCTGCTGATCAATCATCCGCTCGATTGCCCGATCTGCGACCAGGGCGGCGAGTGCGATCTGCAGGACCAGGCTATGGCCTACGGTTTCGACCGCGGCCGGTACGAGGAGAACAAGCGCGCCGTCCCCGACAAGAATTTCGGCCCGCTGGTCGAAACCCACATGAACCGCTGCATCCACTGCACGCGCTGCATCCGCTTCCTGACCGAGATTGCCGGGGTCCAGGAGCTGGGCGCCACCGGGCGCGGCGAGGACATGGAGATCACGACCTATATCGAGCGCGCGCTCGATTCCGAATTGTCGGCCAACATTATCGATTTGTGCCCGGTCGGCGCGCTGACCTCGAAGCCTTACGCATTCGTCGCTCGCCCTTGGGAATTGGGCAAAACCGAATCGATCGATGTGATGGATGCCGTGGGCAGCAACATCAGGGTCGATTCGCGCGGACCGCAAGTCTTGCGCGTATTGCCGCGCATCCACGAGGCCGTCAACGAGGAGTGGATCTCCGACAAGACCCGGTACGCGATCGATGGGCTCGTCCGCCGCCGGCTGGACCGGCCTTATTTCGGCCGCGAAGCTAAACGCGAGATGGAGTGGCGCGAGGCCATCGAGCTCGTCGCCGAACGGCTGAAGAAGGTTCCGGGCGAGCGTATCGCCGCGATCGCCGGCGATTTATGCGACGCCGAGACAATGTTTGCGCTGAAGGAGCTTCTCAGCGGGCTTGGCGCGGCGAGCCTCGATTGCCGCCAGGACGGCGCCAGGCTCGACGCGCGATGCCGCGCCGCGTATTTGTTCAATACGACAATCGCCGGGATCGAAAGCGCGGATTGCTGTCTACTGGTCGGCACCAACCCGCGCTGGGAAGCGCCTCTCGTAAATGCCCGGTTGCGCAAGCGATACCTTCAAGGCGGTTTCCGGGTCGCCGCGATCGGTCCCGCGCTCGACCTTACATTTCCTGTCGAAATGCTGGGCGATGGCGGCGCCGTGCTGAACGCATTGGCGGCAGGCGAGCATCCCTGGGCCGATATTCTGCGCAATGCCAAAAATCCGATGATCGTGGTGGGGCAGGGGGCGCTCGCGCGGCCCGACGGCGCCCGCGTTCTGGGCGCGGCCAGGCGCATCGCCGAAAATGGCGGGCTCGTTCGCGAGGATTGGAACGGGTTCAATGTTCTGCACCGCGCCGCCGCGCGGGTCGGCGGACTCGATCTCGGCTTTGTGCCGGGAGCCGGCGGCCGCGATGTCGGCGGCATCATCGCCGGATGCAACTCCGGCGACATCGAAATTCTCTACCTTCTGGGCGCGGACGAGATCGAGACGAGCGATCTCGGATCAGTCTTTGTTATTTACCAGGGACATCACGGCGACCGTGGCGCCCGTCGCGCCGATGTCGTGCTGCCGGGCGCCGCCTACACCGAGAAGGACGGCACCTACGTCAATACGGAGGGCCGGGTGCAGCTGGCGCGGCGCGCGGTGTTCCCGCCCGGAGAAGCGCGTGAGGACTGGAAGATCGTGCGCGCCATTTCCGGCGCCATCGGCCGTCCGCTGCCGTTTGATGCGCTGCGCGATCTGCGCCGTCAGATGTGGGAAAAACATCCGGTATTGGCCGAAGCGGATGTGGTGACTCGGGCTCCTTGGGAGCCCTTCGGGGAGCAGGGGCCGGTCGCCGCCGATCCGTTCGAATATCCGATCGAGGATTTTCACCACACCGATCCGATCAGCCGCGCCAGCCGCACGATGGCGCAGTGCAGCGAGCTTTTTGTGCGAGGGCGGCACGAGCCCCCGGCACGGACCGGCACCCATGGCTAATTTCTGGACAGGCTATGCCTGGCCGACCGTCATTACCGCGATCGAAGTCGTCGTCGTCGTCGTGCCATTGTTGCTGGCGATCGCGATGCTCACCTATGCCGAGCGCAAGGTCCTCGCTTTCTCACAGCTGCGCAAGGGGCCGAATGTCGTCGGGCCGTTCGGGCTGCTGCAGCCCTTCGCCGACGGCCTCAAGCTGCTCGTCAAGGAGACGATCGTGCCGAGCGGCGCGAACCGCGTCGTGTTCGTCGTCGCGCCGCTGATCACCTTCACGCTGGCGCTCGTTGCCTGGGCGGTCATCCCGTTCGATCCCGGGGTCGTCGTTGCCAACATCAATGTCGGGGTTCTCTATCTGTTTGCGATCAGCTCGCTCGGGGTCTACGGGATCATCCTGGCCGGCTGGGCGTCGAATTCCCGCTACGCTTTCCTCGGGGCGCTGCGTTCGGCGGCGCAGATGGTCTCCTACGAGGTGGCGATCGGGTTTGTCCTCGTCACGGTGCTCCTGTGCGCGGGCTCATTGAACCTCTCCGACATCGTCGAGGCGCAGCGCCATATCTGGTTTGCGATTCCGCTCCTGCCGATGTTCGTGATTTTCTTCATCTCCGCACTGGCTGAGACCGGACGCGCGCCGTTCGACCTGCCGGAAGGTGAGACGGAGATCGTCGCCGGCTATTTTGTCGAATATTCGTCGATGACCTTTGCGCTGTTCTACCTCGGCGAATACGGCAACATGATCCTGATGAGCGCAATGACGAGCGTTCTGTTTCTCGGCGGCTGGCTGGCGCCGTTCGGCGTGGCGCCCTTCACTTGGGTGCCCGGGTGGCTCTGGTTCATGCTCAAGATCGCCTTCGTGCTGTTCTGCTTTCTCTGGGTGCGTGCCACCTTCCCGCGGTTCCGCTATGACCAGCTGATGCGGCTCGGTTGGAAGGTCTTTTTGCCATTTTCCCTGTTCTGGCTGGTACTGACAGCCGGCGTGTTGACTGCGGCGGGATGGCTGCCCGCGCGCTGAGGATTGATCGATGGGACTTCTCGAACGCGCCACCCGCAGCCTGCTGCTGAGCGAGCTGCTATCGGGGATGGGGCTGACCTTCCGCTACATGTTCAAGCGGACGGTCACGGTAAATTATCCCTATGAGAAGGGTCCGCTGAGTCCGCGCTTTCGCGGCGAGCATGCATTGCGCCGCTACCCCAACGGCGAGGAGCGCTGTATCGCATGCAAGCTGTGCGAGGCGATCTGCCCGGCGCTGGCAATCACGATCGAGGCCGAGCCGCGCGAGGACGGCAGCCGCCGCACGACGCGATACGACATCGATATGACCAAGTGCATCTATTGCGGTTATTGCCAGGAGGCCTGTCCGGTCGATGCGATCGTCGAGGGGCCGAATTTCGAGTTCGCGACCGAGACGCACGAAGAACTCCTCTACGACAAGGAGAAGCTGATGGCGAACGGCGATCGGTGGGAGGCGGAGATCGCCAAGAACCTGGCCCTCGACGCTCCCTATCGGTGATTGGAGTGGCGGCGCTGAGCCCCTCACCCTCCCGCTGCGCGGGCCCCTCCCTCTCCCCGCTTGCGGGGAGAGGGTTAGGGTGAGGGGCTTTCCGAGAACCCGGAGATGATCGTCCAAGCGATCTTGTTCTATATCTTTGCCACGGTGGCGGTAGCCTCCGGAGTGCTGGTCGTTTCGGCGCGCAACCCGGTGCACTCCGTGCTCTTTCTGATCCTCGCCTTCTTCAATGCCGCCGGCTTGTTCATTCTGATCGGCGCAGAATTCCTGGCGATGGTCCTGGTCATCGTCTATGTCGGGGCGGTGGCGGTCCTGTTTCTTTTCGTCGTGATGATGCTCGACATCGACTTTCTGCAATTGCGCAGCGGCTTTGTGCAATATCTGCCGATCGGCACCTTGGTCGGCCTGATCTTGCTGGCCGAGCTGATCCTTGTCATTGGCGGCTGGGCGGTCAGCCCATCCGTACCGGGCCAAGGCCCCGCGCTGGCCGCGACCGGTGGCGTCCCGCTCACTAACACTCGGGCGCTCGGCGACATTCTCTACACTCGCTACCTGTTCGCGTTTCAGGTGGCGGGATTGATTTTGCTCGTGGCGATGGTTGGGGCGATCGTCTTGACCTTGCGTCATCGCGCCGACGTCAGACGCCAATCGATTTCGGCGCAGCTGGCCCGCGGGCGCGCCGAGACGGTCGAGGTCGTCAAGGTGCCGCTCGGCGCCGGGACAAACTGATGCTGATTGGCCTCGCGCATTACCTGACGGTAGCCGCGATCCTGTTCACGCTCGGGGTCTTCGGCATCTTTCTCAACCGCAAGAACGTGATCATCATGCTGATGTCGATCGAGCTGATGCTGCTCGCCGTCAGCATCAATTTCGTCGCGTTCTCGGTCTTTCTGAACAATCTTATCGGCCAAGCCTTTGCGATGTTCGTGCTGACCGTAGCGGCGGCGGAAGCGGCAATCGGCCTCGCCATCCTCGTCGTCTACTTCCGCAACCGCGGCACGATCCGGGTCGAGGACATCAACATGATGAAGGGCTGAGCGTGATCGCCCGGACTGTCATATCGTCATGCCCGGGCTTGACCCGGGCATCCATGCCCACTGGTGGCGGCGGGACCTGTTGTCTGGATTGCCGGGTCAAGCCCGGCAATGACGATACCGGGGGCTGAGGGCGTTGGCCGCCGCCGTCGTCTTTCTCCCCCTGATCGCCGCGATCATCGCCGGTTTCTTCGGCCGGGCGATCGGAGATCGGGGTGCGCAGCTGGTCACTTGCGGCGCCCTTCTGCTTTCGGCCGTGCTGGGTGGCATTCTGTTCCGCGACATCCTTGCGAGCGGCGAAGTGCAAGTGATTCCGCTCGCGCAGTGGATCGTCGCCGGCGGCGTCGATGTCTCGTGGTCGTTGCGGTTCGACGCGTTGAGCGGGGTCATGATCCTCGTCGTGACCATCGTCTCGTCGATGGTCCACGTCTATTCGATCGGCTACATGGAGGAGGATCCGGCGATCCCGCGCTTTATGGCCTATCTGAGCCTCTTCACCTTTTTCATGCTGGCCCTGGTGACGTCGGACAACTTCGTGCAGCTGTTTTTCGGCTGGGAAGGCGTCGGTCTGATGTCCTATCTCTTGATCGGCTTCTGGTATGACCGCCCGTCGGCCAATACCGCGGCAATCAAGGCATTTATTGTCAACCGTGTCGGCGATTTTGGCTTCGCCCTCGGCATTTTCGCAACCTTTGTGATCTTCGGCAGCCTCGATTTCGGGACCGTCTTCGGGGCCGCGCCGAAGGCCGTCGGCACGACAATGGAATTCCTCGGCTGGCAGGTTGATTCGCTGAGCCTCGCCTGCATTCTCCTGTTCATCGGGGCGATGGGGAAATCAGCGCAGATCCCGCTGCACACTTGGCTGCCCGATGCGATGGAGGGCCCGACCCCGGTATCGGCATTGATCCACGCGGCGACGATGGTGACGGCGGGCGTATTCATGGTGTGCCGGCTATCCCCGATGTTCGAATATGCGCCGACCGCGCTCGCTGTCGTCGGTGTCGTCGGCGGGACCACGACGGCGTTTGCCGCGAGCATCGGGATGGTCCAAAACGACATCAAACGCGTCATCGCCTGGTCGACCTGCAGCCAGCTCGGCTACATGTTCGCGGCCGCCGCGGTCTCCGCCTATGCCGCGGCGATGTTCCACCTCTTCACCCACGCCTTTTTTAAGGGCCTGTTGTTCCTGTGCTCGGGGTCGGTCATCCACGCGATGGGCGGCGAGCAGGACATGCGCCGGATGGGCGGCCTGTGGCGCCGGATCCCCTGGACTTATGGGACGATGTGGGTCGGCGCTCTATCGTTGAGCGCCATCCCCTATTTCTCCGGCTATTTTTCGAAGGATACGATCCTCGCGGCGACCTGGGCGTCCGGGACTGCGGTTGGCCGCTACTCCTTCGCGCTGGGGACATTGGCCGCCTTCATGACTGCCTTCTACATCACGCGGGTGATGTTCATGACATTTCACGGCGAGCCGCGGGCCGGCGAAGAGACCATGCATCATGCGCATGAGAGCCCGTGGGTGATGCGCATACCGCTGATCGTCCTCGCCTTCGGCGCCGCTTTCGCCGGCTATATCGCCTATAACGGCTTTGTCGGCAACGAGCAGGCCGCCTTCTGGAAAAGCGCAATCCTCGTGCTGCCCGACCATGATTCGCTTGGTGCGGCGGAGCACATCCCGCTTGTGATCGCGTATTTGCCGCTATTCGCCGGTGTGCTCGGAATCGCCACCGCGTATGTCTTTTACATGGTCGATCGGACCATCCCGGTGCGCCTCGCCGCGCAGTTTCGCTTCCTTTACCTGTTCCTTCTGAACAAATGGTATTTCGACGAACTCTATGACCGGCTGTTCGTGCGCACTGCGATGATGCTCGGCGATGGGCTGTGGAAGTCGGGCGACGGTGCGGTGATCGACGGGCTCGGACCAAACGGGGTCGCCGCGGTGACCCGCGATCTGGCGCGGCAGGCCAGCCGGTTGCAGACCGGCTATCTCTATCATTACGCCTTCGCGATGATGATTGGCCTCGTCGCGATCGTCACCTGGTACCTGTTCCCGCGATGAGCGCCGGAAGATCGCCGTGAGCCATTGGCCGCTCCTTTCGCTCGTCACATTCCTGCCATTGGTAGGGACCGCGTTCATTCTGATGGCGCGGGGCGAGGAGGCGGTGGTCGCGCGCAACGCGCGCTGGATCGCGCTGTGGACCTCGCTGATCGTCTTTTTGCTGTCGCTCGTGCTGTGGTTCGATTTCGATCCCAGCACGGCCGACTTTCAGTTCGTCGAGCGGGCGAGCTGGGTCACCCTCGGCGGGTTCAATTTCAATTATCACATGGGGATCGACGGCATCTCGCTGTTCTTCGTGCTGCTGACGACGATCCTGACGTTTCTCACGATCGTCTCCGCCTGGGAAGTGATCCAGTACCGGGTCAAGGAATTCATGGTCGCCTTCCTTGTCCTCGAGACGTTGATGGTCGGGATTTTTTGCGCCTTGGATTTCATCCTGTTTTATGTATTCTTCGAAGGCGTGCTGATCCCGATGTTTCTGATCATCGGGGTGTGGGGCGGATCGAACCGGATTTATTCGGCTTTCAAGTTTTTTCTGTACACCTTGCTCGGCTCGGTGCTGATGCTTCTGGCGATCCTGGCCGTCTATTTTCAGACCGGGACGACCGATATCGAATATGCACTGGCGCATAGCGAACTGTTTCCAGTCGGTCTGCAGAAATGGTTGTGGCTGGCGTTTTTTGCTTCCTTTGCCGTCAAGGTCCCGATGTGGCCCGTGCATACGTGGCTGCCCGACGCTCATGTGGAGGCCCCGACGGCAGGCTCGGTGATCCTTGCTGGCATTTTGCTGAAGCTCGGCGGCTACGGCTTTATTCGCTTTTCGTTGCCGATGTTTCCGCTCGCTTCGACTTATTTCACACCGCTGATCTTCGCGCTCAGCGCCATTGCCGTGATCTACACGTCGCTCGTGGCAGTTGGCGCAGATCGATATGAAGAAGCTGATCGCCTACTCGTCGATCGCCCATATGGGGTTTGTCACGATGGGCACCTTTGCCGTGACGAGCGAGGCGGTGCAAGGCGCCGTCATCCAGATGTTGAGCCATGGGCTCGTCTCGGGAGCCCTGTTTCTCTGCGTCGGCGTCCTCTATGACCGGCTGCACACGCACGAGATCGCCCGCTTTGGCGGGCTCGTGCACCGCATGCCGGCCTACGCCTTTGTCCTGATGGTGTTCACCTTGGCGGCGGTCGGACTGCCCGGCACCAGCGGCTTTGTCGGCGAGTTTCTGATCCTGCTCGGCACGTTCCGGGTCAACACGCTCGAATGCACGCTTGCGGCGACGGCATTGTTTCTCGGCCCGATGTACATGCTCTACATGTATCGGCGAGTGATCTTCGGCACGCTCACCCGCGCCGATCTCCGCGGCATGCTCGATCTGAGCATGCGCGAGAAGGCGTTGTTTGTTCCGCTGCTCGTCTTGGTGATTTGGATGGGGGTCTACCCGATCTCGTTCCTGCGCCCGATCCAGGTCTCCGTCGATCACCTGGTGCAGCAAGTGGCGGCCGCCACCGAGGCAGCGGGCATGCGCCGCGCCAGCCTGCGATGACGGTATCGTCCAGATTGCCTCTTCGCCCCTCGTTCCGGGGTGAAGGCTACCCCCACCTCACCCCGACCCTCCCCGCCCCCGAGGGCGGAGAGGGGTATTACCTGGTCGGACCGATGCCGGTATTTCCAGTTCCTGACATCGCGCCGGCGCTGCCCGAGATCATCCTCGCCGCTGGTGCGATGGCGCTGCTGATATTCGGCGCGATCAGCGGCGAAAAGTCGACGCGGACAGTTTCCTGGCTCGCCATCGCGGTGCTGATCATCGCGCTCGCCGTTTCCCTGGCGCAGGGAGGCGAGCGGCATCTCGGCTTCTACGGCATGTTCGTCACCGACGCTTTCGCTCTGTTCATGAAAGCGCTGGTGCTGATCGGCTCGGCTGTGACGATCCTGATGGGGATGCGCTACAACGAGGATCAGGGGATCGCCCGGTTCGAGTTCCCGGTGCTCGTGCTGCTGTCGACGACCGGGATGATGGTCATGATCTCGGCGAATGACCTGATCACCCTTTATGTCGGCCTCGAGTTGCAGAATTTGGCGCTCTATGTCGTCGCCGCCTTCAATCGGGATTTCGACCCGATCGAGCGAAGCCGGGCTCAAATATTTCGTGCTCGGCGCGCTGTCCTCGGGGATGCTGCTTTACGGCGCTTCGCTGATTTACGGGTTTACCGGCACCACCGCCTTCGGCGAAATCGCCACTCTGGTGAGCGGCGGGTCGGCGCCATTCCGCCGGGATCCTGATCGGCCTCGTTTTCGTCGTCGTCGGCCTCGCCTTCAAAGTCTCGGCGGTGCCGTTCCACATGTGGACGCCCGATGTCTACGAAGGCGCACCGACCCCGGTGACGGCTTTTTTCGCAGTAGCGCCGAAGATCGCCGCCCTCGCCCTCTTCATTCGCTTCATGATCGAGCCGTTCGGCCCGCTACTCGGCGAATGGCGTCAGGTCATCATCTTTCTCTCGATCGCCTCGATGGTGCTGGGCGCGGTCGCCGCGATCGCGCAAGAGAACATCAAGCGCCTGATGGCCTACAGCTCGATCGGCCATGTCGGCTATGCGCTGATCGGACTGGCTACCGGCACGGCGGCCGGCATACGCGGCGTCCTGGTCTATATGGCGATCTACCTGTTCATGACGGTCGGCACCTGGGCGGTGATCCTGTGCATGCGCCGGAATGGCCGCATGCTCGAGGGCATTTCGGATCTCGCCGGGTTGTCGCGCTCGCAGCCCGGGCTTGCATTGGCCTTGGCGATCTTCATGTTCGCATTGAGCGGGATACCGCCGACTGCGGGATTCTTCGCCAAGCTCTACGTCTTCTTCGCCGCCATCGACGCCAAGCTCGCCGGACTGGCCGTCATCGGCGTCGTAACCAGCGTCGTGTCGGCGTTTTATTATCTGCGGGTCGTCAAGGTCATGTATTTCGACGAGCCGGTCGGCGCCTTCGACCGGCCGTTGACCGCCGAGCTCAAAGGCGTGCTGTTCGTCACCGCGGTCGTCACGTTGTTCTTTTTCCTCCTTCCCGGTCCGATCGTCGGCGGCGCCGACGCCGCCGCCGCGGCCCTTTTTTCCCGATGACCGGGCCTCAGCCGAGGCTGCCCCCAGGATATCGGCTGCATTGCCTACGACTCGATCGGCAGCACCAACGACGAAGCAAAGCGGCTGGCTCGTGAGGGAGCGGCCGAAGGGACTCTCGTGTGGGCGCTCGAACAAACGGCCGGTCGCGGCCGTCGCGGCCGCGTCTGGGTATCGCCGCCCGGCAACCTCTATCCTTTCGCTGATTTTACGGCCCGACTGCTCGGTAAGCAGCGCGGCGCAGCTTGGCTTTGTCGCAGCTTTGGCGGTCGGAGATGCGCTTCGCGCGATACTGCCGCGGACAGAGCGACTCTCGTATAAATGGCCGAATGATGTGCTGATCAACAGTCGTAAGGTCGCCGGCCTCCTCCTCGAATCCGAGACTGTTGCACCTGAGAAGCTGAGCTTTATCGTGGTGGGCGTTGGGGTCAATCTCACGGCTTCGCCGCGAGCCACCGAATTTCCCGCAACTTCCGTCATGGAAGAAGGCTTGGGCGAGATCATGCCGGAGGTGATGCTCGAGGAGTTCGCCGCGCATTTCCGATCATGGAATGCGCGCTGGCGCGCGGAAGGCTTTCCGCCGGTTCGCGCAGCCTGGCTGGCGGCCGCAGCAATCGTTCGCGGCGAGCCGATCCGGGTCCGCCTTGAGTCTCGCGCCTTATGCGGGCGCTTTCTCGATATAGATCACGAAGGAAATCTGTTGCTCGACTGCGCCGGGGAATGCCGACGCATTGCCGCCGGCGAAGTCTTCCCGGCCGCGTGAAAGAAGCTGCATGCTCCTCGCCATCAATGCCAATAACACCAACACCGTGTTCGCGATCTGGGATGGCGCCGATCTCAAGGGCAGCTGGCGCACGGCGACCGAGGGCAAGCGTACGGCCGACGAATATGTCGTCTGGCTCGATCATCTATTGTCACTGGAAGGTCTGGCGCGGGACAATGTCGACGGCGCGGTGATCGCCAGCGTCGTGCCCGACGTCAATTTCAATCTCGTCACCTTGTGCCGAAGATATTGCCGCACCGATCCGCTGGTCGTCGGCGAGAAGGGCGTGACGCTCGGCACCAATGCACTGGTGGACCGGCCGGAGGAAGTCGGCGCCGACCGCCTCGTCAATACCATCGCGGCGCACGACCGGTATCAGGGTCCGCTGATCGTCGTCGATTTCGGCACCGCGACGACCTTCGACGTGGTCGACCGGGACGGCAATTACTGCGGCGGCGTGATCGCGCCGGGGATCAACCTGTCATTGCATGCGTTGGAAATGGCGGCGGCGAAGCTCCCCAGCATTCGTATCCGCCGCACCGAGCGCGTTATCGGAAGGACACGGTAAGCTGCATGCAGTCCGGCATCTATTGGGGTTATATCGGACTGGTCGAGGGGCTGGTGCAGCGCATCCGCGCCGAGCGCGGCGAGCGAATGGACGTCATCGCGACCGGCGGGCTCGCCCCGCTCTTCGCCGGGGCTAATATCATCGACCATGTCGATTCCGACCTGAACTTGTGGGGGCTTCGCCTGATTTACCATCTAAACCGCAACAAATGAACCATCCGCCTCTGCAGCCGGGAGCCCGGCCGGATTATGGCGACCCCAACGCGCTGTTCTTTGTCCCGCTCGGCGGTTCGGGCGAAATCGGGATGAACCTGAATGTTTACGGGTATCAGGGCGACTGGCTGATCATCGATTGCGGCGTCACCTTCGGAGACGATTCGCAGCCGGGGCTCGAAGTCGTCATGCCCGATCCCGGCTTTATCGTCGAACGCCGCGATCGCTTGCTCGGGATCGTGGCGACCCATGCGCATGAGGATCATATCGGCGCCATCCCCTATCTCTGGCGGCAGCTGCGCTGCCCGATCTGGGCGACCCCGTTCACCGCCTCGTTCTTGCGCGCCAAGCTGGCCGAGACCGGGTTCGCCGATCAGGTCAAGATCAACGTCGTGCCGTTGTCGGGGCGTTTCACGATCGGCCCGTTCGACCTCGAACTGATCACCCTCACGCATTCGATCCCGGAACCGAATGCGGTCGCGTTGCGCACGCCGGTCGGGACCGTACTGCATACCGGCGACTGGAAGTTCGATCCCGATCCGCTGATCGGCCCGACCGCGGATGAGGCCGCCTTGAAGCGGCTCGGCGACGAAGGCGTCCTCGCATTGGTCGGCGATTCGACAAACGCGCTGCGGCCCGGCACCTCGGGCTCCGAGGCGGAGCTGCGCCGGTCCCTGATCGACCTGGTCGGCCGCTACGATGCGCGCGTCGCAGTCGCCTGCTTTGCATCGAATGTCGCGCGGCTCCAGACGGTCGCGCGCGCGGCGGCCGCCCATGACCGGCAAGTCGCGCTGGTCGGACGCTCGCTGTGGCGGATCGACAAGGCCGCCCGCGAGAACGGCTATCTCGCGGATCTACCGCGCTTTCTGACCGAGGACGAGGCGGGCTACATCCCGCGCGACCGGATCGTGATGATCTGCACCGGCAGCCAGGGTGAGCCGCGCGCGGCCCTGTCGCGGATCGCCCGCGACGATCACCCGCACGTCGTGCTCGAACCGGGGATGTCGTCATTTTCTCGTCGCGCATCATTCCGGGCAACGAGAAGGCGATCAACCGGCTGCAGAACGCGCTGGTTCGGCTCGGAGTGGAGATCGTTACCGAGGAAGACCATTTCGTCCACGTCTCGGGACATCCCGCCCGCGACGAGCTGGTGAGGATGTACCAGATGGTCCGCCCGCGGATCGCCGTCCCGGTGCACGGCGAGGCCCGCCACCTGATCGCGCATGCCGAGCTCGCGCGCGAGTGCCAGGTTCAGCAGCCGCTCGTCATTCAGAACGGCGACGTGGTCCGGCTCGCGGCGAGCGGCGCCGGCGTCGTCGGCGAGGTATCGGTCGGCAGGCTCGCGAGCGACGGAAAGGGTCTGCTGCCGGTCGACGGCACGGCGCTGAAGGACCGTCGCCGCGTCACTTTCAACGGCAGCGCCGTTGCGAGCTTGGTCCTCGACCGCCGCGGCGAGCCCCTGGCGCCGCCGACGATCAGCACGATCGGCGTGGTCGAGCCGGCCGCGGCCGAGGCGGCGGCTCCTGCCTTGCGCAGCGCCGTCGAACGTGCGCTCGATGAGCTGCCCGGGAACCTGCGCCGCGACGACGAGGCGGTGCGCGACGCGGCGCGCCGAGCTTTGCGCCGCGTCCTCAACGAACGCTTCGGCAAGCGGCCCCTGGTCGAAATTCATCTGGTCAGGATTTAATGGCCGATGGCGTGCGAAGTGCCCCTCACCCCGACCCTTTCCCCGCAGGCAGGGCGAGGGAGAAGGCAGAAATCCCCTCCCCCCGCTTGCGGGGAGAGGGCTAGGGTGAGGGGCATCTTCTACCAATGATCGGCAGGCTCAACCATGTCGCGATCGTCGTGCCCGACCTCGCGGCGGCGAGCGCGACGTACCGGCAGACCCTCGGCGCCCGCGTCTCGGAGCCGTGCCCGCTGCCGGCGCATGGCGTCACCGTCGTTTTTGTCGAATTGCCGAACACCAAGATCGAGCTGCTCGAACCGCTCGGCCCGGCCTCGCCGGTCAAGGCCTTTCTCGAGCGCAACCCGGCAGGCGGAATGCATCACATCTGCTACGAGGTCGACGACATCATCGAAGCGCGGGATCGGCTGCGGGCGGAAGGCGCGAGAGTGCTCGGCGATGGCGAGCCGCGGCTCGGGGCGCATGACAAGCCGGTGCTCTTTCTGCATCCGAAGGATTTTTGTGGAACCCTCATCGAGCTCGAAGAGGCCTGAGGCGGGCTCGGCGCCGGCGCAGCCGGTAATGGCTTGGGTCACCGGAATCGTCGTCTATGTGCTCGTCTGGTGGATCACGCTTTTCGCCGTGCTGCCCTTGTGGGTGACGCCCGCCGAACCGGACGACCCGGGTCACGCCGCGGGAGCGCCGCAACAGCCGCGAATTTTGCTGAAATTGGCGATTACGACAGTGGTTTCGGCACTCATCTGGGTGGCAATATACCTCTTAGTGAGGTCTCCCTGGCTTAGTTTCCGAGAGCCCTGAGTTGAGCGCCGCCTATTGCCGGATAGCGCCCGGCCATCCGGTGCACGCCCGCTATCACGATGGCGAGTACGGCTTTCCAACCAGCGCGGAGAGCGTGCTGTTCGAGCGCCTCGTCCTCGAGATCAACCAGGCGGGATTGTCGTGGCTGACGATCCTCAAGAAACGCGCCGCGTTTCGCGCGGCCTTGGCGGATTTTGACGTCGACCGGGTCGCGGCTTTCGGGCCGGCCGACACCGACCGCCTTCTCGCAGATTCCGGGATCATCCGCAACCGGCTCAAAATCGAAGCGGCAGCCGAGAATGCGCGGCGCATCCAGATGCTGCGAAAGTCGCACGGGTCGCTCGCCGGCTGGCTCGACGCCCACCACCCGCGATCGCTGCAGGAATGGACGCGGCTCTTTCGGCAGACCTTTCGCTTCACCGGCGGCCAGATCGTCAACGAGTTCCTGATGAGCGTCGGGTATCTGCCCGGAGCGCATGAACCGGATTGCCCGGTCTTCGCCCGGATCCTCGACCTTTCGCCGCCTTGGTCTAAGTCTAGTCCGAGAGCGCCACGACCCGTCCTCTAACTGCGGTACAGCGCACGGCGGTATCTGTCCCATCTCGTTCCCAGCCGCCTGATGTACCTTGCCGCGCGAGAGTGCAGATGTCTGCGAGCACGCTGAGCATGCGTGATATCCCGTTCCGGCGTCCTGGTCAGCAGGCAGAAATTGGCGCCGCGCGGTGTCTGCCCGCGTTCGATTAACTCCAATCCCGAGCGCGGCGACACGCGGCAAATTCGCAGACCCAATTCCTCGATTTCCGCGGCAAACTGGTCCGCACTGACCGTATGAGACAAAAAGGCCTCGACGAATTCGATGAAGATCCGAATATTGGGCGATCGGCGTATCGTTTTTTGCATGCCCCTTATGACGAAGGGCTCGTGACCCTCGACATCGATTTTGACGAGATCGACCGCCAACCCAGTCGGCAGGAATTCGTCGATTGTGATCATATCGAGCTCGATCGAGCGCTTTGCCTCACCCCATTGCCCGATATTGGTCATCGTCGCGCCGCCGAGGAATTCCGGGAGGTAATGAAGGGTCCCGCGCCCGGCACTCTCGCCGACCAGAGCGTTGACCGCGATTACATTGGGGTGATGCGCCAGCCTGTTGGCGTACAGAGTTCGTTTCAGCAGATCGAAAGTGTGCGGGTTCGCCTCGAAAGAATAGAGGCGCCCGTGATCCCTCATCAGAGAAGCCGAAGTCGCAGTGTAGAGTCCAAAATTTGCGCCGATGTCGAGAACCACTGACTTGGGTTGCAAAAAACTTCGGAATACCGGGAGAATATTTGCCTCCATATCCCAACCAAGGAGGTAGTCGATGGCGTCGACGGAATTCGCGTCGACGCAAATATACTCGCCGGAAGCGAGGCGGACCAAAGCCCGATCAGCGCCCGCATATATTGGACCGTTCACGTGTAGTTCTCAACTCTGTGGCAAACCGGCTTTACGATAACAGCTAATTCGCGCGCCGGAGGAACCTTGGGGGAGGCGAGCAGCGCCCTCATCCTGGCGCAGCATCCAGGTGGAGGAGAGGTGCGGGTCCATCAGGCCCTGGCGCCAGCACTTGCGGCGAATCTAGTAAGGAAGGTGCGAGTGGTGCACAACTCGCGCGATACGATGCGAAATTTGCGCTTTTTCATGGTCGTAGCATGCTCCGCGGTGGTGCTCGCCTGCACCGTCTCGCCAGCCCCGCGCGTCGAAGACCCGTTTGTCGGAAACTGGGTCACGGCGGAGAACGCCAGCATCACGATCGGTCCGGATACGATCATTCAGCATCAACCGGACGGCGAGAGCACTACACTCGATAAGACTGCATGCCGCGGCACGTTCCGGTTTGCCCACGGCACGAAGAGCCGCCAAGACCTCACCAGCCTGGTGCCGCGCCAACCCGACCTGCGCCAGAAAATTTCCGACATCCTGGTCGAGCAAAGCTATCCGGTAACTGAACTCAATTGCGACCGAGGCGACCAGACTTATGTCCTGCTGAATGATCGCCAATTGCTGGCGATCTACCGCGACGGCGACGTCGGCGCTATAGAACGCCTGGCACGCCGCTGATTGGGTGATGTCACCATTGCGAGGCGGCTAGCGGTGCAATCGATCAGTGGAGAGCGGCGATGGTCTCTCGTCTACCCCGCTCTGCTCAGCCTGGGAGCGGGTATTCTCACGTCATGCGCCGCAGACCAACCGCGGCCAGCGCCGCAGATTTCGGCGGTTCGCCCGGTGCCGCCGCACCCCGAGACGCCAGCCGTGCACAGCGCCGCTCCGCGACCGGCTCGCAAGCCGACCCCGCCGCAACCGGCCGGCACTCCGGCTCCCGTGCGGGAGGAGGAAGATCTCGCGATGCCCGGGCCGAAATCGACCGAGGGTGCGGCCGGCCCCGAGAGCTCCTCCCCATCTTCCGATTTGGCGGCGCTGTCGACCTCACCGGGCCGGCAGGGCGAGATCCCATCGCAACCCGAACTGATCGGGTTGGACCAATCCGGGGCGATGCGCCTCTTAGGGCCGGCGACGGAGAAATCGGACGAACCGCCGGCGACAGTGTGGCGCTACAAGACCGCAACCTGCGAGCTCGACCTGTTCTTTTACCTCGATCTGCGCAGCGGGCGCATGCGAACCTTGCATTACTCCTTCAACGGCGACAGCGCCGAGGTGACAAGGCGGCAGGAATGCTTGCGTTCGTTGATCGCTTCTCGGGGCGGGTAGCGCGGTTCGCCGATGACGCATCTTCTTCTCGTCGACGATGACGATCTCTTTCGCGAGTCGCTCGGTCTCAATCTGATCGACGAAGGTTACGAGGTTACCAGTTTCGCCAACGGACGCGACGTGCTCGCCTATCTCGATCAGGGCGGCGGCGCCGATGTGATGCTGCTGGATTGGCGCATGCCCAACCTGACGGGCCTGGACGTGCTGCGTCAGATCCGGGCCGCCGGGACGACGATCCCGATCATTTTCCTGACGGTACTGTCCGACGACGTCTACGAGGAGGCGGCGCTCGAGAGCGGCGCGGTTGATTTCATCGACAAGTCCCGCCGTCTGCCAATCCTGCTCAAGCGTCTGCAGTTCGTCGCCGAGGGCGGCCGGCCGTCCAGCGAGCCGGAGCCGGCGCGGGCTCCGGTGTTGGAGCTGGGCCGGCTTACCCTGCGCTTCGATATCAGCCGGGCGGTCTGGGCCGGACGGACCGTCGACCTCACCCTGACGGAATTCAAGATCCTCACTCTGCTGGCCGAGAAAGCAGGGCAGGATGTCGGCTACCGCGAGATTTACGATCTGGTCCACGGCAAAAACTTCATCGCCGGACACGGCTCCGAGGGATATCGTGCCAATGTACGCACCTTCATCAAGCGTATCCGCAAGAAGTTCCGCGATGTCGACTCGGTTTTGACCACATCGAAAACTACGCCGGCTTTGGATACCGCTGGACCGCGGAAAGCTGACACGCGCCGCGGGATCCCCGCGGTATCCACTGGGCATGGTCAATTACGGCCAAGACCGCCTTTCTCGGGGTCGTCTTCGTTCTGGTTCCGGTGTTCCTCTATATCCAGTTCCGCTCCGCTGACGAGACCAGCCAAGAGCTGCTGCTGCGCAGCGTGCGCGCCGAGGGACGCACGATCAGCCAGTCCTTGCTGCCATTGCTGGCGAACGCCGGTCCTTCTGCACTGCCCGAGATCGGCCGCGAACTCGCTTGGTATGCCGGTGAGGTGACGACGGTAAAGTTGCTGCTGCAGCCGGCCGGCACTCAAAACGGGACGCAGGGATTTTATTACGTGGCCTCCTGGCCTCCGGTGGCGCCGACCAATCTGGAGGCGGAGCGTAATACACTGGCAAGTCAGGGCGTGCTCGATCGTCTCTCCGAGAACTGCAAAGACGAAATGCCGTTCTCACTTTTTTATCACCGGCCGACTGGCGGCGCCGAGATCGTTACGGCGGTGACGCCGGTGTCGACGGCGGCAGGCTGTTGGGCGGTTGTGGCGTCGTTTTCCGAGGATGCTTTCCCGGGTGCCCATCTCGGCCAGCCCTACTGGGCGACGCCGCCGGTCATCATCGCGGCGGTGATCTACCTGACGATGGCCGCCATCACCTTTGCGACATTGCTGAGCGTGCGCGGCGGACTGCGACATTTTACGCTGCGCGCCCGCCGCATTCGCGAGCGGGGGCCGGACGCAGGATCGTTCGCCGACAGTTCCAACCTCCCCGAATTGGCCGACGTCGCGGCCGAGTTCGACCGGATGGTCGAGGCCCTGTATCGCTCCGCCGCGGACATCCGGCAAACGGCCGAAGACAATGCGCACGCCTTCAAGACGCCAATTGCGGTCATTCGCCAATCGGTCGAGCCATTGCGTCGCGCCTTGCCGCAAGACAATCAGCGCGCGCAGCGCGCGATCGGGGTTGTCGAACATTCGCTTGACCGGCTCGACGGACTTGTCGCTTCGGCGCGCAGTCTTGATGAGGCGACCGCCGATCTGATCGCCAAGCCGCATGCGCCGGTCGATCTCGGCCACGTGATCGGCGGCCTAATCCAGATCCGGTCCGGCATCCTCGCCAATCACGATGTCTCGATCATTCTCGCCAGTCATGACCTGACAATCTCGGCCGACCTTTTGCCCGGTCTATACGTGCTCGGCACTGAGGAGATGATCGAGACCGTCGTCGAAAACCTGATCGAGAATGCGGTCTCGTTTTCTCCGGCGGGAAGCGAAATTCTGGTTCATTTGGCCCGCGATGGCCGGTTCGCCCACCTGACGGTATCCGATCGGGGTACCGGAGTTCCCGCGGAGCAGCTGGAGCGCATATTCGATCGCTACTACTCTGAGCGTCGCGCCGAGGCGGCCAGCGACGCGACGTCGAGCTATTTCGGGATTGGGTTGTGGATTGCTCGCCGCAACGTGGAGGCAATGGGCGGGACGATCCGAGCGGAAAATCTGCAGCCGCACGGATTGGCGATCCATGTATGCCTGCCTTTGGCGCCCGAGCGCGGCTGAACCGGGTGCTCGGCGTTGGAAGCGAGGCTGAAGAGCGGAATATGGATCAAGGCGCTGATCCGGCGGTGCGATCTTGCCGCGATCCCGATCGCGGTGGTCGCCCGCGGCGATGACGACGCCGGCGCTATATTGCTCAAGCTCAACGTCGGCGTCGCCGAAGGCTGTTCGGTGCTGACCCAGGCGCGTGGACAGGATGGCGAGCTTCTGTGGATGCGGGCAACCGGTCCCGTCCCAGTCGCCGAGGCCGATGCGGATGCTTACATAACCCGCCAACGGCAGCGAGATCCGGACATTTGGGTCGTCGAGATCGAGCATCGGGAGGCAGGAAGCATGATAGACGGGAGAGTTGTTTGAGGAACGGCCGAGCAGCCGACGGAAGCCCATGAGCTTCAGCATCCTGATCGTCGACGACGAGCCCGACATCACCGAGCTGTTTCGCCAGCGTTTCCGGCGAGAGGTGCGGAAAGGCCAGTACGTGCTGCATTTCGCGGAGTCAGGCGAAGAAGCGTTGCGTCGGCTCGCCGAGATCCGTCCTGAGCTTATCGTGATATTATCCGACATCAACATGCCCGGGATGGACGGCTTGGAATTGCTGAGGGAAGTGAGAGGGCTGCGGCCGGAGCTGCCGGTCTTGATGGTGACCGCTTACGGCGACGACGACCGCAGGTATCGCGCCGACGCACTGGGCGCCGCTGCCTTCCTGAGCAAGCCGGTGGATTTCGACCATTTGAAGCAGCAGCTGATGCAGCTGATGCGGCCGATCGGCTGAACGCGATGGCGGGCAATTCGTTCGGCGCACTGTTTCGTTTCACGACCTGGGGCGAAAGCCACGGGCCGGCGATCGGTGTCGTCGTTGACGGCGTGCCGCCGCGGCTGCCCCTCGCCGAACCCGACGTTCAGCACTGGCTCGACAAGCGCAAGCCCGGCCAGTCGCGCTACACGACGCAGCGCCGCGAAGCCGATCTGGTCCGCATCATGAGCGGCACCTTCGACGGGGTGACGACCGGCACTCCGATCCAGCTCTTGATCGAAAATACCGACCAGCGCTCGAAGGACTACCGCAACATTGCCGACCGGTTCCGTCCGGGTCACGCCGATTACACCTACTGGAAAAAATATGGAATCCGCGATTACCGCGGCGGCGGGCGCGCCTCGGCGCGCGAGACCGCCTCGCGCGTCGCCGCGGGAGCCGTCGCGCGCAAGATCCTCGGCCCCGGCGTGACGATCCGCGGCGCGCTCGTGCAGATCGGGCCGCATGCGATCGACCGCAGCGCTTGGGATTGGCGCGGCACCGAGGAAAACCCGTTCTGGTGCCCGGATGCCGCGACGGCGTTGCGGTGGGCCGATTATCTCGACGGCGTGCGCAAGGACGGCTCATCTGCCGGCGCGGTCATCGAGATCGTCGCGAGCGGGGTTCCTGCCGGGCTCGGCGAGCCGGTCTACGACAAGCTCGACGGCGATCTCGCGCGCGCCCTGATGACGATCAACGCCGTGAAGGGCGTCGAGATCGGCGCCGGCTTCGCCGCGGCGGCGCTGCGCGGGGAGGACAATGCGGACGAGATGCGGATCGAGAATGGCCGGGTCATTTTTCTGTCGAACAACGCCGGCGGGATCCTTGGCGGGATCTCGACCGGCCAGGACATCGTCGCGCGTTTCGCGGTCAAGCCAACCAGCTCGATCCTGCAGCCGATGCGCACCGTCGATGTCGACGGCAACGAGGTCGAGATCGAAATGCACGGCCGGCACGACCCTTGCGTAGGCATCCGCGCGGTCCCGGTCGGCGAGGCGATGGTCGCCTGCGTTCTAGCCGACCACCTGCTTCGTTATCGCGCGATCGGCGGCGGGTGACTGAAGTGCGGATGCGGCGTCGAGAAACGCGCGTATCTTGCCCGGGTCCTTGACCCCGGGGCGGCTTTCGACGCCTGACGAGACGTCGACTGCGGCGGCGCCCGATATTCTAACCGCCTCCGGCAATAGCTCGGCGGTCAGCCCGCCGGACAGCATCCACGGAGTACGCCACGGGCGATCCGCGATCAGCGCCCAGTCGAAGGCGAGGCCGTTGCCGCCGGGAAGAGCATCCGGCCGGCGCAGCGGCTTGGCGTCGAACAGCAAGATATCGGCAACATCCTCGTGGCGAGCGGCGTCGAGCACGTCTTCGAACCCGGCGATCGCTACTGCCTTCATTACCGGGCACCCGAAGCGCCGCTTGGCCGCGGCAACTCTCTCCGGGGTTTCGCTGCCATGGAATTGTAGGATGTCGATCGGCGCCACTGTCAGAGCGGCCTCGATCACCCGATCGTCGGCGTCGACGAAAAGGCCGACCCGCGTGATCCCGGCGGGGATGCCGGCGCACAGCCGTGCGGCACGCCCCGGCGTCACGGCGCGCGGGCTCGGGGGATAGAACACAAAGCCCAGGTAGGCGGCGCCGCCGTCACTCGCCGCCGTGACCGCCTCCTCGGTGGAGAGGCCACAAATCTTCGCGGTTACGCCCAAGCTCCGCCTCACGGGCGAGTAGCCGGAACCGAGATGTCGACCTGTCCTTCAGGCGGTTGCCGCTGTTTTGCGGCGCTGATCTCGGCATCGCGGTGTTGCCGGTAGACGCTGCGCAAAGTCGCATAATAATCGAGAGAGTTGCGCTCCAATTCGTCGAGATCGTTAAGATGTTGAGCGCGCACATCGACCACGTTCGCGCTTCCGGTAGCGACGCTCGCATAGGTTGCCGGTGCGCCCCCGACAAAGGTCAGCGGGTTCATCGCCATGTCGACGACGGTCCCCACCGTATCGCGCGCGTTGGACGGACCGAGCAGTGGCAGCTCGACAAACGGGCCTTCTCCGACGCCCCAAACCGCCAAGGTCTGGCCAAAATCAGCCTTGTGCGGCGGTATCCCCAATTTGTCGGCCACATCGAAAATCCCGGCCACACCGGCGGTCGAATTGACCGCCAGCCGCTCAACCGAATGCCAAGCCTGCTTGGCGTTTCCCTGCAGTGCATCGTTGACGGCGACGGCGGGTTCTTTGAGGTTTTGCACGACGTTGTGAATACCCTTCTGGACGCTTTCCGGCACATGGTCGGAATACGCCTGGGCGACCGGTTTCATGACCGCATGATCGGCCGCGTTGTTAACCTTGAAGATGGCCCTGTTGACCGGCTCGGCCGGATCATGCTCGGCATCGGCGTCATCTGTGACAGCCGCATCGCGGGGCGCCGCGGCGCATCCGCCGCAGCATAATACCAACGTGAAGACGACCGCCGAACGCACTCGCGACTTGCCTTCGCGGCTGGCGGTTCGCACGGGAGGACGGTTTTCGAGCACCTGTATTTCCCCACACATTTACGTTCGGCGTTCCGCGTCGGCAGCGGCGCGCGGATCTTCCTCAGCCCCGCCCCTGGGGTCAAGACGACGGTAATTGCTGTCCTGTGCTCTGCATGTTTCAGGGACGCGGCGCGATCACGCGCCCCGGTCTGGCGGTACACGATTCGAGTCGGGCTGATCAGCCGGGCATGAGCCGGTCGAGATCGGCTTCGTCGAACACGTAGCGCGTGTTGCAGAACTCGCACGTCACGGTGGTGACGCCGTCTTTGCGCATGTCGTCAAGTTCATCCGGCGGAAACGCGCGCAGGATCCCCTCGATGCGCTCGCGCGAGCAGCGGCAGCGCGCCTCGAGCGAATGCGTGTCGTAAACCCGCACGCCCTCTTCATGGAACAGCCGGTAGAGGAGGCCATGCGGCGGCAAATCCGGGTTGACCAGCTCTTCGGGCGTCGCCGAGCTCATCAAGACCATCGCCCGCCGCCAGCCGTCCTCGACGTCATCGGCGATCACCGCATAGCCGCCCTCGGGCGGCACGCGCTGCAGCATCAGACCGCCGGCCCGCCACGCGCCGCCCGGTCCGGAGCGGCCTACCGACAGCTTGATCCCCGCCTGAACCTGCTCGGATTGCCGGAAATAGTGATGCGCGCATTCGGTCAGCGTCGATCCGGCGAGCTCGACGATGCCTTGGTAGCGATCGGTGTCCTCGCCCTGATCCACGGTGAACGCGATATAGCCGGAGCCGACGAGCAGCGGCACCGACGGCGAGGACGCCCGGGCTCGGGCCAGCGCTGCCTCGAGTTTCGCCTCGTCATATTGTGCATAACCACGCAAGGCGCCCTCGGTCGACACGTCCGCGACCATCATCCGGATCGGTCCGTCGCCCTTGGTCTGCAACGTGAAAATGCCGTCATATTTGAGTGCTCCGGCGAGCACGACGGCCAAGGTGATCGCTTCGCCGAGCATCGCCGCGACTGGTTCCGGATAGTCGTGCTGCGACAGGATGCGGTCGATTGCCGGACCCAGCCGCACAAGGCGGCCGCGCAAGGCAAATGGATCGATGCGGAAGGGTTGGATCAGATCGTCGGGTGCGGTCTGAGTGGGCGTATTCAAGTAAGGCGCTCCAGCGTCAATGCTGTCCAATTTCCTAACGGGTTCGAGGCTCGAGCCCCGCCGTTACCGGAGACACCAGGCGAGAATACCCTTCTGGGCGTGCAGCCGGTTCTCCGCCTCGTCCCAGACGACCGATTGCGGGCCGTCGATTACCCCGGCTGTCACCTCTTCTCCGCGCTTTGCCGGCAGGCAATGCATAAAAATCGCGTTGGGTTTGGCTTTCGCCATCAGGTTTTCATCGACGCGGTACCGGCGCCAGCATGTTGTGGCGGTTGACGCTCGCTTCAACGCCCATCGAGATCCAGGTGTCGGTGACGACGCAATCGGCCCCGGAAACCGCCTGGATTGGGTCGGCCGTCAGCTCGACCCTGCCTCCTTCACGGTGCGCCCAGTCGAAGAGCCGCTGCGGCGGGCTGAGCTCCTCCGGACAGGCGAGCCGCAAGGTAAAGCCGAAGCGGACCGCGGCGTGAACCCAGCTGGCGGCGACATTGTTGCCGTCGCCGCTCCAGGCCACGATCTTGCCGGCGACCGGACCCTTCTTTTCCTGCAATGTCATTACATCGGCCATGATCTGGCAAGGATGCGACGTGTCGGTCAGGCCGTTTATCACCGGAACGGTGGCGTATTGCGCGAGATCGTCGAGTTTGCGCTGCTGGTTGGTGCGGATCATGATCGCGTCGACATAGCGCGACAGGACGCGCGCGGTATCGGCCGCGCTCTCGCCGCGCCCCAGCTGGCTGTCGGCGGCGCTGAGATAGATCGTGTCGCCACCGAGTTGGCGCATCGCGACCTCGAACGATACGCGGGTCCGCGTCGACGGCTTCTCAAAAATCATCGCCAAGGTCTTGCTGGCGAGCGGCCGGTCGCGGCGGCCGTTCTTGTACGCAAACCCCGTATCGAGAATGGCGCGCAGCTCGGTCGGCTCGAACTGGTCGATGTCCAGGAAATGTCGCGGCGGATCCGGCGGCGCATGTCGCTCGCCGATCGACGCCAGTTCGCGTGCCGCGCTTCTCACGCCGGCCACTCCCGGGCCACCTTGTTCATGATGTCGAGCGCTTCGTCGATGTCGCGCTCGCCGACGATCAGCGGCGGCAGAATGCGCAGCACATTGTCGCCCGCCGTCAGGGTCAGCAACCCATTCTGCCGCAGCTTCGCAACAAAATCGCCGGCCGTCACGACGCAGCGGATGCCGAGCAACAAGCCCGCGCCCCGCACTTCCGCGAACAGCTTGGGGTAGGACTGCGCGAATGTTTCGAGCCGCCCGCGCAGCAGCTTGGCCGCCCGGTCGACTCGGGCGAAGAAACCGGGCTCGAGCATCGTGTCGAGAACGGCATTGCCGGCCGCCATCGCCAGCGGATTGCCGCCAAAGGTCGATCCGTGGGTCCCGGCCACCATTCCGACGGCGGCGCGCTCGGTGGCGAGGCACGCGCCGACCGGAAAGCCGTTCCCGAGCGCCTTGGCGATTGCCATGATGTCGGGCGGCACACTCTCCCATTCGTGGGCAAAGAGCTTCCCGGTGCGCCCCATGCCGCACTGGACCTCGTCATAGACGAGCATCAGGCCGAACTCGTCGGCGACGTCGCGCAGCCCGCGCAGATATCCCTCGGGTGGGGCCCGCACGCCGCCCTCGCCTTGGATCGGCTCGACCATGATCGCGGCGGTCTCCTTGCCGATCGCGGCGCGCATCTCGTTCAGATTGCCGAAGGCGACCTGGTCGAAGCCCTCCATCGGCGGGCCGAAACCCTTGAGATAGGCCTCGTTCCCCGCGGCCGCCAAAGTCGCAAAGGTGCGGCCGTGGAACGAGCCGTGACAGCCGATCACGCGGTAGCGCTCGGGATGGCCGGTCTCGGATTGGTATTTGCGCGCGATCTTGATGGCGAGCTCACACGCTTCGGCGCCGGAATTGCCGAAGAAGACGGTATCGGCAAACGTGTTGTCGACGAGCCGCTGCGCCAGGCTCTCCTGCCCCGGAATGCGGAACAGGTTCGAGGTGTGCCACAGGCGCTTGGCCTGCTCGGTGACGGCGGAGACGACATCCGGATGGCAGTGACCAAGGCCGGTCACCGCGATCCCGCTGGTGAAATCAAGGAATTTGCGGCCGTCGGTCGCATAGAGATACGGGCCTTCGCCCCGTTCGACGGCAACATCCCACCGACCGTAAGTCGGCATAACGGCTGGTATCACGAAATCTCTCCTGAGCGATGTGGTGAGGGGAATGAGCGAGAACCCGGCCTTATCGTCGTCGCCGGCGCCCCGTACTTGCGGCCCCCGGGCGCCTTTCCCAAACCCAAGTCACTTCGCCGGGATCGCCGTTCATCGCCCTCTCCTCGCTTCGCTGGGGCCGGCCCCGCGGCCCCATCCGTCGAGCAGGAAAGCGGCGGAGTATGGGGAGGGCTGTAGCGCCTGTCAATTCGTGCGCGGCGCGCCGCAGGGTAGGCCGGGACCATCCTTCAGCGGTTGCGGAGCCTTGCCGCAGTTCTCCGGTCCTGGCAAAACGTTTCCTAAGTTTCAGGAGGGAGCCATGCTGTCAGCCGCCGATCTCGCCATGTACCGCCGCGATGGGTTCATCGTGCTGCCCGAGATCCTCACGACGGACGAGGTCGAGGCATTGCGCCGCGTCACCGAAGAGTTCGTGCGCGACGCGCGCTCCGTCACCGTCAATGACGAGATTTACGATCTCGAAGTTTCGCATTCTGCGGCCGAGCCGCGGGTGCGGCGCATCAAGACGCCGCATCTGCACCATCCGGAGTATGCCCGCGCTGCGCGGCATCCGAAGATCGTCGAGGTGCTGAAGGCTCTGTGGGGCACGGTGCGGTTCGACACCGGCAAGCTCAACATGAAGTCGGCCGGCTTTGGCGCGCCGGTCGAATGGCACCAGGACTGGGCATTCTATCCGCACACCAACGACGACCTCGCCGCGGTCGGGATCATGCTCGACGATTGCGGCCTGGAGAACGGTCCGATGATGGTGATCCCGGGCAGCCATCGCGGCCCGGTCTACGACCACCACGGCCGCGACGGCCGGTTCTGCGGCGCGATCGACCCGGATGCCTGCAGTCTGGATCTATCTGCCGCGATGCCGTGCCTCGGCAAGGCCGGCTCGATCACGGTGCATCACGTGCGCGCGGTGCACGGCTCGGCGACCAATTTTTCCGGCAAGGAACGGCGGTTTCTGTTGTTCCAATACCGCGCCGCCGATGCCTGGCCGTTGCTCGGCTTTGCCGGCGGGATCGAGAAATTCGACGAGCTGTTGCTCGCCGGCGAGCCGACGCTAACCCCGCGCCTCGCCCCGGTTCCGGTCCGGTTGCCGCTGCCCCCGGCCGAACACCAGGGTTCGATCTACGAGAACCAGCGCGCCGCCGGGAGGCGGTCTTTTGAGACCGCGGCGGATCGCCAAGGGCTCGCGGCGGCGGAATAGCCTACATGGCCCGGCTCAGCGTCAACCTCAACAAGGTCGCGTTGTTGCGCAATTCGCGCCGCACCGGCGTACCGGATGTGCTGCGCTTCGGCCGGATCGCGCACGACGCGGGCGCCGACGGCCTCACTGCGCATCCCCGCCCCGACGAACGGCACATCCGCCGCGACGACGTGTTCGGGCTCGCCGAGCTGATGCGGCCGTGGCGACCAGCGTTCGAGCTCAACCTCGAAGGCTATCCCGACCGCCGCTTTCTCGACATTGTCGCCGAGGTGAAGCCGGAGCAGTGCACCTTGGTGCCCGACAGCCCCGACGCGTTCACCTCGGAGGAGGGATGGAAGCTCGACCAGGCGCAGCACCGCCTAATCGATGCCGCGCTCAACGAGCTGAAGCCACTCGGCTGCCGCGTCATCTTGTTCGTCGATCCCGATCCCGCTGCGGTCGCGCCGGTGCACAAAACCGGGGCCGACGGCATCGAGATCTACACCGGCTCTTACGCCGCCGCTTTCCGCCGGGGTGACCACGCGGGCTGGCTGCGCGCCTGCGCCGCCGCGGCCGAGCGCGCCGCGGAGCTCGGGCTCGTCGTGAATATCGGACACGATCTGAACCTCGAAAACCTGCTCCCGCTGATCGATGCATTGCCGGCGGTCGCCGAGGCGTCGATCGGCCACGAGCTGACTGCCGACGCGCTGGTGATGGGCTTTGCAGAGACGGTCCACGCCTACAAGTCAGCGCTCGGCGGCAGGGCTCAACGCTAACCGCGCACCGAAGACGGAGGGGGACGGTGGAAGCGACCGAGATCGCCGAAAAAATCCACGGAGAGGAGCACGAGGTTCACACGGTCGCGGCGGACGCCAATTTTCGCAAGTTCACCGGCATTTATCTCGGCATCGTCGCGATGCTGCTCGCAATAACCGCTCTCGGCGGGTCGAATGCAACAAAGACAATGCTCAACGCCAATATCCAGGCCTCGGACATCTACAGCTATTATCAGGCGAAGAATATCCGCCAAACCGTGTACCAGCTGACGGCCGAGCAGCTCAACTCGGAACTCCTTGCGCTGCCGGATATGCCCCCGGCAGCCAGGGCCAAGATCGAAGATAGAAATAAGCGCTATCGCGAAAGGGTCGAGCGCTATGAGAGCGACCCGTCGACCGGCGAAGGCAAAAAAGAGCTGCTCGCCAAGGCGAAGGAGTTCGAGGCTGCGCGCGAACGTGCCGCCGAGCGAGACCCGAATTTCGACTTCGCCGAGGCATTGTTCCAGATCGCGATCGTGCTGGGCTCGGTCAGCATCGTCGCCGCCTCGCGTCCGCTCGTTCATCTGAGCGGGATCCTCGCGATTGCCGGCACATTGCTGATGATCAACGGGTACTTCCTGCTGGTGCATCTGCCGTTTGAATAGCGGCCTGTTGAAGCCTGAGCGTCCGGTCGCGGAGTGAATCGTAGATCGGCCGGTACCGATGGGGTTGGGCACCAGCATCGTATAAAGCAGGCCGCTATCATCGGCAGCAGCATCGTGAAGCTCGCGGTTATCTCGGTGACCAGCACGATCCCGAGATAAGGGAGCGGCTGATCGGGATCTTCGTCGATTGAGAGCCGGTCGCGTTTCAACGGTCACGAGCTAGTCAGCGCCCGATGTATCATTCCAAAGAATGTGACGAGCCATGCGGTGAAAGCGACCCAAAGGAAAAAGGCGGGGATGACGGTGAGAAAATCGAAGCCGCTCGCATCCGCAAAAGCCCAGGTCGCGGCGGTGTACATGCCGAGAGGGAACACCATCGACCAATATTCGAGGCGGTAGCAGAGCCGGATCCCTCCGATCGCATGGCGCCAGACGCTCAGCACCAGAAGCAGCGGGATCCACCAGGTCGCGACCGCCCAAGACGCCACCGTGATGACGGTTATTACCGAAGCCAGGCGCGCCAGCCACGGAATACCGCCGGCAATCATTTCAAGCCTCGCGCCGGCTAGAGTTGTGATCGCCACCGCGCCCATGTTGATCCAATAGGATGGGGTCAATTGCGCCGGGGCCATCGGCGCGAAACACCAGCGGTACAGGATCAAGAAAACAACCATGAGGTAAAACCAGCCGCCCAGCAGGAACCAGCACAGGCTCAGGAAACGGATCACGTCCGACCGGCCGAACACGTTCGCGACGTGCGTGCCGAGGATCGCCAGAGATTCGCTGGCAACCGCCAGAAGCAGCCAGGAGCCGTCGAGCCCTGCTTCGAGGGGCGGTTTGTCCGGCCGGACCGTCAGCGCCGTCGAAAACGTATAGACCAACGCCGCCCAGACGCCGCAGGCGGCCAACCACAGACCGGCTGCAAAGCCCAGAAACGAGGTGAGCAGCGCGAACTGATTCCCGAAATCCCGAGCCCGGCGACCAGCGTCAGAAACCCAGCGCCGGTTTCGTGATTAGAAAGCTCGCCGAGTATCGCCGCGGGTTTCCGGACGAGCCGGAGCAGCGTCAGAACCGCCAAAAGCACGAAGGCGATCAGGTTGATCGCAAAGAGGGCGAGGGCGAGCCGGTGAAAGCCTTGTCGCTCGGCGGCTATCGAGACGATGCCGGTCGCCATGACGAACGCAAAACTGCCGCCGGGCAGGTCGTCTATCGCGGCAGCAACAAGGGCACCAGTGGCGGGCGGATCAGGAAGATGATCAGACGGCAAAAGATAGCAGGCTCTCGGCGCCTATCCTCTCGATGTTGTTGGCCATAAACCGCAGAGATGAGTGCGCTGGCGAATGCCGTGCCGGTCTTCCATCATGTAGGTCAACCCTCCCGGAAAAGGCTTGGACACGCCAGCCAAGCGCGGTCGCAAACCTGGCGGCAGCACCGGCGATTGGAACCATTGGGCCAGCACCAGTAGATTGCCGTAGGCCTCGGCTGGGGCGGTGTGGAGTTTCGGCTGAGGGCGCACCCGACTGGGCCGAGCTAGTTCGGGTAGATCTGCACGCTGCTCGCGACCGAGTTGGCGACGTGCTCTTTTGTGATTACCCCCGCGATGTTCTGCGGCCGCGGTACGCCACGGCCGCGCACGACAATCGCCATGACGGCGCGTTTGCGCCAGATCCGCTGAATGACCTCGAACGCGATATCGTCCTCGCGCACGATCGTAAAATTGGGGCGGGCCACATCGCCGAGAGTGATGCCGGTATCTACTTTTGCCAGCCCTCGGCGCAGCCCCGTGTTGACGCGCACGACCCCGAAGATGCGGTTGTTTCGGGTGGCGATTACGTGCCGCATGCGGCCTTGATGCTCCGGCCGGCTCAGGAACTCGTCAAAATCGGTCTCGGCCGGCAGGACGAGCACATCCGTATCCATGACATCCGCGGCGCGGCGCACGAGAAACATGTTGGCGTGCAAGGCTTTTGGCACCATGTGGCCGCGGCGGCTCAGCTTCATCGTGTAAATGCTTTCAGGTGACAACACGCGGCGCACACCGAGACTGAACGCCACGGCGAGGATCATCGGCAGCACGATGTTATAGTCGCGCGTCATCTCGAAGATCATCGTGACGGCGGTCATTGCCGCGCCGGTGCCGCCGCCTACCATCGCCGCCATGCCGACCATCGCGAAGGCCGGCACATTGATGGGGAGCGGTACGTGAACGGCAATGAGCGCCGAAGCGAATGCGCCGCCCAGTGTCGCGCCCATAAAGAGGGAGGGCGAGAAGATCCCGCCCGACGATCCCGACCCCAGGCTCGTGGTCGTGGCAAACAGCTTGCAGACGAACAGCAGCGCCAATAGCCACGCGGCGTTCAGCTGCCCAAATACGATGGCTTGGATCGTGGCATAGCCGACGCCCTCGACGTAGTAGTGGCCGAAATTTTGATGCAGCAGATAGATCAGGATGCCGACCAGCAGCATCCCGAAGACATGCCTTACATATGGCCCCTTGATCCGGTCGAACTGGTCTTCGAGGAAATGCAAGGCGCGAACAAAGCCCGTCGCGGCGAGGCCGGTAATCACGCCGAGAATGGCATAAAGAAATAGCAGCAGCGCCGCACCGACGTCGGGGTGCTGCAGCGGCGGCAGCGGCACGACAAAGGCTGGCTGGTCGCCAAAAAACACCCGCCCGATGAAGGTCGCGGTTCCAGTCGCAAGCGCCACCGGCAGGAAAGTCCGAACGCTGACCTCCGGCATCATCAACTCGATTGCGAACAGGACACCACCGATCGGCGTATTGAAGGTTGCGGCGATGCCGCCGCCGGCGCCGGCGGCAACCAGAATGATGCGCTGCCCCTGCGGCATGCGGGTGATCTGGCCCAAGGTCGAACCGAACGCCGAGCCGATCTGGATGATCGGCCCCTCGCGGCCGACGGCCGCTCCGCTGCCGATCGCGATCGCCGAGGCGAGCGACTTCACGACGGCGACGATCGGCCGGATCACGCCGCCATTGTAGTAAATCGCATCCATGACTTCGGGCACGCCGTGCCCTTTTGCTTCGGGAGCGAATTTGGTGACGAGGAAGGTGACGCCGATCGCGCCGACCACCGGCACGAGGATCACGAAAGGTCCCCACGGACTGGGCGGGGTGAAGATGTTGGCGTCGTAGTGGGCGACGAACTGGCCAAGGAACAAGAGATTGTGAACGAGGCCGATCAAATCGCGGAACGCGACCGCGCCGAACCCGGCGACGATGCCAACCACAAGGGCGAGAAGCGAAAGATAGGGCAGCCCGATGCGCCGGCCCTCCTCCGCGTCATCCGAAATAACGGCAGCGGGCGATCGAGGCGGCATCGCCGCCTGAACGGTCGCCGATTGGGAGCGGCCCGGGCCGGGAATAATCGTGGTCGGCTCGGATGCCGCGTCGGAGCGGTCTTCTGGCATTAGGCGCTGTCCGACTGTTGCGACATGATAGCGGCCCTTGCTTATCACGCCTGCGCGACGTTTAGTTTCGTCATCAACGGAGGAAAAGCGCCATGCCAGAAAACCTGCACTGGGTCGGCACCTGGACCACGGCTCCGGCACCCGCCGAAACCGGCGCTTTCACCAACCAGACCTTGCGCATGACCATGCGCGTCAGTCGCGGCGGCGATACCCTGCGGGTGCGGATTTCGAATGCCTATGGACAGCGTCCACTGGACATCGGCGGCGCGCATATCGCGCTGCGCGATGCGGGTCCCGCCATCGTCGCGGGATCCGACCGCGAGCTGAGCTTTGGCGGTGAGAAAGTGGCGACGATCGCCGCCGGCGCCGTCCTCTTCAGCGATCCGGTGACACTCGGCGTGGCGCCGCTCGGCGATCTCGCGGTGAGCCTCTATCTGCCCGGCGAGATCTTGAACCATTTTCAGATCACCGGCCGCTATGCGCGGCAGACCAACTACATCTCGCCGCCCGGGGATTTCACGGCGGCAAAAGTGATGCCGATCGCCAGCCTCACCAGCGACTGGTTCTTCGTCTGCGGCGTCGACGTGCTTGCCGGCGCCGACACCGGCGGCATCGTGGCACTCGGCGACTCGCTGACCGACGGCAACATCTCGACAATGGACGCCTTCTGCCGCTGGCCCGATCAGCTCGCGCGGCGGCTCGCGGCGCGCCATCGCGGCCGGCCGATGGCGGTCATGAACCAGGGGCTCGGCGGCAACCGCATCCTCTTCGACATCCGCGGCGACAGCGGCCTGCGCCGCTTCGACCGCGATGTTCTATCCCAGCCCGGGGTCACCCACGTGATCGTGATGCTCGGCACCAACGATCTGCGCAACCGATGGAAAAAGCCCGAGGAGGAACCCACCGCTGCGCAGATGATCGCCGGTCTCAAGCAGATGGCGCTGCGCGCCCACAGTTGCGGCATCAAGATCATTGGCGCAACGCTGACGCCGTTCGGCAACGAGACCTATATGGCCAATGCGTGGAACCCGCAGCGCGAGGAAGTCCGTGTGGCGGTCAACAGCTGGATCCGCAAGGGCGGCGCTTTCGAGGGGATCGCCGATTTCGACCAGGCGCTGCGCGACCCGGAACATCCCACACAGATGCGGCCGAGTGACGATTGCGGCGACGGCCTGCACCCGAGCGATGCCGGCTACAACAAGATGGGCGACGCCATCGATCTGTCGCTGTTCGAATAGCTATTTGGTCGGGCGGGAGACAAACCCCATGCTGCCGTCATCCTGATCTGGGGTGACGGTCACGTCGCTAACCTGGGCGCCGAGCGGACCCTTTCGACTGGCCTCGACCATCGCCGCGACGGCCTCGGGTGCCCCCGTCACCAGCGCCTCGACGCTGCCCTCCGTTCGGTTCCGGACCCAGCCGCGCAGCCCAAGGCTCGCAGCGGCACGCGTCATCCAAATCCGGTATCCGACGCCCTGCACCTGACCGGTGATGCGGAGCCGAACGGTTTCCACTGCCGCGGTCATTCGATGCGAGCGTCACTCGAATTCGAGGATCACCTGGTCGACGGCGAGGCTGTCGCCCGGGTTGGCGCGGATGCGTGCGACGCGGCCGTCGCGTTCGGCGCGCAGCACGTTCTCCATCTTCATCGCCTCGACGACGGCGAGCGGCTCGCCGGCCTTCACCTCCTGGCCTTGCTCGACGACGATCGAGGAAAGCAGGCCCGGCATCGGCGACAACAGCAGGCGCGAGGTGTCCGCCGCCTTCTTCTCCGGCATCAGCGCGAGCAGCTCGGCGGCGCGCGGCGACAGCACCTGCGCATGTCGTATGACGCCACGATGCATCAGGCGGAATGCCGCGCCCGGCAGAGGTTCGATCTGCACCGTCGCGACATGCTGCTCAACCCGAGCATGCAGCAGCGGCTGACCTGGCTGCCAATCGGTCGTCGCGACGCGGCTCTCGCCCTCGATTTCGACCCGGTAGGCGCCACCTTCGGCTCGCACGGCAACCGCATATTGGCGGCGATCGAGCAGAACAGTGTAAGCCTCGGGGATTTCAACCCGCGCCCCGGCGAGCTTGCCGTCGATCGCCGTTTCGCGCTCGCGCAGGCGGCGATTGGCCAAAGCGGCGGCGAGCAGGATCATTTGGTCGGCTTCGACAAAACCGGACGGTGGGGCGAACCCGCCGGGAAATTCTTCGGCGATGAAGTTGGTCGACAACATCCCGGCGCGGAAACGAGGCTTCGCCGCGACCGCCGCCAGAAATTGGATGTTGTGCTGCACGCCGCCGACATAAAATTCGTCCAGGGCGCCGGACAGCCTGTCGATGGCGGTGTCTCGTTCGGGACCTGAGACGATGAGTTTGGCTATCAGCGGGTCGTAGTAGACGCTGATCTCGGCCCCTTCGAAGACCCCGGCATCGAGGCGTACGCCCTCCCCGGCCGGCGGCTTGTACCGCACGAGGCGCCCGATCGAGGGCAGAAAATTGCGCGCCGCGTCTTCAGCATAGACCCGCGCCTCGATGGCCCAGCCCGCGAGCTTCACATCCTTCTGAGCGAACGGGAGCGGCTCGCCGGCCGCCACCCTGATCATCAGCTCGACAAGGTCGAGCCCGGTCACCAGCTCGGTGACGGGGTGTTCGACCTGGAGCCGGGTGTTCATTTCGAGAAAATAGAAATTACGCTGCTGGTCGACGATGAACTCGACCGTCCCGGCCGAGCGGTAATCGACGGCTCGCGCCAGCGCGACCGCTTGCCTACCCATCGCTTCGCGGGTTTCAGGGTCGAGAAACGGGCTCGGCGCCTCCTCGATGACCTTCTGGTGGCGGCGCTGGATAGAGCACTCACGCTCGCCGAGATAAGCAATGTTGCCGTGAGAGTCGCCGAGCACCTGGATCTCGATGTGCCGCGGCTCTTCAATATATTTCTCGATAAACATACGGTCGTCGGCAAAGCTCGATTTCGCCTCGCTAGCCGCCGAGCGAAAGCCGTCGCGGACCTCGGCGTCACTCGCAGCGATTCGCATTCCCTTGCCGCCGCCGCCGGCGGAGGCCTTGATCATGACCGGGTACCCGATGTCGCGGGCGATCGCGACGGCGGTCTCGATATCGGGAACGACGTCGAGGTGACCGGGCACGCTCGATACCCCGGCAGCGCGCGCCAGTTTCTTCGAACTCGATCTTGTCGCCCATCGCGGCGATCGCCTTCGCCGACGGGCCGATAAAGGCCACGCCCGTTTTGTCGAGCACCCGGGCAAAGGCAGGGTTCTCCGACAAAAAGCCATAGCCGGGATGGACCGCCTCGGCGCCGCTCTGCCGGCATGCGTCTACGATCCGCTCGATATCGAGGTAGCTCTCGGCCGAGGGTGCCGGCCCGATGCGGATCGCCTCGTCGGCCATTCGCACATGCAGGGCCTCGGCGTCGGCATCGGAATAGACCGCCACCGTCGCGATCCCCATCCGATGGGCAGTCCGCATAATGCGGCAGGCGATCTCGCCGCGATTGGCAATCAGGATCTTGCGGAACATGAGGTCCGAGAGGCAGCACGAGATTGGTTCTCTTCGCTCGCAATGACAGCTAAAAGGCAGGCGTCATTGCGAGGAGCGCAGCGACGAAGCAATCTCGACGATATGAAAGTCAATCTTCTCACAGCGGAATGTTGTCGTGTTTTTTCGGCGGATTGGCGAGCTGCTTGCCGCGCAGCATGGCGAGGGCACGGCATAGCCGCCGCCGGGTTTCGCGCGGTCGGATCACATCGTCGATAAAGCCGCGGCTTGCGGCGACGAACGGGTTGGCGAATTTCTCCCGGTATTCCTCGGTGCGGGCTTCGATCGCGGCTGCGTCTCCGAGATCGGCGCGGAAGATGATCTCGACCGCACCCTTCGGCCCCATCACCGCGATCTCGGCCGAGGGCCAGGCGAAATTGATGTCGCCCCGCAGATGCTTCGAACTCATCACGTCGTAGGCACCGCCATAGGCCTTGCGGGTGATCAAGGTGACCTTCGGCACGGTCGCTTCGGCAAAGGCAAACAGCAGCTTCGCGCCGTGCTTGATGATGCCGCCATGCTCTTGCGCCGTTCCGGGCAGGAACCCGGGCACATCGACGAACGTGACGATCGGGATGTTGAAGCAGTCGCAGAACCGCACGAAGCGTGCCGCCTTGCGGGAGCTGTCGATGTCGAGGCAGCCGGCCAGCACCATCGGCTGGTTGGCGACGATGCCGATCGTCATCCCTTCCATCCGGATGAAGCCGATCAGGATGTTGCGTGCGAAATCGCGCTGGATCTCGAAGAAATCGCCGCCGTCGGCAACCTTCTCGATCAGCTCCTTCATGTCGTACGGCTTGTTGGCGCTGCCCGGCACGAGGGTGTCGAGCGACGGCTCGATCCGGTCGGCGGGATCGGCGGTCGGCCGCACCGGCGGCTGCGCGCGGTTCGACGCCGGCAGAAAATCGATAAACCGCCGCAGTTCGATCAACGCCTCCACATCGTTCTCGAAAGCGTGGTCCGCGACCCCCGAGCGGGTCGTATGGGTCAACGCACCGCCCAATTCCTCCTGTGTCACGGTCTCGTGCGTTACGGTCTTGACCACCTCCGGCCCGGTCACGAAAAGGTATGAGGTGTCCTTGACCATGAAGATGAAGTCGGTCATCGCCGGCGAGTAAACGGCACCTCCGGCGCAGGGGCCCATGATCATCGAAATCTGCGGTACCACGCCCGAAGCGAGCACGTTGCGCTCGAAAACCTCGGCGTAGCCGGCGAGCGAGGCGACCCCGTCCTGGATGCGCGCCCCGCCCGAATCATTGAGCCCGATCACCGGGGCCCCGACATTCATCGCCCGGTCCATGATTTTGCAGATCTTTTCGGCATGCGCTTCGCTGAGCGACCCGCCGAACACGGTGAAATCCTGGCTGAATGCGAAGACCAGCCGGCCATTCACCGTGCCGTGGCCGGTGACCACGCCGTCGCCGGGAATTTTGAGCTCATCAATGCCGAAATCGTGGCTGCGGTGCTCGACAAACATGTCCCATTCCTCGAAGGAACCGGGGTCGAGCAACAACTCGAGCCGCTCGCGCGCGGTGAGCTTTCCGCGCCGGTGCTGGGCTTCAACGCGGCGGAGCCCGCCGCCCGCCCGGGCCGCTTCCCGTTTCTCTTCCAAGCGGTCGAGAATATTGTGCATGTTGCCTCGCGACCAATGAATGGGGCAGATAGCATCGACGATCCGGCAAGGCCAGAGCCGCGGCTCTGAGTCTCAATTCGGAATAGAGGAGAACTACCGAATGGCTCAGAGCGAGCTGCATGAAAAAGGTGCGGCGATGCGGCGCCAGCTGATGGGCGACGCGGCGGTCGAGCGCTCGGCTCGCGAGATCTACAGCGACCCGGTGATGAAGAAATTCATCGACGTGGCGACCGAGACGGTGTTCGGCGCATTGTGGACGCGTCCCGGTCTCGACCTGAAGACCCGTACCTTGATCTGCGTGGTTTCGGACGCCGCCACCGGCCGCGAGCCCGAGTTGGGCCTCCATCTGCGCATGGCGCTGCGCCAGGGCTGGACCGAAGAGGAATTGACCGAAGTCCTCCTTCACCTTTCCGGCTATGTCGGCGTGCCGATCATCCGCGAGTAGATGATGGTGGCGAGCAAGGCCTTCGCCGAATTCCGAGCCGAAAAGGCCGCGGAGAGGCCCTTAACTGCTTGAGAGGGATCGACGCCCAGTGCGAGAGCCGGGACCAGCCGAGTGGTTGGCCTATTACTCGCGGAAGCGGATCATCCATCAGTGGACCCAGCTCCATTTGCTCGGGACTACCGATTGCTCCACCGTCCTCGAGATCGGGCCGGCTCTCGGGCTGGTCACCAGCCTGCTCGTCAACATCGGCTATGACGTAACGACACTCGACAGAGGACCGCGATCATTCCTCCACCCCAATGTTCCTCACCTCGAAAAGGACATTTGCGAACTGCGATCCGACGAGATTGGCGGATATGACGCGATCCTCTGCTGCGAGACGCTCGAACATATCGAATGGGAACGAGTTGGCTCCGTCCTCGCCACATTCCGCGAGAGTGGAGCGAAATACCTGATCGTTTCCGTGCCCTACATGGGATTCCAGGTCTTTGTCGAGCTCTACGCAAACACCCGCACGTTCAGGCAATATTTTTCAATGAAGAAACTGCTGTGGAGAAAACGTTTCCAGCCGGAACCGGCTGGAGGACATCAGTGGGAAGTGGGATACAAAGGGTACCCTCTGGACCTCTGGGAGAAGCGGCTCAACGACAGCGGGTGGTCTATCGTGAAACGGGACTTCACCGAACATTGCCGCTCCGTGTTCCACCTGCTGAAAGCGGACTGGGCTCAGGCGCGCAGTAGCGATACGAATCGCGCCGCTGCTTGGATATCGGCGGCGAGTGCGCGGCGGCGTCTGGCCTGTTCGGCGTCTTCGCCGAACGCCTCGATCTGAAAGCTCTCGTCGAGCTGCGAGGCGGCGAAAGCCACTTCTGCATTGAGAAGCCCCTCGATCAGCGCCAAGCCGATCACCAGCGAGCCGCAGGCGGCAGTCGCCACGTGCAATGCGGTCAGAGCAAAATCGTCCTGCTCGGCAACGGCTGCGGCAAAAGCGCGAATGCTCGTCGCGGACTGAATGGTCGGAATGACCCCGGTAGTAACCGAGAGTGGTGCGTCGTAGCGCAATACTGCCCAGTCGATCAACGGTTGCCAGACCGCCTGCTGGCGGGCGGCGAGCGTCGGCGGGTGAGCCGCCCGATAACAGACGAGGTCGGTCGCGGCATAATTGGCTGTCTGCCGAATAATCATATCGCGCTGCGTCGCGACCCGATCGACGGTTGTCGCGGCCAGCCGCGTCAGCGGCATCGTTGCCGTCCGCACCTCTTCTTCCTGGGTGTTCCATTCTTCGGCGATCGCCGCCGCCAGCGCCTCGTTGGGCACGACAAGGTCCCGTTTGCCCGGTGTCTTAATCGGCTTGCCGTCGAGGGTGATGCCGTGGCCGCTGGCCCGCTGCTCGGGCTCTGCCTTTCGATAGAACCGTTTCATGTCGCCAAGTCCAATTCGGCGAAAGGGTCTTCGACCTCACCCGGAAAACCGAAGAAGTCCCACGTTCGACGCATGTGCGGCGGAAGCGGTGCAGTCACCTCCAATGTTCCCCCGAGTGGATGGGGAAGTGACAGGCTGCGTGAATGCAGGTGAAGCATCCGCGATCCGGGAACGCCCGCGAGAGGGGCCGCCGCCTCGCCATATTTGAAGTCGCCGAGGATCGGTGTGCCGATCGCGGCGCAATGAACGCGCAGCTGGTGCGTGCGTCCGGTAACCGGCATCAAGGCGAGCCAGCTCGCCTCAGTCCCCGCGCTGTCGATCACCCGGTAATAGGTAACAGCCCGGCGGCCCTCCTCGGCGTCGGGCCGGACGCGTTCGCCGCTATGCCCGGGCAGTTTCGCGATCGGCAGGTCGATGCGGCCCTGAGCCAATTTCGGCCGCCCGACGGTGACGGCCCAATAGGTCTTGCGGGTCGTCTTCTCGCGAAACGCCCGGGTCAGGAACGCGGCCGCCACGGCGGTGCGCGCGATGACGAGAATGCCGCTCGTCTCCTTGTCGAGCCGGTGCACGAGCCGCGGGCGCTCGGGGTTGCCGAAACACAAGCCGTCGAGGAGCCCGTCGACGTGCCGCTCGGTCGCGGTGCCGCCCTGGACCGCCAGCCCCGGCGGCTTATCGAGGACGATGACCGCCTCGTCGCGGTGCAATATTGCTGATTGCAGCATGGCCTCGTCGGCCGGCCGAGGCTGCGGTCGCACGGGCCGGGGCGGCAACACCAACTCGTGCGGCGGAAGGCGGATCGCCTGGCCCGGACCGACCCGGTCACTCGACCGCGCCCGCTTGCCGTCGACGCGGATCCGCCCGGTGCGCAACAGCTTCTCGAGCTGACCGTGACCGAGACCGGGATAATGCCGTTTGAACCAGCGGTCGAGGCGAAGCGAGCCGTCGGTGCTGTCGACGGTTATGGTTTCACCGGCATCGGTCATTGCGCTGTCGCTGCTGTGCGCTGGCGCAGCTTATCCCAGTATTCGAGCCGTTTCTTGATCTCCCGCTCGAAGCCGCGCTCGCCCGGCCGATAGAAATTTCGCCGCACCACCCCTTCCGGAAAGTAATTCTGACCCGAGAAGCCTTCCTCGGTGGCGTGGTCGTAAACATAGCCCTTGCCGTAGCCGAGGTTACGCATCAGCCGGGTCGGCGCGTTGAGGATATGCATCGGCGGCATCAGAGAACCGGTCTCGCGCGCCATCGAGCGGGCTTCTCCGTACGCCTGGTAACCGGTGTTCGATTTCGGCGCCGCGGCGAGATAGATCACGCACTGGGCGATCGCGAGCTCGCCTTCGGGTGAGCCGAGGCGGTCGTAGGTGTCCCAGGCCGCAAGCGCTTGCACGACCGCTTGGGGGTCGGCGAGACCGAAATCCTCGACAGCCGCCCGCGTGAGCCGCCGCAGGATATAGATCGGGTCCTCGCCGCCGGCCAGCATCCGCGCGAGCCAGTAGAGCGCCGCATCGGCATCGGAGCCGCGCAATGATTTGTGCAATGCGCTGATCAGGTTGTAATGACCCTCCTGCGCCTTGTCGTAGAGCGGCGCCCGGCGCTGCACGAGGCGGGCGAGCGCGTCGGGTCCGAGCGGCTCCTCTGTCCGCAGCTGTGAAACCTCCTCAGTCAGGTTGAGCAAGAACCGGCCGTCACCGTCGGCCATCGCACGCAGTGCCGTACGCGCTTCGTCGGTCAGCGCCAGCGGATGGCCCAGATGGGCTTCGGCGCGCTTTAACAGTGTTTCCAGGTCGTTATCGTCGAGCCGGCGCAATACGAAGACCTGGGCACGCGAAAGCAATGCGCCGATCAGCTCGAATGACGGGTTTTCGGTCGTAGCGCCGACAAGGATCACCGTGCCGTCCTCGACGACCGGCAAAAAAGCATCCTGCTGGGCGCGGTTGAAGCGGTGGATCTCGTCGACGAAAAGAAGCGTGCCCTGCCCCATCTCGCGGCGCTTCCTCGCCGCCTCGAATACCTTGCGCAGATCCGCCACTCCGGAAAATACCGCCGACAGCGGCTCGAAGTTCAGATCGGTGCCTTGCGCCAACAGTCGGGCGATCGTCGTCTTGCCGCAGCCCGGCGGGCCCCACAGGATCATCGACGATAATTTGCGGTTCGCGACCATTCGGCCGATCGGAGCATCGGGGCCGAGCAGATGATCTTGCCCGACGACCTCCGCCAGGCTGCGCGGGCGCAGCAGGTCGGCCAGAGGATGCGGCACCTGCTGCTCGAATAACGTGTTCACCGAGCCTCTATCGCACCTGATCGGCCAGCCGCGACAGGTGGTGGGCGGTATCGCCGAAGGTGTGCTCGATGACCATGCAACGGCGGAAATAATGCCCGACCGCGTATTCCTCGGTCATGCCGATCCCGCCATGCAATTGAATCGCGCTCTGCGACACGAATTTGCTCGCCTGGCCGACGCCGACCTTTGCCATCGCGATATTGTGGGCGCGCTCGGCGGCGTCGGGCTCCTCGACCATCATCGCCGCCAGCATCGCCATGCTGCGCCCGCGCTCGAGCTCCATCAGCATCTCGGTCGCGCGGTGCTGCAGGGCCTGGTTCTGGCCGATCGGCCGGCCGAATTGCGTGCGGGTCTTCAGGTATTCCAAGGTCATTGCCTGCATCGCTTCCATCGCGCCGACCGCTTCGGCTGCGGTGGCGGCAATCCCCGCCTCGACGACCCGCTCGATGACCGGGAACCCGGCGCCGACCTCGCCCAATACGCCCTCCCCGCTCACCTCGACACCGCTCAGTGAAATCTCTGCCGCCCTGGTACCGTCGCGCATCGGGTAGCCGCGCCGCGCTACCCCGTTGTCCGCCGCATCTACGATAAACAACGTGATGCCGTTGCGATCGTCCCGCTCGCCGGCGGTGCGCGCGCTGACCACTAGGCGCTGCGCGCTGTCGCCGTGCAGTACCACGCTCTTGGCGCCGTCGAGCACCCAGCCTCCGCCTTTGGGCTTGGCCGTCGTCAGCACATCGCTCAGATCGTAGCGCGCCTGCCGCTCGCCATGGGCAAAGGCGAGGATCAGCCCGCCTTCAACAATTTGCGGCAGGATCGCCGATTTTTGTTCCTCGTTGCCGGCGAGCCGCAGCGCAGTACCCCCGAGCACAACGGTCGCCAAATACGGTTCCAACGCGAGGACGCGCCCGAACGCCTCCAAAACCAGCATCACCTCGATCGGGCCCCCGCCGAACCCGCCATAACCCTCGGGAAACGGCAGGCCCAACAGGCCGAGCTCGGCATATTGTGCCCAAACCCCGCGGCTCCAACCCTCGGGCTCGGCGAGGTAGGAGCGCCGCTTATCGAACCCGTAATGGTCGGCGAGCAGCCGGTCGACCGAGTCGCGCAACAGCCGCTGCTCTTCGCTCAAATCGAAATCCATCGCCTCGGCCTCCCCATCGTCATCACCGGGCTTCACCCGGTGATCTACGCCTCCTCCGGCGCGTGAAGGACCAGTGTCGGGCACGCGCGTGGCCGGATCAAGTCCACGGCAGTCCGGTTCGGCAATCGGGACAAGGTAGGATCGAGTGGTGCGAGCCACGATGCAGCTGTAAGTACCCCTTGCCCGGACTTGTTCCGGGCATCCACGCCTTGGCTCGCGAGATCACCAAAGCCCCGGAAGACGTAGATGGCCGGGTCAAGCCCGGCCAAGGGGATCTTTGGTTGCGTGTGGATCGTTGCAGACAACCGATTTTCCTCAAACCGGACGGCCGTGGATCAAGTCTGGCCACGCCCGGCCATGGGGTTGTTGCTCGGGCTCTTTAGGTAGTTTCCCTGGTCAGCAGCGCCACTCGTGCGAGGCGCCGGGCGGCGCGCAATCGGCCCCGCACCCGCTTTGCGACGCGCGCGCCCTCGGCAGCCGAAACCTCACCGCGCCCAATCGCCGCCAGAACGGTGCTCAGCACCCGCCGGCAATCCTCGGCCGTGCGCAGCGAGTTGAGATCGATCCCAAGACGCTCCGCGGGGTCGAAGGAGAGAGGCGGCGGCAAGAGTTGCTCGGCGAGCGGCCGCAACAGATGAGGCTTGCGGTCGAGCAGATCAGACAGCGCCCGCGCGCTCAGCGGCCGGGCGACAAGATCCGGCACGCGCCGCCTGGGGTTGGGAATGCCGGGCGGCCGGCCGCGCGGATTACCGGAGCTCCCCTTCGCAAACCGCCCGCGCCCGTCGCGCGCGCGAGCCAAAAAGGGATCAGGATCAACTCGTTGAGATTGTTCGATTCCAGTTTCAGGAAGCAGGCGGTAGCAGGACGGCGCAGGCGAGTCGGCAACGATTTCCGGCATCGACGGGGCTCCGGGCAGACGAGACCGGTATATGTATTCACGATATGTTCTTATCAAGAGAACCGTGGATCGGGCACCCCCCACCCGGAAGGCGGTGCCCGCCGGGTGGATACGGCGTATCTTGGATGCGCGTTTCGCAATGCAGTGAAAGGTGGCGAACATGGGAAGGCTCGACGGCAAGGTCGCAGCGGTGACGGGCGGGGCATCGGGGATCGGCGAGGCGACGGTCAGGCGTTTTCTCGCCGAGGGCGCGAGCGTGGCATTCTGCGATCGGGACGGCGAGCGCGGCCAGCGCGTGGCGGCCGAGCTCGAGACCGCCGGCGCCAAGGCCGCCTTCACGCACGCTGACGTTGGTACCGAGGCCGCATGCCTCAACTTCGTCAACGGTGCCGCGCAAAAGTTCGGGCGGCTCGACATCCTCATCAACAATGCCGGCATCCGCAAATACGAGAAGGTCGACGAGGCGAGCGCGGCGAGCTGGAAAGAGATCCTCGCCGTCAACCTGATGAGCTACGTCTTCTGTGCCAAGGCGGCGGTTCCGCTGATGCGCCGCAACAAGGGCGGCGCCATCGTTAACGTCGCCTCCGTACGTTCCGTCGTCGCAGGCGGCGGCAACTTGCAATACGACACCACCAAGGCCGCGGTAGCGGCTTGACGCGGGCGCTCGCCGCCGACCACTCGCCGGATGGCATTCGTGTGAACGCCGTCGGCCCTGGCCCGATCTTCACGCCGTTCCATCAGCGCCGCATCGCAGCGGCCGGCGAGACCGTCGAGCAGTATAACGCCAAGGCCGCACAAGGCACCATGCTGAAGCGCCCGGGCAGGGCCGAGGAAGTCGCCGCCGCGATCCTGTTTTTGGCCTCCGACGATGCCTCCTACGTCACCGGCGCCCTGCTGTTCGTAGACGGCGGTATGACTGCGCTGTGAGGAATATTCAGCTATTGGTGTCAGGCAAATAGCCGCGGATTTTTCTTGACCTTACGCGCTATACGATCACTGAGGTAGCACGGCGGAGATAGCTTCGAAAAGTCGGAATTGGCAGGCTTGGTTAACGCGTAAACGGGTTCGTTTGCCCAGAGAGCAACCCCTGACCAAACAGCGGCGCTTGCGGTGTCGGATTCATCCTCAAATCTGGTGGCGCTGCCTCATATGCCTGCCGGAGTTGTTGTTTAACGCTTTCCAGTGTTCCCGGCGGTAGGCTCGCAAGCGCCTGCTCTTCTTGCGCGCGTTTGTTGGCCAGTGCCTGAGGCGAGCATATCTGATTTATATAAGCAATGTCGTAGGTGCTCCTCATGCGCGTTTCATAAGTCGCACTGGCTCCGCCGAGGGCCATCGCGGGCGAGGACCAGGTCAGCATGTTGTTCAGTGCCCCCAGCCTCTGCGATTCGCCGACATTTTGAGCGAGAGCCTTACGGCAGTACTCCTCATAGGGAGTAAGAGAGCCCGTGGGTGGCGGAGCCACGCCGGACCCTTGCGTGGCGCATCCGGCGACACTTAGTATAATCGCGAGTCGGCTCAATCTCATGAGAAGGCTCCCTATGACGGCATTCATCTGGCTATGGTCGCCTCTGCCCTCGCAGTCCGAATCCGGAGCCGTGCTTGGGACAAAAGCATCAGGCGCGAACAATTTGGCCGTTTGCCTTATCGACTTCCCTCTCCGGTCGAAGTGATCTTTTAATTCGACAGCTGAATGGAATGCAAGCTGCGCAGCGCTGGCGCGACCCATCAGTGAACGTCCGGAAATCAAGAATTATGGCGTGTCCCTGCGGGCCGGGCGCAAAGCGCACCGAGCCGCTTTGCGTCTCGCCCCACTCGGGTAACGCTCCCTCACGCAATCATGAGCCTCTACCGGGGCCAGTTTAAGGGGCCGCCGGTGGCGGTAGCGGTATGAGGTAATTAACTATTAATGCGATGAGTAGGTAAGCCACCGGCAGTAGTACCGCCTCCGCGGTACGCCATCTTTGATGGCGGTTTTTTGATAGGTTCTCGCGCAGAGTGCTCTGGTCTGAACTTCGCATAGCCATACTACCTAGCAAGAGTATGAGCCGATCACCAATGTGACCAGCCGAAAAGGCGTACACTATAAACATTATGGGCCACAATGAGATTGACATAGCGATCAGAATCGCAAGCAACATCAGTGCAATCGGCCACGCTAGGATAGTACAGAGGACTCCGAGGAGCAAAGCTAGCAACCATCGACCAAGTTGAAGCGTAGCCGAAAGGATGAGACGAGTGAGAAATCGGGAAACAAGAACATTCAAACGGCAATTTTCCTTTAATGTCGCTGTCGGCTGCCCACTATGGGACTCATCGATTTCTCCCGGAGGAAAGGGGAAAATTGCTTTTGAAGCATAAGTTGAAAGCATCTGCAAAGGCAGTGCAATGACCAGAGTAAGAAAGGCGGTAAGTCTTACCAATAGCTGATAGATACAAATTCCTGCAAACAACGCTGGGTATTTAAGTGCTCTTATGGAATCTCTTATCGAATCCGGCTTCGCAAGGAAGGCAAAGGGGGCCCAAAATTGTCCACCCTCGGCGCGTATAAAAGTTAAGTTGATTGCTATACCAACGGCAACGTAATCTCGAACAATGTTAGGAATGACAATGCTTATCCCGAGCCACTGAAGCGGCGTTTCTACTACCACGTGCAATATGTAATGGAGTTGCGGCCGTACGGTTGAGTTCCAAACATTAAAAAGCTGCGCCATTGCGCCTCTCCAGTCTAACACGATGAAATGGGCGATGAGCGCTAACACGGCTAGTGCAGTAAGCATTGCCGAAATATGCTGAAATATGGACCCTGCCCATTTTAAAGCTGCGCGAAGGCGTTGCCAATTACTGCCCATCGTTGCCATTCGACCCTCCCGGTAGGGCTCAATGTGCCCGTCAGGCGTTCCGGGTGAAAGCGCAGCCGAGTTCCCTGAGGGCGCGCAGAACTCAACATTTCAGAAAAATTCCTTCACCCCTGTCCGATCAAGGACTTACGTTTGGGGAAAGTTATCACCGAAACTCACCCTGGAAACCGCCTCCTCGGCTATGCCCGCTTTCCACCCCGAGCCAACTCCCGGGGCGGGTACCAAGTGTTAGATTTGATCCACTACAAGATGCGCCGATAGTGGGCTTTCCCACGGCGAGTTGTTGCGTAAGGAAGATTACCTGAAGAGCGGCGACAGCGGAGTTGTGTTTTTTGATCCTGCTAATCAGCACGTTTCAGCAGCTCGGTGCCGTCGAATGACCGCCTTGCTGCCTCTGTACCGGCACCGAGTACGACTTACTGATTGCTCAAACCCGCCAAAGGGCCGACCTTGTCCTGGAAATCGCCGGGAATCGGGCGAATTTCGGTTGAAGATGCTTATTTCTGGGAACGCCCAGTGCTGACTTATGACTTCCGCCTGCCGCCCGGCCCCCGAACCGTCGAGTACGCGCTTCTCGCCGAAGAGCTGGGCTTTCGCGCGGTCTGGTGTCCCGAGGTTCCCGCCTTCGGTCACGACATATGGGTCACGCTCGCCCGCATCGCCGAAAAGGCGAAGCGCATCAAATTCGGCCCCTCCGTGCTGATCCCCAGCTATCGCCATCCGATGGCACAGGCCTCGGCCATCGCGACGCTCGAGCAGATCGCACCAGGACGCCTGATGGTCGGGTTCGGCACCGGCTTCACCGGCCGAGCGGGGATGGGCAAGAAGCCTTTGAGCCTCGCGAGCATGCGCACGCATATCGCGCAGGTTAAGGCATTGCTGCGCGGCGAGGTTGTCGACATCGACGGCGGTCTCGCCCAGTTCCTCGCATCCGACGGCTGGTTGCCCGGTCGTCCGATCAACGTGCCAATCTACATGGCAGGCCAAGGTCCCAAGGCCCGCGCGCTCGCCAAGGAGATTACCGACGGCCTGATTTCCCTTGGCGGCCCGGCCGAAGGGTTCGAGACCTGCCTCGTGTCGACCGGCGGCACGGTCCTCGATGATGGCGAGGAGGTCACCTCGCCACGCGCCACGACCGCCGTCAAACCGCTCGTCGCGCTCGCCTATCACCACAGATACACGACCGATCCGGAAAGCGTAAAAGCGCTGCCGAACGGGGAAGCGTGGCTGGCCAGCGTCGAACGTGCGGACGAAAAAATCCGCCACCTCTCGGTTCACCGTGGTCATTCCCTCGACATTTCGAACGGCCATGACGCGCTAGTCGACGTATCTGCCGCCAAACAGATGACCTTCACAGGCACGCGCGAGGAGTTGCGCGAACGTCTCGCCCAACTCGAGGCCCGCGGCGCCACGGGCATCATCTTCGGGACCAGCGGTTACGATGTGGAGCGGGAGCTGAGGGCCTACGCGGAGGTTGCTGGATTGAGGTGACGGAGGCGCGTCGCTTATTTGTGATCGCCCGCCGCCCCTCGTACTGAGCAAGGACCGCAACGGCCATAAGCTGCCATCGGGGCCGATGGCGTTCAGCGTCGAAGCCGGCCGTTTGGCAGCGGATCAGCTGATCACCGCTTATCGCAAATCACCGGCATCTGTTCCCGATCGGACCCGCTCGCCGCAGATTTTCCGCTTTCGCGGGAGTGAAGTATAACCGCTCGAACGGGCGCTAGCGGGAGACGGGAGGCGATGGCCGGGATCATTTTTGCCAACTGCGCCGTGCTCGACGGCGCCAGCCGAGAGCGCCGCGAGGATCATCACGTGCTCGTCGAGGGTGGGCGCATTCGCGAAGTCTCGGAGCGGCCGATCAGAAACGCTGCTGCCGAGACGATCGATCTCTCGGGCGACACGTTGATGCCGGGGCTGATCGACGCGCATGTTCACGTGCTCGCTGTCGATGCGGCGCTCGCCCGCCTCGCGGACCGGCCGGTCACATTGCTGACCCTGCAGGCCTCCCGCATACTCGAAGGGGTGCTGCAACGCGGCTTTACGACCGTCCGCGACGCCGCGGGCGCCGATGGCGGGCTTGCCGGCTGACCGGATCTACCGGACGATCTGGACGGAGCCGCGGCGCGTGGCTACATCGTGACCGGAATATCGAGGAGTGTTCCATGGCCTCCGACACGGTGGTACGCGCCCGCATTGACGCGCAGGTTAAGGAGAAGGCCGCCAAGATTCTCGCCGGTATCGGCTTGTCGGTTCCCGACGCGATTCGGCTGCTGCTGGTCCGCGTTGCGGTCGAGGAGGGTTTGCCGTTCGAAATCGAGGTACCGAATGCCGAAACGCGGGCGACGATGGCGGAGCTCGAGAAAGGGGACGGCAAGACTTTCGACAGCGTGGCAGAGTTGATCGCTGATCTGAATGCGAAGGATTGAGCGATCCGCCGCATTCAAACCTCGCTTCACCGGCGAAAGCCGGTGCCCCCGGCGGAAGTGGATCCCGGCCTTCGCCGGGAAAGCGAGGAGGGGACGTCAGCTGCTCATCTGAATGGTTCTGAGCAATAGTGCGCGATCCAATCAAGTTGCATCGCTCCCCAAAACGTCATCCGCGGGCTTGATCCGCGGATCTCCGAGATGGCCGGCTCCAGCTTGGCCATGACGTGGGTAGGTGCTTAGAGCCCCAGCACGGCTTTGCTCAGGATGTTCTTCTGGATCTCGTTGGTGCCGCCGTAGATCGAGGCGGCGCGCAGGAAGAGATAGCTGCGGGTCGCTTCGGCCGCCCATTCCGGACCGAGCTCGGGCTCGTTGCTGAGCGCCGACAATTCCTGCGCCCAATCCGGCATTGCCAACGGGCCGCCGACATCCATTGCCAGCTCCGTCGTCGCCTGCAACAGCTCGGTGCCCTTGACCTTGAGCACCGAGGACAGCGGATCGGGCTTGCCGTCGTGGCTTTTGTCATGCGCCGAGACGACGCGCATCTGCGTGATCTCCAGCGCCTTCAAGTCGACTTCGAGCTGCGCGACGCGCTGCCGGAAGGCGGGGTCCTCGATCAACGGCCTGCCGTTCGCGCGCATGTCGCGCGCCGTCTCGCGGGCGAATTTGACCCGCTCCTTCGACTTGCCGAGCCGCGCGATGCCGGTGCGCTCGTGACCGAGCAGAAATTTGGCGACATCCCAGCCGCGGTTCTCCTCACCGACCAGCAACGACGCCGGCACGCGCACATCGTCGAAAAACACCTCGTTCAGATGATGGCTGCCGTCGATCGAGATGATGGGCCGCACCGTGATGCCCGGCGTCTTCATGTCGATCAGCAGAAACGAAATGCCCTCCTGCCGCTTCTTGGCTTGCGGGTCGGTGCGCACGAGGCAAAAGCACCAATCGGCATGGTGCGCCGTCGAGGTCCAGATCTTCTGGCCATTGACGACATAGTCGTCACCATCACGCTTGGCGGCGGTTTTGAGCGAAGCGAGATCGGAGCCGGCGCCCGGCTCGGAGAACCCCTGGCACCACCAATCATCGATATTGGCGGCGCGCGGCAAGAAGCGCTGTTTCTGTTCCTCCGTGCCGAACTGGATCAGTACCGGGCCGAGCATCGTGATGTTGAACGACGAGACTTCGGGCGCCGGCGCCAGCTGGTTCTCCTCGAGGAAGATCATGCGCTGCACCGGCGTCCAGCCTGGGCCGCCGTATTCTTTAGGCCAGTTATAGGCGGCCCAGCTGCGCCGGTTCAAAATGCGCTGCCAGGTGACGGTGTCGTCTTTGGTCGGTGCATGTCCGAGCCGCATCCGCTCGCGGATCTCTCCCGGCAGGTTATCGCGAAAGAAGGCGCGCAGCTCGTCACGAAACGCCAACTCGGCGGTGGTGAAGCGCAAGTCCATCGCTCCGGCTCCTTTGTTATCGTACAAAGCCGGCGCTGCGGGGGATCGTCAGCGACAGCTCGGGCAGGCAGATGATCAGCAACAGGCCGATCAGCAACGCCAACACATAAGGCCAGTAGTAAGGCGCATGCTGTGACACCGATACCTCAGCAAAACGCAGCGCCATCAGCAGGCCGACCCCCATCGGCGGCAGAAAGAGGCCGATGCCAACGGCGGCGGTCTGGACGATGTCGAAATGGATCGGGTTAACCCCGATTTTGGTGGCGATCGGAAAGACCACCGGGATCAGCACCACTGCAGCCGGCAACCCTTCGAGCACCATTCCAAATATCATGGTCAGCAAGGCCACACCGAGCAGGAACAGCCATTGCGCGCTTTCGAGCGGCTTCAGCAGCTCTCCCAGCAATACTGGTACCCCGGTTACGCCCATGAGATATTGAAAGATTGTTGCGACCGCGAGCAGGAAGACGACCGCCGCGGTCAGCACCGCGCTATCATAGGCGATGTGGAGGATCTGCGCCCAGGAGAGGTTACGGTAATAGAGCCGGGCCGCCAGCAATGAGTAGAGCGCGACCACCGCCCCGGCTTCGGTCGCGGTGAAGGCGCCCAGGTAAAATCCGCCGAGGATCACCAATGGGATTACCAGCGGCACCGCAGCGTTCCGCAAGGAATGCAGCAGAAAGCGCCAGCTCGGCCGCGTGTCCTTGGGCCATCCGAGAAGGTGCGCCTGGATCATCACCAAGAGGCACAGGCAGACCCCGATCACCGCCGCCGGGATGAACCCGGCGAGAAACAACGCAACTACCGAGGTGTTCGTCACCTCGCCGATCACGATCATGAAGATTGCCGGCGGCACCAGCATGCCCATGGCGGTGCCTGACGCAATCAGTGAAGCGCTGTCCTCGGAGCGGTAGCCGGCGCGCTTCAATGGCGGCATCAGAGTTGAGCCGAGCGCCGAGACCTCGGCCATTTTCGAGCCGCAGATGTCGGAAAAGAAGTACGAGACCACGATGACCGACATACCGAGACCGCCGCGCAACCAACCGACCAGGGCGCGCGCAAGATCGACCAGCGCGTTCGACATGCCGCAGCGTTCCATGATCGTGCCGGCAAAGATAAAGGACGGGATCGCCAGCAAGACCCAGTTCTGCGATCCGGCGATCATGCTCGAAGCAACCATTTCGAGCGGATAGCCGCCGATGCTCAGCCCCACCACTGCCGCCACGCCCAGCGCAAAGACAATCGGCAACGACAATGCGATAAGGCCAACGAACACCACCGCGGTGACAGCGAGAAGCAAGCTCAGTCCCCTGCGGCGATGGCCACGGCGTCCTCTTCGGGATCCGCGGTGTTTGGACCGGCCAAAGCCAGACCCAATCCGTAAATCGCAATCAAGGCTCCGCCGACGCTGACCGCGGCATAGACCCATCCGAGGTTTATCTGCAATGCCGGCGAGGTCAGCACGCTATTGGTGATCGCAAGCCTGGTCCCGAACCACGCCGCGAGCCCGCCGAACCCGGCGATCAGCAGATGGTTGACCACATAAATGAGCCGTTGAACCGGAACCGGCAGGTGGTGGGTTAGCACGTGCAAGGTGAAGTGGATGCGGTCCGCAATGCCGATTGCAGCGCCGACCATCGTAAGCCAGGTCAGACTGAACTCGCCGACTTCCTCGACCCAGAAGAAATTGACCGGGTCAACGTCGAGGAAATCGGTGATCTCGACCATGACATAGCGCAAGAAAACGCCCGCAAGCATATCGGCAATGGCGATTACGAGCAGCGCAGTGACCACGATTTTCGGCATAAGGATAATGATCTCGTGAATAAGTTTCTTCTTGGCCCCATTTGCCCCCGCCCTTTTCTCCCGCGCGGGCGCGAGAGGGTCAGGGAGGGGGTTGGGGTGAGGGGCTGCATCAGTCACGAGCGCTCACACCTTGGTCGCGACGATCTCATCCCAGATTTCGGAATATTCCTTCTGATAGGCCGGCCAGATCTTCTCCTGTGCAATCTTTTGGAAGGCCTCGACATCGGCGGCATTGACCGTCATCCCCTTGGGCTCGAGCACTTCCTTGGCCTTCTCGACGGTGTCGACGCTCTCGGTCAGCCCGCGAATCCTCTCCTGCGCGGTCCGCGAGGCATCGAGCAGCAGCTTCTGTTGGGCTGGCGTGAGGCCGTTCCAGATGTCGAGATTGATGACCAGCGCCGTCGGTCCGTAATTGTGATAAGTCATCGAGCAGTATTTCGAGACCTCGTACGCTTTGAGGGCCAGAATGTTGACGATCGGCAAATCGGCGCCATCGATGACGCCCTGCTGTGCGGCGGGGATCACCTCGCCCCAGGCCATCGGCACCGCGACGCCGCCCAGGCCATTGATCGTGTCGGCGAAGACCTTAGCCGGCTGCACTCGCAATTTGAGGCCGCGCAGATCCTTGGGCGCGGCAATCGGGCGGCGGTTGTTCCAGAAATGGCGGAAGCCGTAATCATAAAAGCACAGGACCTTGAGCTTGTATTTGTCCTGAAACTGGCGGTCGAGGCGATCGCCTATCGCCCCGTTGAACATCTTGTATGCCTGATCGTAACTCTTGACGAGATAGGGCACGAGAAAAACGCCCATTTCCGGGAACACCGTCGCGGCGGCGCCACCCGGGTCGCCGATCGCGATGTTGCCCGATTTGACCGCATTGATGACCTCGAGCTCCTTGGTGAGCAGCGTGCCGGCGTGAAACTCGATCTCGAGCCCGCTGCTCGGTTGCTTGTTGACCGCGTCGGCCATCTCCGCAAAGGCAACGGCGGAAGATTCGGGCGGCGCCACAATGTGAGCCATCACGAGCTTCTTTGGCGCCGTCTGAGAGAATGCGGGAGCACGACCCAGAGACATAATCCCGGCAAGCCCGCTCGCCGCTCCGCTCAGCAGGCGACGGCGGGTCCACACGTTGCGATCTGCCGAGCGAATTCTTCATAACGTTCCTCCGCGCAGGGTTTCGCCTACTATAACAGGCTGCCCGCACCGGACAAATGCGGGCCTGCTGCCGGCCCAGCGGAGATGGTGCATGAGGGACTGGCTCCACAACCTTCCGGTTGTCTGGATGACGCTCGCGGCGTTTGCCGTGACTTATGTTCTTGCCGGCGTGATTTTTGCCGCCGTCAACCTGCTCGCGCGAGGCGAGCGCGCCCGGGTTTTCAAGTCCATTTCTCCCGGAATGCTGCCGCCGCTCGGCATCCTCTTCGGCCTCTTTGTTGCATTCACGGCAGCGCAGGTCTGGAGCGACATCGACCGCGCCAATGCGGCTGTCAACCGCGAAGCCGGCGCATTGGGCGCCGTCGAAATCCTGGCCACTGGTTTTCCAGAGGCCGAGGGGCGCATGCGCACTTTGATCAGCCGATACATCCGAGAAGCCGCAACCGAAGAATGGCCTGCGATGGCCCGGCGCTCAGGCAAATTGACGATAACGCCACCCGCCCTTGCCGAGGCGCTGCAATTGACCCTCTCTCTGTCACCCCAGAACCAAGGTCAGGAGACCGCCCAGCGCCAGATAGCGACCGCGCTGGAGAATGCTCTAGACGCACGCCGGCAACGCGTGATTATCAGCCGTTCGCAAGTCAATCTGTTAAAATGGTCATGCCTCGCGGTGCAGGCGGTCTGCATCTTGGTCGCCATCGCCATGGTCCATATCGACAACCCGCGAGGATCTGCCCTTGCGATGGCCATTTATGCCGCCGGCATCGCGGTTTCCGTATTGCTGATCGCCGCTCATGACAGCCCGTTCGCCGGCGAAATCTCGGTCGGACCCGAGCCGCTGCTGCAGCTTCTCCCCCAAGAGAAGACGAATTAGCTCATCTCTTTGTTATGGATTGAGGGGCGTCAGATCGATCCAGCGCCGCTCGCGCTGGCTCTGGTAACAGGCTTCGGCGAGCTGGACGCTTTTGGCGCCTTCCCGGAATGGGGACGGGAACGGCGCGTCTTCGGCGACGTGCTTCAGGAACAGTTCCCAGCCGGCCCGATAACCGTTGCGCAAGGGCTCGACATCCGGCATTTCCTGCCATTGCTCGTCGAACACCATCGGCTGGGGGCGTTCCGGGTCGAAGAACGGCTTTGGGGTAGCGACCAAGGGCTGCACAAAGCAGCGATGCAAACCGCATACTGCCGACCCGCGGGTTCCGTCCACTTGGATCTGCAAGAGATCGTCGCGCTTGACCCGGCTCGCCCAGGACGAGCTGACCTGCGCCAGCGCGCCACCCGCCAGTTCGAATATCGCGAAGGCCATATCCTCAACATCGATCCGGTAAGGATTGCCGGCCTCATCGCGGCGTTCGGGTAGCGCCGTGATGGCTCGGCACGACACCGCCGTGATTTCGCCCAATAGCCGGTCGAAGATGTAGCGCCAGTGCGCAAACATATCGAGGATCAGCCCGCCGCCGGTGGCCTTGCGGTAATTCCAGCTCGGCCGCTGCGCCGGGTAGGGCGTGCCGTCGAACACCCACCAGCCAAAATCGAGCCGGATCGAGAGCACCCGGCCGAAGAAATCGGCCTCGTAGAGCTTGCGCAATTTGGTGAGCCCGGGCAGGAACAATTTGTCCTGCACGACACCGTTTTTGAGGCCGGTGCGCTCGGCGCGGCGCGCCAGATCCAGGGCCTCAGGCAGTGTTTCGGCGAGCGGCTTTTCGACATAGACGTGCTTGCCGGCATCGAGCGCCGCCGCGACGCGCGCCGGCCGTCCGCCAGTCGCGCTCGCATCGAAATAGATCGCGATCTCGGGGTCGGCGAGACAGGTGTCGCGATCCATGCTCCACCTAAGGCCGCCATTGGCTTCCGCCAGAGCCGCCAGCTTGACCGGGTTGCGGCCGAGCAGCATTGGCTCCGGCACGAGGCGGTCGCCATTGGCGAGAGGCAACCCACCCTCGCGCCGGATCGCCATCAGCGAGCGCAAATGCTGTGTCGTGCCGAGCCGACCTGTCGCGCCCTCGAGAACGACGCCGATCGTGAGTTCGCTCATCTCTCGGAGCGAGGCTCTCGGTACCGCTATTGCCGGCCCGTGCGTTGTGACACGCGGGTCGCAGCGCTCGCTACGGCCTTCAGAGAAGCAGTCACAATGTTGCCGTCGATCCCGACGCCGTAGAGCGTTGCTTCGTCGGGATCGCGGACTTGAACATAGGCCGTGGCCTGTGCGTCGGCCCCCGCGCCGATCGCATGCTCGCGGTAGTCGACGACCGTCAGCTCGATGTCGCACGCGCGTTGCAGGGCGTCGACAAACGCTGCTATCGGGCCGTTGCCGACGCCCTCGATCTGCCGGTCCTCGCCATTGATTACGACCGTCGCCGCGATGCGCCGGCGCTCCGGCGCGCGGGGCTCGGGAAAGATGCTGTAATCGGCCAGTTGGATCCCATCGCGCCGCAAATAGCTCTCCTCGAACAGCGACCAGATGCCGGCGCTCGTCACCTCCTTGCCGGTTCGGTCGGTCACTTCCTGCACCCGCCTGCTGAATTCGATCTGCAACCCGCGCGGCAAATCGAGTCCGTAATCGGCCTTCAGCACATACGCGACGCCGCCCTTGCCGGACTGGCTGTTGACCCGGATCACCGCCTCGTAGGTGCGGCCCAGATCCTTCGGATCGATCGGCAGATAGGGGACTTCCCACAACGGGTCGTTGCGCTTGGCGAGCGCCTCGAAGCCTTTTTTGATCGCGTCCTGATGCGAGCCCGAGAAAGCGGTGTAAACGAGCTCGCCGGCATAGGGATGCCGTGGATGCACCGGAAGCTGATTGCAGTGCTCGACGGTGCGGACGATCTCGTCGATGTCGGTGATCACCAGCCCCGGATCGATCCCCTGGCTGAACAGATTGAGCGCCAAAGTGACGATATCGACATTGCCGGTGCGCTCGCCATTGCCGAAGAGCGTCCCTTCCACCCGTTCCGCGCCCGCCATTACCGCAAGCTCGGTGGCCGCCACCGCGGTGCCGCGGTCGTTGTGGGGGTGCACGCTGAGGGTAATGGCGTCGCGGTTTCGGATGTTGCGGCCGAACCACTCGATCTGATCGGCGTAGAAGTTCGGGCTCGCCATCTCGACGGTGGCGGGCAGATTGAGGATTACCTTCTTGTCGGGTGTCGGCCGCCACACATCCATCACCGCCTCGCAAATCTCGACCGCAAAGTCGAGCTCGGTCCCGGTAAAGCTCTCCGGCGAATATTGATAGATGATCTCGCTTTCCGGCATCGACTCGGCGAGCTCGCGGATGAGCTTGGCCCCCGTCACCGCAATATCGATGATGCCCGGCTTGTCCAGGCCGAACACGACGCGGCGCTGCAAGGTCGAAGTCGAATTGTAGAGATGCATGATGGCGCGGCGGGCCCCACGGATCAATTCGAAGCTGCGCTTTATCAACTCGGGCCGGGCTTGGGTCAGCACCTGGATCGTCACATCATCGGGGACCAGCCGCGCCTCGATCAGCTCGCGAATAAATCCAAAGTCGGTCTCCGACGCCGCGGGAAAGCCGACTTCGATCTCCTTGAAGCCGAGCCTCACCAACAGCTCGAACATCCGGCGTTTGCGGTCCGGTCCCATCGGCTCGACCAAGGCCTGGTTGCCGTCGCGCAGGTCGACGCTGCACCACAGCGGCGCGCGGTCGATGACCTGCGCCGGCCAGCGCCGGTCGGGCAGATCGACGGTCGGAAAGGGGCGGTATTTGTGGATAGGCATGCTGGTCATCGAAAAACTCCTGGTCGCAGGCTCACCACCGAATCCGGCGGCTGCGTCGTTGAAATCGGTAAGGGATCGCGGCCGGCCTGGCGTAAAAGCCGCCGGGCGGTGCTAAGTCGGCGACCGAAACGCGGTTCTGCACCCGCCGGGGGAGCGGCTGGAAACGGGAGAGTGTCGTCTAAATCAAGAAGAGACATCAGCATCAGCGAGCGCGAAAATTCCCGAACTGGGACGGGCAGCGACGTCGGCTCGGCGTCCCTCAGGACGCCGAGCGGCTAAGTCGAAGCTCGTGGCGCTGGCTATGCATCGCCGCATGCCTTAGCAGAACCATATCCCAAGGTCAACCGTAAGTGAGGCTCTAGCTAGTGCTCGGACCCATTCAGATGCTTCAGTGTCATCTCAGTCGTCATGCCCGGCCTTGAGCCGGGCATCCACGGAAACCGGCATAGCGTCAGCCGGCAACGCGTGGGTGGCCGGGTCAAGCCCGGCCCCGGGGAGTATGGATTCCCGCTCTCCGCTTCGCTGCGGCCGGAACATCCTGACCGAGGAGGGACAGCGCGAGGCTGAGCCATCCGCCGATGATAGCGCAAGCGTGGCTAGGGATACGCCGGTTTGATTTGGCCGTCACGAGCACTAGCAGGCTATGCAGGAATGTCGTCATTCCGGGGCGCGGGCTCTGCCCGCAGGCCCGGAATCCAGGAACACGGACCGGAGGATCAATCGCTTGAACTGTGTTGAGGGGTTGGGCCCGGCCCTCCCGGGCCGTCGCGCGCCGCTGAATCAGCAACACTTAAATTGCCACAATGTTCGCGTCTCATAAAGCTGGGAAAAGCGCGGGTGCAGGGGGTCGGGTGAGCCGAGGAGGTCAAGCTGCTGTTATTTGGCTGCAGATAACAGCAAAAACAGCTAGCAGGCTGCGGGGAGAACCGAGCCACTGCGGTCCCCAACCTGACGGGTACTGGCGCAATCGGCCAAAACCGGCCAGAGGCCCGGGAGAGAGGGGCCGCCTTGGCTGAAGAAAGCTGCGCGGTTACGATCATGGCCAAGGCGTCGGTCGCCGGGACCGTCAAGACACGCCTTGTGCCGCCTTTGACCCCTGAGGAGGCCGCCGAGCTGAATACTTGTTGTCTGAGGGACGTCGCGGCGAACATCGCTGACGCGGCGAAGCAGGCGCCGATCCAGGGTTTTGCCGCGTATTGTCCGCTGGGCTCCGAGCCCTTCTTCGATGACCTGTTGCCGGTCGGCTTCAAACTCGTCCCTCCCCGGGAGCCGACGATCGGGCGCAGTCTATTCCATGCGGCGCGAGACCTTTTTGATGCAGGCTACAGCTCGGTTTGTCTCGTCAACGCCGACAGCCCGACCTTGCCGACCGAATTCCTCGTTGAGACAGTTCGCCGGCTGCGGGAATCGGGCGACCGCGTCGTCCTCGGGCCCGCCGCGGATGGAGGCTATTATTTGATCGGGTTGAAGCAGTTTCACCGGCGGCTGTTCGAGGAGATCGACTGGAGCACCGAACGGGTGCTCCGGCAGACGCTCGCCCGCGCTGGCGAGATCGGGGTCCCGGTCGCGCCGCTGCCCGAATGGTACGATGTCGATGACGAGGCGACATTGGCGATGCTTGCCAGCGAGATTGGACCGTGCCGGAGCGCGGCCCCGTATTTTAACGGCTATCGGGCGCCCAGCACTGCGGCCTTTCTCGATAAGCTGGCGGCCGGGAATGGCAGGATCGCACACCTGTTCGGCCGTGCCGGCTCCCTCCCACTCCCTTCCACGCCGGCGGCGGAAAGGCTAGCGTGGGGGCACGAACGGCGCGATTGAAGCTGCTATTGCTTGCCGGCTTGCTGCTCGCCGGCGCGGCAGGCGGGCTGGCCGCCCAGTTCGACCGTGATCTGCCCGCCTTTGTCATCATCGCGTTGATCCAAGGAGCCGTCTGGGCGGTTGCTGCAGCTGTCATCCTGCGGAGCCGCGATCGGCGGCCCGCATTGGCCCTGATTCTGGGAACGGCGGTCCTGCTGCGCTTGATCGCGCTTGCGGCGCCGGTTTTTTTGTCCAACGACATCAACCGTTACATCTGGGACGGGCGGGTCCAGGCTGCCGGGATAAATCCTTATCGCTACATTCCGACCGATCCCGAACTCGAGCCGCTGCGCGATCCGCTGATCTTCCCGAAAATCAATCGCAATAATTACGCGCCGACGATTTACCCGCCGGTCGCCCAGATGCTGTTCCTAGTGGCAAACCGGTTCGCCGAGACGCCGCTCGCGATGAAACTGATGTTTGTCACGATCGAGGCCGTCGGCATCGGGACCCTGATCTTTATCTTGCGGGCGGCCGGTAGCCCGCCGGAGCACGTCCTGCTCTACGCGTGGCACCCGCTGCCGGTATGGGAGATTGCCGGCTCGGGGCATGTCGACGCGGCGGTCGTCACATTTGTCACCCTGGCGCTCGCCGCCGCCGTAAGCGGAAGGCGCGTCTGGTCGGCGGTGGCGCTTGCCGCCGCAACTTTGGTAAAATTTTTCCCGCTGGTTCTAGCCCCCGCGCTGTGGCGCCCGGCTAAATCAAACTTCGGCGATTGGCAATGGCCCGCCGCCTTCATCGCCGTAATCGTTGCCGCCTATCTCCCTTATATCGGCGTCGGGTCGCGGGCTCTGGGATTTTTGCCCGGCTATGTCGCGGAAGAAAATTTGGGCTCGGGTAGCGGTTTCTGGCTCCTCGGCATGGCGCGGCGTGCCATTGGCATCCCGCTTGCCGCCTATCTCGGCGTGGCCGCGAGCGTCATGGCCGGGCTGGCAATCGGTGCTCTGCGCCGGCCGCCGGCGCCGCGCTCCGGCCTGAACTGGGCGATGGCATTGGGCACGGCGGCGCTGTTCTTCGCGTCACCCCATTATCCCTGGTATTTCGTCTGGCTCGTCGCGCTCTTGACCGCGGCACCATGGTGGCCGGCCTGGTGGCTCACTCTCGCCGCTGACCTGCTGTACTGGGACCCCAAGACCGGCAATATTCCGTTTTGGGTGGGGTTCACTCTGTACGGCGGCTTTGTCATACTCTGCGCTGTCGATATCGTCCGGCGAACTGTTTCCAACAAAGAGGTCAGGAGCACGGCGTGCCATTGATTGCCCAACCTAGACCCGACCCGCGGCGCTATTTCGAAGCCGTCGGCGATGCGCGTGGCGAGATTGCCGAGCAGGAGCCGGTCTGCCTCTATATCGAGACGACCAATCGCTGCAATCTGTTGTGCGAAACCTGCCCGCGCACTTTCGAAGATCTCGAGCCGCCCGCCGATATGACCTGGCAATTGTTCACTCGTATCGTCGACCAGTTTCCGCGCATAGCACGCGTCGTGTTGCATGGCGTCGGCGAGCCGATGATGGTCAAGGCGCTGCCCCGCATGGTGCGCTATTTGAAAGACCGCGGCACCTACGTGCTGTTCAACACCAACGGCACCTTGCTTACCGAGCGCAAGGGCAGGGAACTGATCGCCGCCGGTCTCGACGAATTGCGGGTGTCGCTCGATGCCGCCGAGCAGGAGAGCTTTCTTGCGGTGCGCGGCAAGGACATGTTTGCCCGGATTGTCCGCAACGTGCGCGCCTTCACTGCATTGCAGCGCGCCGAGGGCCTCGAGCGCCCATTGGTGTCGCTGTGGTTGACCGGGCTGAAGGAGACAATCGATCAGCTGCCGCAATTTGTGCGGCTGGCGCACCGCATTGGCGTCTCGGAAATCCATCTTCAGCGCCTGGTCTTTACGCCGGAAGGGATGGGCTTGGCGCGCGCCCGCTCTGCCTTGTTCGAAAAGCTCGAAGGCGACGAGCCGAGGCGGCTCGAGGAAGCCGCCGCCATTGCCGAGATGCTCGGGGTTCGCTTCAACGCATCCGGCGCGACCGAGCCCGGCACCAGCCTGAAGCGCGCAGCGGATGACCAGCCATGGTCGCTGTGCCGGCGGCCCTGGACGTTGATGTACTTCACCGCGCACGGCCGCGCGATCCCGTGCTGCATCGCGCCGTTTTCAATGCGCGGCTATGACAACTTCACTTTGGGGAACGCAACCCAGGAGAGCCTTCGGCAGATCTGGAACGGGCCGCGCTACCAGGAATTCCGCCGTGCATTACTCAGCGATAAGCCGCCGGCGGCTTGTGCCTCGTGCGGAGTCCGCTGGAGCCTGTGAACCGCCGCCGCCCGCGCATCGCCGCAATCATACCGGTGCTCGACGAGGAGGGGGCGATCGGTCCGGTGCTCGCGGCGATGCCGTGCGGCTGGGTCGACCAAGTCATCGTCGTCGATGGCGGCAGCCGCGACCGCACTGTCGCACAGGCGCGCGCTGCCGGAGCAACGGTGCTCGTCGTGCGAGAGCGTGGTTACGGCCGGGCGTGTGCCAAAGGAGCTGCGGCGGCGATAGAGGGCGGAGCAGAGATCCTTCTTTTCCTCGATGGCGACGGTGGCGATCGGCCCGAGGCGATCCCGAGCCTGGTGCAGCCGATCCTCGATAACGAACACGATTTCGTGATCGGTTCGCGTACCCGAGCCAGTATCGGAGCGCATCAAGCGCTCGCCGGCCGCGCCATTGGCGCTGCGATCGGTCTCGTTTACGGCGTGCGCTTTACCGATATGTGCGCATTCCGGGCGATCCGCGCCGATGCGCTGAGGCGGCTCGGCATGCGCGAGATGACGTATGGCTGGAACCTCGAGATGCAGATGCGGACGGCGCGAGCCGGCCTGCGCATCCTGGAGCTCCCGGTGCCGCACGGCCGCCGCCTCGCCGGGAAATCCAAGGTCGCGGGTACCTGTCCGCGGCACCATCAAGGCCGGGTTCCGGATCCTCGCCACTTTCGCCCGCATCTTTCGCGAACCTCATTGACCCGGCGCGGGCTAGACGGTGCGGGCGGGCCACACCGGGTCGTTATAGCCGAGCGGAACCGAGGGGCGCGCCCAGTACGGTGGGGTCTCGGAGAGGCGAACAGTGGGCCCGAGATGGCGCAGCCGGCCGACCGGCGTGTCGCTCTCGATCGACCAGCGGTCGATGTCCGCTTTTGGGATTTCTTTCGGCACGTCTTTCAGGGCGGCCTCCGGCACCTCGCCGCGATCCACCAGCCAGCGGCCGGTCTGCGCCAATGAGATGCGCACCAGCCAGCTGCCGCCTTCGCGGGCCCGGCGGGCCAATGCCACCATTGCGCCGAACGCCATCAGATAGCCGGTCAGGTAATCGATCGCCGAGACCGGGTAGAATTGCGGGCCGGGCTCGGCGCCTGGGAACAGCTCGCCCTGACGGGTCGTGATCCCGCTGACGGTCTGCACGACGGTGTCGAACCCGCGGCGCGAAGCCCACGGGCCCAGATGGCTGAAGGCGCACATCGAGACGTAAACGAGCCCGGGCCGCAGCTTTAACAATTCCTCGGGCGAGAGACCGCGATTGCCGAGCGTCCCCGGCCGATACCCTTGCGAGAATACATCGGCTTCGCGAACCAGCCCGCGCAGGATTTCGAGATCCCGCGGGTAGCGAAGATCGAGATGGGCCGACAGCTTACCGTGGCCGGTGTCGTATTCCTGGTAGCCGATATTCGGCAGGTGCGGCGCGGTGATCTTCAGCACATCCGCGCCGTGCTCGGCGAGCGTGCGGGCGGCGGTCGGTCCGGCGAGCACCCGGGTCAGGTCGAGCACGCGAATCCCCGATAGCGGGCGGTCGCTTTCAGGCAGCCTTTCGCGCGGACTGTCGCCGATCTTGAGGATCTCCATCAGCGGCAACGAGGCGATCGCCGCGGCCTGAGGGTGCTTCGCCCACTCGGCCATGCTGCGCGCCATGCCGCCGGCGCCTTTGGCCTCGATGATCGCCTCCTCAAGCTCGAGCGCATCCCAGTTGGCAACCGCCCGGCGCACCGCGTCGCGGTCTTCCGGCACGCCGAGGACTTTTAGCGCGGCCTCGCGATGGTTCGGGAAATTGGCATGGATGTAGCTCCAGCGCCCGTTTTTCGCCGGATAGACGCCCATCACCTTGTTGCGCTCGGTCGACACAGATGCGCCGTTCATCTGCATGTAGTGCCCGCTGCGCAACGACGAGACGGCCTGGCGCAGATCGACCGCGACCTCCTGCCGGCGTCCGGTGCGCAATTCCCAGAGATCGGCGGCGGCAAGGCCGGTCGCGGCGAGCGCGGCGGCGCCCGCCGCCCCGATGCGGAACGGCGTCGGCAAGACGGGGTCGGCGCCGCCGGTGATCTCGACCGTGCGCGCCCGCTCCTCGGGCCAGCCCCCGATGGGCAAAATCGTGCGCAACGCGTCATGTGCCATCGTCGAGATCTCCCCAACAGATACCGGCGCTTGCCCCGGCGCCGGCATATCGCCGATCATGCCGCGGATTAGAGCCGGAGGAAATCTTTATGAGCCGCCTGATGATCGTCGTCGAATTCGAGGTCAAACCCGAGCACCGCGATGCCTTTGTCGAGCTGATGAAAAATCACGCCCGTCTCTCCCGGGCCGAGGATGGCTGCCAGCAATTCGACGTGTTGTTGCCGCATAACGATCAGAGCCGCGTCTTCCTGGTCGAGGCATGGCGCGACCCAGCCGCACTCGACGTGCATGCGAAACTGCCGCGGATGGCCCAGAACCAGCAAACCTACAGCCCGTGGCTCGTCAGCCGTAAGGCCACCCGTTGCACAGCTGATTGATGGCTCGATAAAGAAGGCCGGGTCGGTGGAGCGAGGCAAACTGCTCGCTCCTCTCCGACCCGCAATCTTTTATTACCGCCCGGCTCCGGTCGCGGTGCCACCCGTATTGATGCCGTAATCGGGCGCCGTGCTCGGCGCAGTTCCGGCACCGGCCGGGTTGCCGGGTGTGCCGTGAAACACCGTCGTTCCGCTGCCGTAACCCGTTCCGGGCGAATTGCCGTTTGTACCTACGGCGGGTGAGCCACTGGGGCCGAGTCGGCCGGTGGTCAGATTGCCGGGGGTTATACTCCCGGGATCCTGCGTGACGCTGCCCTGAGCGAGCCCAGCTGTAGCAGTCCCGGCCGAGATCAACGCAACGATCGCCGCCAGTCTGATTTGCTGCCGCATGTCGTCATTTCCTCAGCAAAAGGGGATAGCGCGGGTTTGCTCACCTGGCTCCCGACCCTGACATGCTGCCCGACCCGGCACCGCCGGTCGTGCTGCCGCCCGTCCCGGGCGTCCCGCGATCGCCGGTCGAGCCGCCGCTCATGCCCGTCCCGGGCGTCGATGATCCGGTTCCGATAGTACTGTTCGTGCCCGTACCCAGGGAGCCGCCGCCGGTGCCGAGACCACCGCCAGCCGAGCTGCCGCCAGTGCCGAGACCGCTACCGGTCGATGCGGCGCCGGTGCCGACCGAACCGGCGCCAGCCGAGCCAGTGCCCGCCCCCTGGGCATAGCCGACCGATGCCGTGCCGGCCAGAAATGCTGCCACTAGGGCCGCTGTAGTAATCTTCGTGCGCATTTTGGGAACCTCCTCGGCGTCTGCGTTAGATCTGGGCCAGATCAGCCAAGACCACTGAGCGGCCAACACAGCGTTCAGGAGGAAAGATCCGCGTAATTCGAAAGGTTATCTCAGGACGGTTGGACGCAGCTCGGCGTCAACCCGCGCTGGCCTAGCGATGCGCGGCGTTGTATCGGGCGAGGGCGTCGGGGCCGGGGCAGAGCTCGGCCTCACCGAGCCTGTTGAGCGGCGCCTCGACCGTGTCGAGGAACTCGTGCATGTCGCCGCAGTCGGGCTCCACAAAGAGAAGCCCTGTGACCACCTCGCCGGCCGCGTGTCGCTGCTGAACATAGGTCAAGGCCGAAATCCGGTCGCACGGATCATAGTCGACGGCGAGTTTCCGCAGACGCAACATCGAGCCGTCGTGCTGCACCACGGTCTCAACGGTTCCGGGTGCGTAATCGGCGATTATCTCGTCACGGCCGACCATAACGTCGAGCCGGTTGACCGCCTCGTTATGGGCACGGACGTAATCGAAGCTCTTGGTCGATTCCGGGTTGTTGTTGAAGGCGACGCAGGGCGAGATGACGTCAATAAAGGCGGCGCCCTTGTGCTCGATCGCGGCCTTGATCAAGGGCACCAGCTGCGACTTGTCGCCGGAGAAGCTGCGGGCGACAAACGAGGCGCCGAGCTGCAAGGCAAGAGCGACCAGGTCGATTGGCGAGTCGGTGTTGACAGCGCCCCGCCGCGCCTTCGACCCCTTGTCGGCAGTCGCCGAGAACTGGCCTTTGGTCAAGCCGTATACGCCATTGTTCTCGACGATGTAGACCATGTCGACGGCGCGGCGGAGGCAGTGCGCGAATTGGCCGAGGCCGATCGAGGCAGAGTTGCCGTCGCCCGAGACGCCGAGATAAATGAGCTCGCGATTGGCGAGGTTGGCGCCGGTCAAGACCGATGGCATGCGTCCGTGCACGCTGTTGAAGCCGTGTGATTTGCCGAGAAAATAGGTCGGCGTCTTCGACGAACAGCCAATGCCGGAAAGCTTGGCGATACGGTGGGGCGGCAGGCTCAGCTCGAAGCAGGCCTGGATGATCGCGGCGCTGATCGAATCGTGCCCGCAGCCGGCGCACAACGTCGACACCGCGCCCTCGTAATCGCGGCGCGTATATCCGAGCGTGTTGGTCGGAAGCTTCGGGTGATGCAGCCGGGGCTTGGCGATGTAGGTCATCTGGACCTCATAAGGAATTCACCACTGAGACATGGAGAGCACAGAACAATTTGTTCTCGGTGTCCTCCGTGCCTCTGTTGAGAATTCTTAATCACGGCAGGGCCTTTTTGAGGGGCGCGAGGGTCACTACGGAGAGCATGTCGGCGATCGCCTTGACGATGAAACGGGCGGTGACCGGCGTGCCGTCGTAGTGCAGGATCGGCACGAGCCTTGCCGGATCGATGTCGCCCTCACTGATCAACAAGGTGCGCAATTGCGCATCGCGGTTCTGCTCGACGACAAAGACGCGGTCGTGTGCGGCGATAAAATCGAGAACGTCGTCGTGGAACGGGAAGGCGCGGACGCGCATCGTGTCGAGGTGGATACCGCGCGCTTCCAAGGCTTCGAGCGCTTCGGTCATCGCCGGTGCAGTCGAGCCGAAATACAGCGCGCCAAACCGGGTCTGCTCGCGTGCCTCGCGCTTGACGGAGCGCGGCACCAACCGTTTCGCGGTTTCGAATTTGCGCAATAGCCGCTGCATGTTGTCGACGTAATCGGAACCTTCCTCGGAATAGCGCGCGTAGCGGTCCTTGCTGGTGCCGCGGGTGAAAAAGGCGCCGCGCGTCGGGTGGGTCCCCGGATAAGTTCGATAAGGGATGCCGTTGCCGTCGACGTCGAGGTAGCGGCCGAACTCGACGCCGGCTTCGAGCATCTCGGCGGTCATGACCTTGCCGCGGTCATAGCGCCGGCGCTCGTCCCAGGTGAGTGGCTCGACCAGCCAGTCGTTCATGCCGATGTCGAGATCCAGCATGACAAAGATCGGGGTCTGCAGCCGGTCGGCCAAATCGAGCGCGTCGGCGGCAAAGGTGAACGCCTCGCGCGGGTCCTCCGGGAACAGCAGGACGTGTTTGGTATCGCCGTGCGAAGCATAGGCGCAGGAGAGAATGTCGGCCTGCTGGGTACGCGTCGGCATGCCGGTCGAGGGGCTGCCGCGCTGGATGTCGAAGATCACCGCCGGGATCTCGGCGAAATAGGCAAGCCCGATGAATTCCTGCATCAGCGAAATGCCAGGGCCCGAGGTCGCGGTGAAGGCCCGCGCGCCGTTCCACGCAGCGCCGATGACGACGCCGATCGCGGCGAGCTCGTCCTCCGCCTGGATGATCGCAAAGCGCTTCTTCTTGGTGTCGGGGTCGCGGCGCAGGCGGTGGCAATGCCCAGAGAACGCCTCCGCCAGCGAAGATGACGGGGTGATCGGATACCACGCGGCGACGGTCGCCCCGCCATAGACGCAACCCAACGCGGCAGCATCGTTGCCGGTTATGAAGATCCGATCGCCGACCCTGTCGGACTGTTCGAGGCGCAGCCCGATCGGGCAGTCGAGCTCGGCGAGCGCCCAATCCCGGCCCAGATGCAGCGCGTGGAGATTGGGTTTGATCAACGTGTCCTTGCCGCGAAACTGCTCGCCGATCAGCTTCTCGATCGCCGGAACGTCGATGTCCAGCAATGCCGAGAGAACGCCCAGATAAATAATGTTCTTGAAGAGCTGCCGCTGCCGGGTGTCGGTGTACTCGCGGTTGCAGATCGCCGTCAGCGGTGCGCCGATCACGTTTATGTCGTCGCGAAACTTCGATGGCGGCAAGGGCTTCGTCGAGTTGTAGAACAAATATCCACCGGGCTCGATCTCGGCGACGTCCTCGTCCCAGGTCTCCGGGTTCATAGCTACCATCAGGTCGACGCCGCCGCGGCGCCCGAGATGGCCGCTCTCGCTGATGCGCACTTCGTACCAGGTCGGAAGACCCTGAATGTTCGACGGAAAGATGTTGCGTGAGCTCGCCGGGATACCCATCCGCAGGATCGATTTGGCGAACAGCGAATTGGCGCTCGCCGAGCCCGATCCGTTCACATTGGCGAACTTGACGACGAAATCGTTGACGGCTTGGATCGCGGCGATTTCCGATTTGAACTTTGTTGCCATCGGCTCAGAGCTCGTGGATTGCGACGAGGCCGGTCATCGGCTGCGGCATGCAGGCCCGGCCTGTGTGATGTCGAGAAGGAACTTGCGCATGTCCCAGGCTCCGGTCGGGCAGCGCTCGGCGCAAAGGCCGCAATGCAGGCAGACATCCTCGTCCTTGGCCATGATCCGCCCGGTCTTCAGGGAATTGCCGATATATAGGTCCTGCTCGAGGTTGAGCGCCGGCGCCATCAGCCGGCCCCGCAGATCTTCTTCGGTGCCGTTTTCGGTAAAGGTGATGCAATCCATTGGGCAGATGTCGACACAGGCGTCACATTCGATGCACAGCTGGCCGGTAAAGACGGTCTGCACGTCGCAATTGAGGCAGCGCTCGGCTTCGAGAAATGCGAGTTTTTCGTCATAGCCGAGCTCGACCTCTACCCTGATATCCTTCAGCGCTACCGCAGTATCCCGGAGCGGAACCCTGTAGCGCAGGTCGTTCGAGATGTCGTTGTCGTAGCTCCACTCGTGGATGCCCATTTTCTGGCTGACGAGGGTCACGCCGGGGGGCGGCCGGTCGTCGACATCCTCGCCGTTGCATAATTTGTCGATCGAGATCGCGGCGTCGTGGCCGTGCGCCACCGCCCAGATGATGTTCTTCGGCCCAAAAGCCGCGTCGCCGCCGAAGAACACATTGGGCAGGGTCGATTGCATCGTCTTGGGATCGACCTTGGGCATGCCCCAGCGGTCGAACTCGATGCCGATGTCGCGCTCGATCCACGGGAAAGCGTTCTCCTGGCCGACCGCGATCAAGACGTCGTCGCAGGGAATGTGCACATCGGGCTCGCCGGCCGGCACTAGATTGCGGCGGCCGCGCGCATCGTATTCGGCCTTGACCTTCTCGAACAGCACCCCGGTCAACCGGCCGCGTTCATGGGTGAATTCCTTCGGCACCAGCCAGTTGAGGATCGGGATGCCTTCGTGCATCGCGTCCTCCTTTTCCCAAGCGCTGGCCTTCATCTCCTCGAAGCCGCTGCGCACGACGACGGTGACCTCTTCGCCGCCGAGCCGGCGCGACGAGCGGCAGCAATCCATCGCGGTGTTGCCGCCGCCGAGCACGATGACGCGGCGGCCTATCTTGTCGATATGGCCGAACGAAACGCTGGAGAGCCAATCGATGCCGATATGGATGTTGGCCGCTGCTTGCTGGCGTCCGGGAATGTCGAGATCGCGTCCACGCGGCGCGCCGCAGCCGACAAACACGGCATCCCAACCTTCGGCGAGCAACTCTTTCAAGCTCGGCACGAATTTTCCGAAACGGGTCTCGACCCCCATGTCGAGGATCAGGTCGACCTCCTCGTCGGTGATCGATTCCGGCAGTCGGAAACGTGGGATCTGCGTCCGCATCATCCCGCCTCCCTTCACGTCGCCGTCGAACAGCACGCATTGATAGCCGAGCGGCATCAGATCGCGCGCCACAGTCAGCGAGGCGGGGCCGGCGCCGACGAGCGCGATCCGTTTGCCGTTCTTCTCGCGCGGGATGGCCGGCAGATAGGGGCGGATATCGCCCTTGTTGTCGGCCGCGACGCGCTTGAGGCGGCAGATCGCGACTGGCTCCTTCTCGACTCGGCCGCGCCGGCAGGCCGGCTCGCACGGCCGGTCGCAGGTGCGCCCGAGGATGCCGGGGAAGATGTTCGAATACCAGTTGACCATGTAGGCGTCGGTATAGCGGCGGTCCGCGATCAGCCGGATGTATTCCGGCACCGGCGTATGCGCCGGGCACGCCCACTGGCAGTCGACGACCTTGTGAAAATAATCCGGGTTACTGATGTCGGTGGGCTGCACTAAGCTCCTCCTGGCGACCGGGGGCCGCCCGATCGCTTTGCCTTCCTGCGCGGTCACGCGCTCCCGGTCGTTAGCGGGCGCCTTATACATATGTTGCGTGTGACCGTCATCTTCGCTTTCGCCCGGTCCGCCATGCCCGCTCTGCACACCCTGATCAGGGGTGCGTCAGCTTGCCTCATCTCCCCTTAACGCGCAATGGCGCCGTGGCGGAAAACGGCTCAGCGGCCTCATTGTTCACATTTGGGTCGGCCGCATGCGCCGCGCCACCAGAGAATCGCCCGTTGGCGAAAATATGCAGCATGAAGCAGGCTCAGGTTTTCGGGACGAGACCGCGGCAGGAGAGGGCGACCGCGACGAACGAGCGTTCTCCGTCGGGGCGGCCGGTGAGGTAGGCTGCGCGAAGGGCTTGCTCGAGGCGGTCGCGGCGGGCATCATCGAGGGTAGCGACATAGGCTCCGAGCCCGCCCTCGCCGCTGGCGAACGGCGCCCAGTAATCGGCGAAGTCGGTGAAGTCCATGCGGATCATCAATGATTGCTGGTCGATCGCGGCGAGCCCGGCCTCGGCCCACATCCGCTCCATCGCGCCCGGGGCATAAACCGGCCGCGACAATGTGCTGTCGCGTGCCGTGCCTGCTGAGTCATCGAGGGCGGCGGCGGTGTCCCAGAACATGCGTTGATGGGGCGTCCCGCCGGGCGTGTCCCAGAAGGCGGCCGCGACGACGCCGCCCGGCCGGGTCACCCGGCGCATTTCGGCGACCATCTGCTCCGGCTGCGGCAGCACCGAAGGCAGCACCAGCATCGACAAGGTGCGGTCGAAGCTGGCATCGGCAAAGCGCAACGCGCAGCCGTCGCCTTGTTCGAGATGGATGCGCGGGTCGCGGTTCCTGGCCTGCGCCGCGGCGAGGTAGACCTCCGATTGATCGATCGCAGTCAGCCGGGCGAACCTGGCGGCCGCGGCGAGCGTGAAGGTCAGGCTCCCGGTCCCGCAGCCGATTTCGAGCAACTCTTCGCCGTCGGCGACGCCGGCGTGCTCGATAAAGAGCGGCGCCAGGCGCCGGCTCCAGCGCCCCATCAGCCTTTCGTAATTGCCCGCATCGCGGGCATTAAAGACGGTCGGCATGGCTCCGAGGCTATTCGGCGGTCATGGCGGCAGGCTGAAATCCCAAAAGCGGCGCGCGCGCCGAGCGCTCCATCGGGTGGGGCCACCACCGGTCCTCCCACTCGGGGAACACATCGTGCAGCTGCGGCATGACCCGCTCGGCGAACAGCTGCGTATTGTGCTTGGCCAGGTCTTTGTTCATGTTGCCGAACTGCAGCAACAACATCAGGTGGCCGATATTGAGGTTTTTCGCCACCTCGCGCAATTGGGCGGCGACCTCGTCGGGCGAACCGATGATGACATAGCCCTTGTCGACGATTGCGTCCATCTCGCGCGCCAGCATCTGAAATTTTAATTCGTAGCGAGAGAACTGCGCCGCCTGCGCCACCTGACTCTGAATGCCGCGCCGCTGGGTCTCCTCGGTCGCGTAGCCGGGCGGGCCGGCAAAACGCGGGTCGACATGCAGGCAGCGACCGTAGAAATACTCGGCCGGCTCGCGGTAGAGGCGATAGGCCTCCTCGCGGGTCTCAGCGACCCCGACGAATTGCAGAAAGCCGGCATGATAGGGATTACGGTCCTTGCCGAGCCGCTCCATCTCCTGCCAGAAACCGTCCATCGTCGACTGGCCGGCTTTGTAGCCGTAGTAGGACAGATAGCAATAAACGTAGTCCATCTCGGCGCACCACTGCCACGTCTCGACCGAGCCGCCGCCGGGGATCCAGATCGGCGGATGCGGCTTCTGCACCGGTCGCGGCCAGATGTTAACGTAACGCTGCTGATTGAAGCGGCCGTTGAACGCGAATGTGTCCTGCTCTGTCCAGGCCCGCATCACGAAATCGTGCGCCTCGTGATAGCGCTCGCGCAGCAGGCTCGGGTTTTGCCCGTAGGCATAGCAGGTGTCCATCGGCGAGCCGACCGGAAACCCGGCAATCAGGCGCCCACCCGAGATGCAGTCGAGCATCGCGAACTCTTCGGCGACGCGGGTCGGCGGGTTGTACAGCGCCAAGGAATTGCCGAGCACGCAGAGCGCCGCGTCCGAGGTGCGGCGGGCGAGAGACGACGCGACCAGATTTGGCGACGGCATCAGCCCGTAGCCGTTCGAGTGGTGCTCGTTGACGCAGATCGCGTCGAAACCGCATGCGGCGGCGAATTCGAGCTCGTCCATGAAGTCGTTGTACATGTGATGGGCGCGCCGCGGGTCGAACAGCGAGGAATGAATATCCACCCAAACCGAGGGGTTCTGCTCCCGGAAATCGTCGGGCAACTCGGTATAGGGCATCAGGTGAAACCACATCAGCTTCATCGCTCTATCTCCGGATCATTCCGCAAACCCGAACACGAGTATGGACAACAGAGTTTTGCGCCATCGTCCGGACTTCGTCCAGCAGGTCGGCACTTGGACAGCTCCGGCTCGTCTGCCGCCGGTACGGTGATCTCGTCAGCCGCGCCGCGGCTGTGACAGCGCAGGCGCATAAAGCAGCACGAACAGCCCGAATGCGCCGCTCCACGCCGCCGCGGCGAGCGACAGCACGACGGCATAATTGCCTCCGCCGAGCCCTGCGAGGAGGCGCAGTACCGCGGCAAGCGTAATCAGCGCATAAATTGCGGTCGTCCCGCGTCCCGCGGTCAACGCGTATCCGGTATGGCCGAGTGAAGCGCGGGTCATCACCCCGAAAGTCATCGTGCCGATCGCCCCGACAGTCAGCGCGTGGAGGGCTGTGGTCTGGGGGAGCAGCGGCACGAGGCCATTCAGCGCGAGAAGCACAAAGCCGATCGCCAGCCAGCCATATCCCAGATGGAGCACCCATAGCAGCGGCTCGCGCCACGTCGCCGCGCCGCGCCAGCGCGCAAGACGCAGGGCGAGGGCAAGGCCGGCGATAAGCTCGACCCAGGGCGTCGAGCTTGCTTCGGGAGCCGCCACCCAAAGAGCCAGGGCGATCGCCGTTGTCGCGAGCACGGCGCGGTCGAACCCGTCGAAAGAGGCCGGTGCCGAGATGTCGGGGCGTTGCTTCGTCAGCCAATTTCGCGTGAAGCTCGGGACGATGCGGCCGCCGACAAAGCTGATCAGCATCAGCAACGTCGCCACACCGACCCGGTTTCCGAGTTCGGCGGTCGAGGCGACACCGAGAGCCTCAAGATGGACCAGCAGATTGCCGGCGAGCAGCAGCGTCAGAGCACCCAGCATCGGCAGATTGCGCCAATTATACCCGGCGACGATTTCCCGCGCGATCACACCGACGAAAATGACCGGGAAGGCGAGGTCGAGAACCGCTGCGCTCTCGACCCCGATCGCGGCTGAAAACAACACCGCGATGCGGCCCGCTCCCCAGGCCACGACCAAGAGGGCAAGGGGCCCGCCCTGGAGCGGCATGCGGCCGGTCCAATTGGGGATCGCGGTCAAGAGAAACCCGGCGACAACCGCCGCGCCGTAGCCGAAGACCATCTCGTGCGCGTGCCATGCCGCCGGCGGCAGGGCGGTCGGAAGCCCCACCTCGCCGCCAAACAGCGCGAGCCACAAGGGTACGGCGACCGCCGCCCATACAGCTGCCAGCAGGAAGAACGGGCGAAATCCGGCGGAAAGAATAGCCGGCCCGCCGTGGTCACGATAGCGGGGGATCGCGGTCATCTTACGTCGATCTCCGGATTACGCTGCTCTTGTCACGAACGGTAATCTGGGCATGCTTCGGGAACGCGTCGAGAGCGCCTTCAGGCGAGGGGATCCAATGGCCATCACTACAACTGTGCTTGAGCAATCGGGCGAAGATCGCGTCAGCAACATCCTGAAGTGGGTGCTTTTCGCGATTGCTATCGGCAGTTTCGTCTTGCTCGGCTGGGCTACCAACGTCACCTACCAAACCGCCCCGCCGCAACCGGACCGTTTTCTGGCTTCGGACCGATCCGTGTTGATGTCCGCGGCCGACATCCAAAACGGAAAGGCCTCGTTTCAACGTGCGGATCTGATGGATTACGGCAGTATTTACGGCATGGGATCATATTTTGGTGAGGATTACACTGCTGAATATCTCGTTCGCTTGGGGACGGTGACCGCCGACAATATTGCCCAAATCCGCTATGGGAAACCCTTCTCGGCGCTGGATCCCGAGCAGCAGGCGGCCGCACGAAGCGCCATGCAGCGCGCGCTCGAGAATGTCGACCTGACCCGCACGGATGTCGTTCTGTCCGCGCCGATGGCTTCCGCCATCACAGCGCTGAAATCCGAGATCGCCGGAGAGCTCCTCCGCCACAACTTTGTCAAGGGCTGGACCCAGGCTTACAGTCTCGACCAGCAAAGTGCGGCCGATACCGCCGAGTTCATCCTTTATAGCGCGCTGACGACAGTAGCCCGCCGCCCCGGCAGCGACATCTCTTGGACTCAGAACTGGCCCTTCGAGCCGCTCGTCGGCAATAAACCCACGACAGATACGTTCCGTTGGACGTGGATCAGCTTTTGCTTCACATTCTTTTGCTTTGGGCTGGTGCTGTTTATTTACAACCGATACCTCACCAATCCCGACAACGCACCGATGGATCCGGTGCTCGGCGTGTTCCGGCCTCTGACCGAGAGCCAACGCAAGGTCGGGAAATATTTCCTCGTCGTGGCCGCCGTGCTTCTGCTCCAGATCGCCGCCGGCGCGATGCTTGGCCATTATTATGCCGATCGGGTCAGCTTTTATGGCCTCCACTTCGACAATGTGCTGCCCTTCAACTTTTGGCGCAGCGTGCATATTCAAACGCCGATCGTCTGGATCGGGCTCTCTTGGATTGGCGCCGCGCTGTTTCTGGCGCCGGCGATCAGCGGCGGCGAAGCCCGCGGTCAGGGGCTGCTCGTCGAGTTGCTGTTCTGGGTGACGGTGGTCATCGTGGCCGGCGCGCTGATCGGCGACTATTTGGGAATAATGGGCATCATCAATCGGGGCTGGTTCTGGTTCGGCAACCAGGGTCTGTCCTATATCGAACTCGGGCGCTTCTGGCAGATCGGGTTCTTTATCGGGCTGGTGTTCTGGAGCGTACTGGTGCTGCGGGCGTTGTGGCCGACACGCCCAAAGCTGTGGCAGGCAACGCGCCAGTTCTGGACCGGGCGCATTCGGCTGGAACACCTGCTGTGGGCATCAACCACGAACATCGCATTGCTTTATGTCTTCGGCATGATACCGCTCACCGGGGTCAACAAATCGTTCACGATCACCGATTTCTGGCGGTGGTGGGTCGTTCATTTGTGGGTCGAGCAGTCGTTCGAGTTCTTTGCAGCGGCAATGAGTGCCTATCTGCTGATGGCTGTCGGACTGGTCTCGCGCAAGCTTGCCGAGCGCGCAGTCTATTTCGAGCTGATCCTGATCTTCCTCGGCGGGGTCATCGGCACCGGTCATCACATCTATTGGGTCGGCGGCCCAGGCATGTGGGTGCCGATGGGCAGCATGTTCTCCTTCATTGAAGTATTGCCGCTCGTGCTGCTGATCCTCGAAGCCATGCACCAGCACGATCTCATCAAGCGGCATCAGGAGTTCAAATACCGGCTGGCCTACACTTATATTATCGGCGCCGCGTTCTGGAACTTTGTCGGCGCCGGCGTCTTTGGCGGAGGGACCCTGAATGCGCCGCTGATCAATTACTACGAGCACGGCACCTTCCTGACGTTGAACCATGCCCACACTTCGCTGTTCGGCGCCTTCGGTCTGTTGGGCATCGGGCTCATCTACTTCTGCCTGCGTTATGCAGCCGCCGATCGCGCCGCGTTCAGTGATGTCCTCGGCCTCTACGCTTTTTGGCTCTACAATGCAGGGCTCGTCCTTTGGACTGCGCTCAATTTCTTCCCGATCGGCTGGCCGCAGCTCGATGCGGTTTACGAGCACGGCCTCGCCTATGCGAGGAGCCTCGAATTCTACGATACGACAGTGCTGTGGCAGTGGTTGCGGTTCGTCGGCGACGTGCCGTTTGCGCTCGCTGCGCTGCTGATGGCCTTCGACTTCGTCGTCAAGCTCGGGCCGATGTTCCCGGCGATTGCGGAACGCTTTGTGTCGCGCCGCATGCCCGGGCCGGCTTCGCCATAGGTGGCCCAGAAGCTTGGATGAATTGGTGCTGGCGCGGGCGCTTCACGTCCTATCCGTCGTCCTGTGGATCGGCGGCGTCGGCTTTGTGACGACCGTGATGCTGCCGACAGTGCGCCGCCTTAAAGGCGCCGAGGAATGGCTCCCCTTGTTCGATGCCTTCGAGAGCCGGTTTGCCGTGCAGGCACGGGTGACGATTGTGCTCGCCGGGCTCACCGGCTTCTACATGCTGGTCCGTCTCGACCTTTGGTACCGGTTTCTCATGCTCGGTTTCTGGTGGATGCACGCGATGGTGCTGGTTTGGCTGCTGTTCACATTGATGTTGTTTGTCGCGGAGCCGCTGTTCCTCCACCGCTGGATTATGGCGCGTGCGCGGGCGGCCCCCGTGTCGACCTTTCGATGGGTCGAGTGGCTGCACCGGATCCTGCTGGTATTGAGCCTCCTCACCGTGTTCGGCGCCGTCGCCGGCAGCCACGGTTTTTTGTTCGAGTGACCCTCACGCGGCCCTCGCGGCAACACCCGGTTCGGCGGCCCGCGCGGCACGGCGGATCAGCTCGGCGCCCTTCTCGGCGATCATGATTGTCGGTGCGTTGGTGTTGGTTGAGGTCACCGACGGCATCACCGAGGCGTCGATGACGCGCAGGCGCTCGAGCCCGTGGACGCGCAATTCGCTGTCGACGACGCACATCGCGCTTGGCCCCATCATGCAGGTGCAGCTCGCGTGGTAGACGGTGTTGCCGTTGCGCCGCCCGTAATCGAGCAGCTCGTCGTCGCTCTGCACCTGCGCACCGGGCAGCTTTTCGGATCCGACATAGCGCGCCAAGGCCGGCGCCGCGAAAATGCGGCGCACAAACCGCAAGCCCCCGATCACCGCGCGCCGGTCGGCCTCCTCCGAAAGATAGCGCGGGTTGATCGCAGGCGCGACCTGCGGGTCGGGCGATTTCGCCTCGACATAACCGCGCGACAAGGGCCGCATCTGCCACGAGCCGCCGGTCAGCCCGGGTTCCTCTTCGAGCTGGCCGATCTGGCCGTCCTTGAAGCTGCCCGGCGCGAATGAGCATTGCACATCGGGAGTCGCCGATTCCTCCAGCACCTTGACCGAGGCGGCGACCAGCGAGGCGCTGTAGGTCAGCATGCCCTTGCCGGTCACGAGATAGCGCAATATTTCGGCGGCAAGGGGCAAGCCGCGGGCGCGCTCATTGGCGGTGCGTGCGCCGTGGATCGGATAAGTCATGCGGCAGACGTAATGGTCCTGCATATTCTTGCCGACGCCGCGCAATTCGTGGATCACCGGGACGCCGACCCGGCCGAGGTGCTCGGGATCGCCGACCCCGGATATCTGCAAGAGGTGAGGCGAGCCGACTGCCCCGGCCGAGAGGATGACCTCGCGGGCCGCCTCGGCCCGCTCGGTGGCGCCACCGCGCGAGAATTCGACGCCGACTGCACGTTTGCCATCGAACAGCACGCGGTGCACCAGCGCGTTTGTCACGAGCTGCAAATTCGGCCGCTTCAGGGCCGGCCGCAGATAGGTGCGCGCGGTGCTGGCGCGGCGGCGCCCGCCGCGGGTCTGCTGGCACCAGCCGATGCTGTCGCCCGCTCCGGCCGGCAGATTGTTGACGTCTTCGCGGTATTCGAGGCCGATTTCCTTGCCGGCCTCGATGACGATCTGACAAAGCGGCGGCCGGTCCATGCGCGAGGTGAACAGCGGGCCGCCCTTGCCGCGCACCTCGGATTCCTCGCCCTCCCAGCGCTCGGCTTTGCGGAAATAGGGCAGGCAATCGTCCCACGACCAGCCGCGGTTGCCGAGTTGCGCCCAGTGGTCATAATCTTCGGGCTGGCCGCGGATATAGATCAGCCCGTTGATCGAGCTCGACCCGCCGAGCACCTTGCCGCGCGGATAGAGGATCGCGCGCCCGGCGGTGCCGGGATCGGGCTCGGCGTGAAACCCCCAGGTAAAGGTCGGATGATCGAGGAGCTTCATAAACCCCGCGGGGATGTGGATATACGGGCTTCGGTCGCGCCCGCCCGCTTCGATCAAGATCACCTTTGCGCTGGGATCCTCGCTCAGCCGATTGGCGAGCACGCAACCCGCCGAGCCGGCGCCGACGATTACATAATCAGCCCTCATGCCCTTCCTCCATCGAGCAGGCTCGATCGGCGCTGCTTATTCGTTCAGAAACACCGCCGCCAAGCTAGCGAGAGCCGACCGAGACGGCAATCGGCTGTCGCGTCGATCTCCCGCCCGGCCTTGGCCTTCCGCTAAAGGGTAGGCGCGCGGCTTAGATGACATCTTGACGACAGTTTTGAACGCCTTATTCTCATATGCAGCATAACGGAATGCCGGGCAGGTTCGGCCCGGTTTTTCCGGGGAGGAGAAATGCTCAATTTGAGCATATTAAAGGAGATGACCATGCTGCAGACCGCCTACCCCACCCCCCGGATTACCACGCCCTTTCCTGAGCTCTATAAGCGCGTCGAGCGGCACATTCCGCCGTTCGAATGGTCTATCCTTGCCGACGACATCGCGGCGATTTTCAAGCTCAAGAAGGAGCGGAACGCGGTCGTCCTGGCGCACAATTACCAGACCCCGGACATTTTCCACACCGTCGGCGATATCGTCGGCGACAGCTTGGCGTTGGCGCGCGAGGCGGCGCGCACCGATGCCGATGTGATCGTGCTCGCCGGCGTCCACTTCATGGCCGAGACCGCCAAGCTGTTGAACCCGGCAAAAACCGTGCTGATTCCGGACCTCGAAGCCGGCTGCTCGCTCGCCGCATCGATCACGGCAGCCGATATCAAGCTGCTGCGGCAGCGCCATCCGGGCGTGCCGATCGTGACCTACGTCAATACCTCGGCGGCGGTGAAGGCCGAGTCCGATGTCTGCTGCACCTCGAGCAATGCGAAAAAGATTGTCGAGTCGCTCGGGGTGCCTCGCGTCATCATGCTGCCGGACGAGTATTTGGCCCGCAACACGGCGGCCCTGACCAAGGTCGAGATCATCGCCTGGAAGGGTCACTGCGAAGTGCATGAGCGTTTCACTCCGGAGGACATCAGAAGCCTGCGCGAGAGCCATCCCGGGATCACCGTGCTGGCCCACCCGGAATGCCCGCCCGAGGTCATCGCCGAGTGCGATTTCACCGGCTCGACGGCGGCGATGGCCGATTATGTCGGCAAGCAGCGGCCGGCGCGCGTCGTGCTGCTGACCGAGTGCTCGATGAGCGACAACGTCGCGCTGCAGTATCCCGATCTCGAATTCGTGCGGCCGTGCAATTTGTGCCCGCACATGAAGCGCATCACCTTGCCGAAAATTCGCCATTCGCTCGAAACCATGACCCACGAGGTCACCGTCGATCCCGCCATCGCCGAGCGGGCGCGCCGCACGGTCGAACGCATGCTGGCGTTGGGGTGAAGAGGAGGGCCGGCGATGCGGCTGATCATCGAGCCGATCGTGCGGGCGGCATTGCTCGAGGATTTAGGGCGCGCCGGCGATATTACGACCGAGGCGATCGTTCCCAAGGAGGCCGAGGTCGAGGCGGTCATCGCGGCGCGCCAGCCGGGGGTCGTCGCCGGCCTCGAGGCGGCGCTGCTCGCCTTTGAGCTGATCGACCCGACACTGCACATCGAACGGCTGTGCAATGACGGCGCCCGGATCTCGCGCGGCGATATGGTCGCGCGGATCAATGGCCGAGCGCGGGGCGTGCTCGGCGCGGAGCGCACCGCGCTCAATCTTTTGTCCCGGATGTCGGGGGTCGCGACGGCGACGCGGGCGCTCGCCGACGCGATCGCCGGCAGCAAGGCAAAGATCGTCTGCACCCGCAAGACGACCCCTGGCCTGCGCACGCTCGAAAAAGAGGCGGTGCGGCTCGGCGGCGGCGCCAACCATCGTTTCGGTCTCGATGACGCGATGCTGATCAAGGACAACCACATCGCGCTGGCCGGCGGCGTGCGGCCGGCGCTCGAACGCGCCAAACGCCATGCCGGCCACCTGGTCAAGATCGAGCTCGAGGTCGACACGCTCGACCAGCTCGCCGAGGCGCTGGCGGTCGGGGTCGATGCCGTGCTGCTCGACAACATGACGCCGGAGACGATGCGCCGGGCGGTGGACATGGTGGACGGCCGCGCAATTACCGAAGCCTCCGGGCGGATCAATCTCGAAACCGCGCCCGCCGTCGCCGCAACCGGCGTCGATCTGATCTCTTGCGGCTGGATCACTCACAGCGCGCCGATCCTCGATCTTGGTCTCGACATCGCCGACTGATATTGCGGCTCGGCCGGCGGTCATTTGGCGAGAGAGCCGCCGTCGACCCAGAGCTCAGCGCCGGTGATGTAGGAGGCTTCGTCGGACGCCAGAAACAAGACGGCGTTGGCGACCTCTTCGGGGCGGCCGGCGCGCCGCAACGGCACCTGCTCCAGCATCTTGGCGCGGATTTCGGGGTCGGCGGTCCGTCCGGACGAGCGCATCGGCGGCATCAGCCCAGGGTGCACGGAGTTGACGCGGATATTGTCGGCGCCATGCTGCACCGCCGCCGCCTTGGTCAAGGTGCGCACCGCGCCTTTCGAGGCGTTGTAGCCGACGTGAATGCCGTGCTGGCCGGTTATGCCTGAAATCGACGAGATGTTGACGATCGAGCCGCCGCCGGCCGCCTTCATTAGCGGGATCGCGAATTTCATGCCGAGAAAGACGCCGCGCGCGTTGACCGACATCAGCCGGTCCCAGGCCGCGGTGTCGAACAGATCCTCGACGGCGCTGCCGGAGAGCCCCGCATCGTTGACGAGAATGTCGAGCTTGCCGAACTCGGCGACCGTCGCATCGACGGCCGCCTTCCACTCCGCTTCGCTGGTAACGTCGAGATGGCGGAACACCGCCGCGCCGTTGGCTTGCGTGATGTCCGTTACGACCTTCTTGCCCTCCTCGTCGAGGACGTCGGCGACGGCGACCTTCGCCCCCTCGCGGGCAAAGATCCGCGCCATGCTGGCGCCCATGCCGGAGGCTCCCCCGGTAATCAGCGCGACCTTGTCTTCGAGCCTCATGCGTTTCCTCCTCAAA
>CAVTRO010000001.1:0-1152398 GCA_963737145.1 uncultured Alphaproteobacteria bacterium | reverse complement strand
CCAGGTCAAGGCGCTTGCGGCGGCGATCATTCTTCGCGCACCCCCGCCTTGCGTAGCCCAGTGTAATAGGTGGTTTCGAAGAGCGCACGGATGTTCGTCGGCGGCCAAACTCCAGACTTCAGCCGGGCGATGCTCAAATCGTGACCATGACGGTCGATCCGCTGCGCTTCTGCGATTTCCGTGGCGGCGCGCGTGGGTTCTCCCTTCAGGCCATAAGCGGCGGCGAGGCGATAGTGAACCCAAGGCAATTCTGGAGCGGCGGCTCGCGCCTTTTCGAGCCAGAGAATAGCGTCATCGATGCGGGACTCCACCAGATACATGAGCCCAATCCGGCTATCCCAATTGCCGATCTGCGGATCGCGAGGGCTGAGATGGACGGCTCGTTCCATGAACGGTATTGCTTCTTCTATTGAGCCGACGAAGAACTTACACCAGCCGAGATCGGCATACACGCTCGCCCAATTGCGATTGAACGCGATCGCTGCCTCGTATTCGGGAACAGCGTCTTCGTACCGATGCTGGGCGCGCAGCAACAGGCCCTTGGCATAGTGGGCAATTGGATCGCGGGGCGATGCCGCCAGGGCCTGGGTGATGAGCTCTTGTGCTCGGGCCATGTCGGTCTCGGTGGACTCCGAGACTTCGTCGAGGACCTGGGCTGTGAGCGCCATCGCTAGCCGGGCCTGTGCTTCGACGGAGCGCGGATCGAGCGCCAACGCCCGCTGGAAAAGGCTGATCGCCTCCGCATGGCCGTCACGTACCGGCACCCTCAAGTATACGGCGCGGCCTCGCAGAATATAGTCCAGCACATCGGCGCGCTCGACCGGCCGCGTCGCGGCCGCGGCCAACAGCTCTAAATTTAATGCGACGGCGACCCGGCTCGTCATCTCGTCTTGCAATGCAAAGAAATCGCCCGTATCGCGGTCGAACCGCTCCGCCCATAGAAGCGTCCCGCTCTCGGCATCGATCAGTTTGGCATCTACGCGGACCTCTCGGCCCGATCGGCGGACGCTTCCCTCGACGACATAGCGAACGCCGAGTTCGTGGCCGACCTGCCTCGCATCGGTCGGATTATCACGATAGCCGAATGCCGTGCGCTGCGAGATCACAAACATAGGCGCGACGCGTGAGAGATCGGTCGTCAAATCCTCTGTGATGCCGTCAGCTAAATATTGCTGTTCCCGCTCGTCGCTGAGATTGGCGAACGGCAGTACGATAATCGACAGCCGAGGCACCGGGCGTGTTTCTCCGGACCACGGCGAATGCCAGCGCACAACTGCGATGGCGACCGAGACGAAACATAGGGCGCCGACGACGGCAGCGATGATGTGGCCGCGACGCCCATGGTGCGCTCGCAATATCACTCCTGGCATGCTGCCGATCCGGGCGCGCGTGACCGGATCTTGTGATTTCGAATTCTCGACGATCGAACGATCGCTCCCGTTGCCGGAAAATGGATTCCCTTCCGGTCGGCCCGCGGGCTCAACCCGTGTGACAGGGGCGACAAAGCGGTAACCACGCCCGGGCACGGTCTGGATGCAGCTGCCGGCTTCTCGGTTCTCGTCGAGAACGCGGCGCAATGCGGAGATCTGGACGGTCAGGTTGCCTTCTTCGACTACCATTCCGGGCCAGACGGCTTCCATAATTGCATCTTTCGAGACCAGCTGCCCCTGCCGCTCTACCAAAAGGCTGAGCAGATCCAATGCACGCGAGCTGATCGAGACCGGGGTCGCCGTCCCCGTGTGATCGAGGCGGAACAGCCCGCCACCCGTCAGATCGAGCCGAAAGCCCTCGAAGAGACGGACTTTGGCTGCACGGGGCCCGTCCATGCGCTCGTTTCCCCGGCTGTCATAGCCTTAGCCCAAGCGTTTGCAGTGTAGCGCTCGTCCAGCAAGGAAGCGAGAAGCTCGAAGCTCGGCTAGATTTGGAAGTTTTTGGAGTGATTTGGAAGTTTTTGGGCTGCCCTCATAGACCACTCTCCAGGAAATCGCTTATTCACGTTCTACGAACCCGGAGGGAAAGAGGCCAGAGGCGGGGTCTGGAGTGAAAGCCCGCGCGTTCATAGCCGCTCGTGCTTACGATAACGGGGTATCGGCTGTGACACCACACGGACATAGCTTGGGTGCAACCCTCTTGATTTTGTCGGCCTTATCAGGTGCGGCTGGATGCACAGCGTCTCCGCCGGTGGCATCGCCTTCATTGCAGGAGCTTGTTCAAGCGAAAGCCGGCCGCACGCAAACACCGCCTTTAGCGGGGAAAGATGGCAACATTCTCCAACCAAAAATTGCAGCTCCGGCGGAGGCGCTGGTATTTGCGTAAGAATAAAGGATGGGAGTTCGTGTTCTATCGACCCGGCCCGCGCGATCCCGGTTGGATATCAGTGCTTGTGCCCTGGCCGATACAGGGTCGGAACGGCGAAATAGTTTCGATGTTAACCCGTCCGGGGCAAAAAGTTGCGCCTCGATGGGGCGGCCTGCAGAACAGGCAAGAAACACAAAATATTTAGCCATGCGTTTACGGTCGGATTTGATCGGCACCGGCTTGACAATTTCGAACGCGAGATGATCGTGTTCTCGTAAACGACCCCATTGGATACAAGGCGATTTTGAGATTGGCTGCGGCCGGGGTCCTGGCAGCGATCGCCTGCTCGGCGCCGGCGGGTGCGGCGGACGAACAGAAACTGGCGCCCTTGCCCGAGGTTACGGTCACGGCGCCGCGGCCGGTCACCCCTCCTGAGAAGAAATTCGTCCCCTATTTCGGCAATCCGCGGGTCGAGGAAGACAAGTGGCCGGACATCCCGTGCCGCGACTCGCGGGTTGGTGTTGCTGCGGTCGGCACCTGCAAAACCGGCACACCGCAAGAGACAGCGCCGGGGTTGCTGCCTAATGGCCCGAACTCTAATTGCCGAATTGCCCACGACTTGGTCATGACCAATCTTGGAAATTTAACAATCGAAGCTGACGTCATGGTTTTCGATCCTTATTACGTCAGCGGCATTGGTCACCAGCATAAATTCTGCGCGGTCCAAACCGGATACGGCGATCTGCGCGAGGATTTCCCGGACATGAATCAGATGACGAGAAAGGGCACCGGATGGCGCAATTTTCTCGATAATGGAGATTTGAGCACAATGGAATTCTCGGTTGCCTCCAGTGAGTGCATGGCAGTCGAAAAACGCGGCCCGCGCTGGGGTATTGGTCGTGTGTACGTGATACACGCGAGCATCTGCCGCAACGATCGGCGCGCTGTAGCGGCGACAGACGTCGATTATGCCCTCGGCTCCTTACGTGTCATCACATACGAATTGCGCGGCAATCTCCGCCCGCCTCCTCAGTAATATCCAGTGAGCGGTTCCCCGGCGGTGGAACCGGACTACTTCCGGAAAATGGAGAGGTGGCTTATGGAAAAGGTCATTGGATGGTCGTGGGTGGTCGTATTTTTCGGTTTGCTTGCTGGCGCAGATGCTCAACCTCCGCTGTCTTCGACTGCCGGAGCGGCGTTTGACGGAACATATGAGTTCGTCTCTTCAACGAAACTGGCTGAAACTTACATCGCGACAGGAACATCACGAATGGCCCAATGTCCGGAGCGGATACCTGGGCCGCTCACCATCGTGAACGGTCAGCCGCGCTTTTCCATTTCCATCCCCGGAAAACCGGCGGAGTTCGAAGGAACGCTTGGGTCTCAGGGCGAACTCGCGATGCGCGCAGTCCTGCCTAATACCGGCGCCCGACCAACTGAAAGAATGCTGAACGGCAGGATAGACGCAACAGGTAAGGTACGCGCACGGCTGATGGGTGTTAATTGTAACTATGACTTTGAGTGGCGAAAAGGATCAAAATAAGATCGTGCGCAAGCCGCCGATCCGGTCGGCGACAAGGCCCCAGAATCTGCCGGCTCAGAAAAGCACAACCGAGCAGCATCGAGAGCATCGCCGCGCCGACCGCCGCCGAAATCCCGACATCGGTGCACAGAGCCACAAGATGGCCTTGCGGCATCGCCATTGGCACGCAACAACAGAAACCCGCGGCCGCAAGCATCGATAACGCAGTCACCGGTCGTAACCCGAGCACCGGGGCGGCCCGGCGCGGGCCGGTGGTGTGGCTATCGACACCGCGAGCTTCGGGCGCGGGGCCGAGCATTAGCGCGGCGGCTGGCAGGATCAGCGACACCTCGATCACGGCAAAGCCGAGCATCGTGTTACGCCAACCGATTTGCGCCTCCGCTGCCGCGAAGATCGGCGCCCAGATCGCCGCCGACACGGACGAGCCGCTGCCGAGCAGGGCCAGAGCCGTGCCGCGGCGACGGTCGAACCAGCGTGACACGTATATGTAAAGCGGCGCATTCATCGCGGCATTGCCGAGGAGGCCGATAAAGACCCCATAACCGAGGAGCAGGCTTAGGGCGTTGCCGCTTTGCGCCAGCAGCAGACCGGTAGCAATCATCAGCGACCCGAAGATCACTGTTGCGCGCACGCCGAACCGCTCGGCGGCCTGCCCCATCGCGACGCCGCCGACGGATGCGCCGAGCCAGGCGAGCGAGTAGGCCAGCGCCGGCACCGAGCGCTCGCCGCCGAGATCGGCCGCGATCGATTTGAGGCCGACGACCGTGATCGCCGGTGCAGCAAAGGACACGGCGGCGATGGCGAGCGCGGTCAGGCACACGGCCCAAGAGGCCCGCGTCTCGATTGTCGACCGGCCTTCGAACCCCGGAACGGCTGCAGGGGTGGTCATCCGTCCGATGCTACCGTCCAGCGGCGAATTGGCCAATGCCGGCGGCCTCATGTGGAAAGCTCCACGTCCGGGGTCTACCACCTGCGGCCGATCGCGTGTCAGACTGTCACGACTACCACCGCCCACCGAATTGTGACCGGAGCCTACGCCATGCTGTACCGCGGAATGGACCGTGCCCAGCTCGATGCTGCCTACAACAACTCTGCGGCCGTCCCCGAGCGCGACGCGATCGTCGCCGATTGGGCGGCACGCAGCGCCAAGGCACGGTGCGAATATGCCGGCCGCCTCGACCTTGCCTACGGCCATACCCCGCGCGAGCGGCTCGACCTGTTTCTCGCCGCCGATCCGCAGGGTAAGCGCTCGGCGAGAAGGCCGGCTCAGGCGGCAGCGCGGGTGGCATCGAGCGGTTGCCAGTTCCAGGGCAGGAGTTCGGCGATGCGGCGGGCCGGGTGGTCGGCGATGCGGGCGAGCACGTCGGCAAGGTAGTGCTGTGGATTGAGGCCGTTGAGCTTGGCGCTTTCGATTAATGAATAAATCGCTGCGGCGCGGCGACCGCCGGCATCGGAACCAGCGAACAGATAATTTTTGCGGCCAATGGCAATGCAGCGCAGGGCGCGTTCGGCGGGATTGTTGTCGAGCGCCAGCCGGCCGTCATCGAAGCAACGAACGAGCGCAGCCCAGCGTGCCCGCATATAGCGGAAGGCCTGAGCGAGCTCGGATTTGCGCGAGAGCTGGCGCACCGTGTTGTCGGCCCAACCAGCCAGTGCCTCGGCAATCGGCCTTGACTGCAGCTGGCGCTGCTGTCGTCGCCGCTCGGGCGGTGATCGGTTGATCACCTTCTCGACCGCATAGAGCTGGCCAATGCGATCGAGCGCTTCCTTGGCGATGGGCGACGCGGTGGCGGCGTGGACATCAAAGAATTTGCGCCGCACATGCGCCCAGCAGCCGGCCTCGACAATCCGGCCGCCGACAAACAATTCGTTGAACCCGGCATAGCCGTCGGCGTGGATGACGCCGCGGAAGTCCTTCAGATGCGCCTGCGGATGCTCGCCTTTGCGGTCGGGCGAGTAGAAGAACAGTGCCGCCGGCGGGCGCGCGCCGGCGAATGGCCGCTCATCGCGAACATAGGTCCACAGCCGGCCGGTCTTGGTCTTGCCGGTACCCGGTGCCAGCACCGGCACCGGGGTGTCATCGACATGCAAAGTGTCGCTGGCCAGGACGTCGACGGCGAGGGCATCCACCAGAGGCTGCAGCGCCGCCGCCGTGGCGCCAACCCAACCCGACAGGGTCGAGGTCTCCAGGCTCACCCCGTCGCGGGCGAAGATCTCGGCCTGACGATAAAGCGGCAGATGATCGTCGTACTTCGAGACGACAATATGAGCCAAGAGCCCCGCGCCGGCCCGGCCGCGGGCAATCGCGTGATCGGGCGCCGGCGCCGCCACCACCGTGTCGCAAGCCCGGCACGACAGTTTCTCGCGAATGTGCCGGACCACTTTGAACCGGCCGGGCACGTAATCGAGGGTCTCGCTGACCTCGTCGGCGATCTTGCGCAACGCGCCGCCGCAACCAGGACAGGTGCACGGTGCGGGATGCCGCCGATCCTCTCTCGGCAGATGTGGCGGCAGCGGGCGCCGTGCCGGCTTCTGCGCCTCGGTCGCGGTCTCGACGGCTGCCGCCACTTCCGGTGAGGCCATTGCCAGCCGTTCCGCCTGGTCGGTCTCCAGCGCCTCGAGCGCCAGCTCGAGCTGCTCGGCCTCGCGCGCCAGCTTTTCCGAGGACCGGCCGAACTCGGCCCGTCGATATCGCGCCAATTGGAATTTCAGCCGGGCGATCTCGGCCTGCGCAGACAACGCATCCTGCGCCATCGTGGCGATGATCCGCTTCAGCGCGGCGAGGTCGTCGGGCAGATTGTCGGCTGTGATCGGCACGCCGACAGTGGATCAGACCTGCAGCCGTTTTGGTCAATAATTGAGTGAGGCTGCCGCAGCTGCGCTGGCCAAGCTCAGCCGGCCAGCTCTGGCCGCCAGGTTCGCTGCGGCATTCGCCAGTCGATCCCCTCCAGCAGCATCGACAGCTGCGCCCGGCTCAGCACCACCATCCCCTCCTCAGCCCGCGGCCAGACGAATCGCCCGCGCTCCAGACGCTTGGCAAACAGGCACAGCCCGTCGCCATCCCACCACAACAGCTTGACCAGATCGCCGCGGCGGCCGCGAAAGCAAAAAACATGGCCCGAGAACGGATCCTGCCCGAGCACTGTCTGCGCCTGCGCCGCCAGACTGTCGAACCCCTTGCGCATATCGGTGGCGCCGGCCGCCAGCCACACCCGGGTGCCCGCCGGCAGACCATTCATCGCAGCAGTTCAATCACCTGCCGCAACGTCTCGGGGCCGACTTCCCCGCGCAGGCGCACCCGTGTCCCACAGCCAAACACAATCTCAATGACGCCGCCGCGATCCGGCCGCCGCGGCCGATCGCCATCGGCGGCGATTTCGACGGGCACCATTGCGCTGCTTTCCACCGCCGCCTTCGGCAACAGCTGTCGCCGCCATCGGAACAGTTGGTTGCTGTTCACATCGTGACGCCGCGCCACGATCGACACCGAGGCACCCGGCACCTCCGTCTCTGCCACCATCTGGCGCTTCAACGCTTCGGGATACTGCCGACGCTTCGCCGCGCCCGGCTGCTGCTTAGTGTCCACTAACCCGTTAGTGGACACCTGTTCTGCTTCATCCGCCATCCGCTGATCATCGCGCCAATCGCCGCTCAGCGGCAGGCGCTCCTCACCGAGCGCTTACTCCGCAGGCGCCCACTCTTGCGTTTATCCACGGCGGCTACTGGCAGATGAACGACAAGGAGAATTTCGCCTTCTTCGCCGATGGCCTGCTTCCTCTCGGGATCAATCTCGCGGTCATCGAATACACGCTGGCCCCGGCGGCGCGGCTCGATCGCATCGTTGCCGAGGTACGCCGTTCGGTGCGGTGGCTCGCCGAGCATCTCGCCGAATACGGCGGAGACCCGAACCGGCTATACGTCGCCGGACATTCGGCCGGCGGTCACCTGACCGCAATGACGATGCCGCTAGCCGAGGTGCGCGGCGGGATGGCGATCAGCGGCATCTACGATCTGGAGCCGATCCGGCTCAATTACCTCAACGAGAAGCTGGGTCTCGATATGGCCGAGGCAGAACGCAACAGCCCGGTCCGGCATTTGTCGGCGACGGCGGGCGAGTTGGTGGTGGCCTACGGCACCCGGGAATTGCCCGAATTGTGCCGCCAGTCGATCGAGTATGCCCGGGCGTGGACCGAGCGGGGTCTTCCTTGACGCCTGCTGCCGGTCGACGGCGCCGACCACTTCACGATTTTGGACGCGCTGGTCCGACCGGAGGGCGTCCTGACGCGAGCGCTTCTGGCGATGCTCGGCCGCTAGCCGCTGGAGCCTGGCCCCTCGATTTCCTCGCGACGCATCTCCAGCGCGAGCCATTGTTCCTCGGCCGCCGTCAACTCCTCACGCGCGGCGGCGAACGCCGAGCTCGTAGCCTCGAACCGCGCCCGGTCGCGCGCATAGAGATCCGGGTCGGCGAGTATGCCGTTCAGCGCTTCTATCCGAGCCTCAAGGGAGGCAATACGCGCTGGAAGCAATTCCAGAGCGCGGCGCTCGCCATAACTCATCCGGCGAGAGCGCGACGCGGGTGTCGTGTCGCGCGGCGCGGCACGGACCATGCGGTCGCCCGCCGCCCGCGACGCGGCAGGATTGGCCGGTGGCTGCGCCAGCATATCGGTGTAGCCGCCGGCATATTCGACCCACCGGCCGTTGCCCTCGCTGGCGATCACCGACGTCACTACGCGGTCGAGGAAGTCGCGGTCGTGGCTGACCAGCAGCACCGTGCCCGGCGTATTCGGCCAGAGCTCCTGCAGCAGGTCGAGGGTCTCCAGGTCGAGATCATTGGTCGGCTCGTCGAGCACCAGCAGGTTGGACGGCTGGGCGAAAGCGCGCGCCAGCACGAGCCGGGCGCGCTCGCCGCCGGACAGCGCGCCGACCGGGGTGCGCGCCTGCTCCGGGCGGAACAGGAAATCCTTCATGTAGCCGATCACGTGCCGGCTCTGGCCCCCGACCGTGACCATGTCGCCGCCGCCGCCGGTCAGCACCTGCGCCAAAGTCTGCTCCGGGTCGAGCATCTCGCGCGCGCTGATCGAGGGCCACCGGTGCCAGGTTGGTGCCCAGCCGCACCTCGCCGGCGTCGGGCGCGAGCGCACCGATCAGCATGTTGAGCAGGGTGGTTTTGCCGGCGCCGTTCGGGCCGACGATCCCGACCCGGTCGCCGCGCAGGATGCGGGTCGAAAACTTCCGCACTATCGGGCGACCGCCATAGGATTTCGAAATGCTTTCCGCCACGGCAACCAGCCTGCCCGACATGTCGGAATGTGCCGCTCCGAGCCGGATCGTGCCGGGTCCACGCGGTGCTCTTTTCGTTTTCGGCGGAGGGCGTGCAGCTCGGCAAGCCGCCGCTGGTTGCGCGTGCGCCGGGCGGTGACGCCATAGCGCAGCCAATCCTCCTCCATTGCGATCCTGCGGCCGAGCTTGTGGTGCTCGCTTTCTTCCTTCTCCAGGACCGCGTCCCGCCAGGGCTCAAAATCGCCCCACCGGCGTCGCTGGTAAGTTCTTTCAGGCGGTTGGCGTCGCCCTGCCGCCCAACCTTCAGGAACTCCCCCTCACTACTCCGCAGCCGGACGCCTAACCCGGCCCCGAAACTGCCGCCGTGGTGCTAAGACCACGGCGTTCGTCCGTAAGCCATTAAATCTACTCGACTTTCTCCAAAGCGCTGTTTAAGTCCGGCATTACGGTCCCATGCCCGCAATGTCGTCAACACACGCTCTAGCGTAACCTGTCGCGGGTGCGGCTTCCCAATCGACATCACACGACCATACTGGCGTGAGGCTCTGCGCAAGGCTGTTGAGAGTGCCCGCAAGATCGAACCCAAAACGAAGCCGAAACCCGACCACCCGGAGCAGTTCAGGCGGTTCTCGGAGTTAGCTCGCGAGGTTGGCGCAGACCAGCCAAGCGAGAACTTTGACCGAGGATTGCTCAAGCGCGTCTCCGGCGCTTCGCGACGGGAACGAACAACTCAGCTACAAGATCAATCATGTGAATCCAATCACGCGAAATTGAAATGATTTTTGGTTCTTCAGGGTAACTCCCCAGCTTCGCATATAATCTCGTGGAGGTATTCGGCGAGCCAAGGGGCGGTTTCCGGGAGGTAAACGAAGCCATTCTCGATCAACCCGGTCTGCGCATGCAGCCGCATGATTTTCTCGCATTCGGGCTTGTATTTCGTGACGGCACCGCAGCCCTCGACGATGAGCTCTTGGATCAGCTGGGTGCCTGAGGCCTTGTCCTCGATCAACACGACGCTAGCATGGAACAGGCTCTGCTGTTCGCGCACCGCGCGTTTCAGCGCCGGATATTCGAGCCGCTTACGCAGCACGTTCAGCAAATAAAGATCCTTCCCCTTGATGCCCCACGTCGTACAGACGCTGAAGTCACTGAGCTCGGTCGCCTTGTTTGCGGTGTCCCATCTCTGCACGATGCGGTCGAAACTCTCGGGCCGATCCTTCTCGCCGTAGCGCTTGAACCATTCCGCTTTCACCAGGCCGCCGCCCAACGGTGCGGGGGATTGCTGGTATTGCCCGGCGAAATTGTATTCGCCGATCGTGCGGCGGAGTCGAGGGTCTCAAGCGGCTCGCGCTCGGGATGTAACGCGTCGCCGCGCCGCCGGGTGAAGCTTTGCGGTCCCAGGATCGTCTCGATCTCGTGCACCCCGATCGGCGTTGATGCCCGCGCGGACGAACCTCGCGAACGGCGATGCCTGACGCGCTGCGGGGACTGATAGTTTGCAGACTCTTCGCTGGAGGGAAGTCGATTCGAACTCTAAGTCCCGCCCGGTACGTAACGGACCGCCGCCGCCCACGGACCACCGCTGCAGCAATCAGAGCAAAGTCACAAGGCCTACGATGCGGCCGGCTTCGTCGCGGCATTGCGCAAGCGCAATTTTTTCGCCGCTACGCTCCTTTTTCATCCCAGCATCTCCCACGGTGACGCGGATACTTCGGGGACCCGAGACCGGCGGCGAATGCGGCGTCGGCCGCGTCGGCGACGGCTCGGGCCTGATCCGGCGCCAAAACGAATAGGCGTGAAGCCGTTCTCCAAACCGCTCGTGCCGGGCAATCGCCGCTTCGACCAGTTCTCGAGCGCTCGCCCGCCTTTCGCGCAAATCGCGTGCAATCTCGATCAGCGGACGGGACAGCGGATCGCTCGGCATCGTCATCTCCTGTTAAGGCGCGCCAATAGGAGCCGATGAAATCTAGAACGGACGGCGGTCGAGCGGCGTATGCGGCTGCTCCAGGCCTTACCGGAATGTTGCGTCCGTTGATGCAATGAGCGCGCGGCGACGCCGCGAAAACGATCACATCCGCGACCTCTTCGGCGGTGCCGAGCCGGCCCATTGGGAAACCGTGCCGGACGTAATCCTTTAGGGATTCACCCGTACGTACACCCCGGCAGAACCCGGAGCATGCGTCATGGCCTGCCGCATGCGCGGCGAATTGGGCGAGGAATGTTGCTGTTGCTCCTTCCACTCCGGGCTTTCGGGCACGGCCGTACTGGCAAATTCGTAGACCGTGCTGTAGCCGCTGGTACCCTCGAGAACCCGATAACGGCGGGCGTAGATCACTCCCGGCACCTTGCGGTAGCCTGGCACATATTCCCCACTGTACCAGGCGTTCCACTCCGCATCGATCTCGGCGGGGACGGACATGCGGCCAATCTGCAACACCGGCGCCATGCCACGCTCCGGCATTTCCACCCCGTCCGGGTAAATCTGTTCCCCGACAATGCGTGTCAAATTCTTCCCAATCACGGACGGCGAGACTTTCTGTCCCCACGGCGTCCGCGGCCGGTTGGTGAACGCCGGCGTTTGCATCACCGCCACGCTTTCCAGTTCATAGCATGCCAGGTACTGCGGGCCACCCTTGACCGCCTCGTAACGGGCCGCTGAGAGAATGCCGGGCACCGATAGCAATTCCGGTAGATGTTCCTTGTTATACCACTCGTTGAATTCCTGCGCGTGCTGGGCGTCGATATCAACGTACACCATGAAAATTCCGCGACCTTTTTGTGCCATGTTTCCGTCTCCTCTGTGAAGCGTAGCCGCCATCGTTTTTGCCTCGGGTCGCGACACCGGCCACCCCGACAGGTAGGTTTGCAAACGATGCAATTTTCAGTGTTAACTAAAATGGCTCGCCAGTTGGTGTCTCTTGTCTCTGCTGGGCTCCAGGCGTGAGGACTGGGTGCCCAACGCTTCGACCCGGTGAGCTCACCGCTGGCACCCAGCGTTGTTGTCCAGTTAAATGTGGCGGCGATGCTCGAGGTCGACGTGAAGTGAACGGGTTCTTCGTTGGAGACGCGGGCGATGTTGAGAAGCAGAAGCTTTTCGTCAAGCGTCCTGGCGACTTCATCGTAGCCGAGCACCTGCCGCTCGAGTACCGGCGGTCCTAGGCAGCCGCTGATTTGACGCCGCGCTAAAACCCCCCGAGAATGCGGCCTTATGTCAGCGTGACCGCCCCGGCGAGGGCAGCGTCGCCGCCTTGTCGACCGCGCGGTCCATTTCCTCGACCGTGATGAGCGGCGTCATGCTGACGCGCACGACACCCGTGGAATTGCCCACGAGATCTCCGGAACCGCTTACAAGTTTTCGCACGACATATTTTTTCGAGTGGGTTTTCTTCCGGCTCCTCATCGATCGCGGCGACGAATGGCCCGATGCCTTAATTGCTGCCGGCGAGCCGCCGCTGCTGGCCCGCATCGTCAGCCTGCATTCGCAATATGTGTTCGAGGGCGGTGGCACCGGGTCCGCCGGCCTTGACCCGCTTGCCGCCCGGCCCTTGCGCCCACAATGGCGCCGCGCATGGCTGCTCGGCCCTTCCGCCAGTTCGCATTTTCAAAGACAGCAAGCGATCTTCGAAAACGTCCTCTTTGCCGACGACGGCGCGCTTCTCAAAAAATTCCTCGTGTGGTTTCAGGCCGAACGAACCATCCCGAACCCGCTGATCCTGCAAACCCGGCTGCGAATTTCGAGGGCTCCATCATCGTCCGTGCCGCCGACCAATGGGGCTGCCCGTCCGATCCGGCGTCCTGGGCACGGGTTTCTACATCTCAGCTATGCCCTGCGCCGCTTCGACAATGAAGCGCATCGCATCTTCGGCGTGATGAACCTCGGTTTGTTCAACAAGCGCTATCTCGCGGCCGGCCAATACACGATTGCCGATATTATCTGCTATCCATGGGCATCGAGCTGGGCAACCCGGAAGATCGAGATCGACGAGTTCCCGAATGTGAAGCGCTGGCTGGAAGAAATCGGCGAGCGGCCGGCCGTCAAGAAAGCCATGGCCATGGGGCCGGAGTTCCGGGAGGATCCCGCTTCGATCGGCGCCGAGGAGCAGGCCCGCCGCAGAAAACTCGTCGCAGACCAGCGGGCGCAGTCGATTCCCCAGGAGTGAATTCGTGCTGCGTAGCGCATTTGTTGGATCCGGAACGATGCTGAGGCTCGAAGGTCCGCCCTCGTCGTGCTGGTTCCAATGGACGAAGATTGGAGAAGTTAACTCGGGCGTCGAATGATCCGATCTATCTCGTCGACAGTGACCCCATAAAACTCTGCGACCTGGGCCCGCGTCATCCCGTAGCTCGTCAAGGTGCGCACGCGACCGAATTGGGAGACAGGTATCTCGCGGGTCTCGCGCTTGGCGGTCGTCTTTCGCCGTAACTGTATCGGTCCCGCTGCCGGTTCGACCCTCGCCGCACCTACTCGCACCGCCGGCGGGATCGCGAAGATACGTGGCTGCCGCCTAGGCTGGGTCTCAGCTGACGAGGCGTCATTCGGGGTAGACATTGATACGTCTGCACGTGTGGTTTGCGGCTTTGGCTTGAACAGGTCTTCTGCATCTTGGCGCACTCTGTTGCTTCGTTCACGATCGTTACGAGCGCTTGCCGTCTGCCAATCTGTGTGCAAGAGATACCTCAGAAAAAATCGTTAACAACGTAAGGGACATAAGAATTTGTTGGGAAGTCCGCAAGGCCTCGAGACGACCAACTCGTCCGTTGAGAGACTCCGGCGAAGTTTTATGCCGACCACCGAGAAGCGATGACGACGACCATGATATTTCCGGCCGGGATCAATGATTGAAGCTCGGGTGACAGCGCTTTCGATGAAGCCGTTGGCGAAGTCGAACGCGTTGTCGGGCTGGGCACCGCTTCGACGGCAGCGCTGCGTGCGAACATGAAGCTCGCGCAATCGGATCCCGCTCGGCAGTTGCGGAGGGGCGTGCTGACGAACAGGTCCGGGTGAACGTACCAACTCATCGATGCCCAAACCGAAGCCCACGTTTGGGCGAGCCGGTTCGACACGGATCGCCGTAATCTCGGCGAGGCGCAAAACGAATTGTCGGGCGTCTCGCACGCACGCTAAATCTTGAGCTAGTGCGCGATGTGGGACGGCGGATCGACCAAGAGCGCATTGCCCATCCTGACGCGCGTGATCTCATCATGCGTGGTTCGGCGCTGATGTACCGCCAGTCCACCCCTGAGGGGCTTGAGGAGGCGCAACGCCTTTTCGAGCGCGCGCTGGAGATCGACCCCGGCTCGCCCGATGCGCGGATCTCGGTCGCATGGCCCCTTATGGTCAAACTCGGAAACAATTGGACGGCTACCGTTCAACAAGATGAGGCACGCGTAGAACGGCTGCTTAGTGAAGCTCTCATTGCCAATCCGAACCATTCGGAGGGTTACCGCCTAATGGGATATCTCCATCGGCAGCAGGGCCGGTTGGCAGAAGCACAGAGTCAAAACTCGAGACCGCGATAGCGCTTAATCCCAACAATGCGAACGCTTTTCACCAAATCGGATCAATCTGATTGGGCAGGGCGAACCAGAGGCAGCAATCTCCCATTTCGAGCGGGCGATACGGCTGAACCCACGGGAAATTGCTGGGGTTCCTTATTATACTTGGGGACTTGGTTATTCCCATTTGCTTCTTGGACATGTAATGAAGCTGTCGACCTCTTTAGGCAGGCGTACACCGCAAATCCTTGTGTGTGGCTTTTCCACCTATGGTTAGCCGGTGCGCTTGGCTTGAGGGGCGACCTTGAGCGGGCGAATTCAGCGCTGACAGAGTCGTTGAGAAACAAGCCGGAGATGAACTCGTTAGCCAGGCTGCATGCCTTATATCGTCTTCTGATGGACCTCCCTCACAGAGCACTAGCCGAGAAGACGTTGTACCTTGGCCTGCGACGCGCCGGTTTTCCGGACGAATGACCTCGACGCGCGCCGTCAGCTGTTGTTGGTTGGATCTGCCTCGCCCACCGCAATGCATGGACCCATTGAGCACGACGTGTCGAAATTCTTTGGGAAGTTAAAATTGAGCGGTCCGCCAGGCGTCTCGCGCGGTGCGCGGATGCTCCAATCGGCGAGCATCGTGACCCCCCAAACGTAGTCCTTCAGTTGCGAGGCCTTCAGATCGGCACCCCTTTTGTTGAGTACGATCGCGATCTCGCCCTCGTAGTCCAGGCGATTGCACCGTTCGGGATAGATGAGCTCACCATCGGGACCGACGATCTCGCGTCCGAGCTTCCAAAATCCCCAGAAACCGGCGTTGCGGATCTCCTGGTAGGCATCGCCCTCATAAGGTTTGCCGCGCATCCTCACGGCCATGGCCGCAGCATGGTCGGCGAAGTTCCCGCCGGCGCATGCGATGCGAGCGTTGTTCGGCCGCGGAGCGTGTAGGCGTACGTCGGCTGCCCGGTGAACAAGCCTCTCACCTCTTGGCCCGAGGTTGTTCTGTGCCTCGCCAAAAAGATAATCGAGAGCCTGTTGCACGGCCTCGAGCGCGCGTGGCCCGCCTTCGATCAGACGCACCAGATCAGATGGCACGACGACATCCGCCATTTCGAGCGGATTGGGCTCAACTGTTCGCTCCTGCAGATATTTGGCGTAAGCGTGGGACAAGTCGACGACGCTTTCGCCATGCAGTGCGCCAGTTCGTTTGAACGGTCCGAATACGACGATTTTCATGAGAAACGGTCCCTCCTCTTCGGCCGTACTTTCGGAGGCGCATCCGGGCCCGGGCTACGACCGGCTCGGCGTGATTGGCATAGTCGCGATGCTGGTCCAGGCTACCGGTGCCCCAGCCTTCTCGGCCGCTTGTTCGGGCGATAGCGCCGGATCCCAATGAACACCGAGAAACCGTCGGCCCGTGACTTTCGCGGCGGCATCGGAGACGAGCCATAGCAGCGGCGATACCATGACCTCCGGCTGGATCATCTTGGTGCGATCGAAGCCCGATTCGGACACCATAGGCGTGTTCGTTATCCCGCCCGGGACCAGGACGTTCACTGTCACTCCGGTGCCGTCGAGGTCCTTCGCCATAATCGCGCTGAGCGCCTCGAGTGCGGCCTTGGAGGGCCCGTAGGTCGGGGAGCCGGCGTTCAGCATCGTGCCGAGGCTAGTCGTGACATTGACGATCCGTCCCCAGCCCTGGCTCATCATTTCGGGCACGACCGCGTTCGTCAGCGCGAGTGGCGCCGTCGTGTGGACCGCCACAAAGCGGCGCCACTGATCAGCCGTGATCTCCCAGAATTTGAGGGGACGCTGCCAGCTGTCCGGCCGGATCGCTCCCGGCCCGATGCCGGCATTGTTGACCAGGATGTCGATGCGGCCGAACTTGACGCGAGTAGCTTTGGTGATCGCATCCACGGCGGAGTTGTCGGTCAGATCAGCAGAGATGGTCAGCAGTTCGGCCGCTTTTCCTTGTTCACGCGCACTTGCCGCGAGCACCTCCAGCGGCTCACGATCTCGATCGACGCCGGCGACCCGGATGCCTGCCGCCAGCAGAGCCCGCGTCATTGCCCTGCCGATGCCACCTGCGGCACCCGTTACGATGGCCACTCGTTGGTTTTCGGTCATTTTCCGGTTCTCCGTCTGACTTAGGGCGTGCTGCCGCGCATCGAGGCCGGATGTCCAGGTAGAGCGAGGTTGGCCACCTTGGTCAGTGTATCGCCGTCGACCCGCAGAATATCGATGTTGCCATCGACAAAATTTCCCACGTACAGATAGCGCCCGTCAGGACTGAACGCGATGCCTTCAGCTAGGCCACCCACATCGGCCTGCGCCACTTTACGGACTGTCTTGCCATCAATCTTCAGCAGAGCCACGTAGGATTTGTCGTGCCGATAAAACGCGGTTTTTGGCGTTCCACCGGTGCCGTTCAGGATCAGAGAAGCTGCATAGCCGCCAGCCGGACTTATCGCTAGTCCTTCCGGGCCATCGCCGACGACCACCTGATCGATAACGCGGGGCGGGCTTGCCTCGAGGTCGATGACGCCGACAGTGTCGACCTGGCCGTCCTGGCCGCCACCGATGTTATTGACGATCGCGAGTTTGCCGTCGGGCATGATCTGGACGTTGAGCGGATTGAGGCCAGTGGCCATGTCGTAATTCTTGCCGTCGACCTGGGCGTAACTGACCTTCTGACCGTCGATGTCGAGCAACCCTACCCGGTTGGCGCCGCTTTTGACGACGAGCGCGCGCTTACCATCGGGGGTGATTGCGACGGCAACAGGCAACGCGGCAGGTGGTGCCGCCACTGCGGCCGTCGGCTGGGTAGCGACCGACACCGTCCCGATGGGCTTCACGTTTTTGCCGTCGATCGCCAGCGCGGTGACTGAATCCTCCGCACGGTTGGCGACCAACGCCAATGTCCCGGCGCGATTGATCGCCATGCCTGAAGCCTGCTTGCCGGCCTCGACTGTGCCGATCTGCGTGGGCGGCGACGCAGCCAAGTCGATGACGTAGATCTTGTTGTCGGGTACGCCCTTCCAGCCATCCCCGTCCTTGACCCAGTCGAGCGAATTGGCGACCAGGGCTAGGTGCAGATCGGGAGTGATCGCTAGGTTGACCGGCGGTCCGGTGATCGTGTTCATCAGCGGCAGATTGACGATGATCTTCGGCTTAGCGGGGTCGGCGATATCGATGATTGATACCGTGTCCTTGCCTGCCGGGTGCGTGATCGTCTTGCCCGTATTCTCGTCGAACGAGACCTTCTCGTCGTTGCCGGTGATCAGGAGTTGCGCTCGGCTCTCACTCGGTAGCGCGAAGGCGGCGCAGCCAGCTACACTCAGCGTGAATAGCCGTAAAAGCGATTTCATCGTCTCCTCCCGTTTCATGCGTTAACGCTAGTCTGCCACTCAGGCAGCGAGAGCGCCATGGCCCGCTGAGCGACGATTACGCCTCGCTTGGTCCGTTGCCAGAGGATTGGCGTGAGCTTCCGGCGCCGCCTGGCCGGTGATGCGAAGGAGGGCAGCAGCGTCTGCCTGTACAGCCTCACGCGGCTGCTTGAAGGCTCGACTTTAGCTGAGGGGTAGCCACTCCCGCGGGCTCACGAGTAAGCTCGACCTCGGTCCGGGAACCATGACGGGGAGCGATGAAATGCATTTCGGCGTCTCGATGTTTCACACCGATTATTCGATCCCTGCGGTGCAGCTCGCCCGAGCACTCGAGGACCGCGCCTTCGAGTCGATGTGGGCGCCGGAACATTCACACATTCCGGTCCCGCGCCGGACACCGTTTCCGGGCGGAGGCGAGGCTCCCAAACCCTATTACGAGGTCATGGATCCGTTCGTCGTGCTCAGCGCGGCGGCAGCGGTGACCAAGACCCTGAAGCTCGCAACCGGAGTGTGCCTCGTCGTGCAGCGCGATCCAATCCAGACGGCAAAGCTGGTTGCCTCGATCGATCAGGTCTCGGGCGGGCGCTTCCTCTTTGGCGTGGGCGGCGGCTGGAATGCGGAGGAAATCGAGGACCATTGCACGGCCTTCAAAACCCGCTTCAAGCTGATGCGCGAGCGGATCGAGGCGATGAAGGAGATCTGGACCAAGGACAAGGCCGAATATCACGGCGAGTTCGTCGATTTCCCGACGATGATGACATGGCCAAAGCCAGCTCAGAAACCCTATCCGCCGATCATCGTTGGCGGCGCCTTTCCCCACGCGGCTCGACGTGCCATCCGCTACGGCGATGGTTGGGTGCCGATTGCTGGTCGGGCGCCCTACGGCGACGTCGACGAGTACCTACCAAAGTTCAAGCGGATGGCGGCGGAAGCCGGTCGCTCGTCCGATGCGCTGCCGATCACTCTGTTCGGCGGTACGGAGGATGCAGATCTGCTCAAGCGCTATCGGGACATGGGGGTAGAACGGGTCGTCACCACGTTACCGCCGGAGCCGGCCGAGAAAACCTTACCCGTGCTCGACCGCTGGGCCGAGTTGATCCGCCGCGTCAACGCCTGAGGCTAACGAAGAGACGACCGCAGTCCCGAGATTTTCGTGACGGCGGAGGGCTGCTTTAGCCACGAGACGGGAGGCTACCGGGAGGAAGCGTCCAAGATCATCTAAACAGGTCCACCTAAATCTACAAAACTGCTGCGGGTGAGCTTGTGGGTTGGCACACATGGCTAGAACGTAAGATATTGGATTTACAAGATAAATTCCGTTGTTGAAGCGGAGGGAGATGGATTCGAACCATCGGTCCCTGTCCACCGGCGAGTCAGCTGCGAACCCGACTTCCGTCTCGGCGCGAGCGTGAACCGACATCGGCGTTATCATGCTTTATGCTGTTTTGACAGAGGGTCCCGATTGGATGAGGTTTCACACTTCTGGTCCTACCTTCAAAGAGGAGCGAGCGAGCATCTACTCAGGTCGGCATCAGACCGCAGCGCTTTGTTCTGTTCGTGTCGGTTGCGCGGCGTAGAGCTTTCCATCCCGCTCTTCGATGCGGCCGGCCCGCCTATGCCGGGCTATGGCGGCGTCGACGTGGTTCGGGCGAGCGCCTTTGCACGCAGCCGCGATCTCAGGCTGCGTCTTGCCGTCAGCCAGGGCAAGAACCTGATCATTGAGGCTCGGCGAGCTACGCTTGCGGCCAGCTGATTTCGTGGTCGCAGTGCGCGGCCGCGCGCCTGCTCGCGCTGGAGAAGCTGCTTTTCTTGCCGCGTTCGCTGTCCTGGCTGAGGCCGTCCTCCTTACCCCAGAGCCCTTGCTATACCGAGCGAGCACACGCTCAGTTGCTTCCAGTTCAGCGAGCTGGCCGGCGAGCCTTTCGCGCTGAGCGTCGACCCGCGCAAGAGCCTCACTGACCCGCTGCTTCTCGTTGGTGATCTCATCCAATGTCGCCATGGTTTTACCTTCGAGAGATGAGTATAGATCGACCAAAGTCGATGTCTGTCTTGGGCCTCTATCACTAGAATGCAGAGCGTGCAATAACAGAATGCGCGCGCAATCATTTAAGAAGCCATCCTGTTGGTGTATGGCCGGACGCTTCACAGCAGTACCCTGAGGCTCGCTAGGAGGGGCACTGTCAAGTTGAGGCGCTCTAGTCAGAAAACGGGGGCGCTGACTATCGTCATGCCGTGTTCGTCGCGCTGCGCCATTGCGCCGCCGCTTCTAATCGGAAGATCCGAAGCGTCGACCGGGAGACGAGATGGCGCTGGAGGTTGAAGGTATTGTGGACGGCAGCGTGAACGCTCAGAAAGCGTTGCGCCGATGCCGCTGATTTGAAGCGTCGCATCTTACGCTCGCGCCGGCTTACCACTTGATGCGAATTCTCCACCCGATTGTAGGCTCGCAGGCCCCGCTCATGGTGGCAGGAACTCCGAGATGCCGGAGGGCAGCGCCGTAGGAGCGAAGCCGCGCTCAGCCATCATCGGCAATCGTAAGGCGTCTTGCTTGAGCTGCAGACCTTCAGCCGACCGCAGCGCGGTAGATGCGCAGGTAGTTGCCGCCGGCGATCTTGCCCGTTTCCTCGGGGGTGAAGCCGCCGCGCAGCATCGCGGCGATGAGGTGCACCCATCGCGTGTAATCCTCGAGGCAACCCCGCGCATCGAACTGGTCGGTGCCGATGCTGACGTGATCGGCGCCGACAATCTCGGCCATCTCCTTGAGGCCGTCGACGTATCGATCGATGCTCGGAAAGAAGTGCCAGATGCCAACCGAGCCGCCGGTCTCGGCGATCGCCCGGGCATGGCCAGGGCTGACCTGCCGACCGCTGAGCGGTGTCGGCCCCATCGCCTGCGATCCCAGTACGGCCGTGTGCGACAGCAGCAACGGCTTGGTCGCGACCTTGACCGCCTGCTTTGCCATGTCCTCGGTAGCATGCGCGACGTCGCAGACAAGGCCGAGCCGATCACAGGCGCGGATCACTTCGGCGCCGAATTCGGTGAGACCTTGATGGGCGACGACACCCGTCTGAAAGTCACCGATGTCATTTGGTGTGTAATGCACGAGCTGCACATGCCGGATGCCCCGCCGATGCGCCTCTTCCAGCCGTTCGAGTTTCCCCTCGAGAAAATCGAGACCCTCGACATCGGCGATGACCGCCGGCTCTCCCGCCCGATGCGCCGCTTCGAGATCCGCGGCATTCAGCGCGCGGCGCACATCGTGACCGGCGACCAGCTCGTCCATCCAGGCGAGGCGATCGAGGTGGTACCGGTAAAGCTCGCCCGGTGCCGGCGCTCGCAGCGCAGTGAGGGCCCCTTCCGCGCTGCGACCGAGCACCGGCCAGTCCGGCACGTCGGCCAGGCAGGCGACCGCCAGCGATCCCGCCCGCATCGCGTTTGCGAGATCGCTGCTCGGCGGCGCCTTCGAGGTGATGCCGGTGCTGCCGCCGTGGCTATGGACATCGACAGAAATGGCGTTGCGCAGTACGGCGAGCGCCGCCGCTGTGGTCTCGGCGGTCTGCGCCGCTTGCGTCGAACCACGCGGTCCAACCTCGCCGGCGAGCATCGCTCCGACCGAGACCAGCGGCGTCCTCCACACCCACGGTTGAAGTGACGCGTCGTGGCCGTGACCGCAACAATCCATGGTGTCCTCCCTTTATTCCGCTACTGCGGGTCGGCGTTGTTGACAGGTGCGCACCGCCGGAGACAGAACCCGAAGACGCCGGTTGAACAAGCTCTCATGCGCGGGTTGGATACCGCATGACCGTGGTTCCGTCTCGGGGCTGCCTCGCTCTAGGGACGAGCATCGGTCTGGGGGACCGGCTCATAACAGGCCAGGAGGATTCCCCACCGTGGTTCTGTCTCCGGCGGTGCGTACCACGAGATGTTGTCCGTTCAGCCTCCCCCTTCACTGTGCCATTGCATTGGTGCATACGCGCAGTTGAGTTTTGGCGCTTCTTTCTTTCTTTTCAAATCAATGATTACTGTCGTTTGGCCCTGTGGAGTTGTGGGCGACGCGTAAGCGTCGTCCAAGCGCAGCGGCAAATCCACAGGGCTTTGGACACGGTAGTCAAGATCGCAGCCCTTCGCGCCATCGCCGACCGCGCTGTTCTCGCAGCTGGGAGCAGCATCCGGTTCGGCGACCCGATCCAGATGCCATGGGTACAAGTCATTTCGATCAATCGAGCGCCGGCTGGGCGACGCGGGCGATCGCCCAAATAAAGCCGACCATCTCGCGGGCGATCGCAGTGGTGACGACGACCTTCGGCTTGCCGGATGCGGCCAATCGGCGATATCGCGCACAGAGCCGCACCTGCGCTTTCCACGCCATGTCCCGAATGGCGGAGGACAGCGGTTCGAGACGGTCGTGAAGCTTGCGACTAACCCGCGCATGCATGCGGTATGTCCAGGCCCCTTCGATCAGCACCCGCCGGGCCAGCGCGTTGCCGGCCTTGGTGATGCCGCCGCGACGAATTGTATTCCCCGATGAGTGCTCGCTGGGCACCAAACCGAGATAGGCCATCAGCTGCCTGGCGTTGGCGAACCGGCGGAAGTCGCCCACTTCCGCCACAACTGTGACCGCAACCACCAGGGCGACGCCGCGCATCGCCTGCAGCGCCCTGACTACAGGCGCCATCGGCCAACTCGGCACCAATTCCTCAATCTGCCGTGTCAGCCGGTCGCGTCGGGCCTCGGCATCCTCGACAGCGTGGATGTAATCTTGCAACACGATCTGCTGCGCCAGATGATCAAAGCGCACCGTGGTCAGCCAGCGGCGATAGGCCAGCGTCCATGCTCGAGGCCCGCGGTAGATCCGCTCGTGGCGCAGCAGAAAACCTTGCAGATGCTGTCGCGCTTTGGCCAGTACCCGGCCGGCCGTCGCTCGCGCCCGCACCAGATCCCGCATCGCTTCGTGCGCGGCATCGGGGATCCATACTGCGGTGAGCTCGCCAGCACGGCGCAGCTTTGCCAACATCACCGCATCGCGGCGATCCGTCTTGACCCGGTCGCCCGATTTCATCGGGATCAGCGAGGGCGCCACTACGATGCAGCTGTGCCCGCGACCGGTTAGCAAACGGTGCAGCCCATATCCGCAAGGACCCGCTTCGTAGCAGAAGCTCAGCCGACGGCCGCCCTTGCCGAGCTTTGCCGCCAGCCTGCACAGGATTTCCGGGCGGTTGTCGAAAACCCCGATCTGCCGCACCTCACCACCGCGCCCGCTCTCGGCGACTGCCACGCAAACCGTCGCCTTATGCACATCCAACCCAACATATGTGATATCGTCCATTCGGCCCGTCCCCCATGCATGAGGCTCTGTGCCGGCCATCCGGCACAACCCTCGACATTGTGCATGCCGAGCGGCGGGCCGCCGATCACTCAACGAACATCGGGTCTAGCAGGCTGCGGAAAAACCGGTCTGCGATGGGCATTTGGTAGAATTGCTGATGGTATTACTCGTCTGGATTGCAGTAAAACCTGACCGGGCAGGGTTTTGCTGCCTATTTTGTGGGGTGAATATCATCACTGGGCGGAGTCCAGGCTTGGTTATGCCACGGCGGTCATCAGACGGGGCAGGCGGACGAGGTTGTAGGCGGTGATCGTCAACGTGAACATCCAGTGGACTCGAGCGAGGCCACAGTGGCGGGTCTTGCGAAAGCCCGCGGTTGCCTTGCTCCAGCCAAACACCTCCTCAATGCGCTTGCGCATCCGCCCGCTGACCGCGTAGCCGGGATGCCGGGTCGTCCGCGCATCGATTGCCGATCGTCGATTGGTGGTGTTCTGCGCCACATGCGGCGTCACCTTGTACTGCCGCAGATCGGCGACAAACCCGGCGACGTCATAGGCCTTGTCGGCAGCGAGCGTGATCCGGTGACTGCCGGGACGGGCCGCCACCATGTCGAGCGCGGCCTCGCGCTCGGCCGTGCCAGTGGCCAGGGTCAGCCGCGTGTCGACCGCCAGAGCATGCCGGTTCTCCATCAAGACATGCCCCAGATAGGCCAGCTTGGCCGGCTGGCCCGGCCCTTTGCGGTACAACCGGGCATCAGGATCGGTGGTCGAAGCGTGCGTTTCGTTGCGGCGCTTCTCGCCGTGGAAGTTCCGTTCGCCGTTGCGGCCCGGCGCTGGCGGCTCGCCGCTGCCGTCCTTCGGGCGAAAGCTCTTCATGCTGGCCCACGCCTCGATCAGCGTGCCGTCCACCGAGAAATGCTCGTCCGACAGCAGCGCCTTGATCCGCTCCTGGTTCAGCACTGCCGCCATGAACTGTGCGGCGATGTCACCCTCGATCAGCCGCTCGCGGTTCTTTGTGAACACCGTCACGTCCCACACCGCGGCATCCAGCGACAACCCGACAAACCAGCGGAACAACAGATTGTAGCTGAGCTGCTCCATCAGCTGGCGCTCCGAACGCACCGAATAGAAGGCTTGCAGCAGCAGGGCGCGCAGCAATTTCTCCGGCGGGATCGATGGCCGCCCGGATTTGGCATAGACGGTCTCAAACTCCGGCGACAGCACCGCCAGCGCCTCGTTCACAATGTTGCGGATCGCCCGCAACGGATGATCCATTGGCACCCGCGCCTCGCAGCTCACATAGCTGAACAGCGCTTCTGTCCGCGCATCCCCACCGCGCATCGGACATCCCCCAACATCTCGTCTGACACGCCCATTGTAAACAATAGCTTGACCACAATCTCGGCCTTTTTCCGCACCCTGTTAGGAGTTGAGCCTCGGCTATGTCTGGCTCTGGAGGATTCGCACAGCGGGGTCCGATCCGCGTCCTCTGCTGGCAGGATGACCGTCATGGTGCCGGACCTTCTCGAACCAACGGACGAAATTCGAGCACTCTGCACGTTCATTGCCCGCGATTTGCATGAGGTTCGTAGTCTGATCTTGGCCGTTGGCGAGACTGCAAGGTAGCGGAAGCACGCGAGTCAGCGTCATTGGGCGCGAGATCACGTCATTCCGCAAGTGATGGTTAATTTGTCGGTATTTGTTGCAACCTTTTGGGGCATTAGCATACTGAGCCCGCATCGATTTGTCTCCCAACGGAGATGATGCATTTCCCTGCATCGCGAAATGCTGTAGGGACAGAAACCCCAGCCATCATGGCCGGGGTTTTCATTGTAGAGCAGCCGATGAAATCATTCGCACTTTCTATAAGCAAAAGGTACCTCAAATGAAAAACGCTATGCTGGGCGTCGCCAGATATCGCACACCGATGCTCGCCATCATGGTTACACTTGGCACGCTCATGATCGCTCAACCGAGCCACGCAGCCGCCTGTGTCAATGGCGTCTATCGGGCCGGATGCGTCGGCCCCAATGGGGCTGTGGGAGTCCACAAGGCATATCCGCACCATTACGGTTATGGCTACCATCTCGGTTATGGTTACCACGGTCCGGTTAGCTGCGCCCATGGCCCCTACCGAGCGGGGTGCGTTGGACCACATGGGGGCGCAGTCGTCCGCAGACCCTATTAGTCGCAACAACAACTGTGGGGCAGCGGCGAGGAAGACGGCGGCTCGGATTGAGGCGCTAACCACATTTTGCGATACTCACCGTGGCGCTGGATACGCTCTGCTGCGCGAAATGTTAGCCTCAAAGCTGGCGTAACGGGGAGGGGGAAGTCATGAAGCGTCTGTTGTTGGCGAGTATGGCGACTTGCTGCTGCCTACTGACCGTCCAGAGTGCCAATGCAAAAGGTTGTCTCGAAGGCGCAGCATTGGGCGGCGCTGTCGGGCATATGAAGCACCACACCTTTCTCGGAATTTTTGGTGGCTGTGCTGGTGGATTGTACGTGCACCACCTCTACGCAAAATGGCATCGAGAGCATCCAAACGGCAACCTTAATCAATTTGCCGATGATTATCACGGCTGGCTCCCTGCCGGCTGGGATGAACGTTTGAGGACCGCAGGCGAGGCCAGTCCCCATCCCGGCACGACCAAAACGACAGGCTATAAATCCACCGGTTCTACGGAATACCATAGCACCGGAGACGGTGGATACGCTGGTGGTGGTGGACCGCCGTACAGATGAGCGTTTGCCAGTGGCCGCAGAGCCGTCCGCCGCCAGCAATGCACCACTGGTGAGATTTCGTAGTAAGGAGGGCGGTAAAGCCGATTAACGCATTGGGGGTCGAACAGGTCCGGTAGGCTCGTAATTCTCACCCTGGCTGGGGTGAAATCGGTTTGTTGCCCGACGCGACCGCTCCTTTGCCTCGAAGGGCGACGTGGGGGCTGGCATGGCGTACTCCGGCGGGCTCATGAGGGCGCTTCGCCGACCATGGGCGAAAGCGGATTAACAGCGCCTAACAGGGTGCGGAAAAAGGCCGAGATTGTGGTCAAGCTATTGTTTACAATGGGCGTGTCAGACGAGATGTTGGGGGATGTCCGATGCGCGGTGGGGATGCGCGGACAGAAGCGCTGTTCAGCTATGTGAGCTGCGAGGCGCGGGTGCCAATGGATCATCCGTTGCGGGCGATCCGCAACATTGTGAACGAGGCGCTGGCGGTGCTGTCGCCGGAGTTTGAGACCGTCTATGCCAAATCCGGGCGGCCATCGATCCCGCCGGAGAAATTGCTGCGCGCCCTGCTGCTGCAAGCCTTCTATTCGGTGCGCTCGGAGCGCCAGCTGATGGAGCAGCTCGGCTACAATCTGTTGTTCCGCTGGTTTGTCGGGTTGTCGCTGGATGCCGCGGTGTGGGACGTGGCGGTGTTCACAAAGAACCGCGAGCGGCTGATCGAGGGTGACATCGCCGCACAGTTCATGGCGGCAGTGCTGAACCAGGAGCGGATCAAGGCGCTGCTGTCGGACGAGCATTTCTCGGTGGACGGCACGCTGATCGAGGCGTGGGCCAGCATGAAGAGCTTTCGCCCGAAGGACGGCAGCGGCGAGCCGCCAGCGCCGGGCCGCAACGGCGAACGGAACTTCCACGGCGAGAAGCGCCGCAACGAAACGCACGCTTCGACCACCGATCCTGATGCCCGGTTGTACCGCAAAGGGCCGGGCCAGCCGGCCAAGCTGGCCTATCTGGGGCATGTCTTGATGGAGAACCGGCATGCTCTGGCGGTCGACACGCGGCTGACCCTGGCCACTGGCACGGCCGAGCGCGAGGCCGCGCTCGACATGGTGGCGGCCCGTCCCGGCAGTCACCGGATCACGCTCGCTGCCGACAAGGCCTATGACGTCGCCGGGTTTGTCGCCGATCTGCGGCAGTACAAGGTGACGCCGCATGTGGCGCAGAACACCACCAATCGACGATCGGCAATCGATGCGCGGACGACCCGGCATCCCGGCTACGCGGTCAGCGGGCGGATGCGCAAGCGCATTGAGGAGGTGTTTGGCTGGAGCAAGGCAACCGCGGGCTTTCGCAAGACCCGCCACTGTGGCCTCGCTCGAGTCCACTGGATGTTCACGTTGACGATCACCGCCTACAACCTCGTCCGCCTGCCCCGTCTGATGACCGCCGTGGCATAACCAAGCCTGAACTCTGCCCAGTGATGATATTCACCCCACAAAATAGGCAGCAAAACCCTGCCCGGTCAGGTTTTACTGCAATCCAGACGAGTAATACCATCAGCAATTCTACCAAATGCCCATCGCAGACCGGTTTTTCCGCAGCCTGCTAAAGAACACCGGCAACGCAGCCGTTCACTTGGCCGACGCTACGCCAGACGGTGATCAACACCGCGTTCGCCAGCGACGATAAGCCTCCTCGCGCCAATCTCTCCAAAATCCCGGCGCCTCCAAATTTTTCCAGAATCCGGCGCTTCCGGCGCTTCCTTTGCCTCGAGGGGCGATGTGGGGGCTGGTATGGCGTACTCCGGCTCGCGGATCCGGATTGGCGACGCGGCAGCGGCGGAGAGTTGCAATGCGCCAATCCTGGAAGAAGGACGGCCTGCCGCTTACGCTCTCTAAACTGGGCATTGGAGCGCGGCCTGCACTCGGGGCGGGGTCCAGACGCAACCGCGGCTCTCGCCGGAAGTCGGAACTCGAGAAGAAATCATCCCCACCGTATTGGCAGCTGCTCAGCTTCGCCGGAAGCCTTCGAGTTCGGATCGGGCAAATTCGACCGCCTCCTCGATTGATTTGCCTTGCTGCGTGCAGACCGTGCGGATTCCGGGGGAAGTCGCCCGCGAATCCGCAGCCCGGCACGATATGTGGACATGCGGATGGTGGGTCATCGCCGAGCCCCAGCTGTGGAGCACGGCGGTGGCACCGATACGGGCGACCAGATGCTTTTGGCCCAGATGCTTCGGCCCAAATGCTTTGGATCGGCGAAGATGGTGAGTAGCGTCTCAGCCGCCGCGCGGAACAGCACGTCGTAGACCACCGCCTTGTTCTGGTAGGCTATTGGGGCGATCTCGGCCGGCAGCGTGAAGACCAGGTGGAAGTAGCCGACCGGCAGCAGGTCGACCTCGCGGGCGGCGAGCCAGTCCTTCGCCGCCGCGCCCTGGCACTTGGGGCAGTGGCGGTTGCGGCAAGAATTGTAGGCGATCCGAGTGTGGCCGCAGTCCTCGCAGCGCTCGACTGACCACCGAGGGCGGCCGAGCGGCAGCGCTCGATGGCTGACATTACCTTGAGCCGGGCGAGGCTCACATGCCCGGCATTGGCCTTGCACCAGGCGGCCCCATGGCGGCGAAAGACGTCTGCGAACTCGAGCCTCGGGCGGCGCACCGCCGCCCGGCTACACTCCGGGTGTCGGCCTCCCCACAGGCAGCGGTGCGAGCCGGTCGAGTGGGCTGGTCACGTTGCGGATCGTGGTGTTGGCAACGCGCGTGTAAAGCGCCGTGGTGTCGAGCTTGGCATGGCCAAGCGGACACGCGCCATAATGCGTACGTTCTATGTCATTGAAACTGAAGGCTCTGCTGAGCAGGATTTGATGTTAGCGGGTGGCGCGACGCTTTCTGCTCGCGATACGCGGCCAGGTCCTCCGCCTTGATTACCCACGGCGCACCCCTGCAAAGCTGGCGCCCCTTGATGATGCCGTGCCGGATCATGCGCAGCGCCGTCATCACACTCACATCGATGATTTGCGCCGCCGCCTGAAGTGTTATCTCGCCCCGCTCGGCCCACTCGCTCTCGCGATAGACGGCAATGCCGTGGTGACTGCGGAACGAGCAGACCCGCGCCTTGGTCCAGCCGTTGCCGCGCCCGGTCGGCTTGCCGGCGCGATTGAGAAGCCGCGCGATTTGCTGGTCGGGCATCAGGCCCGCCAACTCGCGGATCAGCGACAACGTATCCTCGGGCACCGTCCAGCGGTGCTTGCCGACCCCATTCATCTTCAGTTGCAGCGCGGTGTGGTCTCCGCTTTGCCAATGCAGGACCATCTCGATGAAGCCGCCTTCGATGCGCACGATGATCTCGTGCAATGCGGTGCGCAGGATCCTCTTGCGGGTTTCCGCCGTCGCCGCCGGGTGCGACCAAGCGAGCTCCAGATCGGCACCGAGCTGCATCAGGTGCCGCCGCTCTTTCTCCCCCAAAGGTGCCGGCCTTTTCGCCGCGAGCTCGGCAATCTCGCCCTCGAGCCGATGCACGACCTGCAACGCCTCATTCCAGCGGCGCTCTAGCTCGCCAGCCACCAGACGATTGTCGGGATCAACAGCATCATATTGTCGCCTGGCATATGCCGCCGAAAACCGCGCCTCCTGCAACGCCAGCTCGAGTTGCCTTCGTGCGGCCGATATCTCGCTCGTCTGAGTCGCCAGCGCCTTGACCGCGGCATCGATGCCGACCGGCTTCAATACCCGCAGCACTTCCGTGCCAACCGCATTATCGGCGCGTAGGCCGCCGAATGAGATGCACCGCGCAGTGCCGTGATTCACGAGAGCGCCGTGGCAGTATAGCGCCCCGCCTTGCCGCCATAGCCGACGTACAGCTTGCGGCCGCAATGACCACAGCGCAGAAGCCCCGCCAAGAGCAGTTCTCCGCGCCGTACTGCTCCGGTAACCGCGGAGCCTTTGCCGGTCGCATTGTTGGTAATCACACGCTGGTTCCTGTCGAACTCGCCCCAGGTGATATAACCTTCGTGCTGATCCTGGAGCAGCACATCCCATTCCGACTGCGGCCGCCGTAAACCGCGCTTGACGCGCTTGCGGCCGTCCTCGACGCTCACCTTGCTCATCGTGCGGCCAAAGGCATAGGCGCCAGCATAGACGGGATTGGTCAGGATGTTGTGGACGGTGTTGTAGAGCGGCAATCTCCAGGCGATGCTGCGCCCCTCCGCCGTCCGGTGGCATGCGACGGGCAACGCAATGCCCTCATCTCGCAGCCACACGTGTACCTGACGAACGCTCTGCAATTCGGTAAACTTGGCGAAGACCAGGCTAAGAGCTTCCTGCACCCGCTGGTCGGGATCTTTCTCGATCCGATCGCGCCGCCCAGCTCTCACATAGCCTGCCGCGACGCTGAGGAACAACGCACCGCGGCGCGCTTTCTGCTTCAGCGCTTCCTGGGAGCGCTGACGAAAGAGCGACAGCTCCAGCTCGCTCATGGTGCCTTTCATGCCGAGCAACAGGCGATCATTGGGATGCCGCGGATCATAGATTCCGTCCTCGTCTACGATGACGGTCCCGACAAGTCCACAGAACTCAATCAGCGTGTGCCAGTCGCGGCCGTTACGAGCCAGCCGCGACGCTTCGATCGCAAATACGGCACCGACGCGGCCTTCGCAGATCGCTGCCAGCAGGCGCTCGAAGCCCGGCCGATTGATGCCACCGCCCGAGCGGCCAAGATCATCGTCGATGACCTCGACCGTAGTCCAGCCGAGCTGCCGGGCACGATCAGCGAGCCCGTACTGACGGCGGCGGCTCTCCGGATTGTGCAGGAGCTGATCGGCCGTCGACTGCCGTATGTAGACAAAGGCGCTGCGACCCAGATGGTCAGCCATGATCTTGGTCATCGCCGACCTCCCCGCTTGCCAGCGCCACCGCGATCTCGAGCAGCAGCGCTTCTACGAGTGTTGCCAGTTGTTCCTTCTGTAAGGGGGACGGCAAGGCGCGCGGTTCCTCCTGCTCGAACAGGTCCGGCTGACTGCTCGCGCTTTTGTGCTTCATTCTGGGCTTTCTCCATCCTTGAGTCGGTTTGGAGGAAGCCTAGAAGCGCGTCGATCTCGGAGCGCACAGACCGCAGAACATCAAGCGAAAACCGCGGTTCGGAACGAAGCTGATGATGCGCCGCCGATTTGTGCGTCATCCACCCGGGTATGCAGGCGACCGACCCGTCGGGCTGCGGAATTACGACCAGCTCAGCACCACGGTAGGCGTATTGCCTGACAATGAGCACGATCTCGCCATACCGGGGATGGAACGGATAGTAAATCCGCCGCTCGATCAGGTGTTGGCGGGCAGTATGTCTCTGCTTCGAGCAGAACCTGGATGACGCGAATGTCGGTGTCCTGTTCCAACAGATGCGTGGCGAAGCTGTGCCGCAGCGTGTGCGGCGACACGCGCTTCTTGATCCCGGCGGCCTCGGCGGCGGCATGGACGGCGCGGTTGAGCTGGCGGGTCGAGAGTGGCTCGACCGGATTGCGGCCTGCAAACAACCAGCCTCGCGGCAGCAGAACGCCCACGCGCCGGCCGTCCCGCCACCAGTCGCGCAGCAGCTCGAGCAGCTGCGGCGACAGCATGGCGTTGCGGTCCCCCGCCTTCGCGAGGGCAGGCGCTTGCGGCCCTTGCCCTGCTCGACCCACAGCAGCATTCGCTCGGAATCGATATCGCCGACCTTGAGCGCGACGACTTCGGAGACGCGCAGTCCGGCGCCGTATGCGGGGGTAAGCGCCGCCTTGTATTTCGGCCCCGGCGCCGCCTGGAGCAGCAGCGTGACCTCCTCGACGCTCAGCAGGGCCGGCAGCCGGCGCGGTTCGCGCACGATGGTGAGCCGCCGGGCAAGCTCCGGCCGTTCGAGCGTCACGGTGAAGAAGAAACGCAGGGCCCGCGACGGCGCTGTTGATGCTCGGCGGCTGCATGCCGGTCTGCGTCCGGTGCAGGCTGGAAGCGGGCGCAGATCCTCCGCCGTCGCGGTGTCGGGAGACCGGCCGATGAAGGCTGCGAACGCCGGCACGTTACAACGTAGTCGCTGCGCGTCTTCTCGGTGAAGCCGCGTACCCTCATGTCCTCAATCATGCGCGCCCGCAGCGCGCTGACCGGCCATCGGGAAGGATGGGAGGCATCGGGGGCTCCTCTCTCAAGCCGAAGGTTGCTGGACCTTCGATGTGAGGTTGCCCCGTTTTGGTGGACGGTTTGTCAGCTTGCAGTCTACGTCTTGGTCATGGCGGCCTGCATGTCGGCTTCGTAGGTTATCGGTGAGCGGTATCCCAGGCCCGAATGCAACCGCACCGGATTATACCAACCCTCGATGTCGCTGAAGCAGGCCATCTTGGCCTCGGCCTGGGATGCGAACCGGCGGCGGCTGAGCAGCTCGGCCTCGAGGGTGGAGAAGAAGCTCTCGGCCATGGCGTTGTCGTAGGCGTCACCGACCGACCCCATTGAGGGTCGAACACCTGCCTCGCCACACCGCTTGCCAAATGCCACCGAGGTATATTGGCTGCCCTGGTCGCTATGGTGGATGACGTCCTTGGGCCGACGTTGGCCAACAGCCATCTCCATCGCATCCAGCACCAGTTCGGCGCGCAGGTGGTTTGCCATCGCCCAGCCGACGATCTTGCGGCTCCACGCGTCGAGCACGACGGCGAGATAGAGAAACCCTGCCGTTGTCGGCACATAAGTGATGTCGGCGACCCACAGCTGGTTGGGTCCGGCAGCGTTGAAGTCGCGGTCGACCAAGTCGGGCGCGGGCCGGTCATCCTTGTTCCGCCGGGTTGTTGTCGGGCCAGCGCGCCGATGACTGGCGCCCACCAGGCCTGCCTCACGCATCAGACGGGCGATCCGCTTGCGGCTGTGCCTCTCTCCATGCCCATGCAGATCGGCATGAACGCGAGGAGCCCCGTAGGTCTGCCGCGAACCGGCATGCACGGTCTTGATGCGCTTCAACAAGGCCGCGTCGGCCATGGCGCGGGCGACCGGTGGCCGTTTGCAGCCAGGCATAGTAACCGGCCTTGGACACGCCGAGCACGCGTGCCATCGCGGCAATCGGGAAGCAGGCCTGGTTCGCGCTCATGAACCGGAAGAGCCGGACGGCAGCGTGCCGGTCTCCCGAGCAAACCAGGCCGCGGCTTTTGAAAGAATATCGCGCTCCAGCCGCAGCTGCTTGTTCTCACGCCGCAGCCGGGTCAACTCATCACGCTCGAATGCGCTCAGACCAGCAGCCGCCTCCTCCCGGCGGCCCTCGTTTCGGTCAGCCTGGGCGACCCACGCGCGAATGGAGTGGCCGCTTGGCTCAAACTCGCGGGCAAGATCGTCAGGATTACGTCCAGCACGGACGAGGTCGATCATCTGTCGGCGAAACTCCGGCGAATACGGTGGACGTGTTCTTGGCATCGGCAGCACCTCTGGCGATAAACTCAGAGTGTCCACCAAACCGGGTCAATCCCAGGCGCTTACCGATTGACGGCCTGCCGTGATTGGCAGGGGCAGGATTCAATCCAAGACGCCAAGGGCAATCCGGGCCGGTTTGTCGGCGAGGGGGCAGGTCGCGCCGTGGATGCGTGCGGCCCTGTGTTTTTACTTGGCACGAACGGACACAAGATGTTGGGCAGCAGGATTAGGCGGCAATACGCTCCGACGGTGCGCGGATCTTCGCGCTGTTGTCGCCCGCTGCCGCGCTCGCCGCCCGGTGCATTTCCAGCTCCGCCAGTAGCCAGCGCTCTACCGCCGCAGCGGCGTGCGCTCTTTCCGCCACGCTCCCGGCGCGCGTTTCGCTCGCGCCGCTGCCTTGGTGATCACTGGCCGGTAGCATAGGGTCGCCCGCGATCAATCCCTCTCGCCGTCCTACTGGCGCTCAGTCCTTTTCGCGATATTCCGATCGTTACGCTCCGATTACAAGGGTCGGCATGCCGAACCATTCCGCTTGCAGGGGCTCAGCAGGTTCGAAACATTGGCAGGCTTCTTCAGGGGCCAGTGCAGCCCGAGACAACCATCTCGCGAATGCTTGCGACGGGCGGATGCAGATTATCGCATTGCAAATTCAGTCGGATCGCCGTTTGCTGGAGGTCATAAAGGGTTGTTCCCCTTTTGGATTGAACACGCCGAGCTTCTATCGGTTGCAAACATAGACAACGCATAAAACGACCAGCAGCACTCCTTACCGGCCCTCGCTACGCACACTTGTTCTCTCTCCCTCCGGAAGCTTACCGAGTATGTATTTCTTTGCTTGGCTACGCTGGGCTCTGCCTGGCGGTACTCGCGTATTGCACAGCTCGTTGTCGATCTTCTATTTCGGTCTCGCTCGATCTCACCGGCGAGGGGGCGGTGACCGGAACGAAGATCCTCTGGGGCCAGATGACGCTTTCGCTGGCGGCGGTCCTCGCCGGCCTGTGGGGCGCCACCGAATGGACGGCAATGCGCCTGGGCTTCCAGCCGGAGCTCGGCCCAGCCTGGTTCTTTGCCGCCGGGATGCCTGTCTATGAACCGTATCTGTTCTTCGCGTGGTGGTACCACTTCGACGCCTACGCCCCCGGCATTTTCCTCGAAGGCGCTGCCTGGGCCACGGGGGGCAGTGTCATGGCCGTTGTCGTGGCGATTGCCGGTTCAGTGCGCCGCGCACGGCAGTCGGCGCTGGTCACGACCTATGGCTCGGCACGCTGGGCAACCGAACCGGAGGTGCGCAAGGGGGGGTTGCTGGAGCCGGCCGGAATCTATCTCGGCCGCCTCGGCAAGCAGCACCTCCGGCACGCCGGTCCCGAGCACGTGCTGTGCTTTGCGCCGACCCGCAGCGGCAAAGGTGTCGGCCTGGTCGTCCCGACACTGCTCTCCTGGCCTTCATCTGTAGTCGTGCACGACATCAAGGGCGAGAACTGGACCTTGACCGCGGGCTGGCGGTCGCGGTTCTCGCATTGCCTGCTGTTCGATCCGACAGACGCGCGCTCGGCGGCGTACAACCCGCTTCTCGAAGTCCGGCGCGGCCCCGAGGAGGTACGCGACGTTCAGAACATTGCCGACGTTCTGGTCGACCCCGAAGGCTCGATCGAACGGCGCAACCACTGGGAAAAGACCAGCCACTCACTGCTCGTCGGCGCCATCCTGCACGTCCTCTACGCCGAAGAGGACAAATCATTGGCCGGCGTTGCGACCTTCCTCTCCGATCCCAGCCGGCCGATCGAGAGCACGCTTCGCCTGATGATGGCGACGCCGCATCTTGGCGAGCGTGGCGTGCACCCGGTCGTGGCCCAGGCCGCACGCGAGCTCCTGAACAAGAGCGACAACGAACGCTCGGGCGTCTTGTCGACGGCCATGTCGTTCCTCGGCCTTTATCGGGATCCGATTGCGGCACGGGTAACGTCTCGCTGCGACTGGCGCATCGGCGATCTGGTCGAAGCCGACCACCCCGTCAGCCTCTACCTTGTCGTCCCGCCCTCCGACATCAGCCGCACAAAGCCGCTGGTGCGGCTGATCCTGAACCAGATCGGACGGCGGCTGACCGAGAGCCTCGAGGGTGTCGAACGTCGGCACAAGCTGCTCCTGATGCTGGACGAGTTCGCGGCATTGGGCCGGCTCGACTTTTTTGAAACCGCACTCGCCTTTCAGGCCGGCTACGCCATTCGCGCTTTCCTGATCTGTCAGTCGCTGAACCAGCTCGCGAAGGCCTATGGCGAGAACAACAGCGTTCTCGACAACTGCCACGTCCGCGTTGCTTTCGCCTGCAACGACGAACGGACCGCAAAGCGCATCTCGGACGCACTCGGCATCGCGACCGAGCAGCGGGCAATGAAGAACTATGCCGGGCACCGGCTGAGCCCCTGGCTCGCACACCTGATGGTCTCGCGTCAGGAGACGGCACGCCCGCTTCTGACCCCCGGTGAGGTAATGCAGCTCCCCTCCACGGACGAAATCATCATGATTGCCGGCTTGCCGCCTATCCGAGCCAGAAAGATCCGTTATTACGAGGACCGCGCCTTTCGAGACTGCTCCCTGCCGGCACCGGTGCTGTCAATCTCAGGGGTTTATCCGGACCGGCCAACAAGCCGACCCGATGATTGGACCGGGCTCCGCATCCTCGCCGAGGCTCCGCGGCATGCCGTTCATGATCCCGACGAGCTTACCAATGACAGCGAAGGCGGCCTGCGACGAGAGCCCGAGCTGCCGGAGCACGAGGAGATCGCACCCGAGCGGCGGGCGGCGAACGAGTTTGATCTCGTCGATGATGCCGAGGCTGACGAAGAGGCGGTGAAGGCCCGCATCCTCGCACGCCAACGGCTACAGACCTTCACCCGCGCAGCCGCGATCGACCGCGACGACGACATGATGCCGGGCATGTGAGACAACCGATGAAGACGCGCCTCAACATTTATCTCTCGCCAGGCCAGCACGAGGAGATCGCCGCCCTCTCGGCGAAGCGCCGGGTCTCGAAATCATCAGTGATCGAGGCGGCGGTCGCGTCGATGCTCTCGCCCGACGGCGCCGATATGCGCGAAGCCGCGTTTGTGCGACGGCTCGACCGGCATACCCGCCAGCTCGAGCGTGTCGAACGCGACTTGGCGATCGCCATCGAGACGATGGCACTCTTCGTCCGCTTTTGGCTTGCGGTCACCCCGCCATTGCCCGAGAGCGCGCAGGCTGCCGCCAAGGCTAAGGGGGCCGAGCGGTACCACGATTTTGTCGAGACATTGGGGCGCAGGCTGCAACGCGGTAACAGCCTCGTGCGTGAGATCAGTCTCGAGATCTGGCCGGAGCAGCGCAGCAACGGTGTCGGCTCGGCGGTTCCGAGCGATCCGGATTTTGCAGTGGGGGACAATAGCCGATGTCCGCTGAGCCGACACCGTTCTCCCGCTCGACCCGGATGCTGCGCACTGCGCTCGGGCCGGACATCGGCGGCTATCTCGAGGATCCGGACATCGTCGAGGTGATGCTCAACCCGGATGGGCGGCTATGGATCGATCGGCTGAGCTCCGGGCTTGAAGACACCGGCCGGCGCGTTCCCGTCGGCGACGGGGAGCGGATCGTGCGGCTTGTCGCCCACCATGTCGGAGCCGAAGCGCATGCCGGAAGCCCGCGGGTCTCGGCCGAGCTGCCCGAGACGGGTGAGCGCTTCGAGGGGCTGCTGCCGCCTGTCGTGACGGCGCCGGCCTTCGCGATCCGGAAACCGGCTGTCGCGGTGTTCACGCTCGACGACTACGTCGCCTCCGGCATCATGACCTCGGCGCAGGCCGCGACGCTGAGGACTGCGGTCGCCGAGCGGTGGAATGTGCTGGTCGCCGGCGGCACCTCGACCGGCAAGACGACATTGGTCAATGCCCTACTGCATGAAGTCGTAGCGACCGGCGACCGGGTCGTCCTGATCGAAGACACGCGCGAATTGCAATGCGCGGCGCCGAACCTGGTGGCGATGCGCACCAAGGACGGCGTCGCGTCATTGACCGATCTGGTGCGTTCCTCGCTCAGGCTGCGGCCCGATCGCATCCCGATCGGCGAGGTGCGGGGTCGCGAGGCGCTCGATCTGCTGAAGGCCTGGGGCACCGGGCATCCCGGCGGCATCGGCACGATCCATGCCTCGACCGCGATCGGCGCATTGCGACGTCTCGAACAGCTGGTGCAAGAAGCAGTCGTGACAGTGTCGCGGCCGCTGATCGCAGAGACCATCGACCTTATCGCCGTGCTCGCCGGCCGCGGCATTCAACGCCGGCTTGCGGGCATCTGGCAGGTTGCCGAGCTCGGCCCGACCGGAGACTACGTCGTCGAGCCGCTCGGGCTCGATTCCTTCGGCACCCTCACCGTGATCCAAGGAGACAAGAGGTGATCGACCGAGCTTCATTGCGGCCGCGCGCGCTTATTTGCCGGCCTTTGCGCACTTGCCATCGCGCTCCTGTTGTGGCCCGGGCCCGCCCTCGCGGCCGGCTCGAACATGCCTTGGGAACAGCCGCTAACCCAGATCCTCGATAGCATCCAGGGTCCGGTGGCCAAGATCATCGCAGTCATCATCATCATCGGCTCGGGCTTGGCACTCGCCTTTGGCGAGACCTCGGGCGGGATGCGCCGATTGATCCAGATCGTTTTCGGGCTCTCGATCGCCTTCGCGGCGAGCTCCTTCTTCCTGACCTTCTTCAACTTCGCCGGGGGAGCGCTGATCACATGAGCCCGCCGCTCGCCTTCCCGGGCCCGAGCGAGGTGCCGGGCTTCGCGGTACCGCTGCACCGCTCATTGACCGAGCCGATCCTGCTCGGCGGTGCGCCGCGGGCGATCGCGATCGCGGTCGGCACGCTTGCCGCCGCGGTCGGCATTGGCCTCCAGCTCTGGATTGCGGGCCTCGCAATCTGGATTCTCGGGCACGCCGCTTCCGTCTGGCTGACCCGGACCGAACCGCAATTCATCGGCGTATTCGCGCGCCACCTGCGGCTGCGCGCCCCCGTACTCGACGCCTGAACAGGAGACAGCGCATGCTCGACCTCCGCGAATACCGAACCCGGCGCGTGCTGCTCGCAGACTACCTGCCTTGGGCGGGGCTCGTCGCACCCGGGAATCGTGCTCAACAAGGACGGCTCGCTGCAGCGCACCTGCCGGTACCGCGGCCCCGATCTCGACAGCGCGACCGATGCCGAGCTCGTCGCCGTATGTGCCCGGCTCAACAACGCGCTGAAGCGGCTGGGCTCCGGCTGGGCATTGTTCGTCGAAGCGCTTCGCCACGAGGCCGCCGGGTATCCGGAAAGCCGCTTCCCGGACCCGGTCTCGTTCCTCGTCGATCGCGAGCGCCGCGCCATGTTCGAGACCGAAGGCGCCCACTTCGAGAGCCAGTGCTTTCTGACCTTCGCCTATCTGGCGCCGCCCGAGAGCGCGGAGCGTGTCCACGGCCTCCTTTACGACAGTGCCGGCGAAAGGCGAGGGATCGACTGGCGGGAGCAGCTGGACGCTTTCCGGGTCGAAACCGACCGCGTGGCCGGTTTGCTCGAAGGCGTGATGCCCGAGATCAACTGGCTCGATGACTCGGAGACGCTCACTTATCTGCACGCCTGCGTCTCGACCGAGCGCCATCCCGATAGAGGTGCCGCCGGTGCCGTTTTATATCGACGGGCTGGTGGCCGATATGCCGCTGGTGACCGGCGTCGAGCCGATGCTCGGGCGCTCGCACCTGCGGACGCTGACATTAAGAGGCTTCCCGGATCAGACTTGGCCCGGGCTGTTGGACGAAATGAACCGGCTGCCGCTCGCCTATCGCTGGGTGGCACGCTGGCTGCCATTCGACAAACCGGTCGCGCTAAAAGAGATCGAGCGGAAGCGCCGGCATTGGTACGCCAAGCGCAAAGGCATCGCCGCCCTATTGCGGGAAACGCTGTGGGGGAAGGAGAGCCCGCTCGTCGACAGCGACGCCGAGAACCAGGCGATGGACGCCGATGCGGCACTCCAGGAGCTTGGCGCCGATTACGTCGCCTATGGCCTTTTCACTGCGACCGTAACCCTCTGGGACGACGATCAGGATCGGGTCGCCGACAAGGTCAAATCGGTCGGTCGTGTGTTGCGGAGCCGCGGTTTCGTCGTCGCCGAGGAGACGCTGAATGCCGTCGATGCCTGGCTCTCCTCTCTCCCGGGGCAGTGCTATGCCAATCTGCGCCAACCGCCGGTGAGCTCGCTGAACCTCGTGCACATGGTGCCGCTCTCCTCGGTCTGGGCAGGTCCGGAGCGTAACGAGCATCTGGACGGGCCGCCGTTATTGCATGCTCGGACCGCCGGCTCGACATCATTCCGCCTGGTGCTCCATCAGGGTGATGTCGGGCACACGCTCGTGGTCGGGCCGACCGGCGCCGGAAAGTCGGTCCTGCTCAACCTGCTCGACCTGCAGTTCCGGCGCTACGAGAGGGCGCTGATCTTTCGCTTCGACAAGGGCCGCTCGTCCATGGCGTCGATCCTCGGCATGGCCGGAAGCTTCTACGAGCTCAATGCCGACGGGCAGGTCGCCTTCCAGCCATTGGCCCGCGTTGATAATCCCGGTGAGCGGGCCTGGGCGGCGGAGTGGGTGCACATGCTGCTTGCCCAGGAAGGCTTGGTACTCGCCCCCGACATCAAGGAAGCGGTGTGGTCGGCGCTGGGGTCTCTTGCCAGCGCGCCGCGCGACGAGCGGACGATCAGCGGTCTCGCGGCGCTGGTCCAGCATGGCCATCTCAAGGCCGCGCTCGAACCCTACACGCTCGATGGACCCTGGGGACGGTTGCTCGACGCCGAGCGTGACGATCTCGACGAAGCCAGGGTGCAAGGGTTCGAGATGGAAGAGCTGCTGCCGCACGCCGGTGCGGCCCGGGCGGTGCTGACCTACCTGTTCCGCCGCATCGAGCGGCGCCTCGACGGCTCTCCCGCCCTGATCGGGCTCGACGAGGCTTGGGCCCTGCTTGATGACCCGGTGTTCGGGCCGAAGATCCGCGAGTGGCTGAAGACATTACGGCGGAAGAACGCGTCCGTCGTGTTTGCGACCCAGAGCCTCGCCGATGTGACCGAGAGCCGGATCGCCCCGGCAATACTCGAGAGCTGCCTCGCCCGAGTGTTCCTGCCGAATGCACGCGCAGTCGAACCGCAAAGCCGCGCTGCATACGAGCGGCTCGGCCTGAACGCTCGGCAAATTGAGATGGTCGCACGTGCCACGCCCAAGCGCGATTACTACTTCCAGTCGGTTCGCGGCAATCGGCTCTTCGAGCTCGGGCTCGGGGAGGTAACACTGGCCTTCGCCGGCGTCAGCCAGGCCGAGGACCTGAAGCGGCTGGAGGCCGTTCAGGCGGGAGTCAATGGTCAGGGCTTCCCGCCGGCCTGGCTCTGCGAGCGGCAGCTCGACTGGGCCGCCGACCTGATCCGCGCCGAGCAGGATCGCCGCGTCGAACATCAAGATGCCGCAACGGAGGCCCTGGCATGAAATGGCTGCGTATTCTCTTAGCCAGCACTGCGCTGGCGACTTCACTGGCAATTGCCGGTCCGGTCTCCGCTGACTTGCCGGTGATCGACATCTCGAACTTGAAGCAAAGCATTTTGACGGCGGCGCATACACTGCAGGAAGTCAATAATCAGGTCACCCAAATTCAGCAGTTCGTCCAGATGCTGCAGAACGAGGCCCGCAACCTTCTCTCGCTTCCGTTCTCGGCATTGCAGCAGATCACCAGCGCCATCGACCAGGTGAACAGCTTGATGAGGCAAGCGCAGAGCCTCGCTTACGACGTCGCCCGGATCGACCAGCAGTTTCAGCAGCTCTTCCCGTCCTATAGCGGCAACGTCACGCAAGCGAAGCTGATCTCAGATGCGCGGGCGCGCTGGCAGGCGAGTGTCGATACCTTCAAACACACGATGGAAGTTCAGAGCCGCATCGTCTCGGATATTCAGGCCGATGAGGCTACCCTCTCGACCTTGGTCGGTCAGAGCCAGGGTGCCGCCGGCGCATTGCAGGGAATCCAGTCGACCAATCAGCTGTTAGCGCTGCAGTCGCGGCAGCTCGGCAGCACCCAGGCTTTACTCTCCGCGAACGCTCGGGCGCAGGCGACCGAGGCAATGCGTCGCGCCGAAGTCGAAGAAGCGGCGCGAGCCGAGTGGCAACGGTTCTGGGGCAGCGGCGTGAGCTATAGCCCAGCGTCGGTCCAAGTGTTCGGAGGGGCGTCCCCGTGAAAGCTGTAAACAGCTTGGCGTGGCCTCGGTTAACGACGCGCGGTACAAGACGGCACGACAGGCGGAAAACAAGCGGTTCTTTGGGACTGGTACGATCTAGACGCCTTCCTTGCCAGTAGAGGTCTTCCCTTCGCATCCATCCATCGATCCGCAACGACGAAGCAGAACACCCGTTCAACATCAGATCCGCCCCCTCATGGCTAACGACATCGCTGTCATTGACCGCTTCCTTGATATCTTCAGCCGCTATATCGACAGCGGCTTCGGATTGATTGCTGGAGATGTCGGGTTCCTGGTCAAGATTCTTATTGGCGTCGATGTGGTGCTTGCCGCATTGGCTTGGGCCGCCGGCGAAGACGAGGTGATCCAGGCGTTCGCGAAGAAGGTACTCTACGTCGGGTTTTTTGCCTTCATACTGAATAATTGGAACAGTCTGGCGCAGGCCATTTTCAAGAGCTTTGCGGCGCTCGGTCTTAAGGCGACAGGCTCGTCATTGAGCTACGCCGACTTTCTTCGCCCCGGCAAACTTGCTCAAGCCGGCCTGCAAGGTGCTGATGTATTGCTGGCCCAGATCCAGCGCCTCTCCGGCTTCCCGGAGGTGTTCTGGAATTTGAGCGAGATCATGCTGATGGCCCTCGCTTGGGTCGTGACGCTGATCGCCTTTTTTGTGCTCGCAATCATGCTCTTTCTCGCGGTCATCGAGTTCAAGCTGACGACGCTGAAGGGGTTCATCCTCGTGCCCTTTGCTCTCTGGCGCGGAACCTCATTCATTGCTGAGCCGGTGCTTGGCCAGGTCATCACCTCAGGCGTACGCATCCTGGTCTTCGCGGTGGTGACCGGCATCGGAACCCAGATCTTCTCGCAGATTCTCCCGTCGAGCCCAACCGCTGAACTTTCTCTTCAGGATGCGCTGACAGTTCTGCTCGCCTCGATGACTGTCGGTGGCCTCGCACTCTATGCACCCAAAATCGCCGCGGGCATCGTCTCCGGCGCACCGCAGCTCGGGCTCGGTGCTGCCGTGGCACCGGCCGCCGTTGTTGGCGGCACGTTGTTGCTGGGCGGGGCTGGATTGGCAGCAGCCGCTCGAACCGGTGCCGGCGCGGTCGCCTCGGCGGCAACGCTTGGCAGTGCCGCACGCACTGCTTACTCCCTGGGGAGCGCTGCCTCAGGCGGCGAGGGCCTGGCTGGCGTCGGCGGAGGCCTTCTGGGTGTTGCTCGCGCAGGTATCTCGACAGCAGCGGGCGGGCTGCAGACGACCGGCGACCGTGTTGCCGACGGGTTGGCTGAACGCGTTCGAGCCGGCGAGCGCGCCGGTTGGACTGCGACTGGAGGATCTGCCATCGGCGAGACCGCTGAAAGCACTGGTCTGGCTAATCCTTCGCGGACGCCGGGCTGGGCACGGCAACTTCGCCGGGAGCAGGTGATGCGCAGCGTTGAGCGCGCCATGCGTGAAGGGGAGGCAGGCGGCGCCGGGCTCAAGCCGACGCTGCGAGGGGATAACAAATGAATTGGCGCCGTGCCGCGACGCGTTACGGGCAGACGCCGGCGCCGGCAACTCCCTACCAGCGTGCCGAACAACTCTGGGACGAGAGGATCGGCGCGGCCCGCGTGCAGGCCGCCAATTGGCGCCTGATGGCCTTTGGTGCGCTGGCACTCGCCGCCGTAGCCATGGGCGACGACATCCGCGCCCGCTCCCGCTCGGTCGTGACGCCATACGTCGTCGAGGTGGATCGCACCGGTGCAGCGAATGCAATCGCGCCGGCGGTTACCGAATACCAGCCGAGCGACGCTCAGATTGGCTATTTCTTGGCGCGTTTCGTTCAGAACACCCGCGCGCTTTCGGTCGACCCCATTGTCGTGCGGCAGGCGTGGCTCGATGCCTACGACCAGATCACGAGCCATGCCAAGCCCGTGCTCGACGATTACGCGCGGCAGGTCGATCCCTTTGGCAAGGTCGGGCACCGCGCCGTCACGGCCGAAGTCACCAGCGTGGTGCGCGCCTCGGACAAGTCGTTCCGCATTGCCTGGATCGAGCATGCATACGAGGAAGGCGCCGCAATACCGGCGGAGCGCTGGTCGGCGATCCTGACCGTGATCACTCAAACACCACGAACCGAGGAGCGGCTGCGCAAAAACCCGCTCGGGATCTACATCGACGCAATTGCCTGGTCACGGGAGCTGGGAGGCAGTGGATGAGGCACACAACCGCGCTGGGGGTAGTCGCACTGCTGCCGCTCGCCGCCTGCGCTCCGGAAGTTCCTCAGATCAATTATGACGATCCTGCAGCCCTCCACACGGAACTTCCCAAACCCGTCAAAATAGTTCAAATGCCCGAGCTATTGCCGCTTCCGGGCCAACTGAAGCGGATGCCGCGCGGCGGCCAGCCGGCGAGCGCGTCAGAGCCCCGCGATCCGGCTCGCCGCGTCCAGCTCGCCAACGCCGCCGCTAGCGTCAAACCGACCCGCGCCGGCTACGTCAATGCGATCCAGGTCTACCCGTACAGCGACGGGGCGCTGTACCAGCTCTATGTCGCCCCGGTGCACGTCACCGATATCACGCTTGAGCCTGGCGAGGAGCTGAAGGCGGTCGCCGCCGGGGACACCACGCAGTGGAAGATTGGGGATACCGAGAGCGGGTCGGGGGTCACCCGTCAAGCTCACGTGCTGGTCAAGCCGGTCTCCGCCGACCTGCCGATGAACAACATTGTCATCGCGACGGACCGGCGGACTTATCATATCGAAGCGCATCCGACCCGGGAGACCTATATGGCGGCGGTCTCCTGGCGCTATCCACAGGACGAGTTCGTCGCGCTGCGGCGGCAGAATGCCGAAGCCGAGGCACGCGCCAACGTCACGGCGGCGGGCGGCATCGATGTATCATCGCTGCGCTTCCGTTACCGGATCAGCGGAGATTCTCCACCCTGGCGGCCGGTGCAGGCCTTTGATGACGGGCACAAGGTCTACATCCAGTTCCCGCTCGGCATCGCTCAGGGCGAGACTCCGCCGCTCTTTATCATCGGGCCGACCGGCGAGGCCGAGCTCGTCAATTACCGCGTCAGAGGCTCGACCTACATTGTCGATCGCCTGTTCGCCGCGGCGGAATTGCGCCTCGGCTCCAACCCGCAGCAGACCGTGCGGATCAGCCGGACCGACGGTCGATGAGCGATACCACGCCGCGGCGCAAGGAACCGCCTCCATCCGAATTGCGGATCGGTGCTGCCCCGCGTCCGGTGACACGGCTATCGCGTCGAACATTGGTGGTTGCGACGGCCCTCGCCACCGCACTCGTCTTTGCAGCGCTCTGGTATGCTTTGGGCATCCGGCCACTCCGTTTCGCGGGCGGCCCGGAACTCTACAACACTAACACCAAGCCCACCGATGCGCTCGCCAATATGCGGGACAGCTACGCCGATCTCACCCGACCCAAACCGGCACCTTCACTACCCCAGCCGGTGCCGCAGCTCGGGTCGCCGTTGCCAGGAGATCTCGGACGACCGATGCTGCAGCAACAAACTGGGACCCCGACACCGGCCGCCGATCCGGAGGCGGAGCGGCGCCGGCGCGAGCGGGAACAAGCGGCAGCTTCCGTGGTGTTCTTCACGGTCTCGGCAAGGCCGGCCGCCCTTGCCGGGGCAGCTCAAGGTCAGGCAGCAGAAGGTGGCACTTCAACGCCGTCGCTAGAGGGAACCGCACCGCAAACATCCGCCGGGGACGATCTGTCGATCCAGAACGGCCAATCGCACAAGGAGGGCTTTCTTAACGGCCGCATTGAGCAAGCGATCTACTCGCCACAGCGCGTTCAGACGCCCCGCAGCCCCTACCAGCTCATGGCGGGATCCGTCATAGCCGCAGCCCTGATTACCGGCCTCAATTCGGACCTGCCCGGCCAGGTGGTGGCACAGGTGACCGAGGATGCCTACGACACGGTAACCGGGCGATTTCTGCTGGTCCCGCAGGGCACGCGGCTGATCGGCAAATACGACAGCCACATCGCCTATGGGCAAGAGCGGCTGCTGCTGATTTGGACGCGCCTCGTCATGCCGGACGGCAGCTCCATTGTCCTAGACAATCTCCCCGCTACGGACACGGAGGGTTATGCCGGGCTCGAGGACGGGGTGGATTACCACACCTGGCGGCTGCTGAAAGGCGTCGCGCTCTCTTCGTTGCTTGGCATCTCCAGCGAGTTGGCCGCCAACAACGGTACGCAAAGCAATAACCGCATCATCGTCGGGCTGCGGGATAGCGTGAACAACACAGCGAATGAGGCCGGTCAGCGCATTGTGTCGAAAGATCTTGCACTCCAGCCGACCTTGACGGTCAGGCCCGGATGTCCGGTGCGCGTCCTCGTCAACCGAGACATCGTGCTGCGGCCTTATGTCAATCGATGAGCGAAGTTATGATGAAGCTGAAACTCGGGCCGATCCCGGACGATAAACCGGTCCGTCTGACGATCATCATCTCGGCCGAGCTCGCTGCACTGCTGCGTACCTACGCCGACGCCGTCGGCTCAGGCAACAGCAAGCCGGTCACGGTGGAGCGCATCGTCCCGCACATACTGGAACGGTTCATTAGAACCGACCGCGTTTTTATGCGGACGCGCCGGCATGTAGCGCAGAGCACTGCCCCTTCGGCCGACTCGGAAACGGCGGAGCCAACCTGATCCTTTGAGGAGCGCGTGCCGGAAAGCTCCCGCGCGATATTGAGAAATCGCCCGACCAACCCCGGCGGCGGGTCGATGTCATGCTTCAGAGCGATCACTGCGTAGCCGGGGTCTTGGAGCAACGGTCGCATCACCGCGCGGAGGCCCGCAACCAATACCGACGAAGAGGGCGCTATGGCGATAGCGGAACCGGCACGCGCCAACATGATGGCCGTTCGGCGGTTCGAAACACGGAACGCAACGCGAGGCCAATCCGACTTCTTACCAACCCCGCGTAACCGGGCGAGGACTGTCTTCTGGGCTGAAGAGCGAACCAAAGCGAGAGCTTCGCCTGCAAGGTCAGCCGGGAGGACCACGTCCTTATGACAGAGTGCGTGGCCCTCAGGTAGGACGACGCTCCAGCTTTCCCGCCATAGCTCTTCAATCGCAAACCCACCTGCATCCCGGGGCTCCGAGGCGAGTGCGAGATCGACTGTGTTTGCTTCAAGCGCCGCGAGCACCTCCGGCCCTGCTAATTCGACCAGCTCGACCAAGACATTCGGTGAGCGGTAATGGAATGCTGCGAGAATAGAGGTCAGAGCGAGGGTCGCGGCATCGTCCGTGAGGCCAATTCTCAGCCGCCCCGAGCGGCCGTGCGCCACGAGCTGTACGCCGCGGATGGCGTCCTCGACCTGGTCGAGGATGTGGCGCGCCTCGACAAGGAAGTCTGTGCCCGCCGATGTGAGCCCGGCAAGACGATGCCGCGCCCGCGCGAACAGACTGACGCCCATCTGCTCTTCCAGCCTGGCTACCTGTTTGGTGACCGCCGGCTGCGTGATCTCAAGTCGGTCGGCCGCGCGACGGAGATTCAGCTCCTCGGCCACGACCACGAAATATCGGAGGTGCCGAAGCTCAATATTTCCATGACGAATATCATCAGGCAAGCGGGTGCTGCGCGCCGAACGTGGTTTTCTCGTAACTCTCATCTCTGTCACTGCCAATTGAATCGCTGTGCTCCAGAAGGCCGCAGTTCGATGCGAGTTCGCCAATTCGCAACACAGCATCCTCTCTCGGCGCGCTTTCCATTGCGCCGGTATTTTGTGAGAAAATTCAAATTTTCCGCAGAATTGATGGTTAGTTACTTCCATTTAATGATCGCGTCCAATCTGCCCTTTGACCCACAGGCCTCGGTTGCCGGGCGCATACGGCGCATCGGCGCGCTTGGAGACGATCCCCTCAAGCGCCATGGCGCAGGCGTTCTCGTGAAACACCTGGCCATGCCCGGTCTGGTGATCGGTGTAGTCCAGCGGTGGGCCGACATTTGATAGCAGCGCGGCAAGCCGCGCCTTGCGTTCGTTCAGCGGCCGCGCAGTGAGCGACCGAAACTTCCCGCCGGCGGTGTCGATCACTACCGGCCCCGCCGGCCGTATGCTGATGCAGATGCTCGGCTCCTTCGCCGAGTTCGCCCGCAGCGACGAAGCTAAACAACCTATGGTTGTACGCCGTCTCGCAGAAGCGCACGAAATTGCCGATCTGGTGCGGCGCGCGGATGTACGGGTCCTCGATCGTGACCATCTTGGCGCCAGCGAGGTAACTCCCGAAGATCGTGTCGTAGGTGTAGCCCGTATCGCCGTACTGAATGCTGAAGTGCTGTTCCGTCAGAGTTTGAGGTGTGGCAGGAGGCTTGATCTCTTCGGGGGTAGATATCGAGGTTACTGGCGGCGCTGCTGGACGGGGATGCCGCAAGCCACGGCCGATTTCTACCTCGGCCGACGTTCTGAGCCGCCGCCGCGTCGGTTCCAGGGTCGCTGTGGCGTTCCGCAACTCGGGACAGTAGACGACGATCTCTTTGCCGTTGGCATCGATGCAGGACAGGTTGATCCGGGGCGAACTCGTCGTCCGGCTTTCGCTTGTTCATCCGCTCCTTGATGCGCCGGCGGCATTCCACCGCGTACGCCACATACTCTTCGAACTCAACGTCGGTCGGCTGATCCGCGGGATGGAGGATCTTGAGGAACGCGCAGAGGGTCTTCTTGATGCCCTTCTCGTCCCGGCCTTCGACGGCACGGCCCAGCCGCAGGCGTTTGCTGACCTCCTCGTAACGGTTCGAGTGCTTGACTTGGTAGTGGAACGCCTCGGCCAGATAGTCGGTGATCAGCCCATAGCGACCGGTCAGGTACGCGTCGCTGTTCTTGGGCATCTCCCAACCCGGAAGGTAGCAAGCGAAGCGGTCCATTACCGCCAGGTCGAACTGTGGCGGTAACGGCAGGAAGAGGTCGTATTCGGTGGAGTTGACGATCTGCTCGACCGTCTGGTCGATGTTGCCGACAAAGGCCATGCTGGCATCGGCAATGACTTCGACGCCGCGCGAGAAGCAGCCGTTGGCCATGTAATCCTTCATGATCTGAATCGTGTCGGGGTCCTTGACCTTGATGCCGCTGACCTCGTCGAAGGCGACGGTATCCCGGAAGCCGACGAGCCCGATCTTCTGGCGGGCATTGTTGTAGAAGAGGATCGACTTGGTCGCCTGTCCGCCGCTGATTAGCGTCGAGTAGGGTGAGAACTCGCTGAAGAAGTAGGATTTTCCGGTGCCGCGCGGCCCCAGCAAATCGGAGCCGATGCAATCAGCGTCGGATCGCCGATCCTACTCAGGTTTTTTAGAGTTAGTACAACCCGGCCGAGCGTAACGAAGGATTCATCCGTCGAGCAATATCAAAGCCAAGCAGCCCTGTAGAGGGGACTCGATTGGGTGCTGATTCACAACATCCCGTCATGCTAATGCCGGCTTCAGGCGGTCCGGGGTCAGCGGGGCACGGCAGAGACGCACGCCGGTAGCGTCGGAGACGGCGTTGGCGATCGCGCGGCAAACGGGGCGGATCAAGCTCTCGCCGGCGCCGGCCGGCGGCAATTCGGGGCGGTTGATCAGCACGATGTCGGCCGCTTCGGGCGCCCCGATGATGTCGAGGATCGGGTAGGAGAGCCAGTCGGTGCTGGTGACCTTGGCGCAGTCGAGGGCAACCTTCTCCGAGAGCGCCCGTGAACTTCCGAGCCCAGACCCTACCGGTGCGGCGGTCGATCTCGACCTCGGCGCCGATCGCGACCACCGCGCGCCCGAGCGCCAGGCATCGGTGATGCTGCGCCCGCTCAATGTGTCGCCGGTCCCATTGCGCGCTCTCGACCGCCGCGTTAGCGACGGCGGTGTCGCGCGGCGCCTTCAGATAACGCAGGCGGAAGGCGACCGGATCGGCGCCGATTCCGGCGTCGACCTCGTCGATAAAGGATTCGCTGGCGAAGTGGATCTGCGGGCCAACGGGGTCGCGCAGATGCGCGGTGCGCAAGGGCGCGGTCGAGCAATGGCGGGATCGTCTCCCAAGCCAGCCGCTTGTTGGAGAAGCCATAAATTCTGCGAGCACGCCAAAGCCCTGCAATGACTTCAGCACCAGCCCATCAGCTGGCAGGCGCTGTGTCCTCATGACCGGGCAAGACATTGCTCGGGCCGTTCAGCAGTGCTCCCGCAAGGCGTTCCGCGATCTTGTCAGCCGCTTGTTTGACCGGATCAGCTGCGAGATGAGCATACCGAGCCGTCGTCTGCACCTGCGTGTGGCCGAGCAGCTTGCCGATCATGGACAGCCCCTCGCCTACGGCGAGACCACCCGAAGCGAACGTGTGCCGGAGGTCGTGGATGCGCACGTCTTCTAAGCCGGCTGCGCCGCGGATACGGCGCCAAGGTCGCTGCAGGTCCGTCAAATAGGACCCCGCGTTCTTGCCAGCAATCACAAATGGGTTCATCTCAACTCGGGGCAGGCTGCGAAGGAGCGCGATGGCAGCGGCCCCAAGATGGACGGTTTTCGCGCCGGTCTTGCTGTCCGGCAGCCTGAGCTCACGCTCGTCCAAGTACACGTGCGCCCATTTGAGCTTCTGAATTTCGCTTAACCGACAGCCGGTCAACAACAACAGCCGGAACGCGGTGCAGGCATAGTTCCCCTCGCTCCCGTCTGAACTCCGCCCCGTCGAGGACGTGCCCGAGCGCCTTCACTTCCTGCAAGGAAAGGAAGCGCTCGCGCTTGTGCTCCGGATAACGCTGAATGTCCTCGCACGGATTCGAGTGTCGATCGCGCAACCCCCAGATCTCCGCGAGATTCATCATCTTTGAAAGCACCCCAAGCGTGCGGTTCGCCTGGTAGGGGATATGGGACAAAGTACCCTGCAGCTCAGCGACGTCCGCCGTCGTGACCGAGCGAACGCGTTGCTTGCCGAAGAACGGGTCTATGAAGAGTTCGACCGAGCGGCGGTATTCGCTCTAAGTCGTAGGCTTGCATCGGACGGCGACATGCTCGTTCAAGAACCGCGCCCCGAGTTGCCCGACCGTGAACGACTGCCGAAGCGCGTCGCGCTCCGCAGCCGGATCTAATCCACCGCTGCGCGCTTGGGCGAGCAGTGTTAAGGCTCGTCGCCGGGCGACCTCGGCTGTGAGCGGCCCGAATTGCCCGAGCATCACGCGGCGGGTGCGGCCATGCCGCCGATATTGGACGAGAAAGAACCTCTTTCCGCTCGGCATCACGCGAACGCCGAACCCGGGCAGCTCGGCATCGAATGCGATGTAGTTGGTGGCTCGAACTCCCAATGCCTCCACGCTGCGCTTGGTAAGCTTCGGCATGTCTACACCTGCTCTGCCTGGGGCCCTCCGAGCTACCCCGTGGCAGCGTCGTGGAAGCGCCAAGACGGAGAACTGGGGATATCGCGTCGCCGGAAAGGGTGAGTAGATCGGACTCGAAAAGCAAGCGTAGTCAGAAGCTTATGGTGTTCCTGGACACGAACAGATGCGACTGGCTAGGCTGGCGTAAATTCGCGTCACGTGTCTCATAACCTGAAGGTCGTAGGTTCAAATCCTACCCCCGCAACCAACCTCGCCGCTTCACCTGATGTCAATCCGCGCGCTTGGCGGAAGAACCTTGCGTGCCGACAAACGCCCAGAAACTGTCGTCCATGGCTTTGGACCGGCTCGCGAGATATGGAAAGTGGCCATAGACCAGCGAAAGCTCTCGGTCGGCTTGATCTGCGCTGACCCCCTCCGCGGCGAAACGGTAGAGCGCCGAGACTAGTCCCGTCCGATCGGCCCCGGCCTTGCAGTGCACGAGAAGCGGCTTCGGCGCATCCCGGACGATGTTGAGCACCTCGCCGATCTGCTGCCGTGTCACAAAGCGATGGGAGGAAAGAGCGTAGTCATAATGCGCGACGCCGAGCGCCTGCGACAGAGCGAGTTCTTGGTCGTACCAGGATTGTCCCGGATGAGCGCCGCGCAGATTGAGGACCGATCGGATCTTGTGGTCGCGGATCGCGCTCTGCAGCTCGTCTTTGCTCAGCTGGGCGGATCGGTAAAGCGCGCCTTCCTCTACCGTGTGGAAATTGCCTTGATATTGGATGGCGCCCCAATATGCGCCGCAGGAACCGGCGGTCAGCCCGACGGCAACGATCGCAATCTTGATCGACCGCATTAGCACCGTTACGGACCTGCCCATGGCACCGCGGCTGACTACCCCACACGACGGATCAGCTCGGCCCAACGGTCCAGCGTCGGCAGAATGGTGTCGCTGTTCGCCGAGGGCAGCATCACGACGGTCCGGGCGATCCCGTTGTCGCGAAAGCGGGCAAGCCGGCCGGCATCCTCGGTGGCGCCGAAGAGGGTGACCGGCACCGATTGCGGGTCGCGTCCGGCCTCCGACAGCATCTGGTGAAACCGCGGCAGCAGCTCAAGGACGTCGCCGTCAGGCCCGCGCCCGGCAATCGGCGCCCAGCCGTCGCCGTAGCGCACCGCACGCCGCGCCGCCTGCGGGAAGGCGCCGCCGACAAGGATCGGCGGGTGCGGCTTCTGGACCGGCTTTGGCCACGCCATCATTTCCGGGAAATCGACCATTTCGCCGTGGTACTCGGCCTTGGTTTTGGTCCAAATCTCCTTCATCGCCTCGATCCGCTCGCGCATCAGTTTGAAACGCGTGCGGAACTCCGTCCCGTGATCAGCCATTTCCTCCGCGTTCCAGCCGCCGCCGACGCCGAACAAAAATCGTCCGCCCGAGACCTGATCGATTGATGCGACGAGCTTCGCCGTCTGGATCGGGTCGCGCTGCTGGACCAGACACACGCCGGTCGCGACCTTGAGCGTCTTTGTCGCGACCGCGGCGGCGGTCAGCGACACAAACGGGTCCATCGCCTCGCAGTACACCTTGGGCAATTCCCCACCGCCCGGCCAGGGCGATTTGCGCGAAGTCGGGATGTGCGAATGCTCGGGCGCCCAGACCAACTCGAACCCTCGCGCTTCGAGCGCCCGGGCGAATTCAGTCGCCGGGATCGCATAATCGGTGAAAAACATCAAAGCGCCAAATTCCATGTTTCCGTCCTTCGAGTCGTGACTGCACTCATAAGTGTGGGTACAGCTTAATTGCGATCCGCAGAGCCGGCTAGCGAGTTGCAACGCCAGCCTCCCCATCCGGCCGGTGGTGCCGAGTCTCGGCCGAAACCATTCTCCTGACAGAGTCGAATAGGAGAAAAGATCATGGCCGATATTGCCAAAAACCCTCTGGCCAACTTGTCCGAAGCGCTGGCGGAGCGCGTCAGGCTCGCCCGGCCTCTGGTTGCCGCCGTGGCAATGCCGGGGCACCGGATGCGGTCCGGAACGCTCTGGCGCAAAGACGTCGTCGTGGCCTCCGAGCAAAGGTTTCCCGACGCCGGCGAGGCGCAGGTGACATTGGCCGACGGAAGCGCCTTCACGGCGCGCCTTGCCGGCCGCGACCCCGGCACCAACGTAGTCGCCTTGAGCCTCGACGGCACGCCTGATCCGGCGCCGCTTCCGGCGGATGAGCCGCAACCCGGCGGGCTCGCTCTCGCCCTTGGCGCCGATGACGGCGGCATTTCCGTGCGGCTGGGCGTGATCCATTCGGTCGGCCCCTCATGGCACAGCCGCGCAGGGGGTCGGATCGATCGGCGCATCACCCTCGACATTGGCGTCACTCCGCGGGAGGAGGGAGGGCCGGTGCTCGATCCCGGCGGGGGTCTTCTCGGCATCTCGACGTTGGGACCCCGCGGGCGCGTTCTGGTAATCCCGGCCCCTACGGTCGAAGCGGTGCTCGACCCGCTGCTCGCGAAAGGATGGGTGGAACGGGGCTGGCTTGGCCTCGCGCTTCAACCCGTCCTCGTGCCGGAAGCGCTCCAGGCCGAACCCGGCCAGTCGCAGGGCCTGATGGTGATGAGCGTCTCGAAGGACGGCCCCGCAGCCCGAGCAAACCTACACGCCGGCGACATTCTCGTGAAGATTGCGGGCGAAAGCGTCACGAGCCCGACTGCGGTCGCCCAATATCTCGGGCCGGATTCGGTCGGGAAGCAGGTAGAACTGCATCTGATCCGGGCCGAGAAGCCCGTCTCGATTGCGGTAACTGTCGGCGTCCGCCCGGAGAGATGAGGGCGCGGGCGGCCGGAACCCCCGACCGGCTTCGCGTTGCCGTGCTGGCCTCGAACGCGGCGGCGCAACACCGGCTCGCCGCGCTCGTTGCGCAGTGCGGGCACCAGCTTGTGGATGCAACGGCATCTCCCGATGCAGTCCTGACCGATGGTGCCGCCGACACCGCTCTGCCGGGCGCAGCCGTCGCGGTCGGCGCGGTTGGCGGGGCGTTCGCCGGCTGGCTTCCGGCCGACGCCGGCGCGGCTCAAATCGATGCCGCGCTGCGCGCCGTCGCAGTGGGACTGACGGTACATGCGACACCTCCACAAACGCGAAATTTCGACGCGTTGCCGGAGGACCCGCCGGTCCTGCTGACGCCGCGCGAAATCGAGGTGCTCGGCGCTCTGGGCAATGGGTTGACCACCAAGGAGGTGGCGCGGCTGCTCGGAATTTCGCCGCACACCGTCAAGTTCCACATCGAATCGCTGTTCCGAAAGCTCGGCGCCGCGTCCCGCGCCGAAGCCGTAGCCAAGGGAATGCGGCAACAGATCGTGGAATTTTGAGCCCAATACGCCAGCACCTGATTTCGGACTACCCGGCCTGCGCTTCGCCCTTGGGGCCGAGGCGGGCTTCGCGGTGGACGCCGACGTTGAGCAGCAGGCCGAAGCCGAACATCACGGCGAGCATCGCGGTGCCGCCGTAGGAAATCAGCGGCAATGGCACGCCGACCACCGGGAGCAGGCCCATGACCATCGCCGTGTTGATGAACACATAGAGCGAGAAATTCGTTACGATCCCGAGCCCGAGCAGGCGGCCGAAATGGCTGCGGCACGGCAGGGCGATTACAAACCCATAGGCGATCATCAGCGTATAGAGCGCGAGCAGGCCGGCGCCGCCGACAAAGCCGAACTCCTCGGCCAACGTCGTGAAGATGAAATCGGTCTGCTTTTCCGGCAGGAAGCTCAGATGGCTCTGGCTGCCGTTGAGAAAACCTCTGCCGAAGAAGCCTCCCGCGCCGAGCGCGATTTTCGATTGCAGAATGTGATAGCCGGCGCCCAGCGGGTCGCTCTCCGGGTCGAGAAAGGTATAGATCCGGTTTTTCTGGTAGTCGCGCAGGAAATGCCACCCGGCCGGCACGGCGGCCGCGGCGCCGAGCGCCATCAACGCGAAGTACCGCAGGCGCACGCCGGCTATGAAGAACAGGGCAGCACCAGTTATCAGCAACATCATCGCGGTACCGAGGTCGGGCTGTTTCAGCACCAACGCTGCGGGTATCAGGATCATCAGCGCGGGCGGTATCAGGTATCGCAGTCGGGCGAGGTCCTCATCGGAGCGGGCATGAAAATAGCGCGCGAGAGCGAGCACCAACGCGATGTTCATCAACGATGACGGCTGGAGCTGGATCAGCCCGAGATCGATCCAGCGGCGCGCCCCCATCCCGACAAACCCGCGCAGATCGACCGCCACAACCAGCGCCAGCGCAACCGCGTAGATCCAATACGCCCCCCGGTACCAATGTCGGATGCCGAGCAGCGCTGCGCCGATCATCGGGACGAGCGCTATGCCAAACCGAATTATCTGGGTCGCTGCCCAGGGCTGCATATCGCCGTCGGCGGCTGAATATAACACTGCAATACCGCAAGCCGCGGCGATGAACACCAGCACCACCAGCCCCCAGCTGATGCTGCAGAGCTTGTCTAAAAAACTGAGCTCATGCCCGAGGTCGGAGGTCAGACCAGCCACGGCTCAGCCGCCCGTCGCGTTCACCTGGGCCACTGCCTCCGCGCCGGGAACCCGCCGGGCGGGATCGCGCCGTTGTACCTCCAGCAGAACATCGCGGCAGATCGGCGCCGCGACAGCCGAGCCGCCGCCGCCGCTGTTGCCGCCGTGCTCGACCACCGTCGCGCACACATATCGCGGTGCGCCAACCGGCGCGAAGGCGAGGAACAGCGCGTGGTCGCGATCCTTCCACGGGATCTGCCGGGCCTTGCGGATTCCTCGCGCCCGCTCATAGTCGCTGATATGGCGGACTTGCGAGGTGCCCGACTTGCCGCCCATCGCAAAACCCGGCTCGCGGATTCGCGCGGCGTACGCGGTCCCGCCCGGCTCGTTGACAACCGCGTTCATCCCATCGAGCACCAGGGCGATGGTATGTGGGTGGAGACCGAGAGGGGGGAAGTCGCCAGGCGCGGGGCTGCCGCCGGGCCGCATCAACCCCTCGGAGCGGACGAGCCGGGGTGTTACGGCCCGGCCGGTGACGAGCCGCGCAACCATCGTGGCGAGCTGCAACGGCGTCGCCAGCACCGATCCCTGGCCGATCCCCGCGATCAATGTCTCTCCTTGGGTCCAAGCGCTGCCGCTGGTCGCGAATTTCCATTCGCGGCTCGGGATCAGGCCCGGCCGCTCGCCCGGGATGTCGATGCCGAGGACGCCGCCAAAGCCGAACCGGCGGGCCATCGCCGCGAGCCGGTCGATACCGACCCGCCGCGCCGTCTCGTAAAAGAAGACGTCACAAGATTTCTTAATGGCGTCCCGCAGGCGCAAGGTGCCGTGACCGCCATGCCGCCAGCAGTGAAAGGTCGCGTTGCCGAGTTGGAGATATCCGGGGCAGGTAAACGAGGTCTGGGGGGTCAGAACGCCCGCAGTCAGCGCGGCTGACGCAACCACCGGCTTGAAGGTCGAGCCCGGCGGGTAGACGCCGGCGATCACCTTGTTCGAGAGCGGCTTGCGCGGATCGTTCGAAAGCTCCTGCCACATCGCCGAGGTGAGTCCGGTCGAGAACGGCATCGGGTCGAAACTAGGGCTGGAGACGAGAGCCAGGACATCGCCGGTGCGCGCATCGAGCACCACGCACGCGACGCTCTGCTCGGTGCTGCAGCGGCGAGTGACGAACTCCTGCATCGCCATGTCGAGACCGGTGACTGCGTCCTGCCCCGGTTTTCCGGCGACCCTGGCGAGCTCGCGTACGACCCGGCCGAGGGCATTGACCTCGATCTGGCTCGTCCCCGCGGTGCCGCGCAGTTGCAAATCTTGCGACTTCTCGACCCCGCTCTTGCCGATGCGAAAATCCGGCAATTCGAGCAAGGGATCGCCGTCGAGTTCCTGCTCGGAAACCGCCGCGACATAGCCGACGACATGGGCCGTGGTCTCGCCGAGGGGGTACTGGCGGGTTACACCCTGGTCGATCGACAGGCCGGGCAGTTCCGGAATTGCGACCTCGATGCGCGCCATTTCGTCCCAACCGAGGTTGGGCCGGACGATGATGGGTACGAAGGAATGTTTGCGCCGGATCTCGCGCAAGACGCGGCGGCGGTCGGTCTCGCTGACCTCGATCAGGGCGCCGACTGCGTCGAGAGCCGCCGCGACATCGCCGGCCTGCTCGGGGACGATGACGAGGTGATAATCTTGCTGGTTGTCGGCGAGGGCGATCCCGAAGCGGTCGAGAATTCTCCCGCGCACCGGCGCAATGAGCCGCAAGCTGATGCGGTTTTCGTCGGCGAGAACCGTGTAACGCTCCAAATCCACAATCTGCAGCTGGTACATCCGCCCGCCAATGGCGGCGAGAAGCAGTGCCTGACCGCCGGCGAGGATTGCCGCGCGCCGGGTGAACAGCTTTTGGCGAAGCGCATCCCGCCGCATTGCGATCAGTCCGCACCGATCAGCGCACGTTGGCTGCGGCCCAGCAAAAAACTGGCGATCGGGAAGACCGAGATGGTCAGCCCCGTGCGCAATATCGGGCCTTGCAGATCCAGCAATTCCGCGGAAAGCAGCGAGTGCAATGCCCATGAGAACAGCATCGCCCCGCCGGCCAAGAGCGTGAAGCCGGCCCAGACGAACGGGAAGGGCCGATCAACAACATACTGCCGCTGGGGCACTATGATCGCCCGCGCGAGCAATAGCGTGACCGCAGTCACCCCGGGCAGTCCGCCGGAGAGCAAATCTTGGATCGTGCCGATCAGGAACAGCAACGGAGCCGGCAGCAAATCCGGCCGGTAAATCGTCCAATGGTAAGTGGCCATCAGCGTGAAGGCAGGCGTCAGGCCCGCGTAGCCGTCAAGATGCAGCGGCTCGATCGATAAGAGCGCTGCCACTATTGTTGTTACAACGGGCAGCACGTTGATCATGCCTTTGTCCCGGCCCCGAAGAGAGCCTGCTGCGTCCCGCTCAGCGCCGCAGCGTCGGCGGGCCGCCGACCGCGGGTTCCGCGCGCTTACCGCCACGCGCGGAGATTGCCAGTGGATTGGGCAGGGCTTCGGCGAGACCATAATCGACGAGCCGGAGATAATCGACCCGCGATAACGCCGCAGAGGGCTCGACGCGAGCTCCTTCGCTGTCGACGCTGACGACGACACCCACCGGAAGCCCCGGCGGGAAGACGCCGCCCTGGCCCGAGGTGACGATCCTGTCGCCGATCCGTATCGTTCCGCCCGAATCCACGTAACGCAGGCTCGGCCGGGCGGAGTTGTCGCCGGCGAGGATCGCCCGCTGGCGGGTGCCGTCGACGACGACCGGCACACGCGAGTTCAAATCTGTCATCAACAGAATTCGCGCCGCCCGGTTTCCGACCTCAGCGACGCGGCCGACCAGACCTTCTCCGGTCATGGCTGCCTGGCCGCGCGTCACGCCGTTGTCACGACCGGCATTGACCATCAGGCTGCGGGCATAAGCGCCGCCCGAATCCGCAATCACTCGTGCCGTGACAAAGGAAATAGCCGGCTCCGGCACCAGTTTCGCCAGCTCGCGCAACTCTGCGTTTTCCGCTGAAAGCCTCAAAGCAACCTGTTGCCAGCCCAGCAACCTCTCATTCTCCTCGGCGAGCCGAACGTTGTCGCGGTAGACGGTGAAGAAGCCGCGGACGCGATCCATAGCGGCATCGATAGCTGCGGCGGGGCGCGAGATCATGCCCAAGGCCGGAGCGGCGGCATCCATCATCGAGTTCCTCAATGATTGAAACGCCACCTGGTCAGCCTTGCCGATGAAGATCATCGCCGCCGAAATTACGACCAGCAGAGCAAGGGACATCCGCTCTATCGCGGCACGGCGGGCTGGCGAGATACGCATCATACTGCCTCAAGCCCAACCGTCATGAGATCACCCTCGACCAGATCCCTACCACGTGTTGATCAACACATTCCTCAGAGTTTTCATCTCTTCGAGAGCGCGGCCCGTGCCGAGCGCAACGCAGCTGAGCGGGTCGTCGGCGATCGAGACCGGGAGACCCGTGGCATGCCGTATCACTAGGTCGAGGTTGGTCAGCAAGGCGCCCCCGCCGGTCAGCACAATCCCCTTATCGACGATGTCGGCGGCGAGCTCGGGTGCGGTGTGCTCGAGCGCGACCTTGACGGCCTCGATGATCGCGCCGACCGGCTCGGCGAGGCTTTCGGAGATTTGCCGCTCGCTGACGACGATTTCCTTCGGCACGCCGTTCATCAGGTCGCGGCCCTTGATCTCCATGACCCTCCCCTCGCCATCCTCCGGCATGCAGGCTGAACCGATGTCCTTCTTGATGCGCTCGGCGCTGCTCTCGCCGACCAGGAGATTATGGTTGCGGCGGATATAGGCGATGACCGCCTCGTCCATCTTGTCGCCGCCCATCCGAACCGACCGGCAGTAGACGATGCCGCCGAGCGAAAGCACGGCGACTTCCGTCGTGCCGCCCCCGATATCGACTACCATCGAGCCGCTCGGCTCGGTCACCGGCAGGCCGGCGCCGATCGCCGCCGCCATCGGCTCCTCAATCAGAAATACCCGCCTGGCGCCGGCGCTTTCCGCCGATTCCTGGATCGCCCGTCGCTCCACCGGGGTCGACCCCGACGGAACACACACGACGATCTGCGGCGTCGCAAAGCCGCGGCGGTTGTGCACTTTGCGGATGAAATGTTTGATCATTTCCTCCGTCACCTCGAAATCCGCGATGACCCCGTCGCGCAGCGGCCGGATCGCCTGGATGTTGCCCGGGGTGCGGCCGAGCATGAGCTTTGCTTCCTCGCCGACCGCGACGACCTGTTTGCGGCCTTTGACACTGGCGAGCGCCACCACCGAGGGCTCGTTCAGCACGATGCCGCGCCCCTTGACGTAGACCAGCGTGTTGGCCGTGCCGAGATCGATCGCCATATCGGCGGAAAACAAGCCCAGCATTCTTCCAAACATCGGAGCGCGAACCTTAAGATGCGAGGAATCCTAACCGTCGCCCTCGTCAAACGAGCGTCCGGATTTATCGGATCGCCCCCTAAAATGGCATCCTGCCGCAAATGCCTCAACGGCGCGTTAGCGAAAAGCGGGATTGCGCCGCGGCAGCAGCCGATTAAAGTGTGTGCTGGATCCCGCCGCACCGCCCGCGAACGGAGGCTTCAGAGGCGATGATCATCAACCTCAACCAATACCGCAAGAAGCGCCGGCGCGCCGATGCCGAGACCCAAGCGAAGGAAAATCGGGTCCGTTTCGGGCGCAGCAAAGAAGAGCGCACAGCGGAACTGCGCGAACGCGAGCGCGCAAAAAAGGAGATCGAAAACAAGCGCCTCGACTAGCTGTTTGGCTTGCTGAAGAAGCGGTTCTCAGGGCGCGGCAGGCCGAGGTTCTCGGTGTCGTCGACGACGAAGCAGCCTAGCAGGATCTGGATGGTGGCCGGCGAACGCCGAGCAGTCGTGGCGGGCTACAACCGTTAACTGCGATCAGCGGGATACGCAGCGCCGGTTCAGACAGGCTGAGCATGAAGACGGCGATCGCCGTGAAAATCGCCAGCACAACGGCGATGCCTGCTGCCAGCGCCGTCCGCACGGTGGAGGCAGCCTCGCGACCCGACAGGAACAGAACAATGTAAGCCGAGACGGCGATCTCAGTGAGGCGGAACGTCTCCGCGATGGCCACTACGGCCAGCACGACAACGACGATGCGCACCGAGTCGCCGAGCCGCCCGGGGGTCGGACGCAGCTCGCGGCGCAGCAGTGCGGACAGGTCGGGCGCGCCGCCCTCATCCACATCCGGCGCCGAGCCCCGATGCGAAGCGTGCGCCTTCATTTATCGATCACGATTACGGCTGTGGCGCCAAAGCGCATCAAGTCGTCGGGCGGCGCGTCGAGCAGGACGCGTACCGGGAAGCGGGCCGCGATCCGCACCCAGTTTAGGTCGCGCTCGACGTGCGGGAGGCCGCCAAGCGTGGCGCTGACATCCGACGCTACACCCCAGCCGAGGCTGTCAACCTTGCCGGGCACCGGGCGGCTCGGCTGCGCCATCACGTAGACTGTCGCGCGCTGCCCCGGCTCGATTCCCACGAGGTCGGTCTCACGGAAATTGCCGATCGCATACCAATGCTCGGTATCGATGATCGTGAACAGCGGATGGCCGGTCGCGGCGAACTCTCCGGCGGCGATGTCGAGCGCGGTGATCCGGCCATCGCAGGGCGCGCGCACGACTGTGTTGTTCAAGTCGCGCTCCGCCAGGGCAAGCGTTGCGCGCGCCTTCGAGCTCCGCCTCGGTGGGCTTGGTGTTGGTGATAGCCTGGCGCGCCTCGTCCGCCTGCAGTTGCGCTTGCTACAGCGCGATCTGCGCGGTGCGCTGCGCCGTGCGCGCCTGATCAACCTGCTGCGCGGTGACAAAGCCGCGCCCGAGCAGCGGCTCCATCCGCCCCAGCGTGCTCGAAGCGAGAGCCCGCTGCGCCTCGGCGATGCCGATCGCCGCACACAGCATCCATGCCGGGAAGTAGGAGCCGAGCAGATCCATCGTCGGCGAGTAATCGCATGCGGCGACCGGCAGCGCGATCGCGACTCGCCACAAGCCGAGCGGACCGCGGTGTCGATGGCGCCGAATCGACGTAACCCTTCCGGCAGCGGGCGAAATCCCATTCGAGAAAACCGAGCCACGATCAACCGAGATGCGGCCATCACCGGACATGATCATCTCGGAATTATCCAAGCGTGTCGCGCGACCCTGTTTAGCTTTTTTAAATGCGCTAGTCAGCCCGCGGTCACGACGGAATCGGCACGGCAGCCTTCACAGGAACGTGTGCGGAACATATGGCACCTTTCTCAAAGTTACGGCCATCGGAGCCTGCCCGTGCCCGTTGTTGCGATTGCCTTAGCTCGGCGATCATACCCGTGAAGTCGAAACCTTCGGAGTGCCGCTGATCGACCAGAATGCTAACCAGGAGCTGTTCGAGGAGGGTGTCGAGGTTCTGTTCAAGGCCTTCGAGGCCAAGCCCTTCTCGCACCAGGGCAAGTACTACACGATCCCTCCAGAGGTGCCGTATCGCGGCTATAGCTTGAAGGATATCACCCTGGTGCCGGCGCCGGAGCGGCTGCCGGTCGAATGTTGGCAGCCGATCCAAAGCGGCTCCGAGCGCGCCTTCGATTTCATGGCGAAATACGGCATATCGGGCGTGATCGGCGGCGGCTCGGCCGAAGGCGGCGCGGTCGAGCGGCACATGCTCGGGTTTCAGGCGGCCTATGCGCGGCGCGGCATCCAGCTCGAATTGGGCGAGCGGCTGGCGCTCGGCTACCAGTTCCACATCGCGCCCTCCCGCGAGCAGACGATCCGCGAGGCCGCGCCGCATTACGAAGAAAACATGAAGATGTTCGGCGAATTGCGCCTCGTGCGGGCATTCACCGACGAGCAGATCGCGGCGATGCGCACCCGCGGCTCGCCGGCACGGTGAAATTGCCGACGATCGACGACGCTGTGAAGGCCGGCGGCTTTCTCGCCGGCCGGCCCGAAGACATCATCGAGGCGCTGAAGGCGGTCGAAAAGCGCTACCCCGGCCTCGACCGCGTCATCTGCGCAACCCCGCTCGGCACCCCGCTCGACGTGCAGCTCGAAGACCTCGACCGCTTCGCGAAGGAGGTGATCCCCGCCTTCCGCGAAATCCGCACCGCGGCCGCCGCGCAATAGACCCTCGAGGGCGCGTGCCTTATCGCTAGGACATGACATGCCAGGCGATAAGCAGCTAGGCCGTTGGCGGGTGCTCCCCATATCCAGTTCGAATGGGATAATGCGAAGAACGAGCGGTGCTTGCGTGATCGCGGGTTCGGCTTTGCCGATATCCTACCGGCGTTCCTGGATCCTAACAGGCGGGTCGAGCGCGATCATCGGTAGCAACAATCGGGAGCGTCGGCGCCGCATGTGGTGGCAGCACGGCGAGACCGTTCCAGGTCTGCGATCAAAAATGACAGGTCTTTCGCAAGCGATCGGGACGCCACGCGTAGCCAAGCATCGTTTTTTCAGTTGGATTGCCCCACAAGTCCTTCCGGACAGTCGTGTGAATGCCATATGCCGCAACGATGATGTCACGTTCGGCATTCTTCAAAGCCGCTTCCATGAAGCGTGGTCCCTGCGCCTAGGCGGTTGGCACGGGGTCGGTAATGATCCTCAATATACGCCCCGCATGGGCTTTGAGACGTTTCCCTTTCCCGAAGGCCTGACGCCAAACATCCCGGCCGCAGCGTACGCCGCGGATCCGCGAGCCATTACGATGGCTGAGGTGGCGCGGCGGCTCTGTGGATTGCGCGAGGCGTGGCTGAACCCGCCCGATCTCGTCGAGCGCGTGCCGGAGGTGGTGTCGGGATATCCCGACCGCATCCTTCCGGTCGGCCCGAAGGCCGCCGCGGTCCTCAAGAAGCGCACGTTGACCAATCTCTACAACAACCGGCCGGCTTGGCTCGACAACGCGCATCGCGATCTCGACACGGCGGTGGCCGCCGCTTATGGCTGGCCGGCCGACATCGGGGAAGAAGCGGCGCTGGCGCGCCTATTGACGCTCAATCTTGAACGCGCCGCCGCGGGACGTTAGCTGGTTGCGGCCTGCCCTTTCTATACGGCGTTAAAATCGGGCGCTTTGCGTTTCCCGACGCACCGAGAGGGCGGGCTCTGCATCGCCAATTTCTTCCGTGGCGTCGCCAGCAACTAGGCCCTGGGACGACGCTTGGCAGGACATAGCAATCGACCGACAATGGGATATTGAGATTTACGCATCAATGTGGTATTATCACCGGCATCGATTAACAGTAATCTCTCGTGCGAAGGCGCGACCCGTGAGGGCGGCTACTCCTGTTTTCGGGCGCGATGCACACAGAACTCTGGGGATACTTGCGGGAGATGAGATCGATCGCTGATATTTCGCTGCAAAAAACAGCAAAAACAGCTAGGCGCATGCCAAACTCACAATCACCGCTCCGCGTCCTTCACATCACCGCGGAGCTCTACCCCTGGGTCAAATCCGGCGGGCTCGGCGATGTCGCCGCGGCGCTGCCGCCGGCGCTGACCGCGCTCGGCGTCGATGTGCGGCTCCTGTTGCCCGGCTTCGCGGGCTTTCTCGATGCGTTTCCCGGCATCACCGATGCCGCCCGGCTGCACACGCCCTTCGCGGCGGAGCGGGTGCGGGTGGGCCTCGCGCGGGTGCCGGGCTCGGAACTCCTGGCCTATCTGGTCGACCAACCAGGGTTCTACGATCGGCCGGGCAATCCCTATGCCGGTCCGGACGGGCGCGATTGGCCCGACAACCATCGCCGGTTCGGGCTCTTCGGTTGGATTGCCGCGGAGCTGGCGCGCGGCGCCGACCCCGGCTGGAGCCCTCACATCCTTCACCTCCACGACTGGCATGGCGGACTCGCCCCCGCGTATCTGGCAGAGCGCCCGCCGGTCGCCGGTCATGTTCCAACTGTCTTCACCATCCATAACCTCGCCTATCAGGGCCTCTTTCCCGCCGCGTTGTTTCCCGAGCTCGCTTTGCCGCCGGAGTTCTTCTCGATCGACGGGGTCGAATTCAATGGTCAGGTCTCGTTCATTAAGGCTGGGTTGTTCTATGCGGACCGCCTGACCACCGTAAGCCCGACTTATGCTCGCGAGATCCAGACCCCGGATTTCGGCTGTGGTCTTGAGGGGCTGTTGCGCGCCCGCGCCAGCTCGTTGACCGGGATCCTGAATGGCGTAGACCCGCGTATCTGGGATCCTCGACATGACCAGATTTTGCCCCGATCCTATGGCATCGAGGATGCCGCGTCGGGGAAACCCATCGCAAAGGCGGCACTGAAGCGCCGCCTCGGGCTCGACGACCGCCAGGATGCACCATTGTTCGGGGTGGTCAGCCGGCTGACGCCGCAGAAGGGCCTCGATCTGCTTCTCGCGTGTCTGCCGGAAATCGTCGCCGATGGCGGCAGCCTCGCCGTTCTGGGCTCGGGGGACAGCGATCTCGAGCACGGTTTTTTGATGGCAGCCACGGCCCACCATGGGGAGATCGCCGTCGAGATCGGCTATGACGACGCGCTGTCACATCTGATTATCGCCGGCGCCGACATTGTCCTCGTGCCGTCGCGCTTCGAGCCCTGCGGCCTCACTCAGCTCTACGCATTACGCTACGGCACGTTGCCGCTGGTGCGCCGGGTCGGCGGCCTCGCCGATACCGTAGTTGATGCGACAGCGGTCAGCTTGGCGGACGGCATCGCCGACGGCTTCGCGTTTGACGGCGATAACCCACCGGCGCTGATGGCTGCGGTCTGGCGCGCCAACACCTTGTTTCGCGAGCGCGCGATATGGCTGCGCATGATGCGGCGGGCAATGACCCGCGATTTCAGCTGGGCCGCAGCGGCGCGCGAGTATGTCGCGGTCTACCGCGAGCTGCAGCCGGGCTTGGTCCCAGCCTAGAGGCTAGTCCTTGGCCCGCTCGAGGTAGCTCCCGTCGGCGGTGCTGACGACGATGCGCGTGCCCGGGCCGATATGCGGCGGGATCATTACGCGGCGGCCGTTTTCGAGCTTGCCCGGCTTGTAGGAGGACGACGCCGTCTGGCCCCGCACGACAGGATCGGCTTCGACGACTTCCATCACGACGTTCGGCGGCAGCTCGACCGACAATGCAGTGCTCTCGTGCAGCATCACCTTGCAGACCATGCCCTCGCTCAGGAAATCGGCCGGGTCGCCGATCGTCTCGCGCGGGATCGAAATCTGCTCGAAGGTGTCGTTGTCCATGAACGTCGCCAGCCCGCCGTCCATGAACAGAAATTGCATTTCCTTCTCGTCGAGACGCACCCGCTCGACCGTTTCTTGGGTACGGAAACGCTCGTTCAGCTTCGACCCGCCGCGCAGATCGCGCAGCTCGACCTGGGCGAAGGCGCCGCCCTTGCCGGGCTGAACCAGTTCGCGCTTGAGCACGAGCCAGAGCTTGTTCTGGTGCTCGAGCACATTGCCCGGCTTGATGTCGATGGCATTGATTTTCATTGGCAGGATCTCGGGAGCGGCGTGGACGTAGCGTAGACCCTAACATAGGTCGGCGCACCGGCAAGAACGAGGGCAGGATATGCAGGAATGGTGGCGGCCCGATCGCTTCGCATTACGGCGCGCGATGCTGGAAAAACGGGTGCGAATCCTCGCAGCCGTTCGCGGCTTCTTCGCCGATCGCGGATTTGTCGAGGTCGAGACGCCGGCTTTGCAGGTGAGCCCCGGGCTCGAACCGCATCTGCGGGCATTCGCCACCGAGCTTCACGACCCGCGGCAGGGGCGGGTCGCCCTGCGGTATCTCCACACCTCGCCGGAATTCGCGATGAAGAAGCTGCTCGTCGCCGGAATGCCGCGGATCTGGCAACTCGCCCATGCCTTCCGCGACGGCGAGCGGAGCGCAACCCACCACCCCGAATTTTCGATGCTCGAATGGTACCGGACTGGGGCTTCCTATCGCGATCTGATGGAGGAGTGCACAGCGCTGGTCCGCGCCTGCCAGCATGCCGCGGGGGCTCAGGCGCTGAGCTGGCGAGGTCATGCTGCCGATGCGATGGGCGAGTGGAAGCGGATCAGCGTGGCCGAAGCCTTTCAGAAGCACTGCGGCCTGGATCTGTTGGCGACAGCTCCCGATCCCTTGCGTCCTGATTACGATCGCCTTGCCGCCGCCGCGAGCGGCATCGGGATCGAGCCCCATCCCGGGGACGATTGGGAGACATTGTTTTTCCGTATTTTCCTCGACCGCATCGAGCCCCGGCTCGGCCTCGGTATGCCGACGATTCTTTACGATTACCCGCTCTCTATGGCCGCCTTGGCGCGCCGCCGTCCGGACGACCCGCGCCTCGCCGAGCGCTTCGAGGTCTACATCTGCGGCCTGGAACTCGCCAACGCCTTCGGCGAGCTTACGGATGCCGTCGAGCAGCGCACCCGCTTTCTCGCCGACCAGGCGCGCCAGCGGCAGCTCTATGGCCGGACCTACCCGATCGACGAGGATTTCCTCGACGCTCTCGAACACGGCCTGCCGGCTTGCGCCGGCAGTGCGCTCGGCTTTGACCGGCTCGTCATGCTGGCGACTGGCGCCGACGACATCGAAGAAGTGCTGTGGGCGCCGGTCCGTTGAGCTCTACGGGTGAATGACGGTCGCTGCGCGGCTGACAACGAAGGCTTCGCGGCGTTCCACAAAATCGACCGTGACCTCGGTAAATGCCTCGGGACGTTCGGTGCTGATCGCGTGCCCGGCGTCATAAACGAACACCAGGTGGCAATTTGGCAACAGCTCCTTATACAAGCGACCCATCTCGGGCGGGATCACGCGGTCGAGAGTGCCGAACAGCACCAAGGTCGGCGTCGGCAGGCGGCGCATCTGGGTTTCGAGATCGGCGTCGCGGTCCGGTCCGCGCAGACGCGCGACCAGAGCCCGCGTCTTTGCCTGGATTGCGAGGTCCGGGGCGGGCAGGGGCGCGAGGCGCTCGGGATGCGCATAAAGCCGCCGCGCCATTTCTTCCGGTGAGCCGGAAGGCGGCTCGGACCCGGTGGGGCGGATCGCAGCCGGCGCTTCCAGGATCAAGGCCTCGACCCGCTCCGGCTGCTGTACCGCCAGCCACAGCGCGACCTTGGCGCCGAACGAGGTCCCCATCAGATTGAATTTGTCGATGCCGAGCTTGCCGACCGCCGCGGCCATCGTCGCGGCCAGCTCCGCCATCGTCCGCGTCCGGGTATTCTCGGGCGACGGGCCAAAGCCCGGCATCTCGAAAGCAATCACCCGATGATGCTGGGCCAGCAGGTCATGCCCAGAGGTCAGGCGCATGCCGCCGGCGCCATGCAGATGCACGAGCGGTGTGCCCTGCCCCGCTTCCATGAAACGGATATGAAACCCGTCCGCCTCGACAAAACCTTCGCGGAACGCCGCCTGGATCTGCGTCACAGTGGGACCCTTCTTGTTCATATCTCGCGGATGCGCGGGAGGACCTTCTTCCCGAACAGTTCGAGGCCGCGCATCATGCCATGGAGATTGCCGGTGCCGGGATCTTGCAGCGAGATGTCGACCACCCCGACGCCAATCTCCTCGCGGCATCGCCGGAGCTGCTCGACAACCCGGTCGGGGCCGCCGCAGAAGCTGATCGGCAAAACGCCTCCGACATTTGCGGGCCGCCTTTCACCGGCGATGTTGCGTGTGGTGTCCGACTGCAGCAGCGCATCTCGCAATCCGCCGCGTATCGGGAACGGCGCCTGCTTGTCGCGCCGGCGCAGCGCCTCCTCAGCCGCGTCGTCGGTTTCGCCGAGGATCATATTGGCGCGATAGATGACGTCGTCGGGACCGGGCTCCCAGCCGTACCGCGCGCATTGCTCGCGGTAGTAGTTCGCCGATTTCGCCATCAGCTCGAAGGTTCCGTAGGAGAGTCCGATCCCGAGCCGGTGCCGTGCGGCGAATTCGCCGGCTTCCGCGCTGGTGCCGAGCGCATACGTCGGCGGGTGCGGCTGAGATTGCGGGCGCGGCCAGACAGATACGGTGCGGTATTGGAAATAGCGCCCTTGCCAGCCGAAGGGTTGCGGCTCGGTCCACGCCTTGAGGATCAGCTCCATTCCCTCGTCGGTGCGCTCGCGCAATTCCTTCGGGTTGAGGTCGTAGCTCAGATATTCGTTGGTCGTGCCGCGCAACAGCCCGACGACAATGCGCCCTGGCGCCATGGTGTCGAGCATCGCGACTTCTTCGGCGACGCGGATCGGGTTGCTGACCGGCACGATCGGGCCGAGCATCGCGATCTTTATCTTGTCGACCCGCGCCGCAAGATAAGCGGCCGAAACGACCGGCGACGGCGTCAGGATGCGCGGCGAATAATGATGCTCGGAGACGCTGACCCAGTCGAAGCCGAGCTCCTCGACAAAGCGCACTCGCTCGACCATGCCGCGATAGGCTTCGGCCCCGGTTTCGGGATTGTAGGACCCGGCCGGCACCGGCCATTCGCGTGGCAGGTCCGGCGGCGGTACATAACGGCCCGTTTCGAAATAGGAGACTTTCATGGTTCGTGCCCGTGAAGTCGCAGCGTGGCCCGCCGGCCCTTGTTCGTCCGCCGCTCGGCATCGCGCGCGCGGCATCCCCAGAGATCAACCGGTCTGCCAAATTACGCGCGTGGCCAGCCGCCGTCCATGCGGTTCGGAAGAGGCAAGCTCTTGCCGACAAGCCGGCTGGGAAGCCCAGAGCCGTTTGCGGGCGGTTTTCCTCGCCAAGGTTGACATGAACGGCGTCTTATACGACTAAAATCCAGCGGTGCGATCAACAGCCGCCCGCCGGGTCGTGGGGGAAGGCTCCAATGGTCAGGGGGACAGGGGAGACAGTCGCGCGCCTGCCGCAGTCTTTCCAGCTGGTTTGACGGGCAGTTAGTAGGCGGGCCTGCGACATTGGGGATCAATGGCATATCTAACGTTTGACTCTTCCGCGCAGGTAAAGAAGGTTAGGCTGCAAAGGTCACCGAAGTTTTTCCTAGGGTTGCGCATTTTGTTCTTACGCTATGACTGACGAATCCATAGCGATCGTCGGAGCGTCCTGCCAATTCCCCGGGGCCGAAAACCTCGACGAGTTCTGGCAGCTGCTCGCAACGGGCCGCGATGCCGTCTCCGAAGTCGATGACCGGCGGTGGTCGACTCGCTTCTATTACCACCCCGACCGCAGTGAGCCGGGCAAGAGCTATACCTGGTCTGCCGGGCTAATCTCCGGCGTAGACCTGTTCGAGCCTTCCTTCTTCGGCATCTCACCGCGGGAAGCAGCGCAGATCGATCCTCAGCAGCGACTCCTGCTGGAACTCGCGTGGCACGCGTTCGAAGACGCCGGCATCCCGCCCAGCAAGATGTCGGGCAGTGCTACGGGCGTCTATATTGGCGCCTCTACTACCGATTACTCCGACCTGAGGTTAGGAGACCCGGCGGGTGCCAATTCCTATTTCATGACCGGGAGCACTCTCAGCATCCTGGCAAACCGAATATCCTACATTTTCGATCTGCGCGGGCCGAGCCTCGCCGTCGACACGGCGTGCTCATCCTCGCTCGTCGCTCTCCACCATGCTTGCGAGGCGATTCGCAACAAAAGGATCGCCGCCGCTATCGTCGGCGGGATCAACCTTCTGCTCGCGCCCTATCCTTTCATCGGGTTCTCGCGCGCCTCGATGCTTTCCCGGCGCGGCCGCTGCTTTGCCTTTGACGAGCGAGCAGACGGCTACGTTCGAGGCGAGGGCGGGGCCGTCATAATCCTGAAACCGCTCGCTGATGCGATCGCCGCCAAGAATCGGATCCACGCGGTCATACGGGCTTCCGCGGTCAATTCCGACGGCCGCACGATCGGTCTGTCGCTCCCCGAGCGAATCAGCGCAAGCGTCTCTATTGCGGGCGGTGTACGACACCGTGGGCATTGCTCCGGACGACCTCGCATTCGTCGAGATGCACGGTACGGGCACAGCGGCGGGCGACCCGATCGAGGCCGCCGCCGTCGGGCATGCTCTAGGACAGAGTCGGTCTATTCCGCTCCCCATCGGATCGGTAAAGACCAATATCGGCCACCTGGAGCCGGCGTCAGGCATGGCCGGGCTGCTGAAGGCGGCGCTCGCGCTCGATCGAGAAGTCATCCCGCCCACCATCCATTGCGAGAGGCCCAACCCGAAAATCCCGTTCGAAGCGCTGAACCTCCGGCTGGTTCGCAACATCGAGCCGGCGCAGGCGCCCGAGCGACCTTACGCCGGCGTCAACTCTTTCGGGTTTGGCGGGACCAATGCCCATGTCGTGCTGGCCCGCGCGACCCGGCGCGACGAGGCGCCCGCAGCAGGGCCGCTTCCACCTCTGGTCGTCTCGGCACAGACCGAAACATCGCTGCGATCCCTCGTTCAGAGCTGGCGCGCCGTGCTCGCCGAAGTTTCGCTGGAGCGCGCGCCAATGCTGCTGCGGGCGGCTGCCCGCGGGCGTGACCAGCATCCGCACCGACTTGTTGCGCTGGCGCAGGATCCGGCCGCGACGGCGCAGGCGCTCGGCGGGTTTCTAAACGACGAGCCATCGCCCCTCCTTATAGCCGGTACCGGAGTTCGGGAAGGCAAGCTCGCCTTCGTCTTCTCGGGAAACGGGGCGCAATTCGTTGGCATGGGTCGCGATGCGTTGCGCAGCAACGCGGCCTTCCGCGGCGCGATCGAAGTTGTTGACCGGATCCTTTGGCCGGAGCTCGGCTGGTCGGTCATCGCATTTCTCGAAGGCGGCGCCGATGCCGGAGCGATGGCACGCGCCGACATCGCACAGCCACTCCTCTTCGCAGTACAGGTCGGCATCGTCGAAGCATTGCGTGAGATCGGTGTCAGCGCCTCCGGAAACCTCGGCCACAGTGTCGGCGAGATTGCAGCCGCCTGGGCGGCGGGTGCCCTATCCCTCGAAGAAGCCGGGCGGGTTGTTACAGCGCGCAGCCGATACCAGCAGCGCACCCAGGGAAAGGGCCGAATGGCGGCGCTGGCGCTCGCTCCGGAGGCGGCGCGCGACTTTCTCGACGGGCTCGATAGTCCGGCGGAGATCGCCGCGCTAAACGCTACGCATTCGGTGACCGTCTCGGGACCCAGCGCCGAAATCGAGCGTTTGGAAGGCGAGGCGAAACGCCGCGGCCTCTGGTTTCGCTCGCTCGATCTCGATTTTGCGTTTCACTCGCGTCAGATGGATCCGATCCGCAAGGATCTGCTCGAGAGCCTAAGCGGCCTTTCATCCAGATATCCGACGTCGATGCTGGTATCGACCGTGACCGGTCAGGTGGTCGAGGACAACTCGCTCGATGCCGGCTATTGGTGGCGGAATATCCGCAGCCCGGTGCGCTTCGCCGAAGCCGCCGCGTTCCTGACCGCCGAGGGCTACCGCATTTTCCTCGAGATCGGCCCGACGGCAATTCTGCAGTCCTATCTGACAGATGCCCTGCGTGCGGCGAAAGTGGATGGGCGCGTGCTCGCAACGCTTTCTCGCAAGCCGTTCGATGGCGACCCATTTCCAGCAATTGGCGCCAATTGCCACGTCGCCGGATACGACTTTACGCGATCCCCTCGCTTCGACGGCACGGCCGACCCGCGCGGGCTGCCGCTTTATCCTTGGGATCGTCAGAGCTTCTGGTTCGGCCTCACGGCCGAGGGCACCGATCCAGCAAATATGCCCTTCGAGCACCCGCTTCTCGGCTTTCGTCAGCGCAGTCCGGTACCCTGTTGGATCAACCACCTCGACGAGCAGGTGCTGCCGTGGATCGGCGACCACGCGATCGAGGGCGTGCCGATCCTTCCGGCGGCTGGGATTCTGGAGATGGCTTGCGCCGCTGCCAGATTGCAGTGGCCGGAGGCGCCCGTACTCGAACTGCGCGATCTCGAAGTGCGACGCCCCCTGCCATTCGAGAAAGGTCGAATGCGCGAGCTTCGCGCGGTGATCGGCTCCGAGGATAGCGATTGGGAGCTGGCGAGCCGCGCGCGCCTGTCGAACGAACCCTTTACGGTTCATGCTGTCGGACGTCTCGGCGCGGAAACCGATGCCCGCCGGACGCTGCGCTTTTCGGCTGGCGGACCGGCGAGCCGTCGGATCGACGCGCAGACCCTCTATGAACTGGCGCGGCTCGCGGGGCTCGATTACGGCGCTCGGTTTAGAACCGTGAGCCTGATCGAGATCACTGGACCGGAAGCTGCGGTCGCACATCTCGATCCCTCGCCCGTGGCGGGGGATTTCGAGCCTTATCTCGTTCACCCGGCCTTGCTCGACGGCGCCCTGCAGGCGCTGATCGGGCTGTTGGCCGACGGCCGGGAAGAGGTTCGGGGTAAGAGCTTTCTTCCTTGGCGTTTCGGTCGCGTGCGGTTTTTGGCACCGTTCGGACGGCTTCCGCGGCGCGCTGAATTGCGGCTCACGCGGCTCGGCATCCGGTCGGTATCCGCCGATATTGCGCTTTGCGACGGTGACGGTGATCTCGTCGCTGAACTTGCGGAGTGCTGGTTCCGTCGGGTCGAGCTGGCACGCGGGGGAGCGATCGAGGAGCGCGCGATGCGCGTCGATCTCGTCCCGGCGCCATTGGCGGAGTTTGCCAGTGCTTCGGTAGTGGAACGCTTGGCCACGTTAATTTTACGTCTTGCCGACGCTCGCGAGCCCGATCCCGCGCGGCTTGAACAGGCTCTGCTGCTGGAAGCGCTGATCGGCTCGATAGCGCTTCGATCGATGACGCGCATCGTCGATATCGGTCGCCCCTTCAGGATCGAAGAGCTTATCGAGACCGGGCTGCTCGCGCCGGCTTCCGCCGAAATTGCCGAATGGGCGCTGCGCCTGCTCGAACGGTTCGATGCTGCCTTCGAGACCGGATCGGAATGGCGGATCGAGGCGGCGACCGTTTTGCCCGATGTCGAGGAAGTCTGGCGGTTGCTGCTCGCGGATGCGCCAGATCTGGTTGGAGAGCTCGCCCTCGCAGCCGCCGCCGTCAACAGCCTCCCGAACCTTCTCGCCAGCGGGCCGCGGGCGCCGGACGCCTTACTCGCTTCGATGACGGAGCATCTGCTCCACTCTTCGCCGGCGAGCGCTGCCAATATCGGGCTGCTATGCGATACGCTGCAGGAGATCGGGACAAATTGGCCCCGCGGCCGGCCGCTGCGCATTCTCGAGCTCGGCGCGATCGGAGGTGGGGCGACCCGCCGCGTGCTCGACCGTCTGGCACAATCCGGCGCCGCTCTCAGCTATGTCGCGACCAGCGGCGATGCCGAACAAAGCGCTCGACTGTCGTTCCTGGCGGAGTTGTTCAATGGGGTTTCGGCCCGCCGGTGGTCACCGCAGGATGGAACGGAGGCGCTGGACCAGACCGGCTTCGATATAATCCTGGCAGTAAACGCTTGTGCGCGCCTGCAGCTCGACGCCAACGTTTTCGCGGATCTGCGCAGGCTTATCGCTCCCAGCGGCGTTTTTGTCGCGGTCGAGCCCGAGCCGAACCCGCTCTGGGACATGGTCTTTGGCCAGGGACCCGGATGGTGGCGCGCTGGCTCGCGAGCGAGCCATGGATCGCCTCTCCGTTCGGCCGAAGAGTGGTGCGCCGAACTCGCTGCGGCGGGGTTCCGGTCCCCCGACGCGGCAGCGAGCGCCTGGACGCCTTGGCCATGTGCGGTATTCTGGGGAACCGCCCCGGCCAGCGAGAAGGGTTCCTGCGCGGATCCGGGCGAACCGCGTTCCATCTTGGTCGTTGCCGCAGATGCGGCATTCGCCGGCGCGGTGTGTGATTGCCTCGGCAAGGCTGGCCACCGTGTTGAGCTCACTGGTCAGCCGGACCCGCCTGGCGGCGAAGTGCAGGATCAAAGCGGCAGCGATGCGTTGCCGGCGACTATTCTCTTCATAGCCGACGGATTGTGCCTCGGTGACCCGACCGAACACGGCTCGCAGCAAATCGCTGCATTGGCGCGAGTGGCGACCCAGGCCGCAGAGCGCCGCTCGGAGCTTTGGGTCATTACCTGTGATGCCCAGCAGTCATCAGAGATGGGCGAGGCGGCGGGTCTCGTTGGCGGCGCGATATGGAGTTTCGCACGCGTGCTCGCTAACGAGATGCCACGGCTCTCGCTGCGCCTGGTTGATCTGCCGGCAGCCCAGGCGGCGAATGAACGCGCCCGGCAAATCGCCACCGAGTTGTCGGCCCCCAGCACCGATGAGGAGATTGTCTGGACATCCGAAGGACGGCACGTCCTGCGGGTGCGCCGTGGTCTTCCGCCGCGATTGGCAGATCCCGCCGACGTCCTGACACTGGGCAGCCGCCATCCCGGAGGTCTCGATTCGCTCGGGTGGGAGGTCGCGTCACCGGGACCCGTCGGACCCGGCCAAGTCGAGGTCGAGGTGCATGCTGCGGGGCTCAATTTCCGCGACATGATGTGGGCAATGGGCCTATTGCCAGAAGAAGCGCTGATCGACGGGTTTGCTGGAGCGACCTTCGGGCTGGAATGCGCCGGCATCATCCGCTCCGTCGGCTCGGATGTGGAAGGGTGGACGGTCGGCGATCGGGTCATGGGGTTTGCTCCGGCCTCGCTCGGCACGCGCGTCGTGACGATGGCGGATGCGCTGGCGTCGATCCCGCCGCGAATGAGTTTCGCGGCAGCCGCAACAGTTCCCGTTACCTTCGTCACGGTGAAATACGCGCTGGGGCATCTGGCAAAGCTTGCACCCGGGGAACATGTCCTCGTTCATGCCGCCGCCGGTGGCGTGGGGCTTGCCGCGATTTAGTACGCCAAGCATTGCGGCGCGGTTGTGATCGCCACGGCCGGATCGGAGGTGAAGCGATCGTTCCTGCGCCTGGCCGGCGCCGATTATGTCCTCGACTCGCGCGATCTCGGGTTTTGCAACGAGGTGCGCGAGATCACCGGGGGGCAAGGCGTCGATGTCGTGCTCAACTCGCTAAGTGGCGAGGCGATGGAGCGCAGCCTTGAGGTCCTCAGACCATTTGGCCGCTTCCTCGAACTCGGGAAACGCGATCTTTATCTCAATCGGCGAATTCACCTGCGACCGCTTCGCCAGAATATCTCCTATTTCGCGATCGATATCGACCAGCTGCCCACACGCCGGCCGGATTTGGCCCGCGACCTGTTGCGCGAGGTATCGGCGGCCCTTACCGAAGGGGCTATCCGGCCACTAGCTCACCGGACCTTCGCGTTTGGCGAGCTCGATGATGCGATTCGGCTCATGCAGTCGTCGGGTCATATCGGTAAGCTTGTCCTCGAACCGCGCGGCAACGCCGGCGTACGGCTTCGCGAGCCGCCGGCGATAATGCTGCGGCGCGATGGAACCTATCTCGTCACCGGCGGTGTCGAGGGGTTCGGTTTCGAGGCGGCGCGGTGGCTGGCTGCGCGCGGCGCCGGCTCGATCGCACTGATCGGTCGCCGCGGGTCGGACACTCCGGGATGCGACGCGAGAATCAGACAGCTCGAAGCCGCCGGCGCCGAAGCGCGCGTGTATTGCGGGGACGTCGCCGACCGCGCTTCCTTGGCCGGGGTCCTCTCGGCGATCCGGGCGACCCAAGCGCCGCTCCGCGGCATCGTGCACGCCGCGTCGGCTATCGACGATGGTCTCGCCTCGGAGGTCGAGATTGCGCGTGTGCAGGCGGTGCTTCGGCCAAAACTCGGCGGGGCGTTGGCGCTCGACGCCCTAACCCGGGACGATCCCGTCGAATTGTTCTTGCTGTTCTCCTCGGCGACGACTTTGGTCGGCGCGCCCGCCCAAGGCGCCTATGTGGCAGCGAACGCGACTCTCGAAGCCTTGGCAAGACGGCGCAGGGCGGAGGGGCGGTGCGCGCTCGCGGTCGCCTGGGGTCCAATCGCGGATGCCGGCTATCTGGCCGAGAGGCCGGAGACCCGCGATGCGCTCGTGCGGCGGCTCGGCGCGAAACCAACCTCAGCGGCCGAAGCGCTGGCGGGATTGCCCGCGATGATGGCGAGCGGATTGCCCGTGGTCGCCTTCACCGAAACCAATTGGAACGAAGCCCGGCGTTTTCTGCCGATACTCGCCAGCCGGATGTTTTCGGAAGCCCGCGTCAGCAGCTTGAGCTCCACCTCAGACGAGTCATTCGGCGAGCGGCTAGCCGGTCTCAACTCGGATGCCGCCCTTGCCCTGCTCAAAACCGTAATTGCCGAGGAAGCGGCGACGATTTTACGGCTGCCGGCGAGCGGGATCGACCCGCGTCGTCCGCTTTCGGAAATGGGGATGGACTCGTTGATGGCGGTCGAGCTTCGCCTCGCTCTCGAAAGCCGGCTACGGGTCAATCTGCCGCTGGTTTCACTCGCCGAAGGAACGAGCGTGGCATCGATTGCGGGGCGGCTGGCCACGGCAATCTCGACCGGACCGAAGAACGGTGAACTGATCACCCTGGTCGCACGTCACGAGGGGATGGATGAGTTGCCCTCTTCTGCGCACGATGCACATACAACCTCCGCAAGGGTAGAGCCGAAATCGGTGGCCGCGGAATAGCCGATGGAACCGCGCCGGAACCTGTTCGGCCTGTCTGCTCAGGCGAAGTCGCTCCTGATCGAGAAGCTTTCTTCGACTGCTCCAGCGCGATCGCAGCGTGTCGTGCGCAGCTCCGACCCGCAGAATGATGACCGCGCCGCCCGCCTGGACGTATCAAAGCTGGAGGGGTTTCGAGAAATTCGGATGATCCGCGAAGCCGCGGAGTTTCTCGGCATATCCGATCCGTTCTTTCGCGTGCACGAAGGAATTGCCGGGGCCGAGACGGCGATCGACGGCCGCTCTTTCGTCAATTTCGCATCCTACAATTACATCGGTCTGAACGGGCATCCGGAGATCGTGAGCGCCGCGAGGGCCGCGATCGACCGATACGGGACTTCCGTCTCGGCGAGCCGTCCGGTCTCCGGCGAGCGCCCGGTTCATCGCGATCTGGAGCGCGCACTCGCTCGCGTCCACGGAACCGAGGACTGCGTCGTCCTGGTTGGTGGCCATTCGACGAACGTCACAGTGATCGGACATCTGCTCGGCCGCGACGACGTGATCGTGCATGATGCGCTCATTCACAACAGCATTGTTCAGGGCGCGATGCTTTCCGGGGCGCGGCGTGTGCCGTTTCCGCATCTCGATCACGAAGCCGCCGATCGGCTGCTTCGCGAAACGCGCCCGCGCAACGGGCATGCGCTTCTCGTCATCGAGGGGCATTACAGCATGGACGGCGATGTCCCCGATCTGCCGGCCTTCATCGCTGCCGCCCGCCGCAATCGAGCTTGGCTGATGGTCGATGAAGCGCACGCGCTGGGTGTGCTCGGGCCGCGGGGTTTCGGCACCGCCGACCGGTTTGGCGTCGATCCCGGGGAGGTCGACATATGGATGGGCACTCTCAGCAAGAGCCTTGTCTCTTGCGGCGGCTATATTGCCGGCAGCAAGGACCTGGTGGATTTTTTGAAAGTGGCGGCGCCTGGCTTCGTCTTTTCGGTCGGGATGCCGCCGCCGGCGGCTGCCGCGGCGCTCGCCGCGCTCGAACTTCTCGAACGCGAGCCGGAGCGCGTGCGCCGGCTCAATGACCGGGCCACGCTGTTCCTCCGGCTCGCGCGGGAAGGCGGTCTGGATGTCGGCGGCTCTATCGGGGCTTCGATTGTGCCGATCGTTACCGGCAGCTCGATCCGCGCCGGGCGCCTTGCGCAGGCGCTGTTCGAGCGAGGGGTAAATGTCCAGCCGATCCTCTACCCGGCGGTGCCGGAGCGAGCCGCCCGACTCCGCTTTTTCCTGACCGCCTCGCACACCGAGGAACAGATCAGAACTGCCATCGCAATATTGTTGGACGAGAATCGCCGAGTGATGTCGGAGCCGAGCGACTTGGCGGCGGTCGCGCGGCACCTCGGGACACGGAATTTGTTATCACGATAGAGGTTGGGGCCGGGCCTCCTCACCGCAACCGGAAATAGTGAACGCTGAACAGTTCTGCGGGATCTGTCCAGGTGTCGACCGGACGAAAGCGGGCGCGCGCGGCCAAGGCGCGAAATCCGGCCACCGAATATTTGTAAGAGTATTCGGTGTGAATAAGTTCGTCCTTGGAGAAACGAAAGCGCTTTCCCGCGATTCGGGCGGCTTGGTCGACGAGGCTGCGGATATAGATTTCGACCCGTCCTTCGGCACTGCTGTAGAATGCCAGGTGCTCGAACCGATCGATGTCGAGGTCGCCGTCGAGCTCGCGATTGACCCGTTCGAGGAGGTTGAGGTTGAACGCGGCGGTCACGCCGGCCTGGTCGTTATAGGCAGCCTCAAGGATCTCCGTCTCTTTCTTCAGATCGACGCCGATCAGCATTTCGGCTCCCGGCCCGAGGATATGCGCGTAGTTGGCGAGAAAAGCGACGGCCGCATCAGGCTCGAAATTGCCTATCGTCGAGCCAGGAAAAAATCCGACCCGCTTTCCTCCAGCGCCGGGGAATGAGGGCAGAGGAAAAGGGCGCGTGTAGTCGGCGCAAACGGCAATGACCGGCACCGACGGAAAATCCTCGGCCAAACTGATCGCGGCGTCGCGCAAGTGTTCGCGCGAGATATCGACCGGAACATAAGCCGCGGGCCGCTCGAGCGCCTGGAGCAGGATGCGGACCTTTTGGCTGGCGCCGCTGCCAAACTCGATAACGCGGCAATGCGGCCCCATCTGAGCCGCGATATCGCTGGAATTCTCTTCCAGGATCGCGACCTCGGTACGGGTTGGGTAATATTCGGGCAGACCGCAGATTTCCTCGAACAGCGCCGAGCCGCGCGCGTCATAAAAGAATTTGCACGGAATCCGCTTCTGGGAGCGCGCGAGGCCCGCCAGCACCGCATCCCGAAAGCTTTCTTCGCCGGGTGCCAGGTCGTGGAAGGCAAAGCGCGCGCCATTTCTCATCCAATGTCCTCCGCCAGCCGCAGCCCGGCGAAGGCCCAACGCGCCGATGGCGGGAAAAAATTGCGATAAGTGGCCCTGATATGCCCGCTCGGGGTGATCGCCGACCCGCCTCGCAGCACGATCTGATTGCACATGAACTTCCCGTTGTATTCGCCGATCACGCCGCCTGCCGGGCGAAAGCGGGGGTAAGCGATATAGGGACTCGCCGTCCATTCCCACACGTCGCCATACATCTGCCGCAGCTCGGGGACGGCGTGCGACGAGGCGTCGGCGCAAGGGTGAAAATGGCCCCGATCGCCGAAGTTGCCCGATATCGGCAGGTCCTCGGCAGCTGTCTCCCATTCCGCTTCGGTCGGCAATCGTTTCCCCGCCCACCTGGCGAAGGCATCGGCTTCGTAAAAGCTGAGGTGGCATACTGGCTCGGCCGGATTCAGCCGGCGGCAGCCGGACAACGTAAAGACCGACCACTCTTCGCATTCGCGAAGCCAATAGAGCGGGGCTTCCCAGCCCTGGGCGCGCACCGCCGCCCACCCGTCTGACAACCAGAATTCCGGCCTTTGGTAACCTGCGTCCTCGATAAAGCCGAGATATTCGCCGCAGGTCACCGGCCGCGTGGCGAGGCGAAACGGCTCGAGCCACACCTTGTGACGGGGGCTCTCGTTGTCAAATGCGAACCCAGATCCCCGGTGCCCGACCTCCTTCAGACCGCCGGCAAAGTTTATCCAGGAGAGGGGGTGCACCGCGGCCTGCACCTGCAAATGCGGCGCCTGGTAGGAGGGCAGCAGAGGGTTGAGCGAGAAAACGTGCTTGATGTCCATCAGGATCAGCTCCTGATGTTGTTGCTCGTGGTGAATGCCGAGCTCGAGCAGGGCCGCGACCTCGTTCCACTCGGGTTCGGCGACCCGCTCGATCAGCCGAGCCATCGCCGAGCCAACGTGATCGCGGTAGGCCATCACGATATCGACGGTCGGGCGCGACAACAGGCCGCGCTCGGGCCGCGGGTGCCGCGGGCCGACCGCCTCGTAATAGGAATTGAAGAGATAGCCGAAGACGGGGTCGAGCACGCGGTAATCGGGGTCGAACCGGGCCAGCAGGAATGTCTCGAAGAACCACGTGGTGTGCCCGACATGCCATTTGGTCGGACTGACATCCGGCATCGACTGGATCGACTGATCCTCTGCCGTCAAGTTGGCGGTCAGCGATTCGGTTTCGTGCCTTACCGCTTCGAACCGCTCGATGGCAGCATGGCGATCGGCGCGGCAAGCTTGTTCCTGCACGGCAACTTCAAGCACTTTGTCCCCCATACCCTACTGCATTGCCCCCGCTAACACCGCCGTCGCCGAGTTGTTTCGCTAGCTCAGATAACGATCGCGCAGATGGCGCTCGAAACTGGCGGTCCCGAGCGGCCGCCCCGTGGCGCTTTCGATCAGCTCGGCCGTCGACAACAGCGATCCTTTGGAGTGCACCCGCTCGCGCGCCCACCCGAGCAGAGGAGCAAAATCGCCTTCCGCAATCGCCTCCATCAAGCCCGGGATATCCCGTCGCGCCGCCTCGAACAGCTGAGCGGCGATCAGCGCGCCAAGCGTATAGGTCGGGAAATACCCCCAATTGCCGTCGTACCAATGAATGTCCTGGAGACAGCCCTCGCGGTCATCGTCCGGCGCGACCCCGAGCATTTCGTACATCGCTGCCGTCCAGGCGTCGGGAAGGTCCGCCGGATCGAGATCGCCGGCGAGCATCGCGCGTTCGAGCCGGTAACGCAGGATCACATGTGCCGGATAGGTCACCTCATCGGCATCGACCCGGATGAAACCGCGCCGAACCCTGATGTGACGCTGGTAGAGCGCGTCGACGTCCCAGTCCGGCCCGTCACCGCCAAGCGCCTCGCGAATGACCGGCGTCGCGTAGGTCAAGAAAGCGCGGCTTCGGCACACCTGCATTTCGAGCAGCAGCGATTGGCTCTCGTGCATTGCCATGCCGCGGGCACGGCCGACCGGCTGTAGACGCCACTCGACCGGCAGACCTCGTTGATAAAGGGCGTGCCCAGTCTCGTGCAGCACCCCCATCAAGGCGCGCGCATAATCGTCTTCGTTGTAGCGCGTCGTGATCCGTACATCATCAGGGGTGCCGCCGCAAAACGGATGGGCGCTGATGTCCAGCCTGCCATGCGCGAAGTCGAAGCCGATACGTTCCATCAGCCGCATGGCGAGGCGGCGCTGCGTTTCGATCGGGAAGCGGCCGGAGCGGGGTGCCGAGGGCAAAGCCGGCTGGTGGTTCAGGGCGCCCTCGATCAAATCCGGTAAGAACCCCGCGATTTCATCGAACAGCCGATCGATTTCGGCGACCGAAGCGCCCGGTTCGTATTGGTCGAGAAGCGCCTCGTAGGGGTTCGTTCCGAGCCGCTCGGCTTTGGCGGCGGCGATTTCGCGTTCGATATGGAGGATTTGCTCGAGCCCGGGAAGCACGGCGGCAAAGTCGTTCTCCAAACGGGCTCTGCGCCACACGGCTTCGCACTCCGAGCAGGCGCGCAACTCGGCCTCGACAAGCACGCCCGGCACCGCTGTGGCGTGCAGCCAGCGTCGGCGCATCTCGCGCAAATTGGCGCGTTGCCACTCTCCGAGCCCATCAGCCGCGGCCTGGGCTTCGGCCAGGAGCCCCTCGATCTCGGGCGCGGCCAAATGCTGATGTGCGATTAGGCGCAAGGTCGCGAGCTGCTCGGCGCGCGCCGCCCCTCCGCCGCCCGGCATGATCGCGGCAGTATCCCAATGCAGAACAGAGATCGCTTGCTCGATCGCGCCCAGTCGTCGGAACCTCTGTTCCAGCTCACGATAGGCGGTCATCCCACCCCCGCGTTACGGCGATGGTAGAGGACATAGATGACGATCAACGCAACCGCCAGTGAAAACCATGTTATCGCATATTGCAGATGGTTGTTCGGCAGCACGAGGCGGGTGACGCCGCCCTTCGGCCAGCCACCGGGGTTGGGGGTCGCGTCCGCGTCTATGTAGAACGGTGCAACCTGGTCTAGCTTGTCCGCCGCGCTCATTGCGGGAAGGTCGACCCAGAACCAGTAGTTCAGATCAGGGCGGTTGTCGGGCAGGAACCAGTTCGGCCTGCCGGCCGGCGGCAGCCGCAGCAAACCTTGCACCCGAACTGTGCCGGCGATCTGGCCGAGCGCGCGCCTTGCGGGATCCTTCAACTCGGCCGGGATGTACCCGCGATTGACGAAGACGACGCGACCCCCCGGTTCCAACAACGGCGTCAGGATTTGATAGCCCTGTCCACCGCCCTCCGAGGTCGCGCCAAGAAAGATTTCCTTCTCGTTGAGGAACACCCCTTCGTCGGTGACATGGCGGAACTCCATGTCGCGCGCCTCGGCCAGGCTTTTCGGTACGGGTACCGGGGCGGCTGCGACCGCGGCCTGTCTTTGTGCGATTAGATTCTGCTTCCAGAAAAGCCGCTCCACTTGCCACGCACCGAGCGCGAGGCAGATCAGCAGCATCGGGAGAGAGAACACGGTTGGCCAAAGCAGCGGCCGAAAATTCGTCATCTAAGACGGTGCGAGCGCAAGCAGAGCTTCAAGAGCGAGGCGGCGCGACCAGAAGATGGTGACGGTATTGCAGTGCAATCAGGCCGGCTTTCAGGGGCCGCAACATGAGGATCGCGCCAACGATGACAAACGGTGTCCACAGCACGAGATGTATCCAGATCGGCGGTGAAAACTTCACCTCGACCAAAGCCGCGAGCCCTACGACCATCAAGCCCAGGAAAAGGATGACGAAAACGGCCGGGCCATCGCCCGCGTCTTGCCCGGAGAGATCGAGACCGCAGACCTCGCACTTGCCACGCACGTTCAGGAGGCCGGCAAACACTCTTCCTTGCCCGCATCGTGGGCACCGGCAGCCGAGCGCGGCGCGGATCGGGGAGATTACTGGAAAATCATTCATCCCGCGACGCCGGCACCGCCGCTGCCCTCGCCCCACCAATAGACGCAAACAAACAAGAACAGCCACACCACGTCAACGAAATGCCAATACCACGCAGCAGCCTCGAACCCGAAGTGATGGTCGGGTTTGAAGTGTCCGGCCCACGCCCGAAAGAGACAAACGATCAGAAACGTCGTGCCGATGATGACGTGGAAACCGTGAAACCCGGTCGCCATGAAAAAAGTCGATGGATAGATGCCGTCGGTGAAGTGGAAGGGGGCGTGGCTATATTCCCAGGCCTGGACCGAGGTAAAGCAAATGCCGAGAAAAACGGTGAGCGCCAAGCCCCGCAACAACCCGTTGCGGTTCCCCTCGATCAAAGAGTGGTGCGCCCAGGTCACCGTCGTCCCCGACAGCAGCAAGATCAACGTATTCAGAAACGGGAACTCGAAGGGATCAAAGGGGTGGATAGTCTTCGGCGGCCAAGCGCCGCCGACCGGGAATAGACTCGATGAGAAAAAGGCCCAGAAAAACGCGGCGAAAAACATCACCTCGGAGGCGATGAACAGCGCCATGCCGTAACGCAGTCCGAGCTGCACGACGGGGGTATGATACCCCTGGAATGTCGCCTCGCGAATGACGTCGCGCCACCACACCGCCATTGTCGTCAGCACCGCGAGGGCGCCGATGATCAAGAGGGTCCAGCCGTAGCCGTGCATGTAGAGGACACCGCCGGTGGTGATCAGACCGGCGGCAATCGCGCCGAACAGCGGCCAGACGCTCGGGGCGACGAGATGATAGGGATGCTTTGGCGGGGCGTGCGCTTCGCTCATGGACTGGGGCTCGGATCGGTTAATTTACGGAAGCTGGCTGCGATCGAGGTGCCGCGGACGCGGTCGGAGACGCAGCTTCGGGCGCCCGAAACATCGTATAGGACAATGTGATCGAGCGGACCTCGCTGGTACCGGGATCAGTCAGGATATCGGGATCGACAAAAAAGACGACCCCCATATCCACGCTTTGACCCGGCGCGAGGGTCTGGCTGTTGAAACAGAAGCACTGCAGCTTGTCGAAATAGATCCCGGCCTTGGTCGGCGTGACGTTATAGACCGCTTGAGCGGTCACTGGCGCCGGGGTGCGGTTGATAGCGCGGAAAAAAACCTGGTTCTGAGCGCCGGGGTGAACCGCTATCGCGCTCTTCAACGGGCGAAATTCCCAATCGAGACCGGGGGCGACCTGGGCATCGAACCGCACGGTGATCAGCCCGGCGGCGATCCGAGTCGGCGCCGTCTCCGCACGCTGCGTGGTGCCGCCAAAGCCGGTCGCGGCGCAGAACAGCCGGTAGAGCGGCACCGACGCGAAGGACAGCCCGATCATGCCGGCGACGACGGATACCAGCAGCACGACAGTTGCCCCGTTGCGTCTGCGGTGCGATCGTCTCGCCGCAGCCATGCCCCTATCCTCCCATCCGGACGATGGTGAGGGCGTAGAACAGCGCGACGAGCGTGACGAGCACCCCCACCAATGCGCGGTTGCGCGCACGAATGATCTTTTCCCGGTCGCGATCCGCGGCAATCAAAGCCAAGCCCCGCTCGTGCGGTCGACCAGCAAGAGGCTGAAGATCAGAAACAAATAGAGCAGCGAGAAGGCAAACATTCGGCGCGCGCTGCGATCGGTCGGATCTCGGTATACAAGGATGGCCGAGCCGGTAAAGATGCCGCTCAACAACAAAGCCCCGGCGCCATATAGCGCCCCCGCCACCCCGAGCAGGTACGGCGCGAGGGCGACGGGCCACAGGACGACCGTATAGAGCAGCATCTGTCGTTTGGTTTCGCGTGCCCCGGCGACGACCGGCAACATTGGCACGCCCGCGGCGGCATAGTCGCCGGCGCGGTACAGCGACAAGGCCCAGAAATGCGGTGGCGTCCAGAAAAAGATCACCGCAAACAGCGCGATCGCTCCCCAGCCGATGTCGCCGGTGACTGCGGCCCACCCGATCATCGGCGGGAAGGCGCCCGCGGCGCCACCGATCACAATGTTTTGCGGAGTTCGGCGCTTGAGCCAGATCGTGTAGACGAAGACATAGAACGCGATCGTCAGCGCGAGGAGCTCGGCTGCCACCGCGTTGACCGCCAACCCCATCATCAGCACAGCCCCGACGCCGAGCACAACGCCGAAGCCGAGCGCTTCGCCGGGCATCATCCGTCCCGCGGGCAATGGCCGGTCCGCGGTCCGGCGCATCACAGCGTCCAAGTCGCGATCATACCACATATTGATCGCCCCCGCCGCTCCCGCCCCGATCGCAATGCACAGCACCGCGACAATTGCGAGCAACGGATGCAGATGGCCCGGGGCAAGAACGAGCCCGACCAGCCCCGTGAAGACGACGAGCGACATCACCCTGGGTTTGAGGATCTCGACATAATCCCCAACCCCCGCCGGCGCCGTAGCGAAGCGCAGCGGAATGGGCGTCGGGGTCTCAGATATGTCGCTCACGAGGACGCCCGCTCGGTCAAGCAACCCCAGTTAAACCACCACCGGCAATTCTTCGTAGCTGTGGAACGGCGGCGGCGAGGACACCTTCCATTCGAGGGTGGTCGCGCCCTCACCCCAGTAATTGGCGCCGACCCGCCGACCGGCCGTCAAGGTGTGCAGCACGATGAACACGAAGAACAAGGTCGAGCCGAACGAGATGAACGAGCCGATCGAGGCGATAAAGTTCCAGGGGGCGAAGGCATCGGGGTAGTCGGCAATCCGCCGCGGCATGCCGGCGAGCCCGAGAAAATGCATCGGAAAGAAGGTCAGGTTTACGCCGATGAAGGTGGTCCAGAAATGAATTTGGCCCCAGGTCTCGTTGTACTGGCGGCCGGACATCTTCCCGATCCAGTAATAGAAACCGGCAAAGATCGAGAATACTGCGCCGAGGGACAGCACATAATGGAAGTGCGCCACCACGTAGTAAGTGTTGTGCAGAGCGAAATCGACGCCCGCGTTGGCCAGCACGACGCCGGTTACGCCGCCGATCGTAAATAGGAAGATGAAACCCATCGCCCACAACATCGGCGTCTTGAATTCGATCGAGCCGCCCCACATCGTCGCGATCCAGGAAAAAATTTTAACCCCGGTCGGCACCGCTATGACCATCGTCGCGGCGGTGAAATAGGCGCGCGTATCGACCGAAATACCGGTCGTGAACATGTGATGCGCCCAGACGACAAAGCCGATCACGCCGATCGAAATCATCGCATAGGCCATGCCGAGATAGCCGAATACCGGCTTTTTCGAGAAGGTCGAGACGACCTGCGAGATCATCCCGAACCCGGGCAGAATCAGGATGTACACCTCGGGATGACCGAAAAACCAGAACAGGTTCAAAAACAACAGCGGATCGCCGCCGCCGGCCGGATCGAAGAAGGTCGTCCCGAAATTGCGGTCGGTCAGCAGCATCGTTATTGCCCCGGCGAGGACCGGCAGCGACAACAGCAGCAGGAACGCCGTCACCAGGATCGCCCACACGAACAGCGGCATCTTGTGCATTGTCATACCGGGGGCGCGCATGTTGAGGATCGTCGTGATGAAGTTGATCGCGCCCATAATCGACGAAGCGCCGGCGAGGTGAATTGAGAAGATCACCATATCGACCGCCGGCCCGGGATGGCCGACCGGACCGGAAAGAGGCGGGTAAAGCGTCCAGCCGATCCCGGCACCCTGGCCGACCATAGTCGAGCCGACCAAAAGCCCGAATGCCGGCACCAAGAGCCAGAAGCTGACGTTGTTCATTCGCGGGAAGGCCATATCCGGCGAGCCGATCATCAGCGGCACCATCCAGTTGCCGAACCCGCCGATCATTGCCGGCATGATCACGAAAAAGACCATGATCAGCCCGTGGGCCGTGACGATGACGTTATACAGCTGATGGTCCGCGATGAAGTCGTTGCCCGGATGTATCAGCTGCGTCCGCATGAGGACGGACAGCAGGCCGCCGATCACTCCGGCAACGATCGCGAACAGCAGGTAAAGGGTCCCGATGTCTTTGTGATTGGTCGAACAAAACCAGCGGGTGAAGAACCCCGGTGCGTGGCCGTGGCCGTAAACGTCATGGCCGTGCAGGTCGGCGACATCGACACCGCGCTCGTAAGCCATTTCTCGCTCCCTCGATCTCAGTTTCCAGCCGGCACCGGCTGCGTGGCGTCGGTCGCAGCAGAAGCGGCGGCGACGCGCACCGCATCCCCGTCTTCGCCTTTATGGGCGAACTTCTTTTTGGCATCGCCCAGCCAACGCTCGAAATCGTCTTTCGACACCGCCTCGATCTTGATCGGCATAAAGGCGTGGTTGATGCCGCAGATCTGATTGCACTCACCGTAATAAACACCCGGGCGCTCGACCTTCATCCAGCTTTCGTTGAGCCGGCCGACGACCGCGTATTCCTGGACGCCGAAAGACGGGACAAACCAGCTGTGGATCACGTCGGTGCCGGTCACGTAGACGCGGATCACCGTGTCGACCGGGACGATCAGCGGGTTGTCGACTTCCAGCAGCCGCTTCTGGCCGGGCTTCAGATCGGCCTCCGGAATGATGTTGCTGTCGAAGCTCAGCCCATTTTGGTCGGGGTACTCATACGTCCAGTACCACTGATGCCCGGTGACTTTGATCGTCATGTCCGGATTTGGCACCCGGTCCATGTAATACATCAGCTTGAAGGACGGTATCGCGATAATCACCAGAACCAGAACCGGCACCACGGTCCAGAGCATCTCGATCACGGTGTTGTGCGACGTCCGCGTCGGCACCGGGTTGCGTTCGTGCCGAAAGCGGACAATGACGTAGAGCAGCAGACCCAAGACGAAGAGCGTGATCAGAAAGATGATGACCAAGAGCTCGTTGTGAAACGCCGTCAGCCGGTCCTTCACCGGCGTGGCCGGCGGCTGCATGCCGATTTCCCAGCGCCACGGCCCGTCTGCCCAAGCGAGCGCAGTAAAGACCGTGCTGCCGATTAACACCAGTGCGAGCGTAAAGAATGCGCTCGCCGCGACCTTCCTCGTGAACAATCTCGTCATCTCACCTTGAACCTGCCGCCTCTCATCGTTGAGAGCACCCGGAACGGCGTTTCCGAGAGGGGAGGGCTCGTCCCCATTTCGTTCGACCAAAATCTATCACCGGGTCTGTTCGAACCCGAATGCACAGCGAAGCTATACCATAGCTCGCCGGGACAACAACCGGCTCAAACCGGGCTCCGCCCGTTTGCGTCAAGCCGCCGCACGCGCAAGCAGCCGATACGAAGTCTGGCGTCTCGGAAGGTTGCGCCTTTGTCTAACGGTCGGCTGCGACCATATTGAGGCGAACGCTTAAGGGAGTTTCCAATGACCGACCTCGCCGTCACCGACGCGCTGTTTTTCGAACGGACAGGCATGGACCCGGCCCGCATCGAGGCGCTCGTCGACCATTGCCTGGCCGGAATGGATGATGGCGAACTCTACCTTGAATACAGCCAATCCGAGAGCCTCGCGCTCGATGACGGCCGGATCAAAAGCGCGAGTTTCGACACGACGCAGGGTTTCGGGTTGCGAGCAGTTGCCGGTGAGGCAGCCGGCTATGCGCACGCTTCCGAGCTCTCGGAGGAGGTGATCCGCCGCGCGGCGGATACTGTCCGAGCGGTGGCGAGCGGCCACTCCGGGGTCTTCGCCGCGCCCCCTCCCGGGACAAACCGGAGCCTGTACACCGAGCAGAACCCACTCGGTCTCATCGATCTCGGGGCAAAGACGCGGCTCCTGGCGGAGATAGACAGTTATGCGCGCGGTCGCGATCCACGGGTGAAGCAAATCATGGCCTCGCTCAGCGGCGTCTGGCAAGCGGTGCAGATCATTCGCCCCGACGGCCGCCGGGTCGCGGATACCCGCCCACTGGTGCGGCTCAGCGTGGCGATCGTCGTCGGAGACGGCGACCGCATGGAGACGGGCTCCTCCGGCGCGGGAGGCCGCGTCGGCTACGATCTCTATCTCGACCCGCAGCAATGGAAGGCACAGGTCGACGAAGCCTTGCGTCAGGCGCTCGTCAACCTCGGCTCGGTCCCCGCGCCGGCCGGCGAGATGACCGTCGTCCTGGGGCCGGGGTGGCCGGGGGTCATGTTGCACGAGGCGGTCGGGCACGGGCTTGAGGGCGACTTCAACCGCAAGAAAACCTCGGCATTCTCGGGGATGATCGGACAACGCGTCGCATCCAAGGGCGTGACTGTCGTCGATGACGGAACTCTGCCCGATCGGCGCGGCTCGCTGACCGTCGACGATGAGGGCACCCCGACAAATTGTACTGTGCTGATCGAGGACGGCGTCCTCAGGGGCTACATGCAGGACCGCATGAACGCACGCCTCCTCGGTGCGGCTCCGACCGGAAACGGCAGACGCCAGAGCTTTGCTCACGCCCCGATGCCGCGGATGACAAACACCTACATGCTGGCCGGGACACAGGACCCGCAAGAAATCATCGGCTCGGTAAAACGCGGACTCTACGCCGTCAATTTCGGCGGCGGGCAGGTCGATATTACCTCCGGCAAGTTCGTGTTCTCGGCCTCTGAGGCGTATCTCATAGAGGACGGCAAGGTCGGGCCGGCGGTCAAAGGCGCGACCTTGATCGGCAACGGGCCGGATGCGCTGACCAAAATCACGATGGTCGGCAACGATCTTCGCCTCGACGACGGGATCGGCACCTGCGGCAAGGACGGGCAGGGCGTGCCGGTCGGCGTCGGCCAGCCGACCTTGCGCATGGACGGTTTGACGGTCGGCGGCACGAGCGCGTGACGCCGACTGATCTGCTCTGAGAACATTTCGGCCCCTGTTGCCCAGTTTTGCTCGACCGACGAGCCGGCATTCAGCTCGCCCTATCGCCGGCGCGCGGCGGAAACCGGCTCGCACGGCTCTCCTTGCGGCTGCGATCGCGATCGCGGCATGGCTCCCGGGCGGCAGAGCCCGCGCTTGTGCCGACTTTTCGGCGGCGCCGTCGAGCCAGTGGTCGCTGGCCGTTCGCGACGGTGTGTCCTGGCTGATCACGCCCTGCGGCGATCAATTCTTTAGCCTCGGCGTCAATGTTCTCGATGGTGGCTATGCCGAGCGCGAGAAGGGCGGCAAGGTTTGGTACAGCTGGAAGGCATTCGCCCCGAGCTTGACGGATTGGGCGACTGAAACCCGACGGCGTCTGTTCGCGTGGGGCTTCAACAGCGCCGGAGGCTGGGCGTTGCCTCCGGAAACCTTAAAGCTTCCGACGATAGTAAATCTCGAGCTGGGTCGGCGGGCGCGTTTTCACTGGTTCGATCCGTTCGACCCGGAAACCGAACGTAGAATGGACGCACTCGCCCGCGAGCTCGTCCTGCCCTATCGCGGCTCGCCTTACCGGATAGGCTATTTCTCTGACAACGAGGTCGGCTGGTGGGCGGGGGCCTTGTTTGTCTTCTACTCGTCGAAGCCGGCCAGTTCCTATACGAAACAGCGCTGGGTCGATCTGCTGCGCCGGCATTACGCCGGGGACTGGGCACGCTTTGCCGCCGATTTCGTCGCGCCGGCCGGCGTCGATTCGTGGAATGCGCTGCTTACCGCCACGGAAATGACCCGGATGAGACCGGGCGGGGCGGGGATCCATGCCGTTCGCGAATGGACCGGGCTGGTCGCCGAACGTTACTACACGCTTGCTGCGCGAGCGATCCGCGCCGCCGACCCGGATGCGCTCTACTTCGGCGACCGTTTGCCGATTTATTATGACCCGGCTGCGGTTCGCGCGATGGCGCCGCATGTCGATGCAATCGCGACCAACTATAATGTCGACAGCAGCGACGGCTGGATCGCCGATTACTTCTTCGACGGCCTGAGGAAGTTATCAGGCGGCAAGCCTGTCCTCGTCTCCGAGTGGTTTTTCGCGGCGCGCGAGAACCGCACCGGAAACCGCAACAACGGCCATCTGATGACGGTCGCGACGCAAGACCAACGGGCCGAGGGCGCCGCGGCGGCGACGGTCAATTTCGCCGCCATTCCCGAAATCGTCGGGGCCCACTGGTTTCAATATTACGATCATCCGAAGGGCGGGCGGGGCGACGGTGAGGATTACGATTTCGGGCTGGTCGACATCAACGATCAGCCCTATCGGCGGCTAACCTCGGCGCTGGCGATCGCCAACCGACGTGCTCCGGCGGTGCACGCGAATGCGCGGGAGCCCTCTCCGGCGGTGAAGCGGATTGTGGTGCCGCACGCTTCGATCTTCGTCGAGGACCGCTCGCTTGCCGACTGGCCCAAGCCGTTGAGCCTGCTGCCGCAATTCGCAGCATCGCCGGGGGCGGTCGAATTCGGCGACGCCTACCTGTCGTGGAGCGAGCGGGGGCTCGCGCTGGCGACAATCGGGCAGGATTATTTCGACATCGACCTCTTGGCCTATGACGGCGCCTTCCCGCTTGTCGATGCCTACCGAGTCGAGCTGGGGGTCGATGCCGGTGCCGGGCCGCGCCGTTTCACGCTGTTTTTTATCCCGCCGCGCACCAAGCGCCACGACTACCCCGAAATGGCCGCGCAACTTTGCGCCGGGCCTGCCCAACGAGCGATCACCCAGGGCTGCACCCCGGTTGCCGGAGGCGAGGCCGTCTATTTTGGCGCGGACCAACCTCGGATAACTGCGGAAATGGTGATTCCCTGGTCGGCGTTCGGCATCGCGCCGCCGCCGGCGGGAACCGAGCTGCGCACCGATATCGCCGTCACCTCATGGCACCGCGAACGTTGGATGTCACTGTCCGGCCGGCCGCCCGCCGCCGCGATGAGCCATTCCGAAATCTGGCGGACGATGCGGCTCGGCAACGGCCCGCAAATGATCGAGACTTCCCCGGCGCACGGGATGCCGGCGCCGGGCTGAGCGCCGTCAATAGGCGTAGTCCGTAAATACCGCATCGATGTTGCCGGCCCAGCGAGTATGGAAATCGTCGAGCAATTCTTCCGCCGGTGTGCGGCCGGAGCCGGCGATTGCAAAGAGCGGGTCGAGAAAATGCGTCTCGTCCTCGCCCGCGATATTCCGGCGTGCGCGCCGGTGCAGGCCTTCCCGCGAGATTTCCAGCATTTCCAGGGCGATGTCGCGGAATATGCGGGAGCGCAGCGGCGTCGCGAGCCCGAGCCGCGGCACATGGCGACGCATCGCCTCGCGCTCCTCGGCGGTCCAGTCTTCAACAAGATTGCCGGCTGCGCTTAGTGCCGCCGAATCGTAAAGGAGCCCGACCCACAAGGCCGGAAGCGCGCACAGCCGGCGCCATGGGCCGCCATCGGCGCCGCGCATTTCGAGAAACGTCTTTAGGCGGACTTCGGGAAATGCCGTTGTGAGATGGTCGGCCCAATCGCCGATCCGCGGGATTTCCCCCGGCAGCGCGGGCAGTTTTCCGGCAATGAAATCGCGGAACGATCGGCCGCTAGAGTCGATGTATTTGCCGTCGCGGTAAACGAAGTACATCGGAACGTCGAGCATATAGTCGACGTAACGCTCGAACCCGAAACCCGGCTCGAACACGAACGGCAAGGTACCGCAGCGGTCCGGGTCGGTGTCGGTCCAGATCAAGCTGCGGTGACTGAGATCGCCCGAAGGCCGGCCCTCGACAAAGGGCGAATTGGCAAACAGCGCGACTGCAACCGGCTGCAAGGCAAGGCTGACACGGAACTTTTTCACCATGTCAGCCTCGAACTCGTAGTCGAGGTTGGTTTGCACGGTGCAGGTGCGCAGCATCATGTCGAGGCCGAGGCGGCCTTTCTTCGGCATGTAGTCGCGCATGATCCGGTAACGCGCCTTTGGCATAAACGGTATGTCTTCGCGGCGCCACTTCGGGTCGAAGCCAAGCCCGAGCATCCCGAGGCCCAGCTCGTCGCAGACCTCGCGCACCTGACGAAGGTGCTCGTGGACCTCATCACAGGTCTGATGCACGGTTTCGAGCGGCGCTCCGCTCAGCTCGAACTGACCGCCGGGCTCGAGCGTAATCGAACATCGAGCGTCGTTGGCGAGCGCTATCGTGTTGCCGTTTTCGACGATCGGCTTCCACCCGAAACGGGTCATCTCGCGAAGGATCGCCGCAATCCCGTCCGGTCCCTGATAAGGGACCCGACGCAGGTCCGAGCGCCGGAACACGAACTTTTCGTGCTCTGTCCCTACGCGCCACGCGGCAGGCGGTTTGCAGCCGGATTCGAGGTATTCGACAAGCTGGCGCTTATGGGTGATCGGCGCTCCCGGCGTACTCGGAGTGGTCGTCATCCTCGGCGGAACTCCAGCGGTAACGGGGCGGCAGCTCGACTAAGCAACCGTTAAATCAGCAACAGGCAAAAGCGGTCAACGGATACGGGAGCGGCGCCAGTCGCCGGCGATTGCCTGAAACACCGCCACCGCTGCGAGCGTGGCGGTTTCCGCGCGCAACACCCTTGGGCCGAGCCCGACGCGGCTAACAAAGGAGAGTTTGCCCAAAGCGTCAAGCTCCGTTTCATCGAAGCCTCCTTCGGGACCGACGAGGAGCGCCACCGGCCCTGGCCGAACGCACGCTGCCGCCTCGCTGATCGGCTCGCCGGCGCCGCTCTCGTCGCAAAGGATCAGCCGGCGCGCCGCCGGCCACGAGGCCAAGAGCCGATCGAGCCGTTCCGGTGCTCGCAGCTCAGGCACCGAGAGCCGTTCGCTCTGTTCGGCGGCCTCGACAGCGTGCGCCCGCAATCGATCGAGATTGACGCGGTCGACCTGGGTTCGCGCCGTCCACACCGGCAACAATGCCGCAACCCCGAGCTCGGTCGCCTTCTCGACGAGCCAGTCGAGCCGCGCTCGCTTGATCGGGGCAAAGAGGAGCCACAGATCCGTTTCGGTTTTAGGCTCGGCTTCGCGCAAACGACGTTTTACCGCGAGCGAGGCGCCCTTACCGATTTCAGAAACACGACAGAGCCATTCCCCATCGACGGCGTTGAAGACAACGATCGCCGCCCCCGCATTGAGACGCAACACCGACCGCAAATAGTGCGCCTGCGCCCGATCTAGCTCGATTTCCGCGCCGGCGGAGAGTGCGGCCGCAACGTAGAGACGGGGTATACGGCGCTCGATCATTCTGCGGTCTCGAACTGTTTTGTTTTCACCGCTAAATTAAGCTTTACCAGTTCGGAAATGATCTCTCGTTCATCAAATCCTGGCGGGGCTGCCGCTGAACCCGGGTCTGTCCCCACCCCCTCCCTAACCCTCCCCCGCAAGCGGGGGAGGGAAGGATGGGGGCAGACCGGGGAGAGCGACATCCAGCAAGGCGACTGGGTCGAGCGCCGGCTGCCGGTGCGCCTACAGCCATATGCCCGCCTCGCCCGGCTCGATCGGCCGATCGGAACCTGGCTGTTGCTGTTCCCCGGTTGGTGGGGAATAGCGCTCGCCGCGCAGCGCTGGCCCGACCCGCTCCTGTTGGTGCTTTTTTCGATAGGCGCCGTCGCGATGCGCGGCGCCGGCTGCACGCTCAACGACATCGCGGACCGCGATTACGACCGGCACGTCGCCCGTACCCGCCTGCGGCCGTTGCCGAGCGGCGCCGTCTCGGTGCCCCATGCGGTGGTCTTTTTGCTGCTCCAGCTGACCATCGGGGCGGCGGTTCTGTTCAGTCTCAACCGGCTTACGATCCTGCTGGGGTTTGCCGTTCTCGCGCTGATCGGCACCTACCCGTTTATGAAGCGCATCACCTATTGGCCGCAGGTATTTCTCGGCCTCAATTTTAATTGGGGAGCGCTGATCGGCTGGACTGCGGTCACTGGCACGCTCGCCTGGCCGGCGCTGCTGCTGTATGTCGGCGGCGTGTTCTGGACGGTCGGTTATGACACGATTTACGCGCATCAGGACAAGGAGGACGATATCCGCATCGGCGTCAAATCCTCGGCAATCGCTCTCGGCATGCACACACGGCCCTGGCTCTTCGCGTTTGACGGGGCCGCCTTGCTCCTCTGGGGGGCGGCGGGGTGCGCCGCCGGGCTAGGTGCAATGTTCTGGGCCGGACTGGTCGCTATAGCCGTGCAGCTGGGCTGGCAGACAGCCGTTGTGGCTATCGATGATCCCGCCGATTGCCTCCGCAAATTCCGTTCGAACCGCTATGTCGGCTGGCTGATGCTTGCCGGGATCGTTGCCGGCCACTTTGTCTGAACCGTCTTGGACCGGGCTGCTTTCGTTCGCTGCAACACCAGGGTGGCAACGCCGCCGCTGGTGTCGGAAATCCGTCTCCTTCTGGGTACCGAGGTCACCCCGATCTGGCAGGCCACCGAGGAGAGCTTGGCGCGCAGCGGGCTGCCGCCGCCCTTCTGGGCTTTCGCCTGGGCGGGCGGCCAGGCGCTCGCCCGATACCTTCTCGACCATCCTGCAGAGGTTGCGGGGCGGTTCGTGCTCGACTTCGGTTCCGGGTCGGGAATTGTTGCGATCGCCGCGGCAAAGGCCGGCGCCGCCCGGGTGCTCGCCGCCGATATCGACGAATTCGCCGCTGCGGCGATTGCCGCGAATGCAGCGCTGAACGGCGCCGACGTCGAGATTACAACGTCGGATTTGGTCGGCACCGCCGATCCGCGCTGGGGAGTGATTGCCGCCGGCGACGTCTGCTACGAACAGCCAATGGCTGGCCGGGTCACAGCCTGGCTGCGCAGCTTGGCTCACAGCGGTCGGGTTGTGATGCTCGGCGATCCCGGGCGAACGTACCTGCCGGGTGATGGGCTTTCCGAACGCAGCCGTTACATCGTGCCGACGAGCCGCGAGCTGGAAGGTTGCGATAGCCGCGAAGGCGTCGTCTGGAGGGTGGTGGGCTAGCGAGCAGGGAACGGGAGAGGCGAGGCGACGTTGGCCGATCGTCACCTTGTGATCACGGGAGGTCGCTTCACATGAGAGCATTACTTGCAGCAGCATCGGCCTGCGCTTTGCTGGCCGCCGTACCGGCATTGGCGCAGAATGCGTCGACTGGGGCTCAGACCTTGAGCCAACAAGACAAGACCTTCGTCCACGAGGCGGGTGCAGGGAGCCTCGCCGAGGTCGAACTCGGACAGCTCGCCGAGCAGAAGGCCGCGGACCCGGCGGTTCGCGAGTTTGGCCGCTGGATGGCTACCGATCACGGGCTTGCGAACAAGTGGTTGGAGGCCATCATGCGGGAGGAGCACGAGAGCGCTCAGCCGACACTCACCGCCGAGCAAAAGCAGGAAAAGCAGAGGCTCGAAGAGCTTAGCGGCGCCCAATTTGATCAGCAGTATGTCCAACACATGGTCCAGGACCACGAGAAGACCGTGCCCCTGTTCCAGAAAGAAGCAAAAGAAGGCCACAACCAAGCGATCAAATCTTTTGCAGAAAATCTGACGCCAGTATTGGAACAGCACCTCGCCGAAGCGAAGGAACTCGCCGGCAATAACGGCATGGCAGCCGGGCAGGGAACCAACGGGACGCAGCGGTCGGGGAGTTCTTCACCGCAGCGCTGAATCGCATATAGGTGTGCAGCGTCGGTGATGCCGCAGCACTCCGGCGGCACTGGCGTATTCGATGCTGGAGGTGCGGCTCGCAGTGCTCGCTAGCTGATCGGGCCGCACCCATATAGCCCTCCATGCCGTATGCGAGCCTGCGCGACTTCATGGATCGGCTCGAAACCGCCGGGCGGCTGGTGCGGGTCGCCGCACCGGTCTCCCCCTATCTGGAGATGACCGAGATCCAGACGCGCCTCCTCGCCGAAGGCGGGCCCGCGGCATTGTTTGAGAATGTTACCCGCGATAAGCACGAAAGATATCCGATGCCGGTGCTGGTTAATTTATTCGGCAGCGTCGAGCGCGTCGCGTGGGGCATGGACCGCGAGCCGCACCAATTGCGCGAGATCGGCGAGACATTAGCCTTTCTGAAGCAGCCGGAACCGCCCGGGGGGTGGCGCGAGGCGCTCGACCTGCTGCCATTGCTCCGCACCGTGATGGCGATGCGGCCGCGTACCGTGGCTGCCGCGCCGTGTCAGGAGATCGTGCTGCGCGGCGGCGAGATAGACCTGTCCGCGCTACCGGTCCAGACCTGCTGGCCGGGCGAGCCGGCGCCGTTGATCACTTGGCCGCTGGTCGTGACGCGCGGCCCCGGAGGGCGGCGCGAGGACGGTTTCAATCTCGGCATCTACCGGATGCAAGTGACCGGCCGCGACACAACCCTGATGCGCTGGCTCAAGCATCGCGGCGGCGCGCAGCACCATCAGCGCTGGCGCGCCGAGCGGGCGGAACCGTTGCCGGCCGCGGCCGTGATCGGCGCCGATCCCGGCACAATCCTCGCCGCCGTCACACCCGTCCCCGACACCCTGTCGGAATACCAGTTCGCGGGACTGCTGCGCGGCCGCAAGGTCGAGCTGGTCGACTGCAGGACCGTGCCGTTGAAGGTGCCGTCCGAGGCCGAGATCGTCCTCGAGGGCCATGTTTCGCTCGACGAGTATGGCGAGGAAGGCCCCTACGGCGACCACACCGGCTATTACAACGCCGTCGAGCGTTTCCCGGTCTTCCGCCTCTCGGCGATCACGATGCGGTCTAAGCCGATTTACCTGTCGACCTTCACCGGCAGGCCGCCGGACGAGCCGTCAATCCTCGGCGAAGCGCTGAACGAGGTCTTCATCCCCCTCTTGCAGCAGCAATTCCCCGAGATCGTCGATTTCTGGCTGCCGCCCGAGGGGTGCTCCTACCGCATTGCGGTCGTGGCGATCCGCAAGGCCTATCCCGGTCACGCCAAGCGCGTGATGATGGGGATCTGGTCGTTTCTGCGCCAGTTCATGTACACGAAATTCGTTATCGTCGTGGATGACGACATCGACGCGCGCGACTGGAAGGAGGTCATGTGGGCAATCTCGACCCGTATGGACCCGGTGCGCGATATCACATTGATCGACAACACCCCGATCGATTATCTCGACTTCGCCTCCCCCGAAATCGGGCCTCGGCGGCAAGATCGGTCTCGATGCGACCGATAAACTGCCTCCGGAGACCCGGCGCGAGTGGGGCCGCCCGATCCGCATGGATGACGGCATCATCGCAGAGGTGACGCAGAAATGGGCCAGCTACGGCCTGCCCGGATCGGGCAAGCCGATCTGGAAATGACCGGAGAACCGATGATCGAAATCGACCAGGAGTCGGGCAATGCGATCGATCTGCTGCAAGATCTGATCGCGCGGGCGCGCCGCGCAGGCGCCGATGCCGCCGATGCGGTAATGTTCGAAGGCATCTCGCTGTCGCACGCCCGCCGCCTCGGCAAGACCGAGAAGCTCGAACGTTCGGAAGGCCAAGATCTAGGCCTCAGGGTGTTCATCGGCCGGCAGCAGGCCATCGTCTCGTCCAGCGACCGCTCGCCGCAGGCCCTCGACGAGCTGGTCGAGCGGGCGGTCGCGATGGCCCGGACCGTCCCCGAGGACCCCTATTGCGGGATCGCCGACCCCTCCGAGATCGCCCGCGGCTGGCCGAGCCTTGACATGCTCGATCCCGAGGAGCCCGGCCCCGAGGTCTTGATCGAACGGGCGCGCGCCGCCGAGGAAGCAGCGCTTGCCGTCACCGGCATCACCAATTCCGAAGGTGCGGAGGCCGGGTGGGGCCGATCGAGTATCGCCCTTGCCGCCTCGAACGACTTTGCCGGCTTTTATTCGGGGTCGAGCCAGGGGATCAGCGCCAGTGTCATTGCCGGCTCGGGCACCGGGATGGAGCGCGACTACGATTACGCGAGCGCGATCCATGCCGCCGATCTGCGCGACCCGGCCGAGATCGGCAAGAGCGCTGGCGAGCGGGCGGTCAAGCGGCTGGGCGCGAAGAAGATGCCGACCTGCCGCTGCCCGGTGGTGTTCGATCCGCGCGTCGCGCGCAGCTTCATCTCGCACCTGCTGGGGGCGATTTCGGGACCGTCGATCGCGCGCGGCACGAGCTTTTTGAAGGACCAACTCGGCGAGAGGATCTTTCCCGAGGCGATCACGATCAACGACGACCCGCACCGCCAGCGCGGCTTGCGCTCGAAGCCGTTCGACGGCGAGGGCATCGCCAACCGCCGCCGCGCGATTGTCGACAACGGCATCCTGACGAGTTGGCTCTTGGATCTGCGCTCGTCGCGCCAGCTCGGGCTGAAGACCACCGGTCATGCGGCGCGCGGCACCGCTTCGCCGCCTTCCCCGGCCGCCACCAATGTATGGATCGAGCCGGGGGCGCTGAGCCCGAAGGCGCTGATTGCCGACATCGAGAGCGGCTTCTACGTGACCGAGATGATGGGCATGGGGGTCAACGGGGTCACCGGCGACTACAGCCGCGGTGCCGCCGGCTTCTGGATCGAGAAGGGCGAGATTGCCTTCCCGGTCAGCGAGATGACAGTCGCCGGCAATTTGAAGGAGATCTTCGCCCGCCTCGTCGCCGCCGACGATCTCGAATTCAAAACCGGCGCCGATTCCCCGACCCTCCGGGTCGACGACCTCACCGTGGCGGGCGCCTGAACGCTCGCTAGCTGTTTCTGCTGTTTTCTGCAGCAAAATATCAGCCATCGACACCTTTTCTTCGCGGGAATTCCTGACCGGCTCCGGCCTAACCGGCGTCGAAAAAAGCCAGCCCTTCGCTGTTTGGCTCGCTCTATTTACCAGAACAAGCAAACTGTGAGCCGTGAGCCCGGAACGCCTAGCCACAGATCGACCTCTGAAGTGACAAATCGCCATTGAATTAATAATATCACATTAATCAAGACCCATCAATAGGCAATACGTTTTTCTCACTAGGCTCGCTCACCAGCCTGCAAACTGAGCGCGACCTTGCGGAAGCGGTCGAGTGCGGCTTCCAGGTTCTCGACGATCTCGGCGGCGATCTCGTCGGGCGGCGGCAACAGGTCCGGGTCGTCGAGCGTTTCGTCCTTGAGCCAGAAGATGTCGAGATTGACCTTGTCGCGGGCGACGAGCTCGGCAAAGGCGAAACGCCGGAAGCGTTCGGTCTCGGCGCGCTCGTGCCGCCGCCCTGAGTTGTAGCAGGCGACGAAATTGTCGAGATCGGCACGCCTCATCGGCCGCTCCTTCAATGTGAAGCGCTGGTTTGTCCGCAGATCGTAGATCCACAAATCGTTCGTGTTCGGCTCCGCCGAGACGCGCTTCTTGTCCAAAAACAGCACGTTTGCTTTCACACCCGGCTTGTAGAAAATGCCGGTTGGTAATCTTAGAAGAGTGTGGAAATCGAAATTGTGCAGCAACCGGCGGCGAATCGTCTCGCCGGCGCCGCCCTCAAACAGCACATTGTCGGGCATCACGACGGAGGCTCTGCCGTTCTCCGCGAGCACGGTCATGATGTGCTGCAGGAAGTTGAGCTGCTTGTTCGAAGTCGTCACAAAGAAATCTTGGCGGTCGTAATCTTCCCTTTCGGTCTCGATTTCGCCATCGTCGCGCACGATCCGGTAGCTTTGTTTTTTGCCGAAGGGTGGGTTCGTCAGGACGACGTCGTACGTCTTCCCGCCGTCGCCGAGCAGCGCGTCGCGCGGCTCGACCGGACTCTCGCGGCCGGCGATGTCGTGCAGATAAAGGTTCATCGCGCAGAGCCGCACGACCTCGGGAACAATGTCGATCCCAGAGAAGCGCGAGCGCATCGCGGTGTAGACTTCGGCATTGCGCGCCAGCGGCTTCTTGCGCATGTGCTCCCAGGCAGCGAGCAGAAAGCCGCCGGTGCCGCAGGCAGGGTCGTGACTGTCTCCCGCGGCTCGGGGTCGATCACGGTCACGATTGCGTCGATCAGCGCTCGCGGCGTGAAATATTGTCCGGCACCCGATTTGACCTCCTGCGCGTTGCGTTCGAGCAGGCCCTCATAGATCGAGCCTTTGACATCGACGCCAAGCCCGAGCCAGGTCTCGCCGTCGATCAGGCCGACGAGCCGCCGGAGTTTCGCCGGGTCCTGGATCTCGTTCTGCGCTTTGAGAAAAATCGTGCCGACGATGCCGGAGCGGCGCGACAGCTTCTCGAGTATCTCCGAATAGCACCGCGTAAGCTCCTCTCCCTGCAGGTCGCGCAATACCGGCCAGCGGCAATCTTCGGGGATCGCCGAGTTCTCGCCCTTGATCAGACCCGCCGCGACCAGCCCGGCTCGCTCATCGTCCATCTTGAGGAACAACAGATACGAGATCTGCGAGATATAGGCCTGATATGGGACGCCCTGATCACGGAGCACGTGAGCGTAATTCCAGACCTTTTGGACGAGCGCGAGTTCGTTCACGGCTTCTGGTCTCCTTCAATATTTTGAGGGGCGCGGGCGAGTTCGCGTTCTACTGCCGCGAGGAGCGGAGCGAGGTTGTTCTGCACGGTCTGCCAGACGATCTCTTCAGCGACATTGTCGTAATCGTGCCGATAGACGTTGCCCGCCCCCATGATCGCCCGCCACGGCAATTCGGGATGCGATTGCGCAGGCTCTGCGGAAGGCGGCGCGCCGCTTCGGAGATGATCTCGAGGCAGCGGGTCACCGCGTAAAACGTTCGGCGATCGGCCTTGAGAGCTTCGACCGAGAGGCCGGCGGCGAATTGTTCGGCGAGACGTATGTTGTCGCGAATATCGGTCAAAGCGAGCCGGGCGCGGTTAGAAAGCATAAAGCGCGTCGCGCTCGACACTCGGTCGGACGAGCGGCTTCAAGCTGCTTTGATTGGCGACGTCGACGCGGACCGGGAACAAATCCGCGAGGTATTGCGTGATCCCGACATATTCGAAAAGCCGATGGGGGCTTGGGGATCGAGCTCGATCAAAATATCGATGTCGCTCGTGCGCTTGCTCTCGCCGCGCGCGAGCGAGCCGAACAATGCCGCGTGACGAACCCCGCGCCGGCGCAGTTCCGCTTGGTGAGCGCGCAACGTGGCAATGACCTCTTCCGGATCTATGCCTGCGCTCGCCCGAGGCCGATGTTGAGCTTCATTCATCGTGGTTCATTTATCCGTCATCCGCGGGCTCGACCCGCCGGTCCACGGAATGCCGCGTCAGGCCCGGCAATGAAGGGTAGGAGAAATCCGCCGCTGCTCGCGCCCTTCGCCGCGGCGCTCCGTTGCTGCGGTAATTGTTTCGCAGGCGGGCCAAAAGCTCAGATGCCGGCTCGTCCATCGGGTCCTGCGGCACCAGCCGGCCCTTGAAGGCTGCTTTCAAAATCGATTGGCGCAGGGTCTGAGTATCTCGATGGGAGACGGAACTGTAAAACTCACCAGGGCCGATCAATGCTTTTGGTCAAGGAAATCGACGTCAAGGACAACGAGCACGTCACGGCCGGTCAGGTTCTGTTTCGCCTCGACCCCGCGCCGTTCCAGTACAAACTGGATCAGGCTCAAGCCCAGCTTGGCGTGGTTCGCGACAATTTGAATTCGCTCAAGGCCAATTACGACCAGGTTCAAGCGCAAATCAAGCAAGCGCAGGAGCAAATCGCCTTTGACGAGCTGCAGTTTCGCCGGCAGCAAACCCTCGCGCGTCAGCAATTTGCTCCGCAAACGGCATTGGATCAGGCTCGGCTCAACTTGCAGACCGCGCAGCAACAGCTGGCGCAGCTTCAGCACCAGGCCGCTTCGACCGCGGCCCAGCTCGACGGCAACCCCGACGTCCCGATCGATAAGCATCCGCAATATATTCAGGCCCTCGCGCAGCGCGATGAAGCGGCCCGGGAATTGCGGGACAGCGTGGTCCGGGCGCCCTTCGCGGGGATGGTCACCAATGTCCCGCAGCTCGAGCCTGGGATGTATCTGACCGCCGGCACGACGGCCTTTTATCTCGTCGATACGGATCATGTCTGGGTCGAAGCCCAGCCGAAGGAAACCGAGCTCACCTTTGTGCGGCCCGGCGAACGCGCGACGGTCACGGTCGATACCTATCCCGGGCGGAGCTGGCACGGCGACGTCGCCAGCATCGGGCCGGCATCGCAGTCGCAGTTCTCGCTGCTGCCGGCGGAAAATACCAGCGGCAACTGGGTCAAGGTCGTGCAGCGCATCCCGCTGCGCGTCAAGATCGACACGAGCGACAAGGGCAAGCCGCCGTTGCGCTCGGGCATGAGCGCGGAGGTCTCGGTCTACACGGGGCATGAGCGCGGTCTGCCGCACTTTCTGACGTCGCTGTTCTGATGGCAAACAGCGCTGAACCCCAGGCTGAGGCGGCGCCGAACCGGTTGGCGATTACCGCCTGCGTCGGGCTCGCGACGATTATGCAGGCGCTCGACACGACGATCGCCAATGTGTCGCTGCCCTACATCCAAGGGAGCGTCTCGGCAAACCAGGACGAGATCGAGTGGGTGCTGACCTCCTACATCGTCGCCGCGGCGATCATGACGCCGCCCACCGGTTTTCTCGCCGGCCGCTTCGGCGTCAAGCGCTTGTTCCTGACTTCGATCGTCGGGTTCACAATCGCCTCGATGCTGTGCGGGATGGCCAGCTCGCTCTACGAGATCGTGCTGTTCCGGCTGATCCAAGGCGCCTTCGGCGCTGCCCTGGTGCCGCTGTCGCAGTCGGTGCTGCTCGACATCTACCCGCGGGAACGCCAGGGCCAGGCTACGGCATATTGGGGCATGGCGATCATGGTTGGACCGATCATCGGCCCGGTGCTCGGCGGCTGCCTCACCTTCAACTACAGCTGGCGCTGGGTATTCTACATCAATGTTCCGATCGGCATTCTCGCGTTTGTCGGAATGACGGTGTTTTTGCAGGAGACAAAAACACATCGCGGAAGGCTCGACTGGTGTGGCTTTGCCACATTGAGCGTGGCGATCGGCGCACTGCAAATTCTGCTCGACCGCGGCGAGGAGCTCGACTGGTTCGGCTCGCGGGAGATTCTTGTCGAGGCGGTCATAAGCGGTTCGGCTTTTTGGCTGTTCCTCGTGCACACCTTTACGGCGAGAGCGCCGTTCGTGAACCCGCGCCTGTTTTGTGACCGGAACTTCTCCGCCGGAATGGTTTTCGTTTTCCTCATCGGGGTCGTCTTCTTCGCCCCGCTGGCCCTGTTGCCGCTGTATCTGCAGGATCTGATGGGGTACCCGATCCTGACGGCCGGGTTCGCCTTAGCCCCGCGGGGTGTCGGCACTCTCTTCGCGATGATGGTCGTGGGCAAACTGATCGGGCGGCTCGATACGCGGCTGCTGCTGGCGATCGGTCTCGGGTTCACCGCCTGGGCGATGTGGGACATGACGGGGTGGACCCCGGACGTCTCGGAGTGGACCGTCGCCGTCAACGGCATCATTCAGGGCACGGGGATGGGCTTTTTGTTCGTGCCGCTCAGCGTGATAACCCTCGCGACATTGGCGCCGGAGCAGCGGACCGAGGGCGCCGGTTTCTACAACCTGTCCCGCAACATCGGTTCGAGCATCGGCACCTCGATCGTCTCGGCCTTGCTCGTCACGAACACGCAGATAAATCACGCGGACGTCTCGGACTACGTCACCAGCGTCAACCGCCTGTTCGAAGACCCGAGGATCGCGCATCTGTGGAGCCCGTACACGGCGGCGGGGCGCGCCGCGCTGGATGCCGCGATCACGACCCAGGCGCAGATCATCGCCTATATCGACGATTTCAAGCTCTTGATGATCCTGACGCTTGTCGCGCTTCCCCTGGTCTTGTTCTTCCGCAAGCTGCCGCGCGGCGCCGGCCCCGACCAGCCGACGCCGGCCGCGCATTGACCGAGGGCGGCCGGCTATAGTGTTTTCCTCCGCCTCCAAGAGGCAAATCTCGGGCCGCTGAGTGCTCCATCGAGATCGGCGCGATCCGCACGCACGTGGTCGAGCATCCGCTGCCAGTGATCGGGATCGCCATGCGCGCAATTGATGCGCACAGCTTCGAGGCCGTGCTCCGCGAGCGCCTTCATGAACGAGGGTTCCTCGGCTGCCTCGGTCGGGCAGGTGAGCTCCGGTCCTAGCGCAGAATCCCACAGATCTCATTTTTACTATGAAGGCAATTGATCTGAATCAACGGATTTTCTTTTCGCCACCTGGGGAAATCCTGACGATGAAATCGCGGATCGCGCTCGACGATCTCGGAGAAGCCGCCGCCGCGCGTCAGACCAGGAGCTTGACGAGCGGCGTCACCTCAACGCCATCCTCCACCTCCGGCGGCTCGCCCCACCGCGTTATGTTCGGCATGTCGAGGCCGAAGCAGTCGAGGGCGCGGCCGACTGCATGGTCCACCAGGTCCGCAATGGTTTTCGGGCGCGCGTAGAACGCCGGAACCGGCGGGTGAATGATTGCGCCCATCTGCGCGGCGGTCAGCATATTGCGGAGGTGACCGGTGTGGAGCGGCGCCTCTCGCACCATCAGCAGCAAGGTGCGCCGCTCCTTGAGGACCACATCGGCGGCGCGGGTAAGGAGGGTCGTCGTGACACCGGTCGCGACTTCGGCCAGCGTGCGCACCGAGCATGGCGCGATCAGCATGCCCATGGTCTTGAACGAGCCGCTGGCGATCGACGCGCCGACGTCGTTGATCGCATGGACGTGATCGGCCAGGGCGTGCAGCGCCTCGCGGCTCATTTCCGTCTCATGGGCCCGCGTCATCTCTCCGGCGCGGGACACGACGAGATGCGTCTCGATGTTCAGCTCGCGGAGCACCTCCAGCGCGCGGATGCCGAAGACGGTGCCGGATGCGCCCGTTATCCCGACGATGAGGCGGCGCGCCGGCTGACGGACCTCCGTCATAACGCCGCCTTAAAGTTCCACCCCAGCGGGTGACGCCCCCCTGGACCGACGACGACAAAATCCTTCTCTTCCTTGGCCATGGCCGGGCCTCCATCTCAAAATTGTCGGTTGGCGCGCTGCTCGAGGTAGTCCTTCAGGTGATCCAGGTTCTGCCAGTCTGTCATGGCGCCCTCCCGATCTGCAATCGGGCTGCAAACCCGGGTCCGCTCAGCAGTCGCTTTATCTCCTGCAGCGTTCGAGCATTATTTGCAGCCGGTGTCGCTGCCATTGAGCCTCGTGGAACAAACTAATGCCGCCCAGAAATTATGGCAGCCATACCTTGGTCTTAGAGCCCGCAGCCGCCGGCAGATCGCCGGTTGCTGAGCACTGAGCTAAATTCTCCCGATGACGGGGGCCGAATATCGGGCGGATGATCCGCCGCCGCAATCAAATGGGATCCTCGATGCGCAGCGGCTGCGCGGTGTCTTGGCGACGGCGGGCCGCCGCTGCTCTTCGGCTTCGCCAGCTGGGCGCCACAGGCGTGGTCGCCATCGCGCACGGCGGCAAAATGGGTGATCGCCAGGCTGAGTTGACGCGCGCCTTTGCGACGTTGGCCATGTCGGCGTTCAGCAATTCGGCCCGGCGCAGTGCCGCGTCGGCGATCCGCTGCTCGCCGTCGTTGCGCCAGTTGTACTGCATGTAGCTATGACGGCGGCGGCAGGAAGCGTCGCCACGCAAACCAAAAATGACCAGCCTTGTAAACAAGTTGGTCCGCGCAAACAGCTTGCCCATCGATGCGCTCTTTCTGCTGCCTCGCCACGGCCTTATGAATTCGTCAAACATCCGGTCGAGCAAGCCACGAATGCCGGGCGGTGGCCACTCTGCCGCCGCGGCCATTCCGCAAGCCGCCGCCCGGCGCATCACGAAACAGGCGGGGGAATAGGTAGCCGCGTTGCGGGCTGATATAATGCGAGGAGCAGCCTAACGGAGCGAACAGAAATGCCCGCCGACAGCAAGACCCTGATCGAGAAAATCGAGGCGCTGCCCGCCGAACGCATCGCCGAGATCGAGGATTTTGTCGATTTCATCCGTTTGCGCGAGGCGGAGCGGGCGCTGACCCGCCCTGCCACTGCCGCGAGCGCTCCGAGTTTTGCCGCCGTCTGGAGCAATCCCGAGGACGACATCTACGACGCCCTTTGACTTCGGCGATGTCGTCCTGGTGCCGTTTCCATTCACCGGCCAGAGGGCGTCGAAGAAGCGGCCTGCGATTGTAGCGAGCAAGCGCGGCTATAGCACCGCCGAATGGGGCCCCGACAATGTGCGGGTCAACTGCGTCGCCCCAGGTCTCGTGAAAACGGAATTCGCCCGGGTGCTCTACGAGGACCCGCAGCGCCGCGCCGCCCGCGAGGCGGCGACGCCGCGGCGCCGCCTCGGCGAGCCCGAGGACATCGCCGGCGTGGCCCTGATGCTGGCGTCGTGCCGGCGCCTTCACCGGCCGGACAATCATCGTCGACGGCGGCACGACGATCGCGCCGTGAGGATTGCCGGCAAATCGAACCCGACGGTGTCATTGCGAGAAGCGCGTCGCGCTCCGAAGCAATCCCGATCCGACGGGTGCTCGGGAGCCCGAGATTGCTTCGCGTTCGCTCGCAATCACACCATGGAGTTGGCAGGGAGGAACGATGATGTAACGGATTTTGATAGCGGCAGGCTGGTTGAGCCTCGGTGCCGCCCCGGCGCTCGCTCCGCAAGCTCCCCATCGCTCTCAACAGCCGAACCGTCACCCCGAACACCCCCGGATAACCCCCGGGAGTGTCATCTCTAACTGGCGGAACGGTGACATTTTAATCCGGCGCCTACAAGCGTTTGTCGCATAACCTCTCATTCTGGAAAATCGCCGTGTCGCATAAACTCCTTTCTGTAAAAACCCAGTAAAGTCGAATTCAAATGCTTGGCGCGCTCGCGAAATATAAACAAGGAGGGGCATAGGTTGACTGCCGGCGCAGGGATCTCGGTCGGCGCCTCTAATACTTGCACGCCGCCATTACCTGACCGGCGCGGGACACACAATGTCTATAAAGGCGGACGCCGCGCAAATCCTCGGCGTGGGGCGAGCGCCTCGTCGCGGTTCTCTCCATGGCTCCCAGCCGTTCGGCAGGTTGGGGAATTTGACGATGAAGCCGCCCTGCTGCGCCCGGATAAATTGACCGGTCACGCGGAGGGAAGCCCCTCACCCCGACCCTCTCCCCGCAAGCGGGGCGAGGGAGTATTGCGCGGCTTCGCAAGTGCAACGCCGATCTCGACCGTGTCTGCCTGCCGCATGTTTCACTATCCCAAAATTGCCGCAAGCGTATGTTATCGATGCGGTATGCTCGGTTTTTCGCCCTTGCCGTCAGGTTGGTTCCAGTGAGATCCCGCAAACGTATTAGAGCCCGCCGAACCCGCGCAGTGTCGGGGACAGCAACTTTATACCAGGGCTTCATTGGGGGATGTCCGAGCAGGTCTAGGATTGGGGGGACGCGGGAGTAAAGCGAATGCGGCTCTCTTTGACGGTGACGACGGCACTCGCGAGATCGGCTTCGCCGTGACGCGCCAGGATCTGGTCCATCAGCGAAATCCGCGCGGCAGCCGGCACGTCCGGAAGGCGAACGATCCCGGCATGTGCCGCGCCTGCGAAATAAACGAGCGCCCCGAAATCCGTATCGATCGTTGCCACAATGCGAGCTTCTTCGGCCGCCAGCCGCAACAGGGCCGCATCGCCCGGGTCGGGTGAAGCTCGCGCGCCTCGCGCACATCGTGACCTCGCTGGCGCAGCCATTCCGCAAGCCGTCGCCCGGCGCAACGGTCAACGAAAAACCGCACCCTTAAGGGACCTTGACCGCCTCGATCCGATCATTGGCGATCACCGCATGCGCATAAGCGAGACAGGCGCGAATGTCGGCCGGCTCAAGATCCGGGTAATCATCGAGGATAGCTTCGACGCTCTCGCCTTGCGCCAGCAGGTTCAGAATCAGCTCGACCGAAATGCGCATTCCCCGAATGATCGGCTTGCCCCCGAAGATCTCCGGGTCAGCCGTGATCCGGTTGAGAAGGGTCTTATCCATACCTCCTGCTCCCTCGCCGAGGTCCATCTTCCGAAAACGGACTTTCATTCCGTCATCTCGAATTCAATCCGGCGCGGGTCCCCAACCCGTTTGGACGCGTCCAGAATTTCGAGCGAGATCAGGTTGCCGTCCTGGTCGTAGTCGAGGATCACGCCCGGCTTGTCTTCATCGCTTTCCGCGACCTGAGCGTCGGGCTTGAGGATGATGCTCAGCGTGTCCGTTCTCACATCATAGGTGGCTTTCATGGCGCCGCCCTCCAATGTTTCGCGATCCGGCTGGTCCGGTATACGGTGACGACCTCGGCTGGGTTGCGGTCGACATCGACAAAGACGCGGACCAGGTAGGTCTTGCCGTCAAACACAATCCTGGATTGGAGCACGTCGCGGCCCGCCCCAACGGGATGGCGTTGTTCAGGCGCGGCAAAGGGTCGACGCGCGAAATCGACAGCCCGAAATAGGGGTCGAACGCCCGCCAAGCTCCTGATTGCCGAAAGATGCGGGCCGCGGATGTTATTTTATAACATTCATGATATGTTCTGGGGTAATAAGTCAACCGGAGGGCCTCCCCATTTGTCATATCACGATTTTGTGTGCGGCTGGTTCACATGCTCGCGGCGCTTCCCTGCCATTTCCCTGCCAGATCCGCGGCAGGGAATATATTTTCCCTGCCAATGCCGTCAGGCAAAGCGCTGCAAGCACCTGAAATTACAGGATATTGGGGGTTCGCGTGGGGCGATTGGCGGGCCGAAAGGAAAAACTTCGCTGCCGTTTCCCTGTCGGCAGGGAAAGCCGCAGCGGCGGTGTCAGAACATGCCCATGCCCAAAATGCCGTCTACGGGATCGAGGCCGGCGAGCACGCGGCGGCCGATCAGGTCGCGCAGGGTTTCGGTGGTGCCGCCGCCCAGGGTGCCGTAGCGGGCGCCGCGGTAGAAACGCGAGACCGGGAATTCGTCGGTGAAGCCGTAGCCGCCATGCACCTGGATCGCCTCGCTGGTGACGCGCAAGGCCATCTCGTTGCAATAGGTCTTGGCGACCGCCGCCAAGAGCGGGTCGGGGAACGGGTCGGCGCTGGCGCAGGCGCGGTAGAGCATGCTGCGGCCGACCTCGATGTCCTTGTACATTTCGGCGATCTTCCAGCGCATGCCCTGGAATTCGCCGATCGCGCGGCCGAACGCCTTGCGTTCCTTGGCGTAGCGAACCGCCTCTTCGAGCGCGCCCTCGGCGAGGCCCAGCGAAATGCTCGGGTTGAGGCAGCGCTGCGTGTTGAAGGCCGTGAGCAACTTGCGAAACCCGTCCTCGCGCAACACCAGATTTTCGGGCGGCAGAAGGCAATCGTCGAAACGGATCTCGTGCAGGTTTTCGCCGCCCATCGTGTGATACGTGCCGGTGACCGAAAAGCCGGGGGCGCCCTTCTCGACCAGCACGCAGCCGATGCCGTCGCGGCCGGGCCGCCGGTCGACCCGGGTGAAGACGACAAACATTTGTGCCTCGTCGGCCCGGCTGATCAGGGTCTTGACGCCGTTGAGCTTGAGCGCGTTGCCGGCGGTGTCGAGGTTGGTCTTGTAATTGGCGACGTCGGTGCCGGCGTCGGGCTCGGTCATGCAGATCGCCAGGATGGCGTCGCCGCTGCACACCGCCGGCAGAATGCGTTCTTTGATTGCCTGCGGCGCATAGGTCGCGATGATGCGGGTCTGCACGCCGACCTCGCCGAGCACCGCCATGGCCGTCACGTAGCAGGTCTTGGCGATCTCCTCGAGAACGAGCGCGGTGTCGAAGACCGGCAGCCCCAGACCGCCATATTCCTCCGGCACCGCCATGCCGAGGACGCCCAATTCGGCGAGAGCGCGCATGTTCTCCCACGGGAAAGTGCCGTCCATGTAACGCCGTGCGTGCGGCCGAAATTGGCGCTGCGCAAGTTCGCGGACAGTCTGCACAAAGCGGCGCTGCTCGTCCGATAGGCTCACAAACATGCCATTGCTCCCGTTCAGAGTTCGACGACAGCGATATTAGCGGCGGTCACGGGTCCGCCCTCAAACGCTTTTTATTGATTGGGGCATCATAGTCGAACGGACCGGAACCCTAAAGTTAAATATATTTTACTGGGATCAGATTTGAGGAGTTCCTAAAATGTTAACGCAATTTTAAGAGAAAGATCTTTTCCAATGCTTTCTTCATCTGGGTTTTTGACGGGCTTTTGACGTTCGGGCGAGCAAGTTAAGAACGCGTTAACCAACTAATCCGGTCGCGCCGCGACGTTGCAAACTCGGGTCGATAACAATGCCTGGTCCCGTCCCCGAAATCCTGCACGCCCTCTTTTCGGCTGGCGCCGCGGCCTGGCCCTTGTTCGGCCTTCTGGCCGGGCTTCTCGTCGTTCGGCTTCGTTACGAGCGCGCGAGACGCGCTGCCGCCGATGGGGAACTTTGGGAACGCGAGAGCCGGTATCGGGCGATCTTCGAGACGGCGGTCGACGCGATCATCGTCAGCGACCAGCACGGCATCATCCAGGAATTCAGCAGAGCGGCCGAAGCCATGACCGGTTACCGGGCGGCGGAATTGATCGGCCAGAATATGCGGGTGCTGCTGCCGCCGGCCATGCGGCAGGAGCCCGAGCGCCAAACCGCACGGTATCTGTGGACGGTCCGGGAGCTCGAAGTCTGCCGCAAGGACGGGTCGGTTTTTCCGGCGCATCTGTCAATTGCCGAATGGTGGGCCGGCGGATACCGGCATTTCACCGGCATCCTGCGCGACCTCTCCGTTCAGCACCGGGAGCAAACCGAGCGGATGAAGCTGGAGGCACAGCTCCATCAGGCGCAAAAGATGGAAGCGATCGGCAATCTGACCGGCGGCATGGCGCATGATTTCAACAATATGCTGGGCGTGATCATCGGCAATATCGACCTGCTCCGGGATTTGAGAGGGGATGATCCCGATATTGACGAGCTGACGCGCGAGGCCCTCGACGCGGCATTTCGCGGGGCCGATCTGACACGCCGCCTGCTCGCCTTTGCCCGGCAGCAGCCGCTCCGGCCGCAGCACGTCGATGTCAACGAGCTGGTCCTCGGGATCACCCGGCTGCTGCGCCGAACCATCGGCGAGGACGTCGAAATCTCCCTCGACCTCGCGCCGGAACTGTGGCCGGTCGTCGTCGACCCGGCGCAGCTCGAAGCGAGCCTGACCAATCTCGCTACCAATGCCCGCGACGCGATGCCCGACGGCGGGCGTCTGATGATCGTGACCGGGAATCGCACACTCGACACGGATTATGCCGCGCAGCACGCCGAGGTCGTGGCGGGCGGCTATGTCATGCTCGAAGTCAGCGACACCGGGTGTGGCATGACCTCGGAGGTCATGCATCGAATTTTCGAGCCGTTCTTTACGACCAAGAGCCGGGACAAGGGTACCGGCCTCGGCCTCAGCATGGTCTTCGGCTTCATCAAGCAATCGGGCGGTCATATCGGCGTCTACAGCGAGCCCGGGATCGGCACGACGTTCCGCCTCTTCCTGCCGCGCGTCGCCGCGAATGTGATGATCGTCGAGGAGAGCGCTTCAACTCCGTTGGTGCAGGGCAGAGGCGAGTTGGTTTTGGTGGTCGAAGACAACGAGGCGTTGCGCCGCGTCGTTACGCGCCAGCTCGGCGAGCTCGGCTATCGGGTGCTCGCTGCGGAGAATGCGGCGGCAGGTCTCGAATTGCTCGATCGGCAGAGCATCGACCTGCTCTTGACCGATATCGTGATGCCGGGCGGCATCAACGGCCGCGAATTGGCGCACCGGGCCCGCCAGCGCTGGCCGGAAATCAAGATCGTCTTCACCTCGGGGTTCTCGGAAGCGCGGCTGAACGGCGACGCCGGACCGCTGGCCGCTTGTACGCCGCTGCTCAGCAAGCCCTACCGCAAGGAGGATCTGGCGAGCGCGGCCCGCGAAGCGCTTGACCGAGTCGCGTAACCACGCAAGAGTTATTGCATGAGTGGTCCAAACGGGCCTGATATCGCAGCCGTCTACCAGCTGCTCACTCAGGTCGCCCGCACAGTGACCGGGCACGACCGCAAGCTCGACGATCTCTCGGCCGAGGTCACCGAGCTGCGCGGGACTGTGGGCGGACTAAGCGGGGTTGTGGGCGGATTGAGCGGGGCTGTGGGCGGACTGAACAGCGTGGTAGCCGGGCTGAGCGACATAGTTGCCGGCCATGACCGCAAGCTCGATGACCTCGCCGCCGGCCTCGCTTCGCTGCGCGACGCGGTCACCCACTATCATTCGAGCGTACTCGGCCACGGACTTCTGATCAGCGAGCTCGACGAGCGGGTGCGCCGCATCGAGCGGCATCTGAAGCTGGAGCCTGCCAGCGGCTGATCGGGCGTCGTGAATACCGCAGCGCGGTTAAGAGCCGGCCAATAAAGGCCCAGGATGGTTGCGCCCTCATGCCGCCGAGATCCGCAGTTCCGCCAGCGACGCCTCGATCTGCCGACGCAGGTCGGAGGGTCGGAACGGCTTTCTGACGAGCGGATGCCGCAACCCGTCGCCGGCGATACCCGCCGGGTCGGCGTAGCCCGAGATGAACACGATAGGCAGGCGTGGTTGCGACAGGCGAGCGCGGCGCGCGAGTTCCGGTCCGCTCATGCCGGTCATCACGACATCCGTGAGCAGGACATCGATCATCCCATCCTGCCTCAATAGCTCGAGTGCAGCTTCGCCGCTCTCGGCCTGCAGCACGCTGTACCCTAAGCCTTTGAGAATATCGGCCGTGGTGCGCCGAACCGCGGCGTCGTCGTCCACGGCGAGCACCACCGCGTCGCTGGCCCCTTGGTCCGCCGGCTCGGCAGCTCGGGCGCTCGGGCGTTCAATCCTGGCGGCAGCGCGGGGCAGGAAAACCGAAACCGAGGTGCCCTTGCCGGGTGAGCTGTCGATCTGCACGTCGCCGCCGGATTGCCGGGCGGTGCCGAAGACCTGCGACAAGCCGAGCCCCGAGCCGGCGCCCGGACCTTTGGTAGTGAAGAACGGCTCGAAGGCTTTGGCCTGCACTTCCGGCGTCATGCCCGTACCGACATCGATAACTTTGATCACGACATAATCGCCCGCAGCCGGCTCCTCGGGCCGCGCTGGCTCATCACGATGACAGTTGCCCGTCTCGATGGTAAGGACGCCGCCATTCGGCATGGCGTCGCGGGCGTTGATCGCCAGGTTCAGAATGACCAGCTCGATTTGTGTCGGATCGACCATCGCCGGCCAGAGCCCGGACGCGCAACGCGCTTCCATTTGCAGGCGATGGCCGAGCGCGCTCTGCAGCAGGTCCTGCATGCCGGCGACGACTGCATTGAGATCGACGGGGCACGGCAGCAGAGGCTGCCGCCGGGCAAAAGCGAGCAGGTGGCTCGTCAGCACGGCGCCGCGTTCGGCCGCGGCGTGCATCGCCCGGAGCCGCTCGCTCAAAGCCGGATCGAGCGCGGCGGCGCCCTGGATCAATTCGATATTGCCGATCAGAACGGTCAGCAGATTGTTGAAGTCGTGGGCCACGCCGCCGGTGAGCTGGCCCAATGCTTCGACACGCTGGGCCTGACGCAGCGCCGCCTCGGCGCGCTCGCGTTCTTCCATTTGCTCGAGCAGCCGCTTATGCGCCCGCTCGGCCTCTTCCTTGGCAAGCTGATATTCGCGAACCAGCAACTCGACTTCCCGCGACCGCTGGGCAAGCACCAGAAGCAGCCCGGCAATCACCACGCAGGCGCCCAGAGCCACCAACGAAAAGGTCCAGGTTTGGCGCCGCCACGATGCGAGCACCGAGCCTTCGGCGACCGACACGTTGACCGCCAGCGGAAACGCCTTCAACGCACGGATCGCAAGCACCCGGCGCGAGCCGTCGATCGGGCTGTCCATCACGACCGTGCCGGCCATTTCGCGCGAGAGAATGTCCTTGAAGGGCGGCAGATCGGCATAAGTTTGGCCGACGACGGCATCGTTGTGCGGATAGCGGGCGAGCACGGTGCCGTCCCGCAAATGAAGCAAGATAGCGCCTTTTTCGCTCAGCTCGACGGCCCGATAGAAATCTTCGAAATAACGCAGATTGAGATAACCGACTGCGGCGCCGTTGAAGTCGCCGGCTCCGGTCGAGATTCGGCGGATCATCAGCGCCGTCCATTCACCATCGGTCCCACGCACCGGCTCGCTGATCTGAAGGCCCGCTTCGGGATGTCCGGCCTGTGCCTCGACCAAGGCGCGGGCCGCGGAGGGGAGCTCGTCGTGGGGGCCGTCACGCGATGAGTAAAGGATATGCCCGGCGGTATCGGTAATGGCGATTTCGGTCACCTGCCGCACGCCCTGGATGCGTCTCCGCAGCAGCTCCTCAAAGGCCCGGCCGTCGACCGGCGGAGTGGCCCGCAACGTCTGCAAAGTCTCGATGGTGTTGCGCAGGATGAAGTCCACCGTTTCGACGGCGCGGCCGGTCTGCTCCGCGAACACCATATCCAGCCGCGACATTTGACGCTCGGTGTCGCTGATGATCGCCGAGCGCACCGTGAGCAGCTGGTGCGCGGTAACGCCGACGATCAGCACTAAAACGAATACGGCAAGCACCTGCAACGATCGGCTGACGGAAGGGAGGAGGCTCCGCCGATTACCCGATTCCTTACTCATTGGATGACTCGCACCAAGCGTCACCATTGCGCTCCGATCGGCGAAGAATATGATATTAAGCATTTTTAAACCGTTCTCGGGCGTCAGGAAACCGTCCGGATTGAAATTCGACTTGCTGCGTTCGCACTCGCGCTCAGATCAGCCCGAGGTCGCGCAGGCTGCTGTGGCGGCCGCGGCCGATGATCAGATGGTCGTGCACGGTCACGCCGAGCGGAGCGGCAGCCTTGAGGATGTCTTTCGTCACCGCGATGTCCGCCTTCGAGGGTGTCGGGTCGCCCGAGGGATGGTTGTGCACCAGTATCAAGGCGGATGCCTGGAGCTCGAGCGCCCGTTTGACGACTTCGCGGGTATAGACCGGCGTATGGTCGACCGTGCCGCGCTGCTGCCGCTCGTGCTTGATCAGGACGTTCTTGCGGTCGAGAAACAGGATGTGGAATTCCTCGACCTTGCCGTGGGCGATATGCGCGGTGCAGTAATCGATCAGCTTGTCCCATGAGTTGACCACCGGCCGCTGGTCCAGTTCCGAGCGCATCAGACGCAACGCAGCCTCGCGCGCCGCTTTGAGCGCTGCAACGCCGGCGAGGCCGAGGCCGGCGGCGGTGAGCGCATCGGGGTCGGCGCTGAGCAATTCTGCAAAGCCGCCGAAACGCTCCAGCAAATTCTTGGCCAGCGGCTTGACGTCGGCGCGCGCGTTACTCGCGAACAGGATGACCTCGAGCAGTTCGTAATCCGGCAGACTGTCTGCTCCGGCGTCGATCAGTCTCTGGCGCAGCCGCTCCCGGTGTCCATGATAATGCGGCGTATCGCCGGTCCCTTCGGCGAGACGCAACTGTCTGGGGCGCCGCTTGGCGTCCATCGCGCCGATCAGCGGGGCGGTCGAGGCCGGGCCCGCAATTCGGCGAGCATCGCGCCCGCCATGCGCGCCGGTTCGTCGGTGTCGTAGGCGCTGACGAAGCAGTCGACCCCGCGCTCCACGGCCGCGGCGGTCGGCAATTCCTCCCAATCGAGGATCAACGATTTTTGCAGGCGGATCGCATTGGGGCCGGCTGCGAGGATCGGGCGCGCGACATCTTCGATTGCTCCGTCGAGAGCTTCGGGGGGCGCTACGACATCGACGAGCCCCCAGGCGAGTGCCTCGGCAGCCCCGATCGTCTCGCCGGTCAACAACAGCCGGCGCGCGCGGCCGTGGCCGATCAATTTCGGCAGCAGCGCCGCCTCGACGACCGAGGGGATGCCGATCCGAACCTCCGGCATGCCGAACAGCGCGCGCCCACTGGCGACCCGCAGGTCGCAGGAGCAGGCGAGCTCGAGGCCGGCGCCGAGCGCGTAACCGTCAATCCGCGCGATGACCGGGACGGGCAGACGGCGGAACGCATCGCAACAACGGTGGACCAGTGTGATGAACTCGCGCGCGCTCTCCCGATCCAGCCCTGCGATCTCGCCGATATCGGCGCCGCCGATAAAGGCTCGCTCGCCGGCGCCGGTCAGGATCACCAGCCGCAGCTGCGGGTCCGCGGCAAGCCCGTCGGCGGCTTCGATGATCTCGGCCATCAGTGCACGATTGAGGCTGTTCAGCTTCGACGCATTGTCGATCGTCAGTCGCGCGCGACGGCCGCCTTCGGGCCGTTCCTCGCGCTGCACCGTCACGCTCATCGGATACCCCTGCCGCTCGCCGAGTGATATCCGCAACAGCGGCCAAAACCAAACAAAAGCGCCGGCGTGGCTGGAACTTTTGCTGCCGCTCATGCATAGTGACGCCGCATTGACGGAGGCGAACATGGACGCCGTTGAGGATCTCGCGGAGCTGCGCGAGATTTATGGACTGCCGGGCGAGCGATCGGTGAAGAAACAGCTGAGCCGGTTCGACAAGCACTGCCGCGCATTTATCGCGCGCTCGCCGTTTCTTGTCATGGCCTCTTCGGATCCGTCGGGGCGCTGCGACGCATCGCCAAAGGGCGATGCACCCGGTTTTGTCCAGGTGCTCGACGACGAGACGCTGCTGATCCCCGACCGGCTGGGCAACAATCGGGTCGACACGATCGGCAACCTGCTGGAGCGGCCCGGCGTCGGATTGATCTTTTTTGTGCCGGGGCTCAACGAGACTCTGCGCGTCAACGGCCGGGCGCGCATCACGACCGATCCCGCTTTGCTCGAACCTCTCGCGGTCAACGGCAAGGTGCCGCGCAGCGGGATCCTGGTATCGGCCGAGGAAATCTACTTCCATTGCGGCAAGGCGCTGATCCGCTCCGATTTGTGGAACCCGGAAAAACAGCTTCGGAAATCCGAATTTCCCTCTCTCGGCCGTATCCTCGCCGATCAGATCGGCGGGATGTCGGTCGAGGAGGCGGAGCGGGCTACGGCAGAGAGCTACAGGACCCGGCTTTACTGAGCGAGACTAAGCCGTCGCCTCTTGCGGCACGAGCTTGATATAGAGCTCGTGCAGCAGCGGCTTAGTCGTTGCCAGATTCTCGCTGATTGCCGAGCCGGCCACCGGCGTCAGCGCCACGGCCTTGTGTTTCTTTATCGTCTGCTCGGCGAAAAAGCCCCAGCGGATCAAGTTGCTGACGCGCTCCTTGATCGCGAGATGTCCGAGCCGCAAAGCGTCCCACATCCTGCTGTTGATCTCGTCGATGACGAGAGCCGGCGCGTCTGGACGACCGCCGCCAAACGGGCTCGCCGACCACAGCAGCATCACGATGGCCCAATACTGGTATGTGACCAGGTGGTCCATCGCATCGTTGGCGTAGGCCGGGGTCAGCCCCTTATTCCTGATTACAAGCTCGCAGGTCTCCCGCCATTTCTGCTCATAGGAATTGAAAAAAGCAAAAATCGCGGAAATCGCGGCCCGGTCGCAATCGAACCGAGGTGAGCGCGAGCTCTCGCGCTCTCCGAAAGCTTTGCAAAGCGCTTCGATCGTCTCACGGCAATGGCGGTCGAAGCCCTCGTGCAATTTATCGGTGGCGGCGATCAGAGACGTGGGAGAAGCGGTGCAAGGCTGGCCCGAGGCGTCCAGCACTCGGACGAAACCGTCGTTCTCGCAATCCCTTATCCGTTCGATACAGGTCCGGATATCGGTGCCGTACCAACCGTACAGCGTGCGATGAATTGAGCGGCACGAGACGCCTTCTTCCGGGCCGCACCTCGCCGAAAACATGACATGCCAGTGCGCACGCTTGTTCAAGCCGGGAAAATAAGTCTGCCAGATTTTATGGTACCCGCAGAGAAACCGCGCAACGACCTGTTCGGGGGCCTCGGCAACATCGGTGTTCATCGCAACCACCGCCTTCAGGTTTCTCCGAGAGGCTCAGTGTAGTCGGTTCGGCGGTGTCGGAAAAGGGAATCTTCCGGGAACTTGCTGGAGTTGGCCATCAGACATTTGTGACATAGTTCCACAGCATTCCTGTCCATAAGACGGATGTCGATCGACGGCTTGACCTCGATGCTCCGCGAGAAGAGGCTGCGTCGACGGGACTTCGAGGGAGCTGGAAGATGAACCGGGCAGAACAGGCGCAGCAAGCGGAGCTGTTTCGCAGCAAGCACCGCGGGCCGCGGTTGCTGCTTTTGCCGAATGCCTGGGACGCGATGAGCGCGCGGGTCTTTGTGGCCGCCGGTTTCGATGCGATCGCGACAACCAGCGGAGGCGTCGCGTGGTCGCTCGGTTACGCCGACGGCGAGCAGGCGCCATGGCCAGAGGTCGTCGCCGCGACGGCCCGCATCGTTCGGGTGGCGCGGATTCCGGTTACCGCCGACATCGAGGCGGGTTACGGTGAGACGCCCGACGCGGTGATGCGCTCGGTGTCGGAAATCATCGAGGCCGGCGCGGTCGGGGTCAATCTCGAGGACGGGACGCTGCACGGCCCGGTCCCGATCCGCAGCGCGGCCGATGCCGCCGACCGGATCCGCGCTGCTCGGGAGGCGGCAAAGGCCGCTGCCGTGCCGATCGTCATCAATGGCAGGACCGATCTTTATCTGCGCAACATCGGCGATGAAGCCTCTCGCTTCGAGGAGACCGTCGAGCGCGGCCGGGCGTATCTGGCCGCCGGAGCGGATTGCGTCTATCCCATCGGCTTGCGCGATCCCGCGACAATCGGGCGGCTGGTGAAGGCCCTCGGCGCGCCGATCAACATTAATGTACGTGCTGGCTCGCCGAATGTAGCCGAACTCGAAGCGCTCGGCGTCGCCCGCGCCAGCACCGCCAGCCAGATCGCACTGATGGCGATGTCGATGACACGCCAGGTCGCCGAAGATTTGCGCGCGACCGGTCGGTTCGACAAATTGGCGCCGGCAATGGCGCAAGCCGATGCGCAGCGCCTGTTTACCGGTTTCTGACGACCATGGCGCGGGTGCGCAATATCCCGTCGAGCGAGCTGCCGTCCGATCTCGCCGCGATCTACGAGCGGTTCGCCGGGACATATGGCCCATTCCGCAATCAAGCCGCGGTGTTCGCGCATGTGCCGGCGGCGCTGCGGCACCTGATGACGATGCTGCTCGAACTGCGCGAAGCCGCGACATTGCCAAAGCGCGTCCTCGAACTGGCGATCGTCACCGTCTCCAAGCTCAACGAGTGTGATTATTGCGTGGCGCACCACACGCCGTTCCTCGTTGTCGAGGGTGTCTCGCCCGCCGGCGTCGAACGGGTACTCGATTACCGCGACCACCCGGAATTCGACGAGAGGGACAAGCTTGTCGTCCAATACGCGATTGCCGCGTGGGAGCGGCCGAGTCGCATCCCCGACGCGCTGTTCGGCCGACTTAAAACGCATTTTAGCGAGGCCCAGCTGGTCGAGCTGACTTTGCGCATCACGCTCTGTGGTTTTTTCAACAAGTTCAATGACGCGCTCGGCATCGAGGAAGAGCCCGAAGCCGTCCAGCGCCTCGCGGCAATCAGCGCTTCCGCAGAATAGCTATGTGGCGGCCATCCGGCTTCAGCGCTGCGGTGAAGCTGAAGTCATTGTACCAGCCAAGGAATTCGAACCGTCCGCTGAGCTCTACAAGGGCTAAAAATTCCTGCGGGAAAAATATCTTGGCGGGAACCCGGCCATTGATGACCACGGCCTTGCCATGGTCATCGACGGTGAAGGTCAGACACTCGTCATAGATTTGCGCGACCGGATCGGTGAGCTCGGCGCGGTAGCGGGTACGCACGGTCACACCGCCTTTGCGCCTGGTCCAGCTTCGCTTGTAGTCGTGAAAAATCCGAAACCAGACAAAGCTGTCCAATAAATATAGCCCGCCCGGCGCGAGCACGGCGGCTATGCGGTCGAGGTGATCGAGGAACTCGCGGTTGGATCGGACGTAGAGCGAGCCTAGCAGCACATAGGCGAGATCGAAGGGCCCGAGCCCGCGATCGAGGTCGCGCATGTCGCCGAGGATGAACGCGTTCTCAATGCCCAAGCGCCGCGCCTTTTCGCGGCCGAATTCGATCATCTCCGGGCTCAGATCGAGCCCGCAATAGGCGTAGCCCCGCTCGTGCCATTCGTCCAGATAGGGGGCGGTGCCGGCGCCGAGCTCGAAAACCCGGTTGACTTTAGCTTTCGAGAATTTCTCGATTGCGGCTTCGAAAAAATCGATCTCTCGTCGGGGGTCGTTCGGGGCTAAGGCGATCGCGTAGTATTGCGGGAATTGGTAGGCCTCCATTGCGCCATTCAGGCTGCCTTGGCCAACCGCCCGCGGCCGTGCGGCGCGGAAAAATTCAGTTCGGGGCCGAGCGGGATGATGCCGCCGGGATTGAGGTTGCGCATGCCACCGTAATAGCCGAGCTTGATCCGCGGGATGTCGACGGTCTCGGCTACCCCCGGCATCTGGTAGATGTCGCGAGTGTAATTCGACAGGTTGTGATAGTCGGCGATCCGCCGCAGATTGCATTTGAAATGGCTGTAATAGACCGCGTCGAAGCGAACCAGGGTCGGGAATAACCGAAGATCGGCCTCGGTGAAACGGTCATCCACGAGATAGCGCTGACCGGCGAGCCGTTCTTCGAGGCTGTCGAGCGCCGCGAACAGTTTGCGAAAGCTTTGTTCGTAAGCCGCTTGGGTTCTGGCGAAGCCGCAGCGATAAACTCCATTGTTGATCGCGTCGTAAACGAACGCATTGGTCTCGTCGATCGCACTGCGCAGCGCCGCGGGGTAAAGATCGAGCGCCGCATTGCCGAATTCGTCGAATTCCGAGTTCAGCATGCGAATGATTTCGGAGGAACTCGTTGTTGACGATCGTGCGCGTCTCGCGGTCCCACAATACCGGGACCGTAGCGCGCCCGGTGAAGTCCGGGCGGGCAGCGCCGTAGACCTGATGGACATGGAAGACGCCGTTGACCGGCCGGAGATCGTCGAACCCGCGCGAATAGGCCCAGCCCTGCCCTTTAGGAAGGTCGGACTGCAGGATCGGGATCGCGTCCTCCAGCCCCTTCAGCTTGCGCATCAGCACGGTGCGGTGCGCCCACGGGCAGGACGGCGCGGTGACCAGGTAGTAGCGCCCCCCCTCCGCCTTGAACCCGGACGACCCATCGCGTGTCACCCGGTCGCGAAACCCTGATTCGAGCCGCACAAAGCTGCCGTCCGCACCCGCCGTCGGCGGGTCTTCATCGTGCCAAACGCCATTTACCAGCATGCTGCGGCAGCGCCTTGAAGGATTGCGCCTTGTTGATCCATATCGCCTGTTCGGCGGGTGAATAGCGCACCGCCTCGACCATGTGATCGCCCCTGCCGTGATAGGCGGCCAGCCCGCGCCGCGGTAGCTCGCGCAGCAGATGTGCTTGGATCAGCGCCCAGCCAAGGCCCGATAAGGCCTCGAAATCGTCCGCCGCCTCGGGAAATGGCACGCGCGGAAAGTCACCGCGCAAGAACTCCGCATACCGACTTCGGTACCTGGGTGCGTGTAGCACCGCGTAAATGTAGCCGAGGATTTCTTCCGGGCCGTAGTGATGTTCGTAACGTGAGTCGATAAAAGCACGAAAGGCATACGAGAGGTTTTCTGTCCTTGTATCCGCAGTGTCCGACAGCCAAAGTGGAAACGTAAATCCATTGTTCGAGGTAATTGAAGACATGTGTCGAAACTCTTCTCCTTGGTAAGGCGCGAGGTGATAAGCCCAATATTGCCTCGATCCAGATATCGCCGCTTATCTGCGCTGTATTCCCCAAAATTTCGGCCAATGCGTTCAACGGGCCACCCCAAGAAGCCTCGTGCCCGCCCGGTGTGGTATGTATACCGCTCGTCGAAGGGGCGGTAAAGAATGCGCCTGACGCGGCCCCTGTCCGGCCCGTCGAGCAATATGTCCGCTTGCGCGTTCGCCACGTTCCAGTCGCGCACGTCGGCGGGAAGTTTGAACCGTCTCCTCGCCTCCTCAGGAGACAGGCGGCTGAACTCTTGAACGACCGACCACGCTTCGCCTCCTTCGAAATGTACCGCGAGCTTGTCTCGCTTCGTGATGATGCCCGTGCCGCCCAGCACGAAGATGTCCTGCACCGATAGGCCCCGCTCGTAAGTTTCGCGGTTCGCGGCGTCTCCTTTGATGAACAAATAGTGAGGGCTGGCCGGTTCGATTCTTGTGAAATCGATGCTTTGTAGGTTGCCGTCGCCAGCCGCTTTATACTTGCTGAGTCTCGTTCCCCAGAGATCGCCGCGCCATACACCGCGTTCCAAGCCCGGCCGTTTTATGAACAGGCTGACCGCTACCCCTTGCTCGATGTCGAAGACATTCTCGTCCTTGGAGCCGTCGGGCGCCTTTTCCTTCTTTGTCGTGCTGCCATGCAGATCGAGGACATAGATACGCTCAAAGCTCCGCGTCAGGGACTGCCGCATTCCACGAAACGTGGGATTATCGATCCAGGAATGGTTGGTGATCACGCCGACAATCCCGCTCTCGACACCCGGAACGGAATGCTCGATCGGTTTTCCGTCGGGTGCTGTTGTCTTAAACGTAAACCCATCCATCTTCATTTGGGAAAAGCGGATAAATTTAACGTAATCGTCATTCAGCCATTTCAAAACTCTCTCGCGGACCGGCTGTTTTTCGTCTAGTCCCTCTGGAGTTCCTCTCCATGGTGAACTTGTATTCGCCAACCGCGGCGGCAATCCATTTTCCTTTATTCTTGGACTCGCCTGAATACGGTGGATTGCCGGTAATGACGAGGATTGGCTTTTCTTTAACCGCTTGGGCTGCCTCCACCTCAGCCGTCACGGCAGGCAACAGCAGATTCCTAATCGGCTCTATCGGCTCGACTGTGTTGGTTAAAAACACCTGGAGGCGTTCGTCTCGACGGAGCGGGTGACGTTGATCTTGAAGGTATTGTGACAGCTTGAGGTGTGCGATTGTGTAGGGCGCGATCAGGTATTCGAAGCCGAACAGATTTTTCAGAATGTGATCGCGGACGATCAAGTCGGCGCGGCCTGAATCGGGGCCGCCGATGTTATCGAAAATGCGCTGACAGACCTCCAACAGGAACGTGCCGGTGCCGCACGCGAAATCGAGCACCGTGACGCGGTTGTGGTCAGCCAGACCGTCACGGATGCCGAAACTGTCCTTCAGAATGTCGTCGATCGCGCGGACGATGAAATTGACGATCGGCGGTGGCGTGTAATAAACACCGCGGCCCTTGCGCATCGCCGGGTCGTAGGCCTTCAGGTAGTCCTCGTAGAAATAGATGAACGGATCGCGCTCGAAGAGCCGATGCTCCTCCTCGTCGGCGGCTCGCACTTTGCGGCTGATCGCCCGACGCTGCCGGAACGATAAATCCTCATGGACCGCCGCGAGATCGAGCCCGTTGACGATCGACAGCACCTCCTCGACGACCCAGCGCACATCGCGGTATTCGTCCTTCTCGAGCTCGGTCAGGAAATCGACCAGCTCGCGGATCAGCCGGAACGACCCCGGCACGAATTCCCGCGCGTTACGCAGCGTGACAGGTTGCGAGCCGGAATTGAGCCGCGCCAGGAACAAGCCATAGGCCAGCATCTGCGCGAACGCGTCGGCGAATTCCTTGAGCGTAAGCTCATGAAAGACCTGGTCGCGAAAGATTTGAAACAGGCCATAGAGGCGCTCCTCTCGGTGTTCGCGTTCCTGCCGCACCAACTCTTCGCCAAGATAATCGCGCAGCAACTTGCTGCGCGCCGCGAGCGCCAATGCGAGTTGCTGGGCGCGGCCAATGCCCTCTGGCGCTGACGAAAAGAACCCCTGAAGCAGTTTCGCGACGGCGGCGACGCGATCCTCCCGCAAGCGGAAACGCGGGTTTTCCAGATCGGTCTCGTAGCACAGCGTCTCGCGCTGCACCCCGTTCTTGCTGATCCAGATGAAGTGCAGGTAGTCGGTTAGGACAATGTTCTGGGACAGGCTCTTGTAGCGAGTGAGCTGGTCGGATTTGAGAATCTGGTCAAGTTTCTCGCCGATGGCCTTGTTCTCGACGTAACCGAGAATGAGGGGGCCTTTGCGGACCTTGAAATCGGGCGCACCCTTTCCCGGCACGCGCTTTGGTTCGTGATGAACAACGATGCCGCTTCCCCCGGCATCCGCGGCAGCCTGCAAAAGAGATTGGAGCGCCGCCCGATCGGTGTGCTCAGTCTTCTCGCCAACTGGAATCGCGCGCAAGGCCGGCAGGTAACGGTCGAAGACATCTTTGATGGGCATTTTTTGTTCTGGCTTTATGAGAGTAGATCCGAGATTGGTTTAGCAGGGGATCGTCCAGATAGCGCCCGTCGCTGCTCGGCGTCGAAGTTATTCGCGAACCTTGGCGGCGATGAGAACTCGGGGGCGTTACGGTGACAAGAGTTTACGGCGACAGTTTATTTGATAGTAGAGCGTCGCGACCGACGCGAGGTGAGATCGCGTAAACTGTCACCTCAATCCCCTGTCACCTCAATCCCGTAGCCCGTAGCCCGTAGGGTGGGTTGAGCGCGAGCGAAACCCACCGGTCTGGGCAGAAGTGATGGGTTCGCGTTGCTCAACCCATCCTACCCGCTGGCGCCAAGTGCCCCTCACCCCAACCCTCTCCCCGCAAGCGGGGCGAGGGAGGATCGTGGCTTAGCTGCTGAGGCGCGTGCCCCGGTAGAGTTCTGTCAGGTTCGTTCGAAAGCCGATGCTTTCCAACATCAGCTCGCCGCTGACCGCTACCGGGCGCGCGGGCCACTCACCCTGCGGCGAGCGGCGCAACAATTCAGCTCCGATCCGATCGGCCCGCAACACCAGAATTTCCTGAACGCTCGGGATGCTGGTGTACGCCCAGATATTGGTCCAGGTCTTCGCTTGATTGCTCGGCGAGAGGATTTCGATCAACAGGACCGGATCGGTCAGCACCGCTTCTTCGGTCTGGTACGGTGCGCAAGTGACCGCCAAGTCCGGCACGCGCACATTGTAATCGGATAGCAGATGCGGGACGACGCCGGGCTCTACCACCAAACTGCATGGGCGATTTTCACGATCCAGGTGATTGTTGATCAGCGTCGCCACGCGGCCCTGCAGAGTACCGTGGGTCCGGCTGGCCGGCGCCATGGCGCGCGGCTCGCCGTCCACCAGCTCATACCTCGCGGCATCGCCGGAATCCCAGTTCAGGAACTCGTCGACCGACATCCGAGCCGAGGTTTTGGCCAACACAACCATGGGGCATCTGTATCAGAATTTCGTCATTCCGAGCCAGGGGCACGGAAGACAGACATTCGCTCGACGGGCAGTTTGAGCCGAACCCGGATATTTGGAAGGGCGAGCGTTTGCGCGGGAGGCGCAGCGCATGTTCGCATGACCGGAAAATCATGGTCTGGAAAACGCCGGCTCTTTGTGCCACGGTGAGACAGAAACAATCGGAGGTATCTCATGAGCCCGCTCGATGTCGCCGACAACCAGGTCGCGGACCCACACGACGGCACGGTCGCCTATGTTCCGCCGCTCGAGCGCACGGCAGGACAGCCTGAGCCGATTGCAGCGCATGGCGGCCTGTCCTACATGGCGTTCGCCCGCGACGGCGATGCGGGAACCGCCAAGGCGCTCGAGGACGCGCTCGCCGAGATCGCCGAGGGCGAGGGCCAGCGCGTTAGCGACATGATCGCCAAGGCGCCGCCGGGCCCGATCAAGACCAAATGGGGCCTCGGGTTTCGCGACTACGACGAATGCCTCAACTACATCCGCCAGTCGAACAGCATCAAGGCTCCGCCGGGCGGCGTGGCATTGCCGCTGCCCTATACGGTGTACGAGCGGCCGAGCTACTCCGTCGTGCCGTCCAACGCGATCTGGCGGGACCCGGCGCGCGCCGAGACAGCCATGATCCTGCGCACGAACGAGCGGGGCAGCCGGCGCCGGGACCTTTATTTCCCGCAGGTGCTGCGCGATGCGCGGCGGATCGGCGAGTACTACCCGGGCCTCTCGCCGTCCAGCGCCGAATGCATGGACCGGCTCGGCGTGTCGCTGGCATATCTCGAATCTAAATGCACAAACATCTACGATGCGGCTGAAGTGGAGCGGGTGTACTACCCGGAGATCGAGAAGCTGCTGCTCGATTTCTTCCCGGACGCGACCGACGCATTGGTCTATAACCACGACGTCTTTGACAAGGACTACCAGGGCGACCGCACGGAGGATCAGGACGGCAAGAACCCGGGTGTGAACGCCAACTACGCCAACCTGGTGCACAACGACCTGAACGACAACAGCGGGCGCGTGCGCTGCCGCGAGCTGCTGACGAAGAACTTGCGTAATTTCGGGCGCCAGCAGCACTACACCGAGGAAGAGGCCGACGCCAAGATGTCGCGGCGGTTCATGTCGATCAATCTTGCCAGGCCGATCGAGACAATCGAGCAGTTCCCCTTTGTGCTGTGCGCTTGGCCCTCCTTCGCCGACCAGCCCTACATCACCAACTACCGGATCTATGACGACCGTGTCGGCGAGACCACCCGCTTTACGTACCGTCCCGGCCACGAGTGGTACTGGTTCCCGCAGCAGAAGCCGACCGAGGTCTCGATGCTCAAATGCTACAACTCGGTGACCGACGGCTCCGTCTCGCGCTGGTCTTTCCATACCGCCTGTGTCGACCCGACCGCGCCCGCCAACGCGCGATGCCGCAAGAACGTCGTCGTCCGGTCCTTCGTCTTCTTCTAGGAACCAGAAGAGGCAGCGGGCAGAGGCAGCCGACATCGGTGTGGTGATACTCGACGACCGCATGACCGCGCAGGGGCATGAGTGCGCGGTCAGGCAGGCTCACCTGGATGTCTTAATCGCGCCGCCTCATTGGGCGTCCTCAAGCCCGAGCGCGCCTGTACCCGGTCAAGCTAAAACTTTCGGGCGGCAAGGCCCACGATTGTTGTTTCCAGTTCGCGATCATCATCGCGCCGATTAGCCTGCAACGCTCGCGCAACGCATCGGCGATCGCGCGGAAGGTCTCGAGACGTCGGTATTTGTGGGACTTGCCGCCGATCAGAAAAGGACATTGGTCTGCTTCAGCCAGTGCTTGAGGCAGATGCGGGTCAAGAGCTCCGGCCCGACCCGGATCGGCCGGAATAAGCTTTCGTGTTCGATGGGGTTGGAAGGAACATCGTCGCGCACGGACCCGAGCGAGCGAGCCGCGAGCCGCGTCTGACCGTCCTTCGAGAGCAGATAATCGAGGACAGGCTCGCCGCGTTCGGGTGCCGAGCGCCTTTCGGGATGAAGCCGATCCGCGACATGATACTCGTATAATCCGCCGGCAAAACCACGCCGAGCGAGGGTTCCTGTTTGGCGCGCTCGAACGCATAAGAGCCGATGACGTTGTAAGCGATCAGCTGGTCGCCGGCCGCAATACGGTCGAGCATCGTGCTCGTTGTGCTGTAGAGCTTGGCGCCAGCCTCGCCCATTGCGCGGACCAGATCCCAGGTGCTCTTCGTGATCTCCACATCCTGGCTGATGAAGAGCAATCCAACGGCGCTGCGCTCCGGATCGTAGGTCGCCACCTTTCCACACCAGATCGGCGGCGCCTTTGGCGTCAGCAGCTTCGGTGAGAGAGCGATCGTAGAGCTCGGTCGAGTTCAGCTCATCGTACTCGACGCGTATGTTCGGCCGCAGGGGATGAAAGCCTGCCGCCAGATCGGCGGCCTCGGTTTCATCAGTGATCGTGTAGATCGCGACAACGCCTTCGCCCTTAGCTTCAGTTTCGTCTCACACCGCAGAAGCGGGGCGCCAGGAAATGATCCTGGCTTCCCACTTTCGCGCACCGGCTTTTACATCTCGGCGTAGGTGCCGTTCTTCCAGATGTAGAAGACGTATTTCGGGTCGGTTACGTCGCCTTTCTTGTCCCAGGTCAAGGGGCCGACGACGGTCTGCACGGACATCGAATGCAATGCCTTTGACAGATCGTCGACCTTGACCGACTTGGCCTTCTCTGCCGCTGCAGCGAAGGCCTGGATCGCGGCATAGGTGTAGAGCGTGTAGCCCTCGGGGTTATAGGGCGGCTTTTCGGCCATGAACTTGTCGACGACGGCCTTGGCCGCGGGGACCTTGCGCGGATCGGGCGGGAAGGTCATCAGCGTCCCCTCGCCCGCCGGTCCGGTGATCTTCCAGAACTCCTCGGTGACGAGCGCGTCGGCGCCGATGAACTGCGCCTTCAGCCCCTGATCGCGCGCCTGGCGGACGATCAGCCCGCCCTCGGTCTGGTAGCCGCCGAAATAGATCACATCGATTTTTTCTTGCTTCATCTTGCTAATCAGCGCGGTGAAGTCTTTGTCACCTTGGGTGATCGCTTCGTACATCGTCTCCTTGAGGCCCGCCTTGTTCATCGCCTTCATTGTCTCGTCGGCGATGCCTTTGCCGTAGGCGGTCTTGTCGTGGACGATCGCGACATGCTTGCCTTTGTAATGATCGGCGAGGAACTTGCCGGCGACGGCGCCCTGCGCATCGTCGCGCCCGCAGGCGCGGAACACGTTGTTCCAGCCCTTCTTCGCGGCGCCGTCGGTCAAGGCCGGGTTGGTCGAAGCCGGCGTCATCTGCAGAACGCCCGCCTCGTTGTAGACCGCCGAAGCCGGAATCGACGCCGACGAGCAATAATGCCCGGCGACAAAAACGACCTTCTTCCCGACCACGTCGTTGGCCGCCGCGACCGCCTGTTTCGGATCGCACGCGTCGTCCGCGATGATCAGGTCGAGTTTCTTGCCGAGCACCCCGCCCTTGGCGTTGATATCGGCGACCGCCATCTCGGCGCCGCGCTTCATCTGCTCGCCGAGCGCGGCGTTGGAACCGGTGATCGGGCCGACAACCGCTATTTCGATGTTCTGCGCGGTAGCGACACCGGCGGTCAATGCAAGCGCCGCCGCCAAGAGGACCGGACGGACCAAGTATTTCATGAGATCTCCCCGTTGCTGCGTTCGAGTTAACTCTAGCACGACCGAATGCTCACTGCCGACCTCCTTCGAGATAGGCGGCGCGTACTTCGGGGTCGGCCAGGAGCTCGGGCCCGGTGCCGCTCAAGATGATCCGCCCAGTCTGCATCACATAGCCGCGATGGGCCAGGCGCAGCGCGTGATGAGCGTTCTGCTCGACGAGCAGCACCGTCATCCTCTGCCGCGCGTTGATCTCGCGAATGACGCCGAAGATATGCTTGACGATCAGCGGCGCGAGGCCCAGCGAAGGCTCGTCCAGCAGGAGGAGGCGGGGCCGGCTCATCAGCGCGCGCGCGATTGCCAGCATTTGCTGCTCGCCGCCCGACAAGGTACCGCCGCGTTGCGCTTGCCGCTCCTGCAGGATCGGGAACAACCCGAAGACGCGGGCGAGATCCTCGTCGAAATAGGCGCGGTCGGCGGAAGTTGCTCCCATCTGCAGGTTTTCGAGCACGGTCATGCGCGGAAATATTCGCCGCCCTTCCGGTACTTGGGCGATCCCGCGCCGAACGATCTCGAACGTCTCGAGCCGGGTGATGTCTCGCCCGTCGAACAGAACGCGCCCGTGCGCCGCCCGCGGTTGGCCGCAGACCGTCATCAGCAAGGTCGATTTGCCGGCACCGTTGGCGCCGATCAACGCGACGATCTCCCCGGCGCCGACCTCGAGATCGACCCCCTGCAACGCCTCGATATTACCGTAAAAGGCGTGGACCCCGGAGAGCGCGAGCATTAGCGCCTAATCCGGAAACGCGCAGTGCGTCCTTCGAGACGGCCGCTTCTCGGCCTCCTCAGGATGAGGACTTTCCTTAAGGCCATCAGCAGCATACCTCATGCTGAGGAGCGCCCGGAGGGCGCGTCTCGAAGCACGCGTGACCGCACTGCAGCGCTATCCTACGACAGTCTCGATTTCGTCTTCGCCGAGATAGGCCTTGATTACTTCGGGGTCGGCGCGGACCTCGGCCGGAGTACCGTCGGCGATTTTGCGGCCGTAATCGAGCACGATGACGTGATCCGAAATACCCATGACGACGCTCATGTCGTGCTCGATCAGCAGGATCCCGATCTGCTCCTCGTCGCGGACGCCCAGCAGCAGCTGATTGAGCTCGGCGGATTCGCGCGGGTTGAGACCGGCGGCGGGCTCGTCGAGGCACAACAGGGCGGGACCGGTGCACAAGGCACGCGCAATCTCCAGCCGGCGTTGCGCACCATAGGGCAGCGCCGCGGCCGGCCAGTCGGCGCGGTCGGTCAAGCCGATCCGGTCGAGCCAATGCCGCGCGCGCTCGACGGCGGCCCGCTCCGCAGCGCGGTAGCGCGGCAGGCCGAGGAGCCCAGCGAGCGAAAAGACGCTGGCTTTCATCAGCGGGTTGTGTTGGGCGACAATCAGGTTTTCCAGAACAGTCATCCCGGCGAACAGCCGGATGTTCTGAAAGGTGCGGGCAATCCCGGCGCGGCGCACAATGCGGAACCCCTCGATGCGCTCGAGCTGCAGGATCTCCCCGCTCTTGTGCATAGCGAGCCGTCCGGCGCTCGGCCGGTAGAACCCGGTCAAGCAGTTAAAGACAGTGGTCTTGCCGGCGCCATTCGGGCCGATGATCGCAGTGATCTCGCCGCGATAGGCGGTAAAGGAAATATTGTCGACCGCAACCAGCCCGCCGAAGCGCATCGTCAGATTTTCGACCGCGAGCAGTGGCACCGGGACCCCCGTGCCGGTCATCCGGCTAGCGGCCGAGACGCAAGGTCGGCTCGCGATGGGCGATCAGACCGCGCGGCCGCCATACCATGACGCCGACCATCGCGGCGCCAAAGATCAGCATGCGGAACTCGGCAAAGGCGCGGCCGAATTCCGGCAGGCTGACCAGCAGGATCGCGGCCAGCACGACCCCCATCTGGCTCCCCATCCCGCCGAGCACGACGATTGCAAGGATCGTCGCCGAATTCGATGAACGTGAAGCTCTCCGGGCTGATAAAGCCCTGCCGGGTCGCGAAAAAGCAGCCGGCGAAGCCGCCGAACATCGCGCCGATCGCAAAGGCGGAGAGCTTGACGGTGGTCGGGTTGATGCCAAGCGCGCGGCAGGCTACCTCATCCTCGCGCAGGGCCTCCCACGCCCGCCCGATCGGCAATTGGCGGATGCGCAGCGTGAAGGCGTTGGTCACCAGCGCCATCGCCAGGATCACGAAATAGAGAAAGATGACGCGGTGGTCGGCCGAGAATTCTAGCCCAAAGAACTGATGAAAGATGGCAACCCCCTCGGGCGCCGAGCGGGCGAACGGCAGGCCGAAGAAGGATGGCCGCGGGATATCTCCGATGCCGTTGGGTCCGCCGGTTACCGGCGCCCAGTTGAGCAGTACGATACGGATGATCTCGCCAAAGCCGAGCGTGACGATCGCAAGATAGTCGCCGCGCAGGCGCAATACCGGAAAGCCGAGGACGACCCCGAAGCTCGCGGCCACGAGACCGGAAAACGGAAGTGCTTCCCAGAAAGTAAAATCAAGGTCTCGCGCCAGCAGACCAAACGTGTAGGCGCCAACCGCATAAAACGCGACGTAGCCGAGATCGAGGAGTCCCGGCGAGCCCGACGACGACATTGAGACCCCAACCGAGCATCACATAGATCAGCACGGTCGTGCCAAGGTCGACTAGATAGCGCGACGAGAACGGCAGGAACGGCAAGGCGACGGCAAGCCCGATCCCGGCGAGGGTAATCGGCAGCACCTGCCGATTGCCCCAGGCGGCGAGGGACGTGAGCACCCTTGCCCGGTTTTTTGGCCGGTCACGATAAAGCTGCCGAAGCACGCGCAACCCGAGCCGTCCGGCAAATACCGCCGCGCCGGCAATTGCGACCCAATCGAAGTGGGTGCGGATGCCGAGGGCGCCGCCGCCGATGTCATAGGTCTGCAAGCCCACCAGCGGCAGAGCGAGCAGGACCGCAACCAGTGCGGCGAGAACGGAGTCCTTGAGGAGCGGGACCCAAAAAATCGGCGGCTTCGCTGCGTTGTGGACGGCTAGCCCCGGGACAGCCGTCATCAAACCTTCTCCACCTCGGGCCGGCCGAGCAGGCCCGTCGGACAAAAGACCAGCACCAGGATGAGCACGGCGAATACCGAAACATCCTTGTATTCGACCGAGAAATACCCGGACCAGAAGGCCTCGATGAGGCCGATCAGGATACCGCCGAGCATCGCTCCCGGCAGTGACCCGATGCCGCCGAGGACGGCGGCGGTGAACGCCTTCACGCCGGCGAGAAAGCCGATGAAGAAGTCGACCACGCCGTAATAGAGGGTGACCATCAGCCCGGCGACCGCGGCGAGCGCCGCCCCCATCACAAAAGTCAGCGAGATTACCCGGTCGACATCGACCCCGAGCAGCGCCGCCATCCTCATATCCTGCTCGCAGGCCCGCTGCGCGCGGCCGAGCCGGGTCGCCCCAATCAAGGTCGTGAAGCCGACCATCAGCACCAGGGTTAAGAGCATGATGAAGAGCTGCATATAGCTGAGCCGAACCGCAAATCCGCCGCTCTCGAAAACCGTAAACCCGCCCTGGACGATGGGCGGCATCGGCTTGACGCGCGCACCCTGGAAGATCTGCACGTAATTTTGCAGAAAGATCGACATGCCAATCGCCGAAATCAGCGGCGCCAGGCGAAACGAGCCGCGCAACGGCCGATAGGCGATCCGCTCGACCGCCCAGCCATAGATCGACGTGAGGAACATCGTCGTCAGCAAGACAAGCGCCAAGGCCAGCGGAATATAAGTGACGCCGGCCAAACCCAGCACCAGAAAAGCAATGATCGAAATAAAGGCGCCGATCATATAGATCTCGCCATGAGCGAAATTGATCATGCCGATGATGCCGTACACCATCGTATAGCCGATCGCGATCAACCCATAGATCGACCCCAAGGTTAGACCGTTGATCAGCTGCTGCAGAAAATATGCCATCCGCGTCCGGTGACGTTGGCAGGCCTCGCCCACATCGGCGCAAACCTTATGCGCAGGCCTCTGCGAACCGCAAGCCGATGCGTCGCGCCGGCGCTTCATCCGCACGAGAATTCTCGTTAACCCAGTGGCAATGGGTCAAGCCAGCACGACTGCTAGCCGGCAACCGCAAACAGGGAAGTTCCGACAGCATTCTGACGGCGAAGGGTCCGCCAGTGGTCGATACGGAACATCGCCGCCATTGCCCAAGTGACCGGCCAAGGAGGCAGGGAGAGGTACCGTCTGTACACGTCTACGCTGGTATCGCCTGGTCGGCTGCGTCTGCGGGACTTCCTGGTTTGCAATGGGTGGACCATCCACTGACCCCACCACAGGATATCCTCCACCGTTAGTCCGGCTTGCTCCAGACAGCTTCGCAGCGAGTCCGCAGTGTAGCGCCGTCGATGTCCCTGTATTTCGTCGAACTCCGAATATAATTCCGGGATCGCGGGGACGCTGAGGATGAGGCGGCCACCCGGATTCACCAGGCGCCGCAGTCGCTGCACTGCCTGGCAATCGTCGTCGATGTGCTCGATGACGTCGAGGGCCAGCACGCAGTCGTAGGCTGGCAAATCGCCGGGCAAAGGTTGAGAGATATCAGCCTCGATCAGCTGGCGGTCGGAACGGTCTAGCCGGTCAAGCGCTCTGCGGGAGATGTCGAGGCCGGTAACCTGGTACCCGACCCCTTCGAGTATTCGTAAGTTTGTGCCCCAACCACAACCGACCTCAAGTATGTTCGCCGGCGGCAAAATCCGCACCTCGTTGAGTAAGGCCCGTACGATCTCCGCCCGCGCCGCCCACCACGGATGGCGCGAAACGATGTCGGACAGCTGGACGAGGATGTTCTCATCCATATTGTCCTGGGGTGCGCCCTGTGACCAAGTGGTGATCATGCGGTATCGTCGGTCACCCGAGCCATTGGTGGTCGGAGCATCCCGGTGCGTACCGTCCCCGAAGCCAGCCCGGTATCAGGGTGGACGAGCTTGTCGAGCACTATATACGTCGGTCGGCCCTTCGCTTCTGTGTAAATACGCCCAATATACTCTCCTAGCACGCCGGTGCTTATCAGCTGTATCCCGCCAATTAACAAGATCGTCAGGATAGTAGAGGAAAAGCCTTGTACATCGGAGGCTCGCATTCCAAAAATCGGGATATCAAAAATCCTGAAGACCAGGACCAGAACCAACACAACAAAAGAAATGCCCGACATCAAAACTCCGCTGACAAAGACAGCGGTGAGCGGCGTCGTCGAAAAATTGAAGATCCCGTCAAACGCGAGCTTTATCAATCTGTGCAACGGATATTTCGTGACCCCTGCCGCGCGTGGATCGCGTTCGTAAGCAATGCCGACTTGACGAAACCCGCTCCATGCGCGCAATCCGCGAAAGAAACGATTTCGCTCAGGTAGCTGGTTTATTACGTCCAATATCTGCCGGTCGATCAGTGAAAAATCACCGGCGTCGAGCGGGGCATCAATATTTGCCAACCACCGAAAAATCTTGTAAAAGGATTTATAAGCACCACGCTTGAGCAGAGATTCTTTTCGCTTGGTACGGATGCCATAGACCACATCCGCTCCTTGCAGCCATCGTTGGACCATGTCCAGAACAACTTCAGGAGGATCTTGCAGATCTGCATCTATTACGACGATGGCGTCACCGTCTGCATTCGCCAGACCGGCACTGACCGCGGCTTGGTGGCCGAAATTGCGCGAAAGCAGCACCGTCTTGACCCGCGGATCCTGACTCGTAAAGTTTGCTGCAAGGCTGGGAGTTGAGTTAGTGCTGCCGTCATCGACGAATACGATCTGTAGATCGAAGTCTCCATTGCCGAGCACGGCAACAAGTCTTTGGTATGTGGCTGAGATGACTTCCTGTTCATTGAAACACGGTACTACCACAGATAACGAAAACCGATCAGGCCGCGCACAGCCGCTAGTCAGACCTAGTCGGGTTGTTGCCGAATCAGTGTTCATCGGATGTTGGGCGACTGGGCACCCAACGGTTATAATCGTGATCTCTTTGCTCTTCAAACATCAAGTTGGCGGAGCACGCAGGATATCGGTCCGTGGGGCAATTCGGAGGCGCCGGTCGGGGCATGCTGTCCCGGTCTACGAACTGCCGCGACCATCACCGAAGGCGATAGAGGTCAAAATCACTGGCGTGAGCTATTCGGTCGAGGCCCAGATCTGCGAGACCGGCTGTTATCGGCGATTCATGGATAACCAGAAGATATTTAAACTCTGCTAGCGGTCCCTTTACCATTTCACCGAGCTCATTGCGGTTTCTGGCCTCCCAGATCGCCAGCAACCGCTCGTAAAGCTCGTCCCACGGAACCGCTTTCGCGATGCGCTCAGATTTCTCACTTAGCGCGACGGGGTTCTGGCCGCGCCACAAGAATTGCTGTGAGGGAAACGCGTTTCGCTCTAGCACGAGGAGGGGCGCGACGCCCCGTATGCTGATAGGAAACCAGCTGACATTTGGATCGACAGCCACCGCAACATTGCTCCCCTCCTTGACGCTTTGAAAAGCGGCAAGATAACTTCTCAGTCTAGGGTCGTAGGCAGCCCAGCTATGCTGCGCGATGCCGATTTGGAGAAGGCATACCGAACCGATCGTTGCCGCGGCGGCCAACAATTCCCGCCGCGAGCGGACGCTGATATGAAGGCTGGAAACTGCCACCACCGCGATCGCCACGATCAGGCGCCGGTCGGCCGAAGAACTGCTGAAAATCACCGCCGGTATGACCACGAACACCCCGCACAAGAACACGAGCGCAGCAAGCATCGGCCTGGCTATCATTATTCGATGGCGTCCGAGCATGAACCCGATGAATACGGCGATGGAGACGTAACAAATCAGATCTATCGCCTGATTATAATTACCAAACAGGAATGACAATGCTTCGAGTTTTCTTTTAAAGCTGCCAAATTGAATCTGACTGACTACGTTGGAAGAGCCCATCGGGCTGAAATACATGAAACAGACAATGGGCAGTATTGCCTGTGCCCCGGCGATTGTCAGATTACGAAACAATCTTATGATGTTCCGATCAGACCGCAGTTCAAAAAATCTAAAAATCTCATAGGAGATGACCAAAATACCGTATATCGCGAATGCATATAGGTGGCAGATGAAAACCACCATGCTTAGCAGTGATGAAACAACGATTCGGGATAACGCGCTGTACTTCTGAAATAACGAGTACATGCCAAAGGCAAGCATGGCCATTCCCAAACCGAATAAATAGTTCATGAAACCCCAGGCCAATATCCCGTTGTACAATACACAAAATACGAAAAAGGCGCCGATGGATACGCGACCATACAATGCCTTGTTGACCAGCAATACGCCGCACACGGTAACGGCAAAAATTAAGAAGATGAATATCCGTCCCGACGTCTCGATACCGAATATTTCGGCCAAGCGCGGCACCAAGAGGTCCATGGCTAGATTGGGATATATTCCATGATCGAGAACGTAGGCAGCTTGGAATGGCGGCACCCGATTGTAATTTTCCAGAATGTACGTGATAGCAAGATGACCCGGATAATCAGCAAGCGGCGGAAAGCGAGTGGCGAACAGCGGGATTGCGGCAACGCCAAGCAGCAACGGAACGACAAAAATCAAAATCCTGAGGGGAATAGCCCCCTCCCGGACTTCCCAGAACCGGGCAGGGCGAGCCTCGCAGCCCAGGGTTGCAATATTAGCCATCTGGTTAAGCTCCAGGCGGGTGCGGAAGATCATCGTGGTGGCATTGGTTAAGCACCTAAGCCATATCGTTTCCTATGGTCCGAATTTTCAGCGCTTGCGGCAATGATCTCACATGCGGCGGGTAGTGGTGCGACCTATCATAGGATTGGTTTGCACCGCAATCCGGCACGCTGACCTGACTTGGCGCTGAACAGGGGAGAGCTGGGGCAAGTCAAACCGCTTGCCGGGGAGAAGCTGCCCCCTAAAACGAGGCAGCACGCGTCACAGCGGGAGTGTCCTCCCGCAGGTTTTTTTTCGCTCGGGCGCAAGGTGCTCGTCCCGGAACCTTCGCTGCCACAAGACGATCGCCTGTTGTATGCTGCGCGCACCCAGCAAGGCTGCCAAGGTCCGCAAATGAACCCCGGCGCGACTTCCGCAAACCTCAATCCCGGTGTGATCGAAACCCGATTTGACTGGGCTGATCCCCTTCTTCTCGAGGAAGCGTTGGGCGAGGAGGAGCGGATGGTGCGCGACAGCGCCCATGACTATTGCCAGGAGAAGCTCTTTTCCCGCGTTCTCGAAGCCAATCGGCGTGAGCATTTTGATCGCGAGATCATGAACGAGATGGGGGCCCTCGGCTTTCTGGGATCGACGATTGAGGGCTATGGTTGCGCCGGTGTCAATTACGTCTCTTACGGGCTCATCGCGCGCGAGGTCGAACGGGTCGACAGCGGTTATCGCTCCGCGATGAGCGTGCAGTCCAGTCTAGTGATGCATCCGATCCACCGGTTCGGGACCGAGGAGCAGCGGCAGAAATACCTGCCTAAGCTCGCCTCGGGTGACTGGATCGGTTGCTTCGGGCTGACCGAACCCGATCACGGCTCCGACCCGGCCGGCATGACGACCCGTGCCACGGCTGTCGGGGAGGGCTACCGGCTGCGCGGCGCCAAAATGTGGATCACCAATTCGCCAATCGCCGATGTCTTTGTCGTATGGGCGAAAACCGAAGACGAGGTGATCCGCGGCTTTATCCTTGAAAAGGGCATGAAGGGGCTCAGCGCCCCGAAAATCGAGGGCAAGTTCAGCCTGCGCGCGTCAACCACCGGCGAGATTGTGATGGACGAGGTATTCGTTCCGCAGGAGAACCTGCTGCCGGGCGTCAGCGGGCTGCGCGGCCCGTTCTCCTGTCTCAACAGCGCCCGATATGGAATCGCCTGGGGCTCACTCGGCGCCGCCGAGTTCTGCTGGCACGCCGCCCGCAATTATGCGCTCGAACGCCGCCAGTTCGGCCGGCCGCTCGCCGCCAACCAGCTGATCCAGAAAAAGCTCGTCGACATGCAGACCGAAATAACTCTCGGCCTGCACGCTTGCCTGCGTGTCGGAAGGCTAAAAGACGAAGGGCGCGACACGCCCGAAATGGTCTCGATCCTAAAGCGCAACAATTGCGGCAAGGCGCTCGACATCGCCCGCGCCGCCCGCGACATGCACGGCGGCAACGGCATCGCCGACGAGTATCACGTGATCCGCCACGTGATGAATTTGGAAGCGGTCAACACCTATGAAGGCACCCACGACATCCACGCCCTGATCTTGGGGCGCGCGCAGACCGGAATTGCCGCCTTCGCGGGCTAGCCCCCGTGCTATTACAGAGCAAAGGCAGCGTCGTTTCGATAGCAAGACCGTCATTCCGCGACGGCCCTTAGGCCGGGCACAGGAACTATGAACACCGGCTCGTGAGCCCCTTTCTCCAAAGCTCGTCTTTATGGCTTCCCGGGCTCGCGGGCGGAGCCGGCGCCCGGAATGACCCGACGAAGCTAATGTGAGTGCGCTTGCCCCGATTTTCAGAATACCCAGAGGAGTGAGGCGATGCCCGTCACGATCTACCACAACCCGCGCTGCAACACCTCACGCAAGACCTTGGCGTTGCTGCGCGAGAAGGGGGTCGAGCCCGAGATCATCGAATATCTAAAGACGCCCTATACGGCGGCGCAGCTGAAGCACCTTCTCAGTCAGCTTCAAATGCCGGCGAGTGCGCTCGTCCGCAAAAAGGAGGCCGCGGCCGCGGGCATCGATCCGAAGAGCTTGCCGGAAGAGGAGCTGATCGCGGCGATGGTCGAGAACCCGATACTCGTCGAGCGGCCAATCGTCGTCTCCGGCGGCAAGGCTGGACTAGGGCGGCCGCCGGAGGCGGTGCTGTCGGTGCTGTAGCCCCTCGCGTCACGGCCGCGGGGTTTTTGCCGTGTATTCGGCGGCGCAGAACGCGCCGCCCTGGTAATGCTCGGCGATCGGGTCGGCGGGCTGGCGCGTTTCGGCGGCGAGCACCGCCTCGGCATACGGCTCGGAATCGTCCTGCGGCCGGTAGCCGAGCCGCGCGGCGTTTGAATTGTCGTACCAGGAACGCCGGTTGTTCGAGACGCCATAGACGATCTCGTAGCGGATGTCGGGATGCTCGAGCCCGATCCGCACGAGTTGAGTATAGTCGCGCGGGCTGATCCAGATCGCCAGCCGGCGCTTGTCGATCGGCTTCTCTCCGAAATTTCCGATCCGCGTGCACAGCACGCCAATTCCGTGCTTGTCGGAGTAGAGGCTGGCAAGCGCCTCGCCGAAGGCTTTGCTGACGCCATAGCGGCTGTCGGGCCGCGGCACGACACAATCGTCGATCTTCTGCGCGCGCGGATAGAAGCCAACCGCGTGGTTGCTGGTCGCGAAGACAATGCGTTGGACGCCGGCGCGGCGGGCGGCCTCGAAGACATTATAGAGGCCGATGATGTTGCCCTCGAGGATCACCGGCCACTCGTTCTCGCCCGAGATGCCGCCGAGATGGACGATGCCGTCGACGCCGGCAACCATCCGCTCGACGGCCGGCATGTCGGACAGTTCGGTGCGATCGACTTCTTCCCCTTCGCGGGCCGGCGCCAACGCAACCCGATCGGACAGGCGCAAGATCGGATACGCGCCTCGCAAAGTCTCCCTCAGTGAGCGGCCGATGCCGCCGCCTGCCCCGGTAATCAGGACTTGTTTCATCCGGCTCCTCCTCCGCTTTTACTTGCGGCTCCGCCCAATCCATCACCGACCGACAAACGGCTCGGGAAACCCGCCGGCTCGTTCATCCTTTTGCAATGTCAGTGCTTCAAGCTCAGGCAATCAGCAGAGTGTTTCGAGTTTGCCGCGACATAGCAAGCGGAGAGCAGGAAGCAATTGCCGTCTCAGGCCGATCTGAAGAGCGTACCGCGATACGCCGCGCGGGCCGGGCTACGTAGAGCGGCTCCAACTTGGACACGGCATGCGAGAAATTTCGATGGAGTCAGGTCCATGAAGTTATCGTTAACTGTGACCCGGCAGGCGACTTCTACATTGCCAATCTGATGGCCGGGTGTTATAGCAGTTCTCCGATGGCAATGGCCGGCTGCGAATGAATGATCGGCGATCATAGTTTTGGCGGTAAGCATTTGCCTCGAAAATCCATGCGGGTTGGGGACGCGGGGCGGGGGCAACAAGTGCATCGCGTTTTTTTTGGAGCTTTGTTGGCCGCTGCCGTGCTCTCGATGGCAGGATGCGGCCCGCCCGAGCTGCCGCCGGCGCCGCCAGCTTCCTCCTTGCCATCGGCCGAATACCGCATCGGTCCCGGCGACAGTTTGAATATCTTCGTGTGGCGCAATCCCGAGCTGACGGTCACGGTGCCGGTGCGACCGGACGGCCGCGTTTCGATACCGCTCGTCGAGGATGTCGTCGCGATTGGCAAGACACCGACATCCCTCGCCCGCGAATACGAGCAGCGGCTCGCCAAATACATCCGGGAGCCGCTCGTCACGGTCATCGTATCGGGTTTCGTCGGTCCGATCCCCGACCAGATACGCATCATCGGCGAAGCAGCGCAGCCACGCTCGCTTCCATATCGCGCAGATATGACGGTGCTCGACGCGATAATCGCCGTCGGCGGGCTTACGAGATATGCCGCGGGGAACGACAGCCTCATCATCCGTACCGTCAATGGCGTACAGACCAGTTACGCAGTGCACCTTAGAGACTTGATCCGGGATGGTGACATAACCAGCAATGTTGCGCTTCAGCCAGGCGACATTCTGATTATTCCACAACGCCTGTTTTAACTATGCCGTTTTATGGCCGGAGCGGCCTGTCGTGCCGGGGGGACCACAGCACAATCGTCCGGAACGGATGATTGACCTCGTTCCACAGGTTTGGAGCCGTTCATGAGGTTTCTACCGCCGCAAGCCATACCGCTCCTGCATGCCGTGTGGCGCCATAAATGGTTGGGCGTTGCGACGGCGTGGCTCGTCTGCACCGCCGGATGGATCGGTGTGGCGCTCGTGCCGACGAAATACGAGTTGTCGGCGCGGGTCTATCTCAATGCCGATCCGCTGTTAACGCCGTTGCTGAAGGGCCTGGCCGCAGATACCGATCCGACCCGCCAGCTCGACTTTATGCAGCGGACGCTGCTGAGCCGGCCTAACCTGGAGCAGCTCGTGCGGCTGACCGATCTGGACATTGGAGTGACCAACGCCGAGCAAAAAGAGGCGCTGTATAAGCGACTGGCGAGCGATGTCTCGGTCGCGCCGGTAACGCTTAATCTGCTGACCATATCTTATCGCGACCAGGATCCCAACACGGCGAAGAACGTCGTCCAGTCGCTGCTGACGATCTTTGCCGAGAAGACGGCGGGAAGCAGCCGAGCCGATATGGACAACGCACAGCGTTTCCTGGACAGCGAGATCAATTCGTATCGAGACCAGTTGCGGTCCGCCGAGAAACGGCGATCCGACTTGGCGGAGAAATACCCGGACATCGTTTCCAACCGGACCCCGGACTCGGGAGTGGACGCAGACGGTAGCCTCAGCCGGCTCGACCAAGCGCGCGCTGCGGTCAGCCGCCTAAAAATCGAGCTCGCGGATACCCTGACGAAACGGGACGCGCTGCAGAAGGAACTGGCTGCGGTCCCGCCGACGCTCAGCGTCGACCGCGGGCCGCAAATCATCGTCAATGGCCGACTGTCGCCGATCGACGAGCGACTGCAGGAGATCCGCCGTAACCTCGATAGTCTGCTGCTGAAGTACACGGAGGACCATCCGGATGTGAAAGCTGCAAGAAAGCAGATCGCGCAGCTCGAGGCCGAGGGGGCGAAATCATCCGGCGGGGCAGGGAAACCCGGCGGCAAGAACAAGGGAGAGATTGCCAATTCGGTTTATGAACAGATCAAAGTCAGGCTGGTCGACAGCGAGGCGGCGCTGGCGGCCGTGCAGCGGCGCCTCGACGAGGCTCAATCCGATGAGGCGCGGATCCAAAAAGTCGCCGCTTCGGCACCGGGCGTGCTGGTGCAAGCACAAGATCTCGACCGCGACTATTCGATCCTAAAGCGAAACTATCAGGAACTGGTGGCGCGGCGCGAAGCCACTGCGATCGCCAACGCCGCCGATACAAAGACGGAGAAAATCCAGTTCCGCATCGTCGATCCCCCGCAGGTGCCGATCCTTCCGGCCGCTCCCAACCGGCCGATGCTGGTTTCCATGGTCCTGCTTTTCGGGATTGGCGGCGGCCTAGCGGTACCTTTGGCATTGACCCAGATGGACCGCTCATTCGCTACCATCGGCCAGTTGCGCAACTTGGGCCTGCCGATACTCGGAAGCGTATCTCGGCTGTCCCTCGGGGCGGCGCGGCGGCTGGCCGTGATCCAATTGGCGGGGGTATGCGCGAGCGCGTTCCTCCTGATCGCGGTATATGGAACCTTGATCGCTTTGAGCATGGGGCTCCGTACGATGGGCATCTCTTAAAATGGCGGAAACAGTTGGACTGATCGAAAGGGCGGCAGCACTCCTGCGCCAGCAGGAAGCTGCCGAGCCCGCCGCACCGATTGCGCCTCGCAAGGCTATCGGCGGACCGGCTTTGAAGGCCGCCGGTCCGGAGCTGGTGCTCGATCGAGGCAGGCTCGCCGGTTTCGGGATTGCCATCCCGTCCGCCGCCCGTTCGCGGACAGTGGAGGAATTCCGCCTCGTCAAGCGAAATCTGGTAGGCGCCTGGTCGCAAAAAGATTTGATGATCGACCGTCGCGCTAGCCGGCTGATCATGGTGACGAGTGCACGGCCGGGCGAGGGCAAGACGTTCACCGCGCTCAACCTGGCTCTGGCGTTCGCATCCGAACGCAGTGTCAAGGCACTGCTCGTCGATGTCGACACGCAGCATTCCACGATGCCGCAGATCATCGGGATCGACGGGAAAAAGGGCATCGTCGACGTGCTCGCGGGCAACCTCGATCTCCCGGAAGTGCTGATCCAGACCAACATTCCCAATCTGATGATCCTGCCGGCGGGGCGGGGCGGGCCGCATGTACCCGAATTGCTGTCGAGCCCGGAAATGGGCGCCCTGCTGGATGAGATCACGCAGCGGCTTCCCGATCACTACCTCGTGATCGACACGCCGCCTTGCATGGCGAGCAGCGACGCCGCAGCGTTGGCGCCGCTGGTCGGACAAATCGTGTTCGTCGTCGAAGCGAACAACACCCAGCAAGGAGAGATCGAAGCCGCACTCAGCACGCTGAGCACCTGTCCCCGCATCAGCCTTCTGCTGAACAAGAGCGATAGCCTAGCCACCGAGCATTTTGGCTCCTATGGGTACAATTACCACTCCGACAGCGGGAGCGATGAGCCGCGCTCGGCCGAAATCGCATAGGGGCCTTTGGGGAGGCGCATTTTGGCAGTGGCGCTTGGCTCTGCCGCTGCTGCTGTTCCCCGGCACCACGGCAGCAATCCCTGCCGCAGCGCAGACGAGTGAGGGCGGGGCGCCGAGCTCGTCGGGTGCGGGTCCCGAGGGTGGCCCGGCTGGTCCCGGCGCCGGCGCCGCAACAACAACGCCGGCGCTGCCCGGCGCGGCACCCGACATCTTACCGCCTCCCCCGGTCGGCGGATTTGGCTTTCCGAACCCTGCGACGCCGCCCTATTCGGTCAATAACGAAGTTCCGACCCTGACCTCCCCTCCGACGCTCCGGCTGCACGCTTACGGCGGGGTCGTGCCGCTGCAGGCCTATGATCCAAATGCCCCCGCGATCCTGATCCGGCCCAGTTTGTCTCTCGGCGAGACTTTCACCGACAACGTCAATTATGTCCATTCCCCTCGTAGGTTCGCTGCCATCACTCAGCTCGGAGGGGGCCTGTCGGCCTCGGTGGACACCCCGCGGCTGCAAGCCGTCGCGACTGGCCAAGCCAGCGAATACTTTTATCTGCCGAGCTCGAGCTTCACGCCGAACCAGCCTAGCGGCAGTTTGTATGCCAACGCCCACGCCACGATTTATCCCGACCTGTTCTTTGTCGATGCCCAGAGCTCGTTAATCCCCTCGACGACCCTGCCGGGCATTGGATTTCAGAATGTGTCGACATTGCCGAGAAACCAGCAAACCCTGCAATTCATCAACAATATCTCCCCGTATCTGCTAAAATCGTTCGGCACAGTGGCCGACACTGAGCTGCGGTACACTTTCAGTTCGTGGAATTACGGCGGCAACACTGTCGTTACAAATTCGCCAGCTCCGGGGCTGAATAATCTCACCTCCACAACGCTGAACGAAGGAACTTTCATCGCGGCTACGGGCCAGGATTTTCAGAACACGGTTGTGCGGTTCACGGCGGACGCCGCCGAAATCAATGGCTCATTCGCGAACCAAGCCACTCAGGTCAGCGCCTTTAACGATTTCCAATACAATTTTACCTCGGCGATTGCCGCACTCGGACGGGCCGGTTATCAGAACCTACGCTATCCTGGTTCCCCCGCCGCGACATTCGCAGGGGCTACCTGGCTTGCCGGCGGACGTCTCGGGACGGTGGGGCCGGATCAGCCGGCCTATGTCGCGCTGCTATATGGCAAGCAACAAGGTGCGTATGGGATTACCGGATCCTCCCAGGTCAACATCACGCCGACGATGGTCTTTTCCGCGAACGCGGTCCAGGGGATATCCTCGCAAGGGCAATTCTTCGCGTCTAACCTCGCAACCTCGACCCTCGGCCCATCCGGCGGGATCATCAATCAATCCACTGGTCTGCCAACTGCTTTATCCAGCCCGGGTCTGGGGATATCGAACAATGTCTACCGCCAGCAGCTATATAGCGCCGGGTTAACCGACTCGCTGCCGCCCAACTCCTATTCGCTTTACGGATCCTACTCGGAGGCGCAGTCGCTCTCGACCGGAGGCGGCGTTCCGACCAAGAGCCTCGGCATCAATTTCGTATACTCGCGCGACATTAGGCCGGATGCCAGCGGGTATGCTTCAGTCGGATTTACTAACTCCGTCAATTCTCCGACCGTAGTGCCCGGGACGACGACCGTCAATTTCAGCCAAAGGACCAATTTCAACACGGTTTATACCACCGTCGGCCTCAACTATCTGCTCGGGCGTACCCTGACGGGTTCGATCATCTACACTTTCTCGTATTCGACCAACGGGACGGTTCTCGCGGGCGGCCGCAATGGCGACGTATTCGCCAATCAACTGAGTTTTCTTTTGAGCAAGACGTTTTAACGATCATGTACGCCAATTTTTATCGCCTTGCGATATTGCCGTTTCAGCTCACTCCGGACGCGCGCTTCTTTTACGAAAGCACGGTGCACCGCCAGGCGATGGCCTATTTGGTGTATGGTCTGCACCACGCCGAAGGCTTCATCATCATCACCGGAGAAGTCGGCGCCGGCAAAACCATCCTCGTCGACAACCTGCTTTCGACAATCGACCAGAGCAACTTCATTGTCGCGAAGATCGTCACGACCCAGCTCGCCGGAGACGACCTGCTGCATTTGGTTGCCGCGGGCTTCGGTATCGCCAAAGAGGGACTGGCGAAGGGGTCGCTGCTGCAGCGCATCACCGACTTCGTTTTGGCTCAGCAGCGCAACGGCAGACGCGTATTGCTAATCGTCGACGAGGCGCAGAATCTGTCCTTCGAGGCACTCGAAGAGCTGAGAATGCTGTCCAACATCGTGGTTGACAGGACCATGGCATTGCAGAGTTTTTTGCTTGGGCAGCCGCAGTTCCGCGCCATTCTCGGCAGCCCGCGGTTAGAGCAATTGCGGCAACGGGTGACCGCGGCCTACCATTTGGGGCCGTTGAGCGAAGCCGAGACCAAGGCGTATGTCGAGCACCGGCTGCGCCGGGCGGATTGGAAGGGAGATCCGGAATTCACCGAAGATTGCTTCCCGCTGATTTACCGGCACACCGGAGGCGTGCCGCGGCAGATCAATACGCTGTGCTCGAGATTGCTGCTCTTCGGGTTCCTGGAGCAGCTTCATACGCTTCAGGCCAATGCCGTCGACAAAGTGGCCAAAGACCTGCGCGAGGAAATCGCCGTCGTCACGACCGAGCCCATCGGCGCTCTGACCGCCCGCGAGCCGAACGGCAATTCGGAGGTGGCCTCGCAAACAGCCGAGCGCCTCACCATGCTCGAAGAACAAGTCGATCGGCATGGACGGGTCATCAAGCGCGCGATTGAAATCGCGACCAGCTATTTCCAGAGCGACCGGCCGTGAGTGAGCCGACCGAGGCGCTTCGGCAGCCGCCTGGTGACTGGATGGAGAAGGCTGCGGCCGGCTGGCCGGTCGAAGAAGCCCCCCGCAAGCGGATGCGATGCGGTTTCGCCAACGCAATGACGATCGACGTCGAGGATTATTTTCAGGTCGAAGCCTTCGCTTCGACGATCGACCGGAGCGATTGGGAAAATCTGCCGCGCCGAGTGGAACGCAACACCGAGCGCCTGCTCCAGGTCCTGGCCGAGAGCGGCGTCGAAGCGACCTTCTTTATCCTGGGATGGGTGGCGGAGCGGCATCCGCAGCTGGTGCGGCGCGTGGTGGCGGAAGGGCACGAGCTGGCGAGCCATGGTTGCGGCCATGTGCGGGTAGATCGCCAATCGCCGGAAGAATTTCGTGACGACGTGCGCCGGTCCAAGCAGGTTCTCGAGAACCTTGGCGGCGCGCCGGTCCGCGGTTATCGCGCTCCGACCTTCTCGATCGGCGGCGGCAGCAAATGGGCGCACACAGTTCTCGCGGAAGAGGGCTACTCCTACAGTTCCAGCGTCTACCCGGTGAAGCACGATCTCTACGGGACGCCCGAAGCGCCGCGAACGCCTTTCTCGCCCGTGCCGGGCATGCTGGAAATCCCGCTGACCTCGGTCACGATACTGGGGGTCGACATGCCGGCGTCGGGCGGCGGCTATTTCCGCCTGCTGCCCTATCCGTTGACCAGAGCGCTGTTGCGCTATGCGAGGCGAGTGAACCGCTCGCCGGCCGTTTTTTATTTGCACCCCTGGGAGATCGATCCTGAGCAACCCCGTCAGCAATCGGCGCCGTGGAAATCGCGGTTTCGCCATTACTTGAACCTGGATCGCACCGAACCACGGCTGCGGCGGCTGCTCCGCAATTTTACTTGGACACGCATGGACCGGCTTTTTCTGAGCGACGAGAGAGGGCCGTTCCCGGTCATCACGTCTTGGACGGAACACAGCCAAGGCTCGCTGTAAGATCGTTACGACCCGGCGATGAGCAGCGGTGGGACGAGTTCGTGCTCGCTCATCCGGGCGGAACGTTCTTTCATCTTGCCGGTTGGAAGCGGGTCATCGAGCGGGCGTTCCGCCACCCGACCCACTACCTGCTGGCCGAGCGCGGCGAACTGGTTACTGGTGTATTGCCGCTCACGCATGTGAAATCCCTGCTGTTCGGTTCGTCTTTGATATCGAATGCCTTTGCGGTGCGGGGCGGCCCGATCGCGACCGATGACGAGAGCCTGCGCGCGCTCGAGGGCGAGGCCGTCCGGCTCATGGAGGCCCTCGCCGTTCCAGTGCTCGAACTGCGCGATTTCTCTGCGAGCCGGGGCGATTGGCCGAGCAAGCCAGGCCTCTACGCCTCATTTCGGCGGGAGATCAATCCGACTGTCGAGCGCAATCTGAAAGCGATACCGCGCAAGCAGCGGGCGATGGTGCGCAAAGGCGTGCGCCACGAGTTGCGTTCGGAGATCGATGACGGCGTCGACCGCCTTTATCGCATTTACGCCGAAAGCGTTCGTAACCTCGGCACGCCCGTCTTCGCCAAATCCTATTTTCGCATTCTTAAGGATGAATTTTCGACCGCATCCGATATCGTTACGATATCATCCTGTGGCAAAGCCGTCGCATCGGTGCTGAATTTCTATTTCCGCGACGAGGTTTTGCCGTTTTACGGAGGCGGCATAACCGCGGCGCGGCAGCTTGCCGCAAACGATTTCATGTATTGGGAAGTGATGCGCAGAGCGTGTGAACGGGGCTATCGCATCTTCGATTTCGGCCGCAGCAAAATCGGCACAGGATCTTACGCATTCAAATGCAACTGGGGATTTCAACCAATTCCGCTGGTCTATCAATTCCGTTTGGCGCGCGGGCGCTCGATGCCGGATTTGAACCCACTCAATCCGAAACTCGCCGTCTTTATCGCGGCTTGGAAACACTTGCCGCTAATGGTGGCGACCCGACTTGGGCCGCTGATCGTCAGAGGGATCGGCTGATATGCAGGATTTATCTTGTTGCTGAGGCGCTCCCCCCTTGCAAGCAAGCCGGCGCCAGCTGCTCGCAGCTTGTCGGGACTTCGCACGGCTGCGAATAGGGAACCAGTCGCCGGTTCAATGCTCGCGCTCGGTTGGCGACCGGCGCTGGCCTTTATCGGCATTGCCGCCCTGGTCCTCGGCATTGTGTTCCAGCGCGAGATCGGCGGGGCCGTCCAAGTTTGGATCGAGTCGACCGCTTACAATCACTGCTTTCTGATCATCCCGCTCGTCGGCTTTCTTTTGTGGGAGCGACGCTCGGTCATCGCATCGGTGTCGCCGAGCCCGACCCTGTGGCCGTTGCTCGCGATGCCCTTCCTGTCTGCGCTATGGCTGATCGCCGCCATTCTCGACATCCAGGAAGCCCGCCAGTTTCTGCTGGTCGCGATGTTCGAGGTCGTGGTGCTGGTGGGGCTCGGTCCCCGCGTCTTCCGGTTATTGCTGGCGCCGCTGCTGTTCCTGTTTTTTCTCGTGCCGAGCGGGGCTTTTCTCGTTCCTACGCTGCAGAAGATCACCGCCCAGATCAGCATCGCCGGACTGGAATTGCTGCACATTCCAGTCTTCTCCGACGGGTTCATGATCGAGATACCGGAGGGCACGTTCGAGATCGCAGAAGCTTGCGCCGGGTTGCGGTTTCTGATCGCCTCGATTGTGTTCGGATGCTTCTTCGCTGTGGTCATGTACCAGAGCGTCATCAGAAGAGCCCTGTTCATCACCTTGTCGCTGGCCGTGCCGATCGCCGCCAATGGAATGCGGGCGCTTGGGATCATCGTGCTGGCGCATCTCGAGGGCAGCGCGGCGGCGGTCGAAGCCGACCACGTCCTCTACGGCTGGTTCTTCTTCACCCTGGTAATCATCATCCTGATCGCGACCGGGATGACGTTTGCACAGAAAATCGACCGGCGCGTCCCGATGCGTTCGACCGGATGGTCGAAGCCCGCGGCTTGGCGATTTGCGATAGCGATCCCGGCCGCCCTCCTGCTCGCGCTGGCCGGTCCGGCCTATGCGGCACGGTTGAACGCCCTTTATCCGCCTTCTCCGCTTACGGTTGCGCACGCGCCTTTGATTGCCGCGCCCTGGCAAGCCCTATCCGACCCTGCGGCGGGCTGGCGTCCCGTGGTGTACGGTGCCGACCGGGAGTTCCTCGACGGATTCGAGGAGCCGGGTTCCGGGGTCGTCATCCGCTATGTCGCGCTCTATCGGCTGCGAGCCAGCGGCGACGCACTGACCAAGACCGGAAATCGTCTGGCCGACGACAAGCTGTGGCACATCACGGGATACGGCCGCGCCGAAGCCACCTTGGGCGGCAAGCCGACAACGGTGGCGAGCACGGAAATCGTCAGCGGACAGCATCCACCGTCTGGTGTGGTCCTTCTATGTCGTGGACGGCAAAATTGCCGCCGGGCTCCTCGAGACAAAACTGTTGCGGGCGCGTGCCGTCCTCCTCGACCGCGAGCCTGTGGGTGCCTTTGTCGCGATCTCCGCGAGCATGGACGACCCGAAGGATCCGGCGGAGCAGCAGCTCCACTCGCTTCTTGGCGGCAAGCCAGCCCCTGACCGAATACCTCGCGGCGCTCCCCCCATAGTTGAGGTGTGGCCCATCACCTTGCCTCCAAAGCGGCCCAAGCGGGGCGAGTGAGTATCGCGCCGCTCAGGCGGCGATCTCTTTGCTGTGGTAGAGCGCGTCCAGCGCCGCGCCGTATCTCTCGCGGATCACGTGGCGCTTTATCTTGAGGGTCGGCGTCATCTGGCCGTTGGCGATCGTAAAAGCTTCCGTGGCGATGACAAAGCGGCGCACCCGCTCGCTCGGCGTTAGGGTCAGGTTCACCCGGTTGACCGCGGCGCCGATCGCCTTGGTGAAGGCGGGATCGGCGGCGAGCGCGTTCAGATCCGCGGACCCCTCCCCGTCCGGCATAAGCCGCAATGAATTCCGGGTCGGGAACGACGACGGCGACCAGATAGGGACGGCGGTCGCCGAACACCATGACCTGCGAGATCTCGGGCTCCAGGGTCAGGTAGCCCTCGATGCGCGCCGGGGAGATCATCTCGCCGCCGGAGTTCTTGATGAAGTCGCGCTTGCGGTCGGTGATGCGGAGATAGCCGTCTGCGTCGATCGTCCCGACGTCGCCGGTATGCAGCCAGCCGTCTTCGAGCGTCTGGCGCCGTCGCCTCGGGATCGTTCCAATAGCCCTTCATGACGTTGTCGCCGGCGACGAGAATTTCGCCGTCCTCGGCGATGCGCACCCGGACACCGTCGAGCGGCGGGCCGACGGTGTCGATCTTGATCCGCGCCGGCATATTGCAGCTGATGACGGGTCCGGCCTCGGTCTGGCCGTAGCCCTGCAACAACGTGATCCCGAGCGCCAGAAAAAACCGGCCGATCTCGGGGTTGAGCGGCGCGCCGCCCGAGACCATCGCCTTGAGCCGGCCGCCAAAGCGCTCGCGAACCTTGGCACGGACGACGCGGTCGAGGAGCGGATCGGAGAGCCGCTCGCCGAGGCTCGTGCGCTCCGCGAGCAGGCGCTTGCGCCCGATCGCCACCGCCCGGTCGAACATCTTTTTCGAGATGCCGCCTTTGCGGTCGACCCCGAGGCGGATCCGCTGGTGCAATGTCTCGTAGAGCCGCGGGACCGCGGTCATGATCGTCGGCCGCGCTTCGAGCATATTGGCGGCGAGCGTCTCGGCGCCTTCGGCGAAATAGATCTGCGCGCCGATCGAAATCGGGAACATTTCGCCGGCGGTATGCTCGTAGGAGTGCGACAATGGCAGAAAGCTCAGGAACACCTCGTCGCCGAGCCCGAGCTGCTCGAGTACCCGATAGGCGCCGCGGCAGTTCGCGATGATGTTGCGGTGGCTCGTCATGACGCCCTTCGGGATGCCGCCGGTGCCCGAGGTGTAGATCAGGCAGGCGGTATCATCGGGCTCGATCGCGCCGACAAATTCGCCGGCGTCATCCTCCTGCGCGGGGCCGCGGGCCAGCATCTCGTCCCATGACAAGAGGTCGACCGTGCTGGCCTGGCCCGCGCGCCGGCTCGATCGCAATGACGGTGTGCACAGTGTCGACCTGGTTGGCCGCCGCGAGGACGCGTGCCGAGAGGGCCGGCTTCGAAACGAAGACCGCGCGTGCGCCGCTGTTCGCGAAGACGTGCCTGTGGTCCTCGACGGTATGGGTCACATAGGCCGGGACGGTAATCGCCCCGGCGGTCATGATCGCCAGATCGGCGATGATCCATTCCGGCCGGTTTTCGCGACACCAGGCCGACCCGCTCGCCGCGGCGGATCCCGAGCGATCTGAGGCCGAGCGCAAGCCGGCGGACGTCGCGCGCCGCCGTCGCCCAGCTTATCGGACCGATAATCGCCGTCCCGCTTGGCCCACAGAAACGGCTTGTCGCCGAGCCGCTCCGCTTGCGCAAAAAACATCGCCGGCAAGCTGCGGCAGCTGTCGTAATCCATGCTTCCCTGTCCTCCCATCGCAGTTCTACGGTTTTCAAGCACCCGGCGGAAGACGTGGTAGAGCTCACGCGGGCCGTTAAGATTTCGTGACACTGGAACAGGCTTTATTGGGCGGCTGTTGGGCGAATGCCGTTTGAACTTTTATCCTCTGCCATGTACTTTGTCGCACTCGCGGCCGATTACGAGGGGACCCTGGCCGAAGACGGCCGGGTAGCCGAAGAGGCGATTGCGGCGTTGCGTTCGTTCCGGCAATCCGGCCGCATGCTGATCCTCGTCACCGGGCGGGAATTGCCGGATCTGCGGCGCGCATTCTTGCATCTCGACCTGTTCGACGCGACGGTGGCCGAGAACGGGGCTGTGCTGGTCGCCGCCTTCCTCTGCGATATCCGAGACGACGCCGAGGGCGGTCACCGCCGGCTGCGCCGCTTTCACGTCGCCGGCTGTCATTCCGACCGGACAATCGCTCTCGGCCGGGCGCTGACCGAGGCGGCCCAGATCCGCCTCACCTATATTGCGGGCATCCGCGACGACCTGTTACCGCGGAATACGAAGAGCCGCCGGCCGCCGACATCGTCGACGCGCTGCTCGACGCCCTTGTCCGGGAGAGTGAGCCTTATTCCTTCCACCAGGTCCCAACTGTTGCCGCGGACGATTTGGGGGAGGATCTCGGCTGGGAATTGGAACGCTTGCGCGCAGCGGGGATCGGCCGCGGGGTCGCCGCCGACCTGACCCGCCCCGATTTTAGGATCCGGGCCGTCAGGATCGTGATCCCGGATCTCGAAGGAGACATCCGACACCCGCACTACACACAAGGGCGGCGGGCCCACCGGGCGGCGGCGCAATGCCGATGAACGCCGTCATCTTCGCCGGCCCGTCCATCGGGCGCATTTCATAATGGGCCCGACCGCAGAGAGCATCCCCCGCTCCGCTCTCGGGGCGGAGAGGGACGGGGTGAGGCGGGGGAATGCCGCAGCGGCTGGCGGCGCCCACCTCACCCTCCCAACCCTGCAGGTTGGGCCCCTCCCTCTCTCCCCTGAAGGCCTGAAGGGCGGAGAGGGGCCGCCGAGCGGTGAAGTTTTCCGGGCTCATTTCGGTCAGGGTTCAGACCCGGCCCCACAGCTCGTTTGTCGCGAGGCGTGCGCCTTCCGCCAATGCCGTCAATTTGGCCCAGACGACGGTCGGATGAATTTCGCAAGACGTTGAAAAGCTGGCGAAGCCGCAATCGGCGCCGGCGATCACGTTTTCGCGTCCGACGGCGCCGGCAAAGCGCGCAATGCGCTGCGCAACGGTTTCGGGATGCTCGACGAGATTGGATGCATGCGTGACAACGCCGGGGATCAATGCCTTGCCTTCCGGCAGCTTAACATCCTCCCAGACGCGCCATTCGTGCTCGTGCCGCGGGTTGGCCGCCTCGAACGAATAGGCGCCGGCCCGCACTTGCAGCATGATGTCGACAATGTGCTTCAATTCCATGTCGTGCACGCGCGGGCCCATATTGATGCTGTAGCAGGTATGATAACGGACCCGTTCCGCCGGGATGCCGCGCAGCGCGTGGTTCAGCAGCTCGACACTGGCGCTCGCCCATCTGCGGCACTCGGCGAGGTCGATCTCCGGGTGCATCGCCCAATGGCTCGCCAGCTGCGGATCATCGACCTGCAGCACGAGGCCGGCATCGACGATCGCCTGGTATTCCTCGTGCAGCGCCTCGGCAATGGCAATGCGGAACTCTTCGGCGGTTTTGTAATACTCGTTGGTGTTCCAGTTGGCGAGATTGGCCGGGGACACTGCCGGCATGAAGGCTTCCTCGTAGCTCACGCCGGCCAGCGCAGCCTTTAGATTGCCGACGTCGCGCTGTATCGAATCCCGCCCCCGGTAAGCAATCGGCCCGGTGCAGACCCATTGCGTCGGCGGATTCCTTCCGGCCGCTCCCGGCATTTGCGAGGCCCATTGGTAATACTCCGGAAATGCCAAATATTCCCGCGATTGGGCCCAGTTGCTGCCGCGGCCGGCGCTCTTGCGCGGCTCGATGCCGGCAAGGCGCTCATTGACATAGGGGATGAAGCCGAACCGCCCCATCTCACCGTCGGCGACGATGTCGATGCCGCTTTCAGCCTGCTTGCGAACCACTTCGGCAACGGCGCTCGCAACGCGGCGGGCAAAGGCCTCGTGGTCGAGCCGCTCGCCTCGCTCTTTGGCCTGGATCATCTGCAACAGATCGGGCGGCCGCGGCAGGCTGCCGACATGGGTGCTGAGTATTCGCTGCGTGCTTCGGTTCATCGCGCCTCTCCCGTGTTGCCGGACAGCGTAGCGCGAAACCCGGATCAGGTCAGCACACCGTGCGAATCGGGTCAGACGGTGGCCGGGGCCGCGTCGTCGATCGCCAGCTGCACTGCATCGCCGCCGCGCCAGCTGTCGCGCCTGAGATGGCCGGCAACGTGGATTGCCACGCCTCGCGTCTCGGCGAGGAACCGGCCCAGCGGCGTGCCCGCAGCGCGGAAGACAATCCCGCGCAGCCGGGCATTGTCGAGCGGATCGGCCACGGTGCAGCGCAGATGGCCGGTCCCGACCGCCTCGGCATGGAGGACGCGAACGCGCGGAAAGACAAAGCGGGGTTCCGGGTTAGCGGCCCCGAACGGCGCCAATCTCGCGATATGGTCGAGCAGCTCGCCTCTGCGCCGCAGCGATGGAGAGCATCGCCGTCGACCCGCAGCTCGGGAACCAGCGGCTCGTTGCCGAGCCCGTCGCCCAGCCGCTCAATGAGAAAGGCCTCCAGCGCGCCAGCTTTTCCGCTGCGACCGTGAAACCCGCCGCCATTGCGTGGCCGCCGCCGTTGATCAGCAGCCCCGCCTGGCGCGCCGCGATGACCGCCGGGCCGAGCGGCAATCCGGCGACCGAACGACCCGACCCTCGGCCGACGCCATCGGCGAGCGCGACGACGCAAGCCGGGCGCTCGTAGCGCTCCTTGAGGCGCGCGGCGACGATCCCGATCACACCGGGATGCCAATTCTCGGCTGCGGCAAAGACGAGAACCGGCGATTGCGGCGCCGCCTCGACCATGAGCGATGGCCGCCTCGCAAAGTGCGCGCCTCGATGTCGCGGCGCTCGCGATTGTAAGCGTCGAGACGCGCCGCCAACTCGGCGGCGACGACCGGATCGTCGGTCGCGAGCAGGCGCGCGCCGAAATCGGCGGCGCCGACCCGCCCGCCGGCATTGACGCGCGGACCGAGCACAAACCCCAGATGATAGGCGTCGATGCGGCTCCCCAATGCCGGCCACGGCGGCCAGCGCGGCGAGGCCGGGGTTGTCGCGGCGCCGCGCGACCTTGATTCCCTGCGCGACCAGAGCCCGGTTCACTCCGGCTAGCGGCACCACGTCGCAGACCGTGCCCAGCGCCACCAAATCGAGCCATTGCAGTAGGTCCGGCTCGGCTCGGGCGGCATTATACCAGCCGGCCCGGCGCAGCTCGCGATTGACCGCAACGATCAGCAGAAAAGCGACCCCGACCGCCGCCAAGCGCGCCATGCGGGCTGCTCTCGTCGAGCCGGTTGGGGTTGACGACCGCGACGGCCCGCGGCAACAACGGTTCGGCGACGTGATGATCAATGACGATCACCTCGAGCCCGGCTGCCGCGGCGTCATCCAGAGGCAGATGGGCCGTCGTGCCGCAATCGACGGTCACGATGACCCGCACGCCCTCGTCGCGCAGGCTGAGCAGAGCCGGGGTGTTCGGGCCGTAGCCCTCGCGCAACCGATCCGGAACATAGACCCGGGTTCGCGTCCCGGTCGCCGCAAAGAACCGCGTCAGCAGCGCCGCCGAGGTCGCGCCGTCGACATCGTAATCGCCAAACACGCCGATCGTCTCGCCGTCATGCACGGCCCGGACGAGCCGCGCCACGGCAACATCCATGTCGCGCAGATGCGAAGGATCGGGCAGCTGGTCGCGCAGACGCGGCGCCAAGAACCCTGGCGCGTGGTCGAGGTCGATGCCGCGCTGCGCCAACAGCCGCCCGATGATCTCGGGAACCCCGAGCCGCTCGGCGATCGCCTCTCCCGCTCGTGCATCGCCATTGCGCAGGCGCCAGCGACGGCCGCACACCGACCGCTCGACCCCCAATACCACTCCGGCAAAGGCCTCGGCGCCCCCCGCGCCGTCATCCATGTCAGATCCCAATCCATACCAAGGACATTCCTATCGTCACCCCCGCGAAAGCGGGGGTCCAGGGCTAGGTGCGCAGTGCTTGTTACCCCTGGGTTCCCGCTTTCGCGGGAATGACGGGGTGGAGCGGTTTGGAGAGAATCACCCGCAGGTTTAGCGGGCTAAGGGTGCGAAGCTCTGTTTGCGCGTGAAGTCGTGCCGCGCCTCGACATACCGGACGGTGCCGGATTTCGAACGCATGACGACCGAATGCGTCGAGGCGCCGCCGGGAAAGCGGCGCACCCCGCGCAGCATCGTGCCATTGGTGACGCCGGTCGCGGCAAACATCACGTCGCCGGAGGCGAGGTCGAGCAGTTTATATTTGCGATCGAGATCGGTGATGCCGAGGCGATGGGCGCGGCCGCGCTCGTCGTCGTTGCGGAACAACAGCCGGCCCTGCATCTGCCCGCCGATGCAGCGCAGTGCGGCGGCCGCCAACACGCCTTCCGGCGCGCCGCCCGAGCCGACATACATGTCGATGCCGGTCTCCGGTTCCGAGGTGGCGATGACGCCGCTGACGTCGCCGTCCGAGATCAGGGTGATCCGGGCCCCGGCCTCGCGGACTTTGGCGATCAGCTCGGCATGGCGCGGGCGGTCGAGGATGCACACGACGAGATCGGCGACCTCGACCTTCTTCGCCTGGGCCAGGTTCTTCAGGTTGACCGATGGCGGCTCGTCGAGATCGACCAGATCGTCCGGCAATCCGCCGCCGACCGCGATCTTGTCCATGTAAACGTCGGGCGCGTTCAAAAACCCGCCGGCATCGGCCATCGCGATGACCGCCAGCGCGTTGGCGCCGCCTTTCGCGGTAATCGTCGTTCCTTCCAGCGGATCGAGCGCGATGTCGATCGGGGGACCGTTCCCGCTGCCGACCTTCTCGCCGATATAGAGCATCGGCGCCTCGTCGCGCTCGCCCTCGCCGATGACGACGGTGCCGGCGATCGCGAGGCTGTTCAGCGCCTCCCGCATCGCATCGACCGCGGCCTGATCGGCCGCCTTCTCATCGCCGCGCCCCATCAGCCGCGAGGCGGAGAGCGCCGCGGCTTCGGTCACCCGAACGGCTTCCAAAGCGAGATTGCGGTCCATCTTCGACGTCTCGGGCATGGCCTTCCTCCTTGTGAGCAGTGATGATTGTTAGAGCTCAACCATTAATCCAACGTATCGGCCCACAGCGGTTGCCTCGGCGGGCGACCGACCAGCGGACGGTAGGCGTCGGGTTCCGCGCGGTCAATGCGGCGCAGCGGCGGCCACGGATCCGCTTGAAAGTCTCCGCCTGGCTTGGAACAACAACGTCCGGACCGAGTTCGTATGATGCTCGATAAGACAATTGAGGGAGAGACGAGATGAAGACGCTCATCGCGGCGAGTTTGTTTATGGCCGGTGTGGTCACGATCGGCAGCAGGGCCCCGGCAGTGGCCGCGGAGCCCTGCAATCCCGCCGGCAAACTCGACTTCGTCTGCGGCCCGTTGAACTCCGAGGATCTGGTCCAGGTGCCGGGGACCGCAATGGATCGTAGCCAGCGGCATGGATGGCGGCGCAGCCGGCTCGCATGGCAGCCTGCATCTGGTCAATTCCCCAGACAAGTCGTGGAAGACCCTTTTTCCCGGCAGCAGCCCGCAACTAAGGTGGGATAAGGGGACATACGGCGATTGTCCCGGGGAGCCGGACCTCAGCAAATTCTCGGCGCACGGTCTTAATCTGCGTCCCGGCAGTGATGGCGCGGACACGCTCTATGTGGTCAATCATGGCGGCCGCGAAGTCGATCGAGATCTTTGCGCTCGATGCCAAAGCCGCTGCCCCCTCCGTCACCTGGGTCGGATGTGCCGTCATGCCGGCCCACACTTGGCCCAATTCGGTGGCGCCGCTGCCGGATGGCGGCATGGTTGTGACCGACATGTTCGACCCCGGCGACCCGAAAGCCTCGGACAAGTTGGCCGCGGGCGAGAATACCGGCGCGGTATACGAGTGGCACGCGCACAAAGGCTACGCGCTGGTTCCCGGCAGCCAAATGTCGGGCAACAACGGCATCGAGGTTTCGCGCGACGGCAAGTGGATCTATGTCGCCGCTTGGGGCAACAAGGCGGTGGTCCGCTTGTCCCGGGATGGCGGCGCATCGGCCAAGCCGGAAACGCTGCCGACGGGTTTTCTGGCCGACAATCTGCGGTGGGCGCCGGATGGTAAGCTGATGGTCGCCGGCCAGGACACCGGGGCAAAGCAGGTCTTCGAGCTGCTTCGAAAGCCATCAGACGCGCTGTACCCAGCCTTGGCGCATCGTCAAATGGGATACGGCGGCGATGAAGCTCGAGCCGGTCGTTGAGCGAGGCGGGCAATCCGGAATTCGGCGATGCGACCGTAGGGCTGCAGATCGGCGACGACATGTTTGTCGGAACCTTCCGCGGCGACCGGATCGCCTATTTCTCGCTGAAATAGCGCTTCGAGCTCAGAAATCCTCGATGCGGATCATGCGGGGCGGCTCGAGCACCGTGTCGAGCGCTTCGATCCTCCGAAGCGCCCGGCGCATCGCCGCCTCGACAGTGAGGTGGGTCGTCATCACTACCGGCACCGCCTCACCGGGCGCGCGGCCGCGCTGGATCATCGACTCCATCGACACCTGCTCGTCGCGCAACGCCGCGGCGACATCGGCGATCACCCCCGGCTGATCCACCACCATCAGCCTGATGTAGTAGGCGCCGTGGTGCCGTTCGATCGGCACCCCGGGGATCGCGCACAAATCGGCGGTATGGAGCCCGAAGGTCGGCACGTGGCGGCCGGCAGCGATGTCGACGAGATCGGCGGCGACCGCCGAAGCCGTCGGAAAGGCGCCCGCACCCCGCCCCTGCAATACGACGCGGCCGACGAAGTCGCCCTCGGCGACGACGGCATTGTAGACCCCCTCGACCGCGGCGATCGGCGTCGCCCGCGGCACCATGCAAGGATGAACGCGCTGCTCGAGCCCATCCTCGGTCAGCCGCGCGATGCCGAGCAGCTTGATGCGGTAGCCGAGCTCTTCGGCGAAGTCGATGTCGAGCCGCGAGACGTGGCGGATCCCTTCGGCATAGACCCCGGCGAGGTCGACCGGACGGCCGAAACCCACGCTCGCCAGGATCGCCAGCTTGTGCGCGGCATCGATGCCGTCGATGTCGAAGCTCGGATCGGCTTCGGCATAGCCGAGCTTTTGCGCTTCCGCCAGCACTTCGGCGAATTCGTGCGCACTCTCGCGCATCGTCGTCAGGATGTAATTCGAGGTGCCGTTGAGGATGCCGTAGACGCGCTCCAGCCGGTTGCCGGCGAGACCTTCGCGCAGCCCCTTGATGACCGGGATGCCGCCGGCGACCGCCGCCTCGAACGCGAGAATGAGCCCCCTCTCCTCGGCCCGCGCCGCGAGCCTCGTCCCGTCATGCGCCATCAACGCCTTGTTTGCCGTGACGACGTGCTTGCCATGATCGAGGGCGGTGTCGAGCACCTGTCGTGCGATGCCGTCGGCGCCGCCGATCAGCTCGACGACGACGTCGATCTCGGGATCGGCCGCCATCGCCGCGGCATCCTCGTACCAGCGCACCGCCGAGAGGTCGGCGCCGCGATCGCGCCGGCGATCGCGTGCCGAGACCGCGGCGACGACGATGCGCCGGCCGGCGCGTTGAGCCAGCATGTCGGCTTGCCGGTCGAGCAGCTGCAGGACGCCGGACCCAACAGTGCCGAGACCGGCGATGGCGATCTTGAACGGCGGTTTCAAATGATGGCGACCCAAACGGTTTGCGAGCGGGAGCCGCCGCGATCGTCCGCGTGCGACCGACCCCTTTGTAGCGCCCGGACGTCAATTTTTCGATAGCATTCCCGGGACTGCACCGGGAAGTGATCGCGGCGGGAGGACCCCGGCAAACACTCCGGCGGGGTCCGCTTCAGTGTTCGAGCAGCACCTCGGCGCGGCTTTCGCCTGAATTCTCGCCCTGCGGCGCCGCCTCGACCTGGATCCTGTCGGAGGGTATCCCCGCTTTGGTTAGAGCGGAAGCGACCGCTTGAGCTCGGTCGAGAGCCGTCCGGTAGCTGTCCAGCTGCTCGACTGCACCGCTTCCAGCCCCGTCATAACCGACGATGCGAACCTTGCCGGGGTTCTGCTGATACACCGGCAGGACCGTTTCGAGGATTTGCCTATCCTTGTCGGTCAGGGTCGTCGAATCGGCGCCGAACTTGATCTCGGCAACCGGAGTGCCGACTCGCGCAGGCGGCGTTGCGCCGCCTTTGCCGGGGCCGGCCGTGGCGGTGCGGGTCGGCGGGACCGGCGGCAGCGCCGGTGCCGCCGGCGGCGGCTCGTAGCCGGCGGAGCTCTTGGCCTCCGGCAACGGCATCGGAGCGAGAGCGCCTCCCGCAGCGAGCCCGCCCGGCAAAGGAGCCGGCGTCGCCGCAACTTCCGGGGTGGGCGGCAATTGCGGGGGCGGCGGCGCCGGTTGGATCTGTTCGGGCTCCGGCGTCGCTCGCGCCTGCGGCACCTCGAGGCTCGAACTCCATCGGCCCAGGTTCGGGCGGCTCTCCCTGCTTGCGCAGGCCTTGTCCGGGTTCGGCGGGCGTCTTGCCGCCGGCGCGTGCGGTTCGAGGGGCCCCCGCCGGCGGCAGGGCGGGCTTTTCACCGGAAGCGCCGACGCCGTTCCCTGTGCTCGCAAGCGAGGGTCCCGTGGACAGGCTCGGCAGGAGTTTGGCTGGTTGTTCTCCGGCGGTGCCATTGTTCGCCGACGCGATGGCTGGCCCCGCGGTTGGGGCCGACGGGACGGGTGTCGGCGAGGGCGGCGGAGCGGCCGCAACTTGCTCGGGCTGAGCCTCTGGCTGGCCTGGAGGAGGCGGTGGTGGGGCCGCCACCGGCGAAAAACCCGCCCGCAGCTGCTCGTCCGTGTGCCGCGCATTGGTCCGGTCGGCGATCAGGCTTTGGGTCAGCTTCTCCCGCTCGGCGGCCGTCAGAGCCCGCTCCGGCGGAGGAGGTACTGTGGCAAGATTTGGATAATCGGACGCCTCTCCGGCAGCCAGGTTTTTGGTGTTCGGCGTCGTATCGGGGTCGGGGTCGTTCCGGCTCACCCCGGTCAGGTCACGCCAAGTGTCGACCGGATTGCAGGCAGCGACGCCGAGCAGCAATGCAACGACGGCGAGCCGGCGAGCCGTTGATCTTGTCGCCGTTAATCTTGTTTTCTCGTTAGTGGAACCGGCACTGGATTCGGGCATGAGCATCACAGCATTCCCGACGAATTGACCTCCGGTGCCACCGCAAGCGTTCGGGATCCGCTGACCAGCGACACAAACCAAGTGACCTTGATGTATTAGATCCAGGCAGGCGCGTCACTACATTTAAGGGTGAGAACAACTGACCGCCCCCAAGACATGGATTCCGGGACGTGAGCTTCAGATCGGGTGGCGGGGGCGGCAGCTTTGAGGAAACGGCGATGAGCGACACCATCCACGGGAAACCCGGCGTGAGAACCCGGCCTTCACCCGACAACGAGGCGCCCATTCCGCTCAGGAAGAGCGGCAAGGGAACGGTGCCTGCGGCGAAGGGCCGGAGAATGGATCCCGCGCCAAACAAACCCGACCCCAGCAAACCCGACCCAAGCAAACCCGCGGATGTGTCTGCGCCGCCCTCCGGCCGCGCCCCGCCTTCGCCGGCTGCTGAGAGCAAGCAGGCGGGCGCGCCGCTTCCCGATCCAGCCGAGCTGTCGAAGCAAATCGCCGAAATCGCCGGGAAAAGCCAGCAACTCGTCGCCGAGTTCCTGGCGCGGCAGGGCCGCGAGGACGGGGTCGGAATCGCCGACTCGCTCAGTATCGGGACCGCGTTCCTCGAGATGACGGCCCGCATGATGGCGGACCCCTCTCGGCTCGTTCAGGCGCAGCTGTCGCTGTGGAATGACTATCTGACGCTATGGCAACGCACGGCCCAGCGGTTTCTTGGCGGTGAGGCCGAGCCGATGATCGAACCGTCCGCCGGCGACCGGCGATTCCGCGACGCGGCGTGGACGCAAAACACGCTCTTCGACTTCATCAAGCAGAGCTATCTCCTGACGGCGCGGTGGCTGCAGAGCACGGTTCGCGATGTCGAGGGAATTGACGAGCGCACCGCCCGCAAGGTGGATTTCTATACGCGCCAGTTCGTTGACGCGCTCGCGCCGTCGAATTTCTTGATGACCAATCCTGAAGCCTTGCGGGCGACGATCGAGAGCAAGGGCGAAAACCTGCTTGACGGGCTGAAGAACCTGCTTGACGACCTCGAGCGCGGCAAGGGTCACCTCGCCATCAAAATGACCGATATGGAGGCGTTCCGCATTGGCGAGAACATCGCGGTCACGCCGGGAAAGGTGGTTTATCAGAACGACCTGATCCAGCTCCTTCAATACGAGCCGACGACCGAGAAGGTAAAGCGCCGGCCGCTGCTGATCATCCCGCCATGGATCAACAAATTTTACATCCTCGATCTGCGGCCCAGCAATTCTTTCATTCGCTGGGCGGTATCGCAGGGCCATACCGTATTCGTGATCTCCTGGGTCAATCCCGACGAGCATCTCGCCGCCAAGACTTTCACCGACTACATGCTGGAAGGCCCGCACGATGCGCTCGATGCGATCGAACAGGCGACCGGCGAGCGCGAGGCCAATGTGATCGGCTACTGTCTGGGCGGAACCTTGCTCGCCAGCGCCCTCGCCTATATGGCGGTCAAACGCGACAACCGGATCACAAGCGCCACCTATCTCGTGACGATGGTGGACTTTGCCGAAGCCGGCGAACTCTCAGTGTTCATCGACGAGGAGCAGCTCTCCGCACTCGAAGAGCGCATGAACACCAGGGGCTATCTCGAAGGCCGCGAGATGGCGACGACCTTCAATATGCTGCGCGCCAACGACTTGATCTGGTCCTTCGTGGTAAACAACTACCTGCTCGGCAAATCGCCCTTTCCCGTTCGATCTGTTGTACTGGAACGCCAATTCGACGCGCATGCCGGCGGCGATGCACAGCTTCTACCTGCGCAACATGTACCAGGAGAATTTGCTGGTGAAGCCGGATGGCATCACTCTGGACGGCGTGCCGATCGATCTGCGGAAGATCAAGACGCCGTCCTTTCTGCTGTCGACGCGCGAGGATCACATCGCGCCATGGCGGTCGACCTATGCCGCCACCCAGATCTATCGCGGGCCGGTCAAATTCGTGCTCTCCGCCTCCGGCCATATCGCCGGCGTCGTCAATCCGCCGGGCGGCAAATATGGCCATTGGGAGAACGACAATAACCCGCCGACCCCGGAAGAATGGCTCGCCACCGCAACCAGCCTACCCCGATTCCTGGTGGCCGCTATGGGAGCGCTGGATTTCGCAATACGCCGGCGGCGAGGTGCCGGCGCGCCAACCGGGCGACGGCAAGCTCAAACCGATCGAGGACGCGCCCGGCTCTTACGTCAAGGTCCGCGCCGCGGACTGACGATCGACAATGCGATTGGATCCCGCAAACGTGTCCAGCTATGGCCGATGGACCCGAAACTGGATGCTCGTCCATCTCCGCGGAGCGACGCCCGAGTTGCCGGGCTGGAACGCGAATTTGCGCTCCAAATGACGGGGCTCGAAGCGCGCATGAGACAATCGCATTGTAATTTCATCGGTGTCGCCGGCTACAGTCTGGCAAGGTATTTTGCAAAGTTTATTTTGATGGGATTTGGCGATACCTGATCTCAACTTGATAAAATAGGTAAAACAGGCCCGGCTCCACGATCCGGACTTGATCGAGATCGACCTCGTTGCGTTAAGGCAAGAGCCAGGCCGGCGGGATGTACATGCTGCCCCGGAAGAGATCGAGGAGGCGCAATTCATCGACCGGTATTCGGCGCTGCTGAGGGCTTACCGGCGACAGGATTGGGCGGCGGCATTGCGCCTCCTCGATGACGGCCTGCTCGCCGCGGCACGCCATCTCGCACCCGTCTACGACCTCTACCGGCGGCGGATTGCGCAGTTCCAGATCAAAGCTCCGCCGCAAAACTGGGATAATGTCTTTATGGCTGAGGAGAAGTGATGCCGGCCACAGGTGCGCGAGTGGAGGTTGTCAGGAACGCTTCGTGACCTCGGGACTGAGCCGCGCGGACGGAACCGGGCGCGGCGCTGCGCTGGGCCGGCGCAAGGCGAGGAGACCGAAAACCAGGGCAAGCGCAAGGGAGGCAACGACGACTACGACCATCGCCAGAGCGCTATCGTGCGGGAGTTGGCCGATAAGCAGTGTGCCGAGCGCGGCGACCATCATCTGCAGGAACCCGAGCAGCCCGGAAGCGGCGCCGGCGATGCGCGGGTGGACGCTGAGCCCGGACGCGATTGCCGGAGGTTGGCTCAGACCATTGCCAATTGAGCTGATCGCCATCGGCACAAACAACGCCCATGGCGTCAGCTCGGAGACACACCAGACCGCGAGCATGACCCCCGAGGCGAGCGACAAGGTCAGGCCGAGGATCAGAAGCCGGGCGCTGCCGACGGCCACGGACAAGCGCGCGACACCGGCATTGCCGAGGATATAGGCGGCCATTGGCAGCAGGATCATCAGCCCGTAGGTGCTCGGCGGCTCGTGCATCACTTCGGACAAGAGGTAGGGTGCGCTCGCCAAGAACGTAAACCACGAGGCGCTGGTGAAGGCGGTCGTCAACGCAAATCCGAGAAATGCCGGGGAACGCAGCAGCAGCACAAAGGAGCGACCCATTGCCGCAATATTGGTCGGCGCGCGGCTGCGATGGGTTTCTTTGAGGCGCGCCGCGGTCAAGAACAGCACCGCCGCGCCGAGCGCGCCGAGCAGCGCGAAATCGGCGCGCCAGCCGACCCATTGGGCCAAGTATGCGCCGATGGCGGGCGATATCGAGGGCGCCAGGCTCATCGCCATCGTGATCGTCGCTATCGCGCTCGCCGAGCGCTCGCGGTCGAACAGGTCGCGCACGATTGCCCGGCCCAGCACCATGCCAGCACACCCGCCGCAGGCCTCGATCACGCGGCCGACGATCAGCACCGGCAGCGACCACGCGAGCCCGCACACCACCGTCCCGGCGAGGAACAGGGCGAGCCCGGCGATCAGCACCGGGCGCCGTCCGAAGCGATCGGAGACGGGGCCATAGACGAGCTGCCCGACGGCAATGCCGGCGAGAAAGAGCGTCAACACCAGCTGGACCGCTCCAGCGGGGGCTGCAAATACCTTGGCAAGCAGCGGAAATGACGGCACCGGCATGTGCAGCGCCGCCGGCGCGATCGCGGCCACCGCGACCAAGAGGCCGAGGGGTGCCCGGCGGTTCATAAACGGGTCGGGCGAGCGTCAGCCGCAGGAATTATACCGGCACCGTTCCGCGCACCACGCTGCGGTGTAGGACGCGCCGGTATCGGCCGATTTCGTAGTTGGCGACGGCGCGGTGAACGAGGCAGCGATTGTCCCACATCACCAGATCGCCGATGCGCCAGCGGTGCGCATAGACGAATTGCGGCTGCGTCGTGTGCGCCAACAGTTCGTCGAGGAGCGCCCTTCCCTCCGCTTCGGACATCCCGAGAATGTGCGAGGCATGATTGCCGAGATAGAGTGCCTTCCTGCCGGTCTCCGGATGCGTGCGCACGAGTGGATGGTCGACCGGCGGGTGTTCGCGCAAATCCGCCGGCGCACGCGGGCTCGCGTCCGGTTTGCGGGCGCCCGCTCCCCAATAAAAGACCACCCGCAATGCCTCGATCTGCCGCTTCGTCGCCTCAGCGAGCGCCTCATAGCCCAGGGCAGTATTGGCAAATTCCGTATCGCCGCCGCGCGGCGGCAGTTCGACCGCATAGAGCGCGGTCAACATCGGCGGCACCGGGTAGTAGGACTTGTCGGTGTGCCAGCGGTAATTGCTGACTGGTGACGTGGACCGATCGACGGGATTGCCGTCACTGTCGAGGTTCGAGATGACGTGAGCGGCCGCATAACGCTTTGTCTGTGCGTTCCGCCCGCCGTGGGGCTCGATCTGCCCGAAATTGGCGATGAACGCGAATTGCTGTTCCCGGTTCAGCACCTGTTCGGGGAACACCACAACGTGATGGACGCGAAACGCCTCGCGGATCTGCTCCCGCCGGCTGGGCGGCAGCGGTCTCGACAGGTCGAGGCCGGTGATCGTGACGCCGCCGGCTTCCGACAACGGCGCGCCGAGGATGCAACTCATTTTCCTCCCCGATTCAAAATTCATTTGGCCGAGCTAGCCTGAAAACAACAGCGCTCCTCAATAACACCTCATCCGAGCGCCCGAAACAGGGCCGCCGTGCGTTCGAGGTTTGGTTCCGGGCGCGGGAACAAAGGTTGAAACGAGGCGTTCGCGCGAGCAACATCCTCCGATCGGGTAGCACCCGGTAAATGGCTTTATCAGAACCTTGATGTCAGAAGCGGTGACCGCGCGCCATGCTGCGCTCGACCTGATCGGTGCGGTGCTCCGCCGCAAGCGGCCGCTCGACGATGCGATCGAAGACAGCTCGGCAATGCATCAGCTGTCCGGCCGCGACCGCGCCTTCGCACGTCTCCTGGTTGCGACGGTGCTGCGCCGGCTTGGCCAGATCGACGCCTTGATCGCCGATTGCCTCAATATGCCGCTGGCGCCGCGCGCGGCGGTCGTGCAAGACATTTTGCGCCTCGGGGTTGCGCAACTGCTGTTCTTGCGTACCCCGCCGCATGCCGCGGTGGCGACCAGCGTGGATATTGCGCAGAGCTGCAGGTTTGTGTCGCACAAGGGGCTGGTCAACGCGGTATTGCGGCGGTTGAGCCTAGAAGGCGCCGGTCGTGTCGGGGCGCAGGATGCGCCGCGTCTCAACACACCGGATTGGCTGTGGTGGTCGTGGAGCAGGACCTACGGCGAGACGACCGCAAGGGCGATCGCCGCCGCACATTTGAAAGAAGCGCCCCTCGACCTGACACTGCGCGATGATGCCGAGACGTGGTGCGCCGCGCTCGACGGGGTCCTGCTGCCGACCGGGACCTTGCGACGGGCGGCGGGCGGCGCCCTGGCCACGTTGCCTGGTTATGCCGAGGGCGCCTGGTGGGTCCAGGACGCCGCCGCGGCGCTGCCGGCGCGGCTGTTCGGTGATATTGCCGGACGCGAGGTGATCGACCTATGTGCTGCGCCGGGCGGCAAGACCGCGCAGCTCGCGACCGCCGGCGCCCGCGTGACGGCAGTCGACCGCTCGACCCGCCGTCTCAATCGGCTCGCCGCGAACCTGCAGCGGCTCGACCTGCCGGTCGAGGCGGTCGGGGCCGATGCGTTAACCTGGCGTCCGCCGCATCCGGTCGAGGCGGTGCTGCTCGACGCGCCATGCAGCACGACCGGCGCGATCCGCCGCCACCCTGACGTGCCACATCTTAAATTGCCCGAGGACGTCGCGCGGCTTGCGGCGGTTCAGGAGAATTTGTTGCGGGCGGCCATCGACATGCTCCGGCCCGGCGGCACTTTGATCTACTGCACCTGTTCGCTGGAGCCGGAAGAAGGGCTGGAACGCATCGAATCTCTGCTCTACGCCGGGCTACCGGTCGAGCGGCGCGAGATTCGGCCGGACGAGGTCGGCGAGAACCCCGAATGGATCACCCCGGAGGGAGATCTGCGGACTTTGCCGTGCCATTTCGGCCAATATGACGGCATCGACGGTTTCTACTGCGCAAGGCTGGTGAAGCTCAGCGCCTAACGAGGGCCGCAACAGAAAATTGTCGTTCCGGGCCTACCCCTGTGGGGCATCCCGGAATGACAGTTGCTTGCCCGTGAGCTTCGGTGGCTTGCAGCGGGTGGCTTTCCTTGTTACGAACCCCCATGGGGTTTCCTCTCCGGCAAGCCTTTTGCGACCGTCCTGCAGCCAAGTCGGCCCGGGCGGGAACGCGGATTGCGGGCAGATGACGGCAGCCGCCAGCGGCAGCGGAAGGGGTAGACCACCCGTTGCCGGGCGCCGCCTTGGCTCCGATTCGCCCGGGCTGCTGACTCGGCTGCGCCGAGACGCGCTGCAAGCGCTCGCCGCGGGTCCCCTCTATCGGCACACTTTGATCGGGCGGGTTCCCGCCGACCTCAGGCTCAGAATTGCGCAGCGCTGGCCGGGTGACGCGAAACGCGGCGCAGCGATTGCCGCCGGTGAAATCGAGCTTGCCGGAGAGCTCGTCCGCTCCCCGGCGCCGCGCTGGTCTCCGCCCGCGGCGGGGCAGGAATGGCTCGCCGCATGGCACGGCTTCGGATGGATCGCCGATGTTGCCGCAGCAGGCGCCGGCGCGCGCGAAGCAACTCGCGATCTGGTGCAAAGCTGGATCGATGAGAATACCGGTTGGAACGGCATCGGATGGCGATCCGACGTGCTGGCGACGCGGGTCTTTGCCTGGATTGCGCATTTCGACGAGATCGTGAGGCGCGACCAGGACGATCTGCTGCGCCGTGCAATATTGACGAGCCTGGTCGCCCAGCTCCGTCACCTGGCGCGAACCGCGTCCTGGGAGGCCGCCGGAGCGGGCCGAGTGCGGGCGCTCAAAGGCCTGATAGCCGGTATGGTGGTGCTCGGGACATTCGAGCCGCGTCTGGGGAGAGTGCTCAAGAGCCTCGAGCGCGAGTTGTCGTTACAGATACTCCCGGATGGCGGGCATCTGTCGCGCAGCCCGTCGCTGCAGATGCAGGTGCTGCAGGATTTGATCGACACGCGCGCCGTATTGCGGTCGGCGCAGATAGAGGTTCCGGCCGCGCTCAAAGACGCCATCGAGCGAATGGCGCCGATACTGCGCTTTTTCCGCCATGGCGATCGCCGGCTCGCGCTGTTCAACGATTCGCTCGAGGAAGACGGGGTGCTGATCGACCTCGTTCTGACGCGGTCCGAGACCAAAGGGCGCGCGCCGTCGCATGCGCCCGATACTGGCTTCGATCGGCTGCAGGCCTTCAAGACCCTCGTTCTGATCGACACCGGAAAACCACCGCCGCGCGGCTTCGACGACCACGCGCATGCCGGTCCTCTGTCCTTCGAGTTGAGCCATGAGCGCGAGCGGATCATCGTCAACTGCGGCGCCTATCGCGGCCCGAAGCCGAACTGGTGGCGGGTCGCGCGGGCGAGCGCCGCGCATTCGGTCATGGTCGTCGCCGACACCAACTCGGTCGAGATCCGCGCAGATGGCACGCTCGGCCGCAGCCCGACTTCGGTCGCCCGCGAGCGTGCCGAGCACGAGGGTCAGCAATGGGTCTCCGCGACGCATGACGGCTACCGCGAGCGCTTCGGGCTGATCTATGCACGTCAGCTTTTTCTCTCTGCGGACGGGGAGGATCTCCGCGGTGAGGATCGGCTGACCGGGCTTCCCGGGGCGGCTTTTGCGGTTCGCTTCCACCTGCATCCCTCGGTTCAGGCCGGACTGGTCCGGGACGGCAACGCAGCGCTGCTGCGAATGCCCAGCGGCAACGTGTGGCGGTTGCGCGCCGCCGGCGGCGCAATGGGTCTCGGCGAAAGCATCTATCTCGGCTCCGGCGAGGCAAGAAGGACGCAGCAGGTGGTGCTGAGCGGGACCGTGCCGCCTGGCGGCGTCACGGTGCGCTGGGCGATTCGCCGGGAGCCGCGCAGATCCATCGCGGACCAGGCCCAGGACGATCAATTCCCTGGGGAGGAAACTCCCGGAAATCCGACCGCGAAGGATTCCTCTGTGGGGGATCAGCCGCCCGGCAGTGGCTGAGGCGGTGTGGCTCGCAGAGGTCGGTGTCGCGACCGGCTTGCTCGCTTGCCTGATGACCAAGCTCCTCATTCCGATCCTCGCCCACCGACAGATTCTCGACCGCCCGAACGAGCGATCGTCGCATCAGGTGCCGACGCCCCGCGGCGGCGGGATCGCGGTAATCGGCTCGGTACTGCTCGCCTGGATCGTGCTCGCCCGAACCGGCTCGGTGCCGTCAGGCGTGTTTGGGATTGCCCTGGGCTCCGTTTTGCTGGCGGCGGTATCGTGGCTCGACGATCTGCGCGGCCTCTCCCCGGTCGTGCGGCTGCTGGCTCAGGCGGCCGTCGTGGCGATCGGCGTCTTTGTGCTCCCCGGTCCGCTGGAGCCACTCCAGCTCGCCCCGATCGGCATTGTCTGGATCTGGTGGATCAATCTGTTCAACTTCATGGACGGGATCGACGGGCTGGCCGGCAGCGAGGCCGCGGCGATCGGCGCCGGCTTGCTGCTGTTCGCAAGTGTCGGAGCCGGAGTAGATCCCGCTCAGCGGGTGCTAGCTGCCGCGGTGACCGGAGCGGCCATCGGTTTTCTCGTCTGGAACTGGTCGCCGGCGCGGATTTTTCTCGGCGACGTCGGCAGCGTCCCGCTCGGTTATGTTCTGGGCTTTCTGCTGCTCGGCCTTGCGGTTCGTGGACATTGGAAGATCGCGCTGATCCTGCCGCTCTACTTTCTTGCCGATGCGACGATCACGCTCGCCCGTCGCTTGCTGCGCGGCGAGCGGGTTTGGCAGGCTCATCGCGAGCATTTCTACCAGCAAGCCGTCCGCCGCGGCCTCGGTCACGCAGCCGTGGTCAAGCGGGTGATCAGCGCCAACCTCGTGCTGATCGGCTGCGGCTGGGCATCGGAAAACGGGTGGGGTTCCATCTCGCTCGCCGCATCAGCGGCCGCCCTCGCAATCCTGTTGACGATCCTCGCCCGCGGCTCTTGAGACTTGCCGAGGGTTCCAAGCCAGCCCTATATCCGCGCCGATGAAGGCAAACCCTCTCCCGATCCGACGCGCGTTGATTTCGGTCAGCGACAAAAGTGGTATAGTTGAATTCGCCCGGGCGCTGGCAGCGCGCTACGTGACCATAATCTCGACCGGCGGCTCGGCACAGACCCTCGCCGCCGGCGGAGTTCCGGTCACTGAAGTGACCGAGGTCACCGGGGTCGAGGAATTCCTCGATGGCCGGGTCAAGACCTTGCATCCGGCCATTCATGGGGGGCTCCTCGCACGGCGCGACCGGCCGGATCACCTCGCGGCATTGGCCGAGCGGCGCATTGCACCGATCGACCTGCTCGTCTGCAATCTCTACCCCTTCGCCGAGACGGTCGCATCCGGCGGGAGCCCCGAGGATTGCGTTGAGAACATCGACATCGGAGGCGTGGCGCTGATCCGCGCCGCCGCCAAGAACCACGATGCCGTCGCGGTTGTCACCGACCCCGCCGATTACGAGCGTGTGCTGGCGGAACTCGCCGCCGGTGGCGGGGTGGTCGGCCTAGAAACGCGCCGCGAACTTGCGCGCAAGGCCTTCGCGCTGACCGCAGCCTACGATGCCGCGATAGCCGAATGGATGTGTCGCGATGAGCCGACCTCCTTTCCCGAGACCTTCGTCCTCACCGGGCAGTTGGCGGACCGGCTGCGCTATGGAGAGAACCCGCACCAATCGGCCGCCTTCTATCGCACACGCGAAAGCCGCCCCGGAGTGGCGACTGCGCGGCAGCTCCAGGGCAAGGAGCTGTCCTACAATAATTATGGCGACGCCGACGCCGCCTTCGAGCTGGTCGCCGAGTTTGGCTCGCCTGCCGTTGCGATCATCAAACACGCCAACCCATGCGGCGCAGCGATCGGCGGCACCCTGCACGAAGCCTGGGACAAGGCGCTCGCCTGCGATCCGGTCAGCGCTTTCGGTGGGATCGTCGCGCTCAATCGGTGCCTCGATGGACCAACCGCCGAGGCGATTGCCGGGCTGCTCATTGAAGTCGTGATCGTCCCCGAGGCCAATGAAGCCGCCCGAGCGGTTCTCGCCCGCAGGACGGCGTTACGGCTCCTCCTCACCGGGGAGATGCCCGACCCCGGCGCCGCGGGCCGCAGCTTTCGCATGGTGGCGGGCGGCGTCCTCGTCCAGGAGAGCGATCGGGTGTCGGTTGGGCGGGACGAGCTGCGCACCGTGACCCGCCGGGCGCCGAACGAGACCGAGATTGCCGATCTGCTCTTCGCCGATATTGTCGCGAAGCACGTCAAATCCAACGCGATCGTCTTCGTCCGCGGGGGGGCCACGGTCGGCATCGGCGCCGGTCAGATGAGCCGCGTCGACAGCGTCGGGATTGCCGCCGCGAAGGCGGCCGAGGCGGGAAAATCAGCCAGACTGGCGCAATCGCCGACCGTCGGCTCGGTGCTTGCCTCGGACGCCTTTTTCCCGTTTGCCGACGGTCTCGAGGCGGCGATCGAGGCGGGGGTTACCGCGGTCATCCAGCCCGGCGGGTCAGTGCGCGACAAGGAGGTCATCGCCGCGGCGGATGCCGCCGGCATCGCGATGGTCTTCACCGGCCTCCGTCATTTCAGGCATTAGACGGCGGCTCAAATATCCAGGAACACGGTTTCGGTTTCGCCGCGTGGGCCGCGTTGGAACCGGATGTCGAGCCTCCACTCGCTCTTGCTCTGGGCCTGGGCCAGCAGCGTGGCGCGGCGGCGGGCATCCTCGATCGAGGACAACAGCGGGTCGCTCTCGTTGAGCGGGTCGCCGACAAAATAGGCGCGCGTCATCAGGGCCTTGAGAAGCCCCCGTGCATGCACGGCGATGGCGAAATGGGGAGCTTGCTGCGCGTTGCCGCGGCCGGGCACCGGCCCCGGCTTCACGGTAATAAACCGGAACTCGCCGCGCTCATCGGTGCGGCAGCGCCCGAACCCCGGAAAACTCTCGTCGGGAGGCGGATCGGCCTGCCACAGCTCGACGGCGGCATCGGTCACCGGATTGCCGTCGCCGTCGACGACCGAGCCCGACAGCGTTACCCGTTCGCCGGCAGCGCCGAACCGCGTCAAATCGGCCCATTCCGGATGCTCGATCAGGTGCCAGAACGGCCCGATGGTCTGGCTGCTGGTAGCGCTCGGCACGGCTCAAGGCTCCATCGGCGTCGCCGCCCGGCCTCGCAGCACGACGTCCCACCGGTAGCCCAGCGCCCATTCGGGCTCGGTCACATTCATGTCGAGCGCGCAGATGAGGCGGTTGCGCGCCGCCGCGTCGGGGATCGACAGGAAGATCGGGTCGAGCTCGAGCAACGGGTCGCCCGGGAAGTACATCTGGGTGACCAGCCGGGCGGCAAAGCCAGATCCGAAGAACGAGAAATGGATATGGTTCGGCCGCCACGCATTGTCGTGATTGCGCCAGGGATAGGCCCCGGGCTTGATCGAGGTGAACCGGTACCAGCCCTCGTCGTCGGTGTAAACCCGGCCCTCGCCGTGGAAATTCGGATCGACCGCCGCGTCATGCTGGTCCGCCGGATGCTGATAACGGCCGGAGGCGTTGGCCTGCCAGATCTCGACGATGGTGCGCGGGACTGGCCTGCCGTCCTCGTCGGTAATCTGGCCGTGCACGATGATGCGCTCGCCGAGCGCCGTTTTCCCGTCGACGATCGACAAATCGGGGATCGGCGGGAAATGCGCGGTGCCGAAACGCGGCCCGGCGGTCTCGGTAATCGTGTGAGGCAGCCGCACCAGGCTTTCCTGCGGGTGCCGCTTGTGGGTGCTGCCATAGGCAGGGGTGTCATAGGGTGGCTGGGTCCCCGGAGCATACGGCCGGAACGGCAGTGGATCATGCTCGCTCTGCATCTGCTTCTCTCCCTGATCGCCCCACCCTAGCCCTCCCCCGCTTGCGGGGGAGGGGATGGGAGGGGGCTTGCGGCAGCGGCAATCACGGGTTTCCTACTTTGCCTCAGCGCTTCCAGCGCCTCCGGCGTATCGATGTCGACGAGGATGGCGTCGTCGTCCATCTCGACTTCGGCGACGAGCTCGGCATGTTCGCCGATCAGGTGCTTGGCGCCGACATCGCCGGCGATCTCGGCCATCTCGGGGAAGAACCGCTTCGACCATAAGACCGGGTTGCCGCGCTTGCCGCGGCGTGTGGGCACGATTATGGCCCGGCCCTCGAGCGGATTGAACGCGGCGATCAGCCGGTCGAGGTGCCGGCCGGAAATCAGCGGCATGTCGCCGAGGCAAACCAGGGCGCCGTCGAGATCGGGCGGCAGCGCGGCGATGCCGCGCTTCAATGAGGTCGAGAGGCCGCCGGCGAATTCTGGATTGCGCACGCGTTCGACCGGCAATTTGCCGAGCGCCGCGTCAACCGCGTCGGCCTGATTGCCGAGCACCGCGATGATCGGCCGCGCCCTGGAGGCGAGGAGCCTGCGGGCCACATACGCCACCATCGGCGCGCCATCGACCTCGGCAAGCAGTTTGTTCGGGCCGCCCATGCGCCGCGATTGCCCCGCGGCGAGCAGGAGAGCGCCGGTGCGGGGGCCGGCAGGCCTTGCCGCGGGCCTTTGCTCGGCGGGTTTTGCTTCGGCGCGTGGGAGCGGCCGAGACGGGATTTCGGCGAGAAGGCCGCCGCTGCCCATCCGCATGATTTCGGCAGAGCCGACGGGCAGCCCGGCAACGAGCCTCTCCAGCACCCAATCAAAGCCGTTGACCTTGGGCGAGCGGGCGCAACCCGGGAGCCCGAGCACGACCCGCTCCGCGACATGCCCGAGCAGAAGCAGATTGCCCGGATCGACCGGCATCCCGAAATGGTCGATCCGGCCGCCGGCAGCGACGATCGCCGCGGGGATGACGTCCCGCCGATCGAGGATCGCCGAGGCGCCGTGAATCAGGAGCATGTCGATGCCGTGGCCGAGCGCATCGCGGATCATTGACGCCAGCTCGCTCGTCGCATGGGCGCACCGCTCCTCGAATACGAGCCGGCAGCCGAGCGCGGCAAGCCTGCCTTCGGTTACCTGCCGGGTTTTGTCGAGAATGGTCTCCTTGAGCCCGGGAAGGCGTGTCTGCACAAGCCCGACCGCGCGCGGCTGGAAGGCTGCGACCCGCAGCAACGGGCCTTCAGAAATCGCTACCTGAGCGCACTGCTTGACGGCGTCCTCGGAGGCGGCGAACGGGATGATTTTGACGGTGGCGACCATTTGCTTGGGTTCGACCACCACACAAGGCGGCAAGGTGCCGATCGTGATTGCTTCGTCCACGAGATTGAGCCGATCGATCCGTTCACGATCGAAGACAAGGAGCCCGCGCGCCTCAGCAAAAAGGTTAGCTCGGCCGGTAAAGGGGGCGCCGAGCGAAATCCCGGGTCCGACGGCCGCCGCTGCGACCCGCTCAGCCGCCTCGTCCTCGCCGACATCGCCGGGATCGAGCCGCGCGACAGCAACTGTCGAAAGCCCCGATGCAGCGATCAGCTCGACATCGGCACGCGACAGCACCCGGGCCTTTTTCAGCGCAGTTGTCCCGAGCTTCAGGCTGTGCGCAAGGATCGCCCCTTCGGCCTCGGCGACGGGGACCTCGCCGAATTTCACGCCGCCTCCGCCGCCTCGCCGTGACGCAGGATTTGGGTCATCTCGGCGACGATCGAGATCGCCAGCTCGGCTGGCGACACCGCGCCTATCGCCAGTCCGACCGGCCCGTGGATGCGTGCGAGATCATCGTCACTGAAGCCCAGTTCTTTCAGCCGCGCACAGCGCCCGGTGTGATTGCGGCGCGAGCCGAGCGCGCCGATGTAGAAGCAGTCCGAACGCAACGCCGCGGCCAGCGCCGGGTCGTCGAGCTTCGGGTCATGGGTCAAGGCCAATACCGCCGAGCCGCGGTCCGGCCGCAGCCGTTCGAGCGCTTCGTCGGGCCATTCCTGTGTCAGCTCGACATCCGGGAACCGCGCTTGCGTCGCGAACGCTCCCCGCGGGTCGATGACCGTCACAGCGTAGCCGGCCATCGTGAGCATCCGCACCAGCGGTTGCGCGATATGAACCGCACCGATGATGAAGCAGCGGTGCGGCGGCGTGAGGACTTCTACGAACACGCGGCCGGTAGCCGTCTCGATGGTCCGGTTTCGGCCGGTATGCCAAGCCTCGCGCAGCCGGTCGAGCGCCACATCGTCGAGCGCGAGATCCCCCTCGGCATGCTCGCCCTCGAACAGCAATTGCCGGCCCGAAGCCAGGTCGGTTGCGAGAGCGACGCTGCGGTGCTCACGCTCCGCGGCTACAACGCGGTCGAGAATGGGTCCCTTCATTCGACGCGCTCGACAAAGATCTGGATTTTGCCGCCGCAAGCGAGGCCGACTTCCCAGGCCTGGTCGTTGGTGACGCCGAAATCGAGAAGTCGCGGCTTGCCGTCACGGATCGCCTCGAGCGCCTCTTCGACAACGGCGCCCTCGACGCAGCCGCCCGATACCGAGCCGACCATGGCGCCGGTATCGTTGACCGCGAGCTTGGCGCCGACCGGACGCGGTGAGGAACCCCAGGTCGTAACGACGGTCGCCAACGCCACGCCCGAGCCTGCCTCACGCCAGCGCGCTGCCTGTTCCAGAATTTCTGCCGTATCGCTCATGCTGCCCTCTCCTTATTCGTCATTCCCGCGAAAGCGGGAAGCCAGGCTCCAAGGCCCGACTGGTTACCCCTGGGCCCCGCTTTCGCGGGGGCGATGGAGAACCACGCTCATGCCGCCCGATCGTGGCCTGCCTGCCATTCCGCCGCAGGGGGGCCGCGCCGCGTGGTCGGCGCGCTCAGCACCTCGATCAATGTCGCAAGGCTTTCGAGATTGTGCACCGGGCGGAACTCGTCGACATGAGGCATCATCGCTTTCATGCCGAGAGATCTTGGCTCGAAACCCTCGTAGCGCAACAGCGGATTCAGCCAAATCAACCGCCGGCACGACCGGTGCAGCCGGTCCATTTCGTGCGCGAGACCGGCGCCGGCATCGCGGTCGAGCCCGTCGGTGATCAACAGCACGATCGCCCCTTGACCCAAGAGGCGCCGCGACCAGAGGCGGTTGAACTCGCAGAGCGCATGGCCGATGCGCGTCCCGCCCGACCAGTCCGTCACCGCCTCGGCAACCCGCTCGAGCGCCAGATCGACATCTCGGTGGCGCAGATATCGCGTGATGTTGGTCAGCCGCGTCCCGAAGACGAAAGTATGGACACGGTCGCGGTCGTTGGTCACCGAGTGCATGAAATGGAGGAAAATGCGGCTGTAGCGGCTCATCGAGCCGGAAATGTCGCATAGCACGACCAGCGGCGGCGGGCGGCGGCGGCGGCTGCGCCGCTTCAGCTCGATGAGCCCGCCGGAGCGCAGCGCCGCGCGCAACGTGGCGCGCAGATCGGCGCGGGCGCCGCGGCGGTCCGGTGCGAAACGTCGGGTCGGGACGTCCTGCACCGGCAGGCGCAGCCTCGCGATCGCCGCCTTGGCGCGGGCCAGCTCTTCCAAAGACATCTTCTCGAAATCCATGCCGCGCAGCTGCTCGCGGTCGGAGAAGCTCATCGCGGCATCGATCTCGGTCTCCTCGGCTTCGCCCTCTTTGCCGATATCCGGGTGAAGCGCTTCGGCGAGGCGCCGAACCATCGCCGCGCCCTCGTCCTGGGCGCCTTCGATCCGCATTTCCGGCAGCACGAGCCCCAACATCTTTTTCAGAAGGTCCGGGTTGCGCCAGAAGACATGAAACGCCTGGTCGAAAATCAGCCGCTGGTCCGGCCGATTGACGAAGACGGCGTGGAGGGTCCAGTAGAAATCGCGCCGGTCGGTGATGCCGACGGTCCTCACCGCAGCCACCGCATCGATGACCTTGCCCGGCCCGACCGGCAACCCCGCCGCGCGCAACGTGCGCGCGAAATGCATCAGATTGGCGAGTAGCCTGCCGCCGTCAGCCCACGCGGGGACAATCATGCTCATGTCCGTCGAGATTGCTTCGTCGCTTCGTTCCTCGCAACGACAGCCTCTCCTTTGGTGCCATTGCGAGCACAGCGAAGCAAGCTCGTGAACATGCGAGCACTAGCGTGTCAGCTTTCCCGCGGCGCCCCGGCGGCCTCGGCCTTGACCTGCTCGAGGATGCGGGCGGCTTCGCTGCCGTGCAGGCGGGCGATGTCGTCCTGGTATTTGAGCAGCACGCCCAGCGTGTCGTTGACCGCGTGCGGCGTCAGCTCGAGTGCGTCGAGCTGCATCAAGGCCTCGGTCCAGTCGATCGTCTCGGCGATGCCGGGGAGCTTGAACAGATCCATCGTGCGCAGATGCTGCACAAAGCCAACAACCTCGCGCGACAGATGCTCGCTCGCGCCCGGCGCCTTGCGCTTCAGTATTTCGAGCTCGCGCGCCGCGCTCGGGTAGTCGACCCAATAATAGAAGCACCTTCGCTTCAACGCGTCGTGGATCTCGCGGGTTCGGTTCGAGGTGATAATGACGATCGGGGGATGCTCGGCTTGGATCGTGCCGATCTCCGGGATCGTGACCTGAAAATCTGAGAGCAGCTCGAGAAGGTAGGCCTCGAACGGCTCGTCAGTCCGGTCGAGCTCATCGATCAGCAACACCGGCGCGCCGGCGATATCCGGCTCCAGTGCCTGCAATAGTGGCCGTTTGATCAGAAACCGGTCGGAAAAAATCGTGCTCTCGATCTCGGAGCGGTCCTCCTCGGCCGCCTCGGCAAGCCGGATCTCGATCATTTGCCGCGCATAATCCCATTCATAGACAGCCGAGGCGACATCGAGGCCTTCGTAGCATTGCAGCCGAATAAGCCGGCGCTGCAATGCGCTCGCCAGCACTTTGGCGATCTCGGTCTTGCCGACCCCGGCTTCGCCTTCGAGAAACAGCGGCCGGCTCAGATGCAACGCCAGATGAACCGCCGTCGCGAGACTGCGATCCGCTACGTAATCCGCACTGCCGAGCAGGGCGAGAGTGTCGTCGACAGAGGAGGGCAGAGTGATCATCCGGAGACCATTCCAATCAACAAACTCCTCTCCGGACGGGAGAGGGCGAGGGCAACAGCTTATGCGGCCCGACGATGGCGGGGGGACCGCTTTTTGGCACGAAGGAATTTAGTGCTCCGACCTCACCGCGACTACCCCGAGGGCGAGGTCCCAATCTCTCAAGCGGTCGCGCCGGTGATGGCGACCCAGAGGGCGGCGAGCAGCAAGACTGCGCCGACCGGCGCCGCGAGCCGGCGGCCCGCGGGTAGGTTCTTTTCGGCCGCCATAACAGCACCCAATGCCAACATCCAGCCGACATTGGCGGAACCGATCGCAAACATTAACAGCATCAGGCACCAACAGCAGCCGACGCAGAACACGCCGTGTCTGATGCCCAAAAGAAACGCCCGGGATTTTTCGCCGGCACCGCGCCAGTGCGCGATGACAAAGCCGAGCGGCGCCCGGCATTTGTCGAGACAGCGGTATTTGATCTCGGTGAATTGATAACCCCCGGCGATCCCCAGAATGGCCGCGGCGATCACCCAGACGTTCGCGACCAGCCAGTCCGACTGGCGCACCGCAACCACGACAGCCCAGTCGGCGAGGTGGGCGACAAGGCCAAAGGCACCCCAAACCACAAGATACCCGATCACGACGAGTGCCATAAGCCGTCGCCGGTCGGCGCGGCGTGCGGTCAACCGCCGGAAGATATCGAGCAGCGGCAATGACGTCGGCAGCATCATCGCGGAGAGCATCAGCACCCAGCCGCCGACGACCAGCGATCCCGTCAGCGCGTCACGACCGCCCGGCAAGGCCCGGCAAAGGCGGCCCGCAACCCCGATCTCCGACCAGCTTCCGTGGTCGAGATAACGGGAATAGGGACCCTGTCCCCAGAGCCACAGGGCCAGCCACGCCGTGGCCGTCAACGCCGCCATCAACGGCAAAAAGCGGCTGCGGTGCGTGGCCCCTTGCATTGGGCGGTCGTCCCGCCCTAGCGCTCGAAAGCGAATTGTCCCTGGATCGCGTTGTGGTCGCGCAGATCGACGTCGACCCCGACGGCCTGGTTCTTCATCCGGAAGCTCGACGCCTTTGAGACATAGGCGGGCGAGCCGGGGATCGTCGAGAAGATGCTGTCGACCAGAGTGGTCGGCTTGCCGCCCGGTCCGCGGTACGGTTCCATCGTGGCCTCGGTCGTGTCGCCGATCCGCAGGGTGCCCTTCCCCTCGTGCACGGCAAAGACGATCTGGGCTCGCTCGACTTTGACGACCTCACCGACCAGCGCGGCCAAATCGGCAACCGGCCCGCCCTGCTTCCCGGTGAACACGCCGAGCGGCGCCGCTTCCTGCTCCTGGCTGGCGCGCTCGTCGACATAGAGCTGAGCCCGCGAATTGCCGTCCAGCGGGTTTCCCGGGATGAACACGTTGACTGCCAATGTCAGCCCGGAAACATCGACCCCGTCGATCGTGCCGCGATCGAAATGATAAGCGAGGGCGGATTGGCAGGTTCCGTTATCCGGCATCTCGCCAACCCAGCATGGGCAAAGCACGTTGCAATCGCAAACCTCGAGGATGCTCCCTTCCAGCTTGTACGCCATGGCCCGCTCCTGTGCGAAGACAGGTCGATTATGCCCCTCTCGACGTGTTGCCCATCAATCCCGATGACGCTCATTCGATAACGAGCGGCGCCGTCCACCTAAACTGCGGCGGCCAATCCGACCGGCCCGGCACGAGGCAGCGGGCAGTGAGGTCTCGGGTTACTCGGCGGCGCGCGCGCTCACCACGTCGGGCATGAATTCGCCGTGCTCGGCTGAGGGCTGGGCCTGGACGTCGCCGGAGATTTGGCCGCCGCATTCGATCTCAATCTGGCCGTAGCGGATCGTGCCGGATACCCGCCCGCTCGCCTTGATCAGGAGCCGCTTGCGAACCACCAAATTGCCTTCGAAACGGCCCTGGATCTCGGCCTCCTCGATCGAGGCGGTACCTTTGAACAGCCCCGATTCGGCGATCTCGACGTCGCGGCAGTTGTTGAGGTTGGCCTCGACGCTGCCCTCGATGATCAGCTTGTCGCAGGACGTGATCTCGCCTGAAAGGGTGATCTCGCGGCCGACAGTCAGCTTGCGGACCTCGCCGTCGTGGCGCCGCGGCTGGGCGGCCGGGTCGCCGGGGCGGCGAATCGGCTCCGCCGGGCGAATCGCCATCGTCTCGCCGGCGCGCGCCAGATCGGGCGAGCGCGGCGGCATCGTCGGAGGCTTGGCCGGGCCATTGAGGCCCGGATTCGCGGGTCCCGTCCCGGAATTCGCCCCCGGGCCCGCCCCAGGGCCCATTGGGCGCGCGGGCTTCATCGGGATGCCCAAATCGTCAGACGCATCTGCCATTTTGTGGTCCTCTGTCTCGGTTTTCTTTCTGCTAAACATGGATGGGACACCCGATCGACATTGTTGAAAGGATAGCTACGCCGCAGACCGGGTCAGGGGGTGCGGCCAAAGGGATGCTCCCCAAAGGTATTTTCCCCAAAGGTACGTCCCCCGGGGCGCGGCAGCGCCTCGAAGATGTGCAACATGAAGGCGGTGGCGATCACCGGCGCGACGAGATTGACGAGCGGCAGGGCAAACAGCCCTGCAATCACGACCCCACCCAGGAAAATGCGGCCGGCGAACCGGCTGCGCACTCGCTTGGCTGCCCCCATATCGAGCCGTCTGAGCGCGACCACTTCAAAATACCCCCGTCCGAAAAGATATCCGTTGAGCGCGAGAAAGAGAAAGAGATTTATCCCGGGCACCGTCAGATAAACCGGAAGCGCGAGCAGGTTGAGCACGAGCGTCAGTAGGGTCAACCGCAGCGTTATCGAGACGATCTCGGCCACCGACTGCCGGCGCGGCGGACCGCGGCCGGGGTAGTCGACGGCCTCGACCGCGGCGGCCACTCGTTCGAGGTAGAAGCTCATGATCAATGTGACGGCGGCCGGGAACAGCAGCCAGGTCAGCGCCACGACGGCGAGACCGCCCAACAGGTTGACCAGCCAGTTCAATACCCGCCAATCGAACCAGGCCGTGTGGTAGAGAGCGGCGGCAACCCCCAGCCACAGCACCGCGAAGGTCAGGACCGCGAGCGCGAAGCTCAGAACCACGACCCGCCGCATCGGCGGTTCGGAGAGCGCGCCGACGGCACGAAAAAACCCAACAACCATCCGAGAGGGAACCATCCGAGACGGGTCTAGCCCAACCGCTTGGGACCGGCAAACCGACGCATTCTGCAAGACACGGCACGTCGATAACTTTGCCATCGATCGCGCCGGCGCCTGCGGCATCGTAATCGCTTGGATCTTGCCGGGGGGCAGTGCTGTTTACCCGACGCGTTCCGGTGCGCCGGCTTATCCAACCATAAGGAAATACAATGGTCGCCATCTCCGAGAGCCCGGTCCGGGAAGGCCTGCCGCATCCGCGGGGGGCCACCTGGGACGGCGAGGGGGTCAATTTCGCGCTGTTCTCGGCCAATGCGACGCGGGTCGAGCTCTGCCTCTTCGACGGCGAACGCGAGACGGCGCGCATCCAGCTGCCCGAATTCACCGACGAGATATGGCACGGCTATGTGCCGGATGTGCATCCCGGATCGATTTACGGCTATCGCGTGCACGGCCCCTACGAGCCTTGCGCCGGGCACCGCTTCAATCCCAACAAGCTGGTGCTCGACCCTTATGCCCGCGGGCATTTCGGCGATCTGGAGTGGCACCCCGCGGTCTTCGGATATCGGCTCGAAGCGGGCGACGACACGACCTTCGACAAGCGCGACAGCGCGCCTTTCATGCCGAAATGCGTTGTCGTCGACCCGAATTTCGATTGGAAGGGCGAGGCCGGGCGCCGCAGCGTCCCATGGGAGCACACGATTATCTACGAGCTCCATCTCCGCGGCTTTACCAAGCTCCACCCCAAACTGCCAAAGGAATGGCGCGGTACCTACAAGGGCCTCTCCAATGAAGTCATAGAATATATCAAATCGATCGGCGTGACTTCGGTAGAACTGCTGCCGATCCACACCTTCATCAACGATAGTATGCTGCTCGATAAGGGGCTAACCAACTATTGGGGATACAATTCAATCGGGTTCTTCGCGCCTGATCCGCGCTATGCGCACGAGCGCGAGCAGACCCTGCGCGAATTCAAGGAGATGGTGGCGCGGCTACACGAGGCCGGTCTCGAAGTCATTCTCGATGTGGTGTACAACCATACCGCCGAAGGCAACCATCTCGGCCCGACCTTGTCGTTCAAGGGCATCGATAACGCCTCTTACTATCGCCTGCTGCCCGATCAGCTGCGCTACTACATCAACGACACCGGCACCGGGAATACGCTCAACCTCGACCACATGCGGGTGATCGAGATGGTCACCGATAGTCTGCGCTATTGGGCTGGCGAGACGCATGTCGACGGCTTTCGCTTCGATCTTGGGACAATCCTCGCCCGCGAGGCCACAGGGTTCCACAATCAGAGCGGGTTCCTGAAGGCCTGCTGTCAGGACCCGGAGCTGCGCACGGTCAAATTGATCGCCGAGCCGTGGGATTGCGGGCCGGGCGGGTACCAGGTGGGTGGCTTCCCGCCGGGCTGGGCCGAGTGGAACGACAAATTCCGCGATGCAATGCGCGACTTCTGGCGCGGCGAGGCCCCGGCGAGCGCGCTTGCTCCGCGGCTCTGCGCGTCGGGCGACATTTTCAATCACCGAGGCCGCAAACCCTGGGCCTGCGTCAACTTAATTACCGCCCATGACGGGTTCACGCTCAACGATCTGGTCTCCTACAACGAGCGGCACAACGAGGCGAACGGCGAAGACAACAAGGACGGCCACTCCGACAACCGGTCGTGGAATTGCGGCGTCGAAGGCCCGACCGACGACGAGGAAGTCAATGCCCTGCGTGCCCGTCAGCGGCGCAATTTCCTCGGCGCCCTGCTGCTGTCGCAAGGCACACCGATGCTGCTCGCCGGCGACGAGTTTGCGCGCACGCAGCAAGGCAACAACAATGCCTATTGCCAGGACAACGAGATCAGCTGGGTCGACTGGGATACCGCTGAAAAAAATCAGCTGTTGATCCGCTTCGTGCGAAACCTGACCTCGCTGCGCCACAAATACCCGATCCTGCGCCGCACGCGGTTTTTGACCGGGGTCTATAACGAAGAGCTGGGCGTCAAGGACCTGACCTGGATCAACGCCTCGGGCACCGAGATGAAACCCGAGGATTGGGGCGACATGAACATGGAATGTTTTGGCATGCTGATGGACGGCCGGGCCCAGCCGACCGGCATCCGGCGGCGCGGCGAAGACGCCACCCTGCTACTGGTGCTGAACGGCTATCACGACCTCGTCGAGTTCACCTTGCCGGAAACGGTCGGCGGCTGGCATTGGCAATTGCTGTTCGACACCAACCTTCCCGAAGACGCCGAGATGGGCACTTTCGCGACCGGCGAGGTTTACGGCGTCACCGGCCGGTCGCTGCTTCTCTTCGCGCTCGAATCGGACACTTAGTCGAGCCGATCTGCGGCACCGCCCACCTCACCCTCCCAACCCGGAGCCTGTCCTCGGGCCGCGCTTCGCGCGGACCCGTGGGGGTTGGGCCCCTCCCTCTCCCCACGGAAGGGGGAAGAGGGGCTCGACTTAGGTTGGTCTCAGTAATCCATACCGCCCATTCCGCCCATGCCGCCCGGCGGCATGCCGGGTGCACCCTTCGGCTCCGGCCGGTCGCCGACCATCGCCTCGGTCGTGATCAGCAGCCCCGCGACCGAGGCGGCGTCCTGCAAGGCCACCCGCACAACCTTCGTCGGATCGATGATCCCGGCGGCGACCATGTCCTTATATTCGCCCGATTGCGCGTCGAAGCCGAAATTCGGGTCGTCCTTGTCGGTCAGCTTGCCGACTACGATCGAGCCCTCCACTCCTGAGTTCTCGGCTATCTGCCGTACCGGCGACTGGATGGCCTTGCGGACGATCTCGACGCCGACCTTCTGGTCGTTGTTGGCGGGGTTGAGACCGGCCAGGACCTTGCTCGCAAACAGCAGGGCAACGCCGCCGCCGGGCACGATACCTTCCTCGACCGCAGCCTTGGTCGCGTGCATGGCGTCGTCGACGCGGTCCTTGCGCTCTTTCACCTCGACCTCAGTGCCGCCGCCGACCCGGATGATCGCTACGCCGCCCGCAAGCTTGGCCAGTCGCTCCTGCAATTTCTCGCGGTCGTAATCCGAGGTCGTCTCCTCGATTTGCGCCTTGATCTGGTTGATCCGCGCGGTGATGTCTTCTTTCTTTCCGGCGCCGTCGATGATCGTCGTGTTCTCCTTGTCGATGCGCACGCGCTTGGCGCGGCCGAGCATTTCGAGCGTAACGTTCTCGAGCTTGATGCCGAGATCCTCGGAGATCACCTCACCACCGGTCAGCGCCGCGATGTCCTCGAGCATCGCCTTGCGGCGGTCGCCGAAGCCCGGCGCCTTCACTGCCGCCACCTTGAGGCCGCCGCGCAGCTTGTTGACGACGAGCGTAGCGAGCGCCTCCCCTTCGATATCCTCGGCGACGATCAGCAAGGGCCGAGCGCTCTGCACGACGGCTTCGAGGATCGGCAGGAGCGACTGCAGGCTGGAGAGCTTTTTCTCGTGCAAGAGGATGTACGGGTCTTCGAGCTCGGCGATCATTTTTTCGGCATTGGTGATGAAGTACGGACTTAGATAGCCGCGGTCGAATTGCATTCCCTCGACGACGTCGAGCTCGGTTTCGAGCGATTTGGCCTCCTCGACCGTGATGACGCCCTCGTTGCCGACTTTCTTCATCGCCTCTGCGAGCATCCGGCCGATCTCAGGGTCGCCATTGGCCGAGATCGTGCCGACCTGCGCGATCTCGTCGTTGGTTGAGACCTTCTTCGAACGCTTCTCGATGTCCTTGACAACCGCGTTGACGGCCAGGTCGACGCCACGCTTGAGATCCATCGGGTTCATTCCGGCCGCCACCGCCTTGACACCCTCGCGCACCATCGCGTGGGCGAGAATGGTCGCGGTCGTTGTGCCGTCGCCGGCGACCGTGCTCGTCTTGCTGGCCACCTCGCGCACCATCTGCGCGCCCATGTTTTCGAATTTGTCGGAGAGCTCGATTTCCTTCGCGACGGTGACCCCGTCCTTGGTGATCCGCGGCGCGCCGTAGCTCTTGTCGAGAACGACGTTGCGGCCCTTCGGCCCCAACGTCACCCTGACCGCATCGGTGAGAGTGTCGATGCCGCGCAGCATCCGCTCGCGCGCATCCGTGCCGAGCCTTACATCCTTAGCAGCCATGCATGTGTCCTTTTTCAGTCGGTTTTCGCAGCGGCGACGCTGCTGTCGATGATACCCGATCGCCTCGCCTTGCCACGATTAGCACTCTTCGTGGCAGAGTGCTATCAAAATCGGGCCGGTATTCCCGCGGCTCGTGTTACAAAAGCTGTCCGCGGGAGAAAATAGATGCCGCGACGCATTGAAGCTATCACGTTTCGCCGACCCGACGATTGGCACGTCCATCTCCGCGACGGCGACATGCTCACGACGGTAGCTCACTACACTGCCCGCCAGTTCGCCCGCGCGATCGTGATGCCCAACCTGGTGCCGCCGGTGGCAAACGTCGCGGCGGCGCGCGCCTACCGCGGACGCATCCTGGCGGCTCTCCCGAAGGATCGCGATTTCCTGCCGCTGATGACCTGCTATCTGACCGACACGACCGACCCGCAAGAGGTTGCCGGCGGCTTTCAGCAAGGAGTGTTCACCGCGGTCAAGCTCTACCCCGCGCGGGCGACCACCAATTCGGCTTTTGGCGTGACAGATTACGAGCGTGTCGCGCCGGTGCTCGAATGCATGGCAGCGCTCGGCATGCCGCTGTTGATCCATGGCGAGGTAACCGACCCGGAGGTCGACGTGTTCGACCGCGAGGCGGTCTTCATCGACCGGGTGCTCGATCCGCTGCGGCGACGCCTGCCAGAATTGCGGATCGTGCTCGAGCACATCACGACCGAAGAGGCGGTGGATTACGTAACCTCGTGCGGGCCGAACCTGGCGGCGACGATCACCGCGCATCACCTCGTGATCAACCGCAACGCGATCTTTGCCGGCGGGATCCGCCCGCACCTCTACTGCCTGCCGATCGCCAAGCGCGAGAAGCATCGGCTGGCCTTGCGCCGCGCCGCAACGTCGGGTGACCAGAGGTTCTTTCTCGGCACCGACAGCGCCCCGCACGCGTTTCCCACCAAGGAGACGGCGTGCGGCTGCGCCGGCATCTTCACCGCCCCGTGCGCGGTGGAGATCTATACCGAGGTCTTCGAGGAGGAAGGTGCGCTCGACCGGCTCGAAGGTTTCGCTTCGCTGAACGGACCGCAATTTTATCACCTGCCGCCAAACGACGCCCGGATCACGCTGCGGCGGGAGCCCTTCTTGGTGCCGCAGCTGGTTGGGGAAGGTGAGAGTGCCGTCGTCCCGTTTCGCGCCGGGGAAACCCTTCGATGGCAGCTGCAGGCTTAAGGGGCGAAGAATGCATATCGAAACGGCGCTGGAACGGATCAAAGCGGTGGTGGGCCCACGCGGTTGGATCTCCGATGCGGCGGATCAAGAACCTTACCTGGTCGAGGCACGGCGCCTCTGGCGCGGCGCCACCCGGCTCGTGGTGCGGCCCGCATCGACCGCGGAGGTCGCGGCGGTGGTGCGGATCTGTGCCGAAACCAGGCTGCCGATCGTGCCGCAAGGCGGCAACACCGGCCTCGCCGGAGGTGGCGTGCCGCCCGAGGACAAGGCCAACATCGTCCTCGCACTCGGCCGGATGAACCGTATCCGCGCGATCGACCCGGTCAATTTCACGATGACCGTCGAGGCCGGCTGCATACTGGCGCATGTACAGCAGGCGGCTGCCGACGCCGACCGGTTGTTCCCCTCAGCCTCGGCGCAGAGGGCAGCTGCCAAATCGGCGGCAATCTGTCGACAAATGCCGGCGGCATCGCGGTATTGCGCTACGGCAATACGCGCGAGCTGACCCTGGGCCTCGAGGTCGTGCTCCCGGACGGGCGCATCTGGGACGGGCTGCGCGCCCTGCGCAAGGACAACACCGGCTACGACCTGAAGCAGCTCTTCATCGGTGGCGAAGGCACGCTCGGGATCATCACCGCCGCGACCCTGAAGCTCTTTCCCAAACCGCGGGAGGTCGAAACCGCGTTTCTCGGGCTCGCCAGGGTCGAGGATGTGATGACGCTCTTCGCGCATGCCCGCGCCGCCACCGCCGATCAGCTGACCGCCTTCGAGCTAATCCCACGCGCGGCGTTCGATCTGGCGCTGGTCCACGTGCCCGGGAGCGTCGATCCGCTGACGGCGCCCCATCCGTGGTACGTCCTGCTCGAAATGTCGTCCAGCCAGACCCAGAGCGGCATCCGCGCGCTTTTGCAGAGGCTGCTCGAAACGGCGCTCGAAGAGGATCTGGTCGCCGACGGTGTCATTGCCGAAAGCGGCCAGCAAGCCAAGCAGCTTTGGCACATTCGCGAAGCCATTGTCGAGGCGCAGCTCTACTCGGGCTCGATCAAGCACGACGTCTCGGTGCCGGTCAGCCGGGTCGCCGACTTCATCACCCGCGCCACTGACGGGGTAACGGCAAGGCTGCCCGGCATCCGGCCGATGGCCTTTGGCCATGTCGGGGACGGCAACATTCACTTCAACCTGACCCAGCCGGAGGGCGCCGACACCCCAGCCTATCTGGCCCGTTGGCAGGAGTTCAACGACATCGTGCACCGCGTCGTGCGCGAGCTTCACGGGTCGATCAGCGCCGAACACGGTGTCGGCCGCCTGAAGCGCGACGAGATCACGCATTACAAATCGCCGGTCGAGATCGAGCTGATGTGCCGAGTGAAGAGCGCCCTCGACCCTACCAACATCATGAACCCCGGCAAGCTCGTCAGCGTGTGAAATCGCCTGAAAATGATGTTATCCTGTCCCGTCACCCCCCGCGGAAGCGGGGGTCCAGAGCGGCCGCCGCGGCCCTTCCGCCCTGGATTCCCGCTTCCGCGCAGGGCTGTCCGGGGAAAAGGAACCGGTTGTAGGCAGCTCTCGTCGCACAACGTTCGGTCCTCCATGGCCGGTTTGGCCCGGCCATCCACGCCTTTCTGCCGTTCGTCGGAGTGTGCGGCGAAGACGTGGGTGGCCGGGACAAGTCCGGCCATGGAGAGCTAGGGGTGTCCAGACGGCGCCGATGCACTGCACGGCGTGCAGCAAAATTTTACCCGGACAGCCCTGCGCTTCCGCGGGAATAACGATTGTAGCGATATGCCCGAGGAAGATTCGCGCCAGCGCTACAAGGCCAATCTGCAGGGGGAGGTGGACAGCGCCACGCTCTACCGGACGCTGGCGCAGACCGAGAAGAACCCCGAGCTGGCGCAGGTCTATGCTCGCCTCGGCGCGGTCGAGGAGGCGCATGCCGAGTTCTGGAAACGCAAGATCGGGGCGATCGGGCAACGCGTGCCGACCCTGCGGCCGCGCCTACGGACGCGGGCGCTCGCGTGGCTGGCGCGGCGGTTCGGTCCGGCCTTCGTCCTGCCGAGCATCAACACCCTCGAGCAGCTGGACAGCGGCACCTACGACACGCAGCCGGAAGCGGTCGCCGGCGGGCTGCCGGCGGCCGAGCGGTCGCACGCCCGCATCATCGAGGCGCTGGCGGCGCCGTCGCCGGCCGCCTTCAGCGGCGCGACGATTGCGCGGCTGGAGGGGCGGCATCGCGCCCTGGGCGGCAATGCGCTGCGCGCCGCCGTGCTCGGCGCCAATGACGGGCTGTGCTCCAATCTGAGCCTTGTCATGGGCGTGGCCGGAGCGGACCTGGCGGCGCACGCGATCCTGGTCACCGGTCTGGCGGGCCTGTTGGCCGGCGCCTGTTCGATGGCGTTGGGCGAATGGCTATCTGTCAGCACGACCCGCGAATCCTACCAGCGGCAAATCAAGACCGAAGCCGACGAGCTCGAACAGATGCCCGAGGAGGAAGAGGAAGAGCTGGCGTTGATCTATCAGGCCAAGGGGCTCCCCTGGGATCAGGCCAAGACGCTGGCGCAGCGCCTGATCGCCAACAAGGAAACCGCGCTCGACACGCTCGTGCGCGAGGAGCTCGGGATCGATCCGGAAGAACTCGGCGGCTCGGCCTGGGCCGCCGCCGGGACCTCTTTCCTGCTGTTCGCCATCGGCGCGATCTTCCCGGTCGGCCCTTATTTTGTCCTGGCCGGGTCGCCGGCAGCGATCGCCAGCCTCACGGCGAGCGGGTTGGCGCTGTTCCTGATCGGCGCCGGCACAACCTTGTTCACCGGTCTCGGGGTATGGTTTTCCGGACTGCGCCAATTGCTGATCGGTTTCGCCGCCGCCGGCGTGACCTATGGCGTCGGCAAGCTGATCGGCGTCGCAATCACGGGCTGAAGCTCAGGCTTCTGGTGCGGGCGATGAATTCCGCGCGGGCGAGCTGGCGCTGCAGCCCTAGCCGCTCGGTCACGGTCAGCGGCTGCCAGGCGCCACCGCCGAGCATCTGATTACTTCCTCCGCCAGCTCTGCCGACCATGCGCAGGTGCCGGCCATCAAACAACAGGAGGCCATCGAGCCCGCCTTCGTCGAGCGTCCAATTCCGCACCGGTCCGGTATCGATGTGGATAAAGCCGGAATGCGGGTACCATCCGACGCCGCCGCGATCCATCGCGCGGGCCTTTGTCATTGCCTCGGAGAGGTTCGAGTCGACGCGTATGTCGAGCGCACGGCCGACGATGTGCTGGCTATGCTCGGCGACGCCGAACATCGTGCGGGCGAGCATCGCGTTGGTTTCGGCGGTGCGATAAGCCGACAACACGGTGGCTTTGGTCTGGCCTACCGAATCCAGCACATCGGCCAGGAAATCAATGACCCCGACATCGATCTGCGTTTTTTCGCCGGAGTGATGGTCGCGCAGGAAAATGCAGAGCTCGTCGATTACCCGCGGGATCGGGCCTTGGTCGTTGCGGTACGCCCCATCGAACCTCTCGCCGGTATGGCAGTTGACGAGACGCAGGCGGCGCAGCGCCAATGGCGGGCGGGAAACCGCGCGCGCCATCGAAGGCCACGCTGCGGCAAATCCGGTCATCAAGGATAGGAACAGTCGACGATCCATCGCCTCTTCAGTTCTCGTGCAATAGCTGAAAACAGGATTACCGGGGTCACCGGCAATTCCGTTAACGGCAGGGTCTGCAGGGCGCCCGGTGCGAGCCGGACATGACGAGGAGAAAGGTCGGCGGATTGAAGGCGCAGACTGACCTTAGGTCAAGCTTAAAATCTCTTCAGCAGGCGATCGATGTAGTCGAGCTCGATTTCCGGTCGAGAGCGCTCGCCCGCGCGGCGCCGCAGTTCATCCAGAATCTCGCGGGCTTTTTGCAGAGTATTCTGGTCCGGGATTTTGACGTCGCCCTGATCGTAAGTCCCATTATTCGACAGCGGCCGACCTAACGGGTCCCGCTCGACCCGATCGCCCGGCATTCCGTTCGTGGCGCCGACTTCGTCGTCATTGGGGTTGCCCAATTGGCCCTGCATGCGGCGCTGCATCTGCTGCGCAAACTCGCGCGCCGCCTGCTGCAATTGGTCGAGCGCCTCGGTCTGCGGGCCGATCGCCGCGCCGGGCTGACGGCGCTGCAATGCCTCGGTGGCGTCGCGCATCGCCCGCTCGGCTCGGCCCAGCGGCTCGGGGATATCGCCGAGCCCGTCGCCCAGCCGGCGCATCATTTCGCCCAGCATGCGGCGCAGCCCTTCCTGCTGGCCGGCGGCATCGCCCAGCTGGCCGTTGGGGTCCGGCTGATCGCCGCCTCCTTGCTGCTGTCCGGGCTGCCCCTGCTGCTGCTGGCCGCGTTGCCCCATGCGGCCCTGCTGACCCTGTTGGCCTTGCTGCTGCTGGGCGCGGAAGCTGCGGTCGAGCAACTGCTGTTGCCGCTGCATCAGCTCGTGCATGTCGCGCATCATCTTTTGCGCCTGGCTCGACCCTTGCTGGGGCATCTGCCCGGGTCTGGCCATCCTCAGGTTCTCGAGCATGTTCTGCAGTTGCGACAACAGCTCGCGCGCCTGGTCTCGTGCGCCGTTGCGGGCCAAGTCACGCGCGCGGTCGAGCATGCGTTGCAGATCGCGGCTGCTGATCACCTTCGACGGATCGACCGGCTGCTGGTACTGGTCCGGATTGCGCGCCATGTTTTCGGCGAGCGCCTGCAGATAGCGGTCGAGCGCCTGCTGGAACTCCTTCATCAGGCGATCGATCTCTGCGTCAGGCGCATTTTTGGCGAGCGCGTCTTGGAGCTCCTGCTGCAGGCGCCGCATATCGCGCTCGGCGAGTGACATGCGTCCATCCTCGATGCGCAAAGCGGTATCCCACAGGAGTTGCTGGACTTCGGCGATAGACTTCGCGTCATCGTTGAACCGCAGGTGCTCTTCGGCGAGGCGCATGCCGAGGAAGGCGACGGTATCGTCGCGGTAAAGCTGCGGCCGCTCGCGCAGGTCGCTGAGCGTATCGGCCACCGCCAGGCGCGACCCGGGGTCGGTCGCCAGCTCCCTGCGCTGATCGATAATCGCGCGGGCGATCGGATGCTCGAATTTGCGCTCCGGCAATTTCATCCGGACCGGCTCGCTTTCTCCGGTCTGGCCCAACGCATCGGTAGCGACGAGCCGGATCTCGACCGGCAGGCCGGCCCACGGATGCGGCGACAAGTCGTGATAGCTCGTGGCTTGCGCTTCCTTCAGGTGCAGGCCAGGCAAAGGCATCTCGAGCTCGATCGTCTCCTCGGGATTGCCGCCCTCGCGCCGGATCACCGCCTTGGCCGCTTCGACCCCGTAATCGTCGGCCGCCTGATAATCGATGCGCAGCGCGGCGTGCGGCGTGCCTTGCGGAGGCTTTGCAAAGGCGATTTTGGGCGGGTTGTCAGGAATGATCTCGATGTGCCAATTGCCGAGCGCTGCGCCGGCCTGGGTCACCGCAAGCTGCTTGCCGGACGTCAAGGTCGCCGCGGCGCGGAAGTTCTGCTTGTCGACCGCATCGAAGTCGCGGCTCTCACCGTCGATGGCGAGACGCGGCACCGCCGAACCGCCGTGCACCTGGGCGAGCAATTTGCTGCCGGTCGGGATATGCAGCGTTTCCACGGTTCCCTGTCGCAGAAATTGCGGCGCCAGCCCGGTATAGTCGGGCGGCGTCACCCAGATGTCGAGGCTCGCAGCGGCCATCCCCGACTTGCCGGCGATATCCGGTCTCAAAGACCGGACGAGGCGGTCCTTCCAGTCATTCCCGGCATCGATCGCGCCAAGCAGCAGCAGGATCGCAAGGACAGCGCGCAACCCCCACGGATCACGGGCGGCGAACCCGGCATGGGGCAGTCCGATCCGCAAGCGCCGCGCCGCCGCTTCCATCCGCCGCCGGTGTGCCTCCCATAACCCGGCCGCCGCAAGATCGAGCGGGCCGCTCGGCCGATCGGCAAGAGCCTGCAGCGGCCGGTGCTGCAGGCCGCTCGCCTCCTCGATACGGCGGCGCGCGGAGAAGGCATCGGGAATGACGGTCTTGCCGAATGCCGCAGCCAAGCCGATCGCGAAAGCAGCGCCAAGGCCGATCAGAATTGCCGCGTGCAAAAGGCTCGGCAAATTCGGCAGCACGTCGAACAAGCCGAGCACGAGAAACGTGCCGAGCGCGGCGAGCGCCGGCCAGCATGGGGGCCAGACGCGCTCCCAAAGCAGCGCAAAACGGGCGAGCCGCAGCCGCATCGCGAAGCGGCGGCCGGACAGCGACGAGCGGTCAGTCATGCGGCACCTCGCTTCTGCGCGGGCTCTCCGGCCGTACCGGGGCGCCCGCCAGAGAGCCATTCGGGGATGGTATCGAGAGAAAGCAGCGCATCATAGCTCGGCCGCGCCCGGATAACGGCAAAGCGCCCGTCCGCGACCAGCACCTCGGGCACCAGCAGCCGGCTGTTGTATGTCGTGCTCATGACCGCGCCATAGGCTCCCGCTGCCGTGAAGGCCAGGAGGTCGCCTTCGCCAAATGGCGGCAATTCGCGGTCGACCGCAAAGGTGTCGCCGGTTTCGCACACCGGCCCGACAACGTCCGCCGGCGCGAGCGAAGCGCCCGCAGCGGGGAGGCGAACCGGGACGATGTCGTGCCACGCATCGTAGAGCGCCGGGCGGATCAGATCGTTCATCGCCGCGTCCACGATGACGAAACGCCTGGTGCTGCCCTCCTTGATATAGAGCACCTGCGAGACGAGCAGACCGGCCGGCGCCGTCAGCACCCGGCCCGGCTCGAACGCCAGAGTGAGCCCGAGCGAGCCGAAGATGTCGCGCACAAGTTTCGCATAGCTCAGCAGCTCCAGCGGGCGCTCGGCATGGTAGCGGACGCCGATGCCGCCGCCGAGATCCATACGTGCGACGCAAAACCCGAGAGCGCGCAATTCGAGGACCAGCTCGGCAACCCGCTCGAAGGCGCGGCGGTACGGCTCGAAATCGGTTAGCTGCGAGCCGATATGCACGGCGAGGCCGACCGGCTCGATGCCGGGAAGCTCGCAGGCGAGCTCAAACGCGCCAATCGCCTCGTCAAATTCGATGCCGAATTTGTTCTCCTTCCGGCCGGTCGAAATCTTGAAATGGGTATGCGCATCGACATCCGGGTTTACCCGGATCGCGATGGACGCGATCCGGCCTTGCGCGCTGACGACTTCGCTAAGGCGGCGCAGCTCCGGCACCGACTTCGACATTGATCTGATGAATCCCCGCATCGAGCGCCGCCTGCATCTCGGCCGCCGTTTTGCCGACCCCGGAGAAGACGATCCGCTCGGGTGGCACGCCGGCGGCGAGCGCGCGGCGCAGCTCTCCCTCGGAGACGACGTCGGCCCCCGCGCCGAGACGGGCAAGCAGGCGCAGCACGGCGAGGTTCGAGTTTGCCTTGACGGCATAGCAGATCAGCGGCTGCTCGGGTAAGAACGCATCGGCAAACCGCCGGTATTGCGCGGTGAACCCGGCGGCCGAATAGAGGTAAAAGGGGGTGCCGACGGCCGCCGCGATGTGCGCCACCGGCAGCTGTTCGGCGTAAAGCTCGCCGCCGCGATAGTAAAAAAAATCATTCACTCGGATAGGGCCGCGGATAGGTGTCGGGTTGGTCGGGCGGCGCAGTCGGCGCATTCCGCTTGCCGCACCCCGCCAATACCAAAGATAGAACTACGACGCAGAGCCCGAGCCTCCCGATCACCCTTACCCGCCTCGCTGCGCTCAGCATCCTCTCCCGCAATGCGGGAGAGGGAGGACCCAGCCCGCAGGGCTGGGTGGGTGAGGGTACCGGTATCGATGGCCCGCCGCTCATTCCAAAAATCGCCTTCGCGCCTCCGCCGCGGCTGCGACGACGCGCTCCGGAGCGGTGCCGCCAAAGCTGGTTCGGCTCGCTACCGACCGGGCGGGGTCGAGCAGGGCATAGACTGCATCGGTGATCGTCGGCTCCACGGCCTGCAATTCCGCGAGCGGCAACTCGGCGAGCGTGCAGCGCAGCGCTTCCGCACGCTTGACGATTTGTCCCGTCGCATGATGAGCGCGGCGAAACGGCAGACCAGCTGCCTGCACCAGCCAGTCGGCGAGATCGGTCGCCGTCGCAAAACCCTGCTCAGCGGCGGCGCACAGGCGTTCGCGGCGCGGCCGCATGTCGCGCACCATGCCGGCCGTCGCCGCGAGGCAGAGTTCGAGCGCGTCGGCGGCCTCGAACACCGGGATTTTGTCCTCCTGCATATCCTTGCCATAGGCGAGCGGCAGGCCTTTCATCACCGTCAGCAATGCGACGAGAGACCCGTTCAGCCGGCCGGTTTTGGCGCGCACCAGCTCGGCCGCATCGGGGTTGCGCTTTTGCGGCATGATCGAGCTGCCGGTCGTGAACGCATCGCTGAGCCCGACGAAACCGAATTCGCCGCTGCACCAGGTTACGATCTCCTCGGCGAAGCGCGACAGGTGCATGCCGGCGATCGCCGCGGCGGCGAGAAACTCGATCGCGAAGTCCCGGTCGGACACCGCGTCGAGCGAATTCGCCGCGGGGCGATCAAACCCGAGCGCAGCGGCGGTTGCGTGGCGGTCGATCGGAAAGGAGGTTCCGGCGAGCGCCGCGGCGCCGAGCGGCGACTCGTTGAGCCGGCGCCGGCAATCGGCGAGCCGGCTGCGGTCGCGCCCGAGCATCTCGACATAGGCCATGAGGTGATGACCGAAGGTCACCGGCTGGGCAATTTGGAGGTGAGTGTAGCCGGGCATCACCGTGGCGGCTTCAGCCTCGGCGCGGTCGATCAGTGCATGCTGCAAGTCGCACATCTCCGGGTCGAGGCGGTCGATCGCGCCGCGCAGCCACAGCCGCAGATCGGTTGCGACCTGGTCATTGCGCGACCGGGCGGTGTGGAGGCGCCCCGCCGCCGGCCCGATCAGCTCGGCGAGCCGCGCTTCGATATTCATGTGGATGTCTTCGTTTTCGGCGCTGAACACAAAGCAGCCGCTTTCAATTTCCGACCCGATCTGGTCTAGACCGGCGGTGATCGCCGCGCCATCTTCGGGCGACAGGATGTTCTGCGCGACGAGCATCGCGCAATGCGCCTTGGAGCCGGCGATGTCTTCGGCATAGAGGCGCTTGTCGAAATCGATCGAGGCATTGATGCGCCGCATGATCTCGGCCGGACCGCCGCCAAAGCGGCCGCCCCATTGCGAATTGGCCGGTTTGCTCGCGCCGGTCATCGGCCGCGCTCCCCGGCGCAGCGAGAGGACGGAACAATGAAATGGACTGCCGCTGCGGCTTTGATGTTCCTCCTCGTCGCACCTGCTCTCGCCGCGGCGGACGAGGACGAGGCGGACATGCCCGACCGGACCAAGCTCGGCGAGTTCGTGCCCTCCTCGCAGCCGTTCCCGGCGCCGGAAGTCTCGCTTGCCGATCCTACCGGCCAGACCGTTGAACTCTCGGCGCTGCGAGGCAAGCTCGTCATCGTCAACCTCTGGGCCACCTGGTGCGGGCCGTGCCTGCGCGAGATGCCCTCGCTCGAGCGGTTGCAGTCGCGGTTCGGCGAGCGGATCGCCGTGCTTGCGGTATCCGAGGACCGCGGCGGCAACAAGACCGTTGAGCCTTTCATCACCAAACTGGGGCTCAAATCGGTCAAGGTCTATATCGATCCGAAGAGCGAGGTCGGGCATGCCTTCGGGGCACGGGGCTTGCCGACCAGCTTTCTGATCGACCGCGAAGGCAAGGTGCTCGGCCGCGTCGAAGGCGCGGCGGAATGGGACTCACCCAAGATCCTCGGCCTCCTCGAAACCCTCCTCTCCGGCGATGGCGTGGTCAAAGCCTCGTCCCGCTGAGCACGTTTTTGAGAAACTGACCGCCGCGCCGCAGCCCTTGGTCATCGATCGAGTGGCCGATGCCGACCGAGGTTGCCGTCTCTACCGGCACGCCGGCTTCTTTCAACGCCGTTTCCGCCGCAGCCAGCGAGCTGTACGGAACGAGCGGGTCTTCGGTGCCGTGGACCAAGAGGATGGGCGGGCGCGAACGCAGCTCGCTGGCCAGCAATTCCGGGGCGAGCAGCCGCCCCGAGAATCCGACGATGCCGGCGACCGGCTCGGCGCGTCGCAGGGCGACAAACAGCGACATCATCGTGCCTTGCGAGAACCCGACCAGCGCCAGTTCGCTGCTCTCGAGCCCCCGTTCTTCGAGGGCCTCGTCGATGAACGCATCGAGGATCGGCGCCGCCGCCCGCACCCCGCCCAACACCGCCGCCGGGCTGCGGTCCTGCGAGCTGAACCATTGATAGCCGTAGGGCGCCGTGTCGCAGGGGAACGGAGCGTTGGGCGACAGGAATTCGGTGTGCGGCAGCAGCCTCGCCCAATAGGGCGCGAGCCCGATCAGGTCGTTGCCGTCCGCGCCCAGCCCATGCAGCAGGATGACCAGCCGGCGCGGCTTGCCGCCCGAAGCGGACGGGCGCGACGGTCCGGACAGGCGAGGCATCATCTATACGGTCCTTCCAATGGCAGGCACGACCCACAAACCTAGCCCAGACGGGACCCCGATGTCACCCGCAGCGGCGGGGCACGGGGCGACGGTGACGCGCTTTGCGCCAAGCCCGACGGCGTACCTGCATCTCGGGCATGTCCGCTCGGCGCTCGAAGGGTGGCGCGCGGCGCGGAGCGATGGTGGCCGCTTTCTGCTCCGCCTCGAGGATATCGACCAGACCCGCTGCCGAGAGGAGTATGCCGCAGCAATCCTCGAAGACCTCGCCTGGCTCGGCTTCGACTGGGACGGGCCGGTCCGCAGACAGTCGGAGCATTTCGACGATTACCGGCAGGCGCTCGAGAGGCTCGATGCGTTGAGTGTGCTCTATCGCTGCTTTTGCACGCGGCGCGAGATCCAGACCGAGATCGCGCGCGCCGGCGGCGCCCCGCATGGTGATGCGGGACCGATCTATCCCGGCACCTGCCGCAGGTTCAGCACCGAGGAGGTCGCTGCAAAGCTTCGCTTGAGAATTGATTATGCGTTGCGGCTCCACCTGGCGCGCGCACTAGCGCTGACCGGCCCGCTCGACTGGTTCGAGGGGGAATGCCGCCAACAGGCCGAGCCCACTGTGCTCGGTGACGTCGTGCTCGCCCGCAAGGATTTCCCGGCCAGCTACCATCTGGCGGTCATTGTCGACGACGCGATCCAAGGCGTAACCCTGGTGACCCGCGGCGAGGATCTCGCGACAGCGACACATATTCATCGCGTACTGCAGGCGCTGCTCGGCCTGCCGACGCCGCGCTACCGTCATCACCCGCTGCTGACCGACGCGGCTGGCCGCCGCCTCGCCAAGCGCGAGGGCGCGCCGACGATCCGCTCCATGCGGCAACAGGGGATGGCCCCGGCGGAGATTATCGCTTTAACCGAGTGTCAGTCTTAATTCAGCGGGCGATGGAGCCCGGCGGCGACGTCGAGATATTCCGGGTCGTCCGGCCGAAGGAGCCCGTGGCGCAGCGCGAAGTCGAGGATCACCAGATTGACGTTGAACTTGAATTCGTCGGTCGTGCGGACGCGGTCGAGGACCGCCGAGGCCGGCATCAGCTCGAAATGGACGATCTCGCCGTCCTGGTTCTTCGGCGTGAAATCGGCGGGCATTTCGAGATCGAACACGAACAGCACATCGTCGCGGATGCCGAGCTCGTTTTCCATGCGATAGGAAACGGCGCCGGCCGGAACCGCACGGCTGGTCAGGCTCCGCGGGATCGAGGCTTCCTCCTCGCCCTCCTTCAGCAAGGTTTCCTCGAGCCCGTGCCCGTTGCCGATGCCGCCGGCGACGATGTTGTCGAGCTTGTCGGGCGCGACGCTCTTATCGGGGGCGCGCCGGCCGACCCATAGATCGAGCGTGCTCCCGTCCCCGCGATACCCGTTGAGGTGGACGCCGTAGGCGCGCGTTCCGAAGAACGGCACGGCGCCGCGGTCGAGACGAAACACCACCGGCGCACCCCAGCGCGGCGCGACATCGAAGGTCTCTTTGCGCGATTTCGGGATATGCTTTTCGACGACCAGCGCATCGACCACGGCATCGACCGCGCGGCTGACCGCCGCAACATCGCCGCGCGCCAGCAGGGTGACGCGGTCATCAGCGACCGCGAAGACATCCGGAAATCGCCGCAGCGCTGCGGCATTGTCGCGCCGCAGCAGCCCCACTCGGTCTTCTCCGGCAAAAAGCGGCACCACGCGCGCCGGGTCGTAATTGTTGCAGGCAGCGATATGGTCGCGGAAAGACATGGGAGCGCCGAGCTCCGATCAGCCGGATGCGCCGAGCTTCTCTGAGGTCAGCACGACCTCGACATAGGCGATCTGCCGCAGACAAGCGGCTATGTAGTCCATCAGATCGCGCCCGAGCCCGCGCATTTGAATGTCGATCGTTAGCTCTGGCTGATCGGTTCCATAGACCGTGCTGTGCCAGGCGGAAGGCACCAAACCGCGTTTGACGAACAGCTCCAGCGCACGCGGCATCACGCCGGGCTCGGCGCGCGCGTGGACGGAAAAATAGGCGGTGACGGAAGAATCGTCGTCAGCGACGGTCGCGAGAAGGGGCGGCATGAGCTTGGTCCTCGGCAGGAAAGGGGCGAATCGAGAGAGCCCGAACCCTCGGCGGGTTCGGGATCGTAATTCGCCGGCCAATCCGGCCATGGATTGTCATCTCGGCCACAGCTTGAGATTTAGGCCGGTCGGCCGGCGCGGTCAACTCGATTTCGCTCGCATTCGCTTTTCAATCCGAGCGCAATCTGAGGATCGAAAACCCCCGCCCTTACGTTTTCCTAAGCAGAAACGCGGCAAGCTCAGGAGAAGGTCATGGCCGAACGCCCGGTAGCGACCGGTACCGAGGCCCGCGCGGGCAGCAAGGAAGGCGTGGTGCGCTACGTTTTGCTGGCGTCGCTAGTGCTGGTCGTGGTTCTATTTGTGGTAGCGTACGAGCTCTTTTCCTGATCGGAGAGATTGATGACCCCCATCCGGCTCGGCTTCGTCGTACTTTTACTCGCCAATGCAGTGGGTTGCAGTTTCATCGGCGCGCCGGAGCGGGCCAGCGATACCCAGAACCTCAACGCGATCTCGGACGACATCTCGGCGCTGTCGATGACCCATTCGGACGTGATGCACGCCGCCGACCCGATGGCCCGCACCGTCTATCCGCAGCACTACCAATTGCCGCAGGACTGATCGGCGACGCATCGCGCAGCCGTGCCGACCGGGGGCACAGCGCTGCTGGCCCAAACCGGGAGGGCGCTCGGCGCGGCAGAGATGTTTCTTGCCGCCGCGCAGGCACGGCTTGTGGTGCGGGTGGCTCCCGGCGGCAATGTCGGATCCGAGCGCTTCGCCACCGAACAATTGGCCGCCCATGCGCTGGCCTGGATGGCGAGCTATGTCGAGGCGCTGCGCCAGCTGCGAAACTGGGCGGTGCGGCTCGATGAAGGAGGCAAGCTCGGTGAGATCGAGGCGCTGATCCTCGAAATCGCCTATGGGGAATATCTTGCCCAGCTCGCCGGCGGGATTCCTATGGCGCAAGGGGAATTCGCGCGGCCCCAGGATCTCGGCCTCGAGGACGCCGAGATCGCGCCATTGCGCACCGGAGCGGCGGGCAGCCTGTCCGCCGCCGCCCCCGCAGCCCGTTTGCAGCTCGGGGCCCGGCTCGCCGAAGCCGGGGAGGGCGCATTCGGGGATATCGGCATCGAAGATCCGGCGCTGGAGATGGTTCGCGATCAGGTGCGCCGCTTTGCGGAACGGGAGGTCACGCCCCACGCCCAGGAATGGCACCGCCGCGACCAGCTGATCCCGCTGCCGGTGATCGAAGAGCTCGGCCGGATCGGCGTCTTCGGGCTGACGATCCCCGAGGAGCATGGCGGGTTCGGGCAAGGCAAGACGGCAATGAGCATCGTCTCCGAAGAATTGTCACGCGCCTATATCGGGGTCGGCTCGCTCGGCACCCGCTCCGAAATCGCCGGCGAACTGATCCGCCTCAACGGCACCGACGCGCAAAAGGCACGCTGGCTGCCGGCCATCGCGTCGGGCGCGGTATTGCCGACTGCCGTCTTTACCGAGCCGAACACCGGCTCCGATCTCGCCAGCCTGCAGACCCGCGCGGTGCGCGACGGCGAGGTGTACCGTATCCACGGCGCCAAGACCTGGATCACCCACGGCGCCCGCTCCGACCTGATGACCCTGCTGGCGCGCACCGATCCGAACGAGCGCGGCTACGCCGGGCTCAGCATGTTCCTCGCCGAGAAGCCGCGCGGCACCAATGAGGACCCGTTCCCGGCGGAGGGGATGAGCGGCACCGAAATCCCGGTGCTCGGCTATCGCGGCATGAAGGAATTCGAGATCGCGTTCGACGGTTTCGCGGTGCCCGCAGGGGGGCTGCTCGGCGGCGTCGAGGGCCAGGGCTTCAAGCAGTTGATGGCGACGTTCGAAAGCGCCCGCGTGCAGACCGCGGCGCGTGCTATCGGCGTCGCGCAGAACGCGCTCGAGCTCGGGCTCGCCTATGCGCTCGAGCGCGTGCAGTTCGGTGAAAAGCTGATCGCCTTTCCGCGCGTCGCCGGCAAGCTCGCCCTGATGGCGGCCGAGACGATGGCGGCGCGCCAGCTGACCTACTTCGCGGCGCGCGAAAAAGACGGCGGCCGGCGCTGCGATATCGAGGCCGGCATGGCCAAATTGCTCGCCGCACGGGTCGCGTGGTCGAACGCCGACAACGCACTGCAGATCCACGGCGGCAATGGCTACGCCCTCGAATATCCGATCAGCCGGGTGCTGTGCGACGCCCGCATCCTCAACATCTTCGAGGGCGCCGCCGAAATCCAGGCGCAGATCATCGCCCGCGGCCTCGTCGCCGGTCGCAATTAGCCGCCCGCCGCACTCCTGCCCGCGATGCGGCCGAAGACGGCGCCGGACATGAGGCCGGTGCCGCTGGCGTAATTGTGGAAGAAGAGGCCGCCCGCGATTTCGCCGGCGGCGTAGAGGCCGGGGATCGGATGGCCTGAGGCGTCCTCGACTTCGGCGTTGCCGGTGGTCTTGAGGCCGCCGAACGTGAACGTGATGCCGGTCGTCACGGCATAGGCCTCGTAGGGCGGCTCGTCGAGGCGCTGGGCCCAGTTGGTCTTGTCGATCGCGAGGCCGCTCGTTGCCAGGCCATCGCGGAGGTTGGGGTTGAACGGCGCCTCGGGTCGGGGTGCGGCGTTGAAGGCCCGCACCGTCTCCAGAAAGCGGTGCGGGTCGACGCCTTCGAGCCGTCCGGCGAGCGCCTCGAAACTGTCGGCTTGCTCCTTGGTGATGCGCGGGATGCGGTATTCCTCGCGCAGCAGATGGACAACTTTCTGGTCGAAGATCTGCCAGGCGAACAGGCCCGGCTGGTTCAGGATCTCGCCGCCGTATTTGGCGTAGGTGTAGCTGTGGAAGTCGAGCCCCTCGTCGAGAAACCGCTCGCCCTTGGCATTGACGACGATGCCGAATGGGTAGTTGTGCTTCTGGAAGCGGTCGCCGACATCGAGGTCGCCAAAGGGTGGGGCGTTCAGGTCCCAGGCGACGGCATGCGCGCCCGACCAGTGCCCGGCGACGGCGGCGCCGAGGTCGAGGGCCATCTTCAAGCCCTGCCCCGTGTTGAACCGTGAGCCGCGCACCTTGGCGAGGTCCCAATTCGGTCCGAGATAGCGCGCCCGCATCTCGGCATTGGCCTCGAAACCGCCGCAGGCGAGGATCACCGCTTTCGCCCGCAAGTCCTGGATACGGCCGCGATGGCGCACGCGCACGCCCTCGACGCCACGATCGCCCTGTAAGAGGCCGATCGCGGGCGTCTCGTAGAGTAGGGTGATTCCGTCGCGCGCGGCCCTTGCGTGTGCAACGCCTTCATCAATTCCTTGCCGCCGCCCCAGATATGGCAGGCGAGCCCGCCCCAGAATTTGAACTTGCCGTCGACCCGGAACGCCTGCCGGCCGAGGCCGAGCTGGAAGCGCACCCCCTTGCCGCGCATCCACACGCCGGTCTCAAAGCTGCGGCGGATCAGGATTTCGGTCATGTCCGGGTCGCAGCGGTACTGGGTGAGGCGGCCCATATCGTCGAAATACTGCTCCTCGGTGTAGGTCCCGAAATCGGCGTCCCTGAGCTCGGTCTCGTTCATGTCGGGGATCAGCCGCGTGAGATCCTCGGCGCCGTGGTAGACGACGCGGAAGGCGCCGCCGGTGAAGGCCGAGTTGCCGCCGCGCGCCTCTTCGGGGGCGATTTCGAGCATCAGCACCCGGGCGCCGTTCTCGCGCGCCGACAAGCCGGCGCAGGTCGCGGCATTGCCGGCCCCGACGACGATGACGTCGAACCCTTCGCGCCCGATCGTTTCCATGGCTTAACCCTCCGCCAACCCGACACCGTCGAGATTGCTTCGCTTCGCTCGCAATGACAACACACGGGATGTCATTGCGAGGAGCGCAGCGACGAAGCAATCTCGACCGCCTTTTGGGAGGAAGAAGATGGCGAATGAAACCGTGCAGCTCGCCGAGTTTGCCGCCGCGCTTCGCTACGAAGACCTGCCCGCATCGGTCGTGCAGCAGGCGAAGGACTGCATCATCGACACGGTTGCAGCGGGCGTTTGCGGCAGCGCGCTCCGGTGGAGCCGGATCGTCATCGATTATGCCGAGCGCACCGGGCCCGGCGGCAAATGCCATATCCTCGGCCGCAACGGGCCGGCGGTACAGGCGCCGGCTGCGGCGCTCGCCAATGGCGCGCTCGCTCACGCTTTCGAGCTCGACAGCCTGACGCGGCCCGGCGCCGGCGCGCATCCCGGCGCGACGGTATTGCCGCCGGCTCTCGCCATCGCCCAGGAGCGCGGCGCCGACGGCCGCGCGCTCATTGCCGCCTTTGTCGCCGGCAACGAGGTGATGATCCGGATCGGCCGCGCCACCGGCCACACCAACGAGGCGCGCGGCTTTCATGCGCCGGGCACGACCGGGCCGTTTGGCGGGGCGGTCGCGGCGGGCCGTCTGCTGCGGCTCGATGCGAGGGCAATGACCAATGCGCTCGGCATTGCCGGGTCGCTGTGCGGCGGCTTGCTGGAGTTTGCCCGCGGCGACGGCGGCATGGTCAAGCGGCTGCATTTGGGTCGCGCCTCGGAAGCCGGCGTCCTGGCAGCGAGCCTCGCGGCCGCCGGTTTCGCCGGTCCGCGCACCGTGCTCGAGGGCGAGTTCGGGTTTCTCAAAGTGTTCTGCACGAAATGGGACACGGCCGAGCTGACCCGCAGCCTCGGCGAGGAGTTTGTCGTCTCGACCGCGGTGCTGAAGCGCTACCCGTGCCACGCCACCGCGCACCCCGCGGTCAGGGCGGTGCGCGACCTGCAGGCCCAGCACGGCTTTACCGGCGCCGAAGTCGAGGCGATCACCGTCACCGGCACCTCGCGCATGATCGAGCGCCACAATATTTTGGAGCCCGCCGATCTGATGCTGGCGCAGTACAGCATCCCGTTCTCGGTCGCGCTGGCGCTCTGCCGCGAGGCGCGCGACCCCGGATCCTGGGACGAGGCGGCATTGGCCGACCCGCAGATCCGCACCCTCTGCCGCCGCGTCCGGCTGGTGCCGGAAACGGGCGGCGAGCATGGTGGGACGGTGACGATAACGCTTGCCGATGGGCGCCGCCTCGAAACCGATGCCGAGAGCGGTATGCTCGAACCCGGCGAGCTAGAGGACAAATTCCTGCGACTGACCCGCGCCGCGCTCGGCGAGCGCGCTGCGGCAGCGCTATTCGAGCGATTGCAACGGCTGCAGGAGGAAGAGAGCCTGGATTGGCTGAGCTAGTACCTCGTTGCTCAAATCGGCGTGCGACACTCCGCCCTGTTCGTCCTCCCCGCGCAAGCGGCTGTCAGGAAATCCTGCGGACAGACAAGTCCGTCGTCCCCGCGCAAGCGGGGACCCAGAGCCTGCCCCTGGCTTTGAACAGGGGGCAAGCGACTGGAATTCCTGGGTTCCCGCTTTCATGGCGGAGACTTGTCGTCCCGTCTGAGTGAGGATGCCGAAGCGGGGTGGGTACGACATACGCCAATTTACGCAACCAGGTACTAGTCTAGAATTCACCCCACGCTGCCATCGGCGGCACGGCGCAGGACCATTCCCGGGATGGCGCCGGTGTGGTGCGCGTCTTCGACTACGACGACGCCGTTGACGAGCACCGTCGTGCGGGCGCCGGTCGGGTATTGGTGCGGCTCGGCATAGGTGGCGCGGTCTTTGAAGTCGGCGGGGTCGAAGATCGTGATATCGGCCCGATAGCCTTGCCTGAGCACGCCGCGGTCGCGCAGCCGCAATGCCCGCGCCGTCGCTCCCGTCATCTTATGCACGGCCTGCTCGAGCGGAAGCAGTCGCTGCTCGTAAACATAATGTCCGACGATCCGCGGGAAGGTGCCGTAGAACCGCGGGTGCGGCATCCCCTGGCTGACTACGCCGTAATCGGCGACGCAATTGCCGTCCGAGCCGACCAGCGCCGAGGGAGAGCGGACGATCTCGCGGATGTCCTCTTCGGCAATCGAGGTGATCAGCACGCGGGTCGCGCCATTATCCTTGATCAGGTAATCACAGACGAGGTCGACCGGATCGCAGCCGCGTGCTGCGGCCAGCGCAGCGACGGTTTCTCCGGCGTGCTGCGGCAGGCGCGGCGACACCGAGATTTGCACCGCCTCCCAGGACGGGATGCGGCCCCAGTTGTTAAGCCCGTCGTGATTGATCTCTACGCGGATGCGTTCGCGGGCTTCCGGCAATGCAAGGCGCGCCAGCATCGCCGCCAATCCGTCGACTTGGACCCAGGGCGGCAGCAGGTTCTTCAGCGGATTGGCTCCGGCAGTATAGGGGTAGGCGTCGCAATCGATGTCGCAACCCTCGGCGCGGGCCTCATCGATCATTGCCAAGACCTGCGCCGCCTTCCCCCAGTTGTCGGTCCCCGAGCATTTGAGATGCACGATTTCGACATGCACCCGCACGGTGCGGGCGAATTCGATCGCCTCTGCGACTGCCTCGATCACCTTGTTCGACTCGTCCCGGATATGGGTGAAGTAGGCGGCGTTGTGGCGCTTCAGCACGGGGCCGAAGGCGTGCATCTCGGCGGGCTCGGCGAAGCTGCCCGGTGGCGTGAAGAGGCCCGAGGACATCCCGAGCGCGCCGCCGCCGAGCCCCTCCTCCAATAGCGTGATCATCTCGGCCATCTCGGTGGGGTGCGGCGCGCGGTCTTCCAGCCCCATTACCATCAGCCGCAGGGTGTTGTGGCCGATCAGCATCCCGGTGTTGACCGCAACCGCGGGAAACGTTTCGAGATATTCGGGAAACCGCATCTCACGGAAGGGCAGCCAGGGAGCCCCGCCGCTCAGATAATCGGCGAGCAATTGCGCCTTGCCCGGCAAGACTGGCGCGACCGAAAAGCCGCAATGACCGATGATCTCGGTCGTGACGCCCTGGCGCACCTTACTTTCGGCCTTCGGGTTGATCGGCAAGGTGAAGTCCGAATGCGTCTTAATGTCGATGAAGCCGGGCGTTACCGCCAAACCCTCGACATCGATTACCCTGGCCGCGCCTTCCGGCAGGGAGCGGCCGAGCGCGGCGATCCGCCCGTCGCGAACCGCGATGTCGCCGATCTCGCCGGGCCGCCCGCTGCCGTCGATCAAGGTGCCGCCGCGGATCAGGATGTCGCAGGTCATGGTCATGGGATCCCTTCGGGTCTTCGCAGCATCAGCGGCCGCAATATAGGTCAGCACGACCCGGCAACCGCTATCCTCTTCCGCCTCCGCACTCGCTGCGTCATACACGGGCGGCGAAATGCGGAGCGCGGGAGCAAGGCATGAGGACAGGGGCGGAATACCGGCAGGCGTTGCGCGACGGGCGCCGGGTCTGGGTCATGGGCGAGGGTCTCGTCGAGGACGTGACGACGCATCCGGCGACCCGCGCGATGGTCGACGAATATGTCGCCTGGTACGACCTCCATCTCGACCCGGCCTGGCGGGAGATCGCGATCCGCCCGCCCGACGCCGAGAGCGAACGCGTCCCTTGGGCCTATGTCGTGCCGAAAAGCGCCGACGACCTCGCCGGCATGGGGCGGTTCTTTTCGGCCACGACCTTTTTGAGCGCCGGCAACATCACCCACACGCCGTGCTACGGGCACATGATCGCGCTCGGCCTCCTAGCCTCGGTCGAGGAGCGCAGCGTCTCGCCCGAGCAGATCGCCAACGCCGCCCGCTACCGCGAGATGATCGCCCGCACCGGGCACTTTCTGACCTTCTGCGGCGGCGCCCCGACGATCGGCGCCCGCATGCGCGAGGATCCGGCCGAACGCACCGCGCTGAAGCTGGTGCGCGAGACCGATGGCGGCATTGTCATCCGCGGCAAGATCGGCATGCATACAAGCCCAGCCTTTGCCGAGGACGTCTATGTCGGCAGCCTTTGCGGCCTCCAGATCGATGGGCACCGCGCGACCTTTATCGTCCCGGTCAATGCGCCCGGCGTCACGACGGTTTGCCGCAAGATTGCAGTGCGCGACGAGAACCCGTTCGTCGCGCCGCTGAGCAGCCGCTATGACGAGCTCGACGGCCAGATGTGGCTCGACGACGTCTTCATCCCGTGGGAGCGGGTTTTTCTGCTGGGTGAATCACCCGAGCCTGTCGTGCGCTGGCTGATCTGGCATCACCTCTACGGCTGGCTTTCAAAAGCCGAGTTCACGCTGGGCTTGGCGCTCGCCCTGACCCATGCGATGGGGCTGGTGAAGCACGACCAGACGATCGAGCACCTGGTAGATTTGGCGATCGAGGTGCAGACTGTACGCAGCTGCCTGACCGCGTGCGAGCGCGACCCGCGGTTCACCGAAACCGGCTATTGCGTCCCCAATCACGCCCACCTCGCGGTCGGCGGCATCGCGATCTTGAAGGCGCGCCAGCGCATGGCCGAGATCTTGCGCATCGTGCCCGGCTCGTCCCTGGTGGTCTGCCCGTCGGACAAGGATCTCGCCGCGCCCGAGGTCGCCGCCGGTTTGGCGGATTCTTTCGGCGGCGGCGGCTATACGGCAATTCAGCGCTCGGCCTTGCTGCAGATGGCGTGGGATCACGTCTCGTCGGCGCTCGACGGCCGCGAATCCGCCTTTGAATTGCACGCCAGCGGCGGCATCCCGGCATGGCGCGGCCGGCTGCGCCGCGGTTTCGAACGTTATAACGAGCTCGCGAACGCCGTCGCCCGGCGGGTCGACCTGGCGATGCCGGAGATCGACCTCGGCAGCCTTCGCGAGGTTCCGTGGGCGCCACGCCGGACCGTGGCGCCGCCTCCCTGACCGCGGAAAGGCTGAGAGCCCACCCGAAATGGCTTTCGCAGGATTAGGCTATTACCCGCGGTACCGGCCTCTCGTATCAGACCGGGTCGAATGGTGAATCATGTATCTGCGTCTGATCAGTGTCGTCAAGGAGTGGAACAGCGCGTAATCGCGAGCGAGGACGCGATTGGTACCACACAACGATAAAGTTGAAGTCTCGCGCCAGCTGGGCGGTCGTCTTGCACGCGCGTTCAGCCCGTTCGACGAGTACGGCCAATTCTTTGACCACAGGAACCGGAGGGGTATTTGCTCGCATATCAATTTGCCCAGATTGCTAACGCGGGCTCGTTAATCAATCGGGCGCCCCGAGCTCGTCCATTTGAGCGTCCAGTGATCGTCAGAGATTTCCGCTAACTGACCGCTTATTGCCGCGCACCGGGTTGTCGCCAAGACGGAGATGGGCCTTAATGCTGGGGAACGCGCTGGTCTAGGGGTCAGAGCTGTGACGCCTCATCTTTCCCATCGCCGGCATCGGCGCTTCGGGGGCGGAGCCCGCAAGGCTTTGTCCGTGAGGGTAGGGGGCCTAGAGACGGCGCAGCAGGCGGCAGAAAAAGGGGCTCAACCCTCGCCGTTACCGGAAGAGGGGCGATCGGCTTTATGGCTGCTGTCGAGACTCCACCTTATCGAGCGTTCCACCGCGCGCGCTTCTTCTCGGCCCTGTCTCGACAATTCCCGTCCTCTTTCCGAGTGCTGCCGGGCGATCGCGATCAGGCGACGCGCCTCCAGGGCTTGCTGGTGAACCCGTTCGGCGGTCACTCGCACCTGTTCGGCGAGTTGGCGCGCCGTGTCCAGCACTCGGCCATATTGCTGTTGAATATTGGAGGATCGGCCTGCCATCGGCGCCTCCGAAACCTTTGGTAGGCAAACCCCACCGGGATACGTTCGTTCCTGACCGATTCCCTTGAACCTGGGATGCGTCAGCGCTTAATTTGTTCGCAATTAAGAGGACCCAATTGATTGTCAGTCGCGGTGAGCTCGTGGCCCCTACTCTTCCAATCGTTGGTATTGGAGCCTCGGCCGGCGGCGTCGAAGCGCTGGAGGCGTTCTTCAAGGCCGTCCCGGCCGATAGCGGGCTAGCCTTTGTCGTTGTTACCCACTTGTCGCCGGACCGTGAGAGCATGCTGGCCGAGATTCTCGGCCGCGCCACCCCCATGCCGGTGATCGACGCCAGGGATGGCGAGAGGGTCGAAGCCGAGCATGTCTATGTGCTGCCGTCCAGCGCCATCCTGACTATTCAGGAGGGGCGTCTGCATCTGCGCCACACTGGAGCCGGCGACCGCGAGCGGGCGCCAATCGACGTTTTTTTCAGTTCGCTCGCCGAAGACCAGGCCGAGCGCGCGATCGGGGTGGTGCTTTCCGGGAGCGGCCACGACGGCACGCTCGGCCTCAGGGCGATCAAAGAGAATGGCGGGCTGACGATCGCCCAAGGCTCGAAAGTGTCACGGCCGCGCTTTGCCGAGATGGCTTTGAGCGCGCTGGCGGCCGGCTTTGTCGATTTGGAGTTGCCGGTCGAGGATATACCCGAGCGGATCATCGCCTATGTCCGCGATTGGAGCACCTTCGACCCGGAAAAACCGAGCGAGGCCTTGGCCAAGATTTACGGCCTGCTGCGCAGCCGCACCGGCCACGATTTCAGTGAATACAAGGAACGCACCTTTCACCGCCGCGTGCAGCGCCGGATGCAGGTGGTCCAGACGGCGAAGCTCGAGCAATATTGCGAGCGGTTGCAAGAAGAGCCGGAGGAGATCCAAGCTCTTTTTCGTGATCTGTTGATCGGCGTCACCGATTTCTTTCGAGATGCAGCAGCATTTCAGGCGCTCGAGACATTGGTGATCCCAAAGCTCTTCGAGGGCAGAGGCGCCGATGATGAGGTGCGGGTCTGGGTCGCCGGGTGCTCCAGCGGCGAAGAAGCCTATTCGATCGCTATCCTCTTGCGGGAGCAATGTGAAAAGCTGGTAGCGCCGCCCAAGGTTCAGATTTTTGCTACCGATATCGATGAGACCGCTATGGGGGTCGCCCGCGCGGCGCGTTATCCCGCCAGCGCGGTCAAGGAAGTCTCGCCCGAGCGGCTGATGCGTTTTTTTGTCAAGGAAGCCGGGACGTATTGCGTCGCAAAGGAGCTGCGCGAGATGTGCGTCTTCTCGACCCATAGCGTCATCCGCGACCCGCCTTTCTCGCGTCTCGACCTGATCTCCTGCCGCAACTTGATGATTTATCTGCAGCCTGCTCTTCAGATGCAGATTATTCCTCTGTTTCATTATTCGCTGCGACCGGGAGGGTATCTATTTTTGGGTAGTTCGGAAAACCTCTCACGTCACGGCGACCTGTTTGTCACGCTCGATAGAAAGGGCCGCATCTTCCGGAGCCGCGGTCTGGTTTCGCGTCCGCCGCTACCGCTGCGGCAATTTTTGCCGAACTCACGGCGCGACGTGTCCGGGAATGAGCAGAGTCAGGGTGGGTTGTTGCAGCGCTCGGATATGCTGCGGAGCATCGCCGCTGCGATAGTCGAACGGTTTGCCCCGACCTACGTGATCGTCGACGAATCCGGGCAGACGCTGTTTTTCTCGCCGGGAACCGGTAAGTACCTACAGCCGGCGGCCGGGCCGCCCAATCGCGACATTGTCGCGATGGCCCGACCGGGCTTGCGTGCCGATCTGCGGGCAGCGCTGCATCGTGCGAAGGAAACCGGCCGGCGGGTCGTGCGTGATCGTATTGCGGTCCAGATCAACGGCGGGACCCAGATGGTCAGCGTCGCGGTCGAGCCGGTCGGTGAAGCAAAGGAGGCGGCCTACGGCGTCGTTTTCATCGACCGCGGCCCGATCAGAGCAGAGCAAGAAACGGCCGCGGCGCGGCCGGATGGCGACGACGCAACCGTCAGGCAAATCGAGCAGGAGCTGCAGGACACCAAGGAGCGATTGCAATCGACAATCGAGGAACTCGAGACGGCCAACGAAGAATTTCGCTCGTCGAACGAAGAGCTGCTTTCGGTTAACGAGGAATTGCAATCTACCAACGAAGAGCTCGAAACGTCGAAGGAGGAGCTTCAATCCGTCAACGAAGAACTGCAGACCGTCAACAACGAGCTCAGCACCAAAATTGACGAGCTCGATCGCGCCAATGCCGATCTCAATAATTTGTTTCAGAGCACCCAGATCGCGACCATTTTCCTGGATAAGAATTTGGTGATCCGAACCTTTACGCCGGCCGTCTGCAAATTATTCAGTTTGCTTTCGGGCGACGAAGGCCGCCCGCTGACCGATCTTTCCAGCCGCCTCGTATACCCGAATCTCGAACGAGATATCCGCGCGGTATTCGGCGGCGAGGTGATCGAGCGCGCGGTAACTCTGTCGGACGGGCGCGAACATTATCTCGCGCGTCTCCTGCCCTATAAAACCGTCAATGGTACGATCGACGGCGTGCTCCTGACCTTTGTGGATGTTACCAGCGTCATCGCTGCGGAGGAGCAGCAGAAGGTACTCGCGGCCGAGCTCAGCCACAGGGTCAAGAATACACTTGCGGTCGTCTCGTCGATTACCGAACGAACCTTGCCCGACGGAGAGGCTAAAACCGATCTGGTGGGCCGGTTCCACGCTCTCGGGCACACCCACGATCTGCTGTCGAACGCCGGATGGACCGAGGCGCCGCTGCGCGAAATAATCTCGACGGAGCTGGCTCCCTACGGCGCCCACATTACGGTGGACGGGCCGCCGGTCAGTCTGAAACCGCAAGCGGCCCTTCTTTTTGCGCTGGTTGTTCACGAGCTCGCGACAAATGCCGCCAAATACGGTTCGCTGTCCACCGCCAGGGGCCGGGTTGGAATTGCTTGGACGATCACGGGCGGCCCTCGGAGCCTGGAGTTCACGTGGACCGAGCGTGGCGGCCCGAGAATTGACGGATTTCCGACGCGCGGTTTCGGCACGGAACTCATCGAACGGGGCATTCGTTTCGAATTGCAGGGTGAGGCAACTCTCGGCGCAGTCGATGGCGGGCTTCAATGTAGGATCGTCATTCCGGGAAACCCGCAATACCTGACATTCGAATTGCCGTCAGACCGACCGAGAACAGAGGAAGCCGCATCATGACGGCGGAGTTGGAGGGCGTCCTCAGGGGCATCAAGGTATTGGTCGTCGAAGACGAATTTCTTGTCGCAACCCTGATCGAAGACATGCTGCACGCGGCGGGGTGCATCGTGTCGGGGCCGATCCCGCGACTTGGGGAAGCGCTCGACGCTGTCGACCGAGAGACCTACGACGCAGCAATCCTTGATGTCAATCTAGGGGGCGACCGCATCGATCCGGTGGCTCGAGCGCGATCGTGTCGCAAGGTCCCGTTCGCGTTTGTCACCGGTTACGGGAGTAGCAGTTTGCCGGGCGATTACGCCGGGCGGCCGCACCTCCGCAAACCCTTCAGGATGACGGACCTGCTCAATACGGTTTCGGAGCTTGTGCATCCCCCGCGTCCGACGGTCGGCTGAGAAATCCTGATGGCGTTTTGCATTGGTCCAGCGTCGCGGAGGGCTGTTTCGCGGATGGCGACCGCATCCCGTACCACCAAAGGATAAAATCGCGATCAGCGGCGAGATCATGAGATTCGGCAATCGCTCGTCGGGCCCGGATGTAGAGTTCCGTTAACTGGCTACGGAGCAAGACAGGAGACGGGTCTTCCGGCATTGTTTCTTTCAAATCGTTTCTCAGGAAAGCAAAAAAACTAAATAGAATTGGATCGATCCGCCGTCAATAGCGCGTCCTGGGTTGGTGCGGTGCTCTGGCGAGAGCAGCTCGATGCCGGAACAGAATTACTTGATGCGTGTTGACGATAACGCCGGGGATCCGATGGCCCGCCTCATCGGTCGTGCGAAGGAATGGCAGGTGACAGCTGATCGCGATGAAGAGCCGGCACGCCGTGACATAACAGTAATCGGCGGCTCTGCCGGTAGTCTCGATACTCTGCGTGCAATCGCTGAGGCGTTCCCCGCCGATCACCCGGGAACGGTATTTATTGTGATCCATATCGGGCGCAGCCGCAGCATCCTCCCCGATCTGCTCAGAATGTCCGGAAAGCTTACCGCTTCGCACCCCCGGGAAGAGGAGCCGATCCGGACGGGCCATATCTATGTCGCACCCCCCGACTGGCACATGCTGATCGAAGGCGGCAAGGTCTCTTTGTCGCGGGGCCCCCGGGAGCATTTCACCCGCCCGGCAATCGACCCGTTGTTCCGCTCTGCTGCCAAAGCTTGCGGAGCTCGCGTGATCGGCGTCGTGTTGAGCGGCGGCGGCGGTGATGGCGCAGCGGGGCTTGCGGCGATCCAGCAGGCCGGCGGGCTGGCGATCGTCGAGAACCCAGGCGATGCGGCCTTCCCCGATATGCCGCGAACCGCGGCAGCGTTACGTGAGCCTCACTACCTGGTCCGAGCCGCCGAAATCCCTGCCCTGCTGGTCCGGCTCTCGGCGGAAGTTCTTTTGGTCGAACCGGCAACAGCGGCCACGGGAGCCCCTACCGAGGGAGCGTCAATTGCCATGGAGCAGAACGACTTCGAGCGCCCCGTCGGGTTCAGCTGCCCGGAGTGCGGCGGCGCACTGAGACTGGAGCTGAAGAATGGGTTCGAGGATTACGGTTGTCACGTCGGGCACCGCTTCGGCGCGATGGAGCTGGTGGAATCCCAGTCGGAGGGAATTGAAAAGGGGATCTATGTGGCGCTGCGCATGCTGAACGAACAAGCCGAGTTCGCGCGCCGTATGATCGCAAGGGCGCGTAACGCCCCTCTGGATAATGGTCTCGTCTACTGGGAGCGCCTTCAGGTCCAAGCCGAGGAGCAGACGGAGACGCTCCGGCGCTTCCTCGAGCAGCGCCCGATGATCAGCGCAGTGCCGGAAGCCGCAGACAACTGAGCGAAAAACGGGCGGGTCGCCCCTGCGAGTTGCAAGGCGAGGCCGGATAGCTTATTTGTTCCCTGTCGACTTCCCCGTGGTTCGGCTGCTCTCCCTAGCTCCTGATCGAGCGCCGGACCTGCTCCCCGCACCTGCCGAAGCTTGACCCGCCGCTTACTTTCGAGCGGGGGCAATGTGCCTTGAAGGAAATTCGATGACTATTGGTACCGTGAAGTGGTTCAACGCCACAAAGGGTTACGGCTTCATTCAACCTGAGGACGGTTCGAAGGATGTGTTTGTTCACATCTCGGCGGTCGAGCGCTCCGGTATCGGCAATCTGCACGAAGGGCAAAAGGTGAGCTTCGAGCTCGAGCGCGGCGATCGGGGAAAGACCTCGGCCGTCAACTTGAAGCAAAGCTAGCTCGGACGGAGAGCGGTGCGGGTTCGCGCCGCTGCGCCTCCGCCGGTACAGGACGAACGCAACAATCAGGGATAGCTGGCCATGCAAGTTTTCGTGCGCGACAACGACGTCAACTCGGCGCTGCGGGTCCTGAAGAAAAAGATGCAGCGGGAAGGCACCTTCCGCGAAATGAAGCGTCGGCGGTCTTATGAAAAACCGTCCGAACGCCGAGTACGCGAGAAAGCCGAGGCAATCCGCCGGCATCGCAAGATGCTGCGCAAACGCCTCGAGCGCGAGGGCTACTGACGTGAGCCGTGTTGGAGTGCGTTAGGGAGGGCTACTCGTGGCGTTCAGAACCAATTACCGCTTCGAGCGCTCGGAGCGCGATCGGCTGAAGAAGGCCAAAAAAGACGAGAAACTCAAGCGGCAGCAGGAACGGGTTGTCTCGCGCCGCGACGACAGCCCGACTGAACAGTCCGAAGAAGAGAAGGATACGCCGGACATCTAGTTCTCGCATTGGGAGCGGAAACAGGCTCTTACGAGAGCGTCTTCTTCGGTTTAGGCGAAGGTTCGCCCACGGTGAACCCGCACCAAGCCATCCGATTCTATGGCATTGACTCCTTGGATAATCTGGCAAAATCGTCGAGCACCCTCGCGATCAGCTCTTGTCGGCGTGGCTCCCGTCCCTCGGGTGTCTCAGCGAAAAGGCGGATCAAATATTGCGCCTTCTCTGCGGCCTCGCACCAGGTAGTCGACGGAGCGGAAACCGCGTGGCGCTCGAATTCTTCTTGACGGCCTCGCAACGCGGCATGATCGGCTCGTACCTCAAGGCTGCGACGTCGGGTCTCCGTTGATTTTTGCGCCGCCATGCCTCGATGTTCGTCAAGTTGAACTGGTTTATCCGTCGTCATCGTTCGCCCTTCCCGGGGCTGCGGGAGTCCAGCAGTCGCGATTATGAAGAGACGGAACGGGCGTCTGCAAAAACAAATACCCGCGCATTGCAGTATCAAATTGGCGGATCGGCACATCTTGCGCGTTGCACGGTGCCTATAACAATATATGCAATGACCAAGGCGGAATTCAATCCTCCGGTGGCCAGAAGCCGCGATCGCCGAATAAGGTCGGACCGTCCTTCCTCTCCCTGTCGCTTCCGGGCGGTGGTATAAGGGGCCATCGGGTGGGGGGTGCTATTGCCTGCCATTTATGTTTTGAACGGTCCCAACCTCAATCTGCTCGGAGTGCGGGATCCGTCGGTCTATGGCCGTGAGACCTTGGCCGACATCGAGGAGCGCTGCCTGGCGCGCGCCGCCTCGCTCGACCTGCAGATCGAATTCCGGCAGACCAATCACGAGGGCCAGCTCGTCGATTGGATCCAGGAGGCGCGCGAATCCGCCGACGGGATAATTCTCAATGCCGGGGCGTTGACCCACACCTCGGTGGCGGTGCTCGATGCGCTTCTCGCCGCCGAATTGCCGGTCATCGAGGTGCATCTGTCGAATATTTTCCGCCGCGAGCGCTTTCGTCATCATTCCTATGTCAGCCTGGCGGCGACGGGTGTGATCTGCGGGTTGGGGGCTCAGGGCTATGAACGCGCCCTCGACGCGCTCGCCAACCTGATCGAGCGGGAACCGGCAGAGGCCGATCGTTGAAAATCGGCGGCCGTCGCCCGCCTTTTCCCGACGCCGACCTGATCCGCACGTTGGCCGCGCTGCTGACCGAAACCGGTCTGACCGAGATCGAATACGCGATCGGCGATCGCCGCATCCGAATCGCCCGCGTTCCCGGCGGATCGGCGCCTGCGGTGGTCGCGCCCTCCGTGCCGCCCGCCCGTTCGAGCCCGGTCGAGCACCCCGGCACGGTCAAGGCGCCGATGGTCGGGACCGCCTATCTTGCGCCGCAACCGGGAGACCCGCCCTTTGTGCGTCTCGGCGATTCGGTCGCCGAGGGACAGCCCTTGCTGATCATCGAGGCGATGAAGGTGATGAACCAGATCCGCGCGCACCGCCCCGGTCGCATCGCGCAGATCCTGGTTGCCGACGCGCAGCCCGTCGAGTATGGCGCTGTCCTGATGCTGATCGAGTGAGGGTTCGTCTAAGGACGACGGTCGCCCGGCGGCTCCGGCGAGATATGACGGAGGCTGAGAAGCGGCTGTGGAGAGAATTGCGCGAGCTGGGGCCACCGCATCGGTTTCGGCGGCAGCATCCGATCGGCAGATATGTGGTGGACTTTGCGTGTCCCGCGGCGAAGCTGGTGATTGAGCTTGATGGCGGACAGCACGCGCTCCGCGCTGAGCACGATCAGAATAGAAGCATCGCGATTGCGAGCCGCGGTTATCGGGTGATCCGATTCTGGAACGGGGATGTGATGGAAAATATCGGGGGCGTGTTGGAGACTATCTTTCGAGAACTCGCCATCTCCCTCTCCGCCCTTGGGGGCGGAGAGGGTCGGGGTGAGGTGGGGGAAACTCCGGCTCCGACCCACCTCATCCTCCCCGTCGCCGAGGCGACGGGTCCCCTCCCTCTCCCCCCTCAAGGGCGGAGAGGGCATTAAGCCGATGTTCGACAAGGTGCTGATCGCCAATCGGGGCGAGATTGCGCTGCGCATTCACCGCGCGTGCCGCGAGATGGGGATCAGGACGGTGGCGGTGCATTCGACCGCCGACGCTAATGCGATGAACGTGCGGCTGGCCGACGAGACCGTGTGCATCGGCCCGCCGCCGGCGCGCGACAGCTATTTGAATGTCGCGGCGATCCTTTCGGCTGCGACAATCACCGGCGCCGATGCGATCCATCCCGGTCTTGGATTTCTCGCCGAGGACGCCGATTTCGCCGCAACGGTGGAGGAGCACGGGTTCACCTTCATCGGCCCTTGCCCCGAGCACATCCGGCTGATGGGCAACAAGGTTGCGGCGAAAGAGGCGGCGCGCAAGCTCGGCATCCCGACGGTTCCCGGGTCGGCGGGCGCCGTGCGCGATGTCGCGGCGGCCGAGGCGGCGGTCCGTGGGATCGGCTATCCGGTGCTGATCAAGGCCAGCGCGGGCGGCGGCGGGCGCGGCATGAAGGTGGCGCGCAACGCTGCCGAGCTCGCCCGTCTGCTGCCGATTGCGCAACACGAGGCGGCTTCGTTCTTCGGTTCCGGCGAGGTCTATCTCGAACGCCATCTCGAGCGGCCCCGGCACATCGAGATCCAGCTTCTCGCGGATGGCAAGGGCGCCATCATTCATCTCGGCGAACGCGACTGCTCGCTGCAGCGCTCGCACCAGAAGGTGCTCGAGGAGACCCCTTCCCCGGCGCTGAACTGCGTGGAGCGCGAGCGGCTGGGCGCGCTCGCTGTCGCAGCCCTCGGCGAGATCGGCTACCGCAGCGCCGGCACTCTCGAATTCCTATATCAGGACGGCGAATTCTTTTTCATCGAGATGAATACGCGCCTGCAGGTCGAGCATCCGATCAGCGAAATGATCAGCGGCATCGACATCGTCCGCGAGCAGCTGCGCATCGCGGCCGGCGCGCCATTCGGTTATCGGCAGTCGGACGTGAACCTAAGCGGCCACGCGATCGAATGCCGCATCAACGCCGAGAACTCCGATACCTTCCTGCCTTCGCCCGGCCGGGTAACCGGTTACCATCCGCCCGGCGGGCTCGGCGTTCGCGTCGACAGCGCACTCTACGACGGTTACGAGGTGCCGCCCTATTACGACAGCCTGGTCTCCAAGCTGATCATCCACGGCAAGAGCCGTAACGAATGCCTGATGCGGCTGCGCCGCGCGCTCGAGGAATATGTGATCGGCGGGATCGACACGACGATCCCGCTGCACCAGCGTCTCGCCGTCGCGCCGGAATTCATTGACGGCGATTACGATATCCGTTGGCTGGAAGATTTCGTCAAGCGGCGCAAGTGATTGGAGGCGAGGCGCCTTGCGGCTGACCCCCGAGATCCTGCTCGCCGCCTATGCTGCCGGCATCTTCCCAATGGCCGAATTGGCGGACGATCCGGAGCTGTTCTGGGTCGATCCCCGGCGCCGCGGCATCCTGCCGCTCGACGGCTTCCATGTGCCGAACCGGCTGCGCCGCGTCATCAGGCAGGGCGGTTTCGAGATCCGCTGCGACAGCGCCTTCGAAGAGGTGATCCGCGGCTGCGCCGAGGCGACCGAGAAGCGCCCGAATACCTGGATCAACGACGAAATCGTGCGGCTCTATGCCGGGCTCTTCGCGCGCGGCGCGGCGCACAGCGTCGAAACCTGGCACAAAGACACGCTCGTCGGCGGGCTATACGGCGTCTCGATCGGCGCCGCCTTTTTCGGCGAAAGCATGTTCAGCCGCGCGACCGACGCGAGCAAGGTTGCGCTCGTGCATTTGGCCGCGCGCTTGCAGCTTGGCGGCTATCGCCTTCTCGACATCCAGTTTCTGACGCCGCACCTCGCGCAGTTCGGCGGCGTCGAAATCCCCCGCGCCCGCTATCATCGCCTGCTCGCCGAGGCGCTCGCCTACCGCGCGTCCTTCCCGGCGGCTTTGCCGGAGGCGTTGCGCGGCGATCCGCTCGCCGCCCTGCAATCGAGCAAGGTCACGTCGTAGACGGGATGCTCGAGCGCCGACAGCGCCGGGCTCGATGCGAACATCCAGCCGCTGAACACGCGCGTTCTGGTCTCGCTCGGACGGGTTTCGTCGATTTCGACAAACGCCGCGCTCTCCGGCGTGTCCTCCGGCGGGCTCTTCTCGCAATCGCGGACGCGGATCGCGAGCGTGCCGAATTGCACCGGGGCGCCAACCGGCGCCTCGAATTTCGAGACGCGCGCGGTAATCTTGTCGAGCCCCTCCAGCAGCGCCACCGGCTCCGGCGTCATATTCGCTGCCACCGGCTTCGCCAGCGTTACCGCCAGCAGCGCCGCCGCGACAAGACCCCTCGTCATTTGCGGTAGGGGTTGACGATCCCGGCGACGATGCCGGCCAGGACCTCGCGCACCTGCCGCTCGTCGCATCCCATCAGCACCGCATCCTCGAGCGCCTCCTGCGCCAGCTCCTTCAACTCGGCGAGATTGTCGTTCAACACCTTGATTTTTTCGACGCACGAGACCGGCTCGCCTTCCGGCGTACGCCAGACCGGGAATTCGCTGCTGCCGCTATCGGACATGCCCGACCCAGCCTATTTCGGAGCGGCGCCTTGCGGCGCCCCGCCCTCGCCCGGCTTCTTCTGCCCGCTCGGCGTCGAGAAGATCATCTGCCCGATCAGGTTTTCGAGGCTGACCGGAGATTGGGTAAATTTGATCTGCCCGCCCGGCGGTATCGTTTTGTCTTCGCCGCCCGGGACGAGCGACAGGTATTGCTCACCGAGCAGGCCGTTGGAGACAATCTCGGCCACCGTGTCGTCCGGTAGTTTGTAGGCGGGGTCGATGCTCATCCGCACGGTGGCGAGAAACGTCTTCGGATCGAGGGTCTCGGTCACGACCGATCCGATCTTGACCCCGGCGATTCGGACATCCCCGCCGTCGCGGAGCGCGCCGACCCGTTCGAACTGAGCCGTCACCTGATAACCCTGCACGGCCCTGACCTGGCTCGTCGTATATGCAAAAAACAGGAATACCGCCGCGACGAGCAAGACCACGGCGCCCATCACCGTCTCGATCACATTGCCGGTCATGTTTGCTGCAGCCGCGTTATTCGGGTGTCCACGGCTCGTAATCCCCGGTGGCGCGGGGCCGGTGCCCGCCGCGCAGGATCGAGCCCGGCGGGTAATAGGCGTAGGGCGTGCCGGTCATGTTCGGCTGATGCGGCTTTTCCCACCCATAGCGGGTACGGTCGGCGCGCGGCATCTCGTTCACCGTATGGTGCAGCCAGGCATGCCATTCCGGCGGCACTTTCGATGCTTCCGGCTCGCCATTGTAGATGACCCAGCGTTTTTCGCGGCTGAACCGGCCGCCGCCACGCCGCAACGGTGCGCCGCCCCGGTCGCGGTAATAGCGGTTGCCGTAAGCGTCGGTGCCGACCAGCTCGCCTCGCAACCAGGTCAACAAACGCGTGCCGAGCGTCATAGCTCCATCCATGCCTCGCCTCGCAAGTTTGGTTTATTGCACCGTTTCCGGGCAGGCGTAAAGCGTTGCTGTCCCGCAACATGTGGGTGTGCTTTCGTCGAAACGCCCACGAAATGGGTTGCCCACCTTTTCCGATTAAACTAGATTTAGTGGGCTGGAGCGGACGAGCAACTACGTCTGGCAGCGGGGTTGGGGGAGAGGAATGCACATCGCGCGCCATTTTACCACGGCTGGCCGGGACCCGTATGAGACCGTGCCGTTCCGCACCGCCAGCAGCGAGATCCGCAACCCCGACGGGTCGGTCGTCTTCGAGGCCGAGGGATTCGAGGTGCCGGCCGAGTGGAGCCAGGTCGCTTCCGATATTCTCGCGCAGAAATACTTCCGCAAGGCCGGTGTGCCCGCGCGTTTGGTGCCGATTGCGGAGCAGGGCCTTCCGCCCTGGCTGTGGCGGCGCACCGCCGATCAGGAGGGGCTCGCAGCGCTGGCCGAGAGCGCCCGTCACGGCGGTGAAACAAGCGCCCGCCAGGTCTTCGACCGCATGGCCGGGACCTGGACCTATTGGGGCTGGAAAGGCGGCTATTTCGACACGCAGGACGACGCGTCGGCCTTTCATGACGAGATCCGGGTGATGCTCGCCCGCCAGATCGGCGCGCCGAACTCGCCGCAATGGTTCAACACCGGGCTCCATTGGGCCTATGGCATCGACGGCCCGGCGCAGGGTCATCATTACGTCGACCACCAAACCGGCGAGCTGCACGCCTCGGACAGCGCCTACGAGCACCCGCAGCCGCACGCCTGCTTCATCCAGTCGGTCGCCGACGACCTCGTCAACCAGGGCGGCATCATGGATCTCTGGGTGCGCGAGGCGCGGCTCTTCAAATACGGTTCCGGCTCCGGCTCGAACTTTTCGAGAATCCGCGGCGAAGCTGAGCCGCTGTCCGGCGGCGGGCGCTCCTCGGGGCTGATGAGCTTTCTGCGAATTGGCGACCGCGCCGCCGGTGCGATCAAGTCCGGCGGCACGACGCGGCGCGCCGCCAAGATGGTTATCGTCGACATCGATCACCCCGACATCGAGACCTTCATCGATTGGAAGGTCGTCGAGGAGCAGAAGGTCGCCGCCCTTGTCGCCGGGTCGAAACTTGCCGCCCGCCATTTGAACCTGATCATGGCGGCGTGCTGCGGCGGGATCGATCCGGCGCAGAACCCGGCGCTGAAGCGCGAGATCCGCGCGGCACGGCGCGCGATGATCCCGGAAAGCTACATACAACGCGTCATCCAATTCGCACGCCAAGGCTATACCGAGATCGATTTCCGCACCTACGACACCGATTGGGAGTCGGAGGCCTATCTCACGGTCGCCGGCCAGAACTCGAACAATTCGGTGCGGGTCTCCGATGATTTTCTCAAGCGCGTCCAAAACGACGCCGTATGGGAATTGACCCGGCGCACCGATGGCAAGGTCGCCAAGACGCTGCCCGCACGCGAGCTGTGGGACAAGATCGGCCATGCTGCCTGGGCCTCCGCCGATCCCGGGCTGCAGTTCGATACGACGATCAACGACTGGCACACCTGCCCAGAAAGCGGCCGGATCAATGCGTCGAACCCGTGCTCGGAGTACAATTTCCTCGACGACACGGCGTGCAACCTCGCCTCTCTCAACCTGATGGCCTTCCGACGCGCGGATGGCGCCTTCGACGTCGGAGGTTTCGAGCACGCGGTGCGGCTGTGGACGATCGTGCTCGAAATCTCGGTGCTGATGGCGCAGTTCCCGTCGAAGGAGATCGCGCGCCGCTCCTACCACTTCCGCACCCTCGGCCTCGGCTACGCCAATCTCGGCGGGCTCCTGATGTCGATGGGCCTGCCTTATGACAGCGCCGCCGGCCGCGCTTTCGGCGCCGCGATCACCGCATTGATGACCGGGTCGAGTTATGCCACCTCAGCTGAGATGGCGGGCGACCCCGGACTAAATCCGGGGGGCGCCTTCCCCGGTTATGCCGAGAACCGCGAGGCGATGTTGCGGGTCATCCGCAACCATCGCCGCGCGGCCCATGGCGTTGCATCCCCTCGTTACGAATTCTCCCTCTCCGCCCCTAGGGGGGAGAGGGCCGGGGTGAGGTGGGGGGAGCCTCAGACCCTCAAGGCGGCAGCACCCACCTCACCCTACCTATCGCGCCCGCGACGGGTCCCCTCCCTCTCCCCCCTGAGGGCGGAGAGGCCGATGCGTACGAGAGGCTGTCGATCCCTCCGGTGTCGCTCGACGCAGCGAACTGCCCGGACCCCGCGCTCGCGGCGGCCGCCCGGCGCAGCTGGGACACGGCATTGGCGCTCGGCGAGCAGCACGGCTTCCGTAACGCGCAGGCGACGGTGCTCGCGCCAACCGGCACGATCGGGCTCGTCATGGATTGCGATACGACCGGGATCGAGCCGGATTTTGCGCTGGTCAAGTTCAAGAAGCTCGCCGGCGGCGGCTATTTCAAGATCATCAACCGCGCGGTGCCGCAGGCGCTGACGACGCTCGGGTACAGTGCCGACGAGATTGCGGCGATCGAGCGCTACGCGCTGGGCCACGGCACGCTCGATGGCGCGCCTCACATCAACCACGAGAGTCTCAGGGAGAAGGGGTTCGACGACCGGGCGCTCGCCGGCGTCGAGGCTGCACTCCCGTCGGCTTTCGACATCAAATTCACGTTTAATAAATGGACCCTGGGCGAAGCTTTCTGCATCGACAGTCTCGGGATCGCGCCGGGCGCGCTCGATGATCCCGGCTTCGAGCTGTTGGGGGCGCTCGGCTTCGCCCGGGCCGAGATCGACGCCGCCAACAGCTGGTGCTGCGGCGCGATGACATTGGAGGGCGCGCCGCATCTCAAACCCGAGCATCTGGCGGTGTTCGATTGCGCCAACCCGTGCGGCCGCACCGGCCGGCGCGCACTGTCGGTCGACAGCCACATCCGGATGATGGCTGCGGCTCAGCCCTTTATTTCGGGGGCGATCTCGAAGACCATCAACATGCCGAACGCGGCGACGGTCGAGGACTGCAAGGACGCCTACATGCTGTCCTGGCACCTCGGCCTCAAGGCGACCGCGCTCTACCGCGACGGCTCGAAACTATCGCAACCTCTTGCGTCCAGCCTGTTGGGCGAGGGCGAGGACGAGGAGGCCGAGGAATTTTTCGAGCAGTCGCCCGCCGCCCGCGCGCCGCTCGTTGCCGAGCGGATTGTGGAGCGCGTCGTCGAAAGGGTCGTCGAGCGCGTCGTGCGGCAGAGCGAGCGGCGGCGCCTGCCCAGCCGCCGCAAGGGCTATACACAGAAAGCGGTCGTCGGCGGCCATAAGGTCTATCTGCGCACCGGCGAATACGAGGATGGCGGGCTCGGCGAAGTCTTCATCGACATGCACAAGGAGGGTGCGGCCTTCCGCTCGCTGATGAACAATTTCGCGATCGCGATCTCGATCGGGCTGCAATACGGCGTGCCGCTCGAGGAGTTCGTCGAGGCGTTCACGTTCACCCGCTTCGAGCCGTCGGGCATCGTCGAAGGCAACGACGCGATCAAGATGGCGACCTCGATCCTCGACTACCTCTTCCGCGAATTGGCGATCTCCTACCTCGACCGCAGCGACCTCGCCCACGTCCAGCCCGGCGATTTGATGCCCGACACGGTCGGCAAGGGCGAGGCCGAATCAAACCTGATGCGCCGCGCCGCCTCCAACGGCTTCGTGCGCCACAAATTGACCGTGCTCGACGGCGGCGCCGGCCAATCCACCGCGCTTGCCTTCACCGACCCCGACCTCGACGGCCCCCTCGCCCTCCCGCCAATGCCCGCCGGCGACCTCCGCCTCGAACGCATCCGCGCCGCCCGCATCAAAGGCTACGAAGGCGACAGCTGCGACGAATGCGGCAACTTCACGCTGATCCGCAACGGGACGTGCTTAAAATGCGATACGTGTGGGGCGACCAGCGGGTGTTCGTAGTCGTTCCGTACTGGCGTAGGTCAGTCGCTCGTAGGATGGGTTGAGCGTCGCGCGATACCCATCTTGGTGGTGAATTGCGATGGGTTTTGCCGCGCTCAACTCATCCTACACCGCCGCAATCCGGTCAATGGATCGTGCAGGAAGTGCGAGTAACGCGGTAAGTCGAGAAATACCCGATCGTGTGGGTTGAGATGCGCAGAAATGCATATTCGCTGAAACCGGGTTTCAGCTGGTCGACGACCTCGAAGCGGCAGGTGTTGCCCGGCAATAAGGTCACGGTCATTGTGCGCGTGCTTTGCGGGTCGTTCTGGACGCGCACGAGCCGGCTGTCCGGCGCCACCCGCCAAGACGCATATGCCGCCTCGTCCCCAGAACTGCTCAGCACCTGCATCATCGCATTTCGGTCCTGGTAGGAACGGGCGCTGCGGTTGCGGTCCTCCGAAAGATTGCCGCCGCCCGACACCGTGATCTGCAGATTGTGGTGCACGGCGATGCCGGGGTGAACTTCCGGCCGCACCATGTCCATCAGCGAATCATAGGTGAGATCGATCACTGTGTTCGCCGCAGCATTTCCGGGCAGAGCGCCCAATGCCGTCAACGCGGTGATCACGGACACCAGCAGCCGAACCGCTTTATTATGTCCTAATGAGAGAAGCGAACGCATGCAGTCACCCTCAGGTCCGAGTAATCGGCGCCTGAGGATATCATCGAGCCAGCCAAGGAATGAAGGAAGTGTTCAGGAAACCTCTGGGGCGCGGCCGTCGATGATCGAGCGGTACAGCGACCACGCGGCGAATGAGCGGACGTTTCTTGCCTGGGTGCGCACGGCGATCGCCATCATGGCGTTCGGCTTTCTGGTCCAGAAGTTCGACCTGTTCCTGCGGATCGCGGCCTCGTCCCTCGCCGGCGCGGCCCTTGACGGCGCGCAGTCAGATCGTCGGCGACATCGCCGGCCTGCTGCTGATCGTGCTGGGCGGCGTGATGATGGCTCTCGCCGCGGTCCGCTTCCGCAAGACCGCGCTCGAAATCGACGCCAAAGAGCTGCGGCCGGGCCCCGGTACGCGGCTGGACATTACCCTCGTGGCGCTGCTTCTTCTGCTGGGAACGATCTTATTCGTCTATCTGGTGTACACGGTAACCAGTCGGCTCTGAGCAAGCCGTTGCAAACACTTTGCGCAATCACTTTGCGAGGATGCGCGCAAGCTCGACCAGTTCCGTATCTACCGGCTTGGTGCGTCCGACGATGTCGGCGAGCGGCGTTCGCGTGACCTCGTTTTTCTGGTAGCCGACCAATACGCCGGTCTCGCCATTGCTCAGGGATTTGACGGCATTGACGCCCAACCGCGTAGCCAACAGGCGATCGAAGGCGCTGGGCGGCGCGCCGCGCACGACGTGCCCCAAGGTCGTGGCGCGCAGCTCAAAACCGGCCCTCTGCTTGTCGGCGTCGAAATAAGCGAGGATCTTGGCGGCATTTTCTTTGACGCCTTCGGCAATGCACCACGATTGCATGCGTCTTGCCGCGCTCGAATGCGGCGCGCAGCCGCTGCGCAATCTCGCTTGCCGGTACCTCGAACTCGGGAATTGAGATGACTTCTGCGCCGCCCGCGAGACCCGCCATTATCGCCAGATAGCCGCAGTCTCTTCCCATTGTTTCGACCAAAAAAGCGCGATTGTGGGAGGAACCGGTCGTGCGCAAATAGTCGATCGCGCCAAGCGTGACGTTAATGGCGGTGTCGCAGCCGATCGTGATATCGGTCCCGAACAGGTCGTTGTCGATCGTGGACGCGATGCCGACCACGTGAACCCCGAGCTGGCTGAGCATGTGCGAGCCTGCCTGGGATCCGTTGCCGCCAATCACCACGACACCATCGACGCCCCATTGGGCGAGGTTGCGAAGCGCCTTTGACCGGCCACTCTCCTCGCGGAATTCGGCTGATCGAGCACTGCCGAGAAACGTGCCGCCGACCTGAATGATGCCGCCCACGTCGCGCGCACTGAGCTGCCGGAACTGACCCTCGACCAGGCCCTGCCAGCCTTGGCGCACTCCATAGACCGTCATGCCCAGATCGAGCGCACTGCGCGTTACGGCGCGTATCGCCGCGTTCATGCCGGGCGCATCGCCACCGCTCGTAAGGACCGCGATGTGCTTCATGAGCCCCGATATTACATGTCCCCCGCTCGCCACAGAAACCATGCAGTCAGCATGCCAACCCCAGCAAAGTGTTATTCGAGGGTTCGCGGGTCGTCGATGGCGAAGGTGAGGTGTTGGGTCGGCTGAGGCGTCGCGGTCATCAAGCTCACCCCGTCCGGAGCCTCGAAGCGGTGCCATGCCCCTTGCGGGACGATCACCACCATTCCTGCTTTGAGCGCATGGGATTGCGGCCCGTCATCCGTCATGATGTGGAATGTCACCGCGCCGTCGACGATCTGGACGATCTCGTCGCCGTTCGGGTGGCGCTCCCACGGGCCTTCGCCGGAGAATTTGGCGACATTGATGGCGCTGTCGCGGTACGGCGCCAACCGCGCAAAAGCGCCCGCGCGATCGGCTTCCGGTGTCTCCGGAGTGCGCCCGCGCAACATTTTCAGTTTGGCGAACTCGGCGTTGAGATCGAGGATGGTCAGCATTCTTCCCTCCGATTGCTGGACACGCGCGATGTAACCGTCGCCCGAAGAATAGCCGTAATCGGGTGGTAAACCCATCATCGCGGTTACGGCGAGGCCCTCTATGACACTCTTTTCCCTGTTCCCTGGGAAATGTTACCAGAGGTTTCCGCGCCTGACGCGGGCATGCCTCCTGTTCTTTATCTGTTTTATCAAGCAGGCGTGCGGCGGGCCGAACGCCGCCAGCTTGCTCTCGCGCCGCGGGTAACTATCTTGCGGTGATGACCGCCGCCACCCCCTCCGCCGCTACGGCCCCTCCGCTTCCCGCGCCGCGGGACCCGAAACTCCGACGCATGGCAAATGCCATTCGAGCGCTCGCCATGGATGCGGTCGAGCAGGCGAAATCGGGACACCCCGGCATGCCGATGGGCATGGCCGATGTCGCGGCGGTCCTCTTCACGCAATTTTTGCGGTTCAATCCGCAGGCGCCCGATTGGCCCGACCGCGACCGCTTCGTGCTGTCCGCCGGACACGGCTCGATGCTGCTCTATGCGCTGTTGCACCTGACCGGCTACGCCGACATGACCCTTGACGAGCTGAAGCGCTTCCGGCAGCTCGGCAGCCGCACCGCCGGGCATCCCGAGCGGGGGCACGCAGCCGGGATCGAGACGACGACCGGGCCGCTCGGGCAGGGGATCGGCAATTCGGTCGGCATGGCGCTCGCCGAGCGAATGCTTGCGGCCGAGTTCGGCGAAGAGATCGTCGATCACCACACTTACGTCATCGCCAGCGATGGCGACCTCATGGAAGGGGTCAGCCACGAGGCAGCCTCGCTCGCGGGTCATCTCGGCCTCTCCAAGCTGATCGTGCTGTACGACGATAATTCGATTTCGATCGACGGCCCGACCGAGCTGTCGTTCTCCGACGACCCGCTGCTGCGGTTCCGGGGGTATGGCTGGGCAGCCGAACGGATCGACGGCCACGACCACTTGGCGATCGCTGATGCTATCCGGCGGGCGCAAAACAGCGATCGTCCGAACCTTATTGCCTGCCGCACGACGATCGCGTTCGGGGCGCCCACCAAAGCAGGAACCGCCGCGGCGCATGGCTCGCCGCTCGGCGCCGACGAAATCGCCGGCGCGCGCCAGCGGCTCGGGTGGAGCGAGCTGCCCTTCGTCATTCCCGAGGACATCCGCGCGGAATGGCGCACCGCAGGCGCTCGCGGCGAGCCCGTGCGCCGCGCTTGGGAAGCGCGCCTCGACGCACTTGGCGGGGAGCGCCGTGCCGAATTCCTGCGGCGTCAGCGCGGAGAGTTGCCGCCCGGCTTCGATCAAGCAATCACAAAGCTCTGTCATGACTTCCGGCAGGCGAATGCGAAAATCGCGACCCGCCAGGCCTCGGGGACGGTGCTCGACAGCTTGACCCGGGTCGTTCCGGAGCTGGTCGGCGGCTCGGCCGACCTCACACCATCGAACAACACCAAAGCGAAGGACCAGAAGGACGTCCGCCACGGCGACTATTCCGGCCGCTATATCCGTTACGGGGTGCGCGAGCATGGGATGACGGCGGCGATGAACGGCATTGCGGTGCATGGCGGGTTGATCCCTTATGGCGGGACGTTCCTCACATTTTCCGATTATGCCCGGCCCTCTATCCGGCTGGCCGCCTTCATGGGGGTCCGCGTCGTTTATGTGATGACGCACGACTCGATCGGGCTCGGCGAGGACGGCCCGACGCATCAGCCGGTGGAGCATCTGGCCGCGTTGCGAGCGATGCCGGGGCTCTATGTCTGCCGCCCGGCTGACCCGGTCGAGACTGCCGAGTGCTGGGCGCTGGCACTGCGGCGGCGCGACGGCCCCTCGTTGCTCGCTCTGACTCGCCAATCGCTCCCATTGCTGCGGCGCGAACCTGATGCGGAAAACCGCTCTGCGCGCGGCGCCTATGTGCTGGCTGAGGCTGATGGAGAGCGCCAAGTCACGCTGCTCGCGACGGGCTCCGAGGTTTTCGTAGCGATGACTGCTCGCGAGGTGTTGGCGCAGGACCGGATCCGCGCGGCCGTCGTTTCGATGCCTTGCTGGGAGATCTTCGAGAAGGCGCCACAGGAATACCAGAACACGGTCCTCGGCTCGGCGCCGCGCGTCGCCGTTGAGGCCGCCGCGCGTTTTGGCTGGGACCGCTGGCTGGGAACCCGCGGCGCTTTCATCGGCATGGAAGGTTTCGGCGCCTCGGCTCCCGGCGAGGCGTTGTTCCCGCATTTTGGCATGACGCCCGAAAAGGTTGCAGAGGCGGCCCGCTCGCTTCTATAGAACGGCGAGAGCTTTGGGAGGATGAACCATGGCGGTACGGGTTGCGATCAACGGCTTCGGGCGCATCGGCCGGCTGGTCTTGCGGGCCGCGTATGAGCACAAGCATACCGAGATCGAAGTCGTCGGGATCAACGACCTGGGCCCGGTTGAAACCAACGCGCACCTGTTGCGGTACGACAGTGTGCACGGCCGTTTCCCGGGCGAGGTCACGGCCGGTGACAATTGGATGGACATCGGGCGCGGCAAGATCCGCGTCACCGCCGAGCGTGATCCCGCCAAGCTGCCCTGGCGTGAGCTCGGGGTTGACGTCGCACTCGAATGCACCGGCATTTTCACGAAGCGCGAGGCTGCGGCGAAGCATCTCGAAGCCGGCGCCAAGCGGGTCGTCATATCGGCCCCCGCGGACGGCGCCGATATGACAGTCGTGATGGGCGTGAACCAAGAGGAATTGCGGCCAGAGCACACGGTCATCTCGAACGGCTCGTGCACGACCAATTGCCTCGCGCCGGTCGCCTATGTGCTGCACCAGGGGATCGGCATAGAGCGCGGCTTTATGACGACGATCCACGCCTACACCGGCGACCAGAGCTTGCAGGACACACTGCACAGTGACTTGCGCCGGGCCCGCGCAGCCGCGCAGTCGATGATCCCGACCTCGACCGGCGCGGCGCGGGCGATCGGCGTCGTATTGCCGGCCTTGAAGGGCAAGCTCGACGGCACCGCGATCCGCGTGCCGACTGCGAACGTCTCGCTAATCGACCTTACATTCGACGCCGCCCGCGAAACGTCTGGAGACGAGATCAACTCCCTAATGGAGGAAGCGGCAAAATCGAACCGGCTGAGCGGTATCCTCGGGATCAACAAGGCGCCGACCGTGTCGGTCGACTTTAATCACGACCCGCACAGCTCGACATTCGATGTGACGCAGACCCAGGTACTCGACAAGCGGTTCGTTCGCGTTCTGTCGTGGTACGACAATGAATGGGGCTTCTCAAACCGGATGGTTGAGGTCGCCGCCCATTTCGGCGGGCTCGCTTAATCCCGACGCTATCGCCACCATCGTCGTTCATTCGCTCGGCCACGCGATCGCGGCTCTGACCGCTGCGGCTTGTGCCGGCTGTCCGGTTGTGCTGGTCAGCGCGCCGGATGCTGGTGGCTACGGGGGTCCGGGCTGGTTCAAGGCGCTGACGGCCGCGGCACGTGACGCCGTCCCGGACGCCCGGTGCTCCAGCCTCCTGGACTGCGGGGACAATGTAGGCTCTGCGCTGGCGGCGATCCGAGCCGAAGTGGAAGGTATCATCTTCACCGGCCGCCCGGATGCCGCCCACCGTCTTGCGGATATCGCGCGGCAACATGGCGTCCGTTTCGAGACGGAACGGCCGTCGGACGTCCTCGACTTGGGCGAGGATTTCTTTGCGTCTCAGGAAGATGTCGAGAGGCGCTGCGCCGAATTTCTCGGGTGAGGACCTCAGACTTGCTCGGAGGGTCGTTGGCGTGCCATTTCATCGCGTACCCCGCTGCCGGCCATCATCATTTCCGTGGTGAAGGCCGCGATGGCGCTGATCGTGCAAACGATCGCGAGCCCGAAGGTGGTGAACAACACCGAGGCCACCGTCGAATTTCGCAAGGCGCCGACAAAGAGCGTGAAGACCGACGCACAAGTGGCCGCCGCCGCGATGGCGCCGAGCACCACCGCCGCATCGAGCGCGATCGAGCGCCAGCGCAGACGCAAGAGTTGTCGAGCGAGATCCGCGCTTTCGTCGGGATCGGCCTGTTCCATAGCCTTGGTGATCTGCGCCACGAGATCGGCGACCCGCGCCAGCCGCGTCGCGAACACATTGAGCAGGGTTGCTATGCCCGAGAGCAGGAATATCGGCGTCAGCGCCACCTGAATGATGTGGGCGACTAGATCGAGCGACGCCTCCTGACTGAGCGAGCCGGGCATTCTTACTCTCGCTCGAGCGGAGCGCCATGCGCGAGCTCGGCATAAAAATGGAACGAGTTTTTGAGCCGCCGCTCTAACGTGGCGAAATCGACGTGGACGAGACCGAACCTCCGACTATAGCCGAACGCCCACTCGAAATTGTCGAGCAGCGACCACACGAAATAACCGCGGACCGGCACGCCCACTTCGATCGCATCCAGCACCGCGCCGAGATAACCGCGCAGATAGGCGATCCGCTGTTCGTCGCGGATCCGGCCGTCTGCATCGATCCGATCAGGAAAAGCAGCTCCGTTTTCGAGAATGTAAATCGGCAGATCGCCGGCGTAGCGTTCCTTCGCTTCGATCATCACCTGGCGGAATGCATCGGGCGCGATCTCCCAGCCCATTTCGGTGACCGGGGTTCCCGGTTCGGGCGGCACCGTGCCGACTTCGAACGGATGGTCCGGATCGCGCCGGACGCGTGATCGCGTGTAATGATTGAACGCGAAGTAATCGAGCCTTTGCTGGATGATATCGAAATCGCCGGGCTGCACCAGCGCCTCCATTTCACCGGCGAGCGGCTCGGGATAGATCCCGTGAATCTGCGGGTCTGGAAAGGAGCGGTTCCACAGCGCATCGAGCATAACCGCCGCGATCTCATCTTCCTCACGCTCGCTGGCCGGCTCACGGGGGTGGAAATTGTAAATGTTACCGATCAGCATGTCGGCCCGTTCCGAGCGCATCGCCTCTGTGCCCAGCCCATGTGCAAGGTTCATGACATGGATGGCTTTGAGCGCGCTCTTCCGACCCCGTATGCCGGGGGCGTGCTTGCCTTCGCAATAGCCCAACATGCTCGCGGCATTCGGTTCATTGAAGGTTGCCCAGTGCTTGACCCGGTCGCCGAGCCGCCGCACCGTGATGGCGGCGTATTCGGCAAACCACGAAGCGATGTCCCGGTTTTGCCAGCCGCCGCGGTATTCAAGCGCCTGCGGCAAATCCCAATGGTAAAGGCAGACCCAGGGCTCAATGTTTTCCGCCATCACGGCATCGATCAGCCGGTCATAGAATTCCAGACCATTGGGGTTCGGCTTGCCGCGGCCCTCCGGCAGAATGCGCGGCCAGGCCGTCGACAGCCGGTAGGCGCCGATGCCCAGCTCGCGCATCAACGCGACGTCCTCTGGCCAGCGGTGATAATGATCACAGGCGATATCGCCCGTATCCTCGCCGAGGACATTGCCGGGCTGGCGGGTGAAAGTATCCCAGATCGATAGCCCGCGCCCATTTTCCCGGACCGCGCCCTCGATCTGGTAGGCCGAGGTCGAGGCGCCCCAGAGAAACCCGTCGGGAAAGCGTTCCGTCATGATGTCCCTCTCGTTTTCCTCAAGCTCGTTCGGCGCCGAGCCGGTTGGAAGCTGCTGCCAAATCAGGCATAAAGCTCAGGTGGTAGATGCGGCGCGACGCGCCCGCGGGCATGCAGATAGGACTGCCAGAAAAGGCAGGCCGCGACCGATCGCCAAGGCCGCCACACTTCGCCGCGAAGCCGCAACTCGGCCTCGGCAGGCCGCGATCCGAGACCCAGCTGGTCGGCGATCGCAAGCTGCAGACCGAGATCGGCGGCCGGCCAGATGTCCGGCCGGCCCAACGCAAAGAGCAGATAAATTTCCGCGCTCCACCGGCCGATGCCTCTGATCGCGAGCAAGTCCGCCAGAGCGGTTTCATCCCGAGCCGCGGCGAGCCGGGCGAAGTCGAAATCGCCGCGTTCCACCGCGGCGGCGAGATCGCGCGCATATCCCATCTTCTGACGGCTGAAGCCGCATGACCGCAAAGTTGCGTCGCTGAGTTCCAGGAAGGCGGCGGGCGAGAGCGGACAGCACAGCCCGACCAGTCTGTGGTACATTTTGGCGGCGGCGTCGATAGAGACCTGCTGCTCGAGAATGATGTGCAGCAGGGTGCCGAATCCGTTGCGGCGGCGGCGGAACCGCGGCGGGCCGGCGGTTCCCAATATCGCGGCGAAGATCGGTTCCGCTGCTAGGGCCGAAATGCCCTCGGCAAGGCCATGCGGCGCGTAGATCGCCTCGGGCTCGCATTCGCGCCGAAGAGCTGCCGCAGCGCGCCGTGTTGATTGCCGATCCATTCCGATCCGCCCCTTTGCCGAGAGGCTTCTTATGGCATAGTGAAGATCGGGCCTCTAGCGGCTGCGGAGGAGAGATGCGCGTTAACCGCCGGATCTTGACCCCACTGATCGCGACTGCGCTGGGAGTGGCGGCAGTCGGGCTCGCGGTGCGGATTTATATGGGCCGCGAAGCCGAATATCGCTTGGCTCCGAACGAGGCCGTCAGCATCGCCGAACTGCGCTCGCCGCTCCCTAAACCGGGCTTTCTCTTCTGTCCGCCGGGTTATTGCGCGGCGGCAGAAGCGATCGCCAGCCCGGTTTTTCCCATGCCATGGGAGCGATTACGCGAATATTGGACAGAAGTGATCTCGGGCGAGAAGCGCGTTGAGACGATCGCGGCTGATCCCGACGAGCGGCGGTTCGTGTACATCCAACATTCGCCGACATTCCGCTTTCCCGACCTCATCACGGTCGAGTTCGTTCAGCTCGCACCCAATCGTTCGAGCATTGCCATCTACAGCCGGTCTCGGTACGGCCGCTACGATTTCGGAAAGAACCGCAGGCGAATTGGGAAGTGGCTGGCGTTGCTGGAGAAAGTGGCGCAACCGGCGATAGGGCCCCGAGCGCGCGCTGAGTGACCCGACTTCGCGGACAGTGCGTCATCAAATATCCGAGAGATCCGGCGGCGGGCGCGTTGCGGTCTCGGTACCGTCGGCGAGCTTGTCGTATTCGAGAGCCAATTCGAGCAACCGCAGCTTAATCGCACGCGTCGTGACCCCCTCGGCGACTTGGCGGGCGCGCGCGGCCTTGCGCCGGTAGTATTCCGCCGGCTGCGGTGGCAAGTCTGACGGCTGGTTCATGACGCCCATCATAGCACGCCTGCCTCGGAAATGGCAGATTTGCTGTGGGCGTCGGGTCAGCCGTGTTTGGCTAGCTGTGCACCGAAGGCACGACCTCGACGTTCCAGAACTGTTGAGCTTGGGCAGCCACCCTTGCACGCCGACGCGCGGCGCGGCGCGCCGCGTACTCGCCGAGCGCCTCCCGATCGGCGTCGGGAACCGAACCCTGGGTCGGCAGGACGCAAGCGGTCGGGCACCTCGTTACGCCTTTGGTCCGGACGAACTCGGCCACCTCGGCTGCGCAGTCCTTGTCGGGAGTAAGACCCCACGCACCATCGTTAATCATTGAACCGCTCCGTGACCAGCCGCCTCGGGGCATGATCGACCCCAGCGGAACGGTAGCTAATTCACCAACCGACATCTTTCGAGGACGTAAGTACCGGTGGTCCGGGGCGGCAAAAACCTTGTGTGCTTTTGGGGAATTCGGTCCCGGTTCATGCCGGGTTTTTGGCCGGGGAACCTCTCTGGAGAACTCCTTTTGGGTGTTCCGGCATGTTGCCGGCATGTTCGCCGCGAGCGAGCGCGAACCCGGCCTCCGATCGGTTCAATCAATCGGCCTTGGCGTTTAGCCGCGGCGATGCTGGGTCCCGACAAAAAGTTCGACGGTTTCGGTGTCCGGAATGGCCCCGCTCGGCGTGACCCGGCTCTGGAAGGGAATATTGAATTTGGTAAATCCGTCCAACAGTATTTTGGGCGTGTCGGAACTGTTTTCTCCATTCACGTAGAGATTTATCCCCGGCGACCGAACATCACCGAATATCTTGGTCATCTGAGGACCTTGCGCCTCCCAATTGGCGGCTTTCAAGATGTTCACCAGCTGGTTGGCGTATTCATACGCCTCCATATCGTCCGGGATGCAGGAAACGATCACCCGACGGCTGCCGAACTGCCTCAGATACGATGCCAGATCGTCGGCGGACTTTTGCGAGATCGAGCGCGCCTGTCTTTCCGCTTCGAGTTCTTTGACGCGATCCTCCAGGACCTTTATCCGAAAGGTGAGACCGGCGACGCTCGGCCCATTGTGGGCGGCGGGCGGCACTTGAGGCGCAGCGCTCGTTCCCGCGAGCGCCAGGGGTTGCTCCCCTTCCGGTCGCCCGAGCCAAACCGTTGCGGCGATGGCGAGGCACCCGAAGACGAGAATGCCGGCGATCCACAATCTCCGGCCACTCGGAGCAGCAGGCGGCGATGCTGCCGCGGTCAGTGCCAGCGCCGTCACGACAATCACGAAGAGCGTTGGCAGCCAGAAAGGCATTCCGCGTCAGGCTGCCGGAACGGCGTCGCGCGCGGGCTCGGCGCGTTGACCGCCGGCCCCGATCGACAGGGCCATCGCCGCCGCCGCGAAGCACAGCAGCCCGGCAAACAGGAACGCCTCGAGATAGGTGCCGAACGAGATCCGCAGCACTCCGCCCAGATAGGCGGCCGAGGCTCCGCCGACCTGATGGATCACCGTGATCCACGCGACCATGATCCCGGTTCTCTCGGTTCCGACGACCCGGCTCAGCAGCCGAACGGTCGGCGGCACGCCGGCGATCCAGTCTAGCCCGTAAAATACCGAAAACAACGACAGCCCGTAGAACGACATGTCAAAGGCGAAGGGCAGATAGAGCAAGGAGAGGCCGCGCAGTCCGTAATACCAAGCGAGAAGCAGCCGGTTGTCGACGCGGTCGCTGAGCCAGCCGGAAAACGTTCCGCCTAGAAAGCTGAACACACCAGTCGCCGCGAGAAGACCCGCCCCGGTGACCTCGGCCAGACCATGGTCGACGCAGGCCGGGATCAGATGCGTGCCGATCAGACCGTTGGTCGAGGCGCCACAGACAAAATAGCTGCCGGCGATGAGCCAGAAATCGCGCGAGCGGGCGCTGTCGACCAGCGCGCGAAAGGCGAGCGCCAACGGATTGCCGTCGGATGGCGGAACGGATCGGAAGCCGGGACTGGCGCCATAGGGCGCCAGGCCCAGATCCTCGGGGCGGTCGCGCATCAAGAGCGCTATCAGCGGGATAAAGGTTGCGACCGAAGCTGCGAGCAGCAGCGACATGACGCGCCAGCCGGCGCTGGTGACCAAGCCTGCCATCGTCGGGAGGAAGATCAGCTGACCCGCGGCGTTGGCTGCGGTCAACACGCCGACGACGAGCCCCTGGCGGACCCGGAACCAGCGCGCGGCGATAAACGCGGCGAGGAAGTTGCCGATGACCCCGCAACTCGCGCCGACCACGATGCCCCACAGCAGGATGAGCTGCCAGGATTGCCGCATTGTCGGCGTCAGAGCGACGCCGGCCGCGGTCACCGCAAGCGCCACCGCCATTGTGCGCCTGACGCCGAAGCGGTCGATCAGTGCGGCAGCAAACGGGCCGATCAAACCGTAGAGCAACAGGTTGACCCCGACCGCAAAAGAGATCGTGGAACGCGCCCAGTGAAACTCGTTTTCGAGCGGCACGATCAGAACGCCCGGAACTGCGCGCACGCCCGCCGTCAGCAATAGCACGACAAAGGTGACCGCCGCGACGACCCAGGCGTAATGCAGCTTGGCTGGCAGACGCATCGTCAGTTCTCAAACGGCCCGCGTCATTCGTTATGCGGTCGACAGACTGGCAGGGGCGCCAAAAAAGGCAACATACTTGAACCCCTCTGCCACGGCTGGCTGCCATACCCATCGCGGTCCGGCGATCGGTCATCGAGCACCGGCCGCCGTTGACGAGCCGAGGTGGCGGTGAACCGGCTTCGGACATGGCCTTTGTGCCGCGATCAAGAATGGCCCCGCCGCCCCGGAGCTTTGCCGCCGATGCGCATGACTGCATGATTGTCCCGATCCCCTCGGATCGACCGAATACAAGTTTGTGGCGCGATCTCGGCGCCAGTGGCGGGCTCCCCTCGGTCATCATGCCGACCCTGCATCACGGGAGGGAGGACCAAGCCCCCACCGTTCCCTCCCCCACATGCGGGGGAGGAAAGGGTGGGGGCTCGATGGGTGAGGTTCTCAGGCCGTCCAGCGCAGGATCGCCGCGGCGACCTCGTCGGGTTTGTCGAGCTCCGCGAGATGACCGGCGCCGGGGATCATTGTGATTTCGCTACGGCCGGCGATTGCAGCGGCGAAGCGGTCGGCGTAGCGGCGCGGCATGATGCGGTCCTGCTCGCCCCAGATGAGGAGGGTCGGCGCCTCGATCAACGCCAGGCGCTTTTCAAGCCGCGTATTGCCGAGCGGCCAGAAGGCGCGCGCTGCAGCCTCGTTGGCGCGCACCTGAACGATCGGCCATTCCGGTGAGTTGGCCCCCTCCGGTTCGGTTTTGAGCTGGTTCCAGCGCTCGGGGTCGGCGCACAGCAGCCCCGGCACCTCGGGCGCCCGCTGCGCCCAGGGGTCGGTCATCGGGTCCTTCCCGTCGAAGAGACCCCAGGGCGCGATCAGCGCCAAGCGCCGCACCGCAGCGGGCCAGATCGCCGCCACCTCGGCGGCAAACGAGCCGCCGACCGAGCTGCCGGCCAAATCCGCGCCCTCGAGCCCTGCCTTCTGCAGCAGTTGCCGCACCGCCAACACCCAGTCGAGATGGCTGTCTAGAACCGTATGGCCCCGCTCGCCGCCTGGGAACCCCGGCAATGACGGCACGATGACCGCGCGCTCGCGCGCCAATGCGTCGAGAAACGGGATCCACCGCGGCAACCCGCCAAAACCGGCGAGAAAGCCGAGTTTGGGCCCCTGCCCCCTCCGCCACACCCGGCACGAAAAGCCGTTGATTTCGACGGACAGCTCCTCCGGTTCACTCACGACCACCCCCAACACTGATCATCGTTATTTGCCCCGCATCGCGGGAGAGAGGTAGGACCTGCCGCGGAGCGGCGGGAAGGTGAGATGGCGTTCCAAAGCCTCAGGCGCTGCACCGCCGACCACCTCACCCCGACCCTCTCCCCCCGCAAGCGGGCGGAGAGGGAGATTGTTTCGAGCATCCCTGTCACACCCTCACTCGGCGGCCATCGCGGATTGCCGGAATGGCGTCAGTGGCGCCCTCGCATCGCCCGTCATTGGCTGTGGCCACCAGCGGTCCTCCAATTCCGAGAGATGTCGCTCAGCTGGGGCATGACCTTCTCGGCGAACAGCTTGGAGTTATACGTCGCCAGCTCCTTGCCCATGTTGCCGAACTGCATTAGGAGCATCAGGTAGCCGACGTTGAGCAAGATCGCCACTTGCCGCAATTGCGCGGCGACCTTGTCCGGGGAGCCGATGATGACGTAACCCCTCTCTACGATCGCATCCATCTCGCGCGCCAGGTTGTCGAACCGGCGCATCCGCGCCACCTGGGCGACCTGGCCGACGGCACCGGCCCGCTGCGTCGCCTCGCTCGTATAACCGGGCGCGGCGGCGAGACGCGGGCGACATGCAGGCAGCGGCCATAAAAGTATTCGGCCGGTTCGCGGTAGAGTTTGTACGCTTCTTCGCGGGTGTCGGCGACGCCGACGAATTGCAGAAAGCCGGCGCGTTGCCGAGACGGTCCATTTCCTTCCAAAAGCCGTCCATCGTCGCCTGCCCCGCCAGATAGCCGAAATAGGACAGGTAGGCGTAGACGGGGTCCATCTCGGCGCACCAGCGCCAGGTCTCGACCGAGCCGCCGCCCAGGATCCACACCGGCGGGTGCGGCTTCTGGACCGGCCGCGGCCAGATGTTGACATAGCGCTGCTGGTTGAAGCGGCCGTTGAACGCAAAGGTGTCCGCCTCGGTCCACGCCCGTAGCACCAGATCATGCGCCTCGTAATACCGCTCGCGCAGCATGCTCGGGTTCTGGCCATAGGCAAAACAGGTGTCCATTGGCGTGCCGACCGGGAACCCGGCAATCAGCCGCCCGCCCGAGATGCAGTCAATCCTCGCGAACTCCTCGGCGACCCGGGTCGGCGGGTTGTAAAGCGCCAATGAATTGCCCATCGCGCAAAGCGCGGCATCGGTAGTGCGCCGCGCCAGGGCCGAAGCGATCAGATTGGGCGACGGCATCAGCCCGTAGCCGTTGGAGTGGTGCTCGTTGACGCAGACCGCGTCGAACCCGCACTCCACGGCGAATTCGAGCTCGTCCATGAAGTCGTTGTACATCAGATGCGCGCCCGCGGATCGAACAGCGAGGAATGGATATCGACCCACACCGAGGGATGCTTCTCGCGGAAGTCGTCGGGCAATTCGGTATAGGGCATCAAGTGAAACCACATCAGCTTCATGTCCGCAGCTTCCTCAAATCCGGCTGGATCACCTCGTTGCGTCCTTCGAGACGGCCGCTGTCGCGGCCTCCTCAGAGCCTGTGAACCTTTCGCGCATTTTTGCCGAAGGAAGGGGTTGCAGCAAGTTTTGGTAGTGGCATTGCGTGGGTTGGGTGACTGGTCTGCGAGAGAGCCGGTCGGTGTCGGGCACTAGCGAGTTGTTTGAGGGGTTGCCGGAGCAGGCTGTGCCGGAAGCGCCGGGTCGGGAGACGCCGCGGTTGCGGCAGCCCGAGCGCCATCAGCCGGGCTGGCAGATTGTGGCAATTGACGATCTGGTGGCGCGCGATCATCCGGTTCGGGCGGTGTGGGGGTTTGTCCAGGGGCTCGATTTGCGCGCGTTGCATCAACCATGGATTGCTTCTGTTCGCCGATCGGAAAAATCGGATCGGCGAGCCAGCAAGCCACAGTCGAGCATTTCCACAGACGCCCGTGCCACCCGGCCATGTTCGCCGGGATAAACATTCACAGGCTCTCAGGATGAGGAATTTTCTTGATGCCATCGTCTTAGTGCCATCAGAACCCTATCCTCATCCTGAGGGGCACCCGGAGGGTGCGTCTCGAAGAGCCTGCCCTCGCGAAGGCGGGGTACGCACGGCCGTTCTGCAGCCCTTCATCTCAATTCTTGCCCACCTCGATGCTCAGCCCATCCTAGAGATAGTGGATCTCGATCATGTGATTGGGTCCGGGCGCTTCTGGCGGAGGACGAGGAGTTTGTGCGGGCGCTGGTGCGGACGGCGCTGCAGGAGGCGCTCGAAGCGGAGATGACGGAGGCCTTGGGCGCCGAGAAGAGCCTGCCCCTGGCTTGAACAGGGGGCGAACGGGCGGCGGGCCGGCAGGGCTAGCGGTCGGCCTCTTACGGGCGGACGTTGATCACGCGGGTCGGCAAACTGGAGCTGGGGTGCCGCAGGACCGCACCGGACGGTTCTCGACCGGGCTGTTCGAGCGGTATCAGCGCTGGGAGCGGGCGCTGGTGGCGGCGCTGGCGGAGATGTGGGTCGATGGGATGACGGTGGCGGCGCACGAGCAGGACCTGGAGGCTAACCTGCGGGATCTCGGCACGCGCGTCCACATCCCTCACCCTTGGGCGGCTCGGACGGCGTGACGCGGGTTACCCCCGGGAAGAGCCGGGTGCGGGAAAGCCGCACGCCCGGATCTGTGAGGGCGAAAGCCAAATGGCTGAGCTACTCGACCACAACTATTCAATCCATTGCGCTGTTGCCGGGAGATCTGAACGGGGGCTTCGGCCTGGCCCCAATGAGCCGATGGTCGTAAGAAATAGTAGGGTTGTCAACCGACATCCGGACCTGGACCTTTTCCGCCATTGAGAACTGGACCCCGGGTTAAGCGATAGTGCCCCGAGATTCAGTCGGGGCGGCTTGTCCAGGTAGTCCATAGGAGGGACCCGCGCGCTGCGCAGCGACCGCCACGAGTCCGGCGGAGCGGCGCGCGGGAGATTCCTGTGGACCCACCTGGGCAAGCTTGAAGTCATGCTGTTGCCGGCGCGCTCGGTGCGATCACCGACGCCTTCAGCAAGCCGGTGCGCCGCTTCTCACGCAGCCGGTAACTGTCGCCGCGGATGGTGATGACGTGGCTGTGATGGAGCAGGCGGTCGAGAATGGCGGTTGCCACTACGGCATCGCCGAACACCGTGCCCCACTCGCCGATCGAGCGATTGCTGGTGATCAGCATGCTGCCCCGCTCATAGCGCCGCGACACCAGCTGAAAGAACAGATGCGCGGCATCGGGCTCGAACGGCAGATAGCCGAGCTCGTCGACGATCAGCAGTTTCGGTTTACCGAAGTGGATGAGGCGGTCCTCGAGCCGGCCCTCGCCATGCGCCTTGGCAAGCTGGGCCACCAGGGTCGGCGCCGGCACGAACAGCACCGTGTAGCCGGCCAGGATTGCCTGGCGCCCGATCGCCCCTGCCAGATGCGTCTTGCCGACGCCCGGCGGCCCCAACAACAGTACTGCTTCGGCATTGGCAATGAAGCGCCCGGCCGCGATCTCGCGGATTTGTTTTTTGTCGATCGAAGGTTGGGCGGCAAAGTCGAAGCCGTCAACATCGCGCACGAACGGGAAGCGCGCCAGCCCGACGCTCATCTCGATGCGGCGCTCATCCTTGCGCGCGATCTCACGCTCACAGAACAGGGACAGCGCTTCGCGAAGCGTCAGTTCGCGCCGCGCCGCCTCGTCTACCAGGCTATCGAGTTGATCGCGGATCGCCGTCAGCTTGAGCCGGTTGAGCATCGCCACCAGGTGATCGTGCTCCATCACCAGCGCCCTCCGACGACACGCTCGTATTCGATCAGCGGGCGCAATAGCTCGCCGCCGCCGACTGGTTCGGGAGCTGGGGCGGTCGCCAGGGGTGCCTTTGAGTGGAGCCGACGACGCCGTCGAAGTGAACGGGATTGACAACTCGTTCGAACCGGCCCGTCCGGCGCTGGTGAACCGTCACCTCATGCCCGGCGTGGCTGATACGCAGCAGGTCGCCGGTGATCAAGGCGTGAAGCCGGGCATTGAACTCGACTTCCCGGGTCACCCGGTCGTGACGCGCTGCCAGCCCCCGATCATTGTCGAGCAGCACCTCCTTGGTTACCCCGCCGAAGTGGCGAAATGCGCCTTCGACGCCAGCAAACCAACTCTCCTGGCGCTCATTGCGAAATGGTCGGACATAGAGCCGCCGCGAGTAGCCCAGTGTCGCTACAACCAGGTAGACCTTCACTTTCTCGTCGCCGATCGTCACCTGACGCTCGCCAAAATCGATCTGCAGCTGCTGGCCCGGAGGCGTCTCAAAGCGAATCGTCGCGCGCCTCAGCCGCCAGTTCGCGCCGTAAATGCGTCACTTCCCGCTCGATCTCCGCAGGCTCAACCCGATCCCCTTCTCGCGCTCGAGTTCCTGCCGAACCACATCGGCATTCCGGCATGCCGGCGGAAACGCTCCGCCACCCACTCCTCAAGCCCGGCCAGCCGCCGCGGGCGACCCCGGCCGCGATAGGCTACCCAGCCGCCCTCAGCCAAATATCGGCGAACCGTCATATGGCTGCACCCCAACTCGCCCGCGATCCGTCGGACACCCCACCCCAACGCCTTCAGCCGCAGCATCGCTGCGACCTCCTCCGGCGTCTGCATTGCCTCTCTCCGCGGTAACTCCCCCTGCGGAGCCTGTACCGTTTCTTCCATCCTCAGACCTCCTCTTCAGCGGGGGGGGGCCAGTTCCCAATGTCGCCAGAGGTTCAGTTTTATCTGTCGCCCGATAGCTGGCCCTGCGGGCGCGCAGTGCGCTGCGCGGCGCCGCGGCGATCGGCCAGGCGGTTGGTGCGGTACTCGGACGGCGCCATATGGCCAAGCACTTCCAGATCAGCATCACCGACAAGGCGTTCAGCTTCGTCCAAACCCCCTCAGCCACCGAGGCTGCGCTCGACGGCATCTATGTGGTCCACACCAATCTGCCGGCCGCACAGTCCGATGCCGCTGCCACGGTGCGCGCCTACAAAAGTCTCAGCGGCGTCGAGCACGCCTTCCGCTGGCTGAAGACCGTCGATCTCGAACTGCGTCCGGTATTCCACTGGACCGCGCCACGCGTGCGCGCGCATGTCCTGCTCTGTATGCTGGCCTATTATCTGCAATGGTACATGCGCCGGAGCCTCGCTCCGATGCTGTTCGACGAGCCCGATCCAGCCGCCCGCGAGGCGCAGCGCATCTCACCGGTGGCCAAGGCCGAGCCCTCGCCGGCGGCGCAACGCAAGGCCGTTCGCAAACGCACTGACCCGGCGGATGGCGAACCACTCCCGGTGCACAGCTTCCATACCCTGCTTGGCGATCTCGCCACGCTCACCCGCAATGTCGTCAGCTTTGGGCGCGATCGCCTAACCGCCATCCTTGCCACCCCCACCCAACCCAGCGCCGGGCCCTCGATTTGCTCGGCATTACGCTCGCCGCGTAGACAGACCGGCGCCATTCGCCGCAAACTACATCAATGGCTTGCGCTCTAAAGGGAGCAAAGTTCGGGCTAGCAGGGTGCAGCGTATGGACTGGCCGTTGCCCGAGCCCCTTCGCTTTTTAAGGGCCGAGCTGTCGAGCTTGAGCCAATGTCTGAAGGCCACGTATCTGAGCTCTGGGCCGCCGCACAAAACGCAGCGGACTCCTGGAAACACCTGCGTTATGGCCCCTTTTCTGCCGAGAGTGAACTCCGGAACTGCGTCATGGTGCCGCGCGATTTGTGTTGGAATTTGTTTGGCGCGGTCTCCGGTTGGATCAGGATATTGGATCAGGCAGCGAGGTCAATCGGCTTGTCCGCGAGCTTCTGGGTGAGCGTCTCCCATCCGTCGACTTTGCGCATGGTGATCTGACCAGCCGCGAGCAATGCCCAGAACAACAGCTTCGACTTCGAGGCCGTCCCGGTGATCAGCAAGGCCCAAGTCATGGCGCTTGCCGCCGGCGATGCGTGGGTAAACAACGGCGCCAATTTACTGTTGTTTGCGCGACCGGGCAGGGGCAAGAGCCATCTCGCGGCAGCGCTCGGCTTCGCTCTTGTCGAAGGGGGCTGGCGCGTGCTGTTCACCCGCACCACCGATCTCGTCCAGCGGCTGCAAATCGCCCGCCGCGAGCTCGCGCTCGAAGCCGCTATTGCCAAGCTCGACAAATTCCACCTGCTGATCCTCGATGACATCGCCTAGGTCACTAAAGACCAGGCCGAAACCAGCGTGCTCTTTGAGCTCATCAGCGCCCGCTACGAGCGGCGCTCGCTCCTCATCACCGCCAACCAGCCCTTCGGCGAATGGGGCAAAATCTTCCCGGACCAGGCAATGACGGTCGCGGTCGTCGACCGCCTCGTTCATCACGCCACCATCTTCGAAATCAACGTCGAGAGCTACCGCCGCCGCGCCGCGCTCGAACGCAAGCGAGGCCGTGGCCGGCCGCCCACCCACGCGACAGTCACAGCGAACGCCTGATCGCCGCGCCGCGACAATAAAAACCTCTCTCGAGCCTTGCGCGACAACCACGTCGCGACAATCATGCCAGTGCCGCGACGCCAGAATTCCCATCCTGATCGTCGCTCCGTTCCTATCCAGTTCGCCGCGCTGCACGCCGTGGGAGGAGTGGGTCCCGACCGGGCTATGGCGGGCTTTCGAGGTACCTTGGGATTATACGATCGACGAAGACATATTCGTTCGTCCCAAAGCACCACCCTCAGCTGACGCGCTCTCGTGGGATTACATGCTCGAAGATAACGCGGAAGAGGTTTTTGTGGACCCGGCCGCGTAACGCTGAAAGTCGGCGGAGCGATTGTTGCAGAATGGCTTAACGATCGTCGCTGGGCCGATCTGGCGACAGTGCAGAAGGAGTGCACCCTTTCAAACTCCCGTTGAGCATTTCTTCGTCAAGGCATTTCTCGAAGAGCCCGCAGACGAATTCCTCGCGCATGTTACGACGATCGAGGCCGCGCTACTCCTCCCGGAAGAGAGAAGCGGCCTAACCAAGCTCATCGCTCAACGCGTATCCGCTCTCCTCGGCCCGGAGCAAGGGAAGGTCTACGAACACCTGTACAACGTCAGGTGCGCGCTTGTGCACGGCAGAAAGATGGACCCGATTCCCGGTGATAGCCGTCTGCTGGCGCGACAGCTTGGCTCGCAAGGTCGTGAACGCGCTGGTCGAGGTAGCGCTCGATCCTGCCTGTCCGCCATCCCGTGAAGAGTATCTGAAAGGCTTGCGGTAACCCGCGCGATGCTGTGCAATTTCGAGCGAGTCGGAACCCGGCGCGCGGCCGTGATGGAGGCGGGACTGGTGCGCCCGGCCGGGTTACCCTGGTCTCTGCAGGCCGCCGATTGGTCCCAAAGGCCGGCAGGGCGTGCCGGGTGGTGATTTCATCCGCCTCGAACTGCCGGGCGGCGGCTTTGACGACCCGGCCGAGCGCGACCCCGAGCAGGTGGCTCTCGATGTCGCCGACGGCGCCACCGCCCGGCTACGCGCACCTAGCTGGACGGCCTGGGCGCGGCGGGCTGCCTTTCCATATCGATCTTGGTTGTGCAGGGGATTGCCGGCTGGGCGGATTCGCCCGCGACCGGCAATTGCGCTGCATGAAGGTCGCCGAGCAAAGCGCGGTAGCAGGGATGGCGGCGCAGCAGAAAACGGCCGGCCTCCTCCGTCACCTGCAGTTGCGGAGGCGCCAACGTCCAGCTCGTCGGTACGTCCTTGGCCATATCGCGCAATGCGATATGCGCCGGCGTATCGGTCGGGATCTGGTCATAATCGACGGTAATTCCATAGACCCGCATGCCGGCGAATTTGGCTTGGCCAGCAGCGCCCGCGGCGGCCTGCGCGAGTTCGCCGAGCAAGGCGGACAGTGCGGTCTCGGAATTCGCCGTATTGGCGTCGATCGGCACCGAAGTCACCGCCTGAATCTGGCCGACAAGGCCCGGCTGCTGCGGCTGTTGGTAAAGCTTGTTCGGCGGATCGCTGCGCGCATTGACGACGATAACAACGAGCTTGCGGATCTTGCCGTCATTTATTGCGCGCAGGACCTGGGCATCGTCGTAGGGAGCGATCAGCGCCGAGCGCAATGATCGGGTTCCCAGATTGTCGGCGAGCCCGCCATCGAGAAAATAGAGGTAGTCGATCCGCCGGTATGGGTTGGGACCATGCCGCAGATCATTGGAATAGCGCGCGTCCTTGTACTCGGCGAGGTTCAGGTAGGGTGTGTACGGGTTTGGCGGATAGGGCGGCAGCGATAGATCTACCCGAATCCATTCGCCGTTGCGCAATTTGCCCTGGCAGCCATTGGAATAGTCCTGAAAGGCGACCGGGGTCAGCAAAATCGGAAACGCCGCGGAAGCCGACACCGCAGTGGCTATCGGCAGCAAATCGTATTTCGAGCAGACATCGTCGAACCGCCGCGGGACCATCGCAAACGTCTCGCCGCCCGCCATGTCGGTTGCGTTCAATACGATGTAGGGTTTGCCGGGCTGGTTCAATGCAGCAAGCGGGGCATCATGGTAAAGCTGCGCATTGAACAGCGCCTCCTCCGCCTCGATGCGGGTGATCTGGCCGGTGACGAGGCCAAACCAGGTGATCGGGTTGACGGCGTCGAGCTCGAGGGTCGCCATATTGTCTTTGGTCAAAAACGCATTGCGCAGCCCGTCGAGATCGCCGTCCCAATGGCCGGGTCCGCGCCGCAATCCGAACCACGCGGCGGTAACGCTGCCGCCCGACACCGACGAGATCAGCTTGATGTCCTCGGTCAGCACGTGTCGGCCGTCGGACGCGGCGTAGCTGGTTTGCGACAGTTCGCGCAGGACGGATTCGGCAAGAGCGGCGGCGCGCGATCCGCCTCCCGAGAACGTCATCAGAATCACCGGACGGTCAGGGCTCGCCGGGTCGATCGTGCGCAAATCGGGATTGCCGTCGCCCGCCTGCAATGGCGTGTTCTCGATATGCATGCCGGCGCAACCGCCGGCCAGCAATACACAGAGCAGTACCCAAGATCGCCCGGGCATCATGCTTTACGCCGGGGTGAATGTGATGGTCAGCGGATGAACCACTGTCGTGCCGCTGACAACGCCGTACCAGTAGGGCGGCATGTAGCCCGAGCCGGACAGTGAAATCACGTAATAATTCGGTTGGACCGCGAGTTCGCTCTCGGTCTGGCCGATGACGTTGCCGCTGGCGATCACGTCGCGAATGTCGTTCGGATCGAACCTGACGCGGATGTATTCCATTGCGCCGCCCCCTTTGAGTTGGACGATCTTAACCACATTCGTGTGCGATCGAAACGCCGATGACGTGATCGGACGACTGCAGTATTGCGCAGCTGGACGTAAGCCTAGGCCCGGCGTAAGCTCGGCGCATGATCCGGCCAGTCGGTCTGGCACCTTATGCGTCAAAGCCGGAAGAGAGCCGCGGGCGGCTCTATCCGGAGCCCGAGCATCCAACGCGGTCCGCGTTTCAGCGGGACCGCGACCGCATCATCCATTCGACTGCGTTCCGGCGGCTGACGCACAAGACGCAGGTTTTTGTCTATCACGAGGGCGATCACTACCGCACCCGGCTGACCCACAGCCTCGAAGTGGCGCAGATCGCACGGACCATCAGCCGCACGCTCGGTCTCGATGAAGACCTCGCCGAGACCCTGGCGCTTGCTCACGACCTCGGCCACACCCCCTTCGGCCATGCCGGCGAAGAGGCGCTCAATGCCGAGATGGCGCGGTTCAGTGGCTTTTCGCACAACGATCAGACATTGCGCATCCTGACCCGTCTCGAACGGCGCTATGCCGAGTTTGACGGGCTCAACCTGACCTGGGAATCGCTCGAAGGCACCGTCAAGCACAACGGACCCCTGCGCCCAGCCGGCACCGAGCGGCCGGTGCCGCCGACGATCGCCGAATACGACAGCTGTCATCCGCTCGCCCTCGAGACTTTCCCGAGCGCCGAGGCGCAGGTCGCCGCGCTCGCCGACGACATCGCCTACAACAACCACGATATCGACGACGGGTTGCGCGCCGGGTTGTTCGCGGTCGCCGACCTCACCGACGTGCCGCTCGTCGGTCCGGTCTTTCACGAGGTGGCGTCGCGCTATCCGGGGATCGAGGAACCGCGTCTGATCCACGAATCGATCCGCCGGGTGATCGATCGGATGGTCGGGGATCTGAGCGGCGAGACCGGTCGTCGGTTTGCCGACATCGCACCCGCATCAGTCGACGAGGTGAGGTCGCTAAATGCGCCAATCGTCGATTTTTCCGACGAAATGAGGTGCAACGATCGCGCGCTCAAAGAATTTTTGTTCGAGCGGATGTATCGCCATCACCGGGTCAACCGCATGAGCACGAAGGCGCACAGCGTAGTCCATGACCTGTTCGCGCTTTACCTCGGCGAGCCGCAATGCCTGCCGCGCGAATGGCGCGAGTTCGCCGCCGGCCCGGACGAACCCCGGACCGCGCGGGTCGCGGCCGACTACCTCGCCGGCATGACCGACCGTTTCGCGCTGGATGAGCATCACCGCTTGTTCGACACCTATGCCCGGATCTGACTGTTCGTTTTCGGGTTGACCAACGGCCTCTCAGTTCAAATTTGAATGCAACTTTGGCACACCAAATATCGCCCTCAAAGGAACCCGTTGCCGTCATGGCCGGACTTGTTCCGGCCATCCACGTGCCCGACAAGGCTTCGTTTGGTGGGAAGAAGGGCGTGGATCACCGGGCCGAGCCCGGTGATGACGACCACACGTTAGGTCTTCTGCCAAATTTGCCGCAGCACTTTGTATATGTGCAAGCAGGAGCTTGCGACGACGATCGGCGGATGCCGCCCTGAAATGACCAACATATTCGCCGACTTTCGCCGCCTGGTGCTCGCGGCGCTTGATGAGCTCGCGGCGAAGGGCGGGTTGCCGCGCGGGCTCGATTTGGGCCGTGTCGCGGTCGAACTGCCGCGCGATCCCGCCCATGGCGATCTGTCGACCAACGCGGCAATGGTGCTTGCCGGAGCGGTCAAAGACAACCCGATGGTTCTCGCGGAGCGGATCGCCGCCGCCCTCGCCGGGCGTGAGCTCGTGACGGGGGATTATCGCGGCTGCGGGTTCGCGGTCACCCCGGTGAGGCCGGGTTTCATCAACATCAAGGCGGCTCCCGCGGTTTGGCACGCGCAGCTTCGCGCCATCTTGCGTGCCGGCACGGCGTTCGGCGATTCGGGAATTCGTGACGGAGAACACGTCAATGTCGAGTTCGTGTCGGCCAATCCGACGGGCCCGATGCATGTCGGGCACGGGCGCGGAGCAGTGGTCGGGGACGCGCTGGCCGGGCTGCTTTCAAAGGCCGGGTTTAGTGTGCAGCGCGAGTATTACATCAACGACGCCGGCGCCCAGGTGGACGTGCTCGCAAGGTCGACCCATCTCCGATACCGCGAGGCCCTGGGCGAAGTGATCGGACCCATTCCCGAGGGTTTGTATCCCGGCGAATACCTCGCCGAAGCCGGCCACGCGCTTGCCGCGCGCGACGGAGGCAAATGGCTCGGCCGGCCCGAGGCCGAATGGCTGGTGCCCGTCCGCGATTTTGCCGTTGCAGAGATGATGCGGCTGATTCGCGACGACCTGGCCTTGCTCGGCGTCCATCACGATCTGTTCGTCTCAGAGCGCAGCCTCACCGAGCGCGGCGCAATCGACGACTGTGTTCGGGTTCTGGCCGACCGCGGGCTTGTCTATACCGGAGTCCTGGAACCCCCCAAGGGCAAATTGCCGGATGATTGGGAGCCACGCCCGCAGACCCTGTTCCGCGCCACCTCCTTTGGCGACGAGGTCGATCGGCCGCTCAAGAAATCGGATGGCTCGTGGACGTATTTCGCGGCCGATATCGCCTATCACCGTGACAAGGTGCAACGCGGCTTCGACAAGATGATCGATGTCTGGGGGGCCGATCACGGCGGCTACGTAAGGCGCCTGCAGGCTGCGATCCAGGCGTTGACCAACGGCGCGGCTGCACTGGATGTCAAAATCTGCCAGCTGGTGAATTTGTTCGACAAGGGCGCGCCGGTGCGCATGTCGAAGCGCGCCGGGACCTTCGTCACCTTGCGCGAAGTCGTCGACGCGGTCGGCAAGGACGTGTTCCGCTTCATCATGTTGACGCGGCGGAACGACCAGGCGCTCGACTTCGATTTCGCCAAGGTCACCGAGCAGTCGAAGGACAATCCGGTTTTCTATGTGCAATACGCCCACGCCCGCGCCGCCTCGGTCATGCGGCACGCCGCTGCAGAATTCCCCGAAGACGATTTGTCCGACGCTGTGCTCGGCGAGGCGCCGCTGGAGAGGCTCTCCGACTCGTCCGAGATCGCGCTGATTCGCCAGCTCGCCGGGTGGCCGCGGCTGGTCGAGGCTGCCGCCGACGCGCATGAGCCGCACCGCATCGCCTTTTATCTCCAGGAAGTCGCCGCGCAGTTCCACATGCTGTGGAACAAGGGCAAGGACGAGGCGAGATTGCGCTTTATCCTAGTGTCCGACGCGGAGTTGACCCGCGCGCGCCTGGCTCTGGTGCGCGGCGTCGCGCTCGTCATTGCTTCGGGGCTCGCCGTGTTCGGGGTCGAACCGGCGCAGGAGATGTGATCATGTCGTACCAACTCGGATCGGTGGATTCGGACGGGCGAGCCGATCTCTACGCCGACCCACGCGAAGACGAGACGCGGCCGCGGTTTCGCGGGCTGATCGCAAGTCTGGTCGCGCTCGTTGTCGTTGGGGTCTTTGCCGGCAGTCTATGGTTTGCCTATCAGCAAGGGATGAAGCGCGGAGGCGTCATAAACGGAGCTGCGGATGTTCCGCTGATCCGCGCCGACGAGCGTCCGACAAAAGTCAAGCCGCAAAACCCAGGCGGCATGGAGGTCCCGGATCGGGATAAGCTGATCTATACCCAGAAGCGCGCGGCCGTGGAGCACCTGCTGCCGCCACCCGAAAAGCCGATGCCGCGGCCGACGGCGCCTTCCGCCGCCGCTCCATCTGCCCCACCCCAGCCGCCCTTGGTGCCTGCCGCGGCCGGTCCCGCCAATCCGGCGCCACGGGCCCAGCCGCAGCAGACGGCCGGCAAACCGCCCCCTAGGACCGAACGCGCTGCAACCGCTGCTGCAAAACCAGCTGCGGCGCAAAAGACGGGCGGCACCCGGGTCCAGCTCGCTTCGGTGCGCACCGAGGAGGCCGCGCAGCAGGAATGGGACCGGATCAGGCGCGCGAATCCTGACCTGCTTGGCAGTGCTTCGGCAACATTCGTTCGTGCCGATCTCGGCGAAAAGGGGGTGTTCTACCGGCTCCAGACTGCCCCGATTGCGGATGCCGACCGGGTCTGCGGCGAGCTGAAGCGGCGCAACATAGGGTGCATCATTGCCCGCTAACGCGCCGCTCGCGGTGGTCCTGGGCTGCTCCGGCGAGCGCCTTACCGCCTCGGAACGCGGTTTCTTCGCCGCCGCCGATCCGGTCGGCTTCATTCTGTTCCGCCGCAACTGCAGCTCGCCCGGTCAGGTGCGCGATCTGGTCGGCTCGCTGCGCGGCTGCGTTGGACGCAATGACGCGCCGGTTCTGATCGACCAGGAAGGCGGCCCCGTGGCGCGGCTGCGTCCGCCGCATTGGCGCTGTTACCCATCGGCCGCGCGTGTGGCCGCGCTGCCGGACCCGGCGGCAGAGACGGCGGCCCGCCTCGGCGCGCGGCTGATCGCCGACGATTTGGCGCAGCTCGGCATCACCGTTGATTGCCTGCCGGTGTTGGATCTTCCGGTGTCTGGGGCCGATCCGGCGATCGGCGACCGGGCTTATGGGAGCAATCCGGAACGGGTCGCACGCCTCGCCGGCGCCGTGTGTGTGGGATTGCTCGACGGCGCCGTCCTGCCTGTCCTAAAGCACCTGCCCGGCCATGGCCGCGCCCGGGTCGACAGCCATTATGCCTGTCCGCTAGTCGAGACCAGTTGCGAAGAATTGGCGAATACGGATTTTGCGTCGTTTCGAGCGCTGGCCGCGATGCCCTGGGCGATGACCGCGCACATCGTCTATTCGGCGATCGATCCTCGGGCACCGGCTACGCTCTCGTCGCGCGTGATCGCGGAGGTAATCCGCGGCGAGATCGGGTTCGACGGCGTTCTAGTGTCTGACGATCTGTCGATGCGGGCGCTTGGCGGCGGGCTCGGAGAGCGGACCCGGCAGGCCCTCGCCGCCGGCTGCGATTTAGCGCTGCATTGCAATGGGGATCCGGGCGAGATGGAGGAGGTCGTCGCGGCAGCTCGGCCGATTTCGCCGCTCACCGCGGCACGCCTTCGGCGCGGCGAAGCAGTGCGGCGCGGTTCCGCGGCGAACCGCTTCGACCGCGCGGAAGCCGAGGCGCAATTTGACGCGCTCCTTGCGGGCGCGAGCATTTCGGAGGTTGCGCAGCAGTGAACCCGGCGGGCGGCATGGCCGCAATGGTCTACCAGGCGAGCACCTGGGTTCTGCCGGTAGTCTTTGCTGTGACCTTTCACGAGGCGGCGCACGGATTTGTCGCGTACCAATTCGGCGACGACACCGCCCAGCGCGCGGGCCGCGTCACGTTCAATCCCTTCAAGCATGTCGACACGTTCGGCACGTTAATCCTGCCGGCGATGCTAATCCTGCTCCGCTCGCCGTTCCTGTTCGGCTATGCCAAGCCGGTTCCGGTCAATTTCCGGCGGCTCGAAAGACCGCGGCGCGACATGGTGTGGGTCGCTCTGGCCGGGCCCGGCACCAACGTGCTGCTGGCGATCATCTCGTCACTATTGTTTTACGGGGTCGGTTGGATGCCGGCGAGCCCGTCCGAATGGGTGGCGGAAAATCTGGTGCACTCGATACAGATCAACGCGGTTCTGTGCGTATTCAACATGCTGCCGTTGCCACCGCTCGACGGCGGAAGGGTAGCGGTCGGGCTATTACCGGACGCGCTGGCGCTCCCGCTAGCTCGGCTCGAGCGTTACGGAATGTTTATCCTGCTGCTGTTCTTGTTCGTGATCCCCTATCTCGGCGAGCAGACGGGTCATAACCTCAATGTTCTGGCTTGGCTGATCGGCGTGCCGACCGAGGCGCTAATCCGCTTGATACTGGCGATCACCGGGCAAGGAGAATGACCGAAGCCGGCCCGCGCCCAGAGCAGCTGGTGCTCGACCTCGACGGTTATGAGGGGCCGATCGATTTGCTGCTCACATTGGCCCGCGAGCAGAAGGTCGATCTCGGCAAGATCTCGATCCTGGCGCTGGCCGACCAGTATCTGGCGTTTATCGCGAGACAACGCTCGCTCAGCCTCGAGATTGCCGCCGACTATCTCGTCATGGCGGCTTGGCTCGCCTACCTGAAATCGCGCCTGTTGCTGCCGCAGCCTCCGCAGGACGATGAGCCGAGCGGCGCTGAGCTCGCCGCCCAGCTGGAGCACCGCCTCCGATTGCTCGAGGGGATGCAGATTGCCGGCGGGCGGCTCATGGCGCTTCCGCGGACGGGGCAGGATGTGTTCCTGCGCGGCGCGCCCGAAGGGCTCGCTGTGATGCCGGTGCCGGTTTTCGAGCTGGCTCTCTACGAACTTCTGCGCGCCTATGGCGAAGGCAGGCGCCGAACCGAAACCGCAGTGCTGACTATCGAGCCGGCCGAATTCTATTCGATGGATGATGCATTGAGCCGGTTGGCGCGCTTTATCGGCCGCGTGCCAAACTGGCGCGAGCTGGCAAGCTTTTTGCCGAGGGAGCTGCGAGGCGAGGTGTTTCGCCGCTCGGCGCTCGCCGCGACTTTCGCCGCCACCCTCGAGTTGGCGCGCAGCGGACGCGTCGAGCTTCGCCAGGACCGTGCCTTCGGGCCGATCTATCTGCGCAGCCTGGTCCCGGCCGCTGCACATGGTCTCGGGGCAGCTCCGTGAACGGGCGGGCGCAGCAGCTGCGTCTCGTCGAGGCGCTGCTGTTCGCGGTTGCGGAACCGATTGGCGAGAACGCTCTGGCGCGGCACCTCGGCGAAGCGGCCGATATCGCGGGGCTGCTGCGCGAGCTGGCCGAGAGCTATGCCGGACGCGGCGTCAACCTGGTTCGGCTGGCTGGCGGGTGGACGTTTCGCACCGCGCCCGATCTCGCCGCCAGCTTGCGCATCGAGCGGCCGATCGCTCGCAAGCTGTCGCGGGCCGCGGTCGAGACACTGGCCGTGATTGCCTATCACCAGCCGGTGACCCGCGCGGAAATCGAACGGATCCGCGGGGTGGCTCTCGGCAAGGGAACGATCGATACCTTGATGGAGGCCGGCTGGGTCCGCCCCAAGGGCCGGCGCGCCGGCCCCGGTCGGCCGCTCCTCTGGGTGACAACGCCGGGTTTTCTCGTCCATTTTGGGCTTGACAGTCTGAACGAGCTGCCCGGTCTCGACGAGCTGCGCGCCGCCGGTCTTCTCGACCTCACTCCATTCACCCTGCCCGAACAGGCGGGCGAGAAAAACGCCGAGCAGGAAGCCCGCGTCGAGCCGTGACCTGCCGGGGTGGTGCGCGGGCCGAGGTTGCCCATATGACAGCCATCTGACATCATCACGCCACATGCGCATTTTGCCGATACCTGACCAGGAGCCCGCGAGGCCGCGCCGCGATGTTTCTTGACTTCGGCATGTCGGAGCTGCTGCTGATCGGGGTCGTGGCGCTGGTGTTCATCGGACCGAAGGATCTGCCGAAGGCTCTCCGTGTCGCCGGCTTCTGGGTCAAAAAGGCGCGCACCTTGTCGCGCGAGTTTCAGAGCAGCGTCGAGCAGATGATCCGCGAGGCCGAACTGGACGAAATGCGGCAGGAGCTGAAGAAGGTCACCGAGATCGATCTTGACAAGCAGTTTCGCGAGACGATCGATCCGACCGGCAGTCTTGTCGAGAGCCTGAAGCCGCCGGTGCTGCCGAAATTCTCCGATGCCGACCTCCCGGCGGCACCGCCTCCCGAAGCTCAGCCGCAGCCGGCCCCAGAAACGGCACAGAGCGAGGCGGCCGAGCCGGCGGTGCCGACCATCGCGCCGCCACATGACGCCAGTCAGGACACCGTGCGCTAAAGCAGTGAGGGTTGCTTTGAGTGCGCGTCTCTCCATGACGATATCGGTGCACGTCTAGCGCCCTTTAGGGAACGGTTGTGGACGACGAAAGGGAAGCCGAGCTCGAAGAAGGCAGGATGCCGCTCCTCGATCATTTGATCGAACTGCGCAACCGGCTGATGTGGGCGATCGGCGCGGTCCTCGTCGCGTTTCTGATCTGCTACCAGTTCAAGGAGCGCATCTATGGTTTTCTGGTGCATCCGCTGGCGGTCATTTTCGAGGGCCAGACCGGCCGGCATCTGATCTACACCGGCCTGACCGAGGCCTTTTTCACTTACGTCAAGGTGTCGTTCTGGGCGGGACTCTGCCTCGCTTTCCCGATCGTCGCCAGCCAGATCTGGAAGTTCGTCGCGCCCGGCCTCTACAAGAACGAACGCCGCGCCTTCTACCCCTATCTCTTCGCCACTCCGGTCTTGTTCGCGATGGGCGCGGCGCTTGCCTACTTTGTCGTAATCCCGGTTGCCTGGCGCTTCTTTGTCAGCTTCGAGACGCCGGCCAGCGCCGACGGCGGCCTTCCGATCGTCCTCGAAGCGAAGGTCAACGAATACCTGTCGTTGGTGATGACCTTGCTCTTCGCCTTTGGCGTCGCCTTTCAGCTGCCGGTGCTGCTTACCTTGATGGCGCGAGTGGGGCTGGTTACTTCGGCCGGGCTCGCATCCAAACGACGCTATGCCATTGTCATCATGTTCGTTGTTGCCGCGGTATTGACGCCGCCGGATATCATCAGCCAGACGAGCCTCGCGATACCGCTGATCATCCTCTTTGAGGCCTCGATAATCTCATGCCGGATGGTGGAGAAGGCGCGCGCCAAGCGCGAGGCCGCAGAGGAAGCCGAACTCGCCAGCAAAGGAAAGCCCGCCGCCGGAACGTGACGAGCGCGAGCCAGATAGACTAGAGGCGTACGGCTGCCGCTGGTGATCTTGAGCCGAACTTCGCGGACGGCTTGCTGAACGGGTTGCGCCGGTTCTTGGCCTGCCGGGCCGGCAGGGTGCCTACCGAATCGGACAACACGGTGCCGTCTTCCGGGACTGCACGCTCACTGGTAACCGCGAGCGGTGTGCTGGACCTGAAGCGGGCGATGATGCGGCAGCCGGCCGCATCCAACTTCGCCCACCAGCCTAATCGTAATAACCCGGTCGAAGACGTAAGTCGCACCGGCTTCATCGGCATCTCCTGCGCTGCCGTGATGGGCTCACTCGGCACTGGCTTCGCTCAGCCGCAGACTGGTCGAGTCCGCCCGATCGGAACCCGGCGGCGCTGATGATGCTGCGGCAATGAGTTGTGGTGCTTTGCGGCGAGCCACCGTGGGGTTAAGCTGCCGCACAGCCAAAGTAGGAAAGCCATGATGATGATCGACATGCATGCCCATTGGAGGCCCGCCGAAATCGCCGACGCTCTGCGTGCGCGTACCAGGGAACCGCGCATTCTGCGCAATCCGGACGGCGTCGAGGTGATGAAGTCCTCACCGCTAAGCGAAGCGCCGCTCGCCGAAGCCTTCGATGATGTCGATTTCCACCTCGCTCGGATGGACCGCCAGGGGGTCGAGACGAGCGTGCTGTCGCTCCTCGGCTCGTTCTGCTGGATCGAGGCTCAGCCGCCGGAAGTGGCCGGGCCATTGTGCGGGCGCGTCAACAACGGTCTTTCCGCGATTTGCCAGAAGCACCCCGGCCGCTTCGCCGCGTACGCCGCGCTGCCCTTGACGGATGTTTCCGCCGCCGCGGCCGAGCTAGAGCGGGCTCTCGGGCTGCCGGGCATGATCGGCGCGCAGATACCGGGCAACTACTTCCTGACGCGCAAGGACGCCGAAGCGATGCGGCCGCTGCTCGAAGTCGCGAACCGCCACCGCGCGGTGCTCTTCATCCATAACGGCCCGCGGCCGGGCGACACCTACCCCAAGGTTGCGGCCGACACGGACAACGCGCGCCGCCGTAACGGCACGCTCGACATGCAGGCGAGCCTCTCCTCGGTGATGGTGACATTGTCGCTCACCGACTTCCTCGCGGACTACTCCGACGCGATGATCCACGTCCACAATCTGGGCGGCAATATTCCCTATGAGGTCGAGCGCATGGACCACCGCTGCCTGCTCGACACGCCGGACGAGGAATTGCCGTCGTCGCGCTTCCGCAAGGCGAAGGTGTACGTGGATTGCAACTCGTTCGGCCCACGCGCGATCGAGGCGGCCGTGAGCCTGTACGGCGCCGAGCGCATTGTGTGCGGCACCGACGGCACCGAGTTCGGCTGCGACTGGACCCGGAAGGCGCTTGCGGACGCGCAGATCGGCGAGGACGCGCGCCAGCAGATCCTGCACCACAATGCCGCCGCGATGCTCGCCCGCGCCGCAAGGACCGCACAGCGCGAAAGCGCCGCCGCCTAATCCTTCTGCGGATCCGAGTATGGGCACCGCTCGGAGATACGCCGTCGTCGGAAACTTAACCGTCTCGCGTGATCTGAAGCTGCGCTCTCAAGGCCGATTTGACCTCTTCGCCTACTGGTGAGTTGGCCCTCGGCTCCTTGGTGCCAGCCACGTTTACTAAATTCGAGAACTGTTCGAGCCAATATTTCTCGAAAAAGTCCAGATCACGGGGCGAAATCCCTTGCTGCAACGTGTGCACGCCCACATCGAATCCTCGGCGCCAGACCTCGCGCATCCAGTCGTATAGGGCCCCGGACTGTTTTTCGAGTGCGGCCGTTATGTGCTGTTTAAAGCGATAACTTACCTTATCGCTCGCCCGGCCGACACAACGGGGTTCGCCATCTTCGGTGGAGTACAGGCAGTAGATGTAGCATTGCATGCTTTGTAACCGTCGATAAATTTTTCGCTCCGGGCGGTTTACATCCGCCAGCATGCATGCTACGTTCGGTTAGTGAGAGGTTCGCGCTGGTGGCGAAAATCGCTGCCTGAAAACTGGGCGGATCGTTTCCAAGGCAGTTTCCGTGGACCTCCACGTGTGTCAACCACGGAGGGCCACGATGCGCAGTCGCGCAGATTCTTATATCTTCCCCGGGGTCTTCGCCCCAATCCTCTCCCTCGACGACCTATGCGCCGGTAATCGCAATAAACGCGGTGAATTGGTTTTGAATTTGCGCGATCCAGAGCCACTTGCCGACGAACAGCTTGAGCGGGAGGAGGCGATAAGGGCGGTGAACGATTTCCTCGTGTCCCTTGCCCCTCGTGATCAGGAGATTTTGCGCCGTCGTTTCTGGTACGGCGAATCTCATACGGCGAATCTCAGACGCAAATAGCTGCAAAGTTCAACGTCAGCAAAATGGCGATCGGCAAGGCGACGTCGCGCCTCTACAAACAGGCTCGGGGTGCGCTTGCCGAACATCAAGGATCGGCGCTCTTGAATTGAGCGCTGCCGCAGCTTCTGGGGATCCAGCTGCCTAAAGTAAGGATCTTCTAACCTCCTGGTGGTGAAAATCGCCGCTGGAAACTTTGGAGACAAGTGTGTCAAACGGCAAATCCACTTCTATCATCGAGCGCCAACGAGCTTATGTGTCTATGCTCGAGAAGAGCAACTTCCATTATCCTCTTACTGTCGGGACGGCGTTCGTCCGCGGTATTCGGGAGATTGGATACAAGCATACGGGTACTGCACTGGATGAACTCATCGATAATGCCGAAGAAAATGGCGCTTCAAACATTCACGTCGTGTTGCACGATGACCGAGGCGGGCGGAAGGGAAGCGTCAGCCACATCGCGGTTGTGGACAACGGCTCAGGGATGATCCCCGAAATGATCCGCGTTGCCATGCTTTGGGGTGGCACCGACCGCGAGAACAGCCGAGTCGGGATGGGCCGTTTCGGTTACGGGTTGCCGAGTTCCTGTGTAAGTCAGGGTCGCCGTTTCGAGGTATATTCCTTGGTCGAGGGCGGGGCCATGTACATGTGTGCCATGGATCTCGACGATATAGAGGCCGGCAAGTATAATAATGATAAGGGAGAGATCGTCATGCCAGAGGCGAAGCCGGCTGTGTTGCCGCGCTTCGTGCAAGAGTATATGCAGCACCACTTGCCTGAAGAAAAACTCCTCAGGGGAACTGTCGTTGTCCTTAGTAAGCTCGACAAATTGACTTGGAAGACTCTCAATACCCTGCAGAACAATCTCCTAGAGCATTTCGGAGTTGTGTACCACAAACACCGTTCCCGGTTCGATCTTTCGGTGAACGGAAAGCGGGTAGAGCCAATTGACCCGCTGTTCCTGACGCCTGGCTACCGCTGGTACGACCTCGACGCTGAGCGTGCGATGGCGCTCGACATGTTGGAAATCGACGTCAAAGATCGCGAAACTCGTGCCGGTATTGGGCACATTAATGTGCGCTTCTCGTACATGTCCCCCCGGTTCGGTTCTATCGACAAAACGAAGGATGCTACTGGCAAGAACGCGAACGATCGGTTCGCGATCTTAAAAGAGCACAACGGCTTCATCATCGCTCGAATGGGTCGGATAATTGACGTCGTGCGGCACTCACCGTTAACAACTTTCATGAATAACGACCGCTATATCAAAATCGAAATTGATTTCGATGCGAGCTTGGACGAACACTTCAATGTATCTACCTCTAAGCAACGTGTCGACGTCTCTGATCGGTTGTGGGAAATCCTCAAGGAGAATGGTCTTCCGAAGGCGCTGGACCACCTCCGTAAGAAATTCCGAGAGGAGAAGGCAAAAATCGGCGCCGCCCAGGACGCGGGTGAGACCGAAAGGCGGGCTTCCGAGCAGGCGATGGAAGAAGCAGATAAGGTGATGCCCCGCGTTTCGCTTCCGGTTGCCGAAAAAAGAGCTGCGCAGGGCCGCAGGCGCCTTGAGCAGGAGGCAGAAAAGCGCGCGCGCGAAGGCGGGATCTCCCGCGAAGAGGCGCAGCGTGAGATTGAAGCTGAACTTGGTGGCAAGCTCTATAAGGTCGCCCAGCGGCCGATACCCGGTGGTGTTTTCTTTGAGGTTGAGCAGATTGGTGGGACCAAGGTGCTTTGGCTAAATACGTCGTGTCGCTTCTTCCAGGAGGTGTATTCCGGTCCAAAGAGTTCACCGGAGGTGCGGGCCGCGTTGGAGGTTCTCTTGTTCTCGATTGGTGACCGCAAGCTGGAAGGCCGAGATGAGTTGCAGGCCTTCTACGCTTACGAAATTCCGGAATGGTCCAAGAAACTAGATTTTGCCCTCGCGCAATTAGCTCAAAGCGTGATCTCCCCTCAAGAGGAGCAGGAAGCCGCCGAGTAGGCATGCAATAACTCAAATCGACTATGTTAAGGTGGAGAGCCGGGCTATGGAGCCCGGCTTTTTCACATTCTGTACTGGGTCCTGGGGCGATAGAATGACTAAGGTTGCGAATGATACCCCAAAAGGCCACCCTACGCCTGATTTGCGGACGATAACGCCGAATCTTCCGCGTCACGTGTTATCGAAACTGGGCGCGTTCGTAGAAATCAAACGCCCGCTGGGCCGTGAGGCACTGGCGGCAGCTTTGCGACAGCTTCAACACCTCTGGCAGGATGAGATTTGGAGTTTAGAATTGCGTGCCGTCGCTCTGGTCTTGGCAGATCTGATAGACCAAGGCTGGGACGTTACAGCCGGCGAGATGAGTATCCAACTCCAGCCCCCCGGCCTTCGGCTTATAGGTGAAACGGCGGATCAAGCAAAAGCGCGGCTACGTCGCGCATTGCAAGTCGGTCGCGATCGGCAACTCGCTGATCCAGGCGTTCAAAAATTCATCGCGCGGATGCATCGGATAGTACGTCGGGTTGTGGGTCGCTCTTCGATCGCTGATGTTATCGAGCAAGGGCAAGAGCTCGCCGAAGCACTCCAGCCGATAAGTATGGTTCCAACAGACGTGGCGGCAGCCCAGCTAAAAGCCGTGATAGATCCCGTAATCGAAGTGTGCGATGAGGATGCGCGGTGTGCTGTCAGCGGTCTGAGGCTAATCGATATCTGGCGATACTTCCGTCATACTTGGTCGCTTGAGTACCGTTCTATCCCCGGCCGTCAGCTTCCTATGCTGATCCGTAACGGAGCTCGTCCAAAAGCGCCAGTTATCGGCATCGCCATGTTGGCGAGTCCTGTAGTCCGGATGCGGGTAAGAGACGACTGGATTGGATGGAACCGCGACCCGTTCGTTGCGAAATTGATCAACGGCGATTGGGATCCTGAGATTGCACTGCGTATATTAGTTGCGCGCCTGGAGAAAAATATCAGCGAGATCCGCTCCGATGATTTAGTAACTCCCGATGAGATTGCCTTTCCGGCAGAACGAACTGTACTCCGGTTAGAACAGCGTCACTCCGGCGCTGCTTTCGCGCGGCAGCGGGAACTGGAGGCCATCTATTTCCAGGCGGAGGAAGCCAATGAGGTGGTGCGATCGCAGCGAGATGACGCCAAGTATGCGCATACAGACATGGATTGGCGAAGAGCTTCTGAAGACTCCCTATTTGTGCGTAAACGCGCGGAAACGCTAGCGCGTCTGCTCGATGCCAAGCGAACTTTCCAATCTCTTGCGTGGGGTCGGAGCGGACGACATCTCCTCAATGCTTTACTTCGTCATCCGAACGGCCTTCGAACATTGAATGTCGCATTGGCTGAGATGCGAAAGGCGGGGCTTTCCAGTCAGGTAGCGGATGTAAGCATTTGCGGCGCGGTGGCCCCCTACAACACGCTGCTGGGCGGCAAACTGGTCGCGTTGCTTATGGCATCACGCGAGGTTCGGAGTGCATATCGGCAGCGATACGGGAATCAGGTCAGCTTAATCGGTTCTCAGATGGCGGGTCGACCAGTGTTTCGACCCGCCGAACTCAAGATTTTGACAACCACCAGTCTGTACGGAAACGGGAGTAGCCAATACAACCGGCTGCGGTTCCGAGCCGCCGATTTTCCCGAACTGGAGCATGATCTCGGATGGCAGGAAATAGCGCGGACAGCAGGTTATGGTACCGTACATCTTGGGGAAACAACGGTCCGTGTATTGCGGGAGGTGAGTGAGCGCATATACCGGGCCAGGCGGGTCAACAATCGCTTCGGCGAAGGATCAAGTCCAAGGTTGCGGCAAATTCGAGAAGCGGTCGAAGCGCTGGGTATAAACTCGGGTTCGGTTCTACATCACGCAACGCCACGTATTTTCTTTGGTCTAGAATTGCATCCTCATGCCCGTGAAGAACTACTCGGGTTCTCTCCTGTCACGGAGAACGAGGGATACCCAGCGAGTGTCATTGCATCCCTATGGCGCCAGCGATGGCTGTCGAGACGTATACAGAATCCCGAGGTCCTCGCAACGGTATCAGCAACTAACTCCAGAACACTGGCGGAGTTCTTCGATACTGGGCAACAGCCACTCCAACTAGCGAATCTCCGAGCCCGGATTTTTGAGGCGGTTAACAGTCATTTATTACCTGACGGGGATTCGAGCGCGGCGAGTTCCTGAGTGATTGCCGCGCGCAGCGGCGGCAAGTCGATTTGCACCGCGTCCCACACATGCTGCGCGGCCACGTCCTCATAGTCGTGGCGATAGATGTTGCCTGCTCCGGCCATTTCCCGCCACGCGATTGACGGATGCCGCGCCTTCAAATCGTCGGGCAAACGCCGGGACGCTTCGGAGATGATCTCGAGACAGCGCGTCACGGCGTAGACCGTGCGCGGGTCGGCCACGAACGCTTCGTAATCGAAACCTGCCGTAAAGCTCAAAGCAAGATCGATGTGATGCGCAATGTCGCGCATCACAGCAATTGCCGTATCAGAACGCATAAGTCGCGTCGGATATTACGGCCGGGCGAACGTAGGGCTTCAACCCCTCGCGGTTGACAACATCGACCGGGCCGTCGAACAAACCAGCGATGTAGTCCTTTAAGCCGGCGTAGTTGAAAACCGTGACACGCGCCGCCGGATCAAATTCCAGCATGATGTCGATGTCACTGTCAGGGCGGGCGTCGCCACGGGCACGCGAACCGAACAAGGCCGCGTGACTGACGCCGCGCGCGCGCAAAGCCGCTTCGTTCTCCCGCAGCCTGGCGAGGATTTCCTGACCGTCCATCGTTTTCAGATAAGATCCGTGGAGGCGGGGTACCAGATGTTGCTTGATCAGGCCGGTTCTGGCTCTCCGTCCGCCTTTCTTGCTATCATCACCGCGAGACAGAATTCGGAACCCAGGCCGCGCTCGACGACGCCCAGGCAGCAGAGGTGAAGGCCCATTCGGAGGTCGATCAAGCGACCGCCAACCTCGCTTACGAGAACCAGCAGCTCGTGGTGATCGACGCGAATGTAGGCGTAGCGAAGGCGAAGGTCGGCTCCGTCGAAGCGGCTTTGCTCTCTGCCAAGTTTGCGCTCGCAGATATCGCGGTCTGGGCACCGATCGACGGCATCGTCGCCAAGCGCAAAACTCGGGTCGGCGAATATGTCGCGGCCGGCACGCACATGCTCTCGATCGTCCCGATTAACGATCTCTGGGTGGAGGCCAATTACCGCGAGACCCAGGTCGGCGGCATGAAGGTCGGCGATCCGGTCCGCATCGACGTCGATACAGATCCCGGCAGGCCGCTCTGCGGCTATGTCGAAGCGATCCTGCCGGCGGCGGGGTCTGAATTTGCGCTGATCCCACCCGACAACGCCACCGGCAACTTCACAAAGATCGTGCGCCGCTTCACCGTGCGCATCCGCTTCAATACGCGCGATGCCAACGCCGCTCTCGCACGCCCCGGCATATCGGCAGAAACGGCCGTCGCTGTTTCCACTGCCGACAACGCGTCTCCGACCGAACGAGGCACTCGGGTCGGCTGCTCATTCGATCCATCGGAGGACATGGTCGAGCGGCCGCTTACGAAACTGCCCGAGCATCCTGGATTGGGCCGTGCCCGTCCTAAGGGCCCCTCGGGCGCTGAGATTCCGGTGGCGCCGGCACACTAGCGCCTTCGGCTCTGGGGTCGATAGCGGACGTCAAACCGACTGCAGGGCATCCACTTGACCGTTAGACGTCGCCTGCTCTGAAGCTTTGAAGTTGCGTCGACCGGCCCCGCGCCCATATAAGAACGCATCAGAAACATACCTCGCCGTCGGTGATGTCGCCCCTACTTCGCTATTCGCTGCTAATTCGCTGCCAAGACCCGCGGCAGGGAAAGAAATTTCCCTGCCATGCTAGGGGAGACAGCTCGCAAGCTCTTGATTTTCATTGACTTATCCCGCGGAATCGAGACAATTTTCCCGCGGTTTCCCTGTCGCCAGGGAAAAAATCGCAGCGTGGCTCTTCATCCGCGGCTCCTGTTATGATGATCGGGAGAGGGAGGATCCGGGTATGGGCGCCGCTCGGAATTACGCCGTCATCGACCCCGCCACCGGCAAGCTCGACCGTCGCATCTTCAGCGATCAGGCGGTCTATGACGACGAGATGGAGAAGATCTTCGGGCGTGCCTGGCTGATGGTCGGGCACGACAGCCTGGTGCCCTGTCTCGACGACTTCTTCCACACCTATATGGGCGAAGACCCGGTGATCCTGACCCGCGACGGAGAGGGCCGGCTCCACGCGCTCCTCAACATGTGCCGCCACCGCGGCAACCGCGTGTGCCGCGTTGACGACGGCAACGCCAAGCGGTTCATGTGCACCTATCATGGCTGGACCTACCGCAACGACGGCGCCCTCGAACACGTCCCCGGCAAGTCGGAGGCCTATTACAACGCGCTCGACAGGCCGTCCCTCGGCCTCATCGAGGCCCGCGTCGAGACCTATGCGGGGATCGTCTTCGCCACCTGGGACGCGGACGCCCCGAGCCTCGAGGCCTATCTCGGCGACGCGCGCTGGTATCTCGACACCGTGTTCAATCGGCGCGACGGCGGCATGCAGGCGCTGGGCCCGATGAAATGGCTCGAGCCCGTCAACTGGAAGACGCTGGTCGACAACTGCTCGGACAATTACCACGTCCCGACCAGCCATCTCGCCAGCGCCCGGGTCCAGACCCGCTGGCTCGGCCGCCCGCGGCTGTCGCACGAGGACCAGTTCGCCAGCCCCAACCAGCACGCCTTTGTCAACGGGCACTCGATCACCTTCCGCGACGCTGACGACAACGCCCCCCGCTACGTGCACGGCCTGTCGAGCGAGACGATGCGCCTCTTCCAGGAGTACCACGAGGCGACGATGGCCGAGGTCGAGCGGCGGCTCGGCACATTCCGTGCGCGCCGGGTCCAGCTCGCCAACCACTCGATCTTCCCAAACGGCATTCTCGGGCTCCGCCTAGCCCTGCCGCGCGGTCCGCTCAAGACCGAGTTCTGGCACTTCGTGCTGGTGGACCGGGATATGCCCGAGGATCTGAAGCGCCTGATCCGTATCGGCAGCCAGGCCAACAACGGCGCCGCCGGCATGTTCGAGCAGGACGACGTCGACAACTGGCGTCAGGTGACCGCCGCGAGCACGAGCCGCTTCGGTCGCCGGCACTCGCAGGATCTGTCGATGGGAGTGGGGCACGCGGGGCCGCATCCGGATTATCCGGGCCTCGTCTCCGAGCGCTACATCTCGGAGAACAACCAGCGCCTTTTCTATAAGCGCTGGGAAGCGTTCATGAACGCGGCGAGCTGGGCCGACATTTCGCTCGACCCGATCAGGGCCCGCTTCGACGGCACCGCGACAATGTGCGGCTCTGCTTGGAGCCCTCCCCCTTGATGGGGGGCTTTTGTGATCCGGTGAAGACTAAACGCGAGCAAGAGGAAGTGGCGCCGACGTTGGCGTTGAAGCCGCAGCAGGCGCTGTGGCTCGAGCTGATGCAATTCTACATCCGCGAGGCTTGGCTGCTCGACGAGCGCAAGCTGAAGGAGTGGCTCGATCTCTTCGCCGATGATGTCCTCTATTTCATGCCGCGCCGCAAGAACGTCCCGCGCCGGGAGGCGCACCGCGAGCTGACACCGCTCGGCGATCTGGCGATCCTGGAGGAGGACAAGCGCTATCTCGAAATGCGGGTGGCCCGGCTCGACACCGGGATGGCATGGGCCGAGGATCCTCCGTCGCGCACCCGCCACCTGATCGGCAATCTCGATGCGGCGCCGCTGGAGAACGGCGAGGTCGAGGCCAGGACCGCGTTTCTGGTCTACCGTTCGCACTTGGAGACCGACCACCAGCTCCTCTCCGGCTGCCGCGAGGATTTGCTGCGCTACGTAAACGGCGCGTGGAAGGTGGCCCGGCGCGCGATCGTGCTCGACGCCAACGTGCTTCTCGACAAGAACCTCAGCGTCTTCCTCTAGCTCTCGCCAACCCCATCCTGTCTGCAGGCGGCAAAAAAGAACGCCACAGCCGACCTGACGACAACTGGCGCACCCTCGTGCATCAGGCCCGGCAGGCGGCCGAGCACGGCCAAAAGGAATGGATGGTGCTGCGCTTCCCGAGCCAGCTGTGCAGCGAGGGCGGCCGGGCGGTCAACGCGCCGTGGGCGGACTGGCCGGATACGCTGCGCGGCGAGGCCGCGGAGATGTATCTGCGAGGGGAGCGCGTCTGAAGCCTCATGGCTTCGGGATTTCGGCGCGCGTGCTCGATTTTTCCGGCGGAATGCCTGGCGATATCGGGCTCTTCCTCGTTTGGGTCTAAATCCAGAGCAAATTCCGATCAGATCGGCGCTGTCATTGCGAGCGCAGCGAAGCAATCTCGCGCCCACCGAGACTCCACGGCACCAGATTGCTTCATCGCGCAATGCGCATCGCAACGGCGGGCGATCAGTTCCCGGGAGAGACCCCTCTCCCCGCAGTAGGGGAGAGGGAGGGGCTTGCGTAAAGCGAACTATCCCAGCTGCTTGCGGAAGAAGGCGGCGACCGGGTCGAAGGAGGCGCTGGTCGAGCGCTTCTCGTTGTCGACATAGACGATCTCGATGTCGCCGCCCGCCTTGCGGTAGTTCGAGACGAACCGCTCGGGCTCGTTGCCCGGGAAGCTCGAATCGTCGTCGTGATAATCGTGCACGATGTCGGGGCGGCCCTGCACCCACAGCGCCGGCGGCAGCGGCACCTTCTCGGCGCGTTCGAGAAGCAGCATCGGGTTGCCCTCCTTCATCGCGTCTTCGGTCCTCCAGTAGGTATCGTGCTTTTCCTTCATGCCGATCGAGAAGGCCGGCGGGTTCGGTCCCTTTGCCAACTTCTGGGCATTGCGGTAGCGCGACAGCGGGTTGATGACCGGCCATGACATCGCGACGGCGCGCACCGTCGCGTCGACCTGCGGCGACCCCGCCGGCAGGGGCACCGAGGCGTATCGAGAATCGGTCGGCCGCATCGCCGCGAGCATTGCGAGATGGCCGCCGCTCGACTGACCCGCGATGCCGATCCGGTCGGGATTGACCTTGAGCTCGCGGGCACGCGCCTTCACCCAGCGGATCGCATAATTGATGTCGATCAGCGAGGTCGGATAGCCGTCCCCCGCATGACGGAAATTTAACGAGGCGACGACAAACCCGTTTCTCGCCAAGGTTTCATCGAGACCCTGGGTGCCGGTAAGGTCCCCGCTGGTCCAGGCGCCGCCATGGAGGTCGATGACCGCCGGAAATGGACCATCGCCCTTCGGCTTATAAAGCCGCGCTATCAGCCGCGTGTCGCCATGGCGGACATATTCGACATCTTCGGTCGTGAATTCGTGAGTGTTATTCGGCATGTTCACTCCCTTCCGGGGTTGCTCTGCTGTATCGGCAACTCCGAAAACCGAAGCCGACTGCACACCCTACTCGCTCCGCGCAGAGGGGGAAAGACGGCAGGCAATGGTATAATGTTTAGCTGGGCAGGCGCGGCTGGCGCTGGGATTGCGCTATCACAATCAACGATTGAGTCCTCACTGGCTCGTCGCTGCACCTGCAGCAAATCTGCCGAGATCTCGCGGATCGGTTGAAACGGCCCGCCTGACAAGCCGACGCGCTCGCCGCAAGGTCTTTGGCTAGAGCACATCATCCCCGCGGCCCCGTTAAAACCAGCTGCGGCAAGTAGTATGCGATGCGAAAAAGGCGATTTTAGGGTCGCCATCATTCGCAACGAAAGGGGTTCGGAAAGACCATGGTTCTGCGCGTTCACGCTAAAGCCGCAAACCGGCATCGAGCACCGCTGTGATCGTTCCGAGATGGTGAGATTTGGATGATACCCGGTTGGCTACATGGTCTTTCGATCGCCTGTTTGCTGTTCGGCGCCGTCTGTGCCGTGATCATCTCGTTTGATGAGCTGCGTTGCCCGCAGCACATGTGGATATGAATCTGGTTTGGCCGGTAACGGCGCTGTTCGGGACAGCTTGGGTTTTACTGCAGTACTTTTCCTACGGCCGGCTTGCGACACGCGAGAAGGCTCATGCGGCGATGCAGCGCGGCGAGGATCCGCCAAACAAAAAGCTGACGCCGTTTCCGATAATGGTCGCCAATGGCACTTTGCATTGCGGCAGTGGCTGCACGCTCGGCGACATCTGCGCGGAATGGCTAGTGTTCGCGCTACCCGGCATCGCCATCGCTTTCGGCTGGCAGACGATCTTCGGGGAAAAGATATTTGCCGTATGGATCGTGGACTATCTTTTCGCCTATGGGTTAGGCATCTTCTTCCAGTATTTCACGATAGCCCCGATGCGGGGACTATCCTTCGGCCAAGGGATCCTTGCTGCCGTAAAGGCCGATACTCTGTCTGTGACGGCTTGGCAGATCGGCATGTATGGCTTTATGGCGCTTGCATATTTTGTCTTTTTTCAGAATTCGCTCGGCGTGAAGCTGGAGACCGACACCGTCGAGTTCTGGTTCATGATGCAGATTGGCATGATCTTCGGCTTCCTGACAGCGTACCCAGTGAACTGGTGGCTTATCCGGACCGGGCTCAAAGAGCAGATGTAGCGATACCGAAAGGGCAGTGCCGCACATGGGTCAGCTTGTGACCAAGCCCGAGCACCTTTCCCGCCCGGACAGCCAGCATCACGATAGCGGGCCCGCCGCCGGCGAGGTCCGGGTCCGCGATCCGGTTTGCCGCATGGTGGTCGACCCCGTCACCGCCAAGCACCGCAGCCAGCATAACGGCCACTCTTATTACTTTTGCAGCAGCCGGTGCCGCGAGCGGTTCGAGAGCGATCCGGGGCGGTATCTCAGTCCGGCGGCACCTCACCCGCCCATGGTGGCGAGCCTGTGGACCTGCCCGATGCACCCGCAGGTTCAGCGCGCTGGTCCCGGCAGCTGCCCGATTTGCGGCATGGCGCTCGAACCGATGACGCCGGCCGGTGGCGATGCCACCAATCCGGAGCTGCGCGAAATGACGCGGCGGTTCTGGGTATGCGCAGGGTTGGCGATCCCGCTCGTTGGCCTGGCGATGGCCCGGGATTTCGGCAGTCCGGGGGTAGTCGCGTCGCGCGCCGCGGTATGGGTGCAGTTTGTGCTCGCCTCGCCGGCGGTGCTGTGGGGCGGCTGGCCCTTCTTCGAGCGCGGCTGGAGGTCGATCGTCAGCCGGCGTCTCAACATGTTTACCCTGATCGCACTCGGCACCGGGGTCGCTTATGCCTACAGTGTCGTGGCGGCGGTGATGCCCGGAATTTTTCCGCCTTCCTTCCGCACCCCGGAGGGCGAGGTCCCGGTCTATTTCGAGCCCGCGGCGGTTATCGTGACCCTGGTGCTGCTCGGCCAGGTCCTCGAACTGCGCGCCCGAATACAAACCGGTACGGCCATCCGCGCGCTGCTTGATCTCGCGCCTACGCGCGCCCGCTTGGTGCACGACGACGGCGCCGAAACCGACATCCCGCTCGAAGAGGTCGAGCCGGGAAATCGCCTGCGGGTTCGTCCCGGCGAGAAAGTGCCGGTCGACGGCGTCGTGCTCGAAGGAAAGAGCGCCGTCGACGAGTCGATGATCACCGGCGAACCTGTGCCGGCGGAGAAGGCCCCGGGCGACAAGGTAACGGGCGCCACCGTCAACGCCAGCGGCACGTTCGTCATGCGGGCCGAGCGGGTCGGCCGCGACACGTTGCTTGCCCAGATCGTCCAGATGGTCGCCGAGGCGCAGCGCTCGCGCGCACCGGTCCAGGCCCTCGCCGATGCCGTTTCCGGCTGGTTTGTGCCGGCCGTCATCATCGCCGCGCTGCTGACCTTCGCCGCGTGGTCGCTCTTCGGCCCCGCTCCCGCGATGACCTTCGCGCTGGTCAACGCGGTTGCGGTGCTGATCATCGCTTGCCCGTGCGCGCTCGGGCTGGCGACCCCGATGTCGATCATGGTCGGCACCGGGCGCGGCGCGCGCGCCGGCGTGCTCGTCAAGAACGCCGAGGCGCTCGAGCTGATGGAGAAGGTCGATACCCTAGTCGTCGACAAGACCGGGACCCTGACCGAGGGTAGGCCGCGCCTCGTCGGCGTTGCCGCGATCGGCCCCTTCGGCGAGGACGAATTGCTGCGCCTTGCTGCCAGCCTCGAACGGGGCAGCGAGCACCCGCTGGCGGCCGCCATTGTGCGCGGCGCCGAAGAACGTTGCCTCACCTTCGGTGCAGTCGGGGATTTCACCTCCGAGACCGGGAAAGGCGTACTCGGGGTCGTCGACGGAAGGCGGGTCGCCGTCGGCAATCTGGCTCTTTTCGCGTCCCTCGGCATTAAGCCGGCGGGCTTGGCCGCGGAGGCAGAGGAACTTCGGAAGGACGGTCAGAGCGTAATGCTGATCGCGATCGACGGCATCGCAGCGGGGCTCATCGCGGTCGCCGATCCGATCAAGGGGAGTGCGATCGGCGCGCTGGCGGCGCTGCGCCGCGATGGGATACGCACGGTCATGCTGACCGGCGACAGCCGGACCACGGCAGAGGCCGTGGGCCGCAACCTCGGCATCGACGACATCGCCGCCGAAGTTCTGCCGGATCAGAAGGCCGCGGCGGTCAGAGACCTCCAGAAGAAGGGCCGGGTCGTCGCGATGGCCGGAGACGGGATCAACGACGCGCCGGCCTTGGCGCAGGCGCAAATCGGCGTAGCGATGGGCACCGGGACCGACGTCGCGATGCAGAGCGCCGCGATGACATTGGTCAAAGGCGATTTGCAGGGCATCGTGCGGGCCCGCCGGCTGTCCCGCGCGGTCATGCGCAACATCCGCGAGAACCTATTCTTCGCCTTCGTGTTTAACGGCTTGGCGATCCCGATCGCCGCCGGCGCGCTCTACCCGGCCCTCGGCCTGTTGCTCAACCCGATGATCGCGAGCGCCGCAATGAGCGCAAGCTCGGTGCTCGTCATCGGCAACGCGCTGCGCCTGCGCAATGTTCGCCTATAGCAGCACGCAGTCATTGCGAGTGGAGCGAAGCAATCTCGCCCAGCGGTATTGCTGCCGCGAGATTGCTTCGTCGCTGCGCGCCTATGCAATGACAAACGAAAGTTAGCGCATGTTGCCGGTGTGGCCGAGGGAGTAGCGGCCGGGCTGCGGCCATACCGTCAGTCCGTGTGGCTCGAGGCCAACCGGGATGCTCTTTATCGCGCCGCTTGTCGTATCAATGTCGTAGACGACATTGTCGAACCGCCCGGACAGCCAGAGCTGCTTTCCATCGACGCTGACATTGCCCATGTCGGGGCTGCCGCCGCCCGGGATCGGCCAGGTGTGCTCGACCTTGCCGGTCGCAAAGTCGATCACCACGATGCTGCCCTTGCCGTGCGGCGCGCCGCGCGTCGAGTGCGAGCCGCGGTTGGCGACGTAGAGTTCCTTGCCGTCGCGGCTGGGGTAGAGCCCGTGAGTGCCGATCCCGGTCGGGATGAAGTCGGTCTGGATGAAGCTGTCCCCGTCGACGACGTAGACGCCGTCGGCGTGCATATCGGCCACAAAAAAGCGCGTGCCGTCAGGAGAAATGCGGATGTCCTGGGGCATCCCGCGCCTGGGAAAGCGCAGATAACCCAGGACCTTGCGGTTGACGAGGTCGATCTTCACCAGGCCGCCGCCGCGGAACTCGCAAGTAAAGATCGCGTACCGCCCGTCGATCGAGAAGTCGGCGTGATTGATGCCGGAGCAGTTCGGCGCCTCGATCGATTGCTCAAGCGCCATCGTATGCGGATCCCGAAAGTCGAGGCGCTTATGCCGTTCGGCAACGACGATCGCGGCACCCCCGTCCGGCGTGAAATAGAGGTTGTAAGGGTCGTCCACCGGAATGGCATTGCCGGGCTTGCCGGTGGTGGGATCGATCGGGGTCAAACTGCCGCTGCTGCGGCGGCTGCCGTTATTGGCGACCCACAAGGTCTTCAGATCCCAGGAAGGGACGACATGCTGCGGACTGGCGCCGACCGGAAAACGATCGACGATGGCAAGCGTCGACGGGTCGATCACATACACGCTGTTCGAGCGCCGGTTCGGCACATAGACGCGGGACAGCGCCCCACCGACCGCCGGGCTCAAGCGGTCGGGCGCAGTGCCGCTGTAGAGATTGCCCGCATCGAGCACCGGCGGCATTCCGGGCACGGTTTGTACCGGCTCACCGGGATTGACGCGAACTTTGCGCAAGAGCACCGACGCGGGCCAAGCCGCGCGCGTTGCGGCAGACCCCGCCGTGCACAAGGACCCGCCCCGCGCTTCATCCGAGCGCGACGGCAAAGCCGAGCTGCCGGTCCAGCCGCAAAGCGCGGCCACGGGACCTAGCCACAGGGCGATGCGGAACCAACGAAAAAGGTGCCGACGCACGAAAATCTCCCGATAGTGGAGTTTAAGGATGGCTGGTGGCCTTTCTAATCGCGTCAACGGTCCGCGTCACGATCAGGTCAACGCCCAGCTGACCCAGTTCGGCGCTCGACCGGCGAGGGTCGCCACGGGCGCCGTCGCCGGGCTGCAGGCGATCGGTCCGCACCAGGTGAGGGTCGACGGCGAGCGTCAGCGAGGTATCGGCGAGACCGGCGTGGGTCCCCACTTCCTCTTCGCGGAACCCCTTGCTCGTCAGCAGGCGGCCGAATTCGCTCTCGCTGGCCCGGTAATATTCCTCGACGCCGTGGACGCGGACCGGTTGGCCCGCCCATTCCTTGTTCAGCCGCTCCGCGACCGTCTTCTCGTCCTTTTGATAAGAGCCGTGATCGCCGAGAAAGACGATGTCATGGAACCCGGCGAGCTTGAAGCTGCGCGCAGCGTATTCGAGGATTTTGTCGAAGGCTTCCTCCGGCACGGTGATCGTGCCGGGAAACCTCATATGTCCGGTCGGCGGGGCGAGGGCGCCCTCAGGCACATAGGCAATCACCGGCGCTACCAGCGCATTGCCCAGCGTGCGGGCGATCTTTTCGGACAAATAGCGCACGCGGACATTGTGCTTGCCCAAAGCCATATGCACCCCGTTTTGCTCGGTGCCGCCGATCGGGACAATGACGGTCGTCTTGCCGGCGCGGATCTGGTCGCGCAACTCGGTCCAGGTCAGCTCCTCGAGAAAGACGGTGTCGGCTGCATGCGCGGCGGGCACGCCGAGCAGCAGAAACCACAGGCAAAGAAACAGCTTAGGCATTCAACACCGGAATAGCGGGGACCACCGTGGCGGCAGTTGCGCAAAGATGGCTGCACCGCTGCGATCGTGGCGCGTTCGCTGCCGGGACACAAACTTCTCGCCATTCCCCATAGGGCCTGCGCGACCACCGCTACGGCAACGATCTGGAGACCGTGCATGCGGCCGAATCGGCCAAATTTTCGAACGTCTTCATACCCTAGCCGAAGAGGCCGAGCCCAGCCCGGGCGCTGTCGCTGGAAGCGACATAAAGATACCTGGTATCGCCGTGCTGGCTAGGCCCGAGAACGCCTGGAAAATCCCAAACACCAGCGTGTCCCAAACGAGTTCGCCCCCGCACTGACCGTTGCTGCTCCCGGCAAGCCGTGCCTGTTTGAAGCGCCGGCGGGGTTGCGGCTGGCTCACCTCGGCTCATAGGGGTTCTTGCTCTTGCGCAGCATCATGCGGATCGGCGTACCGGGCAGATCGAACTCGCGCCTCAGGGCATTAACGAGGTAGCGGCGATAGGAATCGGGAAGCTCGCCCGGCTTCGACGCGAACAGGGCGAAAGTGGGCGGCCGCGTGTTGACTTGAGTGATGTAGCGCAACCGAAGCCGGCGGCCTGCGACGAGCGGCGGCGGATGGCGCTGTTGGGCCCCCTCCAGCCATCGGTTGAGGTCGGCGGTCGCGACCCGCCGGTTCCACACCTGGCCCGCCGCCGCGACCGCTTTCATCAGCGCATCGAGACCAAAACCGGTCAGCGCCGAGACCGGAACGACGGCGACCCCCTGAAGCTGCGGCAAAGAGACCGATACCCGCTCGCGCAGGTCCTTCAGCAGTGCCGCGGGTTCCTCGACGGCGTCCCATTTGTTCAGCGCCAATACCAAAGCGCGCCCCTCATTCTCGACGAGCCGCGCGATCGTCAAGTCCTGCCGTTCCAGCGGCTGCAATGCGTCCATTACAAGGGTCACGGTCTCGGCGAAGCGGATCGAGCGCAGCGCGTCCCCTACCGAAAGCTGCTCGAGCTTGCCTTCCACTCGCGGCTTGCGGCGCAATCCGGCGGTATCGACGAGCCGCAGAGGATGGCCTTGCCAGATCCAATCGACGGCGATCGCATCGCGGGTGATCCCGGCTTCGGGGCCGGTCAACATCCGTTCCTCGCCGACCACCCGGTTGACCAATGTGGATTTTCCGACATTCGGCCGGCCGACGATTGCGAGCTGCAGTGGTTTGCCGAACCCGCCCGGCTGAGTTTCCCCGGAGCGGGAAAATGGCTCCAGACGTTCATAGAGCTCGCCCAAACCTTCGCCGTGTTCCGCCGAGACCGGCACCGGATCGCCGAGACCGAGACGGTACGCCTCGCCGATCGCAGGCAGCACCGCACGGCCTTCCGCCTTGTTGGCCAACACCACGACCGGCTTGCCCGACCGGCGCAGCCAGTCGGCAAAATGGCGGTCGGCCCCGGTGATGCCCTCGCGCGCGTCGATGACGAGCAGCGCCACATCCGCATCGGCGAGCGCGCGCTCGGTCTGCTGCTGCATTCGCCCGGCGAGCGAGCCGGACGGGGCTTCTTCGAGCCCTGCTGTGTCGACCACGCGGAAGCTCAGATCGGCGATCCTCCCCTCACCCTCTCGGCGGTCCCGCGTCACCCCGGGGGTGTCGTCGACCAGAGCCAGACGCCGCCCGACGAGCCGGTTGAACAAAGTGGACTTGCCGACATTGGGCCGGCCGAGTATCGCGGCCGTAAAGTTCACCGGCGGCTGCCCCGAGCCGGCGATCGCGTCAGCGATAGGCAGACAGGCTCGCGTCGTCGGTCAGCACATAGAGAGAATTGTCGGCGATCACCGGGTCCACATAGCCGCCGGCCGGCATCTCCACGCGGCCGAGCGGCTCGCCGGTATAGGGCGAAACCGATATCGCATCGCCGGCCGAAGACAACACAATGAGCCGATCGCCGCCCAGAACCGGACCGGCCCAAATCATCGGGTCCTTCTTTTTTTTCTCGTCCTGGTAGCTGGGAAACCGGCGTACCCAGCGAACCTTGCCATCGTTGCGGGTGAGGCATATCAGCTCGTTGTCGTTCGACAGCACATAGACGTAGTCACCGGCGACCCACGGGCTATGAATGCTGCCGAAATCTTTCTCCCATGCGCGCTCGCCGGACCTCAGATCGATTGCCGCAATGCGTCCGCTATGGCTCGCGGCAAAGACCCGGCCGCGATCGAGGACGGGCCGTCCGCGAATGTCGGCCAAGCTTGCTACGGCGTTCACGCTGCGGGTATTGGAGAAATTGTCCGACCACAGAGGCCGGCCCGTTTCCACGGTCAACGCATAAATCTCACCCGAAGAATAGGCCGCCACAACAACCTCGCCTTCGACAGCGGGGCTGGCGCTTCCCAGCAGGCTCGCCGTTTCCGGAATCCCGTTGTGATTCCATAGGCGCCGCCCGTCATCGGCGGCAAGCACGACCAGTTCGTTGTCGACCGTAACCACATAGACCCGGCCATCCGAAACCGTCGGTCCGCTGCGCACCGGGGCGGCAACACTCTTCCTCCAGATGACCCGGCCGTTCGCCGGATCGAGTGCCACGACCTGCGCATAACCGGTCGAGACGTAGAGGCGGTCGTTCCAGTAGGCGACACCGCCGCCGAACGAATTGCCGCGCTCGTCCTCGGGCTTGAGATCGAGCTGCCATATCTTGTTGCCGGTCGCGGCGTCGACCGCACTGATCTGCACGCTTCCGTCCATCGCGTAGACCCGGCCTTTGGCAACCACCGGCTGCGACAGCACCCGCGTATACCGGGAAGCCCCTTCCCCGATGCTGGTGCGCCACGCTTGGGTGAGTGTGTCCGGCAGCGCAAGGTGCTGCATCGCATGGTTCGGATACCCGCCGGGTTCCGGCCACTCCGCGTTGACCACGGGCGGCGGCAAGGTAATCGGGATTTTCGCCAGGTCCGGATCGGGCTCGAGCTGCCGGTCGAGGCTGAGAACGGAGATGCGCTCGCCCGGCAATGGCTGCTTCTTGTCAGCGAATAAGCCGCACCCGGCGAGCCCGAGGGAGACGAACAGCAAACACGCGATGACGAATCGGATCATTGCATATCGAAAAGCGCTGCGGCGGAAACTGGCACACCCAAATTGGTTCAGGAGGCGAGAGCCGCGGCCATCTCGGCGGCTCGGGCGCGCGTGCCCTGCGGTGCCGCGAGATCATCGGCAAGGGTCTTGTAAACCTCAAGGGCGCCGTCCTTGTCTCCGGCTTCGAGCCGAGCCGCCGCCGTCAGCTCGAGAGCGGTGGAGCGCCACGGATTGCCGGGCGACGTCATCGGCGCCAAGCGATCGATCACCGAATGCGGATCGTTGTCGGGCACCCCCTGCATGACCGAGAGCAGCGTTGCGACTTGGCGAAAGACCGGATCGAGCCCGCCGGGCGCGGCGATGCGATCATAGGCCGCGGCGGCCGCCTTGCGATCACCCGATTTCGCCAGCAACTCGGCCTCCTCGAACGCGGCGAGCGCGCCGTAGCCCCCGCCTTCCTGCGCAATGAGGGCGAATACCTTGGCTGCATCGGCGTCTTTTCCTTCGCGCACCAGAGCCAATGCCGACGAATAGCGCATCGACTGCGCGCGACGCTCGGAGAGTTGATGGTCTCGCCACGCCACGATGCCGCCTGCGACGATCAGCACGAGCACCACCAACGCCACGATGTAGCGTCCGTACCGCGACCAAAGCTTCAGCAGGTTGTCTCGACGGAGTTCTTCGTCGATCTCGCGGAAAATGTCGCTCACAAAAGCCCCGGTCGGCCCCGGCCTAAACCAACGCAGCTTAGCGGCTCATCCGGCCGGAAGCAAACCGGCCGGCGATGCCGATGCCAGATAGACTGGACGCCACGATCGAAATCGTGAACACTGTGACAGCGGCAAACGGCGATGGGTAGCGATGAGCCGGAAAAGTGCGACGGTGCTGGCGCTCGCGGATTATCGGACGAAGCATCGGACGCTATATTTCACCCGCCACGAACTCAACCAGCTTCTCAGCCTTTACAGCCGGCATGTCGCCCGCGGCGTGTGGCGCGATTATGCGATTGACCACCGCGACGGCATGGCGTTGTTCTCGGTCTTTCGCCACACCCACGAAGCGCCCGCCTACAGCATCATAAAAGCCGCCGGGGCACCAACCCGCCCGGCCGAGTTCATTGTCCAGAGCGGCCGCCAGCGGCTGCGCGTCTCGGCCAGCCTGCCGGAAGCCCTGGAGTTCTTTCAGACCCGGCTCAGCCTCGTCCTCGCCGAGGGTTGAGTCACTCATCGGCGGGAAATACAACCTCGACGCGGCCGAGCCGGCCGAAATCTGCGCTAATCCGTGTGCCGCGCTTGGTGAATGCCAAGCCGGTCCATGAGCCGGTCGTGACAAAGGTGCCGGCCTTCACCCCGCCCCGGCCGTTCATCAGGTTGGCGAACTCGACGAGCGCCGCGACCGCATCGCGGGCGGCGGCGCTGGCGCTGTCGGCAAAGGGTTCGTCGTCCTCGGTGACCGTGATCCTGGTCTGGCCGAGGTCGAGCCTCTCCCAGTCCGGCACCGCCGCCCCGTAAACCAGCCCGCCATTCGAAAAATTGTCGGCCAGGATCGAGAGCCGGTCGAGCGAGCGGGGATCCGAATAGCGGGAATCGACGATTTCGATAACCGGATGCAGCGTCGCGCCCCCGGTGACTTCGGCGCAATCGTAAGGCGCGGCGCGCGCCGAAAGGTCGCGGCCAAGCCGAAAGGCGATCTCGGCCTCGATGCCGATGAGCCTGAGCTCCCCGGTGTTGTAGGAGGCCGGGCTCGGACGAATCATTCTCGTCCAGATCGGCGCGCAGAACGCGGCGCTCGCCGCAGAGGCCGCCCCGACCTTCCAGCCGCCGATCGGCTCGCCCAGCTGGCGGACCACCGCTTCCTGGACCTCATAGGCGTCGGCATCCGATTGCGGCCGGCAGCTCGGCGGCAATTCGTGAACCGGCGCCCCGCCGCGTGCCGCGCAAAGCAGGCGGGCGGCTTCTTCACAGTGCTCTTTGAGCATTGTAACTGTCCTCGGCTTCGAGCCTCGCAGCCCGATGTTACGCCGCCGGCGCGAGATCGGACAGCACCGAGCCGAGGAACGCGACGGCAGCCGCGACGCCGCCGGCGCGGTGCGGAATGCCGGCGCGGTGCAGCCCCATCTCGACACCCGCCAGGGTGCCGCACAGCATCAGATCATTGAAATGCCCGAGATGGCCGATGCGGAACACTTTGCCTCGCAATTTGCCGAGACCGGTGCCGAGCGACATGTCGAAGCATTCGAGGATTATCTCGCGCAGCCGGTCGGCATCGAACCCGTCGGGGACGAGGATCGCGGTCAGCGAGTTCGAATGCTCGCGCGGATCGGCGCACAGCACTTCGAGCCCCCAGCCGGCGACGGCCCGCCGCGTCGCTTCGGCATGGCGGGCGTGGCGGTGAAAGACCGCGGGCAATCCCTCCTCGTCGAGCAGCATCTTCAAGGCTTCGCGCAACCCGAACAGCAGGTTCGTCGCCGGCGTGTAAGGGAAGAAGCCGGTGCGGCCGGTTTCGAGCATCGCCTCCCAATCCCAGTAAGAGCGCGGCAGCCGTGCTGTCTTGTGCGCGGCCAAAGCCTTTTTCGAGACCGCGTTGAAGCCGAGCCCCGGCGGCAGCATCAGGCCCTTCTGCGACCCGGCGACCGTGACATCGACCTTCCATTCGTCGTGGCGGTAGTCGATCGAGGCGAGTGAGGAGATCGTGTCGACCATGAACAACGCCGGATGATGGGTGCGGTCGATCGCCTGCCGGATCTCGGCGATCCGGCTCGTTACGCCGGTCGAGGTCTCGTTGTGCACGACGCAGACCGCCTTGAGGCGATGTTCGCGGTCGGCGGTTAATTTCTCCTCGACCAGCGCCGGATCGACGCCGTGCCGCCAGTCGCCCGGCACGAATTCCACCTCAAGCCCGAGCCGCGCCGCCATTTGCCGCCACAATGCCGCGAAATGGCCGGTCTCGAACATGATCACATGGTCGCCCGGCGACAATGTGTTGGAGAGCGCCGCTTCCCACGCCCCGGTCCCGGACGACGGGTAGACGACGACCGTGTCGTCGGTCTGAAACACCCGCTTCATGCCGGCGACGACCTGCTGCCCGAGCGCGGCGAATTCCGGCCCGCGATGGTCGATCGTCGGCATCGCAATCGCCTGCAACACCCGGTCGGGCACATTGGTCGGACCCGGGATCTGCAGAAAATGGCGGCCGGTATGCGCAGGGGCGGTATTTTTCATCGCGGCGGGTTCCTTGCTCCTCGGCTTGGCCAAGTGTGATCGCGAAATCCGATACCGACAAGGCAGGCAATCGCAAGATGCGAGTTCACCGACCCCGGCGCGCTTTCGCCCACCTGTTTCTGCTGGAAATTTACAGGCGCTTCTTTTCCCAACCCATCCGCATTCATCGCGAGCGCCGAGTTCTCGAATCTCAGACTACAATGCAAATGCGGCGGATTTAGCGCCGGCTTTGGCCGCGGGTCTCATGTCGCGGCAGTTGGGGTGCTGATGATGCGGATACTGATCGCGGCAGCGATCTTGCTGATGCACGGACAATCGGCAAAGGCCTTGCTACTTTGGAACTGGAGCTATAGCGGCGCCGGGGTTTCCGCTTCCGGCACCTTCACGACGAACGACGCTCCGGACGCGGCCGGTTTTTATCAAATCGTCGGGATCACCGGTGCCGACAACGGGGCGACGATCACCGGCCTCCAGCCGACGGGCACGCCGATCCCGGGGAATGAGCCGTATGCAGTCGATAACCTGGTGAGCGCCGCCGAACCGCGCTTGACCGCGCACGGATTTGGCTTCTCGCTGGCAAACGGCGACTACGCCAATCCGTTCTACAACGGCTCGAACTACTACGAGTATTTATCGGTGCCGCCCTATATTAAGGGTGCAGGATCCGAGAGGCCGGTATCGTTCTCCGCCGCCATTGTGCCGAAGCCAAGCGCAGCGTCGCTCTTGCTGGCGGGTCTCGGCGTAATATCCCCAGTCTCGCGAGCGCCGCGAGCATTCAGATCGAACTCGGTGCTAGGCGCAAAGCGCTCCGAGCCGCAGAGCCTCTCGGCCATCCAGCTGCGCCCCCGCGCGCAAAGCCGATTGCCTCTGGCGGTTGCGCGCTCGGAATTGGCCACATTTCCCAAACGCGACGGCGCTGCTAGACTGCGCGGGGCCGGCGCCCTGCCGTAAACAAATTGGTAAGGGAGAGTTCGATGGAACCGCGTGCATGCTTGTTTTCCGCCTTCAGTGTCTTTGTAATTGCCGGAACGGTTACGGCCGCCGCCGCTGAAATGGATGCCTCGAAGTGCGCAGATTCCGCATGGCAGGACGCTGCCAACAAAGGCGATACGAGCGCCGTGGCCTCTCTCTACACGTCTGACGCCGTCGAAGTGACGCCGACCGGTATCCGGGTCGGTCCGGCCGCAGTTAAAAAGCGCCTCGACGAAGCTATTAAGGACGGATGGAAGGAGGACTTGGTAATTGCCACGACGAAATGCGACATCGAGGGGGCGTTTAGGTGGTCCTCGGGGTCGTGGAACCGGACGTCACCGCAGGGTTCTTCCGTGAGTGGCTTTTGGACGGCTATTGAAGTCAAGGATGGCAATAGTTGGAAGATACAGAACCTCACCTATAATCTGACGCCACCACCCCAGAAGTAAATTCCGTCGTCCCTCGCTCGAAAACGCCGCAACCGCAGCACGGCGAGCTATCGTCTAGGCGACCGCATAAACGACACCGGGCGGCTTCTACACCGGGGCCGCTCACCTGAGTGAGCCGGACATATCCACCATTCGCCACGCTACGCGTGCAGCGCGATCGCCTCTTTGTTCTTCGCAATGGCAAAATGCAAAACCAGCCGGCCGCCGTGCCCGCAGGGCTCGGGCTGCCGTCCGATTATGACCGGCTCCGACGGCGGAAAACGCGACGGCGATACCGCTATATGGGTCTCGAGAGCTTGTGTTGAAGCTGATGGGCCGGCTCGTGCCTGTCTTGCGATTCGCATCGGATGGTCTCGCCGGTCCGGTTACAGCGTGGGCGGCCAGGTTCCTTCGACAAAGTAGGCTTCGCTTTCGCCGGGCCAGGGCGGCATCGTTGTGCCGATTATGGTGAGCGGCTCGGGGCCGTTGCAGCGGAATTGAAAATGCGTTCCAGTCGGTATCGTCAGAGACACGCCTGGAGCCAATTCGACGATTTCCTCCTGTTCGCCGAACTCGCGCCACATGCGCCCATTTCCCGAGATGATGTACCAGACCTCCTCAACCGTGCGATGGGCGACGGCTTTCGACACCGTGTTCGGCGGAAGCGAAAAGACGGCGAGACCGCCGCGGGAGCCCTGACACAGCACGCGGACCTCCGATCCGTCGGGCGCAATGGCATCCGGCTCTCTACTAAGCTGCTGGGTCTCGAAGCCCATCGGCGCTACCGCTCGCAATCCTTACCGCATCCTGAGAGTTTTGAGAAAAGCGGCCTGCACTGCTGCCTCGCGTGCTTCGAGACGCGCCTTTCAGGCGCTCCTCAGCATGAGGTGAGCCCGTCATCGCGCTCGAAAATGCCCTCATACTGAGGAGCCGCCGTGAGGCGGCGTCTCGAAGGTCGCACCGACGCTGATCCGCGCTCTGAGCTTAGGCGAGCCCGTAGAGCTTCGCGGCGTTGCCTCGGGTCAGCTTGCGGCGCATTTCGGGCGACAGGTCTTTCATTTGGCGCTCGATCGCGGCGCGCGAATTCGGCCAGACGCTGTCGGGATGCGGGTAGTCCGATGCCCATAAGAGGTGCCCGTCGCCAAAGAACGGGATCAGCGACATTGCCGCGGCGTCTTCCTGGAATGTCGCGTAGATCTGCCGCTTGAAGAGTTCGCTGGGCTTGGTTTCGAGCTTCGCGCCGCCCTTGTCGGCCCAGAACTCCTTGGCTTCCCACAGCCGCCAATGGCGGTAATCGAGTTCCTGCACCAGCCACGGCAGCCAGCCGGTGCCGGCCTCGGCCATGACCATCTTCAACCGCGGATGGCGCTCCAGGATGCCCCAGGCGAACAGGTCGACGAACGGCTCGAGGAAATTGTTGAGGAAGCCCTTGGTGTTCTCGAACACGCTGGCGGCCTTGCCAGCGGCGCGACTGCCCGGCACCGGCAGGAACACCGTGATGTGCCAGGACAGGACGATGCCGCTCTCCTCCAGCGCCTGCCACAGCGGTTCCCAGCTCGGATCATCGAGCTGCGGCTTGATCTGCGCGATCATCAGATTGACCTGGCGCACGCCGCCCTTGGCGATCAGCCGCTGCAATTCGGCGAGCGCCGTCTCCGGAGTTTCCGGCAGCATCGGCACGCCGATCAACCGGTCCGGCGCCGCCTTGCAGAAGTCGAGGAGCCAGTCGTTGTAGACTTGGTAGCAAGCGACACGCAGCACCGGGTCGTCGGTCGAGATCTGGAAGATCGGGCCGAAGATGACCTGAGCCTCGACCCCGTCGCGGTCCATGTCTTCAAGGCGCAATTCGGCGACGGCCGGGCGCCTTTCGCTCTGATCGTAGATGCCGCCGCGATCGAACGCGTTGTAGATCGGCTTGACCGAGCGTGCGTTGCCGTTGGCCGGCTTCTGACCGCCCCAGCTGCCCCACACCTTGCCGTCGCAGATCCACACCGCCTGGCCGTCGCGCTCCTCGATGCGCGGCGCCCGGTCGCGCAATGCGGCCGGCAGCCGGGTCAGCCACAAATCCGCGGGCAATTGCCCCAGATCCATATGGTCGTCGCACGAGATCAGCCGATCCGCCATTTTCGTCCTCCTCACTCCGACCGCACTGCCGAGAGTTTATCATATCGAGCCGAACCTCGGGTGGACCAAAACCACGAGAACGGCTTTTTGCCCTCACGGCGGGTTGTGACGCGCCGACGCCTTGCCGAGCGCTCCGCGATGCAGCCAGGTTACGGACATGAACGCGCCGAGCCACGAGCCCGTAGCGGCAAACAGGACATAGATCGCGTTCTCCGTGTAGCTGATGACGGCGAACGCCGACAGCAAATACCAGATGGCGCTCCAGTTCGCCGCCCAGAAACGACGCCGGCCGCTTACGGCCGCGTTGAAGAATACGTAGGCCGCATCCGTCGCGGCGGTGGAAGCAAGCACGCCCAACGCGATGAGGGGGTGGATGCCAAGTATCATGACGGAGCTCCATGGTTCTGGTTTTGGATCGTCGTTCAATCTCGATGGCGGTTGACGCATGTCAGCGGACCCGCGTCTGATAAGCGCATGCCGCTCGACAACAAATCCGACCCCACCCTGGAAGCCCGCCTGCGGCGCGAGGTTCGCGGCGAGGTGCTGTTCGATGCGTTCAGCCGTGGGCGCTACGCGACCGATGCGTCGATCTACCAGATTGAACCGCTGGGGATCGTGGTGCCCCGGAGCTGCGAGGATGCGGCGGCGGCGATCGCGATTGCGCGCGCGGAGGGGGTGCCGGTATTGCCGCGCGGCGGCGGCACTTCGCAATGCGGGCAGACGGTGGCGCGCGCGCTCGTCATCGATTGCAGCAAATATCTCGACCGGGTGATCTCGATCGATGTCGAGGCGCGGCGGGCGCGGGTCGAGCCTGGGGTGGTGCTCGACCGGCTCAACCGGCAGCTGCGCAAGGACCGGCTGTTCTTCCCGGTCGATCCGTCGACGGCGAGCCGCGCGACGATCGGCGGCATGACCGCCAACAACAGCTGCGGCTCGCGCTCGCTGCGCTACGGCAACATGGTGCACAATGTGAGCGGCGTTGATGCGCTGCTCGCCGACGGGACCGCGGCGTGGTTCGGCGAGGTGCCCGGCAATCTCCCAGCTGACTCCAATGGCGGCGCGATGCCGGAGCGCTATCGCGAGCTGGTGACCCGCATGCGCGCTTTGCACCGGCGCGAGGCCGAGGAGATCGAACGGCGGTTCCCAAATGTGCTGCGAAGGGTCGGCGGCTACAACATCGACAGCATTAGCGACACCGGCCACAACATGGCGCGGCTGCTCGTCGGCTCCGAAGGCACGCTCGCCTTCTTCAACGAGATCGAGCTCGAATTGCAGCCGATCCCGGCGCATCGGGTCCTCGGCATCTGCCATTTCCCGACCTTCTACGGCGCGATGGCCGCTACGCGGAAGATCGTCGAGCTGGGACCGAGCGCCGTCGAACTCGTCGACCGCACGATGATCGATTTGTCGCGCGACATCCCGATGTTCCGCCCTGTGGTCGAGCGCTTCGTGCAAGGGGAGCCGGCCGCGCTGCTGTTGACCGAATTCGCCGGCGACGACCCGGCGGAAAACCTGCGGCGACTCAAGGCGCTCGGCGAATTGATGGGCGACCTCGGCTGCCCCGACGCCGTCGTCGAGGCAATCGAGCCCGGCTTCCAGCAAGCGGTGTGGGAGGTTCGCGCTGCCGGGCTCAATATCATGATGTCGATGAAGGGCGACGGGAAGCCGGTCTCGTTTCTCGAGGACTGCGCGGTGCGGCTTGAGGACCTCGCCGACTACACGGACCGGCTTACCCGCATATTCGAGAAGCACGGAACCTATGGCACCTGGTACGCGCATGCCTCGGTCGGCTGCCTGCACGTCCGGCCGGTGCTAAACCTGAAGCAGGAGCTCGAGGTCAAAAAGATGCGGGCGATCGCCGAAGAGGCCTTCGCCATGGTCCGCGAATACAAGGGCTCGCATTCGGGCGAGCATGGCGACGGCTTGGTGCGCTCCGAATTTCACGAGGCGATGTTCGGCTCGCGCATGGTCCACGCCTTCGAGGAGGTGAAGGACGCGTTCGACCCTGAAGGTCTCTTCAACCCGGGCAAGATCGTGCGGGCGCCGAAGATGGACGATCGCAGCCTCTTCCGCTTCAAGCCGGACTACCGCCCATTGCCGGTCGAAACGGCGCTCGACTGGTCGGAATGGGGCGGCTTCGCGGGTGCCGTTGAGATGTGCAACAACAACGGCGCCTGCCGCGCCCGCGATGCCGGCGTTATGTGCCCCTCGTACCAGGCGACCGGCGACGAGCAGCACCTGACGCGCGGCCGCGCCAATACGTTGCGGCTGGCATTGACCGGGCAGCTCGGGCCCGAGGCGCTCGTCTCCGAAGAGATGCGTGAGACGCTGGACCTCTGCATTTCGTGCAAGGGCTGCAAGCGCGAATGCCCGACCGGTGTCGATATGGCGCGCATGAAGATCGAGTTCCTGCATCATTACCGCAAGCGCCACCCGCTCACCCCCCGCGACCGGCTGATCGCGTTTCTGCCCCGTTATGCACCCTACGCCGCGCGTATCGCGCCGCTGATGAACCTGCGCAACCGGCTGCCGCTGCTGGCGCGGCTCGGGGAGAAGCGGTTCGGATTGAGCGCTCAACGAAAGTTGCCTCAATGGTCCAACCATCCCTACCGAGGGAGGTCATCCGGGAGCAGGCGCGAGGTCGTGTTGCTGGTCGATACCTTCAACCGTTATTTCGAGCCGGAGAACGCACGAGCAGCCGAGCGCGTGCTGAGGCGGGCCGGTTATCGCGTCGTCAGCCCCGATCCGGCGCGCGGCCGGCCGCTCTGTTGCGGACGGACTTTTCTTTCGGCGGGTCTCGTGGACGAAGCGAGAGCCGAGGCGCGGCGAATGGCGGACGCACTTGCACCGCACGTCGATGCCGGAACGCCGATTGTCGGGTTGGAACCGTCTTGCCTGTTGACATTGCGCGATGAATTTTCGGCGATCTTGCCGGGTGCACAGACCAAGGCGCTCGCCGAGCGTGCCCAGCTTTTCGAAGAATTCGTTGAAAGCGAGTGCGCGGCGGGGTGCTTCGCATTGCCATTGACGGCAATGGAAGGCAGGAGGGTATTGCTGCACGGGCACTGCCATCAAAAAGCTTTTGGAATAGTCGGTGCTGCCGTGAGAGCGCTGCAGCTGATCCCCGGCCTCACCGTAGAGACATTCGAACTCGAGCTGCTGCGGCATGGCCGGATCGTTCGGCTATGAGGCCGAGCATTACGAGATGTCGTTGAAGATCGGCGAGCTCGGCGCGTTGCCGCGGATCCGCGGGGCGCCGCCCGGCGCGCTTCTCGCCGCCAACGGCACGAGCTGCCGCCACCAGATCGCCGATGCTGCCGGCCGCGAGGCCCGCCACCTCGTTCGCATCCTCGATCACGCTTCGGCCGGAGCATGACGGTGGAAGAACTCGATATCGTCTTCGATCCGCTTCCGCCCGAGCCGTTGACCCGGTTCGTGACCGAGAGTCTCGCCTCCTTCAATGTCGCCGCAACTGGCCTTTCGGCCTGGTACCCGGTGGGCTTCTTCTTAAAGAGCCGGAGCGGCGAATGGCTGGGCGGGCTACTCGGCCATATCTGGGGTGGCTGGCTGCAGGTCACGCATCTCTGGGTCGCCTCGGCCGTGCGCGGGCGACGGCACGGCACTCGGCTGATGCAGGCCGCCGAGGATTACGCGGTCGAGCGCGGTTGCATCGCCGCGACTTTGGAAACAACCAGCTTCGAAGCACGCCCTTTTTACGAGAAGCGCGGATACCAGGTCTTCGCCACCTTGGACGATTATCCGCCCGGGCATTCAAAGTTTTTTCTTCGCAAGCGGCTCACGGGTCCGCCGCCCGACCGGGCGAAATCGTTGCTCGATTTCTGGTTCGGGCCGGAGGGCGACCCCGACCGCGAGCGGCATCGCGAGATCTGGTTCAAGAGCACCGAGGAATTCGATGCGGCGCTGCGCCGCGAGTTTCTCGCCGATTACGAGGCGGCCGGCGCCGGGACGCTGCAGTCTTGGGAAGCGTCGCCCGAGGGGGCCCTTGCCCTATTGCTGCTGCTCGACCAAGTGCCGCGCAATATCTTTCGCGGGTCGCCGCGCGCTTACGCGACCGACGCGGCGGCGCGCGCCGCGGCGGACCGGGCGCTTGAACGCGGTTTCGACCAGCTGGTCCCACCTGCCTGGCGGTTGTTCTTCTACATGCCGTTTCATCACAGCGAAAACATCGCCGACCAGCGGCGCTCGCTGGCACTCTTCAACGCCCTGCCGCGAAATCCTGATCGCGGCGGTTCGTTGCGTCGTTACGGGCGCCACTATGTCGAGGTCATCGAGCTCTTCGGGCGCTTTCCGCACCGCAACGAAATCCTCGGCCGAGAATCGACGCCGGCCGAAATCGCTTTCATGGCGGAGCGGGAACGGCCCTCTTAGCTCGCCGGCCGGCGCGCGAAGCCGAGCAAGCGGGCGGACAGTCCGACGGTCCAGCCTTGCACGATCAGGGACGCGATTACCACGATGAAAATGCTCGCGAAGAGGCGCTTATCGCGGTCGGGATCGACGAGTCCCGGTATGATGCTGAGGTAGATCGGCACCGCCCCACGCAATCCGACCCAGGAGGCGAACGCGGTCTCGCGCATCGTGAATCCGAACGGGATGAGGCAGGCGAAAACCGCTATCGGGCGCGCCAGCAGGATCAGCACAGCAGCTCCGATGATCGCGCCCGGCAGATAGGGCACGAGATCATGCGGCGTCACCAGGAGCCCCAGCATCAGAAACAGGACGATCTGGGCGAGCCACGCCATCCCTTCGAAGAAGTGCTCGACCTCCTGACGGGCGCGGTGCCGGGAGGCCCCGGTCACGATCGCGGCGAGGTAGGTTGCGAGGAAACCGCTGGTGCCGAGCAGCTGAGCTAGGCCGAACACGGCAAGTCCGCCGGTGAGCACCAGCACCGGTGCGAGCGAGCCTTCAACCGCCAGCCGCTTCAGAAGCTGCGCGAGCACCCAGCCGCCCGCGAGGCCGATCACCGCGCCACCGGCCATTTCCTCGAGGAACAGCAATACGGCTTCGCGCGTGCCGACGGCGCCCGGCTCGGCAATGAGGCGCAGCAGCAAGATCGTCAGAAAGACGGACATCGGGTCGTTAAGCCCGAACTCGACCTCGAGCAGCGCAAGCAGCCGCTCCGGGAGCGCCGCTCCGGCGCGCCGCAACAGCACCGCAACCGCCGCCGCGTCGGTCGGCGCGGCGGCGGAGCCGGCCAGCAGCGCGGCGACCAGCGGCAGGCCGTCGACCAGCGAGACAAAGATGCCGAGAATAGCGGCGGTCAATGCGACCCCGACCGTGGCCAGCACCGCGGCGGGCCAGAACGCCAGCCGCAGCATAGAGACTGGCGTCTTGAGGCCGCCCTCGAACAGGATCACCGCGAGCGCGACGCTGCCGATTAGATAGGCCGAGGTGAAGTCGTCATAGGGAATTCCGAGCACGCCGTCCTCGCCCGCGAGCATGCCGAGCGCGAGAAAGACGAGCAGCATCGGCGCGCCGACCCGTCGCGAGATCAGCCCGGCGATGATGCTCAACAGCCCGAGCGCCCCGCCCAGCAGGATCAGCTCGTGCGCCCTGGCGATCGCCGCGTGTCCCAGAGCAATCAGCTCGGGCCCGGTCATCTCGGAAGCATCATTGGTCGTTGCCTATTCTGGCCGCAGAATGAGAGAAACCGTTTTCGCGCGGGCACATACCGCCAATCCACGAGGAGACACCTGAAATGCTTATACCTAAGTCGACGGCGATCGGCTGGCTCTCGGGTCTTTTAATGATCTCGCTGGGCTTGGTTAGCCCGGCGGTTGCCCAAAAGCCGAGCCAGGCGCAAATCAGCGCCGTCAGACAGGCGTGCCCTGCCGACTACCAGACTTATTGCTCAAACGTCCCGACCGGCGGCTCCGCATCGCTGGCGTGCCTCAAGCAAAATGCGCAGAGCCTTTCGGAGCCGTGCCGGCAGGCGGTGGCCGCAATCGGCGGTCCGGCGGCAGCCGCCCCGGCAACCGCGGCGCCGGGTACCGCCCCGCCGGCTGCAGCTGCGCCAGCGGCCCGGCATTATGCAGCGCCGATGTCGCCGCGGCAGGAAGCGATGCTGCTGCGCCGCGCCTGCGGCATGGATTACCGAACTTATTGCAGCGAGGTGCCGATTGGGGGCGGCCGGGTCATCGAATGCTTGAGAGAGAACGGCCCCTCTCTGTCGCGCCGGTGCCGCTCGGCGCTGTTGTCGGCACGGCAGGCACGCTAGGGGGCAATGGAGGCGGGTTGTCGCCCGCCCCGGATCGGAGCAGCATCAAAGCGCCGCGGGTGAGCGCGGCACATAATGGAGGGAGAAATGGGGTGGAGGGGGAAAATGGTTTCATCGAGGTTCGGCGGAGTTGCAGCCGTTGCGGTGGTAATCGGCGGCCTGGTTGCCGGGCCCTCATCGCGCGCGTCAGCTCAAATTCTGATCGTCGGCAATGACGAGAAGCAGGGGGTGGACGAAAACGGCAAGCCGATCTTTCGCGAACCCGGAAAAGACACGCTTACGGTGATCGATGTTTCGAAACCGGACACGCCGCGAATAACATCTTCGATACCGCTGATGAATTCGGTTGCTGGGCCGCCTACCAACCTGGCGATCACCCCGGCGGGTGACATGGCTCTCGTCGCCAACTCGCTGGAGCCCGTCGTTCAGGGGTGGGGCCACCGGCTGGAGCCCGACAACAAAGTCTTTCTGATCGACTTGAAGGCAAATCCGCCCGCCGTCATCGGAACGATCACGGTCGGCAAGCAGCCTTCGGGCATGGCGATCAGCCCGAAAGGCGATCTGGCGCTCGTAGCCAATCGCGCCGACGGCACGATCTCGGTCCTGTCGATCCACGGCAAGGACGTTCTGGTCCTCGATACGGTGCCGGTCGGTGCGGCGGCCGACCAGGTTTCCGCGGTCGCGATCACGCCCGACGGCAAGCACGCGCTCGTCGCCAAGGCCGCCGCGAACAAGGTGGCGCTGCTGTCGATCGACGGCCAGAAGGTGACCTATGACAAGCGCGACCTGCCGACCGGTATCTTTCCCTACAACGTCGCGGTGGCGCCGGACGGCAAGCTCGCGCTGACTGTTGACAACGGCAGTGGCGGCACCTCCGACGGCAACGCGAAAACGGTCAGCGTCATCGACCTCGAGGCCAACCCGCCACGCGTCGTCGAGCACGTGACCGTCGGCGATTCGCCCGAGGGGCTTGCGATCAGCCCGAAGGGCGATTTTGCCGTCTCGGTCGAGGCGCGCGGCTCGAATGTGCCGAAGACCGCGTTCTATCATCATCCCGCCGGCGCCGTTACCGCGCTCAAGATCGACGGCAAGAGGGTGACGAATGTCGGCAGCATCGATGTCGGCGCACTGCCCGAAGCCGTCGCCTTCAGCCCGGACGGCCAGTACGTCTATGTCGGCAACTTCATCGACGGGGATTTGTGGGTATTGAAGGTGGAGGGTAGCGGGCTGACCGACACCTCGCAGCGCATCAAGCTGCCGGGCCATCCGGCGTCGATGCGCGGCGGCCCACAATAGCGCCGGGATTTGGTCAGCGGGCGTTTACTCAGCCGCTTGCGACCCGATGGCGCTGCTTCTAACGCGCGTTGGATTGCGGCTTACGTCGCCTGCTGCGGGGATTGTGTCTTGCTCCGCATCGAAGCCGAGTTCCTTTGCCATCAGGATTTCGTCGTAGTACCTGCCGCCGTATTTCAGAGAGTTCTTCTCGATCCCGTACTCGACAAAGCCGAGGCGGGCGTAGAGCCGGCGCGCTTTCTCGTTGCCCACCACCACGCTGAGCTGGATCAGTTCGACATGCGGGTGCGCATGAGCGATTACCGCCTCGACCAATCGGCGCGCGACCCCGGCCCCTCTGGCGTCCGGGCGGACATACATCCCCCAGAGCAGGCCCTTGTGCGCCTCCTTCTCTCCGTCTCGAACAGCAAACCCCGCAACGCCCAAAACCTTTGCATCACCAATTGCGCCAAACACCACGGAACTGCTCAGCCGGTCGAAAAACCACGCTAAAGGCTTGGTAAACTCAGCATCGAACGTGCTGCCGAAGGCTTCCGGGCTCTCGTTGAGACCCTCCAGACGGATGCTGCGGTATAACGCGGCGTCGCCTGGCGTCAGCTGGCGTATATGAATATCTGCGGCGTCCAAGAATATCTCCCACGTTCCAATGTTCGCTCCGGCCGCGCGCGCTCGGGTTGCGGCTGGCCTGCCTAATATCACGTTCGTGTGGCAATATTATGCCGGTCCTCCCGGCTATGCGCCTGGGGAACGGTCGGCTCGGTTCCGCGGTTCGAAGGACAGACCTCTTCTCCGAACCCGAGGACATTCTATGTTCAGCCGAAGTGACCTGGACGAATTGGTGGCCATGGAAGCGCGGCCGGCCGTTTCGATTTTTCTCCCGACGCATGTTGCCGGCCGCGAGATCCGGCAGGATCCGATCCGGCTCAAAAACCTGTTGTCTTCTGCGGCGGAACGGCTCGCCGTTATATCCCGCAGGCCCGATATCGAGGATTTGCTTGGACCAGCCGAGTTACTGGTCGGAGATGAAGAGTTCGGGCGGCATCAGGAGCAAGGCCTGGCGGTGTTTCTAGCCCCCGGTTTCAGCCGCATCCACAAATTGCCGATCCCGGTGCCGGAAGGGGCCTTCCTCGGCGATCATTTCCATATCAGGCCGCTGCTGCCGCTGCTCGAGGACGCCGGCTCATTCTGGCTGCTGACGATCAGCGCCAAGCACACCCGGCTTTATCATGGGTCCCGGTGGCAATTCAGCGAAGACAAAGAGATTGATCTGCCGCAGGGGGTGGGCAAGATCCGTGCCATGACGGATTACGAGGAGACCCAATATGCCAGCCCGGTCGGCCGGCGCGGGACACTCGCCCACGCACAATCTTTCGGCGAAGCGCCGGAAGAGCTGCGCAAGAGCGAATTGATCGAGTTCCTGCACCGCGTCGCAGCAGCGGTCGAGCCTCATCTGAAGGGGAACCCTGCGCCGGCCATCCTCGCTGCGCATCCCGAGATCCAAGGGCATTTCCGCGAGATCGCCGGATGGAAGAAGATCGAGCCCGACGGCATTTCCGAAAATCCGGATGCTCTGACCGAGGATGAATTGCATCAACGCGCGTATGCGCTCCTCGAGCCAAAACTGGCCGAGGCCCGCGCCGCGGCGCTCGATCACCTCAACTCATTGCTTCCGGCCGGCAAGGCGACGACCAAGCCCGAGGAGATCATCAAGGCCGCGCGTTATGCGCGGGTCGACACCCTGTTTCTAGCGGGCGACAGCCATCTCTGGGGAAGTTTCGACGAATCGGAAGACCGCATCGTCGCTCACGGCAGCGCGACCGGGGGCGACATCGACCTCCTCGATTTCGCCGCCCTCATGACCTTGCGTCAGGGCGGGTCGGTGGCGCTCGTCACGCGGGAGGCGTTGCCGCCGCCCGGTCTCTCCGCCGCGATCCTCAGATATTGAAGCAAGACCGTCATTGCGGGACGGCCTTTGGAGACCACCCACGTCATCTCGCGGCGATGCCGAGGAGCTCGGCAATGCGGTCAGCCGCCTTGAGGCCGGAGCCGGTCAACACGACGACGGTCGTCTGATCCGCCGTGATCCTCCCATCCGACAGAAGCCGGGTCAGCGCCGCGCCGGCGGTGGCGGCGGTGGGCTCGACAAAGAGCCCGAGCCGGCCGAGTGCCGCGAGCGCCGGCGCAATCTCTTCCTCAAGGACTGCAACGACGCCCCCGTCTGAGCGGCGCAACGCCGCCAAGACCTCGGCGGCGCGCACCGGTTTTGGGGTGGCGATCCCGTCGGCGACAGTCGGTTGCGCTGCGAACGGCACAAACCGGTCCGCGCCCGCCGACCAGGCCGCCGCAAAAGCTGCGCAATTCGCCGCCTGAACGGCAAAGAGCCGCGGCCGCGCGGCAAGCTCGCCGCCTCTATCGAGCTCGTCGAAGCCCCGTTCGAGCCCGAGAATGTTGCTGCCATAGCCGGTCGGAACGAGGATATTGTCCGGTACCCGAAAGCCGAGCTGCTCCCACAATTCAAAAGCGAGGGTCTTGGTGCCCTCGATAAAGAAAGGCTGCCAATTGTGGCTGGCATAAAAGCTTGCGCCGACCGCGGCGAGCGCGGCTTCCGTAACGTCTTGCCGCGTGCCGGGGATTGGCCTGACATCGGCTCCCGAGGCGGCGATCTGCACCAGCTTGGCGCGAGGCGCCGCGGCCGGCACATAGATGCGGCACGGAACCCCCGCTGCCGCTGCATAAGTGGCGATCGAGGCGCCGGCATTGCCCGAGGAATCCTCGTGGATCGGCCCGATCCCCACTTCGAGCAAATGATTGAGCATGACCGCCGTGCCGCGGTCCTTGAAGGACCCGGTCGGCATCTGTGATTCGAGCTTGAAATGGATCTTTGCACCCTGCCAGTCGCGCAGCACGAGCGGCGTCCATCCTTCGCCGAGCGAGACCTGGGGTGGAGTTGATAATGCGAGCGCCGCCGCGTAGCGCCACAGCGAGGCATTCGTCGCAACAATGTAGTCACGCCGGAAGCCCCGACCGGGGGCCAGATTGAGGTGAGCCCCGCAATCGCACCGCCATAGTGGCCGGTCGGCAGGGTAGACATGCCCACAGGCGGGGCAAAGATAGCTCGCTATTGTCATCCTCACTTATCCAAAACCGCCAGCACGAGGCTAACTGAACTCGACCGCTGCCGCCTCTGTTCTCAACGAGAGGCCCGCATGCACAACAGCAGAGGAAACGGACATGGCCCAGGCAAAGGTCACGACGGACCACGACGAAATCCGCGAATGGGCGGAGGCCCGCGGCGGGCGCCCTGCCGCTGTCCGCAGGACGCATTCGAAGGACAATGTCGGGATTATCCGGATCGAGTTCCCCGACGCCCCGAACGCCAAGGACGATGCGCTCGAAGAGATTTCCTGGGAGGAGTTCTTCGAGAAATTCGAGGATTCGAACCTGGCGCTGCTCTATCAGGAGGAGACCGCCAAAGGTGAGCTCAGCAATTTCAACAAGCTCGTCGGCCGCGAAACCGCCGAAGCGCGCGAGCACGGCGAAACCCGCGCCAGCCGTCATCACGGCAGAAGGTGAAGCCTGCACCCGACGGCAGCTTCTTACGCCGATTTCCTCCGTTGAGTAGTGTCCCGGCGGGATGATCGGCGCAGGAGGAAATCGGAGTGGGGCGGGCAACAATCATCGACGGCGCTGCGGTGGCCACCGGACTGCGCCAACGCGCCGCCGAGGTTGTGGCGCGCTTGCGCAGCGAGATCGGGACCGCGCCGGGTCTCGCGACCGTTCTGGTCGGAGACAACGCGGCGAGCCAGGTTTATGTGCGCGCCAAAGGCCGCGCCTGCAGTGGCTCGGGGATTGTCGCCTTCGACATTCGCTTGCCGAGCGACATTTCGGAGCCGGGGCTCGCCGCCGAAATCGAAAGACTAAACAAGAACGACCGCGTCGACGGGGTGCTCGTTCAGCTGCCGCTGCCGCAGCAGATCGATCCGCATCGGATCCTGGGCACGATAGACCCGGCCAAGGATGTCGACGGCTTTCACCCGATCAATGTCGGGCGCTTGTGGAGCGGTCTTCCGACAATGGTGCCCTGCACGCCGCAAGGCTGTCTGCGCTTGCTGCGCACGGTGCACCGCGATCTGACCGGGCTCGATGCCGTCGTCCTCGGCCGCTCGAACATTGTCGGAAAGCCGATGGCGGCGTTGCTCATCGGGGCTGATTGCACGGTCACGGTGATCCACTCCAAGACCCGTGATGCCCGCGAGATCTCCCGCCGTGCCGACATTCTGATCGCCGCGGCCGGGCAGCCTGGGATGGTGAACGCCGACTGGGTAAATCCGGGAGCCACGGTCATCGACGTCGGAATCAGTCCGTCGGCGGACCCCGAAGGACGCAGCCGGGTTGTCGGCGACGTCGATTTTGCGTCCGTCAGCACGGTCGCCGGGGCGATTACTCCGGTACCCGGCGGGGTGGGTCCGATGACGATCGCCTGCCTCTTGCTCAACACCCTGCTCGCCGCTTGCCGGCGCCGCGGTCTGCCGGATCCGGCGTTCTAAACAGCGGACTTCCAAGGCTGCGCTCACCCGGAACGGCAATCCGTTATTGATGTTTGCTCCCTATGAGCAAATCCTGAGAGGTGAGGATCATGATAATGAAGACTGTCGGGGGGTTGGCGCTTGCGGCGGCTTGCTTTGCGTCGTTTGCGGGCATCTCCGGCGCCGGTGCGCAGATGGTGCCGGGCCCGGGTCCGATGCCCGGCTATTATGGCCCGCAGACTTATCCCGGCTATTACGGCCAGACCCATCCGAGCTATTACGGTCCGCCAGGCTATCAGGGGAGTGCGTTCCAAGGGAATTCGTACCCAAATTGGCCGTATTCGGGCTATCCAACCCCGCCCTCTGCGGCGGGCGCGGCAACGCAAGTGGTGACCAACGGCCCGCAGACCAGCCCGGGCGACACATCCCCTTCCTGGTCGGCGCAGCGCAACGTGGCCGAAAGCGCGCAATATGACCGGCTGCTCGAGACAAATCCGGCCTTTCGCGGCGCGCGCATCCGCAGGGAGTGCGGCCCGATCACCGATCCGACGCTACGAGCCAATTGCGAAGCGAGCTTCCGCCGGTACGAACCGGCCGGCGCCGGGGCGACCGGCTATGGCTCGTCGGCCGGGTCCCAGCAAAATAGGAGCTCCTACGGACGCTGACAACCCGATCGTGTCCTGGGGCGTGCCGGCGGCGGATTTCGCGGAACAGCGAAGCCTGCTCGGGCGTTTTCCACTACGGGGCCACTGGTCCAGGAGGTGTTTTATGCTGCGAAAGACCGCAACTAGCTTAGCCTTTGCAACGGCTTGTTTGACCGCGATCGCGACGATGCCCGCCTATGCCCAAACGGCAGGTGCGGGCGGTTACCCCGGCGCTCAGACTTATCAAGGAAGCACAGCTCCTAATTGGTCGCAAGGCAACCCCGGATCGACATCCGGCTCTTACGCCCCGCAAGCCAATCAGGGCAACTACGGCGCAGGTTCCGCCAACTACGCGCCGCAATCTAACCAGGGCAATATGTCACCCCCTCCGGCGGGGATGGGCGGTACCGAGGTCGTGACCAACGGCCCGCAGGGCACCCCGCCGTCCAACTGGTCCGCGCAGCAGAATGTCAGGCAGAGCGAACGCTATGACAGGCTGCTCGAAATCCAGTCACGGCTTCCGTGAAGCCCGCATGCGCAGAGAATGCGGCCCGATCAGCGATCCGCAACTCCATCAACAGTGCCTCGCCAGCTTCCATCAGGACGAACCTTACTCGGGCTCGTCCGCCTCGCGTCGGCAGTCACGCAGCGAATCCGGCCGCTGACCCTTTCGAGAGCGGAGCAACAGAGGCCGCCCAAGCGGGCGGCCTCTTCGCATCTCTATGCTCGCCTCCGAGCGGGCGGCGTCAACACTTCGACCCCAGTCGGGGAGGCCACGACGACCATCGAGCTGCGCCCGACAAAAAGCCCGCTTTCGACCGTACCCGACCGTCATCGCGATGTTTCTTTCGACCTCGCCCGGATCGGTAAGCGGGCCGAACCGGCAATCGAGGATGTGATTGCCGCCGTCGGTGACAAAAGGCTGCTCACCAGCTCGTGTAGCGGCGCTCGGGGATGCAGCCGAGCTTGGCGAGCGCGACCGCGGTCGCCTGCCAGCCGAACTGAGTGACCTCGACCGGCACCGGGGTATGCTCGCCGAGCCGCTCGACCAGCTTTTCCTGATCGACAACGATTGACCAGCCGGCGGCTCGCCGCGGCGACGATCTTCTCGCGCAGCAAGGCGCCGCCGAGCCCCTTGATCAGATCGAGGGTGCCGAGCTCGACCTCGTCCGCGCCGTCGATCGTCAGATCGAGGCTTTGATGTTCGGCAAAGGTTGCGATCGGAATGCCGAGCCCGCGGGCCTGGGCAGCGGTGCGCTCGGAGGTCGGGATGCCAACCACCCGGAGCCCGGCGGCAACACGCCGCGCCAGCCCCTCGACCACGAAGAAGGCCGTCGATCCGGTTCCGAGCCCGAGGACCATGCCGTCCTCGACTTCCTCGATGGCGCGCATTGCAGCTGCGCGCTTCAGCTCGTCACGGTTGGGGATCATGGCTGCGGTCGCGCCGCCTCATCGACAAACCAGATCAGCTCGCCGACGGGGCGTATCCGGGCGGCGGGTAACGCCGGATCGCCCGCCAAAGCCCGAGACAGCGTCTCGCGCTTTTCCGCCCCGGCCACGAGAAAAGCCGTATGTCGGCTGCTCTCGAGCGCCGGGTAGGTCAGTGTGATGCGCGGCTCCGGCCGGCCGCCGATTACTTCGGCCACCCACCGACGCCGCTCCTCGAGGACGCTCGTGCCCGGAATCAGCGAGGCAGTGTGCCCGTCCGGCCCCAGACCCGAGGATCTGGATGTCGAATAGCGGCCGGGTGGGATCGAGGCTTTCGGAACCGTAATAGGATTTCAGCACGCGCTCATACGCGGCGGCGGCATCTGCCGGCGTGCCGCTCGTGGGGATGCCGTGGATGTTGCCGGGCGGAACGGGCACTCGCCCGAGCAGCGCGGCGTGCACCATCCCGTAATTGCTGTCCGGGTGGTCCCACGGAACGAAGCGTTCGTCGCCCCAGAACCAGTGGATGCGGTCCCATGGCAGGGCATCGCGATAGGGCTTTCGGCGAGCAGCTGATAGAGCGGGCGCGGGGTAGAGCCGCCCGAAAGGCAGATCGCGAAGCGATCGCTGTGGCGGCGGCCAGATCGGTAATCCACCGGGCGGCACGCTGGGCCAAAGCTTCGGGATCCTTGGCCACCTCGACGCTTGCGGGCACTTGCGGCATTAGTGCTCCTTATGGGCGAGGACGCACCGACTTGCGGATCGACGAAATCGCCCGCCCGTAATCCGGCGCGTGAAACACGTGAGACCCGGCAACTATGGCGTTTGCCCCGGCGTCGAGGACCTGCCAGGCATTCTCGCCGCCCAACCCGCCATCGACCTCGATGACGGGGTCGAGACCGCGCTCGTCGCACAAGCGCCGCAACGCGCGGATTTTGGGCAGCATTTCGGGCAGGAACTGCTGGCCGCCGAACCCCGGATTGACCGTCATGATCAGCACGACACCGCAGAGGTCGAGCACATATTCGATCATCGCCAGAGGCGTCGCCGGGTTCAAGACGACGCCAGCCGTCTTCCCGAGGTCGCGGATCTGCGCCAGGGTTCGGTGCAGATGGATCGTCGCGCTCGGCTCGCAATGAACCAACAGATGATCCGCGCCGGCCTTGGCAAAGTCCTCCACGTAGCGCTCGGGCTCGACGATCATCAGATGCACGTCGACCGGCTTCGCCGTCGCCCGCCGCACCGCCTCGACGACGACCGGGCCGATCGTAATGTTGGGGACGAAGCGGCCGTCCATGACATCGACATGGATCCAGTCGGCTCCCGCCCTATCGACGGCGCGAACCTCTTCGCCGAGCCGGCCGAAATCGGCCGAGAGGATCGACGGGGCAACGATGACGGGGCGGCTCATTGAACCGCAGCGCGGCCTTGCGTGCTTCGAGACGCGCCCTTTGGGCGCTCCTCAGCATGAGGTATGTCTATAATGGCATTCAAAAAATACCTCATCCTGAGGAGGCCGCGTAGCGGGCGTCTCGAAGGACGCACGGTGTTTGTCCAACCAAGCATTACGCGATCGGGCGCCACTGCCGGCCGCTTCTCCAAAGCAGATTGTCGGCTGCCTCGGGACCAGCGCTCCCAGCGGGGTAGATTTCGAGCGGGACGGTCTTGTCATCGTGCCACAGATCGAGGATCGGCTGTACCACTTCCCACCCCGCTTCGACGCCGTCAGCCCGGTTGAACAGCATCGCGTCCCCAATCATGCAGTCATAGACGAGCGTCTCGTACCCGGTAGTGGGCTCGGTATTGAAATAATCCTTGTAGGAGAAATTCATCCGCACACCGCCAAGAGAAATCTCTGGGCCCGGGATCTTCGCGCTGAATTGCAGCGACGCTCCTTCGTCGGGCTGGATCTGCAGCGCGAGAACGTTGGGCGTCAAGATGTCGACCGGGGTGTCGCGAAACATCGCAAACGGCGCGTGCTTGAACTGAATGGCGATCTCGGTCGTGCGCCGGGTCATTCTCTTGCCGGTGCGCAGATAGAAGGGCACGCCGGCCCAGCGCCAGTTGTCGATGCCCAGCTGCATCGCGACATAGGTCTCGGTCATGCTGTCGGGTGCTACACCCGGCTCCTCGCGGTAGGCCGGCACGGCATTGTCGTTGATCATGCCGGCACCGTACTGCCCACGCACGACGTTGCGGCGCACCTCTGCATCGTCGAGCGGGTGCACCGCCTCGAGCACCTTGTGTTTCTCGGTGCGCACCGCATCCGCGGCGAAGGAGTTTGGCGGCCCCATCGCGATGAGGCTGAGGAGCTGAAAGACATGGTTCGGCACCATGTCGCGCAGCGCGCCCGTCGCCTCGTAGAAGCGGGCGCGGCGCTCGACGCCGACGGTTTCGGCCACCGTAATTTGCACATGGTCGATATGATCGCGGTTCCACATCGGCTCGAAGATGCCGTTCGCGAAACGCAGCACCATGATGTTCTGGACCGTCTCCTTGCCGAGGAAATGGTCCATCCGATAGATCTGCGGTTCCTGCAGAACCCGGAGGATTTGAGCGTTCAACGCACGGGCGGAAACGAGATCAGTGCCGAACGGCTTTTCAATAATAACGCGGCGGAAAGCGCCGTCTTCTTCCCGGGCCAAGCCGGCGGCTCCCAGCTGTTCAACAATAGTGCCGAATAACTGGCTGGCGACGGCAAGATAAAAAACGGCATTACCCCCGGTCTGGTGCAGCTCCGAGACCTTTTCGACGGTTTGGTGGAGCCTTGCGTAGGTGTCGGACTCGGTCAGGTCTCCGGCGAAATGTGTGATTCGGCTCGCGACGAACTCCCAAGCGCGCGCGTCGAACGGCTCGGTTGCCGGTCCCGAAGCGGTGTCCGAGACAAAGCTTCTGATCCCCTCGGCCAAATAGTCGCGATAGGCGTCGATCGGTTTTGGAGCACGGTCGACAGCGATGATCGCGAATTTGTCGGAGAGCAGTTTGTCCTTGGCCAAATTATAGATGGCGGGCATCAAGAGCCGCCTTGTCAAATCGCCGCCCGCGCCGAAAATCACCAATGTGCATGGCGGTGCCTGGTGCGCCGGCGTCTGCGTCTTCCGACGGTTGGTTCTGTCCACGACCCGAACGTCCATGGTTCAGTCCTTCGCTGTCTACCGCAAAGCGTCTTCGACCGCGCGGGCGAGCCGATCGAGACCGGCGGCGAGATCGCCGGTAATATGCAGGCGCAGGGCGCGCCGGCCGCGTTCGGCAAGCACCTCGAAATCGCCGCGCGCCTGCGCCTCCTTGACGATGCCAAAGGTATAGGACTGGCCGGGCACCGGCAAATCCTCGGGATCATCACAGGTGATCTGCAGGAAGACGCCGCTGTTCGGGCCGCCCTTATAGGCTTGTCCCGTCGAATGCTGGAAGCGTGGCCCAAAGCCGACGCAAGTCGCTACCTTGGTCCGGTCCCGAATGGTGCGGCGGATGCGCTGCATCACGTCGATATGAGCGGGGCTGCGCTCGATATAGGCGAGCAACGCGGCGTAATCCTGGGCTCCGATCCGCCCGAAATGCGCCTTCAGCGCTGCAGTAAGGCTCGTCGCCTGTGGTTTTAGAGCCGCCTCGTTGCGCGGATCGGCAAACAGCTTGATCCCGTCCCCTTCGAAGAATGCGCGCGCCTCGGGCAGCGCCCCGGCTGTCTCATACGCCTCGGTCAGGTCGCGGGTCTTGACCTTGGCCGCCTCGACATCGGGCTGATCAAACGGATTGATGCCGATGATCGAGCCGGCGACCGCGGTCGCCATCTCCCAGCGGAAGAACTCCTGCCCGAGTTGCATCACGTCGGACACCATTATCCGGACCACCGGCTGCCCGGCGGCCTCCAGCGCGGTAACCGCGCGTTCCTGCTCGGCATCCTGATCGGCGGCGAGCCGGAGGTAGACGAATACGCGATCATTGCCGTAAACCGCCGGAGCTCCCAGCGGCTCGGCATCGACCGGCACGACGCCTTTGCCGAGCTTGCCGGTCGATTCAGCAAGAAGCTGCTCGAGCCACGCGCCAAAATCTGAGATCCCCCGGGAGGCGATGACCGTCACCTTGTCGCGTCCGCGGCGCTGGGCGGTCCCGAGGATCGCACCGAGGATCACCCCCGGGTTCTCGACGGGCGGCGCGCTCGCCGCGCAAGACCGCACCATCTCGGCCGTGTTTTCGAGGAAGGCGCGTGTGTCGATGCCGATCGCAGCCGCTGGCACCATGCCGAAATCCGACAATACCGAATAGCGCCCGCCGATGCTCGGCAACCCATGGAACACACAGCGGAACCCTTCATTGCGCGCCGCCTTTTCGAGCGACGAGCCTGGGTCGGTGATAGCGGCAAATCGCTTCGGGGCTTCCGCCGCGCCGACGGTCTGCTTGGCCTGCTCGAAAAAATATTGCTTGAAGATGTTGGGTTCGAGCGTGCTGCCGGACTTGCTCGACACTAAGAACAAAGTCCGTCCGATATCGATGCGGAGACTCGAATTGCCGGATCTGCGCCGGGTCGGTCGAATCGAGCACATGCAGCTTCGGGTAGCCGGGCTTGGAGCCGAAAGTCTCGCCGAAAACTTCGGGACCAAGGCTCGAGCCGCCCATGCCGAGCAACAGCACATCCCGGAACCCCGAGCGCTTGACGTCGTCGGCAAAGTCCTGAAGGTGCGCAATGCCCTTCAGCTGCTTGTCGACAATCTCCAGCCAGCCGAGCCAGTTCGCTTCGTCCGCCTCGGTCCACAGCGAGGCGTCGGCTGCCCATAGCCGCCTGACCTTGCCCTCCTTGCGCCAGTCTTCGAGAGCAGCGTGGACGTCGTTCTGCAGCGCGTCGGGCAACTTGTAGGTCATCGCGTTGAGCTTGGGCCCGAGCACGGTGCGGCGCTTTTTCTGAACCGCCGCGTAGAGCTGGTCGGCGGCATCGGCAAACAGGCGCACGCCGTCTTCGACGAGCTTTGAGGTCACCGCGTCGATCGAGATCCCGGCCTTGGGCAGCGCATTCATCACCGCTTGGGCCGCGTCGGGATCCTCTTCGAGGCTGGCGCGCGGATGGCCGTGGTCGCGATAGGCGTCCATCGTCGCCGGCGGCATCGTGTTGACAGTGTCGGGGCCGATCAGCTCGTCGACGTAGAGGACGTCGCTGTAGGCTTTGTTCTTGGTCCCCGTGCTCGCCCATAGGAGGCGCTGGGTCTGGGCGCCTTGCTGCGCCAGTCGTTGCCAGCGCTCGTTGGAGTAGATGCTGTTGTAAAGCTGGTAAGCGAGCTTGGCGTTGGCGATCGCCACTTTGCCCTTGAGTCTTTGCAACTCGGCCTTTTGGGCCGGATCGGTGGTCGCCGCTATCTTTTTGTCGAGCTCGTCATCAACCAAAGTGTCGATGCGGCTGACAAAGAAGCTCGCCACGCTGGATACTTTGTGCGGGTCGCCGCCCTTCTTGGCGAACGCTTCGAGCCCGGAAATGTAAGCCTCGGCGACTTCGGCATAGACCTGCTGCGAGAACAGCAACGTCACGTTGACGTTGATCCCCTCACTGATCAAGGTGCGGATCGCCGTCAGGCCCGGCTTGGTGCCCGGTACCTTGACCATCAGGTTGCGGCGGTTGACGTCGTGCCACAGCCGGCGCGCTTCCTCGATCGTCTCGTGGGTGTTCATCGCCAGATAGGGCGAGACTTCCAGGCTGATAAAGCCGTCACGCCGCTGCGTCTGCTCGTAGACGGTGTTGAGCGTGTCGGCGCCCTCCTGGATGTCGCGAACCGCGAGGTCCTCGAACAGCGCGCCGGGATCGAGATCTCCGGAGGCCTCCGCTTCGGCGATCAGGGCGTCGTAATCGTCGCCGTGGCCGATCGCCTTCTCGAAAATCGACGGGTTCGACGTGACGCCGCGCAAACCATCCTCGGCGATCAGCCGGGCCAGTCCGCCGCTCTTCAACAGATCGCGGCTGACAAAGTCGAGCCATACCGACTGCCCGAATTCGTTGAGCGTTTTTAGCGGATTGGGCATAATCCTACTCCTTGCGCGAGAGCTGCTGCTTGGCAGCCGCATAGACGTTTTCGCCGGTGAACCCGAATTTGACCAAAAGCTCCTTCAGCGGGGCTGAGGCGCCGAAGGTCTTCATGCCGAGGATCGTGCCGCGTAATCCGGTATAACGCTCCCAGCCGAGCGTCGAGGCCTGCTCGACCGCGACCCGCCGGGTCACGTCGGGCGGCAATACCGATGCGCGATACTCTTCCGGCTGATGCTCGAACAATTCCCACGAAGGCATGCTGACCACCCGCGCGGCAACTCCCTCGCCGGTCAGTTTCTCATAGACCTCGACGCAGAGTCCCACCTCGCTTCCGGTGGCCATCAGGATAACGTCCGGCTTGCCGTTGCCGGCGTCAGCCAAGACATAGGCGCCGTGCCTGACGCCGCTCGCCGGCGCATACCGGGTGCGGTCGAAGGTCGGCAGGTTTTGCCGGCTGCAGATCAGACAAGCCGGCTCGTGTTTGAGGCTCAGCGCGACGCGCCAGGCCTCCGCCACTTCGTTGGCGTCCGCCGGACGCAGGACGATCAGCCCGGGAATGCTGCGCAGCGCCGCCAACTGCTCGACCGGCTGGTGCGTCGGCCCATCTTCGCCCACTCCGATCGAATCATGCGTAAAGACGTAAACAACGGGGAGTTCCATGATAGCCCCGAGCCGGATCGGCGGCTTCATGTAATCGGAGAAGATCAAAAAGCCCGAGCCGTACGGCCGCAGTTTCGATAGCGAGAGGCCGTTGCAGATCGCGCCCATTGCGTGTTCGCGGATGCCGAAATGGAAATTGCGGCCGCCCTGGTCGTCGCGCTCGAAGTCGCCGGACCCCTCGAAAGTCAGCCGCGTCTTGGTCGAGGGCGCGAGGTCGGCAGCGCCGCCGAGCAGCCACGGCAACCGCGGGGCGATCGCATTCAATACACGAGCCGACGAGTCACGGCTGGCGATGCCCTTTGGGTCGGCGGGGAAGTCCGGGATGTCCCTGTCCCACCCCTCGGGGAGGTCGCGCCGTTGCATCCGCTCGCATTGATCGGCGAGTTCCGGATAGGCGCTGCGGTAGCGCTCGAAGAGTGCCAGCCATTCCGTCCGCAGCTTCTTCCCGCGCGCCCCGAAATTTTTTGCGAACTGCTCGTAGACGCCTTCCGGCACGAGAAATTGCGCGTCCTCGGGCCAGCCATAAGAGCGCTTTGCCAGCTTGACCTCAGCCTCGCCCAATGGCTCGCCATGCGCCCCCGAAGTGTCCTGCTTATGCGGCGCCCCGTACCCGATATGGCTTGCGATGATGATCAGGCTGGGTCGATCATCGATCCGCTTGGCAACGGCTATCGCGTCGGCCACCCGCTCGCGGTCGTTCGCGTCGCTGACCCGTTGCACATGCCAGCCATAGGCGAGAAACCGGCCGGCGACATCCTCGCTGAACGCAAGCGCGGTGTTGCCTTCGATCGTTATGTGGTTGCTGTCGTAGATCCAGCAGAGATTGCCGAGCCCCAAATGGCCGGCGAGCGATGCCGCCTCGCTGGCCACGCCCTCCATCATGCAGCCGTCGCCGCACAGCGCAAAGACGTCGTAGTCGAACAGCTTAAAATCCGGCCGGTTGAAGTGGCGCGCCAGCCATTCGGCCGCGATCGCCATCCCGACGCTGGTCGCAACTCCTTGCCCCAGCGGGCCGGTCGTCGTCTCGACACCGGAGGTTAGATGATACTCGGGGTGACCCGGGCACTTGCTGCCGAGCTGCCGGAACCGCTTCAGGTCGTCGAGCGCAACGGACGGGGTGCCGAGGCGCTCGTATTGTTCGTTGACCGATTTGACGCCGGTCAGGTGCAGCATCGAATAAAGCAAGGTCGAAGCGTGGCCGGCGGACAGCACGAAACGGTCGCGGTTCGGCCAGATCGGATCGTCCGGATCGAAGCGCAGGAACTCCTGCCACAGCGTGTAAACCACCGGCGCCATCGCCATCGGCGTGCCCGGGTGGCCGGATTTGGCCTGCTGAACCGCATCGATACACAAAGTGCGGATCGTGTTGACGCAGATTTCGTCGATCGAGCCGGTAGAGGCCATCAAATCGTCCCTCTCAGATTTGACCGAAGTCACCGCGGCTTGCGTGCCGCCAGACAGCGACCACCGAAGATGCTCTCGATGATCTACCTACCTGCCGATCCGGGGCAATGCCGCGCGGGTGTCGTTCACCTTATAACTGTGGCGCAACCCTCCTCGGGCAAGGAATAAGCGACATTCTTTGAAAATTCACGCTGGCCAAGACCGCGTTCAGCCGGCTCTCTCGAGGGCTCCGCGAAACACCGGCGGGCCGCTCGGCCCGCGATTTGGAGAGCCGCCGGCCGGTTCGAGTGTGACCACGAGCTCGCCGGTGCCGGCCAACAGGCGCGCATTCTCCGGCGAGACGGCAATGCGTTTGCGCCCGGACGGGGGCAACAGCCCGAGCTGATGCGGGCCGGTCCGGTCCGCGACCAAGAGCCACAGCTGGTAAACGCGGCCCGGCGGAGCCGGCTCGTCCCGCAGAGTGTCGGCGGCCATCTGATGAGCGGCGCGGGCGAGCCGGATCGCCCAGACCGGATGCCGTTCTCCGTCGCGCACGACCGCGACTATCGAGACGTCGGAAAAATCAGGCGGGTCGCGCGCGACTATCGCAGCAACGAGCAACGCGAGCGACAGCGTCGCCAAGACCCCAGCCGCCCATCGCCACACCCGGATATCGGCCCACAGTTTGGCGGGCCAGGCGGCTGCACACGGCGCTTCCGGGGCGGGGGTCTCGATCGTCACGTCTTCACGCGTGCTCGACAAAGGCGTCCATGATCTTTTTGTCGCCGGCGACGTCGAAATGGATGGCGAGCTTGTTGTCTTCAACCGCGGTGATCGTGCCGTAGCCGAATTTCTGGTGGAACACCCGTTCGCCGATGGCAAAGCCGCCGACCCGGTGCAATTCTTCGCCGCGTCCCGGCGCCGGACCCGTATTGGCCAACCCCGTACTGGCCAGCAACGGGCGGCGCGCAGGGGCAGCCGGCCGCCACGGCGCCGCCGGCGGGACCTCGATCGCGCTCGTCCATCCGGCATCCCAGGATGCCGCAGGCTGCAGGCCGAGCTCGGCGATGATCTCAACATGCTCAATCGGCAATTCGTCGATAAAGCGGGAGCGGATCGTATTTTGCCACTGCCCGTGAATGCGGCGGTTCGCGGCAAAAGACACATAGGCGCGGTGCCGGGCGCGGGTCAGCCCGACATAGGCCAGCCGGCGTTCTTCCTCGAGCGCCGCGACCCCGTTCTCCTCCATCGCCCGTTGGTTCGGGAACAACCCCTCTTCCCAGCCGGGCAGGAAAACCGCGTCGAATTCGAGACCCTTGGCGCTGTGCAACGTCATCAGATTGACCATGTCGCCGCCGGCCTCCGCGGCATTGTCCATCACCAGACTGACATGCTCGAGAAAGCCGCCGAGATTCTCGAACTCGGCCATCGCGACGACGAGCTCCTTGAGGTTTTCGAGCCGGCCCGCCGCGTCGGGCGAGCGGTCGGCCTGCCACATCGCGGTGTAACCCGATTCGTCGAGCACGGCCTGTACGAGGTCAGTGTGCGGGATGCGCTGCGCGCGCGCGCGCCAGCCGTCGACCGCGCCAATGAACGCCGCAAGCGCGTTGCGGGCGGCTGGCCTCATCCGATCGCCGGCGATTGACATCCGCGCCGCTTCGATGAGCGGCAGCCGTTCGGCGCGGGCAAAGCTGTGCAACTCCTGCACGGTGGCGCTGCCGATGCCGCGCCGCGGGGTGTTCAGAATGCGCTCGAAGGCGAGATCGTCGGCCGGCTGATTGACGAGGCGGAGGTAAGCCAGCGCGTCCCGGATCTCCTGGCGCTCGTAAAACCGCGGCCCACCGATCACCCGATAGGGCAGCGCCAGCGCAATGAAGCGGTCTTCGAACTCACGCGTCTGGAAACCGGCGCGCACCAGGATCGCGATTTCGCTGAGCGCATGCCGCTTGCGCTGCAATGCCTCGATCTCGTCGCCGACCCAGCGGGCTTCCTCCTCGGCGTCCCATACGGCCCGCACGACCACCTTTTCTCCCTCGTCCGCTTCGGTCCACAAGGTCTTGCCGAGGCGGCCGCTGTTCTGCGCGATCATGCTCCCGGCCGCGCCTAGAATGTGCGGCGTCGAGCGGTAGTTCTGCTCGAGCCGGGCGATCGTCGCGCCCGGGAAGTCCTTCTCGAAGCGCAGGATGTTACCGATCTCGGCGCCGCGCCAGCTGTAGATCGACTGGTCGTCGTCGCCGACACAGCACAAATTGCGGCGCTGTTGCGCCAACAGACGCAGCCAAAGGTACTGCGCGACGTTGGTATCCTGGTACTCGTCGACGAGCACGTAGCGGAAGCGCCGCTGGTAATCGGCGAGGATGTCTGGATTGCCGGTGAACAGGCTTAAATTGTGCAGCATCAGGTCGCCAAAATCGACGGCGTTTACCGTCATCAGGCGCTCCTGGTATTGACGGTAGAGATCTACCGCCCGGCCTTGCGCGAAACCGCCGGCATCGGCGGGCGAAACCTTCTCGGGGCCGAGGCCGCGATCCTTCCAGCGCTGGATTTGTGCGAGCAGAAGGCGCGCGGGCCAACGCCGCTCGTCGATGTTCTCCGCCTGCAGGATCTGCTTCAGCAATCGGATCTGGTCGTCGGTGTCGAGGATCGTGAAGCTCGGCTTCAGCCCGATCGCCTCGGCGTGCCGGCGCAGAATGCGCGCGGCGATTGCATGAAAGGTGCCGAGCCATACGCCTTCGGCGGCGCGGCCGACCATCGCTTCCAGCCGCTCGCGCATCTCGCGCGCCGCCTTGTTCGTGAAGGTGACGGCGAGCAGTTCGGACGGGAAAGCGCGGCCGGTGGCGATCGTGAAGGCGAGGCGGGTGGTCAGCACGCGGGTTTTGCCGGTTCCGGCGCCGGCGAGCACCAGCACCGGCCCGTCGATCGCCTCGACGGCCCGGCGTTGCGCGTCGTTGAGGCCGCAGAGGTCGACCGCCTCGGTATTCGGGCGGGCGAGGACAGCAGGTTCGGACATGCTGTGCATGATATAGCAAGAGAGGCCCGGATGATGCACCCTCACCCGCCGAGGCAGCCGAAGCCGGGCTCTTGATGCACGCCGCGATCGTTCTGCTGATCCTGATCCTGACCTATATCGGGATGGCCGCCGGCCGGATCGCGTGGCTGCAGGTCGATCGCACCGGGATCGCGCTGCTCGCGGTCATCGCGCTCCTCGCTAGCGGCGAGATGACGCTCGATGATTTCGGCAGCGCCGTCGACTTGCCGACGCTCGCCTTTCTGTTCGCGATGATGATCATCTCGGCGCAGTTCGCCGAATCGGGCTTCATCGATTTCTGCGCCCGAACGATTACCGAGACCCGGCGCGGTGCGGCGACCCTGCTGGCGTTGACGGTTGCAATCGGCGGCGGGCTCTCGGCGATACTCGCAAACGATATTCTGATCATTGCGATCTCGCCCTTGCTGATCTCCGGAGCGCAGAGCCGCGGGCTCGACCCTCGCCCGCTAGTGATCGCGCTCGCTGCCGCAACCAATGCGGGCTCCGCGGCGACCCTGATCGGCAATCCGCAAAACATCCTGATCGGGGCGCTCGGCCGGCTCGACTTTTGGGTCTTTCTGGCCATTTGCGCGGTGCCGGCGATATTCACCCTCGTTGTTGTCTTTCTGGTCGTCTGGCTGCAATGGCGCACGCGCATCAGTCAGACGGTGCTCGCGGCGACGCTCGACGCAGCGCCGATAGCGGTTCACCCGCTCGACCGCAACCAGACGATCAAAGGGGCTGTCGCGGTGCTGTTGCTGCTGCTGCTGTTCGCGACGCCGCTGCCGCGCGAGACCGGTGCGCTGATCATCGCGGCTCTGTTGCTCGCCAGCCGCAAAATTACCAGCCGCACGATGATCGCGGCGGTGGATTGGCCGCTGCTGCTTCTCGTCGCCTGCCTCTTTGTGATCACCGGAGCGCTGAACCAATCCGGAATTGCTTCCGAAATCCTCGACTTCCTGACCGAACATGGCCTCTTGCCGAACAGTCTCGTGCTGTTGACGCCATATAGCCTCGTAGCCAGCAACACGATCGGCGGGGTCCCTGCCGCGATGCTGTTCCTGCAGATCTGGCCGAGCGCGCCACCGGGCGTTTTTTACGCCTTGGCCTTATTGTCGAGCCTCGCCGGCAATCTGCTCCTGACCGGCAGCCTGACTAATGTGCTGATCGCCGAGCGGGCCGATCGGATGGGAGCGAGGCTCACCTTTGCCGAACACGCCCGGGCCGGGGTTCCGATCGCGATCATATCGATCGGCTTTGCGGTGTTTTGGCTGGCTTTCACGCAAACCTTGCCGGTGCTGCCGGACAGGTGATCGCAAGTAACGAGGAGAATGCGCCTTGGCCCCCCGCCCTATCCGCATCGGCACCCGAGGCAGCCCGATGGCGTTGCGCCAGACCGCCATCATCCGCGATCGCCTGATTGCGGTACATCCCGAGCTTGCAGAGACGGGCGCGGTCGAGATCGTGACGATCAGAACGACCGGCGACCGAGTGCAAAATCGCCTGCTCGCCGAGATTGGCGGCAAGGGGCTGTTCGCCAAAGAGATCGAGGAGGCGCTCCTCGCCGGAAGCATCGATCTGGCGGTGCATTCGCTGAAGGATATGGAGACGTGGCTTCCCGATGGCCTGGTGATCGCCTGCGTGCCGCCGCGGGACGATCCGCGCGATGCGCTTTTATCGGCGAGCGGGGCGAGCCTTGCTTCTCTGCCTCACGCCGCGACGGTCGGCACCGCATCACTCCGCCGCCAGGCCCAATTGCTGCGGCATCGGCCGGACCTTTCGATCGTGCCGATCCGCGGGAATGTGAACACCCGGCTGCGCAAGATGGCGGCTGGTGAATTCGATGCGTTGGTACTGGCGCTGTGCGGCCTCGAACGCCTCGATTTGAGCGGACGTGCGACCGAAATCCTGCCTCGCGAGATCATGCTGCCGGCGGTCGGCCAAGGTGCGCTCGCCCTCGAGTGCCGGACGGCCGACGACAACGTGCGCCAGCTCGTCGACCCGCTGCATGATCCGATCAGCTCCGCTTGCGTCGTAGCCGAGCGAGCGATGCTCGCCGCGCTCGACGGGTCATGCCGCACCCCGATCGCCGGGCTGGCCGAAACCGATGGCGACCGTTTGATCGATCGAGGGGTTGTTGCTCAACGAGGAAGGGAGCAAAGAAATTCGCGGCCAGCTCGAAGGCGGCATTGACGAGGCGGCCAGGCTCGGCGCCGAGTTGGGCAAGCAGCTAAGGAGCCGCGCCGGTCCGGATTTTGGGCTCGGCTAACCCGGAACCGTCTTCGGCCCGAGCCGGCCGCCGCCTTCGCAGGCCTGCGCGCGCAGCCACTCCTCGGCCGACAAATGGCCTTGGTAGACCTCCGAATACAAGCCGACCGGCCACGTCAGCACAAAGACGATTTGGTTGACGATGTCGATGTTCCGGTTCGGGCACGGGCCCGGCAGCAGGAAGCCAATCGCGACCAGCGCGACCCCGATCGCAAGGTAGAGGCCGACGAGCCCCCTCATGCCAGCGCCCGCTCACACCTCGAACTCTTCCCGTTCCCTCACTCCGCCGCCTGGGCGAGAGGGCGCATTGCGGCGCGCAGCTGGCCTTCGTAGGCATCGCGCCAGCCGATCTTTTCGTCAGCGAGGAAGTCGCCACTGCGAACGTTGACAAAGATATCCGGGTCGTCGACGCCGGGCGGGAGCGTCCCCGTCCTTTTTCAGCGCACGGGCGGCGCGCAGCAGGCGCCGGCGGGTGCGGGTGATCATCTTGTCGCTCGGACCCAGATGCTCGAAGCCGTGGTCGATGACGGCACCCATGCTCTCGGTTATCGCCTGGTCCTGGGCCTGGATGCCGACGATCCCGGTATAGATGCCGCCGCTCTTTTGCGCCTCCCGGTCGATCAGCCAGTCGTTCCCCTGATTGCCGGCGAGCCGCCAGCGGCCGTACCAGTCGGTCGTGTTCGGCACGAAATCCATCGTCAGCTTCGAGCCCGGGAGGTCCCGGGTGTGGCTGAGCGCGGCGCGTGAGGCCGGCAGGTTTTTCCAGGTCAGGCTGACGAACATCGTATGGGTGTCGTCCATCGGAACCCAGGCGCGGCTGTTGACGCGGTCAAAGGCGCCCTGCGGCGTCTGCGTCCAGAACGGGAACAGGAAATTGGCGAACCGCCAATAGGTCTGGCCAGCCTCCGCCGGACGGTAGGCCGCGTACATCGTGCCCCAGTCGGTATCGGTGACGTGATAATTCGGGCGCCCGGTTCGCCACCGTCCAGCGGATCAGATTGTCCGCCGACACATCGGCCGGATCGACCGAGCCGGCATGCAAAAACCCGAAATGCGAGGTGTCGATGTCGCCTTCGAGCGCCTGCAGCCAGTTGCATTCGCGCTGCGCGAAGACGATCTGCAGATCGCCTTCCGGCAGCAATGAAGCCTCGATCCCCGGCAGCGGCGGCGCCTCCGCGCGCTCGCCCATATACACCCAGACCAAGCCGTTGCGCTCGGCGACCTTGTAGGCCTTGGCTTTGACCTTCTCCTTGTAGTCCTGATGCGGCGGCGTATTCGGCATGTCGACGCAATTGCCCGCCGCGTCGAATTTCCAGCCGTGATAGACGCAGCGGATGCCGTTCTCCTCGTTGCGCCCGAGGAACAGCGATGCGCAGCGATGCGGGCAGCGGTGGTCCATGACCCCGACCCGGCCCGAGCTGTCGCGGAACGCGATCAGCCGCTCGCCGAGCAGCATCAGCCGCATCGGCGCGCCGTCGCGCTCCAGCTCCGACGACATCGCGGCCGGGATCCAGTATTGCCGCATCATTTCGCCCATGACGGTGCCGGGCCCGACGCGGACCAGGTCTTCGCTGTCCTTTTGCTTGCTCATCGCTGCCCTCACGACCAGAGGGCGAAGCCGAGGCCGGTGCCCGACCCGGCCGGCGTGCGGTATCCGGGCACGTAGCGCGACCAGGCGAAATCGAGATGCTCGACGGCGCCGGCGACGCAGATCCACATGCGGATCTCCGAGCTGCCGGAATTGAGCTTTTGCCGCGGCAAGGATTGCAGCACCTCGGCATCCTTGCGGGCGCAGGCGTCGAGAACCCCGCGGTCGAGGTCTTCGTCGACGACGAAGTGGCTCAGCCCGCCGGAGCCGACGATGCCGACCCGCGCGTCGCCCGGATAGCTCTCCACCGCCTCCCGGATCGCCTGGCCGAGCTTGTAGCAGCGCCGCGGCGTCGGCTGGTTCGGCGGGAAATAGGTGTTGATGAACACCGGCACGACCGGCAGCATCGGGTCGTCCATGAGCCGCTTGCGGACAAAGGCAAAGGCATGGCCTTCGCCCTTTCCGTCGGGCAACGCGTCCGACGAGACCGGGTCGAACTCGCGATCGACGAGGGACGTGGTCAGGTGCAATGCCAGGCCGCTTTCGACCGGGTAGGCGCGCGGCTCGTTTTCCTCATAGTAGCGCGCTGTCGCCCGCCGCGCCCAATCGGGGCCCGAAAAGCCGTTGAGCGGCACGTTGCGGATCGTCTTGCCGCGGTAGACGACGAAGCTCGGCAGGTTGTCGTCCTGATAGATTTCCTTGTGATCGTCGCCGATGACGATCAATGCGTCGAGCTCGGCGCGCCGCACGGCATCCCTGAGATGGGCGACCCCGGCCTGCGCCTCGGCGTGACGGGCGGCGAACCGCTCCGGCGTCAATTCGGCCGCGACATGCGGCTCCGCCCGATGCAGCAGCTCTTCGTAGGTCGTTGGCCGCCCCTCCTTGTCGAGGAAGTCGCGAACCGCATCGCGGTCGATGAAGCGCGGCCAATCCTCGGCCGGAGCGTTTAGCATCGGTGTATGCGACGTGCCGATCCCGAGGACGAGCTCAGCCATACCAGTTGCTCCTTCCCGCTTGTGGGCAATGAGGGCTTGATCGAGCGTAAGATCGATGGCCCGAACAGGTCAACAGCTGGTTGGTCGGGGTGCCTGCGTGGTCATATAAACGGGGATTGGCGGGCGAGCGGGCAGCGAAATGATGGATATCGAGAGGACGAGGAAATTCGTCGATCAGTGCTGGGGCGACGAGATTGTTCCGACACTGGTCGAATACATCCGCATCCCGAACAAATCCCCGTCCTTCGACCCGGATTGGGCGGCGCACGGCTACATGGACGAGGCCGTGCGGTTGTTCGAGCGCTGGGCGCGAGCAAGGCTCGCCGATGTGTCGGGCGCGACACTAGAGGTCGTCCGGCTGCCCGGGCGGACGCCGGTCATCGTCATCGACCTGCCGGGCGAGGCCGAGGACACCGTGCTGCTCTACGGGCATCTCGACAAGCAGCCGGAGATGACCGGCTGGGCCGACGGCTACGGCCCGTGGACCCCTCGTCTCGAAGGCGACAAGCTCTATGGCCGCGGCGGCGCCGACGACGGCTATGCGATGTTCGGGGCGCTGAGCGCGCTGCTGGCGCTGCGCGACCAGTCAGTGCCGCACGCCCGTTGCGTCGTCCTGATCGAGGCCTGCGAGGAGTCCGGCAGCTACGACCTGCCGCACTACGTCGACCACCTTGCGGAAAGGCTCGGCAATCCATCGCTGGTGATCTGTCTCGATTCGGGCTGCGGCAATTACGATCAGCTGTGGCTGACCACGTCGCTGCGCGGTCTGGCCTCCGGAACGCTGACCGTGAGGGTGCTCGAGGAAGGGGTCCATTCGGGCGACGCCTCGGGCGTCGTTCCGTCGAGCTTTCGCGATCTTGCGTCGGCTGCTGTCGCGTCTCGAGGACGAGGACACGGGGGCGATACGCCCGGCGGAGCTCTATGCCCAGATCCCGCCCGAACGGGTGACCCAAGCCCGCCGCGCCGCGGCGGCGCTCGGGAGCGCTGTTTACACCAAGTTTCCGTTCCCGGCCGGCACGTCCCCGGTCACGGAGGACTTGACCGAGCTGGTGCTCAATCGGACCTGGCGCCCGCAATTGGCGGTGACCGGTATCGACGGCCTGCCGAAGCCGGCCGATGCAGGCAATGTGCTGCTGCCCTATACGACCGCGAAGCTCAGTCTGCGCCTGCCGCCGACGCTCGATGCGGCGGCAGGCCGGCACAGCGCTCGCGCGCTCTGCTCGAGAAAAGCCCGCCTTACGGGGCGGAGGTGAAGTTCGAGGTCGAGTCGAGCGCCGCCGGCTGGAACGCCCCCGCCTTGTCGCCCTGGCTCGAGCATTCTCTCGCGCGCAGTTCCCAACTCGCCTTCGGAGCGCCGCCCGCCTACATGGGAGAAGGCGGCAGCATCCCGTTCATGGCGATGCTCGGCGAGAAATTCCCGCAGGCGCAGTTTGTCGTCACCGGCGTGCTCGGACCGCATTCCAACGCGCATGGCCCCAACGAATTCCTGCACATCCCGACTGCCCGGCGAGTTTCGCTGGTGATTGCGCAGGTTCTCGCCGACCATGCCGCGCGATCCGACGCCGCATAGTGGCTGTTTCAGCCGATTTCCGGCGCCGGGATCCCGAGCCACGGGCGTTGGGTGGTCGGCGCGCCGATGTGATAGCCTTGCAGATAGCCGATCCCCTCGGCGCGCAGCAGGGCCGCATCCGCGGTATTTTCGACGCACTCGGCAATCGTGCTCAGGCCGAAACCCTTGGTGAGACCGAGCAGGTGACGCAGAAAGACCCGATTTTCGGGGCTGTCCGCGAGGTTTCGGATAAAAGAGCCGTCGATCTTGACCGTGTCCACGGCCAAGCTTTGCAGGTGTCGCAGCGAAGTATGTCCGGCGCCGAAATCGTCGAGCGCGACACGGCAGCCCGCGTCACGCAGCGTATCGACGAAACGGGCGGTCTCCTCGATGTCGTCGAGCGCCGCGGTCTCGGTGATTTCGACGATAATGCGCCGGGCGAGATCGGGCCGGTTGCGCAACCGGGAACTCAAGGTACGCAGCCACGGCCGGTCGCAAGCGGTCAGACCCGACACATTGAAGCCGAGCCTCACCCCGGGATGGGCGCCGAGCTCCTGCACCGCTCTTTCGAGGACGAAGCGATCGATCAGGCCGATCAGACCGAAATCCTCGACCGCCGTGATGAACTCGGCACCGGGAAGGATGTTCCCCGCCTCGTCACGTATCCGCAGCAGGCACTCGAAATAATCGACCATTCCCGTCGCGGCGCACACCACAGGCTGATAAACAAACAGCAGGCGGTTTTGGCGCAGCGCGGCTTTTACCATGCCGACTATCGCCGAATTGCGCCGTTGCCGGCCCTCGTGCGTGATATCCGGGTGTTGCTCCACCTGTCCGGCGCCTCGGCTTCCTGCGCTCTATGAGCGTCCGGTGACGGGGATTTCGCGCCCGACCGGGTGCCGGCCCGCACAGCCCGATCCACCGCGTCAACGCCCGGTAAGGCGCGCTCACGCGTAAGCTAAGCGTCGAGGTCTTGAAGAATTCCTAATCGCGGGTTCCCACACGCAGGAGTGAGCGCCGCTCGAAGCCGGAGTGTGGGAGGCCAGAAAGGGCAGCACGGCATTGCCGAATTCGCGCGCGCGGACGTGCACAAGAAAATGCCCGCCTCGCGGAAAGAGCTTGACCTCCGCCGCCGGAATCAGCCGCGCCAATTCTTCGGAAAAGTAGGCCGGCGTGACGATATCGTCCTCGGCGCCGATCACCAGGGTCGGGTGTCTTGATGCGCGCCAGCTCATTCGATCGGTCGAACGCCAGCATCGCATCGATCCGGCTCGCGACGATCTCGACCGGCGCGAAGTTCGCCAGGTTCTGAGCCTCCAATTGGCGAAGGCGTTCGTTGTTCCGGGCGACCCACCAGCTCGGGTACCAGTAAAGCGTGGCCGATTGCAGATAAGCGCTCGGCCCGAGCCGCAGCAGAACCTCTTTACGGAACGTAAAAAGCCGGCGGAAATAAGCGTCGGCCTTGGTCCAGGTGGCGGACAGCACGACGCTCGCCAGCCGACTGGGATGCTCGATCGCCAGCACCTGGGCGATTGCTCCGCCGGTCGAATGTCCGACGACATGCGCACGCTTGATCCGCAGCGCGTCCATCAAGCTGACAACGTCGGCCGCCATCCGCTCGACGGTGTAGCCGAACCGGGCCTGATCGCTCTGCCCGATGCCGCGATGATCGAACGTGACGACCTCGAACCGCTTGGCGAAAGCCGCGATCTGGTCCTGCCAAAAGGATGCAAACCCGCCGAGTCCGGAAACGAACAGGATCGGGAAGCCCATGCCGTGCCGCTCGTAATAGAGTGAGCAGTCGCCGATTGAGATGCGAGGCATCGATTTGCGTTCACAGCAGATGAGCGTCCGTCGGTATCATCGGCAGGGGGGACTGTCAACGCGAAGGGCATGCGCGGCACGCAGACGTGAACAGCGTTACCCTACGCTCCGCGCCTACAGCCTGCCTAAGTTTTGACACATCGGAACCGTTCACTGCATCGACACCGCCCGGTTGAGCAGGATCCGCCCGATTTATCGGGAACCGATTTGGCCGAACCGGGTCGCGGTCCCATCAGCGTGCGGCGAGGCTGGGGATTGAAGAAAATGAGAGAGCAGGAGCAGATCGGAAACCGTCGTCACGGATTGGGTGACGAGCGAGGCGCCGAAGGCAACCCACCGTCAACGCCCTTGCTCCCCGCCGATCTTCGAGCCGGACCCAGGACATCGACCGCTATGTCGGAGCCCGCATCCGAGAGCGCCGCATCATGCTCGGCCTGACGCAGCAACAGCTCGCCGATCTTATCGGGGTGACCTATCAGCAGGCGCACAAATACGAACGCGGCATCAATCGCGTCTCGGCCGGTCGACTGTTCGAGGTCGCTCAGGTTTTGAGCGTGCCGGTCAACTACTTTTTCGATGGGCTGGACGAGGAAAACGACCGCGCGATCAGCCCGCGCGAGAGGATGTGTCTGGAGCTTGCCCGCAACTTTGCTCAGATCCCCAATGAGCGTCACCAGGAAGCCCTGAGCCAGCTCGCTCGGGTTCTCGCCGCCGAGAATTAGACAGGGCATTAGATAGGCGCCGGTGAAGGCCCCGATGCGGGACCTCCACCAGCCACCATGAGTTCAGATCGGCGGCCGCCGCCGGCCGGCGATCCCCATGACCAGGGCGATCAGGAAGATCACCAGGAACACAAAGAAGAGTATTTGCGCGATGCTGGCAGCGGTCGTCGCCACGCCGCCAAATCCGAAGAAGGCGGCAATAATCGCGATGATGAAGAATACCAGCGCCCAGTAGAGCATGTCGTCCTCCATTGAGGGGCCCGCCCGAGATGCGCGGGCCTCTGTGTCGATAACAGGGCGGTTCGCGCGCCGGTTCCCGACACTGCAGGGCACAAGCCAAATGGTCGGGTAACAACGCTCCGGCTTGCTCAGGGCTGCGCGAGAGATCCCATCGAGACGCCGATTTCTGCCCGCTCGGGCGGATGACAGACACCAGCTTCGGTGGGCGTGTCGATCCACATTTGGAACCACAGCTCCAGCATCAGCAGTGCCCACAGCCGCGTGTGGTGATCGCGCGTGAACGCACAATGCTCTTCGAGCAGCTCGCGGACATAGGCGGGGTGGAAAAGACCGCGTTCACGCGCGCTCTGCGACAGCAGCGTCTCGTAAGCGAACTCCTTGAGCTCGCTGCGGAACCAGTGATCGACGGGACAGCCGAACCCCATTTTCGGCCGATAGAGCAACTCGTTCGGCAGATAGGGTTCCATCGCGGATTTGAACAGCGCCTTGGTCTCGCCGTGCGCCATCTTGAGTTGCTCGGGTAATTCTGCCGCCCACTCCATAAACACGTGGTCGAGAAGCGGCGAGCGGGATTCGAGCCCATGGGCCATGCTGGCGACATCGACCTTCACCATCAGATCATCGGGCAGATAGGTGTGAATGTCGGCCCAGTTGGCGCCGGAGACGAGGCTGTCCGCCTCGGCGAAATAAGGCTCGAAGAGATCGAGCGCGGTCCCTGCCAGGTGCTCCTGCATCGCCTCGCCGTAACCGGCAGCTTTGTCGTCGTCGGTAAAATAGACGATCGTAAAGGCATAGCGCTGGCTCGGGCGCTGATCGGGATCCTGGAGCAACGCGCGAATCCGAGGAATTTTAAACCGGCGCTGCAATGCGGGCGGCGCCAGCGCCAGCGACCGCCCCAGGCCGATCCGGCTCCATCGCGGCATGCCGTCGAGGCGGGAAAGGTGGTGCATTGCCTTGTAGCGATTGTAACCGAGGAAACACTCGTCGCCGCCATCGCCGTTGAGCGCCACCGTTACTTTGCGGCGCGCCATCTCGGAGACGTAGTAGGTCGGAATGGCCGAGGGGTCTGCAAAAGGCTCGCCGTAGTGCCAGATCAGCCGCGGTAAGACCGCGATCGCATCGGGTTCGACGACGAGCTCCTCGTGGTCGGTCGCATAACGCTCCGCCACCATCCGGGCATAGCGGGTCTCGTCATATTCCTTGGCGGAGAACCCGATCGAAAACGTCTTTACCCTTCCGCCCCCGACGCGCGCCATTGTCGCAACAACCGCGGAAAAGTTGACGCCGCCGGATAGAAAAGCACCGAGCGGCACATCCGAGATCAGCCGCAGCCGCACTGCCTCTTCGAGCTGCGCGACGAGCTCGCGGCGCAGCTCCGCAGCGCGCCGATGGCGCCGCGCCACGCGCGGCGCCGGCAAACGCCAATAGCGGACGAGCTCGGGCTCGCCGAGCCTGCCATCCGGCAGCGTCTCGATGACGAGGTAGTGAGCTGCCGGCAACTTACGGATACCGTCGAAAGCGGTCTGCGGAGCCGGCACATACCCGAAGCTCAGATAACTATCGATCGCCGACAGATCCGCTGTTCGCGACAAGCCCGGCCAGGCGAGCACGGCCTTTATTTCAGAGCCGAACAGAAAGGCCGCTGCGGTGGAAGCGTAATACAACGGCTTTTTCCCGAGCCGATCGCGCGCCAGAATCAATTGCCGCGATCGCCGGTCCCAAATCGCGAGAGCGAACATGCCGCGCAGCCGTGAGAAAATTTTAGCTCCCCAGGCGTGCCAGCCATTCACGATGACTTCGGTGTCGCTGCGGCTGCGAAACGGGTAGCCCAGCGCCTCGAGCTCCTGCCGGATCTCGGCGAAATTGTAGATCTCGCCATTGTAGGTGATCCACGCGCCGCCATCCGCGCTGGCCATTGGTTGATGCCCAGCCGGCGACAGATCGATGATCGAGAGCCGGGCGTGCGCGAGACCGGCCCGGCCATCGGTCCAGACGCCTTCGTCATCCGGACCGCGATGCCGCAGCGTCGCAATCATCCCCCACAGCCGCGCCTCGGCTGCGCCTCGGGGAATCGCAGAATGGGTAGGAGAAAGCCGCTAATGCCACACATTCGTTATTGCCCTGCCGCGTTTGTTCGTTCTATGCCCGGTCGCGCAGTTGCGCGGTGTCCGCTGCGGAATGCGCCCGCACGCGGCGGGATCGGCGAGACTGCATCCCGCGCCGCGATGTCGGTGTAGAGCGCCTCGTAGCGCGCCGCGATGGCCCCGAGCTCGTAATCGCGAACGATACGCGCGCGGGCCTCGGTGCCGCGCGAGCGGCGGGCCTCCGCACCAATTGCGATGAGTGCCTGCCATGCACCCGCCAGAGCCTCTGGGTCGCGTCGCGGAACAACCAGCCCGGCATCGCCGAGCAGCTCGCGGACATCGCCACTGTCCGTCGCGGCGCAGGGGACCCCGCAGGCCATCGCTTCGCCGAGCACGTTCGGAAATCCCTCACCCCAAGCCGAGGACAGCGTCGCGATGTCGAGGGCTGCGTAGACGGCGGGCATATCGGAGCGCTCGCCGAGAAGCCTGGTGCGATCTGCCAATCCCAGCCCTGCGATAGCCTTTGCGAGCGCAGAATTGGTCGGCTCGGTTCCGCGCCCGACCAGGAAAAACCAGACCTCCGGCCGGTCGGCCGCGATAGCTGCGGCCGCCTCGAGGAAAGTGTTGTGGTCCTTCATCGGGTGGTAGCGTGCAGGCAGCCCGATCACGACCGCGTCTTCGGGAGTTCCGAGTTCCGAGCGAAGCCGCACGCGCGCTGCAGCATCGGGCGAAAACTCGACCGCATCGAAGCCATTCGGAACATACTCCCAGCGCCGCGGACGATAGCCGATTTGCTCGTGGAAGCTGCAGGCCCGCACGTGAGTTCACGATAGACGGCATCGGGTACCGCCGAGCACCAGCTCAAGCATTCGACGCACCCCGGCAGCAGCCGGCGACAACGCTAAATCCGAGCAGCGGAGGTTCCAGACGAGATGCGGCACATTCGCAAACCGCCTTATCATCAACCCGAAGAAATCGGCGTGATAAAGCCACGTCTGCAGTATGTCGGGGCCCAATTCGCGAAGAATGCGGGCAAGTCGGAGCAGCCCGAGGGGTCCGGCATGGCGCGCCGCATCTCGAGCGATACGACCTCGATCCCGGCTTTGGCGAGAGATGGCCCGAGCGGTCCCGGCATCTGTGATGCTGACGACCACCGACCGGAACCGGTCCCGATCGGCGCGCCGGACGAGGCGAGAAAGCATCCGCTCCGCGCCTCCGGTCTCGAGGCCGGTGATCAAGTGGACAATCGTGGACATAGCCGATGCCGAAAAATTCGGGCGAGGGAGGTCCGAGGTCGAGTAGCCATAGCGTCGGCAGCTTCTCTCGGCCGCGCCCGGGACATCCAATATTTGACGGCAGCGCGGGACGCAACCAATATCGCGCCGTCTCAGCAGCGACCGGGCGGCAAAGGAGCGAGCCTCGCGTGATCCCCCTATCCAACGTGATCGGGCGGCGTATGCTGCAGCTCAATCTGCGCGGCTATCTTACGCGGCAGCTGCGGCAGCTTCCGGTAAATTTCCGGACGCGCAATTCTTCGCGTTCAGCTATCGACGGGGATGTCGCCTATGCGATTCTAGATCGGTCAGACTTATCTCGATGTCCTCGCGGCCGAGGGTATCGACGTGAAGGGCAAAACAATCCTCGAACTCGGTCCAGGCATCAATTTCGGCAGCGCCTTGCTGCTCGCGTGCCATGGCGCCTACCCAATGGTTGCCGACCGCTTTCTGGCAAATTGGGATCCCGATTATCATCCCAGGTTCTATGCCGCCCTGCGCGATTCGGTAGCGGAACGTGGCACTGCAGACCTGCGCCCGCTCGACCGCTTGATTGAGCGTCGAGGTTATTCAAAGAGCGAAATTCGGCGCGTTCACCACAGCGCGGAAGACCTCCGGGGCATCGCGGCGGCGTCGGTCGATATTGTCCTTTCCAATGCGGTTTTTGAGCATCTGTTCGACCCGCTCGCCGCCTGCCGCGAGTTGGCGCGCATATCGAAGCCGGCGGGCTGGGGGTTTCACCAGGTCGATTTCCGCGACCATCGGGATTTCGCGCGGCCTCTCGAGTATCTCCTCCTCGACGACGAAGAGTTTCGGGTAACGTTTGCCGAGCGCAACGGCGAGTGCGGCTCGCAGTGGCGGCCATTCGAGATGGCCCGCTTCTTCGAACAAGCGGAGTTCGAGGTGCTCCACTTCGAAGCCAACATGAGCGCTACAGAGGACTACCTTCGCGAATTTGAACCACGGCTGCGCGAAGCGGGCTCGCGCTATCGGGACACGCCGATTGCCGAACTAAGGACAATCAGCGGCCGCTTCCATCTTCGCCGCCGTCCATTTCATCCGACCGGCAAAGAGCGCCGAGAGCCCGCCGACACGGCGTAGCGCCGCGATGATCTCGACACTCACCCTCTTGCTGGACCCGCGGCGCCATCACCAGGCATTTCGCTTTTTTCTCGAGATCCCGCGCCGCTACTTCCCGCTGATTTGGGAGCTCGCAAAACGCGAGGTCGCCGAACGGTATGTCGGACAAGTTTTAGGGGTGGTCTGGGCAATTGGCCATCCCTTGATCTCCATGGCGGTATACATTTTTGTCTTCAGCTATGTGTTTCGGGTGCGCATTGGCGCAGACCGCAGACTGCCCTTCGACTACACGACCTACCTGTTGAGCGGCCTGGTTCCCTGGCTCACCTTCACCGATATCTTGAGCCGCGCCTGCAGCGTCATCACTGCCAACGCCGGCCTCGTGAAGCAGATCCTGTTCCCGGTCGAGATCCTGCCGATCAAGACCGTCGCGGCTGCGCTGGTTAGCCAGATCATCGCGACCGTGTGTCTGCTCGGCTATATCCTTGTCAGTACACGGATTTCTGCGTCCCCTGACCATCGCTTCTGCCGGCGGTCTTCGCGGTCGAGGTCGTCGCGATGATTGGTATATCTTATGCGCTGTCTGCAGTTACTGTGTTTTTTCGCGACCTCGAAAGACGTGGTCGTCGTGCTGACCGGGATCGGCTTGTATCTCTCACCGACGCTTTTCAGCGAAGCATCGGTCCCCAGAGCGTTTCACGGCGGTCATGTTGCTGAACCCGTTCAGCTATGTAGCTTGGGTCTATCAGGACGTGATCTTCTACGGGAGGTTCGCCCATCCATGGGCGTGGATCGTGCTGGCTATTTTTAGCCTCGCCAGTCTGTCGCTCGGTTTTCGATTGTTCCGAATTTTGCGGCCGAGCTTTGGCGACGTGCTGTGAGCGGTCGCACCAATCCGGATGTCGTCCTACGCGCGGCGGCGCTAACCAAGGTCTTTACGGTCTATAACAAGCCGAGCGACATTCTCGCTCGCCTGTTCCGCCGTCCAGCCGATTTCCGCGAATTCTGGGCGTTGCGAGATGTCTCATTCGAGCTGCGCCGCGGTGAGGTGCTGGGGCTTGTCGGCCGAAATGGCGCGGGAAAGAGCACCTTGCTCAAGATCCTGGCAGGCACATTGACGCCCGAGCGGCGGTAAGGTGGAGATCAGCGGCCGCGTCAGCGCCATTCTCGAGCTCGGAACCGGATTTCACGCCGATTTCAGTGGCCGCGAAAACATCTATCTCGGCGGGCTTTGCCTAGGCATGACGCGCGCCGAGATTGACGCGCGGGTCGACGACATCATCGATTTCAGCGAATTGCGAGAGGTCATCGACCAGCCGTTCAAGACCTATTCGACCGGAATGCAGGCGCGGCTGACCTTTAGCACCGTCACCAGCATCGAGCCGGACTTGCTCATCGTCGACGAAGCCCTTTCGGTCGGCGACGCCCGTTTTCAGCTGAAATCCTTCGGCAAGTTCCAGGAATTCCGGCGTAACGGACGGACCATCATCCTCGTCAGCCACAATATGAATACGATTACCGGCTTCTGTGACCGCGCCATTCTGCTGGAACAGGGACAGATGCTGCTCAACTCCAACCCGAGCATGGTCTCTACCCTCTATCATCGGCTGCTGTTCGGCGAAAAAAGCGGAGCCGGCGGACATCATAAGTCGGCCGCATCGGAGCTTACCACGTCAACCCCGAGCGTAGCCGGGGAGCGGGCGGCCGATCTCGACATCGATCCGGACTCCGGTGAATACCGATTCGGCACCAAGGCCGCCGAGATCGTCGACTTTGGGATTCTCGACACCGACGGGCGGCGGTGCTCGTTGCTGGTTTCGGGAAACAGCTACCGCTGCTTCATGCACATTATGACGCATTGCCCAGTCGGCAATTCTTGCGCGGGTTTCGTTATCCGCTCGGCAAGGGGCGTCGAACTGTTCGGAACAGATACCACGTGCGTCGAAGGATTTCCCGATCTACCGCTGGCTGCGGCGGGGGACCTTCTCGAGGTTGCTATCGAGGTCAGGATGTGGCTCGGTCCGGGGGAATATTTTCTTTCTTTCGCCGTTGCCGACCGCAGCGGTGTCAAACTGGATTGCCGGTTCGATGCGCTCCAGTTCACCGTCATTGGTGCGCCTACGCTCCACACGACTTCGATTGTCAATCTTTGTCCATCCTACCAGATGCGGCCGTTGTCGCGTCGCGGCGCCGCGGCGGATTTGGCTCCGCTGGTTGAAATGCCTTGACCCTTCTTTACCGGCTGCTCATCAGGATGCCGTCTGATCATTCTGTCAGACGACTGGCGCGCCGGATTTATCGGATCGAACGCCTGCGGCCGATTGTGAGTGCATTGGCGGGGTTACGTTCCGCCTCGGCCAACGGGGTTCCCCCCGGAACTGCGCCACGCCGAAGACCCCCGAGCTGTTGGTCCGCCTGCCGATAGTCCGCCCGCAGACCAGCTATCCCGAGCTCTTTCGCCGGATTGCCGGGGCGCGACGGTGCAATCACGTGAAGCGGCGAGTTCTTCTTGTCAATTGGAGCCTGGCCGCGGGTGGCGCCGAACGGCAGGTTGTGAACACGCTCCGCGGCCTCGCAAAGCAGGAGCTCGAAGGTGTCTCGTTCCTCGGCGAGTACCTTTTCGATCGTCCGGAAAATACGTTCCTGTTACCGGAACTCGATGGCAGCGGGATCACCCTAGCCCAGCCACAAAAGCGCATCGCGGTATCGAGCCAGGATGCCAGCGTCGCTCCCTTGATTGCCGAGGTCCGGCGCATTTTGCCGACGCATTTGATAGAGGAGATTTTTGATCTTGCCGAAGAGTTCCGGGTGAGGCGCCCTGAAATTGTGCACGCATGGCAGGATAGCACTGCAATCAAATCCGCAATCGCCGCATTGATCGTTGGTGTGCCGCGGATCGTGCTGTCGAGCCGAAACGTGAACCCGTCCAACTTCGCCTACTACCAGGAGTACATGCGCCCGGCTTATCAGGCCCTCGCGGCGCGACCTGAGATCGTGCTGTCCAACAACAGCAATGCAGGGGGTGCCGACTATGCACGTTGGCTAGGTGTTCCAGTCGAGCGAATTCATGTGGTCCGCAATGGCGTCGCCTTCGACCGTCTGTCGCGCAATGATGAGGCCGGCAAGCTATTGCGGCGACGCGTCGGAATTCCCCTTGACGCCGCCGTCGTCGGCGGTCTGTTCCGCCTTTCTCCGGAGAAGCGGCCTCTCTTGTGGCTCCGCACTGCCGCGCAGCTGCTGCAGGAGCGGCGCGATCGCTATTTCCTCCTCGCCGGGGAGGGGCCGCTGCTCGATGAGGTCAACGGCTTCCTCGCGCGTCTCCCGGAAGCAGCCAGAATCCGCGTCGTGCCGCCCGTTCGGGAGGTCGAGGCGTTCCTGAGCGGCATCGATCTGCTTCTTCTGACTTCACGTTTCGAAGGCACTCCCAATGTCGTTCTGGAAGCGTCCTGGCTCGGCGTGCCGGTGGTTGTGACCAAGGCCGGCGGAGCGGCAGAAGCAGTAGCAAACAATCGCACTGGTGTGATTTCACAATCCGACGAGCCTGACGCAATCGCGCAGCTCATTTCCTCCATGCTGGACGACCGGGACTGGATCATGCGGGCGCGACGACACGGGCCTCGCTTCGTCCAACGACACTTCGGGCTCGATCGAATGGTGACGGAGACAATGGCGCTGTACGGCTATGCTCCGCCTGTCACATCTTTGGCTGAGATTTCCTCTTCACCGCCGTAATATTAAGGCTATTTTCTTCGGGGGTAGTGCGCTTTACGTCTTCGAATCCAAGATAATCCAAAATCTCGAACAGCTCTTCTACCGTGTATAAGTCATTGATTTGCGAGCTCGTTGCGTCGAACCACATTTGAGCCCATTTCTCTCCTTGCACCTGCGACAAAACCCTTGCTCTTTCGGCAAAGGGCACGCGGATCATCGCTTGCCGCATCGCCATGATTTCATGATAATGAATGTAGTCATCAATGTCCCGGCGCCCGGGTTCCCCATAGACCATCAAATACAGGGTCCCGCCCGGTTTTAGATGCTTCGTGATATTCTGCAAGGCTCCGAAGGTATCACCTGTTACATGCACCACGCCGTAAGACCAGACGAGGTCAAAATCCCTATGATAAGGCAGCGGGTCCAGGATGTTTCGTTTCTCGATCTGGACCTGCGGAAAATCCCGGCACTGGCGGCGCGCCTCTTCGAGACCGGAATCGGAAGTGTCGAATGCTGTGACGCTCGCCCCAGAGTCTTGCAAAGGCCCACGCATGCCTTCCCGGTCCGCACCCGCAGTCCAAGATTTTCTTCCCTTCGAACCACTCCTTCGGCAACTCCGTTCGATGGCAAAGGTCATCGATTGCTAGCTTTCGCCATTCCGGATTGCTGAGGAACATGTCATGGTAGGGTAGTTCCCGCCACTGAAAGTCGAAACTTGCGATTTGATGGCGTCGCTTTGCTCGCAGAATTTCGTTCGATGACGCAAGAAGCCGCACCGCCGATTTCAAAGTGTAGACCTCGTCGAGAAGATATTCGGTTTTCGCCTCGAGCATGCGCAGGCGCGCCAGTTGATCGGCTCCGGCAGGCTCGTTGCTGATCACGGCCGACAAGGACAGCCTTTCGAGTTCTTCTTCGAGGCGGCTCAAGCGCGGGAAAAGCGGTGGCTCGCCTGATGGATCACTATGACCACGCGTCTCGCGCGCGACGCGCTGCGTCGATATTTTCGGCCCTCTGATCGAATAAATTCGATGATTGTCTAGGGGCGAGCTGTTGTCAGACGAAGAGAAATAGAGGTGACCGTTCCAATGAGAAAAGAGTCCGTGTCCGTGACCTCTGATCCTGTTGTGCAGTGCGTGTGCCGGCCCCAACGGGACCCCGTCTTCGAACATATGTAATTGCGATCGCTTCGGATCCACCTCGTCGTCGCCCCAACCGAACAGGTGAGCGACATCGATACGCCAGCATTTGCCCAATTCATGAAAAATCTCGGCGCTGTCGATTTTTTTTTCCAATCCCAGGCTGCCGTTGCCGTCTTCACCAATCTCGTCTTCATCTGTCATTATTACGGTTCCCAGGTTCCACGAGCAAAAATCTAGCAGGCTGCGGAAAATGCAGGAGCATTGTCATTACGGGGCGCGGGCTTTGCCCGTGAGCCCGGAATCCAACAATACGGATATGAGAAATCGATGACTTGGCCTGTGTTCATGGGTTCCGGGCCCGGCCCTATCGGGCCGTCCCGGAATGACCCGCGACTTTTTCAGCACCCTGCTAGACCTTTTCGCCGATGTACACGATGTTCGAGCCTCGCCCGACGTAAAGATCGCATCCGAGCCCAGCCGTCCTATCTTCGAAGGCGCGGAGGGCAAGTTGGATGCGCTCGGTGGTTGCGCGTAGATGAACGAGAACCCCCTCGGTCGCGCCTGAAGGCTGGTTGGCGGCGGCTCTTTCCCAAGCGCCAGCTCCCTGAACCGATTTTTCACCAGGGACCGGCTCTCCAGCGCGCTTACCTATTACGGCGGCAGCGCGAGCATGATCCGCGAGGACGCCAGGCATGATTATGACCTCGGCAAGCGTTGCAGGATGCCGGAGGAATTCCCAACAAAGCCGCGCCGCCCAGTAAATTTTCGAGCCACGCGGCTTGAGGAAGTCCAGACCATTCTCCGCAACCCGGCCAGCGATTCCCATATCTGATATGGCCCCTTCCAGCGAGCGAAACCGGCCGACAATATCAGCGGTTTTACTCGTCAGCTCTTGGACCTGGGCAAGCCTGTGCTGCGCGTGGATCAACGACCAAAGCCGCCAATAAAATTCATTGCAGAACTGCATCAAAGCCTCCGGGAGAGCGTCCTCCTCAGCCGGCCATGAAATTGCGCGTATTTGCGCGTTGGTCTGAGCGCGCAAATCCGCAATTTCGTCAAGAACCGAGCAATGGTCGAATTGAAGATTGTCCGTCGCGTACACCGAACCGGCCGCCCACTCCAACCGGGTGCTGCGGATCTCGTCCCGCGGCAGGCGCAGCACAAATTCTCTCAGCTCCTCTTCCAGCAATCTCAATACCGCGAGGAAAATCGGAAACTGGCCGTTACGGTCGATCGCGGCAGCATCGTCCGAGAAATCTATGAGCCCGACGAAGCGGCGAGCAAATCCGTAGTCCTTTAGCTGCTTCTCAAGGGATTGGTAGGTGTAGCTTCTGACATGCTGCCAGGGGTGAAAAGTTCGGCGACACTCTGGACAAAGGAGCTGAGCCTGGACAATGTTCTCGTCGTTTGGGGTGGTCACGATCACGGTGCCGCCGGTGCGAAGGAGCCGCCTTACGCGCTCGAGCGTCTGGTCCAGAACCCGATCGGGCACGTGCTCTATCACCTCGGCCATGATGACGACGTCGAACAGCCGCGCGTCATCGGGTCCGATCACCCCGAGAAAGCGTTCGTAACGCGAGAGTTTGCTCCACAGCGTTTCGCCGCGACGCGGCGACGGCTCGTAGACACCCGTTGCGAGGCCGTCCTTCAACAGCAGTTCGGCGAAATGTCCGCTGCCGGCGCCAAAGTCGCAAATCTCCGCGCCTGAAACCAGGTGCTGTCGTATGAGCCGCAGGAACTTCGGTCCTGCCAGTTTGCCGAAGCTCAGATCGTCAAGGTGGGTGCAGCCGACGCCGTCCCAAAACCGCCGGATCAGTTCATCGGTCCATATTAATGGCCCGACGAGTTGATCCATATCTGTCATGTCAGCTGGAGCATCCAAGGCATTCTCGCTTCTGGGCCAACTTGCTTCTGGGCCGAGCTCTGCGGGCGGGCTTGGCGATGGCGGGGCCTTAAAAAGATCAACCAGCCCCTGCCCTGTCGACAATGAGTTTGGCGAAGTCTCGTACCTCACGCCCATACGCGCGCCATTCCGCCGCAGAAAGGCTCCGCAATGGAACTCGCCAGGGCGAGGGTAGCAGGCCTTTGCCGGCTATCCTTTCGGCATGGCGAAGCTGCGAATAGGCCTCGTGAATTTGCCGCGGATCGCGAACGTAGAGCCCCTCCGGTGTTGATTTGCCGTAGTGGACGTAGTGTGCGTTGCGTGGCCGGACAGGCGGAACAAACCGTGGCAGGCGCAGGGGCGCGACCTTTCCCGCGCCGGAGCGGATGTCGAGCAGCACTGTGTGATCGCCGTATTCGAACGGTTCGAGCAAGTCAAAAATAAACGAGGCGTAGAGTACCCCGTGCAGATCGGCGCGTGGCACCCGCAGCTCGTACATGCCCGCGCCGCGGCGAAGTTCCACATAGGATAGATTGTCGCTGCTGGAACCGCCACGGCGCCGCACGACGATTCCGGCGCGCGGCAACCGCGACAGCGTGCTGTGGGGATCGATGACGTCGATGCGGAAGACGGCGAGGTCGCGGTGCCGCACGCGCTGGCTTTCGTAGATGCGCTGCAGCTCTTCGATCATTCCCGACGGATCGACCCGGCGAATCGCAGGCCGTTGGCGGGATTTGGCGTCTTCGACGGTAGATCTCGCGTCCTTCAGGGCCACCTCCCATCCTGCGGTCTCGCGGACGAAATCGGCAAAGACGTTGATCTGTTCGGTCAAGGGATAGAGCAGCACGGGGGAGAGGTTGAGCCCGATATCACGGTCGATCGCGATCCGCAGGTTGCGCGCAAGCTCTGCGAAATTCGATTTGCAGATGATCATGCCGACCGAGAACACCCGGCGCGGCGCATCATGCAATTCGAGGAGGCCGAGCAGATTTCGTCATCACGCGGTCGAATTTGGCGCCGGCTCTGATCCGCTCGAACGTCTCGGGCTCAAAGCTGTCCACCGAGATCGAGGCATTGATCCTCGGGAATTTGGTGAGCTTCTTGGCCTCGGCGGCGGTGATCATCGTGCCATTCGAGGTGAAGCCGAAAGCGAGGTTGGGGTTGTCCTCGGTTCGGTATTCATCGATCAGCTTGCGAAAGCGGGCGATCAGGTAAGGTTCCCCGCCGTGCCAGATCAGTTGCTGCAGATAGGGGAGGTGATCGAGAACATCGGGCACCGTCTCCGGACGATGCTGAACCCGGGTCAGGCGGACCATGTTCTGGCTGCAGGCAGGGCAATCGATGTTGCAGTCGGCGGTCGAAATGAGCGAAATCATGCTCGGCTTTGCAGAGAGGACCTCGGCGCCGTTCACGTATTCCTCGTAGGCCCGAATGAGGTTTTGCCCGGATTTCGACTGGCGGTGAAGATTGCCGAGTGGGGCGGTCAGATCGCCGCAGCGTAATTCGTATTGCCGCCCATTGCTGCAAGGGTCGGTGTTGTCGGGCGTCGAAAAGTAGAGCCAACCGTTCCACACCGAATATCGCCCACCGCCGAGACGGCGAATCTCGGCATGCGCAGAATCCGGGTAAGGCAGCGGGACGCCGTCTTCCAAGAGCAATGTGTGGATTTGGCTCTGCTCGGCTTGCTCCCAGAATTTTTCGGGAATCGGGCCCGAAACGCAGAACCCCTCTTCCGGGGCGAACCCGGCCGGCCATCCAAATCTGGGGAACTGGCCATTGGCCCAACGATAGGCGGTGCAGTTCCCGCATGGGTGATTTTCGAGGCCCCCCTGGACGAGGCTTTGCCTCAGCTCGCGATACCCCTCCCCGTTCCAGATTTCAGCCAAACTCTGTTCGTTTGTGTTGCCGAGCGGCTTGCCGAAATTGCCGTAGCCCGCCCAGAAGCAGCAGGGCACGACCTCACCGGTGAGATCGATGATCATTTGCTGCCAGGGATAAGCGCATCGATTCGCGCAGGCCGATGCGCCACTCCCTGCCGCGGCAATGGTGCGAGCTGGATGAGACAAGGGCTACCCGCTCCTGCTAAGCTGAACGAAACAATAGGCTCAGCTGTAGCCTTTCTCAACACCAGGGACAATCGAACGCCACGCGAGACGCCGAGTGCCGACAAATACCGGGCAAGGCTCCGGGCCTTAGGCCCGGTGTGGCCCCCTGCCCCTTGGTCCGCGAGGGGCGGTCTCGGCCAATCGGGCTTCACGCTCGTCGAGGTGCTGGTTACGCTGGTGCTGGTGAGCATGGTGGCGGCAGTGGCGTTCGGCAGCCTCAGACAGGTGCTCGAAGCACGCGACCGGTTGCGGCCTTATCTCGACCGATCCCAGCAAACCACACTGGTCTCCGGCTGGTTTCGCCAGACGGTTCAGGCCTCGATCGCCGATTATGACGAAGGCAAGCACCCATTTGTAGGCACGGCGAGCGCGGTCTCGGGGCTCACAGCGTCTCCGCTGGTCGGGCCAGCGGGAACGCCGACCCCCTTTCGCTGGGTTCTGAGATACGATCCAACTCGCGACCTGACGACCCTCGAATACGAAGAAAGCCCAAAGCAAACACTGCGAATCGCCGCATGGGCCGGCCGCGATGGGACATTCTCCTACTATGCCGGGGAGCAGAAATGGCAACCGGCATGGCCGCCGAGCGATTCCGATCAAGGAAAGTCGATCCCGCAGCTTCCGCAGCTGGTGCGCCTCTCCGGAGCGCCGCGCGACCTGTTGCCGATGATCATTGCCGCCCCGCGGGCATCCCCCGTTGCTCCTCAGCCTCCAACCAATCTGCTGGGGCCCAGCCTGTTTGGAAATTGACGCGCGCCTGCGATCAGCGGTTACGCGCCGCGAGACCAGGCAGGCTCTCCCGGAGCGGCGGCACCGGATCGCGAACGCGGCGATAGCCGACCTGGCGAAGATCGAAGACCGCCAGCAAGGTTCCTTGCGGCCCTTCGATCCGCACCTTCGTCTTGTAGAGCGCGAGCTGATAGAGGCTGACGCCGACAGGATATCCGACACCGTCGGCAATCGGGGGTCGTTGCCGTGCTCTTCCAGCTGAGCGTGTAAGCTCCGAGATCGATTTTTCCCGTATCCTGCAACATGGGGTTGACGGTGCTCATGACTTCGAGCGCGTTCAGCGTGACCTGAGCGGTCTCGTTCGATCGTCCGACACTGTTCGCCGAGCTCGAGCACGCCGCCGACCAGAGTGAATATCGCGAACATGGTCCCCGCCAGCAGGGCGATGGCGACGAGCCCCTCCAACAGGGTGAACCCGGCTTCGGCGCTGGGAGATCGCGAAAGCGGTGGCACGTTGGCGTCACAGCGGCTGTGGATCGCAAAACGGAGGGTCGAGCCGATACGTCAGTTCGCCTTCCGGAAAGGTCACGCGCGCTGTCCCGCCCGTGCAAACCCCGTCGTAGCGGAAGACTATGGGAGGCTCGACGGTCAGGGTCCAACCGCTCGGCAGGTCGATCGCGGCGCTGTCTGCAGCCTTTGCGGTCTTGTCGGACGAGCGCAGATACACCGTCCGGCCCGCGCGTCGCGCCGTTTCGGCCAGGCCGGCCAGCGAATCGTGCACCCGCTGCTCCTTACTGGAGAAGCCGAACCGGTCGAGCCATCCGGACATTCTCGGCAAGGTGACACTCAGGATCAGGCCGACCACCGCGAGGGCGACGACCAGCTCGATCAGCGTAAAGCCGCCGTCAGCCCGCGGGCAGGTAGCCGACCGCATCGCCGCCCGGTTTACCCGTCGGACCGAAGCTGTAGAGCGTGATCGGATTCAGGTCGCGGCCGATGGGTCCATACTGATAAGGGTTTCCCCACGGATCCAGCGGCAGCTCGCCTTCGAGGTACGGCCCGTGCCAGCGCAACCGCAGCTGCGGGTCGGTAGGCGCCCTGACCAGAAGGTCGAGACCCTCCTCGACCGAGGGATAACGTCCGATATCCAGCCGCATCGTGTCCAGCGCCGTTTTCAGCATGCGGACCTGCGTCTGCGCGGTGACAACCTTTGAACCCTCCAGCCGCTCGAACAAGCGCGGCCCGATCAGCGCCCCGAGCAGCCCGATAATGGCAAGAACAACCAAGAGTTCGAGAAGGGTAAAACCATTCTCGGTCAGGTGTTCGCCTCTTTTGGGCCGGAATAACGTGGGCAGTGTGCGTTCTTGCATCGTCAATGGCTTGCCCCAGGCAAGTCGTCCCTTTAATCACAACGGAACATTGTTGATGCTCGTGATCGCGGTGAACAGCGAGATCACGATCACTCCTATCATGCAGCCGATGACAAGAATAGAGACGGGTTCGAGCAATGCCATCAACCGCTTGATGCGGTCGCGCCCCTTCTGCTCGGCAAGATGCGCGGCCGATTTCAGCATGTCGGCGAGCCGCCCGGAGCGCTCGCCGACATTGATCAGGTTCACGAGGCTCTCGTCGAAGATCCGGTAGTCCGCGAGCGCGGCGCCGAGACCATTGCCGCCGCGCACCGCTCGTTCGACCTGCGTGAGCTGGGCCTTGAAGCTCTCGAGCAGAAGCGACTCGCGGGCGAGCGACAGGCTCTGCACGAGGGGCACCCGGTTCTGCAGCAATGTCGCAAGCATTCCGGTCCAGCGGCCCGCTTCCGCCTCCACGAGCATATTACCGAGCACCGGCAGGCGGACCGCAAGCTCCCGCAAGCGGGCACGAACCGAAGGCCTGCGGAGCAGCAGAACCAGGGCGGCGATCAGTACCACCCCCAATCCGGCAACAGACACTATGTTCTCGCGCAGGAACATGCCGACGACAAAAATTCCCCGCGAAAATGGCGGCATTAATTGTAGTCGACCCTTCATCATTCCCGCAAATCGCGGCACCACGAACAGAAAAATGAACAGGGTTGCCGTTGTTCCCATCGCAATCAAAAAAATCGGGTAGATTAGAGCGTTACGAATGTCCTTGCGAACTCGCTCATCGAACTGCATCTGCAGGCTGGCGTCTTTTAGCGCTCCAGTCAGCATGCCGGTCTGATTGCCGGCTTCGAGAAGCTGGTAGACGTAAACCGGGAATTTGGTGATGTTGGCGCGAAACGCATCCGGCACGCTCATGCCCCGCCGCAGGTCTCGGCCGAGACCGCCGAGGGCATCACCGAAAATGTTGTAGACCGGCGACCGCGAGGCGATATCGATCGCTTCGCTGAGACTGACCCCGGCCTCGACCAGTACCGCCAGCTCGTTTGCCAGCCGAATGTGATCCTCAGCGCTCGGTTGCCGTGTCCAGCTCAGCAGGCGCCGTCTGGCCTGCGCGGCAACAGCAAGCGAGAGCGGTGTCAACCCCCGCCGTTTCAGTTCTCTGAGGGCGGCGCGCTCATGCTCGGCGGTCAGCTCCCCGCTGACGCTCTGCCCCAAGCTGCTCAGCGCGCTATAGGTGAAATTCGGCATCCAGCGTCATCTACAGCCCGACGGCGCCGCCGGTCACCCGAAACACTTCGTCGAGACTAGTTTCGCTTCGCCACGCCTTCACGATGCCGTCCTCACGCAACGTGCGCGCGCCTTGCCGGCGAGCTATCTCGCTCATCTCCTGGGCCGAGGCGCGCTGCAGGATGGCATCATGGAGCTCCGAGTTGATGCTGACCATCTCGTAAACACCCAGCCGGCCCTTGAACCCCGATAAGAAGCAGTCGCGACACCCGGTCGGGCGCCGCCAGCGGGGCGGGCCGTCGAAAAGCTGGGGCGCGCGCTGCCGCAGAGCCTCGATCTGGCGCTCGATCTCGCCCGTCGGGTGCTCCGGCTGCGCACAGTTGGGGCACAGCCGGCGGGCGAGCCGCTGCGCCACGACCAACCGGACGGCCGAGGCGACGAGAAAAGGCTCGACCCCCATATCGACCAGACGCGTAAAAGCGCTGAGAGCGTCGTTGGTGTGCAATGTCGAGAACACCATGTGCCCCGTCAGCGCCGCCTGCACGGCGATCTGAGCGGTCTCCAAATCGCGAATCTCGCCCACCATGATCCGGTCCGGGTCTTGCCGCAAAATCGACCGGAGCGCCCGCGCAAACGTGTATCCGATGTCCGGTTGTGCGTGGACCTGACTGATCCCTCTTATCGTATATTCGACGGGATCTTCGACCGTGACGATCTTTGTCGATCCGTCATTGATTTCTTCCAGCGTCGCGTAAAGCGTGGTGGATTTTCCGGAACCGGTCGGCCCGGTGATCAGAATTATGCCGTGCGGCTCGCGCGCCCAAAACCTGAAGCTTTCGAGATTGTCCGGGGTCATGCCGAGCCGGTCCAACCGGAACTGCTGGCGCTCCTTCGGCAGCAGTCGCAAGACCAGCGACTCGCCCCAGGTGCTGGGCAGCGAAGACACGCGGATGTCGACCATCTCGCCGCTCAGGCGCTGGCTGAGGCGTCCGTCTTGCGGCAGTCTGCGCTCGGCGATGTCGAGGCCGGAGATGATCTTGATCCGTGACGCGACTGCATCGAACCGATCGCGTCCCAAGATCAGCCGCGTCTGAAGCACACCGTCGAGACGAAAGCGAACACGAAATTCGCGTTCCGCCGGCTCTACATGGATGTCCGAGGCGCGCTCCTCGAACGCCTGAGCGATCAGGCTATTGACCAACTCGATGACCGGCGCCTCCTCGGCCAACTCCTTCAGATGGCTCACCTCGTCCGACAGGTTGCGCCCATCGGCCCTGCCGGACTGCTGAACCCGCTCGATAGCTCGGTCGAGCGCCTGGGCCGCCATGAGGCCCCAGCGTAGAGGAACGGCGCCATAAGCGGCGCGCACGAATTCCTGGAGATCGGTCATCAGCGGATCTCTGGCCACGACCAGGAACCCGCCGTCAGCCTCCCAGGGCAGCGCCTCCTGGTCGACCCACCAATCGACGGGATAGCCGGATCGCTTGATGGCGTCGACAAAAGCCGCCGGGTGGTCGGGGAGGGCCTCCTCGGCGAGCACCGGGATACCGAGCTGTTCGCTGAGGATCGGCAACAGCCGCTCCTCCGACAGCGCACCAAGGCGGACAAGAATGCTGCCCAGCCTGCCGCCGTATCTTTCCTGAAATGCAAGCGCGCGGGCGAGGTCGGCGTCGCCGATCAGACCGGCTTCGATCAATAGCTGACCGATCGGCCGCACGATGCTGGCCGCTGGGCTGGCATCTGGGCCGGCATCCGGACGGGGTGGCCAGTCCCGCTCCAGATCGGCTAGCGCCGAGTCCGCCGGTTTCTCGGCAACGATCAGCTGAGGTTCTCGCGAATCCATCCCGCGCGTTTCTTGCAGGTTCACCAATGCAGGGTCGAAGCCGGCTGGGGCATCGATTGGTACCGGTTCTTGAATGTCTCCGCCAGCCGCTCGGCGTCCTCGCCCGACTGAATGATGTAAGGGGTGATGAAGACGAAGAGTTCGCTGCGCGTTTTCGCTACCTGCTGCGTGCCAAACAGAAAACCCATGCCGGGGATATTTTTGAGAAAGGGAAGGCCAGTGGAACTGCTGCTGCTGTTTTCCATGATCAATCCACCGAGTAATACAGTAGCACCATCCTGCAGCGATAATTGAGTATTGACCGTGCGGTTGTTGATTACTGGGGTGCTTAGGCCAGAGGTATTGTTCTGCACGGCCTCGCTGACTTCTTGTTTTATTTCGAGATCGATATGATTTCCGGCGTAAATGGTAGGTTTTACCGTAAGGATGACCCCGGTATCCCGGTATTGTATGGTTTGCAGAATGGCGCTGGTTCCCTGCGTCTGAAGTTGCGAACTGGTTCCCTGGCTGGTGACGATCGGAACCTGCGCGCCAACCTGGATTCTCGCCTCGCCGCCGCTGCGCGCCAAGAGTTTCGGGGTCGAGAGCACCTTGACCCGATTGTTGCTCGCCAAAGCGTTCAGGATCAGGCGGGTGGCTCCCGCCCGGTTGAGAACAGTAAAAGTAAACCCGGCGGTGCCGATGCCGGTCATCGTGTTCTGGAAGATCTCGTTAGGCCCGGCGCCGAGGCTGGCGATCCATTCGGCGCCGAGCGTCTCGTTATCCGTGAGGGTCACCTCGGCGACGGTCGCCTCGATGATGGCTTCGCGCGCCGCCTGATCGAGGCTTTCGATCAGCGGGCGAAGCTGCGCGAATTCCTCGGCGCTGCCTTGGAAGATGATCGCATTGCGTGCCGGATCGGTGACGATCCGCGCCGGCAGGTTGCCCGGAGCCGGAGCCGCAGCCGGACCCGACGGAGGGAGAACCGCACCGGGTGGAGGTTGGGACGGCGGCAGGCCGGGCGGCGCTCCCGGAGGAGGCGCCAACTCCGGCGCTGTCGCGGCGCTGTGTGCGGGGATGTTGCCCGCGAGAACCGCGTTCAGCACATTGGCGAGGCTTTCGGCGGTGGTGTTTCGGACGCCATAGTAAAACAGGCTTCGTTGCGGGTCGACTTGCGATACGCGGTCGAGGTCGCGCGCCCAATCCTCGACATGCGACAGAGTCTTTTGGTCGGCGGCAAAGACAACGAGAGAATTGTTCGGCCGCAACGGCAGCATCACGAGCGCACCGGGATTTTGCAGGTTGGTGCCGACGCTGTAGCCCTCGGCGCGCAGGATATCGGCGAGTTTTTCGGCAAGTTGGCTCGGGGACCAGAAAACGGGTTCGATGCGAAGGCTGCGCCGTCCGGCGAGGCGCGGCTGGTCCAATGTGCGGATGGCCTCGTTGGCGGCTTGCACATCTTCCGGCAATCCGAGGACCAATATCGCATTCGCCTGGGGCGCGGGCGATACTCGCACCTTCGTCCCGAACGCCGTCTGAAGCCAGCCCGCCATATCGTTCGCCGACACATTCGCCAGCGGCAGGTATTCATAAATCGGTCGAAGGCTTTCGGCGACTTCCCGCGAACTACGGCCGCGGATGACGTCCGGTGATTGAGAAAGAAGCGCCTCGCTGGGCACGATCCGAACGAGCGTGTCGGTCGTGATGACGCTGATTCCATAATCGCGGAGAACGGCGCGCGCCAACGCAAGGATCTCGTTCGGCGGGAGCCGCCGGCCGGTGCGCAATGTCACCGGGTCGGTGCGTTGTGCAAGCTTTGGATCGATCTCGAACGAGAGATGGAGGGTCTCACCAAAGATCGTATTGATGAAAGCCGGTAGCGGCATCTGCTCGATCGTGAGGCTGACCGGCTCACCGGAAAGATGGATGGAAGTCTCGGTCGGGATGGGGGTTGCGGGGGCGCTCGGGGGAGCCGGCCCCGGAAGAACTCGCGTTTGCCTGGCGCTGGGACCCGCAATCAACGGACTGGTCGGCGCCAATGCTGCGGGCTGCTCGGCCTTTTCGGGCAAGGTGCGCAGATCCGCTCCCGGGTTCTGCGTCGGATAGGTGCAGGCGGCAACCACCAGTAGGCAGAGAAGATGAGCAACCCGCAGCAGCTTCCCGCGATCACGCATGCCGAACCAATCAATTCTTTTCGAACATCCTGACCGTAACGAGCGTCCCTTCGCGATCGATCGTGACGCCGCTCGTGTCGACCGAGCGGACTATGCCGCCGTCCGGCAGGGTATCGCCGACCTGCCGCAGCTCGGTGCGATCGGCGTTTTGCCCCGGCGGACGCAGCAGAACCACCAGATAACGGCTCGCCTCGGTCGTGATGATCCCGCTAATTCGCCATTGGGTGGGCAGCAGACTCCCGGCGCCCGCTCCGGCGCTCGGCCCGCTCGTCACCGCGCGCTCTCGCGCGGCGCCAAAGGGCTGTTTAGCTGCCACGATCTTGGCATCGGCTGCGAGGTCCGCCGGCTTTGGTTGCGGTATCTTCCACTCCGCAGCCGGCGCATTCGCCTTGATGGCGCTGCGGCCTGCGGCATCATCCAACCACCACCCTAGCACAAAAGCCGAGACGCCGAGCCCCGCCATCCCGGCGATGATGCCGCTGTGCCGCGCTGTCACCCTCATCACCGCCATTATGCCCTTGCCGCCGGACGGAGAAACGCCCCGAGCACCATCTCGAACCGGGGAGTCGGCGCGACATGAATATCGAGCCGTTCGATCACGACAAGATGCTCCTGGCTGGCTATGGCTTGCAGCAGCTTGACGAAACCAGCCGCTTCGAACCGGCCGCTGACTTGCGCCGATACCCTGCGCAGCTTGAGCGGATTGTTGGGGTTCGCATCGATGCTGCTGCGCATCTCGCCCACCGCGATACCCGCCTGCTTGGCCTGGTCGAGCAGCCAGGATTGAAAATTGGCTTGCGCGAGACCGTCGGTCTCGGCCTCCCAAAGCCGGGCTTCGGCCTGGTTTCGCGCCAGTTGAGCCTCTTCCCGGCGCCGCCGCCAGAGTTCGGTCTGACCGATCTGCTCGAGGCGCAAGAGCTGGGCCTTCTTGTCGGCCGCCTCGCGCCGGATTTCGCTGTCACGCGAATCGAGAAGCATCAGCCCGCTCGCAGCAACGGTAAAGCCGAGCGCGACGAGCAGCACTCGAGTGCGGCGGTTGGCTGCGCCATCGCGCCACCATCTGCCCACCTGCCCCGGCGCCACGCGGGAAAACAGCCAGTTTACCCAGTTCATCATCGCGCCAAATGAAGCTTCACCCGCAGACTGCGGGGACCCTCAGCACGCTCGGCTGCGACGTCCGTGAAGCCGGGAATCGACGAATAGGTCTTCACGTAGAAGAGTATATCGAGAGAGGAGGCCGGCGAGAAAACGGTAAACTGAAGATCACCCGACTGATACGACCACGCCGCAAGTTGTGCACCGTTGCTTGGTAGATTTTCCGCGACACGCGCCAAAACCGAAAGTTGGGGAGGATAGGGGTCGAGCTTGGCAGAGCCGGAGAGGTAATCGAGGTTAGCAAGGGCCTGTTCACGATCGGCGATTACCGGCGCGGCCCGGTGCTGTGCTTCGCCGAGGCGATGGTCGATCTCCGTCAAAGACCGCGCGTCACGCACCAGGGATCCGCCAAGGTATCCGTAGGCGCCCAAAACCAATGCGGCGCCCGCCAATGCCGCCTCGCGGCCGCGGCGTTCGAGCTCCAGCCCCGCGCCCGAATTGGTCCATGCTCGGCTGCGCCATAGCGGCTGCTCGAGTGGCGGGACGCCAGGCAGAGCATGGACCACAACCCCAGTCGCCCGTACGAATTCCAGCCATTGCTCGGGCGAGGGAGGTTCGGCCCACCAGCGGCTGGCCTTCAATTCGCCTTCGGCCCAGAACTGACCTTCGACGCCCTCGAGACATCCGACGAGATGCAATCCGTCTTCGTGCCGAGCTTGGAGCGCGGTTTCGGGCAGCACGGTGATGCGCCCCGGCCTCACCCCGGTCGCCTGCATCGCCTGCCTGACCCGCGCGGCGTCCCACACCCAGATCCGTGCCGCCTCGCCCGTCAGGTGCAGGTGATATCCGGTGTCGTCGTAGGGCGCCCATTCTCGTGCCTTGAGCGCCGCGGCGTCCCTCAGTTCGTTGCGTCCGACATTGGCGAGCCGGAACAGGCGAAAGCCGCACAACGAACGGCTGACGACCCAGTACCGCCGGCCGCGCCAACTCGCCGCGCGCTCGGCCCGGTCACGGTATTGGCGAAAGAATGGCGGGGACTGGGAGGGCATCGGGTTTGGTTTCCTCGGCGCTGCGGCGCGGGGGCGGCGTCTCCACATCGTAGTCGATGGCCCAGGGCCACTCCGACATCCCCGGGGTCAGCCGAACCGCGATATGGCGCTCGAGCGGCATGTGGGGCGAGGCGAACGTTATCAGGGTCGTCTGCGTGGGGAACGACAGAAAACGAGACGGTCCTTGCGGGATCGGCAGACCGGCGACGATGCCGAATTGCCGCCCGCCGATGATCGGCTGTTCGCGCCGCCAGCGCACGACGTTGTCGACGCCCGCCTCCGTGATGCCCGGCATGACGGAAAGCAGAGCACGAGGAGCGGTGTTGACGTTGAACCCATCGAACGAAGCGGTCGTCGCCAGCGAGGCCCATGGGCTGTCATCACCGACAATCCCGTCAGCTTTGTCCCAATCGAGAATCCGGCGAACTTCCCAAGGCGTTCGCAGCGGTGCATTGGCCGGCGGCTCGCGTCCGGCATCCGCGTATTCCGGCGCCTCGGCGCCGTTGAGCCGCGTTAACGAATCCGTGTCGATGTAATCCTGCAATTTGGCGATCAGCGGGCCACGGGCATCGGCCGCGATGCCGAATAGCCCCAGCACTTCAAAAAGGTCCTCATAGGACGCATGGTTGAGATTGATAAGCCCCCGCGCATCCTGAAACCGGATGACCGCATCTCCCAGCCGATAGGGATGATCATCCAAACGAATGTAATCTGAAACCGGGTCGAACTCGGCGATCATTTGCGGTCCAGCTGAGGAAGGAGGACGCACGGCAGCAGAAGGTTCGAGGCCGCGAAAGCTAAATGGGCGAGTGCCTAAGATATACAACGCAACCGCTTCAGCCTCGGCTATCTGGCGTTTGGCGTCAACTTCCTCGCGATTGGCGAACGCATTGTCGAGAGCGGCCGACACCCAGCGGGTCATGATTTCGGTCATGATCGAGAGCGCGACGATGACGACCAAAGTCAGGACAAGCGCGAATCCGCGTTCGCCGTCGGGTCTGATCAGTTTGTGCGACACGGGGCCACGGGGCCAAGCGCAATCAGGAAAGGTTTGCTCGACAGACGGTCACGACAGATCACCTGACGATCATACCAGAAAATTGGGCCGCCCAGAGGGCGGCCCAGCGCGTCTTGTCTACTCCACGGTGGCCTTTCAACGCGGCCGCCCGCGATCGGGTTCGACTATTGCGTCGGGATTATGACCCCGAATTGCGTGCTCTGTGCCAACGCCGAGAATTTCACACCGGCATTGGGTGACAGCAACCATACCGTCGCATGCAACGAGCTTTGGTTGGGCACCGGATTTAGCGACGTACCCGCAAGGACCGCAATATCGTCACCGGTTACGTATGTCGCATTGTTGGCTTGCACCAGCCCGCCATTCGGTCCGCCGCCGGTAGTGTTAGTGGAGATCACATCCGGCAGACCCGCTACGGCGCCAGAGCGCAAACCGGCGACGAACGAGATATTGCAAGTTGTTGGGGTGTTTACCGCATTTGGTGGCACCGGTGGCGAAGCTAAGGTTGCCGACGGTGCCGTTGCCGATGGCCCCGGGGGATAGTTGCAGCTTCCCGCACCGGTCTCAGGGCTCGTGTTGGGAACATCTTTGGTGAGGACGGCCCAGACCGGTGCTGTAGTGTTGCTCGTGTTAACGATGCGGAAGAAGGTCTCCGCGCCGTTGTTAAACCCGAGCACGTTCTGAGCAAAGAACGCAGAACCCTGGTAGTTTATCGACCCAAAGTTGGTATTGGACGTGGGTGGCACTCCGATACCCGGCCCCGTCAATCCGACCGCGGGAGTGTTGGCCGGGGCCCCGGTTATCGCGACGGAGGCAGTAATCTGAACCGCCGTCGGTGCCTGGATCACCTGGGTACCGTTAGTCACGAGACAGACGGCAAAAACTGGCGAATTCGTACTTCCCGCGTTGTTCGCGGGCGTCGGCAAGGTCGGGAACGTAATCAGGTTTTTGGCCGCGTTAACCGCCGTAGTTCCACCAATAGCGTTGGCGGGCTGAGTGGTGCTGCAGGCGGTGCTCATGTTTGCAGTGGGCGGGCCCGCATTATTGGGGACTAAATAGGCATTGGTGATTGTCGCGAAATCTCCCGCGAGTGTCACCGTGGTGTTGCCCGTCAGCGGCCCGTTGGTGCCGGCCCCGATGGCGCTGATGCTGTTGAGCCCGTTCCTAGCGTCAAGGTCGAACTGCTGCTCGTTTATCCAAAAAGTCCCAAGGAAACCCGCTGTCGAGACCGTCGCCGCTCCGCTCGTGGCCGGATTGACCGCGAAACCTGCTCCCGGGAAGACAGTTGGAAGCCCGGCGCCCGTCAGATCTACGTTGAGTGCTTGCGGGGCGAGAACGATAGTGAAACTGTTCCGGGAGATGATGCTAAAATTCGGAATTCCGTTGGCTGGGTCTCCGGGACCGGAGGCGTTAATCTGAACTACAGCGGTGGGATTGGTACCGAGAGCACCACCGCCCGGCTGGATGGGATTACCCAGAGCTGCGACATTGGGCCCCGTGAGAGTAATCACGTTTGTCGTTCCGGGGGGAAAGGTAATCAAGTCCACATTGGTAAATGGGGCCGGCGGCGTTGAGCAGGTAATCGTGTTTGTTCCGGACCCCGTCGCGAAGGCATACGCCACACCATCGTGTCGGCAGGCAATCCCAGCGGCCGGAAATGTAAAATTGTTGCCTACCGGTGCGATAAAATTCACAGGCCCGGCCGCCACCGGACCGTTTACGACCGAATAAAAGAAATTAGTAGGATTTAACGCAACTTGATTGGAGTTAGGGGTAAGCAAGACTGATTTTGCCGAGTAAAAGCCCGTAGTGTTGCTCGGCTGCGGTTGGCCGGTAGCGAATGCGCCCGAAGAAAATGACAAGGCGAGCGCCGCCGCGCTCAGCCCCAAACCCGTCCTTGCCTTCATCTGCGTCACTCCCCTGCAGGTTTCACAAACTAGCTTGGTGTTCGCGATCGTGCCGCTTTGGGGCCCTTTACGTCAAGCAGAATTCGCCAAGTCAGCAAGATTGCCACCTCCATTTGCAACTGATGAATGAAATTCGCGAATAGGTGACCATAAAACAACAAGCAGTTTCAGGCTAGAATCCAACAAAACGACGTAACCGACAAGCAACTCGGCTGATGAATATTGCGCACCGCACAATGAAGGCCGGATCGACGATTGCCGGCAAAGATTAGAGCGGCGGCGCGCTGGCGTTGCCTCCGCCGGCGTTCGCGGCGTCCCGCAGGTGGGGAGGCGCCGAACGCCTAACGTTTAGCGGCGCTGCACCTGGACCCCGGCGATGCTGAACGATGTTGGCGATCGTTGTATTTTCCCGACGCATTTTGTCGAGCATCGCGATCGCCACGGCGCGGACCACCGCTGGGGGGAGTGCGCCTCGCTCGGTGGGATTTGCGGCGGCATGTGCCTCGATGGCCTTGAACTCGCGAAAGCCGGGCCGGTCCGACCAGCTGCGAATGGCGTCGAGCACGGCGAGCGAGGCGGCCTTTTCAAAAGTCCGCACGGCGCCGGGGTCGCCGCGCAGTAATTTGCTCGGCTCCACCCCGACCGACAGGAGCCAAACGATCGTGGACGGGCGCAGCTGCGCGCGCTTGCCGCCCGCCTTGGACAAGGCCTCGACGAGGTCTTGCAAAACCGCGCCCGCGTCATGGTTGGTGACCAGGGCCTCGGACGCCTTCGTGCGTCCGTCGACCTGGAAATCATCCGCCGGTCTGAGCGGCTCGATCGACGGTTCGGCCTTCGGAGCTCGACCTCCGGGCGGCTGCTCGGCGGGCGCTTTGACACGGATCGCCGCCCATTGCCGCAGCGCGCTTGCCGTCATTTCCTTCAAAACGGGGTTCGCCGCTATGGCTTCGGGGTGCAACAGCTCGGCTGCAGGGCGGGCGGGCTCGGCGGTAAGCACGCTGACTGCGCCGCGCGGCCCAATGACGTGCGCCAGGGACAACTCACCTGCGGATGCCGGCAGGCCGACGCTCCGCAGCGTCGCCGCATTAGCCTGAGCGTAGCGGTTGGTCAGGTCCTCGGCGAGCGGCTTGATGTCCCGCAATGCCAGGATCTGTTCACGGGTCATCGTCTGAGCGACCCGCGGATACGCGCGCTCGAACATGTCGAGCCAGGTTCCCGAAAGGAATTGCCCGTATCCGGCCGCGCTCGACAACGGGTTCCGCCCCGGCCCGCCTTCCGCTGCGATGATGCGGGCGCCCAGATCGCCGAGATTGTCGGAATCGCCGATCGGCTCGAGCGCCCAGCCTGGCGAAGCCGCAGCAGAAACTGCGAACAGAGCCGTCACGATCGCCGCCGCGCGCAGCACACGCGCCGGACCAAGCGCCTTCATCCCCCACCCCCTCAGACCTGCTCGACGCGGTCTTCGGTCATGCCGAATTCCGCCGAGCTCGCCTCGGAGCATTCTGCATCGAATTTGGCAGTCAGCAAAAGTCGTATTGCGCGATCAGCTCGCCCATCATTCGGTCGAGACCAAAGCGGGAGGCGACGAAACCCGGCCCCGCCGAGCGGATGCGCTCACGCCAGGCGCAGTCGGCCGCCAGCCGAACAACCGCATCGGCGAGCGCTTCCGGATCGGCACGTGGAACGAGAATGCCGGTCTCCCCCGGTGCAAAGGCTTCGGCAACCCCGCCGGCCGGGCAGGCGACGACCGGCCTGCCCGCCCATTGCGCCTCAATCGCCGTGTTCGGGGTGCCCTCGGCTTCAGAGGTCAGAAGAAACACATCCATCGCGCCGAGCGCGGCCAGAGGGTTGCCGCTCAGCCCCGGAAGGATCACGCGTTGCTCCAAGCCGAGTGCGGCAATCCGTGCGCCGATTTCCGACCGCATCGGCCCCGCCCCATAAAGGGCGAAAACCGCGTCCGTGCGACGAGCCAGGATAGCGGCAGCGGTGTCGAGCCACAGAAGCGGCCGCTTTTCGGGCGAGAACCGGAACATGGACCCGACCAGCAGCGCCTCGTCCGGCGCCCCGATGCGCCGGCGTTCGGCAATCGCCGCATCGCGATCCGGCATCGGCAAATCGACGGCGTTGTATACGACGCCGATCCGCTCGGCCGCCACCCCCAGCCAGTCTGCATAATCACGCGCCCCGGCAAGGCTGTTGTTGACCAACACTACCCCGGGCTGGGACAGGAGCGCCCGGTACGCCGCCCGCATGACCGGTTCGTGGAAGAAGAACCGGCTGGGGTTGAGGTTCCGGCCGGACAGCACGATCCGTGGCACCCCCGCCAGAACCGCCGCGATCCCAGCGCGAATGTTTGACCAATCGAGCCATGCATGGACGACGGCCGGGCGCAGCGAAACCAGCTCGCGCCAGAGATCCGCGGCGTCGCAAACCAGGGCCGTGGGAAGCCCCGCGGCCACCGCGAGCAGTCCTGGCGGCAGCGGCGCGTATAGCGGCGACGGGCGGCAGATCTGCCGGGCGACGACGCCGGCGTCACCGAGCTGTGCGGCGAAAAAATCGTACGCCTCGGGCTGCTCCGGCGCGAGATGCGCACACAGCACCGTGATGTCCCGAATACCGCGCCTCGCCAAACCGCGGACCGCGTTGGCGAGCTGCCGCTCGGCCCCGCCCGGCTGCAGGCTGCCGCATACCATCACCAGCCTGCCGGGCACCGGCGCGACCGGCTCGGCTGTCCGGAGCAACGAGTTGAGTGAGATCTCCTGGGCTCGCTCGTTCTCCGGAGTGACTGCCCCCGGCAACCCGTTTCCGCGCACCCGCCCGATGATGCGCTCTGCAACGGGCCGCAGAAGCCGCCGCTCGCGCATCGCCAACGCCAGGTTGCGGGCGCCGGCCCAGGCTACGAGCTTCAAGCGCTGTGACATCTTCGGCACCCGAGCTCAACCGGCCCGCAGGAACTGCACGGCTTCGTCGCGGCGGAACAGGTAGAGGAGGGTGCGCAGGGCTTGGCCGCGTTCGGTTTCGAGGCGGGGGTCGCGTTCGAGCACAAGGCGGGCGTCGTCATGGGCGATCGCGACCAGCGCTTCGTGGACCGCCAGATCGGCCAGGCGCAGGGTCGGGAGGCCGCTCTGCCGCGTGCCGAGGACCTCGCCGGCGCCGCGCAGCCGTAGATCCTCCTCGGCGATGCGGAACCCGTCCTCGGTCTCGCGCAGGATGCTGAGGCGCCGTTTTGCGACATCGCCGAGCGGCGATTGGTACAGCAACAGGCAGGTGGAAGGCTTGTCGCCGCGCCCGATGCGGCCGCGCAATTGGTGCAATTGCGCGAGACCGAAACGCTCGGCATGCTCGATGACCATGACCGTCGCTTCGGGCACATCGACCCCGACCTCGATGACCGTCGTCGCGACCAACAGATCGACCTCGCCGCCGGCAAAGCCGGCCATTGCGCGGTCTTTGTCGGCCGGCTTTATGCGCCCGTGCACAAGGCCGACGCGGCCCGGGAAGAGCGGCGCCAAGGTCTTGTATCGCTCCTCGACGGCCGCCAGATCGGCCGTTTCGCTTTCTTCGACCATGGGGCAGATCCAATAGACTTTGGCCCGGCGCGCCAAGGCGCGGCCGACCGCCGCCACGACATCCTCGACGCGTTCGAGCGCCACCGTCCGCGTATCCACCGGATGCCGTCCCGGCGGCTTTTCCGTAAGTCGCGAGACGTCGAGATCGCCATAAGCGGTCATCATCAAGGTCCGCGGGATCGGGGTCGCGCTCATCAGCAAGGTGTCGGCATCGCGCCCCTTGGCGTACAGGCCGAGGCGCTGCTCGACGCCGAAACGGTGCTGCTCGTCGATCACGACAAGCGCGAGATCGCGGAATTCGACGTCCGGCTGTAAGAGGGCGTGCGTGCCGACCACGGCCGGCGTCAGCCCCGAGGCAAGGCTCGCCAGCATCGAGGCGCGGGCCCGGCCCTTTTCACGCCCGGTCAGAAAGCCGATCTCAACGCGGGCCGCTGCGGCATGGCGCTGCAATGTGGCATGATGCTGGCGCGCGAGGATCTCGGTTGGCGCCATCAATGCCACCTGGCCGCCGCCCTCGATCGCGGTCAGCATAGCGATCAGCGCGACGACCGTCTTGCCGCTCCCGACATCGCCCTGCAGCAGCCGCACCATGCGTTGGGGCTGCGCCATTTCCGCCGTGATCTCAGCCAATGCGAGACGCTGCGCGCCAGTCAGCCCGAAACCGAGCGCGGCCTCGACCGGGCGGGCCAACGCGCCGGTGCCGACGATCGCGCGGCCCTTTTGGCGACGGCGCCGGGCGCGGACCAGCGCCACCGCGAGCTGGCTAGCAAAGATCTCGTCATAGGCGAGCCGCTCACGCGCCGGGGTCGTCGGCGAAAGATCGGCGTCGGTTTCCGGGGCATGCGTCCGGCGGACCGCATCGCCCCAGGCGGGCCAGCCGCGCCGCTCGCGCAGCGCCGGGTCGATCCATTCCGGCAATGAGGGGAGGCGGTCGATCGCCGCCCCGACCGCTTTCTGCACGACGCGAGCCGACAGGCCCGCGCTCAGCGGGTAGACAGGCTCGATCGGTCGGAGGCGGTCGAGCTCGTCCGGCCGCAATACGAGATCCGGATGCGCCATCTGCGGCATGCTGCCGTAGAACTCGACGCGGCCACTGACGACACGCTCGGCGCCGAGGGGGAACAGCCGCGCGAGCTGGTCCCCCTTCACGTTGAAATAGACCAGCGTCAATGTGCCGGTATCGTCGGTGCAGAGCACCCGATACGGGCGGCGCCCGAAGCCCGGCTGGTGCGCCTCGACGCGCACCGCAATGGTCGCGATTCGGTCTGGCTCGAGCTCGCCGGATCGGCGGCGAGGCGCGCCGGTCGATGATGCCGCTCGGCAGATGCCAGACGAGATCGAGGACGAGCGGGCCGGCGAGACGCTCGAACAGCTTTGCTGTCTGAGAGCCGATGCCGGGCAGCGCCGTCACCGGCGCAAACAGCTTATCGAGGATGGCGGGACGCACAAAGCATCTCTATATCCCCGGGCGGGCCACCGCCAAGGGCACAGCAAGTGACCTCATCATCCGAGATTCGCCGCAAGCGGCTGTTGTTCCGCTCCTGGCACCGCGGCACGCGGGAGAGCGATCTCATCCTCGGCCGCTTTGCCGATGCCCACCTCGCCGGGTTTGACGAGGCGCAGCTAGACCGCTACGAGGCGCTGCTCGACTGCGCCGACGCGGACATCTTCGATTGGGTTTCCAGCCGCGCCGCGCCTCCCCCCGAACACGACAATGATGTGACTCGCCTCTTGCTCGCTTACAGCAACGACTAATCGTCACGATGACCGCGTCACCGAGGACTCCCTCTCCGCCCCTTAGGGGGGGAGAGGGCTGGGGTGAGGTGGGGTGCTGCGTTAGGCAGAGTGCCCACCTCATCCTCCCCGCAGCTGACGCTGCGGGTGCCCTCCCTCTCCCCCCTGAAGGGCGGAGAGGGCAATGACAGGGCTCTCCGAAATCGCTCGGTCGCTCGCGCAAGGGCCGCGCGCCGTCACCTTGTTCGGCGCGCCAGAGGGTTATGACGCGGCGGCGATCGGCACCCTCGTTAAGGGGCATTGGCTGCATGTCTGCCGCGATGACGGTCGAATGGCGCGGTTTGCCGCGGCGCTGGCGTTTTTTCACCCCGAGATCGACGCGCTGAGCTTCCCGGCCTGGGACTGCCTGCCCTACGACCGGGTCTCCCCCAACGGCGAAATCGTCAGCCAGCGGATCAATACCTTGACTCGACTCGCGACCGCGCCGCCCGACAAGCTGGTCGTGCTGACCACGGTCAACGCGCTGGTGCAGCGCGTGCCGCCCCGCCGGATCTTCGACGGCCGCGTGCTGAGCTTGCGGACCGGCGGCCGCGTCGGGCTCGACCGGCTGCAGAGCTTCTTCCGCAACAATGGTTATATCCGCACCGATACGGTGCGCGAATCCGGCGAATTCGCGATCCGCGGCGGCATTGTCGACCTCTTCCCCGCTGGGGCGGCAGAGCCGCTGCGCCTCGACTTTTTTGGCGACACGCTCGAATCCGTCCGCAGCTTCGACCCGCTGACCCAACGGTCGACCGGGAAGCTCGATCAGACGGCATTACGGCCGGTCAGCGAGGTCTTGCTCGACGAGGACGCAGTGCGCCGCTTCCGCTCGCGTTACCGCGAGCAGTTCGGCGCGACCGGCACCGACGACCCGCTCTATGAATTGGTCAGCGCCGGGCGGCGCTATGCCGGCATGGAGCACTGGCTGCCGCTTTATTACGAGCAGTTGGAAACATTATTCGACTATCTGCCGGGGGCCGGGATCTCGCTCGATTACCAGGCGGAGGAAGTGCGCGGCCACCGGCTCGAGGCGATTGGCGATTCCTATGCGGCGCGCCACAATGTTACGCCCGCTGCGCGGGCGGGGGCGCCGATCTATCGCCCGATCCGGCCCGACCAGCTCTACCTCGACCGCCGCGAGTGGCAGGCGGCATTGCATGGCCGGCCCGTCGTGCAGCTGTCGCCTTTCGCGGCGGATCAGAGCGACGGCGACGCCTTCGATGCCGGCGCCCGCCCGGCGCGCAGCTTCGCCGCCGAGCGCGCCGACCCGAATATCGTGCTGTTCGAGGCGGTGCGCGATTATCTCGAAGCTGAGCGCAAATCCGGCCGCAAGACCGCCGTTGCCGCATTCAGCCCTGGATCGGCTGACCGGCTGCTGACCGTGCTTCGCGAGCGCGGCGTTTCTGATCTGCGCCGCACCGCCGATGGCCGGGAGCTCGAAGCATTGCCGGGCTCGGCGGTCGGGCTCGCCGTATTGCCGGTCGAGCAGGGCTTCGTGACCGACGATCTCGTGTTGCTCGGCGAGCAGGACATCCTCGGCGACCGGCTCGCGCGCACTTCGCGCCGGCGGCGCAGCCTCGACCAGTTCATCACCGAGGCGACCGCACTGACGCCGGGCGACCTTGTTGTTCATGACGATCACGGCATCGGCCGCTACGAGGCATTGGAGACGATCGACGTCGCCGGCGCGCCGCATGATTGCGTGCGCGTCCTCTATGCCGGCGACGACAAGCTCTTCGTGCCGGTCGAGAACATTGAGGTCTTGTCGCGCTTCGGCTCGGAAGACGCCGGCGTGCAGCTCGACCGCCTCGGCGGGGTTGGCTGGCAGTCGCGCAAGGCGCGGGTCAAGAAGCGCATCCGCGACATCGCCGGCGAATTGATCCGCGTCGCCGCCGAACGCCAATTGCGCCCGGGCGACGTATTGCAGCCGCCCGAGGGGATCTACGAGGAGTTCGCCGCCCGGTTCCCCTATCCCGAGACCGAGGATCAGCTGAACGCGATCGCCGACACGCTCGGCGACATGGCTTCGGGCAAGCCGATGGACCGGCTGATCTGCGGGGATGTCGGGTTCGGCAAGACCGAGGTGGCGTTGCGCGCCGCGTTCATCGCGGCGATGGCCGGCTCGCAGGTCGCGATGGTGGTGCCGACGACCCTGCTGTCGCGCCAGCATTTCCGCAGCTTCACCGAACGATTTGCCGGGCTGCCGTTGCGGATTGCACAGCTGTCGCGGCTGGTCCCCGCCAAGGTGGCGCGCGAGGTCAAAAAGGAACTCGCCGAGGGCAAGGTCGATATCGTCATCGGAACCCATGCGCTGCTCGCCAAAGAGGTGAAATTCGCGCATCTGGGGCTGCTGATCGTGGACGAGGAGCAGCATTTCGGCGTCGCCCAGAAGGAAAAGCTGAAACAATTGAAAGCCGACGTTCATGTATTGACGCTGACCGCGACGCCGATCCCGCGCACGCTGCAATTGGCGCTCTCGGGGGTGCGCGAGATGAGCATCATCGCGACGCCGCCGGTCGACCGGCTGGCGGTGCGCACCTTCGTGATGCCCTATGACCCGGTCACGGTCCGCGAAGCGATCATGCGCGAGCGCGACCGCGGCGGCCAGATCTTCTACGTCGTGCCGCGCATTGCCGATCTCGACGATGTGCGCGAGCGGCTCCGCGAGACCGTGCCCGAGATCAAATACGCCGCCGCGCACGGGCGAATGGCGCCATCCGAGCTCGAAGACGTCATGACCGCCTTCGACGAACGCGCCTTCGATCTCTTGCTGTCGACCAACATCATCGAATCAGGGCTCGACATCCCGTCGGCCAATACGATGGTCGTGCACCGCGCCGACATGTTCGGGCTGGCGCAGCTCTATCAATTGCGCGGCCGCATCGGGCGCAGCAAATTGCGCGGCTATGCCTATCTGACCCTGCCGGAGAAGAAGAAGCTCGTGCCGACCGCGCAGCGCCGGCTCGAAGTCATGCAGACCTTGGATACGCTGGGCGCCGGGTTTCAGCTGGCGAGCCACGACCTCGACATCCGCGGCGCCGGAAATCTGTTGGGCGACGAGCAATCCGGGCATATCCGCGAGGTCGGCATCGAGCTTTACCAGCACATGCTTGAAGAGGCGGTCGCCGCCGCCCGCACGGACGGCAGCGAGGAGGCCGCCCGCGAGGAATGGAGCCCCCAGATCACGATCGGCACGCCGGTGCTGATTCCGGAGAATTATGTGCCCGATCTCGGCGTGCGGCTCGGCCTCTACCGCCGCATTGCCGGGCTCAGCGACCGCCGCGAGATCGATGGTTTTGCCGCCGAGCTGATCGACCGCTTCGGGACGCTCCCAACCGAAGTTGAGAACCTGCTCGATATCATCGCAATCAAGCGCTATTGCCGCGAAGCCGGCATCGAAAAGCTCGAAGCCGGTCCCAAGGGCGCGGTCATCTCACTGCGCGACAACCGTTTCGCCAACCCCGCCGGTTTGGTAGAGCTGATCCAGCGCAACGCCGGCACCCTGAAGCTCCGCCCCGACCAGAAGATCCTCTATCAGCGCAACTGGGACGACGCCAAAGCCCGCCTCACCGGCGTCGCCAAACTGGTGCAAGCCCTCGCCAAAATCGCCCGCACCACCACACCCGAAGCGGACGCGAAACTCGCCAAATCGCCCCCGTCCCCCGCGAAACCGAGGCCGATTCGGTTTGCGCTTCGAAGGTGATTTCGAGGCAGCGCGTGAGACCTTCGCGGGTGAGCACATCGACCGGACCGTCAAACAGTTCCGCGATATGCCCGTTACCGGGACAGAGCGTCTAATAGGTGAATGCGGCGAGAAAGGCAAAGGCGGGAGAACGGAAGTCAGATCCTGGCACGGCAAAGCGAATAATAGTGTATGAGCGTCGTTCCGGGGCGCGGCCAGCGCCGGCGAGCCCTTTGGGCACCCCGGAACGACGAGAGATGAGGAGTGGGCATGCGCATCGAGATCATCTGCACCGGCGACGAAGTGCTGACCGGCAAAATCGTCAATACCAATTTCAGCTATATGGCGCAGAAGCTCGAGGATTTCGGGCTGTCGGTCACTTGGGGGACGATCGTCGGGGACGACCGCGAGGAATTGCTCGCAGCATTCCGATTGTCGGGCGAACGCGCCGATGCGGTCATCGTCAATGGAGGCCTCGGGCCGACAATCGACGACCTGTCGCAGGAAATCGCGGCGCGCGCCGCCGGGGTCGAGTTGGTCCTGAACGAGGACTGGCTGCAGCGCATGGAGGATTTCTTCCGCCGCCGCAATCGCGTCATGTCGGCGAACAATAGGAAGCAGGCGATGTTGCCGACGACGGCCGAAATCCTCGACAACCCGATCGGCACCGCCTGCGGCTTTGCGCTCGACATCGGCAAGGCGCGGTTCTTCTTCACCCCCGGCGTGCCGCGCGAGCTGCGCCGCATGCTCGAGGAGCAGATCATCCCGCGCCTGTTGGCCCGCAGCGGCGCGCCGACCGCGATCCATCTGAAGCGCTTTCATTCCTACGGTCTCGGCGAGTCGCATGTCGACCAGTTGCTGACCGGGGTCGAGGAATTGGTGCCGGACGGCAGCGTCAAGCTCGGCTTCCGGACGCACTACCCACAGATCGAGACCAAACTGATGGTGCGCGGCGCCGACATGGCCGAGATCGAGACAAAGCTGGCGCCGGTCCAGGCCGAGGTGCGGCGGCGTCTCGGGAACTTCATCATCGCCGAAGACGACCAGACCATCGAAGGTGTCGTGCTCGCCGCGCTGGCCGCCCAGGGCGGCTCGCTCGCCATCGTCGAGACTTTCACCGGCGGCCAGATCGCCGGCCGCATCGCGCATCTGCCGGGCGCGGAGAAAGTCTTTCGCCGCAGCCTCGTCGCCCGCGATCCAGCCGAGATCGCCGCGACGCTCGGCCTTGACGGCGGGCTGATCTCAGGCGAAATGAGCCGCGAGACCGCCGAGGTTGTGGCCCGTGCCGCCCGCGGCGAGACCGGCGCTACGCACGCACTCGCGGTGCTGATTGAGATCGATGACGGCCCCGACCGCATCGATTTCGGCGGCAGCATCCATCTCGCAATCGCCGCAGAGGACGGCGCAGAATCCCGCCGCTCTCGCATCTATGGCGGCCGCGATTGGGTCCGCCTCGGCGCCGTCGAGCTCGGCCTCGACTGCCTGCGCCGCTACCTCCAGGGCCTGCCGGTCACCGAGCGCACCGATTTCGAGCGGGTGTGACCCGCTTTAGCAAATTGCTTGACTGGCACAGTTCATTGACAAATTCCGTGGCCTGTGGTATGCATATCCTGAACTCTAAGAGAGAGAAGGCGCGGTTGTTTGCTGTTTTTCCACTGCAGAAAACAGCAAAAACAGCTACGCGATGGTGCCAGGACCTTTGAGGTGTAACTACCGCGACCAGCTAGAAACGCTGCTGCAGGGTGAGGTGCCAGAGTTCATGGGTGATAGCTCGAATTGCCCCGGCGGAGACCGCCCGATGAGTTGACTGTCACCCGCGAGCCTTTGATCCGGCAGGACTGACGAGAGCGGCGATCTGAGACGGCGTACAGCCGATCTCGGCCAACAGTTCCGCGGTGTGCTGGCCGAGCGGTGCTACGCGAGAAGAGGCGGCAGCGGGCGTGTCGGACATCAGAAACGGCGGGTTGAGCGCCCGGAAAGTGCCGCCCGCGTCTTGTATTTCGGCAAAGGCTTGACGATGCGCGAGCTGCGGGTCCGCCATGGCCTCCCTGACCGTGCGGTAAGGCGAGGACGGAACGCCGTGCCGGTCGAACACCGCCTGAACTTCCGCCGTCGAGCGCTCCCGAGACCACTCTTCGAGCTCGTCGATCAATTCGCCCCAATTGGCGCGGCGATGTTGGTATTGGGCAAAACGCGGGTCGGTGATCCAGTGCGGATGGCCGGACGCCACGGCCAGGTTCTGAAACGTCCGCTCGCTGGCTATCGACAGATTGATGTAGCCGTCCTTCGTCGCGACCGGTCCGAAGATCGGCCGGCCGAGCGGCGGCAATGAAAACTGCGCCGCCTGAATTTCGCTCAACGTCAGGCTCAGCATGCTTTCGAGCATCGAGACGTCGATGATCTGCCCGCGGCCGGTCAACTGGCGATGGTAAAGCGCCGTCATGATCGCGCCGAAGGCATAGGTGCCGGTCAGCACATCGGCGATGTAGATGCCGCAGTAATCCGGCCGGCGTTCTTCGCCTTGATAAGCCATATGCGCCAGATCGTAGCCCGAGGCGGCGTGGATCACCGGCGCATAGGCCGGCAATTGCGAGGAGGGGCCGGTCTGGCCATAGCCCGAAATCGCGCAGTAGATCAGCTCGGGCTTGATCGGCGCGAGGACCTCGTAATCGAGGCCGAACCGGCGCATGACCCCCGGCCGGAAGTTCTCCACGACGACATCGGCGGTGGCGACGAGCCGGCGGACCGCCTCGACCGCCGGCGGCGTCTTGAGATCGAGGACGATGCTCTTCTTCCCGGCATTGAGCTGTCCGAAGCTGGTGCTGGCGCCGTTGCGCAGCGGCGGGCGCGTGCGCATCATGTCGCCCTCGGGCGCTTCGATCTTGATCACCTCCGCGCCGAGATCGGCCAACAGCCGCGTGCAATGCGGACCCGCGATCGTCGTCGTGAAGTCGAGCACGCGAACGCGCGCCAGCGCTCCGGTCATCATCGGTCTCCTGGTCGCTCAGCCGATCGAGCAAAGTCGGGACAGCGCACGGGCGATGTCAAGCCGCGAGCGGCGCTCAGTGTGGACATCCGCCTTGCTTTTGCCGGGGTTCGGTGCCAAGAGACCCGCCGGCATTTTGAAGCGAGGGTCAATATGGCGTTTCGGAACATACAAGCAGGGATGGCCACCTATCGCGGGCATGGCGGGGATCGCGGCGATGCCTATTACGCGCACCCGGCCAATGCCGGGCCGCATCCCGGGGTCGTCGTGATCCATCACATGCCGGGCTGGGATGAATGGACCTGCGAGGTCGCCCGCAAATTTGCCCATCACGGCTATGCCGCCGTGGCGCCGAGCCTCTATTTCCGGGTCGGCGACGGCGCTGAGGAGGCGGTAGTCGCTAAGGTGCGTGAGGGCGGCGGGGTTCCGGACGAGCAGATGCTCGGCGACGTGACCGGCGCCATCGACTTCCTGCGCTCGCAACCGCATGCCAGCGGCAAGGTCGGCGTGATCGGCTTCTGCTCGGGCGGGCGGCAGACCTATCTGGTGGCGTGCAAGCTGTCGCATCTCGTCCAGGCCGCGGTCGATTGCTGGGGCGGCAACGTGGTTGTCGACGACAAGTCGCGATTGACCAAGAACCAGCCTGTGGCGCCGATCGATCTGACGGAGGGGATCAATTGCCCGCTGTTGGGCCTGTTCGGTAATGAGGATCCCAATCCGACGGCCGATCAGGTCAACCGCACTGAGGCGGAACTGAAGAAGCACGGCAAGAACTACGAGTTCCACCGCTATGACGGCGCCGGCCACGCGTTCTTCGCCTGGTATCGGCCGAATTACCGCCCGGAGCAGGCGGTCGACGGCTGGCACAAGGTCTTTAATTTCTTTCACCGGCATCTCGGCGCGCCCCGCACCTAGCAGCCGCCGGCACCCTACCCGCAAAAGCCGGTGCTCGTAGGTTCCGGGGCCCCAACCCTTACGGGCCGTCCCGGAACCAAAAAACGAGCGCCTTGGCAGCCGTCCCGGGATGCGCCACATAGGCAAGCGTGACGACGCCGGGAAATGTGATGAGCAAAGGAACGGCGGCTGCGCAGCCGGGCCGCGACTTTATTCGCGACATCATCGACGCCGATATTGCCGCCGGGCGCAACACCGAGATAGTGACGCGCTTTCCCCCGGAGCCCAATGGCTATCTCCACATCGGGCACGCCAAAGCGATCTGCTTGAACTTTGGCGTGGCGCGAGAATACGGCGGCCGCTGCCATCTGCGGTTCGACGACACCAACCCGACCAAGGAGGAGCAGGAGTACATCGATTCGATCAAGCGCGACGTGCGCTGGCTCGGCTTCGAGTGGGGCCCGCACCTCCACTACGCGTCCGATTATTTCGAGCAGCTCTATGACTGGGCCGAGCACCTGATCCGCGCCGGCAAGGCCTACGCCGATGATCTGCCCGCCGAAGAGATGCGGGCGATGCGGGGCAGCCTGACCGAGCCCGGGCGCAACAGCCCCTACCGCGACAGGCCGATAGAAGAAAACCTCGATCTGTTCCGCCGCATGCGGGAAGGCGAGTTCCCCAACGGTGCGCGTGTGCTGCGGGCGAAGATCGACATGGCGGCCGGCAACATCAATTTGCGCGACCCGGTGCTCTATCGCATCCTGCATGCGGAGCATCCGCGCACCGGAACCAAATGGTGCATCTATCCGACCTATGACTTCGCGCACGGCCAGTCGGATGCGATCGAGGGGGTGACTTATTCGCTGTGCACGCTCGAATTCGAGGACCATCGTCCGCTCTACGATTGGCTGATCGAAAATCTGCCGGTGCCGTCGCGGCCGCGGCAGTACGAATTCGCCCGGCTCAACCTGAATTTCACGGTGCTGTCGAAACGTTTCCTGACCGAGCTGGTGCGGCAAGGCCGGGTCAGCGGCTGGGACGATCCGCGGATGCCGACACTGGCGGCGCTGCGGCGCCGCGGCGTGCCGCCGGCCGCCATTCGTGATTTCGTCCGCTCCGTAGGGGTCGCACGGGCGAGCAGCGTTGTCGACGTCGCAATGTTCGAGCACGCGATCCGCGAGTGCCTGAACAAGACCTCCCAGCGCCGGATGGCGGTGCTGCGCCCACTGAAGCTCGTAATCGACAATTATCCCGCTGGGGTCGTCGAGGAGCTGGCTGCGATCAACAATCCCGAGGACCCCGCTTCCGGTACGCGCCGCATTCCCTTCGGGCGCGAGCTCTACGTCGAAGCCGAGGATTTTATGGAATACCCGTCCCGGAGTTTCTACCGGCTTTCGCCGGGCCGGGAGGTAAGACTGCGGTATGGCTATTTGGTCACCTGCCGCGAGGCAGTGAAAAATGCGGCAGGCGAGGTCGTGGAGCTGATATGCACCTATGATCCGGCGACGCGCGGCGGCAATGCTCCCGACGGACGCAAGGTCAGGGCGACTTTGCATTGGGTCTCGGCAGCGCATGCCGTGCCGGCGGAAATCCGGCTCTACAACCCGCTTTTCAACCCGCCCGACCCCGGCGCATGGCGGCGATCTTTTTGCCGATCTCAATCCGCACTCGCTCGAGATCTTGGCCCAGAGCCGGGTGGAGCCCGCACTGGCTGCTGCGGGGCAGGGAGAGGCGGTTCAGTTCGAGCGCCAAGGCTATTTCTGCGCCGATCTCGACAGCACCCCGAACCGCCTCATCTTCAACCGCACCGTGGGGCTGCGCGACAGCTGGGCGAAGGCTCGGGCGAGCGGTGGCTGACGCCGGTAGCAGAGCCGCGCGGAGCGAATGCCGCTGAATAGAGGATTTTTACCGGGCGTTTGATAAACTGCCGTCACTCGCGCAATTGCTAGGTGCCTGAAAGCTGGCCCCGAACCGGCAAAGCCGTGCGAGATGCCCTGCGGAATAGGCCCGATGGCCAGCTGCGGAAGGACCGTCGATGCCAACGTGGATCATAGTTTTGTCGAGTGCGATCGGCGCGATCGTTCTGGCGACCGCCTTGGCAGTCGCCGAGGTGATGAACGCGCCGCGCTCCGACATCGGAACGATCCTGATGCCGCATTTGCCGGTACTCGCGGTCGGCGCCCTTGGCGTGTACGGCCTTGGCGCGATGTTGCTGACGACCACAAACTTGGTCGCCAGTATGATTTGGATGCGCCACCATCTGGGGCGCGCCGCACTTGGCCGAACGCCCGCCTGGCACGACTGGATCGCCGCGCTTGGCACAAACGGGTTCAGGCGACTTGCAACGCGCTCAGCGCAGGCAGGACCGGAGACCGCGGATGATAGCGGCGGCGTCCTGCCGGCTCGCTTTACCGCGGACGAGGCGAGGACGCGAGATTGCCCGGCGTAACTATATCTGCTTGGCCCGCAGCCATTTCCTTAGTGTTCTGATCGTGCTCGTCGGAATAGTCGGGCTCGGCGTAGCGCAAAACCATGGAGCCTTGCCATTTCAAACCGGCGTGATCCCGACGGTATCCGCGATTTTGATCGTGGCCGGTCTGTTCCTCCTCGCCGCGCTCGGCAGGATTGCCATCGATGTCACAGCGGAGCCGTTGCTCGAAACTATTGCCCAGCTAACCGTCGAGCCCGAAGAAATCGGCCTTCTGCGCCGTGTCGTGTCGTTGCTCGAGGCGGGTCGCGACCGTCCGGTGGCAGACGACAGAATCGGCGAATTGCCGGCTCGATTTCCTGAACGGCTGGTCGCAGCCTTCGAGCAAGGACATCTCCCCTTGCTCGATGCTGTCAGCCGATTGTCGGAGATTACTCAAGCGCTCGAAGCCGCCATGCGCACATCCGTCGAGGCGTTCGAGACAACGTTGCGCTCGGCTGCCGCGCAGCAACAGCCCGTCGATGACGACAAAATTGTCGGGTGCTACGTCGTTTCCGGAGCTGCAAGCCGCGGTCGAGGAGCTGACGGCCGTGCTCCGCCGGTTGAGCGCGGCGCCGGAGAATATGGAGGAGGCAACCCCTCTCGCCGGCTATGCCTCCGTGCCCGCTCGCCGCAAAGCGCCCGCACCCGGGCTCGCTCGGGAGCTGCGGAGGCTGCTGCAGGAGATCGATGCCGCTCGGTAGCGCGGCAATTCAGCTCCGCTTCAGCTCCTGCAACAGCTTTTCCGCCTCGGCCTTGTCGGAGAACGACGCGCCGGAGCCGAGCAAGTTTTCGAGGGTCGCCTGAGCATCAGCCTGCCGGCCGACCCGATGAAGGGCGACCGCCAAGTGATATTGGATATCCGGATTGCCGGGAGCCGACAGGCTGGCGGCGCTCAGCATAGGTAAGCGCTTTCTGCGCATCGCCTTGAGCCAGCAGGATCCATCCCAGAGTATCGTCGATCTGCGGCACACGCGGAGAGGCTGCAGTAGCGCGTTCGGCCAGTCCGCGCGCTTTCACCAGGTCGCCCTTTTGCTGATAAAGCCAAGCCAAATTGTTCAGCGCCGCCGAGTCGGCCGGGTGGTCGGCAGTAATGCGCGTGTATTCGTCGATTGCATCATCGTATTTCTTTTGCTCCAGGTAAATCGAGGCCAAAGTGGAGCGAATTGCCAGATCCTTCGGCTCCATCTTCAAGCGGGAATTCAAGACGGCCTCGGCCTTGCCAAGTTCGCCGGTCCGAGCATAGAGACGGGCCAGCGCCGCGACGAGATTGTCCTCCGACGGCCGCGCGGCGACCGCTTTCTCGAGCAACATGACAGCGTCGGCGCTGCGTCCAGCCTTCTCCAATAGCTCCGCCGAAACCATGTCGTAAACGGGGTTCTCCGGATCCTCCTGGGCAAAAGCGCGCGCTTTTGCGAGGCCCGCCTCCAACCCGTCGATTTCCGCCTCGACGCGGATCAAGTCGCCCTTCAACTGGCTGTTCTTGGGATCGCGGGCGAGCGCGGTCTGCAGGACGGTTCGTGCCTGAGAAAAGTCCTTCGCCGAATTGAGCAAGGCAAGATAGCGCGACAGGACCGGCAGGGAATTGGGCACGAGTTCGTAGATACGTTTGTAGGTGGCAGTCGCGCCTTCTTTGTCCCCTGTTGCTATTTGAACCCGTCCTTTGGCGTCGAGAGCTTCAGGATTGGCCGGAAATCGCTCGGCGACATCGTTTGCCGTGGCCGCTGCGTCCTTCCAGTTCTGCTGCGACCCGTACAAGTTGACGAGCGCAATCTCGGGGGCCGGATCATTTGGTGCTGCGGCGCGTGCGCGGTTGACGTAATCCATCGCCTCCGACCAGTTCTTTTCCTTGGTGGCGACTTCGGCGAGGCCCAGTAAAGGTGCGGCATCGTTTGGCCGCTGCGAACTGAGCTCGCTGTAGATCTTCTTGGCTTCTGCAATTCGCCCGGTGGTCAGGTATAGCGACGCCAGCGCCGACCCTATCGCGGCATCCTTCGGATCAGCCTTCAGCCGTCTGGCCAAAACTTCTTCTGCCTTGCCCAGATCTCCCGTGCGGCGGTAGAGTTGCGCCAGCGCGCTTATCAAGGCATCGTCCGATGGCCTTGCCGCAACGGCCTTATCGAGCATCGCTATCGCATCCGGCGTCCGTCCCGCCTTTTCATAGAGCTCGGCCGCTACCAGATAGTAGATGTTGCTATTGGGATCATCCTTCGCCAAGGCCTTGGCCTTAGCTACTCCGGCGTCCACTCCGTTCATTTCGCCTTCGACCCGAATCAGGTCGGCTTTCAAGGACGGCGTTGCTAGGGTCACGGGCAATAGCGTCTTGCAATACACCGCGCGCCTCGACGAAATATTTATTCTCGTTGAGCAAGGAGAGGTATCGAGACAGGATCGGGATCGAATTCGGCGCCAGCTCGTGAGCCCGCTTGTAGCTCGACACTGCGCCGTCCATATCGCCGGCGCCGTACTGGGCTCTCCCTTGCGCTTCGAGGACGTTGACATCCCCCGGAAATTGCGCGGCGAGTTCTGCCGCCACGCTTTTGGCGCTTTTCCAGTCCTGACGAGATTCGTATACGCTCACCAGCTTGAGCCCGGGCGACGGATCGTTTTTTGCCGCCGAACGCGCCCGGTTGATTGCGTCGGTGGCTTCCGGCCATTTTTTCTCGGAAATGTAGATGTCCGAAAGCCCGAGAAGGGCGGTTACATCATCAGCCTTCTTCGCGAGAAGGTCGGTATATACTTTCTTGGCATCGTCGATGCGGCCGGTCGCAACGTATAGCTGCGCCAGATCGCGAGTGGCCGCGGGAAACTCGGGGTTGATAGCGAGCGCGGAGCGGAACGCATCCTCGGCGGCCGAATAATCCCGCTGAGCGACGCGGACGACCCCGAGCAAGGTAGAGTAAAGCGGGTTCTTGGCGTCTCTTTTGACCAAAGAGTTGGCCACCTCGGCCGCCTTGTCGAGGCGTTTGGCACGCAGCTCGGTCAATACCAGCGTCGGACCGGCAACGGGCGCGCCGGCTTCGGTAGCGAACACTTGCTCGAGGGTGCTCAACCCCTGCTGCCCCTGCCCGATATCGATTTCCGAAATGCCGACCCGTGTCTTGATGGCAGGATTGTCGGGATCGAGAGCGGCAGCCTTTTCGAATTGCTGTAAAGCGAGGTCGGGCTTGCCTTCCGACATATAGGCATTGCCGAGAAGGGTCAGAAGCGCCGCGTCCGCCGGAACCTTGTCGACGATTGGTTTCAGATACTCGATCGCCCGAGACGGAGATCGCTGTTGCAGAGCGGCGGTGGCGATCAGCCGGGCCGCCTTCAGATCATCGGGAACGCGGGTGAGATATTTGGCCAATATCGTTTCCGCCTGGGCGGATTGCCCGAGGGCCAGTTTCGTCGCGCCCTGCAGATAATACCCTGCCCAGAACACCGAGAAGGCGGGGCTGATGCGATCGAATATGCGATCTGCCGCGGCGTAGTCCTGCTTTTTGGCGAGCTCCAATCCCCGGAGGTAATTTGCCATGAAATTGTTGGGAGCGGACTTGAGAATGGGATCGAGATCCTCGTCCGCCACCTTGTATTTGCCGAGCGCGATATTGATGTTGGCGCGGCTCAAATGCGCCAGCAAGTTTTTCGGATCAATTTTCAGCGCCTCGTCGAACAGGCGAATGGCGCCGTCTTGGTCACCTCGGCTGCGCAGCATCTCTCCCTTCACTTGAAGAGCTTCGGCCGACCGTGGATTGGCGGCGATCGCTTCATCGATAAACTTGTCCGCCTCCTCGGGTTTCGTCCCCGTCAACAGGCGTGCGAGCTGAATTTTGGGGCGGACGGCGGTGGGATCGAGCTTGACCGCTTCGCGAAGCAATTCTTCAGCCTTGTTCCGATCGCGCAGCCCGGCTTCCGCGGTACCGAGCGCCGTTCTGACCTTGCTCTCGAGCGCCGGCGTGCGATCGCCCGGCTTGACCAGGTCCAGGAGATCCGCAAATTTCTCCTGACGCAACAGGGCGTCCATCAGCACCGTAGATAGTCTGCCTCGTCGCCATTGCGTTCGAGGGCGGCCCGTGCTTCGCGCTCCGCGGCTGCGGGGTCGCCGAGTTGCAAATACACGTCGGCCAGTCTGGCATGAAGGACCGGGTCTTGCGGCGCTTCGCGGATGGCGTTGCGCAGCTCGATTTCGGCGGCCTTTAGGTTCCCCTTCGCGACATATTGTTCGGCGTCCTTGACCGAGGCGGTGGAATCTTTGGCGTACGCGGCCGGACACGCGAATATGGCGACGGCGGAGGCGAAAACTACGGAGCGCCATGGACAGCGGCTACGACCCTGGGGCATTGCGTTCCCTTTCCTGCAAACCACCGTCACGCCCAAATCACCCTCAGGCATCGAGGCCGATCTGGTGTTGCTGCATCAAATCGTAAAGCGTGGGCCGGCTGATCCCGAGCAGCTTTGCCGCTTTCGACAGATTGGAGCCGGCCTGGGCAAGAGCGAGTTGGAGCACCTCCCGCTCGGCGCGGGCTCGGGCGGCCCGGATGCCAAGCGATTGCGGCTCTTCTCCTTGCGCCGAAAGGCCGAGATCGGAGGGCGAGAGCAGCGCGGCGTCAGCCATTACGACCGCGCGCTTCACTCGATTTTCGAGCTCGCGGACATTGCCCGGCCAAGGGTAGTCCTTGATCGCTGCAAGTGCCGCAGAGGCGAAGCCGCGAACCGGGCGGCCGTATTCCGAAGCGAACCGCCGGAGAAAGAAGCTAGCCAAAACCACCGGATCTCCAAGCCGCTCGCGCAGCGGGGGCACCCGCACCGTGACCTCATTCAAGCGGTAATAGAGGTCCTCGCGAAAGCGGCCCTCGGCCATCAGGCGATCGAGGTCCTGGTTTGTTGCGCAAACGATCCGAACGTCGACCTGTACCGGCTTTCGACCGCCAACCCGCTCAACGATCTGGTCCTGCAAGAACCGCAGCAATTTTACTTGCATCGGCAATGGGACATCGCCGATTTCGTCGAGAAACAGAGTGCCGCGATCGGCACTTTCGATTCTGCCGATGTTCTGCCTCAGGGCACCGGTGAAGGCGCCTTTTTCGTAACCGAAGAGCTCGCTTTCGAGCAGGGTCTCGGGAATCGCCGCGCAGTTGATCGGCACGAATGGCCCGCCGGACCGGCGGCTCAACTTATGCACCGCCTGAGCCAGCAATTCCTTGCCGGTACCGCTTTCGCCCAGCAGCAATACCGTCACATTGGTCGGCGCTATCTTTTCCAGATTGCGCAGCACCCGCAGCATTTCCGGGCTGCTCGCGATGATGCCGTCGACCGGAGAGGTTTGAGCGACTTCGGCAAGGCGACGGTTCTCGTCTTCAAGATCGAACATTCGTTCCGCCCGGCTGACGATCAGCTGGAGCACCTCGATGTCGATCGGCTTTTGATAGAAGTCATAGGCGCCGAGCGCGATCGCCCGCAATGCGTGTTCGCGAGTTTCGTTTCCGGTCGCGATGACGACCTTTGTCGCCGGCGCAATCGCGAGAATCTCGGTCAATGTCGCCAGCCCCTCGGAGGCTCCGTCCGGATCGGGAGGCAGTCCAAGATCGACGATGGCTATCGGAATCGGTTCCCTTTTGACGAAATCGATCGCTTCCTGACGCGTCCCGGCCGGGAACACCTTGTGGTCCGAAAAGGCCCAGCGCAGTTGGCGCAGAAGCCCCGCGTCATCGTCGACGAGCAGCAATGGTTTCGGATTGGGCGGCATTTCGTTCAGATCACGGCGGAGGATCTCGCCGGCTCTCTTTCTGAGACCAGGGGTAGGATAATCCGCATCCTAGTGCCAAACCCTTTTTCAGAGATTACCTCGAGATCACCACCCGCCATGCGGATGAGCTCGCGGGTCTGAAAGGCTCCGATCCCATAACCGCCCGACTTTGTCGAGCGGAATGGCAGGAACAGCTCGTCGCGAACGAACGCATCGTCCATCCCGGGGCCATTGTCGGTGACCTCGATCAACAGCCGGGTTCCAAAACGGTGCGAGGAAATGATCACCCGATCGCCCGGACATGAGACATCCACCGCGTTTTGGACGAGGTGCGTAAGAGCGGATCTGAGGCGTTCCGGGTCGATTGTCACGGCGCACGGGCCGCTTTCGTCGCGGGCCTCAACCGCAACCGGAGCATCGGCGAACTCCGCGGCGACGGCGCTCACGACAAGGTTCGGGTTGAGCAGTCGAGGCGGGTGCGGGGCCGCATTGGCCTTAAGTTGACTGAGAAGATTGTTCATCCGTGCGACTGAATCCTCGACGGTTCTCAGCAGATCTCGCTGAAACTCCGGGTCGCCGATATGCCTCGTCGCATTCGACACGATCAAATTCAGCTGGCTCGCGAGATTCTTGATGTCGTGGACTACGAAAGCGAAGCGCTTGCTGTATTCGGTCAGCAGCTCGGAATCGCGCAAAACCTTCGTCGAGCGCTCCTCGGCGAGATAGCTGGCTGCTTGCCTGCCGGCTGCGCGCAACAGATCGAAGGCCTCCCAGTCAGGGTTGATCATGTGGGCTGCGCGATCGAGAATGACGAACCCGATAACCTCCGTGCGATGCGATAAAGGCACGGCCAACCACGCCTTTGAAGCAATCGGCCACGTATTCGCCCCGGCTTGCGAGCTGCGGGCTTGAATCCAGCCGCCGTTCCGGAACCCAACAATGAACGGGTCATCGATCGGCACCTTGCAGTCATCGGGGATCGGCTGCTTCCAGGCCGCTGTCGGATAATAGCCGATGCCGCGACTCAATGACCACAGCACCCCGGCCGGGCTGTCGACGAATTCGGCCAAGGCGCGGATGATCCTGACCGAGAGCTCCTCTCCGACTTTGGGCTCGGAGACCAGCTCGATGAACTTCAGCCACTCGACACGGTAATCATAACGGTGCGTGTAAAAATTGCGCGAGATCAGAAATTTGAGCCGGCGGCGGACGCTCCCCGACGAGAGAACGGTGGCGAGGACAACAATGCTGCCGAACAGCATCGCGAGTTGAAGCACCAGTCCCCAATCGCCGCCAAACCCGCGCAGCAGTATGGCGACGACGGCCACCGCAACCAGAAAGCAGCCGCTCGCAACCAACGTCGCCGTGTGCAGCACGACCTGTCGGGACACGTGGATATCAACCCGCCATTCGCGATTGCGCGCCATCGCCAAGGCGAGCAGTGGGGCCATGAACGCCGCGACCATCGGGCGGCCAAGGGCGAGACCGGCATCGACGCGGCCGCGGGTAATGAAGGCATCGGAAAACAGGAACAGCTCGTACGCGAACAACCCACCGATCGCGACGCACAGCGGCCAGACGTGCCATCGCCGTTCAGGTTCCGTGTTGCGCCAGAAATTCTCGATCGTCAGCAGCCCGGCGACTCCAAACCCGATTCGGATCAGCAGCTGCGAGGTAAAAAGGGCCTTGGCATCCGAATTGACGACCAGCGTCCATACATCATCGAAAATCGCTGCGAAGCAGAAGCCCACTGCGCCGAGGAGGTAGGCACGCCCGAGACCCGAGCCGTCACCGGCCCGTATCGTGACGAGCACTACCGCGAACAACAGCCAAGCCGAAAGCCTCAAGCTGTCCAAGGCGCTCAATGCGGCGACCGGTGCGGCGGCGGCGGTCGCGCTCGCCCAGATCAGCGAAGCGATACAGCAACCCAGGATCGCTAGGCCGGCTCTGCTGGTCCGACCCTGCAAGACCATCAGCACGATCAGCGCGAGGAAGGCCAACGCGCATCCGGAGTATACTGTCTCCTTGATGAAAAGGTCGAGATGCAAGTGCTTATCTCGCTCCCTGGTTCCAGAAGATAACTCGGACGGTCTGCAGCAATATCAAAACATCTAGAAAGAAGCTTCGGTTTTTTATGTAATAAAGATCATAGGTCAGCTTGCGGCGTGCATCTTCGGTCGAGGCACCATAGGGGAAGTTGATTTGCGCCCAACCGGTTATCCCCGGCTTGGCCCAGTGGCGCTCGGCATAATAGGAAATTGATTTGGCGAGGTCGGCTACAAAAAACGGGCGCTCCGGGCGGGGCCCGACAAAACTCATGTCGCCCCGCAAGACATTCAGGATCTGAGCGAGCTCGTCGATGCGCAGTTTGCGGATGATCGCTCCAACTTGTGTGACACGGGGATCACACTTCGCCGCCCAACGAGGACGGCCGTCGGTCTCGGCATCCACCCGCATGCTGCGAAATTTCAGAATTGTGAAGACCCGACCGTGCAATCCTACCCGTTCTTGACGGTAGAGGACCGGCCCAGGGCTCTCGAGCTTGATCAAACACGCCGTCAATGCCAGCAGCGGCAGTGTCAGAGCCAGTACGCTCGAGCTCACGACGATGTCGAAGGCCCGCTTCAGAAATTCGTCGACCGGACCGCATCGGAAACCGTCCGAGTAAAAGAACCAGCTCGGCTTGAGCGCCTCAAGATCGACAGTCCTGGTCTCGCGCTCCCAGAAATCGAGAAAATCGGTGACCTTGATGCCGGCAAGTTTGCAGTGCAGCAGTTCGCGCACCGGCAGCCCGCGTCGATCATCGGCCGCCACGACGATTTCGCTCGCGCCCAACCGGCAACCCATTTCCAACAGGCCGTCCGTCTCGGCAGCCGACCAGTCGAGGGTTTCCGTGCGATGTTGAGTGGTCCGGTCGGGCAGGTCAACGAAAGACACCGGTATAAAATGTTCATTGTGCCCGGTTTCGACGAGCTTGGCGATTCGCGCCGCCTGCGTGCCGTTGCCCAGCACAAGCACGCGCCGTTTCAGCAGACCGCGCCCAAGCGTCACCGAAAACGTTCCGCGCGTTACCGACACGCAGACCAGCCAGATCAACGTCGCCTTCAGCGGAAAATTGACGAAGTCGGTCAGTTGATCAAGGCCTTCATGCCAATATGTGGCCGAAAGCGAGACAAGCATCAATACAAGTACCGAGGCGACAACTATTTTGCTGAACAGGAGTCGGAAATCCATAAAACTTTGCTGTCCATACAATCCGACGGAAAGCATCGTGGTCACAGTGGCAACGGATAATCCGGCGGAGAATTGAGCGCTGAAGCTGGACGCGCCGAGAACTATGGGTGTACCAACCTCTGAGCTGGACAAGAGCTGATAAAATGCACCAGTAATCAACAAGGTATCCGATGATGCGAGAAGCACGACCGAAACCGGAACGAAATGTCGGAAAAGTCTGAGCTGCATTTCGAACTGGAACTTGTTAACGCGCGCGGCACTAAGCGGCCGCGCGCGGCTGGCGTCACGCCACTAATAATAGCAGGGGCGAGCGAAGCCGTCTAGTAGACTCGCGCGGTTCTCTTGCAACTGTCAAGTGATTGCGCGGCGCAAACAGAAAAGGATTTTGCTGTCCAATCATTTACCATAGAAATGGCGGCAATACGACGAGCGGCACAATATATGGCAATTTGGCTCGCTCGGGATAGGGCAATCCGGCTTTTTAACGTGATTTGAAGCGATGTGATTGCCCTTTTACCTCGCCGAGGCGCGCAGCGCTGCCGGGAATGGCAGCAGCGAGATAGTCGCTGATTTAGCGGCCGCTGCCTGCCGTTCCGTTGTTCTGGACCGACAAGCCGACGAACTGGCTCATCCCGTGGCGGTTGAGCAGCAACAGCACATCCCCGTGAGCCGCCGCCTGCTTCAATTGAGTTGCGGCACTCTCGGGAGTAGTCACCGGTTTTTGGTCCACCGAGACGATCACGTCGCTCGGCCGAATCCCCAGCTCTCCCGCCGGGCTGCCGTTTGCGACCTGGCCGACGACCACGCCGTTCAGGTCCTTCGGCACCTTCAATTCCTTGCGCAGCTGCGGATCGAGCGGGAGGAGCTCCATGCCGAGCGCATTGGCGGCTTTGCCGCTGCCTGGCTGCGCAGGCTCGGAGTTTGCAGAACCGACGTTCTGCGGCATCTCACCGATCTGGGCCTCGACAGTTTTTTGGTTTCCGTCGCGCGTGATCGTCAGCTGGACCTTGCTGCCGACCGGCGTGGACGCGACAAGGCGCGGGAGGTCGTGCACGGATTTTATTTCGTGGTCGCCTGCGGCGGTGATCACGTCGCCTTGCTTGATGCCGGCCCGAGCGGCCGGGCTGTCCGGGGTAACCGAGGCGACCAACGCGCCGGTCGGGTGGTCGGGGTCGAGGCCAAGGCTCTTGGCGATTGCCGGCGTGACGTTCTGAATGGCTACGCCGAGCCAGCCCCAGGTTACGTGCCCATGCTCCCTGAGCTGGACGACTACATGCTTGGCAATGTTCGAAGGAACGGCAAAGCCGATTCCGACCGAGCCGCCCGAAGGCGAATAAATCGCGGTATTGATGCCGATCACCTGGCCGTGCAGGTTGAAGGTCGGTCCGCCGGAGTTGCCGCGGTTGATCGGCGCGTCGATCTGCAGGAAATCATCGTAGGGGCCCTCATTGATGTCGCGGCCAAGCGCGGAGATGATCCCGGCGGTAACCGAGCCGCCGAGCCCGAACGGGTTGCCGACCGCGACCACCCAATCGCCGACCTTGGCGTCATCGCTGTTCCCCCACGCCACGTAGGGAAGCTTTTGACTGCTGTCGATCTTGAGGAGGGCGATGTCGGTTTTCTCGTCGCGTCCGAGCACCTTGGCCGTGTGCCGGCTGTTGTCGTGAAAGATCACGGTCACCTTGTCGGCGTTGGCGACGACATGGTTGTTGGTTACAATGTAACCGGCGGGGTCGATGATGAACCCGGAGCCGAGCGCCACAATTTTTTCCGCGGGATTGCGGGATTGGAACGGTTGTTCGAAAAAGCGCTTGAGGAACTGGTCGAAAGGCGTGCCGCTCGGCCCGAGTGGCGAGGCACTCTGGTTTCCTGTATCTTCGTCGCCCTGGGCCGCCGCCTGTTCCTTCAACTCGACTGAAATGTTGACGACAGCTGGCATGACGCGCTCGACAAGCGGCGCGAGACTCGGCAGCGCAATGTCGATCTCATTCTGGGTCTGTCGCGTGAGATTTGAGCCGCCTTTCGGACCGGTATCGCCCGCCGGTTGGGCACTGCCTAATGCGGGAGCGAGGATCAGAGCGGCCCAGATCGCGCCGGTCAGGCTCTGTCGGATACGGCTGACGGTCATTTCAGGCAAGCCTAGAAAGCAATTCGCAACTCACGAAATAGGACGCGCAACGCCGGCAAAAGGTTCCGGCTGGGACCGCTGCTCGCGCCTGCGAACGCGGAACGTGATCAATTCCTGCGGAGATGCCTCGGCACCTCTCCCGCGCATACGGCCATGCCACTATTTGCCAGGAACTAGCGTCGATTGGCCGGCGGTGATGCACGAAGCCGGACCGCCCCGTCGTGCCGAAGACTAGAGAGCAGCTCATGCGATTCCTCCGTACCATCGCGGCAAGCCTGAAATCGCTACGGCCGCCGCTTCCCTCAGCGGTGCGTCGCCTGCTTCCGCAACACGAGACAGACGGGCTCGCTTCGTCGATCTATGGTTACATCCTGCAGTACAGCCTGCGGGACCAAATCTATCTGGTCGTAGTCACTCTGCTCTCTTTTCCGTTCCTCTACTATTCTCTCGATTTGCCCAAGCTGATTGTCAATCGTGCCATTTCCGGAAAGGGATTCCCGCAAGCATTCCTGGGAATGGACTTTAATCAGATTCCTTACCTTATGATCCTCTGTTGCATTTTTCTTGTTTTGGTTTTGATAAACGGCTGGTTCAAATTGCATCTCAACGTAAAGAAAGGACAGGTCGGCGAGCGCATGCTGCGCCGCCTGCGTTACCAGCTCTACGAGCGCGTGCTGCGTTTCCCGCTGCACCATTTCGACCGCACCGCGACCGGTCAGGTCATTGCGATGATGACCGGAGAGTTGGAACCGGTCGGCGGGTTTATTGGCGACGCGTTCGCGCTGCCGATCTCGCAGGGCGGCACATTGCTGACGATATTCGTCTTCATGTTCGTGCAGGATCCGGTACTCGGAGCCGCTGCTGTCGCGTTCTATCCCCTGCAGGGTTATCTGATTCCCAAGATGCAGCGGATCATTCGTCGGCTCGGCCGCGAACGGGTGCGCAAAGTTCGTGGGCTCTCGGACCGTATCGCCGAGACGATCGCCACGCGGGCCGAAATTCGCGCCAATGACGCAGCCGTTTACCAACTTGCCGATATCTCTGAACGCCTGGGTGAAATCTACAAAATTCGGTTCGAGATTTATAATCGTAAGTATTTCGTTAAATTTCTCAATAATCTGATCGGAAACCTGACGCCATTTTTGTTCTTTTTGATCGGCGGTTATTTTGTGATCAAGGGCGAGCTCTCTTTCGGTGCGCTGGTCGCGGTGCTCGCGGCTTATAAAGACTTGTCATCGCCGTGGAAGGAGCTGCTCGACTTCTATCAGAACCAGCAGGACGTGGCGATCAAATACGAGCAGGTAGTCGAGCAGTTCCAGGTTCCGGACATGCTCGACAAACGCATGCTTCTCGAAGCGCCGGAAAAGGTCGAGCCGTTGCATGGCGAGGTTACCGCGGCCAATATCGGTTTGGTGGACGATGACGGCATCCCTCTGCTCGAAGGGGTCAATTTCGACTTTTCGCTCGGCACCGATGTGGCGATCGTCGGCCAGAGCAACAGCGGCAGAAGTCTCGTCCCTCAGCTCTTTTCCCGGCTTGTCACACCCACGAGCGGTCGCCTCATGGTCGGCGATACCGATATCAACAGTGTGCCGTTGGCGGTTTCCGGCAGGCGGATCGGTTACGTGGGCCCGATCACCTGTCTCTTTTCAGCGAGCGTGCGGGACAACCTGTTGCTCGGCTTGCGTCACCGGCCGAACCGGGTGCCGGGTGATGGCTCGGCTGGCGAACGGTCGCGCACTCGCGAGATCGAGGAAGCGCAGAAGTCGGGAAACATCGTCTACGATATCGCTGCCGATTGGATAGATTACCAGCAGGCGGGAGTGGACGGCCCAGCCGAGCTGGAGCTGCGCATGGTCGAGGTCCTGCGTCTCGTCGACTTCGAAGAAGACGTTCACCTCTTCGGCTTGCGTGGCCGGCTCGATCCGGATCGCCAGCCGGATGCGGCGCAGCGCGTCCTCGCAGCGCGCCGCGTGCTTGCCGAGCGTCTCGACGCCAGCGGTCTTGCTCATCTCGTTGAGCGTTTCGACCCGGAGCGCTACAACACCAATTCCCCGGTTTCCGCCAATTTGCTGTTCGGCACACCGATCGGACCGGTCTTTGAAGGCGACGGCCTCGCCCGAAGCGCCTACGTTCAAAGGGTGCTCGATGAAGTCCGGCTCACTCACGACCTCCTCGAGGTCGGTGCTGGGGTTGCCCGGATGATGATCGAATTGTTCACCGGTTTGCACCCCGAACACATGCTGTTCGAGGAGTTCTCATTCATCAGCTCCGACGATCTGCCGGTCTTTGAAGGCATTCTCAAGCGGATGGAGACAGCCGGAGTCGAGAACCTGCTGCAGCCCCCGCGAGAGCGCCTGCTGTCGCTGGCGTTCAAATTGGTTGCCGCCCGCGACCCGCTCGACCTGATCGACGAAGAGATGCAGCGCCGGTTGTTGGAGGCGCGGCGCGCTTTCGCCGCCGGTCTGCCTAAAGAGCTGCAAAGCTCTGTCGAGTTCTTCGACCCCGAGCGCTACAACGCGGCGGCCTCGGTACAGGAAAATGTCCTGTTCGGCACGATTGTGCGCGGCGAGTCGGGCGGTCGCGAGCGTGTCCACGCCGCCATCGCGGAGGCGCTCGACGAGCTCGACTTGCGTCGCACGCTGATCGAAGTTGGGCTCGACTATCCGGTCGGTACCGGGGGGTCTCGCCTCTCGGAGGCGCAGCGTCAGAAGCTGGCCATCGCCGGCGCGGTGCTCAAGCGCCCCGATCTGATGGCGCTCAATGATGCGACCGCGGTGCTCGACGGGCCGACGGAGACGGCCCTCCTCGACCGGCTAAAGGCCGAGTTGGCCGGGCGCAGCCTCGTGTGGAGTCTGCACCGCCCCCGACTCGCCTCAGCTTTTGACCGCGTGTTGGTGATGGAACACGGCCGCTTGGTCGACCAGGGGGCCCCGGCCGAGCTGGAAAAACCCGGTAGCCCGCTGGCCCCGTTATTGGCGGCGGAGTGAGCTCCTGACACGATCGAGGTGCCCATATAGGGCCTGAGCCGCTGCACAACCTTCGCAGCCAATCTCTGGCCGACGCCGCAGATGTCGTCGCGCTCGATGCGTCCCCGAGCTAGTTTGAGGCTGGGGTGAGGGCTGCATGTGCGGAGGGAAGGAGGATGCGGATCACCGGGACCTTTCTCACGATCAGCAGCAAGAACTATTCCTCCTGGTCGCTGCGCGGCTGGCTATTGTGCAGGATGGCGGGCCTCGATTTCGTCGAAGAGATCGTGCCGCCCGACGACCCGGCGAACCGTGCCGAGTTGCTGCTGCTCTCGCCGTCGATCCTCGTCCCTTGCCTGACCCACCAGGGCGTCAAGATCTGGGATACCTTGGCGATTGCCGAGTATCTCAACGAAGTGAAGCCGAAAGCCGGGCTGTTGCCGGCAGAACGCGCGGCCCGCGCCCGCTGCCGCTCGATCTGCGGGGAAATGCATTCGGGGTTCACCAATCTGCGCTCGGCGCTGCCGATGAACCTCAGAGCCCGCCGCCCCGGCTTCAAGATATGGTCCGGTGCGCAGGCGGATATCGACCGAATTACAACGATCTGGCACGAATGTTTCGCGGCTCACCAGGGCCCCTATCTGTTCAGTAACTTGACGATGGCCGACGCGATGTACGCGCCTGTCGTCACGCGCTTCCTGACCTACGACGTCAAGCTCGAACGGCAATGCACCGATTATTGCGAGAGCATCATGGCGCTGCCGGACATGGTCGCATGGCGCTCGGCCGCGCTGCTCGAACCCGAGGAGCTGGAAGAACTCGATATGGAGTTCTGAGCCGGGGCGCTCAGCGACCTCCCCTATCGGTCTGCGGGCAGGTGTAGCCGGGGATGGACCCCGGCCCCAGTCTGGGCTAACCATTACCGCCTCGAACGGTCGCCAACCGGGGCGGCCTATTTGCAACGGAAAAGGGGAGCGACGATGGCCTATGAAGGAATGATTGCCGAGACGATTGCGATCAACGGCGACAAGAATGAGCCGATCTCGGCCTATGTTGCGCGGCCGTTGGGTGCGGGCCCGTTCCCCGGCATGGTCCTCCTGCATCATGCGCCCGGCTGGGACGAGTGGTACCGCGAAGCGACCCGCAAATTCGCGCATCACGGCTACGCGGCGATCAGCCACAATCTCTATCACCGTGCGGGCGAGGGCAAAGCCGACGACGTCGCCGCCAAGGTGCGCGCCGAGGGCGGCGTTCCCGACGCGCAAGTCATCGGGGATACCGAAGGCGCGGTCCAATGGCTGCGCGCTCAGCCTTGGCTCAACGGCAAGGTTGGGGTGATCGGCACCTGCTCCGGCGGGCGGCAAACCTTCTTGTTTGCGTGCCATACCAAAAGCATAGACGCCGCTGCCGACCTTTGGGGCGGCCGGGTGGTGATGAGCAAGGAGGAGCTGAACCCAAAGCAGCCCACCCCGCCGATCGAGTTTACGAGAAACCTCTCCTGCCCTCTGCTGGGTTTGTTTGGCAACGAGGATCGCGCGCCGACCCCGGAGCAGGTGGACCAGCACGAGGCCGAGCTCAAGAAGCACGGCAAACAGTATGAGTTTCACCGGTACGACGGCGCCGGGCACGGCTTTTTCTACTACGACCGGCCGATGTACCGCATCGAGCAGGCGCTGGACGGCTGGCAAAAGGTGTTCTCGTTTTTTGGCAAGCACTTGGCCAAATAAACCCCCAATGTGCACCTCGATCGTCGAGATCGTCGGGGCCGACGGCGCCGGCAAGGGCGGTGACGGGTGGTTCGATCTGACCCATTCGGTGGTGTCCTACGACCACCCGCATCACGCTCTCCTGGAAGAGGCCATTACGATAGATTTCGTGAATGCCGCGCTCGGGCCGGGCGCGCGGGTAGCCGTCGAGCTCACATTGCAGTCCGCCAAGGAGCTGAGCGGCGCGCTTGCCAGGGCGATCGAGGCCGCCGAGATCGAGGAAAGCGCGCGTTTGCGACCTCGCCGCTGACCGGCCCAGCGCGTCCCTTGGAGGAAGACATGCCGTTCATCGCCTCGAACGGCCTCACCGAGGCGGGTACCAGCAAGACCATCGCGGTGGGCGGCATGCCAGGGGGTATGCCAGCGGGCATGAATGTGCACTACCACGATGCGGGCGAGGGCGAGCCGGTGCTGTTCCTGCACTCCTACGGTCCCGGCACCACCGCGTGGATCACGTTTCACAAGACGGTCGGCCTCATGTCGCAGCACTTCCGCTGCATCCTGATGGACCTGCCCAACTTTTCGAAGACGGGCCCCATCGTCTACCGCGAGGGGGTGCATGCCGTCCAGGCACGGACCGCGGTCGCTTTGCTCGACGCGCTCGGCATTTCGCGGGCACACTGGGTCGGCAACTCGCAGGGCGGGCAGTCGGCGATGGTGGCGGCCATCACCTACCCCGAGCGGGTCGGCAAATTCGTGATGGGCGGCTCGCACATCGGCACCGGCGGCGACCGCTACCTGATGGCCAATCGCCCCTCGGAGGGCAGCCGCGCCACCCGCCAGGCCCTCGACGACCCGAGCCGCGACAACATCCGGCGCTACCTCGCCGTGCACATCGACGACGCGAGCCTGGTGACGGATGAGCTGGTGGACTACGTCCACCGGGCGCATACCTGGTCACCAGAGTTCATCGAAGCGCGCCGGCAATCGGTCAGCCTGCCGCACGACTACACCCCCGACCTCGCCGGCATCAAGGCGCCCGTCCTGTTGATCCACGGGCGTTACGACCGGATGGTGCCGTTCGAGGTCTCGATCGCGATCCTCAACCACATCGCCGATTCGCACCTGGTCCTCCTCAACAACTGCGGCCACTGGCCGCCCTTCGAGAAGCCGGCCGAATGGACCGCGCAAGTCCTCGCGTTCCTCAAGGGCTATTGAGAGCGAAAGCTGCGCCAATTCGCTGTTTTCGCTGTTATTTACAGCAAAAAACAGCGGCAGGGTGGCCGTCCGCCGCAGAATCCCTCATCTTTCGGAACTCGCGGCAGCCGAATAACAGCGAAATTCCTCGCTGTTATTCGCTATTAGGCGGGAAATAACAGCGAACCAGATCCCAGCAAATTTATGGATTTGCTTGCCCCAATAACGAAGAATCTCGATCATCAAGACCACCAAACTCTGAAGCTCGGCATCTGGCCATAAGATCGTGGCGATTTTCCGGTCGAGAGCGCGGCCGTGGCGTCCGGCGCCGCCGATTGATGCTATGCGCGGTCCAATGTTGCCGCAACCGTAACCATGCTTGTCAAATATTGGCCAGGCCAGGCGCCGACGGTCATGCCGCCGAATGGAGCGCGCGGGCAATCGGTGATCCTGCCGCTCGACTACACCCCCGACCTCGCCGGCATCCGGGCCCCGGTCCTCCTGATCCACGGGCGGCACGACCGGATGGCGCCCTTCGAGGTCAGCATCGCAATCCTCAACCACATCGCCGACTCCGCCTCGTGCTCCTCAACAACTGCGGCCACTGGCCCCCCTTCGAGAAGCCAGCCAAGTGGACCCCGCAGGTCTTCGCCTTCCTGCAGGCGTATTGATCACCTGTTGCCTAGCTTTCCGAGGCCCTGGATGCAGTTGGCCTCGCCCAGAACGTCGCCGACCCGACGGTAGAGCGGTAGCGCCTCCTCATAGGCGCGGCGCGCGGCCTCGTGATCGGAGCGGGCCAGCGCGATGTCGCCGAGGCTCCGGATGCAGTCGGCCTCGCCCTGAACGTCGCCGACTTGGCGGTACAGCGGCAGCGCCTCCTCATAGGCGCGGCACGCGGCCTCGTGATCGGAGCGGGCCAGCGCGATGTCGCCGAGGCTCCGGATGCAGTTGGCCTCGCCCAGAACGTCACCGACCTGGCGGTAGAGCGGCAGCGCCTCCTCATAGGCACGGCGCGCGGCCTCGGGATCGGAGCGCCGAAGCGCGATGTCGCCGAGGCCCTTGATGCAGTTGGCCTCGCCCTGAACGTCGCCGACGTGGCGGTAGAGCGGCAGCACCTCCTCATAGGCGCGGCGCGCGGCCTCGTGATCGGAGCGGGCCAGCGCGATGCCGCCGAGCCTCCGGATGCAGTTGGCCTCGCCGAGAAGGGCGCCGACCTGGCGGTAGAGCGGCAGCGCCTCCTCATAGGCGCGGCACGCGGCCTCGTGATCGGAGCGCCGAAGCGCGATGTCGCCGAGGCTCTTGATGCAGTTGGCCTCGCCGAGAACGTCGCCGACCTGGCGGTAGAGCGGCAGCACCTCCTCATAGGTGCGGCGCGCAGCCTCGTGATCGGAGCGGGCCAGCGCGATGTCGCCGAGCGTCTGGATGCAGTTGGCCTCGCCCAGAACGTCGCCGACCTGGCGGTAGAGCGGCAGCGCCTCCTCACAGGCGCGGCGCGCGGCCTCGTGATCGGAGCGCCGAAGCGCGATGTCACCGAGGCTCTTGATGCAGTTGGCCTCGCCGAGAACGTCGCCGACCTGGCGGCAGAGCGGCAGCGCCTCCTCATAGGCGCGGCGCGCGGCCTCGTGATCGGAGCGCCGAAGCGCGATGTCGCCGAGGCTCCGGATGCAGTTGGCCTCGCCCAGAACGTCGCCGACCCGGCGGTAGAGGGGCAGCGCCTCCTCATCGGCGCGGCGCGCGGCCTCGTGATCGGAGCGCCGAAGCGCGATGTCGCCGAAGCTCTGGATGCAGTTGGCCTCGCCCAGAACGTCGCCGAGCTGGCGGTAGAGCGGCAGCGCCTCTTCATAGGCGCGGCGCGCGGCCTCGTGATCGGAGCGGGTCAGCGCGACGTCACCGAGCCGCTGGATGCAGTTGGCCTCGCCCAAAACGTCGTTCTCGGTGCGGCAGGCGGCGGCGACCTCGGCAAGCACCGGTGCGGGAAGCGCCGCGATATATGTCAGACGGCCGAAGCCGATCAGGGCTTTCATTGCGTCCGAGCGCTTGCCTGCCGCCAGCACGGCGTGGATTGCCGCCTCGATGTTCGGAAATTCCGGCACAAGCCGAAAAGTAGCGCCCTCGCCGGCCCTCGTGCCGATGGCCTCACCAAGACGGCGGGTCAGCCCGAGATAGTGTGCAGGCCAGGCCGTGTTGTCCGGCGCGCCAGGAACGTGGTGGCGTCGCGCGTGATCACGCAGAGGGGAAAGAAGATCGAGACGGCTGCCCCTCTCGATCGCAAGTCCGATTCGGAGCAACGCTTCCTCGGCGGCGAAGCTTTCGTCCCCAAGCAGTTCATCCCGATCCCCAGCGGCGATTCCGGCGGGAAGTTGGCCGAGCAGCCGGAACAACCGGTGCGCCGCCTCCGTGAGCCGGGTCGATTGCAGCGACAACTCGATCGAATGCGGCAGCGAGGTCAGTCGTCCCGCAGCCGCAGCGAAATCCGGATCGATCGCGAGTTCCGAACCAAGTTTGTTCCATTGCGCCCAGAGTGCGGCGAGCGACGAGCGCCCATAGGCGCGGGACGCGACCAGCTCGATGGCCAGCGGGATGCCGGCCAGTGCCGCGAGAAACAACGGCAGATGCGAGTCGTTGACGAGGTCGCTTTGCGCGACTCGGCAGAACAATTCGCGGTCGAAGGGGGATTTGAGCCGGTCGACCGGATGGACGAGGGCCCAGGTCGGACCGCTGACGCGATCGCGGCCGCGGAACGAGCCGAGGAGCGCAAGGCCCGGAATGGCGGCCAAGCCGGCAAGGGTCTCCTCGGTCGCGCGGCGCTCCGATCTCGGGTCCCAAGGGGTTTCCAGATTATCCAGCACCAGCAGCCCCGGCCGCTGACGGATATGCGCCAAAGTCGCCCTGAACCCGCTCTGCGGGTCGGCTCCCACGGCCCGCGTAATGGCGTCCTGCATTGACGCAGCCGTCGTCGCCGTGTCGAGTTCGACAAACCATCGATTGGGGTCACCAAACCGCTCGACCACACCCGCATCGTTGGCGACAGCCTTTGTCAGAGCGGTCTTACCGATTCCCGGCGGGCCTTGAACGAGGATCGCCCGTGCCGGGAGCGTTGACAGCAGGACATCGAGGATTGCGGTGACATCCTCGTCGCGCCCAATGAAATTTGCCGGGCGGCTCGGGAGGTCTGAGATTCCCTGCGAGCAGATCGGCGGTGGAGAACCGAGGACGATTTCGTCGAGGGATTGGCCTGAACCGGGCGGCGGCGCGAGTGACCATACCCTGTGGTGTCCGGCGATTCCTTTGAACGCGAGACCAGGGTGATCTTGCCAAAGTAGACCGTCGTGTTCCTTTGGTTTGAAGTTCTTGAAGGCGGTTATGGCAAATTCGCTCAGCCAAATCTCCGCATTCTTGATCTCGTGAACAATGCGCGCCGCAAAGGCCACGTCGATCCCGAAGACATCGTCGCCCTCTATATCGACGGTCCCGATGTGAATGCCGGCTCGGATGCCGCCCGCCTCGAGCGCTTCGTGGCCGGGGTTGCGCTGCAACGCGTAGGCATAGTCGAACGCCGCCTCGGCCGTGTGGAAAACCCCCATGACGGCGTCGCCAATGGTTTTTACCTCTCGGCCGGGACAGTGCTGGCCCCCGTATCGGGGAAGCAATTCGGCGCTCCGAGCGAAGTGCGCCCGACGCACCTCTCTCATACGTTGGTCGCCTAATCTTGAGTCCAATGCCGTGGAGCCGACAACATCGGTAAAGACTATCGCCAGCATCCGGCGACTGCCGTCGGCCCATTCGGCGAGGGAACTGGGTGAGTGTCCCGATGCCGGCGGCATGTGTCGTTCCTCGCTCCGGTCGTCTGGCTTAAGCCGAAAGTATTCGTGAATTATCGCAGGCCCAATTCGAGTTGCAAATCTCTCATTCCACCGCGCACACCTGGTCACCAGAGTTCATCGAGGCGCGCCGGCAATCGGTGAGCCTGCCGCACGACTACACTCCGGACCTTCCCGGCATCCAGGGCGCGGTCCTCTGGATCCACGGCCGCTACGACCGGATGGTGCCGTTCGAGGTCAGCATCGCGATCTCGAACCACATCGCCGACTCGCGCCTCGTGCTGCTCAACAATTGCGGCCACTGGCCCCCTTTCGAGAAGCCGGCCGAGTGGACCGCGCAGGTCCTCGCGTTCCTCAAGGGCTACTGAGGGACGGCTACGGCACTTGCTGCTTCAGAAATTCCAGGAGCAGATGAGTTAGAGACCTGTCGTCTCGAAATCCGCCAGTTCCGGGTCGCAAGGCGCCCCCGTTAAGGCGAGCCGATCACCGCGGGGTTGGGCGTTTTGCGCAGCGCCTCCGAGATGACTTGGTGTCGGGAAGATCAAAGCTCCGGTCCTGGATTGATCTTCCGGTTTTCGCGAATGACGGCCTCCAGATAGAGATCGCTGCTATAGTCGGCCGGATCCATTGCCGATGTCGTGGTGCCGATGTCGTGGAGCGCGCGAAGCGATGTTCGCGGCGGGCCAAGTCGCGGGCCTTAACTACGTGTTTAGAGCTGTGGTTCGGCCATGCTGGAGATCTGCCCGAGTGCTGCTCCAGCTCCGTTAGATAGGAACCAGATAGGAAGCGAGGCAGCGGGCTTTTAACGTGCTGCCAGACGACTTTCGCCGTATCCTCGACCGCGGGGCCGAACGGGGGCTGATCGTTGAAAGGAGGACGCCTATGGTTACCAGAGCTCCGTTCCTGAAGACGCGATATGGCGGTTATCTTCACCGTCAGGTTCCCGAGGAGGACGCCGAGCTCACCCATGTCGGCCCGGGCACGCCGTGCGGCGAATACTTCCGCCGCTTCTGGCAGCCGATCTGCTTCTCCGACGAGCTGCGCGACCTGCCAGCCCGGGTCAAAATCCTGGGGGAAGAGCTCGTGGCGTTCCGCGATCAGAGCGGCGCGGTGGGTCTACTCGAACTGCACTGCCCGCACCGGGGCACGTCTTTGGAGTTCGGGCTGGTCGGCGGCAAAGGGATACGCTGCTGCTATCACGGATGGCTGTTCGCGGCCGACGGGACGATCCTCGAGACCCCCGGCGAGCCGGCGGAGAGCACCCTCAAGGATCGCCTCTATCACGGGGCTTATCCGACCCATGAGTACAACGGCATCGTATTTGCCTATCTGGGGCCGCCCGACCGGCAGCCGCCGTTCCCGATATATGACAGCTTCAGCCGGCCGGGCTATCGGCTCATCCCCGGCCGGAAATACTTCTATCCGTGCAACTGGCTGCAGATCCTGGAGAATACCATGGATCCGGTCCATACGGCGTTTCTCCATACGATCGTCAGCGGCGCCGTGTTCACGGATCAGTTCGGGGTCGTGCCGGAGCTGGACTTTGTCGAGACCCCGGTGGGCATCATTTATGTCGCCACCCGCCGGGTCGGGGACAATGTCTGGGCGCGCATGGTCGAGAATGTCCTGCCCAACCTGCAGCAGGTGGCGCCGATTTGGGAAGACGGCCGCAAGGAACATCCCTTCAGCGGCCCGATGATGAGCCGTTGGATCGTGCCGCAGGACGACACGAATACGATGTTCATCGAATTCCGGCATGTCAGCGAGACGGAAGGCATGACCCCGGCATGGTGGGCCGATCGTGACATCATGCTCCCCGGCCAACTCGCCGCGGAATCCTACGAGGAAGGTCAGCGGCATCCCGGTGACTATGAGGCCCAGGTCTCGCAGCGGCCGATCGCCATCCACGCCTTGGAGCATCTGGGCGCCACGGATCGTGGGGTCAGTATGTTTCGCAATCAGATCAGACGCGGCATCCGGGCCGTCCGAGTCGGCGACGACCCCACCGGCCTTTGCCGTGACGCCGGCGCGGTCATACCCACTTACTGCAACGACACGATCGTACATGCGCCACCGGCCGAAACCGAGGTCACGGATCGGCAATTCATGCGCGATGCCGGGCGGCGGCTGGCGGAGGCCCACCTTAAGGATCCGCCGCTCATGACCGGCCGCTGACGTCAAGCCAAAAAAGAGGGCGGCCGTGACCGCCCCCGATTGGCCATGTTTGGACTAATGCGTTGCATAGATCTTGAAGATCGTCCCCGTACCTGGGATCTGAACCAGGGGCGCATCGGCGGGATCGACAAAACGGGTCGCTTCGCCGGGCCCGCCGCCGGGGTCCCGCACCGCGCCGTAATCGACGACATAGGCGCACTCGTCCGGCCCGAACCGCACATTAGTGGGCGGTTGAACCCGGCCTTCCCCCTGCTCAACGCGAGGGCGTTAGTGTCGCTGGTGTCGGGATTTTTCAGCCGGATCCGGACAAGACCCGCCTGATCGAGTTCGGCCGTCACGCGACGACCGACCGCGCGCAGCGCGGGCTTGGCAAACCGGACACCTTCAACTTTCTGGGCTTCACCTTCATCTGCGGCAAGTCAAGCAACCGCAAGTTCCTGATCCACAGGAAGAGCCGGCGCGACCGCGTGCAGGCGAAGCTCACGGAAATCAAGGAGGAACTCCGGCGGCGGATGCATGGGGCCTTCCGCGACAAGCGGAATGGCTCAAGCAGGTGTTTCTGGCATCACCATGGGAATAAGGGAGGATTTCACGCAGGCGTCGGCCCACGCCCATCTCAATCTGGTTGGATGGGTGTCAATGGCGCTGTATGCTTTGGTCTATCGCCAATACCCCGCGGCGGCCCAAAGTCGGTTTGCGATGCTACATTTTTGGATCGCCAATGTCGGCGCTGTGCTACTGACGGCGCCGGCCGCTCGGCCGGGATCGAGAAAACCAGCTTGATTTCGCTGACATCGGAGGAAAGACGGGCGCGTCCACACATGGCGCCATCCTAGCGCGGGAAGGGGCGGGTCTCCAATTGGCCGGAGCAAGCGGGAGGAAATCCTTCCGCCATGGCCGCCTTGAAGCGTTCGCCGGCTTCGAGAACCTCCCACGGATCGGTGAATGGCGGCGGGCGCGGCGTCGGGCCGATTGCTTCTTTGGTGATCATGATAATCGCTTCCTCGAGGAATTCCAGGAGGCGCATGCGCGGACGGTCGCCGAGGAGCAGTCGGCGCGCCGGCGCGTCGTTACACTGGATGACGCTGACCGCCAGTTGCGCGGTTCGAAAACGCAACTGCGACTGCCGCGCCGGTTCGCCGTCATCCGCGCAAGCAACGAGCTTTTGCGCGCAATCGATCACGGCGGCTACAAGAGGGTTGGTCGCGGCATATTCGGCGGCTTCGCGCAGGGGGCCTCGAAGGCGCGCAAAAGAACGGCCGGATCCGCGCAGCACCGCGGCCTCCTTCGGCCACCCTGCGGCCTCGAGGACGAGTGGCACCAGCAGCGAGAGCGATCTCTGGGCGAGTAAAAGCCGTCGCGCGGATTCGATTTCGGGCGCATGGGCGTCACCGGAACAGCGGATCAAGGCCGGCACAAGCACCAGCAGCTTCTGCCGCGTCTCGTGGTCCATGGCGTCCTGGGCGGCCTGAACATAATCGGCGACGGACGGAGAGACGCCGGGCCAGACGGTATCGATCGCGCCGGTGGTGAGCCAGGATACGATTTCCATCAGACAAGGGGCGTTGCCGCGCGCGGTCCAGCCAAACCGGCCGGCCGGAACCGGCCACAGCGCCCCGAAATCGAGCCCCTCCGCCATTGCCCCTTTTCCGGGTAAGAGGATCGAGTATCGGCGAGGCCGGACGGCCGGCGCCAGGGCAATGCCGGCGACGACGAGCCGCAGCCCGCAACGCCATGAATTGTCCGGACATCGAGCGCCGCATCTTGAATATTGTCACAATATTCAAGGACAGCGGGTATGAGCGCAGAAAAGAATCACGGCGGGCGGCGGGCAGGGGCGGGGCGGCGACCCGGACTGCGGACCAAGGTCGTGCGGCTGCCGGTCAAGCTGGCCGAGATGGCGCGCAAGCTCGCGGCCGCGAAAAATCCGGGCGATGTCGCTGCATTTCTCGATGTCGAGAGCCGGACGGCACAGCGCGTTCCGATGATGGCCTGGTCGGCGGCGTGCGGGTTTCCGTCGCCGGCCGAGGACTATGTCGACCGGCCGCTCGACTTTAACGAACTGCTTATCGAGCATCCGGCGGCGACCTTCGCCATTCGCATCGAGGGCGAGAGCATGACCGGCGCCGGCATTTTCCCCGGCGATATCGCGGTCGTCGACCGCGCCCGCGAGGCGGTCAACGGCAGCGTCATCCTGGCGCTGGTGGATGGCGCCTTCACCGTGAAACGCTATCGCGTCAAGGACGGCGCGGTGTGGCTGCAGGCCGAAAACCCCGCCTTCGCCGACATGCTGATTGCCGACGGACAGACGGTGGAGGTGTGGGGAGTGATCACGCGCAGCATCCGCATGCTGTGACCGTGAGCCCGCTGGCCCTCGTCGACTGCAACAATTTCTATGTGTCGTGCGAGCGCGTGTTCCAGCCGGAATTGCGCGGCCGCCCGGTCGTGGTGCTGTCGAACAATGACGGCTGCGTGATCGCGCGCAGCAATGAGGCCAAGGCGCTCGGCATCGAGATGAGGGCGCCGTGGCATCTGCACCGCGCGCGTTTCGCCGCCGCCGGCGTCATCGTGCGCTCGAAGCCTTTCTCGGCATGGATGGTTTCGGTGCGCCGCTGGAAGCGCAGGCGCGGGCGCTGCGCGCGGCCGTGCTGCAATGGACGGGCATTCCGGTATCGATCGGCATTGCGCCGACCAAGACGCTGGCCAAGGTGGACAATCGTTTTGCGAAAAAAGACCCGGAACGTGAGTGCGTGCTGCTGCTCGAGGAAGCGGCGCAGGATGCCGCCCTGGCGCGCATGGAGCTCGCCGATCTGTGGGGCGTCGCCGGCCGCCTGGCCGCTCGTCTCGTGGCGCTTGGCATTGCAACGCCGCTCGATCTCAAACGCAGCGATGCCCGTTTGATCCGCGAGCGGCTCGGTGTCGTCACCAGCACCTGGCGCTCAAACTGCGTGGCGTGCGGTGCCTCAATCTCGAATGTGAAATTCCCGACCGCAAAAGCATCATGGCGTCGCGCTCCTTCGGCCGGCCGGTGACGGTGCTGGCGGAATTGCGCGAAGCGGTTGCCGCCTACACCACGCGCGCGGCCGAAAAGCTGCGCCGCCAGCATCTGGCGACGGCAAGCCTGATGGTGTTCGTCGAGACCACCAATTCCAGCCCGCTGAACCGCAGCATCATGCGGCCCGGACGGTGCAGCTGCCGGTGCCACGAGCGACAGCGGCAAGCTGATCGGCGCCGCGCTGGCCGCCCTCGCTGCAATCTGGCGCGACGGCTATCGATACAAGAAAGCCGGCGTCATGCTGCTCGATCTGCATCCGGCATCAGCGGTGCAGGCGGGCGTTTTCGATCAGCTGGACAGCGAGCGGCGGGTGACGCTGATGCGCACGCTCGACGGCCTCAACCTGCGCTTCGGCCGCGACACCGTGAGTTTCGCCGCCGCCGGACGCCGGCAGCGGCCGTGGAAGCTGCGCCGCGAGTTTCTTTCGCCCTGCTATACGACCGTCTGGGATGATCTGTTGCTCGTTTAACCGCTCTGTTGCAAGGGGCGGCACCGGCTATGCGCTTGATGTCGTTGGAGCGGCAGCTGCGTTGGGGAATTGCGGCGTGCGGGGCAGGGCCTTGCTCGATGTGGAATTTCGGCCGCACGCCTGAATTCAGGAATTGAGAAACATGGCCGGGGGCTAGCTAGGTAGACGGTAGGTAATAAAGCGCAAGTGTCACCTCCTCGCCGTCGAGATCGACCTCGAGCACGCGCTTAACCTAACTTCGCCTATTCGAGCACTTTAGGGCGCCTAAGCAGTTGAGATTGCTGAGGTCGGCCCCCGACGGTCGGCACTACAGCGGGATCGGCGGCACGGGCCCGGCGGTGATTTTGGGGGGCGGTTGAGCGGGCAGCTCCAGTTTGAGTTTCTTCAGCAACAGGCTGAGTTCGGGTTCGGGCTCGGTATAGCGGGTGAGCACCAGCTCGCGGCCATCGGTGGTCGGCAGGTGCACCTCGATCATCTGCACGGCGGCAAACTTCTCCAGCACGGCGCGCGGCGTCAGCCCCGGCGCCAGCGCATGCAGGCGCCGCGCCAGCGTGACGTGCAGGCAATAGGCCAAGAAGGCAATGAAGACGTGGGCCTCGATGCGCGCCTCGCGCTGGTGAAAGACCAGCCGGATCGCGAAATCGCCTTTGAGGTTCTTGAACGCCTCCTCGACCGCCACCAGCAGCAGGTAATGGCTCCACAGCTTGGCTGGGTCTTCCTCAACGAGATTGGTGCGCAACAGGTAGCGGCCTTCGCGCGAGCGGGCTTGCCGCAGCTTGTCGCGATCGAGCCGATAGCTGAACGTAACGCTGTCTGTGGCGACCGCGATCACGACCAGGCGCCAGGCTGTACGGGATTGATCGCGTGCAGCGCCGAGTTTCATCAGCAACTCCTCACGCGTCAGCTGCATCGTCGACAGTTGCTTGAGCCGCACCCACAGCCGCTTCAACTGGCGCCGCCGCATCGCGCGCTCCTTGGCGACGCGGTCGCGGCTCTGGGCCAACACGTAGAGCTCGCTCTCTTGCGCCAGCAGCTTGACCTGCACGCCAGGTCGCCTCCTGCCACGGCTTGGCGACCAGATGCTTCTCCAGGCGCGTCAGGCGACCCTTCGGCGTAACCCACCAAATAATGCACCGGCGGGTCGGCCGCGCGCATCTCGGCGAGCACCTCCTCGGTCGGCACGCCGCGGTCCATCAGCCACACTCGGCGCGCCTTGCCGTATTGCTCCTCGATGCGTTCGAGAAAGCCCCGCAACGTCGTCTTGTCGGCGGTATTGCCGGGCAGCACCTCATTAGGCCAGCGGCAGGCCTTCGGGGGTCACCACCAGAGCCTGCCCTCGCGGAAGCGGGTGGCAATGACGATCTGCACACAATCCGACCGGTGATCGCGCGAGTACCCGAAGCGCCGCTTGTCGCCTTCCGGAAACGGCGGATCCGCCTCGAAATAGGTGCCCGTCAGATCGTAGAGCAGCACGTCGTAGCTGATGTTGAACAGATCGCGCCACCGCCGCGTCAGGTGATCGAAGACCGCCTGCTTGTGTACCAGCAGCCGGTCATGACAGCGATATAGCTTGTGGATCTCGGCCAGCCCCGCATCCTCGCCCAGCAGATCGGCGAGCGCGCTGCGCTGAAACCACTCGCGATGCAGCCGCCATTCGCTGCCCGGCGACAGCAAGCGGTAGGCGGCCAGCACGAACAGCACCTGATCCCACCGCGTCCCCTTGCGGCTCACTCCCAGCCGCTTCGACCAGAACAGATCGAGCTGCAGCTCGCGCCACAGCAGCAGCGCCAGCCAGCACGCGCCCCACTGCCGTGGCTTGCGCAGGCGCAATTCCGACAGCTTGACGCCGACGATCGAGGCGTCCGCCAGCACTCCTGCGCAGCGGTCTTCCGGAAACAGCGACAGCGTCCGCGGTTGCGTGGCGCCTTCCTCGAGCACCTCGATCGACCGCCGCCATGCCAATTCCTGCGTGTCGTTGATCTCACCCAGGTACAGCACGTGCCGCTGCACAACGCGCCCGCCGGCGACCCGCGCGTTCTCGACAACGCTCCAATAGCGATGTTGCTGGCCATCCTTCCGGCGAACCCTTGCAGCGCAAGAACATGATGGCCGCCAATTCTCGCCACATTGGCGACCGTGAGAATAGACTCGGTCGGCACCACGGCCGATTTCCCGCGTTTTGGCCCCCCGACCCTTGCCGATCAATCACTTGCTCTGCGAAAATCGCAGGACGCAGGGTCGAATCGGCGAAGTCGGGTGATCTCTCGCGAATTGGTCGAGACGCCTGACCGCAGCAAGATATTCGATATAGCACGGCGACTGGAATTTCGGGTCCGTTAACCGGAGATCGTCGCCCTCAAAGTGCGCGTCTGCTTGTAGCTTGCCGGACACAGCCCGCGACACAGCGCGCCATAGGTCAACGTTGCGAATTCCGATTTCCGGCAATAGGGCAGAAGCTTTGCCTCGATTTCGCGCTCGAGCAAATTATAGGGCGGCTGTACGACGTGCAGTGCCGAGACGCGGCGAAACCGTTCGATCTGGGCCGTCGAGAAATTGCTTACTCCGATAGCGCGGATCTTCCCTTGCTTGAAGAGCGTCTGCGTCGCTGCGGCAGTCTCTTCAACCGGTACCAGCGGATCGGGCCAATGGACGTGATAAACGTCGATGTAGTCGGTGCGCAGCCGTCGCAACGAGTTGGTGACCTCGCGCAGGATGCGGTCGCGGCTGGCATTGCGGAAAACCTTCCCGTCGTTCCACTGCAGGCCCACCTTCGTGGCAATCACGACGCGCGAGCGCGAGTGCGCACCGGCAATCGCGCGGCCGACAATCTCTTCGGAGCGGCCAAACCCGTAAGCCGGCGCGGTGTCGATCAGATTGACTCCGCGCTCGAGGGCGGCGTGAATGGTCTTGATCGAACTCATCTTCGTCGGTACCGCCCCACATCCAGCCGCCGATCGCCCAGGTTCCAAGGCCAACGCGCATACAGCCAAGTTTGTGCCGGCTATAGTCGCTAGTTCCATATTGATATTCACCGTCATGGTCATCTCCAATGCTATGAGCTGGGGGGTGGTCGCATCCTTCAGCCTCACTCGGCGTCTACTCGGTCTTCGATTCCGGCCGCTTCGGTTGCGATCAGACCCAGAGCCGACCAGTCGAGTTCCGCGTAACCGTGGGCCAGACCGGTGATCATTCGGTCTCGCACGACACTGACCGAGGGCATCGGGACGTTGGCCCTCTCCGCTTCCGCCAGGGCCAAAAGAACATTCTTGAATGCCAGTGGAAGCACAAAGCCCGAAGGCGCGAAGCGCTGCGCGACGATTTTGGCGCCGTAAAGCTTATGGATCCGGCTGCCGAACATCGTCGAAGTTAGATGTCGAGAACCGCGGCCGGATCGAGGCTGCGCTTACGCACCAGCTCGAGCGCCTCGCCGAGCATTGCCAATGTAGTCGCCATCATGGCATTGCCGATGATTTTGACCAGGTTGGCGCTCTCGGGGTCGCTGCCGATGACAAAGGTCCGTTGGCCAAGCAGGTCGAACAGAGGGCGGCAACGCTCGAGCGGGTCATCGGCGCCGGCCGCAATGATGAACAATTCGTGGGCTTGGGCCGCATCGGGGTTGCCGAACACCGGCGCCGAGACATAGTACTGGCCGTGCTTTTCGTGCTCCTCGGCGAATTCGCGTGGCGCAGCCGTGCCTATCGTGCTCATCGAGAGATGCACGGCATTTGGCTTCAGACCGGCGACCAACCCCCCTTCCCCGGTTTTGCCGAATACCGCCTCACGAACCGCAGCGTCGTCAGGCAGCATGCTGATGACGAAATCGCAATCGAACAGATCGGCGATACGGAGCTTCGGCTCAACGCCGAGGGATCGGATTTCTGCCGCACGGTCCGGGCGGCGGATATAGGCGATCACCCGGCAACCCCCGGCCGCCAGATTGGCCGCCATGACGCTGCCCATGCGACCCAGCCCGACAAAGCCGATGCTTCCGTTTAGGGGCCGCCGGTGGCGATGTCTACTGGTGATCGGAAGATCCAGGTTATTATCAATGGTCATGCACTGTCTCCAATGGGCGTGAGCAAACTTGCGCGCGAGGCTGAAGCGGCTCTACGCCTTCAAAAGCTGGGGGTCGGCCAGGCATACTCAGGTCAGTTTGCCGGTGGCCGTGTCACGGGTCGGTTATTTGGCGAACTCAGGCTCCTCGAGGCCGAGAGCCCGTGCGACCCCCTCGCCGTAGGCCGGATCGGCGCGCCAGCAATTCCGGGCATGGCGTTCCTTGATGTGCTGCCGAGCATCGCCCATCGCTCGTGCCGTGTTCTCGAACAAAGCTTGCTGCTGCGCCGGCGTCATCAGCCGGAACAGATTGCCGGGCTGCTCCCAGTGGTCGTCGTCGGCGTAATGGTTGTAGTGGGCCGCCTCGCCTTCAATGGGCAACGGCGGCTCGGCGAAATCGGGCTGATTGTCCCATAACCCGGTGCTGTTGGGGTTGAAGCTCGTGGCGCCGCCGAGATTGCCGTCGACCCGCATCTTGCCGTCCCGGTGGTAGCTCATGAACGGGCATTTCGGCGCGTTGACCGGGATCTGGTAGAAGTTGACGCCGAGGCGGTAACGAACCGCGTCGCTATACGAGAACAGGCGCGCCTGCAGCATCCGATCCGGAGAGAAGCTAATGCCGGGGACGACGTTCGATGGCCCGAACGCCGCCTGCTCGACTTCGGCGAAATAGTTGTCGGCCAGCGGTTGAGCTCCATGGCGCCGACCTCGATCAGCGGGTACTCGGCCTTGCGCCAGACCTCAGTCAGGTCGAACGGATTGTGTCGGTGCGTCTTCGCCTGCGCTTCCGTCATTGCCTGGATGAAGAGCGTCCAGCGCGGGAAGTCGCCGGCTTCGATCGCATTGAAGAGGTCGCGGCCGTGGCTTTCGCGTCTTTTGCCACGAGGGCCTCGGCCTCGGAATCGGTCAGGTTTTGAATGCCCTGGTGGGTCCGGAAATGGAATTGACCCAGACGCGTTTGTTCGCCGCATTGATCATCGAAAAGGTGTGGTCGCCGAACAGCTGCATGTTCCGGAAGCTCTTCGGGATGCCGCGGTCGGACATGACGACTGTGACCTGGTGCAGCGCTTCGGGCAGCAGGGTCCAGAAATCCCAGTTGTTGTCGGCGCTGTGCATTCCGGTACGCGGGTCGCGCTTGATCGCGTGGTTGAGATCGGGAAGCGGAGCGGGTCGCGAAAGAAGAACACCGGCGTGTTGTTGCCGACGATGTCCCAGGTTACCTTCTTCGGTGTAGAACTTCAGTGCGGTGCCGCGTATGTCGCGCTCGGCGTCGGCGGCGCCGCGCTCGCCCGCGACGGTGGAGAAACGCACTAACATCGGCGTCTGCTTGCCGATCGTGCTGAAGATCTTCGCGTTGGTAAAGCGGGTGATGTCGTGCGTCGCCGTGAAGGTGCCGTGGGCACCCCAACCCTTGGCGTGCATGCGGTGCTCTGGGATGACTTCGCGATCGAAAACGCGCCAGCTTTTCGAGCAGCCAGATGTCCTGCAGCAGTGCTGGGCCGCGCGGACCGGCGGTCATGATGTTGGTGTTGTCCGCGACTGGCGCCGGAGGCGTTGGGGAAGGGTTTTTTTTGCGGACATGACGGGTTCCCTGGATTGGTGGAAGGATTGGCTGGCGGGGGTGTGGCCCGGGGACGCGCTCAGCCGTGCCCGGCGAGCAGGTCGGCCTTGACATTGCCGGCGCTTGCCACAGACGAACATCGGTGAAGCAGGTCGCCCGAGGCTCGATTTACAATCAGGCCCGCTTTACAATCATCTGCCGGGTGCCGTCTGCCGGATCGCGGACAATTACCTCGATTGGCAGAGGATGATTGATGACATAGGTGCCGTGGTTCGGGTCGTGCTTATCAGGCTGGACGGCGCCGCTCGCATCTTTGGCACGCGACAGCAAGGTGTATCTCCCCGGCTTCTTTGGGGTAAGCCAATCGTATTTCCAATGGCGCCACGCATGCCGCTGAGCAGGTTCTAGGAAACTTGCCTGGTTCCAGGTTCGGCCACCGTCAGTGCTCACTGAAACCCTGGTAACTTCGGTCTCGCCCGCCCATGCGGCGCCGGTCACTGTATATATCTGGTTCGGTGTGATCATTTCGTGGACGCGGGGCCAGGCGATCTCGGATTTCACTTGCATTTCTGCCAATGCGCGTCGAGCTGGCATTCCATCGACATAACTCCAATAACCGTAATCCGAAGTTTGCCGGTAACCTTGAAATGGTTTTCGTGTGGCGTGGATACCCGTCAGCCATTTGACCGATGCCATTCCATAATGACCAGGGACAATCGCGCGCACCGGGTATCCGTGATCGAGCGGAAGCTCACGACCGTTCATTTGATAGGTCACGTCCGTCAAGCTGGTGGAGATTCGAGACTGAAGGTGAGGCGTTGCGGGTGCAGCGGGGTTGGTGAAAGAGATCGGCGGTCAGTGCAGTGGCGGGGAGCCGCGATCGACGGCATGGCGGATTGTGCTTCGGCCGGAGCGCCGCTATCAAGCCCTGCGCCTTCGGCGCACCGCTGCGCGGCGCGGGGCTTGACAGCGGCACTCCGGCCGAGCTTTTGGCATCCATGCCGTCGATCGCGCCCATGCCACCCGCCAACCGCCGATCACTTTCCGCCAACGCCGCTGCACCCGCAGCGCCTCAGCTTCAGTCTCGAATCTCCACCAACTTGACGGACGTGACCGAGTATAACGGTTGGGGCGCATTCGCGACGATTTTCCATAACATCCCCTTATCGGTCTTTTTGACAGCACCCCGGCTAAAGCTAGTGGCAAATCGACTGCATCGCCGAACCCACCGGCAAAGCCCCCAGCGCCGCCGAAGCAACCGCCGCGATTAAACAGCGCCTTGCCCACGTGCGCGAGATTTCCGCTTCCTTCACGCCAGCGACATCAAGCGCCTTGGCTTCTGCACCGAACCTTTTGCGCGGCAGAACGGGCTATGCCGCATCGCCCGCCAGATCAAAGCCGCTGTTCGGATCAGTGATGCGATGTGGCCGGACGAGGACGCAGCCGCAGCTTGGCCCGCAGATTACCAAATTGCGCCAGCAATGCAGCGCCGAGCTTCGCACGATGAAGCTGTATTTCCGCGACTATGAGGACATGGCCGACGCCTGCGCCAATCCGCAGGCGTCGGCCCGGCGCAGCGCCATGCGGGGCCGATCAGCGCGGCTCAGTCCCGAGGCCGCGAAGCGATCCTGATAACCCCCACTCGCGCAATATAACCGGCGTCACTTTTCCTCAGCCGTAAAGACACCGTCCCAGTTCTGCGGCGGGGCCTCGATCTGGAACTGCGCGATCCGCCGCCGGTAGAGGTCGTAGACGGGTGCCAGATGGCGTGCCGCCGCGAGCAGGCCGTCATCGAGGAGACGCAGTGCCGCCGCCCAATCCTGTCGCCGGTAAGCCGTCAGCAGGGCCGAGTGCCGGGCAATGAACTGCGCCTGCTCGACGGGCTCGGGCGGCAGCGTGTAGATCCGACCTGCCCGGGTCTTTCCCTTGACTGCGACGATATCGATCTCGATCAGCGCCGGTTGGTCGAGCCGTGCAGCGGTCTCCTCGCCGATGACCAGATCCACGCCATAGACCTTGCCCAGGCCCTCCAGCCGCGATGCAAGGTTCACGGGGTCTCCGAGCAGCGAATAATCGAAATGTTCCTGTGAGCCGAAATTCCCGACGACACATTCACCCGTGTTGATCCCGATGCCGATCTTGACGGGCTCGAACGATTTGCCCGCCGCCAGCGCCTCGCTCTCCCAGAGGCGGTTCAGCTCGGCTAGTTGGCGGCGCATCGCCTGGGCTGCCCGAGCCGCGTTCTGCGCGTGTTCCGGGTCATCGAGCGGGGCGTTCCAGAACGCCATGATGCAATCGCCGATGTATTTGTCGATCGTTCCTTTCTGCTCGGTGATGATTTCCGTCATCGGCGCGAGAAAGCTGTTCATGAACTTTGTCAATGTTCTGGCGTCCATGCCCTCGGCGAGGCTGGTGAACCCGCGGATATCGGAGAACATGATCGTCATCGTTCGCGTCTCGCCGCCGAGGACAAGCTTCTCGGGGTGCGCCGCGAGCTCTTGAACGTAGTGCGGCGACATATAGCGCGAAAAGGCGTTGCGGATCTCGCGCTGGCGCTCTTCCGTCCGCAGATAACCGAGCAGCGATGCGACGAGGTAGACAAGGGTGATGACCGCCCAAGGGTACACCGGGTCGATCAGCAGCCGGGCCTGCCGGAATGCGAGCCATGAAACCCCTATGACGACGACCACGTCGGCGGCGCCAAGGATGGCGCTGGGCAACGCCCCGATGCGCGCGACGCCCAAGATCAGCCCCATCCCGCACAGCAGCGTGAACAGTACCTCGGCGCCGAGCGCCCAATCGGGCCGAACGAGAAACGCCCCCTGAAGGATCTGCTCGATCAGTTGGGCATGGATCTCCACACCCGGGACATTCCGCGCGATCGGCGTCGCCTGGCGATCGTTGATCACGCCGGCCGCCGAGGTTCCAACCAATACGATGTGGTCGGCAAAGAGCGCACGGTCGAAGTTCCCCGCGAGAACGTCGGCCGCAGAGACGAGCCGGTCGGGTCGTGGGAGGGCGTAATGCAACCATACCCGCCCGGCGGCATCGGTTGGTACCGTCAGCGGGCCGATGCGGATCGCCGTCAGGCCGGTCTTTTCGCCAAAGTTCTTCTCACCGTTTGCACCGGCGGCGCGACCGACATAGCCGTGCGCGCCGAAGGCGAGTCGGAGCGCCTCGGCGACGAGCGAGGGATACGGCTTGTCGCCGAACTTCAGGATAAGCGGAACCCGGCGGACCACATGATCCCAGTCGGTATATTGATTGAGGAAGCCGTTGCCGGCGGCGGCGGCTTCCAGTGCCGGCAAGTTGTCGACGACCGCTGGAAAGCTGGCGACATGGCCTAGGGGGTCGTCGCCGGCGAAAGCAAAGCCGGCCTTCGCGGCAGGCGGCCGGGTGTCGCCATGGTTGGTCAATATAAACCCCGTCACGGTAGGCACCGTGCCCATCGCTTCGGCGAGCCGTTGATCGGGATCGGGTAGCGCGGCCAGGAGCTTTTTCGCCTCCGCCGCTCCGAACCCGCTCTGAGCCATCAAAGGCAGAAGCAATTTGGGCGAAGTGCGGTCCGGTTCTGCGAAGTCGATGTCGAAAGCGATGACCGATGCGCCGGCGTCGCGCAGCTTATCGATCAGTTGTGCAACCAGCGTGCGCGGCCATGGCCATTGGCCGATCTTTTTGAGGCTGTCGTCGTCGATGTCGACAATGCGGATCGGCGTGTCGCCTTCAGGCTTTCGCGGTGCAGCGCGCTGATAGAGGTCGAAGCAGATCAGCGACATCCTGTCGAGCAGGTCGGGGGCGGCAACCCGCGCAGTAGCCGCCGCGAACAGGACCGCGAGCGGCAAAACGTAAATCGCGCCGCGCCAAGCCATTCGCCGCAGCGCTGACCAGCGCCATCTCGATCCGATCCGCTCCGCGAAACTCACCAAGGCATCCGATCCAAGCGCCGCAGCCGGTCAAACGAGCCCAAAGGGACCCCCCAAGTTACTTGGTTGAAAATCTTGACACATAAATCGCGTCCAGGTAAATTTGGCCACGTTAACCAAACCGCGAGTGCGGTGCCGCAAATCGGGGGAGAGGCGGTGAGCGCTGTCAAACGGAATACCGGGGCGACCCTCGTTTCCGGAAGATTGTGGCGACTGGTCTGTGGCTTTTTTGCGCTCGCGCTGGTCGTCTTGCCGCTGGAGAGGGCGGCAGCGCAGGAGGCTTCAGGCCAGGACAAGGCCGCTCTCGAAGCACAAAAAGAATCGCTCTTCCAGCAGATGTTTCGCGATCCGGCAAACCTCGACGTGACCTTTGCCTATGCCGATGTATCGGCCAGGTTGGGGGATTACGAGGCTGCAGTTTCGGGGCTCGAACGGATGCTGCTGTTCAACCCAAATCTGCCGCGGGTTCAGCTGGAGCTCGGGGCGCTTTATTATCGTATGGGCTCCTATGAACTCGCCCGTGATTATTTCGACAAGGCTGCCGCCGCAAATCCGCCGCCCGAGGTTCGCGCACGCGTCGAGCAATACCTTGCGGACATCGAAAAGAGCCAATCGCGCCATCATCTGTCCGGATATGTCTTCTTCGGCGGCCAGTATCAAACCGACGCCAACGTCGCCGGCTCGTCGCTGATATTGTCACCCATCGGCCCCGTGGTGCTCGGCAACCAATTTGTCAAGCAGGCGTCCGGGAGCATGTTCGGCAGCAGCTCGCTGCTCTACAGCTACGATATGGAAACGCAGAACCACGATACCTTGGAAGTTACCAACGTCATTTACCTGGATCATTATATGAACCCCGCGGTGAACCGGCTCGACCTCAGCCTCATCGAGGTGACCGGCGGGCCGCGCTTCAATTTTCCGAATCTGATCGGTGTAAAGGCAGCATCGTTGAAGCCCTATATCATCGGCGACGAGGTAGGACTAGGGTGGAACCAGTACTTTGCCGCCGGGGGTACCGGGATCGAATATGACGAGATCGTCTGGAACGACCTGGCGTTGAGAGCGGCGTTCGAATTTCGGCACAAGAATTATACCAATGCCCCCGAACGTCCGCTGTCGACGGGTCTCAATGGCAATGACAAGCTTGTCACCTTCTCGGCCGCCAAGCCGATCACCGAGAATACTGTTTTGAATTTCGAGTTCGATTATCTCGACCAGCTGACACAGCTGGCCTTCTATACGAACACGACCTATGCGGTAGCGGGCTCCTACCGTATCCGCTACGAGGATCCGACCGGCTTCACCCCCTATTCTTGGGAGACTACCCCCTTTGTCGGTCGTGCGTGGAGCTATTACGCGGCCCCGGACCCCTGTTGCAACACCAGCGGCAATCTGTTTCCCGGCGTCTATCCGAACGGTTTCAGCACGCAATTGACGCAGCGTTGGCGATTTGGCGTGACCCAGACTTGGCCGGTTACGGCCACGGTCGCCCTCGTGGCGCAGCTGGAGCGTGATATCGTCTCGTCCAACCTGCCGCTCTACTCGTATAACAACACTTCGATTTTGTTCGGGCCGCAGATCCGGTTTTGAGGAGAGCTCGATGACTCCCGTCGCACGCCGTCCGCTTCGCGCTGGCACGATGGCCGCCGTGCTGCTCGGCACGGGACTGCTCGGCACGGGGCTGCTCGGCACGGGGCTGGCGGGTGCGCCGGCAGCGGCGCAGCAACGTGTCGGCGTCAACAGCGCCGTCAACCCGGACGCCACCGGAATTCCTCCGGGCGCGGCGCCGCGGCGGCTGGTGCTCGGACAAGAGGTCGTCTTCAACGAGCGCATCACTACCGGGCCGGAAGGGCAGACACAAATCCTGTTTATCGACCAATCGACGATGACGGTCGGGCCACGCTCGGACATGGTCATCGACGAGTTTGTCTATGATCCGAACGCCGGCACCGGCAAGCTGGCGGCCAGCCTGACGCGCGGCGTGTTCCGCTTTGTCGGCGGCAAGCTCAGCAAACTGGACAACGCGGTCACGATGCAGACGCCCTCGGCGACGATCGGGATCCGCGGCGGCTTGATCCTGGTGGATGTGGCCCCGGATGGCCAGCTGCAGGTAATCTTCGGGTATGGCGCCGGCGTGACCGTGACGGGGTTGAACGGCCTCGCGCAAACCATAACGCGGCCCGGATTTCAGGTCACCGTGGCGGGACGGGGCGCCGCGCCATCAACGCCGTCGCCGGCCCCCCCGGGGGCGGCTGCGGCGCTGCTCGCCCAGCTCGACGGCCGGCCCGGCGGAAATGGCGGCGCCCGCACGATCCCGACCGATGCGACAGTCGCGAACAGCGGCATCGCCGCGGCGGTTTCGAGCACAGCCCCGGTCCAAGTGCAAACGCAACAGCCGCGCAGAGTGTCGACCACGGTTCAGCAAGCCACGACGACCGTCCAGGTAGCCGCCAACAGCCCCGTGGTTCAGGCGAGCATCGCGGGTCAGCAGAGCATAACGACCTCCCAAGCTCAAACGACGCCGACTACGCCCGTAACACCTGTCACGCCGGTGATACCAGTCACGCCGGTCACGCCGGTGACACCAATCACGCCGGTCACGCCGGTGACACCAGTCGCGCCGGTGACACCGGTCACGCCTATGACCCCGGTGATGACAACGCCACCGCCGCCACCGGTGGTCATCAGCTATGCGGGGAATTTCAAGAGCACGAACGGACAAGGCACCGCCCGCGGGCTCCTCGACCCGGGCGGGACCAGCAGCGCCGGAATCGGCTATTCGGGCGGGACCTTGACCTATCCCCCGGGTTCGCCGCAGAGCGCAGTTTTCACTGCTACAATCGGGACGGGCCAGCTGTCGATCCCGCTGCCATTCGCTGCGGGCTTCTCCACCCTCCCGGCTAACGGCGCCGGCACGACAAGCCCATCAGGTCCGGTAACCGGAACGACGTTTCTCTCCTCTGATGGCAGCTTTTTCTATGCCAACCTGACGCCGGTCAATTCGCCGGCCGATCGCGAGTTCATCTTCGGCGGTCAGCCGGTCAGCCAAAGCTTCTACGCGCCGACCGCAAACAATCGCTTCTTCGCGTTCAACCTGCAACCCGATGCCGCCCTAAACTCGCCGATACCCTTCGTGACCAACAGCAGCGGCGGCAATGTCGCGAACCCGTCGGTCTCGCCGATCTATGCCGTGGCCCCGGCAAACACGCAGTTCGGCGCCTTCAATGCCAACACCAATCCCAACGTCAACTCGCCGCATTATCTGCAGGCAAGTCTAGGGATCAGTGGGCAAGGTTCAAGTCAAAACTCGGTACTCGTCGTCAGCACGGGTTCGTTCTTCACGTCGACCGCCAGCGGCACGGTGGTTGCCAACGGCCCCGTCCGCGGCACTTATCTCGCTGCTGGGACATCGGCACCAACGCGGACCACCGCGGGCGCCGCCACCGTCCCGGATGGCCTTGGCAACAATTTATTCGGGAGCAATACAATCACCGGGTTCGTGCTCGACCAGAATACGTACGGCACAACCGATAATCCCGTGCAGCAACTGGCTAACACAGCTCCTCTCGGCAGGGCGACGACCACTTACGCCTTCAACCAGCCAGCCGTCGCGACCTCAGTGTCGCCCACCATAACTGGAGCCAGCAGGACGACCCAGACATTGTCAGGGTCGTTCGGCGGGATCATGTATCCCAATACCGTTGCAACGGGGCAGCTGGGCTCCCCTTATCCGGTCACAGGCAGTGCAACGGTGTCGACGAATGCGAACAATAATCGTGTCGCTGCAACGCTCACAGGCAGCGACCCGCTCACGTCACCCACGAGCGGGATAAACTCTCTGGTTGTCAACTTCGGGTCGGTCACCGGTAACGGCTTCGCCCGCAGCGCATTCATCAACGACAACGTGTTCGCCGCGACGGAGGACCCGGTGACCCCGTCGCAGATCAACGGCACATCGCTGCCGACCTTTTCAAGCGGATCGAATCTGTATTCGCGGCTCGCCCTCGTGTCCTCGGGCGCTGTATCGAACCCCCTTCTGCCAAATGGCCTTTGCCAGCAATGCCAGTTCCTGCAATGGGGTTATTGGACCGGCGTGCTCGATACCCCAAACGCCGCCGGCACCGCGGCCTTGCGGCTGGACGCCGCGCACATTAATACCTGGGTCGCGGGCGTCCCGAGCGTTGCCCTGCCGGCAGCCGGCGTGGGAACCTTCAGCGGCAACGCGATCGGGTCGGTGGTCAACAGCGGAGCGAGCTATCTCGCCTCGGGAGGTTTCACCAACACCTACAATTTCGGCAACCACACAGGGGCGTTCACGATCAGCAATTTCGATGGCAAGACTGTTTCCGGGACAGTCAACGGCGCAGGCGCGGGGTATTCGGGCTCATTGTCGGGTTCCGGTCTCACCGGTTCGGCCAACGGGACCTTTTTCGGCAACCTCCCCGGAAATCCCGCCACCGAGACGGGCGGAAACTTCGCGCTCCGGGGTCCGGCCTATCTCGCTTCCGGTATTTTTGCGGGCCATCGCTGAGGGGGGATATCCCTGATGAGTTCGATCGACGAAACCCATGACCCGCGGCGGGCGAGTTGGGTCGCTTCGGCTCAGGGCCATGCCGAGTTCCCGATCCAGAACCTCCCGTTTGGGGTCTTCAGCCCAGCCGGCGGCTCGCCGCGCGGCGGGGTCGCGATCGGCGACCAGATCCTCGACCTGCGGGCAGCGCTGGAGGCGGGGCTGTTTTCCGGGGAGGCGGCGCGCGCGGCTGAAGCGGCGGCCGGAGCAACCCTGAACCTGCTGATGGCCTGCGGCAAGAATGCGCGCCTCGCACTGCGCCGGCGCCTCTCGGCGCTGCTGTCGGCAGACGGCCCCGACCGGGCAAAGATCGAGCCCCTCACCGCGCGGCTATTGCACAACGCGGCCGATTGCACGTTGCACTTGGCGGCGACGATCGGCAGCTTCACCGATTTTTTCGCCGGCATCCACCACGCGAGAAACGGCGGCATGCGGCGCGATCCGAACAATCCGCTCAATCCCAATTACAAATACGTCCCAGTCGCCTATCACAGCCGGGCGTCCTCGGTGCGCCCGTCGGGCGTGCCGATCCGCCGGCCGAGCGGCCAACGCAAAGCCATCAACGAGGAAGCCCCGACCTTCGGGCCGGCGCAGAAGCTCGACTACGAGCTCGAGCTCGCGGTGTGGATCGGACCCGGCAACGAACTCGGCGAACCGATCCCGATCGCCGAGGCGGGGAATCATGTGTTCGGCCTCGGGCTCGTCAACGACTGGTCGGCGCGTGACGTGCAGGGCTGGGAATCGCAGCCGCTCGGGCCGTTTCTCGCGAAGAATTTCGGCACGACCGTGTCACCCTGGGTGATCACCAACGAAGCGCTCGCCCCGTTCCGGGTCGCACAGCCGCCGCGGCCGGCCGGGGACCCGCGGCCGCTGCCCTATCTGTGGGACGATGCCGACCAGCAGACGGGAGCGTTCGACATCGTGCTCGAAGCCTTGCTGCTGACCAAAGGGCTGCGGGCCAAGCGCCTGCCGCCGCACCGGATGTCGGTCGGCAACACGATCGACCTTTACTGGACCCTTGCCCAACTGGTCGCACACCATACTTGCGGCGGCTGCAATCTCGCCGCCGGCGATCTGTTCGGCACCGGCACGATTTCCGGGCCGACGCCGGAGGGATATGGCAGCCTCATGGAACTGAGCGCCGATGGCCAGCGGCAGATAACGCTCCCCTCGGGGGAAACCCGCAGCTTCCTGGAGAACGGCGACGAGGTGATCTTCCGCGCTCATTGCCGAAAGGCCGGGTGCACGCCGATCGGCTTTGGCGAGTGCCGCGCCCGCGTCGTGTAGCGCGCCCTGCAGTCAAGGCTCTATGCCATCTGGCTTCGCCTTTTTTTAGGCAATTTACAAAAGGATAAAATTCAAGCGATATCTGGGCCCCTTTGCCGTGAGGTTATTCACAGCTTTATCCACCGGTTTGGTGGATGATCCGCGTATTTTTCTTTGACGCTCCTCTGACGCGTGCAGGGATGGGATTTTGATAGACGGAGCCGGCCGGCCGGCACCGTCGGCGACATGGATCGATTGCAGGCGCCGAATTTGGCATACGCTGCCGTATTTGCACATCGGGGGTATCTAGGCCCTCGCGCGCGCGAGGGGATAAAAACCTCGGCCGAGCAAAGCCGGCTGGGCGCCCTCTGCTCCCGATGGGTTGGATGGGTTCAATGCGTTTGTCCCACCCGTCGCGAGCAAATTGTCAGTGACAGTTTCATATAAACGACTGGCGGAAACCCCCTGAACCCATCGAACCCATTTTCACGGCGTCAGAGCGACGGTTCCAGATACCATCGAGGCCTTGTCGCATTGGTACGGTCGACCAGCAGCTTGCAGTTTGCGGCGAGGGTGTTTTCGTGTCGGCCGAGCCATTTGCCGAGTGCCTTTGGATCGATCTTATCCCCAAACCGCTGCGGGGCGATGATCAGCAAAGTTTCGCGGAGCGCTGGTCGAGAATCGGCGGCGCTGACGAGCTCGGCGGTAAGGCATGCGCGGGCGCGGCCAATACCGATTTCTGATTTCCAGGTCTCGAATACGGTTTCGCGTTCGATTGCCTTCGGGTCGGTTTGCCGCAGCGAATGCATCGTCGCAATCGGATCGTCGCAACCCAGCCATATCAGTGGTTCGCGGACAAGACGCGACCACTCTTCAAAACTCGCCAGCGGCGTCAGAGGATTGGGGCGGCCCGCCATCACGTAGGCGCGAGTAATCGACAGGATCGCGGCGACGTATTGGCCGCGGTCCCGGCTAATTGCGGCCAGCGGGTTGGTTCGTAGCGCTGCCAGGTCGCTGCGTTCCCCAAGGCACGCTCGAGGATCGGCGGCGTGACGGCGACGATGCCCGGAACGAGGAATTCCCCGCCGTCGCTGTTCTTTGCCTTGATGAGCGCGATACGGACCAGCTTGCCGCTGCGCTGAAAAACGCCACTCCGGCGCATCGCAGGGATTCGATGCCCGTATTGGCGGCAAGGTGGCGGTCGCCTGGCTTTACGATTATGACCGCCGTCGCGTTCTCGCCGGCCGCAATGGAATGTGCGGAACCTCTTTTAGCGCGGGCATCGGCTATTTTCGCCTCCCATACGGCGCTGTGCTCAGCCGCCATGGCGCGCCTCCGTCACGATACGGGGGCAGCGCAATGGCCGCTCGATTAGGTGCCGCAGCTCGGCCGCATCGTCTTCTGCAACCCGCAGCTCATTGGAGCCACAGAGAATCCGCCGGATGGCCACCGACGATCATTTTTCTCAGCGGGTCCTTTGCGCTTTTGAGCCTGTCGGGCAGCGGCATCAGCAATTTTCGGTGGTCGCGCTGGGCAGCGCGTTCGGCACGCCGCTGGCGGCGGGGAGCCTCGCCTGACCGTGTATCTGTCGATGCATGCGCTGGGGGTGTTGGCCGGCGGGTTCGTTGCCGACAAGACCCGCCGTCATGCCGAGGTGGCTTCGGTCGGTTATGCGATCAATGCCGCGATCGTGCTGGCGATCGGCACGATGGGGCTGGCAACAGCGCCGCTCGTCGCGGCGATGGGCGCGGCGGGGCTTCTGGGAGGGATGATCATGCCGTCGCGCGACATGCTGGTGCGTGCCGCCGCGCCACCGGGCGCGATCGGCCGCACCTTTGGTATCGTCACCGGCGGGTTCAGCATCGGGGGCATGATCGGGCCGTTGATGTTCGGCTTTTTCATGGACCACGGCGCGCCGCGCTGGGTGTTCGGCGCCAGCGTCCTCGTGATGATCGCCGTCGCGCTGGTGGCACTGGTCGGCGACCGCCGCTGGGCGCGCTGCCGGCGGTTCGCGGCAGCGGAGCAGGCGGGTCAGATCATCGCATTGGTCAGGCTGCTGCCGACGATGAGCCCGCCGACCAAATGAGCCATGTCAGCCTTCGCGGCGGGAACAAATCTTCTTGCCCCTAACTTGTCCCTAAAGAGACGTTGCCGGTGCGATCGGAGAACGGCTCAGTCGGGTGAATTCCTTTCAGCCGTTATGTCGGAACCTACCGAATACAAATTTGCGGAGCGCGATCCGACCTGTGCGCCTGCACCGCACCGGATTCGCTCGCGCAAATAGACAGAGCAGGCATGCGCGTGCTCTCTTTGTTCGAGCCAGGAGAGTGACCTACAAGGAATTGGGTATAGGTTAAGGACAGATAGACATGACCCGGTCTGCTGAACAAACCACGATGCGCAAAGTCTATCTGCGGCTGCTGCCGTTCTCGATCCTGTGCATGTTCGTGTGCTACCTAGATCGGGTCAATGTCGGCTTCGCTGCGCTGACGATGAACAAGGATCTCGGGTTCAGCGCTTACCTTTTTGGACTCGGTGCCGGCGCCTTCTACGGCGGGTACTGCCTTTTCGAGGTCCCGAGCAACTTGGTCCTGGAGAAAGTCGGTGCCCGGTTTTAGCTCGCCCGGATCATGATTACCTGGGGCCTGTTTTCCGGGGCCATGGCTTTTGTCAGCGGCCCGATCAGCTTTGTCAGTCTGCGTTTTTTGCTGGGCGCCGCTGAGGCCGGCTTTTTCCCCGGCATCCTGTTTTATTTCCACTATTGGTTTCCGGCGCGCCATCGCGGGCGGATGATCTCCTGGTTCACGGTGGCCACCCCGATCTCGGTGGCACTCGGCGGTCCAATTTCGACCGCGCTGCTGGAGCTCGACGGGACCTTTGGTCTCGCAGGGTGGCGATGGGTGTTCCTCGCCGAGGCAGCTCCCGCCGTGATCCTTGGTTTTGCATTGCTGGTTTACCTCAGAGACCGGCCGGTTCACGCCTCTTGGCTGACTACAGAAGAAAAGGAATGGATCATGAGCGAACTCGCCCACGAGACGCGTGAGCTAGAGGCGGTGCGCACATATACGCTGTTCCAATCCCTGACCAACATCCGGGTCGTTGCTTTGGCGGTGATCTATTTCGGCATTGTCACCGCGAGTGTCGGCCTCGTGATTTTTGTGCCGCAGATCATCAAGCAACTCGGCGTGTCGAACCTTCAGACTGGCTTTCTGACCATGATCCCCTATGTCGTCGGCACAATAAGCATGGTCGTTTGGGGCTATATCTCCGATCGCATGCACGAGCGTAAGTGGAACCTGTTCGTCGGTTGTCTGGTCGGCGCCGCCGGACTGGTTGCCGCCGGTTTACTCGGAGGAAGCTTCTGGTCACTCGCAGCGATGTGCCTCGCGACAATCGGATTTTACGGCTCAAAGGGACCCTTTTGGCCGCTGCCCTCGACCTTCCTGACCGGCACTGCCGCAGCCGCCGGCATGGCTCTTATCAATTCAGTCGGCAACATCGGAGGGTTCATGGGACCGTTTCTCGTCGGTTGGATTAAAGATGCAACCGGCAGTTTTGAGAATGGCCTTTACGCGCTTGCCGGGTTCATGGTGTTGGCAGCGGTCGTCGCAGCGGTCGGTGTGCAGGCACCGCGGCGCCGCATCCTACCATCGGGGCTCGCTGTGCCCGCGGCGGACTGACGGTCCTCGGCCGATCCCCGAAAGGAGCCGATCGACGAGTTTGCATCGCTTCGATGCAGTTTGGCTGACTCGTTGCGGGAGGGAGGGGGCTTCGAATTGTCAGTCCCCTGTCGGCGTGCTGAACAACAAATCGGGCGGTAAGACGGTCCATTTGGGCGTCGATCACCGTGCACCGAGATCCGACAACCCGGAGGCTGCGCACCCGGTCAGGGATCCCCTATCAGCCACGGAAACCGGGACATCGAGGTCAGCCGTGGACCGGTCTGTCGCAGATCCACGATCGCGCCTGCGGGCCGACGCGCTCGCCTGTACCGAAGACACGCGCGCGGCTGAACCACCCCCTCGAGCCAGCCACGCGCAAGCTGGAATGGCGGCAGCGCAAAGACGCCGCCGAGGAGCGGCGCCATCACGCGATCGGCAGGATCTACAACGCCGTGCCGTGCAACATCAGGCACTGAACGCGGATCAATTCTGATGCCCGATCAAAATTTCAGCCCTATCAAGGATCTCCGTCAGTCAGGGGCATCGGAAATGCCGTTAAAAACATTGCCCACACCAGAACGAATGCATTTCATCTCAACGCCTCCTCGCGCCGTCATTCTTCCGATCCTTCGGCGCGTGCGCCTTTGTGGTCGGTGGTTCGGGTTCGTCGGCAACGGGAAGGTGCCAGCCACGGCGAATAGCCACGAACCGGAGCCCGAAACAGAGGACCGCGCCGGCAATCGTCACCGCGGTCGACGAGAGCTGCAATGCGGCACCGATTACCACAACGGCCGCGCCAGCCAGGGCGGCGATGGCGTAAAGATCGGCGCGCAATACGATGGGAATTTCGGCCAGGAGCACGTCGCGGATCATGCCGCCGCCAATTCCAGTTAGCATGCCGAGGAGCGCCGCCATGACCGGATTGAGCCCGAACGCGAGCGCTTTTTGCGCGCCGGAAACCGCAAAGAGCGCCAGCCCTGCGGCGTCGAACACGAGCACCGGGCTGCGCAGCCGATTGATGGCAGAGGGCCGCCAGAAGGTGACGATTCCGGCAAGCAGCGAAACCGCCAGATAGCGCCAATCGCTGATGGCCGCCGGCGGCCGCGCGCCGATCAGCAGGTCACGGGCAATGCCCCCGGCATTGCCCGCCGCATACGACAGGACCAGAACTCCGAACAGATCGAGCCGGTTCTTGACCCCCGCCATCGCACCGCTTAGCGCAAACACCAAGGTCCCGACGAGATCGAGCACCAGGAGGAGCGTTTCCATCGTGGGCTCTCCCACGCCAAGCCGGGTGATCCGCCGCTCTGCAATCCCGGATGGGCGCGATTGGCTGCCCTATGGCGCCAGCCAGGCGCGCGCCGCGACGATCAGCGCCTCGACGCCGGTCTGCAAGGTCGGATGCATGACCGGAGCAAAGCGCGGATTGTGGTTGGTCGGGATCTCGTTCAGTTGGCCCGCGTCCTTGGCTTTCGCGTAGCGCTCGGGGTCGGTGCCACCCACGAACCAGAAGACCGAGGGCGCGTGCCACTCCGCGCCGAACGATCCGAAATCCTCGCTCGCCGGCGTTGGTCCGGTCTCGCGCACGCGGTCGGCGGAAAAATGCCGGCGGAACGCGTCGGCGACGCGCTTGCTCGCCGCGGCATCGTTGATTGTGAGGGGGTAGCGGTCGAGGCGCGTGATCTCCGGCGGCCGGGGAGCGCCCGAGGCCTCGGCCTCGGCCTTGACAATCCGCTCGATCGCGGCGAGCACGCGCTTGCGCACCCCTTCATCGAAGCTGCGCACGTTGAGCTTGATGACGGCCTCGTCGGGAATCACGTTCTCCTTGGTACCGGCCTGCAACGACCCGATGGTGACCACGGCGGCCTCGGCGGCGGCGAGTTCGCGGGATACGATGGTCTGAAGGCGCATGACCGTTGCCGCCGCCATCACCACAGGATCGATGCTGGCTTGCGGCATCGATCCATGCGCGCCGCGCCCGAACAGTCGGATTTGCAGGCTGTCGCCCGTGGAGGTAACCACTCCGGCGCTCCCACCTATGGTTCCGGCCGGTCCGACCATCACATGCTGGCCGAGCACGACATCGGGTTTGGGGAAGCGGTCGAAGAGCCCGTCATCGATCATGGCCTGGGCGCCTTCCCCCGTCTCCTCCGCTGGTTGGAAGGCCGCCATTAACGTCCCCTGCCAAGTGTCGCGGGCTTGCGCGAGCAGCGTCGTCGCGCCGACCAGCCAGGCGACATGCATATCGTGGCCGCAGGCATGCATGACCGGCACCGTCTTCCCGTCGCGGTCCTTGGCCTTGATCTTGCTGGCATAGGGCAGGCCGGTCGCCTCCTCGACCGGCAACGCGTCCATATCGGCGCGCAGCATGACCGTCGGTCCTGCGCCGTTGCGCAAGAGCCCGACAACGCCGGTCTTCCCGACCGCCGTGGTCACGTTGTAACCGGCGGCGCGCAGTCGTTCCGCGCCCAATCCGGCTGTCCGGGTCTCTTGCATCGACAGCTCGGGATGGGCGTGCACGTCGGTGTAAAGCGCCTCCAACTCCGGGAGGAGGCTCGGAAGATGAACCAGTGCAGGGTCAGAAGAATGCGTCTCTTGAGCATTCATGAGTGTGGCCTTTCGTGCTCCGAGGACATGAATTGTAACGCGCCGCCAACAAGCACCCAGGCTACCCTCGCGGCATCCGCCGTCCTGTTCCGGAGCGCCGCGAAAACCGCCGAGCCTCCGCTAGCTAACAATCGGGTTCCAGATGCGTGCGTCAGTTCAGCAAATAAGGCGGCGGAGGACGGCAGAGGGCGGAGCTCGCCGATTTCCGGCCCGCCCGTTTCTTCAACTGACACTTGTCGGGCCGATTAACAGCAAAACCATTAGCCGGACACCACACGGCGCCCGCGCCCAGTAACGGCGACATCGTCACGCCGCTGTGGGTGACGGCGATGTAGTAGCCGGATGTCCGCGGCATCGGTCCGATGGCAGACAGGTGGTCATCGGGGATCGGCCGGATGGCGATGCGCTCCGCCTCCGGTTCGACCTCGCCGATTGAGGGCAGCAACTGTCTGGCGCGCTGCACCAGATCGCGCGCCTCCGGCATCGACGGGCTGAGCCTCGTGTCGAAGCTCAATGTCGCGTCGGTCGGGTTCCAATGCAGCATCAGACGCCCCGCGCCATCTGGGCGCGCGTGGATTATGGCGGTGCGGACCACACGGCTCAAGCCGGCGGCAACAGGGGGCGTGAACACCAGAAACCCTACGATGGGCGCGAGCGGTAAGTGCAGACCGGCATCCCGGGTTGCCTCGTTCGTCCAGCGACCGGCACAGTTCACCACGGTGTCGGCCTTGTATTGCGTGCCGTCAACGACGCGGACGCCGGTCACACGATCACCGGCCATGATCACGTCCACGACCCGCGCCCCACAAATTATTTTCGCGCCGTGGCGAAGGCCCGCGGCGGACAGCATGGCGTGTGCATACACCACCGGATCGAGCCAACCCTCTTCCGGGAAAAACGCCACCGGCGCATCGTCGATCGTCGCTGGATCAATGTCGGGCTCCAAATCCCGTACCTGGTCCAGCGTGATCCATTCCGCGGCATAGCCCCAGGATCGCAGCTGCTCGATGTTTTCACGCTGCGCCATTCTATCGGGTTCGGCTTCCCATTCCAGACTGCCGCCGCCGTGCCACCATGGCGTGCCGCGAACTCGTTGGCCAGCGCGGCATGCGCCTTCATGCCGGCGACATTCAGATCATGATAGGCTTTTGGCGGTTTTTTGTACGCGTTGGTCCAGGCGAAGCTGACGCCGGAGGTACCGCCGCCGATGCGCATGGCTTCCCGAACCGTAACGGCCGCGCCGGCCTGAGCCAGCCGATACGCGACCGAGGCGCCCATCACGCCGGCGCCGATGACTATCGCCTTAACCATTTGCGTCTCCTCTTGGTTCACAATGGATTATGGCACGCGACCATCCAGCCATCACCAGGCTGAGGAAATGAAGGCCTCGGCTCGGCTCAAAAGCAGGAGAGTTTGATGCCGTCAATTGATCACATCGTCATATGGATCATTATCGGCCTGCTTGGGGGAAGCTCGGCCGGACTGATAATCACACGGGAGCGCAAAGGCTTCGGCATTCTCCGCAACCTCGGCGTCGGTCTGGTCGGCGCTCTTGTCGGCGGCCTGGTGTTCCGCCTGTTCGGAATCTTCCCCGACTCGACAAAATTGCCATTTCTCTGCGAGATGTCGTTGCGGCGCTTATCGGGTCATTGCTTGTCCTCGCGCTGATCTGGCTATGGCAGCGCTTTCAGAAGTCAGGGTGATCACGACCCCACCATTCGCTCATGTCTCCCTTGATCGGTAATGCAATCGCTCCCGCCAAGGAGGCCCGATCCGCGCGGCGCTGGGAACGCGCGAGTGGCATGCTCAAAATCGCGCGGGAGTGCCAGACCACACAGTGGACGGACCGAGGGCAATCGGAAGCTTGGCCGGGGTCCTGGTGTTCGCCGATTTGGCGATCGGGGGGAGGCAGTTGGAATGGTTGTCGATCGAGCCGTATGCCGGGTTATTATGGCCTCAAGGCAGACGATTGGCGAGCCGGTACAGCTGCTGCTTCCGGATTGAACCTGGGTTAGATCGTGCTCACCGGAGGTCAGCTTGTTTGGCTGACAAGCGGGGTTTTGTGCCAATACTGCCGTTTGCTCAGACGAACAGCAGGCCACTCCCCTTGTCGGCAACGCAGATCTGGGCTTCGGTGCCAAGTACCTCAACCTCAGCCTGAATAGGCGGTCATGAAGACAATCCTTTCTCATGCGAACCTGATCGACTGCGTCGAGCCCAAGGTACGGCCGGATAGTGCCGTGCTGATCGAGGATGGCCGCATCCGCGCCATCCTGCCAAGCGGAGAGGCGGGCAGCGCCGGGGACGCGCAGGTGATCGATCTCAAAGGCGGGTACCTGATGCCCGGCCTCTGGGACGTGCACATCCATCCCGATTACCTGTCCCTCGACGAGATGCCGCTCGCCGATCAGGTGACCCTGTTCGGCCACCGGCTCGCGGCCGCGCTTACTGAATCCGGCATTGTCGGACTGCGCTGCGCCGGCGCCCATCACTTCATGGACGTCGCATGGAAGCGGGCCTTCGCCTCCGGACAGCATGTCGGCCCTCGGCTGTTCGCCAGCGGTTATTTCCTCACCACCACAGGGGGACACTTCCTGACCTCGGGTCATGCGCTGGAGGTTGACGGCCCCTATGGTTGGGTGAAAGCCATCCGCGAGCAGATCAAGAATGGCGTTGACCACATCAAGCTTAACCTCTCGGGCGGCATCATGGGGCCGGCATGGGACCTCCACACCCACTCGTTCCTGCTCGACGACGAGATCCACGCTGCCTTCGAAATCTGCCGGAAGCGCGGATTCAAGGTCATGGCGCACGCCACCAACCCGGATGCGGTAAAGAATGCAATCCGGCTGGGCGCTTACAGCATCGAGCATGGCTACATCATGGACGACGAGTGCATCGCCCTCCTGCTCGAGCACGATACGTGGTACGTGCCGACCCTCGCCATCAGCCATCTTACGGCCAGCCAGGCCACCAACCCGTTCGAAGCCGCCTGGGTTGCGCAACGCGGGCTCTCGCATGCGCTGTGTTGCCGTGCCGAGGCAGCCTCGGACGTGCACGCCACGTGGTTCCGCAAGGCGCTCGATGCCGGTGTACGAATGGCGTTGGGCTCCGACATCGGCCCTCTCAAGGACGCCGCGCTGCTCGAGATGGGGCTGTGGGTTCGCGACGGCGCGACGCCTTGGCAGACGCTGGTAGCGGCCACGCGCCATGGCGCTGAAGTGTGCGGCGTCGGCGCCGAACTGGGCACTGTGGAGGCCGGCAAGCTCGCCGACTTGATTGTGATCGGGGCCAATCCGCTCGAGGACATCACCAATGTACGGCGTCTGCAACTGGTCCTGAAAGAAGGCCGAGTAGTATCGGATAAGCGCCACATGAATGGCACGGGTCCATGACCGAGGAGGTGCCATCTCAAGACCCTGACCGCGCTTGTTTTATGTGACCTCAAAGTGGAGTGCCGATCGGCTTGCCAGTCGGGACCTCGGCGAGCAAAAGTTCTAAACGCCCGATGAACAAATAGCCGAAATCGTGCAGGGGCCGGCTTCGGTGCCGATACACAGGCGAGCGCCGCACGGCCCGAATGCCAGACAGCGCAGTGCGTTCGAATGCGGGACCGGCGGGGATGCCAAACCCGCACCGGCTCCGGCCGTCAGATGTTCGCGTCGGCCTTGTACGCCACGTACACGAATGGCTTGCTATCGGCATTCGCGATCTCGGTCTTGACCGTGGTTTGCCAGCCCATCCGGGTGCGCGCGAACAGCTCCGCGAAGCTGGCCCTGATCTTCGGATCGGTGATTGGCGTGATGCCGGGCGGGGGCTCGCGCCCCAATATTGTCGCGACCATGAAGTTGCCGACCGTAACGTTGAGCTTGGCTTGGGCTTGCGCGATTTCCTTTTTGAATTGCTTGCGCAGGGTCGCCTCGGTGATCGGCCGGTCCTTCTTGTCCCGCGTCATAACGCAGATGCAGTCCTGCGGGATTCCCAATCCGACCATGATCTCGACATTGCGGCGCTGCTCGTCTGTCGGCTCGAACGGCGGCCGACCACCTTGGCTAGACAACATTGACCTCCCATCTCTAAACACGAGCGGGATAAACCCTCGCTGAACCTGAGTTTATATTCCTGAATTGCGGCACTGTAATGGCGACACCTAGTAATTCGTAGCGAGCCTGTTAATATCTCCAGCAAATTACGTCGTGAATGGCTAAAGGTGATTTCCTGTTCTCTTGGCGCGACACACCTTTCGCTGGCGGTTGCGTCAGCCGAGACTTTGAGCGGGGTCGGGCATTAAATCGGCGGAAGCGGGCCAAAACGGGTCAGTTTTAACCCCCAATATGGCGGCGTGGAAAGCTCTCAAATCAGGACCAGATCTCCGGTCCGGCTCGTTGCCGTCAATATTCGCACGTGCCGCTCGAAGCAGATCGCCTCAAAGTCCCGGCGTTGGGCCCGCTGATTAATACCCGGCTGCTCAGTCTGTGATCGGCGAAGCAGTAGAGCCGTTCGAGATTGAGCTACTGTGCTTCCGAAAAAGCGTTGTCCCGCTCTATTTCACTCGACTTCGTCACAAAACGAGCATTGCTGTCCGTGGGCACTGGCTCCTGCTGGTCGCTGCCCCGCCTGGCCTCCGAGCGCTGGGCTTGAGGCGGTGCAAGCATCGCGACAGGCGCGGTGCGGATTTGGAGAGCGAGGCCATGGCCAAGCATACGAGCAAGCGAGCAAAGACGCAGACGGAAGCAAAGGTCGTTACCGGCCTCACGAACGGGCCGGCGCCCGACAGCGAGCACGAACCGCAACGTGGCAATCGGCGGGCACGGTCACCCTCAGTAGCGGCTCGGACCAAGCAAGCGGGGGCAACGGGGGCAGCAGATCCGACGGCAACTCTTAGCGGCAGTGAGGGGGTTAACGAAGAGCAGGCTCCTTCATCACCTGAGCCCATAGCGGAGCACGCCAATCTGGGGACGGCCGGTATCAGCGGTGCTGAGCAACGACCCGCCAGCACAAAGCGCGCGAAACTGATTGGCATGCTCGAGCGACCCGAAGGCGCTGCCGTTACGGAAATCGGGCAGCGGCTTGGTTGGCTGCCGCATACCGTGCGGGCGGCCATCACCGGTCTCCGCAAAGCCGGTCGCGAGGTGACGCGAAGCAATGATGCCAATAACCGGTCCGTGTACCGGCTCGTTACTATGAACACCACCAGGAACCGGTGACGAGCAAAACAGCGTCCACAAACCAGTGTGAGTGGGGAGGCGCTCTCGCGCCTCCTCCCATCGGAAGACCTGGCCAACGCGGGGTCAAACGGATGTACCACGCCAGCGCCCCGCCAAGACCCGTCAAGCACCCTGTCGGGCAATGCCGCAGCTCGAGGTGGAGGCCAATCACAAGGCGACTGGGGCTCGGCTTTTTTTCCCAATCGTAGGAACGTCGAAAGAACGTCGAATCCGGACCCGTGACTTCCCACGTGACTCGACTTCAGGTGAGTTCACGTTTCCCCCCGAGGTTTTGCGTGACTTTGCGTCGCCATGCGTTCTCGCTTTCTACGGCTAACCCATCGAATTCATAGAGGGTCTTGCCAGCATCCGAAGCCACCCTAGCTCTTTCCGCAGAGGCTCGGAGCAACGATACCGGAATGGCCATATCAGCCGCTCGTTTCCTCGCGAGCCGCAGCAATTCGGGGGATGGATCGAGGCCAAACACGTGGGTGACTGCCGGGCCATAGAGGGGCAGGTTCACCCCAGACCCGACGCCGACCTCAAGAACCAGCCCTCGGGCCGACGCGATCGTCTGATGACGATAATGGTCCAGTAGCCGGTTCCGCATAGCGAGGTCGAGCAGACGGGGCACAATCCAGCGTCCGTAAACGCCCATGACGACTTACCCGCTATCCTTTCGGTCCATAGGAAAAAGTACCCGTATTGACCTCCATCAAGGCCGTGGGACGGCCTCGGCCAAGCTCTCGTCCCGCTTTCGAAACCGACTAGCCATCAAACACGCAGCCGCCGTTCTAAATTGGGACTCCGGGAGATGGAACGATACGTCCGTCCGTAGCCGATCAGAGGCTCCGTGGGAGCCTCCCCTCTATCGGCCTCGCCCGATCTCGCCGTTCCTGGCAACCGGGGCATCCATCCACAAAAGGGTACCCATCGTCGTGAGGGGTTGTCGACCGGGTTAGGTTCCAATGGTGCTCAGCGTCATCTCACTTGTCGTTTGATTGGTGACGGTGGTCGCATTTGCTTCGCGTCTCGACCCGCTGTAGCCGATCAAATCGGGGCCGCAAACGGCCTCATCACCGCGATCGAGTTCAATCCAGATCTCCATTTATCAACCGTTCGCGGATTGACTGTAGCTCCTGCCGCCGTTCAGCACTCACCTCGGGATACGCCATTTCCAGCCCGTTGAGCGTATCGAGAATGATCTGCGAAACGATCAACCGGGCATTCTCCTTGTCGTCGGCGGGAACGACATACCAGGGCGCTTCGCGAGTGCTTGTCGCACTGAGGCACTCCTCGTAAGCCGACATATAGCGTTTCCAGACCTTTCTCTCCTCAACGTCGGCGAGGCTGAATTTCCAATTCTTGTGAGGCTCATCGATGCGTTGAAGAAAGCGTTTTCGCTGCTCGTCTTTCGACAGGTGGAGATAGAATTTCACGATCCGGGTGCCGTTGCGGTGCAGATGTTTTTCCAAATCCACGATGGAGCGAAATCGGCTCTCCCAGACCGTCTTCTCATCGAGCGATCCACCCGCAATTCCCTCGCTGCGGAGAATCTCGGGGTGCACGCGGACGATTAGCACCTCCTCGTAATAGGATCGGTTAAATATGCCGATCCGCCCGCGTTCCGGCAGGTCACGGGTGGTCCGCCACAGAAAATCGTGCTGCAATTCCGTCGCGCTGGGGTGTCTGATAGCTGAATACCTGACAACCTTGCGGATTGACCCCGGACATCACGTGCTTGATTGCGCCATCTTTCCCCGCAGCGTCCATCGCTTGAAATATCAGAAGGAGGGCATAGCGATTTGATGCGTATAGAAGCTGTTGCAGGGAACTTAGTTGGTCAACGTGATTTGCCAGGATCTTTTGATAGTGCTTTTTCAACTCGTAAATCGGCTCCACAGCAGTTGGCCACTTGTCGAGTTTAACCTTTTCTCCCTCCTCCACCCGAAAATCAGTCGACCTGACGTTCATTTTCGTCCCTTCGTCAGCATGGGATCGCGACGAGGCAAATCGCGCAAGTCATCGGCCTAATGCCTCGTCATTGTGCGATAAAGCCGCCATCGATCACTAGCTCCGTCCCGGTGATGAACGAGGCTTCGTCAGAAGCCAGGAACAGGACGCCATAAGCGACCTCGATGGGTTTCCCGATCCGCCGCAACGGTGTTGCGGCGATCTTTTCGGCGCGCTCACCGGCATTGGTCGCATTCAGCATCGGCGGCATGTAGCCGGGATGGACGGTATTGACCCTGACCCCAGACGGGCCGTACCGCACTGCTGCGGCTTTCGAGTAGATCCGCACCGCACCTTTGGATGCATGATAAGCCGGATGTCCGCTGGTGCTGCCGACAAAGCCCATAATGGAACTGATGTTGATGATCGACCCGCCACCGGTCTTCGCCATTTGCTCAGCGGCGAGCTTTGTGCCGAGGAAGACGCTGGTCTGGTTGACGGCGATGATACGATGCCAGCCTTCCAGTCCATCCGGATCGCCGACCGAACTGCCCGAGATCCCCGCGTTGTTCACCAAGATGTCCAGTTTCCCGTAGGTTGCCACCGCCTTGGCGATCAGCCCCACCCACTCCGATTCACTGGTTACGTCGATCTTCGCGGCCATGGCCTCTTCTCCACCGGCCCGAATGTCGCCAGCAACTGATTTCGGCTTCATGCTCCAGGATGTCGGCGACGATGACCTTTGCGCCTTCCGCTGCGAACAGACGCGCTTCTGCCTCGCCCATGCCATGGGCACCACCAGTAACGATCGCAACTTTGTCTTTCAAGCGCATGATCTGGCCCTCCGGGTTTAGTTGTCATCGTAAACCACAATGCACCAACACCGACCGCAGGGAAATCCGGTATTAGAAACAGTGCTCGCCGATCAACAAAGAGAGCGCAGTGTTAGGAGAAGCGGATCGAAAAGGATCAGCGCATCTTTAGCCCTGCTACATGATCGGATACCCATTCGAGGATCTTAGGCGGGGAATATTATACTTCACGCTGAAATTGGTGGCAACTGGAGGTGGGGAACGGTAATTCGATTTCATCACAATGAGGCTGGAGTCACAAAATAGATCACCTGCGAACTCACAAATCGTGTCGACCCCATATCCAAGTCATTGAAATTACTATGCAGCTTTGGATTTGATCGAATCCCGCCTCCTCCGCCAATCCCCTGTCTCCCGGCGTACCTAAGCGATTTGGCGGATTAGCTCTGCTGTGGTTTTCAGCACCCTCCTGCGTCTCCCCTTGTATCCCAGGGCATCCTCGTATCTCATCATGAGTGGGGGAAGGCAGGGGGAGCCCGGTTCCACATTCCCTGGCTGGCGGAGACAGAAAGGATGGCGCGAACCGGTAAGCTCTCGGTCGTGGAAGCACCCGCATATTATTATCCACCTCCCTATGTGAGATACCCGCCCCCACCTCCGCCAGTCTACCAGCAACCGGCAGTTTACGAGCCGCCCTCACCCGCGCCAGTCTACGAGGAGCCGCCGGCTAATTTGGCACCGACGCTGCCAGTTCATCGGCCTCATCGTCACCGAGGTAGAGACCGCCGCCATCGTGAAGCACTGCCGGACCCTTCGCCTTGGCAACTGCGCCGAGCCGAACCAGATCAACGGCATCGACGGCGCCTTCCCGCTGCTCATGGCTGCGCAGGAGGGCCATGCCGAGTGCGTCAGCCTGCTTCTCGGCAAGGGGGCCGAGCCGAACCAGATCGAAAATGGGCTACTCGCTCGACGCCGAACGGTACGAACTCTATTTTGAGCAAGTCGAGCTCGTCCGCCAGCGTTTCAGTAGCGCGCCAGACGACGTATACGACAAGATCGCCGCTTTACGCCAACTTGAAATCTATGCGTACCGCGAGTTTCGCCAATTTCTCCGGACGCACCTTCGGTCGCGATTCCTCGGGTGAGAGCAATCTCCTGGTCCCGCACGTCTCGGCAAAATCTGCCGCGGGCGCGGTGGTCGGCTCGTCTGCGAGCAGCAGCCGAGGATTGCACGACAGCGCCATCACGATTATCGCGCGCTGGCTCAGGCCGCCGGACAACGGCTATCCGGGCGTGGAGCTGCTGGCGGCGGCTCTTTAGCAGGCTGTCATGCGCCGTGCCCTGCACCAGCGCATGCTTGAAGATGTAGGCAGGGAGCGAGCCCGCAGGGGACAAGTCAGAGAGGCTTCGTTGTCATGCCCTATGACCCCGAAGCCGCCAAGATAAAACCGCATTACGAATGGCAGTACCATTACAGCGGCCGCCACGCACATTGGGAGGGACACTGGACCCTTATGACGGCCCCCATTCAATCTGCTAAGCCCCCCACGATCGCAACTCGATGAAATCACTAAACTAAAGCTAAGCTGAGTCGCGCACCACAGCCAAACTCGGTCGCTGATTGGGTTTCATCGCCTGCACCAGATCGTCGACCCGCCGGGTCGATACGCCGCTGATCCAGGCCTCCTGGATCACCGCGATCAGCGCCTTCTCCGAGCTCTTGCGGGCTTCCAGAAAGGGCGGAAAGTAGCTGCCTTGCCGCAGCTTTGGGATGCGCAATTGCAGTGCGCCGAGCCGGGTGTCGAGGGTGCGCTCGCGATAGCCGTTGCGCCACGTGGTCCGCTCGCCGCTGCGCTCATACCGCCCGGTGCCGATCATCCCCTTGACGTCGCTCTCCATCAGCAATTGCAGCACCGCCTCGGCCCACCGCTCTCAGAAAATCCCCATCGCCGGCCTTCTCCAGCAACTCGGCCAACACCAATCTCTCGTCGGTCATCGGGTCCTCTCACGTGCTTCAGGTTGAAGTGTTCCAACTCCACCTTAGCCCACCTGACCCGATGGCCACCTCAGCGACACCGCAGCCCTACACTGCGGATCGGCCCGAAAATTCCACCACAAGCGTGGACGCTAGCATGTTTTTGCCTCGGCGAGACTTCTTCTGATGAGAACCAACTGCCATACGAACAGCCCTGCTTGAACGGCCGCGACAAGGGCCAAGACAGCGGTAGTACGCCATAAGTAGAGGGTGTACTTCGTCAGCCCCCGATCATTTGCCGCTCTCGCATCCTGTTCGCGCCTTTCCGCTTCGGCCTCCACCACCGTCTTAGGCTGTGGGAGAATACGCACAAACAGCGGGGCTTGCTCGGTCCCGCCCTGCCCGGCCTGAGGCTTCGCCTCCGGCGGCTCTCCCAACCTCGGTATGACCGGCTGTAACGGCTTCGACGCGGGAGATGGCGCCGGTGCTTGGGGCGGGGCTTGATCCGGCACGGTGACGATCCGCGGGTCCGCTGCAAGCGCTGCGGTCGCGGCGACGGCCAAGAAAAGGACAGGAGAACTCGCATCGGTAGAGGATGCCGGAAGCTGTGCACCGCGAGAACCCACCCCATTCCGGCTAAGCGGATCGGGCTGCGGGGCCCAGGTTTTTATCCCCTCGCGCGCGCGAGGCCTAGATACCCCGATGGCAAAACGCCATTCCCATCCGCCGCGCTTAGCCCGAAACGGCAAGGCCATCGCCCTCGTAGCCGCGAGCGGTCGATCTATGCAACGGGACCAGGATGGCGGATCCAGGTGTGCCCGCAGGGAGGCTACAAGTAAGTCCGCACAGTGCGCATCGCGCTGAAGCATCTACTCCTCGCGCGCGCAAGGGGATAAAAACCTCCAGCTCGCTAGTCTGCTGTGCTCCAACTGTCCCCGCATGGTCCACGCACGGCGGCATTGGCTCTCGATTGAAGATCTAGTGACCATCCTTGGCCGGACGCCGGGAAGCGGCGGGGCTGCGGCAAAAGGTCTTTAACGCACCCCCCGCGGCTGGTCTGATCGGCAAGTCGTCTGGCCCTGTGCAACAATCGCCCCGGCGAGGCGATTTACCGCGTCATTAGGGATGGCTGCGGGTGCGCATCAGATGGCCGACTGGATCCAAGATCTGCTTCATCGTGAAATTGCTGACCGCATCGTAGGTATAGGTGACCAAGGGCGTAATAGCTGAAGCTGGTAACGCGTCCCGGCTCGGTTAGGCCCCGCGCGCGGGGATCAAAGACTTGAGGTCTATGCGCGGGAGTCCGCATCCGCGGGCCCGGTCGAGACGCCGGGCTTTTTTTGCGCCTAGCATTGACCTAGCGGCACCCCGACCGATATTGGCCAAATTTTGGACATCACCTCCGGGCAGATCAATTAAGCCGTTGATGTCTGGCGTCCCCAAGGGGATTCGAACCCCTGTTACCGCCGTGAAAGGGCGATGTCCTAGGCCTCTAGACGATGGGGACATAGCGGCCGCTCGGCCAGGGATCTAAAGCGGCGGGCGGGAAATTGCAACCGGTGCGCTACCCCCGGCCTAAGCCTCTCGGCATTACGTCGAGGCGGACCACCACGCCTTCGAGCTCCGGCCACGGCGCGGGGTATTGCCGCACGACCAGCGGATCGTGCCCCGGGATACAGTGATGCGGGCTCGGCGCATGGGCCTGCAATGCGTCATAGGCGTCGAGCATGTCGCCGATGTTGAACGACTTCGGCGGTAAAGCCGGTATGGATGGCGACCGTATGATGCGGCGCAATCGCGACCCACACGAAATAGTCCGTCGGCATCGGGCCATCATGCGGGTCGCCGCCATGAAATGGTCGGAACGCCGGGCGTCGCGCTCGGCGTAGCGGAACGCCGGGCGTCGCGCTCGGCGTAGCGGATCGCGCTGAGCTCGTGTCCAGGGAGGTGAGTGTCCACGATTGGCCTCGGGGAGCGAGCTTGGGATTGCGAAAGCGCGGCGACGGTGCGAGCCTGTCCGGCCGCTGCTTATAGCCGACGCGAGGAACCCGAACCATGACCGAATCGCCCAGAATCTCCTATTTGGGCCCGTACCGTGTCGAAGCTTTCAACGCGTCGAAAGAGTTGGAGAACAAGATCCACGACGACGCGGTCGCCCGGCGGTTCGGGTTCCGTGGCGGTCTCGTGCCGGGTGTCGATGTCTATGCCTATATGACGCACCTGCCGGTAGAGCGCTGGGGCCGCGCCTGGCTCGAACGCGGTATCGCCGAGTGCCGCCTCCTAAAGCCGGTCTATGACGGCGACACCGCGGCCGTGACCGCCGCCGAGGCAGCGGCGGGGCTCGAGTTGCGGATCGAGAGCCATGGCGAGCTCTGCGTCACCGGCCGCGCCGGCCTGCCCCCGGAACGGGTCGCACCACCGCCTCCCTTCGCCGAAGCTCCGGCCCCGCCCGCCGAGCGTCCGCCGGCCGACGAGACGACGCTTGCAATCGGGACGCGGTTTGCGATCAACCCGTTTCGGGTCACCGACGAGTATGCCGAAGAATACCTGCGAACCGTGCGCGAGACTGAGCCGCTTTACGCACGGGAGAACTTCGTCCATCCCGGCACCATACTGCACATCGGCAACTGGGTATTGCGCCACAACGTCGTATTGGGCCCGTGGATGCATGTCGGCAGCACGGTGCAGCATTTCGCCGCTGCCCATATCGGCGATGAACTCTCGGCGCGCGCCGTCGTCACCGCCAATTACGAGCGCAAGGGCCACCGCTTCGTCGAGCTCGATGTCGTGGTGTACGCCGGGCGGGAAACGCCAATCGCCCGCATCGGCCACATCGCAATCTACCGCCCGCGCCAGCTGGCCGGCGCCGCGTAAAGCGCCCGGGGGTCAGTCGAGCCCTTTCTCCAGCAAGTCGAGAGCGGCGACGGAGAAGGCGCGCATATTGTCGAGCCGGTCGCTGCTGCCGGTTTCGACGGTGACCGAGCGCTCGCCATTCGGGCCGATGACGGCGATGCAGGAGTGACCGGCGGCGTGGCCGTAGCGGCTGCCGGTCGGCCCGGCGGTGCCGGTCTCGCCGACCGACCAAGCCGTCCCGAGCTTGCCGCGGATCTTGCGCGCGAACAGCAGCGCGTAAGCCTCGGTCGAGGGGGTAATGCCGGTCAGCTCCTGCTCGGTGACTTCGAGCAATGCGGTCCGCGACTGCCGAGTGTATACGACCGCGCCGCCCATGAAATAGGCCGAAGCGCCGCCGATCGCCAGCAATGCCGCCGAGATCAGCCCCGCCGTCGAGGATTCGGCAATGCTGATCGTCTCGCCCCGCGCTTTCAGCCGGGCTGCGATCCGTTCCGCTTGCGGCAACAATTCGTCAATCATGGCTGGGTTCTCCTCCTGCCGGCACGGCAGCGGCCGGGTAGGGCGGCCGGTGCAGGCCCGCCGGCGATATCGTAAAGATCTCGTAGCCGGTCGCGGTCACTCCGACCGTATGTTCGAACTGCGCCGACAGCGAACGGTCCTTGGTAACCGCGGTCCAGCCGTCGCTGAGGATTTTTACTTCGTATCGCCCGGCGTTGATCATCGGCTCGACCGTGAAGAACATGCCTTCGCGCAATGCCGGTCCATTTCCGGGCCGGCCGTAATGCAGGACCGAGGGGGCGTCGTGAAAGACCCGCCCGACGCCGTGACCGCAGAAATCGCGGACAACCGAATAACGGTGGCTCTCGGCGTAACGCTGGATCGCATCGCCGATCGCGCCGAGGTGGATTCCGGGCCGGACCACCGCAATGCCGCGCATCATCGCCTCATAGGTGACGTCGACCAGCCGCCTTGCCTTTAACGGGACGCGCTCGCCGACAAAAAACATCCGGCTCGTATCGCCGTGCCAGCCGTCGAGGATAACGGTGACGTCGATGTTGAGGATGTCTCCCTCCATCAACCGCCGGTCGCCGGGGATGCCGTGGCAGACGACGTGATTGATCGAGGTGCAGATCGACTTTGGAAAGCCGCGGTAGTTGAGCGGCGCCGGGATCGCGTCGTGATCGACGATGAACCCGTGGCACAGCCGGTCGAGTTCGCCGGTGGTAACCCCGGGCCGGACATGGGGCGTGATGAAGTCGAGCGTCTCGGCGGCGAGCATTCCGGCCCGCCGCATGCCCTCGAAAGCTTCCGGTCCGTGTATTTTGATCGGCCGCTCGCGCGCTTCGTAAGGCGCGAGCCCCATCATCACATCCTGTTGCATGCCAATGTCGTTCGTATCCTGTCCCGCAGGGGCGCACCTTCCGTGATAATCCGATAATGGGACTCGGGCAATAACCGCGGAAGTCTCGGCGCCGCCACTCGCAGGTAGGCATGCGGTCGGGCGGCGGCAATCCTCGGGCGGTGATTGTGCCGGCGCGGGCAATTGCCTATGAAGGCCCTCGGCCGAGCACATAAAGAGCAAGCGATGCCGAGTAGCGACACAGCACCCAAGATCGTCACCGCCTGCGTCCTGATCATCGGGAACGAGATCCTGTCCGGCCGCACTCAGGATGCGAACCTGGCTTTTCTCGCACAGGGCCTTAACGAGGCCGGCATCCGGCTGCGCGAGGCGCGGGTCATTCCGGACAATCACGACGTGATCGTATCCACGGTCAACGAGGTGCGGCATGGGTTCGATTATGTCTTTACCACCGGCGGGATCGGCCCGACCCATGACGACATCACCGCGCAGTGCATTGCCGACGCCTTTGGCGTGGCGCTGATCGTCCACCCCGAAGCAAGGCGCCTTCTCGAAAGCCATTATCCGCCGGGCCATCTGAACGAGGCGCGGCTGCGCATGGCGATGGTGCCCGAGGGAGCGGCGCTGCTGCCCAACCCGATCTCGCGCGCCCCCGGGTTCCAGATTGGCAACGTCCATGTTCTGCCCGGCGTGCCGAGCATCATGCAGGGGATCTTCGAACAGCTGAAATATCGCCTCGTCGGCGGCGAAAAGGTGCTGAGCCGCAGCGTCAGCTGTCACCTCGGCGAAGGCACCCTCGCCCAAGATCTCGCGGGGTTGCAGGAGCGCTATCCGGATGTCGAGATCGGTTCCTATCCCTATTTCCGCCGCGGCGATTTCGGCGTGACGTTGGTGTTGCGGGCCACCGACCGGGAGCGGCTCGCCGCAGCAACCGACGAGCTCAAGAAATTGGTTCGCCGCCTCGGCGGCGATCCGCAGGAAGGGCTCAGCGAGGGTTAAGTCCATCGCCGATCGACCTGATTGCAGGTAGACTGGTTTGCAAAACGGAGCATCGCATGCCCTCAGCTGATGGAGCCGCCGGATATCCGCTCGAAACCGCCGCTGCCGGGCGCAGATGGCCTGAGGCCGGGCCCTCGCACATCCCGAATTGGGTGTACACCGATCCTGAGATCTTCGCGCGCGAGCAGGAACGCATTTTTTCGGGTGCCGGCTGGCTCTATGTCTGCCTCGAGGCCGAGATACCGAACCCCGGAGATTTCAAGCGCAGCCGACTCGGAACAAGGGAGGTGGTTGCGGTCCGCGGCCCTTCGGGCGAGGTCAACGTTCTCCTCAATCGTTGCGCGCACCGCAGCGCGCAGTTCTGCTCGGCCACCCGCGGCACCGCCAAGGAGTTCGTCTGCCCCTATCACCAATGGACCTATGATCTCAGCGGCAAATTGCTCGGCGTGCCGTTCCGCCGCGGCTATCACGGCCAAGGCGGCATGCCGGCCGATTTTCGACCCGATGAGCACGGGCTGGAGCGGCTCGCGGTGACCCGCCGTCACGGCGTCGTGTTCGCCAGCTTTTCGCAGGACACCGAACCGCTCGAGCGCTATCTCGGCGAGAGGATGCTCGGCTATTTCGACCGCGTGTTCGACGGCCGCGGTCTCGTCGTGCTCGGCTATCTGCGGCAGCGGATCCCGAGCAATTGGAAGCTGATGTTCGAGAACATCAAGGATCCGTACCACGCCAGCCTGCTGCACGTTTTCCTGGTGACCTTCGGGTTGTTCCGCCTCGACCAGAAATCGGCGATCGAGATGGATACGACCGGGCGCCATGCGGTCCTCGTCAGCCGCCGGGGCGAGCAGAAGGAGAATGACGCGACCCGGCAGATGCGCGCCTTCAAGGCGAATTTCGCGCTGCGCGACCCGCGTCTTCTGGAGCCGGTGCGCGAATTTGCCGGCGACGCCACGGTCGTGATGCAGACCCTGTGGCCGAATATGATCGTGCAACAGCAATCGAACACCTTGGCGACGCGCCAGATCGTCCCGATCGACCCCGGTAATTTCGATCTCGCCTGGACTTTTTTCGGCTATGCCGACGACACGCCGGAGATGCGGCAGCGCCGGCTGCGCCAAGCCAATCTGATGGGGCCGGCCGGCCTGGTCTCGCTCGACGACAGCGAGGCGATGCTGCTCTCGCAAGCCGGGATCGACGGCAACGAGACGGCCGAGTGCATCGCCGAGATGGGCGGCCGCGCGACCCATGACGAGCAGCACATGGTCACCGAGACCGCGATCCGCGGCTTCTATCAGCACTACCGCCGGGTCATGGGCCTGTGAGGAGGCTGGCCGAAGTGAATCGCTCACTTTACCCTCTCCCCCCGCCGGCCGGGGGGAGAGGGCAGGGTGAGGAGGGCCGACCGGCTAGCTCGTCGTCCGCCGACCTCACCCTCCCGCTTCGCGGGCCCCTCCCTCTCCCCCCTGAAGGGCGGAGAGGGGCTTCTGTCCCCGGTACATACCCGTGATTGCTGCACCCGGTCTCGATCCCCCGATGGAGTTGCGGGCGCGGCTGGCCGATCTCTATTGCGCCTACAGTGACGCCCTCGACGGGGGCGAGCTCGAGAGCTGGCCCGATTTCTTCACCGAGAATTGCCTTTACAAGGTGATGCCGCGCGAGAATTTCGAGCAAGGCCTGCCGATCGCGCTGATCTACTGCGAGAGCCGGAACATGCTCACCGACCGCGTCGTCGCGTTGCGAGAGACGGCGCTCTTCGTGCCCCGGACGGTGCGTCATTTGACCGGCAACATCCGGCTGCGCGCCCTCGAACCGGAGGGTCTGCGTTTGACGGCAAATTTCGCGCTGTTTCAGACGATGACCGACCAGCCGTCGGAGGTATTTCTGTGCGGCCGGTACCATGACCGCGTGGTCGATGAAGGCGGCCATTTGCGCTTTGCCGAGAGAATTTGCGTTTACGATTCGACGACTGTTCCGACCTCGCTTGTTTACCCCGTATAGGGAATAGAAAGGAGGCCGAGCATGGTGAAACCAATCCCCGAGGGCTATCACAGCGTGACGCCCTATCTGATCCTGAACGCCGCCAGCGACGCGATTGCGTTCTACAAGAAGGCGCTCGGCGCCGCAGAGGTGATGCGCGTGGACGATCCCAGCGGCAAAATTCATCATGCCGAGATCAGCATCGGCAGCTCTCGCATCATGATGGCCGACGAGCACCCCGAGATCCAGGCGCTCAGCCCCGAGACGATCGGCGGCTCGCCGGTCACGATGCACCTGTACGTCGATGACGTCGACGCCGCGGTCGAGCGCGCCGTCGCCGCCGGAGCAAAGCTGATCCGAACGGTGGCGGATCAATTTTATGGCGACCGCGTTGGCGGGGTCGAGGACCCGTTCGGCTACCGCTGGTTCATCGCGACCCACAAGGAAGATCTGACGATGGACGAGATCCGCCGACGCGCTGCGGCGCAATCGAGCTGACGCTTAAATGGGGCCGCCACAGCGCTAAATAGAACACGGCAAATACCGAGGAGAATCGCGATGGACGACAAGACCCGCACCGAGCTCGAAGCCGCGACCTTCCGCCGGCTCGTGGAGCATCTGCGCGAAAGGACCGACGTCCAGAACATCGATCTGATGAACCTGGCCGGCTTTTGCCGCAACTGCCTGTCCAAATGGTATCGCGCCGAAGCCGAAGACCGCGGCGTCGCGCTGTCCGATCCCGAATCGCGCGAGATCGTCTATGGCATGCCCTACGACGAATGGCGGGCGAAGCATCAGAAGGAAGCCAGCGCCGACCAAAAGGCCGCTTTCGCCGCCTCGCAGAAGCATTGATCCCCTAAATCCATTGATCCGGGGTTGAGGCGCCGCTATCGTCGGCGCCGCCGCCGGGGGGCGGCATCGCAACGGGGATGAGGGGGATTCATGGCCGATTTCGGCGGCATTGCGGGCGAGCAGCTCAAATCACTGATCGAGCGCATCGAGCGCCTCGAGGATGAAAAACGTGCGCTCGGCGAAGACATCAAAGAAGTCTACGCCGAGGCCAAAGGCACCGGCTTCGAGCCGAAAATCATGCGCCAGCTCATCAAGATCCGCAAAATGGACAAGGATGAGCACGACGAGCAGGAGAGCCTCCTCGACCTCTACAAGCGCGCGCTCGGCATGCTGCCGGATGCTGCGAGCGCCCAGGCGGCAGAATAAGCGCGCGCCCCAAAGCTGATCCGCGACGGCGGTGTGGTAGCGCCGCAGCGCCGCGAGGCGGGTACATCGTCTATACTTTTTTGCTGTTCTCGCTGTTTTTTGCAGCGAATTTACAGCAAGGGCCGCGACCGGCGGCTAACTGGCGGATAATACCATCTCATATCCAATAACGCAATAAATTATTGTTGTTTGTGATAACGGCGGTTAGATTAGTGCTTACCTACCCCAGAGGGGCGCTCGATAGATTATCGCGGTGCGCGAATTGTGCGGTATGATTTGCTTAACGGTAGCCTGGAGCAGGCATCTCGCGGATGTGCGCGACCAGATCGGCTCCTCAGGATGAGGTAATTCTTCGCGTTATCATAGACTTACCTCATGCTGAGGAGCGCCTGAAGGGCGCGTCTCGAAGCACGCAGACCGCAGGGCAGCTCGTTTAGAGCTGGTCCGCGACCGCCGAGTGGTAGCGGCGCAATGCGGCGAGGTGGTCGGACATCGTGTGGCCTGGGATGCGCTTGTGGTGGCGGCGGTTGAAGGTCGTCGTCAGGCATAGATGCGAGGCGCCGGCCTGTTTCCAGAAGCGGCCTTCCTTGGCCCAATCAGCCTCGGTTCCGGTGCCCATCGACACCCAGACCTCGATTCCGACCTTGGCCGGATCGCGGCCCGCCTCTTCGGTCAGACGGCGCAACTGGCCGAAGACGCCGAGCGCGCTCTGGTCGGGCGGATAGGCGTTCGGCATCCAGCCGTCGCCCCATTTGGCGATGCGCGGCAAAGTGCGGTCGTGATGCCCGCCGAACCACACCGGCACCTTGCCCGAGGCGGGCCGCGGATTGATCCCGGCATCCTGGATCGTGTGCCACTCGCCCTTGAAGCTCACATGCGGCTCGCCCCACAGCGCCTGCATGACCTGCACCTGCTCCTCGGAGCGGCGGCCGCGGTTGTGAAAATCCTCGTTGAGCCCGGTGAACTCGACCTCGTTCCAGCCGACCCCGATCCCGAGCCGGAACCGGCCGCCGCACAGCACGTCGAGCGAAGCGGCCTGCTTCGCGACGAGCACGGTCTGCCGCTGCGGCAGGATCAACACGCCGGTCGAAAACCCGAGTTTCCGCGTGCAGCCGGCGAGATAGCCGAACAGCACGAACGGGTCATGATACAGCCCGGCCCCGGTGCGGCCAGGCTCCGGCGCGCTGGCCTCGCTGGCGCCGAGCACATGGTCGGGCGCCTCGACAAAATCGTAGCCGATCGCTTCGGCCGTCTGCGCGTATTCGCGCACGGTCGCCGGATCGCCGCCGATATCGCCTAATGGCAATAATGTGCCAAATTGCATTGTTTAACTCCTATGACTTTCCCGGCGAAGGCCGGAAAGCATTTCCGCCATGGATACCGGCCTTCGCCGGTAAGACAAGAAGGCAACCTACACCGCCGGGGCGCGGCCGACCACGGCGGTCATCGGGTCGCTGATGTCCTCGACCCACTCCGCCAGCTGATGCGTCTCGATCAGCTCGAACCCGGCGTGGCTGAGATAGCGTTCGACGAGCCGCACGTGACCCGCATCGTCCAGCGCCCGCCAGATCGCGACTGCCTTTGTCCAAAAGCATCGGTTCGAGAAACTGATGACGAGAGGCCCGCCCGGCCGCAGCACACGCGCGATCTCACACAGCACCGCCACCGGCTGCTGCAGATACTGGATCGACACGCAGACCATCGCTGCATCGACACTCGCGTCCGCCAGAGGCAGCTTCGTGTCGCGATTGAGGTTTTGGACAAACCAGCGGGTGAGCCGCGGGTTGGCTGCGAGCTCGCTCGCATTCATGCCTTGGCCGGTCACCTCGGCATAGTCGATCTCGGGCGGCAGATGGCTGACCCAGCTGCTCATCAAATCGAGCAAGACGCCACCCGCCGGCAGTGCAACCCGATAGAACTCGGTCAGCGCCGCGATCGCGCCCTCGTCGATATGGCAGACCAGCCGCGGCGGCTCGTAGAAGAGCTCGTCCTCCTCCGCGTCGATCTTCGCAAAAGCCCCCTGCGGCAGCCCGAGCCGGTCGTCCATGTCACTCTCGCCTGCAGCTCACCGACCGCGAACTCGGCGCATCGTGGCGGGAAACTATGGTAAAGTCGAGCTGCCGAACCCCGCGGCAACCGAATCGGCGTGGCCCGCGGGTCAGCCGCCGTAGAAGACGTTGTCGCCGAGATCCTTCATCTCGAGGATCACCGCGTCGGGCCGCCCGGATATCGGCTTGGGCAGATGCGCCTCGACGACCTCGCCGACGACGATGTGATGATCGCCCTGCTCGAGGATGCCGGTGACGCGGCATTCGACCGCCGCCGGTGCGGCGTCGAGGATCGGGACCCCGGTCGTGCCCCTGTAAACGGCCTGCCCGCTCAGTTTGCCGTCCTCCAGCTTGGTCGGCTTGAAGAAGGTAAAGGCGGCTCCCTTCTGGTCCTTGCCGAGCATGTTGAGCGCGAACGTCTTTTTGTCCTTGATGATCTGGTAAGCGCCGGAATCGGTCTTCACCCCGACGACGACGAGCGGCGGCGAAAAGGCGGTCTGCGTGACCCAGTTGACCGTCGCGGCAGCGACATTGCCCTTGCCGTCATCCGCAGTCAGCACGTAGATCCCGTAGGGGATCATGCGCAGCACGGTCTTCTTGGCGTCCTGATCCATTCCGTCCTCCTCGATTACGAATTGGCTGGGCGGATAATTGGGAAGCGTCCCGCCGGCGGGCAACCGGGTCTCGGTTCGGGCTCACCCCCGCCGCACACCATAGAATTGCGGCCAGCCGTCCCGCACATCCTGCAGGTTGGCGCGGAACGCGGTCGGCTGGTACCACAGGCCGAGCGGAACATAGGACGGGTTCAACCAGAACTCCTCCTGCATCTTGCGGCATAGGCTCCGCTGCGCTTGCTGGTCCGGAGCCTCGAACCAAGCCTCGCGCAGCGCCTCCATCTTCAGATCATCGGGCCAGCCGAACCAGGCTGTGGCACCATTCGCGCGCAGGGGAAGATTGGGTCCGGGGGAGATGTTCCCCATGCCGCCGAGGCTCGTATAGAAGATGCTCCACCCGCCGTTGTCCGGCGGCTCGCGGCTGGCGCGGCGCGCCACCACGCTGCCCCATTCGAGCAATTGCACATCGATGTTCATGCCGATCCGCCGCAGAACATCGGTTGCGACCTGCGACATTGCATGGATGCTCGGAATGGTCGAGCAGGCCAGCACGACTACCCGCTCGCCTCGGTATCCAGCGGCGAACAATTCTTTTTTCTTTCCTTCGTAGTCGTCTGGCCGCCGGGTAATCTCAACGCCGACATCGCTCGCCATCGGCGTTCCCGGCACAAACAGCCCGACATCGATCTTCGAGAGGCTGGGCTCTGCCCCGGCAACGGCGGCCATGACCGATTCCTGGTCGACCGCATCGAGCACGACACGGCGCACCGCCGCATTGTCGAATGGCGGGAACAGTTGATTAAACCGCAGACAGCCCATCCTGCCCGTGCGATCCTTGACCGCGACGACCAGCTTCTTGTTGTGCTTGAGATGCGGCACCAGATCGATCTGCGGGTTTTCCCACCAGTCGACCTCACCCTGAGCCAAGGCTGCGGCCGCGGTTGTCGGGTCTTGCAGGTAATTCCACACGACACGTTCGATGTGCGCCAGCTTGGGACCCGCGCTGAAGCTGGGTTTGCCGCCGGGTCGCGGGAGGTAGTCGGGGTTTCTCTCGAAGACGGTGCGCTGACCGGGTATCCGCTCGGAAGCGACGAATATGAACGGTCCCGAACCGATCGCCTCCTCGATCTGCTCAAAGGCGTCGGTCTTGGCCAGCCGCTCCGGCATGATCGAGCAGTAGGGTTCGGCCAGCGCGTCCGGCAACAGCGGAAACGGTTTTTTCAGGCGGAAGCGGATCGTCTTCTCAGAGATTGCCGCGAGCTCGTCGGTGCGGTCCATCAGCGCCTGACCCATCGGGTAGCGCTTGGCCCACCTCGTTATCGTGGCGACGCAGTCCGCTGCCCGGACCGGGGAGCCGTCGTGGAATTTCAGCCCATCCCGCAGCTGCAGGTCCCATTGCAGGCCGTCATTCTCTATCGCATGGCCCTCGACCATTTGCGGCTGAGCATCGAATCCCGCGTCGTAGCCGTAAAGCGTGTCGTAAACCGCCAGAGCAAAGTTGCGGGTAATGTCGGCGGTAGTCCAAACCGGGTCGAGCGAGGCCAGGTCGGCGTGCGGCACGAAGTTGAGGATCTTTTGCGCCTCGGTGCGCCCGATTTGTGGGATGGCCAGAGCTGCCCCGCCGGCAAGGGTCGATTTCAAGAAGCTTCGCCGCCTCATTCGCATTGTTTCTCCGCCCATCGCGGGGAGCTATGTTAACCGCGTTTTTTGCAAAATTCCCAACCAATTTGCATCAAATATCGACATGTTCGGGTGCGGATTCAAATGGGCGCTCGCAGTCGTATCGGCGGGCTAAGGCGGAGGCAGCGTTGCGTGGCCGCAACTTCAAAGACCTCGTCGAGGAGGGGCTCCGGCGCGTACTTTCGAGCCCCCGAACCCGAGACCTCGGTACGGCGACCAGCGGGGCCTTCGGTCCATGCAATTCATCGGGAAGGTCGGCGGTCGTTCTCATAGCGACAGCTACTTTCATGTCAAGCGCTCGCAGCGTCGCTTGACAGCCCCCCGCGAGCCGCCCGTGATGCGCCAAGGGTAGGAGGGATCGCGCATGAGATTTGGCAATTTCCTGTTTTCGGACTGCCGCGACCCGGCGCGCGATGGCGTGGTGATCGACGAGACGATGCGCGAGGCCTGGCTGTCGGACGAACTGGGCGTGGATGTGATCTGGCTCGCCGAGCATCACTTCGACGGGATCTGCGCCTATGTCGACCCGATCAGCTTCGCCGGCGCGCTGGCCACCTCGACGCGGCGCAGCAGTATCGGGTTTGCGGTCGTGCAGACGGCACTGCATCACCCGATCCGCCTCGCCGAGCAATTGGCGCTTCTCGATAACATCACCAAAGGGCGGCTCGTCGTCGGTCTCGGCCGCGGCTCCTCCTACAACATCTACGATTATCAGGGCTTCGGGATCGACCACCACGAGGCGCAGGAGCGCCTGGAGGAGGCGGAGGAGATCCTGGTAACCGCATGGACCGGCGAAGGGTTCAGCCACCATGGCAAGTTCTGGCATCTCGATGTCCCAATGCTGCGGCCGCGGCCCTATACGAAACCCCATCCGGTGCTGATCCGCGCCGCTTCGGGCGAAGCCTCGGTGATCGAACTCGCCCGGCAAGGCCGGCCGTTTCTGATGAACGTGCAGTCGATGGCGGTGACGAGCCGGCGCGTCGATCTCTACCGCACCGCGATGTGCGAGGCGGGCTTCGGCGAGGAGCGGATCGCCGCCAACTTGGCGGAGAGCTGGGTATGGCGCAATGTGTTTGTCACCGAGACCGATGCCGAAGCCGAGCGCGTCGGGGTACCGGTCTTTCGGGCGATGGTCGAAGCGCGGGCGGCGCTGCGCAACCGTATCTTTCGCGAGACCGGCATGCGGATCGCGGTGCCCGAGAGCGATCTGCCCTCGGCCCGCGCGACGGTCGAGCACGGTTTCATCCACGGCTCGCCGGCGCGAGTCGCCGAGGCGATGGCGGATATTGGCCAGCTCGGCATCGGCGGCGTCATCGCATCCTTCCGCCTCGGACCGATGCCGCATGAGACGGCGACCAATAGCCTCCGGCTGTTCATGGAGCAGGTCGCACCGGAAATTCGCCGCACCTCCTCAGCGCTGGCGCGGCACTAGGTCCTGTCATTGCGAGGCGCGCCTTGCGCGACGAAGCAATCTCGATCCCGCGAGCACTCAGCGGCCCGAGATTGCTTCCCCGCGGGTCAAGCCCGCAGGTCGCAATGACGAGTGGAGTGAGTGGTGCAAGCTATTGGAAGCCGATCTGAGCAGTTGCGCTTCGAGGATGGCGGCGAGGTCCTGGTGCATGTGAAAATACTGCGGACCGGGCGGCTCGGCAGCGGTCAGCGGCTCGGGCATTCGGCCGCCGGCGACCGCTTGGACGACATCACCGAGCAGCATCAGCTGAGCGCGGTCGACAGCGTCGCGAAGCGCCGCGATCGACCCGCATCCCGCGATATCCACCTCCCGCGTCGCGAGCATCGGGCCGGTGTCGATGCCGGTGTCGATCAGATGCACCGAGCAGCCGACCGGCGCTCCTTCGAGCGCCGCCCATTCGGCGACGTTCATCCCGCGATAGGCCGGCAGCAGGCCCATATGCGCGTTGAGGACGCCGAGTCGAAACGCCTCGATCAACGGCCGGCGCAGCAGGCCGGCGCCCGCGTGAATACCGAGGTCGGGGCCGAGAGCTTTTATGGCAGCGAGGCCATCGGCGCTGTCGAGCGGGCCGGTTTCGAGAAATGCGATGCCGCGTGATCGGCAGTAGGTCGGCACGTCGACCGGGGAGCCGTCCTGCGCCGCTGGTTCCATTGCACCGCCGCTTGCTGCGCTGAGGCGGGTCGCGATCCAGCTCAGTCCCTCATTCCGCAAACGGCGGCGCAGCCTGGCCGCTCCCGGCTCTGCTGCTGGATGCTCGACGACTACGGTCAGGTTGCCGATGTCGCGCCCGCGCCATGCGCTCAGCATCTGCGGGACTTTTTGCGAGCGGACTGTCGTGAGCATCACAGTATTGAGCCGCTGCCCCGGAGATGGTGCAGATCCCGGCTCAATCGGGCCTACTGCGGTTTCCGCAATGGCCGCAGGCCTCGCCGGCTCGGTCCGCAGCTGAGACAATACAAGCCGCCTTTCGAGCAATGCGTCGATGAAGTATTTCGCTGCCCAGTTCGGCACGGCGCCTTCGATATAGGAGCCGTGGATCGGATCGGAACCGGGTATGCCGCCGAACAGACCGGGATTTGGATTGCGCATGGGCTGGGCGAGTTTGACTAGGTCGATCGCCTTAAATGCCGCATTGACGAGCCGCAGATTGCGCGAGAGCCCATGCAGTCGAAACCAGATCAGCGCCATCTGGCAATTGCCGGTCAGACATGCGGACCGGCTGCGCCCCCGCCAGTCGCTGCCGATCAGTCCGGGCAGAAACCGCGACAGCTCCAGGCGCCGAGCCAGCCTTTCGGCCGCCGCAGCCGCTGCATCAATACCGTCGCTGCGGCCCAAGGTTTCGGCAGTCGATAGAATGCCCGCGAGCGTGTAGGCAATCGTGTGCGTAAACGCCTGGTCGGCATGGTGCTGTTGTTCGTCGAAGCCGGCGAGAGCAATCCAATCATTGGGTCGCCGCTGAGCGAGGGTCCAGTCGAGGTGCCGACCGGCCGCCGCCAAGGCCGCGCCATCGCCGGCGTAGTCGCCCCATTCGGCGAGCCGGCACGCCAGATAGGCTGAATAAGTGCTGGCGCGATCCTCATAGGCATAACGGCGAAAAGACCCGTCCAGGTCTTGCAAGCCCAGCAGCCAGTGCACCGCGCGCGCCGCGGCCGTGCGCACTTCCTTGTCACCGGTCTCGCGATGCCACGCCGTCAGCCCATGCAATATCTGAGCGGTGTTGAAGGGTGACGGAGCGGTGCGGTTGTCGGCGATTTCGAGCCCCGGAAAACCGCCCTCCGGCAATTGCACGGACAATAAGAATTGCACGGCCCGTTCGGCGCGTTCCCGAAAGCCGGATTGCGGTAATGTTCGGCTCAACGCGAGAAAAGTCGGTACGATATAGCCCGTCGTTTCCGGATACGAGGAGGTCCATCCGCGACCGAGCTGATAACGGCCGGCGACGCCGCCGTCAGACTGTGAATCCTGCGCCGCCGCTAACCACTGCGCCGCCGCGCGCAGGTGATCTTCGTCGGTAAACCCGCACCGCAGATTGCGCTCGTGATCGAACGACTGGCTCAGCAGAAATGCCGGATGTCCGCTCACCCAGGCGCGGTAACGCACGGCACGTTTCAGTTCCACCAGCATGGGAGGAGCCGATTGCTACAAAAGACGGTGCGCGATAGGAACAGATCCGACCAGCGCTTGTCGAGCACGGCGTACCATCACTAGAGTGAACGGACCGTTAGCACGCCTCGCCAAAGAGATTACGAGGAGGATCCTCCCCTGACCACCACTGTCATCCGCAACGTCGAATGGGCCATTGCCTGGGACGAGGCAGCCGGCCGCCACGCCTATCGCCGAGATGTCGACATCGCCTTTGCCGACGATCGAATCACCTTTGTCGGACGCAATTACGCCGGGCTGGCGGACCGGGTGATCGAGGGGCGAAATCGGCTGGTATTACCCGGGCTCATCGACATCCACTCGCACCCGGAGCATGAGCCGCTCTATCGCGGCGTGCGCGAGGAGCACGGCGTGCGCAACATGCACATGACCGGGCTCTACGAGCGCTCGCAGGCGTTCTCCGCGCCGGATGACGCGGCCCGTGCGGCGAGCGCCGAATTCGCCTATTGCGAGCTGCTGTTGAGCGGCGTCACTTCGCTCGTCGACATATCGCCCGCCTGGGACGGTTGGATCGAGCTGTTCGCGAAGAGCGGCATGCGCGGGTTTGTCGCGCCTGGCTTCGCATCGGCGCGGTGGCGGCTCGACAATGATTTCGAGCTGAAATTCGCCTGGGACGAAGCGCGCGGCCGCGCCGGTCTCGCAATGGCGCTGGACGTGATCGAGCGCGCCACCCGGCACCCGAGCGGCCGGCTCTCCGGCGTCGTCTCCCCGATGCAAATCGAAAACTGCACGGCGGAGCTGCTGCGCGACAGCCGCGATGCGGCCCGCGAACGCGCGATTCCGTTCACCGTGCACATCGCGCAGAGCGTTCTAGAGGTTCAGGAGATGATCCGGCGCCACGGCAAGACCCCGGTACAGTGGGCGCACGAGATTGGCATCCTGGGGCCCGACACCATTCTCGGCCACGCATTGTTTCTCGACACGCATTCCTGGATCCGCTGGTGGACGAAGACCGACCTCGCACTGATCGCCGACAATGGCTGCTCGGTCGCGCATTGCCCGACGCCGTTCGCCCGCTATGGCCAGGTTATGGAGAATTTCGGCGATTATTTGAGGGCCGGCGTCAATATGGGTCTGGGGACCGACACGACGCCGCACAACCTGGTCGAGGAGATGCGCAGGGCGGCGGTGCTCGCCCGCATCGCCGCGCACGACATCGCGACGGTGACGACATCCGATCTGCTGCACGCGGCGACAACCGGCGGCGCCACGGCGTTGCTGCGCGACGATCTCGGCCGGATCGCGCCCAACTCCAAGGCGGACCTCGTTCTCGTCGATCTGACGGTGCCGCAGATGCGGCCGGTGCGCGACCCGCTGCGCTCCTTCATCTACCATGCGGCCGACCGCGCCGTGCGCGACGTCTTTGTCGACGGCCAGCAGGTCGTGGCCGACCGCAAGGTGCTGACGATGAACCAGGATGATGCGGCCGACCGCCTCGCCGGCGCGCAGCGCCGCATGCTGGCGGCGGCCGCGCGGCGGGATTATCGCGGCCGCAGCGCCGACCAGATCTCCCCGCTCAGCCTGCCCATGGCCGATTGAGGATCACCTGAGCCGTTAGTCCTGCGGATAGCGCCAGACATTTGCCGGCTGCGGCGCGGTCTCGTCGATCGTCCATTGCGGGAGCGCGAGACCCGGAGCGACATCGCTGAACACCATGCGCACGCGGCGTCCCGATGCCGACCCGCCGCACTTGATCGGCCGGCGCCAGCTGGCCATCGGGCGTGCACAGATTGCCGACGACGCGCAACGCTTCGTCGGGGGTCGGCTCGCCCTTCTGCGTGTCGAGATCGACGAGCAGGATCAGATAGGGCGTGTGGCCGCGGAAGGCAGGCTGAATGGCGTGGTGCACTTCGCTGTAGGAATGCACCGCGCCCTTCCCCTCGACCTTCCTCCACGTCGATTCCAGCGCTGCGCACCATGGGCAGGCGGTGGTCGGCGGGTAGCGCAGCCGGCCGCACTGCGCGCAGGCCTGCAGATGGAAATCGTGCTCCGCGCAATGGCGGAAATATTCGAGGTTCTCGATATCGAGATCATCGAGAGTGAGCGTCATGCCGAGATATTCGCCGCGAATAGCCATGCTCTTTCCCCCTTGTCAGCCGCGGCGCATGACCATCGACGAGGCGGTCGACGGGTTGGCCCAGCCGAGATTGGCGCTGACCTCGACGTCCTTGACCTGACGGCAGCCGCCCTCGCGATAATCGAAGGTGTGCTGGCGCTTGCCGTCGGCGCCGATCGGGCAGGAATCATCGGCATCGTGGCGCAATTGGCGGGTGTTCTCGATGACCATGTTCATGCCGTGGGTATAGCCCTCGCACAGATGGCCGCCGCTGGTGTTGTTGGGCCGCCGGCCGCCGAGCTGGATCGCGCCGCTGCTGACGTATTCGCCGCCCTCGCCCTTCTTGCAGAAGCCGTAATCCTCGAGCTGCAGCATCGTCGTGAAGGTGAACGCGTCGTAGGAGCCGGTGATGTCGATGTCCTCCGGCCCGACCCCGGCATTCGGCCACAGGATCTGGCGCGCGTAATAGCCGGCGACGGTCGAGATCGGCCCGTGCTGGTAGTGCATGTCGAGGCGCGGCTTGTTGCAGCGGCCGACGACGCCGCGGATCAGCACGAGGGGATGCTTGCAGTCGCGGGCGCGTTCGGCCGAGGTCACGATGATCGCGGTCGCATTGTCGGTCTCGACGCAGCAATCCAGCAGATGCAGCGGCTTGCAGATGATGCGGCTGTTCAGCACGTCCTCGATCGTGAACCGCTTCTTGTAATAGGCCTTCGGGTTGTTGGAGGCGTGGTGGCTGTGGGCCACCTTGACCGCGGCGACCTGCTCGGGCCTGGTGCCGTAATCGTACATGTGGCGCATGAAGGTCGGCGCGAAATTCTGCCCGGCGCTCTGCCAGCCATAGGCGCGGTTGTGCAGCATGTCGCCGACGACCGGGGCCGCCGAGCGCGCGCCGGTGCCGCCGATGCGCACTTGCGAATAGCCGTTCATCGACCGGAAGATCGCGACGACCTTGCAGCATCCCGCCTCGATGAGGCCGATCGCGATGCCGACCAGCGCCTCGGTCGACGACCCGCCGCCGAACACGTCCATGTAGAAATTGAGGCGCATGCCGAGGTCGCCGGAGATGAAAGTCCCTGAAGTCGAGTCGCCGCCCTGGTAGGACAGCATGCCGTCGATGTCGCTCGGCTTCAGCCCGGCGTCGAGCATCGCATTGCGGACCGCCCAGCTGCCGAGCGCCCGCGTCGTCCGACCCGAACCCCGCGTGTAGGTGGTCTCCCCGACCCCGACGATCGCGTATTTGTCGCGCAGGTATTTGGGAGTCGTGGCATCCACGTCTTTGGGCAGCGGCATTCTATTCTCCCTTCCTTTACGGCGCGACCCTCACCCAGCTATCGGCTCGGCGCGACGGGTGGGTGAGGGGCTTTGCTTAAATCGCTAGTCGATAGGCCTTCTTTGCGGCGCCGCTGAACAGCGCGGTCTTCTCGTCGGCGGAGCAGCCGGCGGCGATGCGCTTGAAGGCGTTCCACATCACCGGGTAGCTGCACATGCCCTTATCGACCGGGAAATTGCTCTCGAACATCGAGCGCTGCGGGCCGAAGGCGCTGATGCAGGTCTCGATGTACGGGCGCCATGCCTTCTCCAATTCCTCGGAGGAAGGCGGCGTGTCATTCTCGAAGAACGTGAAGCCGGTCAATTTCATGCCGAGCCCGCCGAGCTTCACGTAAGTATTGGGGAAGCTGGCGACCTGGCGGACGCCGTCGCGCCATTCCGCAAACGCCTCCTCGCCCTTGCCGGCGTAGGGCCCGATCGCAAGTGCGCCGCCGACATGATTGAGCACGATCGTCGCCTGCGGGAAGGCGCGCGCCAAATCCGCGACATCGCCTAGCTGCGTATGAAACAGCCAGGCGTCGAAGGCGAGGCCGAGCGAGGCGAGCCCGGCGAACCCTTCGCGAAAATTACGGTCGCGGTAGAGACCCTGAGGGGCGCCCGAGCAATAGATCGAAAGGCTCGGATCTTCGTGCCAGGTCGCGCCGTTGCGGATGCCTTTGAACCGGCCTCCCGAGACGGCAACGTGCTGCTCGAGGATCCCTTTGGCCCGGCTGCCGATGCGTAGATCGACATTCCCGATGATGCCGGCGCAGCAGCGCGTGGGCCCGTATTTGGCCGACGCGCTCATCGCCGCGACGCCGTTGACGAACTCGGTCTCGCCGAGCGACTTTTGCTCCTGCGGCCCGTCGGCCCGGTACATCTCGCGGCATTCCTCGAAGCAGGTCGCGACGATGTTGTGCCCGCTGCCGACATCTTCGAGGAGATCCTGAAACAGGTAGCGGTTGCCGGGCCGGTCCCACAGATGATGGTGCGGATCGACGATCGGCAGATCCGGCTCGAGGATCTCCTCCCGGCGCTTGTTCAACCAGTCCGGCCGAACCGGCGCATGACGTCCGGGTGGTATTGCGGATTGGGGCATGGCGTAATTCTCCCAAACTTCCTCGCGGCTCCGTTAACTCTGCCCCGGTGCCGCGCCGATTGCCATTCTTTTGATCGTCACCTCGCGCCATTATTCCCGAGGCCGGCTCGTTCGCCCGGGCATTCGGGCGATCGCCCGATGAGGCTCGCAAGGCAATTTTCCCGCACTGCGTCGAGAAAACGGCGCCGGCTGCTCCGATCGCTCTCCGAGCAAACATAAAAGCCAAGGACGCCGAGTTTGACGACGCAGGATTGGCTGTTTGCACCTCCGAGCTCGCATGATCCGGTCGTCGACAACCCAACATGAACTGGCTCTTTGCGAAAAGCCTCGACATCGAAGGATAGCATTACCCAGCGATCCTCGCCGGCGGCGAGGCTACCGCGCTGGCATGCGGCCTCGCCGATAATTGCCACTTCAAAATCGGCAGAACTCTCAGGCGTGCCGCGCAACCCGACATAGACGATATGCCTGCCCGCGATACCTGGCGGAAGAGAGAAGGCGATCTCCGCCTTGTCCCGCTTCAACCAGGTGCCCCAGTCGCCAGGAGCCCACCAGCCGTTTCCCATGCGATACGTTTCGCCGATAACCATTCCCGGCCATAGCGTCGTCTCGCGGCTGCGCGAAAACGGAAAATACCGTCCGACCGCGATCGGCGGCGGCGCGAGTCCCTTATTTTGGGCCGACTCTGCGACCCCAGTGCCGCTGCGCATCGCGCAGGAAACGATCTCGTCCGCTATCTCCGCCCAACTCCGCGGCCTAAAATGGCGGGAAATCATCACCTCGCGGGCGCTCCGGTAGCCGCTGTCATCAATCAGCCGCTCTAGCTTCGCGACAAGCTCCTGTGGTGAGGTGTGGTCGATATATTCCGCCAAATCCCCTCCCGCCTCGGGAAGCGACGATGTCCGGGTGATCAGCGGGACTTTCCCGTGGCACAGCGATTCTGTGACGGGCAAGCCCCAGCCCTCATATGAGCTCGGATAAACCGTAAAGAGGCATTGGCTATACAACAGGCTCAGCTCGTCATCGCCGACCTCTGATAGCATCAACACCTTGCGCTTCAGCGAGGGATCAGAACTCAGCTGCCGCAAAGCAGCTTCAGAGCGCCAGCCGATTTTGCCGACGCAGATGAGCGTCGGGGTTTTTCCGACGCCCCGTCTAGCGATCAACGACTGCCAAGCGGCAAAAACCAGCAAATGGTTTTTACGGGATTCGATGGTCGACACGAACAGCGCGAAGCCGGATCGGCCGAGGCCATACTTCTTGACGGCTTGCCCGGCGGTAGATCCCGCGACATGCGAGCACGCGTCCAGTCGAATGATGTCGGGCTCGGGTTCGGGATGACCGAGTAGCCGGGCAGCTTTTTTGAGATCGGTCGCGGTCGCCTGTGAGTTTACCAGAAATCCGTCAGCCTGATGAAATACGTCCACTATCCAGCTGACGAACTCCTCAGTCCGCTCTTTTGCACAATATTGAGAGGCAAAGATCGGAATGCAGTCATGAACAAATGGTATGTAGCGTATCCCATAACGATCTTTGGCGCACTTGACCATTAGCAAGTAATCCCTGATCCACCAAGAGGTACCGAGGTTGATCAGCACTGCGCCGCGACGTAACTGGAGCGGTTCGCCCAGCGCCAGAGTCGTACACAATTCGCTCAACGCCGCTCGCCAGGCGGGCGCCGCGCGATCGCCGCCGGCGAGCGCGAGATCGACGATATTCATGAACATGTCCGCCGGCACCGCCGTCCAGCAATCATCGCTCGATGAAAAACAAGCGACAGTGACGCAGACTTTGCGATCCCCCTTGCGCAGCAGGCTCGAGAGGACTGCGATCTGGACGCGCTGGATCCCGGTTGGCAGTCGCGAGCCCATGAAATAGTGCATCAAATCGGTAACATCGAAGACCACCGAGGATACGGAATCGGTGATTCCTGCGGGCTTGGGGATCGCCGGATGTTTGCGCTGCAGCGTCTTTCTCAACTTTGCGAGGGTCGCGTCATCGATCCTGCCAAAGCCCCAGCCAAGGTTGAACAATTCGAACGAGGCGAAATGCAGGGCCGGATCGATCGCCAACGCTTTCGCATATTCGGCGGCCGCTTCGTCAAATCGCCCTTGCAGCTTCAGCGTATGACCGAGCTGCAGGTGGGTGTCCGCCACATCGGGCGCGAGCTCGAGCGCATGCCGATACGCCAACTCTCCGCCGACTAGGTTGTTTGATTCCTTGAGGGCATGGCCGTATTGGACCCAAATCTTGAAATTTGCCGGCTCCCGCTCGATTGCGTTTCGATAGCGGCGCGCGGCAACATCCCAACGCCGCCGATCGCGCGCTCGATCCGCGAGGCCTAGGGCGGGGTTTTTGAGGTGGCGCAGTTGGAGAAATCGCATTGCCATCTCCTTGCCGATCGATTCCGGCGATCATCCTGACAACGGCATCGCGCGACAACGGCAAGGAATCGCTGCCGCAAGCCAAACCGGGGCAGTCTCGCGCGACTTACACGAATCAAAGAGCCTTCGACTACAGCCGATTTGACCCAGCAACGAGGGGAGCAAGCGGCGGCGCGACGCAGCGGCCGCCCACCCACAACCCTTGACGCGTACTTGGCACATGCGCTTTGCCGGTGAGTGTGGCTAAATACCGGTCCGTCGCACCACGGGAACCCGCCATGCCGAAAGTCGAACCACATCGTCTTTCCGCCACCAGCTTGGTTCGCCTGCTCGAGGGCGGCGAGCTGACGGCCGAGGCTATCGTTCGGAGTTGCCTCGAGCGGATTGCCGACCGCGAGCCGGTGGTGCGCGCGTGGAGCCACCTCGCCGACGATGCGGCCTTGACTAGGGCGCGTGAGCTTGACAAGTCGAGGCAGAAGACCTTGCTTGGCGGCGTGCCTTTCGGCATCAAGGATATTTTCGATACCGCCGACATGCCGACGACTTACGGCTCGCCGATCTATGTCGGCTGCCGGCCCGCGAGCGACGCCAGCGCCGCGGCATTGCCGCGCGCCGCCGGCGGGATTCTGCTGGGCAAGACGGTCACGACCGAATTCGCCAACCGTCATCCCGGCCCGACAACAAACCCGTACGATCCCGATTTCACCCCGGGCGGCTCGTCGAGCGGCTCGGCGGCGGCGGTTGCCGACTTTATGGTGCCGCTCGCCATCGGCACGCAAACCGGCGGCTCGGTGATCCGGCCGGCGGCCTATTGCGGGGTCGTCGGGTTCAAGCCGAGTTTCGGGCTGTTTCCGCCGGCCGGCATGCGGATCAACACCGAGACCCTCGACACGGTCGGCATCATGGCGCGCTCGGTTGGGGATATCGCGCTGTTCCGCGCGGCGATGATGGCGATCCCCTACGCGGCGCCGGCTGTCCCCGAGACCGCACCACGGCTGGGCCTATGCCGCAGCCCGCACTGGAACGACGCGCAGCCGGAGGGCAGGGCCGCGCTCGAGCGCGCGGCCGAACGCCTCGCTGCCGCGGGTGCGTCCATCGGCGAGACCGAGCTGCCGGAGGAATGCGCCCAAGCGGACGAGTGGCAGAAAGTCCTCGGGTCGTTCGAGGGCTTGCGCAACCACATGCCCGAACTCTACCGGCACGAAGCCCTGCTGAGCCCGGAGCTGCGGAACGAGAAAATCGCGCTCGGCCGCAAGCTTAAGCTCGACGCTTTCCGGACGGCCTGCCGCGGCGCCGAGAAGGCGCGCAGGGCCGCGCAAGACTGGTCCTCGGGCTTCGATGCGATCCTTACCTTGCCGTCGCCTGGCCAAGCTCCGCGCGGGCTCGCCAACACAGGCTCCGCAGTTTTCAACGCTCTGTGGACCCAGCTTTACATGCCCTGTCTAACCTTGCCGGCCGGAAGCGGCCCCGATGGACTTCCGGTCGGCGTTCAGTTGGTCGCCCGCCGGCATGCGGACGAACGTCTGCTTCAGGTTGCGCTCTGGGTCGAACAGTGGCTCGGCGAGGGAGAAGGCCGATGAACAGCCCGGAGCGACTGACCGCCTCGGAGGCGGTCGCTCAGCTGATGGCCGGCAAGCTGACTGCCGAGGCGTTGACCCGCGCCTGTCTCGAGCAGGCCCGCACCGGCGCCGAGATCAAGGCCTGGGCGTGGCTTGAACCGGAGCAGGCGCTCGCGCAGGCGCGGACGGTCGACCGCGCCGGGCGCAAGGGTTGGCTGGCCGGCGTTCCGGTCGGGATCAAGGACATTATCGACTCGGTCGACATGCCGACCGGGCACGGCTCGCCAATCTACTCCCGGCATCGCCCCTTTGCCGATGCGGCCTGCGTCGCGCTGATCCGCGCCGCCTCGGGCGTCATCCTCGGCAAGACCGTGACGACCGAATTCGCCAACCGGCACCCGGGACCGACCGTCCATCCGCACAATGCGGAGCACACGCCCGGCGGCTCGTCGAGCGGCTCGGCCGCGGCCGTCGCCGATTTCCAGGTGCCGCTGGCGCTCGGCACCCAGACGGGCGGGTCGGTGATCCGCCCGGCGGCGTTCTGCGGCGTCATCGGCTACAAGCCGAGCTTTGGCGAATTCAGCCGGGTCGGCGTCAAGATGCAGTGCCACAACCTCGACACGCTGGGCATAATCTGCCGCAGCCTCGAGGACGTCGCGCTGCTCCGCGGCGTGCTATTGGCCCAGCAGCCGCACCGGGTCGACCGCCGGTCCGCCGCCCCGCGCATCGGTTTTTGCCGCACTCCCGCCTGGGACCACGCCGACCAGGATACTCACGCGCTGCTGCAGCGCACCGCCGAAGTGCTGGCAGCCGCCGGCGCCAAGGTGCGGGAGGTCGCGCTCCACCCCGCGGACATCCTCGACCACCACCGCCGCATCTTCGAGTTCGAAGCGGCGCGCAATTACGCCTATGAATATGAAGTGCACGGCGAGAAGTTGAGCCCGGCTCTGCGTGAAGGGCTTTTGGCGCCTGGCCGCGCCCTGCCGCTCGCCGCCTACATCGAGGCGATCGAGACGGCAGAGGCGCTTCGCCGCAACCTCGACGATATGTTCACCGAGGTGGACGTGCTGCTCGCCCCGAGCGCCGCCGGCGAGGCTCCCAAGGGCCTCGGTTCGACCGGTGATGCCCGTTTCAATGCGATCTGGACATTGGCGTGGACCCCCTGTGTCACCTTGCCGGCGGGGAACGGCCGCAAGGGCCTGCCGCTCGGTATCCAGCTCGTCGGCCCGCGCTTCGGCGACGAAGCATTGCTCGACGCTGCGGCCTGGGTCGAAGCGCGGCTCCACTGAAGCTTTCCGACCACCACCGAAGGAGAGGAGACAAGATGCTTTACGAGCTGCGGATCTATCATTGCGTGCCCGGCCGTCTGCCTGACCTCTTGAAGCGGTTCGACACGATCACATTGAAGCTGTGGGAAAAGCACCGCATCCAGCAGGCCGGGTTCTGGACCGTCGGGATCGGGTCGTCGAACCAGGACCTGTATTACATGCTCAAATGGGAGACGCTTGAAGAGCGCACACAGAAATTCGGGGCGTTTGGAGCCGATCCGGAATGGATCAGCGCGCGGGCCGAGACCGAGAAGAACGGCCCAATCGTGGCGTCGATCACTAACATGATCCTGCAGCCGACGACCTTCTCGTCGGTGAAGTGAGGGAGAGGCGATATGCTCTATGAATTGCGCATCTACCATTGCGTGCCCGGCCGCCTGCCGGACCTGCTGAAGCGCTTCGACACGATCACATTGAATATCTGGAAGCGGCACGGCATAGAGCAGGCCGGCTTCTGGACCGTCGCGATCGGCGATTCGAACCAGGCTCTCTACTACTTCCTCAAATGGGAGTCGCTGGCCGACAGCGAAAAGAAATGGGCCGCCTTCCAAGCCGATCCCGAATGGAACACCAAGCGCGCCGAGACCGAGAAGAACGGCGCGATCGTCGCCCGCGTGGAAAATCACATCCTGCAGCCGACAAGCTTCTCGTCAGTGAAATAGCGTATCTGCGGCCCCGCTTGGCCGGCCCTTCAACGCCGGCTTCTGCCCTTGACCGGCGTCACCAGTACCCGGTCGACCCGGCGGCCGTCCATTTTGACGACTTCAAAGCGCCAGTCGCCGGCGGAGATGCGGTCGGCTTCCATCGGGACGCGATTGAGGCGGGCCATCAAGTAGCCGCCGAGGGTGTGGAAGTCCGGGTCCTCGCCGGGCAGGCGGGAAATCCCCAGCACCTGCTTCAACTCGTCGAGGCCGACCATGCCGTCGATCAGCCAGGTCTCGTCGTCGCGCCGCACGATGCGCTGGTCGGCCGCGGGCGAGTCCGGGATGTCGCCGACCAGCGTCTCGAGGATGTCGCTCGGCGTGACCAGTCCTTCGAGATCGCCGTACTCGTCGACGATCAGCGCCATTGGCTCGCCGGAGGTCTTGAACACTTCGAGCACACGGAGCACCGTGACCGTGTTGGGCAGATAGAGCGGCGGCCGGGTCGCGGCCCGCAAATCGAGCGGCTGCCGGGCCAGGCACGCATCGAGCAGGTCCTTGGCCTGGACGATCCCGATGACCTGCTGCGAGCCTCCCTGCACGACCGGAAACCGTGAGTAGTTGCTCTCACGGATCTTGCGCTGGGTGTCCTCCCCCGGATCGTCGAGGTCGAGCCATTCGATCCGCGTCCGCGGCGTCATGACGGCGCTCGCCCGCCGCTCTCCGAGCCGCAACGCCATTTCGACGATCGCGGTCTCGGCGAGCGGGATGTGCCCAGTTGCAACCCCCTCGCGCAACATGAAGGTGATCTCCTCGTCGGTGACGGGGGCGGCTCCTTGGCGGCGGACCGGCAGCAGTCGAAGCACGAAATCGGTGGACGTGCTCAAAAACCATTCGATCGGTGCTCCCGCCCGGGCAAACGCCTGCATGAGGCGGCCGAGCGTCGCGGCAATCCGCTCGGGGTGAAGCAGCGCGATGCGCTTTGGGACGAGCTCGCCGAGAATCAGCGAGAAATACGAGATGCCGATCACGACAACCGCCATGCTGATCACATGCGCATATCGCACAGTAAACCCAGGATAAGACCCGAGCTGCCGCTCGAGTTGGTCGCCCAAAGTGGCTTCCCCGAACGTGCCGGAGAGGACGGCGATCAACGTGACGCCGATCTGCACGGTCGCGAGCAGGCGCGAGGGATCCGCTTTCAGTTCGAGCGCCGCCTGGGCGCCACGATTGCCAGCCTCGGCGAGCGGCACCAGTCGCGCCTTCCGCGCCGAGACCAGCGCGATCTCGGCCATCGCAAAGACGCTGTTCACGATGATCAGCAAGAGGACGATCGAGAGGTGCACAATCAGCATCGCAATCGCCTGTCGAGATGGTCCCCGCCGAAAGCGGGCGCGCCGCCATCAGTGTGGAGCAGTAAGGCGATCGCGCAACGGAAAAAGCCGCTGCGGGCGCGGCTGTAAGTAAAAAGTATCGGCTAAAGGGTCAGCGCGAATAATATTCGATGACGAGGTTGGGCTCCATCGAGACCGGGTAGGGCACATCGGTGGGCTTGGGTGCGCGGATAAACCGGCCCCGCATGCGGTCGTGGTCGATCTCGAGATAGTCGGGAACATCGCGCTCGCCGGACCCGGAGGCCTCGAGCACGAGCGCCATCTGTTTCGCCTTTGCCGTCAGCTCGACCGTGTCGCCGTCGCGCACCGTGTAGGACGGAATGTTGATGCGCCGGCCGTTGACGAGCACGTGCCTGTGGTTGACGAGCTGACGCGCGGCAAACGGCGTCGGCACGAACTTCATGCGGTAAACCACCGCGTCGAGCCGGCGCTCGAGCAGCTCGATCAGATTGTCGCCGGTGTCGCCGCGCCGCCGCACCGCCTCGGCGTAAAGCCGGCGGAACTGGCGCTCGCCGAGATTGGCGTAATAGCCCTTCAGCTTCTGTTTGGCGGCCAGCTGCGTGCCGAAATCCGAGGGCTTCTTGCGCCGCTGCCCATGCTGCCCCGGACCGTACTCACGCCGGTTGAGCGGGCTTTTCGGCCGTCCCCACAAATTCACCTGGAGACGTCGGTTGATCTTGTATTTCGGTTCCTGACGCTTGCTGCTCATAAACGGTTAGATCCGGTTTCGGTTGGGCCAACTATAATGGCGGGCGGCGCAAAGTCAAAACTTGCCTACTCCGCGGCCGCGGCCGCGCGGCTCGCCCGCTTGCGGTCGTTGGGGTCGAGCAACCGCTTGCGCAATCGGATCGATTGCGGGGTGACCTCGACGAGCTCGTCATCGGCGAGATAAGCGATCGCCTGTTCCAGGGTCATCACCTGCGGCGGGGTCAGCCGTACCGCCTCATCCTTGGCGGTGGTGCGGATGTTGGTCAGCTGCTTGCCTTTGAGCGGATTGACGTCGAGGTCGTTGCCGCGGCTGTGCGCGCCGATGATCATTCCTTGATAGACCTGGGTTCCAGGGTCGACGAAGATCGGCCCGCGCTCCTCGAGGTTCCACAGCGCGTAAGCGATTGCGGCACCGTTCGCGTTTGATACCAGGACACCGTTGCGGCGTCCCTCGATCGGCCCCTTGAAGGGGGCATAACCGTGGAACAGCCGGCTCATCACTCCGGTGCCGCGGGTATCGGCGAGAAACTCGCCCTGGTAGCCGATCAGACCCCGCGTCGGGCCAAAAAAAGTGAGGCGAAGCTTGCCGCCGCCCGAGGGCCGCATCTCCTGCATTTCCGCCTTGCGGCGGCTCATCTTCTCGACTACGACGCCGGCGAATTCCTCGTCGACGTCGACGACCACCTCTTCTATCGGCTCGAGCCGCCGAGAGGTTACCGGATCGGTCGTGAACAATACGCGCGGCCGCGAGATCGACAGTTCGAACCCTTCGCGCCGCATCGTCTCGATCAGCACCCCCAGCTGCAGCTCGCCGCGGCCGGCGACCTCGAAGGCATCCTTTTCCGTGCTCTCGCTGACCCGTATCGCGACATTGCCCTCCGCTTCGCGGAACAGGCGCTCGCCGATCATGCGCGACGTCACCTTGGTCCCCTCGCGGCCGGCGAGCGGGCTGTCATTGACAGAAAAGGTGATCGCCAGGGTCGGCGGGTCGATCGGGTCGGCGGCGAGCGGCGTCGTGACCTCGGGGGCGCAGATCGTGTCGGCAACCGTCGTCTGAGCGAGCCCGGCAACCGCGATGATGTCGCCCGCCCAGGCTTCCTCGATAGGCCGCCTCTCGAGCCCGCGATACGCCTGCAATTTGGTCAGCCGCGCCTGCTCGATCACCCGGCCGTCGCGGCCTAAGGATTTGACCGGCATGTTGAGGCGCGCCACGCCGGAATGAATGAGGCCGGTCAGCACGCGGCCGAGATAGGGGTCGTAATCGAGCGTCGTCGCCAGCATCGAAAACGGTGCGTCGGGATCGGCACGCGGCGGCGGGACATGCGCCAGGATCAATTCGAAAAGCGGCGACAAATCCGTGCGCGGCATATCGAGAGCGGCGGTCGCCCAGCCTTGGCGGCCAGACGCAAACACGGTCGGGAAATCGAGCTGCGCTTCGGTCGCGTCGAGCGCCGCAAACAGGTCGAAGATCTCGTTGTGTACTGCCTGAGCGCGAGCGTCGGCGCGATCGACCTTGTTGACGACGACGATCGGCCGCAAACCCTGGCTCAATGCCTTGCCGACGACAAATTTGGTCTGCGGCATCGGACCGTCGGCGGCGTCCACCAATACGAGAACCCCGTCGACCATGCTGAGGATGCGTTCGACCTCGCCGCCAAAATCGGCATGGCCGGGCGTGTCGACAATGTTGATCCGAACGTCCCGCCAGACGACCGAGGTGCATTTGGCGAGGATCGTGATGCCGCGCTCGCGCTCGAGCTCGTTCGAAATCGAGCGCCCGCTCCGCGACTTGCTGATTAGCGCGGAACGCGCCGCTCTGGCGCAGCATCGCATCGACCAAGGTCGTCTTGCCATGGTCGACATGAGCGATGATCGCGATGTTGCGGATGTCCATTTAATTTAAAACCTCACCCGCACGCAACGCGGGCGCGGGTTCGTCAGGCGCGGCCGGTATCGGCCAGGAGTTGTGGCAGGTCGACCTCGGGGCGCGCACCGAAATGACTAATGATTTCGGCAGCGCACAAACTGCCGATTTTGCCGCAGATGGGAAGCGACAGGGCGCGGGTCAAGCCATAGAGAAAGCCGCTGGCGTGAGGTCGCCCGCCCCGGTGGCTCCGACGGCGCGTGCGACCGCCGCCGCGACGGAATGCTCGGCCATCGTCGCCATCGCATCGGCTCCTCGATCATGGTTATGCCGTGGTCTCGTGTTAGAGCGGCCGGATGTGCGCGGCGAGGCGGGGGCGGCCGGACCGAAAGGAGGGTTTCGCGCGCTCACGCCGATGCAGCCCATATCTAAAGCTTGCAACGGTGGAGATTCAAGGTAAACAAGGCAGGGTGCTGTTCTTGCGCGGCGAGGCATTGAAGGCGGCAAGCTGATCCACGCTTCAAAGACCGGCGTTGCTTAGAAGGAAGCCTCATCGTGGAATTGATCCTCATGATTATCCTCCTGATCCTCCTTTTTGGCGGAGGCTTCGGATACTACCGCGGGGGCTATTACAGCCGCGGTGGGGGATACGGCATCGGCGGGATACTCGGAGTGATCGTTATCGTCGTCCTGATCGTGTGGCTGCTCCGGGGCGGGGGGTACGTCGGCGGCTTCTAATCCCAGTTTCGCAGACTTCGGCGCCGTTCTTCGTTATGCCACCGCTGTAGTCATTGAAGGACAACTGGCGGGCCCCCGAATACACTCGCCAATCCTAGTGTTCAGAATCCCTCACACGATTCACCCGGCAATGAAGCACACCGCTCAATCCCGCTTCACCGGCGAACCCGGTGCCCCGGCAGAGGTAGATCCCGGCTTTCGCCGGGAAAGCGAGGAGGGCCTCCGCTGAATCATCTGAATTTTTCTAAGCACTAGCTTGAGGTTTCGCGGCATACAATTAAACGGCCCGAAAACCTGCTCGAAGTTAAACGGCCCGAAAACCTGCTCGAAGTGAAAACCTGCACTAAATAACGTCGGGCGAAGGATAAAATGACCGAACGCCATCAGCGGGCGTATGCGGTCGCAGACGATCTTGGCAATCGCGAGCATCGGCGTTGCAAGGACCGCCCCGGGCACGCCCCACACGCAAAACCTCACCTGCACGCAGCGGGGTGCGGGATCGTCACGCGCGGCCGGCGTCGGCCAGGAGTTGTGACAGGTCGACCTCGGGGCGCGCACCGAAATGACTGATGATTTCGGCAGCGCACAAGCTGCCGATCTCGCCGCAAATGGGAAGCGGCAGGGCGCGGGTGAAGCCATAGAGAAAGCCGCTGGCATAGAGGTCGCCCGCCCCGGTGGTATCGACGACGCGCGCAACCGGCGCCGCGGCGATCGGATGCTCGGCTCCGTCCGCCAGAACCAAGCTGCCCGCCGCACTGCGGGTCAGGGCGGCGATCGCGACATACCCGCGCACCGCGGTCGCAGCCGCGCCGAAATCATCCGTCTCGTAAAGCGAGCAGATTTCAGCCTCGTTGGCGAAGAGAATGTCGACATGCCCGTCGACGAGGTCGCGGAAGGCGGCGCGATGCCGCTCGACGCAGAACGGGTCGGACAGGCTGAGCGCCACCTGGCGCCCCGCCGAGTGGGCGATCGCGGCGGCTTTGCGGAAGGCGTCCTGCGCGAGCGGCGGGTCGAACAAATAGCCTTCGAGATAGGTGACCTGCGCCGCAGCGATCACGTCGGGGTCGATGTCGGCGGGGCCGAGCTCGACGCACGCGCCGAGATAGGTATTCATCGTGCGCTGCCCGTCGGGGGTCACGAGGATCAGGCAGCGCGCGGTGCCCGGCCCGCTCGTCGCGGCCGGGGTCTCGAAGCGCACTCCAGCCCCAGTGATGTCGTGCCGGTACACCTGTCCGAGAAAGTCATCGCGCACCTTGCCGATATAGGCGCCGGTCCCGCCGAGCGAGGCGATCCCCGCCATCGTGTTGCCGGCCGATCCGCCTGACGCCTCGATCGCCGGACCCATCATCCGGTAGAGCACTTCCGCCCGGTCGGCGTCGATCAGGGTCATGGTCCCTTTGACCAGCCCTTCCCGAGCGAGAAACTCCTCCTCGCTATGGGCGATCACATCGACAATGGCATTGCCGATGCCGACGATATCGATGCTGGCCTGGGTCATTTGGCTGGAGATGCCCCGCAAGGAACCGGCGGTGACTATAAACGCGTTGACTACTCCGGCAAGGCCGGAAACGAGAGCCGTTGCCCAACTCAAAGTCGCCACCAAAGCCCGTCTCCGCCCTTAAGGGGTCGCAGCGCCTCCTCTTAAGATGCCGGCGGGCCGCCGAGCGGCTGGCAGGCAGGAGACACGCATGGCAAATCGCGCCGCCAACACCGCGACTTCGAGCGAAGTCATTCCGGCAGGGCACGCGGCGTTGACCGCGGAAGAGGAGCTCGGGGACGCCGCGCCCGATCGACCCACCGGGCTTGCCGCGCTGAGCCTCGCCGCGCTCGGCGTCGTGTTCGGCGATATCGGGACAAGCCCGGTCTACACCTTTCGCGAGTGCTTCAACCCCGAGCACGGGCTTCCGCTCGATGCGGAACACGTGCTTGGCGTTCTGTCGCTGATTTTCTGGGCGCTGATCATCGTCGTCACGATCAAGTATGTCCTCTTGATCATGCGTGCCGATAATGAAGGCGAGGGCGGCATTCTTGCTTTGCTGGCCCTCGCCTTGGAGCGGGCGCGAGACGAGCGCTCACGCAATCTCTTGGTGCTGCTGGCCCTCGGCGGCGCCGCGCTATTCTACGGCGACAGCATGATCACGCCGGCAATTTCCGTGCTCAGCGCGGTCGAAGGCATTGGCGTTGCGACGCCGGCGTTGAACCGTTTCGTGCTGCCGGTGACCATCGTTGTGCTGCTCGCACTTTTTCTGTTCCAGAAAGGCGGCACCGGCCGGGTCGGCCGCATCTTCGGCCCGGTTATGGTCTTGTGGTTCGCCGTCATCGCGATAATCGGGGTGATGCGAATCGCCGAAGCGCCGCGCGTACTTGAAGCCCTGAGCCCCTCGCACGCAGCTCACATTTTCATCGCCGCGCCCGGCGCCGGGTTTGTTGTGCTCGGAGCCGTCGCACTCGCCATTACCGGCGGCGAGGCGCTCTACGCGGATATGGGCCATTTCGGCCGTTTTCCGATCAGGCTGGCCTGGTTCGCCGTAGTGCTGCCGTCTCTCGTCCTCAATTATTTCGGACAAGGCGCGCTGATCCTGGGTGACAAAACGGCGATCGACAATCCGTTCTTTCGCCTGGCGCCGGCTTGGGGCATGTTCCCGCTGGTGCTGTTGTCGACCGCGGCGACGGTCATCGCATCGCAGGCCGTGATCTCCGGCGCGTTCTCATTGTCGCGGCAGGCGATTCAACTCGGCCTGATGCCTCCCCTCGATATCTTTCAGACCTCGACCCGCGCGCATGGTCAGATCTATATCGCGCAGACTAATTGGCTGCTGCTGATTGCGGTTGTTGCTCTGGTTCTTGGGTTCCAGAGCTCGAGCGCGCTCGCTTCGGCCTATGGTTTTGCAGTCACCGGGACGATGACCATCACGACGGTGCTCGCCGCCTCCGTCATGCGCGGGGTCTGGCGTTGGCAATGGGCGACAATCGCCGTCGTGCTGGTGCCGATCATGACCGTCGATCTTGCGCTATTCGGGGCCAATACCCTGAAGATCCCGAGCGGCGGCTGGTTTCCGCTGGTGATCGGAATCGCGGTATTTACGATCCTGACCACCTGGCGAACGGGAAGGCGGCTGGTGCGGATGCAGTTGGCGAGCGAGGCGGTGCCGCTGGACTCTTTTCTCGCCATCTGCGACGAGGCGCCGGAAGCTCGAGTTTCGGGGACCGCAGTCTTTCTGACCACCCAGACGGCAGACGTGCCCGTAACACTGCTACACAACCTCAAGCACAATAAAGTATTGCATCGGACGGTGTTGCTGGTCCGCGTCGTCACCGAGAATATACCGCGAGTGGCCGGCGTAGACCGGATCAAGGCACGCGAGCTCGGCCGCGGCTTTTGGCAGATCGAAGCGCATTTCGGCTTTGCCCAGACGCCAAACGTCCCGCGCGAATTGCAGCGGGCGAAAATCCCGGGGCTGGAGCTCGAGCCGAGTGAGATTTCGTTCTTTGTCGGGCGCGCCAACGTCAAATCGAGCCCGCGGCCCGGGATGGCCCGGTGGCGCGAGCGCCTCTATTCCGCCCTCACACGCATCGCGACGCGATCGCCCGAGTTTTTCCGCATCCCGCCCGACCGCGTCATCGAGCTCGGCACCGAGGTCGAGATTTGACCGTGGAATTTTTTACTACCCCGTCCGGTCGGGAAAAAATTTGAAAATAAAACCGGCCAAGAAACGGCAGGATCACAAAAAATATTCAATAAACTCTTGCTCACATGAAAAAAGACACAATATTGCGGATACAGATTTGGTCTGCCGCGCAAAATTCTGCGCCACGGAACAGGTGTAGCCTGCCAGACGCGGTCCTAGTTGGCCTATCGGATAGCAGACGAGTTCTCTCAGGGCCGCATTGCCGACTGAGATCGGGGCTGTCATGGCGTTATCCGCTCGATTTTCGCTACTCCATTCTAATCTGAACGATTTTCTCTTCGCCCCGGTTGGCGAAGAGCAAAACGGAGTAACGCTCAGCGTTGTCTCAGCGTTGACGCGCCTCGGTCTGGATCCTTGGGAACAGGCCGCCCGGCTCACTCCCCTTCCCAAGGCCAGAGCAGCCGAGGCGCTGGCGACGCTGATCGCCCGGGTCCCCATCCGTCGAACGCCCTCATCGGACGATTTGGCCATCAGCCAACGGTTGGTAGAACTTTTGCCAGCACAAAAGACGGCGCCTTTGCAAAATCGGGAGCGGGTGGGTGCGGGGCAGGAGAAATATTGGGGGGCGATGATTGTCCTTGCCGGCATTGCCCTCGGCGCCGTGCTCCTCTCCAGCTTGTTGTGATCGGGTGCCGGCCAGGCTCCAGCGTTACCTGCTGCCAACGCAGTTCTCTTTAGACCGGAGCACCATGAAATATCTCGTTCCGCCGATCGTAATTCCCGTCCTATTGTTCATGGGTGTCGTGGCATACGGAATGCTCAGGCCGCCCGTTAGCGTCGGCCATCCTCCCGTTCCCGCGGCGAACTCGCAACCTCGTTAGCCTATCTGGAGCGGCGCGTTGCGAGCGCGTGGTGCTCCACATCGGAGGGACCAGCATGTCAGAGCACAAATACCGCGTCGGCCAGGCAGTGGAATTCTTTCCACAGCGGGGCGTCGAGCACACGGCTAAAGGCCGCTTCAAGATAGTTCGTCTCTTGCTCGGCGAGCGAAATGCCCCGCATTACCGAATTAAACACGAGGTGGACGGGCACGAGCGAATGGTCGGCGAAGGCGAGCTCGGTCCCCGGTAATTTGGCGCGTCCGGAAGGGGAAGGCTCCAACAGGCAATTGCTGGCTGGTCCAGCAATTTCGCTACCACGAGGCTGATCGCTCTTCAGCGCACAAGGTCCAGCGCGGTCGTGTCAGTCATCAAAATCATCAAACGGTCCACATAGTCGCTTTATTGCCATGCTCATCATCGCCCGAGCCGGCGGCGACCCAGGATTTCTGCCGAAAACGGGATGCCATTGGCAGATAATTGCTCCGAAAAGAGCGAACAGCGGCGGTATCCATAAAACGCATCCGATCAGAGATCTTCTGGATAGAAAATCTGCTGTCTCGCGGTCCGGGGGTACCGACCTCAAAGAACGAGGTTAGAACGAGTTCGCACGGATCTTTGCAAAACTCTTGCAGGGCAAAACCGCTTCCCTATATCCTGAGGGTCCATAGGGTCCGCCTTGCGGACCGCATCGCGGGTGGGCCGATGGCCCACTTTTTTGTTTTGGCCGGGGCCGCAAACCTTGGGGGAGTAGCGCCCGGCTGTTATTCTTCCGGTGGTCTTGCAGGTCAGGAGGGGTCGGGGTTCTTGGTGGACACCAACCGCATTGCGCAGGCAATCGAGCCTTCGCTCGACGCGATGGGCTATCGTCTCGTCCGGGTGGTCATCACCAGCGGCCGCCGGCCGACGCTTCAGGTCATGGCCGAGCGGCGCGACGACGAGCCGATGACCGTCGAAGACTGCACACAGATCAGCCACTCGGTCTCCGCCATTCTCGACGTCGCCGACCCGATCGCCGGCGCCTACATGCTCGAGATCAGCTCGCCGGGCATCGATCGTCCGCTGGTTCGCGCCGAGGATTACGATCGGTTCAGCGGGTTCGAAGCGCGGATCGAGCTCGCCCGGCCGATCGAGGGACGCAAGCGTTTTCGCGGCCGGCTACTCGGTACAGCGGCCGACAACGTGCGTCTGGCGACCGAGACCGGCGAGGTGAGATTGCCGCTCGCCGAGGTCGCGCGAGCAAAACTCGTACTCACCGATGACCTGATTGCTGCGGCGGGGCGCGCCGCGCCGCGGTCCGAAACCCACTGAAGCACGGAATTCGAGAACACGATGGAAAGCACCCTCACCTACGCCCGCCCGGAACTGCTGCAGGTCGCCGATACCGTCGCGCGCGACAAGGGAATCGACCGCGACGAGGTCTTGGAGGCGATGGAGCAGGCAATCCAGAAGGCGGGCCGCTCCAAATATGGCCAGGATTACGATATCCGCGCCGAAATCGACCGCAACAGCGGCGAGATCCGGCTGCTGCGGTTTCGCGAGGTGGCCGATGTCATCGAAAACGAGGCGACGCAAATCCCGCTCGCGGATGCGCAGCGGTTGAACCCCGAGGCCGAGATCGGCGATTTCATTACCGATCCGCTGCCGCCGATCGATTTTGGCCGCATAGCCGCGCAGACGGCAAAACAGGTAATCGTGCAAAAGGTCCGCGACGCGGAGCGCCAGCGGCAATTCCTCGAATTCAAGGACCGGGTCGCCGAGATCGTCAACGGCCTCGTCAAGCGGGTCGAATTCGGCAACGTCGTCGTCGATCTCGGGCGGGCCGAGGCGATGCTGCGCCGCGACGAACTGCTGCCGCGCGAGAGCTTTCGCCAGGGCGAGCGGGTGCGCTCCTTTGTTTACGATGTCCGCCAAGAGCCGCGCGGCCCGCAGATTTTTCTGTCGCGCACCCACCCGCAATTCATGGCAAAGCTGTTTGCCCAGGAAGTCCCGGAGATCTATGACGGGATCATCGAGATCAAGGCGGTGGCGCGCGACCCCGGCAGCCGCGCCAAGATCGCGGTCATTTCGCGCGACAGCAGCATCGATCCGGTCGGCGCCTGCGTCGGGATGCGCGGCAGCCGGGTCCAGGCGGTCGTCGGCGAGTTGCAGGGCGAGAAGATCGACATCATCCCATGGTCGTCCGATCCGGCGACTTTTGTGGTCAATGCGCTCGCCCCGGCCGAGGTCGCCAAAGTGGTGATGGACGAGGAGCAGCGCCGCGTCGAAGTCGTCGTCCCCGACGATCAGCTCAGCCTGGCGATCGGGCGGCGCGGACAAAACGTGCGACTCGCCTCGCAGCTTACCGGATGGGACATCGACATTCTCACCGAGGCCGAGGAGTCGGAACGGCGGACGGAAGAGTTCCGCAGCCGCAGCCAGATGTTCATCGACGCCCTCGACATCGATGACGTGATCGCCCATCTGCTGGTTACCGAAGGATTTACCTCACTCGAAGAAGTGGCCTACGTGGCGCTGGAGGACCTGGCAGACATCGAAGGGTTCGACGCCGATGTGGCCGCGGAGCTGCAGGAGCGCGCCCGCGTATCCCTCGAACGGCGCGACCGCGAGTATGAAGAGCGGCGCCAGGAGCTCGGCGTCAGCGACGAGCTCGTCGAATTCGAGCAGTTGACCCCGGGCATGCTCGTCGCTCTCGGTGAGAGCGGGATAAAAACCCTCGATGATTTCGCCGACCTCGCCGGCGATGAGCTTGTCGAGCTCCTCGATAAATCCGACAAGGGCGGCGCCAAGCTCGATCTCGAGGTCGCCAACGAGCTGATCATGCGTGCCAGGGCTCACTGGTTCGCGGATGAAGCAACGCCAGCCAACGCGGGCGCGCAGGAGTAGGCGCGACGGGCAATATAGAAAACGCCGATGCCGTTCGGGACGATGCCGTTCGGGACGATGCCGTGGAGGGGAGGCGGACGATGCGTTCGGACGATGCGTTCGGGACGATGCCGTTCGGGACGATGCCGTTCGGGACGATGCCGTTCGGGGCGATGAGGGGTGCGCGAAGACCGGCCCACACCGCCGCTGCATCGCAACCGGTGAAATTGCCGACCGTGCGCGGTTGCTGCGCTTTGTCGTAGGGCCGGGCGGAGAGATCGTGCCTGATGTGGCCGCCAACCTGCCAGGCAGAGGTTTGTGGCTGACGCCGCGCCGCGAGACACTTGAGCGGGCGGTGGCAAAGCGGCGGTTTGCACGCGCGGCGCGCCGGCCTGTTGTGCTGCCGACAGGGCTCGCAGATCGCGTCGAATCCCTGCTTGCGCAACGCTGCTGCGATGCGATCGGGCTCGCCCGCCGCGCCGGTCTCGCCGTTGCCGGTTTCGAGAAGGTCAGCAAGGCCGTCCGCGCCGGAAAGGTTGGCCTGCTGCTCTCGGCGCTCGACGGAGCCGAGGGCGGACGGAACAAAATTCGCGCGCTCGGGCGCGACCTGCCGCTTGCGGCCGTGCTCACTTCGGCAGAGATGGGCGGGATGTTTGGGCGCGATCATGTGGTACACGTGGCGCTGGGTGGTGGCCGGCTGAGCCGCCGGTTGCTTGCCGATGCGGAAAAGATCGCTGGCTTTCGCCCGGGAGCGCTGGTCGATCGAGGGGCGGAACCCGCCGTATCGCGGCGGGCGCAGCACGATGACGGTATTGGAACGAGATGAGCGACGCGAACGAGCAAGAGCAGAACACGACGGAACAGGAGCAGAAGCGGCCGCTGACGCTCGGGCGTAGCAGCGGCCGGCTGGAGCTTCGCAAACCAGCCGAGACGGCGCAGGTGCGCCAGAGTTTCTCGCATGGACGCTCGAAGACCGTCACCGTCGAGGTGCGCAAGAAGCGCGTGATCAGCCCGGGGCTGCCCGAGACCGGTCGGGCCGAGGCGGCCCCGGCGGTTGCGCGCGACCAATCGGCGCCACGGCCGGCAGCGACCGAGCCGGCGGCGCGGCGCCCGGTTGTGATTGCCCGCTCGCTGACCGCGGAGGAACGCGCAGGACGCACCCGGGCCGTGCAGGATGCGCGCAAAGCCGACGAGGAAGCGCGCCGGCTCGCCGCTCTCGCCGAAGCGGATCGGCGCCGACAGGAGGAAGAACGCGCCGTTCACGAGGCGCGCCAGCGGGCCGAGGAAGAAGCGCGCAGAAAGGCGGAAGAGGAAGAAGCGCGCCGCCGAAGCGAGCAGGAGGCTCGCAAGCGATCCGAAGAGGAGGCGCAACGGCGCAAGGAGGAAGAATTCGAGGCGCGAGGTGGCCGAGCGCGCCGGTAAGGCGGCAGCCGCCAAGGTGGCGGCGTTGGCCGCCGCGGGCAAGGTCGCCGTTCCGGTCGAGGAGGAAGAAGAGCCGGCAACGGCGCTGCGCCGCGGCGCGCGTCCGGAGGTCAAGAAACCCGCCGCGCCGGTCCGCCGCGAAGACGCGCGCCGCCGGACCGGAAAATTGACGGTCACGCGCGCGCTCGCCGGCGACGAAGGAGAGCGCATGCGCAGTCTCGCCTCGGTGCGCCGGGCGAGGGAACGCGAGCGCCTGCGGCTGCATCACGGCGAACAGGAACAGATCAAGGTGGTCCGCGAAGTCGTCATCCCGGAGACGATCACCGTCCAGGAATTGGCGAACCGCATGGCCGAACGCGCCGCCGATGTGATCAAAGCGCTGATGCGCATGGGCGTGATGGCGACAATCAACCAGGTCATCGATGCCGACACCGCCGAGCTGATCGTTACCGAGTTCGGACACCGTCTGCGGCGCGTGTCGGAGGCCGATGTCGAGATCGGCCTACGCGGCGAGGAGGACGAGCCCGAGGCGCTCGAGCCGCGCGCGCCAGTGGTTACCGTGATGGGTCATGTCGATCACGGCAAGACCTCGCTGCTCGACGCGTTGCGCGAGACCGATGTCGCGGGCGGCGAAGCCGGCGGCATCACGCAGCATATCGGCGCCTACCGGGTCAGCCTGCGGAGCGGCAGGCAGATCACCTTTATCGATACGCCCGGCCATCAGGCATTCACTGCGATGCGCGCGCGCGGCGCCAATGTGACTGATATCGTGGTGCTCGTCGTAGCCGCCGATGACGGCATCATGGAGCAGACCGTCGAAGCGATCCGCCATGCCAAGGCGGCCCAGGTGCCGATCATCGTCGCCGTCAACAAGATGGACAAGCCCGATGCGCGGCCCGAACGCGTCCGGCAGGAACTGCTGCAGCACGAGCTGGTCGTCGAGGAGCTCGGCGGCGAGGTGCTCGACGTCGAGGTCTCGGCGATCAAAAAGACCAACCTCGACAGGCTCGAGGAGGCTATTCTGCTGCAGTCGGAGCTGCTCGACCTCAGGGCCAACCCGAACCGCTCAGCCGAGGGTGTCGTGCTCGAGGCCAAGCTCGAACGCGGGCGCGGCGCGGTCGCGACCGTGCTCATACAGCGCGGCACATTGCGGGTCGGCGACATCTTTGTTGCCGGCAGCGAATGGGGGCGGGTGCGCGCATTGCTCGATGATCGCGGGCAAAACATCCTCGAGGCGGGTCCCTCGACCCCGGTCGAGGTGCTGGGGCTCAATGGGACACCGCTCGCGGGCGACGATTTCGTCGTTGCAGAGAACGAGAGCCGGGCGCGCGATATCGCCGACTTCCGTCAACGCCGCCGGCGCGACGCGGGTGCTGCAACAGGTGCACGCGGAACCCTCGAGCAGATGTTCTCGCAAATCGCGGCCGGTGTGGCAAAGGAACTGCCGGTCGTGGTCAAATCGGATGTCCAGGGTTCTCTCGAGGCGATCGTCGGCTCGCTCGAAAAAATCTCGACGAGCGAAGTATCGATGCGCGTGCTGCACTCGGCCGTCGGCGGCATCAACGAAAGCGACGTGATCCTCGCCAAAGCTTCGAATGCGGTGATCATCGGGTTCAATGTCCGCGCCAATCCGCAGGCCCGTGAGCTGGCGCGGCGCGACGGTGTCGAGATCCGGTATTACTCGATCATCTACGATCTGATCGACGACATGCGCAAGGCGCTGTCTGGATTGCTCGCCCCGACATTGCGCGAACGGCTGCTCGGCAATGCTTCGGTCCGCGAGGTGTTCAACATCACCAGGGTCGGAAAAGTTGCCGGCTGCATGGTTACCGAGGGCAGCGTCCGGCGCGGCGCCAAAGTCCGGCTGTTGCGCGATAACGTCGTCATTCACGAAGGCTCGCTGAAAACCCTGAAGCGCTTCAAAGAGGAAGTCCGCGAGGTTAATCAAGGTTACGAATGCGGTATGGCTTTCGAGAACTATCACGACCTCCAGGTGGGCGACGTCATCGAGTGTTTTGAAATAGAGGAAGTGGCGCGTGCTCTGTAACGGGTGACGCAGTAATGGTTAGATGCATAAAGATGACCCAATACAATGCGCCCATCCTCGTCTCCCGGCGAAGGCCGGGACCCATTCTGCCATGTTGGTGTGGACGGAATTTTGGTTGTGAGTTTATTCCGCCCTTGCTTAAGCGAACCTTCCGAATGGGTCTGAACAGTAGACTGTAATGACCAAGAAGCGGCGTGGTCAGCAGCAATCACCTTTCGGCGCCGGGGTCGAAGGAAAAACCAACCAGCGCCAGCTTCGGGTCGGGGAAGAGCTGCGGCATGCGCTGGCGAGAATTCTGCGCGACGGGGAATGCCGTGACCCGGTGCTGGAGAACGCAAGCATAACCGTCACCGAAGTCAGGATGAGTCCTGATCTGCGCAACGCGACCGCGTTCGTCATGCCGCTCGCCGGATCGAATGCAACCGAGGTGGTCGCGGGCCTCGAGCGCAGCGCCGCTTTCCTCAAAGGGCTCGTCGCGCGGGAAGTTCAGCTGCGTAACACCCCGAACCTCGTCTTCGCGCTCGATGATTTGTTCGATCGGGCCGACCGGATCTCTGCCTTGTTGACGCGGCCCGAGGTGGCTCGCGACCTCAGGCCGCAGGCCGCCGAAAACAAAGACGATGACGAGTAAGGGCGGTCCCGATGGCTGGCTCGTTGTCGACAAGCCGCTCGGTCTCACCTCGAACCGCGTCGTCGAGGTGGTCCGCCGCCGAACCGGAGGAAAGGTCGGACACGCGGGCACTCTCGACCCGCTCGCGACGGGCGTATTGCCGATCGCCATCGGCGAGGCGACCAAAACTACCGCTTATGCAATGACCGGACGCAAGCGCTACCGCTTTCGCATCCGCTGGGGCATCGCCCGGGCAACCGACGACGGCGAGGGCGAGGTCACCGGCGAAAGCCCGGCGAGGCCGAGCCGCGCGGCGATCGAGGCTATCCTCCCCGCTTTTACCGGCACTATTCTGCAACGGCCGCCGGCCTATTCGGCGATCAAAATCAAAGGCCGGCGCGCTTATCAGCTCGCCAGGACCGGCGAACCGGCCATGCCGCGCGTACGGCCGGTGGAAATCGCCGAGTTGCGGCTCATCGCGATCCCCGATCGGGACCATGCCGATTGTGAGGCGCTCGTCGGCAAGGGAACTTACATCCGTGCCCTGGCGCGCGATTTCGGCGCAAGTCTCGGGACATTGGCTCACATTACCGAACTGCGCCGCCTTTCGGTTGGCCGCTTCACCGAAAGCCAAGCGATGGCACTGGATTCGATCGCCGAGCATAGGCATATAGCAACCGATTGCGGATTTCTGCTTCCGATCGAGAGTGGGCTGGACGACATCCCGGCTGTTATCTTGAACGGAGCGGAGGCTGCTCGACTGCGTAGCGGGCAGAGGGTTACGCCGGGCGAACCCGGTGCTTTGGCTCGTCTCGACCGGCTCAAGGATAGAGCGGTCGTCGCCGCTTGGCACGATCGGGCTCTGGTTGCGCTGGCCCGGATCGAAGATGGCCGCCTGCGCCCGATACGAGTTATCAATCGCTGAGGGAACGGAGCTGATGTCGATCACTGCCGAGCGTAAACAGGCGCTCATCACCGAATACGGCGCCAAGGAAGGCGACACCGGGTCGCCCGAGGTCCAGGTTGCCATCCTGAGCGAGCGGATTCGCAATCTCACCGGCCATCTGTCGACCCACAAGAAGGACTTCCATTCGCGGCGCGGTCTGCTCGTCATGGTCGGCCAGCGGCGACGGCTGCTGGATTATCTCAAGCGCTCGAGCGTGGGACGTTACGAGGGCTTGATCGGGCGTCTCGGCTTGCGCCGTTGAGCGGAAAAGGAATGCCGAGATCACGCCCGTGAATGACATGCCTGCCGCCTCGTTGCGGCGCGCGAACGAATTGCCCCGTTTTTGTTTATCGACAGCCCGCCTATCCGTGGCGACGCTGGTCTTACGGCTGACGGCCCGGGCGCTCGGGGCGCCGGATAACGCCGTCGCCCAAATTTCCAAAAAGGATGATACCGAATGTTCCATGTTTATCGTAAGGAGCTGAATTGGGGCGGCCGCCGCCTTGTGCTGGAGACGGGTCAAATCGCTCGTCAGGCAGACGGCGCGGTGCTCGCCACCTACGGCGAGACCACCGTCTTGTGCACCGCGGTCGCGGTAAAGAGCGCACGACCCGGTCAGGACTTCTTTCCACTGACCGTCAACTACCAGGAGAAGACATTCGCAGCCGGGAAGATCCCGGGCGGCTTCTTTAAGCGCGAAGGGCGGCCTTCCGAGAAAGAGACTCTTGTTTCGCGGCTGATCGATCGACCGTTGCGGCCGCTCTTTGCCTCGGGGTTCGTCAATGAGACCCAGGTCGTGTGTACGGTTCTGAGCCATGATCTGGAAAACGACCCTGACATCGTATCGATGATTGGCGCCTCCGTGGCCTTGACAATCTCGGGGATCCCGTTTCTGGGACCAATCGCCGGCGCGCGGGTGGGTTACATCGACGGCAGCTATGTCTTGAACCCGACATTAAGCGAGCTGTCGCGCTCCGAACTCGATCTTGTCGTCGCCGGCACGGGCGAGGGCGTCCTGATGGTTGAATTGGAAGCCAAGGAACTCCCGGAAGACGTAATGCTCGGCGCGGTCACGTTTGGCCATCGCGAGTTTCAACCTGTGATCCAGGCGATCATCGACCTTGCCGAGACCTGCGCCCGAGAGCCGTGGAACGTGCCGTCTAAGCCGCCGGAGGTCGAGGAAATAGGCGCGCGGCTGCGGGACGCGGTCGGCCCGCTGATCGAGACCGCCTACGCTACGCAAGGCAAGCAGGACCGCGGCAACAGGATTGATGAGGCCAAGACCAGATTGGCCGAGCTCTTTCCCGATGATGCGCAACACGCGATCGCACTCAAGCTCTTCAAGGACATCGAGAAGGACATCGTGCGCGGCGCCATTTTGCGCGACGGCCGCCGGATCGACGGGCGAGACACGCGCAGCGTCCGGCCGATATCCTGTGACGTCGGTCTTCTCCCCCGCGCCCACGGCTCGGCGCTGTTCACCCGCGGCGAGACGCAGGCGCTGGTCGTCGCGACGTTAGGGACGGGCCAGGACGAGCAGGTGATCGACGCCCTCGAGGGCGAGTATCGCGAAAATTTTATGCTCCACTACAATTTCCCGCCCTATGCGACCGGCGAAGCCGGTCGAATGGGCTCGCCGGGAAGACGGGAGGTCGGGCACGGCAAACTGGCTTGGCGGGCGATCCATCCGCTGCTCCCCAGTAAGGACAGTTTTCCGTATACGATCCGCGTCGTTTCGGAGATCACCGAATCCAACGGGTCGTCGTCGATGGCCTCGGTGTGCGGCGCCTCGCTTGCGCTGATGGACGCCGGGGTGCCGCTGCCACGGTCGGTCGCGGGAATTGCGATGGGTCTGATAAAAGAGCCGGAAGGATTTGCCGTGCTCTCCGACATCCTCGGCGACGAGGATCATCTCGGGGACATGGACTTCAAGGTCGCCGGCACCGAGCAGGGCGTTACCGCCCTGCAGATGGACATCAAGATCACCTCGATCACCGAGGAGATCATGCGCATTGCGCTGGATCAGGCACGGGACGGCCGCAATCACATCCTCGGCGAGATGGCAAAGGCTTTGGCCGGCGCCCGCGACACGGTCAGCAACAATGCGCCGCGGATCACCAGCTTCAGCATTCCGAAGGAAAAAATCCGCGAGGTGATCGGTTCCGGCGGCAAGGTCATCCGCGAGATCACCGAGACGACCGGCGCCAAGATCGATATAGACGACGACGGCACCGTCAAGGTGGCCGCTGTGGACGGCGATGCGGCGCAGGCTGCGATCGACTGGATTCGCGGCATCGTGGCCGAACCCGAAGTGGGCGTCATCTACAACGGCAAGGTCGTAAAGGTCGTCGATTTCGGCGCCTTCGTGAATTTCCTCGGATCGCGCGACGGGCTGGTTCACATCAGCGAGCTGGCCCCGCAGCGGGTCGGCAAGGTCGCCGACGTCGTCAAGATGGGCGACAATGTCAAAGTCAAGGTGCTCGGCTTCGACGATCGCGGGAAGGTGAAGCTCAGCATGCGCCAAGTCGACCAGGAGACCGGCGAGGATCTCGGCTCGCGTCGGCCGGAGCGCCAGGAACAGCAGGCGAAGGCTGCAACCTGACGAGATCCGATGCCGGGCGGGACGGCCACGAACTTCCCGCAAATGCCGCATCCGCGGCGCGGCACTTGCTGGCCGCCTCATCCGGAATCTTCCCGGAGAGCGGGAGGACCGAAATTGCCTTGCCGCCGGTCATCGGCCATCGCGGCGCTGCCGCATATGCGCCGGAAAATACTATCGCCGGATTCCGCAAGGCGCAGGCGTTGGGCTGCCGTTGGGTCGAATTCGATGTCCGGCTCACCGCCGACAACATACCGGTTCTGCTTCACGACAACCGGCTGGAGCGCACGACCGACGGGCGCGGCAGGGTAGGCGCACTGTCGCTCGCGGCGGTCCGAAGCCATGACGCGGGCAGATGGTTTCACTCGTCCTTTGCCGGGGAGCGCGTGCCGACGCTGGAAGAAGCTGTGATGCTCCTCGCCGAACTCGATCTCGGCGCAAATGTCGAGCTGAAGGCTGCGCGCGGAAAGGAAGCGGCGACGGGAGCGCTGGTTGCTGAGCTGCTTGCTCGGAAGTGGCCCGCTGATCCCGCGCACCTGCTGATATCGAGCTTTCAGCACGGCGCTCTCGCCGCTGCGCGGGATCGGGCGCCGCACATCGCGCGCGGCATCCTGTTCCGTCGCATTCCAAAGAACTGGGGTCATATTGCTGCGAGATTGGGCTGCGTGACGATCCATGCGGACCAGCAGCGGCTTCGCCCGGTCGTGGCATCGCAGATCCGCCGGGCGGGCTATCCGTTACTGGCGTTTACCGTGAACGATCCGGAACGGGCGAAAACATTATTCAAGTTCGGGGTGAATTCCGTGTTTTCCGATGTCCCGGATCGCCTTCATGGCACCGCCGCAGGTGGCGGCTTTCATCGAGAAATCGCGGCCGACTCAGCTTCGCCGGCTATTCCGCGGTAGGGATGAGACTGGTGAAATCCCTCAATCCTCTGGTGATATCGGGGCAGGAAGTCCTGCCGTTGGTCGAAGGCGGCAAGGGCATCTCGGTGTCAAATGGCGAAAGCTCGGGAGCATGGGCCGCCGCCGGCGGCGTCGGGACATTCTCGGGGGTGAACGCCGACAGCTACAGCGAAACCGGGGAGCCGATCCCGCAAATCTATCGCGGGCGGACGCGGGTCGAGCGGCACGAGGAGCTCGTTGCATACGCCATCGCCGGCGGCATTCAACAGGCGCGGGTGGCCCATGAGCGCTCCAACGGCGAGGGCCGCATCCACATGAACGTGCTGTGGGAAATGGCGGCGGCCGAACGCGTGCTCAACGGCGTGCTGGAAGGGGCCAAGGGTCTCATCCACGGCGTCACGTGCGGCGCTGGCATGCCCTACAGGATCGCCGAGATTTGTGCGCGCTACGGGGTGCATTATTACCCGATCGTGTCCTCTGGGCGGGCTTTCCGGGCATTGTGGAAACGGGCTTACCACAAATTCCGCGACTGGCTCGGCGGGGTCGTTTATGAAGACCCTTGGCTCGCCGGCGGCCACAACGGCATCACCAACAGCGAGGACCCTCAGCGACCCGAGCCCCCCTACCCGCGCGTTTCCGAGCTGCGCAGCCTGATGGTCGATTTCGGGCTTGCCGAGACGCCCATCTTTATGGCGGGCGGAGTGTGGTATCTGCGCGAATGGAACGATTGGATCGGCAATCCCGAACTCGGTCCGGTTGCGTTTCAATTCGGGACGCGGCCGCTCCTGACCCAGGAAAGCCCGATTTCCGGAGCGTGGAAGCGCAAGTTGCTGACCTTGGGCGAAGGAGACATCTCGCTCAATCACTTCAGTCCGACCGGATTTTATTCTTCGGCTGTGCGCAACCGGTTTCTGAACGAACTGCAACAGCGCTCGGAACACCAGGTGGCCTATACCGTCGAACCGGTGGGTGAGCACGTTGCGGAGTTCCGGGTCGGTCCACGAGGCCGCACCGTCTATCTGACGGCACAGGACAAAGTGTCGGCCGAGCGATGGGTCGCCGAGGGATTCACCGAAGCGCTGCGCACGCCGGATGCGACGCTGATCTTTGTTACGCCGGAAAGAGCCCTCGACATCCGCACCGACCAGATCGCCTGCATGGGGTGCCTCAGCGCGTGCCAGTTCTCCAATTGGGCGCAAAACGAGGCGCGCTCGACGGGCAGGAAGGCCGATCCGCGCAGCTATTGCATTCAAAAGACGCTGCAGGCGATCAGGCACTCGGACGATGTCGAGTGTCAGCTGATGTTCGCCGGACATAACGCCTATCGGTTCGCCTCGGACCCGTTCTACACAAATGGCTACGTGCCTTCGGTGCGCGAGCTGGTCGAGCGCTTGCAGACCGGCGACTGAGGCGCCCGCGCGCGGGTTCACCGGCGAGCCGAATTATCTCTAGTTTGGTATCCTTCTAAGGAGTTGAACTCGCCGGACAGTGCGGTCCAATTATTAGCCATTGCATCGGCTCGGCCGCACTCTCTGCGACCGCCCGTTCCAAGGACATCGAGGGACGGATGGCGTATTCTCAGCTCGATCAACCCGCAGAGGCCCTCTGTGGCTCCCTTGCCGAGACGGAAAACTCGGCGGGCCCTTGGTTCTGCCCAGCCGAACGATGCCGCTGATCCGAGAGTGATTTCGCCAACACGAGGAGGAGACCAAAAGATGGCATACCAAGACGACATCGCTTTGATGGCCCACCTGATGCGACGGGCGGGTTTCGGAGCAGGCCGCGACGAACTCGAAGAGCGCGTGAAGAAGGGGTACGAGGCGACCGTCGAGGAGTTGCTCCATCCCGAAACGCAGCCGCCGGTCGATCCCTATACGCTGCTGCGCTATCAGCCGGCATCGTTGTTGCCCGGTGGTCAGCCGCCGATGGGCAACGTCAATTGGACGTACTATTTGGTGAATACGAAGCGGCCTCTCGAAGAAAAGATGGCCCTGTTCTGGCACCATGTCTTTGCTACCGGCAATTCAAAGGTCGACAATTACGATCAGCTCTTGGAGCAAATCAACGTATTCCGCGAGAAGGGCCTCGGCAACTACCGTGATCTGTTGCTCACTGTGGCCAGAAATCCGACGATGATCTTCTGGCTCGATAATCAGCAGAACCACGGGACGGCGGTTAACGAGAACTGGGGCCGCGAGCTGCTGGAGCTGTTCAGCCTCGGCGCCGGCAACTATACCGAAAAGGATGTCCGTGAATGCTCGCGGGCCTTTACCGGGTGGACGTTCGAGACCAAGATCCCGCGCGCGCCCTATGGCCGGTTCCCTTGGAAATTCGAGTATCGCGCTGAAGATCACGACGATGGCGAGAAAGAATTTCTCGGCTATAAGGGCCATTTCAACGGCGAAGACATCATCGACATTATCGTTCAGCAGCCCGCCTGCGGTAAATTTATTTGCCGGCATTTGTACAACTTCTTCGTCGCCGACGAGCCGCAGGTGCCAGCTTGGCCGATCGAACCGCCGCGCGACCAGAAGGCGATCGACACCTTGGTGGAGGCGTTCCGCGATTCGAAATTCGACATGCGCTCCGTGCTGCGGGTGCTATTCAACTCGGATTTCTTCAAGAACGCCCGCTACCAGCACATGAAATCCCCTGCCGAGGTGGTGGTGGGTACATTGCGCCTGGTCGGCGACTACGAAATCCCCAAGCCAGGATACGGCGAGCTGTCGATGAACCCCTCCTATATGGGTCAGGATCTGCTTAACCCGCCGTCGGTCGAGGGTTGGCACACCGGCAGGGAGTGGATCAACAGCGGCTCGTTGATGGCACGCATCAACTTCGTGGCGGAAAAGGTCGGTGACCCGTCGCTGCCGGGTGTCCGCGCCATCATCAACCGGATCAAGGCCAAAGGGTCGGTGAGCCCTGAGCAATTGGTCGACGACTGCCTCGATCTACTCGGTCCGGTGCAAATCCGCGATGATACGAAGCAGGAACTCACGTCGCAAGCCAAAGAGTGGGGCCAGCTCAGCTGGGACAACGGTAATGCCCAGGTCGCCGATCAGCGGGTTGGCGAAATGCTGCAGCTGATCGCCGCGACGAGAGAGTATCAATTCGCTTAAGACCGACCAAATCTCAATGCTCAAGGAGGAACTACGCATGCCAGCAACACAAACTGCACAGAAGGACCCCGTAATAGTTGTTCTTCAGCTGACGGGCGGCAATGACTATCTGAACACGGTGATCCCTTACAACAATCCGCTGTACCGCGATAACCGGAAGGCGGTCGGGATCCCGGACAATCAGATCATGCACCTCGACAAGGACTACGGCATCCCGCACTACATGGCGCCCCTGAAGCAGTTCTGGGATGACAACAAGCTCGCCATCCTGCACGGCGTCGGCTGGAAGGAGTCGCCGCGGTCCCACTTCCGGGCCATGGACATTTGGCACACCTGCGAACCGGTCAAGGTCGGGACCGAGGGCTGGCTCGGGCGCGTCGCGCGCGAGTTCGACCCCAACAAGGAGAACGTAGTCACCACGGTCAGTTTCGGGCCGAGTCTGCCCCGGTCCCTCGTGGTCCAGGGAGTTCCGGTCGCGTGCGTCGCCGGCCCGCTGGAAAGGTACGGCTTTCTGCCGACCATCCAGGGCGAGCAGCGCAAGCAGGTGCTCGATCGCTTCGCCCACATGTACAAACCCGCCGTCGGGGTTGGGCCGGTGATGGACTACATGAGCAGCACCGGCTTGGATTCCTTGAAGGGCGAGGACATCCTGAAGGTAGCGCCGCAGAAGTATTCTTCGACGGTGCAGTACCCCAACACGCCGATCGCCCGTAAGCTCAAGGGCATCGCGCAGGTCCACTTGGCCGATCTGGGCAGCCGGATCTTCTATTGCGACCACAGCACCTTTGACACGCATGCCGGCCAGAACCCCGGCCACGGCAATCTGTGGAGCGCGGTGACCGAGGGTGTCGACGCCTTCATGAAGGACCTTCGCGAGCATGACCACGCCGACAACGTGATCCTGCTGATGTTCTCCGAGTTCGGCCGCCGCGTCCGTGACAACGGCTCTGGGACCGATCACGGCGCCGGTGGTGTGGCCTTTGTCCTCGGTGAGAAGGTGAAGGGCGGACATTACGGCGAGATGCCCTCGCTGAAGGCGGAACACCTGGTTCAGGGCGATTTGGACCCGAACATGGACTTCCGCAGCGTCTACTCGACGATCCTGGACAAGTGGCTCAAGCTCAATCCGGCACCGATCGTCAATGGGACCTACGAGCAGCCGGCCTTCCTGAACTGACAGCAAGCCGTGGTTTCCCGTCCCGCGGCGCAAGTCGCGGGGCGGGTCGAATAGGTCGAGAGTAATCAGAGAGGAGGAGCGCCATGCCGCTCACAACGGTTTCGGACGGACGAGTCTACGATTGGAGCCATGCTGTCGGGCGCAACGCCGCGCGCGGCCCGGGGTTCAATTACGCTCAAACGATATGTCTCGGTAAAAACGGGGTGATCTACGCCGCGAACCGAGGCAATGAAAACAATTTCGGGATGCACGTCAATAAAGTGCAGCTCGGCGGTCCTGGCGAAGAAGAACACATCGCCGATTTCTGTGAATACGGTGACGGCGACGGACAGGCGATTTGGCCGTTTGGCGTCGCGGTCGATGACAATGACCACGTCTACGTCTCGGACGAATGGAAGAACACGATTTCGGTGTTCGACAGCAGCGGCAAGTTCCTGCGGAAATGGGGAACTACCGGCAGCGGCGACGGCGAGCTCTTCCGTCCGGCGGGTCTGGCGGTCGAGAAAAACGGCAACATTATCGTCGTCGACAGCGGCAACAACCGCCTGCAGGTCTTCACCCCGGACGGCAAGTTCGTCGGCAAGTGCGGCTCGGCCGGCAGCGGCGATGGTCAGTTCAACCAGCCTTGGGGCGTCACCGTCGATAAGGACGGCAACATCTACGTCGCGGACTGGAAGAACCACCGCGTTCAAAAGCTGTCCCCCGAGGGCAAGTTCCTGATGAAGTTCGGCCAGTATGGGAAGGTTGAAGAGCCCGAGGGCGCATATGCCGTGACGATGTTCGGACCGTATGTCTCGCCAACTTCGGAGACTGCCGGTTACCCGAAGCCGGGAACGCTCAATCACCCGACCGATGTGGCCGTGGACCCCGATGGCGACATCTACGTCACCGATTGGGGCAACCATCGGGTCTGCGTCTTTGATTCCGAGGGAAGGCCGATCTGCAATTTGATCGGTGATGCCCAAGTGTTGTCGAAATGGGGCCAGCAGACGGTCGATGCCAATCCCGACATGGCGAAGGCGCGCCGCCGGGTGAAGACCCTGGAGCCGCAGTATCGGTTCTGCTTCCCGACCTCGGTCGAGTTCGATCCGTCGACCGACAGCGTCATCGTCGCGGACAGCCAGCGCAACCGGCTGCAGATCTACAAGAAGGTTCGCGACTATAGCGACTTCCAGGCTAACCTGTAAGCGGCTGCCGGGCAGCGGGCGGGGCGAACGCCGCGCCCGCTGTTAAACCGCGGCGCGGAATCAGGGAACTACACCCTCCCGTGCGGAGTTCGCGATGTGACCCCGGTCGAACGGCACAGGTCGCAATAAAGTTGTTTGGTTTTGCCATGACTCCGCCTATATTTGTTGCATGACGATGACGCCCGCCACATCACTTGCCTTGCACCGGCTGCGTGCGGCAAATCTGCGGCCTACACGTCAACGTGTCGCCCTTGCACGGCTCCTGCTCGAAAGCGGGGAGCGCCACGTCACGGCCGAGCAATTGCACGGCGAGGCGCTGGCGGCCGACATCCGGGTGTCGCTCGCAACCGTCTACAACACGCTTCATCAGTTCACCGATTCGGGGCTCTTGCACGAAGTTGTCGTCGAGCCGGGCCGGTCGTATTTCGACACCAACATTTCCGACCACCACCACTTCTTCTGCGAAGTCACCGGCAAATTGCAGGACATCCCCGGCGAAGACTTGAGGGTGACAAGCCTGCCGATGCCTCCAGCCGGGACCGAAATCAGCCGCGTGGACGTGATTATCCGCGTCCGTCCAGGGGGCGCTCCGGGGAGTGCCTGAAGCGCGGCTCGGGGCACTCCCGCCCCTCCCCTATGGCCCGTCGATCCGCTAGTTTTCTGGCCTAGAGCATCATCCGATCAGGTGGCGCGGGCTCTCGTCGCTGATCCCACGAGGAAAAGAGCTCGTCGCCACGGTCATGTTCGAGATCGACGACCCGGCCCGCCGTGCTTCGGTGTTGGCGACCCTGGGCGGGATCGAATACCGGGTGTTCCTTGATGTCGCCGAGCAACGGATCCGGGGCGAGCCCGATCCAAAACGCGAGAATACCAGCCCCGAGGGCAAGGCCTCATCCGTCCAGTTTCTCAGATTTCGTTCACCGAGGACCAGATCGCCCGCTTTAAAACTCACGGCGCTCAGGTGATTGGCGGTTTCGATCGCCCAAGCTATGAGCATATGGCCGTGCCGCCGGAGCCGGCCCGCGCCGCTCTGGCCGCGGATTTCGATTGAGAGATCAAGTACTGGATGAGTGACGGCCCCTGCGAGGCGCAGGAGAGCTTAGTAAACGAGAAGTGCCGCAGGTTCGGGGAGGACCATCCCGAGACGCTCGCCGCGATGCTCGACCTCGCTGACTGTCTGTGGGCGCAGGGGCGGCTCATCGCGGCCCGGAAGCTCGAGGAGCAGGTTGTCGAAGGGCGCCGGCGGCTGCTCGGCGAGCAGCACCCGGACACGTTGAAAGCGATCGGCAAGTTGGCGGTGACCTTGGGAGCTCAAGGCAATCTGGAAGAGGCGCGCCAGCTGCAGGAGCAGGTAGTGACCGGCCGCCGCGCGCTGTTCGGCGCTGCCGATCTCGAAACATTGCGTGCGATCAACAATCTCGCGGGTACGATCGCATCGCAAGGCGACTTCACCGAAGCACGCGAGCTGCTCGCATCGGTTCTCGCGACCGCCTGCCGCGAATTCGGCGAGCAGCATCCCGACAGCCTCACGACGATGAGCAATCTCGCCGCGGTCCTGTGGCAGGAAGGAGACCGAGCAGAAGCTTATGCATTACAGCAGCAGGTGGTCGAAATGCGGCGCCGCGAGCGGGGCGAGGATGACGATGCAACCCGCGTAGCGGCAGCAGTGCTCGACATGATGGAGCGCGACCCCGGAAACTAGATACTCTAGCGGGTCCGCCGGCTGACCGTCATAGAATGCGGCAACCCGTCTTCGGAAAATCCCGTTGACGATTACCGCTTTATCGGGAGATCGAAATGAAATGCGCCGTCATTGTGATCTGCGACAGCCTCAGGGCGGACCTGATATCGCCGCGTGACGCGCCGTTCCTCAGCGAATTCGGGCAGCGCTCGGCACGGTTTGTCAACCACACGAGCGTCTTCCCGTCGACGACGCGAACGAGCGCCGCGTCGATCGCCACCGGGTGTGTGCCAGCGCGCCACGGCCTGCTCGGCAACACGATGGCGATCGACGAGGGCGATGGGCTGGTCTGTCTTTCGGTCGGCAAACCGGAATTTCGCGACCGGCTGTATCGAGCGACCGGCCGCACTCTGCACATGCCAACCCTCGCAGAGCGAGTCAGCCGCGCGGGCGAAACCGCAATCGCGATCTCGAACGTATCGCCTGGGGCAGCCTATTTCCTCGATCCCGACGGCTTCGGCTGGGTCTACAACCCGGCCGGCAGCTTCGGTCCCGGGCGCCGTCCGCTGCCCGCCGAGCAGGGGCTCTCGATCTCGAAGGGTGCCGAAGGCGACGGCGTCGCGACCAAGCGCTTTTGCCAGGAAGTGCTTCGCGGGCGCCGCCCTGCAATTGCGCTGTTGTGGCTCTCGGAGCCGGACTATACGGGCCACCACACCCCACTCGGCTCGCCGGCGCATCGCCGGGCGATCGCGAGCGCCGACGGAAATGTCCGCCGCGTCGCCGACACCGTGGGGCAGCTCGATCCGACAGGCGCGGACATCCTCTTCGTCGTCGGCTCCGATCACGGAATGGAAACGGTCGCCGAATCCATCGATCTAGATGGGTTGTTGGTTGCGGCCGGGCTGAAACTGGCGTCGACATCGTCGGAGGTCGTCGTCGCACCCAACGGCACAGCGGCCTTGCTCTATTTTGCCGATCCTGCCGGGGCTCTCGTTGGCGAGGTGGCGCGGTTTCTCGAGACGCAGGACTGGGTCGGGCGCACCTTGGTCGGCCCGCAATTGGCTGCGGCCGGCCTACCGACGGATTTACCGATGCAGCTTGCAGTAACCCTCAAGTCCAACGACCGCGCCAATCCGCACGGCGTACCCGGTCACAGCCCCGTCGTGCGGGACGCGCTCGAGCCCAAAGACGCCACCGGTTTCGGCCAGCATGGCGGCCTAGGTAAGAACGAGCAGAGCCCGTTCCTCTTCATCTCGGGCGGCAATTTTGCTCCCGGACCCCGCCACGCCCGCTCCTCGCTGATCGACATCGCGCCAACGGTGCTCCGCCACCTCGGCCTCTCCAATACTGGAATAGACGGGCAGCCACTGCCACGTAACGCGAGCCCATTCCCTTCCCCGCAATGATCCACACGGGATTTCCCTCCAAGCTCGGTTAGGAATGATTGTGACTGACGGTTGAAGCCAAACGCAACATTCACTCTTAGCCTCAGGCTGAAATGGCCGAGCTGACCCGATCGAGCGTAGTGCGTTTCTCCCGGGCCGAGATCGTCTCGATCCTGTTCGGCCTCATTCTCGCAATGTTCCTTGCCAGTCTCGACCAGACGATCGTCGCGACGTCGTTGTCGACAATGGCGCAGGATCTGAACAGCTGGGCGCTGATATCCTGGGTCGTTTCGGCCTATCTGGTCGCCTCGACAGTCACCACCCCGATCTACGGCAGGCTCAGCGACCTCTATGGCCGGCGGCCGACCTTGTCGGTGGCGATAACCCTGTTCCTCGGCGCCTCGGTGCTGTGCGCACTGTCGCAGAACATGCCGCAATTGATCGGCGCGCGCGTCCTGCAGGGCATCGGCGGCGGGGGTCTGCGGTCGGTGGCGCTGGCCGCCGTTGCCGACATTATCCCGCCGCGCGAGCGCGGCCGTTATCAGGGATATTTTTCGAGCGTCATGGCGATCTCGAGCGTGCTCGGCCCGGTGCTCGGCGGCTTCTTCTCCGAATATCTGACCTGGCATTGGATTTTCTGGATCAACTTGCCCTTCGGGTCGCTCGCGCTGCTCCTGTGCTGGCGTAACCTGCGGCGGCTTCCCAAACCGCGGCGAAGCCCGATCATCGACTGGCTCGGAGCGGCGCTGATCCTCGCATCGACAACACCGATCCTCATCGGGCTGGGGCAAGCCGAAGCGGCAGCCGGCTGGGGGAGGAGCGAGGTTCTCGTCCCGCTCGCGATCGGCATCGTTTTTTTGGCGGCCTTGATCTATCGCGAGAGCGAGGCACCCGAGCCGATCATTCCGCTCCGGCTGTTCGCCAACCGGATTTTCGCCGCTGCCTGCCTGATCAGCCTTTCGATGTCGATGGTGATGATTGCAATGATCATCATGGTGCCGCTCGATTTCGAGCTTGGTGCAGGGCTGGCGCCGAATGAGGCTGGGATTCGTCTGATCCCGATGACCGGCGGCACGGTTCTGGGCTCGTTCATCGTCGGGCGTCTGGTCAGCCGCACCGGGCATTACCGCATTTTTCCGATCCTCGGGACCGGTGCGATGACGATCCTCTGCGGCGTGATTGCTGTGATGGGGCTCGGCCGCTCGTGGCCGCTCGACACGCTCCTGACCGCGCTGCTCGGCTTCTCCTTTGGCGCCCAGCTCCCGTCGGTGATGGTACCGGTGCAGAACGCGCTCGATCTGCCGGACACTGGGGTCGGCCTCTCTGTGGTCATGTTCTTCAGGCTCATTGGCGGCGCGTTTGGGGTTGCGCTGTTGACAGCGCTGCTGGTCGGGGACCTGAACGCCGGCGCCCTATTGCTCCCGGGCCACGATGTACTGGGCCCCCATCCCGGTATCGCCCTTCTCCATCTGGATCAGCAGGACTCGGTCAATCCGGTGCTGGTGACCGGCTTGCAGCACGCAGTCCGCAATGCGTTTTCTCGGGTATATTTATGGGCCGCGGGTATTTCGGCTGTGACACTGATCGCCTCGTTTGGGTTAAAGGAAATCCCCCTACGCGGTGCTTGACCGACACTGATCTACTTCCTGCTTGGAGTTCGGCTCTGCGTGCGCCAGCGGCGGATTCCTTCTTTCAGAAAGTCGAGTCCTGCAACATCCTCCCGCCATGCCTTGGAAAAATCGGCGCTTTCGCTGCGGGGCCGGCGCTCGAGCGGGAGATCGTTAAAGCGAATATGCATCGGCAGCGGCACGCCTTCCCCAAAGGCGATCGCCTCCTGGGTTCGCATGCTCGGCAGCGAGGCGAGCATTCCGCGCGCCGCATCCGGCAACGCCGTCTCCATGAAGCGCTGATCGAGGTAATGCCCAAGGCGCAACGCGAAGATCGTGCTGCATTGGGACAACGCCTGAGGCGACAACTCCGAAGGAAGCTGGGTGATCAAGGCAAGAGCAATGCCGTATTTGCGCCCTTCCCGAGCGAGCCGGTTGATCGCCCGGCTGGCCGCCGCGAACCCGACGCCGGTCGACGCCGGGGCGTAGCGGTGGGCTTCCTCGCATACCAGCAGGATGGGCGGCATCTGCTCCCGCTCGGCCCACAAGGCGAGATTAAAGGTCAGCCGGCACAGCAAAGAAACCACGATGTCGGCGATCTCAATCGGAATGCCGGACAAATCGATGATTGTCAGCGGCTTATCGTCGACCGGGAGGCGCAGCAATCGGCTGAGGATCTGCGCCATGGTATCTCGAGTGACGAGCCAGTCGGAGAACATGAAGCCAAAGCGGCGGTCGTGGACCAGAGACTCCAGTCGCGTCATGAGGCGCAGGTACGGTGCGGCGGTGTCCGGGTGGTCCAGCTTCCCCATCGCCTCATCGATCAAGCGGAGGAGATCGGAAGCCTTGTACGGCATCGGCGTATCGACCGTGACCCATGCCGCCGTGAGGTCCTCGGCCGCAAAGCGGCGGCGGGCGGCGGTGATCGCGTCCTTCAGAATTATCGCCTGAGCTTCCTGCTCCTGCGCATTTCCGCCGCGCACCAGAACACCCACTGCCTCCTCGAAATCGAGCAGCCAGAGCGGCAGCTGGAGATTATCGACATTGACGATTTCGGCGATGCCCCCGAACGCTTTGCCATATTCATTGTGCGGATCCAACAAGAGGATATGCGCATGTTTGTGCTCGGCCAATATCGCCAATAGCAGCAATGTGACGGCGCATGACTTTCCGGATCCGGTGGCTCCGAGCACCGCGAAATTCTTTGCCAACAGCTCGTCGACCACGACAAAGGCCGACCGGCTCGGGTCATGGTAAAGGGTGCCGATACTGACGTTGGTGACCAACGGGCGGGTATAGACCACCGTGAGGTCGGTCTCAGTGGCTGCTCGAACCGGCGTTCCGGCAACCGGGTAGTGCGTGACACCCCGGCTGAACTGCGGCCGGCCTTCGGCGCTGGGAACGATCTCGCCGAGCAGATCGACAACCATGAGACTGCGCGGCGGAGAACCGCCCGCTTCGGCATTTATCGTGCCGATCGTTCCGATCACGTCGAGGTGGGCGCTTCTCGCCTTTACCATCGCGCCGATGCGGACGGGATCCTCGGTGAGAGCGTCGACTTCGAGGGTTGCGGTCATTTGCGAGCCCGCCACCGCCACCACACGCCCTAAAGTGTTGTCCATGCGCGAAGTCCTATGCGATGCGGGAGATTTCCCGCAGTCGTTGTTGCCGGACAATACTCAATTTCAGCTGTCGAAGATTTCCATTCCGTCGTCGAGCTCGGCGGTTTCGCCCTGCCGCGAAAGACTGCGCCGATCGATTGCGACCGTTTTGATCACGGCAAAGACCTGGCGTCCTACGGCAAGGCCCAGCGCTTCGCCCGAAAGTCTGGTCACTCGCGCCAGCAGGCGTCCGGCGCCGAGCCGAAGCTGAACTTCGAGCGCCCCCTCCTCGATCGGAACCAGCCGCTCGACTTCGGCCGCCAGCACGTTGAGCGCGCTGATGCCGGTGGGGCGAGCGAGCGCGAGGATCACGTCGCGCGCGCGGATGCGCACGCGCAAGGCGGTGCCGACAGGCGCATCCAAATGGGGCACCGTGAGCTTGCCGAAATCCCCGGTGAGCTGCGTCAAATTCCAGCGCGGGTCGTGCGCCGTGATGCGCACCCCAAGAACCGCCCCGGCTTCGAAACGGCCCGTCAACGGATAGAGCTCGGCGCGGCCCATGACTTCCGGCACCGGACCCACGGCGTGGACCTGGCCAGCCGACATCAGCACGATCGTCGTGGCGAGCCGCGTGACCTCTGCGATGGAATGGCTGACATAGACGATCGGTACGCTCGCCTCGTCGCGCAGCCTTTCGAGGTAAGGCAGGATCTCGTCCTTTCGCCGCGCATCGAGCGACGCCAGCGGCTCGTCCATCAGCAACAGCCGCGGGCTCGCCAACAACGCACGGCCGATCGCGACGCGCTGCTTTTCGCCGCCCGAGAGCCGGCCCGGCCGGCGGTCGAGCAGTGAAGCGATGCCGAGCAGGTCGACGACATCGTCGAGGTTGGCGGCGCGCCTTTCCCGAGCCGGGGCGAACCAGCGGCCAAACACCAGATTTTGCCGGACGGTAAGGTGCGGGAAAAGCCGGCCCTCCTGGAAGACGTACCCGACCCGCCGCAGATGGGTCGGGACGCAGATGCCGCGCTCCGTATCGAGCAGAGCTAAGCCGTCGATGACGATGCGTCCGCGGCGCGGGCGGAGAAGGCCGGCGACCGCGTTGACGACGGACGTCTTGCCGGCTCCCGAACGGCCGAACAGCGCGGTCAGACCGCGCCCGGCCCGAAAGTGGATGTCGAGCGCAAAATCGGCGAGCCGGTGCTCGATATCGACTTCGAGCATCGGCTCTAGTCGCCGGAAAGGCGCCGTCCCAAGCGCCTTGCTAGGAGATCGGCAGCGAGCAGCGCGACAAATGACAGTGCTATCGAGACGAGAGTGAGCCTCAGCGCGCCGGCATCGCCGCCCGGCGTTTGGGTGAGGGTGTATATCGCCGAAGCGATGGTCCGGGTCTCCCCCGGGATGTTGGAGACGAAGGTAATCGTCGCACCAAATTCGCCGAGACTGCGGGCGAAGGACAACACCATGCCGGCGACGATCCCCGGCGCGATCAATGGCAAAGTCACGAGCACGAATACAAAGATCCTCCTCGCGCCGAGTGTGCCTGCGGCCTCTTCGAGTTGGCGGTCGACCGCTTCCAGAGACAGCCGAATCGCGCGGACCAGCAACGGAAACCCCATCACTGCGCAGGCGAGCGCCGCTCCGGTCCAGCGAAACGCGAAAACGATGCCGAAGTATTCGTCGAGAAATCGGCCGAGCGGTCCGTTGCGGCCGAACAGCAGCAACAGCAGGTAACCGGTCACGACAGGCGGCATTACGAGCGGCAGGTGAACCACGCCGTCGAGCAGGCTCTTGCCGTAAAATCGGCCCCGGGCCAGAACGACTGCCGTTGCTAGCCCGAAGGGCAAGCTGCCGACCATTGCCCAGAACGCGACGCGAAGGCTCAGCCGCACCGCCTCAATTTCGGCCGCGCTCAATTCGAGCATCAGGCTCACCCGACGGTCACACGGACTGTTAGAACTCGGATTGCGATCATCACAAATCCCGCCTGCTATGAAACAGGGCGAAAATCGGTGTTGTTTCAAGGCAGGATCGTCGTTCCGGGATCGACCGGAAATGGCAAGAGGACGGCGCCCGGCCGATGATTTACCACAATCGCGCGGCAAACTCCCTGGTATCCTGGCGTGAAGGGGCTGATTCTCATGATCAACAGCATCGACAACGGTTCGCGCTGGCAAGATTTGTGGCTCGACCGGTGAGAGGCCGCGCACTCTTGGGAGCCGCGGCAGCTTGCTTCCTCGTTGCAATACCAGCGATGGAGGCGTCGGCGCAGAAAGCCGGCGGCATTTTGCAGGTTTATAACCGCGACAGCCCGGCGAGCATGTCGATCCTCGAAGAGGCGACATTGTCGACCGTGCTGTCGATGATGGGCGTGTTCAACAATCTAGTCATTTACGACCAGCACGTCGCGCAGAACAGCGAGCATTCGATCGTCCCCGAGCTCGCTACCGATTGGTCGTGGAGCGAGGACGGGACCCGGCTCACCTTCAATCTTCGCGAAGGCGTCAAATGGCATGACGGCAGGCCCTTCACGGCCCGGGACGTTAAATGCACTTGGGATCTGTTGACCGGCAAGGCGAACGAAAAGCTCCGCATCAACCCCCGCAAGTCCTGGTACAGCAACCTCGAAGAGGTCGTCATCGACGGCGACTACAAGGCGTCGTTCGTGTTGAAGCGGCCGCAGCCGGCACTGCTCGCTTTGCTCGCCTCCGGCTTGGCTCCGGTCTATCCCTGTCACGTCCCGCCGCGCGATATGCGCGCCCACCCGATCGGCACGGGCCCGTTCAAGTTCGTCGAGTTTCGCCCCAACGAGAGCATTCGGGTGACGCGAAACCCCGATTACTGGAAGAAGGACAGGCCTTATCTCGACGGCGTTGAATATACGATCATTCCGAATCGTTCCACGGCGCTCCTTGCCTTTATCGCCGGTAAATTCGACATGACCTGGCCCTACGACGTGGCGATCCCGCTGTTGAAGGACATCCAGAGCCAGGCGCCGCAGGCGAACTGCGAGATCGCGCCGCTCAACGCCAGCCGAAACCTGATCATCAACCGCAAGGTCCCGCCCTTTGACAACCCGGAAATTCGGCGTGCGATGGCGTTGAGCCTCGACCGCAAGGCGTTCATCGACACTCTCGACGACGGCCAGGGCGATATCGGCGGCGCCATGCTGCCGCCGCCAGCCGGGGTATGGGGCCTGTCCCCCGCGATGTTGAAGGGACTGCCGGGCTATGACCCCGATGTCGAGAAGAGCCGAATGGAAGCGCGCGCGATCATGGAACGCGCGGGGTACGGGCCGGACAACCGGCTCCGGGTCAAGCTGTCGGTACGCAACATCCCGATTGCGCGCGATCCGGCGATTATCCTGACCGACCAGCTGAAGACCATTTATATCGCCGCCGAGCTCGACCCGATCGAAACGGTGAACTGGTTTCCGAAAGCGATCCGCAAAGATTACGTGGTCGGCCTCAATCTGACCGCCGCCGCCGTCGACGATCCGGACCAGCAATTCTTCGAAAATTATGCCTGCGGCGCCGAGCGCAATATCACCGGCTACTGCAACCCGGAGCTCGAACAACAGTTCGAGCGCCAGTCGATGGAACCCGACCGCGAGAAGCGCAAAAAGCTGGTGTGGGCAATCGATCGGAAGCTGCAGGAAGATGGCGCCCGGCCGATCATCTTCCACTACCGCGCCGCGAGCTGCCGGCAGCCCTATGTCAAAGGGCTGACGATCATGGTCAACAGCATCTACAACGGCTGGCGCTTCGAGGACGTTTGGCTCGACCGTTAGAGAAGATGCCAATCAAACTCGGCCTGCTAGCCCGGCGAAACTGTCTGGTTCGCATCAACGCTGGTTGTTTATCGGCGTCGAGCCTGCAGACTCGTTGATGGCGCGGCTGGACCGGCTGGCTCCGGTAAAGAGGTGGCGCAGATCGGCGCGGCAATCGGCCGCGAATTTTCCTATGATCTGCTGGCCGCGGTGGCGCGTCGGCCACAGGGCCAGCTTCGCGACGCGCTCGATCAGTTCGTGGGCGCGGGGCTGGTCCTCCGCCGTGGCAGCCTGCCCCAAGCATCTTTCGTCTTCAAGCACGCCCTCGTGCAGGATGCCGCGTATAATACCTTGCTACGCAGCCGGCGCCAGGAACTCCATGCTGGCATTGCGACCGCCCTCGAACAGCAGCCCACCAATCATCCGGGCCAGGAGGCATCGGCAGGAGAGCGCGCCGGGTTGTTGGCACACACTGGCTCAGATCCGAGAACTCAAAGGCGCACTTTGGGGGGAGGAGGCTCAAAGGCCTATTATGATTTCACAAATTTACATCCGCTTTGCGCCGGCAGGTCAGCTGTGCCAGCGGAACTGCTGCGGTTTGCGGGCGGCGCCTTGCGAGATCACGACGTTGACGAGGGCGGGGCCGCGGTGGTTCATCGCTTCGTCGAGGGCGCCCTTCAGGTCTGTCGGGTTCTCGACGAAGAAGCCCTTGCCGCTGGGGCCTGCCCCGGTGAAGGCCGGGGGCTTCCATCATCCGGTCGTAGCGGGCGCCGTAGATCAGGGAGTTGGGCTTCATGTCGAACATCGGGTTTGCCGGGATCTCGGGCATGCCGGGGCCGATGCCGCCATTGTTGAGGACGACGATCCCCGCCTTCGCGGGGACAGGTTCTTGACCGGGAAGTTGTAGCGGACGAGCGTCTCCATCTCCATGCCCGAAAAGCCGATCGCCGAGTTGCCGGACAGGTGGATGACCGGCCGGTTGGGCTCGGCGACGGCGGCGGCGATCGCCTGGCCGAGGCCAACCCCCATCGTGCCGTAGGTGCCGGCGTTGAGGCAGGAACGGGCGTTGGCGACATTCAATTGGGTGACGCCGATATCCATCGTCCCAGCGCCCTCCGCGCTGAGGATCGCGTTTTTCGGCATCCACGCGGCGACATCGCGCGAGGCGCGGTAGTAATTGGCCGGCGCTTCATCGTCGTGGATCTGCGGCCGGATCTGCGCCGCGTTCTCCTCCGCCTTCTTGGTGATCATCTGGCGCCACGGCGTGTCCTTCGGATGGAACCACTGGCGGCCGGCGAGCGCAGCGTTGAGCTGCCCGACAATCGCCTTGCCAGAGCCTGTCCTCGGGCGCGCGCGCGCCAGAAAGAGATCAGGATCGATCTATTGTCATTGTTGGATACCGATTTCGAGAACAGGGGAATAACAGGAGGAGCGAGTTGATCGGTTGTTGATTTCGAGTATCGGCGAAGTTCGCGGCAGCCACCGGATCGTCGACATGGGCGGATATGTTTTTGTTTGGTTTCAAGTCAAGACCGGTTGGCCTCGATCGCCTGCAATCCCGGCGGCCGGGCATCACCCGCAACCGCCGCCGTAACCCTGCGCGGTTGACCCGTTTTCCGTTATCTTCAGTATCATTCCACACGTCAGCATTGTGGCCGATTCCATCCTATGCGGGAACAACCACCGGCCAAGAAACGTTATGGTGGTGAACTCGATTTCGGAGGAAACGATGCGCGGCTGGACGATCGGGATCTCTCGGAGAGGAATCGCCGCTTCCCTCGCCTGCATTGCCATAAGCGGCGCTGCTGTCGCCCAGGACATGCAGCCGATACCGGCGCCGTCGACGACGGCCGCTACTCCGGCTCCGAACATGGCGGCCGTGCCGCCGGCGCAGCTGCTGACCGAGGCCCAGCTCGATCAGCTGGTCGCGCCGATCGCGCTCTATCCCGACCCGCTGCTCGCTCAGATTCTGACGGCCTCGACTTATCCGCTCGAGGTGGTCGAGGCTGCGCGCTGGGTCAACGCCCCGGCGAACCAGGCGATAAAGAGCGATGCGCTGACCAACGCGCTCAAGGCGCAGAACTGGGACCCCAGCGTCAAGGCACTGGCGCCGTTCCCGCGGGTTCTGGAGAATATGAGCAACCAACTCCAGTGGACCGAGCAACTCGGCAACGCCTTCCTCGCCCAGCAGGCTGACGTCATGGCAGCGGTGCAGAGCCTGCGCCACGAAGCAATGGCGGCGGGGACCCTCAAGCAGACGGCGCAATGCCGCTGTGTGATCCAAACCAGCGGCGAGACCATTTCGATCCTGCCGGCCGGGCCGCAGCAGGTCTGCGTGCCGGTCTACAGCCCCGTCGTGTACGGGGCATGGCGCTATCCGGCGTATCCGCCCTTTTCCTTCCCGGTTCCGGTCGGGTTCGCGTACGAGCCGGGGTTCTGGATCGGCTTTGGCCCGCCGGTCGAATTGGCGTCTTTCGGTCCCTTATGGGGCTGGGGCTGGGTCGATTGGGGGCGTCACGTCATCGCGGTCGATTCCGGCCGTTATGCGCTTGCTTCCGGCGGCCGCCCCGCCTTCTCGGGCAGCGTTTGGGTGCATGACCCCGCCCATCGCGGCGGCGTCGCCTATGCGGACGCGGCGACCAGAGCGCGCTTCGACCATGGCCGCGTTTCTGCCTTGACGGCATCGGCGCGCTCCGGCGCCGCCGGGAGCGGGGCCCCCCGCGGCGGAGCCGGGCGTTTCGGCGCGATGGCTGGGGTCCGTGGAGGTGCTGCATTCCACGGGGAAGCGGCGTTCCATGGCGCGCCCGCAGCCCATAGCCGAGCGGCGTTTCGCGCTGGCCCGACCGCGTCTCACGGCGGCCCGGCATCTCACGGCGGCGGTCCGCATCGCGGCGGAGCACCAAATTTCGCGATGGGCGGCCCGCATGGCGGCGGCGGGATGGGGGGAGGCCCACATGGTGGTGGCGCCCCGCATTTCGCGATGGGGGCTCCGCATGGCGGTGGCGCGCCACACGGCGGCGGCCCGCATGGCGGAGGGGGAGGCGGCCACCATGGCTGAGATACCGGCTGCAGCAGCGCGCTTACTCTGACCTTATCAGCAGCGTAGGAGGGTTGAGCGCAGCGAAACCCGTCGGATCGGCCGGCTCGGTGCAGTAGATCGGTAGTAGATCGGTAGTAGTAGATCGGTAGGATGGGTAGAGCGCAGCGAAACCCGTCGGATCGGCCGGCTCAGTAGAGGATGGCAAATTATCGGCGCAATTTCCTGCCGGGCGGCAGTTATTTCTTCACGATCAATCTCGCCGATCGCCGGCGCGCGCTGCTGACCGACCATATTGACGTATTGCGGGCGGCGTTTCGCCAAGTGCGGGCACGACATCCCTTCGCGGTCGCGGCCGCCGTGGTCCTGCCGGATCACCTTCACGCCATCTGGACCTTGCCCGATGGCGATGCCGATTTCGCCACGCGCTGGCGCCCGATCAAGAGCGGCTTCTCACGTGCTTTGCCGTCGGGTGAACCAATCTCCGCCAGCCGTGCCGCCAAAGCCGAGCGCGGGATCTGGCAGCGACGATATTGGGAGCATACGCTGCGCGACGAGGACGATTTTTCGCAGCACCTCGATGACACTCATTTCAATCCGGTAAAACACGGCCACGCCGTCCGCGTGCGCGACTGGCCATTTTCCTCGTTTCGCCGCTGGGTACGTCTCGGCGCCTATCCGCTGGATTGGGCCGGCGATCCCGGCGATGAAATCGCCCGGTCCGGTGAACGATGACGGGTTTCGCGCCGCTCAACCCATCCTACTTGGTTGCTGAGATGACGGCTCGGATCGAGCGGGCGCCTACTATCGGGCGACCGCTTGGGGTGCCGGAATGGATCGCGGCGCTCGAGTCGGCGGCTCGGCCGCCCCCTTGCACCTGGTAAGCCCGGTCCGACCTGCACGATTTTGTCCTCGTCGCATTTGCCGGTGATGATGTCGTCGGGCATGTCGAAATAGGTGGCGCCGGGGCGGCCATAAATGGCGTTCCGCGTCGCCATCTCGACGTATCAGGGGATGCGCGCGACAGTATCGATCGCATGCGCGGATACCTAGCGCTCTTCCTGGAACGCGCCCATGGCACCGCGATAGGTTTCCGACGTGCCGCCGATCAGGATCATCGGCATCTAGGCCGCCGCGTCAAACCGCTTCCTGGAGGTCACCCTATTTTGACGAGATGTCGGAAGGGCTTCAGCCGAATTCCGTCGACGGCAAATCGATAATAAACGGCAGTTCTTCGTGCAATAGCTGTTCATTTGCAAGCGATAACTCGCCGGACGAGAGAAGCTGGACCTGAGCGTTGCCCGGTATCATAAAACTTCCTCCGTGCACCGCCACGAAGCATTCAGTCGCAAAAAGCGCATTCTTGAACACCACAGTCATGTCCACGACAATCAAACCCTTTGGATCTACCTCCTTGACGCTGACGGGTCGCAGGTCACGCATCACGCGGTCTCGGTTCGGTGGATCAACGAGCCAAGGCAGGGCATCGCCAGGCTCCACAATTACGAAGCGACCAGATTGTCCCCGGACAAAAAAGAAAAAAAATCTGACGTATTCCCGAACGTTTCCCTCGTCTATGTGCAAGCTCAACGGCTCATTTGCCGAGTAGATGGGCTCATTGCTCCAATTCAGGCGAACAATCAACCGAGGAATCCGCGACCAAATAAAAAAACGCTCGTTGGGGTTCGTTAACTTGGGGTCTGACACCGCCACTATTGACGCGTCACGATAAAAAGATAATGGTGCTACCAGATAACCAGCGGCTTCTGGCTCGATCCCCAGCGCAGACAAATCCCCACGCGCAAGCGCTAGGAAGTCGTCTATTGCGTGATCAGTCAAGCGCTCCCAGCCAAGGAAGCTCGCGCGCTCGCTCTCCTGCGGCTGTGGGCTCGGACGGTCGGCTCCGGCGTTAACCAGCAAATCCAATATGTCACCATGACGCCGGGTTGCCGCAGCTCGCGCGACACTCTGACCACCACTATTGATGTGGCGAGGATTAGCGTGAGCGCTCAGTAGCAACTCCACACATTTTGCATGACCCGCTCCCACAGCCATGAACAGTGGCGTTTCTCCGCTCTGGTTTATGAGGTCGGGTGCCGCACCGGCCTCAAGTAGAAGCTTTACAAATTCGTCGTTTCCCTCAGCAGCAGCAAAATGTAGCGGCGTGTTACCGTCTTCGTCCAATGCGTCAACACCAGCATTTTCTCGGAGCAACTTCTTGCCGATTGTCTGAGAGCCAATCCGCGCGGCCGCGTGCAGCGGGCTGGCCCCGTCGCGCGCTGCAATGTTAACCGATGCTCCTGCGCTCAACAGGGTGCGGACCACTTCGCCATGGGAATTGGTCACAGCGAAATGCAATGGCGTTTTCCCGTCGGGGCCCGGCTGGTTCGGATTTGCTTTCGCATCCAGCATGCGGCTGACCAAGGATAGATGCCCACCCATTGCAGCACAGACCAATGCTGTTGGCGACCCAGGGAGCCAGTTCACTTGCGCCCCCGCAGACAGCAGCTGGCTGACAATTCCTTCGTGCCCACGGAGGGCGGCAGCTGCGATTGGGCGCCAATTCCGAGGTGCAGCACCATTCGGGGAAGCGCCCGCTTCGAGCAGGGCCTCTACCAGCTTTTCATCGTTCACAGCTGCCGCGCACACTAGCGCGTCCCGTCGACGTGAAGGTGCAGCCAAGTCTGGCTGGAGGCGCCTAAGAACGGCGCTGCATAGAGCGGCTTTTCCCGATAAAGCCGCGCGAACTACCGGAGAGTCACCGTCGTTGTCAGTTGTCCATGGATCGGCACCCGCATCGAGCAGCACCTCAAGCGCGTCATGTCGCTCGTGACGCAGCGCTTCATGGGCGGCAGTCTCGCCAATTTTGTCTGTCGCATCGACCGCCGCCCCGTGCTCCAGTAGGATTTGTACGATCGAATCGTGTCCGCCAACCACGGCGGCGTGCAGCGGAAATGTCGAATCCTCATTTGACTGGTTTGGATCAGCAGTTCTAGCGAGTAGCAGGCGAACAATGCTTTCGTCCCCGCGAATGCAGGCGGCCATCAGGGCGGTATTTCCATCCTTGTCGCGGTGGTTGATCGTTGCTCCCTTTTCGAGCAACAATTCTAGTTTTCGTTCCTGGTCCCGAACATCTTGCCCAAGTAGCAGAAATAGCGGGGTTCGTCGGACGGTGTCGAAGCCGTCTGCAGCTGCGCCTCCCGAAAGAAGAGCTGCAACCTCTTCAGCGGTGCCAAAGGATACAGCGATCGCCAGAGGCCGAAAGCCTTTTGTATTTTCAGCTTCGGGATTTGCTCCTAAGTTAATCAACGTTTCAATTATACTCGGTGGTCCATTGCCCGCAGCGTGGTGAAGAGCGGTTTGGCCCTCCTCATCGGACGCGTTTAGATTCGCGCCCCCTTCAGCTAATAACCTGACAAGCGCAGAATCCTTACTCCAAACCGCAAATAGTATTGGGGGTATGCCCTCCTTGTTCCGCTGATCTAGTGGGCTCCCGGCGTGGATTAGACGCGCGACGATCTCACGACTACGTTCGCTGTCCTCCTCACCTTCGGTCATTACGCAAGCGTCGTGTAATGGCAGGTCGCCGCCGCGATCAGCGACTGTAACGTCGGCTCCGCGTTGGAGCAGGAATTCAACTGCGTCCTGCCTTTTTTTCGATGCAGCTGCATGCAATGCCGTTCGTCCAAGGTAAAAACTTTTTCCGCGGAGGCTTCGGCGAAAGCGGATTACCGCTGGTATGTTAGCTTGGTCAGGTGCGAAAGCGGGGTCGTTAGACCCAATTCCGTACGCGCCGGTCTGCAGATTAAGAGTTCCGGGTGCCGCGTCGAGGATCATTCGCATGATCTCAGTGTTACCTTGAGTTGCTGCCCAATAAAGGGGATGTCCGAATGAGGAGTTAGTAATTCTTGGGTTAGCTCCGGCAGTTAGGAGTGCGGCAACGGCATCTTGATAGCCTCGCCAGACAGCACACGACAAGGCGCTCCCGCCGTCGAGATTTACCGAGCTTCCATCTGCACCTGCGTTGAGAAGCAACTGTACAGCCTCGGGAGTGGACCACGCAGCAAAAAAAAGAGGCGTCGCGCCGCTTTTCGAAACCCGGTCCAATGGCGCATCGCCAAGTTCTAAAAAAATGCGCACTAATTCTGCCGCTGCCCGCGTGCAGCTGGCTACATGCATCGGCGTATATCCGCCTGGGAGAGAGGCTCTAATGAGATCTCGACCGCCCGGAGCTAGAACAGCCTTTAAAGCGTCGTTGGTATCGGAACGCGTGATAGCCGCGAGGAAAGATGTGAGAGTTTCGTCTAAATGGGGATCTACAGCGTGCAGCGCGTCCTCGGTGGTTGACTCGCCTCGGGCAGCCAACGCCACGAACATTCCAAGGCTCCAGTTACCCTGAACGAGTATCGACTCGGCCACAACCATCGCCACGGAGGTGCCGGTCAAGCCAATTGCCTCGCTCAGCGCCGATGCGATCCTCGCCGGGTGGCGAAATACATCGATGACCGGGCAGCGAGAGAGTTCTCGTCCAAAGGGATCCACGGCGGGGAAGAGAAAGTCCGGTAACTCCCGCTCTGCCACGCGCAATATTACAAGTCGGGACCATACCCCGGTTTCAACGTCATCCGTCCAATCGCCGGCGAATGGATTCGCAACCCAGGCTTCCGCGCCAATAACGATCGCATGTGCTATATCGGAAATTGCAACGCTCGCTTCCGCCTCTCCTGTGCTCGCCTGAGTGTGCTGCCGGCGAGCTTCCGGTCGGTCGAACTGTACCAAAATCGCGTCACGAGGATCCGCAGCACGCGGTTCGTCAGAACCACGATATCCTGCCTCTCCCAACAACCGGAATACGACCTGAAGCGCATCACGGTCGTTCGAATGGAAGGCGAAAAATATTCTCGCTGGGATTTCACGCGAATGCGGCGGAAGAGATGCGCGGATTGAGTTCAACTCTCCGCCAACACTGGCAGTTTGGATTCGTTCCGGAGCCTAACGGTGACAGCGCCTGACAAAGCCAATTTAGCCGGCATATCGGGTCTATATAACACGTCGAAGCTTGGGCTAGCCTGATTAGCTGTTTTCTTTTCGAACATCTGAGAGGCCCGGGAAATCTGTTCACCCGCCGGCCTTAGTTTTTTATTTCCGGCTGAGCGATATGCCGAAATTCCGCTCTCCGCGTTGTAAGCTTTTTCATCGATTTGCGAGTTCATCTCTCGGAGCTGAACCATCCAACCAGTCGGAAGAGGCGCCGCTACGACAACCGGGAATTGCTCGATTCCGATTGCCTGGCGACCCAATGGAGTAAGCGCATTTAGTACAAGGCGGCCCACCTGCCAAGATCGGACGAGGCCGGCAGCGCGCAGGAGTGGCAACTTCCGCGCGATCGTCTCCGCTCGTACTTTGAGCAATCCGACAAGGTCAATTCCAGACTGCCCTTGGTTAGCAGCGTGTAACGCTTTCAAAATTCTGATTGAAGTTTCATCCGTAACCCCGGCGATTTCCTCTGGAGCTAGGCTTCGTCGATTGCGAGACGCAGCCCCAAGTAAACGCGAGTACCCTCTGAGCTGCGCCGCGATCCAAGCCGGGCGCGGCAATTCGTCGATGTCATGGTCGACCACCACCCCGGTGTAAAGTTCATGCACAACGTCGGCAAGCTCGGCGATATCGTCGTCGGCACCGCGGGTCAGCGCCTCGACGGTAACCTCCGCGACGCTGTCCAAGCCCGAACCCGCGCGCTCCCACGCACCATCTCGAACGACAGTGCCGAGCCGATCCCGAAGCTTGTTGATCAAGGGTCCAAATTGCATATGAGCTCCGCCGATAACCGCCTCAGATGCGACGGGCATAGATTCTAGTACACTCCAGCCGGATGTCAATTGACTATCAATTGATTTATCTTTTTTTTTCCAGCCCCGATTGACAGAGCGGTTCCCAATTTGGACTTATGGCCTCCTTTGTATGGAGAAAGCAACACCGTGGCTGTCGCCGACATGATTGTCCGTCTCCAGCAGGACTTTGGAGACTCCGATAAGGTCTCGCTTATCTGGAAAGAGATCAGGCAGTTAGAGTACGATCGGCCCGATCCTGGGGAAGCCATACCGCAACGCGCGGCATCGGAGCTGATCAGATACGCCGAGCAGGTACTAGATAGAAACCAGCAGCTCACGGCTCAAGGTATCCGGCGCCGCCTGGAGGCAATACAATTACTCGATCAGTGGTATGCCCCGTTAAATGGAGCCCGCTTGGAGAGACCCTCTCTTGAACACATGAACGACCGGGAGCGACTGCGTGACGTAGGGCGTCTGAACGAAGAGGAGTTGCTCGGCTCCGTGATTTCCAAAACACCCGCGTTGGGGTCTGCACAGTGCTGCGGGAGAGCTGGACGAGGTGCCGGAGGAAGCAGAGGGCCGAATCTGCTGCCGCGCGCCCGACCTTATCAACGCTATATTAAGCCAAGTTGTTGTGCTGCCGCCAAAGTTGTCGGCAGACGATGCGGATGGTGTCCCGAATGGGAGACGTCAAATAAGAGTTCGATATCGCGTTCTTGACGGTGCCCACGCGAAACCGTTACCCGCCGACGATCGCGAAATTAAAGTCGCCTTCGCCCCACTGGCCGAAAATGCTGCTGATATTGCGCTAAGCTTTCCAGGCCAGCACGAAGGAAAGCACTGGTACAATGTCAATCCAAGTGATTTTAGCAAACGTATAAGAAAAGTATTACATGAGATGTCCGCGGCAGGCACTCATATTGTAGCGTTTCCGGAATGCGCGATTCGTAGCGATTTACTTCCAGATCTCCGGGCGGCAATCAAGGCTCAGGCGAAGAATTCTTCAATCGTGTTGGTAGTAGCGGGAATATCTTCGGCAACCGATAACAATCGACATCGTTCGCGTAATCATGTCGTGCTACTTGATGAGCGCGGCAATATCGTTCTCACGCATGACAAACTGATGCGCTGGAATTTGAGGAATTGGGAGCGAGAGAATTTCGATCTTGTCTGTGACGGCATAACTGACAATGAGCGGCTTTACGAAAACATATTACCTGGTGAGGAACTAGAGATCGCTGAACTGCCAGGCCTCGCCCGATTGGTCGTCCTAATTTGTGCCGATATGAACGCTAGCGAGCCGGCTGACTGGATACGGCGCAACATGAAGCTTGATTGGACATTCGCTCCGTTGCTGGATTCGGAGACCGAACTTATCCGATGGATCGGGAGAGATAGCGAGCGCGCTGCGCGAATTGCTCGTAGCCGCGTTGTTGTAGTGAATAGTTTGTCGCTGCAGCAGCGCTATGTTGTGGCGAAACACCTAACGAATACCGAATCCGGCGTTGCGCTGTTCATGGACGGGCGGGAGGCTCCTCTTCGCTACATGGTTACGCGCCTGCCCTTGCAGGGCCACCCCGACAAATGGCAAAGTAGGACCTGGGACCGCGCGAATTGGGAGCTGGTCCCCCCACCCTGGCACGAAAGCTGGTTTCGTGCGCCCGATTCTGTCCCCCCGTGCCAAAGGTGCCGCTGGTTTGCGGCCGGCGCCGCTGCCTCTGGCGATCGCCAGGGTTAGCCCTCAACTAGGTAGGGCCGCCCCTTACGAAGCGGCCCTGTCCACGATCGTTAACTGTGCCAGCGGAACGCTTGCGGCTTTCTGGCGGCGCCCTGCGAGATGACGACGTTGACGAGGGCGGGGCCGCGGTGGTTCATCGCTTCGGCGAGGGCGCCCTTCAGGTCCTTCGGGTCCTCGACGAAAAAGCCCTTGCCGCCGAAGGCTTCCATCATCCGGTCGTAGCGGGCGCCGTAGATGAGGGAATTGGGCTTCATGTTGAACATCGGGTTGTCAGGGATCTCGGGCATGCCGGGGCCGATGCCGCCATTGTTGAGCACGACAATCTTGACCGGGAAGTTGTAGCGGACGAGCGTCTCCATCTCCATGCCCGAGAAGCCGATCGCCGAGTTGCCGGAGAGGTGAATGACCGGCCGATTGGGCTCGGCGACGGCGGCGGCGATCGCCTGACCGAGCCCCACCCCCATCGTGCCGTAGGTGCCGGCGTTGAGGCAGGAGCGGGCGTTGGCGACATTCAATTGCGTCAAGCCGATATCCATCGTGCCGGCGCCCTCGGCGGAGAGGATCGCGTTCTTCGGCATCCAGGCGGCGACATCACGCAGCGCGCGGAAGTAATTGGCGGGCGCCTCGTCGTCATGCACCTGCGGCCGGATCTGCGCCGCGTTCTCCTCGGCCTTCTTCGTGATCATCTGGCGCCACGGCGTGTCCTTCGGATGAAACCACTGGCGGCCGGCGAGCGCGGCGTTCAGTTGCCCCACAATCGCCTTGCCGTCGCCGACCAAGGCCACCTCGGTCGCCTTGTTGTGGCCGATCTCCTCGGGCGCGATGTCGAGCTGGATGACCTTCATGTCCTTCGCGTAACGCGGCGCCTGGCCGAAATGGAAGATCCAGTTGAACCGGGCGCCCATCAGGAACACGACGTCGGCGTTCTGCAACGCCAAGGTGCGCGCCGCCGCGACCGACAGCGGATGATCGTCCGGCACGACACCCTTGCCCATCGGCGAACGCAGGAACGGGATTTGCGTGCGCTCGAGAAATTGGCGCACCTCGTCCTCGGCGCGCGACCAAGCCATCCCCTTGCCGACGAGAACGAGCGGCCGCTCGGCTTTTTCGAGCAGGTTCAACGCCGCCTCGATGTATTCCTGCGGCGCCACCGTGCGCGGCGGGTCCGGCGCCCGCTCGACCTGGACGATTTTGTCCTCGTCCACCTTGCCGGTGATCATGTCGTCGGGAAAGTCGAGGTAGGTCGCGCCGGGGCGGCCATAGATCGCATTCCGCGTCGCCATCTCGACGTAATAGGGGATGCGCGCGACGGTATCGATGGCGTGCGCGAATTTACAGAAGGGCGAGGCGATCAATACCTGGCGCTCTTCCTGGAAGGCGCCCATGCCGCCGCGATAGGTCTCGGACGCGCCGCCGATCAGGATCATCGGCCAGCAATTCTGCTGCGCATTGGCGAGGCCGGCGAGGCCGTGCACGACGCCGGGGCCGGTCACGACGATGCAGGCGCCGGGGCGGCCCTTCAGATAGCCGTAGGCTTGCGCCGCATAGGAGGCAGCCTGCTCGTTGCGCATGCCGATATAGGCGACGCCTTCCTTTTGCGCGGCCGCGGCGATCGGCCCGACGGGAAACCCGACGACCCCGAACAAATGGTCGATGCCCTGCTGTTTGAGGCTCCTTGCCATCAAGGTGGCGCCGTCGACTTCGCTCATCTCTTTCCTCCTGTTGGATCGGGCGGACGCTGACCGACGCGCGAAATGCCGTCAGGTCCGGGCCGAAGAAGTCTCCGACCGCAGATTACGCATTTATGGCGATGCCGGGAAAGCGATTTCCCCGGCGGAATAGCTGCCATCCGGCGATGACCCCAACAGCGCGACGCTCGGATCAGGTCAGCACGGTGCGCAGCGCCGAAATCGACGGCATGAAGAAATAGCCTGCAGCGGTCAGCACGACGAACTGCCTCGGGATTTCGAGCGTCGTCCGGCGGTTCCCGGCCGGATAGTTCGGATAGGGCTCGTCCATTTCGCGCGCGCCCTCATTGGCGGCCTGGCCGATGATCGGGTCGAAGCCCGGCATCACCGGCGCACCGCTCATCGGCCGCACCTTGCCCGAGACGAAACCGGGGTCGTTCGCATGGCGGCGCTGGAGGTACTCGAACTGCCGCTCGATCGAGGTCTGATAGCAGACAAACAACAGCCCGCGGCTGTGCGAGGTTGTCGTCTCACCGGACGCCACCTCCGGGCCGAACGTGATGCCGGCGCGTAGAATGCGGTGCCGCTGCGCTTCCGCTTCGCCGCCCGGGGCGTCGTCGCGCGGATAGGCCTTGCGGATATGCGCCGCGTACGGACATCGGCGCTGGAACGGGTCGTCGCCATAGTCGAAGTCGTTGTTTCGCATCGCATTGCCGCCGAGCGCCGCATTGTCGTATAGCGGCGCCAGCTCCAGCGGAGCGCCGCTTCTCCAGCGGCCAAACAGGCGCGCGCCCAACAGGTCCGGCGCCATTCCGAGCCTTGCTGCGTATTCTGCGACGAAGTGGCGGAACTCGGGCACCTTCTGCTCGAACCGCCGGAACACCATGTAGGAACCGTTGCGCATCCACGGCGCTGCCATGTGCGGCGGCGGTCCTGGCCGGGCGGGATCGCTCGGATCCTGGCCGGGATAGCCGAACACGAACTCTCCCGGCCAGATCAGATCCTGCCCCGGCAGCCCTTGGTCCGGATTGCTCGTCGATCTTCGGGTCAGACCGCGGATTCCCGGCTGGGAAATGCCGTCGCGATAACCGAAATGCTCGAACCCGCGGAATGCGCCAGGCCGGGTGGTTCCCATTTCGGAATACACAACGTTGATCGATGCGCCGAGCAGCCGGAGCAGCTCGGCGCGGTGGTAGTTCGCCAGAGCCTCACGGGGAGCGGTGACGAGAAAGACCCCATCGATACGAGCCGAGCGGAACTCCCGCAGCCAGCTCGAAGGAGGAGGATCGTGCAGCCGCTCGATCGTCTCCCGGGCTTCCGCGCCCCGTTCAAAGGACGGATCGAGGTGGAGCCGCCCGGCCCCCAGGAGCTGGGTCAAACCCTCCCTGGTGAACCCCAAATTCAGGCCAATAACGATCGCGGGTGAGTTCTTGTGATTGCTGCTCTGCGACAGCCGTTGTTCGTGATTATGGGCTTGCCAGGCGCTGGTAATGCGCCAAATCACGTGCTGCTTCATCAGTCCTTTGAATGAGCCGGGATTTAGGATCTTGAAGAAGACGAAACACTCGGCATTTTTTTGCAAGCCGATCAGAACATCGCCTTGGATGTCGCCAAGTTCGAGCGGCGGAAGCCCCAAACGCCCCTCCTTGCGACCACTACCGGCTGGCGAACGGCGAAGTCAGCCGCCGCCGTTGGAGCCCTCGTAACCGATCAGCAGGTAGTCGGTGATCCAGCAAAGAAATTTCCCGTGTTTGTCCTTCTTGGCCCAGCGGTAGGCGATCCGGAGAGCCGTATCAATGCGGCGTGGCTGGCCTTTGAAGGCCCAATCCCCGGTCCCATAGCGGTCCATTTCCATCCAAATACACGCCAAATCCGGTGACTGAGGTACAGGGGTCGGACTGGACTCATTCGGGGCAGCGCCGGAATTCGCAGGCGGCTCCGGCTCCGGCTCGGAGGGCGGGGGCGCCGCAACGAATGTGTGAGGCTCCATCGTACCGCCCGCATATGGGTTCATCTTAATGATCAGCGCGCCGAGATCTTGTGCTGCTGACATCTGCGCCCTCCCTTACAATGACTAGACATTTACAAGAAATTCTCGATCCGGGGCCGTTCGCAGGATTCCTTTGATCCCGGATGCGCATAATTCGACGAGCGCGCTTCGCAGTGTGAGCGGGTTCACACAGCTGCAAGTTATTCTCGTTTCACGCAACATCAAGTCCGGCAAGAGCAGCCTCGATCCGGGCGAATTCGCCATGGGTCCCGAGGCTGTGGAAGATCGCGTTGGCTGCTTCCAGCAATTGCCGCGCCGCCGCGATGTCGCCGGCTCGCTGGCGCAATGCCGCGCGCGTGACCATCGCCTTGGCGAGATCGTTGCGCGCACCGACGCGCTCGAATATCCGCATAGCGGTCTCGACATGATCCTCGGCGGCCACCGGCGCCTCGTCAGCGAGGTATTCGCCCAATAACCAACATGCCCGTCCCTCGTAATGGAGGTAGCCGGTCGCCTGACAGGTCGCCAGCACGCGCTCGATCAAAGGCTGGGCACCCTCCCGATCACCGCGGCGGAGATAGCCTTCGGTGAGCCAGATCGCGCCGATTGTATGGGTCCAGCGCATGTGGGAACTCTCGAACCAGGCGAGGCCTTCACTCAACTCCGCGATGCCCTCATCGAGCCTGCCGGCTTTTATTTTCCCGTAACCGCGGTTCACCCGGGCCCACGCGGCGTCGCGCGGCAGCGGTGCGAGCGCCAGCGCTCCATTGCAGCATTCCAGGCCGCGTTCGATGTCGCCTTGCTGAATATGGGCCAATCCCATCCGGGTCCAGCCGACGACTTTCAGCCGCAGGTCCTGGAGCGCGACTCCGTGCTCGAGCCCGCGCCGACAATAGTCGAGGCTCGCTTCCCAATCTCCGAGGTAATTCGCGATGGCGGTCAGATGCCAAAGCGTCCGGCCCGCCCACCAGCGGTTGCCGCGCGCTTCGAAGAAAGCGAGGGCGCGCTCTCCCGCGTCCAGAGCTTCCTGCAGTCTGCCCGCTATCATGTAAACCTGGGCCAGGCAGGATGCGGAAATCGCGTTGATCTCGTCCAGGTTAGAAGCAGACGCGATCTTCGCCGCCTCTCGACAATGTTCGATCGCGACATCCGGCCGGCCTCCCGAGGTCGCGTGCAGGAACCCGGTCCAATAATGCCAAGCGGCCCGGCGCGGCGGGTCGGCCGCATCGTCCACAACGCCGCGAATTTCTTCGAGCGCTCGGATGTGCTCCGTATAACGCCCCAGAGCGTATTGCACCTCGGCCTGATTGAGTACGGCGTCGATGCGGCGCAGCCGGTTCGGCTCGGTATCGGGCAGGGCATCGAGGAGCCGTAGGGCGTCGCCGAAATAGGCCAAAGCTTCACTGTTCGCCCAGCGGCGTTGGGACTTTTGTGCTGCCAATATCGCGTAGTCGACCGCCTTTTCGGCCTCGCGGCTGCGTCCGAAATGAAGGGCGAGCAGTTCGGCGACCTCGTCGCGGCGGTCCTGATAGAGCTCTTCGAGGGCATATCCAACTGTGCCGTGATGTACCCTGCGCTGCCGCGCAAGCAGGCTCCCGTAAGCCGTCTCCTGCGTCAGCGCATGGCGAAAGACATACACGACACCATCGCCGACAACGTGTTCATAGAGGAATTCGAGGCGGGTCAGTTCCGGTAGCAGGTCATCGATCCCTTCCGCACCCCTCCACACGGCCCTCAGCAGGCGCAACGAAAACTCCCGGCCGATCACCGAAGCAATCTGCAGAAGCTGTTTCAGCTGATCGGGCAGCCGATCGATCCGCGCCATCACGACATCGTGGATCGTATCCGGCACCATCAGGCCCGATCGGAGGTCCTTCGCTTCGCCGGTGTGAAGGGTCAACTGCTCTAGAAAGAGAGGATTGCCGTCTGCCTTGGCGACGATCTCTTCGGTAGCCAGTTCGATAATCCGCTCGGCGCGGAGCAACGACCGGACGACATCGATGCTGTCGTCGCGCGACAGGGGCTGCACCGCCATCTGCCCTGCATAGGATTTGTCGATCCACGGCGGACGGTACCCCGGCCGATAAGTCGCCAGCATCAGAATACGCGCTTCGCCGGCATTTTCTGCGAGAAACCCCAGGAACTCGTCCGAGACGTTGTCAACCCAGTGCAAATCCTCGAGGACGAGGACGAGAGGCCGCTCCCGACTCAAATTTATGCTGATTTGGCGGAAGATTTGGAAGGTCCTCGCTTTGACTGCTTCGGGATTGGCGAGGACCGGCGGCGCGCCGGCATCCTCCACGCCCAACAAATGCAGCAGCACGGGGCCGTCGTGATCGGGATTCATCCCGATCCGCTCCAGACCCGAGCGAACCTTCGCGATCACCGAGTCCGGGGTGTCGGTCTCGAGTATGCCGCAATTGCCGCGCAGCAGATCGAGCAAAAGCAAATACGGGATAGCGGTGCCGTAGGAAACACACCGGCCTTCGATCCAGGTCACTTGCTCGGCGCCGAGTTGCTGCCGGAATTCGGCGAGAAGGCGCGACTTGCCGATGCCGGGTTCGCCGACGATGCCGACGGCTCGCCGCTGGCCGCTGTCAACCTGCCGCAAGAAATTATGCAATATCGCCAGGTCGCTCTGCCGGTCGACGAAAATGGTTCTGCGAGCGGCCGTCGACGGCCGGAGGGCGGCGCGCGCTTGCGACACGTCGAGCAACCGGTAGGCGGTGATCGGATCGGCCTTGCCTTTGAGGACGAGCGGACCGACCGGTTCGACCCGGGCATAGCTCTGCGCCGGTTCGTAAGTGGCCTCGCTCAACAGGATCGTCGCCGGCTCGGCGGCTTGCTGAATACGGGACGCGACATTGGCGGTATCGCCGATCGCCGTGTAATCCATCTGCAATCTATCGGCGACTGGACCGAACACCACCGGCCCAGTGTGGATGCCGATTCGCACCTGCAGGTCCAATTTATCGGGGTCGCGGGCGCCTTCGGTCCCGCCGAGCGCCCGCTGGATCGCCAGGGCGGCGAGCAATGCACGCTGGACGTGGTCTTCCTGCGTCACCGGGGCGCCGAACAGCGCCATGAAGCCGTCGCCGGTAAATTGCGGCGCCGTGCCTCCATAGCGATGCACCTCGGCAAGGCTGGTGGCCAGAAACGAGCTGACGAGGTCGCGCATCGCTTCGGCCCCGAGCCGTTCTGTCAAAGGAGTAGAACCGACTATGTCGCAGAACAGCACGGTGACCTGTTTCATTTCCCCGGGAAGCGCAGTCCCCGGTGCTGCGGCGGGTTTGGGTATGAATGACCCGCGCGCAACCCGTTCCTGCAGACCCGGCCGGTCCAGCGGCGCGCCGCAGTGGCCGCAAAAGCGATGTTCGGGAGGATTGCCCGCGCCGCAAGATGGGCACGGCACGCTCAGGGACGCGCCGCACTGTCCGCAGAACTTCATCCCGGCAAAATTGTCGGCGCTACACCGAGGGCACCTCATGCCGAGCCTCCACGGGGCGCCGGAAACTGGAGATTGCGATTACCAGCCTAGTCCTCTCCCAATCGGGCCGTCAATGTTTGGTAAGTGCGGGCGTGCCGACCCAATTCTGTCATGTAAAAAGGTTAATGCCAAAGCCGGTCAACATGATAAATTCCGCGGGGCGTGCCGTCGGGAACACCCGTTTCATTTTGATCGCGCCTGTAAGGGAATTGTCATGAACTCCCCAACGCATCAGGAAAAACGGCAGATTTTCCAAGATCACCCGCTGTTCGGCAAGCTGAGCGCCAGCGAGATAGAACTCTCTGATAAGCTTCGCTCGGCTCGAACGCCACCCGGCCGGCCACGAGATCTTTGCGAAGGGCTCGCCCGGCCTAAGCTTGGTCGCCGTATTGCGCGGGCGCATCAAGATCAGCTCGCTTTCCAACGAAGGCAAAGAAATCGTATTCAACATTATCAATGGCGGTGAAATATTTGGTGAAATAGCGGTCCTTGACGGCGAAGAACGCAGCGCGGATGCCACTGCGATGACTGACTGCGAGCTCTTGGTTTTGAACCGCCGGGACTTCTTGCACCTGCTCGAAAATCGGGCGGATCTGTGCATGATCATGCTAAGAATCCTATGCCGGCGGCTGCGGCAGACCAGCGAACAGGTCGAGGATGTGATGTTTCGGCATCTCGAGTCGCGGCTCGCAAAAGCCTTGCTGCATCTCGCCGAGAGCGTTGGTCTGCACGGGCTGCAAAACACTTCTGTAGAGCTTCACCTGTCGCAAAGAGAACTCGGCTATATGGCCGGAGGGAGTCGGGAGAGTGTTAATAAAATCCTGCAGAATTGGCATCGCCAGGGCCTGATAGATCTCGGCAAGGCGTCGGTCCTGATCCGTGACATCGAGGCGCTGAGGCGGCTGATCTGAGCCGTTTCGAGCCCGGCCGTTCACTGCGCTGCGCCCGGCTCCCATTTCGGGTACACCGGCAACCATCATCTTGCGGCCGATGTCACCCTTCGCTCCGAAGCCCGAGACTTGGATCAAAACGACGCCGGCCGGGCTCTATTGCGAGCCTGGCGGCTTCCATATCGACGCGCTGGTCCCGGTGCCGCGCGCCATCGTCACGCACGGGCACGGCGATCACGCCCGGCCGGGCAACGAGCGCGTGCTGGCGACACCGCCCACGATCGCGATCATGCAGTTGCGTTACGGCGAATTGGCCGGAGGTTCGCTGCAGCCGCTCGACTATGGCGAGCCCATCGCGATCGACGGGGTCGGGGTGCGTCTCCTCCCCGCCGGCCACGTGCTGGGCAGCGCGCAAATCGTGCTCGACTACCGCGGCGCGCGGGTCGTCGTCTCGGGCGACTACAAGCGCCGGGCTGACCCGACTTGCGCGCCCTTCGAGCCGTGCAACTGCGATCTCTTCATCACCGAGGCGACCTTCGGATTGCCGGTCTTCCGCCATCCGCCCGACCGGCTCGAGATCGAGAAACTGCTGCATTCGCTGGTACTTTTTCCCGACCGCTGCCACGTCGTCGGAGTTTATGCGCTGGGCAAGTGCCAGCGGGTTATGGCGCTTGTTGCGGCGCGCCGGATACGAGGAGCCGGTCTATCTGCACGGCGCGCTGATCGGCCTGACCGAGCTCTATGAGAGCTTAGGCGTACCGCTCGGGCCGGTGTTGCCGTGGGCCGAAGCGACGCGCGACGCGCTCAGGGGTCGCATCGTGCTGGCGCCGCCCGCCGCCACAACCGACCGCTGGTCGCGGCGGCTGCCCGATCCGCTCGTCGCGATGGCGTCGGGCTGGATGCGGGTGCGGCAACGTGCGAAGGCGCGGGGTGTAGAATTGCCGCTCGTGATCTCCGATCACGCCGATTGGGACGAATTGACGGCCACGATCGACGAGGTTGCCGCCGAGGAGGTCTGGGTCACGCATGGGCGCGAAGAGGCGCTGGTCCATTACGCGACAAAACAGGGCTACCGCGCCCGCGCATTGGCGCTGACCGGCTTTGAGGAAGACGAGTAAGACGAGGCCCTTGCTCGTCATCCGCGGGAACCAATCCCGGGCAAGAGCCGTTGCTGAACTGGCAGCCACGTCGGTGCGGCTTCATGGAGAAAAAAGAGCGGGTCGGCGGAAAACTGCTCGCGCACGGCTTCACGGTGTGGGTCGCATTCTTTGCCCTTTACATGCTCTTCACAGGGACCGGCCAACCAGCGGAGCTCGCGGCTGGCGGAAGTTGTGGCGGATTTGTCGCGCTTTTCGACAGCCGCGCTGCGCGCCCGCAACGAACGCCCGCTGAATTTGAACCTGGCGATCCTGCGTCCGCTGGTGCCGGCGCTGGGTCAGCTCGTCCTGGACACTGTTCGAGTGGCAATCGCTCTAATTACCGCCTTCCGCCCGCCGCCTTCCGGCAGGTTTGATACTGTCCCAGCGCCGGCGGAAAACCGGTCCAGCTCTCCGGCCGCCCGCGGAATTGCAACCGCCGCCGCCTCGCTTGCCCCTAACGCCTTCGTTGTGGGCGACGGTCCGGAGGGCGGCCGGCTCACGGTTCACCAATTGGTCAGTTAGCCTGGGCGGAACGGCCGGATGAACCTGTGGCTCACCGCCGCCGTTGCGCTGCTGCCGGCGCTCGCCGCGGCGGGATGGCTCGCAGCGGTGGCGGATCTGGAAAACCGGCTTGTTGCGCTGGAGCTGGGCACCACGCTCGCCGTCTTCATGCTGATTTTGCTGTCCGTTGGCTACGACCAGCCTTCGTTTATCGATCTCGGTCTGACGCTGGTGCTGCTCTCGTTCCCGGGCGCACTGGCCTATGCCCATTTTCTGGAACGCTGGATATGAGCCCAGGGGACTTGGCGGAAATCGTGCTGGTCGCCTTGGGGGTGGCGGCAAGCTGGCTGGCCGCCTTCGGGCTGTTGCGCCTGCCGGATGCGTTCGCTCGCCTGCATTGCGTCAGCTTTGCGGGGGCGGCGGGCGGGTTTTGCTTTACGGCTGCGGTGTTGATCGACCGCGGCGGCGATCCGCTGGGCTTTAAAACCGTGACGGCGATCGTTCTGGTGCTGCTGACCGGTGCTGTGTTCGTCCACGTCACGGGCCGGGCATTGCGGCTGCGGCAGCAGACCGGAGAGCACAGCCGATGACGCCGCTGCAAATCGGGCTGTACCTATTGACCGCATTGGCCGGCGCCGCAGTCGTGCTGACCCGCGAGCCCCGGCGCCAGGCGATCGTCATGGGCTTTAACGGCCTTGTGCTGGCGCTTTTATTTCTGGTTCTGCAAGCACCCGACGTCGCCTATTCGGAGCTGGCAGTCAACACGGTGGCGCTGCCGTTCCTCTTTTTGGTCACGCTTGCCGCGGCGCGGATAAACCAGCGCCGCCGAGAAGCGCAAAAAGAACAGTGAGCATGTTGCGAACGGTCATTGCTGCGGCGCTGTGCGTTACCGGACTGGGCCTTGGTTCGCGTCGGTCTCTGGGGGCTGCCGCCTTTCGGTCATTACCCCGGCCCGTACGGCGACATTCTCAACGCCGTCGGCACGAGCGAGCGCCACGGCACCAATATCGTGACCCTGATCAATTTCGATTACCGCGGCTTCGACACGTTAGGCGAGGAATACATGCTGTTCGCCGCGGTCATCGGCGCCGTCGTCCTGTTGCGCGAGCACCGCGGCGAAGAGACGAGCGCACGCCCGGGCAGAATTTCCGAGCAAGCGATCCCGGCGCGCACCGACGCCGTCGCACTCGGCAGCCGAATTGCGTTGGGTCTGACGATCGTTTTTGGGATCTACGTCGTTCTTGCACGCCCAGCTCACACCGGGCGGCGGATTTCAGGGCGGCTGCATCGTCGGCTCGGCGACACTGCTGCTTTATATCGGCCTCGGCTACCGCGTATGGCGCCGCCTCATGAAGAGTGCGGTCCTCGACGCCGCCGAGGCATTCGGCGCCGGGCGCCTTTGTCGTCGCCGGGCTCGCTGCGATGGCCGCCGGAGCGCCATTTCTGGCCAATTCTTTGCCGCTGGGCAAGACTGGCTCGATCGATCTCTGCGGGCCTCATCCCTCTCGTCAACTTCGCCGTCGCGATTGCCGTCAGCGCCGGCTTCGCGGTGCTCTTTCTCGAATACCTCGAGGAAACGCGCGAGCCGGAAGGCAAGGATCAGGAATGAACCACGCCGCCTTTCTTGTTGCCGGCTTGGCTCTTTGCGATCGGTCTTTACGGCATCATCACCAGCCGGCATTTCGTGCATCTGATCGGCTGCCTGACAGTCGTGCAGTCCGCCACTTATGTGCTGTTGCTCTCGGTCGGCTATAGGACCGATGCCGGCGCGCCGATCTTCGCCGATCACCCGGTCGGCTCGCCGGCAGTCGACCCGGTCGTGCAGGCGCTGGTGCTAACCGACATCGTCGTCGGCGCCACGGTTACGGCATTGCTGCTGGCCTTGGCACTGCAGGTCCACAAACGCAAGGGCACCCTCGACCCGCACCAATTGCGGCCGTTGCGGTCTTGAGATGGACGCACTGATACCTCTGACAGTGGCGTGCCGCTGATTGTCGCGGCCGTGCTGATCGCCGGCGCTCATATCTTGGCCGTCCGCAATGGCCCGATGCGATCGCCACTCTGACCGCCGCGGCTGTCGCGATCATGGCGGTATTTCTCGCGGGCGCGGCAAAAGCGGGTCCGCTCGTCTATTGGTATGGCGGCTGGACGCCGCGCCAGGGCGTGGCGATCGGCATCGCCTTTGTCGTCGATCCGGCGGGCGCCGGATGCGCCGCGTTCGTCGCCGCTCTGTTCTGCGCCAGCTTTGTGTTCTCCTGGGGATATTTCGACGAGGTTCACGCGCGATACCACGCGCTGATGTTGATTTTCCTCGCCGCGATGGCCGGCTTCGCGACTGACCGGCGATCTGTTCAATTTTTTTGTATTCTTCGAATTGATGAGCACCGTGGCTTTTGCCTTGACCGGCTACCAGCTCAAATCCTCGGCGCTCGAAGGCGCGCTCAATTTCACCGTCACCAACGGCGTTGGCAGCTTTCTGATGCTCGCCGGCATCGGCCTCCTCTATGGCCGCACCGGCGCCCTCAACTTCGCGCAGCTGAGCCGCGCGCTGTCCGGCCATCCGCCGACGCTCTGGTGATCCTTGCCTTTGCGCTGCTGATCGGGGCGCTGTTCATCAAAGGGCGCGATCATCCCGTTTCATTTCTGGATTGCCGATGCGCACGCCGTCGCGCCGTCCCCGGTCTGCGTCATCTTTTCGGGAATCATGGTGCCGATCGCGATCTTCGGCGCGGCCCGGCTCTATTGGAGCATGTTCGCCGGCGCCGGGCTCGATCAGGCCCAGTTGCGCCCGCTGCTGGTCTGGCTCGGCACGGCGACCGCGGTCGTGGGCGGCCTCGTCGCGCTGATGCAGCGGGATGTCAAACGCCTGCTCGCTTTTTCGACAGTCAGCCATATGGGGGTGCTGCTCGTCGGGGTCGGCCTGTTGTCGGCCGAGGGGCTGGCCGGCGGCATGCTGTATCTGGTCGGGCACGGCCTGGTTAAAGGCGCGCTGTTCATGGTCGGCGGCATTCTGCTTTCGACCTGCGCCGGCATCGACGAGATCGATCTGCGCGGCGCCGGCAAGGAACTCCCGGTCACCGGCTTGCTTATGCATCGGGCGGTCTGTTGCTGGCCGGCCTGCCGGTCGGGCTCGAGCATCAAGGGCGGGCAGCTGATCGACGCCGCGGCAGAGGCGGCAGGGCTATGGTGATCTTCCTTCCCGTTCTCAGCGCTCGCTGGCGGATTGACCGGCGCCGGGATTTTGCGCGGCGCCGGCCGGATCTTCCTGGGTCTCGGCCCCGAACCCGGCGAGGAGGCGCGATCGCCGAGCGAAGAGGAACGCGAAAAACAGGACCGCCCTGTCTGGCTGATGCTGATGCCCGCATCGGTGCATTGCTCGCCGCCGATGCTTCTTGCGGGCTTTCCCGGTCGAAGCCGCGGTCCGGCAGCGCCGCCGCGTCGTTTACCGGCACGGGCCCGCTTGCCGCCACCGTTCTCGACAGCGCCGCCTGGTCGCACCGCCTCCGTGCCGCCGGAACCGCCAACATGCGCGTCGCCGGACCGATTCATCGGTTTGTCGGTCGCACTCGGCTTTGCCGGGCTGGAGCTCGCCCGCGGTACACTTTCCCCGCCATTTGGTCAGGCTTCGCGGATCTCGGCCTTCCGGCTGGATTTTCGCCGGCCTCGACAGGCTTCACAATGGGATCGTCGGCGACTATGTCGCCTGGCTGCTCTTCGGCCTCCTGGTGTTCGGCGGCGTCATCGCCTTCGGGTGACGTCGCAACTGCGTGGACCGCTTCGCGGCACTGCTCGATGCGCTGCTCTTCACGCCGTCGCGCAATGGCAAGTTGCGGCTGATGCGGGAATATTTTGCGGCTGCGCCCGACCCGGAGCGGGGCTGGGCGTTGGCGGCGCTGACCGGCGAGCTCGTCTTCGACGAGGCCAAGCCGAGCCAGGTGCGCGCCCTGGCGACGACTCGCGTCGACCCCGAGCTGCTCGGCTGGTCCTATGATTTTGTCGGCGACCTCGCCGAGACGGTGTCCTTGATCTGGCCCGCCGCAGCCGGGGCGCGGGCCACGTCCCGAGCCTCTCCGAGATCGTCGAGCAGCTGAAAGGAGGCGAGCCGCAGCGAGGTTCCGCGGCTGCTCGAGCCGTGGCTCGACGCGCTCGATGCGACCGGGCGCTGGGCGTTGCTGAAGCTCGTCACCCGCGAGCTGCGGATCGGCGTCTCGGCGCGGCTCGCCAAGACCGCGCTCGCCGAATGGAGCGGTGTCGAGCTCGACCGCATCGAGGAGATCTGGCACGGCCTGGCGCCGCCTTACCAGCCGCTCTTCGATTGGCTCGAGGGCCGCCAGCCGCCGCCCGAGATCGGCGATCTGCCGACCTTTACCCCGCTGATGCTGGCGCAGCCGCTGGAGGACGCCGACATCGCGGGCCTCGACCCGCGCGACTATCTCGCCGAGTGGAAATGGGACGGCATCCGCGTGCAGCTCGTCGCGCGCGGCAGCGAAAGGCGGCTCTATTCGCGCTCCGGCGACGATATCGGCGCCGCCTTTCCCGACATCTGCGCGGCAATGCCCGGCGAGGTGACGTTCGACGGCGAGCTGCTGGTGATCCGCGACGGCGAGGTCGCGCCGTTCAACGATCTGCAGCAGCGGCTCAACCGCAAGACCCCGACCCCGAAATTGCTGCGCGATTTTCCGGCCGCGGTGCGGCTCTACGACATGCTGCGCGAGCGGCCGGAGGATCTGCGCGGCCTCCCTTTTGCCGAGCGCCGGCGCCGGCTCGAAGCCTGGTATGCGCGGGCGCCGCGCCCGGCTCTCGACCTGTCGCCGATGGTGCCGTTCACCAGCTGGGACGAGCTCGGCGGAGCTGCGCGACGGCGCGCGCCAGCGCGGCATCGAGGGGCTGATGCTGAAGCGGGCGGATTCGCTCTATGTCTCCGGCCGGCCGAAGGGCCCGTGGTTCAAATGGAAGCGCGGCGCGCTGACCCTCGACACGGTGCTGATGTACGCCCAGCGCGGCCACGGCAAGCGCTCGTCGTTCTATTCCGACTACACCTTCGGCGCCTGGCGCGGCGACGAGCTGGTGCCGGTCGGCAAGGCCTATTCCGGCTTTACCGACGAGGAATTGCGCCGGCTCGACCAATGGGTGCGCAACAACACCGTGCGGCGCTGGGGCCCGGTGCGCGAGGTGGCGCCGCAGATCGTCCTCGAAGTCGCCTTCGACAGCGTCCACCGCTCGACCCGCCACAAATCCGGCGTCGCGATGCGCTTCCCGCGCATCCACCGCATCCGCTGGGACAAGCCCTTCCGCGAAGCCGACACGGTGGAAGCGCTCGAAAAGCTGCTTTCGTGAGGATCCCTCACCTCCCCGGCCCCGAGGATGCCGTGTTGGCGCCGGGAGGCGGGTTGGGAAAAGCCGTGATCAGCCGGATTTTCCACGTACTTCCTTCGCGCACATCGACCGCGGTCCAATGGCCGTCCACCTTAATGGCGCCACTTTGCCCCTCGCCGGTTAAATGGTATTCACCGAGGGAGATGGCCGCGTCGCCTCCGAGCGGTGATACCTGGTCGACTATTATTTGCTCGTGATTGATACCGGTCTTGAACAGGGTCTGGTAAGCTTGTTCGATCTCTTGCGGTCCATTCTTGACGATCTTGGGGGCCGACGAGACCAACATGCCATCTTTTGTATAGAGGCTGGCGATGCCGGCGGCATCCTGTTTATTGAAGTTCTCCGCGTATGTCGCCGCAAGCCGTTCGATTTCCTGACGCATGCTCTGATCCGCCGGTTGGGCGGACGCCGATACGGCGAGACTGGCCGCCGTGACACCCAATAAGGCCCAACGTGCCCGCATGGTGAACCTCCCTCGCTTATTGGTGCAAACCGTTATCCGTCCTGATCCGCATCGCTAGTGCCGGCCGGCCACTCGGGGCAATTGCACGCTTGCACTCTGTGGGGGCGAGCCTCTCAAGGGCCGCCAAAGCTAACAATCCGTTTTAACGGGCAGTTCCAAAAGCTGGCGCGGCGACGAACTGGTGCCGGTCGGCAAGGCCTACTACGGGTTCACCGACGAGGAATTGCGCCGCCTCGACCAGTAGGTGCGCAACAACACCGTCAGGCGCTGGGGAACGGTGCGCGAAGTCGCACCAGAGATCGTGCTCGAAGTCGCGTTCGACAGCGTGCACCGCTCGACCCGCCACCGCTCGGGGATCGCGATGCGCTTCCCGCGCATCCACCGCATCCGCTGGGACAAGCCCTTCCGCGAAGCCGATACCCTCGAGATGCTCGAACGAATGATGACGTGACGGATTCAGACCCTGCGGGCGGCGAAATCGATGCGGGGATCGATCAGCATGTAGGTCAGGTCGCTGACCAGTTTCAGCAGAAGCCCGATCAGCGTGAACACGTAGAGCGTCGCGAACATGATCGGGTAGTCGCGGTTGATCGCCGCCTCGAAGCCAAGGAGGCCGAGACCGTCGAGCGAGAAGATCACCTCGATCAGCAGCGAGCCGGTGAACAGGATGCCGATCAGCGCCGCCGGAAAGCCGGCGACGACCAGCAGCATCGCATTGCGGAAAATGTGGCCGTAGAGCACCCGGCGCTCGGTCAGCCCCTTGGCGCGCGCGGTCAACACGTATTGCTTGTTGATCTCCTCGAGAAAGCAATTCTTGGTCAGCATCGTCAAGGTCGCGAACCCCGATCACCAATGCGGTGATCGGCAACGCGATGTGCCAGAAATAATCGGCGATGCGCATTGGCCAAGAGAATGAGGCCCAATTGTCGCTGACCAGACCGCGCAGCGGGAAGATCGAGAAATAGCTGCCGCCGGCGAACAGCACGATCAGCAATACCGCGAAAAGAAAACTCGGCACCGCATAGCCGACGATGATGACGGCGCTGGTCCACACGTCGAACCGGCTGCCGTCGCGCACGGCTTTCCTGATGCCGAGCGGGATCGAAACAAGGTAGGTGATCAGGGTCGTCCACAACCCGATCGAGATCGAGACCGGCAATTTGTCCTTGATCAGATCGACGACGCGGCGGTCGCGGAAAAAGCTGGTGCCGAAATCGAATGTGAGGTAGTTGCGCATCATTAACAAGAAGCGCTCGAGCGGCGGCTTGTCGAAGCCGTATTGCTTTTCGAGTTCCTTGATCAGCGCGGGATCGAGGCCGCGCGCGCCGCGATAGCGGGTATCGCTGACGCCGGGCTGCGTTTTGAACTCACCGGTGCCCCCGCTGACCCGCTCGGTCGCACTGACCGTGCTGCCCTTGAGGCGCGAGATCATCTGCTCGACCGGCCCGCCCGGCGCCGCCTGCACGATGACGAAATTGACCACCATGATCGCGAACAGGGTCGGGATGATCAGCGCGATGCGGCGGATCGCGTAAGCGATCATGTGCGACCCTCACCCACCAAGCCTTGCGGGCTTGGTCCCCCCTCTTCCGCAGTGCGGGAGAGGGTCCTGAGCGCAGCGAAGCGGGTCGGGGTCACTGCTTCGTCACTTCGCCTTTCTTGGCCTCGACCGCCTGCTCGGCGGTGGGATCGATCCACCAGGTGTCGAGGCCGACCGCGTATTTCGGCGAGACCGCGGGTCGGCGAAACTTGTCCCAATGGGCGACGCGGAACGCCGCGATGTGATAATGCGGGATCACGTAATAGCCGTACTGGAGCACCCGGTCGAGGGCGTGCGTATGGGCGACCAGGCTCGCCCGGTCGGGTGCCTGCACCAGCTCCTCGATCAGCTCGTCGACGACTTTGCTCTTGATGCCGATCAGGTTGCGGCTGCCCTGCTCGTCGGCGGATTGCGAGCCCCAATAATCGCGCTGCTCGTTGCCCGGGGACAATGATTCGCCGAATGCGGACGACCGCCATGTCGTAGTCGAAGGTCTCCATGCGCTTCTGGTATTGCGCATTGTCGACCGTGCGCACGCGCGCGGTGACCCCCATCCGCTCCAAGTTTTTCGCAAAGGGCAGCACGATCCGCTCGAACTGCGGGTTGTCGAGCAGGATTTCGAACTCGAAGGGCTGACCCGTCTCGTCGTTGACCAGCTTCTCGCCCTTGAACGTCCAGCCGGCCTCCTTCAGCAATTTCAGCGCCGCGCGCACGCCGTCGCGAATGTTGCCGGAACCGTCGTATTTCGGCGGGTCGTATTCGGTCGTGAACACCTGCTCGGGGATCTGCCCGCGGAACTTTTCGAGGATCTTCAATTCCTCGCCCTGCGGCACGCCGGTCGCCGCCAGTTCGGAATTGTCGAAATAGCTGCGCGTGCGCTTGTAGGCGCCGTAAAACAAATTCTTGTTCGACCATTCGAAATCGAAGGCGTAAGCCAGCGCCTCGCGCACCCGCGGGTCCTGGAACAACGGCCGGCGCAGATTGTACGCGAAGCCCTGCATGCCGCTCGGCAATCCGTTCGGGATCTCTTCCTTCTTGATGAGGCCGGCGCGCAAGGCCGGGCCGTCGTATCCGGTCGCCCAATCCTTCGACGAATTTTCGAGCTTTACGTCGAACTGGCCGGCCTTGAAGGCTTCGAGCGCGATCGTCGCGTCGCGGTAATAATCGTAGCGGATCGTGTCGACATTGTAGCGGCCCTTCATGACCGGCAGATCGGCCGCCCAGTAATCGGCAACCCGGCGATAGGTGATCGAGCGCCCGGGATCGACCGATTCGATCTTGTAGGGGCCGCTGCCGAGCGGCGGGTCGAGCGTCGTCTTCTCGAAATCGCGCCCCGACCAATACGCCTTCGACAGCACCGGCATCTGGCCGAGGATCTGCGGCAACTCGCGGTTCTCCGCCGATTTGAACGAGAACCGGACGCCGCGCTCGCCCTCCTTTTCGACCTTGGTGACGTCGCCGTAATAGGAGCGGTAGGAGGGAGCCCCCTTGGCGCGCAATGTCTCGAAGGTCCAGATCACGTCCTCCGGCGTCATCGGGGTTCCGTCGTGAAACCGCGCCTCCTTGCGCAACGTGTAGAGCACCGAAAGCTTGTCGGGGGCGAGCTCGATCTTTTCGGCGACGAGGCCGTACTCGCTGCTGGGCTCGTCCTCGGAGGAAACCGACAGAGTATCGAAGATCTGGCCGACCCCCGCCGCCGGCACGCCCTTGACGACAAACGGGTTGAGGGTGTCGAAGGTGCCGATCGCGAAGAGGCGCATCGTGCCGCCCTTCGGCGCGTCGGGGTTGACGTAATCGAAATGCTTGAAGTCCGGGCCGTATTTGAGGTCGCCGAACAACGACATGCCCGGGGTCGCCGCCGCGGCTGCGGCAGCCGCCAGCCCGAGCGATGCAACAAGCGCGACGAGGGTTGCGGGGACTCTGCGCATTACTGAACTCCGCGCGAACAGCTCAATTGCCGATAAGCCTCGAGCGCCGCCTCGATGCGTGCGGCGGTCGCCGGCCACCAGGATCCGGCCATCCGAGTCGAGATCGAGATCGGCGCCGCGCCAATCGGTGGCGATGCCGCCGGCGCCCTCGACGATCGGAACCATCGCGGAGAAATCGTACGGCTTGAGGCTCGCTTCAAGCACGAGGTCGATGAAGCCGGCGGCAAGGAGGCCATAGGCATAGCAATCGGCGCCGAAGCGCGTCAGCTTGACCGCGCCCGACAGCCGGGCGAAGGCCGCGGCGTCTCGACCCTTGAACATGTCGGGCGTCGTGGCAAAGAGCGTGGCGCCGGAGAGCGCGGCGCAGGCCCGGCAGCGAACCACTGCGCCGTTCAGCGTTGTCGGGCGCCCGGCGACGCCGACCCAGCGCTCGCGCGAAATCGGCTGGTCGATGATGCCGAGGATCGGGCGCCTGGCACGGGTCAGCGCGATCAACGTGCCGAACAGCGGAACCCCGCTGATGAAGGATTTGGTCCCGTCGATCGGGTCGAGTACCCACACGAACTCGGCATTCTCGCGGTCCCGGCCGAACTCCTCGCCGATGATGCCGTGCTCCGGGAATCGGCTCTCGATCAGCGATCGCATCGCCTGTTCGGCCGCGCGGTCGGCGGCCGTCACCGGGGTCAGATCGGCCTTGTCGTCGACCGCGAGCGGCTGCCGGAAATACGGCCGGATCGCCTCGCCCGCCGCATCGGCCAAGCGCAGCGCGAGTGCAAGATACCGATCGAGGTCGCCGGGCGCCACCGACCTAGTCCATCTATCTATTTCAGCGTCTCGAGGTAGGCGATGACGTCGGCGCGGTCCTGGCCCTTGGGGATGCCGGCGAACGTCATCTTGGTGCCCTTGATGAAGGCCTGCGGCTTATACAGCCAGTCGTTGAGCTTTTCGGGGTCCCACTTTTCGCCCTTGTGGGCTTCCATCGCGGCGGAGAACTGATAGCCGGGCACCTCGGCCATGCTTCCTCGGTGATCCCCCACAGGTTCGGCCCGATCTTGTTGGGCCCGCCTTTGGTGAAGGTGTGGCATGCAGCGCAGACCTTGGCGATCTGCTCGCCTTTTTTCGGATCGGCCTTGGCGAGCAACGGCCCGATCGGCTCGGGGCCGGCCGCCGCCCCCTCTGCCGCCGGTGCGCTCGCGCTCGGCTCGGCGCCAGCCACGACAAAGACCGGCTTTTCGAGCTCCTTCGGACGGACCAGCTGACTGGCCAGGATCCCGGACACCATCGCGATGATCATCGCCGTGAGCACCGACGCAATGATCTTGTTCCACTCGAATGACGACATCGGTGCCCAAACCTCCCGCGGCTCAGCCGAATTATCACGCTTCCGGCGCCCGGACGAACCGGGCATGTTGTCGCTATCGAACGCAAGTTTAAGCAATACCCGTGACCAGAACCGCACCCGCGAACCCGATCATCCTGATTCCCGCCCGGCTCGCCGCCACGCGGCTGCCGGGCAAGCCGCTCGCCGATATCGCCGGCACCCCGATGATCGTGCATGTCTGGCGCCGCGCCGTCGCCGCCGAGCTCGGACCGGTCGTCGTCGCCTGCGGCGACCGCGCGATCGCCGACGCGGTCGAAATCGGCGGGCGGGCGAGCGGTCCTGACCGACCCGCACCAGCCCACCGGCTCCGACCGCATCCACGAGGCGATCGGGCGGATCGATCCGGACGGCCGGCACGACGCGGTGGTCAATGTGCAGGGCGATCTGCCGCTGCTCGACCCGGCGGCGATCCGCGTCGCCGTCGCCGGCCTCGCCGACCCCGAGACCGACATCGCGACGCTCGCGCGCAATCATCGAGGACGACGCGGCGCTCGCCGACACCAGCGTCAACAAGGTCGTCGCCGGCTTCGCCGATCCGACGCGGCCGGCGCGCGCGCTCTATTTCAGCAAGGCCGTCGTGCCGTGGGGGCCGGGACCGCATTACGAGCATATCGGGCTCTATGCCTATCGCCGCGCCGCGCTCGAACGGTTTGTCGGACTGCCGCGCGGCGTCCTGGAGCAGCGCGAGCATCTCGAGCAGCTGCGCGCGCTCGAAGCCGGCATGCGCATCTCGGTCAGCCTGATCGACCCGGCCCGCCTCGGCGTTCAGGTCGACACGCCGGCCGACCTCGCCCGCGCCCGCCAGCTAGCACAGCTTCATCCCGTCATTCGCGCGAAACCGGGAACCCACGGGCAGCAGGGTACCCTAGGTAATCCTGGACCCCCGCTTTCGCGGGGGTGACGGATGGAGAGCAGATCAATGGGAGCAGTTTCCAACCCGGCAAGGACGATCGCGTTTCAGGGCGCCTTCGGCGCCTATTCCGACCTCGCCTGCCGGCGGGTCTTTCCGGAGATGGCGACCTTGCCGTGCAACCAGTTCGAGGACGCTTTCGCCGCGGTGCGCGAAAATCGGGCGGCGCTGGCCATGATGCCGATCGAGAATTCGGTCGCCGGCCGCGTCGCCGACATCCACCATTTGATGCCGGATTCGGGCCTCCACATCATCGGCGAGCATTTCGAGCGGGTGAACCATCATCTGCTGGCGCTGCCGGGCGCGACGCTGGCGACGATCCGCACGGTCCGCAGCCATGTTCACGCGCTGTCGCAATGCCGCAAGCTGATCCGCTCGCTCGGGCTCGATCCCGTTGTCGCGGCCGACACCGCCGGCGCGGCGGCCGAAATCGCCGAGCGCGGCGATCCCACCGTCGCGGCGATCGCCTCGGAGCTCGCCGGGCAGATCTACGGCCTCGTCTCGCTGAAAGAGAATATCGAGGACGCCGAGCACAACACGACCCGCTTCCTCATCATGTCGCGCGAACCCGAACGGCCGCCGCGCGGCACGCCGACGGTGACGACCTTCGTCTTCCGCGTCCGCAACGTGCCGGCGGCGCTCTACAAGGCGATGGGCGGGTTCGCGACCAACGGCGTCAACATGACCAAGCTCGAAAGCTACATGGTCGGCGGCGCGTTCACGGCGACCCAGTTCTATGCCGATGTCGAGGCGCATCCCGAGGACCGCCCGCTGGCATTGGCGCTCGAGGAGCTCGAGTTCTTCTCGCGCGAGGTCAAGATCCTCGGCGTCTACCCGGCCCACCCATTACGCATCGCCGCTTCGGCGCGCGATGCCGATTGAAGCAAGGATATCCCGATGATGCTGATCGACCACGCCGAATTGCACGGGATCGCGCTGCGCGTCTTTGAGGCGGCGGGCAGCGGTCCAGACGAGGCACAAACTCATTGCCGACCATCTGATCGAGGCCAATCTGCGCGGCCATGACAGCCACGGCGTCGGGCTGATCCCGAACTACTTACAACATCTTGCGGACGGCACCGTCGCGCCGAACCGCAAGGGCCGCGTCGTCAGCGAGGACGGCTCCTTGATCGTCTATGACGGCGAGCGCGCCTGGGGCCAGATCGCCGCGCGCGAAGCGACGATGATCGGCATCGCCAAGGCGCGCGAGACCGGGGTCGCGGTGGTGGCTTTGCGCAACCCGCACCACATCGGCCGGGTCGGCACCTATGGCGAGATGTGCGCCGAGGCGGGCCTCGTCTCGTTCCATTTCGTCAACGTCACCGATGCGCGGCCCGGCCGTGGCGCCGTGGCGCGGCACCGATGCGCGCTTCAGCACCAACCCCGTCTGCATCGCGATACCGGGCCCCGAGCCCGAGCGGCCGATCATCCTCGACATGGCCACCAGTGTCGTCGCGATGGGCAAAGTGCGCGTCGCCCGCAACAAGGGCGAGCAGCTGAAGCCCGGCATCCTGCTCGACGGCGAAGGAAAGCCGACGACCGACCCCGGTGCGATGTATCGCCAGCCGCGCGGCGCGTTGATGACCTTTGGCGAGCACAAGGGCTATGCGCTGGCCTTTGTCTGCGAGATGCTGGCCGGCGCCTTGTGCGGCAGCGGCACGATGCGGCCCGAGCGGCAGGGCCGCGGCACGGCGACCAACGGCATGCTGACGATCGTCATCGACCCGTCGCGCCTCGTCGACCGCGAGTGGCTGACGCAGGAGATCGCGGCGATGACCGACTACATCACCGCCTCGCCGCCGGCGCGCCCGGACGAGCCGGTCCTGATCCCCGGCGACCCCGAGCGTCGCACCCGCGCCGAGCGCATCGCCAAAGGCGTGCCGATCGACGACGAGACCTGGCGCGAGCTCACCCTCGCCGCCCGCAGCATCAATGTGCTGATAGACCCACCGCGCCCTAGGGTGGTTGCGAGTTGACTACCAGCCGGGCGGCACCCGCCCTCCGGCGCATAGACATCAAGATCGGTCGGCATGACGTTGAAGTCGCCGGCCAAAACGACCGGAGCGCCACTGTCCAAAAAAGTCTTGGCGTATCCCGTCAGCCGTTTGGACCAGCGCAGCTTGTAATCGAACTTCGGGCCCGGTGCGGGATTGCTGTTGGTTTTCCCTCACCTGCCTCCAACGAGCGGATGCCTTTGTCGACCTCCTCGCGCAGCCGACGGAGCCTCTCTACATTGGATAGTAGACGACGGCCTATCTCCTCCTGGTCAGCGTCTGGGAGGGTCGCGATTTCAGCCATAGCTTGTTCGAGCGCTCTCGCCATAGGACGATAATATCAGAGCCTTGTCGGAAACGAACGGGCGTCCGCGGGCGCCCCTTCGCGTCGCTGCGGTCTCGGCCGCTCAGGTCTCGCGGCTGGAGAAGCGCACGGTCGTGGCGCGGGCGCGGTAGTCGGTCTTGACGTTGACAAAGCCGACCATGCCCTCCTCGACCTTCTCCCAGGCGCGCTGCAAGGCCGGGCGGATGTCCTCGGGCTCTTCGACATATTCGCCGTAGCAGCCGAGGCCCTCGGCCATCTTGTCGTAGCGGGTGTAGCCGAGGTCGCGGCCGGGCTTGTTGCGTTCGGGGTCGGCGGTCCAGCCGCCGTTGAGGCTGATCACGCACAGCAGCGGCAGTTTGTGCCGCACCGCGGTGTCGAGCTCCATCGCGTTCTGCCCGAAGGAGCCGTCGCCGTGCAGGCAGATGACCTGCGCTGAGGGCTTGGCGGCCTTGGCGCCGACCGCAAACGGCAATCCCACGCCCATCGTGCCGAACGGCCCCGAATTGAGCCGGTGGCCGGGGACGAAGGTCGGGATCGACTGGCGGCCGAAATTGAGGATCTCCTGCCCGTCGACCGAGAGGATCGCGTCGCGCTGCATGAAGTTCTTGATCTCCTCGCACAGCCGCAACGGGTGGATGTCGCCGTCGGTCGGGTAGTTGCCGCCGGCGCGGGTGCGCTTCTTCGCCTCGCCGTCGGCCAGCTTCTGGCGCCAGGCCTGGAAGCGGTCGGCGGTGCGCGCCGTCGACCGCCTCGAACAATTGCTGCAACACCGATTTGCAGTCGCCGACGACGGGCATGTCGATATTGCGCGCCGAGTTGCCCATCTCCTCGGGGTCGATGTCGATGCGCGCGACCTTCGCGTCGGCGCTGAAGCGCGGCGGCAGGGCGTGGCCGATCACGTAGTTCGTGCGCGTGCCGAGGATGATGATCAGATCGGCGTCGCGGAACGCGTCGTTGCGCATCGTCAGGTAGGAATAGGGGTGGTCGTCGGGCACGACGCCGCGCCCCTGCGGGGTCGTGTAGAACGGGATGCCGGCCTTCTCGACAAACGCCCGCATCTCGTCCCAGGCCTGCGACCACAACACGCCGCTGCCCGAGACGATGATCGGCTGGCGCGCCTTGCCGATCGCGTCGACGAGCGCGTTCAACGCCTTCGGCTCGGCATAGGGGCGCGCCTTGATGATCGGCCGGCCCATATAGCTCCAATCGACCTCGGCCTCGTCGACCGTTTGGTGTAGAGCACGTCGCCCGGGAAATCGAGATAGACCGGGCCGGGCTTGCCGTTCAGCGCCTTCTGGAACGCGAAATTGATCTGCTGCGGCATGCGCTTCAGATTGTGCACGCGGTCGGCGTATTTGACGCAGCCTTCAAGCGCCTTGACCTGGTCGATCTCCTGGAAGACCTGGCGGCCGAACTGGCTGATCGGGCTTGAGCCGCCGAGCGCGACGACCGGGCAGCAATCGATCAGCGCATTGGCGAGCCCGGTGCCGAAATTGAGCGCCGCCGGGCCGCTCGCCGCCATGCACACGCCCGGCCCCTGCGTGACGCGCGAATAGGCCTGCGCCATATAGGCCGCACCCTGCTCGTGGCGCGTGTCGATCAGGCGGATGCCTTCCTTGATGCACGCCGTTTCGGCATCGAGCATCGGCCCGCCCATGATGAAGAACATGTCCTTGACGCCCTGCGCCTTCAGGCAGCGGGCGAGGATTTCGTTACCCGTCAGTTCCGCCATCTGAGTGTCTCCTCTCTTGGATCGACGACGTGCGTCCTTCGAGACGGCCGCTTCGCGGCCTCCTCAGGATGAGGAATTTTCTTAATGCCATTAAAGGCTTTCCTCATGCTGAGGAGCGTCCGAAGGACGCGTCTCGAAGCACGCGCGACCGGATTGCAGCTGGTTCCGTTGGCGTGCGATCAGATCACGCCTTCTTTGCGCAGCGCCTCGACATCGCCAGCGCTCATGCCGAGCCAGTCGCCGAAGACTTGCGCGTTGTGCTGGCCCAACAGTGGCGCCGGCTCGAGTTTTGGCGGGCGGCCGTCGAAGCGCACCGGCCAGGAGGGCATCTTGAAGGGGCCGGTCGGGTGCTCCGCGGTCTGCAGGATGCCGCGCTCGGTAAAGCTCGGCTCGTTCATCAACTCCATCGTGTCGAGCACCGCGCCGGCCGGCACTCCGGCGGCGCCGATCAGGCGCATCGCCTCGTGCTTGTCTCGCCGCCTGGTCCAGTCGGCGACCATCGCGTTGACCTCTTCGATGCGCTCGCCGCGGGCTTGCGCGGTCTCGTAATTCGGGTCGCCGATCAGATCCTCGCGGCCGAGGAGCTTGAGCAGGCGGTGCCAATGATCCCTCTGGCGGGCGAAGACATAGATCCAGTCGTTGGGGCCGCCCGGCGCGCAGGGAAAATCCCCGACGGCGCGGTGTTGCTGCGGTTGCTGTTGCGCGGCGCCGCCCGGCCGAGCACCGCCTGCGTCTGAAAGGCAAATGCGGATGTAGTGCAGCATCGCGTCCTGCATCGCCACTTGCAGGCGCTTGCCCTCGCCGGTGGCGCGGCGCTCGTAGAGCGCGCCGAGGATGCTGATCGCCATCAGCATGCCGGTGCCGGTGTCGCCGAGCGAAGACCCCGGCCTGATCGGCGGCCCGTCGGGCTCGCCGGTGATGCTCATCGTGCCGCCCGCGGCTTGCGCGATCATGTCGAAGGCGAGGTTCTTCTCGTAAGGGCTGCCCTCGCCGAAACCTTTGACCTGGGCGTAGATGATGCCCGGATTGAGCGCGCGGATCGCATCGTAGCCGAGCCCAATCCGCTCGATCGTGCCGGGCGCCATATTCTCGATCATCACGTCGGCCTTCTTGGCCATGTCCTTGACGAGAGCCAGGCCGCGCTCGGATTTGAGGTTGACCGTGACCGACTTCTTGTTGGCGTTGAACTCGAAGAAATAGAACGAGTCGGGGCTGCCGGGCGCGCCGGCAAAGGATGTCCGGCCGGGCTCGCCGCCATTCGGGTTCTCGACCTTGACGACCTCGGCGCCGAGCCAGGCGAGCGCTTCGGTGCAGGAGGGCCCGGCCTCGAATTGCGTGAGGTCGAGCACTCGCACCCCGGCGAGGCAATTGAGAGGCGCGCTGATTTCCGTCATAACGACCAACTCCGTTGAAACCTGGGTCGACCGCACGATAGCGCGGGGGCACTCCAATGGCGAGCAATCAACCGAGCGTATTCATCGACGGCGAGGCCGGCACCACCGGCCTCGGCATCCGACAGCGGCTCGAAAAGGTGCCCGAGATAGCACTGCGCAGCCTGCCCGCGGCGCAGCGCAAAGATCCCTCGGCGCGGCAGGACATCATGGCAGCTTGCGACCTCGTCGTGCTGTGCTTGCCGGATCATGCTGCGCGAGAATCGGCCGCGCTGGCCGCGGCGCTCGGCGGCGACGCGCCGAAATTGCTCGACGCCAGCACCGCGCACCGGGTCGATCCCGAATGGACCTACGGCTTTCCCGAAATGGCGCCGGGTCAGCCCGAGAAGATTGCGAGATCGCACAAAGTCGCCAATCCCGGCTGCTACCCGACCGGCGCAATCGGTCTGTTGCGGCCGCTCGTGCAGGCGGGGCTCGTGCCGCCCGACTACCCGATCACGATAAGCGCGGTCAGCGGCTATTCCGGCGGCGGCAGATCCTTGATCGAGGCGCACGACAGCGCCGGCGGGCCGGCCTTCGAACTTTACGCGCTCGGTCTCGAGCACAAGCATGTGCCGGAGATCGAGTTCTTCGCCGGACTGTCGCGGCGGCCGATCTTCATCCCCTCGGTCGGACATTTCCGCCAAGGCATGCTCGTTTCCGTACCGCTCTACCTCGACGACCTGCCCGGGAGGCCGTCCGGTGCCGATTTATGCGACGCCCTGGCCGCGTTTTACGAGGGTTCGGAACACGTAACGGTCGCGGCGGGCAGCAAGAGGGACAAGCTCGAACCGGAGGCGCTCAATGGCACCAACCGACTCGATCTCTACGTCTGCGCCAACGAGGCGCGCCGCCACGCCGTGCTCATCGCCCTCCTCGATAATCTTGGCAAAGGAGCCTCGGGCGCGGCGGTGCAGAATTTACGCCTGATGCTCGACCTCGACGCCGCCCCCGACTGACCGGCGAAAGTTCAGTTGTTGGCCACGGGCGCTGGCTCGCCCGCCGGGACGGCCTCGAGGCTGGCGAGATTGCGGCCGCGGGTTTCCGGCAACGCTAGCAGCATCACGATCATGAGACCGGAGGCGAAGGCGCTGAACAATGCGATCGTCGCGCCGAGGGGCAAGCTCTGGCTGACGAACCCGACCAAGGTCGGCAGAAACGAGCCGAGCGCCCGGCCGCCGTTGTAGCAGAAGCCTTGGGCGGTGCCGCGCACGCCGGTCGGGTAGAGTTCCGTCATGAATGGCCCCATCGGCGGGAATTTAATCAGGAATACGGTGAATAACGGGATGCCGACGAACAGCAGCGCGGTGTTGCCCATTGGCACGAACATGTAAATGAGGATCATCGCGAAGGAGCCGATCGCCGACCACATGAAGGTCGCTTTGCGGCCGATCGCGTCGCTCAAATATGAGCCCAGCAGAAAACCCAACAACGCGCCCAGGATCTGCACCAGCAGAAACCCCCCGGTACTGGTCGCCGACAGGCCGCGCACCGTGCGCAGATAGGTCGGCATCCAGATGCCGAGGGCATAGCCGCCGCCCTGCGCGCCGGCGACCATCAGGGTGACCTTGAGCGTGGTCCACAGATAAGGCCCCTGAAACGCCGCAAACAGATGGCCGACGCCGACCGCCGGCCGATCGCGTCGCCTGTCGCGGAAAATATCGGGCTCATCGATGTGGCGGCGGATCCAGAACACGAAAGCCGCCGGCAATAGGCCGATCGCGAACATCACGCGCCACGCGATCGCCTCGGGCAGAAACGCGTAGAGCGCGGTGTAGACGAGCGCCGAGATGCCCCAGCCAACCGCCCAGCCGGTCTGCACGATGCCGACGCCGCGGCCCCGATACTTGTCGCGGATGACCTCGCCCATCAGCACCGCCCCAGCAGCCCACTCGCCGCCGAAGCCGAGCCCGTGCAAGGCCCGCAATAGGAAGAGCTGCTCGAAATTCTGCGCAAACGCACAGAGGAACGTGAAGATTGAATACCACAGGATCGTGATCTGCAGCATCCGCACCCGGCCAAACCGGTCGGCGAGCGTGCCGGAGAACCATCCGCCCAAAGACGAGATCAGCAACGTCACTGTGCCAATGAGCCCGGCTTCACCGCGCGACAGACCCCACAGCGCGATCACGGTCGGGATCACGAAGCTGTACATCTGCACGTCGAACGCATCGAGCGCCCAGCCCCCAAAACAGGCACCCATCGTCCGGCGTTCCTTGGCGTTCAGTTCGCCAAACCAGGCGAGCATAGCTTCCTCCCAAGGGGTTCGCGTCGGTGCTGGCAGAGCTAATAGTCGGCGGCGATCTTATCACGCGTCGACATCAAGGCGGCAACCGGACGTCCGGTCGGAAATTTTTTCTGCTGTTAGTCCGACTTGCTCTCGCGTTAGCCTTAGCGCCGGGCAGTAGGCTATCAACCGCTGTATATGCTCTCAAACGATAGCAGGTTCGGATTTTCGGTCGCCGGCACTGAGGGTGGCATCTAAAGATGAAGCGGAGCCGCTCCATTCGGGCTTGTGTCGTCCGTCTGGTCGTTGCGGTGACGCTGCCGCTATTGGTCTTTGGCGCGTTTCTACTCATTCGCTCGGCTCAGACGGAGCAGCGCACGATAGCAACAACTGCCGAGGAGCGAGCAGAAGGCGCCGCTGCGGATCTAGATCGCGAGCTGCGTAACCTGCAGGATCTCGCGTCAGTTCTGGCCACTTCGCGTTTTCTCTTCGCCACTGATCTGGAAGATCCTCACGCTGTTTCGCTTGGGTTGGTCGCGGATCGTACTTTGGGGCTTGCCGTGCGCGATCTGTCGGGTAGAGCGCTATTCAATTCCTGCAATGCAGACAGCCGACCCATCCCTCTCGACAGTGCTTTAGACGATATTCTCAATACTGTCGGCGGTAAAGCCCGTATTTCGGATTTGATGGTCGAAGCGACCAACGGAGAGCCAGTTCTAACTATGGATCTGCCGGTCTGGCGAGCTAATTACACCCCCTATATACTTTCGCTCTGTGCGCTGCCCCGTATATTTCAAATCCTGACCGAGCAGCATCTGCCGGATGGCTGGACCGCTACCGTCAGCGACAGAGAAGGTCGCATCATCGCAACGACGCCGGGCACAGCTAGCGCCCCTTCAGCTGTCGGCGACGGCGATGCCGCAACGTTCCCGATGGCTTGGGGAACTTTGATGCACTGGCTGTGGGGCAAGTCGACTTTGGGTTACCGAGCGTCCAGTCCGGTAGAGCTCGCGAAGTGGACTGTGACCGTAGAGGTGCCCAATGAGACGTTTTTTGGTCCGGTGCGGCGCTCGTTTTTCGGTCTTCTCGTCGCCGGGCTTGGAACCGCGGCGCTGGTTATGGTTCTCGCTGTTTACTCCGGCCGACGGATTGCCGGTCCGATAACCGACCGCACGGGCATCGCCACAGCGCTCCGCAACGGCGGAGGCGCGGCGCCGCGCCTTACTGGAATCAGAGAAGCCGACACGGTATCTCAGGCGTTGTTTTCGACCAGCGAGGATTTGAGCCGCCACACCGCGGAACTGACAGAGAGCGCGGAAGCGCTGCGTGAGCGCGAAACCCGGCTTGAACGGCTTTCCGATGAATTGCGCAAGGCGCTCGACGAGCGGACGGAACTCCTCAATCGCACGGTCTCGGCGCAGGAGGACGAGCGCCAAAGGGTCGCGCGTGAGTTGCACGCGTACCGCCCACTTTCTCGACCCCGCGGGTGCCGACGCGGGTCAATTCACCATCCGACGTGGAGCTCGACAGTCGTGACACCGCCTCAGGCAATCTCCGTTTCATCCCAAAGGTTCTGACCAACACCTTCACCGCGGCCAATTCGGTCTTGCCCGGCGGCATTCACCCGATCCCCAATCAGACAACGGGCGGCAACGGAGCGGTTACTGGCCAAGAGGTCGAGTTCGACGTGGCGTTTACCACCCCCTTCGATCTTTCGGCCGACCATTTCTTCTTTGTGCCGCAAGTCGAGGTCAATGGCGGCGACTTCCTGTGGCTTTCGGCCCCGAAGCCAATTGTGCCTCCTGGTACGCCGTTTCCCGCGGGATTCACCGATTTGCAATCATGGACCCGGGACGCGATGCTCGAGCCGGATTGGCTGCGGGTCGGCAGCGATATAGTCGGTCCCACGCCAGGAACGGCTCCGACGTTTAATGCCGCGTTTTCACTGACAGGCGAGACCGAGGCGGTGCCCGAACCCGCTAGCCTATCGCTGCTCGGGGCATCTCTCGCCGGAGCGGGTTTGTTGGGGTGGCGACGCGGTCGCCATAGTCAATCCGCGGCGCGGACTTGACATAGTAGCCGGAGGGCGTCCTTGATCGACCTGAGCGTGCCGTCGCCGGGGCGCCGCGAGGACACCTCTGTGAGCGCGTATTGCGAGACCCAGTGCTCCGTAGTGGCCGCGCAATGACCAAGCCGGCGATTTGCGCTCGTGGGTACTGGTCAGACCGCTTTTTTGCGAACCCGGCGGCTCGGCGTACGGAAATTGGCACGAAGCTTGGACTGAGGTCAAGCCGGGTATCGACCAGATCCAGCCGCCGCTCGATGTGCTCAAGGCCGGCAAATCGGGCCTCGATCGAGGCAACCACATGGTGGATCGGCCTTCACCGGGCGATCGCAGCGTCAGAGCCCCAAACCGGACGCCGCAGGAGGGCTCTGGGGTCCCGTTGAGCGTCGGCAATTGGGTGGTTTTTAGTCCCTCGCCGACACTCGCGCTAACGGCGAGATAGCGCCGCAAACCGTCGTTCCTGCCGAATGCAACTGCACGTCAAAGAGGACTTGATTTCCGCAGCAGCGCCGTGTTTTCCGGCTTACTCCTCACTCATCGCTTTGCTTTCGACGCCCCGGGGATCGTCGATATCGAGCTCGATCGTTTCGCCGGGAAAGGTCGTCGCGGCGAGGTGCGTGTTGGCCTCCGGAGAAAAGCGGCCGTCGCGGTAGGAAGCCAATCGTGCCACGCTTCCCTTTCGATCCGCTGCCGTCGAATGGGGAGACCGCCGGAACATCGTCAGCTTCGCGAGTTCCGCGTCGAGATCGATGATGCTGGGTGTTTTATTTTCCATGACTTTCTCCATGTGATCGTCTCCCTGTTCCGTCTTGCGTGCACCGGTTACCATTTGCCGTATCGGTTGGAGCCGGGTCTCGCCGCCACGGCAAGCGGCCACACCTAGCGATCAAACGTGCGACCCATTGCATCCATTCGCCCGGCAGCTTGCGCGCCTGACCCCTCGGTGACACGACGCGAGCTGGTGTTGTGCGGAAGAATGGCAGTAGACGTTAGGGCGGCTGCAATCCGCCTGTTTCGAGGGTGTGCCGCGGAGTTCTCAGATAGTTCACAAGGCTGTCGGAATATTGCAAAATTGCGCCATGGTTTGGGGGTGGGGGACCATGGCACAACAAATGTGTGTGGTGTTGAACGCGGCTGAGCGCGAGCAGTTGGCGGCGATCGCGGCCGACCGCAACCGGCCGCGCAAGCACATCGAGCGGGCGCGCATTTTGCTCGCCTCGGCGGATCGGAACGCGGTACAGCAGGTGGCGCAAAGCATCGGGGTCAGCCGGCCGACGGTGTGGCGATGGCAACAACGCTTTGCCGAGAGCGGAGTTGAAGGTCTGTTGCGCGACAAGACCCGCAAATCCGGCAAGGCGCCGATCGCGGCGGAAACCACCGCCCGGGTGGTGGCGCTGACCTGCACGCAACCGCCGCACCAAGCGATCCACTGGACCGGCCGGGCGATGGCCAAAGTCACCGACATGTATGTGGCCGAGATTGTTGGAATATGGAGTTGCGCCCTCAACCGGCTTTCTCCGCCGGCAAGTGCAATGCCCAGATACCTGGTGTCCACGTTCTGACACTTATTCAAAAATAAATTCGTCTTTAGAATAGAGATTGCCGCCGGATTGGGCTCAAATACGATGATCTTCGGGCAGTCCTTATTAGACGATATAAAAATTGTGTGGTTTCCGACATTGGCTCCAATATCAACAAAAGACCCCCGTTTGTACATGAGCGAGATACAATTCTTAGTTCTTGTGTTTCATAAAATTATCCTGCACAATTATGTCGTATTATTTCATCGTTGGTATTGTTAATCATTGAAATAAAGGCCTTTTCTCATCATTAATAACTTCTGCGATCTTCCCATCACCTTGTTTTATTATCTCAAGCGCCATCTCTCCTTCGGCAATGACTTTCTGAGTCGCTTGCTTATTCTGGGCAATCTCTAAAAGAAATCTGCAGACGTCATCCGCCTTGACCACCGCCAGGAACTGGTCTCGATCGTGCACGTTGAAGCTGATCACAAGATGCTCGCCATCGGGGTGCCAGGCCATCCCCGCGACGAATTCGATGCCGAGCTTCCGCAGATAAAAGGGGTGCGACAGACGGCGCAACCTGTTGGCCGTATCCAGCCAGATAAAGCGATGGAAGTACCGTCTTTTGCCGTCAACGTGCTCATGTTCGTGGACCACCATTAGCCAGCCACCGTCGAAGCTGACTGCCTGAGATCCGCCGCGGAAGCCATCCGCGACGATTGGGGCAGGCTCGTTGGTGAGCTCGGCACCCGTATCCGTCAGGACGCGGGGATCAACGGAGTAGATCAGCCGCAGCTCATCGCCATCGACCTGGGGCATCCAGTTCTTTTCCAATTGCGGCGGTTTACCCGAGGGCACTACGCGCCAGTCACTGAGCACATACCGATCAGGTTGCGTCCGGTTGACGCGTACAAGCGCCATTTCGGTTAGGGCATCAGGGTTTAGCTGCCTCACCGGGGCGACGCACCAGAGGTCTCTGCGCCAAATGAAAAGTCGGGGATCACCAAATCCTATTTCCGCCCGGGACTGTGGTGGCGGCATATCGTGGGGCTGATCTAGCTTGGCCGAAAAGACGACACGGAAATCGCGATCAACCTCAAGAAGAACCAGGTCCACTTTTCCGGAGGAATGTCCTGGCAAATAGGCCCAGTTGTATTCTCTCGGCCGATCTACCAGCGTCCAGTTGATCCCAGTAGCGATCACAACGAAACTCTCACCAGAGCTACAGATGCCCACGTTCATGGCATGCAGCCCTTCAGGCGGGGTGATCGAAAGCTGATGAAACTGTAGTGACGGCAACAGGGACTGCGCTGACAGCGCGTACCAGCCGGAGTTGTAGCGAGCCGGAGCGCGAATATGCTCAGGTAGGTCGCGGTCCAAGGCGAGCCAATCGCAAACCTTGCGGCCGCGCTCCCTCAGTTCCGGGTCATCGGACCAGCTTGCCGCGACGCTGAAGGTATGCCTGAGGCCGAATTGTAGAGCGCGGGGTCGTCGAAGAGTTTGTCCTGTTCGGGCTTGGGGATCGCCAGGGCGGCATCGGCGTAAAAAGCCGCCGGGGCCGCGCGGTGCGTTTCGATATAATGCTTAGCCAAATCCTGGAGCGGCTCGGCGCGGTGTGGCCGCTCGTGGAAGGCCTTCAGAGCGATTTTTACAAAACCTTCCTCGTCCTTGAGATCCCGCAGACAGCGCGCCTGCTGCCATCGAGCGTACCACCTCCCCTCTTCATCCCCGCCTCTATCCGCGCGCTTTGCGAGTAACAAAGCTGCATCAGCGAAGCGTCCGGCCTGTTGATGCGCGCGTGCCCGTTCAAGGGGCCCAACCTTTCGCCGAACTCGATCAGTTCGACCCAATCATCGATCACGTGTTCCCAGTCGAATTGCCGGGCCGCGTCTTGGGTCTTGCGGCAGATATCGACAAAAGCCGCTGGATTTTCTTTATAGTATTGAAGCTTCTCGATCGCGAATTTCTTATATTTTTCTGCCTCGATCGGAGCGACCAGGCCGGCGCCCTGATAGGCGCGCAGTGGAAAGTCGCCGACCGGGGTGCTGATTACGAGCCGCCCGGCGGCCGCCGCTTCCCGCACCGGCAATCCCGCGCCCTCGGTAACCGAACTCACCAGGACGGCGCCTACAGCCCTGTAAAAATCCGGCATATCGTGGATCGAGACTTGATCAGCCGTCGATCCCGCCACCTTGAACTCCAGGCCAGCCTCCCGAGCGGCCGCTTCGGCAAGCACCCCCCGCTTGATTTCGACCCCGCAGATCGTCTTGTGCGAAAAGGAAGAGGCGTAGCCGACAGTCGTCAGGCGCTCCGGAATCTCCGCGTAGAACTCGGCAAAATCGACCCCGAGCTGGGCCACCGCAGGATTTCTCGCTATCCCGAATATCGCTGAGGCGTCGTACAGCTGGTAGCCCACCACAGCGTATCCAGCAAATTTATCGAATACCTCGACCCCTTTCTGATCGATCAGGATGCGAATATCCATTTCGTGGTGCGACAAGGCAATGATCTGCTCATACGGCACGCCATAGACATCGGCCAAGGTGGCAATCCCGTCGAGCGCGGAGATAAATAAATCGTAAAACGACTTAAGATCCCCGATATAATTTGCATGGTTAGCCTGCCAGTTGATAATATCGACAATGTAACCCTTTTTGTGCAGATACTTGCATATGTCATGATAAACTCGGCCGTGCGACCAATAAGGGTAGCCGTAAATGAGGATCTTGGTGGCTCTCGAGGCTGCGTTTACCTTCATCCTCAGACGAGCATCGACCAGGTATTTTCTAATGTTTCTCAAGTTTATCGCGGCCTCGGCCGCGACCGCGGCTTGCCCCCTACGGAGTTGGGGATCAACGCTGCACCAGCTTTCCGACGCCAGAAAACACTCCCAGGTGCTGCAAACGGTATTCGCCAAATCGAGGCGGCCGTCGGGCTGGGCGCACAGAAAGCGGCCCGCGGCCCGGAATGCGATGAGATCCCGCTCCAGTGGCAATAGCTCGAGGAGCGTCGGCGCGACTGGCGGGTCTACCGGCTCCGTGGCGGCAATGGTGCGGCAGCTAAGCGCCCCACAGGCGATCGGCTCCAGCTTTTCACCGGCGACCCACATAAACCATCCCTGCCGGTGGGGTTCCGCCGCCATGGGATCGGCGATGAACACGGCGTTTTCAGGACTGGCCTCGATCGGTCCGTGCCGCAATTCGCCCGAAGCGGGATCGACATAAAGCACCGTGCCCCAGCTTGTGAAAATGCGGGCGTGAGGCGCGGCGGCCGGATCAATCATGCTTCCGCCCGCCCCATCGGCTGATCGCCCGGCGTATTGATCAGATCGATCCATTCCGTAATTGTGTATTCCCAATCGAAGTTTCTGGCCGCCTCCTGTATATTGCGGCACACCTTGATATAGTCGGTCGGATGATTCTTATAATACGACAGCTCTGCAATCACGAATTTCTTGTATGCGTCGGCGTCCAATGGCGCTGTAATGCCGCCGCCTCGCGCCGCCAGATCGGGGAAGCCGCCAACGGGGGTGCTGATGACGAGCCGGCCCGCCGCTGCCGCCTCGATCGCCGGCAAACCGAAGCCCTCGCTCGATGAAGATACGAGAACAGCGTCGACCTGCGTGTAATATTGTGGCATTGCCAGAAAATGGAATTTGCCAGCCGGTGCAAAGACCAGGCCCGCCGCCTCCGTGGCCTGTTGCGCCAAGATACCGCGTTTCCAGTCAACACCTTGACGATCCTCGCGGAACATGCTTCCGCCGTACGCCCGGCGGGCGATCATTGCCGTGGTGGGGGCGCGGCTCGACACCAAGCTCAACCTGCATCTGTTCAGCCGGCTGTTACGGTTGCCATTGGACTATTTCGAGCGCCACCCGGCCGGCGAGACGATGTATCAGGTGGCGCAGGTCTACCGGGTCCGCGAGTTCCTTACCGGCCAGTTATTGGCGACGTTTCTCGATATGTTGACCCTGGCGGTGTTGCTGCCGTTCCTGTTCTGGCTCAATGCGCCGTTGGCGTGGATCGTATTGCTGTGCGCCGGGCTGATCTCGGTGATCATTCTCGCTTATCTGAAGCCGATGCGGGAGATGTACAGCCGGGTCGTCGGCGCCGAGACGTGGAAGGCCGCGACATTGGGCGAGACGATTGTCGGCATCAAGACGGTCAAGGCCCTGGCATTGGAGCCGCAGCGCCGCGCCCAATGGGACGAGCGGGTCGCCGAGACCGGCAAATGGCGGCTCGAATTCGCCCGATTGTCGAACTGGCCGCAGACATTGGTCACGCCGCTCGAGCGCTTTATGACGATGGGCACGCTGATGCTCGGCGCCTATTGGGCGATGGACGACACTTCGGGCTACATGGTCGGCGGGTTGTTTGCGTTCATGATGCTGAGCGGGCGGGTCGCGCAGCCCTTGGTCGGCATCGCGCGGCTGGTGCAGGAATACGAGGAGGTCAGTGCGGCGATCGGCGAGGCCGGCGCGGTATTGAACCGGCCGTTGGAGATTGACGCCGCCTCGGGCGGATTGCGGCCCAAATTCGCCGGCGCGATCAGCTTTCAGGACGTCACCTTCACCTATGGCGGGACCAAGATCCCTGCCTTATCGGGGGTCAGCTTTTCGATCCCGGCCGGGACGATGCTCGGCATCGTCGGCAAAAGCGGCTCGGGCAAATCGACGATCGCCCGCCTGTTGCAGGGGATCAACCGCGACTGCAGCGGGTTTTTGAAGATCGACGGGGCCGACCTGCGCGAGATCAATCTGCGGCATCTGCGGCAGAGCCTCGGCGTTGTGCTGCAGGACAATTTTCTGTTCCGCGGCTCGATCCGCGACAACATCATCGCGGGGCGGCCGGGGCTGACCCTGCCAGATGCGGTCAATGCCGCGAGGCTGGCGGGCGCCGAGGAATTCATCGAGCGCCTGCCGAACGGCTATGAGACCTATGTCGAAGAGGGCTCGCCGAACGTATCCGGCGGGCAGAAGCAGCGGATCGCAATCGCCCGCGCCTTGATCCACGACCCGCGGATCTTGATCCTCGACGAGGCGACGAGCGCGCTCGACCCGGAGAGCGAGGCGGTGGTCAGCGCCAATTTGTCGCGCATCGCCGCGGGGCGCACGATGGTCATCGTCTCGCACCGGCTGGCGTCCTTGACCGAATGCGACCAGATCCTGGTCCTGGAGCAAGGCAAACTGATCGATATTGCGCCGCACCAGGTATTGCTTGACCGCTGCCACCTATACCGTCAGCTGTGGGCGCAGCAGCACCGCCACATGGACGGCCGCGGCCCGCGCGGCACGGTCACCCCGAGGCTGGTCCGTGGCGACTAGTAAAATTTTGACGCGAGGACGCGGAGCATGCGCAGTGGACGCGGAGCATTCGATCACCGCGTCCTCCGCGAACTCTCCGCGACCTCTGCGCTGAAGAGTTTTTCATGAGCAAATCTTCGTCCAATGCGGTGGTCGTGCGGCAGCGCGGCGGGGCGGACCCGACCTTGCCGGCGATCCTCGAATTCCAGTGGCCGTCGACGGCGATCATCAATGCGCCGATCCCGCGCTCGGCGCGCGGCACGGTGTGGGTCATCACCAGCCTCGTTGTCGTGATGATCACGACGATGGGGCTGATCCCGGTCGACCAGGTCGTGACGGTGCACGGCATCGCCGTCTCGAAGGCGCCGACGATATTGGTACAGCCGCTGGAGACCGCGATCGTGCGCTCGATCGAGGTGCGCGAGGGGCAGCAGGTCAAGGCCGGCGAGGTCTTGGCGAAGCTCGACCCGACCTTTGCCGCGGCCGATCTGGGCGCCTTGACGGCGCAGGTGTCGAGCCTGGAAGCCGAGGTCGCGCGCATTCAGGCCGAGGCCGAGAACAAGCCCTTCGACTATAGCGGGCAAGACCCCGACATGGCATTGCAGGGCGCAATTTACGCGCACCGCAAGGCCGAGTACACCGCCAAAGTCGAGGGCTATGCGCGCAAATTCGACGAGCTCGCCGCGGTCATCGCGCGCTCGCAATCCGATGCGGCGGGTTACCGCGACCGGCTCGGGCTGGCGCAGAGCGTCGAGCAGATGCGTGCGCAGCTCGAAGCGCGGCAGGTCGGCAGCCGGCTCAATACGTTGGCGGCGATGGACACCCGCACCGAGATGGCGCGGTCATTGGCCAATGCGCAACAGACCGCCGAAGGGGCCCGGCGCAATCTCGCGGCGATGACCGCCGAGCGCGACGCCTATATCCAGGGCTGGCGCGCCGAAGTGTCGCAAAAATTGTCGGAGGCGACGCGAAAACTGAGCGACGCGCGCGAGCTGCTCAACAAAGCCAAACTGCGCCGCGAAATGGTCGAATTGCGCGCCGAGTCCGACGCCACCGTGCAGTCGGTGGCCAAGGTGTCGGTCGGCTCGGTGATGCAATCGGGACAGCACTTTTTTACCTTGGTGCCGGCCGACGCGCCGCTTGAGATCGAGGCCAACATCTTTGGCCGCGAGAACGGCTTTGTGCATGTCGGGGACCCGGTGGCGATCAAGTTCGACACCTTCCCCTATTCGCAATACGGCATGGCCGAGGGCACGGTGCGCATCGTCAGCCCGGACAGCTTCACCGCGCAGGACGAGGCGCGCAACCCGACCAGCGCCGTGCCGGTGCCGCAGACCAGCACCGAGCCGTTCTACCGAACCCGCATCGCCATCGACCAAGTGGAATTGCACGACGTGCCGGGCGGGTTTCGCGTGATCCCCGGAATGCCGGTCACCGCCGACATCAAGGTCGGCAAGCGCACCGTGCTCAAGTATCTGCTCGGCCGGATCATGCCCGTCGCGCAGGAGGGCATGCGCGAGCCGTGATGACGGATAGTTGATGCTCGTCCTCGACCGCCTGATCGGCCTCGCTTCGCCCGAGACGGCATTGCGCAGGGCGGTGCGGCTCAGCGACCAGGGCAAGATCGCCGAGGCCTTTCCATTGCTAACGCGCTCGGCCAAAGCCGGGATCGCCGAGGCGGAATACCGCGTCGCCTGCTGTTATCTCGAAGGCGCCGGTGTGCCGGCCAGCCGGATCGAAGGCGCGCGCTGGCTGCAGCGTGCCGCCGGCCAGGAGCATGTCGAAGCGCAGACCCTGCTCGCCGGGCTCTGCGTGCACGGTCTCGCCGGTGATGTGAAGGGCGCTCGACCCGAACGCCTGTTTGCCGAAGAGGAGCCGGGCGAGCCGGATTTCGCCGCCGCCCTCAAATGGGCGCGGCAGGCCGCCGAGGCCGGCTCGGCGAAGGCCCAGGCGGTCCTCGGCTACGTGCTGACCTGCGGCCCGGAAGAGATGCGCGAGCTCGAGGCAGCGCATCTCTGGTTGCAGCGCTCGGCAGCGGCGGGTTGCCCCGAGGGCTGCCTCGGCTATGCGCTGTCCCTGGCGCCGCGGACGCAGGACGCGGCCGGGCGGCGCGAGGTCGCCGAGCATTTGCGCCGTGCGGCCAAAGCCGAATTGCCGACCGCGATCTATCTGCTCGCAGTATTGACCGAGCAGGGCGTAGGGGTCGAGCGCGACCCGGCGGTTGCCGCCGAGCTCCACCGGCATGCGGCCGAGCGCGGTCAGCGCTCGGCGCAATTACGCTGGGGGCTGGCGCTGATGGAAGGGCGCGACGTCGAGCAGGACCGCGTGCTCGGCAAATCCTGGCTGCGCCGCGCTGCCTTGGCCGGCGACCCGCACGCCGCGGCCTTGGTCGGCGATCTCTATGTCAAGAATGGGCGGTTGCCGCCCAACTACACCGAGGCCGTCGGCTGGTACCGCCGCGCCGCCGAAGCCGGGCACACCGCTGCAGCCCGCGCGCTCGGCTCACTGTATCTGACCGGCGCCGGGGTGGCGGCGGATCCCGACGAAGCGGCGAGATGGCTGCGGGTCTCCGGCGAAGCCGGCGATGCCGCCTCGCAGGTCGACCTCGCCAATCTCGTGCTCGACGGCGCCGGCAGTTCGGAGGACCCGGCACGGGTCGCCCATTGGTTCGAGCAGGCGGCCGCCTCGGGCGATCTCGTCGCCGCATTCAATCTCGGGCTCTGCCTCGACAAAGGAATTGGTGTCGAGCCGGACGCGCAGCAAGCGGCACACTGGCTACGCCGCGCCGCCGAAGGTGTGCCGGAGGCGCAGTACATGTATGGCCGGATGCTGGCAGACGGGCACGGCATCACAGCGGATCGCGAAGCGGCTCGGGCCTGGATCGCGCGCGCGGCCGCAGCGAGCCTGGGCGAGGCGCAGGTAGCGCTCGCCGAAATGATGGTCAACGGCCGCGGCGGCCCGCGCGACACGGCCGCGGCGCTGGAATTGTTCGAGAAGGCCGCCGCCGCGGGTCACAGCGGCGCGATGTTCGCACTGGGCGCGCTCCATGCCGGCGGTCACGATCTGCCCGAAGACCGGGCGGCCGCGCAGCGCTGGTTCCGTGCCGCCGCCGAGCTGGGCCATGGCCAGGCCCAGCTGATGCTCGGCCGCTACCTAGCCGAAGGGATCACTGGCGAGCCAAACCCGGGGGAGGCGCGCCTGTGGTTCGAGCAGGCGGCCGGGCAAGGCATCGAAGAAGCACGGGCCGATCTCGCTGCACTGCACCCGCCGGCACCGCAGTAGCGCCCAACGGGCTGATTTTTGCGACCGCTATAGAATGGCCGGTGGCGAAAATTCGCAGCTGGGCTATTTTCGACCGGACTTCCCGGCCGCGGCACGTGCTGCCAGACCAGACGCATATGACCTGTCCAATGTATTACTGGGCAGTTCCCGGCATGCAGCGGCGTAGGATTTCGTTGTGGCCAGATGAATTAACAATTTATTGGCAGGTGTTCTCCGCCTCGATGAAAAGGGTCTCGCGGGAGAAATCACTTAGCCGGCCGCTTCTTATCAGCTCGGCCACCATTAGAACTATGCGCCGCGGCTGCGCGCGGCGCCACCCTGGAACGCAGGTCGGGACGAAGAAGCGGCCCCTTCGGTCGAACTAAGAAACTGCACCCGCTACTGGACCATTTTGCAGAACTTCCCGGACACAACTCAAGTTCGCCGGATCCCCACATCATCGGAACCCCGGCTGCTCGGTCAGCGCTACCTACTCCTCCCGTTTCTGCAAGTGAGTTAGAGATGGCTCCGGGCCGCAACGGACGACCCCCTGCCTGGAATGGCTGCGGAGACGAGGCGCACTGTCGAAATCTCCCCTCATTTGCTTCACGCAACGGGCATTAGTGCTGGAAATCGGTGACCGTTTGGCCCAGCTGAAGGCCTCCTCGTTGCGTTTTGAGGAGGCGCCGAGAGAATCGAGTCGGGGGCATCGCAGCGGTGCCGCCATAGCCGAACGGCGTACGCTCTGGTTTTAGGAACAAGCAGGGTCGAAGACCCTTCCGGCCGCGCTTAGCCAAACGGCGAGCGTATTGAGAGTAAGCGCTCCGTGAGGAGCGCCTGCCGCTAAGCCGCGATTGGCGCAATGATCGGGCGAATCTTTGTCGTCAATCGGAACACTGATAGGACAAAGACTAGTCATGGCGGCACCGACGAGAGATGCGGGAAGAGATTGACCGAATCCCGGCACTGGAGCCACAACCCAATACACTAAGTAGGGCAAGACGATCCAGGCTAACAAACGTAAGGCCAGCCTCAAAGTGACGCGGCGCGCCAGCGAGTGCGGGCAACGAATGAAGCTATAGGCCCCTATTTCACCGCGAAATGCGGAGCAAAATCGCCATCATCTTTCGTGCTCTCGACATCGGCGGGCTCCAGCAGTGACCGGGAATGCAACCCGATGCCCGGATAGCTGCACGCGCTTGTGATCCCTGGTCGGGAAGCGCGTTGCTCGCCCATATGATAGATCGCCCGTCTAAGCTGGCGCTGCGTACCCGCAATCAGCTCGAACGTGCGGCCAAGGCGGAACAGGATTGCCAGCAAGGCCCCCAATTCCACCCAGTTCAGTAGTAGGCTGATCGTTTCGAAACTCATTTTCCTCCTTGATCCTCTGGCCCGGAAGGCACTGTGCTCGCGTGGCTCGCGAGGCGCGGGCCCGACCGGGCGTTGCGACGGCGACGAAAGCTAGCTGGCACGCATCTTAAGAAAAGGCCCGTCAATTCTCCGCCCTAGCGACGGGTCCAGTGCCCCCGAGCCGAAGATTAGTGTCGACGAAGTGGCATCCGGCGCCTTTCGCATTGGATACGCGGATGCTACCCTGTGCGGCGGCAAGTGAGGAACCGACTTCAGGCGCTGAGGCGATTGGCGTGAAGAACCGGCCCGCCCTCTACGAAGTCGAGAAGGGAAAGCCTCAGAAAGGCACGTATGAAGCCTTCAAATACGCGCCGCTGGAGGAGATCGACAACATCTGCGCCCGCTCTTGTTGGAGGAGGATATGGATCATCGCCAATTCCGACGAACCACGGGAGCACGGCTGGATCCTGATCCGCGGGCGCTTAAAACACCTGCCGAGTGGCCATTTCGAGGATTCATGCATGCCCGCCCCGCCGGACACCTCGGGCGGCAAGTCGAGCGTACAGGGTGTAGGAAGCACCAATTCCTACCTGCGCCGCTATATCGCGTGCAATATCTTTAACATTGTGGTCGGCGGCGACCATGACGACGGAAACGGAGGCCCCATCGACGAGGCCCAGACCACGATGCGTCTTGACCTGATCAAAAGGCAAAGGTCGGGCCGAAGTTTCGTGAAATCCATGCGGGCGCAAAGCATCGAGGAAACCGGTTCTCTCGAAGCCGCGCTCGCGACGCTCGCAGCCCGTGACTATCGCAAGGCCATTACCGCACTCGCGGAGCAGATCGCCAAGGCGGAGGCCGGCCATGCCAGTCTTTCATGACGTGGCGCAATACTCCGAGGAATATGACCGGCTCAAGATTGGGATCCCAACGAGCTCCAACTTCCACAAGATTGTCACGCCCCACGGCATGCCGTCCAAGCAGTGGCGTGAATACGCCTGCGTCCTGATCGCCGAGCGCCTCCTGCAGCAAAGGATCGAATTTTTAATTCGCCGGCGATGGAGCGCGGCTTGATCGCCGAGGCCGAGGCGGCCGATTGGTATGAATTCGATCACGACGTAACCGTTCAGCGGATCGGTTTCATCACCGACGACGAGCACACGATGGGATTTAGTCCCGATCGCCTCGTCGGCGATGACGGCGTACTGGAAATCAAGGCGCCCCTGCCACAGACCCAGATCGAATACTGGATTTCCGGAGAGCTCGGTGAACGCTTCCGGCCATGTGCGGTCCGGCTCTGACGGCGCGACAGGAATGAAGCCGTCGGATCGCTATTCCGTGCCGCTCTGCAGCAGCTGTCATGCGCTGCAACACCAATTCGGCGAGCTGACATTCTGGAGCACCCTGCGCATCGTGAAAACCGCCGCGCAATAAAGGGACCGAATGAACGCTACAGGCTCGAAGGCGTGGAGATTGCCGATTCCGCTGCTCGATTTCACATGCATCGGCAATCCAGTGCAAATTGAGCAGATCTACAAGTGCGCCCCCATCACAAATCCTCCGCCTCAAAGCCATGTTCGCCTGCCCGCTCCGCAGAGCCGACAGCCCAGTTGGTCTGGGGGTTGCGGTTATTCCGAGCTGCGAGATCTTCCATGCGCCGAAGAACGGCGGGTTGCCGGCCGCGTCGTTTTTTAGGCGCCTCGTGCTCTCGACGGGCATCCCGGCTCGAGCGCTCCCAGCTCATCTCCCACCGCGGCGAGCGCTTGGTGGTAACGAGCCAGCGCCGAGCGAGTTTTTGCCCCGGTCAAATAAGGCCGCAGCGCCGCTGCGAATTTTCCGGCCCACATCCTGAATTCGGATCGGCAGATCGGGCGCTGTGTGGAATTGAATACACCGAAGCGGAGGATTAACCTCGCACGCACCGGCGCTTTTGTCTCGAAACCATGGCGCCCGGCGAGAGTGGAGAAAATGCGATGAAATCGGCCTACGGACGACAGACGCCGGCGCCCGATTGCGAGCTTACCTGCGTCGAGCGGGGAAGCCCGATGGGCGAGCTGATGCGCCGCTATTGGCAGCCGGTCTGCACCTCCGACGAATTGCGCGATTTGCCGCGGAAGGAACAGCTGCTGTGCGAGGACATTGTCGTGTTCCGCGACAAGAAGGGGCGGGTCGGCGCCCTCGACCCGCATTGCGCGCATCGCGGCACGTCGCTCGAATGGGGCCGCGTCGAGGAAGAGGGATTGCGCTGCTGTTATCACGGCTGGCTCTACGATACGCAGGGCCAGTGTATCGACATGCCGTGCGAGACTGAGGAGTTCCGCAAGGCGATGGATGTGTGGCAGCCCGCCTACCCGGTGACGGAATATGGCGGGCTCGTCTTCGTTTATATGGGCCCGCCCGGCACCGAGCCGCTGTTTCCTCGCTTCGACATCATCGACCCGGCCTGGAATAGTCAAGAACGGGGCGAGGATGTCGTGCTGCGCGGGATGCGGCTGTGGGGCGACTATGCGGTCGGGATGGTCAAGGATTGCAACTGGCTGCAGCACTACGAGAATATCGTCGACCCCTACCACCTGTTAATTCTGCACCAATGGATTAGCGGCGACCAGTTCGAGGGCGCGCTGATGCAGGGCAAGGCCACGATCGCCTGGGAGAAGACGCCGCTGGGCGTGCGGTACAACGTGATCAAGGACCTGCCGAACGGCAACCGAATGGTGCGCCACGCCGAGTGCATCGTGCCAAATATGTTCATTATCCCGAGCATCCGCGAGCCCGGGACAGTGCCAAAGCGCAAGCAGCGCGGCACCGAACTGTCGTGGGCCGTGCCGATCGACAACGAGCATGTACGCGGCATCAGCATCGTCGCCTGGCCGCTCGAGAACGGCGAGCCAAAGCCCGATTGGCAGCCCGGGACCGACACGATCGCCGACATCCGGCCGGGCTCGTTCCTGGAACGCAGCTACGAGGAGCGGCAGCGCAAGCCCGACGATCTCGAAGCGCAGGAGGGGCAGCGCGCGATCGCGATCCACGCGCTCGAAAACCTCGCGCATTCGGATACCGGCATCGTCACGCTGCGGCGGCTTTTGCGGGAGCAGCTGAACCGCATCGAGCAAGGCCTCGACCCGATCAACATCATGCGCGATCCGTCGGCGAACACGCGGATCCCGACCGGCGCCTGGAACACGATCCTGTCGCCGGCAGAAGCTGCCGTGCTGCCGTACAGCGAGGATCTCTGACGAGGCGCGCGACCGAGCTACCGCTTCAGGCATACGCGACATGAAGCCTCGCGCTTCCGGCTGCATCCGGATAGGGAGCGCAGCCTGTATTAGGCCCAGCCACGATTTGATGCGTGACGGACAGCCGAGGCGGCGTGCGCAAGCTCTGGTAGATGACGCAAAACCGCTCGCTCATCTCGACGAGGCGCTGCACCGTCGCGGCGTCAGCGTCGGTGTCAAATTCGAAAGTCAGGGCAATATCGGTGAGGCCGACCGGCACGTCGCGGTCCACGCCGAGTGTGCCGCGCGCGTCCCAATGGCCCTCGGCGATAACCCGCCCGCCCCGCAGGTTCACGCCCATTGCGGTGGCAACCGCGCTGATGGTCACGCCAGCACAAGCGGCCAGCGCTTCCAGAAGCATATCAGCGAAGCAGGCCAGCTTCCCGTCTCCGCCGGTGGCCGGGTGCAGACCGGCGTCGGTCTCGCCGCCCCAGGAACGCACGCGCACGCCACCCGCTCCAGGTCGAGCGTCGCTTCGGCGGGCGCCGGCGTACGCGCGATTTCAGGCTGCTCGCAATACTGCTTTTTCAACGGCGCCTGCAGTCCGCGCAGCTCATTCGCATCCATCGTCCTGACCCCATTGCTTCGGCCATAGTGGTAACGGTGTAGGTTGTAACGCCGGTTCGAGCAAGGCGCGGCACGGTGCGCGAAAAGCTCTGCAGTCCATGTCGTGCCCGGCTTGGCAGTGATTATCCAGCAGCGCGGTTCCGCGGCGTACCCAATCAAGCTGGCAGCCGATAAGCGGGCGGAACCACCGTGCCCCAGTCCGATAAACGCGAGCAGCTAGCGGCTATTCTCGTCAGGCGCCGGACCCTGGCTGGGGTAGAATGGAGGTTCTCCGTTATTGTCCGCCGGTCTAAAGTTTTACGCTTTCCCCCGGCAGCATCCTTGACTGCCGCTGCGCGCGGCGCTCTGCCAGGAGGCAGGTCGGGACGAAGGGATGGTGCTAGTCCGATCAAACAAAGGGCTGGGCTCTTGAGCTGAATTCAACCGCGCTCGCTTACCCATGCCCAATTTGCTGAACTTGACGCAGTGCGTTCGGAGAAGCTGACAATGACTTGTGAGTGAGAGTCTTACCCGGCCAAAGCCGTAGCGGGCAGGCCGGAGCCGAGTCTTGCGGGCGTCGCGGTAACGCGAGGTCCGAAGCGTAGACAGGAGCTATGTAGGGTGTTGGTGTTAAGCCTCGAAAGGTTCAAGGTCGCGGAGGCCGAGCTGGTTGCGTCCAGTGAAGTCAGCACGCGCGCCATCGCCAGGCGAGATGGTGTCGCTGCGCCAAAAGCCGATGGCGGACAGCGCCCGCTCGGCGTGCCTCCTCTGGAGGACAAGATCGGTCAGGGTGCGGTCGCCGAGCTTCTCAGCGCCGTCTATGAAGTCGATTTCCTCGGCTTCTCCTATGGCTTCCGGCCAGGACGGAACCCGCATATGACCACGAATGGCTGCTGCGGATGGTGGCCCATAGGATCGCCGATCCGCGCATCCTGAGGCTGATTCGCCAATGGCTGCGCGCCGGGATCCTGGAGAGCAACGAGTGGCGCGAGACCGACAGGGGAACGCCGCAAGAGGCGGGTATCAGTCCGCTCCTGCACTACGCTCTTGATCTCTGGGTCCACCAGTGGAGGCGGCGGCACGCGTCCGGTCGGCTATCGACCGTGCGTTACGCTGACGACTTCGTGATGGGGCTTTGAGACGGCGGCCGATGCGCGGCGGATGCTGGTTGACCTCAACGACCGGCTGGCCAAGTTTGGCTTGGCGCTCCACGAGGACAAGACGCGGCTGATCGAGTTCGGCCGGCTTCCGGCTTTGCGACGTCAGCAACGCGGCCAGCGGCGTCCGGAAACCTTCGCCTCTCTCGGCTTCACCCATTATTGCGGGTGGACCCGGGATGGCCGGTTTATCGTGAAGCACAAGACGCAAAGCAAGCTTCTGACGCGCAAGCTGACGGCGCCGCGCCAGGAGGGGTGGCGGCACATGCACGCGCCAATGGCCGAGCAGCAACGCTGGTACGCCAGCATCCGGCGCGGCCATTACGGCTACTACGGACTGCCGAACAACTCGCGCGCGCTGAGCGCGTTTCACCAGGAGGCCCGCGCATCTAGTTCCGCTGTCTCCGACAGCGCAGTCAGAAGGCCCGGAGCCTTACCTGGGACCGCTTCAAAGCGATGCTTGAGCGCTTTCCTCTGCCACCGCCTCGGATCACTCACCCTTGGGCGGCTCGGACGGCGTGACGCGGGTTACCCCCGGGAAGAGCCGGGTGCGGGAAAGCCGCACGCCCGGATCTGAGAGGGCGAAAGCCAAATGGCTGAGCTACTCGACCACAACTTCTGGAGGGAACGAGCGCGCCCAGCCGATCTGTTGCAGGCAGTCGCCCAGGCGCCGCGACAGGTACCCGTTTCGGCAACAGCGGCGGCAGCTCCCGCTAACCGAACGCGTGTTTCGGCAGCACCAACTAAAGCTAGTGCATTCCTGCATAGCTGCGCTACACTAGGCGCAAAGCTCTCAAGCAGGGAGGGCACGTAGTCGGCAAGGCGCTCGACCGAGAAGCACCGAGCCGATTCTGGTCCGAGGGAGGACGGGATGGGAGGTAAGGGGCTTACGCGCCGCACCGTTCTGGGAACCGCGGCGCTCGCGACGACCGCGTTGGCGGCACCCTTTGTCCGGGTCGCCCATGGTGCGGGACAAATAGCTCCCAGCGGCAGCATGGTGCTGGCTTGGCACACCAATATCGCGCCGCGCTGGCTCGATCCGCTGCAGCACGACGGGGGCGCGACCCCGGATAATTTCCTCAACGTGCTGCAGGACGGGTTGATCAAGAACTTCCGCGAGAAGCTCTATGATCACTTGGCGCTCGCCGAGCACTTCGAATTTGCCGAAGACGCCAAAAGCGCGACCTTTCGGCTGCGGCAGGGGTCAAGTTCCACAACGGTGCGGCGGTCACGCCGGAAGACGTCAAATGGAGCTATGAGCATTACCATGGCGCCTGGGCCACGGTGCTGCATGACAGGACGGATGGTGTGGAGATCACCGACGACCGCACGGTCCGATTTAATTTCAAAGAGCCGTTTCTCGATTTCCCGCGGCTGATCGGAACCGCGAATGTCTGCGGCGCCGGCTGGGTGGTGCCGGCGAAGTATTATCAGGAGGTCGGGCAAGACGGGTTCGTCAAGAACCCGATCGGGGCCGGCCCCTATAAACTCGTCGCGCAGGAGCCGGGATCGAAACTCGAATTCGAAGCCTTCGAAGACTATTACCGGCCGGTCCACGTAAAGAAGTTCACGATCCTCGCCGTCGAGGATCCAGCGACGCGGGTCGCGATGCTCGAGCGCGGTGAGGCAGACATTATCTACTTCATTCCCGGCGAGCTGGTGGCGCGGGTTCAGAGCGATCCGAAGATCATGCTGGCGCCGGTCGTCTCAGGCAATTGGTGGCTCGAATTCCCCGGCTTTCAGGATCCCAAGAACCCGTTCCACGACAAACGGGTGCGCGAGGCTATCAGTCTGGCGATCGACCGCGACGCGATGAATCAGGCGGAATGCGCCGGTCTCGGCAGAGTCGACGGCAATTGGATCAACGACGACGTCGAGTACGGGATCGAATGGCCGAAATGGGAGCACAACCTCGCCAAAGCCAAGAAATTGATGGCAGACGCCGGTTATCCCAACGGCTTCAACATCGATTGGCTGACTCCCGCGCCGCCCTATTACTCGCGCGGTGAGCGCATCCTTTCGCAGCTGCAGGCGATCGGCATCCGCGGCAAATTGCAAACCTTGGAGCGCGCCGTCTATACCAAGCGACGGCAAGGCGGGCTGAAGGAATGGCCGGGTATCGACATCATCCTCGCCGGCGCTCGGATCGGCGCCAGCTGGGCCAATTGGTACGAGGCGGTGTTCAAATGCGGCGGTTTCCTTTCCGCCGATGCGTTCTGCGTCAAGGACCTCGACGCCAAATACGGCCAATACTTGGTCTCCGATAAACCAGCCGAGCGCAAAGCCCTCGCGGAAGAGATCCAAAAGTCAATTCTCGAGAACTACTACTTTGTCCCAGTGTTCCGCCACGCGTTCATGAACGCGATCGGGCCGCGCATCAAGGCTACCAAATGGCAGGATGTTTTTCCGAGCTACATTAGTACGGGCTACGCCTATCCGTGGGAAGACATTCAGCTGAAGGCGTAGAATGGGCACCATGCCGCTGACACGACGTGCGGTGGTGAGGACGGCAGCGTTGATGACGGCCGCCGCCGCGACGCCGTTCCTTCGCAGCGTACGCGCTGCGGCGGCGGTCGTCCCCAACGGCAAAATCGTCCTTGCCTGGCACACTAATATCACGACGCGCTGGCTCGACCCGCAACAGCATGACGGCACCGCCAGTCCGGACAATTTCCTGATGGCGCTGCAGGACGCGCTTATCAAGAACTTCCGCGATGCGCATTACGACCACCCGGCACTGGCCGAGGGTTTCGAATTTGCCGAGGACGCTAAGACCGCAACTTTCCATCTACGGCCGAGGATCAAGTTCCACGACGGCGCCCCGGTCACGCCCAGTGACGCCAAATGGAGCTATGAGCATTATCGCGGGGCCTGGAGCGAGGTGCTGCACGAGAAGACGCAAGGTGTCGAGATCGTCGACGACAATACGGTTCGCTTTCATTTCAATACGCCGTTTCTCGATTTTCCGATCCTGCTCGGCACCGGCAATGTCAGCGGCGCGGGATGGGTGGTGCCGGCGAAGTACTACGAACAGGCCGGCCAGGACGGGTACCTAAAGAAGCCGATCGGCGCGGGTCCCTACAGGCTCGTCTCGCAACAGCCTGGCTTGCAGCTCGATTTCGAGGCGTTCGACGATTACTACCGGCCGGTTCACGTCAAGCAGTTGACGATGGTCAGCGTGCCCGAGGCCGCGACGCGCATCGCGATGCTCGAGCGCGGCGAAGCGGACATCATCTACAACGTTCCCGGCGAACTTATCGACCGGGTCAAGAACACCCCCGGGCTGATGCTGGCGCCCGTGGTTTCGGCGAATTTCTGGCTCGAATTCCCCGGCTTTCAGGACCCGAAAAGCCCGTTCCACGACAAGCGGGTGCGCCAGGCAGTGAGCCTCACGATCGACCGCGATGCAATAAACCAGGCCGAATGCCAGGGGTTGGGGCGGGTCGACGGCAACTGGATCAACGATGACGTCGAATACGGTCTCGACTGGCCGAAATGGCAGCACGACGTCGGCAAGGCCAAGCAGCTGATGGCAGAGGCCGGTTACCCCAACGGCTTTAACGTCGATTGGGTAACGCCGGTGCCGAACTATTACTCGCGCGGCGAGCGCATTGTCTCACAACTGCAGGCGATCGGCATCCGCGCCAGGCTGCAGACGATGGAGCGCGGCGTGTTCTTGAAGCGCCTGCAGGGCGGGCTCAAGGAATGGCCCGGCGTGCAGATCATCCTCAATGCGGCGCGCATCGGCGGGTCGTGGTCGAACTGGTACGATTCCTTTATGCGGTGCGGCGGCTTCAACGGCAGAGACCGCAACTGCGTGCCCGAACTCGACGCGAAATTCACCCGATATCTCGCTTCCACGGATCGTGGCGAGCGGCAAAAATTGGCCGCGGAGATCCAGCGCGAGATCCTAGACAACTACTATTTCGTCCCGGTGTTCCGGCACGCCGCGATGCAGGCGGTGGGCCCGCGCATTGCCGCTGCGAAATGGCAGGACGTGTTCCCGACCGTGACGACTGCCTACGCCTACCCGTGGGAAGATATTCGAGTTGAAGGCCTAGTGTGGTCCGACTGCTGTTCAGTGAGGAGGAAAGAATGAAGAAGGCGACGTTGACACGCCGCACGGTGCTGAGGACCACGGCAATGGCGGCGGGCGTGCTCGCTATGCCGTTCGTCCGCGGCTCCCGCGCGGCGGTCACAGTCGTTCCCAAGGGCAAGATGGTGTTGGCGTGGCACACCAACATCACCTCGCGCTGGCTCGACCCTCAGCAGCACGACGGCACAGCCAGCCCCGACAATTTCTTGATGGCGCTGCACGACGGGCTGATCAAGAACTTCCGCGAGGTGCGTTACGACCATCCGGCGCTCGCCGAGAGTTACGATTTTGCCGAAGACGCCAAGAGTGCGACCTTCCAGCTGCGACCGGGGACCAAGTTTCACGACGGCTCGCCGGTCACGCCCGAGGACGTCAAGTGGAGCTACGAGCATTATCACGGCGCCTGGGGCGAGGTTCTTCATGAGAGAACCCAGGGTGTCGAGATTGTCGACGACCACATGGTCCGCTTTCATTTCAAGGAGCCGTTCCTCGATTTCCCGATCCTGCTCGGCACCGGCAATGTCAGCGGCGCCGGGTGGGCCGTCCCGGCGAAATATTACGATAAGGTCGGGCAGGACGGGTTTCTGCAGAAGCCGATCGGCGCCGGGCCCTACAAGCTGGTCTCGCAGGAGCCTGGAGTGCGGCTGGAATTCGAAGCCTTCGACGACTATTACCGCCCGGTTCACATCAAAAAACTGACGATGGTCAGCGTGCCGGAAGCGGCGACGCGCATCGCAATGCTCGAGCGCGGTGAAGCCGATATCGTGTATTTCGTGCCCGGCGAATTGATCGATCGGGTCAAGAGCAATCCGAAACTGACCTTGGCGCCGGTCGTCTCGGGCAACTGGTGGCTCGAATTCCCCGGCTTCCAGGATTCCAATAGCCCTTTCCACGACAAGCGCGTGCGGCAGGCGATCAGTCTTGCGATCGACCGCGACGCGATCAACCAGGCCGAATGCGACGGGATGGGGGTGGTCGACGGCAACTGGATAAACAACGACGTCGAATACGGCCTGCGAATGGCCGAAGTGGGAGCACAATGTCGCCAAGGCCAAACAGCTGATGGCGGAGGCTGGTTTTCCCAACGGCTTCAATGTCGACTGGGTCACGCCGGTCCCGAATTATTATTCGCGCGGCGAGCGCATCGTCTCGCAGCTTCAGAGCATCGGCATCCGCTCGAAGCTCCAGGTCATGGAGCGCGGCGTCTTCTTGAAGCGGCTGCAGGGCGGCCTCAAGGAATGGCCCGGGGTGCAGATCATCATGAACGCCGCGCGTGTCGGCGGCACCTGGTCGAACTGGTACGATTCCTTCATGCGCTGTGGTGGCTTCAACGGCAAGGACCGCAACTGCGTGCCGGCATTCGACGACAAGTTCACGAAGTATCTCGCCTCCACTGACCGCAAGGAGCGGGAGAATTTGGCGATGAAGATCCAGCGAGAGGTCCTCGAGAACTACTATTTTGTCCCGGTGTTCCGTCATGCGTTCGTCAATGCCTATCGGGCCGCGCATCGCGGCGAAGAAATGGCAGGATGTGTTTCCGACAAACCTCACCTCAGCGGCTATGCCTACCCTGGGAGGACATCGAGCTGACCGAGACCGCGGCGGCGGAGAAGTGACGCGATGTCAATGAATTCGTCATGCCCGGGCTTGACCCGGGGATCCCCAGAAAACTCCCGCCGCCGACAGTGCGGCAATGACGGATGGGGCAAGCGGTAATGGGCCAGTTCATGATGCGGCGGACGCTCTATGCCATCGTTACTCTGTTCATCCTGAGCCTGACCATCTTTACAGTGGTCAGGCTGACGGGTGATCCCGTGACGTTGCTGGCCGAACCGGGCGCGCGAGCCGAGGATCTCGATCGCGTCCGCGTCGAGTGGGGTCTCGACCGGCCGTGGCCGGTGCAATACCTCGCCTTCGTCAAAAACGTTTTCACCGGACAGCTGGGGAAGTCGTTCAATTACGAGATGCCGGTCAGCACGCTCTATTTCCAGCGCTTGCCCAATTCTCTGGAGTTGGCGTTCGCCGCCACGCTGATTTCGTTCTTCATCGGCATTCCGGCAGGCATCATTTCGGCCGTTCGGGTCAACAGCCCATGGGACAATTTTGGCAAGATCATTGCCTTGCTGGGGCTGTCGGTGCCCGGGTTTCTGGCTAGGACTGGTGCTGATCCTGGTGTTTTCGGTATGGCTGCGCTGGCTGCCGACCAGCGGGCAGGGCGGCTGGCAGCATCTGATCATGCCGGCTTTGGCCTTGGGCTGGTATTTCGCGGCCTCACTGCTGCGCCTGACGCGCTCGAGCATGCTCGAAGTATTGCGCAGCGAATACGTCAAGCTGGCGCGCCTGAAGGGTCTGCCCGGCTATCGTCGTTCTCGCCGTACACGCGTTCAAGAACGCGCTGATCCCGGTATTGACGTTGGCCGGCGTCAACCTCGTCGTGATGATCAATGCGGCGGTCATCATCGAGGTGATCTTTGCCTGGCCGGGGATAGGCCGGCTGCTTTACGAAGGGATCTTCCAGCGCGATTTTCCGCTCGTGCAGGGGATCGTCATGGAGGCCGGCATTATGATCGTGCTGATCAACCTGATTATCGACTTGCTCTACGCCTATATCGATCCACGTATACGCCTGACCAGATAGTGAGCCCATGGTTTCCACAATAGAGGAAACGCCTGCTTCTTCGGCTGCGGTTGTTGCGCGGGAATATGCGAGCCCTTCATGGCGCTGGACCCGTCTGGGGCGGCAATTGCCCGTGCTGCCGCTGGCGATCCTGGTGCCGTTCGTCTTCATCGCGCTCTTCGCCAACTTCATCGCCCCTTACGACCCGACCGAGCCGATTCCCGGCGCGAAGATCTTCGAGCCGCCGTATTGGATGCCCGGCGGCAGCGCCCATGCGCTGCTCGGAACCGATTTTCAGTCGCGCGACGTTCTCAGCCGGCTGATCTTCGGCGCGCGGGTTTCGCTGATCGTCGGGGTGGCGGGGACCATTGTCGCCGGCAGCATCGGTACCGCCCTCGGGATCCTTGCGGGCTATCTCGGCGGCTGGGTCGACCAGGTGATCATGCGCGTGACCGACGCTTGGCTCGCTTTGCCGGGTCTGGTCTTTGCCATCTTCCTCGCGACGATGGTCGGGCCGAGCATGTGGAACATCGTCATCATCCTCGGGCTCGTCTATTGGACCCGCTATTCCCGCGTGATCCGCGGTGAAGTGCTTAGCCTGCGCGAGCGCGAGTTCGTCAAATTCGCCGAGATCGCCGGCGCCAGCCGAACGCGGGTGATCTTGCGTCACATCCTGCCCAATGTGATGAACTCGACGATGGTGTTGGCGAGCCTGACGATCGGCGTCGTCATCATTGCCGAAGCCTCGCTGAGCTTTCTCGGGGTTGGGGTGCCACCTCCGGAACCGGCCTGGGGCTCGATGCTGGCCGACGGCCGCTCGATGCTGATGGTCGGGGATTGGTGGCTGACCGTTTTCCCCGGTCTCGGCATTCTGCTCGTCGTCCTCGCGACCCAGTTGCTCGGAGACTGGCTGCGGGTCCGGCTCGACCCGCAACTGCGCAACATGTAGGCCCGGGGGAACACCATCGTGGCACTGCTCCTCCGGGTCCGCGATCTGAAGACCCACTATCTCTCGTTTGGCGGAACCCGCGTAGTCAAAGCTGTCGACGGGGTCAGCTTTACGCTGCGCGAGCGGGAGACGATCGGACTGGTCGGCGAGTTCGGGCTGCGGCAAGACCACGACTTGCCTGTCGATCGTCGGGCTCCTGCCCTCCGCGGCGCAGATTGTCGCCGGCAGTATAGAATTTGCCGGGGAGGAACTGACGACAAAGCGGCCACGCGAGATGCGCCGCATCCGCGGCGGGCAGATCGCGATGATTCTTCAGGACCCGATGGCATCGCTGAACCCGCTCTTCAGCATCTACAAGCAGGTCGCCGAGCCGGCTTATTACCATCAGGGAATGCGTAACCGCCGGCTGCGCGAGCGTGTGCGAAATTTACTGCGCTCGGTGCGCATCCCCTCGCCCGAGGTGCGGATGCGCGAATATCCGCATCAGATGAGCGGCGGCATGCGCCAGCGTGTCGTCGGCGCTATCGCTATGGCGGGCGGCCCTAAGCTGATCATTGCCGACGAGCCGACGACCAATCTCGACGTTACGATTCAGGCGCAGTACCTGGACGTGCTGAAGGATATCCAGCAGGAGAGTGGCGTCGCCCTGATTTTCGTCACCCACAATCTCGGGATCGTCGCCAAGATGTGCGACAGGATGGCGGTGATGTATGCCGGAAAGATCGTCGAGCAGGGCGCAGTGCGCGACTTGTTCCGTGCTCCAAAGCACCCCTACACCCAGGCGCTGCTTGGCTCGATGCCAAAGCTCGGGAGCAAGGAGCCGCTCTACGCCATTCCCGGTCAGCCCCCCAATCTAGCCCAGCTCGGTCCGGGATGCGCCTTTCACCCGCGCTGCGCCCACGCCTTGCCGCAATGCGCGACGCGGGAGCCCGAGGACCGCCATATCGCGCCGCATTGGACGGCGAAATGCTGGCTGGCCGAAGAGCAGGCAAAGGGACAGTATGTCAGCGCCACTGCTTGAGCTGCACAATCTACAGAAATACTTTCCCGTCAGCACCGGAGTGCTGCTGCGCCGGAAGATCGGTTGGGTCAAAGCAGTGGACGGAGTGGACATCACGATCGATCCGGGAGAGACATTGGGTTTGATCGGGGAGTTGGGCTGCGGCAAGACGACCACGTCCAAACTGATCCTGCTCCAGGAAACACCCACCGCCGGAACGATCCGCTTTGACGGCGAGGACGTGTCCGCCTTGACGGGTCAGGAATTGATGCGCTACCGGCGCGAGGTGCAGGTGGTCTTCCAGGACCCTTACAGCTCACTCAGTCCACGCATGCGGGTCGGCGACATTATCGCCGAGCCCTTGGAGATCCATACGAAATTCTCGCGTCAAGAGCTCGAAGAACGGGTAGCGGAGGTACTCGAACTCGTCGGGCTCGAGCCGGAGGTGGCGCGCCTTTTCCCGCACGAATTCAGCGGCGGCCAACGACAGCGCATCGCGATTGCGCGAGCGCTGGCGACCAATACTCGGCTCATCGTGCTCGACGAGCCGGTTTCGGCGCTGGATGTGTCGATCCGCGCGCAAATAATGAACCAGCTCGAGCACCTGCAGCAGGTTTTAGGGGTAAGCTATCTCTTCATCGGCCACGATCTCGCCACCGTGGCGCATATCAGCGACCGCATTGCGGTCATGTATCTCGGCCAAATCGTCGAACTCGCCGACAGTCTCGAATTATGCGAAAAGCCGCTCCACCCTTATACTCAAGCACTGTTTTCCGCCGCGCTGCCGGCGCATCCCGACCAAAGACACGAGAGGGTGACGATTGTGGGCGAGGTCCCAAGCGCGCTCGATCCGCCTTCTGGGTGCCGGTTTCATCCGCGTTGCCCCCATGCCATGCGGCGCTGCGCGGAGGAGGCCCCGGTCCGCAAAGAGGTGGCGCCACGGCATGCAGTGGCCTGCCATTTATACTGAAACCACTCCTCCTGCATCGCGCAAAGCGGCCTTGCCGGCCAGCGGAGCCACGCGAGGATGGCTCAAGCCGTGGTTCCGGCGATAGCGTGAGGGGCCGCAACTGCGGGGACATTCCCTTTCGAGGTCGCCGGCCACTAAGATCGCGCTCGATTGGGAGGAGGGGCGATGCCGGTAATCGGGGCGAAGCGGGTCGGGGTGATCGGGGCCGGGATCGTCGGGGTGTGCGCGGCGAGCTGGCTGCAGCGCGACGGGCACAGCGTTTTTCTGATCGAGAGAGAGGAGCCCGGCCGCGGCGCCTCCTTCGGCAACGCCGGATGCTTCAACGGCTCGTCGGTGACGCCGGTCGCGATGCCCGGTATCGTGTGGAACGTTCCCGGCTGGCTCTTTGACCCGCTCGCGCCGTTGGCGCTGCGCTGGAGCTATCTGCCGGCGCTCGCTCCGTGGCTATTGCGGTTCATCCGCGCCGGCACGCCGGAAAAGGCGCGGGCGGCGGCCCGCGCGTTGCGCCCGCTCGTCGGGCCGACTCTCGACGCATTGCAGCCGCTGGTCAGCGCGGCAGGTGCCGCGGACCTTGTCCATCGCCTCGGCCATCTCTATGTCTACCGCTCGGCCGAAAGCCTCGCAAAAGAGCGCCTCGCATGGGATCTGCGGCGCGAAAACGGGGTCGATATCGACGAATTCGACGCCGACGAATTGCGCCAATTGGAGCCGGCTCTGTCTCGCGACTATGTGCGCGGCGTGCTGGTCCGCGAGAACGGGCATACCTCGAACCCATTGGCATTGGTCGAGCGTCTCGTCGAGCATTTCGTCCGCTCGGGTGGCGAATTGGTGCGGGCGCGGGCGCACGGGTTTCGTCTCGAAGGCCGCCGGCTCGCGGCGATCGAGACCGACACCGGAGACCTCACCGCCGACGCCGCGGTCGTCTGCGCCGGGGCCTATTCGAAACCGCTCGCCGCGGCGCTCGGCGACAAGGCGCCGCTCGAGACCGAGCGCGGCTATCACCTGATGATACGCGACCCCGAAATAATGCCGCGCATTCCGACCGCCGACGCCGACGGCAAATTCGTCGCGACGCCGATGAATACCGGGCTGCGCTTTGCGGGCACGGTCGAGCTTGCCGGGCTGGCGGCGCCGCCCGATTGGCGCCGCGCCCGGATATTGCTCGAGCAGGGGCGCAAGATGCTGCCCGGCCTCGCCGCATCGCACGCGCAGGAGCGTATCTCGGTGTGGATGGGCCATCGGCCGAGCCTGCCCAACTCGCTGCCGGTTATCGGCCCGTCGAGCGCGACGCCCGATGTGATTTATGCCTTCGGCCACGGCCACATCGGCATGACTGCGGCGCCGATGACCGGTAAGGTCGTCGCCGATCTCGTCGCCGGACGGCCACCGTCGATCGATATCGGGCCTTTTTCTGCCGGCCGGTTCCGTTAGCCGCGCATTAGGGCAGATCCCGACCAAATTGAACTGCTAACCGCAATGTCATTGCGAGCGGGAGCGAAGCAATCCCGGGTCGCTGAGCGCTCGATCGGTCGAAATTGCTTCGTCGCGAAGGCGCTCCTCGCGATGACAGCGTGCCAATTTGGTCCAAAAACGGCCTGGCTGGGGTCACGCGCGTGATCGGAGGAGCTCGGGCAAATCGGTCAACACGGAGACGGTATGGTCGAGGGCGTGGCCGAGTTCCTCGGCGCGTCCGCGCAGCATGCCGAAGATCGTGGCCGTAGCGCCCCCGGTATTGCGGCGGATCCAGGCGACCGCGAAACCGAACGCCTTGGCGCCGATCGCGTCGAAGCTGTTTGACGAGACGAACAGCACTTCCTCCTTTGGTACGCCGAGCGCCGGCTCGACGAGGCCATAACAGGATCGGTGCGGCTTATATGCCCGTACGCTGTCGACGCTGATCACGGCCTCGATCCACTGGCCGAGCCCGGAATTTCGGACGAGCTCCTGGAGCATTTTTGGGCTGCCGTTCGACAGGATGGCGAGCTTATGACCGGCGAGCGCGGCAAGCGCCTCTCGGGCTTCGGGATAGGGATCGAGGTGGAGGTAATTCTCCATCAGCGGTGCGCGGATCGCGTCCTTGGGCTCGACCCCGGCCGCCCGCAATGCAAAGTCGAGCGCAGCTCCGGTCACCGCCCAGAAGTCCTCATATTCCTGCATCAAGCTGCGCAGCCAGGTGTATTCCAATTGCTTCAACCGCCAGATCTGCGTGATCATCTCGCCTTTACCCGGCGACAAGGCCTCGGCCTTCGCCAGCACCGATTGAACGTCGTAGAGCGTGCCGTATGCGTCGAAGACCAGGGCCCGAATCGTCATGGCAAAACCCTTTCCCTACGCGTCATGTCGCGAAGATCATGCGATGATCGGCTTCGGCAAACGCGGCGGCCGGCCGGTCGGCGATCATCCGGCCGGCGCGCAGACCGATCACACGATCGGCGAACTGGATCGCGAACTCGACTTGATGCAGGCTGACGAGCACGGCGATCATTCTCTCGCGTGCGATGTCGCTTAAAATCGACAGAACGCTCTTCGCCGATTCCGGAGCGAGGCTGGCGACCGGTTCGTCGGCCATCACAAATCGGCTCTGCTGGGCGAGCGCTCGCGCAATAGCCACGCGCTGCTGCTGACCGCCCGACAAGCTGCCCGCGCGCTGCATCGGGTAGGGCAGCATGCCGACCCGATCGAGCGCGGCGAGCGCCAATAATTGCACGAAAGCTCGGGCTCAGATTACCCGCTTGGCGGCACTCGCACACCGGGCACGAGGAAGAGGCCCGCTATTGCTTTGAGGCGCTCGTCCTCGCTGGTCAGATACATATTGCGCATGGCAAAGATCGCCGCGCCGGCCGCGGTGGCTTTCCACAACCAGTCGCCGAGCTGCCGGCTCGAGGGCTTGGCGGAGCCGGAAAGCGCGACCTCGATATAGGCCGCCTTCAGATCGTCGACCGCGAAACGCAGCATTAGCGGCGCCGACATTTCTGGGCTCGGGCTTTCCGGGGTTTGCCCCCGCAGCCAGCTGGCCATGTAACGGCCTGCCTCGCCGACAGAGAGCCCGCTGAGCCCGACGATCGAGCGTCCCCGCTCCTTGGCAGCGCATCGATACATGGCTTGGACCCGTTCGCTCTCTTCCTCCAGCGCAGTGGCGAGCTGTCTTACCGAGGCGCCATCGAGGTCGGTCTTTGCGAACGGCGGTCGCCAGGCGGGGTCGGGCCGTTCCCGCGGATCCTCTTCCGGGAAATCCTCGATGATCACGGGGCCGCGCTCGCGTTCGAGTAGGCGCAATGCCTGGAGTATCACCCGCTTTTGGAACGCCGCGTCGCTCGGCGGGCCGAACGGCCGGCCCAGCTCGAACGGAACCCACAGCGCACGCGGGGGTTTGGTCTTTTCGGTCTGTGGCCGAATGAGGCTGATCGCCACCGTCGGGATGCCCTCTTCCTCGAGATAATGCCCGAGCGCGCTCACGGCGCGCGTGCAGAGCGGTCAAACGGGAGAGAGCAAAACGGCGTTGACCCCGTGGTCCTTCAGCCGAGAGGCGGCGCCACGGGCGTAGGGTTCCATTTGCACCGGGTCGGTCGCGCCCATAAAGGAATAATGGGTCGCCGCAACCGACCCGATCATCCCCTCGGCGGCGAGCTCGCGCAGCCGGTCGAGAGGGAAGACGACGTTCCAGTCTTCCTGGAAGCCGCTGCGGTCGAGGTTGATCGAGATGTGGCTGAACATCAGCTGATCGGGCCGCGTCTCGGACGGGATCACCCGGTAATCGGGGTCGCGTCCGCGGAACGGCTTTTCGCCTCTGACGACCAGGCCGGCAGAGGACACGATCGCCACACGCCGCTCCGCCAGCGGCGGACCGTTTACCCACGGCGTAGTCGTGAAACTCGGGCATTCGAGCTCGGCGTAGCGCTGTGCGGCCGCCGGAGGTAGATCGGTTAATCGCGCCATCTCGGCTCCCTGTGGATCGGGGCACCCGGCGCGAAATCCGTGCCCGGCGCCTGCAAGCATCGCCGACAGGTGCTGCCCCCGTCAATGCAGTGCGTGCTTCGAGCCGCGCCCCGTCGGTGCCGGGTCGCTCCTTCAGCATGAGGGGATCTTGTTGATAGCACGAAGAAAAACACCTTATCCTAAGGCGCCTCGCGAAGCGAGGCCTCAAAGGACGCACGTTATTTGTTCCAACCGCTACGCTCCTCCCGCCGCGATGATGTCGTAAGCCGGCAATGTCAAGAATTCGGGGAAGGCCGGCGCCCCGGTCAGCTCGCTGAAGAGTTCGGCCGCTTTCTCGTAACCGCCGCTTCTATTTGAGGCGCGGAGCTTTGCGAGTTCCCCGGCGAGGAGCTTGCGGCACAGCGCCGCGTCGACGGTGCGGCCGTCCTCGAGCCGGGCGCCGTGGCGGATCCATTGCCACACCTGCGCGCGGCTGATCTCGGCGGTCGCGGCGTCCTCCATCAAATTGTAGAGCGGCACGCACCCGATGCCACGCAGCCACGCTTCGATATAGCCGATCCCGACGTTGAGGTTTTGCCTCAGCCCGGCTTCGGTGATCATCCCTTTGGGTATCGCGAGAAGATCCGAGGCCGTGACGTGCACATCCTCGCGCTTGTCGGGGATCTGGTTCGGCTGCGGCATCTCGCGGTCGAAAATCTCCTTGGCGATCGCCACGAGGCCCGGATGCGCGACCCAGGTCCCGTCGTGGCCGTCTCCTGCCTCGCGCTCTTTATCGGCCCGGACTTTGGCCATCGCCGCTTCGTTTGCCGCGGGGTCGTCGCGGATCGGGATTTGCGCGGCCATCCCGCCCATCGCATGGATCTCGCGGCGATGGCAGGTCTTGATCAAGAGCAGGCTGTAGCTGCGCAGGAAGTGTGTGGTCATCGTGACCTGCCCGCGATCGGGCATCACGCAATTCGGATCCTCGGCGAACTTCTTGATGAAGCTGAAGATGTAATCCCAGCGGCCGCAATTGAGCCCGGCCGAATGGTCGCGCAATTCCCAGAGGATTTCGTCCATCTCGAACGCGGCCATGATGGTTTCGATCAGCACCGTCGCGCGGATCGTCGCTCTGGGCAGCCCGAGCCTTGCCTGCGCGTGCAGGAAGACGCTGTTCCACAGCCGCGCTTCGAGATGGCTCTCCAGCTTCGGAAGGTAGAAGTGGGGCCCAGTGCCGCGTGCCACCAATTCTCTCGCATTGTGAAAGAAGAACGCCGCGAAATCGAACAGCGCCCCGGACATCGGCTTCCCGTCGACGAGAACGTGCGCCTCCGGCAAATGCCAGCCGCGCGGCCGCACGAACAGCACGGCGGGGTTGTCGTTCAGTGAATAATGCCGGCCCGTCTGCGGGTCGTCGAAGGTGATCGTCCGGCGCACCGCATCGCTGAGATTGGCCTGGCCTTCGATCAGATTGTCCCAGGTCGGCGTATTGGCGTCTTCGAAATCGGCCATGAAGACATTGGCGCCGCAATTGAGCGCATTGATCACCATCTTGCGGTCGGTCGGGCCGGTGATCTCGACGCGGCGGTCCTCAAGGTCGGGCGGGATCGGCGCCACTCGCCACTCGCCGTCGCGGATCGCTTTCGTCTCGGGCAGGAAATCGGGCTTCGATCCGGCGTCGAGCCGGCGTTGGACTGCGGCGCGGCGGGCGAGGAGCCGCCGCCGCTCCGCACCGAATTCACGCTCGAGCTCGGCGGCAAAGTCGATCGCCTCCGGTGTGAGCACCTTCTCATAGCCGGGCTTCATCGCCCCGCGAATGACCACGCCCTGGCTCCAATCTGGCGCGGTCATTGGGCCGCCCAATCATGCACCGCCCAGTCATGGTTGTGCACCAGACCCTCGTCATGACCGTGCGGCTGGGGATCTGCCGGCCGATCCTCATGGAACTGCGCCGTCTCGGTGCTGCCGGCCAGCGCCGTCGTCGAGGAATGTCCGCCGGAAATCGCCACTGGCACCGCATCAAAGTAGCCGACCCCAACCTCGCGCTGATGCCGGGTTGCCGTATAGCCGTCCGCCTCGGCGGCAAACTCGGCCTGCTGCAATTCGGAATAGGCTGCCATACCGCGCTCGCAGTAATCGCTGGCCAGTTCGAACATCGCGAGGTTGAGGCTGTGGAAGCCGGCCAACGTGACGAACTGGAACCGGTACCCCATTTGCGCGATATCGTGCTGAAAGCTCGCGAGCCTCTCGGGCCCCAGCTTCTTGCGCCAGTTGAAGCTCGGCGAGCAGTTGTAGGCCAACATTTTGCCGGGGAACTCGCGATGGATCGCATCCGCGAACCGCTCGGCCTCGCCGAGATCGGGCTCGCTGGTCTCCCACCACAGGAGATCGGCGTAGGGCGCGTAAGCGAGGCTGCGTGCGATCGCGTATTCGACGCCGAGCCCGGGCCGGATGCGGAAGAAACCCTCTGCAGTACGTTCGCCGCTGATGAACGGGCGATCGCGTTCGTCGATGTCACTGGTCAATAATTGAGCCGATTGCGCATCCGTGCGGCACAGCAGCACTGTCGGCACGCCCTCGACATCGGCCGCGAGGCGGGCGGCGTTGAGTGTGCGGATGTGCTGACTTATCGGCACAAGGACCTTGCCACCGAGATGACCGCATTTCTTTTCAGAGGCGAGCTGGTCCTCGAAATGCACGCCGGCGGCGCCCGCCTCGATCATCGCCTTCATCAGCTCGTAGGCGTTGAGTGCGCCGCCGAACCCGGCCTCGGCATCGGCAATGATCGGCGCCATCCAGTAGGTTTCGTCGCCATCGCCTTCCGATTGGGCGATCTGGTCGGCGCGGCGCAATGCATTGTTGATGCGCCTGACCACATTGGGCACCGAATCCACCGGATAGAGCGACTGGTCCGGGTACATCTGCCCAGCAGTATTGGCGTCGGCGGCGACCTGCCAGCCGGACAGATAAATTGCTTTCAGACCGGCCTTGACCTGCTGTACTGCCTGATTGCCGGTCAGTGCGCCGAGCGTCGGCACAAATGGCTCGGTGTTCAACAGATGCCGCAACCGCTCGGCGCCCATCTCCGCCAATGTATGACGAATGCGAAAGGAGCCTGCCAGCCGCTCGACATCGGCGGGGCCGTAGTCACGGCGAATGTCTGAAAATCCGTCGGACTGCACTGTTCTGTTCCTTGTTGATAACACGGTGATTTCAATAACAACATTGCAGATGCAACGGCGAGCCCCGATGTGGCATGATCAATGCAATTCTGTTGGCGTCTTCACAAACCGAAGCCAATTTTTGTAAAGGGTTGTAAAATGTCGCGTGTCCAGATCGGGCGTACGGTGCGGCGGCTGCGCACTGAGCGAAACGTGTCGCAGCAGGCATTGGCGAACCGGCTCGGCATCTCGGCGAGTTATCTGAACCTTATCGAGCACGATCAGCGCGCGGTGAGCGGCACATTGCTGATCAAGCTCGCCGAGACATTCCACCTGGACCTCGCCACGCTCTCGGGCTCGCAGGAACGCCGGCTCGAAATCGGGCTCCGCGAAGCTTTTTCCGATCCCTTGCTGGGCGTCGACGCGGTGCCCGAAGCCGAAATTGCCGCTCTGGCCGGGTCGGGTCCGAACGCGGCGCGCGCGGTGCTCGCGCTTTATCGCGCGTGGCGGGTCGCCCGCGAGGACGCCGGAGGCATCGCCCTCCCGTCAGGACGGCGCATTCTGCTGCCCAATGAGGAGGCGCGCGATTTCTTCGACGACCGCGCCAACCATTTCCCGGCGCTCGAAGAAGCCGCCGACGGGATTGCCGCCGCCTGCAGCGCCGCCCCGTCCGAGATGAACCACGCGATCGCCGAAAGGCTGCGCCAGACGCACGGTCTGACCGTTACTGTGCAGCCGCTGGATGGAGTCCTGCGCCGCTTTGATCCCGAGACTTGCCGGCTTGCCCTCGCCGAGACCCTGCCGCGCGAGAGCCGGGGGTTCCATATGGCATTCCAGCTCGCGCTTTTCGAAGCGCGCGACGCGGTCGAGACCGTGTTGCACAAAGCCGCGCCATCTTCGGCGGAGGCGGCGATGCTGATCCGCGTGGGCCTCCTCAACTATGTCGCCGGCGCGATCCTGATGCCGTACGCCGCATACCTCGCGGCGGCGCAGGATCTGCGCCATGATGTGGAGGCTATGGCGGCACGCTTCGGGGTTTCCTTCGAGCAGGCCTGTCATCGCTTGTCTACCTTGCAGCGGCCCGAGGCGCGCGGCGTGCCGTTCTTTTTTGTCCGCGTCGACCCAGCGGGAAACGTATCCAAGCGCTTCTCTGCTGCGGGGTTCCCGTTTGCGCGTTACGGGGGCTCGTGCCCGCGTTGGGTGGTGCATACCGCCTTTTCGCAGCCGGGCGCGGTCCAGGTGCAAGTCGCCGAACTGCCCGACGGCGACGCCTATCTTTGCTTCGCCCGGGCCGTGTCGCGCCCGGCGACACATTGGGGCGAACCCCGTCCCGTGCACGTCGTGGCGATGGGCTGCAGTGTGGCGCACGCTGAGGAGATCGCCTATGCGGACGGGCTCGACCTCGAACGGGCCAAGGTCGGCATCGGGTTGTCGTGCCGTCTGTGCAACCGCTCGGACTGCCGCAGCCGGGCCTTTCCCCCGCTCGAGCACCGGCTGGCGCTCGATCCGCTGACCTCGAGCGCAACGCCCTATCGGTTCGAGCCGCGCAAGGGCTGATCGAAACGCCGCGCCGTGGCAAGGTAGATCGAGGTAGATAAGAGGTAACTTATGACAGCCCACGGGCAACTTTCTCATTTGACCGATGACAGTACCCTGCCGGAGGAGGAGCGCGTCCTGCTCGGTCGCGCGCGGGCGCTGATCCCTCTTCTCGCCGAGCGCGCCCCGGCTGCGGCTGCGGCTCGGCGCCTGCCGCCGGAGACTATCGCGGAGTATCACGCGGCCGGCATATTGCGCATTTTGCAGCCGAAGTGCTTTGGCGGCATGCAAGGCCGGTTCAGCCTGTTCTCCCGCATTGTCGAGGAGTTGACCTATGGCTGCGCGTCCGCGGCCTGGGTCTACGCGGTGCTGGCCGAGCATCAGTGGATCATCGCTCAGTACTCGGAAGCGGCGCAGATAGATATCTGGGGCGATGATCCCGAGGCGGTCGCGTCCTCCTCGCTGGCGCCGCGCGCGGCGGCCAAGCGCGTTGCCGGCGGCTGGCGGCTCAGCGGGCGCTATCCGTTCTCCAGCGGCTGCGACTATGCGCAATGGGCGATCCTCGGCGCCTTCCTCGGCGAGATGGGCGACCCTCGGCACATCGCCTATTTGCTGGCGCCGCTCGACGAGATCGAGATCGTCGACGACTGGCAGGTGCTGGGCCTCGCCGGCACCGGCAGCAAGTCGCTGGTCCTGCACGATGTCTTCATTCCCGAGCACCGCTGCGTCATGGTCAGCGACCTCTTTGCCGGGACGCCGCCGGGCGCGCTGGTGCATCCCGAATATCCGGTACTGCGTGCGCCGCGCGGGTTCCTGGTGTCCTACTCGCTGCCGCCGGTCGCGATCGCACTCGGGCGCCGCGCGCTCGACATCGCCTGCGCCGCGTTGTCGGGCCGGGTCTCGCGCGGCGTGACCAAGCTCGCCGAATTTGAGGTCGTGCAGATGGCGATCGGCGAGGCTGCCGCGGCGATCGACGTCGCGACGATGCTGCTCCACACCGGTCGCGAATCCAGCACCGCGGCAGTCAGCTCGGGCCGCAAGATCACAGAGGCCGAGGCACTGCGCGCCCGGCGCGACATGGTCTTCGCACAGCATCAGGTGAGCTGGGCAGTCGACCGCCTGTGCGAATTGAACGGCGCGCGCTGGGTCTATGACAGCGACCAGTTGGGGGCGATCCGGCGCGATCTGATGACGATCCTGACCCATCATGCCGCGAGCCGCCAGGCCGCAATGGCGCCGTACGGCAAAATGCTGCTAACTCGTGAAGCGGGGTAAGGTTTGACCGCGGCCGGCATCGATGAGGTATGCTGCACAAATGGAAGAGATTTATTGCTTTGCGGGAAACCCGCTCGACCGGGCGAGCCAGCGCCGCCAGGATGCCGCCTGGGTCGCGTCCTTGCTGGAAGACCCCAGCACCCGGGTGCTGCCGCTGCATGGCCTCAAGCCGCAGATTCGGCATTCTTCGGCGACGGCTCTGGATTGGCAGAGCGTCGTGCCGTGGCGGCCGCTGATCGACGAGGGCAATACCCTCATTCTCCTCGGCTTGCGCGAGGACCGCGCCTACTTTGCGCTCGACGCCACCTCGGCGGAAATCCCGTCCGACGGCGACAGCGTCGCAATGGATGCGCGCGCGGCCGCCCCGATGATCGACGGAGGCGAGGCGGCGATACTCGCCGAGGCGCGCTCGCTGATCGATTGGCATGCCCGGCATCGCTTCTGCGCGCAATGCGGCACGCCGAGCACCGTCGTCTCGGGAGGGTGGGTCCGGCATTGCCCCAACTGCAAGGCGCACCACTTTCCGCGCGTCGACCCGGTCGTGATCATGCTCGGCGTCAGGGGTGAGCGGTGCCTGCTCGGCCGCGGCCACCGGCGCCCCGGCGCCCGGTTTTCCTGTCTCGCCGGCTTTATGGAGCCGGGCGAGACCCTGGAGGAGGCGGTCCGTCGCGAAGTTTTCGAGGAGTCGGGCATCCGGATCGGGCCGGTGCGGTATCTCGCCTCGCAGCCTTGGCCGTTCCCGTCGAGCCTGATGATGGGCTTTATCGGCGAAGCGCTGACCGACGAGATCACGATCGACCCCGAAGAGCTCGCCGAGGTGCGCTGGTTCGAGCGCGACGAGGTCCGCGCCATGGTCGAGCGGTCGCGGTCGGACGAACCTGCTCCAGGCCTTCCGACATTGCCGCCGCCTTTGGCGATCGGCCACCAAATCGCCCGCCGCTGGGCCTTCGGCGTCGACAGGTTATAGTTGACCTTCGCCGGTTTCGCTGCGCCGAGCCACGCTCGCTCCTAGCTGTTTTTGCTGTTTTTTGCAGCGAAAATAGAGCGACCGGCTTCGCTCCGCCGCGGAAATCCTGGGTTCGAGTGCCGCGGCGGAGCGCAGCAACAGCGGCAATTCCGCGCTCGGTTTGCTGTCTTCCGCTGTATCGGGAGTGTGGCTCAAGCTGAGCTCCTCAGCGGGCGATATACCCATAAGGGTCTCGGCTGTTGCTGCCTGCGCTTCCTCCAACTGCCGTAAGCGATCATCGAAATCGCTCGCGTCGATCGCCCGCAGAAAGCTTTCGATCATTTGCGACAGCGCGAACCCTTCGGCGGGGGTGATGCCGCCGCGCCCGACCGCGTCGGTGACCGCCTTTATCGCGCCGAGGATGTCGGCCGCGCTGTCGATTGGCGGCAGAGAGAGCTCGACCGAGCGGTCGCGACGCGGCGCGACGGTGCGGTCGAGACAAAGCCGCAATGCCGTCGGATCCCCGGCGAGGGCGAGTTCGACTGTCCTTGCGGCTCAGCGCCGTCGCTTCGCCATCGAGCAACAGCTGAGCCGCCCGAGTAGACCGGTTCATCGAGCCGCGAGGCCGACCGCCCGGATTTCCGGACCGCCCCTTCGCAAACGGCCGACCTCGAGCCCTTTTTACGGTTGTTGCTGTTTCTTGCAGCGAAATATCACTCATCGCTCCACCTCAATCGATCATCGTGACACCAGCTGTCGGATGCCCTTTGGAGATGGCATACCATGTGATGATGGCAATTTTGTTGCTGCTGCATGAGGCTCCGAAGAACGAGCCGGTGCAGCAGCACGACGTAGCAAGCGGTTTCTCGAACCGCTCGGATGGGCGACCCGTGAGCGGCGCGCAGCCCAATAGGTTTTCGCCGTCGGTGCCGGGCAGCCGAAAAACGTTCGGGTGGCCAAACGACGGTCCGCGAACCGCAAGATATAGAGTGAGGGGCGGCAAGTCGCAGATCGGATGTTATGAGAAATGCCGCGCGGCCCGCGCGAAGCGATTACATATCCGCCATGATCGACTGGAGCCAATGCCCGGATGTTGAGAGCGTCCCCGACCGATGCAGCGGCGCATGGGTTGTGAAGGGAACGCGCGTGATGGTGCGGGGCATTCTCTACAACGCGGAGGATTGCAGCGCCGAGGACATCGCAGGCCCCGACATCTACCCCGACATCCCGCTTGAGGTGGTACGGCGCGTGTTGCGCTTCGCCTATCAATCGGAAATCACGGCGATCATTGGCCCCGCACAACCGCCATGGCCGCCCTTCTCTGCGGAAGCGCAAGCCCGTCTTGATACGCTCGTCCGCAAGGTGCTGGCCTTGCGACCGAAGCCGCAGCCATGACCTTGCTGTGCCTCGATTTCGAGGCATCCGGCAGCGGCCCGCGCGGTTATCCGATTGAGTTAGCGATTGCCGACGTGGCGACCGGCGAGACCCGCGCATGGTTGATTGCGCCAACGCCCGCATGGCTCGAAACCGGCGTATGGGAGGCCGAAGCCGAAGTCGTGCATGGTATCGCCCGCGCCGAAATCATCGCCCACGGACGCGCTGTCGGTGACGTGGCTGCTGAATTAACGGCGCACACGCGCGGCGCGCAAGTGCTGTCCGACGCGCCACCGTTTGATACGAAATGGCTTTGCGACCTCTACCGGGCGACCGGCGCGGAGCCGCCCTTTGTATTGCGCGACTTTCATCAAATCGCATGGCATGAGGCTTTGCTTCGCGGGCGACGGCCCGACATCGCCATCGTCAAGGCCGAGGCCGAGGCTTATATCCTGTTTCCGAAGCAGCACCGGGCGGGGCCGGACGCGCGGCGCAACGCCGAAATGCTGCGGCAAATCCAAGGGCTTTTGCCGCTATGACCGACTACCGGCTTGACCCAAAGAACCTGCCCCGGTTGACCCCGGAAGAACAGCGGCGGCTCGACAAGGCTCGCATCGATTACTCGGACATTCCGCCGCTTGGCGATGAATTTTTCGCGGAGGCGCGCAGACGGGGCCGCGCTCTTCTGCGCCAAGCCCTGACAGACCCGAAGCCACCATACAAAGCCAAACACGCCGATGATCCTTGGCTTAACGCTATGCTCGACGACGTGCACGAGCGCATGTCGGCGATGATCGAGGCGCGTGGCGACGGCGAGTTTTCGCGTGAGCAAGACCTTCGCTATATGCGGCTTGTCCGCGAACTGGCCGAGATCAGCACCGCCATGCACGAAGCGCGAAAACCATGACCTATGACGACGGAACCGGCAAGTACCCGCCGCCGCTGATGTTCGGCGAAGGCGAACCCACTGCCCTGTTGCTGAACATCATCCTTGATCGTTGTAAAGGCGACGGCATTTTGCGCCCTGTGTCCGAACCCGGCCCCCCCGACACCCTTCATAGCTACAATATCCCGGCCAACGCCGATGCGATGATTTACCTGCACGAAAGCGGTTACATCGAAGTCACCAAGCAGGAGGGCGCACGTATCTGGGCGAAGGTGCTGCCCGAAAGCCGGACGTTGATCGACAGCCTGCGGGCCGCGCAGGAACGCAAGGAGGCTGCCAGTTGGCGGCACCGGCCCGCACACATCAATATCGATCCATGACCGGCGACGAAGACCCCATATTCGCAAACCCGGAACTTCTCACCGAAATCGCCATCCGGGCTTTTGCCAAAGCGAAAGATGCGGCCATTCGAGAGAATGACCGCCTCGGTATTCCGAGCTACGGCAGCAAAGACGGCCAGATCGTCGTGAGGCACCCGCCGCAGCGCCGCGTACCATAATTAAAGACATCTGGCGTTAACCAAGGCCACGGCGCAACGCCGTCGCATTGCGGTCGCGGCTGTGATATTCTACATATCTGACGTGCAAATTGGTGACGAAATCGTGGCGCGCAGAACCGTCGATGGCGTTGTAATCATCCCGGACGCAAGCCCGGTGCTGACGCTCGCGCGCATCGGGCGGATTGACCTGCTTGGCAGCTTCACCGTGCCCGTGCGGATTGTCGATCAGGTGCATTACGAGATCACCAAGCCGGAGAACGACCCCAAGGGCGAAGTCAAGGCGGCGCTCGCGCGATTGCATAACCAGATCGAGATTGTCGAAACCAATGTCGGGGTAGGCTACCAGACCCGGCGCGCGCGCAACCCACAGGAGCCAAGCGGCGACCTCGGCGAGATCGCCGTTGACGAATACGCCACTTCGCTCGCGCGCCACACCGGGCCGAACTTCGTCCCGCTCGTTTTGTTTGAAGACCCGGACGTGATGGATTTGCGCGTTGCCCGGTTGCGCGGTGTTCACATGCTGAACACGACGGCATGGCTGTTGACCCTGCATCGCGAGGGCTTGTTGCCCGAGGCGCTCGAACTGGTCGAAAAGATCAATACGAGCCGGGCGACGCCACTGGTGCCCTTCGAGAAAGTCGGGCTAACCAAAAGGGGTGCGGTCAAGCTGGCTGCGCCGGAGCTTCGGACGATGAATGACGACCTCAAAGGCAACAGTCTAGCCGATGTGCTAGAGAAGCTCGAAAAGGGCAAGATCGGGCACCGCACGGCAATGGACTGGCTCAACGTCAAGACGTATGACGCGCTGGTCGAGATCATGCGCACGAACGGGCGACTAATGCCCGGACACCAGCCGATGCGTGTAGCGCCCGAAACCCGCGACCTGATGCGTCGGATTTTTCGGCCAGTTGCGCGCCCAAAATAGCGACCCCCGTTGTCATAATTTAATAATTATGACGAGGCATCTTGCCTTCGGAAAATCAGGCGCTTAGTTTCGTCATAAATGAGTTTCAAAACGAAACCCGCAAAACGGCTGATTGGCTACGCCCGCGTCAGCACGCAGCAACAAGACCTTGCGCGGCAGACCAAGGCGCTAAGGCGCCTCGGTTGCGCCGTGATCTATTCGGACACGGCATCCGGCAAGAGCATGGCCGGACGCCCGCAACTCGCCCGTGCCCTTGATGACCTCGACACCGGCGACGAGCTTGTGATTGCCGAATGGGACCGCGCCACGCGCTCGATGTGGGACGGTTTGCAGATCATCAAAGCGGTGATCGATGCCGGAGCCGCGATCAAGGTGCTCGACCGCAGCTATATCGACTTCGCCACCCCCATGGGGCGGGGTTTCATGGCGATAGGTGTCCGCCATGGCCGAGGACGAACGCTTGCGGATCATCAAGCGCACCCACGAAGGCCGGCAGATTGCCCGCGCCAAGGGCGTCAGGATGGGGCGTAAGCCGAAACTCACCCCGCACCAGATCAAGGAGGCGCGGCAACGCCTCGCCAAAGGCGAGCCGACGCGCGCCCTCGCCAAGAGCTACGGCGTAAGCGTCAGCACGATTTCGCGGCTCTCCGCCTAACTACTAAGAAATTGTGCCGTGACCACAGCAACAGCAATAAGTCAATTCTTTGCCTATTTTGCATGTGTGTTGGCACTAATACTATCCCTCACTCTTGCCTTCAGATATGAGGACAGGATCATTGGACTTGGGACTATAGCTTTGGCAATTGCCACAGCATTTCTCGCCTGGGAAGCCCATCAACAGACAATACTCACCAACCAAGCGCTGACATCGGTTCAAAGAGCATTTGTAGTGTTTAAAGACATTACATATGGAAAACTTCCCGACTATCGCGCCGCTGACCCAACCGGTATAAGGTTTATCGTAGCATGGGAAAACAGCGGAACGACCCCAACCAAGTTCTTGATGACTCATGTAAGCTGGAGCGTGTTCACTCCCGACATCCCCACTAACTATGATTTTCCTGATCTTGGAGGCGGCCCAAATAGCAGAGCATTAATCGGCCCCAAATCCAGCATGAACATGGCAGCGGTAGATATTCCTATAGCCGATTTTCGCGCTGTGCAGGCTGGAGCGTACCGTCTCTATGTGTGGGGTTGGGCCGATTACGATGATATATTTCAAGACACTCAGCGACACCGAACGGAATTCTGTGCCGAAATTCTGATCACCGGCGGCCTGAGTGATACTATTCCCGGATTAACGTTCGTCACGTTTACAAAGTACAATGGCGCAGATGGCGAGACCATGAAAAAACCAAAACCCGTATCCACCTCCTTAACGACTGCTGGCTGTGTGCGTCTTGAGCGTCCCGCCCTCACGGCGCAATTCCTCCACTTCACGCCGCAGATTATCGTTGTCGGCTTTCAATTGCTGCACCGCCTTGATGAGCGGCACCACCAGATCGGAATAGGCCATGCTCTTAATCCCGTCGCGCCCCACCCCGACCACTTCCGGGTAAACCGCCTCGACCTCCTGCGCGATCGGGCCGACGTGTTCGCTCTGCTCGCGCGCCTTGTCTTTCCGGCGATAGGTGACAGGCCGCAGTTTCAGCACCGCATCCAGCCCGCGCGCGTTCGGCAGATCAATCACCGCATCCTTCACCCGCAAATCCGATGTGTTGTACCACGCTTCATTGCCGCCGCAGCCGTTCGGATAACTGCTCGTACACCACAAGGCGCTGCCATTGGTGGCGCTGTTCGTGAAATACTCGGCATACCCGCTCCCGCTGGCAAGCGCCAGCAACAACGCCGGGATAAGCAAGTAACGCGGCATGCTGCTGCCGGTGAATTGCACCAGTCCCGCAGTCGCGCCCGTGCAGCCGGTCGAAGTGCTGCCCAACCAGTAGGCCGGATAGGTGTACGTGTTGCTGTTGCCGTTGCAATACCAGTTGTTTCCGGTGAAGTCTGCACCCGCTATCGGCCCCGATGTGCCGTAAGTGCAAGACCCTCCCAACTGCGCCGCAGCGGGCGAGGCCAAAACATGACCCAACCGGCTTAGGACTGATTTGCCCTTACCGGCAAGGGGATTTACACCCCATTGTTCATCAATCTGGGCGCGTGTGGCTTCTGTGGTTATGATCCAGATTAGAGGGAATTTTCCAGAAGGCGCTGATGCGACAAAATTGGTCGGTGATTTTCCAGAACTCCACTTCCCTGACATTCATAAAGCACGTTACCCAACGCGGCTTTGACAACGCTATGCGGAGTCCAGGACTTAATGGCACGGTCGCCATTCCGAAGTTCTCGTCGTGGTTCTACTAAGAAGGCGCTGAACCCGCGCTCTTTGTCCGGAGGTGTCCGCAGACGCCGGCCACAGCGGCACTCACGCCCGGCCGATCGTTTGTTGCGTATTAGGTATCCATAAAAATTGCCTTATTGGCATAACATACTCAGAAAATTGCGGCGCCCGGCGAGAGGCGCTGCCAACGGACGGAGGTGTATATGAGGGATGAGGTGGAGGTGGCGCCGGCGGCGCAGGTGCGCGGGCGGCCGTTTCCAAAAGGGCGGTCGGGAAACCCGGCCGGCCGCCGGCTCGGCTCGCGCAACAAGGCAAGCTTAGCCGCGCAAAAGCTGCTCGCGGGCGAAGCCGAGGCATTGACCCGCAAGGCCGTCGAGGCAGCCTTCGCCGGTGACTCGACCGCTATGCGGCTGTGCCTCGAACGCATTTTGCCGCGCGACCGCGCCGTCGAGTTCGCGTTGCCGCCGATCAAGAGCGCCGCCGACTTCGCCGGCGCGATGGGGGCGGTCACCGCGGCGCTCGCCGGCGGCCTGATCACGCCGGGCGAGGCGCAAGCCATCGCCAGGGTGTTCACGACTTTTGTGCAAACCATCGAAACCAGCGACTTCGACCAACGTCTGCAGGCGCTCGAAATCCGCCAGGCCGAAGACCGGCCGACCCAGCCGAGGCCTTGGCCGCTTTCGAGCCTTGCAACCTGAAGAGGAGCCCCCGCTGCAGACCCGCTGCAGCTGCAGCGGACTTTCATATTACGATCAACCGTGAGTGTCGACGCTCCGGGTCAAGCCGGTGATCACGATTTTTGCCGGAGGTGATTACATTAGGCCCGTGATTTGTTTGCCGCAGGAGATTTGACGTGCCGCAGCCAGACCATATCTCGGCGCTCCCAGTGGCCGATCCCGAAGCGCTCGACGAGGACCTCAAAGCGCTGTTCGCGCTGTGCACCGAAAAGCTCGGCATCGTGCCGAATGTATTGCGCGCCTACAGCCTGCGCCCGCAAAAGCTGCGCAATTTCGTCGCGATGTACAACGAGCTGATGCTGGCGCCCTCGGGCCTCTCTAAGCTCGAGCGCGAGATGGTCGCGGTCGTCGTGTCGAGCGCCAACCGGTGTTATTACTGCCTTGTGGCGCACGGTCAGGCGGTGCGGCGGCTGTCCGGGGACCCCGAGCTGGGCGAGATGCTGGTCATGAATTATCGGGTAGCCCCGCTCGACCCGCGCCGGCGCGCGATGCTCGATTTCGCGTGGAAGCTAACGACGGCGCCGGCGACGATGGGCGAGGAAGACCGGGAGGGGTTGCGCCGCGAGGGTCTCGGGGACGAGGACATCTTCGACCTCGCCGAGACGGTCGCCTTCTTCAATATGTCGAACCGGATGGCCAGCGGTCTGGATATCATTCCGAACCGCGAGTACCACCGGTGGGACCGGTGACCCGCGCAGCCGGCAAACGCAGGAATTAACCGAAACTCGTCTTGCGCGGACTTGTATGGGGCTTTTGGTGTCAAGTGATTTGACGTGGATGCGTTTTGGGCCATCGCCGAAGCCGCATCTGATGTTTCCCATTGAGATCAATTCCCTCATTGGCTGTGGGGCCTGTGGGTATGTGGGCGAAAGCGAGCATTTCCCCGGTTTTCGAGCTTGCTCGGGAAGCGGGGGAAGCGGAGCCGGTCGGCGAAGCCGATCGTCCACATATCCACAGGCCTTGCGGTGACCGAGATTTGTCAACGACGATAATCCGAGGGGAGCCCGCCCCTGGCACGATCGATCGCGCCACAAACTTGTATTCGGTCGATCCGAGAGATCGGACCATGATGCAGTCATGCGCATCGGCGGCGAAGCTCCGGGGCGGCGGGTCCATTCTTGATCGCGGCACGAAGGCCATGTCCGCAGTCGGCTCACCACCACCTCGGTTCGTCAACGGCGGTCCGCGATCGATGACAGACCGCCGAAACCCGGTTTCGTGCTTGTCGGCAGACCGGCCATCACGCCGCTGCTCGCAGCACAACGCCCTGCGGAACCTCGCCGGTGGTCATCAGGCGCCACAGGGCGATGAGCAGCTTGCGCGCCAGAGCTTGCCCCTGCGCAGGCAGGGGGCGACGATCATCGTTTTGCGGGTGCCGGGCCGGCGATCGGCCGTGCGCGCCTGAAACCACTGTGCCAGGGCGCTGTCTTTCTGGAACATCAGAAAACGCCATGCCAGTTGCAGCATGCCGCGGCGCACCCGTGCATTGCCGGCCCGGGCGAGCCCCTTCTCGCGCCTTCTGGCGCCGCTCTCGTCGGGGGCGCCAGTGAGACCGGCATACCGTGCCACCGCTCGGCGGTCGCGCAGATTGCGCACAAACACCTCGTGCACCAGCATCTCAGCGGTCTCGATACCGACACCGACGACGCGCGCCAGCAGGATGAGCATCGCATGGGGTGCATCCGCCGGCGGCTGGGCGAGACGCGTCAGCCGTGTCTGCTCGATCTCTTTGATGTGTTCTTTCACCAGTTGCAGACGCGCCATGTCGCGCTGCAGCTCGGCCAAGGTATTGGCCGGGACAGCTACGCCCTCTGGCGTGCGCAGCGCCGCCAACCGTTCTCGGGCCTTGCGCAAATTCGGCCTGAAATTGCGGATGCCGAGGCGTGCCAAAGTGCTCTTCATGCGGTTGATGATGCGAGTGCGTTCACCCACCAGCGTCTCCCGCTCGCGGCTCGGCCGCCGCGCATCCTCCAGCTCGAGCGTGGGGATCGCGGCCATCTTGCAATGATCGCGCTCGCCCCGCAGCCAGCCGAGGAAGGCGCGCTTCAGCAGCTCGACATCCAGGCGATCGGTCTTGGCGCGCCGATGCTCGCGCGAGACCGCGACGCTGGAGGCATGGATGACATGGGCCTCGATGCCGCGCGTCCGCAGCCAGCGGGCCAGCCAGAAGCCATCCCGACCGGCCTCGAAGGCGACCGCGATGCGCTTTACCGAGCGGCCCGCCTTGGTCGCCTCGTCGCGCCAACGCTGCAGCAGCCGCAACAGCTCTTCGGCGTCTGGTGCAAGCTTCTTCAGAGGATGGCGTTCGATGCCCGGAACAATCGCGCCGACCAGCCAGCTCGCCTGGCTCATCTCGATAACGGCGATCAGCGTGCTATCCTGGTCAAGGGCGGTGAGGGACCGGCTCAAGTCATTGGGCTGCGGCATTGGCGTGCTCCATCGCTTCTTTCCAGCGACGATGGTGCCATTCCCTCGCCGCCCGCCCCATACCATCTTGATCCGGGCATCCACGTCTTTGTCTCGGGCGCTCAAAGGCGTGGATGGCCGGGCCAAGCCCGGCCAAGACGGATAAGCGAGAAAATCGGCCCGCTAATTTCGGTGACGGACCAGGCATGCGGCGTTTCTTTGTAGGCTTTTTTGCGTTCATCGGCTTTGCGGCCGTGCTGTTCGTCGTCGGCGTCATGCTGCTGGTCGGCGGCTTGCGGCCGTCGGTGAGGCCGCTTTCCGGCAATATTCTCCTGACTGTGGACCTGACACGCGATCTGCCGGAAGGCGCCAGCGAAGAGCCGATCATGCGGCTGCTGGTCGGCGCGAAGCCGACCCTGCGCGACTTCCTCGACGCGATCGAGACCGCCGGCAACGACCCCCGCGTCAAGGTATTGCTCGCTCGGGTCGGAGACGACGAGCTGGGTCTCGCCAAGGTCCAAGAAGTGCGCGACGCGATCGCCGCGTTTCGCGGCAAGGGCAAGCTCGCGCTCGCTTTCGCGGACAGCTTCGGCGAGTTCGGTCCCGGAACCCGGCCCTATTATCTGGCAACCGCCTTCGACGAGATCTGGCTGCAGCCGATGGGCAATGTCGGGCTGACCGGCCTCTATGCCGATTCCCCGTTCTTGAAGGGCACCCTCGATCTTCTCGGGATCGTCCCCGAGTTCGACCATCGCGAAGAATTCAAGACCGCGATGAACATGCTGACCGAAACCAAGATGACCCCGGCGCATCGCGAGGAGGTCGAGGCGCTGCTCACCTCGGTTGCGGGGCAGATCGTCCACGGGATCGCGCAGGGCCGCAAATTGTCGGAGGCCGAGGTGCGCGGCCTGATCGACCGCGGCCCGCTCCTGGCGCAAGAGGCGGTCCAGGCAAAGCTGGTCGACCGGCTCGGATACCGCGACGAGGTGCTGGGGCACGCCCGCGCGCGCGCCGGGTCCGGCGCCGAGGTGATCAGCCTTACGAACTATCTCGATCGCGCCGGGCATCCCCATCGCGAAGGCTCGACGATCGCGTTGATCTACGGCTCGGGCCTCGTGGTGCGCGGCGACGGCACGGCCAACCCGCTGACCGGATCGAATTTGATGGCGGCGACCGAACTCACCCGCGCATTTCGCGCTGCGGTCCGTGATCCGGCGGTGCGCGCCATCCTCTTCCGCATCGATAGCCCAGGCGGCTCGGCCGTAGCCTCGGAATTGATCTGGCGCGAGGTCGTCTTCGCCCGCGAACGCGGCAAGCCGGTGATCGTGTCGATGGGCGATGTCGCCGGCTCCGGCGGCTATTATGTTGCCGCGGCGGCCGACAAGATCGTCGCGGAACCGGCAACCCTAACGGGCTCGATCGGCGTTCTCGCCGGCAAGCTGGTCGTCGCCGATCTGCTCAAAAAGATCGGCATCTCGACCGACAGCGCGCAGATCGGCGCCGATGCGGCAATGTACAGCGTGACCACGGATTTCTCCGCTTACGCCCACAACCGTCTCGAAGCCTTCCTCGACGACACCTACAAGGGCTTCAAGGACCATGTCGCGACCGGCCGCCACATGACCCAGGAGGAGGTCGAGGCGGTTGCCAAGGGCCGCGTCTGGTCCGGCGAGGACGCCAAGGCGCACGGTCTCGTCGACGAGCTCGGCGGCTATTCGGTGGCTCTGCGCCTTGCCAAGCAGGCCGCCAATCTGGCGCCCGACGCGCCGTTCACGCTAAGCGTGTTCCCGCGCGAAGAAACCCTGCCCGAGCTTCTATACAACCGCTTCACCGGCGCGGACCGCGAGCGCGATGCCGGCGGCATCAGTTCAACCTCGATCGAACACTCGCTAAAGGCCGTGCAGCCGCTGTTGCAGCGCCTCGAGGCGGTGCTCGACAGCCCCGGCGTGCTGACCATGCCGCCGCTCGGCCCGATTCGGTAAACCCGGAACGCGAGCGGCGCCTCCCTTGTTGTGTTTCCGGGTCGTAATCAGCAACTGCCGATTTCGGGAAGATGGGTCGATGCGGGCGAGAGCGGGGACAGGTCGGCGACGGCAGACGCCGACGGGAGCGGCCCTCCGGATCGCCGGAGCAGCTCGCCTCGCTGACCCCACTGCGCGGCATCGCCGCACTATGGGTCGTGATATTTCATTTTTGCTGGTATTTCCCGGCTGTTCACCCCGAGCGCTACACGGGGGCCGTGTACAAGGGCTATTTGGCGGTGGACCTGTTCTTTGTGCTGAGCGGCTTTGTCATTACGCATGTCTACAAGGAGGGTTTCGCGCGGCGGGTCACCGGCCGGCGCTACCGCGAATTTCTGAAGGCCAGGGTGGCGCGCATCTATCCTCTGCACATCACCGTGCTGTTGCTGTTCGTCGCCACCGCGGCGGCGGAACGGGCCGCGAGCTATGCGCTCAGAGGCTCGTTCGAGCCGATTCCGCTGCTGGGAGAGCGCTCGCTCGCCGGGTTCTTTGCCAATCTCGTCATGCTCCAAGGGCTGTGGGCGCGCGAGCTCAGCTGGAACGACCCGGCATGGTCGATCAGTCTGGAGTTCCTGGCTTATCTGCTGTGTCCGCTGTTGTTTCCGGTATTGTGGCGTGCCGGCCCGGCCGCCAAGGCGGGGTTCGCCGGCCTGCTGGTGGTGGCGCTGGGGTGGCTGGCTTACCGCACCGGCGGTTATTTGAACCAATGGAACGGCACCTATGCGATCCTTCGCTGCCTGCCGGAGTTTCTCGCCGGAATGCTGCTGTACAGCGGCTATCAGAGCGGTATCTTCGGCTCCATACTGGCTACCGACGCGGCGCTCGCGGCAGTGGTGCTGGCGCTTGCAGCGCTGCTCCACCTCGGCGCGCCGGATCTCGCCATCATCCCGTTCTTTCCGCTGTTGATACTGGCCGCAGTGCGCAACGCAGGCCGGTTCTCACCGCTGCTGAATTCGGCGCCGCTGGTGTGGCTGGGCGACATTTCCTATTCCCTGTATCTGCTGCATTGGTTCGTGCTGTTCGTCACTACGGAAATCGCGCGGCGGCTGCCGGGTCTCGACTTTGCGAAGCTGCCGCTCGTATCCTCGCTCGCGCTTATCGCGGTGTTGATCGCCGTCAGTCTTGCACTCGCGACGCTGAGCTTTCGATTTATCGAGGTCACCGGCCGCCGCTGGCTGCGCCAACGCCTCGACGTCGGCCGCCCAGTAACGCTATTGGGAGCGCGAGCGCTTTAATCTCTGGAGCTGGCGAGGATCGCCATCGCGCGCCCATCGACCGCGAAAGCCGGTCCGGCATCGGGACAGCCGGTCCAATCCGGAAGCGCGCAGAGATCATCGCCGCGCGGCAGCCAGGAACGGGCGAGCACCTTCCACGGCCGGCGTGACCAGTCGGCGAGGTTGGTGACTGAGAAAGGCGACCAATTCTCGTTGTAGATCACCATCAGATCGGGCTCGCCCGGCCGTCCCCAGCGAAGCACCGCGAGCTGGCTCGGAGAGCCGGCCGCCGGACCCTCCCAACTGTAGCTCAGACGGCCGTCATTGGCCGGATCGCCGGGGGCGGCGCGCGGCGCCGGGGCGTATTCGGCGAAATCGGCCTGGCGAAACTGAGTCCAGCGTCGCCGCAGCGCAATAAGGCCGCGCGTCCACTCCGACAATTCGCGCCCGTAGCGCGGGCCATTGGGTGAACCTTCGGGATTGCCGTCCTTCAGCCCCCAACCGATCCAGTTGACGCCATTCACGGTCACATCGCCGGAGGTGGACTCCCAGTCCCAGCTGTTCTTCGCCCCGTCCTGCCCGGCACCGGATTTCGTACGGCCGAACTCGTCGCCCTGCTGCAGCAAGGGTACGCCGTTGGACGTCAGCAGCAGTCCCAGCAGCAGTTTTTCGCGTCGGCGGCGGAGGTCCTCGTCGCCCCCGCTGTCCCAGCAGTTTTGCGAGCCGTCGGTGTCATTGAAGAACATACAGTCCCGCAATGTGTAGCCGTCGTGGATCGCGACAAAATTGATCGAGCGCCACGGCTTGCTCGAAGCGGCGGCGTCCGTTCCGGGAACGGCGCCGCGGCCTTCGATCAGCCGTTTCAACGTGCCGGGGTCGCGCAGATCGCTTTTGGAGAACAGCCGCGCGCCGTCGCGGTACTGGCCGATCCACTTGGCCCAGCGGTTGTTCCGCCAATCCCAAGGCGGACTGTCCATGAAATTCCACCACTGCCCCTCAACGTCCCAAGGTTCGGCGTGCAGGTGTGCGCGGGCAAAGCGGGGATCGGCACTGACCCAGGCGGCGGCGTCTGTCGAACCATCGGTCAATATGCGGGCGAGGTCGAAACGAAACCCGTCCACGCCGTAGGCGGTGTGCCACAGCGCCAGGGAATCGAGAACCAAGTGCTTTGTGAAACGGTCGCCGTCCGAAAAGTCTATGTCGTTGCCGGTGCCGCTGGCATTGGCGTAAAACCCGTTCCCGGTGCCGCGATAGATTTCCGGAATGTCGTCGCACAGATTGTAGCACTTGTCGGCAAGACGCCCGTCCTTGACCCAGTCGCCTTCGGCGGTGTGGTTGTAGACCGCGTCCATGAACACCGCGATGCCGCGGTCGTGGAACGCTTGGACGAGCCGCTTCAGCTCGATGACCTCATCGCCGGGCCGCGACGCATAGCGCGTTTCCGGTGCGAAGAAATTTGTCGTCATGTACCCCCAGTGATTTACCCGGCCCGGCGTTGTCGTCGTCTCCTTGTCGTATTGCATGACCGGCATCAGCTCGACCGCGGTGACGCCGAGCTCGGCGAGGTGATCGATCCCGGCGGTCAGGCCGCCGGGCGTTTTCAACCCGCCCTGCGTCAGACCGAGATAAGTGCCCCGCAGCGCCCGCGGCAGGCCCTGGAGTTGCGCGGTGTAATCCTGCACGTGCAACTCGTAGACGATCAGATCTTCGGGCCGCACCTCGATATGAGTGGGGGCAGGATCGGCCCGATGATCGTAGACGATGCTCTTGCCGCCCCCGGCATAGATCGGGTGATCGATGTCGACGAACGGTGGAGAGAGGTAGAATTTCGAATAGCCGACCTCCTCCGACCGGTAGGCATAAGGGTCGTTGAGCACGAAATTGCCGTTCAGCACCGTGCCAAAGGGCGCGTTCACTGTGGCCGTGCCGTGACCATTCAGTCGGTACATGTAAAACGTGCCGGCACCCACTCGGGAGCCGCGGATGCGGACGCCCCAGTCGCCGACGCCGTCGCGAATCACTGACACGACCCTCGCCGGTGTGGTGGCGTGTGCTGTGTCGTAGATCAGCAGCTCGGCGCTATCGGCGGCGGGCGCACGCAATCCGAAGTCGACCCAGCCGTCCGTCCTCAGGTGAGCCCCGAATTCAACGGTTGGCGGCGCTGCGGTTTCGATATCGGCTGCCGACGCCGCGCCCGAAGAGAGCAGCGCCGCACAAAAGGCTAGCGAGGCGCCCCGTGACTGAGCTCTCTGCATCGCGCTCTCCATCCGCGTCCCTTGGCGCATCGATTGCCATTCATAGTAAAGCTGAGCTACCGGCGTGGGTCGGTTCAAGCGAGCAGTACTTTGCGATGACCGGTCCGGCGAAAACGTGGTAGCGTCGGCTATTCCGAATGGTCCACGAGGGAACCGATGCCCGACGCGCTGACCGTCATTTGCCATGCCGACCGGCCGAGCGTGACATTGCCTGGCGGCGCCGATTATCAGCCGATCATCGGCGACGACACTGGCGCGGGGCTGCCGATCCGCACCGGCATCCAGACCTCGCAGCCGGGATACGAGACGCCGCCGCACTCGCATCCTTACGCCGAGATCTTGACCGTGATCGAGGGGCGTGGGGAGGCTTGGCTTGATGGCGAAGAAGGAGTGGTAATCATGGAGCCCGGAACCACGATCGCGGTACCGGCAAACCGGGTGCACGCCTTTCGGGTAGTTGGTGACCAGCCACTCGTTACCTTCGGCCTCCACGCCAACGGCAAGCGGATCGTCAACTATGTTTCGCCGCCGCAGAACCCGGGCTGACCGCTTTTTCACTTCAGGATCACTTTTAGGGGAGTCTTCACGATGGCCATCACCCGTTTCGACCGGACCCAGCCGCCCGGTCCGCGCATGAGCCGCTGTGTCGTGCGCGGCGACACGGTCTACCTCGCCGGTCTGACCGCCGGCGACACGAGCCAGGACATCAAGGGCCAGACCAAGCAAATCCTCGACAAGATCGACGGCTACCTCGCCCAGGCCGGGACCAACAAATCCAACCTCCTCTCGGCCAATCTGTGGATCAAGGACATGGCGTTGTTCGCCGATATGAACTCGGTGTGGAACGCCTGGGTCGATCCCGAGAACCCGCCGGCGCGCGCCTGCGTAAAGGCCGATCTGGCGCGCCCGGAGCTGCTCGTCGAAATTATGGTAACCGCCGCGAAATGACCCGGCGAGATTGCTTCGCTCCGCTCGCAATGACGGCGGTATTTGTTTGTCATTGCGAGGCGCGGAGCGCCGAAGCAATCTCAGCAAAGCGAGCCGCCGGCTAAGACAGCCCGATCTCGCCGTCGACGACGTGTTCGAGCCCGAGCTCCGGGATCGACAGGGTCACACGCGGCTTCAGTAGTGAATTCTGGCTTAGCTTGCCTTTGGCGAGCGCGTCCCGGACCGCGGTCTCGATTTCGCGCTGCGAGGTCACGCCGACAACCTTTAAGAATTTTCGGATATCCATGTTGAAACGGTCTTCGTTCATCACTTTCTCCTTCGCCCGATCCTCGAGGGAAATTAACCCCGGAACACCGGCCCGTCGATCACTGCGATTTTAGCCAACTCATTGTGATGGCACCCGATGCGGGCACAGCTGCGGCGCCGGCCGCGGAACCGATGGCGGCCTACCGTGCGCTGCGCCAGCGGGGGCTGCTGCAGCTCGACCCGGCGCAGCAGCTGGCCGTAGAGAGGCTGCAGAGCCTCTATCGCGCCTTGCTGCACTACCGCCCGGAAACCGGTCTGCGCGGCTGGCTCGCCCGCTTCGGCCTTGCCGAGAACGGCGGCAGTCACGCCCCGGTCGGGCTTTATCTCTGCGGTCCGGTGGGTCGCGGCAAATCGATGCTGATGGACCTGTTTTTCCGCTCGGTGCCGAGCCTTCGGAAGCGCCGGGTGCATTTCCACGCCTTTATGCTTGAGGTGCACGAGCGCATGGAGCGGGAGCGGCGCGCCCACACCGACCGGCCCATCGACAAAGTTGCGCACGATCTCGCCGCCGAGGCTGCGCTGTTGTGCTTCGACGAGTTCCAGGTCGACGACATCGCCGACGCGATGATCCTCGAGCGCCTGTTCCGGGCATTGTTCGACGCCGGTGTTGTGGTCGTCGCGACCTCGAACCGCGCGCCGGACGAGCTCTATGAGCATGGTCTGCAGCGCGAGCGCTTCCTGCCGTTCATCGCGCTGCTCAAACAAAAGCTCTATGTCCTGGAGCTCGACAGCGGACGCGACTACCGGCTCGCCCGATTGCACGGCAAGCCGGTCTACCACCACCCGCTCGACGAAACTGCACACGACGCCCTCGAACACGCCTTTGGCGAGCTGACCGATGGGGCTCCCGGCGCCCGCGCGACGCTCACCGTGAAGGGGCGTCCGCTCGTTATCCCGCGGGCGGCGCGCGGCGTCGCCTGGTTCTCCTTCGGGGATCTCTGCGGCAACCCGCTCGGCGCCGCCGATTACCTCGCGATCGCCGAGCGCTTCCCTGGTGTCATCGTCGAAGGCATCCCGCGCCTCTCGCCGCAGCAGCGCAACGAGGCGCGGCGCTTCAACATCCTGATCGATACGTTCTACGAGGCGCGCACTCTGCTGATCGCCTCGGCCGAAGTGCCGCCGGAAGAAATCTACGCGGCCGGCGACGGCACCTTCGAGTTCCGGCGCACGGTCTCCCGGCTGATCGAAATGCAGAGCGCGGAATACACCGCCAACCGTCCGCGCGGTTAGCTCTCCCCTGCCTGCGGCGAAGGGAATGGTCGGGGCCGCGGCAGTCACCGGCGTGAGGCGAGGCGCAGGCGCAGCGCGTTGAGTTTGATGAACCCCTCGGCGTCGCGCTGGTCGTAGACGGCATCCTCCTCGAAGGTGACGTGGGGGAGGCTGTAGAGGCTTCTCTGCGACTTTCTGCCGACGACGCGCGCCGAACCCTTGTAGAGCTTTAGTCGCACAACGCCCTCCACATTCTCCTGGCTCTTGTCGATCAGCGCCTGCAGCATCTCGCGTTCCGGGGAGAACCAGAACCCATTGTAGATGAGCTCGGCATAGCGCGGCATCAGCTCGTCCTTCAGATGCGCCGCGCCGCGGTCGAGGGTCAGGCTCTCTATCCCGCGATGAGCGGCTTGCAGGATCGTCCCGCCAGGCGTCTCGTAGACCCCCCGCGATTTCATGCCGACGAAGCGGTTTTCGACGAGATCGAGCCGCCCGACCCCGTGCCTTCCGCCGAACTCGTTCAAGTGCTGAAGCAGCGCTGCGGGGGTGAGTTGCTCTCCATTCACCGCGATCGGGTCGCCGCGCTCGAACGCGATCTCGACATATTCGGGCTTATCGGGCGCCGTCTCCGGGGCGATGGTGCGGCTGAAGACGAACTCATCCGGCTCGACCCACGGATCTTCGAGCACTTTGCCCTCGGCGGAAATGTGCAGCAGATTGGCGTCAACGGAAAACGGGGCCTCGCCGCGCTTGTCCTTGGCAATCGGGATCTGATGCTGTTCGGCGTATTCGAGAAGCCGGGTGCGCGAGGTCAGCTCCCATTCGCGCCACGGTGCGATGACCTTGATGCCGGGATCGAGGGCATAATAGCTGAGCTCGAAACGGACCTGGTCGTTGCCCTTGCCGGTCGCGCCGTGGGCGACGGCATCGGCCCCGGTCTGGCGAGCGATCTCGATCTGCCGTTTGGCGATCAGCGGCCTCGCAATCGAGGTGCCGAGAAGATAGGCGCCCTCGTAGAGCGCGTTGGCGCGAAACATCGGAAACACGAAATCTCGGACGAACTCCTCGCGCAGATCATCGATGAAGATCTCTTGCACGCCGAGCATCTCGGCCTTGCGGCGCGCCGGCTCGAGTTCCTCCCCCTGGCCCAGATCGGCGGTGAAGGTGACGACCTCGCAGCGATAGGTCTCCTGCAGCCACCGCAGGATCACCGACGTGTCGAGCCCCCCCGAATAGGCTAGCACCACCTTCTTCACGCTTTCGCGCATCATACCACCTCGTTCCGCGGACCGGCGCAGTTATACGTCAAAACGAGGCGTGGCCGTCACTGAGCCGATAAATTGCAATTTCGTACAGCGCCTGCTGATTTCGCTGATAAATGCAGCGAAATAACAGCGGTGAGCTTGCCCGAAGCGCACCAACCCTGCCGATACTCCGCCTGCCAATCACACGCGAGACCAAATCCCTGCCTCATGGTGCGTTCCCGTCAATACCACTCGATTTGGGCAATTTTCGGGATGGCCGGAATTTAGTTCCGTTCGACACGGCGGCAGAGCGGGACTACGCTGCGATGAATTAGGATATTTTGGGACCACGGAAACGAGGGAGGAAAGAATGCAGTTGACCCGTCGCAATTTGGCGGCCGCGGGGGTGCTCGCGATCGGCACGGCGCACCTTTTGTCGGGCTCTCCGGCCCATGCCGAAGCCGGCGACGAAACGGCGGTCAAGCAGAATGTCGAGGCGCTGCGCGAGGCGTTGCTCAAGGCGGATAAAGCCCAATTGGAGCGGCTGACCGCCGAGCAATTGAGCTACGGGCATTCCGATGGCAGGATCCAGAACAAGGCCGAGTTCATCAACGGCGTCATGACCCGGAAGGCGACCGTCAAATCGCTGGCCTTCCCCGACCTCAAGATCGAGGTGGCCGGCGACGCCGCGATCGCCCGACACCTCTATGAATCCGAATTCGAATTGGACGGCAAAATCACCAACATCAGGATCGGCACTCTCGAGGTCTGGCAAAAGCAAGGCGGAAACTGGAAGCTCCTGGCCCGCCAGGCCTACAAACTGGCTTGAGAGCCGAAGCCGCGATCCGGCTTTGGTCTGACCAGCTCGTCAAAATCTGATCGAGGAGTCAATGCTCGGATTACCAAAGCTCCTTTTGTTGGGAACCTGCCTGTTTGGCCTTGCGGGATCGGCCAACGCACAGGACAAAGCGCAGGCGCCCGTTGGATCTTGGAGAGGAAGCGTAATAACTTTCGAACTCGGTTCCGACGAAAGATTTTCGTACAAGGATGCCGGGACGGCCGAGCTCACGGGCAAATGGCAATGGCGCCCAACGACTCCGGACGAGGGCGTCCTCGAGCTCACTGCTTCAGCTCCTGGCTCACCTAAAACGCTGCGATTTGCGATTATGTGGATGAACAAGGACACTCTGCGGTTTTGCGACCTTAACGACCACTGCGATACGCTGTCCCGGCAAGAAGCGCCAAGCCCGCGCTGACCCGGATCCTGACCTTCGTGGGCATTGTGTGAGAGCGCTTGGCATGATTGCATTTCGATGCGACGGCATTTGGCGTGCCCGGCGCAGGTAAACCAAATACATAACGCCTTGGCGCGTTTTTTCCTTTAATCGCTATCAAGGTATTAAGAAGACTTCATCGCAAATTTTACAATCACATCCTTTCCAGCATAGCATGCTGAAAACCGTCTGCCAAAACGATTAGAAGGTTAGCTGTAAACTCTACGTGATCTTCGATATCGAGCGCGGACAGGTCTGGTGGATCACCATGCGCAACGCTGTGTCGCCAGCCAACCACCTCTTTGTCTATTCGAATTCGAAACCGTTGCATGGACGAGAGGTCTATATCGAGAATGGAAAAGTTTTCCGCGAGGCGTTCAAAGCTAAGGTTCGATCGCGCCTCTACGACAGTGTCGTCAAAAAAGTCAAAGCCGCACTCTAGCCGCACTTGAAGATCTTCTACGAATTGCCGCCTAGCATCGTACGAATGGCTCCTCGCTTTTAAAGACTCGAAATCCGCATGGAAGGCCCCTAGGAGCAACATCCAGTGGGTGTCGCGGATCTTGCCGCCACGGTCTCGAAGAAAGCGAATATAGGCGCGCACGCAATCGTTGTAAAAACCCTCCCAATTCGTATAGGTCAAAACGACCGTGGCCTTTGAGTTCACTCCAGCAGGATCAGGCACTCTGTCAGTGCTGAACCTTCGCTTGATCTCCGATAGCTCTCTCGCTCTTCGAATGCGGGCGGCATCAATCTCGTCAAAATAATGATCAAGGTCGGGCATTAGGATTGAACCACCGCGATCCAAATGCAACACTGCGCTGGAGCCTGACGCTACCCCGCAGCCCCGGTGAACTCATTTCTGCAACTTCAGGCTGGTGCCAGAAACCCTCCACCTTTCCCCTTACGAATCCATCGGGGTCTTCGGTTGCCAGTATCGCGTCTTTGTGGCGCGCTACGCCGACACAAATGCCTTCGAGCGCTCTTAATGAAAACCGTGGGGCAATGCCGGCCGGCCGATCTTCCGGCGGAATCAATGCTTTCTCTCCGAAGAGACGGTGTAGAGTTTCCACTGCCCAACCGATTTGCCTCAGGACGTCGTGGCGATCGCGTTCACTCATCACTTTCAAGATGGCTTGATCTAGGAACTCCTGCACGTCTCTGCCTCGCGGGAATTCTTCGTAAGTATGAACGACTAGGCGGACTACGTATTCGAGGTCTTGTTGATTCTGCTTCTGATCCGCCGATATTCTGAAGATTTTCTGAAAATCCTTGCGTTGTGCGAATCTCCGTAAGGCATTCGTGAAATCCGCGTCTGCAAGTACCATCGAGCAAGTGCGAACCTCCTGCTCGTTAGCATAAGCGCCTCCTCGGTTGAGGCGCTGAAACAGATCGAACTTCGTCTTAGGATCACTCGGATGTTTTAGGATCTGAAAATCAATGCGGTGCCGCCTAAAAAACAACTGAAGCGCCTTATCGAGCGTTTCCTCTCCGTCCTCTTTCGCCTGCCAGACTATGCTATTTAGCGAAGGCAGGTATTTCGTCCCAAGTAGCTTTGACCGTCTCATTTTGCCCGTGTCTGGATCTCTGAGCACTCCCATGAATTCGAGTACCGTCGATATCCGCTGGAGGCCGTCTATAAGCTCCCTTGTCCCATTCTCGTTCTCATAGACGAATGCCGGAGGAATTGGGATACCTATCAAAATTGACTCCACAAAATTAGACTTGCGGTCATCTGACCACCGGAACAGCCGTTGGAAGTCCGGAAGTATGTTCAATTCGGCGTTCGCATACATGTTAGCTACTTCGCCTATTGTGATCTGCACAGTATCGGTGCTTACGGTACGCTTGGCCGCATCGATCTCGTCCTTGAGCATGCGTTCATCCAATCGAAAGCAGGCCACACCTTAGCACATCACCGGTTCCAGGCGATCTCAAGTCCCTAACTTCCCCTACAGAACCGCGCGGAGTTTATGGCGTGGAGCTTCGGCGCCCCGTCGAAGGTGGATTCAGCCATGACATTCGTGAGGTCGCGAGCCCGCCGCCGTCGCTCAGATGTGCCCTCTGTTATTCGCGCGAGTAAGAATTTTCCCTTAGGGCGCCTTAGGTGCAAGTACCACGTCAATTCAATGCGCCAGCGGGTCGGGGCGGAGCTGGAATTCGACGACGAGCGGGCTCGACAATGTCTCGGGTGTTGCGCCTGGCGCGCCGGGGGACGGGGCGTCGATGCCTTCGATGTGGAACGGCGTGCGGTTGCCCGAAGTTACCCATAATTCGCGGCCCTTCCAGCCGGCGTTCGGGTCGTCGATGCGGCCTTCGAGGCCCTTGGCGAAAAAGCCCATCGGATAGGGCACCCGCAACTCGATGATCTGGCCGCCGACCAGCGCGTGCAATGAATCCGACTGGTTGCCGGTTTCGAACGGCACATTGGCGCCGAGCCCCAAAATGTTGTGCTGGTCGACCCACATATAATACGGGTTCTCCTCGGCCCCCGGATCACCTTGAAAGCCCGGTCCCGGCAAGGCGTAGAACGCAAAGCCCTCGGGGCATTTATCGCCCTTTTCGGCACCCGGCCCATTGAGTGGCCCCTGGCATTTGCGCCGATCAAAGCTGGCGATGTGGCCGCTGTCGAGCGGCAGCCATGCGACGCCGTTGCGGTCGATATCCATGCCGCGGATGCCGTAGCCGGGCAGCGGGATTTTGTAGATCTCGGCCAATGCCGTATCGGGCGGGTTCGTACCCGGCGCCACGCGGATGATATAGCCGGGATGGGCCAGGCTGGAGCCCCAGATCGAGCCGTCGGCCGGCGACCACGCGATCGCGTATATGCCGAACGGGATGCGGGTGTCCTTCGTGGGATCGATCGGCTGTCCCGGCTCGGTCCAGCTCGCGGTGCGCTTGCCGCTGCCGACGGTATCGACGATCAGTGGCGTCCAGCCCTGCGAGGCCGCCGCATCACCCGTCTCCCAGAACTTTTTGGTGTTGATCCAGCCGACGACCGCCAGCTCCGGCACGGGGGCTCCGCCGATCCCGGTATTGTTGCTAAGCCACAGCGTGTTGTCGGCGTCCTCGGCGAAATTCAGGTGATGTGTGCCGAAGCAGGTGTCGATCGTCGTGAACTTCTTATTTTTCGGATCATAGACCGTGACCTGCCGTGAGTTCTGGAAGAAGCCCTCATGCGGCACGTCGAGCGGGTAGAGCTGCGCCGAGCGCAACGGCGATCCCTTCTTGCAATAATCCGGGATATCGCTGGGCGCGCGGTTCTGCGCGGTCCAATAGACGCGCCCGTCCTGGTCCATCGCCGAGGTGTGCGCATTCACCTTGCTGTCCCAGGTCTGCTCCATGCCCCAATAGGGTGACGGGTTGACGACCTGATTGGCGAGCGCCGAACTGGGCGTATCGGGGCGGAAGGGCGGCTGGATCGTCGTCTTTGTGTTGTGCACCGGGTCGAGCACCGGCTGCGCATTGCTGCTGAGCTCGGTGTCGCCGTAGATCGGGCCATAGGCGTTGACCGTCGGGTTGCGCCGGTCGGTCGCCGTCAAATCGTGCAGATAGTGCTTGGGGTCGAGCCAGTCGCGCACTGTCACGACGATGTTGCGCTCGACGCCGACCGGCCGCGGCGGGCTGCGGCTCGGCAATTCGCCCGCCTGGATGCGGTCGGTCCAGTCGGCGAGGGCCTTCAGATGGCCGCCCTCCGGCGTCATCAGCTGCGTGATGAAGTTCACCATGTCGTGCCCGGCCGGTCCGACCGACAGCCGATACGACCACGCGTCCTGCGACAACTCGAATTTTCCAAGTTTCGGCGACAGGTACCGCGTCGCGTAATTGCCGATCTGGTGGCAGTTGCCGCAGCCATTGGTCTTGATGAAATTAAGCCATTGCTGCGGCGTCTTGAAATTTTCCGGAATGCCGTTGCCTTTGTCGCCGGTGCCGGGGAAGCGGCTCTGGTCGGGGAATTTGATCATCGAGGCCCAGTAGATCGCCGGATAATACTGCGCCGCCGCGGCGAGGTTCGGCGCAGTTTCGGCGGTCAGGTCAAGGATTTTGCCGGGCTCGGCCGCGACTTTCGGCGAGTCGACGAGACCGTAGCCGCGCACCCAAACCTGGTAATGCGCCTTTGGCAGGTCCGGCACGACGTAACGCCCGCGTTCGTCGGTGACCGCGATCTTGGCGAACCGCGTGCCGAGCTCGGTGGTCTGGGCGATGACCCACACGCCGGCTTCGGGCCCGAACCGGCTGGTGACGACCCCGCCGATATCGTCATCGTCGATGGCAACCGCCGGGCCGGGGCTCTGCTGAGCGCCTGCCCCACCCGCAAACATCGCCAAGGCCAATACTGATGTGAAAACGGCTTTCCCGGCGCTCATGATGTCTCCCCAAGCCTGATTGATTTCACCGGTGTTCGGCGCATAGTAGCCCAAATCCGTTCCAAGGAAGCGCCGACATGCTGCCGACCCCGAAATTTCATCACCTGCACCTGAACTCGACCGATCCGGATGCCGCGATCGCTTTCTATACGCGGCAGTTTCCGAGCACCGAGAAGGGGAATTGGGGCGGCTTTGCAGCGCTCAAATCGCCGAACGACGTCATGGTACTGTTCGACAAGGTCGACCGGCCGCCGATAAGCGAGCCGCAAAGCGCGATCTGGCACTTTGGGTGGCACGTCACCAACTCGCGGGGCTGTCTTGAAACCTACAAGAGCCGGCCCGAGGTCGAGCTGCTGCCGCTCTACACGGCCGAGGAAGGCGGCTCGGTGTTGATCAGCAGCGACACCTGGCCGGGCCAGGGCGGCGTGCTGGGTCTGACCAAGGCGCAGATCGCCGAGGCGAGGCAGAAGGGCCTCGGGCCAGCCGGCGGCGGAGGTTTCGCCTATATGAAGGGCCCGGACGACGCGCTCGTCGAGTACGCCGGCGACCACCCGGCCGAGCGCTTCAACCACGTCCACCTCTATCAGGAAGACCCGCTGTGCGCGCAGCTGTGGTATCAGAAGCATCTTAACGCGCCGCCGCGGGCCGGCTGGGGCGGTGCGCCGGTGACCGAGGCCGACTGCAAGGTGCCGCGCGGCGCTGACCGCACCTGGCCCGCGCTCAACCGCGAAGGAATGTTCCGCTCGCCCCGTGCGGGCGTCGAGTTCGGCGATGTGGCGCTGATCTGGTACGCCAACCAGGGCGAGAGGCCGCTCGCCGGCTCGCGCGGCCAATTACAGGATCACATCGCGTTGAGCGTCACCGATCTCGAGGCCTGGATCGACAAATTGCGCGGCGAAGGCGTCGTCTTCCTCGAGGAACCCTACACGCTCGGCGATACCCGAGCCGTCATGATCGAAGGCCCGAGCGGCGAAGCGCTGGAGTTGGTCGAGGCGGGTTGATCGTTCACACGGCGCTGCGCAGCCTTGGGTCGAGCATATCGCGGATGCCGTCGCCGAGGAGATTGAAGGCGAGCACCGTGATCGTGATCGCGAGGCCCGGAAACAGCACGAGCCACCACGGTGGGACGAGGCCGGCGTTCAGCGAATCCGCCAGCATGTTGCCCCAGGTCGGGGTCGGCGGCGGAATGCCGACGCCGAGAAAGCCGAGCGCCGCCTCGATGATGATTGCGACGCCGAGATGGGTCGTGGCGAGGATCAGGTAGGGCGCCACGCATTGCGGCAGGATATGCCGCGCCATGATGCGCAGGTGCGACGCGCCGAGACCGCGCGCCGCCTCGACATACGACAACTCCTTCAACGACAGCACCACCGCTCGGATCACCCGCCCGCCAAACGGGATGCGAGTGATCGCGATCGCGACGATAACGGTTGCGAAGCCGGCGCCGAGCGCCATCGCGATGGCCATTGCCAGGATCAGATCCGGGAAGGACTGAAGAAACTCGATGATGCGCTGACTGAAAATATCGAAGCGCCCGCCAAAATAGCCGCTGGCCAGCCCCCACAGGGCACCGAGGGTCGTCCCGAACAGCACGGCCCCGAACGCGACGGCCAACGAGGCGCGGCTGCCATAGATGACCCGGCTCAATACATCCCGGCCGATCTGGTCCGTGCCGAAAATATGGCGCTCGGTCGGCGGTTTGGACATTGCCCGGAAGTCCGACTTCAACGGCTCATACGGGGCCAAAAGGGGCGCCGCCAGCGCCATCAGGATAATCGCCGCCGCGACGCACCCCCAGAAGGCCGACAGGGGCGAACGCCTGATAAATCTGCGCAGTCCGGCCTGTGCGAGCAACGGCCGCGAGCGCTCGACCGCCAGCGCAGTCGTTTCTGCCGGATAGGCCGTCTCAGGCTCGATAACCGTCATCGATACCGAATCCTCGGGTCCAGCCAGGCGATCGTGAGGTCGACCAGTATGTTCAGCAGCACGAAGACCACGGCGTAGATAAACACCAGGTTTTGCATAACAAAGACGTCACGCTCGCTAACCGCCGTAAACATCGCATAACCGAGCCCGGGCGTCCCGAAGGCACGCTCGACGGGGATCGACCCGGCGAGCACGAAACCAAGGAGAATTCCCGACAGCGTAATCACCGGCAGCAAGGCATTCGGCAAGGCGTGAAAGGTGATCACGGGACGCCGGCTCAGCCCTTTCGCGCGGGCCGTCCGCACGTAGTCTTCCCGGATCACCTCTAACAGGCTGGAACGCGCCATGCGGGCGATATAGGCGGCCTGGCCGAGCCCGAGAACGACCGCCGGCCCGATCACGACCTGAAGATTGCCCCACGGATCCGCTAGCAATGTGGGGCCGGCGAGCGGCGCCCGATAGCCAAACATGAATAGCGCCGCGAGCACAATCAGCATCCCGAGCCAAAAGCCGGGGATCGCCAAAAACAGGATGCTGAGAAACCGCGAGAAATTGTCGCCGAGACTGTTTGGACGCAGCGCGCTGACGATCGCCACCGGTATCCCGACCAGCCAGGAGAGGATGACCGACAGCACCGCGATTTCGGCGGTCAGCGGTCCGCGGCGCAGGATCATCTCGCCTACGCTTTCGGCGCGGAAGAACGATCGGCCGAAATTGCCTCGGGCAATGTCTCCGACCCAATGAAAGTACTGCACGGCGAGCGGATCGCTGAGCCCGAGATCGGCCATATAACGGGCACGCTCCGCTTCACTGAGCTTGGTAAAGCCCTCGGGCCCGAAGATCGCGACGAGCGGGTCACCCGGCAGGATCCGCAGAACGGCGAACACGATGATCGAGACACCGATCACCGTCAGGGCGCCGAAGGCCAAGCGACGGATGATATAGCTGTACATGTCCTCCCTGACGGCGACCCGGCGGGTATTTGCGGCGAGAGTGAGGCCCGCCTGATTGGGAAGTCAAGCCGCTCTGCGCGCCCGCTTTGCGGTTTGGCCCCGCTTCGGGTTACTATCGCGCGTTGGTTGCGGGCGGCTGTTCGCAGCCTTGAGAGCCACAGGGAGTTGGTCAGATGGGGTATAGCCTCGAGCAGTTTTCGACGGAGTGTCGGCGGATCCTTGAGCAAGATCCGGGTGTCGAGGGACGCAAACAGGTGTGCGCGCTGGTCCAGGAGGTGCTGAAGGACGAGGATTTCGTCAAAACGCATCTCGGCGATGACGTTCCCGAGCGCAAAATACTCTACGAGGACCCCGAGCTCGGCTTCTGCATCCTCGGCCACGTCTACCACGGTGCGAAGGACAGCAACCCGCACGATCACGGCCCGTCCTGGGCGATCTACGGCCAGGCGCGCGGCGAGACGGTGATGACCGATTACGAGCCGGTGGCCCGCCCCGGCGAGGGTAAGCCGGGCAAAGCGCGGCGCATCCAGGATTACACGCTGAAGCCCGGGGCCGCCTATCTCTACAATGAGGGCGACCTGCACTCGCCGCGGCGCGCCGGAACGACCCGGCTGATCCGCATCGAAGGCAAGAATATGGAGAAGGTCCAGCGCTTCCCCTACGAGCGCGTCGCGTAGCGCGCCCCCCGGCCACCCTCACCCGCCTCGCTGCGCTCGGCACCGTCTCCCGCAATGCGGGAGAGGGGGGACCCAGCCCGCGAGGGCTGGGTGGGTGAGGGCGCTACGCCCGCGCCACTGTGACGTTGTCGCGCCGCCGGGCGGCGGCGGTGGCCTTGTCGAAATCGGCGTCGGTGAAGCCGTAAAGGCGGGCGCCGCCGCTCAGGATCTTGCCGCCGATCTCGGGCGTGATGCTGGAATTTGTTAGGACCCGGGTCGACACCTCCGGGAAGCTCGAGTCGAAATGCGGGAAATCGCTCGACACGCAGATGTTGTCGGCCCCGCCGAGCAGCTCGACCGTCGCGCCGACCTCGCGCTCGCCGCTCTCGATCGCCGAAAAGCAGTTGCGTTGCCAGTATTCGAGAGGCGACATCTTGAGATAGGGCGCATCGGAGTCATGGTGTTGCCGCAGATCCCACTCGATGCGGCCCAACAGCCCCGGCACCCACCAGCTCTGCGCCTCCAGGAAGGCGACCCGCAGGCGCGGGTAGAATTCGAGGACGCCGCCGAGCATCAGCGCAATCAGCGCCAATTGCATCTCGGTCGAGTGGCTCGCCACATGACGCATGAAGCGGTTCTCGCCAAAGCGCGGCTCGATCGTCGAGTAGTACGACCCGGTCCCCTCATGGAAGCACAGTGGGACGTCGAGGTCCTGCAACAGCCCGTAGAGCGGGTCCCAATAATTCGAATGCCAGTAGCGCCCGTTGACGTAATTGGGCCGCACAAAGGCGCCGACCGCGCCGTAGTCCTTGACGCAGCGATAGAGCTCCTGGCACGCAAGGTTGACGTCATGGACCGGCAGCATCGCCGCCATCTTCAATTGGTCCGGACTGTGCTGGACGAAGTCGTGCAGCCAGTCGTTGTAGGCCCGGCAGATCGCGGCGGAGAATTGCGGGTCCATATTGTCCCGCGCCAGGAACGACAGACCGGACGTCGGGAACAGGACCGCGATGTCGATGCCCTCCATCTCCATGCCCATGACCTGGGCCTCAGCGTCGTAACCGCGCTCGACCGCGAACATGACGTTGGTGTTGGCGCGGCGCGACACGAGTGGGCCGCGCGTTCGGTTGTATTGCGAAATATTGCCGTCATTGCTGGTCGGCGCGCCGTCGAAGAACCACAACGGCCGGCCGCGCATGCCGGTCGGACCGCCGTCGCTGCGCCGCATCGAGGAGGTAATGCGGTGCTTGAAGGCCGGGTCGAGATATCTTTCGAACAGGTCCGGCGGCTCCATGATGTGCATATCGCAATCGACAAACCGGTATCCCTGTTTCATCCGACCCTCCTCCAGCGAAATCGCGGCGTCAGCATAGGCTGCGCAGAGCCGGAGGGACAAGCTCCGCTCCCGACGTTATCGTGCATGCCAGTGCTGCCACCGGATCAGGGGAAGAGCCCGTGCGAACGATCAACGTCCTCGCCATTCAGCGCCTCGGCGCCGCGGAGCGGGTTAAAATAGAGGCGGTCAATCCGTCGATCCGAGTGACCGATGCCGGAGGCTGGTTCGACGGTGAATATCGCGAGACCTGGCCGGCCTACACCGCGTCGCGCTATCTGCGGCCGGGCTCCGTCGGCGTGGGGGCCCGCGAGGAGCGCGACCGGCTCCTTGCCGACGCGGAGGTTATCCTCGGCGGCTGGCCGTTCCCCCTCGACCTACGCGCCCGGGCGCCCCGGCTCAAATGGTTTCATCAGCGCCCCGCCGGCGCCAGCAACCTGCTTCGCGGCGATCTTTGGGGCAGCGACGTCATCGTCACCACCTCGCGCGGCGTCGGCAGCACATTGGCGATGGCGGAATATGCGCTCGCCGGCATTATGCATTTCGCGAAGAGCTTCGACCGTGCCGTCCTCGATCGCGGCGCCGGTGCCTTCGACCACCGCGCCTATCGGCCGCTTCTGATCGAAGGCAAGACCGCCTGCGTCGTCGGCGCCGGCGGCATCGGGCGCGACGTCGGCCGGCTCTGCGCCGCGATCGGCATGCGTGTCATCGGCACTCGACGCAATCCGCGGGCGGGCGAACCCCTACCCGCCGGGTTCAGCGAAATGGGCGGCGCGGCGGATCTCGACCGGCTGCTGCCGGAGAGCGATTTTGTCGTGATCTGCTGCCAATGGACGCCGGAGACGAACCGGCTTTTCGACAAGACCCGCTTCGGATTGATGAAGCCGGGAAGCGTGCTGGTCAATGTCGCGCGCGGGGAAATCGTCGATGAGGAAGCGCTCGCCGAGGCGCTCGAGTGCAACCATCTGCGCGGCGCGGTGCTCGATGTTTATGTCGGTGAATTCGAGCACTCGCCGCCGTCGCGCCTGTGGTCCGACCCCAGGGTGCTGATCACGCCGCACGTCTCGGGCGCGAGCGACGAGGACCGCCACGGCGGCGTCGACCTCTTCTGCGAGAACCTGCGCGCCTATATCGACGGGCGCCCGCTGAGGAACATCATCGATTGGCAACGCGGCTATTAGCCGCCAATCGGGCTCATCAATAGTAGCGATGATGGACGTAGTGATGGTGGTGGCGCAGAGCCGCTCGCGCGTTGCGCTGATCTTATTGGCGATGCTGTGGGCTGCGCCGGCAGAGGCCGCCTCCGCGGTGGAGGCCGAGCACGGCATGGTCGTGTCCGCGCATCGCCTCGCCTCCGAGGCCGGGGTGCGGGTGCTTCGGGCGGGCGGCAATGCGGTCGATGCCGCGGTTGCGGTCGGCTATGCGCTCGCCGTCGTCGACCCCTGCTGCGGGAATATAGGCGGCGGCGGGTTCATGACGATCCACCTGGCCGACGGGCGGGAGGCGTTCGTCAATTTCCGCGAGACCGCGCCCGCAGCGGCGACCACCACGATGTACCTCGACGGCGAGGGCAGGCCCATCGACGAGCTCAGCCGCCACGGGTACCGGGCCGCCGCCGTGCCCGGCACGGTGATGGGGCTCGACCATGCGGCGGCCAAATACGGCCGGCTGCGGCGGGCTGCGCTGATCGCGCCGGCGATCGCGTTGGCCCGCGACGGCTTTGCGCTGAGCCATGCCGACACCGACATCCTCGATGCTAGAGCCGACCGGTTCAGCCGCGATCCTGGAGCTGCGAAAATTTTTCTGCGGCCGGACGGCAGCCGCCTCCAACCCGGCGACCGCCTCGTGCAGAGCGACCTCGCGGCGACCCTCGAGCTGATCTCGCGGCAGGGGCCGGAGGCGTTCTACAAAGGCCCGGTCACGGCGGCTGTCGAGAAGGCGAGCCGAGAGAATGGCGGAATTCTCGCCGCCGGCGATCTTGCCGCCTATACGGCTACCGAAACCGCTCCGTTGACCTGCACCTACCGCGGCTATCTGGTTGTCTCGGCGCCGCCGCCGAGCTCGGGCGGCACGACGATGTGCGAAATCCTTAACATCCTCGAAGGCTATGACATCGCAGCCTCGGCATTTCGCTCGGCCCAATCGGTGCGATTGATGGTCGAGGCGATGCGCCGCGGATATCGCGACCGCAACGCCAATCTCGGCGATCCCGATTTTGTCGCGAACCCCCTCGACAGGCTGCTGTCCAAGGACTACGCCGCCTCGCTCCGCGCCGAGATCGCCCGAGGCGGCGCTGAAAACCGGGCAGGCGAAGGTCAGCCGCGCGAAAAGTCCGAAACGACCCATTATTCGGTCGTCGACGGCGAAGGCAATGCCGTCGCGGTCACCTACACGATCAACGGTTCTTTCGGGGCTGGCGTCATCGCGCCAGGCACCGGCTTTTTTCTCAACAACGAGATGGATGACTTCACCGTGAAACCCAGCGCGCCAAACCTCTACGGTCTCGTCCAGGGCGAGCCCAACGCGATCGCGCCCGGCAAGCGGCCGCTATCGTCGATGGCCCCGACCCTGGTCGAGCGGGACGGCAAGGTCGTTCTGGTGCTCGGGAGCCCCGGCGGCGCGCGGATCATCACGACGGTCTTGGAGACGATCATGAACATCGTCGACCATGGCATGGCGGCGCAGGGGGCCGTTGACGCGCCGCGCCTCCACCACCAAGCGCAGCCGGAAGATGTTTATATCGAGCGGTCCGGGATGTCTCCTGAGGTCATTACTCAGCTCACCGCAATGGGCTACAAGCTGGTCGAGCAGCATCCCTGGGGCGCGGTCGAGTTGATCGAAATCGCCAACGGCCGGCTCCGCGGTGCCAGCGACAGCCGTCTGCCAGCCGGCGCGGCGGCCGGATACTGACGGCCTTATTCCACAATATTGCCACGCCTCGGCCGGGCGCCTCCGGCCAGACCCGGGAACCGAGCGGTTTCCCTACGGGTTCTACAGTCAGACCGTAGTGGACTGCGGTTTGCAGCGTTGAGCGGGCTTAGCCGGCTGGCGATCAACCGCCCGTTAACGCCGCTATAGCAGAGTGGGCGTTCTCGCAGGCTGCTTGGCGACAGTAGAACATGCTCGGATCATCGATTTCACGGACAGTTGAATTCTGCAGTCGTCATGCTTGGTGGGTGATTATCGCCGGGCTCGCCCTGGCGGCCGCCTCGGCGGTTTACGCAGTGCAAAACTTTGCGGTAAAGACCGACGTCAAGGACCTCTTTCCGCACAATCTGCGGTGGACGCAGCGCGCCGTGGAAGACATGCGGGTCTTTCCGCCACCGGAAATGCTCGTCGTGGTCGATGCCCCCACACCTGAACTTGCCGATCAGGCCTCGGCCAAGCTCGCTGACGCGCTTACCCGCCGTACGGATTTTTTCCGCGCCGTTCACCAGATGCAAGCCGGTCCGTTCTTCCAACGCAACGGGTTGTTGTACCTGTCCGACGGCGAGGTGGCGAACCTGACGCAAGGTCTGGTTCAGGCCGATCCCTTGCTGCAGACATTGGCCGCCGATCCCAGTCTCAGGGGCGCCCTCGGCGCATTGGATCTCGGCCTTATGGGCGTGCAATACAGGCAAATTCAGCTCGACGATCTGGGGCCGGCAGTGACGATGGCGTCGCAGACGGTCGAGGAAGCGCTTTCCGGCCACCCGGCCAGCTTTTCGTGGCGCGCTCTGGCCAGCGGGAAAGCATCCGAACCGCAGGAGCTGCGCCGCTTTATCGAGGTCGAGCCGGTCCTCAATTACAGCGCGCTGGAACCCGGCCGCGCGGCGAGTGACGCGGTAATGCAGACGGCCCGGGATCTGCGGCTCGACCGCGATTACCAGGCGCGGGTGCGACTGACCGGCCTGGTGCCGATGAATGACGACCAGTTCGCCAGCATCAGAAAGAGCGCGCCGCTGACTGCTGCGGTCTCGATCGTCTCGGTGCTTGTCATTCTGTGGCTGGCGTTGCGCTCTGCGCGGATCATATTGCCGGTTACGATCAATCTGGTGGCCGGTCTGGCGATCTCTGCGGCTTTCGGCCTCTTCGTCGTCGGCGCGCTGAATGTGATTTCGGTCGCGTTCTTTGTCTTGTTCGTCGGGCTCGGCGTCGATTTCGGCCTGCAATTCAGCGTGCGCTACCGCGCCGAACGGCACGAATATGGCGAGCTGAGGCCGGCGCTGAGGAGCGCGGCGCGCAAGGCTGGTGTGTCGCTGGCGCTTGCCGCGGCGGCCACCGCCGCCGGCTTTTCGTCGTTCCTGCCGACCTCGTATCAGGGTCTATCCGAGCTCGGCCAGATCGCCGGCGGCGGGATGATCGTTGCGTTCCTGACCAGCATTACGTTGCTGCCGGCGCTGCTGACCGTGATGAAACCGCCCTCTGAGCCGCGGCCGATGGGGTTTGCCGCACTCGCGCCAGTAGACTGGTTCGTGCAGCGATACCGCATCCCGGTTATCGGCACGACGCTCCTGCTCATCACGTTGGCCTCGCCCTTGCTGATCTTTCTGCGCTTCGATTTCAACCCGCTCCACTTGCGAAACCCGAGTGCACCGTCGGTCGCGACTTTTCTTGACCTGCGCAAAGATGCGCAGACCGGAGCGAATGCGATCGAGATCATGGCCCCAGACCTCCGCGCGGCGAACGCAATCGCCGAGCGGGTATCGGCGTTCCCGCAAGTCGCGCAAGCCAGGACCTTCGATGACCTCATACCGCGCGACCAAACCGAAAAATTGCGGCTGATCAGTGCAGCCGCAGATAAGATTGAACCTTCACTGCAGCGGGCCGAGGTCAAACCACCGCCGACCGATGCCGAGATTGTTGCCGCGTTAAACTCGACCGTTGGTCAGCTCTCGGCGGTTGCGGGGGAAAATCCGGGACCGGGGGCAGTCGCGGCACGGCGCCTTGCCGGCCTCCTATCGCAACTGGCCAAGGCCAATCCCGCGGTTCGGGCAGAAGTTGAGCACGCGGTCGTAGAACCGTTGCGTTTCTCACTGGATCAGCTGCGCGCCGAGTTGAGGCCTGAGTGGATCACGATCGACAGTATACCTGCGGCTCTGAAGAGGATGTGGCTGGCGCCCGACGGGCAGGCGCGGGTGCAGGTCCTCCCCAAGGCCGACCCGGACAATACCACGGCGTTGCGAGAATTTGTCACGGCGGTGCTGCACATCGAGCCGACAGCGACCGGCCCGGCGGTGATGATGTTCGAAGCCGGGAACACCGTCGTGTGGGCATTCGTCGAGGCCGGGATTTTCGCTCTGGCGGCAATTGCCGTATTGCTTGGAATCGCGCTGCGGCGGGCTTCGGATGTCCTCCTGACTTTGATACCGCTGCTCGTTGCCGGCGTGGTAACGCTAGAGCTCTGTGTCGTTTTCGGCATCGCGTTGAATTTTGCCAACATCCTTGCGCTGCCGTTGCTGCTCGGGGTCGGCGTCGCCTTCAAGATCTATTACATCATGGCCTGGCGCAGCGGCAAAACCGCGCTGGTCCAGTCGACCCTGACGCGCGCCGTGATCTTCAGTGCGCTCGCCACCGCCAGCGCATTTGGCAGCTTGTGGCTGTCGAGCGATCCCGCCACCTCCAGCATGGGCGAATTGATGGCGCTGGCGCTCGTCTGCACGATGGCGGCGGCGGTGCTCTTCCAGCCTGCGCTGATGGGACGGCCGCGGGCAAAACCCACCTGGGTCGTGCGCCGCGAGATCCCGGCCGGCAATGTGATGCCAGCTGGCCCGCGGGCAGCTGGTCCCCGGCCAGCTGGTTCCCGGGTTGGGGTCGCGCGCACGCAACGGGAGCGCGCGCTGTCGGAGGTCGACGCGTCCGGGCATGAACGCGAGTAACGATCGGCCGATGCGGGCGGAGCTAGCATCGGCTCGCTCGAGCCTGGCGCTCAATAATCTGCGCGCCTTAGTGATCCTGCTGGTACTGTCGTTCCATTCGGTGCTGGCCTATCTGCAATTTCTTCCGGCCGCGCCTTATCGGTTCGACAGCCCACCCTATCAATGGCGCGCCATTCCGATCATCGACAGCCATCGGTGGCTGGGGTTCGATTTGTATTGCGCATGGCAAGACGTCTTTCTAATGTCACTGTTTTTCTTTCTATCGGGCCTGTTTGTCTGGCCCAGTTTGAACCGCAAGGGGGCGGGAAATTTCCTCAATAGCCGTCTGTTGCGGCTCGGCCTGCCGTTTGCGCTGGTCGTGGCAATTATGATGCCGGTGACGCTCTATCCGACCTATCTGCAGACGGCGAGCCATCCGGGGCTTGCGGCTTATTGGCGGCACTGGCTCGGATTGCCCTTTTGGCCTTGCGGCCCGATGTGGTTCCTGTGGCTGTTGCTGGTCGGCGACTTTGGCGCTGCTGGTCTGCATCGATTTGCGCCGGGCTTGGGCAATTATCTGGTCCGGCTCTCTTCGGCCGCCGAGGCCCATCCGGCCCGCTTCTTTGCGGGCTTTATCTTCGTCTCGATACTGGCCTATGTGCCCTTGGCCCTGTTGTTCACTCCCTCGGCCTGGGCCCAGCTGGGGCCGTTCGCGTTCCAGCTCAGCCGCCCGATGCACTACGCCCTCTATTTTTTTGCCGGCGTCGGTCTCGGGGCCGGAGGTGTCGAACGCGGCCTTCTTGCAGCCGACGGGCCCCTGGTGCGGCGTTGCGAGACATGGGTTATCGCCGCCCTGGTTTCCTTATGCGCGTGGATGGGATTGACCGGGCTGACGATGGAGGAAGGCGCCTCGGCTTCCCTGGGTTTGCAGATCCTCGCTGACCTCAGTTTTGTGCTCGCCTGCTTTTCGAGCTGCTTTGCCGTGCTGGCGGTCGTGCTGCGCTTTGCCGCCCGTCGGCTGCGGTCGCTGGCCGGCCTCAGAGAGAGCGGCTACGGCATGTACCTGGTGCATTACCTCTTTGTCGTGTGGCTGCAATTCGCGCTGCTCGGCCTCGCACTTCCAGCCATCATCAAGGGCGTGGTTGTCTTCGGCTGTACCCTGTTCCTTAGCCGGTGGGCGGTCGCCGCGCTTCGCCGGCTTCCGTCGGTCGGTCAGGTAATCGGGGCGGAGCGGGCCAAGGGGGCGGTGACCTCGTAACCGGTCTTTTCGCGCACGAACGCGCCGACCCGCTCGATTGCGCGGCGGGCTTCCGGGATCAGCGGCACGAAGACATGCCAGACGTGCGGCATGCGCGGCCATATTTCGAGCTCGACGTGACATCCCGCCGCCTGCATACGATCGGCCATGCGCACGGCGTCGTCGCGCAGCACCTCGTCGCTGCCGACCTGAATGAAGGTCGGCGGGAGGCCGGCGGGATCGCCGTAGAGCGGCGAGACATAGGGAGCGCGCGGATCCGCTCCGGCGAGATAGTCATTGACGAACAACGGCGGATCATCGGCGCTGAGCATTGGATCACGGTTGGCGTTTGTCCGCAGGGAGGCCCCGGTCAGGGCGAGATCGGTCCAGGGCGACAACGCAACCGCAGCGCCCGGCAGCGGATAGCCTTCATCGCGCAACCTCAGCATCAAGGAGAAGACCAGCCCACCGCCCGCCGAATCGCCCATGACCGCGATCCGGCTGGGGGCGGCCCCGCGGCTGACCAGCCAGTTGTAGGCGGTGAAGGCGTCTTCTAGCGCCGCCGGGAAGGGATGCTCGGGCGCGAGGCGGTAATCGACCGCCAGCAAATGCGCGCGAGCGGCAGATGCTATGCGCCAGGTGAGGTGCCGGTAAAGGCTTGGCGAGCCGATGATGAAGGCTCCGCCATGCAAGAACAGGACATGGCGATCGCCTTCGGAGGCCGGGGTGGCGATCAGATCCGCCCTGACCCCGTCGGCGTCGACCGGGAGGGTCCGAGTGTGCAAGGGCGGGTCCGGAACGAACCGCTCGGCAACGGTCACAAACCGCCGATGCTGTTCGACCGTAAGCGCGCGATGGTTGCGATGCTTGATCAACCAGCGCAGGCCGGCCCGGACCATCTCGGCTCTCATACTCATCTTGCTCGGTATTCCCTTCGGTCGGCTGTTGACGCAATAGCAACATGAAGAGGTCAGCCTGTCATCGCAGACCCCTTCACACCATTTCCTGAACAAACCTGGCTTTGCGGGAGAAAACGAAGGTGCGGTTCTCGCCAATGGTCGATCGGATCGCCGCGCGGGGCGCCGATGCCTGGAGCATCCACATGGAGGCGGCACGGCTGCGCGACCAGGGCCATGATGTCATTTTTTTGACAGTCGGCGATCCCGACCAGGCGCCGCCGGAGCCGGTCATCGACGCAACGATCGATGCGCTGCGCCGTCATCGCACCGGATACTCCTCGATCATCGGCTATCCCCGGGTCCGCGAGGCGATTGCGGCCCGGGTTCAGCGGCGCACCGGGCGTCCATGCCGCGCCGACAACGTCGTCGTGACGCCCGGGGCGCAGGGCGGGGTGTATTGCGCCTTGCAATGCCTTGCCGGCCCCGGCGACGAAGTCATTGTGCCGGAGCCGATCTACAACACCTACGGTCCGGTGATCGGCGCGAGCGGCGCCCGCCTCGTGAGCGTGGCGTTGCGCGCCGAGCGGGGTTTCCATCCGGATCTCGATGCGATCGCCGCCGCGGTCACGCCGCGGACCCGCGTAATCTGGATTAACAGCCCGCACAATCCGACCGGTGTCGTGTTCACCGCGGACGAGGTCGCCGGGATATCCGAGCTGTGCCGCCGCCGCGATTTGTGGCTCCTCTCGGACGAGGTCTACGAAGACCTCGCCTTTGCCCGGCCGCATGTCAGCCCGTGGTCGTTGCCCGACATGGCCGAGCGCACCGTCGTCGTCTCGAGCCTCTCCAAATCCGCATGCGATGCCGGGGTTTCGCTTTGGTTGGATCGTCGGCCCGCCAGCCTTGTCGGCGCATCTCTTCGAGCTCTTGGTCGCGATGATCTACGGCAGCCCGGCCTTCATCCAGGACGGAGTGATGCCGGCTCTCGAAAAGGATCTCCCCGACGTAGCCACTCTCCGCGAAGCGTATCGCAACCGGGCCATATTGCTATCGGGCATCCTCGCAGAGGCGCCCAATTGCCGAGTGACGGCGCCCGAGGGCGGCATGTTCGTCCTTTTGAATATCCGCGGGACGGGTCTCGCCGCCGAAACCTTCGCGCGCCAGCTCCTCGCGAAGGAGAATGTCGCCGTTCTACCGTGCGACAGCTTCGGGCCGAGCGCCGCCGGGCATCTGCGGATCTCTATGACTGCGGCCGAACCACGCCTCGCAGAAGCGGGCCGCCGCATCGTCCGCTTCGCCCGCACCATCGCCGGGTAGCGCACGACTTTTGATTGCCATGCCGGTATCTCTGTCGTCTGATGCCGAACGGGAAGTGCCGGGTCAGAAGGAGGAGAGATGCGCTGGATACGCTACGAAGCGAACGGTAACCCGGTTTACGGGATCGTCGAAGCCGACATGGTCACCGAAGTGCGCGGCGACCCGTTTGCCGGTTACGAGAAGACGGCGACACGCCGGCCCTTGTCGTCGGTCAAGCTGTTGGTGCCGGTCGAGCCGCGCACCTTTTACTGCGCCGGGCTCAACTACGCCGAGCACGTCATCGAGGCGGCCAAAAAGCGCGGCGAGACGCCGAAATTGCCCGAGGCGGCGGATATCGGCTATCGCGCCAACAATGCGCTGATCGCGCATGGCGAGCCGATCGTGATCCCGTCGGATGCGACCGAGCGCGTGCAATACGAAGGCGAGCTTGTCGCGGTGATCGGCAGAAAGGCGAAGCACCTGTCCGAGAAGGACGCGCTGTCTTGCGTGCTCGGCTGGACGATCGGCAACGATATGAGCGAGCGCACCTGGCAGGCCGGCGACCGGACCATGTGGCGCGCCAAGAACACCGACACCTTCAAGCCGATGGGACCGTGGATCGAAACCGGCTTCGATCTCGACGCGGCGCAGACGATCATCCGCGTCAATGGCGGCGAAAGGTTCCGTTTCAAGACCAACAGCATGATCTTCGGCCCCGCCACCTTCATCAGCCGGATGTCGCAATACCTGACCCTCTACCCGGGCGACGTCGTGTGGATGGGCACCGAAGGCGCGCCCGAAAATCTGAAGCACGGCGACACCGTCGAGATCGAGATCACCGGCATCGGCACGTTGCGCAACCCGGTGGTGCGCGAAGGCCGATAGCCGTCAGTAGGCCGGCTCACCAAAAAACCGCATTCAAAACTCCGGGCTGTGCGCGGGCGGCCTCCCGCCGCATGCTGCTTGGCCACGACGGGTGCGGGCCCCGGCCATGACAACTCGCTCAATCGTCCGTCTGATTCTGAACACCAGCGTGCTGGTATGGCCACCTGCGGACCACCCGAGAAGTGACAGCGCTCCCAGAGACGTGACCGATGCGGCAACAGGCGGCAGCCTGAAGCGGCTTCAAGCCCTGTCAACCGCCGCAGCGTTTTCTTTTGAAAAGAATTGCACGCCGTGATCCTGGCTTTTGTGGGCGGAGTAGCTTTCGCCACCATCTCGGCTCAGACCGCCCCCTTTCGCTCGAGGCGAGCGCGACCGAGCTCAGCACCGCCACCCATCGAGCTGGTCGCACATGATTGCGGCCACGGTGGGCACCGCCAACACTCGCGCGACCACTTGGGCCACTGGCACTGGGGTCAGAGCGTTCCGTATGTTGGCGGGCGCACAAGTTGGAACATCCCTATGAAAATTGGCGGGGTTCCACTGAGGCCTAACCCCCCTACCTCTCCGCGGCTGGGATGACGCGGGCGAGGCCGATGAATTTTTCGGGGTCCTGGGGTTCGTTGTTGACGCGGACCTCGTAGTGCACATGCGGGCCGGAACTGCGGCCGGAGCTGCCGAGAAAGCCGATCTGCTCATGGTCGGCGACCCTCTGCCCGACCGAAACGATATAGCGGTGAAGATGGGCGTACAGGGTGGCAATGCCGTTTCCGTGATCGATCTCGACCACCTTGCCGTAGTCGCTGTAATAGCCGGCATAGGTCACGATCCCCGCCGCGGTCGCATGGACCGGGGACATGTAAGGCGCCGACAGATCGATCCCGGTATGAAAGGCCGAGCGGTGATTGAACGGATCATGGCGCGGGCCGAATTGGGCTCTCGAGCTGATAATAATCGAGCGGCACCGACAACGGCAGCGATCTCATAAAGCTGCGGAGCTCCTCCATCTTGTCCGGGGTCGTCCCGTTCGGCTGGTCGGCTCTTGGAGGCGCGACAAACGGACCGCCGAGGCCGCCGCGGTCTTGGGCCAGTTGCGGGAATAGGCGGTCGACATTCAGGCCGGTCGAAGCGAGCAGGCGCCGAACCTCGGCAACGGCTTGGCGCGCGAACTGCGCGATGCTGCGCGACTGGTCTTCCGGTTCCGGCGGCGCATCGGAAATCAGCATCTCTGGCCATGCCGGATCGGCCGCCGATTGGGACGGCCCGGTCTCGATCAGCCCTGTCGTACGAACCGCGAAATCGCGCCGCGATCGTGTTTGTTCGAGCTCCGAAATGCGAGCCCGCAGTCGATCTCGATCACTCAAGGCCCGGTCTAGATCGGCGGTCGCTTGTTGGCGATCGCGGGCGGCGAGAGCAAGCCTGTCCCGCAGGCGCGCCACTTGCTCCTTTAGATCGGCATTGGCTGTTTGCGCGCGGGCGATCGCCGCCTGCTGGTCGGCCCGGGTGCGCTCATAGCCGGTGCGGGCAAATGCGAGAAAACCCACAGCGAAGGCAAACGCAACGACCGCCGATGCTGCCCCGACCTGCACGGACCGCGTGCGCAAATTGATGCGAATCTCGGGGAAGCGCCTGGCTCCCCGGCTCGGTATGTCGGCGACCATTCCCCCATCCCCGCTACCGCCGAACCGTGGTTGTCCCTGGGTTGAAGGGACCAGGTCTCGGCTAGATCAGGTCGAAGCGCGCCGTCGGCGCCCTCCGCAAGCGCACCCTAAGTGGCCGCTCATCGTATTGCAACAATTTATCATTAATTTGATCTACCGCTACGTGGCTGACCTCAATTCGCAAGTCAAAGGCAAATGCTGAGGCTGAGCTCGCCCGCGCGAATGCTCGGTCCCTCACGCTTGGAGGCGCATCTCGGCGACGTGCCCCGCCTCGGGCGCGAATTGGGTCCGGTAATATTCCGCGAAGAGGCCGTCGCGGCGCAGCAGTTCGGGCAACGTCCCCTCCTCGACGATGGCGCCGTCGCGCAATACGACGATGCGGTCGCAGCGCCGCACTGTCGACAGCCGGTGAGCGATGATAAAGGTCGTGCGCGCCGCCACGAGCCGCTCGATCCCGGCCATCACCAGTGCCTCGGTGGCGACATCGAGTGCCGAGGTCGGCTCGTCCAGGATAAGAATCGGCGCATCTCGCAGCAGCGCACGCGCGATCGTGACCCGCTGCTTTTCCCCTTCGGAAAACGTCACCCCGGATTCGCCGATCACGGTGTCGTACCCGTCCGGCAGCGAGGCGATAAAATCATGGATCCGCGCCAGCCGCGCCGCCCTTGTGATCTCGGCATCAGGCGCGCCGGGGCGGCCGTAGGCGATATTGTCGCGGACCGAAAGCGGGAAAATCAGCGGGGGCTGCAGAACCATGGAGATCTGGCTTCGCAGCGATTTGAGCTTGTATTCGCGCAGATCGACGCCGTCGATCTCGACCACCCCGGCCGACGGGTCGAAGAACCGCGCCAGGAGCCCGAGAAGGGTGGATTTGCCCGCGCCGGTCGGGCCGATGACGGCGATCTTGGCGCCGGCCGGCACGCGCAGCTCGATGCCGTTCAGTACGGGCGTCTCCGGACGGTAGCGAAATGAGACGTTGCGCCAGGCGATGTCGCCACGCGCTCCTTCGGCGGCAAAGCTGCGGGTCCCGTCTTTGAGATCGGCCTCGGTGTCGAGCACGTCAAAGACCCGGCGCGCTCCGACCCGGGCGCCGGCGATCAGCCCCCAACTCTGCGTGATCTGGTTGATCGGCGCATAGAGCTGCGCGAGGTAGGAGATGAAAACGATCAGCTGGCCGACCGACAGCCGCCCCGACATGACGGCGCGCGCCCCGGCATAGACAACAAGCGCCGTGCCGCCGGCGATCACCAAATTGACGGCTCCCGAATAGAGCGTCTGCCAGCTGTAAAGCCGCAGGGTGGCCCGCAGAACTCTCGCCGCTCGCGCCCATGAAGCGCCGATGTTCCTCGTCCTCCTTGGTAAAGGCCTGGACCAGCTTGATCGACGACATCGCCCATTGCACGACGGAATAGACGCGGCTTTCGGTGTTGCGCACCTCGGTCGCGACATCGACGATCTTGCGGTTGAACCCAAAAATCAGCCCAAACAGCAACGGAACGACGGTCAGCGACAGCAGGGTCAATGCCGGGTCGAGCGGCAGCAGAACAAACAACATCCCGCCGAGCAGCACGGCGGCCGACAGGATCGGCAATACGCCGTTCATGATCATCGTCTGAACGGCAAAGCTGTCGGCGGTGATCCGGTAGAGCAGATCGCCGACCCGCTGCCGGCTATGAAAGGCGAGGGACAGCCGCTGCAGGTGCGCGTAGAGGGCGCCGCGCAAATTGTTGACCATCCTCTGCCCGACCCCGATCGTCGTGTAATTGTGCAGCAGGGTCAGCGCCCCGGCGCCGAGATGCACGATGATAATGCCGAGACAGGCAAGCAGCAGCAGTCCGGTCGGAGACGTCGACGCCAATGCGGTAATCGGAAACGGCTTGCCGCCGAGCACATTGTCAATCACCACCTGCAGCGGCCACGGCTTGAGGAGCTCGAGCCCGGCGATCAGGAAGACCTGCACAAGCGCCGAGGCGATCCGCCTCCAATACGGCCGCAGATAGGGCAGCAGTTTCGTCAGCAAGATCAGACCGTGCGCGGAGCGTGGATCGGCAACGAGGCTGTTGCCGCCGGCTCGACCGGGATCAGCGGCATCTGTTTGGCGACGGTCTCGATGATACGGTGCATGAGTCTACCGAAACCGACGAGCTGACAAACGATCGCCGCCGAGCTGATCAGCCCGGCGCCGCCGATCCCGGCCGCGGTCAACGGCCAGCCGAGAATCAGCGCGAAGGCCGTCAGCGCGGCAAAGCTGCGCAGCAGAAACGATGCGAAGCGGGAAAAGCGCATCGCGCAGCGCACCCGCAATAGCCGCTTTGCGCCGCCGTGGTTCTCCGTGCAGACGAGGACCAATGCGCGGCTGCACAGCCCGCGCGAGATTTTCAGGTCCCAATGGCTCCAGCCGGTATCCGGCACGACGAAGTATTTCTGCGGCACGAGGAACTCAATCAGGCCGCCGATCAGCGCCTCCTTCTCAATTCCGCTCTCGCTCCAATAGGAGAGATAGAAGGCGCGCGCCCCCCAGCAGATACGGGCACGCTGCTCGGTCGCGGCCGGGCCGATATGGTCCTCCGTACGCATCTCCTTGAGGCGCCATTTGATGCGCTCCCAACCGCGCAGCAAAGGTCCGAGGTAGATCAACAGCGCCACCAAGGCGCGCGCCTTGAGCCCGGTAAACCGCTTGTCGATCGGCGCCTTGCGGGCGCCGTTGACGCACATGACCCAGGTGACGAGAAGGGGAACGGTCAGCAACCACCACCACCCGCCGCCGGTAATTCCACCCAAGGCAAGCGGGAGTGAGGCCGCGCTCCATTCGAAGCTCAACGGCAGGAACGCGGTCAAGGATGAGGGCGGTTCATAGAGGGTCTGAAACAGCCCTCGGCCGAACACCCCGGAATAGATGACCGGGCGACGCGACAATAGCAGCGAGGTGGAGAGGTCGCCATAGATGCGGCCGAGCCACTTGGCCTGTCCGAACAGGTTGAAGCGGAACGGGTGCTTCGCATAGACGAGCGCCTCGGCTTTGCCGTAACCGCGCTGCTGGGCGCAATAAGCCGCCACCGTATTTCGGCGGAAATGCCAAACGACCGCGGCGGGGCTGAACCCTATCGTGTAGCCCGCGTCCTGGAAACGCCAGCAGATGTCGACATCATCGCCCGCGGCGCGATAGATCGGATCAAATCCGCCGAGCCCCAGCAGCACGTCGCGGCGGAACGCCATGTTGCAGCCCGCGATGTGCTCGGCGACTTCGTCGCTGATCAGCACATGGGTCGGACCGCCGGGGGCGACCGCGACGGCGGCGGGGACCAGATCATCCTCCGGCGGCGGGAAATTTGGCCCGCCGCAGGCAACCAGACCGCCCGCTTCCATCTTGGCGACGAGGTAGGTCAGCCAGTCGGGGTCGGCGACACAGTCGCTGTCGGTGTACGCCACGATCTCGCCGGTCGCCGACTCGGCCCCGACATTGCGGGCGGCGCTCAATCCTTTGTTGGGCTGACTGATGATGCGGCAATAGCCGTAGCTCTCGGCAATGTCGAGCGTCCGGTCGCGCGAGCCGTCATTGACGACGATGACCTCGAAATTCGGATAATTGAGGACCGCGAGCGAGGCCAGGCACTGATCCATCGTCCGCTCGGCATTGTAGGCGCATACGACGACCGAGACGCGCGGGTAGCAACGCAAAGGCGGCGGCAATATGCCGGTGTATTGGCGCACCACCTCGTCAAATGACGGTTTCGGCCGGCGGTCTCGGTCGACCAAGCCAAAGGCCCAGTTTTCGACCAGATGACCGCCGGTGAACCATTCGTCGGTCCAGGCAAAGATGAAGGTGCCCGCGACGCCGGCCTCGAAAGCGGTGTGCACCTGCCAAGACAGGACGCGCCGTTGCTCCTCCTCTCCCTCGCCGAACGAATCGACGCCGAATTCGGTCAGCACCAGCGGTTGGTCGAGGGCGACATTGTGCAGCCTGGCAATGTATCGGCGGAAGGCGGGCTGGTCGTGCAGATAGACGTTGAAGCAGACGAAATCGGTGAAGTCGACCGTCAAGTACTCGGTCGATGGATAATTGGCGTAGCTGACGAGCGCCTCCGGATGCTCGGCTTTGGCGCAGGTGACGAGATTTCTCAGGAAACTGCGCACCGCCTCGGCGCCGTGCCAGCGCACCATATCGGGCGGGATCTCATTGCCGATCAGATAGGCGAAGACCGCCGGATGACGACGGCAAGCGCGGATTCCGGCCGCCACTGCCTGGCGGATTTGCGCCTGAATTGCCGGGCTGTCGAGAAAGGCGACGTGCTGTGACCACGGGAGTCCAACCAGGATCTTCAAACCGGCTTGCTGCGCGGCGTCCAGCAGCCAAAGCGGCGGCACCGTGAAAACCCGGACGGTGTTGATGCCGGCTTCGGCCATCAGTGCGAAATCGTTATCGGCGACCGCGTATTCGGGGAATTGGGCCCCATGACTGCCCTTTGGGAAAGGACCGTAGGTGACGCCTTTGACGAAGTGCTTTTTGTCCCCGACAAAAAAGAACTTGCCCTGAACCCGGACCGGCGTGGAATGGTCGAGCTCCGCTGGCGGCGCCGAAAGAGGCTGCGCGAAGACCTCTTCGGTTTCGACCATTGTCATGACGGGAGCTCCAGGGATGCCCGCAGCGACAGCCAACCCGCGAGCGGGGCAGCGCTCGCATAACGGGCGATCATGAATTTTGTTCCGCGCGTCGAGATTGCGCGGAGCGGCTCACATGCCAAGCCAGAGCAGTGCGAACGATCGTGTCGAGATCCGACAGGCCGGCGCGCCAGCCGAGCAGCTCGGCCGCGAGACCGGGATCGGCGACCAGTACCGGCGGATCGCCGGGCCGTCGCGCGGTTTCACGGCACGGGATGGGTTTGCCGCTAACCGCCTCGGCGGCCCGGATCACCTCGCGCACCGAATGACCGCGGCCGGTGCCGAGGTTGAGCGCCGCGCTCTGCCGCCCAGCGGCGAGATGTTCGAGCGCGCGCAAATGCGCTTCGGCGAGGTCCTGGACGTGAATGTAGTCGCGGATCGCCGTGCCATCCGGCGTCGGGTAATCGGTTCCGTAGATGTCGATCTGCGGCCGGTCTCCGAGCGCCGCCTCCAGAACAAGGGGGACGAGGTGCGTCTCCGGCTCGTGCCGTTCGCCGATCTCGCCCTCGGGATCGGCGCCGGCGGCATTGAAATAACGCAGCGACACCCATCGCAGGCCATAGGCCTCGCCGTACCAGCGGAGCGCGCGCTCGATCGCCAGCTTCGTCTCGCCATATGGGTTGACCGGCAATTGGGGCATGGTCTCGCAGATCGGCACTTGGGCGGGAGTTCCGTAAGTCGCGCAGGTCGAGGAAAAGACAATCTTGTCCACCCCAACTTTGCGCATCGCTTCGAGCAGCGCCAGGGACCCGCCGAGGTTATTGGCGTAATACAACGCCGGATCGGTGACGGATTCCCCGACATAAGCGTAGGCCGCGAAATGCATGACGACCGAGACGCGATGGCGGGCAAGCGCCGCAGCGAGTTTGCCGCGTTCCGCGAGGCTGCCCTCGATCAAGGGCCCCCAGCGCACTGCCTCACGGTGACCGCGCGAAAGGTTGTCGTAAACGACCGGCCGATAACCCGCCCGCGCCAACACCTTGCACGCGTGGCTGCCGATGTAGCCGGCCCCACCCGTGACCAGAACCGCCTCTGACATACTGGAGTTGCTTCGCCGACCCGTTAATTGAAGTGACAACGTAGCACGGGCGGTCTTTCTTCCTGGAAGCGGATTTTGCTGCGGCGCAACTGGGGCCGCGGCAGCCTCCTCAAACCCCGATGAAGCGGGCAAGGCGCAAGGCTGTAACCGGCGAGGGCAAAATCCGTGTAGATTTCGCGAGCCTCGCAAGCGTTAATCAGCGGACACGGCAATAAAGGGAGACGCAGCCATGAAGATAAGCCTGGCAACCACGGCGCGGGCTGCCCCGCTGATTGCGTTGCTATCGGCCGCCTGCGTATCTCAAAGCGCATTCGAACAGCAGGGGCAGCAGCTCGAGGCGGCTCGCGCCGAGGCGGCGGCGCAGCAGGCGCAGATCGCCAAGATCCAGCAGGAGCAGAAATGGGTGGTCGCCGGCGACGTGCTGTTCCCGGAAGGCGGCTATCAGCTCGGTCCCAGCGCACAGGCGGCGCTCGGCCAATACGTCCCTCAGCTGCAAAATGTGCGGGACGCCAAAGTCGTCATCTACGGGTATACCGACAACCAACCGGTCGGGCCGGCGCTGCAGCGGGCAGGTATCGCCAACAACATCGACCTGTCTTCGCGCCGCGCGGCCAATGTCGTGGCGTATTTCCGCTCGCAGGGCGTCAATCCCGGCATCCTGTCGGCCAAGGGGTTCGGCGACACGCATCCGGTCGCCTCGAACGATACGCCGCAGGGGCGGGTGCAGAACCGCCGCATAGAGATCGTGCTGGAAGGCCCCGGCGCTTGACTACGGGTGAATTGATTTCGCAAGGAGGACTGAAGCGATGAGCGATCTGGTGGTTATTGCCTTTCCGACGGAAGCGGCGGCCGAAGAGCTCCGCAAAAAGCTGCTCGACATGCAGCAGGAATACCTGATCGAGCTGGGCGATGCCGTCATTGCGGTGAAACAGCCGAATGGCGGGGTCAAGCTCAACCAGCTGTTCCATCCGACGGCGGCCGGAGCCGTAACCGGTGCATTCTGGGGCACATTGATCGGCTTCATATTCCTGATGCCGCTGGTCGGCACTGCGCTCGGCGCCGCCGGCGGGGCGCTCGGCGGCGCCCTCACCGATGTCGGGATCGACGACAATTTCATGAAAGAGGCGGCGCAGACCCTGCAATCGGGCAACGCCGCATTGTTCCTGCTGATCCGCAAGATGACGACTGACAAGGTGCTGGCAGCGTTGCAGGGCGCCGGCGGCACGGTAATGCGCACCTCATTTGATCACACGAAGGAGGACGCGCTGCGCCAGGCCTTGGCGGCCCACGCCGCTGCCAACCCCGCCGCGTAGAGGGCTTCCCTGCCGCTTGGAGGAGATTTCGACCAAATTGCCCCTGCCAATGCGAGGCGCGCATCGCGCCACGAAGCAATCTCGTGCCGGGGAGTCTCGGTGGGCCCGAGATTGCTTCGCTGCGCTCGCAATGACGGTTGGAATTGGTGGTGCAACCTGATTGGAATCTGCTCTATCGGAACATCCTGCCCTCGGGCGGCAGGCCCAACAAGATCTGGCCGACGGTTTCGAAATGGACCGGGCGGCCCTGGCCTTGCTGGGTCCCGGCGTGGATGTCGCGCAGCCGGCGCTCGAACGGGTTCTCGTTGAAGACCGCGGCAGAGCCGGCGGCATTGTAGACGCTCGCGACGACGTCGCGTGACTGCTGGATCGCCCAGGTTGCGGCGAGGCGCAATTGCCAGTGCCGCTCGGGCGAGAACTCGCCGCTGCGTTCGGCGTCCTCCCACATGTCCTCGAGGGTCGCGTGGATCGCGGCGCGCGATGAGCGCAGTTTCGCCTCGCACTGCGCCACCTCGGATTGGATCACGTTGTTCTCGCGCAGGGTCTTGCGGGCGCCGCGCGGGATCTTGTCGCGCGCCAATTCGATGAAGGCTTCGAGCGCACCGCGGGCGATGCCGAGCGACACGTTCGAGAACCCCATCGCATAGATCATGCCGCTGGTGAACCGGTAGAGGAGGCCGGGCTCGCGCCGCTCGGCCGGGTTGTCGCGCGAGAAGGTGTATTTCTGCGGCACGAACAGATCCTCGACCCGATAGCTGTCGCTGCCGGTGCCGCGCAGCCCGATGACCTGCCAGTTGTCGATGATCTCGGCGCTCGATTTGGGGAAGAGGACGGTGCGGACATGCTGCCGCCCGTTCGGGTTCATTCGCGGCGTGCCGTCCGGCTCGAATACCGGGACGTGCGCGCCGAGCCAGGTAGCGTGCCGGCTGCCGGTCGCGAACCCCCACCGCCCGGTGACCCGGATGCCGCCCTCGACCGCGACGCTGCGCCCGGCGCCCGGCAGCTCCGGGCCCCAGGCGAGGATGCCGCGCGGCGGGCCGAAGATTTCGCGCGCAACGGCAGGGTCGAGATAGGCTGCCGACATCGAGCAGCCGGAATTCTGCCCGAGGCACCAGGCGGTCGAAGGCTCGGCCTTGGCGATCTCTTCGAGCACCTGCACATAGGTCAGCGGATGGAGCTCGGCGCCGCCCAGAGAGCGCGGGATCAGCAGTTTAAAGAAGCCGCCCTCGATCAGCGCCTCGACAACACGCTCCGGCAACTCGCGCCGATCCTCGATTTCGTCTGCAGCCTCTTTCAGCATCGGCGCGAGCCCGCGCGCACGTTCCACATAGTCGACGTCGCGTGTCTCGACGCGGGGCAGGTCCAGCAAGGTCGACGACATCTTCTTCTCCAGCGTTTCGCCGTCAAAATACCTCGGGCGCGATGGGTTTAGCGACGATTTCCGTGCAACCCACCTTCCCTTAAGCGGCGATCGCGCGCCACCAGCGCCGGGTCAGGAGCATTGCCGCGACGCCCTCGACGCCGATCGTCACTATGGCCCAAGAGGCGCCGATCAGGCCGGCGAGCAGGCCGAGATGAATAAAGCCGATCATGCCCACCCCGATGCAGACCGATAGCACACCGAAGATGCGGCCGCGCATCTCGGGCGGCGCCGCGAGATAGACCAGCGTTGCTTGCATGATGCTGAAGCCGGCATTGGCGAGCCCGGTGATCAGGAGCACGGTGCCGGCAAGCAGCGGATCGGGCGCTAATGCAAACCCCGGCAACATAAACAAATAAGCGAAGACGCCGCCGATATAGAAGCGCGCGAATGTCCTCGGCTTAGCTAGAAAGGCGATTGCGACGGCGCCGCAGAACGCGCCAACCCCGTCCATGCTGGCGAGGAGACCGATGCCGGCGGCGCCGAGCCCCAGATTGTCCTGTCCGATCACCGGGATCATGCTGGTGAACGGCCAGCCGAAGGTGTTGTAGATGACGGTGACGACCAGGGTCCCGATCAGCCGCCGGTCGCGCCGAACCAGCATGAAGCCTTCGAGCATGCGCTCGAGCATGCTCGCAACGCCGGTAGGCCGCACGCTGTTGCGGTGATGGATGCGCATCGCGGCGGCGACCGCGACGAGGTAGCAGGCGACGCTGACCACGAAGGCGCCGCCGATCCCGAATGTCGCGAGCAACACGCCGCCCAAGGTTGGGCCGAGCATGCGGCTCGCATTGTTGGCGCCGACATCGAGCGACATCGCCGCGCTCATCCGGTCCGGTCCGACGACCTCGCCGATCATCGTGCGCCGGACCGGGTTGTCGGTTGTCCACGCAATACCGTTGATAAAGCTGGCGAGCGCGACATGCCAGACTTCGAGCGCGTCGCTCCACGCGAGAAGCGCAAGGACGAGCGAACTCAGCAGCATCGAAATGATGACGGCGATCAGCGCAATACGCCGCTCGAACTTTTCGGCCATGGCACCAACGATGGCGCCGAACAATGCCATCGGCAGCATGCGCAGCATCGTCAGCATCGCCACGATGAACGGCGAGCCGGTGCGCTGGTAGGCGAATACGGCGACCGCCAACATCTCCAACCAGCGCACCGCAAAGATGACGACGCCGACCAGCCACACCCGCCGAAAATCGGCTTCCCCGAAAAGCGACGCCCTGGGCGCGGCGCGGACCGCCGTATCCGTCATGGCGAGCCGGGAGCAGAGGCGCGGCGCGAGATATGCCGTGCTCGCAATCGCCGTTTCCTCCCCACTTTTCCTCCGATCCAGTATTCACAACGCGTAATCGTCACCCCCCTTTTAAAGCGGGGGTCCAGGGACAACCATGCGGCATTGCAGCCCCTGGATTCCCGCTTTCGAGGCTGCCAAGAAATTGGCTGCAGCGATGTGGTGCGTGCTTCGAGACGCGCCTCTTAGGCGCTCCTCAGCATGAGGACGTCTTTGATGGCATTAAGAAAATTCCTCATCCTGAGGAAGCTGCGAAGCAGCTGTCTCGAAGGACGCACGCGGTTGATCCAGCCAATCGTCAATTTCCTGACAGCCTCTTTCGCGGGAAAGACGAGGAGCAGGTCCATTTTGGGATCTTGCCTCGGGTGCAGAGAGGCTAACTCAGCTCATGCCGAAATTATCCTTGCCAACTCCGGTGGCGCCGGCGGGGCGCTGGGGAGGACCGCTTCGAGCTGGCGGTCGGCGAGACGCATGTGGCGCTCGAGGATGGCCGCCAGCACGGTGCGGAAATCGGTGGTGACGGCGAGGTCGCGCCGCTGATAGAGCTGCGTAGGGGCGACACCGGGCCAATCGCCATAGACCCGGCCGCCATTGACGTTCCCGCCCATTACCCAGATTACGTTGCCGTGCCCGTGATCGGTGCCGCGGTTGCCGTTTTCCCGAAAGGTGCGGCCGAATTCGGACATGACGACGACGACGGTATCGTGCCACGCCTCGCCAGACCGGCGGGCAAGGGCGGCGAGACCTTCGCCCAATGGACGCAAATGGTCGGCCAGCTGCCCGTTATGGTTGCCCTGGTTGGTGTGTGTGTCCCAACCTCCGAGCCCGATTGCCGCAACACGGATGGCGGGATGACGATGGATCAGCAACGCGAGCCGGGCCGCCTGCCCGGGGAAGCCGGTCGGCGGCGGCGCGCCGTTGTCGGCAATCAGGCGCTCCTTGCTCAACGCGCTGACCAATTCCGCGCGTGCCGTCCGGCCTTCGCGATAGGATCTCGCGAGATCGTCATTGCCGGAATAGAGCCGATCAAAGGCATTGGCGATCTCGGGCTGATCGATGGGCAACGGCCGGGCGCCGTTCGGGCCGAGCGGCAATGTAGCGACGGGCGCCTTGCCGGCCAGGATGCGCGGGACGGTCGGGCCGATGCTGATCGCGTCGGTCGCGCCGCGCGGGCCGGGCAGCGCCAGCAACAGGCGGTTCATCCAGCCGTCGCGGGTCGTGTCCTGCCCCGGGGTGCCGTTTTCGAGATAGAGCTGCGCGTCGAAATGCGATCGCGTCGGGTCGGGCGAGCCCGCGGCGTGAACGAAGGCGAGCCTGTGTTCGTTCCATAGCGGCACCAGGCTTGCGAGGGCCGGGTGCAAGCCGAAATGCCCGTCGAGCGCCAACGCCCCGTCGGGCTTGCCCGGCGGTGCGATCGCGATCGATTGGCGCTCCTGGTAATAGGTCGCGTCGGCGTAGGGGATCACGAGATTGAGACCGTCGACTGCGCCGCGCAGCAGAATGACGATTAGGCGCCTCGGGCCATCATCGGAGACTGCCGCCCACGCATCTGGCCCGAAGCAGAAGGGGGCCGCAGCCGCCCCCTTGATGAAATCACGCCGCTGCACCGGTCCGCCTATCGCCGCATAAACTCGGGACTGCCGAGGATCAGCGCGGCGCGCAGCCCCTTGGGTAATTCGTTGATAACTGCGCGGGTGCCCTCGCTCAATGTCGAGCCGAAGATCGCTTCGAGATGAGCATCATCGGCCGCGCCTGGGCTGCCTCGGACCAATGCGGTCGCAAAGCTGATGCGGCGGGTTGTTGCGTCGGGGCTGAGCCAGGCGTCTTCGGTGTTCTTGTACCCGTCCGGGGTCAGGCAGCCGAAGAGAGGCATGCCAAGCTGGTCCATCGCGCCGAGCAGCGGCCGGACATTGCCCAGTGGCACCCCCGCCGCGCGCACTGCCGAGATCACGAACTGATAGGGTGTTTTGTATTTTGCGCCGCTGCTGTCCCAAAATTCGTTGCTGGCGAAAAGCGTCCGCAGCACCTCCCGTATATTGCCGTCGGTCTCGAGGAAGCGCGCCGCGAGCCGTTCGACCAAGGTCTGAGGCGGCTGGTCGGCGACAAAATATTGCGCCAGCTCGAACGCGATGTGACGGGCGGTGGCCGGGCTGTGAGCTAGAATGTCGAGCGCCTCCTCGCCCTCCGCCTTGCCGCGCGATTGCAGGGGGTGGCCGAGGAAAACCTTTGGACTGTAATCGTGGCGCGCGCCCTCGAAGACCGCGGCGTATTCGGGAAAAACGCGGGCGTTCGGCTGGTTGACACCCCACCCAGTCAAGACCCGGGCGAGCGTGACGACGTCGTCCTGCGTGTACCCGCCATTGGCGCCGAGCGTGTGCAACTCCATGACCTCGCGCGCGAAGTTCTCGTTCAGTCCCTTCTGTCTGCCGCGGGCGCCGGGGCTTCCCGGGGCGGTGCTGAGTGCGTTGTCGAGATAAACCAGCATCGCCGGGTGCTTTGTCGTGGCGAACAGCAGGTCGCGGAAGCGGCCGAGTACAAAGGGGCGGATCGCCTGCTCCTCGTAATTGCCGATCCAGATGTCATCCAACCCCTTGCCGGAGAACACATTGAAATGGTTGAACCAGAAATCGACCATGACTTCGTGCAACTGCCGCGGGCTCAGCAAGGCTCTGAGGATGCGCGCCTCGCTGGCGTCGCGCAGGATGGTCTGCACGCGTTCACGCTGAGCCTTCTCCAGCTCCGGACTGGGCTTGAAGCCACGCAAGCTGCGCAACGGCCCGTAAAGCTGGCGCAATTGCACCGGGTTGAGCTTCAAGGTGTCGAGTTGCGCGAGACGCCATCGCAGCTCGATCGGCTCCGGGATCGAGTCGGGGTCGAGCTGCTGCGCGATGTAGCGCTCGATCCCGATCGTCTTGACGTGCTGAACCTCTTCGAGGGTCGCGCCGAAGGCGAGACGGTTCAGGAGATGGACGACCGTCTGATCCGAGACCGTCTCGGCGCCGAGCGCCAATAACGGCGCCAGAGCAATCAGCAGCCCCGCCGCCGCAGCGAAGAACCGGTGAAAGCGCGATCGCCCACGCGCCCCTTTACTCATCGGGTCCCGCCCCATCCCCCATTGCAGGCGGCAGCAGGATAATCAAACTCGCCCCCGGCGCAAGGCTACCAGTGGTTCGGCTGTCCGGGCCAGTTCCATTTACGGCGGCGAGCGCACCGGGACTTGGTCGCGCTTGGGATTCGGCATGCCGGGACCGCGGATGGGGGCACGCCGCGGTAGTCGCACCACGTTCAGCAGTCGGGACAGGCTGGCAAGCGCGGCAAGCGCGGAAAAGCTGGCGGCGATCAGGATGGCCGTGGTCGGGCTGGTGCCGCCGCCGGGTCCGGCATAGCCGAAAACCAGCGCGACGAGAGCGGCGCCGATCGTCTGGCCAAGCAGCCTGGCGGTCGCTTGTATGGCGCCGGCGCCGCCGCTGCGTTCGCGCGGCGCGGTGCTGACGATGGCACGGTTGTTCGGCGACTGGAAGAACCCGAACCCGAATCCGCAGACGACGATTCGCCAGATGATGCCGGCATCGCCTGGTTGAGCCGGGAGCAATGCCAGCAGGATAAAGCCGAGGCTCAATACGCCGAGCCCGATGCCGCCGAGAATTCCGGCGGGATAGCGGTCGGCCAACCGGCCGGCGATCGGCGCGATTATCGCGACCGTCACCGGCCACGGCGTGATCAAGAGCCCGGTTTCGACCTGCGAGCGGCCGATCACGTCCTGGAAATAAAAGGGCAGCGCGACAAACACGATGCCTTGCGCGACAAACGCGCAAACCGACGTCGTGACCGAAAGCGCGAACACCGGCCGCTTGAAGAGATCGACCGGCAGCAGCGGCATGGGCAAGGAATTTTGCCGGCGCACCAGGAAATAGCCAACCAGGAGCGCGCAGGTCAGTTCGCCCACCACGAAGAGAGCCGGGTGGTGGTGACCGATGCCGTTGATCCCGCTGATCAGGAACGCAAACGCAAATGCGCTCAATACCGCGCTCGCCAGGTCGAAGCGATGGTCGGAGGGCGGCGTCGTCGGCAAGAGGCGCCACGACATCGCGAGCGCGACGATACCGATCGGGACATTTATCGCAAAGAGCCAGGGCCACGAGGCGACAGCGAGGATCGCCGCGGCGACGCTCGGACCTGCCGCCGACGATATCGAGACGACGACCGACACCATCGCGATGCCGCGGCCCAACTGCCGCCGCGGATAGGTGAAGCGCACGAGAGCCGTATTGACGCTCATCATGCCGGCGGCGCCGAGCCCCTGCAGCGCGCGGCCCAGGGTCAGCATCGGCAACGAGTGCGACAAGGCGCTGACGAGCGCAGCGCCGGTGAACACCACGAGGCCGATGATGTAAATGCGGCGATAGCCGAAAATGTCGCCGAGCGAGGCGAACGGCAGCAGCGAAATGACGACCGCCAGCTGGTAGGCGTTGATGACCCAGATCGAATCGGCGGCGCTGGCGTGGATTTCCTTCGCGATCGCCGGCAACGCGATGTTCGCGATCGCGCTGTCGAGCACCGACAGCGCCATCCCGACGGCGAGGTTCAGGATCGCCCAATATCTCAGTGGGAGCGGCAGTCCGTCTTCCGCGGTGTTCATTATGCGGCTGACTTATGCCGCCGCACCCGGTTGCGCCAGACCCGGCAATACAGCCAGCGCGAGAGCGCATATCAGCTATGGCGATGATATTACAGTTTTGCTGCAGTTGTTTAAGGGACCATTGGTATCGAAATGCGTTGCGAGAGGATATTGCGATAGGTTTCGCGGCCTTTGATTTTCGCGTTCTCCGTTTTTAGGAGTCGCCAGACGCGTTGGATTGGAACGCGTCCGATCGAGGCCTGTTTGCCACAATACAGTCCTAGAGCGGAGTCGAGATATGAATGGGCATTCTCTTGTCGCAGTTTATAAATCGCGCGCGCAGGCCGAACGGGCGCGCGATCGCTTGATGCAGCTCGGCATCCCGGCAACGGATATCCGGCTCAGCGCCGATGCGGGCAGGGAGCCCGGCTTGGAGAGCGAACACCGCGGCGGATTTTGGGATTGGCTGTTTGGCGACGACATTCCAGAGCACGATCGCAACTGGTACGACACGAATTTGCGCGGAGACCGGACAGCCCTGTCGATCCTGGTCCGCGACGAAGCCGAACGTGGCCGGGTTACCGAGGTTCTCGACGAATTCGACCCGATCGATTTCGATAATACCTCGGCAGTTTCGATGGCCGAAACCGGCGTTGCCGGACCGGTTGGGTCGATTGCGGGAAGTGGCACTGCCGGGGCGGGTTCGATGTCCACACGTGCTGTCGCTCAAACTCCGCCCGCGGGAGCAACCCCGTCAGTCGGCGGAGTGAGCAGCGAACGCGATCAAGTCATCCCGGTGGTGAAGGAAGAGCTTGACGTAGGCAAGCGCGCAACCGAGCGCCGGTACCGCATCCGGACCTATGTTGTCGAACGGCCGGTCGAGGAGACCGTAACTCTGCGCGACGAAAGGGTCATCATCGAACACCGCCCGGTCGCCGGCGAGCGCGCGGTAGGTGATGCCGAGCTGCCGCAACAGCGCGAATACGAGGTCATCGAGCGCCACGAAGAGCCGGTCGTCGCGAAACAGGCGCGCCGAGTGGAGGACGTCGTCGTCCGCAAGGAGGCGGACGAGCGCACCGAGGTCGTGCGCGACACGGTGCGAGAGACGAAGGTCGATGTCGACAAGGAAGGAACGGAGCGCGCAAAAAACCCGCTCAACCGCAATCCCTGAGAGCAGCGACCCCTCACCCGCCTCGCTGCGCTCGTCACCTTCTCCCCTACTGCGGCAGAGAGGGCTCGAGCCTGAAGGGCTTGGTGGGTGAGGGCATTCCTCACCACTTGTTCCTGAGCTCGCGCAACCTCAGGAACACGGCCTTCGGGTCCGGATTGTCGGGCAGGTCAGGAAAGGCCTCACGCAGGCGCCTGATCACCGCTGGACTGGTGAGCCGGAAAAAGGTGTTGATCTCCCGTTCCAATGCCAGAGTGGTGACCAGCGCCTTCGCCGGGTCCTGTTTTTCCATTGCCGGCAGCATCGAGTTGGCCTTGGCATTGTCCGGCTCGCGGTCCAATGTGAAGGCGAGATTGCGCGCAATATAGTCGTGCCCCGGATAGATCAGCGTGTCTTCCGGCAATTTGGCGAGCTGGCTAACAAAGCTGTTGTAGAGCTCGTTCGGATGACCCCCGTTATGGCAATTGCCGGCGCCGGCATTGAACAACGTGTCGCCGCAAAACAATGCCGGCGTGTCGGTGTGCGATCTCACGCAAATGTGGCTCATCGTGTGGCCCGGCGTGTCGAGGCATTCGAGCTCAACGGTCTTGCCGACCTTGATCACGTCGCCGGCCCGCAATCCGCGACTCATCTCCGGGATCTTGTCCTTGGCATTGGCGTGCGCCAATACCGGCGCCTTGGTTGCCGCGATCATCTGCTGGTTGCCGCCGGTATGGTCGCGGTGCTCGTGCGTGTTGAGGATCTGCGTTATGTTCCAGCCCTTAGCCGTGGCGGCGGCGAGGCATTTCTCGTGATCCAGCGGATCGACTGCCAACGCCTCGCCGGTCTCGGCGCAGGCGATCAGGTAATTGAAATTGCGGCCGGAATTAGCGGTCCAGATCTGTTCGACGATCATTGCTCGCAGCTCCCTCCAACTCTTCGGAAGTGCAAGAACTAGTCTCGGCGGGAGGAGGTGTCAAACCGCGCCGCCCAGTTGTAGCGGTAAGCCTCCTTATCGTCGCGGCGCGCCGCCTGGTCTTCCTCCAATTGCCGCAATCGGCCCTCGAAATCGCTCGCGTCGATGGCCCTCAGAAAGGTTTCGATCATCTGTGACAGCGTGAAGCCCTCGCCGGGCGTGATGGCGCCGCGCCCGACCGCGCCGCTGACCACCTTTATCGCCGCCAGAATGTCGTCTGCGCTGTGGATCGGCGGCAGAGCGAGCTCGACCGCCCGCTCGCGGCGCGGCGCGACGGTGCGGTCGAGACACAGCCGCAACGCCGCCGGATCGCCGGCAAGCGCCAGCTCGACCGCCTTCCTGGTCAACGCCGCGGCTTGCCCATCGAGCAACATCTCGGCCGCCCGCGTCGCCCGGTTCGAGGAGCCGCGCGGCCGCCCGGCAGGATTGCCGGACTGGCCCTTGGGAAACGGCCGCCCGCGGGCTTGCTTTGCTGTTGTTGCTGTTTTTTGCAGCGAAATATCAGTCATCCTTCGATCTCGTTTGCTCACCCAGCGTCGGTCATCGGCGCTGTCCTGGGCGACATGAAACACCAACATTATGGCGATTTTAGCGTTGCGAATTTTTCAACCAGACGTCATGCCGGCGCCGATCCCGCCCATGCAGCCAGCTGGAATTTTTGCGAACGGCCTGTTAACGTGCGCATAATCCCGCTGCCTCTGCACTAATGGAAAGTGAGGCCGCCATGAGCACAAGCGAAGGGCTCGCCCATCCCGAGTTTCTGGTCGAGACGGACGCGCTGGAGCGCCGGTTCGGCAGCCCCGATCTGCGCATCCTCGACTGCACGACGCATCTGGTTCCTGACCCGAAAGTCACTTACCAGGTCGTGCCGGGCCGGGCCGATTTCGAGAAAGGCCATATCCCCGGCGCGCAGTTCGTCGACCTGCAGGGCGATCTCTCGGACAAGAGCCATCGCTTCCGCTTCATGCTGCCCCCGGCCGAGGCGTTTGCCGCCGCGATGAGCGGTTTTGGCGTCGGCGAAGGCACGCGGGTCGTGCTCTACAGCACTGCCAATCCGTGGTGGGCGACGCGGGTGTGGTGGATGCTGCGCGTCTTCGGCTTCGACAACGCGGCGGTGCTCAATGGCGGCTGGCAGAAATGGAGCCGCGAGGGCAGGCCCGTCGAGACCGGTCCCGCGAAATCCCGCCCGCCGGGACATTTCGTCGTGCGCGAGCAACGCCCGCTGATGGTCGGGAAGGAGGAGGTCCTGCAGGCGATCGGCGATGCCGGGACCTGCACGATCAACGCTCTGACGCCGGAACAGCACGCCGGTGCCGGCGGCAACAGCTACGGCAGGCCCGGTCACATCAAGGGCAGCGTCAATCTGCCGGCAGCACATCTGCTCGATCCCGAGACCAATGGATTCCTGCCCGCCGGCTCGCTGCGCAAACGCTTCGCTGGCATCGCGGCCTTTGACAAAAGCGTCATTACCTATTGCGGCGGCGGCATTGCCGCGAGCGCCGATGCCCTCGCTCTGGTCATGCTCGGGCATCCCAATGTCAGGCTCTATGACGCTTCGCTGAGCGAATGGGCGACCGACCCGACCCTGCCGATGGAAACCGGCTGATGGACGACACGATAGCGCCGCTTTCCGAGCATACCGGGGCGGAAGTCTGCGGCATCGATCTGAGAGAGCCCGTCGATGAGGTTGCGCGGGCCCGGCTCAACCGCGCTTTCGTCGACGCTTCGGTGCTGGTGTTTCGCGGCCAGCATCTGACGCCCCGGCAGCTGCTCGCGGCCGTGCGCCTGTTCGGCGAACCCTTCCCGCAGCACAATTCCCGCTTTGCCTTGCCCGAGTGTCCGCTCGTCCACTACATCTCGAACCAGGATTTTTATCCCGACGGCCGGCGTTACATTCCCGGCGAGGGCTATCACACCGACCACTCGAACGCGGCCCGGCCGCCCAAGGCCACAATTCTGCATGCGGTGAGCCTGCCCGAGCGGGGCGGCGACACCGAGTATATCGATATGCGCCTCGCCTATGACGAGCTGCCGCAACAAACCAAGCGCCGCCTCGACGGGCTGAAAGCAATCCATGTCTACCAGAGCCGCCACAGCGCGCGGAAGCTGATGGAGCTGACTTCGGAAAGCCGCAGCCGTGTGCCCGACGCGGTCGGTCATCCGATCGTACGCACTCATCCGGAAAGCGGCCGCAAGGCGATCTACATCAATCCGATCCGCACCGAGGGCATCGTCGGAATGCCGGAAGCGGAAGCCCTGAGCTTGCTCGCCGACCTGCTGGAGCACGCGACGCAGCCCCAATACCAGTACCGCCACCAATGGCGGCCGGGCGATCTCGTCATGTGGGACAACCGCTCGCTGCTGCACAAGGCCAATGGCGACTACGATATGAACCAGCTGCGATATCTTTACCGCATCATGCTGCAGGGCGACGTGCCGGTATAGACATTCTGGCTCAATGTGGGGCAGCAGAGGTGGTGAGGGGTGAGGAACGCCTCCGCCCTTCAGCGGAGAGAGGAGGAAGCCTACGCCGCAGGCGTGGGAAGGTGAGGCGCGCGACGGCGACAGCTCGGAATTCCCCGCCTCACCCCGGCCCTCTCCACCCCCAAGGGCCCAAGGGCGGGGAGGGAGATGCCATTTCCGGTCTATGACGAAAAAAGGTCGGAGCTGCCGTATAATCCGTTAAACATTGGTTAACCGATTTTAGCCAAATTCCAGGCTAGCAGGGGAGACCCTATCCGCGATGTCCGAGGCGACGGCCTCGCTTCGGAGCGGCGCGCGGGGGTTTCGGAGATTGGGCAATGAGCACACACGAAGCAAGCCCGGCGCTCGGCCAGACGATAGCGGTTAAACGCCGACCGGCCTGGCTGCGCATACCGCACGTCAGTCTGACGGTTCGTCTGATTATCCTCGTTTTGATCGCTATTTGCCCGGCAATAGTCATCCAAGCTTACAACGAATATGAACTGCGCAAAGCGCGCGAAACCGACATTCGCCAGCAAGTCGTGCAGATCACGAAGCAATTCGGCGAGGAAATCGGCGAGCTGCGCGAAGGGGCTCGCCAATTGCTGCTTGCGCTCGCACAACTCACTCCCGTCAAGTCACGGGAGAGTGACGCCTGCGACGCACTGTTCGGGTCATTGGCTTCGCAATACGCGAATTATAGTCTGTTGGCAGCGGCGGACACCGACGGCCGAATATTTTGCTCGAGCAATCCGCTGAGCTATTCCTCGGTTGCCGACAAGCCGTTCTTCAAGCGGGCAATGGCGCAGGACGGGCTCGCCGTCGGCAATTACTGGGCCGATCCGGCAACCGGGCAACGCATGATCCACTTTGCGCTGAGATTCGACAGCGGCGACGGCCACCCTGCCGGCGTCGTGTTCGCCGGGCTCGATCTGCGCTGGCTCTCGGAACATCTCAAAGAGAGGGGGCTGTCCCCGACATCCTCGATCCTGATTGCCGATCGCGAGGGCAACATCATCGCGCGACTGCCGAACCCCGAGGCTTTGGTCGGCAAGAATATGAGAAAAAGCCATGAAGAGATCATGGACGGCAATAAAACGGGCTGGGAGGAGGCGCGCGGCGTCGACGGCGTCACGCGAATATTCGGCTATGTCCCGGCAGCACTGCCGCCGCGGGATTTCTTTCTCAGCGCCGGACAATCCAAGGCAGAAGCCTTCGCGGCCATCGACAGCGCCACCGCCCGCGGCGTCGCACTCATTGTTTTCGGTCTGCTCTCGGCAACCTTTGCGGCGATTCTCGGCGCGCGCAGGTTCTTGCAGGAGCCGATAAACGGCCTCGTGCATTTCGCGACTGAGTGGCGCAATGGTAATTTTGATTCGCGGGTAAAAGTCCGCCAGCCCGCATCGGAAATCGGCCATCTGGGAGCAACCTTCAATGCCATGGCTGACGCCCTGGCTGCGCGTTACGCCGCACAGAAGCGTGCGGAATCAGACCTGCGCGAGCTGAACGCGACCCTGGAGACGCGCGTCGAGGAAAGGACGGTCGAGCTGGCCAATGCCAATCGAGCGAAGTCCATGTTCCTCGCCAATATGAGCCACGAGCTGCGCACCCCGCTCAATGCCATCATCGGGTTTGGGGAAATGATGCATCGCGAGATCATGGGGCCGATCGGGACCCCGGCCTACAAGGAATACGCGCAGCACATCCACGAGAGCGGTCTGCATTTGCTCTCCCTCGTCGAGGAAATGCTCGACCTGGCAAAGGTGGAAGCAGGGAAGCTGCAGATCGAACGGGTTCCGACCGAACCCGGCAAGCTCTTTGCCGAAAGCCTGATGATGCTGCAATCGACTGCTGCGGCGGCGGCGGTCCTAATCATTATCGACGGCGATCCGTCAAACTGGCCGGTCCTCGAAGGCGACCCCGTTAAATTGAAGCAGGTGTTCGTCAATTTGGTCGGCAACGCGGTCAAGTTCACGTCGGCGGGCGGGCGCGTCACGATATCGAGCGAAATCGACGAGGCCGCCCTGCATATTCGCATCCGGGATACCGGAATTGGCATCCGGGCCCAGGACATCCCGCTGGTGGTGCAGCCTTTCTACCGGGTGAATTCGGTGCTCGACAGCACGCATCAGGGTGCCGGTCTCGGGCTGCCTTTTGCGAAATCAGTCGTCGACCTGCACGGCGGGACGCTAGCCATCGACAGCGAGCTCGGGTCGGGGACGACGGTCACGATCAGCCTGCCCCTACCTCGAAAGGCTGATGCGGCGGCGTGATCCTGAGCTCGGCATCGCGCCGGCGGCCATCCTGGTTTATCATCCATCCGACTATTGCGATGGCCGCCGCGATTATCAGATCGGTCTGAAAGCCGCCGAACGCGACGGCTTGCCCGCCAATCAGCGAGCCCAGCGATATTCCCAAAAAGAGGGCGCTGTTGTTCCAGGCCAGTATCGCTGCCCGGCTGTCGGGGAACTGGTTCGCCAGCCTGAGCTGCTGAGCCGGGAAGAACAGCTGCGCCGATAGCGAAGCGAGCCCAATGGCGCAGTCGACGAGCACTCCGAGGTGCAGCGCAACCAACAGCAGCAGAAGACAGGAACTCAGTCCCGATAGACCGATCGAGATCGTGATATTTGCGCCGAGCCGGTCCGCGGCGCGGCCGCCGATCAGGGTGCCGACGATTGCCCCGCAACCGTAGAACAGGATCGCCTCGGCGATTTCTGCGGTCGAATGGCCCGATGCGCTCAGCCCTTCGCCGAGATAGGTGTACATGGCGTATAGCGCGGCGCTCCACAGCACCGTTGGAGCAAGCCGCGCGGCGAGGACGGTTGCCGTCAGCCGATCGGCCAGCGCGGCACGACTCTTGGCAGCCGAGGGGTCATGCCAAACGCGGTTGTTTGCCCATGCGAGAACGAGGCTCAGTGCGGCGAGCGCGGCGAAGACAATCGACCATCCGAGCCATGCGGCGATCAGCAGCCCTATCGGTGCGCCGAAGGAAAGCGACATCAAGAGACCCAATACGACGATCGCAAGCCGGGTCGCGCGCCGCTCGGGCGGAGCGCTGCTGGCGGCAAGAGCATATATCGAGGGCGAAACGCCGGCTGCCGCGGCGCCTGCAACGGTCCTCGCAGCCAGCAGCCAGGTGAAATCCCCGGCGATTGCCGTCAGCAGATTGGCTGCGCCAAACGCGCAAAGAGACCAGGTCAGGACGCGGCCACGACCAACCCGGTCGGCGAGATGGCCAAGAGGCGGAGCGCTCAGCATGTAGGCAACCGCGAACATGGTCACACTCAACCCCGCGGCGGCGGGCTGCACCGCGTAATCGGCCGAGATCAATGGCAGCAGCGGCGAGACCACGAACAAGTCGCTGCCGATCATGAACATGGTCAGCCAGGCGATCGCCAGCGGGGCGAAGGCGCCGGCCGTAGCGGAGGATTTTCGATCGGCGGTTTTCATCGGCGCTCGGGAAGCGAGAAACGGAGAACGCTACAATCTCTCGATAAATGAATAATTAATTCGGCAAACGAGTTTTGGATTTTATCTACTTAACCTTAAGTTTACGTCTCCGGCCATACCCTCGGTACCGGCGCCGAGCTGAGCTTGGCTGCGGCGCTGAGCGTAACCCGCTTCAACGAGGGGATATTGCCGTGAGAGATGACGATCCGATGTGGCGAAAATCGGGACAATACGAGTCGGCACTTTCTACGATCGAGGATCTGCCAAACGCGTTAGCTGCGATACTCGAGGAACACCGCGCATCGCGAATGCCGTTTTTCTCGCGCCTGGCTGGCCTGCCTCGCGCGCTGGCGGGCGACCCCCGTCTCTTGGGTCAGATCCATCTGGTCTACCAGTCGGCCATGCACGCGACCCGCGCGGCGGTCTACTTTCTGCCGCATCTCGACCGCCCGGCATTGCGCAAGCGCAAGCTCCGCATATTCATCGACGATGACGGGCTCGCAGATGGCGATACCCATCATTACCAGCTGACCAGAGCCTTTCGCAGCATCGGCGCAGAATGCCTGCTAGACGACGAGGAGTTTGGGGAGCTCGGTGAGCTGTGCCACTATCTCGAAGCCGAAACAGCCGATTTTGTGCGGTTGGCCCCCAAACTCTACTCACGGTCGCTCGGCGCGTGGTGCACGGTCGAGATGCTGTCGGTCGACTGGATGCGGGCGCTCGCCGACGCCTTATCCGTTCATTTCCCGCATTTCGCACACGAGCCCTATTTCGAAGAATGCTTCTCGCAAAAGGTGGAGGAACGCCACGCGGCCGAGGCGCTCGAGGTGACCCAAACCGTTCTGCGCGGGCGCCCGGAACTGCTCCACGAGACATTGCGCGACGCGCGGGCCATCGCCGAGGCGCTCGACGGCGTGTGGGCGCATCTGGACAGGATCGTCCGGGATGCTGAGGCTAGGATGGGGCCGCACAGCGGCACCACGGTCCGGCGCCAGCCCGGCACTCGCGATCTGACTCGACCCACAGCCCAGGATGCCGAAGCTATAATCGAGAAATCACCTGCTCCTTGAACCGGCGCATGTTTGCGACCGATTCCTCGGGATCGGAGCGCTCGAAATCGATGTCGACGGCGGTGACCCCGAGATCGCGCAAGGCCCGCAGATCGGCGATAATCTCGCCGGTGCTGCCGGAAAATAGCCGCCGCTCGCCGTCGGAGGCCCTTGCCGGCACCGTTTCGCCGTAGCGCTTGACGCGGTACGTCAGCGCGACGCTCGCCGGCTCGCGTCCGGCTTCGGCGGTCAGCTGGCGCAGCCGGGCGATCCCGGCGCGATAACGGGGCAAGGTGTCGAGCAGATGCCTGCTGTTGCTGCCGATCGGATACCACGCATCGCCGAACCGCGCGGCGCGGCGCAACGAAGGCCCGCTTTCACCGCCAACCCAGATCGGAGGATGCGGCTTCTGCACCGGCTTGGGCTCGAACGAGATCCCGTCATATTTGACCCAGCTCCCCTCGAAATGCGGCGCATCCTTGGTCCACAAACTGCGGAGCGCAACCAGGTATTCGTCCGTCACCCGGCCGCGCGCGGCAAAAGGCGGGCCGACGACCGCATCGAATTCCGCCTTCAGCCAGCCGGCGCCGATCCCGACGACGAGGCGCCCGCCGGATAGCAAATCGATCGTCGACAGCATCTTGGCGGCCAGCACGGCCGGCCGGTGCGGCACGACCATGACCGCAAGCACGAGCCGTATGCGCGTGGTTTTCGCCGCAATGAAAGCCGCCGCGGTCAGCTGCTCGTGCCGGCGTTCCGGCCCCTCCCCGAAGAATTCGCCGCTCTCGGAATAAGGGTACCCCGGCACCCGGAGGTTCGGCAGCACGACATGATCGGTCAACGTCAAATAGTCATAGCCGAGCGCCTCCCCCTGCTGCGCGATCCGGGTCATGCTTTCGGGCGACGACATCGGACCACTGATCGGCAGATTGAACCCGATCTGCATTTTTCTGCTCTCGACGCCGCTCAGTTAACCACAAACATGTGATTTAACCTCGAGATCCGTAGGATGGGTTGACCATCCCTGGGGATGCAAGGCCGTTCTGCAGCCCTTCATCTCAATCCTTTCCCAGCCTCATCCGCGAAACCCATCGCAACGACCGCCGGCGATGGGTTTCGCTTTCCGCGCGCCCGCGCCCCGCCGCGCGTGCGAGGGAGGAAAGGATCAGAGGCGAGATGAACGGCTGGGCCGAGGTCGCCCCTTAGCATCTACCATCTGACACGCTATCGCTTCGAGACGCGCGGCGGGGCATATTGCGGCGATGAAGCAGCGCGGGGCGATACAGCAGGACCTGGTCCTTGTCGGCGGCGGGCATGCGCATGTCCATGTGCTGAAGAGCTTTGGCATGCGGCCGGTGCCCGGGGTGCGCGTGACGCTCGTTACCCGCGGCGTCGAGACGCCCTATTCGGGCATGCTGCCGGGCTATGTTGCCGGGCACTATTCGCTCGACGAATGCCACATCGATCTCGGCCGGCTCGCGCGGTTTGCCGGCGCTCGGCTGATCCGCGACGAAGCGATCGGGCTTGACAGGGCCGATCGCGCATTGTTGTGCGATGCCCATCCGCCGATCCGATACGATGTCCTGTCGATCGATATCGGCTCGGCCCCCCGTTTCGACGATGTCTCCGGCGCCGCCGAGCACGCGATCGCGGTCAAGCCGATCGACCGGTTCGCGGCGCGCTGGGAGGCGTTGCTGGCGCGGGCGCGCGAGATGCCTCGGCTTCGCCTCGCGATTGTCGGCGGCGGCGCCGGCGGCGTCGAACTCGCGCTTTCGGCACAACACCGCCTGGCCGGGTTGAAGGGCGATGCGGTCGAGGTAATCCTGGTCACCCGCGAGGCGTTGCTGCCGTCGCACAACGCTCGGGTCCGCCGGTTGTTCGAGCAGATCCTCGCCGATCACCGGGTGACCGTGCACGCCGGCAGCGCCGTTGTGCGTGTCGCGCCGGGTGTCCTCTTCTGCGGCGATGGCAGGCAGGTCGAATTCGACGAGGTGCTGTGGGTGACGCAGGCCGGGGCCGCTGCCTGGCTGGCCGACACCGGCCTGCCATTGACGCCGGAAGGCTTCATCGCGGTCGACGACAGGCTGCGTGCGCCCGGAGACCCGAGGATCTTCGCGGCCGGCGATGTCGCGACGATGCTCGCCCATCCGCGCGAGAAGGCGGGAGTTTACGCCGTCCGGCAGGGTCCGCCGCTCGCCGCCAATCTGCGCTGCGCCCTCGCCGGGCGGCGGCTGCGGCGGGCGGTGCCGCAAAAGCGTGCGCTGGCGCTGATCGGCACCGGAGACGAGCAGGCCGTAGCCTCACGCGGACCGTTTGTCGCCTATGGCCCGCGGTTGTGGCAATTGAAGGATTGGATCGACCGCCGTTGGATGCGGCGCTATCGCGAGTTGCCGGAGATGCAGCCCGAGCCGGGGGAAGACCCGATGCGCTGCGGCGGTTGCGCCGCGAAGGTCCCGGCGGCGGTGCTCGGCCGGGTCATGTCGCGGCTCAATCCGGCCACGAGCGGCGCCGTGATGATCGGCCTCGACAGCCCGGACGATGCGGCGCTGATCTCGTTCCCCGGTGCGCCGCCGCTGCTGCAGACCGTCGATTTCTTCCGCGCAATGGTCGACGATCCCTATCTGTTCGGCCGGATTGCCGCCACTCATGCGCTCGGCGACATCTACGCGATGGGCGGGAGCCCGGAGAGCGCATTGGCGATCGCGACACTGCCGCCGGCGCGGCCGCCGATCGTCGAGCACGACCTCTTTCACATGCTGCGCGGGGGTCTCGACGTGCTGGAGCCGGCGGGCGCCGTGCTGATCGGCGGGCACAGCGCCGAGGGCGCCGAGCTTGCGCTCGGATTTGCCGTGACCGGCCGGCCGCGGCCGGGAAAGCTGCTGCGCAAGGCCGGGCTGCGGGCTGGCGACCGGCTGGTCTTGACCAAGCCGCTCGGCACCGGCGTGATCCTGGCCGCGGCGGCGCGCGGGCTAGTCGCGTCGCGTCTGGTCGAGGCCGCGATCGCGACAATGGTGCAGCCGGCGGCTTCCGCCGCCGCTTGCCTCATGGAGTATAGGGCCAGCGCCTGCACCGACGTGACCGGCTTCGGGCTCCTCGGCCACCTTCTCGAAATGCTGCGCGCCTCGGGAATGGACGCCGTTCTCGATCCGGAGGCAATCCCGGCGCTCGAAGGCGCGCTGCCGCTGCTCGGCAGCGGGGTCACCAGTTCGCTGCACGCCGACAACATCGGGGCACTGCCGGCGCTCGAGGCGGCGGCTCAGCCCCATCGGATAGCCCCGCTGCTGATAGACCCGCAGACCGCCGGCGGGCTGCTGGCCGGCGTCCCGGCCGATCTCGCGGCAGCGTGCTTCGCCAAATTGCGCGAGTGCGGATATCGAGCGGGATTGATCGGCCGCGTCTCTGGCCCGAGCGGAAGCGAGCCGCGCGTCCGTTTCGAGGAAGGCGCTGCGCAGCCGGTCCCCGAATTGGTTGCGGCGAAATGAGCGCGGAGGAGCGCAGCGGCAGCTTGGCGCTGCCCGGAGTCGATCGGGTCCTGCGATCCGAGGAGGCCCTCGCGATGATCGCGCGATACGGGCGGCCGCTCGTCGTCGAAGCGGTCAGGACGGCGCTGGCCGCGAGACGGCGGTGTGATGCCCCCGCCTCCATAGAGGCCATTCTCGATGAGAGCGCTGCGTCGCTCGCGCGCGACATGCAGCCTTCGCAGCGCCGCGTGTTCAATCTGACCGGTACCGTCCTCCACACCAATCTCGGCCGCGCACCCTTGCCGGAGGAGGCGATCGCCGCCGCGGTCGAGGCGATGCGCGATCCGACGACGCTCGAATACGACATCGAGACCGGCAAGCGGGGCGAGCGCGACAACCATGTTGCGGGCTGGCTGACGCGTCTGACCGGAGCGGAGGCCGCGCTGACGGTCAACAACAATGCCGGGGCATTGGTGCTGGCGTTGAACACGCTGGCCGAAGGCCGCGAGACGATCGTGTCGCGCGGCGAGCTGATCGAGATTGGCGGCTCGTTTCGCCTGCCCGACATCATGGCGCGGGCCGGTACGCGCCTGCGCGAGGTCGGCACGACCAACCGGACGCATCTCTCCGATTACGCCGCGGCCATTGGACCGCAGACCGGCCTCGTTCTCAAGGTGCACACCAGCAATTACGCCATCCACGGCTTTACCGCGGCGGTGCCGACGGCGAAGCTCGCCGCTCTCGCCCGCGATCACGCGATCCCGTTTGTCGAGGATCTCGGCAGCGGCTCGCTCGTCGCCTTCGAGCGCTGGGGACTGCCGCACGAACCGACCGTCGCGGAGGCGCTGGCGCGCGGCGCTGACCTCGTCACGTTCAGCGGCGACAAGCTGCTGGGCGGCCCGCAAGCGGGGCTCGTCGTCGGCCGCGCCGAGCTGATCCGCAGCCTCGCGCGCAACCCGCTGAAACGAGCGCTGCGCCTCGACAAGATCCGGCTGGCGGCGCTCGAGGCCGTGCTGCGGCTCTACGCCGATCCCGATCGGCTCGCCGAGCGCCTGCCGGCGCTGCGCCTGCTTGCCCGGCCGATGGAGCAGATCCGCGCGCTCGGAGAGAGACTGCTTCCCGCCACCAAGCGCGCCTTCCGCGATGTTGCCGAGGTGGCTCAGATCGAAACCAAAAGCCAGATCGGCAGCGGTGCGCTCCCGATTTCGCTGCTGCCGAGCGCGGCGCTTGCCTTGCGGCCTCTGCCAGCTGGTTCCGGCAGGGCGGCCGAGGCTCTAGCGCACGACTTGCGGGCGCTGCCCATCCCGATCATCGGCCGGATCGAGGCCGGTTGCGTCATTCTGGACCTGCGCTCTCTCGAAGACGAGGCGGCGTTCACCGCGCAGCTCGACGCCGTTTCCGCTCAGTTCCATCGCCCCCGCGAAAGCGGGGGCCCAGGGGCAGCGAACGAGCTCTGGGAGCCCCTGGGTTCCCGCTTTCGCGGGAATGACGATGAACGCCGCGATACGGGCCCGGTCAGGCCACACCGATGATCCTGGCGACGGCCGGTCACATAGATCATGGCAAGACCGCGCTGATCCGCGCGCTGACCGGGGTCGATGCCGACCGCTTGCCCGAGGAGAAGCGGCGTGGCCTGACGATCGATCTCGGCTTCGCCTATACCACGTTGCCCGACGGCGCCGAGCTCGGCTTTGTCGACGTCCCCGGCCATGAGCGGTTCCTGGCCAACATGCTGGCCGGCGTGCTGTCGATCGACCGGGTATTGCTAGTCGTCGCCGCCGATGACGGGCCGCGCCCGCAGACCCTCGAGCATCTCGATATCTTGGAGCTGATCGGGATCCACGAGATCACCGTGGTCGTCACTAAGATCGACCGGGTCGAGCGCGGCCGGACCGATGCCGTGGCGGCGGAGACGGGCGCGCTGCTCGCCGCAGCGGGCTTTGAGCAGCCGGCGATTTTCCCGGTGTCGAGCCGGACCGGCGAGGGGATTGCCGCTCTCGCCGAGCATCTGCAAAAAATGGCGCATGCCGTTGCCCGCAGCCGCGCTACGGCTTCCGCGTCGGGTCTGTTCCGGATGCCGATCGACCGGGCCTTCACGCTGCCCGGGATCGGGCTCGTCGTCACCGGCACGATAACGGCGGGTACGGTGACGCCGGGCGATCGGCTATTGCTCAGCCCGCAGGGCACACCCGTGCGGGTTCGTGGATTGCACGGACACAACCGTCCCATCGAAACCGCCGCCGGCGGCGAGCGCTGCGCGATCAACCTTGCCGGTTCCTTTCCGGAGGGCGGCGAGCCGCGCCGCGGCGACTGGATTCTCGCCGCGGAACGGCATGCGCCGACGGCTCGGCTGGACATCTCATTGCGGGTCTCGCGTTATGCCGAAACGCCGCTGCGCGACGGGCTGCCGGTCCATCTCCACCTCAGCACGACAGACACCGTCGCCCGCGCCGCAGTGCTCGGGCCGCGGGAGATTGCTCCGGGCGAGAGCGGCTTCGTACAGCTGGACCTGGAGCACCCGGTCGGGGCGCTGTGTGGCGACCGGGCGGTGCTGCGCGACCACGCCGCGCGGCGCACCCTGGCGGGCGGACGCGTCGTCGATCCGTTTGCGCCGCGTCGCGGGCGCCGGCAACCGGCGCGGCTCGCGGTGCTCGAGGCGCTCGCCGCGACAGACCCGGCGCAAGCGCTGGCCCGCCTGCTCGCGGTTGAAGGCGTCGCCGATCTGGCGCGCTTCGCCTTGGCGCGCAACCTGGCGCCGAGTGAACTCGACCGGCTGATCGAAGCGGGCGAATTTCTGCGCGTCGGACCGGCGCGCGCTCCGGTCGCGGTGACCTTGGAGCGCTTGGGCGAACTGGGCGACAAGATCGTCGATACGCTCGGCGCCTGGCATCGGGCACAGCCCGACGCGCTCGGGCCCGGCCGGCCGGCTTTGATTATGCACTTGCGCGGGACGGCTCCCGAGGCGGCGCTCGACGCGGCGCTCACCGAACTCGCCGGCGCCGGGCGCGTCGTGCGGCAGGGGCCGCTGTGGCGCCTGCCCGAGCACCAGCCGCGGCTGACCCGGTCGGATGAGCGGCTCTGGGAGCGTCTTCACCCGCTGCTCGCCGAGTTGGAGCTTTGTGCGCCGCGCGTTCGCGAGCTGGCCGCCGCGCTGGAGCTCGATCCCACGGCCGTGGAGCGCTTCCTCAGCCGCGCCGAGCGGCTGGGCCGGGTCGCCCGAGTTGCCGATAATCGCTTCCTTCTGCCCGAGACCCTCGCGCGCCTCGCGGAGATCGCGCGCGAGCTCGCCGACAGCTCGCCCGAGGGCACATTCACGGCGGCGACCTTCAAGAACCGCTGCGGCCTCGGCCGCAATGTGACGATCCAGATCCTCGAATACCTCGACAAGATGGGGGTGACCCGGCGGACCGGAGACGCGCGCATCGTGCTGCGCGGCGGCGAGGTTTTCGCCTGACGACGAGCGGCAGACGCTTCGACCTTTGACCCCGCGCAACGAACCTGCAATATCGATCCTGGAAGAGCATCGGGTCCGGTGACTTGCGCGGGCTTCAAACCCGTTGGAGGGCGCCAGGCGTCCTCGGTAGGTTCGACTCCTGCCTCTTCCGGTTTCTGCCTGTTCGCTATAGTCCGCCATAATCCGAAAACTCCGCAGGAACGCTGATGATTTGATCCAAAGATAGTTCGTCGTCATTCGCCATTGACCGCCGCAATCCAGTGCGTGATGATGGGTACGTTGATGGGCAATTTTGGTTCGACGGACACATGCCAAAGAAAGCGGCGGGACTTACGGCGCGCCAGGTCGAGACGATAAAGAAGCCGGGGCTTTATGCAGATGGCGGCGGGCTCTACCTGCAAGTTGCCCGATCCGGCGCGAAGACCTGGATCTATCGGTTCCAGCTCCGCGGCACGCGCCGGGACATGGGGCTCGGTGCCGTTTCCATTTATTCGCTCGCTGAGGCGCGCCGGAAGGCGGCCGATCAGCGAAGGCTCGTAGTGGAGGGCGTGGACCCCATCGGCCGGCGCGATGCCCAGCGGGCCGCCGCGGCGGTTTCGGAGACGAAGGCGATCACCTTCGAGGCATGCGCGCGCGCGTACGTCGCCGCGCACCGATCCGGGTGGCGCTCGCCGAAGAGCCAGGCGGCCTGGGAAGGCACGCTAACCGCCTATGTTCATCCGGTGTTCGGCACGCTTCCGGTTCAGGCGATCGATACCGCTCTCGTCACTAGGGCTCTCGCGCCGATCTGGTCGACAAAGCCGGAGACAGCAACCCGGGTCCGCGGCCGGATAGAGAGTATCCTCGATTGGGCGCAAGCTCTCGGTCATCGAACGGGCGAGAACCCGGCAAGGTGGCGCGGCCATCTCGACAAGCTCCTACCGAAAAAATCGAAGGTGAGGGCCGTCCAGCATCTCGCCGCGCTGCCATACCGGGAGATCTCCGCGTTTATGGTGGAGCTGCGGCAGCAAACCGGCGTCGCAGCTCGGGCGCTCGAATTCGCTATCCTGACGGCCGCGCGCACCGGGGAGGCGATCGGCGCGCGCTGGCAAGAGATATCTCTTGAAGACGGGCTGTGGATCGTGCCAGCCGAGCGAATGAAATCGGACAGGGAGCATCGGGCACCATTATCCGAGCCGGCGCTCGCGGTCCTCGAGGGAATGGGAGCGATTTGGCAAAACGACTTCGTGTTCGCTGGCGATCGCACCGGCCGCCCGATCAGCAACATGGCAATGCTGATGCTGCTGCGCCGAATGGGCCGCGGCGATCTGACCATACATGGATTTCGGTCGACGTTCCGGGATTGGGCGGCCGAGCGAACGATGGTCCCGGCCGAAGTCGCGGAGATGGCGCTCGCGCACACCGTTTCCAGCAAAGTTGAGGCTGCCTATCGCCGCGGCGACCTTTTCGAGAAGCGCCGCGAGCTCGCCGAGGCCTGGGCCCGGTTCTGTACGGCGCCGGCTGACGACGATCGCGTCGTGCCTTTGCGGCGCGCACCCCAAGCCGGATAGACTGCACCCGCGGCGGATAGGGTCTGCAGCCTGACAAAGCCGGCTCCGCACCGGCCTTCCCCGCTTCCCTTGCGTGCGGGCGCCAGCGGAGGCGCGGGAATTGGCTTCGGACGATGCGGGCCGGGAGCTTGCGAGAGCCAAGCTATGGCACCGACTGCGCGAACATCTCCCCAAAACGTGGCGTAATCTCGAGGAGGAGCGAGCCTTTGCGCGCGAGTGCTTTTATAGGTCCTGGCAGTCGCCGGCCGATCGCGCGGCTTACGATCTCGCAATCGAAGAGGTCGAGAGGAAGGCTCAAATCGCAGCGAGGGCGATACCAGACCAGACGCCCACTGCGCAGACGACGGTCGGCACCGAAAGTCCTGCTGGCACGGAAGTGGTTTCAGAAGGGTCGCCGCGTTCCAAAGAGCCGGCCTACAAGGTAATGCTCCGGACCAAGCTTGATCTCATCAAGCAGGGGAAAATGCCGCGCGGAATGAGCGAGGGTGAAGAATTCCGCCTTGTGATGCGCCACTTGCCGGAGCGGGATGGTAAGCGAGGCTTCACAATCGATACTTACGAGAAGCGCGTCGCCGATTGGTGGCCCTCCGACTCCGACTTTTAGAAAGTCGGAAAGTCGGATCCAAAAGTCGGAAAGTCGGAGAAGCAAAACCTCTCAGCGTGCAGATTAATACGGCTCGTCTCAACCCATGGCGAAGGCGAGCGGCAATGCACAGTCACAGCAGAACACCTCAAAAAACACCCAGCGCTTCGAAGGCTGGCTGGCGCATCAGCGAATGGTGCGGAGAGGTCGGCGTCGGCAGGTCACACACCTATGACCTGATCAAGGCAAAAAAAATCGAGGCGAGGAAATCCGGCAAGGCAACCATCATCGTAACGCCGCCGCAGGAATATCTCTCCAGCCTTCCGGCGGTATGATCGGTGCCCGCAAACAAAGACCCGGCCGCCAAGGTATCGAGGGCCGGGTCCGATGGGCTTGTCGAGTTTCACAGCGACGGGTCATCATCTATCCCTCAACCGCCAGTAAATCAAGATCCTGACTGGGCTTGGCAGCCTCTCGGCGAGGTGATCACGCGGGTAATTGCTCGCGCCGTTGAGAGATACCGGCGCCGGAGGGTCCCGCCGTGAGAACGCGGGCGCTCCGGGATGAATACCTCAGCGCAATGCGCGCGATGACGCTCGAGGATGCGGGCGATCTGCTCGCGGCCCGCATCCCGATCGAGACAATCGCCGCGGTCTGCCCGGCACCCTCGAAAATCCGGCGCCAAGGCGAACGGCGCTATCAACCCGACGCCTCGGGCGGCCGCGCGCATATCTTCCCTGCAATGGCAATCGATCCGGAGCGGCCGGACCTAGTCGAGGCCGAGGATCCGCGGGAAGCCATCTCGACGGGCGCCATCGTCGACCTGGTCGCAGTGGGCTTAAAGGCTCCAAACCGATGGGCGTTGCGCGTCGGCGCCGCGAGCGTACTCGGCGCGATCGAGCCGCAGCTCGGGCTCTTTGCCAATCCGGTGCCAGTGCACCGCGACGTGCTGGCATGGCTCCGCTCAGGTTGCCGAGGGATCGTGCTGTTGACCCGCGATCCGCATGAAGCCGGGCGCATCCTCCGATCGATTACCGTTCCCCAAGCCGAAGACGAGCACCACAAGGCCGAAATCGACCGGCTGCTGACAATGCCATTCCCTCTGCGGTCCGCGGCAGTGGTGCGCGCATGAGCGACGAAGTTTGGGATGAAATCGAGCCGCCGCTTTCCAATGGCCGCGATCGCGAGCCAGAAACTCGCGAAGCTCTGGCGATTGTCGATCCGAGCACACTGCAAGGGCGTTCGGTGCCGGAACGGCAATGGCTGGTTCGGGATTGGGTGCCGATGTCGCGTGTCACAGCCCTCTACGGTGCCGGCGGCGAAGGCAAAACACGCTTGGCGCAGATGCTCGCCACGGCTTGCGCGATTGGCGGCCAATGGCTTGGATTGTCCGTGCGCGACTGCAATTCTCTGCTCGTCTTCTGTGAGGACGATCAAGACGAGATGCATCGCCGGCAGTCCGAAATCAACGAGCACTTCGGCTGCAGCTTCGCCGATTTGACTGCACTGAAATGGTTGCCAAGATTGGGCTACGACAATGCGCTGATGACCTTCGAGGGCAGGCCGCGTCGCACTGCGTTTTACGATGAGATTTGCGCCGCGGCAAAGGATCACGAGGCCAAGCTCGTCATTGTCGACACGCTGGCTGATGTGTTCGGCGGCAATGAGAATGACCGTTCCCAGGCCCGCGCGTTCGCACAGCAGACTTTAGGCGCGCTGGGGCGCCATATCGAGGGCGCAGTTATTGCACTGGCGCATCCGAGCCGCGCGGGCATGAACAGCGGCAGCGGCGAGAGCGGATCAACGGCATGGATCGGCACATTTCGCAGCCAACTGTACTTGTGCACGCCCAAGCAGGAAGTGGGCGATTTGGTTGACCCTGATATTCGCCTGCTGACGCGCAAGAAATCCAATGCGGCACGGCGCGACGAAACGATCGAGCTGCGCTGGCGCAATGGCGTGTTCGTGCCGACCCAGCAAACCGGCATCATCGGCTCCATAGAGCGTCGAAACTGCGAGCGAGTTCTCCTCGATTTGCTGCAGCGGGTAGTTGCCCAAGGCAGGCAGGTTTCCGAGAGCTCGCGAGCCTCCAATTTCGCGCCCAAACTGTTTGCGACGCAGCCGGATCGGGACGGTTACACGCAAGCGGACTTCAACCGGGCAATGCAGACGCTCTTCGCCAAAGAGAGCTGATGGTCGGCAAATACAAGGGCGTCGGCCGGCACGAGCATGACTGCATCCTGCCCGTCAACGGCTCTGCGCTCGGTGCGCTCGGTCATGCGTAACACATTGATTTCATTGTGCGCGCGGTTCGTGCGCTCGCTTTGCGCTCGGATGCGCGCTTACAACCCCCATACCCCCATGCGCGTACGCGCGCGCGTGAGGCGCGGCGCTCGCGCAAAAGCATTTCGCGGTTCTGCGCTCTCCTCGCGTCGGCGCTCTCCCCGCAAGGGATGGTCGCTCAGACTGTCACGCGAAAAGCGTCACAGCGGGTCCTTGGCACAACCAAAGACAAACATGGGATTGGCGGAGCGCGATTTGCGTGTAGCTACGAGCTTGTTTTCACAGGGTGGAGTTGTTGATATGGGGAGCATCGGACCCGATCAGAAGGAAATTGGCCCTTCCGGCGTGGAGTTTGGGGCGCCTGGGGCTCACCGATGGTGGGAAGACGAGAGCCGACCAATTCTCGTGTTTAGCAAAAGTGAAATGGCAGAGTGCTGCCAGGTCTCGCTAAAGACAGTCGATAGCTGGATCCGAAAGGGCGCGCCTGTATTTCAGCAGGGAGCAAGCGGCAAAAGTTATCAACTCGATGCGGTTGCGTTTGTAGAGTGGGTGCGGGCTTTCCGGGGCGGCATTTCCATTGATGAACTTCGGCATCGGGATGAAGTTACCTACTGCGAACATTTACACGCAGAGCTTAAACGCTTGGGAAGAGGCTGATTGGCAGCGGTCGACCTGGCTGTTCTCGCCGCGCATGCTGACCCGGCGGTGCGGCGTGCGGCCGTCGAGTTGTTGCGTGCGTTGGGCTGCGGCGCCGACTACTCAACCCGCCTTGCGGAACGCGACAGGATGCTGCGCGAGAGCGGCCTCTCGGCTGGCCCGCTCAGTCGGGCATTGGCGCGGTATCGCAGCGGTCAATGGCGGCGGACCGCGCTGCAGGAGCGGTGTCCGCACGATCCTGGCACGGCCGCTTGGCGCTTCTGGCACGTATTTTCATTGGTCGATCGCGACATCGGGCGACGCCAGCTCGAGCGAATTTTGCGACATCCGGGGGTTCCAATGTCGCAACGAGCTGACTTATCGCTGCCTGCATGAACACGCGTTTCACCCCGACCCGCCTCGATGCCTCCCGCGTGCGCCAAGGCGCCGACCAGCTCGGATTCTCCGCGCGCGGCGACGGTCCGCCGCCGGCTGATGCAGCCGCGTCCGAAGCGATCGCGTCGCGAGCCGGCTCGGCTTATTTGGGCGGGCCGCGGCGCTTCGCCGCCTATGATCCGATAGGCCATCTACCTGCGACCAGCGCGGAAAAATTGAGACGCCTTCGCGCCGCCGATCAGGACGTTGCCGCTGCGATTTCCGCGCTGACAGAAGCTCGGCGGGCAGCTCAGGAACAGAGGCGCCAAGCGCTATTGCGGCACCAGATGTTGACCGATGCGCGGATTGCCAGTTCATACGGCACCGAAATAATTCCGCCCGATCAGCTCGCATCGCACCCTGCAGCGACCCAGGCGCGCGCACAGCTCGCAGAGGCGGAGGGCGTAATCGCGGACTGCAACGAGCGCATTGGTGCATTGCGACAGCGCCGCTGGGGCGGGTTGCGCAGGATCGAGGACTATGTCGCCGCGCTGCGGCCGGGCTCAATCGAGGCGCACGAGCCAGTCGAGCCGCCGAAGGTCAAGGGTGATATTGCGGCCGCAGTGGATGCACTACGCAATACAATCGCGAACCATAAGGCCGACCTGCACGAGGTGCGCAGTGCCTGCCTCCCTTCGCACATTGCGCGCGAGAAGGTGCGAGCCGAGATTGCGGCACTGGCAGAGCGCGGCGCGATCGATGTCATGCCGGTGATCGAGGCCGGCTTGCCGCTGCGCTGGCCGGAGATCGAAGTCAGGGGCAAAATTCACGGACACGTTCCCACCGCAGAGGGCGCTCATCCGCTTGTCGGCTTCAGCACGCAGCCGGCGGTTGACGTGAAAGCGATATTGGCTTTCCTGTTCGGAGCCGCCATTGTCGAAAAGCTCGACCAGGAGATTGCGGAACTATCAGATGACCCGAATGCGCTCAGTCCGGAGGACCGGGCAGCGCGCGAGGCCGCACTGAATTCCCAAATATTGGCGTGCGAGCGTGCTGAGGAACGGCTTATTGAGCTGGCCGCGGCCGAAGGTCGCACGATACTGCGCCGCGCCGATGCCGGTCCGGTCGCAGTCTTGGGATTGCGATGAAATACAGTTCACCCCGGCCAACACGGCCGCGTTTCATTGTGCAACGTGAAACCTGGTCGCAGCGGTCATGTCTCAGGCTCTTAGCTGGCACCGCGGCCGGGGTGAAAAATGCAAGGTTCACTCTGGCGCCGCGCATTGTGTTCCACACCAACCTGTCAGCAGCGGGTAGTCGCAGCGCGGCGCCGGAGTGATCAGATAGAAGATGGCACAGTCGACAATCAGCCAAAGGATCGCCCTCGAAGGCGCGGAGGACATCCTCAAGCAGCAGCCGGCCGGTGGACCCATCCACAATCGCCGTCTCGCCCCGCTGATCACGTTCCGAGGGTCGCGCCCAGGGTCGCGCCGAGCGCGCAGCAGAGTCGCGCACCAACACGAATGACGCGGCATAAGTAGGAGTAAACCTGGAATGCCCACACTGACCCAAGCCGCACCGCCGCAAAGCTTTGTGCTCGCCGAGCTGGATGCGGTGTCCCGCGAGAACTACCTCGTCTCGCTCGGGAAGAAGCTCAGCGCGGGTCAGGTTGCAAAGGTCGAGCCGGCCGTCAGCTTGACGACGACGGCTCATCTCCACAGCAACACGGTAATGGACGTGCTCGCCGCCACGACCAACCTGGTGGTCGGCGATATTTACACGGTCACCGGGACCGGCATCCCGGACGGCACGACATTCACTTACGGCGGTTCCAGTGCCGGGGTGCTGAGCCAGGCGGCGACCACTACGTCGACGGGCGTGACCTTCACATTCACGAGGGATGCTGGCGTCGGCCCTTGGTCGCAGCTCAGTGATACCCCGGCCGGCGTATCGCTCTACGATGTCGACGCGACCAACGGTGAAATCATGGGGGTTATCATCGCGAGGTTTGCGACGGTGAACCTGAAGATGCTCATTTTCCCAGGGTACGATGGCGACCCTTTAGGGCAACAATTTAGCGACGTGATCTCTGACCTTGCCGGGCTCGGTATCATCTGCCGAGACTGACGGATTTCGGCTGATGATCCGCGGGCCGCCGTCGCGCTCTCGCCCCCGGCGGGCGAGATCTCGCTGGCCGGAAAACAGGGTTTCTTGGCGAGCCGGGCCGGAAAAGGGGGACGCGAGGTGTAGTGAGTGTGGATCTCACTGAGGTCTGCACCAAAACCGACCGAACCAGTACCCAAAAAGATGAATCCCGGTCCGATGGGAGTTGCACTTGTTCAAGTAAGCGGCACCCCTGTTTAGTATGACAGTTGCGGCACCCGAGATAGCTGTAGCCGTAGCCGAAGCTCCGGTTGTGCCAGTGATTCCCATGTGAACGAGTTGGGTGAGCAGCGCTGTGAGCGCTCCTGCGCCGCTCGCTCCGGAGTTCATAAAAGAAATAATTTGAGTTACTTCGGAGTGACTCAGGTCAATGGCAACGCCCAACGGCGTCAAATGCATAGTCGCCATTCATCCCCGCCCGACGTTTCTGCGCAAATCGCAGTATTATTTGTAATTTACCCACTCTACTTGTTTAGGATCAATTTCACCCTGTTTAATCATCCTATTAGTTTCATCGAGTGAACGTTTCATCTCCTCGAAAAGGACGGGGTCATTGACGCCAATGCTCTCACCGTCTTTAGCGTCCAACCGGAATGTGCCATCCTCGGCACGTGTAAGATGTGCCTGAAAGCGCATAAGCGCAGTCTCGTATCGATGCCAGTCTTCGTGCTCTTCTGAAGGCGTGCCAGCCGCGACGGTTCGCGCCACCTTGCTTTCGCTCATGGCTGTCTGCCCTTTCCCAACTCGTCTTACCTGCATCCTATATCCACCAAAAATTAAAATAATTGGGGCCACATCCCCTGACAATGACGAATTTTCCTGTAAATGCTTTTTGCTAGTTCCTGCTACGTTCTCACATGTGGCGGAAGCGGAGTTGATCAAGCGCCGCGCGGTAGCGTCACCCCCGATTTGACGATCGTTAAATTAAAGAACCGATGGCTGTTAGCGCACGATCTCCGACAAGACGCGCCGCCCCCCGGCCCGTCTAGCGCCCGCACGATCCCCTTGTCGCGGTAGTTGCGCAAGCAAGCCCCGACCCCGTTGTGAATGGACCCTAAGCAGGGGCTTGTCCTCAGTCGCAAGGCTCCGGCTTGGCATGAAGCGCATCCCGATTTCGGACCAATCGGTGAATGTTGATTTCCGATCTGCCGGCATCGATATCATTTTGCCGCGACCTAAACCCCGGCGAGCACCCGGAATAGCAGGTAGAGCAGGAACAGGCCGGCAAGCCCGCCAAGTATCGAGCCGTGCCGTGCGGCCGGCCGACGCCGGCGATGGTGCGGCGTCATCGTGTACGACAGGCCTGTTCCCGGCAAACCGATCGTCGCTCGAGGACCGCGCCGGCCTACCGTGTAGTGCGCGCCGCGGCGGCCGACCGAAACGCTGGTCACCCCGGATTTGCCGAGATTTACGCTGAAGCCCGGAAAGAGTGTCAGCCGCCTTCGAAATCGCAATCCCATAACTCATTAAGCGCCAAGCCGGCAGGCACGTCTCGGAAATGTTTTCGGGCACGGCACGGCTTGCGGTGAGCGGCGGGGCCGTCCGTCATTGGTCTTCGAGTTGCGGGATCACGATTTTTCCGCCTCGGGTGAGCGGGACGTAAACCGCCCAGCGCCCCTGCCAAACAGGGCCGCCCGTTTCCGGCGCAGACTCGCGACCATTGGTTAATCGCACCATCTGATGGGGCATGATCCTTGACCTAACCGACGAAGAAACCGACGCGCTCACGCGGCTTCTGACTAACACAATTGACGCCGATCGCTATCCGCTGTCGCCTCGCATTCAGATGCTGAAGGCGATACTCGGAAAGATCCGGCCGGAGCCAGCGCGGGAGCCGTTGCCACCATTGAAGATCTACGCGCCGCCGCGAGCGAGCGCGAAAAGGCGCCGCGGGTGAAATCCGAACCGGGTCTGCCAGCAACATTAGGCAGCTCGGCGCGGGCTGGCGTCCGGTTGATCGTATGGTGCCGAGACTGCCACCACGAAGTCGAGCCGGATCCTGCTGAACAAGCGCAGCGCTACGGTGCTGAGATGACGCTACCGGATTGGTGCGCGAGGTTGGTCTGCTCCAAATGCGGCAGCCGCGAGATTGATATGGTGGTGGCCGGGACGAAGCGGTGGGCGGACAGCTAGCGAGGGGATGGTGTCTACACCCTCAGCCGCTGACAAAGGTGCTGCTGATCGATCTATGTCGCCATCCTCGCCGCAAAGCCCGTTAGCCTGAGCCTAGAACTCCCCAAATCCCCAAGGGCACTGCCTTGCCTGCCCGGACCCGTCCCTGCTACTGGACGTTTAGTCACGGAGGTTCGTTCGTGCCGGTCTACGGATCCAGCTCAAGTCGTCAACAATACACTCCGCAGTTACGCCGGGTCCTCCGTTTGGCTGAAGCCGCGGCCAAGCGCCTTCGGGAAATGCGGACACCGTTAGTCCCAGATCGCATTCTGCTAGCATTCCTCGGGAAATCAATCGATGGCCTACATGGTGTTCTCATCCTTCAGAAGAGCGGTCTCTGCCACGAGGCTCAATCTTTGGCGCGGACCCTGTTTGAGGTGCGGCTCAGTTTTGACGCTTTCGTGGAGATGATGCGTGCCGACGTAAGGACCGCATGCAAGCGAGTAATGGATTCAGTTATGCTGGAAAAGGTAAAGCAGGCGCGCGCGTTGGAGTTCAAGGGGCTTGACTTGATCCCTGGCGCGCCAACCCCCGCGGAACTCCTAGAGACCGAAACTCAGATCTCCAGCGGCTACTCGCCCTCAGAGCTCAAGAAGCTGAAACAGTATGGCTTCACGGGGATGAACATCGAGCAGCGCGCGATCCGCTCCGGCCTCTCTGACGAATACAATATAGTCTATCGTAATTTTTCGCGAAACGTACATTCCACAGATTTCATGGAACTTTCTTACAGGAAGATCCGAATCTGATCGGCTTGGATCCCGGCGTCTACGTTGAATACCGGGATGCGGCCTGCTGCGAGGTCGCCTTTATCTCCGTCGCAGGCATCGCTATCGGGGTCAATCATCTCGCATGCTTGGGGCTCGATCGACGCATCCAAGGTTTATTGCGCGCGCAACGGCGGCTACGGCACGGCGCAGGGTCGGGAGGAACCTAATCGGGTCCCGCTTTGGGGTCGAACTCGGCCGTTGCTGGGGGGATCAAGTCGGAGGCCATCGGCTTTGGCGAGCCCGAACCGCGGTAAATCATCGACAGATGAGCTCAATAATGCTGTTTAACAGCAAAGTGTACGGAGAATATTGATGCCGAACGATGAGACGGAGGCAGACCGACAGTACATAATAACCAGATACAATGCTGACCGCACACACGAGGTAGAACTTGAAAAAGTTTCAGCTCAATACGAGCTTGCGTTCTTTCAAGCGGCAGCGCTATTAAACGGCGGTTCATCTACTGTGTTCGTCTCTTTTCTGGGCTCGACACTGGCCAGGCTCGATGTCAGAAGTGTATTCCTTCTTGTCAGCTTTCTTCTGTGGATTGCCGGGCTCGGATTAGCACTGTGGGGCGGCTATCAAGGATATGAGGCGCAGAAGCACTTCGTATCGGCTCGCCGAAATCGGCGGCATGCGATTGGAACCCAAGCACTCGGCGAGGAGCGATATGCTCGGCTTCTCGGGGTTGGCACACCGGACTCGGCCGAAACCCTGTCCGCCAGGGCAGAGAAATATCAGAACGACGCGACGCTAGGTTTCAACAGAGCACGCAGCTATGGGTTGTGGAGCATGGCGCTATTTCTGGTCGGCGCCATACTCGCGGTAGGAACTGTTATGAATACGGCCGGGGCCAAAAAAGAGGTAGAGACCGGCGCTCGCACAAACACGATTACCTGTTACCGTTGCAGTGTTCAGAGATAGCAAAGAATTGCCCTGATCTCAGATGCCGAAGCCGCCGAAGCGCCGCCGTGCCGGCCGGGAGGAGCCTTGCGCCGAGGGGCCGTCCCATATTATACACCCCAAAATAGGTAATTCAGCTACATCCTCGGAAACGTGTCTAGGACCTTTGCCGGCGCGCGTTCGGCATGGGCGCGTCGAGTTGGTCGCCGAGACGGTCAAGGACAGCGACGGCGCGCCCGCGCAGCCCTACCGGGCCGTTGACGCGATCGAGGCTATGCTGCAGCGCGGCGTCATTACGAAAGAGGCTGCGCTCGCCGCCGATCAGTTCCGGCAGGCGTTCCGGGTTGCCGCTCTGGACCCGCTGCGGGCCGCGGACATGGCACGGGTGCCGGGCGGACACGGCCGCGGCTCCGATCCGCCGACGTGGGCTCGCAAGCGCGTCAGCGAGGCGATTTCCGCGCTCGGTGGGCAAAGCTCGCTGGTGGCATCGTGCCTATGGCACGTCATCGGGCTCGAATGGAGCATCCGGCGCTGGTGCAGAGAGCAGGCCGGCATCGCGCACCCGACAGGCGCCGGCATCCTGATTGCCGCGCTCGTGATTCTCGCCGCTCAAGGCAGTGGGCGCTCGGCGGCGGCTTGATGGGCGGAATGATGGGTAAAGGATTTATTTCGACACTAATACTTTGATCTAAAACGAGTGTCGTCGGATGCCTCTTCCGCGCCACATTGCATGCGGTCTCGGTTCCAGTCAGAGTGGGCTCCCATCAGCTGCGACAGGGCGCTCATGGCCGATTTCACGATCTATCTCGGGAATAAGAATTACTCGTCCTGGTCTTTGCAGCCTTGGCTTGTTCTCAAGCAGGCGGGCGTCGCGTTCGACGAAGTAGTCATCCCGCTCTACGAGCCGACGAGCAAGGCGACGATCATGAAATATTCGCCGTCGGGAACCGTGCCTGCCCTGCGGCATGGCGAGCTTGTCGTCTGGGACAGTTTGGCGATCTGCGAGTACCTGGCCGAGTTGTTCCCGACGTTTCAGCTGTGGCCGCGGGATCACGACGCGCGGGCGGTTGCCCGCTCGGTCTGCGCCGAATTGCATTCGGGATTTCAGGCGCTGCGCGCGCATCTGCCGATGAACGTGCGTTCCAGCTTCCCCAATCGCGGCGTCACGCCGGAAGCTCGGGCGGAAGTCAACCGCGTCATGTCGATCTGGCGCGACTGCCGTAAACGCTTTGGTGAAGGCGGAGGCGATTTCCTGTTCGGTCACTTCAGCATTGCCGATGCGACCTACGCCCCGGTCGTGACCCGGTTCCGGACCTACAAGCTCGAGCTCGAGCGCGACGCAGAAACCTATTGCGAGACCATCATGGCGCTCCCGACGATGCAGGAATGGATCGCCGCCGCCCGCAACGAACCGATGATCATCGACAAATACGAGTTTTAAGGAGCGGCGCCGGCGGGCTGCCCGCAATCCGTGTAGGCCGGTCGGGCGAGAGGGCCTATATTGCGGAGGTAACCGGCCGGTTGTGATGAGCGACGCTGCAATGGCCGCGCGAGCCGAACGCGTGATGCTCAACAAAGGTCCGTACCTGTTCGAGGCGATTAAAGAACTCGATCGGCTGCTCCAGCGGATGGACGTCGACCAGCACAAGAAAACGCCACAGCTGCGCCGCCTCAAGAGCTGGTGAGCTGTCAATTTCGGGCTCGAGAGCGATATTGGGTCGGCTCCAGATTCACATGCGGCGCATCAGGAAGAGCTGCTGCGATCCATACGAAATCCAAACCCGCCGCGACCCGAGGAAATCAATCCCCAGCACGAGGCCGGCCTCATCCAGGCTGATTTGGGTCACATCGATTGCCGCATTGCGGATAACCTCGCCGTCGACCTCCAGCCGGAAAAAGCGATGAGCGTGTGCGCTCAATTGCTCGCCATCGGCGCCGCGCACCGTCACTGGCGGGTCGCGCGCCAACACCGCTTCGTTCACGCCCAGCGCCAGTGCGGTTGGCGTCGAGAGCACCGAGAATTGCGCGCCGGTGTCGAACAGGGCGCTGATCCCGCGGCCATCGAGCTGCACCGGAAAGAACAAGCGGTTGGTCGCAGATCGACTCGCCGCGATCCGAGCGTAGGGTTGGGTCCAGGCCGGCGAGGCAGCCGCGCAGCTTTGCCCCTGGTAGAGGGTCATACGGCGCCCCGGCAGGTCGAGATCGATGTCGAAGCTGCGCAGGATGTCGGCTCCGAGCACTCCGTCCAGCGGCCCGGACAGGGGGTTCACGATGTCGATCGGCCCAACCCGAACTCTCCTACGCGGCATTTCAACGCCGCCGATGCTCAGGTTCCGCAGCTCCAATTCGCCGGCCGGAATGTCGCCGGCGACCCCATGCATCTGTCTCCCCAATTCGACCCGGGCGTGCTGCGCGCCGATCCGCAGTGCGGCGGCGCGCGTCAACACGGTTGCCTCGGCGCCGGTATCGACGAGAAGAAAGATTGCCGCGCTATTGGCGAAAACCTTGACGATCGGCTGGTTGCTGAGCATCGCAACCGGTATCTCGGCCACGCGAATGGTTCCGCAGACGCCGCCCCCATCGGCAGCCCAGACGGGATTCGACATCATCACTGCCATGATGATTGCGATTCCAGCCCAGGAATTCATCACCAATCGACCCATGGACGTATATGCTCGCGATTCGGCTGCGGGGCCGCCGTCAGGCCAGCGTCCTCAGGAGCCGCCGATACGGATAGAGGTATCGGTTCCCCGGGATCAGCAAGGAGCGCGGAAAGCTGCCCGCACCGACAACACTCCGGGCGCTGAGACTCGGAGTACCGCCCATAGCCGGACCGCCGATTTGCGCCGAGCTGGCCGGTCCGGCGCTACCCTGGCTTGAACGGGGTAACCGTAACGTCGCTTGCTCCTGGGTTGCAAGGCCGCGGCGGTTGCCCCCTGTTCAAGCCAGGGGAGGCTTTGGACCCCCGCTTTCGCGGGGGCGACAATACCCACGCGAAGACCGACTTCATTTTGAACCAGGCTGTTCAGCCCCGGTCAGTTCAGCTGCAATGGAGCTCGCCTGTCCCGGCAGTGTTTTCCGCAGCGCGCGATTCCTGTATAGGGTCGGCAGCTATCGGGGGATGGTGGCAATTTTTCCCAACAATCGGCGCGCTCTTCTCGCCTTCCTGCACGATGTGACGATTACGGCGGTATCAATCGTCGTTTCCCTGTATTTGCGCCTCGGCAATGGCATCCTCGACTATGAGCCGAAGCTGACGGCGATCTATGTCGCCGGCTTCACGCTTATTGCCGCGGGCGTGTTTTTGCTGACCGGGCTTTATCGCGGCATTTGGCGCTTCGCTTCGCTTCCCGATCTCTTCAACATCACCCGCGCGGTCAGCCTGACCGTGCTCGTGTTCCTGCCGGTCATGTTCGCGCTCACGCGGCTCGAGACGTTTCCGCGATCGGTTCTGCTGATCGACTGGTTTGTGCTGATCGCGCTGCTCGGCGGGCCGCGCCTCGCTTATCGGCTATTCAAGGATCGCGGTCTCGACCACATCCTCGAGCGCGTGAAGCACCAGAGCGTGCCGGTCCTGTTGATCAGCGCCAAGGACGGGGCCGACACCTTCATTCGCGAGATGCGGCGCGACCCGCGTGCGGTCTATCGGGTCGTCGGGGTTCTGGCCGACACGCCTTCCCGCGTCGGTCGGGAAATCTACCGGGTCCCAATTCTCGGCACGATCGATGCGCTCGATACCGTGGTCAAGCAGCTCGAGCGCCGCGGCAAGCGCCCGCAAAAGCTGATCGTTACGGCGCAAAACCTGGCCGGCGATCAGATCCGTCGACTGCTCGACCGGGCCGATGCGCTGGCGATCCCCCTCGCGCGGTTGCCGCGGCTAACCGATTTCGAACGCAATCTCGACAATCCCGAACGCGCCCTCGAACCGATCGCGCTGGAGGATCTGCTCGGCCGCCCGCAGGCCGTTCTCGACCGCGACGGCATGGCGCTGCTGATCCGCGGCCGCCGCATCCTCGTCACCGGCGCGGGGGGAACAATCGGCGCGGAGCTCGCCCGACAGATCGCGGCGCTTGCTCCCGGCCGGCTCATCTTGCTCGACAACGGCGAATTCGCCCTTTACGGCATCGAGACGGAATTGCGCGAACGGTTCCCGGGCCTGCAACCGGTCCCGCTGTTGCGCGACGTGCGCGACCGCGCACAGATCGGCGAAGTCGTCGCGGCCGAAAAACCCGAGATAATTTTCCATGCGGCGGCGCTGAAGCACCTGCCAATGGTCGAGGCCAACCCGATCGAAGGGGTGCTGACCAACGTTGTCGGCAGCCGCAATGTCGCCGAGGCGGCGCGGGCGTTTGGAACCACGCTCGTCGTGATGATCTCGACCGACAAGGCGGTCAACCCGGCGAGCATCATGGGCGCCACCAAGCGCCTCGCCGAGAGTTTCTGCCAGGCCCTCGACGTCTACGAAGCGCGGCGGCGCGCACCGTTGAGCCACGGAACGCGCTATGTGACGGTTCGCTTCGGCAATGTCCTGGGGTCGACCGGATCGGTCGTGCCGCTGTTCCAGCGCCAGCTCGCCGCCGGCGGGCCATTGACCGTCACCGACCCCGAGGTCACCCGCTTCTTCATGACCGTGCGCGAGGCGGTCGAGCTGGTATTGCAGGCCGCAGCCTTGCCGTCCGACACCGAGGCGGGCGACGCCCGCGGTAAGATCTTCGTGCTGGACATGGGCGAGCCGGTCAAGATCGTCGACCTCGCGCAGCAGATGATCCGGCTCGCCGGATTGCGGCCGGGCCGCGACGTCACAATCGAGTACATCGGCTTGCGGCCCGGCGAAAAGCTGCACGAGGAGCTGTTTCATCCGGCCGAGCCGCTGATCCCGACCGGGAACCCGGCAATCCGCCTCGCAGCGCCGCGCACCGCGGATTACGCGATGCTCGCCCGCTCGATCGACGAGCTGGAGGAAAACGCCCGCTCGCGGCGCGAGGAACGGGTATTGCAGATCCTCGAGCGCCTGGTGCCCGAATACCGGCGCAGCACACTCGGCCCGAGCGCCGCCGCCGCATCGGGCGGGTGATCAGGCCCGCCGCCCCCCTCGCGGGAAAAAAATAAGATCGCAATGTTGCCATCTTGGCATGTTAGACAGTGCCGATCGCGACTTACGCGACCGGCCGCGCGTCTGTATTTTTTCTGCAAAAGCAGGAGGAGCGGAGGATGCCGGCGCGCTTGACACTCGCCGGCTTAGCTGGCGGGATCGACGCACCATCGCCGAAACCGAGGAGGAAGACATGGCGCGGCCGAATGGAGTGCGGGAGGCCTGGCGCGAAGGCAGGGCCGTCATCAACAGCTGGCTGGGAATTCCGAGCAGCTTTTCGGCCGAGGTCATGGCCGGCATGGGCTGGGATTCGCTGGTCGTCGACATGCAGCACGGGATGATCGACTACCAGATGATGGTGACGATGCTGCAGGGGATCTCGACGACCAATGTGACGCCGCTGGTGCGGGTGCCATGGAATGACCCGGCGCACATCCAGAAAGCGCTCGACGCCGGCGCCTACGGCATCGTCTGCCCGATGATCAACAACCGCGCCGAGGCCGAGAAGTTTGTCGGGTCGTGCCGCTATGCGCCGCTCGGCTACCGCAGCTCCGGGCCGATCCGCGCCTCGCTCTATGGCGGGGCGGACTACCACGCCAAGGCCAACGACATTGTCGTCGCCTTCGGAATGATCGAGACGCAGGAAGCGCTCGACAATCTCGATCCGATCCTGTCGACCCCCGGGCTCGACGCGATCTATGTCGGCCCGTCGGATCTGTCGATCTCGCTCGGCTACGCGCCGGGCGGCGACAAACCCGACGAATGGATGATCGCGGCTTTGCAGAAGGTGCTCGACGGCTGCAAGCGGCACAAGGTGCAGCCCGGCATCCATTGCGGCGCGCCCTCCTACGCGAAGAAGATGATCGAGATGGGCTTCACGTTCGTCACCGTCGGCGGCGACAACCAATTCATGACGATGGGAGGCCAGGCGGCGCTGCAGGAAATGCGGTCGGGCGCGGCGGCGCCGGCCCCGAAGTCCAGCAGTCCATATTGACCGGTCGCTTAGAATAGCCGGTCGAGGACATCGCGGTGGATCTCGACCGGGAAGCGGGCGCGCAATGCCTGAGTGAATTCCTCGGCGAGGTCCGTCTGCTCGGCGGTGTCGAGTCCGTGCGACAACCCCGCCGCCGCGGTTTGCGAGACGTCCTCGGGGCGTTGCACGTCGTCGAGCTGTGCGGCGTATGACCCGGTCGCGTCGGAGGCCGTGACCACCTCCCCCGGCTTTGCCGCGAACAACTTTCCGACGAGCGGCGGCGGCACCGCAGTGTCGTTCTGCGGGTGCCGCGTGAACGGCGGCGAGGTCGTCGCCTTCAGCCCTTTCTCGCCGGCGACCGCCGCCAGGCGCGTCCCGGGCGTGACCGCCGCCGCGAGCTCTTCGGCCTGCTTGGCGACAATCTCGCGCCGCCGGTCGGCCTGCCAGGCCGCTACCGCCTTTTCCTTCACTTCGTCAAGCGGTCTCACGTGGGACGGGATGACCTTGTCGAGATGAACTGCGAAGATCGCGCCGTCCGGCGTCTCGGTGACCCGGCTCGTCTGGCCCTCATTGGTCGCAAACGCGAGCTTCAAAGCATCGCTGGCCGACACCGGCAGAGTTACCGGCTTGTCCTGGGGATCGTGATCGGCAGTGTCCACCGCGTCGACGGTCGTCGTCTTCAGCCCGAATTTTGCGGCGGCGTCGCTGAGCGTCGCGCCGCCCGCCAAGGCGTCGTCGACTTGGTTGGCGACCTTGTAGATCCGATCGACCGCCTCCTGATGCGCGAGATCGGCTTCGAGCTTGGGTTTGGCCTGATCGAAGGTTTGCGCGACCGGCGGCTCGATCTTGACGACCCGCAGAATGTGCCAGCCGAGCGGGGTCTTGACCGGTTCGCTCGGCTTGTTCAGCGGCAATTCGAAAGCGACGTCGCCGAGCGCGCTCGGCATCTCGTCGCGCCGCATCAGGCCGAGATCGATCGTGTCCGGGGCTTGCCCGGCAATCGTCGTTGCGACCTCCCGCCAGTCCTTGCCGGCGGCCAGCGCCGCTTCGGCCTCCTTCGCCTTGTCCTCGGAGGGCGCCAGGATCTGCTCCACATCGCGCCGCTCGGGGATCTGCAGCTCGTCCTGACGCTGGTCGTACTCCTCCTTCAACTTGGCCTCAGGGATTTCGATGTCCTTCGCGATATCCGAGGGGTCAAGGCTCACCAGCGTAAATCCCCGGTATTCCGGGGCGCGGAAGAGGTCCGGGTGCTTGTCGTAGAAAGCCTTCAGCTCGTCCTCGCTCGGCTGTCCGACATCCGCAACGCCGGCGGTCGGCAGCGCGACAATGTCGGCGGTGCGCTTCTCGTTGCGGTACCGGTAAAGGAGATCGACGACAGGTTGCGGTGCTACCACCCCGGCTGTCACCGCGTGCAGCAGGTCGTTGCGCGGGATGTCATGGCGCAGCAACGCGACATACTGGTCCTCGGTGAGGTTGTTGGCGGCGAGCACCGCGCTGAACACGCCGCGGTCGAAACGCCCGTCGGATCCCCTGAAATTCGGGTTGTCGGTAATCACATTGCGGATCAGATCGTCAGAAACGTCGAGCTTGAGCCGGGCCGCCTCCTGATCAATCAGGCTGCGGTCGATCAGCTGGGCGAGCGTCTGGTCGACCAAGCCCAGTTGCTTGGCCTGCTGCGGGTCGATCGCGCTGCCGAATCGGGTGCTGAGCTGTTCGATCGCTCGCCGCAACGCCGTCTGCAGCTCTTCGGCGGGAATGCTTTGGCCGCCGACCGTAGCGACTACCGTGTCGGTGCCGCGCGTCCGGAAAATATCGCCGATGCCCCAGATCCCGAAGGTCAGGATCAGGAGCCCGAAGAGAGCCTTGACGACGAAGGATCCCGCTTTCGAGCGGATTGCCTGAAGCATGGAGGCAGCTGGCCTCTTTCTGTCGGCCCAGGCCGATTGACCCGCCCGAGCGCCGGTGTGATCGTGTCGGCTGGATGATAGGAGCCGGCCAGCGAGGTCGCAACATGGCGATAAGGACAAAGCTCGTCGCGGGCAACTGGAAAATGAACGGCTTGCGCCAAGACGGCGCGATGCTCGCTAGGGCGCTCAAGGAGCGCGCGGCCGCGGCGGGCAGTGCGCTCGGCCGCGAAATTCTCGTCTGCCCGCCGGCGACGCTCCTTTCCGAGGTCGGCGGCATCCTCGCCGGAAGCGGCATTGCACTCGGCGGGCAAGACTGCCACGCCGCGGCCAAGGGCGCCTATACCGGCGACATCAGCGCCGAGATGCTGGCGGATCTCGGGTGCAGCCATGTGATTGTCGGACATTCCGAGCGGCGCCAGGGTCATGGGGAGACCGATGCCGTCGTTCGCGGCAAGATCAGCGCGGCGTGGCGGGCTGGTCTAACCGCGATCCTCTGCGTCGGCGAGACGCAGGCGCAGCGTCAACGAGGGGACGCGCTCAACGTCGTATCGTCGCAGCTTTCCGGCTCGATCCCGGAGGGTGCCGGCGCGGCCGGGCTCGTCATTGCCTATGAACCGGTTTGGGCGATCGGTACGGGGCTGACGCCGACGACAGAGGACATCACCGCGATGCACGCCGAGATCCGCAGCCGCATACCCGGTGGCACTCGCATACTCTATGGGGGCTCGGTCAATGCGAAAAACGCCGATGCAATCCTGAGCCTCCCGGAAGTGGACGGCGCGCTGGTGGGCGGCGCCAGCCTTAACGCCGATGACTTCTGGGCAATCTCGCAAAGCCGCCCCGCGACATACTCCCCTCCTGGTCAGCCGCTCGAAGAATGAATAGATAGAGCCGATGCTGATCCTTCTTCTCGCCGTTCACATCCTTGTCGCGATCTCATTGGTCGGGGTGGTTCTGTTGCAAAAGAGCGAGGGGGGTGCGCTAGGCATGGGCGGCGGCGGCATGTCGGGGTTTATGACCGGCCGTTCGACGGCAAATCTGCTGACCCGGGTGACTGCAATTCTTGCCGCCGCGTTTATGACGACGAGTGTGCTGCTCGTCGTCCTGCACAACCGCGAGCGCGCGCCGCGCTCGATTCTCGAGCAAGGCGCACCTGCGGAGCCGGCCATTCCGGCAGCGCCGCCGCCGCCAGCCCCGCCAGCGGAGCCGGCGCAGCCGAGCGCACCCCTAGCCCGCTGACCCGGCGTCCGACTCCCGCTGTTGTTTAACCATGTGGCGCGAGCCCCTGATGCTGTAGACTGGAGTTCCATGACGCGGTTCATTTTTATTACCGGCGGCGTGGTCTCCTCTCTCGGCAAGGGTCTGTCGGCGGCGGCGCTCGGCGCGCTGCTGCAGGCGCGCGGGTTCAAGGTCAGGTTGAGGAAGCTTGACCCATACCTCAATGTCGATCCCGGCACGATGAGCCCCTACCAGCACGGGGAGGTGTACGTCACCGATGACGGCGCCGAGACCGATCTCGATCTCGGCCATTACGAGCGTTACGTCGGCGTCGCTGCGCGGCGCAGCGATTCGGTCACGACCGGCCGGATCTATTCGACGGTGATCGGTCGCGAACGGCGCGGCGAGTATCTCGGAGCGACGGTGCAGGTGATCCCGCACATTACCGATGCGATCAAGGAGTTCATCCTGGCCGATCTCGGCGGCGAGGATTTCGTGATTTGCGAAATCGGCGGCACCGTCGGCGACATCGAGAGCCTGCCGTTTCTTGAGGCGATCCGGCAACTCGGCAACGAATTGGGACGCGAGCGGGTTCTGTTTGTTCATTTGACTCTGGTGCCGTGGATCGCGTCGGCGGGGGAGCTGAAGACCAAACCGACCCAACATTCCGCGAAGGAGCTGCTCGGTCTCGGGATTCAGCCTGACATCCTGTTGTGCCGGTGCGAGCGGCCGATCCCTCCCGAGGCCCGCAGAAAGATTGCCCTGTTCTGCAATCTGCGGGAGAGCCGGGTGATCCCCGCGCTCGACGTCGAGACGATCTATGCCGTGCCCGGCGCCTATCATGCCGAGGGGTTCGACCGCGAGGTGTGCAATCATTTCCGGCTCGATGCTCCGGACCCCGACCTCGACCGTTGGCGCGAAATTGTCGACCTCATTCAAAAGCCCGAAGGGCGGGTGACAATCGCTGTCGTCGGCAAATACACGCATCTGCCGGACAGCTACAAATCACTGGCGGAGGCGATGACCCACGGCGGCATCGCCAACCATGTCGGGGTCGATCTCGATTGGATCGATTCGGAGGTGTTCGAGACCGAAACCGAGGCGGTCCACAAACTCGAGGGGGTGCACGGCATTCTGGTGCCGGGCGGGTTTGGGGTGCGCGGCACTCACGGGATGATCGAGGCCGCACGATTCGCACGCGAACGCCGCGTGCCGTATTTCGGGATCTGCTTCGGCATGCATATGGCGATCATCGAGGCGGCACGGGACCTCGCCGACCTGCCCGGCGCCGGCTCGACCGAATTCGGGCCGTGCCGTCACCCGGTGGTCGGGCTGATGACCGAATGGACGCGCGGCAATACAGTTGAGCGGCGCAATTCGACCGACGATCTCGGCGGCACGATGCGGGTGGGCGCCTACCCGGCGGTTCTGACCCCCGGAAGCAGGGCAGCCGAGATCTATCGCGCCGAGCGGATCAGCGAACGCCATCGCCACCGTTATGAGGTCAATGTCGGCTACAAGGAGAGGCTGGAAGCGTCTGGGCTGCGATTTTCCGGCATGTCGCCCGACGGGATGCTGCCGGAGATCGTCGAGATCCCGGATCACCCCTGGTATATCGGCGTGCAATTTCACCCGGAACTCAAATCCAAGCCCTTTGAGCCTCACCCTCTCTTCACCTCCTTCATCCGCGCCGCGCTCGATCAGTCCCGGTTGGTTTAAAGCCATTGTCATTGCGAGCGCAGCGAAGCAATCTCGACGGGATTGCTTCATCGCCTACGGCTTCTCGCAATGACGATCGAATTGTCCCGTCACGTGAAAATTGGCGAGCTCACCCTGGGCAATGATCTGCCGCTGACGTTCATCGTCGGGCCGAATACATTGGAATTGCGGGCGCATGCGCTCGAGATGAGCGCGGCGCTGGCCGAGATCGCCGGCAAGCTCAAGGTCGGATTGGTCTACAAGACCTCGTTCGACAAGGCGAACCGCTCATCCGTGCAGTCGGAGCGCGGCATTGGAATGAAAGCGGGGTTGCCGATCCTGGCCGAGGTGCGAGAGAACACCGGGCTGCCGGTGCTGACCGATGTGCACGAACGCGAACAATGCGCTCCCGTAGCGGAGGTCGTCGACGTCTTGCAGATCCCGGCTTTTCTGTGCCGCCAGACCGATCTCTTGGTGGCGGCGGCGGAAACCGGGAAGCCGATCAACATCAAAAAGGGCCAGTTCTTGGCTCCGTGGGACATGAAGAACGCCGCCGCAAAGATCGCCTCGACCGGCAACGAGCAGATCCTGTTATGCGAGCGCGGCACGAGCTTCGGCTATAACACCCTCGTCGTCGACATGCGCGCATTGCCGATCATGGCGCGAACAGGCTACCCGGTCGTCTTTGATGCGACCCATGCAGTGGCCCAGCCCGGCGGCCTCGGCGATCGGTCGGGCGGTGAGCGCGAATTTGCCCCGGTTCTCGCGCGCGCCGCAGCAGCAGTGGGCGTCGCCGCAATCTTTATCGAGACGCACCAGGATCCGGATCGGGCGCCCTGCGAGGGTCCGACGATGCTGCCGCTCAAGTCTCTGCCGGTAATTCTCGAACAGTTGATCGCCTTTGATCGTCTCGCCAAGGCACGCCCGTAGGGCTGGGGAATTGAGGAGCAAAGGATGACCGCAATCGCCGACATTCATGGGCGCGAAATCCTCGATAGCCGTGGCAATCCGACCGTCGAGGTCGAGGTAACGTTGGACAGCGGCGTGATCGGCCGTGCGGCGGTTCCGTCCGGCGCGTCCACCGGCGCGCACGAGGCGATCGAGAAACGCGACGGCGGACCGCGGTTCGGCGGGAGGGGGGTGTTGCAGGCTGTCGAGGCGGTGAATGGCGAAATATTCGACGCCCTTTCCGGCTTCGAGGCCGAGGATCAACTCGCCATTGACCGCGCGCTGATCGGGCTCGACGGCACGCCGAACAAGTCCCGGCTCGGCGCTAATGCGATCCTCGGGGTCAGCCTCGCCTGCGCGAAAGCCGCTGCGGCAGAGGGCGGCGTCCCGCTCTACCGCTATGTCGGCGGCGTCTTCGCCCGTACCCTGCCGGTGCCGATGATGAACATCATCAACGGTGGCGTTCATGCCGACAACCCGATCGACATCCAGGAATTCATGGTGATGCCGGTCGGCGCCGCGTCGTGCACTGAGGCGATTCGCATGGGCGCCGAAATCTTCCACGCATTGCGCAAAAAGCTCGCCGACGCCGGGCACAATACGAATGTCGGGGATGAGGGCGGGTTTGCCCCCAATCTCGCCTCGGCCGATGCCGCATTGGGCATGATCATGCAAGCGATCGAGGCCGCCGGGTACCACGCCGGAGACGACGTGGTGCTGGCGCTCGATCCTGCCGCCAGCGAATTCTATCGCGACGGCGCCTATCATCTCGCCGGAGAGGGCAAGACCCTCGATGCCGCCGGGCTCGTCGCCTATTGGGCCGATCTCGTCCGGCGCTACCCGGTCGCGTCGATCGAGGACGGAATGGCCGAGGATGATTGGGAAGGCTGGGCGCAGCTGACGCGTGAGCTCGGCGGTTCGGTCCAGCTCGTCGGAGACGATTTGTTCGTCACCAACCCGCAGCGGCTGCGCGACGGGATCGGGCGGGGCGTCGCCAATGCCCTGCTCGTCAAGGTCAACCAGATCGGCACACTTTCCGAGACGCTCGAGGCCGTCGAAATTGCGCAACGAGCCGGCTGGGGGACGGTGTTTTCGCATCGTTCCGGAGAAACCGAGGACACCACGATCGCCGATCTGGCGGTGGCGACCAATTGCGGACAGATCAAGACGGGATCGCTGTCGCGCTCGGACCGGCTCGCGAAATACAACCAACTGATCCGTATCGAAGAGCAGCTTGGACAATCGGCATTTTATGCCGGCCGCTCGGTGTTGCGGCGATAGCGCATTCGGACAAGAACTTCGGCCGCGCTCATCCCTGCAGTTGACGGCTCTGTCCTCTCATGGTCCTTCTGCGGCATGACCGTATTGCGCGCATTGCGGCGGCGCGTCCATTTTATCCTCGGCCCGATCGTTGGGATCGCGCTGACCGGGTATTTTGCCTACCATCTGGTCGAGGGCGAGCGCGGGTTTAAGGTGTGGCTGCGCCTGAACCGCGACATCCGCACGGCGACGGCCAATCTGGAGGCTGTCCGCGCGCAGCGTGCGGCGTTGGACCTAAAGGTTTCCAACCTCCGGCCGGAGCACGTCGATCCGGACCTGCTTGACGAACGCATTCGCGCGACCCTCAACCTCGTATCGCCGGACGACGTCGTCATAATGCAGCCCGCCGCCGCCCGCTAAGGGCCGCCGGTCTCGAGGCGATTGGTGGTGCCAACCGCCAACCTTCTTTAATTCTGTTCTAGTGTAAGGACTTAACCCCGTCGTGGTTGCAACGGCGGGGATTTGTCACCATGCTCCCCGGCAAATTCTCGTAGCCACCTTTCCGGCGGCCGCGTGGAGGAAGCGACATGGCAGTCAAGCGCAAATCCGATTCGGTCAAATTCGCCGATCTGGGCGTCTCCCAGCAGGAGCTGCTCCGTTACTACGGCGACATGCTGTTGATCCGGCGCTTCGAAGAGCGGGCCGGACAGATGTACGGCATGGGTCTGATCGGCGGCTTCTGTCACCTCTATATCGGGCAGGAGGCGGTCGTCGTGGGTATGCAAGCGGCGCTCAAGGAAGGCGACACGATCATCACCTCCTATCGCGACCACGGTCACATGCTGGCTGCCGGGATGGACCCCAAGGGGGTGATGGCCGAGTTGACCGGACGCCGGAGCGGCTATTCGCACGGCAAGGGCGGCTCGATGCACATGTTCAGCCGCGAAAAGAATTTCTTTGGCGGCCATGGGATCGTCGGTGCGCAGGTGCCGATCGGCACCGGGCTCGCGTTCGCCCATCATTACCGCGGAAAAGGCCTGATCTGCGTCACCTATCTCGGCGACGGGGCGATCAACCAGGGGCAAGTATACGAGAGCTTCAACATGGCAGCTCTTTGGAAGCTGCCGGTGGTATACGCGATCGAGAACAATCGCTACGGGATGGGGACGTCGATCGACCGCGCCTCGGCCCGCACCGACTTGTTCCATCGCGGGATGGCGTACGGCATTCCGGGTGAGCAAGTCGACGGCATGAACGTGCTGGCAATTTACGAAGCCGGGCTCGCGGCTGCCGAACATGCCCGGTCGGGCCAGGGACCGATCATCCTCGAGATGATGACCTACCGGTATCGCGGGCATTCGATGTCCGACCCGGCGAAATACCGCACCCGAGACGAGGTCAACCGGATGCGCACCGAGCACGATCCGATCGAGCAGGTGCGGCACCGGTTGCTGGAAGATGGCGCGAACGAGGCGCAGCTCAAGCAAATCGAGGGCGAGGTCAGGGACCGGGTTGCCGAAGCGGCGCAATTCGCCCAGGACAGCCCCGAGCCCGACCCGGCCGAACTGTGGACGGACGTGCTGGCCGAAGCCTGATTTTCTTGGACAAAGCCATGGCTACCCAAGTCTTGATGCCGGCTCTCTCACCGACGATGACCGAGGGCAAAATCGCCCGCTGGCTGAAGAGCGAGGGAGAGCCGGTCAGGGCCGGCGATGTGCTCGCCGAAATCGAGACCGACAAGGCGACCATGGAGGTCGAAGCGATCGACGAAGGCGTGCTCAGCAAGATCGTGATCCCGGAAGGTACCGAGCACGTTGCGGTCAATACGCCTATCGCGGTCATCGCCGGGAATGGAGAGGAAGCCGGCGCCGCCGAAACGATTACTCCGGCCGCTAAGGCGCCCGAAAGAGTGACCCGGTCCGCACCGCCGCCATCCCCCTCAGCCGTCGCGCAGCGCGCTGCGCCGGCAGAGAGCGAGTACACCGGCACGACCACGACGATGACCGTGCGAGAGGCACTGCGCGACGCGATGGCCGAGGAGATGCGGCGCGACGACACGGTCTTTTTGATCGGTGAAGAGGTCGCCGAGTATCAGGGAGCCTACAAGGTTAGCCAGGGCTTGCTACAGGAGTTCGGCCCCCGACGCGTTGTCGACACTCCGATTACCGAGCAGGGTTTTACCGGCCTCGGCGTCGGCGCCGGCTTTGCGGGCTTGCGGCCGATCGTCGAGTTCATGACCTTCAACTTTGCGATGCAGGCGATCGATCAGATTATCAATTCGGCCGGCAAGACCCGCTACATGTCGGGCGGCCAGATGAGCTGCCCAATCGTCTTTCGCGGGCCCAACGGCATCGCGGCGCGTGTCGCCGCCCAGCATTCCCAATGCTATGCGAGCTGGTACGCGCATTGCCCGGGGCTCAAAGTCGTCGCTCCGTATACGGGCGCCGACCACAAAGGATTGCTGAAGGCGGCAATCCGCGACCCGAACCCGGTAGTCTTTCTCGAACACGAGCTGGTCTATGGAGAAAGCTTCGCCGTGCCCGATGATACCGAGTTCATTGTGCCGATCGGCCGTGCGCGCATCGCCCGGGCCGGCGAGCACGTCACGATAACGGCCTTTTCGCGGATGGTGAAACTGGCGATGCAGGCCGCCGAGGAGCTCGAAAAAACCGGCATTTCCGCCGAAATCATCGATCTGCGCACATTGCGGCCGTTCGATATCGAAACGGTCGTTGCCTCGGTTAAAAAAACCAACCGGATCGTCCCGGTCGAAGAGGGGTGGCCCTTCGCCGGCATCGGCTCGGAAATAGCCGCGATCATCATGGAGGAGTGCTTCGACTGGCTCGACGCCCCGGTGAAGCGGGTCGCCGGCAAGGATGTTCCACTGCCTTACGCGGCCAATCTAGAGCGGCTCGCGGTGCCGCAGGTGGAAGATATCGTCGCGGCGGCGCGCGAGGTTGCCTATCGCTGATGGTTAGAACTCGCTCCGCACTCTTGCCCTCTCCGCCCTTTAGGGGGGAGAGGGAGGGGACCCGTCGCGTTAGCAGTGGGGAGGGTGAGGTGGGTCGCGCCCCAGCCCAGAGCAGCGGTACCCCCCACCCCACCCCGAGCCTCTCCGCCCCCAAGGGCGGAGAGGGGGAGAGTGGCGTATTGCGGCGCGTGGCGGCGGGGGAGGGGAGATGCCGATCGAAATCCTGATGCCAGCGCTGTCGCCGACGATGACCGAAGGCAACGTCACGAAATGGCTAAAAAAAGAGGGTGACGAGGTCCATTCGGGCGACGTGCTCGCCGAAATCGAGACGGACAAGGCGACAATGGAGTTCGAGGCCGTCGATGACGGCCGGCTCGGCAAAATCCTCGTTCCGGAAGGCGCTGAGGGGATCAAGGTCAATCAGCCGATCGCGGTATTGCTCGGGGAGGGTGAGGATCCTTCTGCCCTCGACAAGCTCGCCGAGAAGCCGGCGGCGCCCGTAGGCGCCGCGCCAGCCGTGGAGCCCCCTCGAGTGGCCGATCCCCGGCCGGCGGCTCAGCCAGTGCCCGCAACTGGCGGCAACGGAAAAGGCCGCATCTTCGCCAGTCCGCTGGCGCGCCGCATGGCGCAACAGGCCGGTCTCGACCTCGCTGCGATCACCGGATCCGGCCCGCAAGGCCGTATCGTCAAGGCCGACATCGAAGCCGCGCTTTCTGCCGAACCGCCGGCAGCGGCTCCGGCACGACCAATGGCACAACCGCAGCCCGCACCTCCGGCAACACCGGCTCCGTCGCCGGCTCTGTCCAAGGATCGCGTGCTGGCGCTGGCCGGCAATCCGGCCTACACCGAGCGGCCTCTCACGGCGATGCGCCGCGTCATCGCCCGGCGACTGACAGAATCGAAACAAACGGTCCCGCACTTCTATCTGAGTATTGATTGCGAGATCGACGAACTGTTGAAATTCCGCGCCGAGCTCAACGGGAAATCCGACGTCTACCGGATCTCGGTCAACGATTTCGTGGTCCGCGCGGCGGCGCTGGCCTTGCGGCAGGTGCCCGCGGCCAATGCCTCGTGGAGCGACGAGGCGATCCTCCTGTGGGACACGGTTGACATCGCAGTCGCCGTCGCGCTCGAAGACGGGCTGATCACGCCAATCGTCAAGAATGCCGACCGCAAAGGGTTGGCGACAATCGCGAATGAGACCAAGGACCTCGCAGCGCGCGCCCGCGCAGGCAAATTAAAGTTGGAGGAATTCCAAGGCGGCACGTTCTCGATATCGAACCTCGGCATGTTCGGGGTCCGCGATTTCGCCGCGGTGATCAATCCGCCGCAGGGCGGCATTCTGGCGGTCGGCGTCGGCGAGCAGCGGCCGGTCGTCAAAAACGGCGCGCTGGCGATCGCGACGGTGATGAGCTGCACCTTGTCCTGCGATCACCGGGCCGTCGACGGCGCCGTCGGCGCGAAGTTCCTCGCCGCCTTCAAGAAGCTCGTCGAAGATCCGCTGACGATGCTGCTCTGACGAGAAGCGGGAACGCCGATGGCGGAGAATACTTTCGACCTGATTGTTGTCGGCGGCGGGCCGGGCGGCTATGTCGCGGCAATCCGGGCAGCGCAGCTTGGCATGAAAACGGCGGTCGTCGAGCGCGAGCATCTGGGCGGCATCTGCCTCAATTGGGGCTGCATCCCGACCAAGGCGCTGTTGCGCAGCTCCGAGATTTACCATCTGCTGCACCGCCTCGACGATTTCGGGTTCTCCGCCAAAGACATCAGCTTCGATGCCGGCAAGGTCGTGGCGCGGTCGCGCGCCGTAGCGAAGCAATTGTCGAATGGCGTCGCCTATCTGTTGCGGAAGAACAAAGTCACGGTCTTCGATGGCCAGGGGCGCCTGGCAGGAAAGGGCCGGCTCGCGGTGACGAAGGACGGCAATCCGGTTGCCGAGCTCGCCGCCGAGCACATCGTGCTGGCCACCGGGGCGCGGGCGCGCAGCTTGCCAGGGCTCGAACCGGATGGCGAGCGCATCTGGACCTACAAAGAGGCGATGGTGCCGCCGGCGATCCCCAAATCGCTGCTGGTCGTCGGCTCGGGCGCGATCGGGATCGAATTCGCCAGCTTTTACCATGACATGGGCGCCGAGGTGACGGTCGTCGAAGTGCTCGACCGCGTGCTGCCGGTCGAGGACGAGGAGATCTCGGCTTTTGCCCGCAAATCCTTCGAGAAGCAGGGGATCAAAATCCATACCGGGGCGACCGTCGCGGCGCTGGAGCGCGGCAGGGACGGGGTTACCGCGCGGATCGAAGCGGACGGCAGCGGATTCGAAGCCAATGTCGAGCGCGTGATCCTGGCCGTCGGCATCGTTGGCAATGTCGAAGACGTCGGTCTCGAGAACACCGGCATCGTCGTCGACCGAACCCACATTGTGGTCGATGAATGGCTGCGTACCGGGGAGCCGGGGATCTATGCGATCGGCGACGTTGTCGGCCCTCCTTGGCTGGCCCACAAGGCGAGCCACGAGGGGGTGATCTGCGTCGAACGGATCGCCGGGGTCAACGACGTGCACCCGCTCGATGTCCGGAACATCCCGGCCTGCACCTATTGCCGCCCGCAGGTCGCCAGCGTCGGGCTGACCGAAAAGGCCGCCCGGGAGGCCGGTTACGATATCAAGGTCGGCCATTTCCCGTTCATCGGCAACGGCAAGGCGATTGCGCTCGGCGAGCCCGAGGGGATGGTCAAAACGGTCTTCGACAGCAAGACCGGCGAGCTGTTGGGCGCCCACATGGTCGGCGCCGAGGTCACTGAGCTGATTCAGGGTTACACGATCGCCAAGACGCTCGAAACCACCGAGACCGAGCTGATCCATACGATCTTCCCGCACCCGACCCTGTCGGAGACGATGCACGAAGCGGTGCTCCAAGCTTACGGGCGCGCCATCCACTTCTAGTGTCCTGTCTCCTAAAGTTGTGTCCCGGACACAACTGGGTCCCATCGAGGAGGAGGGCTTTACGATCAGCCATAGCTCTGCGACGTGACACTCGCGTTTCTCAGCCAATAATGTAACGCTGCCTTAGCCCGGCACGCATCCGACCCATCCCTTCGCCGATTATGCCGGGGAATATGAGCACCCTGCTTAGGGGCGCTTCATCGTAAAGACCGAGAATGAGGGGCTGTCCTGGAGCTGGCGCGGGCTCTCAGGAGATTTGCCGCATCGCCACTATGACATCTTCGAGATCGCCGAGAACCCAACCACGCTGTCGCCCGGTCCCGCTGGAACCGATGGTCTCCGAACGACACCAACCTAGCCACCCATCCGGCGAGCGGCTGCCTCAGGCACGCCTGCTGCTGGCGATGAACTGACAGGGCCGTGTCCACGCCCGCGTATCGGTCGATTTCGCAAAGGAATTCGGCTGCTACCTAGCTGTGCCGATACGGCAGCCCGGCACGTAAACAGGAGAAGGCCCCGGCGCTGGCTTGACGCGTACAGCCGGGCCATCCACTTCTAGGCCCAGCAGTCAACGCGGTCAGTTATGTCCACACCTCCTTCGTCATGGCCGGGCTCGACCCGGCCATCTGCGTATCCAGGGCAAGCTCCGAGCCCAGTGTCCGTGGATGCCCGGATCAAGTCCGGGCATGACGGAGAGATCGGGATTGCAGTTCCGCTGCGTCATCCGGAGAAGGCTCGACGGCCTAACACCCCGATCCCGCGCAAGCCTGATTGGCTGCGCGTCAAGGCTCCGGTTTCGCCGGAATACCAGGCGACGCGGCGGCTCATGCGCGATCTCGCCCTGAACACCGTGTGCGAGGAAGCGGGCTGCCCGAACATCGGCGAGTGCTGGAAACAGAAGCACGCGACGGTGATGATCCTCGGCCGGGTGTGCACGCGCGCGTGCACCTTCTGCAATGTCGCGACCGGCCGGCCCGATCTGCTCGACCCGCACGAACCCGAGCGCGTCGGCGAAGCGGTGGCGGCGCTGGGGCTCGCTCATATCGTTGTCACTTCGGTCGACCGCGACGATCTCGACGATGGCGGCGCCGGTCACTTCGCGCAGACGATCTCGGCCATCCGCAACGCTGCTCCCGGCACCACGATCGAGGTGCTGACACCCGATTTCCTGCACAAAAACGGCGCGCTCGAAACCGTCGTCGCCGCCAGGCCCGACGTTTTCAACCACAACCTCGAGACGGTGCCGCGCCTCTATGCGGAGGTTCGGCCGGGAGCGCGGTATTTCCACTCGCTGCGGCTGCTCGACCAGGCCAAGCGGCTCGATCCGGCGCTGTTCACAAAATCGGGGATCATGGTCGGGCTCGGCGAGGACAAGGGCGAGGTGTTGCAGGTCATGGATGATCTGCGCGCCGCCGAGGTTGATTTTCTGACGATCGGGCAATACCTGCAGCCGACGCCGAAGCATCACGCGATAGCGCGTTTTGTGACGCCGGACGAATTCCGCAGCTATGCCGCCTTTGCGGCGGCCAAGGGTTTTCTCTTGGCCTCGGCGTCGCCGCTGACCCGGTCGTCCTATCATGCGGGGGAGGATTTCGCGCGGTTGCGCGCCGCGCGCGCTGTCAGGCTCGCCCCCGCCGGCTAGGCCACCGCGATGCCGACCCATGCGGAAGAGCGTGTGCTTCCCTACACGCCCGAACAGCTCTTCGACCTGGTTGCCGACATCGAGCGCTATCCCGAATTTCTCCCCTGGTGCGTCGGCGCCCGCATCAAAGAGCGCCGGCCCGATCTGGTCGTCGCCGATCTGATCATCGGGTTTCGCATGTTCCGCGAACGGTTTACCTCGCGAGTGTCGCTCTGCCCGCCGGGGCGTATCGACGTCACCTATGCCGAGGGGCCGTTCCGCTACTTGAACAACCACTGGACTTTCGCCCCGGTCGCCGGGGGCTGCCGGGTCGGCTTTTTTGTCGATTTCGAATTCAAGTCGCGGCTGTTGCAACGGCTGATCGAGGTGTTGTTCAGCGAGGCCGTCCGCCGCATGGTCGGCGCCTTCGAGAAGCGGGCTCGCGACCTCTACGGCGTCCCCTCCCAGCGCAATGCCGACCAGCCCGCGACCTGAATCATTCAGACTTGATGCTGAGGACGCGGGCGGTAGTCAGACCGAGTATCGCTACGCGGCTGCAATCGCTAAGCTCCGCGCGCTAGATTATCCGAAATTAGACAATTGAACTGAAGCGTCCGATATTTCTCGGCCGTTGAGAGCGTTGGAGAACTAATTCGGTGAGCGCGACAACAGGCATTCTATACCTGACGGTCGTCACTCTCGGCGGTTGGCTTATGGTGCCCCGTCAGGGCGCATCGTCACCGGTAGATGTTTTGATATGTAGGCTTATTACAGGTTTTGCGCTGTTCTTCTTCGGGTTTGAAGTGCCGGCTGCAATCGGGTTATTCATTCCCGGCAAGTGGATGACTTTTGCTTGCGCCATGCCATTCGTCCTGGCGGTTGCGGTCGTGGGATGCATTTGGTCCCGCCGCCGTCGACCGGTTTTTTTAAACCGAGCGAATCCATCCGCACGAATCAGCTATCGGTGCTGCCATTCGACCCCGCGGCTCGGCTCGCCATTGCGCTAGTGGGAGGTGGATTTCTCTTGCTGTCAGGACTCCTGCTCATTGGCTTCCCACGCGGTTACGAGGCAAGCGCCTACCATCTCCCTATTGCAGTAAATTTCTTTCGCGATGGCTCGGTGCGGATTTGGGACACAGCTTATATGCATACGTACCCAGCCGATGCGAGCCTCTGGAATGGGTTTTGGTTGCGCCTCCTGCCGGAGCGCGTTGTATCAGTCGTAAATCTTCCGTTTCTTGGCCTGTGCGTCCTATTGCTGTACCGGCTCTGCCGGTACGCGGGCGCCGACCGCTCCGCCGCGGCGCTGATGTCGTGTGGGATCACGACGGTCCCACTGTTCGGGTTTTGCTCGACAGAATTGGGGGCCGATGTCGCTGGCGTCGCCTTTTCGCTTGCGGCGCTCTGGCTGGCCCTGTCCCGACCGGAGCTGTTCCCTAGTTGGCCGGTGCTCGCGGGAGCGGCGAGCGGGCTCGCCTACGGCTACAAACCTTTGCATCTCGTGGGGACAGTGCTCGTCGGCCTGCTGAATTCTTTTTGGCCGAGCGCCCTTGGTGCAGATGCGACCGGGCGCAGCCACCCGAGTGTGGCAGAGCGCAAGTTTCGCATCTGCTTTCCTCGCGCTGGGCGGGATTTGGCTATTGCGTAACCAGGTGGAACTGGGCAACCCCGTTTACCCAATCCCGCTGGGGGGGCTGCCGAGCATTCTCGGGTTCACCTCTGCGCCGGACTGGCCCTATGGCGAGATGAAATATGCCGAACTTGAATGGGTCCCTGCTTCTTGGCAATGGCTGGTCTATCCGTGGGTCGAAGGCCAGAGATTGCACCAGAACTTCAAGTTCAGCTCGGGCCTGGGGCCGTTTTTCGCGGCTACCGTCCCGATCGCGTGGATCCTATGGAGCGCTCTGCTGGTAAGCGAGCCCCGGCATCGCGTTCTGAGTGACGGCGATCGCACCGCAAGAATTCTGTACATCTGCGGAACGATGGTATTTCTGGCGTGGTGGTTCTCGGGCTCCCGCCAGCCACGTTATTTCATGGTGGGGATTGCCGAACTGCTTCCTCTGGCGGCGGTTCTGCTGACGAGCACGTCAGGCCGGCTGCGGCGGGGATACGAGGCGACGATAGCGCTCGGAATTTTATTCATGCTCGTCGTGCTCGTTGTCAATATAGGTGTCGAGGAGGTTTCATTACTGAAGCTCGGTCGGTTGCCGACCAGAGCGGAGACATTCGAATATCCGCCGCGGATCGACGATTTACCGGACGGCTCTGTCGTTTTAGACCTCGTCGGCCGCCCGGTGCAATATCAACTCTACGGAGCCCGCCTCACCAACCGGGTGGTCAGCTACCCGGAAGCGGTTCGGCTCTTCCGCGAAGGCGACGTTTGGAATTTACGGGCGGCCGAACTCCGCCGCTTGGGTGTGTCCTACGCCTACGCGATGGGTATTCCGACCGTCGCGCGTGGGTGCGTGCGGCTCGAGCCTGACGCGCAACTCGACCGTAATCCGTTCAACCACGAACCGTACGCCGAACCGCGGGTTCTATACCGAGTTGTCGATGACTGTCCCGGCTCCGGCTCGCGTTAAGATCTTTTCACCGGGACCGGCTCCGATCGGAAACTGATGTGCTGCGTCGCCACAAGCGCCGGCCCTCGGCAATTTGCCACGTCCCGAGCGCGGGCACTCCGATCACAAGGTCGCGCGCCCGCTTCAAGAGCGAGATCGCGAGAGCCATTTCCGGTGTCAGCCCGAACGCGGCGCCGATTAGTACATACGCTCCTTCCTGCACACCAACGGCGTTGGGGATCGCAAAGGCGACCGTTCGGATTGCATAGAGCAAACTCTATGACCAGCACAGTCGGAAAGCCGAGCGGGGCGCCGGCAAGCCGCAGCGCGATCCAAACTTCGACGGCGCTGAGCATCCAGGATCCGAGGTGCAGGGAAAATCCGCCCCACAAACCGGCGCTGCGTTGATACGTCTGGGCAAGCGCCGCGTGGATGGCGGCCGCACTGGAAAGTGTCCGCTCCGTCCAGCCCCGTCCCAGCATCCGCGCGAAGCGATCAAAGATCGCGAAGCCATGCCGCTGGAGTACGACAAAAGCGATTGCGAAAAGCCCGGTTACGGCCAGGCCAAGCGTTACCGGTAGCGAGACCGGCATACCGGGCCGAAGATCAATAAGCAAAATCAACCCTATCGCCATATAGGCCAGCTTGGCCAGAAATTCGAGGGTCAGGTCGACCATCGTGGTCGCCGCAGCGATGGATCCGGGCACACCGGCGAGCGCGACGGCGCGGGCTCCCAGAACGCAACCCCCCATCTGGGATACCGGCAGTACTTCGGACCCGGCGTCACGGATCAAGCGCCCCCAGATGAATGCCCAAACCCGCGCCGCAGGCACGAGCAGGCGCCAAGCGATCCCTTCGAGCGAGATCACCACCAGATGAATGACGCAAATCGCCGAAAAGCCAAGCCAACCGATCGCGCGCAGCGATCTGACCACGGCGCCAGCCCCGAAATACCCAACGAGTGCCCCGATCATCGCCAGCCCTAGAATGGCGGCAATGATCGGTATGAGTTTCATGATATTACAACGAGCTAGGGCTTTTTTCTTGACGTGAGCGCAGGTGGGTACACTGTTTGCGAGCGCGTTTCAAGGCTCTCTTGGGGCCTCCGCACACCTGTTATTACAGAAAAAAAACAGGAGCAGACCGGTTGGCCGAGGAATCCGACGCCTTTCATAAAACAAGCAACAGCCAACATAGGATTATGGCGATTTTCCGGTCCATATCCGTGCTTTCGGTATAGGGGTACGGTCCTCGCCCGGTTCGGCACGCGGGTTGCGCGGCTTTTCGACCCAGCCCCTTAAAGCACGCGCCGCGGTGATGAGCCGTCCGGGGATCAACGGGCGGGCTCGCTCGGCCTGATCGGCGATCCTATCGCCGATTGCAAATCGGCGGAATAAGGAGAGATCGAGCCGACACCGTGTCGTCGGCATAATGTGACCGCCGAATTTGCGTAAGAAAAAATGGGCGCCGCCGAGGCTATATCTCGCCATACCCTCAGCGCAGGCCCATTCGATCGCGCGCCACTGTAACAAATGGTTCGGGTGAAGCTGGAGCGCCCTTTCAAGGGAGCTGTTCGCCGCGTATTCCGCAACCCCACCGTAAAAGAAGCGGAGCACCGCGCCTGCTATGACTTCACCCTCATGGCGAGCCAGAAACAGCCGCCTGTTCTGGGTTAAGGAGAACATTGCTTGAAATTTGTTTTCCTCGACGAACGGTATACGCTTCCGGCGGGACCAGTCCAGGTAAACGGTATAAAAAGATGAAATATCCTCACGCTTCGTCGCAATAGCGACGGACACCCCGTATTTTATTGCTCTCCTAATTTCGTTTCGAGTAGTTTGAGAAAACTTTCGGAAGAGGAAATCTGGACCGTACGACAGGTCCAGCATCACGACGCCTTCGTGCCGCCGCTGCCGGAAGCGAGAATTGACCAGGGCGTCCATATCAGACCACACGAACAGGTCCACCAGCTTCGCGGATGCTGCCTCTACAAGAAGACCGTCGACCACGTTTGTCATCGCCTGTACACGATCGGCGCGGCGTGAAAAGACGATCTGAGGGCGTACGGATTGTCCGGATTGAACATATGCGCCATCATTGGTGCCGGTCAGAACCGCGGTCACCTCCTCGCCGCTCAGGCTCAGAATGGCAAACGGCCCTTTATTGCGGAGACCGGGCTCCAAGAAGTATTCTGGAGCAGTATAGTGAGTCGGAAAATCGGCGTCGGCTAAACAGGCCCGCCACAGGGCCTCGATCTGACCTTCTGGTCGACCGTGTAGTATATGGTACGAGGGGGCCCTACCGTTCATTATGGCGGTCCAGTGTCTGCTTCACCCCTGCACACCGAGGGCCTCCCCAGCCGAACGCGTCCGGACGTGTCGGGGGATCGGGCATACCGGCGAACTCGCAATACACAGCGGAGCCAGTGCCAATACTCGATATCGCCCCAAAAATCTACGGTTTAATGGGCGGACGCAATGCGGTCGGGACGCAACCGCTCCCTGGGCGGCGGCCTCGTTCGGCGTTTCCGCTCCGGGCCAGGCGGGCGGAAGCAAGTAGCCCGAAAATTTGAGAGAGGATCAGCAACTTAAGCTTTCATCCGATATAGGCCAAATTTTCCAAACCGCCGGAGTGGCTGAGGAAATATCATTGTCGAATGAGGCACGGTGTCCAACCTGTTTTTAACTGAGGAGGTAGGATAAGATGAATGAGAATTTCGTTATCCTAGGCCTAGCCACGGAGAGCTGGAAATTGTTTAAAACGCGAAGCATCAAACTTGCCGCGCCTTTTTGCAATTTGAAGGGCAGCGGTGAGGGAGCGGCTTGTAACGCAGGAGTTCTTAGCTAGTGGGGCGGGCGATCGACCCAGTCTGGGAGGTCCGGTCCGAGGTCCTCCACTTTCAGCTTGGGGCATTTAGGGTCGGTGACGTGAAGCTGAAGGCGCTGACGCTTGTTTCAAATCCTTTTGTGGTTGATGTGGGACTCGCGATACCGATCGCTCAAGCCGCGGCGCAGGACTGTCGCGCCGTGGTCGTCCCCGCCATGCCGATCGGTAAGCGTTTTGCAACGATGTACTTCGACCGGGGTGCATTGCGGTATGCGGCGCGTTATGGCAATCGATATGTGGTGGAACTGCAAGGCTCATTTGCTGAGTACATCAGGAAATTCTCAAAAAAATCTCGCGGGAACTTACAGCGCGCTGCGAAAAAGTTTGCGAAGGGAACCGATGCGGTTGCACCTATCGTAGAATTTAGAAGCCCATCCGAGATCATTGCATTCCGTGATATTGCAGTCGCAATTTCGCGCGCATCATACAAAAGCGACGTGGGCTTGGGTTTTCAGGAAGATGAAAGTTTCGCTCGCGAGGTTGAACTCGATGCCGTTGCCGGTCGCGTGCGCGGTTACGTGCTAATGTCGGGCGATCAGCCCGCTGCCTACGTGTTTTGTCGAATTGATCATGATGTTATCGTTTATAAGCAAATCGGGTATGATGAGAGGTTTGCACAAAACTCTCCCGGCACCGTTCTTCTATACCTACTGCTGCAAAGGCTATTCTCGGCAAAGGAATTCCGGCTCCTCGATTTTGACGGTATCGAATATTATGCCTACAAAGAATTGTTCGCAACTCGTGCGATAAGTTGCGCACGGCTGTTTTGGTTTCCTGTGAAGCCTCCTGAGATTGCGCTCTTCGGCGCGCACTGGATCACAACGACCGCATGGCGGTTTGGTTCGGTGCTCCGCCAGCACATTCGCCGAGGGCAGCGTCGATGGGTAAGTGCCAGCACCCACCTGCGCAGCACTCGACAGTGAGTTCCTTCGAGTTCAACCGAGCGATCGTGATTGTCACCTCAATGTAACCTATATATCGAGTATTGTTCGAAGGTACCAACTTCGGTTAGGATTTCACCCTTATGAATAATGGGGAAGAAGTTTAGTCTCTGCGAAACAGCGCTGGGCATCCCACCGAGATAAATAAAGATCGTATCTCCCGGATTGTGGGCCGGAGTATTAAGATTATCCAAGACCCGTATCATCAAATCTGCCGCAAACGAATTGTAGCAGAAAACAATTTTGTCTCCGATCTCAGAAAAATCGAATTCTCCTGCATCACCATTTATAGGGTGCACGCCGGTGCAAGTCTCGCCCGCAGCGGCAAATTTTCCTATATTTGTCACGGCAATGTCGTGAAGCGTCTTGGAAAATTCAACCCCGACAACACATTTGAAGGGGTATTGCGCGGCAACAAGCAGAACTCGACCTTTTCCCGATCCCAGATCAATAAAGGTGAAGCGTTGCCGATCGACATTCAGGCGACGAATTATCCTGCGTAGGAGCGCAATGGGCGTTCCCTGGTAGCGGTTTGCGAATTTTGCGCCCGGCAATGTCGTTTCCAACTCCGCTCGGGCTACCGGCATTTGTGTTTCGATATTGTATTTCTCATCAAATCGCTGGTGTTGCAGCCTCCGCCGCCGAATCTGCCATTCGAGCACCGGCTGAGGCAAATTTTTGCCGACGAGCATGAGGATGCTTCGCAGCCCGTCCTTTCGGCAACGCTTGAGAAAGTAAGCGAAGCGCTGATTGATCAACGGCATGGGTCTGACCATTCTGCAGCGCGTGTGCAATGCAGTCTGGTCATGCTCCTTTCTGTGGGCGGCGCGCCGTATCAAGCCCCATCAGCCTTGGGGCTGGTACGATGCGACGACGTGAAGCATAGCGAGTCACCTCTCGGCCGCGCGGCGATGCAGGATCCATCCCAGCACCTCGGCACCCTCGCCTATAACCCGACTGCCGATCGCAAACAGGGTGGCGCCGTAAGTCACTGCCCCGGCGAAAGAAAGGAGAGCGAGCTGTACCAAAGGCGAATTTACCGGGATCCGCGCAGCGAGCTCGCCAAGGATGAGCACGACCACGGTCATTGCCGCGGTGGCAGCCATAATCGCCCAAGTCTGTGACCAGAGCTCGGAGAATTTCCCCTTCAACTCGGTCAAGGCTTCCTTGGCAAGGAGAGTCATCACGGCGCAGTAAGCTGCCGTGTAGAACACGATCATCCCCGCCGCCCCGTCCCAGATTGCTCCGAGAACCGCCGCCGCCGGCATCGCGATCAACATCAGGACAGAGTACCAGAACAGGAACCTCTCCCGCCGGCGAGCGAGCATAACCCCTGGCAGCACGCCGTCGATGGCGCGCACCGCCGCATACAGAGAAATTAGTCTAATCAGTGGGGCTGCTGACACCCATTTCGGCCCGAGCAGCACAGGAACCATATCGTCAGCAACGAGCGCGATGCCTGCTGACATCGGCACGACGATGGCCGCGGTAAGGCGGACCGTCCGATAGAACGCCTCGCGCAGGCCATCGATGTCGGTCTGCAGCTCGGCCATCACCGGCGAGGTCAGCATGTTGATTACGGGCGAAATCTTCTGTCCCGGCAAATGGGCAACGTCATCTGCCATTGTATAAAGGCCGACAGCCGCAGCCTGGCCGGTGATCTTGCCAAGGACCAACGAATTCGCAGCCTCCCGCATGGACCACATGAATCGGATGCCGAGAGTCGCTATGCTGAAACGGACAACTTCGCTGACCCGTTCTCCTCCAATTCGAAGTCGCGGAAGCCAGGGCGCGAAGGCAAAGGTTGCGGCGGTGCGCACGGCCGGGCCCACGAGGTACCCGATTACCAGTGTCCACACCCCCAATCCCGCAAGCGCGCAGCCGATCATGATGGGCAACGTCACCACCGCGCCGATGACCTCCGCCTGAGACACACGGTCCAGTGCAAGCCGCTTGCGCAGCAGACTGTCGGAAACGACGCGGCAGGCCGTCAAAGGCAGGACCAGAGACAAGACCGGAAGCACATCGGCGAGGGTCGGAACCGCTAACCAGCGCGCGATCGCCGGGGCGCCGAGGAGGAGAGCTGCAAAGAACATCATGGCAAGCGCCATGGTGATCCAAAAGCAGGTATCGAGCTCCCGGCGGCTTAGATCGCGAAATTGGATGATCGCAGAGCCCAAACCCATCTCCGCGAGCATGCCCGCCTGCCCGGTAAAGGACGTGGCAAGCGCCATCAGGCCATAATCGGCGGGGACGAGAATTCGCGCGATGAATAATGTGGTGGCGAAGGTCACCAGTTGCAGCACGCCGCGGGACCAGGCGATCCAGAACATCGAGCGGGCCACGCGCGCCCTCAGGGAGAACCCCTCCTGAGCGGGTCTCATCCTAGTGTCACGCCTTCAAAATGCAGTTACAAACCTGCGCGAGGAGCGCGAAGCTCAAACTCCCACAGTGCCCACCATCCTGAAGCCCTCCCCCTTGATGGGGGAGGGTTGGGTGGGGGTGATGTCCGCCAGATCGCCGCTCGCGACCCGCGAGTGTCGGAAATCTGGTCCATTCGTGAGCAAACGGCTTGCTGGGATCGGATGTCCTTCTTTGCGGCGCCATTGCAGCGGCACCCTCACCCCCACTCAAACCCTCCTCCATCGAGGGGGAGGGCTGCTGCGAGCGCGGTATGCTACGGCAATTGAGAGACACTGCACTAGTTCTGAGCTGCAATTGTGATATCGACTATCGGTGAAATTTTGATCCGGCCCGTGCCAAGGTATGGCCCCGCCACGCATAGGCTCCGAAATCATGCCACAACAGGTCAACGAGGCCGCAGATCAGGTATTATTACCACGAGAACGGCGAGTGATGACAAGATGCTCCGGTTATAAGACGCCGACCCCGTGGTCCCTCAGACAACCTTCGTTCTCGCCGGAGCACCTCCGTCCAGCCGGCAGAGCCATCACGGGCTTTGTCGCGTGCGGCTTGCCCCATAGGGTCTGAATACACGGGATAGGTTAACTGTGGGTTGCGATTGCGCGGCTCTAAGGTCGCTGACCTGATGCTGGTATAGTCGCGACGATAATTTACGATGAGACGATATTGACAATTACGTAAATTGCTGATATGCTCTCTCCTGGGATTCGGTCCCGCAGCCGGGAAGATCTTTGGGCCCTGCTAATTTGTAAGACAGCATATTTTTAAAATCCATATTCAGCAAGGCAGTGGGGCTAAGGCTCACCTTACCTCCAGAGTGGAAGGATGTACATGACCCTTATCACCGATCACATTACACTAGAGGCAACCCTATGATCGGGAGATTCCTGTTTTTTCTGTCCGCAGCCACGGCTACGATTGTTGGACTATCTGCCGGCGCAGTCACGACGTCACAAAACGTCGACATCATTGTGACCCATGGCGCGCCGCTAACGACGTTCACCTTTACCAATAATACGGGGAATACCCTCCCCGCCGGGTCGCCCGTCAGCTTCGGGCAGGCCTTTCGCTACGGTGACATCCTGCCGGGCACCTATCCGCTTATTCGGGACGCGGCGACGCACGCGGCATTGCCTGGCCAGCAATGGGATGAGATCTCGACCTGGCGCGAGAACGGCGGCAACGGTTCGTGGCGTCATGCGGTATGGGCGGCCTGGCTACCCAAAGCCTTAGCGCCGGGCGCGAGTTATCAGATCGAATTCATCGCGGCGGCGGGAACCTATTCGCAGAGCTCGCACCAGGCGCTTAGCGCATTGTGCAGCGGCCCGGCGGCACATGACTTGAAGATCCACCTGACCGATATGCGCAACCAGAACGATACGGTGCGCGATAGCGGAGACGCGACGTTCCGGCTGTGCGACAACATCGCCAATGCCGGCAGGGATGCACCAAGGCACCTGCGCTCCGGCAATGTCTATGACGAATACGTCGTCAGCGGCATGTTCGTCTACACGAGCGGCCACCTGGACCCGCTGCTCTATGCGCAGTGCAACGTCGATATCTTCACCAAAGCCTCCGACGGCATCTCGCCGGGCGATGTGCGGTGGGTGTGCCACGTCCACAATTCGTGGATGAACGTTGCTGCAGGCACAACAGGGAATGCCGGCAACCCCGGACCCGCCGGGTTCGCCAACGATCCGCAGGCTGTCTCCTACCGTCCCGAAATCGACGACGGCGCGAGCGACGTGCTAGACTGGAGCAATCTCGACGCGACGATCAGCAGCGCCAGCAACCCGGTTTTGACGGCTCCTAACGGCAACTGCAACAGTCCCTACGGCGAACCTGCTTGCATGTACGTTCCATCCTCTCTCGGCGCTAATGCGTGGTATACGGGACAGGCGACGCGCGTGTCCTGCACCGGCGCCTGCGTCGCTGGGCTCACCAACGGGCAGCTCTACTACGTGTGGCCGGCAAGTAGTGCAACCAATACTCCGCCCAACACGCAATATGTAGCGTTCATGGCGACGCCCTACCCAGGCTACCCATTTCCGATGACCAGCGTGCAAGGGAGCGGCACGACATCCTTCTCGACGCGCGTGCAGCACTATCACTGGGAAAGCTGGCTGACGCTCGATGCAAGCGGACAGGACAATTGGTCGCCCTTCGGCACCACGGCCAGGGTGACGCGGAAAGTATACCCGGCCTTCACTGCTGCCGAGAAGCTCTATTGGCAAGAGACCGGATTGATAGTTCCCATAAGCTCGGCGCAGCCGACGCCGTCCCTCCAGACCGTATGGGGTGATGGCCTCGGGACCACTTATGGCCCATTCGGCAAGGGGACCGTACATGGCGGAGATGCGGGCGGCCCGCACCCCGATCTCGGCATAACCGGCGAGTACGCGGCAAAAGCGTTCATTACCGAGGCGGAGCAGGATTGGGATTACGCGCACCTGTTCACCCTCGGCACCTCGATGCACGGGGCGAGCACGCTGCTCAATGAAGCGACGGGACGCATCCCAGCCCTCAATGACGGTCCTCCCACGGGACCGGGCGGCAACGGCAACGGCGGCTCTTACGCGGAACTCGGCGCACCGCAAAATCAAGCGTTCTGGGGTCCGGGGGGACCGGCTGGGATAGCCAGCCCGTTTAGCAAACCGAGTGCGGCGCCCTATGAAATTGCGGGCGGCACATTCAATTTCGGCACCGGCACCGACCACATGCCGGCATTCGACGGCTTTACCTATATGGTGTTTGGCGACCGCCACTTTCTCGACTTCATCTATGAACAGGGCAACCGGGACTTTTTGCAGGACAAGGTCGGCCCCGGACCGGATCTGGGACAAGGCTATTACCGCGACAACAATGCGCAGTTCACCGACGGCAACACCTACCATTATTGGGGACTGCTGACCCATTGCTGTCAGACCCGCGGTTCGACATGGACGATCCGCGATGTCGCCTACCCGGCGACATTCGGCGGGGACAGCAATGTCGAACGATCCTATTACAACGACATGCTGACCGAGACCGGGAATTACGAGCTGCTGTGGCTGAAGTTCAAGGACGGGCCGGGGAACACCAATTACACCACGTCGATCGCGCCGCCCAACGACGTGATCGACGGCGGCCCGGAAACGACAACGTTCCAGGTGGGCTATGTCGCCAACATCTCCTACGTGCTGCAGACCTTTCTGCACAATCCGCTGGCGGGAATGTGGAACACGCGGCTCCAGCGGATTACCGAAGGCGTGGTAGGCGGCCAGTTGCCGGGGATGGGGCCGGGGGCGCTGCCGACTTATTACGCCGCGCCATACGACGCTCAGGTGGCAATACATGACGGAGACGGCGGCCAAGACCAATGGGTAGGTAACGTTGGCCAGTACTGGAACGGCACCGACGCGTCGGATTACGGCATGATGATCTTCTGGATGAGCATCCTGACCGGCGGCCAGGTGCAGTTCAACTGTCAGACCTGCCCGCCGTCTAGTACGATCGAGGCTGGCGACACGATCAAAGGCATCATGCCGTGGAGCGGCTACTCCTCCAGCCCCGCCAATCTCGACCAGCTCCGTCCCGCCACGCAATGGTTTCAAATTATGGGGCCGATCGATAATGTCAACGGTACGTTCTACATCAAATGCCCGCTCGGGCACGCAGTCGACGCGACGTGCCCAGTGCCGGGGGCGGCGTTCACCGGCTTTACCCGCGGCGGCGTGCCGATCGAGAACGAGACCGGCGGGAGCGGCGAGGAGATCAAATATCGCGGACAGTACGACCCCGGCCCCGGCCAAGGCTATCAGGATTACAACTACGCCGAATCCGTCGGGCAGATGATCAACGGCCTGCATGTTCTAGGCTACAATGTCGCGCATGCGATGGCTGACTTTGCCATCCGCGCGAACCCGCCGGCGGCATATTACAATGTTGCGCTGCCGAGCTTCTGGTGGGACCCGACAGTTGTGGTGCCGGGTCTACCGGCGCCGGTCAACAGCATACCGTGATCAGAACCGCACGCGAGCGCCCGCCAGGACCGGTCGTGCCGGCGTCGCCGGCCTAAAGGTGATAGCGAGCGGCTGGCGCGCGCTGTAATTCGGCAATATTGTGTAACCCGACGTAATGAGGTCCCAGCGCGCTGGGACCTCAAAGCGTCCCTGAACCACGCGCGGGTCTTTGTTACCTAGCTGGCATTCAGATTTTGTTCAGCGCGCCCTCGCTGACCAGCACTTCATGGGCGGCGCGGAAGGCGTCGAGCCCGGCTGGGATGCCGCAATAGGCTGTCGCATGCAGCAAGGCAGCTCTGATCTCCTCGACCGTAACGCCGTTGTTGAGCGCGCCCTTTACGTGCAGCTTGATCTCGGGCGCCCGGTTCAAGGCAGTGAGCATCGCCAGGTTCATCAAGCTGCGGGTCTTTCGGTCGAGTGTTCCATCACCCCACGCCCAGCCCCACGCCCAGGCGGTGGTCGCCCTTTGGAACGACATCATGAATTCGTCCGCGCGCGCCATCGAAGCGTCCACGTATTCGGCGCCCAGCACCTCGCGGCGGATCGGCATGCCTTTCTGGAACAGAGCTTCGTCTTCGGCCATCTCTTCTCCCTCTCGCAACTCGTTGCGGGCTGTATCTCTCTCAAGTGTCGCACAGGCCGCCCAGCTGGCCAACTGCTCGCTGTCACCTCGGGCTGCTGATTGTTCAAAACACTTATCAAACGGCGCTGATCGCCCGGTGCAGGCGCAGGCTGCGCGATATGCTGACACCGCCGCGCTCTTCCAGGCCTTGGGCGGCGGCTGGTGGAACCGCACGGATGCCCCGCCGGCGAAGACATGGGACGTTCAGCTCGTGCCTTGACCGGCGGGACGAAAATCGCTGATGAGAGCAGCCTCCGATCAGGTTGCACCACCAATTCCAGCTGTCATTCCGAGTTGGCCAGAGTCGGGAGTTCCGACCCGCCCCTCCATTTATCCCCCTGCTGAGCGGTCGAGGAGTGGGCCCCGGCTTTCGCCGGGGAAGCGTTTTCACGGTATCGTATCCTTGGACCATCTTAGAGGCTCAGCGCGCATTGCAGGTTCATCCTTATCATTGGCGCTTGTCGGGAAGTTTTCTGGCGCACTTGCTGAAGGCGACGACCCAGCAGCATCACCGCGCGCTCTCTCCGACGATCGCGCGGCTGGTGCCGCCGACCGCCGTCGTCTTTGATGTCGGTGCCCACGCCGGGCAATACACCAAGCTCTTCGCACGCGCCGCCGATCAAGGGCGGGTCTATGCCTTCGAGCCGGGCAGCTATGCCCGCTCGATCCTGCGGACGGTCGTCTGGCTGCACGGATTGTCAAATGTGGCCGTGGTGCCGATGGCGCTCGGCTCCAAGGCTCGGCTCGACACCTTGACGATCCCGCTCAAGAGCAGCGGCAGCTTCGGATTTGGCCTTTCCCATTTGGGAAAGCCGTCTGAGCGCTGGGGCACGGTTGCTCAGGAAATTGTGGCGCTGACGACGGTCGATCGTGTGGTGAAAACCCTCGATCTCGATCGCCTCGATTTCATCAAGGCCGACATCGAGGGATGGGAGCTGCGCCTGCTGCAGGGTGCCGAGAGCGCGCTCGAACGTTTCCGGCCACGCCTGTTGTTGGAGCTGAGCGGCACGGCGCTCGCGCGCGCCGGGGACCGGCTCGCCGACGCCTTCGTCTTTCTGGCGGCGCGCGGGTACCGGGCGTTCCGTTTCGAGCCTGGGGCAAGGCTCGCGCCAGTCGCCGAGTGCGCCGACGGCGATTTCTGGTTTATACCGGCGGAAGATCCGGTGGCCGATGACGGCCTTTGGCCCCCGGATCAGAGCTGCAGATGCAGCCGCAGGCCGAATACGGACACGGGACCGCGGTCGCGGTTGTAGACCGGATTGTTGATGAACTGGTAGTCGGCGGTGAAATGCGCGAAGCTCGACAGGCCGACACTGTAATAGGCTTCGAGGATCTGCTCGGGGCCGGCATTCGGCAATTGGTCGTCGCCGATTATCCCGCCGAGACCGCCGGCGGCGAGATATAGCTTGCCCTCGTGCGAGATCCGGTTGATTGCGCCAGCCAGTCCTACCGTGTCAATCCAGCCGCCCCCAGCGCGAGCCGGTCAGCGAGAGACCCGCCGATATGGACTGTTGATGTCGGTGAAATCGACCTCCTCCAGGGTGCCTTGCGAGACGCTGGCGCGGGCAAAGACGCCAAAATCCGTGGCGATTGCTGTTGGGACAGTGCAACCGAGTTCGGCTCTTGCGACACGTCGAACACCTCGGCCCTGGCGGTCCACCAATCCTGACACCATTCGACCGCGGCGCCGTAAGTGTAGCCCCACGAGTTCGCCGCATAGTCGAACGCACCCATATTCAGAAAGTGATCCCGGTTCGAAGACCGATCACCAAAGCATTCGGGATCGGCTGCCCCACGGCTGCTGGTGGGGGCGCCTGTATGTAGCCGCCGGGATGGAAGACCAGCTGCAGATCCGGCTGCAGCAGCCACCACGGCGCAATGCGCGCTTCGTAGGTAATTTCGAGCACCGCCTCGTAATCACGGATCGGACGCTCGGTTCCGGTGAAGAGGACCTGATCTCGGTCCAAGCGGCGGTCAAAGCCAATCCGCCCATAGACTGCGCCAATCGCCAGTATGTCGAGTTCGCGGTTCGGGAAGAGGCCCTTGAAGGTGAGGCCCGTGTCGATCTCGATGGCGAAAAGGTTGCGGTCGGAGGGGGCATAGCCGAGGCGAAAAAAGGCGGCCAAACCCTGGGTCGCCGTATCGGGGCGGCGCCACAACATCTTGTCTACCACCAAATAGGCCCCGAAGTTGCTGCCGTGCATGGCGGGAATGCCATTGCTCGCCGGGTTCGCGAGTGAGAGCCCCGAGCTATCGCGGCGCTGATCGGGGAATTCTCCCGTATGGTACCAGGCGCCCAGTTTGACGTCGCTGAGCGGGGTAGAAGAAATCGGCTGCTCGTCGAAAGTATAAGCCAGTTCGGCAATTGGCATGAAGCCGCCCTCGCCGATCAGAAAGTTGGTGCCGCTCGAGTTGCGGACCTGCGGATTTCTCGGTCCAGCAGGCGCCGGATTGCCGTTGAAGAACGCAGCCGACAAGCTCAAATCGCTCGTTGGGGCAACCCGGAGCCGGGCGCCGGGCGTCGCAAATGGGTAACAGGGCCCGCCGCTCGGCAAGTCGTTCGACAAGGTGTCCGGACAACCGAACGACGAATTGACAAAGCCAGCCGCGTATTGACTGATGTAAAACTCGTCGTCGAAGGCGATCTGGCCGATGCGGAGCGAACTCTGGTGATTGAGGAACTCCTGCTGCACCCACAGATCGTGGAGACGGGTCGAGGCCAACGCTTCGATCGAGCTGACAAACAAGAGGTTGCCGATCGCGTTTTTCGATAAGCCTTTTCCGCTTATCCAGTACCCGTCCGTGAAGAAGCTCGCGCCCCGCCAGTTAGCAAGTTTCTCGAGGTCGAGGTTGAGAGACACATCGAGCAGGCCCTGGTACATCGTCAGTTGCCTTATCCCACCGGAGGGATTGGACAGCGTTTCCGAGACGTCTGTGGCCGCTAGAGTAACGCCGGCATCTTCCCACTGCTTGCGCACCCCGCCCCAGTCCCCGGTGAGCCTGTCCCGTTCGAATAACCCCTCCTCCTGCGCGGCGACAGGTTTGTTGGGGAGTCCGAATAAGGCGCCGACGCCGATCACCAGCGCAGCAAGCCCGGCTTTGACGGAAATCATACCTGCAGGTCAGTCGACAGAGTTCTAGCGAGCGATACTGCCCACGCCGAGGAGCAAGGGGCCGCAGGAGGCAGCAGGGACACTGGACTTATCGGGTTCGTGCCCAGTCACAAATGACCCCGGCGGAGCCCGAGGTCGATGGCGTGGTAGGCCCCAATGGACCGAGAAGACTTTGTGTGGCGCTGGCGACTGCCGCGGCAAACTCGGGATCGTTGGGACCGCCCTGGACGACTGTTTGTCTCCCCGGGCGTGGTATTGGCGGTTGAGATCGACACCTTTCGAGCAAATACGCGGCGAATGCCGCCAGAAGGGCGTCCCAACTACACTTCTGCTTCCGTAGTAATAGACGTGCCTCCGAGCGTGCAAAGCTGTTTTGCACCTTACCGGTCCGATCAGGAACTGGATGGATGATCGAGGAAAAACCGGAGCATTTCTCGCGTTGCATCCGGCCCTTGCGGATCGGTGTAGGAGCCGGCGAGACTGCCGCCCGACCAGGCGTGGCCGGCGCCGTGAATGATCCACTGCTCGAAAACCGAATGGTCAGCCGCGTCGCGGTGGACGGTGCGGGTGTAGGAGCGGCCACCGGGGACCTGGCCGTCCTCCACCGTTACTCTTGCGTCGGCAGCCAGCGGTTCCTTCAGCTGGGCAATAACCTGGTCGCCGTTGGTTGGGTGTACTGTCGTGTCTCGGTCACCGTGAAACACGATTGCCGGTACGATCCGCGAATAGCCGCCTCTGGCTGATAAGTTCGCGGCTGACCGTCGCCGCGCCATCGGCCCGGCCTGGCGCATTGCCGCGAAGGCCGAGCCAACGTCGCTCGCCGCGCCGCAGGCGAGGCCGGAATGCACGCCGATGGCCGCATAGAGGTCGGGATAGGCCGCCGCCAGCACAGCGGCAGCAGCCCCACCGGCCGAAAGCCCGGCGGCGTAGACGCGTTCTTCGTCCACCGAATAGTCGCTCATCACGTCGCGGGTGAGGCCTGCAATCAGCGCCGGCTCGCCCTGGCCGCGGATTTGATCGCCCGGACGAAACCAGTTCCAGCACTTGGAGATGTTGGCCGAAGCCGCCTGCTCCGGATAGAGAACAAAGCAGTTGTGCTCCTCGGCGCGCAGGTTCATCCGCGTGCCCGCGGCAAAGTCGTCGGGCGACTGCGTGCAGCCGTGCAGCATGACGATCAACGGCAGCGGCTGGCCGCGATATTGGCTCGGCACATAGAGTTTGTAGGCTCGGCTTCCGGCGTGGTTGCTGAAGGATTTCGCGAGAAATTGACCTCTCTCCGACTCTGGAACGTCTGCAGGAGACGGTTCTGCCAGTCCGCCCGGGCCGGGCTCAAACCCGGCAGCGGTGACCCGGTCGAGAAAACGGCGCAGCGCGTCGGGCAACGGCGCCCGAACTGTTCGTTGCGGCCGGCGGTGCGCAGCACTGGACACCTCGACAGCTTCGGGTGACAGGTCAATCGTCGGCGGCACGCCGGCGTTACTGGCCGCAGGACCCGGACCTCTTCCACGCTGGAGGACGCGCTGCAGCAGCGCCGTCGCATCAAGGAGGCGGCCCGCTCGGGTAAGCCGGTTTGCTTCACGCATACCGGCGTGCAGTCTGTCATTCATTACCATTGTCCTATGTCGAGGGTTCGGCTGTGGGCTACTCGATACCGATGTCGCCCAATTATCGAATACGGTCCGCCAGGGCGGCTTTTACAGCCGAGCTGGCGTGTAACGCCCCAAGCACGGCAATCGATCCAATCGTCGCGCAAGCAAGCTCGGGAGTCACATCGCTGGCAATGCTGGCCAGGCCCAACACGCGGATGTGGAGGATCTGTCCAGTCGCCCGCAGTTCTTCCAGATCCTCACGGCTGAAATGCCGCAGTCCCAGCTCAACTTTCTTTCGCACAATCGCCTGCTTGGCCGTATCGGCGTGGCGTTCGAGCTGGTTTCGGATGGCAGTGCGGATAAAATCGGTGCGGTTGGAGTAGAACCCTTCCTGAACCATCAGGTCAATGTGGCCGAGATCGACGTGACCGAGGTTGATCGTGATCTTCTCGCTATCTGCGACCCGTTCAGCCATGTTTACCATCGCGTACCATCCATGTGGATGGTAGATGGCGCGCGGGAGAGAGCCTTTCAAGCGGCGGGTCAATGTTGTTGCATACTCCCAATGCAGAATAGGCTCATGTTTCGGGGCTGCAGGCGCGTATGATGCTCGTAGCGGCGCTGATAAAAACGAAGGGGGAAAGGGATGGATCCGATCGTCGGCAGCGGCAAGTACACCTACAAAGTGCGCGAGGACTGGGCTTGTCCTCCCGAGAGTATTGAGGTGAGGGCGTGCGCCGTGTCTGTCGATTCACAGGACCGAGTCTACTGCTTCAATAGAAACCCTCATTATCCTGTGATCATCTTCGATCGGGATGGCAAATTCCTGTCGTCCTGGGGCGCGGGGATGTTTTCGTTTCCGCATGCGATCCGCATCGACGACAACGATTTCGTCTGGCTGTGCGACGAGTATCACGGCCAGTTCATGAAGTTTACGACCGAGGGCCAACTGCTGCAGACCATCGGCGCCAGGGGCGAGCGCTCTGACACCGGCGTGCCGGCGGACGATTTCAGCTCGTCGGCCTGGAAGAAGGTAACGCATGGCGGCGGGCCGTTCAATCTGCCGACCGACATCGCATTTGCGCCGGGCGGCGAGATGTTCATGACGGACGGTTACGGCAACGCCCGCGTGCACAAATTCTCTGCCGACGGGCAATATCTCTCCTCCTGGGGTGAGCCGGGCAATGGGCCCGGCCAGTTCAATCTGCCGCACGGCGTTTGGATCGACCGCCGCGGGCGCGTGCTGGTCGCCGACCGCGAAAACGATCGGGTGCAGGTGTTCGACCAGGACGGCAAATTTCTGACGATCTGGCCGACCGAGTTGATCGGCCCGGCATTCTTCTATGTCGACGATGACGATACCGTCTACATCCCCGAGCACAATGGCGGCATGATCAGCATTCTCACCCTCGACGGCGAACGTCTCGCGCGCTGGGGCGACGGGCCGGTCAACCGGTCATGCCACGGCATTTGGGTCGATTCACACCGCGACCTCTATGTCGTCCAGCCTGGCGAATGGGGCCGCGTGCGACGTGTCGTCAAATACGAGCGGCAGTAACAGAACCATACAAACGAGGAAGCGCTCCAAATGATCGAAGAAGAAGACGTTGGTTTGACCTTCAGCGACGAGGATTTCGACCGCCGCTATTCTTCCGAAGGCGCATCGGGAGCAGCCAGCCCCTCCCGTCCCGTAGCCCCAGCGACAAAACCTCCTGCGGCCCAGGTCGGCCGCAGCCGCAACAGGTTCATGCGTACTCTTCTGCGCCGCCGCTTGGCCGCGGCCGGCCGCACCTAGGCTTGGTTTTCGATCAGCCTTTTTATCAGCCGATTGACCTCCCCCGCTTTTTCCATCTGCGGCAGGTGTCCGGTTTGCTCAAGGATATGAATCGGGACGCGTGAGGCCAGCGCCTCGGCGTGGGTGACGGGGATGATGCGGTCTTCCCGCCCCCAGACGATTTGCACCGGCAGTTTTAGGCGCGCGAGGGCGTCGCTAAGAACGACGCGTTGCTGGCCGCCCGGGAGCCATTCTTCGGCAAACGCCGCCAATGCCTCCGGCACCCCGTCCAGCCTCTTGTAGCGCAAGACATCCTCGACCATCGAGCGGCTGACGAGCGCCGGATCGTGGACCAGGAGTTCTGAGCGCCTCGATCGCCTCGCGGCGCCGCGCGGCGCGCACAAAACCGTCGATGAATGCCCCGTTGATTTCCGGCCCGAGCGCGGCCGACGAGATGAGGGTCAGGGTTGCCACCCGCTCGGGCTGTCGCGACGCGAGCGAAATGGCGATGCCGCCGCCCATCGAATGTCCGACGAGGTGCAGCCGCTCGATGCCGAGCGTGTTCAGTGCGTGTTCGACGATTGCGGCCAAGCTCTCCGCATCGGCGTGATCCACCTGCTTGGCGGATCCGCCATGGCCCGGCAGATCTACCGCGATGACCTGCCTCCCGTCGGCCAGAACAGGCTGGGTGAACATCCAGGTGTTGAGATCGGCGCCAAAGCCGTGCAGCAACAGGACCGGGACACTATCGCCCTCGCCGAGGGAGAGATAGCGCAGCCGCAGGCCGGCTGCCTCCAATTCGCGAAGCTTTGCGGTTTCGTCCTCGCCCCCCGCTTCGGCCGATAGCTCGGGGACCGCAAACCCGACGACAAAAGTGTCGATCTCGCCTTCCACCACCGCCTCGGGTGCAACCACCGCGAGCAAGCCACCGACCGGCAAGGTCGCACCTGCCGGCGCCACAATCCGCCGCAAGATGCCTCCTGTCGGCGCTTCCATGACGTTGGTGATTTTGGTGGTCTCGATCTCGAGGAGCTCCTCGCCCGCGGCAAAGCTCTGCCCCTCTTGCTTGAGCCAGCCGACGACCTTCCCCTCGGTCATCGTCAACCCCCATTTCGGCATCGTGATCGCGGTGATTTTAGCGCTGGTCATTTCCAGTTCCCTGCCTGTCATTGCGAGCGCAGCGAAGCAATCTTGGGCAGCTTAACTCGGCCCACGAGATTGCTTCGTCGCTGCGCTCCTCGCAATGACAGGGTCAGCGGCCGTATGCGTAAACTTCGCGCACCGCGCCGGCGATGCGCTCCGGGCTCGGTATGTAGAGCTTTTCCAGGGACGGTGCGAACGGGACCGGAGTGTGCGGGGCGGTTACCCGCTTGACCGGGGCCTTCAATGACGCGAACGCGTTGTCGGCAACGAGCGCCGCGATGTCGGCCGCCATGCCGCAGCGCGGGGTCGCTTCGTCGATAACAACGAGGCGGCCGGTGCGCTCGACGCTTTCGAGGATCGTATCCTCGTCGAGCGGCGAGGTCGTGCGCGGATCGATCAATTCGCACTCGATCCCCTCCTTGGCGACCGTGTCGATCGCCTCCGCGGCGTAATGCACCATGCGGGCGAGCGCGACGACGGTCACGTCGTCGCCGTCGCGGACGACGTTGGCTTCACCAAACGGGATCGTATAGGGCTCGTCGGGGACCTCGGTACGCAAATCGTACATCAGCTTGTGCTCGCAGAAGATCACCGGGTCGTCGTCGCGGATCGCCTGGATCAACAGGCCCTTTGCATCATAGGCATTGGACGGCACGACACATTTGAGCCCCGGCACAGAGGTGAAGATATGATAGAGGCTTTGCGAGTGCTGCGCGGCTGCGCTGCGCCCGGCGCCGATCATCGTGCGGATCACCAGCGGGGTCTTCGCCTTGCCGCCGAACATGTAGCGGAACTTGGCGGCCTGATTGAGGATCTGGTCGAAACAGACGCCGAGAAAATCGCAGAACATCAGTTCGGCAACTGGGCGCAATCCGGTGACCGCGGCGCCGGCGGCGGCGCCCATGATCGCCGACTCGGTGATCGGCGTATCGATGACCCGGCTCTCGCCGAATTCCCCAAACAGCCCCTTCGTGACGCCGAGCACGCCCCCATAAGCGTCGCGCTGCCCCTGCGAGCCGGCGCCGCCCGCGACATCCTCGCCGATCACGACGACGCGCGGGTCGCGGCGCATTTCTTGAGCGAGCGCTTCGTTGAGCGCCTGACGGATCGATTTCTGCGGCATTGCGCGCGCCCTCAGTAAGAGACGTAGACGTCGCGCAACAGTGCGTCCGTATCGGGGGGCGGGGCCGCCCGCGCCACCTCGACCGTATGGTCGATCAGCGCGGCGACCTCGGTCTCGACACGGTCGAGCTCTGCCCCGTCGAGCAGCCCGGCCTCGCCGACCCGGCGGCGGAAGTGCTTCAGGCAATCGCGCTCCTCGCGCAGGCGGCGCACTTCGTCCTTGGCGCGGTAGAGTTGCGCGTCGCCCGAGTGATGGCCGTAGAAGCGGCAGGTGTCGACCTCGATCGCGCTGGGGCCCCCGCCGGTGCGGGCGCGTTCGACCGCCTCGCGCGCCGCCTCGTGTACTTCAAAGAAATCGTCGCCCTTGACCTTGACGGCCGGCAATCCGAAACCGGCGGCGCGACCGGCAATGTCGCGGCTGCCGACCGCGTATTCGAACGCGGTGCCTTCGCCGTACTGGTTGTTCTCGAACACGAAAATCGCCGGCAAGTTCAGCACCACCGCCATGTTCATCGCCTCGAAGGTGGTGCCCTGGTTGGAGCCGCCATCGCCGGTGAACGATACCGCGACCGTGTTCCGGCCGAGAGTCTTGGCGGTGAGCGCCGCGCCAACTACCAGGGGTGGCCCGCCGCCAACGATGCCGTTGGCGCCGAGCATTCCCCGGTCGAGGTCGGCGATATGCATCGAACCACCCTTGCCGCCGCACAGCCCGGTCTTCTTCGCGAACAATTCCTGCATCATCAATGTCGGGTCGCAGCCCTTGGCAATACTGTGGCCATGCCCGCGATGTGTGCTGGCGATGTAGTCCTGCGGCCCCAAATGCATGCAGACGCCGACGGCGGAGGCCTCTTCGCCGGCATAGAGATGCACAAAGCCGGGTATGCCGCCTTTCGAGAACTCTTCTTGTACCCGTTCCTCGAACCGGCGGATCGTCGCCATGTCACGATAGGCCCTGAGCAATTCCTCGCGGCTGAGCTGCACGCCATCCTCCCTCTGCTCGCGGTTCAGGCGGAGATCTTACCGGAGTTGCCCGCGCGGTAGGGCGGAAAAGCGCCTCAGGAACCCTATCGAGATTCGCGTTACCCTATCGCGAGTGCAGGGGATGGGAGTGGTCGAGCGGTCCGTGGCCGCGCCCAAAACCGGGCGCGCTGGCGATCGCGCGCTGGACGTAGGCGCGGGCCCGATCGACGGCGGCTTCGATTTCCAGGCCTTGAGCCAGGCCCGCAGCGATTGCCGAGGCGAGAGTGCAGCCGGTGCCATGAGTATGGCGGGTCGAGAGCCGCGGGGTCTCCCATACGCGAGCGCCTGCTTTGGTGACCAGCACGTCCGATATGGTCTGCCCGGAAAGATGCCCGCCTTTAACCAATACCGACCGGCAGCCGAGCGCCAGCAAGCATTCGCCGGCAGCGCGCATCTCGGCGGGGCTGCCGATCGAAGCATCGCAAAGAATTTCCGCTTCCGGTAAATTCGGGGTGACGATCTCGGCGCGGGCGATCAGCAACTGCTTTAACCCGTCGAGCGCCGCGGGATCGATCAGCCGGGCGCCGCCCTTGGCGACCATCACCGGATCGACAACGAGCGGGATGCCGCCAGCCCGCTCGCGCAGCACCGCGTCGATCGTCTCGATGACCGGTAAATCGTGCAGCATGCCGGTCTTGATTGCATCGGCGCCGATGTCGCCGAGCACCACCTCGATCTGGCGCCGAACAAAATCGGGCGGGATCGGTAGAACCCCGAAAACCCCTTCGGTGTTTTGCGCGGTCAGCGCGGTTATCGCCGTGGCCGCATAGGCGTCGAGCATCGACACGGTCTTGATATCGGCCTGAATGCCGGCGCCGCCGCCGGAATCGGAACCGGCAATGATCAGCACCCGGCCGCGCACGGCTATTCGGCCGCCTGTGCCGAACCAAGACGCGCGATCCGCGGCCTGCTATCCTCGGTAGTGACGGCAACGACGAGGATTGCCTCGCAGATTTCGTCCACGACGGTGCCGACGAGATCCTCGTCCTCGCCTTCGGCCATGACCCGGATCACCGGCTCGGTACCCGATTTGCGGACCACCAGGCGACCTGCCGCGCCGAGCCGGTCTGTGCCGTCATCGATGGCGCGTTTGACCGGAAGCGACGCGAGCGGGTCACCTTGGGCAAATCTCACACTGCGCAGCCGCTGCGGTACCGGGGTAAACAAGCGACACACCTCGCTCGCCCGCTGGCCGGTCTCGACGATCGAAGCCAGGACCTGGAGGGCCGCGATTAAGCCGTCGCCGGTCGTTGCATAATCGGACAGGATAATGTGGCCGGACTGCTCGCCACCGAGATTACAGCCGAGCGCGCGCATTTTTTCGACGACATGGCGGTCCCCGACATTGGTGCGGTGCAATTCGATAGCGTGGTCGGCGAGAAAGCGTTCCAGACCGAGATTGGACATTATTGTGGCAACCAGAGCACCGCCCGCCAGCCTTCCGCCCCGCGCCAGCCCGGTCGCGATCAGCGCCATCAGCTGATCGCCGTCGAGCATGACGCCGCGCTCGTCGGCGATGATCAATCGGTCGGCATCGCCGTCGAGCGCAATCCCGATATCCGCCCGCCGCGCCAGAACCTCGCGCCGCATCTGTTCGGGAGCTAGCGCGCCGCATTCGCGGTTTATGTTGAGGCCGTCGGGGGAGACGCCGAGCGAGAAGACCTCGGCACCGAGCTCCCAGAAGACCGTCGGGGCGACCTTGTAGCCGGCGCCGTGTGCGCAATCGACGACGATGCGCAGCCCGTCCAGCCGCAACCCGCGAGGAAAGCTCTGTTTGACGAACTCGATATAGCGGCCGCCCGCATCGTCGAGCCGCTTCACCCGTCCTAGCTCCGCCGGGCTCGCCCGCCGGCTCGGCCCTTTGCCGAGGCAGGTCTCGATCTTTAGCTCGAATTCGTCCGACAGCTTGTAGCCGTCGCGGCCGAACAGTTTGATGCCATTGTCCCCGTAGGGGTTATGCGAGGCCGAAAGAACGACGCCGAGATCGGCCCGCAAGCTGCGTGTCAGCATGGCGATCGCCGGGGTCGGAAGAGGGCCGACCAGCACGACATCCATGCCCATCGTCACGAAGCCGGCGGTCAGTGCGGGTTCGAGCATGTAACCGGAGAGGCGGGTGTCCTTACCGATTACAACGAGATGCTTGTGGGCACCGTTCTGGAAGCATTCACCGACCGCCATTGCGACCTTTAACGCCGTCTCCGGCGTCATCGGTTCACTGTTGGCCGTCCCGCGGATCCCATCGGTACCGAAGAGCTTCCGCGTCATGCCGCCCCCGTGATTGTAATCAGGCGCCGTAATCTACTGTGCCGGAAATGTCCCCACAAGTGAAAGGACATGCCGCTCAGCGCCGCCGCGCGACATCTGTGTAGTTCTTAACCAATAAAAGAAAGTTAACTGCCGCGAGCGGCGCGGCACTTCTTGGGTTTCAACCGCCCGGTTGCGGCTCCGGCTCAAGGCCGGTTGGCCGACCGGCGGGCGGGACCGAGCTGCGCCTTCCGGGGCGCGGTTCGTCGGTCACGGGACCGGTAGAGGTCTCGCGCACGATCCGCTCACCCTTGATGATGCGCCGGATTTCATCGACCGCCAGCGTCTCGTATTCGAGCAGCCCCTTTGCCAAGGCGTGCAGCTCGTCCATGCGAGAGCTCAAAATCTCTCTCGCGGTCTGCTCGCCTTCGTCGATGATGCGGCGGATCTCCTCGTCGATGACCTTGGCGGTCGCCTCGGAAACGTTTTTGCGCTGCGTAACCGAATGACCGAGAAACACCTCTTCTTCGTTCTCGGCATAGCGCAACGGTCCGAGCTTCTCGCTGAACCCGAACTCGGTCACCATGCGGCGTGCGAGCCCGGTAGCGCGGCGGATGTCGTCGGCCGCTCCGGTCGTCACCTTGTCAGGCCCGAAGATCAATTCCTCCGCGATGCGGCCCCCGAAGAGGCTCGCCAGCATGGCTTTGATCTCGATCTTAGACTGACTGTATTTGTCGCGCTCCGGCAGGAACATCGTGACGCCGAGCGCCCGGCCGCGCGGAATTATCGTCACCTTGTGAAGCGGCTCATGGCCCTCCGCATAGAGCATGCAGAGCGCATGACCGGCCTCGTGATAGGCGGTCAGCTTTTTCTCATCCTCGGTCATGACCATGGAGCGCCGCTCGGCGCCCATCATGACCTTGTCCTTGGCTTGCTCGAATTCGCTCATCGCGACCGAGCGCTTACCCCTGCGCGCCGCCATCAGCGCCGCTTCGTTGACGAGGTTGGCGAGGTCGGCGCCGGAGAAGCCGGGTGTGCCGCGCGCAATGATTTTCGGATCGACATCCGAGGCGAGCGGGACTTTGCGCATATGCACTTTGAGGATCTTCTCGCGTCCGAGGACGTCAGGGTTGGGGACGACGACTTGGCGGTCGAACCTTCCGGGGCGCAGCAGAGCCGGGTCGAGCACATCCGGACGGTTGGTTGCCGCGATCAGGATGACTCCCTCATTCGCCTCGAAGCCGTCCATCTCGACGAGCAACTGATTCAGCGTCTGCTCACGCTCGTCATTGCCGCCGCCGAGGCCGGCGCCGCGATGCCGGCCCACCGCGTCGATCTCGTCGATAAAGATGATGCAAGGCGCGTTCTTCTTGCCCTGCTCGAACATGTCGCGCACCCGGCTCGCGCCGACGCCGACAAACATCTCGACAAAATCGGAGCCCGAGATCGTGAAGAACGGCACATTCGCTTCGCCCGCGATGGCGCGCGCGAGCAAGGTCTTGCCGGTGCCCGGCGACCCCACCAACAGCACGCCCTTCGGGATCTTTCCGCCGAGTCGTTGAAATTTTTGGGGGTCCTTCAAATATTCGACGATCTCCTCGAGCTCCTGCTTGGCTTCATCAATGCCGGCGACGTCCTCGAAAGTGATGCGGCCGACTTTTTCGGTCAAAAGACGCGCCCGGCTCTTGCCGAAGCCCATTGCGCGGCCGCCGCCGCCCTGCATCTGGCGCATGAAAAAGATCCATACACCGATCAGCAGTAGCATCGGGAACCAGGATATCAGGACGCCGAACAGTGAGGGCACGTTTTCATCGACTGGGGCGGCGGTGATGCGCACGCCCTTGTCGGTCAACCGGCTGACCAGGTTGGGGTCGTTCGGCGCGTATGTCGTGAATGCCCGGCTATCTGTGAAGTGGCCGCTGATGTTGTTGCCCTGGATCGTAACGTCGGCAACCTGCCCTCGATTAACGTCGTTCAGGAAGTCCGAGAATGCCAGGGTGGCTTGCGGTCCGCGGCTGGATGAGGTCTGGAACAGGTTGAAGAGTGCGACGAGAAGCAGCCCGATAACGATCCAGAGGGCGAGGTTCTTGCCGAAGTTATTCACGATGAACGCCTTTCATGCGCGCTGGGCATCGCCGCCTCCTAGACTACCCCTTCGAGAGCTAGACCCGCGACAGTTTTCGCTCGACTTACAGATAAGATGCGAAGGGTGTTAAACAACGGCGAAGCCCGCCCGCGTCAATGGATTGACGGGTCGAAACACAACTTGCGGCAAGCCGGCCACTCCTTCGCGTCTATATCCAAGATGAGTAACGCCTGCGATGCTCCTCTCGTCCCACACGCCCGGGAGAATCGGCAGGACTAACCGGGGCAGCCACGTTCGCCTCAGCTGCCTAGTGCAGCGATCGAGACGGGGGGCTCCTGCGAGGCCCAGATACCCGATCGTAAACGGGCCGCGGGCAGCCTGCGGCGTTATAACTTCAAAGCGGCGATCCCAGATCATCCGCTCCCCCGGGCGGAGACTAAGCGGCGGCGCCGCTCTAGCGAGTTCGCGCGTCACCAGGATACGCTCTCGCCAGCGGATGAATTGGCACCCCCCCAGCGTGTATCCGCGCCGCGCTGCGCCGCCGAGCGCCTCGCGCAGCCTCGCCACCCGCTCGCGGCGCGGCGGATAGGAGGCGCCGCCGATCGCAGCGGTGACCGCGGAAAGCAGCCGCTCCGCCATCTCCGGTGACGTTTCCGGGATCATGGCGGGATCGAGGATGGCGAATCCCGCAGGGTGCAAGCTGACGTATCCCGAAAGGAGGGCATTCCGCACGTGCTCGTGCGCCGCCCGCCTACGGCCGAAGGCGTGGATGTCGCCGAGCAGGCGGCAGACGCCGGCGTCACCGGCCGGCGAGCCGCCGCCCTGCCGCAAGCGAGACCGCTCGAATGCGGGGTCGAGGTTGCTCGGATCGCTTATGAAGGGCTGTCCCTCGGCTTCCAGAAATGCCAAGACCCGACTTCTTGGCACGCCGAGCAGCGGACGCAGCAATCGGCAGTCGGTGAGCTCGCGAATTGCTGACATCCCGGCGAGGCCGTCCGGGCCGCTTTGAGCTCGGCGGCGGATCAGGTGTGTCTCGATCTGGTCATCCCGATGGTGACCGGTCAGCAAGTGCAGACAAGCGTTGTCGCGGCACCACTCGCCAAGCAGGCGATAGCGCGCAAGGCGCGCCGCTTGCTGAATCCCGGTTCGCGGCTTCTCTCCCGTCCAGATCAGCACTTCGTGGTGAATGGCTCTCGCCGACAGCCATCCTGCGAGCCGCTGGATTTCGTCGCCGCTCTCCGGCCGCAGCCGGTGATCCACGGTAAGCGCACAGATCTCCCCTCCCCTCTCGCGCGCCCAGCGGTCCGCCAGAATGACAAGCGCCAAGCTATCGGGACCGCCGGAGACGGCAACGGCGAGAAGCGGCGCGCTCTCAAACCGTGCGATCGAGGCTAGAGAGGCGGTGAACTCGTCGAGGGACAGGGGCGTGGCTGCCAATCCACGTGTCAGCAACCCAGCCGCTTCTTCTCGGCGACCGAATGCTCTTTTATCGAGCTTCCCGGGTTGGGAAAATCGTGATCCAGCTGGGCGAACGCGACGCAGGCGTTCTGCTTCTGGTTGGCGCGGCCGAGCGACATGCCGAGTTTCAACAAATCGTCGGCCGCCTTCGTCCCCTTCGGATAATTCTTGTAGCCCTCGGCAAAGGCGCTGGCCGCCTGCGCGTACCGCCCCCGCGCGTAATATGTCTCGCCCAACCAGTACTGGGCGCTGCCGGCCAGCGGGTCCTTCGGGTGTTGAGCAATGAACGTCTTCAGGGCCTCTTCGGCAGCAGGATAGTCTGCCTGCTTAAGTAGACCAAATGCCGCGTTGTACTGGGCGGAAGCAGAACCCGCACGCAGTTCGCCCGCAGAAGGAGGCCGGAAATTTCCGGCGGTGGCAACGTTGAGTGCGTCCGGGTCCGATGGCCTCAGGCTCGGGGGCAGCCCCGGGGGAGTAAGCGTACCCGCTCCACTTGGGCGATCCAGTGGCGGAGGCACCAAAGTTCCAGGCGGCACCGGATCGGTGGCCAGGCTCGAGCGGCCGGAGTTGACGGTCGGCGAGGGACTTCGCATCACAAGATGGGCCGCTGGATTGGAATCGGACATTCCGGCGGAGGCGTGTGCGTTCGGTGGCGAATTCCTGAGCGGACCCTGGCCTGGCGCTTGACCTTGCCCCTGGTTTTGGCTGAATTGCAGGTCGATGTCGCTGTTGATCTGCTCGAGACGATGCCGAAGTTGCTCGACCCCGTTCACCGCGTCCTCGACGCGGCCGGTCAGTTCCCGCATCTGGGCTTCCAATCGCTCCATGCGAACCTCGGCATCGACCGCGCCCGCCGGCCCAGCGCTGACCACCTGGGCAGGGCCACCCCGGTAAACTTGCCGCTGCAGCATGCTGAGATCCCGCTCCAGGCGATCGAGGCGGTCCTGCATCCCTCGATCCTGCGCACGTGCCGCCGGCGTCGGCGAGATCATCACGACAAACGCCAGGAGCGCGATTGACCGGGTAGGGCGCAGGATCAAACGCCGTATCATGAGAACCCTATCGAGACCGCGACGTAAGCCGGGGCGACTCGCCTCCGAATCGTCCGTGTCCACCAGCGGCACGGATTGAGCAATCAATCCTCCTACGGTCCTTTTAGGGCAAAAAAAGGGCGCGTCCCCCAACCAGCTGACGGGACGGCTCTGTTTCAGTTCACGGTGGTCACGGCGCGCCGGTTCTGCGCATACGCCTCTTCGCTCGACCCTACGACGGCCGGGCGTTCCTTGCCGTAGCTGATTGTCGAGATCCGAGATGCCGGAATGCCCAACGCAACCAGGACGTTTTTAACCGCCTGCGCGCGGCGTTCGCCGAGCGCAAGGTTGTACTCGCGCGTGCCGCGCTCGTCACAATGTCCTTCGACCGTGACCGTGACGTTGGGATAGCGCCGCAGCCAATCCGCCTGGCGCGCCAGGATTTCTTGCGCCTCAGGTGTGATGTCGGAGCGGTCGAAGGCGAAGAACACGCGGTCGCCGGCACTAGCCTCAAGATCCTGCTGCGATCCCGGCAGAGCGTTTCTCGAGCCGATTCCGCCGGGCCCGCCCACGCCCGGTCCTCCGGGTCCTCCGGGTCCTCCCGGGGCCGTCTCCGGTGCGCTGCTGCAGGCCGCCAGCAGCATGAGCCCGCCGAGAATGCCGATGATTTTCGTCCACATATAGATTTCCCCCTTCATTAACTTCGGACTCTACCCAGGCGAGCGCCGGTGTCCGCCGTTCATCCCACCCCGAGCCCCGAGCGCGGCACCCTATCCCGGCCACTCAGCGGAGCAACGGCGACCAAGCCGGATCTGAAGCATCTTGCGAGGTCACCACCTCGCGCTGATTTGAGCCGGTCAAGTCGATCGAATACAGCCGCGTCGAACCGTGCCCGCGAGAATCGGTCGGCGACTGGCGGAAATACATCAAAACTCGGCCGTTCGGCGCCCATGTCGGGCCTTCCACCAGGAAATCCCGCGTCAGGAGGCGCTCCCCCGAGCCGTCTGGCCGCATCACCCCGATAAAAAACGATCCACCGTCGATTTTTGTGAAGGCGATCTGGTCGCCGCGCGGCGACCACACCGGCGTGCCGTATTTGCCCGAACCGAAGCTGATGCGTTTGACGTCGCTGCCGTCCGCATTCATCACGTAAAGCTGTTGGGAACCGCCGCGATCGGAATTGAATGCGATCTTGCTGCCGTCCGGCGAGAAGCAGGGCGAGGTGTCGATTGCCTGGCTGTCGGTCAGCCGCACCGGCCTGCGGGTACGCAGATCGAGCGCGAAGAGGTTGCTGACGCCGTTCTCGGCGCGGCTGAGCACGACCCGGTTGCCGTCGGGTGAAAAGCGCGGCGCGAAGGTCATTCCGGGGAAGTCGCCGACGACCTCCTGCTGCCCGGTGTCTATGTTGAACAGATAAACGCGCGGCGCGCCGCTGCCGTAGGACAGATAGGTAATCTCCTGCGCGGTCGGCGAGAAGCGCGGCGTCAGCACCAATGCCCGGCCGTCCGTCAGGAAGCGGTTATTGGCCCCGTCCTGGTCCATGATGGCGAGGCGCTTAATCCGCTTCTCCGCTGGACCCGATTCCGCGACGTACACGATCCGGGTGTCGAAATAGCCTTCTTCGCCGGTAATCCGCTTGTAGATCTCATCGGCGATGATGTGAGCGATCCGCCGCCAATTCTGCTGCGTCGTCGTGTAGCCATAACCGGTCAGCTGCTGCTCGGCGAGCACATCCCACAGCCGGAACTCAACCCTGAGCCTGCCATCGCCCTGCGTTTTGACCGACCCGGTAACCAGCGCCTGCGCATTGATCTGGCGCCAGTCGGGAAACCGGGGTTGTGAATTGCCGAGCGAAACATTCTGGATGAAGCTGCGCGGATCGATCGGGCGAAACAGCCCGGAGCGCTCGAGATCGGCCGAGACAACGCCCGCAACGTCGCGTCCGGCCTGGGTTTCATTGGGCGCGCCGCCGGGAAAGGCGGGGATTGCGATCGGCATCGGCTCAACCTTGCCGCTGGTGATGTCGATCCGCAATTCGGCACGTGCTGGAAGGCCGAAAGACGGCAGTATGATCAGCACCGCAAAAACCGCACCGGCAAGTATTCGGCAGCTTTTCCTCATAAGATTTCCCCTGTTTCTCATAAGATGTCCTTGGGACTGAAGTCGACGACCAGGTCCTTCCAGATCGCGTATTTCTCGGCGGGCAAGTGCAGCGGCCGGCACAGCGGGTTGAAGAAGGCGCGGCGCGCGCTTTCCGCCGCGGCGCGATAGAAGGGATCGCCGCCCAGGCGGCCCTGATCAACGATCGTTGCCTGCCGGACCGTGCCATCGGGATCGACAATGACCTTGATCTCGACGACGAGATCCTTTGCGTCGCGGGCGCCCGCCGGCACGTTCCAGCAGCGCGCGATTTGGTGGCGGACCATGTCGAGCTCGCTCGCGGTGAGCTGGCTGCCCAACGGAGCCTTGGGCTGCGAGGACGCGCGTGCTGCCGCCGGCCGCGGGTTCTCCGGGGTTGCGTCGGCCATCATTGCCGTATGCGCGGTCGCCAGGTTCTTCAGCAACGCGTCGAATTGCCGCGGATCGTACTTCTTCTCCTCCGGCTTTTTCTCTTCCGGTTTCGGCTCGACCTTAGTCAATTGGCGCGGCGGCTCGGGTTTTTCTTTGGGCTTGGGCACTTCGAGCTTTTCGACCGGTTTTGCCTCCGGCTTGGGCTCCGGGGGCTTGGGAGGGGGCGGTGGCGTTGGTTTGGCCTCCGGCGGCGCCGGCACATCCGCCGGCTGTGATACGGCCGCAGCGGATGGCGGGTTGGGTGCAGGTTTCGGCGGCTCGGGCTTGGGCTGCGGCTTCGGCGCGGGAACCTCGACCTCGGGCACATCTGGTTTGGCGTCTGGCTGCGGTAGGTTCGGATTGGGGTGGGTGGCCCGGGTCTCCGGCGCGATCGTGACCAGCTGAACGGCGATCGGCATCTCTTCCAATGGCGGTGGATCGAACAGCCTCGGCAAGCCGACGATCAAGACGATCCCGAGCACCACGTGAAGCAGCGCCGACATAGCCAGGCCGCGCGAGCCGATGCCCGCGGGCGGCTCGTCGGGGACCTCGGCGGCTCCAGCCGGTGCCGGTTCTGCAAGCGCCAGGCTCATCGGCGGAAAGGGCGCGGCCGTGCTCAGTGCCTGACCGCCCGCGCCGACCGGTCAGATGTTGTTCCGCCGGAAGCGGTCTTGCCGGACGCTCCCTTCGGCGCCTCGGCGATCAGCGACACCTTGCGGAAACCGGCGGTACTGACCAGGCTCATCACTTCGACGACCCGGCCGTAATTGATCGCCCGGTCGCCGCGGACGTAGAGCGGCGCGTCGGGGTTGCTGCCGGTGATCGCTTGCAGGCGCGGGACCAGCGAATCGGTCGGGACTTCCGTCTCCTGGATATAGATGCGGCCTTCGCCATTGATCGTGATGACCAGCGGCTCTTTCGGCTCGGTGATCGGCGGGGCCTGGGTCTGCGGCAGATCGACCGGCACTCCGACCGTCAGCAGCGGCGCCGCGACCATGAACACGACCAGCAAAACCAGCATGACGTCGACCAGGGGTGTCACATTGATTTCCGACATCGGCCGGTAGCGGCCCGCCCGGCGCTGGCCGTTTCCGCTCAGACCCAACACGGCCATACTCAGGGCCGCTCATCGAGTTGGCGCGACAGGATCGCGCTGAATTCGCTGGCAAACGCTTCGAGCCGGCCGGCGTAACGGCCGAAATCGTTAGCCAGCTTGTTGTAGGCGATCACCGCCGGTATCGCGGCGACGAGCCCGAGCGCGGTGGCGAACAGCGATTCGGCAATCCCGGGCGCGACCACCGCGAGACTGGTATTCTTCGAGGCGGCGATCGATTGGAAGCTGTCCATGATGCCCCAGACGGTGCCGAACAGGCCGACAAAGGGCGCGGTCGAGCCGACCGTCGCCAGGAAGGCCATGAACCGTTCGACCCGCTCCATCTCGCGGCCGACCGTCACATTCATGACCCGCTCGATACGCTGCTGCAGGCTGGCGCGCATGCCGGGCGTGCCGAGCAGGTTTTTCGCTGCGCTGCGCCGCCATTCCCGCATCGCCGCGGAGAAGACCGCGGTCATCGGATCAGGCGGGCGCTGACCGACCCGCTCGTAGAGGTCGTCGAGCGAGCCGCCCGACCAGAAGGTCTCCTCGAAGCTCGATGCGGCGTGCCGCAAGCGGCGAATCCGGATCGCTTTGTCGAAGATGACCGCCCACGACCAGAACGACGCGAGCAATAGGATCAGCATCACCAGCTTGACAATGGCATCGGACTGCAAGAACAGGCCGATGATCGAGAGGTCGTGCGCAACAGAACCGGCGAGCGGCAGAGCGTCGATGGCGTTAGGCTGCATTAGTGTCGGCCCTTTATGGCGTCTTTTGGACGATTGTTGGGGTCAGCATGGGTTCTCCATTTCGCATGGCAACGGCGCCAGCAGATCGAGCTGGGCCGGCATCGCCGCCGGCATCGGCAGGTCGAGATGGCGGAACGCGTTCCGCGTCAGCATACGGCCGCGCGGCGTGCGCTGTACGAAGCCCTCCTGCAGCAGGTACGGCTCGATAACCTCTTCGACGACGTCCCGCTCATCGCCGAGCGCCGCCGCGATCGTCTCGAGTCCGACCGGACCGCCCGCATAGTTTTCAGCAATGCAGCGCAGGTATCGCCGGTCCATGCCGTCGAGACCCCGCGCATCGACATCCAGCCGCAACAGCGCGGCATCGGCGGCTGCAGCGTCGACACTCGTCGGGCCGGTGACGGCGGTAAAGTCACGGACGCGGCGCAGCAGTCGTATCGCGACGCGCGGGGTGCCCCGCGACCGCCGCGCTATCTCAGCAGCGCCGTCGGGGCGCAAGTCAATGCCGAGAACCCGCGCGGCGCGGCTGACGATGGTCCCGAGCTCGGCCGGCTCATAGAACACGAGACGCAGCGGGATGCCGAAACGCTCTCGCAGCGGTCGGGTGATCAGACCCGAGCGCGTCGTCGCGCCGATCAAGGTGAAGGGCGCGAGACGGTAACGGATCGATCGCGCTCCGGGCCCCTGACCGATGATCAGGTCGATCTGGTAGTCCTCCATAGCGGGGTAGAGGTACTCCTCGGCCGCCGGCGGCAGACGGTGGATCTCGTCGATGAACAGCACCTCGCGCGGGGCTAATTTGCTGAGCATCGCGACAAGATCGGCAGCGCGCTGAATTACCGGGCCGGCAGTGGCATGGAAGTCGACGCCCATTTCGTGGGCGACGATCTGCGCGAGCGTCGTCTTGCCGAGCCCGGGAGGACCGAAGAACAGGATGTGGTCGAGCGCCTCGCCGCGAGTCTTCGCCGCTTCGATAAAGACGCGCAGATTGTCGCGCAGCTGATGCTGACCGACGAATTCGTCGAGAGTGGCCGGCCGGACCGAGCTATCGGCGGCGTCCGGCTCGGCTTGCTGAGGCGCGACGATGCGCGGCGCGGCGTCGTTCATCGCGCGAGCTCCTCCAGGCCCGCTTTGATAAGCACATCGGTAGCGGCCTCGCTGCCGAGCCGGCGGACCGCCGCGGCGACCGCGCCCAGCGCTTCGGCGCGCCCGACCCCGAGGTTCTCCAGTGCCGCGATCGCGTCGCCTGTCGCGCCGCCGCCATTTGCCGGGTCATTGCGCAGGGCCGCCGACGCCACGGGTATTGGGCCTTCAAGGTTGCCGACCTTATCTCGCAATTCATTGACGATACGAGCGGCGAGCCGCGGCCCAACCCCCTCGGCTTGCGCCAGGGCCGGCTTGTCTTGAGCCGAGAATCGCGATCCCGAGCTTATCCGGCGGCACGGCCGATAGAAGAGAGAGCGCCAGTCGGGCACCGACGCCCTGCACCGTCGTCAGCAGGCGAAACCAATCGCGTTCGGCAGCGTCGATGAACCCATAGAGGTGGATGTGGTCTTCGCGCACATGCGTCTCGATCAGCAGATGCGCCGGCGAACCAGGCGGCGGCAGGCGGCCAATCGTCCGCGTCGAGCAGAAGGCCAGATAGCCGACGCCGCCCACGTCGATAACTGCCGCGTCCGGCTCGATCTGCTCGACGACGCCGGCGAGCCTGGCGATCATGCTTGCGCGTCCAGAAGCCGCCGGGTCGCGACGTGATGCGCGTGGCAGATCGCCACGGCGAGCGCATCGGCGGCGTCGGGCTCGCCGCCGCCGCAGCCGGGCAGCAGCCGGCGCACCATTAATTGCACCTGCGACTTCTCGGCGTGGCCGGCGCCGACCACCGCTTTTTTGATGAAGTTGGCCGAATATTCGGCGACCGGCAGCCCGCATTCGGCCGGGGCGAGCAGCACCACGCCGCGAGCCACGCCAAGCCTCAAGGTCGAAGACGCATTGCGGCTGACAAAGGTCTCTTCGACCGCCGCCTCGTCCGGGCGAAAGCGCTCGACGACGGCTGTGATTTGCCGGAAGAGCGAGACGAGCCGGGCCGCCAGCGGCTGATCGGTCGCAGCATGGATCACGCCATCGCCTACATGGACCAAGCGACTGCCGGCCACATCGATAACCCCCCACCCGGTATGACGCAGCCCGGGATCGAGCCCCAAAACCCGCATCTCGAACTCAGTGCCGACGCGGTCAGGCTTCGAGCCGCGCCATCACGTCTTCGGCCACGTCGAAATTGGCGTAGACGTTCTGGACATCATCGCTGTCCTCGAGCGTCTCGAGCAACTTGAACAGGCCCGTCGCAGTTTCCTCGTCGATTTCTGAAGCGGTTTTCGGACGCCAGACTAGGCGCGCTGAGCCGGCCGGGCCGAATTGGTTTTCGAGCGCATCGCGGACCGTGTTCAAGTCGTCCGGCGCGCAGATCACCAGATGCTGCTCGGCATCGCTCTCGATGTCCGTCGCCCCGGCCTCGGTCGCGGCCTCGAACATGTCATCGGCGCTGGCCGTGGCCGCCGGATACGAGATCTCGCCGACCCGGTCGAACATAAAGCTGACGCTGTTGGTTTCCCCCAATGTTCCCCCTGATTTGGTGAAAGCGGCGCGCACCTCGCTCGCCGTACGGTTGCGATTGTCGGTCAGCGCCTCGACGATGACCGCGACCCCGCCCGGTCCATAACCTTCATATCGCACTTCCTCGTAAGCCTCGTCCGCGCCGCCCCCCGAGCCGCGCTTGATGGCCCGATCCACCGTATCCTTTGGCATATTGGCCTGGCGGCCCGCGAGAACGGCGGCGCGCAGCCGTGGATTGGCGGCCGGATCGGGCAAGCCGGTGCGAGCGGCGGTCGTAAGTTCCCGGATTATCTTAGTGAAGACCTTGGCGCGCTTTTTGTCCTGCGCGCCCTTCCGGTACATGATGTTCTTGAATTGCGAATGGCCAGCCATCGATCTCCGCGCCGCTCTTCGTCGGCATCAAGGCCGGAAATGCTCGGCCGGGCGTGGCTAACAATCCAATATGGCAGCATTGCGGCGCCCCGGATTGCCGCAAAATGTAACTGCGTTTGCGCTGCGGCGATTACGGAGGGAGACGTGCAGCAGGGGGTCGAGGAGGGATGGGGAGCCGTAAGCACGGGGTCTCCGGGCATGTCACGCAGAGCCCTCGGCTGCGGCTGACCAAAAAGCTCGCCGCCGAACGAGGCGAGTATGACACCGCGTCACGTGGACGGCGAAAGCCCCTCGAATTCGAGACGGTGCAAGAAGCGCTGAAGGCCAAGGGCAAGCCGCGGTAGCAGCAGTCCGCTCCCACAGAAAACACCTCGGGTCGATGCAGCGGTCGGCCGTCGGCTGTGTTGACCAAGCAGGCGGGACGGCCTCCCGGTCGACCCGATATGAAGAGGAGCATCGCTATGTATCTGGCCCGGTTTTGCTATGACGTGCTGCCGGTCAACCGCCAGCGCGCTATCGACTTCATCCGCCGCGAGGTCGAAGCCGCCCGCGCCAACCGCCTCAATGCCCGGATGCTGGTGCCGCTGACGCGCGGGCACGGTGAAAGAGGGAACCTGCAATTCGAGGTCGAGCTGACGAGCCTCGATCAGCTCGACCAATTCCGCAACCGCGGCGTCGGCTCGTCGCAGGAGACCGGCGACTGGATGCACGCTTTCAGTGAAGTCCTGACCTCGCCGCCCTGCGTCGAGATTCTGCGAATCGAGGACACCAAGGCCGCGTGACGACCGGCCTCAATGCCCGAATCCAAATCCCCCACCTCACCCCGGCCCTCTCCGCCCCCGGGGCGGAGAGGGAGAGTTGATTTGTACGCAAATAGTGTGCTTAAACGGTTGGCGGGGAGTTCGATCAGGGGACGCCTATGCCTGCCGAGAGGCGGCTTGCCGAGAGGCCGGCGAGGTCGCTGTGGATTTTTTTCGCGAGTTTGGCGATCTGGGCAGCAACGACGCACGCTGCGGAGTTTTGCACTACGGATCCTCGGGTCGAGGCGGTAAATTCGTCCGCCCCGGTGACCCAGGGCTTTCTGGACAAGATGAAGGCGATCGGCATCAGCACGATCATCCGCTACTACGACCATGAGGACGAAACGCTTCCCGGGAAAACCCTGAGACGGGGAGAACGCGACGCCATTATGATGAATGGGCTGAAGATGGGCGTCGTCTTCCAGCACAGGAACAATAAATTCGCCTCGTTCACCGCACTGCGCGGCCGCCAGGACGCGGAGCGAAGTCTCGTGCTCGCCGCCGAGAACTCTCAACCGAGCCGCAGCGCGATTTATTTCGGCGTCGATGGGCCGTGGAACACGCCCGAGGAATTGGCCAATATCAGGGCCTATTTCCAGGAAGTGAACGCCAGACTGACGGGCAGCGGCTACCGGGTCGGCGTCTATGGCAGCGGGCTGGTCTGCAATGCGCTGCTCGCCAACCGGTTGGCCGAGCTGTGCTGGCTGGCTGCCCCGATATCGTGGCCGGATTTCAGCGCCTATTACCAGACCAAAAGGTGGAGACTGGTTCAGCTTCCCACCACGCAGTGCGGCGGCCGCAGCGTCGATTTCAATCTTGCCAATGGCCCCCAAGCGGAATACGGCCAATTCGGGAGGTGACCGGCGGCGCTGGCTAGCATAGCATTATGGCAATCCTCGGACTTGTTTTGGTGTGGCAGCCTTGCGGTCGCCCCGGCAAGACCCGCGCAAGACAATTCGCAGGTTGAACACATTCCCGGAGAGAAGATTGCAAGACCATTATACCCGATCTGAAGGCGATCTACCGGGCGGAGACCGCCACGGCCGCACTGGGCCAGCGCAATGCATTCGAGGCCGAATGGGGAAGCGATACTCGGCCATCGGCGCAGCTTGGCGGCGGGCCTGGGAGCATGTGGTACCGCCATTCGCGTTTTCGCCGGCGATCCGCAAGATGATCTCCACGACGAATGCGGTGGAGAGCTTCAATCGCAGTTTGCCCAAGATCATCAAAACGCGCGGCAGCTTCCCGACCGATGAGGCGGCGCCGAAATTGCTGTTCCTGGCGATCCGCAATGCCGGGCTTCAGAAGCGGGGAGCACGCGATAGTTGTTTTGCAAAGTAGGTGAGGCGAAGCCTAGGTGCGCTCCCGGATGATACCTGCGGCGCGCATTGGACTGCGAGCCGACATGTAAGGCTCAAGCCAAGGCATTGGTCGTCGATTGGAGTCGGTCAGCATGACTGGTTTGAAGTAGCGCTTCCAGTCGTCTGCCGTCACTTCCTCCGGGTACTCCCGGTATTGTGGATCAAGAACGTCCTCACCCGCCATATAGCTGTGGCGGCGGGACGGATAAGCGCGTGCCCACACAAAGCAGTGCAGGCTCGAGGTAGCCAGAACGTACCAGTAAACCGGATTGAGGGTCCGTGCGGTGAGGATACGGCGCAAAATCTTGCGTAGCACGGCGCGCCGGCTGACGATCTCCCACGGCCGCCGAAACAGGCGGTCGACAAAGGCGGAAAGATTCTCTTGGTTGTCCGCAAGTGCGGCGTAAGCGATCGTCTCGCCGTCCAAGTCGCGGAGCCTCAGATTGGGGGCGAGCCGGCCCTCAGAGAGGTCGTTCCAGAACACCTCGGTGCCCGCGAGTGGTGCCACCAAACTCAGATAGATCGGCATCGAGAGCGCGTCGGTGCGGGCGATAACTCGCATCTCCCGCTCCATCTGCTCCACTGTCTGGAACCGCGGATCGAACAAGTAACCGTAACTGACGATAATGCCGTGCGCCTCGGCATGGGCGATGTCGTCGAGTACGTCGCGGCCGAGGTTCTGCTTTTTGTTGACCCTCCGCAGGAATGCACGGTCAAGCAATTCGAGACCGACAAACAGCGCCCGGCATTTGGAGGCCGCAAGCCGGCGCATCAGTTCGCGATCGTGCAAAACATTCTGGGTGACGAGCGCTCCCCACATGCGGACCTTGCGATGCTCCCGTAGCAAATCGCATACCGCAAGCATGTGCCGCCGGTCATCGGAGAAATTGTTGTCAAGGAACAGCACGATTGGATACCAGCGGCGGAAGCTCAGCCGTGGGCTGCTCCAGACCGCACTGTCCACCGCCTGTGCTATGGCTGCGAGATCGTAGGAGGCATGGCCACCCGCCTCGGCCGGGATGACGCAAAAGCTGCAGCGGAAACTGCAGCCGCGCGACGCCTCCACGAGGTGCACTTTGAGATTGATCCCGCTGCGTGGCAGCAGGCCATAATCTATAGGATAGTCGTCGACGCGCGTTATCGGCGAGCGATAGATCGGCTTCAGCGGCCTGCCTGCGGAAAGGTCGGCCATCAGGTCCGCGACGATCTCGACGCCGCCGGCACAGACGACGTCGAAGAACTCTGTGGCGAACTCGGGAAACTGGGTACAGACACTTCCGCCCGCTACAACCGTAGCTCCCGCGCGACGGAAAAAATAGGATAGCTGCCGCATGCGGTCGAAATCCGGCTGCAGGCCGGTCAAGAATGCGATGGCGTAACCGCCGGCCCGCCGCGGCTCGAACGGACCATTCCAGTCTTCGTGATACAATGTGACGTCGAATCTTTTGGGATCGATCAGAGAGGCGATGTGCAGGCCGGACAACGGCTGCATAAAATGCCGGGACCGCCGCTTGGTCCGACCTGGGCGCAAATGCGTACAAATCACGATGGCGCGCGGCAGATGGATCGGAGCGCGGCCCGCTACACCGGGACGGAGGTACCGGCTGGGATCAACAAACGATTGATGCATTCCGATCTCGTTTTGCTCGGTCGAACCCGCGCGCCATCGAGGATTGCTGTTCTCAATTATTCACGATGTTATAGTGACGCGACCTCAGCTTTAAGGCAACCATGGCAGCCGACAGCGATACCACGCGCAACCCGGTGCCGGAGCGTCGATACCTGACCACTCTTTTTGCCGACCTGGTCGGCTACACCGCGCTCTCGGAGCGTCTGGATCCCGAGCTGTTGCGGGAAATGCAGCAGCAATACCAGCAGCTTACGCGCAATATCGTGGAGCGCTACGGCGGGTTCGTCGCCGCTTACTCCGGCGATGGAGTTCTGGTCTATTTCGGCTACCCGGTCGCGCACGAGAATGATGCCGAGCGCGGCGTACGTGCCGCGCTCGAAGTGATCGCAGGCGTGGTCAAGCTCGATGTATCGGCGGGTCTGGCGGCGCCGGAGGCGCTTGCCGCCCGCATCGCCCTGCATACCGGGCTGGTTGTCGTCGGACCCGAGGTTGCCAGCCTCGGACGCAGCATCCAGGGTGCCGTGGGCGAGTCGGTTAATATTGCCGCGCGACTGCAGGCCGAGGCGGAGCCGAACACCGTCGTCGTCAGTGGCGCCACTCGTGAACTGATAGACGGGCTGTTCGATTTTCAGCCGCTCGGGCCGCGGCCGATCCGCGGCCTGTCGCGACCGATCTCGGTTCATAGGGTGCTTGGGCCGCGTGTTGGCGGGGGCCGAGCGGTCGGGCACTGGCAGCGCGGTGCGGTCCGGCTGATTGGGCGCCAAGCGTTGATGGACCGGCTAGTGGCCCAGTGGCAGACGGTCGTCCGGGAATTCGGCTGCCGCGTGGTTCAAGTCGTCGGCGAGGCGGGGCTGGGCAAGAGCCGTCTCGTGCTCGAGCTGTGCGAAACGCTGGCTCTGCCGGAGATGCACATCCTAAAGGCCAACTGTCTGGAGATGTTCGCTTCGACTCCACTCTATGCGGCGGCGGGGCCCCTGTGGGTGCGGGCCGGTATTCGTGCGGACGACGACGAGAGCGCGAGGCGCGATAAGATCGTCTCGTTCTTAAGCGATCGAGGATTGCACAATCCTGATGCCGTCGAATCCCTTGCCGGCCTTCTCGGTCTGGCGCTGGGCAGCGCGGCGGATGGCGCCCAGTTGCCGCCGGCCGAGGTAAAGCGTCGTCAGTTCGCGTTGATCATCAGCCTGATCGGCCGCATCGTCCGCGTCGGGCCCACTCTCCTCTGGATTGAGGACACCCACTGGCTTGATCCTTCTTCAGTCGAGCTTCTGCCCCATTTGATCGAAGAGCTGCGTGAAACACCACTTATGATAGTACTGACGCGGCGTTCATTTCCAGCGGGGCTGGAGCTGCCGGAGGCCGACGATGTAGTTGTGCTGAGCCCCCTGCAACCCGCGGAGTGCTTTGAGCTGGCCCGCGCTGTGCCGGGCGCGGACGACCTGCCGGACCATCTTTTGTCCGAGGTTGTGAACCTCTCGGACGGCATTCCGCTATTCATTGAGCAGCTTGTAATCTCGCTTGTTGCCCAGGCGCGTGGTCCTGCGCGCGCAAGCCCTCGCGCGAGCACACCGTCGCTGCCGTTGACCTTGGCCGAAATGCTGTCGGAGCGCCTCGATCGGCTGCCGGGCGGACGAAGGATCACGCAGGCGGCGGCATGCATCGGGCGCAATTTTACACAGGAGTTTATTGCGGCACTGCTCGACGAGGGCGCGAATGCTTTGGAGGAGACACTCGAAGCACTGGTCCGCGCTGAGATATTTCGGCGGCAGGGTGACAATGCTAGCACGGAGTTCGAGTTTCGTCACACCCTGTTGCGGCGCGTCGCCTATGAATTCAGTCCTGCAAGCCGATCGCCGAACTTACCACACGCGCATCGTTGCCCTGTTGAAGAGCGGTCAGGACCTGGGTCCGGCGCCACCTGAGGTGATGGCGTATCACCTCACCGCCGCGGGATCGGTCGAGGCCGCGGTCGAGAGCTGGCTCGCCGCAGGCATACAAGCCACTCGTCGCTCGGCTCATGTGGAGGCGCTCGTTCATTTAGGGCGAGGGCTTGAGTTGTTGGACCAAGTTCACAATGCTTCGATCGCTCGAGATTTCGAGATCAAGTTGCAGGCCGCGCGCATCAGCCCCATCATTGCTACGCTCAGCCCGTCCTCTGCAGAGATGGGGGACTGCTGTCGCCGGGGCCTGGAACTGTGTCTCAATGGCGAGCCTTCGCCGCTAGTATTCCCGTTACTATTCGGTCAATTCACCTTTCTTATCGGCCGCGCGCGCGTGGAGGAAGCGTTAGAGCTAGCCAAGCTGTTCATAACGCTCGCAGAACGCAATAGCTATATGCCAGGACGCGTGATGGGCCATCGCTTGGTCGGAATGGCTTACCTCGGGCTGGGTGACGCCCACAGTGCCCGTCAGAACGTAGAGCGCTCCCTGCAGCTTTATGTGCCCGAACGCGGCGGCGCGCAAACCGACTTATTCGGCCAGAATACTCACGTGCACGGCTCTGCGCTGCTCAGCTTGACGCTTTTCTGCCTCGGAGAAATGGACAGCGCGTTCCAGATGGGCATCGAGGCCCTGCGCGCAGCGGACGAACTCCGTCACCCGCAATCGACGGCTATCGCCATCGCCTATGTAGGAATGTGGGTATTCGGGCTAAGCGGTGCCAATGACGTCCTGATGCAGCAGGCCCGACGGCTGGTCAAAATTTCCGAGCAGCATCAGCTCAGGGTATTCCGCCAACTGGGTGAAGCGATGCTCGGTTGGGCGCTATGCCAACAAGGGAGCTTCGACCAGGGAATTGCCGCACTCGAGCAAGCCAATACGGCTCTCGAGGCAGCCGAATGGCGGTTGGCAAGACCGGGGATTCTGGCTATTCTTGCTGACGCCAAACGGCGATGCGGGCTGCTGCCGGAGGCGCGGGCGCTGTCCGAGCGGGCGGTCGACGCCGCGAGCCTCGCCGACCGGTGGATCGAGCCCGAGGTGTTGCGCATCGCGGCCCTGGTTGCCGCGGAGACGATGCCGGGGGATACGGGTGCGGCGGCGCTGGCGCGCCAAGCGGTCGCCTGCGCGCGCCGGATGGCCTCGCCGGTGTTCGAGTTGCGCTGTCTGGAGACCCTCAATGCGCTGACCGATGGGTCAGAGCACCGGGACATCGAAGCGCGCCTCGGCGAGCTTGCGGCATTTCGCGGCCTGGACCAACGGCTGCGGCAGCAGATGCAGCTCCGCTGAGCCAGGCCTTCAAATGCTCAGCCGCCGTTATGAGGGGAGGACAGGTTGAACTACGCTGATACGCGCGACAGCGAGCAGCTGCGCCGCATTTTCCAGACCGCCGTCCCCGATTTTCATCTGGCGCTACCGATCGCACCAATGGGCGGGGCCACGACGGACCCTCTTCCTGTTTCCGGGCGGCATGGCGGGCCAGCTGTTGCGGGCGCAAACGCCCTATGATGACAATCTGGCCGCGACTCAGACCTTCAATTATGACACGGTGTGGCTGACGCCCTTTACATTTATTCCTCCCGGGGCGCTGCAGCTCGCGATGCACCACGATCCGCGAGACCCGCCGGCCGTCGAGCGCGATCTAGACGACCGGATCATCATCGCCGATGGTGTCGTCAACTTGCTCGGGGCGACGCCGTACGACCAATTCACCCAATGGTGCGAGCTCAACGAACTCGACTGGTTCATCTTCAGCTGGGATTGGCGCCGCCGTCTTGAGGACACAGTCGCGTTGTTCCTGCGGTTCCTTCCACAATTTCAGAGCACGGTCATCAGCCAGTGCAACGCCGATCCGCTCGGCGATTTTGTCCTGGTCGGCCACAGCTTTGGCGGCATGGCCGTCAATCTCTTGCTGCACCACGCGCACTCTCTCCTCGACAAAATGACCCGGGCGATCACGGTCGCGGGGCCGTTCTACGGCTATGGCGGCCAGATCCACCGCTGGTTCGAGGGTGAGCAATACTTCAACTTGCTCCTCGGCAGGACGAACGTCATCGAGACGATTTCGTCGATGCCGGCCTGCTATACCCTGCCCTACCTCGACTATATGAGCACATATGTTACGTATGGGGCAGCGCTCGGGGCCGACCCGGAGTTTCCTCTCCCCAACTACCCCAGCGATTTCACCGCCAGCAACCCGCAGCAGATTGCGGACCCGTTCAATCCGCTTCAGCGTCAATACCCCGACAATACGGGCTTTGACCCGAACCTGGTGAGCGACGGCCGGCAAGTCTTCCAACTGCTCGCGCTGCCGCCGCTTGCGCGATACGCCGGCAAATTCTTCAATATTCGCGGCGTTCAAACCGACAATGATGCCGTCCTGCAAAACACCGTCCAGGGCATTACCTGGCAATTGCTCGCTAATCCTCCCCATTCTCCGGCCATATCCCCGATTGACGACGACCCACGGCTGGGGCCTGGCGACGACACGCAGCCGGCGTGGTCGACGCGGCACGTGGCGCTCCCGAGTACGCAATGGGTGACCGTGAAGGCCGCTATCGACCACATGTTCATGATGGAATATCCTGAGACGCAACTGGCGATTGCCGGAGTGCTGTGATGAAGAACAAGCCGTTACCGGATGCGTTCATCTCCAAGACCGCGCCCAGCGAAGATGCGCTCCAGTTCGTACGGGGCCTTCAGGAGCAATACCGCCGCGAACTCCCGCTGAACGAGAGGGCGTTCGTCGAGCAATACCTGGATCGGTTTACCCGCGGCGAGCTGCGCGGCATCGGCCGGCGGATCCTGATGGATATCATGAAGCGGCCGCAAATCGCGACGGAGGCCGGAACTGAGCCCGAGCTGCCCGGCCGCGCGGCACCTGCGCGCAGCAGAGCGAGACGCGCCCCGGCCGGTCGCCGGAGGCCGGCCCGCGAACCGTGAGCGAGGCGCTGCAGGACGCGCAGCCGGTCCAGCGGTCCGATCGGAGCGGACCCGCGGCGGCCGAGCAGCGCTGGAGGACCGAAGGGGTCGCGTCGATGGCGCGATCGAGCATTTTCGCACGCTTCTTCATGTCGGTCGCCGCCTTTGCCGAGCGATGGAATCTGAAATATGCCAGGCTCGGCAACCCCTTCATCTACGACAACGCCGCGTTTCCTTGGATAGCGGAGCTGGAACGCGAATGGCGGATGATCCGCGCCGAACTCGATCGCCTTCTCCTTCGTAAGGACGAACTCCCCAAAGTCCAGGATCTAACCGTCGACGCTACTGCAATAACCCAGGACGCCGGCTGGAAGATATTCGTGCTGGTCGCATACGGGATCAGATCCCGGCCCAATATCGAGCTCTGTCCCGAGACATGGCGAATTGTGCGAAAGATCCCCGGTCTCAAGACTGCCATGTTCTCGATCTTCGAGCCTGGCAAACGTCTGCCACCGCATCGCGGGCCCTACAACGGTGTCTTGCGGCTTCATCTCGGCCTGCTGGTGCCCGAGCCGCGCGCAAGCCAAGGGATCCGCATCGGATCGGAGGTTCGGCACTGGCAGGAGGGGGGCGTTCTGATCTTCGACGACGCCTATGAGCACGATGCCTGGAACGAGACCGGCCATCCGCGGGCGGTCCTGTTTGTCGATTTTGTGAAGCCGATGCGGTTTCCCGCGAGCGCGCTGAATTGGATTTTGTTGAGGCTGGCCCTCTTCACGCCCTATCTGCGCGAAAGCAATGAGAACCTGCACCGCTGGGAGCGGCGTTTTCACGCCACCGCGCCAAAGGGATGAGGCGCGGCCTCAAAACCGCAAATTCAAGCCCACGCTGATCACGTTGGCACTGGTGCTGTACGAGCCGATCAGCGTGCCGGCGGACGGGCTGCTCGAGTAGTTTATTCCGCGCGCGCCGATACCGAACTCGTGCGCAAAAGCGGCCTGCAGGCTTGTGTCAGAAAGAATTTCATAGGTGAATCCGACACCGAACAGGATAAGGTCACGGCTGGGTAACCGCGGCGAGCGGGTGCTGTCCGTTCCAGTGCTCTCGTCAAAGCCAAGCCCCGCCTGTAGCATCAGGCCGGGCGTCGGCGCCGGCCGATAGTTGGCGCCGAGGGATCCCAGCCAAGTGTTGCGGAGCTGCAGCGGCACCGTCGTCGTCTGGCCGCTGGCGCCGCTAATGGACAGCCGCTGAAGCAGCGACCAGTCGGTCCATTGCGCTGTCGCCAAGGCTGACCATTCGGGACTGAGGTCCCAAACCCCGCTGATTGTCAGCACGTCGGGCAGCGTCACGCTCGTATGGACGCGAGAGTTCCCGGCTTCCAGCAGTCCGGCCAGTGGTGGGCTGAGTGAGGCGAGCAATGGCGGGATCGAAATTCGCTGCTCGCCGTCGAGTGGCTCGTCAATCCTTGAGCGGTAGTCGATGCCGGCTCGCAGCCTCGCGTCAAATTCATAGAGTGCCCCCAGATGATATCCGGCGCTCCAGTTATGCGCGTGCAGGTCGGCGCTCGGCTCGCCGACGAAGGCCGCCGCCGGTCCGATGTTGATCGCATTGGTGAGCCGCGCCTGGAAATAGTCGACGATCGGCCCGGCGCCCAGCGAGATATGCTCGTTGATGCGATAGGCGGCCACCAATCCGAGCTCTATGTCGGTGACGGAAGACACCAGCGCTTGATAACGCCCGACCCAGTCGAACGGATAGCTCTGGCGCTGCCCGAATGGATCCTCCAATGAGAAGCCGAACTTCAGGTCCGGGCCGGCGCTCCATACTCCAGCGAGGCTCGCCGCCGCGCCGGCAGTGGCGGCGTTACCGCCGGTAACTCCGGGTGTAGGAATGGAGCCGACCAGGTTTTCGCCGGTGAACTGCGCCACCGGCACTATGGCGTTCAACCCGCTGGCCAGTTCGTTGTCGCGAAGTAGGGTCATCGCGGCGGGATTGCTCCAGGCGGTGCTGGCGTCATAGCCCTTGGCGGCCATTCCCGCGAACGCGTTGGCGATCCAGTCGGGACTGCCGGCGCGAACCTGAAAACCTGCGGCTTCGGCGCTCTCGGGAAGGAGCGCCGTACCGCCAATCGCGAACCAAATGCCTAGAGCGAGACGGGGTACCCAGCGGTTTCGCATAGTGCTCCTCCATGAGGCCGGGCGGTGGACGAAACCTCCAGTTTCGCCGGCGCTCAGCTATCATAATATAAGCTTTCTAGTTCGGCGGGTACCGGATGTGACCGCGCCGCTTAAGATCGGCGCGCGACTCGCTCAGCGGCGAAACGAAAAGATGCCGCAGCGAGCTCCCTATGCCCTGATCTACCGCGGGTGTGGCTCCCTGCACGTCGACCAACTCCTCGAAAACGGGTCAGCGCTGCAGCAACGGGGCCAGTCCTAAGCGTTCCTTGCAAGCCCTCGCGCAGCGCCACTTTGCCGACGCGGGTCAGGTCATTGTCTGTGAGTAGCTCTGCGACGAGTTCTTGCCAGGCTTGTGCCCGGTCGTTTGTGCCGGCAACCCACAGTGTCCGCCGCTCCTTCATCAGCGAGAAAAATTCGTTGCCAAGCTGCCCAATAAGGGCCGCCTTGATGTCCCGGAAATCAATTTCGAGGCCCGGAATCCCGCCGTCCGCGTCGTCAACAATCAGCAATTCCACGGCGCTGAGCGGCCAGATGGTCCGGCCGTCCTGGAATGTGGTGCCCGGGTGCAGGCCCGTTCGCTCCATCATTTCCGGCCCGGGCGAAAAACCCGTTTGCGACAGCTTCACCAGTGAGATAAAGCGGCATAACCCTACACGGTAGCCGAACTCCGTGGCCGTTCCTACGGCGAGGCTGGTCTTGCCGGAGTTCAAAGCGCCGGTCAACACAACATGTTGAAACTGCGGCGCGGACTGTGCAACGAGACTGGTGATAATGGTGGGCCCATATGGGCCGTCGAAGTTTTGCGGGAAGTTTGCAAGTCTGTACAGAAACGGCGCGTCCGACTGCTGCAGTGCAATCTTGCGCCGCAGCCAATACACCGCCACCGGCACCGAAAAGATCACCAGCACCGGCGCGGCGAGAAAGACTCCACTTGGGGACGCGCTCCGCTAGCACCGCGAGAACCGCACCGATCCATGTGTAGATGCAGGAGGTCGCGCAGTTCAGCAACACATCGGTGTGATTGAACGGGAAAGCGCCCTGTCGTCGATGCAATTCACAGACGTAGTCGTAAGCTTCTTTTGCGGTGATGGCTACTGCAACGAGGATGGCGGACCACACTACGGAGAGGAGCACGGACAGCAAAAGCGTCACGATGAACCCCAGTGTGATATGCCCAAATTGATCGGCGAGCCAGGTATAGGTCAGAGTTGATGCGTCCTGCACATCTTTGCTGCCGAATAAATCGTGGCTTACCTGCCTGAAAATCATAGATCCGTTTATCATTGGTCTCCCCCACCGTCGCGGGCTCGACCGGCTGGTCGCCAACGGGGCAGCCGAGAGAATATCCTGCCGTCGTGAGATCGTTTTGAGAACCGAGGTATCACTCGCCATAGACCGACCCTCCTGTGCTTGAGCGGGATAGGCAGGTCCTAATATCGCCCTCTTTTGCACAGCGTGTGTGATCAACTTCACACATCAACGCTAGTTCACCGTCGGCGGAAACCGCCATGTGCCGGATCGATGGGCAGGGTCGTGCCGATCCCCGGTAAGAGAGTGGGCGCCCGGCTGGGGGAACCGGGCGCCCTGCAGATAGTCTGTATACGCGAAAGTCGATGCTGCCGTCGCGTTGGCCGATGGTACAAACTTCAGGCAGTCAACTGGCTACCGTCAAGGTTTCGTCGATCCTGACCGGCGTCACGCCATTCGAAAGGGTCCCTCTGCCCCCATCAGGAACTGCGGGCTCGGACCCACGAGCTCGCGCAAACCCGCCTGGTACATTCCGTAAATATTGCTTTAATAAAAATAATTGACATTTCTAGTAGGATGCGCATAATAGCATTTTACAGCTTTGACAACATCGCTTAAGGATCCAATGAATTTTTGGCACATCCCGATCGTCATCGCCACCGCCCTTATCCTCGGCTCGATGGCGCAGGATGCCGATGCTCAGATACGGGCCGGCACCTATACCTGCGCCACCGTCACGATCAACGGATCGGGCCAGATCACGGGCATAACAGCCAACGTATGTCCTAGCAGGACGATGTGGCTTCACAGTGGCGGAAATATTCTGATCCATTCCGGAGGAAAATTGGCATGTCATTCCTGCTGAAGAGGCTTTCGGCCGCGCTGCTGATTGCGCTCTCTATCGGGTCGGCGCAGGCCGACAACTTTGTCGACGGCCTCGCGACCAACACGACGATTCCGTTGCCAACCCAGAGTTGTTTCTATGTTGACCAATTCAACGGCACTTCTTATAGCGACACGAAATTGTGTTCCGGTTGGGCAAAGGCGATCGGAGCACTGAGCGCAACGAACAATCTCTCGGATCTGACGAACCTTGGTACGGCCCGCGCAAATCTCGGTCTCGGAACGGCGGCGATCAGCAGCACCGGCACGAGCGGGGCCACCATTCCGCTCCTCAACGGAGCAAATGCCTGGAGCGGCGTACAGAGTTTCAATTCTGGCGTTTTCCTACTCAATGGCGCGACGAGCGGATCAACGACGGTCAATGCCGCAGCTGCGGCTAGCGGGACGTTGACGCTGCCCGCCGCCACTGACACGCTCACTGCCAACGCTACGGCGGCGACGCTGACGAATAAGACGATAAACTGTGCAAACAACGCCTGCACCGTCCGGCTCGCTAATGACGTGAGCGGCAATCTTCCGGTCACCAATCTCAACGGCGGCAATTCGGCCTCGGCGGCGACCTTTTGGCGCGGCGACGGAACTTGGGCGACCCCCGCCGGATCTGGCAATCTGACGGGACCGAGCTCGGCGGTATCGGGCGATGTCGCGACATTCTCGGGCACCTCCGGGAGTGTGATTCAAGACAGCGGGACACAGCTCACCGCGTTCGCCCGGCTGGCATCGCCGTCCTTTACCGGGACGCCGACCGCTCCGACCGCCGCGACGGGGACGAATACGGCGCAGATCGCCACCACGGCGTTTGTGCAGAACCAGGCGTATGCCACGCTCGCCTCGCCGGCGTTCAGCGGAACCCCGACCGCGCCGACGCCCACCCAAGGAACGAACTCGACCCAGATCGCAACGACCGCTTTTGTCAAATCGCAGCAGATCCCGATCAGCATCGGCTGGATCGCCGGTCAGAACCCGAACAACGCCATCGCTACCGTCATCAATCAGCCGATGACCGTGAATGCGATCGTCGCAGCGGTCGAGGTCGCGAACGGCTCGACGGCGACGGTTACGGTGAACCATGCCCGGAGCGGGGTGGCCTGTTCGGCCGGCACCGCGCTCCATTCCGGCAGTTTCAATGCGAACGGCGCCGCCGCGACAGACCAGACCATGACGGTGACGACAACGAGCCTTGCAGTCGGCGACCGGATTTGTCTTCAGACGACCGGCGGCACCAATTGGAATTCCGGCAGCGCCGTCGGCACCATCACCATCTTTGCGAGCCCATCCTAATGAAACAGCTCTCGATCTGCGCCCTCGCCCTCGTCGTTATCCTCGGAGCTGCCACAGCGGCATCCGACGGCGCGCAGGCATTTCTGCTGAGTGGCCAGACACAAACCGTTCCTGCGGTGGGAGACGAGGAATTCGTCGGCCCGTTCCCGAGCTGGGCGAATGTGAAGACCAATTATGGCGCCGCCGGCGACGGCGTCACCGACGACACAGCGGCCATCCAGACGGCACTCAATGCCCTCGGCCCCAATAATCCGACCCTCTACTTCCCGGCCGGCACCTACCGCATCACCCAGACCCTGACCTTGGCCGGCCAGCAATACGTGAACGTCATCGGCCAAGATCCCTCGAACACGACCATCGTCTGGGCCGGTCCCTCCGGCGGCACGATGCTCTACCTCAACGGGATTGCGTACTCCCGCTTTGATCGGCTGACCTTCAACGGCCAAGGCAATGCCGCCGTCGCCGTGGACCAGTCGAAGGCTGATGGTACGAGCAATTATTTCGATACCGGGAATGAATATGCCGATGATGAATTTGAGAATGCCGGCATCGGCTTGCGCTGCGGCAATCTCGGCTTCGGCTGCGCCGAGACCTCGATGATACGTGACCAGTTCCTCAACGACACCGTCGCCGGGGTCTCGACGAGGAACTTCAATGCTCTCGATATGTTCATCTGGTATTCTCTCTTTCAGAATAACGCTACAGGCGTCACAAATACGAATGGTGCCGGCGATTTCAACGTGTACAACAGCATATTCCAGGGCTCTACAACAGCCGACATTAATATCGGCAACACGGGAATCTTCAATTTTCGCAACAATTATTCGATAGGATCAAACCAATTCTTGAATGCTGGTGCTACGGCCAATCCGGCCAACATCACTATAGAAGGCAATACGATCCTCGACACAGTAAGCCAGTTTGCCGTATTGAACGGTAATTTGGGGCCGGTAGTCCTGCTCGATAACACGATACGGAGCCTTGCGGGAGCCGTGGGCCCAACAGTGCATGTTGGCGGTTTTTCCGGTACGTTCTCCGATCTCTTTTCGATGGGCAATACATTCACCGTCGCATCCCCGACCGCCGCCTCCGGGCACTATCATTCGGTTCAGGATCAGGTCGTCGCGCGCAGCACGGTCAACCCGAGCCCGCCCACCCTGCCTGGCACGCCGCCGAATAATAACCGGCAGATCTTCGAAGTGGCGCCCGGCTCGACCGCCGCAAAAATTCAGCAACTGATCAACAACGCCGCGGCCTCGGGAACCACCAGGCCCGTTGTGCACATCCAGCCAGGCTCGTACAACATCAACGCGACGCTTGTCGTGCCCGCAGGAAGCGATGTGCAGCTTATCGGCGACGGCGCCTACTCGCAACTTAACTGGAGCCTCGGATCGACGGCTGGTCCGGTAATACGACTTCTAGGGGCAACCAAGGCGATCTTACGCGACTTGGCGGTGAATGGCGGCGGCAATACCGCCGACGGCATCGAAGTGGACAACGCCGATCAGTCCGGCGGTCGCGTCTTCATGGAACAGGCAATCCTCGGATCGTCTTATACGAACCTTCTCGTCGACGGGCTCGACTATACGAACGTCGAATTGCATGACTTCAGTCATGTTTATGACGGAACGACTGGTATGTCCAGCCTCGTCGTGACGGGAGGGCCGTCTGCTATGAAAGGTGTTTGGCAAGGCGGTGCGACCAACATCTTCGCTGGTTCCTCATCTGGAAACTACGTGAGCTACAGCGTGTCTAATGGCGCACATGTCGGGATACAGGATATCTGGAACGACGCCGGCTCGGGCCAGAACCATGTCGCTGATATCACAGGGGCGAGTACATTCAGCTATGCCGGTTCCGCGATAAATCTGCCTAGTGGTACTTCGCTTGCAATTTCTCTCAACAATTTCCAGGGTACGGCTGCGCTCGTCAACCTCAACACGCACGGCAACGTAGACATCACTGGCAACGGCAGTAACGCTAATGTTCTAGGTCTCGGATTGGTCGGCCCATCCACCACATTCTTTAGCAACACCTCGAGCCCCGCAGCTACAATCGAGTTCCTAAACGGTCAATCAACTGGCTCGCCTCCTCCTCTTCAAGGCTCTGGGGAACTTCCTGAGATAGGTGCGGCCGATCCCTCGTTTCTGAACGCGACGCTTAACCAGATGCGCACAGCGCAACCAACCCTGCTCGCGCCGCTTCCAAGTGGCGTGACCGACGCGCGCTTTTATCGCGTATTCGTGTCTTCTGCTGCCACCGGCGTCCATTTGGAGAAGTAAAACTGAGTAAAATTAGGGCGATGTTTCACTTCCCGTTCCCACCCGTCATAGGTATGAGCCATGATCGGCGGGGGGATTGGCTCCCGCCGGCTTTGGAGCCTGTGGGAAATCATGCTCGATTTTGATGCGAGTAAGCTGTTCAAAGCATGCTCTTCGATGACCTCGCTCTCAGGCTGGGAACGTCAAGTGAAACATTGGCCAAAATTAGCACTAAAATCGCAAAATTGGAGACACAGTCGTCTCCTTTTATATCAGCAAGATCGAACGGCCTGCATGTGCGAAGGGTCTGTCCAGGAAAGGCGGAAGCCGTCCGCAGTAAGAGTTTGTTCGATTTGGCGAGGTGCCCACGCCATTCCACGCTCCTTCAAAATCGCGAAGTGTACCTCCACAAACACGCATCTGAGCCGTGGATCCCTTAATGTCGCGGCAAGCCCCAGCACCACTTCCAGTTCATGACCCTCGACGTCGATTTTGATGACATTAGGGAACGCAGCTTGACCGCCCAATATTACCTCGTCGCCAGTCCTGACGTTGACCGTTATTGTGCCATTCTCATCGCTAAGGCCAGGATTAGAGGAAATATGAGATGTGGTGCCGTCCGATTCTTCCCTGAAGGACAACCGTCCACTTGTATCGGAAAGCGCGAAGGGTAGTACGACCACATTCCCTGCTGCTATCGTAAGCTGGTGCAGGCAGGCTAAGTTCCGCGGACTTGGCTCGAAAGCAAATACGCGTCCAGGTCTGCCGACCTGTTTCGCGAATGACAGCGCGTAGTAGCCGACGTTTGCGCCGACATCCCAAACATTATCGCCTTTACGGATGCAACGCGCGATTGCTGCGCTGTAACGTACCTCGTAACCACCCGACATCAGCAGCTTTGCAAATAGGCGATTCAAACCTAGCTTGCGTCCCAAGTGCCTGGCTCTGAGACCGACCGGTCCGGTAAGCATGCTCATGAAGCAGACCTCGTTTAACGGATATTACCCAGTAAAAACTATGATAGCGCCTGCCAGCGTCCAAGCGAGACGAGGCCTCTCATCAGCTCACGCAAGCTTGAGATCGATTAATTCTAAGATTTCGCCTTTAATATCGCCTCAGCCAATTGGTGCAGGTGTTCCAGCTTAGTCGTGGACACGAGGACCACCCCGCTGTGTCGTCGTTCCAGTGCTGCCCGAAGCCGCTGCACGGCCTCGAAGACCGGAATGGTCGGCGAAAAATACCGTTGCGGACCCGCCGCAATAGCACCGTAGGTGATGTCAGGGCATACCTCGGAGAGCCATTCACCTTCGGCTGTTTGGACGACCATTCCGAGCGCCGGCGCGGCCGATAGAAGGCCGCTGATGCCGCTCCATCCGCCGGCCAACCCAAATGCGCGAACCGCGCCGCTTCGCTGCAGTTTGTGAAGCTCGTCCACGATAGCATCTAGACAGACGATGCGGTCCCTCCGTGGTTCATGCAGCAAGAGGACATCGATGCGATCGGTCCCTAGCCGTCTCAGCGAGCGCTCCACACTCGCCCGGAGGCCGGCTGGCGTTAGTGGCGGCAGAGGCGTAGGGCGAAAGCCAGCCTTTCGGGCGATTGCGCGAACCGCTCGCAGCGAGAGCGAGAGCGAAGGCCACTCCTCTGCGAGCGGGTCGGGAGGGACGCCATATTTCGTCGCGATAACAAAGCGCTCGCGCTGACCGCGGATGAATTTTCCCAGCTCGGCCTCGCAGATGCCGTCGCCATACGCCGGTGCAGTATCGAAATGCGTGAGCCCCAGATCGGCTGCTGCTGCCAGCAAGCGCTGTCGGTCACGTTTCGCGATATAGTGAAGACGCGATGTCCCGAATGCGAGCCGAGATGTGGTTATCCCAGATTTTGCAAGTCGAACGGTCGGAATCATCTTGGCAAATCGCGGGCGGTCAAGTAGGTTAATTGGAATGTAGGATCTGCGCCGCTGAGCTTAGCGATGTAAACATTCTCGGCGGCACGCAATTTGTTTTTTGGATTGACTACACTCAACATCGTCAACTAAAGCCTATTACTTGCCATCTTTGAGATCGCCAGCCCGGCAGCCCGGTCTAACCTAACCTGATTGCAGCATAAGCCTCTCTTCGCCTCAGCGCGCAAGACGATCGGCCCCGCGTAGGCCTAACGAAACCTGATTTGCAGCATAAGCCTCTCTCGGGTCTTCGGGGGCATTGCTTTATGATAGCAAGAAGCATCCTCGAGAAAACCGTAACCCCCCGCTCCTTCGAGCACTACTTCCTTTTCACTACCGAAGTATTCAAAAACTGTCTGATTCGGTTGGTTTGCGGAGTGCAGTAACATCCACCATGGCTTGCGTTTGTGAGAACCTCGAATATAGGCGTGTGCGCCGGAATTCCTGTCAACTGCTGTGATATAGAAATTTGCATATATAAAGCTGTAACCGTCCACGTCAAAGTGGTAATCAACTGTCTGCCATTGCGCCAGGCGATCCTCGCGCGCGACACTGCATACGAAACTCCAATACAATCGGGGTTCGACTTGCTGTGGGCGATAACCGAGATAATGAGAGGCTACCGCAAGCAAGGTCGGATCCGCGCATAGCCGGTCGATCTCCGGACAAGCCCGCGGATTGTCGACCATCCCGAGAACCACCGGCTTGCCATCCGCCAGCTGTCCGCTTGTCACCTCATTGAAGGTGAATTGACGCCGATCCCCGCTGCGTCGGCACGGTGACCGCTCGGCGTATTCACGAATATTTGCTACGAACCTGGCAGGGAGGTCAAATCCAAGGGCAACGCCATCGGCTTGAAGGGATCGAATAGCCGCGTCTTCCAGTCCCTCTTTGAAGATCAATCCTGCTTGGGTATCAGGCAGGCTCGGCCGCCAACGCAGGCCGCTGATTACCCCGTAAGCCCGCCGTACGCGATAAAATCGCCCGAGAGCGTAATGAATCTCTCCCGCCGCGAACTTTACTGCGATGGTACGCCAGTTCATTTTTCTCAGCGCCGAGACGCCAACACTTGGCCGATCACCAGCGCATCCATTTTCGTGCGCAGAAAGCAGTCGAGCGCCTCCTCGGGTCGGCAAACCACCGGCTCGTTCTCGTTGAACGAAGTGTTGAGCACCATCGGCACGCCGGTCAGGTCTCGGAAGCGTTCGATGAGGCGATAGTAGCGCGGATTGGTATGGCGATATACGGTCTGAAGCCGCCCTGAGCCATCGACATGTGTGACAGCAGGGATCCGCGCCCGCTTGTCCTCTCTGATCTGGAAGACCTGCATCATAAAGGGGACCGCGTCGTCCTCTTCGAACCATTCGCCAACGGCTTCGGCGAGCACGGAGGGGGCAAACGGGCGAAAGGATTCCCGCCTCTTGATCTTGGCGTTGAGAATGGCCTTCATATCCGCGCGACGCGGATCGCAGAGAATTGAGCGGTTGCCGAGTGCGCGCGGGCCCCACTCCATTCGCCCCTGGAACCAGCCGAGCACGGCACCTCTGGCAATCGCCGTCGCCGCGCGTTGGCAGAGCTCGTCGTCGTCAAGGAATTCTTCGACCGCACAACCCGATCGCGCGATCTCTTCGCGGCGCTCGGCGAGGAGCCGCATGATCTCGGCTGGCGAAAATTCTGGGCCCCAAAACGCGTGATCCATGACGAACGACCGCGAGCCGCCGAGCCGATGCCACACCACATAGGCTGCGCCAATCGCGCCGCCGGCATCTCCAGCCGCGGATTGCACATAGACACGTCGAAACGGCGTCTTGCGCCTTATCTTGCCGTTGGCGACCGAATTCATCGCACACCCGCCCGCGAGTGCGATATCGCTCAAGCGAGAGCGCTGTTGCAGCGGGCCGATCAGATGAAAGAACGCCTCTTCATACATCGCCTGGACCGAGCGGGCGATGTCGCGGTGCCTATCCTCGAGCGGATCTTCGGGCCGGCGTCGCGGGCCCAACAAATCCTCGAGCGCGGGCGAGAACAGATCGCCGGCTTGCGGCGCCGCGTTTTCCCATTGGTAGGGCATCTCCTCGGTGTGATGCCGGAAATAGTCAAGATCGAGTTTGAATGTCCCGTCCGACATTAGCCGCACGATCCTGCGCATCTCGCTGAGGTAGGCGAGCTTTCCGTATGGTGCCAAGCCCATGACCTTGTATTCGTCCCCGTAATACGGAAAACCCAGGTAATGGGTAAGCGCCTCATAGAAGATACCGAGCGAGTGCGGAAAGTGGACCCGTCCCGCGATATCGATATCACTCCCCCGACCCACACCCCATGCCGCGCTGGCAAAGTCGCCAAAACCGTCGACCGAGACGACGACCGCTTCTTCGAACGGCGAAACGTGGAACGCTGACGATAGATGAGCGAGGTGGTGCTCGATATTGTGGAATCCGCCGCGAAAGCTGTCACCGGGAAATGTCTCGTCCAGTAGCTCGGGAAGCCGCCGCCGCTTGCGACGGTTCCGGAGACGTGCGAGCACCAAGCGTATATTGGGAGAATGGCCGAGAATATAGCCGACCTTGCGCATTCGATGCGCACGGTCGTCGATATTGGCTGCGACATGGTCCACATCGCTGAGGCGCAGCCCGACTTCGCGCAGGCAATAGGCGATCGATTGCGATGGAAATCCCGCCCAATGCTTGACCCGCCGAAACCTTTCTTCCTCCGCCGCCGCGATGAGGACGCCGTCCTTAACGAGCGCCGCCGATGAATTGGCATGGAAGGCGTTGATCCCGAGGACGATCATGTATTGTTAGCGCGTGACAAGCTTAATGGCCGCTCTTTTCGCCAGCTGGAAGGTCCGCGGAAAACGCGTCTCCAGGAACAAAACGGCACGGTTGGCCGTCTTCGACAGATCCTTCGGGTGGTGCACTTTCATGGCGTTGACGAACTCGGTCTTGAGCGGCTTGACGCGCGTCTGAAATTGCAAGAAACGACACCGATCGGGAATGAAATGGGCGGTAAAGGAACGCCGCGAACGTGTCGGCTCAGTCGTGCAGAGACTGCCGTGGATCGTTTTGGCCGCCCAAAACAGCACATCGCCTTTGCTCAACGCCGGAGCCCTGCAGACGAGCCCCTGCTCCCGAATCACCCGCTTCACGAGCTGTTTATAGCGTTCGTGGTGAAAGGCGATGTCGAAGTCTCCGCCGTTTTTGGCCATGTCGATCAAATGGCTCCCGGGGTAGACGAAGAACCGTCCGGCGCCCGGCGCGATATCCTCGACCGCAACCCAGGCCGCGGTCATGCGGCCGATTTCCTCGGCATCGAGATAATAGGTGTCTTGATGCGGCCAGGTGACAGGGTTGCCGTCGAAATACATGCTCTGCACGAGCTTGCCGGGCTCGCCGAGGATCGTAGAGACGGCGCGTTGCATATTGGCGTGGGTCAAAAGATCGAGGCCGGCCTGGCGGAAGCCGGGAAAACGACGCCGATCGAGGCTTTGTACGTTGAGGATCGAGTTCAGCATGAACCCTTCGTTTGTAAAGAGATGCCGTTCGGGGCTGCCGCTCGCCTGCCGGTAAATGTAACCGCGGAAAGTCTTAACCTCAGCTGCAAACAATGCGGTAGCGCGCTCGCACAGGTATTGAGGCAGCAAACCGCGCACTACGACGTAGCCATTTTCGTTGTAATATTTTCGAATATCCACGTCCTGGTCGAGGGCAAAATAAGGATAGTCGTCCTCCTCGGCTACCGGAATGTCGATTTTTAGCCCGCTGAAATCTGCGATCTCGTAATAACGCGTGGATGATCGCTTTGACCCGCCGGAAACCATTGCCGAAACCTCAGTGCCAGGGGCGTTCATGGCCGCGCCTTTCGCTTGTTGCGTGCGGGATCCGCGCTGACCAGCCGCTGTGCTCTGCGCAATCGGCGATCCGCAATCTCGAGCGCAATCAGCATTTCTGCAATCGTCCGCTGCAGCGCGTAGTACCAACCGGGCCAGCCGTCAAACAGGCAACCCTTCAAGAAAAGCGTATAGAAAAGCACCCCGATCGGAGCCGGCCACCCCATCAGGCGAAGTCTGTCCGCGAGCACCAACTTCCCACCGCGACGAGCCATCAAAAATTCCGCCTCATCGGCCGCATAGCGCTGCTGCGATACCATCCAGCGGGCCAATGGCTTTCGGTCATCATGATAGATGACGCCCCTGAGCGGTAAAACCTTCCCATCGACGACGACACGCTGCGTGTGCCCTTCCTGCCGGTAAGATGCTTTGTCTTTTCGGTAGAGCACTGTGCGCGGCGGATAGAGCGACCCGCGCAGCGGCCGCTCGAAGATCCGATAGACGAACCGCGCCCTGTAGCCGACCACGCTCTCGGGCGGCGCTAGCGACGATAGTTCACAAATCAGCTCATCGCTGAGCTCGTAATCGGCATCGAGGGAAAGCACCCAAGGGCTTGCCACCTGCGTTAGACCGTAATTGCATTGGCTGGCCGCGTCGACAAACGGCCGATGGACCATCTCGACTTCCGAGTAGCGTCGCAATATCTCCACCGTTCCGTCGGTGCTGCCGCTGTCGATGACCACAATTCTGCGCGCCCACAACAATTTGTCGAGCGTGCGGCTAATGTTCGGCGCTTCGTTATAGGTCATAATCAGCGGAGTGATTTGCTCTCGCACAACTCCCTCCGGCTCCGGTCTAACCGTATCGTAGAAGGGAGCTCCCCACGGCGAGCAAGCCAAAGGTAGACGTCGAGCATATCACGAGCGATGCGCTCCCAGGAAAAATCCCGCCTCATCCACTCGCGGCCTTTTTCCCCCATCGCCTTCAGCACGTCACCTGGCAATGCCATCGCTTGCGCCAAGCCCAATGCTAGAGGCTCAATCCCGTGATCGATCCACCAGCCGCAGCCCTCGTTCTCGAGCCTGCCCCAGGGCGCGCCTTTGGTCGTGATCGCCGGCGTTCCCGCGGCGAGCGCCTCGGCAATCGTCAAGCCAAAATTTTCGTTCAAGGTCGGCAGAACGAAAACCTCGGCCTCCCGGTAGGTAGTGGTTTTTGCGGCGCCGTAAATAGGACCTCCGATAGAAACGCGGGTGAGGCCCAGCGCCGTTGCGAGCGCGCGTAGCTCGTCATCATGCCCAACCTCGGGTGGTCCGACGATCTTCAGCCGCCAGCCGGGAAACTTCGCCTCGACCTTCGACCAAGCGTGAACCAAGAGGCTGAGACCCTTTTTGGGATGAATCCGCCCGAGCGACAGCACAACGCGCTCGGCGATTGGCTCCGCCTCCGGCTGCGCCGCCAGTTCGGGCAAGTCGATCCCGTTGGGAATTACCGCGACCGGATTAGCAAGGCCGAAACAGCGGATCTCTTCATACTCCTGTTCGCTCGTAGCGTGAATACAAGCGGCACCGTGGACGGCCGGGCCCTGAAGCAGTGTCCAGAAGGCGCGCTTCTTCGCCCGTGAAAAGGCAAGTGCCGCCGGGGCCAGCATGCCGCGCGGCGAGATGACCAGAGGAATTCTCCCGCCGGCCGCTGCCTCTCCAGCTCTGACGTTCGGCATCAGCCATAGCCCGTGATTATGGACTACATCTGCTGTCCTGATGGCATCGCGAAGCGCTCGCGACAGGCCGCTTGAACTGCGTAAGCCGCGCATTATCGGGATATTTGCGTAATCCCAGGGAAAGCGACAGTCGCGATAGCCCTGCTCGTGCGCATCGCGTCGACCGCTCGCTTCTCTCGCGACCGAGAGCAGCAATGTTTCCGCACCGGCGGCCGCGAGCGCTTCGCATAGCCGTGGAACGCTGTAGGACGGCCCCCCGTCGACAGGGTCGAGCCCCGCTACGACATGGACGGCGCAAAGCCGGGTCACTCGGGGGTCAGGCCACCAGTCGGCGGGACCGCGCCAGGGGGGAGACATCGAAGAATTTCAGCGAGATGATCAGACGCGCGGCGATATAAGCAGCGACGCCGCCCACAAAAATCTCGAGCAGATTCCCGCCGGGCTGCAACAGCATCAATCCCGGCATTGCCTGCAGCAGAAGCCCGCGCATATCGTCCGCGGCCAGCGAGCGCACTATGCCTTGGTCGAGCCGCATCAGCAGGCAGCCGATGCCAAAAAAACCGATCAACACGCCCGGTAAGCCGAAATTGACGTAGAGTTCGAGCACCTGGCCCGCTCCGACACTCGTGCCTTCGGCGAATTGGATCCCGGTGAAATCGCTGACAACGCTGCCGCCGCCTCCGATACTCGGCTTCCCCGGCCAAACCGCGCGCGGGATCAATGCCCATAGCGGTACTGTTGCGCCGTAGACGAATGGCACCCCGCCATCCTCATGAGCCATGACGGCTGCGCCGACCAGCCAGTTTTGGTTGAGCCGGCCGTCGAGCGCGACAATGTGATCGGGTGAAGCCAGGTCGAGCAGCTGGAAATCCGTGACGAGCGCCGAGACGCGATCAAGCCGGTCGACCAGGCTCGACTGTTCGTGCCACACCAACTCGCGAATGCCGCTCCGCTGGCCCATATAGGTTACGAAAAGCGAGAGGCCCAGGAACATCACCGGAAGCGCCGCGGCATAAAACCAGATTCGTCGCCGCGAGATCACGAAGAGAAATGCTATAATGCTCAACACCCAGTAGACGCCGTAGCCGACAAAGCCGCCCATCACCAAGGTCGCCAATGGTAGCAACGGCAATAATGCAAGTGTCTTCAGCATACGGCGTCGATCGGCTGACAGCACAGCTCCATAGAGGGCAAGCCATAAGCCTACGATCAGTAAAGTTCCGAATGCCGAGACGATGGACGTCAGCGATGGGACGCGGCCGGACAGCGGCACCAAGACGAAATAAGCGACAATGCCGAGAGCGAATGCGCGCCAGCCCAGCCGTTCGAATGCCAGCGCACGCAGAAGCGATGGCGCGCCCCTTTCGGCACTCTGTCGCGGATAAATCCAGCGCGTCAGCACAGCTGCGGCAACAAAGGCTGCTATGCCGAGAATCGTCATTTCGAAGCCGAGCTGGGTTTCATCAACGTCTGCGAGACCCGACCCCGGGTCGAGAAACGGCAGCACCCCCGGTACGTGGATCAAAGACAAGCCGAGGAAATAGGCGAGCGTCAGCGCCCCACCTCTGCCCGCCCGCCCGACGGCGCAAACCACCAGCACCAGAAGCAGAGCGGTCCAAATAATGAGCAGGCCTAACATCAGGCCAACGGCCTCATTCGCGCCTGACTGACGCTAATAATTCCTCGCTGTAGCGGTCGCCGTAGCTTGCCCAACTCAACGTCTCGCGGTCGGTTGCAGCAAGCGGCGGAAGATCATCTCGGGCGCGCAGTCGATCGCGCCACGCAGCGATCGCATGCGTGAGCGCGGCGATATCGCTGGCCGGGACAACGGTAATCCGTGCGGCAAGCGCCGGCGTGTGCCCGAGATCCGCGCCGCCAGTTCGGTCCGTGCAAATCACCGGTACACCGCTCGCCAAGGCCTGCGACAGTACCATGCCGAACCCGTCCTGGCGCGAGCCCAGGACGAAAACGTCGGCCGCAGCATGGAAGCGAGCCAACTCGGGCTGCGGCACCGGATCAATGTGAGCGAACCGATCGTCGCCGGTGGGAAAATCTAAATCGCCAATCGCGCCGACATGGGTGAGGCGCACACCAGGCACCTTCCTCACCGTCTCAGTCAAGAGGTCGCAGCCTTTTTGAAGAGACCAGGTCCCGACAAATAGAAACAAAAACGGTTCGGTCGATGGCCGTTCTCGGCAGGGTGGAAACATTGCGAGATCGACGCCATAAGGGTTGTAGAACAGCTTGGCGTACGTGGACCCATCCCGACGAAAGCTCTCCGCCACATGCTGTGATGGAATAACGACCCGGTCCGCGAGCGCATAACCGGCAAGCTCGCGCCTTATGGCAAGCGGGCTTGGCCGCTCCGCACCTGGGATCGGCGCCAGTATCTCGTCCTGCGACAGGATGTGGCGGCTCCCCCTTTCGAGCCATATGGTCGCGCCATAGCGCTCCTTCGCGAAGCGCGCGGCTTCCAGATAGATGCCGGACATGCAAATAAAGACGTCGCAAGGATGCAGCCGCATCACCACCGCGCGGTTCAGCGACGCGTAGAGCACACGTTCGCACATCTCGGGCATAAGACGCGACATCAGCTGCTGCCACGCGACCGCCGGGAGAGCGAGCGGCAAAAGCGACACATGGCATTCGTCGGGCAGCCCGAAGCGTCGCGCCCGCGCCCGCGGAACGTAAGAATAGAATCTCACCCGATGGCCGAGCGCATGCAACTCTCGTGCAAGATCAAGGACATGAAACCGCCCGGCGGTCGCGATCGCGATATTGAGTCTTCGCGTCACCGGCCAGCGCTCTGATCGGTCTCGCTGTAGGGCCGGCGGGTTCGAGTCACGACCTCAAGGATGGAAATCAGGCGATCCCGGTAGGTGTGTGCGCCGCACGAGATCCGTGCCCGCACGACGGCAGACAACCGCGCGCGTTCGAACGGGTCGGCGAGCAGCGAGCGGGCCCGCTCGGCGGCTTCGCGAGCGGTGCCGAAATAAACTACCGCCTCCCCATCCGGTCCGAAGATTTCCCGATGTTCGGCCGTGCCCTCGGCCAGCATGCAGCCGCCGACAGCCGCGATTTCGAAGCTGCGCATGACATGACCATCGCGGTTTGCCCGCCGCACAAGGCAGAGGTTGACCTTGGCCGCTGCCGTCAGTGCGCACAACACTTCGGGCGGTTGTAGGCCTATCGCATAGGGACGCATGGCTGGAAAGCGCTCCCAATAGCCCCCCACCAGCGCCACGCGTGGGCCGGTCTTCAGGAAATCGGACATGAAGGACGCCCTGTCGCGATCGGCGCCACCCACAAAGAGAACATCCGGCACCGGCACGTCCAAGGCCCGCACAGGACGGCAAAACAGCCACTCGTCATAGCCGAAAGGCAAATAGTGCACCTCGCCACAGCCGATATCCGCGAAACTGCCGATGTTGGCCCGCCGCGTCGTAAAGATGGCGTCATATTCCGGCAGGGCGCGCAAGTGCCAGCAGGCGCGCAGAGCCGGGTTCCAGGGATCGTCGGTCGAATAATTCACGCACACGACCCCCATTCCCCGCAACGTGCGTAACGCCGAGCCGGTCAGCGGTGCCGCGCCGGTCGCAATCAGGATTTCCGGCTCCGATTGCCTGCAACCGACGACGACCGATTTGGAAAATCGATGCATGCTTGGTGGTTTGCTGTAACCAGAATGCCACAGAACGGCGCGCAGGATTCGGTTTGCGCGCGTAGCACCACCGAAATCGAATTTCGCGGTGTCGATGCCGAGATGCCTCGCCGCCCGCCAGAGGCTGCCGCCGACATGCGTACCGTCAAAGCATCCGACGATCGCCAACCTGCTGCAGAGGTCGCCGGCTACCGAAGTGCACCCCGCGTCGGTGTGAAGCACGGCGGTCGTCATCTCACCGCTGCGACGACCGATTTCTCGGCCGTAGCGGACCCGAGACCGACGCTCGCGAGCGCCACCCGCAACCCGGTTCGGCATTCGCCGTAACTCCAGGAACCAATGATATCGCGGCTCGCCTGGCCCATGCGCCGGCGCACCTCGGGGTCGGCGAGCAGCGACCGAAGGGCATCGGTCAGCCCCGCGACGCTGCCCACAGAAAAGGTGCGTCCGTTGCGGCCGTCATGCACGAGGTCGGGCACGCACCCGATCTCGGAGGAGGCGACGATCGGAAGGCCGGCGCACATCGCCTCGTTGACCGCCAAGCCCCAGGGCTCGCTTTCGGACGGGAGCACGAAGATATCGGAGGCGGCGTAGACACCCGGTAGCGCACCCTGATTTACGAACCCCGGGAAGTGGACGTTCGACAGCCGGAGATGCTGAGCAAGGGCGCGCAGATCCGCCTCCATCTCGCCTGAGCCGACCATGAGAAGATGTAAATTAACGCCCTCGTCGTTTAGACGGGCGGCAGCGCGCAGCAGATCGTCGGGACGTTTTCGCCGCTGGAATTTGGCAGCGTAAAGCACGATCGGACGATCGTCCTGGACGCCGAACCTGGCGAGCAACTCTTTGCGCTCGCTATCCGCAAGCCGCGCTCCCTTCATAAAGCGGTCATTGTCAACTGCGTAGGGCACATCGAAGATTCGCTGCTCTGGTATGCCGATCGCTCGATAAAATTCCTTGTTCGCTGAGCCGATCGCGAGGACACCGTCGAATCGGCGGTAATAGGTACCGATTAGCCGCCGACGGAACAGGTTCTTGAGCATCGATCGGCGCAAACCGAGATGCGTCTCACAGCGCATAAAGGTCGGAATGCGGGCCATCCTCGCGGCGGCAGCCGCGACCAGCGTAGCAGCAGGCGTGTGCCCATGCAGGACGATGGCATCGAACCGACCCCTGCGGACCTCGTGCCGTAGCTGCGGCGCGACCGCAGAGAAAAACCCGGTCGCCGCGCCGCGCCGCTCGGCGCCGCGGACGAAGCGCACATCATACCCCGCCAGCAGATCGACATCCCATTTGACGAAGTGCCCGAACCCGTGATCGGTCGCTCCCCGCACGGAGTAATCGGAAAGGTAGAGCGCAGTTACCGAAAGATCCTCGGCTTCGTTGAGGTCGGCATAGAGTGGCGCGAAATACTGGATTGGGTGGGTGTTGATAAACGCGACTCGAGTGGGCCCTAGTTTGCCTTGCATCGAACCATGCCGACGCATCGAATCAGTCCTTCGTGCCTGCGCAGGCCGAGGACGGCAGAGCCAAGATCATCGCGTAGCCGGTCGGAGCGCTCGATCCGTTCGCCTGGTCTGCCGCCGCGCGCCAGCCGGAACAGCCGGTAACCGAGCGACAACAGAAATTGTTGTGCCCACCCGCCACTTGCCCCTCGACCCGGGTCTCCGCCCAGTCGACAAACTCGAACACGATCGTCGGCGCCGGCACGCTCGCCAGTCGTCGGCTAAGTCCCTGCAACGCGCCGAACTCTGCCCCTTCGATATCCAGCTTTATGACATCGACTTCACCGATAGCCAGCTCATCGAGGACGTCATCGAGTGGGCGTTGCGTCAGTTTCACGGGCGAGGCGCCGAATTGGGGACCTATGGATCCCATACCGAATTTGGCTGCGGGCGCGCGATAGAACGAGACTCGCGCATCATCAATCGGCCCCGCGAGGCAGTGGACGATACTGATATTCGCTCGCCCGTTCTCGGCCACGTTGCGCTTCAGCAGCGATATGATCTGCGGGTCGGCCTCGATGCAGATGATCTGCGCATCCGGCCGGCACGCCGCCACGGGAGGGGAGAGGGCGCCAACATTTGCTTCCACGTCCACGAAAACCCCTGAGGGACCCAGGTGGTGAAGGATCGCCCCAAGCGTGTCGGGCTCATGCACCGAATCCGAACAAGCCGACGGACATCGGTTCTTCAAGGCTGGGCAGGTGCAGCACGTTGCCGAATCTGTCGGGTATGCGTGCCATCTTGCCGTTGTTGATCGTCCGAAGTGCAAGGCGCGCCAGCCGGGTCTTACCGCGAAGCCTGTCGGGAACGGCCCGCACGGCGCGTCTGAGCAGATCGAGCGCAAGACCGCCTTCATGCATGAAACAAAGCATTCATGACGGGCTCGAATACCGTATCGTAATTCCACTCCCCCGCGATCTTGGCGCGGGCGCTGTGCCCCATGGCTCGACGTTCTGCCGGATGATCGAGAAACCAACCCAATGCAGCGCAATCGACGCGGGGTCAGTCGGATCGCATGCCAACGCATAGCCGGGCGCGACGAACATGTCGCGCCAATCGGGCCGATCCGAGACCAGCAACGCGAGCCCGGCGGCCATGTAGTCGAGCGGCTTGTTTGAAGCGCCCGTCATGTGGCGCATGTTCAAATCATTGCTGTTGCGGGGAACGAGGGAGAGGCCGACATGGGCTTGCACCGCATTAGCGACAAGGTCGCCTCGGCCGGGAACTTGCCCCGCCTAGTCGACGGCCCGTGTCGGCTGGACCCCCTTTCCTAACTCGAGCAGCCGCTGGACATAACCGGCCGCGCCCGGGGCTTCGTAGCCGGCGATGCGCAGGCGCACCCGGCCGCGCACCGTGAAATGGCCTCAACGACTGCCAGCGGGAGACGGTCAGGCGTTATGCTGCCGTGATAATAAAGAACGAGCGGCGTCTCAGGTTGACTGGCGAGCGGCGGCAGTTCCGCCTCACGCGGCATGTTCCATACGATCCGGAGGCGATCCGCAGAAAAACCGAGCTCCGCCTGCGCGATCCGCGCGCGCGCTTCATTGGGAAATATGACGAGCTGTGCACCTCGCGCCGCCGCGGCGCGCGGCCGCGCCAGCAATGGGCGCAATGAGCCCGGGTCAGGGCTGTCGTGCTCGTGGTAGACGAGGCGGGCGCCCGCGAGCCGCCCGGGTGCGGCCCCGAGCGGATCGGAAGCGTAGACGACGTCCGGCTGCAATTGGAGCGCGAGCCGGGCGGCGATGGCGGCATAGCAAGCATAGGCCGCCTTGCCCATCACGTGCGACGGGCGTATCGGGATCGCGAGGCGCGCAATGCGCGGGTGGCGGGACAGCTCGAGCCGGTTGCCCTCGATTGGCGCCGATAGGAAGGTGACCTCCCATCCCGCCTCGGCCATCAGGCTCGACGCATGGATTAGCGGCGGATATTTCCCCGGCGCCATAGCTTGGATGAATAGGGCTCGCCTGTGTCTTCGAATATGCCGATCGTGCTCAGTCGCCGGCATCGGCGAGCAATGTTCGATACAATTCGACCATATCGTACGCTACGTCGTCCATCGTCCGAGGCGGACGGATCCCAGCGCGAAGCCGTGCGATGCATTCGGGAGCCGCGGCGAGCGCCGCGATCGCGGAGGCCCAGGCGTCATGATCTTCCAGCGGCATCAACAGACCATTGACCCCGTCGTCAACAAGCTCCGCGATGCCGCCGACCCGCGTGCCCAGGACCGGCGTTCCGGCGGCAAAGGCCTCGAGCACGACGAGCGGGCCGGTCTCAAGGTATCGCGAGGGCACGACCACGAGATCGCAGCGCCGCATCGCCTCGCCCACCGCACTAGGCGGCAGCGCAGAAAGAAAGACGATACGCGAGTTTGTTGCCGCAACGCGTTCGAGCTTCGCCGTGTAGGCCTCGAAGCCGGGTTGGCGGATAGCGTAGATCTCGAACCGCGCCGCAGCATCCGGCACCCGACGCAAGGCATTGATGACAATGTCGATGCCCTTGTCCGGAGACAGGCGGCCGAAATAGCCGAGCCGCAGCACGCCGGGGACATCATGGTATTCGGGATCAAATTGTGGTGAAGCACCCGATCCGGAACGACGGGGCGAGCCGTGCCGGCACAGCACGAGCTTTTCTGCCGGCACGCCGTTCCACCGCAACACCTCGTGGACCCAGCGGCTGGGTGCGACGATGCGGTCGACCTTGCGCGCCAAATCCTCGAAGCACCGGTGCGCCGTATCGATCCGCGAAGCGAGGCGCAGAGCGGTGAACGCGCCGCCGGCGAGCCCCGCCCGACCCAGAGCATCGCTGACGGCCTGCGGCGTTCGCGCGATCGCGTCGCGCAGCAGCGGCGGTACGCCGTGCCGCGCCAAAGTGCATACGGTGCAGCGGTGCCGGTCAAACCTGCCGTCACAAGGCGTGTGGCCCATCCACATCATCGAGTGGCGCGCGCAGACTCAGGGAAGTCGTATGATAGGTGAATACGACCTTCGCTCCGACCTCGTGCGCGGCATCGGCGAGCTTATTGGAAACGGTGGGGATGTGGGCGTGCAGATGGACGATCTGCGGCCGTAGACGTGCGATCAGGGCGCGCACCGACTGCGCCGTCGGGTCAGGAGCCTCATAGGCGCGGTCGAGATCGGCATGGCGGTCGATTACGAAGCGAAAAACTGGCACACCATCGTGATCATAGATGGCGTCGGCTTTCCCCGGCATGGCAACCGCGCTGCAGACGCCGAGAGACCGCAGTGCCTCGATAAGCCGCACGACATAAACTTGGTCGCCGCCGGGCGCGTTGGAGAGATAGGTGCCCGGAAGGTGGAGGACGTCGACCGACGCGGCGGCCGCAATCCGAGACAATTCTGACATGAGGGCGAAATTTGGATCGGTCACTTGACGATCCGCAACTGCTTCAGTACAGGTCCCAGCCGGCTCATTATCAGCGTCTGCCGCCCCCTATGTAAAAGTGCCAAAGCTCTTATACTATCGTTGAAGCCACCAACCGCGCCGCCGGCGAGCCCCGCCCTTCCCAAGGCATCGCCGACGGCCGGCGGCGTTCGCGCGATCGCGCCGCAGGGGCGGCACGCCGTGCCGCGCCAAGGTGCACAGGGTGCAGTCGAGCCTGCCGTATCACTGGGCTCTCGAAGCGAATTCCAATGCTCTTTTACCACCCCGCTTCAAGCTCTCCTTCAGCAGTGCTTTTCGTGTCCTCGTCTCCCAATTCCTATACAGGACCCTGTGCACCAGGCCCATGCGCCTACGCCACGTCGCGAATTGAAGATGAACGCCATAGGCCCCAAAGCAGTGCCAGCTGTTCCCGTCGTAGATATCCTCCGGAAATAACACTTTCACCTGTTCTCTGGCACCCGCATACTCTGCTAGCGTCCGGGACACTAGGCCGGGTCCGGTCGTTATGAGCACAAATGCCTCGCTTCGGAACATTCGGGGAATCGATTTCAACATTGGGTCCGCCCACTCAGGATGCTGCTGGGCCCGGATGCAGTTCTCTATGATCGCAGCGAGAAACGGGTGGCCAGCCGCTGCAGCAAAGGCATAGTTCCCGACTTCCCAGTCCATCCCATATTCCTTAACGAGGAATCTGTTAAAGCCCAATTGCTCGAACGGGAATATGCAACCGAATCCAAGTAGATCTTCGAGAGTGGACGCAAGTAACATATCGATGTCAAAGTAGAAGCCGCCTAAATGATAGACTGCTAGATATCTGAATAAATCATAACGCTGAATTCGCATGGAGAATAAGTCAATTACGCGCCGGTATTGCGGGAACTCGGCGTCAATGAATTCCTCGACCTGGGCGTCATCGAAAAACAGGTACTCAAAATCGGGATTGAGCAAACGCAAGTTCATAGTAGCTGCCCTAGCTAAGAGCGGCAAGTTTCTGCTCTTGCCCGTCTGGATGATCCGCCGTGGAATTTTTTCTTCCATGAGTTCATCGCTTTATCGAGGAAAGCTGGCTAGCTGAGCGAGTAACTATCGATCGCTTGACGTCTCGCAGCTTTCTTAAGACGGGTCCCAGTCGGCTCCTTCCAAGTGCCCGCCGTCCCTTCTGTAAGTGTTGTAAGTTTCTGAGGCCAAGGACTGACGCAATCAACCGTTCTGTCGTGGGTCCCTCATGCCCGGTGAACCCCAACCTTCGAGCCTGCGCAAGAGCGTGGTCCCCCCAAAAATATGCTTTGTTATAATACGCCGCGCAAGCCAACATGTAATAATCTTTTCCGAAAGCATAGCGCACGGAATCATCAGAATTCCCAATATTGGCTGTTAATGCATCATGGAATGCGCTTCTTGATTGAAACGATGCTTCCTCGACACGGAAAGAAATCCTTGCCGGGTCATCATGCTGGCGCCAATTCACGAAGCCGCTGGAGATGGCCCTGGCGCGCGCCCTGCCTCCCACCAACGCGCGCAACACAAGCTCGATTTCCTGGCATCTAACAACCAAGATATTCCAGCCACCGATTGCGCCTAAAAAGTCGGTCCTCCACAACATTGCTCCGGTTTGAGTGACCTGGCCTGCCAGGAAAGACTCCAGCAGCCCTTTCTCATCTAAACTGGGAGGCATGCGAGAGTGTGCCTCGATCTTACCCTGCCGTTCTGTTCGCGATACCGCAAAAATGACATCCAGGTTTTCGCAGAGCGTTGCTTCGGCCATAGCGTGCAATAAATTCCCCTCCATCCAGTCGTCAGCATCCAGAAACAGTATGTAATCGGAATTGGCGGCAGCGAGACCCTTGTTTCTGGCGACACAAGCTCCGAAATTAGGGCCAGTCTGCCAAAAAATTCTGTCACCGAACGATTTTATGACCTCCAGGCTATTATCCGTAGAACCATCGTCAATGACAATGATTTCAAGATCTTTATAGTTCTGGTCAAGAACGCTCTGTATCGCTTGAGCAATCCACCTCTCTGCATTACAACAAGGAATAACCACCGTCATGGACGGCAGTTCGTTATCAGAATGCATGAACGCCACCTGATATGCTTCTTCGGCTGCGGGTTAGCAATTTTATTGGACTGCCGGGCTAGATCCGCTCGACATATCCGATTCTCCCTATCCGTCTAGAGCAGGTTGCGCAAACTGCCGCGGGAAACCGCCGGATGCGGTTGGCCCCATCTGGCAGGGTGCCGGCCTTGAGCTGGTCGTAGGTGACGGTGGCGCATTCGACGGCGCGGCGGATTAGGTAACCGCCCAAACCGTCGGGCAAATTGCGACGATTGAACCGGTAGGACCATTCCCGGAGATAGCGCGGCAGGTGCTTGGCGCTGACGCCGTGATGAGTGCCGACGAGCCAGGCTTTGATGTTGCTGAACAGGGTACGGATGATCGGGAAGAACTCACCGGCATTGGCGCCATCGTCCTGGACCACCGGCGTGTGCTTCAGATGCTCGCCGAGGGCGGCATCGCGGCCGCGATAGCCGGCGAACCCGTCGGTCAGGAGATGCGACCCGGCCGCGACATTATCGCTTCAGGAAGGCGCCGAGTTCGGCGCCCGTCGCGGCCGGCAGCACGGCGATCCGGGCGTTGCCGGCGAAGAAGCCGTGCTGACGCTTCACCGCGTGCCCGTGCTCTCCCTTCTTGTTCTTTGGGGCCGGCACCTTCTCGACGGCGGCGACGACCAGGCTCTTGTCGGGGCTGGCCGTGCTGCGTCCGCGGCTTGTCGGAGCGCCGCGGCCGCCGATGAAGGTCTCATCCGCCTCCAGAAAGCCGCGCAGCGGACGGGCCGGATCCTCGCTCAGCCCGTGGCGCAGCTTGTGCGCCATGGTCCAGGCCGTCTGGTACGCCACCCCCAGTTCGCGCTGCAGAAATTTGGCCGAGACGCCGCGCTTGTCGCGGCCCATCAGGTAGGCGGCAAGAAACCACTTCGAGAGGTCCGTGCGCGTCCGATGAAACACCGTTCCCGCGGTCACCAACTCCTGCCGATGGCAGGTGCCGCACTCATAGACCCGCGGACGCGCCTTCAGCCGCCAGGCCTGCCGCCCGCCGCAACCGGAACACACAAAACCGCCGGGCCAACGAAGCCCGGCCAAGTGCTCGATGCACCGCTCCTGCGTCCCGAACCGCGTCCCAAATTCCAGAAGCCCAGCCATCCGCATCCCCCTTCCGCCGATCCCGGCTATGCTACCTAAGGGCGAGAGGGCCGGCGAGAACATTTAGCGAACCTGCGCTAGCTGGATAGAGAAATATCCGATTTTGCTAAAAGCTGCTCATACGCACTTTTCAAAGCACGGGCGCTGCACTTCTCATCATAATTCCGGATGATATACTCACGTGCATTTTGGGAGATTCCCTTCAATACAGTAATGTGATCCAGTGCCGATAGCATTGCAGCCCTAAGCCCCGAGACGGAATCGTCATCTGGATGGAACAGATAGCGTTCGAACCCGTTTGATTCGTATGCTTTCAGCCGGTTCGTGAGGACTGGAAGGCCAGACGAGTAACACTCAAGGAATGTCACCGGGAACGCGTCCATTACAGGAAAGTTGACAGCCAGGTCGCATGCCGCATAGAGTCCCGGCAGCTGATCATATTCGATTTCCCCTACCCAGCGAACCCGATCCGTCATTTTTAATTCATTGGTTAACGCGCGCAGTTCTGACAGGGAAACTCCAATTTTGTGTCCGAATGTCCGAATAATGAGAAAGATTTCTTTGTAACAGCTGTGATCGAGGGCGGCAAACGCGCGAATGATTTCGATGGGCCGATAATTCGCGCCAAGCTGTCGGGGCGAAATTAGTACCATTGCATCACGGCTTATCTGCAGCCGCTCGCGCCATTCTCGACGCTGATCATCCAATCCGGGCCGAAACGATCCAGTGTCAATACCGATGGGCAGCAGGGTGGTCTTTATGGCCTTGCCAGCCAGCCGCTGTGCAGTGGTCGCCATATCCTCGCTGTCGACAATCAAGAGGTCGAGCTGACCCAGGGCGTCGCCGATCTTCAGTCGCAACGGGTCATCAGGCGGGGCTTGCGCAGGGACGTTGAGGTCGCTTCCCCAGGCCGTGGCAACCAGCGGCCGCAGACCGGCACGCGTCATGTCCCACAATTGGTCATTGATCCACTGTATGTGACAAATGTCAGGCTTGATGCTGCGCCATAATCTTCTGAGCGCGCGTTTGCGTAGGTAGTAGCTCGCCTGAGTACCGATAACTTTTTCAAATCGTCTATATCCTCGTGGATGCCAGCGGTAATCGATCGTCTCATCACCGGACTGTGCAACTCCCCTTACCTCGACGAAAGCAATCTCGAACCCGGCCAGCTTTAGCAAGTGAATATATCGCCGGCAATGCACATGCGTCTGTCCAGTTGCCGGGTCCGCCACATTACTGAACAGCATTACCTTCATGAACTGCTTTGCTTACCAGTGAGACCTAGGCGGCAGCGTTAAGGATAGCGACAATCTCATTAATGCGGTCGGGATCCATGGTCGGATATAATGGCAACGTGATTGCGCGCCGGGTGAATTCTCTGGTGAGTTCGAGGCTGCCGCACGAAGCCGCGTTAAATGCGCTGAAATCGGCGATGCAAGGGTAGTGCATACTCGATTGCACGCGGCGGTCGCGCAGCGCGCGCACTGCTTTTTCCCGGGTGTCCGGATTGGGCGCGAGGGTAACCATCAAATGGCCCGACGAATATTCAACCGTGTCGGAGGACGGCATGGTCCACTCGCTAACGGATTGGAACGCCTCGCGGTAACATGATAATAGGTCGCGGCGACGCTGATTATTGTATCGAAGCTTGGCAAGCTGGGCTCGGCCAAGTGCCGCGTGCAGTTCATCCAGGCGGTAATTGTATCCTGGTATCACGACATCGTACGAGCCGGCATGGCCGCGATGCCGATCCCAAGTGAGCGTCGTCATCCCATGCGAGCGGAGCAGCCGCACCCGTTCGGCCAAATCGGTGCGATTGGTGACCACCATGCCGCCCTCGCCGGACGCAATGTTTTTGTTGGCGAAGAATGAAAATGCGCTGATGTCCCCAATGCTGCCCGCCATGATTCCGTGCGGCTGGCGGCCTTCGCTATCGTGGTACGCAGCGCCGACAGCGTGGCAGGCGTCCTCAATGAGAGCGATACCGCGCGCCGAGCAAAACTCGGTGAGTTCGCTCATCCGACAAAGGTTGCCACCATAATGCATGACAACAACCGCCTTGGTGCGCGGCGTGGTCAGTTGCGCGACTGCGGCCGGATCGATCGTCGGCTCAGCAAGGGTGCAAATATCGGCGAAGACCGGCACAGCGCCAACCGCGAGCGTCACATTGGCCGCCGCGACGAAATTCAACGCCGGTTGGATGACCTCATCGCCCCGACCAACCCCCAGCGCGAGCAGCGCAAGGTGGAGGGCCGCCGTCGCGCTCGAAACGGCCAGCGCGAATTCGCCCCCTTGCATCGCCGCAAACTCTTGCTCGAAGGCCTGCACTTCCGCTCCCATCGACAGCCACTTGCTGGCGATCACGCGCTGGACGGCGGCGGCCTCTTCGCTTCCATAGTCAAGGTCGCTCAACGGAATCCGCCAATCAGCCAAAATCAGCCCTCCGTAACGCCATTGGCATAGATCTCCTGAGCTCGGGCGTAATCGTCGGGTCGCCCAATGTCGAGCCATAGGCAGTCGCACGGCATCGCACACACCTTTTCGCCACGCGCGATCAGCTTCAGCACGAGATCCGGGAAATCGAGATAGGTCTTTGGTTCGATAAGGTTCAGCACGCTGGGCTCATAGACGTAGATTCCCATACTGACTTCATAATTATGCTCGGGCTTCTCGTGGTATCCGATGACGCGGTAGTCGTCGCCGCGTTCGAGCACGCCGAGGTCGATCTTCACCTGCCGCCGATGGGCGGCAATGGTCAGAGCGGCGCCCTTGCGCCGATGAAAAGATACGAGCGCATCGAGGTCGAGATCAGTCAGCAAATCTCCGTTCATTACCAGGAAGGTCTCGTTGAGATCACGCACCGAGGCGAGCGAACCGGCTGTGCCGGTCGGCTTGTCCTCTTCGACATAGCGCAGCCGAACCTGCGCGGCGAGCTGTTTGTGGGTTTGAAAATACGCCTTGATCAGTTCCGCCAAATGCCCCAGCGTCAGCGTGATGTCGGCGATCCCGAACGCCAGGAGGTGCTTGATCAGCACTTCGAGGATCGGAACGTCGCCGAGCGGCACCAGCGGTTTCGGGAAATTGACGGTAAAAGGCCGCAGCCGCACTCCCTTACCGCCGGCGAGGATTACTGCCCGTAAACCGGCGGCTGAGCCAGTTGCCATTCAGCTCTCGGAACTTGGGCGCAACCGTCGGTAGGTCGCGATCGGGTCAGACATCTGTTAATCCGGGAAGCTCATAATTGCCGTAAAAATTGGGTCGGGCGTCGACATCGTCGAGCAAGTGCGACCTGAGTGCCGTGATGATTTCGTTAATGCCGTAAGCGACGTCGAATTCGGGCTGAAACCCTAACACATCGCGAACTTTGCGAAAATCGACCCGATAATTGCGGCGGTCCGCGCTGTTGTCGCGATAGATGACGCGCCCGCCGGGTACGTGCTTGAGCACAAGGTCGACGATTTGCCGCTTCGTAAGATTGTTGGCATCACCGCCTACGTTGAACACCTCGAACGCGACCGCCTCAGGGGGCGCGTCGAGCACGCGCTGGATCAGCCGGGCGAAATCTCGCACGTGGCAGTAGGGCCGCCAAGTATCGGCGTCATATACGACCAGTTCCTTGCCAAGAAAGAGTTCGCGCGTGAACTCGTTGACAGTGAGATCGAAGCGCATCCGCCGCGCCAATCCGAAAGCAGTGGCGAAACGCAATACAGTCGCATGGTAATCCACTCGGCCCCTTAGTGACAGCAAGTAGGTTTCTGCTCGGACCTTCGCCTTGGCATAGAGAGACAGCGGGTTAAGAGCAAACCCTTCATCTGCCACTTCATTATCCGGGATCACGCCGTAGTTGGAGCAGCTCGAGATAAACACGACCCGATCAAGCCCGCGGCCGTTTAGTTGGTCAATGCACCGCCCCAGCGCGCGTTCGTTGATCATCTCTGATTGATGTGGGAATTTTTTTGTGATCGGATCTCCGACAAGTCCAGCCAGAAAAACGACATCCGTGATCCCTTCAAGAGACCGGTCGAGCACCGCTTCGTCACCCATATCCCCAAAGACAAATTCCAATGACGGCTCCTGCCCCAGCAATGACGAGCCATTCTGATAAACCAGTCGGTCGAGCGTGCGAACGAGTTGACCGGATTTCAGTAGCTGGTATGCCAGCGGGACGCCGATATAGCCGGCCCCGCCGACGAGCAGCACCCGGCGCGATCGCGGCTCCAACTGGGGCCATTCCTTAGGGAAAAATCTCTGATCTGAGCCTGCCGTTTCGTTCGTCATATCATTGAATCCGGCGTGGACATAGCGCTCAGGCTCTAAAGTGCCTGGCCGAACTCGATCACTCTGGCTTTTGCCAAATGAAGAGGTAATCTCTTATTCCAGGAAGCGGCCGATTGGGATTATCGAATCTCGCGCGCAACCCGGCACACACTTCCGCCGAATATCGGAGCCATCTCTCCGGAATAATACGGTGATTGCTAAGACAACGTTCAAGAAATCGTCTGTCACGATGCACGACAGCAACGCACCGTGTCTTAAAACCTGCTTGTTCAAAACCCGGGAGGAAGGCATCAGGAAGCATGTTTACATACATTTCAGAGTTTACCACATAACCTCCGGGCTTCAGGACCCTGAACATTTCATCCGCTATATCAGTATAACACGGGTCTTCAACCAGAAGACTCAGGCGTAGCACTCCACAACACCAAACACCCCCGATAGCGTTGGCGCACACCGGTAGCGAAACACCGTCCGTCAGGACGAACTGGCAGCGGTTGGCCGGAGATTGTGATTTCGCATCAGCCACCATCTCGAACGTGATTTCGGTCCCGAGAACATATCGCCCTTTCAATGCGTAGTATCTTGTAAATCGTCCATTTCCACAACCGAAGTCGATTATATATCTATCGTCGTTTGGAAGGAATTTAAGAGCCCGTCTGGCGGTGTACGAGTTGATTCCGTGATACCACAAATTTCGACGTCCGGCACCCGTAGGAGATAAAACCGCCTCCAGGCCGCCAAGCGATGCGCGCTCTTTTGGACTCAATCCTTCGGGCTGAAATCTTTTCTTTTCCGCCGTCATCTTACTACCTGACGCATTCGTGACCAAGTAGACCAAATCGGATTCTCCCAAACAAATCTCCAATGGGGCATCTTTCGCGCTCCCCAAAATGCCTTGAATTGTTCGATCGATTTACTTCCTGCTGAGGATCCCAAATTGAACGTTCTTATTCCTTCGCCCCATGCTAGATTTATCCCATGGCTAATGAGCGCGTGGTACGGAGAGTAAGTCTTGAATTCGTGGTCCATAGCACACTGCCAACCGCATATTGACTTACCATCCCGGATGTTCCATGCGCCAGCGATCATTCGACCGTCCAATTCAGCGACTAGCAGGATGACATCATCGAGTCGAAGCAATTCTTGAAATAAGGATTCGCTGTACACATGTTTCCAATCGCCGCGCTCACCAACCATTCGTCGGTATAGAGCGTAATATTTAGCCGCATGTTCCGGATCCGCGCTTCGGCGCACGACGACACCTTTGCGCTCAGCGCGGCGGATTCCTTGCCGAACCGTGACGCTAAACCCTCGGAAGATGGCATCATACGAACGATCTAAATACAGCACATGCGTCGTATCCTGAACGCTGCTAAGACCACAGTCTGTGAGTTCCTTTGCGAGATCCAGATGATCAAATCGGACATTCCACTCGAAGCTGCGAGTTCCAATCGTTTTCAACTGCGCGACGAAATCGGATCCGTGGTTGCTCGCTCCATCATAGTAGATCGGATAAGCCGGTAATCCGAATGGGGCAAGTGAGATACTGCGGGTATTGAACTTGTGACGTTGTTCGAGACCAAATAAATTTGCGGATGAGTTTGAACTTTGCAACTTCACCACCCGAGCATTCGCGGTCTCATTTCGGGCAACTGCTTGAATGAACCGTTCCTCCGAAAAGAAATTGCCCACTGCGTCGTTTCCTTTTGAATTCACCCGCCGATGTGCTTAACTCGTCGCTGTTCAGTTAGCATTGCCCGGGTTACAACGACAGCCGGCCAACGTCATGACAAGTCTTCTATCTTCGTCAACCGCCACATGCGCCTTCGCCTGAAATCATCGTTCGGTTCATCGTTGTTTTTATGTTCCCAATCATAAGAAAATTGATCGCCAAAATTCAAATCAGCGGTAAAGTGCCGATCGAATCTGAAATTGTTTTCATTTGCGATCCGCTCGATATAAAATGGCGAGGGGCGACTACCAATTCCCTCCAACGCTTCTTCGTCAACCTCAGGCCGCTCATCGCGTAAGATTAATTTATACGGATCTGTCGAGTCACACACGACAGTTTCGATAACAATGTCATCGGCAGTTGCGAAGCATGCTTTTAAGTGCACGTCGACGTTCCGGATGTGGTAAAGCACTCCAAAGTTAATCAACAGATCAAACTTGCCGAAGGATGAGAAGTCCCTTTCGAGATTGAACTGTTCGAACGTAATGTTCCCAACGTTCCGATGTTTCAGCTTGGCGAAATTGACGTTTTGAATGCGACCATCTAAGCAAACGACTTCCGAACCGAGATCGGCGAGAAAGGCACCGATGTCGCCGTGTCCAGCACCTACTTCCAGTATTTTGCTGCTTTTGAAAAAATCTACTCCATAAATTTCTAGTATTTTGTCGATGCGTTTGACCCTCCACCCGTCATAAGAGGGATGAAATAAACCTGATTTCTTGATTATGCCGCTTAATACGACATGCCTGTCGATCGGCGACAAATTACACTTAAGTAATTCTAAATCATCTCTGCGAGTTGCGTTAGATGATAATGTCAAGATTGCGTGATATAGTTGTTTCAGGCGCGATAGCATAGGGAATTTATGCTCGGTTTCCTAGGCGTGTAGTTGGTGCCATGTTGCCAGCTCTTCGCAGGACAATCGCGTATAGTGCACTGTCAAGGCCCACTTTACAGAACGCAGGCAGCGTACCTCCAGCCTGCTTCCGTAGACGACGGCTGACAGCAGATGGTTTGGCAAATATAGCCGTTTTCGCATTCAGAACTCCGCCAAACGGCATAGATTCCGTCCGTCAGCTGGCGGGAGAGCGCAGCAAATTGGGAGGTCCGCCAGGATTGAAGCGCATCCATCACAATTGGCCACTTGGTGAAAATTGTGGAAATTACTGTCAGTCAATGGAAGCGCTCTGCCCTCCATTGTGCTGGGATGAACACCTTTCCCCACGTTGGGTCAAGTTTGAGATCACCATATTTCCCAGGTCCGGGGTGGATATCGAAACTCGCACACAGGCTAGCGAAGTCTACGCAACGGTGACGAGCCGAATCGTTGATCCAGGGACTGACAAGATATCGGCCTGGATAGAAGTTGATTTTTGGGAAAAATGCTTCTACCATAAGCTTGCCAGACACCGTACCCGGGTAGAGCCCGTCATGGATAGATGTGACGTCGGACAGCGGTACACCCGTGGAATCGTGTATCACAACCCCGAACACTGGATTCGTTAGCGGTGTAATAAAGCGCGCTTGCATTCGTATGCGAAGATCGCCACCGAAGATAATGGAGGCGCCATCGTGTCCGCCATCGAATACCAATTGGGTTATACGAGCTTCGCCGGTCGTAGTGCGGTCGGTCCAGCCCTCCAGATTCACCCGACAGCCAGCGACGGCATCGGAGAGGTAGTGCGAAATAGTCGTCTGCGGCACCTCATCGCAAATGATTTTCCCGTTTCTCAAAAATATCGCGCGTTTGCACAGATGTTGAACCACCGCCATATTATGGCTAACGAATAGAACCGTCCGTCCTTCTACCTTCGCAACACCATCCATCTTTCCGATGCATTTATTCTGAAAATCCGCATCGCCGACAGCCAGCACCTCGTCCACAACGAGAATCTCGGGTTCGAGATGGGCGGCGACGGCGAAGGCGAGGCGGACATACATGCCGGAGCTATAGCGCTTGACAGGGGTGTCTAGGAATTTCTCGACCTCGGCAAAGGCGACTATCTCGTCGAATTTGCGGCGGATCTCGGCGCGGCTCATGCCGAGGATCGCGCCGTTGAGATAAATGTTCTCGCGCCCGGTCAATTCGGGATGAAAGCCGGTGCCGACCTCGAGCAGGCTGGCGACCCGGCCGTTGATCGTAACCTGCCCCTCGCTCGGCTCGGTAATGCGCGAGAGGATCTTGAGGAGCGTGCTCTTGCCGGCGCCGTTGCGACCGATGATGCCCAATACCTCGCCGCGCTTCACCTCAAAGCTGACATCCTTGAGCGCCCAGAATTCCTCGGCCGTGTCGCCGCCGGTGGTGGTGCGGCCGCGGGCCATGTCCGTCGTCTTGCGCCATAGGTTGTGCGCGCCACGGACCAACACGTCGCGCAGGGCGACATAGCGCTCGCGCTCGGCCGCGCGGCCGATCACATATTTCTTGCCGAGCCCCTCGGCGCGGATCACGACATCGTCGGTCATGTCAGATCAGATCGGCGAAGCTGCGCTCGGTGCGCCGGAAGTAGCCGATGCCGAGCCACAGAAACACGGCGACAACACCGAGGCTGAGTAGGAACCCCGGAGCGTAGAGCCGGCCTTCGCCGCCGAGCACGCACCAGCGGAAACCATCGATGACGCCGACCATCGGGTTGAGGCTGTACCAGAAGCGCCAGCGTTCCGGCACGATCGCGCTGGAAAACCCGACCGGCGAGATGTAGAGCCCGAACTGGACGATGAACGGGATAATGTAGCGGAAATCGCGGTACTTGACATTGAGCGCTGTGATCAGGAAGGCCGGTCCGAGGCTCGCGAGCACCGCGAGGACGACGAAGCCGGGGAGGAGCGTGGTATGCCAGCTCGGGCAGAAGCCGTACCACAGCATCAGCCCGAACAGGATTGCGAGGTTGATCGCAAAATCGACGAGCGCCACGACCGCCGAGGACGCCGGGATGATCAGGCGGGGGAAATAGATTTTGCCGACGAGGTTGGCGTTGCCGACGAGGCTGTTCGACGCCTCGCTGAGGATCGTCGAAAACAGAAACCACGGCAGCAGGCCGGCGAATACCATCACGGGATAGGGCGCGCCCCCTTCGCTCGGGAATTTGCCGAGCCGGCCAAACACCACCGTGAAGACCACCATCGTCAGAAACGGCCGGACGACGGCCCAGGCGACGCCGATGACGGTCTGCTTGTAGCGGACCGCCACATCACGCCAGGCGAGGATCGCGAACAGCTCGTGATAGGCCCAGAGGTCGCGCCAGTAATGCCGCTCGGCCCGGCCGGCCTCGAGGATCAGCACGTGGCGGTCGGGCAACGCGTGCTCGCTCATGCCGGTTGCAAGAGCCTATCGAATGCCATGCCTACTTGCGATCGGAATACGGCGCGGCCGAAGCGCGCGTGTACGGCCCGCGACAGGGCGTCCGGGTCGGGCTTTGGCATGGCGAGAAGCCGAGCGATGGCGGCAGGAAGATCATTCTCCGAGACGACTGTTCCGAGCTTGCCGTCGGCCAAGGCGTCGGTTGCGCCCGCAGCATTAAGACCGAGCGCGGGCGTACCGCTCGCCATCGCTTCCAGAAAAACGATCCCGAAACCCTCGCCGGTCGACGGCATCACGAACAAATCTGCCATGCGGTAGGCCTCGGCAAGGTATTGCTGCGAGACGGCGCCGAGGAACCGCACGCGAACGGCGACGCCGGCCCTCCGCGCGAGGTCGTCCAGACGCGCTCGGTCGTCGCCCTCGCCAATGACGAGATAGACGACATCATTGCCTTGGGCGACGAGATCGGGGAGAGCCGCGATGACACGGTCATGCCCCTTGTATCGCTCGCGCGAGTCGATCCGCCCGACGGTCAGCAGCACCCGTTTGCCATCGAGCCCCAATACCGCGCGCAGGCGCGAGCCGTTGCCCGGCGCAAAAATGTCGGCGGCGGTGTTCGGCACGACGAGGATCCGCTCCGGCGCGATCGCCGCCCATCTCCCGACCGCGGCACGGGTGTGACGCGACACGCACAGCACGAGATCGGCCGCTTCGACGGCGACACGCTGCAGCCGGGGCGGACGCGGCCACGCCTCGATACCGTGCATCTGAACAACGAGCTTGGCCCTTTTGAGTCGTGCGACCAGCCAAGCGAGCGGCGCCATGTAAAGGTGGCCGCAGAAGACGACATCGGTTCGCCGGCCAAACGCCGTCAGCAGCGCCGCCGCGGAGTAGACGAGCCTCCCCGGCCGTGCCTCCTTTTGGCTAATTCCAGCTGGAGCAACAATCCGTTCCGGCGCGTGACGCGGCAGGACAGTGATCGACGACACGGCGCCGGTTTCGGACAGCGCGCCCAAAAAATCGCGATTGTATTGCGCGATCCCGCCGCGCCCGCCGAATGCGTCCGTCACGAGAGCGAGGCAACGCGCCTTCCGCATCACGATAACGCAAAGTCGTGCAGCACGGTTTGTGACCAGCCCCGCGATATGAGCCCTCTGGCCGCGAACGGCACTCGCCCCTCGTCCAACTCCCGGTAGGCACAGCGAAACCGGTCTTGGACCGGGCAAGGACTGCCGTCGGCAATGGAACACGGGGCGCTTTTGCCAGCGCAGCCTTCCCCGTCTGCGGAAGAAGGCTCGGGAGCACGGGCGAAAGCTGCTCCAGCAAGGTCGCATCGACCAGCGGCACGCGGATCTCGACACCATGGGCCATGCCAGCCCAGTCGGCGTCGCGCAGCAGCTGGTTGCGCATGTAATGCGCCAATTCGAGGACGCAGACCCGCCCGACATCGGAACCGGGGTCCGGCGTCAGAGTTCGCGGCGAGCCGGCGCAACGGCTGCAGCCGCCGCAGCCCTTCGCGAGCGATCTCGGGGTCCATGACCCCCTTCAGCTCATAGGGCAGGTAGAGCCCGCGTCGCAGCAGATAGGCGCCGGCCCAGCTGCGCCCATATTCGAGAAGCCCCAGCGCCTTCGGCGCTGCGCGCGCCAAGCCCGGAGCCAGCGCCCGGATCAGCGGGCGGGCCGCCCGTCCGAGCCCCGGCATCGCGGCAAAGGGGCCGAAACGGCGGCGCCAGCGCGGCACGTCGACAAAGCTCGGATAGCCGGCCAGGAGCTCATCGCCGCCGAGCCCGGACAGCGCGACTTTGAGGCCGGCCTCCCTTGCCGCCTTTGCGACGAACCAGGTATTGACGCCGTCAATCGAGGGCTGATCCATCGCCTCGATGATGGCGGGCAGATCCTCGCTGAATTCGCGCTCGCCGACATGCCGCACGATATGCCGCGCTCGATAGCGCGCGGCGACTTGCCCGGCGAGCGGCGCTTCGTCCTCCGCGGTGCCGCGGAACTCGTCGAAGGCAAGGGTGATCGCGCGGACCTCGCGCTGGCCGGCATCGGCCATCAAGCCGAGCAGCGCACCGGAATCGACGCCCGCCGAAAGAAACATCCCGACCTCGACATCCGCCAACAGATGGCCGCGGACGCTGTCGAGCGCGGCGGCGCGCAGGCGCTCGCCCAGTTCGGCGGCGGGAGCCGGATCCGATGCGCCGGCTGCCAGGATGACGGCCAGGTTGGCGAAAGGCCGAGGCTCGCGCGGACCCGCCATATCGACCCGAAGCGTATGTCCGGCGGGCAAAGCGCGAATATCGCGGTAGAGCGTGAACGGTTCGGGCACGCTGCCGAACAATTGAAAGCCGGCAATACCAGCCGGCTCGGGGTCGCGCGAAATCCGGCCGCCCGCGAGCAATGCCTTGACCTGCGAGGCGAAGCAGAACGTCCAGCCGTCGTTAGCGGTATAGAGCGGTTTGATGCCGTAGGGGTCGCGGGCCAGAAAGAGCTCGCGCCTGTTCTCGTCCCAGATGGCAAAAGCGAACATGCCGCGCAGCCGGTGCACCAGAAGAGCGCCATCGCGCGCGTAGAGGTGTAGAAGAGCTTCCGTATCGGAAGTCGTCCGGAATTGGACGCCGTCAGCTTCAAGTTCGTCGCGCAGCGCTTTGTAATTATAGATCTCGCCGTTGAAGATGATGACGATCTTGCCGTCTGCGCTAGCCATCGGCTGGGAAGCGCGGTCCGACAGATCGAGTATTGACAGCCGTCTATGCCCCAGCCCGCAGCGGCGGTCCGAGCTCCACCAAAGGCCCGAGCCGTCGGGCCCGCGGGCCCGCATCGCATCACGGGTAGCGAGCAGCTCGGGCTGGCGCGGCGTGCTCGCCGCTGCGTGATAGGCGAAGATACCGTTAACACCGCACATGATCAGATTGTCACCGCAGGTCAGTACCTCAACAAATAGTAAAAATACTTGATCACCTCGAGCCTGAAGGAGGTAACGCTTTTGGTTTGGCGCCACCAATAATCTTGGGGATAGTCGGGCGGATCGAGCGCGATGACGCGGATATCGAATTTGCTGGAGAACGCGCGATGCAGCATCCAGCGAACTCGGCGGGTCGAGAAGATTTCGGTCGGCACGATGAGGCTGTGGATATCGTGGCGCTCCGCCCAAGCTCGGAGCGCAAGCGCCTCTTGATGCGTGTTCTGCAGGGCGTTCCCGAACGTCTCGATTGCGCTTGCCGGTGTCCCGAGTGCGAGAAGGACTGCCGCACTATCCGAGCCATCTATCAAAACCTTCTTGACCAACCCTAGACGGTAATATCGCGCGGCCGCGAACGGGCGATCTGCGAGCCCGCCGCCAAAGACCGCAACCGCGTCTGCCGGGCCGATCGGATCCGAAACGATCCACCAATCCGCGACCCAGCGCAGCAACAATTCTCGGTTAGCCCAGGCGCCGATCCCGAGCACTGCCACAAATGCAACCACCGCCAAACTGCGTCGTCGTCGTGTGCAGTCGCACGAAGCAACAGTTATCACCGATTTTTCCGGCGCATCCATTGGCGAGATTTATGGCACGCAGAGCGCTACAGGCACGCTGCCGCTCGCGGGGACACTCGTCAAGCTGATGCGATGCTACCGCAGTCCGGGTGAAACACACCTCACCCGGCGCTAGCCAGTTAGGAATTGGTCTCGAGCAGTGAAACGCCTTCAACAATCTCAATCAGGCTCGATAAAGTCAAACTGAGAACTCGAACGCGACAAAAGACCGCATCAGCCGGCTGAGCAGGAGGAAAAAAACAGCATATGTGCCAGCCGCCTGTGACAGTAAAGTTCGATACACTATGCTGATATTGACCTTTTCGATGTTTCATATCGCCTGATTAACCCTTATAAGCAGAATAATACTTTGGTTAATTTCGTTAACGTTGCGATAGAGGCCCCGAGATTTTAGCGCGAATACCATCGAATCCATCCCCCCGAATTCCGGCAGCGCTCGCACATCACGACAAGTGCTTGACCGTATTGCACCGGCCGTATCGCTTGTCCTGAGCTATTAACCGAATATCAGCGGGCGGGATAAGAGCGAAGGGGGTCCGCCCGCATGGCGTTCTGTTGCGCGCCTTCATTGAAAGCGACTAAACTCATGCCGCAGCTAGCGTTAACGCTAACAGCGTCAGCGCAATCCAATACAAGACACGGAATCGAGGAAAATTGCCGGCAGGGGTCACCGGGTTGATTGCTCGTCTACCATCGTCGCGCGCAAGCCTCAGGATTCGTCTTTCCCCAGTTGATGTGACACTGGCGGCAACGTCTCCATTTGCTGCCTTATATCTGCGGGACGCCGATTTGGTTTCGGCTGGTGGGATGTTCGCGGCCGACGGTTTTGCCCTCATTTCGATGACGGCATCGCTTATTGCACTCCGGGTATTCCGCGTCAGCGGCGTGATACCGCGTTATTTCTCCGTGGGCGATCTCTTGAATTTGGCGAAGGCGGTCGTGGCCGGTGAGTTGATGACCACCGTCCTCCTGTTCACTCTGATGCGTCTCGATGGCATTCCACGGTCGGTTCCGGCGATTCACGCGCTGATTTTGGGGGCTGGGCTTTTCGCTGCCAGAGGATTGGCAAGCGTGGCCGAAAGAAACCGCTGCTCGGCGGACCGGCCGCGAAGCACCATCGCCGCCAATATGATCTTGATCGGCCTGAACGACTGGTCGGCTCTCCTGATAAAGTTCCTGCAAGCCCGATCGCGCCAGCACTGGCGCGTTATGGGGTTGCTTGACGAGGATCCGAAATGGTTCGGCCGCTCGGTCAAGGGTGTACCGGTTTTCGGGCCTCCCACCCAGCTGGAAGCGGCGATCGAGGAGTTTGCGACCCATGGAGTCCGCATTGACCGAATACTGGCGGTCGTTGATCGGCTATCCGAGCAGGCGTTAGCGGAGGTCAAGGGCGTGTGTGCACGACGTAATCTTAATCTCGTCTTCACGCCCGATCTTTTCGGGGCCAGCTTCACGGAATGCGCCGGCCATCCTGCGCATACGGATGCTGATCGCCCACCGAGCAGCCGTCTGCTGCCCGATTTCCTGCCAACCCCGTATTTGCGCTTCAAAAGGCTAATCGACGCTATTGCCGCGGCTATCTTGATACTCTGGTTCCTGCCGCTGTTGGTGGTCGCCGCCATTGCTGTCTTTCTCGATGTGGGATCGCCGGTTTTGTTCTGGCAGCAACGCCTAGGGCGGGGCGGTCGAGAGCTGCAGATTCACAAACTAAGGACATTGCGACTCCCTTTTGATCGGAAAGGTCAGCTGGTACCGGAGGAACAGCGCATCTCGCCGATTGGTCGACTGCTCCGCATGATACGGATCGACGAGCTGCCGCAACTACTGAATGTGCTAGTCGGCGACATGTCGCTGATCGGACCGAGGCCTCTCCTGGCGCAAGACCAGCCGCCGGATTCTGCCATCAGGCTCGCGGTTCGCCCCGGCATCACCGGTTGGGCTCAGGTAAACGGCGGCGCCAAACTCTCGGCCGCGGAGAAGGCAGCACTAGATGCCTGGTACATTCGCAACGCTTCCCCGTTGCTCGATCTGCGCATCATTGGGATGACAATTCTCAGCTTGGTGAGGGGCGATCGGCGGTCCGAAAAGGCCCTCGCGCAGGCGAAGAGGTTGCAGGCGGCGGAATATGGCGAGGTCGAGCGAGGTTTGGAGCAAGTCTCCGGGCTCGTCCGCGAGCCGGCGTTTATACAGCCCCGATGACGCTTTGGCCGCGATTTTCTCAAGATGTCGCGCCCGGTTGTGGGCGCCAGGCCGTAGGACTAGGCAAATCGGCGAGCCAACAGAGGAATTTTAGAAGGCAGAGGAACGAAGGGTCGGCGTCAGTCCAATCGACGGCAAGGCGAGTCATATTTCTCAACCGCTTCTTTCACCCTGACCATTCTGCGACCAGCCAGATTCTGACAGATCTGGCCTTCGATCTGGCAGCCGGCGGGATCAATGTGCACGTGGTAACAAGCCGACAGCGCTACGATGACCCGAATGCTGATCTGCCGGAAGCAGAGTTGATTGGCGGGGTGACGATCCATCGCGTCTCCACAACTCGGTTTGGACGCTCTGCTTTGATCGGCCGCGGCTTCGATTACCTGTCCTTTTATGCCTCGGCATACCGTTCCGTTCTTACGTCGGCGAAACCGGGCGATGTGGTGGTCGCGAAGACCGACCCGCCGCTGCTGTCCGTAGCCGTGATGCAGGCGGCCAAGCACCGTGGTCTCCATCTCGTCAACTGGCTGCAGGATCTATATCCGGAGGTCGCGATCGGGCTGGGAGTTCCGTTTATCAAGGGTCCGCTCGGTCGGGGGCTTGTTCGACTGCGCGACGCGTCGCTGCGGGCGGCCGACGCCAATGTGGCGGTCGGGGAATACATGGCGGCGATCGTCCGCAACCGCGGGATCGCGCCGGAACGTGTCCGCGTGATCCCGAATTGGTGCGACGACGAGGAAATCCAGCCCATTGCGCCTCTCGAAAATTCGCTGCGCCGCGAATGGGGGCTCGGCGACCGGTTTGTCGTTGGCTATTCGGGAAATCTCGGCAGGGGACACGAGTTTGAAACTGTCATCGATGCGGCAGAGCGGCTACGCAGCGACCGGCGCCATTGCTTCCTGTTTATCGGCGCCGGCAAGAAATTTGCCGAGCTTGCCCACTCTGTGCGCGAGCGTCGGCTCGACCACCTGTTTCGCTTCCTACCCTATCAGGAGAGAAGCGTACTCAAGCTTTCTCTTGGCGTTCCTGACGTCCATCTGATTTCGCTGAGGCCCGAGCTCGAAGGTCTGATAGTGCCGAGCAAGCTTTACGGGATCGCCGCCGCCGGCCGGCCGATTGTCGCTATCGCCGCTTCGGACGGAGAAATCGCCGGGCTCGTCCGCCGGCACGATTGCGGAGTTGTCGTCGAGCCCGGCGATGGCGGATGTCTCGCCGCCACGCTGCGCCGGCTTCGCGCGGAGCCGGGCCAACTTGTCGAGATGGGGCATCGCGCCCGCGCGATGCTCGACGCGCACTTTACGCGCCGACAGGCTTTCAACCGATGGCGCAGCCTGGTCGAGGAAGTGGCGCACAATCGCTGTCTTGTCGGGGGAGAAATCGGTTGAGCTTTATCAATACGATATCCGATAAAATAGCTAGCCGTGAGAGACCGATTGGGCGTGTCTTATTTCGCCGTGACGTTTTTATCTGGGCTGTCGCCATTCTCTTCCTGAACCAAATGCATAACACGGTAAAGGAAATGCCGGCGGCTTCCCTCGAGGCCTTGGTTGCAGATCTCTTGGCCATCGGCATCTTTCAATATTTGGCATGGTACGTGATTTTTCGTCTCCTTGCCGCGAGCGATCGCGCGCCCACCGCCGGGCCGCGAGATTTCCTGGTCACGGTAGCATTCCTCCTTCCCGTTTTTCTGCCGGCGAGCAAAACGATCTGGATCGCCGCTACCGGAATTGCCGTCTATCTGTGGCTCGCCAGTGCCGGGGACCGCAAGCTGCGCGCCGCTGGGGTTGTCCTTGCCGCCCTCGCGGTACAGGAGCTATGGGGGCATATTTTCTTCAATCTCGTGACCTTTCCGTTGCTGCGCGCCGAGACGGCCGCCGTCGGAACGATAATGGATGCGCTGCGGCCCGGAACCGTGTGGCACGACAACGCGGTCATCGGACCGAACGGCTTCGGGATCGTCATCATCAACAGCTGCTCGTCATTCCATAACCTGTCTTTGGCGATGCTGTGCTGGCTGACGCTCAGCAGAATGCGGCATCAGGACTGGCGGACCCGCGATTTTTGGATCGGCGGCGCGATCGGCGTCACGATGATCCTCTTCAACCTTGTAAGAATCTGCCTGATGGGGTGGGACGTCGACCTCTATCACTATTGGCACGACGGGATCGGGGCCGAGATGTATGCGGTCGGCGCCTCCCTCACGATCCTGCTGATGAGCCTCTACGGTTCGAGGCGGACGAGGCAGCCCGCATGAGGGCGTGGCCCGTGCACGTCGCCTTTGCGACTATCCTCGCCGGCTCATTGGCCGCCAAGGAGAGCGCCGTTGACACGCTGGTCGACCTCGATGATCTTGATCGCGAAACCGCCGTTTTGAGTGTCGCGACTTCGAACGGTCTGGCTTTCCGAGAAAACGCGATGCTCGCAAATATTCCGGCGCTGATATTTGAGGCTCCCAGGTGCTCTCGCCCGGTGTTCGTCGTCTTGCGCATCAGCTTCGATGACGAGCCGCTCATGCGTCCCGCGCGCGAGCGGGGCGATGCACTACGCTATGTCTATATAGACCGCAGCTGGGAGAAGCCCGAGCGTCTGGCGTTCTTCGTCGAGCGGATGAAATACGCGGCGCTCGCGACGTTTGGCCTGACGCGCTACGTGCCATCCGGGCATATGCTTCTGCTCGGCGCGCCGTCACAGTGCCAAGCCGCGGATGCGATCGATTGGCGGAATGTCTGGAACCGCGACTACATTTCCACAACTCGAGCCGCTGGCGGGGCTACGACCAGATAGATCAACCTGCCTGAAATCGTTGTAGCGGTCCCGAGCGAACGGCGTTTCCTGCTGCGTTCCATTAGCAGAGCGCCGAACAAGATGCCGGATCGGTTTTGCGATCGAATTTGTTGTCGCTGCGCCGCCGTTTGGTGGAGTAATCATGCCCATTGGTCGGGAAATGCCTGCAAAGTCGGCTCGAATGTCTAGCCCCGACGAAATATCGGTGATCGTCGGCCCTGCTATGGAGGAGAAGCCTTGGCTTTCTGTAATTATCCCGTGCCGCAACGGGCAGCGTTGGCTGACTGCCGCGCTCCAATCCATCCTCGATCAGAGGGAGCCGGGGATCGAGGTCGTATTTGTCGATGCGAGTACGGATCGCGGCAGCTTGGAGATCGTCGAGAGCTTTTCCGATCAACTCAACATTCGGGCCTTCCGTCGTATCGACCTGTCTTACCGGGCGGGGACTAATTTCGGTGTGGCGCAGGCCAGCGCCGATCATATCTGCATATTGCATGTCGACGATCTGTGGCTGCCCGATAGATGCGCGCAGCTCCGTCAATGGCTTTCAGCGCACCCCGACGCCGTGATGCACCTGCATCCCTGCTACATTATCAACGAAGCCGGAAAGAGATTAGGAACATGGCGCTGCCCATTACCGAACGGCACACCGGTTCCGACGCGCATTTTTCTTGAACGACTGCTTATTCAGAATTTCATCTCGACCCCGACGATAGCGGTTCGACGCGACGCCTACCTAACAGTTGGCGGGCTCGATGAGTTATTGTGGTATACCGCAGATTGGGATTTTTATCTGAAGATCGCTATGATCGGCGATATCTTCTACCACGCCGACCCATTGGCGTGTTACCGCGTTCACAAAAATTCCCTTACTGTACTCGGAAGCAAAGATAGCGCAGATTTCAGAAATCAGCACCGCATTATCATTGACCGTCACATCGAAAAACTCACGCCAGAGGCTCAAAGAGAGGTACTTCCCGTGGCGCTGGCGTCGATCGAGGTGAATACCGCACTCGCTGCTGTTCTGGCCGGCAAATTTTCGCAGGTCGCGACGGCATTCGTCGCGATAGTGGCGCTTAGCCCGCGAAGAATACACCAATACTTCTTCTGCTCGAGAATTGTAGACCGTCTGATCCCTCGCGTGCGAGCCCTTGTCGCTGGGAGATGATAGGCGGCCGTGGCACGCATCGACCTGCAAGTGGGGGCACCCACCCGGGGTGCCCCACTGAGAGGCTAGCATTGACGACCGTGTGCGCCTCGCATCACGCTGCGTGCAAATCACGCTTTTTAAGTTGTTCCAAAAGCTTGCCGCCACACAATACGCCGCCAACGGCGAGAAGGGCTAAGAGCCCGTGGCCGATCAATGGAGTTGGTACGGGAACAGTGTTGGTCTCTAAAACTTCGGGCACCCCGTTAGCCGCCGTAAACCACAGGTCATAGGTATGACCGCCAGTCAGGGTAATCGTTTGCGAGACCTCAGAGGACGTGGGGGCCGCTTGCCCCGGTAGCAGATTGGTGCCGGCATTGGCAGCGTCGAATAGGCTGACGCCATCGTCGTGGGTGACCGTAAATAATTCTGTTGAAGTCGGCGTAAACGTGAACTCGAACAGCGAGGTCCAGCTAAACGGCGCAGCGCCCGTAGGCCCCCCCTGGCCTTCACTTATCGGGTTTGTTGCGCACGCCCCGGTACAGGTCGCGGGGGCAGCCTGCCCCGGGTTCGACAGACTGGCGGCAAAAAAGTCGGGGATCGTAAAGGTGGAGGTGGTGTTTCCCACCAAATTGTAGTTGATCGGCTCAACGTAGGAGGTGGGCGCCAAAACCTGAATAAGGGGAGTAGGTCCCCCCAAGATTGCCGATGGCAGCGCTTGCTGGTTCTGGCTGTTGGCGTCGGCGCCGGGCGTGGCTGCGTTCCAGATCGCGACCGTGTTCGAGATATCCGGCGTAGCGTTCGCCGTGCCGATGGTCCCGGCAAGCCCGAGCGCTGTTACCGCGAGAAGCAGACGTTTCATTTCGTGTCCCCTCCTTCAAAGGCCGCCGATGGGCCGCTCGCCGATTGATACAGCGGATGAAGTGCAAATCGCGGGCCAGCCCGGAAGGAGCTTCGCTTTTTAAGGTTAATAAGACTGCTCGCTGAGAGGCGGATGACGCGGGTGTAAGGAATTCCGACGGCAGTCTTCGCTACGCGTATCGACGCCCCACCTAATTTATCTACAAACGGCGAGTTAGCTGCAGAGTGCGGGCGGGGCCCCCGGTCGAGAGCCGGCACCGTCATCCGGTGAGACGACGGTCTTCTTTACAGCTCGTTGCCGGCTTTGGAGGTATCGCCCGCCTCGATCGCGTCAAGCAATGACGCAGGCACTTGTCGTGGGGTGACCCCGGGAGTTTGCCTTAACAAGGTGAGTCGATATGCCGCGTACACAGCAACTCTCATTTCCGGCCGCGGGAGGCGTTAGCCAGTCCTAAAAACGGCTGAAACGACGGATACCTAATCCCCGCCTAGTGCGGGGCAATCTTCGCGAAGATGGCGCCTGATGTGACGGCCGGCAAACCAATCCAGCCCTGACCCGTCGGGAGCGGCCACTTGCGGCAATGCGCGTGCGAAGCGGCGCGGTGCGAGCGCCGTCAGATCGGCGGCCGCATGACGCAGTTTTTTACACAAGGTCACATCGTGATTTCCTCGCGGTCGGCGGAAGACATTCGCGGACGGGCCTATACTCACGCGCTCGACCCAGAGACACTCGCGCGTTTCTTCCGGTCAGCGCGACGCGCTGCGCTACGTATAGGGCCGCAGCTCGGAAAAGCCGGACCGCTTGGGGGATTCTCAGCCGCGGACAGATACGCGAGGCTCGATGTTCGGCCCCCGGTGCTGTCATCCCGGCACTCGCTTTTCTCGGGTGCCGTCCAGTGCCAAACTCCTAAGCCTCGATTGCCGGAATGCATGGAAGTGCGACTATTTTCGGAGCCGCCGGCCTTGCCGCTATGAGATGGTAGATGCCGTGGTGAAGCAGACAGCAAAAAGGCGCGGCCTCGCCGGCCGCGCCCCGGTTTCAAATATAACCCCGTTTCAGGTTGTTGCGCGCGGGACACCACTCCCCAGCAGGAGATGCCTCTTGGCGCGTTCCAAGAGCTTGCCACCAAACACCACGCCGCCGATGGCCAGAAGAACGAACAGGCCGTGGCCGATCACGGGAGCTGGTACCAGTTCGCCAACCACGAGCGAGTTATTACCGGTCTGCCCTGGCTGGCAAGTTCCGTTGTTCGGCCCGCAGTCTTGTAGATGCACCGCGGCATCAAACTTACCTGACGTATCAAGCAAGCCCACCAGGTCGGCAGCCGTGAGGCCAGCAGCGGAGAGCACGATAGTGAAGTTATTTCCGTCTTGAGTAATAGTGCCATTGGGCGGAATCTGCAGATCGAACTTACCAGAGTAGTTTCCGCTGCCGTTTAGGGTTATGCCGTTTTCCGAATTACCGACATCAACGGAGCTGCCGTTAATTGTCGCCGTGAACATCGACGAGCTGTTGAACTTTGCCTCATTGTAGTTTAGGGCGATGTACTGGATCGAGCCGCCCGAGCCAGCCACATTCACGCCGATATCAACCGTGTTCGTACCGTCGTTGGTGAATGTAATGGTGCCGTAAGATCCTGGAGACGAAGCACAAGCACTTCCGCCGACAATTGGGCAATCGAGGCTAGAGTTAGCGAATGGCGCCACAGGTGTCGCGAGAGCCTCGCCACCTCCAAACGCGACGAGACCAACGACAGGGACGATGAATGATCTATAGCCCATGTCCGCCCTCAATTCGGTGTGTTTGTGCTCTATTCGACACAGGCGACATTAGTTGCGCTGAGTGGCGTCTGGTCAGCGTGCAGGTAACGCCGTCTGCAACCAAGGTGATAGCATGAGCGGGCGTCACTCCTATAAAGGAGGCAGTCCGAGAGCCGCGGCGCCCGCGAGGATCGGAGGGGATTTAAATTTCAGCATGCGACATACTCCCCCTTTAGGGCCCAAAATTGACACACAAAGGCATTTGCAACTCTCGGACCAGGATCGAGGGAGCCTCGCTTCTTAGCGTTAACAAAACTGCTCGCGAAGTGGTGGACGATGCGGGTGTAAGGAATTCCGACGGCAATCTTGGCGAGGTACATCCATGCCCGACGAATTCGTTAACCAACTAAAGAGTAGAGATAGCCGGGAATTTGGGTCCGCGTGGGAGGTCGCGAGCCGGCTCGGTCATCCGGCGAGACGTCGGCTTTCTTTACAGGTCTCTGCCGGCTTCGGGGATCGCCCGCCTCGATCGCGCCGAGCAGACGCAGGGACTCTCTGGTAGCCGTCCCGCCCCGATTTTACCTTAAACAGGCGTACGGCAAAATGCCACCTGTGCAGCAACTCTCAATTCCGTCGCGGCGATGCAGTAGCCGGGCTCGATGCAAACCCCTCGTTTGCTGCGTTCGGCAATTCCTCTCGCGAGGTAGCCGAGTGACGGGCGGCGGTCCAGGCCTTCCGGCGGTCTCGGGATTACTCGTAGTCCGCCTCGCAGGAGCGGCCGACAGGTCGTCTCCTGCAATTTGTGGCAGTTTTTTCCACAAAAATTTACGCCGTGTTTCTGGCGGTGAGCGAAAGCAATGTCCGGCCCAGGCGCACGCTATTAATGCTGTCTGGCTGGCACCCCAGGAAAACTCGACGACGCGCGGCTTTGAGGCGCTACTCTATTCCACCCGCCCGGCTTGCCGAATGCGCGTGACCGGGAATCAAAGGCGCCGGCTTGGTGACCCGTCCCTACAGCATATCGTATGCGATTTGAGGGTAATCTTGAGGGATGGTTGGCGGCCCGGTGCTGGCGCAGCATTTATCAAATTGACAACAGACGATCCGCATGATATCGCTATCAAAATTGTTCAGAGCGATCATGCACGCGACGCTTTCATTTGTCCCCGAGAACAGCGAAAACAGTGGCGGAACAGCCAGCTCCTCGATGTTCTTTCGGTTCCCGAACCGGGGCGGTCGAGGATTTCCGCCGGGAACGGGAGATCGACGGCTGATAATTCGCTGCAAAGAACAGCAAAAACAGCGAGCGGCGCCTCCCGCTCATGGCCGCGCGGGCAATTCACAGCGGCAGGACGTTGTTCGCCACTGTCGAAATCGCCACCTGCCGGCCGAGGATGTCGAGAAGCACCCGGACGCGCCCGGAATCGTCCAGCTCGTCCAATATCGCGAGGTGCTCGGCAAATGGGCCCGCCATCAGGCGTACCGAACCGCCGACCTGCAGCTTGGAGGCGAGTTGCAGGATGCCGCGGGCGTCGGCTGCCGCGATCAGCGCCTCGACGACGCCGCGCGGCACCGGTTGCGGCTCGTCGCCCCGCATCACCAGCCGCGATACCCCGAAGGTGCCGTTGACGCTGCGCCAGCGCTGGCGCGCGACATCGAGGAGAAGGAACAGATAGCGGGGGAAAAAGGGGGCCTCGACCGTGCTCAGTTTGCGCGCGTGCCGAACGGTCTTATGGCGTCTCGGCTGAAAGGTCCGGAACCCTTGGCGATTGAGCTGAACCTCTGCGCGCCCTTCGGCAAATGGCAAAGTGTGTACGGCGTACCACCGCTCGCCCTCCACAAGCGCGCCCGGTTGGATCGCATGGTCTTGTAATGGCCCCGGATCGGGGTTTGGCGGTATCTCCGGCTCACTCAACCTCGGTGAGCCTCCGGTCCGAGGACGGACGCACGAAGCGATGATCAGGAGGCGCGGTATCATAGCTCGCCATCTGGGTATAACCGGCGGAGTTGGTATCGGCCCCTACCATGACAATGCCGTCCAGCCCGACGCGGCACAGCCGGAGAAACCCGACTGCTGCCGTCATCTGATCCCACGACGTGCGCCTCCACCTCACCAGGAGAAGGCGGGTATCGGCGAACCTGCCGATCAGGGCGGCATCGGCACTCGTCATGACCGGAGGCGTGTCGATGATGATCGCATCATAGGTCTGCCGCGCTTCTTCGATCACCGTTTCGAACCCGCCGGAATGGAGAAGGAATTGGAGATCGTCGCGGGTGGGGGCGGGCATGAAGTGCGCCGAGGATTTCGTATCAGCCCGCACGAGATCGCCGAGCCGGCCGGCCGGCCCGCTAATCTGATCCGATGCGCGATCGGTCGACGCACCGAATGCAGACGCGACCCGCGATCGATATGGGTCGGCGTCGATCACCAAAACTCGCATCCGGTTATTCGCCAGCGAGCGCGCAAGGCCAGTGCAGAAGGAGGTCTTGCCATCACCCGGCTCTGCGGAAGTGACGAGTATCACCTGCTTCCGGTTCGACGATCTGTGGGGCCCCAGGGCGGTATGGATGCGCATCAGCGCTGTGCAGAATCGGGAATGAGGATCGGTAACCGGGTAATCTTGCGGTTGCAGACCGCGCCACCGCGACACCTTCGGCAGGAACCCGAATACCGGGATGCCGGTCACGCTCTCGATGTCCGAGGCCTGGCGGATCCGCCGGTCGAAACCTTGTCGGAGGAAGGCGAGCCCCCCGCCGACCGTGAGGCCGCCGACAATACCAACCAACAGAAAACGCACCTTGTTGGGATAGACCGGGTTTTCGGGCGGTACCGCGCGTGATATGAGCCGCGCATCCGGCATCGCCAGGCTTTCCTGCTCCGCCGCCTGCTTGTATCGGGCCAGGAAGGTTTCGTAGATTGACCGGTTGGCATCGGCTTCCCGCTGTAGCTGAACAAGCCGCAAACCGGAGTGAGCAGAGTCGCCCAACTGGCTCTCCATCTCCTGGAAAGACTGCGCCAATTGCGACTCCCTCTTGCGCGCAACCTCCACCTCGCTGCCGAGACCACCGAGAATTCGATTCATTTCCTGATTCATCTGCTTCCGAACGACGGCCGCACGATCCTGGAGGGCTTTCAGCTTATAGAAAGTGCTGTAGGGGCTCTCCATGGCGATTTCGGAGTTAACTTGGACCAGCTCTTTGCGAAGCGTCTGGATCAATCCCGACGCGACAACGTCCGGAAGGTTCTCCGGGCTGCTTTCGCGGGCAGTCTGCAATTTGACCTCGGCGCGCATTCGTTCCAAACGGGCATTGCTGAGCTGCGTATTGAGGTCGCCCAGGCGCTCGGCCGGGATCGTGGTGCCCTTGACCGGGAGCAGCCCGGCTTTGCGCCGATAATCGTCGACCGCCGCCTCCGATTTCTCCAGATCCTGTCTTATTTTGTCCACCCTCTGCCCGAGCCAGTCGCTGGCCGTCATCGTCGCTCGCGTCTTAACCAGAGCTTGGTCGTCCAAGTAAGTTTGAGTGACGGAATTGGAGATTTGTGCCGCCCGCTCGGGGCTCTCCGAAGTGAACGAGACAAAAACGGTAAGGGAGCGGTTGTCGTTTGTGGCGCTAAGATTGCCGATCAACCAATTCGTGAGCAGCGGTTCCGTAATCGTCGGCAGGGGATCCAGCGGGATCTGTTTGGCGAGCGCAGGCAAGAACCGGCCGACCGCACCTCGTATCTTAAGCGCCGCATGCCACCACGGCCATAGCCATGCGCCCGCTTCCCGCTGCACTGCAGGGTCGGAGAGCAACCCGAGCTTGACGACGACCTCCTCGTTAAGCGAACGCGACCGGATAACGTCGAGCTCACTCCTAATAGTGGAAGTTTCGAGCGGAAGCCGCGAGACCACCTCGTAATCTACAATTCTAACCTTGCTCACGTTGAGAGTGAGAGCCGAGGTGGCTGCAAAGCGCGGCACGCTGGTCGCCGCGAGCGTCCAAGCAATACCCGCGAACGCCACCATTGGCGCGAGGATGGCTATTTTATGTTGCTTAACAAAGCGCAGAGCCTCGCGGATGCCGGTCACTCCTCCTTGGGCAGGGGCTCGCGACTCTATCATTCGGATACCGCTCCAGCATATCCTCGGGGCTCCCGTCCACCCGGAGCGGAGGGGGCGGGATTAGGCGGCGCGCCAGCGCACAGCCTACGGCTTGCCAGATAAACCACCTCGATAGGCTTGGCCGCTTCCTTTTCTTTCATCGTCCTTCGCCCATTCGAGCTGTGCACATGAAACGTGAACCGGCTCAAAGCTGCAACGAATATTGTGCAACTCATTTATTGGTTAAGATTTCAGAACTATCAATTTAGTACATTATCGAGAAACACGTCAATATCGTGCAGACCCCCCGCCGTGAGCCGCCATCCGGAATGGTAGGTTCCGCCGACTCGCTATGCGTCATTCTGTCCCAATTTCCAAAATCTCATGCTCCGAAGGAGCAAAGCCGTTATTTCCGGGGTAGCATATCTTTCTCGCCGACCGATCCGGGGTCGAGGCGCTCGATCCGTTGCTCAGCTTCGCCCACGCCAAGTTTGTGGGCGCGTCGGTACCACAACAAAGCCTGAGCCGGATCGACGGCGCCTTGTGAGGCGGCACGGGCTGCAAACAATGGATCGAAGGTCGCTCCCAATCGCAACGCGGCCAACCCGCTTTCGGTATCGGGCGCACGCTCATAAATGTGCTCGTAGAAGAGTCGCGCTGAAGTGATGTCGCCTGTCCCGAGGAGTGTGTCGCCACGACTTAGCAATGCGGTGACCTCGCTGTGGGAAAGGTGGGGAACGGGCGAGGGCTGGTCTTCGGAAGTTTCCGCCACAGCGGGTGGATTTTCCATCTTATTTGGCGATGGGGGCTCAGACAGAGCCGGGGGCGCGGATGGCCCAGACGGCGCGGCGATGATCACCGGATATGACTCGACGATCGGGGCAGCCCGGATCGTCGCGGCCTCTTCAGTTGGCCGGAGCATCGACGCCGGTTGATCGACCAAGCTTTCTAGGCTGATATTCGCGGGCGCCTCGGGGGCTTGCTCCGATCTCGGATGCAGGATAAAGGCGGCGATGCTTGCCGCTAATGCAGCCCCGCCGGCGGCTAAGCCGACCAAAATGCCGCGGCGAAACCCGCGCGCCTCGACCCGACGGTCTGCATGAGAGAGGAGCTGATTATGAAGGAAGGCGATGGCTTCATCGTCGCCAATCTCTTGAAAACGAAACTGGCCGGAGATCCGATCCTTCAGGAACCGCAAAGCCGGCCGCTCAAGCCGGTCAAGAAAGTCTGGAAGCGCTAGCAGTACAGCCGCCCCCTGATTTTCGTGGATTTCACAGACGCTCTTGATCTGGGTGTCAGAAAGCTGGTCGAACCAGTCGAAGAGGAATATTCGCGAGGCACGCACCAAAGATCCGGCTTCGGGGTCCCGTCCAATGTCGGCCTTTGGCGTCGCTTGCGGGAGAACGGTGCTGTCAAGGTCCGCTCGCTTCACTTCGGGCTGGTACGGAATGATGATAGTTGCATATCCGGGGCCCGTGATCTTCTCGAGCGCCTCCGAGATGCCCTTGGGATCGGGCGGCGGATCGCCTGTGACCAGGACGAAGGGCTGATTGCTGTCGCGCAAAGCAACAAGTATGCGACGGACTACGCATTCGTAATGCGCCCTGCTCTCAATGTAATCAGAACGCGTCCTAACTGGGAGGAGAGTCGCGGGGGATTGATAACCGGCGGGCTGAATCAATTCTCACTTTGAGCAGAGCATGCTGGTGGGCATGAGAAAGTTCTGCTCGTTCCTCCTAAATTGCGGTCGGCTCGACTTGCCAGGTTAAACGCTGTTGATCCTGACCCATCCGGCGGCTGCACCGGTTAAGCCAATTGGTCAATAGTGGACGCGGACGCAAGGCCCAGTCAACCTGTCACCTGCCGCTAGCCAGGCGAATGGTAATGGGTAGTGTCCGGGAAGTTCTGCAAAAGCCGCTGAGGCGGATGGTTATGGTATGCGGGTGATGCGCAATCACCGGATCCTTTGGCGAGGATGCACACCATGCCAACAGGCAGGGTAAATCTGGACGATCGACGTCAAAGCCCTTCTGGCGAAGGACGAGGAGTTTCTGCGGGTGCTGGTGCGGACGGCGCCGGCGGCGCAGCCGGAGATGTACGTGCAAGGGGTTTCGACCCGCAAAAGCCCGCCCTCGCGGAGGCGGCCTATCAGCGCTGTTACGTGCAATTTCTGCGGAAGGCGCTCGATTACGTGCCGCGCCGGGTCGACGACGACTGCCTGCAAGAGCTGCGCTCGCTGCACGACCGGCGCGACCTTTCCGAAGCGCGTCGCGATCTGGCGGCTTGGCTCACCGAATGATCCGGCAAATACCCCAAGCTCACCGGCTGTGTTAAAGAGAACATCGATGAAACGCTGACCCCCGCTTTCGCTGGGGCAGGCTCTTTTATCGGCCGCTCCGCCAGCACCATAAGCACCTCAAATCGACCAACATGCTGGAGCGCCTCAACGAGGGGATCAAGCGCCGCACCCACGTCGTGCGCATCTTTCCTAATAACGAGAGTTGCTTGAGGCTGGTGCGGGCACTGGCGGTTGAGACCCACGAGAACTGGCTCGAGCAGCATCGAGACCTCAACACGGACGATCTGCGCGAATACAAAAAGGGAGGCGCTTCGCCGTGCGGCCTGACCCCCGACCCGTTCAGAGTTGTGTGCGTCAAGTTCAGCAATTGGTCATGGTGAGGGGTGGTGCGGTTCATTCAGGCCAATAAGCAGCATCCCTTTGTTCGACGGAATAGGACCATCCCTTCGTCCCGACCTGCCTTCCGGCAGAGCGCCGCGGGCAGCGGCACCGGCGGAGCCGGCGCGCAGCGTCCCCCGCTTTCGCGAGGGCAGGCTCTTGACAGAGCGAGCACGGTGCTAGGCTGAACCGGTCGGGGGTCAGGCCGCACGGCGCAGTGCCTCTTTCTTGTGCTCGCGCAGATCGTCCATGTTGAGGTAGCGATGCTGCTCGAGCCAGTTCTCGTGCGTCTCGACCGCCAGTGCCCGCACCAGCCGCAGGCAGCTCTCGCCATTGGGGAAGATGCGCACAACCTGGGTGCGGCGCCTGATCTCCTCGTTGAGGCGCTCCAGCATATTGGTCGATTTGCGGTGCTTATGGTGCTGCCGCGGCAGCCGGTAAAAGAGCCTGCCCCAGCGAAAGCGGGGGTCAGCGTCTCGTCGATGTTGTCTTCGACCCAGCCGGTGAGCTTTGAGTATTTGCCTGACCACTTGGTGAGCCAGGCGGCCAAATCGCGGCGCGCCTCGATGAGATCGCGCCGATCATACAGCCAGCGCAGCTCCTGCAGACAGTCGTCGTCGACCCGGCGCGGGACGTGGTCGAGCGCGTTGCGCAGAAAATGCACGTAGCAGCGCTGATAGGCCGCCTCCGCCAGAACCTCGCGCAGCGCTGCCCGCAGGCCGGCATGATCGTCGGCCACGACAAATTCGACGCCATGCAGACCGCGGGCCTTCAGCCCCAGCAGGAAATCGCGCCAGCTCGATCGGCTCTCGCGGTTGGCGAGCTCGACCGCAACACTTGGCGGCGGCCGTCCCAGTCGATGCCAATCGCGATCAGCACTCCTGAGCCTGTCGAAGGGCTGGCTGGCGATCACGCCGGCCTCGCGCACCCGCTCATAGCGCGCGTCGAGGATCAGATAGGGGAAGGTTTCGGTCAACGGGCGGCCAGCAAATTGCGCCAAACTCGCATCCAGCCGCTGGTTCATTGCGCTGATCGAGGAGCCGAAAAGCTATGGCCGCACAGCTCCTCGGTGATCGCCTTGACCCCCGCCTTCGCGAGGGCAGGCCTTTCCGGGTCGACACCCCTGGCACGTACATCTCCGCCAGCGCCGCCACCAGCGCCCGCTCCGAACGCTGGTACCGTTCGAACAGCTCGGTCGAGAAACGCCCGGTCCGATCCTGTGCCACCCGCAGCTCCAGCTTGCCGACCCGCGTAATCAGCGTCCGGCCGTAATAACCCGACCGGTAGCCTTGTCGGCCCGCCGCCCGTTCCCCCTTCTCCGCGCCGAGCGCCTCCGTCATCTCCGCTTCGAGCACCTCCTGCAGCGCCGTCCGCACCAGCGCCCGCAGAAAACTCCTCGTCCTCCGCCAGAAGCGCTTTGACGTCGATCGTCCCAGATTTACCCTGTCTCTTGGTCATGGTCTGCATCCTCGCCAAAGGATCCGGTGATTGCGATATCACCCGCATACCATGACCATCCGCCTCAGCGGCTTTTGCAGAACTTCCCGGACATTACCTGCTGGGATCGGCCATCGCGCTGTGCGACAGCCTGGGGGCAATCAGTGGGCGTGATGTGCTGTTGGCGGTCGCCCTCGGTCTGGACCTATCGTGCCGCATCGCGCTCGCATGCACGCTCGACCGGGGCTGGCATCGCACCGCGGCGATCGGCGTCTTCGGCGCCACCGCGGCCGCAGGCAAACTGATCGGCCTGACGCCGGAAGAGATGCTGGCCGCCTTCCGCATCGCCTACAGCCAGGCCGCCGGCAATCGCCAATGCATCCTCGACGGGGCGCTGACCAAGCGGATGCAGGCCGGCCAGGCGGCCAGCGCCGGGGTTTTCTCCGCCGTCTTGGCGCAGACCGGGTTCACCGGCGCGCGAAATCATCTTTAATGGCCGTTTTGGCTTCCTGGAGTTGTGCCAACCTAACGGATTTGACGAATCGGTGCTGCTGCGCGACCTGGGCACGGCTTTCCGCGGCGAGGCGCTGAGCTACAAGCCCCTACCCTTGCGGTCGGCCACTGCATGCGGCGATTGATGCAGCCCTGGCGGCACGAACGCAGCTCAAAATCGAGCGGCCCGACCACATCGAATCGGTGACGATCGAGGCGGACCCCGCCGGACACAGCGACCAATTTGGCCGTTTGCCGACCAAGCGCCGCCCTGCCCAGGTCGTGGAGGCGCAGTTCGCGCAACCCTTTCTGGTCGCCACCGCCTTGGTGCATGGTAAGGTAGGGATAGCGGAGGTCGATAGTCTGGGGGATGCCTCGGTGCTGTCCCTGTCGGATTGGATCGTCGGCGTTGCGCGCGATCACCGACCGAGAGGGTCGCTCAGTATCACGGTGAAACGGATCGACGGGCGCTCGGTTACGGTCGAGACCACCGATCCCATTGGGTCGCCGAGAAGCCGCTCACCAGCGTTCAGCTCGAGGCCAAGTTCCGCGACTGCGCGCGCAATGCGGTGCGGCCGCTGTCCAATGCGAGTGTAGACGGGCTACTTGCGGCCATCGGGAGCTTCGAAACGTTGCCGGATGCGCGGGTGCTGATGACCGCAGTCGCCGGATGACGATAATCCCGCAGCGGAAGTTCTCTGGTGGTTTGCGCGGCTGTAAAACTTTTCTCAGCCAGAATGTCGTGTTGGCAGATTGGGCCTCGAACTCCCTCGCTCACGGTTCCTGATGCCGGCTAGTCGGTAATCGGCCACTTGCGTGTGAATACGGTAACGGCCGAGCTCCACCAACTTGGCCACTCGAATTTGCTTTGTGAGGTCGGGCTCCGGGTTGAGGTGGGTCACCTCACCATCTTGAAAAAGGCGGGCGGCGCCTACCATTCCCGCTGCTGCAATTGCCGACGTGCTGTCTCGTTTGCCGCCGACACCTCCGCTATCGAGCCGATGCCCAAAGCGGGCTGCCCTCCGCTTCGATCTCCTGTTGTGAACGAGGGGGCTTTACCTCTTCGACTATGTATCGAAGCATCGGCGTTATTGAAATCACGGTTCACGATTTTTACAGCGCATGCGAACTCGCTGGTTTCCCATAACGCCCAGACCGCGGCTTTGGGTTAACATATTTCGTGAAATTCCTATAATCTCCCCGCCATGACCGTCGAGATCCCATTCCGTCGCGAGTTTTCGTTTGAATATGGCCGGCTCGAGCCCGTCGCGCCGATGACACGCCGCATCGTGGCGTGCAATCCCAGCCCGTTCACGTTTCGGGGCACCGGCACTTACGTCGTGGGCCGCGGCGAGGTTGCGGTGATCGATCCGGGGCCGGATCTCGCCGATCATATCGAGGCGCTGCTCGCCGGCCTCGCGGGCGAGCAGGTCACGCATATCCTGGTCACCCATACGCACCGCGACCACTCGCCGGCGGCGCGGGCACTGCAGGCGGCGACCGGCGCCCCGACTTACGGGTTCGGCCCGCATGCCGGCGGCAAGCGCGGCGACCCGGGCGTCGAGGAAGGCGGCGATTGGGATTTCGTCCCCGACAGGACACTAGGCGACGGCGAGCGGATCGCCGGCAGGGGTTGGGTTTTCCACGCCGTGCATACGCCGGGCCACACCTCGAACCATCTGTGCTTCGCTTTGCCGGAAAGCGGAATACTGTTCAGCGGCGACCATGTCATGGGGTGGTCGACCAGCGTTATTGCCCCGCCGGACGGCGACATGGCGGCCTATATGGCCTCGCTGGACAAATTACTGGGTCGTGCGGATTCGGTCTATTGGCCGACCCACGGACCGGCCATCACTGAGCCGCAGGATTACGTCCGCACGTTCATCGCCCATCGGCGCGAACGCGAGGCCGGCATTCTCGACTGCCTGCGGGCCGGTATCGGGCGGATCGACGCGATAGTCGAGCGGCTCTATGTCGGGCTGCAATCGGGCCTCAAGCGCGCCGCCGCGCGCTCGGTCCATGCACATCTGCTCGATCTCGTAGCGCGCGGCGTTGTCGAGAGCGACGGGCCGCCGGCGCTCGACGCGCATTATCGCATAGCCCCCAACTGAATTGGGACCCTAACCAGTCCGTCCCGGAGCGGCGAATCGTGCCGGCGCGGGGCATCAGGTATTTGCGGTCGGCGGGCTCCTTAGCGGCGCCGACTCGCCGGCAACGCGTGCGACACCCAGCATAACGCCGGTCAGGATGCCTGGGAACGCGGTCGGCAGCACGATCTTCCAGATCACCTGGGTGCGGGTGCACCCCATCCCGAACGCGGCATCCTTCATCCTGCGCGGCACCGTCTTCATCGCTTCTTCGGCCGTAAGGACGACCGTCGGCAGCATCAAGACGGCGAGCGAGATGCCGCCCGCCCGTGCCGAATAATTATAAGTCCCCGTCGTCACCACAAGGATCGAATAAACGAATACGCCGGCGAGAATTGAGGAAAAGCCGGTCAATACCTTGGCTAGGAATCGAGAGGTCGAAGCCAGCGAAACTATATGTGCTCGGGCTTTGCCGGTCGCCCCGCCGGCTCTAACCCTCCCCCGCTCGCTCGCGGGGGAGGGAAAGGTCGGCGGGCGGGACTAGAGAGGGGATGAGATTGTTATGCCTTGCCCAGCACGCGGTCGAGCGTGCGCACAGCGTTGTCGGGGCCGGGTTCTTTTTCGGCTTCTGCCTCGGCAAGATAGGCATAGAGGCGGGCGATTCCGGCGTAGATGTCGCGCGACGGCGGATTTCTTTCGAGGAACGCGGAGATCTCCTCCATCTCGGCGACCCAGCGATAGGCCTTGTCGTACATCCGCGGGATCCCTTCGCGAAAGCGTGCGAGCATTTCGGGCTGGCTCTCGGTCAATTCGGCGATGAGCGCCTCGGCGCACCCGAATCGCGCAGCGCCCAACAGCATTGCCGAGGCGATCGCAGTCGTTCCCTTGGTAATCCCGGCATAAGACATCTTCAAAGCCGACGCAGCGCCGATCGGCCCGTCGATGACGCGCCAATCGATCCCCCAATCGCGCAATACCGCGGTCTGCCCCGCCGTCGGACCCGACGCGTAAATCGTCGGGCTGTAGCCCGGGCGGGGCGGGCCACCGATGATCCCGGCATCGACAAAATCTGCGCCGGTGGGGGCGACAATCTCGCCGATGCGAACCGCGGTTTGCGGGCTAACCGCGTTACAGTCGACGTAAACCGGCTTGCGGTCGAGCACCTTCAACGCCGGCGCCAGTTGCCGTGCCAGCGGCTCGGCCTCGCCCGGCGGCAGGATCGACAAAAAGAAATCGGCGCCGGAGAGCAGCTCGCGCTCATTCGCCGCCGGCGCCATGCCGGCCTTTCCGGCTCGCTCGGCGCTGGCCTGGCTGCGCCCGATCAACAGGGTGCGAACCTCGGCGCCGCTTTCATGCAGCCGGCGCCCGACCCCGGCGCCCATCATCCCTTGTGCGATTACCCCTATCACGGCCATGGCCTACCTCCGAGAGAAACTTGTTGGCCCTAGCGTACTGAGCGATCGAGGATGTGGGAAGGGAGCGGTTAGGCCGCGCCCTTCTGCGATTTGGCGAGGGCGATCTGTAATGCCGGCATGCCGGCGCGGTGACAGAAATCGCCAAAGCCTTTGCCTTCGGCACGGGCGGAGGCGTAGAGGGCGAAGAGCGGGTCCAGCACCTCGGCGATGCCGTGCAGCGGCACCTTTTCGGCGAGCGGCTGATTGAGCCGGGTGCCTTCGAAGTCGCCGCCGACGAACAACGCGTAAAAGCCGGGCATGCGGCCGACGATGCCGATGTCGCTGGTGTAACCCTGATAGATGCCGTGGAATTTGAGGAGCGAGTACCCCTCTTTGTCGAACGGCGTGGCGGTGTTGCGGAGATCGCGGGCGATGTGGCCACGTAGTTGCCGGCTCTGCTGCTTCATCGCCTCCGGCTTCGCAACGGTGTCGACCTGAACCTATCGCAGGAACAATACCGCCGTTCGATGTGGTTCAATAAATATAACTGATTTAGAATGTTAATAATCTTATTTATACGTACATCAAACGTTTGATAGGCCCCGCTCGATGTCGCCGAGGAGGTCGCCTTCGCCTTCGAGCCCGGCTGAAAAGCGCACCAGCGCATCGCTGATGCCGAGCTCGGCCCGCTCTTCGGGCTTGAGGCGCGAATGCGTCGTGGTTGCCGGGTGGGTGACGAGGCTCTTTGAATCCCCGAGATTGTTGGAAATATCGACGAGGCGCAGCGCATCCAAAAACCGGAAGCAGGCCTCCTTGCCGCCGGCCACCTCGAAGCAGACGAGGCTGCCGCCCCCCTTCATCTGCCGGCGGGCGAGCTTGTATTGCGGGTGGCTCGGCAGGCCGGGGTAGAGTACGCGCGTGATCTTTGGATGCCTTTCCAGATAACGGGCGACCGCCGCGGCGGTTCGGCATTGCCGTTCGACCCTGAGATCCAAGGTTTCGAGCCCCTTCAACAGCAGCCACGCGTTGAATGGGCTCAAGGACGGCCCGGTATGCCGATAAAACGGGCCCAGGTCGTCCTTGATGAATTTCTCCGATGCGAGGATCGCGCCGCCGAGGCAGCGGCCCTGGCCGTCGATGTGCTTGGTCGCCGAATAGACGACGACATCGGCGCCCAAGGCCAGCGGCTTCTGTAGCAGCGGCGTCGCGAACACGTTGTCGACGACTAGAATGGCGCCGGCGCGGCGCGTGAGACGCGCGACCTCGGCGAGATCGATGATCTCCATCGCCGGGTTGGAGGGGCTCTCGCAAAACGCGAGCACCGCGCCGCCGGCGAGCGCCGCCTCCCAGGCGCCGAGGTCGCGCCCGTCGACAAGCACAGTCTCGACGCCCCAGCGCGGCAAGAGGTCGGCAACGATGTAGTGGCAAGAGCCGAACAACGCTCGGCTCGACACGACCCGTTGGCCGGCGCGCAGCCGGCACGCCAATGCGGCGAACACCGCCGCCATCCCGCTCGCCGTGGCGCGGCAGGCCTCGGCGCCTTCGAGCAGCCGCAGCCGCTCCTCGAACATTGCCACCGTCGGGTTGCGGTAGCGCGAATAGACGAAACGCGAGCCCTCCTGCGCGAAGGCCTGCTCGGCCGCCGCCGCCGTGCCGTAGACAAACCCCGAGGTCATGAACAAGGCCTCGCAGGTCTCGTCATAGGGGCTGCGGCTGGCGCCGCCGCGCACCAGGATCGTCGCGGGATCGAGGCGGTCGGTAAGGTCAGGCGGCAGGACGGGATTGGTCATCGGCGGCTCTCTCCAATGCCCGGCCGCGCTGATCCGGGCAACAAAAAGCCCCGGTCCCGCGCGGGCCAGGGCTCCTTTCAGAACTCCCGACCTTTTAGCGCTTCTTTAACGTGGCCGCAAGCCGGTCGGCTCAAATCCACCACGATACCGTTCTCGTAACCTGCATGCTTCGGCGTGTCAAGTCGCCCGCCATTGAACGTCCCGGGCGGTGGCGCGCTGGCTGTTACCGCTGATAAATGCAGCGAAAATCCAGCGAAGGGCCGCCGTCTCACCTTGGGACCCAGAGCTGCGACGCCAAACCAGAGCTCCGACAACAGCCAGGGACAGCCAACAACAATGCTGTTTTTCCGCTGTTTCTTTGAAAAGCCCATCCTTAAGCGTTTGGTCTTCCAGCCTCGACGAAGGATCATGCCACGCCTTTGCGGCGATTTTCGGGTCTTGCGGAGAAGCTGGTCGGCAATCGCCGGTGTCGAGTATGATTGACGAATGTCGATCGATAGAACGCCGCGATTTCATTATCGCCTCGGCCTCAACCAGCCTGCCGCCAGCCCTACCGTCGGGCGCATCACCGAGATGGCGCAGGCCATAGGCGAGGAGACCGGCGGGGAGTTCCTCGTCGAGGTGTTTCCGGAGAGCCGGCTCGGACCCGACCCCAAGATGTTCGCCGATTTGCGCAGCGGCGCGCTCGAATTCTTCATCGCGGGGGCGACGCTCGGCGGCGTGGCGCCGACCAGCGCATTGCCATTGCTGCCTTTCGCATTTCGGGATTCGAAGACGGTGTTCGCGGCGCTCGACGGGGCGCTCGGTGACCAGATCCGAAGCGAGCTGGCGCAAAACGGGATCCATGCCTTTCGTCATTGCCTGCAGAACGGGTTTCATCATCTGACGACCAGCAAGCGGCCGATCCACACTGCCGCCGATCTTGTGGGACTGAAGATCCGCAGCCCCGGCGGTGCGATTGCGCGCGATTTCTTCGAGGCGTTCGGCGCGGAGGCGGGCTATGTGCCATTCAGCCAGATGTATGACGCGCTGAAGGCGCGCAACTTCGACGGCCAGAGTGACCCGCTCGGCGTCGTGTTGTCGCTGCGGCTCTATGAGGTCCAGACCTACCTGAGCCTGACTGCCCATTGGTGGTCGGGTTTCACCTTGATGGCCAATGCTCCGGCGTGGCGCGCTCTGCCGCGTGAACTGCAAGGCGCCGTCGAGCGCAATGTCGAGAAATTCGCGCTGCTCCAGCGCCAAGACATCGAGCAGGTCAACGCCGCCGGCGCCGAAGAACTGGCAAGCAGAGGCATGACCGTGAATACCGCTGACATCGACAGCTTCCGCGCGAAACTTGAGCCGTTTTACACGCGTTGGCGTGAAAAAGCGGGCCCGGCGACGTGGCGCGTACTGGAATCCTACGCCGGAGGGCTCCCGGCCGGATCGTAACTGCCATTGCGAGGCGCGCGCGCGCAACAAAACAACCTCTATGAGCGGAGCGCTTACCGCACGAGATTGCTTAGGGCCAGGAAAACTGGCGCGATCCAGCCGTTGGAAGACCGGCGCGGGTGAGCCGTAGCGGGCGCCCGATAGCAACTGTTGCGTGGTCGTCGTCGACGGCGGGCACGAATTACGGGCAAGTCCGAGCCGAATTGGAACGAGCGGTCGGCTCGGCGGCCCTCACTAATGCTGATTGGTGCACATGCGCGAAGCGCAGGCTTGATCATTGTGATGCATGATGTTCGGGAGGTCGAACGCATCCCCGGTCTTCGGATCGAGAATTGGGTGTAGCAGGACTTATAAATCACGCGTAACCAGGAAAGCGCCGCGGGCCGGCAGTGCCCGGCCGCGGTTTCAAGTCGCGTCAGGCTCGCGAATGCTCCATGGGCGGGAGCTCCGCGGCCGGTTGGTTTGTGAAGGGCCGCAGCGCCTCTGGCGTGCGCATGTCGCGCGGCGGGGTGAAATCCTTTCTGGCGATGCCCCGCATTTCTTCCGGCGGCCGCGGCATGCCGCGGCGGTCGCTGTAATCGGGCGCCGGCCGGGTTGTGCCGGTGAGGGCCTGAGCGCTGATGCAGTCGAGCGCGGTGACGCCCGCCACCGCGGCAAGCGCGATGGCGACACTACCCTTGCGCGGATTTTGCTTGCCGAGCCCGGTAGCGAGAGTTCGCCAGATCGAGCGCATCGCCCGCCACTCGTCCCCAGACCCATGGACCGGGGTTTTCGCTCATCAGTATGCCGATGCCCGCCGCCATCTCGCGGGCACCGTAAAACCGCAGCAGCGGTTCTTTACCGTGCATTCCCATTTGTCCGGTCAGCATTCTCGGCGCCAGCATCTCGGCGAGACCGAGCCCGATGCTGAACCAACCGAGACCGCGCGCCAGCGCCATTGCCGAGCCGTTCTGTCGATATGCCATGACGTTCACCCCTTCTTACGGTTTGAGAACAACCTTGACGCAGCCGTCTTCCTTGTCGCGGAATGTCTTGTACATTCGCGGACCATCATCCAGCGCGACCTTGTGGGTGATGACGAAGGACGGGTCGATCTGACCCTCTTCGATGCGATGCAAGAGATCGTCGGTCCAGCGGTTCACGTGCGTTTGCCCGGTGCGCAAGGTCAACCCCTTGTTCATGAACATTCCCATCGGGATTTTGTCCAACAGCCCGCCATAGACGCCCGGCATAGAGACCGTGCCTGCCGGACGGCAAACGTAAAAGATCTCCCTCAGCACGTGCGGCCTGTCGGTCTCGAGCATCAGCATCTGTTTCGCGCGGTCGTACATCGAGTTCGATCGTCGCGGTGGCGTGCGCTTCGAGCCCGACGGCATCGATGCACTTCTCGGGCCCCTTGCCGCCGGTCAGGTCGTTCAGTCGCTCGACGACGCTCTCCTCTTCGAAATTGATCGTGACGGCGCCGCCGGCGCGCGCCATGCTGAGCCGCTCGGGCAGCCGATCGATCGCAATGACCTGCTTGGCGCCGAGCAGGATGGCGCTGCGGATCGTCATCTGGCCGACCGGCCCGGCGCCCCAGATCGCCACGGTGTCGGTCGGCTCGATGTCGCACTGGACCGCGGCCTGCCAGCCGGTCGGGAAAATGTCGCTGAGGAACAATACCTTCTCGTCATCGATCCCATCGGGGATCTTGACCGGGCCGACATCGGCATAGGGAACGCGGACATATTCGGCCTGGCCGCCGGGATAGCCGCCCGTCAGGTGCGTATAGCCGAAGAGCCCGGCAGTGGTGTGGCCGAACACCTTGTCGGCGAGATCCTTATTGCGGTTGGTGGTCTCGCACACCGAGAAATTGCCGCGCCTGCACTGGTCGCACTCGCCGCAGATGATCGTGAACGGCACGACCACGCGGTCGCCCACTTTGAGCTTCTTGTTCTCGGAACCGACTTCGACGACCTCGCCCATGAACTCGTGGCCCATGACGTCGCCGGATTTCATGCCGGGCATGAAGCCGTCATAGAGGTGCAGGTCGGAGCCGCAGATCGCGGTGCTCGTGACCTTGACGATGGCGTCGCGCGGGTGCTCGATCCGCGGGTCGGGGACGCGGTCGCACCGGATGTCCTCTTTGCCGTGCCAGCACAGAGCCCTCATCAGGAAATTCTCCTTTTGGATATGCCGAGCGGCTTCCCGCCCTATGAGGCGAAGAACCGGGGCAGATAATGTTTGTTCCTGACTAGCCGGCTGTTTTGGGCCGCGGGCTACGCGCTCGCGTTCTGGTTGATTTGATTCACTGATTGCCCATCACCCGCGCCGCGAGCGCGGTCATCACCAGGGACAATCCGAGGAACAGCATGTTGATGCCGACCAAGAGGCCGATCGCCCAGCTCGCCGAGCTCGGCCAGCCTGCCCAGATCAGATAGGCGAGCAGCAGATCGATAATGCCGCTGAACGCCACCCAACCCCAGCTTCGCAGGTGCTGACGATGCTCGATCGCGCCGATGATCGAAGCGATGCCCTCGATGACGAAGAACGCCACCAACACCATTGTCAGGGTCAGCACGCCCGCGAGCGGACGCAGGATCAATACCAGGCCGAGAACGATCGCCAGCACCGCAGTCAGCAGCGACCAGGCAAAGCCCGGCATTTGCCGTGAACGCCACACCCAGACCGCCCGGAAGAGCCCGGCAACAAAGAACAGCCAACCGACAAATATTTCGACCGCGAGTGTCGCCAGGATTGGGACCACGACGGCCAGAGCGCCCAGAACCATCATGACGATGCCCTGCGCCAGGAACAGCTTCCAATGCGCCTGGATCGTCAGCGCCAGCTGCCGGCGCAGCCCGTCGATATCCGTTTGGTTGCTCATCTCAGTACCGGTCTATTCTCCGAATAGCGGCGCCGGCTTGACCTGGGCCGCGGCACCATCGAAGCGCACTGGAAAAGTCGGCATGCGCAATTCCCCGTTGGGGCGCTGCATCGTCCGGATGATGCCGCGCTTCTCGGCCCGGCCCCAAATTGCGACGGGTCGAGAACTCGGACGCCCGCGAGACAATTCGGCGCCATACCTGCTCCATCCATTGCTGATTGCTCCTTCTCAAACCCGCGGAGCGTCACGATAGTGCACACCGGCTTCCGGTTGAACCGCCTTTCGCTGTGTCAGTGATTGGAGAACCAGATGAACGACCCCTATGACCTCCAAAGATTTGTCGATGCCCAGAATCCGGTTTACCAGAGGGTCTGCGCCGAATTGCGGGATGGAAGAAAGAAAAGCCATTGGATGTGGTTCGTCTTCCCGCAGATCGAAGGTTTGGGGTCCAGCCCTCTGGCCCGCAAATTCGCCATATCGTCTCTGGTAGAAGCCGCCGCCTATCTGGCGCATCCGACCCTCGGCCCGCGGCTCACCGAATCCTTAAGGCTGGTGAATCTCGTCGAGGGCCGCCCGATCGAACAGATCTTCGGGTACCCGGATCATCTGAAGTTCCGGTCTTCGATGACGCTGTTCGCGCACGCCACGCCCGACAATAAGGTCTTTGCTGACGCTTTGCATAAATACTTCGAGGGTGAATTCGACGCCGCCACACTCGCACGACTGCAGAAGGGCATGGTTTGAAGGAGTCGGGAAGTCGCCCCGAGCCCGAGAGCGCGCGCCTACAAGTCGCTAGTGCTCAGAACCATTCAGATGAGTTCAGCTAGCGCCCCCTCCTCGCTGTCCCGGCGAAGACCGGGATCCACTTCTGCCGTGGGCACCGGGTTGCGCCAGTGAAGCGGGGTGCTTCATGGCCCGTTCATTCGTGTGAATAAATCTGAACTCTCTAGTGCTAAAAATTCAAACACAAGATACACCCAACCCGTCATGGCCGGGCTTGTGACTGCGCTTGTCACTGCCGCGGCCCGCGCAGGCGGGGTTCGTCGCGGCCGGGGGATGCATCCGGCTCGAAGCCAAAGCGCTGCGCTACGGCGACTATGTCGGCAAGGAAGGCTTCGTAACCCGCTCGCGGACCGGGTTCGGCCGACACGGTCGTCGGACTGTCGCGTCCCGCGTCAACGGTCCTATCTTCCCGGCGATGCGGGGCAAGGAAGCTGGGCGAGGTTGCTTCTCCGACCTGCTGCGCGGCCCGCTCCAGCTCGAAATCCCCCGCGGCATCCGGACCGGACAGCACCCGGACGCCGCTCAGCACCGTGTTTGGCACGCGGACGTTCCGCGCCCCATCGCTGGCGAAAGCATCCGGCGGATAGATCTCTTCGAGCGTGTTGCGGCGGTGGATGTTGGCTTTGGCCATGGCACCCCCGCTAACACGCCAACGCATCGGCTGTTCCTTAGGGCCATGCCGCCAAGGGCGGTAACGACATCAGGATCGCCTCGGGATTGCCGCCGGTCTTCAAACCGAAGACGGTGCCGCGGTCGTAGAGCAGGTTGAACTCGACGTAGCGGCCGCGGCGGACCAGCTGATGGCGGCGCTGCTCCTCGGTCCAGGTGAGCTGCATCCGCGCCCGCACGATGGCCGCGAACACGGCGAGGAAGGCCTCGCCGACCGCGCGGACGAAGGCGAAGTCGCGTTCCTAGTCGCCGCTGTCGAGATAATCGAAGAAGATCCCGCCGGCGCCGCGCGGCTCGTCCCGATGCTTGAGAAAGAAGTACTCGTCGCACCATTTTTTGAAGCGGGCGTAGCAGTCGCGGTCGTAGGATGCGCAGGCGCCGGCCAGCGCGGCATGAAACTCCTGCGCCGCGGTCTCGTCGGGGTAGATCGGGGTCAGATCGGCACCGCCGCCGAACCAGGCTTTGCTGGTGACGATGTGCCGCGTGTTCATATGCACCGCCGGAACGAGCGGCGAGCACATATGCGCGACGAGCGAGATGCCGCTCGCCCAGAAGCGCGGATCCTCCGCGGCGCCCGGGATTTCGTTGCGGAACTCGGGCGAGAACTCGCCCGACACTGTCGAAATGTTGACCCCGACTTTTTCGAAGACCTGCCCGCGCATGACCGAAATCGTCCCGCCGCCGCCTCCCGGCCGCTGCCAATCTTGGCGCTCGAAGCGGCCCGGCGGCCGCCCCTCCGGGCATGTGCCGGCGAACTCGTCCTCGATTGCCTCGAACTCGGCGCAGATCCGGTCGCGAAGCGCGGCAAACCACGGCTCCGCCATGGCGCACGGCCGGCATCGGGCGGATAGGAGGGCAGTTCGGTCATGGTTCAGGCAAACAATCCGGTTTGGCGCAACGCCTCGGCGAGCGCGATCGCCCCGGCGAGCGCGACATTGAGCGATCGCGCCCCCGGGCGCAACGGGATGACAACGCGCGCCGCGGCGGCGCGATGCACCTCCTCGGGCACGCCGGCGCTCTCGCGGCCGAGAAGGATCGTGTCTTCCGCCGCAAACGCGAAACGATGCAGCGGGATGGTGCCCGCCGTCGTCATCAGGATCAGCCGCGATTGCGATGCGCGGCGGGCGAGGAAGGCCGGCCACGAAACATGGCGGCAGACGACCAGATCAGCCGCATAATCGAGGACGGCGCGCTTGAGCCGCCGGTCATCGAGCAGGAAACCGCACGGCTCGATCAGATCGACCGCCACCCCAAAACACGCCGCGAGCCGCAGCAGGGCCCCGGTATTCTGCGGAATGTCCGGTTCGAACAAGGCGAGACGCACACGAGCTCCGCTGACCTGTGGGAGACAATATAACTGTTATGGTCTATACTCGAAACGTTGCCCATTTATGCGGCAGTCTGTCACATAGTTCGCTCTTCTCAACAGTATAGCTTGCCAAGGTAGCGGCACGTGACCGGCGGCCGCGAAATAATGAGGGTTGGATGGCCGATCTGGCGCAGCACAATGTCAGCGGAGCACATACCGGCGAGACGCGGCGCGATTTTCTGATTCTGACCGCGACGGCAGTCGGCGCTGTCGGCGTTGCTGCGACGATTTGGCCGTTCATCGACAGCCTGAACCCGGCGCGCGACACCTTGGCTCTGTCCACCACCGAAGTCGATCTCGCGCCCGTGCAGGTCGGCCAGCGTCTGACTGTCGCCTGGCGCGGCAAGCCGGTCTTCATCGACCACCGCACCGCGGAGGAGATCAAGGCCGCCCAGGACGTCAACCTCTCCGACCTGCGCGATCCGCAGCCGGATTCGGCGCGCGTCAAAAAGCCGGAGTGGCTCGTCGTCATCGGCGTTTGCACGCATCTCGGCTGCATCCCGCTCGGCCAGAAGGCCGGCGATCCGCGCGGCCCCTACGGCGGCTGGTTTTGCCCTTGCCACGGCTCGATCTACGATACCTCGGGCCGAATTCGCCAAGGGCCGGCGCCGCTGAACCTATTCCTGCCGCCTTACGAATTCACCCGCGACACAGCGATCAAGATCGGGTAGGAACGCGCCATGGCCCAGACCCGCCTCAGCGCCCCGACCCGCCTCAGCGCAACGAGCCGCGTCATCCGCTGGATCGATTATCGCCTGCCATTCGTCGCGATGCTGCAGCATGAGCTGTACGAGTATCCGACACCGCGCAACCTCAGCTATTGGTGGAATTTCGGCTCGCTGGCCGGGATCATGCTGGTGGTCATGATCGTCACCGGCATCTTTCTGGCGATGCAATATACCCCGAACGCCGCGTACGCGTTCAACTCGGTCGAGCGCATCATGCGCGACGTCGATTAGGGCTGGATGCTGCGCTACGCCCATATGAACGGGGCGTCGATGTTTTTTGCGCTGATCTACATCCACATGTTCCGCGGGCTGTACTACGGCTCCTACAAGCAGCCGCGCGAACTGCTGTGGATGCTCGGCGTCATCATCCTGATACTGTCATCATGACCGCCTTCATGGGCTATGTGCTGCCCTGGGGCCAGATGAGCTACTGGGCGGCCACCGTCATCACCAACCTGTTCTCGGCGATCCCGCTGATCGGGCAGAACATCGTCACGTTCCTGTGGGGCGGCTTTACCGTCGGCAATCCGACCCTGAACCGCTTCTACGCGCTGCATTACCTGCTGCCGTTTGTGATCCTGGCCGTGGTGTTGCTCCATCTGATCGCACTGCACCGCTTCGGCTCCAACAACCCGTTGGGGATCGAAATGAAGGGGCCGCAGGATACGCTTCCGTTCCACCCCTATTTCACGATCAAGGATCTGTTCGGGCTGGCCGTATTCCTGCTGATCTATAGCTTCTTCGTTTTCTATGCGCCGAATTTCCTGGGTAATCTCGGACAATTACATCCCGGCGAACCCGATGCAGACGCCGAACCACATCGTGCCGGAATGGTACCTGTTGCCGTATTACGCGATCTTGCGCTCGGTGCCGAACAAGCTGCTCGGCGTGATCATGGCGTTCGGGTCCATTTTCCTGCTGTTCTTCGTGCCGTGGCTCGACACCTCGCCGGTGCGCAGCGCGCGGTTCCGCCCGGTCTATAAATGGGTTTCCTGGCTGCTGGTCATCGACGTCGATCGCGCTCGGCTGGGTCGGCGCCAACCCGCCCGAAGGCCTGGTGGTGACCGTCGGGCAGATCGCGACATTCTATTACTTCGTCCATTTCCTGATCCTGTTCCCGGTCATCGGCAGGCTCGAGCGACCCAAACCGCTGCCCGCCAGCATCGCCACGGCGGTGCTGCAAGGCGGTGCAGGCGCTCGACTTGGCGGCGCCGGAGTGCCGCTGACGAAGACCTGAGATGGCTGAAGCCCACCCTTGCCGCGCTGGCGCTGCTGGCCTTTGCGCTGACCCCGCTCGGCGCGAATGCCCAGGAGGCCCCTCCGCTGCCGCACCAGCAATGGTCGTTCGACGGCATCTTCGGCACCTATGACCGGGCGGCGGAGCAGCGCGGCTTTCAGGTCTACAAGGAGGTCTGCTCCGCCTGCCACCCGGTCAAGCATCTTTATTTCCGCGACCTGACCGATATCGGCTACACCGAAGACGAGGTGAAGGCGATCGCGTCGACCTACCAGGTGACCAACGAGCAGCCGAACGACGAGGGCCAGATGTTCCAGCGCCCGGGCCGGCCCTCCGACCCGATCCCCGGCCCGTTCCCCAACGACCAGGCGGCGCGCGCGGCGAATAACGGCGCATTGCCGCCGGATCTGTCGATGATCGTCAAGGCGCGCGACGGCGGGCCCGATTACGTCTACGGCATCCTGACCGGCTACAAGGAGCCGCCGCCCGGGTTCAAGCTATTGTCGGGGATGTACTACAACGAATATTTCCCCGGTCACCAGATCGCGATGCCGCCGCCGCTCAGCGACAACGCCGTGACTTTTGCCGACGGCACCCCCGCCACGGTGCCGCAGATGGCGCATGACGTCGTGACCTTTCTGACCTGGGCGGCCGAGCCCAATCTCGAAGTTCGGCACCGCACCGGGTTCAAGGTCATGCTGTTCCTGATCATCATGGCGGGCATGTTCTACGCCGCCAAGCGCAAGATCTGGGCCGCCGCACATTAGGCCCGCGGATGACCGGGGGATGACCGGGCCCGTCATCGGCATTATCGGGGGCAGCGGGCTCTATCAGATCGACGGACTCGCGGATGTCGAATGGCGGCGGGTCGAAAGCCCGTTCGGCGCGACATCGGACGAATTCTGCTTCGGAACGCTTGGACGGCCAGCCGGTCGTGTTTGTTCCGCGCCACGGCCGCGGCCATGTGCTGCCGCCTTCGGAGATCAATTTCCGCGCCAATATCGATGCGCTGAAGCGCTGCGGGGTCACCGACATCGTCTCCCTGTCGGCTGTCGGCAGCCTGCGCGAGGATCTGGTTCCCGGCGAGTTTGTCGTGATCGACCAGTTCATCGACCGGACCTTTGCGCGGGCCAAGAGCTTTTTCGGCAAGGGCTGCGTCGCGCATGTCTCGATGGCGCACCCGGTCTGCGGCCGAATTGGCGACGCGCTGGCCGCAGCCGGGCCCGCAGCGGGCATGGCGCTGAAGCGCGGCGGCACCTACATGGTCATGGAAGGACCGCAATTTTCGAGCCTTGCCGAAAGCGAGCTCTACCGGTCGTGGAACTGCGACGTGATCGGCATGACCAACATGCCCGAGGCAAAGCTCGCGCGCGAGGCCGAGATCTGCTACGCCACGGTCGCAATGGTCACCGACTACGATTGCTGGCATCCCGGCCACGACGCCGTCACGGTCGACATGATCGTCGGGGTGCTGCACGCCAACGCGGAACGCGCAAAGGCGCTCGTCAGGCGTGTGGTGCCCGCGCTGTCGATCCATTCCGGGCCGTGCCGGCAGGGGTGCCAGCAGGCGCTCGATCACGCGCTGATCACCGCGCCCGAGCGACGCGATCCCGAAATGCTCGCCCGTCTCGACGCGGTCGCGGGCCGTGTGCTGCGGAGGGAGGACGCCCCGTGAACGTCCGCGGCCGGGCGATGCGGACCATCTGGCTCGCTGCCGATGGGCGCACGGTCGAGATCATCGATCAGACGCGATTGCCGCACGAGCTCGTCATCGTCGGGCTCGAGACGCTCGACGACGCGGCGCGGGCCATCGCGACGATGCAGGTTCGCGGCGCGCCGCTGATCGGCGCCGCCGCGGCCTACGGCATGGCTCTCGCAGCGGCCGAGGACCCGTCGGACCGCGGGCTCGAGGCGGCGAGCGTCAAAGCTCGCCGCGACCCGCCCGACCGCGGTCAATCTGCGCTGGGCCCTCGCCGAGATGCAGCGGGCGCTGTCGCGAGGTGCCGGAAAGCCGCCGCTTTGCCGCGGCGATGGCGCGGGCCGGCGAGATCGCCGAGGCTGATGTCGCGATCAATCGCGCGATCGGGGAGCACGGCGCCGCGCTGATCGCCGATACCTGGCGGCGCAAGGGTCGCGCCGGTCAGGTCGAGGTATTGACCCATTGCAATGCCGGCTGGCTCGCCGCAGTCGACTGGGGCACCGCGCTCGCCCCGGTCTACCGCGCCCACGATGACGGCATCCCGATCCATGTCTGGGTCGACGAGACCCGCCCGCGCAACCAGGGCGCGAGCCTCACCGCCTGGGAGCTCGGCGAGCACGGCGTCCCGCATACGGTCATCGTCGACAATGCCGGCGGTCACCTGATGCGCGAGGGCCTCGTCGATCTCTGCATCGTCGGCACCGACCGCACGACGGCGGGCGGCGATGTCGCAAACAAGATCGGCACCTACCTGAAGGCACTGGCAGCGCGCGACAACGACGTCCCGTTCTACGTCGCGCTGCCTTCGCCGACGATCGACTGGGAGATCGAGAGCGGCGCCGAGATCCCGATCGAGCGCCGCGACGCGCGCGAGGTCACCCACATCGAAGGCTGGACCGAGGAGGGCCGGCGCGTCGCCGTCCGCCTGACGCCGGCCGGCAGCCCCGCCGCGAATTACGCCTTCGACGTAACCCCGGCCCGCCTCGTCACCGCCCTCATCACCGAGCGCGGCATCTGCCCCGCTTCGCCGCGAAGGGCTGCTCGCATTGTTCCCGGAGCGGAGGCGGCGGGTCGCTCGAGAATAGCACCGTCGAACCAGCGGCGCCCATGTCGACCCCCGATGCGAATAGTTTCTCAGCTTCGCCCGCGCTGCGCTCTGCTGAACACGGCGAGACCGCTCTGTCGGCGGTCATCTGCACCTATAACCGCTACGACTTGTTGCCGGAGGCGATCGAATCGCTGACACAACAGGACACTCGAGCCGGCTCGCTCGAAATAATCGTAGTCGACAACTCGCCGGATCAAGCCGGTGCCGCCCGATTCGCAGAACGCTATGCCGGCCGATCCAATCTCACCTACCTTGTCGAGCCAAAGCCGGGACTTTCCAACGCGCGCAACAGAGGGACGGCGGCGGCGCTCGGCCGCATCGTCGCGTTCATCGACGACGACGCACGCGCTTGCCCGTCCTGGGCCAAGGAACTGCTGCACGCTCATGCGGCATTCGAGGGCCGGGCGGGGGTCGTGGGCGGCCCGATTGTGCCGCGCTGGACAAACGAGAAGCCGGCATGGATGGGCAAACCGTTGCTCGGCTATCTCTCGCTCATCGATCTGGGCGGCAAGTTGCGTGAGTTGGCCGAAGGAGAATGGCTTGCCGGATGCAACATTTCGTTCGACCGGGCCTCTCTAATTTCCGCAGGCGGTTTCTCCGCGCGGCTCGGCCGCATCGGCGCGGGCTCGACGCTCCTGTCGAACGAGGAGATCGAGGCGAGCGAGCGGGTCAGGGCGATGGGAAAGCTGGCAATTTATGCACCCAACGCCGTCGTCGAGCATGTGATCCCGCCGGAGCGGCTGACGCACAGTTGGTTTCGGAGCCGCGCCGCGTGGCAGGCAGTTTCGGACCTGCTGAGCGAACCGGACTCTGCGCCCGCCCTCGGTGCGATAGCGTTGCGACGACTGTCGAACAGAAGCGACGGAACCGAGCTATTTGGCCCGTTGCGAAGTGCCGCGGCGCTCAAGCGAGACATGGACCTCGCTTATAGCCTGGTAACCGTCGCCCTCTGTGGCGGTGTGGAGCTGGAACAGTCTCGCGCCGGCGCGGGTTTGGCGCGCACCCAATTTGTCGACAAGATTGGCCGGGTGTTCCCCCGACGCCTTTCGCGATCCGCTGATCGCATCGGCAGCTCCGCCCTATCCCCGCTTGCATTGAGCGTCCGGGAACTGCGTGAGGTCTATTCTAAGACTTCATCCGCGAAAAGCCGGAGCCATCATCGTAGCTCCACCTTGGCCAAACACAGGAAGTTCAAATATCTTTTCAGCACAAGCTGCTGCATACAAAGAATTTGGCCATGAAGTTTTGCTTGTTCTTGGACCTATCCATCCATCTCCGGGCTATTACGAAGACATCAATGAAATAAAAATCGAGATGCATTATGATGGCATATCGAGCGTCGTGCACAATATGCCTCGGGATACAAAGCGGCCATACCTGAGCAAATCGTATTTGGACTGGGTTTTAGCAGGGCGTGACGATTCTCTTTCCATCGATGCGAGATATGCGGCCCGTGGCGGGTGGCAAGCCGGGATTTCAGAGTTTATCGACAGCCATCAGGTCGATGTCATCCATGTGAACCACGCATTCGAGATGCTCCTTGCCGTTCGCATTCAAGACCTGGTATTTCGACGAACTGCCAGCAAACCGCGCCTGATTTGCGACACGCACGATGTACAAGCGAGAACATACGCAAAGAGAGGCGCCCAAAATCCTTTTAGCAAGCGACGGGACAGATATTCTCAACTGCTTGCATCAGAACTTTCACTATATCGGAATGCAGACGTTTTAATTCATTGCTCCAATGAAGATAAAGAATTCCTTGAGCGTGAATTGCCGCTTATCGGTCATCGCTTGGTAGTCCCATGCCTCAACCCCCAAAACGAGAAAACATTGATCCAGATTAGAGGGGATTCCTGTGGGAGCCAGTTTGATTTCGTTTACGTCGGAAACAATAATTTTGCAAATTTCATTGCGGTGAAATGGCTGCTCGCCGAGGTTTTCCCTGTGCTGAATGGGCCGCCCCCGCGGATCGCCTTTGTTGGACGTATAAAAGAACTTATCCGTCACATGGATCAACCGTTGTACGAAACGTATAAACATTACTTTGTAGGAAGCGTTCCAGACGTCGCCATCTACTATTCCGTTTCAACCACAGTCCTGGCTCCGTCGCTTGTGGGAACAGGGTGTTCCTTGAAATTCATTGAGGCTCTCTGTGCGGGGAAGACAGTTATTGCTACCCCGGACTCACTTAGAGGCCTTCCTGATCACGTAAAAGAACGTTGTGCTGAGTTTGTTCGGGACACGCCTCGACAATTCGCCGAGGCCATGATGACGACGCTCGCGCGCCCTCCCGGTCCCAACGATAAAGCGGCGTCAATCTACGACGACTGCTTTCACAGCAGGCATTACATGGCCGGGATGAATGACCTGTTCACCGAAATTCTTCGCTCGCGCGAGAATGACACCTGCGGCCGGTTATCTCGGCCGCGCAGAACTTGATCACCCGAGCACTGTCGGTTTAATCTGGTTTGGTCTATCAAAGGTTGCGTTCTACCAGGGTAAAATTCTCCTGGGCAGATTTGTACACGCCGGGCTGAGGTAGGACTGCCTCAGCGAGACGAGACGCCCGGCGTGAAAACCTGGCGAAAAAAGGGAGGAAGAAGTATGGCGGGTTCACTCCTGCATCGCGAGCGCACGATCGCCCCTCCAGGCTACAGCCGCTGGCTGATCCCGCCGGCCGCGTTGTGCGTGCATCTGTGCATCGGACAGGTCTACGCCTTCAGCGTATTCAACTTGCCGATGACGAAGCTGATCGGGATCACGCAATCGGCGCCCGGCGACTGGAAGCTGACCGAGTCGGCTGGATTTTCAGCTTGGCGATATTGTTCCTCGGCGGCTCTGCCGCGGTGTTGGGCCGCTGGGTCGAGGAAAGCGGGCCGCGCCGCGCGATGTTCACCGCCGCGCTGTGTTTTGCCGGTGGCTTTCTGGTCTCGGCGCTCGGCGTTTATCTGCACCAGTTGTGGATCATCTATCTGGGCTATGGCGTGCTCGGCGGGACCGGGCTCGGCATCGCCTACATCTCGCCGGTCTCGACTCTAATCCACTGGTTCCCCGACCGGCCGGGCATGGCAACCGGCATGGCGATCATGGGGTTCGGCGGCGGCGCGTTTATCGCGGCGCCGCTGTCGGTGTGGCTGATGAGCCGATTTTCGAGTCCGAGCCACCTCGGGGTTGCCGACACCTTCATCGCCATGGGGCTCATTTACCTCTGCTTTATGATGGTCGGCGCCGCGATCGTGCGGGTGCCGCCACCGGGTTGGGCGCCCGCCAACTACACCCCGCCGGCGCAGCCAAAGCCGCTCGTGACAATCCAGAACGTCTTCGTCTACGACGCGCTGAAGACGCCGCAGTTCTGGCTGATCTGGTGGATCCTGTGCCTCAATGTAACCGCCGGGATCGGCGTCTTGGGGCAGGCTTCGGCGATGAGCCAGGAGATGTTTCGCGGGCAGATTACCGCGGTCGCCGCGTCGGGGCTGGTCGGCCTGTTCAGCCTGTTCAACATGATTGGCCGCTTTTTCTGGTCGTCGACCTCGGATTACATCGGTCGCAAGAACACCTATTTCGTGTTCTTCGCCCTCGGCACCGCTCTCTATGCGTTGGTGCCCTACGCCGGCGCCATTCGCAGCGTCGCGCTTTTCGTGCTGTGCTATGCGGTGATCTTCAGCATGTATGGCGGCGGCTTTGCGACCGTGCCGGCGTATCTGCGCGATATGTTCGGGACGCGCTATGTCGGCGCCATCCACGGTTTGTTGTTGACCGCGTGGTCGATGGCCGGGATCTTTGGACCGGTGTTGGTGAATTATATTCGCGAATACAACATAACCCACGGCGTCGCGCCGGCGCAGGCCTATAACGTCACGATGTATGTCATGGCGGGCTTGTTGATGATCGGGTTTATCTGCAATCTTTTTGTGAAATCGGTTCACGAACGGTTTCATATGCGCGCCGTCGAGGCAGACGCCGAGGTCGAAGCGGCGCCAGTGTTCGGGAGCGAGTGATGGAAAGCGCGCGGCAGTCGTCGGCGACGAGCAACGGGATCAAGCTCGTCCTCGCCTGGGGCCTCGTCGGCATTCCGCTGGTCTGGGGCATCGTCCAAACCCTGGTCAATGCCATCAAGGCGTTTCAGTAGAACGAAGAGATCGTGCGGGGGTGGCTGCAATCGGGTGCGACGGTTTAGGTCACCACAAACCGAGCGCCTCGGCGAGCCCAAACAGCGCGCCGCCGGCAAAGAACAGCACCAGCGGATGTAGGAGCGGCCGCCACAAGATCACGGCCGTCGCAACGGTCGCTGCGAGCCAGACGGCGGGTCCGCCGGGTGAAGCCCGCAATACCGCGATCCCGCCCGCAAGGATCAATCCGGCGGCGATCGGCGCCAGACCCCGCTCGACTGCCGAGTGCCAGACCGAGCCGTGCCAGCGGCCCCACAGCCGGGCGGCGGCGTAGACGAGCAGCGACGACGGCAGGTAAAGCGCGATAGTCGCGGTCAAGGCGCCCGCCAAACCCGCCACTTTCCAGCCGATCAACGTCGAGAGCATTGTTCCCGGGCCTGGCGCGGCACGCGATATCGCAAAAAGATTGGCAAACTCGCGCTCTGTCGTCCAGGCGTGAACGCTCACGGACTGGTGTTCGATTTCGGCCAGGAGGGACGCGCCGCCGCCGATCGACAGCAGCGACAAAGGAGCAAACACCAATGTCAATGCCAGCAAAGTCCTAAAGTCCTCAGGCACGGCCGCCTCGCCTGTCAAGGAGCGCCAGCCCGATGCTGACCGGAGCGAGACAGAGGACAACCGGTATCATCGGCCAGCGCAGCACGCCGACCGAGAACACGGTCGCAACGGTAACGGCGAGAGGCCCGGCGCTCGCCCGCCTGAACCGCACGAGCTTGAGACCGGTAGCGAATGTCAAGCCAATCGCCGCTGCCGCAACGCCGTCGAGCACAGCGTGAAGGGTCACGCTTTGCTCAATTCTCGTGTAACCCGCCGCCAGCGCCAGAATGATGGCCAGCGGACCCGACAACAGCCCGAGAACAGCCGCGAGCGCCCCCGAGCCGCCGTGCAGACGCTCGCCGACCTGGACGGTGAGGTTGACCCCTCCGGAACCGGGCACGAAGCGCCCGAGCGCCGCGCCCGACAAAAACTCGGCATCGCTGACCCAGCGCCGACGCTCGACGATTTCGCGATAGAGCCAGCCCGCGGTGCCGCCCCCGAAGCTCACCACGCCGAGGCGAAAAAAAGCGACGAATATCGGGAATAATCGGACTCTGTTCCCTCGGCGCATGTCGATCGTCTGTCCAGCCATTTCCACTCCAACGGATATAGCCCGGCTCCGGCCGCCCTTATAGGAGGACATGGTACCGCTCGGAATAAGTGACTCCCGCGGCGGGGGCGATAACGCATTGCAGCATTCGCCGCGGCTCGGCATGGTAGACGCATGATCGAGCGCAGCCCGGCAACCACCCGCAGTCAGGAAAACGCTATGGAGGGTGCCCGCTATACGGTCACGGTGCGCGGGCTCGTCTTGATGTGCAGCATCGGAATCCGCGCGGATGAGCGTCAGCGCAAACAGCGCGTTCGCGTTTCGGTCGACCTCATCGCGGTAGACCCTTTCCCCGGAGAGGACCGTCGGCGGATCATCAATTACGAGAAGATTGTCGCCGGCATCCGCGAAGTCGCTGGCGCTGGACATATCAATCTGTGTGAGGGTTTCGCCGAGCGGGTCTGCGCCGTGTGCTTTGCCGACCCGCGCATCGCGCAGGTTCGGGTGTGGGTTGAAAAGCTCGACGTCTTTCCGGATGCCGAAGGGGTCGGCGCAATCATCGAGCGAGCGCGGCCGGCTTGCGCCCGACCCGGATGATGCCGCTCAACCCGCCGCGATGGCCCGCCACACGGCGAGCGCCTGGCAGGTCTCGGCGGCATCGTGGACCCGCAGAACTTGAACGCCCTGCTGAATCGCGGCCAGCGCGGCCGCGAGGGACCCGGGCAGCCGCGCCTGCGGCGGCTCGCCCTTGCTCAGCCGGGCGATAGTGGATTTGCGCGACACGCCAACCACGATGCCGCAGCCAAGAGTATGAAACGAGGCGATTCCGGAGAGCAGCTCGAGGTTGTGGGATACACGTTTTCCGAAACCGATGCCTGGGTCTATGGCGATATGATCGCGCGGAATTCCGGCGGCAATGCAAGCCTGGATGCGTGCTTTCAGGAATTCCAACACTTCGATCAGCGCTGAATTATAAACCGGGTCGAACTGCATAGTCCGCGGTTCACCGCGCATATGCATCAGCACGGTCGAAGCGCCGCGCCGGGCGATCAGGGCGGCGCTATCCGCATCGTGCGTCAGTGCCGACACGTCATTGACGATCCGCGCCCCGGCATCGAGCGCGGCCTCCATGACTGCTTTGTGCCGGGTGTCGATCGACACGACGGCGCCGAGACTCTACCAAGGCGCGCACGACCGGCTCGACCCGCTGAATCTCCTCTCCCGGATCGAGTTCACCGGCCCCGGGACGCGTCGATTCGCCGCCAACATCGATAATGTCTGCTCCAGCGGTCAAGAGTGCCCGGCCGTGAGCGACCGCGCGCCCCGGATCAAACCACTGACCGCCGTCGGAGAAACTGTCGGGCGTTACGTTGAGGACCCCCATGACGATCGGTCGATCGAGATCGAACCCCGCCCAAGGCGGCCGCGCGGCGGACAGCAGCGCAAGCTGCTCCCGCACCCGCTGCGCGAAGCGCGCCCCCGCCCCGACAATCCATTCCTCGAGCTCGGCAATCGACGACGTCGCCGAGATCACGCGCCGGCCGGACCCGAGGCCCAGGGCCGCGATTAAACTAAACGCCAAGCCGGGACCGGTCAGCGGCCGGGCGAGGCCGGAGGCAATCGCCTCCGCAGCAGCGCGGCCGTTGATCAGACCGGATGGACGCAACCACACACAATCGGGGCTGAGGCCGCCCAGCGCCGCCCGGCTGACATTCATCCCGTTTCGGCCGGTTTGCGCTGAGCCGTCTTCTATGTTGCTTGCCGTCCGCATTGTTGCGCGCGATCAGTCCGACTATGGTTGCGTCGCGATCAATGTAATGTGATCGGTGATCGTGCCTAGATTGGGACCGATGCCGGGCCCGTTCGGGTTGACGATGACGTTGCCGGTAATCGGCGAGCCGGTCAGTGCAAAGATGCCGCCGGCATCGAAATTCGGCGGGCCGAAACCGATCGTGCCGACAAACGGAGATCCGTCGCTCATCGCTACCGCGTAGGTCGCCACGATCGCGCCGACCGACATCGTGTCGGGTACTTGAGGTGTGTTCGGCGTTACGGTGATCACAACCGCGGACGCAGGTGGCGGCGGTGGTGGTGATGTCACCGGACCGGTGCTGGCGACCCACCCGCTATTCTGCCACAGATACCAGCCAAGATTGGCGGTATCCACGTAGAGCTGCCCATTACTGGCAACCTCCATCAGGATGCCGATCCCCGCCTGGACACCATTCAAATTAGCGTTGTATTCACCAGGACGCCCAGCCGCCGCGGAAGACCACGCCCAGGTGCCTGCGGCTGTGATCAGCGCTGGGCCACTTGGTGCCGTGGACATGGTCCCGTCCGGCGATACCTGAGGGGGAGGGGGAGGAGGGGGAGGAGGTGGTGGCGGTGGTGGTGGTGTCACCGGACCGGCGCTAGCGACCCACCCGGTTTCTTGCCACAGGTACCAACCAAGGCTAGCGGTCTCAACATAGAGCTGCCCATTATTGGCAACCTCCATCAGGACGCCAATCCCAACGGCGGCACCATTCAAGTTAACAATGTATTCACCAGGACGCCCAGCCGCCGCGGAAGACCACGCCCAGGTGCCTGCGGTTGTGATCAGCGCTGGGCCACTTGGTGCCGTGGACATGGTCCCGTCCGGCGATACCTGAGGGGGAGGGGGTGGCGGTGGCGGTGGTGGTGGTGTCACCGGACCGGCGCTAGCGACCCACCCGGTTTCTTGCCACAGGTACCAACCAAGGCTAGCGGTCTCAACATAGAGCTGCCCATTATTGGCAACCTCCATCAGGACGCCAATCCCAGCCTGGACACCATTCAAATTAACGTTGTATTCACCAGGACGCCCAGCCGCCGCGGAAGACCACGCCCAGGTGCCTGCGGTTGTGATCAGCGCTGGGCCACTTGGTGCCGTAGACATAGTCCCATCCGGCGATACCGGAGGGGGAGGTGGCGGCGCTCCAGCGCCAGTGGCACCTGTCGCGCCGGTCTGGCCCGTAGCACCAGTCGCGCCGGTCTGGCCCGTAGCGCCTGTCGCGCCGGTGGCTCCTGTTGCTCCAGTCTGACCGGTGCCTCCCGTTGCGCCGGTGCCGCCAGGTGGCGGCGGCGGAGCGGCTAATCCTAGTTCGACCGTGTAGGTTGCAGAGCCACTGAATATGGTACTCTGGCCTATTGCTCGAATCCGGACTGAGTAGTGTCCCGAGGTCGCCACCCCGCTCCACGCGGTTACCAGGTTGTCGCCCGAAATCGCGAAGTAACCGATAGAGCCTTTCGTCAGCATATAATTGCACGGAATAACGTTTCCCGATGCATCAGTCGTGGTTAGGATGCCGATTGTTGTTCCGGGTGACGCATTATTAACGACCGTAAGATTGCTAATCGTGATCGCCATTAAGTCTCTCTGAATTAAATACGATACAAGTCGTGCTGTGGACAATTCGCGGCTATCCAGCTTGGTCCCCTAATGAACGGCATGTCCCCGGTAGGCCTTGACCTGCTGGTATGCGGTCTAGCGAGCCGGCCCGCTGGGCTGGTAAGCTTGCAATTGCGCAAATATACCTTGTTATTCTCAATTTGTCAATTCCCAAATGGCGCGTCCGCGAAGGGGGATTTCGCTCGAATGACGAGAACAGGGTAAGGCGCGCCAATTATGTGTCCCGAAACGGGTGAGAATTTCACATCTCCCGCCGAAGCGGGCATATCATGCGCGACGAAAACCGGGCAGCTTATGTAGCAGCGGCAGAAGTTATCGTACGGCGGCCGGCGCGCAGCCGCAGACCAGGCGCCGGGCGCTCGAGCAGCACCTCGCGGCGAAAGCGCACGAGCCGTGCAGGCCGACCGCCCGTTGTACCGCTGATCCCGCCGGTCTCCTCGACCAGGCCCTGCTGCTCGACGAGACGCCGAAAATTTTGCTTATGCAGCCGCACGCCCGATAACGCCTCGACTGTACGCTGCAACTGGAGGAAGGTGAAAGCTGGCGGCATCAGCTCGAACACGACCGGCCGATATTTGATCTTGCCGCGCAGCCGGCCGATCGCGGTGGCGAGGATGCGGCGGTGGTCGACCGCCATCGGCATTCCAAAGGTCGGAACATCCTGCGGCGGCAGCGGACGTCCGAGATCGCGCCAGCGCTCCTCGATGAGTCCCGCCTCGTAAATCAGCTCATAGCGCTCGAGGACCAGCTCTTCGTTCCAGGAAGCGGCAAAAGCGAGGCCGACCCGCTCGGCGCGCAGCCGCCGCTCCCCCTCGGTTGCTGCCTGCCCCGCCCATAAACGCAGACGCTCCTCGACCGTGGCCAGCGCCCCCGGCTTTCCCGAACGCCAGTCCTCCCACGGGAAAAAACGGTACCAGCTTTGCCACAACCCCTCGGCGGCTCCGCTCGGCCGCGCATCGCGCACCAGCGCGAGATAGGCGACCGTCAGAGCCCGGCCCGGTCGCGTCTCACCAGTTTCGGTGCGGTCACGGTCGCCAAAGGTGTACAGCTGCTCGACATAGCCCAGCCTCTGGCTGGTCTGCCTCTCGACCCAGGCACGCAGCCCGACCTCCAGCGTACGGTGCTCGACTTCCAGCGGGCCGGAGGGCAGCGCTTCGGCCGGCTCACGCCCGATGTGAACAGTGAGAATACGCGGCTCGTGAACCGTCGCGGTTACGATGGCCGCGCTGAGCCTTATCGACAGCGCCGCCTCAGCGCTGATCTCTCCGCCGCTCGGCGCGCCAAATCTTTCAGCGCGCCTTTGCACGCGTCGGGGATCGCCTCTTGGCTGCACCGATGCATCCTAGCACATCCCTATGGTATCAGACTGCGGCGACCGCTGCGCCCGACGACAATAAGCCCCCAAGGGGTAAAGCTGAACCTGGCGCCGGGGCAAACCCTTCGCCAAGCACCAGTTTGTCAGCGGATCGAGGTGACGACGGTTCTCGATCGCAATTGCGGTAACCAGTAAATCAGGCGGCGGTAGGCGGAGAGATAAGGGAGAAAAAATCCAAAAGACCGGAGAAGATGATCCGGGCGACCCGGCGAGACAAGACGCCGCCGCCCGACCGAGGCAACGCCGGTGATTGCTTAGTTGATTTCATGCTATCGTCGCGCCTGGACAGCAGGGAAAGATCATGCCGGATATCACCCGTGCGCTCACGTTGATGAGCGCCGTTTTTTTGCTGGCGGCCCCGCCGGCCTTCGCGCAGAAGAGCGGCGGCGTGCTGAAATTTTTTCACCGCGACAGCCCGGCCAGCGGCTCGATCCATGAGGAGGCCACGATTTCGGCTGTGGCGCCCTTTATGGGTGTGTTCAATAATCTCGTTCTGTTCAATCAGCACGAGAAACAGAACCGGCTCGACATGATCGAGCCCGAGCTCGCCGAGAGCTGGAAGTGGAACGACGATTTCACGCGGGTCAGCTTTCGGCTGCGGCAAGGCGTCAAATGGCACGACGGCAAGCCGTTCACCGCCGCGGACGTCAAATGCACCTGGGACATGCTGCTCGGCAGGTCGAGCGAGAAGCTCCGCCTCAATCCGCGCAAGGCCTGGTATCGCAATCTCGATGAGGTCACGACGGATGGCGATTACAATGTCGGCTTTGCGCTGAAGCGCCCGCAGCCGGCATTCCTGATGCTGCTCGCGACCGGCATGTCGCCCGTCTACCCGTGCCATGTCCCGGCGCGGGACATGCGTACGCATCCGATCGGTACCGGACCGTTCAAATTCGTCGAGTTCAAGCCGAACGATTACATCCGGTTTGTCAAAAACCCGGATTACTGGAAACCCGGCCGGCCGTATCTCGATGGCATCGAGTGGACCGTCGTTCCGAACCGTTCGACGCAGACGCTCGCCTTCATCGCCGGCAAATTCGACATCTCGTTTCCCTATGAGGTGACGGTGCAGTCGATGCGCGACATCACGAGCCAAGCGCCCGATGCAATCTGCGAGCTGACGCAGACGCCGGTCGCAATCAACCTTCTGGTCAATCGCGAGACCGCGCCGTTTGACGACCCGGACATCCGCCGGGCGATGCAATTGACGATCGATCGGAAAAGCTTCATCGACATTATCGCCGAAGGGCAGGGGGATATCAGTGGCGCGATGCTCCCTCCCCCTGCCGGTTTATGGGGGCTGCCGCCCGAAATCCTGCAGACGCTGCCCGGTTACGGCTCGGATGTGCAGGCCAACCGGGCCGAGGCTCGCAAATTGATGGAGAAGCACGGCTACGGCCCGGACAATCGGCTGCCGGTCAAGGTCGCGACGCGCAACATCGCCCAATACCGCGACCCGGCTGTCATTCTGATCGACCAGATGAAGGAGATTTACATCGACGGCGAGCTCGACACCGTAGAGACCGCCAATTGGTTTCCCAAGATTGCCCGTAAGGACTTCATGATCGGCGCCAATCTGTCGGGCTCTGGGGTCGATGATCCGGACGCCTATTTCTACGAGCACTATGCCTGCGGCTCGGAGCGCAATTACACGAACTACTGCAACCCCGAGCTTGAAAAAATGTATCAGCAGCAATCGGTCGAACCGGATCAGGAAAAGCGCAAGAAACTGGTATGGGAGATCGACCGCCGGCTACAGGAAGACGCGGCCCGCCCGATCATTTATCAATACCGCCTCGGCACCTGCCATTACCCGCGGGTGCATGGGATCACGGTTATGGTCAACAGCATTTTCAACGGTTGGCGGTTCGAGGACGCCTGGCTTGACCAATAGGGGTCACTGGCGAGATGCCATTGCTGCAGGGGCTCGGTGTCGTACAAATAGGGAAGGGCTTGGCTGCCGCCGTTTGCGGACGGCTCTTCGCCGATGTCGGTGCCGATGTCAGCTGCGTCGACCCGGAAATCTCCACCCCCCTCGCGGCCTACCTCAATAATGCCAAGTCCCTCCTCGCCAATCATACTGCGGCGCGCCGCAGTGCAATCGCAGCCGCCAAATTAATCGTCTGCGAGGGCTGTCCCCAACAGCTTCAAGCTTGGCAATACGACATCGACAGTCTCCGCCGCCTCAATGCGAACGCGGCGCTGGTATACATCTCACCCTTTGGACAGACCGGACCAAAAGCCGACGACCCGGCGACTGACCTGACGCTGTTCTTTGCGAGCGGCATTGCCCGGCTGTTGACCGGGCAAGTAGACGATCTCGCGGAACCGCCGATCCGCTCGGTGGGCGGACAATCCGCCTTCATCGGCGGCCTTGCCGCCGCCTGCGCCGGCATGCACGCGGCACTGGCCGCGCCCGGCGCGGTCATCGATGTCTCGATCCAGGACACGTTGGCGACGGTGGCCATAACCGAGCTGGCGCGCGCCGGGCTCACTGGAAGAACCCGCCCGCGCAAGCGCGAGGCGGACGGCAACGGGGCCACGGTCACGATTTTGCCGGCCCGCGACGGGTATGTCGCGATCTCGCCGCGCGAAGAGCGTCAGTGGACGGCGTGGCTGTCGGTAATGGGTTCGCCCGACTGGGGCAGTGACCCGCGCTTCGCGACCAAGCCCGACAGGGTTGCCAACTGGGATCTGCTCCATGCGCTGATGTCGGGGTGGAGCCGCCAATGCGGCAAGCAATGGATTGCCGACAGCGCCCAGGCCGCTCATGTGCCGAGCTTTCCGCTGCGCGAGCCGGCGGAACAGCTCGCGTCGCCGCAGCTCGAGCACCGCAAGTTCTGGCGAAACATCAAGCTCAGGGGGCGGACGGTCAAGGTGCCGGGACCTCCGTTCGGGCTGCGGGTCACTACTGCCAGCAGCAATCCGCCCGGCCGCGGCGGCGGACCGATGCCCCTCTCCGGCATCCGCGTTCTCGATTTCAGCTGGGTCATCGCGGGCCCGACGGCGACGCGCTATCTCGCGGCGATGGGCGCGGAGATCTTGAAGGTCGAGGCGCCCGGACGCGGCGACCCCGGCCGTGCCTCCGAGCTGCACACGGTTCTCGGCCAGGCGAAACGAAGTATCGTGCTCGACCTGAAGAAGCCGGAAGCGGTCGCGATCGCGCGGGCGCTCGCCGCGCGCTGCGACGTAGTGGTCGAAAATTTCGCTACGGGTGTCATGGACCGGCTGGGCCTCGGCGCCGACGAGTTGCAGGCCCTCAACCCCAATCTGCTCTATGTCTCGGCCTCCGGCCTCGGGCGGACCGGGCCGGAGGCGCATGCCGTCGCCTACGGCACCCTCTTGCAGTGCTATGCCGGTTTCGCCGGGCTCAATCGCCATCCCGATATTTCGCCACGAGTTCGGGCTCGCCTGGCTCGACCCGATGTGCGGGCTGATGCTCGCTTTCATTGTCGCCGCCGGGCTGTGGCACCGCCGGCGGGCAGGCGGTGTCGCCCGAATCGATTTTTCGATGATCGAGGCGATGCTGTGGACGATCGCCGAACCTCTGCTGGCCACCCAGCTCGCAGCCCCGCCGCAGCCGCGCGGCAACGACTCCGACGATCACGTCCCGCACAGCGTCTACCGCTGCGCCGGCGAGGACGAATGGGTCAGCCTCGCCACGGCCACCGATGCGGAATGGCGAAACCTTTGCGCGCTCGTACCGGGCTTGGCGCCGATGGCCGAACTCGGATTTGACGACCGCCGGCAACTCCACGAGACGATCGACCAGGCGCTCGGCGCATGGCTGCGCCGCAAACCAGCCGCGGCCGCCGAGGCCGAGTTGCGGCGAGCGGGTATTCCGGCCGCGGCGCTCGCCAACTCCCGGGATCTCGTTAACAGCAATCACCTCAAGGCGCGCGGGTTCTGGGAACCCCATGGCGCTGGCGCTCTGCCCGGCCTGCCGTGGCAGGCCAGCTTCGGCCGGATTTCGGGGGCCGCCCCGGAACTCGGCGCAGATACGCAGACCATTCTCAGACAGGTGCTCGACCTCTCACCGGACGAGATCGCCGCGCTCCACCGATCGGGTGCGCTGGGATAGAGGCCAATTCGCGCTTAGGAAAGCGCGCGCAGATCGGCGCGCAGCCGATCGGGGGTGGCTTCGGTCAGCAGGCGATCGACCTCCGCATGGGTTCGCCGCCACACCGGAACGGCCGCACCCAGCAGCGCCCGGCCGGCCGGGGTCAGGGTGAGGCGGCGCGTGCGTTTATCGGCATCGTCGGCCGCCACCGTCACTAAGCCGCGGCGCTCGAGCGGCTTCAGATTGGCGGTCAGGGTAGTGCGGTCCATTGCCAGCAAGCTGGACATATTCCCGATGCTCGCCGGCTCCGGGTGGTTGAGCGACATCAAGAGCGAGAACTGACCGCTGGTTAGGCCCAGCGGCCGCAGCGCCGCGTCGAAGCGCCGCGCCACCGCCCGCGCTGCCCGCTGCAAGTGCAGGCACAGGCAGGTGTCCCGCACCTCGAGGGTGGTCTCGAAAGCCAAATCGTCGCACTTTGACACCAGCTACAAATGTTGATATCAACCTTGCGCTTCAAGACCGAGGATCGTCATGCCGACGGTGTCCTTCACCTCTGCGTTGCAACGGTTTCTTCCTGCGCCCTCGGCGGAAGTCGAAGGCGCCACGATCGGCGCCGCGCTCGCCGTAGTGTTCGCGTCCCGGCCGGCGCTGCGCGGCTATGTGCTCGACGACCAGGGAGCGCTGCGCCGGCACGTCGCCGTCTATCTTAATGGCCAGGCGGTCCAGGACCGCGTGCGGCTGACGGACCCGGTTGGTTCGCGCGACGAGATCTACGTCTTCCAAGCATTGTCAGGCGGTTAACGGAGGGGAAGCATGGCGAACCGGCTGCATGTCGGGACCCGCAAGGGGCTCTTCGAGCTGGCGCGCAACAACGGGGAATGGGAAATCACCGAGGTTCGGTTCCTCGGCGATCCGGTCTCCGCGGTGCTGGCGGACGCCGAAGGGTCGGTCTGGGCGGCGCTCGACCTCGGCCATTTCGGCGCCAAGCTGTGGCTCCGCGACCGCGCCGGCAAATGGCGCGAGATGGCGGTCCCGGTGTTCCCGCCAAAGCCGGAGGATTCCGGGGAGGATCCGCACCCCTGGTCGCTCGGCAAAATCTGGGTTTTGGAGCCGGGCGGGGCAGCGGGGCGCCTCTGGGCGGGCACGATGCCGGGCGGGCTCTTCCGCTCCGACGACGGCGGCGCGTCCTGGTCGCTGAACGAGGCGCTGTGGCACAGGCCCGAGCGCCGGCAATGGGCCGGTGTCGCCGGCGGCGAGCAGCCCGGCATCAACTCGGTGCTGATCGATCCGGGAAATCCCTCCGACATCCGCATCGGCGTGTCGACTGCGGGCGTGTGGGCAAGCACCGACGCAGGGGGCTCGTGGCGGCTCATCAACCGCGGCATGTATGCCGAGTACATGCCGCCGGAGCAGCGCGGCAATCCGATCGTTCAGGATGTCCACCGGCTGGCGCATTGCGTGGCGCACCCCGAGATCGTGTGGTGCCAGCACCACAACGGGGTCTTCCGATCTGAGGACGCCGGAGCGACGTGGCGCGAAATGACGGCGATCCGCCCGTCGAAGTTCGGCTTTGCCGTCGCCGCGCATCCGACCGACCCGGATACCGCCTGGTTCATCCCCGCGATCAAGGACGAGCGGCGCATCCCGCTGGACGGCAAGGTCGTGGTCGCGCGCACCCGCGACGGCGGCCGCAGCTTCGATGTGCTGACGCGGGGCCTGCCCCAGCATCACGCCTATGATTTGGTGTGGCGTCATGGCCTGGCGGTCGACGAGAGCGGCGAGCGGCTCGCCTTCGGCTCGACGAGCGGCGGCTTGTGGATCTCGGAGGACGGCGGCGAATCGTGGACGATGCCGGAGGCGCGGCTGCCCCCGGTTGCCGCCGTGCGCTTCGCGCCGGTGTGAAAATCGAAGAAGGACAGGCCGATGCGGTTCATGATGTTGGTCAAGGCCAGCAAGGATTCCGAAGCCGGCGCGATGCCGGACGACCGGCTGATTGCCGCGATGACGAAATACAACGAGGAGATGGCTAAGGCCGGAATCCTGCTCGATCTGGCAGGCCTGCAACCCAGCTCGAAGGGCGCGCGCATCAAATTTTCCGGCGGAAATCCCATTCTTATCGAAGGCCCGGTCCCCGAGACCAAGGACCTCATCGCCGGCTATTGGCTGATCCAGGTCAACTCGAAAGAAGAAGCGATCAACTGGGCCAAGCGCTGCCCCTCTCCGCACGGCGAAGGAACAGAAGGCGAGATCGAGCTTCGCCAGTTATTCGAGCTCGATGATTTCGGTCCGAGCCCGGCGATCGAGGACGCGCGAAGGCTCGAGAGCGAACTAGGAAAAAAGAAATAGGAACCGGCGATACGCGACCGTGACTTTGGCACACCGGCTATGCGGCGGCCTGACTTAGCTCGTGATCGGCACCCGATGAAAGGTCGGCAAATTAGAGCAGATTTCGATCGAATTGGCGCGATCATTGCGAGGCGCGCGCTGCGCGACGAAAAACAAGGCGGTTCGTGACGGCAGACAGATTGAACGCTTCCCCCCGGCGAAAAGCCGGGGCCCGTTTCTCGACGGCACGATCAGGTGATAGATGGATCCCGGCTTTTCCCATGGGACTAAGTCCGTGGGCTGAAGGCCCACCGGACAGTTGGCCCACGCACAGTTCATGAAGGGCGGGTCGGCGCTCGGCCGGTGCCCAACTGGCAAGGCGATTGGAGTAAGTGATCCAACCCGATCGAAAGCCGCTCTGGCACACCACGTTGATCGAGCGGCAGGTGCTAAGATATCCCGATGTCCTCCGACGTCGTCGATCTGCGGGATTTCTATCGTAGCGGGCTCGGGCAGATCGCTCGGCGGATGATCCGCGACGCCATTCGCCAGGCATGGCCCGATCTGCGTGGCATGCGGCTCCTCGGGATCGGCTATGCGACGCCGTTTTTGCCGGCGATGTCGGCCGAGACGGAGCGCACCGTGGCGTTGATGCCGGCCGCGCTCGGTGTGCTCGGCTGGTCGCCGGAGGGGCGCAATCTGGTCGCCCTGGCCGATGAGGGAGAGCTCCCCTTCGCGGATTATTCGATCGACCGGGTGCTTCTGGTTCACGCGCTCGAGACCACAGACCAGGCGGGACCGATGCTGAAGGAGATCTGGCGTGTCCTGGCCGGCGGAGGCCGCCTCTTGGTCATTGCCCCGAACCGCCGCGGCATATGGGCCCGGCTCGACCGCACCCCGTTCGGTTCGGGCCGCCCCTACACGATGTCGCAATTGTCGCGGCTGCTGCGCGACGAGCAATTCACCCCCGTCGGAACCGGCACCGCCCTCTTCATCCCGCCCGCACGAAAGCGCATGATCTTGCGCTCGGCCGCGGCCTGGGAGCGGATCGGCAAGCGCTGGTTTCCGACTTTCGCCGGGGTCGTGCTGGTCGAGGCGACAAAGCAGATCTACGCCAAGCCGGCGCTCGCCCGCGCCCCGCGCCGGCGCTTGGTATACGCGCCGGCGCCGCACGGCTTGTAGCGGCACAGCCGATGAGTTGGTCGCGGGGTTACGGACCGCCATTCCCGCAAAGGACGAAGATGCCTTGCTCGGCGAGCAGATTGGCCAAGCTGCCGCGGGGATCGAGGGAATAGGGGTGCCCCTGGCGGTCGAGCGTGATGCTGCGGTCGACGCGGACGCCGATCTCGTCACACAGCGCGACAAAGTCGCGAATTGTGCAGAGATGAATATTGGGGGTCTCGTACCAGGGATAGGCGAGACAGTGCGAGAGCGGCATCCGGCCGGTCAGCAGGAGCCGGAGCCGAATGCGCCAGAACCCGAAATTCGGGAACGACACGATTGCCCGCCGGCCGATGCGCACGAGCTCCTCGACCACCTGGCGCGGCCGGTGCGTCGCCTGCAGGGTCTGGCTTAGCACGACGACATCAAAGGCCCCGTCCGGATAGGCTTCGAGATCGCGGTCGGCGTCGCCTTGAATGACCGACAGGCCGTGGCCGACACAGGCGTTGACACCAGATTGGCTCAGCTCGATGCCGCGGCCGTCGACGCGCTTTTGCCGTGCCAGATAGGCCAGCAACGCCCCGTCGCCACAACCGATGTCGAGGACGCGCGAGCCGGGTTCGATCATCTCGGCAATCAGCCGCAAATCCCGGCGCAGCTCGCCCGCAACGCCCGACCCCATCGCCGCTTGCGCGGCCGCGCCGAAACTCAGCGCGGCGCTTTCGCCGGATGCAGCCATTACTTGTGGCGGGCGAGGCCGCGGTGCTCGGCGCAGCCGTTCAAAAAACCGTTCAACGTCGCGAACAGCTCCGGCTCGTGCAGCAGAAACGCATCGTGCCCGTTATCGGTGGCAATCTCCACAAAGCTCACATTGGCGGCCGCCGCGTTCAACGCATGCACTATCTCCCGGCTTTCCGAGGTCGGAAACAGCCAGTCGCTGGTGAATGAAATGATGCAGAAACGCGAGCGTGTGCCCTCGAACGCGCGGGCGAGCGGTCCGCCGTGCTCCGCCGCCAGATCGAAATAATCCATCGCGCGGGTGATGTAGAGGTAGGAGTTCGCGTCGAAGCGGTCGACAAACGTGCTGCCCTGGTGGCGCAGATAGCTCTCGACCTGGAAATCGGCGTCGAAACCATAGGTAACCGCGAGACGGTCCTGCAGGTTGCGCCCGAATTTGCGGTGCAAAGCCGCTTCGGACAGATAGGTGATGTGGGCCGACATGCGGGCCACGGCGAGCCCGCGCACCGGCTTGCGGTCGAGGCTCAAATAGCGCCCGCCGCACCAATCGGGGTCGGCCATGATCGCCTGACGTCCGACCTCGTGAAATGCGATGTTCTGCGCCGAATGCCGCGCCGCTCCGGCGATCGGCACCGCGGCAAAGACGCTGCCGGGGTAGCTGGCCGCCCACTCCAGGACCTGCATCGCGCCCATCGAGCCGCCGATGACGCAGAACAGGGTGTCGATCCCGAGATGGTCAAGCAGGAGCTTTTGCGCGCGCACCATGTCGCGGATCGTGATCACCGGGAACGACAGCGCCCAGGGCTCGCCGCTCGCCGGATCAATGTCCTGCGGGCCGGTCGTGCCCATGCAGCCGCCGAGCACATTCGGGCAAATCAAAAAATAGCGCTCGGTGTCGAGCACCCGTCCCGACCCGATCAACGTCTCCCACCAGCCGGGCTTTCCAGTCAGCGGATGCGGGTCGGCGGCATATTGGTCGCCGGTCAGCGCGTGGCAGACGAGAATGGCGTTCGACCGGTCCGGGTTCAGCGTGCCGTAGGTTTGATAGGCGATCGTGAACGGGCCGAAATCGATCCCGCAATCCAGCCGCAACGGCATCCGCACGGGCAAAGCGTAGCCGGGCCAATCTTGGTCCGAGCGGGCCTGGTCGGAGGCGGCGCGGGGGCGCGGAGAACTCAGGGTCGACACGGTAAAGCTCTGAGCCGATGCGGTTGCGCAGCGGCGGCGGCCGCCAGTGCCGCCGGTTGCCGGTTGGGGGCGCTAGCTAGGGATCTGGGATCAGGCATGTCAACGTTTTCTTTGATTTTGCCAGGTCGGCACCCTACTAGTACGTCTCCCGCAAAAGCGACTGACATATGCCCGTCAACCCCTCAGATCTCGAAGGCTTGCGCCGGCGTTTGGACGAAATCGACGACAAGCTGCAAGACCTGCTGATCGACCGGGCGCAGATCGTGTCGCTGGTCGCGGCCAGCAAGAAAGACGGCAACCGGCCGGCATATCAACCGGAGCGCGAGGCCGAGATCATCCGGCGGCTCGTCGAACGTCACCGTGGCGCCCTCCCTGTCGCAACCCTCATTCGCATGTGGCGGGAGATGTTGGCAGCAACGGTCCGGTTGCAATCCCCTTTCTCGGTCGCCGTATTCGCCCCTGCCGATCGACCGGGATTCTGGGATCTGGCGCGCGACCATTACGGCAGCAACACGCCGATGTCGGCTTACGACACCGTAGGTCAGGTGATCCGCGCAGTGGCCGGCGGAACCGGCTCGGTGGGCGTCTTGCCGCTGCCGAAAGCAGGAGAACCCGATCCGTGGTGGCCGCATTTGCTGTCGCCCGACGGCGCGCCGCGGGTTGTCGCGCGCCTGCCGTTTGGTGCACGCGGCAACGCCCGTGCCGACACCGACGCGCTGGCAATCGGGTGCGGCGCACAAGAGGAGAGCGGTTTCGATCGCACCTTGCTCGGCGCGGAATGTTCCCCGGCAATCAGCCGGGCGCAAATCTCGGAGCTTTTCTTGACCGCCGGGATGGTTTGCTCCTTCGTCGCGTGGCGCGATCACAGCAAGACGGCCTATCTAATCGAGGCGGAAGGCTGTGTGCCGATCTCGGACAGACGCCTCGACGCCCTTCGCTCGGAACTGGGCCCCGCGCTCGATCGGCTGGTACTGCTCGGCGGTTACGCGGCGCCGCTCTCGTCATCGGCTCTCGCCACAAGAGGGCCGAGCCCATGACGCACGAACCGGGGCTGACGCCCCGTCCCGGCATTCTCGACATCAGCCCCTATGTCGGCGGCGAAGCGAAGGTGGCTGGGGTCGAACGCCCGATCCGGCTCGCTTCCAACGAGAGCGCGCTCGGGCCGAGCAGCAAGGCGATCGCGGCCTACCGAGCTCTCGCCGGCGAGATCCATCGCTATCCGGACGGGAACACCGAGGAGCTGCGCAAGGCCCTCGGGCAAAGCCACGGGATCGATTCCGCGCGGATCGTTTGCGGCGCCGGTTCCGACGAGCTGATCACGCTGCTGTTGCGGTGCTACGCCGGCCCCGGCGACGAGGTGCTCTACAGCCGCCACGGTTTCCTGATGTATCCGATCAACGCGATGGCGGCGGGCGCCACGCCGATCGCGGTTCCCGAACGGGAGCTGACGACCGATGTCGATGCGGTGCTCGCTCGGGTGACAGAGCGCACGCGCGTGGTCTTTATCGCCAACCCGAACAACCCGACCGGAACCTATCTCGGCGCAAATGAGATCGCCCGGCTTCACGCCGGTCTGCCGGCCTTGGTTCTGCTCGCAATCGATGCCGCCTATGCCGAGTTCGTCAACCGCAACGACTACGAGCCCGGCATCGCGCTGGTAAACCGCTCCGAAAACGTCGTGATGCTGCGGACATTTTCGAAAATTTATGCGCTCGCCGGGCTGCGGGTTGGATGGGCGTATTGTCCGCCCGCAATCGCCGATGTCCTTAACCGCGCCCGAAGCCCCTTCAACGTGAGCGCCGCGGCGCAGGCTGCCGGTGTCGCTGCGGTCGAGGATGTCGAGGCGCTCAACCGGGCCCGCGCTCACAATGACCGATGGCTGTCGTGGTTTTCCGAGCGGCTCGCGGCGCTTGGAATCCCGCTCACCCCGAGCGTTGCCAATTTCGTGCTCGCCCGGTTTCCCGCCGACCTGCGCCTGAATGCCGACGCGGCGTTCGCGTTTCTGCAGTCGCGCGGCATTCTGACCCGCAAGATGGGCGCCTACGGGCTTCCGCAACATCTGCGAATCACGATCGGCACCGGACCCGAGATGGAAACCGTCGCCGCCGCACTCGCCGAATTCATGGCCGCGTGATGAAACCCCCGAGCTGCGCCGCCCACCCCGTCATTCCCGCGAATGAGGGAACCCAGAACCGGCAAGCTCCTGCCGTTGCACCCCTGGACCCCAGCTTCCGCGGGGGTGACGGCAGTGTCTCTGCCGTGTCATTCGGGGCCAGACCTTGAGCGAAAGGATGTTCGACCGTGTGGCGCTGATCGGGATCGGGTTGATCGGGTCCTCGCTCGCGCGGGCGCTGCGCCGGGACAGCCCCGAGACCGAAATCATTGCTTGCGCGCGGCGAGTCGAGACCTTGGCCACAGTGCGGCGGCTGGCCATTGCCGACGCAACGACGCATGACCCGGCAGAGGCCGCCGCGGGAGCGGATCTCGTGGTTGTCGCGACGCCGCTCTCCGCTTATGCCGAAATTGGCGAGAGGATCGCGCCGGCGCTGAAGGACAATGCGATCTTGACCGATGTCGGCTCGGTCAAGCAGGCCGTGATCCGCGACCTGCAGCCCCATGTCCCGAGCGGCGTCCACTTCGTTCCCGGCCACCCCGTCGCCGGGACCGAGCATTCCGGACCCGAATCCGGCTTTGCCGAGCTGTTCCGCGACCGGTGGTGCATCCTGACGCCGCCGCCCCAGACGGCGCCCGAGGTGGTGGCCGCGGTCGGCCGGATGTGGGAGGGCTTCGGGATGAACGTTGTCACGATGAGCGCCGACCATCACGACAAGGTGCTCGCGATGACCTCGCATCTGCCGCATCTGATTGCCTACACGATCGTCGGCACCGCGACCAACCTCGAGGAGAGCCTCAAATCCGAGGTCATCGAGTTCTCGGCCAGCGGCTTTCGCGACTTCACCCGCATCGCCGCGTCCGACCCGGTCATGTGGCGCGACATCTTTCTCAACAATCGCGAAGCGGTGCTCGAAATCGTGCAGCGCTTCACCGAGGATTTGACGGCATTGCAGCGCGCCATCCGGTGGGGCGAAGGCGATAAATTGCAGGAACTCTTCACCCGCACCCGCGCGATCCGCCGGTCGATCATCGAAGCAAAGCAGGCCTGAGAGCGCTCGCCGCGGTTATTCCCCGGGGCTATTCCCAGGTGATGTGGGGTAGTCTGCCGAGCTTTGCCGGTCCAAGGAACATCTGTCCGTTCTGGATTGTGAATGCGGTCCTGATTTCCGGTCTGCCGTCGGGTCCGGCCTTGGCGAGGAACGTCAGCGCGATGCGCGCGAGCCCGGCATCGCTGGCTCGCATTTGACCGTTCTGTACGAGAGCCGTCAGTATCTGGTCGTATCCCTGGATCGCTCCGGAGAAGCCGCCGGTCGGCTGGAGCTCCGGGTCGAGGGCGATCGACCCGGCCGCGGTCGCATCGAGGGCGCCCCATTTCAGTCGCAGATTGTCGAGCTCGATCTTGCCGCCGGCATCTCGCCAGGCAGCCAGCGCATCGGGCAGCTTGCCGCCCGGTATGACACCCTTCACTGCCGCGCCGAAATCGAGCTCGTCGATTGCATCCCCTAACGGCCCGACCGCGAGCGGCAACTTTATCTGGCTCGCCTCGACCGCGAGCGCCATCACCGGGTCGGCATGCCTATGCGGTGGTCTCGGCGGAACGGTGACCATGGCATGGGCTGAACCGACGAGGACCGGAGTTCCCGCCTCGACTTTAGTTCCCCCTAAGGTCAGCCACAGGGTCCAACCGCCATCGGACCCAATCGAGACGACCCCGTCGGCGGTCTGCGCAACTAGCTTTGCCGGCGTGCGTCCGCCGGCAGCGGTGAAATCGACCATGAAGCCTTCGGGCGCCGCGAGCCGCCAATCGGCAAAATCCCAGGGGCGGGCGGTGCCGGAGAGCACGGGGACATGAAACTCAGGGGAAGGCGTAATTGCGCCGTCGCGCAGCGCCGCGGAACCGAGATCGAACCGAAACGCCGCCGGGTAACCGCTGACCCGCATCTTTTGCCAAGAGAGCTCGACCTTGTCGGCCCGTTGCGATAGGGCCCAGTCGGCGATGCCAGCCTCGATGCGGCGGGCGACGAGGAACCAATACGCAGTATAGCCGCCCGCCGTTACCAGCAGCGCGGCAAGGATCACAAGGCCGAAACGCGTCGAGCGGGGCATGTGCGTTTTTAGACCGTCCGTCCCTTCTCGGCCACGCCGGATGATCATCGGGTTCGTGAGCACGGCAATGGGATCTTTTTTTGTTCCGTCTGTTTGACCCAGAGGGCGTTCACTCCTGCGATAAGGGAAATGCGATGAAATGGAATTTGATGGCTGCGGGTTTGGCTCTTGCGCTGACGGCCGGCATTATGTCTTCGGGGGCAAACGCGGCGGGTTGCCTGAAGGGCGCAGCGGTCGGTGGGGTCGCGGGCCACTTCGCGGGTCATCACGGGGTGTTGGGGGCCGGCGCCGGTTGTGTGATCGGCCATCATGAAGCCAGCAAGCATGCACGTCAGCAAGCGACGCAGAACCAGGGATCCGGCATGGGCGCAACCAGCACGAATGGCCAAAACGCTAGCGGACGCTAGCGGCTAATCGCGATCGCGCAGAGGCGTTTGATCCGGCGCGCGACTCCATTCTCCCCGAATCAGAACGCTTGGGCGGCGGACCGTTTTTGCTCCGGAACCCGGCCGCAGGTCCGCCGTGCCATACCCTTCTCACCATTCAGCTGACACCGGCGAGGAGCCGGTGACTAGAGAGTGGCCCTCAGGGCTGGAAACTCTCGCCGAATCCAAGTTGCCGGAGTTTCTCGGACGACAGCGTTGGTATCCCGCGAAGAATTCGGGCACGCCCGATGTTGCGCTCTCGGTGCTTCTCCCATTTCCGTCTTGCGGCGTGCCGTCGGCCGTTGCCGTCTGGCGAGTCACGCCGCCGGGACAGCCGCCGCTCCACCTCTTCGTGCCACTGGCGCTTGTTCCACAGGAGAAAGCAGACCCGACGCAGGTAATCGCAGCGCAGCCAGCCGAAAGCGGCGGGGAAATGCGGGTGGTGGAGGCATTCTCTGTGGACGCATTTGTCCGCGTCTGGATCGATTTGCTGCTGCGGGGCGAGGGCGAAACTGCCGACTCAGTGCGGCTGCGCACGGAGCGGACCGAGCAATTGGCGCAAGCAGGGCTGGAACCGGGAGGCGGCTGGGCCATTCGCCGGGGCAGCGCCGAGCAGTCGAACACCTCGATTCGCATCGGCGATGGCGCAATCCTAAAGGTGATCCGAAAGCTCGAGAGCGGCGTCCACCCCGAATTGGAAGTGAGCCGGTTCCTGACCGAGGCGGCGGGCTTCACCGCTATCCCGTCGCTGCTCTGCTGGGCGGAGCTGGATGGCGCGGCCTCGGGTGCCGGGGCCATGACCCTCTCGATACTGCAAGCATTCGTTCCCAATGAGGGCGACGGCTGGTCGTGGATGCTCGAGCGGCTCGCACGCGGGGCAGAGGCTGGCGAGGGCGAAGCTTTCGATGAAGCCGCGCGCTGGCTCAGGCGACTCGGCCGGCGTACCGCGGAAATGCACGCCGCGTTTGAAAGCGACACGGACGAACCGGCATTCCGGCCCGAGCGGGTACAGGCCAACGACATCCAATCGTGGATCGCGGCCGCGCAGGCCACCGCCCGTCGCGCGCTAGATGGTCTTGCCGACGCAGCAAAGCTCGCGCCGCAGGATCGCGATCTTGCCGAGGCGCTGCTAAAGCGCCGCGACGAGGTGGTCGAGCGGCTGCAGGCGATGCTGGGCGAGGTCCCAGCATTCGCGAAAACGCGGCACCACGGCGACTATCATCTCGGCCAAGTGCTGGTTACCGGCGAGGATGCCATAATCATCGACTTCGAGGGTGAGCCGCTGCGGCCATTGGCGGAGCGCCGCGCAAAGCATGCCGCGCTGCGGGATGTTGCCGGCATGCTCCGCTCCTTCGCCTACGCCGCCGCAGCGGCCAGCCGCGCATTGCCGCAGGATCTTTCTCGGGCAGAATGGGATGCCGCTGAAGGGCGGCTTGCGGCGTGGGAGGCAGACGCGTCGCGGGCCTTTCTCGATGCCTATTTCGAGGCTGCGCGCGGCAGCAGCTTCTGCCCGGCGGACCGCGCGGATGCCGAACAGGTCGTGCGGTTCTTTATGCTCGAAAAGGCGCTCTACGAAGTCGCGTACGAGCTCGCCAATCGGCCGGACTGGGTCGCGATCCCACTGCGCGGCGTCCTGGCGCTTCTCGACACGGAAACCGCCCTTGTAGCGGCGCGCACGCACCGCATGCCCTTCGGCGCCGAGCTGCAGGCTGACGGCAGGGTGCGCTTTCGCCTCTGGGCGCCGCCCCACCGGGAGGTTCAGATCGAGCTCGACGGCGAGACGGTCGCGATGCGGGCGACCGGCGCGGGCTGGCACGAACTCGTCACCGATTGCGCCCGCGCCGGTACGCGATACCGCTTCGTGTTGCCGGATGGCCTGCGTGTGCCAGACCCGGCCTCGCGCTATCAACCGGAAGATGTGCACGGGCCGAGCGAAGTCGTCGATCCGGCCGCCTATGCTTGGCGCGACGCCAATTGGAGCGGCCGCCCTTGGGAGGAGGCAGTTGTCTACGAGCTGCACATCGGCGGTTTTACGCCGGAGGGCACGTTTCGCGCCGCGATCGGAAAGCTCGATCATCTGGTTGCACTTGGCGTTACCGCGCTCGAGATCATGCCGATCGGTGACTTCCCCGGCCGCCGGAACTGGGGGTACGACGGGGTGCTGCCCTACGCCCCGGATTCTTCCTATGGGCGGCCCGACGACCTGAAGGCGCTGATCGAAGCCGCCCATGACCGCGGGCTGATGGTACTGCTCGACGTCGTCTACAATCATTTCGGCCCGGATGGCGCCTACATCCACCCGATCGCGCCGCAAACCTTCACCGAGCGTCACAAGACGCCATGGGGCTCTGCGATCAATTTCGACGGGCCCGACAGCGGCCCGGTGCGCGAATTCGTCATCCACAACGCGCTCTACTGGATCGAGGAGTTCCACCTCGATGGCCTGCGGCTGGACGCGGTGCATGCGATCCTCGACGACAGCCCGAAGCACCTGCTCGAGGAGCTTGCCGAGCGGGTACGCGCGGCGGCGCCCGACCGGCATATCCACCTGATCCTGGAGAACGAAGAGAACCAGGCGGAACGTTTGGCGCGCAACGAGCATGGCGAGCCGCGCTGGTACACGGCGCAATGGAACGATGACGCCCACCACGTTCTGCATGTGGCCGCGAGCGGCGAGACGAAGGGCTATTACGCCGATTACAAGGGCGATACGGACAAGCTGGGCCGGGCTCTCGCGGAGGGCTTCGCCTTTCAGGGCGAGCTGATGCCGTATCGCGGGAGACCGCGGGGCACGCCGAGCGCCGACCTGCCGCCGACTGCATTTGTCGCGTTCATTCAGAACCATGACCAGATCGGCAATCGGGCATTCGGTGATCGGGTGACAAATTTCGCACCGGCCGCTGCTGTGCGCGCGATCGCGGCGGTCTATCTGCTGCTGCCGCAGATTCCGATGCTGTTCATGGGCGAGGAGTGGGCCGCGGCGCAGCCTTTTCCGTTCTTCTGCGATTTCGGACCGGAGCTTGCCGATGCCGTGCGCAAGGGTCGGCGCGAGGAGTTTGCACGTTTCCCGGAATTTCAGGATCCGGCGATGCGCGAGCGCATCCCCGACCCAATGGCTGAGGAGACCTTCGCCTCCGCCAAGCTAGACTGGGAGGACATCGAGCGGTCCCCGCACTCCGGATGGGTGGATTGGTATCGCCGGATATTGGCAATACGGCGCGCCGAAATCATGCCCCGACTGTCGGCGATCCAAGCCGGCGGCCGATACGAGGTGCTCGGCGATGGCGCGGTCGTCGTGCGGTGGCGGCTCGGCGGTGATGACACGCTAGCATTGGCTGCAAACCTGGCAGCCACGCCGGCACCGGGATTTTCGCTCGAACCCGGCCGCGTGCTCTGGCAGCAGGGCGAGGCTGCACCTGACGGCCTTTTTGGGCCTTGGACGGTTCGCTGGTCTATCGAGGAGGCCCGGCGGCACGAGCCTGCCAACTCTGCCTTGGACGAGCTGGCGGAACGCATGGGGATTGAGTCCCAGTTCCGGAATGCCAAAGGCGAAATCGTAGAGACCAGTAGCGACACAAAACGCAGCCTCTTGGCTGCAATGGGAGTAGAGGCTGCAGACGAAGCGCAGGCGCGCACTGCACTCGAGGACTTGGACCGGGCCGAGTGGCTGCGCTCCCTTCCTATCGTGCAGGTGTTGCGAGCCGATACCGGCGTTCCTGCCGTCGAGCTGGTTCTCCCTGCGGGCACCGGCGAGATCACCTGGCGTCTGACGCTCGAGGATGGTTCCGAGCGAACAGGGCGCATTGCGTTTGGTGAACTCGAACTGATCGCTGCCCGCAGCGTCGATGGAACACCGCTGGAGCGCCGACGGTTGCCGCCCCCAGCCGACTTGCCCTGGGGCTATCATTATCTGAGCGGTCGAACCGGGCGATGCCTCGATGATGCTCGTGGTGACGCCCGGCAAATGCTGGCTGCCGCCGGCGTTAACCGAGGGCCGGCGGCTGTGGGGCATTGCCGCGCAGCTTTACCTGCTGCGCTCGGGTACCGATTGGGGGATCGGTGATTTCGGTGACCTGCGGCAGCTGGTCGAACTGGCCGCCGATCGCGGCGGCGACGTCGTTGGCCTCAACCCGCTGCACGCGATGTTCCCCGACGATCCCGAGCACGCCAGTCCGTATTCGCCGTCGAGCCGTCTGCTGCTGAACATCCTCAACATCGACGTGACCGCGGTCCCCGAGTTGCTGGACTGCCCGGAGACGCGGGAGCTGATCGCATCCGGGAACTTTGGGCAGGACGTGCAAGCTTGCCGTTCCAAGCACCTTGTGGACTACGCCGGGGTCGCCGCGATCAAGCTCTCGGTTCTCGAAAGGCTGTTCGACGCCTGCCGGAGTTCGGCAAATCGCGCGCGCTGGCGCGCTTTCGAAGCGTTCCGGCGCGAGCGCGGCGAGGTGCTGGAACGCAACTGCCTTTTTCTGGCGTTGCGCGAGCACTTCGCGCACGAAGAACCGTCCCACGCCGACTGGCACGCCTGGCCAGAGGAATACCGCGACCCGGCCTCGCCCGCCGTCGCATGCTTCGCGAAAGAGAACCGGCATCGCTTGGATTTCATAGCCTGGCGGCAATGGATTGCTGACGAGCAATTAGCCACTGCGGCAGCAACGGCCGAGGAGCGCGGGATGGCGGTGGGACTCTATCGCGACCTGGCGGTCGGCGCCGATCGCGCCGGCGCCGAGACCTGGGCCAATGCGGCTGCCGTGGTATCCGGAGCTCAGGTCGGCGCGCCGCCGGACATCTACAATCCAGCCGGGCAGAACTGGGGGTTGCCCCCCTTCCATCCGCGTGCGCTGCGCGAAGAGGGATATCGCAGCTTCATCGAGCTCGTTCGCGCCAATATGCGCCACGCAGGCGGATTGCGGATCGATCATGCGATGGGCCTGCAGCACCTCTACTGGGTACCGCAGGGCCATAAGCCTTCGGCGGGCGCTTATGTCCGGTATCCGATGGAGGACCTCATCGGCATTCTCGCGCTCGAAAGCCATCGCCACCGCTGCCTCGTCGTCGGCGAGGATCTCGGCACCGTGCCGGAGGGTTTCCGCGAGCGCATGGCCGAGGCGAACATCCTTTCCTACCGTGTGCTGTTCTTCGAGCGGGAGCCCGAGGCCGGCGCTTTCCTGCCACCGAGCGCCTACCCAGACTTGGCCCTGGCCATCGTCGGCAGCCACGACCTGCCGACACTGCGCGGCTGGTGGGAAGGGCGCGACCTCGATCTGAAGCAACAACTCGGCCTCTTCCCGGAGCCAGGCGAGGGATCGCGCCAGCGTCAGGCGCGCGAGCGTGATCGGGTGCAGTTTCTGGAGGCGCTCCGTCGCGAGGGACTGTTGCCTGAGGATGGCGAGCCGGACGTCCCTGCATTGGCCCGGGCGGCGCATGTCTTTCTCGCCCGCACACCGTCAGTTCTTGCGATGGCGCAAATCGACGACCTCACCGACGAGGCTGATCCGGTGAACGTTCCGGCCACTTCCGACGAGCACCCGAATTGGCGGCGCCGCTTGTCGATGACCCTGGAGGAACTCGCCGCCCGGCCACGCTTTAATGACATCGCCAAGATCTTCCGGTCCGAGCGCGGCTCCAGAAATGTCTGAAACACCGATCCCCCGGGCGACCTACCGCCTGCAATTCCACAAGGGCTTCGGTTTCCGGGACGCCGCGGCTCTGGCTCCCTATCTGGCGCGCCTGGGCATCAGCCACGTTTACGCCTCGCCCTACCTGAAAGCGCGGCCGGGCAGCATCCACGGGTATGACATCGTCGACCACGGCCAGCTCAATCCGGAGCTCGGCGACGAATCGGCGTTTCGCGACATGGTGACGGCGTTTCGCGACAGCGGTCTCGGCCAAGTGGTCGATTTCGTGCCCAACCACATGGGAGTTGGCGGCTCCGATAACCCGTGGTGGCTCGACGTGCTGGAGTGGGGCCCAGCGTCCGAATACGCCGGCTGGTTCGACATCGATTGGGACCCCGACAGACGCTATTTGCGTGACAAGCTGCTGGTGCCGTTCCTTGGCGACCAGTACGGGGCAGTGCTGGAATTGGGCCAGCTCGTGCTCCGCTTCGAACCGGAGACCGGCGGCTTCGCCGTATGGGCCTACGACACGCACAAGCTGCCGATTTGCCCCCTGCACTATCATCGGGTGCTCGGCGACGAGCACCCGGAGCTCGAACGATTGGGTGACGCCTTTTCCGACCTGCCGGACTGGCGACCGCGCATTGCGCAGCGCGCCAAGGATTTGCAGTCCGAGCTCGGCGCGCTGGCGAGGGAGCACAGTGATGTGGAGCAAGCCGTGCAGGGCGCGCTCGAGCGGATCAACGGCGAGCCCGGGCGGCTGGAGACTTGGCGCGAGCTAAACGCCCTGATCGAGGACCAGTACTGGCGCGCCGCGTATTTCCGCGTTGCCGCAGATGACATCAATTACCGCCGTTTCTTCAACATCAACGAGCTCGCCGGCTTGCGCATGGAATTGCCGGAGCTGTTCGAGCACGCGCACCGCCTCGTTTTCAAGCTGTTGCACGAGGGCGTGCTCGATGGTCTGCGCATCGACCATGTCGACGGGCTGCTGGACCCAAAGGGCTATCTGCTGCGTCTGCGCGAACATGCGCCGAGCCCGTTCTACCTTATCGTCGAGAAGATCCTCGCTCGGCACGAGTCGCTCCGCGAGGATTGGCCGGTCGAGGGCACCACCGGCTACGAATTCGCCAATCTCGTGCTCGGCTTGCTGGTTGATCCATCCGAGCGAGGACCGCTTTACGCAAAGCTACATGGATTTTTCCGGCGAGCACCGCGGTTTCGGCGAGATCGTGCGCGACTGCAAGATCCGCATCATGCTCGATGAGATGGCGAGCGAACTCAACGTCCTCGCCCGCGATGCGGGGCGGGTCGCGCGGCAGAACCCGCGAACGGCTGATTTCACCCGCAACATCCTGCAGCGAGGATTGAAGGAGATTATCGCCTGCTTCCCGGTGTACCGCACCTACGTCGATGGCGCTGCCGACCCGACAGAAGCGGACCGGCGCGATATCGACTGGGCAGTGGCTACCGCCCGGCGCAATGAGCCGGACATCGATCCGAGCGTTTTCGATTTTCTGCACCGGCTTTTGACCACCGACCTGGTGGCCCAGCCACGCAGCGGCTTCAGCCGGCAATCGGTCGTCCGGTTTGCAATGCGCGTGCAGCAATACAGTGGCCCCGTTATGGCGAAGGGTCTCGAGGACACCGCTTTCTATCGTTACAACCGCTTCGTCGCGTTGAACGAAGTAGGCGGGCATCCCGACAATTTCGGTGTGACATTGGCCGCTTTTCACAGAGCCAATGCGCAGCGCGCGGAACGCTGGCCACATGCCATGCTGGGCACCTCGACCCACGACACCAAGCGCGGCGAAGACACCCGCGCGCGCCTTGCCGTGCTGTCGGAGATGCCCGACGACTGGGCTCGGCAGGTTCAGACCTGGAGCCGGATGGTGCGCGCCCGCCGCGGCGACGTCGAGGGCACGGCGCCGCCAGATCGCAATGACGAGTACCTCTTCTACCAGCTTCTGATCGGCGCCTGGCCGGCTGATCTCGCCGGCATCGAGGACCCCGATCCAAAGAAACTGCGCGCCTTCGCGGAGCGGATCGAAGGGGCAATGGTCAAGTCCATCCGTGAGGCGAAGCTGCACTCCACCTGGGCGTCGCCGAATACGGCTTATGAAGATGCGATGCAGGGTTTTGTGCGGGATGCGCTCGACGTGTCGCGGCCCAATGCATTTCTCAGCGCATTTTTGCCGTTCCAGGAACGCGTTGCGCGGCTCGGCGTGCGCAACAGCTTGGTTCAAACCGCCTTGAAGCTGACCGTGCCAGGAATGCCGGACATCTATCAAGGGGCGGAACTGTGGGATCTGAGCCTGGTCGATCCCGACAACCGGCGGCCGGTCGACTACGGAAGGCGCATTGAACTGCTCGAAGAGACAGCGGCGCTATTGGAGCGAGACCGCTGCACCGCGATGCTCGACATGCTTGAAAATTGGCCCGATGGCCGTGTGAAACTGGCCGTCATCGCTAGCTTGCTGGCCTACCGCCGCGATAATCCGATGCTGTTTGCGCGGGGAGGATACGAGTCACTCATCTCAACCGGCTCCAGAGCCGACCAGATCTGCGCCTTTGCCCGATGCCATGAGGAGGACGCGCTGGTGGTTGCAGCTGGGCGCTTTCCAGTGCGCTGCGAGGCCGAACCGGATTGGACCGGAACCGAGATCCCCTGGCCGCAGGCGGCGGGCGGTGAGACGCATTGGCGTGATCTTTTCAGTGGGCGCGTCATAGAGCGCCGCGGCGAGGGCATCAGGGCAGCAGCGGTATTGGGAGATATGCCAGTCGTGGTTCTCGCGCCAGCGCGAGCAAGCTTTGGCGGGATCAAGGTGGAACAGCGAAGAGCAAGAGATCGTCCGGTGCTCAGAGAGATGCCGCTGGACCAGCTGCAGGCGGTGCTTGCCGACCACCGTGCCTGGCTGGACACCGGCGGGCAAAGCGGCAAAAAAGCCGACCTTTCGCGTGCCAAGCTGCAGGGCATCTCGCTGTGGAGCGCCGATCTTCGGGAGGCGGATCTCAGCCACGCCAATCTGCAAGGCGCGAATCTGGATCACGCGCGCTTGTGTGGCGCCAATCTGCGGCATGCACAAATGGAAGCGGCCTCGCTCTGGCAAGCCAATTTACGTGATGCAGATCTGAGCTACGCCGGCCTTCAAAGAGCCAAGCTGGACCACGCCGACCTTTCGGATGCCAATCTCAACCACGCCGATCTCACCGGAGCCTCACTTTGGGGAGCGACGTTGCCGGGAGCTCGGCTCGAGCATGCAATCGGGATTACCGAAGAGCAGCTGAAGAACGCGCATCGCGTCTGAAGTTCGGTACTACGGAATAAAACCGTCAGCCATTGCTTTGGCGATCGATTGGATCCAGATCGCTTCGTTGGCAGCGTATGTGCCGGACTGGCGGTTGAGCTTGCGCACATACTCGCCGCCGGCATGGTGCAAGCCGATTACCTGCCAATCCGGCGCCTCATTGAATACCGGGCTGCCGGAGCTGCCCGGCTCCGTTGGTGCGCGATAGTGGATGAGGCATCGCTCCGGCTGCCGCGGTGTGCCGGCAGGGGGCCCCTCGTGATCTAGTAATTCATTGTCCTGCAACGAAAACGAAAGCTCGCCGCCTTTGGGATGACCAATTATATAGACGCGCTGGGCATTTTTTGGCGGCGGCAGACTTTTGGCAATCGGACACGGCGCTATGCCCTGAACCGCCAGGTCGAGCCGCAACAGGCTGGTGTCGAGATGCTGCTTGGGTGAGCTCCACAGCAGCTTCTGCACGCGGTAGTAGGCTTGGGTTCCGGCAGCGCCATTTTGCGCCTCGAACGTGATCAGCGCCTGATCCGGCTCGATGCCGCCATCGTCCTGGAGCGCGCTTACAACATGCGCGTTAGTAACGACGACGAGTTCGTCGCCGAGTGGCGGATGGAGATCGCCGCCACGCACGAGAAAACCGGTGCCAATACCGCGGCCGCCAGAGCCGCGGATCAGCGCGACAGAACGGGCCCGTTCCATTCCGGCGCGGAGCCACGTCATGGTCTGAAGTCCGACCGTCCCGAGCACACGCTCGAGCCGGGGCCCAGGATTATCCAGAGCGGCGGCGGTGTGCTGCAACTGCCTGGCCGTCAGTTCTAAGCGTCCGTCCGGTGATCTTAGAAGCGCTCCGCGCAGCGCCACCACGAGCTGGCCGGCTTCGGGTGTCTCGGCAGTGAAGCGCCAAACCTCCGTCAGCTGTCGCAGCGCGCCGGCGAGAGCGAAACGATCGGTCGACGGGTCTGCAATATATTGCTCGAGCCAATGGGTCGCGGCATCCCAATCCCCGAGAGCAATGCAGGCTTCCGCCGCAGATCCATAATCCCACGCCTCAACCGTGCGCCCTTGGGGATTGCGCACAGCCTCGACGATGGCAGCGGCGAGGACTCCCGGGTCGGGCAATCCCCTGATTGTGATGCCGTCAGCGCGCGCCCGATGCATCAAGGCGAGCAGGTTCACGCCGTGCCATAGACGTTTTTGGGGATCCTCGTCATAGACCTCGCGGTAGCATGCAATCGCCTGGCGTAGAGCCCTGCGCGCCAGATCGCTCGGTCGACCGGCGGCATCGACGTAAATCTGTTTGTTGACGCGGCCCATCAGCCCGCGCGCCTCCGAGTACTCGTTCGGATCGTCAGCGGCGCGCCGGATCACGCCGCCGAGCAGCTCGCGCGCTGCGATCAGAAGACCCTGATCGATCAGCCCCTGGACGTAGTGCCGTGAGACCGTCAACTCGTCTCGGCCCATTCTGATCAGCGCGTCGGCGAGCACAGATAGGGCTTCAAAATGCCGGGAACCGCGCAGCAGTTCGAGCAATTCCCTTGTTGCGGCCGGATCAGGAACCCGCCCGGTGGTCCGCGCGTACTCGACGAGTTCCTGACAGGCCGCCGAGACGAGCTGGCTGTCGTTCTGCTTCGCGACATCGCTGAGCCGGTTCAGGAACGCGGGAATGCTCCGGGCAGAGTTCCGCCGCCTCGTTCTTTAACACCGCTTATAGCTCCAACAGCAAATGTCCCGAGTGGGCTTCCCGCAATGGCGCGGCAAAGTCAAGGCGGCCCGACAGAAGCCTGCCGCGCGCGATTTCCGGGCAGCGAGCGTTCGGCGGCCCGAGATTGCTTCGCTGCCGCTCGCAATGACAGTCGGAGTGAGTGGATGCAACCTGATCCGCGAGGTTGCCCGGCAACGTCCCCAGGTCCCCCTCGCGTCCATCGTGCTTCCGTGCCACCGCGCAGAAGTCTTTCGACTTTTGTGGGAAATGACGCCGAAACCGGTCTTCGAAGCGTTGCTGGTTGCGCGCAGGCATGGAAGATTTCCGGGTATGCCGGGGTCTACAACGAGACGATCATACCCCGCTCTATCGAGATGGGCGCGCGTTTTATGCTGTCCGGCGAGGGCGCGGCGTTTTTGGCGGCCGTTGCGGTCCAGCGCACCGGATTTCTGCGCAAGCTTTCGCCGAGCTAGCGCAGATTTCGAAGAGATTTGACACTGTCGTTGCGAGGAGCGCCCTTCGCAACGACGAGAGTAAGCTGAACACGGCGGCCCTATTAAATCGCTGTAATGTGCGACTTGCCGGGTATGCAGTGGTCCGCTGGTCCGTAAGTCATGGATGAGGGGCACAAGCCCCGTTCATAACAGAGGTCCTAAAATGATCAGGTTGCGTACGCCGTTCCTCGCCGCGGCACTCTTTACCGGCGTCGCTGCACTCGGACCGGCTTCTGCATTCGCGCAAACCGCGCCGGGGCCGGCGAATTCCACTGCAGCACCAAGCGAGGCGCGCCATCATGCGATGGCGCGGATGATGCCCGGGGAATTCGTCGACGGGCGCATCGCGTTCTTGAAAACCGAGCTGAAGATTACGCCGGCGCAGGAACCCCAGTGGCAGCAGGTCGCCGCGGCAATGCGCGAGAACGCCAAGGCGCTCGACCAGACGATCACTACTGCGCGGCAGAACCGCACTGACATGAATGCGGTTCAGCGACTCGAGCTGCGCGAGCAATTTGCGAAAGTGCGGGCCGACAACGACGCCCGTCTTCTCGCCGCGTTCAAGCCGCTATACGCCAGCTTGTCGCCCGACCAGCAGCAAATGGCCAACCAGCTGGTCGGCGCTCACCAGTATGGGCACCATCGCGCCTGACCCCGCTGGGTTCATTGCGTAGAAAAGCCGCCGCGTCATCGCGGCGGCTTTCCATTTCAACCCCCATAGGGCGAGTGAACGCCTTGGCCTAAGAAGCGCTCAGCCTGGCAGCGCGACAGACGCTCTCGATCAACAGGATCAGGCACCCGAAAAGCAGCACGGCGCCGCCGACCAGCGGGTTGAGACCGGCAAAATCCACCAATGATCCGGCCACGGCGACGATCGCGAGCACTGCGACCGTCAGCCGCTTCTCGGCAACGAACATGCCGATCAATTCGCCGGCGAGCTCTTTGAGCATCATCATTATGCGAACTCCACGGCCAGTTTGCGGGCCAAGCCAGCAGCGAGCAGACCCGCACCCAGGAACAGGGCGGCGAACAACAGCAGCGCCAAATCCTGTCCGGGCCAGGCGATTCCGAGCCCTTCGCCGGTCCAGAACACGCCGAAGGCCGAGAGCATAACGCCAACGCCGAATTTGAGAATGTTCTCTGGAACTCGTGACAGCGGCCGGTGGACGATTGCTCCGGCGGCGAGAACCACGGCGCAGGCGGCGAGAGCGCCGAGGCCGGCGGGCACCAGCAGCCCGCGCCCGGCTCCCACCGCGATGACAATAAAGACGACTTCGAGCCCTTCGAGCAGTACCGCTTTGAGCGCGGTAATGCCGGCCGCCCAGCCGAGGTTTCGCTGGCGCCCGCGCGATTCTCCGGTCAACTCGGCAGCTTCGGCCGCGAAAATAGCCTCCTCGTCATGCAACGGGATGACGCCGGCCGCGCGCAACGACGCCTTTCTGAGCCAGCCCATGCCGAAGAGCAGCAGCAAGATCCCAATCGCGAGCTGCAGCGAAGAAAGCGGGACGCGGTCGAGAAGCGGGCCAAGCAAAAGGACGATTCCCGCCAAGACACCGAGCCCGGCGGCGGTGCCCAGCGCCGCGGGGCGCCAGCCGCGCAATGTCGCGACGGCGAGCACAATCGTGAACGCCTCGACCACCTCGACCAGCGAGGCGAAGAAGGCGGCGCTTATTGCGGGCGCTATGGTGGACCAAGTCATCAGTACCTCCTTAGCGGCCGGCGAAACATGAAGCGAGAATTCTCACGAAGCCACCGCTGCTTTTTGCCCCTCTCCGCCCCAAGGGCGGAGAGGGGGATATTTCGCGGGAGCGACGATAACCTGTTGTGAAGCACGAGTTTATTTGAGCCAGGCTCTCAGCGGTTCTCGGCATGCACAGTTCAAGAGCTACCTTGCCGGTGCTCGAGCTGACGCACGATCTCCTGGACGATCTCGGCCGGTTCCCAGCCGACATCGACGATGATCGGGTGCTCGTCGGGCGTCGGCTCCTCTAATGTCGCGAACTGGCTGTCGAGCAGGGCGATCGGCATGAAGTGCTCGTGCCTTGCGGCCATGCGCAGACGGATAAGCTCGCGCGATCCTTTGAGGTATACCAGCGCGACGTCGTGGCGGCCGCCGATGATAATGTCCCGGTAAGATCGCTTCAGCGCCGAGCAAGTGAGCACGCCGCCTTCGCCCCGTGCGCGCCAGCCGTCGATTTCCTCGGCGATCTTGCGGAGCCAGGGCAGCCGGTCCCCATCCGTCAACGGGATCCCGCTGCGCATCTTCTCGACGTTGTCGCGCGGGTGCAGGGCGTCGCCTTCCTGAAATTGGCAGCCCAGCGCGGCCGCGAGCAGGGCTGCGACCGTGCTTTTGCCCGATCCGGCGACACCCATCACAACCACGATTACCGGGACGATCACTGGCCGGGTGGCGGTGTGCGCGAGGATCGCCGATCGATCTGCACGGTCTCGGCCATCCCGGCCGTCAGGACCACACCCCGCGGCACCTGGCGGTAGCCCATCAGCTTTATCTCGGCAGGGTCGCCGACCTGGATTGGCTCGAGATTGGTCCTCGAAATAGGCGTCGACCCAGAACGAGTTGGCGTCGACGAGCGAGATCACGTTCGTCCCGAGACTGGCGTAATCGCCGAGCTGCGCCGGCAGGTTGGTCACCCAGCCATTGACCGGCGGAGGAGTGGGCTCGGGGGACCAGACGGCTGCCGGAGTGTCTGCCTTCGCTTCAGGCTTCGATTTGGCTTCGACATCAGACATGGCGGACTCAGCGCGCCGCGACGACGAGGACTATCGAGGAAAGCACAATCATGTAGAACGCGAGTACGAAGAGAGCTGGGTGCCAAACATGGCGCAAAGGCCGAAACGGGCGGCAAGGCGACGCAGCCCGATGGTGACCACCCAGGCGGCGACTACCCAGGCGGCGACCACCCAGGCGGCGACCACCCAGGCGGCGACCACCCAGGCGGCGACCACCCAGGCGGCGACCACCCAGGCGGCGACCATCATCACCGAGATCGGCGCAACATAAACGCCGAACAGGTTGATCTCGGTGAACCTCACCCGGGCTCTCCTGCGTCGAAGTAAAGGGCATGTTGGGTGAGCACCTCGGTCATTGCAAGGATTTGGCCGCGCGCCCTGAAAGCGGCGCCGCCCGGCCGAGCGGCGAGCGCCTGGTCGAGCCGAGCAAGCTCGGGCGGTTCCAATCGCGGTGTCGCCAATCGTCGGGCGTCCGTGGGATCGGACCCGTTGCGAGGCGGCCCAGATCGCGCAAGGTCAGTGTCAGCAGCCGGCGCGTCCGGAACGCGGGACAGCGGCGGTATCAGTAGATACGACGATGCCGCGGGCTGACGGCTGAAGAAGGACGCATTCTCGTGACGATCGATACGGATTTTGGAGCGCTCGTCAACGTCCCACGTGCGGTAGATGCCGGAATCATTCGGCTTCCAGATGTACCGGCCGCAACACGCATCGCGCTGATGGAACAGGTTGTCGTCGTCACCGTTAAAGGCAGCCGCATTCGCTTCACTCGCATTTCCCCTCAGTCTTGAGCTAACGCTCCGTTATCGCTGATGATCCCGCGAAAATAGCGAGCGCGCCGCTCCGAGGACAGCGGCGGCTAAGATTGCGTCCCGGAGAATCATTAGTCGGGGGAGCGGCGTCGTGATGCCGGCATGGGCGTCCGGCTGGTGGCGATCTTTATTGCGGCGACAACTTGGATGCTATTGCGGCGCGGCTCACAACCGGTGGGCGGCTTGACAACAGCCGGCGGCCGTGCCGTGTTCGCGCCGCCTCGAACGGGAATTGCCCTGATGCACGCTTACCGAACCCACACTTGCGGAGCCCTGCGCCTGACCGATGCGGGCCAGCCGGGGCGGCTCTCCGGGTGGGTGCATCGCAAGCGCGATCATGGGCAGCTCCTTTTTATCGATTTGCGCGATCATTATGGCGTGACGCAGTGCGTGATCGACATCTCGTCGCCGCTCTTCCCGGCGGCGGACGCGTTGCGGCTGGAGAGCGTCGTCACGATGACCGGGCGCATCGCCGCCCGCTCGGCCGATACGGTCAATCCCAAGCTCGACACCGGCGAGGTGGAGCTCGTCATCGCCGACATCGAAGTTCAGTCGGTAGCGGAACCGCTGCCGTTTCCGGTCAATGCCGAGGCCGAATATCCGGAGGAGATGCGCCTCACCTATCGTTTCCTCGATCTGCGGCGCGAACGCATGCATGCCAACATCCTGCTGCGGTCGAACGTCATCGCCTCGATCCGGCGGCGCATGATCGCGCAGGGTTTTGTCGAGTTTCAGACGCCGATCCTGACCGCCAGCTCGCCCGAAGGGGCGCGCGACTACCTGGTGCCGAGCCGGCTCCATCCCGGGAAATTCTATGCCCTGCCGCAGGCGCCGCAGCAATTCAAGCAATTGCTGATGGTCGCCGGGTTTGACCGGTATTTTCAGATTGCCCCGTGCTTCCGGGACGAGGCCGGCCGGGCCGACCGATCCCCCGGCGAGTTCTACCAGCTCGATTTCGAGATGTCGTATGTGACGCAGGACGACGTTTTCGCGGCCATCGAGCCGGTATTGCACGGCGTCTTCGAGGAATTCGCCGGCGGTCGGCGGGTCAGCCCGGCGCCGTTCCCCCGCATCACTTATGCGGACGCGTTGCTGAACTACGCCAGCGACAAGCCGGATCTGCGCAACCCGATTGTGATCCGGGACGCGACCGAGACGTTCCGCGGCTCGGGGTTCCGGATTTTCGCTGGCATAATCGCCAGTGACGGCAACGTGCGGGTGCGCGCGATCCCGGCGCCGGGCGGCGGTAACCGCGCCTTTTGCGACCGGATGAATTCCTGGGCTCAGGACGAGGGCCAGCCGGGCCTGGCCTATATCTTCTTCCGTGACAGCGAGGGGGCGGGGCCCGTCGCGCGCAGTCTCGGGCCGGAGCGGACCGAAGCGCTGCGCGCCGCACTCGGCCTCGGCGACGGCGACGCGGTGTTTTTCGTCGCCGGCGTGCCGAGCGCCTTCAGCCCGTTCGCCAGCGCCGCGCGGCTCAAAATCGGCGAGGAACTCGGGCTCACCGCCAAGGAGTGCTTCGAATTCTGCTGGATTACCGATTTCCCTATGTACGAGCGCGACGAGGAGACCGGCCAGATCGACTTCAGCCACAACCCCTTCTCGATGCCGAAGGGCGGGCTCGCGGTGCTCGAGCAGCAGAATCCGCTGGAGATCACGGCCCACCAATACGACATCGTCTGCAACGGGGTCGAGCTCTCCTCGGGGGCGATCCGCAACCACCGCCCGGACATCATGTACAAGGCCTTTGCGATCGCTGGCTATTCGGCCGAGGAGGTCGAGACGCGTTTCGCCGGCATGCTCAACGCGTTCAAATATGGCGCCCCGCCGCATGGCGGCTCGGCGCCCGGCATCGACCGCATCGTCATGCTGCTGGCGGACACGCCGAACTTGCGCGAGGTTGTCGCTTTCCCGATGAACCAGCAGGCGCAGGATCTCATGATGCACGCTCCAGCGCCAGTTTCGCCGGAAAGGCTGAAGGAGCTGCATATCCGATTGGATCTGCCGCCGGTGCGAACCGCGAGAAACTGAGTCCGGGATGCGGGGCGGTCGGCGCGATTTCTGCATATAATTGGTGAGCCGGCGATGCGATGATCGGCCGGTCATATGGTTCGGGAGTTTTGAGACGATGATAAGGTGGCGCCTGAGGCTGTTTGTTTTCGCGGTCGCCGCCTTCGGCATTGCGCCGTTGGCGGCGCCGGGCCATGCAGCCGAGATCGCGCCGCACCGCGCGCTTTATACGATGTCCTTGGGCAACGCCCGGAACGATTCGGGCGTCGTCGACGCTCGCGGCACAATGGATTACGAGTGGGGCGAGACCTGCGACGGTTGGACGATCGAGCAGCGCTACCGGCTGAAGATGCGCTATGCCGAAACCTCGGATATCGACATCGTCTCGAAGCTTTGTCACGTGGGAGTTGAAGGACGGGTTGCGCTACCGCTTCAATCAGAAGCAGACCCGCAATGGCGAGATAGATCAGGAGATTCGCGGCGAAGCCAGGCTCGACGGTTCCGGGAAGGGCGGGGTTGCCGAATTCACGAAGCCTCAGCCGCAGATCCTCAAGCTCGAGCCCGGTGTCATGTTTCCGAGCGCGCACACGATCCTGTTGATAGATTCCGCGCGGGCCGGGGAGAACTTTATCTCCCGCCTGATATTCGATGGGGCGACCGACGAGAATGCAGTCCAGGTCTCCGCGGTGATCGGGCACAAGCTCACCGCCGACCCGGCGGCTGAGACCCGCAGCCCCTTGCTGGAGCGGCCCGGCTGGCGTGTGCGGCTCGCCTTTTTCCCGGTCGAGGCCAGTGCCGAAAAACCGGATTACGAGCTCGGCATGCGCCTCCTCGACAATGGCGTATCGCAGGACATGGTGATCGACTACGGCGAGTATTCGATTCGCGCCAAGCTGGACGACATCGAGCCGCTCCCCAAGCCTAACTGTTAGCTGGGCCTAACTGTTAGCTGGGCCTAACTGTTAGCTGGGCCTAACTGTTAGCTGGGCCTAACTGTTAGCTGGACCTAACTGTTAGTGGGCGGCACCTCACCCGGCGGCCACAACCACGCTGCGCCGCGCACGCCGCTGGACGCGCCATGGACCGGCGGAAGCAGGGGGGTGTCCACGCGATCCGAAAAGATGTACCGCGTCCACAATCGAGGGACTTGCTCGTAAAGCGCAGAGATGCCCGACAGCCCTCCCCCGAGCACGATCGCATCCGGATCGACGACGTTGATCACCGAAGCCAGTCCGCGCGCGAGCCGGTCCATATAACGCTCGAGCGTTGCGCAGCACTCCGGATTTCCCGCCGCTGCTGCGTCGGCGATTTCCGGTGCGCTCGAAGTTTGACGATAGTGGCGGTGATGATCCGCGGCCAGCGCCGGCCCCGACAGGAACGTTTCCAGACAACCCGATCGGCCGCACCAGCAAGGCGGTCCCGCAACCTCGTCGGGCGTTGGCCACGGCAACGGATTGTGCCCCCATTCTCCGGCGATGGCGTTGGCGCCGGTCAGGATCTGCCGTCTGACGGCGATCCCGCCTCCCACGCCCGTCCCGAGAATGACGCCGAAGACCGTTTCCGCCCCGGCGCCGGCGCCGTCGGTCGCCTCGGACAACGCGAAACAGTTGGCATCGTTGGCAAGTCGCGTCGGCCTCTCGAGCGCGCTCTCGATATCGCGCTGCAACGGCCGGCCGATCAGCCAAGTGGAGTTGGCGTTTTTGATGAGACCGGTGGCGGGAGAGACAGCGCCCGGAATCCCGATGCCGACCGGTGCCGTTGCGCCGATTTGTTGCTCGATCGTGCTGACCAGAGCGATGATCGCTTCTATCGTGCCGCGATAATCCTGCGTCGGCGTCGCCACGCGGTGGCGAAGACGCACCGATCCGCAGGGGTCTACGGCGGCGCCTTCGATCTTGGTGCCACCAAGATCGATGCCGATGCGAAACCGTGCCGACATGGGGCGATTTCCTCACGCAAAGCGGTTACGAATAATTAAGCTCGACCTTTTAAAAAGCATCGGTGCAGCCGGTGCGGAACCGGCGGTTGCCGGCAAAGATCTGTCTCTTTCGGGGCTGGGAGCATGACATTGGACGTTGCGAAACCGGAGGTGGACGCCGATCGACTGGCACGGAAGAAGGTGTTGATCGTCGAAGACAACGACCTCAATATGAAGCTCTTCAACGATCTTCTCGTTGCTCACGGCTATGGTACACTGCAGACCAAGGACGGCGTCGAGGCGCTTGCGCTCGCTCGCCAACATCGTCCGGATCTGATTCTGATGGACATCCAACTGCCGGAAGTCTCCGGTTTGCAGGTCACGCAGTGGATCAAGGGAGACGCTGACCTGCGGATGATCCCGGTCATCGCGGTGACCGCCTTCGCGATGAAGGGAGACGAGGAGAAAATGCGGAACGGTGGTTGCGAGGCCTATATCGCGAAGCCGATTTCGGTGACGAGCTTTTTGCAAACCGTCGAGCGCTTCCTCTCCTGAGAGGGGCGCCCCGCCCGATCCTTCGAGTGCGAGAGACCGATGTCTGGCCGAGTACTGGTTGTCGATGATATCGAGGCGAACGTAAAACTGCTCGAAGCAAAGCTGTCGAGTGAGTACTTTGATGTTTTGACCGCGAATAACGGGCCCGCTGCCCTGGAAATCGCCCAGACGGAGCTTCCTGACGTCATTCTTCTCGACGTCATGATGCCGCGGATGGACGGGTTCGAGGTTTGCCGCCAGCTGAAGGCCAATCGGCGAACCGTCGATGTTCCAGTCGTCATGGTCACGGCGCTTTCCGATACCGCTAATCGCCTGCGCGGCCTCAAGGCCGGCGCCGACGATTTCCTGACCAAGCCGGTGAACGATGTCGCGCTGTTCGCGCGCGTCCGCTCGCTCGTGCGATTGAGGCGGATGATGGAGGAGTTGCGCGTTCGCGAGGGGATTTGCAGCAAGTTCGGCGGCAGCGACACTCCCATTTGCGAGGATACCAGCCCTGCCCGCGTCATGATCGTTGATGACGATGAATTCGCGGTTGCCCGAATGACCGAGACTTTGTTGCCGATCGCCAATCAGGTGGCCCGCGCACCGACCTGCACCGAAGCATGGACGTCGCTCGCTCCTGATATCGAGCTGATTATCGCGAGCTTGTCGACACCGGGTACCGACGCGTTGCGGCTCGTTACACAGTGCCGCGCCAACGAAATCTTCCGTCACCTGCCGATCTTGCTCATAGCCGACGACAAGGATTTGCCTCGTCTGGCCAAGGGGCTCGATTTGGGCGCCAACGACTATTTGGTGCGTCCGGTGGATCGGAACGAAGTGCTGGCCCGCACGGCCACTCAAATTCGCCGCAAGAGGCTGCAGAACCGGTTGGAAGAGAATTACCGGCGCAGTCTGGAGCTTGCCTTGACCGATGAGCTGACCGGTCTATACCACCGGCGATATCTCTGGGTTCATCTCGACGAGCTCATCGCACGCGTCAACCAGGACGGCATTAGCGCTGCAGTGCTGCTGTTCGATATCGATAACTTCAAGCAGGTGAATGACACTTGCGGCCATGCGGCAGGAGACGACGTCTTGCGCGAGCTTGCCACCCGAACGACGCACTGCGTCCGCAGCGTCGACCTCGTCGCCCGACGCGGTGACGGTGCGGGTGACGAGTTTGTCGTGGTGATGCCCGAGACCGATATCACAATTGCTGCAGGCGTGGCCGAGCGTCTACGCGCAACGGTGGCGCGCGAGCCGTTCACGATCAAATCCGACGCTCGAAAGCTTTCGGTGACGATCAGCATCGGAGTGGCGTCAGCCGCCGCCGGCGATGACCGTGATTGTCTGCTCAGCCGCGCCGATGATGCGCTTTACGCTGCCAAGAACCGCGGGCGCAATTGCGTGGTCGTGCGGCCGCTCGCGATTGCACCGTCTAAGGTGAACTCACCTCAATCCAAGGATGCCGGCGTCGCGATCCAGTCATGAAGTTGGCTCGCGCGGGTGCGAGCTATTTTATTTTTGCTTCCTTGAATACGACATGCTTGCGGGCGATCGGGTCGAATTTCTTCAATTCGAGCTTGCTGGTTTTGCTGCGCGGATTCTTCTTCGTGACATAGAAGAAACCGGTATCGGCGCTGCTGACCAGTTTGATTAAGACTGTGCTTGTCTTGGCCATTCGGGGACTCTCGCGTCAGGGGTTGCGTGGACTGGAAGATAACGCGGGGCTGGCAGCTGTCAAGGCGGGCGCCGTCGGCGGTGCGGCGGCTGGAACGGCCGCCACGCTCGGGCCGGCCCCGATCGCGTGCGCCGCCTGAGTGTAGAGTACGGGGTCGGAAAGGAGGCGTTTCGCCACCTTGACGTCGATCTCGCGGTCGCCGGGCCGGGCCGGGCAAGAGCGGCGCAGCTGAGCCCAGCCGTTTTCGTCCAACGCTGCACGCGCCCACGTTGCATTCGGCTGGGCTGGCGAGGATGCGACTGCTCGTTGCATCGCGATCTGGATCGAGTGGTCATCCTCTCCGAGATCGCTCGTGCACAGGGTCGGGACGACGCCGTGCCGGTGCAAAAGATATCCCGACGGGGCGACGAGCTGGGCCCAGGTCAATGTCAGCTCGCCGTCGTTCGGCAGCCGCAAGACGGTTTGCACCGTGCCTTTCCCATAGGAAGCGCTGCCGACGACGACCGCGCGCCCGGCATCCTGCAAGGCCGCGGCAACAATCTCCGAGGCCGAAGCCGAGCCGCCGTTGACCAGGACGACGACGGGTATCTGCGGCGCGATGCTGTCTCCCGAGGCTTCGAAAAACTGGCGGCTCGCAGGGTGGCGGCCGACCGTCGCGACGATCGGGCCGTTCGGCACGAAGACGTCGACAAGGCTCACTGCCTGATCGAGCAGCCCGCCCGGGTCGCCACGCAGGTCGAGCACGATCCCGCGGAGCTGCGGCCCCATTTCGCGCTTCAGATTGTTGAGCGCCTCGACGATCTGCTGCGTCGTGTTCTGGTTGAAGCTCGCCACGTGAAAGACCGCGATGTCGCCGTCGCGCGACACCGTCACCGTGGGCAGGATCACCAGCTCGCGCTGCAGGCGGAAGGTCCGGTCTCGGGCGAGGCTGGGACGATAGACGGTGACCTCGACCGGGCTGAGGATCGGCCCGCGGAGCGCGTGAACCACATCGCTGTGGGAGCGTCCGGCCGTCGGCACCTTGTCGATCGCGACGAGCCTGTCGTCGGGCTTTATGCCGGCGAGCTCGGCGGGGCTGTGCGGCGTGACGGCGGTGATCCGAAATTCTTCCTTCAAGGTATCGAGGGTCACCCCAATGCCGCCGAACCCGTCGCGCGCGGCGCGCTGATCGCGCGCGACATCGGGCGCGGAATAGCGGGAGAAGCGGTCGAGCCCCGCGGTGATGCCATCGAACAGCGTCTTGTCGATCTGGTCTTCCGGCAGCGCCACAACAGTCGGGGAAGCGGCCCTTGCGCCGGCCACCAGTCGGCCCATCAAGGCCCCCCAATCGTGCGGGTCGTCATGCGAGGGTATCGGATAGGAGGCCACCTCGCTCCCGGCATAAGACAGCACGAGGTATGTTCTATCCGGCCCTGGAGTTCTCCGAAATCGAGAGCTTGCTGTCGAGGCGGGACAACCGCGCGGCGCCGGACAGAACGAGCATTCGGCTGGACACCGGTGCAATGTACAAGTCGGTTATCTCGTCGAGGCCACGCGCAAACAGCCTTCCTGTCGGATCGGTGGGCAGCGCCTGACGCTCGGCGCAGGCCGCAAGGCCGACGAAGAGGACAAGGCTGCACGCTCGCAAATGCGCGGCGGCCGGACGCAGCGACACGGCATTCACTCCCGTAGAGGAAGCCCCAAACGCTTCCTGCAGCAACGTACCGAACCCTATCCGCCGGCTTCGGCTGAGACTGCCTCGGCCGGAATGAGTACAGTAGAACGCTCGCTCGACTCAATCAATGGCGCTCGCCAGGCTTCCTTTCCGACCTGTTGAACCCAAAACTGCTGTTGTCCTTCTTTTCATTCCTGCCGCAATTCGTAGACCCGGAACGCGGTTCACCGAGCGTGCAGATGCTCGTTCTGGGCTTATTATTTCAAGTTACCGGAGTGCCGACCAATATGGCGGTTGCGTTGGCAGGCGGCATTGTAGCCCGCGTGATCGCGCGCCGCCCGATATGGGCTCGCATCCAGAACTGGTGCGCGAGTGCTATCCTCGTCGGCCTCGGCGTCAGGCTAGCGTTGAGCGATCGCCGTTGAATGCGGAAAAGTTCGGGCGGGAGCGCCTATTTGCCGGCGAGGCGGGCGACGACGGGTGCGAAATCCTCCAAGTAAGGCTCGTGGACGACATAATAGGAGATGTCCCAGCGCTCCCGGCGCGCGGTTAGGTCTTCAACCATCTGATCCACGGTTCCGATGAGAACGTAGGGGCTTCGGAGAATGTCGCCGGCGCTCAACTGCGGCCAGCGGCTCGCCAGCTCCTCTGCCGCCCTGTGACGATCGTCCGTCACAACGACCCGCTGGACCAGCGCGTTCAGCTCCAGCCGCGCGTGTCGCTCCTCGCCCGCAATGTCACGTATCCGCTGAACCCGCTCGTCGACGCTCGACAGCGTCCACCCGGAGAGGTCTGGTGCTGCCGCTCCTCCGCTTTTGAAGGTTATTCCCGAGAAACCCACTATGTCCGCTTCCCGCGCCGCGAGGGCGAGGAGACGCGGCCCGTTGCCGCCGATTAGAATCGGCGGGTGCGGTTTCTGGACGGGAATGGGGGCGATGGCGTGGCCCATCACGCGATAGTGCCGACCGGAGAAACTGACCTGTTCTCCGGCGAGCAAACCCTTGATAATGGTGACTGCTTCGGACAGCCGCTCAACCCGGGTGCGTCCCCGATCGAAGGTCAACCCCGCCTGCTCATATTCCGACCGGATGCTGCCGGCGCCCAAGCCGAGTTGCAGCCGCCCCTCAGTCAGAAGATCGATTGTCGCGGCCTCGCGTGCGACCAAGACCGGATGCCGAAGATCGTTGTTGAGCACGTTCGTGCCGACGCGAAGATGTTTGGTCGCCTCGGCGGCGCTGACCAGTGCCGGCATCGGCGCCATAAGGTCCGTGAGATGGTCGGGGGCGGTCAGCGTGCTGTAGCCGAGATCCTCGATCTTGCGAGCCTTCTCGGCCCATTCGGCGCGCGATTGCGCGTGACGAACGCTTACCCCGAACCGAAATGGCTTCATTTCCGACCGCTCCCCTCTCGTGGCGAGATGGCCGTCTCATTTGCGCCGTTTTTTCAGGTTCGTGCCAGGGCCTCGTCTCATACGCCGAGCGCTGCCGGTCGCCGGGGCGCTGTGGGCCGGCGTCTCTTCTTCGATGCGGAAAACCAGGCGGTCGCCGATCCCGTCGGCTTGGACGAGGCGCACCAGCACCTCCGCGCCGAGCCGATAGACCCGGCCGGAATTGCGCCCAACCAATCGCTGGGCTCTCTCGTCGCGGACATAGTAATCGCCGGGCAGGGTCGAAATCGGGACCAGCCCGTCGGCGCTGTTTTCGCGCAATTTCACGAACAGCCCGAAACTCGCGACCCCGCTGATGTCGGCGGTGAAAAGGCTGCCGACCGATCCGGCGAGAAGGGTCGCCCGGTAGCGATCGATGGCAGCGCGCTCGGCGTCGGCGGCACGCCGTTCAGTTGCCGAGATGTGCGCCGCGATCGCTTCAAGCTGGTCGCGCGCGGTGTCGGCTTCCGCATCTCCGAGCAGCGCGCGATGCACCAAGAGGTCGGCGTAGCGTCGGATCGGTGAGGTGAAATGGGCATAGCGGCGCAGCGCCAGACCGAAATGCCCGATATTGTTCGGGCTGTAGGCGGCCTGCGCCTGACAGCGCAGGACGAGGTCATTGACCAGCACGGCCTCCCCGGTGCCGGCCGCGCGGCGCAGCACGCGATTGAACAGCTCCGGCTTTATCGCCTGCGCCTTTGCCAATGCCAGGCCGGGAAGGCCGGTCTCCTCGAGAAAGACGCGCAGCGCCTCCACTTTGTCCGGGTCGGGCGCGTCGTGCACGCGGTACATGCAAAGTTGCCGCCGCCCCTCGAGCTCCTCGGCGGCGGCGACATTCGCCAGGATCATGAATTCCTCGATCAGCCGATGGCTGTCGAGCCGCACGGCGCGCGTGATTCCCACCGGCCGTTTCTCGGCATCGAGGACGACCCGATCCTCGCTCAGGTCCAACTCCAATGCGCCGCGCTTTGCCCGCGCCTCGGCGAGGGCGGCGTAGGCGCCATAGAGAGCGTCGATGGATTCCGGCGCCACCGCGCAGCCGGCACTGCCGTCCCAGGCCGCCTGAACTTCTTCATAGGTCAAGCGCGCGGCCGAACGCATGATGCCGCGTTCGAAGCGATGCCGCCGCTTGCGCCCGGCGGCGTCGATCCAGAGGTGAACGGCGAGGCAGGCGCGGTCCACGCCGGGCATCAGCGAGCACAGCTCGTTCGACAGCGCCTCGGGCAGCATCGGGACGACGCGGTCGGGAAAATAGACCGAATTCCCGCGCCGCTCGGCCTCATGGTCGAGAGCGCTGCCGGGCCGCACATACCAGGCGACGTCGGCGATGGCGACGATCAGGCGCCAGCCGCCGCGGTTCTCCGGATCGAGGTCCGGCTCGGCCCACACCGCGTCATCGAAATCGCGGGCGTCGCTGCCGTCGATCGTGACCAGCGGGATATCCCGCAGATCGGCCCTTCCGGCCGGGCTTACCGGCAACGCCGCCTCGGCTTCGGCGAGCGCGGCGGCGGGAAATTCGGTCGGGATGTCGTAAGCCGCAATCGCCAGCAGGCTGATCGCGCCCGGGTCCGACGCGGCACCCAGCCGTTCGATGACACGGGCTCGCGGCGCCCCGAACCTCCCCGCGGCGAGCTGCTCGGCGACGACCAATTCCCCTTCGCCGGCCCCGCCCGTATCGCGTGCCGCGACCCGGTACTCGTTGCGGTTGCGCCGGTCGGCCGGCACCAGCCTGGCGCCCTCGCGGGTGTTCTGGAAAGTCCCGATGATCCGCTCGCCGGCGCTGTCGAGCCGCCGGATGATCCGCGCTTCGATGTCGCCGGTTTCGAGCGGGACGAGGCGTGCCGCAGCCCTCTCGCCAACCTTCAACATCTCGCTCGTCCCGGTCTCGATCAGGCGCAAGATCGGCGCTGGCTCCGGCCTCGGCCAGGCGACCGGTCGGGCGAGCGCCAGCCCGTCCTCGTCGCTGCCGATCCGCTCGACGACGGTCACCTCGGGCAGCAGCGGGGCGGCGACAAAGCGCCGGTTGGCGGCGCGCGTGACGGCACCGGATCGTTCGATGTTGCGCAGCATGTCACGCAGCTCCGGACGATTGCCCGGCGCCACGGCGAAGGCGCGCGCGATCTCGCGCTTGCCGACTGCGCTGGGGCTCTCGCGGATGAAGGTCAGCAACTCGGCCGCCGAAGGCAGCTCTCCTCGACCGTCGCGCCCCTCTCCGGAACTATTCGCGCGAGATTTCACCACTCAGAGCGTGTGAAAGAAACATCCAGCGCTACTTTATACGCTTCCCCGGCGGAAGCCGGGGCCTATCGTTCCGCGGCACGAGCCCATCCCCGCTGGTAAGGCACGGCTAATGTTCCGAGTGGTGGAGGAATGGGTCCCGGCTTTCCCCGGGAAAGCGACCAAAGATTTGCAGATTGCATCTCAAGCGCAGCTTCTTCACATGCTCTCAGCGGGGCGTCGTCCCAGATCGGGGTCTAGATGACCTTACCGTCGATCGGCCGGCGCCGGCCTTTGTTGCCGCGGTCTTCTTGGGCGCCGCGGTCGTTTTCGCCGTTCTGGTTCTTTTCGCCGCCTCAGTCGTAGCGCCATTCCTGGCTGCCTTTGCCGTAACGGATTTGGCGGTCTTGCGTCCCCGTTTCTTGCTCTTGTCGCGCTGTGCGGCAAGGAGCGGCAATGCCTCGGCGAGGGAGAAGGTATCGGCATTGGCATTGCGCGGCAGCGACGCGATCACGCCGTCATGGCTGACATACGGGCCGTAGCGTCCGCGATAGAGGCCGACCGTGCCGCCTTCGGGGTGGGCCCCGATTTCGCGGACCAGCTGCGGCCCGCGGCGCTGCCCGGAAGACGGTTCGGCCAGCAGCACGACGGCGCGGTTCAGCCCGATCGTCAGCACGTCGTCGTCGACGGCCGAGCGATTTGAAGGTCGTTCCGTGCTTGATGTACGCGCCGAACCGGCCGATGCCGGCGATGATCGCCTCGCCCGTTTCGGGATGGCGGCCGAGCTCGCGTGGCAACGCGAGCAGCCGGAGGGCAGTCTCGAGATCGATTTCGGCTCGGCTTGAGGGAGCGGGGCAGCGCCACCCGCTTAGGCTTGAACTCCCCGTTGCCTTCGCCGAGCTGGACATAATGGCCATAGGGGCCCTTCTTCAGCGTGACCGCTAGGCCGGTCCCGGGGTCAGTGCCGAGCGCCGTTTCGGGAGGTGTAGCCTCGGCATCGCTCTCCACGGCGAGCGGCCTGGTGAAGCGGCAATTCGGATAATTGGAGCAGCCGATGAAGGCGCCGAACTTGCCGAGCTTGAGGCTGAGCCTGCCGGCGCCGCAAACGGGGCAGAGACGCGGGTCGTGCCCGGAGCCGTCATTCGGGAAGAAGTGCGGCCCGAGCGCCTCGTCGAGAGCCGTCAATACCTGGCTGATCGTCAATTCCTTGGTGCCGTCGATCGCGGCCGAAAAATCGCGCCAGAAGTTGCGCAATACCTCCTTCCAGTCGATACGACCGCCGGATACGTCGTCGAGCTGGTTTTCGAGGTCGGCGGTAAAATTGTACTCGACATAGCGCTCAAAGAAGTTCGTCAGAAATGCGGTGACGAGGCGTCCGCGATCCTCCGGCAACAAACCGCCGCTTTTCGAGGCGGACATAGTCGCGATCCTGCAGGACCTGCAAGATCGAGGCATAGGTCGAGGGCCGACCGATGCCGAGCTCTTCGAGTTTCTTGACCAGACTGGCTTCGGTGTAGCGTGGCGGCGGCTGCGTGAAATGCTGGCTCGGTGTCACCTCGCCGCGCGCGAGCCGTTCGGCTTTGCGCATCGCCGGCAGGCGCCCGCCTTCGCCTTCCTCGTCTACGGATGTCGTCGCGGTCCTCCTGGTAGAGCGTGAGAAATCCGTCGAACAGGATCGACCGAGCCGTTCGCGCGCAGGCGAAGCCGCCCGGCCGCGTCGGCGATGTCGACTGCGACCTGTTCGAGCAGCGCCGACGCCATCTGGCTCGCCACGGTGCGCTTCCAGATCAGCTCGTAAAGCCGGAGCTGGTCGCGGTCGAGATGCGCGAGCGACGTCGCCGGGCTTGCGCGCCAGATCGGTGGGCCGGATCGCTTCGTGCGCTTCCTGCGCATTCTTCGCGGGGCTGCGGTAGACCCGCGGCGCGTCGGGCACGTAGCGCGGCCCGAACTCGGCGCCGATCAGCTGGCGGGCCGCGGCGATCGCCTCGGCCGAAATCGCGACGCCGTCCGTCCGCATATAGGTGATCAGTCCGACCGTCTCGCCGGCGAGCTCGATGCCTTCGTAGAGACGCTGCGCGATCTGCATCGTCCGGTTGGCTGACAGCCCGAGCTTGCGCGACGCTTCCTGCTGCAAGGTCGAGGTCGTAAAGGGCGGAAACGGGTTGCGGCGAACCTGCCGGCTGTCGATTTCGGTGACGGTAAAACCGGATGCGCGCAGGATCGCATCGGCGGCGGCGCGCGCCTTGGCCTCGCTGTCGAGATCGAAGCGCTCGAGTCGCTTGCCGTCGAGATGGGTCAATCGCGCCGTAAAAGTCTGGCCGGTCTCGGTCTTGAACTCGACCTCGATCGTCCAGTATTCGCGGGACTTGAACGCCTCGATCTCGGATTCCCGCTCGCAGATCAGGCGCAGCGCAACGGACTGCACGCGGCCCGCCGAACGGCTGCCCGGAAGCTTGCGCCACAGCACCGGCGACAAGGTGAAGCCGACGAGGTAATCGAGCGCGCGGCGGGCGAGATAGGCTTCGACCAGCTCACGGTCGATCTCGCGAGGACGGGTAAACGCGTCGAGCACCGCGTTCTTGGTCACCTCATTGAAGACGACGCGCTTGATATCGAGGTGCTTCAGCCCGCGGCGCGAATTGAGCACCTCACTTACATGCCACGAAATGGCCTCGCCTTCGCGGTCGGGGTCGGTTGCGAGAAACAGGCGGTCGGCGCCGCGCACCGCTTCGAGGATCGCCTTCAGGTGCTTTTCGGACTTGCCGTCGACCTCCCACGACATCGCAAAATCCGCATCGGGCAGAACCGAGCCATCCTTTGCCGGGAGATCGCGGACATGACCGTAGCTGGCCACGACCTTGTAGTCGCTGCCGAGATACTTGTTGATGGTCTTCGCCTTTGCAGGCAATTCGACGACGACGACTTCTCATCAATAAAGCATCAGCGGTCAGCAAGGAAACGAGATTGCCGGGATGGCGTTCGACCCGGCCGGCGAGTTCCAGCTCGAGAAGGAGGGTGGCCACCGCGGCGGCTGACAAGTGGCATTGGCGCACCAGTTCGTCAACCGCGACCGGGGTCGGCCCCAGTCTCTCGATGATCAGTTCGAGCGCGGCGTCATCCGCTGCCGGGGCCTGCGTGCCGGCTGATGGCCAATCCATCACGGCTGGCGATGCATGCGACGGACGCGCGGGCGGCGGGGCGGCCGGGTGTTTCAGCTGCGGCCCGAGCTGCGACAGCACATCCTCGGCACCCTCCGTTAGGATCGCGCCGTGCCGCAGCAGATCGTTGGAGCCGCGGCAGCGCGGATCGAGCGGCGATCCGGGCACTGCGAAGACGTCGCGGCCCTGTTCGAGTGCGAATCGGGCGGTGATCAGCGAACCGGAGCGCGCCGCGGCCTCGACCACGATCACGCCGAGAGCCATCCCTGAAATGATCCGGTTGCGGCGCGGGAAATGCCTTGCCTGCGGCTCGGTACCGAGCGGCAATTCGGCGACGATCGCGCCCTCGCGCGCCAATGCCTCGTGCAGCCCGCGATTTTCTTCGGGATAGACGACATCGACCCCGCCGGCGACAACGGCAACGCTGCCGGTCTCGAGCGCGCCCAGATGCGCTGCGGCGTCGATGCCGCGGGCCAGGCCCGACACAACGACGATCCCGCCCTGCCCGAGCGCGGCGGCGAGATCGCGGCAGAAGCGCCGGCCGTTAGCCGAGGCGTTGCGCGCCCCGACCACCGCCACGATCGGGCCGCCCAGCAACTCCGGCCGCCCGAGCACGGTCAAGATCGGCGGCGCGTCCTCGATTGCCGCAAGCCCGCCCGGATAGGCTGGCTCGCCCCAGCAGACGAGCCGCGCCCCGAGACGGTGCAGTGCGGCGAACTCGGCTTCGGCCTCCGTGCGCGTGACCGGGGTGACGGTCTTGGAGCGCTCGCCGCGCCGCGCGAGCTGCGGGACCATCTCCAGCGCCGCGCGGGCCGAGCCGAAGCGGCGCAACAGCGCGTAAAAGCTCACCGGGCCGATGGTCTCGGTGCGGCACAGCCGCAGCCAGTCGAGGCGCTCCTGCGGATCGAGTTCGCGTGCGGCCAGTGCCTTGCCTCAGCTTCTACCGAGAGATATCCGGCTCTCCGTGCCGGCCAGCAGCCGGCGGATGTTCGCATGGTGCCGCGCGATGATTAACAATGCGATGCCGGCGATCAGCAGCGCCGTCGCCTTGTCGGTCAAGATCCCGGCGAGCGCGGCGCCGGCGACAGCGGCGACCAGCGCGGCAAGCGAGGAATAATGGAACAGGAGAAGCGGTGGCCAGCCACAGGACCGCCGTGACAAGCGCCACCGGCCAGGCGAGCGGGATCAGGACGCCGAGAGCGGTCGCGGCGCCCTTGCCGCCGCGAAAGCCGAGCCAGACCGGGAACATATGGCCGAGGATCGCACACCCCGCCGCGGCCAGCGCTTCGATATGCCCCCAGCGTTGGGCGATCAACACCGCGGCCACACCCTTCGCCAGATCGAGGAGCAATGTCAGCGCCGCGAGCGCCCGGCTGCCGGTACGCAGGACATTCGTGGCGCCGATATTGCCCGAGCCGATCTGCCGGATATCGCCACGCCCGGCGAAGCCGGGTCAGCAACAGCCCGAACGGGATCGAGCCGAGGAGGTAGCCGAGTATGGCGGCCGCGAAGGTGATGCCCTCACCCTCCCCACGCTTCGCGCTGGCCCCCTCCCATTCCCTCCCCCGCAAGCGGGGGAGGGTTAAGGTGGGGGTTTCGCGGACGAAGAAAAACCAATGACATTCAGTCCTCTGCCCGAAAGATCGTGCGGCCGTCGACGATCGTGCGCCGCACCCGGCCCTGCACCGGGCGACCGTCGAACGGCGCATTTTTGGTTTTCGAGCGAAAGTCATCGGTCGAGATGCGCCAAGACAGATGCGGGTCGAAAAGAACCAGATCGGCCGGGGCGCCGGGCGCCAGCCGGCCGACCGGCAGGCGCAGAATGCGGGCCGGGTTCGTGGTCAGGCGCCGGATCAGCTCGAGGAGACCGAGATGGCCGTTGTGGTAAAGCTCGAGCGAGAGCGGCAGCAACGTTTCGAGCCCGACAATCCCGTAAGCCGCCGAGCTGAAGGGCAGGCGCTTTGAATCCTGGTCCCAGGGCGCATGATCGCTGGCGATCGCGTCGATCGTGCCGTCGCGCAAGCCTTCGACGACCGCCCGCCGGTCCCATTCGCTGCGCAATGGCGGCGACAGCTTGGCGAATGTCCGGTAATCGCCGATCGCCGTCTCGTTTAGCGTGAAATAGGGCGGGGCGGTATCGCAGGTGACCGGCAGCCCTTGCGCCTTGGCCCGGCGCACCGCCTCGACCCCGGCGGCCGTCGACAGATGGGCGGCGTGATAACGCGCGCCGGTGATTTCGACGAGCCTCAGATCGCGCTCGATCATGATGACTTCGGCCATCGGCGTGATCGCCGGGAGCCCCAGCCGCGTCGCGGTCTCGCCTTCGGTGACTTCGCCGGCGCCGGCGAGGCTCGGCTCTTCGGGATGCTGCAACACGAGAAGATCGAAGGTCCGGGCATAGGCGAGCACCCGGCGCATGACGAGCGCGTCGGCCACCGCCTTGCACCCCGTCGGTAAAGCCGACGGCGCCGTTTGCCGAGAGCAGGCCCATTTCGGTCAGGTCGCGCCCCGCGAGCGCCTTGGTAGCTGCGGCGTAGGTGTGAACCTTGGCGAGCTTGACCTCGCGTGCCCGGCGCGCGACGAACTCGACGACCGAGACATCGTCGACCGGCGGGTCGGTGTTCGGCAGCGCGACCATCGTCGTGACGCCGCCGGCGGCGGCGGCCCGCCCGCCGCTCTCGATGGACTCCATGTGCTCGGCGCCGGGCTCGCGCAATTGCACGCGCATGTCGACGAACCCCGGCGCGAGGCACAGCCCGTCGGCTTGCCCGATCTCGGCATCGCGGCCAGGCGCCGAGAGATCGCCGCCGACCGCGGCGATGCGGTCACCTTCGATCAGCAGATCGCCGCATTCGTCGAGCCCGCTTTCCGGGTCGAGCAACCGAGCGCTGCGGAACAGGAGGCGCTTCATGCCCCCTCCCTAACCCTCCCCGCTTGCGGGGAGAGGGAAGGGTGGGGGCCCATTGCCGAGGTCGCGGGTCAAGATTTCGAGGCAGGCCATGCGGACCGCGACTCCCATCTCGACTTGCTGACGGATCAGGCTGCGGTCGATGTCGTCGGCAACCTCGCTGCCGATCTCGACGCCGCGGTTCATCGGCCCCGGATGCATGATCAGCGCGTCGGACTTGGCCGCGCGCAATTTGTCGTAATCGAGCCCGAAGAAGTGAAAATATTCGCGGGTCGAGGGCACGAACGAGCCGTGCATGCGCTCGCTCTGCAATCGCAGCATCATCACGATATCGACCTCGGCCAGCCCCTCGGCCATGTCGTGAAAGACCTCGACGCCGAGCCGCTCGATCTCGGCCGGCAGCAGCGTGCGCGGCGCGACGACCCGCACCCGCGCTCCCATCGTATTCAGCAATGCGATGTTCGAGCGGGCGACGCGGCTGTGCAGGACGTCGCCGCAGATCGCGACGGTGAGCCCGCCGAGCCGGCCCTTGCGACGGCGGATCGTCAGCGCGTCGAGCAATGCCTGGGTCGGATGCTCGTGGCTGCCGTCGCCGGCATTGATGACGGCGCAGTCCAATTTCTCGGAGAGCAATTGCACCGCGCCCGAATTCGGGATGGCGCACGACCAGCACATCGGGGTGCATCGCGTTCAACGTCATCGCCGTGTCGATCAGGGTCTCGCCCTTGTGCATCGAGCTCGCCGCGACCGACATGTTGATCACGTCGCCGCCGAGCCGCTTGCCGGCGACCTCGAACGAGGTGCGCGTGCGCGTCGAATTTTCGAAGAAGCAGTTGATGATCGTGCGCCCGCGCAACAGCGTGCGCTTCTTTTCGGCCTGCCGGTTCAGCTCGACATAGCTGTCGGCCAGGTCGAGGACGTGGTTGATGTCCTCCGGCGACAAGCCCTCGATGCCGAGCAAATGACGGTGCGGGAAGACAGTGTTGCGGGCAACTCCCTGCATGAGGGCCGAACTATATGGAGAGCGCTGCGGGCCTTCAAGGGGGGTGCGGGTCGCTGTCCCGCAGGCATGCCGACAATGCATCCGGAGCCGGGGCGGCTTAATTCATGCCGGTGCCAACTGAATGCATATCCCGTATAGACGTAAAACTCTATTTCGCTGCCTCACCGCCTCAGTGGTGAATCTTAAGCTGAACTCCCTGATCGCGACGGTGCGCGAACCAGCAATACCAGCAGCGAAACGGCCATCAGCACGCCGATCAGCAGCCAAGCGTCGTTGAAGCCGGCGACGAGCCCGGCGCGCTCGACCAAGGGCGCCACCAGGGCGCGCGTCGCCTCGTCGACCTTGCCGATCGGCACGCCGGTGAAACGCTCGGTCGGAAGGCCGACCAGATGGGCCGCCGACGCATCGCCCGCCTGCAGACGTGCGACGATTGACGCGATATGGGTGGGCGTGCGCTGTTCGAGCACGGTGTCGATCAGCGCCAGGCCGATCGCCCCGCCGAGATTGCGCATCAGGTTGAACAGGCCGCTTGCATTCGGGACATCAGCGGGATCGAAGCCGTTCAATGCGAGGGCAGTGCTCGGCAACAGGCAAAGCATGATCGCGCCGCCGCGGACGAGCTGCTGCCAGAACAATCCCCAGAAATCCGTCTCGAAGGTCATGAAGCCGTTGCCGACCAGGCCGACCGCGAGCAGCGCATAACCCGCGGCGATCAGCAGGCGGGCATCGACGCGTCGTTCGAGGAACGTAGCGGCCGGCGCCATTACCAGCTGAGCGGCACCGGTCACCATCATGATCTCGCCGATTGCCAGTGCATCGTAATCGCGGATCAATCCGAGATACACCGGCAATAGGTAAGTTGCCCCGTAGAGGCCGATGCCGAGAACAAAGCTGAAGCAGCACCCGACCACAAAACTGCGGTCACGGAATGCGGATAGGTCGATCAGCGGCGCCCGATGACGCAAACTGCGCCAGATCACACCGCCGCCGCAGACCACACATATACCCGCCAGCAGCAGCATTTCGGGGCTGACCCAGCCGCGCTGCGGGGCCTCCTTGAGAACGAGTTGCAAACTGCCGAGGAAGACTGCAAGCAGCGGCAGCGCCAGTAGATCGACAGAGCCGAAGCGGCGCCAGTCGGGGCGATCGATGTCGACGGCCCAGGCGACCAACAGTGCCATAATGACCCCCGGCGGCACGTTGATCAGGAACAGCCAATGCCACGAATAGCGATCGGTGATGAAGCCGCCGACGGCCGGCCCGAGAGTTGGCGCGAGCATTGCCAACAAGCCTGCGACGAGGGTCGCCCGGCTGCGCCCCGGCCCCTCGAACATCAGAAAGATCGCCGAGAAAACGAACGGGATCAAAGCGCCGCCGCAGAAACCCTGCAACACCCGAGCCGGGATAAGCGACCAGAAGCTGTTCGACGCGGCGCAGGCGAGGCTCGCGGCGGTGAAGCCGCAAATGCAGGCGAGAAAGGCGCCGCGCGTCGACATGACGCGGGTCAGCCAGCCGGTCAGCGGGATCGCGACGATTTCGGCGATCAGATACGCGGTCTGCACCCAGCTCAATTGATCCAGCGCAATGCCGAGCCCGGCTTGGATGGCGGGCAGCGAGCTTGCGACGATCTGGATGTCGAGGATCGCCATGAACATGCCGATGCTCATCGCGGTAAACCCGACCCACCTCTTGGCCCCGGCGGTGCCTTCCGGTCTCAGGAGCAAAGCCATATTAGGATCTTGGCGTCCGGGTCTTACACCGCGCGGCGTGGGGCCAGAACGCGCTCCTCGATGCGAATGCGTCGAGCGAGCAGCGCCAGATTGAGCGCGGAGAATGTCGCCGCGACCGCGACGGCGCCAAAAGCGAGGGGCAGCAAGGCGATCTCAGCTGCGACCACCAGATAATTCGGGTGCCGTAAATACCGAAAAGGGCCGGTTTGCACGAGGGGTGCGTCGGGCAATGTGATGATGCGCGTCGTCCAGTAACCGCCCAAGCTCACGATTACCCAGATCCGGCCCAGCTGGAGCAACGCGAACAGCCCGATCAGCAGCCAGTTGGGCGGGGTTGCGGCGGGCACCGATAAGGCGAGGCTGATAAGCCAGCCGGCATGCAACAGCACAAAGAGCGGGTAACCTGCGGCATCTGCCTCCGCCGCGCCCAGCCGGCGCAGCCGGGCGGTATTACTGCGCGCATGCACAAGCTCGATGAGCCGCTGCAATGCGACCAGACCAAGTGTCCAGTAGAGCGGGGTCACCGGTTGTCGATGACGAGAAAGCCTGCCGTGAACCCGGGCCCGAGGGCATTCATCAGCGCGCGCTCCCACCGTGCCCCGGTAGAGCGCGCCTTGGCGAGCATCCGTTCGAGCACAAATATCACGCTCGCGGCCGACATGTTGCCATAGTCGCGCAACACCGCCCGAGCTTCGACCAGCGCGCCTTGTCCGAGGCCATAGGCGTGCTCGAGCGCCGCGATCACCTTGGCGCCGCCCGGGTGACAGACGAAACGATCAATTTTATCGATGGCAAGTCCATGACAGGCGAGGAACTCCGATGCGGCGTCTTGCAGCCGCGTCGTGACCAGCTTCGGAATATCGCGGGAAAAGATCGCTTTGAGGCCGTCATCGGCGACCTCCCAGCCCATCACCTCCAGACTGCCCGGCCAGGTGTGCTCGCCCGCAGCGACCAAGGCCGGGCCCTCCCCTTCGGTCGACAGCAGCGCGGCCGCAGCGCCGTCGCCGAACAGGGCCGTCGCGACAATGTTGCTCTTCGCCAGATCGTCGCGCCGGAAAGACAGCGCGCACAATTCGACGACCAGGAAGAGCACCGTCTTGCCGGGGGCGACGGCGGCCTGGCTGGCGGCGCGGGCCAGCCCGAGGACGCCGCCGGCGCAACCGAGCCCAAAGATCGGCAACCGCTGCACGGTCCTGCGCAGCCCCATCCGTTCGATCAGCAGCGCATCGAGGCTCGGCGTCGCGATGCCCGTGGTCGAAACGACGACGATGCTGTCGATGTCGTCCTTATGCCGGCCCGCCGAACAGAGCGCTTGCTTGGTCGCCGCCTCGAGCAGATCGAGCGCGGAGGCGAGATAAATGCGGTTGCGTTCGGGCCAGCCATGCGCCCGATCGTACCATTCGAGCGGCACACAGGAGTATCGTCTCTCTATTCCCGTGTTCAGAAACAACGGCAGCATGCGATCGAGGTCCGGCGAGCGCCCGAACAACAGCTTGACGCGTTCGACCACGTCGTTCTGGTCGAGCGGATATGGAGGAACCCCGGTCGCGACGGCCAACAGACGCGGGACAGCAGGCATTGAGAGCACCCTACTTCCTGACAAAGATTGATCGCAAATAGTCTCAGTCCGGCCGACCGCAGCGGCCGAGAAACGCGGCGGGCGCTTTGCACTGATCGGATGATGCGGGGCGAAATTAGGGTCTTAAGGCGGCTGTTCGGCGCCGCGAGAGTAACGTCAGGAGGAATAAGATTGCCGATCGCTGGGTGAGGCGGGCGGCGAACCAACCGTGTCGGATCTGTCCTCCGCCGGCATCTCCGTTTGGAGGTCGGCCGGCGCGGCGGGGCGCATGCCACGCTGCTGCTGACCTTCGTTGGCAGCGTTTATGACCCGAAAATAATGCTCGGCATGCTGGTAAAGGTTTTCTGCGGCGACTTCGATCGCCGCTCGTAGACGCCTCTCGCGCGAGTGCAATGTATCGTTCGAAGATCTGATGAGGAGTGCCTCGGATTTTGACGTTCGGACCGTTACTATCGAGATTCTGACCTCGCGGCGGTATCTGTTGCCGATTACGGTTGGCATTGTTCCCGTAATTACGACCATACGGTCGGCCGGTTTGTCCTGTTCTCATGGTACCTTGCACATTGATGTTAAGTCGGGGACGTGAAGTTGAGGACGTTAAGTCGGGGACGGTGATGTTGGGTACTTATCCCAAGAGAACGTATCGGAACACGTTCATTAGCCGGACGCGTTGTGCCGCTTTTCTGTACAGCGCCAGCTCTTTCGCCCCGGCACCTTAGATGGGGTGGTGGTTATTTCCAACAGTTTTTTGGCGCTATGGCCGCCGAGGCCGGCTTCCCCGCGCCGGCTCCCTGCTGACCTTATACATCAGCCTGACAGCGCCCGGGCGAGGAAGGGAAGGCTCTCGTCCATCCGGTAATCGACACCGCTATGATTATCGGGGAACTCCTCGTACCGGTGCGGAACGCCGAGCTCGTTCAGCCGCCGCACGAACCGGCGGGCGCCATAGAGCAGATTGAACTGATCCTTGTCGCCGCAGTCGATATAGAAAGCCTTCAGCCGGCGGAGATCGTTCGCCCAGGTTTCGAGCGCAACGACAGGGTCGTGCCGCAACCAGTTCGCCCAGCGTTCCTCGATAACCTCGCAGGTCTCAAACGTGACCGGCAGCCGGATCCCGAGGAACTGCGTCGGATCCGGGTCGTAGCTGGCCGCCATCGCCAGCGCGTTAACCACCTTGAAGGAACCCTCCGGATGCTTTTGCGCGGCTTCGAGCTGCCGCCACCATTTCTCGATGGAGTTCTCGGCGCCGGCGAGCGCACGCAGCACCGCCGGCATGTCCGGCAGATAGCACAGCTCGAAACCCATATCGCCGGAATGACAGGCCGCCGCCGACCAGATGTCGGAATGGCGCAGCGCGTGGGTGATCGCGCCATACCCGCCGGAGCTCTTGCCGAACACGCCGCGGCGCCCGGCGCCGCCACATCCGAGGCGCTGCTCGATCGCCGGCAGCATTTCATGCAGCAGGAAGTCCTCCCAAGCCCCCATCGAAGCTGAGTTGATGTATTGGTTGCCGCCGAGCCGCGTGAAGCAATCGGGAAAGGCGACGACGACCGGCGGCATGCGCTCTTCCCCGATCAGCCGGTCGAGCCGTTCCGGCAGGTTCTCGCGGAAGCCGACCCAATTCGTGTGGGAGAGCCCGCTGCCCGTGAAACCGACGAGGTCCACCAGCAGCGGCAATCCTTGTCCGTCATGGCCAGCCGGGACGTACACATCGACGACCCGCGCCGACGGATCACCCAGCATATTATTCTCAAGAGCTTGGCTCTTGACAGCGAGCCGGCTGACGGAACCAGCCGGGCCAAAGAACTTGCGCATCGCCCTACTTCCACCCTCTCCTCATATATTGACGAATATCAAGGAGGTGTGTCGAACAAATTCGCACGGACGGCTTGTCTGTCGGCATAACGGCCGATCGGTTCGCCCGGCGGGTGAGTCTCACGCCGCCGGCGTGCGTTGTCGTCGCATTTTTGTTAGGAGTTGTTGGGGTAGCAGGCCGTCGCCTGCAGGGTTGTTCCTCCCGCGGCGAGCAGGACAATCTGCGGCACGGGAGTAATAAAATTACTGCTAACCTGTACCTGAGAGAAACCCGTAGTGCCGCCACAACTGACGTTCTGTGACAAATTTATGCTCTGAAGCGATAATCCCCACTGATTCCCGGTCTGCGTAATGTGAGCCGTCGTGCTGGTCGAGTTGTAGCTGCCGCCGACAGCGCACGCGCTCTGTGGTATCGCCATACACCGCGCGCCATCGAAGGCGACCTGCTGTAAAGCGTTCAAGTTCCAGAATAAGCGGCTGTACTCGATGGCGCCGAAGAGGAGCATCAGAAATACCGGCGCCACCAATGCAAACTCGATCGCCGTCGTGCCTCTGGTATCCCAGCCAGGTTTCCGCTGTGACAAAAACTTCATTGCGTCTGCACGAGCGCGCTGCGGGTAATCGTCCCATTTTGGGTGAAGCCCAATTGCGGAAAAAGCGCCGTGAAGCTCCGGCTCGCGGCGATCGTAACGAACTTCCCAGCTATGGTGCTGCCAGTGCAGGCGCTACCACAGGTGACGGAACCACCCCAGCTCCAATTCGGAGGAGTGCCAGTTGGACAATAGCAATTATCCGCATTCGAGGCGGTGCCGCTCGCGACAGGAGAGCCCCCGGTCACTGTCACCGCCGGCCCGTTATTTATAACGATTGTGCCGTCTTCCCACGCCGAGCCGTTGGCATTTGCAACAACATTGGATATCGACGATGCGAGGCCGGCTCCGCTGGTGGAATTGACGCTCGCAGCATTCAGTGCCGCATATTCGGCGCCTGCGGCAACAGCCGAATCCATCTGGAATTGGTAATACATTGATAGGGCAAGGTCGGCCGTCACGGCGAAAACGGTGAGGAACAACGTTGCATAGATGGCAAATTCGAGAGCCGCGACGCCGGTATTTTCCCCTCGTGATATGACCCGTAGAACAGGCTTCAGAAGCCGGCACAAAGTCATCGGAGTGCCTCATTGAACCAATGCGACAGTTGTCCCGCCTCCTGTACCGCCGAGCCCGGCGCAGGTGCTACCCGCGGCGCTACCGTTGGCCAATGTAACCTGTGAAGCGACCAGCATCAGGCATGCACCCGTGTCCACCGTATCATGAAGGGTTGCGGCACCGCTCATGCTCACGGCACCGTTGGGAAAGTAGAAAGCGCCGGAAAGCCGCGTGTTCGTCGCACCGGTAGTGAACGATGCCGCCGCCGTGTTGCTCGACGACTGCGGGCCGATAACTGCGAGCCCCGCAGTGCTGCTGCCCAAGGTCGACGATGAGGTCGGCGCTGTCAGGTTAATGGTGCTGAAACCGGCGCCGAGGCAAAAAGCCGATGCCAAGGTGCCGCAAGATACCGTGGTCGTGCCCGAGATGACGAGGGTCACCTCGAGGCCGGTCAGTCCGGTTGTCGTGCCGCTCGTCGGGCAGTTGCTGACATTGCCACCGCCGCTATTCCCGAGCGCGACGTAGCCGTTCACGGTGTAGATCCCCGAGCCGAGAACGATGCCGCCGGCGGCGTTAATGCTACCGTTAATGTCGTGTTCGGCGGCGGCTGGGATTACCAGGCAGCTTCCGCCGCCGCTAGTAATGTTTCCGGCAGCCTGAAAGATATCGCCGGTGCCGCTCGCATCGGCCAACGTCATGATTTTGCTGGTGCCGACGGTAATCGAATTCCCGTCGCTGGCCTTGCCGATGTTGTAGCTATTGGTACTGCCGCTTCCTAGGGCCAGAGTGGCACCGCCGCCATTGTATATGCCGCCTGTGAGAACAAAGGTGCTCGGGCCGTTGAATGTCAGGCTTGTCCCGGTATTGCAGATGCTGTAACCGCTTGTCCCGCTGCAGGATGTAGTGCCGACGTTATATGTGCCAGCTCCGAAAGTCGCGGTCGTGCCCCCTCCCATCGTGATTCCTCCCGATACGTTCAAGACGGCACTGGAGGAGGTAGTTGTAAGAGTGAGTACTGCTCCGCCGCTAATTGATATCGCGCCGAAATTGGCACTGCCACAGGTTACGGCCCAAGGAGATTTCGTCGAGAGGGTGGTACAACCCGCGGGCAGCGAGCCAGTGATCGCGCTCGATTTAAATGTTACACTATTTCCGCCGGAAGGTACAGTTGGCGAGGTGATGCTCGACACGGAGCTGATCCGGCTGGTCGCCCCGGTGACCTCCGAGTTGCCCGCGAGAGGATCGGCCGTGGAAGCTTTGCTTTGCCGAACCGACGACGTCCCCGACGGCGGGACAAGAGCGCAGCTCGGGGTTGGCGCTGTGGTATTATAGTCGACGACCGGTGTCGTGATCGTGTTGGTGCAAGCGTGGGCAGTTACTGTGGTATTCGACGCCACGGCGCAACCGCTGGCCGATAATGTGGCTCCACCGGTCAGGCTCACTCCCGTCCCACTGCCGCTGAGCGCAATGACGCAACCTGGGGCATCCGACTTGATCTCCGCATAGGCAGTCGCGCTCACCGACAAGGTGCCGCTGGTCGTCACAGCCTTGGCCAGCAACAGCGGGTCGCTGGTCGTGACGGTGACTTGCACGGCCTGATTGCCGTCACCACTCGGCGAATTCCCGACGCTGGACGTCGCCGCGCTGCTGCTCAGTCCATTTAGAGCAACAATGTTGCCGATAGCGGAATTGGTAGTGGTGGCCGAACCGGTTGAATTATAAACCAGCGCGCCGCCAATAGCAGCGATGTCGGCAATCCTCTGGCTCTCTACCCGCTTCAGAAGGCCATAGCCGAACTCCAGCGCAAGCCCGGAACAACCGATTACCGCGAGAAATGAGAGGGCGGTCAGGATTGCGATCGTTCCCTGTGTATCGCTGGAAAAACGCCGAAGCATCTGCGCCTCTTAAAGAATCAGGGTTGCCTAATCTTCCAACAATATGCACCCGGGGAGTAAACGCCCGGTTAATCTGGAGCGCCTCTTCAACGCACGGCTGGTCGCATCGCGAAGGACTGCCTGCTGTTACCGAGCCAATCTTCCGAATGGGTCTGCACACTCTAGTTTCACCGGCATTCCCCGAATTGTGGTTGAAGGTCGATGGTGAAACGACGGCGGTATCAGCGTGAAGGTCTTCGGGTACTCAGATCCCTCAAGCGAGGTTAGCGCCGGACAAGCGGCAAAGGGCGGGAGTTGATCTGTTACTGACCGCTATTTGGCACGAATCCCGTATCCCCCTGTTAGGGTGACCACGGCGGCGAACACCACGCGAATTCGCTTTTGATCCGGCCCGAGTTCCCGCTATAATTTACTATGCATTTTAATCAGCAGGGCGGCAATTGACCGATTCGGATGGCAGCTCGCATGAGCGCCTTCATCGCGGCGATCCTGGGTCAGGTTCGTCCGATCGGGAGTTCGGGTTTCTCTCCGCGACGGTCTGCGCTGCAGTTGCGGGATTCGCAGGATGGGAAGGCGGGTTCAGCGCACTGTGGTGGTCGATAGCCGCGGCGCTGCTTCTTTTTCTTGCGGTTTTTGCCGCTCCGTTGCTGGGGCCGTTCAACCGAGCGTGGCGATGGCTGTCTGTGCGGCTCTCCGGGATCGTCACTCCGGTTGTCATGGGCGTCCTGTTTTTTGCGGTCTTGACCCCGGTTGCTATTCTTTTGCGCTGGGCGGGTAAGAACGTATTGCAACTGCGCCCAGACCCGGGGCGGGCGAGCTATTGGCTTGTCCGGCCCTCGGGCGGCCAGCATCCAACCTCGATGACCGACCAGTTCTGACAAACCAGCTCTGAGCAGCCGATGCTCGATTTTTGACGTTCTCGGCGGTGCTGGAGATGCTCCTGACCGGCGGCCGGGACGGGGGATTGTTTATAATGATTGGGCGCAAGCGCCCTTGACGGCTCGGAGAACTTGATGCGTATCCTCGGCATCTCGGCCTTTTACCACGACAGCGCGGCCGCGCTGATCGAAGACGGCCGCATCGTCGCCGCCGCCCAGCAGGAGCGCTTTAGCCGCCAAAAATACGACAGCCGGTATCCGGTCGACGCGATCGCCTATTGCCTCGCAGAGGCCGGAACCCGCCTTGCCGATATCGATCATGTCGCATTTTACGACAAGCCGTTTTTGAAATTTGAGCGACTTCTCGCAACCTACCTGGCTTTTGCTCCTCACGGGTTCCCGTCTTTTCGCACGGCAATGCCGATCTGGTTCAAACACAAACTTTTTCAAAAGAAGCAGCTTGCTGAAAAATTGCGGGCAGCGGCGCCGGAATTCGATTGGAGCCGCCGTCTTCTGTTCTCGGAACACCACCTCAGTCACGCAGCTTCGGCCTTTTTTCCATCGCCCTTCGAAGACGCTGTCATTCTGACGATGGATGGGGTCGGCGAATGGGCGACGACCTCGGCCGGGCTCGGCGACGGAAATCGGATCGCCATGCTCAAGGAGATCCATTTCCCGCATTCGCTCGGGCTCCTCTATTCCGCCTTCACGTATTTTACCGGCTTTCGGGTCAATTCAGGCGAATACAAGGTGATGGGGCTGGCGCCCTACGGCGAACCGCGCTTCACCAAAACCATCCTCGACCATCTGATCGATCTAAAGGAGGATGGCAGTTTCCGGCTCAATCAGACGTATTTTGATTACTGCACCGGCCTGAAGATGACCAATGACGGGTTTGTCAGGCTGTTCGGCGTACCGGCTCGAAAACCGGAGGATCGGCTCGAGCAGATCCACATGGATCTCGCAGCTTCAATCCAAAGCGTGACCGAAGAGGCGATTTTGCGGCTTACCCGTTCGCTGGCCGCCGAAACCGGGGCGCGCAACCTCTGCTTGGCCGGCGGCGTGGCGCTCAATTGCGTCGCCAACGGCAAGGTGCTGCGCGACAATCGCTTCGAGAATGTCTGGATACAACCCGCGGCCGGCGATGCGGGTGGGTCTCTGGGGGCGGCGCTCGCTGCCTACCACCTCGAGCTCGATCGCCCGCGTCAGCTGTCGAATGAGATCGACGGCATGTCGGGAAGCTATCTCGGCCCCGCCTTTGAGGATGACGAGATTCGTGAACGACTGACGGCCGTCGGTGCTTGTTTCGAGCATCTCGGTGATACCGAAGTGATCGATCGCACCGCGGCAGCGCTCGCCGACGAGAAGGCGATCGGTTGGTTTCAGGGTCGAATGGAGTTCGGTCCGCGAGCTCTCGGAAATCGCTCGATCATAGCCGATGCGCGCAGCCCGGAGATGCAGCGAACGCTGAACCTCAAGGTCAAGTACCGCGAGAGCTTCCGCCCTTTCGCGCCATCGGTGCTGCGCGACGACCTCCCCGGGTGGTTCGAATTGGATGCGGACAGCCCATACATGCTGATGGTTGCCGACGTGGCCGAAAGCCGGCGCCGCGCGATGACCGAAGCCGAGCGCAATCTCTTCGGGATCGACCGGCTGAACGTGCCGCGCTCAGACATTCCGGCGGTCACCCACGTCGATTACTCCGCTCGGGTTCAGACTGTGCATCGCGAAACCAATCCTCGCTACCACGCGCTGCTCAGCCGGTTTAAGGCCATCACCGGCTGCCCGGTGATTGTCAACACCAGCTTCAACGTACGCGGCGAGCCGATTGCCTGCACACCGGATGACGCGTTTCGCTGCTTCATGGGCAGTGAGCTCGACATCCTCGTGGTCGGCAATTGCTTCCTCAAGAAGGAAGATCAGGACCTCGCCCTGCGTCTCGACTACCGGGACCGGTTCGATCCAGATTGACGGCTTTGCCCGCGAGCCCGGAACCATGGACACCAGCCCGATTAATCAAGGCTTGGCCGGTGTTTGGTGGGTTCTGGGCTCGGCCCTGAAGAGCCGGCACCGGAACGACAGCACATTCTTTCCGCATCTGGTGGAGCAGCTTCCGATCAGCTTGCAACATCATCCGCAAGGCGCGTTTCGCAATGACACCGCCGACTTGGCGGAACTACCTACGCGACCAATTCCGGCACGCGGGAGGTCCGGTACCACTCGTATGTTCGGCGTATTCCCGCTTCGAGGCCGATGCGCGGGCGCCAGCCGAGCGCGGTCAATTTAGCGACGTCGAGAAGTTTGCGGGGAGTTCCGTCCGGCTTGGAGACATCATAGACGAACCGTCCCTTGAAGCCGACGATTTCGGCGATGAGCTCGGCGAGTTCGGCTATCGAGACATCCGTGCCGGTTCCAATATTAATCGGCTCCTCGTCCGACCAGGATTTCAGCAAAAAAATCACCGCGTCGGCCAAGTCATCGACATGCAGAAACTCACGGCGGGGCCGGCCGCTGCCCCAGATCTCAACCGTATCCCGGCCTTCCCGGACGGCCGCATCGATCTTGGCGAGCAGGGCCGGCAAGACATGGCCTGAGAGCAGGTCGAAATTGTCGTTGGGGCCATAAAGGTTCGTCGGCATGACCGACACGAAATCGCAGCCATGTTGGCGGCGGTAAGCCTGGCACAGTTTGAGCCCGGCGATTTTAGCAATCGCATACCATTCGTTGGTCGGCTCGAGCGGGCCCGTCAGTAAGCAGCTTTCCGGCATCGGCTGCGGCGCGAGGCGCGGGTAAATGCAAGAGGAGCCGAGGAACACCAATTTTGCGACGCCTGTGCGCCGGGACGCTTCGATGACATTTGTCGCGATTGCCAGATTGTCGTAGAGGAAATCGCCGGGATGCGTGCTGTTGGCATGAATGCCGCCCACCCGCGCCGCGGCGAGCAGCACCGCCTCCGGGCGATGCTCGTCGAACCAGCGGTTGACTGCCTGCTGATCGCGGAGATCGACCGTATCGCGGCCGACAGTCAAAATCTGGCATTCCTCCTGCCGCAGCCGCCGGATTAGCGCCGAACCGACCATGCCGCGATGGCCGGCGACGAATACGCGCCGTCCGCTAAGCGGGAAGAGCGTCGGCGGCGTCATGCCCTTAGTCCCTTCCCGCCACCGCGGCGCCTCGGGTGGGGTCGGCAAACCCGGCCTGGTTGACGGTCCGCTCGCGGCGGGCGAGCTCGATGTCGTGCTCGACCATCATCTTGACCAATTCCGGGAAGCTGACCCGCGGCTTCCAGCCGAGAACGTCGCCCGCCTTGGTTGGATCGCCGCACAAGGCATCGACCTCGGTTGGCCGGAAATAGCGGGGGTCGACCTCGACATGGCGCTTCCAGTCGAGATCAGCCGCCGCGAAGGCGAGCTCGACCAGATCGCGCACGCGATGCGCCTTCCCGGATGCTATGACATAGTCGTCGGGGTTGGGCTGCTGCAGCATCAGCCACATCGCCTCAACATAGTCGCCGGTAAAGCCCCAATCGCGCTTCGCTTCGAGATTTCCCAGATAGAGCTTATCCTGAAGACCTTGAGTGATCCGGCCGACCGCGCGGGTGATCTTTCGCGAGACGAAAGTCTCGCCGCGGCGAGGGCTCTCATGATTGAATAGAATACCATTGCAGATAAAAAGGCCGTGCGCTTCGCGGTAGTTCACGGCAAACCAGTGCGCCGCCACCTTGCTCACGCCATAGGGACTGCGCGGGTAAAACGGCGTCCCTTCGCTTTGCGGCGGCGGGGCGGCCCCGAACATCTCGGACGAGCCCGCCTGATAATAACGCACCGGGCGGCCACCATGCATCACATGGTCGCGCACCGCCTCGACCAGCCGCAGCGTTCCGACGGCGACGACCTCGGCGGTATATTCAGGGATGTCGAAGGACACCTTCACGTGGCTCTGGGCGCCGAGATTGTAGACTTCGTCGGGGTTTACTATTTCGAGCACGCGCCGCAATCCGGTGCCGTCGGTGAGGTCGCCGTAATGCAAGGTCAACCGGGGGCCGGCCAGATGGGGATCATGGTAAAGGTGATCTATGCGATCGGTGTTGAAGAGGCTGGCTCGCCGCATCAGGCCGTGCACTTCGTAGCCTTTCTCGAGCAGGAACTCGGTAAGGTACGAACCGTCCTGTCCGGTGACGCCGGTGATCAATGCCCGCATTGCCATGATGTGCAATCTATCGCGCTTCTGTCGCCAGGTCATTCTGAAAACGGACCCGGGCTTGAAGATCGCGCCGAACCAAGCCTATTGTCGTGTTGCAACAAGGCACGGCTCGGAGCGAGGCGGGGCAGATTTGCTGCAAGACCCTATCTGACGCAGTGAGGCGGGGTGATTTGGCGATTTCAGCTTCCGTCGAGATTAGCCGGTTTTTGCAGAAAGGCACGCCGCTTCGTTAGAGGTGCAAGAAGCGGATCGAATATGGGAGATCATGTATCCGCATGTATCGGCACCCGGAGGCTCACCCGATCAAGCTCTTTGAAAGATTTTTTCGAAGCATATTTCAGTTCGGGGAAGCAAGCCCGCGTCATTCAGGTCGGAGCAAATGACGGCATAATGTGCGACCCGCTCAGGCGTTTCCTTGTTCACAGTACGAGCGAAGACACCCGGGCGGTTCTTGTTGAACCTATCCCCTTTTATTACACGAAACTGCGGGACCTTTATGCAGACTATCCAAACATAACGATTCTGAATGTTGCTTGCGGTGCGGCCTGCGGTCGTGCGCCGTTGTATTTCATTCAGCCCAGTGTCGCGGACCAGATGAATGGAGACGGGCCTCCCAACGACTGGGCCCATGGACAAGGCAGTTTCGATCCGAACCTTGTTAAATATTGGATCGAGCGCAATAGATTCCGCGGGGAAGATTACGTGCGGAACATCGATAACTATATCGACTCGATCATATCCACAGATGTTGAAATCATCCGCCTATCCGATATCGAGATGTCGAGTCAAAATGACAACCTTCTGCTTAACATCGACGTTCAAGGTTTCGAACTGGACGTCATCCGTGGGATCGACTGGAGCCGTCCCCCGGCCTACATTGTGGTTGAGGATTACTTGAGCGGATCGAGCCCCATTGATCAGTATTTAAGCGCGAAGGGCTATTTCTACCTTTGTGGCCGAATTGACAAAGTGTTTGTACATGCGTAAGGCCCGCGGCTTGCCGCCGCGGGACTATCATCCGCTGGCTGTCATTGTCGCGCGAGGCAATCGGGCTGGGGTATTGGTTAATTCCTGGAGGAGAGCGCGGAGCGAGTTGGCCCTAGGTTTTCGCGGGGGATTTGCATGGACTCTCGCGCTTGCCACGGCGAGCCTCGCATGGTTTGCCGCTGTCTATTGTTTCCGTCTCTGGTGGGTTCTCGGCGTCAGCGCGATGCCGCTCAATTTTTCCGACTGGCACGCGGTGGTGGCAGCCTCGGATTGCGCTGATCTTGGTTTCAACGTGTACCGTCAAAACCCCTGCGATGTATCGGGGCTTATTCACGAATATGGTTCGATCTGGCTGAAATTGGGCAGGCTGGGGCTGACACGTGAAAACTATTGGGGGATTGGGTTAGCGATATCCACAAGTTTTCTTGTTTCGGCTGCGCTGGTGCTTCGCCCGAAAACCGTCGGTCAATTTGCGCTTTGCCTCGCTGCGGTCTGCTCTCCAGCAGTAATGCTTGGCGTCGAGCGCGGCAACGTTGACCTTCTCATCTTCACGCTTCTTCTCCCCATGACACTTCTATTGTGCCGAAGCGAGTGGAGCGCGCGAGCATTGGCGATGGCGCTTTTGTTCCTTCTCACCGTCTTGAAATTGTATCCGGCTGTAGCAGCCGCCTCCGTCTTTTGGACTCCGGCGCGCCGTCGCAGCATCTTCGCTACCATCGGCCTGTTCGCACTCACTGTCGCGACCTGGGCGGTCCTGGACCGCTACAATCTCGCTCTCGTGCTACGCTTGTTCGAGAGGCCAAACGTTCTGTTGCCGGCATTCGGCAGCGGGTTGCTATTTGATGCGTTGCGCAGCCTTAACCTGTGGCCGTTGACGTCGTTGTCGTCAATTTGGGCCGGGGCGATCGCCTTCATGCTCGTTCTCCTCGTCTCCTGCCATTGTGCCTACCGGATGGCGGGCCATCAGCCATTAAACACTGCGGAATGTTGCACCGAGTACGTGAGATTCGCCGCTGGTACTGCGATTTTTGTCTTCGCCTTCGCTGTGACAGCGAACTATGACTACCGTTGTGTTTTCGTCTTATTTTCCATCCCACTTCTTCTTCGCTATTTGGAGCATACTCCGCAGAGCAGAAATTGGGAGCGGCGAATTGCTGCAATGACGCTCGGCGTTATGGTTGTCGCACTTTGGGTCAATGGGTTAATGGCGTTGATCTTCTTTACCGCGAGGTTGGCCGTCCCCTCTCAGATGTCCGTTATGCTGTTTGCCGGAAAACACCTCGTCACGTGGGTCCTTATCTCGTTGCTGATCATGCTCGGTACTACAATGCTCTTCGGTCGCTTGAAGGAACTGGGCCAAGCTTCGGCAGAGTCCCGAGGGGGGACGGCCCGATCTGCACGACCGTAGTCGCCCCCACCGGTGAGTTTGCGTCTTGCGCCGCGCTCCAAAACCCTAACAAACCGGGTTACCAGTAGCCCGGCGCGTCACCGCCACTCCCGCCCCACATCCTTAAGTTGAACATAGCCACATGGGCCATGCGGTGGTCGCACGAGTGGGCACCTGGCGGTCTCGGGCCGATGGCCGGGCAGAACCATCGCTTCGGACAATACGCGATTAGGGGCAGATTATTCTCGCGTCAAGTTGCGTCGCAGCAGGAAAGGGCCCAGAAGGATGCAGTCGCCCTCGCGCCAGTTCTTCAACACGGAGATGATGCAGGACGGGTTGGACATTCCGAGGCCGATAAACTTCTGACAGCGCAGCGCCAGATAAACGTCCTTCACGACATCGGTGCCCAACCTCACGCGATCGGCCGCGCGGCTGAGGTGCACCGGGACATTCGAATTGCTCCTTACGGCATTCGTGAAGGTCACCCTCGAACCGTAACGCTCGAGAAAAGCCTCGATGCACCGGGCCTCATCGGTCAGAAGGAAAATGCGCCAGCCGGCGGCGTTTCGGTCGATCAGATCGAAGTAGGTCTCGGGACTCGGCATATAATCGGTCTCCAAGACCTTGTCGGTGCCTCGGTAGTGGACCGCGATGATCGGCTCCGCGCCCCTCATATGTGCGCAATCGAACGCGTTGATCTCCGCGATGATTTCCGGCCTTACGCTCAGATATTTATCGGCCAGAAGGCGATATAGCTCGGCAGCGGTTTTGCCGGACCACTCATGCGAGAGCGGGACCGATGAGACGAGGTCCGGGAGATGGATGTAAAAATCGCTGACAATGACAGTTTCTGGGCGTCCCAGGTAAATGGTGCCAGGTAGTTGCGAGTGCAGACGTTTCCAGTTCGACTGCGGTTCGTGCCGCGGCGTCTGGGTCGGCCTTGGCCGGAAGACGCCGCCTTTGTTTGCGGCCTGGATGACGTCCGGGACGCCAACGGGCGAGAGCGGCTCGAAATAAAGCTGGAACGCATCGGCATCGGTTCCGTCACCGTATAGGCTGTGTTTACCCCAATGCGTCACTGGGATTCGGCCCGTGATCTCGGCCAGCAGAAGGCAGCCGAAGACGTGGTTCATGTCAGACCAGAAGCCGCAGCCCCATGCCTTGATGAACAGGAAGCGCTGGCGATCGGCGGTCGCCTTACGGGCCGGGTAGCCCAAAAGCTTTGTTAACGCTGCGAGCACGCCTCACGCAGGGATCTTAACGCGACAGACCAAAACTCCATCTCACTGTATAACCCGTTGAAGAAATTCGGTCCATAATGAGGTCTCGTCGTCTTTTCCCAAAGCGGTTCCTCGCCCTTGCGTTGCAGGGCCATCATTGATCCCGGTCGGGCCTCGAAGTAACGTAAGGTTGTGGTGCGCAGCTCTTCGAATTCTATCATCGGCGTTTTGGCTTTCGTCCGATGGGCGCCTCGGGCAGTGGTCCGGGCCGTGTCCGATGCTGGACGAGCGTGGGTGATTGCCCCGACCGTCTATCGCAGAGCGGTCTACACCCAGAACGCCAAGGGCGGCTGGTGCCTCCGACACCGGCAGGCGTTTCGCCGTAGGGAGATCCTCAAGCTGAAGGTCTCGGCAGTGCGCCGGACATTCGTTGAAAGCCTAAAATTAGGAGTTGCCCGCTCGATAGTAATCGCCCGCTATTCGGAAGAAGGGCTTGTCGCCAATCTGCTGCATGTCCTCGAGGTCGTTCATCGCGTGCGGCCTGACGCGAGTGTCCATGTGGACTGGGTGCTTAAAGGCACTGAAATAGGGTTTCGGTATGGGCAGCTAGGGGACGACATCTGGGCTCGACTGTTTCGGAGCTTGGGGCCCCGTCCGCCTGCAATCGCGCACCAAGCGGCTTGGCGTGTCGATCTGGCGTTATGGGGCACTGGAAGAGATCACCTGACAGGAAGACGTCTGCAGAAGCATCGGCGCGTCTACCATTCCACCGTCACGAAGTGGCTCGAAATCACCAACGCGCAGGTGCTTGAGCAAGTATGCCAGACTCGTCTGCAATTTTTGGAGGGACGCTATTGTATCGGCATTCACCGGCGCGTCGGAAATGCAATGGTTGCTGATCTGCAGAGCGACGGGAAGGTGCCGTCGCTCGAGATGTTCATAAGAGCAGTCGAGGCGATATTATCGCTGTTGACGAAAGAAGCACTCGCTGACCACGCCATCTTCCTTGCCACGGATGATGCCGAAGCTGTCTGCGAGCTCAAGCGTGCCTTTGGCTCAAGGTTGATCGTTCGGGACAATGTGCAGCGCACGACATCTGATGCGGCGGAAATTCACTTTCGCGACTGGGCTCGTCTGTCGATTACTGACGCTGAAGATGTTCTGGTCGATGCCCTGCTATTATCTAAATGCGATGTTCTGGTGCATGCGTCCAGCTCCGTGAGCACTGTCGCATCAATAATTAACCCGGCTCTTACTCTGGTGCGACTATAAGCGACCGGTGGAACTGTGCCGAACCCTTAGCCCCGCCATGTCGCGATAGGGTGGATCAAAGAAATCTGTGACGCTCGATTTCCAGCTCCCTTGTGTTTTGCCAAGCTTAACGAGGGTAATCAAAAAGTACTTTCTTCGGACCGGAATTCGTATAGACGCTTATCTAAGCGATTCGTTAGATCTATCTGTGATAGATGATCATAAAGCTGACGCGCCGTAGCCCAAAATTGTTCCGCGAAAACGGGCCCGGTACCAGTATAATTGAAGCCGTTATGATAGGTTGGAAGGAAGTAATGGCTCGGATAAATTGTCAATCCTGTGTAGCGCACCCGGCGAAAAGTCTGAGTAAAGCGGTGAGGGCCGGTTAACCCGGACGATCCTTCGCTAACGTTGGGAAGGTCGTATATATCGTCAATAATGCGACGAATTAGCGGATTTCCAGGATGCGAATAAACATAGCCATTAGCGATCAAGCCGGGGTTGATGATCTCATTCTCCCAGCAGGCGAAGATTTGTGGCTCGAAGAGCCAGTCTTCAAGCGGTCGAACGCATATACTGTCCGCGTCCGCCGCAAATCCGCCATGTCTATCCAATATCTCCCATCGCATGATGTCTGCTACGCCATCCCAGGCTTGGCGATTCAGCATTTCACTTAGATGTTTGTGATTGTACCATTCCAATGATGTCAGCTCGCGGTTACCCCAGATGCGTACGATCCAGCCAGGGTTATTTCGCCGCCACGTTTCGATGCAGTTGTCAGGGCGCTTATTTTCGTCGCCCACCCAGACGATGTGGATAGTCCGCAAAATAGGACGCGGCGAATTTTTCGAGATACTCTTCAGTCGGGGCTTGCGCAGGTCTTTCGATCGGCTCCAGAAATCTTTCATGTGGATGGTCTCTTGTACGGGAATGGAGGACGAGCTGGGCGTTTTTAAGCCGAGGAGCTGTCCGGCGGCTCGCAGCGCTCCGACCGCACGACTTGTCAGGTGCTCCTGTCGCCATTCGCCGCGTCAGGGATAAGGCTCGTTGCGCAGGTTGAACGCGATCGAGATGCGCGCGCCGGTCCCGGCGTGCGGGAAGACCATGTGCGGCACATAGCTCGGAAACAGAACCATCAGCCCTGGCTTGGCATTGATGTAAATGCTGTCCGAAACGATGTGCGGCAGGAAGCTGGCGCTTCGGCCGGCGCAGGGATCGAACAAATGAAGCGGCGTGCCGCCGCCGGCATCGACCGGGTCGCCGGCATCGACATAGTAGGTTCCCGACCAGGTCGATGCGGGATGCACGTGCATCTTGTTAAAGTTCCCGCTGCGGTTGACATTGACCCAGGCGGAGAGGGTCCACCGGCAATCACCGATTTTCTGGCGCTGCTCGGCGGCGAGGCGGCGCGTGGCCTCATCGGCGAGCGCATACATATGTTCGACAAGGCGCCGCCCGGCATCGCCGCAGAATTCGAGCTGCCCAGTCTCGGAATGCCAGCCGCCGCAGTTCGACTTGGCAACGCCGCGGCTCTCCGCCTCATGCGCCAGGATGCGCTCGCGCAACAGCGCATTGAGCTGCGGCCCGTCTTCCCAAACATGCGTTACGAGCGGGGTGGCGAAAACGTTGGTGTATCGGGTCTTGGAGAAATCCGACATCTCGAAACAGCTCCGCTCGGCGGCGCGGCCCTTAAGGGTTCACGACCCGATCAATTCTACACCTGTCCTGAAGGAATTTGAAGGCGTGTTCGCCCAATAATGAACCCAGTCCGGGCTAGGCACGCGCCGCAGGCCGATTTGATGCAGGCGGGGCACCGGCAAAACCGCAGCTTTCGGCGCCTCCTGCCCGCGCGCAGCGCGATTTAACGTTGCGCGGGGACCTCGACGCGGCGATCATGGTCCGCAGCGATCCCGATTCCGGGCCGTCAAGTCTCCGAGGGCGGTTTTGAACATCATAGGCATTTCCGCTGGCTACCACGATTCTGCCTGCTCCTTGATGCAACGCGGTCGAATTGTCGCAGCCGCTCAGGAGGAGCGATTTTCCCGAATAAAGAACGATAAGGCGTTCCCGGCAGCCGCCTTTAGATATTGCTTGAATCATGCCGGTCTCACGATAGCCGATATTGAGTGCGTCGCTTTTTATGAAGATCCCCGCCTGAAATTGAGCCGGCAGATATGGATGGGGATGCTCCCGGGTCTGACGCCACAGCGGCGCGCCTCGATCCTCAGCCGGACATTATGGTCCCGACCCGAAACTGAAATACGTCTACTCACCGGCTATGACGGGCCGATAGAGATTGTCGACCATCATTTGTCCCATGCGGCGAGCGCCTATTTCTTTTCGGGATTTGCGGAAGCCGCTATCCTGACGATTGACGGCGTCGGTGAATGGCCAACGACAACTTACAACTCGGGCAATGGCGCCGAGATTGAGCGGCTGGGCCAGGTTGATTTCCCGGATTCCCTAGGCATGTTTTACAGCGCCGTTACCGGCTATTTAGGATTTGAGGTCAATGAAGGCGAGTACAAAGTAATGGGGTTGGCCCCCTACGGGCAGCCAAGGTACGCAAAGGAAATTCGACAACTCATCGACGACGGCCCGGGCGGAGAGTATCGGCTGAATTTGAAATATTATTCGTTCCTGCAGGAAGACAGAATGTTTTCCGACGATCTTTGCGAATTGCTGGGAGAGCCGGCGCGGCCTTATGGATCGGAGATCACCCAGTTTCACATGGACGTCGCGCGAAGCGCGCAGCTGGTCCTGGAAGAGATTTTACTGGCCAAGATCCGCTATCTCCATAGCTGCGTTCCCAGCGAAAATCTGTGCATGGCGGGTGGAGTGGCGCTCAATGTCGTGGCGAATAGCCGGTGCCTGAAGGAGGGGCCGTTCAAGCGTCTGTTTGTGCAACCGGCGGCCGGCGATGCCGGGGGCTGCCTCGGCGCGGCAGCCGTTGCGCATGTCAGGAATTCGGGTGCGAGGCCGTCTCAGGAAAGGCTGCAGCACGCCTATCTGGGGCCGTCCAATCCTAGCAATGAGGTTTGGCACATCCTCAATTCCTCCGGAGTAGAATTTCGAGATTACCGAGAAGACCCGGCGGGATTGATTAGAGACGTGGTGGACAGGCTGGTCGCAGGGCAGGTCGTGGCCTGGGTGTCCGGCCGCATGGAATTTGGTCCTCGCTCTCTTGGAGCAAGATCGATTCTTGCCGATCCGCGACGGCCGGAAATGCAGAACAGGATCAATGCGCTAGTTAAGCAGCGGGAGGCTTTTCGTCCGTTTGCGCCGGCCGTTCTGGAATCCGCTGCTCGTGAACATTTTGCAATAGATCACCCTTCGCCGTTTATGCTGGAAACCTGCCAGGTGATTTCATCGATCCCGCTGCCGGCGGTGACGCATGTCGACGGTTCGGCCCGCATTCAGACCGTAGACCGGGTGACAAACCAGCGTTTCGCTGATCTGATCGCGCATTTTTACCAGCGTACCGGCTGTCCAATCTTGCTCAATACGTCGTTCAATCTGCGCGGAGAGCCGATTGTTTGCTCAATAATGGACGCAATATCCACTTTCGGCCGCTCTAATATCGATATCCTCGTTCTCGAAGATTTCGTGCTTGATAGAAATGGTATCCCGGCCTGCTGGGAAAATTTTTCGCGCGCAGCGCCGCACAAAGCGCAAGACTATATTGTCTACACCATGATCTGATCTGTCTTATTGAAGCCGCAACCGGGTAACCGCGCGTCGTTATGAGAAGGATTATCGAAAGAATTCTCGGCGATCCGCGTGCCGATGGCCGCCGAGCGATGCTGGCCGCAGCGCGCAAGATGAAGAAATCTGTGAAATGGGTTTTTTACCGCCTCGGGTATGAAGTGCGCGAAATCCCGCGCCTCCCTAACCAAATGGTTTTTAACGAGACGGTCGAGCGCGATTACGAGCTTCTGAGAGGTTTCGCCACTCGCGCAGCCCAATTTTCCGCATCGTCTGATGAAACCCAAGCTGTTCGCAATCTTTTTCTTACTGGAATCCTGAACGCGCAGACTTACTCGGAATATGTTTCCATCGAAGTTGGGGGCGCCGACACATTGCAGGTGGGGATCTGGAAAAGACCAAGCGGGGCCAAAGAGTCCCCGTTCGTTCGATTGCCGGAGCGCAGAGATGAGTGGTTCTATTGGGCGGATAAGGAGAGGATCGAACAAAAAAAATGCAGATGGCGGGTTGCTCTTCTCGGGGAATCAGTCGCCAGGGGCTATCTGTACGATCCCCATTTCAATCCAGCGGCGGCATTGGAAGGGATGCTCAGATCACAGCTGGGAGCCGGAAAGATCGACGTTGTCGATCTGGCAAAATCCAATCAAACCCTTCAGGAGCTCAAGGTCCTGGTTGGGCAATGCCTGGCGTTGCGCCCCGATGTGATAGTAATTTTTGCCGGCAACAATTGGCGTCCGCACGTGACAGATGCGGATATTCCGTACATCGACAGCGTCCTCCGAAAGGCGGGCGTGCCAGGGATGAAATCCATTCTCGACGGGCAAGCGGAACAGGCTGTCCGGCAACTTAGAACCGAAGTAAACACTCTCCTGGCCGCCAGAAACGTATCGGTTATTTGGGTTGTGCCCGAATTTAATTTGGGCGATTGGAGCGATCCGGTTTCAAACGCACCCCTCCTCGCGGGGCAACGCAATAAACGTTGGCTCGAGTTAGGCGAGCATGCCAGCCGGGCTATGCACGGACGTAATCTCCTCCTCGCTGAAAATTCAGCAAAGCAGATGGTGGAACTCGACGGCGGCACGAGTTCCGTGCCATTGCGTATTCTCGCCGAATGCTGCCGCTCGAACGGTGATCTTCACGGGGCCCGGCGATACCTGGAGATGTGTCGCGACGCCGAGGGGTGGGATCTGTCGTTTTCGTTTTCGCCGCGCGTGTCTTTCTCGGTCCAGAAGGCTTTGCGCGACACCGCTTCCACTCCGAAAAATTTCGTCATCGATCTGCCGGACCTATGGAGCCGATATCTCAACAACGCTGTGCCTGATCGGCGAATTTTCCTGGACTACTGCCATCTGACCGCGGAAGGTATAAATTCGGCAATGGCCGCAGTCGCGTCCAAGGTGCTGGTATCGCTTACCGGTCAAGAGGTTTCACCTCGGAACCTGCAAAGCAGATCCTTTTCTCCCTCCCCGATAGTCGAAGGAAAGGCGTGCTTTTTGGCGGCAGTACACAACGCGCACTTTTACCAGGGCGGTGAGCTTGTCCATTATTGGTGTTCCCGGGCGCTTCAGTTCTGGCCCGAATGCGCGGAGATAATGCAGCGCGTTTTAGATTTTCAGACGCGGCGCGTCCCGATCATGGCTTGCAAGTCGGCACTTGAACTCTTCGAGCTCGATAAAATGGGCACGCTGCGCTACCTGCTGCGCGGTGGAGAGCAACGTCTTGACCTGGTTCTCAGCGAAGCGGTTGTCAAATCTCTTAGCGCGATCGGTTGCGAAATCGGGAAACAAGTTTCAGACCTCCGCGTTCAGGAAAATTCGCCAAAAACCGGACCTAAGGAGTTGACCGACTTCTACTACAGTTCTGCGATCCCGGGTCCATCGGAACGCGCTTGGACGAGCCGGTCGCTGCCGACTAATCGCGGCTCACATTGCATTTATGGGTCAGCATTTTGGCAAACATCAAAGTTCGTATTTATCGGCGAGGGGGGGCAGCCTATCGGGCTCAGGTTCACCTATCGCGTACCGATTTCACCTCTCTGTGATAGCGCGGTCGGAATTGACGTGAATGGCGATCGTATCGCGCAAGCGCCTGCCTATCCAACCTGGCAAACGCTGGAGATGGTTATCGAAGGCAAGTTTGTCGTAGACGGCACAAATGAGATTGTCATTACTTGGCCTGATGAAGTAGATTCCTCCGAGGTCCAACTCGGGCGAGCGGCAGACGCGCTCGACGCCAGACGGCTGCCGTATTTTTATCGGGTGTACGGCGAAATCCACGCGCTGTCGGTTTTTGATCCTTCCGGAGTGGCAGGTCGAGCCGAAGTGGCCGTTTTCGGCGCTGTCTGCGATGATCCGGGGAATGCCGGATGATCCCGTTATCGTTTCCACGAAATGAACCAGCGGCCGGGAGCGGCATCGGCGCGCTTCTTGAGCGTGTGTTGCGGCACGCGCGGGCGCCCCGTTCCTTGCCCGCTGTGCTCGTGAAAAGCATCAGATATGCGTTTGCGTCCCGACGCCCGAGCTATTGGAACGATCTCGGTCGTGGGTTGGCCGCACGCGGGCGTTACGAGGAGGCGCTGGCATGCTATGATCGTGCGATCGCGATCAGGGGCGGCATTGCGCAGATATTGACAAATCGCGGCAGAGCACTAAAAAATCTCGACCGCCTGGACGAGGCCGAGACCAGCTTGCGCGAGGCAGTGCGCCTGAAGCCGGACTTTGCCAACGCGCACAACGAGCTCGCAACTGTGCTCGATTATCTCGGGCGGTTCGAGGAGGCTGAGGCAAGCGTACGCACCGCGTTGCGTCTCCGCCCGGAGGATGCGGTCGCTCATTACCATCTCGGGAAGATACTCTATCATCTCCGGCGTGCTGGCGAAGCCCAGGCGAGCTATCGCGCGGCATTGCGCCTCCGACCCGCGGTTCCTGAATGGCGTACGGCCCTTGGCCAGGCGCTTCTGTTGGCCGGGCAGTTCGCGGAAGGTTGGACAGAATTTGAGTGGCGCTGGCAGACGGGACGCATGGCCAGACTGGGCCCGCTTTTTCCGGTGCCGGCTTGGAACGGTGAGGCGATCGGCGATCGCGTCATTCTACTGCTCGCCGATCAGGGCCACGGCGACACTCTGCAGTTCTGTCGTTATGTCCCGCAGATTGCCGCGGGCGCCAGCAGGACCGTCCTCGCGGTTCAACCGCCCCTGGTGAGATTGTTGTCCCGGCTGTCCGGCGTAAGTGAAATAATCACCCAGGACGGCCAGCCGTCTTCCTTTGATCTGTGGTGCGCGTTGATGAGCCTGCCGCATGCCGTCGGCACGACGCTGCAGACCATTCCGGCCGCAACGCCCTATCTCACGGCAGACCCGGCGGACGTTGCTTACTGGCGCGAGCGGCTTGCCGGTTTTGCTGGCCTGCGGGTTGGACTGTGCTGGGCTGGCGGACGATCGGGCGATCTGAACAAGATTGCCGCCGATCGTCGCCGTTCGATCACTCTCGACAAATTGGCGCTGCTTGGCGAAATACCGGGGGTGCAATTTATCTCGTTGCAAAAAGGTCCGAAGGCGGCCGAGGCGGCTCGCCCGCCACGCGGCATGCAGCTTCACGACTTCACCGGGGATCTCCATGATTTTGCCGACACGGCGGCTCTCGTCGAAGTCCTTGATCTCGTAATCAGCGTCGATACGGCGGTGGCGCATCTGGCCGGCGCGCTCGGCAAACCGGTTTGGCTGCTGACCTGTTTCGACGCCTGCTTCCGCTGGCTGCAAAATCGGGACGACAGTCCTTGGTATCCTTCGTTGCGCCAGTTTCGTCAGCCCACTCCCGGGGACTGGAACATCGTCATCAGCCGCGCGCGAGGCGCTTTACAGCGCCTTGCTGCGGGCGACCACAGTCAATTACGGCCACCAACGCGGGCCAGCTGATTGCGCCGGTTCGCCGCGTTGTGGTTAACTGGTGATCCCGCGCACGGCCACCCGTTTCTGCCATGTCGACAATCTTTACAGCTGTGTGACCAAGTGCTCGGAGCAGGATCTGCTCCGCGGCGGGCCGGGATTTCGCGACATGCTAGAGAGAACCGGCGCTTAAATCGAACTGCTGTCGGATGCGCAGGCCCCGGGCCGGGTAACGCGGCGCGGGATGCCGTCGAGAAACTTTACACGTTAGATACAAAGCGTCACTTGACGGGCTTTAAGGCATTGGAAAATTTGCCGTTGCACTGCTTGGCCCGGGTCTTGCTACGAGGTTAGGCGCGTGTACAACCGGATTGGAAACGGGTGGTTCGTGCCCGGGGAGAGAGAGGAAAGAAGATCATGTCTGATGAAGCTAACGACCGCGTAACCGAAGCCACGTCCCGACGTGATTTAGTTAAGAAATCGGCCCAAGTGGCAGTCACCGCCCCAGCGGTCGCCATGCTGTTGAACGCGTCGACGAAGCAGGCTTTCGCACAGATCAGCGCATACTCGGCGTCCATGGCCCACATTCTCGACGACTTCACCTTCGGCAATAACCGCGAAGACATCGACGCCGTTACGCTCGGCAGCAATTTCAATCCAAACAACGGGACGCCGCAGCAGGACGACCACGTCTGATTTCGGCTGGCGGATGAAGCCGGGCTGAAGCCGCCCAGTGCGTCCCATGCGCGGCTCATTGTCCCCGACGGGTAGGGTGCCAATACCCGAATGGCGCTAATAGGCCGCTAGTTCGGAATCATAAACGCCGGACATCTCCATGCGGAAGGGTTCTCTGCCGCGACCACGGCAGAGGGCCCTCTCCGGCTCGCTCCGCTGAGCAGCACAGCATCCTGCCGCATGAAACGGCCTGCCACTGATGGCTCGGCCGTTCGGATGGGGCGCAATGAGGGCGCGATGCCGGACGGGGAGACCCACAGCGCAGTGCGCAACCACCGCTGCGCTATTCCGCTGAGTTAGAACACTCGGCGAACCGAAAACAAACGAATTCACGGCTGGACCGAGCACGCGGACGTACTGGCCGGCACGCCCTGCAGCAAGCTGTTGACGCTGATTGCGTTCCCCAGGCTTCGCTTTATGTTGGCTTTTCCGACTGCCCATGCTAAACCTACTCGTTTACTTGGTACGAGCAAGAACTTGCCCTCTGCGGGACCGGCGGATTGCTTGGCCTCAGGGATTTTTGGAAATGACGGCTCTTATGAGCGAAGCGCCTGCAACCCTCGCGGATTTGATTTCGCCGCTTGCGGAGCCCGAATTGTTGGAATTGCTGCGGCGGCGCGAACTGGCTTACCGGCCCGGCGCAAACGGCGACCGCTACGCGCCCCTGCTTGGCTGGCCGGCGCTGCGGCGCATGATTGAAGCGGGCAATTACCCCAACAAGCGTCCCGATGATATCCGCGTGACGAAAGACTCTGGCATCGTCTCGGCGAGCCGGTGGATGACCGATGGCAAGGTCGATGCGGCGAAGCTGGAGGCCTTTCTAACGAAGGGTTTCAGCGTCGTTGTTCTTCATCTGGACGAGCACGTGCCGGCTTTGGCTGCGGTCTGTGACGAGATCAGATCGCGAACGCTGGAGGGCTCCTTCGTCGGCGCGGTTGTCACGTCGGGGACAGGCGCCGGAGCGTTCAACGTACATTACGATCCCGAGGACCTCGTCATCCTGCAGGTCGAGGGGACCAAGCGCTGGCAAATTTTTGGTCCCCCCGTGTCAAATCCCGTCCGGCGTATGCCGAAACAATCGCCGCCGGAAACCGAGCCGTTCTTCGACGAGGTGCTCGTGCCCGGGGATCTGTTGTTCGTGCCCGGCGGCAACTGGCACCATTGCGAGAGCGGATTGAGCACGTCCGTTCATCTCGGCATCTTTTTCCTTCCGCCGACCGGCTGGCATGCTGCTGACGAAGTCTTGCGGTCGTTCCTCTCCGAGGAGCTGTTCAGGACACCGCTGACGCGGCTCGACGGGGCATCGGCGTTCGAGGAGGTGGAGGCGGAGGTTAAGAGCCGCCTCATCGAAAGAATCCGTGAGCTGAATCTGAACGAGTTCATTGCCGGCTGGAGTAAGGCAGCGTACTGAGCCGCTTTCCCGGAAAGCAAGAAGCGTGGATAGAGAAAGGGAGTTCGTTTTGAGTAGCCGTTCGGCGCTTGCCAATGCAAAACTCAGCCTCGCTTCAGACCATATGAGCGGGTGCCTGCCGTCAGCGCGCTCCGGGACATAAAGAAGGCTTTCCTCATGGCATGCGGTCTCCTGCAAAAGCTCTCGCTGTCCTCCCTTGTTGCGCCGGTTGCCGAGGAACAGTTCCGATCGCGTTATTGGGAGCAGCAGCCGTTGGTCGTGCATCGGAAGGATCCCGATTATTACGACGGCCTCTTTGACCTAGAAGATTTCGAAGAAGCCGTCACCCGCTCACCCGACTACGTCAAGCTCGCCAACGCCGCGACCAACAAGAACGTGTCATACAAGGGCGTGGTGACGGAGGGTCTGGAGGCCATTCTCGGCGACATGCGGGCCGGCGGCACGCTCGTCCTGGATCAGCTCCATCATCGGGAGCCGAAGCTGGGCCTGCTCTGCCGGGTGCTGGCTGCGGAGTTGGGCCATCGGTTTCAGACCAACCTTTACTTGACGCCACCAAACGGGAAAGGCTTTTCACCGCACTGGGACAACCACGACGTTTTCATACTTCAAACAGTGGGATCCAAAAGCTGGAACATTGAACAGCAGCGTCGGATTTTTCCCGCCAAGGGCGAATTAATGGGTGACGAGGGCCGCGAACTTGGCGCAGACCTTCACTCTTTTGTGCTCGAACAGGGCGACCTCATTTACATACCGCGCGGCTTCGTCCACGCGGCCGAATGCGGGCCCGAACCCTCGCTTCACATTACACTTGGTGTGACTGGCGTGTTTTGGGAGGATCTCCTCTATGCGGCAGTCAAGGCGGCGACCCTACAGGACGAACGTTTGCGCCACGGACTGCCGCTGGGGTTTGTTCAAGCCCCCGATGATGCGATCGTGAAGCGCCTAAGGGGGGCATTCCGCGAGCTGGCCGACGAGGCATTTCTGTGCGGGGTGGTCGCGCAATTCAAGGACGAGCTGGTGAGGACGTATCCGCTCGACGTTTCGGATCAGATCGTTGACTTCTTTCGGCCAAGACCGCTCGGCATATACGATGTTGTCGGCGCACGCCGCGCCATCGTCTACCAGATGCACAACGGCGGCGCTTCCGTTCGCATCAATTACGGCGCGCGCGCCATCGTCTTCCCGTCCATGTTCCGCGAGGCGTTGGAATTTGCCTTGAACCGTCCCGCCTTCGTCATCCGCGAGATCCCGGGCGATCTGGAGGATGAGGAGCGGATCGCCTTGGCGGAACGGCTCCTGGAGGAAGGACTTGTCGTGCGCAAGGAGGGCGGTCAGATCCAATGATCCAATCCGGCCGCGCCCGGCGATCTGTGGACGCGCTACGCAGGCGGGGAAGAGGTGGCAATGCGATGACGTCCTTGCGGGACAGTAGCTCATAGATGTTTTGCAGGAGACGCTTTTGCTGGACCTGAGTTGAATCAACAATTTCCTCCTGACGCTGGCGACCGCTGCCTTCATGCTGACGGCCTTGGCGGCGGGTCATGCGGCCGACGCGCCGCCGGCGCAAAAAACCGATACCGCCGTCGATCTCGCCCGCCGGGAAACCGAGTTGCGGAAGGCTCTGAAGGCCAATCCAAATAACGCCGAAGCACATCTACAGCTCGGGCGTGTCTACCTCGACAAGGGAAACTGGACCGCCGCAGCGGCGCAAGCGCGCGCGGCGCAGAGCGGCGACACCCGAAATGATCAGGCGGACGCGCTGCTCGCCACGGCCTTGTACCTGCAGAATAAATACGACGTGCTGTTCCGAGAGGTCGAGCCGGGTCAACGTGAAGCTACGGCCGAGTCCGTCGTACGTATGAACCTGGGTCTAAGCTACCTCTACACGTTCGAGTTCGATCGCGCGGAACCCTTGCTGCGCGATGCGGTTCGACTCGACCCCGGTTCCTGGCGCGCGCATATCGCTCTTGCCCGCCTTTTGATCTTGCAGCGAAAACTGCCCGAGGCGCGGGAAGTGCTGGATGCGGCGCGCGCCATCGCTCCCGGTGAAATAGGGATAACGCGGATAAATGGAGAATTGCTCCGCGCCGAGGGCGATACGGCCGGGGCCATCGCCGCTTTCAGCAAGGTCCTGGAAGCGCAACCCACCAGCCTCCCGGCAATGGCTGGCCGTGTCGAGGCACTAATCAGCGAGAACAAGCTGTCCGAAGCGCAGCGGGAGGTCAGTCTGGCGCTCAGGCAAAACAATCACTCGCAGGTCGTTTTTCTCGCTGCCCTTATTCTCGCGCGTCAGGACAAACTAGCCGAGGCAGATCGCCTGCTCACGACGGCCTACGCCGCTTTTTACCATATGCCCATCGGCTATTACCTCGAGGGGGTTGTGAAGTTTCGGCTTGGTCAATTCGAAATGGCCGAACTCGACCTTGCCAAATTCCAAGGCAAACAGCCCGACCTGCCTGGCGTCGCCCGCCTGCGGGCCGATATAGCGCTGCGTCGCAAGGACCCTGCAAACGCCATCAAACTTCTGGAGCCTGTTGTCAAAGCCAATCCTGCAGATCAGTCAGCGGTCACCGACCTCGCCCGCGCGTATCTCGCGAGTGGCCAGTCTGATCAAGTGCTTCAGCTGTATGAGCAAGTGGCTGCGGCTTCGCCCGAGAAAGTGGCCCGGCCCGGGGACCCGGCGGGCTTGCTGATGATTTATGGTGACGCCTATGGCGACCTTCCCGAGATCGAAAAGATCATTTTGGCGAAGGCGTCGGATGCGGCGCTGCCAATGCGCGAGCTGCGGCAGGGTGATCTTACAAAGGCCTCGGATTTGGCCGAGTGGCTGGCGGGAAAGGCCCCAAACGATCCGGTGATCCAGAACGTGCTGGGCTCGGTACGCCTGGCGCAGAAACGCCTGCCCGAGGCCGAAGCGATTTTTCGCGGCATTCTCGACAAGAACCCGGATTTTACACCGGCTGCCTTCAATCTCGTCCAAGTATTGGTGGCGGAACAACGGCAGGATGAAGCAAAAAAGATGCTGAACGACCTGGCGCGGTCGGGTTAAGAATTCCTAGACGTGATTTCGTCGAGCGCCGTTGGGCAGCGGGCGGCCAATGTTCCAAAGCGATCGCGGCGGCGCACAGCCGTGAAATTTGGTGAGGCGTTGGGCGGGTTGCAATTGGCGCCGGAACTGAGCCTTCTTTTGGCGTGCGCGCGGGCCGGCACGGCGCAACAGAAGCAAGCAGCGATCCGGCAGTTGCTGGCGGATGGGATAGATTGGACATCATTTGCCCAAACGGCGATTGGCCATGGGTTCGCGACTTTCGCAGCCCATTCGCTCGCGCGCTTGGCGCCAGATAGCATCCCGGGCGACATTCTGGATGCGTTTTATGCCCTAATGGATGAGACCAGCAGGGCAAACCGTGCGCTATTCGAAGAGCTTGCCCGATTGGTCGACGCTCTGGCGAAGAACGGGATTGAAGCAATTCCGTTCAAAGGTCCGCTCCTCGCCATCCAGGCGTTCGGCGATCTGGGGCTTCGCGAGTTCAGGGATTTGGACTTCCTCGTCCGCGACGAGGATCTGGCGAAGACCGTTGCGACCCTAAACAGCCTCGGGTACCAGCGCAGGGGAGAATTGACGGCCGCCCAGTTTGCTCTGATTTATCGCCTGCAGGGCCAGGAAATCGTCTTCGGGGAGTCGAGCAGGACAGCGGTTGAGCCTCACACGCGAGTGACTTCGCTGAAAATGGCGCTCGACATCGACTATGCCGGCCTGTGGCGCCGGGCCCAGAGGAGGAGTGTGAATGGCCATACATTCCTGACGCCGGCGCCGGAAGATGGCCTGCTTCTTCTGGCGATTTATGGCGGGAAGGAGATGTGGCGGAAACTCAAATGGGCGTGCGACCTCGCCGGCTTCGCTGCGTCGTTCCCGGATCTCGACTGGGCCGCAGTCGCAGCGCGCGCGCAGGCGCAAGGCTGCCTGCGCATGCTCCTGTTGGCGACATCGCTGGCGCGGCAATATTTCAACGCGGCCATTCCGGATGTCATCACTACCGCCGAGCGCGGGGATCCAGCAATCGAGCCGATGGTCCGCCGCATCGTGGATCAGTGGCAGGCTGACGGCTCCGGCCAATCGGCAGGCGCCAAGCTGGCCGACCCGGGTGACAAATTGGTCGACATGGATTGGCTGCGGCTCCACGACGGGATCGTGCGGCAGGCACGCTATGTCGCGCGGACCTTGTTCCTGCCGGGGCCGGAATATGTTGCCGCCATTGCTTTGCCGCGCCATATGGGCTTTGCCTATATCCCACTCAAACTCGCCCATGACTTGATGGCGCTGCCGCTGTGGCAAGCCCTTCGGCAAGCGCTCGCGCCGGTAGGGCGCCTACCGTATGCGTTCGCGGTTTCCGGGGTCGCGCTTGCGGTCATCCCGGCTTCCTCTGAAACCAAGCAGACCATCAGGCAATACCGGCGAGCTCGGACCTATGCAAAACGCACGCTGGCCCGGGTCCCGAACGATCCTGCGGCGCTTCGGGACCTTGGTGACGCCCTGGTCGGACTGAGGCGGCCTCGGGACGCGGTCGCCTGCTATGACAAGGCGCTCGAGTATGCGCCTCATGATACGACCATCTGGAAAAAGCGCCTAAACGCGATGCGGGCGACCGGCGCCGCAATAGAGCTCCCGGATTTGCCGCGCGACTTGCAAGACGCCAAGGCATGGGCGATTTATGCCGCGCAATTGTTCAGCTCGCGGCGTTATGCGCAGGCAATCGAGGCCGCCGACCGCTCGATCGCGCTCGACCCACGCAGTATCGCTGGGGCGCGCGCGGGCATTCAATCCCGGCTATGGACATGTGACTGGAGCCGGCGCGACGCCGATGAGCGCCGGGTCAGCGAAGAGGTGAAGGCGGGCTGGCCCATTGTAACGCCCTTTTTTCATCGGGCGATGTCCGGCTCGGAAGCGGAGAGCCTTGTGCTGGCTCGGCTTTGGACCAAGGAAATGCCACCGGCTGAGGCATTATGGCGCGGCGAGCGGTATGACCACGACAAGATCCGCATTGCCTATACCTCGACGGATTTCCGCGACCATGTGCTCTCGGACGTGATGGCGGGCTGCTTTGAACATCATGACAAGTCTCGTTTTGAGACAATTGCTATTTCGCTGGGTCCAGGCGACGGAAGCGCAATGCGCCAACGGCTCACAGCCGCATTTGACCGCTTCATCGATGTTCAAGCCATAAGCGACTTCGAGGTCGCCAAGCTGTTGCGCAAACTGGAAATCGACATCCTAGTCGACCTGAACGGCAATTCGGGAGACTGTCGCACCGGGATCTTCGCCCATAGGCCGGCGCCGGTGCAAGCCAGCTTTCTGGGCTATCCCGGAACAATGGCGTTGCCGTTCTTCGAATACATCATTGCAGACCCGGTCGTGATTCCGGACGGGCACCGGATCCATTACGCGGAACATGTCGCCTACATGCCGCACACTTACATGCCGAATGACAGGATCCGTCAGATTTTGGCGAGGGCCCCGAGCCGCATTGATGCAGGGCTGCCGACCACAGGCTTCGTTTTCGCTTGCCACAACTCCGAATATAAGATCACTCCCGAAATCTTCGATGTCTGGATGCGCCTGCTGAAGACCGTCGATGGCAGCGTATTATGGCTCAAATCCCCGAATCCGTCCGCGTTAGTTAATTTGCGGCGTGAAGCAAACGCTCGCGGCGTTGCTCCCGAGCGGCTCGTGTTCGCCCCGCGCTTGACGCAGGCAAAGGATCATCTTGCGCGGCTTCAGCTGGCCGATCTTTTTCTCGATACGCGGCCGTATAACGCACACGCCACCGCTTGCGATGCGCTTTGGGTGGGGGTGCCCGTGGTTACCTGCCTCGGAGACACGTTCCCGGGGCGTGTCGCGGCAAGCGTCCTCCACGCGATCGGATTGCCGGAACTGGTGACTTCATCGCTTACCGAATATGAGGAGCTAGCGGCGGCGCTCGCGCTGGATCGCGCCCGGCTTGCGACAGTGAAGGCAAAGCTGATGCGCAATCGTGAGACCGAACCCCTGTTTGATACGGCGCGCTTCACGCGCGATCTCGAAGCCGCCTACACGATCATGTGGAAGCGTCAGCAGGATGGCCTGCCGGCGGCCAGTTTTGCCGTTGATTGCACACCGGCGTGCGCCGTCTAGACAGAATTCGGCGGGATAGCAGGGGCGCTCGGTTGGAAGGGAACGAGGGACAGCGGCGTGACTTGGGCGAGCAAACTGCCGCTGCTCCGCCCGGCGGCAGTGAGCCGCTAGATATCGCGCTCCAGAATTGCGAGCAGGCGATTGCGCTGAAACCGGATAATCCGGAGGCATACAATGCGCGCGGCAACATCCTGCTGAGCTTGACGCGCTGCGATGCTGCACTTGCCAATTTCGATAAAGCAATCGAGTTCAAGCCCGACTACCCGCAGGCGTACAACAGCCGAGGCAACGCGCTCCAAGCGCTGAGTCGCCTCGAGGAAGCGGTCGCCAGCTACGACACCGCGATCGCGTTGAAGCCCGATTACGCGTCCGCATACAGCAATCGTGGAAACGCCCTCCAGTATCTCGAGCGCTTCGAGGACGCGATCGAGAGCTACGGGAGGGCAATCTGCCTGAGGCCCGATTACGGCGAAGCTTACAATAATCGTGGGGTCGTCTGCAAACGGCTCGAGCGGTTTGATGAGGCCCTTCGGGACTTCGAGACCGCCATCGCGCTTTTGCCCGGTCGCGCGGGGCTCCACAACAATCGAGGCAATGTCCTCCAAGAACTCAAGCGCTTCGAGGATGCAATCGAGAGCTATGATGCGGCTATTGCGCTGAGCCCGCAATACCCCGACGCGCACTGCAATCGCGGCGTTGCGCTGCACGAACTGAAGCGCTTCAATGAAGCGACGGAGAGTTTCGACAGGGCGCTCGAGTTGAAGCCGGATTACCCGGAGGCAATTTACGCCAGAGGGCTCGTGCATCTCCTGACAGGACAGTTCGAGATCGGATGGCGCGGCTACGAGGCGCGCAAGACCAGGAGGAGGCGGCCAGTTGGAAACCGGAGGTTCGGCAAGCCCATATGGTTGGGCGGTGCTGACATCTCGGGAAAGACTATCCTGGTTGATTGGGAGCAGGGGTTCGGAGACGCCATCCAGGCCTGCCGTTACATAAGGCTTTTGGAGGACAGCGGCGCGACAGTCCTGTTCGCGCCGCACAAAGAATTACGGACGTTGATGCGCGGCCTCAATGCCAGCCCACATCTTGTGGATCTCGATACCGGCATCCCCCAGTTTGATCTCCACTGTCCTCTGATGAGCCTCCCGCTCGCGTTCAAAACAGATATCGCGAGCACACCAGGCGCGGGTTACCTTTCTGCCGATGACGAAAAAGCAGCAGCGTGGAACGACCGTCTCGGGGGGAAAACCAAGCCGAGAATTGGCGTAGTCTGGCGCGGCAATCCAATACCAGACAAGGGCCGGAGCATAGATGTTGAGACGTTCCGGCGGTTGTTCAATCCGCGCTTCGAATTCATCAGCTTGCAGAAAGAGGTGAGCGACGCAGAGCGCGCTCTGCTGGACCGTGCAGGCGTCCTCCATGCCGGAGATGCGTTTGCCGACTTCAGCGACACTGCGGCGTTGTGCGTTCTCATGGACCTTGTCATAAGCGTTGATACGAGTGTCGCTCATCTCGCAGGGGCGCTCGGGATCCCCGTCTGGGTATTGCTTACCTGGGTCCCCGATTGGCGCTGGCTGCTTGATAGGGACGACAGCCCCTGGTATCCCTCGATGCGGCTGTTTCGTCAGAAAACGCGCGGGGATTGGAACAGCGCGCTGGGGCGGGTTGAACTGGAGCTCAAACCCGCTTTCCACATTTGACGCGCTATTTTGCAAAATAAAAGCGCCGATCCTGGGATAGGATCAGTGCTTCATTCAGGGGCAGGAGTTCGTTTCATGGCGACGTACCGGTTTCTGGAGAACCTGACGCTCGCTTCTCTTGTCGCGCCGGTGACGGAAGAGGACTTCCAAACGCAATATTGGGAGCAGAAGCCGCTCGTCGTTCACCGCAGCGATCCGGATTACTACGGCGATCTCTTCACGGTGGACGATTTCGACAAAGCGATTACCAGCTCTCCCGAATATATCAAGATGAACGATGCGACGAAGGCCGGTACTTCAATCAAACATTCGACGGTGCAGGGATTGGAGGCCGTTCTCGCCGGTATGCGCGACGGCGGCACGCTCATCTTGGAGCAGTTGCAGCGTTACGAGCCGAAGCTTGGCCTGCTCTGCCGTTTGCTGGGGCAAGAGGTTGGCCACAGTTTCGAGACGAACCTTTACCTGACGCCTGCGCGCGGCAAGAGTTCCGTCCCGCACTGGGACAATGTCGACGTGTTCACGCTCCAGGTCTGGGGCTCGAAGCGCTGGCAGATCGAGAACGAGCGCCGCATCTTCCCCGTGCGGCCCGACAGGATGGGCGACCGCGGACACGCGTTTGATGGGGAGACATCATCTTTCACCGTCCATCAGGGAGATCTCATCTATATCCCGCGCGGCTTCATGCATGTCGCGGAGTGCGGACCGGAAGCCTCTCTTCACATCTCGCTCGGGATGGTGCCGGTCGTGCTCCAAGACTTTCTCGACGCGGTCATCAAGGCGGCGGTCCGAGGCGACGAGAATTTGCGCGTCGCCTTGCCGCTTGGATTTACCCATCGCGGCGGGGACCGGATAGTAACGCGCGCGATCGCGGCATTGCGGCAGGCCGCTGACGAAACATTCGTAAGCGCCGTGCTCGATCAGTTCCTGGACGAGTTGATCCAAACCACCCCGATCGACATCTCGGGTCAGGTCGCAGGATTCTTCCAGCCGACGCCACTCACGCCTGAGGATGTCGTTGGACCGCGCCCAGGCATCGTCTGCCGAATGCATGGCGCCGGCGACCCGGTCCGCCTCAATGTCGGCACCCGGCGCATCCTTTTCCCGGGACTCTTCCGCGAGGCTTTGGACTTTGCTTTGAACACGCCCGCCTTTGCGATCAGCGACATCAGCGGCGATCTGGAAGACGACGAGAAGATCGTCTTTACCGAGCGCCTGATCGAGGAGGGAATCCTGGTCCGCAAAGTTCGAGTATCTTCGTGACACGCTCGGAATCCCTCTCCGCCCTTCAGGGGGGAGGGAGGGGCCCACGCCGCACGGCGCGGGAAGGTGAGGTGGGCTACCGCGATCGCTCGGAAGCCCCCACCTCACCCCGGCCCTCTCCGCCCCGAGGGGGCGGAGAGGGAGATGCTCTTCCTCCGTTGCTAATTCAGCAGTTTCGTGATCAGCGTGTCGACCGCGCAATCCCATGTGTAGCTCGCACGCACATGACGCGGGCCGGCTTGGGCTGCGCGCCGGCGCCACGCACTATCCTCGATTGCCAAGGTCATCAGGACAATCAAGTGCTCCAGACTGGGATCCAACCGCGACGCGTGTCGTCCGTCGATCGCAATGACCGATGTTCTGCTTTCTATTCGTCCGGCAAATTGGTCGGTAACGAAGTCGTCGGTTGCTCCTCCGCGCGTGCAGATAATCGGGATCCCGCAGGCCGCTGCTTCCAATACCGGCAGATTGAATCCCTCTGCACGGTAGGGAGACACGTAAGCATCCGCAACCTGGTATAACATTGCCATCGCTTCATGCGAGAGTGATTCCCCAATATATGTCATTCTATCCAAGACTATTTGCTGATCGCCGGCAGATAGGGTCCGTATACCTTTGAGCAGCAAGCCCCTCGAATTGTATAGGTGGTCCGTTCCTTTCAGGACGAGGCGCGCATAGGGAAATTTCCGGCAGACCTCCGCGAAACCGCGCAGAAGCAGGTCAATCCCCTTGTTTCCGGACATCGCGCCAAAGCTGGCGAATACGAACTCGCCATCCAAAATCGGAATCCCGCTGCGGATTTGATCGCGCACCTCCGGCATCGGGCGAAACGTCGCGGCATCGACGCCGTGCGGAACGACGAGAACCTGGTCCTGATCAAAGCCAGCCCTGTAAAATCCTTCGGCCGACCACTGTGAAGGCGTAACGGCCTTGACATTGGCGGGCGGCGGACCCGGTCGCAGCTGCTCGTATTCCCGCAGATCCGATAGATGATCCTTCCGGATCAATTGCTCTTCCAAGGTTGCGAATACTGCCGTCAGGCGGGAACGCGACGGCAAAAACGTGAAAGGGTAGAACACTCTCAGCGTGACGTCTGCGCTTTCGGCGGGCTGTGCGACCTCGATCGATCTCAGCGCCTGCTCTGCAGCCGGTTCGAACAATCCCGCCTGTGTTTTCCAGGAGGGGCGATAGAACGGTACGTCGATAACCTTGAGCGCGATGTTCCGGCGCAACAGCGCGAGAAGCTGCCACTGGTTAACGATGGCATAGGAATGCGGAAGAAACCTCCATCCCTCGACGATCAGATTTTTTCCTGCTCCACTGGCCGGCGCGAGAGCCGATGCGCCCGACTTCATGTTCATCACAGCAAACGCGGCCCCGGCCGGCCCCCTGCGATGTCACGGGGTTCTGTGATGCTTTCGATCGAGTGCTTCACCACGACAGAATAGTCCGCATTTCTAAACGTCAACATGATATGAGCCGCAGACGCCGAACGGAACGGGAAGCAGTCATGCATGGGCTTAGGGGAGCAGTATGAGGCTGCGGGCCGACCTGGCGCTCCTGCCGCTCGACGGCGATGCCGTCGTTTTTTCTGAAGAGGCGCAGCACCTCCTACACCTCAACCCGCCTGCGGCATTGCTTTTAATTGAGCTGCAGAAAGGCACCCCCGCTTCCGAGCTTGCGCACGTCCTCGCGGCCGAAGAGCTCGTGCCATCGGGAGAAGCCGAACACTGGATAACCGCAACGCTCGATGCCTTCTGGTCATCCGGCATGGTCGAGGATGGGCCAGTCGCCCCGGTTGCTTTGACGCCGTCACCCGACGACGACGCGGAGGCGGCGCGTCAGGCGGCAGGCTGCGGGCCTTATGCATCCTTTGAGCCGGTCGCGGAAGAGCGCTACCGCCTGCTCGAGACCTGCGCGCTGATCCGGTTCGGCCACATGGCACAGGTGCGCCTGGTCAGGTCAATTATCGGCCATCTGGCAACGGATGATCACGTCGCGCCTACCATCGTCATCGATATCAACGCGAAGATGCGGAACGACGGGCACCTCCGCAGCGACGTTTATCGAGACGGCATCGCGGTCGGATGGGCGCCCCGGCTTTCCGAGATGGGCCCGATCGTGAAGGCCGCGCTATGGCAATCGGCAATCAATGCCCACGATTTCTTTTTTTACATCCATGCCGGCGTAGTCGGAACCGGCGCAGGCTGCGTCCTCTTGCCCGCGGCTGCGGGCAGCGGCAAGTCCTCGCTTACCGCGGCCCTCGTTCACCGCGGGTTCCGGTATTTTTCCGATGAGGTGGCGCTGATCGAACCAACCACGTTCCACGTTTCACCGATGCCGCTGGCAATGTGCATAAAAAGCACAGGGTGGGATTTGATGGCCCGCTATTACCCCGGGATCTTGTCCCTTCCTGTCCATGTCCGCATCGACGAGAAGGTGCTACGCTACATTCCTCCTCCTGCGGATAGCGTGGCACAGGCTCCCATGCCTGTCAGTCATATCATCTTTCCCCGCTACGAAGAGGCCGCGCCAAACCGGCTGGAGCGGGTCAACCGGTCCGAGGCGCTGGGCCGCCTGATGAACGAATGTCTGGCGCTGCGTCAGCGCCTGGATCAAACGAACGTCCGGCAACTCGTGCATTGGATTGCAGGAATCGAGTGCTATGAGCTGACGTTTTCTTCGCTCGAAACCGCCGCACAACTCGTCGCGGAAGCTGCGGGATCGAGCCATTGTCGACCGGCATGAAATCATGACCCGTTTTTGGGTGATCGGGATCTCGAGATGTCAGGAATTATCATCGACGTGCCAGCTCAGCAGACCCTGTTCGAAATATTGTGAGAAGGCGCCGAATATTTCATTTTTCGGGAGCGGCGTTGGGTGCTGATTGAACAAATCCGCAATTTGGTCCACCGTCCTTTTCCCATCCACGAGCGTCATCACCCGAGCGGTGTCGCCCGTGATTTCCAAGCTTATCGTGCGGCCTGGAACGCCGTCATGGCGCAAAATCGTAATGGGCGTCTGCTCCGCCTCCAGGTTCTGGCCCTCCAGATTCCGGCGCTCCAGGTTCTGGCGCTGAATCAGATTGGCGCCAGGAAAGTGCTGTGGAACAATCTGCGGGATCTCGACCGCATTCGGCGTTCGCCGCACCAACTTTTCTGTGGCTGCTCCCGTTTTTCGGGCCGTCGTCAGATAACAAATATGGTTTTGAAAGCTCCACGAGGGGCAGTCGCGGCTCAGATCGAGATACGTCGTACGATAGGCTTCGGCGTCGATGACGGTGAAGCCGGCGGCGTCGAGAAAGGCCGCGCTTTCCGTTTGATCAAACCGGAAAAACGCTTGCAGCGGCCCAGAGGGGCCGTAGTTGATCCAGACGCCATCGTCGCAAAGGATCCGGTGGATCTCACTCGCGAGCTTTCGCGGTTCAGGAAACAGGTCGATCAGAAACGAGGTCACGACGCAGGCGACGGAGCCATCGGCAAAGGCGGTATCGACAGCGTCCATCGCTGCCAGCGCGACATGGCGGCTGGACGGTCCACCCTCACGCCGGCGAAGGGTGATCTGACCCGTCTCATTAATGGCGCGCGGCATCGCCAGATCGAGGCTGTTGCCATCGAGCAGGTGGCGCGCCGCCCGCAGCACAGGAAACGTCAGATCAAAGCCCAAAACCCGCTCGAATTCCGGCGGGGTCTCGGCGAGCAGCCCGCCGGCGCCACACGCGGCGAAAACAACCGAAGCGCCGGTCGGCCGGGGAAAGACCTGCTTCAGTGCAGCGCCGATCCTGGCGCCGATCGCCGCGAACTCGGGCGTGCTCGTCCAATCCCGCAAGAGATAGGGTAGAAGCGCATCAACGGTCCAACCGGAGCGCCGCGCAGCTAAGGGTTCGCCCGCCTGATCGGCCACCGCCTGGGCAGCCGGTTCGAGCAGGCCAAGAAAACTCTCCGCTTGAGCGATCTCAGCGTCGATAACATCGCGATGCCGCTTGAGAGATATCTCGGGTAAACCCGCATCGGGTCCATTTCGGTCGAGCCTTTCCCGGCGGCGCCGCGCGTTTTGAATGGTCCGCGTGAGTGCCGCCAGCTCCCAACGTAGATGACCGAGGGGGTCTTTCAGAAGAATGGGGATGCCTGACAGCGCTGGGTAGCGCCTGCCGCAAATCGAACAATGAAGGCTGGAGGCGTCTGGAGCCAAGGAGCCGTGGCAATGAAGGCAGCGCCACGTCCAATTTTTGGATGCGATCTGAGGAGCAGCAGCCATCCGACCCGTGGGTATTCCGACTAGCCTAGGTGATGCAAATGGTTCGGATTTGGCGGCCCCGACTGGTGGCGCCATCGACCGTCTATTGAAAAAGCGGGATTGCGAAAAACAAGATTAAGAAGTCGGACGTCCATCCTTCGCCCATGACTATAATCCTGGTGCGAGCGAACGTTACATGTCAAGCATCAAACTTGCATTTCTCAAAGCCGTATCTTAGCATTTAGGAAATACAGTCGACGCGCCGCGGAGGACAGGCGTCATGAGCGATCGGGTGCTTCTGGCGTCCCCTGACGGCGCCGAGACGGAGGATGTTGCACCCGAGCTCGACCGGGCGCAGATCGCTGACGCTTTCAGATTACATTCCTCGGCGGAGGCCGCCGCTGCCCATGACGCGGCGATCAAAGCGGCCGAAGGGGTCGGCCTCCCGCAGGATTGGACGGCTGCGCTCGATCATCTGCAGTGCTCTGCTCACCTGGGCTCGCGTTTGGCGCAAGCCGAGCTGGCGGCGCTTGCGGGCCAATGGCCGCTGGCGCATGACATTCTGGCGGGACATGGGTCTTCGGACTCTCCCTGGTCAAGGTTTCGCGACCTCATCGATCTCGAGAAGTGGCTGGAGCCGCCGCCCAAGTCGAATATTTCGGAGAGGCCCCGGATTGCGGTTGTCAAGGACATCGCCACACCGGAGATGTGCGACTGGCTGATTGCCAGGGCTCGCCCCAGACTGGAGCCCGCGGGGGTCTATGACTCCAAAGACGGCCAATACGGCACTTCGACTGCGCGCTCCAACACTATCTGCCCTTTCCCCAGACCGATACGCGATTTCGTCCTCGCAATCTTGCGTGCGCGTGCCGCTGATGTCAGCTGCTTGCCGGTTCGTGCTATGGAAATTCCCAGCGTTCTGCATTATTCGGTAGGCGAGGAGTATCGGCCCCACTGGGACACCCCCGAGAATCCAAACACACCGGGTTTCAGCCAGCGCGTCCTCACGTTTCTGATCCCTCTCAACGAGGATTACGAGGGCGGTGAGACCGAGTTTCCGCTGATCGGCGGGCGATGGAAGGGGCGCAGGGGCAGCGCGCTGTTCTTCTGGAACGTTGAGCCCGACGGCACGCGCGACCGGGGCACGCTTCACGCAGGATTGCCCGTGACGCGTGGTGAAAAATGGCTGCTGTCGCAATGGATCGGACGGCCGCCGGACGGCTGACGATGCTCGATCAGCGGATGGTTTGAGCCTGTCGCCGCTGCGCGGCCCGCCGCGGGACATCCCGCGGGATGAGCCACATCGGGATGCCGGTATAAGCGAAGATCGCCGGCAGGAGGCCGGACAGGCAGACGAGGATGCGCCACACCCAGCCGAGGCCCTGCCCGAAATGCACCATGAGCTGCCAGGCCAGAACGGTCTGGGGGGCAAAGCGTGCGGGATCGATGAGCTCGATCAGCTCGGCCGACCAGGCATTGATCAGCGCAACGATGTAATTACAACTGTTGCGAATGGCTCAAATTCGCGCGCGGCTTTCGGACCTGACACAAGCCCGGTGTGTCAAGCTCGTCCTTTCTGCACCGGAACTGTGGTATTCTACGGCATGACAGTGGAAAAGGCGGAAGTTCCGCTGCCGACGTTTAAGCCCCGCCTCGACATATTGCCGCTGGCGCAGCGGGCGCTTGGTCGGAGCTCGACGCCACGCCCGAGCATTTCACGCTATATGGCGGGACGGCGCTGGCGCTGCGGCTGGGGCGTCGGCAGTCGGTCGATTTCGACTTTTTCTCGCGGACACCTTTCGATCCTGCAGCACTGGCCCGCGAGATCCCTTTTCTCGCCGGGGCTGAACCGGTGCAAGTAGCCAGTCATACGCTGACTTGCCGCGTGGAGCGCGGCGGCCTGGTGCTGGTATCCTTCTTTGGCAATCTGGGGCTTGGCGAGGTCGCGCCGCGCGAGATTGCCCAGGGATCGAAGGTGCATGCCTCCGACGCGCGCCCAATGCCGCGGTAAACGGTTGGCCGTCGGCAGCAACCTTGTTGTGGTATGAACAACGCTAAAATTGCCATTATCTTCGGGCCTCATCGGGCTTCGGGAAGGGGGTGATGGGCCGGCCCCGGATAACCGAACGAGTGGGAAAGCTGACTGTTGCTTCGCTGCAGAAACAGCCAGCACGGGCAGGGGCGGAAGCTTGCGGAGAGCGGTCCGGCGACCCCTGCCGCCTGGCTCCGCGGCTCCAAGACCGCGGACCTTGTTTGGGTCCGGAATCCGGGGCAAGTTCCCGCCATCGGACAGCTGCATCAACGATCCGGAGCGGAGATTATGTCGATCCATACCGAAGACCTCGAATACCACCGTCCGGCAGGCGTTCCGCTGCTCGCCCGGTTTTATCGCCCGGAAGGACAGGGCCCGTTCCCGGCAGTGCTGGAAGTGCATGGCGGCGCCTGGATTTCGGGCGACCGGTTCAACAACGTTTCGATCGCCGAACACCTGGCGGCCAACGGCATCGCCGTGCTGTCGATCGAGTTCCGCATGCCGCCGGCGGCGCGCTACCCCGATACGGTCGCCGATGTGAATTTCGGCATCCGCTTTCTGAAGGCGAATGCCGAGCGGTTCGCGACGCGCCCGGAACTGGTCGGCGGTCTCGGCACGTCTTCGGGCGGGCACCTGCTGCTGCTCAACGGTGCGGCCGCGTGACGCCCGTTATTCCTCGGACCCGCTGCCGGGGAGCGATGCGAGCCTCGCGTTTGCCGTTGCATGCTGGCCGGTGGCCGATCCGCTCGCCCGCTATCGCGCGGTCATCGAGCGCGGCAACGACCGGCTGGCCGAAGCCCACCACCAGTTCTGGCCGTCCGAGGAAGCAATGTCGGAAGGCAGCCCGCAGCTGATTTTGGAACGCGGCGAGGCGGTCGACTTGCCGCCCGCGCTGATCATGCAGGGCACCGCCGACGACAATCTGACCTTCGGCATGGCCGCCAATTTCGCGGCCGCCTATACCAAAGCCGGCGGCTCGATCGCGTTCCACAAATTCGAGGGCCAGCCGCACGCCTTTATCCCGCGCGATCCGACTTCACCGGATGCAAGGCGGGCGCTCGAGCTGATCACAGACTTCATCCACCACCAGACGCGCTGAGGAGAGCAACGAGGTTAGTTGCGCGTATTCAGTTACGGGTCAGGGGCTTATAGCGGATGCGGTGCGGCTGATCGGCTTCGGCGCCGAGGCGGCGGCGCCGGTCGGCCTCGTAATCGGCGTAGTTGCCCTCGAACCAGACCACCTGGCTGTCGCCTTCGAAGGCGAGGATGTGCGTGGCGACCCGGTCGAGAAACCAGCGGTCGTGCGTGATGATGACGGCGCAGCCGGGATAGTCGAGCAGTGCCTCCTCGAGAGCGCGCAATGTATCGACGTCGAGATCGTTGGTCGGCTCGTCGAGCAGCAGCGCATTGGCGCCGGTTTTCAGCATCTTGGCGATGTGCACGCGATTGCGTTCGCCGCCCGAGAGCTGGCCTACCTTCTTTTGCTGATCGGCCCCACGAAAGTTGAACAGCGCGCAATAGGCGCGGCTCGCCATCTTGCGGCGGCCGAGGTCGATTTCGTCCTGCCCGTCCGAGATCTCCTGCCACACCGTGTTGGCCGCGACGAGGGTATCGCGCGACTGGTCGACATAGCCGAGCTTAACGGTGTCGCCGACCCGGAATGCGCCGCCGTCCGGTGCTTCCTGCCCGGTGATCATGCGAAAGAGCGTCGTCTTGCCGGCTCCGTTCGGGCCGATCACCCCGACGATGCCGCCCGGCGGCAGGCGGAAATCGAGCGCCTCGATCAACAGCCGGTCGCCAAAGGCTTTTGAGACGTGCTGCGCCTCGATCACCAGGTCGCCGAGCCTCGGGCCAGGCGGCAAGACGATCTGCGCCGTCTCGGGGGCCTTCTCGCGGCTCTGCGCGACTAATGCCTCGTACGCCGACAGCCGCGCTTTGCTCTTCGCCTGACGCGCCCGCGGGCTCTGCCGCGCCCATTCGAGCTCGCGTTCGAGGGTGCGCCGGCGAGCCGCTTCCTGCCGCCCTTCCTGCTCGAGCCGCTGCTGTTTCCGGTCGAGCCAGCCCGAATAATTGCCCTCGTAGGGGATACCGCGGCCGCGGTCGAGCTCGAGGATCCACCCGGCCACCTCGTCGAGGAAATAGCGGTCGTGAGTGACGGTCACGACGGTGCCGGGGTAGTCTTCCAGAAAGCGCTGCAGCCAAGCCACCGACTCGGCGTCGAGATGGTTGGTCGGCTCGTCGAGCAACAGCAGGTCCGGCCGCTGCAGCAGAAGCCGGCACAATGCCACCCGCCGCCGCTCGCCACCCGACAGATTGGCGACCTCGGCGTCCCCCGGCGGGCAGCGCAGAGCGTCCATCGCAATCTCGACGGTGCGGTCGAGGTCCCAAGCTCCCGCCTGATCGATCTTTTCCTGCAAGTCGCCCTGCTCGGCGATCAGCGCATCCATTTCGGCTTCCGAGAGATCCTCGGCAAAGCGCGCGTTCACCGCCTCGAACCGGTCGAGCAATGCCTTGGTTTCGGCGAGCCCTTCGATGATATTGCCGAACACGTCCTTCGCCGCATCGAGCGCCGGCTCCTGCGGCAGATAGCCGACCCGCGCCCCCTCCGCCGCCCACGCCTCGCCGGCAAACTCGCGCTCGTCGCCCGCCATGATGCGCAGCAAGGTCGATTTGCCGGCGCCGTTCGGCCCGAGCACCCCGATCTTGGCCCCCGGCAAGAACGACAGCCAGATGTCCTTCAGCACCTCGCGCCCGCCGGGGTAGGTCTTGCTCAAGCCTTTCATCACATAGACGTACTGGTAGGCCGCCATCATCGATCCATCTGGTCAACTGTGTTAATATTGGCCGCGGGGCTCGAGGCCGAAAGCGTGCTGACCGTACATCGTGCCGACCGCGTCCCAATTAAGGCTGACATGGCGGGCGACGGCGTTGACGTCGCGCCAGGCGCGCTGCACCGGATTGCTGAGCATCAGGCCATAGCCGCCGGTCGAGGCGTTAAGCGCCTCCACGGCCTGGAGGGCGAGCCTGGTCGCATAGGCTTGGTTGCGGCGGCAGCGGATGCGGTCGGTGACCGTGATTACCTCGCCGGCCCGCAACTTCTCCATCGCGTTCCGCAGATCCGTCACTAGGATCATCTCCGCCGCTTCGATCGCGGCAGCGGCTTCCGCGACGCGCAGCTGCACGGTAGCGAATTGGGCCATTGCGAGCCCGCCGCCGGCCAGGGCGCCGCGGGTCTCGCGCCCGCTCGTCATCGCCAGATAGGCCTCGAGCGCCCCCTTGGCGGCGCCGATCGCGGTCGAGGCCAGCATCGTCGCGCCGAGCACCAGCAGCGGCAGGCGGTAGAGCGGATTCTTGTGATGCTGCGCGCCTTGTGTGCGGCCCGAGCGCGTATCGGCGAACAGCAGCACACGATGTTGCGGCACAAAGGCCTCGCGCGCGATGATGTTCTTGCTGCCGGTCCCCGACAGCCCGCAGACGAACCAATTGTCCTCGATCTCGACATCGCCGATCGGCAACAGAAAAAACGCGCCTTCATAGGGCGCCGCGCCGTCCGGCGGCGTGATCAGGGCGCCGAGCCTGATCCAACTCGAGTGATCGCAGCCGCTGGCAAACGACCACTTGCCGCTCAGCACATAGCCGCCCTCGGTCGGTACAGCAGCGCCGGTCGGGGCGAAACAGGCGCAGGTGAAGGGGTCGTCTCCGCCGCCCCACAATTCGCGTTGTGTCTCGATCGGGTAATGGCCGAACGAGATGCCGTTGGAGAGCGCGCCGTTGAGCGCCCAGCCGGTCGACGCGCAGGCCGCCGATACCAGAAGCGCAATTTCGAGCGCGACCAACGCGTCGTATTCAAAGCCGCCGAACTCCTTCGGGCGGCAGGTCCGCAGCAGTTCCGCATTGCGGATCTTGGCGATTATGTGCGGCGCGATCGTCCTGTTGCGCTCGGTCTCTTCGGCCAACGCCCGGATCTCGGGCAGCATCGCCTTGGCGCGCCCGATAAGCTCCTCCGGGCCGGACGGTGCGGCAACGCGAACGGCGGCACTCGTCATAGGCCTCTCCGGGAGATCTCGTCAAGCGCACCCAGGATGCCCCGGCCCAGAAACCGCGACAAGCGGAAACCCTGCTTCCCACTCCCGCGGGGCATTTGACGTTGACGGCGGAGCGAAGAAGGCTGACAGTCCGAGCATGATCCTGTAGCCAGGGTAAGGCGCGTCAATCAGCTTTGAACCCGTCGCCCGATAGACCAAGGATCAGGCAGCGCGCGGCGGGATCGACCACGACCAGGAGGGGAATCATATGCCTAACGACCCAACGCCCGCCACCGACCAGACCAGCATCGCGCAGCGTGGCGCGTTGCATGGTGTTCGGGTGGTGGACCTGACCCAGTTCGAGGCCGGGACATCCTTGACCCAGACCTTGGCCTGGCTCGGCGCCGAGGTGATCAAGGTCGAGGAGCCGACCAAGGGCGAGCAGGGCCGCGGCGCCTCAACCGACAAAAAAGGCGTCGACTCGCATTACTTCATGCTGCTCAATGCCAACAAGCGCAGCGTCACCGCCAATCTGAAGACCGACAAAGGCCGCGCCCTGCTGCGCGGGCTCATCGAAAAGGCTGATGTCTTTGCCGAGAATTTCGCCCCCGGCGTCATCGAGCGCCTCGGTTTCGGCTACGACGTCGTGCGCGAGATCAACCCCCGGATCATCTATGCCCAGGTCAAAGGCTTTGGCCAGGACGGCCCCTATAAGAGCTTTCTCGCGTTCGACATGATCGCCCAGGCGACGGGCGGTGCGATGTCGATTACCGGCGAGCCCGACGGCCGTCCGATCAAGCCCGGGCTGACGATCGGCGATACCGGAACCGGGCTGCACGGCGCGATCGGCGTACTCGCCGCGCTCTATCAACGCCAGTTGACCGGCGAAGGCCAGCGCATCCAGCTGGCGATGCAGGAATGCGTGATCAATTATGGCCGCATCTCCTATGCCGCGCAGGCGCTGTGGGGCAAGGCCGCGCCGCGGATGGGCAATCAGAGCATCATGGGTACCAATTCGCCGAGCGAGACCTACAAGTGCAAAGGCGATGGCCCGAACGACTATTGCTACATCTATACTTCGCGCGCCAACCCGCAGCATTGGGAGCGCCTCTTGAAGATCATGGGCCGCGAAGATTTGATCGGCGACCCGCGGTTCGACAGCCCACAAGAGCGGTTCAAGAACCGCCATGTAGTCGACGAGATGATCGCCGAATGGACGATCCACCATGACAAGATGGAAGTCATGCAGCGGCTCGGCGAGCAGGGCATCCCCGCTGGCGCGATCATGGATACGATGGAACTGTCGAACGATCCCGACCTCAACCGCCGGGAAATCTTCGTCACTGTAAAGCACCCGGTGCGCGGCGACTTCAAGATGCCGGGCTGGCCCGTGAAGATGAGCGGCTCCAAGGTGCCTATTACCGCCGCCCCGTTGCTCGGCGCCGATTCCGATGCCGTTTATGGGGAGCTGCTCGGCCTCTCGGCGAAAGAACTCGCCGCACTGCGCGACGAAAAGATCATCTGAGCTGCGCCCTCTCCGCCCTTCAAGGGCGGAGAGGGAGGGCACCCGTCGCGACGCGATGGGGAGGGTGAGGTGGGAACTGCCGGCGCGGGTGGAATCCCCCACCTCACCCCGGCCCTCTCCGCCCCCAAAAGGCGGAGAGGGCGTTTGTAGAGGAATCGGCGGGATGAACGCAAACACGGCTCCAACACTGGGGGTGGTCACACCGCTCGCGCCGACAGCGCGGTGGGAACCTGCCGAGAACTATCCGGACCCCGCCATCCGCACGCTCGACCCGCGCTTCGAGAATATTAAGCCGCCATTCAATGCGGCGGTCGAGCGTCTGGCGACGGGGTTTCGCTGGGCCGAAGGTCCGGTGTGGTTCGGCGACGGCCGTTACCTCCTATGGAGCGACATCCCGAACAACCGCATCATGCGGTGGGACGAGGAAACCGGCGCGGCGAGCGTCTATCGCAAGCCCTCCAACCACGCCAACGGCAATACCCGCGACCGCCAGGGACAACTCGTGACCTGCGAGCATGAGGGGCGGCGAGTCACGCGCACCGAATATGACGGCTCGATCACCGTCATTCTCGACCGGTTCGACGGCAAGCGGCTCAACTCGCCAAACGACGTGGTCGTCAAATCGGACGATTCGATCTGGTTCACCGATCCGCCCTTCGGGATCCTCGGCAATTACGAAGGCGAGCAGGCGGCGCCAGAATTGCCGACCAATGTCTATCGCGTGGACGGCAGGACCGGCGCGGCGACGGTCGTGACTGGCGACATCAACGGGCCGAACGGCCTTTGTTTTTCGCCCGACGAGGGCAAGCTCTACATTGTCGAGTTCCCGCGCCAGACCGCGTCTCATCAGTGTTTTCGACGTCGTCGGGGACGGCATCCGGCTCGCCAACAGGCGCGTCTTCATCAATGCCGGCGAAGGGACGCCGGACGGCTTCCGCTGCGATATCGAAGGCAATCTGTGGTGCGGATGGGGCATGGTTCCGGGCCTCAATGGCGTCGCCGTCTTCGCCTCTGACGCGACGATGATCGGCCATATCGCACTGCCGGAGCGCTGCGCCAACCTGTGCTTTGGCGGGCGCAAGCGAAACCGTCTCTTCATGGCCGCCAGCCAGTCGGTCTATTCGGTTTATATGAATACCCAGGGCGTCGCGGGCGGCTGAGCGGGTCTTTGATCTGGCGCGATTGACGATTTCATCCTAACCTGCTGCGTTCAACTGCAGGAGGAACAGATGAAGCGGCATTTTCTGGTCTGCTCGTTGGTCATGATCGCCGCGTGCGCGCAGCAGCCTGCGCCGGCACCGGTGGCAGCAAACCCTCCACCGCCGCCGCCCCCGCCGCCGCCGATGACCTATACCGTGTATTTCGACTATAACAGCTCGCAGCTGGTCCCGGCCGGTAGGGAGGTCATCAGGTTCGCAGCGGACGCCTACAAGGCGAGACCACCCGCACCCGTTCAGGTCACCGGGTATACCGACCCGTCGGGCTCCGCCGGGTATAATCAGCGCCTCTCGCTGCGACGGGTCAATGCCGTAGCGGCCGAGCTGCAGAGTAATGGGGTGCCGCAGAGCGCTCTCGTGGTCAGCGGACAAGGCGAGAGCAGCAACGAGCCGACACCCGGCCAAGACCGCCGCGTCGATGTGACCGTAGGCGGGCCTGCGCCGGCGTCGTAATCCGAAGCGCCCCTCGACTGGGCACCCGCAGAGCACGTCAAAATCCGCATCCGAAGAGCGCCTGACCCTAACGGACACCGAAATGGTCGGCGAGCTCCGCCCCGGTGAAGCCGTGCGTGAAGCTTTGCGGATCGAGCGGCAGCATGGTCGCGTTCCACTCGTTCCATTCCGCGACAATCCGGTCGTACACGTCCCGATGGCGCTCCTTCAGATTGGCTCGTTCCATCGGGTCCTGCACGACATCGAACAAGAAGGTGTTGTCGAGGATCTTGAGGTATTTCCAATCGCTGTCGCGGGCCGCCTGCTGGTCGTTGTATTTGTATCGCCAGAAGAGTTTGCGCGGAACCGGCGCTGCCGTTTCCGTCAACCCAGGGAGCAGATCGATCCCGTCTGACGGGAACTTCGGGTCCGGAGCGGCGCCGGCCGCAGCGAGTAGCGTCGGAAACCAATCCATGCCAATCGTCACCTGCTCCGAGATCACGCCGGATGAAATTCTGCTCGGCCAGCGGATCACCGCCGGGATGCGCAACCCGCCTTCCAGCAGTTCCGTTTTTCTGCCCGTGAAAGGCCAGGTGTCGGAATAGCGCTCGCCGCCATTGTCGCTGGTGAACACGACAATCGTATCGTGCCCGGCGCCGGCCGCGTCGAGCGCTTGCAACACGCGCCCGATCTGCAGGTCCATCTGCTGGATCATCCGCTGATAGGTGCGCTGGGTGCCGCCGTCGTAATGAAACAGGTTCCGCAGGCGCTGCGACTTGGCTTCGTCGCCCGGCGCCTCCCACGGCCAGTGCGGGGCGCTGAAATGCAGGCTGATCAGGAAAGGCCTCCCGGTGCGTGCATAAGTTTCGACCAGATCCACGGCGCGGGCCCCCAACAGATCGGTCAGGTAGCCGGTTCGGCGGATTTTGCCTTCGTCTTTCCACAGATCATCCGTGTCGGTCGTGGCCGGACCGGATTTGTGCGTAAAATAATCGACGGCGCCGCTGCGGAAACCATAGAAATAATCGTAGCCGCTCTGCCGCGGGCCGAAATCGGGCAGCTGCCCCAAATGCCATTTGCCGATAAGCGCGGATTGGTAACCGGCCTTCTTCAGGAGTGAGGGCAAGGTCGGATGGTCCACAGGCAAACCGAGCTTGCGCGGTAGACGCGTGCTCAGCGGCTCTTCGAGCCCGACGGCCAACCGGTAATGGTAACGCCCGGTAATCAGCGCGACCCGGGAGGCGGTGCACACCGCGGAATTCGCATAGGCTTGTGTGAAGCGCACCCCCTCGGCGGCGATGCGATCGATATTGGGCGTGGTGAAGTCGCGGCGGCCGTAGCACGAGACATCGGCATAGCCGAGATCGTCGGCGAGAATGAAAAGAATGTTCGGTCTGGATGACGCCATGCTGCTCGTCTCCCCTCTTCATCCTCCGGATGGACGACCTGAAAATTGCCAAAATCGCATAGTGCGTGTCGCTGGGTAGCTCGATGGCGGGAGCAATCCCTCTGGATCCCAAGTGATGTCAATACAGCGGTCCATTATTTTCGGTTCTCATGCCTGCGTCCGCACCAGCCGGGCGACATGGGCTGGATCATCCATCGCCACGGCGTCCTCTACGCCGAGGAATACGGTCTGGATACGACTTTCGAAGCGTTGGTCGCGCGGGTCGCCGCGGGTTTTATCGAGAATTTCGATGCCCCGGCGGGAGCGCTGCTGGATCGCCGAGCGTGACGGCGAAATCGTCGGTTCGATGCTCCTCGTCGGGGAAAGCGGAGAAATCGCCAAACTGCGACTGCTTTACGTCGAGTCAACGGCTCGCAGGCTCGGTATTGGACGCCGGCTCGTCGGGGAGTCTATCGGGTTCGCGCGGCGAGCGGGCTATCGCAAACTCATCCTATGGACAAACGACGTGCTGGTCTCCGCGCGCCGGATTTACGAAGCCGCCGTTTTCATCTCGTGCGTGACGAGCCGCATCACAGCTTTGGCCGTGATTTGGTCGGGCAGCACTGGGAATTGCCCCTGACGCCGCATTGACGCGGCCCAGGCTCGCCCATAAGTATCGCCGCGCGATGCGCCCCGCGGGGTTGCACTAATTCTTTCGAGGAACAGCTTGATGAAGCCGACGCGGCGCCCGGCCAATCCCTGCTTTTCTTCCGGCCCTTGCGCAAAACGGCCGGGATGGTCGCCGGCGGTGCTCGAGGGGGCGCTGGTCGGGCGCTCGCATCGTTCGGGAGTTGGTTTGGCAAGGCTCGTCGAAGTGATCGACCGGTCGAGCGCGATCCTTGGCATCCCCGCCGATTGGCGGGTCGGCATTGTGGCCGGCTCCGATACCGGAGCGATCGAGATTGCGATGTGGTCGCTGCTCGGCGCGCGCGGCGTCGACATGCTCGCCTGGGAGAATTTCGGCGAGGGCTGGGTCGCCGACGTCGCGCAGCTCAAGCTAGAAGACGTCCGGGTGATGCACGTGCCTTATGGCCAGCTTCCCGATCTCTCCCGGGTCGATCCCGCCCGCGACGTGGTCTTCCCGTGGAACGGCACGACCTCGGGGGTAAGGATGCCGAACGGCGACTGGATAGCGGCCGACCGTCGAGGCCTGACGATCTGCGACGCGACCTCGGCCATCTTTGCGATGCGGCTGCCTTGGGACAAGCTCGATGTTGCCACCTGGTCGTGGCAGAAATCGCTGGGCGGCGAGGGCGCGCACGGCATGCTGGCGTTGTCGCCGCGCGCCGTCGAGCGGCTCGAAAGCTACACGCCGCCTTGGCCGCTGCCCAAGCTCTTCCGGTTGACCTCCAAGGGCAAGCTGATCGAGGGGGTGTTCCGCGGCGAGACGATCAACACGCCGTCGATGCTGTGCGTCGAGGACGCGCTCGATTCACTGAGATGGGCGGAGTCGGTCGGCGGCCTCGACGGGCTGATCGCCAGGTCCGAACGCAATCTGGCCACACTTCTTGCCTGGGTCGAGAAATGCCCCTGGGCCGATCTTCTCGCCGAAGACCCGGCCACGATTTCCTGCACGTCGCCGCAGTTCAAGATCACCGAGCCGTGGTTCACCCGGCTCCCGCCCGAGGAGCGCTTTCAGACCGTGCGCTCGATGACCATGCGGCTCGAACAGGAGGGCGCCGCATACGACATCGCGAGCCACCGCGCGTCACCCCCCGGGCTGCGCATCTGGAGCGGTCCCACGATCGAGACGCCCGACATCGAGGCGCTCCTCCCTTGGCTCGACTGGGCCTGGGAGGAACAGCGCCGTACCGCAAAGGCCGCTTGAACTTTACCACGGAGACACGCAGTACACTTGAGAAAAAAACCAGGACGCAGAGCGATCGCCCCTTATGATTTGTTCGGTGTCTCCGTGCTTTCCGTGTCTCCGTGATGAACCTTTTCACAGTTCGGAGCTTTTATGCCGAAGGTGTTGATTTCGGATGCTTTGAGCCCGCGCGCGGCCGAGATTTTTGCCGCGCGCGGGATTGAGGTCGATTTGGCTCCCGGCCTCGGCCCGGAGGAGCTGAAGGCGCGCATCGCCGATTACGACGGCCTCGCCGTGCGGTCGGCGACGAAGGTGACGGCAGGTCTCATCGAGCGCGCCGCGCAGCTCAAGGTCATCGGCCGGGCCGGCATCGGCGTCGACAACATCGACGTCGCAGCGGCGACGCAGCGCGGCATCGTCGTGATGAATACCCCCTACGGCAACTCGATCACCGCCGCCGAGCACACGATTGCCATGCTGTTCGCGCTGTGCCGCGGAGATTCCGGCGGCCGACCGCTCGACGCAGGCCGGCAAATGGGAGAAGTCGCGTTTCATGGGGGTCGAGCTGACCGGCAAGACGCTCGGCGTCATCGGCTGCGGCAATGTCGGCTCGATCGTCGCCGAGCGGGCCCTCGGTCTGCGCATGAAGGTGATTGCCTACGATCCTTTCCTGTCGCCCGAGCGCGCGGTCGATCTCGGCATCGAAAAAGTATCGCTCGATGCGCTCTTTGCCCGCGCCGACTTCATCACCCTCCATACCCCGCTGACCGAGGCCACCAAAAACCTGATCGACGCGCGGCGCGATCGCCAAGATGAAGCGCGGCGTGCGCCTCGTGAACTGCGCCCGCGGCGGCCTCGTCGTCGAACATGATCTCGCCGCGGCGCTCGACAGCGGTCATGTCGCCGGCGCGGCAATCGACGTCTTTGTCGACGAGCCGGCGCGTGAGAACCCGCTGTTCGGGCGCGACAATGTCGTCGCGACGCCGCATCTCGGCGCCGCGACAACCGAGGCGCAGGAGAACGTAGCGTTGCAGATCGCCGAGCAGATGGCGGATTTCCTGCTGACCGGCGCCGTATCGAATGCGGTCAATGTGCCTTCCCTGACCGCCGAAGAGGCGAAGCGCCTCAATCCTTACATGAAGCTCGCCCAACAGCTCGGCAGCTTTGCCGGGCAATTGACCGAGACCGGCATCACTGCGGTCGCGCATCGAATACGAGGGTGCGGTCGCCGAGCTCAACGTCAAGCCGTTGACCGCGATCGCACTGACCGGATTGCTGTCGCCGCAGCTCGCCACGGTCAACATGGTCAATGCGCCGGAGATCTGCCGCGAGCGCGACATCCGTGTCAGCGAGACGCGGCGCGCCGAGCCGGTCGATTATCAGACCCTGATCCGGGTCATCGTCACGACCGAACGCCGCACTCGGGAGATAGCCGGCACCCTGTTCGCCGGCGACAAGCCGCGGATCGTGTCGGTCGAGGGCATCCCGCTCGAAGCCGAGCTCGGCGGCAACATGCTGTTTGTGCGAAATTACGACAAGCCCGGCTTTATCGGCGCGCTCGGCAATGCGCTGGGTGAGGCCGAAGTGAACATCGCCACCTTCCATCTCGGCCGGGCCGCTCCGGGGCAGGACGCGATCGCCTTGGTCGAGGTCGATCAGCCGCTGACCCCGGCGATTCTCGACACCGTCCGCGCGCTTCCCAACGTGATCCAGGTCAAGTCGCTTCGGTTTTGAGGTACAAATAAATAATCCATGACCGACGCTCCGCACCCGGCTCTGCTGCCGACCGGCATGCACGATCTTCTGCCGCCCGAGGCGGAGATCGAAGCGCAAGTCGTGGCGCAGTTGATGACGACATTGGCCGCGCATGGCTACGAGCGGGTCAAGCCGCCGCTCGTCGAATTCGAAGACACGCTGTTCTCCGGCGCCGGGGCGGCGATGGCGACCGCCACCTTTCGCATGATGGACCCGGCCTCGCACCGGATGATCGGCGTGCGCGCCGACATGACGCCGCAGATCGCGCGGATCGCTGCGACGCGGCTCGGCGACGCGCCGCGGCCGTTGCGCCTCAGCTATGCCGGCCAGGTGCTGCGGGTCACCGGCTCCGAGATCCGGCCCGAGCGCCAGATCGGCCAAGTCGGCGCCGAGCTGATCGGGGCGGCGGGACCGGCCGCCGATGTCGAGGCGATAGCGGTGGCCGGCGAGGCGCTGGCCGCGATCGGCGTGCCGGAGTTGTCGGTCGACATCACGCTGCCGACACTGGTGCCGGCGGTCGCCGAGGCCTATGGCATCGCCGGAGCGCGCGCGGCCGCGTTGCGCGCTGCGCTCGACCATAAGGATGCCGCAGCGGTCGCGGCGGCGGCGGGAGAGGCCGGCGGGCTCTTCGGGAGCTTGTTGGCGGCGGCCGGGCCGCCTGCGCGTCACCCTGGCGGTCCTTGATCGTCTCGAGCTGCCGGCGCGAGCCCGCGCCGAACGGGTTCGGCTGGGCACCGTGCTCGACCGCCTCGCGGCGGCGGCCCCGGAGCTCAAGGTGACGGTCGACCCGGTCGAGAATCGTGGTTTCGAGTACCACACCGGGATCAGCTTTACGCTTTTTGCGGCCACCGCGCGTCCGGTCGGCGAGCTCGGCCGAGGCGGCCGCTATGAGGCCGGCGATCCGGCGGAACCCGAACCGGCGACCGGGTTCACGCTGTACACCGACACGATCCTGCGGACATTGCCGCCCGCCGCATCGCCTCGGCGCGTGCTGCTGCCGCTCGGCGCCGATCGCGCCTCCAGCCGTGCGCTGCGCGAGAGCGGCTGGATCACCGTCGCCGCGCTCGACCCGGCCGATGATTGGCGCCTAGAGGCGCGCCGCCTCGGCTGCGGCTATGTTTTCGAGGAGGGTGTGCCGGTGGCGGTCGGCTAGAGGAGGCGCGAAATGGGCAACGTTGCCGTTGTCGGCGCCCAATGGGGTGACGAGGGCAAGGGCAAGATCGTCGATTGGCTATCGGAGCGCGCCGATGTCGTGGTCCGCTTTCAGGGCGGCCACAATGCCGGCCATACCCTCGTCATCGGGAATGTCGAGTACAAGCTGAGCCTGCTCCCGTCAGGGGTCGTGCGGCCCGGCAAGCTGTCGATCATCGGCAACGGGGTGGTCGTCGATCCGTGGGCGCTGATCGACGAGATCGACGCGATCCGCGCCAAGGGCGTCGAGGTCGGTCCGGGAAATTTGAAGCTTGCCGACAATGCCGCACTGATCCTGCCCTCACACGGTGCGCTCGACCGTGCGCGCGAGGAACGGCTCAGCGACAGCAAGATCGGCACGACCGGCCGGGGCATCGGTCCGGCTTATGAAGACAAGGTCGGGCGCCGGGCTCTCAGGGTATGCGACCTGGCCGACCCGCAAGCGCTCGAAGAGCGCGTCGATCAGCTGCTGCTGCACCACAATGCGCTGTTGCGCGGGCTCGGCAAGCCCGAGGTCGCGCGCGACGAGCTGATCGCCAAGCTGCGCGAGATCGCGCCGCGCATCCTGCCCTATGCCGAGCCCGTGTGGCGCCGGCTCGACGAGGCCCGGCGCAGCGGCCGGCGCATTCTGTTCGAGGGGGCGCAGGGTGCGATGCTCGACGTCGATCACGGCACCTATCCCTACGTCACGTCTTCGAACACCGTCGCCGGGCAGGCCGCCGCCGGATCGGGTATTGCGCCCGGTGCCGTCGGGTTTGTTCTCGGCATCACCAAGGCATATACGACGCGAGTCGGCAGCGGCCCCTTCCCGACCGAGCTGAATGACGAGATCGGCCGCAAGCTCGGCGAGCGCGGGCGCGAGTTCGGCGTCGTCACCGGACGGCGGCGGCGCTGCGGCTGGTTCGACGCCGTCGCGGTCCGCCAAGCGATCCAGCTGGGCGGCATTGATGGCATCGCCTTGACCAAGCTCGATGTGCTGGACGGCTTCGACCGGGTCGAGTTCTGCACCGCCTATCGCCGTGGCGGCGTAACCTACGACTACTTCCCGGCCGGGATGACCGCCCAGGCCGAGGTCGAGCCGGTCTATGAAACCGCCGAGGGCTGGCGGGAGAGCACCCGCGGCGCGCGGTCCTGGGCCGATCTGCCAGCGACCGCGATCAAATACATCAGACGGCTGGAAGAGCTGATCGGCGCCCCTGTCGCCCTGCTGTCGACCAGCCCCGAACGCGAAGACACGGTCCTGATGCGCGACCCGTTTGCCGACTGACTCAGCGGGTGCCGCGGCCCTGGGACGCGGCCCGTGGTTTGCTGGTGGCGCCGGCGTAATTGCCGATATAGCCGTCGACGTGAGTGACGAGGGCGTCGAACTCGATCGGCGAAGTCATGGTCGGCGCCGGGGATCTTGCGGAAGTCGATTTTGATGTCGCGCTGGTGCGACAGCTTGGTTACGAGCTTTTGCACCGCTTCGACCGGCACCACCAAATCCTGGTCGCCCTGCAAGATCAAACCCGAAGACGGGCATGGCGCGAGAAACGTGAAGTCGTACAAATTGGCGGGCGGCGCGACCGAGATAAAGCTCTCGATTTCCGGCCGCCGCATCAGCAATTGCATGCCGATCCAGGCGCCGAACGAGAAACCGGCGACCCAGCACGACCCGGCATTCGGGTTATAAGTCTGCATCCAATCGAGCGCCGCGGCGGCGTCGGAAAGCTCGCCCTCGCCTCGGTCGAAGCTGCCCTGGCTACGCCCGACGCCGCGGAAATTGAACCGCAAGGTCGAGAAACCGCGGCGCACGAAACACTGGTACAACGCGTACACCACTTTGTTGTGCATTGTGCCGCCCTGTTGCGGATGGGGATGCAGCACCAGCGCCATTGGCGCGGCCGCAACACGGGAATGATGATAGCGCGCCTCGAATTCGGCCATCCGGGCCGTTGATGATCACGTCGGGCATTGTCGATCCAGGTTAAATCCCACTACGCCGGTCGGAGATTGTCGCGCTGTGGGCATCTCCATGTGTCCGTAATTCTTGATCACATTCGTCGGACAATTATATGTTGGCTCGGGCCGCCTCCGCGAGGCGGCGCGGTCCCGCGCCAGCAGCGCTAAGCCTAACATAGATAGGGATTGCGATGCTTTTGAAAAACCTGCGGGAACAAATAGACGCAACTCTGGCCCGTGATCCCGCTGCCCGGTCACGGTTGGAGGTCGTGCTGTGCTACCCGGGGTTTCATGCGCTCCTCTATCACCGCCTCGCGCATTGGCTATGGCGGCGAGGTTGGCTTCTTGCCGGCAGGTTCGTCTCGCATCTAGGCCGTGTGCTCACCGGCATTGAAATTCACCCAGGGGCACGCATCGGAAGACGGGTGTTCATCGATCACGGCATGGGCGTGGTGATCGGCGAAACCGCCGATGTGGGTGACGATGTCACGCTCTACCAAGGCGTGACGCTCGGCGGGACATCGCTGAGCCGGGGCGCAAAGCGCCATCCGACGATCGGTAACAGTGTCATTGTCGGCGCCGGAGCACAGGTGCTCGGCCCCTTCCGCGTCGGCGACGGCGCGCGCATCGGGGCGGCGGCCGTGGTGCTGACGGAGGTGCCCGAGGGAGCGACCATGGTCGGAAATCCGGCGCGTCAGGTCGCCCGTCGCAGCGCGTCCAGTCAATCCAAACCGGCGTTTCAACCCTATGCAGTATGCGGAGATATCCCCGATCCGATTGCTCGTGCCCTCAATGGCCTCCTGGATGAGGTCACCGGACTGAGAGCGCGTGTCGCGGAACTCGAGAAGGCAAGGGCAAGGCAAGGGCCGGCTCCCGATCCGGCTTCGAGCGAGCCACCGTCGCTCCGGCTAGTAGCCAGCTCCGGCGGGAATGGCGCAGACAGCGATTGAGGACGGCTCAGGAGTTTTGAGGACCGGGAAATGAGGTTGAGCACCAAGGGGCGCTACGCGGTGATGGCAATGGTTGATCTTGCCCAATACAGCGGTGGCAATCCGGTCTCGCTCGCCGAAATCGCCGAAAGGCAGGAAATCTCGCTATCGTACCTCGAGCAGCTCTTCGCAATGCTGCGCAAGAACGGGCTCGTCAAGAGCGTGCGCGGCCCGGGCGGCGGTTATCTGCTCGCCCACGATCGCGGTGACACGCGCATTGCCGACATTATTGTGGCGGTCGACGAGCCGATCCGAGCCACCCGCTGCGCTCCCGGCGCACCGGTCGGCTGCCGCGGTAATCGGACCCGATGTCTCACCCACGATTTGTGGGAAGAGCTCGGCAATCAGATCCACCTCTATTTGAGCTCGGTGTCGCTCGCCGATGTCTGCGAGCGCCGCGTTCTCGGGACGAGCGGCCGCATCCACTGCGAGACCTTCCGCAACCCCGCGGCTGCGGACGCGAGCTGATGGCGCAGATGGAGAGCTACCTCGACTGGAACGCAACGGCGCCGCTGCGGCCGGAGGCTGCCGCCGCGATGTCCGAAGCGCTACGCCGCTGGGGCAATCCGTCTTCGGTGCATCGGCATGGCCGGGCGGCGCGCCAGATTGTCGAGCGCGCCCGGGAGGCTGTGGCGGCTCTGCTCGGTGACGTAGATCCAAGCGGCGTCATCTTCACCAGCGGCGGGACAGAGGCCAATCACCTTGCCCTGCTCGGTGCCGGCCGCGAGCGGGTCCTCGTTTCGGCGGTCGAGCATGATTCGGTCCGTCATGCGTTCCCTGCCGCCGAAACCATTCCGGTCGGTCCCGAGGGGATCGTCGATCTCGACGCGCTCGACCGGCTGCTCCGCGCCGATGCACGCCCTGCTCTGGTATCGGTGATGTTTGCCAACAACGAAACCGGCGTCATCGAGCCGGTAGCCGAGATCGCCGCGATTGCGCGGCGGCATCGCGCCTTATTCCATTGCGACGCTGTCCAGGCCGCCGGCAAGCTCGCCCTCGCGGTTGGCGCGATCGGCGCCGATCTCGTCAGCTTGTCCGGACATAAAATCGGCGGCCCGCCGGGTGTTGGCGCGCTCGTCGTCACTGGCGGGATTGAACTTGCGCCGCTGTTGCGCGGAGGAGGCCAGGAGCACCGACGGCGTGCCGGAACCGAGAACCTGCCGGGGATCGTCGGTTTCGCCGCCGCTGCCGCCGCGGCAGAGGTAGGCGCGTATGACAGGGTCGCTGCATTGCGCGATGGATTGGAAGCGCAGATCGCCGCGATGGCTCCCGAAGCCGTCGTGCTCGGCGCGACCGCAAACCGCTTGCCGAACACCTCGGCGATCGCGATGCCCGGCGTCGCCGCCGAGACCCAGGTCGTCGCCCTCGATCTCGACGGTGTCATGGTCAGTGCCGGCGCCGCGTGCTCTTCGGGCAAAGTCGGGCCGAGCCACGTGCTGGCGGCGATGCGGATTGCGCCAGAGATCGCTGCCTCGACGATCCGGGTCAGCCTCGGCTGGAGCTCGAGCGAGCCCGAGATCGACCATTTTCTGCGCGCTTGGACTGCGCTTTACCGGCGCTGCCGGGGTCTCGCCGAGGAGGCGCGTGCCGCATGACGCAGATCCTCGCTGATCCGCGCCCGCGGCTTTCGGCCGAGCGGGTGGTCAACACGCCGCCCGTCTATCTCGACAATCAGTCGACGACACCCCTCGATCCGCGCATTCTCGAGGCAATGCTGCCGTACTTCACCGAGCACTTTGGCAACCCGCACAGCACCAGCCACCCCTATGGCCGTGTCGCCGCCGTGGCCGTCGAGCGCGCCCGCGGCGAGATTGCCGCGCTGATCCAAGCCGGTGCGCGCGAAATCGTTTTCACCTCCGGCGCGACCGAGGCGAACAATCTCGCGATCAAGGGCGCCGCCCATTTCGCCCGCGCCCACCCGCAGAATGGGCAGGTGCGCGATCATATCGTCGCGCTCCAGACCGAGCACAAATGCGTGCTCGAAACCTGCCGGGAATTGGAGCGGGAAGGCTTCGCGGTCAGCTATCTGCCGGTCGAGCCGGACGGTCTCGTCTCGCTCGCCACGCTCGAAGAAGCGCTAACGGAGCGGACGCTCCTCGTTTCGGTAATGGCGGCACACAACGAGATCGGGGTGATCCAGCCACTGGCCGAAATCGGCGCGCTGTGCCGCTCGAAGGGCGTGCTGTTCCACACCGATGCTGCGCAGGCGTTTGGCAAGATCCCGCTCGATGTCGGGGCGATGAGGATCGACCTGCTGTCGATTTCCGGCCACAAGATCTATGGACCCAAGGGAATCGGCGCGCTCTATATCCGCCGCCGCCCGCGGGTACGATTGCTGCCGCTGATCGATGGCGGCGGGCAGGAGCGGGGCCTGCGCTCGGGAACCTTGCCGACGCCGCTCTGCGTCGGGCTCGGCCGGGCGGCGGCGATCGCTGGCGGCGAGATGGCCGAAGAAGCGGAACGGCTGCGGCGCCTCAGAGACGGTCTTTTTCGGAATCTCGCTCGACGCGTCCCTGGGCTCCGCGTCAACGGCGACCTCGAGCAAAGGCTGCCCGGCAGTCTCAACCTATCCTTTCCCGAGATCCCGGCGCTGACCTTGATCGAGGCGGTTCCGAGCATCGCGATCTCGACCGGCTCGGCCTGCACCTCGGCCTCGGTCGAGCCCTCTTATGTGCTGCGCGCGCTCGGTCTTCCGGACACGCTCGCCAACGCCTCGATACGCATCGGGCTCGGCCGCTTCACGAGGGCGGCAGACGTCGATTTCGCCGCGGATGCGCTGGCGGCGGCCGCGAGCCGGCTGACAGAGCGGAGGGGCATACCCACATAACCATGCGGGATTTAGTTCGTGCCGGTGTTAGATAGTTCGCGTTCGGAGATCGAGTGATGGCGAGAAAGCAGGCCTTGTCGGTGACGGACGCCGCAGCGCAGCGCATCCAGGCGCTCCTCGCCAAGCGCGGCAAACCGTCGGTCGGAGTTCGCATCGGCGTGCGGTCGCGCGGCTGCTCGGGCCTCAGCTATACGCTCGAATATGCCGACGAGAAGGGCAAGTTCGACGAGATTGTCGAAGAAAAGGGCGTGACGATCCTGGTCGATCCGAAAGCGGTCATGTTCATCCTCGGCACAGAGATGGACTACGTCGAGGAGAAGCTGCAGAACGGGTTTACCTTCCGCAACCCTAACGAGAAGGGCCGCTGCGGCTGCGGCGAGTCGTTTCACGTTTAACGGGCCGCAAATTTAGGGGGCCGCGCGCGGCGGGTTAGCGTGAAGCTGTTCCAGATCGAGGAGCCGGACGGAGGGCCGGCCGATCCGAGCGCACCGGGAGCCGCGATCGGCATTGACCTAGCCGGCGCGGGAGTCGAGGTTGCCTTCTCGGTGGGCGGCAACGCGGTCGTTCTTGGCGATCGCGAGGGCTTCGAGGGTGCCTTGGCGGTGCCCGACGCCGCAGCCGGAGAGGCACAGTTGCAGGAGCTGTTCGAAGCGGCGCGGATCCGCGCCGAACGCGCGCTGGCTCGCCCGGTCAGCCATGCCGTGTTAGTCCTCGGCGCGTTAGCCGATGTCGATTTGCCGAACAAACTGCGCGAGGCTGCCGAGGCGGCGGGGCTGACGCTGTTGCGCCTTATTCGAAGGGCCGAGCTGCCGGCCGGCGCGAGCGCAGTGCTGACCGCGGCAATTCTCGCTGAAGACCTGGCGCCGCGGCCCGACTAATGCCGAAGATGGTCTTTATCGAGCGCGACGGCACCCGGCGCGAGGTCGACGCGCCGCTCGGAATGTCGGTGCTCGAAATCGCGCGCCGCCACGACATCGACATTGAGGGCGCCTGCGAAGGCTCGCTCGCCTGCTCGACCTGTCATGTCATCGTCGATCCACAGTGGTACGAGTTGCTCACCGAGGCGAGCGAGGACGAGGAGGACATGCTCGATCTGGCGTTCAATCTCACGGTAACGTCGCGCCTCGGTTGCCAGATCGTCATCAGCGAGGAGCTGGACGGTTTGACGGTGCAGCTTCCTGCGGCGACCCGCAACCTGCTGCTCGGCTGAGCTTCGGCCATCAGGCGATGACCGCCGACGCCCTTTTCCCGCGGCTGGTCGCCGCGTCCGATCCGGACTGGCGCGGCTATATCCGCCACCCGTTTGTGCTCCTGCTGGCCAGCGGCGAACTGCCCGAGGCATGCTTCCGACGCTATCTGGTGCAGGATTATCTTTTTTTGATCCATTTCGCGCGCGCGTGGGGCTTGGCGATTTACAAATCCGATGCGCTTGGCGAGATGCGCCGCGCGCAGCGCCTCGTCGCCGCCACCCTCGATGTCGAGATAGGGCTCCATATCGACTATTGCCGCGGCTGGGGGTTGTCTGAAGTGGCGCTGGCGAGCGAGCCGGAGGCGCAAGCAACGATTGCCTATACTCGCTTTGTGCTCGACCGCGGTCTCGCCGGCGACCGGCTCGATCTCGAAGTGGCGCTCGCACCGTGCATTGTTGGCTATGCCGTCATCGCGGCAGAGCGGGTCAGCGATCCCACGACCCGGCTCGAAGGCAACCCGTACCGCGAATGGCTGGAAATGTATGCCGGGTCGGATTACCAGGAGTTGGCTCGCGAGGCAGCGGCGGCGCTCGACGAGCAGTTTGCTCGGCGCAGCGGTGAAGGGCGCTTTCCCTCTCTCACCGCCATTTTTGCCGCCGCCGCCCGGCTGGAGGCGGATTTTTGGCAGATGGGGTTGGAGGCGCGGTCGTGAGCCGGTCCGACTTCGATCTGCCGGGGGACCCGGGCAGCCACCGGGTGGTCGTCGCGATGTCTGGCGGGGTCGACTCGTCGGTGACCGCGGCCCTGCTGGTCGAGCGCGGGTATGAGGTTGTCGGCATCACGCTGCAACTCTACGACCACGGTGCGGCCGTGGGGCGCAGCGGCGCCTGCTGCGCCGGCCGCGACATCTACGATGCATCTCGGGTCGCCGAGCGCCTCGGCATCCCGCATTATGTGCTCGATTACGAGAGCCGCTTCCGGGCTGCGGTCATCGACGATTTTGTCGACAGCTACGCCCGAGGCGAGACGCCGGTCCCGTGCATCCGCTGCAATCAGCGGGTCAAATTCCGCGATCTGCTGAGTGTGGCGCGGGATCTCGGTGCCTCGGCGTTGGCTACCGGGCATTATGCCCGCCGGGTTGGCGGCGCGGAGGGGCCAGAACTCCACCGCGCTTCCGACGCGGCGCGCGACCAGAGCTATTTCCTGTTTGCCACGAAGCGAGAGGAGCTCGAGTTCCTGCGGTTTCCATTGGGCGAGCTCACCAAGCACACGACACGTGCCTTGGCGCGGCATTTCGGCCTGCCGATCGCGGACAAGCCCGACAGTCAGGACATCTGCTTTGTGCCGAACGGATCCTACGCTCGTCTCGTCGAGCGACTGCGGCCCGAGGCTGGGGAGCCGGGCGACATCGTCGACCGCAGAGGGCGCGTGCTCGGAAGGCATAACGGCATCGCCCATTTTACCGTCGGGCAGCGCAAGGGGCTCGGGATCGCCGCCGACAAGCCGCTCTATGTGCTGAAGATCGAGCCCGAAGGGCGGCGCGTCGTCGTCGGTCCGCGAGCCGGATTGGCCGAGACCCGAATTTCTCTCGGCGAGCTCAATTGGCTCGGTGCGCCAGCGGCCGAAGGCATGCCGGTGGTGGCGAAACTTCGCTCGACGCAGCCGCCGGTACCGGCAAGGCTCTACCTCGGCTCGCGCGCCGGGGAGGCCGAACTCGTCCTCGATGCGCCGGCCGGTGCGGTCTCGCCGGGCCAGGCGGCGGTGCTCTACGACGGCGACCGGGTGCTCGGCGGCGGATGGATACACCGGCCCAGCTTGACCCATCCGCGCCCGCCTCTTATATCCGACCCCCTGTGGCGGGATAGCTCAGCTGGTTAGAGCAGGGGAATCATAATCCCAAGGTCGGGGGTTCAAATCCCTCTCCCGCTACCAAACATGTCAATTATTTAGGGGTGGAATTACCACCAGGGTTGCCGGCGTAATCACTCCTGAGTAACACCGGGGTAGCGTCCGCAGCAATTTGCTCTGGTTAACGATAACAGACTAGCCGCCGGATGACCCGCTCTGATCTGGTCAAACCCCTGGGCATGACGATAGAGGGGGCAGCACCGGGTCCCGCGTGAAACAGCAGTAAGCGACCGCTGCTGCGCTGCCCCGGGAAGCGTTCACTGCAACGAACCAAGCCCCCGGGGTGGCGCCGCGCGCAGCGGTCTTGACGGCGGCGAGCACGGCGCCGCGCTCGGGCAGGTCGGGACCCTGCTGATCATGCCGCGCGCCGCAGCGCCTCCTTGTGCTCGCCAAGCGGTCCATGTTGAGGTAGCGCGTGCCTTCGAGCCAATTCTGGTGGGTCTCGCGGCGAGCGCCCGCACCAGCCGCAGACAGCTCTCGGCGTTGGGGAAGATGCGCACCACGTGTGTGCGGCGCTTGAGCTCCTGGTTCAGCCGCTCGAGCCTGTTGGTCGACTTCACGTGCTTGTGATGCGGCAGCGGCAGCCGGTAGTAAGATGCGGCGGGCTTGCGCAGCTATACGATCCGCCGGTGGACCGTGAATGAAGGCTGCTACTCGATCCGCATAAATTACTCCGATCAGAGCGTCACCATAGAATGAAAAATCGACCTCTTGGCGCCACCCAGTGCTGGCCGGATAGCTGCCAGCCTTGCGGGGAGGGTGCTCTGGCCCATATGGTCAAATTGAGATGACCTGTGGATAGAAGATTATGGACAACAGGCATATTGCCGCAGCGGACTTCAAGGCCAACTGTTTGCGCCTGATGGATGAGGTCGCTCGGGAGCGGAGGCCGATCATTATCACCAAGAGAGGCAAACCGGTCGCCAAGCTGGTGCCGGTGGACGAACCGGCGGCGATAGACCTCTTTGGTTACATGGCGGGAACGGCCAAGATTAGCGGCGACATCATCAGCCCGATCGAGGATGCGGGATGGAACGGCGGTGCCGAGAACGTCTGAGCCACACGCGCTGTTGCTGGACACGCATGTGTGGATCTGGTTCATGCTGGCGGATGCCGAGTTGGCGATCAGCGGGCGAAACGTGATCAACCGCGCCGCCGCCTCGGGCCTCCTCAGGATCGCGGCGATATCGGTTTGGGAGGCCGCTTTTTTAGCGTCGCACGGCCGCGTTGCTCTTGGCCGACCGCTGGCGCAGTGGATAATGGAAGCGGTATCCGCCCCGGGCTGTCAATCGAGCCGCTGCTGCCGCAAGTCGCAGTCGAGGCGTGCTCTCTGCCCGAGGCGTTTCATCGCGACCCGGCCGACCGGCTGATCGTCGCCACGGCGCGGGTGGCGAATGCCACGGTGGTGACCCGCGACCGGCGTATTCTCGACTACGCCGCGCGCGGCCATCTGACGGCGACTGCCGCCTGAGGACCCGCTCATGCCCCCTGCTGCTTAATCCAGCACTTCCTTGTTTATGACGTTGTCGCGGATCGGCTTGCCGTCGAGGACGCTGAGGATGTTTTCGACGGCTGCGACGCCCATGCGGTCGACCGCCTCGCGCGTGACGCCCGCGACGTGCGGGGCGGCGATGAAGTTCGGCAAGGTGAGGAGCGGGTTGTCCTGCGGGGTTGGCTCCTGGTCGAAGACGTCGAGCGCGGCGCCGGCGATGCGGTTCCCTTTCAGCGCGTCATAGAGCGCCTTCTCGTCGATGATGCCGCCGCGCGCGGTGTTGACGATGAAGGCGGTGCGTTTCATGTGCCCCAACCGCGCAGCGTCGAAGAGACCCACCGTTTCCGGCGTTTTCGGGCAGTGGATCGTGATGAAATCGGCGCGCGCCACCGCGGCGTCGAGGTCCTGCACCGGCTCGTAGCCCATGCCGCGGATCGTCTCGGAATAGATGTAGGGGTCAAACACCAGGACATGCATTTCCATCGCGGCGTAGCGTTTCGCGGCGCGCGTGCCGATTTTGCCGAAGCCGACAATCAGCACGGTCTTGCCATAAAGGTCGACCGGCATTTCCTTGTAGCGGTCGTGCCAGCGCCCTTCACGCACGAGCCGGTCCATCGCAGCGCCGCGCCGCGCCAAAGACATGATCAGGAACACCCCGGCCTCGGCGACGGAGACCGAATTGGCGGTGCCGCCGATCATCAACGGGATCTTGCGGCGGGTCAGCGCCGGCACGTCGACCGCGTCATAGCCGACGCCGATGCGCGAGACGACCTCGAGCGAAGACGCCGCGTCGAGCTCGGGATCGCTGAACGGCTGAACGCCAAGCGCCACGCCGGAGACATCTTCCAGTAGCTGGTGCAATTCGGCCTTAGTCACGGTCGGTTGAAACGAGACCCCCTCGACATCGTCACGGGCCTCGACGAGCGCCCATCCGGCCTTGGACAACGTCGTCGGCAGCAGGAGCTTTTTTCTGTTGGTCCCGGTGGTGCTGGTCGCCATTTTCGGTCCTCGGATAGGTTGGGATATCGGTTCGGCCTAGGTTCTACCGCGTCTCGGGTCTTGCATCTGATAGGCGGCGACCTCGGTCGCCGGCGCGCGAAGCTCGGCGCCGGCCATCGCCTCGATGATCCGCGCGGCGATCGGGAAGCCTTCCTGCCCCCAGCCCTGCGCCTGGGCTCGGCTCAGTACGTCATGCGCGAGGAGCCCGAGATGGGCCGGCGCACCGACCTCCCGCGCGAGATCGCGAGCGAGCTGCAGATCTTTCGCGACAATGTCGAGGGTTCCGCCGGCGGTGAATGTGCCCGGCAAGACCGAGCGCGGGATGTTGTCGAAGGTCCGGCTGGCACCGGCGCTCACCGGAACGATCTGCGCCAAGACGCCGAGGTCGATCCCCGCCTTGGCGCCGATCAGCATGCCTTCGAGCGCCGCGACGAAATTGGTGTAACCGAGATACTGGGTGACCAGCTTGGCGGTGCAGCCGGCCCCCGGCCCGCCGACATGGAAAATGTTCCCGGCCATCGCCGCGAGTAGCGGCCGGTAGCGCGCAAAGACCGCCTCGTCGCCGCCGACCATGATCGTCATCGTCGGGGGGCGCCCGCTGACCGGCGCGTCGAGCATGTCGACGCCGCGCGCCCGGCAAGCCTCGGCGACCCGCCGCGCCACCGCCGGCGCATTGGTCGTCATATCGATGTAGGCGCCGCCCTGTCGCAACCCGGCGAGAATCCCGTCCGCCGGGTCGAGCGCAGCACGCTCCACCTCGGTCGGGCCGGGCAGCGAGGTGAACACCACCTCGCTGTTGCGGGCGACGGCAGCCGGATTTTCCACCGAGCGGGCGCCGCGGTTGCAAAGCGCTGCTGTCGCATCGGGCCTGATGTCGTACACCGTCAGCCGGTGGCCGGCATCGATCAGACAGCCGGCCATCGGCGCACCCATCGTCCCCGTGCCGACAAAACCCAGCCGCATCGGACTTGCCTCTCGATACCAGGCGAGAAAGCTAACCCGCCGCGTGGATCGAGACAACCGGCGGCCGGCCGCTGGAGCCGAAACGTGGAGACATTTTCGCAGTAGTGTTCTAGGTTCCCGAGCAAGGCTCACCCGAGAGGGCCGCGATGTGGAGGAGGTTTGATGGGGTCGCACGGCAGCACACGAAACCGCTTTTCGAAACAACCTGATCTGACGCGTCGGGAGGTTCTCGCGCTGACCGCCCTCGGGTTTGCGAGCGGCGCTCCCGGCATCGCGTGGGCCGCCGCTCCGAGCGGCCAGCTGACCTGGGCCATTCACGTCTCTTTGGCCCCGACCTGGTTCGACCCGGCCGAGACGCAAGGGATCATCACCCCCTACATGGTGCTCTACGCATTGCACGACGCGATGGTGAAGCCGATGCCGGGCAAGACCCAGACGCCGTGCCTCGCCGAGTCGTGGACGGCGTCGCCGGACGGGCTCAGCTATGACTTCGTGTTGCGTAAAGACGTGAAGTTTCACAACGGCGAGCCCGTGGCTGCCGAGGACGTGAAATTCTCGTTCGAGCGCTACCACGGTGCGGCGCACCAGCTGATGAAGGACAATGTGGCGGCAATCGAGACACCCGACCCGCAACATGTCCGCTTCAAGCTGAAGAAGCCGTGGCCCGACTTCATCACGTTTTATTCCACGGCCACCGGCTCGGGCTGGATCGTGCCGAAGAAATATGTCGAGCAAGTTGGCGACGATGGCTTCAAGAAGGCGCCGATCGGCGCCGGACCTTACAAATTCGTCTCGTTCACTCCCGGCGTCGAGCTGGTGCTGGAGGCTTTCGACGGGTATTGGCGCAAAACCCCGAGCGTCAAGCGCCTGGTAATGAAGGTGATCCCCGACGAGGCGACGCGCCTCGCCGCGCTGAAGCGCGGCGAGGTCGACATTGCCTACTCTATCCGCAGCGAACTCGCCGAGGAACTGCGCCGTTCGCCGGGCCTCACGCTCAAGCCGGTGGTGCTGCAGGCGCCGAACTGGCTCTACTTCCCCGAACAGTGGGACCCGAAATCTCCGTGGAACAAACTGCAGGTTCGTCAGGCCGCTAACCTGGCGATCGACCGCGAGGGCATGAGCCAGGCGCTGTTCCTCGGCTACTGCAAAATCACCAACAGCATCATCCCTTACACCTTTGATTATTATTGGCAGCCGCCGGCTGCGGTTTACGATCCGGCGAAAGCAAAAAAGCTGCTTGCGGATGCAGGGTATCCCAACGGTTTTGACGCCGGGCTGATGTATTGCGACAGTTCATACGCCAACATGGCCGAGGTGTCGGTCGACAATTTTCAGCAGATCGGCATCCGGGTGCAGCTGCAGCCGATCGAACGGGCCGCGTTCTTCGCCGGTTACGCGGACAAGAAATACACCCGCGGCATCGTTCAAGGCGCGAGCGGCGCCTTCGGCAATGCCGCGACGCGGCTCGCCTCGTTCGTCGTCAAGGGCGGCGCGTACTTATATGGGAGCTATCCCGACATCGACGAACTCTACCCGCAGCAGGCCGACGAGACCGACCACGAGAAGCGCGCGGCGATCCTCGACAAGATGCAGCAGCTCGTCCACGAGAAGGCGATCTACGCTCCGATCTGGCAGCTCGGCTTTCTCAACGGGGTCGGCCCGCGGGTCGGCGAGTTGGCTTTCGGCCTGATTGCCGGTTTCGCCTATACCGCGCCCTTCGAGGACATCACGATCAAGAGCGCCTAGGTGCGACCGACGATGATTGTTCGGATAGCACCCGCCCTTACGTCATTCCCGCGGAAGCGGGAATCCAGGGTCGGAGGGCTCCAGCGATTGCCCTGGACCCCCGCCTTCGCGGGGGTGACGAATAATGCACTGCCAGTACCGTCGCTCTGTGGCAGGCCGAGGGTATCATGAAACAGTACATCGGCAGGCGGGTCGGCTATTCGCTGCTCTCGCTGTTTCTGTTGTCGCTGACGATCTTCTTCTTTGTCCGCGTGACCGGCGATCCAGCCGCCCTACTCGTCGAGCCGGGCGCCAGTCCGGCGGACATTGCCGCCATTCACCATCAGTTCGGTCTCGACCGTCCGCTCTGGGTGCAATACGGCATCTTTATGTCGAGCCTGTTTCACGGCGATCTCGGCCAGTCGTTCTATTATCGAACGCCCGTAATGGATCTTTATTTGTCGAGACTGCCCAACTCGCTGATGCTCGCAGTCGTAGCGATGAGTTTGTCGTTATTGATCGGGATCCCGAGCGGGATATTGGCGGCAGTGCGCGTCGGGCGCTTCTGGGATAGCGCTGGAAAGGTATTTGCGTTGCTCGGGCTGTCGTTGCCGTCCTTCTGGGTTGGGCTGGTAATGATCTTGGTCTTCTCGGTTTATTTGGGATGGCTGCCGTCCTCGGGATCCGGCACGCCGCTGCACCTGATCATGCCGGCCTTTGCGCTCGGCTGGTACTTCGCCGCGGCCCATATGCGGCTGACCCGTTCTTCGATGCTCGAAGTCCTGGGCTCCGAATATGTCAAGCTCGCCCGCATCAAGGGTCTGCCCCAGTCGCTGGTCATCGCCAAGCACGCCTTCAAGAACGCGCTGATTCCGGTTTTGACTTTGGCCGGCGTCAATCTGGTGATCATGGTCAATGTCGCCGTCGTCGTCGAAACGGTGTTTGCTTGGCCGGGTATCGGGCGGCTGCTCTATGAAGGAATTGCGTTTCGCGACTTCCCGGTTGTGCAGGGCGTCGTGATCATGGGCGGCGCAATGATCGTGATGGTCAATTTGATGGTGGACGTCCTTTATGCGGTGATCGACCCGCGCATCCGCCTGGGGAGCTGATAGGTTAAATGAGCACGCAAGCAGAAACCGTCCTCCTGCCGCCGCGCATCCGCCGCCGGCCGGCAGCGATCCGGCTCGGCGACTTCCCGGTGATCCCGACCTTGATCCTCGTCGTCATCGGTTTGGTTGCGATCTTCGCCAACGTGCTGGCGCCTCATAATCCCGAAATCGGCAGCCTCGTCGCGCGCTTCAAACCGCCGTTCTGGGAGACCGGCGGCAGCGCCAAATACCTCCTCGGGACAGACCAGCTCGGTCGTGACGTGCTGTCGCGGCTGATGTACGGCGCCAGAGTGTCGATGATAGTCGGCTTCACGGCGGTGATTTTTGCCGGGGTGATCGGCACCGCGCTCGGCATCCTGTCGGGTTATCTCGGGGGCTGGGTGGATCAGGTCATCATGCGGCTGACCGACACCTGGCTCGCCTTGCCGGCGCTGACCTTCGCGATATTCCTTGCCGCAATCGTCGGGCCGAGCATGTGGAATATCGTCATCATCCTCGGGATCACCTATTGGACCCGCTACGCGCGCGTCATTCGCGGCGAGGTGCTGTCGCTGAAGGAGCGGGAGTTCGTCCGCCTCGCGATCGTCGCAGGCTGCTCCAAATGGACGATCATGCGGCGGCACATTCTGCCGAACGTCCTCAATTCCGCCATCGTGCTCGGCAGTTTGATGCTGGGTGTTGTCATCATCACCGAGGCGACACTGTCGTTCCTCGGCGTCGGCGTGCCGCCGCCGCAGCCGGCCTGGGGGCTGATGCTTTCGGACGGCAAGCAGGGCCTGATGGTTGGCCGCTGGTGGCTTACCGTGTTCCCCGGCTGCTGCATCATGCTGATGGTGCTCTCGGCAAACCTTCTCGGCGATTGGCTCCGTGTCAAATTCGACCCCCAGCTCCGTCAATTATGAGCCGACCCGCTGGGGCGTGCCGGTATCGGCCGCCCCGCTGCTCGAGCTGCAGAACCTCTCGACCCATTACGTCTCGGCGCAGGGCACCCGAGTGGTGCGCGCGGTCGATGACGTGTCGCTGCGTATTCATGCCGGCGAGACATTGGGGATCGTCGGCGAGTCCGGCTCCGGCAAGAGCACACTGGCGCTGACCATCCTCCGCATCCTGCCGCCCGCCGCCCGCATTGTCGGCGGGAAGATGCTGTTCGAGGGCGAGGATCTGATCGAAAAATCGGACGCCGAAATGCGCCATATCCGCGGCAAGCGGATCGCGATGATCCTGCAGGACCCGATGGCGTCGCTGAACCCGCTGTTCACGATCGGCGATCAGGTCGGCGAGCCGATCCGGGTTCACGACGGGGTCTCGCGTGCGACCGCCTGGAGCCGTGCAAAAGACTTGCTGAAGGCAGTGCGCATCCCGTCGCCGGAAACCCGCGTGACGCAGTACCCGCACGAAATGTCGGGCGGCATGCGCCAGCGCATCGTCGGCGCCATCGGCATCTCGTGCGAGCCGCGCCTGCTGATCGCCGACGAGCCGACCACTAGCCTCGACCTGACGATCCAGGCGCAATACCTAAACCTGCTGCGCGATCTGCAACGGGAATACCACCTCGCGCTGATCTTCGTTACCCACAATCTCGGCATTGTCGCCAAGATGTGCGACCAGCTGGCGGTGATGTATGCCGGGCGCGTCGTGGAGTCGGGACCGGTGTCGAAGATCTTCAATTCGCCGGCCCACCCCTACACCGAAGCTCTGCTTAATTCGATCCCGCGAATGTCGGACACGTCGCAGCGGCTTATCGCGATCGAAGGCCAGCCACCCGACTTGGCGGCATTGCCCGACGGCTGCTCTTTCGCCCCACGCTGCCCGCGCGCTTTCGACCGGTGCCGCGACGCGGCTCCCCCTGAATTCAGCCCGGCGCGGGGCAGGACGGCGCGATGCTGGCTCGCCGAGGGGAGCGGGGCGGCGTGACGGTCGTTCTCGAAGCGGCGGGGCTCAGTAAGCACTTCCACGCGAAACGCGGGGTCTTCGGGGGCGATCGCGGAGTAGTGCGCGCGGTCGACGGAATCTCATTCACGATCGAGCGCGGCCGCACTCTCGGGGTCGTCGGCGAAAGCGGGTGCGGGAAGACGACGACGGCAAAGCTCGTTCTCGGCCTTGAAGAGCCGACCAGCGGCGTGATCCGCTTCGAGGGAGAGGACCTGAAGGAGCTGAAAAGCGCCGGGCGCCGGCACTACCGGAAATCGGTCCAGGCGGTCTTTCAGGATCCCTACGCCTCACTCAACCCGCGCATGCGGGTGAGCGCGATCATTGCCGAGCCGCTCGTCACGAACGAGTCTTTGCCGGCGAGCGAAGTTCGCCTGCGCATCCTGCAATTGCTCGACCTCGTGGGTCTGCCGGAGCGGGCCGCAGACCTCTTCCCGCACGAGTTCTCCGGCGGCCAGCGCCAGCGCATCGCCATCGCGCGGGCCCTGGCATTGTCGCCCAAGCTCGTCGTGCTCGACGAGCCGGTCTCCGCCCTCGACGTCTCGATCCGGGCGCAGATTCTGAACCTGCTGCGCGACCTGCAGGCCGAGCTCGGGCTCTCCTACCTGTTCATCGCCCACGACCTCGCCGCGGTTGCGCATATGAGCCACACGATCGTGGTCATGTATCTCGGCAAGATCGTCGAGAGCGGCGAGGCCCGCACCCTCGCCCGCGCGCCAAAGCACCCGTACACCGAGGCGCTGTTCTCGGCGGCATTGCCGAGCCACCCCGACGAGCGGCGCGAGGAGATCATCCTGCCCGGCGAAGTGCCGAGCCCGCTCAACCCGCCATCGGGCTGCCGCTTCCACCCACGCTGCCCGCACGCGATGCCACGTTGCAGCCGTGAGGAACCGATGCTCGCCGATATCGAAGGCCGTCTCATTGCCTGCCACCTCTATGACGCCGATGCGGTCAGCCCGCCCCTCGCAGTCGGAGCCAATGCGTGAATAGGCGCGGGCCCCCCTTCGGCCTTGTGGCTGCGGCGTTCTTGCTCACGCTGGTCACGGGGCGGCCGTCATCCGGAGAACCCTATCATCTCCGTATCGGCTGGGTGGTGACCCCGGCGGATCTGGTTACCCTGATGTTCGTCAAGCCGGGGCTCGCGCCGCATGCGGGCAAGACTTACATTCCCGAACTCACTCATTTCGCAGGCACTCCTGCCGAGATGACCGCGCTCGCGACCGGCGATCTCGATTGCGCAGCGCTCGCCTACTCTACCTTTGCGCTCGGGATCGAGAACGCCGGAATGAAGGATTTGCGGATCATTGGCGACGAGTTTCAGGATGGCGTTCCCGGGTACCACACCAATGACTTCGTCGTCCGCAAGGACAGTCCGATCAAGACCGTCGAAGACCTCAAGGGCAAAATCCTGGCTTCGAACCAGACCGGCAGCGCGGTCGACATGGCATTGCGCGCGATGCTTGCGAAGCATCACCTTCAGGACAAGCGCGACCTGACAATCATCGAAGTCCGCTTCCCGGACCAGAAGGCGATGCTGAAGGAAGGCAAGGTCGATCTGATCACTGCCGTGCTGCCCTTCGGCCAAGATCCCGAGCTGCTCTCGATGTCCCGCAGCTTGTTCACGCAGGACGAGGCGATGGGTCGCTCGCAGATGATCGTCCGCACAGCGCGCGACGGGTTTCTGCAGAAGCACCGCGCCGAGATGGTCGACTTTCTGGAAGACTATTTGCACGCGCTTCACTATCTCAGTGACCCCGCCCATCGCCAGGAGACGCTGGAGATCATTGCCGAGGCTACCAAGCAGAAGCCGTCGCTCTACGAGGATTGGGTCTTTACAAAAAAGGATTATTACCGCGACCCCAATGGGCTGCCCGACCTGCAAGCTCTGCAGGCCAATGTCGATCTGCAGCACAAGCTCGGTTTCTTGCGCTCACCGCTCGAGGTCAAGAATTACGTGGACCTCAGCCTCGTGAAACAAGCGGCGGAAGACCCTCAAGCCGCGGCTCATCGCTAAAGGGCGGGGCAGGCGGGGTTGAGCTTTGACAGCGGAGGGAAACGTTGATATCAACGTTGCTCCCGCACCTTTCGAAGACCAACCCGGATGGAGAGCAGAATGGTTGATCTAAAGGGCCGCTTTGTTTGGTACGAATTGATGGCGGCCGATACCGAGGCCGCCAAGGCTTTCTACACGAAAGTCGTGGGCTGGGGCACACAGGATGGACCGGTGCCCGGGATGGCCTACACCATGTTCACCGACGGGCCGATGCCTGTCGGCGGAATGATGGCTCAGCCCGAGGACGCGCGGAAAATGGGGGCACCGCCGAGCTGGATCGGGTATGTCGCGGTCGACGACGTGGACGCCACCGCTGAACGGGTAAAGCGTCTCGGCGGCAGCGTGCACGTTCCGCCGACCGACATTCCGAATGTCGGCCGCTTCTCCGTCGTTGCTGATCCGCAGAAGGCAATCTTCGCGCTGTTCCACTCACCCAATACCTGCGACCAGCCGCTGCCACCGCGCGATGCGCCAAACCGCATAGGGTGGCACGAGCTGTTGGCCGCCGATTGGGAGAAGGCGTTCGCGTTCTATAACGAGCTGTTCGGCTGGCAGAAGGCGGACGCGATCGATATGGGGGGAATGGGCACCTACCAGCTCTTCTCTGTCGGCGGGCAGCCAATCGGCGGAATGTTCAACAAGCCCCCGATGGTGCCGGCTCCGCACTGGCTCTACTATGTCAACGTCACCGACATCGACGCGGCGGTCGACCGCGTGAAGGCGGGCGGGGGCCAAGTGCTCAATGGCCCAATGGAAGTGCCAGGCGGCGACTGGATCATCCAGGGCAAGGACCCGCAGGGCGCCATGTTCGCGCTGGTCGGGAAGAAGAGCTGACCGCAGTTCGGGGCGCCCGCGTTAATCGCCGACGCGGGCGTCGCGACTAAACGGTCGTCGGCTCCTGAGCTTCCTGGTGCCAGATCAACAGGCGCCGGCGCAGCACCGCGATGCCCTTGACGAGGCACAACCCGGCGATCGCGATCTCGACGATGCCGGCGAAGACACCAGGTGAATCGGCAAACCTCGATGCGGCGATCATTGCGCCGCCCAGCCCCTGGCCGCCCATCAGCATCTCGGTGACGATCGTCACGATCATCGAAACGGGAAGCGCGACTTGCAGGCCCGTCATGATCTGCGGCAGCGCCGCGGGCAAGATGATCTCGCGCAGCAGCTGACCCTCGTTTGCGCCGAGGCTGCGCGCCGACCAGAGGAGCTGACGGTCGACGCCCTCGGCCGCGGCAATCGTCGCGACGACGACCGGAAAGATCGCGTTGAACGTCGCCATCGAAATCTTCGAGACGTCATAGAGACCAAGCCAGAGCATAAAGATCGGCAGGAAGGCGATCTTCGGCATCGGGAAACCGACCGATACGATCGGATCGAAGAACCAGCGAACGAACTTGTTGCGCGTCATCAGGATGCCGAGCGCCACACCGCCGACCGCGGCAATCGCGAACGCCGATAATGCGCGGTACAGCGTCATCCCGAGATTGATCGTCAGCTCGCCCGACAGCGCATCGTCCCAAACACGCTGCAGCACGGCGGATAATGGCGGCAGCAGAAACGTACTGACCGCGCCGCTGCGCGACAGAGCTTCCCAGCCGAGGAGGAGCACGATCAGCGGTAAGAGGCTGCCGATGCAGCGCCCAATTGCCGCGGCGAGGAGGTCCACGCGCAGCCCGGCTTCGGCCGGACGCGACAGTACCAGGCTTCCTCCGCCGTCTATTCGCGCCATGCGAGAACCCGCCGCATCAGCATCAAATAGCCGCGATCCGCGCCAAATCCCAGCAGCGCCACGGTCAACACCACCGCGAACATCGCATCGTAAACGCCGCCGTCACCGAGCCAGCCGATCATGTAGCCAAACCCGCTGCGGGCGACGATCAACTCGGAGGCGACAAGCAGCACGAAGGCGAAGGCGAGCGCCGTGCGAATGCCGCTCAAGAGCTCAGGCAATGCGCTCGGGACGACCACTTCCCACAGCACCCGGAGGCGGCTCGCACCCAGGCTGCGCGCCGACCAGATCAGCACCTGCTCGGTGCCGCGCGCGCCGTTGAAGGCGCTCAATGTGACCGGCAGCATGCAGCCGACAAAGATCAGCACGATCTTCGAGGCGTCGCCAAAGCCGAGCCACAGCACCATCACCGGGATCAGCGCCGATTTCGGCATCGGGTAGAAGAACTGGACAATCGGGTTGATCACGACGCGCACCGGCAGGTACCAGGCCATCAGCACGCCGACGGCGCTGCCGCAGGCGATCGCCAAGCCGAGCCCGGCGGCAGCCCGCGAGATCGATGCGACGCCATTGCTCCACAAATCGCCGCCTTCGGCGAGGTTGAGCCATGCGGTCGCGACCCGGTCGAGCGGCGGCAGCGCGGCGGGTGATACAATGCCGAGCCGCGATATCGCCTCCCACGCGAGGGCGAGCAGCACCAGCGGCAAATAACGCGGCAGAACCCCGGTCACGCGGCGCCGCCTCGTTCGGCGAGGATCGCTTCGCCGCGCACCAGGTTCCAGACACGATCGACCATCTCGACAAAGGCCGGGCTGCGGGAGAGCCCCGGGTCGCCCTTGTCGAAGCGGGTCTCGACGATCTCCTTGATGTGCCCCGGGCGGGCCGACATCACCGCGATGCGCTCGGCGAGGAACACCGCCTCCTGGACGTCATGCGTGACAAAGATCACGGTCTTGCGCGAGCGCTGCCAAATGTTGAGGAGTTCCGTCTGCATCAGGCTGCGGGTCTGCGCATCGAGGGCGCCGAACGGCTCGTCCATCAACAGGATGTGCGGATCGATCGCCAAGGTCCGCGCTATCGCCGCGCGCTGCTTCATGCCGCCCGAGAGCTGCGAGGGATAGCTGTCCTCGAACCCGGTCAATCCGACGAGATCGATGAATTCGCGAGCGCGGCTCATCCGTTCAGCGCGCGCGAAGCCCTGCTTTTCGAGCCCGTAGAGCACGTTGTTGAGCACCGTCTTCCAAGGAAACAGCGCGAAATGCTGAAAGACGATGCCGCGGTCGGGGCCGGGACCGGCGATCGGCTTGCCCTCGACGGAGATCGCGCCTCGCTCCACGGGCAAGAACCCGCCGACCAGGTAAAGGAGCGTGCTCTTGCCGCAGCCGCTGGGCCCGAGCAACGCGACGAACTCGCGGTCGCGCACTTCGAGCGAGACATTGTCGAGCGCAGTCACCGGGCGGCCGCGCGGCGGCCGGTACACATGGCTTAGCCGGTCGATGACGATCCGCGCCGCTGCGTCCATCTTGCTACTCGCCGTCGATCCGCCGCTTGGCTTCCTCGATCATCGACAGATCGACGTATTTCGGCGCAATCTCGATGCGCTGCGGGATGACGCCCATCTCGGCGCTCGCGTCGATTTCTTTTTGCACCGACGCCACATCGGGCCGCGCATCGGGTGAGTGATAGAAGTCGTCCTTGCTGAAAGCAAAGGCGAGGCTTTCCCTCGGCAGCTTGGTCAGATCGGCAACAATCGCGAGTGCCTCTTCGCGGTTCTTCGGATCGAGAAACCAGCGCAAGGCTCTGATGTGATCCTCGAAAAAATCGACAAAAGCCAGCCGATGCGCGGCGATGACATCGCTGCGCATTGCCCAGACAACCGCTTGCGTCGGCCCGACCGCATCGCGCGCGGTGAACAGCACCCGGTATTTGCTGGTGTCGTTCAGTTCCTGGGCGAATTGCGGCAAGGTGCCGATAAAATCGACTTTGCCGGAGTCGAGCATCGCCGGCATGTTGGCGAAATTCGCCTCGACCGTGGTGAAATCGCTGTCTTTGATGCCGTGCTTGCGAAACATCGTGCGCATCGCGGTGTCGCTCGCCGAGCCGATCACGTTGGTGGCGATGCGGCGGCCCTTTACGTCTTCAATCGTATGGATCGGTCCGTCCGCAAGGACGACGAAGTTTTCGCTGAAATAGCCGGGCTGGCCGTCCTTGACCACATCGGCGACGAGCCGCTCATCGAGATGGGCGTTGGTGATCGCGAGTGCGAGCGCACTCGTCGAGAAGGAGGCCACCTCGAGGTCACCGATCGCCTGGGCTTGAATTTGTGGTGTCGTGCCGTTGAAGCGCAACGGCTGCAGGACATAGCTCTGTCCGAGGTGCTTGAACACCGCGGGCTCGCGCTTGCCGAGCGCTTCGATCAGCGGCGCCATGTGCCCGGGAGTAACGACCCAGCCGATACGTATCGTCAGTGGCTCCGCCCGAGCAAGCGCGGCTATGCCGACCGCAGCGAATAGCGCCACAGCCGCTGTCGCTATCCTCCCGTTCATGCGCATTCGTGTTGAGGTCCTATAGAAGCGCGGTTTTCGCCGCCTTCATAGCGTCGCAATCTCTCGCAGAGAAGGGGCTGGATGACCAAATCAGGGTGAAGATGGCGCTGACCGACCGGTCGGGGCCAATTTCTTCTTGCGGCGGCGTGGTGGTGTATAGTGCGTCGCCATCGGAAAGGAGGGGCCGATGGAAATTCGGCAAGCTCTGACCTTTGACGACGTGATGCTCGTCCCGGCGGCGTCCGAGATCATGCCCGGGGAGACGGATACGCGCACCCGGCTCACCCGCGAGATCGAGCTCGGCATCCCGCTGGTGTCGGCGGCGATGGATACGGTCACCGAAAGCGCGCTCGCGATAGCAATGGCGCAAACCGGCGGGATTGGCGTCATCCACCGCAATATGACGGTCGAACAGCAAGCCGACGAAGTTCGCAAGGTCAAGAAATTCGAGGCCGGCATGGTCGTGAACCCGGTCACCATTCACCCAGATGAGACGTTGGCCGACGCGCTGCGGCTGATGGCCGACCACAAGATCTCCGGCATCCCGGTCGTCGAGCGCGGCCAAAGCGGGAGCCCACCTGGCCGGCTCGCCGGCATTCTGACCAACCGCGACGTTCGATTCGCCGACGACCCGCGCCAGCCGGTAGCCGAGCTGATGACCCGGGACGGGCTTGTCACAGTGCATGAGAATGTCGCGCGCGAAGACGCAAAACGCCTGTTGCACCAGCATCGTATCGAAAAGCTGCTCGTCGTCGACGAGGTCTATCGGTGCGTCGGTCTGATCACCGTCAAGGACATCGAGAAGGCGCAGCGCTATCCGACGGCCTGCAAGGACGAGCATGGCCGTCTCCGCGTGGCTGCGGCGACCGGCACCGGCAGCGAGGGCATCGAGCGGGCCGAAGCGCTGTTCGCCGCCGGTCTCGACGTCTTAGTCGTCGATACGGCGCACGGTCATTCGGACCGGGTATTGCGCACGTTGCGCGACGTTCGGCGGCTGTCGAACTACACCCAGGTCATTGCCGGCAACGTCGCCACGGCGGAGGCGGCGCGAGCCCTGGTCGAGGCGGGGGCGGACGCGATCAAGGTCGGCATTGGTCCGGGCTCGATTTGCACGACCCGCATGGTCGCCGGGGTCGGCGTCCCGCAATTCACCGCGATTGTCGATACGGTCACGGAATGCCGCAAGACCGGGGTCCCGGTGATCTCGGACGGCGGCATCAAGTTTTCCGGCGATCTCGCCAAGGCTGTTGCCGCCGGGGCGGATTGCGCAATGCTCGGCTCGCTGTTCGCCGGCACCGACGAGAGCCCGGGCGAGGTGTTCCTCTATCAGGGCCGCAGCTACAAATACTACCGGGGCATGGGCTCGATCGGAGCGATGGCGCGCGGCTCGGCCGACCGCTATTTCCAGCAGGAGGTGACCAGCACATTGAAGCTCGTGCCGGAGGGTGTCGAGGGCCGCGTGCCGCACAAGGGGCCGGTCGGCAATATCGTCCACCAGCTGATCGGCGGATTGCGGGCGGCGATGGGCTACACCGGCAACCGCACGATCCGCGAGATGCAAAAAAACTGTACCTTCGTGCGGATCACCGGAGCGGGGCTACGCGAGAGCCACGTCCACGACGTCGCCGTCACCCGCGAAGCCCCCAATTACCCGCAGGACCGTTGACCTCGGTTCGTCATTCCCGCGAAAGCGGGAATCTAGGGCCGCCGAGCCATACCGGATGTTCTGGACCCCCGCTTTCGCGGGGGCGACTAAAAAGAGATTCGGGAGCAATTTGACACCCGGAGCGCAGGTCGCCGCCGCGATCGACATTCTTACCGCGATCGATACCGAACATCGTCCCGCCGACGACGTAGCCGCCGAGTACTTTCGCCGCCGTCGGTACATTGGTGCCAAGGACCGGGCGCAGATAGCCGGCCATGTCTACGCGGTGCTCCGGCACAGAGCGGCGCTCGACTGGTGGATCGCCAAGTCCGCGATGGGCACCGAGCCGCGTGCCCGGGTCCTGAGCGGCCTGGTCCTGGTCGAGGGATGGCGGCCCGACGCGATCCTCGCATGCTGCGACGGCGACCGCTTTCGTCCGGCTCGGCTCAGTCACATCGAAGAACGCTTCATCCGCGGTCTCGCGACCCGCACCCTGCGCCATCCGGAGATGCCCCGGGCCGTGGCCAACGATTTCCCCGATTGGCTCGAACCTCATCTCGATCGGGTTTTCGGCCGCGGGCTGGAACGCGAGATGGCGGCCCTTAACGAGCCGGCCCCGACCGATCTGCGCGTCCAACCCGCTGAAGGCCGACCGCGAAGAAGTGCGCCGCGCGCTCGCCGCGGAGGGTGTGGCCGCGAAGCCTACCCCTCTGTCTCCGGTCGGCTTGCGTCTGCGCGAACGGGTGCCGCTCGGCAATCTCGCCGCCTTTGAGCGGGGTCTAGTCGAAGTCCAGGACGAAAGCTCACAACTTGCCGCGCTGCTCGCCGATGCCCGGCCCGGCATGCGGGTCGTCGATTTCTGCGCCGGGGCGGGCGGCAAGACTTTAGCGTTGGCCGCGGGCATGGCCAACCGCGGCAAGCTCGTCGCCTGCGAGGTGTCGCAGCGCCGCCTCGATCGCGCGGCGCGTCGGCTGCGCCGAGCAGGCGTTACCAATGTGGAGCGCCGTGCGTTGAGCGGCGAGCGCGATAAATGGGTGAAGCGCCACGCCGGCAGGTTCGACCGGGTCTTCGTTGATGTGCCTTGCCTCGGCACCGGGACGTGGCGGCGCAATCCCGACGCGAAATGGCGCATGACGCCCGACGATCTGGCCGAACTTCTCGAACGCCAGCAGCAGATCCTGCGCAGCGCCGCGCGCCTCGTCCGCCCCGGCGGACGGTTAATTTACGCGACCTGCTCGCTGCTGCGCGAGGAAGACGAAGCGCAGGCGGAGGCGTTTCTAGCGGCCACCCCCGATTTTTCACTGCTGCCGGTGGACCGCGTTTGGGAAGAGACGATCGGCGGCGTCTCGCCGGGCGGCGAAGATTATCTCCGCCTGACCCCTGGGCGCCACGGAACCGACGGCTTCTTTGTCGCGATTTTCGAACGTGCGGAACCATGAGAAACAAAGCACTCAACGCAAAGGACGCAGAGGATGCGCAGAGGGCGCGATGGCTTTTTTGCGTCCTCCGCGCGACCTTTGCGAGCTCCGCGTTAAAGCGTTTTATTTGCCCATGACGGACAAGATCCTGATCCTCGATTTCGGCAGCCAGGTAACGCAGCTGATCGCGCGCCGCGTGCGCGAGAGCGGGGTCTACTGCGAGATCCACCCGTTCACGATCTCGGAAGATCGGGTCCGCGATTATGCTCCGCGCGCGATCATCCTGTCGGGCGGCCCCGCCTCGCTGACCGAGACGGCCTCGCCGCGCGTCCCGGAGATCGTCTTCCGGCTCGGCGTGCCGGTGCTGGGGATCTGCTACGGCATGCAGACGATGTGCGCCCAACTCGGCGGCCGGGTTACGTTGAGCGAGCATCAGGAATTCGGCCGCGCCTTTATCGACATCATCGGGCGACTGCCGTCTATTCGAGGGCCTTTGGCCCAAAGGAGGGCGCGAGCAGGTATGGATGAGCCACGGCGACCGGGTCGATGCGCTGCCAGCGGGGTTCCGGGCCGTGGCATCAAGCGACGGAGCGCCCTACGCCGCCATTGCCGATGACGAGCGCCGGTTTTACGGCGTGCTGTTCCATCCCGAGGTCGTGCACACGCCTCAAGGCGCCCAGCTGTTGCGCAATTTCACGCACCGAGTCGCCGGCTGCCGCGGCGACTGGACGATGGCGCTGTTCCGCAATCAGGCGATCGACAAGATCCGCCGCCAAGTCGGACGAGGCCGCGTCGTCTGCGGTCTCTCGGGCGGCGTCGATTCCGCAGTCGCGGCGGCGCTGCTGCACGAGGCGATCGGCGACCAGCTGACCTGCATTTTTGTCGATACCGGCCTGTTGCGCGCGGGCGAGGCCGAGGAGGTGGTGAACCTCTTTCGCGGCCACTACAACATTCCGCTGATCCATCGTGACGCGAGCGGCTTGTTCCTCGACAAGCTCGCCGGCGTCACCGACCCCGAGGAAAAGCGCAAGACAATCGGCGCTACCTTTATCGACGTGTTCGACGAGGAGGCGCACAAGATCGGCAATGTCGAGTTCCTCGCGCAAGGAACCCTCTACCCCGACGTGATCGAGTCGGTAAGCCCGCTCGGCGGCCCCTCGGTCACGATCAAATCGCATCACAATGTCGGCGGCCTGCCCGCGCGCATGAAACTAAAGCTGGTCGAGCCCTTGCGCGAGCTGTTCAAGGACGAGGTGCGCGCCCTCGGCCGCGAGCTGGGAGTGCCCGATGGGTTCGTCGAGCGCCACCCGTTCCCCGGTCCCGGTCTGGCAATCCGCATCCCCGGCGAGGTCACCCGCGCGAAGCTCGACATCCTGCGCAAGGCCGACGCGGTCTTTCTGGAGGAGATCCGCAACGCCGGTCTTTACAACGCGATCTGGCAGGCCTTCGCCGTGCTGTTGCCGGTCAAGCAGCGTCGGCGTGATGGGCGACAGCCGGTCCTACGATTTCGTCTGCGCGCTACGCGCGGTCACCTCCACCGACGGGATGACCGCCGACTACTTCCCGTTCCCGCACGAATTCCTCGGCCGCACCGCAACCCGCATCATCAACGAAGTCCGCGGCATCAACCGCGTCGTCTACGACATCACCTCCAAACCCCCCGGCACGATCGAGTGGGAATGAGAGGGAGTCCTGTTCCGACTGGGCTCCAGCCCATTGACCAGATATCGTAGACTACGCTCTTGATGCCGCGCACTTCACTGATAAGGCGGGACCGCGGTGCGGCCGAGAAACTCGTGCCGGAACGGGAGCAGTCCGCGATGATACCGTCGACCGAGGTCGCCGCGCAACGCGCAGGTGAAGTGTCCCTGGTCGGCCCGGTACAACAGGAGAACGGACCCATGTCCAAAATCACGCCCACGCTTTGGTATGACGGCACCGCTGAGGAGGCCGCCAATTTCTATGTGACCCTACTGCCGGACAGCCGCATCGACACGGTCAACCGCTCACCGATCGATACGCCCTCGGGTCCCGCGGGTATGGTGCTCACCGTCGTCTTCACGCTCGCTGGTCAGCGCTTCTGCGGTCTGAACGGCGGCCCGCAATTCCAGCATAGCGAGGCCGTCTCGTTTATGGTCGAGACCGAGGACCAGGCCGAGACCGACAGGCTGTGGGATGCAATCGCGTCGAACGGCGGCCGGCCCGGCCCGTGCGGCTGGATTAAGGACCGCTGGGGCGTCTCGTGGCAAATCACGCCGAAGCGGCTGCTAGAATTGGTAACAGAGCAGAATAGCGGCCGTGCCCAGCGGGCAATGCAAGCGATGATGCAGATGAGCAAGATCGACATCGCCACGCTCGATCGAGCAGCCGCGGGGGAAGCGACCTGACCCCCCACCGCTTGGCTCAGCGCTCGTCGTATTCGTCGCGGTGGCGCCACCAGTAGCCTGCACCCTCGTTGCGCCCTTTGGGGGCGCGGTCGAGCCATTGGTACGCCCCCCACAGTCCGTCCAGTCCGCGGGCAAAGGCGGAATAGGTGTGGTAGACGGCGCCGTCCTCGAGCACGAACGTGCTCATGCCCGGCCGCTCGCGCGCATAGGTGGCCACGTCGGTGCCGGTCATCGCAGCGCCCTTAGCCGCCCCGCTAGATGGCGCCCGCGAGCGAATCCCCGTCGCAGGCCGATAATTGTATTCGACGCTTCCTTCGCGCTGCTGCTGTTCGGTGACCGAGACATTGAAGTCGAAGTTGAAGTCGCTGCCGAGCGAGGACGCCCAAGGAAAGGTCCACCCCATCCGCCGTTTAAACGCCTGGAGCTTCGCGAGCAGCGCCCGCGATACGGCCCAGAGCATCACGTCATGGCTCGCCAGGTGGACGACGAACCCGTCGAATCCGTCGGCGATCGCCGAGCACGAGGGACACCCCGCCGTGTAGTCGGGGCCGAACATGAAATGGTAGACCATCAGCTGCGAGCGCCCTCGGAAGAGGCCGGCCAGCGAGGCGCTCCCTTCGTCGGTATCGAACCGATACGCCTTGTCGACCCGGACCCAAGGCAACTCCTTGCGCCGCCGCACCAGCTCGTCGCTGCGCCGCGTCAGCTCCTTCTCCGCCTCGAGCAGCTCGAGCCGCGCTGCCAGCCACTCTTCACGTGTCCCGGTCATATGTGTCGTCATATTTCCTCTCCTTTGGGCGTCGTGGGTTCATCCGGCAGGGTGAAGACGGCGCAGGGGGCCGCAATGCCGCGCAGCGCGTGTTCGCCCAATGGCACCAGCGGCGCGGTGGTCTCGGCGGCGACCGCGCCCGAGATCAGCACAGACCGGCCGAGCGGTCGGCACAGCCCTTCCAGCCGGCTGACCAGGTTGACCGCCGGGCCGATCGCGGTGAAGTCCAGCCGGTCGGCGGCGCCGATATTGCCCCACAGTATCTCGCCCAAATGCAGTGCGGCGCCGAAGGGCAATGGCGGCAGCCCCTGTGCCTGCCGCAGCGCATCGAGATGAGCCATGCCGGCGCGGGCGGCGGCGACCGCGCGCAATGCCGCCGCGCAGGCTTCGGCCGGGGCGCCGGTGACCGGGAAGATCGCCAGCACCCCATCGCCGATGAACTTCAGCACCTCGCCCCCGAAGGCGTGCACCGCCCCGGCGACGCGGTCGAACCAGGCGTCGAGGGCGGCGATCACCGCCGCGGGCTCGGTCGCCTCCGAGAGCGCGGTGAAGTCGCGCAGATCGGCAGAGAGCAGCGCGGCGCGGATGATTTCCCCGGCGCCGCGGCGCAGCGCGCCGGCCTGCACCCGAGCGGCGCTGCGCCGGCCGAGATAGGCCTCGAGCAGCGTAGCTAACGCGGCCCGCGCGGCCAGGGCGGCCAAAGGCGCCGCGGCGAAGCGCGCTGCCTGGCGCAGCCGGCCGGCCTCGGCGGCATCGAACGGCCGGGTCCCGGCCCAGCCCAGCACCGGACTGTCCGACCCTGGACTGTCCGGCGCTGGACCGAGCGTATCCTGCTGCACCGGGCCGAGCCCGGCCAGCCAGTCGCGCCCGGCTTGGCTGAGCGGCGGACCGCCGGCGAAGCCCAGCGCCTCGATCACCGCCCCGGTCTCCGCGCGCCAGAGCCAGGTGCGGCGGGCGATGATCGGATGCGGCACCGCAAGCGTCAGGGCGCCGCCGGCCAGCGGCAGGCCGTCGGCTCGCAGCCGGCCGCCGAGCTCAGCCAGAAACCGGTCTGGGCAGGGCGAGACGCCGGCCTCGTCCACCAGCCAGGTGAGGGGCCCCGGCAGATTTATGGGCAGATCCTCTTCCAGATCCATGCCGCAATGATGCCGCCACGCTCCCGATCTGTCATCCGCGGGCCTGTCATCCGCGCCGCGGCGGTGGCGGAACGGGCCTCGCCGGTCTATCCTCGGGGCAGCTACCAACCCATGGTGGAGACCGATGCAAGAGAGCCTCGTCGTCCGGCGCGAGCAGCACATCCCGGCACCGCCCGCCGCGGTGTTCGCGCTCCTGACCGATCCGGAGAAGATCCTGCGCTGGATGGGAACCGAGGCGCAAGTCGAGCCGCAGCCCGGCGGGCTCTATCTTGTCAATGTCACCGGCGCTCGTTTCGCGCGCGGCTCGTTCCGCGAGGTGGTGCCGGTGCATCGCCTGGCCTACAGCTTCGGCTGGGACGGCAGCGAAGAGGTGCCGGCGGGGTCGAGCCTGGTCGAGATCGATCTGATCGAGCAACCGGACGGAACCTTGCTGCGTCTGACCCACACCGGCTTGCCCAATGCCGAGCAATGCGCCGGCCATGCGGAAGGCTGGGCGCATTACCTCGGCCGGCTGGCCGAATTTGCCGCCGGGCGCGACCCGGGCCCGGACCCGTGGCACGGCCGCACTGGCCGGGAGTGACGGTTTTCCGCCGTGATGTCGCCGCACCACGGCGTCTGCGCTACCACCTGCACGCCGGGGCGGCTACGCCGAGGAAAGCGGGTTTTTACCGCCGCTGACCCGAGCGCGCTCGGCGAGGGGGACTTTGCCCGCGCAACTTGCGGGGTCGGCTTGCGCGATCCATTTCTCGGGAGTACCAGATAACCGACCGAGATTTGGGAGCGCTATGATGACAGACAGAATTTCCGATGTTCCGGAGGCTCCGGCCGAGGCGGTGAGCCCCTCCGGCATCAACCATCTGGTCCTCAACGTCCGCGACATCGACGAGTCGCATAAATTCTGGACGGAGATCGTCGGCTTTAAGCAGGTCGGCGAATTGCATTCGCGGCCCGACCGCCCGACTCCGCCGAAGATGCGCTTTTACAGCGCCGTCAATGACGGCAAGCTGACCCATCACACGGTCGCCCTGGTCGAGAGCGCGAACTTGCCGCCGCCTGCCGATTGGGTGCTAGCCAACAGCCAAGTCGCGATCAACCATGTCGCGCTGACGATGCCAAATCGCGAAGCCTGGCTGAAGCAGCTCGCCTTCCTACAGAGCCGGGGGGTCAAATTCAACTGGCGCGTCAACCATGGCGTGACGCACAGCGTCTATATCAACGACCCGAACGGCTACGGCGTCGAGTTCCTCTACGAGATGCCGCGCGAGATGTGGGAAAAGGACATCGATGCCGGGATCAATTGGCTCGAAAATCTGCCGAGCGAGGGGCCCGAAGCCCTAATCGACCGCACCGACACGCCAAGTTTCGGCCAAAACGCAGCGGCGGAGTAGGCTGGCCGGGGCCGGAGGTCCGAACCTCCGGGTAGCGGTATTTTTCGCATCCTAGCACTGCACCCGTTCGCGTCTTCCCGTGGGGCTTGAGCCCACGGACGTGTTCCGTGGCAAGGCCGGGACCCACTTCTGCCACTGCCAGGGGCAGGTCTCGCCGGAAACTTGCGGAGGCTTGGAGAGGACGCGTGAATGGCCAGAACCCTTCAAGCGGCGGCGCTGCCCCGGATTGAACCCCGGCAACTGCCCGCCGCCGCGACCCTCACGGCGCTCGGGATCGTCTACGGCGACATCGGCACGAGCCCGCTCTATGGCTTCAAGCAGGCCGCAGACGCCTCCGGAGCGATCACGCCCGAAACCATCATCGGCATCGCGTCGGTGATCCTCTGGTCGCTGATCGTCATCGTCTCGTTCAAATACGCCATTCTGATCATGCGCGCCGACAACCGCGGCGAGGGCGGCATCGTCGCGCTGTTGGCCCTTCTCGATGTGCGGCGTGCGCCGCCCGGGAGCTGGCGCGCCTCCCTGCTCATTGTCGGGCTGATCGGCGCTGCGCTGCTCTATGGCGACGGCGTCATCACGCCGGCAATATCGGTCCTGAGTGCGGTGGAAGGGCTCAAGCTCGACGCACCCCAGCTCGCGCCTGTTGTCGTTCCGATCAGCATCGCGATCCTGATTGGTCTGTTCCTGGTTCAACGCAAGGGAACCGCGTTCATCGGTAACATTTTCGGGCCGGTCATGCTGATATGGTTCCTCGCCATCGGCGTCCTCGGCCTGCGCGGGATCATCGGCGGACCGGAGATCCTGAACGCGCTGAGCCCGCATCATGCGCTGATCTACCTCTTTCATGCGGGACCGGGCGTCGGTTTCGCCGTGCTCGGCGCCGCCTTTCTCACCGTCACCGGCGCCGAGGCGATGTATGCGGATATGGGCCATTTCGGCCGCTTGCCGGTCCGCCTCGGCTGGTTCGCGATTGTCTTGCCCGCTCTGGTCCTTAATTATTTCGGCCAAGGAGCATTGCTCCTGGCCGATCCCAGCGCCGTGGAGAATCCGTTTTATCGGCTCGCACCGGGATGGCTTCATTACCCGATGGTGGCGTTCGCGACAGTGGCGACCATCATCGCCTCGCAGGCGATCATCTCCGGCGCGTACTCATTGACCCAGCAGTCGATCCAGCTCGGCTTTCTGCCGCGCCTACGGGTGCTCCATACGGCGAGCCACGAAAAGGGGCAGATCTATATGCCGATGGTCAACTGGCTGCTCGCCGCCGGCACGCTCGGGGCGGTCATTACCTTCGGCTCATCCGACGCGCTCGGCGGCGCTTACGGCATTGCCGTCTCGATACTGATGGCGGTCACCACGGTCCTCGCAGCCCTCGTCGCATTGCAATGGGGCTACAACCCGCTCGCCGTTGCGGCCGTCAACGGATCGCTGCTCGTCGTCGAGCTTATCTTTGTTGCCGCCAACGCGACAAAGCTGCTCGCGGGCGGCTGGTTCCCGCTTCTATTGGCGTGCATCGTCGCGTTCCTGATGCTGACTTGGCGCACGGGGTACCAGCTGCTCGAGCGCCAGCGCTCCGGGATGCGGCAGCGCGAAGACGAGTTTGTCGACTGGGTGTTCGCGAACCCGCCGCTCCGCCTGCCGGGAGCCGCCGCGATTTTCACTGCCGGAAGCTCGGGCATACCGCTCGCCTTGACGCACCATCTCAGGCACAATCGCGTGCTGCACGAGCGGGTGTTGCTGGTCTCGGCGGTCAGCAGCGATGCGCCGCGCGTCGATCCGGACCGGCGCGTAACGCTCGCGCCGGTTGGTGCCGGCATCACGCGGGTAACGTTGCATTTCGGATTTATGGAACATCCCAACGTTATGGAGGGTCTGAAGCTGGCTTGCCGCGACCCTGGTCTGTGCGGCATCGACCCGGAGCGGATCACCTTTTATTCGCGGCGGGTCATGGTGATCCCGAGCGGCAAGGTGCCCGGGATGGCGATATGGCGCGAGCGGCTTTTTGCCGCGATGCACCTCAACGCCAATCTGCCGGCCGCCTATTTCGGCGTGCCGACCGGACAGGTCGTCGAGATGGGCCTAGAAGTCGAGATCTGAGCGGCGCCAATGTTGACCAAATTACCGTGTCATTGCGAGGCGCACATCGCGCGACGAAGCAATCTCGTGCCGGGAGTCTCGGTGGGCAGGAGATTGCTTCGCTGCTCTCGCACTGACAGGCTGGAACTGGTGGTGCAATTTGACCGGAATCTGCTCTAAACGAGCTGTTTCTGCATTTCGAGGTCGTCCTCGATAAAGGCTTGCACAGCCTCGTCGATGCCGGCATCTGCGGTAAAGCCGAGCGCTTCGGCGCGGTGCGCGACCAACGCTTGCGGCCAGCCCGAAATGATCTGCTGGATCTGCGGGTCGGGCTGCCAGCGGATGCGCGCATAGGCCGCCTCGCCGCGGGCGCGGCGGACCGCAGCGGCCATCTCGCCCGCCGCCACCGAAAAGCCGGGGAGCTGCAATGACCGGCTCGTTCCGAAGGCGTCGGCGGGTAGATCGTGGGCATGCAGCAGGCCGGCCACGATGCGCCGCGGCGAGGCCAGCGCCATGACCGTATCGGGAGACACCGGGCAGACGGCTTCGCGGCCGGCGAGCGGCTCGCGGATCATCGACGAGGCAAAGGTCGAGGCGGCGCGGTTGGGCCGGCCCGGCCGCACGACGACCGTCGGCAAGCGGACCGCGCGGCCGTCGACAAATCCCTTGCGGCTGTAGTCGTTGACCAGCAATTCGCCGATCGCCTTCTGCGTGCCGTATGAGGTCTGAGGCGTCAAGGGCGTGTCGTCGCCGACCGCGGGCGGCAACGCGCCGCCATAGACCGCGAGCGAACTGGCGAACACTACGCGCGGGCAGGTGCCGAGCATCCGGCAGGCATCGAGCACTGCCCTGGTCCCGTCGAGATTGACGCGGTAGCCGAGGTCGGTGTCAGCTTCGGCTTGGCCGCTGACCACCGCGGCAAGGTGGAACACCGAATGCGTGCCGGGCGAGATCACCCGGCGCACCGCCTCGCGGTCGGCGATGTCGCCGGTCACGACGCGCAATCTTCTGTCCTCCGGCAAAGGCAAGGCCGAAGGTGCGTTGTCGAACAGTAAGAGCTCGTCGACATCACTCCGCGCGAGTAGCTGCAACGCGACCCGCTGGCCAAGAAATCCGCAACCGCCCGTGATGACGATGCGCATCGCTCAGCCTTGGATGCCGTAGCGCTTCGCCCAGCCGAGCCCCGCCCGCGTCTCGCCCTTGGGCCGGTATTCGCAGCCGATCCAGCCCGCATAGCCGAGCTCGTCGAACAGGTCGAACAAGAAGGGGTAGTTGATCTCGCCGACATCGGGCTCGTTGCGACCAGGGTTGCCGGCGATCTGCACATGCGGGTAATGGCCGGCGAGAGCCCGCATGCGGTGCGCGAGATCGCCCTCCATGATCTGCACATGATAGAGGTCGAGCTGCAATTTGAGGTTGGGCTGCCCGGCCCGCTCGATGACCGACATCGCCTGGGTCGTCGTGTTGAGGAAATAACCCGGGATGTCGCGGTTGTTGATCGGCTCGATGATGACGATGACCCCTTCGCGCGCCAGCCGCTCGGCCGCGTGCCGCAAATTCGCGATGTAGGTCCGCTCGGCTTCCGCCCGGTCGTGCCCGGCCGGCAATACCCCGGCCATTGCGTGCAGCAGCTTGCAGCCGGTCGCCTTGGCGTAGACGAGCGCCAGTTCGACACCATCGCGGAATTCCTGCTCGCGCCCAGTCAGGGCGGCAGTGCCGCGCTCGCCGGCCGCCCAGTTACCGGGCGGCATGTTGAACAACGCCTGAACGAGCCGGTGGCGGTTCAGCTGTTCGGCGATAACCTCGGGCGGATGCTCGTAAGGGGAGAGATACTCGACCGCCTTGAAGCCGCATTCGGCGGCGCCGGCGAAACGATCGAGAAACCCGACTTCCTGAAAGATGAAGCTCAGATTGGCAGCGAATTTCGGCACGGTAGGGTCCTCGTTTGCGGGCGCAACGGCGGAAGGCTACTGTAATACAAGACCCCGTGGGAGGGCGCCATGACCGTGTTGCTGGGAGCGATCGCCGACGATTTCACCGGCGCCACCGATCTGTGCAATACATTGGTGCGCCGAGGCATGCGCACCGTGCAATTGATCGACGTGCCGGCCCCAGGCACCGCGGTCACCGACGCCGAAGGGGTCGTGGTCGCGCTGAAGAGCCGGACAATCCCCGCCGCCGAAGCGGTCGCGAAGAGCCTCGCGGCGCTCGCCTGGCTGCAGAAAGCGGGGGCGCGTCAAATCCTGTTCAAATACTGCTCGACCTTCGACTCGACCGACGCCGGCAACATCGGACCGGTGGCCGAGGCGCTGATGGACGCTCTCGGCACCGACTTCACATTGTTCTGTCCGGCCTTTCCCGAGGCCGGCCGGACTATTTACCTTGGCTATCTGTTCGTCGGCGATGTGCTGCTGTCGGAATTGAGCATGCGCGACCACCCGCTGACGCCGATGCGCGACCCGAGCCTCGTGCGCGTCCTGCAGCCTCAGTGCCGCGGCAAAGTCGGGCTGGTACCGCAATATGATGTGTCGCGAGGCGCGGCGGCCATCCGCGACGCCTTTGCGTCGCTGCGGCAGGCCGGTTTCCGGCACGCGATCGTCGACGCAATCGACGACGATAACCTCGAAGCGATTGGCGAGGCCGCGGCCAACTTTCCGCTGATCACCGGCGGATCGGGGATCGCGATGGGGCTGCCCGAAAATTTCCGCCGCCGAGGTCTGATCGGCGATAGCGCCGCCGCCGATGCGCTGCCGCTTGTCGCAGGCGCGGCCGTGGTGCTGTCGGGCTCGTGCTCGGAAGCGACGCGCGCCCAGGTCGCCCATATGCGCGAGCGCGCGCCGCTCTTCACGATCGACCCGATAGCGGCGGCGGCAGGGCGCAACATTGCCGAGGAGGCGCTCGCCTGGGCGGCGCCGCGGCTCGGCGATCGGCCGGTCCTGATCAGCGCGACCGCGCCGCCCGAGGAGGTCGCCGCAATCCAGGAGGTGGTCGGCCGCGAGCGCGCCGGCGCACTGGTCGAAAATACCCTCGCCGCGGTCGCCCGCGGTCTTGCCGAGGCGGGGGCGCGCCGGTTCATCATTGCCGGCGGCGAGACCGCCGGGGCGATCGTCCAGGCGCTCGGCGTCACCGGCCTTCGCATCGGCCGGCAGATCGATCCCGGCGTGCCGTGGACGATAAGTCTCCCGGGGAGCCTCGGCGAGCCGGCGCTGGCCTTGGCCCTCAAATCCGGCAATTTCGGCGCGCCCGATTTCTTCATTCGCGCGTTTTCCGTGCTCGATGAGCCTACGGCAGATAAAAACACTTCAACCCTAAGGACGCAGTGATGCGTGGAGGTCGCAGAGTTATCGTAGCGTTCTCTACGAAACCTCCGCGACCTCTGCGTTAAAGCGTTATTTGCAAGGAATGGCGAATGAGTGAGGCAACACAGAGGGAGAAGATCTGCGCGATCGGCCAATCGATCTTTGCGCGGGGCCTGACCGCCGGGTCCTCCGGCAATATCAGCGTCAAGACCGAGGAGGGCTGGCTGATGACGCCGACCGGTTCCTCGCTCGGCCGGCTCGACCCGGCCCGGCTGTCGAAGCTCGGCCATGACGGCCGCCTCGTCTCCGGCGACCCGCCGACCAAGGAGAGCTTTCTGCATCGCGTCATGTACGAAGAGCGGCCCGCGCACCGGCGCGGTCGTGCACCTGCATTCGACGCATTCGGTCGCGGTCTCCTGCCTCGCCGAGATCGACCCGGAAGACGTGCTGCCGCCGATCACCGCCTATTACGTGATGCGGGTCGGCCGCTTGCCGCTCGTCCCCTATTTCCGCCCCGGCGACCTGGCGCTCGCCGAAGCGGTCCGCGGCTTTGCCGGCAAGCACCATGCGGTGCTGCTCGCCAATCACGGCCCGGTCGTCGCCGGCTCGGACCTCGATGCCGCCGTCAATGCGATCGAGGAGCTGGAGGAGACCGCGAAACTTTATCTGCTACTGCGCGGCGCCGAGACCCGCTATCTGACGCCGTCGCAAGTCATGGAGCTGCAGGGATGAAATACCTCTCACGCATGCTGTTCGGTGCAATGCTCCTGGCGGAAGCAGCAGCGGCTCAGGCGGCGGAGCCGATCAAAATCGGCTTCAGCATGGAATTGACCGGCCCGTTTGCCGTCGTGGGCAAGACCGGACTGCTCGCTTTCAAGATCTGGGAAGACGAGGTCAATGCCGAGGGCGGCCTGCTCGGCCGACCGGTCAAGCTGGTCTATTACGACGACCAGAGCAACCCGTCGCTGGTGCCGGCCATCTATACGAAGCTGATCGACATCGACAAGGTCGACCTGTTGATTTCGAGCTACGGCACCAATCTGGTCGTGCCGGCGATGCCGGTCGCGATCTCGCACAACCGGCTGTTCTTCGGCCTGTTCGCGCTGGCGGCCAACGACAATTTCCATTATCCGAAATATTTCTCGATGCTGCCCTTCGGCCCCGAACCGGTGAAGACCTTCGCCGAGGGCTGGTTCGACCTGGCGGCGGCGCAGAACCCGAAGCCGAAGACGGTTGCGATCGTCGCCACCGACGCCGAATTCCAGCACAAGGCGGCGGAAAGCGCGCGCGAGCACGCCAAGGCCAAAGGGATCGACATCGTCTACGACCGGGCCTATCCGCCGACCACGGTCGACTTCACGCCGATCATTCGCGCCGTCCAGGCGGCGCAACCGGATCTGGTCTACATCTCCTCGTATCCGTCGGACACGGTCGGCATCCTGCGTTCGGTCGGCGAACTCGGCCTCGACACCAAGATGCTCGGCGGCGGCCTTGCCGGACTGCAGGCGGCGGCGATCAAGATGCAGCTCGGCGAGGCGGCTAACGGCATCGTCAATATCGATTTGTGGGAGCCGGTCCCGACGATGCAATTCCCCGGCGTCATGGATTTCATCAAGAAATATCAGGCGAAGGCGCCGGCCGAAGGGGTCGATCTGCTCGGCTATTTCCTGCCGCCCTTCGCCTACAGCGAATTGCAGATCCTCGGCGACGCGATCGCCGCGACAAAAACTCTCGACGACGACAAGCTCGCCGAATACATGCACTCGCACCCGTTCCACACGATCGAGGGCGACATCGCCTTCGGGCCCGACGGCGAATGGACCGAGGCGCGGCCGATCTGGGTGCAGTACCACGGCATCAAGGGGCACGACGTCGAGCAGTTCCGCGGGTCGAAGACCGTAACGATCCTGGCGCCGCCGCAATACAAAACCGGTGACATGATTTATCCGTACACCGAGGCGAGAAAATAACTCCGATAGTGGGGGAACCCTCTCGGCGACGATAGTGTTCGACCGCTGCAACGAGCCGCATCCGGCGCGGCGAAAATCACAGTACTGTTCCCGCGTCGAGGAAAGAAGTCGATCTTGTCCTCTCCCGCTATTGGTAACCGGCTCGACGGCTCCGCGGCGAGCCTCCGAGACATGGCGTCAGCTTCTCGAAGCGTTGCCTGCGGCGGTGTATACGACCGACGCTGCCGGGCGGATCACGTTCTTTAACGAGACTGCGGTCGAGCTCGCCGGTCACCGGCCCGAGCTGGGCCGCGATTTGTGGTGCGTCAGCTGGCGTCTGCGCCGCCCGGACGGCACGCCGCTGCCCCATGACGAGTGCCCGATGGCCATCGCGTTGCGGGAAGACCGGCCGGTCAGGGGCGTCGAGGTCATCGCCGAGCGGCCCGACGGCACACGCATCCACCTGCTCCCCTACCCGACGCCGCTACACGACAGTTCGGGGGCGCTGATCGGGGCCGTCAATGTGCTGGTCGACATCACCGAGCGTAAACAGGCCGAGGAGGCCATCAGACAGCTCAACGAAACGCTGGAGCAGCGGGTCGAACAGCGCTCACAGCTGATCACGCAGGCCTTCACCGAGCTTCGCGCCAGCGAAGAGCAGTTTCGCCTGCTGGTTCAGGGGGTGGCCGACTACGCGATCTTCATGCTCGACCCGAACGGGTTCGTGACGAACTGGAATGCCGGCGCCGCGCGGATCAAAGGCTACGCCGCCGAAGAGATCGTCGGGCAACATTTCTCGCGATTTTATCCGGAGGAGGATCAGCAGAGAGGGTGCCGCAAACGGCGCTGGAGACCGCGAGGCGCACGGGCAAATTCGAGGCCGAGGGATGGCGGGTGCGCAAGGACGGGACCAGGTTCTGGGCGAACGTGGTCATCGATGCGATCCATGACGGCACGGGCCAGCTGATCGGCTTTGCCAAGATCACGCGCGACCTGACCGAGAGGAAGGCAGCCGAAGAGCAGCTTCGGCAGGCCCAAAAGATGGAGGCGATCGGCCAGCTCACCGGCGGCGTCGCGCATGACTTCAATAATTTGCTGACCGCGATCATCGGCAATCTGGAGATGCTGGCGACCCTGCTGCCGGCGGGCGATCGCGGCAAACGCTACGCCGAGGGGGCGCTGCGCGCGGCTTCGCGGGGCGCGCGGCTGACCGAGCATCTGCTCGCCTTTTCGCGCCGGCAGGAGATCCGGCCGCAGATTGTCAGCATCAACGATCTGCTGCGCGAAAACCTGATGTTGTGTCAGAAGACGGTTGGCGAGGGCATCGAAATCGCGCTCGCGCTGGAGGACGAGGTTTGGCCCTGTCGGATCGACCCCGCCCAATTCGGCGCCGCCATACTGAACCTTGCCGCGAATGCGCGGGACGCGATGAACAGATCAGGCCGCCTGATCTTTCGCACCGAAAATGTGACGACGGCCGGCGGCGTGATCGATCAGCCCGCCGGCGATTATGTCGTGCTCTCGGTCGCCGATACAGGATGCGGGATGACCGCCGAGGTGTTGGAAAGAGCGTTCGAGCCATTCTACACGACCAAGGAGGTTGGCAAAGGCACTGGTTTGGGCCTCAGCCAAGTCTACGGATTTGCCAGACAATCGGGTGGCGCCGCGCGCATCGAGAGCAAGGTCGGCATGGGCACGACGGTGCGGATCTACCTTCCGCGCGCGGAGGGGCAGGCCGCGGCCGGCGCGACCTTGCACGAGGGCTCCGGCCAAGACGCCGCCTGCCGCTGCGACGATCCTCGTCGTCGAAGATGACCCGGATGTGCGCGAGATGATCGTCGGCATCCTGTCGGATCTCGGCTATCAAACTTTGGTCGCGACCAATGGTCCAGAAGCGCTGGCGATCCTCAACCGCGACCATTCGGTCGATCTTTTGTTCACCGACATCGTCATGCCGGCGGGAATGAGCGGAACCGACTTGGCACGCCAGGCGTCCCGCCTGCGGCCCGACCTCAAGGTCCTGCTGAGTTCGGGTTATACGCGCGAGGCGAACCAGTGGCGCTCGGCGCCGCGTCGAGTTTCCGTTCATCGCCAAGCCCTACCGCCCGACGACGCTGGGGAAAAAACTCGAAGAAGTGCTGGCGGGAGGTCTGCTCCGGGCAGCGAGTTAAGCCGAGAGCTCGATCGCATAGTCTTCGATCACCGGGTTGGCGAGGAGCTCGCGGCACATCGCCTCGACCTGCTCGCGGGCGCGGGCCGCATCGGTTTCTGCGAGCTCCAGCTCGATCAGCTTGCCCTGCCGCACCTCGCCGATCCCGGTGAACCCCAAACCGGCAAGCGCGTTGCCGATCGCCTTACCTTGCGGGTCGAGCACCCCCGGCTTCAGCTTCACGTGAACCAACGCCTTCATTTCCGCTCCTCAGTCGCTCAGGAAAGGATATTGCGCCAGGATGTGACCTCGGGCAGCCATCCGGCGAAGCGGAAAATCGGCCGGCGGTCCGGCTCGCCGAGCGTGGGAAGGGCGATCACTGCGCTCGATACCGTCCCATACCCGTCCGACCGGAAGCGCATCGCCGCGGTCGGCCGGCTCGCCCGGCGGCGCCCGGGTGCTGCCGAGCAGCGATTCCCATGCCGACCAATCATCGCGATCGGGGTCGGGCACCGGCCATGCGCGAAAAGCCGGCAGCGCCAATTCCAGCCGCCGCGTGCCGAGGTCGTCGAGATCGCCCGCCGCAATCATCGACACCCCGTCCTTAAGGGATGCAAATCGATCCGGGTGCCCCCGGCATGACGCAGCCAGAAGGCATCGCGCTCGTCGGCGACGATCAGGTTGAAGGTGCGATAGGCTGTGGGGTCGAGATGCGACAGGGCCTCCGCGGCGGCGGCCGCATCGGCATGGTCGAGCGCCTCGAGGACCAGCTCGCCGCGCGAACGCTGACCCGGCGCCGGACCCAGCGAGCCATGCCGGTTGAGGACGGCGGCGGCGACGCCCCAATCGTTGACCCCGAGCCACGACCCGCCGGCGAGCTTGTCGAGCCCCGCCACGACTTCCGGCCGGTCCGGCCAATGACGGCCGGGCGGCTCCCATGGCCGATCGATCATCTCGTCGCGATTGGCGCCGATCAGCACCGGCCAACGGTGCTCCGGCCGGCGCAAGATCACCAAGGTACACATTCACCCGCTCGCATCGCCGCTCAACCGCTCTAATATAAGAGGCGCAACGGGTGCTTCGCCTGCGTTGGTTGGAGTGAGAGAGGACATGACCAGCTTCGCTGACCGTGAGAAGGAATTCGAGGCCCGGTTCAAGCACGATCAGGAGTTCAGATTCAAAGCCACCGCTCGGCGCAACCGGCTGTTGGGGCGTGGGCGGCGCAACAAATGGGGCTGGCGGGCGCCGACGCCGAAGCCTATGCCAAGGAGGTGGTCGCCGCCGAGTTCGAACCGGGCGGCGACAAACACGTCATCGACAAGGTGGCCGGCGATCTCGCCGCGAAAGGCCAAGCCGTCACGCCGGCGCAGATCCGCTTCGAGCTCGACCACTTCGCCGCGCAGGCGAAGCAGCAGCTGATGAAGGAGTAGTCCCCCGGGCGCGTTGCCCTCCTCGAGTTCCTCCGCTCGGGCGTCCTCGGCCGTCCGTCTTAAAACCGGCGGACCGCAACTCTCGCGCAGGTGCGTTTTCGATCCTCTCCTGCCCATACGGCTTGATCGGCGCGGGCTGGAGATCAAGCCGCCGGACCGCGAGGCGGGTCAGCTTTTCGATGTCGCGCAGGTAACCGCGTTCCTCGTCGCTGCACAACGAGATCGCAACGCCGGCGGCGCCGGCGCGCGCCGTTCGGCCGATGCGGTGAACATAATCTTCGGGAACGTTCGGCAGCTCGAAATTGATGACGTGCGATACGCCTTCCACATCGATCCCTCGCGCGGCAATGTCGGTCGCGACGAGGACCCTGCTGCTGCCGGCGCGAAAGCCGGCGAGCGCGCGCTCGCGTTGCGGCTGCGACTTGTTTCCGTGAATGGCGATCGCCTCGATGCCGGCCGCGCTTAGATGTCGCACCACCCGGTCCGCACCGTGCTTTGTGCGGGTGAACACGAGCACACGTTCGAATGCCGGATCGGCCAGCAATGTCGCCAGAGTGCCCCGTTTCCGATCGCTCGAAACGAAAACGACGCCTTGATCAACCAGTTCGACCGTCGTCGCAGCCGGCGTGACAGCCACCTCGATCGGGTCGTCGAGGTACTCCTCGGCTAGGGAGGCGATCGTCCTCGGCATGGTTGCCGAGAACAGCAGTGTCTGACGCTGTCGCGGCAACAATTTCACGATGCGCCTCAGGGCATGGATGAAGCCGAGGTCGAGCATTCGATCGGCCTCGTCGAGAACCAGGATTTGGACCCTCGACAAGGTCAGAGATTTGCGGTCGATGAGGTCGAGCAAGCGCCCGGGCGTGGCCACCAAGATGTCGACACCCGACGCGAGCCGCCGCTGCTGGGACCCAATCGGGACGCCGCCGAACACGACTGCAGTGGAGAGCGGCAGCTCGCGCCCATAGGCGCGGAAGCTCTCGGCGATTTGGCTGGCCAGCTCTCGCGTCGGGCCGAGCACGAGCGCTCGGCAGGCGCCGGCGGTTCTCCGTGCCGGCGCGCTGGAGAGGCGCTGGAGAATTGGCAAGGCGAAAGCGGCTGTCTTACCGGTCCCGGTCTGGGCGATGCCGCAGAGATCGCGGCCGCGCAGCACCTGTGGGATGGCCTGTAATTGGATCGGGGTAGGTAACGCATAGCCTTCGGCGGCGACAGCCTTGAGTATTGAGGTTGCGAGGCCGAAATCGGAAAAACTAGACAAGATTGTAATCTCTCAAAAAAATCGCATGAGGCCCAACAGGCGCGCTGCGTCTATGCGCAGGCACCTGACGGGTCGGAAGACGACCCGCGTGAAAAGGGTTGTCCGGACGTGGCAGACATAAAGACCGAACCCAATTCCCACCGCAGTGGTGGGGTCGCTCACGCGTGTTCGGTCACGTGGCTCGAAGGAGGAGCACGAACTCTGCGTTCTCTAGATGTCCATCGTTGTACCAATGGTCAAGGCGCAGGTCGGCCGGACTTATACCGGCCATCCAAGTTCGAGCGCCCCAAAAAATGGGTGGATGCATGGATCCCTGCGCGAGCTGGGCGAGGGAGAATTGTGCTAGACCGGCCGGTCCCCTGCGACGGTTACCCGGTTTCCCGAGCGCGTGTGGGGCCAATAGTCCCACATCGCGTGGTGCTGCACGCAGCGATTGTCCCAGAAGGCGATCGCGTTCTCGGTCCAGCGGAAGCGGCATTGGAACAATGGATTGGCCATATGCTCGTAAAGGTAACGGAGCATGCCCTCGCTCTCGTCGCGTGGGATCCCCAGAATGCGCCGCGTAAATCCCTTGTTCACGTAGAGCGCTTTCCTGCCCGTCACCGGGTGGGTGCGCACGACCGGGTGCTCGGCGCGCGGATAGCTCGGTTTGTCGGCGATCCCGTAATTGGCGTATTGGCCGCGATAATGCTCGCCGTCATGGATCGCGGTCAGGCCATCGAGATAGGTCTTCATGCGGTCCGACAACGCCTCATAGGCGGCATACATGCTGGCGAACAGGGTGTCGCCGCCGCGCGGCGGGCATTTTTTGATGTAAAGGATGCTGCCCATCGGCGGCTCCTCGTCGCACGACACGTCGCTGTGCCAGCCGTCGCCATTGGCGCGGGGCGAGTCTTTGTCGGCATGGATGATCATCAACTCGGGCTTGCCGGGCTCGTGCGGCGCCGCCGGATGGAGGTGGAGGTCGCCGAATAGGCGGCCAAAGGCGAGATGCTGGTCCTGGGTCAAGTGCTGGTCGCGGAAGAAGATCACGAGATTTTCAGCCAGCGCGCGGTGGATCTCGTCGAGCGTGCGATTACCCAGCGGCCGCGACAAATCGACCCCGCCGATCTCGCCGCCGATGATCGGCGTCAATTTGTCGACCGTGATCGTGTCGTACGGCTCCGGCTCATCGGCGAGATGCTTGTAACGGGGGCCGTTGTTGGAACGAACGGGGTCCATCGCGCTCTCCTTGGATTGCTGCGGAGATCCTATCACAGTTCGATCGCTTCGACCGCGACGTTGCGAGCGAGCAGATCCGCGATTTGCTCATCGGTGAACCCGGCTTCGCGCAGGATCTCGCGCGAATGCTCGCCCAATCGCGGCGCCGGACGGCGCAGCGCGCAGTCCGCCGCGCCAAACCGCACCGGCGGCCGGACAATCCGGATGCTGCCTTCGGTGGGATGGTCGGTCCGCGGGAACATCTCGACAGCAGCAAGGTGCTCGTCGGCCGGCAGTCCGCTGAGCGGGTTGACCGGGCCGGACGGGATATCGGCCGATTTGAGCTTTTCGAGCCAGAGTGCGGTCGACCCGTCGCGCACGCATTCGGCGATCAGCGCATAAAGCTCGGCGACGTGGCGGCTCCGGGTTTGCGCGTTGGCGAGGCGCGGATCGTCGGCCAGTTCCGGGCGCCCGGCAATGCGAAAGAAATCCCTCCAGTGCCGATCGGTGTAGGGCAGAATGCAGATGTGCCCGTCCGCGGTGCGGTGCGGCCGGCGGTCCGGCGCGAGCATCCGGGAATAGCCGGGCTCGCCGCGTGGCGGATCGAAGGTGAGGCCGCCCATGTGCTCGGCCATGACGAACGCGGTCATCGTTTCCAGCATCGGCACTTCGACCGCCTGGCCTTCACCGGTGCGCTCACGCTGCAAAAGCGCCGCCATGACCGCATAGACCATCGTCAGCCCGACGGTTTTGTCGCCGATCAGAGTCGGCACGAAGCGGGCCTCGCCGCCGGTCGCCGCTTCGAGCGCGACCAGCCCGCAGCCGCCCTGGATGATGTCGTCGAAGGCCGGCCGGTCGGCGAACGGGCCATCCTGCCCGTAACCTTCTGCCGAGCAATAGACGAGCCGCGGGTTGACCTCGCGCAGCCGCTCCCACGCGAAGCCGAGCCGCGCCATCGCCTGCGGCCGCATGTTGTGCATCACGACGTCGCTCTGCCGAACCAGCGCCAACAGAACTGGTGCCGCATCCGGGTGTTTCAGGTCGAGCACGAGCGAGCGTTTGTTGCGGTTGAGGTTGAGGAAGACGTGGCCCATCTCGAGGTGCCGGGCCGGCTCGGCGTACCGCATGATGTCGCCGCCAGGCGCCTCGATCTTGATCACCTCGGCGCCCAGGTCTCCGAGGATCTGCGTCGCCAGCGGCCCCAGCACGACTGTGGTCAAATCGAGGATCTTGATGCCGGCGAGCGGACCCGGCTTCGTTTCACTCACCTCGTCACCCGAAACATGATCGTCCCCATCAGTGCACCTCACGCGGCTGGCTCGCAGACGTCGTGTGTCAGCAATTTATCGTCAGCCCTTGAACCTCACCACGTCGGCCCCTGCAGTGCTGTAAGCAATGGTCGAGCGCCCGGCCCGCGCCTGCGCCAATCAGCATTCGGTCGAACGGATCATGGGATACCCGAAAGTTCGCATCAGTGAGACAGGGGGCTGCGTTATTTCAACATTCGGAAGCCGCGGCCTGGACCGCACAACTGAAGGATCGCACCAATTTACCGGAGTTTACGGAACGTAGCTGGCCCAATTTACCCTTTATGCTAACCTTTTGTATCTCCCTTCTTCTAGCGGAAGAATTCCGATCATGGCAAAAACGGTAGCTGATCAGTTTGCAGAAATCCTCGCGGCTGCGGGGGTCAAGCGGATCTACGGTATCGTCGGCGACAGCCTCAATGGGCTGACCGACTCGCTTCGCCGCCAAGGCAAGATCGAATGGGTACATGTCCGGCACGAGGAGGTCGCCGCTTTCGCGGCGGGTGCCGAGGCACACTTGACAGGTGAGCTCGCCGTTTGCGCCGGGAGCTGCGGGCCGGGCAATCTGCACTTGATCAATGGCCTGTTCGACTGTCACCGATCACGTGTGCCGGTGCTGGCAATCGCCGCGCAGATCCCATCGGCTGAGATCGGCTCGGGGTATTTCCAGGAAACGCATCCGCAGACGCTGTTTCAAGAATGCAGCCATTACTGCGAACTTGTCTCCGGCGCCAACCAGATGCCGCGGGCACTCGAGGTCGCGATCCGCGAGGCGGTCGGCAAGCGCGGCGTGTCGGTGGTGGTGATACCCGGCGATGTCGCGCTGCAACCCGCATCCAACGCTGCGGTAAAGGCCGCGGGTTTGCTGCCGCCGGCGCCGGTCGTAACGCCTGCGCGGCATGATCTCGAACTCCTGGCAGGGTTGTTGAACCGCGGGAGCCGCCTCACGATCTTGTGCGGTTCGGGATGCCAAGGCGCGCACACTGAGCTTCTGGCATTGGGCGGCCACCTCAAGGCGCCCATGGTGCATACGATGCGCGGCAAAGAGCATGTCGAATGGGAGAACCCATACGACGTCGGCATGACCGGGCTGATCGGGTTTTCGTCCGGCTATTACGCAATGCTCGACTGCGACGTTTTGCTGATGCTTGGGACCGACTTTCCCTATCGGCAATTCTACCCGTCGGGAGCTGGCGTCCGCATCGCGCAAGTCGATATCAGGGCCGAGCAGATTGGACGCCGCGCGGCAGTCGATCTCGCGGTAGTGGGCGACGTCCGGGCAACGATCGAAGCGCTGATGCCGCTGCTGCAGCAGAAGCACGATGGCTCCCATCTCTCACAGGCGCGCGAGCATTATGCAAAGGCGCGCAAGGGGCTAGACGATCTGGCAGTCGGTACGCCTGGCAAGCGGCCGATACACCCGCAGCAGATCGCGAGGGCGATCAGCGATCACGGCGCAGCCGACGCCGTCTTCACTTGCGATGTCGGCCTCCCGACGGTGTGGGCCGCTCGCTATCTGGCGATGAATGGCCGCCGACGGCTCATTGGGTCCTTCTGGCACGGGTCTATGGCCAATGCGCTGGCGCAAGGCATCGGGGCGCAAGCCGTCTATCCCGCCCGACAGGTGGTGTCGCTGTCCGGCGATGGCGGGTTTTCGATGCTGATGGGCGACTTTCTCAGTCTCGTGCAGCTCAAATTGCCGGTGAAGGTCGTCGTCTTCAACAATGGCGCGCTCGGCTTTATCGAGCTCGAGGCAGAAATCCACCGGTTTTCTCCCATTCGGTACCGACTTCGATAACCCGAACTTCGCGGCAATGGCCGAGGCCGTCGGCGTGCGCGGGATCAGGCTCGAAGATCCGGCCGATGTGGATGCCGGAATTGCGGCCGCGTTGGCCCATGAGGGGCCGGTTCTGGTTGATGCAGTCGTGAACCGAACCGAATTGGCCATGCCACCTTCCGTCACCGTGGAGATGGCGAAAGGCTTCACGCTCTATATGGTGAAAGCGGTGATCAGCGGCCGCGCCGATGAAGTGATCGATCTGGCCAGAACAAACCTGTGGCGCTAACGGACATTACCAATGGACCTAACGGCGCTTTTGCTTTCCCGGATCCAGTTCGGATCGACTGTTGCGTTCCACATCATCTTCCCGTCCTTCACGATCGGGCTGGCGGCGTGGCTGACCGTGCTCGAGGCGCTGCATCTGTGGATCGGGCGTCCGGTCTACCGCCTTGTCTTCGAATTCTGGCTCAAGATCTTCGGTGTCGCGTTCGGGCTGGGCGTTGTCTCCGGAATAGTCATGGGATTCCAGTTCGGCACGAACTGGAGCGTATTGGCGCGGATGTCAGGGCCGATCCAGGGCCCGCTTCTATCGTACGAAACCTTCACCGCCTTTTTCCTCGAGGCGAGCTTTTTTGGCATCCTGCTGTTTGGCCGCCCTCGCGTCCCGCCGTGGTTCTATCTGTTTTCGACCGCGATGGTGGCGTTGGGAACGACCCTCTCCGCGTTCTGGATCATGGTCAACAACAGCTGGATGCAGGTGCCGACCGGGTATCTAATGGAGAACGGCGCCTTTGCTCCGGACGACTGGGTCAAGATCCTGTTCAGTCCGGTCGTGTGGGTACGCTTTCCGCACATGCTGCTCGCCTCCTATCTCACCGGCGCCGTCTGCGTCGCCGCCACCGGCGCGTGGTACGTGCTGCGCGGGATCTTTTCCGCCGAGGCGCGGGTGATGCTCCGGATGGGATTGTGTTTCGCAGCCGTGCTGCTTCCCGCCCAGCTCGTCTTCGGACACCTCAACGGTGAGTACATCGTTCACCACCAGCCGGCGAAAATGGCGGCGATCGAGGCCCGGTGGCATGACGAGAAGCCGGCCTCCGAAGTGCTGCTCGCCTGGCCGGATGAGGAGAACCACCGCAATCTCTTCGCAATTACGCTGCCTCCGCCTTTCGGGAGCTTGATCGACTCGGACGACCTTTCGGCGGGAGAGGTCGGGCTGGAGAGCATCCCGCCCGAGAATTGGCCGCCGGTGGCGATCCCATTTTTCAGCTTCCGCGTCATGGTCGGCTGCTGGGCCGTCATGCTGCTGATCGCCTGGATCGGCTCGTACCTGATCCATAAAGGGCGCATCGAACAGAACCGATTGCTGCTCTGGGCGACATTTCTCAGCTTCCCGCTGCCGTTCATCGCGATATTGAGCGGCTGGGTCACTGCCGAGGCCGGGCGTCAGCCCTGGGTCGTGTATGGCGTATTACGGACCGCCGACGCACTGACGCCGTTCCTGACCGCTCGCGCTGTGGAAATCTCGCTGGCGGTTTACTGCGTCGTCTACAGCTTCATTTTCGCATTCGGAACCTACTACATCTATCGGCTGCTGCTGGCTGGACCGGAAGGGCGCCTGGCGGTGCCACCGGCTGCTGCCGTCCCCAACCGCCCAATGTCGGTCGTCGACGAGCACCACCTCGCATCGACTGCTCGTCATGTCCCTGCAGGAGAATAGCCGTGGTCATGTTCTGGGTGGCCATCCTAGCCGTCAGCATACTCCTCTATGTATTGCTCGACGGGTTCGATCTCGGGGTCGGCATGCTCTTCGGTTTGACGCATGACGAGACGCGGCGGCACGCGATGATTAGCGCGATTGCGCCGATGTGGGATGGCAACGAGACTTGGCTCGTCGTTGCCGCAGTCGTCCTCTGGGGGGCTTTTCCGGTCGTCTATGCGACGTTGCTGTCGGCGTTTTATTTGCCGACTCTGGTGATGGTAGCAGGGCTTATCCTGCGCGGGGTGGCGTTCGAATACCGCAACAAGACCGAGCGGCTGCGCTGGATCTGGGACGCCGGTTTTGCCGGAGGCTCTCTCGTCGCCGCGTTCATTCAAGGCCTGATTGTAGGCGCCCTCGTGGAGCAGCTTCCGATCGCCAACGGTCAATACACCGGCGGCGATTTCGGCTGGTTCAGCCCCTTTGCGATGCTCTGCGGTGTCGGCCTGTGTCTCGGATATGCGTTGCTCGGCGCCTGCTGGCTGGTCAGGAAATGCGAGGGTGATGTCCGCGAGGAAGCGTATCGTCTCATACCGTATCTCGCGGTTGCGCTGCTGGTCTTTCTCATCGTCGTCTTCGCCTATGCGCTGGCCGAGAACCTTCGGGTCGTGCACCGATGGCTTGAGCGGCCGTATTTGTTCGTTTTCCCGGCAATCGGCGGCGCCGCGGCGGTGGTTGCGGCCGCGAGCGTCCGGCGTCGCCGCGACGGCGTGCCATACTACATGGTCGCGCTCATTTTCGCCGCGGCGTTCGGCACATTGGCGATCTCGTTCTGGCCTTACATGATCCCATTCTCGATCACGATCGAGGAAGCCGCCGCACCCCACGCCAGTCTCGCCTTCATGTTCTGGGGCGAGGGGCTCTTCGTCTTCCCGCTGATGCTGCTCTACACCGTGATCAGCTACACCGTCTTCAGAGGCAAGATCCGGCCGACAGTCGACCATTACTGAAATAGCCTCCGCTCGACCAGAGAAGGAACTGTTCAATGATACGGTGTATTCGGATTTGGACCGGAGACGACGACAACTCGCGTTTCGAGGAAGGAGCAATTGACCTTTCCAAAGGTGAGCGAGGTGACATCCTCAGCGGCAATTTCGGCGTCGTCAGCATCTCGTTCCGCGAGACGAGAGCCGGTGACGCCTTCGAATGGCACGACGCGCCGGCCCGCCAGTTCGTCATCACATTAAGCGGCACGCTCGACTTCCGGACCCGCACGGGCGAGCACTTCATGCTGCGCCCGGGCGACATCCTGCTTGCTGAGGACACCGCGGGAAGCGGGCACAGCTGGAAGCTGGTCGACGAGAATCCGTGGCGTCGGGCATACGTGATTCTCAGCCCGGGTGTCGAGGTCCCGTTTGTCGCCAATTCGCACAGCTGACCAAAAGGGAACTCTTGTCATGCAGACCCAAAACGCTGCCGCACCCGACGTCGTGCTGATCGGCGCGGGCATCATGAGCGCCACCCTCGGCACCGTGCTCAAGGAGCTCGAACCCTCGCTCAGTATCACGATATTCGAGACGCTCGATGATTGCGGGCAGGAAAGTTCGCAGGCTTGGAACAACGCGGGTACCGGCCACGCGGCCAATTGCGAGCTGAACTACACGCCGCAGCGCGAAGACGGCAGCGTCGACATCTCCGAGGCGCTCAAAGTCAACACAGAGTTCGATCTGTCGCGTCAGCTGTGGTCCTACCTGATCCGCAAGGGCGCGATCCCGGACCCCCGCAGCTTCATTCATCCATGCCCGCATATGAGCTTCGTGTGGGGGAAGGACAATGTCGCCTTCTTGCGCAAGCGCTTCGAGGCGATGACCGCAACCCATTGCTACCACGGAATGGAGTACACTGAGAATCGAGGCAAAATCGCCGACTGGGCGCCGCTGATCATGGACGGGCGCGGCGGCGAAGAGCCGTTTGCGGCAACTCGCATTATCACTGGTACTGATGTCGATTACGGCGCGCTCACTCACTTGCTGATAAAATATCTTTCCGCCCAGCCCGGCGTTTCAGTGCATTACAAACGTCGCGTCGTGTCTTTGGATCGTGAGCAGAACGGCCCTTGGCGGGTGGGTGTCGAGGACGCCGATACGCCGGAGCGCCACGCAGTATCGGCCAAATTCGTGTTTATCGGCGCTGGCGGGGGCGCCGTCGAGCTGCTGCAAAAGTCGCGCATCCCCGAAGGCCACGGGTATGGCGGCTTCCCGGTCAGCGGCATCTGGCTGCGGTGTGATGAAAGTGCAGTAAGCGACCGCCATCACGCCAAGGTCTACGGCAAGGCCGCAACCGGATCGCCGCCAATGTCGGTGCCGCACCTCGACACCCGCATCATCGAGGGCAAGAAGTCGTTGTTGTTCGGACCCTATGCCGGCTTCTCCAGCAAGTTCTTGAAGCATGGCTCGCTGACCGACCTTTTCGAGTCGGTCACGCCCAGCAACATCATGCCGCTATTGGCAGTGGCGCGAGACAACTTCGCGCTGACCGAATATCTGATTGGTCAGGTTTTTCAGAGCTCGGGGCACCAGTTCGCGATGCTTCGCCAATTCTTTCCCAAGGCCGCCCGAAAGGACTGGCGCGAAGCCGTCGCGGGGCAGCGCGTGCAGATCATCAAGCCCGACCAACACAGGGGCGGCGTATTGGAATTCGGGACGGAACTCGTCGCGGCCGAGGACAAATCCCTCGTCGCTTTGCTCGGCGCGTCGCCCGGCGCATCCACCGCGGCCTTCATCGCGATCGGGGTGCTCGAAAAATGTTTCGCGGGCGAGCTCACCGAGAGCGGCTGGCTCCCCAAGCTGAAGGAGATCATTCCGACATTCGGGATCGATCTCGCTCGCGATGCCGACGCCTGCCGCAAGACCCGTGCAGATACCGCAGCCGTATTGAAGGTCGACAATATCTGATAGTGGGCCGAGAATTCCTCGGATTTCGGATCCGGTCGGGCTACACTCTCTGAGGGTACTGGTCTCACGCGAGGATGACGATCATGGCCAATGACAAGATGATGGCGCAAATGTCCGGGAAGGGCGGCTTCATCGCCGCGCTCGACCAGAGCGGCGGATCGACGCCGGGCGCGCTGCGCCTCTACGGCATTCCGGACAGCGCCTATAGCGGTGATGCCGAGATGTTCCGGCTCATGCACCAGATGCGGGTGCGGATCATGACCGCGCACGCCTTCACCGGAGAAAAGGTCATCGGGACGATCCTTTTCGAAGGCACGATGGACGGCGAGGTGCAGGGCAAGCCCACTCCGGCGTTCTTATGGGAAGAACGCGGCGTCGTCCCGTTTGTGAAGGTCGACAAGGGGCTTGAGAAGGAGAACGATGGCGTCCAGCTGATGAGGCCGATGCCGGAGCTCGATGCGCTTCTGACGCGCGCGGTGAGGCTCAATGTCTTCGGCACGAAGATGCGCTCGGTCATCAACCTGGCCTCGAAAGGCGGCATCGCCGCCATCGTCGCGCAACAATTCGGCGTGGCCGCGCAGATCGCCAAACGTGGGCTCGTGCCGATCATCGAGCCCGAAGTCTCGATCAAGAGCCCCGAAAAGGCCGGTGCGGAAGCCATCCTTCTGGCGGAATTGACCAGGCACCTCGATGCCCAGCCGGATGGTCCGCGAGTAATGTTCAAGCTGACGCTCCCGGACACTCCGGATCTCTATCTACCCCTGACGAAACACCCGCGCGTCACCCGGGTAGTCGCGCTCTCCGGCGGGTATACGCGAGCCGAGGCCTGCAAACGCCTCTCCGCCAATCACGGCATGATTGCGAGCTTTTCGCGAGCCCTCGTCGAAGAGCTCAGGCACCCGATGAGCGATGCCGAGTTTGAGGCGGCCTTGGCAAGATCGATCGACGAGATCTACCGCGCGTCGACCGTGAAGGTTTGATGCCGGGCTGGCGAGGCTTACAGCATCCCCAGTTCGAGCCGGGCTTCTTCGCTCATCCGGTCGGGTCCCCAGGGAGGTGACCACACGAGCTTGACGCGCACATCGTCGACCCCGGGGACGGATCGGATTGCCGTCTCGACCTCACCCGGCATGCTGGCGGCGACCGGGCAGGCAGGGGTCGTCAGGGTCATCTCGACATAAACGATGCCGCCCTTCTTGACGACCAGCTCGTAGATCAGGCCGAGCTCGACGAGGTCCATCGGGATCTCGGGATCGCGCACGGTCTTCAGCGCGTCCAATACTGGGCCCATCAGCGCCGGGTCGTCCTCGCCGCCCTCTGGGCGCTCGACGTCCTCGCCGGCAGTGGGCGTGTTCGCATCGAAGTCGAACGGATCGCGATCCATTGGTCCTACTCCGTCTTGACCGTCGCACCCGGCGCTTTCAGCGCCGCTTCGAGGGCGTGCCACGACAATGTCGCGCATTTGACGCGGGCCGGGTAAGCCTTGACCCCGGTAAGCGGCTCGAGCCGGTACATTTCCTCGGCCAACGGCTCCGGCAGGTCGGGCCCCGGCTCGCCGCCCGTCGCGCGCGCATGGAAATGTGCGAACAGGGCGCGCGCGTCGGCGACGGTCTTGCCCTTCAACACCTCGGTCATCAGGGATGCTGCCGCGGTCGAGATCGCACAGCCGCGCCCCTGAAAGCTGACATCGGCGATGCGGTCGCGATCGAGGGTCAGATAGACCGTCACCCGGTCGCCGCACAACGGGTTGTGCCCCTGCGCGAAATGCGTCGGATGCTCGATCGCACGGAAATTCCGCGGGTGGCGGCCGTGGTCGAGGATGATGTCCTGATAGAGTTCGCGCAGATCCATCATCGCAGGAACATCTCCCGGGCGGCTTCGAGCGCCTCGGCCAATCTGTCGATGTCGCTCTCGTCGTTGTAAACGCCGAGCGAGGCGCGGGTTGTCGCGGCGAGCCCCAGTTTTTCGACGAGCGGCTGCGCGCAGTGATGCCCGGCGCGCACCGCCACCTGATGCTGATCGAGCACCTGGGCGAGGTCGTGCGGATGCACCCCTTCGAGATCGAAGGAGAGAATGCCGAGCCGGCGCTGGCCGGCGTCGATCAGCCGAAGATCCGGAACGCGCGACAGCCGGTCGACACCGTAGCCGGTCAGCGCCTCCTCGTGATCGAGGATGTTGTCGCGCCCGAGCTCCTCGATGAAGTCGATCGCCGTGCCGAGCCCGATTGCACCCGAAATGTCCGGGGTGCCGGCTTCGAAGCGGTGCGGCGGGTCCTGAAATTCGCTCTTCTCGAAGGTGACATTGAGGATCATCTCGCCGCCGCCTTGCCAGGGCGGCATCGCCGACAGCAGCTCGCAGCGGCCGTAGAGCACGCCTATGCCCGTCGGCCCATAGGTCTTGTGTCCGGAGAAGACATAGAAATCGCAACCGAGCGCCTGCACATCGACGGCGAGCCGCGGCGCCGCCTGGCAGCCGTCGATCAGCACCTTGGCGCCGTGCCGGCGGGCGAGCCGGGTGATGGTCTCGATCGGCACGAGCGCGCCCGTCGCATTGGCGAGGTGCGTGATCGCAACGAGCCGGGTTCGCGGCGACAGAAGCGCCTCGAAGGAGGCGAGGTCCAAACCCCCGGTCATATCGATCGGCGCCACGACCAGCCGGATGCCGATGCGGTCGCGCAACAATTGCCAGGGAACGATGTTCGAATGATGCTCGAGCTCGCTGATCAACACCTCGTCGCCGGCCTTGAGAAAAGTTGCGCCCCAGCTCTGCGCGACGAGGTTGATGCCCTCGGTCGCGCCGCGCACGAAGACGATCTCGCGCGAGTCGGCGGCGTTCAGAAACGCCCGCATCTTCTCGCGCGCCTCCTCGAACAGCTCGGTCGAGCGGGCGCTCAATCGATACACACCACGATGCACATTGGCATAATCGGTGCTGTAGTAATTCGAGATCCGGTCGATGACCGAGCGGGGTTTCTGCGCGCTGGCGCCGCTATCGAGAAATACGAGACCGGGGTTGGTCGCGAAGATCGGGAATTCGCGCTTTATCAGCTGCGGGTCAAACCCCCACCCTAACCCTCCCCCGCCTGCGGGGGAGGGGAGGGGAGGGGCCGTTCTCAAACTCGCCGGCCTCATTCCTACTCCTCCAATGTCGCCAGGCGCCGCACGAGCCTTGCGTGCAGGTGCTCACGCAGACGCGTCTGCTCGACCAGCTCGACGGCCTCCCGGGCGAAAGCCTCGATCAGCATTCGACGCGCCTGGTCGCTCGGGATGCCGCGGGCGCGCAGATAAAACAGCGCCGCCTCGTCGAGGTCGCCGACTGCGGCGCCGTGGCTGCATTTGACGTCGTCGGCATAGATTTCGAGCTCGGGCTTCGTGTCGATGGCCGCGCGCGGGCCGAGCACCAGATTGCGGCTGAGCTGATGGGCATCGACTTTCTGAGCGCCTGGTCGCACGATGATGCGGCCCTGAAAGGCGCCGTGGCTCCGCCCCGCGGCTACCCCTTTGAAGGTTTCGCGCGTCTCGCCGCCCGGCGCCAGATGATCCACCGTCGTTAGAATGTTGGCCTCCTGACGGCCCGACAGCAGGAAGGCGCCATTGAGATCGCAACGGCTCCGTTCGCGCTCGCTGCGCACTGTGGTTTCGTGCCGCACCGTCCGGCCGCCCAGCAATAGGACAAAGCAGGAAAGCCGCGAGGCCGCGTCGAGCGTCGCGAGCGTCTCGCCGAAATGCAGCGCTTCCGCGCCTTCCTCGACGAGCGTAACCCGGGCAAGCTCGGCGCCGGCGCCAAGTCGCAGCTCGACCACGTCGTTACGCCAGTACTCGCCGACGCCGGTGTAGCTCTCGACGAGAGTGGCGCGGCTATCTCGACCGGCGACGACGAGGCTGCGCGTGTGCAGTGATCCGCCAGTGTTGGCATCGGACAGATGGACGATCTCGACCGGACGCTGCAGGGCGACACCGGGCGCGACATCGAGCACAAAGCCGTCACCGAAGAACGCTGCATTGAGCGATGCGAACGGCCGGTCCAGCGATTGCGTCTCCAGCCCGGCGCGCACCAGATCCGGCCGCTCGGCGATGGCCGCTGCCATCGGCCCAAGCCACACGCCCGAGGGAAGCCGATCGAGCCGAGACAGCTCCGGGGCAAAACGGCCATTGACGAGCACGAGCCTATATGCCGGTTCGGCCAACCCGATTTCCGCGAGCTGCGCGCGCACGGCGGATGTGACGACCGCGGTGCCACTCCCGACCGGCAGCATCGGCCGTTGCTCGAGCCGGTGCAGATCGAGATAACGCCAAGCCTCGCTGCGCCGAGACGGAAACCCCAGTTCGGCGAAGCGGGCAAGGCTGCGATTGCGATAACCCGCGAGCCAGTCCGGATCATCCCTGTGGCGGGCATGCCCGAACGTTTCGAGATAAGGTCGCGTCTCAGGCTTGACCGGGAAATCCACGACGGCGCTCATCGGGGTTGTTCCGGTTTCCTCACGCCGCGTCTTCGACGACGCCGTAACCGCGCAGCTCGAGCTCCACGGCGAGGCTCTTGTCGCCGGATTGGACGATGCGGCCGCCTTGCAACACATGCACCCGGTCGGGCTCGACGTATTGCAGCAGCCGCTGATAATGCGTGATCATCACGATCGCGCGGTCGGGTGCGCGCTGCTGATTGACGCCGCGCGCCACCAATTTCAGCGCGTCGATGTCGAGACCGCTGTCGGTCTCGTCGAGGATGGCCAGACGCGGTTCGAGCATCGCCATCTGGAAGACTTCGTTGCGCTTCTTCTCGCCGCCTGAAAAACCGACATTGACCGCGCGCTGCAACAAATCCTCGCCGATGTCCAAAAGCTTGAGCTTGGCGCGCACGATCCTGAGGAACTGGCCGGCGTCGATCTCGGGCTCACCGCGGTGGCGGCGCTGCGCGTTGATCGCGGTGCGCAGGAAGTACATGTTGTTCACACCCGGGATCTCGACCGGGTACTGGAAGGCGAGAAACAAGCCTTCCCGCGCCCGCTCATCGGCCTCCATCTCAAGGAGGTTGCGGCCGAGATAGGTAACCGTGCCTTCGGTCACCTCATACCCCTCGCGGCCGGCGAGCACCGCGGCGAGCGTGCTCTTGCCCGAGCCGTTCGGCCCCATGATCGCGTGCACCTCGCCGGCATTCACCGAGAGATCGATCCCGCGCAGGATCTCGCGGCCGTCGGTGAGCCGCGCATGCAGGTTTTTGATTTCGAGCATCATAGCACTATGCAGTTGCACTCTCCGTCGCCCCCGCGAAAGCGGGGGTCCAGAGCCTTGCGGCCCTGGGTTCCCGCTTTCGCGGGAATGACGGCTGGGAGATCATCCAACGCTGCCTTCGAGGCTCACGGCGAGGAGCTTTTGCGCTTCGACCGCAAATTCCATCGGCAGCTCTTTGAGGACCTCCTTGCAGAAGCCGTTGACGATCAGCGACACCGCGTCCTCGGCGCTCAGGCCCCGCTGCCGGCAATAGAACAGCTGATCCTCGCTGATCTTCGACGTCGTCGCCTCGTGCTCGACCCGGGCCGAAGGATTGCGCACCTCGATGTAGGGCACTGTGTGCGCGCCGCAGCGGTCGCCGATAAGCAGCGAGTTCGCATTGCGTATGGTTGCGCGCGTCCTGCGCCCTCGGCTGCACGCGCACGAGACCGCGATAGGTGTTTTGCCCGCGGCCGGCCGAAATGCCTTTCGAGACGATTGTCGAACGGGTGTCCCTGCCGATATGGATCATCTTGGTCCCGGTATCGGCCTGCTGGCGATTGTTGGTGATCGCAACCGAGTAGAACTCGCCGACCGATTGGTCGCCCTCGAGCACGCAGCTCGGATATTTCCAGGTAATCGCCGAGCCGGTCTCGACCTGGGTCCACGAGATCTTCGAGCGCGCACCTCGGCAGGCGCCGCGCTTGGTCACGAAATTATAAATGCCGCCGCGCCCCTCGGCGTCGCCGGGGTACCAGTTCTGCACCGTCGAATATTTGATCTGCGCGTCTTCATGCGCGATCAGCTCGACGACCGCGGCGTGCAGCTGGTTCTCGTCCCTTTGCGGCGCGGTGCAGCCCTCGAGATAGCTGACATAGGCGCCAATATCGGCGATGAGCAACGTGCGCTCGAACTGCCCGGTCTTGGCGGCATTGATCCGGAAATAGGTGCTCAGCTCCATCGGACAGCGCACACCCGGCGGGATGTAGGCGAAGGAGCCGTCGCTGAAGACGGCGGAGTTCAGCGCCGCGAAGAAATTATCGTTCTGCGGCACGACGGTCCCGAGATACTTGCGGACGAGCTCGGAGTGCTCGCGCACCGCCTCGCCCATCGAGCAGAAAATGATGCCGAGCTTCGAGAGCTCTCCCTTGAATGTCGTCGCCACCGAGATGCTGTCGAACACCGCATCGACCGCAACGCCGGCGAGCGCCTCGCGCTCCCGCAGCGGGATGCCGAGCTTCTCGTATGTGCGCAATAGCTCGGGGTCCACCTCGTCGAGCGATTTAGGCCCCGTATTCTGCTTTGGCGCCGAATAGTAGGTCGCGGCCTCATAATCGATCGGCGCCAGATTGAGCTTGGCCCAATTCGGCTGAACCATGTCTCGCCATGCCCGGTATGCCGCAAGCCGCCATTCGAGCAGCCATTCCGGCTCGTCCTTTTTGGCCGAGATGAAGCGGACCGTGTCTTCATTGAGGCCCGGCGGCGCCGTCTCGGCTTCGATGTCCGTGACAAAACCGTATTTGTAGCCCTCTTGCGAGAGCGAGCGGACGGTCTGCAGGGTTTCAGTCGAGGCTGTCATGCGGAATATCTGGGCTCGTCAGATTGTGACGGACTGGGCGAAGAAGGAATTCGGGGGACGAAAACAGCCGGGGTGAGCATCGCGTCGAGTGAAATCGCCGACAGCGCCTGCCCCACCGCCCGATTGATCGCCGCCCAATGCGGCCGCGTCGGGCAGTAGGTGGTGCGCGCGCATTCGTCGACATGGACCGAGCATTGAGTCAGCCCGATGTCGCCGTCGATTGCAGCCACGACCTCGGCTACCGAAATCGATGTCGCGATCCGCGCCAGGCGGTATCCGCCGCCGGCGCCCCGCGCCGCTGTGACAAGCCCGGCATGCGCGAGCGCCTTCAAGACCTTTGCGACGGTGGCCTGCGGCAGCCGGGTCTCGGTCGCCACCGTGCCGGCGGTGACCTGCCGGTCGGGGTAAGCGGCCAGGTGAGTGGCGACGATGACGCTGTAATCGGCGAGCTTGCTCAGAATGATCATCGTTTTCGCGGGGCCTGACCTAATTCGGACCGATTTGGTCCGTTAATAGATCGTCGCTCGGTGCGCCCCGGTCAAGGCAAAAAACGACAAGGTATCCGGCCGTGATGAGGAGCGCTTGCTCTGCTCAAGCGCCAATCCCACCTGATCCTCATCCGAGACGAGACCGCACATTGCTCGATGAAGATCCTTGTCGTCGAAGACGATCGTGAGACTGCGACCTATTTAGCCAAGGGTCTGAGCCAAAGCGGCTACACCGTCGATTGCGCCAGTGATGGACGCGAAGGCCTGTTTCTCGCGACTTCGGGCGATTACAGCGCCATGGTTCTCGACCGCATGCTGCCGGGCATGGACGGACTTTCGCTGCTGGGCGCGCTGCGGGCCGCCGAGATCCGCACCCCGGCGCTGATCCTCAGCGCGCTGGGCAGCGTCGATGATCGCGTCAAGGGATTGCGCGCCGGCGGCGACGACTACCTGGTCAAGCCATTCGCCTTCAGCGAGCTGCTGGCGCGCCTCGAGGCATTGCTGCGGCGCGGCGCCGGGCCGGCGACGACGACCAGGCTGCGGGTCGCCGATCTCGAACTAGACCTGCTGACCCGCAATGTCAGGCGAGGCGGCAAGGCGATCGACGTGCTGCCGCGCGAGTTCCGACTGCTGGAATACCTGATGCGCAACGCCGGCCATGTGGTTTCGCGCACGATGCTCCTCGAGCATGTCTGGGACTATCATTTCGATCCACAGACCAACGTCATCGATGTCCATATCAGCCGCCTGCGCCAGAAAATCGACAAGGGCTTCGATCATCAGCTGCTGCATACGGTTCGTGGCGCCGGTTACTGTCTGCGATCCCCGGAGTAACCCGCGAGGCGGGCACCGATGGTCATCGAAGAATCTCGGTTCGCATCTGAGGAACCCTTATCGGCGGGGCGAATTTTCCGCAACGCTCGACTGATCGTCGGGACTCATGCGTTCCGGCTGGCCGCCCTTTACTTCCTGGTATTTGCCGCCTCGGTGCTCGGCGTTCTGCTGTTCGTCTACTTGACCAGCGCAGGTTTTGTAGAGCGGCAGACCGAGGCGACTCTCGACGCCGAGATCACCGGGCTCGCCGAGCAATATGCGCAGCGAGGGTTGAGCGGGCTGATCCAGATCGTGGCGGCGCGCAGCGCCGGCGATCGCGGCGACGCGATGATCTATCTGGTGACCGATCCCGAGGGTCAGCCGCTCGTCGGAAATATTGCTGGGTGGCCAGCCGGCGTGCCGACCCGTTCCACCTGGCTGTCCTTCGCTCTCGAGCGAACCGCCAACGGCCGTCCTGAGGTTCATCCGGCGTTGGACCGGGTGTTCGTGATCCCGGGCGGCTATCGATTGCTGGTCGGGCGCGACATCAGCGATGCGGCGGCGTTTCGAAGCCGACTCAGAACGACCCTGGTATGGGCCGGGTTGATCGCGCTCGGCATCGGTCTGATCGGCGGCACCGTGATGAGCCGCAATTTATTGCGGCGAGTTCGAGCAGGTGAACCGGACGAGCGAACGGGTCATGGCCGGAAATCTTTCGGACCGCATCCCGCTGCACGGCACGAGTGACGAGTTCGACCAGCTGGCCGCCAACCTCAATCGCATGCTCGACCAGATCGAGCGGCTGATGACGGCAATGCGCGAGGTCACCGATGACGTCGCCCACGATCTGAGGACGCCGCTCTCGCGGCTACGCACCCGGCTGGAACGTGCATTGAACAATCCATCCGGGGTCGATCCATCCGCCGCGAGCCAGAGCCAGGCGATTCGCGGCGCGATCGACGAGGCCGATCGCCTGCTCGCGACATTCAACGCGCTCCTTAGGATCGCCGAACTGGAATCGGGCGCACGCCTCGATCAGTCCGCGCCGGTAGACCTCTCTGAAGTCGCCCGGTCAGCGGCCGAGCTCTACGAGCCCGTTGCGGAGGAAAAGGGGTTCGCCCTGCCTGTCGTGGCCCAGCCTGGTGTCAGAATAAGCGGCGATCGGCACCTCTTATCGCAAGCGCTCGCCAATCTTCTCGACAATGCGCTCAAATATGCCGGCGGCGGCCAGATCGAGCTGCGCGTTTTTTCCGAAAACGGGCAGGCGATCCTCGAAGTGGCGGATCAGGGACCGGGCATTCCCGAGGCGGATCGGCAGAGCGTGTTGGACCGCTTTGTTCGTCTCGAGCCGAGCCGCACGACTCCCGGAAATGGCCTTGGCCTCAGCCTCGTGCGCGCCATTGTGCGACGGCACGACGGCTCGGTTATGCTGGCGGACAACAGGCCCGGGCTGCGGGTCCGGCTGCAATTCACGAGACTGCCGGTGTGAGCCCGCCGCGAACTCCTCAGCCCTTCTCCCGCTGTCGCGCCCGATCCTCGATCCGGCGCGCGGTTTCCACCATCATCTCGCGAAACTCCTGCGCCTCGAGACCGGCACTGCGCAGCACGGGCGTCATCACCTCGTCCGCTAGCAGATCTTCGAGGCTCGGCTCATAGCGGCAGCACTCAAAGCGCTCGTCCATGACTCCCCTCCTTACCCGTCCGATTGTACGCAAGATGAGCGCAAAGCATGTCCGCTTTGTGTTCGCGGATCGGAATTTTCGCGGCAATTTGTATAGACGCCGGTCTTTATTATCCCGGCGGTAGCGTCAATTGAGCGTCAGCGGCCGAATAATTGTCGGACGTGTCACGAAATCGCTGTAGCCGCCCAGCCTGATGCCGAGCTCGGCAACGAGGCTTTTGGCGGCGGGGCTCAACAAGGCCGCGAATTCTTCCTCGTGGCGGTAGTCCGGCATTGCCGCGCTCAGTGCGGCGCTGCGCCCGGTTGCCGGATGAAAATAGATCTCGCTGACACCTCGCGGTAGGTGGGGCAGGAGCCGCAGCAGGCGTCCTTCCACCATCCCGCCCGTCCAAGCGAGGCCGAAAAGGCTGTCGTTGACGAACAGACCGGCGCGCTGCAACCGGCGGCGTAAACGCCCGATCCAAGGCTGATAAAGCGGCGCGGAGTGGGTTTCGTCGGGAAAAGCTGCGCGCAATGGTTCGACCGGTTCGCAGGGCAGGCGTACCGACATCATCCCGTAATCGCGCCCGATTTCGATAATCATCCGCGCCACGGTCGGATGAACATGCATGTGCTTGTGGGCGTTGACATGGTCGAGCCGCAGCCGGGTGGCGCGAAAGGCCTCAAATTGCGCGCGGATCTCCATCGCGAGCTGACGGCGAACTTGCGGCAGAGCGAAGAACCTGACGCCGGCTCGGGCCATATTGCGATCGAAACGGCCGTCCCGGCGCACCAAACCGGAGATTTCGGCGCAAGGAAGCGTCGGATATCCATCGACGAGCACCAGATGAAGCCCGACCCGCAGGTGTGGCAAGCGACGGGCGCGCGCAACCGCGTCCGCCGCGGCGGGGGCGCCGACCATCAGGCTCGCGGCTGACAAAATGCCGTGCTGGTGCGCTTCCTCGACAGCTTCGTTGACGGCGGGATCGAGCCCGAAATCGTCGGCGCAGACGATCAGGCTTCTCAGCTCGCCATCTCCCGGCTGCGCAGGAACTGGAAGAATTCGACACCCTCGCGCAGGCGGCGCCGCATCATCTCGGGGCTCTTGATCATCTCGGCGACCAGCGAGGCGATCTTGCCGCGGCGGAAATAGAAGCGCTTGTAGAAGGTCTCGAGCGATTCGAAGATCTCGGTATGTGAGAGATGCGGATAGTGCAGCGGCGCGATCTGCACGCCGCGGTCATCGATCAACTCGGCATGGCCGACGTCGAGCCAGCCATTCTCGACCGCCTGCCGGTGCAGGTAAGTGCCCGGATATGGCGCGGCGAGCGAAACCTGGATCGTGTGCGGATTGATCTCCGCAGCGAAGCGGATCGTCTCCTCGATCGTCTCCTTGCTTTCGCCGGGCAATCCCAGAATGAAGGTGCCGTGGATCGTGATCCCGAGCTCGTGGCAGTCCTTGGTGAAGCGCCGCGCGATATCGATCCGCATTCCCTTCTTGATGTTGTTGAGGATCTGCTGGTTGCCGGTCTCGTACCCGACGAGGAGCAGCCGCAGCCCGTTGTCGCGCAATACCTCCAACGTCGCGCGCGGCACATTGGCCTTGGCGTTGCACGACCAGGTGACGCCGAGCTTGCCGAGCTCGCGGGCGATCGCTTCGGCGCGCGGCCGGTCGTCGGTGAAGGTGTCGTCGTCGAAGAAGAACTCCTTCACCTGCGGGAAATAGCTCTTCGCGAGGCGGATCTCGTCGATGACGTGAGCCACGCTGCGCACCCGGTAGCGGTGACCGCCGACGGTCTGCGGCCATAGGCAAAACGTGCATTTCGACCGGCAGCCGCGTCCGGTATACAGCGAGACGTAGGGGTGCTTCAGATAGCCGATGAAATAGTCTTCGACCCGCAAGTCGCGCTTGTAGACGTCGGTGACGAAGGGCAGCCGGTCCATTTCTTCCAGGACCGCCCGGTCGCGGTTGTGGGCGATGCCGCCGCTCGGGCTACGAAAGCTTAGACCGTCGATCGCGTCGTAGGGCCGGCCTTCTGCGACCTCTTTGATCGTAAAATCGAACTCCTCGCGGGCGACAAAGTCGATGGCCGCAGAGGCGTTGAGGCTATCCTCGGGCTCGACCGCGACCTTGGCGCCGACAAACCCGATCTTGAGCTTCGGGTTCATGTCCTTTAGCGCCTCGGCGACACGAACGTCCGACGCGAAGGACGGCGTCGAGGTATGGAGCACCGCCAATTCGTATTCCCGGGCCAGCGGCAGGACCTGATCGAGCTTGAGCCGCGCCGGCGGTGCGTCGATCAGCTTGCTGTCGGGCAGGAGGGCCGCCGGCTGGGCCAGCCATGTCGGGTACCAGAAGGAGCGGATCTCGCGCTTGGCCTGATAGCGCGAACCGGCGCCGCCGTCGAAGCCGTCGAAGGACGGCGGGTGCAGGAATAGGGTCTTCATCATACGACTTTATCTCCGTCGGCTGTCATGCGGCCGCTCGCCTCGACCTGAAAAACCTGATCCCGCCAGAAAACCGTGCGCCCGAAGAAGCTGGCGACGAATACGGCGAAGGACAAGGCGTCGCGCACCGGCAGCAGCCAGGGTTTGGCCGGGGGAAGGCCGAGCGCATCCGCAATGACCCGCGCCGTGGCCCATCGAAGGACGCAGGAAATCACAAGAGAGATACAGGCGGTCAACCCAAATCCCGTCGCTGCCGCGGCGAGCGCGGCAATCGCGACCGGATGGGCCAGCACCGACCCCGCAAAGCCGGCGGGCGCCATTGCTCGCACTGTGCGCGCCCAACGCAGCTCGTGCCGCCAAAGATCGGCCAGACTCGGCTCGAAGACGCGAGCTTCGACGATGTAGGGCGACAGGACAACGGAAAGCCCGAGCGCCCGCACCTCGTCGCCGATCCGGTGGTCGTCGGCGAGTTCGTCGCGCAGACGCGCAAAACCGCCGATGCGTTCGAGGGTCTCGCGGCGCAGTGCGATCGTCGCGCCAAAACATCCGCCGCCCAGTCCCAGCGATTGGGCGACGAGCGCGCTCGGTAGAAAGCCGAAATTGATGTGCATGGCCCCGAACTCAGACCATTTACCGCCGGTCGGCGCACCCTTGTAGAGACACGTCACAACCCCGGTCTGGCCATCGTGCAGCGGCGCGGTCACCGCGGCGAGGTAATGGCGATCGACGCGCATGTCGCTGTCGGCCAGCACGATCAGCTCGTGCCGCGCCACCTCGAACATGTTTTCGAGGTTGGCGACCTTTTTATTCGACCCGCTGGCCCGCGCATTGACGACGAGGGCGATATCGCAGGCCGGGAGATCGCGAATCAGCGCATGGGCGGCCGGCAACGCGCCATCCTCCGGGTTATTGACGCCGAGCACGATTTGCAGCGCCGGATAATCCTGCTCCGCGAACGAGCGCAGATTGTCATAAAGGCCCGGCTCGTCGCCGTGCAGCGGCTTCAGCACCGAGACGGCCGGCTGATCCGAAACTACCGGTGACGGGCGGCGGGCAAACCGTATGACAGCCATGGCCGCCCCGATGAGATACACCCACGCGGGAAAGAAAATGATGGTGACGACAAGATTTGTGTTCATGGGCGCGCAAGCAGCGCCTTCCTGTCCGGACCAGCCTAGGGTGTGCTGGCTTGAAGGGGGGCCGGGCGCCGCTGTCGCTCCAGGGAGGCGCAAGCGGAGATTAATTGGACGAGCGACAGAAGCCAGACCGCGCGAACCAACCACGACCGGCATGGCCGCGCGATCTGGAACCCGAGCCGTGGCCGGCCGGCTCGCCGAAAAGCGGCAATATTGGTGGCCAGCATGCCGCGCACTGATGGGATTGCGTTAATATGGCTTTCGGACCACCGCCGCCCCATGGGGTCCGACGCATCCCGCTCGGTAGACGCCGTTAGCGCAGGTAACGGAATGGTGATATCTGGGCGGGGGTGGCCTTCTGACAACCGCAGCCCCATGGGGCCCGACGCAACCGGCGCGATATACCCCCCCTGGCGCACGCGGCCGCTTGGCTCTGTGGGGCAGGACGAGCATCGCAGCAGCAACTATGCCTGCGAACGCGCAGCTTTTCATTCGAATAACCTCCAGTGACTCTGGTTCAGCAAGCCAGCAGAAGCGCAAGACGGCCTTCGCGCAACCCAAATTTCTGGCGCGTGAGCCTGGCCGCCGCGCGCGAATTGACAGCCCGCATGGACAACGGCGCATTCGAGAGGGTTGGGGATGCCATGCAGGACATCGTCGATATCCTCCGCGAACGCGAGGTAAGTTGGGCGATGATCGGGCAGGCTCTTGCCGTGTCGTGGCAGGCGGCATGGAAGCGGTTTGGATGAGATAATCGGCTCGCAGCGCGGGCGACATTTCCAACTGAGCCACTACCCAACAGATGTTGCGCATGCGACCCATCCGGCGCTATCCATAACCCGTGTCCCGCGATTTTCGCCTTCATCGCACTCCCGCCGACGTTCTCGACTATGAGATCGTCCAGGAGCAGGCCGCTGCGCTCGGGCGGATGGGGCGAGCGCTGGAAGCGGCTCTCGCCAAGCTGCGGGAGTTCGATGCCGCCGATCCGCGCGCGGGCGCGCCGGCGTCGGCGCAGCAGGCACGGCGTGCCCTGGTGATGGAAGCCGGCCACGCGCTCTGGATGTTCGTGGTGCAGCGGGAGGCGTGTGGGCTGCGCGACAGCCGCACCGTCATGCGCAACTATGATGTGCCGGGCGAGGTGCAGCAGCGCATGGAACCGCCCTTTGGGCGCGGGCTAGGTGAAAATGACCAAGCGAGTTCACGACCGCGCCGCACCGTCTACCGAGGTTGAACCGCCTCAGCGCGAGTCGAAGGCGAGACTTCGTTGTAGATTAGCTGCAGGTACAACCACGATTGGCAACCCATTCGCACCTGCGCACTAGCACTGCATGCGCCTGCGGATTGTGTCAGGGACGTTGCGCGTTCATATAGTGGCCTATGCGGGTACGGGCCGAGTTCCGGTCCGGCCTGCTCGCGGCGCGGCAACGAGGCGATGTCATGCGGGTAGTGCTAGCCCAGCCAAGAGGGTTTTGTGCGGGCGTCGAACGCGCCATCGAGATCGTCGAGCGCGCGCTCGAAAAATATGGCCCGCCGATCTATGTCCGCCACGAAATCGTGCACAATCGCCATGTTGTCGAGCGCTTGCGCGCCAAGGGTGCGCATTTCGTCGACGAGATCGACGAAATCCCGAAGGGCGCCGTCACGATTTTCAGCGCGCATGGGGTCGCCAGCGCTATCGAGGAACGCGCGACCGACCGCGGGCTTCCGGTCATCGACGCGACTTGCCCGCTGGTCTCGAAAGTGCACATCGAGGGCCAGCGCTATGCCAACCAGGGCCGCGAGATCATCTTGATCGGGCATGCCGGACACCCGGAAATCGTCGGCACGATGGGACGAATCGACGGCCGCGTGCATCTGATCTCGACGCCGGAAGAGGTCGCGCGGCTCGAGGTCGCCGACCCGGACAAGCTCGCCTTTATCACCCAGACCACCCTCAGCGTCGACGATACGCGCGCCGTCATCGAAGCGCTGAAGGCGCGTTTTCCGACGATCGTCGGCCCCGACACCAAGGACATCTGCTACGCAACGCAAAATCGCCAGAGAGCGGCGCGGGAACTGGCAACGATTGTCGATGTTGTCCTGGTGGTCGGGGCGCCGAACAGCTCGAATTCGAATTGGCTGCGGGAGATCGCGGCCGAAAGCGGTGTGCCCAGCTATCTCATCGAGGACGCTCGCGCGCTCGACCCGAGCTGGATCGAAGACGCCACGGCCGTCGGCATTACCGCCGGCGCATCGGCGCCGGCGGAACTCGTCGAGGAGGTGATCAATCGGCTGCGCGAGCTGGCGGAAGTCGAGCTCTCGGTGCTGCCCGGCGTTACCGAGAACGTCCGTTTCCGGATGCCTTCGCAACTCGCCGACGTGACGGCTGACGGCTCCCGCACAATTCAGGTGAAGAGGTTTCGCCGTGCCAATTCCGCTGCGCCAAACGATTCGGGTCGGCGCCTATGTTGTCGCTCAGCACCTCAAGGGCGTCCGGCGCTATCCGCTGGTCCTGATGCTCGAGCCGCTGTTCCGCTGCAACCTCGCCTGCGCCGGCTGCGGCAAGATCGATTACCCAGACGCGATCCTCAACCAGCGCCTCAGTGTCGACGAGTGTGTCGCGGCCGCAGATGAATGCGGCGCGCCGATGGTCGTCATCGCGGGCGGCGAACCATTGCTGCACCGTGAGATCGATGAGGTCACCCGGCGCATCATCGCAAAGAAGAAATTCGTCTATCTGTGCACGAACGCGCTGCTGCTCGAAAAGAAGATCGAGCTGTTCGAGCCGAGCCCCTATTTCGCCTGGACGATCCATCTCGACGGCGACCGCGAGGATCACGACCGCTCGGTGTGCCAGAGCGGGGTTTACGATCGCGCCGTCGCGGCGATCAAGCTGGCAAAGGCTCGCGGGTTTCGAGTCAACATCAACTCGACCCTGTTCGATACCGCCGACCCGGAGCGGATCGCCCGCTTTTTCGACGACGTTATGGAGATCGGGATCGACGGCATAACGGTATCGCCCGGCTATGCCTACGAGCGAGCCCCGGATCAGGAGCATTTCCTCAATCGGCGCCGCACCAAGGAATTGTTCCGCGAAATCTTCAAGCGCGATCCGCGGCGCCGCTGGTCATTCAATCAATCGAGCCTGTTTCTCGATTTCCTGGCCGGCAACCAATCCTATCATTGCACTCCGTGGGGCAATCCGACGCGAAACTATTTCGGCTGGCAGCGCCCTTGCTATCTGCTCGGCGAAGGCTACGCGAAGACGTTCAAGGAGCTGATGGAGGAAACCGACTGGGACGCCTACGGCACCGGCAATTACGAGAAATGCGCCAATTGCATGGTGCATAGCGGGTACGAGGCGACCGCCGTGATGGATTCGGTGAAGCACCCGCTGAAAGCGGCAACGGTAGCGTTACGCGGAAGGCGCACCGAGGGCGAGATGGCGCCGGAAATTCCGTTGGACCGGCAACGACCGGCCCAATACGTCTTCTCCCGGCACGTCGAGGACGCGATGGCTCGCTTAAGAGGTGGCGGCCAGCCCGCGGAGAGCGTGAGCGGGTCCGGCTAGCGCCGACAAAGCCATCCGGGTTTCCCGAGCCAACCGGATCAGAGTCGCGATCTGTTGCGGCCGACGCAGGACCGACCCGCAGCACTCGAGCGAGGTTCGGGGTGCCGGCTTCGGAGAGCGGGATAAGGGCGGCCGGCGGAAGTTCCCGGCAGGCGGTATCGGCAATCGTCCGGGCGACGAGAAACGGGATCCCGGCTTGCGAGGCGATGCGGGCGACGACGTCGCTCTCGAGATCCACCGCGAGGGCGCCCGTGTCGCGCCAGGCGCGGCTTTTCTCTTCCTCGGTCGCCAGAATCGCGTTCGCCCCGAACACCGCCCCGTCGAAGGCGCCGATTTCTCGCGCAAGAGAGGCCGCTCGGGTTTGGAAACCAGGCTCCGCCGTCCAGCGGTTGTCGTCCGATACGACCTCAGTCGAGATGACGACATCGCCAGGCCGCAGATGCGGTGCCAGCGCGCCGGCGATGCCAAAGCTCATCAGGCAGTTCGCGCGCTGGACTGCCTCTTCGATGAGCGTGGCGGTTCGTTCGCGATCTCCGGCGCCGATGACGACCGGGAATCCGGCAGCCCGCGCAATCTTCGCTTCAGCGGCGAGACCGGAGGTGCAGAGCACGGTCGACAATCGGTGCATCCGCACCTTCCCATATAGCCACAACACGCCCGCCGGCCTGTGGGCCGCATTCGGAGCACGGCACCGTCCGCCCTTCGCCTGAAGGTTGACCTTGTCAACATTCAGCGCGAGGGTCACGCTATCGCAAGCTGCAGAGCAGCTGCAAATCGGCGCATTCCCTAACCGCGCCTCGACCGGTTCGCCAGAGGCAAAACGACGCGGCCACGTCATTCGCGGTTCCGTAATCAAATGCCAAACGGGACTTGCCGCGAATTGCCTCGCGACAATCGCCGGTACCGGGCAAGCGCCCAAAGCGGGAAAAAGGCGCGATAGCCGTGGTAACGCAAATAGAAGACGCGCGGGAAACCGACCGCCGTATACCAGGGCTCGTCCCAGTTGCCGTCCTGGTCCTGCGTTTCGATCAGGTATGCGATGCCGCGTGCGACCGCCGGATGCGCGACCTCTTCGGCGGCCATCAAAGCGAGCAGCGCCCAGGCAGTCTGCGACGAAGTGCTGTACGGTGCATCGCCGTGGGCTGCCCTCGGCCAGTATGATTCGCCGCCTTCTCCCCAGCCGCCGTCCTTGTGCTGGCGAGCGGCGAGCCAGTCGACGGCGCGCCGCACTTCAAGCGAATTCGCGGGGATGCCGGCGCTGTTGAACGCGGTCAGCACCGACCAAGTGCCGTAGATGTAGTTGGTTCCCCACCGGCCGAACCAGCTGCCGTCGGGCTCCTGCTCGGCTCGCAGATAATCTATTGCCGCAGCCACCGCCGGATGGTCGGGCCCGTAGCCGATTTGCGTCAGGAAGCTGAGGCAGCGGCCGCTGACATCCGCCGTCGGTGGGTCCAGCAGCGCGCCGTGGTCGGCGAACGGGATGTGGTTCAGATAGTAATGCGTGTTGTCGGCGTCGAAGGATCCCCATCCGCCTCCCCGGCTCTGCATGCCGATGACCCATTCGGCCGCCCGATCGATCGCGACGCGATAGCGGGCCGAGCCAAAGCGGTCGAGCGCGAGCGCCACGGCCGCGGTGTCATCGAGATCGGGGTAATAGGGGTTTTCGAACTGGAACGCCCAACCGCCGGGCCGCAGGCCAGGGCGGGCCGCCGCCCAATCGCCGACGACTTCGAGCACCTGCTTTGTCGCAAGCCAGTCGAGCGCCCGCCTGATCGTCGCTTCCAGGCGGGTGTCTTCGACCTCCATCAGCGCATGGCAGGCAAGCGCCGTGTCCCAGACCGGGGACAAGCAGGGCTGGCAATAGCTGCGCTCGCCGTCGAGGACCAGCAGCTTGCGAAGCGAAGCGAGAGCCGAGGCATAGCCGGGATGATCCGGGTCGTAGCCCAGACAATCGAACATCATCGCGGCGTTGGCCATCGCCGGAAAGATGCCGCCAAGACCATCTTCGCCGTTGAGGCGTTCGGTGACAAAGGCGACGGCTTTGTCGATCGCGCGCCGTCGCGCATCCGCCGGGAAGAACGGCTCGGCGACCCGCAACAGCCGGTCGAGCATGCCGAACGCTAACGACAGCGGCGATGATGTCGGACCGCCGATCCAATCCCGCACCGTTTCCGGCGGCTCCAGAAAAAGCTCGGCGACCGTGACACCGAGCGGGTTGCGGGCCCGCGGCCGCAGCGCCATCAGCACAAGCAGCGGCACGAGAACCGTGCGCGACCAATAGGACACTTTGGCGATGTGAAAGGGAGACCAGCTCGGAAGCAGCATGATCTCGACCGGCATTACAGGGACCGCCCGCCATGGAACCTCGCCGAACAATGCGAGCAGGATACGTGTGAATACGTTGCAGCGCCGGGCGCCGCCACCGGCCAGGATCGCCGCCCGGGCCCGCTCCATATGCGGCGCATCAACCGGATCGCCGGCCGCCTTCAGCGCGAAATAGGCCTTTACCGAAGCGCTGAGATCGAGGGCGCCTCCGTGAAACAGCGGCCAGCCGCCGTCCGCGCCTTGGATGGCGCGAATATGCTTGGCGATCCGCGCCTGTAGTTCCGGCTCGATGCGGCCGAAATAGTGCTGGAGCAGGATGAACTCCGACGGGATCGTCACGTCGGCTTCCAGTTCGAAGACCCAATGCCCGTCTGGGTGCTGCAAGGCGACCAGCGATTCGCTGGCGCGCGTGATCGCCTCGTCGAGGCGCGCCGCGTCGACGCGACGGCGCAGGTTCGCCAATTCTTTTGTGGTCTATATCACTCATGGAAGCGCGCGGTGTCGTTCTTTTTCAATTTCCGCAGTCAATGCACGGGAGCCCCGGCCATCGCCCGCAACAGTTTGAGAAAACGCCCGAAGCCGACAATCGGTTGCAAGCCCGGCCGCGACAAAGCCGGAGCGAATAGCGCCTTCGATCGTTGCAGGCAACCCCGTATCGACATAATCGCCGGCAAGTAGAAGGTTCCTCCAGGCCGTCTTCTGTTGCGGGCGGCGTTTCAGCTGCTCGGGGCTCGCCAAAAACGTCGCCCTGCGCTCCTTGACGATACGCGCCGGCGGAGCCGGAAGCGCCGGAAGGTGATAGGCGAGTGCGACATCGCGCCAGAAGAGATCGCGCAGCTCCGGTGCGGCGCGCTCGACAAATCGGTCAGCAGCGCTGACCGTCACCGATAACACTTCGCGTTTGCGAAAGATCCATTCCGCGGCGCCGCCGATTACCCCGACAAAAAGCGGCGCGCCGGCCGGGGGAATGCAGCGGAAATGTGCGTTGACGATCGGCGAGTGCCGGTCGGGGACGATGAGCCCGGGGACAAGGCGAGCGGCAATCGCGGCGGGTACGGCCAGGATTACGCCATCTGTGCGGTCGAGTGCGATCGACGCCGCTTCGAAGGCGAGATCCGAAACCCGCTCCGGCCCGAAGCTCAGCGCCCTCAGCCGTGCGCCGAAGCGGATTTCCGCGCCCTTGCGCGCGCAAGCGGGCGAGCGCCGGCTCGACGAAGCTTTCCGAGAGGCCGACGCGTGGGAGGAGCGGCCAGCACGCCGCGCCCCCCCGCCCGAGCGTCTCGGCGAGCATGCGCCAGAAGAGCATGGCCGATCCCTGCTCGGCGCCGGTATTCAAGGCGGCGACGGCGAGCGGCTCCCATAACCGGCGGTACAGCCTTCGCCGTGTATCGAGCACGGCGGCGATCGTTGCCGACGGCGTCGCCCGCCGCAGCGCCAACGCGGCGAGATAGTCATGCGCTCGCGTCTGCGGAACCCGCCTGTCCGGCGCGACAAAACCCACCAGGGCAGCGCGCCGCCATTGGGCCGCACCGTCCAGCGCTCCCCGGTCGCAGCGTCGACGAACGGGAAAACGGCCTCGGAGGGGCCTTCGAGAGAACCGCGCGCGCCGATCCGGTCTCAGATAGTCGAGCGCCGCCTGATTGCCGGACAAAAGGAGATGATTGCCGTTGTCGATCCGGCATCCGAGCTCGGCATCGAAATAGGAGCGGCAGCGTCCGCCGGCATGGAGGGCGGCTTCATACAGGATCACGGAGCGGCCGGCGTCGGCGAGCGCGACCGCGGCCGCGAGCCCGGCGAGTCCTGCACCGACGACATGCACGCAACCCGCGACTCGCCGCCGCGCTCATATCAAGCCGTGGCGCAACACCAGCCACAGTTTCAGCGAGTTCGAGACGACCGACGCGCTCCGTTGGGTCGCGCCATCCCGAGCGCTGCAGTGCCGAGAGCGTCGCGCGGTAAATTGCGGCCATCACCGCGGCCGGACGCATTGCGCGGCGCGAGCAATGCGCCATTGCCCGCGCGGCCTCGCGGAAGTGGCCTTCGGCGAGGGCGGCGACATCACGGCATGCTGCCGGCAATGCGGGATGCCGCAGCACGGCCGCCGGCTCGTCGCCTCGAATCCCGTGCCGGTCGAGGATTTCGCGAGGCAGGTACAGACGCCGTCGAGCCGGCGTCCTCCGCGAGGTCGCGCAGGATGTTGGTCAGCTGTAGCGCTCGGCCGAGCGATTCCGCGACGGCGTGAGCGGGCTCGCTGGAATCGCCGAATACATGGACTGAGAGATGGCCGACCGCGCTCGCGACGCGGGCGCAATAGAGGTCCAGGGTGGCGAAATCGGGGGCCCTGATGTCTCCCCGAGCGTCCATCTCCATGCCGGCGAGGATCGCAAGAAAATCTTCTTTGCGAAGCTGGTAACTGCGCACCGGCCCCGACAATGCACGAGCCACGACGTGGCGCGGACGCCCATCGTAAAGCGCGTCGATCTCGTCACGCCACCCGGCGAGAGCCGCAAGCTTGTGTTCGACCGGCCTCCCGCCATCGGCGATGTCGTCGACCTCGCGGCAGAACGCATATATCGCGTACATGCCGTTGCGGCGATCCCGCGGCAACAGCCGCATCGCCCAGTAGAACGAGGTCCCGGCGGCCTCGACCCGGTGCCGGATCGTTTCGCGCAGCGCGTCTTCACCGAGCTGATCGGCAGCGGCACGGAGCGCCGCGTCGCTCACCCCCGAAAGCCACTCGAGACGCCGACTGCAAAGGCGGCGACAAAATCGTATTTGCTCAGCGCGACACGGCCCGCCACGGGATCGCCCTGGCGCAGCCGGCGCAGCAGCCGCGCAGCCAGATCGACGATGACAGCGGATTCCCAGCGCAATCCGCGGGACGCGACGAGCGGCGGCAAGCCGCGCGCCTGGTCGATCAATTCCGCGGTGCGGTCCAGCAGCCGGTCGAGCACGCGCCGCAGCCCCGGGCTCGAGACACCAGCCGCCAGAGCCTCGACCCCGATCCCTTTCGCAGCAAGATCTTCGACCGGCAGGTAAACGCGACCGAGTTGCCGGTAGTCGTCGACGCAATCCTGCAGATGATTGAGCACCTGCAGCGCCGAGCAAAGGGCATCGGAAGCCGGCCAGGTGGCCCTGCTTTCACCGTGCAGTTCGAGCAGCTGCCGACCGACCGGGGAAGCCGAGTAGCGGCAATATCCCATAAGGTCGTCCCAGTCGCGATAACGCAGCTTGACCGCGTCGAGCCGGAACGCGTGCAGAACGTCATGGCAGTGCTGAGCGGTGACGCCGGTTTCGAGGAGGCTTTGCCGCATCGCGGCGGCCGCGGGAGAATCCTCCCCCGAGGCCCCGTCGAGAACCGCAGCCATGCGATCGAGCCGAGCGATCTTGTCGTCGGCAGTCAAGTCGGGATTGTCGGCGATATCGTCGGCGTTCCGGGCGAAGCGGTAGAAGGCGTGGACATGCACCCGCAAGTCGCGCCGAATCAGAAGCGATCCGACCGGGAAATTCTCGCTGCTGCGCCACTTCCCCGAGGGCGTTTCGACGCCTTCGGCGCGGTGCGACGACAGCTCGTCCCGCATGGCCGTCATTTCAGATATCGATTAGCCTTGAACCAGCTAACCGCGTCGGCAATGGCCTCGCGCGCCGGACGCGGCGCGTAGCCGAGCTCGCGGCAAGCCTTTTCCGAGATAAAATACATCTTTTTCTGCGACATCCGAACACCGTCGAGCGTGACGAACGGGTCGCGCCCGGTAACCCGGGCCGCCAGCTCTGCCCCGAATGCGACAGGAAACAGCACACGGTGCGGAACCCGCAGCCAGGGTGGGCGCCGGCCGACCGCCTGCGCGACCTCGGCGAGGATCTCGGCCAACGCCATATTCTCGCCCCCGAGAATGTAACGCTCGCCGATCCGTCCCTTCTCGGCCGCGGCGAGATGGCCTTCGGCGACGTCATCGACATGGACGATGTTGAGGCCGGTGTCGACAAAAGCGGGCATCTGGCCGCGTGCGGCCTCGACGATCAGCCGGCCGGTCGGCGTCGGCTTGATGTCGCCCGGCCCGACCGGGGTGGAGGGGTTGACGATCACGGCCGGCAATCTGCGCTCCCGCACCAGCTCTCGCACCAGCTCTTCGGCCATGAATTTCGACCGCTTGTAAGGCCCGATCATGTCGTCGATGCTGCTCGGGGTTTCTTCGTCGGCCGAGCCGCCGGGCACCAGGCCGAGCGTCGCGACGCTGCTGGTATAAATGACCCGCTCGGCGCCGGCTTCGAGCGCCGCGGTCAGCAGATCCCGAGTGCCGTTGACATTGACGCGAAACATTGGCGCAGGATCGGGCACCCAGATCCGGTAATCGGCCGCTACGTGGTACACATATCGGCACCCGGCGACGGCGCGCGCCAACGAGCGGAAATTCTCCATCGCCCCCTCGGCGATTTCCACCGCGAGACCTGCAAGGTTGCGCCGATTGCTGTTCGGCCTGGCGAGCACGCGGACCCGGTGACCGCGCGCGAGCAGGGCGCGCGCCACAGCCGATCCGACGAACCCGGTCGCTCCAGTCACGAGGCTCAAATCCGGCGATGGCGGCATTGTCTTCGAGGTTAACGGCTGATAGCGCCGAAGTTCAACCGCTCCGATCGTGGCTCGCGCAAACGGGCAGATTTACTCACAGCTGGAATGATCGCCGCCACAGACAGGGTCGAGGCTACTTCCCGGCCTCGGGCGCTTGTGCGGCGCGGGCGCGCGCCGCTTCGGCCTTCTGCGTTTCGCCCAGCACATCATAGGCGTGGGCGAGGCGGGTCCACCCGTCCTTGTCGTTCGGGTTCTGCTCGAGCCGCGCGGCGAGCCGGTTGACCATAGAGCGAATCATTGCCTGCCGCTGCTCCGGCGACATCGATTGAGCCGCGGCGACGTCCTGCGCCGTCGGCCCGGACCCGTTCGCAGCGGGGGGCGGTTCATCCGGGTCAATTTCGGCCAGGCGGTCTTGCACGACTTTGCGCCACGGCGCCTCGGCTGGTGCCGTGGCGAGCAGAGCGCGCAGCGTGGCCTTGGCTGTCTCGCGATCGCCGCGCTGCAGCGCGGCTTCTGCGCCATAGAAGCGGGCGCGCGGGTCATCTCCGGCCTTGGCGAATTCGGCCTCGGCCTCCGCGGTGACATCGCCCCCCGCCGCCAGCACGAGCAATTCCCCGAGCTCGGCATGCAACCGCGGCTCTTTCGGCGCCAGCGCGATCGCCTGGCTGTAAGCCGCGCGCGCTTCGGGGTAGCGCTCAAGCGAGACGAAGGTGCGGGCCAGCAGGACCCAGCCTTCGACATGGCCGGGCTCCTGTTGAAGCCGAGCCTTCAGCTGTTCGGCTGCGGCGGCGAGTTCGGCCCGGTCGTGCGGCGCGGCGGCGGCGGCAGCGCCCCCGCCCGGTTCGATTGCCGCCGGTGCACCGACCGCCGAGTAGATGGCGAGCGCCGCCGTCGGCAGCAGCGCCGCTATACCGACGGCGGCACCGATGCGCCACGAGACCGCGGCCGACGCCAAGACCGCCGGCCGCGAGTTTTGTGTTTCCTGGTCGGCCGCCGCGAGCATGCGCCGGGTGATCTCCGCGCGCACCGCCGCGGCCTCGTCCGGAGCGAGCCTGCCCTGCGCAATCTCGCTATCGAGGCTCGCGAGTTGCCGGCGAAACATCGCGAGGACGGATTCACCCTCATCTGCGCTCTCCGGTGACGCCCACAACAGAGGCTTGAGCAACGCAAGCAGCGCCACCACGACCAAAAGCCCCGCGATGATCCAGAACCAGATCATCCACCTTCGCCGAGCAATAGCGCAGCGCGGGCGCGCTCTTTCTCGCTCAAAGCCGGGAGTTCCGGGTCGGGGCGGCGGCGCCGCGCCCGGAGCGCCAGAAAGATGCCGGCGCCTACTACCAGCACAGGCGGCGTCAGCCACAAAAGGTAAGTTGCCGGCTCGAAGGGCGGGTCGAGCAGCACGAAAACGCCGTAGCGGGCGACGATATAATCGAGCACTTGCCGGTCCGTATCGCCGGCTGCCAGGCGTCGCCGCAGCAGCACCCGCAGGTCGTGGGCGAGATCGGCGTTTGAACTCGTCGATCGACTGGTTCTGGCAGACGAGACATCGCAATTCCTGGCTCAGCGCCCGAGCGCGCGTCTCGAGCGCGGGATCGGCCAGCCGCTCGGCGGGTTCGACCGCATGCGCCGCAGGTCCGACGAGACCCGCCGCCAGCGCGACCGCGAAGGCCAACCGACGGATCATCAGTTGTCGGCCGATCCCGCCGACCCCACGGCGAGCGAGGTCCTCGCAGCCGGCAGGCGGAGCCTGAGGCGGCGGTCGCTCAGCGAGACGAGTCCGCCGAGGGCGGCGAGGATCGCGCCAAACCAGATCCACGGCACGAGCGGGTTGTAGTAAGCGCGAAGTACCCAGCCCCCTTTGTCGTCCGGATCGCCGAGCGCGAGATAGAGGTCGCCGAACCCGTTGGTGGCGATCGCGGTATTTGTCGTCTGGCTTCGCGCCACCGGGTACCAGCGACGCTCGGGGTAGAGGGTCATCGGCGCGCTGCCGGGGCGCTCGACGACGATTTGCGCGCGCTGTGCGTGGTAATTGGCGACGTCTCCTTCAGTGACCCCGACCAGGCGCAGGGTGCGGCCGGCGATCTCGACGGTGTCACCGGGATGCAATGTCTCGATCCGCTCGCTGCGCCATGCGGTCGACACCGTGATGCCGGCGATGAGCACGCCGACCCCGAAATGAGCGATCGCGTAGCCCCAGGTTCCGCGCGGCAAATGGCGCAGCCGCCGCCAGGATGTCAGGGCCGGCAGCTTCGCGACGCCGCTCCTGTCGGCCAGATCGGCCAACACGCCGAGCATTGCCCAAGCCGCGAGCGCGATCCCCGCCAATGCCGCCGGTGGTGCGGCGCGATCGAAGGCGAAGACGATGACCGGTACAAGAAGCGCGCCGACAATGGCCGGAGCGAGGCGGCGCAGGGCGGCGCGCAAATTGCCGCGCCGCCACGCCAGTACCGGTCCGATCACCATCGCGATGATGGCGGGCGCCAGGATTGGCACAAAGGTCGCGTCGAAGAACTGCGGGCCGACCGACAGCTTGACGCCGCTCCACACCTCGGCGAACAGCGGGTAGAAGGTGCCGAGAAACACCGTCGCCATACCGGCGCAGAGCAGCAGATTGTTGAGGACGAGGGCGCCTTCGCGGCTTACCGGAGCAAACGGGTTGCCGGTTTCGAGACCGGGAGCGCGCAGCGCATAGAGCACGAGGCCGCCGCCGATCACCAGCGCGATCAGCACCAGGATGAAGACGCCGCGCGTCGGATCGACCGCAAAGGAGTGCACCGAGGTCAGGACGCCGGAGCGCACCAGGAAAGTCCCGATCAGGCTCATGCCGAAGGTCAGGATGGCGAGCAGGACTGTCCAGCGCTGCAACGTCTCGCGCTTTTCGACGACGGCCGCGGAGTGCAGCAGCGCGGTTCCGAGCAGCCACGGCATGAAGGAGGCGTTCTCGACCGGGTCCCAGTACCACCAGCCACCCCAGCCGAGCACGTAATAGGCCCACCAGCTGCCCATTGCGATGCCGATCGTCAGCCCGCACCACGCCGTCAGCGCCCAGGGCCGCACCCAGCGCGCCCAGGCGGCGCCGACCCTCCCCTCGATCAGCGCGGCGATCGCAAAGGAATAGGTAATCGAGAACCCGACATAGCCGAAATAGAGAAACGGAGGGTGGAAGGCGAGACCCGGGTCCTGCAGCAGCGGGTTGAGGTCGCGGCCATCCGCTGGGACCGGAAATAACCGGTCGAACGGGTTCGATGTCCCGATGATGAAGGCCAAGGTGCCAAACCCTAGGAGACCCTGGATCGCCAAGGTGCGCGCCCGCAAACTGGCCGGCAACGACCGGCCCAGAGCGGCTACGAGGCCGCCGAACAAGGTCAGCATGAGGACCCAGAGCATCATTGAGCCTTCATGGCTGCCCCAGACCCCGGTCACCTTGTAGAGCATCGGTTTCGCGGTGTTGGAATTCTCGAACACGTTCCGCACCGAGAAATCCGACACAATGTGGGCCCGCATGAAGATGGCGAAGGCAAGCGCGACGAGCGCGAACTGCAGCAACGCCGCCGATCGCCCCAGATCCATCAGCGGCCGGCTGCGCACCGACGCTCCGACCAGCGGCAAGGTGCCCTGCACGAGCGCCACAAGGAGCGCAAGCACCAGAGCGAAATGACCGATCTCTACAAGCATGCCACCACCTTCAGCGTGGGAAGTCCTGGCGCCACGACCCATCCCTGCGAATTTACCAAGTCACATCCTGACACGATCGCCGATCTCATCCTATGTAATACTTCTGGGAACTTCGGTATTACGAGGACGGACCATGACAAAGATGACATCAAGGGTCAGGTGACGATCCTTCGACGATTACGCGAGCACCTGGGCCTCAAAGTGGGATCGGACATCGATTTCGAACTGGCGGAAGATGGTCGGGTCTTCCTCAAAACGCGCAACCCGCCACCGGAGAGCAGATTTGCCCGCCTGAGAGGGAGCGCGAAGCTCGGCATGACGACCGATGAGATCATGGCTCTAACGCGCGGCGAGGATAGTGGGTGATCCTTGTCGACACGAACATCCTTTTAGACTTAGTCACCAGTGACCGCCAGTGGGTCGAGTGGTCGCAACAGCGGCTGGACTCTGCGGCCGCCCGGGCCAGGTCGCGATCAACGACATTGTCTACGCAGAACTTTCGGTCGGCTATCGCGACAATCGAAGAACTCGACGAAATGATCCGCAGAGCAGGGCTGATCAACGCAGCGATACCTCCTGCGGCGTTGTTCCTAAGCCGGCAAGGCATTCCGATAATATCGCTTAGCCGGCGGTATCAGGACGGGGGTCTTGCCCGATGTCTTCATCGGCGCCCACGCGGTAATAGCCGATTGCATGCTGATCACTCGCGATGCTGCCCGATACAGGACCTTTTTTTTTGCGGGAATAACGCTGATCGCCCCGAACTGATCTCTCCACGAACGCCGCCCCACCTGTCGTGCGCGACACTTGTGGGAGGGGTTGAGCGGAAGCAAAACCATCGTCTGCCGTCGTTGGGATGGGTTTCGCTATTGCTCAACCCATCCTACAGATCCTGGACCTTCAATCATCTAATTGGGGTTGCTCCCAACACTAGGGTTGGGCCCCTCCATCCCCCCTTGTAGGCCCCTGAAGGGCGGAGAGGGGATTCCTCACTGGCGCGGCAAAGACGTCGGTGAGAGGCTCACGCATCAGGCAGTTGCACCCCGCTGGCGGCAAGTTCGGCGGCGAGCTCCAGTTTGAGCCGGGCGAGGCCCTCTGGAGTTGCGGATTCGGCACGGGCGACGAGGACGGCCTGGGTGTTCGAGGCGCGCAACAGCCACCAGCCGTCGGCGGTGCGCACGCGCACGCCGTCGATGTCGGTCATCTCGGCCCCCGCCTTGTGCAAGCGTTCGCGGACCTCGCGCACGACTTCGAATTTGCGGCTCTCCGAGCACGGAAAGCGCAATTCGGGCGTATTGACGACCAAGGGCAGCCCATCGCGCATCTCAGCGAGACTGAGCCGGGCTCTCGACAGGATGGCGAGCAGCCGCACGGCGACATAGACCGCATCGTCGAACCCGTAATAGCCGTCTGCGAAGAAGATGTGGCCGCTCATTTCGCCGGCGAGCGGCGCGCCCATCTCGGCGAGCTTTGCCTTGATCAGCGAATGCCCGGTGGCCGCCATGACCGGGCGTCCCCCCGCGCGAGCGATCTCGTCGAACAGCACCTGGCTCGCCTTTACATCGGCAAGGATCGGCGCGCCCGGATGGCGGCTCAGCACGTCGCGCGCCAGCACCACCATCAGCTGATCGCCCCACAGAATCCGGCCGTGCGAGTCGACAACGCCGATGCGGTCGCCGTCGCCGTCGAAGGCGATGCCGAGATCGCAGCGCTCGCGCGCCACCGCCTCTTGCAGTTGAACCAGATTCTCCGGGATCGTCGGGTCGGGATGATGGGCCGGAAAGGTGCCGTCGATCGTCTCGTTGAGCAGGAGGTGCCTGCCGGGCAGACGCGCGGTGAGCTGCTGGACGACATCGCCGGTCGCGCCGTTTCCGGGGTCCCAGGCGACGGTCAGCGGCCTGTCCCCGCGGTAATCCTGCGCCAGCCGCGCGACATAATCGTCGCGGATCGCGCGCTCTTCGACCCTTCCTCGCTCGCCGCGCGGAGCGCCGAGGCGCCCCGCCGTCTCGCCGAGTTTCTGGATCGCCGCGCCGTAAAACGACTTGCCCTGGAAGACGAACTTGAAGCCGTTGTGGTCGGGCGGGTTGTGTGAGCCGGTGACCATGACCCCGCCGTCGACCCCGAGCGTCACCGCCGCGTAATAGAGCATCGGCGTCGGCCCCCGGCCGATCCGCACGACATCGGCGCCCTCCACCCTGAGGCCGTCGACGAGCGCGGCTTCGAGTTCGGGCGAGGTAAGGCGGCCGTCATAGCCGACGGCGACGCGGCGTCCGCCGGCCTCGGCGAGGGTAACCGCGTAGGCCCGCCCGATGGCCCGCGCGTCGGCGGCGGACAGGGTCTGCCCGACGATCCCGCGAATGTCGTATTCGCGCAGGATCGTCGGGTCGAAATGATGGGCCATAAATTGTTCCGATCAGAGGTAGGCGGAGAGGATCTTGCGCAGCCCGGGCCCGAGCTCGGGGTGCTGCAGCCCGAGCGCGACCGTCGCTTCGAGAAAGCCGAGCTTGTCGCCGCAATCGAAGCGCCGGCCTTCGAAGCGCAGCCCATGAAAGGCCTGCCCCTCTTCAATCAGCTTGCCCAGTGCGTCGGTCAGCTGTATCTCGCCGCCGCTGCCCGGCTCGGCGTTGGAGAGGTGGCCAAAAACCTCGGGCTGGATGATGTAGCGGCCGATAATCGTGGAAGTCGAAGGCGCCTCGGCGGGATCGGGCTTTTCCACCACTCCTCTCGCCCGCACCAGCCGGCCGTCGTCGGAGACGATGTCGAGCACGCCGTAGCGCGCGGTGTGCGCCCGCGGCACCTCGATGATCGCCGCGAGATTGCCACCGGTCCGTGCGTAGGTCTCGACCATCTGTGCGAGACAGGGTCGATCGCAGACCATCAGATCGTCGGCGAGGAGCACCGCGAAAGGTTCGTCGCCGACCAATCCGCGGGCGCACCACACGGCATGGCCGAGGCCCAGCGGGGTCTGTTGCCGCGTATAGGCGATTTGCCCAGGTTCGGGCAGCCGTGCTTCGAGTTCCTCGAGCACGTCCTCCTTGCCCCGCTCGCGCAGCGTCGCCTCGAGCTCATAGGCGCGATCGAAATGATCGTCGATCGCGCTCTTGCCCCGGCTCGTCACAAAGAAGAACTGCTCGATGCCCGCCGCCTTGGCCTCCTCGACGGCGTAATGAATGAGCGGCTTGTCGACGATCGGCAGCATTTCTTTGGGCATCGCCTTGGTCGCCGGCAGAAACCGGGTGCCCAACCCGGCGACCGGGAAAACAGCCTTGCGGACAGGTTTGTGCATAAACTCCTCGATCGGCTGCCCCCGGGGAGATCCGGGCGGGAGATCCAGGCAATTCATGTGCCACGAGACCTCGCCTACCGGCAAGCCGAGCGGAGCCTATAGTGGTGGCAGCGGATTAACGACAAATTGACCCGGACATTCCATATAGGGCGAAAAAGCCAGTGGTTGAAAAGGAAATGCGCGGGACAGCAGTGGTGGAGCCGATCGACAACCGCCTCTTTGTGCTGGTCCTGCAGCACCCGCAGGAGAAGAAGGAAGTGCTGGCGACCGCGGCGGCGACCTGCGCGGCTCTGCGGCGGGCTGCGCTCGTCGTCGGGCTGTCGTGGCCGAACCTCGCGCGGGCGCTCGGCCATTCCGCCGATCCGGGGCAATGGGCGGTACTCTACCTTGGCTCGGCTCGGCCGGCGGCCTTCGGCCTGGAGCGGGAGATTGTTGTTCTCGACCGAGCGGGAACCCCGGCGGCCGACCAGGACGTGATGCTGCGCGGCCTCCAAGGCGTCGTGCTGCTCGACGGCAGCTGGAGCGAGGCCAAGACCCTGTGGTGGCGCAACCCCTGGCTCCTCCGGCTCCATCGCCTCGTGCTCAACCCGCGGCACCGGTCGCGCTTTGGCCGGGTGCGCCGGGAGCCGCGCCGCGAGGCGCTCTCGACGCTCGAAGCCGCCGCGCTGCTGTTGAAGCGCCTCGACGGAGGCCCCGAAATCGAAGCCGCGCTTCTCGATCGGCTCGATCGCCTGATCGCCGAAGCCCGGACCGCCCACCGACCCTCTGCCCAAATGCGTCGGGCTCGCAAAGCGGCCCGACCGAACCTATAATTTTTTCATGAACGATGTTGTGCAGGTGCCGGCCAGCACGCGTAAACCGGTGGTGCGGCCGCGTGATGCTGCCTCGCTGATTCTGTTGCGCGGCGAGGGGCGGAACATCGAAGTCCTCGCCGGCCGCCGTCCTCTGCACGTCAAATTCATGCCCGGGGTGCACGTCTTTCCGGGCGGTGCGATCGACCCGCCCGACCGGATCGCGTGGAGTGTCGAAGCGGGCAGCGATGCGTTGGGTCTGCGTCTCGCGCACTCTGCGCGGGCGGCGCTGCGCGAGACCTGGGAAGAGGTCGGGGTGCTGGTGGGCCGGCCGGCTGCTTCGCACGCCGCGCCGCCGGCCACCAGCCAGATCGAACGAGCCTATCGTGAGCGCGGTCTTGTCGCGGCATTGGACCTGTTGACCTATGTCGGGCGGGCGATCACCCCGTCTCACTCGAACCGGCGGTTCAATACCCGGTTTTTCCTTAGCGACGGCGCTAATGTGTTCGACGAACCGGAGTCGAGCGAAGAACTCGAGGATGTCCGTTGGTACCGGGTCGGGCAACACCCGCTCGAATCGTTTCGCGATGTGACGCGGTTCATGCTGGCCCGGGCGATCGCCCTCCACAGCGGTACCGCCAAGGGAGAGGCGCCCCTGTTTTACTGGGCGAAAAACGCGCGCCGCATCGGGGTCTGCCACGAGGCGCCGGTGCTCGTTCCCGGTGCTCGTTAAATGAAAGAACAGGCTGCCGACGCATCCCGGCGACGCACTCAAGCAAGTAATGTGCCGGTCAAAATTTTAACTATGTTACGACCTAATTGGCTGACCCGACATACGTCATAATTTTGACCCATCAATTTTGTGGTTGCTGCGACCCGGTAGATTTGTTAACGAGGCGTTACTGCCATTATTCCTGCGGCGATGCGCGTCTTTCGATCGGTGGCTGGTCCTACGGACCTGCCTAGCGCCGCCGTTGGTCCGGGGATCATTTCTCGAGGGGGAACGGATGATCTACAAGCTTGCCGATGCGGCGGGTCAACAGGACGCTGTGGGACTGCTGGAGGTCGATGACGGGTCCGGTTCGTCCGAGAGTGTTGCCGCCCAGCCGACATCCGCCGCGACAGGTGGCTACATCAATCCCGCCAGTATCCTGGCGACCGCGGCCGCGACCGGCGGTGATGCGACCAGCGGGTCCGCGTCGTTGGCGGGAACCACGGTTCAGGTGGGCGCCGCCGGCGGCCTCGTTTTCAACATCAATTACGACGGCAGCGTCAGCAATGCCCCGGCCGGCTTCATCAGCGCGATTACCGACGCCGTAAACTACTACGAAAGCGTGTTCCATGACCCCATCACCGTCAATATCGATGTCGGATGGGGTGAAGTCGCCGGGCAAACCTTGGGATCCGGCACGCTCGGCGCGAGTGAAAGCTATCTCGACGTATTCAGCTACTCGCAAGTCAAGGCGGCCCTGACGGCCGATGCCAAATTTGCCGACGACGCCACTGCGGTCGCCAGCTTGCCGGCGAGCGATCCGACCGGCGGCGGCAGCTTCCTGCTTACAACCGCGCAGGCGAAAGCTCTAGGGCTAGGCGCCGGCGCCGCAGTCGACGGCTATGTCGGATTTTCCTCGGGCGTCAATTATACCTTCGACCCGAATAATCGGGCGGTTGCGGGAGCCTACGACTTTATTGGCGTCGCCGAGCACGAGATCTCGGAAGTGATGGGGCGGATCGCACTACTCGGCACCCCGCTCGGCGGTCTCTCGCAGACCTACTCCGCGTTGGACCTGTTTCGCTATTCGAGCCCCGGCGCGCGGCAATTAGCGGCTGGAAACACCGCCTACTTCTCGCTCGACGGCGGCAACACCGGCCTGAACAATTTCAATACTCTGTCCGGCGAAGATCCGGGCGACTGGGCAGTCGGGGGCGCCAACGATGCCTACAATGCGGCGATCCGCAGTGGGGGGGTCGAACTGGTCAGCGCCAACGATCTGCGCGTCATGAACGCGATCGGCTGGGACAGCGGCACGTCGAGGATCGACACCCCGCCGGTGGTGACCGTGAGCAATTCGAACATTACGACAAGCCCCGGGCAGATTTTTTCCGCCTCGTCGCTGTTCACCGCGAGCGACCCGGACGGCGACGCGATCACCCAATATGATTTCTGGGACACCGGCGGCGGTGGCGGGCAGTTTCTCGTGAACGGCGTGGCCCAGCCGGCCAACAGCGACATTTACGTTTCCGCCGCGCAGCTCGCGCAGACTACCTACCAGAGCGGAAATGGTACCGACATCTTGTGGGTGCGCGCCAATGACGGGACGCAATGGAGCGCATGGTCGCCCGGCTTCACGGTCACTGCGCAGCCGGTCGACGCTCCACCGGTGGTGACAGTCAGCAATTCGAACATCACCGCAAGCCCTGGGGAGGTCTTTGCCGCCTCGTCGCTGTTCACCGCGAGCGACCCGGACGGCGACGCGATCACCCAATACGATTTCTGGGATACCGGGGGCGGCGGCGGGCACTTCCTCGTAAACGGCGTGACCCAGCCAGCCAACACCGACGTCTACGTCACCGCTGAGCAGCTCGCTCAGACCACCTATCAGAGCGGCAGCGGCAGCGATATCTTGTGGGTGCGCGCGAATGACGGCACGCAGTGGAGCGCGTGGTCGCCGAGTTTCACTGTAATGACAGCGGGCACAGTCAATACTGCGGCAAGTCTGGGACAGGGCGATTTGCCTGCCTCCCCGCCGATCCCCGCCAATTCGACGACCGCGCAAGCGGCGCCGATCATCCTCACCGTTGGGCCGCACGGGCAATATCAGACGATCAGCGCAGCCGTCGATTTCGCTAATGCCGACACTAATCCGAACGACAATTTCGACATTCGGGTTGCTCCGGGAACCTACACGAATGACTTCTCGGAGGTCACGCGTCCAATGACGATCGAGGTCGACCCCAATGCCGCGGGCGCAGTTGTGCTGCTCGCGACCGAGCTGATCCCGAATGAGAAGGGCATCATTGTTGCGGACTCCAGCCTCACCGTCAGGGGCCTCACTTTTGAAGGTGCGGCGGTCAGCAATGCCGATGGCGGCAACGGCGCCGGGATCCGCGACCAGAATGTCGACGGAGGCAATCCCGCCGCGAGCCTCATTGTCGAAAACAGCACGTTCATCGGGAACCAGGAAGGAATCCTCACCGGCTACGACGCGAGCGAAACGATCCAGATCATCAACTCCACTTTCGAGAACAACGGCAACCCCAATCCCAATTACTTTCAGCACGCGCTTTACGTCAATCTTGCGGGCACCCTTACGGTCACCGGCAGTCTTTTTGGCGGCCAGCTGATCGGCCACGACATCAAGAGCCGCGCGACGACAACCACCATCACGAACAACCGGATTTATGATGGCGCCGCCGACCCTGCGGACGGTATCGGCGCCGGCTCGACCAGCTATGGGATCGATACGCCAAACGGCGGAGTCGTCACAATTTCGGGGAACCAGATCGTGCAAGGCCCCGCGAGCCCAAACGAGATAATGGTCGCTTATGGCGAGGAGGGGCTGATCTACGGGAGCAATAGCCTGTCGGTCTCGGACAATACGTTCATCAGCACCGGCCTTTCCCAGGCGACCGGCATCTACGACGCGCCCGCTATACCCGTCCAATTGAGCAACAATAGTTTTCAGGGAGTGGCCACCCCCGTTGATCCTCCCTCAGCGGCGGTAAACTCTCCGACGGACACCCCGCCGATCGTGACACCGACCAACTCGAACATCACGGCCAGCCCCGGGCAGGCCTTTGCTGCCTCGGCGCTGTTCACCGCGAGCGACCCGGACGGCGACGCGCTCACCCAATACGATTTCTGGGACACCGGCGGCGGTGGCGGGCACTTTCTCGTCAGTGGCGTAGCGCAGCCAGCCAACGGGGACATTTACGTCTCGGCCGCGCAGCTCGCGCAGACTACTTACCAGAGCGGCAACGGCACCGATACCTTATGGGTGCGCGCCAATGACGGCGCGCAGTGGAGCGCATGGTCGCCGAGCTTTACGATCACTGCACAGACGGTGGACACCCCGCCGGTGGTGACGCCAACCGACTCGAACATTGCGGCCAGCGCCGGTCAGATCTTTGCCGCCTCGTCGCTGTTCACCGCGAGCGACCCGGACGGCGACGCGCTCACCCAATACGATTTCTGGGACACAGGCGGCGGTGGCGGGCACTTTCTCTTGAACGGCGTGACCCAGCCGGCCAACAGCGACGTCTACGTTACTGCTGAGCAGCTCGCGCAAACCACCTATCAGAGCGGCAACGGCACCGACACGTTATGGGTGCGCGCCAATGACGGCACGCAGTGGAGCGCATGGTCGCCGAGCTTCACCGTGACTGCGCAGAATGTCGACACCCCGCCGGTAGTCACGCCGACCAATTCGAACACCGTCGCCAGCTCCGGGCAGGTCTTTGCCGCTTCGTCGCTGTTCACCGCGAGCGACCCGGATGGCGACGCGATCACCCAGTATGATTTCTGGGATACCGGGGGCGGCGGCGGGCACTTTCTCGTCAACGGCGTGGTTCAGCCAACCAACACCGACATCTACGTCACCGCTGAGCAGCTCGCTCGGACCACCTATCAGAGCGGCAGCGGCAGCGGCAGCGATACCTTGTGGGTGCGCGCGAATGACGGCACGCAATGGAGCGCGTGGTCGCCGAGTTTTGCCGTAACCGGGCAGGCCGAACATAGGCTGCCCGCCGGCGATAGCGGCGCCCAAGCGACGCTGCTCGCGCACTCCTATTGAACGAGCCGAGCCGTCGTCGCGACGCGCGGATCTACGACCGGCTGAAGCCTTCGAGCTCGCCGGCGGCCCAATTCATCGCCTGGTCCATGGTTTTTCCCTGCTGCCTGCGTTGCCACCCCGGTGATGTGCGGCGCATTGCAGCTGATTGGACTAATCGATGACGGCGTTGCCGCCGAGTTTTTGACAGGAGATCGTGTAACTAAGTCATGTTTGAGTAAGTATTGACAAAAACCCGAATTTGAACAGCTCTCGCACGCGCAGCTGATTTCAGCTAATATTTCGCGCGTGCGAGAGTGATAACCTGTTCTGCGGAGCCGATCGGGACGCGCGCTCAGCCCCTCACCAACAGAGCCACTATTGCTTCGAGGTGGTCGTCGGCGAGTTTGTTAAGTTCGTCGTCGGTGCGGTCCTGCACCGGGTGGGGAACAAACACGATCGCCGGATCGATGCCGAGGGACTTGGCTCCGGCGGCCGCGCCTTCGATGAACTCTGTCGTCGCGACGCCGACGGTTGGAATGCCGCGTGCTTCGAGATCCGCCATGTCATGCGTACAGCACGAAATGCAGGACCCTCAGTCGGACAACCCTTCGATGACGAGATCGACTTCGGCGGCGATCTGCTGCCGCAGCGGCAACGGCGCCACCCGTGTGTTGGTCGGCTTGGCGTAGTGCCTGACGGCGATGCCGCGCTCGGCGAGCCGCTCGCCAAGCCGGTGCAGAAACACATCGCCGCGCGGCTTGGCGATATCGAGAATGCCGATCCGCAGCCCGTCGAGACGTTCCGGCCGAGGCAGGCGCGGCCGGATCGTCGGACTTCGCTCCGAGGTCGGGTCTAGAAGCACGGTCATCCTCTGACCTCCTTGGTTACGGGAAGGCTGCCGCGGGGGCCGCCCGCGGACCAGCCGCCGATGATGCCGGAGAACATCCCGGCATCGCCGCCGGCGCGGACGATCATCAATCCGCCCGGACGGAATTTGTTGACGGTCTTGCCGGCGAGCGATGGGAGCCCGCCTTCGACGATACCCTTGGCTCCGGCAATAAGCTCGTCTCCCGGGATCTCGCACAGCCGATAGAGCTCTTCATAAAGCCGCGCCTTGGACCACCCGGCATTCTTGAAGGTGCGGTGGTGCTCGGGGCACACCACCAGCATCGCGTCGCAGGAGGGCGCGTGCTTGACGTTGCTGAGCGCCTTCAGCGATCCGGCAAAGCTCTTCGCCAGGCTATCGGGGTCGCGCGACTTCTGGTCGACGATCCCCTGCAGACCGTAACCGGCGAACACCGTCACCGCCGGCTGGCCCGGCTGCAGACCGCGCTCGACCGACAGAGGCTCCCAGCTCGACCCCTCCTCGTCCTCGGCAAAGCAATAGGTGTACTTGCCGGGATTGCCCAATGTCGCGCGGTCGACCTCCTGCGGCCGTCCCTCGCCGATGTTGCGAATGACCAGCTGCAGCGCGCGGCCGATCGCGGCGTTGGCGCGGTTGCCTTGGCCGAGCGCGTTGCCCTTCGCGTTCATGCCGATCCGCCGGCGGACCGGGCCGTTCACAATCACTACCGGCGCGACGAACATCGTCGTCGCCAACACCCCGTGCATCGCGAACTGCTCTTCGAGCACCGCCTCAACCGCGGCCAGGACCACCGGCAAATATTCCGGCTTGCAGCCCGCCATCACCGCATTGATCGCAATCTTTTCGACGGTCGCCGCGGCGAGCGCCGGCGGCACCAGGCCCACGACTTCCTGCGGGTCGCGCGCCGTGCCGTCGAGCATGCGCAATACCCGCTCCTCGCTCGGCGGCACCAAGGGGAGCCCATCCGACCAGCCACGCGCAAACATCGCCTCCTGCTCGTCCTCGTCCTCACCGATTTCGATGCGGCGCGATTTGAGCCCGGTCTCGTTGAAGCGGATCTTGAGGCGCTCGAGCACACCCGGCTCGACATTCCTGGCGCCGCAGCCGGGCCGCGCTAGAGGCAAATCCGGGCCGAGCCCGGCAATGCCGCTGAGCCTCTCCCATTCGCGGCGATCCCACCCATAAGTGCGACCGACCTCGCGGCCGCTCTCGAAGCGGATCAGCGTCGGCACGATTTCGATCCCGAGCCGGTGCGAGACGTCGAGCATCGTGTCGTCGGTGCGTATCGTTACCGTCTCGGGAAAGGACGGATCGTCCTGCGTAAAAACGGTCAGCCCAATCAGGCGCGCAAGCTCGCCAAGCACCGGCGCGGCCATGACGCAAGTCGGACAATCGCGTTTGACTACCGCCACCAGCCCGTCCCGCGGAAGCTCCTCCGGCATCACCCCATCCACTCGTCTAGCCTCGCGTCAGAGTGAACCGAGCCTGCGCTGGCGACAAGGGAGTAGACCTGCGCGCTCGAGGAGCGTAGGGCGAAGGTCGTTGATAAATTGACAATTTCTTCGGTATATGATATCACCCTGACCAACGGAGCTTATCGAGCCACGTGCGAAACTGGTTATAGCGGGACTCGGGCCCACCGGATTCCTAGGGAACACGGAATGTGGCTCGCTGATAAATCCTCTGCAGATAACAGCAAGAACAGCGAAAGGTGCATCGGAGGTGTAGCTTCTTCATGCGCTTGCGTGCTCGCCGTCGGAGCCTCAACTTAAGCCGACGCGATTTCTCGGAGGATCGGTAATGCGGGTCGGGATTCATCTGCCGCATATCGGGCGCAAGGCGGGGCCGGAGGCGATCCGGCGGGCGGCGATCCAGGCCGAGGAGCTCGGCTTTGCCGATGTCTGGACGAGCGAGCACATCATCCTTCCGCAGGGCGCGCCCTACCCGCCTTCGGCGATCTTCTATGACCCGGTCTTGACCCTGACCTGGGCGGCGGCCTTCACGAAAAGGGTCGGGCTCGGCACCAGCGTGCTGGTCTTGCCGATGCGCCATCCGCTGCCGCTCGCGAAGGAACTGGCGACATTGCAGAACCTTTCCGAGGGCCGGCTGATCCTCGGCGCCGGAGTCGGCTGGATGGAGGGCGAGTTCGCCGCGCTCGGCGTGCCGTTTCGCGAGCGCGGGCGGCGGATGGACGAGGGCATCGCGATGATGCGCGCGGTGTGGAGCCAGGACCCGGTCAGCTTTCCGGCGCGTCACATCCCGGCGGTGATCGAGGACATGCGGATGCTGCCGCAGCCGGTTAAGCCGATCCCGATCTGGATCGGCGGCAGCTCGGAGGCGGCGCTCGCCCGCGCCGTAAAACTGGCCGACGGCTGGCACGGCTCGCGGCTCCCGCCCGAAGAGGCCGCGCCGATCGTGCGCCGATTGCGCGAGCAGCGGCCCGAGCCGGGATTCGCGATCTCGCTGCGCTATGGATGGGATGGCAAGGACGATGGCGCACTCCGCGCTCGATTGGCCGCCTATGGCGCAGCGGGTATTGAACATGTTCTGGTCGAGCCCGCCGAGCGCGCGCTCGAGGATTGGCTGCGCGCCGTGGAGCGGGTCGCCCGCGCCGCGGAAGGGGGCGAGCAATGAAACTGGCCATCACCGTTCGTGTCTCGCCCGAGACCGGCGTCGACATGGAGACGGTTTGGGAGGCGGAGCGGCTTGGCTACGAAGCAGTGTGGTGCGGCGAGGCCTACGGTACGGACGCGGTGACCCCGATCGCCTGGGTCCTGGCGCAGACGAAGAAGATCAAGGCTGGCACCAGCATCATGCAAATGCCGGCGCGCACGCCGGCCTGCGCGGCGATGACGGCGATGACCCTGCAGGCGCTTTCCGGCAACCGGTTTCTCTGCGGCATCGGACCGTCCGGCCCGCAGGTCGTCGAGGGCTGGCATGGCGTCCCGTTCGGCAAGCCGCTCCTGCGCACCCGCGAATACATCGCGATCATCCGCCAGATATTGGAGCGCAAGGCGCCGCTCGAGTTTCACGGCGAGCATTATCAGATCCCCTATACCGGGCCGGGCGCCACAGGGCTCGGCAAGCCGCTGCGCAGCATCATCCACGGCGATCCGAGCCTGAAGATCTATACGGCCTCCTTCGCACCGGCCGGGCTGCGCACCGCCGGCGAAGTGGCAGATGGCACATTGCCGTTCTTTATGTCGCCGGAGAAGGCCGAGGCGATCACCGGTCCCGTGCTGGAGGGGATCGCCAAAGCCGGGAATGGCAAGACCCTCGCCGATTTCGACATCGTCCCCTATGTCCGGGTGGCGATCGGCGACGATCTCGCGGCCTGCCGCGATAAAATCAGGCCGCAGCTGGCCCTATACATTGGCGGCATGGGGGCGCGATCGAAGAATTACTACAACGATTTGGCCAAGCGGCTCGGCTACGAAGCCGCGGCGGTCGAGATCCAGGACCACTTCCTCGCCGGCCGGCGCAAGGAGGCCGAGGCGGCGGTGCCCGACGGGCTCATCGATGAAACCTCGCTGGTCGGGCCGAAGGAGCGGATCAGGGATCGTCTCGACGCATGGAAGGAGGTCGCCAGGGATTACCGGGTCGGCACATTGCTGCTGATCGGTGCGACACCGGAAGCGCTGCGGGTCGTCGGCGAAGCCGTCTTGTGATGACAGACTCGCTCACCCCTCTCGCCGACACAATCGAGCGCACTGGCTTTGCCTTTGTGCATGCGCCGGAAATGGGGCGACTGCTGGAAGAGGCTGGCCTCGCCGATTGGGAGGGTTTCGCCGCGACCTGGGGCGATCTCGGTGTCGACGCCTATATGGCCGATGGCGGACGGTACCGCCGCCGCCGGTTCGGAGTTTTTCGCGCCGCAGCGGCCGGGATTACCCGAAAGCCGCATCAGCCGCATTATCAAAGCCGCGACTACAACCCGCTCAACGGCGGCGTCGAGCGCTGGTTCGAACCAGTCACCGAGGCAGCCGCGCGCCACCCGGCCATGACCGCGATCCTGGGCACCTGCCACTCGCTGTTCGACCGGCTGACCCCATCCGAGCTGCGGCCCGAAGCCTGGCATGTCGAGATCCACCAGTTCCGCATCGAGACGCAGCTCGGCGAGGAGGGGCGGCCGACCCCGGAAGGCATGCACCGCGACGGGGTCGACTGGGTGTTGGTGCTGATGGTCCGCCGGGAGAACGTCGCGAGCGGCGAAACCACGATCTACGACCTCGTCAAGCGCCCGCTCGGCAGCTTCACCTTGACCGCTCCGCTCGAACTCGGCGCTGGTCGACGACAGCCGCGTCTATCACGGCGTGACCCCGGTCGTTGCGCTCGATCCCGGACGTCCGGCCTACCGCGATGTCCTGGTCGTGACGTTCCGCCGGGAATAGCGGTGCTCGCCGCCGGCATCGGCCGGCCGCATCGGCTGGGGGTCGGCGCACCTGCGCTTGCGACTCTGGTTGACCGAACCGGCTTGTCCGGTAAGGCAAAAATTAATTCTCTGCATTGATATTATGATTAGATCAGGACGTTCCGAATCGGTTCTCGCATGCGCATGCTTGAAAATTTGCTACAAAATCGGCTTGGCCTTACCGCGGTAGAATATGCGTTAATCGCCCTGCTGATTGCCGTTGCGGCAATAGCGGCGTTCACCCTTACCGGCAAGCACCTCAGCACGGATTAGAAAGTGATCGCAAGAAAACTGTAACCAAATCCATTCGATGCTTCTATCACCGACCCGTGGAGGTGGCAAATATCGTCTCAAAACCCGCCTCTATTCCATCATTGCCTTTCTCGGACTACTCCCGGTCCTGGGTGTCGCCCTTGCATTAGTGGCGGTCGAGTTGTCCCGGCGCGACGATGCGGCCCTCGATCACGTGGCCCGAGGCACGATCAATCTCGAGCGCGTCAACGGGCTCGTCTACGCCGTTGTGATGGAATTGCGCGGCATTTACATGTCGGCGGATTGGACCACAGCGGAGCCGTTTGCCGAGAATCTCAGCCGCCAGCTCGGCGAGCTTCAGGATGTGGCGCGGGCGTGGAAGTCCGACGCCATCGCCTCGCAGCAATCCAATATCGAAGATTTGGCGGAGCGTATCGACCAATTCGTGCGCTTTCGGACGGAACTGGTGCGCCTCGGCAAGGAAGAGAGCACGGCAGCCGCCCGCGCGTTTGGCGACAATGACGCAAACCGCTCGGTCAGGACTGCGCTCAACAACAGTTTAGATACGGTCGCCCGCGGCTATGAGCAGGAAATCGCGCGAGCGCGTGGTCAGGTGGAGGCCGACGAAGGTTATTTTCTGGCAATTCTGTTGGCTGTCGCCATGCTAGGCGCCATGGCGCTGGCCGGCGGCCTGTTCTTCGTGAAAACCGGGCTTCTCGCACCCGTGCTGCGAATGCGGGATTTGATGCTGCGGCTGGCGCATGGGGACCTCGACTTCGCGCTCGATGGGCGGCAGCGCGCCGACGAACTCGCCGAAATGGCGAGAGCCGTCGAAGTATTCCACACCACATTGTTGGAGCGCCAGAAGCGCAACCGCGAGACGCGAATGCTCTCGGACCTCAATGAATGGCTCCAGTCTTGCAACTCATTGGGTGAACTCTATCAGATGGTGGCCGAATTCCTCGGCCGCTTGCTTCCCGGCTGCGCCGGCAGCCTTTTTATCTACGCCAATTCGCGGGACGTGCTGGAAAGCGCCAAAGCCTGGAACGGCGCTAAGATGATGCCGGCAATGCAGCCCGACGATTGCTGGGGCTTGCGGCGCGGACGGCCCTATACTTTCGGCGAAAACGAGATCGATTTCCGGTGCTCGCATGTCGATCCATCGGTAGAGAGCGACTATTGCTGTATTCCGATCCTCGCTCATGGCGAGACGATCGGATTGTTGAATCTCGAATTCCTGTGCGACAGCGAGTTGGGCGACGAAAAACCGCACAGAGAAGTAAACGCGGAGCAGCGCCGGTTGGGGCTCGTTTGCGCCGAGCAGATCAGCCTGGCGATAGCGAATGTCAAATTGCGCGATCAATTGCGCGACCAGTCGATCCGCGACGTGCTGACCGGGCTTTTCAACCGACGGTATATGCTGGAGACCTGCCGCCGCGAATTTTCACGAGCGGCGAGGGCTGGCGACAGCATCAGCATTCTCTCCATCGATGTCGATCATTTCAAGAAATACAATGACAATCACGGCCACGATGCCGGCGATATGGTGTTGCGTGCCGTCGGCAATTGCCTGGAAAATCTGTTCCGGAACGAAGACATCCCGTGCCGGTTCGGCGGCGAGGAATTTGTCGTCATTATGCCCGGGGCCGGTGCTGATGCCGCGCTGCCCCGGGCCGAGCGCCTGCGGAGCAAGATCGAGGATATCATTGTCCGCTACCTCGAAAAGAACCTGCCGCGGGTCACCGTGTCGATCGGCGTTGCGGTTTTCCCGGAGGCCGGCGACAATCCGCAGACCGTCCTGAAAGCCGCCGACCAAGCCTTGTACCGGGCAAAGCAGAAGGGCCGCAACCGCGTCGAGCTGTCCGGCGCCGCGACAATGGACGCCGACGCACCGGGGCTGAACTCAATGGCAACGCACCGAGCATTGACCCCCGGTTTCTACCTTCCGGCCCAAGAGGCGGAGCAACCGGCCTTGTCGCTGGTCGACGTTTCCTGATCGGGGTGCTCCCTTGGGCGACCCAAGACGGTGACAGGGAGCCCTGAGGGCGCTATCGTTCACGCGAGGGCCCACCACGTCTGCAAACGTAAAAGGAGCTTGCGATGCTCGATATCCACTTTTGGCCGACGCCGAACGGGAAAAAGGTCACGATCCTGCTCGAAGAATTGGGTCTCGATTACAATTTGGTTCCCTGCAATATCGGGCGCGGCGACCAGTTCAAACCCGATTTCCTGAAGATCAATCCCAACCACCGCATGCCGGTATTGGTCGACCACAACCCCAAGGGCGGCGGCGCGCCGATCAGCATTTTTGAATCAGGCGCGATCATGATGTATCTCGCGGAAAAGGAAGGCCGCTTTTTCCCGCAGGACCTTCGCGGGAAATACGAGGTCACGCAGTGGGTGATATGGCAGATGGCCAATCAGGGCCCGAAGCTCGGTGAATGCGGGCATTTCCGCCGCGCCGGGCCCGATGCCGGCGACCTGACCTATGCGATCCGCCGCTTCACCGACGAAGCAAACAGGCTTTATGGCGTGATGAACAACCGGCTTTACGACCGGCCCTACCTCTCCGGCGACGAGTACACGATTGCCGACATGATTTCCTACCCGTGGACCGTCAACGCCGAGGCCCAGGGGCAGGACATCAGTGAGTTCAAATATTTCAAACGCTGGTTCGACGAGGTCGGCAGCCGCCCCGCGGTCAAGCGCGGGATGGAGACCGGCAACAATCTGCGCGTCGACCCCGCCACATTGACCGAGGCGGAGCGGGCTCAGATGCGCAACATCATGTACAACCAGCGCGCCATCCCGGCCCCGGCGTGAGTTTGCCTACCTCTCTCGCAATGCTGCGGGAGAGGAGCTGAGAGCAAATGGATTAGCCCCTCTCCCGCACGGCGGGAGAGGGTGCTCACCCCGGAGCTTAAGCCGCCGGAAAGAGAAACAATAATGCCCGATAACAAACGGACCAGGCCCACCGCTTCTATCGCGCCGCCAAAGCCGCCTTTGCGCGTGCCTCACCCGCAGAGCGCACCGTTGCTGCCGCCGGCGCATGTGGTCGATATGATGACTGTCGAAGGATCGGCGGTATTCGACGCGCAGTGGAGGGCGATGGAGGCGAAGATCGTCGAGTGCCCGGCATTGGCGGACGCGATGCCCGAATTCAGGACGACGTACGACATCGAGCCTTACGCCGGGGTGAGCGGCTTTGACGATTCGGCGTGGCCGGTGGTTGCCGCCGACGATTTGGGCGCCAGGCGGGGCGGCGGCATGGTGTCGTTCTTCTGGTACCGCACAAGGCTGACGATACCGGTAAATGCCGCGGGTTTCGACACCTCCGGCGCGATGACGGTGCTGCGCGTGAACGTTGATGATTACGCGGAAATCTGGGTGAACGGCGAATTGCCCCGCGCGGCTGGCCGGCCGAGCCCCGGCACGATCCAGGGGTTCAACATGCCGCACCGCCTGGTGCTCGCCAATCCCGTCGCCCCCGGCGACAGGTTCGAGATCGCGGTCTTTGCGATCAACGGGCCGATTTCGGCCGCACCGGCCAATTTTCTCTGGTTCCGCGAGGCGAAGATCGAATTCTTCCGCTGAGGACGTCTCAGCGCGGCGGATAACGGATTTCGACGAGATAAAGGCCTTCGGGCGGTGCGGTCGGGCCACCGGCGCGGCGATCGCGGGCCGCGAGCGCGCGGGCCACATCGTCGGGACGCCATCGCCCGAGGCCGACCAGCTTCAATGTGCCGGCCATGTTGCGCACCTGATGATGCAAAAACGAGCGGGCGCGCGCGGTGATATGGATTTCCTCGCCGGCGCGGCGGACTTCCAGCGCGTCGAGCGTCTTCAGTGGCGACCTCGCTTGGCACAGCGAGTTGCGAAATGTCGAAAAATCGTGGTGCCCGACGAGGCGATCGGCGCCGGCGCGCATCGCGTCGAGGTCGAGAGTTGGAGGGACATGCCACACCCGGCTGCGTTCGAGCGCCGGCGGCGCGCGGCGGTTCAGGATGCGATAGAGATAAACCCGGCCGAGCGCCGACAGCCGGGCGTCGAACTCGTCGCAAACCCGCTCGGCGGCAACGAGGCTGATCGCATTTGGCCGCAGATAATGGTTGACGGCGCCGCGCAGCACCTCCGGCTCGACCGCGCGAGCGAGGTCGAGATGCGCGGTCTGCGCCAATGCATGCACGCCCGCGTCAGTCCGCCCCGCCCCGTGGACCGTGACCGTCTCCCCGCAAAATCTGTGGAACGCGGTTTCGAACGCCTCTTGTATCGAAAGGCCGTTCGCCTGACGCTGCCAGCCAACCAGCCCGCCGCCGTCATATTCGATGGTCAGCTTGTAGCGGGGCACGGCAGCCTCGTCCCGGGAGGGATCGGAAATCCGCGCAGGAAGGCTGCGGCGTCGAGCACGGCGCGGCCCGGCCGCTGCAGCCGCAAGAGGCGCAGGACGCCCTCGCCGCACGCAACGCTCAAGCGGTCGTCGAGCACGGTGCCCGGCACGCCTCCGGCCGGACCCGGCAGATCGACCGCCGCGTGCACCCGGATCCTCTCGCTCCCGATCTCGAAATAACTCCCCGGCCAGGGGTCCAGCGCCCGGACCCGCCGCTCCAGATCGGGCGAATGCAGCCGCCAATCGAGCCGGCCTTCCTCCCGGCCGATCTTGGGCGCATAGGTAACGCCCTCCGACGGCTGTGGCGTGCCGGCAAGCCGGCCTTCGGCAACCGCGTCGAGCGCCTCCAGCATCAGTCGCCCGCCGAGAATCGCGAGCTCGGCCGAGAGGCCGGCGGATGTCGCATTGGGCGCGATCGCCACCGTTTCCTGCACCACGATCGGGCCCGTATCAAGCCCTTCCTCCATCTGCATGATCGTGATTCCGGTCTCCCGATCGTCGGCGAGCAATGCCCGCTGGATCGGCGCGGCGCCGCGCCAGCGCGGCAACAGCGAGGCATGCACATTGAGACAGCCGAGGCGCGGCGCCGTCAGGATCGGTGGCGGCAAAAGCAGGCCGTACGCGGCGACCACCGCGGCATCGGCGCCGAGCGCGGCGAAGGCGGCTTGCTCGGCTTCGTTCCGTAAGGTCGCGGGGCAGCGGACTCGGAAGCCGTGCCGTGTCGCGAAGGATTGAACCGGCGAGGGTTGCGGCCGGTGCCCGCGGCCGGCGGGGCGCGGCGGCTGCGTGTAGACGGCAACGATCCGGTGCCCGGCCTCGATCAGCGCGCCCAGGATCGTCGCAGCGAAAGCCGGCGTGCCCATGAAAACGAGATCGAGACGCGGCCTCGGACCGATCGTGTTTATCCTTACCCCTCCAGGGTTAACCTCTGGGGTCAGGCAGCGGTCGCAGGTACCCGGCTGCGCTTGGCCTTGGCGAGCTTGCGCAGGATCATCCCGCGCTTCAGTGAGGAGATATGATCGACAAAGAGGACGCCGTCGAGGTGATCGATCTCATGCTGAACGCACATCGCGAGCAGCCCCGACGCCTCGATCTCGCGGATTTCGTTCTGGTAATCGAGGTAGCGCAGCCGGATCTTCGCCGGGCGCGTGACCTCGGCGTAGTGTTCCGGGAGGGACAGGCAGCCTTCATTGCCGGTCGTCAATTCGGGCGACCGCCACAGGATTTCCGGATTAGCGAGCTGGAGCGGCTGCGGCTTCTCGCCTTCCCGCGCGACATCGAGGACGATGACCCGGCTCGATTGCCCGACTTGCGGGGCGGCGAGACCGATGCCGATCGCCCCGTACATCGTGTCGAGCATGTCGTCCATCAGGCGCCGGGTCTTGTGGTCGACCGCAGGCACCGGCCGCGCCTTGATCTTGAGCCGGGGGTCGGGAGCCGTAATGATCGGAAGCTGAGCCATGCCAATTAGTTAAGCGGCAGCTCGCTCAGCGTCAATGCTCCAAGCCGCACGTCTCCCCCTGCCCTTAGGAGCGGAGAGGGGCGAGGTGAGGTGGGGATTCCAGAGGCTTGCGCAAGTCCCACCTCAACCTCCCTCTGTCCCCTGAACGGTGGAGCGGGGCTCAGATCCTCGGACGCCGATAAACGTTTTGGCGGTCTCGTTTGCCGGTCGGCGCAAGCTCGTTGTCAGCCTTCGCCCACCCCGGCGAAATAGAGTTTGGGGTCGGCGGCGCGGATGTGGGCTTCGGGCAGGCCCAGCTCGTGGCGCACGATATTCGTGCCTTCGACGAGCGCGACGCATTTATAGTAAGCGATGCGGCGGCTGAGGCCCTCGCGGCCGAAGCCGCAATCGGTCGTGATGACGAGGCGCTCGGGCGGGATGTATTCGAGCGCCTTGCGGATCAGCCCGGCGACGTGCTCGGCCGGCTCGACGACGGTATTGCAGTGGTTGACGACGCCGATGCCGATCTTCTTGTCGGTCTTGTGTCTGGCGAAGAGCGGCAGGTCTTTGCCGTCATTGCTGGCGCATTCGAAAGTGATGACGTCGGCATTGAGTTGCAGCAGATAGGGCAGGGCGCGCTCATAGCTCGGCACCTCCCAATAGACGCGCTGCTGGTTGGGATTGCCCCAGCAGGTGTGCACCCAGATCTCGGCATCGACGCCGGCGAGCTGGCGGTTGAATGCTTCGGTCTGGAATTCGAGCTCGGCATCGCTGCAGTCCGGACGGGTCGAGAGGCCATGGTGGCGTGGCTCTTCGACCTGGATCACCGGGCAGCTGGCGGCGGCCAGTTCGCGCAATTCGGCATTCATGATGTCGCAGAGATCGAGCACCATCGCCCGGTGGTCGGCGTAGTGTTCGTTCCACAGCATGCTCGCCAGGGCCGGCGCGCAGATCGCGCCGAATTTGACCGGCCGGTCGCTGAGCCGCTGCGCGATCTGCCACAATGCGGCATATTCGAGCGGGCCGCGGGTCAATTTGTCTTTGACGATCGCCGGCTGATAGGCTTCCTGCACCTCCCACAATATCTTGCCAGGGCGGATGTCGTGCCGCGCCATCCAGCCTTGCGACGTGCTGCGGTGGCCGTGAATGCCGCCCAGCCGCTCGATCGGATAGAAGAACCACGATTTGCCGCCGACTGCGAGATCGAAGCGGCTGTCGCCGTCCGTCACAATGTCGAGCCCCGCCGCCTCCTGCGCATTGATGATCGCCGCGACCGCGTCGAGATATTGCTCGCGAAACAACGAGTTGCCGAGAGCCGCCTTGAACGACCTCCCGCCGAGGCTCGCGTCATACCACACAGGTCGCGGATAAGACCCGGTGATCGCCGTCGGCAATATCATATCGCGGGTGGTTTTCAGCATCGGTCGCTGCTCCCTTATCTAATGGCATTGGAAATGCCATATAGATTGCATTATGACAGATATGCGGTGATGTGTCATGCAGGCGCGGGCTCGGATCAATCAGCAGGGTCGCATCGTAATCCCGGCGGAATGCCGCGCGGCGGCCGGCCTGAAGCCAGGCGATGAACTGCTGATCGAAGCGGTCGGCGAAGGGGAATTGCGGCTGCGTACCAAGGAACAAGCCCTGAGAGAAGCGCAGCGGATTGTCGCTCGCCATAGCTCAGGTCGCGACCTGGTGGCGGAGCTGATTGCCGAGCGGCGCGAAGAGGCGGCGCGTGAATGAGCAGGAAATCGTCGCCGATGCTTCCGCGATACTCGCAGCACTCAAGGATGAACGGTTCAGCGATCTCGATCCGCGACGGCTCATCGGGGCGACCATCAGCACCGTTAACCTTTGCGAGGTCCTGACGAAGTTGAATGATGATGGTCTGAACGAAGCACAGGCGGATGCGGCGGTATCCGCAATGGATTTACGTGTTATCTCCTTTGACGCGCCACAGGCGCGCAGTGCGTCACGACTGCGCTCTCTCAGCCGCCGCGCCGGTCTATCGCTCGGCGATCGGGCTTGTTTGGCTCTGGGTGAAAGGCTCGGGTGCCCTGTGGTCACGGCAGACCGGGTTTGGGCGAGCCTAGGTGTCGGAGTTCGAGATCGTCCTGATCCGCTAGGCGCGCCCATTTTGCCGCTCGCGGCTTTACTCCCGGCGCTGCGCCGTCAGAAGGCTCAGTTGGCGAGCCACACATCTTCGAAGCGCGAGCCGTTGTAAATGCTGTTGACCATCGTTGTCAGTCCCTTGAGGTATGGCTCGCGGCAGTTTGCGGCCCGGGTGTAGAAGAGGATCGGACGGGCGTCGTCCTCGATCAGCTTGCGCTCGATTTCCCACACGATCTTCTTGCGCTTCTGCGCGTCGGGCTCCGCCGATTGCTTGTCGATCAGCTTGTCGACTTCGGCATTGCAATAGCCGGTGTAATTGCGCGCTGCGCCGCACACGTAATTTTCGTAGAACGCCACGTCCGGATCATCGACCGCCGTCTCGGTGACGTTCACGGCGACCTTGTAATCCTTGCGCATCAGCATCGGATACCACTGGGTCGTGTCGATCGGGTTGAGGTCGGCGTCAATGTAGATCTCCTTCAGTTGGCCGATCAAGACCACGGCGGCGTCGCGGTACGCCTGGACATTGCGCGTCGTCACGGTAAGCGCCAGCCGCTTGTTGGGGCCGTAGCCCAGCTTCTCCATGATTTTGCGGGCTTGCGCGCGGCTGCTGGCGACATCGGGGTCATAGCCCGGCAGGTTGCGCATCGCGTAGGGCGGCATGCCCCAGATCCCCTCGGGCGGCGGCTGCATGACGGCGCCGATGGTTCCCTGCCCGTCGGCGATGATGTCGACAAATGCCTGGCGGTCGAGGGCCAGCGACATCGCGTGACGCAGCTCCGTGTTATCGAACGGCGGGACGTTCCGGTTAACGAGAAGGTTGCGGCTGACATTGGGTATCGTCATATTGCAGATCGCCTGCGGCAGCTGTGTCTTTACATCCTTCAATTGCGGCATCGTGACCCCAAAATAGACGTCCTCCTTGCCGGCGATGAAGGAGAGGAGTCGCGTCGATACGTCCTTGATGATCCGGTATTCGATGCCGTCGAGGAAGGGCCGCCCCGGTTTCCAATAATCCGGATTGCCCACCAACGTGATTGACTGGTTCGGCTTGAACTCGACAAATTTGAACGGTCCCGTGCCGATCGGATGTTGACGCATCTGCGCCGGGGTTACGTGACATGGGTAGATCGGCGTCCAGCCGGTCGCGAGCATCGACAACATCGAAGGCTGCGGCCGCTTCAGGTGAAAGGTGACCTCGTAGTCGCCATTCGTCGACACCTCCGATACGTTTTCGAACCACGACTTGCGCGGATTGATCCGCAGTTTTTCGGCCGCTTTTCCTTGCAGGAGATCGATCGTGCATTTGACGTCGGCCGCCGTGAACGGCTTGCCGTCATGCCACTTGACCCCCTGGTGCAGCGGGAAGGTCAGTTCGGTCCCGTCCTCGCTCCACCGCCACTCGGTGGCAAGCTCGGGCACGATCGTCTCCGGCGTGTTCTGCGGCTCGTCCTGTTTGAAAATGACGAGATTGTTGAATACGCCCATCGTCGGCCGGTTGACCGCGACCGTCGATTCCTCGAGCATTGACATGCTGGCCGGGCTGTCGAAATGACCGATTTTGAGAATGCCGCCGGATTTTTGCGCGAATGACGCATCCGGTAAGATGAACGCCGCCACGAGCACGCCCGCCGCCGCGAGCACGCGCAGATCTCGCACCATTCCTACCTCCTGTTCATGGCGCGGGGCCGAAGACCCCGCCGCTGCATCTCGCTGGCCCGCTTATTCACGGGCTCTCATGCAAGATGGTAGTGCGCCGGAAGATACCACGTCCCAGGAGAGCGGGCTATGTGCTTAACGGGATCGCCAGCGACGGCACCGGGCCGGCGAGCGCATAGCGCCCGTCTTCCTCGCGCAGCAAGCCGCCTTCCAACAAAGTTTTTGTCAGCTCCTCGATGAAGAGGGGAATGCCATCCGTGCGCTCGACGATACGGTTGAGGATCTCGGGGGGCAGTGCCTTACCGCCGGTCAGCTGCTGGATGAGTGTCGACGTGTCGCGCTGGCCGAGGCGGCTCATGATCATTGCGGTGACCTGCGCCTGTCCGGTCCAGGGCGGTTCGAACTCCGCGCGGAAGGTGATCACCATCGACGCCGACAGGTGCGGCACTCGTTCGGCGGCGCGTTCGAGCAACGTCGAGTCGATCCAATGCGCGTCCTCGAAGGCGAGCAGCGTTGGCTGCCGTCGCGCGAGGCCCTCGAACTGCCTGACCAATGCAGTAAGTATCAGCTCGCGCTTTTGCCGAGAGTCGGTGGGCAGTGGCTTTTCGGTCGGCAGTCCCAACAGGTCATTAAACACCGCCAGGGTCTCGGGCGTTCTGTCGCCCGATCGGGAATTGCAGCCTCGAACGGCAACCGCAGTTACCAAAAAAACACTAGTTCAGGAAGGGTATTACACGGTCGGCAACAGGTTTATGTGTCCACGCCGGGCCGCTTGAAGTTGCGGTCGAGATGGCCTTTGCCCTTCTGGTTGCCCTGTTCGAACAGCCAGCTGTAGCCGCCTTCCGGGTTCGTCAGGATCTCCCAGCAATTATCGTCACAATCCCAAAAGAAGAAGCTGTAAGTGCCGTGCTGAAGATGCGGTTTGGAGATTTTCTTGAGGCGCCATTCGTCGGCCCGGGCACAAACGACGCGATGCGCTTCATCCACCTCTTCCTGCGTGCGGACATCGAGCCCGTTGTGGTTGAGGAGGTTCATACTGCCGACGTTCTTGCTGTAGACGACGGCAATGGTGTTGGGGCCGCCCAATCGAATGAGCAGCGAAATCGGGCTCGTCTGAACGACCTCAAGACCGAGAAACTCCTCGTAGAAGCGGCGCGAGAAAGCGAGGTCGCGGCTCTCGAGCGTGCCGTGCGACAGAAAGTAGAGCTTGAGCGCCGGCGCCGGTTTGTCGCGTTGCGTCGCCGTGCCCGCGTCTTCGATTGATGCCATGAAAGCCTCCACTCCCTTTCCCGTTGGGTCCAACCTTGTGTAGCGGGGGCGGCCGGGTTGCGCTACTTTTACCTCAAGGCTGCAACAGGAGATCCTGATCGATGTCGCAAGAGCTATCGCCGCGCCTGAGCCATGTCGGGCTCTATGTCAGCGACGTGCCGAAGATGATCGACTTCTACACCCGCGTGCTCGGTTTCATCGTCAGCGACGGCGCGCCCGACGGCCGCATCACTTTCCTCAGCCGCAATCCGAGCGACCACCACCAAGTCGTGCTGGTGCGCGGCCGCAATGGCGATCTCGATAGGCCGATGGTGCAGCAGGTGTCGTTCAACGTCGGCACGCTCGCCAATGTCCAGCGCGTCTTCCGCAAGGTGCGCGAGGCCGGCTGCAAGGTCATCGACCCGCGCTGCCACGGCAATGCCTGGTCGGTCTATTTCAGCGACCCCGAAGGCAACCGCATCGAGATGTTCTGCGACACGCCGTGGTATGTGCCGCAGCCGCTGGGCTTTGAGATCGATCTCGACAAGTCCGAGGACGAACTCTACCGCGAAACCGAAGCGATCTGCCGCGTCAAGCCCGGCTTCAAGCCGATCGAGGAATGGCGCTCCGAGATCACCGCCAAGATCGCGGCGACCATGGACGCCTGATCACCATGGACGCCTGATTTAGGGGAGCTGCCGCTCTGTAACCTGATGCGCGCGGGTTTGGCGCCAACACAATTCAGTTGGGGAGGACACGCCATGGCCAATCACGACGAAACCACGATCACCGTGACCGATGCGCCGGATGATGACGAGGAGGCGGTCATCACCCAGGGGTTGCACGCCTACAACGAGGCGCAGGCGGGATGCTCAGACAGTCGTGCACTCGCCGTCCTCGTCAGCGATCCCGAAACGAAGAAGGTCGTCGGCGGCCTGCTCGGCCGCACCTCACTCGGGCTTTTGAGGGTCGAGCGGTTTTTTCTGCCGGAGCATTTGAGGCGCGGCGGGCTTGGCGGCCGGATACTCGCCATGGCGGAGGAAGAAGGCCGGCGCCGCGGCTGTACCCGGGCGGTATTATCCACAGTGCATTTTCAGGCGCCTGGTTTTTACCTGAAGCAGGGTTGGGAGGTCGCAGCCCGCATCGAGTGTGAGCCGCCCGGTCATACGCGCTTCTACATGACCAAGAAGCTGTCCTGATTCCGAAGAAGCTGTCCTAACGGGGGAGCCCCATGACCGCCGCCGCTTTTGCCCCGCCCGTTCGCGCCAGACCGACACTGACGCGGGTCATCGTCGCCGCCTCGCTCGGCAATGCGCTCGAATGGTTCGATTTTCTCGTATACGGCTATTTCGCGCTCACGATCGCAAAAGTGTTCTTCCCGGGCGGCAACGAGACTGCGTCCTTGCTGGCGGCCCTCGGCACTTTTGGCGCCGCCTATCTGATGCGCCCCATCGGCGCAATCGTCATCGGCGCCTATACCGATCGCGCCGGCCGCAAGGCCGGGCTCACCCTCTCGATCCTGTTGATGGTCGTCGGTACGACGATGACGGCGGTGACGCCGGGTTATGCGACGATCGGGCTGGCGGCGCCCATCCTGATCCTGCTCGCTCGCCTGACGCAGGGGTTTTCGGTCGGCGGCGAGTTTGGCAGCGCCGTCACCTTCCTGGCCGAGCAAACCGCCTCGCGCAAGGGCTTTGTCGCGAGCTGGCAATGGGCCAGCACCGGGATCACGGGCGCGTTGGCGTCGGGTTTCGGGATCCTGCTGACGAGCATTCTGTCGCCGGAGCAGCTCACCGAATGGGGCTGGCGCGTCCCGTTCCTGTTCGGGATTTTGGTTGGTCCGGTCGGGCTCTATATTCGCCGCCGGCTCGACGAGACGCCGGAATATGTCGAGATCGAGCCGACCCGCACGCCGGTGCGCGACATGCTTCGCGCCCACCCGATCGAGGGCCTTTTGGCGATGGGCGCCTCGGCCATCTCGAACAGCTCGGCCTATATCATCCTTTACATCCCCACCTATGCGATGAAGGAGTTGCACCTGCCGCAGGTAACCGGCTTCATCGCGACCCTCGTCGGCGCCGTCATCCTCGGCATCGCCTCGCCGTTCGCCGGGCATCTCTCCGACAAATTGGGACGCAGCGGCATTCTGAAGGGGACGGCTTGGCTCTTTTTCTTCAGCACTTATCCGGTTTTCTTTCTGATGGTCGCCTTTCCCTCGCTCGCGACGGCAATCTTCGCTGCCGGCTGGCTCAGCCTCGTCAAGGCCGGCTATAGCGGGGTGCTGCCCTCGCAGCTTTCCGAGCTGTTTGCGACCCGGGTGCGCGGGATCGGCATTTCTTTGAGCTTCGCCGCCGCCGTGACGATCTTCGGCGGCTTCACGCCCTTCATCGCGACCGGGCTCATCGCCGTTACCGGCAACAACCTGTCGCCGAGCTTCTACATCATGTTCACCGCCGCGCTCAGCATCATCGCTCTCGTCTTTGTGCGGCGCCGGCGTTATCCGCGGTTATATGTCGCTAGCGATCGGAACTGACGGCTTCCGTCATCAGATTTAGCGACCCCGAGGGAGGGTTTTTCGACATGAATGAGCTGCATGGTCCGCTGCAGGGCGTGAAGGTCGTCGCCTGCTCCACCGCGCAAGCCGGCACGGTGCCTTACATGCTGATGGCCGATCTCGGCGCGGAGGTGATCAAAATCGAGGTGCCGGAGGCCGGCGACAATTCGCGCGGCTCGACCGTCCTGCCCGGCATGCCCAGCACCTATTTCGAAACCAACAATCGCGGCGTGAAGAGCCTCACGCTCAACCTGAAAACCCAAGAGGGCCGCGAAATCCTCCGCAAACTGGTCACTCAGGCCGACATATTCGGGCAGAACTTCCGGCCCGGCGCGGCGGAAAAGAACGGCTTCGGCTACGAAGAACTGAGGCAGGTAAACCCCAGGCTCGTCTACGTGTCCATCTCGGGCTACGGCCCCAAGGGTCCGCATGCCGATCTGCCGGGAACCGACTCGATGGCCCAGGCGCTCGGCGGCATTGCCGAAGCCTATTCAACCCCGGGCCAGCCGTTGAAGACCGGCATCGTCTCGGTCGCCGACGAGACCTGCGCGATCCTCGCCTTTGGCGGGGCGCTCGCCGCGCTGACCTATGCGCGCAGCACCGGCATTGGCCAGAAGGTCGATTGCTCGTTGCTCGGCGGCCAGATCCGCCTGATGGGCTGGACATTGACGACGGCGATGTGGCGCAACCGCAACCCGGTCACGGGGCAAGCCCGCGTCACCGGCACACAAGACCGCCCCGGCCTCAGCGCCAGCTTCAACGACCGTGACGGCAAGCCGCTGGTCTTCCAGCTAAACGGCGCGCGCAAGTGGCGCGAGGCAATGAACGCGCTCGGCTTTTACCAAGCTCTCGAAAAAGCGGGCTTTGGCGATCTCGGTGTCATCGTCTTGTCGGACGAGAAACGCGCTACCTTGCTCGGCATGCTCGACGAATTATTCGCGGCGGGCCCGCGCGCGGATTGGGTCGAAAGACTGCGCGGCGCCGATATCGTCGCCGCGCCGATCAACACTTTGCTCGAAGCCTCCAACGATCCCGACGTGCTGGCCAACGGCTACGTGACCGAGATCGACTACCCGAAACACCGCAAGCGGCTGAAAGTCCACGGCTCGCCGTGGCACTTCTCCGAAACGCCGGCCCATGTCGGGAGCGCCCCGGAACTAGGAGCCGATAACGACGAAATCCTCGCCAAGCTCGGCTACACGCCGGTGCAGATCGAGGGTTTCCGCGAAAAAAAGATCATTTGAACTTCAGCAGGCGTGCCTAGGGCAGATTTCGAATCAACCGGGCAGGTGTGATTGCTAGGCGCGCACTGCGCGACGAAGCAATCTCAACTCAGCTAACGCTCAGCGGCCGAGATTGCTTCGCTGTCGCTCGCAATGACGATTGGAATATGCTGCGACGAGCTCGCGCTGCGAGCGTGGGTACTCGCAGCGCGGGCTGGTAAAACATGCGGGAGCACCCGCGTCGTCTAGATCAGGCGGTAGCCGTGAACAGGCGCATCACGGTGCCGCTGAACGTCGCGCTGGCCATCAGCAGTGCTGCGCCGACCGCAAGGAAGCCGACCAGCACGAGGACTCCTGACCCCACAAAGATCAGCGAGAGGATTCCCAACACGATGGCGGCGATCCCGACCAAAAGTTCCAGACCGCCGGCCGCAGCGGAACTTTGGTAGGCAACCACTTGCGTCTCGCCTCCGGCAGCCGTGCGCTGGGTGCTCCTCGGGCGCATGCTGATGGCGCCGCCGAGGAGCAGCGCACCGCCAAACACAATCAGCGCCGCCGGCACCAGATATGCGGGGGTGATCCCAACCAGCGCCAAGATGCCCAGCACGATACCGGTAATGCCGCAGAGGAGATCGACCATTACGTCCCCTCCGAGATCCGGCATCGCAACCGTGCTGCCGGCCATCGCCTTTGACATTTCCGCAGCGCTGTTGAAGCCCTGAACAATCAGCCCGACGCCGATTATTATCGTCACGATTGACGCCAGCTCGCCCGGTGACGTGCCAGCGAGAGCGATTATCGAGAGGACTATCACAGCGATCCCTGCGGCGCCCTCCGTCAGCAAACCCACCGGTTCCACGTCGGTGGTGCGGGCTCTTCCTTCAAAAAACATAGCCATCTCAGTTCTCCTAATGAGTGGTCGCGCGCCCACACTTGTCTTGCGGAGGGCGCTCGTACCGCATCGCCATATGGAAACGTCACCAAGGTTAACGAGGTTCCAACCATTGCGTGCTTGCGATCGGTGAGACTTAATGTTGGGTAGCCGTATAGATATAAAACCGCAAGTAATCGGCATGCGAGAGCGCCGATCGCGGCTCGGGGCGCGCGGCCGGGGTTATTCTCCTATTCCGGGAACGGTCTGACACGAAACGCGTTTGATCCGCGAACCAAGATGCGGGAGTCGGTAGATGTCGCGCCATCGGCGGCCCGACAGGACAAATCCGGGTCGGCCGCAAGAATGCTGGGCGACCTCTGTTACGCCAGAAATTCAGCCCGATGAGAGCCTTGAGGTTGCGTCATGAGCGCCGACGCAACTGGCTCCTCAGTGTGGGTTGTTACCGCGCTCAAGAGCGCCTCTGCGGCGTGGCCGGATGAGCTGTGGGCCGGGTCAGTCGGGTGGGCCGACGCGATACTGCGCTCGTACTACGGCATCCACGAGTTTACCGATGATCCTGATTGCGTGCTGCGCGTTGGCCTCGGCCAGGCGCGCGCGCCCGTTTCGCTGTCCGACGGCACTGCTGTCCGGGTGGGCGAATTGGTCGGCACATTGCATTTCTGGAACGAGCACCTGCCCCGCTATTCGGAACGCGGCCCCGATCTAGGCTGGGCCTGCGCAGTACGGGATCGGGTCAAGGATTCGCTTCACGTCTTCTCCGAATATATCGAGGGCGAGCCGGCTTGGCAGGGCGTGCGCGCGATTCGCACCGAGACCGCTTTACCGGCCCGTCTCGGTGAACCTCAGATCAAGCGCGTTTTTCAGCGTTATGGGTTTGAACGGGTTCCCACCGATCCCTCGCTGCTGGCGCGGCTGCACGGCCTCGGCGAGTGCTTCGTGCTGTGGGGTTTGGCACGGGCGTTCAACCCGGCGGCATTGCCGCGAACGCCATTTCTTCGCGATCGTCACGAATTGTGGATCTCCCGAGCCACGCTGCAGCGGCGCTACGCCCGGCGCACTCGTCAAATCACCAGCGGGGCGGCGGGGCGGCGCGGGGTTTGATGACGATCCTGTTTGCCGGCGTCGGGTGGGCCGCCCTAGTGCTGTACCTGCTGTGCCGCATATTGCGGCAGTTCCGCGCCTTTCGCCAACTAGCTCTGCCCGTGCCGACCGAGCTTTGTGTTTTGCCTTCGGTCGCGATCATTGTGCCGGCTCGGGACGAAATTCAGAATATCGAGCTGTGCCTCGACGGGTTGCGGGCGCAGACCGGACTTTCCGACCGCTGGTCGATCATTGTCGTCGACGACGAGTCGCAAGACGGCACGGCGGCTGCGGTCGAGCGGTGCGGCGCTGCGGATTCCCGAGTGAGGCTGGCCTGCGCGGGGGTGCTGCCGGAGGGCTGGGTCGGCAAGCCGCATGCGTGTTGGCGCGGCGCATTGCTGGCCGAGTGTGACTGGCTCTGCTTTGTCGATGCTGATGTGCGGGCCGCTCCGCAATTGGTAGCCGCCGCGGTGACGACGGCCGAAGCACAAGGCATCGACATGTTGTCGGTACATCCGCTGCAAGAGCTCGGCAGCTTCTGGGAGCGGACGATCATGCCGGCGGGGCTGCTCGTGCTCGCCTGCGCCAAATCACTGGAAGCGGGCGCGGAGGACGCAGTCAATGGGCAGTTCCTGCTGATCCGCCGCACGGTCTACTTCCAGGTCGGCGGACATTCGGCGGTGCGCGCCGAAATAGCCGAAGACAAAGCGCTCGCCGCGCGGGTCAAGCAAGCGGGTTTCGACTTGCGAGTACTCGCAGCTGAACGCCTCGCCCGGACCCGGATGTACCGGAATTTGGCGTCCCTGTGGGAGGGCCTCTCAAAGAACGCGACGGAGGTTCTGAGCGGCCGGGTCGTCACATTTGCTGCCGGAGCAGCTGCGTTCGCCTTTGGCTGGATCTCGCTGTTGGTCCCGCCAGCGATCATCATCGCCGCGCTCGGTGAACCCTCGCCGGCTGCCATTGGCGGCGCTGCTCTCGCCTTGCTCGGCTCGGCCGTGGTCATCGGCATTCAGTGCGCGACCGCACGGCATTTCCGTATCCCCGCCGCTTTCGGGCTGATCTTCCCGCTGGGGTATATTGCCGTCGCGTGTCTTGCCTGGAACGGCGTTTTGGTCAGCCTCAATGGGCGGGTCACGTGGAAGCAAAGAACTTATCAGCTGACCAAGACCTCAGCGGAAGCTCAGTAAATCCCCGAGACGACCCGCAGATGCGGCGCCGGTCGTTTGTCGGGGGCTGGGCAATCGCAGCGGTGCTGGCAGTCATCGCGATCCTACTCTATCAGATCCGGATTGCTCTGCTGCCCTTTGTCTTCGCCGTAGCGGTCGCTTTTGTGTTCGATCCGCTGATCAGAGCCCTGCAGCGCCGCCTCGGGTCCCCGCGTTGGCCGATCGCGGCAACGCTCTTCGTGCTCATTCTCGCGATCCTCGGCGGCGCCGGCTATTGGGTCGGAACCACCGCGGTGCCTGACTTGATGCATGTCGTGGCGCGCGCTCCGCGAAATTCTTGCAGCATTTCCTCGGTGAATTGATCGGCAGCCAAGGCATTACGCTGTTCGGGCAGACCTATACCCCCGAGAAGCTCGTGAACGAAATGGGAGGGGCGATGTCGGGGATGATCGGGCTCACCGCCGTCGAGCGGGTCGCCGGGTTGGCCGTCTCGTTTGTATTCGGCGGCTTCCTGACTTTGGTGCTGATGCCCTATTTCCTGATCTCGGCGCCCAGCCTTTCAGCCGGCGCAATATGGCTGCTGCCTCCCGAGCGCAGGCGCTCGGTCGAGGATGTCCTGCCCAAGATTGTCCCGGTATTGCGCCGCTACCTGATCGGCATCTGCGTCGTCGTCTTCTACACCGCTGTGGTGGCTTGGATCGGCTTTGGTCCGGTCTTTCATTTGCCCAATGCCGTTCTGCTGGCCATAACGGTCGGCATCCTCGAGCTCATTCCGGTGATCGGCCCTTTCGCTTCAGCGACGATCGTGGGCATCATCGCAATCCAACAGAGCGGCATCTGGGCAGCGGCATTTCTGTTCGGGTTCGCCATTGCGCTGCGGCTGTCGATCGATAACGTTGTCGGACCGATCGTCCTTGGCGAGGCGGCGCGGATTCACCCGGTCGTCATCATCATATCGTTTGTTTGCGGCGCGATCCTGTTCGGCGTCGTCGGTCTGCTGATCGCGGTACCCGTGGCGGTCTGCATCAAGGTGACGCTCCAGCAGTACTACGCCGAACCGATCGCCGGCACGGCGCCCCGAACGGATCGGGCTCGGCGCCAGCATGACCCAGTTTGAACACCGCTAGGCGAGAATCACGTCCGCCGCCTTTTCGGCGATCATGTAGACGGCGCTGACAATGAAAAACCCCGGGATGCGCGGGAACACCGAGGCATCGACGATGCGCAGTCCTTGGGTGCCGTGCACCCGGAAGTCGCCATCGACTACGCCGGCGCTGTCGCGCGGCCCGATCGGACAGCTGCACGATGCATGGTGGCCCCAGGCCGTGTTGCGCACAAAATCCTTCAGCTCCTCATCGCTCTGGCGCGCCTCGCCCGGCTGTTCCTCTTCGGCGATCGCCCCTTCGGCTTTGAGCTTTGCCGTAAGCTTGCGCGCAAATCGGATGCCGGCGACGACCGAATCGAGGTCTGCGCCGGCTTTGTCGCTGCCCTCCTCGAAATAATGGAAGTTGATCAGCGGCGTATCGCGCGGATCGGCGCTGCGCAATACGATTTCGCCGGCGCGGTTCTCGGTATGGGCCTTCAGGATCGCCCAGGTCAAATAATTGGGCTTGGTGACGGCGAGTGAGGAGTAGCCGGGGAAATACCCGCCGAAGAGGCCAACCAGAGCAAAGCAGAACAAATCGGGCAGCGCGCGCTCGGCGCGTGATTTGAGGATTGCCGCCAATACCGCGCCATTGCTGGTGTAGAGGCCTTCGCGCTTCTCGGACCAGTCACGGTAGGCCTGGTCGCCATGGCTGAAGGTGACCCCTTCGAGAATGTTCCAGCGGTCGAAATTCATCCGGTTGACGACGCCGACCTCGTAGCGGTCCTGCAAATTCTTGCCGACCCCGGGCAGCTCCACCTTCACCGGAATGCCGAGCGGCTCCACTACATCGCGGCGCCCGATCCCCGACAACATCAGGAGTTGCGGCGTATTGAACGCGCCACCGCAGAGGATGACCTCGCGCGCCGCCTGCGCCTGGCGTCGCACACCCTCTGCGGTCCCCGGCTGGCCATGCGCCCGGTAGAGTTGCTCGCCCTTCAGGTATTCGACACCGGTTGCGCGGTTGTTTTCGTCGAGCAGCACCCGCGTGACCAGCGCGTCGAGTTCGATTCGCAGCCGGTCCGGGTATTTCTGCGCGGTCTCCAACACCCGCTCGCGCGCGCCCATCCGCGCGTGACCGCGCGTCGTAAGCGGCGTATAGCGCACGCCCACCGCGTTCTCTGTCACGAGCCTCCAGTCATTTGGATCGGCCTTGGCCTCCACCAAATCGAGAAGGCGTTCGATCGGCTGCCCGATATCGTCGAACGCATCGTGCGCCGAACTCGAGCAATACCTGTACCAGTCCGAAATCGCGCACCGCCGCCTTCGGGATCGCGATCTCCGACTGCAGCCAGCCATGCCAACCGTGGCGCGACGGGTTCGGGCCGGCGGCCGCCAGCGCGCGCTCGAGCGGCCGGTACTGACAGTTCTCCAATCGCATGAAGTACCGCCGCATATTGTCGGCGCTCCATGACTGGTCGCCCGTCAGCCGGGCGATCCCGTCCCAATCCGCGTTGTGCGGATAAACCAGGATCATCGCATTGTGCGCCGTGCAACCGCCCAGGGTCCCGGCGCGCGGATAGAGCACGCCGTCCACTGGGGAGCCCCGATACTCCTTGCGGTACTTCGGGTCCTTCTGCTGCATTTCGTCCGAAGCATAATGCCGGACAAAAAAGTCCCACCGCATCGCGTCGTTCTCGCTCGCAAAGCCGTGGAACGACGGCACGTCGTAATCGTCGGGCAGGCGGTTGATGCCGGGCTGATCGTCATTGGTGCCCGAGAGCAGCCGCGGATCGCCCCCCGCCTCGAGCAGAAGCACCGAGCGCCCGCCCTCGGCCAGCCGCGCGGCAAGCGTTCCGCCTCCGGCTCCGGAGCCAACGACAATGTAATCGAACGGGCCGCCGTTGCTCATTGATTACCTCTCAACGTGCCCCGAACCTTTGCCCTCTCCGCCCTAGGGGCGCAGAGGGAGATCAGAATGTTTTCAGGAACGCGATCAGCGCCTTCTTGTCGGCATCGCCGAGCTGAGTGCCGAAGTAATGGCCGCGGTTGACGACGTAGTCTGGGCATTTGCTGAGCGCAAAAAGCTGCTCCCCGACATTCGCGAAAACCTTGCGGGCCTCCTCGTCCGAGGCGTCCTGCGGCAGCGCTTTCAGGTCATGAACCAGCTGCACCACCACTTTCACCACCGCCTTGTCGTGCGCCAGGCGCTCGTGCAAGCTCGATGTCGATTGTGGCAGCGGATCGAAATTGGCCAGCAGATCGATCGGCGTTCCGGCCGGGATCGGCCCGATTTCGAGCCCGCCCTGATCGAAGAGCTTTGGCGCGATCAGTTGCAGCACGTCCTGCGTGTCCTTGAGTACGTCCGGCAGAAAGCCGGTCGGGACCCGGAGCCAACTCGTGACAGTTGTCCTGTCTATGATGCCGGGGATTTTGTCGCCAAAGACAGCGTCCTTCTCCCGCTTCTCCGGCCACAGCATCTTCGTGATCGAATTGTCGAAGGAAGCCATCCGGGCTTCCACCGACGGGCTCTGGTTAAAGTGGCCGAGGCTGTTGTTGAGGAGGAAAGGCGCCGTCGCCCAGACACTGATGAGCGACGGCACCCGCGTATATCCGCGCCCGCCCGCCGGCATCTGATACTGCTGCGGCGCTCCGGTTAACGGGTTGTAGACGGTGATGGAACCGATCGACGGCAATTCCTTGTACGAACCCGAAGAAAAATTGTCCCACACATTGCCGGCGATCGCATTTGTCGCGAGCGGAGCGCAGGCATTGGTCTGCAGCAACGTGACCGGCACGCGCATGTCATTGGACAGATAGTTGCCGTCCAGGAAATCGGGGCTGTTGACGATCTGCCGCATGGGCCCACGGAAATTATCGGTGTGGGTCCATTCCCAATACCGGTTCCAGCATTCCAGATAGCCGGGACCGATGCAGAGCCCCGGGTTGGCGCCGGCCGGCATTGACGGCGCCTTGCTCGAATGACACGCCGCGCAATTGTCGGCAAAGACGAGTTTGCCCTGCTGGACCGCCTCCGGCGGGTCATTGAGGTAGGCGCCGCCCCCCGGCGCATTGAGCAGTTTATGCGGATAAGACGCCTTGACGAGGAACAGCGCCATATCGGGGGTCTGCAATTCCGTCGCGTCCCAATAGGTCGAGTTCGCCCGCGCCGTCGTGACTGCGATCGGGGTGACCGGTTTCCCGCCGAGGATCGGATTGAAATGGCGCAGCCATTCCTCGCTGAAGAGGCCAATGTTGAGATACACCCGGTTGAGGGCTCCGAGCACCCCGACCGAGTCGGCGCCGTCTTTCAGCACGTGCGGGGTCCACACCGTGTTTGGCGGCTCATAGAACTGTGTCAGCGGGCCTTGATTGACAAAATCGTTGAATTGCTTGTTGGCGAAATTGTCGGACCGGAGCGTCTCCTGTCCCCAGCGTCTGGCCGCCTCCAGCCGCGGCCAGACATTGTAGATCGCATTCATCGTGCGCGGGTTGTTGATGTTGTCGCTCGATACCAGAGAGGTATCGAGCGAACCGGGCCGCGCGGTGTGCAGGAACTGAAAGAAAAAGGTCGAGGGGTCGGCGTTCCATGCGAAAATCCGGTCAACCCAGAAATACTGGGCGCCGACTATCGAGCTCAAATTCTCCCACTGCGGCGCCTCGGGGTTCGCCGGCGGCTTTTCGGGGTTGGGACTGACGTGACAAAATCCGCAGGCCACCCCGACACGGTATGGACGCACCAGCTCCTTCGACAGGTAATAGTCGGGGTCCTTGTAATAGCGCTCGGGGTCCCAGGCCTTCGCGGCGGCCTCGTCGAAATCCGGGTTCGGGAACAGCCGCAACCCGACAATCCCGGTCGGCTCTCCGTAATAGGATCCGGCGGGGATGTTCTTGCCGCGCGCGCCGATCGCGACACCGGGGTATTTTTCCGGATTGGCAAAGGGATCGGCGGGGCAATTGGGGGCGCGCATATCGAGCCACAGGCCATAGCGCTGCGGGTTCGGTCCGGTGGGCTTCGTAAAACACGGCTCGTTGACCAGACCGAAATAATTCCACCGGTTGTCCCGGCTGTATTTCAGCCCGGGGTATGAGGACAGGATTTTCAGCAGATCGAAATTTCCGAACGTCAGGTTGGTCAGATCGTCCCACAGCCGGTCGTCGCCGCCGGTCCAGACGATCCACATGTTGCGCCCCTTGACCTCGTCCGGGGTGAGGGCAATGCCGCCATCCATCCCCCGGAAATAATCCTCGTCAGCCGCCGGGAACGACTGGGCCGACCGCCCCGCCTGCCGCGCTTCGTCGATGACCTGCGCCCGGGCCTCGCCGGCGAGCCAAATGCCCGCAGCCACGAGCCAGCTCGCCAGAAGAAGACGCGATCCCCACGCACGGCGATTGGCCATTCAGCTCCCCCTCGATGGTAGCCGGCACTTCCCAACTTGTCGGCCGCACCCAACTCTTAACCAACCCAGTCAGCCCCGCAAGCGCCAATTTTGGGTCAATCACCACGACTTAATGAATAGAATGTGACCTTGGCACCTCCACCGAGGTCGGCTCGGGGTGGTAAGCAGTCATTCGGGGAGTGAAAATCAAAACGAACATCGAACTAGCGTAACAGGGTGAGGCTATGTAGCATCTAACGCGAGCGGGGCGAGGGCTATGTGGCTTTGGGTAGCCGATCCGACGAACCAGAAGACGCTGGCTTTCATCGGCGGCGAAGTCACCGTCGTCGTCGGCGCGGCATGGGCGGTTTTCAAGTTTCTGCGTGAGACGCCGGGCAAGAAGTCCAACCCGCATACGGTCATTAAGGCGGACCGCGGCAGCATGGCGGCGGGCCGCGACATCAGCGTCGGCACACCCCCGAAGACAAAGGGACGACGTTAGACTGCAGTGTGGGGATCACGCACCATCTCAGCAGATCGCGGCGGGCGGGCGGCCGGTCGGGATATCGTCGGGATCATGCCGGAGGAATTGCCGGCGATCCTCAAGGCTGCAACAGATCCTCTGGAACGACTTAACGCGGCTCAGCAGGCGACCATCGCCGATCTTGGGCGTCAACTCGAAGCCAGCCAAAAACAGGTTCTCGGGTTTTTCCGCATCATTGGCGAGGCCGAGATTGAGGTAGAGGCGATCCCCGGTCGGGTTTTCGAAATTGCAGAACGTTACAAGGCTCTGGTCGCCCAAGCCGGGACAGAGTTTGGTGACGATGTCGAAACGGCGCGCTTGAAAGCCGAACTCCGGGAGGCCTTGGACGGGTTCGATCTGGATCGTGCTGACACGCTGCTCGCGCAGGCGCTGGCGGCTCAGGACCGCGACCTCGAAAACCGCGCCTTACAGGCTGCTTTTACCTGCGCCCGTCGCGGCGATCTTGCCCGGACGCGCCTGCATTACAGCGACGCCGCGGCCCATTTCGGAGCTGCCGCAGGACGCGTGCCGGCAGGTTATGACCTCACACGCGGTGAGTATCTTTTCCAGCAAGCGCGTGCGCTTTACCAGCAAGGCGAGGAATTCGGCGACAATGCTGCGCTGCGAATTTCCATAGAACTTTCGCGCGCTCTTCTGATTTTGGGTCCGCGCGAGCGGTTGCCGCTCCATTGGGCGTCGACCCAGAACAGTCTCGGTACTGCGCTCTCGGTGCTAGGCGAGCGGGCGAGCGACACCAGGCTGTTGCAAGAGGCGGTTACCGCGTACCGCGCGGCACTTGAGGTATGGACGCGCGAGCGGGTGCCGCTCGATTGGGCTCTGGCCCAGAGCAACCTCGGCGTCGTGCTCACGAAGTTGGGAGAGCGCGAGAGCGGCAACGCGCGGTTGCGAGAGGCGGTTGCCGCGTACCGCTTGGTACTCGAGGAAAGGACGCGCGAGCGGGTGCCGCTCGACTGGGCTCTAACCCAGAACAACCTCGGTAATGCGCTCTCAATGCTCGGCGAGCGGGAGGGCGACACTAGGCTGTTGCAACAAGGCGTTGCCGCGTACCGCGCGGCACTTGAAGTATGGACGCGCGAGCGCGTGCCGCTGCAATGGGCCCTAGCTCAAAACAACCTCGGTAATACGCTCACGAGGCTCGGCGAGCGCGAGAGCGGCACCGCGCGGCTGCGAGAGGCGGTTGCCGCGTGCCGCGCGGCACTCGAAGAAAGAACGCGCGAACGGGTGCCGCTCTATTGGGCCCTAACCCAGAACAACCTCGGCGGCGCGCTCATGAGGCTGGGCGAGCGCGAGAGCGGCACCGCGCGGCTGCGAGAGGCAGTCAACGCGTATCGCTGGGCGCTTGAGGAATGGACGCGCGAGCGGGCGCCGCTGCAATGGGCGGCGACCCAGAGCAACCTTGGCAGTGCGCTCTCGATGCTTGGCGAGCGCGAGAGCGGCACCAGGCGGTTGCAACAGGCGGTCGCCGCCCACCACGCGGCACTTGAGGAATGGACGCGCGAGCGGGTCCCGCTGCAATGGGCGGCGACCCAGAACAACCTCGGCAGTGCGCTCTCGATGCTTGGCGAGCGCGACAGCGGCACCACGTTATTACAAGAGGCGGTCGCCGCCTACCGCGCGGCGCTCGAGGTATGGACGCGCGAGCGGGTCCCGCTCGATTGGGCCCTAGCCGAGAACAACCTCGGTAATGCGCTCTCAGCGCTCGGCGAGCGCCAGAGCGGCACCGCGCGGCTGCGGGAGGCGGTTGCTGCCTTTGACGCATGCCTAATAGTTGCCGAGACAGCTTGGCCCGAAGAATTGGTACAGCGACTGCTCTCACAGCGTGACCAGGCACGAGCAGAAATCATTCGCCGGGCCATGACGAAATAAGCGTGTTTGTGAAGGTCAAGAATTTGCGCCGCTAGCCGAAGCTCGTTCGATCAATCGGTTAGCCGGTGCAGAACCTTGTGCGAATGTCCACAAGGGGTTGAGAGCCGTCATCGGAACCGGGTACCAAGCTACGATTTGTATCACTAGCAGGAGGAGGGTCGGAGGATCTGGCCAGGGAAGTTGAATGCGGGTCGGCTTCGATGCGGAAATAGCCATAATTGCGTGGTACTTTGGGGGCTCGTCCGAACAGACACAAATTGATCGAATGCCATTGACGCGCAGAAACACCCGGACGAAGCGGGCCCGTTATCAGCCAGTCTCAGCGAATATCAGCCGGCTTTCTCGCTGTTATTATCGTGCCTCAGTCGGCGAAAGCCGAGGAGTGCCGCGGCAGAGGCGGGTAACTTCGCTGTTTTTCGGCTGCATTTAACAGCGAGAACAGCTAACGCCGCCGAGGAACGGGCTCGCCGCCGGGGCCCGACCGCGATATCGTGCGGGGCCGCGATCCGGCGAGATGACGAGGAGAACCACGATGTCCTTTGCGATCCAGCACGTGCATGTCAAGACCAAGGATCCCAAGCAGACGATGCAGTTCTACATCGACAATCTCGGCGCCGACCTATGTGGCCGAGATCCCCGGCCGCGGCCATCGGCGTGAACCTGCATGGGCTGACGCTCAACATCACGACCCTGATCTCGACGCAAAACCACGAGCAGCATTACGGCATCGAGCACATCGCCCTCGATACCGACGATTATTCCGGGGCGATGGCGAAGCTGCGGGAGAACGGGGTGCGCGTCCTCGAGGAGTTGCCGCCGAACAACGGCCGCCGCGTCTGCTTCCTCGAAGCCCCCGACGGGGCCCAGATCGAACTGATCGAGAAGGTTCAGCCCGCGTAATCGGAGAGAGGGCGCGCTGCATGGCTCTGAAGGACAAGATCGCGTTGGGCGTGGCGCTGCCGCACCGCTCGCCCGAGCCGATCGACATGGAGGCGGTGCGACGGGTCGCGCAGCGCGCCGAAGCCCTCGGGTTCCGCGATTTGTGGGTGACCGAAAACACCCTCGACCACGTGTTCTGCTTCGACCCGGTGGTGGTGCTGACCTATGCCGCGGCGGTCACGACGACGATCCGGCTCGGCGCGTCGGTCGTCGTATTGCCGGTGCACAACCCGATCCATGTCGCGCACCAATGGGCCAGCCTCGATTACGTCAGCAACGGCCGCGCCATCCTCGGCTTGGGGCTCGGCCGGGATCATCATTACGAGCAGTTCCAGACCCCGACGGAGGGCCGGGTGCGGCGCTTCCGCGAGGGAGTAGAGCTCATCAAGGCGCTGTGGACCGAGCAGCGGGTCGACTATCCGGGGCCGCATCTTTCGGCTCGCGCGGCGGCACGATGGCGCCAAAGCCGGTGCAGAAACCGCACCCGCCGATCTGGATGGGTGTCGGGCACCCGGATGCGCTGCGCCGTACCGCGGCGATCGCCGATGGCTGGATGGGCTCGGGCGGGTCGAGCAATGCCGCTTTTGTCCGATCCGTGCCGATGTTGCGCGAGGCGTTGGAGAGGGCAGGGCGCGATCCGGCGGCCTTCCCGATCTCGAAGCGGGTCTTTCTATCGGTCGACGAGCGGCCGGAGGTCGCCCGCGCCGAATTGCACCGTTGGTTCACGGTCGTGTACCGCAACCCCGAAGGGACCGACGCCTCGGGCATCCACGGCACGCCGGAGCAGGTCCGGGAACGCCTCGAAGAACTGGTCGCCGCCGGCGCCAACCACCTCCTCCTCAACCCGGTCGCCCGATATGAGGAGCAGCTGGAGGCATTGGCCTCAGTGGTGGGACTTTCGTGATGGGCATTGTCTTCGCCTTTGCCCCTCTCCGCCCTTAGGGCGGAGAGGGAGGGGCACGGCGCGACAGCGTCGGGAGGGTGAGGTGGGTGACGCCGTTGTCCCGGCTTGGCGCCGCCCCCACCTCACCCCGACCCTCTCCGCCCCCGAGGGCGGAGAGGGAGAATTGCGGAGGTAGTGCAATGAGTGCAGTTGAGACCGACCCGGTGAAACAGCAGGTCGCCGCGCATTGGGGCCGGCGGGCGGCGCATTTCGACGAGGATTTCGGGCACAGCATCCGCACCGCCGCGGAGCGCGCCGCGTGGGACCGCATTTTCGATCTCGTGCTGGCCGGGCGGAGCGGGCTCGACGTGCTCGATGCGGGCTGCGGCACCGGGTTTCTGAGCCTCGAGCTGGCGGCCCGCGGGCACCGCGTCACCGGTGTCGACTTTGCCCCCGCGATGCTGGTGCAGGCGCGCCGCAAGGCGGCGGAGCAGGGTGCTGCGATCCGTTTTGAGGAGGCTGACGCCGAGCAGCTGCCGTTCCCACCGGACAGCTTCGACCTCGTTGTGAGCCGCCATGTGCTGTGGACTTTGCCGCATCCCGAGGCAGCGATCGAGGAGTGGATCCGCGTGCTGCGGCCGGCCGGGCGGCTTGTGGTCATCGACGGGCAGTTCGATCCCGCCTTTTCGGTCCATCAAAACGAGAATGCCCGGACCAGCAATGAATACGCCGCGATCGGCGACCGGTTGCCCTTCATGGGCGGGCGCCCGCGCGAGGAGATCGAGGCTCTGCTCCGCGCGCACGGCCTCGTGGATGTCGGCAGCGACCCGGTGCTCGACCTTGTCGAAGCGCAGGCCGACCGTATGGTCGAGGAGGGAAGGGAGCGCCAGACGCGCCGGCGCTATGTCGCCTGGGGCGAGGTTGCGCGCTGAGTCATCCGGGACATGCTGCTCCGCGTCCGCTCGATTACCTATCTGGCCCAACGGATCAACGGCTATGAGCTGGTAGACCTTGACGAGATCGCGATCTGCCCGCATTCAGCGCCGGGGCGCATATCTCGGTTAGGGCCGTGCGACGGGCCGGTGCGCGATTTCTCGCTATGGAACGACCCCGCCGAGCGGGCGCGTTATTGCATTGCGGTGCTGCGCGAGCCGGAGGGGCAAGGTTCTCGCGAGTGGCATGAGCGGGTCCGGGTCGGCGACGTCATCCACGCCTCGGAGCCGCGCAACAATTTTCCGCTAGCCGCCGAGGCCGAGCATTACCTGCTGATCGCCGGCGGCATCGGCATCACCCCGATCATGTCGATGATCGCGAATTGCGCCGCCGCCGCGCCGATTTCCGGTCTGCACTATTGCACGCGCTCGCCCGAGGAGACGGCGTTCCTCGACGATCTCGCGATCCTTGCCGCGCAAGGGCGGGTGCGGTTCCATCACGACGGCGGCGACCCGGCAAAGGGGCTCGATCTCGCTGCGACTTTGCGCGAACACCGGTCCGGCACCCACCTCTATTACTGCGGCCCAGCCGGCATGATGCGGGCAGCGGAGGCGGCCTCGCGACATTGGCCGGCTGGGCACGGTCCACTGCGAGTACTTTCGCCGGGCCGAAGGCCGTGCCGCCGTTCTCTGGGATGACGTGCTCAGGCCAAAGCCTTCTCGGGCGCGTCTGCTTCAGCCTCGCTGGTGCGAGCGAGGTGCCGCTGCAGTCTCGGCATGTCGAGCGCGTTTTCCCACTTGGCGACCACGACCGTCGCCACGCCGTTGCCGACCAGATTGGTCAATGCGCGCGCTTCGGACATGAAGCGGTCGATGCCGAGGATCAACGCGATGCTGGCGACCGGGATCGTGCCGACGCTCGACAAGGTGGCGGCGAGAACGATAAAGCCGCTCCCGGTGACGCCCGCCGCGCCCTTCGAGGTCAGCAGCAATATCGCGAGAATCCCCAGCTTTTGCGCCAGCGACAGATCGGTGTTGGTCGCCTGGGCGAGGAACAAAGTCGCCATCGTCAAATAGATGCAGGTGCCGTCGAGATTGAACGAATAGCCGGTCGGGATCACCAGGCCGACGACGGATTCATCACACCCCAAAATCTCCATCTTGGCGATCATCCGCGGCAATACCGCCTCGGAGGAGGAGGTGCCGAGCACGATCAGGAGTTCTTCTTTGATGTAGCGGATGAAGCGCAGAATGCTGAACCCGGTCAGCCGGGCGATCGTCCCCAGCACGCCGAAAACAAAGATCAGGCAAGTCGTGTAGAACGCCGCCATCAGCTCGGCGAGCGAGGCCAGCGAGCCGATGCCGTATTTTCCGATCGTGAAGGCCATTGCGCCAAAGGCGCCGAGCGGGGCCGCCCGCATGACGATCCCGACGATGCCGAAGAAAACCTGCGCGGCGCTTTCGATCACCGACAAAACCGGCTTGCCGCGTTCGCCGGCCATGTGGAGCGCGAAAGCGAACAGTATCGAGATGAACAGGACCTGGAGGATCTCGCCCTCGGAAAAGGCGCCGACGACGGTTGCCGGAATGATGTGCAGCAGATAGTCGACGGTGTTCTGCGACTTGGCTTGCGTCGCATAACTCTGGATCGATTTGGTGTCGATGGCGCTCGGGTCGACGTTCATCCCGGCTGCCGGGCCGCCAGAGATTGACGATGATGAGCCCGACGATGAGCGCCAAGGTCGTGACCACCTCGAAATAGACGATCGCCTTCAGCCCGACCCGCCCGACTTTCTTCATGTCGTTCATGCTGGCGATGCCGTGCACGACCGTGCAGAAGATGATCGGCGCGATCAGCATCTTGATGGCCTTGATGAAGGCCTCGCCGAGCGGCTGCATCTTGACCGCCAGCGCCGGGTAGAAATGGCCCAGCAAGATCCCGATCAGGATCGCGCAGACGACCTGGAAATAAAGGTGAGTGTAGAGCGGCTTGCGCCCCGTGCTAGCCACGGTATGACGCTGTCTCAGGCCTTTCTGCGCCGGGACGCAGCAGGGGCGGCGGGCTCCGCAGCAGGCTCTTCTTTCTTTTTGCGTCCGCCCGACACCGGCAGCAGGAGCGCTCTCTGCCGCCGGTCGGCGGCAGCCGGCGCGCGGGTCGGTTTGGCCGCGGCTTCCTTGGCCGACGCCGGTTCTTTCTCCTCCTGCGCCAGGCTGCGCTTCAGCGCGTCCATCAGGTTGATGACCTTGGGCGGCTCGGCCACCTCTCGCGGCGTGACCCCCTGCCCCTTGGTCTTTTGCGCCACGAGCTCGCGCAAGGCGTCCTGATATTGGTCACGGAAGCTCGTCGGATCGAAATCGCCGGAGCGGCGGTCGATGATCGTCTCGGCGATCCCCACCATGTCCGGATCGATCTCACCCTTGGGCGGAGGCCCGAACTCTGCCGGGCGGACTTCGTCGGCGCTGCGCATCGTCGACATGACGAGACCGCCGTCGCGCGGCTCGACCAGCACCAGCCGCTCGCGCCCCGACATCGTCACCCGGCCCAGCCCGACCTTGTTCTTGTGCTCCATCGCCTCGCCGATCACGCGGAAGGTCTCGGCGGCGAGCTCGCCATCCGGATAGACGTAATAGGGCGTGTCGAGATAGACCGGATCGACTTCGTCGCGGTCGACAAAGCGCTCGAGGTCGATGATCTTCGACGAATTCGATCTGCAAGGCCTTCAGCTCATCGTCGTCGATCGTCACGTAACGGCCGCGCTCGTACTCGTACCCTTTGACGATCTGGTCGCGGTCGACGACCTCGCCGGTCTGCGAGTCGACGAGCTGCTGCTGCACGCGGTTGCCGGTCGCGCTGTTGAGCTGATTGAACCGGACGCGTTTCGCCTCGGTCGTGGCGGGGACCAGAGCAACCGGGCAGCTGACGAGGGACAGGCGGAGAAACCCGTTCCAGCTCGCTCGTGGCATGACGCTCTCCTCAAAACGAACCTTAACGAAGCCACATCGCGCCGGCTGCCGCAATCATTAAGATCAGATGCCGACCTGCCGACGTACTGCGGCGCTAACGGTCTGACGAATTTTGCCGATCTCTGCCCAGGGAGCGGCGGACAGCGTCGTGAGCCGCTGCGGCACAGTCTCGACCGTGAACTCGTCCGGCCTGACGCCCTGTTCGACCTCCTCCCAGGAGACCGGGGTCGAGACCGGGGCGCCCGGCCGCCCCCGCGGCGTATAGGCGCCGACGGCGGTCGCGCCGCGGCCATTGCGTAGATAGTCGATGTAGATCCGATCGTGCCGCGCCCGCTTGGCCATGTTTGCGGTGAAGGCTTCCGGGCGCTGGGCGACGAAGCTGTCGGCAATCCATTTTGCAAAAGCCTTTACCTGATCCCAGTCGAGCTTCGGTGTCAGTGGAATGACGACATGCAACCCCTTGCCGCCGGTGGTTTTCGCATAGCTCTTGAGGCCGATCCCGGCGAGCGCGTCGCGCATATCGATCGCGGCTTCGGTCACCCGCTGCCACGGCAGCCCTTCGTCGGGGTCGAGATCCATCGTGATCCGATCCGGCATATCGAGCTTATTCACGCGTGAGCCCCAGGGGTGGATCTCCAATACCCCCATCTGAACCAGCCCGATGAGGCCAGGGAGATCGACGATGTAAGGATAGATCTCCGGCTCCTCCTGGCCGTCGATATTAAAGCGCTTGATCGACTCGGGCGCTTCGTCGCCGATATGCTTTTGATAAAACGTCTTCATGCCCGCAGCCGGCGAGCGCACCAATGTCAGGAGCCGGTGCGCCAGTTGCGGCAAGGCCCAGTCGCTCACCGCCGCGTAATACCGCGCAACGTCGAGCTTGGTGAGGCTCGTGTCGGGATAGAGGATGCGGTCGGGATGGGTCAGGCGGACCCCCTCGAATGTGAGGCTTCCGTCGCGAGCGTGTTGCAGTTCGGCGGTTTCCTCCTTCTTTGAAGGGGCTTGCTTGGGGCGCGCCGGGGCCTTCTTCGGCTTGGCGGCGGGCTCCACAGCGGTTCGTGTTTTCGGATCATAAACCACGTCGCTGGCGTCCTTGTCTTCGCGCAGACCCTGGAACGAGGCCTGCCGCAGGATGGCATCCGCAGTCCAGGTCGCGAATTCGACTTCGGCGACCAGGCGCGGCTCGATCCAGTGCACGCCTTTGCGCGAGACCCCTTTGGGCAAGGCGACAGTCGGGTCCGGGCGCGCTAGAGACTCGAGTCGTCTGTGCAGCTGGATCAACTGGCCGGTATTGAAACCGGTACCGACGCGGCCCGCGTAACGCAGCTTCCCCTGCGGGTCATAGTAGCCCACGAGCAGCGCCCCAAAGCCCTCCCGGCTACCTTCGGGGTCCGTATAGCCGACCATCACGAACTCCTCGCGGTTGCGGCATTTGGATTTGAGCCAGCTGCGGCTCCGTCCCGGCCGGTAGGGCTCGGTCCGCCGCTTCGAGACAACTCCTTCGAGCGCAAAATTGCATGCTTGGCTGAGAAACGCCGGTCCGCGACCGATCTGATGATCGCTGTAGCGGAGCATGCCCTGCTGGTTTGGCGGAATGATCTCGGCGAGCGCGGCCTTGCGGTCCTCGAGTGCGGCGCCCGTCAGGTCCCAGCCGTCGCGATAGAGCAAATCGAAGGCAAAGAAGTTGAGCGTATCCGTTTTCCCGCCGGAGATCGCGTCCTGCAGACTGGAGAAGCTGGTCGTGCCTTCCGGCTCCAGATGGACGAGCTCGCCGTCGATCAGGGCCGAGTCGAGCGGCAACTGGCCGAGGCGAGCGGCGAGCGCCGGGAATTTGGCGGTCCAAACGAGACCGCCGCGAGTGATCAGCCGGACCTTGCCCCCCTCGATGCGGCCGAGGAGCCGGTAGCCGTCGTACTTGATCTCATGCAGCCATTCGGGCCCGTCCGGCGCTTGGCTTGCTACGGTCGCAAGCTGCGGCTGCAACTTGTCGGGCATTCGGCGTTTGCGAGCGCCGGGAATCTCTTGCACCGCAATGGTCGTCACCCCGATGGTCTTCACCCCGATGGTCTGCTGGGGCGGCTTTTCGTTATTTTCCCGGTTCGAATGCCAGACCCAATCGCGATCGGCAGCGATCGCGTCCATTGACCGGCCGCTGGCGACGCTGAGCGGATTGTCGGCGACGACGGCGTCGCCGCTCTGCGGCACCGCCTCCTCGTCCCGCTCCTTGATCAATAGCCAGTTTTCGTGACGCTCGTTGGCGGCCTTGCCGCCCATCCGGACCAAGGCCCAATTGCCGTGCAGTTTCTCGCCCTTGAGCGTGAATTTGACCGATCCCTTCCGATACGCCGCCTCCGGGTCCGAATTGAGCGGGACCCAAATGCCTCGATCCCAAAGGAGCACGGTTCCGCCGCCGTATTCGCCCTCGGGGATGACGCCCTCGAACTCACCGTAATCGAGCGGATGGTCTTCGACATGAACCGCCAGCCGCTTTTCCCCCGGATCTAGGCTCGGCCCCTTCGGCACCGCCCAGCTCTTCAGGACACCATCGAGTTCGAGGCGAAAATCATAGTGCAGCCGTCGCGCCGCATGCTTCTGGATGACAAAGGAGAGGCCAGCGCCGGTTTTCTCATGAGGGGCCGCGACGCCCGCCGGCTCCGGCGTCTTGCGGAAATCCCGTTTGCGTCTGTATTCCTCCAGCGCCATGCCGCCCGTCCATATTCCGAGGCCGATCAAATACATATTGTTCGGCCGGGCAGGGCATCAAAGCGGGGCGCCGAGCAGAATCACGGGCTGGCTCGGCGACAAGCCTTGTAAATTCACCTAGAATTAATTCGCAGAGTATAGAACGAAACGAGCACGGAGGTGCTAGCCGTCCCGAATTGGGAGATGCACATGGTTTATCTTGGTGTTCGTGCGATGCTTTGCGCGGTCGTGGCCCTGGCCTCGACATCGGTGCTGGCAGCGGATTGCGGAGCGGGCGCGGACGAGGTGAACGCCAAGTGCTACCCAACGCTGCAGGCCGCCGTCGATGCGGCACTCGCCGCCGATCTCCCCTTGGTCGTGCCGCGCGGCACCTATCGGATCACGGCGCCGCTCGTCATAGACTACTCGCACCATGCCGGGACCGGTTTCGAACTGATCGCGCGCGGCGCGACGATCGACGGGACGGCCGTGGGCGGGCCGGCGCTCATCATTGAATGCGCGGCGGATTGCTTCTACTTTCACCAGGAGGGGACGCTTTTCGTCAACGCCGACACCGACGGTCCCGCGCTGGTGTTCGGCAAAGCCGATTTTTCCGACCCTCAGAACTCCGGCAAGCTCGACCATCTGATCGTCAACAATCGCAACGCCGGCCAACACGCGACGGGCTGTCAATTCAACTACGTCCTCAATTGGGACATAAACGCGGTCTGCGTGTCCGCCGGCGGCGGAGCCGGCATGGATTTCGAGCAATTGCAATTCAGCACCGTTCGCGGCGCCGCCTCGGCAACCGCGGGAACGGCTATCACGCTCGGGTCGGGGTATATCTTTGGCAACACCTTCGAAGCCCTCGACCTCGAAGCCTCGCCGGTGTGTGTCTCCGACATGTCGCCACGCACCACGAACAACACCTGGACCTCGCCTTATCTCAACTGTCCAACCGGTCTCGTCTACTCGCGCGACACGGCGACTTTCGGGCAGATCCGATGGCAATTGGGAGCAGAGGTGCAAATCCCGTATATCCAACGCTAAGAGCATGACGCGTCGTGCGCGGTCAGGGAGGCGATCTGATCATGGCCCATTGGCCAAAGGCGAGCTAAGCTGCCGGAAGAATCCGAGCCACAGATAACGATTGCAGCCATGAAGATCCGATCGGTCGACGCGTATTGGGTGCATATCCCGATCCCGCCCGAGAAACAGCACACCAGCGATTTCGGGCGGACCATCTCGTTTGATGCGACATTGGTGCGCATCGAGACCGAATGCGGCTTGACAGGATGGGGCGAGGCCAAATCCCAGGTTGGCAGCATGGCGGCCAACCAGGCGCTGACCGTGATGATCAACGAGGAGTTCGCGCCGCTGCTGGTCGGCGAAGACCCCCGCGACATCACCAGACTGTGGGAAACCCTCTACAACGGGAGCCGCGCCCATTACGCGTTGAGGGAAGGACGGGTCTTTCCAGTGCTGGGGCGGCGCGGCATTACGATTTCGGCTTTGAGCGGCATCGATTGCGCGCTGTGGGATATTCTCGGCAAATCCCTTAATGTCCCGGTGTGGCGACTGCTTGGCGGCCGCAGGTCGCCAACGATGCCGGCCTATGCCTCGGGCGGCTGGGCGGGGCCGGACAGGATCGGCGAGCAACTCTTGGGGTACGTCGAAGCGGGCGGGTTTCGTGCCGTCAAGATGCGGGTCGGCGTCATCGACACCGATCCGCGCCACTCGGCGCGCCGGGTCGCCGCGGCTCGCGCCGCGCTCGGCCCCGATTGCGGGTTGATGTGCGATGCGCACGGCACCTTCTCGGTGGCTGAGGCCAAGCGCTTCTGCCGCCTTGTCGAAGATTGCAACCTCGCCTGGTTCGAGGAGCCGGTGACCGCCGACGACAAGGCGGGGTGCGCGCAGGTACGCGCCGCGACCGATATCCCGATCGCCGCCGGCGAGAGCGAATTCACCCGGCACGATTTCCGCGATCTGGCGATCCTCGGCGCGGTCGACATTTTCCAGCCGGATCTCGCGATCTGCGGCGGCATTACCGAGGCAATGCGGATTTCCGCCCTGGCGAGCGCCCACAATTTGAAGCTTGCGCCGCATCTTTGGGCCGGCGCTCCGGCCTTCGCCGCCGGGCTGCACGTTGCCGCCGCGTCGCCCGCCGGTTTTATCGTCGAGTATTCGCTCGGCGCCAACCCGCTGCTGCACGATCTCGTCGAGGAGTCGTTCCCGGTGCAGGATGGGGAGATCGAGATCCCCGACCGGCCCGGCCTCGGCATCACGGTGCGCGAGGATTTCCTCGCCGCGCACACCGTGAAATGAAAGCGCTGTTTCTCGGCAATGTTGCGGCCGACACCGCAAACGGCATCAGGGACCGCTTGCTGCCCGGTTTGAACATCGAGATCCTTGGCGATCCGCAGCAGCTAATGCGGGCGCCCGAGGCCGCAGCCGACGCGGACATCCTCGTCACCAATCACTGGCGCGCCGAATACCCGCCGGCGCCTCGGGTGAAGCTGGTGCAATCGGTCGCCACCGGCATCGAGCTGATCGACCTCGCGGCCTTGCCGTCTCGAGTCACGGTCTGCAACGCCTTTGGCCACGAGGCGGCGATCGCCGAATACATCCTGATGGTCATGCTGGTTTGGAGCCACCGGTTCAGGGAAATCGAGGGCGACTTTCGCACCCGCTCGTCCTGGCAACCCAGCTGGGTGCGGAGCGGGGCGCCGCATGGCGAGATCCTCGGCAGCACGGTCGGCATCGTCGGGCTCGGCCGGGTCGGCTATGAGGTCGCCGGCCGCGCTTCCGCGTTCGGCTGCCGGGTCATCGCGGCAAACCGCAGCGGGCGTGAGCCGGGGAGCGGGGTCGAGCGGGTATTCCCGCTGAGCGCGCTCGACCATATGCTTCCCGAGTGCGACTACGTCGCGCTGTGCACCGCCCTCGGCCCGGAGACCGAGGGGCTGATCGACGCGCGCCGGCTGGCGCTGATGAAGCCGTCGGCCTTTCTGGTGAACATCGCTCGCGGCGCGGTCGTCGACGAGGGCGCGATCTTTGCCGCGCTGCGCGACCGCACGATCGGCGGGGCGGCGCTCGACGTGTGGTGGCGGTATCCGGACGCAACCGAGCCGCAACGCCGCCCGTCGCGTTATCGGTTCCACGAATTGCCGAACGTCATCATGACGCCGCATTGCTCTGGCTGGACCGAGGGCATGGTGGCGCGGCGCTGGGCCGAGGTGGCGGGCAACATCAACCGCTTCGTCCGCGGCGAGCCGCTGCAGAATGTCGTGGTCACGACCTGAGGGGAGCACCGCATGGCCGGCGATATCGCTTTTACACCCGCAACTCGCCTGCTCGCCCTTTACCGAAGCAGGCAGCTGTCGCCCGTCGAGGTCATCGAGCACACGTTGCGCCGGCTCGAGACTTACGAAAGCGCGATCAACGCCTTCGTCCTCTACGATCCCGATACAGGGTTGGCCATGGCTCGGGCGTCCGAGGCGCGTTGGCTAAAGGGCGAGCCGCAGGGCCTCCTCGACGGTGTCCCGGTCGCGCTGAAGGACACGCTGCTGACCCGGGGCTGGCCCCGCCTGCTGGGCTCGCGCACGATCGATCCCGACCAGGCTTGGAACGAGGATGCCCCGGTGCCGGACCGGCTGCGGGCCAACGGTGCGGTATTCTTCGGCAAAACGACGACCCCCGAATTCGGCTGGAAAGGGGTGACCAACTCGCCGCTCAGCGGCATCACCCGCAACCCGTGGAACCTGGAGCGGACCCCCGGCGGCAGCAGCGGGGGCAGCGCCGCCGCGGTGCTGGCCGGCATCGGTCCTCTTGCGGTCGGCACCGACGCCGGCGGCTCGATCCGTATCCCGGCCGCATTCTGCGGCATCGTCGGTCATAAGCCCACTTTCGGACGGGTGGCGGCGTATCCGCCTTCGGCGTTTGGCGACGTCGCGCATGTCGGCCCTATGACGCGCACCGTGGACGATGCGGCGCTGATGCTCGACGCAATGAAGGGGCCCGAACTCGCGCGACTGGCACAGCCTGCCCGATGACGGGATCGCCTATCGCGACCGCGTCCGCGACGGCTCGATGAAAGGAAAGCGCGTCGCGCTGTCGCCGACCCTCGGCTACGCCGAGCCTGCGCCGGCGGTGCGCGCGGCGGTCGAGCGGACTGCCCAAATCTTTGCAGAATTGGGTGCCGTCGTAGAAGAGGCGGACCCGTTTTCGGAATCGCCGATGCCGATTTTCCAGACGCTCGCGCTCGGCGGCTTCTGGGCATTGCTGCGGGCGCAGAGGCCTAAAGCCGTGGCGCTGATGGACCCGGGCCTCGTCGAAATGTGCCGGCGCGGTGAGGCCGTGGCCCAGGAGCAATATGTCGAGGCGGTCGCGCAGCGCGTGGCGTTGGGCCAGAGGCTGCGGCTGTTCTTCGATCGTTACGATCTGCTGCTGTCGCCGACCATGCCGATCCCGGCGGCCTACGCCGACCCGCGCCCCGACGACTTGCCCAACCCGGGCAATGCGTGGAGCTGGGTGACGTATACCTACGTCTTCAACCTGACCAAAAACCCATCCTGCTCGATCCCCTGCGGTTTTGCCGACGGGCTGCCGATCGGGCTGATGATGACTGGCCCGCTTTATGACGATCTTGGTGTGCTGCAGGCTTGTCGGGCCTATGAAGAAGCGGCCGGGCCGGTTTGGCCGAGCCCCGAACTGAGCGCGTGCCTCGACAAGATCGCCCGCCCGCTCGATGATTCGGTCGTCGCCAAGAGGTGGATAAGCCAGAACTGAAGCGAGGGAGGTCCTTATGGCCAACAAGGAGCAAAAGAAGTCGAGTTGGGAAGCCAAAAAGCCGAAACAGAAAAAGAAGGAAACGAAGGCTCGCGACGCGGGCAAGGTGCAAATCACCAAATCCTGAGCGCCCCCGCCTTACTGGCGTCAGGACTGCGTGCAAGCCTCACTCCAATGGCAGCGCCGATTTGGTCTACAGTTTCTCACTTTAACCGAACTCGGACCAGATGAGGTAACTAACGGCGCGACGACTCGGGAGGTGCGCGATCTGCCCGCCCTGGGCGCGGCACTCAGCGGGTCTGACGCCCCAGTGCCGCGCTGCGAAGGCCGCCAGCAGCGCGCGGGCGGCATCGTCGGCTCGCTGCCGAGACCGCTCGACCAGTTGCCGCTCCGAGCGGATCGAATAGAACGCTTGCAGCAGCAACGCGCGCAGCAGCCGCTCCGGCGCGATCGACTCGCGGCCGAGCGGCGAATAGAGCTTCTGAAACTCGCCCGACACCGATTTCAGCGCCGCATTGGTAATTACGCGAATCACCCGCAGCGGGTGATCCGCCCGGATCCGCTTCTCGAGGTCTATGTCAGCTGAAAAGGCTACCGCAAATCGCATCGTCGCCGCGCATCATCACCCCCTTGCCCCACACCAAGGGATCACAATGCGCAAATTTCGCCACCCTTTTCAGCACCCTGCTAGTGCTCAGATTCATTCAGACGGTGCACAATGACAACCTGTTCGTCGTGCCCGGACTTGTATGGGGCTTTTGGTATCAAGTGATTTGACGTGGATGCGTTTTGGGCCATCGCCGAAGCCGCATCTGATGTTTCCCATTGAGATCGATTCCCTCATTGGCTGTGGGGCCTGTGGGTATGTGGGCGAAAGCGAGCATTTCCCCGGTTTTCGAGCTTGCTCGGGAAGCGGGGGAAGCGGAGCCGGTCGGCGAAGCCGATCGTCCACATATCCACAGGCCTTGCGGTGACCGAGATTTGTCAACGACGATAATCCGAGGGGAGCCCGCCACTGGCACGATCGATCGCGCCACAAACTTGTATTCGGTCGATCCGAGAGATCGGACCATGATGCAGTCATGCGCATCGGCGGCGAAGCTCCGGGGCGGCGGGTCCATTCTTGATCGCGGCACGAAGGCCATGTCCGCAGTCGGCTCACCACCACCTCGGTTCGTCAACGGCGGTCCGCGATCGATGACAGACCGCCGAAACCCGGTTTCGTGCTTGTCGGCAGACCGGCCATCACGCCGCTGCTCGCAGCACAACGCCCTGCGGAACCTCGCCGGTGGTCATCAGGCGCCACAGGGCGATGAGCAGCTTGCGCGCCAGAGCTTGCCCCTGCGCAGGCAGGGGGCGACGATCATCGTCTTGCGGGTGCCGGGCCGGCGATCGGCCGTGCGCGCCTGAAACCACTGTGCCAGGGCGCTGTCTTTCTGGAACATCAGAAAACGCCATGCCAGTTGCAGCATGCCGCGGCGCACCCGTGCATTGCCGGCCCGGGCGAGCCCCTTCTCGCGCCTTCTGGCGCCGCTCTCGTCGGGGGCGCCAGTGAGACCGGCATACCGTGCCACCGCTCGGCGGTCGCGCAGATTGCGCACAAACACCTCGTGCACCAGCATCTCAGCGGTCTCGATGCCGACACCGACGACGCGCGCCAGCAGGATGAGCATCGCATGGGGTGCATCCGCCGGCGGCTGGGCGAGACGCGTCAGCCGTGTCTGCTCGATCTCTTTGATGTGTTCTTTCACCAGTTGCAGACGCGCCATGTCGCGCTGCAGCTCGGCCAAGGTATTGGCCGGGACAGCTACGCCCTCTGGCGTGCGCAGCGCCGCCAACCGTTCTCGGGCCTTGCGCAAATTCGGCCTGAAATTGCGGATGCCGAGGCGTGCCAAAGTGCTCTTCATGCGGTTGATGATGCGAGTGCGTTCACCCACCAGCGTCTCCCGCTCGCGGCTCGGCCGCCGCGCATCCTCCAGCTCGAGCGTGGGGATCGCGGCCATCTTGCAATGATCGCGCTCGCCCCGCAGCCAGCCGAGGAAGGCGCGCTTCAGCAGCTCGACATCCAGGCGATCGGTCTTGGCGCGCCGATGCTCGCGCGAGACCGCGACGCTGGAGGCATGGATGACATGGGCCTCGATGCCGCGCGTCCGCAGCCAGCGGGCCAGCCAGAAGCCATCCCGACCGGCCTCGAAGGCGACCGCGATGCGCTTTACCGAGCGGCCCGCCTTGGTCGCCTCGTCGCGCCAACGCTGCAGCAGCCGCAACAGCTCTTCGGCGTCTGGTGCAAGCTTCTTCAGAGGATGGCGTTCGATGCCCGGAACAATCGCGCCGACCAGCCAGCTCGCCTGGCTCATCTCGATAACGGCGATCAGCGTGCTATCCTGGTCAAGGGCGGTGAGGGACCGGCTCAAGTCATTGGGCTGCGGCATTGGCGTGCTCCATCGCTTCTTTCCAGCGACGATGGTGCCATTCCCTCGCCGCCCGCCCCATACCATCTTGATCCGGGCATCCACGCGAGCGGAAAGGCGTATGCCGCAGTTCGTGGATGGCCGGGACGAGCCCGGCCATGACGACTCGCTGAATTGTCCGGTCCGATTCTGAACACTAGATCAGCTGCACTGAGGGCGGACTTCGCCGTCGCCCCTGCAGGGGCTGCGTCCTTCGAAGGCCGCTCTGTCCTCAATGCTATCAGCAACTTGCGTCATTCTGAGGAGCGCCCAAGGGGCGCGTCTCGAAGGACGCACCATGGTCATGCAGCCTGTGCATCAATTCTTTCGCGGGGACGAGGAACTAAATTGGGTTAGGCTGAGAACATGGCGGAGCGTGAGGGAAGACCGTTACCCGAAGCATTGCTCGCCGCGGCGAAGCAAGAAGGCCGCGGGCGGCTGAAGATTTTTCTCGGCGCCGCGCCAGGGGTCGGCAAGACATACGAGATGCTGCTGTCGGCGCGGGCCAGGCGGCGCGACGGGGTTGAGGTGGTCGTCGGCGTGGTCGAGACGCATGGCAGGCGGGAGACCGAGGCTCTCCTCGAAGGCCTCGAGGTCATCCGCCGGCAGCAGGTCGAATACAAGGGCCACCTCCTGGCCGAGATGGATCTCGACGCGATCCTCAAACGGCGCCCTCAACTGGTTCTGGTCGATGAGCTCGCCCACACCAACGCCCCCGGCAGCCGGCATCCCAAGCGCTATCTCGATGTCGAGGAGATCATAGCCGCCGGCATCGACGTCTTTGCGACACTCAATATCCAGCATGTCGAGAGCCTGAACGACGTCGTCGCCAAGATCACCCGGATCCGCGTGCGCGAGACGGTGCCCGACAGCATCCTCGACCAGGCGGACGACATCGAGGTCATCGATCTCTCCCCTGAGGACCTGATCAAGCGCCTGCGCGAGGGTAAAGTCTACGTGCCCGAGCAGGCGGAACGGGCGGTACGCCACTACTTCTCGGCCGGCAACCTGACAGCATTGCGCGAGCTGGCGCTGCGCCGCACCGCGCAGCGGGTCGACGAGCAACTGCTGTCGCATATGCGGGCGCATGCGATTTCCGGTCCCTGGGCGGCGGGAGAGCGGGTGCTCGTCTGCGTCAGCGAAGCTCCGAGCACTGCGGGATTGATCCGCTTTGCGCGGCGAGCGGCAGATCACCTGCGAGCTCCCTGGACCGCGATCTATGTCGAGACGGCCCGGACGCAGCGTCTCAAGGATGTCGAGCGCGACCGCGTCGCCGACTTCCTACGTCTCGCCGAGCGGCTCGGCGCTTCGACAATTACGATCCCGGGCCGCAACATTGCCGAGGAGGTCCTCGCCTACGCGACGGCGAACAACATCACTCAGATCGTCATCGGAAAATCCGATCGCTCGCGATGGTTTGAGATGATCCACGGCTCTGTCGTCCATCAGCTCGTACGCAAAACGGGCCAGATCAGTGTTCACGTCATCTCCGCCGACGACAGCGATCCGGTTCCACCTAAGGCCGTCCAAACCCGTCCCAAAGTGGAGCCGGTCCGAATTGAGCCCTATCTCGGGAGCGCCGTTGCGGTCACGATCGCCCTCGGTATCGGCGAATTGCTCACGCGGGTCATCGACGTCCACAGCGTTGCGCTCGCATTTCTTACGGCGGTGCTTGCTTCGGCCATTGCCTGGGGCCTATTGCCGTCGCTTTTCGCCAGCATCCTGAGCGTTCTCACTTACAACTTTTTCTTCCTGGAACCGCGTTACACTTTAACAGTCGCGGATCCCGCTAACGTCGTCGCACTTTTCTTCTTTCTGACCGTGGCGATCATCGTTAGCAACATGACCGCGGCGACGCGGCGGCAGGTTGTGACCGCGCGATTGCGGGCGAAGACGACGGCCGAGCTCTATGTCTTCAGCCGCAAGGTCGCCGGAATTGGCGCGCTCGACGGTTTACTGTGGGCGACCGCCTATCAGATTTCATTGATGCTGAATGTTCGCACGGTTCTGTTGATGCCGGCGAAGGACGGCGAGGGGCTCGAGGTTGCGTCAGCCTACCCGCCGGAGGACCAGCTCGACGGCACCGATATGGCAGCGGCGCGCTGGACCTGGGAGCACAATCGGGCGGCCGGGCGCGGCGCCGACACCTTACCCGGCGCCAAGCGTTTGTTCTTGCCGCTGCGCACCGGCAGCGGCCCGGTCGGCGTGATCGGGATCGACCGTGAGACGGGCGGGCCGTTGCTGACGCCTGATGAGCGGCGGCTGCTCGACGCGCTGTGCGACCAAGCGGCGGTGGCGATCGAGCGCATTTCGCTCGCCAGGGGGCTCGGCGAGGCCCGTGTGCTGGCTGAGACCGAGCGGCTGCGGGCTGCGCTCCTGACCTCAATCTCGCACGATTTGCGGACGCCGCTCGCCTCGATCATCGGCACCGTCTCGAGCTTGCGCAGTTTTCCGGAGAAATACGGCGAGGCCGAACGCGAAGAGCTGCTCGGCACTTTACAGGAAGAAGCCGAACGCTTGAACCGGTTCGTCTCCAATCTCCTCGACATGACGCGTCTCGAATCCGGCGCGATCGAATTGAAGCAGGAATTGATCGATGTTGCCGAAATTGTCGGCTCGGCGTTGCAGCGGGCCGGGAATGTCGTGGCCGGGCACCGGGTCGAACTCGATATCGAACCGGGCTTGCCGATGCTGCGCGTGGACGCGGTGCTGTTCGAGCAGGTATTGTTCAATTTGCTCGACAATGCCGCGAAATATTCCCCGGCCGGAAGCCGCATCGATGTCCGTGCGAAGCGCGACGGGGAGCTCGTCGAGATCGAGGTAGTCGACGAGGGGCCCGGAATACCGCCCCCCGATTTCGAGCGCATCTTCGATAAATTCTATCGTGTCCAGGCCCAGGACCGCCGGCGTGCCGGCACCGGTTTGGGCCTCGCAATCTGCCGCGGTTTTGTCGAAGCGCTGGGAGGATGGATCGTCGCGCGCAACCGGCGCGATCGCACGGGCGCGGTGTTGACGATCCGCATGCCGGTCGTGCCCGAGCTTCGAGCGAAGCGGGAGCCGGAATTGGCGCATGGTTAATGCCTATACCGTCCTCGTCGTCGATGACGAGCCGCCGATCCGGCGCTTTCTGCGCACCAGCCTGGTCGCTTCCGATTATCGCGTCGTCGAAGCCGAGGATGCGGCGGGAGCGATGCGTCTCCTAGCAGCCGAGAAGCCCGATCTCATGGTTCTCGATCTCGGTCTTCCCGACCGGAGCGGTCTCGAGTTGATCGCCGAGATCCGCAACACATCGGCGGTGCCGATCGTCGTGCTTTCGGCACGGCACGACGAGCGGTCAAAGGTCGAGGCGCTCGACCTCGGCGCCGACGATTACGTCAGCAAGCCCTTCGGCATGGCGGAGCTGATGGCGCGAATGCGCGCCGCGCTGCGTCATGCCTTTCAGGCGCAGGGGGAATTACCGGTTTTTGTCTCGGGCGACCTGATGGTCGATCTCGTCCGCCGCCACGTCTTGCGCAGCGGCCAGGAGGTAAAGCTGTCCCCGAAGGAGTTCGACCTGTTGCGCCACCTCGTCATGCATGCCGGCAAGGTGCTGACCCACCGCCATCTGCTGCGCGAGGTGTGGGGCCCGGCGCAATCCGAAGAGGTGCAATATTTGCGGGTGTTCATCCGCGGGTTGCGGCAAAAGCTCGAACCCGACCCGACCCGCCCGACCCACATCCTCACCGAGCTCGGCGTCGGCTACCGCCTGCAGCTCCCCCCGGAACAGCGCGCCTGAGCAGACGATAGCGCGGCGGAAAGCCGCCCTCTCACGACCTTTACGCCGCGAACCAAAATCTTTAGCGATTGTTGATATCGGACAGCGCCGATCCACATCGCATCTTAACGCGGCTAATGTGGAATGGCGGCGCGGAGTTGCGCTGTGCCGGCAGACCGGACTTATCCATTGCATCTCGAAACGCCGGCCCGACGGAGCGTATTTCAACCGAGCGCCGGTTCGAACCTGACGCTCGCCGCGCTCGGCGTCGTCTACGGCGATATCGGCACGTCGCCTCTATACGCCATCAGGCAGTGTTTCACTCACGGTGCCAGCGTAAACGAGCCGAGAGTTTTCGGCGTTCTCTCGATGATCGCCTGGGCTCTGACACTCGTGGTCACGCTGAAATACGTGATTGTCTTGATGCGCGCCGACAATCGGGGCGAGGGTGGCATTCTCGCCCTGACTGTCCTTGCCCTTCGCGCGGCCGGCCCTCGGCGGTCGCGGTGGATACTCGGAGCCGGGCTCTTTGGTTTGGCGCTATTCTTCGGCGATGGCGTGCTGACGCCTTCGATTTCGGTGCTGAGCGCAGTTGAAGGGCTCAAAGTCGCGACACCTGCGCTTGAACCGTACGTAATACCGCTGACGCTCGCTGTGTTAATCGTCCTGTTTGTGTTGCAGCGCCACGGGACGGGCCGCGTCGGTGGGTTTTTCGGCCCGATAATCATCCTTTGGTTCAGCACGATCGGGCTCGTCGGCCTCGCCGAGATCACACGGAATCCGACCATTCTCAAGGCTCTAAACCCGGTTTACGCGATTAGTCTGATCGTGGCCGATCCCTGGCAAAGCTTTGTGTTGCTCGGGTCGGTTGTTCTGGCGGTGACCGGAGCGGAGGCACTTTATGCCGATATGGGACATTTCGGCCCGGGGCCTATTCGGCGAGGCTGGTTGCGCTTTGTCTTTCCCGCCTTGCTGTTGAATTATTTCGGGCAAGGGGCACTGCTCCTCGCCAATCCGGCAGCGATCGAGAACCCGTTCTTCCGTCTTGCCCCGGACTGGGCCGTCTATCCCCTAGTTGGGCTCGCTTCGATTGCGACGGTAATCGCCTCGCAAGCGGTAATCTCCGGCGCCTTTTCGCTGACCCGTCAGGCGGTGCAGCTGGGCTATTTGCCGCGGATGCATGTCCGGCACACCTCAGAACAGACGATCGGGCAAGTCTATGTGCCTGGGATGAACTGGTTATTGTTGGTGGCGGTAGTCGTGACGGTGCTCGGTTTTCGCTCCTCGGACGCGCTCGGCGGGGCCTATGGCGTTGCAGTAACCGGCACCATGACGGTTGATACGCTGCTCGCGTTCACCTTTTTTTGGCTAGCCGCGAATTGGCCCTTGTGGCAGCTCGCACCGGTATTCGCGCTGTTCCTGGCCGTCGATCTCTCGTTTTTTGGGGCTAACTTGCTGAAAATCGACGAGGGCGGTTGGTTTCCTCTAACCATCGGCGGCGTGCTCTTTACCGTAATGTTGACGTGGTGGCGGGGCCGTCGGTTGCTGGCCGAGCTGCGCGCCCGCGATGCGCTGCCGCTGCGCGACTTCGTCGAGAGGCTCACGCCTGAGAAACCGGGCCGTGTTCCGGGAACGGCCATCTTTATGTCCCGCGATTTGAACCGGGTCCCAGTTGCATTGCTGCATGCCCTCAAACACTACCATGTATTGCACGAGCGCGTTGTGATGATGCAGGTCGACACCCAAGACGTGCCCCACGTGCCGGACGAGCAGCGGTTGGAAATCCGTGAGCTCGGGAAGGGCTTCTTTACGATCCGGGTGGGCTACGGCTTCATGGACGAGCCGAATGTGCTGCGCGCCCTCGCGCAATGCCGGGTCGGCGGCTTCCGCTTCAACCTGATGGAGACGTCATTCATCATAGGCCGCGAGAAGCTGCGGCTGCGGCCGCGGGTCCTGCGGCCGCGGGTCCGCCGCGCGAGATTCTGGCGCTGGCGGGATGTGCTATTCATCCTGATGTCGAACAACACGCTCGACGCGACTGAGTTCTTTCGGATCCCGCCAAACCGTGTCGTCGAGCTCGGCGGTCAAGTCGAGATCTGACCAAAGACTGGCCGGTCAAGTGGGCTTCCGGGAGCTGACATCGGCGACGAGCGCCAGCTAAGGGTCCGCTTTTACGGCTCCTTTAGATAGAGGCATTCAATCGCGTATCGAAACCTTACGGCGAACTCAATAGCTTAAGCTGTCGCAGTTGTGTGGGCAGCAGATGCCAAATCTCGATCGAGGGCTTGCCCCCTACTTACAGCACCCGTTTTTTCTGGCCCGAGAGAACGCCAGAATTCTCAAACGATCCCGTTCTTGCTCTCGCATACGCGATTTCTGACGGTGTAATCACACTCGTTGGGCCGTGCTTTTGGATATCCCTCATTTTGTTATTTTTGGTCGCGGAGCTTGGGGGCTAAACCACCTTTATGAAATCTTTATGCGGGAGCAGGTCGAGTCCCCTCGATTCTTAATACTGTCACGAGAACTTATACGCGGGTGTCTCGGCGTGGTTTCGGGTCTTGAGCCAGAAGGTCTCGGCGACCGAACCGGTCCGTAATCCAATTTTCGCCACCCGGATCTTCGGCGCGGTTTCGCGACTTTAGTCGGACAAAGATTCTCCCCTTGATCCTCGACACCCCCGCACGGCGGGACGACCTCCGCCTCAGTGCTGATTCCAGCCTGACGCTCGCGGCGCTCGGCGTCGTATTCGGCGATATCGGCACTTCCCCGCTCTACGCCGTCCGGCAATCGCTGATCGATTTCGGCGACATGAGCGAGCATGCCATCCTCGGCGCGCTCTCGCTTATCGTTTGGGCGTTGGTGTTGATCGTGATGGTCAAATACGTGCTCGTCATCATGCGGGCCGACAACCGCGGCGAGGGCGGGCTGTTGGCGCTGACCGCTTTGGTGCTGCGCCGGACCAACCCGGGGCAGAAGCGATACATGTGGATCATGGCGGCGGGCCTGGTCGGCGCCGCGCTGTTTTACGGCGACGGCGTCATCACTCCCGCGATCTCGGTGCTGAGCGCGGTGGAAGGCCTGAAAGTAGCGACGCCGTTTTTTGACCCCTATGTCGTTCCGATTTCGGTCGTTCTCCTGGCCGGTTTGTTTTTGATGCAACGCCACGGAACGGCGGCGGTCGGGAGACTCTTCGGACCGGTAATGCTGGTGTGGTTCGCGGTGCTCGCATCGCTCGGCATATGGGGCATCATTCACCACCCGCGCATCCTCTTGGCGTTCAATCCGATCCACGGGTTCGCGCTGCTTCTCGATGCGCCGTGGCGCGGTTTCTTCATGCTCGGAGCGGTTTTCCTTGCTGTGACCGGCGCCGAGACCCTCTACGCCGATATGGGGCATTTTGGCCGGAATGCACTGCGGACGGCTTGGATGTGGCTCGTCTTTCCGGCGCTGCTGCTCAATTATTTCGGACAGGGAGCGGTGCTGCTCGGCAATCCGGGCGCCCTCGAGCACCCCTTTTATCGCCTGGTGCCCGAATGGGGCCTCTACCCGCTGGTCGGTCTGGCGACGGTCGCAACGATCATCGCCTCGCAGGCGGTGATTTCGGGCGCCTTCTCGATAACTCGCCAAGCGGTTCAGCTGGGCTATCTGCCGCGGCTGCAGGTACGGCACACCTCGGAGCAAGAGATCGGGCAAGTTTACGTTCCGCGCATCAACAGTGCCCTGCTCGTGGCGGTCATCGTCCTCGTGGTCGGGTTCCGGTCATCCGACAATCTCGGTGCCGCCTACGGCATCGCGGTCAGCGGCATGATGGCAATCACAACCGTGCTGGCCTTTCTGTACATGCGCAGCGGGGGTTGGAGCCTCGCGGTCGCGATACCGGTCTTTGCCGCCTTCGGCATCATCGACCTCACCTTCTTCAGCGCCAATCTGTTGAAGATAGCCGAGGGCGGCTGGTTCCCGGTCGTCGTCGCGATCGTCGTGTTCACGATCATGGGAACCTGGTGGCGCGGCCGCCGGTTGCTCGCCGAGCAGCGCGCCCGGGACGCGATGCCGCTCCAGCAGTTCGTCGACGCGCTCAAGGCCGACCGGCCGGCTCGCGTCCCGGGGACGGCCATTTTCATGTCCCGCGATTTGAACCGTGTCCCCGTCGCGTTGCTGCATGCCCTCAAGCACTACAAGGTACTGCACGAGCGCGTCGTCATGATGCAGGTCGGGACCGAGGACGTGCCGCATGTTCCGGACGAGCAGCGACTCGAAATCCGCGAGCTCGGCAAGGGCTTCCATACGATCCGCATCCGCTACGGGTTCATGGACGAACCGAACATCCTGCGCGCCCTCGCGCAATGCCGGGTCGGCGGGTTCCGCTTCAACCTGATGGAGACCTCGTTCATCATCGGACGCGAAAAGCTGCGGCAGCGGCCGCGGCCGCATCATAAGGGGCTGTGGCGCTGGCGGGACGCACTCTTCATTCTGATGTCGAACAACACGCTCGACGCGACCGAGTTTTTTCGAATTCCGGCGAACCGCGTTGTCGAACTCGGCGGTCAGATCGAGATCTGAGCGAGCGAGATCGTGCGGGCACGGCGAGATCGATCCGACTCGGCCCTCGCCGCCCCGAAAGCGCTAGGGTATGCACATTTCATGTCGTCGATCTGGGGCGTCCTCGAGCGATGAGGCGGGCGCCAACGCCAACAACGTAGCCGCTTCGACCTCCGGCAGCACCTCGACGCTGCGCAGTTTGCGGTCCATCGCACGGCGGCGGACCCCGGCTTCCTCGATGACCTTCTGCGCCTCCTCAAGCTTTTTGTTGACCTTATCGAGAACGCTGCCGAACTTTTCAAACTCGGTCTTAACCGCAGAGAGAACCTGCCACACCTCGCTCGAACGCTGCTGGATCGCCAGCGTGCGGAAGCCCATCCGCAGCGAGGTCAATAGCGATATCAGCGTCGTCGGGCCCGCCACCATGATGTGGCATTCTCGCTGCAGCCAATCGACCAGTCCGGGCCGTCTGATAACCTCCGCGAACAGCCCCTCGGTCGGCAGGAACATGACCGCGAAATCGGTGCTGTGCGGCGGCGCCACATATTTGGCGCAAATGTCCTTGGCGGAATTGCGCACTCGCGCTTCGATGCCGCGCAACGCCGTCTCGGCTGCTTCCAGATCGCCCCGCTCGGTTGCCTCGACCAGTCGGTCGTAGTCTTCGGTCGGGTATTTCGCGTCGAGTGGCAGCCACAACGGCACCGCGCCGTCGCCCGGCAATTTGACCGCGAACTCGACCCGCTGATTGCTGCGCGGCCGCACCTCGACATTGCGCGCGTATTGGTCGGCGCTGAGGATTTCCTCGAGGATGTTGCCGAGCGCCACCTCGCTCCAGGTCCCTCGCGATTTGACGTTGCCAAGGATACGTTTCAGATCGCCGACGCCAGTCGCCAGCGCCTGCATCTCACCGACGCTCTCATGCACTCGGGTCAGTGAATCGTTAACCATCTTAAATGACGCGCCGAGCCGCTGCTCGAGGGTGCCTTGGAGCTTTTCGTCGACGGTCTGCCGCATTTGCTCCAGCTTCTCGGCGTTCTCTGAACGCAGCACGTCCAGGCGCCGTTCGACCGTGTTGCGCAGCGCGTCTTGCTGGGTCTCGGACTTCCGGGCGAGTTCTGTTACCGCGGCACCGAGGCGGTCCCCCAGTTGCTGAAGGGTGTACTGCACCTCCTCGCGCAAGGCTTTCGCGCTCGTCGCGGCTTCTTCGCGCAACAATTTGGCGCCCATCGCGCTTTCTTGCCGCCCGCGCGCAAGCTCGTCGCGCAGCACCTGCTCGAGGCTCTGCTGTTGCGCGGTTGGACTATAGCGGAGGCGAAGAAGGATGGCCGCCGCGAGCGCGGCTCCGACAATCGCGACGCCGAGACCAACAGCCCCAAAAAGCTCTATCGACACCTGGGATCCCGGCTGTGGTATATGGAACATAGAGTGAACATAAACCTGAAACTAGCCCGATCCCCAGCCGATGTCGAGCAATTCTGTGCGAGCGGGATTAATGTGCGGTTATTGCGGGATTTAGGCCGCCTTGTTGTTCGCAGGCGGCCGGCCGCGTGAGGCGCTAGCGCCGCAGCGATTCGAAAGGTCCATCCAGTGAGGTTTGACCCGATGCCTGAAGAAACCAAAGGCTTCGCCATTTTCCCGCACGATTGGCACTCGACCGATTACGTTGCGGAATGGATCACCCGGGACGCCGCTCGCGACCCCGAGCGGCGCCCGCTGTTGAGACAGATGTCTTCGTTTGCGCCGTTTCCGCGCGATGCCGAGTTGAATGTGCTGGACATCGGCGCCGGCTATGGCGCGGTCAGCGAAGAATTGCTGCAGGTCTTCCCGGCGGCTCGGGTCACATTGCAGGATTATTCCCAGCCGATGCTCGACCGCGCCCGCCAACGCCTCGCCGCCCGGTCGGCTCAGCTGCGTTACGTCCGCTGCGACCTCGTCGATCCGTCGTGGCCAAAGCAGGTCGGCGGCCCCTTCGACCTCGCAGTCTCCGCCATCGCCCTGCACAATTTGCGCGACCCCGAGAAGATCTTCGCCTCCTACCGCGCGATCCATGGTCTGCTCGAGCTCGGCGGCTCTTTCCTGAACTGCGACCGGTTTGTCGAGGGCCTCGAGCCGCATCTGGCGGCGCTGCGCGAGGCGGGGTTCGGTCGTGTCGAGTGCCCCTGGCGAGAGTCGCCTCGCGCGATCGTGATTGCTACTCGGATTGCCGGTTAGCCCTGCCCGTTCCGCCACGCTCGAGCGGCCAAGCGAAGCTCAGCTCATGGCCGTCGGGATCGGTAATATGAAAGAAGCGCTCGCCCCATTCCGCGTCCCTCGGCGGCGCGTCGATCCGGCAGCCGGCCGCGGCGAGCCGGGCATAGAGCCCGTCCACATCCGAGTGGTAGAAGATCACGCGGCCCCACCACGACCACTGCCGCGCCGCCGGCTGTGCGATCAGGTTCACAAAATTGCCGCCGGCCTTAAAGCTAGTGAAACTTTCGTCTTCACCGCCATACAACATCGCGAACCCGAGCATCCGGTAAAATCGGACCGCCCGCCGCATGTCGTGCGTCCCAAGGGTGATTGCGCTGATGCCCTCGATTAGGCCGGGCTGCTCCGACATGGAATCCCGTTAGAGCGCGGAGCGGCGGCTCGAGCCGCCGCCGTCGATCGTGATGATCGAGCCGGTCGTGTAGGCCGATAGGTCGGAGGCGAGGAACGCCGCCATCCAGGCGATCTCCTCGGGCTTCGCGGCGCGGCCGAAGGCAAGCGGCTTCAGGTACTCCGTCCAGCGTTCGGGGTCGCCGAGCTGGGCCTGCGCGCGCGTGCGCATCAAGGTGACGAGCCGGTCTGTCATGACCGGTCCGGGGTTGATCCCGACGACGCGCAGCCCGTCGCGCGGCGCCGTGCCGCCCATCGCCCGGGTGAACGCCATCAGCGAGGCGTTTCCCGACGAGCCTGCGACATAATCGAAATCGGGGTTCTCACCGGCGGCGCCGAGAATGTTGATGATGGCCCCCTTCCTGCGCTCGCGCATCAGCGCATAGAACCGCCGCGTCATGTTGATGTAACCGAACACCTTCAAATCCCAGGCGGCGCGCCAGCGCGCCTCATCGATCGCGTCGATGTTGCCGCCGGGAATCGCCCCGGCATTGTTGATCAGGATCTCGGTGTCGGCGCACGCTTCGGCGAGCCGGTCGACATTTCGGCTGTCGGAGAGGTCGAGCGGGTAGAACCGCACCGCAACATTGTGCTTGGCGACGATCGCAGCCCGAGCGGCTTCGAGATCAGCGGCGGTACGCGACACCAGCACGACGTCGCAGCCCTCTCCGGCGAGCACTTCGGCGCAAGCCCGCCCGATCCCCTTCGACGCGCCGGTGACCAGCGCCTTGCGTCCGCGCAAACCCAGTTCCATGACCTTCTCCCTAGGCCCTTCTTCACCCCCCCCCCCCCCCGGCGAAAGCGACGCTTCCGCAGGGGTGACGAGAATGGGGATGGCTCACATTGGCATTACGATGCGGCGGCCGGCCCAGTCGGGGTGCGGAAGATGGGCGTGCGATGCCGCTGCGGCGGCGACACGCTCCCGCACCGCGTCCGGAAACGTGGCGACCCGGCGGGTCGACAAGTTGACGTGCAGGTACAGCAATTCCTGCATCGCGGCGCGCTGGCCGTTCGCCATCATAAACATTTCGTGCGCCAGATGCAGTCGCTTGCCGTTGATGCCGAGGATCTGCGTGCCGACGCGCACGCGATCGCTGAGGAGCAATTCGCGCTCGTACAAATTGTGCGTCTCGACGACGAAGGTGCCGTTTCCGGTGCTGTCCTTGTACTGACGGCCGATGCCGATCTCGTCGAACAGCGCATCGGTCGCGTAGTCGAACAGCACCGTATAATAGGCGAGGTTCATGTGGTCGTTGGCGTCGATCCACTCGCGCAGAACCTCGCCCTCGTAACGTTCGAAGGGCGCCGGGATGCTCATTGCGCCGGGCGCTGCGCGGCGAGGATCGCCACCGGATAGGCGTAGTGGATCCGCTGGCCCTCGATCTGGACCGGGACTCCGAGTCGGTCATCCGCGGCGGAAGCCTTGAACAGGTCAATGATCTTGACGTCGTCGCCCGGCTCGGGGAAGGAGCGGGCCAGCAGGTTGCGCACCTCGTCGCGCAGTTCGTAGAAGCTCGCCTCAGGCTCCGGCAGCCCGGCCTCACCGAACAGGCGCATCAGCTCGGCCAAGGTCAGCGAGCGCATATGGGAGGGGTCGCGCAGATGCTCCAGCCGGTTGAACTCCGCCGCTTTGGCAGGGTCCGGCGAGGCATACATGTCGACGACGACCAGGCGGCCGCCGGGGGCGCACACGCGGGCCATCTCCCGCAAGACCGCGGCGGGATCCGGGAAGTGGTGCACCGAGAAACGCGTCACCACGATGTTAAAGCTGCCGTCCTCGAACGGCAGAGAATTTACGTCTCCGTGCCGCCATTCGACATTCGTCAACCCCCTTTCCTGCGCGAGCCGCTGCGCCTCATCGAGCATTGCCGGCGTCACGTCGATACCGGCCGCCCGGCGCACATGCGGGGCAAAGGCGCACACGACGATGCCGCCGCCGCAGGCGACATCGAGAACCGTATCGTCCGGCCCCGGCCGGGCGGCCTCGACGATCATCTGCAATGCGTCCGCGTTGGTGATCGGGGCGGCCGTGCTGAACAATGCCGCCTGGCGCGTGAACTGGTCCAGGATTAAGCCTTGATGGCTGGCGTCCGTCATTGCAGCGGCCCATTGGGCAGCACCAGAATTTTGCCCTGTCTCCCGCCCTGCTGGGCCCTGATCAGCGCCGCGCGGATCTCCTCGATCGGGTAGAGCGCATCGATCGGCGCCCGGAGCACGCCGTCGCGAAGCTTGACCGCGAGGTCGGCATAGATCCCGCGCACCTGCTCTGGTGTGCGCTTGGCGAGGCCGCGGCCGAGATTGAACCCGGTCAGGTTGACGCCGCGCATATTGACCGCCGCCCGGCTCATCACCGGGTCCTGGCCGGACATCGACCCATAGCTGACGACGACGCCACCATCGGCTATGCAGTCGCCGATCCGCTTGCAGGCCTCGCCGGAGACGGCGTCGATGCCCAGCCGGATCGGCGCTCCGCCGGTGGCTGCCCGGGCGCGCTCGGCGAGGTCAGGGCCGTCCTTCGCGACGACGTCTGCACCCAGATCGCGCAGCTCTCCGGCGACGTCGTCGCGGCGCACGACATTTACCGTGTGCACGCCACGCGCCTTGGCCAGCACGATCACATGCCGCCCGACCGCCGAATTGGCGACGTTCTGCATCACCCAATCTCCCGGCTTCAGCGCGACGTGGTCCTCCAGCAGCAACAATGCGGTCGGCGGATTGATGCGCAGCATCGCCGCTTGCGCCAGATCCAGACCCGGCGGGATCGGCACTGCGTCCTCGGCCTTGACACGGCGGCGCTGCACCCAATTCTCGCGCTGCATATTGATCACCAGGTCGCCGGGTTTGACGTGCGTGACGCCAGCGCCGACGGCAATGACGCGCCCCAGGCCCTCGGCCCCGGGTGTCGCTGGCAATGGCGGCCGCAGCCGGTAACTGCCGCGGCAGAACGAGACGTCCGCGGGGTTGACCGGAAAAGCGAGGACGTCGAAAACGACCTCACCAGGGGCGGGATCGCCGACAGCCGGTGAATCTATGCAATGCGCGACCTCTTCCGGGGCGCCATAAGCGGTGATCTCGATCTTCTTCATCCGACACTCCCCATTCCGTGGTTTTGGTCACGCTCGCGCGCAGACATCGACATAGGCTCTGACATAGACCATCGGCGCGCCGCCGCCGAACGCTTCCAGGTTTTTTGCACTGGCGACGATTCGAGTGTCGCGCTCGTCGAGGCCCTGAACTTCAATGTGCACCTGTTCGACTCCCAAGGGATCGATCGATGCCAGGATAATGCGATGTCTCTGCCACTGCTGGTCGAAACTCGTGATCGGCCGCGGCGCCTGGTAAAACCACGATTGCGCCGGCGCGCTGTTCAGGGTGTCGGTGAGGCAGTGGGCAAATCGCTGATAGTTCTGGTTTATCTGCCACGTCCAGGTGTCTTCAGGGGCGGCCCGCACATTGTCCGGACTGACGCAGGCGGTCAGAAGTGCTGTGATGGCCAGCAAGAGCATCGGCTTGATCATCCTGCCCTAACCGCCCTCACCAGCCTCCGTCAACGCCGATTGCCTGGCCGGTCACGAACGCGGCTTGGTCGGAAGCGAGGAACGCGATCATCGCCGCGACCTCGTCGGGGCTGCCGAAGCGGCCAACCGGAATTGCCTTGGCGCGCTCGGCAAAGCCGATTTCGAGATCGTCGCCGTATTCGCGCCGGTTGGTGCTGATCGCCCGCGAGGTGCGGATCGGCCCGGGGCAGACGGCGTTGACGGTGATCCCGTGGGGCGCCAGATCGAAGGCAAGCGACTTGGTGAACCCGACGATCGCCGCCTTCGAGGCGGCATAGGCGGCGCGATGCTTGCCGGGGCGGAACGCCGCCTTCGAGGAAACGCTGACAATCCGGCCCCAGCCGGCCTTGCGCATTGCCGGGGCGGCGGCGCGCGACATCAAAAAGGCGCCGCGGGCGTTGACGCCCATCGTGCGTTCCCAGGCCTCGACCGGCACATCCTCGATCTCGTTGCGATCGGCGCCCTGCGGCGCGCCGGCATTATTGACGAGAATGTCGAGCCGCCCGTAGCGCTCCAGAACTTCCTCGACCATGCGCCCGGCATCCGCCTCAACGCTGACGTCGCCAAGCGTAGAGGATGCGTCTCTGCCGCTGCGCAAGAGGGTCTCGACGAGGCTGTCGACACCGTTCCAGGAGCTGTCCATGTCGCCTTCGGCATTGTGCTCGTTGGCGACCCCCGTCGGCACGACATCGGAGACGACGACGGTCACGCCGGCCGCGGCGAGAGCGCGGGCCGTCGAGTTGCCGATGCCGACCGGCTTGCCGCAGCCGGTGGTTAGCGCAACGCGGGCGGAACTCGGCATGTGACCCTCCCCGGGAAATCCGATAATGGTGGTGGAGCTTACCGCCCCAATCCCACAGAATCGACATAGTTCGCACGCACCAGTCGACCTTCTGCCGGGATGTGTCCGGGCAAAGTTTCGAGGCGCTCGATGCCGAAGTCCATTGCGGTCGTGTGTTTGTTGCTGCTGGCCGTCCTCTGGACGCCCGATTCTCGGGCGGATGAAAAGCCGAATGGCGAGCTGCCGGCGCGGGTCGCCACCCATCATACGATGACGCTGAACGCCATGGGGCTAAACGAGCACCGGCTCGACTACGAGGCGGTCGCCGAGACGTTGCCGGTGACCGACGGCAAGGGCAACACCACCGCGTCGATCTTCACGGTCAGCTATCTCACAGATGGCGAGAATGGCAGCGCCAGGCCGGTCAGTTTCGTCTTCAATGGCGGTCCCGGTGCGGCTTCGGTCTTTCTGCATCTCGGCGCGCTCGGCCCGCAGATCCTGCAGACGCCGGAAAACGGCGCCGTGCCGACCCCGCCGCTTCACCTGGTCGATAACCCGGCGACCTGGTTGGGTTTTACCGATCTGGTCTTTGTCGACCCCGTCGGCACCGGGTTCAGCCGCGGCAAGGGCAAGGAGGAAAATCCGGACAAGCCTTTCTGGGATGTGCACGCCGATATCGCCTCGCTCGGCTCGGTCATCCGCCTCTGGCTGACCCGGCATCAGCGCTGGACTTCGCCGGTCTACCTGGTCGGCGAAAGCTATGGCGGGTTCCGCGCGGCGGCGATGGCGCAAGCCCTGCCGCACGAGGTTGACGTGATCGTGAAAGGCCTCGTCCTGGTCTCGCCGGCGCTCGACCTCTCGGCCTTGCATCAGACCGAACGCGATCTTCTCGCCGCCGCCTTCATTCTGCCTTCCTACGCCGCAACGGCGGCCGCCTACGGCGCGGCTTCTCCCGGCGGCGGCCTCGCGGACGCCGAGCGCTTTGCGCTCTCGGACTACCTGGTCGGACTTGCCGGGCTCGACGGACAGCCGCGGCCCGGGAACCCCTTTATTGCCAGGGTGGCCGAAATCACCGGGGTTCCGGCGGATATCGTGCGCCGCTACCGTGGCCGCATCCCGCGCCACATCTTCGCGCGCGAGGTGCGTCGGAGCCAAGGCGAGGTGGTTAGCCTTTACGACAGCACGATCGTGGCGCCAGCCGGGCCAGAAGGTGACAGAGGTGCGGGCGATCCGGTGCTGCAGCCGGCCGTCGCCGCCTATGGCACGGCATTCAACGCCTATCTTGCCGAGGCGCTCGGGGTCCATACCGATCAGCCCTACCGCGTGCTGCCCCACAACATCTCGCAACAATGGAACTGGGAAGGCGAGCGTCAGTACGGCACCGACGGCCTGGCGATGTCGTCGCTCGTGGCTGCGCTGCTCGATCGCCCGGCGACAAAGATGTTGATCGTCAACGGCCGCTACGATTTGGTAACGCCCTATCTCAGCTCGCGCTGGCTCGTCGACCAGCTGGAGATTCCCGCCGTGACGAGGTCGACAATCAGGCTCCGGGTCTATGACGGTGGGCATATGATGTACATGCGTCCCGCATCGCGATCCTTGCTCGCTCGTGACGCGGCCGAGCTTTACGGCGCTGGCGAACCGGGCGCCCCCTCGCAATGAACCCAAAATGCTCGACTAGGTTCACCTGACCTTCCTGCCGGCGCCGGGAATGTTCGCGCAGCTTCTTATAGGGCTCATCAACGGCGCCTTTTATGCGATGCTGAGCCTCGGGCTGGCGGTCATTTTCGGGCTCCTCAACATCATCAACTTCGCACACGGCGCGCAGTACATGTTGGGCGCCTTTTGCGCGTGGTTTCTGCTGACCGCATTGGGACTGGGCTATTGGCCGGCGCTGATCCTGGCGCCAATCATCGTCGGCGCGGTCGGAATCGCGATCGAGCGCCTTCTGCTGCGCCACATCTATGGTCTCGACCACCTCTACGGGCTTTTGTTGACCTTTGGTCTGGCGCTGATCATAGAAGGGGTGTTCCGGCAGCAATTCGGTTCCTCAGGGCAGCCCTATGCCATTCCGCCCGAGCTGCAGGGCGGCCGTAATCTCGGCTTCATGTTTCTGCCGAACTACCGCGCCTGGGTGATCCTCGCCTCTCTCGCCCTTTGCCTCGCCACCTGGTTCACGGTCGAGCGCACCCGGCTCGGCGCCTATCTGCGGGCGGCGACCGAGAACCCGGTCCTGGTCCAGGCCTTCGGCATCAACGTGCCGAGGATGATCACGTTGACCTACGGGGCAGGCGTCGCCCTGGCGGCGCTCGCCGGCGTCATAGCTTCCTATGCCGCCGCCCGCCGCAAGCCGCCCGGCATCTCGCTCGCAGCCGCGGAAAGGACGGCGGAGTCCCGCACCGCCGCCGCACCGGGCGCACGCTGAGGGAGGTTAGGAATGCCGGGCGCAGCGCGGATCTCTTGGTGGCCGGCCGCCTCGCTTCGGCGCTGCTGCTCGCGGGACCACACGCTTTGGCGGCCGGGCCGGACAGCGATCCGGCGCGCCGGCTCGAGGCGGTCGTTCGCGTGCAAACCGAGATCCCCGCCGAGGCGCGTACGCAAGCTCCCTCGGCACCAAGCGTGACGGCTCGGGGGTGGTGATCGACGATGCCGGGCTCATCGTGACGATCGGTTACCTGATCACCGAGGCGATGGCGGCCGAGGTGACGACCGCGGCAGGCAAGGCCAGCCGCGCGGAGATCATCGGCTTCGATACCGAGTCCGTTACGCGCGGCCGAGCCGCTGGAAGTGAAGCGATACCGATCGAAACGGCGAAAGGCCTCGCCGAGAAGACGCCGGTGATTGTCGCGGGACGTGGCGGAGCCGAGGCGGCGCACGCCGCTATCGTGGTCTCGCGCCGAGCCTTCGCCGGGTATTGGGAATACCTTCTGGAAGATGCGATCTTCACTGCGCCGCCGTGTCTCGCATGGAGCGGCGCCGCGTTGATCGCTCCCGACGGCAAGCTCGCCGGGATCGGATCGCTGAACTTTGTCGTGCTTTGCACGTTCACGGACGTCCGAACCCTCGACACAACTAGCGCTATGCTGCGAAATACGCGAGTTGGTTTGAGCTTGAGCGGTTATGGTTGCGCTACATAGCTACCCTTGGTCCCGGCAGCAACGTGGTTTTCTCTGGCACTCTGTCTCCGTCGCCTTTGCCGTCGCCCTATGCATATCGCAGTATCCGGCCGCGAGCGCTAACGATTCCGGCTCCGTCCGTGAGGCCGTGCAACACCCCAAGGACGAGGACTCCAAGTCCGCCCTGATCACGTTGAGGAACGCGATCCGGAAGTCGCCTCAGGATCCCGCGATCCGCGTCGAGATCGCAAAACTTTATTTCCGACTGGGGGATGCCGGATCAGCAGAGCGCGAGGCTCGCGCCGCCCGCGACCTCAACGGCGAGGAGGCGGATTATCTGCCGATCCTCCTCGACGCCATGCTGGCTCGACAAGAATTCAAGGAAATTTATGATCAGATCGAGCCCGGCGACCGCAACCCGGTTCTCGAAAGTAAGGTCAGGACCGCTCTCGGCACCGCAGCGGTCCGTCTCGGCTATGACACAAGGGCCGAAGCATTTTTGCGCGATGCGATCAAATTGGACCCGAGCGTCGTGCAACCGAGGATCCAGCTCGCCCGGTTTCTCGGCGGCACGCGTCCGCAAGAAGCGGTCGCGGTGATCGACGAGGCGATCGCCGCCAACCCGAAATCAGCTGAATTGCGGCAGGTCAAAGGCGACATGCTGTGGTCGCGTGGTGACGCAAACGGGGCGGTGCGGCTTTTCGGCGAAGCGCTCGAGATCGATCCCGATTATCAGCTGGCTCGTCTTGGTCGCGCCAACGTCAATGTCGCGCGGGGCGAGTTCACCGCTGCCGATCAGGATCTCGATCCGATCCTGCAGGCCAGCCCAAACGATTTTATGGCCAATTACCTACGCGGCTTGGAGTACGCCAAGCAACAGAACTACCCCGCAGCGGATAAGATATTCCATACGATTGCGGCCAGCTTCACGACATTTCCTTATGGATATTATGTGCAGGGAGCAACAAAATTTGCGCTTGGACAATTTGGCCCAGCGGAAAGTATCCTGCGTGACTACCTCAAACATTTCCCGACCGATCCGAACGCGACACGGCTCATCGCGCGGGCCGCCTTGCACCAACACGGGGCGCCCCGGGCGATCGATTATCTCAAACCGCTCGCCGATAAGCCCCCCCCGGACGCGGCGACTTTGAACTTGCTCGGCAATGCCTACATGGCCGACGGCAAGCCTGAAGCCGCGCTGCAGCAATTCGAAAAGGCAGCCACACTCGATCCCGGGAATGCGGCCATCAAGACGCAGATCGGGCTCGCCGAGGTGAATTCCGGCCAAGTCGGGCAAGGTGTCGCAAAGCTGGAGGAGGTATTTTCGGGCGCCACTGGCGCAGCCGTTGCCGGCCCGCCTCTGATATTGGCCGAGTTGCGGGCCGGGCACGTTGATAAGGCGGCAGAAGTCGCGAGATCCTTGATCAAGCGGGATCCTGCCAACTTGCTCTATCAACTTCTGTTGGGAGAGGTCCGCGCCGCGCAACGGGATTATGCAGGCGCGGAAACGGCGTTTCGCGCTGTGCTGTCGCGCAATCCGGATTATTCGGCGGCCACTCGCGACTTGGCCCGGCTCTATGTCACGACCGGGCGCACCGACAAAGCCAAGCAAACCTTCAACGATGTACTTGCGAAGAACCCGACGGATACGACGGCCTTTGTCGGGCTCGCAGACCTTGCAATTGCTGAGAGGAAATGGCCGGAAGCGATTGACCTGCTCAACAGCGCCCGCGCCGCCGCCGCCTACGATCCGGCCCCCGGGCTCGAGCTGGTCGCCCTCTATGAGCTGCTGCGTGATTGGAACAGCGCGAAGGCGGTTGCGGCCGAACTCTACGCACAATTTCCGCGAGACGTGAATGTCGTCGTCGCGTTCGCCCGGACCCGGCTGGGATCCGGCGACCTCGACGCGGCCATATCGAGTTACAAGCTGGCGCACCAACTCGCGCCCGATGCGGCGCCGATCCTCTCGGCCTACATCGCCCTATTGAAGCAAGCGCAATACTTTGGCGAGGAGCGGGACGTACTGAAAGAGGCGATAGTCCGCGAGCCGCAGAATGCGTCCCTCAAAGCCGATCTGATCCGCGCCGACGCCAAAATCGACGGTGTGGACGCGGCCATCGCCAAGGCACGGGAAGCCGCTGCATCCGACCCGGGCAACAGCATCTATGACGTGGTTTCGGCAGAGCTGTACGAGAAAGCGGGGCGCGGCGAGGAGGCGGTTTCCCTGCTCGAGCACGCGGTCGCGTCGCGGCCCGCCGACAAGGCTCTTCCTCCTGCTCTCGCCCGCCTTTATGCTCGTATGCACCTGCCGGAGAAGGCAGAAGCCTTTCTCAAAGCGCGGCTGAAAGCCGACCCGCAGGATTCGGCCGCTCGCTCGGAACTGGCATTCTATTATGCGGGGCAGAATAATGACGCCGCCGCGATCTCCGAATACTCGCGTCTGGTGGAGAACCACCCTGCTGACCCGACTGCGCTAAACAATCTCGCTTGCCTCTATCAGCGAAAAGGGGAACTGGGGAAAGCTCACGAATTGGCCCAGCGGGCGTTCAAGATCTTGCCCGCAGACGCCCATATCGGCGATACTCTCGGGTGGATTCTGTTGGACCAAGGGCAAGCCGACGCGGCCTTGACCTACCTCGACGCGGCTAATCTCCGGGCACCTCAAGATTTGGATATCCAGTATCACCTCGCAGTGGCGCTCTATCGCGTCGGGCGCGCGGCCGATGCCCGTATCCTGCTCGAACGCCTGCTGGGCTCCGTCGGGTCGTTCGCGGACAGGGCCGAGGCGGAGAAGCTTATGGAGGAGTTAAAGCGCAATTGAATGCGAATGAGCCTTGGCATCGCGATTGCCGTCGAAAATTCTTACACTTCCGCCTTCACTGATCATGGCGGAAGCTGATTTACCATTATTTTTACTGGCAATGCGCGACATGGCTGACTATTTGCTTGCTTAACTCCGGGAAACTCGGGTATCGAGATGCCTATGAAGATCCGATCCTCGCTTTATCTTGCGGCGTTTTCGGCGGCCCTGTGTTTTACGATGCTCGCCGGCCCGGCCTCGGCGGATATCAAAGATCCGCAAGCCGATGGCACGGAGATCATCAGCCAGGGCATGGGATCTGTGACCGGCGATATTTTCAGCCAAGGGACGATGGCGGATAGCGGTCCTTGGGCGGGAGAGATGTACAGCCAAGGCATGATGATGCCGACCGGCGACATCTACAGCCAGGGAATGCAGATCACGATCCTCGGGTCGACGGAAAATTCTCCACCTGACAGCCAGGGCACCGACCCCGCTGCGAACCCCGGGGGACCGACGAATTCACCGCCGCCCAGCCAGGCGTGCGTCGGCACCGCCCCCAATTGCACCAACAACGTCACATACACGCCGGCGACGATAGATCTGCCCAACAATCAGCCGGTAAATTTGGCTTCGCTGCCGATCGGCGTCATTCCCACTGCGAGCGCCGACCCAGTTCCAGAGCCTGCCAGCCTGGCATTGCTCGCCTCGGCTCTCCTCTGGTTCGGCTTCGTGCGGCGGCGGCGTAATCAAACGTAAAAAAAACCGACACTCCCAGAAATGCGAACGGCGCTTACGGGCGCCGCTCTTGGTTCGAACCCTCAGCTTCGCCACTCATCAGCTTCGCCACTCATCAGCTTCGCCACTCAAGGGTACGCGGCTGGACCGGGTTCTCGAACGGACGGCCTTCGGCGCGGGCCCGAAGGTATTCGCGCTTTAGCCGGTAATACCATTTTGCCTGAGTATCGGCGTCGTCGATCAAGGTGAGCGGCGGGCTGAAGCGCAGCCCTTGCTGCTGGCGCTCCATGATGTCGCGGTCCTGGTGCAAAAAAACCCGCACGTAGTGTCGCAATGCGGGTTTCAAAATACCGAGCCAGGGCAGGGTCCAATAGATGCAATGGTTGATCTCGGTCACCCGGTCGTTGATCGGGGTGATCGCGGTCAAATTGGTCACCCGGTGGCGGCCGGCTCGAATTTGCTCGATCCGCAGACTCGGCAGGCGGAAGACGATCTCGGTTTCGGGGGTGCCGCCCAGCAGCCGATAGGCCGGCGAATTGCGCGACGGGGCATGCCAGGTCATCGCAAAGCCAAACGGTGAGGGGGCGAAGGCTTTGGCCTTCTGCTGGATCGATCCCCGCGAGCGCCACCACCAGGCACGATGCACGAACGGTCCGTGCGCCGGGTCCATCAGCCCGATCACCGCATGGTCGATTGCCGCGGCGAACCGCACGCTCTCGACGAGGTCGGGCGCGTGTCGATCGAAGCCGTCGAGCACCGGGATTTCTGGGGCCGCCGCCGGGTCCTCGCCAAAAAAAATCCAAAGGTTGCCCTGAACTTCCCGCGTCGGATAGTGGCGGGTACGGATGTGGCCGGGCGTAAAGTTCTGGCCCGGCACCAGCGATGGGATCAGGGTGCATTGCCCGCGCGTATCGAACCGCCAGCCGTGATAGCAGCATTCGATTTCCCGCCCGTCGAAATGGCCGGCGCTGAGCGGCATGCCACGGTGTGGACAGAGATCGCGCAACGCGAAAGGCACCCCGGCCGCGTCGCGGCCTAGCAGGATCGGCTCGCCGAGCATCACCTTCCCCACCACCGCCCGGCGCCGTAGACGGCGGCTCGGCAGCGCGTAGTACCAGGCCTCGCGCAACGGCGCGGCGGCCTCGCTTGCTGCGGGTCTCATCGGGTGGCTCGTGATTGATCGTCCATCGTCGATCCGGCAGGAAATGCGCCTCCGGTTATACCGGGTTTCGCGATGGTGCGCCCCAAGGCGACGCGATCCGCTATCCTCCGGCCGCTGGTCGGGGTATTTTCTTAGCAATTGGCTGGCCTTGAAACTGCGCGATTTCCGCTGCCGTGATCCGAGTCATCCGACATCCCGGCCCCCGCTCGAACCACCCGCCCGGCTCGGTCATCGCGATGGGCAATTTCGATGGTCTGCATCGCGGCCACGCCGTGCTGATCGGCCGGGCCTGCGAGCTCGCGCGGGAAGCGGGCCGCCCGACCGGAGTGCTGACCTTCGAGCCGCACCCGCGCAGCGTGTTCTTTCCCGCTACCGAGCCATTCCGGCTGACGCCGTTCCGCGTCAAGGAGCGCGAGCTTGCCCGGCTCGGCGTCGAGCTGCTGTTCGTCCAGCATTTCGACCTCGCCTTCTCGAAGAAGAGCGCCGAGGAATTCATCAGCGAGGTCATTGTCGGCGCGATCGGTGCGTCGCACGTGGTGGTGGGCTGGGATTGCACCTTTGGCAACCGCCGCGGCGGAACGCCCGATACGTTACGGGCCGCCGGTCTGCAGCACGGCTTCGGGGTGACGGTGCTCGAGCCCGTGCGCGGCCAGAATGCGACAGTTTATTCGTCGACCCAAATCCGCGAGCTGCTGAAAACCGGCAAGCCGCGCGAAGCGGCGGCGCTGCTCGGCCGCTTCTGGGAGATCGACGGCCGCGTGACGACCGGCGACAGGCGTGGCCGGACGATCGGCTTTCCGACCGCGAATCTCGGTCTCGACGATTATCTGCACCCGGCCTTCGGGGTCTATGCGGTGCGGGTCTCCGGCGACGGTCCCGACGACCCGCTCGCCGGCCGCACAATCGGCGGCGTCGCCAATATCGGTCTGCGCCCGACCGTCGGCGGCCTCGTGCCGCGGCTCGAGGCCCACCTGTTCGACGTCGATGTCGATCTCTATGGACGCCATCTGCGCGTCGCGCTCGTCGATTTCATCCGGCCCGAACAGAAATTCGCCGATCTCGACGCGCTGAAGGCGCAGATCGCCGAGGACGCCGCGAAGGCGCGCGCCATTCTCGCCGCCACCCCTCATTAACTTCTGGGCGGGGCGGCGTTTTGACCGGGCGCCTACACGCAAAAGTTGCATAAGTGGTCTACGTATAATCAGGGCTGGTGCGTCGTTGTCAGGGCATGGTGACGGACTGCACCTCGATCATGCGCCGGTCGTCGGCACGAAATGCAATCGCGAGATGAATGGGGCGAACGGAGTAGTAGTCCCACCACTGCAACAGGATTCGACGGTGCCCAACATCGGAATAGGCGCGCGGTTGCCCCAATTTCGCGATTGCCTCATCGGTCGTTGAAACACCGGGCACAAGCTCTGCAAACCTGTGAGGATCGGGAGCATCACCTTTTGGGATAGGCGCGCACGTCGCGAGTAGAAACACGGCGATGACTATTTGGGCGAGCCTGTGCATTGATAAGACCTGAGGTTGGCTGTAGTGGGACGATCTCTTCGGGGATATGCGGCCTGTACGGGATGTAGCTGAGCGCGGGGCGCGTCAGCAAAACGTCAACGGGGCTTGTGCTTCTGCAGTCTTGGCCCATCTACACGGCGAAATTTAACCTTTCAGGTGGTTATTGTCCTATGACGACAAAATTTCTTTGTTCGAAGTGTTTGAAGTGGGGTTGTGTCTGCTGGTTCACCGGGTGGGCATTAGGCGCGCCTTTTCTAAGCGATGATTTAGAGTTGCCGCCTGAGCATGTACTGGCGGCAATAGTTGGGGCGATCGGTTCCTCGTCTTCGGCGACGGTCGGGAGTGGCCCCGATTATTGGGTGCGGCATGACGAGATCACCGGAAACGAGCATTCGGCAATGTCGGTGTACGAACAGCGCGCATTGATGGCACTGCAACGACAGGGCCGCGGGTCTGGAAACCGGAAGTGCTGAGGCAAATCGCTGCGCGTGCGCAATCGAGGGGTGATGTACATGTTGTGGCTGATGCTGCCGCGCGCGACCCGCAAAAGCCGCATAAGCCCCATTACGGTAAACGCGGCAAAGTCGTGGTGCAATCCTCGCCGGCCCGAGGCTTGGCGCGGCGTTAGACTTGGCCCGACTGGAGATTTACTTGACCGAAGCCGGCACCATATCTGGTTGCGGGAGAGGCCATAAACGCCGCCGGCCGGTGCCCCTACCCGACTTGGATCCGGGCCGGGTGCCCGAGCTGTAGCCTTGATGAGAACGTATGATGAACCCATATGTTCGGCCCCGTTCGCCCCGGAGCCCCGCTGATGCCGGAAATCGCTGCCGATCCGCCTGCGTCCTCCTGTAACCGCCTGTACTCCAGGCCTCAATTCCAGGAATTCCAATCACTTGAGCCTGATCCCTTTCTGCCTCGCGCGCGCGACGCGCGCGGGCGTTTCGCAAAGGGAAGCTCCGGCAATCCGCGCGGGCGGCCGCGCGGCATTCCCAATCCAAGGCGGCGGGTGCCCGATCTCGCGGCTCGGCAGCTGGGCGCACCGGCGCTGTCGGATCTGCTCGACCGCAAGCCGCATCTGTTGCGGCCCCTCGCCGCGCAACTCTTGCCGCCGCCGCTCGCTGCCATCCACCCGGCAGCGCGTCTCGGGATCGATCTGTCGTCGTTGCGGACGGTCGAGGATCTTCGACAGTTGCTGGCCACCGTTCTGGCAGCCGTTGCGCGCGGCGACATCACGCCCGGCGAGGCCGCGCATATCGCAGAGCGGGCGGAGACCCGGCTGCGCGCGGCGCGGCGCCTCGCCCGCCGAAATCGCAACCACTACCCAACCTCGCGCTTAACCTCGCCGCCACTCCGGCGGGCCGAGCGCAGCCGCACCGCTAAACTACCCCCTCGAATTTGACCGGGGCGGCTGCTATATGTCCACCATGTTTCGGCATCACGCCTGGATACTGCGAATTACCGGCCCGGTCCTCGTCTGAGGATCGGGGAGGCTTTCGCCTTTCGTCTCTCGTCCAGGGGTTCACGATGCCTACGGATTATCGTCCGACAGTATTCCTGCCCAAGACCCAATTCCCGATGCGGGGGGATTTGCCGAAGCGCGAGCCGGCGATCCTCGCGCGGTGGGAGCAGATGGATCTCTATCGCCGGTTGCGCGAGGCGTCTCGCGGCCGCGAGAAATTCATCCTGCACGACGGGCCGCCCTACGCCAACGCCGACCTCCATCTCGGCCACGCGCTCAACAAGATCTTGAAGGACGTGGTCAACCGCGCCCAGCAGATGCTCGGCAAGGATGCGTCCTATGTGCCGGGCTGGGACTGCCACGGGCTGCCGATCGAATGGATTGTCGAAGAGCGATACCGCGCGAAAAACCAATCCAAGGAAAGCGTCCCAATAGACCAGTTCCGCCGGGAGTGCCGCGAATTCGCCGCCTATTGGATCGAGCTGCAGAAGCGCGACTTCAAGCGGCTCGGTGTCGTCGGAGACTGGGACAATCCCTATACGACGATGGCGTATTCGGCCGAAGCGCAGATCGTCCGCGAGCTCGGCAAGTTTCTCGTCAATGGGGGCCTCTACAAGGGTGCAAAGCCGGTCCTGTGGTCGGTCGTCGAGCAAACCGCGCTCGCCGAAGCGGAAGTCGAATACCACGACCACAGATCCATGACCGTCTGGGTGCGCTTTCCGATCCGGCGCTCCGAGCGGCCCGCGCTCGCCGGCGCCGCGGCGCTGATCTGGACGACGACGCCATGGACATTGCCGGGCAACCGCGCGATCGCGTTCAGCGACGGCTTCGAATATGTGGTGCTGCGGGTCGACCGGGCTGCCGAAGGCAGCCGTGCGCGGCCGGGAGAGACCCTACTGGTTGCCGCCGGGCTCGTCGAAGAAGTCATAAAGCAGGCCGGAATCGAGGCGTATTCGGTCACCGACCGCTTTCCCGGCGCGGACCTTGCTGGAACGGCGGCAGCGCACCCGCTGCGCGGTCAGGGTTACGATTTCGATGTCCCGCTCCTGGCTGCCGGCTTTGTCGAAGCCGGCCAGGGCACTGGTCTCGTGCATATCGCCCCGGGCCACGGCACCGACGATTTCGAACTCGGCCAGATGAACGGGTTGCCGGTGCCGGACACCGTCTCTCCGGATGGAGTTTATCTCCCGTCGGTGCCGCTGTTTGCCGGGCGCTCGATCTATCGCCCGGACGGCAAGCCGGGTGATGCGAACGCGGCGGTGATCGCCGCAATCGACGAGGCCGGCGGGCTATTGGCGCGCGGCACGCTCGTTCATTCCTACCCGCATTCGTGGCGCTCCAAGGCGCCGCTGATCTTCCGCAATACGCCGCAATGGTTCATCAGCATGGAGAAGGAAAATCTCCGGCAGAAGGCCTTGGCGGCAATCGCCGAAGTCCGCTGGGCTCCACCGCAGGCCCGCAACCGCATCGAGGCGATGGTCGAGAGCAAGCCGGACTGGTGCGTGTCGCGTCAGCGCGCCTGGGGCGTGCCGATTGCGGTGTTCACCCATCGCGAGACCGGGGAGCCGTTGCGCGATCCGCTCGTCGTCGAACGCGTCGCCGCGTCGGTCGAGCGCGAAGGGGCGGATGTCTGGTTCAGCGCCGATCCTGCCGATTTCCTCGGCAACGCCTACGACGCCGCCGACTGGGAGAAGGTCACCGATATCGTCGAGGTGTGGTTCGATTCGGGCTCGACCCACGCGTTTGTGCTCGAGCAGCGCCCGGAGCTGCGATGGCCGGCCGATCTTTATCTGGAAGGCTCGGACCAGCACCGCGGCTGGTTTCAGTCCTCGTTGGTCGAAGCGTGCGGGACGCGCGGGCGCGCGCCCTACGAAGCTGTGCTGACGCACGGTTTCGTGCTCGACGAGGACGGGCGAAAAATGTCGAAATCGCTCGGCAATGTGATCCCGCCGCAGCAGATAATGCAGCAGAGCGGGGCCGACATCCTGCGCCTTTGGGTGGTCGGCTCGGACTACACCGAGGATGTCCGCATCGGCCCGGAGATCCTCAAGCGCCACAGCGATGCCTACCGCCGATTGCGCAATACGCTGCGGTACCTGTTGGGGGCGCTCGATGGCTATACCGCCGCCGAGGCGGTCGGCATCGATGCGATGCCCGAGCTCGACCGCTGGGTATTGCATCGCCTGACCGAACTCGACGAGCTCGTCCGGCGTTCGGTCGAGGATTTTGATTTCCACGGCATGTTCGCGGCACTGCACAGCTTCTGTGCGACCGATTTGTCGGCCTTCTATTTCGATATCCGCAAGGACCGGCTCTATTGCGATGCGGCGGACGATGTGCGGCGGCGAGCGGTGCGAACCGTGCTGGACCGGTGCTTCGATTGTCTGGTGCGCTGGCTGGCCCCGGTGATTTGCTTCACCGCGGAGGAGGCTTGGCTGGCCCGTCACGGCGACCTGCCCGGGCGGAGCATTCATCTGGAGCTTTTCCCGGATGTGCCCTCAGGTTGGCGCGATGACGCGCTCGGCCAGCGCTGGGCGGTCTTGCGCGAACTGCGTCGCGTCGTCACCGGCGCTCTGGAACTAGAGCGCGGGGCAAAGCGGCTGGGGTCGAGCCTGCAGGCCGCCGTCGAGCTGTTCGTCTCCGAAAGGCTGGTCGATCAGCTGCGCGACATCGATCTCGCCGAGCTCTGCATCACTTCGGCGGGAACGGTGCGGTTGGGACCGGCACCCGACGACGCCTTCACGCTTCCCGATGTTCCGGAAGTCGGCGTGCGGGTTTCGCCGACGCCGGGGGAGCGCTGCGAACGCTGCTGGAGGGTGCTGCCCGAGGTCGGCGGCGTGCCGGGTCACGCCGATCTCTGCCGGCGGTGCGCTGACGTCGTCGATCGGGCCGGCCTCGATCCCGCTGCGGCGAACGGGTGATGCTGGCGCGCGGGCTCGCCACCGCGGTTGTGGCCGCGATCCTCGACCAGCTGAGCAAAGCCGCGGTTCTCGCCTTCTTCGCCGGGCGCGGCTTCGGCGACCGCGAAACCGTGACGTCGTTCTTCAATCTCGCCCTGACCTATAACCGCGGCATCAGCTTTGGCATGTTTAACGGCGGCGCCGGAATGAATGCGCTGGTCTTTTCCCTCGCAGCCGCTGCGATAATTGCGGTCCTGATCTACTGGCTGAGCCGCGCTTCGAGCCCCTTCCTCGCCATCGCGATCGGGCTGATCATCGGCGGCGCGGTGGGCAACGTCATCGACCGGCTGCGCCTCGGCGCCGTCGTCGACTTTCTGGATTTTCACCTCGGAGCCGCGCATTGGCCGGCCTTCAACCTCGCCGACAGCGCGATTTGCATCGGCGTCGCAGCAATGTTGCTGGACGGCCTCTTGCTGCGGCGGGAGGCGCACTGAGTCGCATCACGGCAGAGCGGGTCAATCAGCGGCCGACCCGGCCTTCCGGGATCGCCTCCAAGGTGATGTGACCGGTAATCGTGGCCTTGTTCGGACCAATTCCGGGACCGTTTGGATTTACGATGATGTTGCTGCCATCAAGGGCGAATTTCCCATCGTCGTCGAAATGGGGAGGGCCGAACCGCACGGTCCCCTTAAATGGCGAGTTGTTGCTCATCCTGACTGAATAGCCCGCCACGACGGTTCCGCCCGCCGCGGTGTCCGGCACCTTCGGGGTGTTCGGACTTACCTCGATCACCGGCCGTAACGGTCCAGCGGGGTGCGGCGGCGGGACGGCAACCCGAACTGGGGGTGCCGCACCGCCTCGAACCGAGGGTGGGGCTACTGGAGCGGCGCTGGCCCTGACAGGGCCCGGGCGAGCGGCAGGTTTTGTTGGCACGACTTCGATGTGGCCGTTCGCGCCGCGCCGCAGCTCCGGGATCGGTCCTCCGCCGGAGGGCAGCGCCTGGGACCGAGCCGCCGCGATGTCGGCCAGGAACAGTGAAACCGCGGCCCCGACCGCGACTCTCGAGATCATGCAGCTGCGCGTGCCGCCCGGGAAACTTGCGGCTGCAGTCGCGCCTGCAAATAGCCCGTCGCTGCCCCGAGGATCAGCCAAAACAAGAAGTTCACTACTGTGGAGGCGATGATGAAGTGGTGGGTGAGAGCGGCAGGAACCGCCGCAATCTGCTCAGGAGAATCGGGCGCGCCGTAAAGATGGGGCAATACGATCAGAACCGCGCCGAGCATCGTCCAACGCGCTCGAGTGGTGAAGGCGATCAGCGCCAGGGCGCCGCCGGTTGCCACAGCGGTACCGACCCACCAGAGCTGGCGATCGAGCAGCGGCGCGGCTGCGCTTCCGGGCAGCTGCGGGGGCAATCCGAGGCTCGGAGCGACCGTGAATATCGCAAATCCGGCCAATCCCCAAAGGAGTCCTTGCCGCCAACCCACCTCGCCGCCACGCAGCGTCAGTCCGGCCCCCAGCAGAAGTGCAAACCCGACCCCGGTTAGGATGTCTGCCAGCAGGGTATAGGCCGTGCGCTCGACGCCGTTTTCCGGTTCCCACGCGCCGGTATGCTCGTGCTCTGACGGTTTCTCATAGGTTTCGGCTTGCAGGATCAGAGGCACCGTGGCGATTTGATGCGCTACCGTCGCAAAGACGCCGGACAACAACCCGGCGCAGAGCGCCGCGAACACCAATCTGCGGAAGGTGGCCATGCCGGCTCAATGGCACGGGAAGCCGGTGGAGTGTCGCACATCGTGGGCGGCGTTATGCGCGATGTCGATGTGCGAAAACCCGACCGCCCAGATAACAAAAGCGCCGAGCAGAGCAGCGAACACCGCCGCGAGAGTGTCGGACCGGCGGAGGGTATCGGACCCGCTAGCCGGTCGGGAGCCGATGACTTGCGTCTGCATGATCGTATCCGTGACTGGGGTGACTCCGAATACCGTTTACCTGATGCGGCCGTTCCTCCGCCAGAGGCGGAATTGCCGGGTGGCTTGCTTAGTGGACGGAAAGCGCATTAAAACCGGATGGGGAGGGATTTGTGCCATGTCCTGTGATTACCGGTTTCGAGCGCCCCGCGCGCTTCTTACGTCTCCCTTGCTTTGCCTGGCCGGCGCCTTGATGATTTCGAGTTGCTCCGACCTGAAGAAGGCCATCGGGCTCGAGCGATCGACGCCCGACGAGTTCGCCGTCGAATCGCGCGCGCCGCTGACGATGCCGCCCGATTTTAACCTGCGCCCGCCGCAGCCCGGCGCCGTCCGGCCGCAAGAGAAGAGTTCCGATCAACAGGCCCGCCAGGTCATTGAACAGGCCGGACCCGGCGAGCCCGGCAAGCAGGCGCCCGATTTCCGCCTGCGCCGCGCCGAGGACGGGCTCCCCGACATCGGCGCCCGCACCAATCAGGCGCCAGACCCGAACGCGGTCGTCGGCGAGCAGAGCCTGTCGAGCAAGCTCTTGGATTACCAGCCGAGCAATGGGACCCAGCCCGCGCCGGTCGAGAACCGCGAGACCACCCCGCTGAAGGGGGTTTATTGACCGACCGGTACAGCAGTCTCTCACCACGCAATTGCGGGAGGAGGGGCATCGCGTTGGTCGCTCTCGCATGCATCGCGCTGGCTTTACTGACGGTGCCCGCATCGGCGCAGCGTTTCGGCGCCGAGAGCTTCACGCTCGGCAACGGAATGCAGGTGGTGATCGTGCCGAACCATCGCGTCCCGGCGATGGTGCAGATGATCTGGTACAAGCTCGGGGCGGCCGACGACCCGCCCGGGAAATCCGGTATCGCCCATTTCCTTGAACATCTGATGTTCAAGGGAACGGCCGCCAACCCGCCCGGCGCCTTCACCGCGTCGATTGCGCGCAACGGCGGGCGCGACAACGCATTCACGACCCAAGACTACACCGCCTTTCACGAGACGATCGCGCGCGACCGGTTGGACCTCGTCATGCGGCTGGAAGCGGACCGCATGACCGGGCTGGTGCTCGACGACAAGGTCGTGCTGCCCGAGCGCGACGTCGTCCTCGAAGAGCGGCGCATGCGCATCGACAATGAGCCGGCGGCTTTGCTCGCCGAGCAGCTGCGCGCGACTCTGTTCCTGCATCATCCTTACCGCAATCCGACGATCGGTTGGATCAACGAAATCCGCCTCCTCGGCACCGAGGACGCCTTGGCTTCGTATCGGAAATGGTATGCCCCCAATAACGCCGTCATGGTCATCGCGGGCGATGTCGATTCGGCCGAAGTGCGCCCGCTCGCCGAACGCTATTTCGGACCGATCCTATCTCAAGGCCTGCCAGCCCGCGTGCGAGTCGAGGAACCGAAGCATTACGCGGCGGCGCGGATCGAGATGAAGAGCGCACGCGCGGCCCAGCCGCAGTGGAACCGGTCCTATCTCGCTCCGAGCTATCGCGCCGGCGAAACGGCGCAGGCTTATCCGCTGCAGGTCCTCGCAGAGATTCTCGGCGGCGGCGCCGGCTCGCGGCTCTACAAGACCCTGGTGCTCGACCGCAGCTTGGCGCTGTCGGCCGGCGCCCATTATTCACCGAGCGCGATCGATCTGGCGATCTTTGACCTCTATGCGACCCCAAAGCCTGGGGTGTCGATTGCCGACCTGGAAGCGGCGATCGATGGCGAGCTCCGCCAGTTCGTGCGGGACGGGGTGGACCCGGTCGAGCTCCGGCGTGCAAAGGAACGCATGCAGGCGGCTTCGGTCTATGCCAGGGACAGCGTGTCGGGGCCGGCGAACATCATCGGGGCGGCGCTGGCTATTGGCCAGAGCCTGGACGAGGTCGAAGCGTGGCCCGACCGCATCGGGGCCGTAACAGCAGCGGAAGTCGACACTGCGGCGCGCTCGGTCCTCGTCGAGCGGAACTCCGCGACTGGCGTGTTGCTCCCCGAGCCGACCTCGTAACCACGACAGATGCACAAATCCGTACTGGCGCTACTGCTGCTGCTCGGGGCGCCCGGCGCCGGCGCGATGACGATCGAACGGGTGACCAGTCCCGGCGGCATCGAGGCTTGGCTCGTCGAGGATCATACGCTTCCGGTCGTCGCTATCCGGTTTGCCTTTCGCGGCGGCGCCGCGCTCGACCCGCCGGGCAAGGGCGGGCTCGCGGCAATGGCCATATCGCTCTTTGACGAAGGCGCCGGTCCATACGATACCGCCGCCTTTAAGACGCGCCTCGAAGATCTCGCCGCGGATTTGCGGTTCACCGCCGGCCGCGACGAAATCGGCGGCAGTTTGCGCAGCTTGAAGACGAACCTCTCAGAGGCGGCGGGTATGCTGCGTGCTGCGCTGACCTCGCCGCGCTTTGAGTCGGCCGCGATCGAGCGGGTCCGCGGTGAATTCGTCGCCTCGCTGTCGCAACAGGCACACAGCCCGCGCGCGCTCTCCGACCGGCTGTGGATGCGCGAAGCCTTCGAGGATCATCCCTATGGCGGGAACCTCGATGGGACGCTGGCCAGCGTCGCCGCGATTACGCGAGGGGATCTGGCGGGTTTCGCCGGGCAGCGGCTGCGGCGCGCCGGACTGGTCATCGGAGCGGTGGGCGACATCAAGGCTGAAGAGCTTGCGAGCCTCATCGACCAGGTGTTCGGCAATTTGCCGGCCGGTGATGGCGAGCCCCCGGTTGCCGAAGCCAAGCCGGCCGAGAATGGCGGGGTTTTGATCACCCGGAGGCCGGTGCCGCAAAGCGCCGTTACATTCGGCCAAATAGGGCCGAAACGGGACGATCCCGATTGGTACGCGGCACGTCTGGTCAACGACGTCCTCGGCGGCGGCGGATTTCGCGGCCGTCTGATGCGGGAGATTCGCGAGAAACGCGGGTTGGCTTACGGCGTGTCGACCGAGCTCGTTTCGTTCCGGCACGCCGGGGTGATCCGCGGGAGCGTCGCGACCGAGAATGCTCGGGTCGCGCAATCGATCGCCCTCATACGTGCGGAGTGGCGGCGGATGCGCGATGAAGGCCCGAGCCAAGCCGAGCTCGATCTCGCCAAGGACTATTTGATCGGCTCCTTTCCTCTGACCCTCGATACGAGCACGCGGATCGCCTCGATGCTCGTCGAGATCCAGCTGGAAAATCTCGGCATAGACTACCTCGACCGCCGAGCGGCGCTGTTCGGGGCGGTGACCCTGGATCAGGCCAAGGGAGTCGCCCATATTATGCTCGACCCCGACAGGTTGAGTTTCGCCGTCGTCGGCGATCCCGCCGATCTGACCCCGACCCGCATCGCGCCCGACCCGGCACTTTGATGAGCCCGGGTTGTTGACGAGTTCCGGGCCGAGGATCCGGGTCGGGATCGGCGGGTGGGTGTATCCGCCATGGCGCGGCGTCTTCTATCCGCCCGGCCTGCCGCAAGCGCGCGAACTCGCCCATGCGAGCCGGCAGGTCACCGCGATTGAGATCAACGGCACTTTCTACGGGTCGCAAAAGCCAGTGAGCTTTCGCCGCTGGCACGACGAGACGCCGGAGGATTTTATCTTTTCTCTGAAGGGCCCGCGGTTTGTCACGCACCGCTCCGATCTGGCGGCGGCAGGCCCTTCGATCGACCACTTCTTTACCACCGGCGTCCTCGAACTGCGCGACAAGCTCGGGCCCGTGCTGTGGCAATTCGCTCCGCGGATGGCGTTCGACGAAGCCGGTTTCGCGGCCTTTCTCGAACTGCTGCCGCAGCAGCTCCGCGGCCGCGCGATACGCCATGTTGTCGAGGTGCGCCACCCGAGCTTCGCCTCGCCGGCGTTCACCGAGCTGTTGCGCCGCCAGCGCGTCGCCGTTGCTTTAGTCGACGACGACAACTACCCGGCCATCGAAGCAATCACCGCGGATTTCGTCTACGCCCGTCTGCGCCGCTGCGCGGAGGACGAACCGGCGGGCTACGCGCCGGACGCGCTTGATGGTTGGGCCGAGCGCTTTCGCCGGCACTCGGCCGAGAGCGGGCACGACTGCTTCGTCTACTTCATTAATGGCGCAAAGGTCCGCGCCCCCGCCGCGGCACAGGCTCTTCTTCAGAAATTGGCGACATGACTTTATGTGGGACGAGCAGAAGGTTGTGGGCGTCGCCCGCGCGAAACGGCGGGTCGAGCGCGATGTAGGCCGGCCAGTCGGCCGGCACCATTCCGTAATCGAGCAGGATGCCGAGCATCCGATAACCGAGCCCGGCCAGCCGATCGTGGATGGCCGCGCGATCTCCATCCGCCTCGTGGCCGGTCTCGATCACGAGGACCGGGCGGTGCCGGTCGAGGACCCCGGTCGCTCCGTCGATGACGCGGCGCTCATGTCCCTCGACGTCGATCTTTATCAAGTCCAGCTGGGTGATGCCGCGCTCGGCGGCGAGCAAATCGAGGCTGCGCAACGGGACCTGCAGCGCGTTTTGCCCGGCACAACCGGGTCCGATCCGCGCGGTGCCGGTGTCGGTGCGCGCCGACGCCACGATCGGCACGGCAAATTGCACGACGGCGTCGTGGTCGCCGATCGCAAAGCGGACGAGTTCGGCTTGACGCAGCGCATTGGCGGCGAGCGTCGATGCGAGGGCAGCGGCGCTGCGCGGCGCCGGCTCGATCGCGAGCACCCGCCCCGCCGGCCCGACCTTGCGGGCGAACGGCACGGTCCACTCGCCGAGATTGGCGCCGACATCGATCACGACCGAGCCGGGTTGCACAAACCCGAGGACCGCCGGGTGCACCTGTGGCGGGTGGAGCAGGGCATGGCGGCCGCGGGCATCGAGCGGGCTCGGCACATTCACGAGATCGCCGGTGCGGTGCAGCACCAGCCCGCCGGGCCAGTCCCGTTCGAGACGGGCGAGCAGGCGCTTTTCGCGCCAGCGGCGGATGAGGCGGCCGGCGGGCACTTCCGGTTCGCCCGGCGGACGCAGCTTCCAAAGCGCCTTGAGGAGCGCCATCATGGCGCGCAAGTCGCCGGGCTCCTGTCGGAGATTTCTGATGACCATGTTCGATCTAACGGGACGGGTCGCCGTCGTCACCGGCGGCAATGGCGGGATCGGGCTCGGCATGGCGCGCGGGCTCGCCGCGGCGAGCGCCCGCATCGTCGTGGCGGCGCGTAACGCCGAGAAGGCCAAGTCGGTAGTGGCCGAACTCGGCAACAAAAGCACGTTCATCGCGCTGGACGTCGCCGACGAGACTTCGTGCCGGGCGATGATCGACCAGACAAAAGAGCGTTTTGGCCGGCTCGACATCCTCGTCAACAACGCCGGCACTTCGATCCGCAAACCGCCGGAGGCCTATACCGCGGCGGAATGGCATGCCGTGCTCGACACCAATTTGACCGGCGCCTTTCTGTGCTCGCAGGCCGCCCACCCGGTCATGAAGCGCAGCGGCGGCGGCAAGATCATCAATATCGGCTCGATGTTCGCGCTCTTCGGGTCAGCTTACGCCGCCCCTTATGCCGCGAGCAAAGGCGCCCTCGTCCAATTGACGAAGTCGCTCGCCGCCGCCTGGGCGGCGGACAACATCCAGGTCAACGCCGTTTTGCCCGGCTGGATCGACACCGAGCTGACCCGCGACGCCCGCCTGCAGGTCGCCGGATTATACGAGCGGGTGCTGGCCCGCACCCCGGCCGGCCGCTGGGGCGTCCCCGAAGACCTCGCCGGCGTCGCCATCTTCCTCGCTTCTTCCGCATCCGATTTCCTCACCGGCGCCGCGATCCCGGTCGATGGCGGCTTTTCCGCAATGGGTTAGCGCCGTCTTCCTCCCAACCCGGAGCCTGTCCTTGGGCCGCGGTTCGCGCGGACCCATGGGGCCGAATCCCTCCCTCCCCAGTCCTCCTCATTCCGAGATGAGCCCGGCGCACGCGGTCGTCGGCCCCCCGCGCGCGGTGCTCTGCCAGGAGGCAGGTCGGGATTCGATCGTGCGCTACGCTGACGACTTCGTGATGGGCTTTGAGAAAGCGGCGGATGCGCGGCGGATGATGGTTGACCTCAAGGACCGGCTGGCCAAGTTTGGCTTGGCGCTCCACGAGGACAAGGCGCGGCTGATCGAGTTCGGCCGGCTTCCGGCCTTGCGACGTCAGCACCGCGGCCAGCGGCGTCCGGAAACCTTCGCCTTTCTCGGCTTCACCGATTATTGCGGGTGGACCCGGGATGGCCGGTTTATCGTGAAGCACAAGACGCAAAGCAAGCGCCTGGCGCGCAAGCTGACGGTGCTGCGCCAGGAGGCTGGCGGCACATGCACGCGCCAATGGCCGAGCAGCAACGCTGGTACGCCAGCATCCTGCGCGGTCACTACGGCTACTATGGGCTATCGAACAACTCCCGCGCGCTGAGCGCGTTTGACCAGGAGGTGCGGCGCATCTGGTTCCGCTGTCTCCGACAGCGCAGTCAGAAGGCCCGGAGCCTTACCTGGGAGGGCGAGGGCCTCGGCTTTTTCGGCTGGGAGGTGGCGGACGCGGCAGTGCTCGATGCGCTGGCGGCGCGCCGGACCACACCGTGTCGAGGTACGGCGCGCCCCCCGCGCCTTGGCTGACGAGCGCCACGTGGGCGATCTCATCGACGGCGTGACCATGGGGCGCAACGTCTTCGACTTTCAAGCTGACGACGTCACACCCTCGCAGCCTGCTATCGATGGCTAGATTGAACATGGCTAAGTCACGTATTGGCCCCGACATTTGCAGCTTGGCGCGGATTGACCAGACGCGCTTCGGCCGGAGAGGCGGCTTCGCACCGACGAATTTGCCCTTGTTCCAGGGTTGGCGACGTGGGGCTGGGATGTTGTCATCGATGGGGTGGTCCTCCGTTGCAAAGGGCCATCAAGATGCTTCCGGTCGGGTATTGAGCCCTTTGAAAATGTCGGCTCCTTGATTGATCTAGCGCCAGGGGCGGGACCCTCAACCATATCACGAGCGCCACACCCGGAGCTGACCCTCGCAGCATTTCTGAGCGACCAGTTTCAGCGCTTGAACGAAAGCGCTCTTCACGATGTATTTCGCTCATGGATATTACACCGGAACAAATTCGCGCAGCGCGCGCCTTGCTGCACCTCGGACAGGCCGAACTCGCCTCACGCGCCCATGTTTCCGTCGTGACGATCCGCCGCCTCGAGAGAGGACACGACAGCGGGCGGGTCGCTCCTGGTACCGTTGCCGGCGTGCGCGACGTCCTCGAAAAAGCCGGGGCAGAGTTCATCCCGGACGGTGTGCGCCGCCGTCCTATCAAACGACAGGACGCGCGCGCCCTCTACGAAGATCTGCGGGCCATCAGCCGCCGTAGCGGCGCTCGGCTGCATGACCGCGAACTGCTGACGGATGCTGACCTCTACGACGAGGACGGTCTGCCGGCGTGATCGTTATCGACACCTCGGCGCTGATCGCGATCCTACGCCGCGAGCCAGAAGCCGACCGATTTCTGCAATGCATTAGCGAAGCGGACGGCTGCTTGCTCTCGTCCGTGAGCTTCTTGGAAACGAGTATGGTGCTCGCCGGGCGGGGTGGCGATGTGACATCATGGACTGAGCTCGACACGCTGATTGCCCGGGCGGAAATCCAAGTGGTGGCCCAGGATGCAGAACTTGCAGAGGCTGCGCGAGCCGCTTTTCTGCGCTATGGCAGAGGCCGCCACCCCGCCGCCCTCAATCTCGGCGACTGCGCATCCTATGCGCTCGCGAAACACCGCAACCTCCCGCTGCTGTTCAAGGGCGATGATGTTCCGAGAACCGATCTCTTGTCGGCGGCTTGAGACACTACTGGCGCTAGCGACTGCAAACGAATGCTGATTATGGTCAACGCCGGCACGGTCATGATGCACGGCGGGCGCGCCGTTGCCGCACCCGGTTTTGGCGCCCGACCGATTAATCATTGTGCGCCATTGGTTTTTCCGCAAGCTGCTATGGCAGATGATCGTTGCGCGCTGGCTTATTGGCGAGCCCAGGCGCCGCGGCTTCGCGCCGCTTTATTCGATGCGCCCGCTTGCGGGTGGTTTTGCGTTCGAGACCGCCATCGCGGTGAGTTTGATTGATGGCATTTCCCCAGCTCTCGAGAATCCCTCTCCCGCTACTCCAAAAAACTTGTTGTAAACCGACCTGGACGACCGCCCGATAAGCATCTTTCGGCACGGCCATGATGCGCTAGACTGTGCGCGGCGAAAAAGCGACTGGCAGTGGGCCAAACCGCTATGGGCCTCGGGGCCCGGAGGGAGTGCGCAACATGCAGGCGGATTACATCATCATCGGGGCGGGCTCGGCCGGCTGCGTGCTGGCCAACCGGCTGAGCGAGGAGCCCGGCGCGAAAGTCTTATTGATCGAGGCCGGCGGGCGCGATTGGAACCCGCTGATCCACATTCCCGCCGGGTTCTTCAAAATGCTCGATCACGACACCCTGACGTGGAAATTCCGCGCCGAGCCGGACCCCGGCACGGGCGGCCGCGCGATCGTCTACACGCGGGGCCGGGTGATCGGCGGCTCCTCCTCGATCAATGGGATGATCTATATCCGCGGCCAACCCGAGGATTACGACCACTGGGCGCAGCTCGGCAACCGCGGCTGGTCGTGGGATGATTGCCTGCCCTATTTCCGCCAAGCCGAGCGCTGGGAAGGCGAAGAAAGCGAGGCGCGCGGCAAGGAGGGGCCGCTCTTTACGTCGAAGACCGACCGGCCCGAGATCTGCGCGACCGTGCTCGAGGCCGGCAAGGAGATCGGGCTCGAATACCGCGACGACGTGAACGATCTGCCGCCCGGCCATACCGACTGCATCGGCTGGTGCCAGCAGACCCGCGGCGGCCGGCGCCGCGCCTCGACCGCGCGCACCTATCTACGCCCGGCATTGAAGCGCCCGAACCTGCAGCTCGTCACCAACGCGCTGGTGTACCGGATCCTGTTCGACGGCAAACGGGCGACCGGCGTCGAGTTCTCGCGCGGTGGCCGGATCGAGCGCGCCTATGCGGAGCGCGAGGTGATCCTCGCGGCGGGCGCGATCGGCTCGCCGCACATTCTGCAATTGTCAGGGGTCGGCGATCCCGAGCATCTTGGCCGCATCGGCGTGCCGGTCGTGCACGAGTTGCGCGGCGTCGGCAAGAACATGCAGGACCACTATGTCGCACGCGTCTCCTACCCGGTCGTCGGCGCGCAGACCGCCAACGAGCGCTCGCGCGGCCTGCCCCTGGCCGGCGAGGTCATGCGCTGGCTCTTCACCGGCAAGGGCATGCTGACCTACAGCCCCTCGATCGTTGCCGCGTCGGTCAAGGTATTGGAGGAGTCGGCGACCCCCGATGTGCAAGTCACCTTCGCGCCGGGCAGCTTCAAGAACGGGCAGATCGGCGCGCTCGAGGACACACCGGGCCTCAGCGCCGGCGCCTGGCAGATGCGACCGCTGTCGCGCGGCTACGTCGAGGCCAAGTCGAACCGCCCCGGCGACGCGCCGGCGATCAACCCGCGCTATCTGTCGGAGGAAAGCGACCGACGCGCGATCGTCGGCGGCTTGCGGCTGGCGCGGCGCCTCTTCGCCGCCCCCGCCTTGCAGCAATTCGTCCGCGAAGAGACCCTCCCCGGCCCCCAGATCCAGACCGACGACGAGCTCCTCGATTACGCGCGGCGCTACGGCGGCACCTGCTACCACGCCAGCTGCACCTGCATGATGGGCTCGCACCCGATGAGCGTCGTCGACAGCGAATTACGCGTGCACGGCCTCGACGCCCTCCGCGTCATCGACGCCTCGGTGATGCCGGCCGTCACCTCGACCAACACCAACGCGCCGACGATCATGATCGCCGAGAAGGGCGCCGCGATCATCAAAGGCGGGGCGCGGCAAAGACTGGCGGCGTAGCAGAGGCGGGTGGAGCTGAGCTATCGAATTTGCATCGCGCCGAGCCTTACTGCAGGTGTTTCCGTCAGGTGAGGCGCGCGGCGCAGCCGCCGCTATCAGGTTATCGGCAAGCGCCGTCGACGCACCCGAGTGCGATCTACGACAATAATGCTCCGGGTTATCTCGCTCTCGCCGATAGCGCGAAGAAGTTGCTGCATCCGCGCGGTCACATCGGGCTCGCTCCAGTCGTTGCCACGAAACAAGATCAGGCTTGGTCCCTCTGCGCCGGTAAGGGCAAGCAACCTTGGATAATCCAGATCGGCGGTAATCACGGTGCTCGCATCCTGCCTCGCGCGCGTCAGAATTTCAGTATCCGCGGCGCGATCGAGCCCCCGGCAGAGGCGTGAACGGCATCGTGTCCCTGGGCCGCGAGCCAATGCGCCAAGGCCGGTGGCAGCGGCATATCGACGAGAAATTTCACCGTGCGAATTCGACGGTCTCGTCCTCCGCCAGCAACGCGGCATATTGTAAGGCCTCGCCGATGTCGTCCGGTTCTAGGTAAGGATAGTCGGCGAGGATTTGATCGCGCGTGTTGCCGGCGGCCAGCAGCCCAAGCAGCCGCGCCACCGGGAACCTGAGCCCTCGGATGCATGGCTTTCCGGTGCAAACGCCGGGATCGATCGTTATTCGGATGAGCTTCATGGCATCAACATAAGGTTGATCGGCTCGCCGCACATCCTGCAATTGTCGGGTGTCGGCGACCCCGATCATCTCGGCCGGATCGGCGTGCCCGTCGTGCATGAATTGCGCGGCGTCGGCAAGAACATGCAGGACCACCACGTCGCGCGCGTCTCCTACCCGGTAGTCGGCGCGCAGACCGCCAACGAGCGCTCGCGCGGCCTGCCATTGGCCGGCGAGGTCATGCTCGCACCCGATGAGCGTCTACAGCGAACTCCGCGTGCACGGCCTCGACGCGCTGCGCGTCATCGGCGCCTCGGCCGTCCGCCACCTCGACCAACACCGATGCTCCGACGATCAGGATCGCCGAGAAGGGGGCCGCGATGATAACGGGCTCGGCGCGGCAGAGACTGGCGGCGTAGCGAAGGCGGGTGCGGCTAAGCGTTTGTCGCGGATTGCACCACCCTTTATTACGCGCCGTTCAATAGCCGAACGGCGCGGCCGGGAGAGCGCCGGGGCGCGGCACAAGAGCCGGATTCACCATCTGGGCTAGCGCGTGTTGGGGCGTGACCAGCCGCGCATACCACGCATCGCGATGAATGTACCATTGGCCGCCGCTCGCCGCATTCGCCCAACTCGCCAAATCAAGCACCGCGATAAAGACCTGCTGGCCCGGGACGACCGCTACATTGGTGTTTTGACCGTAGTCCAAGTACTGGTTCTGAGGCACGATGTGGTAGACCCCGGGGGCAATGTCGCGATAAAAAGCGCCACCAGGCTCAACCGACCCGACATACGCCCCATTCATATCGATGTTGGCGAAATTGCGGCTCTCAGAGGGGTCCCACAAACGGTAGAACCAGATCCGGGCTTGGCCTGGCGGCGGCGCCGCGACCTGCGGTGCGGGCGCGGTCGCACAAGCGGCCGCCGACAGCATCAGCAGCAAGCCTGCCGACTTGACCCAATTGCGTGGTTGTAAAAAAAGCGCCATCATCACCGGCCCTGTTGTCCAGCCCTTAGTGCCGCGTCGGGTGCGCCGGCCACTGCGTGCGTCGCGACCCCGCCGGGGGATATGTACGCCGCGGTTGCTCTATCAAGTGCCGATGCGATGCGTTGCGATATTCCGCTGGTTGCGCCCGCACCCTCTCGACTGCACCAAGACGTACCGGCGGGTAAGGCTTTTCTGCCGCGATCTCAAATGCCGATTCCTTGCAGGGTTGCGCGCCAAGGTGCGGTAACTCGTTCGGGCCATCACAGGGTTGGTGGGTCCGCCGGGAGTATTACCCAAGGCCGTATCCACCTTCCGCCGGGCTATGTCGAGGCCAAGTCGAACCGGCCGGGCGAGGCGAAGTCAAATTAAATCAAATACGAAAGGAGCGCAGCCGACACAACGGTTATAACCACGAGGATCGACGCCTCGTTGAGGGCAAAGCTCGAGGCATTGGCACGCAGCACCAGGCGCTCGAAATCGTTTCTCGCAGCAGAAGCGATCGCCGCGTACGTCGAACTCAACGAGTAGCAGATTGGCGAGATTGCCGCGGGGCTGGCAGAGCTCGAACTCAGGTGAGGCCCTGTCCGAGAAACAGGCTGAGGAGCGGTATAGCCGGCTGATGCAGCCACGGTGACGCCTCGCCACCTGGAATATGCTTCGCGCTATTTTCGCCGGCTCGAAGACATTCGCGAGCGCATCGCCGCCGACAACCCGACCGCGGCGAGCCGCAGGATCGAGCGAATTCGGGCGGCGGTGATGCTCTTGGCGGCGGCGCCCGCCCTCGGCCGACCGGGCCGCGTCGCCGGCACACGCGAACTCGTCGTTCCGGATACACCGTACATTGTACCATATCGGGTGAAAGGCGACGTTGTTCAGATCATCACGATATTCCAGGGCGCCCAGAGAAGGCCTGACATTGTCCTGGCGGGTTCAGGCTCGTCCGGACAAGTGGATTATGCGATCCAGGGGCCCTTTATCGGGGCTGCGCACAATTTTGGGGCGGTTCGTCTGTGGATGGGATTTCCCTTCACAGGCCCGTTCGACGCAACCAACATCCTTGTTACGAAAGCGCAGTAGAGGACGCTGGCGGCCGTCGCCGCTGGATGTAGACGCATGTGTTTGTGTCCAGCAGGAACCGCGCGCCATTCAAAGACTTCACGCTCCTGTGGTAGGGTGTCGCTGCGATCTTCCGGCAGAAAATCAGCCGGCAGGTCGGCCACAATTTCGAAGGATCGCACCAGCCCTCAGCCTTTTCACGCAACCCGATCTCGCGCCCCCGGCGAAAAATCTCTACTTCCGGGCCCCCAACCGATGTTCTTCGGCAACCGCACGGCTTGACTATTTCCGGAACGAAAAACACGGGCCGTTTAACGCTTATTCGGCGGCCTGCGCCGGGCGGATATCAGGCGTCGAAGTCGCGGCCGGCAGCCTCGGCAACACCTCCTTGGCCATCAGACGAATGCCCTTCTCAGCTTCCTGGTGGTCGAGGAAGCCGGATCGCCCGATGAAGATGAAATGGCCGAACCCGCCGACCTTGTCGTAGATGTCCATGATCTGCTTGTAAACTGTATCCGGATTGCCGGCGACAGAGGATGCCGCGGGCGATCGCCTGCTCGGCGTTGATGCCGATCAGGCTGTCTGCCGGGCGCCGCACCTGCGCACCCGGTCGGGGCTGAGTGCGATAGTTCTGCCCCGTGACCTCCGGCGGCTGCCGCCCCGGCATGAGCCGCGAGAATTGCGGCGCTTGCTTGAGGCTGGTGTTGAGGAACCACAGGGTCTTGCTGCCGACCCGCACACCTTCCTCGTCGGTGTCGCCGACATGGCACAAAGCCGCATACGCGAAACGGTCGGTGCCGGGCGCCGGCAGCCCGGCCTCGCGGCGCGCCTCGCGGTACGTGTCGAAGGCGCGCTTGCTGGCCTCGGGCCCGCGCAATACGAGCGCATTGATCATGCCGCGCCGGCCGAGCTCGGCGGAGGTCTCCGGGTCCCCGGTGGCGGCCCACATCGGCGGGTGCGGGCGCTGATAGACCGGCGGCCAGATGTTGACGTGGCGATGCGTGTAGTGCTTGCCCTCCCAGCTGAATGGCCCGTCATGCGAGGTCAAGGTCTTCTGGATCAGGTCGATCGCCTCCCAGAAGCGGTCGACATACCCGACCGGGCTTGCATTGCCCGACACCATCTCGCTGTCGCCCGATTTGACAAAGCCGATTTCGAGCCGGCCGCGCGAGATCACGTCCGCCGTCGCATATTCCTCGGCGACCCGCACCGGATCGGGGCGGATCGTGATCAACGTCCCGAGGCTGAGAATGCGCACCTTTTTTGTCTGCCGCGCGAGGATGCCGAGGATCATCGGGCTCGCGCCATAAAGGCTGTTTATCCCGGAGTGGTGCTCGATCGACACGACATTGACGCCGAGATCGTCGCACAGCAGGTGCTCGTCGAGGCATTCCTCGAACAAATCGGCCGCGATCTTCGGGTCGCAGTACTTGTTGGGGAGGCTGGCGCGCACCGACTCGGCGCGGTCGAGCACCTCCTGCGGCACAAAGGGATAAACGTTCTCGCAATGATACCAAGCCTGCATGGCCGATGCTCCCTAGGGCTATTCCGCGAGGAAACGCGAGACCCGCTCGACAAACACTTCGGGCTGCTCGATCTCTGGATGATGCCCGGCGCGATCGATCAATTCGAACCGCGAGCCCGGGATCAACCGGCTGTAGGCGCGGCCGTAATCCGGCGTCACGACGCGGTCGCTCTCGCCCCACAGCACCAAGGTGGGCACCTTGATCCTGCCGAGCCAGCGCGGCAATTGCGGGTTGTACATATACGGGTGCCAGGCATAGAGGCACAGCGCCTCGCGGTTGCGCGCATAGGTGGTCAGCGCCTCGTCCGACATCGCGTTGAAGTCCGGTGCGAACCTGTCCGGGTCGTGCCAGCTGCGCCGGCGCACCTCGTCGGGCGATCTTTCGAACACGTCGAGGATATCAGGTTCATCAGGGCCGCTGATTTTGATGCCGACGGGATCGACCAGAACGAGCTTGTCCAGCCGATGGCTGCACGCAATCGCGAGCTCCGCCGCCAGCCACCCGCCGAAGGAAAACCCGACCAGCATCAGCTTATCGCCGGGCAAGGCGTCCAGCAGCTCAAGATAGAGATGCACGAGATCATATACGGTATTGAAATCCTTCGGCCGCGGCGAATGGCCAAACCCGGGTCCCGACGGCGCAATGATTTCGCCGTGCTTGCTCAGCGGTCCGAGAAAGCGGGCGTCGGGATCGATCGTCTGAAAACCGTGCAGCAGCACGATCGGCCGACCGGCGCCCTGGCGCACGGCTTCGAGCTCGATTTCTCGGACCTTCAGCCGCTCGCTGTCAGCCATCACACCTTCCTTTGCCGAGGCCTTTGTAAAGATATAGCCTCCCTCTGAACGCAAACCCGAGTGGATTTTTCTGTCCTCTGTGGGCCGTCCGCCCAAGGACTAGTTCCGTGGGGGAGGCCAGGACCCATAGCGGGGATAGAGACCGACCCCTGTTCCCTGCCAGGGGCAGGTTCCGCCGGTGTGGCGAGTACATTGCGGCGCATACAACACGGGACGGGCGGGATGCGGAATCTTCAAGTCAACGGCGAGCGGCTGTGGGCGAGCCTGATGGAACTGGCGCTGATCGGGGCGACGCCGAAGGGCGGGGTATGCCGGCTCGCTGCGGGCGATCTCGACGGCGAGGCGCGCGGTCTGTTTATCCGCTGGTGCGAGGAGGCCGGCTGCACCGTCCGAGTGGACAGGATCGGCAACATCTTCGCGCGCCGGCCGGGACGCGACCCAAGCCTCCCTCCCGTTATGACCGGCAGCCATCTCGACACGCAGCCGACCGGCGGCAAGTTTGACGGCGCCTACGGTGTCATGGCCGGCCTCGAAGTCGTGCGCACGCTCAACGATCTCGGCTACGAAACCGAAGCGCCGATCGAGATCGCCGCTTGGACCAATGAGGAAGGCGCGCGCTTCTCGCCGGCAATGGTCGGCTCGGGCGTCTTCGTCGGCGTCTTCGACCTCGCCGAGGGTCTTGCGCGGCCCGACAATCTGACCGGCGTCACGCTCGGCAGCGAGCTCGAGCGCATCGGCTTTGCCGGCCCGGAGCCGGTCGGCGGCCGGCCGCCCGCCGCCTATTTCGAGGCGCACATCGAGCAAGGGCCGATCCTCGAAGAGGCGGGCCTGCCGATCGGCGTGGTGACCGGTGCGCAAGGCCAGCGCTGGTACGAGATCACCGTCACCGGGCAAGAGGCGCATGCCGGCCCGACGCCTATGCCACGGCGTCGCGACGCGCTGGTCGGCGCCGCTCGCATGATCGACGCAGTCAACCAGATTGGCCATGGCCATGCACCCTATGCTTGCGCGACGGTGGGTTTTGTCCAGGTCAGCCCGAATTCGCGCAACACGATCCCCGGACGCGTGTTCTTCACCGTCGATTTCCGCCATCCCGATGACGCGGTGCTGAGCGTGATGGACGGCGAGCTGCGGCAGGCCTGCGAAGCCGCGGCCGCGCCGATCGGTCTCGAAGTCGAGGCCAAGGAATTCTGGTATTTCCCGCCGACCCGGTTCGATCCCGCCCTCGTCGCCGCGGTCCGCGACGCCAGCGAGGCGCAGGGCTACCCGCATCAGGACATCATCAGCGGCGCCGGGCACGACGCGGTCTACCTGGCGCGCATCGCCCCGGCCGCAATGATCTTCGTGCCCTGCGTCGGCGGCATCAGCCACAATGAGATCGAAGACGCCAAGCCCGACGACCTGACCGCCGGCTGCAACGTCCTCCTGAACGCGCTCCTCGACACCGCCGAGCGCCCTCTGGCCCCACCCGGCGGCGGGAGAGATCGTTCTCGCCGTATCGGCCGGAGCGGGGAATGTTGACGATTGCCGAGGCGCACCGGCGCACCGAGCAGTTTCTGACCGGCCAGATGCTGGAGGCGCTGCGCACGGTCGAATACGAGTTGCCGAGCTTCGACACCGAGCCGATCGAGATCGAGCTGGCCGACGTGGCGCGCTCGCGCGTCGAGATCCGCCATGTGCGCGGGGCTTCCGACGCGACCTATCTCGTCAATGCGTTCGGCGACGAATTGTTGATGCAATTGCAGCTCAATGTGCATCGGCTCGTCGTCGTCTACCGCGTGCCGGCGCTCGATGCGCTCGACGCCGGCACATTGGCGGTGCGGCTCGAGCGCTGGCGCATCGGCGCCGAGCATGCCGGCTGGAAATTCGGCTGGCGCGACGCGCCGATCGCCGGCGATCCCGGCCGGCGCTATGTCGAGACCTATTGCTACGCCTTTGCCGCCGAGGATTTTCTCGAAAACGAGCCGCAGCAGCTCTATTGGCGCACCGACATCGTGCAGATGACCCGCTACTACATGATCGAGGCGGCCCATAGCGGCATCCGCCTGTCGCCGCGCCGCGCCGGCTTTCCGGTGTAGTGCAGATCGCGCTGTCCATTGCGAGGCGCGCCATGCGCGCCGAAGCAATCTCGACCCAGGGAGGGCTCTGCGGCCCGAGATTGCTTCGCTGGCGCTCGCAACGACAAATTACCTGCCGAGCTGTTCGCGAAGCCCGGCCACGGTTTCGAGCTGGCGGTCCGGCTCGCCGACCAGACGGACGATCACGTGACCGGCGCCGGCAGCGGTGAAGCCGCGCAGGAATTCGGCCGCACCCTCGCGGGACCCGCAATAGACGGCCTGCCTGCGGCGCATTACTTCGGCTGGCTGCCCGTAGTACCCTTCAAGAAACGCGGCGATCCGCTGCCCGGCACGGCTGGCATTCTCGTCGATCGCCAAGGTCACATAAATCGCGGCTACAAATTGACTGACATCGCGGCCCGCCTCGCGAAGGATCTGCTGCGCCTCGGCCCATTGCTGTTTCCAGCGTCCGAGGTCGGCCTCGTTGGCGAACCAGCCGTCGAAATGGCGAGCCGCCCGTTCGAGCGCCAAGCGGACCGAACCCGCCATCCAGATCGGCGGGCCGCCGGCACGGTGTGGCGTCGGGCCCAATACGCCGCCTTGCACCGGCCAGCGCCCTTGCCAGTCAACCGGCTTCCCGGTCCACAACGTGCGCGCCAGGCGCAGGCCCTCCATCATGCGCCCGACGCGGCTTTCGAACGGCACGCCCGCCGCCGCGAATTCCGCGCGGATGTTGGGCACGTCGCTGGCGATCCCCGCCCCGAGGACGAGCCGTCCCTCGCTGATCTGATCGAGCGTGGCGAGCTGATGCGCCAGCACCACCGGATTGCGCAAGGCCGGCAGAAAGACGGCGGTGCCGAGCGCCACCTTTCGCGTACGCGCCGCCACCGCGGCCAGCAATGTCAAAGGATCATGCCGCGGCCGGGCCAAGAGCGAATCCCCGACCCACACCGAATCGAAGCCCAACCGCTCGGCGCGCGCCGCGAGCTCCAGCAGAGGCGCGGTCTCCGGCCGGCCTTCCATGACCCGCTCGCGGGTAGGCAGCAGATATCCGATCTGTGGCGGCATAGCCCGCTAGCCTGCGGCTAATGCAGGCTCAGCGATGTGCTGACGTGGCGGAACCGGCCACGGCCGGGAGAGCGCGCCTGCTCGACTTTCACCGAATGGAGCTTGCCTTCGATGTTGCGGCTCCAAAACTCCAGGAAGCGGCGGAGCTCGGGAAACTCGGGAGCGACGTCGAGCTTTTGCCAGATAAAGCTCTGCAACAGATCAGGGTGGTCCGGCATCCGGTAGATGATCTCGGCGGTGGTCAGCCGATACTGACCAAGGCGGGGAATGGCGGTCATTCGGGTCTCCTCTCGGCTCTTCCCGCTAGCCGCGAGCATGCGCCGCGAGTTTCGCTGCCGCAACCAAAAACTATTCCGAAAACAATGTCTTAGCAGCTTATTGAGAAGAGTGCTGCCAACGCTGGCGCCGAGCATCCCTTGAAGCCATGACGCGAGAGGTTAGATTAAATCACCACCGGAAACATTCATGCTGGCGGTTTGTTTACCGGAAATCGGTGTCTGCCAGTCCTTAAGGTCTCACAGCGATGAAGCGGGTCTTGTCAGCGCTCGTTGTCTCCGGCGGAATGGCCCTGACGACGGGCATCGTTTCTCCTGTTCTCGCCGGAGCGCCGATACCTTTGGCCGATGGCGCGCCGGTCCAGACCCTGGCGCCGGTGGTCAGCCGGATCACTCCCGGTGTAGTCGGCATCTCCGTGCGCGGGCGGGCGCGGGAAGACAACCCGCTATTGCAAGACCCGATGGTCCGCCGCTTCTTCAACCTGCAACCGGGGCCGGTCGAGCGCGAGACGCAGGCGAGCGGATCCGGCGTGATTGTCGACGCCGCGCAGGGCTATATCCTGACCAACGCGCATGTCGTCGAGAATGCCAGCAACATCGAAGTCACCACCAAGGACCACCGTCGGCTGACCGCGAAATTGATCGGCCGCGACCCCGACACCGACATCGCCGTGTTGCAGATTCCCGCCGGCGGTTTGACCGCGGTCCCGATCGGCGATTCCGATCGCCTGCAGGTCGGCGATTTCGTGCTGGCGATCGGCAACCCGTTCGGTCTGGGTCAGACCGTCACCTCGGGCATCATCAGCGCGCTCGGGCGCTCCAACCTGGGCATCGAAGGTTACGAGGACTTCATCCAGACCGACGCCTCGATCAATCCCGGCAATTCGGGCGGGCCACTGGTCGATCTGCAAGGCCGCGTTGTCGGTATCAATACGGCGATACTGGCGCCCGGCGGCGGCAATATCGGCATCGGTTTCGCCGTTCCGATAAACATGGCCCGCCAGGTCATGGACCAGCTGATCAATTACGGCGAGGTCAAGCGCGGCCGCATCGGGGTGGAGATCCAAGATCTGACACCCGATTTGGCCCAGGCGCTCGGCGCCAGGCACACTGAGGGGGCGGTGATCGCCCGCGTGTTGCCGGGTTCGCCCGCCGAACGCGCCGGGTTGCGGACCAACGATCTGGTTGTTGCGGTCAACGGCGCTCCGATGCGTAGCGGCACGGAGTTGCGCAACAGGGTGGGGCTGTCTCGGATCGGCGATGAGGTCGACCTGACCATCGAACGCGGCGGTACGGAGCGCAATGTGGCGGTTCGCATCGAGCGCGCGACGACGACCGCGCAGCGCACGCGCACAAGACAGCGCTGATCGCGGATGGCGCAGACACCCTATGAGGTGCTGGGCGTTAAACCGGACGCCAGCGGGGACGAGATCCGCAAAGTCTATCGCAAGCTCGCCAAGCAATTTCATCCGGACCTGAACCCCGGCAAACCGGAGGCGGAAGCGCGTTTCAAGTCGATTTCCGCCGCCTACGACCTGCTCTCCGACCCTGAAAAGCGGGCGCGCTACGACCGGGGAGAAATCGACGAAACCGGCGCCGAGCGGCCGCCGCGGGGCTATTATAGGGGCCATGCCGAAGGCGCTGAGGGGTGGCGATACCAGCCCGAAGGCGAGATGGATTTGAGCGATCTTGAGGATCTGTTCGCTGCATTCGGCTCGGCCGGCCGCAGGCGGCGCGGCGAGGCCGGAGCGGGTTTCAGGGCGCGCGGCGCCGACCGGCATTTCACGTTGACCGTCGATTTCGTCACGGCGGCGACCGGCGGCAAGCAGCGCCTGTCGCTCGCCCCCGAGGAATGGCTCGACGTAACGATACCGGCCGGGGTCGAAGACGGTCAGGTGCTGCGGCTCAGAGGCAAGGGCGGTCCCGGTTTCGGCGGCGGCACGGCTGGGGACGCGCTGATTGAAGTGCACGTTGCGCCCCATCCGTTGTTCCGCAGGGACGGCGACAATGTTTTGCTCGAATTGCCGGTGAGCCTGGCCGAAGCGGTGCTCGGCGCGCGGGTGTCGGTGCCGACGGTGACGGGACCGGTCGCGATGACGATACCTAAGGGGTCGGATGCCGGCAGGCAATTGCGGCTGCGGGGAAAAGGAATGCAGAAGAAGAGTCCGGGCGACGAGATCGTCACGCTGAAGGTGCTCGTCGGATCCACCTCCGATCCCGAGCTCGCCGCCTTTCTCGAAAAATGGGCGCCGCAGCACCCGTTCGATCCGAGGCAAGGGATGCCTGGCTCATGATCGTGCTCGACGAATTGCTGCGCCAAATGGAGGGGCTCGACCGGCGCGATCTGATCCGCTGGGTCGAAAATCGCTGGGTGATGCCCGAGCGGCGGGACCAGACCTGGCTCTTTCACGAGGTCGATGTCGCCCGGGTCGAGCTGATCCTCGACATCCGACAGGAATTTGCCATTGACGAGGAGGCGCTGCCGCTGGTCCTCGGCCTCCTCGACCAGGTCTATGATTTACGCCGCCAACTGCGCCGGATGTGCGATGCTCTGGCGGCCCAGCCGCCGGAGGTGCAGGCCGAAGTCAGGCGCGCATTGCCGCCCCGGACCGGACCGGAAATCGGCTCCGACTGACCCTGCCGCCGTCCAGAAGTCCACGGCCGGCGCCCAAACTTGAACATGATGTGGGGCTCGGACCACGCGCACCGCTGAGGGGGCGCACGCGCACGCTCGATCACCACGAGATTGCCGGTGAGCTTGCATCCAGGACGTCTTTATCTGACGCGCCCGGGCTCGATTCGCGGACGGACGCCACATCAAAACCGGCCGCGCGAAGCCGCTCGACGACGAGGCGTGAGACGTTCTAATCGGCCAGAAAACGCATCACTCGGCGGCAAACACGGTCTCATGTTGCAAATAGTCAACTGCAAAGGCCAAGCCGCCCCGCAAGTCCTCCGCGGTCAGTTGAGGATAGGCTTCGAGCAAATCCGCAAACGAGCGGCCGGCGCCGAGCTTTCGCAATATAAGCTCTACTGTAATGCGGGTGCCCTTGATGCAGGGTTTACCCATCATGACAGCAGGATTGGCGACGATGCGGGCGTGTGGCATGCGTGCAGGTTCAGCTGTTCGTTTGGTGACGGCAGATGATAACCGAGAAGCGCGGTGCGACAAACCGCTATGGCTGCGATGAAAGAATGCGACGGCCCGCATCGAGCAGCATATCGCTGACCCACGCCCCTTGCATCACGTCCGACTGCATTGTGCGCCCGGCCTGGCGGATGCGGCGGGTGATTTCCTGCATTGTCTTGACGACTTCGGGATGGTCGGGCTGGCCGGGATAGCCGAGGCTCTGGGCGAAATCGTTTGGGCCGATGCTGTAGAGGTCGATGCCCGGCACCGCGAGAATTGTGTCGAGTTTGTCGAGCACGGCGGCATCCTCCAGCAACGCGCACACCAGCATCTGTTCGTTTGCCTCGCGGTAATACGCCGCCTTGTCGGCAATCCCGGCATTGTAGTCGGTGCCGCGGTTGGCTCCGAATGACCGCTCGCCGAGCGGACCGAAATGGCACGCCCGCACGAGCTGCCTTGTGTCCGCCTCGGTGGCGATGTGCGGGCCCACTATGCCCATGATCCCGCGATCGAGATAGCGCAGGATGGTCGAGGAGCCGATGTCCGGCACCCTGGCGATCGCTGTCAGGTTGTGGCGTTCGGCGGTCCGGCAGAGGTCCTCGAGCTGGTCGAGGCGAAACGGCCCATGCTCGCCATCGATAAAGACAAAATCGAAGTCGAGCCTCCCCAGAATGTCGATGACCCACGGGGATGGGAAGGAAAGGTTGTAGCCGTACGCTTTGCGTCCGGCCCGCATGGCAGATTTGACTCGGTTGGGTGACTTCATCGTATGTCCTCATGTGTGCGGCGACTGCGATCTGACCGTCGCATCCTGCCGGTGTTTGACCCGTTATTGGTGGCCTAACTCTGCACCGGGAAAAGCGGGCTTCAGACCTTACCGTCCTCGCCTCCGAACGGCGTGGTTCGACTAGAAGCAGATAGGACGCCCTTAATGGACTCCGTGGTAAAGTCTTGAGACAGCCCTCAAGGCGGGGAGTTTCGGTTGCAGAGACAACATAGCGTTCCGCTTCTTCTATCTTTGGGTTCGGGTGTTGCGGAGCCGCTAAAGCCGGTCGCTCAACAAGGCGGCGGCGACGCGGTGAGCGAGGCCTACATCCAGGCGCTCGTTCACGAGCACCCCGCGTGCTTGCCGATAGCCGAGATTGACGCGATGTTTTCGGCCCCTGTGCCGATTTGCACCGAACTGAACACGCCCGCCGGCCCGATAGATATTTTCATGGTCACGCCGTCCGGCCTCCCGGTACTGGTGGAATGCAAGCTGTGGCGCAATCCGGAGGCCCGGCGCGAGGTCGTGAGCCAAATACTCGATTACGCCAAAGAACTCAGTCGCTGGTCTTCAGCAGATGTGCAGCGGGAGGTGAGCCATCGTCTCAAGCGCGACGGGAACCCGGTGCTCGATAAGGTGCGGGCGGCTGATCCTAGGGTGGACGAACAACAGTTCAACGATGCTCTCACCGCAAACCTCCGGCGTGGGCGCTTCCTCCTCCTGATCGTCGGCGACGGGATCCGCGAGGGGGTGGAAGCAATAGCCGAATATCTGCAGTTACACGCCGGGCTGCATTTCTCCTTGGGTCTCGTTGAGCTGCCGATCTACATCATGCCAAACGGCGACCGCTTGGTGGCACCACGGGTGCTCGCGCGAACCGCCCTCGTGACCCGGAATGTCGTGGCGGTGCCCGATGGATACTCGGTCGACGAGGCGGAGGACCCCACGAGTGTCGCAGAAATCGACCCCGAGCGTACCGCGCTCGGAGACCAGTCTCAGCGATTTTGGACTGAGTTTCTGGACAATTACCTTAAGCTCGATGATCCGGAACAACCGAAGCCAAAACCAGCGCGGCTAGGATACATCAGCTTCCCGCTTCCGGCGCGCACGAGTTGGCTCACGGTCTATCGTGGCGCACACCGTGCCAATGTTGGAATTTTTCTTTCGTGTTGGCGGAACACCCCTGGCGCTTACGCGATGCAGGCAATCGTGGATGAGTGGAAAGCGGGGGGTGCGGTTAAGGATCAGCTGGGTGGGACCGCAAAGCTGGATAAGACTGCGAGGGGCACCCTGGACACCATCATCGACTCGTTGCCGGTCGGACCGTTGGATCAGCCTGAGGCAAGGAAAAAGGCGTTTATTTGGCTCGCCGAGCGGGTAAACACCTTTGTAAACGTTCTGCGTCCCAGCATGCGCTCGGCGGCGGCCGATTACCAGTCACGCGCCGAATAGGGCGACAACCCAAGGTCCGCTTCCCGCTCACCCTCCTGGGGCATTTGAGTGGCATTCATTGAAGGTCGTGGTGCGGCTAGGGCCGCAACGGAAGGGGTTTTGGCCCTACCACGCTTGCCTCGCTCCACACCTGGCGGCGAGACGGCGCCGGCGAACCGCCTCAGTTCAGCCGGGCGACGAGCGGCGCCAGGAACTCGCGCAACGCCGGCGACCATTTGGCGTGTTCGGGGCCGCTGGAGGAATGGCCGAGATCGCTGTCGAGCTCGAAATAGCGCGCCTCGACCCCGGCCGCGGTCAACGCCCTGATGATATCGGGCGCGATCTTTGGTGGGAACAGCGCGTCGGTGCGGCACAAGATGTAGAGCACCTTGGCCTTGATCCTGGCGAAATCCGGCCTGGTGTCGAAGCCGAGGAGCGCGCGGCGCAAGATGATCAGCGAGTTGGCGTCCCATTTGGCGGCCCAGTTCGCCGCCTGCTCGCGGATCGCCGCCTCGCGCGCCGCCGGGTCGGGGAAACGCGGCGCCAGCGCGGTCTCGATGCCGTAGCGCTTCAATGTCTCGACCCGGATGTCGGTCAGCACCGTCTTGCATGCCGCCTTGCCGTAATAGCGGCCGCCATGCCATTCGGGATCGCCGGCGAGCCGCGCCTCTAACTCGGCCAATTGCTTTTCCGTGTTGACCGAGGCCCAGGGAGCGGTGTTGACCGGCACGATCGCGTCCATGAAATCGGGGTAGGCGACCGCCCATTGAAACGCCTGGTAGCCTCCGTAGGAGGGACCGGCGACCGCGACCAGATGGCGAACGCCGAGATCGTCGAGCAGGGCTTTCTGCGCGGCGACGATGTCGCGGATCGTGATGTTCGGAAAATCGGGGCCATAGGCCTCGCCGGTCTGCGGGTTGATATTGCCGGCATTGGTCGAGCCGAAGGACGAGCCGAGCATGTTCGAGGCGACGACGAACAATTTGTCGGTGTCGATCGCCTTGCCCGGCCCGACCAGGCCGTCCCACGAGCCCGGCTGGTTGCCGTTCGCCGGGTTGCGGCTCTTATGGCCGCAGCAACACTCTAGCCCTGGATGCGGATGATGGCTTCGGCGGGATCGATGATCGGGATTCCGGCATAGCTGCCGAGGGTCAGGAGATCGGCGTCGCCGCTGATGATCAGATCCGCCTGCGCGGCGGCAGCGAGCGCGAGCACTGCATCGTCCGAAGGATCTCGACTGACCGGCGCCGGCAACGGTGGCGGATCGATGATCTCAACCAATCGTCGCAGCTCAGCGAGCGTCCGTTCGGGATCGGTGTTGGAACGGTCCAGGACAGCCTGAAATTTTGGGCGGTTGACGACCTCGGCGAGTTCAGCCAGCAAGCTCGGGCTGCTGATCGGCGTGAGCACGCCGTCGCGGACCTGTTCGATCAGCGCATGCGGTGCGCCGCGCCAAAACAGACCCGACAGCAGCACATTGGTATCAAGAACCGCCCGCACGTCGCCGACGCTCGGCGCGAACGGCCTTCACTTCGCGATCGATTTCTTCCATCGGCATCGGATCGATCCCCGCCTCAGCCACGCGGTCGGCGATCGCGAGAAGCTCGCCGGCCGCTTGCCGGCGCCTGATCGCATCCGTGAGCAGCCGTTCGAGCACCTCGGATGTCAGGAGCCCCGCCTCGCGTGCGACGCGCGCCGTCGCGTCCGACAGCTCGATCCGAACCTTGGTCATGCTCCCTCCGACAGAAATTGCTCAGACCCGCCGCTGCTCGCCGGTGAGATCGACGAATAAGTGATCGTTGACGTCAGCCGGCGCAAGTTATCCAAAGCCTCTGTCAATGCGAGCGGCGGGCCTCGGGATCCCGTAGACGTGCGGCGGGTCGGAACGGAAGGCGCGCGCCCGGATCCTGCAGCATTCACCCACGCTGCGATGAAGAATACGACGGCCCGCATCGAGCAGCATATCGCTGACCCACGCCCCTTGCATCACGTCCGATTGCATCGTGCGGCCAGCCTGGCGGATGCGGCGGGTGATTTCCTGCATTGTCTCGACGACTTCCGGATGGTCGGGCTGGCCGGGACGCCCGAGACTTTGGGCAAAATCGTTTGGGCCGATGCTGTAGAGTTCGATGCCCGGCACCGCGAGAATTGTGTCGAGGTTGTCAAGCACGGCGGCATCCTCCAGCAACGCGCGGACCAGCATCTGTTCGTTTGCCTCACGGTAATACGCCGCCTTGCCGGCAATCCCGGCATTGTAGTCGGTGCCCCGGTTGGCCCCGAACGACCGCTCGTTGAGCGGACCGAAATGGCACGCCCGCACGAGCTGGCGGGCATCCGCCTCGGTGGCGATGTGCGGGCCCAATATGCCCATGATCCCACGGTCGAGATAGCGCAGGATGGTCGATGAGCCGACGTCCGGCACCCTGGCGATCGGTGTCAAATCATGGCGTTCGGCGGTCCGGCAGAGGTCCTCGAGCTGGTCGAGGCCAAATGGCCCATGCTCGCCGTCGATAAAGACAAAATCGAAGTCGAGCCTCCCCAGAATGTCAATCACCCATGGGGATGGGAAGGAAAGGTTGTAGCCGTAAGCCTTGCGTCCGGCGCGCATAGCGGCTTTGATGCGGTTGGGTTGCTTCATCCTATGTCCGCAGATGTGCGACGACTGCGATTGGCGGAGGCGGCAATCCACTTGAGGGGGATTGTGCCGGCGCAAGGGCGTTGGATCGGTCAGGGTCCGACCCAGTCGAATGGGATGTGCTTGGCCGAATTCATCGTGTACTCGAACTTGAAGCCGTGTGCGTCGACCGACAGGATCGTCGACTTGCCCCAGGTCACAAGCTGAGGTCCGGGGCCGGTTTCGCTGCCCGGAGCGTTGATCAGCTGCGGATACTTCCCGGGCGAGCTGGTAGGCCCGATGATTGCCTTGGCCCAGGCCTTGACCTTGCCGACGATCTCGACCCCCCAATGGCCGAGATCGGGGGCAATCTCATACGTGATCTTGGCCCGCTCGATGCCGCGGCTGTGCCGGCCGCCCGCGAAGCACTCGTTGACCCAGCCGGGAAAGCCGCCGCCGCGGCCGCCAATGATGGCCGGCAACGCCTCCATCTGCCGGTCGTCGGCATGATCATCGATATAGAGACCGGCAACCCCGGTGGCCTTTCTCGCCCACAGATCCCCCTCCCAGCGGCCGACCCGCACAAAGCTGAGATTGTCGAGCTTGACAGCCCCGTAATGGCCTTCGCGAACGTGCCAGAACAGCACCGATTCGCAGAAACCATTATCAGGCGCCTGTGCAAAGGTGCAGGGGCAGGCAACCGCACAGCTGCAGTTGTCGAACCAGTCACCGGCTATATGCCATCGTGGGATTTCTGCCATCTCGGGCTCCCGATGTGATCAAAGGACCAGATATGCTCTGGTTTGTTTCGCTCCCGGCTGCTGTTGAGCCAGTCGCCGGTTACTCGCCACCTAATGCGCCGGCCAGCAGCAGCACACCCCACGCGGCAAAGCTGACTCCAGCGATACGGCTGAACCAATGGCTCATCGGGATCGTCTTTTCCAAAAGGACGAAGAGGGCGAGGCCGGCAATCCAGAACAGGGTGCCGCCGAAAAATAGGAGGCCCATCAGGAACCAGCAGCAGCCGAGACAATAAGCGCCGTGCTCGATCCCCATGCGGAAGGCTCCGAGCCGGCCGGGCCGCCACTGCCGCGCCAGGAAGCTCAATGGCGAGCGGCAATGGCGCAGGCACACCCCCTTGAGCGGGGTGAGTTGCCAGAGGCCTGCCGCGAGCAGGATCGCACCGCCGAGCCAGTAGTTCGTCGCGGTCATCATCGGGCCCAGCAAATCGAGTTGCTCCAATCTCCACTGCAACGCTGCGGCGAGCAAGCTGAACCCGCCCCAGGTCGCAATATATCCGGCGGCGAAAAAACCGGTCGCGACATAGGGGCGATCGCGGAGTTTCTGGGTGCGGTTGACGCGTGCGAACAGCAGCAGCATTGGCGCAGCACTGGGCAGCATCATCGCGATCATCATGACCCACCACATGGCGAAGATCAGTCCGGCGTAACCCGGAGTCCACACCGCCCGCTCCATCATCATGTCCATATCGGGCATTCCCGCCATCTGCGTCATCGCCACGGCGGTGGTCCCGGTCCCGGCGCCGAACACAATCCAGATCCAGGCGGCGACGATGACCGTGACGAGGGCGGCAACCACGACGCAGCGGTCGCGCCGCAGAACCGTTTCAAGGACGGTCGTCTCAGATACGGTCAACGCCGGCGCTGCTGACGCCATCAGGGGCGGCCAAATTTCCGCTTATACTCGTCGAAGGTGTGTGAACCAAGCCGTTCTGGTTCCACGCGATGTGCCCATGCTCTTGGCAAAACCGGAGGCGTTTTCGGCCTCGTGAAACATCCAACCGTCGGGCAGCACGGTAATGATGCGCTCATCCCTGTCGGTCACCGGGTTGCGGATCGGCTCGCTGTGCGCTCGAATGAGGCCGGGGATCTCGACCCGCGCTCGCCGCTTGTCGAGATCCCATTCGAACTCGATCCTGGCAAATATCGGATCTTTGATTGTCTCGATCACCGCCGAGAAAATCTGGAACACTGTGCCGACCGGCTGGTCCGCGCCGGAGAGGATGTAGAAGAGGGCCTCGCGCTGGGCCTCACTGGCGCGCTCGTCGAGGATCGGCTCATGATCCCCTGGCCTTGGTGGAGTGCCCGTGGCGTGTAAGCGGTGGCCGCGACTGCCAAATCATCGAGCCGAACGTCTTCGCACCAGCCGTTGTCGATCTTGAACGCCACTAGGGCGGTGCAAAACCCGTATGTCGGATTGGCCATCGTTTCGCACGGACAACCGTAGTCGCAGTTGCAATATTCAATGTACCTGCCTTCGATCTGCCGGTTTTTGCCTGCCATTCTCCGCCTCCGTTGTGTTGTCTACCAGTCGCATTAGCCGGTATTTCCCCCAATTCTCGGATTGTGGATTTAGTTCAGCCGGGCGACGAGCGGCGTCAGGAACTCGCGCAACACGGGCGACCATTTGGCGTGCTCGGGGCCGCTGGAGGAATGGCCGAGATCGCTGTCGAGCTCGAAATAGCGCGCCTCGACCCCGGCCGCGGTCAGCGCTTTGATGATTTCGGGCGCGATCTTTGGTGGAAAGAGCGCGTCGGTGCGGCACAGGATGTAGAGCACCTTGGCCTTGATCCTGGCGAAATCCGGCCTCGTGTCGAAGCCGAGGAGCGCGCGGCGCAGAATGATCAGCGAGTTGGCGTCCCACTTGGCGGCCCAGTTCGCCGCCTGCTCGCGGATCGCCGCCTCGCGCGCCGCCGGGTCGGGGAAACGCGGCGCCAGGGCGGTCTCGATGCCGTAGCGCTTCAAGGTCTCGACCCGGATGTCGATCAACACCCTCTTGCACGCCGCCTTTCCGTAATAACGGCCGCCATGCCATTCGGGATCGCCGGCGAGCCGCGCCTCTAACTCGGCCAATTGCTTTTCCGTGTTGACCGAGGCCCAGGGCGCGGTGTTGACCGGCACGATCGCGTCCATGAAATCGGGGTAGGCGACCGCCCATTGAAACGCCTGGTAGCCGCCATAGGAGGGGCCGGCGACCGCGACCAGATGGCGAACGCCGAGATGGTCGAGCAAGGCTTTCTGCGCGGCGACGATGTCGCGGATCGTGATGTTCGGAAAATCGGGGCCATAGGCCTCGCGGGTCTCGGGGTCGATATTGCCGGCATTGGTCGAGCCAAAGGAGGACCCCAGCATGTTCGAGGCGACGACGAACAATTTGTCGGTGTCGATCGCCTTGCCCGGCCCGATCAGGCCGTCCCACGAGCCCGGCTGGTTGCCGTTCGCCGGGTTGCGGCCGGCGAAATGGTGGCTGCCGGTGTAGCCGTGCGTGCACAGGATGGCGTTGCGGCCGCCATTTGGTCCATTGGGGGGCGCCAGCCGGCCATAGGTCTCGTAGGCGATCGTCGCCTCGGGCATGACCGTGCCGTCGGTGAGCGGGAAATTGCGCAACGTGTAGAACCGGTCCTCGACGGCGCCGATATCGGCGGCGGGGCGCAGCGGCAGGTCGTTCATCCTCTTCCTCCGCAAGGCAACTCCAACAAGAAATTTCCCGGACAAGGGGCGTTATTGCGAGGCGCAGAAGGCAACGAAGCAATCCCGATCCAAGAAACGCTCAGAGGCCCGAGATTGCTTCGCTTCGCTCGCAATGACAGGGTATAGACTGCCGGCCGGTTTCATCCAAGGCGGGTCGGCCAGCACTCGCACGGCAACTCTGTTGACTCTGTCCGAACTGTCTTTCACCGTTCGCGAGGTATTCTGATCTTCGGACCACACACCACCATGAGCCAGTCGGACGCCGCGTGGCAACAATTGATCTCCGCATTGCACGCGTCCGGCCGCAAAGCTGCACTTGCGATCACTGGGGGCGGCAGTGGGGCGGTCGGCGAGCTGCTGCGGGTTCCCGGCGGCTCGCGGTTGCTGATCGAGGCGCAGGTCCCCTATGACGAGATAGCGCTGGCGGCGTTTCTCGGCTCGGCACCCGCACAGGCGTGCAGTTCCGATACCGCAATCGCGATGGCGCAAACCGCACGGGTGCGCGCCGCCAGGCTGGCGCCCGCGGGCGCCAGCCTGGTGGGCCTCGGCGCGACGGCGGCACTGGTGAGCGACCGCCCGCGTCGAGGCGAGCATCGATTTCACATCGCATTCGCCAACTCCGCCGGCCCCAACTCCACTGGGGCGCACTGCACTTGCATAATCGCCAAGGGCCGGCGTGATCGCGCCGCCGAAGAGGACCTCGTCTCGCGCGCGATCGTCCTGTGGCTGGCCCGCGCCTGCGGGATTGCCGCTCCGTCGCCAAAGAGCCTCATCGATGCGGATGAACATTATGCGGAGACGCTCGTCGCGGCAGGGGATACGGCCGCGGATACGATCGATCGGCTCCTGGCGGGCGAACTCGATCGCGTCACCGTCCAGCCCGATGGCCAAATGATGCTGTCGGCGCCGCAGCCCTTTGTGCTGTTCCCAGGTTCCTTCAACCCGTTGCACGAGGGACATCTATCGCTGGCGCGGGTCGCCGAAGAGCACAGGCAGCAGCCCTTGGCGTTCGAAATCTCTGTCACAAACGTCGACAAGCCGCCGCTGGCGGGCGAGACGGTGAGAGGCCGGCTCGCCCAATTCGCCTGGAGGTCGCCGGTCGAGCTCACGCGAGCGCCGACCTTCCTCGAAAAGTCGCGCCTCTTTCCGAAGACGACGTTTGTGATCGGCGCGGATACGGCGGAGCGGCTGGTTGCGCCGAAATATTATGGCGATGACGAGCTGCGAATGCATGGGGCGCTCGAAGAAATCGCCAGTTCGGGGAGCAGCTTTCTGGTGGCCGTGCGCCTCGACGCGGCGGGGCGCATACGCGCGCTCAGCGACATCCCCGTGCCGCGGCGCTATGCCGATCTCTTCACCGAAATCCCCGAGCACCGTTTCCGCTTTGACATCTCCTCATCCGAGATTCGCGCACGAGGACGTGCAGACGGGGGACGTGCCGTCGGTAATTTATAGCCAGCCGGCGCCTCCCCTCGGAATTGCCGGCACCCGCCAACGCGATTACTGCAAACCGACAATTGAACGTTATCGGCGGAACGGAAGCCGCTCGAAGGTGTTCGTCCACGGTCTGTTTCCATCCTGGCCGCCGATCTTTTTCCGGTGCCGGCGGAGGTCCCCTTTGGGGTATGGGCCGCCGGTTTCGCCGAGCGAACGGCCGCCCGAGCACTGGCGGCATCGCTCCGGGCGCTGAAGAAATTCAGTTGCGGGTCGAAGCAGCCCGTTCCGAGGCGGGCGCGGGAGGGGCGTGGGGACAAGGTGTTGAAAACGGATGCCGCAGGATGCCTTCGAGTTCGGTTCGCAGGTTCTCTGATCCCGACGATTATGGCGCTTCGATCCGGGGGGCGGTCGCCGAGATAACGCTCACCGCCCGGGGGCGTTTCACGGCGAAGCTCACCCGTATCGATCTGCACCACCTGTGGATGCAGCGCTTCTCGGAAAACCTGCCGAGAGTAGCGCATGCGAAGCTGCCTGCCGGCCGCACCGTCGTCTCGTTTCGTACCCGTCCTGGGCCGAGCCTCCGGCGGGGTGGTGTGGAAACGACATCGACCACGATCATGCTTGGCTCGGGATTCGACTACTATCAGCAGTCATCCGGACCGGTCCATTTTGGTGCAATGTCGCTGCCGACCAAAGAAATGCTCGGCACGGTTGGCGAGGTGAAAGGCGTTCCATCCGGCGGCGCAATGTTGATTTCACCAAGACCCGAGGCAATGGCAAGACTGTTGCGGCTGCACCGGAAAGCCGGTGATCTGGCGGAAAAGACACCGGAAATCATCGCCGACAGCAATGCCGCCCTCGGACTGGAGCAGGCGTTGATCCAGGCGATGCTGGATTGCGTTGGCCAAGGCCGGATTTACGGTGATCGTTCGGCGGTCCGGCGGCATCAGCTGATCATGCGGCGTTTCCGGCAGGTGCTAGAGGCCCATCGCGACGAAGTCCTTTTTCTTCCGCAAGTTTGCGGGATGATCGGAGTTTCGGAGCGAACGCTGCGCCGATGCTGCCAGGAGCAAATCGGAATGGGTCCGATGCGATTTCTGCTGTTGCGGCGGATGCATCTAGTGCGGCGGGCATTGCGCCAGGCGGACCCGGCGACGGAAACGGTGACGTCGATCGCCACCCGGTTTGGTTTCTGGGAACTCGGCCGCTTTGCCGGTTCGTATAGATCCATGTTTGCCGAGCCGCCCTCGGCGACGTTGCGCCTGCCCCCGGATGAGTGTCGGCAACCTTCCGTCAGCTTCCCGTCAATTTTGGCCGAAATCGCATAGACGGCTGGCCCCATGAGCCGGCTTATTGGCTTTGGAAGCGCTGACGCTATCGGGTGGGCCTTGCAGAGCGCCAAAAAGCTGTTCGTTGCTGCTGAACTATTCCTGGATGGCGCATTTTGCTTCGCCGTTCTCGGCTGCGGTTCCTTACACGCTCAACAATCAACCGAGTCGCTCGCCGCTGCGGCACAGAACCCCGTGGCGGCGATGTACAGTCTGCCCTTTCAAAACAATACCTATTTCGGCGCCGGCCCGAATCACGATCAGAGCGCCAATGTCTTGAATATTCAACCAGTGCTGCCGTTCACAATTGGGGATTGGAACATCATTAGTCGAACAATCATTCCATTGATCGCGTTGCCTAGCATCGCCCCCGGTCTCGAAGACATCGCGACAGCGGCGCCAAGCAGCAATGACCCGTTCGGTCTTGGCGACATCAACCAGACTTTCTATTTCTCCCCGGCAGCACCGAGCGCGTTCATCTGGGGCATCGGTCCGTCATTCACCCTGCCGACTGCAACCGACCACGTCTTGGGCTCGGGAAAGTTCAGCATCGGTCCGGGTGCGGTCGGGTTGGTAACGCCCAAGCCCTGGGTGATCGGCCTCTTGGCGCGTCAGTTGTTCTCGGTGGCCGGACCGAATGGGCGCGAGGACGTCAATCAGACGTTGTTGCAGCCCTTTATCAACTACAATTTTCAGGAAGGCTGGTATCTGACGAGTGCGCCGATAATCACCAGCAATTGGAGCGCTCCGTCTGCACAACGGTGGAGCGTTCCGATCGGCGGCGGCATCGGCAAAGTCTTCGCTATAGGCGGTCAGCCATTTAATGCCTCGGTACAAGCCTTCGACTACGTCGCGCATCCGAGCAGCGGTCCAAGATGGGCGCTGCGCGCGCAGATCCAGCTCCTCTTCCCGAGATGACGAATTCTGCACGAAGGCCAGTGGCCGAATGAGTGCCGATACCGCGCCGGTGTGGCGCCGGCGCCAATGCCGCGGTGCGCCGCCCGTGGCGAGGTGAGGCAACGAATGAGCTCTCCGGTGCCCGCTTCGAACAGCGATGCCGCACACGCCGGTATGACCCGCGTGCGCAGCGGGACGTTCCGCATGGGCTCTGACCATCACTATCCGGAGGAGGCCCCGTCGCACGTCGTTACAGTCGACGGCTTCTGGGTCGACATGACCCCGGTGACCAATCGGCAATTCGCCGAGTTTGTTCGTGCCACCGGCCATGTCACCTTTGCCGAGACCGTGCCCGATCCAAAGGATTACCCGGGTTCGCTGCCGGATCTGATCTTCGCCGGCTCACTGGTGTTTACGCCACCGAAGCACCGGGTGGATTTACGGGATTGGAGCCAATGGTGGACCCTGCGCAAGGGTGCCAACTGGCGGCAGCGCTACGGTCCGGGCAGCGGCATTAACGGACTCGGTCATCATCCGGTCGTGCATGTAAGCTTCGGCGATGCGCAGGCTTACGCCCAATGGGCGGGAAAGGAGCTGCCGACGGAAGCCGAATGGGAGTTTGCCGCGCGCGGCGGGCTCGACGGCGCAGAGTTTGCGTGGGGCGACGAGTTCATGCCGGGCGGCCGCGCAATGGCCAACACGTGGCATGGCGAATTTCCACACCAGCGACACCCGGGCTATAGGCGCACCTCGCCGGTCAGAGCGTTTCCGGCGAACGGTTACGGCCTTTACGACATGATCGGCAATGTGTGGGAATGGACCACGGATTGGTGGTCGGCAAAGCATGTAGCCGACGCACCCAAGGCCTGCTGCATTCCGGTGAACCCGCGGGGTGGGCCGGAGGCCGCGAGCTACGACCCGCAATTACCCGAGATCAGGATCCCGCGCAAAGTCATCAAGGGCGGCTCCCATCTTTGTGCGCCGAATTATTGCCGCCGCTACCGGCCGGCCGCTCGCCATGCCGAGCCCGTCGATACATCGACGAGCCATCTTGGATTTCGTTGCATCATACGAGAGGAGAAGGGGGTCTCATGAGCGAAAAGACAGAAGGTAAAAGACCGAGCGGCATGAGGCGCCGCGATGTTTTGCTGGGAACGACAGCCCTGGCGGCCGCCGCGGCACCACTTCCCTCGGCGCATGCTCAAGGTGCGGGGACGCAGCCGGGAACGCAGCCCGGGACGGCGGCGAGCGGCAACAAGCCCAACATCATCATGATCGTGTCCGATGATTTCGGCTATGGCGATGCCGGCTGCTATCTGGGCGGCGAAGCCCGGGGCATGCCGACGCCGAACATCGACCGCTTGGCGGCGGAAGGGATGATGTTCACGTCCTTCTACGCGCAGCCGAGCTGCACGCCGGGTCGCGCCGCGATGCAGACGGGCCGCAACCCGAATCGCAGCGGCATGACGACGGTCGCCTTTCAGGGCCAGGGCGGCGGCTTGCCGGCGGCGGAATGGACGCTCGCGTCCGTATTGAAGACGGCAGGCTACAAGACCTTCTTCACCGGCAAATGGCATCTCGGCGAGGCCGATTACGCGCTACCCAACGCGCAGGGCTATGACGAGATGAAGTATTGCGGACTTTACCACCTCAACGCCTACACCTATGGCGACCCCAACTGGTTCCCGGACATGGACCCGCAGCTGCGGGAGATGTTCCAGAGGGTGACCAAGGGAGCGTTGTCGGGCAATGCCGGGGAGACGGCGCGCGAGGACTTCAAGATCAACGGCGAATACGTCAACACGCCGGACAGAGGCGTTGTCGGGATCCCGTTCTTCGACGAGTACGTCGAGAAGGCGGCGCTCGAATATCTCGATCGTAACGGCAAGTCGGGCCAGCCGTTCTTCATGAGCGTCAACTTCATGAAGGTGCACCAGCCGAACCTGCCGGCCCCGGAGTTCCAGCACAAGTCCCCGTCCAAGTCGAAATACGCGGACTTGGTCGTCGAGAACGACACCCGTATCGGTCGCATCATGGACAAGGTGCGCGCGCTTGGCCTCGACAAGAACACTTACGTCTTCTGGACCACTGACAACGGTGCGTGGCAGGACGTCTATCCGGATGCCGGTTATACGCCGTTCCGCGGCACGAAAGGGACGGACCGCGAGGGTGGCTCACGGGTTCCTTCCATCGCCTGGGGGCCGCGTATCAAGGCCGGAAGCAGGAACTCGGAGATCGTCGGCGGTCTCGACTACATGGCGACCTTCGCCGCGCTCGGCGGGTCGAAGCTGCCGGAGAACGATCGCGAAGGAAAACCGATCATCTTCGACAGTTACGATTTGACGCCGGTGCTGTTTGGCACCGGATCATCGCCGCGAAATTCTTGGTTCTACTTCACCGAGAACGAACTGACGCCAGGCGCGGCGCGGGTCGGTCACTTTAAGGCGGTCTTCAACTTGCGCGGCGGCGATGGCGAGCCGACCGGCGGCCTCGCGGTCGATTCGAACCTCGGCTGGAAAGGGCAGGAGCAGTATGTCGCGACCGTGCCCCAGGTGTTCGATTTATGGCAGGACCCGCAGGAACGTTACGATATATTCATGAACAACTATACCGAGCATACCTGGGTCCTGGTCACGATAAACGCAGCGGTCAAGGAACTGATGCAGACGTATGTCAAGTATCCGCCGCGCAAACCGCAGAGCGAAGCCTATAGCGGACCGATCACGCTGTCGGGCTATGAGCGCTTCCAATTCATCCGCGACGAGTTGGCCAAGCAGGGCATGTCTATCCCGCTGCCGACCGGAAACTGACCCATCGGATTTGAGGCGGAGTGGCCGGCCCGCGCTCGCGCTCGCGCGGGCCTTCTCCCAGTGAGGTTGTTATGAAATGCCGTGGCCGCCAATTTCTGGCTTTGCTGGTTGTCGTCATCATAGGCCTCGCCTTGGGTCCCCGGGCCGTGGCGCAGGTCGATCCCATGCCTTTGTGGAATGACGGCCCGGCCAAACAGGCGATCATTGCATTCGTCAAAACCGTGACGGATGATGCGAGCGCGAGGTTCGTACCGCTGGCGGATCGCGTTGCCACCTTCGATCAGGATGGGACGCTGTGGGTCGAGCATCCCCTCTACACGCAGGTGGTCTATTGCCTGGGGCGGGTGCCGGCGCTTGTGAAGCAGAAGCCGGAGCTGGCGAATGTAGAACCGTTCAGAACGGTATTGTCGGGTAATCGGGCGGCGATCGCGAAGCTCTCGGCCGACGATCTTGTCAAGATTCTCGCCGCCACCCTTAGCGGCATGAGTGTCGACGAATTTCAATCGGAGGTGAGGGCGTGGCTTGCCACGGCTAGGGATCCGCGCTGGGGTCGGCCCTATACCGAGCTGAGCTACTTGCCGATGGTCGAGCTTTTGAAATATTTGCGGGGCAATGGATTCCGGACCTACATCGTCACCGGCGGCGGCCAGGACTTCGTAAGAGTTTATTCCGAGCAGGTCTACGGCATTCCGCCCGAGCAGGTGGTCGGCACTGCCGGCGGTACGCATTATGGCTACGACAAGAATGGCCGCCCGACCCTTACTAAGGAACCCAAGCTGCTCCTAAACGATGACAACGCCGGCAAACCGGAGGGCATCCACTTGATGATCGGCCGCCGGCCCTACGCGGCGTTCGGGAATTCCATCGGTGACCGGCAAATGCTTGAATATAGCAAGGCCGGCGCGGGCGCGCGGCTGGCGGTGCTGGTATTGCACGACGACGCCCAGCGCGAATACGCCTATGGCCCGGCGCTCGGACTACTCACCACCAAAGTCGGTACCTTTACCCAAGCCTTATATGACGAGGCAAAGAAACAGGGCTGGGCGATTATCAGCATGAAGAACGACTGGAAGCGTATCTTTGCCTTTGATCACTAGCGGGCAAACGCCACGGATCGATTTCGGCCGCAACGCTGCACCCGGCTCCAAGAAATACCGCAATGACCGTGCTCGCGGCGATCGCCAACTGGAGCGTTTTCGCTTTTGCCTTGCTGCTGTGGGTTGCGCAGATGCTGGCACATGAGGCCGGTTACTGGTTCGGCTCCCGCCGCAGAGCGAGCGGAGGAGAGATTCACGCCGAAGGTGTCGGTGTTGTCGTCGGCGGCATGCTCAGTCTGTTGGCGTTCGTTCTGGCGCTCACTCTGTCGTTCGCCAACACCCGCTTCAGCGAACGTGTCGAGGGGACGCTTGCCGAGGCCAACGCGATCGGCACCGCGTGGCTGCGGGCGGAGGCGATCGGCCACGCACGGGGCCCGGAGATTGCAAGATTGTTGGAGGAATACGCGCAGGTGAGAAGGGACTACGTTAGCGAGGAGAAAAATCGCGCTGCTATCGATGAACTCAATCAGCGCACCAATGCGTTGCAGTCGAAAATATGGGGACACATGGCTGCAATCGTGCGCGAACAGCCGAACACGGTTTCCACATCGCTGATGGCGGCAATCAACGACACTTTTGACCAAGCCACGGTCGAACGTTTTGCTTACTATTTACGACTACCGTCACCGATTTTTTGGTTGCTGCTCGGAATGACGCTGCTGGGCATGGCCGCCCTCGGCTTTCAACTGGGTCTCACCGGCAAGCAAGTGCATATAATGGTAGCGCTCCTCGGCATCATGTGGACGGTTGTGATCGTCGACATTCTCGACCTGGCGTCGCCTCGTATCGGCGCCTTCCGCGCCAGCACCGCCGTCTACGACTGGACCCTGCAAGGCTTCAAGGCAGGGGTGCAAATCCCGCCGATCCCCGATCGCAAATAAAAACAAGAACCCAAAGGCGCGCTCGGACCCGCTCTGGATCCGCTGCCAGCCATTCGATCGGCCGCCGCTCCGGCGTCGGCACCAGCGTGATCTCCACACACGCACCATGAGCCCGTCGCATGCCGCGTGGCAACAATTGATTTCCGCACTGTACGCGTCCGGCCGCAAGGCTGCGCTCGCGATCAACGGGGGCGGCAGTGCGGCGGTCGGCGATTTGCTGCGCGTCCCGGCGGCTCGCGGCTCCTGATCGAGGCGCAGGTTCCCTACGACGCACTGGCGCTGGCGACGTTTCTCGGGCTTTGCGCCGGCACAGGCGTGCAGCTCTGATACCGCAATCGCGATGGCCCGGACCGCGCGGGCGCACGCAGCCAGGCTGGTGCCGGCGGGCACCGATCTGGTCGGCCTGGGTGCCACAGCGGCATTGGTGAGAGATCGCCCGCGCAGAGGCGAGCATCGATTTCACATCGCCTTCGCCAACGCCGCCCAAATCGCGCACTGCACTTGCGTGATGGCCAAGGGCCGGCGTGATCGCGCCGCCGAAGAAGACCTCGTTTCGCACGCGATCGTCCTCAAGCTGGCCCGCGCCTGCGACGTTTGTGATCGGCGCGGATACGGCGGAGCGGCTGGTTGCGCCAAAATATTATGGCGATGACGAGCTGCGAATGCATGGGGCGCTCGAAGAAATCGCCAGTTCGGGGAGCAGCTTTCTCGTGGCCGTGCGCCTCGACGCGGCGGGGCGCATACGCGCGCTCAGCGACATCCCCGTGCCGCGGCGCTATGCCGATCTCTTCATCGAAATCCCCGAGCACCGTTTCCGCTTCGACATCTCCTCATCCGAGATTCGCGCACGAGGACGTGCAGACGGGGGACGTGCGGTCGCCTTTACCGAACCAGATCGGCGAGCATGATTGCCCCGACCTTGCGGCCCGCCGCGTCGCACACCGGCAGCCGGTCGGTGCGGCGCGTGGTCATCGCCGAGAGCGCGTCGCGCAGCGATGTGTCGAACGAGAGCGGCTCGCCTTCGGCGGTTTCGCCCGGGCGCATGCGGTCGGCGATCTTCCGCACCGACAGGAGCTTGAGGCCGATGCCCTGCCGACCGACAAAGTCCGCCACAAATTCGCTCGCCGGGCGTTCGAGGATGTCGAGCGGCGAGCCGAGTTGCGCGATCCGCCCTTCTTGCATCACGGCGATATGGGTCGCCAGGCGCAGCGCCTCCTCAATGTCATGGGTCACGAACACAATCGTTTTCTTCATCGCCCGGTGAATGCGCAACAATTCCGCCTGCAAATCGTCGCGGGTCAGCGGGTCGACCGCGCCGAACGGCTCATCCATCAGCAGCAATTCGGGATCGGCGGCGAGCGCGCGGGCGACCCCGACGCGCTGCTGCTCGCCCCCCGAAAGCTGGTGCGGGTATTTCCCGCGATAGGCGGCCGGCTCGAGGCGAAACAGTTGGAGCAGCTCCGTGACGCGGTCGCCCCGGCGCGCCCGCGGCCATTTGAGGAGGCGCGGGACAGTGGCGATGTTGTCCTCGACCGTCCAATGCGGAAAGAGACCGATGGACTGGATTGCATACCCAATACGCCGCCGCAACTGCTCGGCCGGCACGGTCGCGATGTCCTCGCCGGCCACCCGGACTTGCCCGGCATCGGCCGCGAGCAGCCGGTTGATCATCTTCAAGGTCGTCGATTTGCCGCAACCGGACGAGCCCAGCAAGACACAGAAATCTCCCGCCGGAACGGTCAATGAAAGCCGGTCGACGGCGCGGCGCTCGCCGTAAAATTTCGTGACTTCGTCGATCTCGATCATTGCGCAAACCGCTGGCGCAGCACGACGGTCAGGATCTGAAGCATAAAATCGGCGGCGAGCGCGAGAAAGATCGCCGGCAAAGCGCCGAGCAGCACGAGATCAATGGCATATTGGCCGAGACCCTCAAAGACAAAGGTTCCGAGCCCGCCCGCGCCGATCAGCGCCGTGACCACCGCCAAGCCGATCGCCTGCACGATAACGATGCGCAGCCCGGCGAGCAACACCGGCAAGGCGAGCGGCAGTTCGATCTCGCGGAAGATCTGTCCCGGGCTCATCCCCATGCCCCGTCCGGCTTCGGTAGCGGCACTGTCGACACCCGTCAAACCGACCGATGTGCTGCGAACCACCGGCAGCAGCGCATAGAGCACCAGCGCGATGATCGCCGGCGTCACCCCGATGCCCCCGATGCCATAAGCGGCGAGCCGCGGCACCGCGGCGGCCAGCGCCGACAACGGCAGGATCAGCAATCCGAACAGCGCGATGGACGGAATAGTCTGTAGGATGTTCAATACGGCGAATACCGGGCTCTGCAAGCCCGGACGCCTGGCAGTGGCGACGCCGAGCGGGAAACCGATCGCCCCCGCGGCACCCACCGATGCTCCAACCAATGTCATGTGGCGGGCCATCGCGTCGGCAAAAACCCGGCGGTGGATTTCGTATTCCTTCGCAAGGGAAAGCGCGTCGAATGTGCCGCTCGCCGCCATCAGCAGCATACCCGAAGCGATCCCCACGACCGTGACCAGCTGCGCAATAACCCCGGCGCCGAGGCGCTGCAGCGCATCGCCCACGGCAAGGGCGGCGCATGCGCCGAGCACCCAGAACGCAGGACCCAGCGAAATGCGGGAGGCGGGCCTCGCGCTTTGCGCGAGGTGGCTGGCCGCCTGCCCCGCTGCGGCCAGGACAAGCAGCAGCAGCCCGGCGGCGATTGCGGCGACGGCGCAGTGCAGCGCACTGCTCGGCCGTATCAGGCATGCCGCCGCCAATGCCCCGCCCAGTATTGCAATGCCGGCAGTCAGCAGCGCGCCGGCTGCTGTCCATAACGGGATTGCCCTGCCGGAAACGAGCCGGTTCGGCGCCTCGCCGACAAAGCCCGACAGCGCAACTGCAGCCACCGCAACGATCACCAAGACGAACAGCACCTGGTCATAAATACCGATGGAAAGAAGGAACGCAGGACGGTGGCTGGCGAGACTCGGCTGGACAGTCACGGCAGGAATTTCTTCGATCGGAGATAGGAGACCGCGACCGCTCCGGCCTCTTGCCCGTCGACGGCAATTTCGGCATTGAGCTTTTGCAGGGTCTCGAGGGTCAGGGTGGCGAAGACCGGATCGAGCAATGTGCGGATTTCGGGATGTTCCTGCAGCACCGGCTCGCGAACGACTGGGGCCGGCGCGTAGACGATTTGCGCGCCCTTGTCGTCGTTGAGCGCGACGAGCCCGAGCGCCGCCAGCGCGCCGTCCGTGCCATAAGCCATCGCGGCGTTGACGCCGGACATCTCCTCGGCCGCCGCGCGCAACGTGGCGGCGGTGTTGCCGCCCGACAAAGTCAGCAACTGCTCGTCCGACAGCCGGAAGCCGTAGGTCGCCTCGAAAGCCGGCAATGCCGACGGGCTCTCGACAAACTCCGCCGAGGCGGCGAGCTTGATCCTGCCGCCCTCTTTTACGTAATTCGCGAAATCATCCATCGTGGCGAGGTGTTGGCGCTCCGCCACATCTCGGCGCACGGCAATCACCCAAGTATTGTTCGCCGGCGCCGGGGTCAGCCACACCAGATGGTTTTTTTCCCGGCAGAGCGCCTCGACCAGCGCGTAACCGCGCTGCCAATTCTTCCACGCCGGATCTCGCTCCTTGTGGAAGAACAGCGCGCCGTTCCCGGTATATTCAGGATAGATGTCGACCTGTCCTGCAAGAATGGCGGCGCGTACGATGTTGGTCGGCCCGAGCTGGAGCTTGTTTTCGACGGCGACGCCGTGCGATCGGAGCAGCGCCAGGATTATGTTGCCGAGCAAGGCGCCTTCGGTATCGATCTTCGACGCCACAACCACAGCCCCGCCGCGCGCCTGCGCCGGCGAGCCGATCAAAGCGATGGCCAAAACGGCCGCGGCGGCATTGGCAAGCGTACGCACGGCAGTTACCTTGCGCGCCAGATGTCTTTACCGGCCGACGGCCACCCCGGGTCTTATTTCGGGTCGCAAGGGGGACACAGGGGAACCGTTGCGCCTCCCTGTGTCGCCCAACCGCGCCTACGCGGCGTGGAGGAGTTCGAGATACTCCTCGTAGACCGTCATGCTCTTACCGAAGGAGATTGCGGCGGCTTGGGCGCCGCAGACGAGGTGCATCCAGCGCCAGGGCTCGTGGGTGGCGTGGTATTCCTCGACGATCGACTGGTGATGCTTGAAGGCGTGCATCTCGGTGAAATTGTCGTGGCACACGATCTCGGCGAGACGCGCGATCAGCGCCCGCGGGTCATAGCCGGCCTTCATGTATTGTGTGGCCAGGTTTACTGTCTCCTTGACCTCCGGCACCGCGCGCAGGCTCCCAAGATTGACGTTGGACATGTCAATCGGCGGCTGGTTGTAGATGCTGTGCCTGATCGCGTCGAGGAGCTCCTCCTGGCTCCGCGGCGGCAACGCGGCGACCGCTGCCATATCGGGCTGCGGGTAGGGCTGCATCCGCGTCGCGGTCGAGCGGATCTCTGGGCCCGACTGCCACGTCAACAATAGCATTAGCTTGTTCTTGGGGCTGATCCCGTCCTGCCGCAGCAGGTAACGCCGCAGGTTGACGCTGGTGTGCAGATGGACATCCATCGGATTGCCGCCGAGCGAGCGCAGGAAGAGACCGGCCGCCCCGATCGAAAGCGCCTCACCACCGCCCTCGAGCGAAAGCCCCCCGGCCAAGCCCTTTGCCATCAGCACGGGAATCTCCGAAAAGACGTCGACGGCGGCGATCGCCTCGCCCAGTTCGCCGATCGCCGCCACCTCATCCTCGCCGCTGCGCTGGCGCAGGATGCGGCCGAGCAACTGGTGCTCCTCGATCAACGCTTCGATCTGCGGCAGCGGCGACGGCATCGGGTTGTTGGGGGCGACCGGCGAACGGGTCACAAAGCGCACCACCGGCCGCATCACGACCGGGAACAGATCCTTGTCGAGAACCCCGGTCTCGAAGGCGCGCCACACCGTCCCGGGAAACATGAAGTAATGGTCGTCGTGGAAATTCTTCGGGATCGCGACGCTCAACAGCAGATCGAACGCTTCGATCCGCGGCGCATGCTCCCACAGCCACAGATAAAGGTGGTCGGCCTTGTTCCACTCGCCGCGGCCCACCGCCTTCAGAAACGCCGCTTTGGCCGCTTCGACCCCGCCGGCATCCTCCGGCTCGAATTCGGGCAGGGCATAGGGCCCCATCGCCGGATGGTGGATGTGCTTGTTGGTCAGCGCCACGTGTTGCAGCACCGGCAGAAAGCGCTCTTCGCCCTCCAGCCGCTCGACTGTCTTCGAGACCGCGTAGAGGCCTGCCAAAGGATGCAGCGGCCCGCCGTGATGACCAGGCGGCATTTCGGTCGAACGGGTCACCGCGAGGGCAGAAGCTGTCAGCATGGTCTGCGTGGGTACCCCGGCGCGCAGCTTGTCCAGTGTGCGATCCAGAATCTCAGAGGGGGACGTATCCTCGATGAACTGGACCAACGGCTCGATCGCATCGGAATACCGGACACGTTGCGGCATGGGCATGGTGAGTTTCTCCTTGAGTGCGGTGGGCTAGCAGGCGGTCTTCTTCACTTTTCCAGGCTAATCGTCCTGCGCGATTTGCAGACTGTCAACGCCGAAGGACGCATCATGGATATGCGCCAGAAGCCCCCCTCAGCGGCTTCTCACGCCCCGAGACGCGCTCCGCGTTTCCGCCCTACTCCGCGCCTGACACCGAATTGTCCCGGGTCTCCGGCATCATCGTCCCGACGAAAAGAGTGGCGCAGAGCCCGATGGCGGCGAGGCTGAGGAACGCCGCCTCGCCGCCGAAGTGGTCGGCGATCAGGCCGGCGGCTGCGGTGCTCAGGGTTGCGCCGCCGCCGATCGCGAGGCCGATGATGCCGAGGCATGTCGTGTAATGGCCGGTGTCGCGGGTGATGTCCGCGACGATCAGGGGTGTCAGCACCCCGAACACCGCGGCGCCGAGACCATCGAACAGCTGGATCAGAATGATGAGATAAGGATCCGCGGTGCCAGCGAGCAGTGCACCGCGGATCGGCAAGGCGCTGTAGCCGAGGAGCAGTATCGGCCGGCGGCCCCAGCTTTCGGCGGCACGTCCGGCCCAAGGCGAAATCAGCGCCGTGACGATCTGCGGCCCGACAATGCAGGCGGCGATCAGCGCCGAGGCTCCGCTTCCCGCCCGTTTAGTGACCATCCCGGCGGCAATCGGCAGCATCGCGGCGTTGGCGAGGTGAAACAGACAAGCGCAGGCGAAATAGACGAGAAGGCTGCGGTCCTTGAGAAACCGCCACGACCCCCCGATAGACGGTGAGGCCGCCCGCCGAACCGGGGCGCGTTGCCGTTGCGGCGGCGCGAGATCAGGTCCGCGTATCATCGCCAGCGCCGCCAGCGCGGGTATACAGAACGCTGCGGTCAAATAGAAGACAGCGCGATCCGAGAAATAAGAGCCGCAGGCTCCCATCAGCCCGGCGGCGAAGGCATTGCCGATTGCCGCATAACGTGCATTGCGGCCGAGCCTCTCGCCAAAGAGGCTGGGCTGAACCAGCGCGAGGGTCAGCGCCGCTATCGCCGGGCCAATCACGCAACCGGCAAAGGCATGCAGCACTTCGGCGGAACCAATCGACAGCAGGGTGGGCCACAAGGCGATCAGAAGAGCGCTGACCAGGGTCGCGACGATCGCGGCGCCGATTGCTGCGCGTTTGTCGCGCGCCGCATCCGCCAGTGCTCCGCCAGGCACTTGGCTCGCCATTCCGGCGATCGTGCCGATGCTCAGCGAGGCGCCGATCGCGGTTTGCGTCCAGCCGACGCCCGTCAAATAAACCGCAATGAACGGCCCAAACCCGGTCTGAAAATCGGCGACGAAAAAATTCAGCCAGTCAAGCCCGCGCAGGCTCCGGGCCCTTGCGGAAATCTGCGGCGGAGACCCGATCCGCAGCATCGGGTGGTTGCCCCTAAATGGTCACTGGACAGAGCCCGAAGAGGTCTGGCTCGTGCCGCCCCAAGGCAAGGTCAGCACGGCGATGGACTTGTCCGACTCCTTGTACTCAGGCGCCGCCCTCAGTTGTTCACGCCCGAGGTCGAGGGCGATGACGTGCTTTTTTGGACCCAAATCGAAGCGCAACGCCCTCCAGTCGATGGCGATCTTTCGGGTTCCGACACCGAGGAAGCCGCCAAAATCGATCACAGCTGCACTTGGCTTGCCGGAATGGTCAAACAGGACATCGATGATCCGGCCCATATTCTCGCCCTGGGCGCTCATTATATCTCTGCCGAGAATGCGGAAGACGTGATCAGGCGGAATATGCTCGAGGGCCGCACCGTAAACTGTCGCCGAGCCCGTTGCCTCGTCACCGAAACCGGCGCTTGGCAGGTGCGTCAGCGCCGCAGCAACCAATCCGATGCCCGCCACCCGGACCAACGGCTTTAACCTCAGCAGGTCGCGAACCTCGAGCATCTAATATCGGCGGTAGGTAAGACGCTGGTAAAGGCGGGTGTAATCTTCCGCCATTCGGCGCGCAGTGAAGCGCTGCTCGAAAACCCTTCGGATTGTCGTGCGGTCGAGCACGCTTATGCTCTGAGCGGCATTTGCCGCGGCGATCTCGTCCTCGACGACAAACCCGGTGACGGCTTCGTCGATGACCTCGGCTACGGAACCGCCACGCATTGCTATGACAGGCGTCCCGCAAGCCATGGCTTCGATCATTACGAGCCCGAACGGCTCCGGCCAGGCAATCGGGAACAACAGAGCGGCGGCCTCGCCGAGAAACTCGGCCTTGTCGTGCTCGCCGATCTCGCCGATGAACTCGACATGCGGCTGCGCCAGCAGCGGCTCGATCTCCGCTTTGAAGTAGTCTCGGTCGGCGCTGTCAATCTTGGCCGCTATTTTCAACCGCATGCCGGCGCGCGCGGCAATACGGATCGCACGGTCAGGGGCCTTCTCCGGCGAGATGCGGCCGAGAAAGGCGAGATACCCGCCGCTTCCTGTACCGGGGAGCAGCAGCCGCTCGGGCAGTCCGTGATGCACCGTCGTCAAATACGAGGCTTCCGGCAATGGCGCACGCTGCGCGTCGGAGATCGAAACCACGGGTACCTTCGAGAAGGCCGAGTAGAGCCATTGCAGTTCCGGCAGATCCAGCCGGCCATGCAGAGTAGCGAGGAACGGCACGTCCACTCGCGACAATATCGGGTACGCGAGATAGTCGCAGTGAAGATGAAGCACATCGAAGTCCGGCGCCCTCAGCGCCACCTTTTCGAGCATCACGATCAAGGGCGCGACCGTGTCGCGAATTGACGGGTCCAGCCGCAGCGCCCGAGGCCACCCCGCTTCGAGCGTCGCCGAGGTTGAACTGTCGCCGCTCGCGAACAAGCTGACCTCGTGGCCCATCGCCACCAGTTCGTCAGTCAAATAGGCAACGATCCGCTCCGTGCCGCCATATAGCTTTGGCGGGACAGCTTCGATCAGCGGCGCAATTTGGGCAATTCGCATGCTCGCTCCTGGTTCGGCGCCGCGCCGTCGGCGCTAATGACAACCGCCGAAACGCAAAAATGGTTGCATGCGAACGGTGCGACAACGCACCTCACTCTGAAGCCAAACAACTGCAAACGAGGGTTGCAAGGATCGAACATCGATCCGGGAATATTATTCACGCATCGACGTTTGTAAGGCGAAGAACCACCGCTGTTGTACCAACCGTCGCGTCCCTAAAAACGGATCTTGCATGTTAAACAAGGCGCTTCGTACGGCGGGTCGCTTCTCTCGCTGATAATCAGATCCAAATTCTACTGTTAGAAAGACCGAGAGATACGGCTGATGACAGTTGCACACTTGGCAGATGTTCGGCCAGCCGCTCGGCTGAAAGCCGTAAATGGATACCCGGACGACGGAAGGGGAGTTCCGGAAGCAGGCGCAGCAGCATTCCCGCGGCGCCCGCTGGCATTTCTCTGGCACTACATCCGGCGGCGGCCGCTTCTCCACCTCGCCGCTCTTGCCGCGGTGCTCAGCGCGGCAATATTCGCGTCTCTATCGCAATATGGCTTGAAACTAATCGTCGATGCGATGGAAGGCGGCCCGGCGCACTTGGCGAAGGTGTGGTGGGCTCTGGCTGTGTTCGCAGCGCTGGTTGGTGGTGAAAGCATTTTGTGGCGCTGCGGCAGCTGGTTGGGTTACCGCGCGATGCTCGTCGACAAGGCAGAAGCCAAGCTCGATTTGTTCAACCATCTGAGCGGCCATTGCGGCAGTTATTTTTCCGATCGGCTGGGCGGGGCGCTCGCCAACCGCATCTCCGGAACCGGCGATGCGGTGCAACAGATCTTCTCGATCGTGCTGTTTACCGCTGCCCCCGTGTGCGCGGATTTCTGCGCCGCCGTGCTGATGCTTGCGATGGTAGAATGGCACCTGGTGGCGGCTCTCGGTGTTTTCGTGCTGCTGGCCGCCAGCGCACTGGCGCGGTTCAGCCATCGCGGTACGCCGCGCCACCGATTTCATGCCGATCGTGCCGCCGAGGTCGGCGGCGAGCTGGTCGATATTCTCTCGAACATTTGGGTAGTGAAGGCTTTCTCGGCTCGGGCGCGCGAACGCAGCCGCTTCGAGCAGTTGTTGAAGAGCGAGGAAGGCGCTCACCGCGATAGCCTGATGTATGTCGAGCGCCTGCGGGTTCTGCATGACCTTGCTCTGTGGCTGATGGCGGCGGCGATGCTGGGCTGGACCTTGTTACTGTGGAGCAACGGGAAAGTCAGCCCCGGTGACGTGATCCTGACCGTGGCGATCGCCTTTCAAATCCTGCACGGCTCGCGTGATCTCGCGTTTGGGCTCGTCAACGCAACGCAGTCCGTCGCGCGGATTGCCGATGCGATACATGTCATCGGCGAAGATCACCGCGTCATCGACCTGCCGGGGGCTGGCCAGCTTATCCCGCTTGGCGGCAGCGTCGCCTTCGAAGGCGTCGATTTCTCCTATCCGCGAGGACAACCAGTATTTCGCGGCCTCGACCTGAAGATTGCGCCAGGCCAGCATGTGGCGTTGGTCGGACCGTCGGGCGCCGGCAAATCGACGCTGATCAGCCTGCTGCAGCGGCTGGTCGATGTCGATGCTGGACGGGTATTGATTGATGACCAGGATATTCGCGGAATGCGGCAGGACAGCCTGCGGGCTGCGATCGCCGTCGTGCCGCAGGAGATCTCGCTCTTTCATCGTTCGGTTCTGGAGAATATCCGTTACGCGCGGCCCGAGGCGTCCGACGAGGATGTCCTGACCGCGGCGCGAGCGGCGCGCTGCGACGATTTTATTCGGGGGCTGCCGCAGGGCTACGACACGATCGTCGGGGAGCGCGGCGCGAAGCTCTCGGGCGGCCAGCGGCAACGGCTCGGCATCGCCCGGGCACTGTTGAAGAATGCCCCGATCATTGTGCTCGACGAGGCGACCTCGGCGCTCGACAGCGCCTCCGAAGTCGAGATCCAGCACGCGCTCGAGGTTCTGATGCGCGGCCGCACCGTGCTGGCGATCGCGCATCGCCTATCGACCGTCGCGAAATTCGATCGGGTTGTGGTGCTCGAAAGCGGCCGCATCGTCGAGGACGGTCCGCCCGCCGAACTGAGGCGGTGCCGCGGGCCGTTCGACGATATGTGCCGCCTGCAGGAGAACAAGATTGTCGCGTTGGCCAGCTGAGGTGTAATCGCTCTCCCCCGCAAGCAGGCAGGGGAGAGCGTGAAGGACCCGCATTAAGCGTGGCTGTGAAAGTAGGTGTTGCGCAGCACGCGGCCGGGCAGAGCGCCGGTGTGCTTGCCGTTTTCCATCAAGACTTCGCCGTTGACGATCGTCGCCATGATGCCGGCCGCGGGCTCCTTCATGCGCCAGCCGCCCGCCGGAAAGTCGTGCACGACGCTCTCCGGCAATGGCCGCACGGTATCTGGATCGAAGATCACGATGTCGGCCGCCATGCCGGGCCGGATCAGGCCGCGGTCGTAGAGCCCCAGTGCGGAGGCGGAGTTGAAGGTCAACCGCCGGACCGCGTGCTCAAGCGACATGATGTGCTTTTCGCGCACCCATTCGCTCAACAGCCGCGTGCTGTACCCGTATCCACCATGGAACTGCACATGCGCGCCGCCATCCGACAGGCCGACGATGGCGTTCGGGTAGGTGAGGATTTTCGCCATCGCTTCGTCGTCGACATTGTTTTCCGACTGCATAAAGCCGGTGTCGAGGTTCTCTTCGACGACGAGGTCGAGGAAGGCGTCGATGACGCGCTTGTTCTGCTCCTTTGCGATCTGGCCGATGGTTTTGCCTTTGAGCCCCTGGTTTTTTTCGAGGACCGGGGTCTCGACCCACATGTAGTTATACCATTCACGCGAATACCCCGCCGCCGGCACATTCACTTTATGCTCGACGACTTCTTCATGCAGTTTCTGCCGGACCGCCGGATCGGCATAGGCGCTCAGCTTTTGCTCGTCCGACGACAACAGAATCGGATGCCATGTGGGCGAACCGCGGAACACCTGGCAGTTGCGCATTGTAAAGCTTTGCGTGACGCGGTTCGGGCTGCATAGCGGATAAGCCCGGATCCCAGCCTTGGAGGTCTCTTCGACCCGCGCCATGTGCTTTTTCCACGCGTCGGGCTCTCGCACGGTCTGACCGAGATTGTTGTAGATGACGGTGCGGCCGCTCGCTTCCGACAAGCGGGCCATCAAGCCGTCCTTGAGCTCGGCGGCGCGGCCGCCACCCGACTGGATGATGCCGGTGCCCATCTCGCGCAATACATCGCCGAGCGCGAAGATCTCCTTCTCCTCAGCCCACAGAGCCGGGATGTGAACCCCCTGCGGGTCGTAATGGCCCTTGTTGCGCGACACCGACAATCCCAGCGCGCCGCCTTTGATGCCGTCGCGCACGACATCCTGCATCTTCGTGATTTCGTCGTCGGTGGCGGCGCGCTTCTGACTCTCGTCGCCCATCACGTAGTAGCGCACCGTCGAATGACCGATCAGGTTGCCGACATTGACGCCGAGATTTTGGTCGAGCCGGTCCATGTATTGCGGGATCGTCTCCCAATCGACCTCGACGGTGTTGAGGACGTCCATCGGGATCGCTTCGACATAGGACAGGAACTCGGCGACCCGCTTTGCGGCGCCCGGCCGAACCGGAGCCAAAGCCAGCGAGCAATTGCCGAAGACGACCGTCGTGCAGCCGTGGTCGGGCGAGAACGAACAGAGCGGGTCCCACGTGACCTGCGCGTCGTAGTGGCAATGGTTGTCGACAAAGCCAGGCGCGACGACTTGGCCCCCGGCGTCGATCGTGCGCTTGGCCGGTCCGCTCAGTTTCCCAATCTCGGCGATCTTGCCGTTTTTGATGCCGACATCTCCGCGAAACGCCGGCATTCCGGAGCCGTCGACGATCCGGCCATTCTTGATCAGCAGATCATACGCCATCGCTACCCCTTTCTCGGTTCAGCTCACAACCCACCGTCTACTCGCGAGCAAGTGTAGCACCGCAAAACCGGCTCACCCATGCGAAATGCGGCGAATAGACGCGCATCTCCGCATGATTATTCATGCCGGCCGGTCAGCTCAGTTTTTCGAGCTCGTCGATAAAGCTGGCGACGATCGACAGACCTTTGGACCAGAAGGAGGGGTCGGCGGCGTCGAGCCCGAACGGCGCGAGGAGTTCGCGGTGGCGCAGGGTGCCGCCCGCCCGCAGCATTTCGAGGTAGCGCTCGGCGAAGCCTTGGTGCGCGTCCTCGTAGACCGCGTAGAGCGAGTTCACCAGGCAATCCCCGAAAGCATAGGCGTAGACGTAGAACGGCGTGTGGATGAAATGCGGGATGTACGTCCAGTAATGGCGGTAGACGCCATCGAGGCGCAATGCCGGGCCCAGGCTCTCGCGCTGCACATCGAGCCAGATCTCGCCGAGCCGGTCGGGGGTCAGCTCGGCCTCGCGCCGCTCTGCGTGCACCCTTTGCTCGAAACTCACAAAGGCGATCTGGCGCACCACGGTGTTCAGCATGTCCTCGACTTTGCCGGCGAGCATGATCTTGCGCCGGCGCGGGTCGGTTTCGCGCCCGAGCAAAGCCCGGAACGTTAGCATCTCGCCAAACACCGACGCGGTCTCGGCCAAGGTCAACGGCGTGTCGGCCATCAGATAGCCTTGGCGGTTGGCGAGCAGTTGGTGGACGCCGTGGCCGAGCTCGTGTGCCAACGTCATCACGTCGCGCGTCTTCCCCTGGTAATTCAGCAGCAGATAGGGATGCGCGCTCGGCACCGTAGGATGCGCGAACGCCCCCGAGGCCTTTCCAGGCTTCACCGGGGCGTCGATCCATCGCCCGGCAAAGAAACGCCCGCCGACCGCGGCCATCTCCGGCGAGAAGGCGCCATACGCCGACAACACGGTCTCCTGCGCCTCGGACCAGGAAATCGTCCGGTCTTCCTCCTCGGGCAGCGGCGCGTTGCGATCCCAAAACGCCAATTCGTCGACCCCGAACCAACGCGCCTTCAGCCTATAGTATCGGTGCGACAGGCGCGGATAGCTGTCGCGCACCGCCGCGATCAGCGCGTCGACCACCTCGTCCTCGACGAAATTAGCGAGGTTGCGTGACGAGATCGGACGCGGGAAACGGCGCCAGCGGTCCTCGATTTCCTTGTCCTTGGCGAGCGTGTTGGTGATAAGCGCAAAGACGCGCGTGTTCTTCCCCAATACCTCGCCAATCGTTTGCGCCGCTTCACGGCGGACTTCCGGATCCTTGTCGGACAGCCGGTCGAGCGCCTCCGACTCGGTCAATTCGTTGCCGCGAAACGGGAACCTGAGGTCGGCGATCGTCTCGTCAAACAGCCGCGTCAAGGCGGCTCGGCCGGCGACGGACTTCTCATGCAGCAGCTTTTCGATATCGTCGCTGAGCTGATGCGGGCGGAACGCGCGCGTGTCGCGCAGCCAAGGCCGATAATGGGCGAGCCGCGGGTCGGCGAGCTTCGCGTCGAGCTCGGCGTCGTCGAGGCGGTTGAGTTCGAGGGTAAAGAACAATAATGCCGTCGAAACCGCGTTGGTCCGTTCCTGCATCGTCTGGTAAAAGCGGCCGATTTCCGGATCGGAAAGATTTCCGGCGTGGACGAGCGAGGCATAGCTCATGATCCGGCCGATCTTTTCCTGCAGCCGCTCATAGACCTCGACCACCGCGCCGAGCTCGGCTCCCGAGAGCGCAGCCAATGATCCCTCGTAGCGGCCGCGAAACGCTTCGGCGCCCTCGGCGAGTGCCGAAAGATCATGCATCAGAGGCTCACTGTCGGGACCGGAATAGAGGTCGGACAAGTCCCACTCGGGCAGCGCCCCCAGCTTCTCCTGCCGCTGCACCGCTGCCGGTTCCGCCGCCGCTGGCCGCCCATCCATTGCCATGCTCCCGCTTACACGCATGGCCGAGCATATGGGACGCGGTCCGATCGCAGCCAAGCAAGTCCGCTAGGTAGTGGCGAGGCGCGGCTCGATTATTTGACTGCGCCGGCGCGGCGGGCCGCCGACGAGGATCTGGACGACGCCGGCGCCGAAGCCGATCAGCACGCCGGTCTGCCAGGCGCGGTCATAGGACCCCGTCAAGTCGAAGATCAGCCCGCCGCCCCAGGCGCCGAGCGAGGATCCGACCTGATGCATGACAAAGGCGATCCCGAGGAGGGTCGCCATATAGCGGGTCCCGAACATCTCGGCGACGAGGCCGCTGACCAGCGGCGCCACGCTGAGCCACAGCATGCCCATCGCCGCCGCAAAGACGAGTGTGCTCGCCGGCGTCGGCGGCATCACGAAATAGGCCGTGAACACCAGCGCACGCAGAATGTAGAGAAGACCGAGCAGGATATGCTTCGGGTACCGTCCGCCGAGCCAGCCGGCCAGCAATGAGCCGATGCAGTTCATCCCGCCGATTACCGCGAGAGCTTCGGCGCTCAGCATCGGGTCCTGGCCGCAGATCGCGAGATAAGTCGGCAAGTGGGTCGTCAGGAACACGAGGTTCAGGCCGCAGACGAAATAGGCTCCCGACATTACCAGGAAAGGGCGGTGGCGCGCCGCCTGGCCGATCATCTCGCGCATCGTCGTCTTCGCGAAGCCGGCTCTCGGCAAGTGGTCGGCGCCGCCGGCCAAAAAGGCCGCCGGCAGCATCATGGCGGCGAGAATGAGGAAGAACAGCACCCCGATCTGCCAAGCTTGGTGCGCGAGCAGGGCTTGCGTGGTGAGCGGAACCAGCAGCGTGCCGAGCGACCCGGCAGCCGATACGATGCCCAGCACCTTGCTGCGCCGCTCTTCCGAGACCGCCCGGGCCACCGAAGTCAATGCCAGCGAGGAGGCCGTGCACGACAGCGCCACGCCGATGAACCCGCCGGAGATGATCAGCGCCGGCGCGCCCCCGGCCGCCGCCATTACGGCGAGCCCGAAAACGTAGATCGCGGCGCCGGCCATCATTGTGGTGCGCAGACCGAAACGATCGGCAATCGCGCCGACCGGAGCTTGCGATAATCCCCAGACGATGTTTTGGACCGCGACGGCCAACGTGAAATCAGCCGCCGTCAGCGCGAGGTCACGGGTCACCGGCGTCAGGAAAAGACCGAGGCTTTGCCGTATTCCCATCCCGAGACTGAGGAGCACCCCCGCCCCGATCAAAATCAGTCTTGTCTGGCTCATCTACAGCGGCGTTCCCGGACTTTGACGCGGTCGGATCATTGCAGCTCGCCTTTGGGTATCAAGAACTTCCTCGGCGACGCTGATCTGCTCTGCTTGTTGCGAATGGCCGACTGGCGCCCGCATCAACAAGCGGCTTGAAGGTTCCGCTCGATCCGACGTTGAGTTAACCACGTTTAGCCACAAATTCGCTCTCACCTTTCATAGATGCGGGGCTTAGTAGTATCGCTAACGATATGCGATGATGAGGCCCGACGCCGCCCGTCGGGAGGGACATGTCTGGGACCAAAAGGCAGCCGAGCTCGATGCGGCGGGTGGCGTGCATACGGTCGTGCAAGCGGCCAGACTCGATCAATGGCTGATCTGCCGCCGGCGAACACCAACAGATGGGTCGCTCGCCGCAAGGCCGCCGTCCTGGCGGCGCTGCGCAGTGGCGATATCACAATGGAGGAGGCTTGCCGCCGGTACGCGCTTTCGGAGGAAGAGCTGCTCGCCTGGCAGCGCGCGTTTGAGCTCCATGGCCTTCCCGGACTGCGCGCCACTCGCCTTCGGGGTCGACGCACCCGTCGAGTAAGGACCGCTGATCCGCAATCATGATGGGCGTCACGCCCCGAGCTGCACCCCGGGTTGGTTTTTGACGCGTTTTGGACTCTAACTTGCAGTACCGAGGACTAAAACTAAAATCCCTCAACGGCTCGGGCCGGCTCGAATGCGATATTGCCGCTTTCGCTGTGGCGGGGGCCGGCGACCGGTGTTTCTGCGAAGATGATATTGCCGAACACCGACTGACCTTGCCGCGCTGGGCTGTCGAACTCGATGCCGGTATGCGGCGAATAGATTTTGTTGTCGAACACCTCGGCGAACTTCAGCGGCAAATCGTGATCACGAAACACCGCGGCAGCCGGCTCTCCGCCGATCAGCACGTTGTCATGGAAGCTGATGCGGCCGGAGCCTTGGAAAAGGGCTTCGCGGGGGTTGTCGATCAACAGATTGCCATAGATCTGATAGAGATCGTTCGAGCCCGCGCCCTCGTCGGGAAAGCCCCCCACCAGTAAGTTCGGCCGATTGCCGTCAGGTGACGGGCGGCCGCTTTTCTTGAATACATTGTGTCTGATGATCGTGGCTTGTGCCCCGTCCGGCATGCCGGGCAGGTCCGGACGCGCGATCTGGTACTTGATCTGCATGCCATAACCGATCGGGTCCACGATCAGATTATCTTCGATCAATCCTGCAATGAACGGGGCGGTGCCGTCGGAGTCTCCCAGGTAAACCGCAGTACCGGCTGAGAGGATCGTATTTCGCCGGATAATCCAGTTCCAGGTCGGAGTCTTGGTCGTAATGCCGTCAGTCTGCTGGGTCGCCCCGGCGCCAATGATCAGGTTGCCGTCGAGAACGATGTGATGGGTGGCGGGATGCGGCGACGCCACGGCCTTGATGCCGTCCGCGCCGGGGAGACCACGGCCGTCGATTACCAGGTTGCGGAGGACAATGTAGCTCGAATTGATAATCTCGACAGTCCGGTTGCCGATCTGGCCAAAAATGACGGCGGGCCGGTTTCCGGCCGGCCCCGTAATGGTGACGCAACGGTCGGGCGCGCCCGCGAGGTTCTCGATCGTGAGGCGGGGGTACTCTCCCGCCGCCAGGACCAGCGTATCGCCTGGAGCGAGTCCGCCGATCATTCTCCGGTAATTGGATGGATCGGCCCGGAGAACCCGCCGCGGCTCCTGCGCAGCGCAAAAATCCGAGGGCGGCGGCGTGCCGCGCGGCTCATTGCCCGCCGCAGCCATTATTCCGCCGCCGCTTTGGCAGGCGGAGAGGGCGCAGGCAGCGGCGGCAATGTGCAATGCAACGAGTGTCTCTCGCCGCATCCGCGCGCCACCCCGCCCCCTTGCCTGAAGCGGCGGTCGCCCGGTTACTCCGCGGCGGCTCTGACCGGCTCGATGAACTGTGCGATCCACTTGTTGCGGCGCTTCAGGTTCTCCCGATACATCGCTTCGAACTCGGCGGGCGGGAAGGAATGCGTCGAGCCGCGATTGATCAGCGCTTCGCACCAGGTTTTGAGCCGCGGGAATTTCTCGATGTGGCCGAGCCTCTTGACCCGGTCGAGAAACACGTAGCGCTGCAGGAACGGGGCATAGGCCGCGTCGACCAGCGAAAACTTTGCGCCATTGAATAATGGACCGCTGCCCTGCTTTTCCAGGGCTCTCTCGAGGCGTTCGAAAGGCACCGGGATCTGCTCGGCAGCCTTGTTGTAATCAGCCTCGGTGTCGGCATAAGCCGTTGCCGTGACGGTACTGGCGAAGGTCGGCACATAGTCGGTCCAGGCCCGGTTTATCGCGCGCTCGACCGGGTCCTCCGGATGCAGACGCGGCGCGATAGTCTCGTCCAGGTACTCGTTGATCGCGTTCGATTCGAACAGCGAGATCTTGTCGTCGATCCGCAGCACCGGCACTTTCTTGTGCGGAGAGATGGCGAGGAACCAGTCGGGCCGGTTATCGGATTCGATGTGGCGGAGTTCGAATTCGGTTTTCTTCTCGCGCAGCACGATCGCCGAGCGCTGCACCCAGGGGCAAGTCTTGAAGCTGACCAGCATGTATTTTGCCATGGCGACCTTCGGTTGGTTGGATTGAGGTCCGCATGATTGCACGCCCGCGACGCCGGGTTAACCGCAAAATAGAATTGGCCTCGCCGATCCCGCTCACCTGCCCCTGAAAACTGGCCGGCGCTTCTCGACAAACGCTCGGCTCGCCTCCAAATGGTCCTCGGTCATTGCCGTGCGCGCCTGATGCATGGCCTCCATTTCGAGGACCGCGGCCAATGGCTCGGTCTCCGCCGCGAACAAATTACGTTTCATGTAGCCGTAGGCGACGCGCGGTCCATCGGCGATGCGGCGGGCGAGGGCGGTGGTTTCGCGCTGCAGCGCTTCATCCTCGACGACGCGATTGACGAGACCGAGCGAGACCGCCGCCGCTGCGTCGATGACGTCGCCGAGAAAGTACAATTCGCGAGCCTTGGCGGTACCGACCAGGCGGGTGAGCGTCCACGACCCGCCGAAGTCGCCGGAATAGCCGACACCGGCGAACCCGGTACCGAAACGGGCCGAACGGCCGGTGATGCGCAGGTCACAGGCCAAGGCGAGCCCTAAGCCGGCCCCTACCGCCGGGCCATTGACCATGGCGATGACGATTTTCGGGATCGTCCGCAGGAGTAGCGGGAGCTGATGCATTCGCCGCAGCCCCTCGACTCGCTCTTCAAAACTCTGGCTGGCTCGCGCCTCCATCGTCTTCACGTCGCCGCCGGCGCAAAAGCCCCGCCCGGCGCCGGTGACGATAATCGCACCGACCTCGGCGTCGCCGCCCAAACGCTGCAGGGCTTCGCCCAAAGCCTGCAGCATCGCCGGGGAGAACGCGTTGAGCCGGTCGGGGCGATTGAGCGTCAGCCAGGCGATTCCATCTTCTATCCGTTCCAGCAGGTCGGCCATTACAAGTCCTCGTTGCGCCGGCGGGAATTGATCGCATCGGGCGGATGTTATCCGGCAAAGCGCTTTGTTGGAGGAAAATCCGCCATGAACAACGCCGACGTCATAGCAACATTGAACGATCTCATCGAAACCAGTCGGGACGGCGAGGCGGGCTTTCGCACCTGCGCAGACGGTGTAAAGAACGCCCAGTTGAAACAGATGTTCGAGCACGCCGCCGACCGCTGCAGGCAGGCGGTCAGCGAGCTGCAGGCCAAGGTGCGCGGGCTTGGTGGAGATCCGGAGAGACGCGGCTCGGTCTCCGGCGCGCTGCATCGCGGTTGGGTCGACATCAAATCGACGATCACCGGGATGGATGAGGCCGCCGTCCTGGCCGAATGCGAGCGCGGCGAGGATGTCGCGAGAAAGGCCTACGAGGAAGCGCTCGCGAAGGATCTGCCGGTTGACGTACGGCCCACCGTCGAACGCCAATACCAAGGCGTCCGACAGCACCAGGATCGCGTGCGCCAGCTGCGCGGTGCGGTCTCCCGATAGACCGTCCCGGCCTCCCTAGGGGGGCGGGCAATAATAGGTAGAGCCGTAGGGGCAGTAATAGGGCGGCGGATAGTAGGCCGGCGCCGCATAGGCTGAGGATGCAGCCGCCGCACCGGCGGCGGCGCCGACCGCTACACCCGCCGCGACGCCGGCGCCCGTGCCGTAATAGGCGCCTCCGCGATAAACCGTTGTTCCGCCATAATAGGCACCTCCGGGCGCACGGTAGGCGGTCCCGCCATAGGGTCCGCGAGCCGCGGCTCCGCCATAGGGTCCGCGGACGGCGGCGCCGCCCGCCGGGCCGCGATAAGCGGCCGCTCCACCCGGGCCGCGAACGGCTGCGCCGCCCATCGGGCCGCGATAGGCGGCGCCCCCGCGCGGTCCGGAGACCGCTCCCCAGCCAAACGCATCCGGCGCCAGCGATGAAGCCAACAGCACACTGAAACAAAGGACGGTCAACGGTTTCACGGCTTGCCTCCTTTGCCTTTGGCGGGGGGTGCGGCAGCCGCCGCGGGTTTCAGCTGAACTTGCTCGGCGTCCGGCGGCGGCTGAAACGTGAACTCCGCGTCGGAGGGATGGATGCCGAGGTTCCAGTCCGAGAACTCGGCAATAAAGTTCGGCTGACCCGGTAAATCCCGGTAAGTCACGATCAATCTGCGCGGCAGTGACTGTTCGTTCTTTGCCAGCCAGAGCTCGAGCTCGATACCGGGCGGCTGCGATAAGAAAAGGTGAAGGTACGGGGAGCCGTCGATCGTCACCGTATTGACCACACTGCCCGAAGTAACCCCACTGAGAAACGCCTTGTCCGGCGCTTCGGTCAGGAAGTCGGCCAACGGGAAGTCGACGCCGAGGCGACCCATGGCTTCCTTCATCATCGCCTCGATTGTGCCCTCGGGCACGGGGATGCTCGCATATTTCTTCAGAGCAGCTGAGTAGATGATGGCGGTCTTGCCGTCAAAAGCCAGCTTGCTGCTGCCATCGTCTCCGCTGATATCGACAAGCATCCGGTTGGGCCGATGCACGACGACTTTCAACGTGTGAAAAATGTGCAGCGGCTGACCATTGGCATCGGCGTACACCCGGATGGTCCGCGCTTGAAACGAGAACTGCTCGGCACCGCGCAGCGTCTGAGCCATGCGCATCAGGGCCGCGCTCGCTTCCTCGCTGATCGCCGGCTTTTTTTGCTCAGCGGCGGCGTGCGATGCGGGCGCCGTCAGCGGGAGAATGCCGATCAGGGCAACGGCAAAGAGGGCTCCCAGGACAATGAGATATCTAAGCTTCACGAAACTCCCCCTAACTCGGTATTTTCGTGTCCACCATAATCAGTACTCGGCAGGCCGTCTACGCTCGTGGTCCCATTTTACTTCGGTCCACATCTTTCGGAGGTGTCCTTGCACGCGGCAACCATCGCTGCTAGATAGAATTGCGAATACGGCAGGGGACGCTTAGGTTTCGGTGGGGGAAATGCAGACACCGCGCATAACCAAGTCGAGCGTAATCCTTCGGTCGGCAGTTATGGGCGCATGCCTCGCATTGTTCGCCATGCTGCTCCCGGCTGACTCGCGGGCTCAGATTTATATCGGCGCGGAAGCCGGATGGACTGGTCTGCCTGATCGGACCGACGACATCCTCAACGTGACCTCGGTCAAGGCGCGCTTCGACGCCGGTTTTAACGCCGGCGTTCGCGGGGGCTACGAGTGGGGCCCCTGGCGCTTCGAAGAAGAGTACAGCTATCGCCAGAACGGTGCCCGGGACCTCGTCGGCAACAACTTCATAATCAAAGGGGTCAGCGGCGACCGGCACACCAACTCGATCATGACCAATGTGCTCTACGACTTCACTCTCGGCTACCCGATAACGCCGCATGTCGGGTTCGGAGTTGGGGCGGTTGATGTCTTCGACGGGCTGAAGCTCCCAGGCATCGGGCAGCTCTTCAACAACAGCAGCTGGCAGTTCGGTTATCAGGGGATCGCCGGGATCCGATACAATTTCAGCCCGACCTTCGCCCTTGATCTCGACTACCGCTATTTCGCCACTACCCGGCCGACATTCAATATCCCGAAGACTAATCTGCGTTACCGCACCGCTTACGACACAAACAACTTCGTCGCCAGCCTGATTTATCGATTTACTCCACCTCCGCCCCCGCCGACGGCTCCGGTCGAAGCGCCGGCGGCAATCCCGCCGGCGCCGCAGGTCTTCCTGGTGTTTTTCGACTGGGATCGGGCCGACGTGACCCCTGCCGGGATGGAGGTCGTGCGGCTGGCGGCAGACGCCTACAAGGCCGGCGGTTCGGTACGCCTCCAGATAACCGGGTACACCGATCTTTCGGGCTCCGCCGGCTACAACCAGCGGCTTTCGGAGCGACGCGCCAACAATGTGGCGAAGGCTCTGGCGAATTTAGGTGTCGCGCGCAGCGACATGACAGTGACCGGCCGCGGCGAGAACGACCCGCGCGTGCCGACCCCGAAGGGCGTGCGGGAGCCGCAGAACCGGCGCGTCGAGATCGGTTTTACGTAGGGCTTGGCCGCCGCGCTTGCGCAGCAGCGTCCCGCGGGGATGATTGCGCTGGACGGGACGCACAATCCCCGGCGTTAGCAGCAGGACTGCCGCGAGTTTCGGTCGCATCGTTATCAGCTTGGAATCACATACATAGCTGGAACTCTCGCAAATCCGGCGCCGTTTAGGCGTGTTTGGCCGGAAGGTCCACGATGCTGCCAATATCCGCTCTATTGCAGACCGCTGATACGCTGGGCGATGCGTTTGCGCCCTTGCGCGAACCGCTGAGCGCCGATCAGCTGATCGCTCTGGCGCGCCGCCGCACCGGGCTGACGGAGTTTGGCGAAACGGCTTTCCTCGATCCGCTGCAAACATTCCTGCGCGCCTGTTACGAGGAGGGAAATTTAAGCCTCTTCGGGCGGATCGCGACCCGCTGGGATGTGGTGCGTTTCCTGTCGAACCTGCTCCGGCTATATGACGAAGAGCAGAGGGCGCCGGAAATCCTCGATCGACCGATAAACCGGCCGATCTTCATCTCCGGGCTGCCCCGCTCGGGCACGACTTTTCTGCACAGCTTGTTGGCCGAGGATCCTGCCAATCTGGTGCCGCGCGTGTGGCAGCTGATCCACCCCTATCCGCCGAGAAATTCCAAATCGGGGCGTGATCGCCGGGCGCTGCGGGTCGCCCGCCAGCTGCGGCTCTTCGGCCTGCTGGCGCCGGATTTCCGCCGTATGCATCCGATCGATGCGGGCTCGCCTCAGGAATGCTCCGAGATCACCGCTCATGTTTTTTCCAGCCTGCGCTTCGACACGACGTACCGTATTCCGAGCTACCGGCATTGGCTCGACGAAACCGGACATCTCGATGCCTATCGCTTTCACAAACGCTTTCTGCAGCACCTTCAGCATCAGACGGCGCCTGGCGGGCGCTGGGTGCTGAAATGCCCCGACCATGTCTTCGCACTAGAGGCGATAAGGGCGGTCTATCCGGACGCGCGCCTGGTTTTCGTGCATCGCGACCCGCTCGCGGTCTTGTTGTCGGTTGCGCGGCTGACCGAGACCCTGAGGCGGCCATTCACCCGCAGCATCGACAAGGCCGAGATCGGACGTCAGGACAGTGATCGCTGGCTGGCGGCGACCGAACTGATGATTTCCGCCGCGCAAGAGCAGCGCTTCGCGGAGCCGATCTTTCACGTGCAGTACCTTGATCTGGTTCGGGACCCGGTCGGCACCGTGGCGGCGCTGTATGCTCATTTCGGCGAAACGCTGCACCCAGACGCGGCGGCGCGGATCGGTCGCCTGGTCGAGGCGAAGCCGAACGGCGGCTACGGCGTGCACGGCTCCCGGCTCGAAGAATATGGTCTCGAAGCCGCACTCGAGCGTGAGCGTTACGCGAGATATATGGCGCATTTCGGCATTCAGCCGGAACCGCAGAGGCGATCGCCGCCGCAGAGGGGATCGGCGTCGCCGGTTCTCACCTCACCCCGATCCGCCAAGCCGGTTAAATAACCCGCTAAACTCGTCGGTGCCGCATCGCAGCGACCTTGGGCCGGCTGCGTGGCTCTTGCCGACAAGCTCTGCATGTTCGAGTTCACTGCGTTCGGCGCTGTCGAGCGCCTTTTCCGCCGCGCTGGCCTGTTCGTCGAGCTTTCCAGAGCGCACGAATTGCCGCTGTGCCTTGTTGTATTGCCGAGCCGCAGTCTTGTTTCCTTCACCTTCGCTTTTTTGCTCGGCTTTTTGAAGTCTTGGTATTTATTTGATTCCTCATTCGCCAATACTAAGAAAGCGAACAAGCTGGCGCGGCGCCCGGTTCCGCGACGCTTCCTGCATCGGACGGGGCAGCTCAGCGCGCCATCAGCACCGGGAGCTGCGCTTCCATGATGATATGCCGGGTGCCGCCGCCGAAGATCATCTGACGAATGCGGCTCTGCGTGTAAGCGCCCTTCAGCAGGAGATCGGCACCGGCTGCCGTCGCTTCCTTCAGGAACGAGTTGCCCTGGGCCTTCTGCCGGCCATAGGCCGTGCGGACGCTGACATCCATGCCGTGCCGTTCGAGCGCACGCGCCAGTTCTTCGCCTTCGGGGCCCGGCTCAGGCATGTGTTGCGGGCCTACCGTGACGATGACGACCTTGCGCGCCAGCTTGAGGAAAGGCATTCCCATCGCCACCGTCACGGCGGTCTCGGTGCTGCCGTTCCACGCGATCGCGACGACCTCGCCCAAGGTCGGCAGGCTGCGCTTTGGCACCATCATAACGGGGCGGCCGCTCTCGAACAGGGCATCCTCAAGCGTGGCCTCGGCGATCGAGGCGAGCTTTTCCGGCTGCTCGACGACGATCAGATCAAAGACCCGGCCGATCATCCCGACGACAGCGTTCTGGCGCCCGTCCTCCTCGCGCCAAGAGGCGCTCGGGCCGTTATGTCCTACCGGCACCGGATCGAGCGGGACGCCTTTTGCATTCATGAAGTCGCGAAACAGCCGGCGCGCCTGGTCGCGGCGCTCGTGGCCCTCGCGCTCGAGGGTGCGATCAACTTCCGACGAGATCGAAAACCCCATCTCGCCGCCGAACACCACCGCGTATTCGGTCGTGAGGCTATGCAACCCGACGAGATGACTGTTGAACCGTTGTGCCGCCATCAGCGCGGTGTCGAGAACCGGCCCGGCATTGCCGTCGCCGACTACGGTCAGCAAATTCTTCATCGCGCGCTCCACTGCCCTCGCCGGCCCCGATCGGAGCAGGGTGTTTAGCAAACTATACACGATCGTATCATGCATTGCGAGAGCAGCCGGGGGTGACGGCCGGCGTGCCTGCGTCTAGACTTGCGGGCGCGCGGCAATCGGAGTTGGCGGGAATGCGGGTTCTGATCGAGGGCTTTATGTGTGTGGCGGTCAGTCTCGCGCTGGCGTGCGGCGGGATAGCCGCGGAAACCATCACCTTTGGCACGGATTGGAAAGCGGAAGCCGAGCATGGCGGGTATTACCAGGCCATCGCCACGGGGATTTACCGGCAGCACGGCCTCGAAGTGACGTTGCGGCAGGGCGGACCGCAGGTCAACCATGCGCAACTGCTCGCCGCCGGCCGGCTCGACTTCAACCTCGCGCCAAACTCCTTTATCCCGCTAAATTTCGTGCAGGAAAACATCCCGCTGGTTGCGGTCGCGGCCATTTTTCAGAAGGACCCCTCGGTGCTGATCGCCCATCCCGGGCAGGGCAATGACAGTCTCGCCGCGCTCAAAGGCAAGCCGATCATGATCGGCTCGGATACCCGCATCACCAGCTGGGTTTTCCTCAAGAGCAAGTTTGGCTACACCGACGACCAGATCAGGCCCTACACGTTCAGCGTCGCGCCTTTCCTTGCCGATCCCAAAGCGATTCAGCAGGGCTATCTGTCGAGCGAGCCGTTCACGATCGAATCCCAAGGGGTAAAGCCGGTTGTCATGTTGCTGGCCGACGCCGGGTATTCGAGCTATGGATCGCTGATTCAGACCTCCGACAAGCTGGTGCGTCAAAACCCCGATCTCGTGCAGCGCTTTGTCGATGCCAGCATCGAGGGCTGGTACAGCTATCTCTATGGCGATCCGGCGCCGGCCAACGCGCTGATCAAACGAGACAATCCGGAAATGACCGACGCATTGCTGGCTTATGGCATCGCCAAGATCAAGGAATACGGTATCGTCGACAGCGGCGACGCCAAGACGAGCGGCATCGGGGCGATGACCGAGACGCGCTGGCGCGAGTTCTTCGAAACGATGGCGAATGCCGGCATCTACCCCAAGGATCTCGACTTCCGCAAGGCCTTCACATTGCAGTTCGTCGACAAGAAAGTAGGCATGAAGCCCTGACGGACACGCTGTCCCCGGGCCTGCTGGCGCAATCCCCAGCAGCGAATCCGCTCGTCACGCTGCGGGCCGTCGGCAAGCGTTTTGCTTCAGGGGTGACGGCGCTCGACGGGATCGATCTCGACATTCATCGCGGCGAGTTTTTGAGCCTGCTCGGCCCTTCCGGCTGCGGCAAGAGCACGTTGTTGCGCATCATTGCCGGGCTCAGCGAGCCGAGTTCCGGAGTCCGCCGCCTGTCGCTCGAGACGGACCGCGCCGGACATATCCCAGCTGGGCGGATCGGCTTCGTGTTCCAGGACCCGACCCTGATGCCGTGGAGCACTGTCACAGACAATGTGCTGCTGCCCTTCCGTCTCGCCGGACGCATCGGGCCCAGAGAGCGCGAGCGGGCCGGCGCGGAGATCCGATCCGTCGGTCTCGCCGGGTTCGAGCGGGCCTATCCGCGGCAGCTTTCCGGCGGCATGCGCATGCGCGTCTCGATCGCCCGCGCGCTCGTCACCGATCCCGACTTGCTGCTGCTGGACGAGCCCTTCGCCGCGCTCGACGAGATCACCCGGATGGCGCTCAACGACGATCTCATGCGCCTGTGGGAGAGCCGCCGGCCAACTGTCGTGTTCGTCACCCACAGCGTCTTCGAATTGGTCTATCTGTCGACCCGCATCGCCGTGATGACGCCGCGGCCCGGCCACATCGTCACCGAATTGCCGATCGAGCTGCCGCGGCCGCGCGAGCGCACGCTGCGCACCTCCCCGCATTACGCCGCGCTCTGCGCGACGATATCGGAGCAGCTCGCGAACGCGATGGCGGTTGGCCGGTCACAGTGACATGACCGTCACCGTCACCCTCACCCGCCTCGCTTCGCTCGGCCCCCTCTCCCGCAAAGCGGGAGAGGGGCTAGAGCGTATGCAACTCCAAGCTCCTCTCCTGCACTGCGGGAGAGGGCGGACCAAGCCTCCAAGGCTTGGTGGGTGAGGGTGGCGCGAGTCGAAAATGCGCCCGCCGCCATTACATTTATGGCGCATCGCCGCGCCCATGGTCGTCGGGACGGCGTTGCTCGCGTTGTGGGAAATCATCGTCCGCGCCGAGGGCATACCGCCGTACATCCTCCCTGGCCCTTTGTTGATCGCACAGACCTTGTGGACCGACGGGCCGAGCCTGATGGGCTCGCTGCTGGTGACCTTGCGCATCACGCTGGCGGCACTGGCGGCCGCGGCCATTCTCGGCGGCGGGATCGCGCTGCTGTTTTCGCTCTCGCGCATCCTCGCGCTGAGCCTCTTTCCTTATGCGGTGATCCTGCAGGTGACGCCGATCGTCGCGATCGCGCCGCTGATCATCATCTGGGTTCGCGAGCCTTTTCTCGCTCTTCTGGTTTGCGCCTGGATCGTCGCGTTCTTCCCGGTCGTCGCGAACACGACGGTCGGGCTCAACAGCGCCGACCGCAATTTGCTGGCGCTTTTCCGGCTCTATGGCGCCTCGACCGGCAAGACATTGCGGTACCTGAAATTGCCGACGGCGCTGCCCTATTTCCTCGCTGGCCTCAGGATCAGCGGCGGGCTCGCGCTGATTGGCGCGGTTGTCGCGGAATTCGTCGCCGGCACCGGCGGCACCGAGACCGGCCTCGCCTTCCGCATCCTCGAAGCGGGCTATCGCCTCGCGATCCCGCGCCTCTTCGCCGCGCTCTTCCTGCTCTCAATGACCGGCATCGTGATCTACCTGTTGCTCGATCTCCTCTCGCGCCTATTGCTGCGCCACTGGCACGAAAGCGCGATCGAGGAAGAGGCAGGAGTGAGGCCTCAGCCGCGGCCGACAAACGGCATCTTTGTCGCCATCACGGTCAGGAATTGGATATTGGCTTCGGGCGTGACGGTCGCCATGAAGTACGACGGCGCGCGCAACGTTCTGCACATCCATGGTCGGCTCTTCGATGACCGTGCCATTGGCCTGCGGCACGCCGCGTTGCATGCGCTGGGTCATCTCGGTCAGTGCGTTGCCGACGTCGATCTGGCCGCAGGCGATGTCGTATTTGCGGCCGTCGAGCGAGGTCGATTTCGTGAGGCCGGTGATCGCGTGCTTGGCCGAGGTGTAGGCGGCCGAATTGGGCCGCGGCGCATGCGCGGAGATCGAGCCGTTGTTGATGATCCGCCCGCCCATCGGCTGCTGATCCTTCATGATCCGGAACGCCTCCTGCGTGCACAGGAAGGAGCCCGTCAGGATCGTGTCGATGACGGCCTTCCAGCGCTCGAACGCCAGCTCTTCGATCGGCGCGGCGGCGCCAAACCCGGCGTTGTTGAACAGCACATCGAGCCGACCGAACCGCTCCTTCGTCTTGGCGAAGATATTCTTGACCGAGGCGGGATCGGTGACATCGGTCGGCACCGCCAGGACCTGCCCGCCGAAACCCTCGATCTCGTGCGCTACCTCCTGCAAACGGTCGACCCGCCGGCCGCCGATCACCGCAGCAAAGCCCTCCTTCGCCAGCGCGATTGCTGCCGCCTTGCCAATCCCACTCCCTCCGCCGGTGACGAGAGCGACCTTTCCGTTCGAGCTCATGCGAATGTCTCCTTGTTCAGAAAGCCGTAACGATAGCAGTTTGGCCGCCGCCGCACCGGCGAAATTGCTGTATCAGGGGACGATTCCGCGCACCGCCCATGCGGTTGCTGCCAGCGAGCGCGGACCGTCGGGTGCACCGGAGAGAAAGGCGGCGCGGACGCGATCCTCGATCAGCGCGCGGCGCTCGGATGGCAAGCTTTCGACATAGGCGCCGACCGGCCCCTGACCGCCGAGCAGCGGCTCCCAGTAATCGGCGAAATCGGCGTATTCCATGCGGATCGTGATCGAGCCGCGCTCGACCGCCGCGAACCCGGCGTCATGCCACAGCGCCGGCAGCCCGTCGGGCAGGGCGAGCGGGCCGGAGAACAGCCGATCCCGCGCCGCCCCGGCGCCCGGGTCGAGCCCGGCCGCGGTATCCCAGAAGAGGCGCTGAAACACGAGCCCGCCGCGGAAGTCCCATACCGCTGCCGCGGCGACGCCTCCCCGCTGCACCACCCGCCGCATCTCGCGCACGGCCTGCGCCGCATCCGGGACGAAATTCAGCGAAAGCTGCGCCAGAGCGGCCGCAAACTTGCCGTCGGCGTAGGGCAAGCGACAGGCGTCGCCGACGGCAAAACCGATGCCTGTGCCACCCCTGTTCGACCGCGCGAATGCGACATAAGGGGCGGCGATATCGATGGCGGCGACTCGATCCGGCGCTCCGCGTTCGGCCAAGGCGATGGCGAGGCTCCCGGTGCCGCACCCGACATCCAGCGATCGGCTATAATCCGCTGGCCGCGCGAACTCAGCAAACGGCCCGGCGAGCCGCCGCGACCAGCGCCCGAGAAAATGCTCGTAGGCGGCCCCGTCGCTCGCGCGGTATGTTGAGGAGGATGAGCTAGTCATTGCGCCGCCTGTCGCCTCTACCCGCAGGCGGGGCGGGGGAGTAAGCTCGTACAACGGATAGCGATCTGACCATGTCCGAGACAATCGAGCTGAACGGGAGGCGGTACCGGAAGCCGCAGCGGCCGACGGTGGTCATCTGCGTGGACGGGTGCGACCCCGAATATCTCGAGCGCGGCATTCCGGACGGCATCTTTCCGACAATGAGCGATTTCCACCGGGAGGGTTATGTCGGAACGGCGGATGCCGTGGTGCCGACCTTCACCAACCCGAACAATGTCTCGATCGTGACCGGGGCGCCGCCTTCGGTGCACGGCATTGCCGGCAACTATTACCTCGATCGCGAGAGCGGTCGCGAGATTATGATGACCGACGAAGGCCTAATGCGCAGCGACACGATCCTGGCGCTGATGGCGCGCGCCGGCGTCAGGACGGCGGCGGTTACCGCCAAAGACAAATTGCGCAGGTTATTGGGACGCAACCTCGACGGCATCTGCTTTTCCTCTGAATTTGCCGACTCCGAGTTCGAGGCGCTCGTAGGGCGCGGCAAACCCGACATGTATTCGGCGGATCTGTCGCTGTTCGTGCTCGACGCCGGGGTCGCGCTCCTCGAGCGGGGCATGGCCCGGCTGCTCTATTTGTCGCTCTCGGATTACGTCCAGCACGCCCACGCGCCGGGAGCGCCGGAAGCGAATGCGTTCAACCGGGCGATCGACGACCGGGTGCGGCGCTTTGTCGAACTGGGGGCCGTCGTCGGTCTCGTCGCCGACCACGGCATGAACGACAAGGCGCGGCCGAATGGCGAGCCCAATGTGATTTTCCTCGAAGATGAGCTCAACCGCCGTTTTGGCGCCGCAGCGGTGCGGGTAATCTGCCCGATTACCGACCCGTTCGTGCGCCATCACGGCGCCCTGGGGTCGTTCGTCCGGGTCTATGACCAAGGGGCCGCGGACACTGCCGCTTTGATGGCGGCGAGCGCGGAATTGCCGGGGGTGGCTCTGGTGCTCGACGCGGCAGAGGCCGCGCAGCGCTTCGAATTGCCGCTCGACCGGGAGGGCGACTTCGTCGTGCTCGGCGACGCCAACACCGCGATCGGCGCCTCACGTGAGGAACACGACCTTTCGGGGCTCGCCGGCCATCGCTTGCGCTCGCATGGCGGGCTCGGCGAGCAGATCGTGCCGTTCATCCTGTCGCGGCCGCTGAACCCCGAATACCGCAAGATCGCCGCGGCCCGCCGGCTGCGCAACTATGACATCTTCGATTTCGTGTTGAACGGCGTCGAATGATTTACATCGGCGGTTTCACGCCGTCCTTCTCGGCGGTCACCCCGGAGGCCGTAAGGCTGCCATCGGCCCCTTTCTGGGCAGTGATGAACACCGCCGCTCCGGGTTTAAGCAGGCTGGGATCGCCCGGCACATAGCCGACAATCGGAGTCCCGGGAGGAATGGTAACCTCGGCTTCGCGGTCCTTGTAAGTGACCTTGATCACTTGGCCCTCCGGCGCGCTGGTGATCTGCGCAGCAATAGCATTCGTCATCACGCTATCGGGGGCGAGGTCCCACGGAAATTGGCCTTCCCGGGCGACGCCGCGCAGGCTTTCGGGAAGGATGTGCACCTCGATCGCCCGGAGCTTCCCGTCGGGGCCCTTGACCGAGGTCGAGGCGACGAAGTCGCCGGGCTTGATCTCGGCGATGGTCTTGGCGACCACTGCACGCACGGTAAAATTCGGCGCTAGCGCGATCGACAGCGACTGACCGTCGCGTAACTTGACCATCAAGGTTTGGCCATCGAGCTTTTCGACGGTGCCGCGAATGCGTGTGGGCGCGTTCTGCGCCGCGGCAGGCAGCGCCAGTGCGGCGATGAAGACGGCGGCGAGAAACGATTTTGAACGCATAAGAGACCCTCCCTGCGATTTTGATTGATGCCCGCGACCCAACATGCCGACAGATCGCGCGGCCTGCATCTCACATTTCAGTGAGCTGCGCCGGGTGCCGCCTATAACTGGCGGGCTACTGCACGATTTCGTCGGGGTAGACGCCCCAGAGGTCGCCGCGCTGGACCCAGCCGGAATGATCGGCGGCATCGATGCGGCACCAGTCGCTGCGGCATTCGAGCAGCTTTGCGATGACGCCGGGCTGCGCGCGGGCAACCGCCGGGGACGACGGATCGGGCTGGCGATGCAAGGTACGAATGCCGCCCTTGACGACGACGGCTCGCTTGCCGGTCAGCATTCTTTCGTGCACCCACCCCTCGGTGCCTTGCCAATCGCGGATCATCCGCCAGTTCTCGAATTCCTTGACGATCTCGACCGGCATCTCCTTGCGGGTGAGCACCCATTCGATCGGATAATTCTCGCCTGGCCCGACCCGCAAATTCACCTGGTCCGAGCGCAGGCTGACAAAGCGCGGCAGCTTTTGCCCCGCCTCGCTTTCGCCTGCCGCGGCGGGCGCCGCCGCGACGACGAGCGCCCCCATCAATATCCCGACAAGGAGCGCCGGAAACCGATACCCCGCCTGATGTCTGGACATCCGATCCCGACTGTTGCTAATGGCGGACCCCGCCCTCTGCGGAACTTCTCGCCATGCGCTCGAAACGGCCATTTGTCATCGTCACCCGCAAGCTCCCGGACCCGATCGAGACCCGGATGATGGAGCTGTTCGCCTGCCGGCTCAACCTGGACGACACACCCCTTCCAAAGCCTGAGCTGATCACCGCCGTGGAGAGGGCCGACATCCTGGTGCCGACCGTGACCGACCGAATCGACGCCGAGGTGCTGGACGCGGCGGGTCCTGCCTTAAAGCTGATCGCGTCGTTCGGGACCGGGGTCGACCATGTCGACCTCGCCGCGGCGCAGCGGCGCGGCATCCTTGTGACCAACACGCCGGGCGTCCTGACCGAGGACACCGCGGACATGACAATGGCGCTGATCCTCGCCGTGTCGCGCCGCCTCGCCGAAGGCGAAAGGCTGATCCGCAGCGGCGGCTGGACCGGCTGGGGCCCGACCTCGATGCTCGGCCATCGCATCTGGGGCAAGCGGCTCGGAATCGTCGGCATGGGCCGGATCGGTATGGCGCTCGCGCGGCGCGCCAAGGGGTTCGGCTTATCAGTTCATTACCACAATCGGCGGCCGGTCCCGGAGGAGATCGAAAGCGCGCTCGAGGCGACCTATTGGGAGAGCCTCGACCAGATGCTCGCCCATATGGACATCGTCTCGGTCAACTGCCCGCACACGCCGGCTACCTACCACCTGCTCTCGGCGCGCCGCCTGCGGCTGCTGCAGCCGCAGGCGATCCTCGTCAATACGGCGCGCGGCGAGATCGTCGATGAGGAGGAGCTTCTCCGCCTGCTCGAGACCCGCGCGATCGCCGGCGCCGGTCTCGACGTGTTCGAGCACGAACCGGCGATCGATCCGCGGCTGCGCGCCCTCGATAATGTCGTGCTGTTGCCGCATATGGGCTCGTCGACGATTGAAGGTCGGCTCGCAATGGGCGAGAGGGTCATCATCAATATCAAGACCTTCGCCGACGGCCACCGCCCGCCCGACCGCGTCCTCGGCTCGATGCTGTAGAACAGGAACATGGCGGTTGTCGAACTGGAGTCGCTGACCAAGCGCTTTGGCCGGGTCGCCGCCGTCGATGATCTGTCGCTGACCATCGACCACGGCTTGCTCGTGTGCCTGCTCGGGCCGTCGGGATGCGGGAAGACGACGACCCTGCGATTGATCGCCGGGTTTGTCGATCCCGATGCCGGATCGATCCGGGTCGGGGGACGCACGATCTCGGCGCCGGGGCGCAGTCAGCCGCCGGAGCGGCGCAACATGTCGATGATCTTCCAGAGCTATGCGCTCTGGCCGCACATGACGATTTTCGAGAATATCGCCTATGGCCTGACCTTGCGCCGGGTGGGCAAGGCCGAGCTCGCGCGGCGCGTCGCGGCGATCCTCGAAGCGACGCATCTGGCGGAATTCGCCGGCCGGTATCCGAGTGAGCTGTCCGGCGGTCAGCAGCAGCGTGTCGCCCTTGCGCGCGCGCTTGTCGTCGAGCCGGAGACATTGCTGCTCGACGAGCCGCTCTCCAACCTCGACGCCAATTTGCGCGAGGAGATGCGTTTCGAAATCCGCCGCCTGCACGACGACTATAAATATACGACCGTCTACGTTACGCACGATCAAGCGGAGGCGATGACTACCGCCGATGTTATTGTTGTGATGCAGCGGGGACGGGTCGAGCAGATGGGTTCGCCCGAAGATATCTATCAGCGGCCGCGCTCGGAATTCGTCGCGCGGTTTCTCGGCGGCACCAATATCTTTCGCGGCCATAAAATCGGCCGCGACCTGGTCGATTGCGGCGGCCTCGTGCTGCGCTGCGGCCAGGGCGAGTATGCAGCCGCGGGCGAGACGGCGGTCTCGGTGCGGATGCACGACATCGGCTTCGCCGAGAACGGCGCGGGCAATCCTGCCGAGGAGCGGCCGAACGAAGCCGCCGGCCGCGTCCTGCGTCAAGCCTATCTCGGCGCGCATCGCGATTACCTGATAGCTCTCGGCGGCGGTCAGCAGGTCCGCGTCGTCGCTCCGATGCAGGTCAATGTGCCGGTTGGCGGCAAGGTCAGATTGCGCTTTCCGCCGGAGCGCTGCCGCGCGCTGGCCAATTGAGCAGATGAAGGGAAGGAAGCGTCATGAGTGCAATTCGATGCTTGTCGGCATTTTTCGTCTCTGTCGCGGTGCTGTCGGCGGCAGCCTCGGCTGCCCCAAGCCCGACCTCCATCACGCCACAGCTCGTCGATGCCGCGAAGAAAGAAGGCAAGGTGATTTTTTACACGTCGATCGAGCTGCAGACCGCCGAGAAGATCGGCGAGGCGTTCGAGGCAGCCTATCCCGGCATCTCCGTGCAGGTCGAGCGCAACGGCTGCGAGCGCCTGTTCCAGCGTCTCGCCGAGGAACGCGGCAGCAACATCCACGTCGCCGATGCGATCGAGTGCTCGGACATGACCGCGCTTCTCTATTGGAAGCGGCAGGGCTGGCTGGTGCCCTTTGTGCCGGCGGACGTGGCGGAGAAATGGCCGGCCGATCAGCGCGATCCCGAGGGCTACTTCGCGACTGAACGGTTTACGCTGTCGCCGATCACTTACAACACCAAGCTCGTCAAGACCGAGGATGCACCAAAGAGCTTTGCCGACCTGCTGGACAAGAAATGGACCGGCAAGATCGTCAAGGCTCACCCCGGCTACAGCGGCACGATCATGACGGTGACCTTCGAGCTGAGCCGCGACCTCGGCTGGGACTATTTCAAAAAACTCGGTCAGCAGCGCGTGATGCAGGTCCAGTCGGCAGCGGAGCCGCCCAAAAAGGTGGCGCAGGGTGAGCGCCCGATCGGGGCGGACGGCGGCGAATACTTCGTCCTGCAGATCCGAGGGCAGGGCGGCCCGATCGAGCCGGTCTATCCGAGCGAAGGCACGCCATCGATCCCGGGCGGCGCCGGCGTCATCGTCGACGCGCCTCACCCGAACGCCGCCCGGCTGTTGATCAGCTGGCTGTTTTCGCGCGAGGGCCAGCAGCTACTTGTTGATACGGGTTGGCTGCGCTCCGTCAACCCCGACGTGAAGCTCAAAGCCGGAATGAAGCCGCTCTCCGAAATCAAGGTCCTGAAAGCCGACCCCGCCGCCCAGGAGAAGGCGATAGACGAGATCAAGAAGAAATACGCCGAATATTTCGGGCTGTAGTGTCGACGCGAAGGGTGAGGGACGGGCACCCACGGCAACTGAAATGCTTGCATGGTTAGTACCATCCAGCCGCGTTCCTCGCATCGGTTGGCATCTCGATCTGTCTCTGCCACTATTCGTCTTGCTCGGGGGGTTTCTGGGCGGGCTCGTGTTGCTGCCATTGGGATGGCTCGGTTGGTACAGCATCACCGACGCAAACGGCGCCCTGAGCCTTGCGAACTTTGCGCGCCTGGCGACCGATCGGACCTTCATTGCCCCATACCTCACGGCGCTCGGCATAGCGGCGAGCGTGGCCGCGGGTGCGTCTGCATTGGCCATCCCGCTCGCCTGGCTTGTCGCCCGCACTGATTTGCCGCTGCGCGGCGCGATCCGCGCGCTCGTCACCGCGTCCTTTGTGACCCCGCCCTTTCTCGGTGCGATCGCCTGGGAAATCCTCGCTGCGCCGAATAGCGGCATCCTCAACCAATGGTACCGCGCGATCTTCGAGCTTGGGCCCTACGAACACCTGTTCGACATCTATACCGCCGAGGGCCTGGTATTTGTCATGGCGTGCTACAGCTTCCCATACATCTTCGTGCTGCTGACCAACGCTCTCGACAATATTCCCGCCGAGCTCGAAGAAGCCTCGGCGATCCTCGGCGGCACGCGGCCGGCGACATTGCGCCGCGTGACATTGCCGATGGTGTTGCCGGCACTGCTCGCCGGTGCGCTTGTCGCGTTTCTGCAGGCACTGACCCAGTTCGGCACCCCCGCGATCCTCGCTCTGCCGGCGGGCTTTCACGTCATCACGACGAAAATCTGGGCCCTCTTCCAATATCCTCCGGACCCCCATCTCGCGGCCGCCGCCGCAATGCCGCTGCTGCTGCTGACGATACTGCTGTTGCAAGGACGGCAATGGCTACTCGGCCGGCGCAATTATGCCGTCATTGGCGGGAAGAGCGGCGCACCGCGCCGGATCGGGCTCGGTATTTGGCGAGGGCCGGCGCTCGCCTTTGCGCTGGCGGTCCTGGCTCTGCCGATTCTGCTGCCCTATGCGGCGCTGATAAAGACGGCGATCGTTCGCACGCCCTCGGACCCACTGACCCTCGCGACTCTGACATTGCACAATATCCGCTTCGTATTTCTCGAATTTTCGCAGACGCGCCAGGCTCTCTGGAACACCGTTCTGCTCGGCGTCCTCGCTGCAACGGGCGGCACGTTTCTCGCTCTGACCGTCAGCTACGTTACGCAGCGTGGCCTCGTAACCGGGCATCGGTTTCTCGGCTTCCTTGCGACGGCACCGATCGCCATCCCCGGGATTGTCCTCGGCGTCGGGCTCTTCCTCAGCTACACCCGCCCGCCGCTGGTGCTCTACGGCACCTTGTGGATCCTGCTCCTGGCCTTTCTGACGATCGAGCTGCCGGCGGGATACCAGCAACTGCAAGCCGCCTTTCGCGGCCTGCACCCGGAGCTCGAAGAGGCCGGCCGCATCTTCGGCGCCACCCGGCTGCGCGTCTTGTGGCGGATCACCGCGCCGCTGCTTCGCACCAGCGTGATCGCAACCTGGTGCTTTGTCTTTATTGGCGTTATTCGTGAACTGTCGGCGACGATAATGTTGACCACTGCCCAAACCAAGGTCGTCTCGGTCATCATCTACGACCTCAACGAAAGCGGCGACCTCGGCGCAATCTCTGTATTGGGGATCACGCTCCTTGTGATCACCTTCCTCGTAGTCGGCCTCGCTACCCGGCTGCCTGTGCTCGGCCGACCGCAGCAGCGCCTGGCCGGGTGATTGCTAGGCCAACTGCCGCAGCTCAGGAATTGTGCGTTCCAAACCGCGGGTGAAGCGCTCGACGACCTCGTCGATCTCGCTGCGCGTGATGCACAGCGGCGGCGAGAACGAGGTGATCTCGCCATAGGGCAGGGCGCGCACTGACACACCCTCTTCGAGTACTTTGCGGGAGATGATGCGGTGGGGCTGGGTTTGCGGGTTGAAAAAGCGGCGCGCCTTCTTGTCGGCGACGAATTCGACGGCGACCATCAGGCCGGCGCCGCGCACATCGCCGACAAAGGGGTTGTCTGCGAGCCGCTCGCGCAGTTCGTCACGCAGGTAGGTGCCCATCGATGCCGAATTCTCGATGAGGCCCTCGCGTTCCATGATGTCGAGATTGGCCAGTCCGACGGCGCCGCCGACCGGGTGGCCCGAATAGGTGAAGCCGTGCATCAGCGGCCCGATTTCGGGCGAAGCGTCGCGCAATACCTCCCAGATCTTCTCTGAGATCACCGATGCCGAAAGCGGGAAGTAGGCGCTGGTGATGCCCTTGGCGAGCGTGACGATGTCCGGCTTCAGGTCGAACAGGCCTGTCGCGAACCACGAGCCGGTTCGGCCGAAACCGGTGATCACCTCATCGGCGATGAACAGGATGTCGTGCTCGGCGAGAAGCTCCTGTACGCGGGCGAAATAGCCTTTGGGCGGCAGGAAGACGCCGCCCGTGCCCATGATCGGCTCGGCGATAAGGCGGCGATCGTCTCCGCCCCCTCGCGAGCGATCAGCGCCTCGAGGTCGCCCGCCATGCGAGCGGTGAACGCCTCCTCGTCTTCGCCCTGTTCCGCAAATCGATAGAAATGCGGGCAGGAGGTGTGAAGCACCCCCTCGATCGGCAGATCGAAAGCCTTGTGAAAGGCCGCGATGCCGGTGAGGCTTCCGGCGGCATAGGTCAAGCCGTGATAGCTGCCGAGCCGCGATATTACCTTCTTCTTCCGCGGCCGGCCGAGCAGATTGTTGTAATAGCGAACCAGCTTGAAATTGGTGTCGTTTGCGTCCGATCCCGAAGTGCCGAAGAATATCTTCGACAGATGCCCGGCCCCCGCCTTTTCGCGGAACAGGCCCAACACGCGGTCGGCGAGCCGGATGATCGGCTCGTTCGAGTGCGATCCAAAGGTATGGTAATAGCCGAGATCGCGCATCGCCTGCGCGGCCGCTTCGCCGAGCTCGGCGCGGCCAAAACCGATATTGACGCACCACAATCCGGCACCGCAGTCGATCAGCGACCGGCCGTGCCGGTCCTTGACCCTGACCCCGGAGCCTCCGGCAATGATTGTCGGGCCGTTCTTCAAGTGATCGGCGATCGAGGTCGCCGGGTGGATCAGGCTCTGCCGGTCCATTTCCTCGAGCGAATAATTCTCTGCGGCGCTCAACATAATTCTCTCCTAGCCTGCCGTCCTGGCGGGATAATGAATTTGCGGCGGGACTTCGGGGTCGGCGATAAGGGCCCAGTCGCCATCCCGCCAGGCGCGGAAGAAACAGCTGCGGCGCCCGGTGTGGCACGCGACGCCTTGCTGATCGACAAGCAGCAATACCGTATCGCCGTCGCAATCGAGGCGGAGCTCCCGCAATAGCTGGACCTGCCCGGAGGTCTCGCCCTTTCGCCACAGCCTCGCGCGCGACCGCGACCAATAGCAGGCGCGGCCCTCGTCGAGGCTCACCCGGACCGCGTCAGCGTTCATCCAGGCCAGCATCAGGATTTCTCCGCTATCGTATTGCTGGGCGATCGCCGGCACGAGACCGTCGGGGCCAAATCTGATCGCGGCCAGCGCATCTTCGATCTGATCCTGCACCTGTCTGGCCCCTTCTGCCGGTTGCCCCTCCCACCCCACCGGATTAGGGTAGCGTTGCAACGAAAACAATACCGGATCCAAAGGCTTTGCGCTTGGACGATCTGATCCTCGAGACTTGGGGGTTGACAAAGGAGTTCCGCGGCTTCACCGCGGTGCAGGAAGTGGATCTCAAAATTCGCCGCGGCACAATCCATGCGCTGATCGGCCCGAACGGGGCCGGCAAGACGACCGTGTTCAATCTCCTGACAAAGTTTCTCGAGCCGAGCGCCGGGCGGATCCTCTACGATGGTCACGACATCACCACGGCGCGCCCGGCCGACATCGCACGGCGGGGGATGGTGCGCTCGTTTCAGATCTCCGTTCCGCACCTGACGGTGCGCGACAACGTCCGCGTGGGTTTGCAGCAAAGGCTCGGCAACTCGTTTCATTTCTGGCGCTCGGAGCGCATCCTGGACGGCCTCAATTCGCGCGCCGATGCGCTGCTCGAAGCGGTGGGCCTCGCCGGATTTGCGGATTTGCTTGCGGTCGAATTGCCCTATGGGCGCAAGCGAGCCCTCGAGATCGCGACGACATTGGCGCTCGACCCGGTGATGCTGCTGCTCGACGAACCGATGGCCGGTCTCGGCCAGGAGGATATCGCACTGATCTCGGCGCTGATCCGCAAGGTGGCAGCCGACCGAACAATCCTGATGGTCGAGCACAACCTGTCGGTCGTGGCCGATCTCTCCGACATGATCACCGTGCTGACCCGCGGCCGTATCCTCGCCGAGGGCGATTACGCCTCTGTCTCGCGGAACCCTGAGGTCAGGGAGGCGTATCTGGGGACCGGCCATGCCTGACGCGGCGATCACGGCGCAGCAGCAGCTGCTGGGTGTCGAGGAACTGCACGCCTGGTATGGCGAATCCCACATCCTGCACGGAATGAGCTTTGCCGTCGGGCAAGGCGAGGTCGTCACGCTTTTGGGCCGCAACGGCGCCGGCAAGACGACGACCTTGCGGGCGATCATGGGCATCGTGCCGCGGCGGCAGGGGTCGGTCGTCTTTCGCGGCAGCGAGCTGGCCGGCCTCCCTCCAATCGCATCGCCCGTCTCGGCCTCGCCTATTGTCCGGAAGAGCGCGGCATCTTCGCGAGCCTGGACGTTGAGGAAAACCTGCTGCTTCCGCCGGTGGTAATGCCGGGCGGCATGACGGTCGACGAGATCTATTCGATTTTCCCGAATTTGCGGGAGCGCCGCCGCAGCCAAGGCACCAAGCTTTCCGGCGGCGAGCAGCAGATGCTGGCGATCGCCCGGCTGCTGCGCACCGGCGCGACGTTGCTGCTGCTCGATGAGCCGACCGAGGGGCTGGCCCCCGTCATCGTCCAGCAGATTGGCGGATTGATCCGCCGGCTGAAGCAGAAGGGCTTCACGATCCTCTTGGTCGAGCAGAATTTCCATTTTGCCGCGACCCTGGCCGACCGCCATTACATCGTCGAGCACGGGCGGGTTATCGACATGATCCGCAACGAGGATGTCGCGCGGAACACTGACAGGCTGCACGACTACCTTGGCGTTTGAGAGTATGCGATGCGGCTCACAACGCACACTCGTCATGGCCGGACCTGATCCGGCCATCCACGCTTTCACCGCCTGCTGGGGTCGGCGCAGCGGAAAGGCGTGGATCACCGGGTCAAGCCCGGTGATGAGGATTTTAGTAACCTGACGACTTACTTTTAGTAAAAGAGAGAAGACGGAATGGTAAAAGACCAAAGGGAATGGAAATGAAGACCGCTGTTATTTTCGCTGTTGCAGCCGCGTTGATGCTCAGCGGCACAGCTTCCGCCGAGATGTCGGGCGAGGTCGTCAAGATCGGGGTTCTCAGTGACATGTCCGGGCTCTACGCCGACATTGGCGGAGCGGGATCGGTCGAGGCGGCGCGCATGGCGATCGCCGATTTTGGCGGCAGCGTCAACGGCAAGAAGATAGAGCTGATCAGTGCCGACCACCAGAATAAGCCAGATGTCGGGTTGGCGATCGCCACCCAGTGGTTCGGCAATGACGGCGTCGACGCGATTGTCGACGTACCGACTTCGAGCGTGGCGCTCGCCGTCCAGGAGGTCGCCCGCAACAAGAACAAGGTGTTCCTGATATCGGGCGCCGCGGCCTCCGACCTGACTGGCAAAGCCTGCTCGCCGACCTCGGTGCACTGGACCTACGACACGGTCGCGCTGGCGAACGGCACCGGCGGCGCCGTGGTCAAAGCGGGCGGCGACACCTGGTTCTTCATCACCGCGGATTACGCCTTTGGCCATGCCCTCGAACGCGACACGTCGAGGGTCGTAGAAGAAAACGGCGGCAAAATACTGGGCTCGGTCCGGGCGCCGCTCAATACCGCGGATTTCTCTTCCTTCTTGCTGCAGGCGCAAAACTCGAAGGCAAAGATCATTGGCTTGGCCAATGCCGGCGGCGACACGATCAACTCGATCAAACAGGCCGGCGAGTTCGGCATCGTGGAGGGCGGCCAAGAGCTCGCCGGGCTCCTCGTCTTTATTTCCGATATCCATAGCCTCGGCTTGCAGGCGGCGCACGGGCTGCGGCTGACTTCGGCATTTTATTGGGACCAGAACGACCAGACCCGCGCGTGGTCCAAGCGCTTTATGGACAAGATGAAGCGCGAGCCGACAATGGTCCAAGCCGGGGTGTACGGCGCGATCATGCACTATCTGGCCGCAATCAAGGCGACCGGCAGCGACGACGGCCCGACCGTCGTCAAACAGATGAAGGCGACCCCGGTCAACGACTTCATGACCAAGAACGGCAAAATCCGCGAGGACGGCACCCTCATCCGCGACATGTATCTGTTCGAGGTCAAGAAACCTTCGGAATCAAAAGGTCCGTGGGACTATTACAAGCAGATCGCAGTGATCCCCGGCGAGGAAGCCTTCAAGCTGCCCGGCCCGAACCAGTGCCCGCTGGTGAAGGAGTGACAACGAGGCCTTAGCAAACCGAATTTTCTGCTCGCATTGCCGCACCGGAACAATCAACACGGGCCAGTGTTGTCCGTGCGTGCCGCATCCGGCCGCCCCTTGCGAATAGGAGATCACCATGCCGGAAACCGTCGTCATCACCGGGGCATCGGCGGGGGTCGGGCGCGCGACGGCGCATGCCTTTGCGGCGCAAGGGGCGCAGATTGGGCTGGTCGCACGCGGCACTGAGGGGTTGCAGGCTGCAGCAGCTGAGGTCGAAAAGGGCGGCGGGAAAGCGCTGGCGCTGCCTCTCGACGTCGCCGATCCCGATGCCGTCGAAGCGGCGGCCGATACTGTCGAAAACCAGTTCGGCCCGATCGACATCTGGGTGAATTGCGCGATGGCGACGATCTTCTCCCCGTTTCATCGCATCTCACCCGAAGAGTTTCGCCGCGCCACCGAGGTCAGCTATCTCGGCTTTGTCTATGGCACGATGGCCGCCTTGAAACGAATGCGCCCGCGCAACCGCGGCGCGATTGTCCAGGTCGGCTCGGCCCTCAGTTACCGGGCTATACCGCTGCAATCGGCTTATTGCGGCGCCAAATTTGCGATCCGCGGGTTTACCGACAGCCTGCGGACGGAACTGATGCATGACGGCGTCGATGTGCACCTGGTGATGGTCCAGATGCCGGCGCTCAACACCCCGCAGTTCAACTGGGCGCGCAATAAGATGAGCCGGCAGCCGCAGCCGGTGCCGCCGATCTTTCAGCCCGAAGTCGCGGCCGAGGCGATCTATTACGCGGCCCATTCGCGCCGCCGTGAGGTCTGGGTCGGGCGCTCGAGCGTCAAGGCGATCGCCGCCAATAAACTCATCCCGGGATTGCTCGACCGGTATCTTGCTCGGAAGGGCTATACGAGCCAGCTGACGGATGCGCCGGCCGACCCCCAGCGATCCGATAATCTGTTCGACCCGGTGCCGGGCGATCCCGGCACGCATGGACGCTTCGACAACCGTGCCGAGAATCACAGTGTGCAGCTGTGGGCAACGGAGCATCGCGGCGCGCTAGTGGCCGGCACACTCGCGGTTGCCGCGTTCGCTACGACCTTATTTTTGGGAGGCCGTCCACTGGCCAAGGCTCGTCTGTCCTCCGACTAACCCGCTCGGCAGCGCCAGCAGATTATTGATCGAGATCATTGCGTTTGAGACAGCACGACTGCGGCAACACAGCGCGGCAGAGCAAATGCCTTGATACTCGGGAACCAAGGATGTTTGCTCGCGTTTGAGCGGAGCGTTGGTTACGGAGCAACCGGTGGCGATCTTTGGCCCGAGGGCCAACATGTTCATGAACATGGCCCTGCTCGGGGCGGCCGGCATTGCAGTGTTTCTGTTGATCCTTATTTGGGTCGTGCCGGTGATGGGCTACAATTCTCAGGTAAGATACATCCCGCCGCAGCCGGTGCCGTTCAGCCATAAGCACCACGTCAGCGGCCTCGGCCTCGATTGCCGTTACTGCCACACGACGGTCGAGGTCTCGCAGAACGCCGGCATTCCGCCGACCCATACCTGCATGACCTGCCACTCACAGATCTGGACCAATGCCGAAATTCTGGCGCCCGTGCGGCAGAGCCTCGCAGAGGGCAAGCCGCTGCGCTGGACCCGCGTCTACACTCTGCCGGATTACGTCTATTTCGACCACAGCATCCACATTGCTAAAGGCGTCGGCTGCACCGAATGCCACGGGCCGATCGGCGACATGCCGCTGACCTGGAAGGCCGAGACGCTCTACATGAGCTGGTGTTTGTCTTGTCACCGCGACCCGGCGCCGCATCTGCGCCCAAAGGATCAGGTGTTCAATTCGCACTGGGAGCGCACTGCGGACACCCCGTCGGGCGAGAAGCTAATGTCGGAGTATCACATTCATCCCGAGACGTTGTCTGATTGCGGCGTGTGCCACAGATGACCGGCGCCGGCAGAAATTACTGGCGCACTCTCGAAGAGCTGGCGGAGACGCCGGAGTTCGCGGCAGCCGTCGAACGCGAGGTGCCGCGTTTTCGAGACGTGCTCGGCGCTTTCGACCGGCGGCGGTTCCTGCAGCTGATGGCGGCGTCGATGGCATTGGGCGGGCTGTCGGCCTGCGGTCCCGAGCCCAATCCACGTCAGCTACTCCCCTATGTCGAGCAGCCGCCCGGGATCGTGCCGGGGCGCTCGCGCTATTATGCGACGGCGACGACCCGCGACGGCTATGCGACCGGCGTGCTGATAGCTCATCAGATGGCCCGGCCAATCAAGGTCGAGGGCAATCCCGACCATCCGGCGAGCCTCGGCGCCGCCAGCGCAATCATGCAGGCGTCAATCCTGACGCTCTATGACCCGCGCCGCGCGCAGTCGATCGTCGGCAACGGGCAGATCGATGCGTGGGAGAGTTTCGTCACGGCGCTCTATGAGCGCCGTGATCGGCTTCTCGGTCGCGGCGGCGAGGGATTGCGGCTGCTGACCGGCAATGTCACTTCCCCCTCGCTCGCGGCGCAATTCGCGGCGCTGCAGAAGCAATTTCCGGCGATGCGGTGGCATCAATGGGAGCCGTTGCACCGCGACAACGAATTTGCCGCGTCTCAGCGTGCATTCGGCCGACCGGTCGAGCGGGTCTTCGATGTCGGCGCCGCCGACGTGATCTTTGCGGTCGAGAGCGATCTGATTTCTGCCGTGCCGGGATGGCTGGCCTATGCCCGGCAATTTGCCGCACGCCGCCGCCCGGACGAGACCGGCGGCCAGATGAGCCGGGTTTACGCGATCGAGAGCACGCCGACCCTGATCGGCGCCAAGGCCGATCACCGGCTGCCGATGCGGCCTCAACAGATCCTGGACGGCATGCGCCATCTCGCCGCCGCGGTCGGCGCCGGGCCGCAGGAATGGGCGCAATCGCAGTCAAAGGACGCATCCTGGCTGACGGCGGCGGCGCGGGACCTCATGCAACACAAAGGCCGCGCTCTGGTCCACGCCGGCCGCGAGCAGCCGGTCGAGGTGCACCTCCTCGCCGACGCGATCAACGGCGCGCTGGGGGCGTTCGGAAAGACCATCCGGCCGATCGAGCCGGTTGCGGTTTCGCCAATGCCGCAGCAGCAATCGCTGCAAGAACTCGTCGCGGACATGACAGCCGGCCGGGTCGACACATTGCTGATGCTGGAGACGAACCCGGTCTACAGCGCACCCGCCGATCTCGACTTCGCAGCCGCGCTGAAGCGCGTGCCGCTGTCGGTCAGCCTCGCGCTCTATGCGGATGAGACGGCGCAGGGGAGCACTTGGCTGATCCCGGCAGCGCATGAATACGAAGCCTGGAGCGACGCACGCGCGTTCGATGGCACGGTCACGATTCAGCAGCCGCAGGTACGCAGGCTTTACGGCGGCCATTCGGCGCAGGAGCTGTTGGCGGTGCTGCTGGCCGACACCTCGCCCGATGATTATGCATTGGTGCGCGGCTATTGGCAGCACGAGGCGCAGCAGAAAGGGAACGGTAATTTCGAGGAGTTCTGGCACGAATCCCTGCGCAGCGGCGTCGTAAAGGACAGCGCGGCGGCGCCGGTCACGGCCGTTCCGAAACCCGATATTGCGGCCGGCGCAATGCCGCCATTGACCACCGAACCCGCTATCACCGTGCTTTTCCGTCCCGACCTGCTCCTTTGGGACGGCCGGTTTGCCGACAACGCCTGGCTTTTGGAGATGCCGCGCCCGTTCACCCGGCTGACCTGGGACAATGCGGCGCTGATCGCGCCGGTGACGGCGGCTCGGCTCGGCATCAAGACCGAAGACGTGCTGACCATCGGGGCCAACGGGCACAGCGTGCGCGCGCCGTTTTTTGTTCTGCCGGGCCAGGCGCCGGACTGCATCACCTTGCCGCTCGGCTTCGGCCGTCGAGCCGGAGGGCTCGGCGTCGATGTTGGGTTCGATGCTTACCCTTTGCGCAGCATCGAGTCGCCGTGGGTCACGCAGGCCACTCTAAGCAAGACCGGCGATAGTTTGCGCCTCGCCACAACGCAAGGGCATGACCGCGTCGCCGGACGCGATCTTATTCATGAGGGCACGCTCGCCGAATACCAGAAGAACCCGCATTTTCTAGAGCAGCAGAGAAACGAGGAAACGCTTTATCCCAGCTACAGCTACCCACGCTACGCCTGGGCAATGGCGATCGATCTGAACTCGTGCATCGGCTGTCAGGCCTGCGTCGCCGCCTGTCAAGCCGAAAACAATATACCGGTGGTCGGCAAGGATCAGGTGCTCGATCAGCGGGTCATGCATTGGCTGCGCATCGACCGCTATTATTCCGGGTCGCCGGACAACCCGGACATTGCCTTCGAGCCAATGCCTTGCATGCATTGCGAGAACGCGCCCTGCGAGGTGGTCTGCCCGGTGCACGCCACGGTCCACGACCATGAAGGCCTAAACCTGATGGTCTATAACCGCTGCGTCGGCACGCGGTTCTGCTCGAACAATTGCCCGTACAAAGTGCGCCGGTTTAATTTCTTCGACTACACCAGCAAAAATGACCGGCCTGCGGAATCGTGGAACCCGGAAGTGACGGTGCGGGGCCGCGGCGTCATGGAGAAATGCACCTATTGTATCCAGCGCATCCGCATGACGCAGATCGACGCCGACCGTGAAGATCGACTGGTCCGCGACGGAGAGATCGTGACCGCCTGCCAGCAGAGCTGCCCGACACAGGCGATCATCTTCGGCAATCGCAACGATCCGCAAAGCGCCGTCGCTCATCGCAAGGCGAGCCCGCTCGATTACGTGCTGCTCGAAGAGCTCAACACGCGGCCGCGCACGAGCTATGCCGCGGTGATCCGCAATCCCAATCCGGCGATCGAGAGCGAGAAAGCATGAACGTCTTCGATCTCCCGTCCGACGCGCCGGTCGTCGAGCCGGGCGTGACGTTGCGCTCGCTGAGCGAGGAGGTCAGTGAGCGCGTGCTGCGCCCGCAGGCGCCGCGCTGGTGGTGGATCGGCTTTGGCGTCTCGTCCGCCCTGTTTGTGACGCTCGTCGTAGCAATGGCGTGGCTGTTCATCAACGGCATCGGCGTCTGGGGGGTCGATATTCCGGTCGCCTGGGGCTTTGCGATCGCCGAATATGTCTGGTGGATCGCGCTGGCGAGCGGCGGCACGATCGTCTCGGCGCTCTTTTACTTGACCCGCTCGCCGTGGCGCTCGGCGACGAACCGCATTGCCGAGACGATGATGCTGAGCGCGGCGGCGTCTGCCGGCATCATGCCGATCATGCATCTTGGCCGGCAGGGGCTCTTCTACTGGTTGTTCCCGTATTCGAGCGTGATGGGCGTGTGGCCGCAGGTCCGCAGTCCACTGTGGTGGGACTTCATCTGCCTGCTCTGTTACATCCTGATGTCGATAATGTTCTATTATACCGGGTTGCTGCCCGACCTCGCCACTGTGCGAGACCTGGCGCAACATCGCCGAAAGCAGATGCTTTACGGTATCTTGGCGCTCGGCTGGCGCGGTTCAGCGCGCCACTGGCGCAACCACCAGAACGTCTATCTGATCATGTCCGCGATCATGGCGCCGATGGTCATCTCGGTGCACAGCGTCGTCGGCCTGGATTTCGCCGGTGGGCTCACCACCGGCTGGCACTCCACTCAATTCCCGCCGTACTTCTTTTTTGGCGCGGTCATCTCCGGGCTCGCGCTGATCATCATGCTGACAATCATGGCGCGCCACGGCTACGGGTTCCAGGACATCATTACCGCCTATCACCTCAATGCCATGGCCAAGGTCATGCTCACCGGCAGCGTGATGCTCGGCTTCTCCTATTTCTGGGAGGGATGGGGACCGCTTTACGGCAACAATATTGCCGACCGCACTGCGCTTCTCGACACCGTCTTCGGCACTTACGCCCCGACCTACTGGGCGAGGGTCAGCCTCAACATCATAATCCCGCAGCTTCTGTGGTTGCCGCTAGTGCGCCGCAGCGAAATCCTGCTGTTCCTGATCTCACTCGGTATCATCGTCGGCATGTGGCTGGAGCGCTTTGACATCGTCATACCGAACCTTGCCCGCGATTGGATGCCGTCCTATTGGGGAGTGTTTTACCCGACATTGTGGGATTGGGCGACCTTGGCAGGCTCGATCGGCCTGTTCCTGACCCTGTTTTTCCTGATGATGCGGTTTTTGCCGATGGTCTCGATATCCGAAGTGCGCGAGATGATCGCAAAAGGGGAGACGAAATGAGCGAGCGCGGTCTGTTCGGGTTGGCCGGCTGCTTTGCTTCCCCCGATGCTCTGACCGAGGCGGCGCTGCAACTCCGCTCATTGGGCTTCCGCGAGGTCGAAGCCTATACCCCATACCCCGTCGAGGGCCTCGACCAGGTGCTGCGCCCGGGCCGCCGCATGTGGTTGCCGCTGGTGATCTTTCTCGGCGCCGTGTTTGGCGCCGTCTGGGGCTATTTCATCCAGTACTGGGATGAAGCGCTCAACTACCCGATCAATGTAGGCGGGCGGCCGTACAATAGCTGGCCAGCCTTTATGGTCGGGACCTTCGAGTTCATGGTGCTGTGCGCCATAGCAGCTGGTTTTTTCGGGCTGCTGGCGGTTTGCCGTTTGCCGCGTCTTTATCATCCGATCTTTTCTGCCGTGGAGTTCGAGCGGGCTTCGGTGGACCGCTTCGTTCTGTGCGTCGAGGCGCACGATCCGAGCTTCGAGCCGCAGCGGATCCGCCGGATCTTCGAGCGGCACGGTGCCGAGAGCGTCGCCGAGGTGTCGGTGTGAGATTGATGCCGGTCATTGCCGTGGCAAGCGTGGGGATCGCGTTGGCGGCTTGCGACAACATGGCCAATCAGCCGAAGCGGCTGCCTTACGAGCTGCCCTATGGCGCCGAGGCGAATTGGCCGGCGCTGCCGCCGCCCGATATCGTCGCCCGCGACGAAAAGCCGGCACCGGTCCCGCCGGTCACGATGGCGCTGCTCGAGCGCGGACACCAACGCTTCGACATCTATTGCTCGCCGTGCCACAGCAAGGTCGGCGACGGCCACGGCATGATTGTACAGCGCGGGTTTCCGCAGCCGCCCTCCTATTACATCGCGCGGCTGCGCGACGCGCCGAACCAGCATTTCTACGAAGTCATCACCAACGGATACGGCGCGATGTATTCCTACGCCGATCGCGTTGGGGCGGAGGATCGCTGGGCGATAACCGCCTATATCCGGGCATTGCAGGCGAGCGCCAGCGCCCAGATCGCCGACGTCCCGCCCGATCAGCGGCAGGCTCTCCAATGACCTCGGACCATGCCTGGACCCGGCTGAACCTCGCTGCACTCTGCGCGCTAGTTCTCGGCGTGGTGGGTTGCGCGGTTGGCGCCGCCTTCGATGTGACCGGGTTCTTCCGCGCCTGGCTCTGCACCTTTCTGTTGTGGCTCGGCGTGCCGTTTGCCGGGGTGACCTTGGTGCTCGTCCATGACCTGAGCGGCGGGGAATGGATGGCGACTGCGAGGCCCGTGCTCAACGCGGCGGTCGCGACGATGCCGCTTGCCAGCCTCGCCGGCATCCCGGCCTTTATCGGGTTCCACGAGCTCTACAGCTGGACCCACCCCGCACCGAGCCTCGGCAATACCTTTTACCTAAACCCGGACGCCTTCCTGCTGCGCTATGGCATCTACATTGTGCTGTGGAACCTTCTCGCGGCCTTTGTGCTGTGGGGACCGCGGCAGGAGGCGGAGCCGATTGCGCCTGCGCTGTCCTGGCTGAGCGGCGTGGGGCTCATCCTGCTGGCTTTCTCCGCAGCCTTCGCCTCGATCGACTGGATCCTGTCATTGGAGCCGACGTTCTGGTCGTCAATTTTCCCGATGATCGCCGGTTCCGGCTGGTTCAATACGGGGCTCGCATTGGTGCTGCTCGCGGTCGCCGTAAGCCCGGCTCTCGGAGGCGGAGATCGCGAACAGATGGCCGATCTTGCCGCCATCCTCCTCGCGACGACGATCTTCTGGGCGTACGTCGATTTCATGCAATTTCTGATCATCTGGGAAGAAAATCTAAATCGGAAATTCCCTGGTATTTGATCCGGATCGCCAGCCCTTGGGCAGGAGCGCTCTCCGTCTCCGTCGGGTTCGGGTTTTTTGTGCCGTTCTTCGCGTTGCTGACGCACCCGGGCAAGCGGAGCCGCAGTGTCGTCGCGACGGTATGTTTCCTGATGCTCATCAGCCGCATTGCCGACAAGTGGTGGCTAGTGCTGCCCGAGTTTCGCCGGGCCGGCCCCTTCTGGCTCGATGCCGCCGCGATCCTCGCCCT